>NZ_LT546233.1 GCF_900078665.2 Mycolicibacterium houstonense | reverse complement strand
GTCGAACCCGGCGGGCGCCGCAGCGGCCGGCGGGACAGACTGGAAGACGGCAGCCAGCGCGAACAACAGGACCATCGGAACAGCCGGACGCATGGCCACCCACGCTATCGATCCGCCCGGGTACGGTCAGGTCCGCATGGCCACGCCACGCGAATCGTCACCGAATGTTCGACTGGCCGAAAGGATTCACGCCCGTGATTCTGGCCCTGGTGCTGCTGGCCATCGTGCTGGTGTTCGCGTTGGCGCGGCCCGAGGGCTGGCCCGAGGCCGTCGTGGCGATTCCCGCGGCCGGGCTGCTGATCGCCCTCGGGGTGATCTCACCGGACGAGGCACTGGCCGAGGTCAATCGGCTGCTGCCTGTGGTCGGGTTCCTGGCGGCCGTCCTGGTGCTCGCCCATCTCTGCGACGACGAAGGCCTGTTCCACGCCGCGGGCACGTTGATGGCCCGCGCCAGCAACGGCGATCCGCGCCGGTTGCTGACCAAGGTGTTCGTGATCGGGGCGACCACGACGGCCGTGTTGAGCCTGGACGCGACGGTCCTGCTGCTGACCCCGGTGGTCCTGGCCACGGCCCGCACCCTGGCGATCGCACCCCGACCCCACGCCTACGCCAGCGCCCACCTGGCCAACACCGCGTCGCTGCTGTTTCCGGTCTCCAATCTGACGAATCTGCTGGCCTTCACCGTGGCCGGGCTGTCCTTCACCCAGTTCACCGCGGTGATGGCGCTGCCGTGGCTGGCCGGTATCGCGGTCGAATTCGCCGTGCTGCGCCTGCTCTTCCGCCGTGAGCTGAGCCGCCCCGCCGCCGATGTGGCGCCGCCGCCCGCCGAGGTGCCGGTGTTTGTGCTCGCGGTGCTGGGGTTGACGCTCGCGGGGTTTGTCGTCACCTCGGTGTTCGACGTGTCACCGGCCTGGGCCGCCCTGGCCGGGGCGATCATCCTCGGCGTCCGCAGCCTCGCCCAGCGGCGCAGCACGGTGCGCGGC
>NZ_LT546232.1 GCF_900078665.2 Mycolicibacterium houstonense | reverse complement strand
TTGTCACGCCAGCCGGGTTGTCCGGGTTCCCTGGGCGCCTTGCAGGCGTGAAAATGGGTGTGGGTTGCCTGTCGACGTCGTTGCCACTTTGGGACGTGTTGAGCTTGTACGCCAGCCTGACGCCGGGGCCCGGACCTGGAAGGGTCATGCATTGTTGCTGTGAGCACGCCGGTCAGAATTTCGGTTTTCCCTTGACCGAGGCCCCCGGGCAGCCCGCCCACCGCGATGGTGTTGATGGGTGAGGAGGGCAGCTGAGGTGAAGCATAAGAAGGGTCCGGCCGGGGTTGAGGAGATTGCCGACGCCGAGCATGAGTTGGTCATCGAGCGGGTCGCTGCCATTGACGTGGCCAAGGCCTCGGGGGTGGTGTGTGTCCGCCTTCCTGGTCCTGCCCGTCGGGTCAGCAAGGTCTGGGAGGTCCAAGCCACCACCAGCGCGGTGGCTGAGTTGGCCGCCAAGTTGGTCGGGTGGGGTGTCGAGAAACTCACCATCGAGTCCACCTCGGATTATTGGCGGATCTGGTATTACCTGGCCGAGGCTGCTGGGTTGGATGTGCAGTTGGTCAACGCCTGCGAGGTCAAAAACGTCCCGGGGCGGCCCAAGACCGACAAGCTCGACGCGGTGTGGCTGGCCAAACTCACCGAAAAAGGTCTGCTGAGGCCGAGCTTTGTTCCGCCGGCCCCGATTCGGCAACTGCGCGATTACACCCGGTTGCGGGTGGATCTGACTCGTGAACGGGCCCGTTATTGGCAGCGGCTGGAGAAACTGCTCGAAGACGCGTTGATCAAGGTGTCGGCGGTGGCTTCACGGCTGGACACTATTTCGGTGCGGGCCATGGTCGAGGCGTTGATCGCCGGTGAACGCGATCCGCGGCAGTTGGCTGATCTGGCCCGCGGACGGATGACAGTCAAACGCACCGAGCTGATCAAGGCGCTCGATGGTCGTTTTGATGATCATCACGGCGAGTTGGCCCGGATGCTGCTCGATCAGATCGACGCACTCGATGCCCAGATCGCCACCTTGACCGCACGGATCGCTCAGCGACTGGCACGCACCGAGCCCGACGATCACGACCAGGATCGGCCCGGTGGTGGCCTGGCGTCGACGGACCTTTCGGCCGTCCAACGGTTGTGTGAGATCCCAGGTATCGGCCCGACCACAGCGCAGATCATTCTGGCCGAGATCGGTATGGACATGACCCGATTCCCCACCGCAGCGCACCTGGTGTCCTGGGCCAAACTGTGCCCACGCACCATCCAGTCCGGGCCGGTAACCCGAGCCGGCAGAACCGGAACCGGCAACCCCTACCTCAGAGGCGCTCTCGGGGAGGCCGCTGCGACCGTGGCCAAGACCGACACCTTCCTCGGGGAGCGGTATCGACGACTGGTCAAACGCCGCGGCAAGCTCAAAGCCCTTGTCGCGGTGGCCCGCTCGATCTTTACCATCGTCTGGCAGCTGCTCGCCGATGCCACCGCACGTTTCCATGACCTAGGAGCCGACTACTACACCCGGCGGGTCAACATCGAACGCCGCATGCGTAACCACATCGCCCAACTGACGGCCATGGGCTACCGCGTCAGCGTCGAACCCGCCGCCTAACCACACCAAAACACAGAGCCGGCTGCGCCGGCTGCCTTCGGCCTGCCCACTCACCCTGGGACATTTTCCGGTCAG
>NZ_LT546231.1 GCF_900078665.2 Mycolicibacterium houstonense | reverse complement strand
GAACGAGACCGGTCGATACGGCCAGGGCGGCACGGCGCCGTCGCCCGGCGCCTGCGGTCTTGGTGTGGCCGAGCCGACGTCGCCTGGCGCGGTTGTGGACCGGCTTCCGTGCCTCCGGCTTCTCTTCGGAGGCAGCGGCCAATCGGGCCGCCTTCAGCTCGGCGTAGGTCTCTTTGGTCATGTCATGCCTTCCTTACGTTGTATGTCAAGTTCTAGGCCATGGAAAATGGGCAGCTCAGCGACACGTCGCAGAACTTGCACTTGTCGGGCTCTGGCAGCGGGTTGAACTCCCCCGCCTCCAGCTTCGCCTCCAGCTCCAGGAACCGGGCCGCGACCTTCTCCTCCGGCCAGTCCGTCAGGTCGAACGGGTGCGTGGCGAAAGCCTTCTTCCCCTTCTTGCCGGCCATCCAATACTCGCCGAACTCGATCTCGACGCCGTACATCTTCTTCAGCGCGACGGCGTACACCGCCAGCTGGAAGTCGTCGCCAGGCTCGTTGCCGGTCTTGTAGTCCCGGATCTTCAGCTCGGTCGTGTACTCCTCAGGATCGGAGTCGACGACCTCCTCGATCACCGCGTCGATGAAGCCTCGGATCTGCACGCCGCCCAACTCGACATCGATCTCCAGCTCGATCCCAGGCTTGCCGTCAGGCGCGACCCATATCTTCTCCTCGGGGTGCGTCTCAATCCAGTCGACCAGCTTGTCGACCTGCTCCAGCCCGATGTCCCACCGCCGCGGGATGTCCTCGTAACCGTCGTACATCCCTGACCGGAACCACCAACCCAGGTTGGGGGTAATCTCCGCTGCCTCGTTGGTGGCGTCGGCGTAGCTCTCCTTGAAGAGTTCGTATGCCTCCTCGCGGGTCATCGGTCCGGTGTCCGCGTAGCCGAGCTCGGCGTCGTAGCCGAGCGTGTCCTCGTAGCCCAGCCGGCGAAGCAGGTAGTGCTGGGCTACCGCGTGGACTGCGATGCCCTGGTACAGCCATGCCGCCGGACGCTTCCACTCCCGGTCGATCCGGGCCAAGCGATAGCTCATCGGGCATTTCTCGTACTGCTTCAGCTGCGAGACCGAACGAGGCTTCTTCTCGTATACGTAATCCTCGATCGTCGTCACGCCACCTCCCCGTTCTCGACCTCGCTCCGGAACAGGTACAGCAGTCGCTCCGCGCGGCCCCCCATCATCTGCTCGTCTTCTTGTTCCCACCTCTCCAGCAACTCCCCGCAGTGCTGTTCGATGAACTCCAGAACCGGGCGGTACATCGGCCGGCTGTCCGGAAGCCGGATACTCCGGTAGACATCGAGCCCGGAGATTCCGGGGACGATCTCCCGTGTAGCGGCGTAGACCATCGCTTCTCGGGCATATGCCAGGGCCGGTACTGCTGCTGCGGTTTTCCTGATTACATGCGAGGTAATTTCAAACATGGCGGGTGTCATACCTTCTGGGTCTAGGGTTCTTCATCTGGGAAGCGCCAGATTTCCTGGCCGTATTCAGTTAGTGTGGTGTATTCGTTCACACGGACGAGGTAATCCTCATCGGCCGGTGTACGTTCCCGGTAAGCCCAGCCCCCGCATTTGCTTACCCCCTCTATAGGCGGAATGTTCGGGTCGTATTCGATAACCCAATTGTTCCGCCGGAGCTTGTCGTAAAACCACGTCAGTCTCTGCAACCGATCAGCGCTCAACGCTGCTTTGTGCCCGGCTGCGAACCATTCTCCGTGGTCCCGAAGACGCTGGTAGATCGAGCACCGCGTCAATTCGCTCGGAACTTTGAACGGAAAGTGCTTCAACACGAGCTGACGAGGGGTCATCGAACCTCCGTAATTATGCACGTGCCAAGACACCGCCTGTCGAGAAACTCCGAACATCCGCGCGATCTCAGCCTCGGTGTAGCCCTGACTCTTAAGGGCTTCGATCACGGACAGAGTCAGCGTCAATTCGCCGGTTGTCATCATGCCTCCTTTTGGTGGCGCCAACGGTACGTTTTACGACGTTGCAAGTCAAGACTATCCCCTTATCTTGAAAGGCTCAGTGTCGGGACTAGTGTCCCATATGTGAGAGAGATCATGCGGCTAGATCTTGATAAATGCAAGAGCCAGTTGTAAGAGATCCCGCTGCACACAGCATCGTCCCACCCGGCCGGGCCGTTACGGATAGGGTCTAAAGACTCTATTCAGCAGTACCACTTACGCCGGCAGAACCGAGACTTCGATTCATCCTCTTCTTCGTCTTCCGGCACCACGACGGGGGTCGGGGCCGGGGTCGAGCCTTCCTCTGCACCGCAGGTCGGTAGCCCGCCGTGCGATACGTGCCACGCCGAGTCTGCCGTCAAACCTCCATGTGCCGCAACGTGTTCCGCGCTCCGGTGCTCGCACGTCGGCGCGGCTTGCGCCTCGACGGCTAGGCCCAGGCCGCACGCAACACCTGATAGCCACAAGCCGGCGCAACTGGCCAGCAGGACGAGCCAGTCTCGGACCCTCACAGCCCGCGCACCCGGTCCCACAGCCGGCGCCACCACGATACCCGGGCGGGTTCCTTGTGCATCATCGTGCACCGTCCGGACTCATGCGTATCCACGAACCGAACCAGGACAGGCAACTCGAAGCCCTCCAGCATCTTCAACCACCGGCCCTGGACAAACTCCCACAGCGCCAAGCCTTCTGACGTATCCAGGATCTCCCACCGTTCGGACTTGTGGCGGTACCACGTGAAAGGCAGGCCCTGCCCGTATCCGAGGTCCCGCCAGTCGGCCGCCAGCGTGATGGCGATCTCACTCATCGCGGACACGGGTCAGCCCTCCTGATTGTGGATACCAACCACGTCGTCGATCCGGTACCGGCCCAGGTTGTTCTGTCGCCATGCGACCAATGCGGTCAACACGTCCGAGGAATGGATCTTGTGCTCTACCCCGTCGGTTGTGGTCAGAATGAATGTGTCCATGGTCAAACCTCCTGTTGCTCTGTGCGGTGAGCGTTCACCGCGGCTACGATTGCGTCCCAGTCGGACCAGTCCTCGGCGACGAAGATCACCAGCTCACCGCCGCGGGGATCCCGCAGCCGGATCGAGTGCGTACCGGTCCGCAGCGTCCGAACCCGCTTCACCAGCGGGCCATGCATGTCCACGTACACGGGTCATACCTCCCTCACGCGGATCAGCCCGCGAATGTGGTCTTCTTCGGTCTCGATCTGGCCCTGCCGGTTCCGGCTCTGGGACTTGACGACGCGCGTGGTCAGCTCGAATCGCCATGCCTCCGTGCGGACCCGACCACCCGTGACCAATGCGTCACGGTGACGGTTCGCGTGGTGCTTGCACAAGATCAGCTCGGACCGGCCGTTCTCCCACCGCTCCATCGCAGATGCTCCGCAGTGGTCGCACCGGTCTACCTGCCGAAGCTCTGGCCGGGCCGGCAGCGTCTCCACGGCTGGCCACGGGGCCTCGAAGTGCATCATTCAGCCATACCTCCAGGGTTGTATGTCAAGCCGCAGCCAGTGTGCGAACAGCCGTTTTCGACGTGTCGATCAGATGCCGCCGGCCGCGGTCATCAACCACGGTGAACACCGTTCCCGCGACGAACAGGACGACGGCATCCCAGCCGCACGGGCCCCGGCTGGAGACGTGTACGCGCTGGCCGTTCATGCGGCCAACCTTGTACGGACGCTCTCGGCGACTACTTTTGCCTCATCACGGGTTGTGCCGCCGTGATGCAGACCCGAAAAGCTGAGCTGCCGGTAATCCGGCCCCAACAGTTCGGCCTGAGCTGTCCAATGCGGGAGATCAGCTCCTGGGGCATGCACCGTGAGCATGTACATCGTGCCGTCGGTACGATCAATGAACTGTACGGACGATTTCTCTTCGTCTCGCCATACCCCGCGTACGGCCTTCTGGCCGTTCATCGGGGCCCCGTCGATGTGAGACGGTCCTCATGCACGTAGATGACCGTGTTCCCTACGTTCACGGCGTAGGTAAGGCCGTCAGCCCCGCGGACCGCGGGGCGCACCGTTCCCGAATTAGGCTCGGCCGGCTCGCCCCACGCAGTTCGGGGCTGCCATGAGACTGGCGTTCCTGTCTCCATCATTCCTCCTACGTTGCATGTCAAGTTTCAAACCAAGCAGTGGACGGCCCCGAATCGAACGAGGTACCGCGGTGATATTGCGGCCTGCTGGGATCATTCCATCCCGCCAGCTGTGTCCGTCCTGTCAGCGCGTCGCTGGGCGTCGTAGCCACGTTCTACGGCTCGGCCAAGCTAGCGCTTCAAAAGTTTCATATGTCGGACCTAGCGCTGCCGTTTTAACCCGTATCGGGGCCCGGTCCTGTGGCTCTCAACTGGCCGCGGGGCGGCGGAAGAAGCTGTAACCGGTGGCAGGAATTGCACTGGAGTCGGCGCGCCTGTCGGGGCTCGTCCAGATCTTGCTGGCCGTTATCGAATTGTAGGCTCAACCCTAGCGGGTCATACGTTGTATGTCAAGTACTCACCTTAATGAATTCAGCACACCTTCGCCGTTATCCCACAACGTGGCAGCGCTGCCGTAAGACTTGGCAATCTTGGTCAGATAGTCCCCAAGCTCACCTAGACCACGATCCCAGAATCCCGCGCCGTGCCCCTCGCGCGTGAGGTAAAAGTCATGACCGAGGTAAGCGCTCACAACCTCATTTCGCAACGTCACGGTGCCAAACGGCTCCTCGGACGTTCGGCGGGACGCTAGGTACATCCGTACCGCTAGCGGGTGCTGGGCAACAACTTCCGTCAGCTCATCGCGTACCGCTTGCACGTACTCCGGTGCGATATCGTCAACCGAATAGTTCGCATCAAGCGGGTAGTAGTTGGACTCTCCCGTTTCCTCGTCTCGGTTGCCCTCATCATGCTGTGCCCACAGTTGGCATTCCAGATAGCCGGTAACCATCGCGTCGATATCCGCGCCGGACTGTTCGATAGAGAACTGGTAATCCTCTGGATTGATCGTGCTCATGATTTTCTCCGTTGTATGTCAAGCTAGTGGTAAACGATACCTGCGCCCGCGATCACGGCGAGCATCACGGGGATGAAGGCGATGATGGCGAGTGCTGCGGTCATAAACCAAGTATGCACGGTGCTACGTTGTATGTCAAGTGATTGGATCAAAGTCGTGTTTCGCATCTGACCAGGACACCAAAAAGCCCCCGCCGTAGCAGGGGCTCAAAGGGGGCCAGGGCTACCGACCGCGGGCAGCCCATTGGATGCCGCCCGTGAGGGCCCGGTGTGCCGACATCGGCGAGACGCCGGCCACGAGGACCATGTCCCCGCCCCAGGCTCGGACATCGACCCCGAGCTCGCTCCCGAGCTTGATGGCGGCGGTGACGTTGCTGTTCATAGCAACCCCTTTCTGCCTCCCGGACCATCCGGAAACGGCGAACTCGATACCCAAAGAATAGGCCTCCCGACGTTGTATGTCAAGGACTCTATCCGATGAATTTGTCAGAGGATGAGCTCAAACTCTTCCGCTTCGGATTCGGCGGCAATAGCAGCCTTCATCACAGCCCAATCCCGGGTCTCCCGTTCGGCCTTGAGATCGTCCTGCCAGGCATCTACTGCATAGGCCAGGTTCTCCGCCGCCTCGATCAGGTCGGCGTCGATCAACCGGCGGACTTCAGCGTAGGTGGCCCGAAACGGTGAAACCGTCCGATCCAGCTCGCTGGCTTCGGCCAGGATTGCGCCATACTCCGCCAAGAACTCCGCTGCCAGTACACGACCATGAACTCGTTCGCCGCCCTCGGGAGGGATGATGGTCTGTCCAAGCTCTCGACGCTGCGCCATGGTCAGCTCTTCCCGGAGCAGCCGATATTGTGCGAGGCTCATCGAATTGCCTCAAATCGGTAACGCCGCCCTTGTTTGACAACCCGGGCCATGATCGGTTTGGCCGGGTCGCGGTCCGGGTGCGACAGCTCAAGGGTCACCGGGTCGACCTGCCATTGATCCGACATCCAGAACCGGCGCACCACGGCCTGGATCGCCTCAACCGTCGGCGCTGAGGCCAAGAGCCTGCCGCTCATCGGACCGGCCCAACCATCGACGGGTACAGCCGCCGTGCGGCGTCCCATTGCGCGGCCAGCCAGTCCGCTTTGTCCTCATACCGATGGCGCGGTGCCTCGCGGTTGACCCGGGCGTACTGGCCCTTGTTCAAGAGGTGCGATGGTGGACGGAACTGCTCAACCGTGGCGCTCATCAGACCAACCCGTTATCTGCGAGCACCAAGGCGAACACATCATCCTCGGGTACAGCATCCACACCGCCCGGGTGGAGCTTGGCGTACTTGGTGCGGTACAGGTGCATCGCGTACTCCTTGGTGGAGGTACTCAAGTACAGATTGGGGATGCGTGTGCCGTCCTCGCGGATGAACACGTAGCTGGTCATTGAGTGTGCGCTCATCGGTAGTTCTCCGACGTGACGTAGAACAGCTGGGCCGTGTCGGGGTCCTGCCACACGCACGGCTGCCCGTTGATGTTGCCGTCCTCCTCGGCGCACACCGGCAGGCTGGCCTCGGCTGCTGCGGCCGGCCAGGCGTACACGGCCCCGATTCCCGCGGCCATCCCGAACAGGACGGCGGGGACAGAGATAGCGATAGCTGCGATGGTGCGAACGTTGTATGTCATGTACGTAGTGTCCCCCATACGTACGTTGTATGTCAAGGGGGTAGTGGATATCGGGGTGCGGTGTGTACGTGCGTGTGCGTGGCACACAGGGCCTACTACGTACGCACACAGCGCAGACACGCACAGGGGTAGTGGGTACGTGGCACGGGGTACAGCTGCGCAGAATGCAGCGTGCGTTCGGCTTGACATGCAACGCGTGCTTGTGGGATACTGAGTGTGCCCGGCAGACGGGCCGACGGGGACACGCGACGCGTGGACCCCACCGGGTGCACCCCTCCCCCGGGGTCCCTGACCGGTTGGTAATGCGGCTGAGCCATCGCGTACGGGTTTGGAAGTCGACCGCGGTCCGTTTGGCTACCCCGGCGCCCCCGAGGGCGTCCGGGGGCCGAGAAAATCTGCTGGGGATTCACAGGTATGGGGTGACCTGGATCACACGTATCCGCTAATGACGAAAATACTCAGGTACTTCTCTTATGGAGGGGTGAGGGAGTGAGGCGAAGCCGAACGACCGAGCCCCGACATAAGACTCTTGGGGAGTCGAGCCTGCGAGACTCCCCCTTTTCGGCCTTCGGCCGACGGTTTGGTATCGAGCGGCAGAGCGAGATACCGCGGAACCGGGGCTGAAGGGCCCCGGTCCGAGGGCGGCCCCTGAGGCCGCCACGGTCGGTCTGTGGTTCTGTTTGTCGGGTACGTCACCAGGAGGTGCGATGGCGTGGGATACGTCTGACCGTCGTGACCGTCTGCCGGCCAACTGGCCGGAGATCCGCCGCGGCGCCCTCAGGGCCGCGGGCCACCGGTGCCAGATCCAACTCCCCGGCTGTACCGGGGTCGCCACCGAGGTCGACCACGTCCGGTTCCGCGACGAGACCTCGCCACTGCAGGCTGCCTGTGCTCGGTGCCACGGACAGAAGTCCTCCAAGGAGGGTGTCGCTCAGCGCGCCAAGCTGCGCGCGATGAAGAAGCGACCGCCGCCCCGCCACCCGGGCCGGCGCAATGCCTGACTCGGCAGGCACAACAGTCCCCGGCTGCCGCCGGTGGCGTGGTCGCAGGCCCTAAGCCTGCGGGCACACGCATAACGGAGAGGCCAGGCGCCTCCTAGGTCCAGGAGGCCGCATGGGTGTTCGAGGGCCAGTGCCCGAGCGCTCGGACCAGAGGGTCCGGCGCAACAAAGACGAGTACGGGGAAGTCACCAAGATCCCCGCCAAAGGACCGGTCCCGGTCCCAGAACTTGGCTTCGACGATCCTCACCCGATCGTCGCGGCGTTGTACCGGTCTCTAGGCGAGTCCGCGCAGGCGAACTACTACGAACCGTCCGACTGGCAGTACGCGAGGCTCACCCTCCACTTCGCGGATCAGCTCCTGAAGACCTCCAAGCCCTCGGCGCAGATGCTGGCCACCGTCCAGCAGATGCTGTCGGCACTCCTCGTATCTGAGGGTGACCGTCGCCGAGTCCGGATCGAGGTGGAGCGGAACCAGTCCGGCGGTGACGCGAAGGTCGTCGACTACGGAAAGCTCTTCGAGGAGAAGCTCCGTAGTTCGCGGCAGTCGGCCTAGAGACCGGAGGTGGCCCCGGAGGGGTTGAGCTCGCGCAGGAAAGCCCGAGGTGCTGTCGCCTCAACCGTTCAGTCGGTCGGCCCTGCGGCGCTCCCCCTCCGGAGGCTGCCTCCCAAAGACCGACGATCGCAGGCGACGGCCTGCCGACGCTGCAGAGTCGTATTGATCGTCATCCCCCTCCCGGGTAATAACCAGACACTGCAACCATGCAGTAGCGCTGACGCTGCGCGGGAGGGGCCCAACTTGCCGGCCGGCGATCCCCTCCAGATACCGAGAGAGGGGCGCCCCGGCACTCCCCAGTAGCTCAGTCGGAAGAGCAGCTGCTGTGCCTGATCAGGTGCCTTGATAGAGGCCTAACGAGCGTGTTGATTGTCTCGCCTAGTAGCAGCAGGACGGTGCGGGTTCGAGTCCCGCCTGGGGAGCGACAGGGGACGTGCCTCACCCGGCGGCGCGTCTTAAACGACGTCGGTGCCGCGCCCTGCTCCAAACTTGACATACAACGGAAGGCCGCCATGCTGACGCGACTCCTCTCCCCGCTGATCCCCCTCGTGATCGAGGCGATCTTCGACTACCTGAAGAAGCACCCCGAGGTGGTCGACCGTCAGGTGGACCGCGTGACCGAGAAGGTGACGTCGAAGCTGCCGGATCTGTCCAAGCTCGACGACCAGATCCTGGCGCTGTTCCCCGACCTGAGCAAGCTGCCCGCGCAGGTAGCGGCCGAGGTCGCCAGCATCCCGGCGAAGGTGATCGAAGGCATCCAGGACCTGATCAAGTTCCCGAACATCTTCAAGTTCTGACGGAGGCCCGCCGATGCCGCGCGTAGTCAACGGGAACTCCTTCACGGAGAACGGCTGGCCGATGGCCAGCGAGGACGAGGCCGGATGGGTCCGAGTCCCGGGTACCAACGTCACGCTGCAGATCCAGAAGGGCCAGCCGACGTCGGTCATGCGCGCGTTCGCCGCGGACTTCAACGAGTACGTCGAGCCGCTGCGTGACGCTGACTCCGCGTGCTGGACCCGCACCAACGACGTGCTCGGCCAGCCCGGCCGGAACAACGGCTCGAACCACCTCGGCGGCACCGGGATGGACCTGAACTGGAACGGCGCCGACGGCCGCACGTTCCGCCTTGGTATCTCCGAGGAGAGGGCCTACCCCGGCGACAAGGCGCGCAAGCTCCGCGAGCTGCTCGAATGGTACGAGGGCATGATCTTCTGCGGCGGGGCCTGGAGCATCCGCGACTGGATGCACTTCCAGATGGGTGGCAACACCTACAACAACCCGTGCACCGCCAACTTCATCGCGCGCAAGATCCGCGCGGACGGCTTCTCGACCTTCCGGAGGGGCAACGCCCCGGTGTCCGCCGCGCCCATCCTGGCGGCAGCCACCGGTCTGAGCGAGCAGCGCGCGGCAGAGATCCTGCCCGCCGTCGCCGCCGGCCTCCGGGAGTCCGAGGCCACCAGCGTCAACCGCATCGCGATGTGGCTGGCCCAGGTCGGTCACGAGTCCGTGAGCTTCAAGTACACCGAGGAGATCGCCTCCGGCGCCGCGTACGAGGGCCGCTGCCGCGACCTCGGAAACTGCCAACCGGGCGACGGCGTCCGGTTCAAGGGGCGCTCGTGGATCCAGATCACCGGCCGCCACAACTACGGCGAGTTCTCACGCTGGACCCACGCGTTCGGCCTGGTCAACAGCCCGACGTACTTCGTCGACCGCCCGACCGAGCTCGGCGAGCTCCGCTGGGCCGGCGTCGGCGCGGCCTGGTACTGGACGGTTGCCCGTGGCACGCGGATCAACGAGGCCGCCGACCGCCGCGACATCGTCACGGTGACGCAGCTGATCAACGGCGGGCAGAACGGCATCTGGCTCTTATA
>NZ_LT546230.1 GCF_900078665.2 Mycolicibacterium houstonense | reverse complement strand
CCGCCCGGCGGATGCCGATACCGTGGCGATGGCGTCGTTCGCCGAAGCCGAGCACGCCAAGCGCCGGCTCATCGCCGAACTGCACGAACTGAAGCTGCCGATCATCGGACGCGACGAGGATCCGGAGTTCGGTCTGGCCTTCGACCTGCTGTCCAGCGAGGCCGAGAAGGTGTTCACCGGGCACCAGAACGGGGTCATCACACTGGATCTCGCCGAAGGCGACGATGTGCACCGCGAGCAGTTGCGGATCGCGATGGACGAGCCGTACCGCACTCTGCTGGGCCACTTCCGGCACGAGATCGGGCACTACTACTTCTACCGGCTGGTCGCGCCGTCGGCGGACTACACCAGGCGGTTCACCGAGCTGTTCGGCGACCCCGACGCGGACTACCAGGCCGCGCTGGACCGGCACTACGCCGACGGCCCCCCGCCGGGCTGGGAGGACGACTTCGTCTCGTCCTACGCGACCATGCACGCGGCCGAGGACTGGGCCGAGACCTTCGCGCACTACCTGCACATGCGTGACACCCTCGACACCGCGGCGGCTTTCGGGTTCGCGCCCTCGGGGGCGACTTTCGAGCGTCGTGCGTTGGGCCCCAGCGGGTTCGACACCATCATCGACATGTGGCTGCCGCTGGTGTGGTCGCTGAACATGGTGAACCGGTCGATGGGCCACGACGACCTGTATCCGTTCGTGTTGCCGCCGGCGGTGCTGGAGAAGATGCGGTTCGTGCACACGGTGATCGACGAGATCACCAGCTAGCCGCGCCCGGTGGCGGCCAGGTAAGCGCGCCCGCGTGGGGCCAGCCGGTAGCCGACGTCGAGGCTGATGGTCAGTCCGAGACCCTTGAGCTGGCGGACCCGGCGCTTGAACCTCGGGACCTCACAGTCGACCTGTGCGGCCAGATCGGGTGCGCGCACCGCCTCGTTGGCCGCGATCAGCGCGAGGTACCGGCGGGGGCCCCGCCCCCCCGGGGCCCGCCGAACCCCCCCGCCCCCCCCCCCCGGGAACCCTTCTGCTCCCGGCGGGGACCCCGCGTGGG
>NZ_LT546229.1 GCF_900078665.2 Mycolicibacterium houstonense | reverse complement strand
CCGATGTTGCCGAGGGCGAACACGTTTGAGACCGGCAGTGGATGGGCCGCCTGCGGCGGAGTCGGCGCCTCGTGCACCGCGGCCGCGGTGTCCTGTGAGGCCACGGTGCCGCACGAACACGGCGCGCCACCGCATGACGGCGCCACCCCGGTCGATACGGGAACGATGTCGGGTGGCGCCGGCGGGGGTGCGGTGTTGGTCGATAATGTGTCGCTGCCGGAACTGGCGACGTGGGGAATCGGTGTTGCAGCCATCTCGGTCACTTTGTCTCCTTGGGTGATCAGCGCATGTGCGCCACGAACGTTGAGAATTCCCGCCAGGCAGCGGGGGTCCGAATCCTGAGGGCAGGCCAGCGCGCTGGCGATCACCGCCCGTCGCACCTCGGCGATGTCGATGCCCGCGCCACTACGGCGCTGCGCGGTGATGAGCAGCGCCGCCAGGGCGCTGACGATGGGGGTGGCGAAGCTCGAGCCGGTCAGGTCGGCCATCGCGGCACCGGGTAGGGCACCCGGAATCGCCTCGCCGGGAGCCAGGACGCCGTTGAGCGCGTACCGGCCGCCGAAGTTGCTCGACGGCAAGGCAACTCCGTTGCGCCCCAGGGCGCCGACGGCCAGCACGGTGGGCAGTGCCGCCGGCACGTGGAGGCAGTCGCACCCGTCATTGCCCGCCGCGGCGACGATCAGCACGCCGTTGCGCTCGCAGGTCTCCACGGTGCGGGCCAACAGCGGGTCCGGTTGTCCGAGTTCTACGAGCTCGCCTCCGCTGATGTTGATCACATTCGCGCCACCGAGCATGGCGCGTTCGATCGCTCGGGCCAGGTCGAGTTGGGACAGGTGTCCGCTGCTGTCCTCGAAGATCGGGACCACCAGGCCTCGGCACCCGGCGGCCAGGCCGAGCGCGCCGGAGGCCGGCTGTCCGAACACGATGCTGGCCACGTGGGTGCCGTGGCCGGACATGGCACCGGTGCCCGCCTCGTCGAGGATGAGGGAATCCGTTCGGGTGAGGCGGGCGTCGGCGAAGCAGGGGGGGCCGAGATCGACCGGGCCGTCGAGGATAGCCACGCATACGTCTGGATCTGGAATCACGGTGTCTCTCAACGACTTCAATTCATCGAGAATGAAGTCGGTGTCGGCCGC
>NZ_LT546228.1 GCF_900078665.2 Mycolicibacterium houstonense | reverse complement strand
GGCGATCCGATCCCGGCCGCCGACGGCCAGGTGCCCACCCCGCCGGCCCGCCAGCTGTCCGCGTGTCAGGACGGTGACGCCGGCACGGTGGCCCGTATCTCCGATGCCGATCCGGAGATGTTGCGCTACTTCGACAGCGTCGGCATCAGCCTCGACTCCCGGGTGCGGGTCGTGGCGCGGCGTGACTTCGCGGGCGTGATCTCGGTCGCCATCGAAGGCCCGGCACAACCGGACGGCACCGCGGGCGGGGACGACACCAGCGTCCAGGTCGAGCTGGGCAACCCGGCTGCCGAAGCGATCTGGGTCGTCGCGAGCTGACGACCCGCGGGACGAGATCACCGCGATTTTTACCCGTGTCCCTGACGCGTTCCGGCACCAAGATGTCCTGTTCGTGACGGTTTCTCTGCATTGGTTCCTGCCCACCTACGGCGACAGCCGACTCATCGTCGGCGGCGGCCACGGCACCCCGGCCGGCGCCGCCGGCGGTGACCGTGAGGCCTCGATCGACTACCTGGCGTCGATCGTCCGCTCGGCCGAACGGTTCGGGTTCACCGGAGCCCTGATCCCGACCGGGGCCTGGTGCGAGGACGCCTTCATCACCGCCGCACTGCTGGCCCGCGAGACCACCTCGCTGGCATTCCTGGTGGCCTTCCGCCCGGGCTTGGTCAGCCCCACCCTGTCGGCGCAGATGGCCGCGACCTTCGCCCGGCACGCCCCGGGCCGGATCCTGCTCAACGTCGTGGTCGGCGGCGAGGCGCACGAGCAACGGGCCTTCGGTGACCACCTGGACAAGGACGCGCGCTATGCCCGCTGCGACGAGTTCCTCGACGTGGTCCGGCGACTGTGGGCCGGTGAGACGGTGACGCACAAGGGTGAGTACATCGACGTCGAAGAGGCCTCGCTGGCGCTGCCTCCGACGCCGGTGCCGCCGCTGTATTTCGGTGGCAGCTCGCAGGCGGCCGGCCCCGTCGCCGCCAGGCACTCCGACGTCTACCTGACCTGGGGCGAGCCGCCGGCCGCGGTGCGGGAGAAGATCGAATGGATCCGGGCACTCGGTGAGGAGCAGGGCCGCAAGCTGCGGTTCGGGATCCGGCTGCACACCATCTCGCGGGACACCTCCGAGGAGGCGTGGGCGCAGGCCGACCGGCTGGTCGCCGCGCTGGACGAGGAGACCGTGGCCG
>NZ_LT546227.1 GCF_900078665.2 Mycolicibacterium houstonense | reverse complement strand
GGGGGCGACCTGGCGCAAGCCGATCGTCTCCGGCAGCAGTGTGGCGGCCGGGCTGGAGGACGCGGGCCGGCGGGCGGTTGTGATCGCCGACCTCGCACGTCGTCCGCTCCGGGTCACCCGGTTTCGGTACTACACGGACGCGATGTGAACCGCGATACCGGCCCGGCTGCAGCGTCGTCGTGCGTTGCCGTGAGACCGTAGGAGGATCATGGCTGACCACGCTTACATCACCTACGAGGAGTTCGGCCGCCGGTTCTTCGAGGTGGCGGTGTCCGAGGACCGCGTCGGCGACGCCATCGGGGCGATCGCCGGCGACGAGTTCGAAATGGGTCCCATCGCGCAGGGGCCGGGAAAGATCGCCAAGGTGACCGCGCGGGTCAAGATCCAGAAGCCGCGGGTGAGCCGCATCGTCGGTGACACCATCACGTTCTCGATCCGGATACCGCTGGAGATCGACATGATGATCGATCTGCGCATCGACCGGCCCAAGTTCATGGTGTTCGGCGAAATCTCGTTGCGGGCCTCGGCCCTGGCCGCCGAGCCGCTGCTGCTGATCCTCGACGTCAAGAAGCCGCGGCCGTCCGACATCTCGATCCACGTCACCTCGAAGTCGTTGCGCGCCGAGGTGTTGCGGATCCTGGCCGGCGTCGACGCCGAGATCAAACGCTTCATCGCCGCGCACGTGGCCGGTGAGATCGACAGCCCAGAATCGGAGCAGGCCAAGGTGATCGACGTGGCCAAGGAACTCGACTCGGCCTGGGGCGGAATCTGATCCGCCGAGCCCCTGGGTGCGGTAACCGGTCGGCGCGGCCCGTACGATTCCTGCCATGCAGCGCACAGTGATCCGGTCTCTCCGCGGGCTCGCGGCCGTGACCGCGACGGGTACCGCGGCCCTCGTGATCGCCGCACCGGCA
>NZ_LT546226.1 GCF_900078665.2 Mycolicibacterium houstonense | reverse complement strand
CGCGTCGGCCATCGGCGATCGCCCGCAGCGCGGCCACCGTGAGCCGGTGCAGGTCGGGCATCGGCGCCCGCTCCTCCCCGGCCAGCCGCTCAGCGGTTTCCAGCATCGCGCAGGCGCTGGTGTAGCGGCCGTAGTCGCTGACGATGTCAGCAGCGAAGGCGTCGATGGCCTGCACCTGGGTGACGATGTCGAGATTGCGCCCCGGATGCAGCTGGACATCGATGTGGGCAAACGGCTCCAACCGCGCACCGAACTTACTGCGGGTACGCCGAACACCCTTGGCCACCGCGCGCACCAACCCGTGGTCGCGGGTGAGCAGGGTGACGATCCGGTCGGCCTCGCCGAGCTTGTGCTGGCGCAGCACCACCGCCCGGTCCCGGTACAGCCGCATCGTGACAGTGTCGCACCATGGCCGGACAGGATCCGTTACGCACCGCCGATATTCTCGAAAGTGATGGCCAAATCTGCGACTTCCGACTCGTCCACCCCGGTTTTCCCCACCCTGACCAATCAGCTCTATCAACTCGCCAGCGGCTCGACCACGTCTGAGGAACTGGTACGCCAATCCCTCCACGCCATCACCGCGAGCCAGTCCACCCTCAACGCGTTCCGCGTGGTCCTCACCGAGCAGGCGCTGGCCGATGCCGCGAAAGCCGACCGGATTCGCGCCGCCGGCAAACACCTACCCCTGCTGGGCATTCCGATCGCGGTCAAAGACGACGTCGACGTCGCAGGCGTGCCCACCCGATTCGGCACCGAGGGCAATGTCCGGGTCGCCACCTCCGACAGCGAGGTGGTGCGCCGGCTGCGGGCCGCCGGCGCGGTCATCGTCGGCAAGACCAACACCTGCGAGCTCGGGCAGTGGCCGTTCACCGGCGGCCCCGGCTTCGGACACACCCGTAATCCGTGGTCGCGCAAGCACAGCCCGGGCGGATCCTCGGGCGGCAGTGCGGCAGCGGTC
>NZ_LT546225.1 GCF_900078665.2 Mycolicibacterium houstonense | reverse complement strand
ACATCCTCAGCGGCGCCCCGCTGCACCCGCCGTCAACCGCCACGACCGTGCAGGTCCGCAACGGCGAGGCGGTGCTGACCGACGGGCCGTACGCCGAGGGTGCCGAGGTGGCCAACGGCTTCTACATCTTGCGTGCCGCCGATCGCGAGGAGGCCGTCAAGATCGCATCGATGATCCCGGCGTCGGCGGTCGAGGTGCGTCAGCTGGCCGGAATCTCCGGCCTGTAGCCGTCAATGACCCAGCTGGACGGCGTCTTTCGGCGCGAGTGGGGCCCGGCCGTGGCCACCATCGCCCGTTGGTCGGGCGACCTCACCGTGGCCGAGGACGCCGTCCAGGAAGCCTGCGCGCAAGCCCTGCGCGTCTGGCCGAGCGACGGTGTGCCCGCCAACCCCGGAGCCTGGTTGACCACGGTGGCACGTAATCGAGCGCTCGATCGCCTGCGGCGTGAATCCGTGCGCCCGGGAAAGGAATTCACCGCGGTGTACGAGCAGGCCAGGACGGTCTCGGAGACCGAGTTGCATCCGGTACGCGATGACGAGCTGCGGATGATGTTCACCTGCGCTCATCCCGCGCTGGACCGCAGTTCGCAACTGGCGTTGACCCTGCGGCTGATCTCGGGGCTCACTGTCCCGGAGATCGCTCGGGCGCTGTTGCAGTCCGAGGCCGCGGTCGGGCAGCGAATCACCCGGGCCAAGAACAAGATTCGCCAGGCCAACATCCCGTTGCGGGTGCCGCCGGCCGAGCTGCTGGGCGAGCGCACGCCGCATGTGCTCGGGTGCATCTACTCCGTGTTCACCGAGGGATACTGGTCCACTGGCGGGCCCTCGGCCATCCGCGACGAGCTGTGCGACGAGGGCGTGCGGCTCGCGGGTGAGCTGTGTGCGCTCATGCCCGACAACCGCGACGCCCACGCGCTGGCCGCCCTTGTCCTGCTGCATGATTCGCGCCGCCGGACTCGGGTGGACGCGGCCGGTGCGCTGGTTCCCCTCGACGAGCAGGACCGCGGTCAGTGGGACCGCGGCCGGATCGCGCGGGGTCTGGAGCAGTTGCGTCTGGCCGAGGGGGCACCCGGGGCGTATCTGCCGCAGGCGGTGATCGCCGCACTGCACGCCTCCGCACCCACCTGGGACCACACCGACTGGGCCACGATCTGCCTGGCCTACGACCGGCTGCTGGCACTGGTGGACTCGCCCGTCGTGCGCGCCAATCGTGCACTGGCCGTTGGCTTTCGCGACGGCTTCGCGGCCGGGCTGGCCGCGCTCGACGAGGTGGCCGACGAT
>NZ_LT546224.1 GCF_900078665.2 Mycolicibacterium houstonense | reverse complement strand
GCCCGGAGCCCGGAACCGGGATCCCCGGAGCTGACCGTCGCGGTGCCCGAAGGGTTCACCGAGGTGAGGCCCCGCGCCGAGACGGTGCGGCTCACCGGACCCGCGGGGATGTCCGCCGAGATCGCGCTCACTCCCACCACGCTCAGCGCCGAGGACGATTTCAGGCGCTACAGCGACGATCGTGTGGCGAACTCGCCGATCAACAGCCTCAGCGTGCTGCCCGGCGATCTCTGCGGCTACAGCGGGCAGAAACTGATGGGGATCTTGGCCGATCGCCCGGGTGAGGGCATCGAATACGCCGACCGGATCGTGCACCTGTGGACCAACGGTGGGAACTTCCTGGCCGTGGTGCGACTCGAGGCGCCAGGCGAAACACCCGGATTCGAGCAGGCGCAGTCGGCGATGTTCACCGACTTCGGCATCACGATGCCGGGCTGAGCGGAATCAACACGAAATACACACCACCCATCTGTGGTCATCCGATCGTGCCATCAGGTTTCCGCCCATATTAGTGCGGCTGGCTGGGATGGTTAGCCGCCTTTGGGCGTGCAGTGACCCAACACTCCACCCTTGACCATCGTGTGAGCCTTTGAACCGAGCGGCTCGGTCCATAGCTGGTAGATGCATGCCGTTACTAGCCTCAGACGGTGCTGCGCGAAGTCGAATACGCCACGCAATGGAATCGATGCGGCGGAGTCGCGGTACGACTCCGACATCGGGGCTGGTCACGCCCGTCATGGTTTCGGCAACGCGCCCGATGCCGTCGGATATGATCACCGGATGGCTGATCTTGAGATTCTGTCGGCGAGGGCGACGTATTCAAACCTTCGATTGGATGAACTCAAGAATCGCATCAAGAGCAGATCAGAGGCACACGCCATCGACAACTTTGCAATTTTCTGCGCTGGCTCGTATGCACGTGAAGAGGCAAGTTCATATTCAGATATAGATCTCTTCTTCCTGTACGGTCCTGGGGTCAAGTCAGAGGCTCAGTCGCACATCAAGGAAGTTAGTCTTTTTGCAAGCGTAATTGAAGTTGCTAATGCAATGCAATTTCCGCCCTTTTCGAACGATGGGCAGTACCTCCAGACGCTGTCTTGTAATGACATTCTCGAACATTTGGGAAGCCCTAAGGATGATGAGTTAAACTTCTTTACCATGCGCATGCTTTTGCTACTTGAAAGTGCCTGCGTATATGGCGAAGAGGTTTTTGCGGGAGCGCAGCGTGCGATGATCGCCGCCTATTTCCGGGATTACCCTGACCACCAGTCCTCGTTTGAGCCATGGTTTTTGATAAACGACATTGGGCGATTCTGGAAGACGCTACTGTTGAACTACGAACATAAGCGGAACCAACCTGCTGCTGATGTGGTTCAGAAGAACAAGCAAAAAGTAAAGAATTTCAAGCTTAAATATAGCCGTATGACTACGTGCTTTGCGACGATAGCGGCGTTAGCCAGCTTGAGTGATCCAACTGAAGAGAGCATTCATTGTCTTGTCCAAAAATCACCGCAGGAGAGGCTGCGAGCGGTAGCCAAGACGCTGCCAGAGGTGGACGCGTTAGTGAATGAGGTTCTCGAGAAGTATGCATGGTTCATCGAGCAGACTGGTCAAACCGAGGAACTATTGCGCAGTGGATTTGAAGATAAGAAACATCGAACTGAGCGGTTCCAACGAGCGAACGAGTATGGAGATGCGATGTTTGATCTCATCTCCGCAATTGGCGAGGTCCGCGGCAATGGCGAAGGCGATAGGAACCGACTTCTTCGCTACTTGGTGATCTAGTGGCGGTCGGTGCATACGCGCTATACCTTCAGGACGATGTCGTGGGGCCTGCGCTTGAACTTTTGCGTAGAATCTGCCAACCACATTCCCGTTCCTTGCCTCATATTACGGTGAGATACTCGAAGACGAAGATTCCGGATTTTGGGGAGAACCTGTACGAAGAGGTGCAGGTGGACCATCTATATGTTTCGGGGCCGGGAACCTTTAATCCCATTACAACCGAAGATGTCGAGAATGGGTTCTCGACGGTGTTCATCAAATGTGAATCAGACCAGCTGGAGCGCTTGTCGTACAAACCAGACTTCCCGGATAGTGTTTTCCATCTAACGGTGTACGACGGGAAACCAAGCGTATTGGCTGCGGATGTATATCGGGTTATGGAGAAGTTCTCGTGGGACTTCTATGTGCGCATGCCACCGTCGCGCGTCGAGCCGATTCGAAAGGTCACGGCCCAAACAAGACCACCATATCTAACGCCACGTGCAGGCGCGCTATTGAATGCACTGAGCGGGAAGAGTGGCGTTGTCGCCAGTGACATACTGCGGATGACTGAAAAAGACCGGATCTCCTTAGTTGGCCGCATCTGTGCCGACGTTCACGAAAAGGTCGACCTTCAGCGGCACGAACGAAGCGTCGCAATCGTGCATAACTACGACAGAGAACCTGTTCATCGACAGGGGGAATTATGGTCGTCGCACGAATTAATAAATCAAGTCGGTGATGGTTGGAAACAACGTGCTAGTAGGGATCACTTCCGCGATAAAGGGCTGTTTCTAACGCCGCCCGAGATCGCTGACGATATCATGAAGTTCGCGGTGTCACTTCTGCCTTCAGATCAATTAATCGATTTTGGTGATCCGGCGTTAGGCTCTGGCATCTTCATTGCCGCGTTGCTCGGGTGTGCTGACGGGAAGCGGATTGCTTCTGCAGTGGGGGTAGAGGCTGACCGTGGTCGAGCAGCGCTCACTGGAGATCGGTGGCGTCATATCGGCCTCGAGGTTGCGGGGGACGATTTTCTCGACCATATTTTTGCAGAGTCGGGAACTGGGGATCTGGTCAAGCACGAGTGGGTCGATAAAAAGCGCAGTTTGGTTGTCGCAAACCCTCCTTACGTGAGATTTCAGAACGTAGACATGGTCAAAGCCCAGATATGGCGCGGCGCAATTGAGCGTCAACTCGGACTGACGCCAGATGTACGGTGTGATATGTACGCCTACTTTCTGTTGGGGGCAGACAATTGGCTGGAAGATAATGCTATATCCGCGTGGTTGCTTCCAACCGAATTTATGTTCACCAACTACGGGAAGGTGCTGCGCGAGTATCTCAGCGAGCACGTCGAATTATTGAGGCTGCACATGTATGGCATCGCGTCTCAGTTCTCGAATGCTCGGGTGTCGTCGTGCGTTGTTTTTTTCCGCAAGGCATTGCCTGCACGTGCAGGGTTCGTCGAGTTCACCTCAGGCGGCACCGTTGGAAACCCCCGTGAGTCGCGACGTGTAGCGCGGCAAGTGCTTCGATCGACAACGAAGTGGCAACGGCTGATGAGTGCCGACACGCCAGGGAGGCGTGAGATTGGACTGACCGTCGGTGATTTGTTTCGAGTGGGCCGAGGAATCGCTACGGGAGCCAACAAATTCTTTGTAGTAGAGCATGCGTTGGTTGAATTGCTGGAAATACCAGCGAAGTGGCGGAGCCCAGTTCTGCCGAAAGCATTTGAAGTTCGAGATCCAATAATTGAGTCGGACGCCGATGGCAACCCAAGGGATGTGCCTTATAAGTGGCTAATTGATTGTAGCGCTCCCTTCGATGCCATCTCCAAAGAGGCGCCGCGTTTTGCGGAGTACCTTCGGGAAATAGAGCCGATCGTTAAGCAAAGCACGCTCGTTAGGCGTCGTGAACCCTTCTATCGTCAAGAAGCGAATATGCCCCCGCGGTTCGTATTTACATACATGGCTCGCGGAACGGGGGTCGGCGGACGGTTTCGTCTTAACCGCAGCGTGGCGGTCGCACTTAACAATTTCCTGTGCCTCTACCCGAGGGATGAGACTGAAGCTTGGTTGTCAAGTTCGAGTGATAATGACCAAATGCTTCTTGGTGTGCTTGAAGGCGCTGTGTCCTCATACCTCGACGCGGTAGGGCGTGAGTACGCAGACGGTCTTGTCAAATTGGAGCCGCGAGAGTTGCGGGATATGGTCCTGTGGGATCTTCCAAACGGCCTTCAATCCGGTTAAGCGTCGAGCGATAATTTTGTAGATCGACCTCGATCGTCCACGGCCCGCCGGACGAAGGTCCTGCTCACTCCAAACAGGCTCAGCCATGTGGCTCCAATCGTCAGGAGCCCAGACTGTCGACAACCCCAGTCAGTTTTGGAACTAGCCTCGACTCTGTGGCGACCGAACTGATCGAGCTTCCCGGCGGAGCCTTCCGAATGGGCTCGACTGCGTTCTACCCGGAGGAGGCGCCGGTCCACACCGTGACCGTCCGCGCGTTCGCGGTCGAGCAGCATCCGGTCACCACGGCCCAGTTCGGCGAATTCGTCGCGGCCACCGGATACGTCACCATCGCCGAACGGCCGATGGACCCCCGGGACTACCCCGGCGTCGACGAGGCCGACCTGGTACCCGGTGCCCTGGTGTTCAAGGCGACCGACGGCCCCGTCGACCTGCGGGACTGGCGCCGATGGTGGGACTGGGCGCCCGGCGCCAACTGGCGACGCCCGTTCGGGCCCGATCGGGACCCAGCTGCCGACGACCACCCCGTCGTACAGGTGGCCTACCCGGATGCCGCGGCATACGCGGCCTGGGCC
>NZ_LT546223.1 GCF_900078665.2 Mycolicibacterium houstonense | reverse complement strand
CCGTCACGTCCTGACCGCTGGCGGCGGCAATCGCGCGGGCACTCCGTGCGGCCGCGGCCGCGCGAGCAGCCACCTGGTCGGCCACCTCGACCTCGAAGGCATCGTCGTCGAGCTGGGTGTCATCGCCGGTGTCGCCACCGTCGACCAATGCCCAGGCGATGCCGTGGGGAGTCACCGACAGTCCGAGCACTGCCTTCACCCTGCGACCTCGATTCCTCACGCACCGCCGACGTCCCCGGCCGCGATGAGCCTAATTCGCGACGGCCGAGTCGGCATCCCGGAGAAGTGATCGGTAACCGCAGCGGCACCCAGAATTCACCTCGGGTCGGGTGCGGGCTCTCCCGTCACGCCGGCGACCAGCAACCGGTGAGCGGTCGGATCGCCGTTCAGCAGGCGGCTGGACCGCCGGGTGATCTGCCAGCGCCCGTCCGTACGGGCCAGCTCGAAGTGATTGGCAGTGGCCCGCCACACCACGTATTCGTCTGTATCGCTGGGATTTTCGCGGCGCACCAAGACCAGCGATTCGCACACCGCGACCGCGGTGTCCCCACTGACCGTGACCACCGCCGGTCCCAGGAAGTGGCTGCATCCCGAGGCCACCAGCGCGCGATGGGGCTTCGAGCTCACCATCGCGTGGACGTCGGCCCGCCCGGCCATCGTCCAACCTTCGACCTCGTAGCTGCCGTCGACCGCCCACAGCGCGGCCGCGCCGTCGGCGTCCGCGGCATCCACCCATGGGCCGTAGGAGGCGATCAACCGCGCGATGTCGCGTTCGTCCTCGAGCCTGCGCAGCCGCGCCTCCAGCGCGGCCACTTCGGACGTCACTGCTGTCCCCGTTGATCGATCAGGCTGCGGATCGCGGCGTCGGATCTGAGCACCACCGCGGCCCGGTCCGGAGCACTGTTGCGCGCGGCGCGGTCGGCGTTGCCGCCCGCGATGTGGACCGGGCCGGACGCCAGG
>NZ_LT546222.1 GCF_900078665.2 Mycolicibacterium houstonense | reverse complement strand
CAGTTGCCCCGCACACGACGCACACCAGCGCGTCGACGCGACCCCGCAACCGCCACATTCCAGCGGCAGGATCAGGTCGAGCATGCCGGCAGTCTGCGCGCGGGCACCGACATCTCACGGCCGAGTCAGCCGGGCAGCACCGGTAGCGTTCCGGGCACCATCAACGGGCGGACCTCGACCCATCCCGGGTTGTCGTTGACCGCCGAAGACAGCTGCAACACCCCGCGCTGGTCGGCCACGTACACCGTGGACGGATTTGCCGCCACCGTGCCGACCGGGGCCAGGAGATTGCGACTGGGCCCGTCCGAGTTAACTCCGTCGAGGTTGACGTAGGACACCGGGTGCGCCGGATCGGTCCGGCTGACCACGATGTCGTCGCCGGTACGCCAGGACAGCGACACCGCGCTGTTGCCCAGGCCGAAACCCAGGCGCCGCGGATAGGTCAGCAGGAACTGGCCCTCGGGAGTCCGTTCGACCCCGGCCAGGATCACCTGTCCGCCGATCACCATCGCCGCGCGGGCGCCGTCGCGGGAGAGTTGCAGTTCGGTGATGGGGCCTGGGTACCGGGTGGACACCGCCGCCGCGTCGACCGGGATCCGGGCCGGCACCCCGGACGCGTCGCGGATCGCCCGCACCACGTTGGTGNGGTCGGGATCCGACACCGCCACATAGCGCGGATCGGGCACGACCGTACTTCCGGTGGGGTCGACGAAATAGAGCGTGTTGCGCTTGTAGGTGGACTGAAACTGTTGCCAGTCAAGGAAAACGCCGTTGGGTAGCCGGTCGATGCGCCAACCGGCCGGGGTCTGCACGAGTTCGATGGGACCGGGATCCGGCAGGGCCCCCTCCCCCGTCTCGAACACTCCCATGTCGGACAGCGAACCCAGGATGTCTGCCCGCATGCTGACCGAGACCCGATCCGCCCCACGGGTTTCGACGAACACCACGCGGTCGAGCAGCAGCGCGCTGCCGGCATCGTCCCAGGAACTGGAGGCGGACTCGGTGAGGAACTGCCGGGCCGCCAGGTGCCGGTTGGCGGGATCGGCAGTGGCCTTGAGGAATTCACGCAGCAGCACATCGGGATCCATGCCCGGGGCCGGTTTGGGCAGGTTCGGCGGTGCCGGCTTCTCGACCGTCCCGATCGCTTGCGGGGAGGACGAATTCGGGATTCCCGCGCATCCGGACACCAGCACGACCAAACCGACGATCACCACCGTCAGCAGGCGCTTCACACGCTCTCCTCCGCAGGCTCCCGGTCTCGGCTGGGGCGCCGCCGCTGTCCTTGCTGCGGCGCAACGGGTTTCAGGGGCAGCGGGCTCGTGGTCACCTTGTGACCGCGGACCAGCGGCAGGGTCAGGCGGAAGCAGGCACCCTTGCCCGGCTCACCCCAGGCCTCCAGCCGGCCCTGGTGCAGACGGGCGTCTTCGATGCTGATGGCCAGGCCCAGGCCGGTACCGCCGGAGCGACGCACCCGCGACGGATCCGACCGCCAGAACCGGCTGAACACCAATTTCTCCTCGCCGGGGCGCAGGCCGACACCGAAATCGCGGACCGTGACGGCCACGGTGTCCTCGTCGGCGGCCATCCTGATCCGTACCGGCTTGCGCTCGGCATGGTCGATGGCATTGGCGATGAGGTTGCGCAGAATCCGTTCCACCCGGCGCGGATCCACCTCGGCGATCACCTCGTCGTCGGGCATGTTGACGTCGAGTTCCACCTCGGCGTCGGCGGCCAGGTGCCCGACGTTGTCGAGCGCGCTCTGCACGGTGGAGCGCAGGTCCACCGACTCCACCGACAGTTCGGCCACGCCGGCGTCGTGCCGGGAGATCTCCAGCAGATCGGCCAGCAGGGTTTCGAACCGGTCCAGCTCGTTGACCATCAGCTCGGTGGACCGTCGCAGCGCGGGGTCGAGATCCTCGGCGTGGTCATGGATCAGATCGGCCGCCATGCGCACCGTGGTCAGCGGGGTGCGCAGCTCGTGGCTGACGTCGGAGGTGAAGCGGCGCTGCAGATTTCCGAATTCCTCGAGCTGCTGAATCTGCCGCGACAGGCTCTCGGCCATGTCGTTGAACGACACCGCCAGCCGGGCCATGTCGTCCTCGCCGCGCACCGGCATCCGCTCGGTGAGGTGTCCTTCGGCGAACCGCTCGGCGATGCGCGAGGCCGACCGCACCGGCTGCACGATCTGACGGGCCACCAGCAACGCGATCGCGGCGAGCAGGCCCAGCAGCACCACCCCACCGGTGGCCATCGTGCCGCGGACCAGCGCGATGGTGCTTTCCTCGTTGTTCAGCGGAAAGATCAGGTACAGCTCAAGATTCGGTACCGACGAGGATGCCGGGCTGCCGACGATCAACGCCGGCCCGGAGAACGCGTCGGTCTGCACGGTGGCGTACTGGTAACTGACCTGGCCGGCCTTGACGAAATCGCGCAGGGCCGTCGGCACCTGCTGCACCGGCCCGGCCGCCGTGGCCTCCCTCGGCCCGTCGCCGGGGACGATGAGCACCGCGTCGAATGCCCCGGCGATGTCCGCGCGCGCGTCGGCCTTGCGGTCGATCAGGGTGTTGCGGGCCAGCTGCAGGCTGCTGTCCAGCGACCGGCTCTCCTCACCGCCGACGATGCCGCCGACGGTGACCCGGGCACGTTCCACCTCCTCGGTGGCGGCCTTGACCTTGACCTCGAGGATCCGGTCGGTGATCTGGCTGGTCAGCACGAAGCCGAGCACCAGGATGACGGCAAGCGAGAGCCCCAACGTCAACGTGACGACCCGAAGTTGCAGCGAACGCCGCCACACCAGGCTCAGGGCCCTGCCAAGCGTCCCCAATCCGCGCAACAGTGGGCCGGAACCTCCCCAGCGCCCACGGATGCGCCGTCTGGAGCCGAAGATCACGGGGGTCCGGCCTTGTATCCCACTCCTCGAACGGTCAACACCACCTGCGGGTTCTCCGGGTCTTTCTCGACCTTGGCCCGCAGCCGCTGGACATGCACGTTCACCAAACGGGTGTCAGCGGGGTGGCGGTATCCCCACACCTGTTCGAGCAGCACATCACGAGTAAACACCTGCCGCGGTTTGCGTGCCAGCGCCACCAGCAGGTCGAACTCCAGCGGTGTCAGCGAAATCTGCTCGCCCTGCCGGGTCACCTTGTGAGCAGGCACATCGATCTCGACATCGTTGATCGACAGCAACTCGGCGGGCTCGTCCTCGTTGCGGCGCAGCCGCGCGCGCACCCGGGCCACCAGCTCCTTGGGCTTGAACGGCTTCATCACGTAGTCGTCGGCGCCGGATTCCAGGCCGAGCACCACGTCGACAGTGTCGGTCTTGGCAGTCAGCATGACGATCGGCACGCCGGAATCGGCACGGAGCACCCGGCACACGTCGATCCCGTTCATGCCCGGCAGCATCAGGTCCAGCAGGACCAGGTCGGGTCGCAGTTCCCGGACCGCGGTGAGCGCCTGGCTGCCATCGCCGATGACCGCGGTGTCGAATCCCTCGCCACGCAAGACGATGGTGAGCATCTCAGCCAGCGATGGGTCGTCGTCGACGACAAGGATCCTTTGCCTCATGGTGTCCATGGTGTCACCCGATCGCGATAAAACCGGGGTACCACACGCGGGTTTCTGGCTTTATCTGCTGCTGAGCCGCCCCGCGAGTGCCGCGGGATCCACATCCGGTCCCGCGACGGCCCATCGGCCGCACCAGTCGGCGGCGGCCAGCGCGGAGTACACCGCACCGGTGCGCTGTTGCAGCCC
>NZ_LT546221.1 GCF_900078665.2 Mycolicibacterium houstonense | reverse complement strand
GGTCGGGCTGGCCGGTGCCGTGGACCGTGAACAGCCACGGCCGCCGGTCGACGGGGATCGGCACGCCGAGCGCGCGGAGGTCGTCGTCGGAGACGACACCGTCCTGCGGCTGCCCGGTCCGGATCTCGTACTCCAGCTGCCAGGACTGGGCCCGGGGACCGAACTCGTCGGTGTCCGTCGGGAGCTCGCCGCGGGTGCGGGCGTATCCGGCGAATCGCTTCGCCATCACCTCGCGCCAGCGGCGCACGCTCTCGTTGCGGTCACCGATCCTAAGAGGCATAGCGGCGGATCCGTCGGTTCAGGATCAGCGCGTAGGCCTGCATAGCCTTGTACTGCTCAGTTAGGTCTTGCCGGTCGTGCTCGTGAAGGGCGGAGAACCGCTCGGAGCTGATGAAATCAGCTAGCTTCCCGAGGCGGCGGAGCAGCTCGGAGGCCTCGTCGCGGAGACGCTCCAAGGCGTCAGCGGGGATACTCACGCCTGCCCCTGGGTATGGAAGGCCCGTTCGGCCTTGAGCCAGGCAGCGATCTTGTGCTGGGCGGCCGCGAGGTCGTCGGGCTTGACGCGCTTCAGGATCCGGGTGGCCAGCTCGGGGTCGTTGGTCGGATCGTCGCTGTGCTGCACCGCGTACAGCAGCGCGATCGACTCGGGGTCACCGTAGATCACCGCGAGCTTCTCGACGTACTGGACGTGGGCCAGGGCGTTCGTCGTCCAGTCGAGTCCAGCGATGGTGTCCACCTCGGCCTCGTGAGGCCAGTGGAGCGGGCTGCGCGACTTACGCTTGTACTTCGCCTGCTGGCGAGCCAGGTCGAGCAGTTCGCGCTGCTCAGCGTCGGTCAAGGCCATAAGGAAGCCGTCCTCTTCGTTCAGGATCTGGAGCAGCGCATCGCCCAGGGCGAGCGCGCGGTTGTAGCGGGCGCGGCGGTCGTCGATGCCGTTCTGCCCGCCGTTGATCAGCTGCGTCACCGTGACGATGTCGCGGCGGTCGGCGGCCTCGTTGATCCGCGTGCCACGGGCAACCGTCCAGTACCAGGCCGCGCCGACGCCGGCCCAGCGGAG
>NZ_LT546219.1 GCF_900078665.2 Mycolicibacterium houstonense | reverse complement strand
ACGCTGGCCCACAGGGCCAGGGCCGCCCCGAGGGTGGTGCCGGCCGCGCCCAGCACGATCAGGGCCAGCCGTTGCGGTTCGCGGGCCAGCTTGATCAGGTCGTCGGCGACCTCTTCGAGTTTGGGCCGCACCGACGAGGCCAGCCAGCCACGCAGCTTGGGCACGGCGAGGAAGGCGCCGACCAGCCCAAGCGCGAGGCCGGCGATCAGGTACAGGATGGTCGAGCTCGGGACGAAGTGCGACAGGTCGGCCGAGGCGCCGGCCACGGTGCTGAACAGGATCAGCAGGATCACGTGCACGATCACCTGCACCGACTGCTGCAGGGCCACCGCGGCGGTGGCCCGCATGGTGCTCAGCCCGCCCTTCTGCAAGAACCGGGTGCTCAGCGCCAGGCCGCCGACGCCGGCGGGCGTGGTGGTGGCGGCAAAGGTGTTGGCCACCTGCATGATCGACAGGTTGCGGAAACTCACCAGCCCGTCGGCGCAGGCCCACAGTGCGGCCGCCGCGCCCACGTAGGTCAGCGCGGAGACGGCCAGCCCGAGCAACGCCCAGGGCCAGTTCATGGTGCGCAGCTCCGAGAAGAACGTCGGCACCGTGCTGATGAACGGGTAGGCCACATAGACCAGGGCGACCAGCAGCACCAGCTGGATCACCTGGGTCCGGGTGAACCGGGTGATGGTCTCGGCCTGGATCTGGTCGGCGCCGGTCTGGTGTTTGACCTCGTCGCGGGCGGCGGTCATGACGGCCTTGGCGTCGGGTACCTCGGCGCGCACCCGGGCCGGCACCGCCGACTTGGTCAACCGGCGCGACGCGGTGAGTACCGCGTCGCGGCCGA
>NZ_LT546218.1 GCF_900078665.2 Mycolicibacterium houstonense | reverse complement strand
AGATGTGTATAAGAGGCGGCCACGTGTGCGACCGCGCCGTCGGCATCGGCATCCACGCGGACGGCCCGCCCGGCGGCGAGTTGCTTGCGGTCGAAGGAGACCACCGAGGCCTGCTCCTCCGGGGCGATCGTCGAGATCAGCAGCGTCGCCTCGGCGATGCCGTACGACGGTTTGAACGCCGTCGGCGGCAATCCGAACGGCGCGAACGTCTCGTTGAACGCCGTTATCACCTCAGGGTTTACCGGTTCGGATCCGATGATCAGCACCACGTTGCCCAGGTCGATGTCCTCCCCCGGCGCCGGTGCCCCACGCTGGGCGGTCCATTCGTAGGCGAAGTTCGGCGCGGCGGTGATGACCCGGCCGTGCTTGGCTTCCTCCGACATGGCCCGGATCCACCGCTGCGGCCGGCGGATGAACGCGGTCGGTGACATCAGCGTGGAGTGCCCGCCGTACACCGCGGGAAATCCGATCATGGACAAACCCATGTCGTGGTAGAGCGGTAACCAGCTGAGGCCGTGGGTGTTTCGGTTCAACAGGTCGATGGACAGGATCATCTGGAGTAGGTTGGTGCCGACCGCGCGGTGGGTGATCTCCACCCCGACGGGCGGGCGCGTCGAGCCCGACGTGTACTGCAGGTGCGAGATGTCGTCCGGATCGACCGGGATCGGGGTGAACGCATCCCCGGCCGCATCGGGAACCTCATCGATGAGCACCACCCGGGGTCGCCCGGAGTCCGGCATCTTGTCCAGGAACGCCTGCACCGCCGCATTACCGGCGACCGTGGTCAGCACCGTCGTCGGGCGGGAGTCCAGCAGCGCGGTCTCGAGTCGTTCGGCGTGACCCTGCAATTCCGGTGCGAACAGGGGTACCGCGATGTTGCCCGCCTTGATGGCCGCGAAGAAACCGACGATGTAATCGAGGCCCTGCGGCGCGAGGATCGCGACGCGGTCCCCGCGTTCGGCGACCTGCTGCAGCC
>NZ_LT546217.1 GCF_900078665.2 Mycolicibacterium houstonense | reverse complement strand
CGACCCCGAACAGCCCGGAGGCGATGCCGCCCCCGGCCAGGCTGCCGGCGACGGCGCATGCCGCCACGCCGGTGCGGATCAGGTCAGTGACACTCTTGCGGTTCAACATCTCGCTCCAAAACTCTCGGATCGGCGTCGGAAGTCAGACTACGGCTGCGTGGCGGCCTGTTCGTAGATAAAGCGCTGATCGGGGCAGTAATAGTTGATGGCGGTGCCGAGGAACTGCCAGGACTGGGCCGGACTGCTGTCCTTGTCCAGCTGATTGCCGACGAATTTGACCGAGTCCTGCGCATTCTTGTCGACGCCGTTGTGCAACCGCTTGCACATGATCTTGGCAATCCAGGCGTTGTAATCGCGCTGCCCGTAAATGCCGAATGTGTGCAGCTCATTGGCGAAATCAGTATCCCTGTCGGCATGTGCGGGAGCAGCGAAGGCGATGGCCGCCGCGGCACCGATTACTGCCAGGCCTGAAAGCTTCATGCGGTGAATCTTAGCCCACCTAAGCCTGTGCGGGTGTGAGCTCTGTTCATCCGATTGCCGTCAATAACGGGACATTCTGCTCGGCGCTGGTGAGCGAACCGTGGTGACCGATCAATGCCGACTCCATCGGTTCGGCCTTGCGACGCAACATCGCCGCCGAGCCTTGCGCCGCGGCCACGACATCGCCGATGCGCATGCGGACGTCATCGCGCACCCGCGGTCCGAACCAACCCGCCGCGATCGCCTCATCCCGCGACATCACCCAGGCAGAGCTGCCCAGGGTGGCCCGCCACGCCGCGAGGACGTCGTCGGCCGCACCGGGTGCGGTGTAGACG
>NZ_LT546216.1 GCF_900078665.2 Mycolicibacterium houstonense | reverse complement strand
GCCGCCACGGCTGAGCGCGGCACGCTGGCCTGGCTGGCCCCGGCCGCCTCGGGCAGCAGTTCGCCCTGGCCGAAGAAGAAGATCAACGAATCGTCGGTGATCGCGAAGTTCTGATAGTGGGCGGGATCCAGACCGATCGTCGCGGGGATCGCCTGCTCGACGCCGGACTGTTTCTGCAACTCGCGCTGCACGATCGGGAAGACCACGTCCAGCGGCCGGGAGCCCGGTTTGAACAAGGTGTCGAACGTGATCGGCGCCCGCGTCACCACGTTGTAGTTGAACGTCTTGTACCAGGTCTGCGGATGGGCGCCGCCCACGTTCTGGTACACCTCGAAGACCAGACTCTGGGTGCGCGGCGGCGTCCCCGAGCTGTAGGCCGTGCCCTTGGCGTCGAGAACGTACGGCTGATCGCGCAGTCCGGGCATCCCCGACACGTTGACGAAGCCGTCACGGGTCTGCAGCAGATACGCGGCCACGGCCTGCTGATCCGGATACTCGACCGGGAATCGGTAATCCAGTGTGTAGCTGGAGTTGGCGGTGTGCACCACACAGGTCTGGTCGGCGTCGACGGTGCCGCCGAGGTCGGCGCAGGCCGACTGTGCAACTGCCACCGGCATGCCGAGCCAGCCGAGCAGCGCGCCGGCTGCCAGCAGCGCTGTCACAGGGGGAATTCGCATCGTCAGTCGTCCTCGCAGGCGATCAACTCACACCGGCTCATCCACCGGCGTATTTCGTTTCAGAGTACGTGGCCGCTATCGAGACGGCCGACAAATGAATGCCGTTGCCCGGCTGGCCGCTCCGGAGCCGAGCCGCGCGAGCACCACCGTCAGGTGTTCGGTGCCGCGCAGCTTCATCCGGGCCCGCAACGCGTCGGGGTCGACATCGAGCCCACGAACCAGGATCTCCAGCGCCCCCACCGAGCGGGCCGCCAGCGCGGTCCGCAGCCGTCGCTCCTGGAAGGGCAGCTGTTCGAGGACCTCGAACCCGCGCACGCCGGTGGGCAACTCGTCTCCGGACAGGTAGGCGATGTCGGGGTCGAGCTGCCACAGCCGGTGCCGGGCCGCGTAGTGGCGGAC
>NZ_LT546215.1 GCF_900078665.2 Mycolicibacterium houstonense | reverse complement strand
GTGGGGCGGGCGGGGCTCGAACCCGCGACCAATGGATTATGAGTCCACGGCTACGGTAAAATCAATGCAGGCCACAGACTCGTCTTCGCAGGTCAGCGCTAGTTGGGCGGCAGTCCAGATACACTCTGTGTGCAGTAGGATGTTGATACGTATGTGTGCAGTAGAGGTGGAGGAATGGCGTTCAAACGGAACCCCGCCAAGAAGACAAGCCAGCGCGCCAAAGGCGAAGGCAGCGTCTTCCAACGCAAGTCCGACGGCATGTGGGTCGGCAGCATCGAACTCGGCTACGACGAGCACGGCAAACGCAAACAGAAACGCGTCTACGCCAAGGACTACCGAACACTCATCGACAAACTCGATGAAGCCAAGAGCGAACGATCCGAAGGGCTTACCCTCGACCGCTCCACCACCGTCGCCAAGTGGCTCGACTACTGGCTGCCCCACATCCAAAAGGAACGGGTACGTCCCACCACCTACACCGACAACGGGTGGACAGTAAAGAACATCAGCCGCACCATCGGACACAAGCGGCTCATCGACCTACAACCATCAGACGTCAGGGCCATGCACACACAACTCGGCAAAGGCCGCCGACGCACAGCCAAAGCCCACATCCTCCTCGGCCAAGCACTCACCTCGGCCATCGCCGAAGGACTCATCAAACGCAACGTCGTCACAGTCGTAGACACCCCCGACGTAGCCCAAGGCGAACGGAAACCCTTCACCGTCGAACAAACCCAACAACTCCTCGCACAAGCCTCCGAAACCAACCCAATGGAGTACACCCGCTGGCTACTCGCATTCCTCACCGGAGCACGCCAAGGTGAATGCCTCGGCCTCACCTGGGACCGGGTCGACCTCGAAAACAGCGCCGTAGACATCACCTGGCAGCTCCAACAACTCAAGCGGGTACACGGCTGCGGAGAGAAGACGGATAGCGGATGGCCGTGCGGGCGGAAGAACGGATCCCGCTGCACGGACCCCAGATGGGACATGCCCATCAAATTCCAGTACGAGCAGATCGTTGACTCACTCGTCTTCACCCGCCCCAAGTCCGAAGCCGGTAAGCGGTGGATACCGATCATCAAGCCGCTACGAGACGCGCTCGAACATCTCCATGACATTGACTGTGGACCCAACCCCCACAATCTCGTCTTCCATCGCTCCGATGGATACCCGGTCACACCGACCGAGGACAACCGGGCATGGAACGCGCTGTTGCAGGCTGCTGGGATTTCGACCGATGGTACTGGGTTGACGATGCACTCTGCCCGGAAGACGGCGGCGACGGTGCTTCGTGCAGCCGGCGCGGATGAGCAGACTCGTATGGAGATTCTTGGGCACAACTCCCCCGAGGTTGCCCGCATCTACGCGCACGCCGATCAGGCGAAGAACGCGACGATGATGGACGCGCTGGCTGTGCTGTTGCCTCCGAAAGAGCTGGGGTAATTCCAGGGGCTGCCATCCGGCGGTGGCAGTAATATCTGTTCATGACCGAGGACCATGCTGCGCCGACTGAGCTTGCTGATGTGGCTCAGGCTGACACTATGTCGGCGTTCGCGTGGGCCGAGGACGATGGCACAGTTGATTACCCGTCGGATTACTCGGTGCGTCGTGGTTGGCGCACTTGGGTGACTGCGGGTGCGGTTGCCGTGAGTGTTGGATTGGCGCTCGTTGCGGCTGTGTTGGCGTTCCAGTATGTGGGTGGGTCGGCCACGGTTGTGAGTGCGCCGCCTACTAGTGCGGCACCTGGCCCGGCGACTGCACCGGCTGTTCCCCCTCCGCCACCAGTAACCGTGACGACCGTCGTCGTGCAGACACCCGCACCCGCGCCGCCTGTCACGAATCCGGATCAGGTGTTCATTTCGACGTTGTTGGCGCGTGGTTGGGTGTTGCCGAATCCGCCGGGGACGTTGAATGATGCGCATTTGACTTGCCAGTTTTTGCGTCAGGGAATTCCGTTGGCTGAGGTGAACAGAATGTATGCGCAGGGTTCTGGCCGGGGTGTTGTTGAGGCTGATGCGTTCAACCAGTTGGTGATGGCTACGTATCCGAACTGCCCATAGTTTGTCTAGCACGCTTGACTTGAAACCGTCTAGCGCGGTAGACTAACATCATGATCGCACCGGCCCCCACCCGCGAAATCGTCAAGCAGCTCAAAGCAGCAGGATTCACCAGTCGCGAAGGCAAAGGCAGCCACACCATGTGGACCTGCGCCCACGGCAAATACAGCATCTCGCTGCCCGATGGCCACAAGACGATCAGCGCGGGCGTGCGCCGCAAGGTCGAAAACGCGATCAACGCTTGCGCCACAAACTGCAAGGAGGACTGACATGCACACCTACAAAGTCAACGTCACCCGCGAAGACAAATGGTGGATCATCACCGTCCCCGAACTCGACGGCTACATAACTGCTGACGGTGCGATCAACCTCAGCGACACAACCCAAGCACGCCGGCTCTCCGACGTCCCCAAAGAAGCCGCCGATTTCATTTGCACCGTCACCGACTCGGCGCCATCGGCGGTGAAGTTGGAAATCACGATCGCTGTCGATGACATTGACGTGACTGCCGGGGCCGAGAAGGTTGCTCACAATCGGCAGTTGGCTGAGCGTCATGCGGAGGATGCGCAGGCTGCCGCTCGCGCTCTTGCCCGCAATTTGGCGGCGCATGGTGTTCCGGTTCGGGATGTGGGTGAGGCGTTGGGTGTTTCGTTTCAGCGGGCTCAGCAGTTGATTAACGCCTAACGCACAAAGCGCGCCCCATCCCGTTGAGAGGTCGGGGTGGGGCGCTGTGTGATCGTAACGCGGGTTGTGCTGGTGTGATTGCGGGAAATAGTCGCGTATACGACCACAAACGCAACCCCCTCAACCCGCGAAATCCTCTGGGAAAATTGAGGGATGAACTGCCCCGAATGTGACGCCGCGATGGACATGCGTTCCAAGGATTCGTGGAACGCTCACTGGATGTGCCCATTCGACGGCCAGATCGTGTGGGCGCCGACTGCCGAGGAGTTGGAGGCGTCCGCGTGAATGTGCGTGAGTTGATGGAGAAGTTGTCGCGGGTTAATCCTGAGTTGCCTGTGGTTTTCGAGCAGGAGGATCTTGATCTTGTTGGTCAGTACGTCGAGGTTATGGACGTTCGTTTCACCAACTCCGACGTCTATTTCGACGGCAAGGCGTTTTCGCTCGATGGCAGCCGCCCATACGACCGTGCCGACTGGCACAACTCCGGAACCGAAGCGCGCGATAAGCCGACCGAACCAGTCGTACTGCTGAACTGCAAACTGCCATGGAAACCCACCATCGACGGATCGGTAATGGAGCAACCTTCCGAACTGACGTGATCACATCTGGCTAACGCAACCCCCTCAACCCGTGGAAACTGGTGGGAAAATGGATAGATGACAACGCGCGAGAAAGTTGCCAGAGCCATCAACCCCAACGATCCGGACATAGCGCTACGTACCGGTATCGCCGATGCTGCTATCGCCGCGCACCTCGAAGAGTTGCGACTGGGCACGATTGCGAGGCTCGCCAAGCAGATTGCGAACCCCTGGGCTAGGACATCCGACCAGCGAGCGGCCCTCGACATTCTGGCAATCCTCGAACGGGCAGGGGTGGATGTGTGAGTGACGACAAGTGTTGGCCGTTGATTGATGATGATGACCCGTTGATGCGGGCGTTCGGTATCGTCACTCTCGCAACTGGCACGTACTGGTTCATCGCGCCGTTCATCGCGCTTTCGGAAATGCTGGGAGACGTGCTCGCGGAATTGTTCGACCTCTAGCCGGGTCCGTTGAGTGTTTGGCAGTTGGGTGTGAGTGTCGGCCCGTACGTGACCGCACCGCATTGCACGGCTCACGCCGCTGACTGCGCCGCCCGCGCCGCACGAATTTTAGCTTTGTACTTACGGGTCCGGACCCGCTGACAAATGCGGCAGCGCCACCCCTCGCGCTCGCAGTTGTCCCTCTTGCTCCAATAGACCCCCACGAACCCATCGGCCTGGCCGTGCTTTTTACACCCACGTATGCCGCGCAATGACGGATACAGCGCCCCGCGCCGACTATTTTCGCCAGGCGTGACCGGCTCTAGGTGTTGGGGATTGACGCACGGGGGGTTGCGGCATAGGTGGTCTATGTGCAGACCGTCTGGGATTGGCCCCACGAACGCCTCGTAGCTGACACGGTGGGCGCCAACCCTTTTGCCCGATACGCTGATCTGCCCGTAGCCATTGACCAGCGTGCCGGTCCACTCCCAGCATGAACTTGAGGTGCTCCGGCGGATGTTCGCTTCGATCCGCTGCTTGATGGTAAGTGCTGGCAGCTTCTCTATCTTGCCGGATCGCAAGGCGCGAAAGTAGTGAATCCTGCAGTATCCCCGAGTCTTTGGGGGCTCCGCGCATTCGGTCTCAATGCAATCCATGCCACCAATTCTATTTGCTGCCACGAAGGGTTGAGGAGGTTGGAGCGACCCCTAAACGCGAAATGCCCCCGCCTGGGGAGCTGCGGTGGGGAATCCGCGCTCAACCCAGACGGGGGAGACTGTGTTCGGCCATAACCGGACGTTTCAGATTGCTACAGCCACATCACGGCGGCAATGTTTATCAGCACGTGCAGGATGTTGTCCGCGATGATCAGTAGCCATACGGCGAGCCAGTCGGGGCGGTCGGTTGCGTGTCCGGTGGGCGTGTGTGCGGGCCGGAATGCTTTGGGCGCGAGCTGGTTTTTGAGCCACACGGCGTGACGGGCTAGGCGGTAGTGGTCGATGACGGCGTGGGTTCCGACGATCACTAGCAACGCGAGTGGCGATTGGGTGATGAACAGGAACGGCAGCCCGTAGGTGACGGCGTGCACGATTGCAGGCCACCAGCGTTTGGTCTTCTCCTGCGCCATCCAATCGGACTGAATCAGGTAGTCGCCCACCATGTGGGCAAGTCCGACCGCCGCAACGGCTTCAGCGAAGCTCATCTACCCATCCCCTCTATGCCTAGTCAAACCGGTCTTACGTGCAGCGATGAACAACAGGTGAATCGGATCCACCCGATCAGGCAACAGGTTCCCCACATGCGCCAGGAGAATGCCGCCTACGATCCGAGCAACCCACGGATGCCGGTCCGCCACCTCCGACAACATCTCGCCGTCTTCGGCCAATACGTTCCAGCTCGCGACACCGACGAAGAGTGCGGTCCATGCCCGCCCGCCTGGCGTCACTTCTGGAACCCGAATCTGTCTTCGTACCAGGGCTCCTCATGATTCGCGGCTAACAGTGAGTCATCACGCTCCATGTAGAGAGTCGGCCCGCCAGAAATCGGATGCTCATTTCCGCACGCGTACTCGTCACTGTCCTCGATGATCTCCAGCAGTGGCCCCGGATCAAACGTCAACGACACCAACGTCACACCAAATACACGAAATCGAACTCTCACCGCGTGCCCCTAAAGCTTGAAACTGCACGCCCAGTAGCCGTTTCGTACCGCAGAGCAGGACGATACGCGTACTCGCGGACGTTAAGTGCGAAACAGCAAGCACTAGTCATTCGCCCTCCCCAAGCGCGCGACTTACCAATCTGTGCGACTCTTTGACTTGCATCTCAAGCTCGCGCATCTGCCCCTGTATTTGACGTACCTCGCGAACCAAATCCCAGTCGACCTTGTGATACGGCAGGCTCATGCGCGCACCCCGTTCAATCCTTAGGCGTGTTCAACGAAACTGAACGGGCAGATTGAACACGCTCAAGCCGAGCAATCTCCCTAGCGATGTACCACGCAGCTTTCCTCAGGTCCTCAATCTCACGCTCGGGATCCTTCTTTCCCGCCCGCGCAAGATATTTGACCGCTGAGCCCCGAGAAAAATTCAGGTTCTCCGCGATGTCAATCACCTCGGCACCGTTCGACCAACCCTCCGCGTAATGCGCGGGATGACTGACCATGTCCCCAGCCATCAAACGCCTCGCACGATCGTCCCGCTGCGGTCACGATCGTTATGCGTGTGCATAGCCAGCCGCATCTCTAGCGCAGCCTTACCAGCAGCTTCTCTCGTCAGGTGATAGGACGCACGGGCTTTCCCGCAAGACTCAACCCTCGCTCTCCAACGCTTACGTGCCGCGTCGTACGAAACTCCACGGAAACCGGATGTGTTGGTGGACCGCAGCTCTTTAACGAAGTGCTCCGTATTGTGTTGGGCGGTTACAGCACGCAGGTGCTCCGGATTGACACATCCCCGGTTGCCGCACATGTGGTCAATTTGGAGTTCGTCGGGAATGGCGCCGTAGTAGTAGCCGTAGATAATTCGGTGCGCCACACGGTTGCTAGATGACGCCCGGCCCTGAAACATCGCGTATCCCTGGGCGTTGTGTCCCCCATCCCACTCCCAGCATCCATCAGTCTTGACGATGCGGGCGAGGACGGCGTAGTGCTCTGGCGTCGCTGGGGTCCGCCCGTCCAGTGATCCCCATCGGCTCATCCGATTGCTGTGCATGCTGCAGTACCTGCCACCGTTCTTCTTGGTGAGCTTGTCGCAGGATTGCGCTTCGCAAGGTCGCTGTGCCATATTTCCCCTAGACAGACCGGACAATCGACGCGCGTTCGGGTTCGATGCTGATGCGCGAGTAGGCGAGGCAGGCAGTGCAACGCCTCATGCTGTACGTGAGCAGATTGGCCACGTAGCGGCGCGGAATCGGTTCCGTGTCATGCCCGCAACGATGGCAAGTGGTCAGCTTGTCCTTGCCGTCCATGAAGATCGCGGGATGGTTCTTGATGAACGGTCGGCACCAGTCATAAAGCCCTTGGGTTGCGATCACGTCGCCGGCACAGTATTCGACCAGACGATCGCGGTCCTCGACGGACTTGTCGGTGACCGCTCGTTCCATTGCCATGCGGTCGTACTTGTCCGTTTTCGCCGGGATGCCAACGATTTGGCAGAACGCATCCAAGCCCTTGAACGGTGCACCGGATTTGAACTGCTGGCGTAGCACTTTGAGCGTGTCGACCGTCTTGTATGGCGGGAGAGGTGGCAACCCTGCTTCGATGTGCAGGTCTCCGAGCAACCAAGGTACGTCGGCGTTGTCGATGTTGTGGCCGACGATGATGTCTGCTTGGGCCATGAGGTTGTGGACGTTGCGGAGGAACTTTTTGCGTCCACCTTTGTCCCACTCGGCTAGGCGGATGACGTCGGGTTGGTCGTACCACTTGGCGCACACGATCGTCGTGCGTGGCTGCCGAATCACGGTCTCGTAGTGCACATACCGGTTCTTCAAATCGCCCCGGTCCCAGTAGTGCTGCTGCGTAATCCCGTCCAAGCGTTCAACATCCAGGATGAGGATTTTGTTGAGTGCGCCGTCTGCGATTTGGAAGAGTTCACTGATGGACATGGTGCCGCCTGATGCATTCTTTGAATGCGGTTGATTTGAGTTGGTAGCCCATTTCGACGCATTTGACGAAGAGGCGTTCGCGGCTGTATTTCTGTGCGTTTTGGGTGCTGAGTTCGATGTACCGGTCGAACAGTTCGCGTTCTGACTTGGGTAGTTGTTGGTACCAGGCGCAGGTGGCGCAGTCTGGTGTTGATTCGAGTTCGTGTAGGAGTGCTGCGAGTGTCACGATTCCCCTTCGTGATTCCGGGGCGGTTTGCTGTGTGCCCCACTCATTCAAGTATGGAACGGATTCTGTTGGGTTGAGGGGGTTGGGTTGCGTTGGCGATGCGCGGGATTCGAGACACGGGTTATGCGCGGCTGGTCTCTTGGCTCATGCAGTGGGAGTTGCTACACAACCCCCTCAACCACGCGGAAAGCATGGGAAAATGGGGGAATGCAGCGCAAGTTGATTGGTGGCATGAACCGCTACCGAGCATGGATCGACCAAGGCCCCGAATGTGTGATGGCTGCGGTGTGGATCTTCTCGCTGCTCGCATGGGGATCCATCGCCGCAATCGTCATCGGCATTGCTGACGGGCGCATGTGGCTCACCGCCCTAGGTGCCGTGGGGGCACTCGTATCGGCCTACCTAGGAATCGCGCAAATGACCCAATGGAAGTGGGACGGACGATGAGTAGCCGCGCGGTCGGTATGACTGTGTTCGTCGTGATGACCGTTATCGGAACGGTCTCCACCTGGAGCGGCTGGCGCACAGGGCGTGTCCAGGGTTACTGCGAGGCTAAGTACGGGCCGAGTGTTGAAGTCGTGTGGACTGGCGCACTTGGCATTACAGGCGAGTGCGAGTTGGCGCCCGCCGTTCCTGCGAGGCGCGTGGTTGCTCCTTAGCGTGCTGCTCGTACTTGGCTGAGTCGTACGAGTTTTGGGTTCTCGATGACGGTCAGGTGTGCGTCTAGTTCGGGTTCGAGTGCGGGGAGCTGACCGTTCGCTTTCAACTCAGTCACCAGCGCATCAAGCAAGTGGTCCGTGACTTCCATGCGGTCCCACTCCGCATCAGAATCCCCATCACGACGCGCCAAATGCATCTCATCATGAGCCGTCGAAATCCGCGTCGGCAAGTCACCGTCCACGCTGATCACCGGCAATCCGCTCCAACCGCTCCAACTCCTGGCCCTTCTGAAGCGCACCCAACTCACGATTGACACACCGAAACCCATCCGAAACAACACCAGTCAAACCCTCAATCGCACCCTCAAGCCGATCCACCGTCGACTCCAACCGGTCAACCTGATCACGCAGATTGTCTTTATCCTTATGGGAATTCACGGTCTGATCGTGGATATCGTTGACCTTGCGGCGTTGAAGCCAAACCGGCAGGACCGCAACACCGATCATTCCTGCGATGATGATTAGGTATGCCACGATGTCCAGCCACGAGTCCGGGTTGAACGGTGTCACTAGATCACTGGCCTGCGTCGTGGCACGGGCTGCACGGGGATTGGGATTGTGGGCGGGTTGTCATCCGCTGCAACATCAACCGGCACAGGCTTCGGGGTGTTGGGGACTCCGAAGACTCCCAGCGCCGTACACACCGATACGATGACGGTCAACCAGTTCGCAACCTCAGGCGGCACAACATCACCCAACGCCAACAACTGAGTAGCCACAGACGCGACCGCACCAAGCGCGGCAGTAATGAACTTACGAACCTCAGCAGCACTGTAATTAAACACAATTCATCTCCTAGCCCATCCAAAAGAACGCAGTCACCCGCATCCAAAACCGATGCCGCAACGTGACCGAATGCTCATGCCACTCATCCGACTCGTACTTGCCGCCACACCACGGACACTTCTCCATCACACACCCGCCCTAAGAAACTCAATCGCAGGACCAGTCCCATAATTCGTGTGCGGAGTAGTCCCCCGGATGAAAAACATGCCCGCATCAAGCAACGCCTTGAACGCCGCAATAGTCCGAGTAATCGGCAACACAGACAGCTCAATCACCTGAGCCAACAACGAATCCGGACCAGTGAACACATTCAGATCACGCACAATCTGCCAGATAGCGTTCTTGTCCTGCTGCGAATCGCCAGGCTCGGCACACGCGTAGAGGTCGCCGGTATGTGCGTAGTTACGCCACCAGTCCGGGGTGTTCTTCATGCCGGTAGACGACACGCCCTGCGAAGTGAACGACGCCATCGGCGATCCGCCAAAGTCGGGCCACACCTTGCCCGCTTCCCTATTCGGGTTCCCCCAAGCAACCGACTTGAGCACATGGCCCTCCGCCCAATGCAGTGAGCCGCCTTCGGGTTTGATGTTGTTCTCCCACAACTCGCTAACGACCACAGCGCCCTGGGAGTATGAGGCGAACGCAACACCGTACTTCTCGATCCGCTCACGATGCATGAACCCCGGCTCAGCCCGGTTCATCTGCACGTGACACTCGGCGTTCGCGGCGGCAATCGACTTCCCCATCGGGAACGGATCCGCTGGGTAGCCGACCGGCTGCCAATAATACTTGTCCTCAACAGCGCGTGCAGTGTCAGCATCGGGGCCGACCCACCACGGAACACCAGTGCCGCACACCGTGATCAGCAACGGGCGAGTGTCCACGACGGGGCGCGGCAGATACCCCATGACGTATTTGGTTTCGGCGTTGATGACACCCGATATGTACTTGCCAGTGGCGAGCTGTCTGGAAGCGTTGTACCGGGACTGCATCTCCGCAACCGCAGACGTCATCGCATCGTCGTAGTCCGGGGTGTCTGCGAGGCTTCCCGCATAGGATGCGAACTTCTTCCGCATGAACGCCTTGATCTTCCGGATTTCCTCAGACGCGTCACCCAATCCGAGGCCGACGTAATCCCCACCGATTCTCATTCGGCCTCAGTCAGATACGCGTACACCTGCTGCGACCACTTGTCGCCCTTGTCCGCTTCGCGTTTCACGAGCGCGACAGCCTCGGGGTTGCCCATCATCGCTTGGCGTTCGACAAGCATTTCGTGGATCATGGCGTCGTCGTTCTTCAAGAGTTCGTGCAACTGCCACTTCGCGCCCTCGCCCGCAGTCTTGTATTTCGACTGTGACGGGATCTGGTTGAACAGGCAGGCGTGAATCTCGTTGATCTTGCGGACCACATCTGGATCAGACAATGGATCGTCCCCTTGAGGTTTGGTGTTGATTTGCGCCTGTACGTCGGCGCGGAAGATGTTCATGTCGATAGCGCCGGGATCCCACTTGCCCTGTGCCGCACCAGCCCACTCCTTGTGGGAGATGACGTGGCTGCTGTCGTGTCTGAGGAATCGGAGGATCGCGGCGACGGTCTTCACGTAGGCGTTGTATTGCGCATCGGGCCACGAGGATCGGTGCGGTTTTCCGGGGGATCCGCCGCCGTCGTTGGCGGCTTCGATGCCGATGGTGAGGCTGTTGGCGTTGTTGGTTGGCAGGCCGGGGTATGAGCCTTGTCCTGCGTGCCATGCGATTCCGACGCCGCAGAGGGTTACGGTTCCGTCTTGGGCGAGATGGAGTTGCGATGCGAGGCCGAGCGTCGGGTGGAAGGCGATGGATTCAGCGGTGGCGCCGTTGGATCCTGTGTGGTGCGCGACGACACCCCAGATAGCTCCGAAGTCTCCATGCCCCCGGTCCCGCCAGCCATCAATCTCACGAACCGCCAAGCCCTCTGCCCGCAACACTTCCGGGAGGAACGTCGGATCACCACGCCAGTTCGGGTTCGGGGTAATACCCGGTTCCGTTGGCTGCGGAACCGTGGGGTTTCCCGAACCGAGTGCGCGGCGTAGGAGTGACCAGCAGTAGTCCCAATGCTTCGCGTAAGCATCGGGGTATGCGGATCGCTGGACTCGTTGAACGAACTGTCCCGCGATAGCGCCGTTCGTTGCAGCCGTGTAGTCGTCGGCCAGTCGCTCAAGGAACACGTTCGTGGATGAACGCAGATCCATACGGGAGGCCATCGTGCCCCACCAGTTGTCCCGGTCCCCCGCCGGCAACGTGTCCCCTGCGCGCCCGTTCTGCTGCTGGTAATAGCCGACGCTGCGACCATCGTCACTCTGTGAGTCGTACGGATAGTTTTTGGACGCTGGGTCTTTCGCATTCCAGGGGCACCAGAAGTTGGACTCTTGCCTGATGCACATGAGTGCCATGACGGTGGCGAGTTCGTCTAGGTTGCGGGCGCTGCTGACCTCGTGAACTACGCGCGCGATTTGTTCTTCGGTGAATAGCGGTTTAGCGGCTTTCCAGACGAAACTCATTCAGTCCTCCTGGTATGCGCCTTTGCATCCGGCTTTGGGTAGTCCGTGCCATCCGAAGTTGCAGCGTGTGCATCGGTCGGTGGGTGTGAGAATGGTGCCGCCGGAGTGTTTCGGTTTTTGGGTGAGTTGCCAGTCCACGAGGTCCGCGATGGGGTCGGTCATTTGCCGAAGAATCCGTTGAAGAGTCCGCCGAAGATGGGGACTTTGTTGAACACGTCGGACATGGCTTTGCCGAGCTGGTCGGGCAGGTTTTCCAGGTCGGTGAGGTCGGGAACTTTTTTGCTGATCGCGTCCAGGACTTCACGGGTGACTGCTGTTGCGACGGCAGCGGCGATTTCGTCTGTGTGGTCGATGATGCGGTCCGCGATCAACGCGGCGAGTTTGATGAGAATCTTGTCGAGCACGGTTGCCTCCCGGGCATGAAAAAACCCCGACGTTCGCCGGGGTGATTTATGAGGTTTAGTGTGGTTTAGCGGGATTCACTAAAAGTCTGGGTGCGTGTCTTGGATCCAGTCGAGCCAGCGACACACTGTGCGCGACAACAACCAACGAAACACTGGAGCTACGCCAAAGTGAGGACAGCCGAAGGGCTTCCATCGCTGTCAATCGTGAGCGTGTTGCCAGATGTTGCGGTCACGTCGGCCGGGGTCGAATCCAACAGCACGTAGCAGAGGACGTTCCCCCCGACCTCGTACAAGACTGCCCAGCGGGCGGTGATGCCTGAACCGGAGGCGGTCCAGACCGGGTTGGTGGCGAATGCGACCGATACGCTGGTGGTTCCGGACAGGGTGAGGGTGACTGCGATGCCACCGGTGGTGTAACCATTCGCATTCGACACCTCCCCCGTGACGCCAGCCCATGTGGTCGATGCGGCACCAATGTTGGACGACGAGGTCACGAGGGCGACTTTCCAACTGTCGCTGTCGAGGTCGAATGTTCCGTTGAGCAGGTTGGTGCGGGCACTGTTGGTGAGTGTCCATGTTCCAGCGGCCATTTAGATCCCCTCCTAAAGGGTGTGATGGGTACGACGAATGGCCCGAGTCGCGATGCGACCGGGTGGTTGATTGGTTGGTTTAGTGAGCGCGGATCTCGACTGAAGCGGTCTGATATGCCGATAGGCCGGCGCCGTTGGTGAGAATCACGGAGCCGTCGGAAGTGCTGACGTTCTTGCTCAGTGCGGCGCCACCCTTAGTGTTGAGGCCGCCAGAGTTCGACCGGAATGTGTAGCCAGACGGCGCGGATGGCCAGTTCGCACCCAAGCTGGAGCAACTGTAGAAGTGCAACAGCATCGAAGTGCCATCTGAATTAGCAAGCGTCACAGACGGTGCGGTCATGTTGGTCCCCGCGTTTGCGCTAATCGCATGCCCGCCGATCGGTGTCGAGTGCTGGCCACGGACGACGACCACCGACATCACATCAGCGCCGGACCACGTTCCGGAGGCGGTGCTGCTGTTGACTGCAACGAACTGGTAGGTGACCATGGCGCCGAAGGCCTGGGTCTGGTCGATAAGTACCCAGTTGGGCACGTTGCCGGATGCGGCTGGTTTGGTCGGGTACGCCGAGACGCCGGTCTGTGAGGCGATGATGATGATCAGATCGCCGGCCGTGTGGGCGGGGATGGTGATGCTGTTGCTGTTGGTGGTGCTCGCCGCAACGAAGGAGACTGCGGCGGCGGCGATTGTGACCGTCGGCGTTCCGCCCGTGATCGAGACGGGTGCCGTAATCGGTGTCGCGAGTTTATGATTCGTTGCGACAACAGTGGGCACACCTGTGGTAGTACTCAGGGCAGCACTTCCCGGTCGCGCCACCTGATGGTCGGTCGCCGTCACCACGGGAGCGCCACCCGTGATGGACTTTGTCCCGCCTATCGGGGTAACAATCTTGTGGTCGGAGATCGCGATCGTCGGCTGCGCCCCCGTAGCGGTGAGCGCAGCCGCCACAGGTCGTAGACTCAGCCCTAGCGCCGGGTGCGAGCCAATGACCGAAAGATTTGCGCTGGTCGGCCCCGCTACGACCGGAGTTAGCACGGTAGGCTGGTGCCCATCAACGCCCAAGGTTGCAGGAGCGGGTCGGATCAACAGTTGAACTGACACGTCCGGGGCATCACCCGTGAGACTCAACGACGCCGGAGTGGGTGTGACCAACCGATGATCACTGGCGAATGCGACCGGCGTACCAGTGGTTAACGTCACTGGCGCTGACGTAGGTATTACGAGCCTGTGTTGCGTAACCGCGATGACGGGCGTACCGCCAGGCAGGGCGATGGCAGCCGCCGCTGGCGTGAGGACCTTGTGATCGCTGATCTGCACGGCCGGCTGGCCGCCTGTGGCCACAAGTGTTCCGGCGACGGGGCGGAATGTCACCTCTAGCGCGGGGTGTGAGCCGATCATGGCCAGGGTGGCTGGTGCGGGGGTCAGGTGTCGATTCTGGGTGATCGAAACTGTCGGAGCGTCGCCGGTGACTGTTAGCGTCCGCGTGGCTGGCGCCAAGGTCCGGCTGGTCGCGACCGTGGGCGTGCCGACGGCGATAACGAGTACCGCCGGTGACGGAGTGAGCTGCAGGCTGACCTCTGCCCACCAGCCAGTAACAGGAGGGCGGACGTCCGAGTCACCATCCGGAGACCACGGCATAGCTCACCCCCCTATGGATGGAGTTCAATTCCCTTGGCAACCCATCTGCCGCCACCGGTGATCGAGAAGGTTGATCCGCCCTGTGCATGGCCCATGACGTGCGCCCAGTGCTGGCTAGCGCTGAACCCTGTTTGCAGGTCGATGGTCCGGTTGAACCCAGAGAAGCCGACGTCCATGCCGCCGAACCCGACTACTACCTGAGAGCTGACATTCGACGGGACGGTCAAACTGCCCGCACCGGACCCCGAGGAGGTCTTGACCACGCCCAGGCTGCCGACTCCGTTGAACGACAACGCCTTGTAGCTCCATGCCCCGGTGGTGGCCTCGGACTCGACTCGCACTGAGACGGTATGGCCCCGCACACTCGTGGGCAGGATGGCTGCAGCCAACGAGTAGTAGGCGTCGAAGCCGAAGTAGTTTCCGATCCGCGTCGGGCCGGACAAGATCGGTACATTGTGGGAGGTGGCGCCGTCGATAACAGTGACGGTCAGCGGTGACGACCAGGTGTGGCTGATCGGGATCACAATCGTGTTCGCGTTGGGGCCGAACGTAAGTGATGTGATCTTGACTGGCGAAGTTCCGCCCGACCCCTCAGTGCCGGCAGCATCGAACGTAACCGGGTCCGGCGGGGGCGGCAGAGATGGCACAGTAGTCGCGCCAAGGTAGGTCGCCTGGATGAAGGTCCCTGCGGCCAGGACGCTCAAGCTGCCAGCCGCAGTGAGGGCGTAGACGCCGAACTCGTCGGTGGTCGCCGCCGGGATCATCAGGTTGATCTTGTTGGTCGCCGTGCCGAACGAAACGTCGTCCCGAATCTGCACGCTGTTCTGCTTGAGGTTGATCGTCTGCGAGGTGCCCGTAGCGATGCTCGACCCACTCCACTTGACAACGATCTCCACATTCCACAACCCGTCGAGCGGAAACTTGAACTTGTTCCCACTGATGACCAGAGTCGCTGGCCCGTCCGCTTGGGCTAGGCCGGTAATCAGCGTGTCAGTGGAGGCCGTGATCGCCTGGTTAGCGGATTTGGTGACATTTGCCCACGGCATCCCGAGGGCTACAGTCATCAATTCTGTTGGCAGATAGGTCCACGGGACCTTTACGTCGGCGCCCATGGGCGGAATGCCTGATGGCTCCGCAATCCGATCCTGGGTGACGACTTGCTGCGCGCCACCGCTGAAGAACTTGCCGAACCAGTTGCCGAGTACCGTACCCAAATCGGTGAGTGGGTCCACCACGGCGCCGTCGAAGATGTCCTGAAACTCGGCGAGCGCGCCATTGATGTCGAAAATGCCACCCCGCGCTGACGTATCCTGAAGAAGATTCAGCGGGTTCATGATCGTGGAGATAATTGTCGACCAGATGTCGTTGACGTCCAGTCCGAAAAGATCATCCAATTGGCTCAACCCGAACATGTCCAGGATGCCGTCGAACGGACCGTTGCCGCCCTTGGTCAACGTGGCGTCGTCAAACCAGATATCGCCGGCAGTGGCAGTTGTATCGACAACCAGTCGGAGCCGAACCTGGTCCACGCCCGAGGCGGGAACGGTATAGCCGCTCGACAGTTGGGTCCAGGTTGCCCCGGGGCCAGCGATGGAGGCGACATTCGTGGTCGACACCACAGCGCCATTGAAGTAAGTCCGCACAGCAAGCCTGATCGGAGTTCCCGTTCCTACATAGGCATTGGACTTCACCCACACCGATGGGGAAAGAACCTGCCCAGGGACGACATCGATCGCGTTGGACAGCAGAGCTTTCGACGTGCCGTTAGCAGTCGTCTTAGCCGAACCGCTAGTAGTGCGCCCAGTCGCACCATCCCACGTCCAAATCCCACTGCCATCCATCGAGATCGACCCATCAAAACCCGGATTAGACAACAGATTCGGATTACCAGGACCAATCGCCGACGCCGGAATGAACCCAAACAAGTTCCCCGGAATCTGACCAAAAATGTTCAACGCGTTCAACGGAGAGTTCGGGCCAAGCAACAGATTCAACGGCCCGATGATGTTGGAGGTGACGAACTCCCAAATCTCCTCAGACGTCGGCATGTCACTAAAATCGAGGCCGCCGAAAATCGTCCCCAGAATTGAGTTCAGGAACGGCTGCACAACCATGTTGAAGAACGACTGCCACGCAGCCTCAAGGTCAAACGACCCATCAAGCAAGTTGATCGACTGAAAGAACGTCCGCAGATTCAGGAAGAACGTTCCCAAGTCGTTGAGGTCACCATCCTCAACACCAGTAATCGCCTCAACGATGTCCCCGAGAATCGGGATGTCCGCCAACTTCTCCCGAAGATCATCGCCCCACGCAACCAACTGCTCAAACGACGGAATGCCAGGGATGAAGGACCCAGCGAGCGCCAACACCACCCGCTTAATGAACTGTTCGATCAGTTGCAGACCGAACTCAATAAGCTGCTGCGCCGTGAACGGTCGCACCCACTGATTCGACTGCTCCTGGTGGATCGGCGCCGAAGGAATCTCCGACGCCCAATCCGGCATACCAATCGTCACAGCGGCGTGACCTCAACAGAGAACAGGCTCGTCGTAGCCGAAGTGGTGTAAGTCGAAGTGCCAGCCTGACGCTCACACCGGATGTACACCGTCGCTGAGGCGCCGGCCGCGATCGTGTCGTACGCATCAGCCAAGCCGGCAGCCTTACCTGGCGACAACTGCAACCGCTCAGTTTGCGTGATCCCCGGGCAGCGACCAATGATGTTGCCGCCAGTTTCCCCGTTCAATCGGGCAATCAGATCAACTCGAACATCTGAAGCCTCACCCGTCACCACAGTGTGTCCAAATGCCCGCACACGCCGCGCATATGGCCGCGACGGGACCGGGATAGATGCCAGCGTGTAGTTAACGTTCCCCGACGGCGTATTCGCAACAGAACCCGGATAGCAGACCTCCGAAACCTTCTGGTCCTCCAGCTCGAATCCATCAAGAGTCGAGTTGACCACCGGGACGCGCCCAGCAACCGGAGAGGGGTCTAAATCCGTGGGATCCCAAACAGTTTCGCCGTCATCCCCCTTGGCGCCCTTGTGTAAGGCCAGGTTCAGCTTGTACACACCAGGCGTCGAAGTGGTGGGCGGTGTGATCGTCGTCCACGAAGCAGAATCGGGAGTCGAATCACCGGGCTCCAACGCAGTGAAGTTGATTGCCTCATCGATCTCCGCATGCACACCCGGATCACCCTGCGCAACAGGAGGAATACCCACACCCATACCGCCCTGCGGACGCAGATACAGAATCGCCGCGCCCGTCTCCGGGGACACCGGAATCTGAACATTCCCCTCAAACTGGTAATACTGACCGTCGGGTGTAGTAGGCCACGCCATAGCGGACTCCAATCAGGATAAGAACCCAATCAACGGCATCGCGCGCCGGTGATAAAATTTGCTGCATGAATGAGCAGTGGCGCCCAGTCCCCGGATACGACCTCTACGAAGTCAGCGACCAGGGACGGGTTCGGTCCATAGACCGGATTGCAAATAGCCGGTGGGACACGCCTAAACGGGTGCGCGGCAAGGTGCTCAAGCCATCGACGGCTGGCCGATATCCCACGGTGACTCTGTACCTACAAGGCGAACAACACACTTTGCTGATTCACCGGCTGGTATTGCTGGCATTCGTTGGGCCGTGTCCCGATGGTCACGAGGCCCTGCACTTTGATGACGACCCGAACAACAACCGGTTGCATAACTTGCGTTGGGGTTCCCGTAGCGAGAACTCCCGAGATTGCATACGCAACGGCGGGCACCCCAAGGTAAACATCACCCGTTGCCCAAAAGGTCACCAGTACGACGCCGAGAACACCTACATAACGCCAGGTCGGGGCCATCGCCAATGCCGCAAGTGCATCAAAGCCCGGTCGATCGCTCGACATGGCGGAAGGTCGCATTCGAGGGACCGCACACACTGCCCTCAGGGCCATCCATACGACGAGGCAAACACGTTCCATGTGGGAGGCCGCCGACAATGCCGGACCTGCAACCGCAACCGGGCGCGGGAGTACCAGCGCCGCAAGCGACTTAGCTTTGTGGGGAAAGAGTCCACACTGACAGGGCCTCAAACGCCCCCGTGATGAGGCGCTGGTGCTTGGCAAGTGGCGCCTCATCACGCCGGCCATCCCCGAGCTGGACCATCACGGTCCGCTCCTCGGGGGTGATACGCCAGATCACGTTTTCGATGTAGTCCGTGATCATCTTTGACCGCTTGTGGTACACCAGTGACATCAAGCCGCCCTTGAAAATGTCCCGGCCAAGCGCGTACTGGTCACCGTTGCGGAACACCACTTGCGCCGACGTGTAGCCGCGAGAATCGAAGAGTGCGTTGATGAACGCGAATACGGTTTCGATGTTGTACGGGGCGCTGGCGGTCGGGTAGAACCGTTCGATCGCCGGATGGTACGGGCCGACCTCGTCGCGGCGGTCGTAGTGCTGGATCAACTGGAACGCCAAGAACGCGTTGTTGAGGAACCCGGACAGCAAATCCGACGGAATGCCCGTGAACCCAACAACGATCATCAGCGAATCGATCAGCCAAGCAAACGTGGCGTTCATCAAGTCGTTCAACCACTTAGGCGACCGTCCACCGATGATGTGCTGCCAACCCTCGGGGGTGTGGTCGGCTATCTCGCACGAGATGATGGAAGAGTCCTCCCCCGGTTCCGGGGCAACCAGGTACGCGTATGGTTGTTCGAAGTTGACACCCAGAAGGGGCGAATAGAACACGCCGTCCATGCCGGGGACCTGCTGCACGACCGGTTTGAAGATGCCGCCCAGTGATCCGCCGAGATCGACCACGGTGCGCAGCACGGAATCCAACACCGTCTTAGTCGGCCCCTCAATCTGGGAGCGGTCCTTTGTGGAGAACACGTACGTCGGCTGGTCCAGGTTCGCCCACGCATCGGGCTGCGGATCGCCGGGCAGCCACAAGTCCATGCAGGTCTCAACACCGTAGGAACGCGTGATGTCTTTCACCACGGCACCAACGGTTTCCATGCGAACCGTGCGCGCAACAAGCGGCGACGTATCCAAGAACGGGTTGGTGCGCTTCACATAGATAGGCGTCTTCAACATCCGCAGGAACGTGTTGACAGACAACCCATCCCGCTCCAACGCCTGCAAGATGGTGCCGAACCAGGCCCGCACATCGGGGTTCAGGGACAGGCCGTTGTTGACGAACTCCCAAATGCCCGTCTGGATGCGCATGGCGCATTCGGCAACCATGTTCTCGAGGACAGTGCACAGGGCCCAGATGTAGACGGCGTGTGAAAATGGCTGGGCCTGTATGGGCAGGTACCACGACGGCCAGATCACCAGATAGTTCAGTACGTCCCAGATGCCGCGCAGCTCAACGTTTCCAGTCCACGCACCGTCCGCATACTTGTAGGTGTGAACCTTCGTATAGAACGCGTGCCGCTGACCAGCGATCTCAATGATGACGCCAACCATGGTGTTTCGGCAGTCCATGAACACGGGGATTAGAGGGGATCCGCCCTTGAGCGTGAGCTTGGCGGTCGGCACTTCGTTGCGCGGGTCTGATCCGGATGCGTCGATGAGGTCGGCGCCGATCTCCCCCACCGGGTTCCAAAACTTGTCGCAGACGATAAACCGGAAATCCGTGTTGACCTTGGACTTTTTCTCAGTCAACCGCCGCGCAGTAGTAGCAATCCGATACGGGTCACCCGACTGAATAGCTGCTTGCCACAGCTCCATATCGCCCACAGGTCACCCCCGAATCCTGGGTACGACGAACCAGCCCCCGAACTTGTGGGGGCTGCGAACATCACTCATTTAGAAGGGCTTCCGCCTCAACGGAGTACCAGCAGCGATCACCTTCGAGTCCGCGTTGCCGCCCTCAATAGCGACCTTCACGTAATACGGCTTCGCATCCGCACCAGGAGACTTCGCCGGGATCGCCGAATTCTCAGAAAACCGGCCCTTCAAGTACTTGTACAAGTTCCCCTGCGGAGGCCGAACCCCAAACAACGACTTGATCTGATCACCCAGCGCAGAGTTATTCATACCCGCGAAGGACAGGAACTTGTTGATGGCGTCCTGGAACACATTCAACTGCTGTGGCGTCGGCGGCACAGCCGTTAGATCCTGCACCAGGGTCGTGTTGACACGCGGATCCGTACGGAGAAACACGATCTGGTTCGGCAACAACGGCCCGACCTCCACGAACTCGTCCGTCCCCGGACCGTCGTAGATTTTGAAGATTCCCGGCCCGAACAGGGTGTAGTCGTTGTACATCTTCTGGTCGCCAATGTTGACGCGCTCCAGAAATCCGGCCTGTGAGACGGTCGCATTATCCCCGGCGGAAAGCTTGCGGATGGTTGCCGGCGTTGCTTGCGTCACCAACGCGGCGGCGGCGAACATTCCGTTTCCGACACCACGATTGGACGCCCCCAACGGTGAACCGGTCCCCGTTTCCTTCACAGTCAGGATCTCAACCCCGTTGCGTAGAAACTTGAACACACGAGGATCGTCCTCGTAACCGCACACCAGCGAGAACTCCTCGGTTGGCAGTGGGGCTATCAGCATTGACTGCGGGCTCAGCCGCAAGGTCGTTTCAACGAAGTCGATCGTGTAGTACAGGCGCAGATAACCGCCGCCGTACTCAACGAACACTCCCGAGCCATCCCAGTTGCCGTCGATGTCAACTCCCATACGGGCGCCGAGGATGTTGCGACCCGTGTCGGGGAACGACCACTCCTGGAATGAACCGTGCACCTGGGAGACGACTTGGTTGTCGGTTTCGGTGTCAAACCCGGGCCACGGACCGTTGATCACCCGGCGCGACTGGGTTGTGGTGGTGTCCTCCGGGTCATCCCACCAAAACATCGACCCGTTGTAGCTGGTGCAAAACCCGCCACCGTCACCCGTGTAGTACTGCGGAATGTCGCCAAGGTCCTGTGTTGGACGGTTGTCTTCGGTGAACGTGTCCGTCATGTCGTCGTAGGTGAACGTGAACGCGTCGGTGTGGTCATAGGTAGACCAGAACCCGCGATCAGCCGAGAGGCGCAGGGAGACCCGCACCCTGTTGGTTTGCGCGCCCATCACCGGATCCGGCGGGGCACCCTGAAACCAACGAATGTTCGCCCACCAATGCCCAATATCCGGGGTGAGGAAGTCCAGCTTCGACTCCTGAATCGCATCAATGGAAGCGATCAGATCGTCGTACACCTTCCGCGTGTGCCGCGCATCCCTGCCCCGGCACTCCACGACCATCTCAACCTCAACCGGATCGTAAAGCGCATCAATGTGCGTCACACCATCCTGTGTGGCGCCCTTCTGCGTGATGTGCTTCCACGGCGGCACCAACCCCTTGAGGCTGATCAGATGAACAGCCTCGGGAGCTGAGTGCCGATCGGGGATGGAATGCCCACCCATCAAATAGAACTCAACGGAACCGTCGTAGGCGGTGAGCCGCATCGTCGGTTGGATGCCCTTGGTGATGTTCCACCAGCCGTGGGGCGTGATCGTCCCAGCCGGATACCTGACGGTCATAGGTTCTCCCGTCACATTCCTGGTGCGGCGTACATGTTTTGCAGGTGGTAGCCGATGTCTCGACCTTGTGCCGCCCCGTCGTCGCGGGTTGTGGTGACGTTGATGTCGCCGAACGTGGGGCCTGGCTGACCGCCTTGGCCGTGTTGGGTGGTGTTGGGGTCGACTTGGTTGGGCTGCAACGGTTCGGCGCCCTTGCCTGCAAGGTTGGGCAGGGCGGGTGCGGCTCCGGCGAGTCCGCCCACGATGCGGGTGAGCCAGTTGTTGTTGGCGAGTTCGGATCCACCTGTGGGGAGGAAGGTTTCCATCAACCCTTGGGCGCCGATGCCAGCTACCTGCCCGCCGTACTGGATAGCGCGGTTGATCAGCTTTACACCCATTTGTGCGGCCTGGCCGGCGCCTGGAGCCATCGCATCCAACGCCATACCGCCGGCCTGTGCTGCCATACCGAGGACACCGCCACCATCCATGCCGACTCCGCCCTTACCCGAACCAGACGGGGGCGCAACATTCGCACCGATCGTCGTCGTGTTCAGCGGACCACCAACCGGCAATCCCTGCGGCATACCAGCAGCCATCGGACCACCACCGCCAAACGAAGTCGGCAACGGCGGCGACTGCCCGCCTCCACCAAACGAAGGCGACACAACAGGGCCAGGCGTCGTCACACTCTGTGGCGTCGACGGATACGCGCTAGCCGAATACGGGTTTGGCATCGAACCGCCACCACCCGGAGAAATGTTGTTGCTCCCACCCGGCTTGTACCAAGCGTGCACATGGTCCTGGTGATCCTGAGTCGGATTGCCGGTGTGGCCGGCGCTGTAGTCCTTCGGGGTCAGCCCATGTCCGTAGCCATATGTCTTGTTGTCGAAAATCGCGCCATACACGTTGGGGTCCGACAACACCTGCTGGAGCACCTGATGCCCCTCAGCGAGGCTGTCAACCATGATGTCCAGGGCGCCGTTTTGGTGTTCGCCGTACTGGTCAGCCTGGTGATCTCCCACCGTGAGGCCCTGCTGCTTCCAGAAGGGCATCATCACTCGGTGGGCGAAATCCCGCGCAGACTCGCCAGCCTTAGCTCCACCCGGCGAAGGACCGTACTGCGCACCTCCGCCGTAACCTGCACCCTGACTGGATCCGGCGCCGTATCCATACCCCAGGGCAACACTTCCGCCGCTTCGTCCGCTGATCATGTCCGCGTACTGGTCGTTCTGGTACATCGGCCCGAACACGCCCTGAGCGCCCAGCATCCCCATGATGCCGTGCCCACCCTGCGTCGGATTGAGCTTCTCAACAGCCGACAACTGCCCCAACAACGGTGCCGCAGCAAGATTCGCAACGAACTTCGTGATGTTCTCCGCGATCCCCACGAGACCCTTCGAAATCCCAAAATCCGCATCCAACGACGCGCCGACCTCGCCAAGATCCTTCGTCAAACCCTGAAGCTTCTTCGTCGCCTTGTCCGTCGACTTCGAAAGCTGCTCATACTGATTCCTGCGAGCCTCACCCATCCGCATCTCAGCGGCTTGCAAGTCCCGCTCAGCCTCAGCAGCCTCATTACGCGCATTCAGCTTGTCGTCCTCAGTTGCAGTCGCAGTCGCCTCCAACTGCGCCACACGAGCACGCTTCTCAGCCAACTTCTGCCGCGCATCAAGAAAACTGGACTCCGCACCAAACACAGACGCATCAGCCGGCATACCAGGAATCCCCGGCGGAAGACTCGAATCAAACGGAACCACCGGCGCGTCAGGCAACTTCGGACCAGACCCCGCCCCATCGCCACCGCCCGGCGCATCCAAGATCGGATTGCCGGAAGGGCCAGAGCCGCTAGAACCGGCGGTGGGCCCCAACGAAAGCGGCGGCAACCCATCACGACGAGCAGGATTTGGCCGATACCCATCAAAAATGTCACCAGGAGTCTTCGGGTACGGACCCGCGAAAATGTCACCCGGAGCTAACGGTCCTGCTCCGCCACCCGCCGGTGCGGGCGCATCGCCACCGTTCTGGAAGTCACGGATCCTCTCCTCCCAGAACGGAAGAATCGGAACCCACCCAGGGAAAATCCTGTCCTCGCCGGTCGGCTGATCCTGGAACGGGAGATTAGGCGCCTTATCCTCGATCAACGTAGTGAGCCACAACGGGGCAGCAATCCTAGACAGTGCCGCACTGATACCCGCCGCCCCCGTCGCCGCCGAAGCGGGAAGCACCGTCGACAGCGTCGTGCTGATGCCACCCAATTGAGCAGCGAGCGACGAAACACCCGAGATCGTCTTCCAGGCAACGAACGCCGACACCACATCGCCTACACCAATGCCGACTGCGTCTAGCGCGCCAACGATAGTCTGCGCCGCAGAAGCCAAGCCATGCGCGGCATCAACGCCCTGCTCGAAGAATCGGCGAATGTCGCCCTGGTGCGCAGTAACCCACGCACCGATCTCATCGATACGGGTCCGCAGCGTCTTCAAAACATCAACAAGCTGGTTGCCGTCCTCGGTCGGCTTCCCGAAAATCGCACCCAGGAAGTTCGCCCCCAACCGGGCCACCGACGTCTGCATGTTCGACATGGCGCCCTCGATGGTGTCGCCAGACGCCTTCGCAAACCCCGACGCGTGCGACTCAACAGCCTTCATCAAATCGTTCAGGCCGACCTTGCCGTCAGAAATCATCTTCTGAAGCTCGCCGCCAGTAACACCCAACTGCTCCTGCAACCACGGCAGAATCGGGATGTTCCGCAGCTCGTTGCCGATCTCCTCCATAGAGACCTTGCCGGTGTTCGCGATCTTCAAAAACGCATCACCGATCTCATCAACACCCGCACCTGCGAAACCGGCAGCATCCGTTACCACAGTCATGAACCGCTTCAGATCGCCCGTATTCGACGCCAACGCGCGAGTCGCAACAGAGAACGCCTTGTCCATCGCGAACGGCGTATCCGTCACTGCCTGCGTGACCGTGTCCATCACAGCCTTCACGTCGATACCCGCGCGCCCGGTCGACTCAAGCGTCCGGTTCAGATTCTCGAGTCGGTTCTTCGCCGCATCGATCGACTTGTAGCGCTCAAAACCCTTGAACAAGGTCAGGGACGCCGCGCCGATGAGGCCGCCGGCAGCGACCGTGAACGCCGTACCCAGAGCCTTACCCGCAAGCGAACCCACCTGAGTCGCAGCACCCTGATAGCCCGACAGCGACGACGAAAACCCCGACGTGTTACCGACAGTCTGACTGACCTGCCCCGTAAACCCAGTACCGAAGTTCCGGCCAGCAGTCTGACCATGAGTCGTGAACTGCCCCGTAACCCGCTGCCCAATATTGCTCGTAGACCGATCAATCGCCGCAGACATCCCACGACCAGCAGCATCACCAGCCGACGTACCAGCAGCACCAAACTGACGCTCAATCCTGGCAGCAGCAACAGCAGCAGAACGCTCATCGAGACGGGAAATGACGTCGACTATGATCGGCATAAACCAACCCCTCTCGAATTAATCTACGCGTCGTCAGACCAACCCAACTGGTCAAACAAACCGCCACGCGCCTCACGCTTCCAAGCAGCCTCAGCCTCAGCCTCGCGCGCCTTACGCGCCCGAACAGCCGGGTCATCAAACGAGAACGGCTCATACGCGCCGTCCGTGCCGCCATTCACCGCGTGATACGACGCACGCAACCGCGCCAACTCATTGAACGTCTCAGCCTTGACAATCTGATCTTCAGTCCACGCACCACCACGAGCCGCCGTCTTAAACGCCCCCCGCTCAGGCAAGAACTCGACCAGCTCTAACAACTCATAACTGGACAACACCAGACAACCACGCTCATCACAGGTCCCACGGTGCCAATCCGAAATCCGCCTCCCACAATGGAAACGGGAAAGATCACTCGCTATCTGACGAGGAAACTGGCGCCACAGCCACAGAGCCTCCATCACTTTTGGGATCAGCCTTCTGCCTCTCAGCAACCTCCGACCCCTGATCGTTCCAAAGGCGCCACACATCAGCAGCAGAACCCCTGCGACCGTTGACCTTACCGGCCCGCAAACGCGCATAATCCTCAGCGCCCAAAGCGATCTGCGTAACCCGCACCTCATACGGCGGATTCAACACAGTCACATTGCCTTCGGCGTCAGTCTTGCGATACGGATTCGTCTTCAACGCCCCACGAATCGTCTCAGCCGGCAACTCCAACGCATTGCCGTCCTTATCCTTGATCGTCTGCGCAGGAATCACACGATCCGGCTCACGATCATAGGACTCAAGCTCCAAATGAAACGCATCTAACTCCGCCAACGCATCATCATCCAACAACCGGAAACTAGGATGCGGCGGAACCTCAATCACATCACCGTCATCAAGCTTCAACTCGCGCGGCGCAAACGGCGACGAGTACGCCTTCGCCTGCTCAGCGGCATCACGACCAGCATTCGGCACAGAAACGACGGAACTTTCAGAATCGGACACTTTGGGCTTTCCTCTCGGGCTGAACAACATTCGGGCTGAACTTCGGGCTGAGTTTGGGGTTCGAGACCCACGGGGATGAGCGCCAGCCCAGGACGCTTGCGGCGCCCAAAACACCCACCCCCGTGGGAGCCTCAACTACGAGCCAGCGGGCGCCATCTCGTCCCAACCGGGACCCGACACCCACACCCACTCGAAGCCCGGAACCAACTCGGAACCACCATCCGGATCCGGAATCATCAAGTACGGATCCGGAAGAACCTTGTACGTCAGCTCAGCGCTATCCGGATCGGTCTTCGTGCGCTTCTTTGCGCCCTGATCGTCCAGCTTGCACAGCGAATAACCCTCAACACGGTAAATCGCCTTGCCCGCAACACTCTTCGAGAAGACGAGAAGGATCTGCCGGTCAACCGAGGCGGTATCCAGCCGGACACCGTAACCGTAGTTCTCCGAACCGAGATCCGGGACCAGGCTGTTCCCTGCATCGTCGGCCAGCCGCAGTTCCGACTCCAGCCGGTGA
>NZ_LT546214.1 GCF_900078665.2 Mycolicibacterium houstonense | reverse complement strand
GCGCGAGGCCGCGGGCTCGAGGCGCACGCCGGAGCGATCGAGGACTGGGAGCCGCAACCCGATACCGACGTGGTGGTCTCCAACGCGGCGTTGCAGTGGGTGCCGTCGCATCGCGACCTGCTGGTGCGCTGGGCGCGTCAGTTGCCGGCGGGCGCCTGGATGGCCTTCCAGGTACCGGGCAACTTCGATGCCCCCTCCCACCACGCCGTGCGCACGCTGGCCCGCCGCGAGCCGTTCGTCGAGCCCTTGCGCGACATGCCCTGGCGTGACGCGGGGCAGGTGGATACGCCCGTCCAGTACGCCGGGCTGCTGACCGATGCGGGGTGTGTCGTGGATGCCTGGGAGACCACGTATGTGCACCAATTATCCGGTGAGACACCGGTATTGGACTGGATCACCGGGACGGCTCTGACGCAGGTGAAGGGTCGGCTCAGCGAAGAGCTGTGGGAGCGGTACCGCCAGGACATCATCCCGATGCTGGCCGAGGCCTACCCTCGGCGCGCTGACGGGACCACCTTCTTCCCCTTCCGTCGCGTCTTCGTCGTCGCCCAGGTCCGGTGACTCGGTAGCGTCGATGATCGGACCCCAACATCACGATCGAGGCACGATGACCGACAACCCGGCCGAAGTAGTCGAAGAAGCCGCGCATCCGCCCCGCAGACGCGGCGCCCGGTGGCGGCGCAGGGCAGTGGTGACAGCGGTGCTGGTGCTGCTGTTCGGGGTGCCGTGGTGGACGCTGGTGGTAGCCGGCACCGCGTGGCCCGCACCGATCGTCGCGGCGGGCAGCGTGCTGTTCGCCGTCGGGCTC
>NZ_LT546213.1 GCF_900078665.2 Mycolicibacterium houstonense | reverse complement strand
GAAAGGCCGTTTGTGCAGGTCACCAGCATCGGACATGCCGGTTTCCGGATCGATACCCTGGCGGGCAGCATCCTGTGCGACCCGTGGGTGAACCCGGCCTACTTCGCCTCGTGGTTCCCGTTCCCGGACAACACCGGTCTGGATTGGGATGCCCTGGGCGATGTCGACTACCTCTACGTCTCGCACCTGCACAAGGACCACTTCGACCCGGAGAACCTGCGCCGCCACGTCAACAAGGACGCGGTGGTGCTGCTGCCCGACTACCCGGTGCCCGACCTGCAACGCGAGCTGGAAAAGCTGGGCTTTCACCGGTTCTTCGAGACCACCGACTCGGTCAAACACACCGTCACCGGCCCCAAGGGCGACCTCGAGGTGATGATCATCGCGCTGCGCGCCCCCGCCGACGGCCCGATCGGCGATTCGGGCCTGGTGGTATCCGATGGCGTCACCACCGTTTTCAACATGAACGACGCCCGCCCGGTCGATCTGGACATGCTGCACGCCGACTTCGGCCAGATCGACGTGCACATGCTGCAGTACTCCGGGGCGATCTGGTACCCGATGGTCTACGACATGCCGGCCCGGGCCAAGCAGGCCTTCGGCATCCAGAAACGTCAGCGCCAGATGGACCGCTGCCGCCAATACATCGCCCAGGTCGGGGCGACGTGGGTGATCCCCTCGGCCGGCCCGCCGTGCTTTTTGGACCCCGAACTGCGTGACCTCAACGACGATCACGACGATCCGGCCAACATCTTCCCCGACCAGGTGGTGTTCCTGGACCAGATGCGCCGCCACGGCCACGACGGCGGGCTGCTGATGGTGCCCGGTTCCACCGCCGATTTCACCGGCTCACACCTGGATTCACTGACCCACCCGGTCGAGGATCCCGAACAGATCTTCACCACCGGCAAGGCGGCCTACATCGAGGACTTCGCCCAGCGGATGGCCCCGGTGCTGGCCGCGCAGAAAGCCGGCTGGGCCCCGGCCACCGGCGA
>NZ_LT546212.1 GCF_900078665.2 Mycolicibacterium houstonense | reverse complement strand
AGCCGTGGACTCATAATCCATTGGTCGCGGGTTCGAGCCCCGCCCGCCCCACCAGGTCAGCCTATATTTAGGCTAGCCTTCCTATCCACATCACTGTACCCATTCGTCACCGCGTGTACAGCAAGTGCACACAACACCTACCGACCGTGTACAACTACGTGCACACCATCCGTGACCAGCGCTCAACCACCTCAACTGTTCCGAACCGGTGGGAGAATAGTCATCGGGCACACGCGGGCAGGCCAATCCGCGTGCTGTGGTGACAGAGTGTGCGTCTCGTGACTGGGGCGCAATGTGGCGTGAAACCCCTAAGCGGGGGTGGATGGAATCGGTTAGCGACCGTAACGCGCTGGACTCGCACCTGTGGGTAACTCATCCAACAGTCACCCCATTGGTAGCGAGACTCGGAGGCTGGACATCTCCCCACAACGCCCAACCCAGATGCGGCCAGAGGAGCAGACATGACGCGAACCCCCGACATCAGACACCTAGTGGTGCGCGACGTCACGAACTACCTCATGCTTAAGGGCCTTCCCTACTTGGCGGCTGAGGGGCACGCCAACAATCTATTGGCTGCACTGGAGATGATCGCCTATGAAGCCATGTGGGAGAAGCCTGCGGGGTGTGTCTGCGGTGGCCCATCCGATCCGTACCACGGATTCTGCGACCCGTGCGCCGAACGACGGAACCTAACTCCGCATCACTAGCAACCCTCTCAACACCCGAAAACCGGTGAGAAACTGGAACTTGCCCTCCCCGGCGCGCAGCCGCCCCGCCTATCCAGCCAACGAGCTGCGATGCGGGGCGGTCGGGGAGGCGCTGAACTTGAAGCATAGGGGCGGTAAACGTGGCTGACGATGTATGGGTCGACAAGCATCAGCGCCAGTGGTTCGGCTACTGGCAGCGCCGACTAGATGGCACGTGGGGATACCGCATGCACTTCTCTGGCTGGGAATTTGACGGCGGAGACATTGAGTTCCCCGACTTCGAAAAGTGCTTCGGTCCCGTCGAACCAGCAGAACGGGTGAGCTAGTCATGCGTGATATGGACGACTGTTGGTGGGTTACCTGGGTGGGTGGCAGTTACGGACCAATGTTTGACCTTGAAGAAGCGACACAGTTTGTGAACGATCACCGCGACGTGCCCGGTATCCGAATTGAGCCAGACCCAAGCCTCGACGTGGCCGACTGGGATGGGCTGTGACCACCGTCCATGTCCTGCCAATCAACGATCTGATTAAGCATGAAGACGAAGGTGAAGACTGCCCGTGCGGGGTGACAGTTGAGCCTGTGTTCGCCGACGATGGTTCGTGCGGATGGCTCATCACACACCACAGCCTCGACGGACGCGAACTATACGAATAGCTGAACGTTTTGCTGGTTTCGTTCAGCGTGTTTCCTGTCGCCTGAACATTTTTACGACGCAAGACGTTGACCTTGAACACCAGCTACCAAACCAAAGATCACAAAACCACGTTAGCTGACAACCACCAGTACGAACATTAGTTGCTGGTCGCGCACGGTGATCATGAAATAATCCTCGTACGCCAACCCTTGTAATTCGTTACCCACCAGGACACTTCGGCAATCAACATCAAAAAAATGGGGTACCAATTCCACTTCCGATCATGACACCACCGGCGTACCTTCACTCATTGAATCCGTAGCTGAGACCAACGCTCCGGACTGAACCCGTAGGTAGCCGCATGACCCTCCCTGTGCTCATAACAGTCACACTCGCCTGCATCGCCTGGTCACTATGGGTGCGGCGCCTAACGTGGACATCACGCTGGGAAGTAGCCGCAACCCTCAACATCGCTTTGCAGGGACTCGCCGTGCTGCTCATGACACCCTGGGCATCCGCAACCATCGGCCACTGGCTCTACAACCTCACCGGCATGTGGAACCTAGAGGACTACATCGCCCACGACGCCTATGTGGTCGCGGCCAGCGCGATTGTCTACAACGCCATTGGCCGACTCGAAGAAGGACAAGAATTCCAACGCGCCTTCAAAGTGCACGTCGAAACCCCCGCCACCCTCTGCATCCCACTCCTGCTAGCCGCATTCAGCATCGGCAACGGGGCAGCCATCTACCACCCAGACTTCTTCCAAGTCCCCACCGACTTTTGGCTAAACACATACTGGCTCATCATGTGCGGAACAACCGCATACCTCCTGGCATACGGATCCAAAGCCCTACTGCTGCTCAGGGAAGACGAACGATCCCGAACAGTCGCCACCGTCTACCTCGTAGCCGCAGCATTCGGAATCCTCACATGCCTAATCCGAATCACAACAGCAATCGCCACACCACTACAAACAACCGGCCTAACCGCCAGCCTCGCAGTATGGATACCCGCATGCGCATGCGGAACCCTATTCGCCCTCATGTCCGCACACTCCTGGCGCCAAAAACTGCGCTGGTTCAAACCTAGAGAGGAGTTTGGTTCCGGGCGCGTTGCAGCTTAGCCTGCCTTGTCGCACCGGCCTTCGTCGTCTTGCCCTTGACCTTTGTCGTTCCCCCGACCCCCGTCACGCGGGGCTGATCTTTTGGGCTGCTTTCTTCGCTCTCACGTTTCATTATCTCCGCCAACAACTCCTTCGTCGTGTAAGCGGAAATGTCCGGTTTGACGATGATCTCGCCCACATAGTCCCCCTCGTCGCCGATGCCGGCCCGAACCAGAGCCTCGGGGACAGGGATGCCGAACGCCTTCGCAAACCTGAACACATTCGGCCCGTCTGGGCGTTTGTAGTTTTCGCCACGCACCCAGTTGGAGATGGTGTTTGCGGAGACGCCGACCTTTTCGGACACAACGTTGAACGGTGTGTCCCCGATGGTGTCGCGGACTAGCTCGGACCACGACTCCCGAATTCGTTGGTCATCCATGCTGCGAACTGTACTCATTAGGGTTCCCTGCCGCAACACATTGTGATTCTGCAAACAGGTGCTTGCTGGCAGCTAACACCCCTGATAGTGACCGGTACCCCGGGTTCCACCTGCCGCAACTTACTCCAAAGTCACCTCACCACAACCAAACTCGCAGCACAGAAACACCGAAATACGTTGCGTTTAGCACCGCAACGAAGTACGGTAGGACTACCAACCGAAACGAAATGTGATGAGGAACCGGTTGTGAACCCACTCAAAGCACCGCCCCAGGTCCGCAAAACCACGGCATCCGCACACAAGGCCGGCAAGGGGAACCAGTGACCTTCCACTCCAAACCGCGACCACACGTGCAGCACTTCCCAAAACCGAAGAAACCCCTGTTCGAGACCAAACCCCGGGAGCCGAAATGAGCAAGATCCTTTACGACAAGACTGCTGCTGCTGAGGCGCTGTCTACGAGTGAGCGCCGCATTGATGAGTTGCGTCGGGCGGGGATTCTGATCGCTGTTCAGGATGGCCGGGAGTTCAAGTACACGGCTGACGAGTTGCGGCGGTATGTGGATGGTTTGGCTACGTCTGAGCCGGGTCGGCGGTCGGCGTGAGTGCGTGGTTGCGTCCGGGTCATCGGCGTCTTCCGGATGGTGAGCTGCTTCGTTTGGACAGTGAGCGCGGATCGTTCGTGGCTTCTGAGTATTGGCCGAATCATTCTGAGCGGCGGCATGTTCGGGGGAGTTTCGAGGATGTTGCGTCGGTGTTGGAGTTGTGGGAGTTGGAGGTTGGGTCGTGAATGCGGAGTCGATGTGTGAGGCGCGTGAGTCTCGCCGTCTTACTGGTTCTATGTGGAAGCCGAAACGATGAGCGATCCCGCAATCGAGGCCGCGCAACGTGCTGTGAAGCTGAGTGACCCGACGTGGGCGGTGGACAGCCGCTACGGGGGTATCGCTGCTCGTGAGATGGCCAAGCCGATACGCGAACTGCACAAGCCAATCCAGATCGGCGACAGTCGCGGGCTGTATAGCGCCTGGTGTGCTGAATGCAACGGCTCCGATGGGCATCCGTCCGAATGGCCGTGTGACACCGCGAAGGCTGTCTATAGCACCGAGGAGTTGGCCTGATGGGTGTGTTTGAGGCGATGCGTGCTGCGGGTTTCGTGGTGGCGAGTGTTGCGCAGGCTGTTGCGGATTCGGGTAGACCGCGCACTGAGCATCGGGATTATGACTTGGCGTTGAGGCGGGCTGAGGATGCGCTTGTGAACGCGGAGGCTGATCGGGAAGTGCTTGAGCCGGCGCGGATGTGCGAGTGCGGGCATTCCGATGCGCGGCATTATCGGGCGGGCGGAATCATTGATCCGTGCCACGACTGCAACTGTCTGGACCTGCTTTACGCGGATCACCTTGAGGATGAGGCGTGGGATGCGAATGAGGATTTCGATGCCCGCCGTAGTGAGCGCACCAACACGTGGATGCGCGACACAGTTTCACCCGTCGAGGGGTCGGGTGATGCCACGGGGGGAGTGCCTAATCCTCCCTCCGTGGTCCCCCTCAGTGAACAGGTTGACCGGGTGGCGGATGAGTTGCGTGCCCAACATCAACCGAACTGGTTGTGCGACAAGGCGCGTGCGTTCGCATTGATGCTGAAAACACAAGGACTTTAGTCGATGCGCGAAATTATCGCCGTCTGGACAGGAGCAAGATGAATCAACTGGCCGCGTTCCGCGACACCATCAGGCTGGCGAGGTTCCATGACATGCCAGAACGCCCCGGCAATCCGCTTGGCCTCGCGCATCTGCGCTCGATGCTTGAGCGTGCGGAGTCGGGCGAGTTCTCGGAAACGAAGATTGGTCGTTGGCTCGGCTGGGCGCAATGTGCCGTGGTCGCCGCCAACGTCGGCGTCACGCTCGATGACATGAAGTACATCAACAAAGCCCACGCGGACCGACATAAGTAGCACGTTGCGGCGTCAGATCTAGCCGCCGAAAAGGAGTCGGCCCCTACTCGCGGCAACGAGTAAGGGCCGGAACATCAACCAAGTTGGAAGGTTCTATTTGTGATGTCTGAAAACGACAATACAGCATCGAGCGACAGTCGTCTACAAGAAATGTGGGGGCTGCTTCAGGCCGCCCGTGAGGTGCTGTCGAAAGCCCACGCGTTGGGTGTTGAGCTGCTTGAAGAGTTCGACATTGATGACTGGCGTGCACCGGATGTGGTGAAGGCTGTCGAGTTGGCTGTTGATGGTCGGCGTGCAGCGGATCAGGGTCAGGCCACCATGTTCAAGGTGGTGAAGGCGTGACCACGCAGCCGGTTTGGATTTCGCCGTCGGATGGTGCGCCGTCACTGTGGGAGTTGGAAGAACTCGCCGCGAAGGTGTTGGGTTCACCGTTCCCTGATGCGTTTGAGGATTACGACGGTTTCTTCCAGGCGCACCACTCAATTGATGAAGCTGCCCACGCACCAGTCATGACCAGCGTTCCCGAGTGGCCGGACTATGACCCTGCCGGCGACTTGATTCAAGCGTGGAAGTTCGAGTCGTTGCGGGCCATCTGGTTCCCAAGCGATTTCACGAAAACCGTCCGCGACGCAAACCGCATCAGCCACATGTCGGAGGTTCGTGATGCCTGAACACATCACCGACTCCCGGCAACAGGGCCGCGAGTTGCAACCGTTCTGCACCTGCGGGTTTAAGGGTGCTTGGTATCCGAACGTGCATCGGTCGAAGCAGGCTGAGCGTGAGCATGTTGCGCGGCACACGGGCGGAAAGGTCACCGCACGATGACCGACCACATCGAAACCATCATCGCCGAACATCGCCCGTACGGGTTGGACTGCAAGTGTGGCCGACCGATCAACAGCGACGCCGATTGGGCATGGCACCTCAAAGCCGAGCTCAAGGCAGCCCGTATAGCCGTCGTGCAACTACCCACCTGGGAATCCCTAGAAGACGACTACGCCGTTGACTTCGGGGCCGAGCAGGTGCGCCAGTACGACCCGAGCGGGTTTGGCGCATATCGAGTCTTTGACTTCGGCGAAATCCCCAGCTTAAGCGCGGCACTTCTGGCCGCGCTGGCTGACGCTGCGGAGGAATCCCGATGAGGGCCTCCTATGCACTGCATGCGGTGTCGTGGCTCGCATCTGCCTCCGCGTTCGCCGCACTCTTCTACAGCCTCACCGTATTCGGCGTATCCGTCGCAGTCGCAATGACCGCCTGGCTCACCGAAGACATCGTCCGGAGAATCGCATGAACCCACGCATCTGGCTCACAACAGGATTCGCAGCCATCTACCTCACCGGAATCCTCTACCACCTGCTCGGGAAATGGTGACCATGACTGACTGGACACTCAAACTCTGCAACGAAACCAACGCAGAACTCTTCTACCCAGAACCAGGCGAACAAGGCAAAATCGCCGCAGCCAAAGCCATCTGCCGCCAATGCCCAATCCGCACCGCCTGCCTCGAACACGCCATGCACACCGAAGAACCACACGGAATCTGGGGCGGACTCGGACCACGCGGCAGAGTCCGCCTCCGAAAAGGCGCCAACGCACTCAACATCGCCAACTGCGCTATGTGTGAGGTTGAGTTTCAGGGCGGTACCAGCAAGGCGCGTTATTGCTCGCAGGACTGTCAGCAGAGGGCGTTTCGGATCCGTAAACGCGAATTGCGTCGGGCTGCAAGGGAACTTGTGTGTCCTGGTTGTGGTGTCGAGTTTGTGGGTCATGGGTTGGCTCGGTATTGCTCGGATGTGTGTCGGACTTCTTCGGCGGTTGCGAAGAGGCGTGCGTGGCGGGCGTCAAAACAGGAGGTGTCGTGAAATGAGCGATCCCGCAATCGAGGCCGCACAACGGATGTGGATTCGTCGATACGGCGGCGACGGACACTTCGACAGGTCCGTCCGCAATGGTGATGTCGGCGCGTTCGTTGTCGATGCTGCTCGCGAGGCGTTGAAGCCGATCCGCGAACTGCACTACCCGCGCGAAGGCAGCGTGAGCGCCATGTATCCCGACCCGCTATGCAACTGCGGCGATGACTGGCCGTGCGACACCGCGAAGCTGATCTACACCACCGAGGAGCTGTCCTCATGATCAATCCCGAACTAGAAGCTGCCTGCGCACCAGGAACCGGCGTCGACCCAAAAATCTTCTTCCGACCAGACGCATCCGAAGACCCCAACGGCTACCGAACCTGGTCACCATTCGAAGCCCAATACATATGCCTCGGATGCCCAATCCGCATCCAATGCCTCCAAACAGCAATCAAACGAGACGAACAACACGGAGTCTGGGGCGGCGAAGAATTCGGCACCAAACCACGCCTCGCCATCCAAGACACCCTACCCGGCATGCCCACCATCGAAATCCGCGCATGCCTCATCTGCGCCAACGACTTCCGCCCCTACAACAAACTCCACCTCTACTGCAACAACCTCTGCAAAACCATCGCACACGCACGCAGATGCACCGAAAAAAACAGGGCCAAACGAGCCCTACGCGCACAACAAGCCACAGCGAACGCCTCATGACCAGAGCAATCAAAGTAACCCCAGACGTCATGGCACGCCTCATCTGGGCAGCCAACCAACCCATGACACTCGAAGCAATCGGAAACATGGTTGACCTACACCCCAACACAGTCAGCCGAGTGTTGAAGCGCGCCGGCATCGAACGTGAACCTTCGGGACAGCCGAAACAAATCGCGGACGACCGCGTACGGGAACTATCAGAACGCGGCGCTTCACGCAACGAAATTGCCAGCACTCTCCGATGCAGTGTTCGGGCCGTTGACCGTTCCCGGCGGCGACAAGGAATCTCGGAAACGGCGGCACCCAGGCTGTCCGAAGACGAGATCGAACAAGCCCGGGCGTTGTTGGATGACGGTGCGTCCGTGCGTGAAGTGGCACGCACACTCGGGCGTTCGGACCGCGCCATCCATAACCACTTCCCTGGGCGTGCCTGGTCCCAGAGGCAGATTCATGAGCACCTTTCGATGCTGCGTCGGCTTGGGGGTGTGTTGTGAATCGGGCGGAGAGGATCGCGTTTGTTGTCGAGTCGGCGGCGCGGGGTTGGACTGTTGTTCAGGTTGCGGAAGCGTTGGGTTGCACGACTCGGACTGTTGAAAACCTGCGCAAGGCAGCTGGTCTAACGAACCCTCGCCCCCGGTTGACTGAGTCGCAGATTGAACGCATCGCAGTGTTGAGCCGACGCGGTGTTGGTTGCGAGGAGATCGCCGCCGCTGTCGGCTGCTCGCTGGGATCTGTTTGGTACGCGCGGCGTAGGAAAGGGCTGTCGGATCGTTCGGCTTACACGCTGACGTCGGAGCAGTTGGCTCGGGCGGATGCGCTTCTAGCGGACGGGGCTTCGTTCACTGAGGTTGCCCGCACGATCGGCACGACTACTTCCGCTGTGTGTAAGCGGTTTCCGGGTCGTGGTTGGTCGCATACCGAGTGTGGTTCTTATGGAAAGTTTTTGGCACGGATGGGTGGTGTGTTGTGACTTCTGAGGGTGAGTTGCGGTTTGCGGCTGAGCATGCGCTTGGGGCGGCCGGCGAGTTGGAGGCGCAGTGCGGGATGTTGCGGCGCCAGTTGTTTGAGCAGAAGCAGTGGCATGCGGAACAGGCTGAGCGGTGGGCATTCGAACGCGAAGGACTTGTGTGGGACAAGGACCAGGCTGAGGCGCGGGCTGCTGTAGCTGAAGAAGAACTCCGGGCCGCGTTGGAAGAACTCGACGGAATCAAAGGACGGGCTGACTACTGATGTTTGAGGAGTACGCGCGCCGTACATGGGAAGACACAGACGGCGACATCAGCGAGCAACAGACCGAACTGGCCACCAACCTACGCGTCCCGATCCTCACATCGGAATGCCCTCGGTGGAACTACATCACGGGAATTGTGGTCCGCAACCAGCGCTACTTCGAGGTCGGTGTCATGCCAACCGAGGATGAAGTTCGCGAACTGGGCGCACATCTGGAGACGTACTGCGAGTACTACCGCCAGTCTTTCCGCAACACCATGAAGAACTTCGCCCCCTTCGATATCGACGGCGGTGCGAACCTCGGCTACTACATGAAGCGGCCTGATGGTGGTTGGTGCTACACGAAGCGCACATGGAGGTACGGGCCGCCGTGGTGGCCATCGCCCTGGATTCACCGCCTGGATGAGGATCGAGAAGGGCCGCCGCTTCCGCTGAGCCACGTCCTTTCGCGGAACTTCAACGGCTGGCCTGGACACAAGCGTCACGTTGCGGAGGTCGCCAAGTGACTGTTCATGGCCTTGCGGCATTCAACTACACGTGCTGGAAACACAAACACGACAACGGAACCTGCATCTACTGCGGTGAGAAAGAAGGCGACTAAATGGGCATGTTCGATGACATCAAGACGACCGCAGTCCGATGCCCGTTGTGCGGCAACCAACTGGGATGGCAGTCAAAGGACGGCGGATGCTCATTGGCGAAGCTGACTCCACTGGATCTTATGCGCGACAACAATTCTGCACGGTTCTATGCCAACTGTGACGGGTGCTCCATATGGGTCGAGGTGTCCATGAGCCGACGTGTCCCGACACCCGTATCTCAAATGATCCAGCAGCGCCGCGACAGACTCGACATCCCTGTGCCGGACGACACGGAGGGGGAACCGTGAGTGTCAAGCGTCTACATCGGTGGCATCGCGGGAAGTTGTGGCTCGGATACAACGGCTGGCGTTACCACTGGGATGGTCGGCAATGGATAGGCGAGCACAACAAACACCCGAACGACCCAATCGCGTTGACCAGCCGCCACGACACAGCCGACTACGGCCCTTTCCGGCAGATCGTGCTCAACAGGTTCGGCGAAAGAGATGTCCGATGAACCCCATCTATGCGGCCGAAATCGAAGAGCGCCGATCTGCACTCCGAGACCACGACATGTACGACCCGGAACCGTACTGGCACAAAGAAACCGGCATGTGCGGAGACCGAGACGACGCAAGAGGTGACTACTGATGACTGATCACACACGCGTGCTGCCAGTGCACATCCCTTCTATCGCCTTCAAGGGTGCAACCACAACCGACGCGAAGGCATTCCGTCGCGCTGCGCAAAACCTGGACGAGGGCTACAGCATCGGCGGAAGCAACCTGAAAGCTGCCATCTCTGGACTTCTTCGGTGCGCGGCGGATGCACTCGATGCCGCTGGCGAACCGGATCCCGAATGGTCCTACTGGGAATACCAGCAGCGGCAGTGGAGACGGGCCGACTGATGACGCACAAGCAAGTGACCGTGCAGCCCTGGGGATTCCAAGCCGACATGGAGATCGCCGGCCTGCTTCAACGACTCAACGACCGCGACATGCCCACCCTGTTCTCATGCCAAGGCAACCCCCGCAACCCCGCATACATCATGTTCGAATACTTAGAACACGCATACGAATTCGCCGCACAGAGTTCGCAAGCGTTGCAAGCATACGAATTCGACATCTCACTGTTTTCGGGAGGCGCGGGCACACAAGGAAGAGTCACCTTCCCAAACCACTACATCAAACAACTCGAAGGAACCTGGTAATGAGCGAGAAGACATGGCGATTCCACTGGCGCGACGGCAAGACCGAAGAACTCGAAGGAACCAGCCCAGCCGATGCACTGAACTCCGCCGGATACGGACGCGGCGCAATCGCAGCACTCGACTACTACGAAGAGGCCGACGCATGACACTCACAATCCCCGACAACCTCGTGCCCGAGAAAGACGGACGCTACGGCCATGTCCCCGAAGATGCCTACCACCAAGACCGTGGCAGCCTCTCAGTATCCGGCGCCAAACTGCTACTCCCGCCAAGCTGCCCCGCCAAATTCCACGAAATCATGACCAACGGCCAACCCCCAAAAAAGGTTTGGGACTTCGGCCACGTCGCGCATCATCTGGTTCTGGGCAAGGGTTCCGCGTTCAAAGTGCTCGACCCAGAGATCCACGGCTTGAAAGCAGACGGCACCGTAGCCGCCAGCCCACGCGCAACCACCGACTGGAGAAACGCCGAGAAAGACGCCCGTGCACAAGGACTCATCCCCATCCACATAGACGACTACACCAAAGCCAAAGAGATGGCCGAAAAAGTCCACAAACACCCCGAAGCCGCACCCATCTTCCAGCGCGGACACGCCGAAGTCTCCTACTACCGGACAGACCCCGACACCGGCACACGCCTCCGATGCCGCGTCGACTGGATCAACGAAGAAATCACCGACTACAAAACCAGCGACACCGCCAACCCCGAAGACCTCGAACGCAAATTCCACCGACTCGGCTACTACATGCAAGCCGCCTGGTACATCGACCTCGTCACAGCCATCACCGGAACCACCGCGCCACGATTCCGCTTCGTCGTCCAGGAGAAAACAGCCCCATACGTCGTCACCGTCCTCGAATACGACACCGAAGCAATCGAAGAAGGCCGACGACGCAATCGTGAAGCCATCCACACGTACACCGCCTGCATGGAAACCAACACCTGGCCTGGATACAGCGACGAGACCGTAACCCTCAGCCTCCCACACTGGGCATTCGATGACGAACTGGAGATCGCGGTATGACCGAATCACTCGACCTGTCAACCACAATCGCAGCCAACTCCGACCAACTCGGAGCCGAAGACTTCCTCGCAGGCCCCCGACTAGTAACCATCGACCGCGTCACCAAAGGAACCGCCGACCAACCAGTCAACATCCACCTCACCGAATTCCCCGGCAGACCCTTCCGCCCATGCAAATCAATGCGGCGAGTGCTTGTCGCGGCCTGGGGAAAAGAAGCCGCCACCTACACGGGACGCAGGCTCATGCTGTTCAACGACCCATCTGTGCGGTTCGGAGGCTCCGCTGTCGGCGGCGTGCGAATCAGCGCAATGAGTGACATCAGCAGCCGACTCACTCTGGCGCTGACTGTCACGCGCGGCAAAAAGGCCCCATACCAAGTCGAACCACTACCCGACTTGCCGCCCGCAATCACCCCCGAAATCGTTGACGAAATCCAGGAACGCATCAACAACGCCACCACCCTAGACCAACTCAAAACCATCGGCGCCGAACTCAAAAACTCGAACCTCGGCGAGTATCGCGAACAGATACAGGCAGCTTGGAGCCGGCGCAAGGGAGAAATCGAGGCCGGCGGTGGAGACGAAACGTGAACTACTGCAAGTGCGGATACGTTCACGCAGCCGACGAAGTGCGTGCCATGTACCGGTTCTGCTGGCCCGTCTTCATGTACCGCGTTGTGAGCACCGGAGCCGCGTTCAGCTCGCGCGCATTGGCACAACAGAGTGTGTGCCCTCACTGGACCCAGCAAGCGCATCCAGATGAGCACTGACACCGAAGCCAGGCACGAGGCATACAGGTCGGGGCTCTGCGTCCAACTCTGTGGCCGCAAATACTCCGCAGGCCGCACTAGATGTACCGAATGCCATGACGCGTACATGGAAGCCAGAAACGAAGGGAGGACAACGTAAGTGCCGTACTTCTTTGTTGACGATGGCTTCGGCGACTCGAAAGAGATCATGGCCATCGCACCGCGCTACAGGAACGCCGCAGTCGGACTGTGGACACGTTGCGGCGCATGGTCAGCCGGGAAACTGGAGGACGGTTTCGTGCCCGCCGACGTCCTCCAGATGTTCGGAGCCAAACCAAATCTGATCGCCGCTCTTGTTGACGATGCCGGTTTGTGGGACCGCGTCGATGGGGGGATTCAGTTCCGAAACTGGGCTAAATGGCAGCGAACTCGCGAGCAAGTTGTGTCCTATAGAGAGCGCCAGTCGGAGAAGAAACGAGCGCAAAGGGAAGCCAAAACTGATCCAAAACAGGATCAAAACGCAGCGGCCAAACCTGCTGTAACCTGTGACGATTCAGATTTGTCCCCTGGGGACACAATGCGCCGCAGGTCCACCTCGGGTCCATCGTGTCCCCAGACACCTATACCTGTACCTAAACCTGTACCTAACTACTTAAGTGGTAACGAAAGCAGTAACAGTACGTGGGTCGAGCCCGAACCTAGCTCAGCCGCGTCCGCAACACCAGGTGCAGATCTTGTCCGAGAGAACATCTCCGGTAGGCATCCGGGCGCAACGCTGACAACACTTCGAATGCAGGCTTCTGAGCTTCTTCGCAGCGGAACCGACCGAGACATCGTCGCCGCAGCTTTGCAGCTTTGGAACGACAAGCCGGGGGTGGGCAACGGGCGGACCATCTTGGCGTCTCTCTGCTCCGAGGTCATCAAGACGCGCAACGGTCCTCGAACTAAACCAAGGCAAGCGTCATCGGATCTGGCGTTCGCACAAGCCCAAGCACTGAAGAACAACCCCGCACGGAGATTGGAACTGGAATGAACCGCAACGAAGTTATCGACGTTCTGTCCGTTGTGGCTGCTGCTACTCGCCGCACGGTGGGTGAGGTGGACGTGGAGATCTGGCAGGGGATCGTTGGTTCTCTGTCCAAGGATGTTGCTTTGGAGGCTGTTCGGGATCATTTGCGGGATAGACCTGGTGTGTGGTTGGAGCCGGGGCATGTGTATCAGCGGTCTCGTGAGATTCAGCGGGAGCGGAACACTCGCCCGTCTGATGAGTATCAGGCTTTGTGCGATTCGAAGGCGGCTCCGGATGAGGATCCTGCGGTGACTGCTCGGCGTCGTGAAGCGATTGAGGCGTTTGCGTCGGCTCGTAGGACTTTTGGCCGGCCTGTTGAGGATTCGGTGCGTGTTGCGGAGTTGGTGGCTCGTCAGCGTGCGGCCGCTCCGCCGGCGCCGATGGTTGAGGGGGAGTCCGATGCCTGAGTTTGTTCCGGGTGAGTTGGCTGCTGCGGATCAGGAGTTGGCGGCGTTGTGTGGCGTGCTGAGTGAACTCGTGGATCGGTGGCGTGCGTTGGGGATCGGGTTCGATCTGCTGGACTTCGACTTTCTGGACAGGGTTGCGGCGTTCATGGTTGGTGATGTTCGTCCGCGCCTGGATGCGAATGGGTTGTTGGCGGTTGTTGCGATTGCGGTTGATCGGATTGTGAAGCTTGAGGATCGGTTGGCGACGAAGTGAGCGCGCCGAGCGTGTCGCCTGCTGTGTTGTATCGCCGGAGCCTTGAAAGTCGGCCAGCGTTGAAGCCAGGCGGTAAAGCGGGGCATGCGGTGTCGACGCATGAGTTCCGAACCGAAGGCGGTAAGCGGCGGTGGATGGCGACGTGCTCATGCGGCTGGATCTACAAGACACCGTGCCGCACCCGGGAGACGGCTTACGACCAGGCGGTGTCGCAGCATGTGTCGCATGTGAAGCCTGCTTGTCCGACGCCGGGTAAGAAGCGGTTTACGTCGCGGGGTGTTGCGTTGGCTGAGGTTGGTCGTGCGTGGCGTACGGGGCGTGGGAAGAAGCTGCCGTCGCGTGTGTATGAGTGCGCGTGTGGGTCGTGGCATGTGACGTCGAAGCCTGCCCGTTAGCAACCTCCTCAACCGCCGAGTTTCAGTGGGAAAATTGGTGTTATGAGTCTTCCGGTTAACACGCCGTACTACCAGGACGATCAGGTCACGTTGTTTCACGGCGACTGCCTCGAAGTGGTGGGCCAGTTGCCAGCTGAGTCGGTGAACTTACTCTTGACGGATCCTCCGTACTTCCGGGTGAAGGCTGAGGATTGGGACCGCCAATGGAAGTCCACGAGCCTGTTTCTGGATTGGATGGGCTCGTGGATGGACGCAACGAAACCGGCGCTTACCCCTAACGCATCGCTTTATGTATTCGCCTCGCCAGAACTGACTTCCCAAGTGGAGAAGCTGATCCGCGATCGGTGGTCGGTACTGAACGTAATCCGGTGGGTGAAAGAACAGGGCTGGCACAACAAGGCGCGGGCCGAAGACCTCCGCGCCTACCTGTCTCCGTGGGAAGGCGTAATTTTCGCCGAGCAGTTCACCGATGCGTACGGCGAAGAGTCGCGAGGGCTGCATAAGGAGGTCTTCGCTCCGCTTGGAAGATACATCCAGTCCGAACGTGAGCGATCGGGATGGGGACGATCGGAGCTTGAGGTTGCCTTAGGGTACGTGTCGCGCTCCGACCCAACCAAAGGCACTGCACTCGTATATCGGTGGGAAGAGGGCAGCAGCTTGCCCACAAAAGACGCTTATGACGCCATGCGGTCGGTCCTGAACCGGTACGGCGGGGACTACCTGCGGCGCGAGTACGAAGACTTGCGGCGCGAGTACGAAGACTTGCGGCGCGAGTACGAAGACTTGCGGCGTCCATTCAGTTTGACGAAGCAGCATCCGCGCAGCGACATTTGGAACTTCTCAACTGTGTCGCCGTACGTAGGCAAGCACCCGTGCGAGAAGCCGACTTCGGTCTTAGAGATGATGGTCACCGCTTCGTCTCGACCGGGTGACACCGTGCTAGACCTGTTCGCAGGATCGGGATCGACGCTGTTGGCGGCAAGAAATAACGGGCGTAAGGCAATCGGCGTGGAGATGAGTGAACGCTACTGTGAGCTGATCGCCAAACGCCTTGACCAGATGTGCCTGGATTTCGGGAGTGCATCGTGACGTATGTGTTGACGGTTCCGGTCGTGCGTCCTCCGATGTCTGCGAATGAGGCGCGTCGGTGGCATTGGTCGAAGCAGCGTGAGGCGAAGCGTGTGGCTGAGCAGCTTGTGTTTGCGTCGGCAAAGAGTGCGGGCTTGCCGAAGTGTCTTGGCCCGTCGCATGTGTCGATCATCTGGTTTGCGCCGGACAAGAGACGCCGCGACCCAGATGGATTAGGGCCCTTCCAGAAAGCGTGTTTGGACTCACTCGTCATCTACGGCGCATGGAAAGACGATTCCAGCGAGTACATCCTGTCCACCACAACCAGCATCAAGCATGACGGGCCAGCACGCATCGAAATCCACATCACGGAGGAACCATGAGCCAGCGCGTATCAATCACCGACTACAACGGGGTGGCGTTGGACTACTCCCACAACGAGTTTCTGAACGCATTCCTGACTCTTCCGCTGCCCGTCCGGATGCGTTTCGCGGCGGATACGTTGGCTGCGGTCAACGACCGCCATCATTACGGGACCATCGAAATGTATGTCCCGAAGCAGCTACTGGCGATGGCAGACAGGTGGGAGGCCGAGGACAGGGCAAAGGCTGACCGCGAGTCTGAGGTAGAGAAACTTGCCGAAGTCTTGCATCACGTCCGCGAGCGCATGGCAGGTGCTGGCGCGTGGGATCGGCGATACGCCCGTGCCGTCCTCGTTCGTCTGGACAACGTCAGTTACGGCGTCCATGTCATTGTTGCCATGGCGTGGCATGGACCCTGCCCCGATGGCATGGAAGTCGATCACATCAACGAGGTGCGCAACGACAACCGCCCGGAGAACCTTCGCTACCTGACCAAGGCGGAGAACCTTGCCCGCCGAGTGTGGAACCTGGCCGAGGAATGCGTTCACGGCCACAAGCTCGCTGGCGACAATCTGTATGTCCGACCGGGCGGTAGACGCGAATGCCGCGCCTGCAACAGGTCTCGTGCAGCAGGGTTCAGGTCGCGGGCGGAAGAGTGCTCGGTTTACGGGTGCGATACGCGGGGTGAGGCTGGCACGCGGGAGAAGCCACTATGTCAGACGCACTACAGGCACTTGCGGCGAGCGAGTTGAGAATGGATATCTGCGTCTGCACGCATCCTCGTTCCGCGCATGAGGTTGAGCGTGATTGGTGTGCGACGACTGTTGCGTGTTGTGACTGCGACTGCCGAAACTATCAACACCCGAGATACCAGGAGACAGCATGATCGTCCACGTTATGGTCCCGATGCACAGACATTCGTTGTCGCCAGCCAAGATCGCCGAGCACATGTCCGAGTTGTTGGACCCCGATTGCGACCATGTGCATTTGGTGACCGTGACCGACGACGAGGGCTACATGCTGTCATCGAGGTCGTATGGAGAGAATGCCGATGAGTGATCGCTCCGTGTTGCTTGGTCGTCTTGTTGAGGCGTTTACGGCTGAGCTTGTGTGGCAGGCGGGATCGAATGTGCCCGACCGGTACATCCAGTGGATTGATTTGGACAAACTCGCCGAAGCGATCATGCCAGTCATCGTTGACGTATACGGACCGAGCTTTTGAGCGTCGACTGGGAATACTGGATATGTACCGATTGTGGCGTTGACACCTGGGATCTGGGCGAGGCTGTCTACACGGTCACGCGCGCCGTCTGGAATGCCGCGTACCCCGGTTACTCGAAAGGCATTGGTGTCGGGTCGTCGCGACCATGCATCGGATGCCTCGAAACACGCCTCGGACGCACACTCGTCGCAGCAGACTTCATCCTCCCAACAGAACCCCACCCCGACCTCAGCAACAGACTGAACCAACGCCTCTCGAACTAGCTCAACCTCCTCAACTCCAGCAAACCACTGGGATAATTAGAGGCATGTGCGAGAACGCAAGCCAACCAGTCAGCAACCTCATCGCTGAAGCTAGGGGAGTCCTAAACCGCAACCGTGGACGCTGGCCCGAAGCTGACTGGCAAACCCTCGACAAGTTCGTCAGCGAAATTGAGAGCTTCGTTGACGACATGATCCAGTTTCTGGCGGACGAGGTGGCAGAAGTGTGTGGCGTCCCCGGTCTCGGCGCGGTGGCTGACCTCATCCGCGCGGTACTCATGGGTGACGCCGAATGACCGTCCGTCACGTTCGCTGGTGCGATCACTGTGCCCAAACCCGGTACGCCGCATGCTCACCCGTATGCCGAGTACCAATCGACCGACCCGAAAACTGGATACGGAACATCGCAGCGGAAGACGAGGGGGAGAGCGATGAGTGACGCACACAGGTTGATCGCGGGCGTGATCGCAAAAGCGTGGGATAACGCCCGAGATGACGCCTATCTACACGGCGCATACAACAGCCAACCGGCCCTCGACCCCGACAGGCTGGCTACAGACATCATCAGGGCGATCGGCGGGCTCTCCATTGAAGGCAGCAGGGCACGCTGCTGCTGCGGCCACCACGTGGACCTGCACAAACGAAGCAACAGCGTGAACTTCTGCGGAGCCATCGTGGACGGAGGACACTGCCCCTGCAACAACTTCCAGGGTGACGACGACGAATTCGGCCCGCATTTTCATCGCTGGGTGTCCCAATGGATGGCGAACGCCGATGACTGACTTTTACGACGGCATCCACCAAATCGCACGAGAGCACATCCGGGGCGCCACCATCGACGGCATCAAGCTCGGCATGAACTTCACCCTCGACTGCATGGACAAACTCGCCGCCCGCCTCGAAAGCGAACTCGGCGACGAACTAGGCCCACTCGTCCGAGAAATCCTCGAAGGCGCAGTCGACGGCATGCGGGAAGGCCAAGACGAATACATCACCCGAATCGCAGGTAGCGCTGATGACTGAGCCTGATACCGACCTCCTGCCCTACACACGCACCCAACTATCCAACGCCATCAGCGCGTTGGTGGACGATAAGCCAACGTCCCTGGTCGATGAAGACGGCGGCGAAACCCAAATCGTCTGGGTCACATCACTCTACGAGCAACTCGTAGACGCCAAAGCGGGCTTCCCCCAAGAACACATGGGCGTTGCACGATCACGTCCACCCTTCTGGACTGAAGCCGTCAACCAACTCCACGAAATCGACCGCGAAGTAGCACAGTGGATCCCAGGCCCGGGAGACACCGTCGAACGCTTACGCGCCATCGACGCCGAAGCATGGAGCCCAGAAGACGTCGCCCTCCTAAACTCCTGGACCAAACAGCTCGAACGCTGGTGCGCCAAAATCAACGACATCCTCCACCCCGGAGCCCGCAAAACCCTCAACGACCCATGCCCAAGCTGCGGCGAAAAAACCGTCTACAGATGGCAAGACGGCGAACGACTACGCCAACCCGCCCTCCAAATCAGCACAGACGGAATCTGGTGCCAAAACAGAGAATGCGACTTCGCCCACGAATTCCCCGAACGCCTCGCCTTCGTCTGCCGGCTACTCGGATACGACATCCCACCCGGGGTGTTCGAGTAATGGGGCGCAGAAGAGACGCATCAAACGATGATGAGCGCTACCACGTGTACATGCTCATCGGACCTAGCGGCCACCCGATCTACATCGGCAAGTCAACCCAACTAGACACCCGACTGAAGCAACACTCACGTGACCGGATCCGGTACGCGGCGATCGGGCGGCGCACCCGCTGGGAAGTCACGCACCACGTTGAAGTGTTCGAATGCGACAGCTACGACGACATGACACAGGCCGAGGAACAGTTGATCCAGGAGCATAAGCCCGTGCTGAATAAGCGCTCTAACCCGAACTGGGATAAACGAAGAAACACTGTGGTCACCGTCCTGAACTGGGATAACGCTCGCGTGTTGCCCGGACAGCAATTCGATTTGCCAATACGCCAATTAGTGTGCTAGAGTTTCGGTCATACCAGTCGTGTCAAAAATCTGTTTGACCTGAACGACGAACACACTTCCCGGCGCACGTCGGGTTTGCCGACCATCTAGTTGTCGGCCACAGGTTTCGCCCCGGTTCCTACGCAAAAACCCGGCACACCCCAATACGGGGATAGAGCAACGTCTGAACCCTCCCCGTCGTGGAATCCCGAGGTGCTGCCACCTCAACCCGTGAATGCGGTCGGACCACGAGGCGACAGTTTGGCGGCTGCATGTGGATGGCTACGGCACGCATGCAGTGCTCTCGGTCTAGCCCACCGACTGAACGGGCTTCAAACTTGCGGGGACGGTATGCAGCAATGCCCGTTCTCCGGTGGTGCAGCCAAAAGCTGCGGAGCGCCCGACATAGGTGGCGTCGTAAACCCGGTCCCCGCACACCCGCTCAAGCTCAAACGTGACGCGCCATATACCGCCCACAAGCCTCTGAGCGGGATTCACTTTCGGCGTTCGCTTCCGTCGACAACCAGAAGCACACAAAGCGAAGGGGAAACATCGTGGCGAAAGCTGGCAGCCTGCACGTGGACATCACCGCGAAGGTAACCAAAGTCGTAGCACACGTGGACCTCTACACAGGCGGCAAGAAAGTCGGCACAACCGAAGTCGACGTCACGCCCCAACCCGAACCCGGGTCGCTCGAAGGTGACATCAACGCGGCCAAACGTGCCGACCTTAACCGCCAGATGAACATCTACACGAGCGGACGTTTTGGTGCGTGACCAACTCGCCCGGATGCTGCGACAAGCAGCCAACAAGCTCGACCCGCCGAAATCAAAGGGGCAGGCGTTGCGCTACTCAGGTCAGACTGCTGCGCTTGGCGTTGAGGGCCTGATGGAAACGTTCGTGGCGCCCCGTCTTGGCGTGAACTTTGTTCAGCCATGGGCGTTGCGCGTGGCGGAAGGTCTTGCTGGTGCGCGGCCTGCATTGCCCAACATGGCCCCGTCGAAGCCTTCGTTGTGGCGCCGGATTCTGAACTGGTTTCGGCGTTGAATCGCGCTGTTGTTGATCTGATCGCCCGCGCCCTCCCGCAGGGGCTCTTCCATCCAGGCGACGACCAGACCCCGTCGAGAGTCGTGCCATTGCCCGGTTTTCGGACTACGGGCATGGGGGATGAGCAAGCACAGGAGATGGTTGGCGCCGCAGCGAAGGTTGTCGCGGAGGCCCTGGTGCATCTCATCGAACAGGACTACGAGCTGATGCCGAAAGCCGATGCAGCGCAACTACGCCAGGACGCGGCTGATGCACCGGACGGCACACGAGTCATCACCCTGTTTGATCGGGCCGACCACAAACGCGAAACCCCCCTGCTCGTTCTGACTGTGGGGAAAACGGACGACGTGACGATCGACAAACGGCAACTACGAAAGCTGGCACAGTGACCAACGATGCAGTGGGTGGCTACCGGCTCACCAACGGCGCGCAAAAGGAAGCCCAGGTGCGCGGAGTATCAATCAGGGAGATCCACAACATTCTCACGTGCACCGTCCACGAAGAACCTGCACACAACGGGCTTTGGCTCGTAACAGACGGTCGCAACACAGCTTTCGTCAGCCCGTGGGATGGCCTGATCGCTTCAGTGGTTCGCGGGTCACGAAAGAAGCCAGCCTGATGGCGCACATTCACATTGAGGTTGACGGTGATGTACTCATGGACGGCAACCCCGGCGACTGGACCTCAAACCCACCCGAAATGGACAAGTTGCAGTTGAAGGGCGGCACACCCGACCCCTGGATGGTCGCACTCATGCCATCCGTCGCCAACGCAGTCACCAAAACCCTCGCCAACATGCCCATCACACCCCGACACTGGACCCTCACCGTGGACGAAACACCAGACCGCGTCAACATCACCGTCAACACCCGTGGATGACGCAATGCGGGCGCGACTCGAATTGCGCCGCTCCAACGCGGCCCGCCCGCACAAGAACCGCAAACGCGACATAGGACGAGCAGTCGACCCAACAACCTGCTACTGCGGAGACGCGGAATGCCCCGACTGCATGGACTGGCTCGATGACTAACCTGGGTGTCGCAATCACCACCCACAACCGCCGCGACACCTTCCAAGACGCACTACGCAACTGGCAGAAACACCTACCAGACGGCGCCCACCTCGTTGTGGTTGACGACGGCAGCGATGTTCCCGTGCCCGACATTCCCGGCGCCACCGTCATCCGCCACGAGTACCCGCAAGGCATCGCAGTCGCCAAAAACGCAGGCATCGCGGCACTCATGGAACTCGGCGGCGAACACATCTGGCTCTCGGATGACGACATTTGGCCCATCACCGACAACTGGTGGCAGCCATACGTCGAATCACCCGAACCGCACCTCAGCTTCCAATGGCCAGGCCCCGGACGCCACCAAATCACCTACCAAGACGACCAGCACGTTGCGATCGGATTCCCACGCGGCTGCCTCCTCTACGCTGAAAAACGAGTCATCGACACCATCGGCGGCATGAACACCGCATTCGGAGTCCACGGCGGCGAACACGTCGACTGGCAACAACGAGCACACGACACCGGCCTAACCACATGGCCCTACGCCGATGTTGCAGGCTCACACGAACTCTTCTACTGCCGCGACAAAGAACGCGGCAACACACGCGGCTCATCACGATTCAACGTCAACGAACGCCGCCGCCTATGCGACGCCAACGGAAAACGTTGGGCACACCGCTGGCAAGGCTGGCCCCACTTCCCATACAAGACCGGCGAAGGCACACAGGACTACTCGCTAGGCCCCTACTTCGAACCCACCCACCACTACGCACTACTAGCACACGTGGTCGGACTCCACCCAACCGGAGTAGCACTCGAATTCGGCGTCGGTTCCGGACAATCCACCCGCGCCATCGCCTACCACATGCCCGTAATCGGATTCGACTCATTCGCCGGCCTACCCGAAGACTGGCGGCCAGAGTTCCCCAAAGGATCGTTCGCGAACAAGCCGCCCAAGATCCCCAACGCGGAACTCATCATCGGACTATACGCGGACACACTCCCAAACTTTGAACTGCCAGATCACGTCGGCCTAGTGCACATCGACTGCGACCTGCTCAGCTCCACCCGCACCGTCCTCGAACACATCGCACCCGCACTCAAACCCGGCACCTACATCGTGTTTGACGAATGGCACGGCTACGACACCTGCGAAGACCACGAACAACAAGCATGGCGAGAGTTCGCCGACCGCACAGGAATCAAATGGGCAGTCGTCGGACACTCCCACGAAGCCTGGGCAATCCGCATCACCTGAGAGGCGCGACCTTGTCGAGAGTCATCCTGTTCACCTTCTACGGTCGCCGCGAAAACATCGAACTGCAACTCCCATACCTACGCCGCATCATCCAAGAAAACCCAGAAGTCGAAGTACACCTCTGGGACCTATGCCGCAACGAAACCGACCACGAATACGTCCAATCCATCACCGGAGACCGCATCACCGTCCGATCCGACTACTACGGCGGATGCGCCTGGACCGGCTTCAACGACGTATGGCGCCACTACACCAACCGCAAATACGCCGACGCCCTGTTCGTGAAACTCGATGACGACGTTGTGTTCATCGAAACCAAACGCTTCGGCACATTCATCGACACCATCGATGAAAACCGTGGATCAGTCATCTCAGCCAAAACAGTCAACAACGGTGCCTCCACACGGCTAGAGCACAGCCTATGGAAACGCTTCACCGCGTTGAACATCCCACTGCTAGACGTCCACGAATCAGCGGACTACGCACGCGCCAGCCACGACCACTTCTGCAACTGGGACATGATGATCGGCCAACCCATCCAAGCGTTCCCAACCGACGACTGGCTATCCATCAACCTCATCGGCATGGACCACCCCACACTCTGCGCAATCGCCAACGCACTCGGAACACGATCACCCCGAATCATCTCCGGACGCGACTGCAAACAATGGCCCCAACTCGGAGACGAAGGCGCCGCCAACACACTCCCACGGCTGATCCTGCAAGGCTTTACCGCCAGCCACCTCTCATTCGGGCCACAACAAATACCCGACGCAGAGTGGAACGAGATGCGCCGCTGGTACAAAGACGTCGCAGAGGAATACCTCACATGACGAGCTTCGCCGTAGCAATCCCATTCAGAGACCGAGGCAAAGACTGGCGCCGCCCAGCCAACCTCAACCGGGCACTCGAACACTGGGCCAGCCTCGGCATATACGCACACGTCTTCGATGACGGACAAACCGGAGACGCCCAATTCAACAGATCAGCCTGCTACAACGCGGCAGCACAACAACTACGTGCAGACGTGATCGTGTACGCAGAATCAGACCTGATCGTTTCACTCAACCAGATCGAGCAAGCGGTTGAGATGGCAGCCGAAAAGCCTGGACTCGTGGTCCCGTTCTCACGCTTCATGGCGATGACCGAGGCCGACACAGAACTTGTTCGCGCCCACACAATCGCGCCGGCAGAAGCCCAAGCAGAACAGGTGCGCGGCGAATACAAATCCATCGGCGCCGTCAACGTTGTATCACGAGCCTCCATCGAAGCGATCGGACAATGGCCAACCGAGTTCAGCGGAGCGTGGTACGACGACGACGCCTGCGAACGAGCATTCCGGATCTGCTGCGGACCCACACGATTCGTTGAAGGCAACGGCTACCACATGTACCACCTCTCAGGCGCCCAAGGTTCACACCTGACGCCCGAGGATCGCGCCGCCACCGAACGCAACAAGGCCCGCTACCAGCTCTACCGTGCGGCCCAAACACCAGAACGAATCCGCCAACTCACAGCAGGCGGCAACTGATGTTCCTGTGGCAATGGCTACTCATCATCTGGTACCGCATCAGATGGTTGGTAACAACCCGATCAACCAGTCACACAAGCGAATAGGCTCAAACGTATGGGCTGGCAACCAGGCGACGATGTCATCGTCGAATTCGACGGGCAAGACCACGACGGCCACATCCTGAAGGACGAAGGCCACGGCTGGCTCCGATGCTCAATGGCCGTGGATCCCATATATGACTACGGATCCATCACCCCGCGCATGGCACCCCACCAGACGGTAGCCGTGCAATCCACCAAAGTCAGAGCAAGGGGTCCGGAATGAACCGCGCAATCGTCGTCATCGACGCAGACGGCAACCCCATCTTCAAATGCGAAGACGCCAAGATCGACGTTGAATACGCAGACCGCGACGAAGACGGACAGATCGTCAGTTGGAGCGTCCGAATCACACCGAACGATCCGTGGCCGCTGCAAAGGACGCGCGAATACACCGAGCTTTGATGACACACCACACCGCCATCGTCGCCCACCTAACCCGAAGCGCCGCAGCACACCAACTCATGGAAGAAGCCAGCGCAACCTTCGCATCATTCGACAACGGCACACGCGGATGCAGCGGAAACCACCGACGCTGCCTCGAATGGGCCAGCACCAAAGACGCTGAGTGGGCAGTGATCCTCGAAGACGATGCGATCCTGTGCGACAACTGGGCAGACAACCTGAGCCACGCACTGGAACTCGCACCCGCACCGATCCTGTCGTTCTACCTCGGCACGTCGTATCCAATTCAATGGCAACGCTTCATACGCCAAGCCGCAACCAAAGCCACCGACAACAACGCAGCCTGGATCATAGGCGAACAACTACTACACGCAGTCGCCTACGCCATCCGCGTCGAGCACATCCCAGACCTACTCGCACACAAATCCAAAGCCCCCATCGATGAAGCCATAACCGAATGGGCAAGAGCCAACGGACACATGGTTGCGTACACCTGGCCAAGCATGGTCGAACACCGAGACGAACCCACACTCGTCACACACCAACACGCCAACAACAAACCACGCAAAGCCTGGCAACACGGCCAGCCAACGTGGAACACAACACAAGTGAGACTCGGCTAATGCCACGAGCACCACGCGTCTGCGCACACCCAACCTGCACCACACTCACACCCACACGCCACTGCCCAACCCACACCACCAAACACAGATGGGGCAAAGGCAACCCACGCACCAAAGACCCACGACACGAAGCATGGCGCAAGGTAGTGCTCGATCGTGCCGGCTGGTGGTGTCAGATCCGATACCAAGGCTGCACAGGGCGGGCAAACCAAGCAGATCACATACTCGCAGTAGGGCTAGGCGGCACCGAATACGACGCAGCCAACGGCCAAGCAGTCTGCAAAGAGTGCCACAAGAAGAAGTCCGCAGACGAAGGACACATCGCACAAGGACACCAAGTGCGGTCACGGAGGGCCAACTAACCTCCTCAACCAGCAAATTTGCTAGGTAAAATCAAAAGCAACAATGAGCCCCGGCGACTGCGCCAACAGTCCCGGGGCGATGGCCGAACTACTGAGGAGTTCGACATGAACGAGCATACATGCTCCCAATGCGATGGCGCGTTCACTGGACGCAAGCGCAAGTACTGCACCAACAAGTGCGCACGCACCGCATCGACACGTAAACAGAACGCCAAGCGCAAAGCATCCGGCTACCGATACCGCAAGACCAAGACCGGGATATGCGCTGAGTGCAGTCGAGAGTTCCAAGGCCGCACTGACGCGGATGCAAAGTACTGCTCACGTGAATGCCAATGGAAGGTTCGGGAGCGCGCACGCATCCAAGCCATGCGACGCCGCGCAATCGAACGGCGCCTGCCTGCGCTCTACGTGGGCGACGGCACGGTTCGATCACCACACCGACGATGGACTTCGGGACAGTGCCAAAGCTGCGGCGACTGGTACCTGTCCGAACACGCAAGTAGCCGATACTGCACCGACACGTGCATGAGGCGTGCGCACGAAGAACGTAAGCGTGCGCGCAAGGCTGGAGCCTATGTCGAACCGGTGTACCGCAAAAGGGTATTCAATCGAGACGGCTACCGCTGCCACCTATGCGGCAAGAAGACAGATCAAACCAAGAAGGTGCCACATCCCAAGGCGCCAACCCTGGACCACATCATCCCCCTAGCGTCCGGCGGCACACATGAACCAAGCAACTGTCGCTGTGCTTGCTTCCTCTGCAACTCGCTGAAGGGCGATCGTGGCGGAGGAGAGCAACTACTGCTCATCGGATAGAGGCCAGGCAGGTGCCCTGACCTGCGGAAATGTGAACGAGGGGGAGGGGTGGGGGCCGTGGGTGCCCTCCCGCCGCCCTACGGATGGGGCTGCGGATTTTCTCGCCTACGGTTCCCCGGGCCATTGATTAGTCAGGCTATGCACCCGAAACGGGCTGCCTGCGTGTTCCCGTAACGGGAGGTAATGATGCCGAATCACTTGAAGGATCAGAGTGTTCGCGCGAGGGCCAATAAGGCTTCTACGCGCGCGACCTTGTCTGCGGATCATGATGTTGAAGAGCCGCCGTTGCCGGATGAGATCGGTTGGCATTCGTTGACTCGTCGTTGGTGGTCGGATTTGTGGTCGTCTCCGATGGCTACTGAGTACGCGGAGATGGACATTAATGGTCTGCTTCGTGTGGCGATGTTGTACAACGATTTTTGGTTGGCTGAGACGCCGAGGCAGCGGGCCGAGGTTCAGGTTCGTCTTGAGAAGGCTGATGCCGACTATGGGACTAACCCGTTAGCGCGGCGCCGACTTGAGTGGCAGATCGAGGCGACTGAGGATTCGAAGGCCAAGGGGTCGAAGCGGCGTAAGGCCGATCAGCCGGCTACTCCGCCTCCGCCGTCGGGTGATGATCCCCGTAGCGGCTTGTATGCCGTGTAGCTGATGCTTCTTGTTGTTCCGGGTCCTGATCCGGAGCCGTGGCCGACGTTGGGTCCGCAGATTTGCGCGTTGATTGAGGAGCGCGCGGTCTATGGCCCGGGGTCGTTGCAGGGTGAGCCGTATGTGATTGATCCGGAGTTCCGGGCGTTCATCTATCGGGCTTACGAGGTGTACCCGAAGGGGCATCCGTGGGAGGGGCGCCGCCGGTTCAAGCGGGTTGGTCTCTCGGTTCGTAAGGGTTTGGCTAAGACGGAGAAGCAGGCGTTGTTGGCGTTCTGTGAGCTGCATCCTGAGGGGCCGACGCGGTTCGACGGTTGGGATGCTTACGGGAATCCGGTGGGCCGGCCTGTCCGTGCGCCGTACATTCCGATGCTTGCGGTTTCGGTTGAGCAGGTTGAGGAACTGGCGTTTGGTGCGTTGACGTATGTCATCGCGGAGGGTCCGGACGCGGATCTGTTTGATGTGTCGAAAGAGCGTATCTGCCGGTTGGATCCGCGTGGCCGCGAGGACGGTAAGGCTGTTCCGTTGGCGAACTCGCCGGGTTCTCGTGATGGCGCTCGTACGACGATGAATTGTTTCGATGAGCCGCACCGGTTGTATTTGCCGCGTCAGTTGCAGGCGCATCAGACGATGGATGCGAATTTGCCGAAGCGTCCGTTGGATGATCCGTGGTCGTTGTATGTGGGGACTGCTGGTCAGCCTGGGCAGGGTTCGGTTGCTGAGAATGTTCATGCTGAGGCGTTGAAGATCGCGGCGGGCGATATTGAGCGCCCGGATTTGTTCTATCTGTACAGGACTGATGATGGCGGTCATGACCTGTCGGTCAAGGATGAGCGCATTCGGGCGATTGCTGAAGCGACGGGGCCGGCGGGGGAGTTTGGTCCTGGCCAGTTTGATGAGATTGCGTCTCAGTGGGATCGGCCTGGTGCGGATAAGCCGTTCCTGGAACGAGTGTGGTTGAACCGTTGGCGTCAGGGTGGTTCTCAGGCGTTTGACATGGTCAAGGTTGAGGGCCTGAAGGTTGACGAGTCGATTCCGGATGGGGCGTTTGTCACTGCGGGTTTTGATGGGGCGCAGTTCCGTGATGCAACGGCGTTGACGATTACTGAGGTGTCGACTGGTCGGCAGATGCTTCTGGGTTGTTGGGAGCGTCCGGAGAACGTGGATGAGTGGGAAGTCCCCGTTGACGAGGTGACGGATCTCGTTGCGCAGATGATGACCAAATACGAAGTGTGGCGGTTGTATTGCGATCCGCCGCATTGGTATGAGCCTGTGGCGTCTTGGGCTTCTCGTTGGCCGGATCAGGTTGTTGAGTGGCATACGCAGGTGAAGTCGCGGATGGTGCCGGCGTTGCGTGCGTATGTTGAGGCGATTGATTCGCGGATTGTGTCGTATGCGGACAACGTTTTTCGGGATACGTTGCTGGAGCACATGGGTAATTCGGCGCGTAAAGAGTTGAAGACTGTTGATGAGTTTGGTCAGCCGCATTGGATTTTGCAGAAGCAGGATGGGCGGCTTGAGGACAAGATTGATGCCGCTATGTCGGCGGTGTTGTCGTGGACGGCGTGTGTTGATGCTCGGCGTGAGGGTGCGAAGCCGCGCCCGAAGCATTCGTACGTTCCTCGCCGTTTGTATTGAGTTTGGAGGGAGTCGGCATGGCTTCTACGCCCGAAGAGTGGCTCCCGATACTGGCTAAGCGTATCGATGATCGGATGCCGCGTATGCGGTTGTTGGCGCGGTATGTGAATGGTGATGCTCCGTTGCCTGAGATGACGAAGAATACGCGGGCGTCGTGGAAGGCGTTTCAGCGTGAGGCGCGGACGAACTGGGGTTTGTTGATTCGTGATGCTGTGGCGGATCGGATTGTGCCTAATGGGATCACGGTGGGTGGTTCTGCGGATTCTGAGGTTGCGAAGCAGGCTCAGCGGATTTGGCGTGATAACCGTATGGACAGCGTGTTCCGCGAGTGGGTTGAGTATGGTCTGACGTTCTCTGAGTCGTATTTGACGTGCTGGCAGAGCGGTGATGGCCGTGCGGTGATCACTGCTGATTCGCCGGAGACGATGTGTGTGGCGGTGGATCCGTTGCAGCCGTGGCGGGTTCGGGCCGCGATCCGTTGGTGGCGGGATCTGGACGTCGAGAAGGATTTCGCGATCGTTTGGTGCATGGGGTTGCGGCAGAAGTTTTCCCGTGATTGCTATGTGCAGAACTCGGCGTCGAAGCGGTTGGTTACGCGGATCTCGGGAGGCTGGGATCCTGTGGATTCCGAGCCAGTGGAGACCGATGGCGCACCTCCGGTGGTCGTGTATACGAATCCTGGTGGCGTTGGCGAGTTCGAAACGCATCTGGACGACATAAACCGGGTCAACCGAGGCATCTTGTGGCGTATGTCCACAATGGCGATGCAGGCGTATCGTCAGCGTGCTTTGAGGAAGAAGCAGGGCGATAACGGCGCTCCGATGCCGACGACTGACGAGCATGGCAATCAGATCGACTACGCGGCGATCTTTGAGCCGGCGCCGGGTGCGTTGTGGGATCTGCCTCCGGATGTTGATATTTGGGAGTCTCAGACTACGGATATCACGCCGATGTTGACGGCGTCGAAGGATGACATTCGGATGTTGTCTGCTGCGACGAAGACTCCGTTGCCGATGTTGATGCCTGATGGTGCGAATCAGTCGGCTGAGGGGGCGCAGAACACTGAGAAGGGTCACATCTTCAAGTGTGAGCGGCGTTTGGCGGTGGCGAAGGTTGGTGCTGGGGCGATTTTGGTGAAGGCGTTGGCGACTGAGGGTGTCGAAGTTGAGGACACGGTGGATGTGTCGTTTGAGTCTGTTGAGCGGGTGACGTTGTCGGAGAAGTATTCTGCGGCGTCTCAGGCGAAGGCGGCTGGTGAGTCTTGGGCGTCGATTCGGCGGAATATTTTGAATTATTCGCCGGAGCAGTCGAAGCAGGATGATTTGGACCGGGCGAAGGAGCAGTTGGCTCTGTTTAGCGCGAATCGCCAGGCGCAGCAGGCCCAGGCCCCGCAGCCGGCGCAACGAGGGCAGGCCCAGCAGTCGCAGCCGGTGAGTGGTGGAGCACGCTGATTATGCGGCTGTAGCGGCTGCGATTCGTGAACAGCTTTTGGCGTATGCGGCTGAAGTGTGGGCTGCGGCGACGTTAGATGATGAGGGTTTGGCGCGTCTTGTTGAGTTGATGGTGCCGACTGTGCAGGCGGCGCAGGAGCAGATCGCTAGCTATACGTCGGTGTATTTCGGTGAGGCGACTGGCACGGATCCGGTTGCGGTTTCGTCGGATGTTGTTGGTGGTCGTGGTGTTCCGGCTGAGCAGGTGTATGCGCGTCCGATTGTTACGGCGCGTACTGAGCTGGCTCGTGGAAAGTCGGTTGAGAAGGCGTTGGATGCTGGTGGGCGTCGGTTGCAGAATCTTGCTGGGACTGATGTGCAGATGGCGAAGGTTCGTCAGGCTGATGTGTCGTTGCAGGCTGGTGGGGCGAAGTTTTTTCGGCGTGTGTTGACGGGCCGGGAGAACTGCGGCCTGTGCGTGATCGCGTCTACGCAGCGGTATCGGCGGGGGAACTTGATGCCGATCCATCCGGGGTGCGTGCCCGGGGATTCAGCGGTATCGCTGCCACCGGATGCTGGAAGCGTGAGCGGCGAGTTCGCTTGGGGTTCGCTTAACGCTATCTCGCGCAGACTGTTCGAGGGCGAACTGATCGAGTTCTCCACGGCCAGCGGTGATCAGGTGCGCGTCACCCCGAATCACCCGGTACTCACCGATAAGGGATGGATTCCGGCTCACCTGCTGGGCGTAGGCGATGCAGTATTCCGCCGCAGCCGCAGTAATGGGGTGGTTGGTCGTGGACCAGAGGTAGATCAGGGACCAGCCCGCATTGAGGATCTCTTTGATGCGGCGCGGGTGGCGTTCCCCCTTGTACGCGTGCCACTCGCCGCCCAGGATTTCCACGGCGACGGAGCCGATGGTGAAGTCGACATTGTATATATCGACCGCGACTTCTCTGCGCCAGGGAATGCCCTTGTCAGTGAGCATGTTGGCGAAAGTCGATTCGTGAATGCTCATGGCTGGGGGATTGCTCTCCCGGCTGGCGGCGCGCTTGGCCTGTTCCGCCCACGTCTTCTTACGCCCGGTGGCGGCGAGGTGCGCGGCGGCGCATTGGGCGGCGCGCTGTTCGTCGGTCATCTTCGAGGCGCGGAGCTTTCCGGCGCTGGAACGCCCCCGAGGTTCGATGCCCCGGCGAATGAGTTCGGCCCGGAGACTGTTGCGCTGTACGCCAGTCGTGGCCTGGATCTCATAGGCAGACTTTCCGGAGATGTAGAGCGAGACAGCGTTATCCATCTTCGCAGGGTCGGTTTTAGCGGTCACGTTTTTAATCTCCACACTAGTGAGGGCTGGTACTCAGCAAACAATCACATTGTATCAAATTGCGATTGCGACGTTGATGTGCTTCCGCGCGGTATGGATCTGGATCAGGTGATCGACGTTGACCTTTTGAATTCCACGCATGATCAGGTGAAGGCGTTTGCTGGTGTGGCGGATCGTGGGGGACGCGCTCCCGATTACCGGAAGTTGATCGTGACGCATGAGCATGGCGAGGTTGGTCCGGTTCTCGCCTGGCGTGGGCAGCAGTTCACGTCGAAAGCGGACCTGAAGTAAGTCTTCCCACCGTTTCTGGGTGGGTTTTGGCCTGTAAGAGGCCGCGAATCTGATCCCGCATGGGAAGGAAACATCTGTGTCTGAAGCTACCCCGAAAGACATGCCTGGAGCTGGCGCCGAAACGGAGCCGAGTACCCAAGCAGCAGCAGAGGTCACTGCTGAGCCTGTTGAGGTGAAGAGTGAGTCTGCGCCGAAGCCCACTGAGACTGTGGACTTTTGGAAGTCGAAAGCGCGGCAACATGAGGACCGCGCGAAGTCGAACTTCGAGGACGCCCAGAAGTGGCGTGAACTCCGCGAGAAAGCTGGCGGCAAGGACGATTTCGATCCGAGGAGCGAAATCGATGCTATCCGTGCTGACCTGAAAGCCGAACGACTCGCACGCTGGCGTGCAGAGGTGGCCCGCGCTACCGACGTTGACCCCGAGGACATCAAGGGTGAGACGGAGGAAGAGATGCGGGAGTCCGCTGAGCGTTGGAAGCAGCGTTTCGAGGCGCGGCTTGATGCGGCTTTGAAGTCGAAGAAGACCGCTCCGGCAGCCGCTCCGGCAGCCGAGGTCACTTCAGATGCGAAGGTCTCTGGCCCTAAGCAGTTGAGCCGGGACGAACTCAAAAACATGACACGGCAGCAGCGCCTTGACGCCTACAAAAACGGGCAGGTCGATGCGCTGATTGGCCGTACCGACTGAAAGGAAGCCGTCAATCATGGCTGCTGACAATTTCATTCCTGAAATCTGGTCCGATTACATCCTGGAGCGTTACATCGCCCGGAATGTGTTCGGCGCCCTGCTGGACCGCAAGTACGAGGGTGACGCCACCAAGGGCAACACTGTCCACATCCCCGGCGTTGTGGCCCCCGCTGTCAAGGACTACAAGGCGAACAGCCGTACCACGACTGCGGACGCGATCACCGATACCGGTGTCGACATCCTGATCGACCAGGAGAAGAACTTCGACTTCTATGTCGATGACATCGACGCTGCGCAGGCTAACCATGACCTGCTGCCTCTGTACACGGATGCCGCTGGCGATTCGCTCGCTACCGATGCGGATGAGTTCATTGCGGACCTGCTGGTTGCGAACGCTACCGGTATGCCGTGGTCCTCGAACCCGACGACCGGTGATGCTGCGTTCAACATCATCAAGGATGCTCGCAAGCTGATGCAGAAGGCGAACGTGCCGGATGACGGTATGCGTGTCGCTGTGGTGAACGCCGAGTTTGAGGCGCTGCTTCTGGGTGCCGATTCGAAGCTGACCAGCTTCGACACTTCGGGTGACACCGCTGGCCTGCGTGAGGCGACTGTTGGTCGTCTGCTCGGCTTCCGTGTGGTGTCTTCGAACAACCTGCCTGAGTCGGATTCTCCGCAGGCTGTGTTCTTCCATCAGCGTGCCGCTGCGTTCGTGTCGCAGATCGACAAGGTTGAGGGTCTGCGCGCGAATGACAAGTTCGCTGATCGCGTTCGTGGCCTGCACGTCTATGGCGGCAAGGTTGTGAAGGCTCCGGGCGTTCTGGTGTTCAACCGGGCTGGTAGCTAGTCGTGCTGGCTTCCCGCGATGACGTCGCCGCCGCGCTTGGTCTGGCTGATGCTGACTCTCTGAGTGAGTCTCAGCAGGCCCGCGTGGACGCTCTGCTGGAGCGTGTTTCTGGCAGCGTCTCGCGGGAAGCCAACCGCGATTTCACACCGGGCGCGGTGCAGGTTCGTGTGTTGGTGATCGATGGCCGGATCTATCTGCCCGACGCCGAATCGGTGACGACCGTAAAGGACGTTGACGGTGTCGAGGTGGATTGCGTAGCGCATGTCCCAGGCTGGTTCAACGTGTCAGTGAACGGATGCGCGTTGCTGACTGGTGATCCGGTTGTTGTGGACTTCGTGCGTGTGGATGTTCCGGCTGCGGTGTCTGGCCTTGTGGCTGGCATTGTGGCTCGGCATCTCAGTGTGGAGCCTGGTTCGCCTGAGTCGATGGCTACGGACATCACTGCCGGCGCCGACTTCCGGTTGCGGATGGCTGACCACGTGTCTTCGACAGCGCTGCTGACCGAGGATGAGGTGTGCGAGGCCCGAGGTTTCCGATCGAAGTTGCCGAATGTGATTGTGCATCGCTTGTGAGTGTGTTTGAGAAGTTGGCGCGGATCCCAGTGATTCACACTCCCGCAACGGGTACGGGTGAAGATTCGTTGGGTAACACGGCGACGGTGCCGGGTGTTCCTGTGGAGCGTTTGGCGTATTCGATTGGGCCGCACGTTGAGGAGCAGGGGAGCGTAACGCGAACCGAAACCGAAGTGGCCGATACCGATGTGGCTATGCCAAAGTATCCGGTCACCCTCAAGGACACGTTCACCATCGACGGCGATACCTACAACGTTGTCGGACTGCGTGATATGACCCATGGTTTTCACGGTTGGCAGCCGGGGATCGTTGTTGAGTTGCAGAAGGTTTCGTGAAGAACCCTCTCGGCAAGTACGGCATCAATCTCAAGGATTTTGACGCCCTGCCCGAGGTCAACGACGGCGTAAACGACTTCATGGAATCGCAAGTCGTTCCCGCGTGGAAAGACAACTCGCCGGTTGATTCGGGTGAGTATCGGGATTCCGTGAAGGTTACGCAACGGTCCACAACCAAGGGGCGCGGCAAGGTCGGCGCCACGTCGGAGCACGCGCACATTGTGGAGTTTGGTTCCGAGAAGGTGCCTGAGCATGCGCCTGCCGAGAAGACGGCTAAGCAGTTTGGTGGGTATGCGCATGACAAGTCCTGAGTTGTTGGGTTATTCGGCTCCGTCGGTCGAGAAGGTCGTGATCGCGTGGTTGAGGCCGTTGGGCCGTACTGGTACTCGGCGTAAGGCCGGGGATCCGGTTCCGTTTCGGCTGGTGCATCGAGTGGCGGGTTCGGATGATCCTGTTGTTGGGATTGATGTGGCGTCGGTTTCGGTGCATTCGTTTGGTGTGGGTGATGTTGAGGCGTTGGCTGAGGCCGAGAAGTCGCACCGGCGGATGAACGTTCTGGCTTGCAACCCGATGACCACGATTGCCAATTCCGACATCTTGGGTGCAGGTGTGGTCGTGAACGTCGACTACTGCATCCCGCGTATGGCCCCCACCCAAGTGGACTACGAGGACCCCGCCGTGGTCCGGTACGTCGCCCGCTACGAAATCGGCGTCTCCTACACCCCTGTTGCCTAGCTATCTGCCTGGTTTTACAGCCCGAATTCTTTGTTCTGCCGGAGTCTTCCGGTCTTTCCCTTCTCTTGAGAGGAGCACCCCATGGTGCAACCCGTGACCGGCACGACTTGGAATGCCGGCGGTTTCAATGATCTTTACCGTGCCGCGTCGGAGCGGGGTGGCCTGCAGGCCGTCCTGGTTCGCGACAATCGTGGTGCTGCCACCAACATTTCGCCGTTTGAGGACGATCTGACCACTGTTGCGTGGTCTCCGTTCGCCCAGGACGGAAAGCTGCGTGCCGACTTGTTCGCTTCTCGTCTGGTTGATGGCAAGTGGGAGTCTGTTGCGACTGCGAATGAGGGCTTTTGGTACATCGGTGCTCAGACCGAAGATGGTGGCGCTGAGCGCAACCCGAATACGAACTCGGATGATCTGAAGATCCTTCAGTCGAATTTCCCGTATGACTCGGATATCACCGAGAAGGGTAAGACGATCAAGTTCACCGCGGTTGACACCCTGAAGCCGCTGAT
>NZ_LT546211.1 GCF_900078665.2 Mycolicibacterium houstonense | reverse complement strand
AACTCGGGGAGTTCGGCAAGGTTGTCGGTCGACACCGCGCGGCGTTCGGCCCAGCCCGCCTCGCCGCTGAAACCCACCACCCGGGTGCCGACCGGCGGACCGGAGCCGTCGGCCGCGGCCGCGGTCACCACACCGGCGCTGTCCCATCCGGGAATCTCGCCGGGACGGCGCATCGCGTCGATGAAGTGCAGTTCCCCGAAGTTCAGCGCGATGGCGTGGACGTCGATCAGGGCCTGGGATTCGCCGGGCGCTGGTTCGGCGACATCGTCGAACCGGAGATTGGCCGGAGCGTGCGGGTCGTAGACGATGGCTCGCATGAAGGGCCAAACCCCGAACGGCCCGCCGCTATTCCCTCCCATACGGTTGGAAATGTGAGCGAGCAGGACCGCGTCCGCTGGGATGCGGCGTACACCGGTCGGGAATCGGTCGACGCGCCGGATGCGCCACGGGCTTTCCGCCGTCACGAGGACGCGTTTCCGGTCGCGGGGACGGCACTCGACGTGGCGTGTGGTCCCGGGCTGAGCTCGGTGTGGTTGGCCCGGCGGGGTTTACGGGTGTCGGGCCTGGACGTATCGGTCGTGGCGATCGACCGGGCCAGACGACTGGCGGCGGACCACGGTGTGTCCGGGCGGTGCCGTTTCGAGGTGGCCGATCTCGACGACGGATTGCCGGACGGGCCGCCGGTCGACGTGGTGCTGTGCCATCGCTTCCGTGACCCCGGGCTCTACCCGGCACTGGCCGCCCGGCTGCGTCCGGGCGGGCTGCTGGCCGTGTGTGTGCTCAGCGAGGTCGGCGCGGAGCCCGGCCGAT
>NZ_LT546210.1:112695-113768 GCF_900078665.2 Mycolicibacterium houstonense | reverse complement strand
CGGCCGGCGGCGTGGGCGCTCCGGGCGCGGCCGGTCCAGGCGGGTTATCTCCGATGGCCGGGTCGGCGTTGGCAGTCCCGGCAGGCAGCGCTGCGGCTGCCACCCCCAGACCCATCATGAACATCACACTGCGACGATCCATCTCAGGCACAGCTGAACCATAACCGAACGGCCACCGGCATACTCGCGCCCCGCCCAAAGTTACGCGGCACTCGTTGGGTTTCCCCAGGTTACGGGCAGGCCGCTGGTCTGTCCTCTCTCACCGGCGCCTCAGCCGGAAGCGTGTAGGTCACGACCACATCGGCGTCTTCGGCGGCGTCGTTGTCCACCTTGTGCACCACACCGGCCGGAATGACGACCACCTCACCCGCCGCATACGTCGCAGGGCCGCAGCTCGTCGCCATCTGCAGCACCACCGCACCTTCGTTGATCACCGATTGCTCCGGGCCCGAATGGCTGTGCCACCCACTGCTCGACCCGGGCTTGAGCCGCAGGCTCTGCACGTACAGCGTGGTGGGTTGACCTGCAGTGACCACCCAGATCGGCGTGGAGGTGGTGCCCTTACCGAGATCGGTGCGCTCCACCTCGCCTTCGGCGGGCGTGGCGGCAGCGGGCGCGGCAGACAGACAGGCGGCGATGACGCCGACGAGGACGGCACGGATGCGGTTCACAGTCCCTCCCGGTTCTCGACCGAAAGGTACCCCGCGCAGCCCCTTTTCGTCAGGGATAAGGCTGATACGGGTACTGCGGCTGCTGCGGCTGGTACGGGTACTGCGGCTGTTGCGTCTCACCCCGGTTCGGCACCTGGATCGGAATGGGCACCGGGACGAACGGCACCGTGACGTAGGTCGTCGTCATCGGGTTCGTGGTCGTCGTGGTGGTGGTCGGCACCGTCGTCGTGGTCGTCGGCGGCGTCGTTGTGGTGGTGGTCGTGGTTGTCGTCGTGGTCGTTGTTGTCGTCGTCGTGGTAGGCGGCGGCGTGGTCGTCTGGGTGACGACGCGCGTCTCGGTCACCGGGGGCGGCGGAGCCTGGGTCACGGTCACCGGCGGCGGGGCCTGAGTGACGGGTTCGG
>NZ_LT546210.1:1311-112136 GCF_900078665.2 Mycolicibacterium houstonense | reverse complement strand
CTGTAGGGCCCGCCCGCGCGGTTGATCTGCACGCCGTCGACCACCTCGCGGCGGGCCGCGCCCGGGTAGCGCGCGGTGCGCAGCGTGACGTGGACACCTTCGTCGGCCAGACATGCGCCGATGCGCTGGAGATAGGCCTCGCTGCCACCGCCCTGGGGATGGCCGGTATCACGCCAGCACAGGAGCAGAACGCTCCGCAGGCGCGGGTCGGGACGGGCAGACATCGTGTTGAGGGTACCGGTCAGTAAGTTGGGTGGGTGCAGCCCAGCGACATCTCGGCACGCTTCGCCCGCCGCGCGACGCTGAGTCGGTCGGTGCGATTGCTGGCGCAGTTCCGCTTCGAGCAGAGCGAACCGGCCCGGTTCTACGGCGCGCTGGCCGCCGATACCGTCGCGCTGGTCACCGATCTGTGGACGTCGGCCACCGAGGAGGCCCCGGCCGGGCGCACGGTCCTCGACGTGGGCGGCGGGCCCGGTTACTTCGCCTCGGCGTTCGACCAGGCCGGCATGCGCTACATCGGGGTGGAGCCGGATCCCCGGGAAATGCATGCCGGGCCGGCCGCCGACGACTCGGAGGGCACGTTCGTCCGGGCCTCCGGGATGGCCCTGCCGTTCGCCGACGACAGCGTCGACATCTGCCTGTCCTCCAACGTGGCCGAGCATGTGCGGCATCCGTGGCGGCTCGGCAACGAGATGCTGCGGGTCACCCGTCCCGGCGGCCTGGCGGTGCTGTCCTACACGGTGTGGCTCGGCCCATTCGGCGGCCATGAGATGGGATTGACGCACTACCTCGGCGGCGCCCGGGCCGCCGAGCGCTACACCCGCAAGCACGGTCACCGGCCCAAGAACGACTACGGATCGTCGTTGTTCGCGGTGTCGGCGGCCGACGGCCTGCAGTGGGCGCGCTCCACTGGCTCACTGATCGCCGCTTTTCCCCGCTACCACCCACGATGGGCGTGGTGGATGACGTCGGTGCCGGGGTTGCGGGAGTTCCTGGTGAGCAATCTGGTGCTGGTTCTGCGGCCCCACTGAACCGACCAACTGGAACAGGTTCTCGTTTGGCCGAAATCTCGGTAGTGTGACGCTCATGACACAGAGTTCCACCGCCACGCGCACCGAGTTCGACAAGCTGTTCATCGGTGGCCAGTGGGTCGAGCCCTCGACCACCGAGATCATCGAAGTGTTCTCCCCGGCCACCGGCGAGAAGGTCGGCCAGGTCCCGCTGGCCGCCGAGGCCGATGTCAACGCCGCGTGCGCCGCGGCCCGCAAGGCGTTCGACGAGGGCCCCTGGCCCCACATGCGGTGGCACCACACCCGACCGCGCCGCCGCGTCCGCGGACGCCGACGCGTCACCGAGAGGCGATTCTGGATGCGGCGCTGGTGGTGGCCGCCGCGGGCGGGTATGAGGCGGTGCGGATGCGCACGGTAGCCGAGCGGGCCGGTATCGCGGTCGGCACGCTCTACCGCTACTTCCCGTCCAAGACCCACCTGCTGGTCTCGGCGCTGGCCCGAGAATTCGGGCGGCTGCAAGCCGCCCAGGACTGGGCCGCCACCGGCACGACACCTCAGCAGCGCCTGGATCGGCTGACCGGGTATCTGCACGACCGCTGGCAGCGCGACCTTCATCTCACCGAGGCCATGACACGGGCATTCGTCGCCGCCGACAGCACCGCGGCCGCCGCCCTCGACGAGGCCGCCGCGGTCATCGAGCGCCTGCTCGCCCACACCCTGGGCGGCGACACGCCCGGGCCGCTCGATCAGCCGGTCGCCGAGCTCCTCGCCGACATCTGGCTGGCGAACCTGACCGCGTTCATCGGCCGGCGGGCCTCGGCGGCCCAGACCCGTGACCGCATCGATCGGGCCAGCCGGCGCATCGTGGATCGCCTGGCCTCCCTCACCCCCAACAGTTAACGATACTAATAGTATCGCAGCGATACTNACTTGGGGTAGCAGCCGTTCGAAGGTGGCCGCCAACAAGTGCGATGAACTGCCGAAGTGGCGGTAGAGGGTGGTTCGGGCCACCTTGGAGGCTTTGGTGACCGCCTCGACGGTGACGGCCTCGACACCACCGGTGCTGAGCAGCGCGGCCGCCGCGTCCAGTAAGCGATTGCGGGACCGGGTGCGGCGGGGGTCGATTTCGTCGTCGTCTTCGTCGTGGACTCGATCCGGCTGGCTGCTGCTCACACTCACTCTCCTTGCCGCTTCCCCCTTTATGGCCAACGGGTGCCGCCCGCCCGACACTTATGGTACCAACAGTAGCGTTGCGAAACTGGTCGTACTGGAGGTATCGGGTGTCCGAGCATGTGCCGTGTCGGGATGAGGTACCCCACGGTGACCGTGGGGTTGGGTCACCCGCGGAACGGTTGCCCGCCCACACCCCGCACTGTATGGGCTGCGGCCCGGACAACCCCCACGGCCTGCAGCTGGTGGTGTATCGCTGCGGCGAGCAGGTGTATGCCGATGCGACCTTCGACGAACGCCACATCGGGGCGCCGGGATTGGCGCACGGCGGCGCGGTGGCGGCCGCCTGCGATGACGTGCTGGGCTTCACGTTGTGGATCGCCGGCACCCCGGCGGTGACACGCAGTCTGACCGTCGAGTATCTGCTGCCGGTGCCACTGCACCAACCGCACCGGATCACCGCGCACATCACCGAGCGCAACGGCCGCGCCCTGCATGTCCGCGCGACAGGCACCGGCACCGACGGCGTCACCCGGTTCACCGCGAGCGCGGTGTTCGTCGTGGTGAGCACCGAGCACTTCGCCGCCCACGGTGATCTGGCGGCCTTCGATGGCCTGCTGGAACGGTTCACCCGCAGCAGCCGGGCCCACGCCGATCCGCACGACCCGACATCGTGACCGCGACCGACACCGGCGCCCAACCCAAAAGCCAACAATCCCAGGCGGATCCGCGGCCGGTGGCACCACACCCGACCGCGCCGCCGCGTCCGCGGACGCCGACGCGTCACCGAGAGGCGATTCTGGATGCGGCGCTGGTGGTGGCCGCCGCGGGCGGGTATGAGGCGGTGCGGATGCGCACGGTAGCCGAGCGGGCCGGTATCGCGGTCGGCACGCTCTACCGCTACTTCCCGTCCAAGACCCACCTGCTGGTCTCGGCGCTGGCCCGAGAATTCGGGCGGCTGCAAGCCGCCCAGGACTGGGCCGCCACCGGCACGACACCTCAGCAGCGCCTGGATCGGCTGACCGGGTATCTGCACGACCGCTGGCAGCGCGACCTTCATCTCACCGAGGCCATGACACGGGCATTCGTCGCCGCCGACAGCACCGCGGCCGCCGCCCTCGACGAGGCCGCCGCGGTCATCGAGCGCCTGCTCGCCCACACCCTGGGCGGCGACACGCCCGGGCCGCTCGATCAGCCGGTCGCCGAGCTCCTCGCCGACATCTGGCTGGCGAACCTGACCGCGTTCATCGGCCGGCGGGCCTCGGCGGCCCAGACCCGTGACCGCATCGATCGGGCCAGCCGGCGCATCGTGGATCGCCTGGCCTCCCTCACCCCCAACAGTTAACGATACTAATAGTATCGCAGCGATACTTACCGTACCCTTCAGATGCGACCCAAAGACGTGTCGAAGGAGGCGCCATGTTCACCCAATGGATCGAAGACTGCGTCGTGCAACGCGTGTCGCTGCGCGACGGGTTGGTGTTGGACCTCGATGGCTACAGCGAGCTGGTGATTTCGCGTCCCCTGCGGCTGACGCTGCCGCCCGTCGGGGACTTTCCGGCCGAACAAGTGCTCATCGACCCCAACCGGGTCGCGGTGCACGAACGCCCGCTGCTCGACCTGGCCGGCGCGGTGTGTACGCACGCCCGGTACGGCGATGACGGCGCGTTGCACCTGGGTTTTTCCCGAGGGCACCGCATCGATGTGGAGGCCGACGCGCACGCCACGGCCTGGGAGCTCTACGGCAAACGCCACGGATACATGGCCTGCCTGCCGCGTGGCCGGGTCCGGGTGGTCCGCCACGACATCCCCGACGCCGACGACACCGACGCCGGCGTCGGCGCAGGTCACTAGCGGCCCACAGGCGCGCCGCGCGGCCCCGGCGGACGCGCAGCGCGAACCACTGTGGTACTGCTAGTAGCGTAGCGATACCGATAGTTCCTTTTCTCGGGTGGAGGGGTAGTGACCGACAGCGATCCGGATGGTTCGGGCACCGCGATGAATGCTCGGCGGCGATACCGCCGTTCGGCCGAACCGGCGGATTCCAGCGAGTACAGCGCGCGGTTGGCGGCGCTGGCGAGGTTCACGGTGAGGCACAAGACGCTGGTGATCGGCGCCTGGCTCGGCGTCGCGGTGGTGCTGGCACTGCTGTTTCCCCAATTGGAAACCGTGGTGCGCCAGCAATCGGCGGAGCTGCTCCCCCATGATGTGCCGTCGTTTCAGACAGTGGACCGGATGAGCGCGGCGTTCGGCGAACAAGGTTCCAAGACCATGGTGTTCGTCGCGATGGAAGACCCCGCCGGGCTGACCCCCGCGACGCGGGAGCGCTACGAGGACCTGGTGGCGCGGCTACGCGGCGACACCGCCCACGTCTTGCTGGTTCAGGACCTGCTGGCCGACCCGATCACCGCGACGCAGGCGGTCAGCGCCGACCGCAAGGCCTGGTTTCTGCCGGTCGGGGTGGCCGGCACCCTGGGCGATCCCGCCGCCGCCGAATCCGTGCAAGCGGTGCGCGACATCGCCGCCGACGTGTTCGCCGGCACGTCGACCACCGCGTACGTCACCGGCCCGCCCGCCACGTTCAGCGACCAGATCGCGGCCGCCGAACACGACCTGGTGCTGATTTCGATCGCCACCGCCGGCCTGATCGCGGTGATCCTGCTCATCGTGTACCGCTCGGTGTTCACCGCGCTGCTGCCACTGCTGGTGATCGCGGTGAGCCTGGTCGTCGGGCGCGGTGTGCTCTCGGCCCTGGGCCAGCTGGGAATGCCGGTCTCGCAATTCACCGTGGCGTTCATGACCGCGATCCTGCTGGGAGCCGGCACCGACTACACGGTGTTTCTGATCAGCCGCTACCACGAACAGCGCCGCGCACAGGTGCCGCCCGAACAGGCCATCGTGCACGCCACCGCCAGCATCGGCCGGGTCATCCTGGCCTCGGCGGCCACCGTCGCCTTCGCATTCCTGGCCATGGTGTTCGCTCAACTGAGCGTGTTCGCCGCCCTCGGCCCGGCCTGCGCGGTGGCCGTCATGTTCGGATTCCTGGCCACCGTGACGCTGCTGCCACCGGTGCTGGCGCTGGCCGCCCGACGCGGCATCGGCGACCCCAAACCCGACCGCACCCGCCGCTACTGGAACCGCGTCGCGGTCGCGGTGGTCCGCCGACCCGTGCCCCTGCTGATCGCCAGCCTGGTCATCCTGCTGACCCTGGCCGCGGCCACAACAACGATGAAGATCAGCTACGACGACCGCAAAGGCCAGCCCGCCACCACCGCCAGCAACCAGGGCTACCAACTACTCGACCGCCACTTCCCCAAAGACATCGTCATCACCGAATTCCTCGTCGTGGAAAACCCCACCGACATGCGCACCGCAAAAGGGCTCGCCGACCTCGACGAAATGGCCTCCCGCGTCTCCCAGATCCCCGGCGTCACCACAGTGTCCGGCGTCACCCGCCCCACCGGAGCCCGCCTCGAACAAGCCCAACTCTCCTGGCAGAACGGCCAGATCGGCGACAAGATGGCCGGCGCCGTCGCCGACGGCAACGCCAGAAAAGACGACCTCGCCAAGCTCACCGCTGGCGCCGACCAACTCGCCGGCGGCCTGGCCCAACTCGACACCACCCTGCGCACCGCCCTGACCCCCCTCACCGCGACACTGACCCAAGCCCAGTCCGCCGGCACCCAGATTCAACAGTTCCGGCCCCTGCTGCAACAACTTTCGGCCACCGCCCCCGGCGTCGACCGCGCCATCCAATCCGGTCCCGGGCTGCGCCCCCTGGCCGAACAAGCCCAACACGCCATCGCCGTCCTCGACCCCCTCACCGGCGCCCTCAACACCTCCCCGTGGTGTGCCACCACACCCCAATGCGCCCAGATCCGCGACCAAGTCCAGACACTGGTGAGCTTGCGCGACAGCGGATTGTTCACCCAGATCGCCGAACTCGGCGATCGCTACAACCCCGACACCAACGCCACCGTCGCCGGCACCCTGGCCACCGTCCACACCGCGGTCACCTCCCTCAACAAAGCCTTCGCAACCCTCGGAGACCCCGCCGACCTGGCCGGCAACATCCGACGCCTCCAAGACGGCATCAGCCAACTCGCCTCAGGCGCCCAAGCACTGGCCACCGGCGTCCACGCACTGGCCGACAGCAACATCGAAATGCTGTCCGGGATGAGCCAGATCGCCACCCAACTCCAAAACGCCGCCCGCGCCACCGCCAACTCGGACTCCTCCAGCGGCTTCTACCTGCCCGCCAACACCTTCCAAAACCGCCAATTCACCGATATGGCAAAACAATTCCTCTCCCCAGACGGAAAAACCGCACGCTTTGCCATCGAAACCAGCCACGACCCCTACAGCGCCGAAGCAACCCGCCTCGCACACGAAATCACCGACGTCGCCAACGCCGCACGCCCCAACACCTCACTGCACCAAGCCACCGTCTCCGTTGCCGGGTTCCCCGCCGTCAACTCCGACATCCAACGACTGCTGCGAGCCGACTTCACCCAACTCGCCCTCGCCACACTGCTCATCGTCGGACTCATCCTCGTCCTACTACTGCGCGCCCTGCTCGCCCCGCTCTACCTGCTCGGCACCGTCGTGCTCAACTACCTGGCCTCACTGGGCATCGGCGTCCTCATCTTCCAATGGGGACTCGGACACGAAATCGCCTGGCCAGTACCACTACTCGCGTTCATCATCCTGGTCGCAGTCGGCGCCGACTACAACATGCTGCTCGTCTCACGACTACGCGAAGAATCAGGACACAACATCCGCGTCGGCGTACTGCGCACCGTCGCCAACACCGGCTCCGTCATCACCTCAGCCGGCCTCATCTTCGCCGCCAGCATGTTCGGCCTCATGGTCGGCTCAGTGGCCATCATGATCCAAGCCGGCCTCATCATCGGCTGCGGACTCCTACTCGACACCTTCCTCGTGCGCACCCTCACTGTCCCCGCCATCGCCACACTCCTACGCGAAGCCAGCTGGTGGCCCCAACGAGCCACCCACCGCCCAACAACCACCAGCCACTCCACACCACCACAACTAGCCACCCGCCATTAAGAACCAACACCCGCACCCACCCCCAACAAGTCACCGCACCCGTCACCGACGGCAGCCCGCCATGATGGCGGCGACGAAGCGACGGGCTCCCGAACCATCGCGCCAGCCAGACCGCACCAACCAACCCCTAACCGGAAACACCGGCAGCCCAGCCTGTTACCCATCACGCCAAGCCAGGCCAACTCGCCTCAGCGGGAACAACAGTGAACATCAGAATCTGACCCCAGATAACGCAGAACCAATCCATGATTTCGAGCATCTGGGCAACCTCCTCAACTCAACGTGTTGCCTATAGGCTACACCACAATGTAGCCTATAGGCAACATTCTTGGAGGAAAGGGCACGGAGAAATCTGATGATTGCGAACCAAGATCTACTTCCCATCGACACCGAACCCGACTGCGGCCCAATGGTTGTGATGAGTTACGGAATGGGAGTTGACTCGACCGCCATCCTGCTGAGGTGGTTCACCGATCCATCAAGCCGTGACTTCGATCTGCAAGACCTGATCGTCATCTCGGCAGACACCGGGGGCGAGTTTGATGAGACGATCCGCGACGTCGAGGAAGTCGTGCTTCCTGAGCTATGCCGTCGCGGCGTTCGTTTCATCCAGGTAGGCCGGTCTCAGCGAAAGACGACCGCGCGCGGGGAAGGAGTTGCGGTTCTGCAGGATTCCACCGCTCCTCAGAGTCTGTACGGTGCCGCATACACGTTGGAAGATGAAATGCTCTCGGCGGGCACGCTTCCCCAGATCGGCGGCACGCGGCTGTGCTCGATCCACGCCAAAGGAAACTGCCTGGATCCCGTCATCGCCACGGTCACCGCTGGACGCAGGTATCGCCATGTCCTCGGTTTCGAAAGCGGCGAACCGTCCAGGGCCGTCAAGGATGCTCTGTTCAATACCGACCAGCGCACCGGCTGGTACCCGTTGCAGGATTGGGGTTGGGATCGCGCGCAGTGCGCGGATCTCATCGCGCAGATCACCGGTCGACGATGGTCGAAATCAGCGTGCGGCTTCTGCCCCTTCGCGATGGCCACTGAGGCCGGCCGACGAGATGTCGTCGAGAGATGGCGTCGGGAACCACACAAGAGTGCGCAAGCCCTGTTCCTCGAGGACGTGGCCCGCAGACTCAACGAACGCCAGACCCTCATCCAGGGGAGCTCCGCGGCGGCGCTCGCCGCCCAGGCCGATCTCGAGGACGTCGAGAGCCAGTTCGAGGCGATGCTCGACGGATGCGAGCACGCGATCTACGAGGTCCGGCGGCTGACCCGGCGGTCATCGAAACGGCCAGATGGGCGGGGAGTCGTCGCCCGTTCGGTGCGGGCGACGAAGCGCGGAACGCGCCAAGAGATGAATGCCGCGCTGGCATTAGAGCCTGGTGTTCCGCACGTGGGAGGCGACGACATCGTGCGTCACGTCGTTCATGAGCGCACCGCTGAAAACCCTGGACTGGAACACTTTTTCGTCGTCTGCCCTGCCGTCGTCGAGGACAAGCAGCGGGCCGGATTCGAAGAATGGTGGCAGGAGGCAACATCTGATGCTGTCCTGTTCTGAACGTTCGCACGCGACCACGCCCGGTGTAGCCTTTGGGCAACGCCTTTGGAGAGGAGGGGCCGTGACGGACATGCCCAGGGATGATTCCCTCATCCTGGCTGCCCTCGGTGCTGCCATCCGCGATCACCGTCTGCAGGCAGGTCTGACACAAGCTGAGCTCGCGCAGCGAGCGGGTATTGGCCGGCCACATCTGAACCACATTGAAGGCGGGCGCAAGAATCCCACCGCCGTCGTGCTGGTTCATATAGCCCAGGTACTTGGGGTGGCGCCTGGAGAGCTGTTGGCGCCGTCTACTCCTGCTGCAGGCACAGCGGGTCAGTAGCGGTCGGCGACTCGGTTGTCGGAGATCGCCTGGCGAATCGCAAGGTCCCTCATCCGCAGTCGGTGGTCAGCCGATCACGAGATTTCGACTCCACGGTCATCAAGCCCCCGCGCCTGCCCTCGGGCGAAGCGGCGGCGCTGGACAGATTGGACGCGAACTTTGAGGGAGGATCGCATGATTGCGCGCGCGTTGGCGCGGTCTTCGACGCTAGCGCTTGAGTCCCATGCGACTTCCGCTGCAGAGTCCAGCGCGGCCTGCGCGAACTGGGAACGCCGAGACGGGTCCGACTCAGATTCCGCTGAGTGCAAGGACGATTCGGCCTCGTCGAGACGTGAGCTTGTAGCTGTGGCCATGAGCTGGACAGTAGCTAGAGCGCTCGATCAAATTCCAGCACTATCTCCAGATTCGCGGCAAAGCGAGAGGTTACTACGCTTCCCTGCAGTCGATGAGTCGATGCCGGCCGCCACAGCTTGCGCCGCACGCATGTGTTCAATTTGAGTCGGCGCTCGTCACTGCGATCGCCGGGTAGACCGGGCCGGATGTGCCTGCAAGTATTCGTCGGCGAACAGCCAGACCCTAACTTCTCTGACCAAAGCGGCCCGAGCCCTCGTGAATTCGGGGAGGTCGGCCCCCGTCACGGCGGACATGCCCTGTGCACGGGCGAAGCTTTTGACCAGTGATTCGGCGTTGAGAAGGAAAGTCTCGGCGTGAAATGCGAGCTGCGCGGGCACTGCAATCTCAACAGAACTCACCGCATCCTGCAGCATGGGTAGGGCATCGCGCACTCGTTCACGCCACTTCTTAAATAGGAGGTCGAACTCCGGACGGCTACGGAATCTCGGGCTCACGTCCATACTGTCGAGAAGACGTTCCATTTCGTTCGCCGGGCGGCGCAGTGCTCGGTCCACCTCCTCGCGCACCCTGTCTTTCTCGATCGCTGCTTCACGTTGTGCCGTTATGTCTTCGGCCTCGCGAAGGACTTGAAGGAATGCATCGAACGCGACGAGGAGTGTCCGGATCTCCGCGATGACGAACTCGCGCGAGCTTGCAACCACCTGCTGGTGCAGTTCGGCGCGCTTGTCCGCGGACTGTCTGCGCGAGGTGAGTGCACCTCCGAACAGGGATAGACCACCACCGATGACGGCTCCTCCGAGTGCCGCGAGAGCTGACAGTGGGGCAGCCCATTCAGAACCCATGTCGCACCTGCTTGGGCATGATGCGTTCGTACTGCGCCCGCAGCTCGATGACGCAGATCAACGTCGGAATCCTCGGTCTGCCGGCCGTGTCTCGAATCCGTCGAAGGAGACGAACCAGGTCGCTGGATCTGGAACGTCACCGGTCCAGATGGGCGTGTCACCGGGTGGCATGTGCCAGTCAATGTGCCGGTCACCCACGAGTGTGTTCGTTGCTGACAGCCAATCGCCATCTCCAGCGGTCTCGGGAAGGTCTGCGACATCGTCGCCGTATTCGCCGTCGAGGTGGGCGGCCTGGGCGTTGGACACGGCTAGCACGAGCGCGACTTCCTCGGCCACACACCGTGGGTAGGGGAGTGCGCCGTTCTCCAGGTCGTTGGCAAGGTCGTCGAAGGCACGCGCCAGTTCACGTCGCCAAGCGGATGACAGATCCCAACAATCCTCGGGTAGCCGGTCAAGAATCATCCACCATCCTGAGGATGCGTCTACAGGTTTGTCGCCGTGCTCCTCGATGTCGTCGTAGACGCTGTCGGCATTGACCCACAGGTACGTGCGGAGCAGTTCCCGCTGCCGCGGGGTCAGCCTGAGGCGAAACGCTGTCACTCGACCCATCTGGGCTCCCATCTTCCATCTGATTTCAATGGTCGTTTCCGCCTCGCATCGGCAGGCGTGCAGTCGTTGGTCAAGGTGTTAACTCTCCGCGGGCTGCAGTTCGACGGGGGACCACTGTCGTTGCGGTCTCAGCAGTTTCGAGATCGAGGCTGCGTTGATAGGCCGTGTCTCTGTCGTTGATCAGAGGTTCGGTGCTCGCTTCACCGGTCTCGCGGTTGATGCGGACCACCCAGTACCCGGCGGCCATGGTCAAGCCACCCAATCGATCGGCCATCTGTCCGCGCGGTTTTCGAGCACGGAGTTGCCGTCGCGCCAGAAGGTGTGAAAGCACGGGGCTCTGTTGATGAAGCAGGGTTGGTTAGCGCCGATGTCAGTAGGGAATGCCCACCCGATGGCTGCGAGTGCCAAATCGACGTCGTTGACGAGATGTTCAGGTAGACGCGGCCCTCGGCACACCAGCCCGGCGACTGCAAGGCCGGCGGAGTCGTGATCGATCCACCACTCTGCGGCGACGAGATCCAGGGCCCACAGGACCTGGGCGCCCTCGCCCGCGTGACGCAGCGCCCCACCGACAGCCAAAAGGCGGTCGAGCTCACCGGCCCTGTGCGGACCGAATACCTGCGGCGCCTCGGCAACCCACTGGTCCAGGTCCAGGCGCGCCCACGTCCGAGCGAGCGCGAGTCGATCCGGGCTCGGCCCGCATCCGGGCCGTGGCGGCCAGGATCCCGCTTCGTTGAAATTGAGTTGTGCGGTAAGTGTTCCCGGCACACCGAGTTCGGTCAGGTGCGACGAGACGATCCGTGCGTAGGGTTTCATTGTCAGCCGCTCGGTCACAGGAGGGGAGCCCTCCGTTGGAAGTATCGACTGAGGGCATCACTCATTCGCGCGACGTCGCCCAACGGCAGAAGAACTGTCGAGCTGGAGCCCTCCGGGTCGGTGACGATGATGGTGCAGCGATTGTCGGAAGCCTCAACGATCGCAATGCTGCATCCATCAGGGTCAGTCACGTGAAATATGCGGGCCGCGGCGTGCTCGGCGATTCCCTTCACGAGAGACTCGGGTAGGTCGCTGTCGTGATGTGAGGAAGTAGCCTTCGGCCTTTTAGCCATGTTCCGCGGCCTTTCAGGATTGGATACTTGTTGTTGGGATGCAGCGTTTGGACCAGCGTTCGTGAGCGGCCTGTGGTGAGATTCCCGCTGCGGCACCGATTTTGGCCCAGGAGAGGCGCTTCTCGCGTGCTCGAATCACTGCTTCATCGAGCTGAGCTTCACCGGCTCGAATTGTTGCTAGCGCTGCCTCGATACCGGCAGCGGCATCAATGGCGTTGATGTGTTCGTTCCACCACACGTCGTGCGCGGCCGGATCGGTCGTGTCCACGTCGTAGATGTCGTCATCGGCCGCGTAGATCCGAAACGCTGCTGGGTTGTGCTGGACCGGGGAAGGCACGCGCACCCAAAGCTGTTGGCTGAACCATCGTTTCGATGGCATCGTGTCACCGGCACTGTAACAATTGCACGCGATACGCCAGCCGATGACTTCACCGGCCGGCCGGGTATGGAAAGCGCCATCGCCGCCGTGCCGAGAAGCTGCTTCCTGCCCGAACGATCCATCGCCGTACTGGTCGACGGCTAGGTGCCCGACGGGAATGCTGGTTCCACTGATCCCCAGTGCCCGTTTTCCATCGTCGAATTCAGCGACCAGAAAGCCCTCGTGCCATCCTCCGCCCTGGTGGTCGCCGGCATCGCCGGGGTAGTACTCCCATCCCATAGGGAATATGATACCGCTTACGCATCAGGTTGTCCTGATACTCACTATCCATCGCATCAAGATTACTTGACATATCGTAGCTTATCGGCGAAATGTGTTGGTGCACAATGTAATTCAAAGTCCCGTTCTTACTGAACTGCCAGAGTCGGAAATATCTAGAGCGAGGTACACAAGGCCCGCCGAGCGATCAGGCGGCGCTTCGGAGCCAGCGCTCAGCTGTCGGGCGCGCGGCCATCAAAGTTCACGAACGAACATGCCGGCCCACGCTCTGGGCGGTACATCCGATCGGCGCATACGTCGCAGTGGAATACCCGATGGATAGTCCCGCACTGGCACGCCTGGCTTCCGACCTGATAGGCACCGGGCCTCAACGGATGGCCGTTGCGGCAATATTCCGGCGGCCCGGGCTCCACCCAGCCCCGGCGGGTATGCCTCAGCTTCCACTCGCTCATATGTTCGAAGTATTCACAGCGTGAGCGCGCATGTCGAACCAGGCCCAGATCGACGAAACCGTCAAGTGACGTTTTACGCCCTTGCCCCGCGACAAATCGGGTCGTTGAGGATGATCGACTACGCCTCGAATGGCTAGCGATACAGCGCATTACGTCGTCCGGATGGTCATTCCCGAAACGCGTCGAGCACGATCCTGGTCGAGCAATCCTGAACCGGCCAGTTCCGCCGGATCACCATATGTTGGTGCTCATCCACTTGAATCGGACGAGCCCCACAGCGCCCTGGCATATAGCATGGGGTGCTATAATCGCAGTATGCGAGCGCGCGAGGTCCTCGACGAGGTCATGAGGGATACAGGCATGACCCAATCCGAACTCGCCCGGCTCAGCGGAGTCCGTCAACCCAGCATCAGCCAGATCCTGGCCGGCAAGATCGACTGCAGCGATGACCAACTGGCTCGCCTCCTCGCCTGCATGGGCTACCGCCTCGAAATCACCCGCCGAGCCGTCAACCCCAACCTCACGCGCTCGGAGCATCGCTCCTGGGCAGTGCACCGGCAGCTCGCCACACACCTGACCCCAGTGTCGCTAACAAATTGGGGGCCAACGATTCTTGCGAATATCACACGGCTGCGAACCGGGGTCCGCGGGCAGCCTCACCTGGCCAACCTTGACCGCTGGGAACGCATCGTTGAAACCAACGATGTGCCCGCATTGCGTCGCGCACTGACTGGCCTCGACCGCCAGGACATCGAGATGCGTGAGGTCACACCCATGGGCGGTCTTCTTCCCGACGAGGAACGTCGTGAAGCCCTCCGGAAGGTCGTTTGATGCGTCGCGATCAGTTGGAGCACGCGATTCGCACCGCCTGCCAGATCACCAATCAGGACGAGGTCATTGTGATCGGGTCCCAGGCGATCCTCGGCACCTACCCGGAATACGAACTGCCAGAACTGGCCACTCGCTCAATGGAAGTCGACATACTGCCCATCACCGACGACAACAACGTCACCATGGAACTGGCCGATCTGATCGTTGGCGTTGCCGGTGAGCTCTCGCCGTTCGAGCAGCTCCACGGGTTCAGCATCGACGGCGTTGACCTCACCACCGCGGCACTCCCCGACCGCTGGCGCGAACGACTGGTCAAGGTCCAAAACGCCAACACCGCCGCGCCGTCTGGACAGCCCCAATACATCGGCTGGTGCCTGGACAAAGAGGATCTGTGTGTCGCCAAGCTCTGCGCATTCCGGCCAAAAGACCGCGACTTTGTCGACGCCCTCCTCCAAGAACGGCTCGTAGACCCGGCCTTGATCGCCGAGAGACTTACTACTGTCGACGCACGCTACGGATCGGCCATCGACAACGCCGCCAACTGGCTGCAATACCGGATCAATCCGCCCAACCGATCGGGCGACACTGCCCTCTGACCCGGATGGACATTCGGGTCATACCAGCACGATCAATCGCCGTTTCATGCATCAGCGTTCCAACCAAGGCACCGGACCGCTGCTCAGCCGGCGTCAGAAGCTCCACCAATAGGTCGATCCGTAGATGTCGTATCCGAGTGCACGTGAGCCGAGAGGGGTCCACATGTTCTGCTTGGGGTCGCCACCGTACTTGGATGAGTCGTTGAGCATGGAGTAGACGTCCGCGCTGATGTACGTCGGGTAGTCCGTGGACAGCGCGGCCATCTTGGCGGCATTGTTGGCGGCATTCCCGACCCATACGAGATCGTTGCTCCCCCTGATTCCGGTGCGAGCTATGAACAAGTCTGAGGTGTCGATCCCGACCCGTTGTTTGAGGTTGAAGGTGCTGTTGGGGTATTGCTTCTTGATGGCCGGCCGGAGTATTTCGATAACCGCGTAGTTGATTCTGAGCCCACATTTGGCCGCGTTCGTGTTCTTGGAATCCCCGATGAAGACGGCCATGATGCGGTCCCCGTCGTAGGCCGTGATGACACCGCCTTGGTATCGGATGATCCGGGCGGCGCAGTAAAGGTAGTTCTTGTAGATTTCGGCCGCGAACCAGTCGTCGTAGTTCTTCACCATCTGGGTCGATCCGCCGAGGTCGGCATATAGCACGGTGGCTTCGAGTTTCACGGCATCGTTGGACAGCGATAGGTCGTCGGTGTCTGGGACCTGGGTTCCGTCGCGGGTTTTCCACTGGTTCTTGTGGGTTTCCGCAACATATTTCTCCAGGTCTTCTTTCAGCGACACGGGGACTCCTTCTGGGTGCTGCGTTGCGGTGAATCGTCAATGTACTGGCGGCGATACCAGCCTGTTGAGCATTTGCAGGTGGTGTGCGTTCGCGAGCGGCGTCTACGGCGCCTGGCCCGGGATGGTGAAACGGTCTCGGCGGCGCGGCCGCGTGCCGTTATCGTTGAGTTGTGAGCGTTCTGGATCGCTTGGCTCAGGACCTAACGGCGACGTTGGCCACGTTGACCGGTGTTCGGCAGTCGGGGCCGGGCCAGCCTGCCCCGTTGCTACCAGATGGGCCGGACAACGGGGGCTTACAGCCACCCGCCGAACCGTATCGGCCTCCCCCACCGCAGTCGGTAGCTCCGCCCTCGGGTGGCGGATCGATGCCCCGCAGCACGCTGGACAACCTTCACGGCACCGGGGACGCTCCACATCCGATGCCGGTCGTGCAGGACCCCGAAGCCCTCGGACCGGGCTTGCATTGGACGGAGATCGCACCGGGGATCTGGATGCCGCCCGGTAGTGCGCGGGAACCCCAGTCGCCTCCGTGGCAGACGCACACCATGGGGTGGTCGGGCAACGCCGCTGATGAGGCGAAGGCTGCCGACGCTGCGCTGGTGCAGACGGCGCGCCATCGAGGCGAACTGGACAAGCAGTTAGGCAGGGGGATGCGGGATGCTGGGCAGTTCGCTCGAACCGCCCAGGAGCGCCTGCGCACTATCCAGGCTGATGTTGAAGCGGGTATGGCGGCCTTGCAACCGTCTCTGGACACCCCAGCGGGCCGTCAACAGTTGGCCAGTTTCTTGGACGCCAAGGCATCTGAGGCACGCGATGTGATCGAGCAGGCGCAAGCGGCGGCGGCGCAGGCCGCGGCCGTCATGGGCGCGGCGACCGCCGGCTACGGGAGCATCGCGCTGTAGGCGACAGCGAGTTCCCAGCGCAGGCTTCCCGAGTCGGTCGCGTCGAGATACCAGTGGTGTTGGCCGGCATTGGCCTGCAGCGTGCCGGTGATGGAGTCGGCGATGTGCGGCGTCATCACCGGGTCAGCAAGGATGCCGCGCAGCGTCAGGGTAAGGCTGTCGGTGTTGCACGCGACTTCGATATCGAGGCGGGGACGGGCATTCAGGTCAGTCAGTAACTGGTGGGTGTGCTCGATCGCCGCGAACTGGGCGCTCTCGACGGGAGTTACGTCAATTCGGGGGCCACCGTCGCGGTCGGCGATGTCGTCGGACTCGTCTACCGCGCTCATGAGTTCAGCCCACGTTGATAGTGATGCCATGCTGGTGCGCACGATGCATCCGTGGTCCATCGTGGACGCCAGGAACTGTAACAGCCACGCTGAGAGCACATTTGGCCCTCGGCGCGGAGTGCGCTGAGCGTGACGCGTTCGGGCGCGACGGTGCCGCACATCGGCCAGCAGCGTCACGGTAGCCAGGTGGCCCTCCTCCCCTACCCGAGCTCCGCGTTGGGCGCGGGCTGCGGCTCGGTGCCCGACGTGGGGGTGCATGCGATAGAAGGTAGGCGGTGCTGGTGCCGCGGCGCTACAAGTAGCGCCGCATTGGCATCCTGTGGTTAGAGCTCGTGTTCGTGGCCGGGTGTGCCGTCGTCGAGATCACGATGGTGGTCAGCGATCGCCATTCGCTCACGTACGGCAATCTTGCGGCGCAGCACATCGGCGGTGGGGCAGCCGGTTTCCTCCAGTACCGCCGGCGTCGGGTTCAGCAGCAGGCTCCATCCCGGTTTGCGGCCCCGCATCATCATGCGTTCTTCGGCGGCGCGGGCCTTCTCCTTGGCTTCGGGGCTGTCGGCTGCCAGTCGTAGCTCCAGTGTGAGTGCCGCGAGTTCGGCTTTTTTGGCGTCGAGTTGGTCGCCGTGTTCGAACGGTGCGGGTGGGTTGGCCTGCAGATCATCGAGTTGGCGTTGGTCGCTGTCGAGGTTGGCCTGCAGGTTGGCGCGATGGGCGGGCAGTCCGCTGTAGAGGTTCTCGATACGCTTGACCAGTCCGCGTGCCTTGGCGGCGCCGGTCTCCCCCGATGAGGCAGTGTCCAATAGATCGTGGCTCTTGATGTCGGACGTGCGTGAGGGTACCGCCAGCCGCAGGATCAGCATGTCGTGCATGAGCGAGCGCGAACCAAGCACCTCCACACCGTTGATCGTGATGCCGATCGGCTCGAAGCGGGAGGCGCCCTCTTTGAGCCGGTGATAGGCCTGGCGGCACGCTGACGACACGGCGCCGGCCTGGTTGGCTCGGTCGCTGTACGTCTTCCCATCGATCGCAATCTTGAGTGGCGTTTCGTTGGCGATATGCTGTTCGACGTCGGCGACGTGTGAGTCGAGCTTTTCGATCTGGTTGTGCTGATGGGGAATTGAGCGTTCCAGTTCTCTGACTCTCCAGTCGCGTTGCCGTACTGAATCGTGATGTGCGCGTTCGAGGGAGCTCAGGCGGCGCACCTCGTCGTCGAGTTCGACCTGCCGGATGTAGCGGGGGTCGCCGGTGGCGATCGCCTTGGTCTCGGCGGCAGCCGAGCCGATGTCGCCGCCGCTGAGGTCTTCGATTTCGAGGTCGACGACCTCTTTGCGGCGCATCTGTTCGATGAACAGCGATTTGGCTTGCACTTTCTGCCACATCACGGTGTCGTAAGTTCCCTCGGTGACGTAGTTGAAGATGTCCACTTCTTCGTTCTGGTTGCCTTGGCGGATGATTCGACCCTCGCGTTGTTCGAGGTCGCATGGCCGCCAGGGAACGTCGACGTGGTGCAGAGCCGCAGCTCGTGCTTGCACGTTGGTGCCCGTGCCCATCTTCTCAGTGCTTCCTATCAAGACCGACACCTCGCCGCGATTGCATTGGGCGAAAAGCGCTTTCAGTTCGCTGGGTTTGCGTGCTTCATGAACGAATCTGATCGCTGAGGCCGGCATCCCGCGTGCGATGAGTTCGTCTTTGATGGCCTGGTAGATGGTGAACTGGTTGGGGTCTTTGGACGGTGTGCCACGGTCGCAGAACACGATCTGCAACGGGCCGGTGCGGTCGAGTGGTTCTCCGGTGTCCATGTCGTGGTAGACGCGGTCGGCCAGCCGGGTGTGGACGCCCATGATGCGGTCGGCCACGGCTTCGGCACGGCTGTAGGCGGGCTTGGGAAGGTGCGCCAGCCGTGGATCGAGCGACACATTGCGGCCATCGTTGGCGATCTTGAGGGTGTTGTCGCGGTGAGCCTGCCGGGCGTCGAGGTGGTCGGCTCGGTAACCCAGATCGGCGATGAAGTCGCTGACCTGGATGTCGGGTTGCAGGCTGACGATTTGGCGCTGCCCGGTGCGCAGTGCCGGCAATCTCACCGGCACCATGTCGCGGGTGACGACGTCGGTGTAGGCCGACGACAATGCCAGAAGTTCGGGCAGATTGGTGAACTTGCCGACCCGGGTGACGGGCCGCAGCTTGGTTCCGGTGGCGTTGACTTCGACCGTCGTGACGGTGGTGGTAAAGGCCGCGCCCCAATCGCCCAAGTCTTCAACACCTGCGTCGCGCATGAGGTCGGGGCGCAGGTAGCTCTGCATCACCCACAACTCCCCCAGTGAGTTGGCGATCGGCGTTCCGGTTGGCAAGGTAGCGACTCGCTCGACGACCTTGTCCTCGGGGATGCCGGCAGCGCGGGCCTCGTCGCGCCGCCGTTGCCGAAGTATCCTCAGTTTGAGGGTGAGGTCCTCGGCACGTTGGCTGGACGTGGGGCAGGACAACTCTTCGATGTTGCAGACGCGGGCCTTGTTTTTGTACATGTGGGCTTCGTCGATGAACAGGTAGTCGCATCCGCAGTTCTCAAAGCCCAGACCTTGATCTTTGCGGGCCTGATCAACGAGCCGTTGCAGCCGCTCCTGGGTCTGTTTGATGGCGAGCTCGATGCGCTTGACGGTCCGATCAGAATCTGCGGTGGCCAGTTGCGCGCGAAGATCGTCGAGTTGCTCTTCTACGTAGTCTCGCACTACAGCCGCGTTCACGCGGATCGCAGTGAACGCGGATTGCGGAATGATGACCAGATCCCAATCGCTGGAAGCTGATTGGGCGATGAACCGGCGACGTCCTTCTGCGGTGGTGGCGGCCGACCCGAGAAGCACCCGCGCTGCGGGGTACCACTGGTTGGCTTCCCGGCCGACCTGCTCGACGATGTGGTTGGGCACCACGATCCATGGTTGACGGACCAGGCCGAGCCGGCGCAGCTCCATCGCAGCCATCAGCATGGTGCCTGTTTTCCCGGCCCCCACAACGTGATCGAGAAGAGTGGCGGGCTCGGCGATGATGCGCGCGACAGCGTTGCGCTGGTAGAAGTGCGGCGTGAAGTGATCCGACAATCCGGGTAGCTGCAGTTTGGAGCCGTCGTAGCTGGGCGCTCGCAACGAGTTGAATCGCTCGTTGTATTCGGCGACGAGAACCTCGGTGCGTTGTGGGTCGTTGAAGATCCACTTTTGGAACTCTTCGGTGATCTTGTCGCACTTGGCCTGTGCGGCGAAGGTCGCCTGGGTGTCGAGCACACCTTCATCGGTGTGCAGAACGATGCTGCGGGAGTTGCAGAGGGCTTCGAGCAGACTCACCGCGTCGCAGCGATCACGGTCCAGTCCCCAGGTCTCGGTCATGAGCCGGCCGTGGCGCTTGTACTTGGCGACATCCACGGTCCAGCGGCCGCCGAGGTGCTCGGCGATCACATCGGTTATCCCGAAGGTTTCCTCGGCGAACTGAGCGATGTAACGTGCGTCGACCCACGGTGCTCCGGGTCGTACCTTGATCTGGTCGGCCGTGCGGTCGGGTGGGACCAGATCGCGCAGCACCTCTGCATAGCGGCGATACACCGGGTTGTGCTCAGCCGCGAGCGCAGCTTCGGTGTGCTTGCGACGCACGTTGCCGGATAGGGCGGTGACAGCGGGGATCAACTCGTCGGGGTCGTCGAGGCTGGGATATACCAGTCCGTCGAGCAGGTCGCGGGCGTCATCGACGGGAACTTCGAGCAGCTCGGCGATGTAGTCGAGATCGACCCGCAGGTTGCGGTCCAGGCTCATCGCCAGTGCATCTTCGGGCGTATCGGCATGGATCCGTTCGGGGGCTGGGGTGAGCAGGTCCGTGGAGAAGATCGGGGATTTGCGGGCCAGCCCGGTGTCTTCGTCGAAGTCCTCCAGCGCGCACACGATGGCCCACCCAGGGTCGTGGCGCATGCCTCCGTCTAGATGGGACCGTTTCTTGTAGGGAGCGGGGGCTTCCCAGGCGGCGCTGTCCCATTGTGCGACTAGCTCGTCGGGGATTGGGCCACGGTACGGGGCGCCGGGTTGTCCTTCCTTTTCCCGCCATCGGGCCTCGGTGGCGGCGAGTTTTTCATCGTGACGCGCCTGGGTGATCTCTTTCGGGTGGACCCACGTGAATCGGTTGATCGGACCGTGCCGGCGCACGTAGTTGTCGTAGAGCGTGTTGAGGTGGCCGCGCAGTTGGTCACGCTCGGCTTGCGGGCGGCCGTCGCGTTGGGAGTGAATGAGGCTGGTGGCGACGTCGCGGAGGGCGATCAGCTCACGGGTCTCGCCCAGTCGAGACTTCGGGGTCTTGTTTGGCTCCCAGGCGTGGCCAGACCAGTAGTCGATGCTCTTGGTCTCGGGGTTGTAGCGCAGGGTGTAGAGGGGCGTCTCCTCGCCACGGTCGGCGGCGGTGATCAGGCCCGGGTCGAAGGTTTCGGCAGAGACGACGGTGAGGTCGCCGACGGTGGCGGTGAGGCCTCGGCTGCTGTCGATGGCGTCATCGATGATTTCGGTCAGGCATTGGTCAAGCTGCTGCGCCAGCGCGGGCCCGGTTTCGCCGTCGACGGCGAGGCTGGGTGAGCCGTTGAGGCCTCGACCGATCCGCATACTGCCCAGTACGTGACCGGGGTGGGCGGCGTAGTAGCTGTTGATGAACAGGTCGGTGGGCTCGCCTTCGTCGTCGAGCATGGGCGCGGTGGTGGTAACCCACTCTGGGGCGACATCGGGTACGGGCTGTTGCGGGTCGCGGCGGCGCAAGATGAGCAGATCGGTGACCACGTCGGTTCCGGCGACTCGGCTAAATGCCTTGGACGGCAGTCGAACTGCTCCGATGAGGTCGCCGTATCCGGCGATGGCGCGGCGGGCGGTGTCTTTGGTGGCATCGAGGGTATAGCGGCTGGTGAGGACCGCGACGTATCCACCAGGGGCGGTCAGGGCCAACGATTTTACGATGAAGTGGTTATGGACGGTCAGGCGTTGAGGATTGTGGCTGGGATCCGCGATGACGTACTGGCCGAAGGGGACGTTGCCGATGACCGCGGCGAAGCTGTTCTCGGGGACGCGTGTGGCTTCGAACCCTTCATGTCGGATCTGGGCCGAGGGATACAGATGGGCAGCGATCGCCGCGGTGATCGCGTCGTTCTCGACTCCGACCATGACCGCGTCTTCGGGTGCGTGGCTGATGAATGTGCCGCTGCCGCATCCGGGTTCGAGGACCCGGCCACCGGAGAATCCGGCACGCCGCACTGCTTGCCAGATGATCTGTGCCAAAGCGGGATCGGTGTAGTGGGCGTTGAGTACCGAGGCTTCGGCCTGGCGGTACTGATCGGGGGTGAGTAGGTCGTGGAGGCGTTGACGTTGGTCGGCGAAGGTGTCGTTGCGGTGGTCGAACACTGCTGGCACCGCTCCCCATCCCGACCATGCGGCAAGGACTGCCTGCTCGTCGGTGGTTGCGGGTCGGTCGGCTTCGCGCAGCTTCTCGAGCAGGTCGATCGCGGCGATGTTGGCGCGGACGCGTGCCTTCGCTCCGGAGGGGACTAGCGTGTCGGTGCTGGCGGGAAAGTCGGTCGGGGTTCGGTATGCCGCCGTCGGTGTGGTGGGGGCTGTCGGCCCGGGCGCGGTCTGGTCGGCATCCTGTTGCGGCTGGTCCGGGTCGGCCGAGACCGTTGGCGTGGGGACGGGCTCGGCCGGTTTTTGCGGTGGCGGAAGTTCGTGGCCACCGGGGTCGATCGTGCGTGGGTCGGTGGGTTGGTCGACGACCTCGTCGAAAAGTGAGGGTTGGGCTAGCGCTCTGGCAGGCCGTCGTGGCGCAGATCGTTGTAGACCAGGTCGGCCAGTGTCGCGGCCAGCGGGTCGTGCTGATGGGTGGGCAGCGGAAGCTGGTCCTCGGCGCGGGCCGCCAGCAGATACTGCGCCTTGATCCGAAACACTGCCGAGAAATCCGGGGCCGGCCAAATCGCCGCGGCCAGGTCCTCGATCTGCTCGCTGGGCTCGCTGCGATACCGGGGGCTCGTCCAGCGCTGATCCCAGGGCACCTGGCTGCGAGCCAGTGTCTCGGTCGTCGGTGCTTCGAGATCGTTGGGGTCCTCGGTCTGGGGAATCTGTTCGTAGAGTTCGTTGTTGAGCACTGTTTCCATCGCCTGCGACCGGGCGTTGTTCAGCAGCCCGACTTTGGTCAGATAGTCCGGCGGGTGACCGTTCTGGTTCTGCCAGTGTTGAACGGCCTGCTCCCCCATTTGGGCTGCTAGGTCCGCGATCTGCAGGCTGATCCGCGAAGCCTCGTTCTCCAGGAACTTCTCGCGCTGGCCGGCGGTCCAGTTCTGGGGTAGTTGGAGGTGCTGGCTGTAGATGTTGTCTACGATCTGGCGTATCTCCGGGCTGGTCACTGCCACCTTCCCCGTCGAGGATGCTGAACAGGTCGGGCTGATCTTGGCCCGGACCTGTGCGTCGCTTTCCTGCCATATTGTCCTCTCCTGGGTGATGGTGTCGGGATCTGGGTAGCCCAGCGCGGCGCAGAAGTTCCGCCATCCCTGCTCGGCAAGGGCTTTACGGCGAGCTCGGGCCGCCGCAGCGCGAGGGTTGACGGCGCTCATCGCGGTCTCCTTGCCGGCGGTCGGGTTGACAGATGTCGGCATCCGGCGCGAGATGAGGTCATCGGCTCTGCTGTAGGCAGGCCGCGGCCTCGACCAACAACGCGGTGATGTGGCGACGATGCTCGACCGGCAGAGTCCGCAGCTGAGCAAGTGCGGTTCGCAGCGTCATCGTGGTGGTGGGCCGGTTGCAGCATGCCTGAGCCTGGTTCCACAGCGGGTCTGTCACGTCAGCCAGGTGCAGTTGGCGGGCCGTGGCGAGTACCCATTGGATTCCGTGCCCATGACCGGCCCCGGATGCCGTGTGGATGAGGGCGGCCAGCGGGGTACGCGCGATGCCCGACCACCAGATGGTGTCCCTGTAGGTGATGCCGATGCCGGTCAGCGTTTGATCAGCCAGCGTGATCGCGTCGTTGGGGCTTGCGATGCGCGCGAGAGGGTCATGTCGCAGGAAGAGCCGAAGACGTCGCCCCACGGTGCGGGGTGGACGGATGTGTCGAGAGAGGGTGTGAGTGCTCATGATTCATTCGTCCTTTCGGTTAGGTTCCTTGTCTGCGCTGGATTGGCATGCAAGTAGGCGGCGACGTTGATGCGGGCAGCGTTGATGTCGAGACCTGTGAGTGAGAGCAGCAGGCCGCGTTTCAGCTCGGTCGGCAACCGGTCCCAGCAGGAGTCGCACGGATGGTGGTGGTCGTTGACGGTCTGTCCGCAGCCGCCGGGGCACCTTGGTAGGACTGTCTTTTCGAGTCGGGATGCGGACATGCCCTGTTGGGTGTCCGGTGCGGCCACATAGGCGTAGGTCCAGCGGATCGGATGCCCGCATGTGCGGCATTGCGACGGAGGCGGTATCAGCGCGGTCAGGGGCATGAAAGGGTCAGTCCCTTCGCTCGGTGGCAGTGGTGGTGAGCGTCGTCGGGCGGTTTGGTCACGATGCGTCTTCGCTTGCGATGCTGTAGAGAGTGGGGGCTGTGTCGTGGCCATGGCCGTGGGGTTCGGGCATGTCGGCGGCGGAGTCGACGACGCAGAAGTCCAATGTGGCGTCGCGCAGACGTGTGCGTAGTGAGAGGTCGAGGTAGTCGGCGTTGATGTCAATGCCGATGTATCGGCGCCCGGTGCGTTGGGCTGCCAGGCCGGTTGTTCCTGCACCGTTGCACGGATCGAGGACGGTCCCTCCAGGTTTGCATCCGGCAATGACGCACTTTTGGGCCAGTGTGGGTGGCATGACGGCGAAATGAGCGTGTGGGAATGGGATGGTGCTGATCGACCAGACGTCGCCGGGGTTGCGGCCTCGGGGGTGGTTCATTTGGTCGAGGCGCATCGTTTCCCGCTTCCCTTCTCCGACATAGGGTTTGCCTTCACGGGCGGCGCGTCCTGTTGGTGAGCGGTGGGCGGCTACCCTTTTGATGCTGGTCTCAGCGTGAGATTCGCGGATGGCGTCGAGGTCGAACCAGTAGTTCGGCGATTTCGTGAGCAGGAAGACATATTCGTGTCGTGATGACGGTCGATCGGTGACACTTTCGGGTTTGGCGCAGGGCTTTTCCCAGACGATGTCTCGGCGCAGGATCCAGCCGTCATCCTGGAGCGCGAAGGCCACCCTCCAGGGGATTCCGAGGAGCTGCTTTCGGCCGATGGTGCCGGTGGTGTTGATTCGCCCGGGCATGACGTCGGGTCGGCTGCGTCCTGAGGTTGGCCCAGCTGAGGCGTCAGCACGGGTGCTGTAGGTGTCGCCGAGGTTGAGCCATAGGGTGCCGTCGTCGGTGAGGACGCGGCGCAGCTCGGTGAAGAGGTCTCGAAGGTTGGCAACGTATTCGGCTGGTGTTGACTCCAGCCCGTACTGTCCTTCGGCACCGTAGTCGCGGAGGTTGAAATATGGCGGGCTGGTGACGATGCAATCCACTGAGCCACTGGGGAGTTCGCGTGCGACGTCGAGCGCCTTGCCGTGGTACAGCGTCACCTGGTCGTCGCGGAAGTACGGTGACAGGGTGGGATGGGGCGCGCTGTGCTGGGCGGGATCGAGTGTGGACACGCGATGCTTGTGGGCGCGGGTCATCGTGTTGTCCAGGCGGAGCGGCGCAGGTGGCGGCGGCGCCGCGCGGTCAGCATGAGAGTGAGATTGTCGGCGAGGTCGGGGGCAGGTGCGGGCGGTCGAGCCGCGACTGGACGTGGATCGGTGCAGAGTGTCGTGGCCATGATGGGGTTCCTTTCACCGAGGTGGGCCGGTCATGCAGGCGCCGAGATGGCCGTTCGTTGATCCTGGTCGGACGAGTACAGCTGGACGTCTGGGTTGGTGGCGGTGCGCAGGATTGCGTCGCTGACGGTGGTGGCGGCCTCGTGCAGCAGCATGTGGCCGGCGTGGGGCAGGTGTATGCGCGTGACATCGGGAATAGCCGCGGCCATGGAGTCGGAGTGGACGGGTGGAGTGAGAAGGTCTGTCCCCCCGCTGATTACGGTGGTGGCTGCGCAGATGTTGGGCAGCACGTGGTGGCGGTCGTAGGTCTTAAGGGATTGCAAGAACCCCAGAGTGGTTGATGTCGGAGTGGATCTGAACGCTTCGGCCAGCGACGCGGAAACCTTCTTGTCGTGGGTGACCAGATCGCACAGTGGTTGTGCCAGGGCGCGCATGACTCGCTCAGTGAGTGCCTGGGGAAAGTGCTTGGCTAGGTTGATGGCGGTGTCCAGGCCGGGCAGAGCGAGCATGCGGCCGAGGCCGTGATCGGTGAGCCGGCCGGCCGAGGTCGCGATAAGGACGAGTCCCTGCGGACGTACGGGTTGTTGGCTGACCGGGCGGGCAAGGTAGCTCAACGCGGTCATTCCGCCCATGGAGTGCCCGGCGAGGGTGAGCGGGCCGGTGATGTGCAGAGCGGTGAGGACCTCAGCGAGGTCTTGGGCGAGCCGGTCTGGTGTGTAGGTGTGTAGCGGCGCCTGCTCGGACCGGCCGTGTCCTCGGTGGTCGGGCTGGATGATGCGGATGCCTGGGCGGCGTAGGGCTCGGGCTGGGCGGTACCAGGACTGCCTTCGCAGGCACAGTCCGTGGAGGAGCACGACGGTGTGTTCGATATTCCCGTCGGGGATGTGATCGGAGACGCACAGCCTCACACCGTCACTGCTGTGGACCGTGTGCCGGTGTGGCCCGGTTCGAGCGGCAGGTGCTGGAATGGTATGGAGGCGTTGGATGCTCGCTGAGGGCCGGATCATGGCTGTGCCTCACTCTCGCTTTCTCCACAACCGCCGGGGCCGAATTGCCTCCAGGGCACGAATCGGTAGCTGCCGTTGCGCAGCGGACACCAGAAGCCCCAGTCACGCACGCGAGGGCCGGTGACGACGAGAGTTAGGCAAGGGATTTCGTGTCCCTTAGGAGTGCGAGGCAGCCGCACGCTGTGGCGGTGCTGGGCCTGGCGTAGCGCTAGGCTGCCGGGGCGGCGGGAGGTGATCCGGCTGGGTTGGACCTCGGTATAGCTTCCAGTGAGGATCAGCGATGCGAACCACCATGGATGGTCGTGGCACGTCGGGTCGTCGGATGCCACGAAGCGGTGCAGATAGATGTTGCACAGCGGGTTTCGCGGAATGAGATACCACCGCTGCAGGTACGGCGCACCGTGGTTGTAGATGATTTGGTGTGGTTGCCTGCGCAGTAGCACCGCCAGCCAGGACCCTGGGTTCGGTGTACTGATGGTGGCGCTCATGTCAGCCTCGGATCAGGCCAGGTAGGTCAGAGGGCGAAAACCGCTGAGGCAGTGGGTATTCGGTGACCACTATCGGTTGCTGACCACTGACTGGCGGCCGGCTGTCCTCAAGGAGGCGGATGGTGGTCAAGATCCCTGCAAGGCAGAGGATGACACCGAGGAGGATGCCGAGTACGAAGAACCAGATGAACCACGAGTTCACCTGGCTGTTCACCCCGCTGGCAGCTGATTGGCTCGCCCTGCCCACGGCATCCAACGCTGACATTGCGGAGCGGTGCGCCCTTGCTGCTGAGGTGGATGAGCTGTCGGCTGCGCTTGCTGCGATAGCCGCGCAGGAACGCGCGGTGGCGGTCATGGTCCCTGTAGAGGCAATTTCGGACCAGCTCAGTGGGCCAGCGGCGGAGTCTTGGGGGGCTGCGTACTCATCGTTCAATTCGTCGCCGACGTTGGGAGCCATGCGTGACGTCATGACGGTGATCCCTTTCGCCCCAGCAGGAGTTGAAGCGCGTAGGCGCTGCAGGGAGCGTTGAAGGCGTCCTCGAGGCGGTCGATTTCGTCGTCGTCGCAGCTGCGCGCTGCCGACCAGGTGACGATGCGGCCACGGGCGGGATGCTTGATGATCTTTCCGTCGGCGTGGAGTTTGAGCAGAGCTCGGTACACGCGCTCTTGCAATGGCGGATAGTGTTCGGTTCCACCAGGCTGTAGCGGCTGAGCTGGTGCGTTGGCTCGCAGCTCGCTGGTACTGCGCGGCTTCGCCGCGGTGCGAAGTTGAGCCAGGATGTCATCGCGCAGCATGGTGTTGAGGTGCTGCTCAAACTTTCGGTCAGGCACCGATCTGCTCCTTGCGTGCGGCGGCGACGGCGGTAACGGCGCGACGGCGCGTGTGTTCGGCGTGGGCGTTGGTCCATGCCTGGTCGAACTTGCGTTGTTCGGTGGCAACGAAGCGCATTGCGGCGGCGATGTCGTTGCGGCGGTTGAATTCCTGAGGATGGAGCTGTCGCGCGGCGACCTTGCGAAGCTTCTCGCGCGCCTCATCCATGTCGCAGTCTTCGGCGCGGTCACCCGGGAGCTGGACGCCGGCCCAGACGCCGTCGGTTTCGGCGAGATCGAGGGCGGCCTGGGCGCATTGAGGCTGAAACGGGCAGTTGTTGCAGATCCGGATGACGCGGGCGCGTGGCACGGGGTGCCGTGGGAACCACTTGTCGGGATTGTCGTAGCGGCACAGGCCGCGTGTCTGAGGAGTGCCGCTCGCTGTGTCCGCCATTGTCGACCCCTTCTGCGTAAAGACGACCCTGTGTAGTCAACTATGGTTGTTATATCACGCCTTTAGTTGATTTTCTACATGCTCTTTGTTGAGCAAAAGTGCGCACGGGTTTCGACGTGGCCCGGGTCGTCGCTGATCGCGGTCCAAGCCGGTTCCAGCAATTCGGGGATCACGACTCCGGCGGATGCCACGAGTGCCTGTGCGCGGAGGCAGTGATTGCGCCGAATGTGAGCGTCGGTCGATTCGGCAGCGAGTTCCAGGCTGGCCCGTGCCTCCTCGATGAGGTCGAGTTCTCGGGCATCCAGCGGCGGGGTTCCGCCTGGATATAGTCCGTGGCGAGCTGCGCGTCGGGCGTGTTGGTCTGCCAGGTCAAATGCGTATTCGGCAGCTTGTGCCGCGGCGAGGGCGGATGCCGCCCCCGCCGGGTCTGCGGGCGAGCACTTCGTGAGCTGTTCGGCTGCGTCGTCGAATGCCTTGGCGAGTGCTCGTGCGAAGCGGTCGGCGCTGTCGGCCAGTGTTGGGCGGTCCAGTGCTGAGCGTGGATCGCCCACGAATTGTTGGTAGCGCTGCCGGACGCGGGCAAGTGTGTCAGCAGCGATGAGGACCATGGACGCGGTGCGGGCTGTGACCTGCGGTGATGGTGCGACCGTCGCGGCGGGATGCCCCTTTCGGGCGAGCTGACTCAACATTAGTTGATTTTAGTTGACCATTACAGGCGGATGTCTACAAACCAGGTCGTGTTTGGCCTTCTATGGTTGATCAGGCCCTATAGTTGTGGTTCACAAGACACAAGTGTGTGAGCAGCAGTTTGTGAGGCATTCGAGCGGGAAGTGGCGATGGCGAAGGCGGAACCCGAGGCGGACGGCGTTGACCCGGCGATCGCACGTGTGGGCCGGGCTGTGGCTGACCGGCGTCTCGAAATGGGTATGGCCACGCAACGCGATCTGGCTGAGGCAGCAGGTGTCGCTCTGAACACCGCCGCGTTCTTGGAACGGGGGCGCACCTTTCCCCGCGAGGGCAACCAGCGCAAACTGGAAACTGCCCTGAACTGGCCGCCCGGCACCCTGCGCTCGATGCTGCGTGACGACCCGCCCGCCGGCCACACCGGTCGAGAGCGGATGGCCGCGGCTGAGCCTGTCGTGCACACCCATGTCGGGGCGCAGTCGCCAACGGGTGCTGCCTCGACCACGGTGCACACCATGGCGATCGCGAGTGCGGTAGCAGCCATCGCGACGAAGTCGATCGCGGTGATGCTGCGCCACGATGATCCAGAGACCGGTCCGACGTTGCGTGAGCTCGACCGCATGTTGCTGGAGTTGGAAAAGGTTATTGCCGCGAGCCTTCCGCACGCGGCGGATGCCTTCGACGAGACGATGTCGGCGCTAGCCGACGTTCACCGCCAGCGCGAGGTTCTCCGGGATGCTGCGCGTCAGGTGAGCTGAGTTGGGGCCGCTTCCAGCCTCAGGCAGCGACGGGACGACGAGCAACGAAATCGGCCGGCATCGGCGCGACCTTGACGACGTCGCCGGTTTGAGGCGCGTGCACCACCTGGGTAGGCGAAATGGCCAGCATGACGTGGCCTGGCCCCCTGTCATCCCATGACCCTTTCGGAAAAATGATGTCGCCTTCCTGCACGTCACCGGGCGCCACGGGTAGACCCTGTTTTACCTGGCTATAGGTGTCGGGGCCGAGTGTGACGCCGGCTTGCCGCCATGCCCACTGGGTGAGCCCGGAGCAGTCGAACACGTTGGGACCCTTAGCGCCCCATACGTAGGGGGTTCCGCGTTTGGACAGCGCTGCTTTGACCGCTGACTGGGCCAGAGGTCCGCCGCCGGAACCGGCCAGCGCCGGCGTGCCCGGCCCTCCCAATGTTCCGCCGGGTCCGCTTCTCTTGAAGCCAGCGCTGCGGGTGAAGGCGGAGAGGTTGGGGATCAGGCCGGCGCCGCCGAGGCCGGGTAGTCCACCACCGCCCATTCCCCCGCCGCCCATGGGCATCCCGCCGCCCATCGGGCCACCCATGCCGCCACCCATCGGCATACCGCCGCCATAGCCTCCTGCAGCGCTGCGAATCGCATTGGCCAACATCACGTTGCGTGACTCGGAAACCTTGAGCAACGCTTTGGCACGGTCGAGCTGGGACTGCAGATGGTTGACCAACTGGGTCTTACCGGCCGGGGTGTCGGTGCTGGGAGCAATCGCAGCCACTCCCCTACGCGTGTCGGCGTTGACGTCGTCCATCCCGCCACCACCAGACTGAGAGGTCTGGGCCGCCCCCGTGAAACCCGGCGCAGTTCCTCGATCAGCGCCGATCACATTGTCCAGAGCCACCACACGACCGCCGCTGGCCGACAGATGCGTCGTCGCGCTCGCCCCGCCCCACCCCGCCAGCACTCCCCCGGCCTGGGCCAAACTGTCCTTACCAGCGCTCAGCGCCGGTGTGCTCGACCATCCGCCGGCCGTCGGCGCCGGGCCGAACATCTTGCGCGCGTCACCGAGCACCTGGCCGGCCTCGGCCACAAGCGCATCAAGTGACATGCCCCGCAGTATGAACGAACACCACCACCAACCTCCAACACCCACCCCAACTTCACCGAAAACCCGATGAGGTGGCGTGCAGCATCAGGCTGGGGAAGGCAGGGGCCAGGAAGCGCTCCGGGTCAGTGGAACCAAACGCGCCAAGGCTGCGTCGAACCTGTTATGGATGCTGACGAGCGGCTCGCCGCGGTAGCCGAAGGCCTAGATCCCGACGATCCGCGGGTGCGCAACGGGATCGACCTGGTGCGCTGGGAACTGTCGATGATGTTTGGCCCGGCGGCGACGTTGTAGGCGGTAAAGCATGCTGGCATGTCTGAACTGGCGGTTACCCTCGTCGTGTGGCTGAGGCGTACGACATACATATCGGCTACCCGCCGCCGGCACTGTGGGACAAGGTACCCAACGGCTCCGTGAGGCGATACAAATCCCTCGGCGGCACAGGGGTCCGTCCAACGCTCACCTCGGAGCAATTCGACTGGCGCACTCTCGGTTTGACACCACGGTGGATCGGTGAGGACAGCAGCGGAGCGCTTGCCGCGATCGAACCCAGCCAGGTTTTCAACCGCGGCGCGGCCGAGTGGACACGGTTCATCACTGGGTCACGTCATCGAAACGAGGTCGCACTGGCGGTGTCGATGATCGGGCATCCCAGACCACCATCGGAGATGAATGTCCGGGACATCTTCGGCGGAGCTGACGAACGTGTCGACCTTCCAGGCTCTGCGAATGGTTTTGGTTCAGTGGGCGGCTTTCGCACGCCACTTGTTGTCGTTCCCGCAATCGTCGAAGGTTTGGGACGTGCCGATCGTGACCTGGCATTACGGCTGATCAATACACGTGGTCTCGCCATGGACTGGTGGACGCTGGACCGCAGCGCAACGATGATCTTCTCCGGAAGCGGTGGACCGGGTCAGAAGGTGGAACCCGACGGCTCCTTGCAGCCCCTGCTCGTCTCGACAACCGGGGAAGTGGTCGCCGCGGTGTGGGTCTCCCCGGATGAGCAGCTCCGTCATTACATCATTCCTTGGTTGTCGTCCTGGAAGACCGTTCTGGAATGGCTGGCGCAGCATGCCATTCCAGAGTTCGTGCCGTCGGCGGTACGCCGAATCCACGCCAATCTCGGCGAAGATCCTGCCCTGCAGACTGTTGCCGAAACGTCCGCGGCTGCGGCCCGGGCGGAACTCGACGAGCAATACCGGGTGCAGTGCGAGCAGCTCGGCGAGATACTCGAGGAAGCCCGTTCCGCTGCAGACGAGGTGCGTTTCAACCTGTTGTACGGCAGGTCCACATCTCTCGAGGATGCTGTCGCGGCAGTGCTGACGGACGCCGGGATGACGGCTGTTCCCCTCGACAGCGACCTCAAGAACACTGCAAGCGCTGACCTACTCGTCACCTACCAAGCTCGACAGCGCCTGGTCGAGGTCAAAAGCGAGTCGGGCAATGCCTCAGAGAAACTTGTTGGAGATGCACGGAAACACCTCGACACCTGGTCAGCCCTACGGCCAGACGTTGCGATCGAGGGCGTTTCGCTCGTCATCAACCATCAGATCAAGACCTATCCCGGCGACCGCGCCCACCAGGCGTACACAAGACCGGAATTCGTGCAGTCTTTGACGATCCCGGTCGTCACGACCATTGCGCTTTTCGACGCATGGCGTCGGCGCGATTTCGAAGCCATACGCACCGCTGTGCTCGGAGTCGCTCCCCCACAGCCTGGCAAACCCGCCGTCGAGCAGGAAACGCGGCCGGTTACTGAGTTGCCCTCGCGCACGCCCCGTGTGCGACGGTGGTGGAGCCGAACCCGAGATTGTTGATGCAGGCGCGGATGACCCGTTGCCGCTGAACCACCTCTACCGGCCACCGCATGTCGGAAGTCACCGCTACCGTTTGATCCCATGGCCTGCCGTCAGCCGTTGTCTCCACCGCCGCTGGCACATCCCGGTGACGTCGATCCTTTCTGCGTCTGGCTCGATGAGCTGGGCTGCGACGTCGCACCGGTCCACGAGCTGGTGTCCTCGATGCTGAGCCGCTACTCCCGCGATGACTACGAGCGCAGCATCTTGACGGCCCGATTCGGCCTAGACGGCCAGGATCGCGCCACCTTGCAGGAGATCGGCGACCAACATGGGATATCACGCGAGCGGGTCCGCCAACTCGTCGACCGTTCCGTGATGCGAGTGGCCGGCCGGGCTCTCAAGTCTGTGGAGGATAGAAATGCCCGCGATACGTTGACTGAGCGGTACGGTCCCGCCGCAGATGTTGAGCCAGTTGTTCGGCGGCTCGCTCTGGAGGCATGCGCGACCGAGACCGGCCCGTTGACAAAGAGTTTCGCAGTCATGAAATTACGCCTCGCCGGGCATCGGGTGTCCGACGCCAAACAGCTTGCCAACGAGGTCCGCTCCCGAGTCGGGAGAGTTCGCCATCGGCTGCGAGAGCTAGAGCGCATTGAGCGCAAAGCGGTCGTAGCCGACACCTACGCCACCTCACACCTGCAACGCTGGCTCAGTCACGTCGAGTGGCCGGCCGACACCACCATGTCCCCCTTCCCGATTCCCAGCCACGCGGCTCGCCGCGTAGATATCGATGAAGAAGGACGCGGCGCAACATTTCTCGACAAGCTGGGCCGCGACGCCGCCTGGGATAGCCGGTTCGAGGCGCGGCTGTTGCGCATCTTGAACGACAGCTCCTTGGTGGAAACATTTCAAGAACAACCCGTACGTGTCCCTTACCAGTGGGGCGGTCATGCAAGGCCGTACTACCCCGATGTCGTGGCACAACTGCGCGATGGCCGCACGGTGCTGATTGAGGTGAAGCCGATCTACGAGGTCGGGTACGCGGTGAATCAGAACAAGTTCGACGCCGGACGCAGTTTCGCGCACAGCCGCGGATGGGGCTGGCTGGTGTGGACTGACCGATACGGCATCCCAACCGGCAGCACAACACCAGCACTGTAGGCTGCCATTTTCGATGGCGGGCGACGACGGCGACGACGCCCTGAACTGCATGTTTCCCCGCGTTGCCACGGAGTTGGCGGATGCGTTCTGCCATCAAGATGGCGGATCCTAAAACGGGACCCGTGGACCCGCCTTGCGCGCGAATTCTGGGAGCTCATTCAGCGATCGATCCGCTTGGCGGACGATACGGTGTCCCTGTGCGACAGATCAGATTGAGCAGCGGTATCGGCGCTGTAACGTCGATCGTGGCAGGCCTGCTGATGGCGGGCTTCATCGTCGCTGCGCCGGCTGCGAATGCCATCCCGAACCCGCACTGCGGCGATGGGGAAAACTACGACCAGTCCGGTTGCCCAGGTGTAGGCGGAACTTATATCGCGGATCCTGGAAACGATCGCTCACTCGGCGCCCGACGCGACGCTTGCGCGATGGTCAACTCCGGTGAGACAGATGCCTTAACCATCGCCAACAAATTGATCGCGCGCTACCACATCACGGCGAGCGAAGCCGATTCATATGTGCGAGGCGCCTTCAGTTCCGCGGCAGGCACCAATTTTATGTGCGCCGAGTCGTAGCGTTGCCGCCCTCATGTCGGCTCTCGCTTGTCCCGGATTGGTGATTGGTGCGCCGTGGTGTGCGCAGACACGGGAGTTACTTGATCACATGCGTGCGAGGAGTTCGGCCTTCTTCTCGACGAACTCGTCGTCAGTGAGAATCCCGGCATCGCGCAGCTCGGCAAGCTTGCGGATCTGACCAGCCAGATCTGGTGTTGGTGCTGGGGCTGACTGCGTGTTCGTGGTCGGTGCGCCGGATCGTATGGCGCGGAACGCCGCGATGAACGTCTCGGCTCGACCGTGCGCGACCTGGCTGATCTGAGCAGAGCGTCCCGACATCGAGATATCGATCGCCTCGCCGCCCAATCTTTTCGAAAAGCCCACCGACCCGATGGACGAGAAGTCGAACTCCTCAACTTTCGCGCCCAGCAGGCTCTTGTCGAAGAAGAACAAGCGCTGCGTAGTCAGGACCAGCATTCCCTGGCGGTCCCGGTAGAGGCCCTGAGCGAGCTCAACGACGCGCTCATCGAGGTGAACGTAGTTGGCGAGGGCACCTGCTTCGAGGTGACCGAAGAAGCGGCCCATCTTGCCTAGACGGTTCAGGGCCTCACCGACGCCCAGGTCGTCGATCGGGATAGTGGTTGCCTCCAGGATCTCGGCAAGTACGTTGTGGTGTTTGTCGCCGAACATGTCCACAGACCAGTCGATCACGGTGGTTGCGTCTGTCTCTGGACGCACGGCCGCAGTCACCGTTGCGGCCCAGCGGTTCTTCCGCAGCGAGCGTTTGGATTCACCAACGATCGGGTTGGCCGGCGTTGGCACCTCGATCCCGACCGCTTGCATCGCGGACAGAACTGCAGGGTAAGCGCTCTCGTAGGGTGCCAGAATCCGGGTCGCCGAATTTCGAACGATTGCCACCACCGAATCGTAGACCGCTGCCAGCCGCCCAGTATTGGCGTTCAGAACTATCTGCAGTCTTCACGGACAGCCCACGCAAGACTCATGCGGCAGGGAATGCGCCTTCGCCATCCGCCTAGTTTCGAAGAAATCGACCCGCCGCAAGACGGCCATCGGGCCGCTGGAAAGCGTGTCTGCGTCGGATGAACCACGGATTGATTCAGGACGATCTGCGGCAACGGAATCCAACACCCGCATCACTGATGAATCCACCATTCCGGGACTTGCTGCGAGTACGTCATCCTCCCATATACTTTCCCGTCCGATTTTCGGTGGTACGAGGCCTTCATGTATCGGTCCGCGAAATGAAGTTTCAGGACGTCGATCTCATCGTCGCCAATTTTGAGGCCTGCCGGCATGAATGCGAGCTCTAGTTCGGGTTCGCCAACGCCGCGAACGTCGTCTCGAAGCGTCAAGTGGGCTAACGGATTCGGCTTCCGACCTTGCTTGTGGGGCACAATAATCGGCTTTTCAGCCAACGCATCCAACACCTGGTTGAGTGCACTCTCAGCGACGATGCCCGCGCAGAAGATAAGATACTCTCCCAGGTCCAGTTCGCCACTCATTATCGATGACGTCTCTAATAGCGTCGAAGGTATCGTTCCGCTCAAGTGCGAACCAAAGGTGTTGGCGTACATTGAGATAACACGGTCCCAATTGTTCGCCCTGCGCGGATTTCCCCCGCGAACGACCAAAGCCGTCATGTCTGACCACACGTCGAACCTGACCATACGCGTTGCGATCTGGTGCGGATGGTCGTGGTCCTCCGGCGTCACCGGTATGGCGCCGGCAGAGAGTACGACTGACGGAGCATCATTTGCGGCGGTCGTGACCAGCACATCAGGTAGGGGCACACGTTTCCTTTTGCACAGCTTTCGGATAACGTCATCGCCTTCACCCCTGGCGATTAGCGTCCGTAGCACCGCTGCCACATCGGCGACCGCGCCCGGCTCACCGCTCTCCAACGCTGACAGATGGCGCGTTAGCCTCTGGCCCAGCGCAATAGCACCGGCAACAAAGTCCTCGTCGCTAATCGCCTGCGGGGCGTATTTCCCCGCCGGCTGCTTCTGCCCGCTTTTTCTCTTGGTCATGGCGAATAGTTCGTGACTTTCTGCTGGTCGATCTCACGGTGGTCGGTTCACTGCCGGGTCAGCCGGAATCCGAAAGTCACCGACGGTGAGGTGCACGGGTTCCTCGGACCCAGGGGATGCAGGGTATATCCAATACTCCACCACTGGCGCTCCCGCGGGGATCAAGGAGATCGAAAACGGCGTCGCAGTGGGCAGCACCTCAGCGATGATCCGGGAGCACGTCGTGAGTACCTCCGTGCCAACCACTCAGCACGCAAGGTCAACCTCATTGTCATGAGTGTCGCGACAGGTTCCAGGGCATCTGGCCCTACGCTGCGAACGCGGCACCGTCGCGACCAGGAACCCGGTATCCGTCAGCCCTCTTGCCATCCAGATGGCGCACGCGCCAAGCCGCGCCACCTCAAATGGCAACGCGCCGTCGAGAATGGCAACCGACAACCACGACAATGAATCGGTTGTGTCAGTAGCCTTTCGGCGGTCTCGTCGGGTCGGCCTGTTGGATCTTGGCGGCCAGGTCATGCCCGTCGGGACTAACGCCATAGCGGCCCATCGCGTAGTTGATGAAGGCCGCAGCTTGAGCGACGTTGTCGCTACGGTCGGTTGAGGTACCTGGTTCGTGGTAGGCGTCGAATGTGGCCTTGATGAACTGCAGAGTGCCTGCGGAGGGATCGCCGTTCTGGGCGTTCGAGTCAGAGTTGTTGACCGCGCGGTTGTTGAAGTCCGACTCGCGGTCGGCGACGACCATCATGCCGTTTTCCCAGTAGGCGCGCGCTCGCGGGTTGGTGATGCCCTTGATGTCGAGGGCGTGTCGTACCGCGGCGCGGAACGCTTCGGTGCCCGGGCCTGACGGCACCGGCGTTCGAAGATTCAAACTAGAGGCCGACGAGGATGAAACCCGCCGGGACGAGCTGTTGCGGGTGAAGGCGGAGAGGTTGGGGATCAGGCCGGCGCCGCCGAGGCCGGGTAGTCCACCACCGCCCATTCCCCCGCCGCCCATGGGCATCCCGCCGCCCATCGGGCCACCCATGCCGCCACCCATCGGCATACCGCCGCCATAGCCTCCTGCAGCGCTGCGAATCGCATTGGCCAACATCACGTTGCGTGACTCGGAAACCTTGAGCAACGCTTTGGCACGGTCGAGCTGGGACTGCAGATGGTTGACCAACTGGGTCTTACCGGCCGGGGTGTCGGTGCTGGGAGCAATCGCAGCCACTCCCCTACGCGTGTCGGCGTTGACGTCGTCCATCCCGCCACCACCAGACTGAGAGGTCTGGGCCGCCCCCGTGAAACCCGGCGCAGTTCCTCGATCAGCGCCGATCACATTGTCCAGAGCCACCACACGACCGCCGCTGGCCGACAGATGCGTCGTCGCGCTCGCCCCGCCCCACCCCGCCAGCACTCCCCCGGCCTGGGCCAAACTGTCCTTACCAGCGCTCAGCGCCGGTGTGCTCGACCATCCGCCGGCCGTCGGCGCCGGGCCGAACATCTTGCGCGCGTCACCGAGCACCTGGCCGGCCTCGGCCACAAGCGCATCAAGTGACATGCCCCGCAGTATGAACGAACACCACCACCAACCTCCAACACCCACCCCAACTTCACCGAACTCAGATTTGGGAAGCCGTCCGCCCTCACTCTTGAATGCTTCGGCCTATCCCCCGCTGCTGGGCACACAGCGCCGTATGGGCTGAGACGCTGTCTGCGACCTGGGAGAAGCCGCTGCGGTGCCTGCTGAGCCCCGAACTGGACCTTCCCGGATAGATACCGCCTATGGACGGGGTTCTTCAGCCAGACGGGCAGCTAGGGGCAGAAACGTGTGTCGCTTCGGTGGTTCCGCTGGTGGTTCGCCTGCAAATGCCCAGGTCAGGGCGGCAGCAAGTGAGAGCGATCACCGGCCAGAGGATATGGATGGCCCGGTGCGCTCGCCACGTTGGCTGGGGTGAATGCACCGGCACGGGCACGGATTGACAACTGGGTCGATTACGCAGTTTGGCGCCGTGTCGTGTACACAGCTTCGGCGCCCGTCTTGTATCGCGTTGCGGGCGCAGCTGATTCACCCGTGTCCGATCTAGTGCGCTTCGGCGCTGTGAGCTAGATACCACTGTTGACAGTGCTGGACGTATGTCGGACAACGGGTTTCGATGCACGGTTGTGGATTGCACTGCTCACATGCGGACGTGTTCTAGGCAGAGCCGCGCGATTGATCGGTATGCGCATATGTCGGCGTGCAGAGAGCGACATAAGTGGTGATGCTGTGCAATGCATTTCGTGTGTTGCGACGCACGGCGTTGAGATACGTGTATCGACCGAGGTCTGCGTCATAACGCCGCTGCACGGCTCGGTGCAGACAACGCAACGCGCGACACGCCCAACGATGAAACGAATTTTCGACCAGGTTTCGGGCGCAACGAATCGCGCCACTGTGTCCGCCACGGTGGCGCGTACATGGTTGCTGTCAACCGCGACAACACGGTGCACCGGTTGCGGCAGAGTGGCGACCAGTGCCACACAGGAAGCATCGCGATCAATACCGCGCACTATTGAGAGCATGGTTTCCTTCCAGGTATTGAGGCAGGTATCCGGTCAGGTATTGCGACCCATACCGGAGGAGATGCGGGAACGTGCACGGCGCAGCATCTGACATGCAGTTATTGGACGCATTAGGCAGAGTGCGAGACATCGCGCGTGTGCACCGATCGCACAATTGGCGGTGCACCACACCCGTTGCGACACCGGAAGACAGGCGCAGACAGGTGCGCGACGCGGCGTCCGTACCGCAGCTCCGGGCCGGACGCCAGCCGGTATCGCGAGCGGGGCCACGAACGATGCCCGGGACCGAGTGCTGTTTGCTGTGGCCTCCGCAATGCCTGCCGCAACGGTGCGCCATAGCGTGCCCAGCACTTACTGATGGGCGATGCGCGCGGCGTGGTGTCGAATGGCGCGTCGCGTCCAGAGCCATAGACTTTGACCCGCACGGAAACGCGTGGCGGACAGCACCCGATGGGTTGCAGTGCGGCGCACGCAATGGACTCCCGATCAACGCAGAGTGAGGCGCCCGCATGACTAGTAGCGTAGCCGCTTGGGGTGAATCTGGGCTGGTAGAACCCGCGGTCAATTGGAGCAAGCTCGGCAATGTTTACCTGTACGCGAACGGCAAGGGCGGGGTGGGCAAAACAACGTGTTCCACACACGGCGCCGCTCTCGTCGCCTCTGATGGTGCCCGCGTTCTCCTGGTCGATCTGAACGGTCAGGGCAACGTCGCGAACATGTTGGGCTTCGCCAACTCGGAGGCCGACGACAAAGGCAGGAACCTGTACAGCGCGATCACCGCTGGGGCTGCGCTGAGTCCGGTTCGTGATGTGCGGCCAGGGCTTGATGTGGTGCCTGGTGGTCCGTATGTCCGCCGTATCGCACCGGTGTTGGCAGCCGAAATGGGGAATCCGCAAGCGGCCAAACAGGTATTGATGTCGCTGGCGGTGGCACTTCAGCAGATCAGTCATCAGTACGGGGTGATCTTCATTGACTCGCCGCCGGAGAACCAGTTGCTGCTTCAGGCAGCCCTGTGCGCGGCACGGTTCGTGGTTGTTCCGATGAAGACTGATGACCTGTCGAGGACTGGGCTGCGAGAGTTGGCCGGCGATCTGAGGGCGATGCGAGAGCTCAATCCATACGTGATGCTGCTGGGCTGCTTTGTGTTTGCGTCAGGTGGCTCGTCGCGGAAGATCCGCGAGGAGCACGGTAAGAATGTTGCAGCGGACCTGGGCCAGAACGAGGACGTGATGTTCAAGTCCTTCATTCGCCATTCGGAAGCAGTTGGCAGAGACGTGCCCAAGTTCGGTCGGTTGGCCCACGAACTCGAGTTGCAAATCGCGAACAATCCCTCGCGGTCGGCGATCCGAAAGGGGAAGGCCGACGCCAATGCCGTCGTCAGCAAGACATCTGCCGGAGTTGCCGAGGACTTCGCAGAACTGACAGGCGAGATTCTCAGACGTGGATCGCAGACCCGTGCCGACATGATCGAAGAAGGAGTATGGCCATGAGCTTGACCCCGCAACAGCTGCCCGCAGAGAATCTCGGCGACATCACCAAACCAACAAAGAGCCGCGGCTCTGGTCTGGCCGGCCTCGTGGGTGATCCGCCTGCTGCTCCGCTGACCCCTGTGCCGGATCGACCGGCAGCACCGCGCGTGCCGGACCTGGACGAGCCCCCGGTGAGGGCAGTACCGGAACCCACACCGGAGCCGAAACCTGCTGCGCGGAAGCCAGGCCGGCCGCGTACCCGGACAAAGCCAACCAGCGCGGTCTATGTCAGTCCTGGAGTCAAAAAGCGGTTCGAGAACTACCGACACTCCGCGAAGTCGACCAACTTGCACGTGGTGTTGGAGGCGATCAGCCAGCACCACAAGGACGGAAAGCTCGCTGACATCATCAAGGAGTCGCGGTACAGCACCGCTCCAACGAACGATCTGTTCCCAGCGGACCCCTCCGCGGTGCGCTATCTCGGTGGCGGCAGTGCGCAGATCGCGTTCAGCCCAACACCTCAGCAGGAAGAGGTCATCGACCGGATCGGAGCAGAATTGGGCTTCGACACGAGGTCAACCTGGATTGCGCCGGTACTCAATGCGTTTCTGCCCGGCAGGAAGGACACCGCGCCGTAACGAGGCTTGCTCTCCCGCTCCTCTTCTGAGGTTGGGGCCGCCTCCCAGTGGCCCAACCTCAGAAGAGGACGGTTGGTGGTGGGGGAGCGGGGTGGCGAAGTACGCGCGCTGTCCCGGAAATTGGCCGCGGGCCTGGCCGTTTCCAGAAAACTCATGACGGGCGGTCGCACTGAAGCGGAAGTTTCGATTGATCGAGTAGTGCTGTGCGCTGCTCGACCTCGCGACGGGCGGCCTCCGTGCGGCGGGCTGCGCTTTGTTGTGCCAGCCGCGCGGCTTCCCGTCGTGCCCACGCCCGACCTTCACCGGACAAAGCAGCACGGGCCTGCTCACGGTCAGCGAGGAAGGCAGCGTGTGAGGCTGCTTGATTCGCCTTGCGCGCGGCCGCGGCCGCCAGTTCAGCGGCCTCACGTGCTTCGTCGAGCGCGGCGGGCCGGTCTAACAGCGTGTTATGGCTGAGATGCCATGCAAGCAGCGTTCCCAAAAGGGCGATGGGGCGGGTTGGCCTGTCGGATATGCGCCGGCCGGAGCCGAGCCAGTCCCGCACCAGCTGTGTGAGATCCCGGGCGTTCCATCCGGCGGCTGCAGGGGCGGCCAGCATCGCGGCCCAACTGTCGGCTGAGTAGCGCTGGCACCACGGTGGGGCACCGGGAGATGCCCTCCATAGCGTGGCAAGGCGCAGACCTTCCTTGTCTGGAGCTCGGCGGCGCGAAGCGCGCGCCTGCCGGGTGCGCTCTGCGCGCCCGTGGGTAGTGAGTGTTCTCTTACTAGAGGGGACTGTGGTGCTTAGGTGAGACCGTTCCAGGTGGGATGACAAGCTGTGGATAACCTTGTTGACCAGCGCAAAATCGTGGAGCGCCCACACCGATGCCCAGCCACGGTGTCGGTCGCCCATCCGCCAGGACGCCATGCGCTCGGTGTACGTGCGCTGGCGGCCACGCAGGACCTCGGTGGCCACGCCGAGGAGCCGCAGACATTCACGGGCCCGCTGGATCGTGCGTACGGGCAGGCATGTGCACAAGGCGAGTTGAGTGTTGCTCGGCCGGCAGTTGCGACCCGTGTCGAAGTCGGCGAACCGCGCCATGGCCGCGGCCACCAAAACCAGCTTCTCCTTGTCGATCCCACCGTTGCACATCTGGGGCCGGATGGCGGCGTAGCGCAGCTCGTAGGCGATGGGGACGGTCAGGTGAGCCCATCTGGAATGTCCACCGCTCCAGCACGCGACGCCGGCGTAGGCGTCGGCCTCCAGCTCCAGGTTGACGAAGGAGCTCGGGGGTGGCAGCGCACGCTTGAGCGCGCGATGTGCCCGTCGAATCCGCACAACGTCGGCTGTGCGTGTGGTCCGGACGATGCCACGGCGGCGGCGCGTCGGACTGCAGCCACGATAAGTGGCTGGTCGGGGTGAGATCGGACGGGAGCGATCGACCTCAGCGGACACGGAAGCAGCGACGTCGAAAACGTCGACACCCCGTGTTGAAAAGTGTTGAACACGGTGCGTGCGCAGTAGACCGAAGGACGGCAATGCGCTACCGTGAGACCTGTCCACCAGACAGTCCCTTCGGGGATTTCGGTGCGGATGCACCCCCGAACCGAGCGCCAACTCGGTTCAGACAAAACCCTCGGGTTTACCGGGGGTTTTCGTCGTTATGGGGTTAGATCCGCGCTATGAAGTTGTCAGGCGCACCGCTGTCGACCAAGACAGAAAAGGATGGCGGTGTGCTCTGGGCGTCAGATCGCCAGTGGCATGACCTCCTTGTCGAGAGCGCGGATCAATCCGGGGAAACCCATTCGCAGACAGACGATGTCGGCGAGCAGGGTTGAGCGTTCGACGGCGCGGTCGCTGGCCTCGAATTCGACGAGCTCGGCCACCGGCAGGGGGAGCCGGATCGTCACATGGCGGCCGAAGGTGTCGACGGTGAGATCGCTGATGCGACTTGGGCTGTCGGAAAGAATCGCCTGAGACAGGTGCCGCATCAGTTCAGGATGGCCGTAGTGAAAGCAGATGAGATCAGCCAGGTAGGGCGATAGGTCGATGTGGTGGTCGTGGGCAGCGGTTTCGGCTGCTTTGCGAACAGTCATGGGCAAGGTGGCGGTCACAGTGGCGCGTTCGCCAAGGGACGGCCGCCCCCGATTTGATCCAGCCATGCGGCTGATCTTGCCCGTAGGTTTTCTGGAAAAGCCAGTGACACGCCGGGATGTCGCAATCGGATCGTTATCGTCAACGTCCGCGTCGTGTGACTCGCTCATGCTGGCATGGTGACACGCAAATGCGCGGTCTGACCGCACCGACACGCGGTCCGACCGCGCATCCAGCTAGCGCGAACCTGCCGTGGTGCTAGCTGGCGAGTGTGGCCGCGGCCCGCTCTAGGGCCGAAATGCGCAGGTAGGTGGAAGGTTTGAGGCCAGAAGCTGCCGCAGCCCGGTCGATGAGGGCGCGTTCGTCGTCGTCAAACCGAACGTCGATCTTGGCTGCGCGCTGCCGGGTCTCTGAGCCGGCACGCGACCGCCGCTGTGGGGCTGGGGTGGCCGTGGTCATCCTCGCTCCGTTCCCGAACATCCAGTATCTACTACCTAGATTCTAGATAGTAGAGGGTAGATACTGGAAGCCGTGGATACGACACACGTCAGCGAACTGCTGTTCGGCCGCAAGTGCCGACTCGCAGTCGCGGCGTGGGTATTGCGCCACCCCAAGGGCCGGTTCTTCCAGTCCGAGCCGCGCGACATCGAGCATGCGTCGTCGAGCAATGTCACCCAAGAGCTGAATCGGTTGGTGCAGTTGGGGATGCTCGATATCGAGCATCCGGAGGATTCCCGCCGCGTCTACTACGTGCGTACGAACAGTCCGCTCTGGGACATCATCACCACCGCGATCGACGCCATCGACGCCGAGGCCGCACAGACCGCCTGGTAGCTCGACGATGCGCCGCGCACAACGCCAGTGGGTCGTCCAGCGGCCAATTTTGCGGCGAATGTGGAGCTACTGTTGGAAATCGGCAGTGGCCACGCCATATCGTCCCGCCTATGACCGCTTGGCCTGATCTCATCGTCGGTGATCTCGTGGGGAGCATCTCCCAGGTACTTGGCGCAGCCCCCCAGTCGCCGCGGTTCGACATGCCGCTGGCCACTGAACTCACCCCCGAGCAGCGAGCGCAGTTGAAATACATGGGGATTGACCCCGACACGTCGTCGATCACGGTGATCAACAAGGCGTTGGAGGGGATGGGGCAGCCACCGCTGAAAACCGGTGCTGATGCCCCGCCACCTGGCGGGGACCAACCGGCACCGTCGGGCAAGCCGCCGATCACCCCGCCGGCGGAGACCACTCCTCAGGCCGGCCCGGCTAGCAACCCTGAGCTCACCGGTGCCGCGGCTGAGGTCGCCAAGCGTCTCGACGAGGCGCTGGCCAAGAACCGGACAGCTCTCAACGAGGCCGATGAGAAACTCATCGACGCGCTGCTGAAGGCGCAGGACTCCAGCGCCGAGGGCAAGGCCAAACTCGGTGAGCTGCAGAAGTCGATCATCGATCAAGTCCAAAAGCTCGGTCCGACACTGGATACGCCGGCTGGCCAGGAGCAGCTGGCGAGCTTCCTGCAGGGAAAGACCGATGAGATCAACGGCGTCCTGAAGTCCAAGGGTCTGGATTCGGCGTCTCACGGCGCGGTCCTGGACGGATTGGCTGCTCGCTACGAGGCGCTGTCGAGCGATAAGCCCAGTGAGCAGAACCAAACTGGCAGCGGCACCGGCCAGCCCGCGTCGGGAGCTGGACCTGCCGGCGCTCCAGCCGCCGGTGAGTCGGGCGCAGGAGCTGCCGGTCTGGAGCAGGATCCGCTGCTGGACGGGCTGGCATCGGATCCCCTGATGTCGGGCTTGGGTTCGATGCTCGGACCTGGCATGGGTGCGCTGGGATCACTGCCGGGCATGCTCGGGGGCATGATGCCGTTCGGTGGTGGCGGCGGCGCGATGGGTGGCGGACTTCCGTTGGGTGACATCGGATCTGGGATCGGATCGGCTATTCGCGATGCGAAGGCTGCCGGAGCGGAGTCCACGGATCCACTCACCGATCCACCAGTTGGCGACAAGGCCGAGGCCCCCGGCGATGAGAAGGGCGACAAGGACGAGCACGGCGAGTTGAAGGACCCGCCGGTCGGCGAAGGAAACCAACCCAATCCCGCCGGGCCACAGGCAGCGACGAACCCGAGCGCGCCGGAGGCCCAGAGCGGACAGGTCACTCCGGCCGGCGCGAGCCAACCCGCACCCGACGATCTCAGCGTGAAGGTGCCCGGCTTTGAGAATCCGGTGACCGCAGAAACTGCAGCGGTAGCCCAAGCCAGCCGGGCGGTGGTGGGCGGCACTCCGTTCGAACAGGCCTACCGCGACGCCAATCTGACGCTGTCCCCGGCCGGTGCCCCGGTGACCACGAACGCGGTGAGTCAGTCCCGGTTGATTCTCGGCGACGTTGGGCAGTTCACTGATCACCGCATCATGGCGCTGGGCAACGACAAGGTGTGGTCCAACGGCAGAGCGGTGCCGCTGGAGGACATCGACTTCGGGTCGACGTTCCTGGGCTGGGAGCGGCCACAGGCCACCGCCCAGGCTCAGCCGGTGGTCGCCGCGTCCGCTACCTCACCCAGCCCACCAAAGTGAGTGAATCCAACCCCCACCCGTCAGGAGTAAGTTCATGAGTGTGAACCTGCAGTTTTCTGCGGACGATTTGCGACAGGCCGCGATCTACTACGACAAAGTAGCGCAGCAGTGCGCGGATGCCCGCGCCGAGCATTCGCGTGCGGTCACCGAAACCGAAAGCTGGGGCCCGCTATTTCACGAATCACGGCGTGCCGCTGTGGAAGCGATCAATAAGCGGGAGCAGGCGCTGCAAACCGAGGAGAACAAGAACCGCGAGCTGGCGTCGGCGCTGCGCAATGCGGCTACCGCATTCGACAACATGACCGCTGAGAACGTCAGCAATCTGACCATCCGCACTGATTGAGGTTATGCGCAGTGCTTGATGCAACCACCCGAGTGGAGTCTTTTGAGGCGGCCAGCCGAGACGAATCGGTGATTGTGCGTGTGGGCCGCTCGGGGAACACTCTCGCTGTTCAGCTGGAAGCCCCGGCATTGGACTTGACCGACGATGAGCTCGCCAACCGTATCGTGCGACTCAACACGTTGGCCTACCTGCGCTCGCAGTTGGCACTCCGGCAGGAGATGGCCGCCAATCACGTGGAGGGAATTCTTCCGCAGCTCCCAACTGAGCAGCAGGTGCGCCAGTATCAGCAGACGATCGACTTCTAGCCGAAACCAACCGGGGAGAGGGGGACACGCCCGATGGTGGCCTTATATGCCAACGATGCAGGCCTGGCGGGTGCGTCGAGTCAGCTCGCCGCAGCGGCATCAACCTTGGTTGCCCTAGCGGCCACACCGCCAGCACATGCTGCTCTGGCCAGCGATGAAGTTTCGGCGTCAGCTGCCGCACGGTTATCCGAGCATGGCGCTGTGATGGCTTCCCGCGCAGCCGACGGGGCTCAGGTGCTGCAATCAGCTGTCCAGGCAGTCAACGAAGTAGCGCGCGTGTTCACCGATATGGACCGGGAGAACGCCGCGTCCCTGTCTAGCCTTCAATCTGGAGCCCGCGGCGGGGTCACTGCGGCAATGAATCCCGCGGTCACGGCGAATGCCGTCGCGCCGGATGTGCCGATCGTTCCGACAGCGGCCCGGCCCGGCAAGGTCCAGGCCGCGATCATGGAAAGCGGCCAAAGCGAAGCCGGAACATCGTTCGTGACCGAGTGCGGCCGCTACAGTGCGGGTTTCCGTCAAACGGCCAGCGCCGCCCGCTCAGCGGTCAACGCTGTCGAGCAATCAGTTCACGGCCAGACAGGCCCTGAGCTGGCGGCAGCACTGACGCGATTTGCCAACTGGGCAGACCGAATGGGAGACCACGCGACGACGGTCGCTCAGGCCGCCAGCGGCCATCGGGAGCGGTTCAGTACAGCTCAAAAGGACACCCCTCGCACTGCGGCGTTCACCAACAAGGAACGCGAGCTCTCCAACGCGACGACGCTCAACGCCCGCTTCGCAGGTGCATATTCGGGCGTGGTGACACAGCTCAAGACCGAGTTGGCGGCGCTCAACACCGGAGCGGGGATCGCCTCGGCGAACTACCACCTAGGGGAACTGCCCGCCGCGCCGCCACCCCCGCCACCGGTGAAGCCGGTGGTCGGTCAAACCGATCCCGGTGCCCGCAACGGCGACCCCGCATCAGTCGGCCAATCACCCGCGGTCGGTGAACATGTCGACGACGCAGCTGCCGCCGCGGTGCCCGGTGACGACGTTGCGCTCGCGGGTGCAGAGCTGGGATCAGACGGTCTGCCGACGAGCGATCCCGCCCTGGCTGGACAAGGACAGGGCGACATGATGAGCCAGATGGCACCGATGGCTGCGATGCTGCCGACGATGCTGGCCGGCGCGTTGGGTGGTGCGCTCGGCGCAGTGACGAGCATCCCGTCGGCCATCGGACAGCAGGTCCAGTCGGCTGCATCCCAAGCAACCCAAGCGGTACAGGGATTGACTGAAGGACTGGCTGAACCCGAACTCGGCGAACTCGACACATCTGGACTGGAACCCGACTCGTTCGGCGGCTTGTCCTCTGGAGGCGGCGGTGGAGGAACCGAACCCGCCGGTGGAGCACCTGGCCCCCTGTCGCCCGCAAGCGGCAACATGCTCGCGATGGGCGGACCTGCCGGTCCTACACCGACGATCAACAGCGCCGCGGCGCCTGCGGTCGGCGCGACGGCCGCCGGACCAGCAGCGGGCGGCATGCCGATGATGATGCCGCCGATGGCGGGCGCCGGCATGGGTGGTGGCGGCGGGGGAGCGCGGCCCGTCAAGGAACCTGACAAGTCCATTCACCTGCCCACCGAGCCAAACTCGGAGATGGTCAAGGGCCAGGTACCACGACGTCACACCGAGCAAGCTGATGACCCCACTGGCGAACAGAAGAGGGCAGCAGAAGTCAAAGCCACTCCGACGACCGCGGTCACCGTCACCCGTCGCCGACGCATTGATCTGCCGAAAGGCGACGAATCGTGACCGTCTACGAATACCCAGGCTACGAAGCCGACGCCGAGTTCAGCAGACAGATGATTCAGCGTGTCGAGCGCATCAGCAACGTGCTGAGCAAACTTCGCGCCGAATGGGACAGTATCGGCATTGACGTGACCGCAGGGGACGGCGATGTTGAGCTGTCCGTGGACGCCAGAGGACGACTGGTTTCACTGTCGCTGGCCGAGGGCTGCACGGTTCGATACACCCACGAGGGCCTTGAGGAACTGCTGAACACCGCCCTGAAATCGGCTGTGACAGCAGCCGCCGAGGAACATGCCGCAGTGCCCATCACGATCGCCGAGGAGTACGACGACGAGCTCGACGAGGTTTGACGCGATGTCCGAAACTCGGCTGTACCACGGCGGAATTCCCGGCAAGCAACCCGGCGACATCATCTATCCCGCAGCCCATCTGGGCTTCGACTACACCAGCGCCTACGAACACTCTCCGGGACTGCGCGCGATGACCAAACCCAAATATCGCCCGGACCTGGTGTACTGCACCACCCATCTGGGCTCAGCGAGAGGCTATGCCGCCCGCTACGTCAACGAAGACGGACATGAAATTCCCGGCGACGTGTATAGCGTCGAGCCGCAAGGCCAGCTCGAACCGGATCCGGACTTCAACCATCCCAAAATCGGCAGCGTCTACACCGCCAGCGCACACCCGCTGATCATCACCGCCGTCATCGACCGCGCAGTAGTACTCGACCGGCGCCAGCAGAACGAACAATGCTGGCCCTACCGCTACTACGGGCTGTGGGAAGAAACGCACGCCGCCGACGGCACCGTCCAGGTCTCGGAGGAGATGCGTGGGCTCGGAGTCACCGACGATTACGTCGCACTGCTGCCCAAATGGATGGATCTGAGCGAGTACAGCAACGACGGTGCGTTGTGGAAGCCAGGGCTGCCGGGTTGGTACGCCTCTGCCGATGAAGTGCTCGAGATCCTCGACCACGTTGACCTCGACACCGGTCCACATGTCATCACCAACGAGCATCTCAAGCGAGCGCACTTTGTTGACGTTGACGCTCCAGACACTCCCGTCGTCTTCGGGCCGTTTGTATGCCAAGAGTGCGGGGCACAGTTCGGGAGCACCAGCGAACGCCTGTCAAAGCACAATATCTTGGATGCTGCCGTACACCAGGGAGGCGATCGATTGCCGGTGATCGCCAGATTCAACGGAGGACTCAACGGATTTGTGCACGCCATGCGGCGCCGTTCACCTGAGCGCTGGATGTGGCTGACGCTAGCGTGAACGCCGACGGTCGCTGCCATTTGCTGAGCGCTCCAGTTGGAGCGGAATATCGGCGCGAACATTACCGGCACGACGATCTGCCCGATTAGCCGGCGATGGGTTGGTAGAGCATTTGCGGAAGGCATGTCTACTCGGATGCGGACTTACTTGTAGCCGCATGTCTGCGCTGCGGTTTAGGCTGAGAAGGTGAGTGAGCCGCACCCGCAGCAGCACGGACAGGCATTTGCGCCCGGTCCCGATGCAGCATGGGCGAGGCCCAGTGCAACCCTCACCCAGCCGGCCGCACCGGCACCGCAACCACCGGCGGCTCCGCCTGGTTCGCCGCAGACGGCTCCGGGACCACTGCCTGAGGCTGATAAGCGCAGCGGCCGGGGCGGGAGCCGCTGGGTGTTGGCCATGAGCGCCGCGGCGTGCGTGCTCGGTATCGCCGCGATCGTCATGACGGCGATCAATCTGACACGACCGGCTCCGGCGCCCACCACAACCACAGTGACGGCGCAACCACCGAACTACAGCCCGGACCAGATCGCCGCGGCGAAGAGGGAAGCCTGCGACGCGAGCGTAAGCGTGGATCAACCTCTCGGCGGCGTACACAGGGAACTGACTGCGACGTTGGGCAACCGCGTTTCACCCGAACATGCCGGGGCGCTCTCGACCTTTTCAACGGTTTTGATGATCGAGATCGAGTACATGCGCAATCACACCCCGCCGGCCACTCCGGCCGATGTCCAAGAGGCAACGTCTCACTACATCGACTCCTGGATTGCATTGGGGGACGCCTACACCCGTGAGCTCCCCAACGACCAGCTCGACAAGCTCCGCAGCGAAGTTGTCCGCTGGGGCGATCGACTCGATGAGGTCTGCCGCTAATGCCTTCCGTTCAACGCCATCTCGAACTGCAGCCAGAACCGGTGGCCGCCGCGAACGCTACGACTGCAGGAGTAACTGTCGCAACGGGTGCGATGGCTGTGGCTGCGGGCGCAACGGGGGGCGCCGCGTCGGGCGCCTCAGCCGCCACTTCCGCGGTATTCCCTGGGTGGGCGTCGGTCGCGGAGATATCTGCAACCGGCGAGGCTCGGCTACAGACCGTTTTCTTGGCTATAACCACGCGCGGTGGCCGCATCTCTCGCAAGAACTGTGAGGCAGTCACAGCCGCGGTTGAGACCGATGAGTCGAATCGTCAATCCCTGACAGTGATCCCGGTGGCGACATGAGTATCGATGCACCTGAACGGCCGATAAGCCTGACACCGCCACCGGCAGATGACCGTCGCGGTGGCGTGGACGTTAACCGGCCTCGGCGAGGTGCCGGGTTGGTAGCGGCCGGGTCCGCTCTAGTGGTCTGCGCACTCGCGGCTGCGGTTAGCGCGGTCGGGCTCATCCTGCCGGACGTGCCGGCCCAGCACACTGTGATCGTTCCGCCCCCGGCCCCCGTCTACAGCGCGGCCGAGACCGCAGCAGCCAAGGACCGGGCATGCACCGCATGGCTCTCGTCTTCTGAGGCTATGGCCAGAGCCAGCAATGCTGTCGCTGACGCGCCGCCTGGATGGGACAACCTCGAAAGAATGGATGCACGAGGCGTTGAAGCACGCACCGCGTTGGTCCAAATAGCGTACTTAAAAAGCCAGGTCGGCTCGGCTACACCACAAGACATTGCAGCGGGCGTTCACGATTATCTCGTCGCCACGGTCGATCAAGAAGAAGCTGCTATGCGCCGGATGGGCTCTCAGGTAGACGCGGCCATCGAAAGGGCCAACGTAGCAGTTGAAACCGTGAACAAGCTCTGCGGTTTCGCGTAATCACTGAGTCGAGGGGGAGCTGGTTCGTGGCGAGCACTAATAACCTACGTCCGTTCTCGCACCGGATCATTACGCCTGATATCCAGGCGCCGCCCGCCGAGCCTATGGAAGCCGCAGCCGCGCGCTACGGCCAGATCGCCGATCAGCTCGATGCGGCGCGCCAACAACTTTCCGTGGCCAACGCTCAGCGTGAAGGGGCCGCCGATTCGCCCGGGTTCAATGAGGGCCATCAGCGCAATCAGGAGCTGGCCGCTGATTACCAGCGCGGTGCGGCGTGGGTCCGCGGGCAGCAGGAACTGCATAAGAATGTGGCGCGCGTACTGCGTGACGTCGCAAGTGCCTATGAGAACTACGACACCAGCGCGCACAACGAACTTTCCTCTGCGAAAACAACGTTGGACCGAGAGACCATCATCGCACGCTGGCATGGCGACGCTCGTGCCTCTTATACAAACGGTCTGGCTGCAGTGGAGGCGTACCGCACATATAACGAGACCAAACACGGATCGGACTACGCAGCGCTATCCGGGCGCTTGGCAAACCTTCCTACTGAGGGGCCTGGAACTGCACCTGCGCCCTTGGACCAAGCCGGTATCCCTAAGCCGCAGAACACGAGAAAGCCACAGGGCGACACCGACACGCCACAGAGCCAAACCGGAGGCCAAGGGGGGCCGTCAACGAGTGGGAGCGACGGCGGCACCGGCGCTACGCCGGAGCGTGGCGCCGGAACCACCCCACGGACACCACCGGATGCGCTCGGAGACACGGGTCCCAACGCGCAGGGTTCCCCGGCTGTACCGATGGCGCCCGGTCCGGCCGGTGTCATGGGTCGAACACCGGGTTCGTCTTCATCGAAGATGGGCGGCGCTGGTATGCCGGGTGGGCTGGGGAGCCTGCCGAGCGGTGGAGGCGGTGGGGGCGGTCTCCCTGGTGGTCTGTCTGGATTGGGTGGCGGTAATCCGTTGTCGTCGTTGTCCTCTGGAGCTGGCGGGTTGTCTGGGGCGTCGCCGGCTTCTGGGTTGACTGGGGTTCCTGGCGGGGGGCCGTCGGCGGCAGGGTTGTCCGGGTCGGGGATTGGTGATCCGTCGGCGGCTCTCGCTCGGGGTATGGGGGCCGGGTCGGGTGTTGCCAATGCTGTGTCGCCGATGTCGTCGCCGCCGTCGATGATGGGACCGGCCACGTCTTCTGCTGGTCCGGGGACTGGTGGCGCTGCGATTGCTGGGGCGAGCCCTGCACCGTCGGCGTCTCCTGCTGGGTTGGCGGGGTCTGGGGCTCACGCACCGGCGCAGGTGGTGCCGCCGGTGGCATCCGGCGCACCGGGCGCCGTGGGTGCTGGCTCGCCTGGTGGCGGCATGATGATGCCCGCGCCAGGGATGGGTGCGCCGGCAGCGCCGGGTGGTGTGGTGTCGCCTGGAGGTTCGACTCCAGCGACGATTCCGGCTTCGACCTCGGGTGCGGGTGGATCTGGTCCGGCGGCCGCTGGTGGTTCTGGTTCGGCTGCAGCGCCGACTCTGGTCCCTGCGACTATGGCTACTCCTGCGGCTGGTGCGGCGAAACGCGGGCCATCGCTGTCGCGTGATGCGCTTGAGGCAGGTGCGCTGGCGTGGGAGTTGGCGAGTGCGTGTGGTGTTCGGCAGTATCCGCTGGCCTGGGCGGTCGGTATTTTCCGCTCGTCGACTGGCTCGGAGACCGTTGTGATCAGCAGTGAGGGGTCTGGTTACATTCCAGAGGGCGTGTATCTACCTCGGTCGGTGCGGTTGCTTGTAGCTGATCCCTTGGTGGACAGTAGCTTCCGAGCGTTGTGGTTCGGATGGTCTGACCCGGCACGGGTTCTAGTTGAGTATGCGGCGCTGCGGCGTGGGGATGACTGGACCTTGGTGGCGGCAGCCACGACGGGACGCGTTGATGCGTTCCGTAGTCACGGGGTTGAGTATGTCGCGGCCAATCCGTATGAGGGGTATCGGCCGGTGGGTGTGCCGGCGGACTGGGCGCCGCCCGGTCTCGATGACATGCATGTGCATCGTCTTGCTTTGGAGTATCCCGACCTCTATGACCGACTTGAGAAGGTGAGCGGTACCGGTTCATCGACACTGCAGGAGCGTGTGATGTTTCCGTTCACCCAAGCGGTGATGTCAGTAATGCAACAGGTTGGTGAGTACCCGCAGGAGCTGCGTGAAGCGTGGGCTGTAGTGCGGGCTAACCGGGAGAAAGATTCCCCCATGTGGGAGTCGTATGGGACGGCGTGCAGGAACTTCTACATGCTGGTGGGCGCGAAATGCCCCGGCGGCATGGACGATGACTTCCGCCCTGAGGACGTTCCGGCGTCGACTCACCAGCAGTACCGCGTCGAGTGGACTGCAGCAAGGGCGATGGAAGTGATGCATGGATGGTCGAGGGCACCGCTTCCCTTGGCGGACATGGTCTACGCCGCAGCGGCTGGAGGCCTTGATGTGCGCGAGATCCTGAGCGAGCCGCTGCGCGCTGTTGAGGAAGACATGGATTGATGAGCGCTGTGAGTAGTGCCGAGCGGTGTTCGGAGCCGATATTGGCGGCGTTTGAAAAAACTGCGCGTCAAGTTTGGACACACTTGTAGCGCTTGCGTCCGCGGTAGCGGTAGCGTCCGGAACGTGGTGGGGAATCAAGGGTCATCTGAGCAGCGCCCGTCCGGGGGTCCGTGGGTTCCGCCGGCCCAAGAGTCGAGCCGCGCGGGACGCGGTATGGGCCTGGCGACACGGACGCAGGTAAGCGGGCATTGGTTCTTGCGGCGGCGCCTCGCATTCGCGTTTCTTCGGCGCTCGGTCAAGATGGAAGTTGATCAGATGCGGTTGCAGCGCGTCCTGCTGATGTTGTCTGTGATTATCGGTGTCGTGTTGGTGATCGGCGGATTGGTGGTCGGTTGGTTCCGGCCAGCCGGTCAGATCGACGATTCGACGAAGATCGTGGCCGATCGCAAGTCGTCGGCGTTGTACGTGTTCATTGATGGTCGACTGCATCCCGCGCTGAATTTGGTGTCGGCGCAATTGATTGCCGGTGAGCCGGCGCAACCCAAGTACGTCAATCCTGCGGAGCTGGCGAAGTGGCCCAAGGGTCCCACGGTCGGAATTGTCGGCGCTCCCGTCGACCGGCCGAGGATCGTATCGCCGGAGACTTCGCGGTGGGCTGTGTGCGATACCGCATCGAACACGATGGCGGGTGCGCCGGTGGTGACTGGGATCGATGGTCGACTGACGCTGGGTGATGGCGCCGATTCGCTGGGTGCGGATGAGGCGCTGCTGCTGTCGTTCGATGGTGTGACGTATCTGGTTCATAACGACATGCGAATGCCGATCGATCTGGGCGATCGGGCGGTGACTTCGGCCCTTGGGATCGAACCTGGCGCGTCTGTCCAGGTCATGTCGCGGGCATTGTTTGATGCGCTGCCTGCGGCTGGTCCGTTGGTGGTTCCGCCAGTTCCGAACGCCGGCGCGCCGACGCGCTTCCAGTGGGCGCCTGGTCTGGTGACCGGTTCTGTGGTGTCGAGTCAGGACGTGACCGGGGGCGAGGACAGTTTCTTTGTGGTGTTGGGCGATGGCGTCCAGCGGATCTCACCGGTGGTCGCGGGGATGTTGCGGCAGAAGGATTCCTTTGGTGCGGCGACGCCGCCGAAGGTCTCGCCGGATCAGTTGGGGGAGGCACCGGTCCGTCAGGTGCTCGACGTGGACTTCTATCCGTCCCGACCGGTACAGCTCGTTGATGGGTCGGCAGTGCCGGTTGCGTGTGTGGCATGGGAGTTCAAGGTGGGAGATCGGCAGGCTCAGTCGCATGTGATCAGGGGGCGCAGGTTGCCGATCCGTAGCGATCAACAAGGTCAGTTGGTGCCGTTGGCCGGTGGTGGTAGTGATGGTGTTCAGGCCAACGAGGTTCTGTTGAGCGATGATCCAGCGACCTTTGTCACAGCGACGGGGTCGGCGCTGGATTCGACGCGTAGGCAGACGATTTGGCTCATATCGGATTCGGGTACGCGGTTCGGCGTGCCGTTCGACGGCGACAGTCTCAAGGCACTGGGCCTTGCTCGCGGTGGGGGGTCGGGTAGCGGTCCCGAACTTCTGGGTGTGCGTTCGGCGCCGTGGGCGATGCTTCAGGTATGGCCTTCAGGTCCGGAGCTGTCGCAGCGGGCGGCCACTACAGCACACGATTCGCTCGACGGGGCGATGGCGCCACTCAAGCCGCAGTCGGCTCAAGCGAATCAGGGAGGGTAGATCGGTGTCTACGTTGCGGTTTAATCCTGGGCCGAAGCCTAAGCTGCCTCGTGGGGTCAGTAGCGCAGCCATCCATGTACCGACGTCGTTGGAGCCGTTGGTGGCTCCCCGGCCGATACCGCGGACGAAGATTCAGATCATTCTTCCGGCGGTCGTGGGGCTGGCGGTGATCGGGATGATCGCTTTGATGATGTCGCAGCCAGGGCTGAGACAGGGTCCGATGGCGGTGTTCTCGCTGCTGTTTCCGATCATGATGATCGGCTCGATGGTGTACATGTTCGCGGGCAACCGGTTTGGTGGGGTGGGAGAAAACCAGCAGCTGACGCCGGCCCAGATGGAGGACCGACGGCGCGAGTATTTTCACGAGCTCGACGAGTTGCGTGACGAAGTACATGCGGCGGCCGAGGCCCAGTTCAACCAGTTCAAGTATCTGCATCCAGAGCCCAACCAGTTGTTGGGTTTGGTGGGTTCAGACCGGATGTGGGAACGAAGCAGGAAGAGCTGAGAAGTGGCAACTCAAATGGAGCAGAGGCGTCCCTCCTCGTTGGATCCGACGTTCGGTGTTGTGCGGTTCGGAGTCGGCAACAGCGATCTGTCGCGCAAGTTTGAAGGGCTGCCGACCTTGGGTCGGTCGTCGGACTACGAGCCGACCACGTATCAGGCGATCAGCGGGTTTTTGGGGACTCAACGCAAAGTGCGTGGAATCGCCAAGCCGGTGGCGTTGCGTTCTACGCCTGGCCTGGCACTGGTCGGCGAGAACGGTCATATGGACGCGGTATATGCGTTGGTCCGGTCGATTGTTCTGCAAGCCACGATGTTTCATGCCCCCAGCGATTTGAAGGTGATGGTCATCACCGACGATGTCTCGCGTTGGGAGTCGTGGTTGAAATGGTTGCCGCACTGCCAGCATTCGACGTTGTTGGACACCGGTGGGTCGCAGCGCTTGGTGTGGACTTCGGTCGCTGCGTTCAACGCGGCGATGGGTGAAGAGTTGCACAATCAGCGTGAGAAGTTCGCCAAGGATTCGACGGCGATGCCGCACTGGTTGGTCATCAACGACCAAAAGAGCATCGATCAGGGGGAGTGGCAGACGGTTACGCGGGCCGACGGCGTTGCGGGTGTGACGTTTATGCGCCTGGCTGCTGAGCGCGGAGAGGGATTGGAGTTCCGCGCAACGTATGTGGTCAGTCCTGAACTGATTCGTTACGGAGACTCCCGGTTCGCGGTGCCTGACCAGATGAGTGAGAGTGCGGCACGCACGATCGCCCGTCGGATGGCTCGGTGGCGTCCGGATGCGACCGTTCGCACGACAGTTGAGAGCACAGCCAAAACGCTGGGGCTGGACGACCTGTTGGGCATTGAGGACTTCGCTCGGCTGGATACGCAACGACTGTGGAGCCCAACCCGATCTGGTCCGCGCTTTGAGGACAGTCCGTGGGGCGATCAGTGGCTTCGCTTCCCGATCGGCCGTGATGATTTCGGCAACGTCGTCGCGATCGACATGAAGGAGGACAGCGACGGTGGTGACGGAACCGCGATGGTGTTGGTGGGCACCACCGGGTCGGGCAAGTCGGAGTTCTGGACGACGTTGATTTTGTCGGCCTGCCTGACGCATTCGCCCGAAATGCTCAACATTATGTTTTTCGATTTCAAGGGCGCCACCACGGCGCAGGCCATCGAGCATCTGCCGCATGTGGTCGCTGCGCAGAACAATCTGCGTGACGATTCGCTGTGGATGGATCGTATGTGCGATGTGCTCTACGGCGAGTTGGAGATCCGCAAGAGCCTGCTCAGTCGGGCCCGGGTGGGTAACGCCGCCGAGTACGAGTACCGCCGTATCCACAAAGGCGAACCGCTGCCGCCGATGCCGACGCTGCTACTCATCATCGACGAGTTCACCCAGATGTTCTTGGAATGCCCTCCGGCACTGGAGGTTTGTGACGAGATCGGCCGGCAGGGCCGCGCGCTCGGGGTGCGCCTGCTGATGGGTTCGCAGCGCCTGGGGCACGAGATGGATCGCGGCATCATGGTCAACGTGCCGATCCGTTCGGCGCTGCGCACATTGGATGCCGCTGATTCCCGCAAGGTCATCGGCGTCGAGGAGGCCAAGTACCTGCCGAAGAAGCCGGGCGGGGCGGGATACCTGCTCGTGCCCGGCAAGGACCTGATCAAGTATCAGACAGCCTATGTTTCCGGCACCTACCACCGGCCGCGGCGCGTGGTGGCCACCGAGGAAGTCCGCACGAAGTCCGGCTACGCGCCGCCCCGTGAATTCCTGCTGACCGGGATGGAGCCGATTGCAGCGCCCGCACCGGCCAATGTCCCAAGCAAGGTCCGCGACGACGAGCCGGATGTGATCGTCGGGTCGGATGGCCGTGAGCTGCGCGATGTTCAAGTGGCCACGAAGGCGCTGCAGGAGCAGACCGCCGGCATGCCGCCGCAGCGGCGCCGCTGGCTTCCTCCGCTAGCGCCGCTGCCGGTGGAGGAGTTGGTCAACCGGTTGCGGGGCAAGCCGTGGCATGTCGACTACGGTCAGAATCCCGATCTGCTGTTCCCGGTTGGCATCGAGGACAGGCCTTTTCAGCATGCACAGCGGGTCTATGCGCTGAACCTGCTCAACGACAACTGTGGTGTGCTCGGGGTGGGCGGGGCTGGAAAGACGGTGGCGATCGCCACCATGCTCGCTGGTGCGGCGATGATGTATACGCCGCAGCGGGTCCAGTTCTTCGTCCTGGCGTTCAGCGGTTCAGACATCAATGTTGTTGAGCGCCTTCCGCATGTGGCCTCGTTCGCGCGGGCCAATGAACGCGAGCGTGTGCTGCGCACGCTCGGTGAATTGGAAGCGTTGATCGATGACCGTGAACGCGCCTTCGGGGAGCTGGGGATTGGGCTTCGTGAATGGCGGGACCGCAAGTTCGGCGGCAAGCAGGGCGAGGTGCCCGACGATCCGTACGGCGATGTATTCCTGGTGCTTGACGGCTGGGCGACGTTCCGGGAGCAGTTTGAGGACAACGGTGTCGTCACGCCCTTGACCCGGGTCGTGTCGATTATGACCAAGGGCCGCTCGTACGGCGTTCACGTGATCCTGTCGGCCGGAGGGTGGATCAACGGAAAGCTGCTGTCGGGCATGTCGAATTTGTTCAGTTCGAACGTGGAGCTGAAGTTGGACCAAGAATCCGATCAGCTCACCCACAACAAGTTGGAGGTGGCCAAGCAGGTCCCCAAGGGGGAGGTTGAGCGCAAGCGGGATCCCGATGAGGTCGAGGACGAATCCGGGGTCGCCTCGCTGGGAGGTGCCGGCGAACTCGGTGAGGCCGCCGAGTCGGAGAAGGTGATGATTGTCGGCCGCGGTACGTCCATGGCCGGCTATCACTTTCAGACAGCACTGCCCCAGGTCACAATTGATGGACGCGTGGTGGAGATCGACGAGGCCATCGAGGCAGTGTCGGGCTACATGGGCGCGGCCGGTTCGGAGGCGAAGCTGCGGCTGCTGCCCGGCCGGGTCACACTCGATGCGGTGTTCGCTCAGGCTGAAAAGAATGGGCAGCTTTCTGGTCAGCTTGTTCCGTTCGGCATTTCCGAGGTCGGGCTGCGCCCGGCTGTGATCGATTTCCTGCGCGCCTCGCACCTGCTGATCGCGGGAGACCCGGAGAGCGGCACTACGACGGCGTTGCGCACGTTGGCTCGGGCATTGATGCGGGTGTTCGATCCCGCCGAGGTCGAGATTTTCGTTGTCGATCCGCAGACCAAGCTGGCGGGCGTGGTCGATGGGCCGCACTTGGGCTCGTATGAAGATCTACCAGCGACGAGCCAGCCGGATTATTTGAGTATTCCCACCAACTTTGGTGCGGCGACGGCTCCGCCCGTCGAAGCAGCGCCCGAGGTTCCGGGGGAACGGCACGAAGGTTATGTCCATCGCCAAGACCAGGTCCGCAGTATGGCGGCTCATTTGGCCGCCGAACTCGAGAAGCGCAAACCTTCGGAAAAGATGACGCAGGCGCAGATCGCCGCGGGTATCGAATGGAAGGGCCGCCAGACGTTCGTGATTATCGATCGTGAAGAACTGGTTCACGGCTGGGGCGGCGGAAACCTCTCGATGGCGGGGCACCCGTTGCAGCCACTGGTTCCCTACTTACCGATTGCGCGCGAGGTAGGCCTGCACGTGATCGTTGGCCGCCGGATCACCGATTGGATGCGGGCCACCGGATCACCGGTCATCAGTGAACTGTTGAGAATGAAGGCACCTGGCGTGGTCATGAGCGGCAGCAAGGGTGAGGGGGAGATCCTCGGGGGTGTGAAGGCCAGCAAGATGCCGGCCGGTCGCGGTATCTACGTCGGGGATCGCTTTACCGCACCGATGCAGATCGCCATCTCGGAGGCGAGCCCCGGTGACATTTAATGCACACGCAGCCAGGAGGCTGGCCAAACTCGTCGATCAGGAACGGGTCGATCAACTACTGCTGGTGCAGGACGTCGCCGAGAAGGCAGGTGTGTCACGGGCGATGGTGTCGCGGCTGATTAACCATGCCGAGATTCCCGGCCGACGGGTGAAGCGCGATGCGATCGCGGCGGCGCTGGGATGGGAGCCCGGAACATTTGATGCGGTTCTGGCCGGTGCTCAGGTGACCGTTGCCGCCCGAGCAGGAGGTGAAGACACTCACGCCGGCGGTTCTCCCATCGCCGATGTCGACATCGCGGCAGCCAAACGTCTGGCGTCTGCGATCGATGATGCGCGAAACGGGATTGGTCTGAGCAAGCTGGATCTAAGTCGGCTGGCCGGGGTGTCGAGGCCGGTGGTGTCCCGGCTGATCAATCACGCAGAGGTGCCTGCAAATCGCAGTGTCCGCGATGCTCTCGGTGCGGCGTTGGGTTGGGAGCCAGGCAGTTGCGATGCGGTGCTCGCCGGAGGAGAGCCCACGTTGCGCGCGACGGCCCGGGCGTCGCTGCTGCTGGCTGAACGGTTACGTGAGATCGCGGCTGAGGCAGACGCTGCGGCGGCAGATTCTGACCAACTGGCTAAACGATGGCGCGAGATCGGTGACAGTGCACGCGCGGCCGCCGAGCTGGCGTTGCGCGGTGGCGGTGCAATTCCTGTCTGCGGGACTAGCCGGCAGGGCGCACAATGAGAGTGCGACCGAGCGCATATGGCGTTGGGGAGTGGTTGCTGAAAGGCGAACTGTCGGGGGGTTCAACAGGGCATGTTGAAAACGGTTGAATTGAGACCAATCTTGGACTGGCTTGTTGCCCCGTATTTTGCTGGCGGATTACGCTCTGCTCAGATTAAGCACCGATGGGGAAGGTGAGTTCACATGTTTTTGGTCGATGCACCGATGCTTGCCGCGCAAGGAGCCACTGAGGCTGTCGGCGCGGCCACTACCGGAGCCGTTGTCACGGGTGCGGCGCCTGCGATGTTGGTGCCCATTCCGATGGGCGGCGAGGAAGTGTCGCTGCTGTTCGCGCAGGCGATCGCTGCCCATGCTGCTCAGTTCGATGCCGCAGCCGGTGTGGGTGTCATGCAGCGGGCGATGTTCGCCGCGTCCTCGACCGCGGCATCGGTGGCGCACGTGGCCACCGATGTCACCGCCGCTGCTCAGCTTGCGCTGTAGCCGAACACGGATTACGTGGGCCAGGAGTAACGGATGTATTGGGGTATCCCGCCGGAAGTTAACGCATTTCGCTTGACGATGGCGGGTGCAGGGCCTACAGCGCATGTGCCGGCAGCCACGGCGTTCGAAACGGTCAGTGCCACCCATATTCAGCAGGCGGCCCAGATGTCCAGCACGACGGCCAACACGGGTGGTTCCTATCTTGGCGCTGCTGGTGTGGCGATGGCGGCGAGTGCTGCGGCACATTCGGCGTGGATGGGCGCTGCGGGTGCGTATGCCCAGAAATCCGCTAAGACGGTCGAGAGCGGAATGGGGATGTACAGCGGTGCGGTCGCGGCCACCGTTCCCTTCGGTCAGATCGTTGCTAATCGTACGCGGGTGGCGACATTACACGCGACCAACATACTTGGCGTGAACACGATCCCGATTGCTGAAGGTGAGGCCGAGTACGTCGAATACTGGGGTCAGAATGCCTCGGCGATGATGAGCTACCTCGCCGGAGTTTCCGGTCTCGTGAGTTCGCTGGCGGTGCCGATGGTGGCATTGCCGGGTATGTCCAACCCGGCAGCGGCAACAGCCGCTGGCGTAGCCGCAACCGGGATGTCGTTGGGTTTGCAGGGAGCCGGTGCCGCGTTGTCTGGAGCGGCGCAAGCTGGTACCGGGGTCGCCGCTACCGGGACGAGCCTGGCCACCGGTGGCACGACGGCCGCGCTGACCGCGGGCGGCCAAAGCGCATCACAAGCGGGTCAACCAGGCCAGATCGCCGGTGGGTTGCCTGGGGCGGGTTCCCCCTCCGCCCCAGGCAACCAGCCCAATGACGCCGGTCAGCTCATGCAGTCCGCCCAGGGGATGATGGGCCCGATGATGCAGGCGCCCGCGATGGCGTCAAGCAGTGTGGGGCAATTGCTCTCGCAGGGACAGCAACTCCCGTCGGCCCTCGGCGGTCAGCTGGGCGGGCTCATGTCGCCGATGATGTCGGCCGCGGGCGGTTTCGGCGGCGGGGGGTCACCGGCGGCAGGCCTGTCCGGTCTGACCTCCATGGGCGCTACGCCGTGGTCAGGACTCAGCAGCGCCAGCGGCGGTTATGCCGGTGGCGGATCGGCGGTCAGTGCCGCATTGACCAAGCCGTCGGCTGCGCCCGGAGGTATGCCTGGCCCAGTCGGGGTGCCGCAGTCCTGGTGGAATACCGCAAGCGCTTCCGAGAAACCTCTAGCCGGCCCGCGGGCCGATACCGGCACGGGCGCGCGGGGGATGGCGGGTGCTCCGATGGGTAGCGGCATGCTCGGCATGCCCGGGGCGGGCGGTGCCGGAAGCGGGCGCAAGAACCGTGACGTCGCAGATCCTGACAAGGAGGTCCTTGTCGACGATGGAAGCGGGCAGGCCGTGCCCGTCTACACCGATGAAGGTGAAGTCGTCTACGTGCAAGGTCAGGAGGTGTAGCGCCGCAACCACTTCCACATAAGCAGGAGGAGTATGCGCCCGGGGCTGCCACCCCACACGGCGCGCGACCTACAGATTCGTAACAGAAGGAGAATACCGGAATGTTCAATACCGATACCGACAGGATGCTCGAAGCGGCGACCTCGCTCGACAATATCCGCAACGAGGTTCTGGCCGCGCTCAATCGCTACGTGACTATGAACCAGGACCTGACCGGCGGGGCCTTCCAGGGTGATGCGGCACTCATGTCGATGCGCACCACAGAAGACATCGCCAGCACCGCGCGGACGGTCTCGGCGCGATTCGAGGCGTGCATCAACCAGATCAAGAGTTCTGCGCATCAGTACACGCAGATGAACCACGACAACACCGCGGCACTGGGCAACATCCAGACTGCCTAGCCGCACCCGCGCCTGTTCATCACCAACATCACACTCGGAAAGCGTTAGGAGACAACAAAAATGGTCAGTGTACAGCGGTATGACCACGTCAAGATGGTCGAGCACGCGACGAGCCAGTCCAGCCTGGTCAATCACTTGCTTGAGCTCAAGCAGGGCGCTGACAACGCCATTCGCAGCGTTGCCGAAATCTGGCAGCAGCACGGCTCGAATGCCGCGCAGGAGTGCCACGCTCAGATCGCGTTGGCCTTCCAGCAGGTCTTCGACACCATCAACCGCCACGGTAGTGCGATTCAAGGGGCCAGCCAGAACGCTGAGACCACCGACTTCGGCGCCGCAGCCGGATTCCGCAACATCTAGGTATGGCCGTCGCAACTGGAGCGCGGCTGTCGACCACCTCGGAAGGGTTGTGGCTGACAGCCGCGCTCTGCGGTATCAGCAGACTTCCACGTGCCCTGAAGGTACGTCCCACCGACGGCATCGAAGGTGCCGACCTGTCCTCTCACCCGGGTATTGCCGTTCTGCAGGAGGCCGGCGTCTATAGCAACGGCGCAGTTGACGCCGATGTTGCGCAGTGGGTGATGACTCTGGGGCGTCCCGACATTGAAGTCACCGTGGAAGTTAACGTGCCTGCGGCGCCGAGCGACCGCCTACTTGGGCCGCCTCCAGTGTTCACGACCACCGCAGACTTGGCGGCCATCAGCAAGGGCGGGGATGCCGCCATCGAGGCATACGCACAGCTTCTGGAATGGCGCAAACAACAACCACCTCAACGGATTGCAACCCTATGCTGCCGCGACGGGTCCTGGGTCAGCGCGGCACGTGTGTGGAGTTCAGCAGTTGAACCTTCAGCCGAGTCTGACGATCAGTCGACGGGTGAGCTTGATGAGGTTGTCGTGACGCCTTTGGGACGCAAACCTGTTGGCACGTCGATTCTGGAGCTTCTCGGCTCAACGGGGCCGGCTGAGTTCCGCGGACTCAGCGTCAATAGCAGAGTGCTGGATTCCATTGTGAGCCAGTGGCAGCACGATCCAGACGGCAACAACCTGGTCGCTCAGCTCGTCGACGAGCTTGAGATCAGCGCTGAGCAGGCACGGATCATCGAGGCTGTAGGGGACCAATCGGCGGCCCGAGCCACGATCGGTGCTTGCGAGTACCACTTCGACGGGCCGCGAACCGCGCAAAAGGCAATGCTGGTGACCGACACCATATATGGCAGGGTGCTCGTCTCAGGTGACACCGGTTTCGATGACCAGGAATGGACGATGCTCACCCCTGGCACTGAAGCTCGCATTCAAAGTGCGCTCGATGAGGTGCTGTCCTCACTGCCGTGCGGCTCGGAATGGTCGCACTACCGGCGACACTCGTAAAAAAGTTACGCGCGAAGTTGGGGTGCGTTCTGGACGTATAAATCCGGCGATTGTTACGCTCGCGACGTGATGAGAAATGCCGCCGTGCCAGGGCGGAATCTCTGGCCGGGGGAGTAGAGGGGAACCCATGAGCGAGCGAGACATCTTCGAGCAGATGGGCGCATCGACGCCCAGCGACGGCACCAGCCACACATCGAATTACCCTCCACCCCAACATAATCAACAAGAGTTCGGCGACGCCGCACACCGGCGGCAAGCTCCACCACCGCCGGTGAACAGCGCGCCGCCGAATCATGTCCCCAGCGGGCCAGACGCTCCAACATCGGTGCCGCCCCGATCGGGCGAGCCGACACCAAGCGAGCCAGCCGGGCACTCACCGGACACGGCAGCAGCGCGCTACGACGACCTGACACAAGAGATCACCCCTCAGCAACTGCGAGAGGCCCGCGACTACGCCGCCCAACAGCGGCAGACGCCAGCCGCTCCGTTCCCGCCCCAGCCTCCCCAGGTTCCCGGCCAGCCATGGCGTGCCGCTCCGCCAGGGACGCAGCGCCGGGATCAGCCCTTCAGCCAACAAAACCCATACCAGGGCGGTCCGCGCGACGGCGGACTCGGCTTCATCTCAGCGGCCGGCAGCGGCGAACTGCTCGGCGACCAGGTCCGCGCCACCGATCTGGTCGCGGTCAAGAAGATCCCGTCGAGTCGAGGCTGGCGCAAGTGGCTGTACAAGGTGACCTTCGGCGCAGTCAACACCGGCGAGTCGCCGGACGAGCAGCGGGTACGGGCCATGAGAGAGCAGATCGCCGCTCCGATGGGCGGAACACTGAGGATCGCGGTCATCGGCGGCAAGGGCGGTGCGGGAAAGACGTCGGCCGCCGTGGCCATCGGTTCAGAAATCGCGGTTCATCGCGCCCATGAACATGTGATCGCAGTGGATGCAGATCCTGCTCAAGGCGCCAACCTGGCAGTCCGAATCGACCGCGCAGCTCCGTCGTCATACGCCGAAATCATTGCTGCCCAAAACATTGTGCGATATTCGGATATGCGCGCCCGGGTCGGTCACAACGCCGCGGGCCTGGACGTGTTGGCATCCCCGTACCACCGCGGCGCCGCGTCCCAGGCCGGCGGCGTCACCGCTGAGGGATATCAGCGGGCCCTGACTAAGTTGGAGAACTTTTACAACGTGGTCGTCACCGACTGCGGTGTTGATATCGGCCATCCCGTGATGGATGGAGTACTCAGCAGCGCCAACGCCGTGGTGATGGTGGCGTCAGCGGTGCCCGACGGCGCCGAAGGCGCGGCCAAGCAGATCGATTGGCTCAGCCATCATCCACGTCACCGGAAACTCCTGGATCGAATGGTGTTGATTGTCAACCACATCCGCCCGGCCAGCAGCGGCAGCGATCGCAAGAGCACAGCGAGTTTGGTCGAGATCATCCAGGAGCGTTTCGGACGATGGATCCCCCCGGAGCGCATTTTCGTCGTGCCCTATGACGGTCATATCGCCACGGCTGGTGTGGTCGAGCTCGACGAGCTCCAGCCATTGACACGTCGTCGAATCCTTGAAGTGACCGCCGCGATCGCTAGCGGCTTCACCACGGTGGCGGAGGCGTCATGAGCACCCCGACACAGAATCGCGACGGTCAGCCGGGACCCACCCTCCAAGGGCCGGCCCGATTGACCCGAGTTGTCCTGTTCGTGGGCGCCGACACCGAAACCGACTATGTGCTGGCCGCAGAAGTCCCACTTATTGCCATCGTCGAGGACCTCATTCCGCGGATCAACCGTCGCCTGCGTCGTCTGCGGCGGCCCGAGCTCGACACAGGCCAGACTTACCAACTGTGCTGGGCGGACTCTCGCCCGCTAGACCCGCAGCGCTCGCTCGACGAGAGCGGCGTGGCCGACGGCGATGCACTGTGGTTGTTGCCGGTTGAAGCGACCGAGAAGTACGAGCCTGTCACGGAAACTGTCTCGACTGCGATTGCCCGTGAGGCTCGCCGCCAGTTCGACACCGTGGATGAGGACACACCTCGGCGCGTGGCCTGCGGACTCGGCGCTGGCCTGATCGCGTGGGCTGAACTGATTATTTTGCGGCAGTGGTGGTTTGACGGGGGCTGGGTGCCGGCAGCGGTGTCCTGGGCGTTGACTGCCGGGCTCGTCGTGGCGGCGTGGTTGGCGGCGCGGGCCGCCCAGCCGCAACGTCGTGCCGCGGCGAGTGCTTTCGCGTGGATTGCGATCATCCCGTTCTGCACGGCGGCTGCGGTGTCAATTCCCGGGTCACCGGGGGCGTGGCACGCGGTAGCGGCGCTGGTGGCCGCGATCGGCGGGATGGTCGTGTTGGCCGTTCTCACCGGAGGCCAACACCTTGTAGTGATTTCGGCCGTGATCACGGTCTCGGGCTTTGCCTCGGCTGCGATGGTGGTGCAGGCGTCGGGCTGGCAGCTTCCTCCCCAACGGATCGCGGTGTTGGCGCTGCTGGCGGTACTGGTACTGGTCACGTTCGCGACGTCGCTTGGGGTGGCAGGATCGGGCACACCTGGACCGTGGTTTCCGTCGCTGACGGGTAGCGGGGTGTTTGAGACACGTCCCGGAGCGGCTCGCGACACCGTGTCACCTGTTTATCCCGCTGGTACTGAAAGTCCGGAGCAGATCGCGGCATGGACCCGGCGGGGCAACGCCATCATCACTGGTCTATTGGTGGGTTGCGGCATCGTCACGGTGGTTGCCGCACGTTATGCAGTGATTCCCGGGCAGGTTGCTGATGGCTGGACGCAGAGTCCGGTGCTGCATCTGCTGTTTACCCTGACGATCTGTGCCATCCTGCTGCTCCGTTCTCGGTCGTTCGTCGACCGCTGGCAGTCGGTGACGTTGACGGTGGCGCCGGTGCTCGCAGTGGCCGTGGTCATCGGACGATATGCCGCCGCCAGTACGCCGCCATCGCTGGCGATGACGCTGATCTGCGTCGGCGCGACGGTGGCCATCGTGGTAGCGGGGCTGATCAATGCGTTGGTGATCGCCCAAGCCAAGATCAGCGCGCCGATACGGCGATGGGTAGAACTCAGCGAGTACGTGCTGCTCTTCGTGGTCGTTCCGATGGCGGTGCTGCTACTCAACCTGATTCCCTGGGCTCGCAATCTTGTCGGCGGCGCGTGATGGTGGCGACTACCTGCCGCGCTGCCCGATCAGCGGCCGCACTGGCATCCGTCGCGATCCTGCTGGCCTCGTCGAGTGGTGTGGCGTTGGCGCTCGACCCCCCGGTCGTGCCGTCCGGACCGCCGCCCGCCGATCCTGAACCTGCCCCGGATGAGCCGATGAAGCAGATCGCTGGATGTGTGCAAACAACAGCGTTGCCGGGCAGCGACTTTCGTGAACTGCCCGCTCCCTTGCAGATGCTCGACATGCCCAGGGCGTGGAAAGAATCCACGGGAGCCGGGGTTGTGGTGGGGATCATCGACACTGGCGTCACTCCTCAACCGCGGCTGCCGCACCTAATCGCCGGGGGCGACTACATCATGGGCCGCTACGGCGATGGGCTTGCTGACTGCGATGCCCATGGCACCGTGATTGCGTCCTTGATCGGTGGCGCGCCGTCAGGCGCGCCGCTACCGGCGCGACCCATCGGCGTTGCGCAGGCGCCACTTCCTGCGGCCGCACCGGCGCCCGCGCCGATCCCACCTCCGCCGCCTCCGCCCACGGTGACGGTGACGGCCACCGCCACCGTGGCACCTCCGCCACCACCACCGCCGCCTCCTGAGGGAATGCCTCCGCCAGCAGCTCCGGCATGGGGGCCAGCACCGGGGATCCCGATGCCCGCGGCGCCGGCGCCCGGTGGGGGTCCAGACGGCTTGATCGGGATCGCGCCGGATGCGGTGCTGGTGTCCATTCGACAATCAGCGCAGACCTTTGGATTCGCCGATCCCCAGTACGGGGAGAACACCCAAGACGTTCGTCGCGCGGGCGACTTGAATTCGCTGGCACGAGCCATCGTTCATATGGCCAACCTCGGGGCCAAAGTCATCAATATCAGTGTGGTGTCGTGTCTTCCAGTGGCAAAGCTTGGCGATCAATCCCAGCTCGGTGCGGCGCTGCGTTACGCCGCGGTGGACCGCGACGTCGTGATCGTGACCGCGGCAGGTAACGCGGGCTCTCAAGGCTGCAACGTACAGAACCCCGATCCGATCCCTGGCGACCGTGTGGACCCGCTGGGCTGGAAATCGGTTCGTACGGTGGCCTCCCCTGCGTGGTTCGACAAGTACGTCCTGGCCGTGTCGGCGACCGACAGCGCCGGCACACCGCTGATGGATCAGCAGGCATCACTGCACGGACCGTGGGTGGGCTTGGCTGCCCCTGGAACCGACATCATCGGCTTGTCCACCGATGGGCGCATCATCAATGCCTCCATCGACAACGACACACTCAAACCGATTGTCGGTAGTTCGTTCGCCTCGGCGTTCGTCGCAGGGACCGCGGCCCTAGTGCGTGCGAAATTCCCAGAGTTGTCTGCACATCAAGTGATTCGCCGCCTGCAGGCGACTGCGACCCCGCCACCTGCTGGGCGTGACAACGTGGTCGGTTATGGCGTGGTCGATCCGGTGGCCGCACTCACTTGGGATGTGCCACCGGGGGATTGGCTGGCACCTGGCGTATCGGCGCCGCTTCATATTCCCGCGCCGCCGCCTGAGCCTGATCCGCGCCCGCGATGGGGTGCGGGAGCGGTGATCGGAGCGGTGAGCGTTCTTGTGGGCGTGGTTATTTGGGTGGCGACAGTAATGCGTCGGCGATCTGGCGCTCAGGCTTGGGAGGACCGATGGTTGTGAATCTTCGGGTGACGAAGCGGTCCGTCGTGGCCGCTGAAGTGACCGCTGCAGTCATCGCCTTGCTGTTGATTGTGTGCAGGGTCAGCCTGGCTGTCGCCTTCGGTGTGGCCGTCTTGTTGGCTGTACTGGTGTGCTTGGTCGAGGTCCGCGATCTGACCGCGTGGCAGTGGGCGCTGCGGCTCGGGCGGTGGATGCGGCGGCGGACCCACCGGATTGTCCCCACGCCGAAATCCGAGCCGGCGAAGCCTGCAAGCTCAGCTTCGGCTGAATCGTCGGGTGCCCAGCAGCAGCAGTCAGGCGTATCCGGCGAGGATCGCCGGGTCGACGTCCGTACGGACGGCTTCACCGATGTGCATGTCGAAGGCGACCGCACTGGGGTGCTGATCGACGGACACACCGTGGTCACGATGGTGGCATTGTGGGGCAAGCCCTACATGCCCACACTACTGAAGCCCGACTCCGCCCAGACACCAAATACGGTGCCCCTCAGCGTGGTTGCCGCAGAGATGAACCGGGCCGGACTCGGTGTGGACGTAGACATCGTGAGCGAAGGTAGACGCACCTCCAACGACAGCTATTCGGAGGCCTTTGCAGCCTTCCTGCGCCGCCGCGCTGCCGTGGGTCAGCGCACCGCAACGATGGTGATCCGGCTCGATACCCATGCCGCCGACACCACCACAGGACTTCTGTGGCGGCCTAACACCGTCACCGCTGCGATCGCGGCTACCCAGCGCATCGTCAAAGCACTACGCCAGGCCAACTGCCGCGCTGAGATTCTGACCGCTGCGCAGATGCGCGAGAGCGCTGCGGCAAGCGTCGGCGGCCCTGAGGTCTTGGCTGCGTCCTACGCCGACCGTTGGACAGCGCTGCACCAGCCCGGACACGGGTTTACCACGGGGTTCTACCTCCCGGCCGAACACCTGACTGCTGAGGCCCTGGAGGATGTCTGGGCGATCGACGCCGACCACACCTGCCTTGTCGTGGCGTTGCGTCGCCGCCCGGGCGGCGTCCGGGTCGGGGCCACAGTTCGCTACACCACTGCCCGCCCGATGCGCACGACACCAGCAGCGACGCTGCGCCGGTTCTCCGGCCGGCAGTGGGAATCTCTGATCCGCACCATGCCAGGCGCTGATCGCCTGACAGACCTTCCTACAGCGGACCTGGAGACCGAGCTCGACGAGGTTGTGGGCGTAGGCCCCTCGGGCGTTCTCGTCGGAGGTGTACGCGACGGCATGGTTCTGATGCCGCTTTCCGACCCGGCGCAGCCGACAAGGATCGCGGTCAATGCCTCGGACCTTGTTGTGCGCCAGCTGATTCGTCGAGCCACCGCATCAGGAGAGTTGGTGGCCGTCTACGACCATCAGGGTCGCTGGACCATGTCGGCCGGCTCCTCTCGCATCTGGACCACGGGTAATGCATCGGCGCAGCCGACCCGCCCGCCGACCATGGTGGTCCATCACGGCCGGACCAATCCCTACCCCGGTGCGCCGATCTCGGTTGCCGTGGGCGTGCGCAACGGTTACGACCCTGATATCCGGATCGACCAGCGCGGCCGGATGCTGCATCTGAGCACCAAGCGGTTCGGCGTGGATCTGGAGACCGTCACATTCCCCGCCGAACAGGCATACCTGAACTGAAGCTGTAAGCAGCGTTCAGGGGCGGTGGATTGAGCCGATATAAACACTCACACTGTGGTAGTTCCTAGAAGTTCTCGTCTATCCACGTGTTCATTTCGGTTAGCACGACGTTGCCCGTGTATACAGTGCCGAGCTCGAAATCCCATTGTTGCGCAACGAGTCCACTGTTGTGGTCGTTGAGATTTCCATAGCAGTCCAGGCCGACCCATATCGGGTCAAGGTAATTACGTCCAGCCTTATGCGCCAAATGCGCAGCTCGGTTGACGACATCTCCCATGTAGATCACATCATTGATGGCGCTCCCACTGTAGCCGGCCTTGATCATCAGGACACGGCCATAGTCCACGCCAATACCGACCTGCAGCGGGTCAAGGCTCTTCTTGGCGAACTGTTTGTTCAGCAGCTTGACCAAGGTATTCGCCTTGAATGCCGTGGCGAAGGCTCCGTCGATATCGGATCTCAATGGCGTGTTGTACACGGCCCACACGCAATCACCAACGATGTTGACTTCCCTGACTTTCTCATGGCCGTTCAGTACCGCAACCATTTCGGAAATGAAGGAGCGATAGATCTTGGCCAAGGTAGGGCGTTTGTACTTCTGTGTGAGTCCTGATGAGTTTCGAATATCGATGAAGACAGCTGAGCATCGCCCGTAGAACCCGTTCGTGTATGTGAGTTTGTCACGGCTAGGCAAGTCGTTGGTTTCAATAAATTGCCCGGCCGGCTGATCGAGAATCTCCTTGATCCGGGCACTGCTGGCAACCCAGTCGTAGCTCTTGTAGTTGCCATCCATCGCGCCCCACCCATCTGCCAAAACGATTGCTCGGCTACGCGGACAAAATACCGGGAACCTGACTGGCGAACAGCCTCCACGGTCCACGGTCAATGCTTGTAGAAGTCGTGAGGATCGCCTTCAAGGATCGAGATGATCTTGTCCCGCATGTCGGTGTACTGGTCGGCGTCACCGCGGAAGTACAGCCGCCGTGCGCCGTGCTGGCGCGCCTCTTCCTTGGTTAACTCGAAGATCCGGGCCCAGTGTGCGTCTGCGCATCCGTGGCGCACAACGTAGGTGGCGTGTTCACCGGCCAAGGGACTGATGGCGACGGCACTTTCGTCGGGTCCGGTCGCCGAAGCGATCGACAAGACAAGGTACCGGTTGTCGACGCCGTTAGACGTCACAGAGCCCTTATGCCAGATGCACCGGTGAGCGCCGAAGTGTTCTTGGAGTTCCTCTAGAACGGTAAGGCGGTTCTCGTCCAGGTGGTGCCCGTGGTACCGCTTGGTGGTGCGTAGGTCGGTGAGAAATGTGCGCAGATGAACGCCCTGGGGTAGGACGGTAAAGGGGAGTCCGGAGATGACGCGGCGCGTGGTTGCCGAGCTTGCGCCGGCATCCCGGAATTGTTGGAAGTAGTCGAATCGGCCGTTATGGAGGTCGGTCAGTTCTGCGTGCGATCGGTGGACGAAGTGTTCAAGAGCGGTCTCGTCGGACAACAGTAGGGCTTCGACTGCCGACAGCTCACGAGTGAGTGCTTCCATCGCCGACCGCAGTAGCGGGGTGGTTTCGAACAGTTGGTGTTGCGGTGGTGGTTGCAGCGCATCAAGCATGCCCCACAACCGTTCTGCGCATTGGGGATTGGCAATAACCAGGAGGACGGCGCGTTGAAGGAAGGCGTGTTTGGCCATGACCCGACGACGGTCATCGGATGCTGTTCGGCCGATGTCGTCGGGGTCGAATAGGTCAGTGAAGCCGCCTTCAATGGCGCGTGGCACGAGGTTGGGGTGTTCGAGAATGCGGCCGGCGCTTTCATGGAGCTGGTGGAGTCGATGCTTGGCATTGTCGACGACACGCGCAACGCTGGCGAGCTCATCGCCGGCGGATCTGGCCGGTGGCTGGGCCGGGTGTTGGTGGGTTGTGGCGTATCGCCACGCGAGAAATCCGTAGTCGGCGGAGTCGTCTGGATCGAACGGTACGAGATCGATGGCGATCTTTTCGATGTCGCGTGCGGTGTCTGCTTTCACGACGATGTCGGCGATGGCGACCTTGTGGATATCTGCTCGGGCCGGTGGCAGCCCAGCGCTGCGGGTACGGGGGCGAGGGTCTCGGGTAGGCGCCTGTGGCTGCGGTGGGTGTGCACGAGGGGTTTCGTCGCGGCGTTTGGCTGGGACCGACTGCGGAACCGTTCTGCGCGAGCGTGCGGGTTTTTCAGGGTTGCGTGAGAGTCGCAGCCCCGTGTAGACGGCCACGTTGCGACGTTTGTCCTCTGTCAGGGCGTCGCGCAGTGCGGAGCGGGAAACTCGGTACAGCTGTTGGTATTTCGTCAAGACCTCAGTTATCGCGGGGCCGAAATCCTTGGCGGCATAGGCTTGGCGATAGTCCCTGCGCAGGTCGGCCAGTTGGGATTCTGTGAACTGGGGTGGCGGCGCAGGTGGGTTGATCTTGTGGGGCGGCGTTATGAGGACGGTTCGCTGACCACGCCGGCCTGAACCTGGCGACTGCTGATCGTCACTCTGACGGCGTTGATGGCCGCTGGGCGGTCTGTTCCCGAAGTGCGCCCGCAACCGGTCGGCGGATGCCCTTTCGACAGTCGATGAGGCGGACTTGACGAATTCGCCCTGCTCTCTGAGTTTCGCCAGGAGTTCCTTGCTGGTGACGCCGAGCTCTTTCGCAAGCTCGTGCACCCGCGCCTTACCGCCCATGAGGCCCACCAGCAACCACTGATCCTCCAACAACATGAGACCGCAACTGTGCCGAATCGTCGACCCCGAATCCAGCGTTGGTTGCGCTACAGATGGAAAGGGTATGGCCTGGCGTCGGGCTGCGAGGGATCTTCCAGCAAACGGAACACATCAGGATCCTCGGTTTTGCGATTCAGCATGTTTTGGGGGTCGCTATTCTCATCGCCATGTCGAATTCCGGTGACGGCGAAGAAGTCGATCCTCCGGCCGATCCTGCTGTCGATGCGGCAGAGGCATGGAAGGCGGTGAGTTTGGTCAATGACTGGGTCAAGCACGCTGAGACGAAGTCCGCGGCGACGTTGGCCGCGGCCGGTGTGATGGGCGGAGTCCTGTACAACCTTGTCAAAGAACAGACCGAGTTCGACTGCTTATTGAGGTTAGCGGCTCCGCTGTGCGGGTTGCTGATTGTGCTCGCTGCGGCGGGAGCGATCGTGGCGCTCTGGCCGCGGCTGGCGAGCAACGAGACTCCAACGAGTTCGTTGTACTTCGACCACATCGCCCGTCGTCATCCGCACTCGTCGACCGAGTACGTGAAGGAACTGCGGGCACTTGTGTTGTCGCCCGATGATCTCTTGAGCCAACTGGGCCAGCAAGTTTGGGCGAACGCATGCGTCGCGCGACGCAAATACCAAGCGGTCGGATGGGCGCTGGTGTTCCTGTTCTCTGCGGGCGGTGCGCTGGCCTTGGTGGCGTTGGACCTGGCATTGAAGTCGGTTTCGCAGTAGGCAGGGTTAGCCGCGGCGGGCATACAACACCGCAGTTGGGCATGGCTGCGCCGAGATGCGGCGTGCCGCCTTGACAGCGCAGGCAGATCTATGGGGGGCTAGCTTCCAGCTAGGCCCTGCACACCGATGTGCCGTGGCGTCCATAGAGTCAAATGTACGGGGGTACAACACATGGTGGTCGCGGACGAAACCGACCAGTCCGACGCCAGCGAACGGCGCTGGAAGTTCAACTGGGTATGGGCGGCCGGATTGGCGCTGGCCCTCGGGGCCGGTGCATGGCTGGCCTGGTCGATCGAGCTGCTCCAAACCCAGCCGCTCACTGACACCAAGAGCCTTGATGAGCTTGTGTATCAGAGCCTCGATGAGACACAGGTACGAGTAGGCACGCGGTGCTTCGACAGCGTCGAGGAGCGCAACGCTGCGTGGCTGCGGATTCTCGTCGACATCGACAGACAGACCTGGGCCGAACGGGAAGGCGTTGTGGAGCGGGAAGGTGCTAGCGCCGCAGCTGGGACATGGGGGCCACCTGATGGCATCCCAGAGCTGCGGGCGGCCAAGGACGAGGACATCCCCCGAGGCATGTTCACCGATCCTGACCTGTGCTTCGTGGTCAGTGATGGGAAAGAATCGAGCGACACCGCGGCCGGGTGAAACCGGACTGGGAGCTTTGGAGGCAGCTGCAGCTGCGCTCTGCGCCGGGCCCCGTTGAACTGTCGACCTTGTGTTGTTCCCCCGGCTATCGTGTGCCAATGGTGTTGCGGGACCATCGGTGTAGACGTCTCTCGGCCGTAGCAGTGGCCATGTTGGCGTTGAGTGGGTGTGGTAGCAATCCGTCGGCTCCACCTACGTCAACGGTCACGATGACGGTGACACCGCCGCCAGTGGCAGCTCCAGCACCGATCGAGTTGCCTGCCGGTTCGGTCCTCGAAACCCGGGAGAACCGTGAGAACGGTGCGTGGGTGGATGTGTGGCAGGTTCCGCACGCTGGGCCCAACGCCATGACCGCTGACGACGTTCTCGAGTACCTGCAGGCGAAGCTGCCCGGCGGCCGGCCCTACGAGACCCCGAGTTCGCATCTCGAGTGGTGCCGGGGAGGTAAGAACTACTGGTCGTGGGAGAGCCCTTCGAGGACTGGTCCGACGAATACACCCGACGCGATCGACCGGTTGCTGGTTCAGGTGATCGCGGGGCACTACATCGAAATCCAACGTGACGCCTTCGAGCGGTTCGACTGCAACGAGGATGGACAGCCCGGTTAATCCCTTAGGGGTATTCGGCCACGTGGGTTACGCGGTCTGGGGCCGTTCGGCGGAGCTATTCCGGAATGCGTTCGATCGCAGGCCCATTGCGCAAGGCTTCGCGATGCGAAGCCCATTGCCGCCAGCCGCTCCGCAGTCCGCGTAGACCGACCGCGGCCCAGAACACTGTCGACAAGACCGACATGAACAATGACGCCCGTCCTTGTGCGTCGGCCATAGTAGAGATCGAGCCGGTGGCGAGGACAAGACCGATGAGTCCGCCGAAGATTTGTCCTGTTGCCGTATCCGTGAGTAACGCACCGACCTGGCGTGCCCCAGACGATCCTCGCTCGAAAATGTGCCGAGCGATCAATCCTGCGGCGACCAATCCGCACAATGCAAACCCAGCGACCACCGCATTCAACGTGCTGACCGCCGACGCGGAGGATTGCAGCCAAGCGATCAGCTTGATCGTTGTCAGTACAAATACAACGAAGATCGCGCAGCCGCCGGCAGCGGCCAGCGCGCGAATGAGCCGTTCACTGCACGGCTCACCATCGAAGATCTTCATGGCCTGATTCTCCCTCTCCGGTCTGACATTTAAACATCCACGCGCATGATCGAATTGCCGTCGACATAGCGCACTTACGCCTCGTGGAGTGCAGCAACTGCACGGTCGGTTCCGAGGATGCGCCGAACAGTACCGGGGGTCATCTTGGTGATGGCTGCGATGTCGTCAACGGTTTTTCCGTTGTCCGACAGCGCCAGAACTCGCTGGACTTCGTCGGTGGACTTGCGCAGCCTACGGCGCGAGCGGATGGTGGCGGCACGTTCAGCGTGTTCCTCACGCAGTGTGATGGTGGTCGCGCTGGATTCGTTATCTGAAGGATCCGACAGTTCGTCGGGCTCCTCGATGTTCTGCTCGACGTTCACGTCGGGTAGCCGACCTTCGCGGAATCGTGACAAGTAGACGACGGAGGATGTGGCAATGGCGGTGGCCACGTCAACGATGACGGGCCACATGAACGCCATTTCACGGGGGATTCCTGCGCCGATTGCTAAGTCGCGCAATGCTTCAAAGGAGAGGACGCAGGCGAAGATCGCCAGGATCGCCGTCATGACGACGTTCGCCCAGAACAGCCACGTCGCCTGGTACAAGGTACGGATGAGAGCAGCAATGCCTTCGATGCAGAGAATGAGAAAAACCGGTGGTGCCACCGCGACGGCGGTGGCCAGCTCACGAGGAATGGTGACATCGGTAGCTACCCAGGTGTGTGCACCGTTGCCTGCGATGGAGGTAGCGCTGGACAGCAGGATGACGGCCCAGAAGAAGATGCGGGCTCGTCTGAGTTCAGCTGCAGCGCTGGATCCGAATACTTTGCTCCACATGGATAGGGCGCCTTTTCTGAGGGTGGTGGGGTTGCGTGAAATGCGGTGACTGGCTTGCTTGTTGAGTTCTCCGCGTCCCTCAACCGGTGTTTGGGGGCGTTGGGCTAGAGGTAGGGGCTGGCAGGCGGGTAGTTGGTTTGGAGAAGTTCTGAAGGCAGTGAGAGCAGCGCTGCGGCAACCTGCCACAGGTACCAGGTGATACCGAGCGTGATTGGGATTCCGGTGACGAGCAAGGGAATCCAGCGGATGGCGGGCGTGCTGATGCGTGGCATGGACAGCGGGTTGCGTCGCGCTGGTACGGCACGGTCCGGGGGGTCGAGGATTGTGGGCATGGCGACGTCGCGGCCGCCCAGAAACAGATCGTCGTCGAGTTGCGCGGCGACGGGAGTCAGGGGCCACCAGTGGCTGGAACCATCGACGGCAAGCCAGCCCTCCAGGACGCCATAGAGCCCGGCGGCGAGAAACACCGCCGGCAGTTGTGCCAGCAGCCACGGAGTGACAACGACGGCCCACACGCTGGGCGAAGGGTCATAGAACAGCGGGAGCGGTAGTCCGCACAGTGCCGCGGTGCCCAGCAGCGCTGGAATGGGATAGCCAAGCAGTCGATCGGGGATCAACGTGGTGATCCACCCGTAGAGGAGCCGCCCCAGCGGCCAGGCCAACGGGGCTGCGACGGCGCACGCCACCACGATGGCTGTCTCGAACCCTCCCGTGGCGGTTGAGGTTTGACGGAAGACCAGGGGCGGTGTCACGTCGTCGTCGTGAGGGTCGGGCCGTACGCCGAGCCGCTGGCGATCACGGGCGCGAATAGCCTTGCCGAGTAGTTCTGCGCGGCGCTTCTGAAAGAGGAAGATCCCCGCGTGGGCGGCGATCCACGCGCGGCGTTCTTCAGCGAAGGTATAGATCGCGGTCGACACTCCTATGCACCCCCGGTAACAGCAACGTGGGGCTCGTCGTCGGTCACCAGTTCTTGCAGCAGGGTCTGAGTGTTGACCAGCAGGTCGGTGGCGTCGCCGAGCATGGTCAACGCCGCGCTGATCACGGTGGTGACCAGTTCATCGGTCTGGACTGCGGCCATGCGGGTTTCGGGCACTCCTCCGGCGAGAATCCGTGCTGCCGAGCCCTCTGCCCAGCCCAGCGCGGTGTCGATGCGAGTCAGAGTTGATTCCCGCAGTCGGCCCGTTCCATTTATTGCCTTGTGCAGGGTTGTCCGGTTGGGGCCGCCGCGGCGCGCCAGCTCACGAGGGCTGATGCGCATCTGGGCGGACCGTCTGCGCACGAAGAAATCGAGGCGGGCGGGGCCAGACGGGGGCGCTGGGTCGGCGAGATTCTCGGGTTTGTCCACCGCCCAAAACTAACCATAATCAACCAAAGTCGTCCACAGTTGTCGACATAATCGACTACACCTGACTACGGTTGCGTGCAAAGCTGACTATCCGAGGAGTGGGGAGCGAGGAGTCGACGATGAAGATGCTGTTGTCACTGGTGGCGATGGGTTGCGCAATGGCCGCCGTCGCGGTGCTCGTCGTGGTGGATCTCGTGCTGCGGTTTTGGCCGGTCTTGGTAGCGGTAGCCGTTGTGATCGTGGCTTTGCGCTGGTGGCGATGGCATCGTGCGACGGCGCGTACCGAGCAGTCAGTTGCGCCCTCTCATCTGTTTCCGACACCGTCGGCAGCCGTGGTCGCGTCGCGGCCTGCGCAGTCGGCCTCCGTCGAGGTGCCGCTTGTGATCGGCGATGAACGGGGTCTTCGCTCCCTGACGTCGGCTGGATCACTGGCGTGGGGCAAGCCCGTCACTGAGATTCTCTGCAACGAGGACCGCATGGCGCTCGCACACCACGGGCAGGTGCGTCGGTGAGCCAATCTGAATTGCCTCGCGCGGAGGCGGCGTGGATCACCAAGATTCGCGAAAGCATGGGCCAGCCCACCGAGGCCGACGACGACTTCAGCGACCTCGATGACGGCGAGGACGACGGCGTCGCTGGTGACGAATGGTCCGGTGATGACGATGACCAGCAGTTGATCGAGGGGCCAGACGAGTCGGTTGAGGCGGCTGGGCGAGATGTCGAATCAGATCACAGTGGCATCGAGGTCGAGCGAGCCGACGAGGACCCCGAGGTCGATGAGGACGAAGTGGGCTCCGAGGGCCGCCGGTTCAATCCCTGGGTGGCCGGAGGTTTCGGTGCGGCCGCGGTCGTCGCCACGATTGTGACCTTGGTGGCCAGCTCGGTGTTCTCTCGCGAGGACCCGCCGCCACCACCGGCGCCCAGTGCAGTCGCTAAGCCGGCCGTGCCGCCACCACCGCCGTCGGCGCCTCCCGCCGCTGTCGATGGCCCGTTGCGGTTCACTGCTACGTCGCCGTGTGACAAGCTGCCGGGCTCCACGTCGGCGCAGCTGCTTGCCGATCCGCATTCGAACGCTCCCTGGGTGTGCGCCAGTGCGGTGCCTGGTGAGATGCTGACGCTGACCTTGGATCGGCCTGCGGTGATCACGGCAGTCTCGATCGTTCCGGGAGCGGTGAGCAAATCCAACGCTCCTGACCAGGCCGACCCTTGGCCGCAGTACCGGGTGGTCAAGCGTCTGCAATGGCTGTTCAACGACACTGCCAACACACTCAAGCCGCAAGACACCGGCAACGCACACGGTGAGGCGGTAATGCCGGTGCCGCGTCCGCTGGCATCGGTGGTGACCGTCCTGATCCAAGAGACGAACCGTCCACCGCTGGTGGCACCGCCAACCACACCAGCCGCCGCTGGGCCGGGCAACGACATATTCGCGCCGATCTTCGGTGGCCCTGGGCTGCCCGCTACGACCGATCCTGTGTTCGGAAACGGAGACGACCAACCACATCCCAGCGACGGCAAGTTCGCCATCAGCAGCATCAAAATCATTGGGCACGAGGTGAAGTGAACTGCCATGCCGAAACTCAACAAGGTCTGGAAGCGGCGGCTGACCGTCGGCACGCGGGGCGCAGGTCGCATCATTCTGGGCGTTCTGATAGTGACGTCGTCAATTAGCGGGGCCAACACTGTACTGGGCTGGGTTTTTCCTGATCCGCCACCGCCGATCGCCGAGATTGCTGATAAGACGATCAATTCCTCGGACTTGGTGAAATCGTTCGCGATTGACTGCGTGACAACGTATCTCACCGCTGCTAGCGCCCAAGGTACCGACTTGTCGCGGTGCTTTCCCAACGCAGCCAAACTGACGGTGCCCTCAACACCATCCATGATGGTCAGCAATCCGTCGGCATACGCTCGGCGTCACGGGCCCGATCGCGCTAATCTGCGGACCTACGGCGTGTTGGTCGGGGTGACGACTCAGGCATATCCGAGCGCATCACCGGTCCGGCTGTATTACCAGATCCCCGTCGGAGTGTATGGCGGGGATGCCGTACGCGCCCTGGACAATTTGGCCTACGTTGACGAGCCTCCCGCCGGAGTCGATGTCGAATTGGGCTATCCGGTCAACATTCCCTCCACACATCCGCTAGCTGTGATGCTGGCCGGATTCATCGGCGCCTATCTATCGAATAATCCCTGCGTCGGTGGGACCGGCGAAGGGACGCAGGTGCCATGCCGGCCCACCGGAAGTCTCGATCGCTACATCACAACCGACTCCCGCCTGAGACCTGTAAAGAATCCCTACGCCAGCGCCACTGTTACCGGCGTGCAGGCGATCACCAATCCGCCAGACGATGCACCGGAGAACACCACATTGTCTGTGCGGGTGACTGTTTCGGCGCGGTCCGCCGATTACACCCCCTATGACCTGTCCTATCCGCTCACGATTCGCGCGACCGGAGGGAGCTGGTTTGTTGCGGCACTGGATGCGGTCCCTGCGCTGGCCGAGTCCGACCCCGAGCCACCCACGCCCAGCGCTAACGGCAGCGGCAAGTAGAGGAGGCCTGCACCACATGAACATGATCGGGTCGGTGGTCGGCGACACGCTCCGGGCAGTTGAAGCACAGTCAAATTTGGATCGGCCGCTACTGGTGGCCATGGTCTGCGCGCAGCTGGTCCTCGTCGCATTGCTCGGCCAACGGGTCGTCATTCCAGAAACGTCGCAACCCAGATCAGCACGAGAAAAAGGAGATTAGTCACGATGGACGCCAACGTTCAGGCCGCAGGCGGGATTATAGGACTCGGCCAAGAGATGTTCAGCTACGTGGTGATTCTGGGCGGGCTTGGGGCCATGGCCCTGGGCATCATTATCGGGCTCAGAACCTCATGGAAGGTCGGTATCGGCGCCGGTATCGCCACGTTCTTCGGCGGGATCCTGTTCTCGGTATTGATCTACAACGCAGTCGCGTTCCGCGACATGGGTGTGCAGGAGGTCCGTGACCGGACTGGCTACACGCCCAGCATCTACGCCGGATAATGACCAAGCCAACAGCCCCGAGTTCGGGCGACAACGCACGCATTTACACCGGTATCCGAGACGTTCCCATCTGGGCGGGGGAGTCCTCGCAAGGCAACCAGCTCCCGGGCGGTCCGTACCGGTGGCCTGAGCTTGCCGTCATCGCCATCATCATGACGCCAACGCTGTTGTGGGTACGTCACAACCAGCAGTCACCCCATCTGTTGATGGTTCTCGGTATCACTTCACTGAGCACGTTTCTCTTAGTGGTCACCTTGCGGTTTCTTCTGCCCAAGGCGCGCCCCGATTTGCTGACCCGCACACAGTTCTTCGTCAATGCGGTTCTGTGTCGGCCGGTGGCGACGTCGGTGCGCACGCGGGAGTCCTCGAAACGGTCACCGATTGGCCGATCAACAGGTCCGAGTCCATCAACGAGGAGACACCGTGGTTCGCGTTGATCCCACCCTGGATCCACCGACGAGGGTTGTCGGCAACCTGCGGTTCACGAACTCGGGTGTATACGCCGACTACCTCGTGCACGGGTTGGCCACGACTCTGCGTCCGATGTCGATCTTCGAGCGCGCAGCGACCTCGCACCGCAATTTGGGCCGCAACCTGGCCTCGGGCAGCCTGCTGTATGGATTGGTCGCTGACGCCGACCAGGCAGCGATCCTCGACAAGATTGTTGGACGTCATGGCGAGCAGTCGTCGTGGGCGCTGTACTCGCGCGAAGCGTGGACGCCGATCGTCGCTGATCCTCTACAGACGGGCGAAGGGATCGGGCCGCAGGATCGCTTGTTCTGGATGACCATGCCGGTCGACGCGGGCCGGCTTGGCCGTACCGCCGTCGGCAAAGTCCAAAAGCTCGCCACCTGGCTCATTGGCCGTGACCCGGACTCCGAGGAGTCGGTTCACGGCTACGCGGCGCTGGCCAGTGAGATCGTCTCGGCGCTGCCTGACGAGTTCCACTTCACTGCGGCTACCCCGTCCCAAATTCTGTGGCATCACCGTCACAACACACTGCGCGGCGTGTTTACAGAGCCACTGCCGGATGCCAGGTCGGGCCCGGACGAGTTGGCCGGCTTCATGTTTGGCCGTTGGGATTTCGATGAGAGCGCAAGCCGAGAACGGTTGCGGCGCTGGTGGCCCAGTCGTCGGTCGGTCCTACGAGTGCAGGAACTCGACGAGAACCAGAATTTGACCGGGCCGGTCAGCTATCAGGCGCTGCTGTCCGTCGAATCGTTCCCCAAATACGGCCTGCGGTTTCCCCGTGCAGCCTATCTTCGGGCTCTTGACAACGTCGAGACTCCTGCTGTCGTCGACTGGCTACAGCACGTCAATGTGGCTACCCCTGACCAAGCGCTTACCGCTAACCGGCGCAACGCCAAGAACATCCGCGATCAGCGACGTCAGCGTGCGGCACGGCGCGACGAGGCCGACGACGAGAAGCTCAAAGAAAAGCTCGACGGCACGATGGACTATTCGGGCGAGCTCAACGGCAATCCGACTGAGCGTGAAGTCGACAGCTCAACGATCATCGCGATCGGTGCTGGATCGCTCGACGTCGTCGAGGATGCGGTCAAGCAGCTTCGCCAAGAGCTCGACTCGGTGTCGATCGCCTTCAGCCGGCGGCGTGGTTCACACCGTGTTCTGTGGAAATCGTTCAACCCCGGCAGTGAAACCTCCAGCCCGATCGACCAGTTCCGCAATCCCACAACCGCGCACCGCTGGTCGAGGTTCCTGCCATTTGTCAGCGATGACTGCGGCAACTCGACCGGAAGCCCACTCGCGCTGAACCAGAACACATCCCGCCAGAGAATCATCCTGCACGATCCGGAGGGATGCGCCCGCAGGGATCACAACACCGGGCTCGGCGTCGTCGGGGAGCCCGGATCCGGAAAATCCAATCGAACCAAGCTATCTGCCTTCGAGCTGATGATCCGACGGGCACAGCTGCGCATCTTCGACCCTGGGGTACACGGGGAATGGGCCAAAGCGTTTCGCAGCGCTGGCGACGATGTCGTCCGCGTGATTGATCCAACCAAATCAGACATGTCGCTCGACCCGCTGATCATCTTCCCCTATGAAGAGGCGGGGTCACGAGCCGCCGATCATGTTCTGCCCATGATCGGAGTCGACGCTCGCAGTCGGCTGCGCGCCGAGTTCGAGGTAGCCCTGCGCCCAGACAACCGGGAAGCCAACGGCATCCGACGCATGCGCGACCTCATCGAATACCTACGCAGACAACCCAATCCGCATGACAACGAACTACTGATCCTGCTGGAAGCCGCAGCCTCCTCGTACTACACCCAGGCGCTATTTGATCCGACACGCCAGCCGTATTTGACTGGCGACTCCCAGGTGACGATCTGGCTCACCCGCAACCTCGCGCTGCCGAACGCCGACGAGATTCAATCGGCCATGAAGGGCGGGGCAGGGTTAGACCTCACCACCCGACAGGTCGCCGGCATGGCGATGTACGGCCTCATCGTCGACCTCGAACAACACCAACTCTTCCAGCGACGCGACGTGTACGGCAGCATGATTTTCGAAGAGTGCGCCGAACTGCTCGCCTACCCACCCGGCGCCCGTGCCGCACAACGCATCACAACGCAGGGCCGCAAGCATGCGACCGGCATTACCCTGATCACTCAGGACTTCCGCCATCTGGCACGCATGGGCGACAAGTTCATCACCCAGAAATGGCTGTTTCGCCTCACTGATCCCGACCTGGCCGAGCAGACGCTGGCATGGGCCGGTATCGACCCCGCCCAATACCCGGATGTGCTGCAGTCCTACACCGAGGACACCAGCCCGGCAAACACCACTCTCACCGGTGACGACGACGAGATCGGCTACGTCGACCCTCACCGCCGCGGAGAAGGGTTCATCGTCGACGAGTTCCGCCGGTTCGCCCGCGCGAAATTCTTCGGCGCACCCCTTGCCGAACTGGCCGCCGACTTCGACAGCACACCTCTTGTGGACGTTCCCAACAATGAGGCGGCAGCATGACCACGGCGCCCCGCACCGATCGGCTGGCCTACTGGTGGGCCAGCAATCCCAAAGCCCGACGCATCGCGACCGTCATCACCATCGCGCACACCCTGGCGCTGTGGTCGGTCGTCAACGCTCCAGCTGCGACCGCCTCAGCCGGGGCGGCAGCTCTGGGCTGGACAGGTATTCGAGACAGCTACGGCGTGCCGATCGCCGCCTACTTCGTGTCCATGGTCAGCACACCCGAAGCCGCTCTCAATAACGGTCAGGAAATTTCACTGCTGGATCCGGTCAGCTGGATGAAGTGGACTGCCGAGGTCCTCCAAACCGGGCTGACCCACTCCACCGCGGCGTGGTGGATCACCAGCACTGTCGGCATCTACATCTTCATGGTGGGAACCAGCTTGTGGCTGCTGCGCTTCGCACTGTCCACCAAATGGCTGGTGCTGATCGCCTCTATCGCACGGCCCGTCTACAACGCCGTTACCACCGTGGCCAATCAGCTCTACCTGGGACCCATCACGGTGACATTGTGCGTCGTGATCGGCGGCCTTCACATTCTGCGGGGACGAGCAGGCCGGGGTTGGGCCTTGATCGGCACCGGCGCCCTCTTCACCGTCCTGCTGCTCACTGTGTTCGCCGACCCGATCGGCGAACTCTACAGCGAGCACGGCCTTCTCGCGATGGGCCGCGAAACCGGCTTCGCGATCGCCCAAGCGACCCGTGGGCACCCATATGCCCCAGGCCAATCCCTCGACGCACAACAGAATGCCCTGATCGGTGAACTGATCACCTCCGGAGTCCGCCATCCCGTGCAGGTCGTCAACTTTGGCATGGTCATCGACGACATCGGAGGATGCGCCGACGCCTGGTCTCGTGCGGTGATGTCAGCCAACGGCGCTGGCCCTGGACCAGCATGGGCCATGCGCGGCATCAACCAGGGTGGATGCGGCGCCCCACAGGCATTGGCACATGCTCAGCAGCTGGGCGGGGGAGACTTCGTTCCAGCACTCCTGTTCTGCTGCGCCGGCCTGGGCCTGTCGATATTCCTCTGGTACGTCTCAATCACCAACTTCCTGGTGGGGTTGAAGGCCACCTACTTCGGCACTGTTGTCGGGCCCGCGTTCATGGTGGGGATGAGTGGACTCGCAGACCGAGCCATGTCCTACGCCAAGCACAGCGCCTGGCAGCTCCTCCTGCACGCTGTTGAGCTCGCCGTCTATACCGCGTTTCTCGGAATCGTGATGGTGTGGTTGGGCTTCGCGCTGACCACCACTACGTTGGGCACGGGCACCATCAGCGTGATGCCGCGAATGTTGATCGTCATGCTGGCGGCCGTCGTAGCGCTCGTGCTGTTCCGCTTCATCGAAAAACAGTTCCATACCGACGGCATCGGCACGATCGGCCACACCATTCGCGGCGCCGCCGGTGGACTAGCCGACAGATCGCGGGACCACTACAACAAGGCTCGCGACGGCGTCGACGAGGCACGCGGAATGTTCGGCAAGGCACGCAAGCGCTTCGGCCGCCAAGGCGGCGAGGACGGCGACGCGAGCGAGGAAGCCGCCAGTGAATCCGCGTCTTCAGCGCCAGGATTCGACACATTCAAGCCACGGCCTAACACCCGGGTGAGCAGAAAGTGGGTCAGCGAGCGGTTACTTCCCCGCACAGCGGTCCAGGGAGCTGCGAGCGGGTCCGGCGCAGCGGAGTCCGCCGCCGCCGCAACAGGCACGCGGGCCGCGGTCGGTACGGCTACCAAGGTCCTAGCCCCGGAGGTGGCACTTCCAGCAGCCGCTGTCGGCGCGACGGTGCATGCGGTCCGCAAGCACAAAGAGAACAAGCAGGAACGCAAACCGGCGTCGTCGTCAGGGCCGTCGCCCGAACGTCCGCAGGCATCCTCGGGACCCGACCGGCGCGATCCCGACCGCCATCACGCAACCGAAGGCACCTCGCAGCCCGCGGGTGAGCACGAGACCTTCGGATCGCGGCAGTCAGCGGCGCGACGTTCGCGGCATGACGGGGATCGCTCCGGTGCCCGCGACGTTGTACCCACCGGCGTCGAAGCCCCGCCGATCGAGCGGCACCGAACTGACGAGTCCAGCGCTGACGGAGCGGCCCTAGAATTGGGGACGCTGCGCCGGCCACCAGGCACCAACACTCCAGCGAAGCGCAAAGGTGACCAGAAGTGAACGCATCGGAATACGCCCGCGATTACCTGGATCAGGGAATCGCAGCTCTGGGCCTGCTAGGGGACGGCGGACAGCCTGATCCCGCGACAGCGTTGCGCGCGTTCGAGCGCGCTACCGAAGCCGATCCGGGCATGTGCGACGCATGGGTGGGACGCGCTGCGGCAGGCGACGTGTCAGTCTCAACGCTGCGCACGGCGCTGCACACCAGCTCCACACTGCACCGCGAGACCAGGCGGATTGGGCTGGACGACAGAGCGCTGTGCCCGGTGGTGCCCGCACCCGCTGGCTACCTCGACTTGTATCCGACGACGCCGGTCGGGCTGGCATTAGCCCACGCCGTGGCGTTGATCTCCGCTGGTGAATACGACTCCGCTGAGAAGACCCTCGACGACATCGACCTATCGGTTGAACCCCGCCAGACAGTGGTGCACACCTTTGTTGGCACCACACTGCATTTCGTCACCCGACGGTGGACTGATGTAGTGGCCTGGAGTTCACGGACCCACAACGAGCGACCCAGCGTCCTCGATGACGCCATTGCGCTGCTCGCCGGCATCGCACACACAAGCCTCGGCCAATTTGAATCGGCACTGGCCCTGCTGGCACCACTGACCGACGGCGGTGCCGACCCCAGCGTGCCTGCCATCATCGCTGACGCCCACTTCTACCAGGGATTGTGCCACCGCAGCCTCAACGACGAAGCTGCCGCACGAACCCATCTCCAGTCTGCCCGCGTGGACGGCCAGCTCCTGCCGGGTGCACAGCAAGCACTGCGTGACCAAACCTACGGACCCATCGTCACCACCGCCGAGGCAATTGCCGCGCGCGTGGATCGTTGGAATCCGGAATCCGGCCCCAGCCAAGCGGACCTGAAACGCAAACAACAACAGCAGGCCGCTGAAACCATCCTGGCTGAGGCTGAGGCTGATCTTATGAACCTCGTCGGGTTGCGCAACGTCAAAGCCCACGTGCTCGAACTGCGAAACATACAGCGCTACGACCAGATTCTCGCCCAGCGCGGCATCGACACCAGCGACAGCCAGGGATCGCTGCATACGGTCCTGACCGGCCCGCCCGGGACCGCCAAGACATCCATCGCTCGCATCATGTGCCGGATGTACTTCGGGCTGGGAATCCTCGACGACCCTGGGTTCATCGAGGTGAAACGTCAAGATCTGGTCGGGGCACACATCGGCGCCACCGAAGAAAAGACCTCCAAGGTCCTCAACGAGGCACTCGGCCGAGCATTGTTCATCGACGAGGCACCCACCCTGTTCAAAGAGGACCTCGAGCGTGACTTCGGCCGAATTGCACTGGACACGATCATGACCTTCGCCGAAGACCACCGACGAGACACCATCATCTTCCTGGCTGGCTACGCCCAGCCAATGAAGTACATGATGTCTGCCAATCCTGGACTGCGCGGCCGCTTCCCGCACCGACTGGAATTCGACTCCTACAGTCCCACAGAGCTTGTGGAAATCGCCGACGTATTCGCCCGTTCATCCAAAGTGACGCTCGCCGAGGATGCCCGCGAGCATTTCGCGCGTATAGCGGCCTGGCTGTGCGCCACTCCCGCCTCAGAGGGGGGCTTCAGGGACCCCGACACCGCAGGATTCACACTGGCCGACATCGCCAACAACGGCCGGTTCGTGCGCAATGTGCTGGACAGAGCCACGGGAAAAATGAAGCACCGCCTCATCGAAGACAGCAGTATCGACCTGGCCACCGCCGACCTCGACGCGATCCGCACCGTCACCCTCGATGACATGCGCATCGCCGTCTCCACTGTGGTCGATGCGGCCGAGATCGCCCTACCGCCATCCTTGAACGCCATTTGATCGTGCTCACCAGTTAAGAGGGGAACATTGACGGATAACTTCGATTCCAGCCATACATCAACGGAGCCAACGACTTTCGATGACGCCCTAGTGTGTTTCGCCGACGGCAGCCGCGCACGTTTCACCCGTGTTGAATTCCTACCCGACGGGCGGCTCAAAGCTGTCCTCACGCGGTCAGTTGGCGACGAGCTGCGTGCCACCGCGCGATCAGACTCCCACACCATCACCGAAACTGCCTATTTCGCACCGGGTTCCTACATTTCGGTGCAAGGTCCTCGCCGAGGCGCCTTGGTCGCCGACACAGCATCGGAGCGACACATCGTGAAGCTCAACCTCCTGACCGAGAATGTCCGCGAGGCCATCGAGAAATTCGTGTGGCACCACTGGGGACTTCCCTTGTACCCCAGGATCGATGATGTGTCCGATGAGAACCTCATTGACAGGCAGTTCAGCGTCTGGGACGAGGAGGGTAACGGGGTGGCCGTCGATACGGTCACCTTCAGGTGGGTGTGGCCTAACGGCCACGACCAACCGATCCAACAGCTTGCCCGCGTGCCCAGACACGTTGAGCAGCAGCAGACGAGCTGATACACGACGAGAACATCTCTGGCGGTCACCAGCCGTGGGAACCGTTCGCCGTCGGCACCGACGCTCACCTATCCCATTTGGCATTGGGCCAGGACTCGGTACTGGACCGAGGGCGGCGGATGACGGGTGGGAACCCGGCGTCAGCGCCTATCGCCCAGCGATCTTTCTTACGCGTGCAAAGAAGTCATGTCGATGCTCGTCGCTCCAGCCGTCAGGCGCGATGGTGAAGTCCAACACGTCAATCCATACGTCAGTGGGCCATCGGCTTTGGCCCCGTACGCGCACCCAGATGTCAGCCGCGAATCTGGCCGCCTCGTCGTGGCATTCGTTCCGCCAGAGAAACGTCAATACTTCGGTGGGAATATGGTTGATTACTAGATCGGCCGGGTTGGGAGGAACTTCTGCGTCAATACCTGCGGCGGCGATGATCGCTCGGATGTTGGCGGCTTCACGCTCGGCCAGGTCGCGCGCGAACCAGTCCCAGGCGAAGCGCTTGTCGATATTGCCGTAGGGCTTGAGGATTCGGTCGAGGAAGTGGGGTGCGGGCGGAACGTCGATTGCGGTCATAGTGTGGGATCGTAGGTACGGCTGAGCAACGTTCTTCATGCCGCGACCTTGAAGTTTCTCTAAGAATCTGCTGACTGTGCCATTGGCCCTCGGGTTCGGCCCCGTACACCGCAGCGGTTACCGCAACAGCGCGCACTCAAGTTCCTGACCCGTACGAGAGGTTGTCGAGCGCCGCGGCAAGCTCTGGGTAGTTGTAGTATTTTTCGTCCGCATCCACTTGTTGCCGAACAGCATCGAGAAATGTTGTGAAGGCGCCGGCCCGGTCGTGTCCGAGGTGATGGGTGTCGGCCAGTAGGTTCACCGCCGCCTCGGGCATCAGACCGGCGCGCCAGCACTGGTCGTTGCTAGCCCATGCCTGGAGCGCGGATTCAAGGTCGTGCATCGTGAGGAAGGCAGCGTGCTCGACGAGTAGCTGCCCGACGGTCTCAGCGAACCGGTAGGACCCGGCATCTGCCAGGAGGTTGATGATCGCCGGAACGAAGTAGGAGTCTGGTCTCGCGTCGATGACGTTCACCTTTTGGTGCGATGACAGTCGATTGAACTGTGTTTCGAGTTGGCCGAGCCGGTCTCTGACGGATTCAATGGCGACGAGCGACAGCGTCGTCGCGGTCCGGCTGAGCAAAGGTTCGTAACTGGGTGTCGTGATCTTCTCGCCGACGAGGTTGTTCAGATGTTCGGCGAGCGGGCCGTCTGTCATGTCCCAGAACGCGTCTAGATCACCGAGGCGGCTGAGGGCACGTCGTTGACAATCCGGGCTGGCCTCTCGGAACCGGTCCCGAAGTAGCGAAAGTTCCCCACGCACAAGCTCTCGTTCACGTGCTGCGAATGCCTTCAGCACGGTGGCGGAGCGATCGGCATAGCTGGTCGGATCCATACGATCGGCGGGGTTGAGTTCGAGGAGCGCGTGTTTGGCTGCCATGGCAGCCAGGTTGCGGCGTGTAGCTGGACGTACGCGGTCGAGGTAGGTCGCCTGGATGTGGGCGGTGCTGGGGACGAATGCCGGCGAGCACGTGAACTCGACATAAGACTCAACGATTTTGCGGCCTTGTGTGGGGCGTTGGATCAGTAGGACATCTAGTGCGATGGCGAGGTGAGCGCGGGCCGCTTCGGGCTGTGGGGCGAAAACTTCGTTGAACGGCCGCAGGGACGGGTGGACGCAGAGGTTGCGGTCTTCGCGTATGCGTTCCAGTGCGCGCCTGTCGATGGGATCGAGAAGTTCCAGTTGTACAGCGTTGTCGAGTAATTGGTTCTCGATGGTCTGCATAGATCGGACGCCCTCTGTTGAGAGCCCTTGTGCCTGTGCGTGTTCCACTGCAGATTGGATCGACTTGGCTTCTCCGTCGGAGTCATCGGCCAGGCGGCCGATCTTGGCGATGATGTCAGCTGTGATTGCGGTCCATGTGGCGGTGATGCTGGCCCTGATGGCTCCGGCGTTGTAGCAGCGCCAGGCTTCCTCAGCGTGTGATCGCGTGGTCGGATTCCATACTTTCGCGAGCAGCGTCTCGACATCCGTCACCGGCGTGGTTCCCTTCTAGTGCTGCCGCCGCCGGACCACGGACATCACCCTCGGTGGCGGCAACCTATGGAACCATGCCCGGCCCGGTGGAGGGCAGGGGCCTCACGCTCGGCGTCGGGTGCGTTTGACACGTTCTTCGACCACGCGGTCCCAGATCTGCAGGAAGTCTTCCCAGTCGGGGATGTGCACTCGCTGTCCCGGCTCACCGCGAGCGAGCAGGTGTGCTTCTTCGCGGTTCTGGGGCAGAAAGTCCTGCCAGTCGATCTGGGCTCCGAAGACTGAGGATTGTCCTCGGCTTCCGCTCGTTGGTTCGTAGGATTCGGTGCGCCGGGTCGCCAGACCCAACCAATCGGAGGCCTGTTCGAGGAAGTGCCGCTCGTGTGAGCCGTACATGATGAGCGTGCCGGGGAACATATCTCGCAGTGCGTCAGCGTATTTCGGGCCGAACACCACGTCGAAGTGGCTGGTCGACTGCACGGTTGCCATGATGTTGACGCCGAGGCCAGCCGATTCGCCGACGTAGTTCAGTAGTGAGGGCAGCGGGCAGCTGTTGCACACCTCGTCAAGCTCAAGGAGTAGACGGTGCGTTAACTGGTGCTGGTCGGTTTTCTTGCGGAAGTACTGCACGATGGAGTCGATCAGTGCCACCGCGGCGCCGGCTACCGTGCCGCTGTTGGGCGCGATGACGAACAGGGTGGCATGGGGATCATCGAGCATGGAGACGTCGAACGATTCGATGCTGATCTGGTCAGCCACGCTGAAGGGGTCACTGTTCTTGTTCATCAGTCCGAGCCGAACCCACGGTGTGGTGGCCTTTTTCATGGTGATTGTCACGCTGTCACGCAGGCGGCTGTCCATGGTCATCAGTTCCATGAGTGGTTCGCGCAGATCGGCATGTTCGCACAGCGAGTATGCCGTCGCCCACGAGGGGTAATCGACTTCGCCGGCGTGGGCTTCATCGTCCTCGTCGTCACCGCGCGTTCCGACGGCTCGTAGCACCCATGGCATACCTTGGCTGTTGCCCAGAGGGCTGGCGGCGTAGAGCAAGCACGCCAATGGTGGGGCAGCACTAATTTCCCAGAGTCCACCAGCAGCGACGCTTTGGCCGCTGGCAGCCCCACCGAAGCCCACACCGGAGGTAGCCAGCATTGTCTCAGCCACCGTGAGGGCGTCATCGCCACTGGTGATGGCTCCTGTGGGGTCCGTGACGAGTTGGCGTACATTTTGCGGCCAGACAACAGCTTTCGTCGGTCGAAGGTCGATCACTCCGACCGGCCCGCTGAATCGACGCTGCATAACCAGTTCTGCCAAGTCGGGTTTGCTGGACACACAGACAGCGGGGCCGGGGTGTACGACGGCCGCGCAAGACAGCAGCCTGCGCGTCTTGCCTGTTCGCGTCGGCGCCGAGATGAGCAGGTGTGGGGCGCTTTCGGCCATGTATGGCCGTCCGTCGTCGGTGTAGAGCAGGCCGCTGTAGGGCGTGTAGGGCCTGTGTTTGTCGCGTTGCTGGCCGCCGGGCACCAAGACTGGCATATCGCGATGATGGTCAGTCTCCAAACTCAATGTCCAGCAGTAACGCCCGATCCGCGGTTGAGGACTCTGTCACCGATCAGGGGTCGATGTCGTGTCCGTGCTCACGACTGCGTTCCTGGCTCTGCGTCCGGGCGCGCATCCAGGAGCTTGCCTGGAAGGCGTCGAATGCTCGTCGATGAAGGCGGCGCATGTCGGTGCGTTTGGTTAACGCCGCCGCGAGCCCGTCGGTCAGCATTGTGGGATTGAGTCGTTCGGCTTGGGCGAGCACGGGTTGCAGGTCTGGCGCGTTGGATGTGGCCGGGCTGAGCTTCTCACTGCCGGCTGGACCTTGACCGGCGGTAATGGTCCAGGGCAGATCTGTGCGAAGCAGTTGCAGGACTGCGGCACTGGGTTGGGGTGGCCACGTCGGCGCGGTGGTGTCGAGCAGGATGAGGCGTGCCTGCTGTTGGTTCGCGTGTTCGGCGATATCGGCGAGCTTGGCGGGGTCGGCGGCAGCGGTGTTGTCGACGATGAGGATGTCGCCGGCGTCTGCGTGCCAGGTGCCGATGGTCAGGCGTTCGTGGAGATGGCCGAGGGAGTCAGCCCCGTCGTGCCTGAGTGTGGTGCGGTCGTCTGGGGTTTCACCGGGTGCGCACCAGTACAGGCGGCGCCCGGCGGTCTCAGCGGCAGTGTGCATGGCTTCGAATGCGGCGATGAGTTCGTCGCTGGGAGCAGCTGAGACCACGCTGACGGTGAATGGCATCCGCGCCAGGTTGGCGATCGCCGCATGTTCGGGGGTGTCGGGGGTTGGCTCAGCCAGCCGCAGGACGGGTTGGCCGCTGCGGTGTCCGGCGACCGTCAGAAGGCGCAGTTCGATATCGAGTTGGCTCTGCTGGGCCAAAACGTGCTCGGCGGGGCGATGATCGGCCGCAGCGTAGGCCGCGGCTGCGGCGAGCTCGGCCCGGTCGAGGTCACGTCGCAGGTCGATGCAGCGGCGCCGGAGGGCGAGCTGGTCGTATCGGTCGGCTTCAGTGGCAGCGGCGATGACTTTGTCAGCGTCAGCGTGGGTGACGATATTGTCCGCTCCGCCGGCGGCGGCGGCGCGCGCTTCCTTTGCGGCAGTGAGTGCGGGGTAGAACCTCTCGGCGGGGGACACGCTGGGCAGGGTCATGCGGCGAAGGTCTAGATCGGCTTGTGCGGGGGCAATGTCGAGCGGATCGGCATCGGGCTGGGCTCGCAGACTGTCGAGTTGTTCCTGTGCCCATTGGACTTGGGCGCGGGCGGCGTCGTATGCGGCGTCGGCATCAGCCCACTGGTCGATGACTTCTTGAACGGCGTGGAAGTACGGAAGGTCCGCATCGGCGGCCGCCCGCATTTCGAGGATGCGTGGCATGGCGGCGTCAAGGTGTGGGCCGTCTAATGTCGCGGCTCGTCTGGCCAGCGATTCGTAGTTGGTCAATTCCTGCTGCAGTTGGCTGCGCAACTGGGCAATGTCGAGCAGTGCTGCTGGCAGCAGGGGAGGCGGTACGCGCCGCGGTGAGAGATCCTCAAAGCGCAAGCTGCCGAGCTCTTCTGCGTCGCCTGCCGGTTCGGGGTCCGACGCCGGCGGAGCGGCGTCGAGATGCTCGACGTCGAATGCCGCAACGTCGTGGTAGGCGTCGTTGAGTTCGACCGGGACAGGGTTGGCGTCGACCTCGTAGGAGTGGTGGTACGGGTCCGCGGCGAGAAGTTCTTCTTCCTCCTCGGGCGACAGCGGCGCATGCTCGGGCAGCGGCGCGTCAAGATGGGTGTGCTGGGTCGGGTCCCCGGAGGTGACCATGTCGACGGTGTGCGTGATGAGTCGGGCGTACTGGTAGGGCGCGATGGTCTGGTCATGGTCATGAGCGTCGGCGAGGTGTTCGGCGGCAAGCTCGAGCAGGTCGCGCGGAGTCCAGGTGCCGGGGTCGGCGGCCTCAACCGCTGCCACCAGTGCCGGCCACGCGGGGTCGGTGCTGATGGTTTCGGAGACGGCGGAGCCAAAGACGCTGCGGAGATGGCTGATCCAGGCTGGGCGCAGGTGCGCGTCTGGGGTTTCCAGGGTCGCGGTATGGCTGAGCTTGCCTGATAGCCGCCACCAGAGGGCGGCGGCGGGCAGCTCGTCGGGAAGGGGCCGATCTGCGGCAGTCTGACGAACGAGTGTGGCCAGGTCGGGGCGGCTGGGTGCGGCTTCAGCGAGGTGATTGGCCAGTTGGGGCCAGTAGCTGTCGGCACGCAGACGCGGATCGATGGAGTCAATGAGTTCGGCGAACTGGTGGGTGGCTGGAACACGAGCGCCGATGACGTGGGTGGCGGCTTGCTGCAGGTCGCGTTGAACCTTGCGGGCGCGGACGGCGTACTGGTCGGCGCCGAGGAGTCGGCTGTCTTCGGGTGCGACCCGGAAGGCCGCTCGGAAGACGGCGATCTCGGCAACCAGTACGGGATCGGCGTCGATGAGGGGCCGTGCCCATTGCGGGGCGGTGGCCGGTGTCCATGCCCGCGCCGTTGTGCGGATCTGGTCGGCAAGCTCGGTGGCGAGTGTGGCTCGTGCGCTGAGGTATTCGCCCCATTCGGGTAGGCGGCGGAGCGAGTTGGGTACGGCTGATAGCCAGGCCAGCGGTCCGGTTCCGGCGCTATGCCGGCCCGTTTCATCGAGGCGCCAGTCGAGCACCGCGGCGACGTCGAACGCGGAGCCGAGTTCGCGTTTGCTCGCGGCGGCGGTGAGTTGCTGGATCGGGTCGCCGCCGCTGGCGGCGATGATGGCCAGGTGTTTGCGCAGCGTGGGCCAGGCGGCCTGTTCGGTCAGGCCGGCATGAACGGTCTCGGCCTGCTCGTCGATGACGGCCATCACCTGGGGGCCGGCGTAAATCTCGGCGGCGGTGCCGACGGCGTCTTGATACATCTCGGCGGCTGCGGCGAGGCGAGCAAATGGATCGGCTGCCACGCGCTCTGCGGTGGTGGCCGAGATTTGGGCTCCGTCGCGGGCCAGGATCTTGGTGAGCACATCGACAGCGGTGTCGGGGTGAGTTGCCTTGGGAGATAGGACGCGGTGCGGATCATGTTCTGCCGTCGACAGATACACGTGGTTTTGTTCACGGCCGCGGGTGAGCGCGACGTAGAGCAATTGGCGGGTGATGTGTTCGGCGCCCACGACGTGGCAGCTGTAGCCGGCGGTCAGTCCTTGGGCGGAGTCGATGGTGGTGGCGTAGCCGAGGGTGACGTGCTCGGTGACGTAGTCGGCGGGCAGGGTCAAAGTGCGGTCGGTGCCGAGGTGGCGCACGTCGAGCGATCCGTCAGGGTGGACTTCGACAATCTCGTAGCGGTAGCCGTTGCGGACGTAGTCGGTGGTACTCAGGCGCAGCCAGCGGGCGTTCTCGCGAGTGCGGATGATGTCACCGGCAGAAGCGGCTAGTTGGTCGGACAGGATGGTTTCGCGGCCGATGCGGTAGCGCGGGTTGTCGGCGAACGCGGCCGAGAGCCGGGCGGTACGAGCGCGGGCGTTGAGGTCATCGACTATGGGGTTGGTGGGGGCCAGCAGCAGGCTGTCGCGCCCGGCGCGGGTGTCGGTCAACCATGCGGTGAAAGCCATCTCGGCGGCGGTTTCGTCGGCACCGACATGCACCCGTTGGTGGTCGATGTAGAAGCCGATGCCAGCGGGATCGCCCGTGCGTAGCGCGAGTGAGGCTGCGCCCTCTTCGGGGGCAACGAAGCGCACCAGCTGCGACAGCGTGAGGGCATCGGTTTCGGCGGCGATGTCGCGCAGTACACCGCCTGCCGAGATCGAGGCGATCTGTCCGTCATCTCCGACCAGCCGCACGCTGGCGCCCTTGGCGATCGCGTGAGCGATGACGGTGTCCAGTTGTAGTGTCCCGGCTTTTCCGGCCTCGTCGATGATGAGCAGTGTCGATTCATCGACCTGGTCGAACCACTGCGGCACAATCGAGTTGGACGGGTTGTCGATGAGGTTGATGTACTTGTCGAGGGTGTCGGTCGACGCGCCCAGATCGTTGCCGAGTTCGATTGCGGCGGCCGCGGTCGGCGCCAGACCGATCACGCGCCCGCCCGATGAGCGCCATGCCTGCGACAGGGCAGCCATCGCAGTGGTCTTTCCTGCACCGGCCGGGGCCAGGGCAAGCGCCAGTCGCCGGCCACTGGTGGCCATTTCAGTCACCAGCGTGACCTGCCCGGGGTTGAGTTTCTTGCCACGCGCGGCGGAGTCGGCCAGCGCAAACTCGACATCCTGGTCGGTGACGATACGACCGTCGGTGAGAGTGGCGGTGTGCAGGATGCGCCGCTCGGCGGCCACCACGGCAGCCGAGGTGTAGAGCTTGGCGCCGTCGCGGGTGTAGATGCTGGTGCCGTCACGGCGGCGCAGCGCCGCTGGTTCGTCTCGGTCGCCATCGTTGATGCGCGCCAGTGGCAGCGAGATCGGCTCGTCGAGCGCTGCGGCGGTGATCTTTTCGGCCAGATCGACCGAGCTGGCATGGCCGGTGGCACGCACAATGCGTTGCGCTTCGGCTAGGACGTGGTGGCGCTGCCAGGTCGCTCGTGATTCCGAGACGACAGCGATGGCTTTGTGCGCCTGGTTGGTGACCCAATCCGGTGTCACCGCGGCGCGGCGGCGTCGTCGGGCCGCTGACAGTGACTGCCCGATCATTCGGGTCACGGCGCGTTGACTGCCGAGTACTTCGATGGCTTCGACCCGCCACGTTTGGCGTTGTTCGGCCAACGACCGTGGCTCGTGTTTGGCCTCGCGCGATTCGAGTGTGGCCTGCTGTGCCAGCGCGATTGCCTCGATGTTGGTGGGCTCGCGGCCGTGGTCGACTTGGAACTGCTTGGACAGCTCGGCGGTGCGTGCTTCGATCGCTTGACGTCGCGACGACCAGCGCGCCATCAATTCGGTGCTGACGCCGACAATCTCGCGGATCGGTCGCTTGTTGCGGCCGGGGGGTGTGACCTCAGCGAAATCGCAGCCCGAGGCGCTCCTCCAAATGCGCCTCGAGTCGGGTGTTGTAGAGCTCAGAAGCGCTCACCATCATGCGGTGCAGGGGTTGTCCGTCCAGCGCCAGCCAACGCTGCACGCCGTGTGCGTCGATGTAGGCGACCTTGTTCGAAATCGCCACGTGTGTGTGCAGATCCGGGTCACCCGCGCGCGAATCGCGGTGTGTGAAGGCTGTTCCGATGAGGCCTGTCGTATCCACTTGGGCAACACCGCCGGCACCGATGCGGGTGAACGCGGCGTTTTGTTGGATGAACGCCAACGAATCTGTCACCGCGGCGTCGTGGCACTCTTCGATCGCGGCCGACACATCCAGGGGGGCGATGGCCCACAGCGTCGACACCGATTTCACCGGTGAGAACGTGATGTCGTAGCCGGCGACGGCGGTGGTAGGTAGCCGTGAGTTGCGCGCGATGAAGCCGGAAAGCTCGCGGTCATCGGCGGGCTCGCGGTCGTATTCCTCGCTGAATTGTTCACGCGCGATGGTGGTGCGCAGTCGGGCACGGTCCTCGTCAGGGATGGGTGCGTTCCATCGCTTGCCGTGCTCGGCGTTGTACTCGCGGTAGGCGACCGCGAGTGCCTTTTGAAACTCGGTCGCCCCGCTGCGCACGGTGAATGGCCGGCCCAGATGAGCCGCCTTGATCGCGACGTGGGCAGGTGCGCCTCGACCTACCTGATGGTTGGCGATGTCAACGGCGTTGGGGTGCAACCCTTCCCCGAACAGTGCTGCCATCTGTTCCTCGGTGACCTCGGACCCTTCGGGTACCGTCCAGACCTCGTCTTTGACCTGTTGGGATACGCCACGTACCCCGGTATCCGACAGTGATGCCAACCCCTTGCCAACCCAGCGGCCGGGGGATTCACCTTTGGCCGAGTAGTAATCGGAGAGGGTGTTGCGTCCGCGCTCGGTGGTGTCGTGCGCAGCGACCTGGCGGATCAGATACAGGTAGCCATCACCGGCGGTGAGTTTGTGCAGCGTGGCCGTCATGAGCCGCACGTTAGAAACTTGACGCACGTCAAATCCAACAGTAGCCCTGGGATCGTTATCGAACTGTGATCCTGAGTGCAAGAGGTGTGTGGCTTTTGGCTGGCGGGCGGCTGGATGCCGGCGGGGGCGCTGGGTGGCTTCGAAATGCGGTGAATCGCGATAGGACGGCAGCGCTGAGGGTGCGACTGGATCAAACAAGCGCAGAGCGTGTAGCGCTCAATCGATGTGGAGGGAAAGAAAATTCGATCAGCGCGAATGTGGGGCTACTGTTGGACTCGGCCCACAGCGCCGCCGTACGGTCCGCACTATGGCCAAGATCGAGTCTCGTAGCGACGTACGTCGCAAGGTCCGCGAAGCGCAGACCAGAGCCCAGCAGGAACGGCTGAAAAGGGAATCGGACAACCGCGAAGACATGGTCGCGTTCCTGCTCGCTGAGCAGAAGCTCCAGGCCGTGGACGGCTGGGAAGCCGAGCACCTTGCTCAGGTACGAGGTGAGGCTGAGCAGCGGCGCCACGAACAACGCGTGGAAGGCGCCAAGGCGCTGGCCCGCCTGAAGGCGCGCGGGGAAACCATCAAAGACATCGCTGCACTCGGGGATGTCTCGGAAAAGTTGGTCCGCAGCTATCTCAAACTGGCCGCCCAGACTCCGAGCGTTCGAGACGCCGCCGAGCGCGGTTCGCAGGCACTAGGTTCTGGTGAGACGCGGGCCGCGTCACCGGAGGATCCGCAAGCACTAGGTGACCGAGGCCGCGACGCCGATTCGGTCGCCGGGCGGAGTGTTTCGGTTGAGGCGTCGGCGCAGCGAGAACAGTCCGCGAGCGTGGGATCGATGTTGGGAAGTGGACGATGAACGCGGGCACGCAGATTCGCGGGCCGCGACGTGTCTGGGCAGATCGGTAACGTACGGCTCGTGGATGGGCTGCAGCACCTGGCGCACGCGCTCTGGGTGGACCCTCTGGTTCACCAGGTGGAGTGCGCGCGGTTTCGCAGTTACGTCGTTGCCGGGCCTGGGCTGGATGACTGCAGCATCTGGGTGGGCGCCATTGGCGCAGACGGCTACGGCAGGTTCTTCATCACACGATCGGGCACGGGATTCTGCGTGCGTCCCAATCGCTATGCGCTGGCCATGTCGACGGGCCGGCCGCTGAGCGCGGACGTGTTCGCTTTGCACGATTGCGACAACCCGATTTGCGTGAAGATTAGTCCGCCGGAATCGGTACGCCAACATGTCGTCGCGGGCACGCAATCAGAGAACATGCTGCGGATGGGACGGGGCCGACGCGGCGGCGGCCGGCCGTCGATTCGCGGCCTGGGCCGCGAGGCGCGTCGGGAACGGTCTGTTGCCCTTCGGGACGCGGTGCGCGACGGCTGGAATGCCGAAGCGGTACGCGAGGCACTGTTGGGCGTTCATCCGCGCCTGTTCTAAACGCAGGAGGCGGAGATCGGGATTCAGACTGACGGTTGGCGGCGGTAGTGATCCTCGGCCAGTTGCGCAAGGTGATACGTCGACCACTGTGCGTCGGTGGGCGAAGCATCGAGCGGCACATATCCGTGCAGCCAACCGTCAACGATGTACTCCTGGCGGATCCACTCGTCGATATCGGTGCCGCCCTTGCGCACCCCGTCCACGACGAACGCCGCGCGGTCGAGTTGCGCGGCCGTGACTCCGTTGGCCTCGGCAGTTTGGCGGATACGGCGGTAGTACTCGTCGTCGTGCTGGGGGACCAACAGAGCGACTGCCAGTTGGAGAACGCAGGGCCGGTTGAAGGTGGTCATCGGTGATCATGTTCCTCTCGTGGGTGACTCTGCGGAGGTGGCTCCGCCGATAGATTCAAGGTGCGAACGATCGAGTCGAGGTGCCGGTTCGATGTGAGCGGTCCCCGTGACACGTGGACACCGTCCTGTTGCGTCGAAGCTGACAAGTTCGAACGTCGCCACTCCAGGGTCTACTTGGCATCGCAGGGGGTGCAGGTATACATCGCTGACTCGGGCATGGACGAGCAGCGCTCGTCGTGCTCGCGCGAAGTTGTTGTGGCGACTGATGAAGGGTCCTGTCGCAGCGTTGATGGTGAGTTTATGCATCGCGTTCCGCCTCGGCCGGGTACGCATTGGCAAGGGGCTCTGCACGGCGTATTGGTTCGATCGTGGCGACGGCGTGCCGACGATCGTCATGGAGCGCGAGCACATCCCAGCTACTGAAGTCGGGATGGCTTTGAATGGTCTGCAGCATGCAGTCCGACTGGTCGACGAATCGGCCGAGGGCGATCAGTGCCTCATGGGCGTCGGCGTGGTCGCTGGTGGCGGCACCCTCGCGAGGCGTAGCGATAGTGAGCTGATGCATGGCGATCTCCGAACTCATTCCAAGCTGATTGCGCTTTACTTGCAGGGCGGCTCAGGCCGAGACATGCCGGGTGTGCGTGCCGTTTTCCGGTTGCTGCGTTGGCGCACTTCTCAGGTCGTCACGATGGTGGCGAATAGCCCGGTCGAGTGCGACGAGCTGGCTCTCCATCGCGGCGATGTAGCGGTGTCGGTCGCGCCGAGTGATTCGACCGAGTAGGCCGCCACCACTGCGCTTCAAGACGGGGACCCAGAGGGTTCCATCTGGCCAGCGCAACGCGGCGCTGGAGTCTTGGGGGTAGACATCGGGTAGTTGCGGCATGCGGCCGAGGGTTCTCATCGCCTTCTCAGTTCCTTTCGGGCGAGATGTGTTGATGCCGGCACCGCGGCCGGTCGCGCGTTCACGCCGGGAGCGCCGCTGCATCCGATGCAGCGGCAACTGATTTGCTGAGCGCCTTGATCCGATCAGGCCGGAAACCCGACCAGTGCTCGTCGCCCGCCACCACAACCGGCGCCTGCAAGTAGCCGAGAGACATCACATAATCACGGGCCTCCCCGTCGAGGGTGATGTCGACCTTCTCGAATGCGACGCCTTGCTTTTCCAACGCCTTGTAGGTGGCATTGCACTGCACGCACGCGGGCTTGGTGTACACGATTACGGACATTTTCAACTCCTCACCTGAAACAGATTCGCCATTCACCTATACATATATGTTAGGGCACTCAAGCCATTTTTACAATGCTTATAGCTAACTTTATTAATGAAACATACAGCCATTTTAGAAATGGTCACTAGGAGTCTAGGACCAGAGCAAGGGCACATTCCCACGGCGTTGCCGCAGGCTCTTTCCGGTCGAGGCGATCGAGCAAATTCGCTCTAAATACGTGTGATTCGATGCAATGTCCCTCATTCCCCACGTTCCTGATGACACGGCGAGGTCTACTTCCATAAACCTCGCTGCGTTCCTGCGCTGCTCGACTGATATAACAATTACAAGAGTGGTACAGCAATCGGGTGATAGTCCGTATTCCGTGGTGCAAAACTGTCTGACCCGACAAGACTGCTCCTTGCATTGAGCGGCCAGCGGAGCTGGCCTTCAGCGATATGGGAGCGTCTGTCGAGCCGCAATGCGCTGCCGCACCTCGGCGACCTCGCGATCGAGTCTTTCGCGGACCTCGGGTTGGAGCCTGGACAGCATTTGCATCTGGCTATCGCTGAGGTGGGAGTCGCCGGCCAGGTGGCGGCTGGTGAGGTCGAGGGCGACGCACCATTGTCTGCCGTACTCGCGGCCCGTCGTCACCCATGCGCCGTCATCGCGTTTGGACAGGTATTCCCGGCTGAGACCGTGGTTGTTGCTGATCAGGAATTCGTTGGCTTCGTACTGACCGCAGGCGGGGCACACCAAGACGGTGAGGCGGCCGCCGTCGGTAGGAGTGAGCCAGAGATCGTGCTCGCGGGCATCGGCTTCGGTGACGACGAGTTCGATGACCAGGTCTGTGTAGGCGGCGTCTCGTTCGTTCTCGGCGGCGATTCGGGCGGCTGTTGCGTCGGGGTCGAAGTCGATGTTGAGCTGTTCGGACACGGTGCCTCTCTCGGTAGACGTTGTTGGAGGAGGTCCCGCCACGTTGTGCTGTGGCGGTCCTCGGTGGGGGCTGGGGCTGAGCGAAGTTATGCAGCGAGATTGAGAGGCCAGCGTTCGATGTCCTCGCCGGTGATTGCTTCGACGAGTGCTGAGACGATGATCTCGGCGACTGGGGGAGTGACGGCGTTGCCGTACTGGCGGACTCGCTGGCGCTTGTTGCCGAGGACCACGTAGTTGCCGGCGAAGGCCATTGCTCGGCCGATCTCGTGGGGTTCGAGCATCCGAAACAGCACATCGTCGAGGTCGACGGGAAACGCTTCCACCGAAAGCAGGGATTGGTGCCCGGAGGTGGTGATAGTGCGGACCGGCTCGCCGATGGGGGTGGTGTGGCGAGCGGGGTGGCCGCCTCGAACTCCGTTGTTGCGCATGAGCAGTGCATGTCGGTCGGTCGTGGTGACCGTGGCCATTGCTTCGGCGACACTTCGGGTTCCCCCGTTGCCGTAGTAGCTGGTGATCAGGCCGTGGTGGTTGCCCGATGCGGTGATCGTCGCCAGAGGAGCGTTGACCGACCGGGCGTCGCTGGAACCTCCGCGCAATTCGGTAATGAAGGCGGTGGACTGCACCAGGGCGTGGTTGGCACCGTCCGCCACGATGGTGTTGAGGGGCTCGGTGGCGGGGTCCAGATGGCGTGTGCGGTCGCGGAACTGGGTGACGAAGGGGCGGAAGGCGAGGGCGTCGCACTCGCGGGTGGTGCGGGTGGCCATCGGTACGTCGGCGGTCGTGGCGGCGTCTCGCCAGGTTCCGCCGCAGGGGACTACCAGTGCCGTTTCGTTGCGGGTGGTAGCGGTTCGCAACGGGGCCTCGATCGGTGCGGCGGCTTTGCCGTCACGGCCCTCGATGGGGACGACCAGACCACTGGAGGACTCGACCGACGAGGGGCCCCAGTAGCGATCGATCCCGGCCTGGATCCGTGCGATGGTCTTGGGCGCCAAGGGGCTAAGGACGACCTCACCGGTGGTCTTGTCCTTGAACTCGCGTAGCGGTTTGTCGCCCAGGCGTTCGCCGGGCAGTGACCAGTCGATCGCCTCGGCTGCAGGCATGGCTGGCGGTTCGACAATAGCGTTACGGCAGGACACTCTCGGGCAGCGGTACACGTATTGACTGCGATACCGTCCCATGTCGGTGCCCGGCTTCTTGAAGACCTGGATCGCGTCGATCCATTCTTGGCAGGTGTCGCAGAATGCGCGGGGCCGAAGCCATTTGTCCCAGTTGGGTTCGCGCCGCAGGGCTTTGTCCCAGTAGGCGACGTAGAGGCGGTCGCGTGACTGCGGGGCAGCCAGTGTGCGGCCGGGTTGGGCGTGCATGGAGTTGATGGCAATAACGCGGGTGCGGTAACCGAGGCTGCGGATCTCGCCGATCCAGCGGTCCCATTGGTCCCATGCCCGGACTTCGACGACGTTCTCGACGACCCCGGCGCGCACCCGGCCTCCGCGCTCGATGACGCCGCGCAGGTACATCGGGACTTCTTCCATGAGCGCTCGTGATCGATCCGCCTCTTCGTCGCGCGGCGTGTCGAACAGGTCGCCCTGCATCGTCGCGTCGAAGTCGCGCTTCTTGCCTCGTGCGGTTGACCATTGCGGGCATTCGGGCGATGCCCAGAAGATGTCCGCGACGGGCCATTTCGCCACGGGGGCCTCGCGGATGTCCCCGAGGTAGTGGTCGGTATCGGGGAAGTTGGCCGCGTGCGACTCGATCGCCTTATCCCAATGGTTGGCGGCCTTGGTGACCCGCACGTGCGGTACGGCGTGCATGCCCTGAGACGAACCCCCGGCCCCTGCTCTTATCAGGGGTTAAATTCTCAAATGTGGTCATAAAGGTGTGTTGAACTGCTATTTAACCTGCGCACACATGTAACCTATTAGGTCATGGGCAGCCAAAATTTCGCCGACTGCCGGCGGCGTGGCGCGACGTGGAGTGTGGGAAACCGGGGTAAATGTTTACCCCATGGAGCTACACGACGATCCTCAGCGGCTCGTGGAGGAACTCGTTCGCCAGCACGCGCAGGTTTTGGGCGAGGCGCACGGCGATCTGGCTGCGCGACATCCGGAAGTCCCGGATCGTTTTATCGATCAGGGCAGCCATGTCCGACCGATCACGGTGTCGTGCTCGGTTTTGGAAACGTTTCTGATGTCGCGGTTGCGGCGGCAGACTCCCAACTCGACTCTAAAAGTCAAGGCGGGCAACGGGATGGGGGTTCTTCTTGTCGACGAGAAGGGCTCACGGATTTATGTGCGCAAGCATCCGCGAAACCGGCGGACTGGTCAGCTGATCGACACTGTGCCGTTTGTGCCGGGTGGGGAGCAGTACAGCCTCGAGGAGGTGTTGGGTCACCCGATCGGCGGGCAGGAGGGTATCGCCGAACCCCAGGCGTATCGGGAATATCTGTTGTGGTGGCCGGACGGTCGCGGGTTTTTCGGTGGTGCGGTGCTGGCGGCGGGGCTGCTGCTCGACAATGTGGAGGTTTTGTACGGCCGGACGCCGTTGCCCCCGCCGATCATGGAGGACCGCTCGTTCAACGTTGGTCTCGGCGAGGTCGGTCGGGATGGGTCGTTGGGGACTCGGCGCCGCGACGACGACTTCGTCGACGTCGACGAGGACGCCGCCCGCGAGCAGGACGAGGAGGGCGGTCCGCCGAAATCGTCGTAGCCGTCGTGCACAGTGTTGGGTGCATGTGGGTTTCCCAACCCGGTGACGTTGAATTGAGCGCACGATGATTGAGGTTTTTGGTGCACGGGTCCGGCAGGCCCGGTTGTTGAGGCGGATGACGGCGCGGTCGGTGGTGGCGGCCACAGGCTGGAGTACGTCGCGACAGTCCCAGATTGAGAAGTCGCCGACGGTGCGGCTCAACGACGGCGATGTTGCGCGGATGGCGGGGTTGTTCCGGTTTCCTGCAGCGTTTTTCAGCTCGGAGCCGCAGACACGGATCAGCGCGAACGAGTTGTTGTTTCGGGCGCCGAAGTCGATGACGGTGGGTGAGCAGGAGTTTTTGGCGACGTTCGCGTCGTTGGCTGGCGATTTCCTCGGTGAGCTCGACGGCCGATCGAAGCTGCCTCCGGTGAAGGTTCCGACGGTCAGTCCGGATGAGTTGGCGCACAGTTCGATTCCGGTGGCCGCAGCGCGTCTGCGTGAGGCGATGGGCCTGGAACCCGATGAGCCGCTTGATGATTTGATGTATGAGGCCGAGCGGCTGGGCGCTCCGGTGATTGTCCGGCGCCGGGTCGCCGGTGATTGGGAAAGCGAGTTCGCCGCGACCGGTGGGCGCTCTCGTGATGAGCGGCATTTGGGGTATTCCAGTTGGGTGGGCCGGTTGCGGGACCGCCCATTGTTGGTGCTACGGGATAGCGACTCGTGGGAGCGGACCCGGTTCACGGTCGCCCATGAGCTCGGTCATTTGGTGTTGCACAGTCACGCCTATTGCTCGGTCAGTGCCGCCGATGAGTTGGAGGCCAACCGGTTCGCGACCGAGTTGTTGGCCCCGGCAGGGGTTATCGCCGGTGAGTTGCCGCGGGTGTTGTCGCTGTTGAATCTGCGTCCGCTCAAAGACAAGTGGGGCCTGTCGTTGGGGTCGTTGATCATGCATCTGCGGGATTCGGGGCTGATCGCGCCGGACCGGGCGAAAATGTTGACCACCCAGCTGCATTCACGGATCAACCCGGCCACCGGGCATACGTGGGGTATGACGGAACCGGGGTGGGCTGACCGCGTCCCGGAGCGGCCGCGGCTGCTGCGCAAGTGGGTGGAGCGCTGTTACGGCGGCGCGTCGGTGCGGATGCTGAGCGCCCGGGAATCGATGATCTATCCCGCTGATGTGCTGGATTGGTTTTTGGCCACGCAGCGACCGGCGCCGGCGGCCGAGCATAGGCCGGTCGCGGCCAGTGTCGGCCATGGCCGCACCCCGGCCCCACCCGCTGCCGGTGGCTCCCAGGTGATCCGGTTGGACGATTTCCGCAACGGCAGGCCATCGTGAATATGGTGGGGTGCTACTGACGGTGGCACAGGTGCAGCGGGTGCGTTTTGTGGACCGACCACCCACCTACANGCTACTGACGGTGGCACAGGTGCAGCGGGTGCGTTTTGTGGACCGACCACCCACCTACACGGTGGTCGGCGCCGACAAATTGCCCGTGGCCCCGGCGCGCGAGTACCTGACGTTTCTGCGTAACCAAGGGAGCTCGCCGAACACGTTGCGCGCCTATGCCTATGGGCTGGCGGCGTGGTGGACGGTGCTGGAAGGTACCGGTACGGCGTGGGATGATTTCCCCACCAGTCTGTTCGGCCAGTTCCTGGCCTATCTGCGTACCGGGGATCTGCCCGGGGTGGCCCGTATCGGTGAACCAAAGCAGAGATTGGCCGAGTCGTCGCTGCTGCCGCGCAGCGCGGCGGTGTTGTCGATGTACCGGTATTTCGCCGATGCCCATGACCTGGTGCGCCCCTACCGGCGGTTGTACGCCAGTCATGCTCGGACGTCCCGGCGGGGCCGCTATGCACCGTTTCTGGCCGGAGTCGGCCCGAGACGCGAACACGATGGGCCGATTCACCGGCTGCGCGGGCTGCAGCGCGCTGAAACACCGGTGCTGCTGCCCGTGCAGGTCAACGCGATCTTGGATGCGTGCAGTGTCCAGACAGTCTCGGGTGAATGGTCGGGCGGCGGGGCGGGGCTGCGTGATCGGTTGTTTTTCGCGGTGCTGGCCGAAACCGGCATGCGCATCGGTGAAGCGTTGTCGTTGCGCCACCATGACTTTGATATCGCCGGTGGTGGTACCCCGTCGATACTGGTGGCGGGCCGTGATGATCATCCGCACGGGGTGCGCGCGAAATCGGGCCCGCGCCGGATCTACATCGGCGACGATCTGGTCGCCCTCTACACCGAGTATGTGTGGCAGCTGGTGGCCGCCGGCGCGGATATCGCGGTCGGCGACCTGGCGTCGTGTTTCGTGTTCGTCAACCTGGTGCGCGGCGTGCGCTACGCCCCGCTGCGCCCGGAAACCCTCTACGACAAGGTCGATCTGATCACCGCCCGCCGCGCCGATGTGCTGCCTGAGCAGTGGACGCCGCACTGGCTGCGCCACACCCACGCCACCGCGCTGTTGCTGGCCGGGGTGGACGTGCACGTGGTGATGCGCCGTCTCGGGCACGCCGACGTGCAGACCACGTTGTCGACCTACGGCTGGGTGACCGCCGACGCGCAGATGCGCACGCTGGCCGAATGGAAGAACTATGTCGCCGGGTGGAAGGTGAACCGTGACGGCCAATGACAGTCCTGCACCGGCACACACAGCGCCCACCCATCGTGGCGGCGAGGATCGGTGGACGCAGCAGTGGCAACAGGTACCCGCGCAGTGGCGCACCCTGGTCTATCACCTGGATACCGCCCCGGCCAATACGGTCTTTCAGCACAACCCGCGCTACCGGCCCACCCCGGACGGCCACGACTTCACCCCACAGGGTGTGCCGCAACGGTTCTGCGACGAGCTCGCGTGGTGGGTGTGGCTGTGCGGACACGAACAACGCCGCAAGATCGAACCGTCACTGCTGAAATGGACCAGCGGCGCACTGAGCATCGCCGCCACCGACTACCACCAACGGCACCGGCGTCACCCGGTCAGTATCGCTGATCTGAGCGCCGAGGCCATCGTGCGCCACGGGGTGCGCGAGTTCGAGCGCCGCACCGGCCGGCTGCCGTCGGCCGGATTTCGGCGCAACGTGACCAGTTTCATCGAGCACCTGCACCTGTATGTGTCGGTCCGCTGCACCGACTGGCCATGGTGGGCCCATGACATCTGGGATCTTGACGCTGATCCCCGAATCCCGCAACGTGAGCACGAACCCTGCCACGACCAGGTCGCACGCCTCGGAGGGATCGAACCGGCCTGGCTGCGCGACGGGGTACGGTTCTGGCTTCGCACCTGCTTGACGGCTGAACTGCTGCGCTGGTCGTCGGTGATCGGCCGCACCCGCGGCATCACCCGCCACTTGGGCCCGTTCCTAGCCGAACGCGGGATCGATGACCCGGTGATCAGCACCGACCGGGCGGCGCTGCGGCTGTTGTTCACCGAGTTCACCGACTACCTCAAATCACCTGCCGCGCGGGCCAAACCGGAGCGTCCGCTGTCGGCGGCGACGATCGCGGTCGTCCAGTCCAAGGTTCAGATGTTCTACACGTTCATGGTGGACCATGCCGAGGAAGCCGCGGCAGCGACCGGAGATCCTCGCTGGAGCCGGTTGACCGACACTCATACCCGGTTGTGGGGTGCGGCGTTTCGCAGCCGACGCCCTACCGGCGGCCGGGAGCTGACCTGGTTTTCGACCGCCGAGCTCCAGCGGATGCTGTGCTCTCGACGTGCTGGCCGCCGACGCGGGTAAACCGGTAGTCATCACCCACCCCGATTCCACGATCTCGGTCGTGTCCGGTCTCGGCGATCCGCAAGCGGCCCGGATCTGGCTGCTGCAAGCGTTGACCGGGCGTCGGGCCTCAGAGATTCTGATGCTCGATTACAGTCCACTGCAACCGATCCCGGGCCACGACCGCCCCGCCGGAGCCACCGACGATCCCGACGGATTCGTGGCCAAACTGCGCTACCAACAGACCAAAGTCGACGGGGTGGTGCCCACCATCCTCGTCGAGCAGGCCGTGGTCAACGTGATCAGCGAACAGCAAGACTGGATCCGGGCGCGCTACCCGTATTTCGAGCCGAAATACCTGTTCCTCGGGGTGCGCTACCAGCACCAGGGCCAACGACCACGCAGCTATGACTCCTACAGCCGGATCCTCAATCGGCTCGACACCATCCACGGCCTCACCGACACCGCCGGCCACCCGCTGCGGTTCTCCCAGACCCACCGGCTGCGCCACACCCGCGCCACCGAACTGCTCAACGACGGGGTGCCCATCCATGTGGTGCAGCGCTACCTCGGGCACGCCTCGCCGGCGATGACCCTGCGTTACGCGGCGACCCTGCAAGCGACGGCCGAAGCGGAGTTCCTGCGACACAAAAAGATCGGCGCTCATGGCACCGACATCGCCATCAGCCCGTCTGACATCTACGACATGACCCAACTCTCGGCCCGTACCGACCGGGTGCTGCCCAACGGGGTATGTCTGCTGCCGCCGGTGGCCACCTGCGACAAGGGCAACGCCTGCTTGTCATGCGGGCATTTCGCCACCGACGCCACCCACCTCGACGAACTGGTCGACCAACGCGCCAAGACCCTGAAGCTGATCGACATCCGCCGCGAGCAGTACCGTGCCCGCACCGGGCGCGAACTCACCGACGACAACGTGTGGATCCACGAACGTCGCCGCGAAATCGCCTCGCTGGATGCCATCCTCGACCGGCTCCGCCGCGACGACGTGACCGATGGCAGCGTGAGCAGTGTCGCGGGAGCCGGTACCGCCAACCGGGCACCCACCATGCGCACCGCGACCCGGGGAAGCCACGAATCCGTGCTGCGCAAGGCCGACCCGGACCCGCCGCGATGAGCCGCCCCAAGCCGCCACCGCCCACCCAGAAGGCACTCGATGCGCTGGCCGAATACCGCCGGGCCCGCAGCGATGAGAAGCGCCGCGACATCGAGAAGGCGATCGCCCACCTGCGCAAGACCAACGCCACCATCAACTTCTCCACCGTGTCCCGCCGCGCCAAGGTGTCCCGCAAAACCATCTACAAACACGACGACCTGGTGACCGTCATCGAGCAATACCGCGGCCGGCATACCGACCGACAACCGGCATCGACTGGCCGCGAAACCAGCATCCACGCCGCGCTGCGCCACAAACTCGCCGCCAAAGACAAAGAGATCGCCGCACTCAAAGCCACCGTCGCAGAACAACAATCAACCATCGAGCTGCTCTACGGCCAACTCGACACCCTGCACGAACAGACCCCCTGAGCCCAGTACGCCCCCCGAGGTGTGCTGCGGTCACGGCCTGGCCCGCCGTGACGGAGGCCTTCCCGGCCTCCTGGCCAACTCGTGAGTGCCCGCCCGTGCCCGTCGGCCCGATTGCCAGGTCATCGACAAGACCTGGCCCGGCGGGCTGTGGTGGGGAGATCTTTCCAGGGCGTGTCGGTGTCTGCCGATCGGTTGGTCGCTGAACCGGCGGCGGACCGGCGTTAGTCGGCGGTGACCGGCACACCGTTGTCGCCGGGCGGTGTGGGTGCGGTGGGGGTGGTTTTGCGTTGATGCGTGGTGAGGAAGTCGTCGACGATGCGGGTGGTGTCGTGGGGGGTCATGGTGTGCAGTCCGGTCATGCGGGCGAAGGCGAGCGGCCCGATGAGTTGGCACAACGCGAGGTTCACGTCGAAGTCGTCGAGTTCGGCGCGGGCTTCTGCGCTTTGCAGGATGGCGTCGAAGGGTTGTCGGTATTGGTCGACGACGCGTGCGCGCAGCGTGCCGGCCGCGTGTTCACCGCCGGCGTGGTCGGTGGTTGCGGTCGGCCCGAGGGACAGCCAGGCCAGCATGGTGACGTGTAGCGGGGCGTCGGCGAACAGCGCCGCCTGACGGGTGAGCAGTTCGATGAGGCGTTCGCGCACCGTCCCGCCGGCCGGTGCCGGCGGGGGGACCTGGGGGAGGAGCCGTTCGGAGGGGGGCGCCAACAAAGGCGGTGAACTGGCGGAAGGGCGGGAGACGGGGGGTGTGGGG
>NZ_LT546210.1:0-1198 GCF_900078665.2 Mycolicibacterium houstonense | reverse complement strand
CGGGGCGGCCACCACGGCCGCGGTGGTCGCCACCGCGGCGGGCGGCAATGCGGCCAGGGCCAGCAGCGTGATCTTCGGCGCCTCGTCGATGCCCAGCCAGATCACCAGGAGAAAGAAGTACGCCAGCGGCGGCAGGGCCCGCAGGAACGTCAGCCACGGCTCGAGCACACTGCGCAACCAGCCGACCGACCCCATCAGCAGGCCAAGCAGGACACCGACCGCCACACCGATCACGACACCGGCCAGCACGCGGCGCAGCGTCATGTAGAGGTGTTCGTACAGGAGGTATCCGGCGTAGCCGCGGGTGCCGTCATGAGTGGTCGAGACGTCGAGGAAAGCACGCCAGACCGTGGCCGGGTAGGGCACGAACGTCTGGTTCCAGATGCCGGCCCAGGCCACGGCCTGCCACACCGCGAAGAACACCACCACCGACAGCAGTGGCAACGCCGAGCGGGTGAGCAGGGCGCGCCATCGGCTGGACGCGGCGGCTGGGCGTGGTGGGCCGGTTTCGGCCTCGGTGGGAACGATGTCGACGAACACAGACACTGTGGGCAGCTTTCTGTTGCTGAAGGCAGGAGGTGGCGATTGGCTTCAGCGACAACAGCAACCGGGCAGCGTCGTGTTCACCCGGGTATTGGTACCGGTGACGGTTGCCGGGGTGAAGGTCTGGAATCGGGCTGAGTTTTACCCGGCGTTCAGTTCGCCGACTGTGGCAGCGCCCGGATCGCATACCGGGCGCTCAGCAGCACCAGTGTGGTGGTGACGACGAACAACGGCCAGCCCATGACGAGGCGCGCCACGGCCAGCAGTGCGTCCTGATCGGTGTCGTAGAGGTAGTTCTGTATGAGGAACCGCGACCAGGACACGGTCGCCAGCACCGCGGTGACGGCGGTGAATACCCACCGGACCCCGGGCACCCGGCGCCAGGAGCCGTCCCGGCCGGTGGCCCAGGCCCAGATGACCCCGACGAGCGGGCGCCGGACCAGGATCGAGAGGGTCATCGCGACGGCCGAGGCCAGGGACATCCAGATGCCCGGCAGATAGAAGTCTTTGGCCTGGCCGGTTACCAGCGCCAACAGCGCGCAGGCGGCCACGCCGACGAATCCCCACAGCGCGGGCCGGACCGATTCGCGGCGCACCAGCTGCCAGCCGAACACCAGGGCCGCGGTCACCAGTGCGGCGACGATCGCGGGCACGC
>NZ_LT546209.1:2018-3161 GCF_900078665.2 Mycolicibacterium houstonense | reverse complement strand
CGACGAGCGTGTCCCAGGCCGCGGCCATCGCCAGCCTGGAGGCCGCAGACGAACTCCTGGCCCGCACCGACGCCGTCGTGGCAGAACGCGTCCGCGTCAGCGCCGCGCTGCGCGACGCCGGTTACGAGCTGCCGCCCTCGCAGTCCAACTTCGTCTGGCTACCGCTGGCCGAGCGCACCCTCGACTTCGTGGCCAGGGCCGCCGACAACCGGATCATCGTGCGCCCGTACGGTGAGGACGGCGTGCGCGTCACCATCGGGGCGCCGCACGAGAACGACGCCTTCCTGAAATTTGCGGCTGAGTACGCCCGGAGCTGGAACACCGCCGGCGACACCGGGACTCGGACAGGAGAGACCAAGTGAGCGACGCACGCGGCACGTTCGACGCATTCGTCAGCCGCGAGGGGCAGATCCCCGACGCCGAACTCGATGCGTTCTGGGCGCTGCTGCGGCCCGCCAGCATCGACTTCATGCTCGGCGAGTGGAAGGGCGGCGAGTTCCAGACCGGCCACAAGGCCAACGGGTTCATGAACCGGCTCAACTGGTTCGGCAAGACGTTCCGCTCGGCGGCCGAGGCGCAGCCGTTGGTGTGCCTGGACGCCGACGGCAACAAGTTCTCCAACACCGAGGCCATGAACGGCGAGGCCAGCCTGTGGCTCGAGGAGTTCCGCGGCGAGGTGACCGCGACGATGGTCTACGACGGCCGCCCCGTGCACGACCACTTCAAGGTCGTCGACGACAACACCGTGGTGGGCATCATGAACGGCAAGGGCGCCGTCGACCTCACCTCAGGGGTGGGCCGCTACCTGTACTTCTACCTGCAGCGCGTCTAATCCGTCGGCCGGCGGCCGGTGAACGCGAGCAGCCGGTCGAGTGCGGGCGCGTCGTCAGCGATCTCGACCGGGTCGTCGAAACCGGCGCGTACGCGTCCCTCGGGGGTGAGCACGGCGCGAGACCATGCCAGGACCTGCTCGGGCGCCTCCTCCGAGACCTCGACCGCCTGCCCGGTGGCCCTGGCGTAGTCCCAGGCGTGCACCAGGAATTCCATCGACAGGATGCGGGCCATCACGGCCGCCGGCATCTCGCCGTCCCCGAACGGCACCGTGCCGGTGACCCCGCGCCGTCGCCAAGCCGCCACGGCCGG
>NZ_LT546209.1:0-1905 GCF_900078665.2 Mycolicibacterium houstonense | reverse complement strand
CAGCCGGCGCGGCCACAGGCGAGGCGACATCGGGTCTTGCGGTCTCGGCCGCGGCCTCCGGCTTGGCGTCCTTGTCTTCGGTGCGGTCGGTCCCCATCGCCCGGCCCTCGGTCCAGTAGGCCTGGGCGTGCAGTTCGGATTTGGGAAAGCCGAACTCGTCCTTCAAACGCGTGCGCAGATGTTTGAGCGAGCCGGCCTCGGGCGTCACCCAGCAGTACCAGTCCGACCAGTCCCTGGCCTCGATCGCCGCGGCCAGCGACGTCGTGTCACGACGTTCGACCCAGTGCACCTGCAGCCGTGGATGTTCGGCGATCGGAATGAGCAGATCGTTCTCGTCGTGCTGCTCGAGATAAGCCTCGATGGGGACGTCGTGCGGCAGGGCGCCGATGATCCCGTTGATGGCGGGGATGGCCGCCGCGTCACCGATCAACAGGTAGCCGGCGGGCAGGTCCTCCGGCACGGTGAAGCCGGTCGAACCCAGGGCCATCACCGGGATGGTGTCGCCCGGCTTGGCGGCCCTGGCCCACTTCGATGCCGGGCCCGATGGTTCGTGCAGCACCACGTCGACCGCGAAATGGCCGGTGTCGGGGTCCATTTCGGACATGGTGTAGCCGCGCTGGAACTCGGTCTTCGAGCCGTCGGGGTCTGGCACCCAGAATCGCAGGTACGACGTCGGCTCGGCGATCGCGTCCTCGAACACCGTCGGCGACACCAGCCGCAGGCGCACCATGTTCGGCGTCAGGTAGGTGGTCTCGACCACGGTCGCCTGGTGATCGCGCGCGCCGAAGCCGCGCATCATCACACCCTGAAATCCGCGTGCCATCAGCGGTCCTCTCCCATGGCGGTCAGATCCGCCACGATGTCCTTGATCGGCCGGCCGGGTACCACGGACGTCAGCAGTCCCCGGATCAGCGCAGTCATCAGAAGTTCCAGATACTGCGGGCTGCTCAGTCGCATGCCCGCGGTGTGCACCGGGCCCAGCGCGGCGTCACCGGCCAGCCGCTGCGGTTCGGCCGCTACGCCACCGCAAACGGCGCGCTGGCCTTCGCGGCGGCCATCCAGCTCGTGGCGATCGGGCTGCACGTCCCGGTGATGGTGACGTGCGGCCTGCTGCTCGGCGCGGCCGGCCAGTTGGTGAAGCTATGCGCGGACTCGGCGATGCAGATCGACGTCGACGACGCCCTGCGCGGCCACGTGTTCACCGTGCAGGACGCGCTGTTCTGGATCTCGTTCGTCACCGCGATCGCGGCGGCGGCCACGGTGATTCCCGCCGACGGGCACTCGCCCGCCCTGGTCGCCGCCGGGGTGGTGGCCTACCTCGTCGGGCTCGGCCTGCATGCGACGGTGGCATCCCCGAAGCGCACCGGACCCGCGGTCTAGGCTTTTCGCCATGGTGAGCGTCGAGGCGATCGTGGCCGACCTGTCCGCCGAGAGTGACGAGCTCGATGCCCTGGTGGCCGAGCTGCCGCCCGAGCGCTGGGCCACCGCCACCCCGGCACCGGGCTGGACCATCGCCCATCAGATCGCCCACTTGTGGTGGACCGACCGGGTGTCGGTGATCGCGATCACCGACCAGTCCGGCTTCGACGCCGTCCTGGCCGAGGCGATGAAGAACCCGACCGGATTCGTCGACGCCGCCGCCGAGGAGCTCGCGCTCACACCGCCGCACCAGCTGTTGGCGGACTGGCGTGAGACCCGGGCGAAACTGCACACCGAGCTGGTGAACGTGGCCGAGGGCCGCAAGCTGCCCTGGTTCGGCCCGCCGATGAGCGCGACGTCGATGGCCACCGCCCGGATGATGGAGACCTGGGCGCACGGCCTCGACGTGGCCGACGCGCTGGGGGTGCGCAGGCCCGCCACGGCCCGGCTCCGATCGATTGCCCACATCGGGGTTCGCACAAGGGA
>NZ_LT546208.1:673584-709497 GCF_900078665.2 Mycolicibacterium houstonense | reverse complement strand
ACACCAAGACCGCAGGCGCCGGGCGACGGCGCCGTGCCGCCCTGGCCGTATCGACCGGTCTCGTTCGGCTGGAGCTGGGCCGCGCGGCCTGACGGTTCGCGAAATTATCGGCGAAAGGAATCACGACATGGATCAGGTAGCGGCGTTCCGGGAGACGCTCGAATTCGCGGAGCGAAACGAGATGGACCTGTGCGGATTCGAGATTGCGGAGGTTAACTTTGACCACCTCGTCTACATGCTGGAACGCATCGAAGCAGACCCCACTGCATTCTCCGACGCCAAGCTAGGCCGCTGGCTTGGCTGGGCGCAATGTGCCGTCGTAGCAGGCGGATACGGCACCCTCGAAGATATGAAGCAGATCAATCTGCGCCATGCGGGATGATGGTCAGTTATGGATGAGATTCCAGAGGTTGACACGGTCGAATCGCTCAACCGGCAGGCGAAGGCGGACGTGTCCAAGATGAATGCCCAGCTCGCCAGGGCAGAGGTGTGGGATACCGAAAACCCGACATAAGGCACCGGTTATCGGTGAAAGGAGCGAAGGTATGGAGGACGAGTACTTCTGTCCGCGGTGTGACCACCCGAAGAACGAGCATGACGCCGACGGCGTATGTCACGCACTGGACATGCCGGTGATCGGTATCACCGGCGATTGCATCTGCGATGGAGGAATGAAGGTATGACCAACCCTGTACTGGCCACCGAGGATCAGCTCGCGGAGCTGTTCTCCAAGACCGCCGAAGACGTGAAGCAGTGGGAGCGGCGCGGGTTGACCGCGGTCGGCACCTACACCCCGCCCCGCGGCCGGCCCGTCCACCTGTACAGCGTGACGGCCGCTGCCCGATTCAACAGGAGCCAGCCTTGACATACAACGTAGATCGCAAAGAACTGACGGATCTCATCTACGAGGCGACTGGGACTCTCGGGGCAACCTCCGCCGGGCGCCTGGCTGACCAGATCCTCCAGAAGTACGACGTGACCGAGAAGCCTGAGCCGGTCGGGACGATCAGCGTGGATTACACCAATCCGCGCGACCGCGTGGTTTCGATCAAAGTGGCCGAGTACGTATGGGTCCGGCTGTTCTTCGGTGAGCTGTACGCCAAGGACCTTGATCAGCATGTTGTGTATACGGACTCCGCACCGTGGAGCGAAGGCGGCGAGGTGTACCGCCCGTGACTGAGCCGAAGAAGTGGGATCCGGACCCGAACGATCCCGCGCTGACCGCGACCACCGGTGTTCCGCACGAGCTCGGAGGCGTTCTCCGGCCGGCGCGGCTGGGCCGGAAGGGCGCTGCGCTGATCCAGCTACTGAACTCCACCGAGCAGAAGATCGTCGCTGCGTCTCAGATCGCGACCGAGCAGGAGCGCGAGGCGCTCGCGGCCGGACGCACGGTATACGCCGGTTCCGTGAAGGAGGGCACGAAGTGAACGAGGTCCAGCACCAGGCGAAGATCGCGCGAGATCAAGCCATGGCCGACTACAAGGCAGCCCAGGCTGACGCGGACTTCCTGGGGAAGGTCTTGATCGAGGCCGACAAGGCCTTGCGCGAAGCCATCAGCCGGGCTCCCGATTCGTGGTACGGCACCCCGGGGATCCTCCAGTGATCCGGCTCGCCGCCGCTGCCGCCGGAGGCTTGGCCCTGGCCGCTGCTCTGTTCGTCGGTGTGGTCTACGGCGGGGTCTGCGCGATCTTGGCCGACTCAGATCCGGTCGCCGACCTGGAGGAGGACTGATGCCCGCGTACGCACCGATCCAGCTGAAGCTGATGCCGACGCCGGTGGTCCCCGCGGCCGTCGAGCGGCCGGACCCGAACACGCCCGAGGCGATCCTCGGCCGCGTCCGAAACCTGGCCCGGCAGTGGGACCAGTACACCGGCCCGCTGGCCACCGTCCACCACGAGTTCGCGCGGGAGCTACGCCACGCGCTGGCCTACCGGAGGAAGTGATGAAGCGCCCAGATCTTGTCGTACGGGAGGCTGCGGTGGCCCGCGTGAAGCACATGACCGCACTTGGGATCAGCCCCGACAGCATCCTCGCGTGGAGCACGCTGACTGACGCACAGAAGGTGCCCTGGATCGTGCAGGCTGCGGGCGGACCATGCTGACGCCTCTGCAGTCGATCGACCTACGCGGTACGGCCGGCGACCCGCTACCGCCCGCGTTCAAGGCCCTGGAAGCCAAAGGGACGCGGATCTACCGCGGGCAGCTGGCGCTGATCGCCGCGGCGCCCGGCGGCGCGAAGTCGGCGTTCACGCTCGCGTACGCGCTGAAGGCACGGGTGCCCACGCTGTATTTTTCCGCGGACAGCGATGCCTTCACTCAGTCGACCCGGATTCTGTCGATGGAGCTGGGGTGGCCGCTGGAGCAGTCGGCCCGGGCCGTCCGGACGAAGCAGCTGCCGGAGCAGACGCTGACGTGGAACCCTGGCCCGGGCAACCCGAACGGGATCCCGATCCGATTGAACTACGCGGCGCAGCCGACGCTGAAGACGATCGAGAACAGCCTGGCCGGGTACGAGGAGACGTTCGGCAACCACCCGCAGATGGTGGTCGTCGACAACATCACCAACGTGCTCACCGGCGTAGCGGCCAACGACGAGGACCCGTTCGGCGGGCTGGAAGTCCTGATGGACTACCTGCACGAGACCGCGCGGGAGACCGGCGCCGCGGTCATCGGGCTGCACCACGTCACCGGCGACTACAACGACGGCGACAAACCCATCCCGCTGCGCGGCGTGAAAGGCCAGATCGCACGGGTACCCGAACTGATTCTGACGCTGCACCGCGTCCCGTCGACGTACGGCGGTGACTCGTTGCGGGTGTCCACCGTGAAGAACCGCGCGGGTCGTGCGGACGCGTCGGGCCGGGAGTACGCCGAGCTGGAGTTTGTCGGCAAGACCATGACCATCCGAGACTTTCAGTAGACGAGAGGAGCATTTTTGTGCCCGCCAACTTGACATACAACGCCGCGGTCAAGATCCTCGGCTTGGAGCGCCCGGCTCCGCCGGTCGCGAACGTGCTCGACTTCACCGATTCGTACATGAGCGACGTACACGACGGTGACCGGCTGTTCGAGCGGTTCCAGGAGGCGGTGCCCGCCGACTTGGAATACGACACGCTCGTCGGCACCGGGCTGTCCGGGACGATCGCGGTGGTCGACCTCGCCCGCCGACTGGGGAAGCACTACCTGGTCGTCCGGAAGGCGAACGACAACACGCACTCGGTGTACTCCGCGGAGGGGCGGCTCGGGCAGCGGTGGCTGTTCGTCGACGACTTCATCGACACCGGCCGGACGCTGGGCCGGGTATACGACAAGATCACGGACCTGACCGATGGCGAGTTCGAGGCCGAGCTCGTCGGCATCTACGAGTACAAGTACGGCTGGTTCTCGCCCCCGACAGGGCAGCAGGCAGAGAACAGCTGGGCCATCGAGAGCTTCCATCGGCTGCTGACGAAGTGGGCGAAGGAGTACGACGGCCGGTACCACCGCTCGAAGCGGCCCGGGGCCGTCAGCCCGGCAGCGCGCGCTGCCGAGAAGGACCGGCTCACCATGATAGCCCTGCATAGCGAGTGGTTCGACTGATGCGTCGGGTCATGTTCGCGGGCGCCCGGGACTGGGGTAACTGGTTCGCCATTCAGCGGGCGCTGAAGGAGGAGCAGGCCGAGGGCCCGTTCGTAGCCGTCCACCAGGGCAGCCAGGAGACCAGCTACCACTACGGAGCGGTGTTCGGCACCGGAGAGCCGACCAAGATCCGGATGGGCTGCACCGACGCGTACGTGGAGGAGTACTGCCGGGAGGCAGGGATCCCCACCGCGGTAGCGGAGTTCGACCCGACGGCCGTCCGGCTGCGGGCGTTCCCGTCGCTGGGCGACGAGGGCGTGATCTCGGTGATGGCTCAGGCACTGGCCGCGGGTATCGAGGTCGTGAACCACGGCTGGCAGCCGGCCATCGCTGCCGCCCGCCGACAGGCGCGGGAGCTCGTATGACGATCCCGACGCTGCTGACCTGGTTTGTCGTCGCCTGGGGCGTCGGCGACTTCCTACGACATCTACTGGAGTGCCGATGAGTGATCCCGCAATCGAAGCCGCGCAACGGGCATGGGCCGCGAAGCCCAACGGGTTTGAAAAATCTTCCCACTTGCCTCACCGACTACCTCACGGCATGGACATGATCGCCGCCGCTCGTGAGATGGCCAAGCCGATACGCGCACTGCACGCCCAATTCCTCGCCCAGGGCAAGGGGCCAGAAACCGAGTGTTGGTGGCGTGCAGTCCAGTACGTGCTGGAAGAGCTTGCCCCGTTGATCCACACCACCGAGGAGTTGGGCCAGTGACGAAGCCTGCGGCCGACTGGACGCTGCACGAGCACGGCCACCCGAAGGCGCTGATGGACCCGGAGAGGGGCTGCATGGTGATTCTGGAGTCCGGAGCCGCGGACCACATCCCCGACCTGGTGTGCGGAGGGTGGGTGCCGCGATGAAGTTCGGGAAGCCCGAACGGCGCACGCTCTCAAGCGTATTCGCCAAAGACGTGCAGTCCGGAGACGTGCTATGCGAGTGCCTGTACAAGTACGACCAGTCCCGCACCACCGACTCGGTGTACCGCGAGGAGGGCCGGGTGCTGGCGGTGAACCCGCGGCCGGCCGAGGGAACGGTTCAGATCTCGTGGCGTACCGCTTACGGGGAGACGCGGGTCGAGGCGGTGCCTCTGTACCAGGGAGTGATGGTGGTCCGATGACCCGGGCCAAGCGCGTGGTGCAGTGCAAGGACTGCATCGCGGAGGGTGTCACCACGGTCCGCAAGCCCGCGCTCACCAGCGCCGGTAACCCGGTCCCCGGGAAGCGGTGTGTCACACACGAGCGGTGGCGGAAGCAGAGGACCAAGGACGCCGCCTGGGAGAAGCGCCTGATCGACACCTACGGCATTACCGCGGCGGAGTACTGGGCGATCTACGAGGCCCAAGGCGGCCGGTGCTACATCTGCCGCAGAGCCACCGGGAAGGCAAGGAAGCTCGCCGTGGACCATGACCACAAGACGGGTTACGTGCGTGGCCTCACCTGCGCCACTGACAACAAGTCCCTCGGGTTCGCCCGGGACGACCCGGAGCACTTCTACCGAGCAGCGGAGTACCTGAAGAACCCGCCCGCGTTCGCGGTGATCGGCAAACGCATCGCACCTATCGAGGTGCCGAACTTGACATACAACGTAAAGGAGCAAGCAGCATGACCATCCCAGTACCGACCGCCCGCCCGAACCTGCTGCGCCAGCAGATCCTCGGGGAGCTGGTGAACAACCGCACGGTCACCCGGCTGGAGACCCAGCCGAAGAAGGGCCCGAAGGCCTCGTTCCGGCACATCCTCACCGGCGAGTCCGTGAGCTACCAGACCTACGTCGACGAGCCGATCGCCCGGCAGGTCCCCGGCCTGGCCGGGCACGTCTCGGAGCTGAACGTCGAGCGCGCGGCCCGGAGGTGGGGCAAGTGAAGGTTCGCTACCAGTCCTGGGCCGACGTCCCGCACGGCGCTCTGGTGAAGAGCAAGTTGCTCTACCTGATCAAGCCGTACGACGAGGACGCACAGCCGCTGATCACATCCCGGGTGAACGGGATCGGGATCGGGTGGATCGTTAGCTCCCTACTCCCCGAAGGTCCGTTCAAGGAGGTAACCCTGTGAATCAGTACACCGAAATCGCCGACGTCCCAACGGATCTGGAGGTGGTGGACTCGATGGGGTTCACCTGGAAGTACATGCTCGTCACGCCGCTGCACTCGCTGCAGCTCTGGCACTACCGGGTAGGTACAGACTGGGTCCCCAGCTCTGTTGCTGCCCGTGGCGCATCCACCGCCTTCATGGGCCCGTTCGCGGAGGTGCGGTAATGGCGCTGCCTCCGCTCCCGGCCGGGTACCGGTGGAAGATCCACCTCACCCGCATCAAGCCGGTGCAGATCAAGGCGAAGGTCAAGAAGGGGATCCGGACGGTCGGGTACGGCTACAGCTTTCCGAGCGCCCGCGGCGGCGTAGCGGCGGCGATGGAGCGCGCTGTGACGGAAGCCCTAGACGACTTCCTGGAGGATCCCCGGTGTGAGTTCAACGCCTTGATGAGGCGCGGTGAGTGAACCCGGTGAGCCGCTGATCGTCGCGGTCATCTCCCACTACCACCCGACGTGGGAGGCCCCGGCCGACAACGGCCGGGACTGGATACCAACCCGGTGTCCTTTTCACGGTGACGAGAGGGCGTCGGCCGCGGTGTCCTACCGCTTCAACGCCTACAAGTGCCAGGCCTGCCCGGTCAAGGGCGACGCCATCGGACTACTTCGAGCCCAAGAGGGGGTGACATACCATCGCGCTGTCGAGCTCGCAGAGGAATTATCTCCAGGAAGCAGCGAAGCGCTATCACAACGCGCTACCCGGGTCGCCCGGCGAGGCGTACCTGGCAACCCGAGGTCTGACCGCACCGTCGATCACCGAGGACGTCAGGCAGTTTCGCCTGGGGTACGTGGCCGACCCCGTCCCGGGGCATGAGCAGTACCGGGGCCGTCTGGCCATCCCGTATCTCCGGTGGGCCCCCGACATCGGCTGGCAGGTCGTGTCGATCCGGTTCCGCCGGCTGGACGACCAGAAGCCGAAGTACATGACCGTCGCCGGGGACCGGCCGCGGTTGTACAACACGCTGGCGCTGCTGAAGCGCAGCCCTGTGATCGGTCTCGCGGAGGGCGAGATCGACGCCATCACAGCGGATATCGCCGGGATCCCGACCGTCGGGGTGCCCGGGACGCAGTCCTGGCAAGACCACTTCCGGGAGCCGTTCCTCGGCTACCGCGACGTGTTCGTATTCGCCGACGGCGACGAGGCGGGGGAAAAGTTCTCCGAGTTCGTAGCCGGGGTACTGCCCAACGCCAAGATCATCCCGATGCCACCGGGAGAAGACGTCAACAGCCTGGTCACAAGCCAAGGCGCACAAGCACTTAAGGACAGAATCAGATGACAGTTCATGTTCGAGTCGCTAGCGGGGAGCAGAAGAGCTACACCGCGGCCGACAACTACGAGTACGACGAGCAAGGAATTCTCACCGTGCTGCGCGGGGGCGATCATGTCGCGTCCTACCCGCACAAGGAGTGGATCGGCGTGGTGATCGAGGAGAGAGTCGAGGAGGTCGTCGACGCGGAGCTGGTGCCTCGCGTGTGGCAGTCGATCCGCGACGTACCCGCCGGGATCCAGGTCCGAGACCGGGATGGGGATGTGTTCGTCTGGGTAGCCCCGGATTATCCGGATGAGCCGTCTTTACTGGTGTGGAGCTGCGGCGATTCGAGCCCGCTGGATTTCGCGCCCTGGGGCGACGAACCGGCAGACATCACCGCCGTTGATAACGGCCTGAATCCGTTCACCGAGGTGATCGCTTGAGCGCCAACGAAGTCATCCACACGTCCTCCACCGGAGGCTCCAAGGCCGGGAATCTCGATCAGTACGACCTGATCCCGCCGACGGAGCTTCGGATCATCGCCGCGCTGTACAGCACCCCGTACGCCGACCACTGGCAGGCCGCGGGCGGCTCGTTCAACGAGCTGCAGAACCAGCTCAACCTGTTCTGGGCCGGTGACGACGTCGATCCGGAGACCTGCTTCCTGCGGCCGGCTCTGGTCGCGCTGCAGGCGCTGGAGCTCCTGAGCGCCCGCGTCAACGACGACGAGAAGCAGCTGTGGCCGCGGGTAGACAGCATCTACCGGTTCGACCGGATCCCGGCCGAGCCGCTGCGTCTGCTGGCACACCACTACGGCGTCGGGGCCAGGAAATATTCTGCCGACAATTGGCAGAAGGGGTACGACTGGCGGCTGACGTACGCGGCGCTGAACCGCCACCTGTGGCAGCACCAGTCCGGCCAGTTCATCGACGAGGAGACCGGCTCGCCGCACCTGGTGGCCGTCGTCTGGCACGCGATCACGCTGCTGTGGTTCTACGAGAACAAGCCGGAGTTCGACACCCGGACGTCGACGAAGAACCAGCGGGAGCGGGACGACCGGGTCCGCGAGATCCTCCGGGGTGCAATCAAGGCCTCCACGCTGGAGTTACAGGACGTGGTCTTGGCGCAGCAGCAGTTCGTCCAAGAGAGCCGGCCAGTGGTCTACATCTCCGGCCCGATGACCGGGATGCCAGACCACAACTTCCCGGCGTTCCACCAGGCCGCGCAGCACTACCGGGACCTGGGCTACACCGTCATCAACCCGGCCGAGCTGCCGGGCGAGGGCGGCGAGCACCCGTGGGAGTGGTTCCTGCGGCGCGACCTGATCGCGATGCTCGAAGGCGGCGCGGACACCATCGTGCTGCTGCCGGGCTGGGAGCAGTCCCGCGGCGCCAAGCTGGAGTACCACGTGGCGAGCGCTCTCGGGTTCACCGTCCGGCATTTCGTCGCGCCGGAACTTGACATACAACGTGATCTGTCCTGGACGGATGCGATCAACAACATCGTCGTCGACCTGGACGACGCGGAAGGAGTCGCATGACGACTACCACGAAACGGATCGTGGTCCTACCGGACACGCAGCTGCCGTTCTCTGACATGGAGGCACTGCGTGCGGTGATCCAGTTCATCGGCGACACGCAGCCGGATGAGCTGCTGGGGATCGGCGATTACATGGACTACCCGGGGCCGGCGCGCTGGTCCAAGGGAACGGCCGAGGAGTTCCTCCCCGACCTGCAGCGCCAGAACGAGATCGGCAAGCAGATCCTCGGGGAGATCCGAGACGTCTACGACGGCCCGTTCCGGATGCACGAGGGCAACCACGACCTCCGCCCGCGGCAGTACCTGGCGAAGTACGCGCCCGCATTGGGCGAGCTGGAAGAGAACTTCCACTTCTCCAACATGCTGGACTTCGACGGGTTCGGCGTCGAGCTGCTGCCGGACTTCTACCCGATCGCCCCAGGCTGGATCTCCACGCACGGGCACATGGGGAAGATCTCGCTGTCCCCGATCTCCGGCTCCACCGCGCTCGGCGGTGCGAAGAAGTTCCAGCAGTCGGTCGTGATGGGGCACACCCACCGGCAGGCCGTGGTGACCCACACGTTCGGTTACGCGGGCGAAGAGGTGCAGACGGTGACCGGCTTCGAGGTCGGACACCTGATGGACCAGAAGCAGGCCGCATACCTGCAGCGGGCAACGGGCAATTGGCAGAAGGGGTTCGGGATCCTCGACGTGTACGAGGACCATGTCCACCCGGTGCCCGTCCGGATCGCCAATCGGAGATTCATCGTCGACGGCGATACGTGGGAGTTCTGATGACTGATCCTGCGGTTGAAGCCGCGCGGCGGGCCTTCGAAGTGATGTACGACGTCGCTTACTTCGAAGCGTCCCTGCAAAGAGGCGGGGTCGCGTCGGAGTACGTGGCGGTAGCCCGTGAAATGGCCCATCCGATCCGGGCGCTCTATGAGTACTTCCACGAGTACTCCCAGGGGCCCGGTGACTACAGGGAAGGGGTCTCGGAAGTGGTCCGGGCTCTGGCGCCATTGCTCTATGCCAACGAGGAGTTCTGACGTCATGGCCTTGACATACAACGGAACCGTCCTGCCGTACCTGCACTTCGACGCCCGGTCCCGCCAGACCAGCTGGGCCGAGGTGGTCACCACGCTGGTCGAGGAGGTCTACGACAAGCGCGGGGTGCTGGTGGAGGCCCAGTGACAGATCAGGCCCGTCTGCACCGGCTGATCAAGAAGGCGGCCAAGTCCAGCATCAACGCCTGGGGGTGGGACCAGTCCCATACCGACGACCTGATCCAGGACATGTGGACGGAGTACCTCGCTAAGCCGTCCAACCAGGACCGGATCGGGGGCGGCTCTGACGAGCTGGCGTACACCACGCTGCGGCGGATGGGTGACCAGCTGCTGACGGGTTACAAGACCGCGGACGACCTGGCGGCCGGCGACCGGCTGTACTCGTCGGAAGCGATCAAGGCGGTACTGAAGCAGGCCGAGTACAACCCGTACCTGAAGTCGGTGGTCCACCTGGCGGTCGCTCGACTGGCCGACCGGCACCCGCCGTACGCGGAGGCTCTGAAGCGGCGCTACATCGACGGTCTCACCCCGAAGGACAAGCCGGGGCAGAACGCCCTGACTCGCGCCCACCAGGCGCTGGCCGAGGAAGTCCACGTCGTGATCGTCGAGATGGAGGACTCGGACCGGACGCGGGTGGATCCGGATGCGGTCCGGGCCCACTCCGGCCCGGCCACGCCGACCGAGGACGTAGCCCTGCTGATCGCCACCAACGCTGCGGCTGCGGAGGTGTTCGCCGACGAGGCGCAAGACGAGGCGGAGGCGTTCACCCGGGAGTACGTCCGCCACGGCACCGGGCACACCGGGGTGCCGATCGACATCTTCGACCCCGCGTTCAACGGCATGGCGGGCGTCCAGATGTACCGCTCTTGGGTGATCCCCGAGAGCTCGACCAAACAACAACCACAACCCCTCCTGGCCAACTGGAGCCCGGAGGACTTGGGGATGTACGTGGGGTCTCAGTGGACCCCGGGATACAACCGAAAGGAAGCAGCATGACGTACGAAGATCCTTGGGCCACTTCGGCACCCGAGCCGGAACAGCCTGCACCCCCGGCGACCACCACGGTCGTCAACAACAGCTCCCGGCCGGTGGCCGAGGGCGAGGGCAAGATCGTCACTACCCTGAAGGGTGGCCGCGACTTCGACGCCCCGTGGGTGGTCATCCACGCCGCGTCGGTGGCGGAATCCGACGCTCTCTTGGACTCCGCGTTCAAGGACTACCTGGAGAAGGTCCAGAAGGTGGCGTCGGTGTTCGCGGGTGCAGCCCCGGCGAGCCTGAGCTCCAGCGGTGGCCAGCAGGCTTCCCGCCCCGCACAGCGGCCCGCCCCGGCGGGCGCGCAGGAGCCGCCGTCGTGGGCGCCTCCGAAGCCGGAACCGGACTATGTCTATCGGACAGGGGTCGGTAAGAACGATGGCAAAGTCTGGCACGCCTGGTATCCGCCGGACCGGAGCGACACTCGTCCGAAGAAGTACTTCTACCCGCCGCGTTAACGGGTCGGGAACTTGACACACAACGCTGATTGACCCGGAGGGGCCTCGCTGTAAGCGCGCCGGCTTGAGGCCCCTCCTCCTACCTCACGAAAGGAAACCGATATGCCACAGATAGCCACTATCCACCTGACGGAACACCACCAAACCCTGATGTTCGTCGACGCCGAGGTCTTCCTCGACGGCCGGGACAACACGCTGATCGTCTTGACCGAGACCGGCGGGAAGACCGTTTTCCCCTGGACCAACGTCTCGTTCTGGAGCCAGTCCGAGATCACCGACGAGGAGTTGGCGGCCTACCGCGCCCTGCGCGGCGAAGAGTCCGCCGAGGACAAGCTCCGTAAAGAGCTGGGGTTCGAATGATCGACCTCGATGCGCTGCAGGAAGCCCGGACCGAACTTCTGGACGAGCCGCTGAAGGAGGTGTTGGCGTTCGCCGCCGCAGCCTTCGCCGTGGGGCAGCGGTATTACCGCGAAGCAGGCCACGACCCGGAAGAGATCGCCGAGCCGCTGCGCGGGTTCCTGAAAGAGGTCTCGGACTCCGCCGACTACCTGATGAATAACTAACCCCGAGGAGGCCGAGGTGAAGCAGCACCACTACAAGATCGGCGACGAGCCGGTCCTGATCAACGTCGTCGAGCACGAGGACGACCTGGAGGGGTTCCGGGATTTCATTCGCGCGAACCTGCGGATCCTCGGCCTCGACACGGAGACCACGGGTCTCGGCATCTACCAGGACGGTTTCCGGCTCCGGCTGGTGCAGTTCGGGACTCCGTACGAGTCCTGGGTTGTGCCGGCCGAGCTGGGGCCGCGGTTCCAGGAGGACATCCGGGTAGCGCTGCGCGGCGTCGACCGGTTCGTGCTGCAGAACGCATCGTTCGACCTCCAGGTGATCGAGAAAACCCTCGGGGTGCCGATGGAGGAGCTGTGGCCGAAGGTCACCGACACCAAGATCCTGGCCCACCTGGTGGACCCCAGAGCCGTCAAGGAAGGCGGCTACGGGCACAAGCTGGAGGAGCTGACCAAGCACTACATCGACCCGGTGGTGGCCGAAGAGGTCAAGGGCTCGATGGCCCGGATCGCCAAGGCGCACAAGACGACCAAGGACAAGATCTGGGCGATCGTTCCGCTCGACGACCCGGACTATCAGCTGTACGCCGGGATGGACCCGATCCTGGCCGCCCGTTTGCTGCAGAAGCTGCGGCCGCTGGTGCCGACGAGCTCGACGAAGTTGCTGCCGTACGAGCACAAGCTCGCCGAGGTGATGTCGTACGTGGAGCGGACCGGGTTCCTGCTCGACGTCGAGTACGCCGAGACGCTGTCCGCGGACATGCTCCGGAAGCGTGACCACTTCACGGCGATGGCCAGCACGGTCTACGGCGTCAACTCGGTCAACTCGTCGGAGAAGGTGGCCGACGGGCTGGAGCGGATGGGCGTCAAGATCAAGGGACGGACACCGACCGGGAAGCGGAAGGTGGACGCCGAGCTGCTGGAGAAGCTGCAGGGCGAGGGGAACACCCTGGCCACCGCGGTGATCGAGGCGAAGAAGTGGGGGTCCTGGGAGTCCACCTGGGTCCGCAACTTCATCGAGCGCCGCGACTCTGCCGACCGGGTGCATCCGGGGATCAACCCGCTGCAGGCACGGACGGCCCGGATGTCGATCACCAACCCGGCCACGCAGAACCTGCCGGCCGGAGACTGGATGGTCCGCCGCTGCTTCCTCGCCGACGAGGGGCACCGGATCGTCTCGGTCGACTACCAGGCACAGGAGCTGCGCGTGCTGGCCGCGTTGGCCAACGACCGGGTAATGATCAACGCCTTCAAGAACGGCGACGATCTGCACCTGATCACCGCGCAGGCTGCGTTCGGTCCTCAGATCACGAAGGACGACCCGGAGCGGAAGTACGCCAAGGTCGTGAACTTCGGCCGGATCTACGGAGGCGGGGCCGGCACCGTGGCCAAACAGACCGGGCTCGACTTCCCGACGGCCAAGAAGGTGGTCGAGGGGTTCGATAACGCCTACCCGCAGGTGCGGGACTTCAGCGCGAGGCTGCAGGCGGAGGCGAGTGCGAACGGGTTCATCACGACCCCGGTCGGGCGGCGGCTGCCGGTGGACCCGGACCGCGCCTACTCGGCGCTGAACTACCTGATCCAGTCGTCCTCGCGCGACGTCACCGGCGCCGCGATCCTGCGCCTGCACGAGGCAGGGCTGACGCCGTACGTCCGTCTGCCGATCCACGACGAGGTCCTGGCATCGGCCCCCGCGGCCGAGGCCGCGGAGATCTCGCACGAGATCGCCCGACTGATGCGGATGCAGATGGGGCCGGTCGACATCGGTACCGACCCGGAGGTCGGCGGCCGGTCCTGGGGTTCGCTCTACTACCACGACGACGTGCCGCCCAGCGACCCGTTTCTCATCATCCCGACTTGACACACAACGGAGGAAGTATGTTTGACCAACAGTTCACCGCGGAGGAGTACCGCATAGCGGCCAAGGTGGGACGCGACGCTGGCTTCGACCACACACCAGACCTGTGGGAGGCGAAGGCTGCGCGGTTGGATTCCGTCGAGGACTACGCCCGCAAGCTCGGTCGGGTAGCCGCGCCTGCCTTCTCGGAGAAGGGCCGGGGCGAGGTCATCATCCGACACCTGCTCGACGACGGCTGGACGCCGCCCGAGGGGCTGATCTGACGTGGACACCGAGAAGTTCCTCGACGAGCTCTACCAGGGCTTCGCGAAGACCACCGGTGCCGAGGATCGGTTCTGGGTCGTGGAGCCGGACGAAGAGACGACCGGCGTCAAGGTCTACGCGATGGGACAGGACGGGACGAAGAAGTTCGTCGGGTTCTTCCTGACGGAGCTGGACGGCGACTTCGCCGCGTCGCTGCACGGTGCCGTCCCGGATCTGGTCCGGGTGACGCGCACCGCGTTGGACGACGCGGAGCGGTTGTCCCTGGACCGGGACCAGCAGGAGGGCCGGATCGCGGACCTGGAGCTGGAGATCCTCGGGCTCAAGAACGCGCTGGGGGAGCGATGACATCGGACACGTCGATTCCGAGTCAGTGGGAGATCAACCATTCCGGTGTATGGGCCTGGCTGGGTCGCTCCATAGCCATGGGAGGGCTCATTCAAACTACGGCCTTCGATCGAATCGAGCAGGAGTATAACCAATGAGCCCGCCACTGCTGGTCGTCGAAGACCGCCATCCCGAGTATGGATACCACATCGTCCGGTTGAACGGTCGGGTGCTTGGCGCTCTCGCGACCCCGATAGCGACGAAGTGGGACTACCTATCCAGCGGCCCATTCGATGCTCCTCAGTACGGGGTTATCGAGCTGCGGTTCGTTGAAGTCGACGTGCTGAAAGACCTAGACGACACGTCTCGTCGGAAGTGGTCGACGGCCATGGGCCTGCGGAGGCCGCGATGAGCAAGCACGAGTACGCCGAGGGGCCTAGCGCCCTGCGGGCCGTCCAGAAGGATCTCGCGTACCGGCTCGGGCTGTGGGCCCGGCGTAGCGACCAGGGCGGGATGCACCGCCGCGACGCCGGACGCGTATATCCCACAGGAACCTTCTACTGGAGCGAGCAGTACGAAGCCTGGTTCCGGCGGGCGTCCGACGGAACGGCACATCGGGTGGTCTTGTGAAGCACCCACGCGACTGGACGGTGGCCACGCTTCTGGACCGGCGGATCACACTCGGCGAGCTGTGGCGGATGTTCCGCGCCGCGGTGCGCCGGGCCTGGCATTGGTGGTGGGTCTCCGGGACGGAGTACCCGTTCATCCCGGACCCGCTGCGGGTGCTGCCGCCAGCGGTCGCAGACAGGGATCAGCTGGACTGGGCCGAGGCCGGCGCGGCGATAGCCGAGAACCTACACCTCACGCAGAGGTGGATCCTCGGTGCTTCGGAGGACCAGTACCCACTCATCGGTGAGGGCTGGGAAGCGCTAATTGCCAAGGCCGAGGACCCCTACCGCTGGACTCCGCCGGACGCCTGGGACGACGTGATCATCCGGGGGACGAATTGAAGGCCGTCTTCGGGCACCGCAGCCGGTGGCTGATCGTCTCCGACGGTCATAGCACGTGGTCGGTTTACCCGCCTACGGGTTCGTTCTGGGGCCGACTGACTCAGCACCCTTCGTTCGACGCGGCCCGCCTCGACTTCATCCGACAAACCGCACACGTACGGCCTACCAGCGGAGCTGGTGGCCTAAGAGCGACCGGCTCTGCCGGTAGCGAGAGGAGAAACTGATGGCAAACAACCGAACCGAGGTCGAGACGGATTGGTTCGACGAACCGTCTCCTGCCGGATCGAAGCGGCAGGGGTACATCACGTACCAGGAGACCGAGTCATACCTGGTCGATCACATCCGAGGCTACGTAAAGCAGCAGATCGGGGCCCGTAGGTACGGTCCCCCGTACCTGCACGGTTACCCGACTCTGACTATCCACCAATGCTGGGACGGCTACTCCGAGTACACGATCACCGATCAGTGGCACGAAGTCAGCGTCGATTGGGAGGGGCACTCGTTCTTTTTTGAGTCCACCGCCGCCTTCTTCCGTGCGCTGGCCGACGTCGAGCCCATCGAGGGCTGATGCATAACCCCTACTGCTACCTCGACTCAATCTGCCCGCAGGATCCCGCGCGGGATCCCGACCGAACGAAGGAGGCCCCCGTGGCCAAGACCCCGTTTCTCCAGCGCCGCACCAAGCGGCACGAAACCGTAGACCTGCTACTGCGCTTCAGCGAATGGTTGGACGCCGACGAGAAGCTGATGAAGAAACCGAAGAAGAAGGACCGCCGTACCCACGAGGACCTGGCTAAGCAGTTCCTTGCGGAGGTTCTGGGCTAGTGGACATCGACATCACGGAACTGGTCCGTGACTACCTGGTCCGGTTCGTCGTTTGGGCAAACGCCCTGACGGACGCGGAGCTCATCGCCATGGAGAGCGTCGAGCCGGCGGGACTCGTCGACGCCTTCCTGAAGGAGGACCAGTGAGCCAATTCATCACAGTGACCAGCGACGAGCTGGGCCCGATCCTGCTCAACCGGGACGCAATCGAGAGCGTCCGTCCGGATATCAGAGGCGGTAGCCGGATCGGGATCCGTGGCGCCCAGTATCACTACAAGGTCCGAGAGCAGGTCAGCGGGATCCGGGAGTTGTTGCGATGAGCAAGAAGAAGCAGAAGACCGTCAGCAGTGTGGCGGTGGCCGTGAAGACGGCCGAGGTATCCCGGAAGCTGGACGAGATCATCGACCTGCTGCACGTCCTGGTCCACCAGACCAACCCGGTTCAGGGGAAGCCTCCGCGCTACGACATCAACGTGTCGAGTGTCCGCGAGGCGGAGGAGGCCCGCGACCGCGCTGCAGCTCTGATGCGCCTGGACTGGGCCGGGGACCGGCGGGCGCCCGGGAAGAAGCCGGAGACCGCACAGGACGTCGAGACACTTAAGGACGGGCTCGGTAACCCGCTGCGGGTACGACGTACTCCGGTGACCATCGCGGCCGAGGAGGTCGAGGACTACCACGGCAAGGCGGCGCAGTGGCCGGACCCGTATCTCCCCGTCAGAATGCACCCGTAAAGGCCTCCCAGTGCCTTGACATACAACGTAAATGCCGTCCCTGGTGTGTGTGTACAACAGAATGCCCCCTGCGGGTCTGAGAATCGCTCTCAGGCCTTCAGGGGGCGTTTTCTGCGTTTACGCGTTTCGTACCCTCGGGCGGTACGGTCTGCATAGCCCTCATAGCCCAACTGGCAGAGGCAGCGGGCTTAAAACCCGCCAAGTGTCGGTTCGAATCCGACTGAGGGCACCTTAACTCGGATTAACAGCGCCGGTAGTCCGCCTTAGCGCGGCGCGGGCCGTCGGGCCCAGGCGCAGGAACTTCTCGTAGTCCCGCAGATCGCCGAAGTCGATCGACCGGCGCATCGTTCCGCCGCGGGTGTCGTACATCAGCCGGACGTTCATCGTCCGGAGCCAGGTGTTGCGCGCCTCGACGTCCTGCGCGTCCCACCAGTCCGCGAGCTTCTCGCCGGTGGGCTTCCACGTCCAACCGGACGGCCGGGTCTCCTCGTCCTGCAGCGCCTCCTGGCGCGCGGCCAGGGCCTCTATCCGTGCATCCAGCGCCACGCGCTGCGGGGAGCCGACGCGGTAGGCCGGGGAGCCGATCAGCCCGGTGAGATCCACCAGCTCGGCGTTGATCTCGGCCAGCTCCGCCGCGTTGTCCGATCCCGCCTCCCACACGCGCTCCAGGCGCTCGGAGTCGCCCAGGAACTCCAGCACCTGCTCGGTGGCGAACGCGTCGAACTCAGGCACCGCGACCGTGCCGTTGCCGCACTTGGCCGCCTTCGTCATCGACTTGCACCGGTAGCGCGGGAACTGCGCGTGGCTGCCTCCGTTGAACTTGTACGCCGGGAGCCCGCACACGCCGCAGTGCAGCACCCGGAGCAACAGCGAGGAGCTGACTCGCGTGGGCTCGCCGCGGACCGCGCGGCTGGCCAGCTCGGCCTTCAAGGCTTCGAACTGCTCGCGCGTGAAGATCGGATCCGACCGGACGATCGGGGAGCCGTCGGCGTCCCGGATGGCCTTCTCCTTCGACACCGCGTACCCGAGCATGGTCTCGCTCAGCAGCGCCCGCTTCAGCGGCGTCACGCTCCACTCGCGGCCCGCCACCGGGCGGCCGCGCAGCTCGGCGAAGCTGTCCTTCGGCGTCAGCACGCCGCGGCGCGTCAGGTCGTGCGCGATGCTCTGCAGCGACTCGTGGCCCTCGACGATCCGGTGGTACACCTCGTGGATGATCCGGACCTGCTCGGGGTTCTGGACCAGCCGCCAGTCTCCGTCCACCTTCTCCGGGAGGTAGCCCCACGGGGGCAGGCTGCCCCGGTACTTGCCGGCGCGGAGGTTGTACCGCGCGGCCGAGGCGGTGCGCTCCCGGATCGCGTCGAGTTCCATCTGTGCCACCGTGCCCATGAGCGCGATGACCACCGCGGCGAACGGAGACGTCGTGTCGAAGTGCGGCTCGGTCGCGGACACCACCAGCTTGCCGTGGTCGTCAGCCCAGTGGACGAGCTCCTGAAGGTTCCGGATCGACCGCGTGAGACGGTCGACGCGGTAGGCCACGAGCACGTCGAACGGACGCTCCTCGTCGGACAGCCAGCGGGCCAGGTTCGGCCGCTTCTTCCGGTCGAACGGATCCACCGCCCCGGAGACGTCCAGATCCTCCGCCACACCGACCACCTCGTACCCGCGCTGAACGCACAGGTCCTGGCAGATCTGCAGCTGCCGCTCCGGAGAAGTAGTAGCGTCGGTGACTCGGGACAAACGCACTACGATCAGGGCCTTCATGGCTTACATCTTACACAACCGAGACGGCCGTCGTGGACAAGCCGGCCGAGGAAGACGAGCACGCCGGTCATCACCACGGCCACGCTCACTAGGTAATCACGTGGAACACCCCCGGTCCGGTTGGGCCGGGGGTGTTTTCGTCTGCGGTCAGTGCACCGAGCCTGCGCTGAGATCGCAATTCTCGACCAAATGACGGTCTGAGCGCAGTTTCGAAGAACTACGCGCGGCCTCGATGAGTTTTTGAGCTTTTGCCGGTCGGAACGGTATGACTGACGAAACCATGAGCGCCGCGTGCGCCATCAACGCGCCGGCCGAAACCGTGTTCGCGGTATTGTCCGACCCGACCACCCATCAGGCGATAGACGGCACGGGCTGGGTGCGGGAGTCCATCGACGGCAAGCAGCTGACCGAAGTGGGCCAGGTCTTCCGAATGGCGATGTACCACGACAACTACGGCGGCATGCACTACGAGATGGCAAACCGGGTCGAGGTTTTCGAGCCGCCGCGGGCGATTGCCTGGCTACCGGGCCAAGGCGCCGACGACGCCGATCTCGACTTCGGCGGCTGGATCTGGCGCTACGACCTCAAGCCGGTCGGCGACGACCGGACCGAGGTTACGTTGACCTATGACTGGTCGGCGGTGCCGCAGACCATTCGCGAGAACATCGATTTCCCGCCTTTCGACCGACAGCACCTGGACAACTCGCTCAAGCACCTCGCCGGGCTGGCGCAGGATCGGATCTAGCGCGTCGGCTGAATGGATACGAGCCGGAACGCGTCGGGCCGCGCGTCGTCAGTCACGAAACGCACGACGAGGCTGTCACGGGGAAACTTGGTGGCCAGGTCATTGAGGGTCCTGGGGAGAAACACCCGAGCCTTGGCATTGCCGTACCAATTCGGATCGGAAGGCGACGTATCAAGGCCACCGATCCTGTCGATTTCGGTGTCCCACTGCTGAACCGGATCCGGCGCAGTGTCACCGAATCCCGCCGATTTCAGGTAGGCATCTGCTTGTCCCGCAAGGGTTATCGCAGGGCCGCCACCGACCGGCGCTCCGGTGATCGTTCCATTGATGACATCGGCCGTCACCGACGTCAGTCGCGCCGTGCAGACGCCGTCTGAGACGTTGGCGGACACACAGAAATCGGGCAGCGGCGCCGCATGAGCCGGGGGGACGGTGCACACGGCGGGTATAGCCAGGCCAGCAGCGACGGCACCGAAACGGGCCATCGCCCGGCGGCAGTCTTTCGGCATCGGTGTCCCTCCTTCGGACGTGACGACCAACTGCACAGTATTTCGGCCTGATCACCACAGGAGTTACACGGCCACGCCCACGAACTGGAGTAGTCGACTACGCGCGCGGAACCTCTGGGCGGGCTGTCAGTGTCAGATCGACACATCACACAGGAGGGGCATCATGGCACAGAAGATTTCATTGTTCTCGAACAAGTTTCCGAACCGCTTCGTCATCGACCGGCAGGGCTTGGTCGACATCGACGTCGTGGAAACCCATCAGGACCGCCTGGACGCTTCGTGGGAATGGACCGGGGCCAACCTGGTGGTGGGCCCAGGAGGAGCGCCCGCACAGGGTTTCGGTCAAAAGGGTCGACTGCGGAGAGCCGGTTTCATTTCGGGTAACTTTTGGCTGACGATCGCGGATTTCGACGGAAACCGCATACACAGCAAGTTCATTGACGAGGCCATCGTCGACCCTGATGTTGTCGAAGAGGTTCGCCAGAACTCGACGTTCATCCTCGAAAAGGGGCTCATCGACCCGAACCATGTCTCATTCCGGTCCGCGCGATTCCCGGACTTGGTCATTCAACAAGTCAATTTCCAGCTGTTCGCCAAACCGGCGAGACCACAGTTCCCAGAGGAGTTTCAGGCCGCGACGTTCCGAATTGTCCAGCCGGCATTGGACGCAAGCAACGAGTAATCGCCTCGACGGCGATCTGTCGCGCGATTTCGCGGCGCGACACGTCGTGCGGCAGGGCAATTTCTGACGCCGAGTAGTTCACAATTCGGACATGACGGAACCGCGGGAGTTACCGCGTGGGATCTCACGTCAGACGTTCCTGCGGGGTGCCGCCGGGGCGTTGGCCGCCGGAGCCGTGTTCGGATCGGCGCGGGCCAGTGCAGATCCATCCGGCTGGGGTGACCTCGCCGCCGCCATCCAGGGACAGGTGATCCTGCCGGACAGCAGTGGGCAATTCGATTCGGCCAAGGCGGTTTTCAACACCAACTTCAACGGCCTTTCGCCGGCCGCCGTCGTCACCCCGAGTTCGGCGGCAGACGTGCAGAAGGCGATGGCATTCGCCGCCAACCACAACCTCAAGGTCGCACCTCGCGGCGGCGGACACTCGTATGTTGGCGCATCCACGGCGAACGGCACCATGGTGCTGGACCTGCGCCAACTGCCCGGCGACATCAATTTCGACGCGGGCACCGGGCATGTCACGGTGACGCCCGCGACCGGTCTGTATGCGATGCACCAGGTTCTGGCCGGAGCCGGCCGGGGGATCCCGACCGGCACCTGCCCGTCGGTCGGCGCGGCCGGGCACGCCCTGGGCGGCGGGCNGGACAAGCGCACCTTCAACTACCTGGACCTGGTGCGCTACCTGGCCGTCAACAATCTCAACCCGTCACCGCTCGGCTATGTCGGCGGCTCCGACGTTTTCCAGACGATCACGCCGGCTGTCGCCCAGGGGATCGCCGCAGCGTTCAACGCCTTCCCGTCCGGGGCGGGCCGCCCGTTGGTGATCATGCATGCGCTCGACGGCGCGCTCGCCACGGTGGGGCCGGGGGACACCGCGTTTCCGTGGCGGCGCCAATCCGCTCTGGTCCAGTGGTATGTCGAAACCGCCGGTTCGCCTGCACCGGCGGCCAACTGGCTCACCACCGCACATCAGGCCGTGGCACCGTATTCGGTCGGCGGCTACGTCAACTACCTCGAAGCGAACCAACCGGCGTCGCGGTACTTCGGTGCCAACACCGCCCGGTTGGCCGCCACCCGGCAGAAGTACGACCCGGGCCGGATCATGTTCTCGGGCTTGAACTTCTGAACGCCGCGGCTAATCGGCCAGCGTCACGTCGAGCGACGCCAGCCGGCGGGCATCGCCGATGATGTCGATGGCCTGGATGCGCCCGTCGCGGATATCGAGGAGCAGCACGGATTTCAGCCGGCCGGCGGGTGCGACGACGACACCGGGGACGCCGTCGATGACCGCGACCTCGCCGCCGCGGGCCACCCCGGCGAACATCTTCGACTCTTCGGCGAACTCGCGCGCACCGTGCAGTTCGGTGGGGACGTGCGCGGGCACGAGCCTGCGATCGACGCGCCGAACCACATCGGGGGCAAGCAATTTCAGCAGCGTTGTCAGATCGCCGTGTTGGGAGGCGGCCAGGAAGGCGCGGGCGATCTCGAGTTGCTCGGCTGTCGGGCGCCGGGACACCGACGGATCGCCGTGCAGCTGTGCCCGGGCCCGGCTGGCCAGCTTCTTCGCCGTTACCGCCGAGCGGTCCAGCAGCTCGCCGATGTCGGCGAACGGCACGGCGAAGGCGTCGTGCAGCACGAAGGCGACTCGCTGGTCGGGTGAAAGCCGGTCGAGCACCACCAACAGGGCCCGGCCCACCGACTCGGCCATCGCGACCTCGTCGTCGGCACCGGGGGAGACGGCTGCCGGTGCAACCTCGTCGGCGACCAGCACCTCACCACGGCGTTTCCGCTCCCGCAGGCGGTCGAGACATTCGCGCGCGGTCACCGTGGTGAACCAACCGGTCGGGTTCCTCACATCGGCGATGCCGTGCTGGCTGACCTTCAGCCACGAAGCTTGAACCGCGTCCTCGGCGTCGTGCGTGGAACCCAGTAGCCGATAGGCCACCGCGCGTAGATGGCCGCGGTCTGCCTCGAATCGCTCGGCCAGGGCTTGTTGATCCATCCGGTCACCTTTCGGGCGCGGCAGACGTCATCTCTATGAAGAGACACCTCACGGAGGAGATGACACCGATGACCCTACAACTGGACATGATCGCGGCCCTGGTGGTCATCATCACCGCGGTGGCCAACGCGGCGATGGCTGTCGCAGATCTGGTGGGCGCCCAGATGGTCCTGGCCAATTCCGCCGAGGTCGGTGTTCCGCGAAGCTGGGTAACGCCGCTCGGGTTGCTCAAAGGCGCGGGTGCGGTGGGGCTGCTGATCGGCGTATTCGCGTACCCGCCGCTCGGCGTCGCGGCCGCTGTCGGTCTTGCCGCGTTCTTCGTCGGTGCGGTGGCGACTCACATCCGGACGCGCGTGTTTCACAACATCGCCTTCCCCGGCACGTTTCTGGTCCTCGCGATCTTGTCACTCGGTGCATTCCTCGCCGGATGATCCGTCGGTCCGGCTCCACGGACGAGCGCCATCGGCCTAGCCTCGAACCCGATGGTTCTCACCGGGCACTGACGAGCGAAGGAACCGAGTATGCGAGCAACCGTGATGTATGAGGCCGGCGACGTGCGCGTCGAGGACGTTCCGGACCCGGTTCTGAAGGAACCGACCGACGCCATCGTGCGGGTCACCCGCGCGTGCATCTGCGGCAGCGACCTGTGGCCGTACCAGTCCATGCCCCACAAGGACGGTGGCCGACGGATGGGGCACGAGTTCATCGGCGTGATCGAGGAAGTCGGCGGGGACGTGTCCGGCCTTCGGCGCGGTGATCTGGTGGTGGCCCCGTTCGTCTGGGCGGACAACACCTGTGACTTCTGCCGGGAGGGGCTGCAGACGTCGTGCCGACACGGCGGTGGTTGGGGCGCACCCGGTGTCGACGCCGGGCAAGGTGAGGCGGTGCGTGTTCCCCAGGCGCAGGGCACCCTGGTGAAACTTCCTGTCGGCGAGGACTCGGCGCTGATGCCCTCACTGCTGACCCTGTCCGACGTCTTCTGCACCGGACACCACGGTGTGGTGACCGCAGGGGTGGGCCCGGGATCGACGGTGACCGTGATCGGCGATGGCGCGGTGGGCCTGTGCGCGGTGCTCGCCGCCAAACGTTTGGGCGCCGAGCAGATCATCCTGAACGGCCGCCACACCGACCGCACCGATCTGGGCCGCGAGTTCGGTGCCACCGACGTGGTGGCCGAGCGTGGCGACGAAGCCGTGGAGCGGATCCGCGAACTCACCGGCGGTGACGGCACCCACGCGGTGATCGAGTGCGTCGGGACCGAGGCGTCGCTGGCCACCGGGCTCGACGCGGTCCGGTCCGGCGGCCGCGTCAGCCGGCTCGGAGTGTCTCAATACACTCAGGTCCCAATGGGTTTCGGTACATTTTTCCGCAACGTCACCCTCACCGGCGGCGTCGCGCCGGCCCGGGCCTACATCGACGAGCTCATGCCCGATGTGCTCGACGGCACCATCGAACCCGGCCGGGTGTTCGACCGCACCATCGGTCTCGACGAGACTCCGGATGGGTACCGCGCGATGGCCGACCGCGAGGCGCTGAAGGTGTTGATCCAGCCATGACGGTGCTGCTGCAGGAGCGCGACGACCGCGGCGTGGTCACCCTGACGCTGAACCGCCCCCAGGCGTTCAACGCGTTGTCCGAGGAGATGCTGACCGCGCTCGGTGAGGCGCTGGCCGCGCTGGCCCAGGATGATTCGGTGCGTGCCGTGGTGCTCGGCGCGTCGGGCAAGGCGTTCTGCGCGGGCCATGACCTCAAGGAAATGCGGGCCGAACCGTCAATGGAGTACTACCAGCGGCTGTTCGCCCAGTGCACCGCGGCGATGCTGGCGATTCAGCGCCTGCCGGTGCCGGTGATCGCGCGGGTGCAGGGTCTCGCCACCGCTGCGGGCTGCCAGCTCGTCGCGATGTGTGATCTCGCGGTGTCGAGCGAGGACGCGCGCTTCGCGGTCAGCGGAGTCAACGTCGGGCTCTTCTGCTCGACCCCGGGAGTCGCGTTGTCGCGCAATGTGCCTCGCAAAGCCGCCTTCGAAATGCTGGTGACCGGCGAATTCGTCTCGGCCGCCGAGGCTCGCGCACTGGGACTGGTCAATCGGGTGGTGCCGGTCGACGCCCTGGATGACGAGGTCGACACGTTGGTCGCGAGCATCGTGGCGAAGCCGCGGGTCGCCGTCGCGATGGGAAAGGCGTTGTTCTACCGCCAGATCGACGTCGACATCGAGTCCGCCTACGCGGACGCCGGCGACACGATGGCCTGCAACATGATGGATCCGAGCGCGCTCGAAGGTGTGCAGGCGTTCATCGACAAGCGCCCGCCGGCCTGGCGGGGTGTCAGCGGCGCTGCAACTCGATGACGGGGATGACGCGGTCGGTCTTGGTCTGATACTCGCCGAATCCAGGGGCCCGCTCGACGATGCGCGGGTAGGCCGCGTCGCGCTCGTCCCTCGGCATCTCCCGCGCGTGCACGTCGTATGCGTCGGTGCCGATTTCGATGTGCGCATCGGGATGCGCGCGCAGATTGTGCAGCCACGCTGGGTCGACGTCGGCGCCCGCGTAGGAGCCGACGATTGCGAGCTTCCCGTCGAGATCGAAGGCCATCACCGGGTTGACGCGCTCCTTGCCGCTCTTGGCGCCGGTGGTGTGCAGCAGCAGCAGGGTCGCGCCCTCGAACGGGCCGCCGACCTTGCCTCCGTTGGCGCGGAACTCGGCGATGATCTGGTCGTTCCAGTTGTCAGTCATGACTTCCTTACTACGCCGCGATCTGGTGACCGTGCACTCGGATCACCAAAAACATGTGTGCCCGGGATCGGGATGCACGGCCTCGCCGTCAGGCGGCGCGGCGGTGTTGTGGACGCGCCGAGGGCATTGCGTCGTCCCCGCTTTCAGTGCTTTCCGTGCGGTAGTTCTGCAGGTACCGGTCCACCTCGTCCCGGCGCAGCGGGGTGGAGAAGATGCTCACGTTGTGGGCCGCGGCATCCGGCAGCCTGGCTTCGCTGAGGCGACGGGCGCCTTTGCGGAAGCCGGCCACCGCGCCGCCGAGGCTCGCGATCAGGGCCGTACCGGCGACCAGCGCCAGATCGCTACCGAACGCCAGGGCCGTGACGAACAGTCCGAGCGAGACGAAGCCAATGAGCAGCAGAACGTACGCGATGTTGGAGATCGGTAACCGTCCCGGAACCTTCAGCATGTGATCACCTCACGAACTCGACAACCAGTAAAAGTACTACGCTACGCGTAGCGTAGCGATTGCTACGTATAGCGTAGCGCACAGCGGGCGCGGGTTGTTCCCGCGACAAGAGGGGCGACCGGACGGGGGGGCAGATGGTGCAGCGGCGGGTCGAAGAAGGCATCGCCGAATCGACACTGCACCTGTTACGGACCGGAGGGCCTCGGGCGGTGACCGTGGAAGCCGTTGCCGCGCATTCGGGAATCGCGAAGACGACGATCTACCGACGTCATTCGAACCGCCGAGACATGTTGGCCGGTGCACTGTCGGGTCTCGTATCGCCGGGGCCGTTGGATCCTGACGCGACTGCCCAGGATCGGCTGCGCTGGTTGATCACCCACGCCATCGCGATGGTGGAGGGTGGCATCGGTCTCGGGGGGCTCGCGGCGTTGCTCACCGAGGATGATCCCGAGTTCACCACGCTGTTCCGGCGGATCCTCATCGACCAACGCACGGCGCTGGCAGAGGCGATCGACGACTCCAAGGCCGACGGTTCGATGCGCGCGGACGTCGACACGCCGACCCTGATCGACGGGGTGGTCGGTGCGTACATCGCCGAATGCGCCCGCACCGGTGGGATCGAAGAGGGCTGGCAGGAGCGGTTGTTCGCCCTGTTCTGGCCCACGGTGCGAGCGGTGGATTAGTGCCAGAAGGGGATGGCGGCGCTCACCGGGCGGTCGTCGTGATGTGCACCGACGAGGTCAAGGTCTGATGCACCGGGCAGCGCTCGGCAATGTCCATCAGCCGCTGCCGCTGAGTGTCGTCGAGGTCGCCCACCAGTTCGATCTCGCGATCGACATGGTCGATCATGCCCTTGGTGGTCTCGCAGTCCGCACAGTCTTTCGCGTGGATGCGTGAGTGCCGCAACGTCACTCGCACATGATCGAGTGGCCAGCCCTTGCGGTTCGCATACATCCGTACCGTCATCGAGGTGCAGGCACCCAGGCCGGCGAGCACCAGGTCATACGGATTCGGCCCGGCGTCGTCACCGATGGGGCGCGGCTCGTCGGCGATGAGCTGGTGGCCTCCGACGGTGATCTGCTGGGTGTAGGTGCCCGTGCCTGATTCGGCGACGGTCACATCGGCTGCCATGTCATCTCCTCTGCGAAACTGAACGTTGGATCGGATCGTGCCCGATTTACGGCTTCCTGCAATCAGTTTTGCGTATTCGCGATATCGCGGTCGTTGCCGACCCCTGAGCATGCCCGCTCGGTTCGCGTACGCTCTACGTAGCTACACCGTAGGTGCGTAGGCAAGTGATTCGGACGGAGGCGCAGTGGGAAGTTCTCGGCAAGGTGACATCAGGAGGGACGCCATCCTGCTGGCTGGGCTGATCGCGATCGCCGCCGCACTGATCCTGTATCTGGTGATGAACGGTCGCGGTGACTCCAGGCCCGAGACCGCCGGTGGCCCACCCGCGGCGGCNCTGCACCGGAGCCGGCCGCGCCGGAGGAGAGCGCCGTGCCGGACGAGTCGTCAGGCTACTATCGGGCTACGTAGGTGGCGAAACGGACGGTGTGATGGCGTTACGGGAATTCGGTGAGCTCGAAGCCGTGGTGATGGCGATCCTGTGGGACCGCGAGACGCCGACGACGGTTCGAAGTGTCTTCGACCAGCTCAAGGACCAGCGTCAGATCGCCTACACAACCGTCATGTCGACGATGGACAACCTGTTCCGCAAGGGATGGCTGGACCGCGAGAAGGTCGGGCTGGCCTACCAGTACGTGCCCAAGATGAGCCGTGAGGAGCACACGGCGCGGTTGATGCACACCGTGTTCGAGTCGGGCGGCGACAGCGAGCTCATCCTGAACTTCTTCCTGGACCGCATCGGCGACGACGAATCGGCCAACCTCCGTAGAGCGTTGCGCCGCCACGCGAAGGGCGGCTCGCAATGAATGCGGTGACATTCCTGCTCGTCTACGCGGTGACGCTGAGCTGGCTGGCGCCGGTGATCCTGCCCGGCCGCAGGGCGGGGGGCATGCGGCCGGTGCTGGCCGTGGCGGCGTGGACGGGGGCGATCGTCTCCTGCCTGGGCGCCTGGATCGCCGCGCTGATGATCCTGGTCGTCGGCTTGGTGCACAGTGCCGTGGACCGCACGGCGTTGACGTTCTGCGTCCAGGCGCTGGGTCTTGCGCCGACCACTCATCTACCGGCGCCGGTGGCCGTCGTCCTCGTCATCGCACTGATCGTCGTCACCGCATCGGTGGCCGTGCACACCGCCAGGCGCGTCATCGTCACACTGGCGAGCAGTCGGCGCAACAACCGTGACCACGCCGAGGCGATGAACATCGTCGGGCGGGCGACCGGCCAACGCGGCGTCGTCATGGTCGAAGCGCCTGAGCCCGTTGCCTATTGCGTGGCGGGCGGCAGGCGCCGCCTCATCGTGGTGACCTCGGGGGCGCTGCGGCATCTCGATGACGCGGGGCTGCACGCGGTGTTGGCGCACGAGCGGGCTCACCTCCGCGGACACCACCATCAGATCGTCGCCGTGCTGACCGCGCTGGCGGCCGCACTGCCGCGGATGCCGCTGATCGCGGCCGCGATGCGGACCGTGCCTGCCCTGCTTGAGATGTGTGCCGACGACGCGGCCATCCGCTCGAGCGGGCGGCGGCAGGTGCTGCGCAGCCTGGTTCTGCTCAGCACCGGCGGGCGGGNCCGACCTCGAGGGCTTCACCACTGCGATGCGCGGGACCACCTTCGATGCGGCCATCAATGCCGATCTCGTGCAGGGCAACCGCATCGGTGTGCCGAGTACTCCGGCCTTCCTCATCAACGACGTCCCGTTCCTCGGTGCACAGCCGACCGAGGAGTTCGTGCGCGCCATCGACGCCGCGGTGGGCTCCTCGTGAGCAGCGTCGGACTGCTCGGCGCATTCCTCGGTGGTCTTGCCTCGCTGTTGAGCCCCTGTTCGGCCCTGCTGTTGCCGTCGTTCTTCGCCTATGCCTTCGACCGGGTCAGCACCCTGCTGCAGCGGACCTTCGCCTTCTGGATCGGCCTGTGCCTGGTGCTCGTTCCGCTCGGTGCGGGAGTGGGCGCCATCGGGACCGTGCTGACCCGCTACCGCGACGTGGTGGCCGTCGCGGGCGGGGTGGTGCTGATCGGATTCGGTGTTGCATCCGTGCTGGGCAAGGGTTTCGGTGTTGCTGCTGCCGGTCGGGCCGCGGCGCGGATCAAAATCTCCACGACGATGTCGGTGGTCGCGCTCGGCGCGGTCTATGGTCTGGCCGGCTTCTGCGCGGGCCCGCTGCTCGGCGGCGTGCTGACCATGTCGGCGATGGGCGCGGATCCGCTCTACGGTGGCCTGTTGCTGGCGGTCTACGCGCTCGGTATGGCCGGGCCCCTGTTCGTCTTGGCCTGGGCCTGGGACCATTTCGGCCTCGCCGGACGGACGTGGCTGCGGGGCCGACCGCTGACGATCGGCCCGCTGCGCACCCATACGACCTCGCTGATCTCGGGCCTGGTGTTCATCGCGATCGGGGTGCTGTTCGTCCTGACCGACGGAACGGCCAATGTCGCAGGCGTGCTCAGCGTCGATGCCCAGTACGACCTGCAGGTGTGGCTGAGCCGGATCTCGTCGGCTGTCGGCGATCCCGCTGTGGCGCTCGCCGTGGTGCAGTGCGGTATCGGCTGGCTCGGGTTCCGGCTCTGGCGTCGCCNCCCCGATCGCCGACGGCGGCACCTACGGCGTCGGCACCGTCATCGTGGCCCGCTTCGACGAACCCATCACCGATCGGGCCGCGGCGCAACGCCGTCTGCGGGTCACCACGACGCCGGCCGTCGAGGGGTCCTGGTACTGGATGGACAACCAGAACGCGCACTGGCGGCCCGCCGAGTACTACCGGCCGGGTACCGAGGTCACCGTCGAGGCGCAGATCTACGGTGCCGACCTCGGCGGCGGGCTCTACGGCCAACAGGATGCCGCGGCCAGATTTCGGATCGGCGACTCGCACGTGTCGATCGCCGACGACGCGACCAAACAGATCAAGGTGTACGACAACGGCAGGCTGGTCCGCACCATTCCGACCTCCATGGGCATGGGTGGATCGGAAACCATTGGCGGAAAAGAAATCTCCTTCTGGACCCAACCCGGGGTCTATACCGTCATGGACAAGGCCAACCCGGTGATCATGGATTCGTCCACCTATGGGCTGCCGATCAATTCGCGGTTGGGCTACAAGGAGACGATCAATTACGCGGTGCGGCTGTCCAACGACGGCATCTACGTCCATCAGCTCGAAAGCACGGTGTGGGCGCAGGGGAGCACCAACGTCTCGCACGGCTGCCTGAACGTCAACGCGGACAACGCCCGCTGGTTCTACGACTTCGCCCAGCCCGGGGATGTGTTCGAGGTGCACAACACCGGAGGGCAACCGCTGCAGATCTGGCAGAACGGTGACTGGAGCGTCGGCTGGGAGCAGTGGCTCGCGGGCAGTGCGCTCTAGGGTGTCCACGACAAAGGCCCCGTCCCGGGCGGGGATGGGGCCTTTGTGGTTCGGCGGATGAGGTTTGCTGCGCGGGCTACGCGCTACGGCGGATGCCGCGCTTGAGCAAGAGTTCGCGCTCCGACTCGCTCAGCCCGCCCCAGATGCCGTAGGGCTCGCCGACGGCCAGCGCGTGTGAGCGGCATTGTGTGATCACCGGGCAGCTGCGGCACATCTCCTTGGCGCGCATCTCACGCTGCGCCCGGGCGCGTCCACGCTCGCCGTCGGGATGGAAGAACACCGACGAATCGACACCACGGCAAAGTCCCTGCATTTGCCAATCCCAGATATCCGCATTCGGTCCGGGAAGCTGCTGCGGCTGCGGCATGTGGAAAACCCCTCTCTGCGCGCCCATTTCGCCAATGCGGGCGGGTTTGAGTCGGTGGAACCGATGTGAGCTCGTGTCGCCGATGACCGCTCGTGCACACAAACTAGGGGGGCTGAATAAAGCGCGTCAATAGGCTGCACATGTGCTAAGGGACATAACCGCAGGTCGAGAATTTACATCACGTTCATCGTTGCGACGCTTTGGCTGAGACATGTCTGTTGCGGATCTGGCGATCGTCTTCGAGTTTCCCCAGTTCGGGCCGATTGCGGCGGCAACCGCAATTCCAGGCGGCCGATAGTTAGTTGACATGCCATTAACATTCGGGCCATCAATTGTTAACTAACAGACTTCGGGCAAAGTTGTTTTTGCGTATCCCGCGGGTACCGGGTTGCCCGGGGGACTCCGAGACCGCCGGTATTGATAACGTCGCAAATCGATGACTGCAAACGCAGAGGCCGCCGCAGTACTGGCCGACGCCGCCTTCGGGGCTGATCCGGGCCGCTGGCCACTGCCCAGCGCGACCACCCCGCACGAGCACTGGCTGAGGGCGGTGGCAGCCGGAGGCCAGGGCCGGTACGGCTGTGCGCTCACCGACCTCGCGGCGAAGATCGGAAGCCCGGCGGGTAGGGAAAGAGTGTAGATCTCGGTGGTCGACGGCACATTAAAAGAAAAGGGAANGTGCAGCGCCGGAGAACTCGACGCCGCGCGCGAGGTCGCCGACGGTGCGCTGCTGGCCGCGCAGAAGTCGGGATTGATTCCGCTGCGTTGGGCGTTGGCCTGTCTGTTGGCCGGTATCGGCAGCACTGCGCACGATGCTGTGGAAATCGGTCAGATCCGGGACCTCAGTGCCGATACAGTGCGCCGCAGAGGCGGTGTGTGGTCCGGCGCCTGATCCGGCACCGGCCGGGTCACACCCCGCCGATCGTTATTGTTTAGCTCAGCCATGCCACCGAGAGTGTCGGTGCCACGTAACGCTGGAGAGATCGCCCACGATGACAAGTTCGGGAGACCGTCTCGACATTGTCGTTGCTGAGGCAGTGGCTGGTGATCGGAACGCGCTCCGGGAAGTGCTGGAGATCATTCGGCCGATCGTCGTCCGTTACGTGCGGGCGAGGGTCGGGGCAACCGAACGCAGCGGTCTCTCAGCTGATGACGTTGCGCAGGAGGTTTGCTTGGCCGCCATAACGGCGCTGCCGCGCTACAAAGATCAGGGACGCCCGTTCCTGGCCTTTGTCTATGGCATCGCTGCGCACAAGGTTGCTGACGCGCACCGCGCGGCAGCCAGGAATCGTGCCGAGCCCACCGATGTGGTGCCCGAGCGGTTCTCCCTTGACGCGGGTCCCGAGCAGTCCGCACTCGACGCCGAATCCTCGGAACGGATGGCCCGGCTGCTGTCCGTGCTGCCCGAGAAGCAGCGCGAGATCCTGATCCTGCGCGTTGTGGTCGGCATGAGTGCGGAGGAGACCGCCGAGGCCGTCGGCAGCACTGCCGGCGCCGTGCGCGTCGCTCAGCACCGCGCGCTGGCCCGGCTCAAGACCGAGATCATGGCGACGGGACGTGACCATGCCTGATTTCGGTCGCTGGACGTCAAACGGTGGTGATCCGTCGCTCAACGAGATCAACCGGTCCGAGAAATTCATCGAGGCACTCTCGCTCGAGCATCAGGTCTATGCGACCGACCGCGAGGAGGCCGAACTGGCCGTCCTGCTGGCGGGGTGGCGCGACGAGGCCCGCCGCGCACCGATGTCGGGCATCGCGACGCCGCGCGAGGCGGTCGCCGCGCTCGACAAGGCCACCGCCAAGGGCCGGGTGCGTTTCCCGATGGCGCTCGTGGGCTCGATGGCCGCCGCCATGTTGTGTCTCGGCGGGTTCGGTGCGGCCGTGTACGGCGCCGGCCCGGGCGATCCGCTCTACGGTGTGCGCGGCATCGTGTTCGGCACTCAGCCGGTCAAGCGTGACGTCGCCGTGGAGTTGGCGTCGAACGAGCTGGAGCAGGTTCAGCAGCTGATCGCCGAGGGGCAGTGGGAACAGGCGCAGCAGAAGCTGGAGACCCTCACCACCACCGTGGCCACCGTCGGTGACGAGCAGCGCAAACAGGAACTCGTCGACCAGTGGCAGCAGCTGTCGGTCAAGGTGGAGAACCGCGACCCGAACGCGACCGTCCCGCCCGACGCACCGCCGGTGGTGCTGCCCGAGGTGACGGTGACGCCGTCGTCGCCGTCCGAGGTGCCCTCGGGCACCCTGACGAGCACCCCGACCACGACGCCGTCAGAGTCCACGCCCGGATCGGAGACGTCGGCCCCGACGTCCACGCCGTCGTCGAGCGACACGCCCACCTCGGGCGCCACGACCACGGTGCCGTCCACGACCGCGACACCCTCACCGTCCGGCAGCGCCGAGCCGACCACGACGAGTGCGGCGCCCCCGTCGACGTCATCGGCAGTGCAGACATCGCCGACGCACACATCGTCGGCCCCGACCACCTCGGCGGCTCCGGCCGTCGAGCTGCCGCCTGCCGTCACCACGACGGTGGCCCCGGTGGAGCCGACCTCGGTGCCCTCGGCACCGCCGGCACGCACCACGGCGGCCCCGCCCGCCGAAGACGGCGGTGAGGGGCAGGAGGGCCCGGCGGGCGGGCGTGGAGAGGCGCCGGAATTGCCGGCGATCGAATTGCCCCTGTTGCCGGGGCTAGGCGGTTCTCAGCGGTAGCCGTCGGTGTCCGACGTGGCCTCGTTGAGAGATGCGTCGGCGTAGCCGCGGCAGTAGTCCCACGTCACATACGCGTCGGGCTCGGGGTCGTAAGCCGGCTCGTGCGGGCGAACCGTGCCGTCGACCAGCAGCTGCAGCAGGTTGGCGCGCAGCATGTCCCAATCGTGGTAGTGGTCCTGCTGGCATTCGTCGCAGCACACCACGAGACCGCGGATTCCCTTGTGCGCCAACAACGCTTCGTACACCGCGAGATCGGCGAGATCAGCCTCGACAGCCGTCCGTTCCTGGGGGTCCAGTGGCTGGCCCGGCTCGATCGCATCCAGCGCAGCCGACGGATCGCAGGGATCGTCGGCAAACGGATCGGGTGGCAAACCAGGGGGAAGGTGGTCACGCACGTGTCCCACACTACGCAGCCGTGCAGCCATCGCGCCAGCCGTCCCGGCGCGCACGGTGATGTGCGTCCTGAGGTGCAAGGAACGGCAACATCACTGTCAATAACCGAGCCGATAGAATTGGGTTACACGCCCCACGCCTGCCACTGGAGGCCCCACCCATGTCGATCGCTGAAAGCAGCGTTCCCATCGCCGTACCGGTGCCGACCGGTGGCGACGATCCCACCAAGATCGCAATGCTCGGTCTCACCTTTGACGATGTTCTGCTGCTTCCGGCCGCGTCCGATGTGGTGCCCGCCACCGCCGACACTTCGAGCCAGCTGACCCGCAACATCCGGCTGCGCGTCCCGTTGGTCAGCTCCGCGATGGACACCGTCACCGAATCGCGGATGGCCATCGCCATGGCCCGCGCGGGCGGCATGGGGGTGCTGCACCGCAACCTTCCGGCCGCCGAGCAGGCGGCCCAGGTGGAGACGGTGAAGCGGTCGGAAGCCGGTATGGTCACCGACCCGGTCACCTGCTCGCCGACCAACACCCTGGCCGAGGTGGACGCGATGTGCGCCCGGTTCCGCATCTCCGGGCTGCCCGTGGTCGACGACACGGGCTCGCTCGTCGGGATCATCACCAACCGCGACATGCGCTTCGAGGTCGACGAGAACAAGCCCGTCGCCGAGGTGATGACCAAGGCGCCGCTGATCACCGCGCAGGAAGGCGTGTCCGCCGAGGCGGCCCTGGGCCTGCTGCGCCGCCACAAGATCGAGAAGCTGCCGATCGTCGACGGGCACGGCAAGCTGACCGGCCTGATCACGGTCAAGGACTTCGTCAAGACCGAACAGTTCCCGTTGGCCACCAAGGACAGCGACGGCCGGCTGCTGGTCGGCGCCGCGGTGGGCGTCGGGGATGACGCCTGGGCCCGGGCCATGGGTCTGGTCGACGCGGGTGTCGACGTGCTGATCGTCGATACCGCCCACGCCCACAACCGCGGTGTGCTCGACATGGTCGCGCGGCTGAAGCAGGCCGTGGGCGATCGCGTCGAGGTGGTCGGCGGCAACGTCGCCACCCGCGCCGCCGCCGCGGCCCTGGTGCAGGCCGGTGCCGACGCCGTGAAGGTCGGTGTCGGGCCCGGTTCCATCTGCACCACGCGCGTCGTCGCCGGGGTCGGTGCCCCGCAGATCACCGCGATCCTCGAAGCCGTCGCGGCATGCAAGCCCTACGGCGTCCCGGTGATCGCCGACGGCGGTCTGCAGTACTCGGGCGATATCGCCAAGGCGCTGGCCGCCGGTGCGTCCACGGCCATGCTCGGGTCGCTGCTGGCCGGTACCGCCGAGTCGCCGGGCGACCTGATCTTCGTCAACGGCAAGCAGTTCAAGAGCTACCGCGGCATGGGCTCGCTGGGTGCCATGCAGGGACGCGGCGGGGCCAAGTCCTACTCCAAGGACCGCTACTTCCAGGACGACGTGCTGTCCGAGGACAAGCTGGTGCCCGAGGGCATCGAGGGGCGGGTGCCGTTCCGTGGCCCGCTGGGCACGGTCATCCACCAGCTCACCGGCGGCCTGCGGGCGGCCATGGGCTACACCGGCTCGGGCACCATCGAGCAGCTGCAGCAGGCGCAGTTCGTCCAGATCACCGCCGCCGGGTTGAAGGAAAGCCACCCGCACGACATCACCATGACTGTCGAGGCCCCCAACTACTACACCCGCTGACCGGCGGGGCAGGAGACTGAGCAGTCATGCGCGACATGGTTGAAATCGGCATGGGCAGAACCGCCCGGCGCACCTATGAACTCGACGACGTCACGATCGTGCCGTCACGCCGCACCCGCTCGTCCAAGGACGTGTCGACGGCCTGGCAGCTCGACGCCTACCGCTTCGAGGTGCCCGTCGTGGCGCACCCGACCGACGCCCTGGTGTCGGTGGAGTTCGCCATCGAGATGGGCCGGCTCGGCGGGCTCGGGGTGCTCAACGGCGAGGGGCTGATCGGCAGGCACGCCGATGTCGAGGAGAAGATCGCCCAGGTCTTGGATGTCGCGGCGACGGCATCGGACGACTCGGCGGCGACGCGGATGCTGCAGCAGCTGCATGCCGCCCCGCTGGACCCCGACCTGCTCGGCGCGGCGGTGGCCCGCATCCGCGAGGCCGGGGTGACCACCGCGGTGCGCGTCAGCCCGCAGAACGCCCAGTCGCTGACCCCGACTCTGGTGGCCGCCGGGATCGACCTGCTGGTCATCCAGGGCACGATCATCTCCGCCGAGCGCGTCGCGTCCGACGGCGAACCGCTGAATCTCAAGACCTTCATCTCCGAGCTGGACGTGCCGGTGGTGGCCGGTGGTGTGCTCGATCACCGCACCGCGCTGCATCTGATGCGCACCGGCGCGGCCGGCGTGATCGTCGGCTACGGCTCGACGGCCGGCGTCACCACCAGCGACGAGGTGCTCGGCATCAGCGTGCCGATGGCCACCGCGATCGCCGACGCGGCCGCTGCCCGAC
>NZ_LT546208.1:661046-672594 GCF_900078665.2 Mycolicibacterium houstonense | reverse complement strand
GGCCAAGGCCGGGTACTGCGATCTCAAGGAATTCCAGAAAGTCGGGCTCACGGTCGGGAGCTGAGCGCCCGGGTCTTCACGCCGAGAGACTCTTCTTTACAAGTTAGGGCCTCCTGTCTAGAAGTTACCTGCCGGTAGCGTCATACTGATCACATGCAGCCTGACTATGACGTCTTGGTGATCGGTTCGGGATTCGGTGGCAGCGTGAGTGCGCTGCGGCTCACCGAGAAGGGCTACCGGGTCGGTGTACTCGAAGCCGGACAGCGCTTCGCCGACGCCGATTTCGCGAAGACCTCCTGGGACCTGCGCAAGTTCCTGTGGGCGCCGCAATTGGGCATGTACGGGATCCAGCGCATCCACCTGCTGCGCAACGTGATGATCCTGGCCGGCGCCGGCGTGGGCGGCGGATCGCTGAACTACGCCAACACTCTCTACGTGCCGCCGGACCCGTTCTTCAACGACCCGCAGTGGAAGGACATCACCGACTGGCGCGCCGAGCTCATGCCGCATTACGACCAGGCGCAGCGGATGCTCGGCGTGGTGAAGAACCCGACCTTCACCGATGCGGACCGCATCGTCAAAGAGGTCGCCGACGATATGGGCTGCGGCGACACCTTCGTCGCCACGCCGGTCGGGGTGTTCTTCGGCCCCGACGGCGAGATGACCCCGGGCAAGACCGTGCCCGACCCGTTCTTCGGCGGCGTCGGCCCGGCCCGCACCGGGTGCATCGAGTGCGGTGAATGTATGACCGGTTGTCGGCACGGTGCCAAGAACACGCTCGTCAAGAACTACCTGGGGCTCGCGGAATCGGCTGGGGCGCAAGTACATCCGATGACCACGGTGACGAGTTTCGAGCAGCGTCCCGACGGTCTGTGGGAGGTCACCACCGTCCGTACCGGCAGCAAGCTGCGTCGTCGTCGCAAGACCTTCACCTCGACGCACCTGATCCTGGCGGCCGGGACGTACAACACGCAGAAGTTGCTGTTCAAGATGCGGGACGCCGGAAAACTCGGGAAGGTGTCGTCGCGCCTCGGTGTGCTGACCCGCACCAACTCCGAGTCCATCGTGGGCGCCCAGACCCTCACGGTGTCGCCGGATCTGGATCTCACCCACGGCGTGGCCATCACCTCCTCGGTGCATCCCACCGCCGACACTCACGTCGAGCCGGTGCGCTACGGCAAGGGTTCCAACGCGATGGGGCTGCTGCAGACGCTGATGACCGACGGCACCGGGCCGCAGGGCACCGATGTGCCGCGCTGGCGGCAGTTCCTGGAGCAGGGCCGTGAGCGGCCAGGTCTGCTGATCCGGCTGCTGAACCCGTCCCGCTGGAGTGAACGGACGGTCATCGCCCTGGTGATGCAGCACCTGGACAACTCGATCACCACCTTCACCAAGCGGGGGCCCGGCGGTAGGCGGGTCATGACGTCCAAACAGGGCCACGGCGAGCCGAATCCGGCGTGGATCCCGGTGGGGAACGAGTTCACCAGGCGGATGGCGGAGAAGGTCGACGGGGTCGCGGGCGGTACCTGGGGTGAGCTGTTCAACATCCCGCTCACCGCGCACTTCCTCGGCGGCGCGGCCATCGGCGACAGCGTCGAGCATGGCGTCATCGACCCGTACCAGCGGGTGTACAACTATCCGACGCTCTACGTCATGGACGGTGCCGCGATCTCGGCGAACCTCGGGGTGAACCCGTCGCTGTCGATCACCGCCCAGGCCGAACGCGCGGCATCATTGTGGCCGAACAAAGGTCAGGACGATCAGCGTCCGGCGCAGAATGAGCCGTATCGAAAGTTGGCACCGATCGCCCCCGAGCATCCGGTCGTGCCTGCCGAGGCGCCGGCCGGGTTGCGGCGGCTCCCCATCGAACCGGTGAACACGGGCAGTTAGTTCCTGCCGGATTCGGGGTATCTCCCCGTCGTCGGGGCGTCGAGGCCCGGACGGGAGGGGTGTGCCTGATGCGGGAAGCGTTCCACGGCGAGTTGGCGGCCTTGAGCAACCAGCTTGCCGAGATGTGCGGGCTGGCGGTCAGCGCGATGGAGCGGGCCAACCAGGCCCTGCTCGAGTCCGATCTGTCACTGGCCGAGCAGGTGATCGCCGACCACGAACACATCGCCGCCTACAACAGCCGCATCGAGGAGTCGGCGTTTCGGCTGCTGGCCCTGCAGCAGCCGGTCGCCGGTGAGCTACGCATGGTGGTCGGGTCGATGCACATCGCCGCCGATCTGGACCGGATGGGCGCGCTCGCGGTGCATGTCGCTGACATCTCGCGGTTGCGTCATCCCGAATGTGCGCTCCCGGACGAGGTGCGCGCCAGCTTCACCGATATGGGCTCGCAGGCGGTGCGCCTGGCGCAGACCGCCCAGGAGGTGCTGGTCTCGCGTGACCCGGAGGCGGCCGCCCGGCTGCGCGACGAGGACGATGCCGTCGACGCCGAACACCGCCACCTGTTCACGCTGCTGCTGGACCGTCAATGGGACGACGGGGTGTGCTCGGCTGTCGACGTGGCGCTGTTGGGCCGTTATTACGAGCGGTTCGCCGATCACGCCGTCGAGATCGGCAAACGGGTGATCTTCGAGGCCACCGGTGGGCGGCCGCTGCACAAGAAGTTGGCCTGAGACCTACTGCCCGTCGGCGGGAGTGGATTCCAGCAGCGCCGTGAACAACCGGGTGAGCATCGTCATGTCGACGGTCCCGGGTTGCAGCACCTCCTCGGTGGCGATGCCGGAGATGATCGTCACCACCAATTGGGCGAGTGCGGACAGCTGCTGGGCGGGAAGTGTCGTACCGGCCTGCTCGACGATGCGCAGGGCCTGATCGACGGCGGCGCGACGACGGGCCACCAACCGCTCGCGGAGTTGGGGATCCCGGATCGCACGCAGCCAGTACTCGATCAGCACGATCTGGTACTCGTTCTGCTCGTGGATCGAATCCAGCGTTGACCGGCTCAACGCCGAGGCGATCGAGGCGCTGTCGCCATGCCCGCTGTCGAGCGCGGTGGCGATGAGCGCGCCACGACTCTCGAACTGCCGGTCCAGCAGCGCGAGGAACAACTCGTCCTTGGACTCGAAGTTCGAATACACCGCTCCCTTCGTGAACCCCGCGGCCTGACCGATCGCGTCGATCGTGGCGCCGGCGAACCCTTCGGCCGCGAACACCTTGAGCGCTGCATCCAGGATCCGGTCGCGCACCTGGTCGCGAGTGGGGCGGGTACGAGCGGGTTTGACAGCCGTCATGACCAACACAATACTCGCTAGTATCGATTGGATACCAGCGAGTATCGAAAGGCTGAGATGGAAGACAGGGACGACGCCGGGGAAACCCAGGCGGTCGAGGGGGACGAGACGCCGGATGTGCAGGTCACGCCGCAGATCACCGCGGTCGGACTGGGCGTCGACGGCGAGCACGGCCCGCTGTTCTCCGGCGTCGACCTCGCCCTCACACCGGGGTTTCACGCCATCCAGATGCCCGGGGGATGGGGCCAGACCGCGCTGCTGCTGACGCTGGCCGGCCGGCTGGCACCCACCCACGGCACCGTGACCGTGTGCGGTGACACCCGACCCCGCGAGATCCGCAAGCACTGCGCGATCGCCGCATTCGACGACATCGACGAGCTGGAAGACGCGGTCACCGTTCGGACGGTGCTCGCCGAGCAGCGCCGCTGGCTGGCGCCGTGGTACCGACGGGTGTCGCCGGAGGCCGGCGACGCCGCGCTGGCCGAGGTATTCGGTGACCTGACTCCGCCGGCGCCCGGCACCTACATCAGCGAGCTGTCCGACCTCGACCTGTTCCTCCTCAAGGTCACGCTTGCCCTGTTCTCGAACCGCCCGATCCTGGTGGTCGGCGATCTCGAGCAGGTCCGTGACAACTGCCGGCGAGCCCTCGCAGTCGAGCGACTCGGCGCGATCGCCACCCAACGCAGTGTCGTTGTGGGCGTGACCAATCCGCTCGGCATCGAAGCTCCTGACCACGATCTCCACGATCACCGCATCCTGACCGGAAAGAACTGAGATGGCGACAAATCCACTTGCTCGGCTCGGCTTCGGCACTCCGGCCGCTGGTCTCGCCTTCGGCTCGGAAATCAAGCGCTTCGGCCGCAGCCGGATGACCCGCGCCGCGATCGTCGTGTTGATGCTGCTTCCGCTGGTTTACGGCGCGCTCTATCTCTGGGCATACTGGGACCCGTTCGGCCAGGTCGACAAGATGCCGGTGGCGCTGGTGAATTCCGATCGGGGCGTGGAGGTTTCGGGTCAGCACATCAACGCCGGCGCCGAGATCGCCAAGAGCCTGACCGACGACGCCAGCTTGAACTGGCACGTGGTGGGCGAGGACGAGGCACGCCAAGGCGTCGATCACGGCACCTACTACTTCATGCTGGAACTGCCCGCCGATTTCAGTGAGGCGATCGCCTCCCCGCTGACCGGGCAGCCCAAGCAGGCCAACCTGAACGCGGTCTACAACGACGCCAACAACTACATCTCGTCGAATATCGGCCGCACCGCCATCGACCAGGTCCTCAATGCGGTGTCGACGCGGATCTCGGGCCAGGCGGTCAACCAGGTGCTCTCCGTCGTCGTCAGCTCGGGTGCCGGCATCAAGCAGGCGGCCGACGGCGCAGGCCAACTCTCCGACGGGGCAGTGAAAGTCGACGACGGTGCCGGCCAGATCGCGGCCGGCCTGCATGACGCGCGCTCTGGTTCGGCGCAACTGGCCACCGGTGCCAAGCAGCTCTCCGACGGCATCACCAAGGCCACCGACCCTTTGGTGGCGGTGACCTCCGCGCTGTCGAAGGTCGGCGGCGATACCCGACAACTCGAAGAAGGCACCGCGGCACTGCGGCAGGCCAACGAGCAGATCGGCGCGATCGCCGGTGCGCAGGACTCCGCCGCGACGGCGCTGTCCTCGGTGATCGACCAGCTGTCGGCCAGCCCGGACCCGATCGCCAACAACGCGGCCGGAACACTGCGCGGGGTCGCGGATGACCTTCGGGCTCACCAGTTCACCCCGCAGATCCGCCGGCAGCTGACCGACGCCGAGAACGCGGCGATCTCGATGACCTCGTCACTGCGAGACCCTGGCAGCCCGCTGAACTCCGCGCTGGATCGGGTGGGCGGCAAGAGCCAGGAGCTCACGGCCAAACTGAATCAGCTGCGCAGCGGAGCCCAGCAGCTCGCAGCCGGCAACGCCGAATTGGCCAGTGGTATCGCCAAACTCGACACGGGTGCCGGCCAGCTGAAAACCGGTACGACGCAGTTGCGGTCCGGGTCGGCCGAGCTGGCGACCAAGCTCGCCGACGGGGCCGGCCAGGTGCCCGACTGGACGCCCGCGCAGAAGGACGCGATCGCCGACACCATCGGCGGCCCGGTGCACCTGCAGAACTCGTCCGAGAACGCCGCACCCAACTTCGGCACCGGCATGGCCCCGTTCTTCATCACGCTCGCGCTGTTCTTCGGCGCGCTTGTACTGTGGATGGTGTTGCGGCCCTTGCAGAATCGCCCGATCGCCGCGGAGGTGCCGGCGATCCGGGTGGTGCTCGCCAGCTATCTGCCCGCCGCGGCGATCGGGCTCTTCCAGGCCGTGATCCTGTACTGCGTGGTGCGTTTCGCCCTCGGCATGCAGGCCGAACACCCGGTCGCGATGCTGGGGTTCATGACGCTGGTGTCATGCACCTTCGTCGCGGCCACGCAGGCGGTCAACGCGCTCGTCGGTCCCGCGGTGGGCCGAGTGCTGTTGATGGCCCTGCTGATGCTGCAGCTGGTCAGTGCCGGCGGTATGTACCCGGTGGAGACCACATCGCGGCCGTTCCAGGTGTTCCATCACTACGATCCGATGACATACGGTGTCAACGGTTTACGCCAGCTCATTTTGGGCGGTATCGATCACCGGCTCTGGCAGGCCATCGTCACGCTGCTGCTGATCTGGATCGGGGCCCTGACCGTCTCGGCGCTGTCGGCCAGGCGCAACCGGCAGTGGAACATGATCAGGCTGATGCCGGCGATCAAGATGTGAGTCAGACCGCCTGGAGCAGAGCGGCATCCGCCAGTGGGCGGCTGCGCTCGCCGTGGATGTCCACGGGCACGTCGCCGGCAAGGGTCACCCGGTGCATCACCCGGCGCTGGTCGTCGTAGTCGTCGACCGCCCGGTGCTGGGTGGCGCGGTTGTCCCACATCGCCACGTCGCCCAGGCTCCAGTTCCAGCGGATGGTGTTCTCGGGCTTGGTGATCCGACGCTGGAGCAGCTCAAGCAGGGTGGCTGACTCGTGGCTGTCCAGTCCGAGGAAGCCACGCGTGAAGTCGCCGGCCAGCAGCGTGCGCTCGCCGGTCTCGGGGTGCACCCGCACCACCGGGTGCTCGGTGCGGAAATCGGGCTTCTCGAACGCGGCCCGCATCAGCTGCTGTTCCTCGCTCAGGGCGGCGACCGGCGCTGCGGCGTAGTCATAGCGGTTGCTGTGCACTGCCCAGAGGTTCTCGGTCAGATGCTTGAGCGAGTCGGGGAGTGCCTCGTAGGCCGCCACGGTCGACGCCCACAGGGTGGAGCCGCCGTATTCGGGAAGAGTCACCGCGCGCAGGATCGAGATGGCGGGGTAATCCGGCACGAACGTCACATCCGTGTGCCAGCGGGTGGCCTTGGCGTACTCGGAGTCGAGCGGTGTGATGAGCGGTGCGTCCTCGGTCTTGAGTGCGTGATGGCCGACGGGCTTGCCCATCAGCCGCGCGAACGCGTGGTGGTTCTCGTCGGTCAGGTGGTGTTGGCCGCTGAAGAAGACCACCTTGTGTTCCAGCAGTGCACGGCGAATCTCGGCGACCGTGTCCTGGTCGAGGTCGCCGCTGAGTTGCACGCCGTCGATGCGGGCGCCGATCCGGCTGCCGAGTTTCTTGACGGTCAGGCCGGCAGTGGTGGAAGCAGTCATCGATATGTCCTTTGCACTGGTGGGAACGACTGTAGTCAAGTGACTACACCCGCATGTGGGCTAGTGTAGCCACGTGACTACACCGACGCCACCGGCAAAAGGGACGGCCGGCCCGGTCGGCCGGGACGAGGTGGTCGCGGCTACCCTGACCGCCGCGGCGGAACTGTTCGCCGAGCGCGGTCCGGCCGCCACGTCGATCCGTGACATCGCCGCCCGATCCAAGGTCAACCACGGCCTGATCTATCGGCACTTCGGCACCAAGGAACAACTGGTCGGCGCGGTGCTCGATCACCTCGGGGGTCAGCTCACCGCCCTGCTGGACGGTGAAGGCGAGACCGAACACATCAGGCAGACCGTGGATCAGCACATGCGGGTGATGGCCAGGGCGCTGCTCGACGGCTATCCGGTGGGCCAGCTGCAGCGGCTGTTTCCCGGCGTCACCCGGCTGCTGGGTCAGGCGCTGCCCCGCTTCGACGACGAGCGCAGCGGTCGCCTGGCCGTGGCCAACGCGGTTGCCCTGCAATTGGGTTGGCGCATGTTCGAGCCGTTCCTGACCTCGGCGGCCGGGCTGGACCCGATCGGCGACGACGAGATCCGCCAGGCGGTCGGCGCCGAGATCGCGCGGATGCTCGGACCGGGCGTGGGGCCGGACTAGTCAGGCGGTCGGCCCGGCGCGGCGGCGCACCGGTTCGCGCCCGTGCGGCTGCGGTGGCGGTGGCAGCAACGGGTGCCGGGGCACGACTTTGACGGTGGTCGTCGCCCGGGTGTTCAGTACCACCTCGTCACCGGCGTGACGGATGGTCAGTGTCCCGTCCGGCCCGTCGCGCAAGGTGTAGGTGACGTCGCGGTGGTTCGCCTCGATCGTCACCCGGAAACCCTTCCACCGCAATCGGAACCGCAGACACGAGATGCCGTCGGGCAGATGCGGGTCCAGCGACAGGATGCCCTCGTCGTCGCGCAGCCCGCCGAACCCCGCCACCAACGCGGTCCAGGCTCCGGCCAGTGAGGCCATGTGCAGGCCGTCGCGGGTGTTCTGGTGCAGATCGCGCAGATCGATCAGCGCCGCCTCGTACGCGTAGTCATGAGCCAGCTCCAGATGTCCCACCTCGGCGCACATCACCGCCTGGGTGCAGGCCGACAGCGACGAGTCCCGGGTGGTGCGCCGCTCGTAGTAGTCGACGTTGCGGGCCTTCTGTTCCGGGGTGAACGCATGGCTCTGCCACTGCATCGCCAGCACCAGATCGGCCTGCTTGAGCACCTGCGCCGGATAGAGCCGCACATACGGTTCGTGCAGGAGCAGGGGATAGGAGGTGTTCTCGGTGAAGTTCCACTCGGCCAGCGTGGTGAACCCGGTGCACTGCGGATGGACACCCAGCTCTTCGTCGTACGGGATGTGGGCGGCATCGGCCGCGTCGCGCCAGGCCGCGGTCTCTTCGGTGGTCACCCCCATCGCGTATGAGGCGTCCGGGTGCCGCAGGCAGGCGTCGGCCGCCACCCGGAGATTGTGGGCGGCCATCAGATTGGTGAAGACGTTGTCGCGCACCACCGCGGTGTACTCGTCGGGACCGGTCACGCCGTCCAGATGCCAGATCCCGTGGCGGTCATGGTGTCCCAGCGACATCCACAGCCGGGCGGTGTCCACCAGCACGGCCAGACCGCATTCCAGCTCCAGCGAATCGTCGCCGGTGACGACGCGATACCGCTCGAACGCGGCCGCGATGTCGGCGTTGATGTGCCATGCGGCCGTGCCCGCCGGCCAGTAGGCCGAGCATTCCTCGCCCCGGATGGTGCGCCACGGGAAACTGGCGCCCTTGAGATCCAGCAGGCCGGCGCGCTCGCGGGCCAGGCCGAGGGTGGAGGCCCGCCACCGCAGCGCATCCGCGGCCGCCTGGGGCTTGGTGTAGGTCAGCACCGGCAGCACGAAACCCTCGGTGTCCCAGAAGGCGTGGCCGTCATAGCCGGTGCCGGTCAGTCCCTTGCCCGCGATGGCGCGCCGCTCGGCGCGGGCGCTGGCCTGCAGCACGTGGAACAACCCGAAGCGGACGGCCTGCTGACAGTCGGGGTCGCCCTCGACCTCGACGTCGGCACAGTCCCAGAACTCGTCGAGATAGGCGCGTTGCGAGTCCAGCAAGCCTTGCCATCCGCTGTATCTCGCGCCCGTGATCGCGCCGGCGGCCTGATCGCGCAGTGCCGGACGCGACCGCAGACTCGACCAGCCGTAGGCGAGGTATTTGACGATGCGCAGCTTCTGCCCCGCCCGTAGCCCGCAGATGACCGTGGTCCGGGCCAGATCGTCCTTCGAGTCGGTGCTGATCTCGACGCGTCCCGGGACCTCGACGTCGTGGTCCATCGCGGCGGCCATCATCAGCCCGCTGCCGAGCGTGCGATGCACCAGAAGCGCACTGCGGTCGGTGTTCTCGTGATGCACGGAGTGCAGTGGGTGCTTCAGCACCGCCGAGACCCGGGGGTCGTCGGATGTCTCGGGCTGGTCTTCGTTGGTGACCAGTTCGGATTGCACTGTCACCCGGACGAATTCGTCGACCGCCTCGACGGTGTACTCGATGGCCGCGACGCCGCGGTGGGCGAACGACACCAGGCGGGTGGAGACCACCCTGACCTGCTTTCCCGCCGGGGAGCACCAGTGGGCCAGCCGGGTCAGCGTCCCGGCGCGCAGATCGAGGGTGCGCTCGTGCTCGATCAGCTCGCCGTAGCGGACGTCGAACGGTTCGTCATCGACCAACAGCCGCAACAGTTTTCCGTTGGTGACATCGACGACCGTCTGGCCGGCCTCTGGGTAGCCGAATCCGGCCTCGGCGTAGGGCAGTGGGCGTACTTCGAAGAACCCGGCCAAATAGGTCCCTGGCAGGCCGTACGGCTCACCCTCGTCGAGATTGCCGCGCAGGCCGATGTGACCGTTGGACAATGCGAACAGTGATTCGGACTGCGCCAGCAGGTTGAGGTCCAGCCGGGTCTCGCGTACCTGCCACGGTTCCACCGGGTACGCGTCGTGGGTGATCATCATGGCGCTACCGCAGCTCGGCCAGGTCGGTGACCACGATGTCCGCGCCGTCGCGGTGCAGCTGCTCGGCGTGCCCCACTCGGTCCACCCCCACGACGTAACCGAATCTGCCCGCCCGGCCCGCCGCTACCCCGGCCAGCGCGTCCTCGAACACCGCGGCCTGGGCGGGCGAGACGCCCAGTAGTTCGGCGGCCCGCAGGAAGCTGTCCGGCGCCGGTTTGCCCGGCAGGTTCTCGTCGCGCATCGTCACCCCGTCCACTCGCTGTTCGATATAGGTGTCCAGTCCGGTGATCCGGAGCACCTCCTCGGTGTTGGCGCTGGAGGACACCACCGCCCGGCGCAGGCCGGCCCGGGTGGCGTCCTGCAGATAGCGCCGGGATCCCTCGAACACCTCGACCCCGTCCTTCTGCAGGGTCTGGTGGAACGCCGCGTTCTTGCGGTTGCCCAGGCCGTGCACGGTCTCGGCGTCCGCAGGGTCGTCCGCGGTGCCCTCGGGCAGCTCGATGCCGCGGCTGCCGAGGAACGACCGGACCCCGTCCTCGCGTTTCTTGCCGTCGACGTAGCGCAGGTAATCGCCGTCGATGTCGAACGCCATGAACGGTTCGCCGGTCCGCTCGGAGCGGTCCCGCAGGTATCCGTCGAACATGGCCTTCCAGGCCTTCTTGTGCACGCTCGCGGTGTCGGTGAGCACGCCGTCGAGGTCGAACAGGCAGGCGGTGATCTGCTCGGGTAGCCCCAGCACAGCGTCCTCGCTTTCGCCGACGTCTTCTTCATCATGCGTAATCACCCCGCGGGCGGTGGTCCTAAACACGCCTTCGGTCACGGACCCGGAGTTCCGGCACCTCAAGCGGGCGCTGACCTGCCCACTAGACTGTTGCGGTGACGTCTGCATCTCCCCGTCCTGTCCTCGTCGTCGACTTCGGCGCTCAGTACGCACAGCTGATCGCTCGCCGGGTCCGTGAGGCGCGGGTGTACTCCGAGGTGGTCCCGCATACCGCCAGCGTGGCGGAGATCAAGGCCAAGGATCCGCAGGCCATCGTGCTGTCGGGTGGCCCGGCCAGTGTCTACGCCGACGGCGCCCCGTCGCTGGACCCCGCGCTGTTCGACCTCGACGTGCCCGTGTTCGGCATCTGCTACGGCTTCCAGGCCATGGCCCAGGCCCTCGGTGGCACCGTCGAACACACCGGGACCAGCGAGTACGGGCGCACCGAGCTGCACGTCGCCGGTGGTGACCTGCACGCCGAGCTACCCGAGACCCAGCCGGTGTGGATGAGCCACGGCGACGCCGTGACCGCCGCCCCCGACGGGTTCGACGTGATCGCCTCCAGCGCCGGCGCCCCGGTGGCCGGTTTCGAGAACCGGGCCCGGCGCCTGGCCGGGGTGCAGTACCACCCCGAGGTGCTGCACTCCCCACACGGTCAGCAGGTGCTGAGCCGGTTCCTGCACGAGTTCGCCGGCATCGGTGCCACGTGGACGGCCGCCAACATCGCCGAGCAACTCATCGAGTCGGTGCGGGCCCAGATCGGTGACGGCCGGGCCATCTGCGCGCTGTCGGGCGGTGTCGACTCGGCGGTCGCGGCCGCCCTGGTGCAGCGGGCCATCGGCGACCGGCTGACCTG
>NZ_LT546208.1:654340-660108 GCF_900078665.2 Mycolicibacterium houstonense | reverse complement strand
CTCGTAGGCCGTCTTGGTGTCGGGAAAGGTCTGCTCGACGAGGGACGTCGCGATGTCCTGCGGGGTCCGGTTCTGTGCGGGCTGGCTGATGAGTTGCAGCATGCCGCCGTCGCCCCCGGTGAACTCCGCCATCACCCCGTTGCGCTGGGTCGTCACCTTGTACGCCGCACTGGCCACCGGGTAGGACACCGAGAAGCTGTCGTCCGGCGCGGTGAACACCGGGTTCACCGCGACCGGTTCGCCCGTCGGCGGTGCCCCGCAGTCCGGCGGGCACATGTACCGCGCGGGGGGTTCGCTCATCATTCCCGCGAGCGACACCAGGACGACCGCCACCACGGCGATCCCGGCGCAGAGGATGGCCAGCAGTTTGAGGGCAGGCGCCTTGCGCACGCCTTGGGCACGCCCGACGGCGATGGGCACCGCGTAGCCCGGGAAGAACGTCGTCATCCGGCATCCGATCCCGGATCACGAACCGGCCGGTGCTCGCGACGCTCGGATCGGGAGGATCGTGACGACGCGTGGGTGGCCGCGCCGCAGACCGCGCAGAACGCCATGTCGGGCACGACGTTGCCGCAGCGCGGGCAGAGAATCGGTTTGTCGGCGGCGTATTCGTCCTGCGCTTCGTGCAACAGAGCCAGGTGCAAACCGATGCGGAGCAGGAGGATCGCCACGAGGGCAACGGTGAGGTGTATCCCGAGTTGCAGCCACTGCGGTACCCGGGCGACGTCGATGAGCCCGAGCGCGGCGTAGACGGCGATGACGGCGAAGCCGAAGGAGAACAGCGCCAGCCGGACATAGCCCACGTGTTTGTCGGCCTTGGTCGCCGGCCGGGTGAACCACAGCGCCGCGCCGATCAGCCCGCCCACGGCCGCCGCGGTCAACGGCACCGCNCGCCGACCGTTTCCTCGAGGCCCTGACCGGGGTGACCAACCCCGAGGGCAAGCGCAAGATCATCGGCCGCGAGTTCATCCGGGCGTTCGAGCGCGTGGTGCGCGACACCCTGGGCGCCAGCGAGGGCGAGATCGAATACCTGGTGCAGGGCACGCTGTACCCCGACGTCGTGGAATCCGGTGGTGGCGCGGGCACCGCGAACATCAAGAGCCACCACAACGTCGGCGGCCTGCCCGACGATCTGAAGTTCAAGCTCGTCGAGCCGTTGCGGCTGCTGTTCAAGGACGAGGTCCGCGCCGTCGGTCGTGAACTCGGCCTCCCGGAGGAAATCGTTGGCCGCCAACCGTTCCCGGGGCCGGGGCTGGGTATCCGCATCGTCGGTGAGGTGACCGCCGCGCGGTTGGACACCCTGCGTCGCGCCGATGCCATCGCCCGCGAGGAGCTCACCGCCGCCGGGCTGGATCAGCAGATCTGGCAGTGCCCGGTGGTGCTGCTGGCCGACGTGCGCTCGGTGGGTGTGCAGGGCGACGGACGCACCTACGGCCACCCGATCGTGCTGCGGCCGGTGTCCAGCGAGGACGCCATGACCGCCGACTGGACCCGAGTGCCGTACGAAGTGCTGGAACGCATTTCGACCCGGATCACCAACGAGGTGCCCGAGGTCAACCGGGTGGTGCTGGATGTCACCAGTAAGCCGCCGGGCACCATCGAGTGGGAGTGACCCGCTCGGCCGGGCTCAGCGGGGCGGATCGCCCTGCCACCGAAAACTGTTGACGTACTTGCCCATATCCAGCGCGAGCTGGAGGTTGGCGCCGGACGGCTTCCCGATTCCGGAGTCCGGACCGAACTCGCGATACGGGCCGACCGCCGAGGCGATGAGCGCGAGGTCGTTCTTCACGGCCACCATGACGATCACGCGCATCCGGCTGTAATTCATGGTCGCCCCCTGCGGCCAGCAGTCGGCCACCAGCCCGAACCCCGGTTGATAGCCGACCATGGCGTTGGGGATCTCGTATGCCGTCTTCTGCTTGAAAAAAAACAGCTCGACGAGGGACGTCGCGATGTCCTGCGGGGTCCGGTTCTGTGCGGGCTGGCTGATGAGTTGCAGCATGCCGCCGTCGCCCCCGGTGAACTCCGCCATCACCCCGTTGCGCTGGGTCGTCACCTTGTACGCCGCACTGGCCACCGGGTAGGACACCGAGAAGCTGTCGTCCGGCGCGGTGAACACCGGGTTCACCGCGACCGGTTCGCCCGTCGGCGGTGCCCCGCAGTCCGGCGGGCACATGTACCGCGCGGGGGGTTCGCTCATCATTCCCGCGAGCGACACCAGGACGACCGCCACCACGGCGATCCCGGCGCAGAGGATGGCCAGCAGTTTGAGGGCAGGCGCCTTGCGCACGCCTTGGGCACGCCCGACGGCGATGGGCACCGCGTAGCCCGGGAAGAACGTCGTCATCCGGCATCCGATCCCGGATCACGAACCGGCCGGTGCTCGCGACGCTCGGATCGGGAGGATCGTGACGACGCGTGGGTGGCCGCGCCGCAGACCGCGCAGAACGCCATGTCGGGCACGACGTTGCCGCAGCGCGGGCAGAGAATCGGTTTGTCGGCGGCGTATTCGTCCTGCGCTTCGTGCAACAGAGCCAGGTGCAAACCGATGCGGAGCAGGAGGATCGCCACGAGGGCAACGGTGAGGTGTATCCCGAGTTGCAGCCACTGCGGTACCCGGGCGACGTCGATGAGCCCGAGCGCGGCGTAGACGGCGATGACGGCGAAGCCGAAGGAGAACAGCGCCAGCCGGACATAGCCCACGTGTTTGTCGGCCTTGGTCGCCGGCCGGGTGAACCACAGCGCCGCGCCGATCAGCCCGCCCACGGCCGCCGCGGTCAACGGCACCGCCACCCCGCGGATGCCCGCCTCGACCAACAGGCCCGACATCGGACGATTACGGGCCACCATCCCGGCGCTCAGCTGCGGGGCCAGCCGGGTCAGGGTGGCGGCCGCGGTGAACGCCGTCGCGCCGAGAGCACCGATCATGAAGCCGTCCAACGATTCCCGGGACGGCGGCCGGAACACGCGGATCACCACCGCGGGCACCAGCATCAGCACCAGGCCGCCCAGCGGAATGCCCAGCCCGTGGCGCAGGATCCGGAATCCGGAGATGCCCGAGCCCAGTGGGACGCCGTAGGAGCGGGCCATCATCGAGCCGGTGAGAAGCACCCAGCCGACGCCCAGCCCGATGCCCAGTACCGCGGTGAGCACCAGCGTCGCGGTGGGCAGGTCACGGAAGGCGTCGGACTCCTGGAGGTAGATCACGAACAGCAGGGGTAATCCGAGCGCCGCGACGGCGATCAGGGCCGCGGGCAACCGCAGCAGCGCGCAGGCCACCAGCCCGGCCAGCAGGACCAGCATCGCGATCCGGAACGGGGTACGGGACCGGTGTGACAGGTGCGGGAACAGCGACGTGGTGATCGACGGGCGCAGGAGATGTTCTTCGGGGGCGACGCAGGAAGCGCCGAGCCGCAACCATTCCGGGCCGTCGGCCGATTCCTTGTCGAGGGGCACGCCACAGTAGCCGCAGTACTTGCCGTCGGGCACGTCGATCTTGCAGACCCGGCACTCGGTGGTGGGGACGTCTTCGTTGTCATTCTGCGGTGTTTCGGTCATCGGCCTGTCTTCTGCAGCACGAGAAGGTTCTTGACCAGATTCTCCACGTCCGGTGTCCCGAGCCCGGTCGCCATGTCGTAGCCGGGCCCGGCGTCGGCCACCGCGTTGCCGCCGAGGGTCACGTCCCGAAACGCCGGGAACTGCGCCCCTTGGGCGATGCGATAGAGCTGCGGGTTGAGATCGCCGATCAGCCGACCGCCGTTGTCGATCAGGTACTGGTTCATCACCGCCGTCAGTCCCGCCCAGATCGGGGCCGACTGCGATGTGCCGCCGCCGACGAGGTTCTTCTGGTTGAACACGATCCGCACCCCGGTGAACGGATCGGCCACCGCAGCCACGTCAGGGGTCAACCGGCGTCCGTCGGCAGCACCGGTGGCGTCCGGACTGGACACCGTGCGTTGCCATTCCGGGCGGTCGAACAATGCCGAGACGCCGCCGCCGGTGCCCAGCGACAGCGGTACGTCGAACCAGGTCTGCTCACCCAGCCAGCGGCCGTCGGCGGTGGTGGACAGCGTGGTCCCGCCGACGTCGGTCATCTCCGGCAGGGAGGCGACCGAGTCCAGGCCGATGTCGTCCGGGCCTGGGGGCGACGACCAGTTCTGTCCCCCTTTGCATTCCAGGCCGGCGAGATCGCCGCTGGCGTTGAAGGCGGTGGTGCCCCGCGTGTGTGCGCCGGCCAGGGCCGAGCGCACCGGGGCCAGATCGGCTGCGGTGAGCAACTTGTCGCAGCCCCAGCCGATCGAGAAGCTCCACACCGCGCCGGGGAACTGCTGATCCGCGGATTCGAGCATCTGCCCGATCTTCTCGTAGGCGCCGTCGCCTTCGACCGTCGGCCGCGCATTGATCACCACCTTGCGCGCGTCCGGCGCAATGGCATGTGCGACTTCGAGATCCATCGTGGTCTCGCCGCGCGGTTCACCCGGTTGGCCGCCGATCAGCACGGGCTTGAGCGGCGGGAGGTTCCACAGCGTGGTGAAGCTGTCGAGGTCGGCCTGGTCATAACCGTCGAACGAGAAGATCACGATGGTGGTGCCCTTGCCGGTGTAGCCCCGGGCGGCCAGTCCGGCGGCGTTGTAGGTGCTGAGCAACGCGGCCGGGGTCAGGCCCTGATCCGGTACGTCCAACGGAAAGAACGACGGCCGTGACATCTTGTGCGGGGTGTAGCCGAGGATCCGGCCGAGTTCGGTGACCTCGCCCTTCAGCGCTTCGGGTACTTCCGGCTGGTGTGGTGAGGCGTAGAACACCTGACCTTGGCGGCCCCGGTAATCGTGGATGCTCACCTCGAACGCCTCGGCGACGTCGCGCGGAGCGCCCTCGAGGATCGCCCAGGACTGCCCAGGCCGCCACCGCACCGTCAGATCCCGGGCGTGCGCCCACTGCAGCAACGTGTCCGGCCGGGCAGCGGGCTCCGGTGGCTGCTGCAGTGTCATGGTGAGCTGCACCGAAGCCTGTTGCGCCGGGCCGAGATCGGTTGACGCACCCAGCAACAGCGCGTACGGCCCGCTGATCGTGGCCGACGTGTCAGGCGCGGGCGCGGACCGAAGGTCCGATGCCAGCACCAGCACGCCGACCATGATCAGGCCGAGCAGCCAGTGATGTGTCACTGCGCGCAAAGCCGCGTACCCCGCGACCTTGCGTGATCAGTTGTCGCCGGGAGGCGCGGTGGGTGCCGGGGGCGCGATCACCTGGGGCGAGAACGGGTTCGGGCCGTGGGGATCGATGCGCGGCGCCTTCTCGGTCGGCTCGACCGGCGGCGCCGGAGTGGCCGGCGGGGCGGTGGTGGTGGTCGTCGTCGTGGTCGGAGTCGTGGTCTCGGGACCCTTCTCTTCCTCGGTACCGCACGCCGCGGTGAACGAGATCATCCCGATGACTGCCGCACCGCCCGCGATGACGGTGAGCCGACGAGTCAACTGCCCTGACTTCATGATGCGTGTCCTCACTGTCCCCCGTGGTTGTTACAGAGCCGGCCTTCGGTGAATCGCGAATGGATTCCCACTAGCTGCAACGCAATCGTGGCCCAGCCCCATCCCGAAGCGGGTTCTGGTGAACCGAACTCTAACGGAACGTCAGCGCGGTCGCAGTTCCATTGCTTCGGGCCCAGGCACGCAGGGCCGGCCTGCGCCGGGCGCAGCTTGACGCTGTCGGGGGGTGGGTGTTTACTCGAGCCATCGAACATACATTCGAAAATGTTGGTTTACGGATGAGGCGGG
>NZ_LT546208.1:464445-654189 GCF_900078665.2 Mycolicibacterium houstonense | reverse complement strand
GCAGGCCCGGTGCCCGCAACTGCATGTCGTCACCGCCGACCCGGCCCGGGACGCCCGGCATTTCGAGAACGTGACACTGGCCGTCGACGATCTGGTGCCGCGCGCCGAGGTGCTGCGGCCGGGGCTGCTGGTGCTCTCGGTGCGCGGCGCGGCCCGCTACTTCGGATCCGAACCCGCTGCGGCCGAAAGATTGATCGACGCCGTTGCCGCGGCCGGGGCGGAATGCCAGGTCGGCATCGCCGATCAGCTCTCCACCGCGGTCTTCGCCGCTCGGGCGGGTTGCATCGTCGAACCCGGAAACGATGCGTCCTTCCTGTCGGGGTTGTCGATCCGGCAGTTGGCCACCGAACCGGCCCTGGCCGCTCCCGGGCGCGACGACCTGGCGGATCTGTTGTGGCGGATGGGCATCCGAACCCTGGGGCAGTTCGCCGAGCTGTCCCGCACCGATGTCGCCTCCCGATTCGGGGCCGACGCGGTGACGGCGCACCGGTTCGCTTGCGGTGAGCCGGACCGGGGCCCCTCCGGGCGGGATCCGGCCGCCGAACTCGATGCGGTGATGAACTGCGATCCGCCGATCGAGCGGGTGGATGCCGCGGCCTTCGCGGGGCGGTCACTGGCCGGCGATCTGCATCGGCATCTGGAAGGCGCCGGGGTGGGCTGTACCCGGTTGGCCATCCACGCCGTCACCGCCAATGGTGAAGAGCTGGAACGGGTCTGGCGATGCGCTGAACCGCTGACCGAGGACGCCACCGCCGACCGGGTGCGGTGGCAGCTGGACGGTTGGCTGAACCGCCGCACCTCCGAGCGGCCCACCGCACCGATCACCACGCTGCGCCTGCGGCCGGTGGAGGTGGTCTCGGCGGCGGCGCTGCAATTGCCGTTGTGGGGAGGCATCGGGGAGGAGGACCGGTTGCGGGCCCGGCGGGCGCTGCTGCGGGTTCAGGGGCTGCTCGGCCCGGAGGCGGTGCAGGTGCCGGTGCTCAGTGGCGGGCGCGGTCCGGCCGAGCGCATCACTTTCACGCCGCTGGGGGATGAGCCGGTGCCGCGGGCGGATCCGCGTCAGCCCTGGCCGGGCCAACTGCCCGAGCCCTCACCGACCGTCCTCCTCGACGACCCGGTGGAACTGCTTGACGCGCAGGGCAACCCGGTCCGGGTCACCAGCCGCGGATTGTTCTCCACCGATCCCGCACGGCTGGCCGGTGCGGGCCGGCGTGACGGCAGGCTGCGATGGTGGGCGGGGCCGTGGCCGGTCGACGAACGCTGGTGGGATCCGGAGAACCGGGGTGCCGGGCGCACCGCGCGGGTCCAGGTGCTGCTGGGGGATGGCGGCAGAGACGACGACGATCTGGCTCTGCTGCTGTGCTACCGGCAGCGCCGGTGGTATCTGGAGGGCGCCTATGAATGAATCCGCCGAACGTGAAGAAGATGGCGAGTTTTTGCCGGAACTTGGCCAACTTGTTCACGTTGGGCAGTGGCCTTGAACCCAGCGCCATCAACCCAGCGCCATCAACCCAGACGCTGCGCGAAAGCCCCGACGCGGCTGATGAACCGGTCGAAGAACACCACCGGGTCGACCTCGGTGCCGATCAGGGCATTGGGCGGCCGGCCCCAGTGCCCGCGCCAGTCGGCCACCGTCATCCCGCGGGTCAGGGTGCCGCGTAACTCGACATCGACCGTGGTCTCCCGGTAAGTCACCAGTTCGGGGTCGAGTGCGACCGCGGCGGCCAGCGGGTCGTGCAGGTGGGCCAGATAGCCGTCGTCGGTGTCGAAGTGGAACTCGAAGTAGAACCGCATGGCGTCTTCGAGCACGCGGATCAACGGGTTGTCCGCCGTCGACCGGGTGCCGCGCTCGTCGAGCACACTCATCGGCGCCGACGGTGACCCGGCCTCGGCCGCCAGCCGGTTCAGCAATGCCGGCGTCATCGCGATGTTCTCGGTGAGGTTGAGGCCCAGCACGATTGGCACGTGCGCGGCGTCGTCGAGTCCCCAGGCGGCGTTCCAGCCGCCGAACACCTCGGCCGCGGATTCCGGGTCCACACTGACGTTCCACTCCGACACCGGTGTGGTGTTGCCCCGGTAGTCGAACGCCCCGCCCATGATCACCAGGCGGCGCAGCAGCCTGGGCAGCGTGGGCTCGGCGCGCATGGCCAGCGCCAGGTTGGTCAGCGGACCGACGGCCAGCCCGATCAATTCACCCGGGTGGGCCCGGGCGGCCCGCACCCAGGCTTCGGCGGCATCGTGCGCGGTGAGCAGCCGGTCGGTCTCCGGCAGCTGCGCATATCCCAGACCCTGCGGTCCGTGGGTGTCCTCGGCGGTGCGAAGCGGTGCGCTCAACGGCTGCTCGGCGCCCTTGGACACCGGAACCCCGGTCACCCCGCACAGCTCCAGCAGTCGCAGATTGTTGGTGCAAACCTGTTGCACCGGAACATTTCCCGCGGTCGAGGCGATACCGACCAACTCGGCCTCCGGGCTGGCCAGCAGATATGCCAGCGCCATGGCGTCGTCGACTCCGGTATCCACGTCGGCGAACACGGGCATCATCGATTCGCCGCTCGGCGACGGTGGCGTCACCTGGCCAACCTTAAGGGCGGGCGGGCTCACTGCTCAACAAATCGCAGACCGACCAGACCCACCACGATCAGCGCGATGAACGTCATCCGCAACGGCGTCAGCGCATCGCTGAACAGCACCACCCCGGCAATGGTGACCCCGACCGCCCCGATGCCGGCCCACACCGCATACGCCGTGCCCACCGGCAGGTGTTTGACCACCAGGGCCAGGATCACGAAGCTGACCACCGCGGCGACGACACACACCACGCTCGGCCACAGCCGGGTGAAGCCCTCGGACTGTTTGATCGCCAACGCCCACACGATCTCCAGCAGTCCGGCGAAGACCAGCAGAACCCACGACATCGTTGCTCCCGCGCGTCAGGCGTTGACGCCGCCGTCGACGGTCAATGTGGTGCCGTTGACGTATCCGGCATCCGGACCGGCGAGATAGGCCACCGCCGCGGCGATCTCGCTGGCCTGCCCGTAGCGGCCCAGCGGGATGTTGGGCAGCTCCGCAGCGGCGTCGGAACTGTCGGCGGGGTTCATCTCGGTGTCGGTGTTGCCCGGGTGGACCACGTTGGCGGTGATCCCGCGGGGCCCCAGATCGCGGGCCAGCCCACGGGTCATCCCGGCCGCGGCGGCCTTGGTCGCGGAGTACAGCGTTATGCCGGGAGCCGGCGTGCGGTCGGCCAGGGTGCTGCCGATGGTGATGATGCGGCCACCCTCACCCATCACCGCCGCGGCGGCCTGGCTGAACAGCAACGGCGCGCGGACGTGCAGGGCGATGGCCTGATCGATGTCGTCGGGACTGATCTCGTCGAGCGGACCGGTGGGGTACACCCCGGCGTTGTTCACCAGGATGTCGAGGCGGCCGAATGTCGCGATCACCGCGTCCACGGCTCGCCGCGCGGCATCCGGTGCAGCGCTGTCGACCTGCAGCGCAACGGCTTTCGATCCTGACTCGGTGATCGCGTCGACGACTGCGGCGGCCCGCTGCGGCGATGAGTTGTAGGTGATCGCGATGTCGGCGCCGTCGGCGGCCAGACGCTGCGCGATCGCGGCGCCGATCCCGCGGCTGCCTCCGGTGACCAGCGCGACTTTCGATGTCAGTGACATGCCGGAGCTCCAATCAATTTTGTAATGAATACTACAAATATAGACTCGTTCCATGTCCCGTCAACCCTCAGGCCGCCGCGGCCGACCCCGTGCGTTCGATCGGGACACCGCGCTGCAGGCGGCGCTGGACGTGTTCTGGGAGCGGGGCTACGAGGGCACCCGGGTCAGCGACTTGACCGCGGCGATGGGCCTCAATGCCCCGAGCCTGTACGCCACCTTCGGCTCCAAGGAGGATCTGTTCCGCGAGGCGGTCGCGTATTACAACGCGCCCGACCGCTCGCCGACCACGATCGCCCTGCTGCGTTCCGGGCCGGTTCGGGACGCGGTCGAAGCCATGCTGCGCGACAACGTGCGCGACTACGCCGATCCCTCGACCCCGCCGGGCTGCCTGATCGTGCTCGCGGCCATCGCCTACTCGACCGAGACCGAGGTGATGCGCGACCTGCTCAAGAACTGCCGCGACGAGGACCGCGCGCGGCTACTGGCCCGGATCCGCCGGGGCATGGCCGACGGGGAATTGCCCGAGGATCTCGACGCGCAGCGGCTGGCCTCGTTCATGATCACGGTGCTGTACGGATTGTCCATCCAGGCCAGGGACGGCGTTTCCCGCGCCGACATGGAGGCCACGGTGGATCTGGCAATGACGGCGTGGGACAACGCCGTTGGTTGACGACACCGGTGGGTTGCGCAAGACCGGTGCCGAGCCCTGCGGACCTGCCTACCCTTGGAATCGAGGAGGCAGCCCCCTCGTAGGAGCGGGCTACCAGTGCACTCCCGGGACCAACCGGACCGCTCGCTTGACGGGGCGGGCCACCGTCCGCGGCACCCGCAGTGCACGGGTACCGCGCACCGGCCGCTTCGGCCGCCGTTGCGCCGGCCTGCCCGTGGCCTCGGCGTCCTCGCCGCTGAGCCCACGCGCGGCGGCCGAATCCGGGTAGCCCAGGTACAGCTGATGCAGTACGCGGCGCGACAGTTTCGGGGTCAGATAATTACCGAAATCGGCGAAGGTGCCCAGTGGCGTGTCGATCCGCGCCGGCTTGTCCACCAGACCGCGCACCACCATGGCCGCGGCATGCTCGGCCGAGATCGGCGGGACCGGGTTGAGCCTGCGCGACGGTGCGATCATCGGGGTCTTCACCAGGGGCATGTGGATGTTGGTGAAGGTGATGTGATCCGAGAGGGTTTCGGTGCCGACCACCTCGGAGAACGCGTCGAGTGCCGCCTTGGACGGTAGGTAGGCGCTGTACTTCGGGGTGTTGGCCTGCACCCCGGCGCTGGAGACGTTGACCACGTGACCGAACCGGCGTTCGCGCCAGTGCGGCAGCAGTGCCAGCACCATGCGTACCGAGCCGAAGTAGTTGACCGCCATCACCCGCTCGTAGTCGTGCAACCGGTCCGTGGAGTTTGTCACCGACCGCCGGATGGATCGGCCGGCGTTGTTGACCAGGTAGTCCACGTGGTCGAACCGGCCGAGGATGTCCTTGACGGTGGTTTCGACCGACGCCGAATCGGTGACGTCACAGGTGAATGCGTAGGCCTGTCCGCCGGCCGAGCGGATCTCGGCGACCAGATCGTCGAGCGCATCGCCGTTGCGGGCCAGGGCGAAGACGCAGGCGCCACGTTCGGCGACCGCGATCGCCGAGGCCCGGCCGATACCGCTCGACGCGCCGGTGATGATCACGTGCTTGCCGACCAGCGGGCCGGCCGGATGATCACGACGGGCCCGGTCCGGGTCCAGATGCTCAGCCCAGTACCGCCACAGTTTCGGTGCGTACGAAGCGAATTCGGGCACCTCGATCCCGGTACCGCGCAGCGCGGCGGTGGTGTGGTCGGCGGTGAAGGTCGGCCGCAGTTCGACGACGTCGAGCACGTCGCCGGGGATGCCCAGCTGGGTGGCGACGATGTTGCGCACCGCCTTGACCCGACCTCGTGCCCGCAGCACCGGGGCCGCGGTGGCGCGCGGCAGCGNCACATTGGTGCGGCCCGAATCGGGCAGCATCATCGGCGTGAACCTGGGCAGCGCGGCGAGGCGCGCCAGCACACCGAAGAAGTAGTACGGGCCGTCGATCTTGTCCATCTCGCCGGTCTGCGAATCGCCGACCACGACGGCCGGCCGGTACACGCGGTAACGCAGCCCGGGTGTCGAGCGCACCAGCAGTTCGGCCTCGAACTTGGTCTGGTGATACGGCGTGGGCAGGTCCTGGGCGACGTCGAAGTCGTCCTCGGTGAACACCCCGGGGTGATTGCCGGCCACCGCGATCGAGGACACGTGGTGCAACGTGGCGTCCAGCCGCCGGGCCAGCTCGATCACCGCGCGGGTGCCGTCCACATTGGCGGTCCGCTGCTCGGCCTCGCCGACGGTCATGTCGTAGATCGCCGCGCAGTGCACCACGTGGGCGATCCCCTCATCACCGGAGCCCAGTTCGGCGATATCGGTGTCCGACAGTCCGAGGTCGGCCAGTGTCAGGTCGCCGACCAGCGGCTTGACCCGATCACCCCAGGTGTCGGCCGCGGTGCTGGCCAACCGCTCGAACCGCGTCAGCGACTCGCGGCGCACCAGCACCCACACCTCGGCGCCGGGTTCGCGGGACAGAATCCGGGAGATCACTCGGCGGCCGATAAACCCGGTACCGCCGGTAACGACATAGCGCATGCGAGCCATCGTGGCCCGAGAACCGGCAAACGTCAACACGGGCGGCCGACTCAACTATCGTCGGCATCCATGCCCCTCAATCCGGACGCCATTGGCGAGAAGACCGATCCGATCTCGTTCGACTGGACCGACCGCGACACCCTGCTGTACGCCATCGGCGTCGGCGCGGGTACCGCTGACCTCGCGTTCACCACCGAGAACAGCCACGAGATCGACCAGCAGGTGCTGCCGACCTACGCGGTGATCGCGTGCTCGGCCTTCCCGGCCGCGCTCAAGATCGGCACCTTCAACTTCAGCATGCTGCTGCACGGCTCCCAGGAGATCCGGCTGCACCGCCCGCTGCCCCCGGCGGGGAAGTTGACCGTCGTCTCCGAGGTCGCCGACATCCAGGACAAGGGTGAGGGCAAGAACGCGGTGGTCATGCTCAAGGGCGTCGGCACCGATCCGGCCAGCGGTGAGGTCGTCGCCGAAACCCTTACCACCGTGGTGATTCGGGGCGAGGGCGGATTCGGCGGTCAGCCCGGGAAGCGTCCCGAGGCGCCGCAGATCCCCGACCGCGAACCCGACGCGCAAGTGGTGCTGCCCACGCGCGAGGACCAGGCGCTGATCTATCGGCTGTCCGGCGATCGCAATCCGCTGCACAGCGATCCGTGGTTCGCCAAGAACCTGGCCGGATTCCCGAAGCCGATCCTGCACGGCCTGTGCACGTATGGCGTGGCCGGGCGGGCCCTGGTCGCCGAACTGGGCGGCGGAGATGCCACCAAGGTCCATGCGGTGGCGGCACGCTTCAGCTCGCCGGTGTTCCCCGGGGAGACGCTGACGACGTCGATCTGGCGTACCGAGCCGGGGCGCGCGGTGTTCCGCACCGAAGCCGCCGGCGGACCCGACGGTGCCGACAGCCGGATCGTCCTGGAGGATGGCGCCGCCGAGTACTCCGACTGATCCGGCCGGTCCGGCAATTTCGTAGAAGAGCTGCACGTCTCGTGGCGGATTGACAGGATCGAGCCACGATGTTCGCACGGCATCGTGCGGGATGGGTGGGTGTCACATGACGCGGACAAACCTGGTCGTTGGGTATCTCGCCACGCCGGGCGGTGCCGATGCGTTGGCCTTGGCCGTCCGGTTCGCCCGGGCAGTGGGTGCCGAGGTCAACATCTGCATCGTGTTACCGCCCGACACCGGGCCGGTGGGCATCGGTCCCAAGGGCGGTTACGCGGAACTGCTGGCCGAGCAGGCCCAGGGCTGGCTGGACGAGGCGCGGGCCACGGTGCCCGACGACGTTGTGGCGCATACTCATCTGAGTTTCGACGAGTCGTTCACCGATGGCCTGATCCGCGAGGCACTGCGGCTGCAGGCGGCCGCCATTGTGGTCGGCGGCGCCGGCGGCGGCCTGGTCGGCAGCTACTCGCTGGGGTCGGTGGTCAACGAGCTGCTGCACTCCTCGCCGGTACCGGTTGCGGTGGCGCCCCGCGGAACCCGGGAGTCCAAGGTTGAGCGGGTGCACGAGATCACCTGTGCCATCGGGCAACGCCAAGGTTCGGATCTGTTGCTCGACACCGCGGTTCGGGCCAGCCGGGCCGCGGGTGTTCCGTTACGCCTGGTGTCGCTGGTGGCCCTCGATCCGACCTTCGGTTCGTTGCGGGGCGACGACGACGCGATCCGTGAGCATGCCCTGGCCCACGCCCAGCGAACCTTGGAAGCCGCCAGAGATGAGCTGCCGGAGGACTTTCCGGTGACCTCCACGATCGTGAACGGTCCCACCGTCGAGGCCGCCGTGGAGCAGCTCAGCTGGCAGGACGGCGACATCATAATGGTGGGCTCGAGTCGGCTCAGCGCGCCCCGGCGGATCTTCCTCGGTTCCACCGCGGCCAAGATGTTGCGGGTGTTGGACGTGCCGATGGTGGTTGTGCCCCGGGACGAACGGAAAGACGGGGAGGACCACGCATGACCGAATCCGCATCGGAATCCGAGTCGCGGCACAAGCTCGAGGCTGCCGAGCAGTCCAGTGGGTTGGTGTCCAAAGGACTGGCCCCGGGCAAGGTCGGCACGTTCTCGGGTGCGATCCTCGGGATCTCGTGCGTGGCACCCGGATACACGCTCACCGCGAGCATCGGGTTGATCGTGGCCGCCGTGGGCCTGAAGATGCCTGCCATCTTCATCGCCGGGTTCATCCCGATGTTCCTGACCGCCTACGCCTACCGCGAACTGAACTCCAGTGCGCCCGACTGCGGTGCGTCGTTCACCTGGTCCACCAAGGCATTTGGTCCCTACGTCGGCTGGATGTGTGGGTGGGGCATGGTGATGGCCTCGATCATCGTGCTGTCCAACCTCGCCGCGATCGCGGTGGAGTTCTTCTACTTGTTCATCGCCAGGATCACCAACCATCCGCCGATCGCCGAGCTGGCCGGCAACAAGGCCGTCAACATCCTCACCACGCTGGCGTTCCTGGCCATCGCCACGGCCATCGCCAGCCGCGGGATCACCACCAGTGAGCGTGTGCAGTACGTCATGGTCGGATTCCAGATGGTGGTGCTGCTGGCGTTCGCGGTGATGGCCTTCGTGCATGTCAGCCGCGGCGACGCCCCGGCCGGGCTGTCCTTCGACCTGGACTGGTTCGATCCGTTCACCGGACTGACGTTCGGTGTGTTCGCGGTCGGGTTGACCGGGTCGATCTTCGCCTTCTGGGGCTGGGACACCTGCCTGACGCTGGGGGAGGAGTCCAAGGACCCGAAGAAGGTGCCGGGCCGGGCCGGGCTGCTGTGCGTGCTGTCGATCCTGGCCACCTACCTGCTGGTGGCCGTCGCGGTGATGATGTATGCCGGGATCGGGGAAGAGGGCCTGGGGCTGGGCAATCCGGATCATCAGGACAACGTGTTCGCCGCACTGGCCGATCCGGTGCTGGGCAATTGGGCTGGGCCGCTGCTGTTCCTGGCGATCCTGGCCTCTTCGGTGGCCAGCCTGCAGACCACCTTCCTGCCCGCCGCACGGGCGATGCTGGCGATGGGTGCGTACAAGGCGTTCCCACCGCGCTTCGCCGCGGTCAGCCCGCGCTATCTGGTGCCCGGTTTCGCGACCGTCACCGCGGGCGTGGTCACCGGCGTGTTCTACACGGTGGTGAACCTGCTGTCCGAGAGTGCGCTACTGGATACCATTGCCGCCCTCGGCATCATGATCTGCTGGTACTACGGCATCACCGCGTTCGCGTGCGTCTGGTACTTCCGCAAGGAGTTGTTCACCAGTGCCCACAACGTGGTGTTCAAGTTCTTGTTCCCGTTGCTGGGCGGGCTCATGCTGGCCCTGGTGTTCGTGATCGCGATCGGGGAGAGCATGAACCCGGAGAACGGCAGCGGGGCCTCGATCGGCGGGATCGGCCTGGTGTTCTTCATGGGCTTCGGCATCCTGCTTCTCGGCGCCGTGCTGATGTTCGTCTGGCGGTCGGTCAACCCGGACTTCTTCCGGGGCGAGACCTTGCGCCACGACACGCCATCGCTCGTAGAGTAGCCGCGCCGGGTACCGCGAGATCAACGAAAAGGTCGTTACCGCACCGGGTTTACGACCTCAGCGTTGATCTCGCGGTCGAGCCGCGGGTTATCCGGCCGCGTTGCCGATTCCGGATTCGCCCTTGTTGTGCGCCAACTCGAACGGATCCAGCAGGTCCCACACCGTGGTCACCGCGGTGTCCTTGAGTTCGGCGCCCTGGGTCTCCAGGTTGATCACGTCGGCGACGAGGTCGTAGCCGTAGTAGATGAACGATCCCGGCGGAGTGGTCTTGATCAGCTCGTTGATGATGGTCTGCCGGGCGGCGCGGGCCTCCGGCCCGTCTCCGAGCGCAGGTCCCGCGCTCCCGATGATCTTGGTGATCGGGATGACGGCATTGACCCACGGGATCATCTGGCTGCCCCGGTAGATCTGCTCGGTGGCTTCACGAACGAACGGATCGAGTTCGTTCGGCGACGCCTCCATCAGCGCATTCCGCAGGTTGATGATCGCGGCGGGGATGTCCTTCGGCTCCGGATCCACGGGGCGGAACGGGTTGGGATCCCACGCCGGATCGTCGGCGGCGGTGTCGGCCTGGGTCTGCACACCGGTGCGCGTGATCGTCGTCGCGGTCGGGGTGGTGACAGTCGGGGCGCCCGCCTTGCTGTCCGGCTCGGTGGCCGGCTCGTCGACGGGCTTGGGGGCTACCGCCTGCTTCGGGGTGAAGAGGCTCTTGAGCTTGGCGACCTGATCGGCTTCGAACTCCTCGGCGGTCGGCTTCGGCTTGGGCTTGACCGCCTTCGGCTTGACGGCCGCGGGCTTGGCCGCCTTCACGGTCTTGGTGACGTGGGCGGCGGCTTCCTCGAACTTGTCGGCCTGCTTCTCGATGCCGTCCTTGAGCTTGGACAGTGGCTTGGGCCGCTTGACCTCACCGGCCTTGTTCTCGCCGGCCTTGGTCTCACCGCGCTTGGGCCCGGCGTTGACGCTCGATGTGCTGCTCGTCGATTCCTTGGCCGCGCCGTCACCGGAATCCGCGTGGGCGGTGCCCTGGCCGGCGACGGCGAGCGCCGCTCCGACACCCGCTGCTACGGCGACACCACCGAGGTAGCCGATGTACTTGGTTGACGCTGACGTTGTGGCCATTGCCTGCCTTTCAGACCCGATCCCCAGCCCACCGGCATCGTAGGGGGTCGGTGGAGATCCGGCAGCTTTTGGGGCCACACCCCAGTCGTATCGAACAAACGTTCGATATACTGGCGTGGTGGGTTGGCACAACGGGCCGCCGAGCTGGTCGGAGATGGAGCGGGTACTTACCGGCAAGCCCCGCCGCTCCGGGCTGCCGCTCGAACCCGCCGGCGACGGTGGGGACAGCCCGGCCTGGTCCCGCAAGCGTGGTGCCTATCAGCAGCCGGACATCTCCCGCATCGGCGGTTCGGTGCGTTATGCCCAATTTCATTCGCACAGCGCCTACACNAATTGCATGCGCACAGCGCCTACAGCTTTCTCGACGGCGCGAGCACGCCGGAGGAGTTGGTCGAGGAGGCGGCCCGGCTGAACCTGCGGGCCATCGCGCTGACCGACCACGACGGGCTCTACGGCGTGGTCCGGTTCGCCGAGGCGGCCAGGGAGCTGGACGTGGCCACCGTGTTCGGTGCCGAGTTGTCGCTGGGAAACGTTCCCCGCACCGAAGATCCGGATCCGCCCGGCCCGCATCTGCTGGTGCTGGCCCGAGGGCCGGAGGGGTACCGGCGGCTGTCCCGGGAGATCGCCAAGGCCCACCTGGCCGGTGGTGAGAAAGGCAAGCCCCGCTACGACTTCGACGCGTTGACCGAGGCCGCAGGCGGACATTGGCACATCCTCACCGGATGCCGCAAAGGCCATGTCCGCCAGGCGCTCTCCTGTGGGCCGGAGGCTGCTTCCGCCGCGCTGGCCGATCTGGTGGACCGGTTCGGGGCCGATCGGGTGAGCGTCGAGCTCACCCATCACGGCCACCCGTGCGACGACGAGCGCAATGCCGTCCTGGCCGGGCTGGCTCCACGGTTCGGGCTGAACGTGGTCGCCACCACCGGTGCGCACTTCGCCGGGCCGGACCGGGGCCGGCTGGCCATGGCGATGGCCGCGATCCGGGCGCGCAACTCCATGGATACCGCGGCGGGCTGGCTGGCCCCGTTGGGCGGGGCTCACCTGCGCTCGGGGGAGGAGATGGCCAGGCTGTTCGGCGACGAGATCGTCGAGGCGGCAGCCGATCTCGGTGAGCAATGTGCCTTCGGTCTGGCCCTGATCGCGCCGCAGCTGCCACCGTTCGACGTCCCGGCCGGGCATACCGAGGACAGTTGGCTGCGCCAGTTGGTGATGGCGGGGGCGGCCGAGCGGTACGGGCCGCCGGAGCGCGCGGCCAAGGCCTACGCGCAGATCGAACACGAACTGCGGATCATCGAGCGGCTGAAGTTCCCCGGCTATTTCCTGGTGGTGCACGACATCACCCGGTTCTGCCGGGAGAACAACATCCTGTGTCAGGGCCGGGGCTCGGCGGCCAATTCGGCGGTCTGCTACGCGCTCAAGGTCACCAACGTCGACCCGATTGCCAACGAGCTCCTGTTCGAGCGGTTCCTGTCCCCGGCCCGCGACGGTCCACCCGACATCGACATCGACATCGAATCAGACTTGCGCGAGAACGTGATCCAGTACGTCTACGAGCGTTACGGCCGCGACTATGCCGCGCAGGTGGCCAACGTCATCACCTACCGCGGCCGCAGCGCGGTCCGCGACATGGCCCGCGCGCTGGGGTTCTCCCAGGGTCAGCAGGATGCCTGGAGCAAGCACCTCAGCCGGTGGGACGGACGGCCGGACTCGCCGGAGGCGGCCGAGATCCCGCAGCCGGTGATCGAACTGGCCACGCAGATCGCTAATCTGCCGCGCCATCTCGGCATCCATTCCGGCGGCATGGTGATCTGCGACCGGCCGATCGCCGATGTGTGCCCGGTGGAGTGGGCTCGCATGGCCAACCGCAGCGTGCTGCAGTGGGACAAGGATGACTGTGCGGCAATCGGTTTGGTGAAGTTCGACCTGCTCGGGCTCGGCATGCTCTCGGCGCTGCACTACGCCATCGACCTGCTGGCCGAGCACAAGGGCATCACCGTCGACCTGGCCAAGCTGGACCTGTCCGAGCCGGCGGTCTACGAAATGCTGCAGAAAGCCGACTCGGTCGGGGTGTTCCAGGTGGAGTCCCGCGCGCAGATGGCCACCCTGCCCCGGCTCAAGCCGCGGACGTTCTACGACCTGGTGGTCGAGGTGGCGCTGATCCGGCCCGGGCCGATCCAGGGCGGGTCCGTGCACCCCTACATCAAGCGGCGCAACGGTCTGGAGGAGGTCACCTATGACCATCCCTCGATGGAAGCGGCGCTGAAAAAGACCCTCGGCGTGCCGCTGTTCCAGGAACAGCTCATGCAATTGGCGGTCGACTGTGCGGGTTTCACCCCGGCCGAGGCCGATCAGTTGCGCCGGGCGATGGGGTCCAAACGTTCCACCGAGAAGATGCGCCGGCTCCGCAGCCGGTTCTACGACGGTATGCGGGAGCTCCACGGCATCACCGGCGAGGTGGCCGAGCGGATCTACGAGAAGCTCGAGGCGTTCGCCAATTTCGGTTTTCCGGAAAGTCATTCGCTGAGTTTTGCGTCACTGGTGTTCTATTCGTCGTGGTTCAAGCTGCACCATCCGGCGGCGTTCTGCGCGGCGCTGCTGCGGGCCCAGCCGATGGGTTTCTACTCGCCGCAGTCCCTGGTCGCCGACGCGCGCAGGCACGGGGTGACGGTGCACGGCCCCGACGTCAACGCGAGCCTGGCCTACGCGACGCTGGAAAACGCCGGTATGGACGTGCGGCTGGGGCTCGGCAGTGTCCGCCACATCGGCGACGAGCTGGCCCAGCGGATGGTCGACGAACGAAATGCCAACGGGCCGTTCGACACCCTGATCGATCTGACCAACCGGGTGCAGCTGTCGGTGCCCCAGACGGAGGCGCTGGCCACCGCGGGCGCGCTCGGCTGCTTCGGGACCAGCCGGCGCGAGNTCCCACTCAGTACCTGCGTGCCGATCTCGACGCGCTCGGGGTGATCCCGGCCGACAAGTTGCTGGAGGTCGCCGACGGCACCCGAATCCTGGTTGCCGGCGCGGTGACTCACCGGCAGCGTCCCGCGACCGCGCAGGGCGTGACGTTCCTGAATCTGGAAGACGAGACGGGGATGGTCAACGTGCTGTGCGCACCGGGGGTCTGGGCGCGCTACCGCAAGCTGGCTCAGACCGCGCCGGCGTTGGTGGTGCGCGGCATCGTGCAGAACGCCACGGGCGCGGTCACCGTGATCGCCGACCGGATGGACCCGGTCAAGCTGCGGGTCGGTTCGCGGTCGCGGGACTTCCGCTGACAGCTGTGAGTTAGGTAACCCTTACTTCGCCGAGCGGTCTGGTGTTATGGTGAAAGTGCTCAGAGGACCTGAGCAATTTTGGAGCTACCGGAGGTCACGTAGGCCCGAAGTGCGGAAGGGATCGCGAAATGAACAGCATGTCCATCAGGCGGTGTCGGTCTATTCACCTGGCGGCCGCGGCGGCGCTACTGGGCGTGTTGTTCGGTCCGGTGGCGGTCGCCGGTGCGGCGCCGACCGGGCCGTCGTCGGTCGATCAGGTTGTCCACCAGCTCAAGGCGCAGGGCTATGCCGTCATCGTCAACAGGTTCGGCACCGGACGATCCGACGACTGCGCGGTCACCGCGGTTCGGCACGGCCAGACGTATTCGCGCACCGACCATGGCGTCCCCGGCGGTGATCTCTCCACCACGGTCACCGGCAAGACCGTGTATGTCGACGTGAAGTGCTGATCTGCGCCCGCATCGACCCCTAAGATCATCAGGGGACATTGAGTACCTGATGACGAGGAGGCTGGCGGTGGCGGTTCGCGCGGTCGAACGTGACTCGCTCGTCGTGCAGTGCAGCGCCGAACTGAGTCGCCTGATCAAGCAGGGAGAGTGGCCGGTCGGTGCCCGGATCCCCAACGAGCAGGAGCTGGCCAGGCTCCTCGGGGTCGGCCGGTCCACCAGCAGGGAAGCCGTGCGGACCTTGATCGCATCCGGTCAGCTGAGCTCGCGGCAAGGCTCCGGCACCTTCGTGGTCTCCGCGACGCCGGTATCGGAACTCGATCGTCAGATCCGGCAGTCCGATATCGGCGACGTCACCGAGGTACGGCTGTTGCTCGAGGTCGAGGCGAGCCGGCTGGCCGCGCATCGTCGCACTCGTTCGGATCTCGACGAGATCAAGCGGGCCCTGGCGGCGCGGCAGTCGGCGTCGAATACGTCCGACCTGATCGAGGCCGATCTCCGGTTCCATGCCGGAATCGTTGCGGCAACGCACAACTCGGTGATCGTGACGCTGTATGAGTCCTTCGCGGGAACGCTCCGGTCTACCTCCGCAGAGATCTTCGCCAATCACGATCAGTGGTCGCCGGCCACCGTTCGCCGCGACGAGAAGGCGCATGCAGACCTTTACTCGGCGATCGAACGAGGTGACCCGCGGGCCGCGGCTCTCGTGGCGCGCCGCGTCATGGTCTGCACCGTCCCCGGTGCCCCGACGCGCTAACGCGCGCAGGCGAGATATCTGGCCTGATCAGCGAGTGCTGCCGAAGTATCGGGCGGGCGTCGTGCCGACCTCACGGCGAAGGAGCAGCTCGGATTCTCCGCGCCCGCCGGGGCGACGCCGAGCGGTCCGCCGGAAGTGGAATTGATCGTGAAAAAGCTGAGAGACCAGGGATATACGGTCGTCGTGAGCCGGGTGGGCAGTTCGCCGTCCGATGGCTGTGTGGTCGTCGCGGTCCGCCTCGGACAGACCTACTCACACACCGACCACGGTGTACCGGCGGCGATCTAACCACCACGGTCACGAACAAAACCGTCTATGTCGACGTGAAGTGCTGACGACGGAAGCACGCCGTCAACCGGTCACGTAAGCCGGTTCAGCTCAACGAGCATTCACCGAGCAGATCGGACAGCTCGGCGGCGACGTGTTCGGGCAATTCGATTCCGGGGAAATGAGTCTCGCCGGGCAGGCGGGTGTAGCTGAACCACGGGTTACGACTGCAGAACTCGTCGTGCAGTGCGTCGTACTCGGGCACCTTCGGATGGGAGAAGACATGCCGGATCGGGCGCGGCTGGGTGAGCTTCTCCATCCGCCCCATCGGGGACCCCCAGGTGTTGTAGGCGTTCTCGATGACGCGGCAGGCGCGTGACCACATGTCGAAACCGAAACCGCCGGCCTCATGCTGCATGTGATAGCGGACCGCGGGATTGTCGCTGCCGTCCAGCCAGGACTGCACGAGTCCGTCTCGGCCGGCCAACCACGTCTCGCGCTGCTGGATCGCGTGCAGACCGGCGACGAACTCCGGCGGTGCGGGCGTCATGATCAGGTCGAGGATCATCACCGCCGGCACCCGATCGGGACCCAGTTGCTCGGCGATGTCCAGCGCGGCCCAGCCGCCGTGCGCATGCGCGACGGGAACGAACGTCTCGATCTCCAGCGCGTCCAGCAGCGCGATGGTGTCGGCGACCTGCTCGGCCACCCCGAAGTCGCCCACCGGGGTGCGGTCGGGGCCATGGCCGCGCCAGCACACCCGGACCACACGGTGTTTCGGAATGAGATGCGGGACCAGCCGATCGAAGGCGCGGTGGTCGTGTGCCCACCCGGTGAGCGGGACGATCACCGGTCCCGGCTCGAGTCCCTCGTCGACGAACGCGATCTGGACGCCGTTGACGGTCATCGTGTTGGTCATGCTGTTCTCCTCCATCTAGACGGTGGCGGCCGATTGCCGCCGGGCGGTGGACAGGTGCAGGTCGGAAAAGCCGGGTACGCGCCCGACCGTGGACAGCAGCGGCACCCGCACGGCATCGGGGATGTGATTGAGCAACCGCATGCCGTACGACGTGCGCTGAGTCCGTTCGATCTCGGGGCGGGTGTGCCGTTCCCAGGCCTTGAGCGCCCCGGGAACCGCGTTGCCGGGGCGGCTCACCGCCGTGGCCAGCGCGATCGCGTTGGTCATGGCGGTGCCGCCGCCCTGGCCCAGATAGGGCGGTTGGGCGTGCGCGGCATCGCCGAGGAACGCGACCGCGCCTCGTGACCACGTCGACAGCTGCACGAATTCGAAGGTGTCCCAACGGATCGGAACGTCGGCGGTGGCGTCGAGCAGCGCCGACAGCATCGGGAAGCTCTGTTGCCATTGCGCCACGTTCACGCGCGATCCGTCGATGGCCGGATCGCCCGCATCGCAGACCAGGGCGAGGTAGACCCACTCCGGGGTGCACGGCGTGTACAGCAGCCGGCGCCGGCCCTGGAAGAACTCGAGGTGCTTCACCCGATCCTCGTCGGACAGATAGTCGGGCGAGGCCGGGATCATCAGCCGCGCCGCCCCCTGTGTCATGCGGATCCGGCGGTAGGCCAGGTCGAGGCTGTCGCGCAGCCGTGAGTGCACGCCGTCGGCGGCTACCACCAGATCGGCAACCTCGGTGTGTCCGTCGTCGAAATCGACTGTCCCGTTCGCGTGGACGGCCGTGGCCACCGAGTCGGTGACGAGTTCGACGCCGGCGTCGCGCGCGGCGTTCACCAACGCGCGGATCAGTACCTCTCGCAGCAGGGTGTAGCACCTGGCCTGGCCGTCGCCGTTGATGTCGATGCGGTACAACGTCTTTCCGCGGTGTGATCTGGCTTCGGCGGCCGGGCCGATGTGCGCGCCGTGGGTGGCCTCGTCGAACGCTCCGATCGATTCGAGCGCGAGCAGGCCGTTGTCCCAGACATAGATACCGGCACCCACCGCGCGGATCTCGGGTTGGCGCTCGTGCAACCGGACGGTCCAGCCGCGTCGGGCAAGTGCGGTGGCGGCGGTCAATCCGCCGATGCCGCCGCCGATGACGGTGGCATTGCTCATGGTGGCCTCTCTGTGTCGATTGGGTGGTCAGGGCAGTGCGTGCACGCGCCGGGACCCGGGTCGGTGCATCCGCCAGTCCCCGGAGATCTCGCCGGTGCTGACGAACTGGCCCCAGTGTTCGCGGGTGCGCGCGCCGATCGCGGTGATCTCGCCGGCGGTCAGTGGCGACACCATGGGCGCGTTCTTCCAGGCCTCGCCATCACCGAACAGCAGCGGGAGTTCGATGCAGTGGCAGGCGCCGAAGGGGTTCGCGGGATGCAGCGATCCGACGCGGTAGCGGTACACGCCCGCCCCGGCGTCGGCGAGCAGATCGGCGAGTTGGTCTGTCGGTTTGTCGAAGGCCTTGGCCTGTACTGCTTTCTGCGCGATCAGAGCGAGGGGCTTGCCGATCACCGGAACGCGGCGCAGTGCCGAGAAGAACGGGTGCGGACCGTAGAAGGCCGCCATCTCGTCGGCGGTGGTGCCGATCAGGACCCGTAGGTCAGCGGCCCGCTCGATGACGGCCTGCCGCCATTCCGGCTCGTCGGGCAGGGGAGTGATCCCGCTGACCGGTCGCAGCGGGGGTGCCGAATTGAGTCCGAGCCGCCCGGCCAGCCGACGGGCGGCACGGGCCTGCGCGTCGAGAATCTCGGCGTCGGTCGTCTCGCGGGGATCGGTACCGAGTTCGCCGAGGACGACGTCGGCCACCCGCTGCGCCTGATCCGGACTGTGGAATGCGATGCCCAGCGGCGCGCTCTGGATGATGACCTGGTCGAAAAGTGTTCGAGTACGGTCGATCCCGAGCATGGCGACGACGGATTGCGCGCCGGCGGACTGGCCTGCGACCGTGACCCGCGACGGGTCCCCGCCGAACTCTGCGATGTGGTCGCGTACCCACTCCAGTGCGGTGATCTGATCGAGCAGCCCCAGGTTGCCCGGCGAAACGCCGGCGGCGCGCAGATAGCCGAAGGCGCCGACGCGGTAGCTGACGGCGACGACCACAATGTCGGTTTGCCGTACCAGGTGCTCGGCGTCGTAGAGATTCCACTCGCCGCTGCCGGACAGATAGGCCCCGCCGTGCAACCAGACCAGGACCGGCCGGGAGCCCGGTTCGGCGCTGGCCGGCGCGGTGACCGTGACGCGCAAGCAATCCGGGCTCTGCCGGTACCGGGCCGGTGCGCCCATGATCGCTTCCAGACGCGACGGCAGTTGGGGTGCGGCCGGGCCACGGTCAGTGGCATCGAACATGCTGCCGGCCAAGGGGACCGGCCGGGGCGGCCCGAACCTGTCAGCCTGCGCGTAGCGAATTCCGCGGAAGACCGCGACATCGCCGGACCGGCGGCCGCGCCACTGGCCTGACGTGGTCAGCACCTCGTCGTGCATACCTTCCCACCTTCTATCGCAAGTTGACTTGCGATATTGCCAGAGTAGGCGGCGGGTTCGCGTATCGCAAGTTGGACTGCGATAATGGGGTCATGGTTGATCGGCCGAATCCTGACCGCCAGGTGCGCGGCGCCAAGCTGCGGGCGCTGGTCCTGGATGCCACGATCGCCAGAATCGAGGCGGTCGGGATCGACAACGTCCGTATCGCCGACATCGCCGAAGCGGCCGGGGTTCACGAGACGTCGCTGTATCGGCGATGGAAGACGCTGTCGCGGTTGCTGGTCGACGCGTTGGTCTCTCGTACCGCAGCGGAGATCCCGATACCCGACACCGGCTCGGTCGAATCTGATCTGGAGACCTTCACCGCCGATCTCGCCCGGTTCGCCCAGACCCGCGCGGGGACGGCGATGATCCGCAGCACCGTGGTCTCCGACACCGATCCCGAAGTTGAGGCCGCCCGCCGCGAATTCTGGTTACAGCGCTTATCGGCTGCCGAAGAGATCATCAACCGCGGGATCACTCGCGGCGAGGTCGCCGCCGATACCGACGCACAGCTGGTGGTGCTGACGCTCGGCGGTCTGGTCCACCTGTATGTGAGCCATATCGGCGACCCGATCCCGGCGGACCTGCCCCAGCGGGTGGTGCGCCTGGTCCTGCCCGGGATCGCGCCGAAATAGTCGTCCTAAATGAAAGCCGGTGCCTGTTCGTCTTTTTCGGCGGCCTCGGCAATTCGCAGCAGGGGATCGACCAGTGACTCCGACATCTCGAACTGGGCGACGTCATGGTCGAGCTGATAGGAGCGCGCGGCCGAGCCGAGGTAGAATCGCTCGTACAGTTCGTTGCGCCCGCCCAGTGCGGTTCCGGCGAAATCCCAGGCGGCCCGGAACAGCCGGACCCGTTCCTTGGCGTCGAACCGGTTGGCGCCCTGCAGATACTTGTCGAGCAGGGGGCGTAGTTCCGGATTGTCGAAGGCGGCCTCGGACGGGGTGGCGAGCAGGTTGTGGGAGCCGAGCAGCTTGATGATCTCGTTCACCCTCGGGAACCACTGTGGCAGCGTCGGACGCAAGGCCCGGAACGGACGCTCGTCGCAGAACCAGATGCCGTTACCCCACTCTCGCGCACCCGCCTCCGCGGCCACCAGCAGCGCGCGGGTCATCTCGGCGTACGTCCACAGTTCGCCGAGCAACTCCTTGGTACGCGGGTCTGACGCATTGATCGACTTGCAGAACCTGCTGACCAGCTCGTAGGCGAAGCGCAGCTTGGCCTCGGCGCGAATCGTGGTCTGCTGCATGATGTTGGCGGTCCAACCGTTCATCATGGCCGCGTTCCACACCTCGGTGTTGCCGTCGATGAACACCCGGCTGCGCGGGATTTCGACATCGTCGAAGATCAGGAAGGCATCCTGCTCGTCGAAGCGTCCCGAGAAGGGCGCGTCGAAATGGGCCATGTCGGTCGAGAACGCATCACGGCACAGGAGCCTGAGCCCGGGGGAGGCGATGGGTGCGGAGAATGCGATCGCGTACTTGTGTGCGTCTTTGGGCAGCGGCTGGCCCGGGTAGACCGCGACCTCGTCCGAGAACGGGGCGAGGGTGCTGAGCACCATCGCGCCGCGTACCACGATGCCGTCCGCGGTGTCGGCGACCTTGTGCAGCGCCATCTGGCCGTCGGCGGCGGCGAGGTCGCCGATGCCCTTGTCGACGGTCGGCCGGATGATCGCATGGGTCAGCGCGAGATCGTCGCGGGCCAGATCGGCCTGGAATCGCACGAGATTGGCCGCGCCCTCTTCGTTTCCGTTGCGTGACCAGACGTCGGACCGCCCGGCATGGCCGGCAAGGGAGACGTTGACGTAGTCGGGCGACCGGCCGAGCAATCCGACCGAATACCGGGCCGCGTGCGCCAAAGCCGTTCCACGGCGCGCGATATCCTCTCGTGAGCGGGGGATGAGATGGCTGATGTTGGTCGGTTCGCCCGTCTCCGGATGCGTGAACAGGCAGTCATCGGCGTGGTCGTGCTGCAGGTCGTACAGGCCCGCCACTGACTGCACCGCACCCGCGAACGGTTCGAATTCCGTTACATCGGAGACGCGTTGACCGCCGATCCATACCTCGCGTCCGTCACGCAACCCCGAGATGTACTCCTTGCCGGTTCGTGCCGCCATTCCGTGTCCTCCAATGGTGGTGATGCGACTTCGTCGTGGCCCGCTGTGGTTTCGGGTCATCGGCTTTCCGGTGATGACCGTATGAATTGCTGGTGGGCTGCAGCAATGCCGCCGGTCCGGCAGCCGGAACGACTGGCATCTGTCGATCGGATGCTGGATATCCGAACTATCTATTGGACATATGGGTGTTGTCGCCGCAAGGTGGAAGTACCGGGCCGTCCGACGGCTCGATGCGCGAAACACATTCGGATGCAAGGGGTTGAGACATGGCGGTTTTCCGCGACCTGCGGCATTACATCGACACGCTGACCGAGAAGCTCGGTGCCGATGAGGTGCAGACGATCAAGGGCGCCAACTGGGATCTCGAAATCGGTTGCATCACGGAGTTGTCGGCCGAGAAAGAGGGTCCGGCGCTGCTTTTCGACGACATCCCCGGATACCCGACGGGATATCGCGTTTTCACCAACTTCATGGGGACCGTGTCGCGCTGTGCGGTCGCCCTGGGCCTGCCCGCCGACACCCCGGCGATGGACATCATCCGCGCTTGGAAGGACCTCGGCAAGCGCATCGAACCCATTCCGCCCGTCGAGGTTTCCGATGGCGCGGTCCTGGAGAACGTGCTCGAGGGCGATGACGTCGACCTGGAGCTGTTCCCGACGCCGCGGTGGCACGACGGAGACGGCGGCCGCTACATCGGAACCGCGTGCATGGTCATCACGCGTGATCCGGACACCGGTTGGGTCAACGTCGGCACCTATCGGGGATGCGTGCAGGGCAAGGACCGGCTGTCGCTGTGGATGCTCGGGAACCGGCACGCGCTCGCGATCGCCAAGAAGTACTGGGATCGGGGCACGGCCTGCCCGATCGCGGTGGTCGTCGGTTGCGATCCGATTCTGACCACCGCCGCCGCCATCGCCGCCCCATCGGGGGTGTGCGAGTACGACGTCGCGGGTGGCCTACGCGGCGTCGGCGTCGAGGTCATCTCCGCGCCCGGCACCGGCCTGCCGATTCCGGCCAACGCCGAGATCGTCTTCGAGGGCGAGATGCCGCCGGTGGAAGAGGAGTCGGTGCACGAAGGCCCGTTCGGGGAGTGGACCGGCTACTTCACCCACGCCGGCGACGAGACCGTCGTGCGCGTGCAGCGCATCCTGCACCGGGATTCGCCGATCATCCTTGGCGCACCGCCGATGATCCCTACCGTGCCCGCAGGCGATCAGGCGGTGCCGCTGTACTCGGCCTCGGTCACCTGGGATCATCTGGAGGCCTCCGGTGTGCAGAACATCAAGGGCGTCTGGGCATACGCGCGTCAGCTCATGATGGTGATCTCGATCGAGCAGACGGGCGCGGGCGATGCCATGCATGCGCTGCTCGCCGCCGCGGGCCGCAAGCGCACCGGAGGTGTGGATCGCTACTTCGTGGTCGTGGATGAGGACATCGACATCACCGACATCAACCACGTGCTGTGGGCGCTGTTCACCCGCGTCGATCCGGCCGAATCGATCCACGTGTTGCGGACGCCCACGACCGCGATCGACCCGCGATTGTCGCCCGCCAAGCGGGAAGCCGGCGACATGTCGATGGGAATCGTGCTGATCGACGCGTGTAAGCCGTTCGCGTGGAAGGACTCCTACCCACGGGCGAACCGGTTCGACGAACCGTACCGGGCCGAGATCCGCGATCGGTGGAAGGCGACACTGCCGCTCTGACCGGGTCGAGAAAGGTGGAAAAGCGATGATGCCGAAGGTGCCCGGTGAGGTTTCCGAGTTGCTACGCGGTTTCCCGGCTGTGGATGTGCAGGAGCAGGCGTTCGCATTCCTGACCGTCGACACCGGCGGCTATCCGCACAGCGCGCTGCTGTCTCGCACCGAGCTGGAACCCAGCGCCGACGAGGCGGTGCTGTTCGCAGTGGTGGCGAGTCCGCGGACCAGGGCCAACCTTCGACGTACGGGGACCGCCGGCCTCATCGCAATCGACGGCACGACCTGTCATCACCTGAAGCTGCGCATGACCGGGTCGCTGGCCGACCGCGGGCTGCTCGGTTGCATCTTCACCGTGGTCGACCACAAGCGCGACGACCTCGGAATACCGTTGCAGCCGATGTCTTTCCACACGTCCGCAGATCTGGCGGAACGGGAGGACTGGCCGAGGACTCTCGACCTCTTCGCGCGACTGCGTGCGGGATACGAGCAGGCATGATGCCCGAATCGCCGATGCGCATCATCGTCGCGATCAGCGGCGCCAGCGGCGCACCGTTCGCGGTGCGCCTACTGGAGACGCTACGCGAGATGCCGGATGTGGAAACCCATTTGGTGATGAGCACCTGGGGTAAATCGAACATCGAGGTGGAGACGGACCGCACGGTGTCCGAAGTCGTCGCCTTGGCGGATGTGACGTACAAGCTCGGTGAGCAGGGTGCGGCGATCTCGTCCGGTTCGTTCCACACCGCCGGGATGATCATCGTGCCGTGCAGCATGAGGACGCTGTCCGCCATCCGCTATGGGATGGCGGACAATCTCATCTGCCGGGCCGCCGATGTGGTGCTCAAGGAAGGGCGGCAGCTGGTGCTGGTGCCGCGGGAAACCCCGCTCAACACCATCCATCTGGAGAACATGCTGGCGTTGAGCAGGATGGGCGCGCGGATCGTGCCGCCGATGCCGGCCTTCTACAACCATCCGCAATCGATCGCCGACATCGTCGATCATGTCGTGGTGCGGATTCTCGATCAGTTCGGGCTGGACGCCCCGCAAGCGAAAAGGTGGCGCGGACTGGGTGCGGCCCGGCGGGATCGGCCGGCCCGGGCCGACTACGACCTCACCTAGGCTGTCGGCGCCGAGTACGAGCCGACATGGTCGTCGCATGTTCGACGAACGCCTGCGCGGCGGGGTTCACCGTCGGACGATCGCGCCAGATGATCCCGAGCCGGCCGGGCGGCAGATCGGACACCCGTACCCCGACCAGGCGATCGCTTTGTGCCAGTGCCGATTCCGGTACCAAGCCGGCGCCGAGCCCCTGCTCGACCAGGGCCACCAGCACATCGGGGTCACTGGCCTCGAAGGCTATCCGCGCCCGCACTGCCGCGCGCTCGAGGGCCCGGTCGAGTTGCCACCGCAACCCCGAACCCTCCGGTAGCGCGATCAACGGATGCTCGGCCAGCTCGCCGAGCGATACCTCGTCGTGACGGGCGAGCGCAGACGACGGCGGCAATACGGCGATCACCGCCTCCCGATGCAGTTCACGAACCTGCATGCCACGCGTCGTCGCATCGGTGAGGCTCGTGAACGCCACATCAAGCCGTCCGTCGGTGATGCGCTGCGTGAGCATGGAGGCGGCATCCTCGATCAGGGACAGGTCGACACCGGGGTGCCTGCGATGAAATGAGGCCAACAGCTGTGGCAGGTCGACACTACGGGGTGAGATCGACGTGATGGTCCCGATGGCCACCCGACCGTGCAACAGACCGGTGAGGCCGTCGACCGCGGCGCGTCCGGACGCGAGCGCATCCATCGCCGCACGCACATGGGGTAGGAGGGCCTCACCGGCGGCGGTCAGCTTGGCCGCGCGCGGATGTCGCTCGAACAGTTGCTGCCCGACCTCACGTTCGAGCGCCTTGATGTGCGCGCTGACCCCGGATTGCGCGAGATGCAGCCGCAATCCGGCCGCGGTGAAGGTGCCCTCCTCGGCCACCGCGACGAAGCACTGCAACTGGTGAATGTCCATCTCGGCCAAATCTAGCGCGGGCCCGATGCCGGCGGGACCTCGGACAAGGGCGTCACCTGATAGGACAGCAGGCGCCAACGGCCGTTGGTACGTCGCCAGACAACCAGCATCGACCAGAACACGCCGTCGCTGACCTTGTCGGCGACGGCCGGTGAGGTGCCAGGGTCGGTCCCGTCCAGTGTTCCCTTCAGCGATTGTTTGCCCCAGCAGAGTGCGATATCGCCGAATGTCTTGACCTGCAGATCGAAGTACTCCATCTCAAGGTCGCGTGAGTTCATCGTGGTCTGGATGTGCTCTTCGGCCGTGATCAGGTGCCCGGGAAGCTCGGTGCCCAGAAACTCGGCATCGTGCAGATCCACCAGTGCCGCGTGGTCGCGGGTGACGATCGCCTCCTTCATCCTGGGGTACTGGGCGAGCACCTCGGCAACGGCTTCGGGGTCATTGACAAGATAGTGAGCCAACTTCTGATTCTCCTGTGGTGTACCGCAATTGGTGTGCGCTGAGCGCATCTCTGCCACCGGGCACGGATGACAGCATCCGGCCACGTATGAAAGGCGAGATAAATGAGGGGGATTCGCGCGATAGCGGTCGGTGACACCGACTCGAGGCCGCGGCGTACGCGCGGAAACCCGACTCTATCAGAGCGCGTCTCCGGGCGCACACCGGGAGAGCCGATTCAGGAGATCAGTTCCCCGCCAAGCGGAACCAGGCCGCGGCTGTGCAGGCCGCCGTCGGAGTTGATCACGCAGCCGGTGACCGACTTCGTGCGTTCCTTGCAGGCGAGGTACACATAGGCCCAGGCGTGGTCGGCGGGTTCGGACGCGACCTGCAGTGGGTTGGTGCGGCGGATCAGCGTCGGCAGGTCCGGCATGTCGGTCAGACGCTGTTCTCCGGTGGCTGTCGCCTCCAGGCCGCGCAGCGCGGTGACGGTACCGCCCGGTGCCACGGCGTTCACCCGGATATCCGGCGCCAGCTCGAAGGACAGCTGCGCCAGCAGGCCACGCACGGCGAACTTCGATCCGGTGTAGAGCGGGCCGCCGCCGCCCGGCAGATAACCGGCGTTGGAGATGGTCAGGACGACATTGCCGTGCGCCTTCCTGAGTTCGGGCAACGCGGCTTTCACCGCCAGCAGCGTCCCTTTGACGTTCACGTCGAACATCTCGCTGAACGCCGCATCGAGGCTGTCCTCCTGCAGGCTTTCCAGTGATGCGAAGTAGTCGAAGATGCCCGCGACCGTGACGAGCACATCGACGCCACCGAACTCGCGCACCGTCTCTGCGACACATCGCTGGTGATCGCCGTACCGTCGCACATCACCCTCGGTGGCCCACACGTTATGTTGCGCACGGAGTTCGGTGACCGCATCGCCGTCGCGGTCGAGCACCGAAACCCGTGCGCCTTCGGCCACGAACCGGTCGACGACCGCCCGGCCGATTCCGGTGCCGCCGCCGGTGACCACCACTGTCTTTCCCGCCAGCCAGCCATCGGTCATAGCGATGCCCGATCGTCTGACGTGACGAAATCTGGCTCTTCGACGCCGATCTCGGGCCGGCACGGGCCGATCGACCCCTCCAGCATCCGGGTGAAGGTATCGGTGGTCTGCCAGGTCAGCGCCTCCAGCTCGACCGGGTCCAGCCGGATGGTGGTGCCGCGCCGGGGTGACGAGATCTGCAGGCGCTCTCCGTTTCCGGTGCTGACGACCTCAAGGACGACGTCGGCGAATTCGTTACTGAGACGCATTGTCACAAGAAGATCCCCAGGTTCGCCGTCAACAAGGTGGTGTGGGCCAGGTGAACTGTGCGCCGGGCCAGGCGCCATCCGTCGGCGGTGTCGCGCAGCACATCGAAACGCTCGCCGACCAGGATGTCGTAGTCCGCCAGATCGCCCTGTGCCCGGTAGCAGAGGAAATTGCTGCGCACGTTGTACTCGTCGTCACCTAATGGGTCGACTCGCACATTGGTGATGAGACGCTGAGTACGCGACGGCGGATCCTCGGCGTACGCGTGCTCGGTATACAGCCGCGCCACCCGCATCTTCATCGACGCGAGGGTGTCCTTCATGTGGAATCCGGTCGGGGAGAACTCCAGGTTGCGAGCGTCCGGCCCTCGGGTCACCCGGATGGGCATCAGGTACTCGAGATCGTCGGTGAGGCCGCTGAGCCACAGGTCGAACTCGTGGTGGTCCAGCCGCTCGGCCTCCAGGTACAGAAACCGGGCACAGTCGGCGGTGACATCGCGGGTCAGGCCGACCGGGGCATCGATGCTCACGAGCGTGCTCCCTTCTCGGTCAGTTCTTCTGCGGCAGGCGTCATCTCGCGAAGCCAGCGGCGGTAGAAGGCCCGCTGCGGTGCCTCGCCGAGCGCGGTGGTCGTGGCAATACCGGGGTACTGCCAGTCCGTGTCCTCGGCATAGTCGCTCATGCCGTCGAGACCGAGCTGAAAATTGAAACGCATGCCGCACTTCCGGGCGAACACGGATTTGCCGGCTTGCGGTGCGCCGCCCCACACCACGGTGTCGTCCTGCTCGAGGATGCCGGCCGGGCCGTGCATGCTCAGTCCGGCGATGTAGGCGTCCTCGTTCAACCCGGCGGGTGCGGACTTCCAGCCGAGGGTCCAGTTCCAGTTGACGATGCCATCGGGACCGACCGGCTGCCACTGGCGTAGGTGGGTGAACACCATGGGTGGCGCATCTGGATGCGGTGCCGCGGGCACGCGGACCAGACCGAAGTTCGGGAAGATGAGGAACGTTGTGGCCGAGTGGTTCTCGACGAACTGGCGCTGCAAGGGCGTCAACCGCTCCAGCTGGAAGGTCTCGGCGACCTCCGGCGGGTATCCGGAGGTGTGCCACGGCGGGGGAAGGAAGCCGTTGTTGACGATCATGCCGTGGCCGTGTTCGAAGTACACATGCCTGGACACACCCTGCGGGCCCGCGCCTCCGGTCTCGATCCGGGGGAACATGCCGACGTCCTCGGCAGAGCGGTGTAGTGAGGGCACGTGGTAGGCGTCGGCCATGAAGTTCTCCGCGCCCGACTTCCAGTTGGCCGGTACCCGCCAGCGGTGCGGTTCGCCGATGGTCGTCATTCCCGAGTCGTTCAGGCCGAGCAGGACGTCGAGGTACCAACGCATGTCGCCGAGGTACTCGTCGAGCGTGGGAGCGTCCGGATCGAGCGCGGCGAACACCAGACCGTGCACCGAATCCACGTGCGGGGCCGCGGCGAGCCCCCAGCTGCCGGCATCGAGCTTCTTGTATGCCTTCTTCCGGTAGGGCGCCCCGCTCCATTCGCCCGTATTCTTGAAAACCCATGAGTGATAAGGGCATCGGAAATGGGAGCTGTTGCCCTTCTCGACGCGGCACACCGTGCTGCCGCGGTGCGTGCACTTGTTGAACAGGACGTGGATCAACCCGTCTTCGTCCCGGACGACGATGAATTGGTCCTGCCCGATGTAGCGGAGCACATAGTCGCCCGGTTCGGGGATCTCCGACTCGTGCGCGACGAAGCACCAGCAGCGGGCGAAAATGCGTGCCATTTCCCGTTCGTAGAGCTCAGGGTCATTGAAGATGCGTGGCGATATCACGCCGCCGGCGAGGTCGGATGCGGCGGTTTGGAGAAACTCCGATATCGGGTCCATTGATGCGGGCCGAACCGCCGAATCGCCATTGCGTAGCTGCTCGATCAATGTTGGTTCTCCTTGAGTGGGGACGGTTGTCGACGAATGCCGGGTAACCTACGAGCGCAACGGGAGCGGCCCCAAGTGGCGTGGTCCGGACCGTGGAACATCGCCGGAATTTTCCGAATCTCCGTTTGCCAGCTTCGATTCGCGTGGCGAAGTACGCATTGTTGGCTATGGTTTTCAACCGAATGCACCACCTATGCGCGAGGTCAGTCCATGGACAACACGCCGCCTTCGGGGCCGCGCCACCTGCTGCCCGCCGACCTGACGAGCCTCGTCGGGCGCCGGGCCGAGGCGGCCGAGGTGCGCCGGCTGCTGGGGTCCTCGCGGTTGGTCACGTTGATCGGAATCGGTGGGGTCGGGAAAACCCGTCTGGCCACGCAGGTGGCCCGCAAGTCGCAGCGGGCCTTCGCCGACGGGGTGGCCTTGGCGGAGCTCGCCGGCGTCACCGATCCCGGGCTGGTCCCGCTTGCGGTCGCGGAGTCGCTGGGGCTCGCGGTGCGACACCAGGATGTCGTATGGGCGCTCACCGAGTATCTGCGGGCGCGCGATCTGCTGCTGATTCTCGATAACTGCGAGCACCTCCTCGACCAGTGCGCGGTGCTCGCGCGAAATTTGCTGTCGGCCTGCCCGACGCTGCGCATCCTGGTCACCAGCCGCGAAGCGCTGCGGGTCAGCGGGGAGCATGTCTTCCTCGTTCCGCCGCTCGCCGTCCACCGCAGCGACGGCGATCGGGACACCGCTCCGACCGAGGCGGTCCAGTTGTTCGGCGAGCGTGCGGTCGCGGTGGACCCGGACTTCCGGATCACCGCCGAGAACTGCTCGGACATCGTGGAACTGTGTTCCCGTCTGGACGGCTTGCCGCTGGCGATCGAACTGGCCGCGGTTCGGATGCGCGCGCTCACGCCGGCGGCGTTGCTCGACCGGCTCGACCATCGTCACGATCTTCTCAACGTCGGCGACCGCTCGGCCGCGCCACGGCACCACTCGTTGCGGGCCGCGCTGGAATGGAGCTACGAGCTGTGCTCCGAACCGGAACGGCGGTTGTGGGAACGTCTTTCGGTGTTCTCGGGATGGATCATGCTGAGCGCCGCGGAGTGCATCTGTAGTGACGACGTGCTTCCGCGAGAGGATATCGCCGGGCACTTGTCCGCACTGGTCGACAAGTCGATCGTGGCGCGCCACGTCGCCGAGGGGCACCAGGGCTACCGGTTGCTGGAGACCGTCGCCGAGTACGGCAGGGAGCAACTGCGCTGCCGTGGTGAAGAAGCGGCCGTGCGCGAGAGGTACCGCGCCTACTATTGCCGGCTGGCACACGAATTCGAGAGCCACTGGTTCGGACCCGACCAGCTCGACCTGGTCGGGCGGATGAGAAACGAACAGGTCAATGTCCGCGCCGTCCTCGGCGCGGTGCTCGATGATCCGGATGGCGGACGGGCCGCGTTGCAGATGGCGGCAGACCTGTTCTGGTACTGGCTGGGTTGTGGCCAGCTTCGCGAAGGCAGGCACTGGCTGGACCGTGCGCTGGCAGCCGATGCCTCGCCGAGCTCCGAGCGAGCGGCCGCGCTGTGGGCGAACGGGTACATCGCGATCGCGGAGGGCAAGACCGTCGTTGCGCTGCAGATGCTGCGGGAGAGCCAGTCGCTTGCCGAATCCCTCGGCGACACGGTCAATCTGGCGCACGCCACGCATTTCAGGGGAGTGGCCGAACACAATCTCGGCAACACCACCCTGGGCACCGAGCTGATCCGGGAAGGATCGGTGCTGGAAGAAGCCGGGGGGCCGAGCCTGCACCACGTGCTCGCTCAGGAGCAGGTCGGCTGGCTGCACTGCCGGCGGCGCGACCCGCAACAGGCGGTGGAGGTGCTGGGCCGATGTTTGGCGGAATGCGATCTGCGGGACGAACGCTGGCTGCGGTCATGGATTTTGACGTTCTTGGGCCTGGCCAACTGGATGTTGGGCGAGTTGGATCTCGCGCAACGACAACTGCGAGAGGCGTTGGCCGGCAAGACCCGCTTCCACGACTCCCTGGGCACCGCCGTGGTCATCGAACTGAGCGCATGGCTGGCCGCCAGACAAGACCAACCGCGACGGGCGGCACGGTTGCTCGGCGCGGCGCAACGTGCCTGGGAACCCATCGGCAACTATCCCGGCGGGTTCGAACTGCCGAACTGGAATGACGAGATCTCAGCGGAGTTGCGGGCCGCGTTGGGCGACAATGAGTTCGAGGCGCTGCTGGGCGAAGGTCGCGCGCTGAGCGTCGACAAGGCCGTCGGTGAGGCCATGGGCGATCCTGAGCCGGCACCTGCCGCGCCTGCTCTGCCGGACCGGCCTCTGGCGAGTCTGAGCCGCCGGGAGGCCGAGGTGGCGGGCATGGTGGCCGAAGGCATGACCAACAAGCAGATCGCTCAGGCGCTCGTGTTGTCGCTGCGCACCGTCGAGAGTCATGTCGAGCACATCTTCGCCAAACTCGGGGTGCGGTCCCGGACCCAGGTCGCGGTGCTCTACGCGGCCGGTCAGCCGCCGCGCTGAGCCTCAGAACTTCGTTCGATTGGTGAGTACACCGGTGATACCGCGGGCGTGTGTCGCAGCCGCGGGATCGACATCGGCGAAGATCAGCCCCGGCGCCGCGGCCAGGGTGGCCGTCACCCGGCCCAGCGGATCGGCGATCAACGAGCAACCGACGCCGGTCGGGGCTGCCGAATCCACCTGCACGTCTGAGGCTTTCGGGTCGGCCTGATCGCAGCCGACGATCCACGATCCCGAATCGAGGGCGCGGGCGCGCACCAGTACATCCCACTGCTCGGCCTTGCCCGGGCCCGCCCCCCATGACGCGGGCAGCAGTATCGCCGTGGCGCCTGCGATGGCCAGCTGCTGAAAGAGTGCGGGAAAGCGGACGTCGTAACACGTGGCGACACCGAGCACCACGTCGTCGACGGTGACGGTCACCGGCTCGGTTCCCGGCGCGACCGTATCCGATTCGCGGTAGCCGAACGCGTCGTACAGATGGATCTTGTGGTATCCGATGTGGTGTCCGAGCCCGCTGAGCAGCACGGTGTTTCGCACGCGGTTGCCGTCGGGGGTGAACATGCCGGCCGCGATGAGGACCGAGTGCGCATCGGCGAGCTCGGCGACCGCGGTGGCCCACGGACCGTCGATGGACTGGGCCACCGCGGCGAGTGGGGTGCCGAAGTGCGCCATGGTGGCCTCGGGAAACACGACGACCCGCGCACCGCCATCGGCGGCGCGCCGCACCCAGGATTCCATGATGGCGAGGTTGACGGCGGGGTCGGCCACCGAGGTGATCTGGCATGCCGCGATACGAAGCGGGGTGGCGGTCATGTTCGGTCGTCTCCTTCGATACGCGGGATCCACCCCGGTCGGCTCAACAGGTACTTCACCATCTGCCCTGGGATCGTCAGCGCGGTCTCGATGTCATGGCTGTCGGCCGGCAGATGCGTCCGAACGCTCTGGTGTTGACCAGCTTTCATCTTGTCGACCCATTCCGGGTCGATCAGGGCGGCGCGGCCGACCGCGACGAGATCGGCACCGGCGCCGAGCGCCTCGGTGGCATCGTCGAGCCCTCGGATTCCACCGCTGGCCACGACGGCACTGCGGCCCGCGACCGCGGCGGCGATCGCGGCGATCGGATTGCGGGACTCGACGGCTTCGCGACTCTTGGTCCAGTCACGATCTTCTGGTTGCGGCGAGTTCTTGCGGAAGTCGTCCATGGAGATGTGGACATAGTCAACCCCGGTCTCGGCGAGCTGGTCGCAGAGCAGCGCCGAGTCGTCGAGGGTGTAGCCGCCGGCCTCGGACTCGAACGGCGTTACCCGGAATCCGACTGTCACAGCGGGGCCGACCGCTGACCGGACCGCTTCGGCGACCGCGAGTGGGAAGCGTGCCCGTCGGGCCGCATCACCGCCCCACTCGTCGTCGCGTCGATTGGCTCGCGGCGAGAAGAACTGGTGGATCAGATAGTGGTTGGCCCCGTGTATCTCGATGCCGTCGAACCCGGCCTGCACACCGAGCGCGGCGGCCCTCCCGAATGCCGTTATGAGGTCATCGATCTCGCCGCTGTGTAGTTCGCGGGGAGTGCGGGCATCGGGACGCGCGGACGGAATCGGCGACGGACCGCGGATCCCGCTGGGGCCGACCAGGCCTGGCAACGCGATGCGCCCGCCGTCGTAGAGTTGCAGCAGGGTCAGCGCACCGCCGCGGCCGATCGCTTGCGCGACGGCCCGCAGGCTTTCCAGGTGCTCATCCGTCGAAGCCCCGATGCCCTCCCAGGACCGGCCGTCCTCGTGGACATATGCGCACGACGTCACGGCGGCGCCGAACTCGGTGGCTCCGCGGCGGCCCAGGTACCGCAACTCGTCGTCGGTCACGCGCCCCTGCGGGTCCGACGAGTTGGTGGTCATCGGCGCGAGCATGAATCGGTTTCGCAGGGTTGCCCCGGACGTGAGGCGTAGTGGTGACCAGGGATCGGTGATCGTGCGCATGGCGGCTCCTTGTGGCACGTCGGCTGGGAAGCGTCGGACAGTCACGGTCTCCTCAATCGACTGCCGGGGGCGTCTGCCGCACCGAGTAGGACAGTGAGATCGCCTCGTCTGCGACGGGATCGCGCAGTTCCACACCCCATCCGGTACTGAACTGGTTGACGTCGGGGCGCATCGGGATGGTTCCGGACATCAGCACGGTGCCCGGGTTGAGCAGGTCGCGCGAGCGCAGCTCCTCGACCCAGAACAGCGGCGACAGCAGTTCGGTCAGGGTGCCCTGCTGGATGACCTCGATGCCGGACTCGGTTTCGACGGTGCCGGTCAGGGTGAACTCGTCGAGCCGGTCGGCGATGGTGGCCAGACGCCAGGCCCGGCGGGCCAGCACATCGGGCGCGGCCTGTTTGCTCCAGGCCACCCCATGTTGTTCGAGACGCCGGTCGGTGTGGTCACACGCAGCGGTGAGCAGCAGATCGCCGGGTCCGGTGCCGGCCACGACCAGCGCCCATTCCGCCTCGCCCGAGGTGAGCTCGTGCTGGACGTCGATCTCGTCGGTCTGCATCGCCAGGTAGGAGGCGATGGGGTAGATGCACGGGATGCGGGTGGGAGCGGGCACACCCAACTCGGCGAGCTCGTCGATGTGGGCGGTCACGTCGGCTTGGCTGCGACCCGCGTATCCGGCGTTGAGCAGAGTGTTGACGTCGACGGTGACCGTCTCGTCATCGCTCAGTGTGAAGGTGAGTTGTGGCATGGGTGTCCTGACTGTCGACTGGCCTCGGTCGAGACCTGATGGGTGGGCAGAGCGTTGGAGCACAGGGGTTTTCGAGGGGAAGTCACCGCGTGGCGCGACGCCAGGCGGCTTCCTGGACGTGTCGCGCGATGCCGGCGGCTGCCGTCCGGACGGCCGGTGCCGCGTCGGCGGGCCGGAATCGATGTACCGGACCCGAGATCGAGACCGCCGCGACGATGGCGCCTGACCAGCTCCGGATGGGAGCCGCGATACAGGTCAGGCCAGGTTGGCTCTCCTGGCGGTCGTACGCCACCCCGCAACGCCGGATGGCGGCCAGGTCGCGATCGAGTTGCGCGGCCGAGGAGACACTCAACGACGTGGCGGGCCGAAGGTTCGCCGAGACGCGGGCGATGACCTTCTGGTCGCTGAATGCGAGCAGCGCCTTTCCGATCGCGGTGTTCGCGGCGCGCAGCCGCCCCCCGACGCAGGCAGGCGAGTTCACCCCGTTGTGGCCGTGGATCTTGTCGATGTACAGGACGTCCTGGCCGGTCAGGATGCCGAGATTCACTGTTTCATGGGTGATCTCGTAAAGGTCGAGCAGATGTGGCAGTGCGACGCGGCGCAATTCGTGGTTGTCCGGTTGGCTGCCGAGCGCGCCCAGCTCGTTGAGCCGTGGTCCAGGGGAGTATTCGGTGCCGCGTTTGGTCACCATGTCCCAGTCGACGAGGACGGCCAGCAGGCGGTGCGCTGTCGATTTGGGCAGCTGTGCCTGACGCGCGATCTCCGAGACCCCCATGGCCGGGCGATTCGGCGTGAAACAACTCAGCAGCGCGAGAGCCTTGGCGACCGAGGTCGATGAGTCCGGATCCAGCGGACGGTCGGCTACCAATTGCACGGCGGGTGTCCGATGCAGTGAGCGGGTCGGTGGGGATACCACGGTCGGGCTGATCGTTGTCATCGTTGCCTCCTGGGGCTTCAGTTCGGCGGTGAGTGGCCCGGATGTGCGGCACCGGCGCATTCGGCCTGGGGCCCGACGGTATGCCAGCAGTGGCGCGGGTCACATCGGGGGAATTACCGAAAGACACCTACCTAACGGCTCGCTACGGCCCGGTGAACCCACCGTGAGCTGGGCCGGTGCCGCGCGGTCAGCAGGCCAGGGTGACGGACCTCAGCGACGAGAACCGAGCGGTGACCGGGAAGCCGACGGGCAGCGGTACCGGTGCCGTCCCGACGAGTACCGTCCAGCCCACCTCGATCGCGTGACCGCGCCGGGCAAGACAGTTCGCCGCCGCCGCGAGTGCCTCGGCCGGATGGCTTCTGGCCACCGCATCGAAACGAGACACGGTGGCCGTCCCGGCGACGGTGATACCGGCCTCTTCCCGCGACAGGTCCAGGCCGGCGGGGGCGAACCCGACCGGTCCGGTGAGGTAATACGACGAGGACAGGTTGTCGGCGACCAGGTCAGGCGCAGTGCACCGGCGGTCCGAGTAGCGGCTGTCGGTGACTTCCAGGCCCGCGAACACGAGGTCGACCGCCGCCAGCGCGGCCGCCGCGGTGACCCCGGGACCGCAGAGCCGCCGGCCCATGACGAACGCGATCACCGGTTCGACACCGGGATCGACGAGCAACTCTGTGGGCAGGTGATCGCTTGTACGCAGTGCCATCGCGTCGGTCAGCCACCCGGTCAGCGGTGTCACCGAGGACCGGGACTGCACCTTGATACCGACGACGTGCTCGCCGCGCTCGATCCGCTGGCTCAAGGCCTCGTCCTGAATCCGATAGGCGAGATCGAAGTTCAGATCGCGGCATTCCGCCGAAAGTGACGGCATCCGTTGCTTCTTGGCCTGCGCGCTCAGCAGCCTTCCGGCAATGGAGTCGACAGTCGGCTGGATTGTGGTGCTGAGTTCGATGTTCACCTGCGGGTGCTCCTGAATCGTCGGTGTGCCGGGCGTTCACCGTGACGGTTGGTCGCGATCGAGGGGAATGTGCGCGGTCTGAACCGTGGAACGCTGGCGGGCGGCATGCCACCCTGCGGAACGGTGCCGTTGCCCATCCCCGAACCAGGCGGAAACCTGCTGTGCCGATGCCTGTTCGAAACACAGAAGGGAAACGGTGCATGGCGACATTGACGGTCGATGGCGTTGATCTCTACTACGAGGATCACGGGAGCGGAGAACCACTGCTACTGGTGCACGGCGCCGCGGCGTCGGGGCGATGGTTCGGCGACCTGATTCCCCAACTCGCGGCCAAGTACCGGGTGATCGTGCCGGATCTGCGCGGATTGGGACGCAGTGCGCGGGTAGCGCCGTTGGAACGCCCGCAGGTGTGGGTGGCCGACCTCTGGCGCCTGCTGGACTCACTCGGCCTGGACCGCGTCCATCTCGCTGGTGTGTCACTCGGCTCGCGGATCGCCGGGCGGATGGTGCTCGACAACCGGGCACGGATCACGACCTTGACCGTGGACGCGCCGATCATCGGATTGAGCAAGAGCGGAAACGCTTCGCTCAATTCGGTTTTCACGGCCGTGGACCCGGAGAGTGCTCAGGCCCGCGAGTGGAATGATCTGCACGGGGACGACTGGCGCGATGCCGTCCGGTTCTACGCCGAGACCCGGAGCACCGAACAGTTCCAGGAGTACTTCACCCTGCGACCGCATCTGGCGGACATCGACGTCCCCACCCTGATCTGCCGCGGTGACCTCGATGATGCTATCCACCCGGTGGACGACGCGTTCATCTGGCACAAGCAGGCACCCGACACCCAGTTGTTCATCGCTCCGGGCCTGACCCAGTCATCGATCATGTTGGAGCGCGCGGCGAACTTCGTCACCGAATTCGAGGCATTCCAGGCGCGTTGCGCGCTCGGATCCGCGGCATGACCCGAGCGCTCGTCACCGGATTCGGCGCATACGCAACCGAGAGCGACAATCCCAGCGGTCTGATCGCGCAACGGTTGGACGGACAGCAGATCGCAGGCCTGGACGTAGCCGCCCGCGTGCTGCCGGTGGACACCGAACTGGTGCACGACGTGTTGGCCGAGGCAATCGAGTCACTCCAGCCTGCGGTCGTGGTGCTGACGGGCGTCGCACCCGGCCGCACGGCGCCCGCGGTGGAACGCGTCGCGGTCAATGTGCGGGACTTTCCGATTCCCGATACCGCGCAGCGGGTTCCGATCGACGAACCGGTGGTCGACGGCGGTCCGGCCGCCTATCTGAGCACGTTGCCGGTCAAGGCGATCGTGGACGGTTGGCGGCGTGCGGGGCTGGCCGGCTACGTCTCCAACACGGCCGGGACCTACCTGTGCAACCAGGTGTTCTACCTGGCCCGGCATCTGTGTCGCGTCCCGGGCGCGCGGGTCGGGATGGTGCACCTGCCCGTGACACCTGCCCGATCGACCGCGAGTACACCACCGCTGCCGTCCGTCCCGGTCGAAGTTCTCGAACATCAGGTACGACTGGCACTTTCGGTCTCGGCCGAGCACCAGGGAGACGACCTGCGGATCGGCGGAGGGGCGATCAGTTGACGGCCACCACTCGGATGTTCTCGGAGCAGAGCAGTAGCCAAACAGTGGAGATCGACGGGCATCCGGTCCACTATCACGATGTCGGTGCCGGCCCGCCGCTGGTCATGCCGCAGGCGTTCGGTCCGCTGCCCGGCACGACGGCCTGGCTCACCTACCACCGCACCCTCGGTGAGCTGGCTGCGCGTCATCGGTGCATCCTCGTGGACTACCCGAACTTCGGGCGCAGCGGACCGCGAGAGTTCCACGAGCCGGTGCACGACCTCTATGTGCGAAACACTCTCGGGATTCTGGACCGACTCGGGCTGGATACGGTCACCGCTGTCGGTGTCTCCACCGGGGGGACCGTGGCGATCGGTTTGGCGCTCGCCGCACCGGGGCGCGTGGAACGGTTGATCGTCGGCGGGTGTACCGCCTCGACCGGCGGTGATCCGTACCTGCTCGCGACGGCACCCACCGAGGTCGGACGCCTGTTCGACGAATGCCAATCGTTGCCACCCGACCGCGAACGTATTGCGAGGCTGCTCCGCAGTCTCGTCTTCGATCCCGGGCTGATCGGTGACGATCTCATCGAACAGATCTACCGGTGGCGGCTCGATGAACCGCACCACGCCGAAGCGTGGTCCCGCTCGACCATCGTGGCGCGCAGCAACCTGGCCGCATTGGCGGCGGTGGTGGCACCGACGCTGGTGATTCATGGACGACATGACCGCATGGTGCCGTTGGAGGGGGCTCTGCAGTTGCTGAGCCATCTGCCGTCGGCAGATCTGGTGGTGTTGAACAAATGCGGGCATTGGCCGCCCTACGAACGCCCGCGCGACTTCGTCCGCGCCGTAGGGGCATTCCTCTCCTCGTGAACGTTCTCGGCGTTCCGGTGGACGGATCGGTGCCGTTGCCGGTGGTCGGTGCGTTCACGAAAGCTGCATATCCGAGGCCGCATCGCGCGACTGTCGCGGGCAGGCCGGGAAGGTAAATTCATGAATGAAGTTGTCGCACTGGGGTATCTGGGTCTAACTGCCGCCGATCTGGATGCCTGGCGCACATACGGGACCGAGATTCTGGGCCTGCAGGACGTCTCGGCGCACGAGCAATGCGATGACCAGACGGTCCTGCTGCGCGGTGACGAGCGCGGCTGGCGTCTGGCGATTCACCAGGCCGATACCGGCGGAGCGGCCTACGTCGGCTGGGAAGTGCCGAACGGTGCGGCACTGGACCGGTTGGCCCGGCGGCTGCAGGACGCGGGTGTGGAGATACACCACGACCCGGACTGTGCCGCCGAACGTCACGTGGAGGACGTGATCCGGTGTACCGATCCCGATGGTCACCGGCTGGAGTTCTTCTACGGTGCCCGGGTGCCGAAGCGGCCCTTCGTCTCGCCGAGAGGTATCCGCTTCGTGACCGGTGACCTCGGGATGGGGCACGTGTTCTTCTTCGTCACCGACCTCGCCGCCGCGAAGCGGTTCTACCTGGACGTGCTTGGCTTTCGGCTCAGTGACACCATCGAATTCCACGGCCGTAAAGTCCATTTCGCGCACGTGAACCCCCGTCATCACAGTCTCGCGTTCGTCGAGAACGACAACCTGGCGCCGGCCCTGGGGCACTTCATGCTCGAGGTCACCGACATCGACGATGTCGGGCGGACGCTCGACGCGGTCCACGCCGGTGGGGTTCAGCTCACCGAAACCCTGGGCCGGCACACCAACGATCTGGCCATCTCGTTCTTCATGAAGAATCCGTCCGGCTCGGAGATCGAGTACGGCTACGACGGGCGGTTGGTCGACGACTCCACGTGGCGGGTGTCGAGTTACGACGCCACCAGTTTGTGGGGGCATCACCGTGACTGATGCACCGAAGCCGTCTTCGCCGACGGGAGCACCCCGATGACGGAGACCTACGTGGTCGTCGGCGCGAGTCTGGCCGGGGCGCGTGCGGTAGAGGCAATGCGCAACGAGGGATTCGATGGCCGCATCATCCTGGTCGGTGCCGAGTACCACCTGCCCTACGATCGGCCGCCGCTGTCGAAAGAGGTGATCCTCGGCTCGAAGGACCCGGGCGACACGTTGCTCCACAAGTCGGACTTCTATTCCCGCAACGACATCGAACTCCTACTCGGCGCCCGGGCGCGGCGGATCGACACGCACGGCCGCCGGGTCGAGTTGCACGACGGAGTGTCGATCCAGGCCGACAAGGTGTTGCTGTGTACCGGTACGACCCCGCGTCGTCCGGAGATCCCGGGACTCGACCTCGACGGCGTGCACTTCCTGCGGACGGTCGACGACGCGATCGCGATCCGTGACCGGATGCGCGCCGGTGCTGACGTGGTGATTCTCGGGGGCGGGCTGATCGGCATCGAACTGGCCGCATCGGCGCTGCAGCTCGGCAACCAGGTGACCGTGCTCGAACGAAGCGATGCGGTGCTCGGCCGGGTGCTGCCGGAGCGAATCGCCCAGTGCCTGGTGCGTTTCCACGTCGAACAGGGCGTGCGCATGGTGACCGGTGCCAAGGTGACCGCCGTCGAAGGCGACCATCGGGTACGGCGGGTCACGATGGACGACGGGACGCACATCGATGCTGACCTGGTGGTCGTCGGGGTCGGCGTGGCGCCGGCGGTGGATGTGGCGGTCAATTCCGGTATCGATGTCGACAACGGCATCGTGGTCGACGAGTTCTGTGAGACCTCGGTGCCCGGTGTGTATGCCGCGGGTGACGTGGCGAGCTCCCCATGCAGCCACGACTCCGGACGAATCCGGTTGGAACACTGGCAGAACGCACAGAATCAGGGAATCGCCGCCGCGCGTTCGATGGTGGGACGGCGGGAACCCTACCGCGACCTGCCGTGGTTCTGGTCGGACCAGGGCCAGACGAACATCCAGGTGGCCGGGCGGCTGCATCCGGAAGATCACGTCGTATGGCGCGGCAGCCCGGAATCCATGCAATTCACGGCATTTCACCTGCGGGACAGTGTGTTGGTCGGAGCCGTCGGGGTGAACCGGCGGCGGGAGGTCCGGATGGCGATGAGCCTGATCGACCGGCGGGCCAGGCCGGAGCCGGCCTTGCTGTCCGACCCGGCCGTCGATCTGCGCTCGATCGACGACGTCGCGACACCCGCGGGGCAACAGTGAGGGAGGAATCGGCAATGACGGCAATGGCAGAGTCCGAACACCTGGTCCGGGTGTGTCCGGTCGGAGACCTGGCGCCGGGCAACGTGAAACGGGTCGATGTCGATCCACCGATCGCGGTGTACAACATCGACGGCTCGTTCTACGCGACCGCCGACTGGTGTACACACGACAGGTCGTCGCTGGCCGACGAGGGCTTCATCGAGAACGGCCAGGTCGAATGTGGCTGGCATTTCGCCAAGTTCTGTGTGCGCACCGGCGCGGTCACCGCGCCGCCCGCGGTCCAACCGCTCGCGACCTATTCGGTCCAGGTGATCGATGACGTGGTTTACGTGGAGGTAACCGGCTGAGTGACGTTCCGGCGTCCAGAACGGTTGCATCGACTGGCATTTCGCATGCTGATTAGCTCAACAACAGTCCTCGAATGTGAACTGAAGGGAAATGATCGTGGCCATTGATGCCGGCTATCTGCGCTCGTTGGTGAATTGGGAGGAAGGCAAGATCGGGCCCGAGATCTTCGTCAGCGACGAGATCTACCGGTTGGAGCAGGAGCGCATCTTCGGGCGATCCTGGCTCTTCCTCGCCCACGACAGCATGATCCCCAAGCCGCACGACTTCTTCGCCACCTACATGGGCGGAGATCCCGTGCTCGTGACGCGGCAGCCCGACGGCAGCGTGAAGGCGTTCCTGAACGTATGCCGGCACCGGGGCATGCGGGTCTGCCGGGCCGAGGAGGGAAATGCACGGTCGTTCATGTGTACCTACCACGGTTGGACCTACGACAGTGCGGGCGAGTTGGTCGGTGTTCCGAACCTCGACGACGCGTACGACAACAAGCTGTCCCTCGGCGACAACGGCCTGGTACAGGTCGCTCAGATCGCGAGTTACAAAGGACTGATCTTCGGCAACTTCGACCCGGCGGCGCCACCGCTCGACGAGTACCTCGGCGCGCTGAAGTTCTACATCGACGGCTGGGTCGACCATGCCGAGGGCGGGATCGAAATCCTGCCCGGCGCCATCAAGTGGACGATCAACGCCAACTGGAAGCTGGCCGCCGAGCAGTTCGCCGGCGACACCTACCACGCGACGACCAGCCACTTGTCCTCGCTGCTGGCCTTCGGGCCCGGGTTCGACGCGAAGGACGGCGCACATGTGTCGCTGCGCGAAGGCCACGGGGAGAGCTTCCTGTTCGAGCGGCACACCCGGTTCTCCGACGACCCGCTGGGGCAGTACAACGAGAACAAGCGGCGGATCGCGCGGGAGCGGGTGGGCGATCGCGCCGACATGGTGGCCAACTTCAACGCGTTCCCGAACTTCGCCGGCCTACCCGGCTCGGCCAACATCCGCGTGTGGCATCCGAAAGGGCCGACGAAGTTCGAGATCTGGTCGTTCACCGTCGTCGAGAAAAACGCCCCTGAGGAAGCCCGTCGGGCCCAACAGATTTCCGCATCGTTCACCGAGGGTGCGGCCGGTGTCGTCGAGACCGACGACGGCGAGAACTGGGGAATGATCGGCGGCGTGCTCGAGCAGGGCTACCAGGCCCGGAAAATGGCATGGAACTACGAGATGGGGCTGGGCAGCGAGCGGGAGAACCCGGACTTCCCCGGTGAATACCACGATTCGTTCTTCGGCGAGGCCGGACAACGCGGTTTCTACCGACGCTGGCTGGAGTTCATGACGACCGAGTCCTGGCCGGTCATCCCACCCGAGGAGCGCAGTGTCGCGGTGCCCGCGGCCGCCATGAGCGATGTGGCGGGTGCCCGATGAGCGTCGGAGAGATGGTGCAACCCACCGAGGTCGGTGAGCTCGAGCAGGTTCTGCTGCAACACCGTGTCGAACAGTTCCTCTACCGCGAGGCGCAGTTGCTCGACCATTGGCAATGGGCCAGCTGGCTGGAGTTGTTCGATGAGGACATCCTCTACTGGATGCCGGTGCGCCGGAACCGGCTTCGCCGCCAACGCGGGCAGGACGAGGTTCCCGAGGGTATCGAGATGGCGCATTTCTACGACGACTACTCGTCACTGCAGATGCGAGTGAACCAGATGCACTCCGGCACGCACTGGGCAGAAGACCCGCCGTCCCGGTGCCGGCATCTGGTGACGAACGTGATCGTGCAGCCACGGTCCGAGGTCTCCGGTGATGCCGTCGAGTACGACGTCTGGTCCAACTTCCTCGTCCACCGCAATCGGCTCGAATCCGAAACCGATATCTGGGCAGGAGAGCGTCGCGATGTGTTGCGGGTGGTGGACACGGGCTTCAAGATCGCCCGCCGGACCATTCTGCTCGATCAGAACGTCGTGCAGTCGAAGAACCTGAGCGTCCTGTTCTGATCCGCTGAGAGGATACGAAAAACCATGGTAGCCACCGAACTTCAAGTACCTTCGGAAGCCGAGTTGCACGCCGCTCTGGTCGAGCGCGCCCGGGCCCTGGCGCCGGCGATCCGCGAGCGGTCCACCCGCACCGAGGATCTGCGGCGCGTGCCGTCCGAGTCGATCACCGAGATCATCGACGCCGGGCTGGGCGGCCGCATGCTCGCACCGCGACGGTTCGGTGGTGACGAGTTGACGCTCGACACCATGTACGAGGTCGCTGTCGAGCTCGGCCGGGCCTGCGCGTCCACGGCCTGGTGTGCGGCGTTGCTGCCCCATGACGCACACATGGTCGGGTTTTTCCAGCAGGCCGCGCAGGAGGCGGTGTGGTCGGACGGTCCCGACACCTGTATCGCGGCATCGCTGGCGCCCGCGGCCACGGTGCGCAAGGTCGACGGAGGTTATCGGCTGACCGGCAGGCATGGCTTCGCCAGCGGGGTCGACCATTCCTCGTGGGTGATCGTCAGCGGGCTGATCAAGGAGAGTGATCGCGCGGCGAATCACCACTTCCTGATCGGGCCGGGTGAGTATTCGATCGACGACGACTGGTACGCGGCAGGCATGCGGGGGACCGGGAGCAAGACGATCGTCATCGACGATGTGTTCGTTCCGGATGAATTCGCTCTTGCCGCAGCCTCTCTGGTCGCCGGCGACGGTCCGGGAAGCGAAGTGAACCGAGGCCCGCTCTACCGGCAGCCCCTGGCGCTGCACGCCGGGTTGACGTTCCTGGGCCCGATGGTGGGCACCGCTCTGGATGCCTACGACCACTTTGTCGAGTGGGCGCGCGGTCGGAGCGCCACCGCGGCATCCGAAGTCGTGCAGGAAGCGATCGCCCGCACGGCGGCCGACCTGGAGCTGGCTCAGCTGGCCGTCGAGCGGGTGCTCGCGGATGCGCGGGTGTCCGGGCGTATGGAACTCGCGGACCGGGCCGCCACGCTGCGGGACTACGACCGAGTGGCCGAACTGCTGACCGACGCGGTCGATCGGTTGTTCAAACTCAGCGGAACGTCCGGCTTTCGGGACAGTAGTCCCATGCAGCAGAAGTGGCGCGACATCCACATGATGGCGAGCCACGTGTCGTTCACCCGGGCCAACTACCAGCACTACGGCCGCATGGTGCTCGGTCTGGAGCGCGACCCCAAGCTAACCGTCTTCTGAGTCTTGCCCACAGCGTTCCCGAAGGATCATCCATGGCTGTAGTCACCCAATTGAGTTATGTGGTCGGGACGTCGAGTGACGTCCCGGCGTGGAAGAAGTACGCATCCGATGTGCTGGGAATGGAGGTGTCCGGCGACAGCGACGACAAGCTGCTGTACGTGCGCGCCGACGATCGCCATCACCGGATCGGGGTGCGAACCGGTCACGACGAGGATGTCGCATACATCGGCTGGGACATGGCATCGAGGGAAGCGCTCGAATCGGCCGCCGCGCGTCTGGAGGAGGCCGGCGTACCCGTGACGGCGGGCAAGCCCGACGAGGCGGCCGACCGTCGCGTCATGGACTTCGTCCACTTCACCTGTCCGTACTCGCAGGTGAGAATGGAACTCGTGCTGGGGCACGAGCGGGTGTTCCGGCCGCCGTTCCGGCCGACCAGGGACCTCGCGGGCTTCAACACCGGCGAACTCGGGATGGGCCACGTCGTGCTCTACACCGCCGACCTCTACGGCGCCGCCGAGTTCTACTGCCGGGTATTGGAATTCGGGGTCACCGACTTCGCCCACCTGCCCAACTCCGATCCGTTCGCCGTGTTCCTGCACTGCAATTCCCGGCATCACTCGCTGGCGTTCATGAACATTCCCGGGGCACCGCGGCGCATTCAGCACGTGATGTTCGAGACGGTCACCATGGACGATGTCGGTCACAGCTACGACGTGTGTCTGGATCGGGGGATCACCAGTACGTCGACTGGCCGCCATCACAACGACCGGGTGTTCTCGTTCTACTTCCGCAACCCGTCCGGCTGGCATTTCGAATACGGCTGGGGCTCGCGGACTGTCGATCCGCAGACCTGGACACCCGAGAACTACACGCTCAAACCAGGTTTCGCCTGGGGGCATGACGGATTGATGAGGATGGTGTGAGTACCACGATGGAATCCGCGACACAACCGTACATCGTCGGGCTCGGCGGAACACTGCGGCGCGGCTCGTCGACGGAGTCGGCGCTGCGGATCGCCCTGGACGAGGCAAGGGCCGCCGGCGCGCGCACCGAGCTGTTCGGCGGGGATGACCTCGCGCGGCTGCCGATGTACGACCCGGAGTCGGAGAACGTCGACGAGGCGGTGCGGTTGGTCGAATGTCTGCGGCGTGCCGACGGGGTGATCATCGCCTCGCCCGGGTACCACGGGTCCGTCTCGGGGCTGGTCAAGAACGCACTCGACTACATCGAGGACTTGCGCGAGGACGCGAGCCCGTACCTGTCCGGCCGGTCGGTCGGCTGCGTCACGACCGCATACGGTTGGCAGGCGGCGGTCACCACGCTGCAGACACTGCGCAGCATCGTGCATGCCCTGCGCGGCTGGCCGACTCCCCTTGGCGCGGCGATCAACTCGGCCACCACCCGTATCTCGTACGGGGAGGAGCCCGAGGACCGGGTGGGTTTCCAGTTGCGCACCGTCGGTCGTGAGGTGTGTATGCGGAGTCTGGCCGCGCCCTCGGTCACCAGCGGATTGGCCGCGACCACCGGCTGAGGTTCGCACTCGGCGGTTCCATCGTTGCGGCAGACACGGCGTCAGCACCACCGGGTGCTGTCTTGATTCAGGCGTGGCCGTCCGGCCGGCGCTCTGCAGGACACTCAACGAAGAGGAGACCCGATGGCGCTGTGTCATCGTGCTGTTCGGCCATGTTCGGCCCGCCCCAGAGTTTCATCGAGGAAAGTCATGGCGGCGGCGGTGCTGTGCCTCCTCGGGTGGTCGGCGAACCCCGCCCTGCCGATCGCGTACGCCGACGAAAGCCAGTACGAGGCGTTCTACACCCCACCGGACCCGCTGGGTGACGGCGCGCCCGGGCAGTTGATCCGTTCCGAACCTTCTCGCCTGGTGCTGGAGCCCTCCGGACAGCTCGGGGCCTACGTCGCGACCGGAACCCGGATCATGTACCGCAGCACCGACAATCGCGGCGGCCAGGTCGCGGTCACCGGTACCTACTTCGAACCGGACAACCCGTGGCCCGGCGGCGGCCCGCGCCCCCTGGTCGCATTCGCCACCGGCGTCTATGGAATCGGCGATCAGTGCGCTCCGTCGAGGTTGTTCAATCAGGGCATTCACTACGGCGGGGGATTGGACCTCACCTTCGGGTACGAGGAGATGTTCGTCGCGACGATGGTCGCGCGGGGATTCGCCGTCGTGGTCACCGACTATCAAGGGGTCGGCACACCAGGTGTCCCGCCGTCGTTCATGCGGCTCAATGCCGGTCACGCCCTCATCGACGCGGCCCGGGCGGCGTTCGCCCTGCCGGAGACCTCACTCGAACCTGGTGGCCCGGTGGCGTTCTGGGGATACGGCCAAGGCGGGACCGCGTCGGCGTCGGCGGTGGAACTGGCGCCACGGTATGCCCCCGAGCTCAAGGTCGTCGGAGCCTGGGCCGGTGCGCCCGCCGCCGACCTCGCCCTGGTACCACCGTTCGCCGACGGCAGCATCTTCGCCGGCGGGCTGGGCTATCTGCTCAACGGCGTCGGGGCGGCGTACCCCGAGCTGGTTCCCGGGCTGACCGGTGTGTTGACGGACAAGGGGGTGAACCTGCTGTCCCGGACCCAGAACGAATGCGTCGGCGAGACCGTGATGAGGTTCGGATTCCGGCACTACCAGCAGTATTTCACCGCCGACGTCGCCGAGTTGATCAACTCCGAGCCGTTGCGAACCGTCCTGAACGAGCAGCGGATCGGCACGCTGAAACCCACGGCACCGGTGTTCATCGATTCGAACCGGTTCGACCCCTTCATACCGTGGGGCGGCGCACGCCAGCTGGCGCTGGACTGGTGCGCGAAAGGCGCGGACGTCCAGTTCTGGACCAACGAGCAGCCGCCGTTCCTCAATAAGTTGGCGATCAACAACCTGCTGCCCTACTTCGTCGACGGAGAGCAGGGGATGCAGTGGCTTGCAGACCGATTCAACGGCCTACCGACGACGCCGAACTGCACGGCGATCCCGGCGTGACAGGCCGGCCGAGTAAGGAGATATCCCAGCAGATGCCTGAACACAGTTCACCGATCGCAAAGGCGTTACTGGACGCCTACGACACCCGGATACCGGTCGATCCGCCGAGCGAGAACGAGCCCCAACTCACCGTCGCGCGGGCGTATGAGCTGCAGCTGCAGCAGGTCGACCACTGGGTCAGCCAGGGCAGGGTGATCAGAGGCCACAAGGTGGGCCTGACGTCGGCGGCGATGCAGCGTCAACTCGGCGTCGATCAGCCGGACTACGGCCACCTGTTCGGCGACATGTTTCATCTGGAGTCGATGCCGATCGATACCGCCGCTTTCATCAGCCCAAAAGTCGAACCGGAGATCGCGTTCGTCTTGGATCGGGATCTGTCCGGCCCCGGTGTCACGGTCGTGGATGCACTGCGCGCAGTCGGGTACGTGTTGCCCGCATTGGAGATCATCGATTCCCGGATCCGCGACTGGCGAATCACGTTGCCGGACACCATTGCCGACAACGCCTCGTCGGGCGGTGTGGTACTGGGATCGAGGCCGGTTGCCCTGAGCGGCATCGACCTACGGCTGACCGGCTGCGTGCTGTCCTCTGGCGGCCAGGCCGTCACCACCGGAGCAGGCGCCGCGGTGCTGGGTTCCCCGATCAACGCCCTCGTCTGGCTGGCGAACACCCTGGGGCCACTCGGTGTGACCCTGGCGGCGGGTTCGGTGATCCTGCCCGGTTCGCTGACCACCGCGGTGCCGGTCGCCGGAGGATCGACCGTCACCGCCTCGTTCAGCGGAATCGGCTCGGTAACCGCATGTTTCGCTGCTGATGGAGAAGGATGACAATGACCACTGCCGCGATCGTCGGCCCCGGAAACATCGGCGCCGACCTGCTGCTCAAACTCCAGCGGGCCGAGAACATCGACGTTCGGTACATGGTGGGGGTGGACCCGGCGTCCGACGGGCTCGCGCTGGCGCGAGAACTCGGGGTCGAGGCCTCGGCCGGCGGAGTCGACTGGCTGCTCGGCCGGGACGAACTTCCCGATCTGGTGTTCGAGGCAACCTCGGCGGCCGCGCACATCGCCAACGCGCCGCGATATGCGGAAGCCGGGATCACGGCCATCGATCTGACCCCGGCGGCGGTGGGCCCGCTGCTGTGCCCGGTGGTCAACCTTGACCTCAACCTCGATGCCGAGAACGTCAACATGATCACCTGCGGGGGCCAGGCGACCATTCCGATGGTGCGCGCCGTTTCCAGGGTGGTCGACGTCCCGTACGCGGAGATCGTCGCCTCCATATCGTCACGCTCGGCCGGGCCGGGCACCCGGGCCAACATCGACGAGTTCACCGAGACCACGGCGGGCGCGCTGCAGAGCGTCGGAGGCGCCCGCCGCGGCAAGGCGATCATCATCCTCAATCCGGTGGAGCCGCCGTTGATCATGCGGGACACGGTGTTCTGTGCGATACCGCCGGACTCGGATCGCGACGCCATCACCGAATCGGTGCACCAGATGGTGGCAGCGGTGCAGCGGTACGTCCCCGGCTATCGGTTGGTTGCCGACCCTCAGTTCGAGGATCCGCAGGACGCCTGGCGCCAGAACATGCGGGTGTCGATCTTCCTCGAAGTCCGGGGCAACGGTGATTATCTGCCGCCGTGGGCGGGCAATCTCGACATCATGACCGCAGCTGCCATGCAGGTCGGTGAACTCATTTCCGCTGCCCGTCAGGGTGATTCGAAGGTAGGAGCTCGATGAACGCACCGGTTCGGTTGACCGACACCACCCTTCGTGACGGCAGTCATGCGGTGAAGCATCAGTTCTCGGTGGCGCAGGTCCGGGCGGTGGCCGCAGGTTTGGACGCTGCCGGTGTCGAGGTCATCGAGGTCACCCACGGAGACGGGCTCGACGGCTCGTCGTTCAACTACGGCTTCAGCGGCACCGATGAGCTCGAGTTGATCCGCGCCGCGGCCGAGACGGTGACCAGGGCCCGGATCGCCGTGCTGCTGCTGCCGGGGCTGGGCACGGTGCGTCATCTCCGCGCAGCGTGTGACGCGGGCGCGTCGATCGCCCGCATCGCCACCCACTGCACCGAGGCGGATGTGTCCATTCAGCATTTCGGCGCCGCGCGCGAACTCGGGATGGAGACAGTCGGTTTCCTCATGCTCTCGCACCGCGCATCGCCCGAACAGCTCGCGCGTCAAGCGCGAATCATGGCAGATGCCGGGTGCCAGTGTGTGTACGTCGTGGACTCCGCGGGTGCGCTGATGCCCGACGACCTCGCGGACCGGGTCGCGGCGTTGGTCGCCGAACTCGGCGCCGATGCACAGGTGGGCGTGCACGCACACCAGAATCTCTCTCTGGGAGTGGCCAACTCGATCGCCGGATACCGTGCCGGAGCGCGGCAGATCGACGGAACGCTGTGTGCGCTCGGTGCCGGTGCAGGCAATGCGCCCATCGAGATTCTGGTCACCGCGTTCGAGAGGATGAACGTGCCGACCGGGGTCGACGCGGACGCCATCCTCGCGGTCGCGGAGGAGATCGCGCGACCGATGATCCCGAGGCTGCCTGTGTGCGACCGGAATTCGATCGTTCAGGGCAGGTACGGCGTGTACAACTCGTTTCTGTTCCATGCCGAGCGTGCGGCCGAACAGTACGGTGTTCCCGCCCACGAGATTCTCAGCAGGGTCGGCCGGCTCGGCTATGTGGGAGGGCAGGAAGACATGATCATCGACGTGGCGTTGTCGCTTGCCGCGGCTCGTCCGGAGGAGGTGCTGACGTGACCAGCGCAACGCAGTGGAGTGTCTCGACGGCCGCGGGTGTGTTGCTCGATGCGGAGACCAGCCGGACCGACCGCGGCCCGATCACCGCCGACTGGCCGGGTCTCGACCTGAGCACGGCCTACGACGTGCAGGCCGAGTTGATCGCCCGCAAGGTGGCGGCCGGGCAGCACATCGTCGGGGTGAAACTGGGGCTCACCTCACGGGCGAAACAGCTACGGATGGGGGTGGATTCGCCGCTGACCGCCTGGCTGACCGATGCGATGAGCCTGCCGATCGGAGTGCCGCTGGACACCTCCGAGCTGATCCACCCCCGGGTCGAACCCGAGATCGTCTTCGTCCTCGGCAGGGAGCTGAGCGGACCGGGGATCACCGCCGCCCAGGCGATGGAATCGGTCGATGCGGTGTATGCGGGGCTTGAGGTGATCGACAGCCGGTACACCGACTTCAAGTTCACCCTGCCCGATGTCGTCGCCGACAATGCCTCCTCGGCACGGTTCGTGATCGGTGGCCGAGTACAACGGCCGGCCGATCTCGATCTGGCTCTGGAAGCGTGTGTGCTGCAGGTTGACGGGGCGGTGGTGGACACCGCCACGGGTGCGGCCGTCCAGGGGCATCCGGCCGAAGCCCTCGCGTTGGCCGCCAATGCGCTGGGCCGCCGTGGCGTCGTGCTGCGGGCCGGCTGGCCGGTGCTGACCGGCGGGCTGACGGATGCGGTGTTCATCCGGCCCGGCCAACAGGTGAGCGCCGAGTTCACCCACCTCGGCACCGTCACGCTCGGCGCGGAGTAGTCCGGAGCGCCGGTCCTGGGCGGGCCCGCACCCGCCCAGGACCGGCTTTGTCGCGCTTCAGAATCCGGGTGGGCGCCGAAAACCACCGAGCACCTCGGACAGACACCGCACGAATCGGATGGCGGTGCGGTCGTGCAGGTACGGGGCAATCACCTGAATGCCGATCGGGAGACCATCGCGGGTCGCTCCGATCGGCGCGACCGCGGCCGGCAGATGGTTGAGCGACGCCGGCGCCACCCAGGTGAGCATCTCCCGGTACGGACGTTGCTCACCGTCGACCTGAAGGGTCCGGACCGACCACCCGGGATCCGGACGCTGATCGTGCGGGAAGGCGGCGGTCGGGCTCACCGGGCAGAGCAGCACGTCGAAGTCGCCGAAGAACTCGGCCCAGCGACGGCGTGACTGCTGGCGACGCTCGTCGAGCCCATGCCAATCGCGGAAGCGAACCGTTATCTGCGAGGCGAATCCGGCTTCCGCCCCTTCTGATCGTTCCGCCGTGGCGAGCTCGACGAGTGCCGCGTAGGACTCGTCCGGTTCGATCAACCCGCTTTGGGCCATGAGCAAGGGCCGGTAGAGCGCCATCGTTTCCTCAAGGCCGACCGGCCCTTTGCGCTCTTCCACCACCGCGCCCGCGGACCGCACCGCCGTCAGCACGGACTCCATGGCGGTGACCAGCTCGCGGTCGACCGGACAGAAGGAGTCGTCGAGCCACGCCGCGACACGGAACTCGCGGAGGTGTTGTGCCCTCGAGGGCGGCAGGTCCAACCGCCAGGCCGCCCTGTTGTCACGGTCCGGTCCGGCAAGGACGTCGAGGCCCAGGTCCAGATCGTCGGCGTGCCTGCCCAACGGACCGAGCACCGCCATGTCGAACTCGGCCAGCGAGCCGGGGGCGTGGCCGGAGACGCTCCCGTGCCGCGGTACGACCCCGTACGACGGGCGCAGTCCGTACACCCCACAGAAGTGGGCGGGCACCCGGATCGAGCCCGCGGTGTCGCCGCCGAGTTCGAGCCCGGTCAGGCCGGCGGCAAGCGCGGCCGCCGAACCGCCCGATGAACCACCCGGACCGCGAGTCGCGTCCCACGGGTTGTTCGTCGTCCCGTATACCTCGTTGTAGGTCTGCCAGTCCCGGGCGTCCGCAGGCAGATTGGACTTGCCGAACACGATCGCGCCGGCCTGCTTGAGCCTGGTGACGGCCTCGGCGTCGGTTGTCGAAATGTGATGTCCCCAGCGGTGCGAACCACCGGTGGTTCGCATGCCGGCGACTTCGAGACTGTCCTTGATCGTCACGGGGACGCCGTGCAGCGGCCCGAGCGCTTCGCCCCGGGAGACCGCGCGGTCCGCCTCTCGCGNGGACGCCGTGCAGCGGCCCGAGCGCTTCGCCCCGGGAGACCGCGCGGTCCGCCTCTCGCGCCGCTGCCCTCGCGTTCTCCTCGTCGCGCGCGACGATCGCGTTGACCCGCGGATCGAACTGCTCCAGGCGCGTGAGGTAGCAATCGAGAAGCTCGACGCTGGACACCTCCTTTGCCGCGATGGCAGTCGCGAGTTCACCCGCTGAGCGGAATGCCAGATCATTCATGCGAACCTCCCGGAAACCTCGATGCCGGCGTCGAACCGCCGGCCGGACAACGGTTCAGAATCTCCGGCAGTCGATCCTGATCGCCAGCTCGGCGTTCCGGCAGGCGGTCCGGCCGAGCGGATAGTGCTCAGAAACAAAAGGTTTCACTCCTGGGCGACCGGGTGGTTGCTCCGAAACACCCCATCGGGATCGCGGTCGCGTTTGACCGCGCGCAGCCTTGCGAGTGTGCCTGCGTCGAATACGTCGGCGACATTCTGTTCTGGGGTAAGGAAGTTGAACGGGACTTTGGCGGTGTTCACCGCTGCCAATGTGTCGAGGAACGCGTTGGTGCGAGCCATCAAGGCGGCTTCGCTTCCCGGATCCGGTTGCATGCCAAGGAAACTTACGAGATAGGGAGCGGTGACCGGCCCGGAGGGAGTGCCCGACGAACGTTGCAGCGCGCCGCCGAGGTGGCGGATCTGGACGGTGATCAGCGGTTCGATCGACTGAGTGAGCAGGGCCTCGATGAACTGGTCGGTCAAGCCGTTGACGAGGGTGGCTTCTTGGCGCGATGGTGCGGGTTTCGTGGGTTCGTCGGTGATTTTTCCGAGCTCGGCGACCGGAAGGACGCGCCGCGTGTCAGAGAGCATCCCACCGATGCGGTCGAAGGGTCGCAGCAGTCCGGCGGCCGCCTCGGCCTTTCCGAGGTAGGCGGTGTCGATGCGAACCAGTGCGGGCGCGCCGGGGAACCGGGTGAAACTGCACCAGGTCGTCAGTTCTTCGGGAGCTGTCGCGGTGACCTCGCGGAAAGCGGAGATCACTGCCGCTGCCCGGTCGGCCGACCAGGTCATGGTGCCGCCGTACAGGGTCGGCGCCGGTTTCAGGGCGAATTCGACCGAGGTGACGAATGCGTAGTCACCGCCACCGCCGCGCAGGGCCCAGAACAGGTCGGTCTCGCTGGTGGCCGTCGCGGTCACGCGGTCGCCGTCGGCGGTGATGGCCTCGAATGCGGTGACGCTGTCCGCTGCCCAGCCATACTTGCGGCTGAACCAGCTCAGGCCGCCGCCGAGCAGGTACCCGGTGACGCCTACGATCGGCGCGCTGCCCGCGACCCCGGTCAGCCCCGCCGGGCTGGCGAGGGCCTGGACGTCAGCCCATGAGACGCCTGCTCCGACCCGTGCGGTGCCGGTTGACGTGTCCACTCGGGTCTCGTTCAGCGCCGCGGTCCGGACCAGGATCGTGCCGTCCATCTCGTTCGAGGCGCCGTGTCCGTTGGGCTGCACGGCAATCGGCACACCGGCATTGCGCGCGAAGCGGATCAGGGCCGCCGCGTCGTCGGTGTCGGCAACGTCCACCACGGCGCGTACCGACTGGTCGACCGCCAGGTTCCACGGCGCCCGGGCGGCGTCGAAGCCCGGGTCGCCGCTCAACAGGACACGGCCACGCACCGCCGAGCGGAGCCCGTCCAGGCCCTCCGGCTGTTTTCCGGAGCATCCCACCGACACGGCGGCGATCGCCAGCCCGCCGCCGATCAAGAAGTTCCGCCGACCGAACGTCGCGCGCGCCGTTGTCATTTCGTCAGTTTCAATTCGTACTTTTCATCGGGGGTCGCGACACCGGATACGGTCAGCTCGCCCCTCGCGTCGGCGTACTCGCCGGTTCCGCCGGTAATCGCCATGGTGAACGGCGCAAGGGTGTGCGGGGTCAGGCTGCGCGCGAAAATCTGGCCTTCATCGAGCTGAATGGTCAGCTCGCAATAGGTCATCGGCTTTTCCGGTGTCACATTGGTGAAAAAGCACGCGCCGCCGTCGTATCCGACCTGCTTGCCGTTCACCGAGAGAATGTCGGAAAAGATGTCCATGTCGCCGACGTCCATGCCGGGCTTACCGAAGTCATGCTTGGCCACATGGTCGTTCTTCACCTCAAGGGTGAGGGTGATCGGCTCTGGTTTGGCCTGGCTGTCGGGCGCGTCGATGACCAGCCAGGTGCCGATGGCTGCCGCCGCTACACCTATGACGGCGACACTTCCGATAATGGTTGCTTTCGTCCGTCCCGTCATATGTGCCTCCCAGAAAAAGCGAAATTGTCAGATGTGCTCTCGTGCACTCGATTAACAATGCTTCAGGGCACTTGGCGGCGTCCAACATCGAAACATGCTGACTGTTATCATTTTTAGTTATGGAGTTGCGGCAGCTGGAGTACTTCGTGGCCGTCGCGGAAGAGGGCAGTTTCACCAAGGCGGCCGCGCGCATGCACATCGCGCAATCGGGTGTGAGTGCTCAAATCCTGTTGCTCGAGCGGGAACTCGGTCAGCGGCTCTTCGACCGGTCACGTTCTCCGGTGCGGCTCACCAAGGTCGGTACCGCCTTGCTGACCCACGCGCGTGCCGCGCTGGCCGCGGTGACCGATGCCAAGCAGGTCGCCGATGAGTACAGCGCCGCGTTGCGCGGGCACGTCAGTGTCGGCCTGGCGGCATCGTCGTCGCTCGCCTTCGATCTGGTCGACATGCTGGCGGAGTTTCACCGCGAACATCCCATGGTCGAGATCTCCTTGCTGGAGGCCAACACCGACGATCTCGTCACCGGTTTGCTCGACGGGCGCCATGACATGGCGATCATTTCGCCACCCGCCACGGTGCCCCCCGACCTTCGGCTGCAGCTGGTGGCGGACGAGCAGATCGTCGCCGCGGTGAGTCCGGACCATCCGCTGTCCGAGCGTGAGGCGGTGTCGCTCGAGGATCTGGGCGGATATCGGCTCATCACGTTCTCGTCGACGATCGGCACCCGCAGTGCCATCGATGCCGCGTTCAGCGCCGTAGGGCTCGAGCCGCAGGTCGGTATCGAGGCCAGTGATCCGAACGTTCTCGCCGAACTGGCCAGTGGCGGCCTGGGCGTCGCGCTGGTACCCGAACCCTACGCGCGGGCTCGCGGTCCGCGGCTGCACGTCATGCCGATCGCCGGCCTGAACCTGCGCGGGTCGCTGGCATTGGTGTGGAACAGCGCCAGGCAGTCAACCGCCAGTGCCGCCCGGTTGATCGACCACGCCAGGCGGTCGCTGCGGGCGAAGCACGGCTCGGCCGGACCGGGCGAAGCCCGCTAGCCNCGGTGGCCGTCGCCGCCGGCCGTGCTGTCCTCGAGCCCGGTCCGCAGCAGCGACCAGGCCAGCCGTCGTGCGGTGGTGGCGCGCTCGTGCAGTAGGCGTTGGACGGCCGGTATCGGGTTGGTTTCCGGGGTGCGCCCTTCGACCACGTCGGCATGGAACCCCTCGGCGACCTGAATCGCCATCAGCACCGCTTCGTTGACCCGGTTCAGCGCATCCTGCAGCCGGTCGTCCTGGCTCACCAGATGAGCGTTGTCCAGCTCTACCGAAACGTCGCTCACCACCTGACCGATCTGCTCGAAGATGACGTTCATCGCGGACTCCCGCTGGTCGCGGTCGGGGTTGCGCAATTGCGCCGCGCCTTCGCTCCACAGCGTCGCGAGCATCCGGGTGTGCGCGCCCACCGCGCGCGATACCTCGATCATCGCCTGCTTCTGCAGTTGCTCGAGCAGATTGTTGCGTTCGATCCGGGCCAGTTCGCGCTGCGCGGTCAGCTCGGCCTGGTGCAGCTTCTGCTGCGACTCCATGGCCGCCCGGTGCCACTTCTGGGTCAGGGCCAGCTCCAGCGCCGAGCGTTCGTCGGCGGCGGCCAGTTCCCGGCGCAACCGCTCGTCGGCCTGGGCGACGTCGTAGCGGGCCTGGCGCTGGACGGTGAGGGCCAGCCACATCGTCGCCAGCAGGACGACGAAGACGACGGCGCCGAAGAACCACTCGGACTTGCTTCCGGGCTCGCCCGGGCTGAACAGCAGATACCAGGCGACGACCAGGATTCCGAGGCCGCCGCCGATCATCCAGCCGAGATTGGCCTTGGCGCGGGCCGCGGGCGGGGTGGGGGCCGGGGCGCGGTTCAGCGCGACCACCGGAATCGGCTCGGTCGGGTCACCTACCTTGCCGTCGTCCGGCTGGGCAGCTCTCGGCGCCCCTGAAGGCTCAGCGGCCCTTGTCGATTCAGTTAGTCCGGCCATGTCGACCTCCTGTCGCCCAAGCCTGCCACCGTGCCGGCGTTCAGAGTAGGGCTATGGGTGACGCGGCGCGCTACCGGTACGTCGCGCCCGCATTCGCATACCTTGTTTTTCGTCATTCTTCAAGTGCCCCTAGCGATGACGTGCCGCTCACGAACCGCTAGTGTCATCCCGTGCTCACCGCGAGCGGCGGTGATCCGGGCGATGTGGACCCGGGCGGCCGGCCGCTCATCGTTATCGATCTGCTCGCTGGAGAATTGAGGGCCCATGGGACAAAACGCGACACTGGAAGGTGATTCGGCGGTCATCGTCAGTCTGTCGGAAGCGGCGATGCACATGTACTCCGCCGCCATCGACGCACTGCCGTTCCCCGAGGACAAGAAGTTCCACAAGCGCGCCGACGTCGTCCTGTCCGGCCTGCGCAAGCTGCGTGCCGCGCTGACCGAGGCAGCCAACAGCAACCGGCCGTCACCCGCCGTCATCGTCGCGCTCAGCGGGGTTCGTCAGCGGTATGACTCGCTGATGGCCCACGCCGCCGCGGCGCCGGGTTCCTCTCTGGGACAGCAGATCTACGTCACCCGGATCCACGCCAAGCTGTCGGCTCAGGAAGTCGCCAACGGTGCCGGCCTGCGCGACGGTCTGCTCGACGAACTCGAGGCGGGCGCAACGCCCACCGACGCCGAGGCCGCGAAGATCCGCGACACCATCGCCGCCCTGGGTGGGTTGCCGGGCGACGATCACGGCATCCACGCCGTCCCGGCGCCGGCCGACTTCGCGTCGTCCGAAGAATCGCAGGGTAACGGCTGGGATCCGGTCCTGGTCACCGACAACGTCGGCTGATCCACCCCGTTCGCGCCGCCGATCAGGCGGCGGCAAGCAACGTTCATCGGTTAGCTGAGTTGTATTGCGGCTCACGATGATTGGAAGCTCCCCAGCAAACTGCTGGGGAGCTTCCCTCGTTTTCCGGCCCGCGGTTGTAGAGTCTCGCGGCATGACAGCCGAACCGACTCTGAACCTGACCGTCGACGAACTTCTCACCACCACCCGCTCGGTGCGCAAACGTCTCGACTTCTCAAAGCCGGTGTCGCGTGAGGTGATCACGGAGTGCCTCGACCTGGCGCTACAGGCGCCCACCGGGTCGAATGCGCAAGGCTGGCAATGGGTTTTCGTCGAAGACCCGGCAAAGAAGAAGGCGCTGGCCGACATCTACCGGGCCAACGCCAACCCGTACCTCGACCTGCCCAAGCCCGAGCGCGGCGACATCCGCGATGAGCAGGCCGATGCGGTGATGAGCTCGGCCAGGTACCTCACCGACAACTTCGAGAAGGCCCCGGTGCTGATGATCCCGTGCCTGGAGGGGCGTCCGGACGGTGCCCCCGCCGGCATCGGCGCGTCCTTCTGGGGTTCACTGCTGCCCGCGGTGTGGAGCTTCATGCTCGCGCTGCGGTCCCGTGGGCTCGGGTCGGCGTGGACCACGCTGCACCTGCTCGGTGACGGCGAGAAGGAGGCCGCCGAGCTGCTGGGCATTCCGTTCGAGCAGTACACCCAGGGTGGCCTGTTCCCGATCGCCTACACCCTGGGCACCGACTTCAAGAAGGCCAAGCGGCTTCCGGCCGAACAGTTCTCACACTGGGACAGTTGGTGAGCTCTGGGGAGCCTGTTGCCCCCGATGAAATTGTGAAGCCGCGGTATGAACTCTCTGTGAGATTCGGGCGTGGGTCGCATGGCGGCCCACGCCCGCGGCGTAACTAGACGCCCCCGGCGAACCCGTGTTGCCGCCATGCCTCGTACGCGGCGACGGCGGCCGCATTCGACAGATTCAGCGACCGCCTCCCGGCGAGCATCGGAATGCGTACCTGGGCGGTGATATTCGGATCGGCCAGGGTCTGCGCGTCCAGCCCGGTGGGTTCCGGGCCGAACATCAGCACGTCGCCGGGCTGGTATGAGACGTCGGTGAACGAGGTCGACGCGTGGGCGGTGAACGCGTAGACGCGGGCCGGCAACAACACGCGCCAGGCCGCCGCGAGATCGGCGTGCACCGTCACCGATGCCAGGTCGTGGTAGTCCAGCCCGGCCCGGCGCAGCTTGGGTTCGGACAGGTCGAAGCCCAGCGGTTCGACCAGGTGCAGTTCGCACCCGGTGCCGGCCACCATCCTGATCGCATTACCGGTATTGGGTGCGATACGGGGAGAGAAGAACATCACCCGAAACATTCGTCGATGATCGTATGGCGGCAAGGCCGCGGGCGAATCGGGATGCAATTGCGGCACGCGAATCGGCGGCCGAAACGGCATGCGAAATCGGCACGCGTTTCGGCAAGGACGTCGCTGTTTGCTCGATTACCACACAACTGCGCTACGGCTCGGTCACGAACTCTGTCTGTTCAGTAAGAATTGTGGAAACGCTCGCGCGCGGCTGTCATACTCGTGCAATTGCCAAGGCGTTTGACGCCCGCCCAGCTGTGGGCGGAAACAGCAGGAAGTCCTATGAATCACGCCCCACGAGTGAAATGCGGCCACGCCGCCGGTAGTGCGGTTGGGCGCCGATGACTGCCTTCACGCAGCTGAAACAGGCTGACGGCACCCTCGTCGAATTCTCGCCAACTCCATCGGCTCCGGCCAAGCGTCCGTCGCGCTGGTCACCGGCCAACTGGCCGGTCACCCGCAAGGTGCTAGCCATCGTCGTCATCCCGTTGATCCTGGCCGCGACGTTCGGTGGCCTGCGGATCTATGCCAGTGCCGGCGCCGCCGGGGATCTCCGGCTGGCCGCTGACCGCGCCGAGGTGATCCCGGCGATCGACGATTACCTGGCCGCCATGGAGGGCGTGCTCATCGCAGCTACCGAAGGCGGTGACGGTCAGTCGGCGGTGGCCACGTTCAACGAGCGCAAAACCGAACTGCAGCAACGGGTCGAAGCCACCGAGGTGCTCGAAGATGTCGGTCAGGCGGTTGACAACCTGCTCGGCAAGGGACAGGAACTCGTCGATGCGGTGATGTCCGGGTCGATCGATCTGCGTCAGCGCATCCTGGATTACGGTCCACTGCTGCTCACCGGCGAAGCCGCCATCACGGGCTCGGTGCACAGCAACCAGCCCTCGGTTCAGGCTCAGGTCGAGGCGCTGGCCCGCGCGGTCGGTGCCCGTGGGCAGATGGCCATCCAGCGGATGCTGGTGATGCGGGGCGGCGACCAGCCGGAGCCGGTGTTGCGGACCTCGATGATCACGATGGCCGGTACCGAACCCTCGACCGTGGCCGCGCTGACCAAGGTGCTCGGCGGCGGCTCCGAGGAGGCCGCGACGCTGCGCGCCGAGATGGTCAAGCGCATGGCGATGATGTCCAATCCCGGGGTTCCGCTCGTCGGCAACCCGGAGCTGCTGGCATCGCTGGACGCCACGAACAACATCGCCGGGCAGATCATCGACAAGGCCACTTCGGCCATTCCCGCCGCGGTCGAGGCCCAGGCCAACGACGCGCGCAACGACGCGATCCGGGACGCCATCCTGGTGGCGACCGCGATCATCAGCGCCCTCGTCATCGTGTTGTTGGTGGCCCGCTCGCTGGTGCGCCCACTGCGGACCCTGCGCGACAGCGCGCTCAAGGTGGCCCATCAGGATCTGGCCAAGGAGATCGAGCGGGTCCGGGCCGGCGGCGAGCTGGTCCCGGTGACCCCGGTGCCGGTGCAGACCACCGAAGAGGTCGGCCAGGTGGCGCATGCCGTCGACGAGCTGCACGAGCAGGCGGTGTTCCTCGCCGGGGAACAGGCCCAGCTGCAGCTTCAGATCTCCGACATGTTCGAGACGCTGTCGCGGCGCAGCCGATCGCTCGTCGACCAGCAGTTGACGCTCATCGATCAGCTGGAGCGCAACGAGGACGACCCGGAGCGGTTGGAGAGCCTGTTCCGGCTCGATCACCTGGCCGCCCGGATGCGGCGGAACGGCGCGAACCTGCTGGTGCTGTCCGGTTCCAAGCTGGCGCGCGAGCACAACCGCCCGGTGCCGCTGGCGACCGTGGTCAACGCCGCGGCCTCCGAGGTCGAGGACTACACCCGCGTGGTCACCGCGTCGGTGGCCGACGTCGAGATCACCGGATCCGTCGCGGGCGACCTGATCCACCTGCTGGCCGAGCTGCTCGACAACGCGCTGCGTTACTCGCCCCCGATCTCGCAGGTGCGGGTGTCGGCCGTGCATGCGGCCAACGGCGCACTGGTGATCGAGGTGAGCGACGTCGGCCTGGGCATGACCGAGGCGGATCTGCGGGTGGCCAACACCCGTCTGCAGTCGGGCGGTGAGGTCAATCCCTACACCGCCCGGCACATGGGTCTGTTCGTGGTCGGGCGGCTGGCCACCCAGCACGGGCTGGTGGTGCGGCTGCGTAGCACGGTCGCAGAGGAACCGAGCTCGGGTACCACCGCCGGGGTCTACGTTCCGGCCGAGCTGCTGGCCCGCGACGGCGCCGATCCGGTCGACCAGACCGCGTACGGCACACCCGTCGACGCCCATGCCGGCATCGCCACGGCGCTGTCACTGGATTCCGACCCGGCCGATGCGTCGGGCTTCGGGTCCGGCCTCGACGAACCACACCTCAACGGAGCCGAGGTGCCGTTCGATCTGCTGCCCCAGCGCAACCCGGGGGCCAGTGGCATCTCGGAGCTGCCGGGCACGCTCGCCCCGCAACCCGAGCCGGCCGCCGCACAGCCGGCGGAGCAGCCGAGCGACGAGCCGGTCGGGGAGTGGCCGCAGCAGTGGCCGGTCCACACCGAGGAGAGTGCCGCCGCCGCCAAGGAAGAGATCGCCGACGCCGCGGCCGGCGACGACGCGGAATCCGGACGTTCGGCGCCCACCAACACGTCGTCGTTCTTCGCCTCCCGCGGGCAGGCCGCCGGCTACGGGATCAACGGCGCGGCCGGTCTCAACGGTTTGAACGGCGTGAACGGCCACGGCGAGGAGCTCAACGGGCACAGTGGGCTCAACGGCCACAGCGGTGTCAACGGTCTCAACGGGTCGGCCCACGACACCGGTGACCACGACGAACCGGCCGAGGCCGCGGCGCAGTCGGCGAACGAGGCCGACGGCGACTCGATCTACCAGTCGATGGTGTCGGAGTTCGACATGGATCCGACCACCCACGTGCGCAGCGCCGACCTGGACTGGAAGACGGTGTGGGAAAAGGGCTGGTCGGTCGCCGCCGCGGCACAGGATGCGCCCGTCGAACAGCACACCGAGGAAGGCCTGCCCATGCGCACGCCGGGCGCCCGCCTGGTGCCCGGCGGTGTGGCCGCCGCCGTCGGAGCGCCCGCCGAGAACAACGGCCGTCACCGCAACGGTGGAGTACACCGTAACGACGACAGCTTCGAGGCGGTAGCATCGGCAGACGAACCTGACAGCGGCATGTTCGCGGCGTTCAAGCCGCGTGATCCTGAGGCTGTCCGTGCGAGCACCAGCAATCTTTTCGGCGGCGTGCACGCCGGGCGATCGCATGCCCGAGAGACCAGAGGAAGCGATAGCGAATGACCCGTCCGACCCAGCGTGATTCCCTGGACTGGCTGGTGTCCAAGTTCGCCCGCGAGGTATCCGGGGTGTCGCACGCCGTGCTGGTCTCGGCGGACGGACTGCTGATGGCCGCCAGCGAACACATGCCGATCGAGCGGGCCGACCAGCTCGCCGCGGTCGCCTCCGGCCTCGCCAGCCTGGCCACCGGGGCCTCCCAGCTGTTCAACGGCGGCCACGTCATGCAGTCGGTGGTCGAGATGGAGAACGGCTACCTGCTGCTGATGCGGGTCGGCGACGGCTCCAACCTCGCCACGCTGACCGCCCCGTCGTGTGACATCGGCCAGGTCGGTTACGAGATGGCCATCCTGGTCGAGCGGGTCGGCGCCGTGGTGCAGTCTTCGCGCCGCGCACCGCAGCCGTCCTGAGTCCCTGCCCCCTTCTGCCCTTCGCGAGGTGACTGTGGACGAACCGGAACCCACCGACCGCCCGAGTTTGGTGCGGCCGTACACGCTGACGGCCGGCCGCACCGACTCGCGGGTGCACCTTCCGCTGGAGGCGCCGGTGCAGAAACTCGACACGACGCGCGAGCCACGCTGGACTGGCCACGATGTGCGCGCACAGATCGTAGAGTTGTGCACCGGCAGCCCTTCGGTCGCCGAAATTGCCGCACATTTATCCCTCCCGCTCGGCGTGGCGCGCGTGCTGATCGGGGACCTGGTGACGCAGGGTTATCTACGGGTGGAAGCCACCCTTGATGATTCGGCTAGCTTCGACGAACGCCGCGAATTGATTGGAAGGACCCTGCGTGGCCTACGAGCACTCTGAACCCCGCTCGGCCTCCGCCGGCGGCGCCCCCCGGCGTGGGGCAGCCTCCACGAAGATCGTCATTTCCGGCGGGTTCGGCGCAGGGAAGACCACCTTCGTCGGCGCGGTCTCCGAGATCATGCCGCTGCGCACAGAAGCGTTGGTGACCAACGTTTCCGAGGGCGTCGACGCGCTGGACGGCACCCCCGACAAGCGCACCACCACCGTCGCGATGGACTTCGGCCGCATCACGCTCGACGAGGACCTGGTGCTGTATCTGTTCGGTACGCCCGGGCAGCGCCGGTTCTGGTTCATGTGGGACGACCTGGTGCGTGGCGCGATCGGCGCGATCATCCTGGTCGACGTGCGCCGCCTGCAGGACAGCTTCGCCGCGGTCGACTTCTTCGAGGCGCGCAAGCTGCCGTTCATCGTCGCGGTCAACGAATTCGACGACGCGCCAAAACATCCCACGCAGGCCGTGCGCAAGGCGCTGGCGCTGCCCGACCACATCCCGGTGGTGGCCGTGGACGCCCGTGACCGCAACTCGGCCAAGGCGGCACTGATCGCGGTCACCGAGTACTCGTTGAGCACGCTTTCCGCGCTGCCCGGCTGACGCGTGGTAGCCCACGAAACCGTCTGGACGGACCGAGAATTCACCGGCGTGGACTTCCGTGCCGACGAATATGACGGAGCTCTGAGCCGGTTGCGCACCGAGCGGGTGGTGTTCACCGAATGCGATTTCAGCGGGGTGGACATGTCCGAGTCCGAGCATTTCGGCTCGGCCTTCCGCAACTGCACCTTCCGCCGGGCCACGCTGTGGCACAGCTCGTTCACCAACTGCAGCCTGCTGGGTTCGGTGTTCACCGAATGCCGGCTGCGACCCATCAAGCTGGTCGAATCCGATCTGACGCTGGCCGTGCTGGGCGGCTGCGATCTGCGCAGCGTCGACCTGTCGGATTGCCGGCTACGCGAGGCCAGCCTGGTCGGGGCGGACCTGCGTAAGGCCGTCCTGCGGCAGGCCGATCTGACCGGCGCCCGGGTACAGGACGCCAAGCTCGACGAGGCCGACCTGCGTGGTGCCCGCGTCGACGCGACCTTCTGGACCACAGCCAAACTGCGGGCCGCCAAGATCGACATCACCCAGGCGTTGGCCTACGCGGCCGCCCACGGCCTCGACATCCACGGCGCCTAGCATTCCCGGCGCCGGCCAGCTTCCGGTGCCCCGGCGTCGCTGTCCCGCACCTGCTTTGTCACGCCAGAGTTTCAGCCGGCCTTGAGGCGGATCTTCCAGCGCACGAACCCGACGTAGAACACCGACAGCGCGGCCAGCATGGCCATGTCGAACAGCCAGGTTGCCGAGGTGTGCTCCCAGTGCGAGTCCTTGGGCGTCAGCGGCCCTGGCACCAGCCGGATCAGGTCGACGGTCGAGGCCGACGCGGCAAAACCCCACCGCGCCGGGGTGATCCAGGACAGCTGGTCCAGCCCGACGCGGCCGGTCACCGGGATCATGCCGCCGGAGAACACCAGCTGGCTCATGATCGCGACCACCAGCAGCGGCATGATCTGCTCGTTGGACTTGGCCAGGGCCGACAGCGCCAGGCCCACCATGGCGGCGGTGACGGTGGTGGCGGCCATGCTCACGAACAGTTCCAGCGACCGGTTCGGCAGGAACACACCCTTTTCGACCGCGCCCTCGCCCCAGCCCTTGCCCGCGATGGTGATGCCGGTGACGATTGCCGACTGCACGATGGCGAACACCGAGTACACGCACACCTTGGCCAGCAGGTAGGCGGTGGTGGACAAGCCGACGGCCTGTTCGCGGCGGAAGATCGCCCGCTCGCCGATCAGGTCACGGATGGTCAGCGCGGTACCCATGAAGATCGCGCCGACGTTGAGCAGCACCAGGATCTGGCCCGGTTCGTTGGGCGCGTCGCCCATCGGGTTCGGTACGCCGAAGCCGACGGTGCCGGGCACCGACAGCGACAGCACACCCATGATGAACGGCAACAGCGCCAGGAAGATGAAGTAGCCCCGGTCGGAGATGATCAGCCGGATCTGTCTTCGCGCGATGGTCGAGAACTGGCGCAGCAGGCTGGTCTTGGCCGGCGCACCGAGGTCGCCCGGTTGTTCCGACGACGCCGTGGCGGCCGGGGCCGGGCCGGTGCGGGCCAGGTAGCGGCGGTTGGCCTCGGCCGGATCGCTGGCCACGGTGCTGAAGATGTCGGCCCAGTTGGTGGTGCCGAGCTCGGGGCCGATCTGGTCGGGCGGCCCGCAGAACGCGGTCTTGCCGCCGGGAGCCAGCAGCAGCACCTGGTCGCACACGTCGAGGTAGGTCAGCGAGTGCGTGACGACCAGCACCACGCGGCCGGCGTCGGCCAGCTGACGCAGCATGGTCATCACCTGGCGGTCCAGTGCCGGGTCCAGACCCGAGGTGGGCTCGTCGAGGATCAGCAGCGACGGGCCGGTCAGCAGCTCCAGGGCCACCGAGGCGCGCTTGCGCTGCCCGCCCGACAGCTTGTCGACGCGGGTGTCGAGGTGCTTGGTCATCTCGAGTTCCTCGAGCACCTGCATGACGACCTGTTCGCGGTCTTCCTTGGTGGTGTCCGGCGGCAGCCGCAGCTCGGCGGCGAACATCAACGCCTGGCGGACGGTCAGCTGCCCGTGCACCACGTCGTCCTGCGGGACCATGCCGATCCGGGAGCGCAGCGACGCGTACTCGGCGTGCACATCGTGGCCCTCGAAGGTGATGGTGCCACTGGTCGGATGGGTGTAGCCGGCGACCTGTTTGGCGAACGTGGACTTGCCCGCGCCCGACGGCCCGATCACCGCGGTCAGGGTTCCCGGCCGGGCGTCGACGGAGATGTTGTCGAGCAGTGTCTTGTTGCCCTCGATGGTCCACGTCAGCCCGCGGACCTCGAGCCCGCCGGTGCGGGTGTCGGCCTGGGTCTCGCTGCGGCGCACCAGGGTGCCGCCGCTGAACACCAGGTCGACGTTGCCGATGGTGACCACGTCACCGTCGTGCAGGATGGCGCTGTCGACCCGCGCGCCGTTGACGAAGGTGCCGTTGATGCTGCGCTCGTCGCGGATCTCGGTGCCGCCGGGCAGCGGGATCAACGTGGCGTGATGACGCGAGGCCAGCACGTCGGGGATGACGATGTCGTTGTCGGTGTTGCGGCCGATCTTCACCGCACCTGCGGGCGCCGGGGTGGTGCGCCCGGGCCGCAGGATTTTCATCATGCTGGTCGCGAGGTTGCCGCCGGCTTCGCTGGTGCCACGGTCCGGGGTGGCCGCGGGCCGCATGGTGGTCTGAGCCTGCGCCGCGTTCGGAGCGCTACGCACGGGCTGGGACTGGACGGGCTGCGACTGATAGGCCTGCGGGCCGCTGGGGTAGCCGCTCTGCGGGCCGCTGGGATATCCGGTTTGCGGCCCGCTCGGGTAACCGCCCTGGGGTCCGCTCGGGTAGCCGGTCGGCGCGGTCGGGTAGCGCGGCTGCGGGCCGGACGAGTACCCCGCCTGCTGGGCGGCGGGTGGCTGACCGTATTGCTGACGACCGGGGGCGGCCTGGGTGGGCCAGGCGCCGCTCGGCCGGTTCCCGATCGGTACTGCCGCGGTCGGCGTCCGGCCGACGGAACCCTGGTGGCGTCCGACCTCGAAGGTCAGCTGCGGGCCATCGGGGTTGCCGATGTTGACCGTCTGGCCGTCATGGATGTCGACCGAGGGCACGCGGCGCCCGTTGGCGTACATGCCGTTGAGGCTGCCGTTGTCGATCGCGACCCACCGGCCTTGGTCGAAGCGCACCACCAGGTGGGCACGCGAGATCAACGGGTGGGCGATCCGGACGTCGGCGCGGAGGTCTCGGCCGATGACGACATCGTTGCCCGGGGCAAAGGTACGGGTCGATCCGTCGTAACGAATGGTCAGCGCGGGGCTCATCGCGGTCAACTCTATCCGTAGTTCTGGCCGGGGCCGGGCCGTTGCGGCGGTGTCGCGCCGTGTGACCATGGCTGGCATGGGTTCTGAAGGGTCGCGGACGACGGCCGACCGGGTGCTCGGTGTGCTGCGGACGCTGGGCACGGTGCTGGCCGGCGCGGCAGTGGTGTTTCTGGTGTGGGCCGCGGCGCTGGGCGCCTGGGCGCGGCTGGTCNCGGGGCGGCGGCGACCCTGTTGGCGGCGAGGGCGTTTCCACGGTTGGAGCGCGGCGCGGCGAAGTTGCTGGCGATCGGCGCGGCGATCGCGGTGGTGGTTGCCACGGTGGTGACGGTGGTGGCTTTGCGTGCCGGTGACGACGGGCGTTACGTCGATGCGACGACGGCGCCGGCTACCGATGTTCCCCCGATGCCCGGCGAATTGGGGCAGCGCACGTTCACCGTGTCGGTACCGGAGGCCTTCGAGGGCGACAGGCATCAGCCCAATCGCGAAATCTCCGCGGCGGGAGCCGGTTTCGTGGTGTACGGGGCCGGTCGCATCACCGCGTACGGCACCGACGGAAAAGAACGCTGGCATTTCGCGCGCACCGGGCCCGGCGGTGTGGTGGTCAGCGGCATGCGGGTGTTCGACGACGGGGCCACGGTGGTGGCGTTCCTCGACCAGCAACTGATCGGGCTCGATGCCACGACCGGCGAACAGTTGTGGGCGAATGCCGACAACCGGATGATGTACGCGCTGTCGCAGGAGTCCGGTTACAACCTGAACGCACCGTTCGTGGTGTACCGCGACGACCGGGTGTGGGTGCGCTTCGACACCAGGACCGGTCTCCCGATGTGGACGGTGCCTGCACCCCGTGCCGAGTGCCTGTATCCGCAACGCACGGTGGACACCCCGTCATGGTTGGTGTCGGTGCTGCAGTGTTCGACGGACCGGGGCACCGACATCCGCGTGCTCGCGGTGAACCCGGCCAACGGTGAAACCGTATGGGATCACGAGGCATTCAAAGGCCAGGCCGATGCGGGCGCGGTTGCCACCCCGGCGAACACCGTCGGCATCTTCGTGCAGTTCGGAGGGGTCGGAGCGCCGCCGGGGATCGTCTACGTCAACGTGGCGGACAAGACCGTGACCCCGATGCCACAGCGGGGTACCGGCGAGCCGTCGCCCGGGCCGTCCGGCAACTTCCTGTTCTCAAGTCGCGACGGTGGCAGGCAACTCGTGCTGTTCGGTCCGGACGGGAAGCAGAAATGTGCAGGCCCCCAGGGGATTCGCGGTGATCAGACGCGAGTGCCGGGGCAGGGCAGCGGCCTGGCCTACGTATCGTTCGGCGACGGCTTCGTCATCGCCGACAACGGAGCGGACGGCGGCGCACTGCGCGCGTTCGATGCCCGCACGTGCGCCCAGACCGCGGCGGTACCCGCCGACTCCGTCGAGGGTTTCGTACCGGTGCCGGGGGCGGTGCTGGTGTTACGGCGCGACGGGCAGACGCTGCAGATCGACGGCTACACGTCCTAGGTGGGGGTGTTGGCCAGCGCGGGTACGGCTGCTGACGGATAGCGATCCTGGGCGTCCCAGACATCCCAGGTCTGCACCGCCCAGAACACCGCGAACAACACGGTCAGCGTGAGCTCGACGGCGATCACGCCGAAGTGCCATCCGACGATCAGCAGCACCACGCCGGCCACGACGGTGACGAGCATGAGCGCGGCGATGGTCGCGTAGAACCTGGCCAGGTGCCGGCGCACGGCGGCCCTGGCGTAGCACGCGTGGTAGACGGCCACGAGGGTGATCGCCAGGAACATCGCCACCGCGGCGATCACGTGTGCGTGCTCGGCGAACCAGTCCCACAACATCAGTGGCGCCCCGGCGATGGCGATGCCCAACAGTGCTGCCGGAAGCCACTTCTCGACCCGAAGCAGCGCGGTGGCGATGGTCTTCCACGGCGTGGCGGCCTCGGCGCAGGCGGGTTCGGACGCCACGGGCGCCGGTTGGGGACGCCGCCACCGCTGAAGCGCCAGGTACATGCCGGTGCCCGCGGCGATGGCGACGAACAGCGCGGCGACGTTGTTGGGGACGGCGCCGAACGGATCGGTGACGCTGGGCAGCCACGGCCGGCACAGGTCGGCGGGACCGGTGGGCACCAGGGCCACGATGAAGGCCATGAACCCGGAGAAGTTCAACAGGGCGTCCTCACCCACGCGGCTGCCTTTGTAGGCGATCAGGCAGATGCCGATCGCGCACAGCGAGGCCAGCAACACCGCGTGGGTGTGGGTGTAGAAGAACGCACTGATCGATCCCTGCGGGCAGCTGTGCGCCCACGTCAACGCCAGTGACGTCAACAGGAACACCACCAGCGCGACCAGCCCGACCCGCACGTAGCGGTAGGTGACCATGGTGTCGCTGGGGTGGCTGCCGACCATGGAGCTATTAGCTCACGAGTGAGTCCGGGGCTCCCGTCACCACGCAGTGGGTGTGGCTGTAGATCGTGGGCATGCACTCATTGCAGTGCGTGCACAGCGACTTCACAGAACCCTTTACGCTTTCGGCCTTGATCCGGTTGAGCAGGTCCGGCTCGGCCAGCAGCGCCCGGCCCATCGCGACGAACTCGAAGCCCGCCGCCATCGCCCGGTCCATCGTCTCGCGGTTGGTGATACCGCCGAGGAGGATGATCGGCATGCTCAGCTCGGCGCGGAACTTCTCCGCGTCGCGCATGAGATACGCCTCGTGGTACGGGTATTCGCGGAAGAACTTGTTGCCGCTCATCCGGATGCCCCAGCTGATCGGCGGTTTGAAGTTCGCGGCGAACTCCTTGACCGGCGCGCCGCCGCGGAACAGGTACATGGGATTGACCAGTGAGCTGCCCGCGGTGAGTTCGATGGCGTCCAGGCCACCGTCCTCCTCGAGCCACTTCGCCGTCTGCAGCGACTCTTCGATCGGGATGCCGCCACGGATGCCGTCAGTCATGTTGAGTTTGGCGATGACCGCGATCTTCCGGTCGCCGTGCTTGTCGACGGCGTCGCGCACCGCGCGCACCACCCCGCGGGCCACCTTCGCCCGGTTCTCCAGCGAGCCGCCGAACTCGTCGGTGCGGCGGTTGATCAGCGGGGACAGGAACGAACTGGCCAGGTAGTTGTGGCCGAGGTGGACCTCGACGGCGTCGAAACCGGCGTCGATGGCCAGCCGCGCGGCATTGGCATGCGCTTCGGTCACACCGCGGATGTCGTCGATCGAGGCCTTCTTGGCGAACCGCATCGACAGCGGGTTGAAGAACCGCACCGGGGCCAGGGCCGTGGCCTTGTTGGTCCGCGAGTTGGCGACCGGGCCGGCGTGGCCGATCTGGGCGCTGATGGCCGCGCCCTCGGCGTGGATGGCATCGGTCAGCTTGATCAGCCCGGGAACGGCTTCGGGTCGCATCCAGATCTGCCAGCCGTCGGTGCGGCCGCCGGGGGAGACCGCGCAATAGGCGACGGTGGTCATGCCGACACCGCCGGCCGCGGGCAGCCGGTGATAGTTGATCAAATCCTCGGTGACCAGCGCATCAGGGGTGGACGCTTCGAAGGTGGCGGCCTTGATGATGCGGTTGCGCAGCGTCACCGGGCCGAGCTTGGCCTCACTGAAAACATCAGTGAACACATTGGGCTGAGTGTTCATAGATGGAGCTTGCCACGCCACCTGACACAATGGCAGCTGTGGGTGCGATTGTGTTGGACGGTAAGGCCACGCGCGACGAGATCTTCGTCGACCTCAAGCAGCGTGTAGCGAAGCTGGCCGAAGCGGGGCGAACGCCCGGCCTCGGCACCGTGCTGGTCGGCGACGACCCCGGGTCGCAGGCCTACGTGCGCGGCAAGCACGCCGACTGCGCCAAGGTCGGGATCAACTCGATCCGGCGCGACCTGCCTGCCGACATCACCCAGGCCCAGCTCGACGAGACGATCGACGAGCTCAATGCCAACCCGGACTGCACGGGCTACATCGTGCAGCTGCCGCTGCCCAAGCATCTCGACGAGAACGCCGCGCTGGAACGCATCGATCCGGCCAAGGACGCCGACGGTCTGCACCCGACCAACCTGGGCCGGCTGGTGCTCGGTAAGGACGCGCCTCTTCCCTGTACCCCCCGCGGCATCGTGCACCTGCTGCGCCGGTTCGACGTGCCGATCGCCGGAGCGCACGTCGTGGTGATCGGCCGCGGTGTCACCGTCGGCCGCCCGATGGGCCTGCTGCTCACCCGGCGTTCGGAGAACGCCACGGTGACGCTGTGCCACACCGGCACCCGGGACCTGCCCGCGCTGACCCGTCAGGCCGACATCATCATCGCCGCGGTCGGCGTGCCGCACATGGTGACCGCGGACATGGTCAAGCCGGGCGCGGCGATCGTCGACGTCGGGGTGAGTCGGGTGGACGGCAAGCTCACCGGTGACGTCGCCCCCGACGTCTGGGACGTGGCCGGCCACGTGTCACCCAACCCGGGCGGGGTGGGCCCGTTGACCCGGGCGTTCCTGCTCACCAACGTCGTCGAGCTCGAAGAGTCGAAACTGGCGTGACGGCAAAGGAGTTCGTCCGCAAGGTGGTTGCCGGGCAGTGGCCGATCCTTCTGGTCGGGCTGATCTTCGTCGCGGCGTTCGCCTTGGTGGTGGCGGGCTACTGGCGCCGTGGCGCCCTGGTGATCGGGATCGGCGTCGGTGCGGCGGCGGCGCTGCGGCTGGCGCTGACCGATGACCGGGCCGGTCTTCTCGTCGTGCGCTCGCGCACGATCGACTTCACCACCACCGCGACCGTGAGCGCGGCGGTGCTCTACATCGCCTGGACCATCGACCCGCTCGGCACCAGCTAGCCTGCGGCATCGAACAACGCCGCCCACTGCCCGGCGGTCAGCTCGCGCGGCAGCGCGTGCGGGTGAACCCGGTTGGCGCCCAACCATCGTCGGTCGACGTGCGGACGCAGGATCTGGCCCAGGCCACGTCCGCGCCCGGTGAACACCCGGTGCACCAGCGACTGGTACCGCTGACGGTCGGCCCAGTCGACCAAGGGTTCGGTGCGGCGCGTGATGGTGAGCAGCCCGGCGTCCACACTGGGTCGTGGCCGAAACGATTCCGCGGAAATCTTTCTGGCCAAACCGAATTCGAACCACGGCCACCACTGCGCGGTCATCATGGTGGCCCCGCCGACAGCGGCCCGCCGCCGGGCCACCTCCCACTGCACCACCAGGACGGCGTCGGTCCATCCCGGCGCGTGCAGCAGACGGCGCAGGATCGCGGTGGTCAGGTGGAAGGGCAGGTTGCCCACCACCACGTGCGGTGTTCGCGGCAGCCGGTAGCGCAGGAAGTCGGCGCTGACCACCTCGGCCGAGGTTCGCTCCGCCAGCCGCGTGGCGCGCCGCCGGTCGATCTCGATGGCGGTCAGCGGCCGGTTCAGCCGCTGCAGCGGCAGGGTGAGCGCGCCGTCTCCGGCGCCGACCTCGACGATGGGACCTGTTGTGCGCGCGACGATGTCGACGATATCGGCGACCACGCGCCGATCGCACAGGAAGTTCTGGCCGGTTTCATGCCGGCCATGATGAAGTGAAGGCACGGATACTCCGCAGACGCAGGGACAAAGCTGCTGCGGCGGATGTTTCCGAGAACGTGAAGATCCGCCGCTAGGTGATGCGCAAGCGGATGTAGGTCACTGACATGGACGCCACGTTAGGTGAACCGGCGCGGGGGCTCAACTCAATTCGCGGCGGCGGCGATCGAGATTCACAGCAAATGCCCAGGAGGCAAGATTGCTCAATGGGCAATTTTATGGCTACCGTGGGGGACATGGCTTCGGGGCTGCGCGAACGTAAGAAGCTCGACACGCGAAGGGCGCTCAGCGATGCCGCGCTGACGCTGGCGTTCGAGCGTGGATTGGAGAACATCACCCGCGAGGACATTGCCAAGCTCGCCGGCGTCTCGCTGCGCACGTTCACCAACTACTTCGCCGGTAAGTACGATGCGCTGGCCTACCGGCAGCAGGAGCGCCTGCGGCGCAGCATCGACATGCTGCGCTCACGCCCGGCCGACGAGCCGCTGTGGACCGCCATCGCCGAATCGGTGATAAATCCGGTGGACGCCGACATGTCCGATGTCTACGGTGATGAGAACGCGGTGCCGACCCGCCAGCAGCTGGCCGAGGTCCGAAAGCTCCTGATGATCCCCGAGATCCGCGACGCGACGTTCCGCGGACTGGCCGACGAGTGGGTGGCGGCGATCGCCGAGCGCACCGGTACCGACCCGCAGCGCGACATGTATCCGCGGCTGGTGGCCGCCGTCGTGCGCGCGGTCGGCGACGTCGCGATGGACGAATACGGAAATTCCGATCCGCCGGTGGCTTTCGCGTCGCTGCTGCGCAAGGGGTTCGCGGCAGTGGCCGCGGGCCTGCCCGAACCAGGAGGTAACCAGTGAAAGATCAGGTCGACGTCGTCATCTCCGGTGCGGGCCCCAACGGGCTACTGGTGGCCGGCGAGTTGGCGCTGGCCGGGGTGCGGCCCCTGGTGCTTGAGCGACTGTCCGAGCCCAGTGCCGAGCTCAAGGCCAACGGCATTGTCGGACAGGCCAACCGGGTACTCGACCTGCGTGGCCTGTATCAGACGCTCAGTGGCTCGGATGCGCCACCCGAGCCGATGGACGGCTACATCTTCGCGGGGATGCAGGTCCCGTTCACCGACGTGGCCGACAACCCGATGTACGGCATGCTGATCCAGCAGCCCCGGGTCGTGCGCCAGCTCGTGGACTGGGTGCTGGGCCTGGGTGTGGAGATCCGTTGGGGCCATGAGCTCGTCGACTTCGAAGCAGCTTCCGGCGGTGTCATCCTGGATGTGGCCTCGGCATCGGGCGACTACCGGCTTCCGGCCACCTACCTCGTCGGTGCCGACGGTGGCCGCAGCCCGGTCAGGAAGAAGGCCGGTATCGAGTTTCCCGGGCTGACCACCGACGTGGTGGCCCGGGTGGCTCACGTCCGGCTGCCCGACGAGCTACGCACCGGGCTCGGCGGCATCGACGTGCCGGACATCGGGCGGATTCCGTTCGGACACAACCGCTTCGATGGCGGTGTGCTCATCTACGCGGAGTTCCAGCCGGGGCGGTCGATGGTCGGGACCATCGAATACGGTTCCACGCTGCCCGATGACGCGCCGGAACTGACCATCGACGAGTTGCGGGCCAGTGCCAGGCGGGTGATGGGCGCCGATCTGCCGATCGAGCCGCCGGACGGGCCGGGTCCCCATGCGTTGCGGCGGATCAACGGCCAGAACACCCGTCAGGCGGCACAGTACCGCGCCGGCAATGTGTTCTTGGTGGGCGATGCCGCGCATGTGCACTCGGCCATGGGCGGGCCCGGGCTGAACCTGGGTATGCAGGATGCGGCGAACCTGGGCTGGAAACTGGCCGCCGCCGTGCAGGGTTGGGCACCGGCCGGCCTGCTCGACAGCTATCACGGTGAGCGGTGGCCGGCGGGTCAGCGGGTGATGATGCACTCCATGGCTCAGGCCGCCCTGATGGCCTCCGGCCCTGAAGTGTCCGCGCTACGTACGCTTTTCGGTGAACTGCTGGCTACACCGGATGGCTCGGCACACATCGCCGGGCTGCTCTCCGGTGCCGATGTCCGCTATGACGTCGGCGACCCGCACCGGCTGTCCGGATATTTCGTTCCCGATTTCACGCTCGACGACGGTCGCCGGGTCGCCGAGTTGCTGCGCTCGGGCCGGCCGGTGTTGCTCGACCTGTCGGGCGGAAAACACGCCGACGCGGCGCAGGGTTGGCGTGACCGAGTCGACGTCACGCTGTCGTCCGCGGGCGGTCCGGCCGCGGCCCTGCTGATCCGTCCCGACGGCTATGTCGCCTGGGCCGCAGATGAATTCGCCGAGGTTGATCCGGCGCGCCTGCGCGCCGCCTTGGAGCGCTGGTTCGGGCCCGAGGCGGACCTGGCGGAACTCAGCGCCTGAGCGCGCGGCGCAGGACGCCGGGGTGGCGGGCGAGCTTGGGGCCCAGCGCGAGCGCGAACATCGTGGTCGCGGCCCACGGCCGCAGGTGCGGACGCAGCCGGCGGATCTGACCGTTCGCGTCGAGTTCGAAGACGAGCGCGTCGGTGATGGTGGTGCCGGCGACCCGGCCGTCGCTGACGGCGACGCGGGTCGCGCCCTCGCCGATGACCGGCTGCCACACGAGCTCCTTCAGGCCGCCGTACACCGTGGTGAACAGCGCCCGCAGGTCGTCGTGTCCGCGGAAGACCATTCGGCCGGACAGCGGGGAGATGAGCTCGGCATCCGGCGCCAGCGTGGTCATCAGCCGGTCGATGTCGTTGGCGCGGGTGGCCTCACAGAACGCGGTGACCGAGTCGGTGGTCGCTGTCATCGCCGTACCCCTCCGAGTGGATTGCAATTCGCAATCCACCTAACCCTAGTCCATTGCTAATTGCAATGGACTAGCCTGGCGGCATGCCCAAGCAGTCGTTCGGCGACATCGCCTGCTCCATCGCGAGGGCCGTCGACGTGGTCGGACCACGCTGGACCCCGTTGATCCTGCGGGACCTGTTCGCCGGGTTGACGCGGTTCGAGGACCTTCGTCGTGACCTGGGCATCGCATCGAACATCCTGGCCGGCCGTCTCGACGACCTCGAAGGCCACGGGATCGTGGAACGGCGGCAGTACCAGAGCGCGCCGCCGCGCCACGAGTACGTGCTGACCGAAAAAGGGCGTGATCTCTACCCGGTGATCGCGACACTGCTCGCCTGGGGTGACAAGTGGCAGGCCGACGCCGACGGGCCGCCCGCGTTACTCGTCCACACCGAATGCGGTTGTGTCACAACGGCACGAACGGTCTGTGCCGAGTGCGGCGGCGAACTCCGTGCCGATACGGCGACCGCCACCGCCGGACCGGGCGCCAGGCCCGGGCCCGGCACCGCGGTGATCGGGGAGTTCATCGAGGACGCTCAGGCGAGCGTGGCCCCGACGCACACCGTGACGTAGGGCAGCGCCAGCCCAGAGGAATTGGCCAGCGCGGGATGGGTGGTCAGCAGTTCGCGGACCTGGTCCAGCGTGCGGGTCCGCACCTGCTCGGGTGAGGTGATGCAGTAGCTGCGGGAGGCCACCAGGTCGATGAGCGCCTGGGGCGTCAGGTAACTCGTCCACTCCACCTGGTGACGTTCGACCTCGCCGAACGGCGCGGCCAGGGTCACCTCGTTGTTGAACGGGTCGTGCTCGGGGCCGATGATGCGGCCCAGATCCTTGACCCAGCCCAGGCGTTCGTCACGGGTGTTCCACACCAGGCCCAGCCGGCCGCCGGGGCGCAGCACCCGGCTGACTTCCTTGACCGCCCGCTCGGGGTCGAACCAGTGCCAGGCCTGCGCCACCAGCACCGCGTCGACACTGTTGTCGGCCAACGGGATCTCCTCGGCCGTGCCCAGCAGCGCCGGGGTGTCCGGCAGTGAATTGGACAGCAGCTCGAGCATTTCCGGGATGGGGTCGACGGCGATCACGTCGAGGCCGCGCTCGACCAGCCGGGTGGTGAGCTTGCCGGTACCGGCGCCCAGGTCCAGCACGCGGTGGGCGTTCTCGGGAAGCAGCCAGTCGATGGCCTCCGGCGGATACGACGGCCGGCCGCGTTCGTATGCCGCGGCTTCTGAGCCGAAGGACAGGGAACGCTGCTTGGGCGAGTTCACCGCTGTGCCAGCTCCAGTGTGCGGCGGATCAACTTGCCGACCACCTCCGTCTCGACCAGGAAGCCGTCGTGGCCGTAGGCCGAGTCGACGACGTCCAGACCGCTACAGCCGGGCAGCAATTCGGCGAGCTCCTGCTGCAGACGGATCGGGTACAGCCGGTCGGAGGTGATCCCGCCGACGATCACGGGCACCGGACAACTGCGCAGCGCAGCGGCCACCCCGCCCCGGTCCCGGCCCACGTCGTGGGTGGACAGCGCATCCGACAGGGTGACATAGGTTCCCGGGTCGAACCGGGCCGCGAGCTTGCCGCCCTGGTATTCCAGGTAACTCTGCACGCCGTACCGGCCGCCGGCGGTGGGATCCTCGTCGCCCTGGGCATCGTTGGCGAACCGGTCGTCGAGTTCTTCCTCGCCGCGGTAGGTCAGGTGCGCGAAGCGCCGGGCGATCTCCATGCCGGCCAGCGGCGCCCGGTCGGTGTCGTAGTAGTCGCCGCCCTGCCAGTCCGGATCCGCCTTGATGGCGGCCACCTGCGTGCTCTGGGTACCGATCTGATCGGCGGTGGCCCGGGCGCCGACGGCGAGGACGAGACCGGCCCGCACCTCGTCGGGATGCCCGACCAGCCATTCCAGTGCGCGGGCGCCGCCCATCGAACCGCCGACCACCGCGGCCACCTCGGTGATGCCGAAGGCGGCCAGGGCGGCCCGGTCGGCCTCGACCTGGTCCCGGATCGTGATCTGGGGAAAGCGTGAGCCCCAAGGCTTTCCGTCGGGTGCCGGCGAGCCGGGGCCGGTGGAGCCGCGGCAGCCGCCGAGCACGTTCGTCGAGATCGCGCACCACTGATCGGTGTCGATCGGGGCGCCGGGCCCGGCCACTCCGTCCCACCAGCCCGGCGTCGGATGGCCGTCTCCGGCCGGACCCGTGACGTGGGAGTCGCCGGTGAGCGCGTGCAGCACCATCACCACGTTGTCGCGCGCGGGGGACAGCTCGCCCCAGCGCTGCACGGCGATCGACACGTCAGGAAGGACGGTGCCGTTCTCCAGCGTGAGTGCACCGATGTGCACCACGCTGATTTCGCCTTCGGCAGGCAACGGGAGGGTGGACACGGCTGGTTCTTCGGTGATCGTCATGCCGGACTTCTCTCGCTGTCCTACACCGTCGCCGCAGTCTGCGGCACGTCGCGCAGCGGTCGGGCAGCGGCGAACCCCTGCTCCAGGTCGGCCAGGATGTCATCGATGCCCTCGATACCGACGGCCAGCCGCACCAGCCCGGGGGTGACGCCGGTGGACAGCTGCTCTTCGGGAGACAGCTGCTGGTGCGTGGTCGAGGCCGGGTGGATGACGAGCGAGCGCACATCGCCGATGTTGGCGACGTGGCTGTGCAGCGTCAGCGCGTTGACGAAGGCCTTGCCGGCCTCGATGCCGCCGGCCAGTTCGAATGCCAGCACCGCGCCGGTGCCCTTCGGGGCGATGGTGCGGCCCAGCTCGTACCAGGGCGAGGTGGGAAGTCCGGCGTAGTTCACCGACGTCACGCCGTCGTGCCCGGCCAGGAACTCGGCGACGCGCTGCGCGTTCTCCACGTGCCGTTCAACCCGCAGCGACAGCGTTTCTAATCCCTGCGCGATGAGGAAGGCGTTGAAGGGCGAGACCGCGCTGCCCAAATCGCGCAGCAGCTGCACGCGTGCCTTCAACGCAAATGCCGGCGCACCGAGCTCGGCGAACACCACCCCGTGGTAGCTGGGGTCGGGCTGAGTGAATCCGGGGAACCGTCCGCTTGCCGCCCAGTCGAACGTGCCGCCGTCGACGATGACACCCGCGATGGCCGAACCGTGGCCGCCCAGGTACTTGGTCGCGGAGTGCACCACGATGTCGGCGCCCAGCGCGATCGGCTGGATCAGATAGGGCGTCGCGATGGTGTTGTCGACGATCAGCGGGACCCCGTTCTCGTGCGCCACGGCGGACACGTTCGGGATGTCGAGGATGTCGATCTGGGGGTTGGAGATGGACTCGGCGAAGAACGCCTTGGTGTTCGGCCGCACCGCGGCCCGCCACGAGTCCAGATCGTCGGGGTTGTCCACGAAGCTGACCTCGATGCCGAGCTTGGGCAGCGTGTAGTGGAACAGGTTGTAGGTGCCGCCGTACAGCCGCGGGCTGGACACGATGTGGTCACCGGCACCGGCCAGGTTGAGGATCGCGAAGGTCTCGGCGGCCTGGCCCGAGGCCAGCAGCAACGCGGCGACGCCGCCTTCCAGGGCGGCGATGCGCTGCTCGACCACGTCGGTCGTGGGGTTGCCGATGCGGGTGTAAATGTTGCCCGGTTCGGCCAGCCCGAACAGCGCGGCGGCATGGTCTGTGCTGTCGAAGGTGTAAGAGGTGGTCTGGTAGATCGGCAGCGCGCGGGCGTTCGTGGCGCTGTCCGGCGTCTGGCCGGCGTGGACCTGCTTGGTTTCGAAGGACCAGGTGGCGACGATTTCGGGGTTTGTCATGGCTGGGGTGTCTCCTCTGTGAGGGGAAGAAGAAGGTAGGGGTGCGGTCGGTTACCGGACGTCCGGCTCGTCGTCTAGGACGACAGGCGAACATCGACAGTTCATCGACACATACACATGGCTGGCCTCCATCAGGTTTCCCTGTCTGTCTGGGGGCCCGTACCTTCGGACCCGCGCTTGCCTTGCAGCCGGTTACGGCTACTCAACCTGGTCATCACCCGGGGCACCCCACCGCGGTTGGAGGGTTGCCGGCCAGCAAGCCGGGGCTTGATGCTGGCGCTCATGACCGGCCTGCAGCTTATCGCAACGCGCTGAGCCCGTGCCAGTCGGTGGCCCGGGTGTTTGCCGGTGTCGCGTGGCCGGGACTGGAACACGTTCAGTTCGGCGCGGCTCGCGGGGGCGGCGGACGGCCGGGCGTCACCAAAAGTTACTGGTCAGTAATGAAAGCTGCTCCTTCGCTGTGGCCCGCGCCCTTGTAGTCTGGCCCGCGATACAGAGAGCAGCGAATAACCGCGGGTGACAACGAGTGATCCTCGTCGATCCCAGACTGACGCCGGGAGAGCAACCATGACTGCCCAGCAGCCGACCATCATCTACACGCTGACCGACGAGGCGCCGCTGCTAGCGACGTACTCCTTCCTGCCGATCGTCCGCGCCTTTGCGGAGCCGGCCGGGATCGATATCCAGACCAGTGACATCTCAGTTGCGGCCCGCATCCTGGCCGAGTTCGGTGACTATCTGACCGAGGAGCAGCGGGTTCCCGACAATCTGGGTGAGCTGGGCCGTCTCACCCAGCTGCCCGAGACCAACATCATCAAGCTGCCCAACATCAGCGCCTCCGTGCCGCAGCTCACCGCCGCGATCAAGGAGTTGCAGCAGAAGGGCTACGCCATCCCGGACTACCCGGGCGATCCCAAGACCGACGAAGAGAAGGCCCTCAAGGAGCGTTACGCCAAGATCCTCGGCAGTGCGGTGAACCCCGTTCTGCGCGAGGGCAACTCGGACCGCCGCGCCCCCAAGGCGGTCAAGGAGTACGCCAAGAAGCATCCGCACAGCATGGGTGAGTGGTCGCAGGCCTCCCGCACCCACGTCGCCACCATGAAGACCGGCGACTTCTACCACGGCGAGAAGTCGATGACGCTGGACAAGGCGCGCAACGTGCGCATGGAGCTGGAAACCAAGGCCGGCGAGACCGTCGTGCTCAAGCCCGAGGTGAAGCTCGACGAGGGCGACGTCATCGACTCGATGTACATGAGCAAGAAGGCGCTGATCGAGTTCTACGAGGAGCAGATCGAGGACGCCTACAAGACCGGCGTCATGTTCTCGCTGCACGTCAAGGCGACGATGATGAAGGTCAGCCACCCGATCGTGTTCGGCCACGCCGTCAAGGTCTTCTACAAGGACGCCTTCGCCAAGCACGAGAAGCTGTTCGACGAGCTCGGCGTCAACGTCAACAACGGTCTGTCGGATCTCTACAGCAAGATCGAGGCGCTGCCCGCCTCGCAGCGTGAGGAGATCATCGAGGACCTGCACCGCTGCCATGAGCACCGCCCCGAGCTGGCCATGGTGGATTCGGCCAAGGGCATCTCGAACTTCCACTCGCCCAGCGATGTCATCGTCGACGCGTCGATGCCGGCCATGATCCGCCTCGGCGGCAAGATGTACGGCGCCGACGGCCGTACCAAGGACACCAAGGCCGTCAACCCGGAGTCGACGTTCTCGCGGATCTACCAGGAGATGATCAACTTCTGTAAGACCCACGGGCAGTTCGACCCCACCACGATGGGCACGGTGCCCAACGTCGGCCTGATGGCGCAGAAGGCCGAGGAGTACGGCAGCCACGACAAGACCTTCGAGATTGCCGAGGCCGGTGTCGCCAAGATCGTCGACATCGACAGCGGTGAGGTGCTGCTGTCCCAGGAGGTCGAAGAGGGCGACATCTGGCGCATGCCCGTCGTCAAGGACGCCCCGATCCGGGACTGGGTCAAGCTGGCCGTCAACCGAGCCCGGCTGTCCGGCATGCCGGTGGTGTTCTGGCTGGACACCGAGCGGCCCCACGAGGTCGAGCTGCGCAAGAAGGTCAAGACCTACCTCAAGGACCACGACACCGAGGGGCTGACGATCCAGGTCATGCCGCAGGTGTGGGCCATGCGGTACACCATCGAGCGCGTCATCCGCGGTCAGGACACCATCGCCGCGACCGGCAACATCCTGCGCGACTACCTGACCGACCTGTTCCCGATCCTGGAGCTGGGCACCAGCGCCAAGATGCTGTCCATCGTGCCGCTGATGGCCGGCGGCGGTCTGTACGAGACCGGTGCCGGTGGTTCGGCGCCCAAGCACGTGCACCAGCTGGTGGAGGAGAACCACCTGCGCTGGGATTCGCTCGGCGAGTTCCTGGCCCTGGGCGCCAGCCTGGACGACCTCGGCAACAAGACCGACAACGCCAAGGCCAAGGTGCTGGCCACCGCGCTGGACACCGCGACCGGAAAGTTGTTGGACGAGAACAAGTCCCCGTCGCGTAAGACCGGCGAGCTGGACAACCGCGGCAGCCAGTTCTACCTGGCGCTGTACTGGGCGCAGGCACTGGCCGAGCAGACCGAGGACAAGGCACTGGCCGAGCACTTCGCCCCGCTGGCCAAGACCCTCGCCGAGCAGGAGCAGGCCATCGTCTCCGAACTCAATGCGGCCCAGGGCAAGCCGGCCGACATCGGCGGCTACTACTACCCGGACCCGGAGAAGACCGCCGCGGTGATGCGGCCGAGCAAGACGCTCAACGAGGCACTGGCGGCCTCCGAAAAGGCCTAGTCTGCGCTCAGCTGTCCGAGTCTGCGCTCAGATCGTCGAAACCCGCGTTTTGTCGATCTGGGCGCAGGCCGGATGCGCTAGGCGCGTGGTCGATTATCCGGTCGCGCGGGCCGGATCGATGTGCCGGTCGACGAATTCGGTGATCACCTGCGTGATGGTGTCGGGTGCCTCGAACATCGGGACGTGACCAACGCCCTTGAGGGTCTTCACCACGGCATCCGGGGCCAGACTGGCGGTGAAGTGCCGCGTGAACCGCGGTGCCGGCAGCACCCGGTCCTTCTCGCAGATCACCAGTTGCGTCGGGGTGCGGGAGTTCTTGATCTCCATCAGGCCCGCGGTGGTCAGCGCCTTCACCATGAGCTTGAAGTAGGCGGGGCAATGCGCCAGGTCCTCGATCAGGTCGTGTCGGTCACTGTCGTTGAGCACCTCAGGGGTCGCGCTCACGGCCAGATATGAGATCTGCTTGGTCAGCGGGAGTTTCAGCAGTTGCTGCCGGAATGCGGCGGTGGCCAGCACCAGGGGCAGCGCCGCCATGAACTTGGCGATGATCTCGTACTTCGCCGGCGTGAACCGTGACCAGCCGCCCGCCGGGGCGATGCCGGTCAGCGTGCGGGCCCGGCCGCGGCGTTCGAGTTCGAAGGGGATGTGNGGCGCATGCGCGCCGCCGTGGTGGCCGGCCATGGTCGGGGCGAACACCTCGTAGCGGCCGGTCTGGGCGAGTTGCGGTGCGACGTACTTCCACACGCTCTGCGACAGCAGGAAGGGGTGCAGCAGTAGGATCGGTTCGCCCGACCCCAGGTGGATGGGAGCGCGTTCAGCCATTCGCCAGACATTAAGGTGATACCGCCGGTACCGCAAGGGCCTTGTCGGTATGGCTCGGTAGGGTCTGGGCGTGGCATATCCGGCACCTCTGACCGTCAGCACCATCAACGTCAACGGCATTCGCGCCGCGGTCAAACAGCGGTCCACCGACAATCTCGGCCTGCTGCCGTGGCTCAAGGAGACCGAGGCCGACGTGGTGTGCCTGCAGGAGACCCGGGCCGACGACGAGCAGCTCAGCGACGCCTTGGCGCCGGCCCTGGCCGACGGGTGGAACCTCGCCTCGGCGGTTCCGCATGTGAAGGGCCGCAACGGCGTTGCCGTGTTGTCCCGGCATCCCATCGATGCCACGCGGCTGCTGATGTCCGAGGAGTTCGAGACGCACGGGCGCTACCTGGAAGTGGACACCGCGGGTGTCACGGTCGCCAGCATCTATGTCCCCACCGGCGAGGCCGAGACCGACCGTCAGCTGGAAAAGGAACGGTTCATGGCCACCGTCGCTGCCCGAATGGCCGAGCTGCTGGCCCATGATGCGGTGCTGTGCGGTGACTGGAACATCGCGCACACCGAGAACGACATCAAGAACTGGAAGGGCAACGTCAAGAAGGCCGGCTTCCTGCCCAGCGAAAGGGCCTGGCTCACCGAGCTGTTGGGCACCGGCTGGGTGGACGTGGTGCGGGTGCTGCATCCGGATGTGGCCGGGCCCTACAGCTGGTGGTCGTGGCGCGGCAAGGCTTTCGACAACGACGCCGGCTGGCGCATCGACTATCACCTGGCCAGCCCGACGCTGGCCGTGCGGGCCAGTTCGGCACGTGTCGACCGGGCCGAGCTGTACGCGTTGCGGTGGTCCGATCACTCACCGGTGACGGTTACCTACGGCTGACGCCAGTCCGGGCGACGGCCCAGATGGGCCAGGATCTTCTCGAAATCCGTTGCCGGCGAGGCATTGACGGCCCGCGCGAACGGCGAGGGCGAGCTGTCGCGGAAATCGCCGTCAGGGATCGCCAGTACCAGTGGGAGTGCGGCGGCGACCACGTCGGCCGGTAGGTCGTAGGGTGCCCCGAGGCTGGCCGCGACGTCCCAACCGTGCACGGCGTAGTCCACGAAATGGAAGCCGATCGCCTGTGCGCCTGGGAACGTGGCGTTCGGTCCGAACTCGGGCAGCGCGAAGGTGGCCTCGGCGATGCCGTCGGCCGCGAAGGCCGCGAGCACGTCGTGTGCGGCGGCGGCGTACGCCTGCGCCGGGTCCGCGCGCACGGCGTCGGCCACGGTGGCCACGTCCCACACCGACTTGTCGTCTCCGCGCCCGCGGGCGGCCGCGGCGAATCCGCGGTGCTGCGCGGTCATGTGGGCCAGGAGATCGGCGAGCGTCCACTGCGCGCACGGAGTGGGCCGGTCGAGGTCGGCGATGCGGACGGCGTCGACGGCTGCGATGGAGCGCAGCACGGCCACGCGGTGGAAGGGGCGAAGATCGGTCTCAATAGTATGCACACACATACGATAAGCGCATGCATATCATCATGCAACGCCTACAGTGAGCCGGTGTCGAAGCGTCCGGACCTGGCGGCCATGCTCGCGCCGTTGCTGCGGGAGCTGATGGCCGCCGAGCAGCCGGTGCTGGACGCTCACGGCCTGACCATGTGGGGTTACGTCGTGCTCAGCGCGCTCGACCGGTCCGCGGTGCGCACGCAGGCGGCGCTGGCCGAGGCGATCGGGGCCGACAAAACCCGCATCATCCGCACCCTCGACGACCTGCAGCGGCAGGGCTTCATCGAGCGGGAACCGGACCCCGATGACCGGCGGGTGCGGTTGCTGGCGATCACCGAGGCGGGCCGCGCGGTCAAGGACGCGGCCCAGCGCGAGATTCAGCGGGGCGAGGAACGCTGGCTGAGTGAGCTGACCGCAGAGGAGCGCGCGGTCTTCCTTCGGGCGCTCAAGCGCCTGACCCCCGAATAACTCGGATGACGCCAGTGCGAAAATCAGAAGATCATGAGTAGCGGAAGCAAACAGGTCGTATTCTCGGGCGCCCAGCCCACCTCTGACTCGCTGCACCTCGGCAATGCGCTGGGTGCCGTCACGCACTGGGCGCAGCTGCAGGACGGTTACGAGGCGTTCTTCTGCGTCGTCGACCAGCACGCCATCACCGTCGCGCAGGATCCCGAGACGTTGCGCCGGCGCACGCTGGTGACCGCCGCGCAGTATCTGGCGCTGGGCATCGACCCTACCCGCAGCACCGTGTTCGTTCAGAGCCACGTGCCCGAGCACAGCCAATTGGCTTGGGTGCTCGGCTGTTTCACCGGATTCGGCCAGGCCTCCCGGATGACGCAGTTCAAGGACAAGTCGCAGAAGCAGGGCACGGACGCCACGACCGTCGGCCTGTTCACCTATCCGGTGCTGATGGCCGCCGACGTGCTGCTCTACGACACCGACCTGGTGCCGGTCGGTGAGGACCAGCGGCAGCATCTGGAGTTGGCCCGCGACCTCGCGCAGCGGTTGAACGCACGCTTCGCGGACACGTTCGTGGTGCCCGAGGCGATGATCCCCAAGGCGACCGCCAAGATCTACGACCTGCAGGACCCGTCGGCCAAGATGAGCAAATCGGCAGCCACCGACGCGGGCCTGATCAGCCTGCTGGACGATCCGAAGGCCACGGCCAAGAAGATCCGCTCCGCGGTGACCGACAGCGAGCGGGAGATCCGGTTCGACCCGGAGGCCAAGCCGGGCATCTCGAACCTGCTGACCATACAGTCCGCGGTGACCGGCGCCACCGTCGACAAACTGGTCGAGGGATATGCCGGCCGCGGCTACGGCGATCTCAAGAAGGAGACCGCCGAGGCGGTGGTGGAGTTCGTCACCCCGATCAAGACCCGGGTGGACGAATTGCTGGCTGACCCGGCCGAACTCCAGTCGATCCTGGCCGCCGGTGCCGAACACGCCCGCGAGGTGGCTGGGAAGACGCTCGCTCGGGTTTACGACAGGATAGGGTTTCTCCAGCAAACGCCATAAGCGCCGGGGAGGGGTTGGCGGTGGACGAGCCGGAGAAGCCGGGATTACTGGCCCGGATACGTGCCCGCTTTCCCTGGTTCGACCACGTGATGCGGGCGCAGGAGCGCTACAACGACTGCAGCGGCAACTTCTATGCCGCCGGCATCACCTATTTCACGATCTTCGCGCTGTTCCCGCTGCTGATGGTCGGCTTCGCCGCAGGCGGGTTCCTGCTGTCGCGGCGGCCGGATCTGCTGGAGGAGATCGAGCAACGGATCCGCCAGGCGGTGTCCGGTGATCTCGGCCAGCAACTCGTCACCCTGATGGACTCCGCGATTGCCTCACGCGGCACCGTCGGTGTGATCGGGCTGGCGACCGCGATCTGGGCCGGCCTGGGCTGGATGGCGAACCTGCGCGAGGCGCTGAGCCAGATGTGGGAACAACACGCCGAGTCCAACTTCGTCGGCAACAAGCTCTCGGATCTGCTCGCGCTGGTGTCGGCGTTCCTGGCGATGGTGATCACCATCGCGCTGACCGCGCTCGGTGACCCCGCATTGATGCGGAAGGTGTTGCGCTGGATCGGTCTCCACGACGGCGTGTTGCTCGGAAGCGGGTTGCGGCTGATCTCGATCGCCGTATCGGTCTCGATCTCGTGGCTGCTGTTCACCTGGATCATCTCCCGATTGCCCCGTGAACCCGTGCCGTTCCGCCGATCGATCCGGGCCGGCCTGCTGGCGGCCGTCGGTTTCGAGATCTTCAAACAGGTGGCCTCGATCTACTTGCAGACCGTGTTGAACGGCCCGGCCGGTGCGACGTTCGGTCCGGTGCTGGGTCTGATGGTGTTCGCCTACGTCACCGCCCGGCTCATCCTGTTCGCGACGGCCTGGGCGGCCACGTCCACGGAGAGCCTGGCCGAGGCGCCGGTGTTGCCGCCCGACCCCGCGCAGATCGTCACCAGGGTGCAGGTCCGCGAGGGGATCGGAGTGTCCGGCGCGCTGGCCGCAGCCGCCATGGGAGCCATTGGTGCCCTGGGCCTTTCGCGATTCCTTCGGCGTTAGTGGCGGGTTCGCCGGCTGTTGTCACGCCAGGGTGACGCCCGACGTCGAGCGTCACGCTGGCGTGCATACCCGGCGCACGCTGTCACGCTGGAGTGGCTCCGGCGTCCGAGCGCCACTCCAGCGTGACAAACGCGGGCCCGCGGATTACCGGCCGCTGTAGGACGGCTCCTCGGGCGTCAGTGGCTGACGACCTTCAGGCCCACGATGCAGCCGACGACACCGAGCATGAGCAGCACCTTGATCAGCGACGCGGATTCGGCGCCGGTGATCATCGCGAAGGCGACGGTGAGCACCGCGCCGATGCCGACCCACACCGCGTAGCTGGTGCCAGGGGGCAGGCTGCGCATCGCGATGGCCAATCCGATCATCGACAACACCAGCGCCACACCGAAGATGACCGACGGCCACAGCCGGGTGAAACCTTCGGTCTTGCTCAGGGCCGTCGCCCACACCGCTTCCAGAACGCCTGAGATGGTGAGAATCAACCAAGCCATGGCACACCTCCAAACACCCCGTCTTGTCGCTGGCCGGGTACGGGTGTGCCTCGTCCGGTGCCATCTGCTGGCAGCACCCATTGTAACAACGACGTAACATCGCAGGCTGTGAGCTTGGCAACCATGTGGTCTCGATCCGTGGGCATCGAGGTCCCCATCGTCAACGCGCCGATGGGTGGTGCGGCCGGCGGCAGGCTGGCCGCCGCCGTCTCGGCCGCGGGCGGCCTGGGCATGATCGGGATGGGCAGTTCGGCGACGGCCGNGTGGCCGCAGGCTATCGGTGGCCGGCGAACATTCCCGAGCGCGTGCTGCGGGGGTCGCCCGTCAATGCCGGACAGGGGGTGGGAGCGGTGACCCGCCCGGCCACCGCGGCCGAGATCGTGAAATCGCTGTCAGAAGGCGCGGCTGAACTGCTCGGACGCTGGCATTGATGAGCCTGCCAAACCGTCGAGAGCGGCGGCGGTTCGGCAGGCTCGAGGAGTATTTAACTCTTGCGGAAATTACATGTCAGCCGAATCGGCAAATTCATGATCGGTTGCTGTCAGCGAATGGTGCGGCGGTTCAGTGACCGCGCGCCCATCATCAGCATGAAGACGATGAGCGCCCCGACGACCGCGACACCCACCCGCACCGGCAGTGCGTCCGCCGGCGGCAGCAGCGACGCCGCCTGGGCCGCGGTGGGCTCGTCGCGCTTGGGGGCGATCAGCGACGGGTCGGGGTCGACTAGGGTGCCGACCTTGGTGCCCGGCGGAGTCGCGAACCCGTAATCGAGCAGGCGCGCGGCCTGTTCCCACGGCGCGATCGGCACCCGGGTGCCCTTCATCAGCACGGCCACCAGGCGCCGGCCGTCGCGATTGGCGGCGCCGACGAAGGTCTGGCCCGCATCGTCGGTGTAGCCGGTCTTGCCGCCCATGGCGCCGGGGTAGTTGTAGAGCAGCCTGTTGTCGTTCTCGATCGGGTAGGACGGGTTGCCGTCGCGACCCGGGAAGTCGTAGTTCTGGGTGGCCACGATGTCGGCGAAGACCGGGTTCTGCCAGGCATATCGGTAGAACAGCGCCATGTCGTAGGCCGACGTGCTCATACCGGGGCCGTCGAGACCGGACGGGGTGGCGGCCCGAGTGTCACGGCCGCCGAGCTTGCCGGCCAGGATGTTCAGCTTCTGCAGGGCGGGGTCCCACCCGCCGAGTTGCATGGCCAGGGCGTGCGCGGCGTCGTTGCCGGAGTGCATGAGCAGCCCGTGCAGCAGGTCGGTGATCGTGTACTGCCCGCCGGGGCCGACGCCCACGCGGGTGCCCTCGGAGTTTGCGTCCTCCTGCGTGCCCGCCACCAACTTGTTGAGGTTGAGTTCGTTGAGCGCGGCCGTCGCGGTCAGCACCTTGATGATGCTGGCCGGGCGGTGGCGTCCGTGCGGATCCTTGGCGGCGATGACATCGCCGGTGTCGAGGTCGGCCACCACCCAGGCTTCGGCCGAGACGTCGTTTGGCACCGGCGGGGTGTTGGCGGCGGTGACCACGCCGCAACCCGAAAGGGCTTCGCCGCCAATCGTCTTGGTGGGTACGGGCAGCGGTCCGGGAGCCACCTCGCCGGGCTTCGGGACCTCAGAGGCATCCACGGCAGGAGGAGTGGTCACCCGGTACGGGCATTCCGCGGCCGGGGGTGGATCGGCGGCGGCCACCGGCGCCACGATCAGGGCCGGGGCGAGCAGCATCGCCGCGGCGGCGAGTACGGAAAAACCGCGCGCCGATACGCGTCGTTGGGTCATACGCCGGGTCGCCATCGTTTGCGAAGACTAGGCGAGCCACGGCCCGATTCCACGGAGGCACGCTGTTACGAATGTGACAGAAGTTAAAATTGACAATCACGTTCTGGTTTCGGTAGTGGCGAAACGGGCGGCGACAGGCGCATGGCGTCGACCGCGGTGGGTCGTGGATCGCTTCGACGGGGAACGGCTGTCGGCCGTTGCTACGCGACGAGGACTTTCGCGCGCCGAGGCCGAGAAAGGGGGAGGGGGACGGACCAAGTCAATGAGCGCAATTGTCCAAGATCACACCACCGAAGGGGCCGTCCCCCTGAAACCAACGATAAACCAGGTGTCAACGATGCGGGCGGACACGTGACCGCAGCGTCAACCCAGGTCGGTGTAGGCCAGTGCAGGGAAACCGATCGTCGACATCCAGAGCCGGCCCGCGGATTCGACGACACCGGTGACGGTGCCGAAGTCCGGACGTGTGGTGCGGACACCCGCGACGGCTTCGCCGGTCTCGGCGTCGAATGCCAGTACCCAGACTTGCGGCCGGATCTTGGGTTGGAGGCGTTCGGGCAACCGCCACAGCAGTTTTCGGATCACCGGAGCGCGCGGCGCGAGCGCCTCGGCGGCGGCGTTCGGCGCGGATACCATCGCCACCCAGATCCGGCCGTCGGCACCGGTGGAGATGTTGTCCGGATACCCCGGCAGATGCGCCGCCAGTGGTGTCACCGTCCCGGCCTGCGGACCGGTCAACCAATACTTCGACAGCCGCCGGCCCTGCGTTTCGGCGAATACCAACGCCGCTTCATCGGCGGTGACGGTGACGCCGTTGGCGAAGTACAGGCCTTTCACCAGTGTGGTGACGGAGCCGTCGGTATCCAGCCGGAACAAACTGCCCCGGCCGCGGGCCTCCATGACCGCACCGGCGAAGTGTTCGAAGTGGAACTGGCTCGTCGACTCGGTGAAATAGATTGTCCCGTCGGCTGTCTCGGTGACATTCGAACAGAACCGTAACGGTCGTCCGTCGACATCGCGCACCAGCACGTCCAGCGCGCCCGAGCCGGGATCCAGCGCCAGGAGTCCGCGGTGGCTGTCGCAGATCAGGATCCGGCCGTCGCGGGCGACGTGCATCCCGAGTGGACGCCCGCCGGTATCGGCGACGACGGAGGTGCCCCCGCCGGGGGACACCCGCACGATCCGTCCGTCGACCAGTCCGGTCCACAGCTGCCCGGCGGTATCGACGACGACGTCTTCCGGCCCGTCGCCGGGCATCGGCACCAGGGTCAACTCGGCCGGGCCGAAATCCCGCAGTGGGTCGATGGGTGGCGGAGTCCAGCGGACCGGATCGATGGGTGGCTTGCGCGGCACGCTGCCAGTCTGCCGCCGAAACGGCATTCCGGCAGAGGGTTACTCGAACTTGTTCTGCCGGAATGCCGTTTCGCGCAAGGTGCTCGGACTACAGCAGCTTGCCTGCCTCGGTCAGCACGCCGTGCAGGATCTCGTAGATCGCGTCGAACTCGGCCTGCCCGCTGATCAGCGGCGGGGCCAGCTGGATCACTGGGTCACCACGGTCGTCGGCGCGGCAGTACAAGCCGGCCTCCCACAGCGCCGGGGTCAGGAACCCGCGCAGCAGCCGCTCCGACTCTTCGTCGTTGAACGTTTCCTTGGTGGCCTTGTCCTTGACCAGCTCGATGCCGTAGAAGAAGCCCTCACCGCGGACGTCGCCGACGATCGGCAGGTCGTAGAGCTTCTCCAGGGTGGCCCGGAACGCCGGGGCCGCTTCCTTGACGTGGTCGTTGATGCCCTCGCGCTCGAAGATGTCGAGGTTGGCCATCGCCACCGCCGACGAAACCGGATGCCCGCCAAAGGTATAGCCATGGCCGAACACCGTCTTGCCGTCGTTGAACGGCTCGAACAGCCGGTCGCTGGCGATCATCGCGCCCAGCGGTGAGTAGCCCGACGTCAGGCCCTTGGCGCTGGTGATGATGTCGGGAACGTAACCGAAGTCGTCGCAGGCGAACATCGAGCCGATCCGGCCGTAGGCGCAGATCACCTCGTCGGACACCAGCAGCACGTCGTACTCGTCGCAGATCTCGCGGACCCGCTCGAAGTATCCCGGCGGCGGCGGGAAGCAGCCACCGGCGTTCTGCACCGGCTCCAGGAACACCGCGGCCACGGTCTCGGGACCCTCGAACTCGATGGCCTCGGCGATGCGGTCGGCGCAGTAGCGGCCGAAAACCTTTTCGTCGTGTGCGTATTCGGCGGGTGCGCGGTAGAAGTTGGTGTTCGGCGCCCGGAAACCGCCGGGGGTCAGCGGCTCGAACGGTGCCTTGAACGCCGGGATGCCGGTGATCGCCAGCGCGCCCTGCGGGGTGCCGTGGTAGGCGATCGAACGCGAAACCACCTTGTGCTTACCGGGTTTGCCGGTCAGCTTGAAGTACTGCTTGGCCAGCTTCCAGGCGCTCTCGACGGCCTCACCGCCGCCGGTGGTGAAGAAGACCCGGTTGAGATCGCCCGGTGCGTAGTTGGCGATGCGCTCGGCCAGTTCGATGGCCGGCGGCGTGGCATAGGACCACAGCGGGAAGAAGGACAGCTTCTCGGCCTGCTTGGCGGCGGCCTCGGCAAGTTCCTTGCGGCCGTGGCCGACCTGGACCACGAAGAGACCGGACAGGCCGTCGATGTAGCTCTTGCCCTTGTCGTCGAAGATGCGGGCACCCTCGCCGTGGGTGATGATCGGCGGGGTGATGCCCTCGCCGTGCCGGGCGAAATGGCCCCACAGGTGGCGGTTGGCTTTGCTTGCTAGATCGGATTTTTCAGTGACACTCATCGAGTTCCCCAATTGTATTGCTGTTTAACGAGTTTCAAGTAGACGAGGGTTTCGGTGGTTATCACTCCCGGCAAGGATCGGATCTGGGTGTTGAGAAGCTCGAGCAGGCTGTCGTCGTCCTCGCAGACCACCTCGCAGATGGCGTCGAAGGACCCGGCGGTCAGCACGACGTAGTCCACGGCCTCGATGGCCGACAGTTTCTCCGCCAACTTGAGGGTGTCGCCGGTGCAGCGGATGCCGATCATCGCCTGGCGGGCGAACCCGAGCTGCAGCGGATCGGTCACCGCGACGATCTGCATGACCCCGGCGTCGACCATGCGCTGTACACGCTGGCGTACCGCGGCCTCGGACAGGCCCACGGCCTTGCCGATTCCGGCATACGAGCGGCGGCCGTCGGCCTGCAACTTCTCGATGATCGCCTTCGACAGTTCGTCGAGCTGAAAGGCGGTGCGAGAATTGTGGTTCACCCGCAGCGGCACTGGCTGAAGGTCGTCACCCTCAGGGTTGGTCATGCACCGATTGTGCACGGAATCCGTCGTTTAGGGCAACCGAATCGATGAAATCCTTCGTTCAAACCCGGCTCTGGCGCGGGAATGCGTAGAGATTAAATGTGGCGTGGGTTACCGTGGGGCCCCATGAGCGTGGCAGTGAATGTGACAAGCAGTTGGATCAACGGTGCACCGGTGGCGACCACGGGGCCGACCCACCAGATCATCGACCCGGCCACCGGCCAGGCCGTCGCCGACTACGCCCTGGCCACCCCGGCCGATGTGGACAACGCCGTCGAAGCGGCGCGCAAGGCATTCCCGAGCTGGTCGAAGGCGACGCCCGCGGAGCGCTCGGCCGTACTGGCCAAGCTCGCCAAGCTGGCCGATGAGCACGCCGAACAACTGGCGGCCGAGGAGGTGAGCCAGACCGGCAAGCCCATGCGGCTGGCCACCGAGTTCGACGTGCCCGGCAGCGTCGACAACATCGACTTCTTCGCCGGTGCCGCCCGCCACCTGGAAGGCAAGGCCACCGCCGAATACTCCGGCGACCACACCTCCAGCATTCGCCGCGAGGCCGTCGGCGTCGTCGCCACCATCACTCCCTGGAACTATCCGCTGCAGATGGCGGTGTGGAAGGTCATCCCGGCGCTGGCGGCCGGCTGTTCCGTCGTCATCAAACCGGCCGAGATCACCCCGCTGACCACTCTGACCCTGGCCCGGCTGGCCACCGAGGCCGGCCTGCCCGACGGGGTGTTCAACGTGGTCACCGGCGGTGGCGCCGACGTCGGCACCGCCCTGGCCGGGCACCGTGACGTCGACGTCGTGACGTTCACCGGCTCCACTCCGGTCGGCCGCAAGGTGATGGCCGCCGCCGCGGTGCACGGTCACCGCACCCAGCTTGAACTGGGCGGCAAGGCTCCGTTCGTGGTGTTCGACGATGCGGACCTGGACGCCGCGATCCAGGGCGCGGTGGCCGGGTCGCTGATCAACACCGGACAGGACTGCACCGCGGCCACCCGGGCGATCGTGTCCCGCGACCTGTACGACGACTTCGTCGCCGGGGTCGCCGAGGTGATGAGCAAGATCGTCGTCGGCGACCCCCACGATCCCGACACCGACCTGGGCCCGCTGATCTCGTTCGCGCATCGCGACAAGGTGGCGGGCATGGTGGCCCGGGCCCCGCAGCAGGGCGGCCGTGTGGTCACCGGCGGCGCGGCACCCGACCTGCCCGGCGCGTTCTACCGGCCCACGCTGATCGCCGATGTCGCCGAAACCTCCGAGGTGTACCGCGACGAGATCTTCGGCCCCGTGCTGACGGTGCGGGCGTTCACCGACGATGACGACGCGATCCGCCAGGCCAACGACACCGCCTATGGCCTGGCCGCATCGGCCTGGACCCGCGATGTCTACCGGGCGCAGCGGGCGTCCCGCGAGATCAACGCGGGTTGTGTGTGGGTCAACGACCACATCCCGATCATCAGCGAGATGCCGCACGGCGGTGTCGGTGCCTCCGGCTTCGGTAAGGACATGAGCGACTACTCGTTCGAGGAGTACCTCACCATCAAGCACGTGATGAGCGACATCACCGGCGTCGCCGAAAAGGAGTGGCACCGCACGATTTTCAGCAAGCGCTGACATTCGCGACGGGAGGCATACTGCCGTGACCATGACGTGTGTGGTGGTCGGCGCGGGCGCCTGGGGTCTGCCCACCGCGGCAGAACTCGCCCGCCGCGGTCACCGGGTGACGCTGATCGATCGTTACGGGCCGCTCAACGGCCTGTCGTCGTCGGCGGGAACGACGCGACTGTGGCGACTCGCCGACCCGGACACACTCCGGGTGCGGATGGCCCAGCGTGGCATCGACGCGATGCGCCGCCTCGCCGAGCGCGCGGGAACCCCGGTGTTCCTCACCCGGGGCCTGCTGTGGCGCGACGACGTGTCACTGCCGGCCGTGGCGTCGACGCTGGACGGGCTCGGTGTCGGATACACCAGCGTGGACCACGATGATGTGGACCGGTTCTTTCCCGGTCTGCGCGGCGACGGACGCGGCGCGCTCTGGCAACCGGTGGCCGGCGTCGTGCTGGCCGCGGAATCGCTCAAGGCCCAACTGAAGATCTTCCAGAGTACTTCCGGCGCAAGGATTCTCGAACGCGATGTGGTGCGCGTCGAGAACGCCGCCGGCGGCGTCCGCGTGGTGCTGTCCGACGACTCCGGCGACGACACGATCGATGCCGATGTCGCGGTGATCGCGGCCGGCCCGGGGGCGGGGCCGCTGTTGGAGCCTCTCGGCATCGACCTTCCGCTGCATCCGTACCTGGAGCAGGTGGTGTATTTCGGCGATCCGGCCAATGCCGGTGCCGCCGACGACTTTCCGTGTCTGTTCGACGGGCCGGCCGGCGACCGGCCCGGCATCTATGCGATGCCTTCACCCGGCGCCGGCTACAAGATCGGGTTGGATGCCCCGCTGCGGGATTACCGCAAAGGCGATCTCGACCGGACACCCGATGAGGGTCGTACGGCCGTGCTACGCGAACGGGTGCGGAGCGACCTGCCTGCGATCGTTCCGACGGTGCTGGGCGCCCAGGTCTGCAGTTGGACCGACTCTCCCGACGGCAGCTTCGTCGTCGATCGGCTCGACGGCGGGATCGTCATCGCCTGTGGCGACTCGGGGGAGGGCTTCAAATACTCGGCGCTGATGGGCGAAGTGCTCGCCGATCTGGCCGAGGGGCACACACCGGACGCCGATGTGGCCGCGTGGTCGCTGACGCGGTTCGCCGAGGGCCTGCCGGTGCGCACCGGGCCGAACGTGCTCGGCAGGCACTAGAGCCTTCCCGCGGGCGATCGGAATCAGTCGCCGATGGCGTCTTCGGCAACGTAAAACGTCGCCAAATCAGGTTTGCTCTGCCGATATCAGGGTTATGTGATTCATCCCACAAAGTGTTGGAAGTGTGATGCACACCTTGCGCCGGCCTGTGGAGCAGACATAGAGTTCGGCACCAGCGAACAAAGTGTTCGTTGAAGTCAACTCTCTTGCTCTTAGGTGACGAACGGACTTTTCGATATGAGTTCGACATGACGGCAACCGATCCCGCCGAGACGGTGGACACCGTGGTAGGTGCCCGGATCCGCCAGTTCCGGGCCGCGCGGAAGATGTCGCTTCGCCAGTTGGCCGATCGCGCGGGCATCTCTCCGGGCTTTCTCAGCCAGGTCGAACGTGGGCAGGTCAACGCGAGCGTCGGCACGTTGCGCCGGTTGGCGCAGTCGCTCGGCATCGTGCTGCCCGACCTGTTCACCGACGACGAGGTCACCGATGTCCGCATCCTGCGCAAGGCGGCTCGACCGACGATCGAGGTGTCCGAGCTGAGCTCGAAATACCTGCTGTCGCAAAAGCCGCTGCGAAACCTTGAGGTGTACGCGGGCGAACTGTCGCCCGGGTCCAGCGCGGGTGAGGCCTACGTGCACGGCGACGCACAAGAGATCCTGATCGTCATCGCCGGCACCCCCACCCTGGAGCTCGATGGCGAGCGTTTCGTGCTCGAGCCGGGCGACAGCGCGGAGTACCGCACGTCCATGCCACACACCGTGCACAACCTGAGTGACGCACCAGTCGAACTCATCTGGATTGTCAGCCCCCCGACCGACTGGCCGACTTGACGGGCCGCTCGTCCCGTTGCGGATGTGCCCACATCCGCGCACACCTTTCCGCCCAGATTCAAAGGAGACCCATGAACAAGTCACGTGTCACCCGCAGTGTGACCGCCATCGGCGCCGCCGGCGTGCTGCTGGCCACCGCGTGCACGCCGGCAGGCCCGGGCCAGGCCACCGACGTGGATCTGGGGAGCGGGCCGCCGCAGGCCGGCACCGTCAAGGAAGGCGCGCTCAAGGGCATGACCCTGACGTTCGTGTCGTACGGCGGCATCTTCCAGGACGGGCAGACGAAGGCGGCCATCGAACCGTTCGCCGCGCAGTCCGGCGCAAAAGTGTTGCAGGACGGGCCTACCGAGAACTCGAAGATCAAGGCCCAGGTCGACTCCAAGAATGTGACCTGGGACGTGGTGGACAGCACCAACGTGTTCACCGCCAAGAACTGCGGCACGTTGTTCATGCCGCTGGACACCAGCATCGTCGACATCAGCAAGCTGCCGCCGGGTACCAAGACCGACGACTGTTCGGTCCCCGCAATGGGTTACGGCCTGATCGTGGTTTACAACACCCAGAAGTACGGGGCGAACCCGCCGAAGACCTGGGCCGACTTCTACGACACGACCAAGTTCCCCGGTAAGCGGGCCATCGAAGGCGTGCCCGGTGAACTCGACCCCGGCGTCCTCGAGGGCGCGCTGCTCGCCGACGGTGTCGCCGCGGACGCGATGTACCCGATCGACATGGACCGGGCCCTGGCGAAGATGAACAGCATCCGCAACGACACCATCTTCTGGACCACCGGCGCACAGTCACAACAGCTCATCGAGTCCGGCCAGGTCGACATGGCGTTGGTGTGGAGCGGTCGGGCGTACTCGGCCGTCAAGAACGGTGCCCCGTTCGCTCCGATGTGGGACCAGTGGATGCCCGAAGCCGACACGATCGCCGTGCCCATCGGCGCGCGGAATCCCAAGGCGTCCATGGCGTTGATCAACTTCTACCTGGGCGCCGAGCAGCAGGCCAAGCTGGCCGAGCTGACGTCCTACAGCCCGATCAATGTGGACGCCAAGCCGCAACTCGACGATCTGGCCCGGTCTTACCTGACCACCACGCCGGAGCGGGAGAAGGACCGCTTCCCGCTGAATCTCGACTACTGGGCCGAACACCAGGAAGAGATCGCGTCCAAGTACACGGCCTGGCTCGCCGGGTAGGAGGTTCGTCGCATGTCGATGGTCGATGTTCTCGCGGGCGCGCCGCCCAAACCCGAAGCGGCGCCCGCGACCACCGGTCGGAGGCTGAGCGAGATCGGCCTGTTGCTGCCGTCGATCCTGCTCGTGGTCGGGGTCTTCGGCCTGCCGCTGGTGATCATGTTCTGGCAGGCGTTCAGTGATCCGGAACTCGGGTTCGGCAACTTCGCCTGGTACCTGGGTGATTCCGTGCAGCGCAGCGTGTTGGTGCGGACCTTCACCACCGGCCTCGAGGTCACGGTGATCTGCCTGATCCTCGGTTACCCGTACGCCTACGCCATGGTCGCGTTCGGGCCGGCGGTGCGCATCGCGCTGACGCTGATCGTGCTGGTGCCGTTCTGGACCAGCCTGATGGTGCGCACCTTCGCCTGGGTGATCCTGCTCGAGGACGGCGGGCCGATCCAGACCTTGCTGTCGTTCGTCGGACTCGGCAGTGTGCCGCTGCTTCGTACCAATCTCGGCGTGGTCATCGGCATGAGCCAGATCCTGCTGCCGTTCATGGTGTTGCCGCTGTACGCGGTGATGTCGGGGATCGACCGCCGGCTCGTGCTCGCATCGTCGAGTCTCGGTGCCCGCCCGGTCATCTCGTTCGTGCGGATCTGGGCACCGCTGTCGCTGCCCGGCGTCGGGGCCGGCTGCCTGATGGTGTTCATCAGCAGCCTGGGCTTCTACGTCACCCCCGCGCTGCTCGGCGCCCCGGACGACGCGCTGATCAGCCAACAGATCTACGTGCAGGTCACCAGCCTGCTGGCCTGGGGCAAGGGCGGGGCGATGGGCGTGGTGCTGCTTCTGGTCACCTTCGGAGTGCTGGCCGCCCTGATGTACCTGTTGCGCCGGAGCCGGAAGGAGCGCGCGGCATGACCCGCTACGCAAGAACCTGCTGGAACGTCCTGCTCGGACTCTTCTGTGCCGGAGTCGGATTATGGCTCATCGCACCGTCATTGGTCGTCATCCCGCTGAGTTTCACCGACCGGCCCTCGTTCGCCTTCCCACCCAGTGGCTGGTCGACCCGGTGGTATCAGGCCTTCTTCCAGGATCCGGCGTGGATCGCGGCCCTGCGGGCAAGCCTGGAGGTCGGTGTCCTGGTGGCGATCTTCGCCACGGTGTTGGGTACCGCCGCGGCAGTGGCGCTCAGCCGCACCGGGCTGGCCGGCCGGCAGGGGATCCGCGCGTTCCTGTTGGCTCCCATGGTCGTTCCGGTGATCGTCGTGGCGGTCGGCCTCTATGCGTTGTTCCTGAGGCTGAACCTGCTCGGCACCCTGTTCGGCTTCGTCGTCGCGCACACCATGTTGGCGCTGCCCTTCGTCATCGTCCCGGTGATGGCCAGCCTGCAGGGCTTCGACCGGCGACTGGAGGATGCGGCCGCGATCTGCGGCGCGGGCCGCTGGACCACCTTCCGGACCGTCACCCTGCCGCTGGTGGCCCCGGGCGTGCTGTCGGGCGCACTGTTCGCGTTCGCGACGAGCTTCGACGAGGTGGTCCTCTCGCTGTTCATCCAGAGCCCGTACCTGCAGACGCTGCCGGTCAAGATGTACGCCTCGGTCACTCGTGACACCGATCCCACCATCGCCGCGGCCGCCACCCTCATTCTCGTCCTCACCACATGTCTGACCATCGTTGCGGGCATCTACTCGCGCAGGAGGAATCGTGTCCACTGACAACACTCCGCACGGTGCGTCGATCACCTTGCGGCGCTTGACCAAGACCTACGGCTCGGAGAAGGCCGTCGACGCCATCGACCTCGATGCCCGCCCGGGTGAGTTCCTCACCCTGCTCGGGCCCAGCGGATCGGGCAAGACGACCACGCTGAATATGATCGCCGGCTTCGCCGATGTCACGTCGGGCGAGTTGCTGATCGACGGCCGGCCGGTCGCGGATCTCCCGCCGTACCGTCGCGACATCGGCATGGTGTTCCAGCACTACGCGCTGTTCCCGCACATGACGGTGTTCGACAACGTGGAATACCCACTGCGACAGCGCAAGATGCCCAAGGCGCAACGCCGCGAGAAGGTGGCCTCCGCCCTGCAGACCGTGGGCCTCGACGGCTACGGCAAGCGGATGCCCAAGGAACTGTCCGGTGGCCAGCAGCAGCGGGTCGCCTTCGCCCGGGCCATGGTCTACGAGCCGCGGGTGCTGCTCATGGATGAGCCGCTGGGCGCGCTGGACAAGAAGCTGCGGGACTCACTGCAACTGGAGATCAAGCGCATCCACGGCGAACTCGGCACCACGTTCGTCTACGTCACTCACGACCAGGATGAGGCGTTGGTGCTGTCGGACCGCATCGCGGTGTTCAACAAGGCACGGATCGAGCAGATCGGTTCACCGACCGACCTTTACGAGCACCCGAAGAGCATCTTCGTGGCCCGCTTCCTCGGCGAGTCGTCGCTGTTCTACGGAAAGCTCGAGGATGGCCGCGCGGTGAATGCCTATGGCCGTCGCATCGAGGCCGGCCGGGGTGACGCGGCAGGCGGTGACGCCGTGGCCGTGGTGGTCCGGCCGGAACGTCTGCGCATCGTCGTCGGAGACGCGGAGCCCGATGTCGTCAACGCGGTCCCGGGCACCGTGATCCAGGAGATCTACTTGGGCAACTCACGGAAGGTCGAGGTGAGCCTGCCCGACGGCACCATCGCCCTGGTCCGGGAAAGTGCGGACAGCATCACCTCTGCCCGTGCGGGACAACAGGTTTGGCTGACGTTCGATCCTGACGTCGCGACGATCCTGCCCGCCGAGGCCTGACACCCGTCGCCGTGCCCACCCGCGCGTCGACTCCAACTCACCGATAAAAGCCACGAATACAGGAGAACCAAGATGTCCCCCGACGGTCGTACGACCAGCGGTCTCGCCAATGACTTCGTGAACGGCAGCGTGTCGTTCTGGTATCGCGCGGCGGGTTTTCCCGAATCGCGAGCCCCGCTGCCCGGCTCGCTCGAAGCCGACGTCTGCATCGTCGGCGCCGGACTGACCGGCTTGTGGGCGGCGTACTACCTCAAGCGCGAACAGCCGGACCTTCGAATCGTCATGCTGGAGAAGGAGTTCGCCGGGTTCGGGGCGTCCGGACGCAACGGCGGATGGCTGTCCGCCGAACTCGCGGGGTCCCGCGACGCCTATGCCTCGACCCACGGACACAACGGAGTCGTCGAGCTCATGCGCGCGATGCGCGGTGCCGTCGACGAGGTCATCGGCGTGGCGAAATCCGAAGACATCGATGCCGACATCGTCAAGGACGGCGTGCTGCACGTGGCGCGTAACCAGGCGCAGATGGGCCGGCTGCGCGAATCGCTCGACTTCGAGCGGAGCTGGGGAGCCACCGAGGACGACTTCGTGGTGCTCAGCGGAGACGAGTCCAATGCCCGCATCCGGGTCGAGGGCGCCATGGGTGCCCTGTTCACCCCGCACTGCGCGCGTGTGCAGCCGGCCAAGCTGGTCGTCGGCCTGGCCCGCGTGGTCGAGGGCATGGGCGTGGCGATCTACGAGCAGACCGAGGTGACCGACATCAAACCGGGCCGGGCCATCACGGTCCGCGGTGACGTGCGGGCACCCGTCGTGCTGCGCTGCCTCGAGGGCTTCACCGCGACCATGCCCGGTCAGCGCCGGGCGTGGCTGCCGATGAACTCCTCGATGGTGGTGACCGAGCCGTTGCCCGACTCGGTGCTGGACCAGGTGGGCTGGAAGGGTGCCGAACTGCTCGGCGATTACGCGCACGGCTACATGTACGCCCAGCGCACCGCCGACAATCGAATCGCACTGGGCGGCCGTGGCATTCCTTACCGCTTCGGATCGGCGCTCGATCACCGCGGAGCCACCCAGCAGTGGACCATCGAGGCTCTCGGTGCGCTGGTCCGCGACATGTTCCCGGCCACCCGCGACGTCCCGATCGAACACGCGTGGTGTGGTGTGCTCGGGGTGCCGCGCGATTGGACTGCCACGGTGGACTTCAACCGCGCCAGCGGGCTGGGCACCGCGGGCGGTTATGTCGGAAGCGGTTTGACCACCACCAACCTGGCCGGGCACACCCTGGCCGACCTGGTGCTCGGGCGCGACACCGCGCTCACCCGGCTGCCTTGGGTGGGGCGACGCGTCCGCAAGTGGGAGCCGGAGCCACTGCGGTGGCTCGGGGTGCAGGCGATGTATGCGCTCTACCGGACCGCTGACCGGCGCGAGTCGACCCGCGGCCTTGCCGGCACCAGCGGACTGGCGCGGGTGGCCAACAAGATCACGGGGCGCTGACCGATGGAGACGAGTGTGAAGCTGCTTTCTGTTGACGCGAGCACGGTCGACATGCCTCAACCGCAACCCAAACCGACGAGCGTCACCGGTCAGCTGGAGTCATCGATCTCGGTCTGGGCCGATGCGGTGACCGACACCGGGGTTTGGGAATGCGATCCGGGGGAGTTCACCGCCGACCGGTCCGGTGCGACCGAGGTGTGTCACATCATCTCCGGCTCCGGCAGGGTGGTCGGCGAGGACGGGGTCAGCGCCGACATCGGGCCCGGCACGCTGCTAGTGCTGCCCCGCGGCTGGCGGGGAACGTGGTTCGTCAAGGAGACGATTCGCAAGACCTACGTGATGGTGGCTGAGGGCGCTCCGGTGTGACCGCACAGCCGCCCTAAACTGGGCCTATGACCGCGAGCGCTCGGATCGGTGAGTTCGAGGAGCTGCGGCCGCATCTGCTGGCCGTGGCTTATCGGCTCACCGGGACCTTCGCCGACGCCGAGGACATCGTCCAGGATGCGTGGATCCGCTGGGATGCCAATCGCACTCAGATCGCCGATCTACGGGCCTGGTTGACCACGGTGGTGAGCCGGCTCGGCCTGGACCGGCTGCGCTCGGCCGCGCATCGGCGCGAGGCGTATTGCGGGGAATGGCTGCCCGAACCCGTGGTCACCGGATTCGACGCCGACGATCCACTGAACGCGGTGGTGGCCGGGGAGGACGCCCGGTTCGCGGCGATGGTGGTGCTGGAACGTCTCACCCCCGATCAGCGGGTGGCCTTCGTGTTGCACGACGGGTTCGGCGTGCCGTTCACCGAGATCGCCGAGGTGCTCGGGGTCAGTGATGCCTCGGCCCGGCAGTTGGCGTCGCGGGCCCGCAAGGCGGTCGCGGACAACCCGCCGGCGTCGACGCCCGACGAACTGCACAATCAGGTCGCGGGCGAGCTGATGGCCGCGCTGGCATCGGGAGAACTCGACGCCGTCGTGCGGCTGCTGCACCCCGACGTCACCTTCACCGGCGATNCTCGGGGTCAGTGATGCCTCGGCCCGGCAGTTGGCGTCGCGGGCCCGCAAGGCGGTCGCGGACAACCCGCCGGCGTCGACGCCCGACGAACTGCACAATCAGGTCGCGGGCGAGCTGATGGCCGCGCTGGCATCGGGAGAACTCGACGCCGTCGTGCGGCTGCTGCACCCCGACGTCACCTTCACCGGCGATTCGAACCGTCGCGCCCCCACCGCCGCCCGCGTCATCCACGGTCCGGACAAGGTGGCCCGGTTCATCCTCGGGCTGTCCAAGAAGTACGGGCCGAACTGGTTGGCGGGCAGTCAGTTCGCGCTCGTCAACGGGCAGCTGGGCGTCTATACGACCGGTGCGCCTGCCGGCGACGGCTACCCCGAGATGATGCCCCGGGTCACGATCTTCACCGTCCAGGACGGCTTGGTCTCTGCGGTCTGGGATATCGCCAATCCCGACAAGTTCACCGGATCGCCGCTGCGACGAGGTGCGCGGTGATGCCGAACGAGCCAGGAACGCTGGCTCACACGTTCAGCCGAATGATGTTCCGCGGCATGGACAAGATGCGCCACCGCGATGCCTTCGACATCGGCCCCGCCACCGGTTCGGACTTCGCCGGGTTCGAGAACCATCGGCAGATCGTTTTGGTGACCTTCAAGAAATCGGGAGAAGCGGTACCGAGCCCGATCAATCACGGTATCGCCGACGGCAAGCTCTACGTGCGTACCGATGCGTCGACCGGGAAGGTCAAGCGCATTCGCAACAACCCGAATGTTCTTGTGGTGGCGAGCAATCTGCGCGGCAAGCCCACCGGGCCCGTGGTGGCCGCCGTGGCGCGCATCCTGCCCGAGGCAGAACACGCGCACGCCGACGCGGTGATCGCCGCCAATTGGAGCGCACCCATGAAGGTGCTCGAACGCGGCCTCGACTACGGCAGCCAGACCCTGGGCGTGCCAATGGCTTTCATCGAGATCACACCCGCACCCGCCTGACCGTCACAAGACGTACGGGATCAGCGCCTTGCGGTCGGTGGGGTACTCGGGAAACTTGTCCCGATACCAGGTGTGGGTTCCCAGGGCCCGCGGGATCAGGTTGCCCGCTGTGATCAGCAGAATGGCGACTCCGGGCAACGCCCAGGTGAGCACGGCGAAGCCGGACCAGGCGATGATCTCGCCCAGATAGGCCGGGCTGGTGACGAAGCGGAAGCCGCCACCGAACGGAATCCGGTACTCGGCCCCGCCCGGATTGCTCTTGTCGCGCAGATTCCGGACGATCGATTCGGAGTTGACCAGCAACGCGAATCCACACAGATAGATCACCAGCCCCACCAGGAAGCGCGGGTCGGTGAGCCAGGCAGTGGTGTACTGCCCGAAGAAGTCGTGGCTGAACAGCGTTCCGTTGAGATAGCCGTGCATGGACGTGACGAGCATGCCCATCACGATCACCGAGATGTTGAAGGTGCCGCGCTTGCCGGGAACCTGGCGGATCGCGAGCGGGAAGAACCAGCCCCGATTGGCATAGTGCAGCATCCAGATCCCGGCGAGCACCAGGGACGTCGGCTCGAACCGCTGCGGCCCGGCCAGGTAGCTGATCAAGAACACCACCGTCGCGGGGATCTCCATCAGCCACCAGCCGAGCTTCGGGTTGAGGTTCAGGCCGAGTTTCGTCGTCGAGAAGCGCCCATAGGAACTCTGCGCGAAAAACCCGCCGATGATCACGAACGCCGCGAACGCGAACGCCGCGGTGAGCACCGTGTCGTAGAACGTGTCGCCGGTGTACCAATGCATGGTGGTTCCTCGCTGAACAGGCAGGTCAGCGGCGGGGTGCCGCTAGTTTTGTAACGTGTTCTACCACCCCGCCGCGTCGTGATGCCAGCGACGCGAGGTCACTGAGCCCAGGGAACCCGGCACGCATCCCCGGAGTTGAAGCCCTGCTCGGTGATGCCCAAGGCCGAGTACATCCGGGCCCGCATGTTCTCCACGCCGATCTGGTACGTCAGCTCGATCACGCCGTCGTCACCGAAGCGCCGGCGCAGGTCGTCGACCTGTTCGTCGGTGACACTGTGCGGGTCGGTGGTCATGGCGTTGGCGTAGGTGATCGCGGCGCGCTCGTCGTCGTTGAACAACGGTGAGGTGGCGTAGTCGTCGATCGATTTCAGTCGCTCCACGTCCAGGTTGTCCAGCCGCATCAGCATGGAGCCGAAGTCCACGCACCACGAGCATCCGACGGTCCGCGCGGTCCAGAACACCGCGAGTTCACGGACGCTGGCGGGCAGCTTCTTGGAGCCACCCTGCAGCAGCATCTCGTGCACGCCGTTGGCGACCATCAGCCGCGGGTGGTGCGCGGCCACGGTGAACGGCTCGGGCACCTCACCGAACTGGCGCTTGGCGTACCAGTACATCGCGCGGGTCAGCAGGCCGGCTTGTTTGGGGGTCACGGGGGCAATTCGTGTGGTCATACCTGTCAGACGAGACAGCCCTCGAATGTGTGACAGGCCGTCGCGAGCAAGATCGTGACGGATCCGCGCTACTCTGCGTCGGTGAGTGGCTACGAGGCGCGCTGGGAGCAGCACAACGCCGAGCGGCGCTCCCAGATGCTGCTCGCCATGATCGAGCTGCTGGAGGAGAACCCCGCGGGCGCCGACATCCCGGTTGCCGCGATCGCCAAGCGCGCGGGTGTGGCCAAGTCGGTGATCTATCGCCAAATCTCGGGCAAGGACGAACTCGAGCGTCGGGTCCGGTCCTATCTGATCGACGATTTCGGCGGTGTGCTGACCACGAAACTCGACATCACCGACGGCTCGCTACGGGACGTTCTGACCAGAACCATTGAAGCGGTGGCCGATTGGATGATCGATCACCCTCGGCTCAACGAATTCGCCCGCAGTGGGCCGACGTTCGAGGGAGACCCGTCGCTCGATGCGGTCGGCGAGCTCAAACTGCGCATGATCGAGCGGGCCGACGGCATCATCTCCGCGATCACCGATGCGCTCGACGTGGACGACAGCGCCTTCAAGCTCGTGCCGCTGGCGATCGTGACGATGGTCGAGGAGACGCTGTTCGCCTGGGCGCGGAGCCCGGCCCCGACGCACACCCGTGACGAGATGATCGTGCACCTGGCCGACTTCGCCTGGTATGTGCTGGACGGGGCCGCCCGGGCCACCGGGTTCGAGATCAGCCGCGAGGAACCCCTCACCGAGGTGATCGCGGGTCTGGTGAACGGTCAGGCCAATCGTCCGGAGTTGTAGTCGGCGATCAGGCTGCGGACGGTTTCCTGGGCGCATGACTTGTTGGTACCGATGAACCCGGTGGGCCCGCGCTTGATCCAGCCCGTCACGTACGTGGCGGGCACTCCGGTGACCCGGCCGGCGTCGTTGGGGACGACGCCGTCGTCGAACGGCAGCCCGGCGACCGGCAGACCCCGGTAACCGATCGACGTCAGCACCAGCCCCGCCTCGACGGTGTGCAGCTCTCCGGTCGGCTTCACCCGCGGCGAGCCGTCGTCGCCGGCGATCAGTTCGTTGCGGCCGAACTCCACGGCGCGCACCGCGGCGCCGTCGGTCAGGATCGCCGTGGGCGACTGCAGGTACTCCAGGACGATCCGGCGGTTGCCGGTCCGGCGGGTCCGGTTGCGCAACACGCGGGCCCGCGGGTCGGTGGCGGGCAGCGACTCCAGATCGTGCTCGGCCACCACGACGTCGACGCCCGGGGTGCCGCAGAGCCCGACGAGCTCGGGCACGGTGAACGCGGACTCGGCCGGTCCGCGCCGGCCGACCACGAGAACCTCTTCGATCGCGCTGTGGCGCAACGCCTCCAGTGCGTGTGGTGCGATGTCGGTGTCATCGAGCTGCGCGGGGTCGATGGTCAGGATCCGGGCGACGTCGAGTGCGACGTTGCCGTTGCCGACGATCACCGCCCGCGGGTGTGACAGGTCGAAGGACCGCTCGGCGTAATCGGGATGGCCGTTGTACCAGCCGACGAATGCGGTGGCCGAGGCCGTCGACTCGGCACCGGGTATGTCCAGCGCGCGGTCGGCGGATGCGCCGACGGCGTAGATGACGGCGTCGTGCTCGGCGAGCAGTTGCTCGTGGGTGACGTCGGTGCCGATCTCGACGCCGGTCACCAAATCCAGGCGCGGGTCCGCGCAGATGGCGTCGAACTGCCGGGTGACCGCCCGCGTGCGCCGATGGTCGGGTGCCACGCCGAAACGCGCGAGCCCATAGGGCCGGTCCAGCCGTTCATAGATGCGGACCCGGGCACCGGGGATGGTCAGGATCTCGTCGGCGGCGTAGATGGCGGCCGGTCCCGAGCCGACGATGGCCACCCGCGGCGCGGCCGGAGCCCGCACCTGCAGCGGTGGAACCACCGGCGCCAGCAGGGGCCGGGGTCGGGTTTCGGCATAGAAGTCGGCGTTGAGCTCGGCGAAGATCGTCTCGCCGGGGCTCAGGGAGCCGTCGTGTTTGATCGCGGACACCGGACATGCCGTCACGCACGCGCCGCAGTCGACGCACTCCACCGGATCGATGTACAGCATCTCGGCGGTGTGGAAGTCGGGCTCGTCGGGCGTGGGGTGGATGCAGTTGACCGGGCAGGCGTACACGCACGATGCGTCGCTGCAACAGGATTGGGTGATGACGTGTGGCATCAGCGGATCAGCAATGCTTCACGGTCGGGCACACCGCGGTAGCGCGCCGTCTCGCCGGCGATGCCGCAGCGCTTCCACATCCAGCGGCCGACCCGGTTCATCAACCCGAGCTCCTCGGCGAGGGCGCGGGTCTCGGCGAAGTATCCGGCCATGATCTTGCGCGAGTGCGGGCTGCGCCAGAAGGCCTGCCGCATCACCTCTTTGGGGATGTCGAACTGTTCGCGGAACGATTTGGGCGACGCCATGATCTCGTGGGCGAGCCAGCGCAGGGTCAGCGGGAACGCCACCGTGGCGAACGCTTTCATCCGTCGCGACCGTTCGGGCATGTGCACCTTGAGGAATTCGTTGGCCCACGAGATGTGCCGGGCCTCCTCGGCGATGTGGATCTGCATGGTGCGCAGCACCGCCGGCGGCAGGTGGGCGCCCTCGCGGATCATGCCCTTCTGGAAGTGGTCGATCGGCTCCTCACCGGCCAGGATCCCGGCCATGAAGGCCGTCGGGGAGTACTGGCCGACCAGCCCGATGTACGGCGAGAGCCGGTTGAACAGCGGCCGCATGCCCGGCACGTCCGTGCCCGAGCGGTTGACCAGCTCCTGGAACATCTGGATGTGGTTGCACTCCTCGGTCATCTCGTGCAGCGCATACCGGAACTCGGGGGAGTTGTTGGGCAGCTTCATGATGAAGGCCATCAGCCCGCGGATCAGGATGCTCTCGAACGCGGCGCCGACCTTGACGGTGTTCAACGTGCGCCAGCGGCCGATCTCGATCTGCCGCTCCAGCGGCTGGCTCTGGTACCACTCGGTGGCGCCCAGCGGGTCGAGGTTCGGGGAGAGCGCCCAGCGCGGGTCGTTCGGGTCCATGGCCATGTCGGCTGAATCCCACGCGATGTCCAGGTAGGGATCGAAGCGGCGCCGTACCGAGCCCTCGGACAGCACGTCCAGCAGGTTCTCGTAGGTCGGGTGGGTGGGCTGCATGCCCCACAATTTACTGGGAATCAGGGTCTCGGTAAATACCCAATTGTCTGCGGCGATGTCTGGGTCGAACGTGAAGAAGATCGTCAGATCCCGGCCAAATCTCGCCATCTTGTTCACGTTCGCGAAGCTTGGAACCGCGCTGAGCTGCGCCGCGTCCTAGTCGTATGCCGTTTCTGGGTTCTGAAGTTCTCGCGGCGGGCAAGCTCAATCGATATCAGCTGACCACCCGCTACGACATGGTGCACCGGGACGTGTACGTGCCGTGTGGCACTGTCCTGACGCCGGTCGACAAGGCCGTCGCGGCCTGGCTGTGGTCGGGGCGACGTGCAACCGTGGCCGGGTTGTCGGCGGCCGCGCTCCTTGGTTCGAAATGGATCGACGCCAAGCATCCCGCTGAGCTGAACCACTCAAGCCGGCACAAGACCGCAGGCATCGTCCTGCACAGCGACCGATTGACCGACGACGAAGTCCGCGTGGTTCGGCGAATCCGGGCGACGACGCCTGCGAGGACTGCTTTCGACCTCGGCCGCAGGCCAGGATTGACCACCGCCGTCGTCCGGGTGGACGCCCTGTTGCAGGCCTGCGACCTGAAACTTGTTGACGTACAAGCCCTCATCGATGTCCACCGAGGCGCGCGTGGGCTGGTGCAGCTGCGGCAGGTGCTCAACCTGGCGGACTACGGCGCCGAATCACCGCAGGAGACGAGACTCCGGTTGCTGTTCACCGAGGCGGGGATGCGGCCGACGCAAACGCAGATCGAGGTGTTCGGGCATTGGGGTGAGCTGGTGGGCCGCATCGACATGGGTTGGCCCGAATGGCAAGTCGGCGTTCAGTACGACGGCATTCAGCACTGGACCGATCCGAGACAACGCACCAGGGACATCGATCAGGATGCGGAGTATCGGGAGCTCGGCTGGAACATCATCCGCGTCGGCAATGACCTGTTGAGTCGTCGCCCACGCATGATCATCGCCCGCACCCGCGCGGCTCTGGACGCGGCCGGGGCCCCAACGTGAAGAAGATCGCGAGATTTCCCGGAAATCTCGCGATCTTCTTCACGTTCGGCAGAGAGACTAGCGCGCAAACATCAACGCGCGCTTGACCTCCTGGATCGCCTGGGTCACCTGGATGCCACGCGGGCAGGCCTCGGTGCAGTTGAACGTGGTGCGGCAGCGCCACACGCCGTCGACCTCGTTGAGGATGTCCAGCCGCTCGGCGGCCGCCTCGTCACGCGAATCGAAGATGAACCGGTGCGCGTTGACGATCGCGGCGGGGCCGAAGTACGACCCCTCGCTCCAGTACACCGGGCAGCTGGTGGTGCAGCAGGCACACAGGATGCACTTGGTGGTGTCGTCGTAGCGGGCCCGGTCGGTGGCGCTCTGGATGCGCTCCTTGGTGGGCGGGTTGCCGCTGGTGATCAGGAACGGCTTCACGGCGCGGTAGGCGTCGAAGAACGGCTCCATGTCCACCACCAGGTCCTTCTCCACGGGCAGGCCGCGGATCGGCTCGATGGTGATGGTCAGCTGCTTCTTGGGGTTCTTCGGCAGCAGGTCGCGCATCAGCACCTTGCAGGCCAGCCGGTTCACGCCGTTGATGCGCATGGCGTCCGATCCGCACACCCCGTGGGCGCAGGAGCGGCGGAAGGTCAGCGTGCCGTCCAGGTACCACTTGGCGTAGTGCAGCAGGTTCAGCAGCCGGTCCGACGGCAGGCAGGGCACGCGGAAACTCTGCCAGCCTGCGGCGTCGGGATTCTCCGGGTCGAACCGGGCGATCTTGAGCGTGACCATGACCGCGCCGTCGGGCACGGGCGGCAGTTCGGGATCGCCGGCTTCGGGCTTGTCGAGGACTGGGGCACTCATGGGTCAGTACTTCCGTTCCATCGGTTCGTACCGGGTCTGGACCACGGGCTTGTAGTCCAGCCGGATGTCGGAAAGCAGATCGGTGCCTTCCTTGTAAGCCATGGTGTGGCGCATGTAGTTGGTGTCGTCGCGGTTCGGGTAATCCTCGCGCGCGTGCCCGCCGCGGGATTCCTTGCGGTTGAGCGCACCGACCACGGTGACCTCGGCCAGCTCCAGCAGGAAGCCGAGCTCGATGGCCTCTAGGAGGTCGCTGTTGTAGCGCTTGCCCTTGTCGTGCACGGTGATTCGGGCGTAGCGCTCCTTGAGCGCGTGAATGTCGGTCAGCGCCTGCTTCAGCGTCTCCTCGGTGCGGAACACCGCGGCGTTGTTGTCCATCGACTGCTGCAGGGCGGTGCGGATGTCGGCGACGCGCTCGTTGCCGTGCTCGGAGAGGATGTCCCCGACCCAGCTGACCACCATGTCGGCCGGGTTCTCCGGCAGGTCGACGTGGTTGTGGTTGGCGGCGTACTCGGCGGCGGCGATGCCGGCGCGACGGCCGAACACGTTGATGTCCAGCAGCGAGTTGGTGCCCAGCCGGTTGGCGCCGTGCACCGACACACACGCGCACTCACCCGCGGCGTACAGGCCGGGGATGACGTTGGTGTTGTCGCGCAGCACCTGGCCGTTGACCGTGGTGGGGATGCCGCCCATGACGTAGTGACAGGTCGGGTAGACCGGCACCAGTTCCTTGACCGGGTCCACACCCAGGTAGGTGCGGGCGAACTCGGTGATGTCGGGAAGCTTGGCCTCCAGCACGTCCTCGCCGAGGTGGCGCACGTCGATGTAGACGTAGTCCTTGTTCGGTCCGGCGCCGCGTCCTTCGAGCACCTCGAGCACCATCGACCGGGCCACGATGTCACGCGGTGCGAGGTCGACGATCGTCGGCGCGTAGCGCTCCATGAACCGCTCGCCCTCGCCGTTGAGCAACCGGCCACCCTCGCCGCGCACGGCCTCGGAGATCAGGATGCCCAGGCCGGCCAGGCCGGTCGGATGGAACTGGTGGAACTCCATGTCCTCCAAGGGAAGTCCCTTGCGGAAGATGATGCCCAGGCCGTCACCGGTCAGGGTGTGGGCGTTGGAGGTGGTCTTGTACATCCGGCCCGAACCGCCGGTGGCGAACACGATCGCCTTGGCGTGGAAGATGTGGATATCCCCGGTCGCCAACTCATACGCGATGACGCCGGTGGCCACCGGGCCGGCCGGGGTGTCGGTGAGCGCGATGTCGAGCGCGTAGAACTCGTTGAAGAACTCCACGTCGTGCTTGACGCAGTTTTGGTACAGCGTCTGCAGGATCATGTGGCCGGTGCGGTCGGCGGCGTAGCAGGCCCGGCGCACCGGGGCCTTGCCGTGATCGCGGGTGTGGCCGCCGAAGCGGCGCTGGTCGATGCGGCCCTCAGGGGTGCGGTTGAACGGCATCCCCATCTTCTCGAGGTCGAGCACCGCGTCGATGGCTTCCTTGCACATGATCTCGACGGCGTCCTGGTCGGCGAGGTAGTCGCCGCCCTTGACGGTGTCGAAGGTGTGCCACTCCCAGTTGTCTTCCTCGACGTTGGCCAGCGCGGCGCACATGCCGCCCTGGGCCGCACCGGTGTGCGAACGCGTCGGGTACAGCTTGGTCAGCACGGCCGTGCGGACCCGCGGTCCGGCCTCGACGGCGGCGCGCATGCCCGCGCCACCGGCGCCGACGATGACGACGTCGTAGCGATGTTCCTGAATCATGGCTTAACCCCCAATATTCGGGTCGAAGGTGACCAGGACGTAGGTGCCCAGCACCAGCGTGAACCCTGTCGCCAGCAGCAGCAGCGAGTTCAGGTAGAACTTCGTGACGTTCTTGCGGGCGTAGTCACCGATGATGGTGCGCAGGCCGTTGGCGCCGTGGATCATCGCCAGCCACAGCAGTGCCATGTCCCAGATCTGCCAGAATGGCGAGGCCCAGCGCTGCGCGACGTAGTTGAAGTCGATGCGGTACACGCCGTCCTGCCACATCAGCATGATGAACAGGTGGCCGAGGGCGAGGAACACGAGCGCCAGGCCCGAGAACCGCATGAACAGCCAGGCGTACTTCTCGAAGTACGGAATGCCGCGGGGACGACGGGGCGCGCGGGGGTGATCCAGCGCCGCCGGCCGGTCGTGCTCGCGTTCCATCACCGGTGCCGGGCGTCCCAGGCGGGATTCGCCTGCTCCTGGCGCGCTCACAGGAACCGCTCCACCATGTGCATGCCCATAACTCCTAGTGCTGCGATGAGAACCACGGCAAAGACGCCTGCGGCGACGGCGAGCATCTGCCGCTGGTAGCGGGGACCCTGCTGCCAGAAGTCGATGAGGATGACGCGGATGCCGTTCAGTGCGTGGAACAGCACCGCGGCGACCAGGCCGATCTCCATCAATCCGACGATCGGGGTCTTGTACGTCTCGATGACCGCGTTGTAGGCCTGCGGGCTCACCCGCACCAACGCGGTGTCGAGGACGTGCACGAATAGGAAGAAGAAAATCGTGGCACCGGTAATACGGTGCAGCACCCAGGACCACATTCCCGGATCACCGCGATAGAGGGTGCGCCGTCGTGTTTTCCTGGGTTGCGGAGCCGGTACCTCCGTCTGAGTACTCATCGGTCCCTCCAACGCCATCGGTGGACGTCTGGGGCGGCCTGTCGAATTAGCCCCAAACCTCGGGGCGACTCTAAACCCATTTGTAGTGGCGAACGAATTACGGTTGAGGTATTCAGGCCGCCAAACAAGGGTAAGTTAGGCTTACCTATCTTAATGCAGCGGCCGGGAATTGGGGTTTCGGAATGCATTCAGAGCCGATGGTCGCGGGTGGCGCATGACTGTGGAAATCGACTGGAACATGTTGCGCGACAAGGCAAGTGATGTTTCTCGGCACGCATATGCGCCCTATTCCGGCTTTTCGGTGGGGGCGGCCGCTCTCGTCGACGACGGTCGCGTCGTCACCGGATGCAATGTGGAGAATGTCTCATATGGCCTAGGTCTCTGTGCCGAGTGCGCTGTGGCTTGCGCCCTCCATTCCGGAGGCGGGGGGAGGCTGCTCGCACTGTCGTGCGTGGGCCCCGACGGCGGCCCGCTGATGCCGTGCGGACGGTGCCGGCAGGTGTTGCTGGAGCACGGTGGCCCGGAGCTTCTCATCGACCATCCGTCCGGGCCCCGACCGCTGCGTGAACTGCTTCCGGATGCGTTCGGTCCCGATGACCTGGACCGGCGGTAACGCCAAGCGGTTCAACGACTCCGGCGGCTGTGGCGGTCGCGGAAGGTCGGCAGCAACACCGCCACGACGCCTGCTGCCGCGGCCGTGGCGGCGATCATGAAAGCAAGCGCGAAGCCCTGACTCGTCGGAGCCTCGGAAGCGCCGGCGGTGTTACTCGCCAGTAGCGCTGCGGCGAGCTGGCCGCCGACCGCGCCGCCCACCGTGCGCGCGACCGTGTTGATGCCGTTGGCGCTGCCGCTCTGGGCCGGCGGGCACGCGGCGTTGACCATCCGCGGCAGCGACGCCATCGCCAGTCCCCATCCGACACTGGCGATCCCGTAGTTCAACACCGTCTGCCAGACCTCGGCATGAGCGAGTGCGAGCGCGGCGGTGCCGGTGCCGGCGATCCCCAGCCCGGCCACCAGCGGGCCGCCCGTTCCGGTGCGGCGTTCGAGCCATGGCGTCGCCCAGCTCGCCGGCACCGTCAGCAGGGTGCCGGGCAACAGCACCAGGGCGGCCCCGGTGACTGACAAACCGAAGCCGGGATCGGCGGGCAACACCGCCAACTTGGGCACGAGCACATAGACGGCGAACTGATTGACGCCGAGCAGCAGCGCGCCCAGATGTGCTGCGGCCAGCGGTCGCTCGGTGATCAGTGCCGGATCCACCACGGGGTCGGTGACGCGAAGCTCGACCACGGCGAAGGCGAGCAGGCACAGCAGGGCGGCGCCCAGGTGGCCCAGCGTCCACGGCGATGCCCAGCCCCATGCCGGTCCCTGGGTGATCGCGATGAGCCCGGCGATGAGGCCGGCTGCCATCAAAGCGGTGCCCGGCAGATCGAGTCGGCCGGGATGGCGTTCGGGGTTCTCGGGGATCCAGCGCATGCTGGTCGCCAACGCGACGAGCACCAGCGCCGCCCCGATCGCGAACAACCAGCGCCACGAGGCGTGATCCACCACCACGCCGCCGATGAGCAACCCGAGCCCAGCGGTGCCGGTGATCAAGCCCGAGGTCAGCGCGAGCCCCAGATGCACGCGCTCGGCGGGCAGTGCGTACCGCAGGATCGCGAAGGACAACGGCAGCAGTGTGAGGCCGACACCTTGCACTGCCCGGCAGGCGATGAGCGTGCCGATGTTCGGCGCGGCGATCGCGCCCACCGTGCCCACGAGATACGCCGACAGCATCCACAGCAGCACCCTGCGGGTGCCGTATCGGTCGCCCAGCCGCCCCGCCAGCGGCGTGATGACCGCACTCGCCAGCAACATGGCCGACAGCACCGCCCACGACGCGGCGCCCGTGCTGGTGTTCAGATCGCGCTGCAAGACGCCGATCGTCGGCACCAGCATGGTCTGCATGAGCCCGTAGGAGACCACCACCGCGGCCACCGCTGTCAGCACCCGCGTCGACTGCTGACGCGTGCTGCTCGATCGGGCATGCTGGCAGGCGATGACGTCGTCCATGGATCTCCTTGTCGGTGCTGCTGGCGGGCGGTTGCGAACGGTGTTCGCAACCGGTGGCAGCCTAACGCGAACGCCGTTCGCAATGGGGCCTACGTGACCGGCGGGGCCGGCCGTCCGGCGCTGAACAGGGCCTCGATCACCGCCGTCGCGTGGCGAATCGCCGACGAAGAAGGGCTGGCCGAGGTGACCTGCCGGCGGATCGCGCGAGAACTCGGGACCGGCGCCGCCTCGCTGTATCGCCACATCACCGACCGCGGGCAGTTGCTCACTCTGCTGGCCGAGGATCTGGCCGGCGGCTACCCCCTGGTGGATGCCGATGGCACGGCGATGGACCGGCTGGTGGCGCAATGGCTGGCCATGCGGGACTACCTGACGGCCCATCCGTGGGGCGCGCACATCATCGCCGAGGGCGAGTACGCGGTGTCCTCCGCGCAGCCGATCGTCGACCGCTGCATGCGGTTGTTCGACGAGATCGGGCTCGATGAGCCGACCGCACGCCGGGTCTATCGTGCGTTGTGGCGCCTGCTCATCGGACACCTGCTGAGCCGGCACCCGTTCGGGCACCTGCAGGGTGCACCGCCGCAGGACGACGATTTCGAGTGGGCCATGCGGGCTCTGCTGACAGGTCTAGTGATCGACTCAGGAAGGTAGGAATCGCCATTCAAACATCGCGCGAGGGCTCAAGTGCCGTAACGAATCTCGACGCCCCGTCGGTCATCCGGGTCAAACGTGACGGCGGTGTGTTGTCCGACGACGCCATCGACTGGGTGATCGACGGTTACACCCACGGACGAGTCGCCGACGAACAGATGTCGGCCCTGCTGATGGCGATCTTCCTCAACGGCATGACGGTGGCCGAGACCACCCGCTGGACCGCCGCCATGGTGGCATCGGGGGAGCGGTTCGACTTCACCGATCTGCATCGCCCGGGTTCCTCGGACCGACCCGCGGCGCTGGTGGACAAACACTCCACCGGCGGGGTGGGGGACAAGATCACCATCCCGCTGCTGCCGGTCGTGACGGCCTGTGGCGCCACCGTTCCGCAGGCCTCGGGCCGCGGGCTCGGGCACACCGGCGGCACTCTGGACAAACTGGAATCGATCCCCGGCTTCACCGGCGAACTATCCAAAGACCGTATCCGCAGGCAACTTTCCGAGGTCGGCGGCGCGATCTTCGCCGCCGGCGAACTCGCTCCCGCCGATCGCAAGATCTACGCCTTGCGCGACATCACCGCCACCGTCGACTCGACGCCGCTGATCGCCAGCTCGGTGATGAGCAAGAAGCTCGCCGAGGGGGCACGTGCGTTGGTGCTCGACGTGAAAGTGGGGCGCGGCGCATTTCTCAAGACCGAGGCCGACGCCCGCGAACTGGCCCGGATCATGATCGGCCTCGGCAATTCCTACGGCGTGCCGACTCGGGCGCTCCTCACCGACATGAACTGCCCGCTTGGGCTGACCGTCGGCAATTCCGTCGAGATCACCGAATCACTGGAGATATTGGCCGGCGGCGGCCCGGCCGACGTGGTCGAGCTGACGCTGGCGCTGGCCAGGGAGATGCTCGAGGTCGCCGGAGTCGACGGCACCGACCCGGCCGAGACCCTGCGTGACGGGAGCGCGATGGACCGGTTCCGCGCCCTGATCGCCGCCCAGGGCGGCGACCTGAGCCGGCCACTGCCCCTCGGGTCGGCCACCGAGACGGTGACCGCCTCTCATGGCGGTGTCATGGGCGATCTCGACGCCATGGGAGTGGCGATGGCGGCCTGGCGCCTGGGCGCCGGGCGGGCCCAGCCGGGCGAACCCGTGCAACTGGGTGCGGGGGTGCGGATCCATCGCAAGCCCGGTGAGCCGGTGGCCTCGGGGGAAACCCTGTTCACCCTCTACACGGAGACGGCCGATCGGCTGCCCGGCGCACTCGCCGAGCTCGACGGTGCCTGGACCGTCGACGATGCCGCTGCCGCGCCGCGGCCGCTGATCATCGACCGGCTCTAGCCTGCCGGGATCGCCGCTCTGGACCGTGGCGCATCGAACTGCTAGACACGTCAGGGTGCCTGACGACGATCTCGCCGACTTCGAGCGATCCGAGTTCACCCACCAAGCCAAGACCCGCACGGTGTACCGGCGCGGCGACGGTCCGGCCGTGATCATCATGGCCGAAGTGCCCGGCATCACGCCCAAGGTCCTCGACTTCGCCCGTCGCGTCAGCGAAATCGGTTGCACCGCAGTTCTTCCCCACCTGTTCGGTGTTCCCGGGCGCGATCCGAACCCCGATGCGCACGGTCTGATCGGGACGGCGGTCAGCGCTGTCACCACGCTGGTGCCGCTGTGCGTCAGCAGGGAATTCGTCACCATGGCCACCGGCCGCACCTCTCCGGTCATCGACTGGTTGCGGGCGCTGGCCCGCCACGAGCACGAGCGATGCGGCGGGCCCGGGGTCGGCGCGGTCGGGATGTGCTTCACCGGCGGCTACGCATTGGCGATGGCCACCGACGACGTGCTGCTCGCCCCGGTGCTGTCGCAGCCGTCGTTGCCGTTCGGCGTGACCGCCGCCCACCGCCGGTCGATCGACATCTCCCCGGAAGATCTGGCCGTCGTCAAGCAGCGCTGCGCCCGAGGCCTTTCGGTGCTGGGGCTGCGGTTCACCGGCGACCGCTTGGTGCCCGCGGAACGCTTCGAGTACCTGCGCGAACAGCTCGGCGAGGCATTCGTCGCGGTCGATCTCGACGACGCCGACGCCAATCCGGCCGGCACCATGCCCCCGCACTCGGTGCTCACCGAGCACCTGATCGACGAACCCGGGCAGCCCACCCGGGCCGCCCTCGATCAGGTGCTCGACCTGTTCCGCACCCGGCTGTTGGTCGAGGTCTAGGGTCCGGCGTCGCCGCCCGGCCGGAAGAACGGTGGCTGAACACCCACCGATCTGGGGACCGATCGGGCCGAACGTGGGGATGATGGGGATATGAGTACGCCGCTGAGTCTGGACAAGATCCAGCACGCTCCCAAGGCCCTGCTGCACGATCACCTCGACGGTGGCCTGCGACCGGCCACCGTGCTCGACCTGGCCGGTGAGCTCGGATACGACGACCTGCCCGCCACCGAGGTCGGTGAGCTGGCCACGTTCTTCCGCACCGCCGCGCACAGTGGGTCGCTGGAGCGCTACCTGGAGCCGTTCGCCCACACGGTCGGGGTCATGCAGACTTCGGAGGCATTGCATCGCGTCGCCCATGAGTGCGTCGAGGACCTGGCCGCGGATAACGTGGTCTATGCCGAGATCCGGTTCGCACCGGAACTGCACATCGACCGCGGGCTCTCCCTCGACGACGTGGTCGACGCGGTGCTGGCCGGCTTCGCCGACGGCGAGAAGGCGGCCGCGGCCGAGGGACGCACCATCACCGTGCGCTGCCTGGTCACCGCGATGCGTCACGCGGCCCGCTCACGGGAGATCGCCGAGCTGGCAATCCGGTTCCGGGACAAGGGCGTTGTCGGATTCGACATCGCCGGGGCCGAAGCGGGCTACCCACCCACCCGTCACCTCGATGCGTTCGAGTACATGCGAGGCAACAACGCGCGCTTCACGATTCACGCCGGTGAGGCGTTCGGCCTCCCGTCGATCCACGAGGCCATCGCGTTCTGCGGGGCCGACCGCCTCGGGCATGGGGTGCGCATCGTCGACGACATCACCGAACTCGAGGACGGGACTCAGCAGCTCGGCCGGTTGGCGGCGATCTTGCGCGACAAGCGCATTCCGCTCGAGATGTGCCCCAGCAGCAATGTGCAGACCGGGGCGGCGCCGAGCATCGCCGAGCACCCGTTCGACCGGCTGGCGCGGCTGCGGTTCCGCGTCACCGTCAACACCGACAACCGGCTGATGAGCGACACCACCATGAGCCAGGAGATGCTGCGCCTGGTCGAGGCCTTCGGCTACGGCTGGAGTGATCTGGAGCGGTTCACCATCAACGCGATGAAGTCGGCGTTCATCCCCTTCGACGAACGGCTTGCCATCATCGACGAGGTGATCAAGCCCCGGTACGCCGTCCTGGTCGGTTGAGCACCGCTCGCAGGGTGTCCGCGAAAGCCCCTGGGGCGTCGATGAATCCGCCATGGTCGCCGGGGAACATCACCGGACGCGCACCCAACAGATCGGCCAGCGCGATGGTGGTCCGACGAGTCAGCAGGCGACCGGACTCCTCGCCGAGGCCGAGCACCACCCGCCCGTTCTCGAGCGCCTCGACGTCGGGCAGGTAGCGAGTGGTGGCCCGCAGCTCGTGGTTGAAGAAATGCGCCGCGTCACGCAGATCCTGATCGCCGGGCTCGGGCATCTCCGGTGAGGCGGAGGGGATGTCGAAGCCCGCGTTGGCCATGAACTTGCCCCACGCCGCGAACATCCCGTCCCGGTTGAAGGTGGCGATGATGTCTTCGGTGGCGGCGCGCTGCTCGGCGGCGTCGGGTAGCAACTCGAGCAACGGCGGCTCGTGCGCGACGAGGGTGCGCACCCGGTCCGGGTGGCGGGCCACCAACGACAGACCCGTCACCGCCCCGCCGGACGAACCGAACACATCCGCTGAGTCGGCGCCCAGATCGTCGAGGATCGCGGCGACGTCGTCGGCCCGGCGTTCGGGGATGGAGTTCTCCGTCGGATCGTCGACAGTACTGCGGGCGATGCCGCGCGGGTCGGCCGTCACCACGGCTGGNGAAGGTGGCGATGATGTCTTCGGTGGCGGCGCGCTGCTCGGCGGCGTCGGGTAGCAACTCGAGCAACGGCGGCTCGTGCGCGACGAGGGTGCGCACCCGGTCCGGGTGGCGGGCCACCAACGACAGACCCGTCACCGCCCCGCCGGACGAACCGAACACATCCGCTGAGTCGGCGCCCAGATCGTCGAGGATCGCGGCGACGTCGTCGGCCCGGCGTTCGGGGATGGAGTTCTCCGTCGGATCGTCGACAGTACTGCGGGCGATGCCGCGCGGGTCGGCCGTCACCACGGTGTGGTCGCCGGCCAGCGCGTGCGCCAGCGGCGCGAATTCGGCGGCGGCCATCGGCGCGCCGAGGATCAGCAACAGCGGGCCGTCTCCGCGCACGTCGTAGTGCAAGCGGGCGCCCGCCACCGTGACGGTGTGGGTGGAAAGGCCGGTCGATGCGGTCATGAGTGTTCTGACCGCCCGAGCGGCCAGAACTCATCGGCTACTCCGCGCGCAGGCGCGACTCCACGAAGCGCTCCAGCGCCTCCCACTGCTCGACGGCCTCGGCGTACGGGGTCTCGGGCGCCCGGGCCTTGTCGTCACCCAGCACGTAGTTGACGAACTTGCCGAGGGCCTTGGTGTCGGCCAGCGTCTCGTCGACGGTCTTGTCCTCGGAGTAGTCGCTGACGTCGCGCAGCAATTCGACGGCCAGTTCCAGCTGGTCATGGTCGACCGCATCGGGCCCGTCGGCGATGTCATCGGCGATGCCGGACAGGACGTAGACGTTCTCCTCGGAGACGTCGACGCGCAGCGAGCCGTCGGTGGCCGCGGTCCGGATGTCGTCGTAGGTGGCCAGATCCGACAGGTCGTGATCGTGCTCGTCGGCCAGGTAGCGGGCCAGGGCACGCTCGGAGCTGAACACGCTGATGCGCCCGTTGCGGCCGAGGAACACCGGCTCGTCATCGAGGTAGCAGCGCAGCGTGTAGACGGTGCCCGACCCGGTCATGATGCGGACCGGATCGATGCCGACCTTCAGCCAGAAGTCGACGTCATCACCCAGGACGGCGGAATCCGCGGCGCTGCGCACCGGCTCGGCGGCCGCGTCGTCGTCCTCGTCCTCGGAGGCCTCGGCGTCGTCGCTGTCGGCCGTGAGGTCGTCCTCGTCCTCTTCGGGTGCGTCCGCCTCGAGTTCGGCCTCGGCCTTCTTGACCGCGTCGTCGTCGATGTCCTCGGGGATGGTGACGATCTCGTCGATGGCGTCGAGCACGCCGTCCCAACCGCGGGCGATCACCGCCTCGATCTCGCCCCAGCGCTTGCGCCCCGACCGGCCGGTGAAGCTGTCGATCCCGCCGCCGAGCGTGCCGAGCACCGGGTTGCCGTTGAAGAACTTGCTGATGGCCGCGAGCTCGCACACCGAGCCGATCGAGGACACCACCACCAGGGTGCGGTGCAGGGACTCGATGGACTCCTCGGTCGGCTTCTCGGCGACCACATCGGGCACCCCGACGATGTCGTACTCACGGTCCTCGGCCGGCTGCAGGCGGTGCGCATTGGCCGCCGTCAGCTTGTCCCACGTCGGGTGGTCGGCCAGGTCGTTGTCGGTGTTGGTGCGGACGAACGCCGTCAGGTCAGCGACCGATTCGAAGGCATAGAGCGCGTCACCTTCGCCCAGGAAGGCCTCCCACTCGTCGCCGGCATCCCGCCAGCGCGGAGCCCACAATGTGTAGAGGTCGCCCTTGGTCAACCCGAGCCGGATCGGCACGATGTCAGCAGCCATGCGGCACAGCCTAGTGGGGTGCCCTGGGCGCCCGGTCAGGTTGTCTCCGGTTCGGCGGCAGGGGCTCAGACGGTGGGCCGCCAGAACCCCTGAAATCCCTGGCCGGCATTCGTCGTGCGGACGGGGGAGAGCTTCACCGGATCGCCGGCCTCGATCATGGTGTTTTCGCCGACGATCATCGCCACGTGGCCGTCCCAGACCGCCAGATCACCGGGGCGCAGGGTTGCCGCCGAGACGGCCTTGCCGATGTCCTGTTCCTGGGCCAATCGCGGAATGTCCAGTCCGGCTTCGTGATACGCCCACTGGGTCAGCCCGCTGCAGTCCAGACCGACGCCCGGCGTGGTGCCACCCCAACGGTAGGGCACGCCAAGTTGGGTCAGCGCATGCCGGACGGCGCTGGCCGCAACGGCGTTGGGTGCGGTGGCGGTGCTGCCGTCGGGCAACCGCACCGCGACCCCGTCACCGAACATGCCCGGATCGCGCAGCCCGACGACCGCTTCCGAGCGATAGGTCCCCGACCCGGCCGGCAGATCGGCCGTCCTGCCCCAGCCGCTGACCGGTGCGGCGGAGGGTGCGCCGCCGGAGAATCCCGGGCCGGCCGGCGAAACTCCGGAGGCCGCCGGGAAGCCACCCGAGCCTGTGGTGACGGCACCGGCCTGGTGGTCCAGCTCGGCGCGGAGCTCGTCGACGACGGCCGAGGCCTCGCTGACCGCGGCCTCTGCCTCGGCCCTCAGCTGCTGCGCCACCCCCGGCTCGTCGAGCTGCGGCGCCAGAGCCGCGATGCGCGCCTCGAAGCGGTCGATGATGGCCTGCAGCCGGGCCGCCGCCTCCGCGACGGCCGAGCCCGCATCTCTGGCCGCCAGACTCAGTGCCTGCGCACGGTCGGCCAGGGCGGCCGCCTCGGCCGCGGCACCCGCGGNGCGTCGAACCGGTGATGAATGCCGCCCGCGGAGAGCACAGGAACAACACCGCGTGCGCGATCTCCTCGGGAGTGGCGGTGCGGCCCAGTGGCAGCGCGCGGCCCAGTTCCTCATTGGTGTCGCCCCACTGGGCCGCGACGCCCTCGGTGCGCGTCGGGCCCGGTGCCACACTGTTGACCCGCACGCCGCCGGAACCGAATTCGGCTGCCCAAGTACGGGTCAGCGATTCCACCGCGGCCTTGGAGGCACTGTACGCCGACGCGCCGGGCACGCCCTTGGACGCGACCATCGATGTGACGTTGACGATGCTGCCCCGGCCCCGCTCGAGCATGCCGCCGACCAGTTGGGCCACCAGGAAGTAGGTGCCCCGCACATTGGTGTCGAAGGTCTGCTCGAAGGACGTGACGTCCTGTTCGACGGTGAGCGCACCGGGGAACGCGGCGGCGTTGTTGACCAGGATGTCGAGGTGATCGCACTGCCGGGCAAGGGAATTCACCGAATCCAGATCGGCCAGGTCGGCGGCGACGAATCGCACCTGTGCGCCGAGTGAGGCCGCGGCCGCACTCCCGCGCTGCTCGTCACGGCCGGTGATCGTCACCGTCGCGCCGGCCCGGGCCAGCAGGTCGGCGCAGGCCAGCCCGATACCGGCCGTCCCACCGGTGACCAGCGCGTGGTATCCGTCGAGTTCCATGGTTTCCTTCCGTGGGTTGGTCACGCGACACATGGGGTGTCGGCGTCTTCGCGTGTAGGCCGGCGGTCGTCGGCGACATCGGCCAAGGCGTCTCGAAGCCGTTCGCGGCTACGGGAGATTCGCGACATCACAGTTCCCACCGGGATTTCCATCAGGGTCGCGGTCTCGGCGTAGGTGAGTCCTTGAATATCGGCGTAGTACAACACCGTTCGGAATCCCTCCGGCAGCGTCGACACGGCATCCCGGATACGGTCGTCGCAGAACAGGTCGAGCGCACGGTCCTCGGCGGATCGCTCGGCGGTCGGGGAGTGACGTGCGTTGCCCAACATGTCACTGTCGGTGAGCTCGGCGACGGGAAAGGCATCCGGTCGCCGCTGCTTCATCCGGTGCGTGCTGATCCACCGGTTGTGCAGGATCCGGAATAACCAGGCGCGCAGGTTGCTGCCCGGCTCGAAGCGTCGAAAGCCGGCATAGGCGTTCATCAGGGTGTCCTGCACCAGGTCTTCGGCGTCGGCCTGGCTGTGTGTCAGCCGGCGGGCTGCGCGCAACAGGACGATCTGGAAGGGCATGGCATCGCGGGCGAACCGGGCCGCCAGCTGCGCGTCGGACTCGATCAACGCGTCCTCGGTGTCGGTGAGGAGCGTCATCGGACGGCGTCGACGACGGTCGACCCGGCTGCTGAGACGGCCCGATGGCCGTGCTGTCCGAGTTTGTGCACGAGTTTCGAGCCGATGAGCCCGGAACCGCCGATGACTACGACCTTCGTCATGATCAGATCTCCAGAGTGGGGGGCAGGGTGACGCCATTTCAGACTCGCTCTCGATCCCTGATCGCGGACCCTTGAAAACCCGTGGTTCGTAGTCCGTGGTTTCAGGTGGCCACGAGCCGGCACAACCCCCGGTCAGGTGCACCGCAGCGTCGTCGACCGATAAGGTCGGCGCATGGATGTACGCGTCGTCGACCACCCTCTGGCCGCCGCGCGGCTGACCACGCTGCGCGACGAGCGCACCGACAACGCGGGGTTCCGTGCGGCGCTGCGCGATCTGACGATGATGCTGGTGTACGAGGCCACCCGGGACGCGGCGTGCGAGAAGATCGCGGTGCGCACACCGGTGACCGACACCATCGGGTCGCGGCTGGCGAACCCGCCGCTGCTGGTCCCGGTGCTACGGGCGGGGCTCGGCATGGTGGACCAGGCGCACGCCCTGATCCCCGAGGCGCAGGTCGGTTTCGTCGGAATGGCCCGCGACGAGGCGACGTTTCAGCCGACGCCGTATCTGGCGTCGCTGCCCGACGACCTGAGCACGCGGTCGGTGTTCGTGCTCGACCCCATGCTGGCGACGGGCGGATCGATGGCGCACACCATCGGCCTGCTGAAGGATCGCAAGGCCCTCGACATCACCGCGGTCTGCGTGGTGTGTGCGCCGCAGGGGATCGCGGCGTTGGAGGAGGTCGCTCCCGAGATGCGGTTGATCACCGCGACCATCGACGAAGGACTCAACGAGATCGCCTACATCGTCCCGGGTCTCGGTGACGCGGGCGATCGTCAGTTCGGCCCGCGCTGAGGCGGGGCAGCCGTCAGGTAGGGCCGGGACAGTACCAGCGCGGCCACGGTGGCCATCATCAGCACATACACCGGCAGCAGGTGGATGAAGGTGGTGTAGCCGATCGCGTAGTGCACGGCCAGGGCCGGAAGCGTGCCGGCGACGAACCCGGTCAACAACGTCCACCACACCCAGCGCTCGCCACGGCGGAAACCCCACATCGCGATCAGCGCCACCGCCAGCCCGGAGCCGATCAGTGCGCCGCCGAATCCTACCGCGGAGCACAGTGGCACTCGAAAGGTGTTCAGATTACTGACAATACAGCAACGTGTTATGTGCAGCAGCGGCGCTGAGCGCCACGGGTCCGCCATAACGCACAAACACAACAACACCTCTGGGACGTGTCAGAAGTACCAGAGCGCTTCAACACTCAGGTCCCTCGAGAGGGTTCATTGACAATCCCTTCCTGACACCGCGCAGGAGTCGGTGGACGACTACTCAAACTCATACCAAGCGAGCTGCGCGGCATTGCGCAAGTGTGCTGAGTGCTCGGCCTATGTAACTGGTTGCGTGTCAGTGGATTTCGCTTCATTGATTCGTTTTCACCTGCGGGGATTCCAACTTGGGAGACGTCAGAGGTTCCGTCCGGGATGTGGTCACGATTGGGTGGCTGTTGTAGCAAATTTTCGATTTACAGGCGGAAAGTGGAATAGTAAATGGACTGGTGTTAGTTTAGCTTATTAGCCTATTTCGGTAATTCAATGGGTTCACGTAATGGGTCGGCATTTGAGTTATGTCGATATCGTCGAATGGATTATGTCGGTGTTTGTGATGCGTTGCAACGCACGTGATTTCACTCGCTGGCGGGTTGTCGCTTTGGTTGCCGAGCCTGCGCTCGTAGATGGCATTTGGGGTCCGGGTACGCCGTCGCGCGGGGTGCTGTGGTGGTTTTCTTCGTCGGTCGGATGACGGCTTCTCCGGCCTGATACCCACTGAGAAGAGCGGTTCTAGCTGCACATTTAGCGGAGCTCACGTTCACTGTCGGCGGTGCGGCCGGGTCGGGCTGTGTTGTACGGCCCGTCCGGTTCTCGGCCTATCGGCCGGAGCTGGGGAAGTCACCCCATGGATTGAGTAGAGTATCTACATAAATGGCGTCTCCTATTGGAATTGGGCGGTCCGTTCTGTTATTATCAGCGTGAACCGGGAAAGGTTCACGGAGGCGCGAGAAGGTGGTGTCGGTCAGCTTTAAAGGCTGCCTCTGTGATTGGTTGCTCCGCCTGGTGGTTTGTCGTAAGACCCCGCGTAGGTTCGCGCCGTATCTTCCTGTTCAGCGAATTGCGTGAGATTCACGTTGTATTCGCGCATTTCGGGAGGGCTCGTCACGAGCGGGCTTTCAATGACGAAAGGGAACTGTCATGGCGGGCACGAAGAACGTCACGTAGGCCGCTGCCCGGACGCCGGTGGCTGCCCCGGGGGGGGGTGGCCGGGCTGACACGCGAGAGTGTGCGTGGGACCAGGATGGCCCGCACGCTCGACGTTGATCAGGTGAACGGCACGGTCGAGGCATCGCACGGTCGCCCGAGGGTGACGTGGTTAGGCGAGGCTGTGAAGTCGGTCCCCGGCNTGGGGGTGGCCGGGCTGACACGCGAGAGTGTGCGTGGGACCAGGATGGCCCGCACGCTCGACGTTGATCAGGTGAACGGCACGGTCGAGGCATCGCACGGTCGCCCGAGGGTGACGTGGTTAGGCGAGGCTGTGAAGTCGGTCCCCGGCGGTCATCCGGAATCAGTTCCGGCCGAGATGTATTCGATTATCACCTAGCTGATTGCAGGCTCGAGACGAGTCCGCCGTGAAGCCTCCGGCGGTTAGTTTCGTGTCGAGTGGACAGTCGGTCACCGCCGTTGCGACACGGGGCCGTTAGCGCTCGTGTCACCGGACCGGGACCACACCTCAGCGGCATAGCGCAGCCTGTCGTGGCCGTCGGTTTGGCTTGCGAGGTGTTGGGCCGTGTATCTGCACTCGCTGCTGACGGCAAGGTGCTCGCCGCCCGATGGTGTCTAAATCGATTGTTGCACTGAGTTTTTGGTGTCGGCGGTTCAGGTTTTCCTGGAATCCGCCTGCCTGTGAACCGGGTTCGTTACGAGCGAACCCTCAACATGAAAGGAGCTGGCTATGGCCAGTAGGAAAAAGAAGAAAAACAGGAAAGTCGTAATGCGGCGGTCGGTGACCGGCATCGGGGTGTTCGCCACGGCCACCGTCGGATTGTTGGGACAGGCCGGCACCGCGGTTGCCGCGCCGCCGAAGTACGCCGAGGATGTGTCGGCGTATTCACATGCCATCGACAACGCGGTGGTTGGCGCTACCCAGGCCACAGAGGCGTTCAACAGCTTCTGGGCTCCGTTGGCTGCGGATGCACATGGCTTGCTGCCCTCGTTTAGTGCCAGCAGCCAGAAAGTTGACATGACCGACATCTCGAAGTTCCCGGAGGTGGTGCGGGCGGTCGCGCAGATGCCGATGCCCACGGCGGTGCCCGGGGTCGTTCCGCAGGTCAACATTCCGGGGCAAGGCTTCGCGACGCTGCCGGTGCCGACGTCGCTGCCCGGAGCGGACATGCTGGTCGGCGTTGCTGATGGCTTGGACGCGATCTTCAACGTCCCGGGCGTGGAGTGGATCGTCGGTAGCGTCCCGCCGCTGAGCGAACTCATTCCTGGCTTGGAGGCGACCCAGCGGACGTATCACTCGGGATTCGAGTGGCCCGTCCTCGGGATTGGGGGCGCGACGTCGGTGTCGAACACCTATGTTCACACGCCGGGTTCCCCGTCGATTACGGCAAACCTGCCGGTGGCTCAGGGGATCTACAGGTTGCCGCTTGATGCTGCCGCGGGTTGGTGGGCATCGGCACCTACGTTGGCCGTTTCCGACCAGTCCAGTCCGAGTGATCTTGTGGTGTCGTTGCCCATGGGGGCCGTTGGTCTGCAAGCGCCTGGTGGGCTGGGACAGGCTGGCGTCTTTGGGGTGTCGGCGGTGCTGCCCAGCGCTAATGGACTCTATGTGCCGGTGGGGGCGACCATCTCGAATATGGCGTTGCCCGGGTTGGGTTTTGGGGCCACCAACCTGAACCTGACTACGGGCAACTACGTCGGGGCTGACGGGATCAATCTGAATAACGGGCAGAACATGCTTGTGATCCAGACTCCGTTGACCGGCCCTGTGCCGGTGCCGGTGGTGTACTCACTCGGCGGTTTCACCCTGGGGCCCAGCGGAGTTGGCTACACCGCGCCCTCGCTGTACGGCGTCAGCTTGATCTCGCCTGTCCAGGTCGGATCCGCCCCGACCGGCAGTGGGTCGGTGGGTTTCATTCCGGCTGACCTGATCCCGGTCGGTGACATCATGCCAACGCAATTGATCTCCGTATCGGGGTTGGCATCGGCGGTCCTGGGTGTCAGGGATCCAGCGGTAGCTGTGGGTCAAGGGCTCACGCCGATCTACGACGCGGTCATCAGTCCTGCTGCGCAACAGGTGTCGAACTTGTCGACACAGCAGTATGGATCGATGGTGGATGCCCTGGCATCCGCGACTCTGCAGGCAAGTCAACGCTTCAAAGAGTTGACTGACCGTCTCGGCGGAACCAATGCGGCCACAACCCAGTCGCTGCAAACCGAGACGGCGTCCGTTGCGCGTGACTCTGGACCGGCAGCGGCACCGATGTCATCTGAGCTCACATCGACAAGGGTGGCGCCGGCTCCAAACGCGCAGCAGATGCCTACCCACGAGGTTGTCGCTGCCAAAGACACCACGACCACACCCGAGGCCACCACGACGAAGGCTGACTCGCGGCCGGCGCGCAAGCTGGACAGATCGGCGGGGCCGGCTGCTGCTCATGGCGGCGTCAAAACCGATCGGGAGCGTGTGCGTGGAAACGATGGACCCCGCGACGGGATCAAAGCGGCAGTGAACGGGGCGGTGAACGGTGCTGCCGAGAAGCTGAAAAAGAAGGTGGGCACGTCGGCGCCGATGAAAAAGCCTGCCGCAGGGAAGAAGTCGAGCTCGGGCGCGGCTGGGGGCGGGTCGTCGTCTTCCACGTCGACGAGTTCAGGATCGACTTCCTCGCCACGTGGTGCTTCGGCAGACTGATTGGAAGCCAACGCGGTGTCTGTGGGTCACCTACCAAGCGGCCCACAGGCACCGTTCGGCTCATTGCCGCAGCGCAACAGTGTGCGGCTCTCACTCGTCAGTCGAGCCTCGGCGGCCAGCCCCTGCATGTAAGCCTGGCTGGCCACACGTTCCTTCGCTAAACCCGGGCAATCGGAAACCATCGCCAGTGGCGCCGGTCGACATGGCGTTGCGAATGTTCGGGACGTGGTCTGGCTGCACGGTTCATCTGCGCCATCAGCGTACGAGCCCGGGGAGGCCCGCCCCAACCACTTTGCCGGGCTGCGGTGTCGGGCACTGCACTCAAGCCGGTTTACAGGTCATCCACCCCCTGCACTGCCCGGGGCAACCAGAGCTGGAAAACAGAATCAATTAGCAAACTTGCATTTAACATTCACGGTGGCGCATCGAACAGCTAGAACGAGTGCCGAAAAGACGTATTTCACATTTGGTTGCAAAGGCAAATAGGAGATACCGACTCCATAAATCGTGAGGCTGATCACGCATGTTTGATCGGACCGGCATGGTTGAAGGGTGTTTGGCAGCTTAATTTGAATTGATAGTGTTCTATAGCTAAAATTAGAAGATTCGGCACCCTGCAACTATTTGCATCTTCAACTGGTCTTTAAGCTTGTTCTCAGAACGCTCTTCTATCATTACAGCAACATCAATCGACCAAAGGGAATAGTACCCTTGGCGGCTCTAACGCTCTGCGCATAGCGCCGTTTTGGAGGTGCTGTTTGGTCTAAACAGAAAGGACGAAAACAATGGAGTTTTCATCAAAGCATGCACTCGCAGCGTTCGCGGCAGCAATTGTGGTCGCTGGCGGTGGTAGCGCAGCTTCACCAATCGTATGTGGCAAACACAGAACCGTGTACCGCGGCGATACCAGGTTGACGTCGATGACCTCGCCATCTCACGCGCTTCCCGGTGCTGCGATGGAACTGAAACCAGTCAACGCGGGCGCGTTGGTCGACTTGATGTGGCGAGCGGCTCGGGATGCGGCTTCACACGCTGAGCACTGCGAAGCATTAGCCAAGTGGAAAGCCCATCAGGCCTCAGCTCACCCCGAGGTAGCTGAGTTGAAGGCGGAGGCTGAGGCTGCTGCGGCGGCTGCCGAGCAAGCCCGCCATGATGCCGATGCTGCGGCGCAGGCGGCGCAGGATGCCCAGGCCGCGCTCGACGCGATGACAGCCACCCAGGCTGAGGCGCAGGCTGCTGCAGCCGTCACCAACCAGGCCTACCTGGATGCGAAGGCGGCGGCAGAGGCTGCAGCCGCCCAGCAGCAGGCCTCCGAGGCGGCCAAGGCGGCCGCCGCGCAGGCACTGGCCGACGCGCAGAGTCATGCGGACACGGAGCAGCAGGCCTACCTGGATGCCAAGGCCGCTTTGGATGCTGCGATTGCCCAGCAGCAGGCGGCCGATGCGGCCAAGGTTGACGCCGATGCCGCACTTGCTGACGTGCAGGCGAAGGCTGCGGCCAACGACAAGGCCCTCGCCGAGGCCAACAACGCCTTGGCCCAAGCAGACGAGTTGGCTGCCCAGGCGCTGGCAGCGAAGACCACCGCCGATGCGGCGCTCGCTGAGGCCCAGCGGGTGGCTGCTGATGCTGCGGTGGCAAAGGATGCGGCCACGCAGGCCGCCGCTGACGCCGGTCAGGCCGCTGATGATGCGGCGGCGGCGGTGACCGCTGCCCAGCAGGCGTTTGCTGCTGCACAAAACAGCGCTGCCGCAGAAGATGCTTCCTATCAGGACGCCAAGGCGGCATTGGATGCGGCCTCGGCTGATAAGACGGCCAAGGACGCGGCCAAGGCTGCCGCGGATGCGGCGCTGGCCGATGCGCAGGCCGCAGCACAGGCTGCCGAGGCTGATATGTCGGCGAAGCAGGCGGCGATGGTGACTGCCGATGCGGCCGCTGCCGATGCGTTGGCCGCCAAAAACACCGCCGATGCCGCACTGACCGACGCGCAGACCGCAGCACAGGCTGCCGAGGCTGATATGTCGGCGAAGCAGGCGGCGATGGTGACTGCCGATGCGGCCGCTGCCGATGCGTTGGCCGCCAAAAACACCGCCGATGCCGCACTGACCGACGCGCAAGGTGTGGCTGCTGCCGCCGACCAGACGTTTGCCCAGGCGAGCGCGACCCAAAGCGCATCCGACAGCACTGCTGCGGATGCGTTGGCCGCCAAGACTGTTGCTGATCAGCAGGCCGCGCAGGCCAAGACGGCCGCAGACGCCGCGGCTGCGGACAAAGCCGCCAAGGATGCCGCCAAAAGCGCAGCCGATATCGACAAGTCGGTCAAGGATGCCGACAAAGTGGCGGCCGATGCGGCGCTCGCTGAGGCCCAGCGGGTGGCTGCTGATGCTGCGGTGGCAAAGGATGCGGCCACGCAGGCCGCCGCTGACGCCGGTCAGGCCGCTGATGATGCGGCGGCGGCGGTGACCGCTGCCCAGCAGGCGTTTGCTGCTGCACAAAACAGCGCTGCCGCAGAAGATGCTTCCTATCAGGACGCCAAGGCGGCATTGGATGCGGCCTCGGCTGATAAGACGGCCAAGGACGCGGCCAAGGCTGCCGCGGATGCGGCGCTGGCCGATGCGCAGGCCGCAGCACAGGCTGCCGAGGCTGATATGTCGGCGAAGCAGGCGGCGATGGTGACTGCCGATGCGGCCGCTGCCGATGCGTTGGCCGCCAAAAACACCGCCGATGCCGCACTGACCGACGCGCAGACCGCAGCACAAGCTGCCGACGTCACAGTGGCCGGCGCCCTCGCGGATAAGGCGGCCGCTGACGCCGACAAGGCGGCTAAGGACGCGGCCAAGGCGGCCGCTGACCAGGACGCCGCCAATGCACTCGCTGCAGTCCAAGCCGCTGATGCCGATAAGTCGGCTAAGGATGCGGCGAAGGTGACTGCCGATGCGGCCGCCGCGGATGCGTTGGCCGCCAAGACCGCCGCCGACGCCTCGCTGGCGGCTGCGCAGGCCAAGGCCGACGCGGCTGATGCTGCCGCAGCGCAGGTACACAGTTACGAAGGACCGGTTCAAGCGGCCCTGCAAGACGCACAGACTGCAAAAGCAGACGCGGACAAAGCGCTGAGCGACGCGCAGGCCGCAGTCGATGCCATCGAAAAGGCCAAAGCCGATGCGGCGGCCGCCGATGCCAACGTGCAGAGCACCCAGGCCGACTACCAGCAGGCGCAAGCCACCGTAACGGCCACCCAGGCCCAGATCGACCAGGCTCAGGCGGATGTCAACTATTACGCCTACGACCCGATCGGCAAGGCCCAGGACTGGGCCTCGGGGTACACCCTGCAGGCAGCAGCCCTAGACCGGCTCAACGCGGCGCGGGCACAGCTAGTGGTGGATCAGGCTGCAGCGGCTGAGGCGAAAACGGCCGCTGATGATGCGGTGACTGCCCAGGCCGCTGCAGATGCGGCCGCGGCTACCGCGGTGAGCCAAGAGGCAGCGGCCAATGCGGCGGTGAAGTCGGCGCAGCTGCAAGTTTCGGTCGCCGATTCCAACCTCGCGGCCGCAACGCAAGGCGCGGCGATGCTGCCGCAGATGATCGCTGATGCGGATGCCGCCAAGGCGTTGGCGGACAAACAGTTGCAGGACGCTGCTGCGGCCGCGGCAGCCGCCGATGCGGCAGCTGCCGCCGCCGACCAGCAAGCCGCCGACGCGACTGCGGCGGCCGAGCAAGCCGCCCAGGCGAAAACTGACGCCGACCAAGCAGCGGTGGACGCCGATCAGGCTGCTGCGCAGGCGCTGGCCGCCCAGGCCGACGCGGATCAGAAGGCCATTGATGCCCAGAACGCCGTCACGACCGCTACGGAAGCCAAAGCTGTTACCGACGCGGCGTTAACACAGGCGACGACGGTGGCTGCGGATGCTGACGCGGCCGCGGTCGCTGCCGACCAGAACGCTGCCGAGGCGACAGCCACGGCCGAGCAGGCCGCGCAGACGAAGGCGGCCGCCGATCAGGCAGTGGCCGACGCGCTGCAGAATGTGGCTGACGCTGCTGCGGCGAAGACCGCTGCGGACCAGAGCGTCGTTGATGCCCAGGTGGCCGCTGATGCAGCCGTGCAGGTCAAAACTGCCGCCGATGCGGCGGTGGTGGATGCCCAGGCGGCAGCCCAGGACGCTGCCGCTGTCAAGGCAGCAGCCGACCAGAAGGTCACCGAGGCGGCCGCCGCACTGGATGTGGCCACCACCAACACTGCCGCAGCCGAGCAGGCGTTGGCCGACGCGCAGCAGGCTGCTCAGGATGCTGCTGCGGCCCAGACCGCCGCCGGCCAACAGGTGATCGATGCCCAGGCCGCCGCTGACGCCGCGGCCGCGGCCAAGGATGCTGCCGCCAGTGCGTTGGTGGATGCCGAACGGCAAGCCACCGAGGCTGCCACGACAGCCCAGGATACCGCCGATAAGGCACAGGCAGCCCAGGTTGCCGCGGACGCGGCCAGCGTGGTCAAAGCCGAGGCCGACCAGGCGGTGACCGACACAGCCAAGGTGGCTGCCGACGCTTCGGCCGCCAAGGACGCGGCTGATGCCGCCGCCGCGGCGGCGGACGCTGCTGCTGCGCAAGCCGCAGCAGTCAAGGCCGATGCCGAGCAGGCATTGGCTGCAGCGAACCAGGCTGCCTCTGAGGCAGCGTCCGTCTCGGCGGCTGCGGACCAAAACGCCGCCGAGGCAAAGATGGCTGCAGATGCCGCGGCCGCAGCCAAGGACGCTGCCGACAGTGCGCTGGCCGATGCCCAACAGCACGCTACCGACGCGGCCTCGGCCTCCGATGCCGCAGCCGCGGAGGCCCAGGGTGCTGCGCAGGCGGCGGCTGACGCATCGGCTGCAAAAGAACTGGCCGACCAGAAAGCCGCTGAGGCCGATAAGGCTGCCCAGGATGCACTGGCTGCCAAGACTGCCGCGGATCAGGCGGCTGTTGAGGCCAAGGCGGTCGCCGATGCCGCCGCGGCCTCGAAAGCCGCTGCAGACAGCGCGTTGGCCGAGGCTCAACGCGCTGCTGGCGACGCGACGACCGCGTCGGAGGAGATCAACGCGACGGTGATCGCTGCGGAACAGGCCGCTGCCGATGCCGAAGCGGCCAAGAACTTGGCCGACCAGGCCCTGGCGGCAGCCGATCAAGCAGCCAAGGACGCACTGTCGGCACAGCAGACGCTGGCTGAGGAGGCCGCCGACGCCAACACGGCCGCCGAGCAGGCGGCCGCGGCGAAGGATGCCGCAGATGTCAAGGCCGCAGAAGCTACCGCAGCCGCTGCAGCGGCCGCCGAGCTCAAGGACGCCGCCGATCAGAGTGCGGCCGCCGCGCAGGCTGCTGCCGCGGACGCTGAACTGGCGAAGGTGGCTTCCGATAGTGCGTTGGCCGATGCACAACAGGCGTCCCAGAACGCTGATGCAGCGAAAGACAGTGCGGATCAATCTGTTTCCGATGCACAACAGGCGTCCCAGGATGCGGCGGCGAGTAAGGACACCGCAGACAAGGCGCTAGCAGATGCCCAAGACACCGCGACGGCCGCAGCTCAAGACGCCACCAGTGCAAGCGAGAACGCGTCGGCTGCCGAGAAGGCCGCCGCTGATGCCGAGGCCGCCAAGGTCGCCGCCGAGCAAGCGTTGGCAGATGTGGGCAAGGCTATTCAGGATGCCCAAAAGGCCAACGACGCGGCCGCGGCCAAAGCTGACCAAACTGCCGGTGCGGCCCAATCAGCGATCGAGGCCGCCAAGGCCGCCCAGGCGGCCTTACGGCAAGCGCTGGATGCCTACAAGCAGCGCCACCGTCATCCCGTGCTTGGGCTCGTCCACCTGATCTTCCATCATGGTTTACCCCATACTTGGCAAGCCCAGCCACACCGCCCGGTGTTCGGTCCCCGTGACCTCATCGTGCGTATTGGCGAGCTGCAGAAGACTGGTGGACCCCTGTTCGGCCACGGAGCGACGGGACTACCCGACCTCACAGCTGGCATCAGCAGTCTGCTGTCGGCCAACCCTGATGTCGATGGTGACCGCCTGCACGTACAAGCGACGGCTGACAGCAGTCACGCGGCCACGACCGGACAGGACAACCTCGAGGGTGAACGGGCAAGCGGCTCCTCGACCAGCTTGTCCGCCGAAGATGCTGGTGCTCAAGCTGGCACTGCCGACTCCCATGACACCAGCCAGTCAGAGTCGACCACGGCTGAAGCTGCTGGTACCGCCAGCAAGAGTCCATTCAGCACCCGGATCGGCGAAGCTCGCGATGTCACTGGAGCGATCGGCCAGGAAACTGTTGCGACTGATGGCGCCGTCGGCGACCAGGCCAACAGCAGTCCTGCCGACTCGGCCACGAGCAAAACCGGCGACCCGACGGCAGGCAACGGAAAGCCAGCCGACCCGACGGCAGGCAAGAGCAACGGCGGTGCACGCGGGCCCGCAAACCGCAGTGCGGTCGACAACGGACCCAGCTCATCGCCTGCCACGGCCAGCAAGTCACACGGCACAGATCAGGCTGGCTCCGCCAGACACATCGGCGGCGCGGGAAAACCCGACAATGCGGCCAAGAACGGCGCCAAGTCGGTGACCAAGCCGGGTCGAGCCAACGACAGCAAGCCCTCAAAGGCCTCGTCCAGCGGCAGCTAGAGGAGAGGCGGCGGCGAGGTGTGCTCCGAGTACATCTCGCCGCCGTCACAGCAACATGGATTGTGGTCAATCCCATTGTCTGCGTGCTCATTTGTGAAACGGACCTGTCGCGCTGCCAGGTGGGCGTGTCGGCTCCGGTCGAAAAAGTGAGCAGGTAGTTCCGGGGTGGCGCCGCGGCGACCTAGAAATCCGGGCCCATGAACCAGGTATTCAGCTGGAGATTAAGGGCTTTGCGGCCAGGCGTCCAGGATTGCGGACGTCGACCGGTTCAGCCTTCCCGCACGCGGCCATGCTGCCATTGGCGGTCGTTATACACGCGGCACAGACCCGAAGACGAGACGAAATCTGTGCTGGCCGAGACAAGTTCGCTGCCGCAATCGTCCGCGCGAGATTGGATCTGACCGTCGCGCTATGACCAAGCATCGTGCCGATCACTCCGACTTTTGATAACGGCTGCCAGGGTCAGATCCACCGGCAATCGCACAATGCCGTGGCGAGTCTTCTTATGCGCGAGGACAAGTGAAGGTCCGTCTTGCAGCGAGCGCGATTGCACCACAGCACCGTACGAGGTCCGCAGGAGTGACCGGATACCGCCGGATGGGGGCCTCGGCCCATCAACGTTGGCGCTCCTTCAGCAAAACGCCACGATTTCTTCGCCTGCTTCGTCGAAGTTGAAGACCTGGCCTGTCCCGTGCGCCGGCGTTCTGATGTCGAGTCCACTACTTGGCCGCTGCTTGTATGGTTGGTCTCCTTGGCTTGGCCATTGAGATCACCGTTGACATGCAGGAGGACGGAATGCCGGCGTCAGAGAGAGTCGACGCAGCAGCGGCCGATGAGGCAACTCTGGCCGACCGTCTGTTGGAAGCGGCGGTGCTCGAGATCGCCGAGTCGGGCTTAGATGGGCTGAGTCTACGTTCGATTGCCCGCAAAGTCGGCGTGTCACACCAAACCCCCACGCATGTGTTCGGCAGCCGCGTCGGATTACTTACTGCGCTCGCGGTTTGTGCGATCCGGCTGTTGCGCGACCACATTTCCGCGGCCGCGGAAGCGGCCCGTGCCAGGGTCGCAGACGCCAAGGATGTCGTGATTGAGATCGGGGTCAGCTATGTGGTTTTTGCGGACAACAATCGCGCGCTGCTGTCGCTTCTCGGCCGTCCAGAACTTGTGGACTCGCAAGATCCCGAGCTAGTCCAGGAACGCGAAGCCACCTGGGTCGTGCTGACCTCGGCGATCAGGGATGCGCAACTGCAGGGCTGGCGGGCCGACGAACCCCCCGAGGTGGTCGCGTTGATGTGTTGGAGCATCGTGCACGGCACCGCGTTAATCTGGCGCGACGGACTGCAACCCTCAGCTCTAAAGGACTACGACGTGGAGCAGCTTATGCGTAGCATCGGCAGCCTTATCTGAGACAACTCCGCAGTTTGACCAGTGAGATCGGAAGCACAGTCACAGGTCGAGGACCAGTTTGCCGTGACCAGTGCGATCCGCGGCACGCGAGACGCAGGTCAAGATTGCACCCTCGTCGCGTTCTGCCGCGGTGAGCAGACTGTCGCGATGGTCCACCTCACCGGCTAGAACCGTCACCTTGCATGTGCCGCAGAATCCTTGCATGCAGGAGTACGCCGTCGCTGCGGGATCCTCCCGCAAGACGGCCGCCAGAGCGCTCTCCTGGGCGGATACAGCGATCGACCGGCCGCTGCGGGCCAGGACGACTGTGAAACGATCGCCATCGACCACCGGTGGAGCCGAAAACCCCTCGTAGTGCAGTTCCACGTCCTCGCGGCCGGTTAACGCGCTGCGAAGCAGTTCCAGCATCGGCGTAGGCCCGCAGCAGTAGACGCTTGTGGAAGCCGGAAGGTCTCCCAGCAGATCGACAGTAGTGGGCAGGCCGTGCTCATTGTCAGTGCGTATCGTGACTTTGTCACCGAAGGCGGCGACGTCATCGATAAACGGAAGCGAATCACGGCTGCGTCCGGTGTAGACCATGGACCATTCCAGGCCGAGGCGTTCGGCGGCAACGACCATGGGCAGGATAGGGGTAATCCCAATGCCTCCGGCCACGAAACGCAATCGGCGTGCAGGCGAACCGTACCCGGGTATTGACATTGGTAGTCCGTTGCGGGGACCGGTGACTCGTACCAGTGACCCGACCGCCAAAGTGTCGTGGACCTCGATTGAGCCGCCACCACCGTTGGGAACACGGCGGACTGCGATGCGGTAACTGTCTCGATTTGCGGGGTCACCGCACAACGAGTACTGGCGGATTCGACCGGAGGGCAGAAGCAGGTCCAGGTGCGCACCGGGCGTCCACGGATCCAGCTCCACGCCGTAGGCCGAGGTCAATGTCAGAGCGACGACGTTCTCGTCATGCGCCACGGTGTCGCGGCGAGCAACCCGCAGAGTGCGAGTCCGATTGATATCGGCGACTTCGGTTGTCCGCTTCAATCGGGGGAACGTGCCAAACCACAGTGTGGAGAATTTGTTTGCGACGACTAGCAACGGATCACGGCGGTAGCGACCGCGGACATGCGCAGGTACCTGCGTGATCGGCCTGTGTTCCGGCAGGAAATGCGATTGACGCGTGTTCATAGACCAGCGTTCCGCACGCCGGCCGACGCAGCCAGGTACGCCACTGCCTGAGCGGTTGACCCGACCTCTTCGGGGCGGAATCCGGGGCGGAAGTAGCTCAGCGTCGTGGTGAGCATGAACCCGACATTGGGCAGCAGACCACGGAGCATAGCGCTGAGTGCCTCTCTCCAGATCCGTAGCAGGCCGTGGTTGATGTGCGGATCCTCGCGCAAAATGAAATACGCACCCCGCATTACAATCACGAACAAGCCCACTGCCACGCCCAACATCGCACGACAACGATGCAGGTAACTATCGTCGAAATAGGTCGCGACATCGTGGGCCACGCTGCGATGCTCCATTTCCTCGGCGCCGTGCCAGCGCATGAGGTCGGTCATGGCAGGGTCGGCACCATAAGCGGTCCAGTTCGAGTTGAGGGCGAAATCTCCGAGGACGGCCGTGTAGTGCTCGATGGCCGCGATCAGCCATAGCCGCTCAATAAGATCGTTGCGACGTAGCCGCGCCGACTTGCGTTTACGCGGCGCGAGCATTCGTCGGAACAAGAACTCGACTTGGCGCAGAAACGGACCCGTGTCGACGCCGTGTTCCTCCAGGAACTCGCTGACTGCGCGGTCATGAGTATCAGCGTGGATGGCCTCTTGCCCGATGAAACCGCGCATATCCCGCGCCAGCTTCTCGTCTTTCACATGCGGCAGCGCCTCGGTGAATGCCCGACAGAACCAGCGCTCTCCCTCGGGGACGATGATGTGCAGCGCGCTGAGGACGTCGGAAGCGACAGGCTCGCCCGGAATCCAATGCAACGAGGTCCTGCTCAGATCAAATTCGACGTTCCTCGGGCGCACATCGATGTCGCTTGGTTCCTGCACGGATGGCATGCTGCCCATCTGATGCTCCTTGTTCGTTCGGCACACATCGGCTCCTTGACACTGTCACAGCGGAATGTGACAGTGTCAAGGAGCAGGAATGCGTGGAGCGATCACCCGATAGGAGTTTCAGACCCATGCTTGGTTGGCGTTGCAAACCGTTGTGGCTTCGTCGTTGGAGGCTCCGCCTCGGTGCCGGCTGCGGTTTGCGGCTGACTGACGTGGTTTGGGCGAGCTGATGGGCCTGGCTGACCGCGCTCGCAGCGGCGCGATCGAAGCGGTGCGAAAGATTGTGTCCGGCTACGCTGAGCGCGGCGCGGCGGCGTCCGGGCTGCCGTTCGACCCGGCGTTCGATTTGAGGCCATTCGTCGGGGCCCGGCGATACGGCTGGACCCACTACGGTGTCATGATTCCCGATCTGCCCGAACCTCACCGCTATCTCAGTGTGATGATCATGGCCGGAATGCCCGGACATCGCGCCTTCGAGATCGATGAAGTGGTCACCACCAGCCCACGCGACACCGCAACGGTCTGTATCTCGACCGCCGCCGAGGGGGCCGAGTTCTACCGGGCCATGTCGATGTCGAAAGACTGTGTCCTGCGAGCCAACGGCGAGGACCTACGATTCGGGCCTGAGCTGCACATCTATGGGCGATTTCCGCATATCTCTGTCGGCATCGACATCCCCGGTATGTCGGCCCATCTCGACTTCTCTTTCTTCGCGCGCGCGACGTGGTTCGTCAAAGGCATGCTGTATGACCACCTCAGCCTGCTCGGCGACTACAATGGGTGGGTCGAATCCGGCCAATCACGTTGCGACATATCCGGTTTGGGTAATGTCGAGTACGCACGCAGTGTGGGGCCCTACAGCGTGTGTGACAAGTCGCTGCCGACCGCGATGAAGCTGCCGATGGACTTCTTCACCTATCACGTCGTGCAGCTGCGCGACGATTCGCAGTTGTTGTTCTGCCGGGTCGGCCTGCTGAGGGAACCGGTCGGTGACATCGTGCTGGTCCGTAGCAGAAACGGCGAAGGCGATTGGCGAGTTAACGATGTCACCGGCGACACCGTCTTCTACTACGTGGAGCAATATGAGGACGAACCCCTAACCGACGCCGGTGGGCACCGCATGATTCTCCCGCAACGCTTCCGCTTCGGTGTGCGCGAAAAACTGACCGTCACCGGAACCTACGACTGTCCACCGCGCTACGGTGTCGGTCGCGGATACATCAGTGGCTACTCCGCCGAGGTACGGCAGGGTGACGAAACCTATTCAACCCGAGGATATTCCGAGTACGTCGACGTGCGGAAGGGCTGAGCTACATATCCCTGCCGCGATACCAGGGAACGCCAAAGATCGTTGCTACGTGGCCGCTTAATCGTGAACCGGAAAAGGGCCCGGATGGGGTTTGGAGATCGCGTTGTCACATGGGCTGCAGCGCCGTGGTGCGCAGGCGGGCGGCGGCCGAGTGAAAAACCTGTACTTACGGAAGGTAAGTCCTTGCCGTCGACCCGAGTTCTATCGGCTAGGTGTTGTGACCTGAGAGGTTGTTGTCAGGCGGCGAGCCGGCTGATGGGTGGTTGTCCGCCCAGAGCGGAGTGGCCTCGTTGAGTGTTGTAGCGGTGCAGGAATCGGTCAAGTTCTCGGGTGCGCACGCTGTTTGAGGTCCAGGGGCGGGCGTAGGCCCATTCGGTGAGCAGCGTCCGGTTGAAGCGTTCTGCTTTGCCGTTGGTCCACGGGCGGCCCGGTTTGATGAATCGACGTTTGAGCCCCCAGGCCGTGCACACCCAGCCCCAGTCGGTGCCGCGGCGGTAGACCAAGGCGTTGTCGGTCAGCAGCCGTCGCACCCGCACGCCGTGGGCTGAAAACCAGGCCACTGCTCGGTGCGGGAACCCCGCGCAGGTCGGGTCCTTCTCGTCGGCGAGCACTTCGCTGTAGGCCAGTCGGGTGTGGTCGTCGATAGCGGTGTGGACGTAGTCGTAGCCAATCTTGATCTTCTTGTGCCGGTTGGCCACTGACACTGCGGCGTCACGGCCATGCAGCCGCCACCCGCCGCCTTTGGGGATTCGGCCCAGCTTCTTGACGTCGACGTGGACCAATGAGCCCGGCGTGCGGTGTTCGTAGCGATTGGGGCGGCGCCGCGTGGAGCGCACCGACTCTCCGGTGATCGGGTCGATCGCCGCCAGATGCGGCACCTGGTGACGGGCCAGGATCCGTCCAACGGTGGACGGATTCAGACCGAGTTCGGCGGCCAGCACGACAGCACCGCGCTTGCGGCGCCGCCGAGCGGTGAGCACCTTCTGCTCGACCCGCGCACTGGTGCGGTTGGGCATCCGGATCGGACGCGAGCTGCGATCGACCAGGGCCGCATCGCCGCCGCTTTCGTATCGACGCAGCCACTTATAGACCGTCGCTCTCGAAATGCCCAGTTGTTCAGCGACATGCGCGGGCGGCCAACCAGCAGCGACACGCTCAACGATCAAGCGACGAGCGAAGACGTTGGTTCGAGCGTTAGCGTGAGACACGAGGACCTCCTACGGGTGAATGCCAGACACATCCACTCCGTCAGGAGGTCCTCCCATATTTCAAGCAGGCACGCCGTCAACAACCTCTCAGGTCGTTACAGCTAGGTGGTGCCGTCGACCCCAGTTCTGTCGGCTAGGTGGATGCTGCGAGACCTAGCACGTACTCATTTGAAGAACAAATCCACTGATAGACAGTAAGATTGGTGTTCTTGGCTCGCCGCCCACGTTGGAGACGCCCGAACGGGCGCTCGTGTTAGCAAACGTTTCAATGTCAGTAACCTTGGAGTCCGCGTATTTCGTGGGTGTCGCACTGATTCGTGGTCGGTCCGTTCGTGAACTTGGACGGCCGCACGGCGCCACCTGAGTCCTCGTCAGGTCCGCGAACATTTCATATGGGTCATCACGTCCTGCCATCCGGAAGAGCCGATGGCGCAGGGACCTATTCTGGCTAATTACCTTGCAATGCAAGTGCGTTGGTATTCGCTTCCCCGGACTGTGCCTGACGCTCGCAACTGGTTGAGAAGGACAGCATGTAGTGGCTTCCTCCTGAAGTTGGCGTTTCGACATCGTCGGCGATCACCGGCGCGATCTCGATGACGCCGGCGCCCTGGACCGGCAGGACCAGCACGGCGTCGCGCGCTACGGACGGCGGGACGACCGCACCGAACCGGCCCACCCAATCGGCGGGCACCGGGGAATGGTCGAAAACCCGCGGGATCCAGCGGTGGCCACCGGCTTCGACCAGCGTCGCCAGGAATCGCAGCGCCCAGCGCCGGGTCCGACGTTCCCCGATTACCGCGGAGGCGACGGGGCGCAGCGGTTGGTACGTCCAGTCGGGCATCGCGCGGCGGTTACCAGCGCGCCGCGGCGTCGGCGAGTTCCTGGCTCAGTTTCTGGGCATGGGCCCGCGCGGTGGCCAGGTCGTCGGTGGGCGCGCAACGAACCTCGGTGTACGACTTGAGTTTCGGTTCGGTCCCCGACGGGCGCGCCACCACTCGGACCGAGGTTCCGGAATCGCTTCCGGTGAAGATCAGCGCATCGGTGCGTTGATTTCCGTTTCGATCGAGCAGGTCCTCGACGGCGACGGCGATGCCGGCCAGTTCGGTCGGCGGGGCCTCGCGCAGCCGGCTCATCGCTGCCTCGGCGTCATCGACACGGCGACTGACCGCGCCGGTGACGTGTACTCCGTGCGTCTTGGCCAGATCGTCGAGGGCGTCGAGCAGGGTGCGGCCCTGATCGCGGAGCGCGGCCACCAGGTCGCAGGCCAGGATTGCGGCGCTGATGCCGTCCTTGTCGCGCACCGCGGCCGGGTCCACACAATGCCCGATCGCCTCTTCGTAGGCGTAGACCAGGGTGTTGCCGGGGCTCTGGGCGCGGGCCAACCACTTGAAGCCCGTGAGGGTTTCGGCGTGCTGGGCGCCGTGCGCCGCGGCGATCTCGGCCAGCATCCGGGAGGACACCACGGTGCTGGCCACCAGTGCGGCCTCGCTGACCGGACCCGGCTCGAGCTGGGACAGGATGTAATCGCCGAACAGCCAACCGGTTTCGTCGCCGGTGAGCATGCGCCAACCATCCGGGCCCGGAACCCCGACCGCGCATCGGTCGGCGTCGGGATCCAGCGCGATCGCGATCTCGGCGTCGACGTTGTCGGCCAGGGCCAGCAGCGCATCGACCGCCCCGGGCTCTTCGGGGTTGGGGAAGCTCACGGTCGGGAAATCGGGATCCGGATTGAACTGCTCCTCGACCACGTGCACGTCGTCCAATCCGGCCAGGGCCATTGCATCGAGGGCATATTCGCCGCCGACGCCGTGCAATGGGGTGAGTGCCACCCGCACCGAGCCGGTGCTGCGGCGTACCCGGGCGGCCCGTTCCATATAGCCGTGGATCTGTCGCAGGCCACCCATTTCGACTGCAGCCCGGGGTATCTCGTCGGCATGTGGGGCCCGGGCCATCGCGGCCTCGATCTCGCGGTCGGCCGGCGGGACGATCTGCATCCCGCCCTCGAGAAAGACCTTGTAGCCGTTGTCCGTCGGCGGATTGTGCGACGCGGTGATCTGGATCCCGGCCGCGGTGGGCAGATGCCGTACGGCGTAGGCGATCACCGGGGTCGGGACGGCGGCCAGCATGAGCAGCACGTCGAATCCCTGACCGGCCAGCACTTCGGCGGCGGCCAGCGCGAACTCGTCGGACTGGTGACGGGCGTCGCGGCCCACCACGACATGTGAGCCGCCCAGTCCTCGCTCCTTGAGCACCTGGGCCACGGCCCACGTGGTGCGCATGACGACGGCCAGGTTCATCGCGTCCGGTCCACCACGTAACGGCCCGCGCAAACCGGCGGTACCGAAGGTCAGGGGATGGCTGAATCTGCGGTCGAGCTCATCGGCACTGCAGGCGGCCAATTCGGCCGCGGTCTGCGGGTCGGGGTCATGCGCGATCCAATCGGAGGCAGCGGTCGCGATGGAGGTCATGATCCAAGTGTGCCCGCAGCGGCGTCGGAGTACGCCAGCTTGCGCAGGACCGGTGCCACCAGCATCAGCAGATCGAACTCCAGATCGGTCAGGTTCTCCCGCATCGTGGCGTGCAGCCAGGCGTCCCGTTCGGCTCGGTCGGCCTGCAACAACTCCGTCCCCTCGGCGGTGATCTCGATGAGCTGACGCCGGCGGTCCTTGTCGTCGGGACGACGGGCGATCAGGCCGCGCCGGACCAACTCGTTGATGCTGTCGGTGAGCGACTGGGCCCGGACGTGCAGCCGTGCGCCCATCTCGGCCGGGGTGGTAGAGCCACTGCGGCTGGCCTCGCCCAGCAGTTCGAGCTGGCTCAACGTCAGGCCGTGATCCGGACGGTGCCGTCGCATCTGGCGGGCCACCGCCATGATCGACTCGCGGAGTTCTGTTGCCGATGTTGCTGCCATGACCAAGTTATACCTTGGCATCTACATCGATTATCGGCTTTCGTGCGTAATCCAGGGCGACAATTGCCAAGGTTTTACTTATCATATTGGGCAGGAGGTTCGGCTGGGATGACACGGATGCTGCGGTGGTTACTGCTCGTCGTCGCGACCACCGCCGTCACCGTGCCGCTCGACCTCGTCGGCGTCCCCTCCGCCGCGTTGTTCGCCGGGCTCGCGGTCGGCATCGCCCTGGCCCTGGCGTCGCTCGCCCCGGAGCGCATGCCGCACCCCGCGGGCGTGATCGCCCAGGGGGTGCTCGGCGTCTACATCGGCACCATGGTCCATCGGGACGCGGTCGACGCCCTCGGCTCGCACTGGCTGATCGTGCTGGTGATCACCGTGGGCACGTTGCTACTCAGCGTGCTGGCCGGGGGATTGCTCGGCCTACATCGTGACGTCAGCCCGCTGACCGGATCGCTGGCGCTGGTGGCCGGTGGTGCCTCCGGCCTGGTCGCCATCGCCCGTGAGCTGGGCGGCGACGACCGCGTCGTCTCCGTCATCCAGTACCTGCGAGTCGCACTCGTCACCGCGACCATTCCACTGGTGGTGACCCTGGTATTCCACGCCGACCGATCACATCCGGCCGCGGTCGGCGAAAGCGATTCGGCACCTTGGTATCTGAGCCTGGCCATGCTGACCGGCATCGTCGCCGTCGGTGTCATCGGCGGGCGCTTGGCCCGGTTGCCGGGCGCCGGACTGCTGGGCCCGCTGGCCCTGACCGTGGTCCTGCAACTCACCGGCCTCTCCGTCGGATTGACCGTGCCGGTGTTGTTGGTACAGGTCGCCTACATGGTGATCGGCTGGCAGGCCGGCATCGCCTTCACCCGCGAATCGCTGCGCGCCATCGGCCGGATCCTGCCCTTGGCGCTGACCTTGATCGTCGTACTCGGTGCGGCCACCGCCGGCCTCGGCGTGGTGCTGGCCAACGTCACCGGGATGACCCAGCTCGAGGGTTACCTGGCCACCAGCCCCGGCGGTGTCTACGCGGTGCTGGCCACCGCGGTGGAAACCGGCTCCAACGTCACCTTCATCATCGCCGCCCAGGTACTCCGGGTCCTGCTGATGTTGTTCGCCGCACCGCTGATGGCCCGCGGCATGGCGCGCCTGGGCCGACGGGGCGGACGTCAGGATCGGGCGCGCGATGTCCCGGTTGCCGCCGCGACCAGGCGGTAGATGATCGGCTGTGCGGCGACGTCGTTGGCCTTGAAATTGGCCAGCACGAACGAGCGGAATGTGCGACGGAACAGCAGGCTCGGCAGGAACGCCCGTAGGGTTGGCCAACTCGCGTGGTTGACCACGCTGTAATCGGCCGGCTCACCGGGCCTCGGGGCCAGCAGCGTCGAATCCGGCAGTGCGGTGTGACGCTGGAACCATCCCGCCGTGTATTCCCAGGTGGCGTAAACGGTTTCAGCTGAATCGCAGTGAAAGTAATTGAACAGGAACCAGCGGTCGCCGCGGTGCTCGACGTCGGCGATGCGGGCCGCGTTGCCGGCCGCCATGCGGTAGGAATGCCCTGCGCGACGGTCGATCTCGGCAACGATGGCGCGGTAGGCGTTGTCCGCTCGCACGTTGTCGATGGCGTCGACGCCGGTGGTGCGGATCAGCACCACGAGGTCATGGCGGGCGGGCCGGACACCGGCGCGGGCCAACAGCGCAGACCCTTCACCGGGCGGGCGTAGCGCGCCACGGAACACCGCGGCTTCCACCACGTCCTCACGCTGTGCCAGCTGCCGCACCCACCCGGCGAGCCGGGTGGCCAGCTGGCGCCGGCCGNCTCGCTCACGGTGGCGACGATGCGGTACATCCCGTCGGGCAGCGGAGCGACGACGACGAGCCCGGCCGGCGAGAAGTACAGGATCACCTCGTCGGTCGGGACCCCGCCGGACAGGCGGACGTCGGCCAGGGTGAACGACTCGCCGTACGTGCCGCCGCTGAACGCGATCCCCGTCTGGTCGCGGACCGTGCTGTGCATGCCGTCCGCGCCGACCAGATAGCGGGCCCGGATCTGCTGACCGTCGGCGAAGGTGGCGATCGCGTGATCGGTGTCCTGGCGGATCGCGGTCACGGTGACCGGGCGGATCACCTTGCCGCCCAGCTCCTCAAGCCGGTCGAGCAGGAATGCCTCGGTGTCGGCCTGCGAGATCATCAGCGTGTACGGGTAGCGGGTGGGCAGCTCGCTGAACGGGACCGCGATCAACAGGTCGTCGCGGTCCCGGATGGTGAAGGTCGGGGTGTGCACGCCGCGGGCCACGAGTTCGACGACGACGCCGTAGGGCTCCAGCAATTCCAGGGTGTGTGGGTGGATCACCGCGGCCCGGGAGGTGTTGGCGCCCTCGGCCTGGTTGTCCACCAGGGTGACGCGATGGCCGTGCTGGGTGAGCACGATGGCCGCGGTCAGGCCGACCGGTCCGGCTCCGACGATCAACACATCTGTCGTGGACGTTTGCATCTCAGCTCCTTTGTCAACAAGCGTTGGTCAACAACTGTTGACAACAAGTTAGGCGCATCCGGCGCGGATGTCAACAGGTGTTGACCTACACTGGTCGACATGCGCCGACCGGCAGCCGAGACCAAGTCCGTAATCCTTGCCGCGGCCAGGGAGCGATTCGCCGCCGACGGGTACGAGCGGGCGACCATCCGGGCCATCGCGGCCGATGCCGGCATCGACCCGGCGATGGTGATGCGCTACTACGGGAACAAGGAACGGCTGTTCGCCGCGGCTGCCGAATTCGATCTGGAACTACCGGACCTCACCCGGGTGCCCCGCGAACAGATAGGTGCGGCCCTGGCGGCGCACTTCCTCGACCGCTGGGAGCGCGACGAAGCGCTGTTGATCCTGTTGCGGGCCGGCGTGACCAACGAGGCCGTCGCCGAACGGATGCGCACGATCTTCGCCGGGCAACTCGCTCCGGTGATCGCCGAGACGACGGGCCACGCCCCCGACACCCCGGTGCGGGCCAGCCTCGCCGCGTCGCAGGTGCTGGGGATGGCGTTGTGCCGCTATGTGCTGGAATTCCCGCCGCTGGTCGGCATGCCGCGGGAGCAGGTGGTCGACTGGATCGGGCCGACGCTGCAGCGGTATCTGGTCGGCTAGATCCGCTCGATCACCGCACGCAGCAGTGCGCCCATCCGGGTGGCGGATTGCCGCCCGGCCTCGAGCACTTCGGCATGGCTGAGCGGCTCGCCCGTCATCCCCGCGGCCAGGTTGGTCACCATCGAGATGCCCAGCACCTCCAGGCCCGCGGCCCGGGCGGCGATCGTCTCGTGCACCGTCGACATGCCGACCAGGTCGGCGCCCAGGGTGCGCAGCATCCGGATCTCGGCCGGGGTCTCGTAGTGCGGGCCGGGCAGGCCGGCATAGACACCCTCGGCCAGGGACGGCTCGATCTCACGGGCCAGGGTCCGCAGCCGGGGGGAGTAGGCGTCGACCAGATCCACGAATTGCGCCCCGACCAGCGGAGACCGTGCCGTGAGGTTGAGGTGGTCGCTGATCAGCACCGGCTGGCCGACCTGATACTCGGCCCGCAGCCCGCCGGCGGCGTTGGTGAGCACGACCGTCGAGACACCCGTGGCCGCCGCGGTGCGGACCGGATGCACCACATGCTGCAGGTCGTGGCCCTCATAGGCGTGGATACGTCCGGCCAGTACCAGCACGCGGTGGTCACCGATCTGTACCGAATACAGCTGCCCGCCGTGCCCGGCCGCGATCGGCGGGGTGAGTCCCGGGATCTCGGCCATCGGCACCGTCGCCACCGCATCGCCCAGCTCGGCCACCGCGGGTGCCCAACCCGAGCCCAGCACCACCGCGACGTCGTGCTTCTGGACTCGGGTGCGCTCGGTGATGGCGGCCGCGGCTGCCTGAGGATCGGTCACGATAGGCGAGCTTAATCATCGAAAACACGCAGTGAGATACTGCGAGGATGCCATCCGCCACCGCCTCGCTGAGCGTCGAAGACGCCATCAACCGGCGTCGTGGCGATCTCGTCGAGCTCTCCCACTCGATTCACGCCGAGCCCGAGCTCGCCTTCGTCGAGCACCGCAGCTGCGCCAAGACGCAGGCGCTGGTGGCCGAGTACGGATTCGAGGTCACCCCGGCGGCGGGTGGCCTGGACACCGCGTTCCGGGCTTCTTATGGCAGCGGTCCGCTCGTCATCGGGATCTGCGCCGAGTACGACGCCCTGCCCGAGATCGGTCACGCCTGCGGGCACAACATCATCGCGGCCTCGGCCGTCGGCACCGCCCTGGCCCTGGCCGATGTGGCCGATGAGCTCGGCCTGACCGTGGTGCTCGTCGGCACCCCGGCCGAGGAACTCGGCGGTGGAAAGGTGTTGCTGCTCAACGCCGGAGTGTTCGACGACATCGCGGCGACGGTCATGCTGCATCCCGGGCCGGTGGACATCGCCGCCGCGCGCTCACTGGCGCTGTCGGAGGTGACGGTCGATTACACCGGCCGCGAGTCGCATGCCGCCGTCGCGCCGTACCTTGGCGTGAATGCGGGCGACGCGGTCACCGTCGCGCAGGTGGCCATCGGTCTGCTGCGTCAGCAACTCATGCCGGGCCAGATGGTGCACGGCATCGTCACGCATGGCGGGCAGGCCACCAATGTCATCCCGGGCCGGGCCGAGATGCGTTACACCATGCGGGCCACCGACATGCCCGCGTTGCGTGAGCTGGAAGACCGCATGGCCGGCTGCTTCTCGGCCGGCGCGCTGGCGACCGGCTGCGAGCATCGGGTCAGCGAGATCGCCCCGGCCTACGCCGAACTGGCCCCCGACCCGTGGCTCTCGGAAACCATTCGCGCCGAGATGCTGCGCCTGGGCCGTAATCCGTTGCCGGAGAACGTGGAGGCAAGTGTGCCGTTGGGCAGTACCGATATGGGCAACATCAGTCAGGTGATGCCTGGCATCCATCCGGTGATCGGTATCGACTCAGGCGGCGCGGCGATCCACCAGCCGGCATTCACCGCGGCAGCGGTCGGTCCGAGTGCCGACCAGGCCGTGATCGACGGCGCAATCATGTTGGCCCGCACCGTGGTTCAGCTGGCCCAGACGCCTGCCCAGCGGGATCGGGTGCTGGCCGCGCTGCAGCAGAGGCAGGCTTCATGAGTGTGCTGTCGCACGCCGCTGCCCGCTGGCTGTCGGCCAACTACGACGAGATGGTGTCGTGGCGCCGGCACCTGCACGCCCACCCGGAGCTGGGCCGCCAGGAGTTCGCCACCACCGAGTTCGTGGCCAATCACCTGGCCGACGCCGGCCTGAATCCCAAGGTGCTGCCCGGTGGCACCGGATTGACCTGTGACTTCGGGCCCGAGGACGGTCCACGGATCGCGCTGCGTGCCGACATGGACGCGCTGCCGATGGCCGATCGAACCGGCGCGCCCTACGCCTCGACCGTGCCCAACGTCGCGCATGCCTGCGGACACGACGCGCACACCGCGGTGCTGCTGGGCGCGGCCATGGCGTTGTCGTCGGTGCCGGAGCTTCCGGTCGGGGTCCGGCTGCTCTTCCAGGCGGCCGAGGAGCTGATGCCCGGCGGGGCGATCGACGCCATCAACGCCGGGGTGCTGACCGGTGTGAGCCGAATCTTCGCCCTGCACTGCGACCCTCGGTTGGCGGTGGGCCGGGTGGCCACCAAGCCCGGGCCCATCACGTCGGCGGCCGATTCGATCGAGATCACCCTGCACTCCCCGGGTGGGCACACCTCCCGCCCCCACCTGACCGGAGACCTGGTGTACGGGCTGGGCAGCCTGATCACCGGCCTGCCAGGCGTGTTGTCGCGTCGTATCGACCCGCGCCACGACACCGTCATGGTGTGGGGCGCGGTCAACGCCGGTGTGGCCGCCAATGCCATCCCGCAGATCGGCACCCTGGCCGGGACGATCCGCACGGCCAGCCGCGACACCTGGCTGACGCTGGAATCGATTGTGGAAGAAACGGTTACGGCCCTGCTGTCACCGCTGAACATCGAGCACAGCCTCAACTACCGTCGCGGAGTGCCGCCCGTCGTCAACGAAGAGGTGTCCACCCGCATCCTCACCCACGCCATCGAGGCCGTCGGTCCCGACGTGCTGGCCGACACCCACCAGTCCGGTGGCGGCGAGGATTTCTCGTGGTACCTGGAAGACGTACCCGGCGCGATGGGTCGCCTCGGGGTGTGGAGCGGGCAAGGCCCACAGCTCGACCTGCACCAGCCCACCTTCGACATCGACGAGCGTGCCCTCGGCGTCGGCGTGCGCACGATGGTCAACATCGTCGCCGCCTCTGCCTGACCATTTTGGCGTCACTCGTTGCCCTGCGGCGTTGCGGGAGGCCGAATCGCTCAAACACGACTCAAGGCTGCGCAACTGCACGCCGAGGAGTCCGCCGTCCGGGCCGGAATCGTTCTCTCTGACCAAGATCTGGGCGCACCTCAAGGCTCGCACGACGACAACATGGCTCGGGAAACCGCTAAGCGGCAGTCCGCCGAGTACGACTACCTCGCCCAGCAGGCCCGCGCCGACGCGGACCAACGGCATGTCGAACACCTCACCGACCGGATCGAGGCGCTCGGCGACATCGAGCAAGACTTGGACAGCTCGTCGAACTCGGCTCTTTCACAAGGGTTTTCGACGTGTGGTTCGACAACTTCTGCACCGATTTCGCAGCGCGTGACCACGGATCCTCGGTGAACTCGACCGGCGCACCAAGGACCGCACTGTCGCATTGAACCGAATGGCCGCCGAACGCGCAGACCTGCTGGCGTGACTCGGTGTCGGCTAATATCACGCCGCGGGCGCCGAGCGGCGGCGAGTCCGGCGTTGGGGCGATCGGTTCGAGAAGGCCTTCGGTTAGAAGATGGCGAACTTCGCATTCTTCGACTACCACACCAAGGTTGGTGTCGGCGGGATCCAGCCGGCCGGCACCACCCGTTCCGACGATGCCGTCTTCAACCGGGCCGCGGCGGCGAATGATCTTCTGACGCAGTGGACTCCAGGCCTGCCGCCCATCGACGAGTAGCAACCTCAGCTGGGCGCGACGAGCTGGGTGATCTCGGTTGGTGTGGTCTGGATTAGCCCCGTTCCGGCTTTCACGATGGTGTGTTTGACGTCGCTGGTGATGTCCCATCGCGTGCTGCAGGTTGCGGGGTCGACGGCCCGTACCCAGGTGTGGGAGTTCAGGCCGCCGCCCACAAGGACGGTCGATCCGTCGGAACCGATGTACTCGAACGTGAGGTTCATCTGACAGATCGGACCGGACTCGCCGGTCAGTAGGTCCCATTTCTGCCAGCGATCGTCGGTGCCGGCCTGGTTGAGGAAGAAGTCGGTGCCGATCACCCGGAAACCCACGCCCGCTTCGGGAGCGGGAATCTCCTGCACCAAGTCACCTGCTGCCGAAAAGATCAGCCACTGAGCGGGATCGGCGCGCAAGCGGGCCATCGGCATCACCGCCTGCTCGATCGAGGTCATGTCGTGGTTGTCGTCGGTGTAGCGGGCGACGAGTTCACCGGTGGTGTTGTAGAACAACAGCCCGTCATGCTTTCCGGGTTCGCGGTAGCTGTACGCGAAGCCGCCGTTGTAGACCAGGGATTTGCGGATCTCGGCGTCCTTGGGCGGCGTCGGTGTGAGGTCGGTGCCATCGACGACCGAGAACACTCGGTACGGAGCGTTCATGTTGTCCGGGGTGGGGTTTTGCATGGCGATCGTGGGCGCCGGAATGTCGGAGGGAACCAGGTAGCCGGGATTGAAGATGTCGCCGCCGCCAGGCACGAACCAGGTCCGCTCGGCCTTCGGCCCGACACCCCAAACGCCTTCCCCGTCGCGCAGTGCGACCAGCCGGGTTTCGCCGCGGTAGTTGCCAATCCCGTGCACTGGGTAGAACCCGTCGCGGACGCCTCCTTGGACATCGAGGTCTGTCGGACCGGTGAAGGTCACCCCGCCATGTTCGAGATCGATCACCCAGACCAGCTGCGGAAGGTTGCGGCTCGGGTCTTCGTCACCACCGGTGATGCACACAGCGACGCCCGGGCCGTTGCCGTAGCAGTCGCCCAACGGAATGCCGCTGCGGAACCCGACCATCTCGATCGGGGTGAACAGGAGCTTGCCGGTGCTGGTGTCCACGCCGTACACCCAGCTCACCGGTGACTCGCCGTGCTCGTCGGTGCGGCCGGCGACGAAGTAGGCCTTGTTGCCGGTACTCATGAACAGTCGGCCCACCTCCACCCCCGAAGGGAGGCCGATGTCAGCGCCCGACAGCCGCCACCCGGCGACCGGTTGGCGGTCGAGAGGAATCGAAATCAGGAGGTCTTTCGGGGTGCCGATCGTCGCGTCGACGCGCGCCGAGGGCGCGAGCATGGTGCGCCACACCAGCACTCCGCCGGCCACCAGCACACAGACCGCGGCGAGGACACCCACCACGAGCCACCTTCGACGGCTCTTGCCTGCCGGCAGTTGCGGCGAGAGTGCCGGCCCACCCAGGGGTGAGCTACCTGGCGGATCTACCCACCGAAACCCGCCTTCCGGCGACCATCCCGAATTCGTCACCAAGCCCCCCGCTTACCTAGTTGTGCGGTAACGGCACGGATCCCCACGCGCAGGCCCGCAGCCGCCCGTCGTCGCCGATGTCGAAGGTGAACATGCCGCCGTTGTCCTTGCCGAGCGCATTGATCGTCCACCCCGAACGTCCTCGGGTGAACCCGGTCAGAGCGACAACATCCCACTGCGGCATGTCAGCGCCCGCTTCGGCACGGCGCAGTTGGTGGCTGACCCAGGTGTCGGGTGGATCCGGGCACGTCAACTCTCGCAGGTTGGTGGCATGGCCGGCGTTGCGTTCCCGCGCCCACACCAGCGCGGTCTTCTCCGCCACTTCGCGTGCCTGATCATCCGACATCGCCTCGCTGGCCGGGATTGCCCGAATGGTCGGCCCGTGGTCATATCCGGCAGCAGCGATGATCGCCAGCATCACTGATGCGGCAGCCGCACAACCCCACGCCCACAATGGGATTCGTCGCTGCTCATCCACTGCCGCACACTTTCAACTCGTTGCCGTCGTCGACCAGCACCATCCAGCGGTGCGACAACCCCGAACCGGTGAGGCCCTGGTTGTCTTGAACAAACTTCTTCTGTTCGTCGGTGATCGGCTTGGTTCGCAGCAGCACCTTGGCTACCACCTGGTCACCCTCGTCACGGAAGTCGACGATCGCCTCCGGATAGTCGATGCCACCCAGGTAGTTGCCCTGCAGGGCCTGCAGGTCGTTGAGCACCGCCCCGGTCGGGGAAGGGCAGCTCAACTCTTGAGCCCGAGGCATGTCGCGGGCCCGCAGGACTCGAAACCACTCGTCGAGCACGGCGAAAGCCTGTTGCTGGCGTGGTGGCGGCGCAGGCAAAAGGTCGATGTCAGCGTCGCGCGGTGTCAGCCATCGCCACCCGGTGGCGAACAGGATCGCCGCGGCTACCACGCCTAGCGCGGAGGTGGCCATGAGCAGCCGCCGCGGCCAGGACCTTGGCGGCTTTGCGACCTGGCTCTGCGACGCCGGGATGTGTGGACCGGCAGCGGGTATCGGCGCGGTTGTTGCCGACAGCGTGCCATCGGGGAGGCAGTCGATGATCACCTTCACCGTGCGCGGATCGGCCCCGGTGGCTCGCAGGTACTCGCCGAGCGCGTCGGCTGCCGCTGCCGGCACCGGCAGGGCTTGCGGTGGTGAACCATCGATATGGATGACCGCGACGGTGGAGTGTTGCGGGCCGTGCTCGACGTGGAGTCGCGACCATCGCTCGGGCGGCGGATCGAGCAGGAGCCGCACTGCACGTTCAACCCACCCGCGACTTTCGCCGTCGCCGAAGCCGCCCCCCGCCATGGCCCAAGACTACGGGCCGATATTGCGCGCGGGGCGGGTGCGCAGATCGTGCACATACTCCTCTGGCGCGCCGGCGATCTCCGCGGCGTCGGCCATCACCCCGAGATAGCGGGCCGAGGGCAGGCCGCCCTCCCACGCGTCGACCACATACAGCCAGGCCAGGACGGGGTCGGTGGTGGTGTCCGAGGACAACCGGTCCACCCGGCAGCGGATCTTCTTGTGGAACCCGAGCTCGGAGCCCTCCCACCGGTCCAGCGAATGCTCATCGGCCGGTGTCATGTCGTAGAGCACGACGAACACCTTGGACAGGGGGTCTTCGACGACGGTGGCGAGCGCGCCTTCCCAGCCGATGTCCTCACCGCCGAACGTCAAGCGCCAGCCGTGCAACCACCCGGTACCCGCCATCGGCGAGTGCGGAGCCCGCTCGAGCATTTGCTCCGGGTGCATATTCGATCCATACGCGGCGTACAGCGGCACGGTAAGACAGCTTAATCGGCGAAGTTCGTTAGGTTAGTCCCGTGGCTACCCGCATCGTGATCATCGGCGGCGGACCCGCCGGCTATGAGGCGGCCCTGGTCGCCGCCGCTCGCGGCCCAGAGGTCGCGCACGTCACCGTCGTCGACAGTGACGGCATCGGCGGTGCGTGCGTGTTGTGGGATTGTGTGCCGTCCAAGACGTTCATCGCCTCCACCGGCGTGCGCACGGAGCTGCGGCGTGCCCCCAACCTGGGGTATTCGCTGGACTTCGAGCAGTCCAAGATCTCGCTGCCGCAGATCAACGAGCGGGTGAAGACCCTGGCCACCGCGCAATCCGGCGACATCGCGCAGCGCATGCGCAGTGAGGGGATCGACCTGGTCGCCGGCCGCGGCGAGCTGATCGACGACGTCCCCGGCATGGCCCAGCACCGGGTCAAGGTAACCTGCCCCGACGGCACGGTCGACCAGCTCACTGCCGATGTGGTGTTGATCGCCACAGGTGCCAGCCCGCGCGTGTTGCCCAACGCGGTACCCGACGGCGAGCGCATCCTCAACTGGCGCCAGCTCTACGACCTCGACGCCCTGCCCGAGCATCTCGTGGTGGTCGGTTCCGGTGTGACCGGTGCCGAGTTCGTCAATGCCTACACCGAACTCGGCGTGACGGTGACGGTGGTCGCCAGCCGCGACCAGATCCTGCCGCACGAGGATTCCGACGCGGCCGCGGTGCTGGAGGAGGTGTTCTCCGAACGCGGTGTGACGCTGGTGAAGAACGCTCGCGCCGAGTCGGTGACCCGGACCGACACGGGGGTGCGCGTCACCATGGCCGACGGCCGCACCGTCGACGCCAGCCACGCTCTGATGACGGTTGGCTCGGTTCCGAACACGAGTGGCCTTGGTCTGGAACGCGTGGGCATCGAACTCGGGCCGGGCAACTACCTCAAGGTCGACCGCGTGTCGCGGACCTCGGTGCCGGGTATCTACGCGGCGGGCGACTGCACCGGCCTGCTGCCGCTGGCCTCGGTGGCAGCGATGCAGGGACGCATCGCGATGTATCACGCGCTGGGCGAGGCGGTCGCGCCGATCAGGGTGCGGACCGTGGCGGCGGCCGTGTTCACCCGCCCCGAGATCGCCGCCGTCGGGGTGCCGCAGGCCAAGATCGATGACGGATCCGTGCCGGCCCGCACCCTGACGCTGCCGCTCAACACCAACGCCCGGGCCAAGATGTCCAGCCTGCGCCGCGGCTTCGTCAAGATCTTCTGCCGACCGGCCACCGGTGTGGTGATCGGCGGCGTGGTGGTGGCGCCGATCGCCTCGGAGCTCATCCTGCCGATCGCGCTGGCCGTGCAGAACGGCATCCCGGTCGACGAGCTGGCCCAGACCTTCTCGGTGTACCCGTCGCTGTCCGGATCGATCACCGAAGCGGCGCGTCAGCTGATGAAACACGACGACCTGGACTAGAGAATCCGGCAGATCCCACGTCGTCCACGTAGCCTGGGAACGTGACTGACCCGATCTCAGCACCGGGCGACGGGCAAACCTTCCTCGGTCCGCAGCAAAGGGCGCAAGCCTGGCAACGACTCGGCAGTGAACAATTCGACGTGGTGGTGATCGGCGGTGGCGTCGTGGGAGCCGGCGCGGCGCTCGACGCGGCGACGCGCGGCCTCAAGGTCGCCCTGGTGGAGGCTCGTGACTTCGCCTCCGGCACGTCCAGCCGCAGCTCGAAGATGTTCCACGGCGGCCTGCGCTACCTCGAGCAGTTGGAGTTCGGGCTGGTGCGCGAAGCCCTGTACGAGCGTGAACTGAGCCTGACCACGCTCGCTCCCCATCTGGTCAAGCCGCTGCCGTTCCTGTTCCCGCTGACCAACCGGTGGTGGGAACGGCCGTACATCGCGGCCGGCATCTTCCTCTATGACCAGCTCGGTGGCGCGAAATCCGTTCCCGCGCAAAAGCATCTGACCAAGGCCGGGGCGCTGCGGCTGGCTCCCGGGCTGAAGCGCAGCTCGCTGATCGGCGGGATCCGTTACTACGACACCGTGGTCGACGACGCCAGGCACACCATGACGGTGGCGCGCACCGCGGCACACTACGGCGCGGTGGTGCGCTCGTCGAGCCAGGTGGTGGCGTTGCTGCGCGAAGGCGATCGTGTGGTGGGTGTCACGCTGCGCGATTCCGAGGACGGCGCCATCACCGACGTGCGTGGGCACGTCGTGGTCAACGCCACCGGGGTTTGGACCGACGAGATCCAGGCACTGTCCAAGGAGCGCGGCCGATTCCGGGTCCGCGCGTCCAAGGGCGTGCACATCGTGGTGCCGCGCGACCGCATCGTCAGCGAAGTGGCGATCATCTTGCGCACCGAGAAATCGGTGCTGTTCGTGATCCCGTGGGGCACGCATTGGATCATCGGCACCACCGACACGGACTGGAATCTGGACCTCGCGCACCCCGCCGCGACCAAGGCCGACATCGATTACATCCTCGGCCACGTCAATACCGTGCTGGCCACGCCGCTGACCCACGACGACATTGACGGGGTCTACGCCGGGTTGCGCCCGCTGCTGGCCGGTGAGAGCGAGGAGACCTCCAAGCTGTCGCGCGAGCACGCCGTCGCGGTGCCCTCGCCCGGCCTGGTGGCGATTGCCGGCGGCAAGTACACCACCTACCGGGTGATGGCCGCTGACGCGATCGACGCCGCCGCCGAGTTCATCCCGGCCCGGGTCGCCCCGTCGATCACCGAGAAGGTTCCGTTGATGGGGGCCGACGGGTACTTCGCGTTGATCAATCAAACCGAGTTCGTCGGAAAGCATTACGGGTTGCATCCCTACCGGGTGCGGCACCTGCTGGACCGTTACGGCTCGTTGATCGGTGAGGTGCTCAAGATGGCAGAGGACAAGCCGGATCTGCTCGCTCCGATCACCGATGCGCCGGTGTACCTCAAGGTCGAGGCCTACTATGCCGCGGCGGCCGAGGGGGCCCTGCATCTCGAGGACATCCTGGCCCGCCGGATGCGGATCGCGATCGAATATCCGCACCGCGGAGTCGATTGCGCCCGCGAGGTCGCCGAAGTGGTGGCGCCGGTACTGGGGTGGACCGCAGCGGATGTCGACCGTGAGGTCGCCACCTATCTCGCCCGGGTGGAGGCCGAGGTGCTTTCGCAGACCCAGCCCGACGACGAGTCCGCCGACGCGTTACGCCAGGCCGCGCCCGAGGCCCGCGCCGAGATCCTCGAACCCGTGCCGCTGAATTGAGACAACGCCCACCGCTGCCGGTGCGGGACGGCCTGGGCCCGGCCCGGCTGCGGTTGTTGGGCGGCAGGGTATACGACGAGCTGGAGCGCCGGTTCGGTATCGGTGCGAAAGTGCTTGCCGGAGAGGTCGTCCTGCCCGACGGCGCGGTTGTCGACGCGACGACGACGCTGCCCGCGGGTGCGCACGTGTACTTCTACCGCGACCTGGCCGACGAGGTGGAGGTGCCGTTCGACATCCCGGTTCTGTACCGCGACGACGACATCGTCGTCGCCGACAAGCCGCATTTCCTCGCCACCATGCCGCGCGGCGGTCACGTGGTGCAGACCGCACTGGTGCGGTTGCGTCGCGCCCTGGATCTGCCTGAGTTGAGCCCCGCGCACCGGCTGGACCGGCTGACCGCAGGCGTGCTGTTGTTCACCGTGCGTCCCGAGATCCGGGGACGGTATCAGCGGTTGTTCGCCGAGCGCGGCGTGCGTAAGACGTATCTGGCGCGTGCGGCGGGCTCCGCCACGGTGGCGTTGCCGACCACCTTGCGCAGCCGGATCGTCAAGCACCGCGGGCGGTTACAGGCGTTCGAGGAGCCCGGTGCACCCAACGCCGAGACCTACATCGAGGAGATCGGGGGTGGGCTGTACCGGCTCACGCCTCACACCGGGCAGACGCATCAGCTGCGGGTGCACATGGCCTCGATCGGCCTGCCGATCATCGGTGATTCCTTGTATCCCAGGGTTATCGATGTCGCACCCCACGATTTCGAGCACCCGCTGCAACTGCTGGCGCACCGCTTGGAGTTCACCGACCCGATCAGCGGCCGTGATCGGGTGTTCGTCAGCGCACGGAGACTGGGCTGACTCAGTGGTGCCATTTGGTGCGGCCGTCGCCACGGTCTAGAAGCACCCGCAGTTCGGCTGACCAGCTGCGGGCCCGGCGGCGGTCCAGCACCGCGCGGATCGCGACGAGGACCAGGCCGCACAGCACTGCCGCGCCCAGCCATGCCGCCACCGCGGCGGCGGCGGCATAGCTTGCGGCGCTGTCGGCCGAGATGGGGGCGGGCACGCGACGTCCGGTCTGATCGACCCAGATCGGGATCGTGTCGCCGACCTCGTACAAGCGACTGGACTGCACCGAACCCGTGTGCGACGAGCCGTTGGCCGTCCAGGTGATGTCGACGATGGAGGAGCGGTCCTCCGTCATCGGCGTCGGGGTGGTGTCGGCGACGACGGTGGCTTCCACCTGGGTGCGGGTCTGCGCCTGGGTCTCGGCGGTGCGGACCACGGTGTCGTAGGTGTTCTGCCCGACATCGATCGCCTGCGGGATCACGCAAACGGCGACCACCGCGGCGAGGATCACGGCCCAGGCTTCGAGCCGGTCGGCGCCGCGGACGAGCGGGTTGCGGCCGAGCGCACGCAGCACCCACCACCGACGCCGACTGCTCCTCATGCAGCCCGTATCCCTCGTATCACGGCCACGTCTCCATGCTGGCACTGCGATGGCGAGGTAATCCAGCTCGGACCGGGTTCGCGAGGCGAACCTCACATGGCCGGTGAGGGGTGGGTGATCTACTGACGGGGTGAATCGTGAGACTTTTGACCATCTGTTCGACATGACCGACCGGACGGTGATCGTGACCGGCGGCACCCGTGGCATCGGTTTGGCTCTCGCCGAGGGCTTTACGCTCGCCGGCGCCCGGGTGGTTGTTGCCAGCCGCAAGGCCGACGCCTGCGACCGGGCGGCCGAGCATCTGCGCGAGCTCGGGGGACAGGCGATCGGGGTGCCCACACACAGCGGCAATATCGACGATCTCGGTGCGCTGGTGGAGCGCACTGTTGCCGAATTCGGCGGGGTCGACGTGGTGGTGAACAACGCCGCCAACGCGCTGGCGCAGCCATTGGGGCAGATGACGCCGGAGGCCTGGGCCAAGTCCTACGAGGTGAACCTGCGCGGGCCGGTGTTCCTGGTGCAGCACGCCCTGCCGCATCTGAAGGCCAGCTCCAAGGCCGCGGTGCTGAACCTGGTGTCGGTCGGCGCGTTCAACTTCGCCCCCGCGCTGTCCATCTATGCCTCGGGCAAGGCCGCGCTCATGTCCGTCACCCGGTCGATGGCCGCCGAGTTCGCCCCGCTGGGCATCCGGGTGAACGCGCTGGCGCCCGGACCCGTCGACACCGACATGATGCGCAACAACCCGCAGGAGGCCATCGAGCTCATGAAGGGCGGGACGTTGATGAAGCGGCTGGCCACCCCGGACGAGATGGTCGGCGCGGCCCTGCTGATGTGTTCGGACGCCGGCAGCTACATGACCGGGCAGGTGGTCATCGTCGACGGTGGCGGCACTCCGCGATGACTGCTCCGGTGTACGACGACTTCACCGTGCCGCTCGTGCTGCAGGGCGCGGACAGCACACGCGTGTGGCGCGGCCGGCGTCAGATTCTGACGATGTCGCCGGCGGGGATCACGTTCGAACGTCGCGGGAAGACGGTGCAGCTCGGGTGGCGCGATATCACCGGCATCGCCATGGTCAATATGAGCGGGTCCTTGCGAGTCGTCTTCAATGCGTGGGCCATCTGCGCGCCGGGTGCCGACGCGATCTACCCGCATGAGTTCGAGAAGGATTGGCCCACCGGGCAGATCGGGCGCTGGCTGGCGCACTATCGGCCCGATCTGGTGCTCCCGGCCGACGGAGCGATGTTGCCGTTCGGCATACCGCGTGAGTACTACCGGTGGGTCATCCCGTTCGCTGTGGCAGCCGGACTGGTGGGATCGTTCCTGGCGGCCAAGTCGCTTCTGGGTGGACTCGGCCTCATGGCGGCTATGGTCGTTCTCACGTTGCCGTTCACTTCGCCTCGGCGGTTTCGGATCGCGGGTGGCATCTTCATCACCGTCATGCTGGCTTGGCTGCTCGCGGTCGGCTTCCTGGCCCTCGTGCCGATCAACGGGAAGATGCTGTGACGCTCACCTGTGCTTGGTGAACCGATCGGACCCGCTCAGACTCCCGGTGCCGACCGACAGGATCTGGCTGCGGTTCTCGACGTGCAGTGCCGTCTCCAGGCAACCGGCATCGAGGTTGGCCCACAGCACCTGCTTGGTGGATTCCAGGCCGAATTTGCCGTAGCCGCAAAGCGTCTCGGCGACCTCGAGTGCCGCGCCGACCAGATCGGCGGTGTCGTCGACCACGCGGGTGACCAGGCCGAGCCGCAGTGCCTCGGTCGCGTCGACCGCACGCGCGGTCAGGATCAGGTCGAACGCCGGTCCCGCCCCGATGATCCGCGGCAGCGTGTAGCTCACCCCGATGTCGCAGCCGCCGATGCCCAGCTTGATGAACTGGGTGCAGAACTTCGCCGACGGGCCGGCGATGCGGATGTCGCTGGCGGCGGCCAGGGCGAAGCCACCGCCGTAGGCGGCGCCGTTCACCGCGGCGATGACGGGCTGGCGCAGCCGGTGCAGTTTGACGGTCAGGTTGGCGATCCGCTCCTGCCAGCGCATCCCCGAGCGGGGAAACTCCGTGCCACCACCGGCCTCGGGCGGGTTCGGGTCGCTCAGATCCAGGCCGGAACAGAAGCCGCGTCCGGCGCCGGTGAGCACGACGACCCGGCACTCGTTGTTGGCCGCGATCGCGTCGAGCGTGGCATGGAGCGCCTCGACCAGTTCGAAGGACAGCGCGTTGAGTTTGTCGGGCCGGTTGAGCGTGATGACGGCGATGTCGGGTCGCGGGTAGGCGAGATCGAGCGGTTCTGCGAGGGACATGAGCGGACCCTAGCCGCTGCTGTGCCACCCGTTGACGCCAACGGCGATCATCCGTAGTTGCTTGACCGCGGTGCGGTGGATGGCCGCGACGGATTGCGCGTCTCCTGCGTCTTCGAGGTTCTCCGCGATCGAGATCATCGCGTTCACGAACAGGTTGGCCAGGATGTTGAGATCCTCGCTGCTCCAGTCCTTGAGCGCGGGGAAGCGGGCCAGGTCGATCGCGAGTTCGGAGGTGATCAGCCGGATCTCGGTGCGAATGGCGTAGCGCAGCACCGATACTCCGCTGGACCGTTCGCGGGCGATGAACCGCCAGTGTTCGCGTCGGTCGTTGAAGCTGCCGATCAGGATCTCGGCCGAGGATTCGATGACGTGGTGCGGGTCGAGCTTGCCGACCCTGGCGCCGCGCAGCATGTCACGCAGGGAGCGGAACGACTCGTCGATGAGCACCAGGCCGAGGGCGTCCATCGAGTCGAAGTGCCGGTAGAAGGCTGCGGGCACGATGCCCGCCTCCCGGGTCACCTCGCGTAGCGACAGCGCGCTGAAGCTGCGGTCCTCCAGGAGCGTGAGGGCCGCGGTGATGATGGCGCGGCGGGTGGCCTCTTTGCGTTCTTCCCGGGACAGCGTCTCGCGCGAACGCGATGCCGACTCCGGCTTTCGTGTTCGTGACGTGGATGTTCGTGAATTGGGCGTACGTCTGTTCACTGATGTGAACCCTACCACTTGCAGCAATTTTGTCGTTGACAGAGTCGGGTGTGCACGCGCACTGTGTACACATGTTCACTCAAACATTGACGAAGCGAGTGCTAGCCGCACCGCGGATGAGTGCGCTCGCGAACCTGCTGACCGGCCCCCACGGGATAGACCGGTACACCGAGCTGGTCGAACCGACCTGGACCCGCGGCGATGCCCGCGCCAAGGTGGTGGCAGTGCGGCGGCAGACGTCGCGCAGCGTCACCCTGACCCTGGAACCCAACGACGCGTTCACCGGGTTCCGGGCCGGCCAGCACATCAACCTTTCCGTCGAGATCAACGGCCGACGTCGCACCCGGTGTTATTCGCCCGCCAGCGCCGAGGGGTCCGGTTCGATCGAGTTGACCATCGGCCGCCACGACGGTGGCCTGGTCTCGACCTACCTGTGCGACCACGCGTACCCGGGAATGGTGCTCGGCCTCGACTCCGTCGGCGGCGATTTCGTCCTGCCCGAGGTGCTGCCGCGGCGCATCCTGTTCGTCTCCGGTGGCAGCGGCATCACGCCGGTGCTGTCCATGCTCCGCACCTTGCGTGCACAGGCGTTCACCGGCGAGATCGCGTTCCTGCATTACGCGCGCGGCGCCGAGGAGGCCTGTTACCGCACCGAACTGGCGGCCATGCGGGGGGTGCGGGTGCTGCACGGCTACACCCGAGACGGGGCGGCCGGCGATCTCGACGGCTACTTCGGCCCGGCGCATCTTGAGGCCGCGTTCCCCGGTGTCGCTCCCGACGCGGTGTTCGTCTGCGGGCCGCCGGCCCTCGTCGACGCCGTGCGCGAACTCTGCCCGGATGCCCGGTCGGAGAGCTTCGTACCGCCGGTGTTCGGCGTCCCGGCCGAAGCGACCGGCGGAACGATCGCGTTCACGGCCAGTGGCATCGAGGCCACCGACGACGGGCAGACCCTGCTCGCGCAGGCCGAGGCCGCCGGCCTCAATCCCGAGAGCGGATGCCGCATGGGTATCTGCCACAGCTGCACCCGGTTCAAGACCCGTGGCGCGGTGCGCAATCTGATCACGGGCGCGGTCTCCGCCGCCGATTGCGAAGAAATCCAGATCTGCGTCACCGCCCCCGTCGGTGACGTCGCCATCGACCTCTGAAGTCTCTGACGAAAGGACGTGCCATGTCCGACAAGACCTACACCCTGACCCCCGAACAGTTCGAAGAGTTCGGCCGCGAGCTTGACGTCATCCGCGAGAAGGCGATCGCCGATCTCGGCGAACGCGACGCCACCTACATCCGCGACATCATCAAGATGCAGCGCAAGCTTGAGGTCGGTGGGCGCGCACTGCTGTTCCTTCCGCCGGCCTGGCCGGTCGGCACTGTGATGCTCGGGCTGTCGAAGATCCTCGACAACATGGAGATCGGCCACAACGTCATGCACGGCCAGTACGACTGGATGGGCGATCCGGCATTGCGCGGCCAGAACTTCGAATGGGACTCGGCCTGCCCGTCCAACCAGTGGCGGCACTCGCACAACTACATGCACCACACCTACACCAACATCGTCGACATGGACCGCGACATCGGCTACGGCATCCTCCGGATGAGCGAGGACCAGAAGTGGACGCCGTACTACCTGGGTAATCCCTTGTACGCCTTCCTGTTGATGGTGTTCTTCCAGTACGGCGTGGCCCTGCACGAGCTGGAGACCGAGCGCATCCGCTCCGGTGAGATCAAGCTGCGGGACAAGAAGGACATGCTGCGCGAGATGTGGGCCAAGGTCCGCAAGCAGACCGTTAAGGACTATGTGGCGTTCCCGTTGCTGGCCGGGCCGTTCGCGCCATTCGTGTTCGCGGGCAACATGACCGCGAACCTGATGCGTAACGTCTGGTCCTACACCATCATCTTCTGCGGTCATTTCCCGGAGGGCACTCACGAGTTCACCATCGAGGAGACCCAGAACGAGACGCGCGGTCAGTGGTACTACCGCCAGCTGCTCGGTTCGGCGAACCTGTCCGGCGGCAAGTGGTTCCACATCTTCAGCGGCAATCTGTCGTTCCAGATCGAACACCACCTGTTCCCGGATATCCCGGCGCACCGTTACGCCGAGATCTCGGGTGAGGTCAAGGAGATCTGCCAGCGCTACGGTCTGCCGTACAACACCGGCCCGATCCACAAGCAGTTCGCTTCGGTGGTGCGCAAGATCGTGCGACTTGCCTTTCCATGGGGCGGCAAGCCCAAGGATCCCGAGCCGGTGGAGAAGGAGACCGTGGTGAACGAGCCGGCGCCGGAACCAGTTTCGCAGCCGATCTGTGAGCCTGAACTCGTCAACTGCTGACCGGCAGGCTGCACTGCAACAGCACCGTGTCCAGCCATCGTCCGTGTTTGTACCCGACCGCGCGCAGTCGCCCGGCCTCGACGAAGCCGTGCTTGCGGTGCAGGGCAAGGGAAGCCGCCGCATCGTCGGTGTCGACCACCACGGCGATGACCTCACGGATGCCCGCCGCCGTGCAGCCGGCCAGCAGTCCTTGCAGCAGCAGGGTTCCGATCCCGTAACCGGCTGACTGCGGTGCCAGGTAGATCGAGTTCTCGACGGTGTGCCGATACGCCGGCCGCAACTTCCAGGGCGCACAGTACGCGTAGCCGACGATCACTCCGTCGAGTACCGCTGTGAGGAAGGGCAATTCCCGTTCACGGGCCGTCGCCAGCCGACGATCCCACTCGGCGCGATCCGGCGGAGTCAGCTCGAAGGTGGCGACGCCGGTCTCGACGTGGTGGGCATAGATGGTGCTGATCGCGTCCAGGTCATCCGATGACGTAGGGCGGACGACAGCGTTGGTCATGTTCTCACCCTAGGCGAGGGGCACCGGCGGGTGGCGCAGGAGGTTGCCCAGGTGCTACCCGTGACTCGCGGCGGGTAATCGCGCGTTACCCAACCGTTCAGAAGGGTGGTGGTGGTCCGTATTCTTCGGCGAGCCAGGCTTGGTAGGCGCGTTCGTGTGCGAGGTCGTTGTTGAGTTCGGCGCGTAGGCGGCGTTCTTCGGCGATGCGGTCTTGTTGGTCTTGTTCGCGGGTCCGTGTGCGTTTGGGCATCTTCGCGCCGCGGTTCGGCCCGTGCGCGGGTGGTTCGGGATGGGTGAGGTCCCCGGTCGGGCCGGCCAAGTCGGGAAACAGTGCGGCGCCGTGGGGTTCGGTGGTGTAGGTGTGGCCGGTGGGTGTGGTGATTTCGACGGTGCCGTCGGGGTATTGGCGGTCGGTCCAGCCGGGGCAGAACGTTTTGATCAGGTGGTGGACGCGGCAGTAGAGCTTGGTGTTGGACGGGTGGGTGGGCCCTTGCGGCCAGGGTGTGGTGTGGTCAACATCGCAGCGCGCCGCGGGGGCGTTGCAGCCGGGGAATCGGCATGTCAGGTCACGCCAACGGATGAACTCCGACAAGGCGACCGACGGGCGGTACCCGGGCTCGGCGTCCGGTTCGGTGGGCCCGACAGGCCCAGTCGGCCCAGTCGGTTCGGTCGGCCCGGCAGGTTCGGTCGGCCCAGCCGGTTCGGTGGATTGGGCCTGTGCGTTGGGTACGCGCAGCGGCTTGATCTTGGCGTGGGCGGCCAGATCCCGCACCGTCTCGGCGGGCACGATGCCATACCCCAGCAGATATCCGGGAGCGTTCGAGGTGCCGTCGACGGTGGCCTGCTCGGCGAGCAGGTGAAGCATCGCCGCATCAGCAGCGGCCCGCTGTTGTGCGGCGGGGCAGTCGTCACGACCGCACCGGCACGACAGGTGGGCTTGCAACCTGGCCAGCGGACCGATCGCGTCCGCGCGCCGTTGTTCGCGGGTGCGCGGATCGTGGTCGCACACCGTGGCGGCCAGGGCATCCAATCGTTGATCGAGCGCCACCGCGTCGGCGGCGTCGATGTTGGCCCAGATGGTGGATTTGCCGGGGCTGCCCGGTTCGATCTGGACGAACCGTTCTTCGGTGAGGTCGGGTGGGACCCGTTGCCCGTTGGGGTCGAGTTTGGCGACCCACTGATCGACCCGATCACGTAACTGCCGTTCGGACAGTCGCATCCAGCGGTGGGCGCGGGCGGCCAGTTCGGTATCCAACCCGGCCCACACCGACGAATCGACGATCCCGGTGCGGGTGATGATCATCCGTATCACCCGGTAGTCGATGTCGCCGACGGCGAACCGGGCCGCGACTTGGGGCAGTTTGTCGCGCAGTACTCGGGCGTGGTGTATCTGGGTGCCGGCGCGGCCCCTACTGATCCGCATTGCTGCTGAGATTTCGGCGGCCACCTCTTCGAACGGATCGGTGCGCCACAAGATCGAATCGATCAGTTCGTGTTCGCGCAGGGAGTCCAGTGCTCCGATGGCGGCCAGTCGGGCGGCGATGGCCACCGATTCGGCGCGGGCGGCCGCACTGATCTGGTCGATCAGCTCCGCAGCGGAATCAATCTCGAACATGTGTTCGATATTACCCCGCTCCACTGACATTTTGTGGAAGAGTCGCAGGTTTGTGGAGGGCTGCGGCCACGGTCGGGGCGGACGAAAATTCCTGCCCCCGTCAGCCGTGAATGATCCCGCTTCTGCACCGCGACATCAGGTTTGGCACACCGGGCACCAGTACGTCACCCGCTCGCCGGCCGAGTCAGTCTGGATCAACGTCCCGCACCGGCGGCACGGTTCACCGGCGCGGCCGTACACCCACAGCTGCCGGCCGGGGCGGGTATCTCCGGTGGTGGTGCGGTTCCAGCGGGACCTGTTGAGCCAGAGCATGTCCCGCGCACGTTGCACGACGCGCAACGGATCGGCCAGCGAGCTCACCGGAGACGTCGGTAAGCGGCCGAACACGAAACACAGTTCGTTGCAATAGACATTGCCGACCCCGGCCATCACCCGCTGATCGAGTAGGGCGGGTGCCAGGGCACGGTCCGGTTCGGCGGTCAGATTGGCGGCCGCGGTGCGCGGATCCCAGTCCGGCCCGAGGAGATCCGGACCGAGGTGCGCCACGGCGGCGACGTCATTCTCCCGGTCCAGGACTTCCAGTACGCCCAGATCGATGCCAGTGGCCCGGCTGTCGGCAGTCTCGAGCACGATGCGGATGCGATGCGCCGCACCCTTGGGCCAGCCGATCCGCCAACTGCCCTCCATCTTCAGGTGGGAGTGAATGCTGGCCGGGCCAACCCGGATGAACAGATGCTTACCCCGGCTGAGCACCTCATCGACCACCTGCCCGGTCAGATCGACCGTGGCGTAGCGGGGAACCCGAATATCGCAGCGCGTCAGCGTTTTTCCCACCAGCGCGGCGCGCAGTGCCGTGGCGGTGTGAAAGACGGTGTCGCCCTCGGGCATGGTGCCATTGAACCAGTTGGGGGGAACGGTGGCGGTCGCGCGATGGCATAATCGGGTCCGTGATCGATCATCGACTCAGCGGGAAGGGCGTTCCCGCCCTCCAGTGAGCGGCGCGGAGGCGCCGCATCCGGCGCCTCGCATTCGCACCCGTAAAGAGATCCACCGGCAGCGGCGCTCGGGCCGTCACCAATGCTGGAACCACATCATCGTCGCCCCGCTGTGGCCGAAGCACGGAGTGAATCTCGGCACGCTGCTCCGTACGTGCGACGCCGTGGGCGCATGTATGGCCGTACCCCGGCTGCCGTGGGTGCCTGAGGCTCTCCGCAAAGGAAATACCCTGCGGCACAGATCCTGCGTTCACTGGATCTATCGCGACGTCATCGGATGGCTGGACAAGCAGCGGGAGCGATCGGCTCACATCGTCGGCGTCGAACTCACCGACGAGTCGATCCGGCTGGCGGACCTGTCCGCGGCCCGCGCCCGCACGGTGGTGGTTCTGGGCAACGAGGGCAGCGGCATACCGTCCGACGCGATGGAGCGGCTCGATCTTGCCGTGGAGATTCCGATGGTGGGCACCGGCCACAGCCTCAACGTCGCTGTCGCGGGATCGCTCGTGCTGTACAAGGTGGCGGGCCTCCTGTGAGGCCGTCTACCTCAGCCGCAGCCCACGTGGGGTGCGGGAGAAGCCCGCGCCGATCAGCGCGTCCTGCACGGTGGCGCGGTCCTCGTCGACCCCGGGATCGAGCACCGCCACGCCGTTGATCCGCTCCACCAGGAGGGCAGGCATACGTCCGGTGCTCACCAGGTCGGCCAGCGCTCCCGCGGCCACCCGCTGGGTCTCGGCGTCAGCGGTGAAACTGAGCAGCGAGCGTCCGCCGCGCTCCAGGAACCACACCAATTGTCCGTCTACCAGGGCGACCAGGGCACCGGCCTTGCGGCCGGGGCGATGCGCGGTGTCGGATTCGGCCGAGGAGGGCCAGGCCAGGGCGGCCCCGTACGGATTGGCCGGATCGGTGGCCGCAAGGACGACGGCGTGGTACTCGGGCCGGTGCGGATCGACGCCGTCGAGGTAGGACCGCAACCGGTCGACGGTCGAGGCCGCCGCGAACTGTGCGCCGCCCAGCGATTCGACGAAATACCCGCGCTGGCAGCGGCCGGCATCCTCGAACGCGCTCAGCACCTTGTACAGCGTGGCGAACCCGCCCGGCACCCCTTCGGCGGCCGCTGCGCCCTTGGTGAGCACCCCGTGCCGGTTCAGCAGCAACTCCGCCTGGAAATGAGCCCGCACCGTCGAATCGAGCTCTGCGGCAGGCAGCGCCGACCACCGGCCGGACACCATCGGATCGGCCGCGCGGCTGTGCGGGCGGGCGACGCTGTAGCGGCTGAGCCGCGGCNGGGTACCGGACCGCCGCGGTCCCGACAGCATGGCCCGTACCGGAGCGAAGGTGTCACCGGTGACCCATCCGGCCCAGATCAGTTCCCACAGCGCGGTTTTCAGCTCGGACTCGGGGGCCTGATCGGTGAGTTGCCGGAAGAAGTACGCGCCGCCGTGACCCAGCGTCTCCATGATCGCGCGGTGGGTATCGGTGAACTCGATCTCGGCCGGTGCGGGCAGGGTCAGGGGTGCGGTCTCGGCCAGATGGAGCGCCACCCAGCCGTCACTGCCGCCGATCTGCCCGGCCCCCGACCACATGACCTCCCCGGAGGCCAGCAGCTCATCGAGCATGGACGGCTGATAACCACGCACTCGCTGTCCGAGCACCAGCGATTCCAGCGCCGACGCGGGGATCAGCACCCCGGACAGTTGCTCGACCACGGCGGCCAACCCGTCGATCCCCGAACTGTGCGTGGAACCCACGTGCTGCCAGGACGGCAGGAAGCGACCGTAGGCGGCCGTGCTGACCGGCTCGACCTGGGCGCGCAGCGCCGCCAGCGAACGACGGCGCAGGATCCGCAGCACCTCGGCGTCACACCACTGGTCGCCAGACCGATCATCAACGAATTCTCCGCGCACCAACCGGCCGTCGACGGCCATGCGGCCCAGCACATCTGCCGTCACCCGCAGACCGAGCCCGAAGCGGGCAGCCACCTCGGTGGTGGTGAACGGCCCATGGGTGCGGGCGTAGCGGCCGATCAGGTCGCCGAGCGGATCGTCGACGGATTCGGTGAACGCCGCGGGCACCCCGACCGGCACGGGTGCGCCGACGCCGTCGCGCAACAACCCGATGTCTTCCACGGCGGCCCACCACGTCCGCCCGGCATAGGTCACCGGCAGGGCGCGTTTGGCGGCCTGCAACCCGTCGAGCCAGCCACCGATGGCGTCGGTGGTCGCGCGTGCGGCGATCTCGGCCTCGGTGAGCGGGCCGAGCATCCGCAGCAGGTCGGTCACTGCCTCGGCGTCGCGGGCCGCGCGCTCCTCGGTGAGGTGCTGCAACTGTGCCGACGTGGCCGCCACGACCGCCGGGTCCAGCAGCTCGCGGAGCTCCACCCGGCCCAGGAGTTCAGACAGCAGCACGGTGTCCAGCGCCAGCGCGGCGGCCCGCCGTTCGGCCAGTGGGCTGTCGCCCTCGTACATGAACGCGCCGACATAGCCGAACAGCAGCGAGGCCGCGAACGGCGACGGGGTAGCGGTTTCCACCTCGACCACCCGCAGCCGGCGTTGTGCCACCCGGCGCATCAGCTCGGTCAGGGCCGGGACGTCGTAGACGTCCTGCAGGCATTCGCGCACCGTTTCCAGGATGATCGGGAAGTCCGGGTACTTGCGGGCGATGTCGAGGAGTTGCGAGGCGCGCTGTCGTTGATGCCACAGCGGCGAACGCTTGCCGGGGTGTCTACGCGGCAGCAGCAGGGCCCGGGCAGCGCATTCGCGGAATCGCGACGCGAACAACGCCGACCCGCCCACCTCAGCGGTCACGATCGGTTCGATCTCGTCGGCGTCGAACACGAAAAGGTCGGCGCCCGGCGGGTTCTCGCCGGTGTCGGGCAACCGCACGATGATGCCGTCGTCGGAGGCGGTGGGCTTCTCGTCGATGCCGTAGCGCTCCTGTAGCCGGCGGCCCACGGCCAGGGCCAGCGGCCCGTGCACCCGCAGCCCGTACGGGGAGTGCAGGATCACCCGCCAGTCGCCCAGCTCGTCACGGAAGCGCTCCACCACGAACGTGCTGTCGCTGGGCACCACGCCGGTGGCCTCGCGCTGATCGTGCAGCAGCCGGTACAGGTTGTCGGTCGCGAAACCGGCGAAACCCATTGCCTGGCAGCGCTGGTCGAACTGGGCGCGACCGAGGGTGGCCAGCTCCCCGGTGAACGCGCCGACCGCGGCGCCGAGCTCGGCGGGGCGGCCCACGCTGTCACCGCGCCAGAACGGCAGCCGGGCGGGTTGTCCCGGAGCCGGGATGACGAGCACCCGGTCATGGGTGATCTCGGTGATCCGCCAGCTGGTGGCGCCCAGTGAGATGACATCGCCGGGGCGGGATTCGTAGACCATCTCCTCGTCGAGTTCGCCCACCCGCGACGGCTTTTCGGAGTCCGTGGCCAGGTAGACGGTGAACAGGCCCCGGTCGGGGATCGCCCCGCCGGAGGTGACGGCCAGGCGTTGCGCTCCGGGGCGTCCGGTCAGCGTTCCGGTGTCGCGGTCATACACCAGTCGCGGCCGGAGCTCGGCGAACTCGGTGGACGGGTACTTGCCGGACAACAGGTCCAGCGTCGCCTCGAACGCGCTGCGCGGCAGCGTGGCGAACGGGGCGCTGCGCCGCACCGCGTCGAACCAGGCGTCGGCGTTGACCGGTTCCAGGGCCGCCACCGCCACGGTGTGCTGGGCCAGCACGTCGAGCGGGTTGGCGGGCACGTGCATGGTCTCGATGTCACCGGAGCGCATGCGCTGCACCGTCACCGCGCAGCCGATCAGGTCGGTGCGGTGCTTGGGGAACAGCACGCCCTGCGAGATCTCGCCGACCTGATGCCCGGCCCGCCCGATGCGCTGCAGCCCACTGGCCACCGACGGGGGTGACTCCACCTGGATCACCAGATCGACCGCGCCCATGTCGATGCCGAGCTCCAGGCTGGAGGTGGCGACCACGGCACGCAGGCGGCCGGATTTGAGATCGTCCTCGACCTGGGCGCGCTGTTCCTTGCTGACCGAACCGTGGTGCGCCCGGGCCAGCAGCGTCGGCGCGCCGTTGGCCTGGCCGCTGGCCATGAGCTGGGCCGGTGCACCGCCGCCGACCTCCGGGTTGTGATCGAGTGACAGCTCGATGCCGGAACGCTCGGCATGGATCTCGTTGAGGCGGGAGGTCAGGCGCTCGGCGAGCCGGCGGGAGTTGGCGAACACGATCGAGGACCGGTGCGCCTCGATCAGGTCGACGATGCGCTCCTCGACATCGGGCCAGATGCTGTTGTTGTCGAGGTTGGCCATGTCCGGCACCGGAACCTGCACCGACAGGTCGAAGGTTTTCCCGGCCGGCGGCGCGACGATGGTGGTGGGGGCCTGCCCGGACAGGAATCGGGCCACCTCTTCCGGAGGCCGCACGGTGGCCGAGAGCCCGATCCGCTGGGCCGGCCGGTCCAGGATCTGGTCGAGCCGCTCCAGCGAAAGGGCCAGGTGCGCACCGCGTTTGGTGGCGGCGACGGCATGGACCTCGTCGACGATCACCGTCCGCACCGTGGCCAGCGTCTCGCGCGCCGCCGAGGTGAGCATCAAAAACAGCGACTCGGGCGTGGTGATCAGGATGTCGGGTGGCTTGCTCAACATCGCGCGACGCTGGTTGGGCGGGGTGTCACCGGAGCGCACACCGACGCTGATGGACGGAGCCGGCACCCCGTGGCGCTCGGCGACCCGGGTGATCCCGGTCAACGGGGTGCGCAGGTTGCGTTCGACGTCGACGGCCAGCGCCTTGAGCGGCGAGACGTAGAGCACCGTCGTGCCGGAGCGGGGATCGGGCGGGAGCTGGGCGAGCTCGTCGATGGCCCATAGGAACGCGGCCAGCGTCTTGCCTGACCCGGTCGGCGCGATGACCAGCGTGTTGTGCCCCTCGGCGATGGCCGACCAGGCCTGGGCCTGCGCGGCCGTCGGTGCCGGGAAGGCAGCCGTGAACCACTCCCGGGTCAGCGCGCTGAACCGGGCCAGCGGATCGGCCGGTGTGGTGGTCATCTAGCCATCCTGCCGCGAGGCACCGACAAGTCGGCGCTGTGTGCTACCGGGACTCCGGCGCAGCCGCGCGAACCAGCTCGGACGGCAGCCCCGGCACCCGCCCGACCGCGTCGAGCAGGGCGTGCGCGCACGAATCGGCGACGAACCCCGCGTCGATCGACGGGTCCTTGAGCCGTTGCCGGCACATCTCGAAGGTCAGGGCCAGCCAGCCGTAGACGGTGGCCCGCAGATCGCGCTCGACCTTGGCGTCCAGCGGCTCGGAGACCGCCTCGGCGATCCGGCTCATGATCCGGTCGGCTTGGCGGTCGTTGTCGATGTCGTCGACCCCGCGCAGCACCGGGTCGGTGCGCCCCATCCCCATGTACGCCGCCCACGCGCCGTGCGGGTGTTCCTCGTCGTAACGCAGGTAGGCCAGCACTCCGGCGCGTAGCTGGCCGAACAGGCTCTGACCCGGTTCGGGCGGGGTGCTGGTGGCCTCGAACAGCCGCTCGCCCTCGGCGCGGACGACAGCGGCGAAGAAGGCCCGCTTGTCGGGGAAGTAGTGATACATCAGGGCCCGCGAGACCCCGGCGCGCTCGGCGATCTCGTCGATGCGGACCTCGTCGTACGGCCGCTGGCCGAACACCTCGGCTCCCAGCGCCAGCAGCTCGTTGCGTCTGTCGGCGGGGGAGAGCCGGCGTCTCGACTCGGCACCCACGCCTGCAGCCTAACGTGGCGGATCGTCATCTCGGCGAAGCCTGGCGGCGCCGCGCCGGATCCTTACTTGACACATGTATAACAGTGCCGGAATCCTGGTGACATGACCGTCGTGGGCGCACGAACCTCGTCCGGGCAGCGGTACCCGAAACTGCCCCACCCGCCGCGTCGCGTCCCACTGCTCGGGGATGTCCTCAGCCTGCAGCCGGATTCCTCGATGCAGAACGCGATGGGCATGGCCGAGTTGGGGCCCATCTGCGAGTTCCGGTTCCTTGGGGCCCGGTACGTGGTGGCCGCCGGGGCCGACGCGGTCGCCGACCTCAATGACGAGTCCCGATTCTGCAAGCACGTCGGCCCCGACATCGAGGCGCTCCGGATCGTCGGCGGCGACGGGCTGTTCACCGCCTACAACGACGAACCGAACTGGCTCAAGGCCCATGAGCTGCTGATGCCGGCGTTCAGTCAGGCCGCCATGCGCCGCTATCACGCCGTGATGTTCGACGTCGCGGGAGAGCTGACGGACCGATGGGATCAGCGTGCCGAGGCCGGCGAGGCCGTCGACGTCTCGGCCGACGCCACCAGGGTCACCTTGGAGACCATCGGGCGGTGCGCGGCCGGCTATTCGTTCGGGTGCTTCCAGCGCGACGCGCTGCATCCGTTCGTCGCGCACATGGTGTCAGCGCTCCTGGCGTCGGACCGCCTCGGGGTGCTGCGCGAAACCTTCTTGCCCGCGTTCATCTACCGGCGCTACGAGCGCCGGGTCCGCCGCGACGCGCAGTACCTGCACGCGCTGGCCGACGACATCGTCGCGATGCGGCGCGCACAGCCATCGGGCGGTCAGGACGACCTGCTGCAGATCATGCTCGAGTCTGATCTCGATGCCGCCAACATCCGCTACCAGCTGATCAACTTCCTCATCGCCGGGCATGAAACCACCTCGGGCGCATTGTCGTTCGCGCTGTATTTCCTGTCGCGGCATCCCGAGGTGTTCGCCAGGGCCCGCGCCGAGGTGGACGAGGTGTGGGGCGACGAACCCCGGCCCGAGTTCGAGAAGATCGCCAAACTGCGCTATGTCCGGCGGGTTCTCGACGAGTCGCTGCGGTTGCAGCCGACGGTGCCCGCCTACTACCGCGCAGCGCGCGAGGACACCGTGCTGGCCGGAATTCACCCGATGCGCAAGGGCGACTGGGCATTGGCGTTGACCTCCACGCTGCACCGCGACCCGCGGTGGGGGCCCGACCCGGAGGCATTCGACCCGGACCGGTTCACCCCGGAGCAGATGCGGGCCCGCCCCGCTGGCCTGTACAAGCCGTTCGGCACCGGCGAAAGATCCTGCATCGGTAGGCAGTTCGCGCTGCACGAGGCGGTACTGATGTTGGCGGTCCTGGTGCGCCGCTACGACCTGATCGCCGATCCGGAGTACACGCTGCAGATCCAGGAGCGCCTGACGATGATGCCGTCCGGGTTCCGGCTGACGCTGCGGCGACGCTAGCCGGGCCATAGCGGGCGTGAAAAGCGCCGAATCGGGGTACCGTCATCGTGGATAGACCCGCATCGTTCGAGGTCCGCGTATGGAATGGTTCATCGCACCCGAATACTGGCTGGCCAGACAGGTGTTGCAGCGGGGGACCGCCGCGATCTACCTGATCGCCTTCATCGCCGCGGCCCGTCAGTTCCGCGGCCTCCTCGGTGTGCGGGGGCTTCTTCCCATTCCGCGTTTTCTGGCGGCCAATTCGTTCCGCGAAGCCCCGAGCTTGTTCCAGTTCCACTACTCGGACCGGTTCTTCGCCGCGGTGTGCCTGGCCGGGACGGTGCTCTCGGCGGCCCTGCTCGCCGGTTTCGGAGACCTGGTGCCGTTGTGGGCCTCGATGCTGATCTGGCTGCTGGTGTGGATGCTGTATCTGTCGATCGTCAACGTCGGGCAGACGTGGTACTCGTTCGGCTGGGAATCGCTGTTGCTGGAAGCCGGGTTCCTCGCCATCTTCCTGGGAAACGACGACGTCGGCCCGCCGCTGCTGGTGCTGTGGCTGGCCCGCTGGCTGGTGTTCCGCGTCGAGTTCGGCGCCGGGCTGATCAAACTGCGCGGCGACCCGTGCTGGCGCAATCTCACCTGCCTGTACTACCACCACGAGACCCAACCCATGCCAGGGCCGCTCAGCTGGTTCTTCCACCACCTGCCCAGGCCGTTGCACCGAATCGAGGTGGCCGGCAACCACTTTGCCCAACTGATCGTGCCGTTCGCATTGTTCGCCCCCCAACCGGTGGCCAGCGGGGCCGCGGTGATCGTGATCGTTACCCAGCTCTGGCTAGTGGCCTCCGGCAACTTCGCCTGGCTCAACTGGATCACCATCGTGCTGGCCTTCAGTGCGGTGTCGGATTCCGCGGCGGCCATGCTGTTCCCGATCCCCGAGCACCACTTCGGCCAGACGCCAGTCTGGTTCGCCGTCGTGGTGATCGCGTTCGGCGTCGCGGTGGCGGCCATGAGTTACTGGCCGGCGCGCAACCTGTTCTCGAAACGGCAGCGGATGAACGCCTCCTACAACCGCTATCACCTGGTGAACTCCTACGGCGCGTTCGGCACCGTCGGCCGCACCCGCGACGAGGTGGTGCTGGAGGGCACTTCGGACGCGCGACTGGGGGAGCACACGGTCTGGAAGGAGTACGAGTTCAAGGGCAAACCCGGCGATGTGCGCAGATGGCCCCGGCAGTTCGCGCCGTATCACTTGCGGCTGGACTGGCTGATGTGGTTTGCGGCCATCTCCCCGGCCTACGCCCACGGCTGGCTGCGCATGCTGCTGACCCGGCTGCTGGAGAACGACCGGGCCACCCTGAAGCTACTGCGGCACAATCCATTCCCCGATGAACCACCGCGTTACGTGCGGGCCACGCTGTACCGGTACGAGTTCAGCACCTGGGCCGAGCTGCGGCGGGACCATGTCTGGTGGCACCGGATCTCGCTCGGCGTGTACGTGCCGCCGCAGACCCTGCCGTCGGCGGGACGGTCATCGGCCGGCGCGCAGTGACCGCTGGTAGCGGCGCATCCCGGCGATCCATCGGTCGTAATCGGAGCCCTTGTGCCGGTACATGTCGAGGACCTGCGGGTGCGGTAGCACCAGAAACCGGTCCGACCGCACGGCCTCGACGGTAGTAGCGGCCACCTGTGCCGCACTGATCACCTCGCCGGACTGCACGATCGACGCCGCCCCGGCCGCGGAATCGGGATCGGTCGACGCGCGCACCGCCTCGAGCAACGGGGTCTCCACGCCCAAGGGACACACGCAGCTGACCCCGATGCCGTCGTCGCCGTAGGTGATGGCCAGCCATTCGGCGAATCCGACCGCGGCGTGCTTCGTGACGGCGTAACCGGCAGCGCCGATCTGTGACAGCAGACCGGCTGCCGAGGCGACCGATACGAAGTAGCCGTGACCTCGCGACAACCATTGTGGGACAAGCAGCTGCGCGGCCCGGACGTGCGCACGCAGATTGACGTCGAGAATGCTGTCCCAGGTCTCGTCGGTGCCCAGTCCGGGCGCGCCGATGATGCCCGCGTTGGCGACATAGATGTCAACCGGCCCGAACTCCGTGGCGGTCAGCGCCTCGATGTCGGAGCTCGACGACGCGTCGGCTCTGACTCCGATCGCCTGACCACCGCCCGCACGGATCTGCTCTGCGGTCACATCGGCGGACTCCGCGTCCAGGTCGGCGGCCACCACCCGGGCCCCGGCCGCGGCGAACGACTCGGCGAGCGCGCGGCCGATTCCTGATCCGGCGCCGGTGATGACCGCGACCGAGTTCTCAATCTGCATGCGTCTTGCGTACCCTGCGGCCGGTCCCGGCGCGACTACCCGAAATGCACGCCCTGGGCCAGCGGCAGCTCCGACGAGTAGTTGACGGTGTTGGTGGCGCGGCGCATGTAGGCCTTCCAGGCATCCGAGCCCGATTCGCGGCCGCCGCCGGTGTGCTTCTCCCCGCCGAACGCGCCGCCGATCTCGGCGCCCGAGGTGCCGATGTTGACGTTCGCGATACCGCAGTCGGATCCGTCGGCGGCCATGAACCGCTCGGCCTCCCGCACGTCGGTCGTGAAGATCGCCGACGAAAGGCCCTGCGGCACCGCGTTGTTCAGCGCGATGGCCTCGTCCAGCTCGTCGTAGGTCATGACGTAGAGGATCGGTGCGAAGGTCTCGGTGTGCACGACCGCGGTCTGTTCCGGCATCCGCACCACCGCGGGAGCGACGTAGAACGCACCCTCATCACCCAGGTCGTGCCTTTCACCGCCCAACACCTCGCCGCCGTCGGCACGGGCCTGCTCCAACGCCCCGACCATGTCGCGATAGGCGCGGGTGTGGATGAGCGGCCCGACCAGAGTTCCCTCGACGCTCGGATCACCGATGGGCAGGCTCTGGTAGGCCGAGACCACCCGGGCCACCACGTCGTCGGCGACCGACGAGTGCACGATCAACCGCCGCAGCGTCGTGCAGCGCTGCCCGGCGGTACCCGCCGCCGAGAACACGATGGCCCGCACCGCCAGATCCAGATCGGCCGACGGCGTCACGATCGCGGCGTTGTTGCCGCCGAGTTCGAGGAGCACCTTGCCGAACCTGGCCGCCACCCGAGGTCCGACCTGCTGGCCCATGCGCACCGAGCCGGTGGCGCTGACCAGGGCCACCCGCGGGTCGTCGACCAGCTGTTCGCCCAGTTCGCGTCCACCCAGGATGAGCCGGGCCACTGCTTCCGGCGCACCCACGTCGGCGGCGGCACGTTCGATCAGCGCCTGGCAGGCGATCGCGGTCAGCGGGGTCAGCTCGGACGGCTTCCACACCACGGTGTCGCCGCACACCAGGGCGATCGCGGTGTTCCACGACCACACCGCGACCGGGAAGTTGAACGCGGTGATCACGCCGACCACGCCGAGCGGGTGCCACGTTTCCATCAGCCGGTGCCCGGACCGCTCGGAGGCGATGGTGCGGCCGTACAACTGGCGTGAGAGCCCGACGGCGAACTGGCAGATGTCGATCATCTCCTGCACTTCGCCCAGTGCCTCGGAGGTGATCTTGCCGGCCTCCACCGTCACCAGGGTGGCCAGATCGGCCTTGTGTTCGACGAGCAGCTCGCCCAGGCGGGCCACCAGGGCCCCGCGCACCGGTGCCGGGGTGGTGCGCCAGGACGAGAAGGCTTGTGCGGCATCGGCAATCGCAGCGTCGACTCGATCGGCACTGTCCTCGGGCAGGGTGAACAGGACGTCCCCGCTGATCGGGGTGCTGGCGTGCAGGCCACTACCCGGAGCGGTCGGCTCACCGAGCTCGGCGTCGGCGCCGATGGCCGTCAGGGCTTGCCGCACCCGTCGGCGCAGTTCCTCGGCGGTGGGGAGGTCGGTGCGTTCGGTGGTGGTCATTGTGCGCCTTTCTGATTGGCTACAGTGCGGGCCATGGGTGAAGCCGACGAGTACGTGCTGGACGACACCGACCGGATTCTGGTTCGCGCGCTGGCCGCCGACGGCCGGGCCACGCTGGCGCATCTGGCGGCGGCGGCCGGATTGTCGGTGTCGGCGGTGCAGGCTCNGGGAGGCGACCCGACGCAGGATCGACCTGAGCCTGGGTAGATCGGCCCCGCCCACCAGTTCGCAGCCGTGAAGCGCGGCCAGTTTGCGTGCGGCCGGCGTGAATTCGTTGTTGGTGACCACCATGGTCTTGGCGCAGTCCTGCATCGGCGCCCCGGCAACGACCTCCTGTACGGCGCCGGCGCCGACCGGACGTGACAGCCGTTTGCATTGCACGGCAATGCGGTTCGGCCGGTGTCCGACGATCAGGTCCACCCCCCAGTCCCCGGTGAGCGGCGTCATGATCACCGGCAACCCGCACCTGCGGGCGGCCCGGGCCACGTAGTCCTCGAACTCCAGCCCGGTCATCACCGTGGCGGCCTGCTCACGGGCACTGGGGGTCCGGGCACCCCGGAGCGCGCCCAGCACAAAGCGCGGAGTCGCCGCCAACGTCAGCGGCACGGCGCCGCCGATCACCACACTCCATGCGGTCTCCACCCCGGCCAGGTGCGCCGCGACCGCCGCCGCCACCCCGGCCGCGGCGTACAGCTTGATCCGAAGCCGTCTCACGGCCCCGAATGCTAGAGAGCGGTTGTGACATACCCGGTGTGACAATCCACAGCGCCCTTGCCAGACAGGAGGGCTAGGCTCAAGCAGTGACGACTGATCCCGCTGCGGGTACCACCGAATCGCCGATCGAGCATGCGCTTGCCGGCGGTGAGCCGCAGCGCGTCGGCTGGTTCCGGTTCTACTTCACCGACGAGCGCTGGGAATGGTCGCCACAGGTGGAGCGGATGCACGGATATGAGCCGGGCACCGCGCATCCGACGACCGAACTCGTGCTGTCCCACAAGCATCCCGAGGACTACGGGCAGGTGGCCGCCACCCTCGAGGAGATCAAGCGGACCTCGGGCGCGTTCAGCACGCGCCACCGCATCATCGACACGGCGGGCGAGGTTCACCACGTCGTCGTGGTCGGAGACCAGCTGTTCGACAACACCGGCGCCGTCATCGGGACGCACGGTTTCTACGTCGATGTCTCACCGTCGATCGCACAGGTACACGAGCAGACCGTCACCGAGGCGGTGGCCGAGATCGCCGAGGCCCGAGGTGTGATCGAGCAGGCCAAGGGCATGCTGATGCTGATCTACCGGATCAAGGCAGACGCGGCGTTCGAGCTGCTGAAATGGCGGTCGCAGGAGACCAACACGAAGCTTCGCCTGCTGGCCGAGCAGCTGGCGAAGGATTTCCTCGAACTCGACTACACCGAGATCCTGCCCAACCGCGTGGTGTTCGACCGGTTGCTGCTGACCGCCCACCTGCGGGTCGGCACCGAGGTTTAACCCCCGCCCATTCAGGGAAGACTCCCGCTGATCCGAAGCGAACTGGGAGTTGGGCAATGGCGACGTGTGCCACGTGCGGGAACGACTACGACAAGGCATTCACGGTGAGCTGGGATGGGCATACCGAGACGTTCGACAGCGTGGAATGTGCGGCCGTCCGGATCGCCCCCGAGTGCGCCCACTGCGGGTGCCGGATCCTCGGCCACGGCGTCGAGGCCGCACAGACGATGTACTGCTGTGCGCACTGCGCCCGTGAGTCGGGACACGCCGACCTCGTCGATCGCCGATGACCGCACCGACCCTGACGGCGCTGGCACTGGTCTGCAGCCTCAAACGCTCGCCGGCCAAGTCCAGCAGCGAGTTGATCGCCGAGCAGGTCCGCGAGAACCTCCACGTGCTCGGCGTCGAAACCGAGTCGCTGCGGTGCGCTGATTTCGTCATCGAGCCAGGCGTCGAGGTCGACATGGGCAACGGTGACCAGTGGCCCGAGATCCGCAGAAAAGTCCTCGACGCCGACATCCTGCTGATGTCGACACCGGTATGGCTCGGCCACCCGTCGAGCATCGCGCAGCGCGTACTGGAGCGGCTCGACGCCGAGCTGTCGCACACCGACGACGCCGGTCGCCCCATTGTGGCCGGCAAGGTGGCACTGGTCTCGGTCGTCGGAAACGAGGACGGCGCGCACAAGACCGTGGCCGATGTCTTCCAGGCGCTCAACGACATCGGCTACACCATCCCGGCCCAAGGTTGCACGTACTGGAACGGTGAGGCGATGCAGGGCACCGACTATCAGGATCTCGATGAGGTGCCGGACCCCGTCGCCGAAGCCACCGCCGCGGCGGCGCGCAATGCGGCTCACCTGGCCGGGCTGCTCAAGGTCGGCCAGTACCCGCGTTACGAGTGAAAGGAATAGCGATGAAGGGACCTGAGGATCCGGTCGACCACACCAGGACCACCCGGCCACATGCCGGCGAGACGATGAAGGACAACCGCAACATGCCCGCCCTGGCTCTGATCGGCGTGGGCGTGGTGTTGTTCGTGGCGTGCCTGTTCGCGTTCGCCACAGGCAACTCCGGCGTCGGCGTGATACTCGCCATCCTGGCTGCCGTCGGGATTCTGGGCGGCGGGCTCTGGTTGGCGATCGCCCATATGCGGGTGCGGCGGATGGAAGACCGTTGGTATGCGGAGCATCCCGACGTGATCAGGCAGACGCCCAACAGCTGACCTTGTGACGCGAGATGGCCCAGCCACCGTGGGCTGGGCCATCTCTTCAATCAGGTCCGGACCGGATGCCGACTACGGTCGCTGGCTCGCCTGTTCGCGCTTCTCGGCGGCCTTGGCTCCTGCCCGGGCCGATTCGGCTTCGGCCTCCTTCTTGGCTGCGTCCTGCTGGGCGTCGGCCTTGTCCTGCTGGGCTTTGCCCTCGCGTACGAGGTCCTCGCGGCCGGTCACGGTACCGACGGCTTCCTTGGCTTTGCCCTTGACGTCCTCGACGACGCCCTTGATGCCTTCTTCAGGTCCTGAGTTCTTCTCGGTCATGCTTACCTTTCCGCTACTTGAGTGGATTGGTTGTTCTACGCGGCTTCTCCACGCACCCCGGGGGATTTCCCGGATCCGGCCGTACTAAACGTGACGTGACGAATCCGGCTACACCGGCGAAAAGAGTTTGCGGAACGCCCGGTTGGGTACCGAATAGGGGTACTTTCCGCGAAGGGAGCGAGATGGCCGTCGAGACCATTGCCGTTGGCGCCGAGGGTGTTTACCGACCACAGCACGACTCGTGGCTGCTGATCGATGCGCTCCGGCGCAGCGACGTGGTGGCCGGACGTCAGGTCGTCGATCTGTGTGCCGGCAGCGGCGTCGTCGCCGTCGCCGCCGCCCACCTGGGCGCGAGTTCGGTCCTGGCGCTTGATATTTCCCCGAGCGCGGTGCGCTGCACACAGGCCAACGCGCTCGCCGCGCAGGTCGAGGTCGAGGCCAGGCTGGGCTCCTGGGTGCAAGCGCTCGAACACGATCCGTTCGACATCGTGGTGTGCAATCCGCCCTACGTCCCGGTCGGACCGGACACCGAGGCCGATGCGATCCCGTCGGCCGGTCCGATGGCCTCGTGGGACGGTGGGCCGGACGGGCGCCTGGTCCTCGACCCCCTGTGCGCGTCGGCCGGCACCATCCTGGCCGAGGGCGGCAGCCTGTTCCTCGTGCAGTCCGAGTTCGCCGGTATCGAGCAATCGCTGACGATGCTGCGCGAGGGCGGCCTCGATGCGGACGTGTGCGCCACCCAACGGATTCCGTTCGGCCCGGTGCTGCGCTCGCAGGCCGGCTGGCTGCGGCGCGCCGGGCTGCTGGCCGAGGGCCGGACCGATGAGCAACTGGTGGTCATCCGGGCGGACCGGCGATGACCGAGCAGCGGGTGGTCCGGGTGGTCGAGAACGGGCCGATCATGATCGAGGGTCCGGTCCGGATCGAACTTCCCGATGGGACCACGGTGGAATCGGACCGGTTCATGGTGGCGATCTGTACGTGCCGTCGATCCAAGACGTACCCGTTGTGCGACACCAGCCACCGGCGGTCACGGAAGCGGTCGGCATAGCGAACTGCGTTCGCTCAGCCAGCATTCCATAAGGTGGCCGGCCAACCGGTCCTCCATGGCGCCGAACGCTCGCATCCCGAACACCAGGTCGGGTTCCAGTTCCGGCTCACGCCTGACCAGATCGCCGACCACGTCGTGGCGCACCACCTGTTCGTGTACCGCGTCCGCCTCGACGTGCTCCCGGTAGAACCGGACACACGCCTCGGGCGCGCCCAGCCGCTGCAACGCGGTCACCATGCGTTGGGAGCCGGGGGAAGAGGTGATCTCGGTGGCCGCGAAGTGGCCGGCCGCCGCCCCGCGCAGGCTGCGGTGCAGGCCGAACATCGACATCAGGTTCACCAGCGCGAGGGTCTCGGCAGGCACGTTGCCCAGGTAGCCCAGATACCGGTTGTCCAATCCGGCCGCCGACATCAGATCGGCGAACAGCTGCTGGTGGATCTGAGCGGCCCGCCCGGCGCCGTACTCGTCGAACTCGACCGCCACGAACGAGGCCTTCGCCTGCCCGCCCAGCCGGGGAATCAGCCAGGCATGGGGATCGCCTTCCTTGAGGTGGTAGAGCGACCGGTGGACGAAGTACTCCCGCATCTGGGGCCAGGTGCCCTTGTCCCGCAGGTGGTGCGACGGGCCGGTGCCGTCGACCGGCTCGACCGAGAGCCGGGCCATCTCGCCCTCCGCGGTGTCTTCCGGGTCGATGGGTCCGACCTCGCGGCGAACCGCGGCCAGAAAGATCCGTTCGAACTGCGAGCGCAGATGCAACAGCCCCGCGTTCCACTCCCAATCCTGATCGACGCCGGCGAACCCCCGGTAGTGCAGTTCGTAGCAGATGTACAGGGCGAGTTGGACATCCAGGCCGAGCGGGTCGGCGTCGCGCAGCGGTACCCAGACCGGTTCGAGGTGGTTGTGTGGGGCGCGGTCACCGAGTCGTTCGATGACCGCTGCCGAGATCGGCCCCTGCGCGTGCGGGAGCCTGGGCTGGGTGGCGGCTGGTACGGCGGTCATTGCCGACCGGTATTCCCATCCTGGTCGTTCGTGAAACCGCCTGTCGCACTGTGATTGCGGGAGTAAGCGATCACTCGATGGTGCCCGGTGCACCGGTGCCCGCTCCGCTGGAGGCCGTCGCCGCCCTGCCGAGCAGCAGACCCAACCCCACCATGACCAGGGCCAGGGCGAGATGCAGCCAGTTGTCCGCGGTGTTGACCGGGATGAAGTTGGCCGAACTCTCCCTGTCGATCACCATCCCATAGAGCCACAGGACGCCGTAGATCAGACCACCGCCGATCAGATAGGCCCGAGCCGGGCCGAACTGGCGGGCCATCAGCAGCCCGACCACGCCGAACGCCAGGTGCACCAGGTTGTGCAGCACCGACACGTTGAACAGGCCGAGCAGCATGGCACCGGAGTGGTGCCCGGCCCAGCTCAGCTGGTCGTAGTCGGTGGTGATGCCGGGGATGAACCCCAAGATGCCGACGACGAGGAACAGGCTCGCGACGACCATCGCACTGATCTGTAGCGGCGTCCACTGTCCGACGCGCCCTGGGGTTCGTGGATTCGGTGTGCCCATGTCCTGGGGATTCCCTTCCGCAGGCGATTCCATACCTCGTTTGCCCTGGGTATTTCCCGGGTAGTCAGTGCTCGTCTCGGACACCGAGGTGAGCCATGACAACAACATCATCTGCACAGGCCGGCGGCCCCGACGCCGTCTTCGGACAGGTCGCCGAGATGATCCAGTCGCAGCATCGGAGTGCGCTCGTCGAGCAGGCGGTCGCCGAACTGGTGTGGCATCTCGTAGAGGACGACCCCGTCACCGAGCGTGCAGGCCTGCCGGCTGTCGACCGTAACCGGCCCGCAGCGTGATGTGGTCGGAGCTGATCCTGGCCACATCATCCCAGGCGGCAAGGAAAGTACCGCGATGCCGCCAGGCGGCGATGCGGGCGATTATGGCGGGGGCGTTGATACCGGTGCGTTCGAAGCCGAGGTAGGACGACCGGGTCCGCGGACTGACCACCAGGCCCACCAGCTCGGGTGCGCGGGGATGATCCGTGCGGTCGCCGGCCATCGTGAGCCGCACGTCGACCACCGTTCCGACCGGGTGATGACCGGCGTCCAGGACGCGCAACCCGAGGAGATTACTCAGCTGCATGACGGCCTCCCGGGATGCGGGCGATGACATGATCGCGCAGCCAGTGCTCGATCCAATCGGCGTCCGATGGGGCGCGGGAACCCGTCAGCTGCACCGTGACACCCACCGACGACACGATTTTCCACGGGATCTCGTGCAACATCGACCGCGGCGGCGCCCCGCCGAGGATGCGGGTGATCATCACCTGCCCGGACAGGATCGTGGTTACCCGGGGCGGTGAGGTACCGGGCGCGATGTCGACGTCGGCCTCGATGCCGTCGAGTTCGAGGTCGTCGACGATGCCGACCGGAGCGCCCTCGTGGTCGAGCAGTTGCCGGTCCAGCAGGTGCAGGCGGGCGTCGATGACGGTCATTGGCCCGCCCCGGTCACGATCATGAGGGGTATGGCTGCCAGTGAGGCGGCCAGGATGATCACCAGATATACCGAACCGAACATGTTCAGCACCCTTCCGTTCGTCTTGTCTCCCATGTATTCCGGGTCGTTGGCCACGATGAGGATCGGCAGATAGGTGAGGGGGAGTGCGATGGCGGAGAACACCACCGAGTACTCGGTCACCATCACCGGGTCGATGCCGGTGAACAGGATGGCGACGCCGACGACGATGCTCACGAACATCACCACGTGGAACCGTGACGCCTCGGCCGGGCGGCGGAACTTTCCCCACGGCCACCCGAAGAACTGGGCCAGGGTATAGCCACTGGACAGTGTCGTCTCCAGTGCGGCTCCGAATGTGGCCGCCACGATGCCGATGATCGCGAACGCCAGTGCCAGTTTGCCGCCGGCCTCGGCGACGGGCATCACCACGTGTGACAGTGAGGTCACCTCGATCTGGCCGGGAAGCAGCACCAGCGTGGCGCACGCGGCGATGGCCACCGACAGGAAGCCGCCGAGCGGGAAGCCGATCAGCACATTGAGTCGCGACACCCCGAGATCTTTTGTCTTCCAATGTTCTTCCACGGCGCCCGAGGAGAAGAAGAACACCTCGTACGGGGTCATGGCGGCGCCGAACAGGGCGATCGCGTAGTACCAGTAGGTCGCCGACGACTCCGTCTCCGGTATCACCGGCTGCGCCGCCTGGTGGGCCAGCCCGCCCCAATCCGGTTGCAGCGCAAAGACCGCGACAGCGAACACGATGAGGCACAGACCCAATACCCCGGCCGTGTTCTCCATGACCGAGAACTTGACCCGCCAGATCACCAGCCATACCGCCACCGCCGCCACGGGGATCCACATCATCCGGCTGACATCGGTGGCCAGTTGCAGTGCCAGTGCCACACCACCGATCTCGGCGGTCAGAGTCATCAGGTTGATCAGAAACGAGGCGGACAGATTTGCCGCTGCGGTGCGCGGGCCCAATCGTTCCCGGATGATCTCGAAGGTGGCGCGACCACTGACCGCCGCCACCCGTCCCGCCATCTGGGCGAACAAACAGATGCCGATCACTCCGACCACGACGACCCACGCCAGCGCCAGTCCGAACCGGGAGCCGACGACGGCGTTGGTGACCAGATCGCCGATATCGAGGAAACCGCCGATGGCGGTCAGGATTCCCAGCGCTACCGCGAAGAATCTCTTCATCAGCGGTATCCGGCTTCCAGGGCATCGGCCGATGCCCTCAGTTGATCGCGCAGCTCCGCCAGGTCAGGTGCGGCGGTGATCTCGCGGACCCGGGCCGAGGCGCTGCCGAGCTGGCCGGCCACGTGCGTCATGGCTTCGGTGAGCATCCGCTGCCGATTCAGGTCAACCGGATCGTCCGCCTTCAGATCGGCGATGCCCTCGTAGGCCTTGACCACTTCCTCGCGGGCGTCGGCGATTTGGACACTGACAACTTGCGGTGTGGTGCGGTCACGGATCCGCAAGTCGAGCGCGTACGCGCCGCTGCGTGCGGCGGCCACCGTTTCCTCCATGGCCTTCGCGAGCTGACCGGGCATGCCGTCACGGTTGGCCGGGCACTGCGTCAGTAACAGCGCCAGCGCGGCGATCAGCAGGGCGGCACTCAGTGCCGCCCGTATTCGTCGCGGTCTCTCTTCGTGTCGCGCCACGGCTGTCCCCTCACCCGGGCAGCGTTTCGCCGCCCAACGGAGCGAGGACCTCACCGCTGTAGTACGACGAGAGCTGGTTGGCGGCGAAGAACACGTACGAGGGGGCGATCTCGTCGGGTTGTGCGGGACGGCCGAAAGGTGTGTGCTCGCCGAAGGATTCGACACGTTCGGAATCCATGGTGGCGGGTATCAGCGGGGTCCACACCGGCCCCGGCGCGACGCAGTTGACCCGGATCTGCCGGTCGGCCAGGGACTGCGCCAGCGAGTAGGTCAAGGCGATCACGGCACCCTTGGTGGCCGAATAGTCCATCAGGGTCTTGTTGCCCCGAAGGCCGTTGATCGAGGCCGTGTTGATGATGGCACCGCCGTCGGGCAGATGAGCCAGCGCCGCCTTGGTCACATGGAAGAAACTGTCGATGTTGACGGCGAAGGTGTGCCGCCATTGTTCGTCGGTGATGTCGGTGAACTTCTCGGTCGGCGACTGGTAGGCGACGTTGTTCACCAGCACGTCGATTCCGCCCAGCGCCCCGGCAGCCCGCGTCACCGCAGCCCGGCACTGGTCGGCGTCGGCCAGGTCACCGGGCAGGCGCAGGCAGCGCCGGCCAGTCTGCTCCACCAGCGACGCGGTGTGCATGGCGTCGTCGTGTTCTTCCAGGTAGGCGATGGCGACGTCGGCGCCCTCTTTGGCGAACGCGATCGCCACCGCTCGGCCGATCCCGGAATCGCCGCCGGTGACCAACGCCCGCTTGCCGTCGAGGAGACCCCGGCCCACATAGTCGGCCATCTCGTCGCGCGGTTTCCCCGGCATGTCCGATGTGTGGCCGGGATAGCTGATGACGGTGTCCTCACCAGGCTGCATGGTTGCCCCTAATCTTCCCGGTCTTCGCGATCGAATTCGTCGAACCCGGAGTCGTCGGTGACCACCTCACGTTGTTCCTGCCAGTCCGGATCGGTGGCCTCCAACGGCGGGCCGTCGACATCTGTGACGGCCACCTCGGCATCAGGAACCGGTTCGCTGTGCTCACGTTGCTGCTCGAGGGCATCGGCTTCGGGCACCTCGTCGGGCACGTCTTCGCGGGTCATATCGCCGGGGGTACCCGGTGCCCCTTTGATCAAACTCTTCGAGTGTTTAAGTGACCGTTGCCCGGGTACTTCCGCCCCCATGAATCACGCTTCACCCCGATCGGTCCTGGCGTGGCATGTGCACGGCTCCTGGATGGAGTCGTTCGTGTCCGGCCGGCATCGCTATCTGACGCCGGTCAACGAGGGTCGGGATGCCGACGGGCGCGGCCGTTGCGGGCGCAATTGGCCTGGGGTGCAAGAGGTTCCAGTTTCCAAACTACGCGAGCAGGATGTCGACCTCGTCGTGCTGCAACGGCCCGAGGAGATCGACCTCACCGAACAATGGCTCGGCAGACGCCCGGGCGCCGACGTCCCCGCGATCTACGTCGAGCACAACGCTCCACGGCCCTATGCGGCCGACAGCGCACACCCGCTGGCGAACCGCAGCGACATCCTCTTGATCCACGTCACCGACTTCAACCGGTTGATGTGGGACAACGGTGCCGCGCCCACTCGCGTCATCGGCCACGGGATCGCCGACCCGGGCTATCTGTACACCGGCGATGTCGCGGCGGCGGCCACGATGATCAACGAACCACTGCGGCGGTGGCGAACCGTCGGTGCCGATCTGCTGACCGAACTGAGCCGAGAGGTGCCGATCGACGTCTGGGGTATCGACACCCTCGAGCTCAACGGTCATGAGTACCGGGGCAGCGTGCGCGGCAAGGGCGACGTGTCACATGCCCGGCTGATGCACCAGATCGCCCGGCGGCGCGTGTACCTGCACACCGCTCGCTGGACCTCGCTGGGCCTGTCGCTCATCGAGGCGATGTTTCTGGGAATGCCGATCGTCGCGGTGGGATCGACCGAAGCTCCCCTGGTGGTCCACGCCGACGCCGGCGTGGTCAGCGCGGACGTCAAGACGCTGGCGTATGCGCTGGAGGGATTCATGGCCGACTTGTCGGCCGCCACCGTGGCGGGCAAGGCCGCGCGGGAGTACGCACTCGCTCACTTCGGCCTGGACCGGTTCCTGCGCGACTGGGACCGAGCCATCGCCGACTGGTGTGCGTGAGTTCGCCGAGGAGGACTGTATGAAGATCGCGATGGTTTCCGAGCATGCCAGCCCACTGGCAGCGCTCGGCGGCGCCGACGCGGGCGGACAGAACGTCCACGTGGCCGCCCTGTCTGCGGCACTGAGCCGGCGAGGTCACCAGATCACCGTCTATACCCGCCGCGACGACCCGGACCTGCCTGCCCGGGTCGAGACGCCCGACGGCTACACGGTGGTGCACGTGCCGGCCGGACCGCCCGAACGCATCCCGAAAGACGAACTGCTGCAGCACATGGGCGAGTTCGCCCGCTTCTTGGACGCCAGCTGGACCGCGGACCGTCCCGACGTCGTGCACGCCCATTTCTGGATGTCCGGCGTGGCCACCCAGTTGGCGGCCCGGCACCTCAATCTGCCTGCCGTGCAGACCTTTCACGCGCTGGGGGTGGTCAAGCGCCGGCATCAGGGGGCCGATGACACCAGCCCGCCCGAGCGGCTCAAGCTGGAAACCATGGTGGCCCGGGGCGCCACCTGGGTCGCCGCCACCTGCACCGACGAGGTCTTCGAGCTGATGCGGCTGGGACGGTCGCGATCACGGACCTCGGTGGTGCCATGCGGCGTCGACCTGGACCTGTTCACCCCGGACGGCCCCCGCAGGCGCCGCCGGGCCCCGCATCGCATCGTGAGCGTGGGAAGGTTCGTCCCGCGCAAGGGTTTCGATCTGGCGATCCAGGCACTGGCCACGATCCCCGACACCGAGCTGGTGATCGTGGGCGGGCCGCCGAGGGCTGAGCTGGCACGTGACAGTGAGGCCTGCCGACTACGCCGGCTGGCGGAGGAGATCGGCGTCGCGGACCGGGTACGCCTGTGCGGTTCCGTGGATCGTGCGGACATGCCCGCCGTGCTGCGCTCAGCGGACGTGGTGGCGTGCACACCGTGGTACGAACCGTTCGGCATCGTGCCGCTGGAGGCGATGGCCTGCGGGATCCCGGTGGTGGCCTCGGCCGTCGGCGGAATGTTGGACACCGTGGTGGACGACGTCACCGGACGGCTGGTTCCGCCGAAGCGGCCCGACCTGCTGGCCGACGCCCTCAACGCCCTGCTGCGCGATGACTTTCACCGGCAGAGCCTCGGCGCCGCCGGACGCGACCGGGCCCGGTCGCGTTATTCATGGGACCGCATCGCGGCGGACACGCTGCGCGTCTACGACCGCCTCGAACCGTCGGCATACCTGCCGCCGCAGACGACCACCGCGTCGTCGGGCTGAAGGACTCAGCGATGACCATCCGCCAGGTACCGCTCACCGCGCTCCAGGATCGCCAGGTCCTGCTCCACCGCGGCGGGCAGCCGCCGACGATTGGCCAGCACCGATGGCAGCCGCACGGCGGCTTCGGCGGCGGCCCGC
>NZ_LT546208.1:459028-464144 GCF_900078665.2 Mycolicibacterium houstonense | reverse complement strand
GCAGGTGCTCGAAGAGGTGCTGCTCGACCTCGTCGGCTGGTTGCACTCGCGTACCGACCACGAGAACCTCTGTCTGGCCGGGGGAGTCGCGCTCAACTGTGTCGCGAACTCTGTGCTGCACCGCGGTGGTGACTTCCGGAACATCTGGGTCCAGCCGGCGGCCGGGGATTCCGGTACCGCGCTGGGCGCGGCACTGTCACTGGCCGGTGAAGCGGGGGAGCCGATCGTGCCGATGCCGTCGGCGGCTCTGGGCCGGGGCTGGACCGACGAGGAGATCGGTGCGGCGTTGACCGAGGCGGCCGTCCCGCACGAGCGGCCCGACGACCTCGCCGAGGTGGTCGGCGACGCCCTGGCCGACGACCAGGTGATCGGCTGGTTCCAGGGGCGTTCGGAGTTCGGGCCCCGCGCCCTGGGGCAGCGCTCACTGCTGGCCGATCCCCGCAACAAGCGGAATCTGGACCGGCTCAACGCCGTCAAGGGGCGCGAACAGTTCCGTCCGGTAGCACCGATGGTGCTGGCCGAGCGGGCCGGCGAAATCTTCTCGGGCGGGCCGATTCCCAGCCCCTACATGCTCTTCGTGCACGACGTCGCACCCGACTGGCAGGGCCGGATTCCGGCCGTCACCCATGTCGACGGCACCGCGCGGATCCAAACCGTCGACCGTGGGGACGAACTGATGCACGCCACCATCGACCATTTCGCGCAGCGCACCGGAGTGCCGGTGATCGTCAACACCAGCTTCAACACCGCAGGCCGCCCGATGGTCGACAGTCCACGCGACGCGCTGGAATGCTTCGGCTCGGCACCGATCGACCTGTTGGCCATCGGCCCGTTCGTGGTGCGGAGGCCACGATGAATGTCACGATCGTGGTGCCCACGATCGGCAGGCCGTCGCTGCATCGGCTGCTGTCCGCGCTCGAACACTCCGAGGGACCCGTGCCGGAGGCGGTGATCGTCGTCGACGACCGGGCGGTGCCCGCTCCACCGCTGCTGCTGGTGGCTCGACTGCCGGTGACGGTGTTGCACAGCGGTGGACGCGGACCGGCCGCGGCCCGCAACGTCGGCTGGCGGCATGCCACCTCCCCATGGATCTGTTTCCTCGACGACGACGTGCTGCCGCACCCCGGCTGGTTGGCCGCACTGGCCGCCGACCTGCGGGACGCTGAATCCCGGGGCGCCGCCGGTTCGCAGGCCGTCATCGACGTTCCNCCCAGACCGGGTGTTCGTGTTCACCTCGTTTCATCAGTCACCGCTGCCGTTGGCGCTGATCTGCCGAATGGCCGAGATCGGCTGGGTCGGCGCGATCTGTGAGGACTACCCGGGCACGCTGCTCGACCTCCGCCATCACGTCGCCGCGGGCGTGCCGGAACCGGAACGGGCACTGTCGCTGGTCGAGGCCGCCGGCTTCGGCCTGCCGGCCGGGGACGACGGTTGGCTACGGGTGAAGCAGACGCCGCTGCCGGACGCGTTGACCGAATACGTCGGCGAGACACCGTATGTGGTGTTCCACCCCGGCGCCGCGGTGGCCGCCAGGCAGCCGACCGCATCGCGCAGTGCGGCGATGGTGCGGGCACTTGCGGCNCGCCGCCGCCAGGTCGAGCGCCAGCAGCTGTTCCTCACCGCGGAAGTGCAGGATGCGGCTGAAACCGCCGGCGGCTTCGAAAGCGGACTTTCGGACCATTGCCGAGCAGGCCAGAAAGCCGAGGATCGACGGGCCGGGCAGGCCCGCCCGGTGTCCCAGCGGACTGGCGGCCAGCTGCTGAACCAACGGATCCTCACGGCGCTGAGGTCCGACCTCGGTTCGTGCCGCGAGTACCGCAGTCCTGGGATGGCGATCGAAGATGCGGGCGCCGAGCGCAGGGGCGTCCGGCTCCCACCAGGAATCGTCATCGCAGAACGCGACATACGGGGTGCGGCACGCCGCCACACCGACATTGCGGGCCACCGCGCCCAGATTGGACCGGAGCTCGAGCAGGGTGACCCGGCCACCGGACCGCGCGGCAACGACGCGCATCGCGGGCACCGAATCGTCCTCGGAGCCGTTGTCCACCACGATCACCGGGCATCCGGTGGTGTCGAGCAGGCGGGTGACCACCGCGACGAGCTCGGCGGCCCGGTTCCGGCTGGCGACGACGAACGAGATCTTGGCGGGAACGTCGGTGTCGCTGCGATCGGTCATAACCGGGCGAACTACCCGTTACGGCGCTGGGAAAACGCATATGCGTGAACTCAAGCGGGTTCTGGTCACCGGGGGGAGCGGCTTTCTCGGGGGACATCTCTGCCGGCGGCTGCTCGACGCCGACGTCGAGGTGCTGGTGCTGGACGACCTGTCCACCAGCGCGCCCAGCGCCGACGCCTGGCTGGCCGACCGCTCGGGATACCAGTTCATCCGCCACGACATCACCCGCCCGCTCAACGAGACACCGTCCGTGGACACCGTGTTCCACCTGGCGTCGCCCGCATCGCCGGTGGACTACCAGCGGATGCCGGTGCAGACCCTGCGCACCGGTGCACTGGGGACGGCCAACGCGCTGGATATCGCCGATCGATGCGGAGCCCGGATCGTACTGGCCTCCACCAGCGAGGTGTACGGCGATCCGTTGGAGCACCCGCAACGCGAAAGCTACTGGGGGAACGTCAATCCGGTCGGACCTCGCAGCATGTACGACGAATCCAAGCGATTCGCCGAGGCGCTGGCCTTCGCCTACCGCGGTGAGCGTTCCACCGATATCGGGGTGGCGCGGTTGTTCAACACCTACGGACCGCGGATGCGGGGGGACGACGGGCGCATCGTGCCCACGTTCTGCCGACAGGCGCTGGCCGGAGAACCGATCACGGTACACGGGACGGGCCGCCAGACCAGGTCGCTGTGCTACGTCGATGACACCGTCGATGCGCTGCTTGCGTTGGCCGGTGCCGACTGTGCCGGTCCGATCAACATCGGAAACCCCCACGAACTGTCGGTGCTGGAAATCGCCGAGACCATCAAATCGTTGGCTCACAGCGACTCTCCGGTCGAATTCGTCGCTCCGGCCGCCGACGATCCGCAACGACGCTGTCCCGACATCACCGAGGCACACCGGAAACTCGGCTGGCAACCACGGGTCGACTACCGCCAGGGTTTGGCGGACACCATCGAATGGTTTGCCCGACAAGACTTTTAGGAGGAGTTCATGCGGATACTCGGAGTCAACGCGGTATTCCACGATCCGGCCGCCGCGCTGGTGATCGACGGGCAGGTGGTGGCGGCCGCCGAGGAGGAGCGCTTCAGCCGGCGCAAGCACGGCAAGGAGGCGGTGGCCTTCTCCACCTGGGAACTGCCCGTGCAGTCGGCCCGCTGGTGCCTGCAGCAGGCCGGTCTGGAACCGTCGGATCTCGACGCCGTCGGATATTCGTACGACCCGCGGCTGATGGACGGTGTCGAGACCGCCGGCACCCCTGGCCTCGATCGCGATTGGGAGTACCTGCGAACCCTCTATGCGCAACGGGCACCGCGGTTTCTGCAATCGGCCTTGCCGGGCCTGGACCCGTCGATCGTGCGGTTCGTCCGTCATCACGTGGCCCATGCCGCGTCGAGTGCACTGGCATCGCCGCATCCCGATTGTGCGGTGCTGGTGGTCGACGGTCGCGGGGAACGCACCTCGATGCTGGCCGGGCAGTACACCGACCGCAAGCTCGATGTGCTGGCCACCCAATCGCTTCCGCATTCGCTGGGCCTGCTGTACGAGGAGCTCACCCAACATCTGGGCTTCAAGCGCTCCAGCGACGAGTACAAGGTGATGGCGATGGCGTCCTACGGGACCCCGCGGTTCGCCGACCGGTTCCGCGACCTCGTCTATGCCACCGGTGACGGCGGGTTCCGCACCGAAGCCGTTGACTGGTCGGCATTCGGCACCGGATGGGACGACCGGGTCGACCTGGCCTGCAGTGTCCAGCAGGTGCTCGAAGAGGTGCTGCTCGACCTCGTCGGCTGGTTGCACTCGCGTACCGACCACGAGAACCTCTGTCTGGCCGGGGGAGTCGCGCTCAACTGTGTCGCGAACTCTGTGCTGCACCGCGGTGGTGACTTCCGGAACATCTGGGTCCAGCCGGCGGCCGGGGATTCCGGTACCGCGCTGGGCGCGGCACTGTCACTGGCCGGTGAAGCGGGGGAGCCGATCGTGCCGATGCCGTCGGCGGCTCTGGGCCGGGGCTGGACCGACGAGGAGATCGGTGCGGCGTTGACCGAGGCGGCCGTCCCGCACGAGCGGCCCGACGACCTCGCCGAGGTGGTCGGCGACGCCCTGGCCGACGACCAGGTGATCGGCTGGTTCCAGGGGCGTTCGGAGTTCGGGCCCCGCGCCCTGGGGCAGCGCTCACTGCTGGCCGATCCCCGCAACAAGCGGAATCTGGACCGGCTCAACGCCGTCAAGGGGCGCGAACAGTTCCGTCCGGTAGCACCGATGGTGCTGGCCGAGCGGGCCGGCGAAATCTTCTCGGGCGGGCCGATTCCCAGCCCCTACATGCTCTTCGTGCACGACGTCGCACCCGACTGGCAGGGCCGGATTCCGGCCGTCACCCATGTCGACGGCACCGCGCGGATCCAAACCGTCGACCGTGGGGACGAACTGATGCACGCCACCATCGACCATTTCGCGCAGCGCACCGGAGTGCCGGTGATCGTCAACACCAGCTTCAACACCGCAGGCCGCCCGATGGTCGACAGTCCACGCGACGCGCTGGAATGCTTCGGCTCGGCACCGATCGACCTGTTGGCCATCGGCCCGTTCGTGGTGCGGAGGCCACGATGAATGTCACGATCGTGGTGCCCACGATCGGCAGGCCGTCGCTGCATCGGCTGCTGTCCGCGCTCGAACACTCCGAGGGACCCGTGCCGGAGGCGGTGATCGTCGTCGACGACCGGGCGGTGCCCGCTCCACCGCTGCTGCTGGTGGCTCGACTGCCGGTGACGGTGTTGCACAGCGGTGGACGCGGACCGGCCGCGGCCCGCAACGTCGGCTGGCGGCATGCCACCTCCCCATGGATCTGTTTCCTCGACGACGACGTGCTGCCGCACCCCGGCTGGTTGGCCGCACTGGCCGCCGACCTGCGGGACGCTGAATCCCGGGGCGCCGCC
>NZ_LT546208.1:341420-458711 GCF_900078665.2 Mycolicibacterium houstonense | reverse complement strand
CTGGCGGCCCTGTTGCTGCGCGGGCCGGTCGCATCGCGGTGGGCGCGCGCAGCCTGGCTGGCGCTGACCGCGGAATTCGCGGTTCGGCGTTTCCTGGCCGGGCCGGCGACCGTCACCGAGGCGGTGCGGATGCTGATCACCAGTGTGCTCATCCCGCCCGTGGCCGTGGCGCAGCGTCTGCGCGGTGAGTGGACATACCGTGCCGCCCACCGGGATCCGCCCCTGGCAGTGTTGCTGGACCGTGACGACACCCTCATCGTGGACCACCCGTACCTCAACGATCCTGACGGGGTGCGGCCGGTGACCGGGGCGGCGGATGCGCTCGAGCGATTGCGGGAGCGCGGATTGTTGCTGGCCGTGGTGTCGAACCAATCCGGCGTGGCCAAGGGATTGATCAGTCCGAGTGAGCTCGCAGCGGTCAATGCTCGGGTGAACGCGCTGTTGGGCCCCTTCGATTCCTGGCAGGTGTGCGTGCACGACGCGGGGGACGGCTGTGGCTGCCGCAAACCCGAACCCGGCATGGTGCGGGCAGCCGCCGAGGCGCTCGGCGTCGAACCGTCGCGGTGCGTACTGGTGGGCGACACCGGTGGTGACGTGCAGGCGGCGCTGGCCGCCGATGCCGATGCGGTCCTGGTTCCCACCGAACGGACTCTGCCCCAGGAGGTTTCACATGCGCACGCCTGCGCTCGAGTTGCGCCGACGCTGCAGGCCGCGGTGACTCTGATTCTCAAGGACGCCCGATGAGGAGGCGATGATGGCGCGGGCGGTGGTGGCCAGGCTCGACAGTGCGGGTGACGTCCTGATCACCGGGCCTGCGGTGCGTGGGGTCGCGGCCGCCCACGACTCGGTGACCTTCCTGGCCGGGCCGCGGGGACGGGCCGCCGCCGAGCTGCTGCCCGGTGTGGACGACATCATCGAATGGCAGGCGCCGTGGGTGGATTTCGAATCGCCCGCCCTGACCCCCGATCACGTGGCGGCGCTGATCAAGCAGCTCCGCGATCTGGCCCCAGACCGGGTGTTCGTGTTCACCTCGTTTCATCAGTCACCGCTGCCGTTGGCGCTGATCTGCCGAATGGCCGAGATCGGCTGGGTCGGCGCGATCTGTGAGGACTACCCGGGCACGCTGCTCGACCTCCGCCATCACGTCGCCGCGGGCGTGCCGGAACCGGAACGGGCACTGTCGCTGGTCGAGGCCGCCGGCTTCGGCCTGCCGGCCGGGGACGACGGTTGGCTACGGGTGAAGCAGACGCCGCTGCCGGACGCGTTGACCGAATACGTCGGCGAGACACCGTATGTGGTGTTCCACCCCGGCGCCGCGGTGGCCGCCAGGCAGCCGACCGCATCGCGCAGTGCGGCGATGGTGCGGGCACTTGCGGCCGCGGGGCACCGCGTCGTGGTGACCGGCGGCGAGGGAGAACGAGACCTCACGGCACGGGTGGCCGGTGAGGTGGCGGTAGACCTCGGCGGCAGGACGACGCTTCCGGCATTGGCGGGCGTGTACGCACGGGCCGGTGTCGTCGTCGCGCCCAATACCGGACCGGCACACCTGGCGGCGGCAGTAGGTGTGCCCGTGGTTTCGCTGTTCGCGCCGGTGGTACCCGCCGGGCAGTGGCGGCCTTACACACGTCAGGTGATCGTGCTCGGGGATCAGGACGCGCCATGTCGCGGCACCCGGGCGCGCACCTGCCCGATACCCGGGCATCCGTGTCTCGACGGGATCACCGTCAGCGCTCTGCTGACCGCGGTGGAACGACTGCTCAAGGATGGGAGGTAGGAAATGTTGATCGGAGATCACATGGCGGCGCTGGCTCAGGCGGTGGGCCGGGTCGACGTCGAGGCTGCCAGGCTGACCGGTTGGGGGCATCGGCTTGCCGACGTGCTCACCGCTGACGGCCGACTGTTGGCCTGCGGCAACGGCGGTAGCGCCGCCGAAGCGCAACACCTGACGGCCGAACTGGTCGGCCGATTCAAAGATGAACGGATACCGCTGTCTGCCATCGCATTACACGCCGACACCTCCGCTCTCACCGCGGTGGTCAACGATTATGGTGCCGAGGAGATGTTCGCCCGCGGGGTCCGGGCCCATGGGCGTCCCGGCGATGTGCTCGTGGCGCTGTCCACCAGCGGGACGAGTCCTAACGTGCTGTCTGCCGTCAAGGCCGCCCACGAAACCGGGCTCACGACGTGGGCCATGACCGGGCCAGCGCCCAACCCACTGGCGGCGATGTGCGACGACGCGGTGTGCGTGGAGGCCACCACCACCGCCACCGTTCAGGAGATCCATCTGTTGCTGGTTCACTCGCTGTGTATCGCCCTCGATGATGCGTTGCGCCAGAACGGCTGCATGGCGGGGCCGGAGGTGTCCGGATGACCGGGCCATTGGTGATCGTCGGAGACTGCATGCTCGACGTGGACATCGAGGGCAGCGCGACTCGGCTCAGCCCGGAAGCGCCGGTGCCGGTGGTGGATGCGGACCGGGTGTGGCAGCGGCCGGGGGGAGCCGGGCTGGCGGCGGTGCTGGCCGCCCGGGTCGAATCCGACGTGGTCCTGGTGACCGCCATCGCCGAAGACGACGATGGACGGCGGCTGACCGAACTGCTGACCGCTGCCGGGGTCACCGTGGTGGCTCTGCCGATGGCAGGGAACACGTTGTGTAAGACCCGGATTCGAGCGGCCGGCCAATCGGTGGTGCGACTGGACCATGGGGACGGCGTCGCCGCCGGGCAGGATCTGCCCAGACAGGTCGCCGAGGTGCTCGACGCAGCCCGTGCGGTCTGCGTGGCCGACTACGGCCGCGGGGTGAGCGCGCACCCGGGCCTGCGTCGCGTGCTCGAACACACCGCGATCAGGGTGCCGCTGGTATGGGACCCGCATCCGCGGGGCGCCCGGCCGGTGCCCGGCTGCTGGCTGATCACACCCAACGATGCTGAGGCCGGCAAAGATTCGGCCGACACGCTGCGCAGGCGTTGGCGGGCCAGGGCGGTGAGCGTGACCCTCGGTGCCCGAGGGGCGGCGTTGGCTACCGACGACGGCCGGGTCACCGATATCACCGTTCCGGATTCCACCCCGCGTGGTGCGGTCAGATCGGACACCTGCGGTGCCGGCGACAGGTTCGCGGTGGCTGCGACCCTCGCGCTCGCCGAGGGGGAACCTACGGTTGCCGCTGTCACCGAGGCGGTATGTGCGGCAAGTCGCTTCGTCGCGGCGGGCGGGGCGATCGGGGTGTCCACCCCGGGCCGCCTCGGCGGCACCGGCGAATCCCCCGCATTCACCGCGTTCCTCGGCGAGGTCACCGAGGTGCGGGACCGCCTACGCCGCCGCGGCGGAAGGCTGATCGCCACCGGAGGCTGCTTCGACCTGCTGCACACCGGGCACGTCCGGCTGCTGCACCGGGCGCGGCAGTTGGGTGACGCCCTGGTGGTGTTGCTCAACTCCGACTCCTCGGTTCGGGCGCTGAAAGGCGCTGACCGGCCGGTGATGTCGCAGGACGACCGCGCCAGGGTGCTGTGCGCACTCGCCTGTGTGGATGCCGTGGTGATCTTCGACGAGACCTCACCGGAACGGCAGCTGGAGCAGTTACGTCCGGACGTGTGGGTCAAGGGCGGCGACTATGCGGAAGCAGACCTTCCGGAGGCGCCGGTGGTGCGCAGCCATGGCGGGGAGATCGTTTTACTTCCGACGATCGCCGGTTACTCCTCATCCAAGTTGATCGCCGCGATGCGGTCGTGACCGAAAGGGTGTTTCGTGAAACTGGGCAATATTCTCATCACCGGCGGAGCCTCGGGTCTCGGCGCCGCCACCGTGGAAGCCGTTGTGCGCCACGGCGGCCGGGCGCTGGTGATCGACCGTAAGACTCCTGCCGCCGATGTCGATTTCCGATGCGCCGATCTCGCGGATACCGAGGCCGTCGACACCGCGGTGCGGGCGCTGGCCGAGCAAGCCGGTGGGGTCATCGACGGTGTGTTCACCGCGGCAGGCATCGACTCCTGCGGCAAGCTCGACGATGTCCCGGCCAAGGATTGGGAACGGGTGGTCCACGTCAATCTGCTCGGGACCGTCGCAGTGATCCGCTCGGCGCTGCCGTTCCTCAAGTCCAGCGGTGGCCGCATCGTGACATGTGCCTCCACCCTCGGCATCAAGGCCGTCAGTGACGCCACGGCGTACTGCGCCTCGAAATTCGGGGTGGTCGGCTTCAGCCGGGCCCTGGCCGCCGAGCTGGCCGGTGAGGTCGGGGTGACCACCCTGATCCCGGGTGGCATGTACACCCCGTTCTTCGACGGGCGCGACGACCAGTACAAACCGCCGGCCGAGGCCAAGCTCAACGAGCCCGCGGACGTCGCCGAAACCGTGGTGTTCGCGCTGTCCCAGCCACCCGGATGTGAGGTGAGGGAACTGGTGGTGTGTTCGTCGACGGAGGCGTCGTGGCCATGACGGCCGCCACAGATGTTGTCCGGCAGACGGATTCCGGTACCCAGGACATCTACGTGCTGCGCGCCCTGGGCCTCGGAGATCTGATGACGGGGATCCCCGCGCTGCGGGGATTGCGGCGGGCGTTTCCGCGGGCCCGCATCGTGCTCGGCGCACCAGGGCGGTTTCGGGGCCTGGCGATGTTGACCGGCGCGGTGACCACCGTCGACCCTACACCCGGCCTGGGGCGGCTCAATCCCCGGCAGCAGACTCCGGATGTAGCGGTGAACCTGCACGGCAGCGGACCCGAGAGCATCGCCGATCTGCTGAGGCTGCGACCGAAAACGGTGGTGAGCCACCGTCATGCCGGCTATCCGGAGCTGGCCGGGCCGCCCTGGCGCGCCGATCTGCACGAGGTCGACCGGTGGTGCCATCTGATGGAATGGCACGGAATCGACTGCGACCCGACCGATCTGGCGATCGACCGGCCGGCCGGTTACCCGGACCGGTCGGCTGTCGTCGTGATACATCCCGGGGCGGCATTTCCCTCCCGGCGCTGGCCGCCGGAGCGCTACGCGACGATCGCGTCAGAGGTGAGCAAGGCCGGCTACGACGTGGTGGTGACGGGCGGAGCCGACGAGACGGATCTGGCGCGCACCGTGATCGAAGGCGCCGGCCTACCCGAGTCGTCGATGCTGGCCGGGAAGCTCGATCTGCTCGAACTCGTGGCGCTGATCAGCGATTGCCGGTTGCTGGTCTGCGGTGACACCGGAGTCGGCCATGTCGCGACCGCCACCGGCACGCCGTCGGTGCTGTTGTTCGGCCCCACCCCGCCGAGCCGTTGGGGCCCGCGCGGTAGCGGACCCCATGTCGCGCTGTGGGCCGGAGACTGTGGGGATCCGCACGGTCAAGTGCCGGACAGCGGCTTGCTGTTGCTCACCGAGTCCCGGGTGCTCGACGCGGTGTGCGAGCTGCTGGGGGACTCGCCGTGAGGGTCGGGGTGGTCGGCGCCGGCTATGTCGGCCTGACCACGGCGGTGTGCCTGGCCGAGCGCGAACATGACACGGTGTGCGTCGACATCGACACCGCACGGGTGCGGCGGCTGACCGCCGGCGCCATCTCGCTCGACGAACCGGGTCTGGCCGAATTGCTCGGGGCGGGTCTGCGTGCCGGGACGCTGCGGTTCAGCGAGGACTACACCACCCTGGCGGATCGAGACGTGGTATTCGTCTGTGTTCCCACACCCAGCGGCAGCGACGGGTCGGCGGACCTGAGTGCGGTCGATGCGGTCGTCGAGAATCTGGCCGGGATCCTCGAACCCGGCGCCGTGCTGGCGATGAAATCGACCGTTCCGGTCGGCACCACCCGCCGCGTGAACGAGCGGTTGTCCCGGCACAAGGTGCGCGCCGTGTCCAATCCGGAGTTCCTGCGGGAAAGCCACGCCGTCTACGACTTCCGCCATCCGGACCGCATCCTGATCGGTGCCGACGACGGTGCCGCGGCCGACGTCGTGGAGCGGCTCTACGGCACCGCCGCGGGCGGGGCGCTTCGCATGAGCCCGGAAAGCGCCGAGCTGGCGAAGTACGCCAGCAATGCGTTTCTGGCCGTGAAGATTTCGTATGCCAACTCGCTGGCGCAGCTGTGCGCGCGGGTGGGGGCCGAGATCGGCGACGTCACCCGGTGTATGGGAGCCGATGTCCGGATCGGTCCGCACTTTCTGCAACCAGGCCCGGGGTGGGGCGGCTCATGCCTGCCCAAAGACACCGCCGAGTTGCTGCACACCGGCCACCGCCACGGTGTCGAGATGGCTGAGGTGTCCTCGGCGTGCTCGACCAACGCGGCACAGACCGGCCGTATCCTCGACGTCCTGCGCCGGACGATGCCCATTCCTCTCGCCGAATCACGAATCACCGCACTGGGTTTGACGTTCAAGGCCGGAACGTGCGATCTGCGGGATTCACCGGCGCTGGTGATCTGCGGTGCGCTCAGCCGGGCCGGAGCCCAGGTGACCGGATACGATCCGCGGCTGGACATGATGGACCACGGCGAAATACGGCGGTCCGGTGTTCTGGCGGTCGACGATCCCTACCTGGCGGCCAAGGGCGCCGATGCGGTCGTGGTGTTCACCGAATGGCCGCAGTTCCGGGAGGTGAACTGGTCGCGGATCGGCGAACAGGCGGCCTCGGCGGCGGTGGTCATCGACACCCGAAATGTGCTGGCCCCCAGTGCGGTCGCCGACGGCGGTCTGCGGTACCTGGGCAACGGACGGCCGGGCGGATTCTGACGGACACCGTCAGCTGTCGTGGTGATGGTGATCGTGTAGTTCCTCTTGATCGTCTACCTCGTGGTCCTCGAGATCGACGAAGTCGTCTTTGGCGTCGGTGGTCGCCTGGATCAGCTCGTCCAGTTTTATGAGTATCGCCGTGGTTTCACGGTTCGTGGTGTGTTGCAGGACGAACAACATCGGCAGGGTGACCACGGCGGCGGCGGTATGTACGGAGACCTGCCACCAATGCTCGAACCCGACCGCCACGCCGAACATCACATACACCACCATGGCGGCTGTCACCGCCGTCGCCGTCCACCTGGTGCCGGCCCAATGGCTCAATCTGTCCAGGACTGCCGTGACCGCATCCGAGACGTTCCTGATGCCGCGGTCGTCGCGCTGTTTTCCGGCCATGTCAGCTGCCCACCTTTCGGATAATCCGGGCGGTACTGCGCTCCAGAATCGCCTGGCGTCTGTCGCTGTTCCTCACCCGAGCCGCACGGCGCGCCCCCGCGGCGATGGTCAGCCCGTCCCGATATGCCTCGATCACCCGGGGATCGACGTAAGCGCTGCGGGCCACCGCCGGGGTGTTGCCCAACGCCTCCGCGACCTCCCGCATGACCGCGGATTCGACCCGCTTGACCACCTTTTCGTCGACGGGAGGATCGGCGTCGACGAAGGCCTGGGCGGCCAGCACGGTGCCGTGCCAGGTGCGCAGATCCTTGACGGTGTAGTCCTCGCCGACCATCTCCTTGAAACGAACATTCAGGTCCTCGGCGTGCACCTCGGTCCACTCGTGCGTGCCGCGATAGGCCAGCAGTCGGTCGCCGTTGCTGCGGCTGCGCTGCAGTGACCGGACCGCTCGCGTCACCGCGGGGTCCTCGACCAGCAGGGTGCGCCGGATACCGCTCTTGGCGGGATAGTCGAACTCGACGGCCTCCGAACGCAGCGTGATGTGTTCGCGCAGCAGCGTGGCTATGCCGAATGAGTTGTTCTCCTCGGCGTACTGGTCTCCGCCGGCCCGGAAGTAGCCGAGGTCCAGGAGACGCAGTCCCAGTGCCAGCACGCGGTCCCGGGTCAGGCCGCGGCGCCGCAGATCGGTGGCGATGTCGTTGCGCCAGTCGGCGAGTCCACCCGACAGCTCCAACACCCGGTCGAACTTCTCCTCGCGGCGGTCCTCCTGCCACTGCGCGTGGTAGAGGTACTGGCGGCGGCCCGCGGCATCGGTTCCGACGGCCTGGATGTGCCCGTTGGGATACGGGCAGATCCACACCTTCCGCCACGCCGGTGGTATCACCAGGGCTTCGATGCGTCGCAGCGTCTCAGGGTCGGAGACGGCCGCCCCGCTGTCGTCACGGTAGCTGAACCCACGGCCGCGCCGGATCCGCCGCAAACCTGGGCCGCCGACGGTGCTGTGGCGCAGTCTCATCGGCGTCTTCGTCCTGGTTTAGCCACCGGACGGCGATGGGTACGCGGCAAACATGGCATTGTCAGGGCGCTCCGGTAGCGGAGAGGAGAATGTCTGCCGGACCAGTTCCGGTGGCAAACCTGATGACCGCGGGCCCGGCCACAGACCGGGCCGGCCGTTTACTGTGCTGCACGGGCGGCGAATACCCCGCCGGGGCTCAGGTCACACGCGCGGACCGCGCGCTGTCGAACTCCGGGTGCCCGCCCGAGCCGAAGCGTTGGCCGTGGTGCGGGCCATGACGGAGACTCTGGCCGGCTATGAGGAGTTGGATCGAGAAACCGCTGCCGATCTGGCTCTGGCGGTGGATGAGGCCTGCACGGTGCTGATCGGTATCGCCGCGGACGGTGCCCCCTTGGTCCTCGTCGAAGATCCCTACGCTCACCAGGTGAACGTCCGGGTGTCGACAATCTGTGCCGGAGACGAGACCGAAGGTATCGAGGCCGACGACGGCTTCAGGCTGAGCGGATTCAGCCGCCGCGTCCTTGAGGCGCTGACCGACAAGGTACGGACCTTTGCCGACCACATCGAGTCCGAGGACTCCGGCACCGGCGGCCCGGCCTTCGGTATCTCGCTGACCATCCGGCGGCGGTGGGCGCCGGCGCACGCCTAGCGATTCAGGTCCACCAGTTGAAGTTGACGCGGCTGGTTACGCAGTTTGGACAGGGCCGACGGCAGTCCGGTGGAGGTGGGCAGGACGCGCTCCGGATCGCAGATTCGCAGCACTCGGTTCACCGCGGGGCTGGGTATCAGGACCCAATCGATGTTCTCGCCTGCGCATTGCACGTTGATGGTGTGCAGGCAGGCGAAGCAGCAGGCACCGAAGAATTCGACGGAACGCATGTCCAGCACCAGTTGTCCACTCGGCCGGGTGTTCCGCAGGCCGCATTCGGTCAACTCGGCGGCGTTGGATGCGTCCAACTCACCGTGGACGCTGATCACCGATGTGGCGGGCCATAACCACCTGGTGCCGAATCGAGCGTGGGTGTGGTCGCCGAGCGGCGGTGAGGTCGATCTCGCGACGCTTATGGTTGGCATTTTGTGACTCCCTCAGTAGTAACACTGTGGTCCCGTCACACTCAGGCTCTGTGGGCTCAAAACCCCTAGGCGCAGGGAGACTCACGACCCTGCGCCCGTTTGACGATTCCGGGGCGGCTGTGAACTCAACCTGTTCTGGACTCTACGCCGCTTCAGGGGTTCGAACAATGATCATGGACCTGCGGCTTAGCCACTCCTGCCACGTCAGCCGCAGCAGTTTCGGTGGGAACCCCATGCCCCAGGTACCGCATTAGGCTCAATTCCTTTGGCGGACAAGCTGTGCGGTGCGTGGAATGTTTGACGTGCGAACTGTCCGGGTATTCGCCCGCCATGAGACTAGGTGGATTGTTCGGAACGCTTGTGCTCATCTGGCTGGTGATCGGCGTCGTGGCCGCCTGGCAGCGCGATTATTTCCAGGGCGGATCGACCAACTGCGCCACCGCAGGCGCCATAGCGCTCACGGTCCTGGCCGGCCCGCTGAACTATGCCGGCGTCAATCCAAAGGTGGACGAGTGCCGTCTGCCGCAACCCAGCGCGATGGACTCCATCGCCGTCGTGAAGTGAGGTCGTCATGATTCTGCTCGGCGCGATTCTGCTCATTCTGGGCCTGGTCCTGGACGTCTACCTGCTCTGGGTGGTCGGCGTGATCCTGCTGGTGGTCGGAGCGGTGTTCTGGCTGCTCGGCGCCATCGGACGGCCGGTTGCCGGCCGGCGCAGCTGGTACTGACGCGGACCATCGACCACAACACATCACTGACACGGGAGGTGCATGATGCCGAATCCTTCGATCAAGGACGAGAAGCTCTACGAGGAGCTGCGAGAAGAAGGAAACTCCAAGGAAAAGGCGGCGCGGATCTCCAACGCCGCTGCCGCTCGGGGGCGTTCGAGCGTCGGACGTTCAGGCGGTGAGTCCGGCTCGTATGACGACTGGACCGTAGACGATCTGCGCAGCCGGGCGAAAGAGCTTGGTATCAAGGGTTATTCGGACAAGAACAAGCGCGAACTGATCGGGATGCTACGTAACCACTGACCGGCCGTCCCGCGACCGCCGAAGGTCGGAAGTTCGCGAATTGGCCCTGCCGTCAACGGCGGGGCCAATTCATTGCGCCTCCCTGCGCCTCAATGGACCATCCGCAGTGGCAGGTGATCCGGTGTTTTCCTCGCCAGACCCGTCGCGGAGTTCTACCGTGGAAGAAGCCCGGTAGGCAGGGGCGATAGGTGGCGGGAAGGAGCAGCCATGCACGGCCCGAAAGATCCTGTTGATCACGCCCGGACGACACGACCGCATGCCGGCGAGTCCATGAAGGACAACGTCATCATGCCCGCGATCGTCTTGATTCTGGTGTCGGTGGTCCTGTTCGTCGGAACATTGGCCGCGTTCGCAACCGGTCATCCGGATGTCGGGTTTACCGTTGGCGCGCTGTCGGCGGCCGGCTTCCTCATCGGGGGATTGTGGCTCGCGCTCGAGCACCTGCGGGTACGCCGCATCGAGGACCGCTGGTACTCGGACCATCCTGGAGTGCTCAAGCAGCGCCCGAGCAGCTGAGCTTCCCCGGCGCCCGTCCCGGCCGCGGGTGCGGCCGGGTCCGTGGTGTGCGGCGCCCGCGCGCTCTCTGGCTCAGAACGTCAGGGCAAGGACCGCGAAATCGATTGCCAGCAGCGCTAATCCGGCCAACGGAACCAAGATGCCCCAGCGCAGCCTCGCGGTGATTATCGACACGGCGAGGGTTACCACGGGCACCACGGGCGCACCGTAGAACAGGATTCCGAACCAGAATTCCCCCGGCCCCTTGTCGGCGCAGGTCGGCCCGGTGCAGCCTGCCATGCCCATCACCACGCCCATGCCGTACAGGAACACCAGAATGGCCGCGGGCACCGTCAGCACGGCGAGCACCCAGGTCAGGGACATCCGCATCCGGCGCTCGGTCTTGTGCTCTGTCTGCACAGTCTGTGATTCGGTCATGGTCTTCGCATACCCAGTTTCGAGGCCTAATGCACGGGTATCCCAGCGGCATGGCCAGATTCGGATACACCCTGATGACCGAGCAGAGCGGCCCACGCGAGCTTGTCGGCTACGCGGTGGCCGCCGAACATGTGGGCTTCGACTTCGAGGTGTGCAGCGACCACTTCAGTCCGTGGCTCGCCAGCCAGGGCCACGCCCCCAATGCCTGGCCGGTGCTCGGGGCGGTGGCCCATGCCACCGACACGGTGCACCTGTACTCGTATGTCACCTGCCCGACGATCCGGTATCACCCGGCGATCGTCGCGCAGCAGGCCGCCACCGTTCAGATCTTGGCCGACGGCCGATTCACCCTCGGCCTCGGAAGCGGGGAGAACCTCAACGAACACGTCGTCGGGCGCGGTTGGCCGACCGTCGAGCGCCGTCTCGACATGCTCGCCGAGGCGGTCAAGCTGATCCGGGAACTGCTCAGCGGTGAACTGATCGACTTCCGCGGTGAGTTCTACGAGGTGGATTCGGCGCGCATCTGGGATGTGCCCGACGATCCGGTGACCATCGGCATCTCGATCACCGGCGAGAAAGCCGTCGAGAAGCTGGCGGTGGCCGCCGACCACCTGATCAACGTCGCGCCGGACCGAGCCATCGTCGACCATTGGCGCGACCATCGGCAGGCAACCGGAGTGCTGCCCGAGGGACGCGTGATCGGACAGGTGCCGGTGTGCTGGGATCCCGACCGCGATGCCGCGGTGGAGCGCGCCCACGACCAGTTCCGCTGGTTCGGCGGTGGCTGGGCGGTCAACGCCGACCTCCCGACCCCCGCCGGCTTCGCCGCGGCCACCCGGTTCGTGCGGCCCGAGGACGTGGCCGAGGCGATCCCATGTGGGCCTGACCTCGACGCCATCGTCGCGGCGGTGGCGCCCTACCGGGATGCGGGGTTCACCGACATCGCACTGGTCCAGATCGGCGACGAAGGCCAGCAGCGGTTCCTCGACGAGGCGGCGAAACCGCTACTCGCTGCTCTGCGCGCCGAGCTGGACTGAAGACCCGATCGACATCGGATGGCCGAGACGCATCGCCAACGGCACCGCCAGCCACATCCCGACGAAGGTGATCAGCGCAATCGCGCCGGCGATCACGCCGGCCTCGTGCCCGGCAACCGTGTCGAAGATGAGCATGACCACGCCGGCCATCGCGATGCCAAGGAGCAGCAGCCCGATGAATGCGCACCGGTGCGCCGCGGAGACCAGCAGGTTCAACCGGTGCCGGCGGAACAGGATGCGGTGCATGCCGACCGGGGCCACCAGCAGAGCGGTGGCGGCCGCCGAACATGCCACGGTCACCAGATAGACGACCCGCATCGGCTCGTCCAGCATCGAAAACCGTTCCTGGAACGGCAGGGTGAGCAGGAGTCCGGTGAGCAATTGCACGCCGGTCTGTACCACGCGCAATTCCTGCAACAGGCTGGCCCAGTTGCGGTCGAGCCGTTCGGCTTCCGTTTCGTTGCGGGCGGCCTTGTCCCAGGGCTGATCCAGCTCGGGACGGTCCGGATCCATGTTGACAATGATCCCACGCTCCAACTGAGGTTTCCCGTAACGACGGGATGGGCATCCCTGGCGGGGCGGTCGCGGTTCGAGCCCCCCGACCCGGACGAAGAACAGGAGAGCAGTGGCGAAGTCGAGTCACCTGAGGCACGCGGTGCGGTGTCGTGAGCCCATGGCCCATCCTGGGATACTGTCGGTCCGAGATGCCGGGAGGTGAGATGGCCGAGGAGCAGAGGCAACCCAAGTCGACGGACCGCGCGGAGCGGTCGGTGGAGATCCGGGTCGCTGCCAGACTGGAGAACCTAGCTGTGCTGCGCACGTTGGTGGCCGCGGTGGCCACCTTCGAGGATCTCGATTTCGACGTCGTCGCCGACCTGCGACTGGCGGTCGACGAGGCCTGCACCGCATTGATCCGGGCCGCCCTGCCGGAATCGACACTCAAACTGGTCGTCGATCCGTACCAGGACACCGTGGTGATCACCGCCTCGGCCGTGTGTGCGGGTGCCGCGGCGGTCGCGCCCGGCAGCTTCAGTTGGCACGTGCTCAGCTCACTGACGGACGAGGTCGCCACCTTCACCGACGGTGACGGGCCCGACGCCGGCCAGGTCTTCGGCATCGCTCTGACGACGAGGCGAGCGAGCTTGCTGCGGTGACGTCGGAGTATGCAGACGTTCGCGACATGTTTCGCGAACTCAGCGGACTGTCCGAGGACTCGTCGGCCTATGAACGCCAACGGGAGCGGATCGTCGAACGGTGCCTGCCGCTCGCCGATCACATCGCCCGGCGTTTCGACGGCCGCGGTGAGCCCCGCGAGGATCTGGTCCAGGTCGCACGGGTAGGCCTGGTCAACGCGGTGAACCGGTTCGATGTGGAGGCCGGATCCGACTTCGTGTCGTTCGCGGTGCCGACGATCATGGGCGAGGTCCGCCGCCACTTCCGGGACAACAGCTGGTCGGTGAAGGTGCCGCGGCGGCTCAAAGAACTGCATCTGCGGCTCGGAGCGGCGACCGCCGAGCTGTCCCAGCGGTTGGGGCGCGCTCCGACGGCTTCAGAACTTGCCGAAGAACTCGACATGGATCGTGAAGAGGTGATCGAGGGGCTTGTCGCGGGTAGCTCCTACAACACGCTGTCCATCGACAGCGGTGGCGGGGGAGATGAGGATGCCCCGGCGATAGTCGACACGCTCGGCGATCTGGACGTCGGTCTGGATCAGATCGACAATCGAGAAACGTTGCGGCCGTTGCTCGCTCAGTTACCTGAGCGGGAGCGCACGGTGCTGGTTTTGCGATTCTTCGAATCCATGACGCAGACGCAGATCGCCGAGCGGGTCGGTGTCTCGCAGATGCATGTATCGCGGCTGTTGGCGAAATCGCTAGCGCGACTTCGTGACCAACTGCAGTAGCGGGGTCTTGCCGTTCAGTGTGGACAGGGCTGCCGCCACGCTGTAGCACGTGCGCAGCTCGGAATCGGGATCGCAGATCCGCAACAGCCGGTTGACTGACTTGCTGGGCACCAGTACCCAGTCGACATCTCCTACCGCGCAACGCACTTCGATGGCCTTGAGGGCGGAAAACCCTGCGGTGCCGAAGAAGTCGACGCCGGTGAGGTCGATGACGACCCGGCCGGCGTTGGTGATGTTGCCAACCGCGTAGTCGGCGAACTCGGTTGCGTTCAGGGCGTCGACTTCACCGTGTGCGCTGACCACCGCCGTCGATGGAGGCAGCCAGCGGGTGGCGAACGCGGCCGGCGAATCGTCGGTGCGGTCGATCAGGGCGTTCGTCGAAAAAACGGTCATTCGTAGCTCCATCAGTCGTAATACACGTATTCGTACTGTGGTGCGGCGTCAGTCGACAACGGTGCGAGTTCCCGCGCGTACTGTCGATGACGCTCGCTGCGGCTGTGAACTCAACCTGACAAGACCCTACCGCGATCAAGGTCGGCGGACAATTTGTCTGAGTGGATTCTTAAAGTCCCAGGTCAAACTGTTCGCATGTCGAATGCCGCTCCAGTTGCCGGTGTGGTGCTGGCCGCCGGCGCCGGTATCCGCTTCGGAATGCCGAAAGTGCTTGCCGAAGACGGTGCTTGGCTGAAACAGGCGGTGACCGCGCTCCGTGACGGTGGTTGTGACGAGGTGATCGTGGTGCTCGGTGCCGCGGTCGTGGACGTGCCCGAGCCGGCCCGGGCGGTGGTGGCAGAACGCTGGGCCGACGGCATGAGCGCGTCGGTCCGCACCGGGCTGGCTGCCGTCGGTCCAGCCGCATGGATCGTCCTGCACACCGTCGACACCCCGGACATCGGCGCCGACGTCATCACCCGGGTGCTGCGGGCGGCGCAAGCGGCCGGCTCGGGCCTGGCCCGCGCGGGCTACGACGGGCGCCCCGGCCACCCTGTCGTCGTGGCCCGCAGGCACCTGGCGGCGCTGACCGCCGCCCTGCACGGCGACCAGGGGGCCCGGGCGTTCCTCGGCGGCCGAGACGATGTCGTCGGCGTCGAGTGCGGTGACCTGGCCACCGGTCTCGACATCGACGAGCGCTGAGTGCGGCCTACAGCAGCCCCAACCGCTCGACGGCGTGACGTTCCTCGAGCAGTTCGGCCACCGACGCGTCGATACGGGCCCGCGAGAACTCGTTGATCTCGAGGCCCTCCACGATCTGCCAGGCGCCGTCGACCGCCCTGACGGGCAGCGAGGCGACGACGCCCTCGGGCACCCCGTAGATCCCCGGAGACGGCAGGGCCACCGAGGTCCAATCATCCGGATCGGTCCCGTCGACCCAGTCCCGCACGTGGTCGATGGCCGCGTTGGCCGCCGACGCCGCCGACGACGTACCGCGCGCCTCGATGATGGCCGTGCCGCGGGTGGCCACCGTCGGGATGAAATCGTGTGTCAGCCAGTCGGTATCGGATGCGTAATCCGCGCCGGGCCGTCCGTCGACGACCGCGTGGAAGATGTCGGGATACATGGTGGGGGAGTGGTTGCCCCAGACGGTCACCCGCGACACGTCGGAGACGTGCACACCGGCATGCGTGGCGAGGGCGGCGACGGCCCGGTTGTGGTCCAGCCGCGTCAGGGCGGTGAACCGCTCCTGCGGGACGTCGGAGGCGTGCGCCGAGGCCACCAGCGCGTTGGTGTTGGCTGGGTTGCCGACCACGACGACGCGCACATCGCTGCCCGCCCCGGCATTCAGCGCCTTCCCCGATTCGGCGAAGATCGCGGCGTTCGCCGCCAGCAGGTCGGCGCGTTCCATGCCCTTGCTGCGCGGCTTCGCCCCGACCAGCAGGGCGACGTCGACCCCGTCGAACGCCCGCACCGGGTCGTCGTGGATCTCCACGTCGACCAGCAGGTCGAAGGCACTGTCGACCAGTTCCATCACCACGCCTTCGGCCGCCCGGACCGCCGAGGGCAGTTCCAGCAGCCGCAGCTTCACCGGCACGTCGCGCCCCAGCAGCGCACCGGCGCCGATGCGGAACAGCGCGGCGTAGCCGATCTGGCCGGCCGCACCGGTCACTGTCACGACCTTGGGGTTGGCGGGTGTGCTCACGTGTGCACCTCCAGTCCGAGCACCTGCGCCGCGTAGCGCCGCACGGTGTCCTCCGAGATCGCGGCGGCGTCCTCGAAACCGGGGCGGCCCCGACTGCTCAGGAATCCGGTGACGGGATCGAGGATGACCTCGGCCAGCAGTTCGCCGGTGGTCGGCTCGCAGACCGCCCAGGTGTACCGGGTGTCATCGGCCCAGCCGTCGGCGGCGTCGTGAACGTAATCGAGGTCGTCCTCGCCCAGATCGGCGAGCGCGGGCCGATCGTCGACGCGGTCGTCGGCGCGCAGTCCGCGCAGATACCACTGGCCGTTGTTGATCTCCACAGGTTCCACAGGACCTCCACCGTGCCGTCAAGATGCCGAATGGCCACCTATGACACAAGATTCAACAGAATCTGTGCCACAAGTGGCCACTCGGCGTGAGAAGAATTACTTGATCTCGGCGATCACGGTGCCCTGAGTGATGGCAGCGCCGGCCTCGACGGCCAAGCCGGTGATGACACCGTCCTTGTGCGCGGTCACCGGGTTCTCCATCTTCATGGCCTCCAGCACCACGACCAGATCGCCCGCGGCCACTTCCTGGCCCTCCTCGACGGCGACCTTGACCACGGTGCCCTGCATCGGCGCGGTCACCGAGTCACCCGAGGCCGCCGCGCCGCCGCCACCGCCACGCTTGCGGGCCTTCGGCTTTTTGCGGATCGCGCCGGGGGCCGCGGCACCGCCGCCGCCACCGATCGCCAGATCACCGGGCAGCGAGACCTCCAGGCGCCGGCCGCCGACCTCGACGACGACGGTCTGGCGAGGAACGGTGTCCTCTTCTTCGATCGGATCGCCACCCGTGAACGGCTCGACCGTGTTGTTCCACTCGGTCTCGATCCAGCGGGTGTGCACGTCGAACTTCTCGTCGTCACCGATGAAGGCGGGGTCGGAGACCACGGCCCGGTGGAACGGGATGACGGTGGCGAGCCCTTCGACATTGAACTCGGCCAGCGCCCGACGACTCCTGGCCAGGGCCTCTTCGCGGGTGGCGCCGGTGACGATCAGCTTGGCCAGCATCGAGTCGAACTGACCGCCGATGACCGAGCCGGACTCCACCCCGGAGTCCATCCGGACGCCCGGGCCCGTCGGGGCCTCGAACTTGGTCACCGGGCCGGGGGCGGGGAGGAAGCCGCGGCCGGCGTCCTCGCCGTTGATGCGGAACTCGAACGAGTGGCCGCGCGGGGTCGGATCCTCGGTGATGTCCAGGGCCTCGCCGTTGGCAATCTTGAACTGCTGCAGCACCAGGTCGATGCCCGAGGTCTCCTCGGTGACCGGGTGTTCCACCTGCAGACGGGTGTTGACCTCGAGGAAGGAGATCAGGCCGTCCTGGCCCACCAGGTACTCGACGGTGCCGGCACCGTAGTAGCCGGCCTCCTTGCAGATGCGCTTGGCGGACTCGTGGATCTCCTTGCGCTGCGCGTCGGTCAAGAAGGGGGCCGGGGCCTCCTCGACGAGCTTCTGGAAGCGACGCTGCAGCGAGCAGTCGCGGGTGCCCGCGACGACCACGTTGCCGTGCGTATCGGCGATCACCTGAGCCTCGACGTGGCGCGGCTTGTCCAGGTAGCGCTCGACGAAGCACTCGCCGCGGCCGAACGCGGCGACGGCCTCACGCGTGGCCGACTCGAACAGCTCGGGGATCTCCTCGATGGTGCGGGCCACCTTCATTCCGCGACCGCCACCGCCGAAGGCGGCCTTGATCGCGACCGGCACGCCGAACTCCTTGGCGAAGGCGACGACCTCGTCGGCGTCCTTCACCGGGTCCGGGGTGCCTGGGACCAGCGGTGCCTGGGCGCGTGCGGCGATGTGGCGGGCGGTGACCTTGTCACCAAGATCGCGGATCGACTGCGGGCTCGGCCCGATCCAGATCAGCCCAGCGTCGAGCACGGCCTGGGCGAAGTCGGCGTTCTCCGACAGGAAGCCGTAACCCGGGTGGATGGCGTTGGCGCCGGACTTGGCGGCGGCATCCAGGATCTTCTCGAAGACCAGGTAGGACTCGGCTGAGGTCTGGCCACCCAGGGCGAAGGCCTCGTCGGCGAGGCGTACGTGCGGTGCATCGGCGTCCGGCTCGGCATACACGGCCACGCTGGCAAGGCCGGCGTCTTTGGCGGCGCGGATCACCCGGACCGCGATCTCCCCGCGATTGGCGACCAGCACCTTGGAGATCTTTGAGCTGGCGTGGTTGGCCACGGTGCCTCCTCGGCAGTTCTCTAAGAAACGTCTTTAAGAATCTATCGCGGGCAGTTTATGCGCCGCACCTTGAGGCTTGCCAAACCGGTATCGGTTACCCGTGAGTAGGTTTCACCCCGAATCTCGGTGTGGCTCCATCGGTCCTGCTGACGGCGGAAATTGCTGCGTCGCCGCCGGGCTCGGCGGAACTACGGTTGGCCCGTGGGAACGGGGATTCTCGTCATTGTCGTCGGCGTGTTGGCCGGTGCGGTCATGGTGGCCTGGCCCAGGCGCCTCTGGTGGGTGACCGAGTCCTGGAAGTTCAAAAATCCGGAGGCCAACGAACCGAGCGACACGGTTTATGGGCTGACCCGGGCAGGCGGGGTCGGGTTGGTCATCGTTGCGCTGTTTCTCGGTGGCTCGATCATCAGCGACGACCTGTCGGCCAAACGCAAGCGCGAAGCCGAACAAGCGCAGGCCGCGGTCGAGGCAGCCTTCGTGGCCCCGGCGCCGGAGAATCGCGGACCCCTGCCGGTGATCGGCTATTTCACCCAGAAGTTTCCCAAAAGCCTCCGCGTCACCGTGTACTACCTGGCGCCTGGCGAATCGGTGCGCGCGGAGATCCGCGAGTCGGCAAGCCGCGGGCCGAACAAGTGGAACTTCCCGTGCTACACCTACGGCGGGGCGGGCCCGGTCAAGGCCGGGCCGCTGCTCGTCAACCCCGAATTATTTTGGGCGCCAAAAGAACTCGGCGATCTCGCGAAGTCGGACGGCTGCCGTCTCGGCGTCGGACATAAGGTTCACGAAACCTCACGGTTCGTCGACGGCTCGGTGGCGCCGCCCATCGTCACCGATTCGGCCATCGTCGATCGGAACGGAACTGAGATCCTGCCCGCGGCGGCGGGCAACGTCGTCCCGAAACTCACCCAGCGGATGTACCCGGACCCGTAGCAGGTCGGCGGGACCTCAGGCCGCGCGCAGCCGCCGTTTGATGCGCGTCAGCATCGCCGACATTCCGCGCAGCCGCAGCGGGCTGATCAACGCGCCGAGTCCCAGGGCGGTGTAGAAGTCATCGGGCACCGCCAGGATGTCGTCGGCCGGCTGGCCGTCGAGACCGGTGGCCAGGATCGCGGCGAAGCCACGCGTCGTCGGCGCCTCCGGGGGTGCGCTGAAGAACAGCCGCACATTGGCGCGGTCGGATGCGTCGACGTCCAGGAACAGCGGGGACTGGCATTCGGGCACGGGCTCCATTGCCGCCTCCTCGAGATGAGTCGGCAATGGTGGCAGCTCGTTGGCGAATTCCAGCAGCAGCTGCAGCTTGTCCTGGCCGGCCACCTCCTGGAAGTCGGAGACGACCTCAGCCAGGGCGGCCGGCATGGTCACGGTGCCGAACCAGGGTCGGGGCCGACGGCGACGGGCACCCGCACGGCGTTGCCCCACTCGGTCCAGGAGCCGTCGTAGTTGCGCACGCCGGGCAGCCCGAGCAGGTGGGTCAGCACGAACCAGGTGTGGCTGGAACGCTCACCGATGCGGCAGTACACGACGGTCTTGTCCTCGGGGGTGAGGAAGCTGTAGAGCTCCTCGAGCTCGGTCCGGCTGCGGAACTGGCCGCTGTCCTTGGCCGCCTTGGCCCACGGGATCGACTTCGCCGTGGGGATGTGCCCGCCGCGCAGCGCGCCCTCTTCCGGGTAGTCGGGCATGTGCGTCCGTTCGCCGGTGTATTCCTGAGGCGAGCGGACGTCGATCAACGGCTGCTTGCCGAGGATGTCCAGGACATCGTCCTTGTAGGCGCGGATCGGGGCGTCGTTGCGCTCGACGACCGGGTAGCCGCTGGATTGCCGGGTGGGCACCTCCAGCGTGGTGTCGCGGCCGTGGGAGACCCACAGATCGCGGCCGCCGTCGAGCAGGCGCACATCGGGATGACCGAAGAGGGTGAACACCCACAACGCGTAGGCGGCCCACCAGTTGCTCTTGTCGCCGTAGATGACGACGGTGTCGTCGCGGCTGATGCCCTTGCGGTCCATCAACTCGGCGAACTGCTCACCGTTGATGTAGTCACGCACATGAGGGTCGTTGAGGTCGAGGTGCCAGTCGATCTTGACGGCACCGGGAATGTGGCCCGTGTCGTACAGCAGGACGTCCTCGTCGGACTCGACGATGGCCAAGCCGGGCCGGCCCAGGTTGCTGGCCAGCCAGTCGGCGGTGACCAGGCGCTCCGGATGGGCGTACTCGGCAAGAGTGGGGCTGGGATCAGCAGGCAGCGGCACACCATGAGCGTACCGTCGGTCCGGCTATCTGCGTCGCCGCAGTCGCTCGCGGCGCGGGGCTAGGCGGTGTAGGCCACCTCGTAGGCCACGGCGTACCGGCGGGCACCGTTGTTGGCGCGGAACAGCGAGCCGCCGTTCTGGGACCAGGTCACCACCCGCAGCAGTCGCTTGCCCGGCGACAGCCGTTTGGTGATGATGTCGGCGAACGCGGCGCGCAGCCGCTCCAGATCGCATGTTTCGAAGTCGCGGGCCACGCGAACATCCCACATCGTTTCTTCGATCGGCATCGGCCCAGTGTCAACCCGTAGTTGAGACTTTTCTGGGCATCGACACGGCGTGCCGCCAGCCGGAAAGGTTGCAATTTGGTCACTGCCGCGCGACGCCGTCGGCCCGCGATGGTCCCCGGCGGGGTCGGTATGACCGCGGTGTTATCGAACGGTGGTCTCGCTCAACGAGATTCGACAGGAGTACGGACGTGTGATCGATACACCCGGCATGAAACTGGCCACGACCCTGGACCGCCTGCACACGGAATCGCCCAACATCATGATTCCGCCGCGATCGTCTGCCGGATAGGCCGGTCAGCTCCCGGTGCGCGGCGCCCATAGCTGCGCGATGGAAATCCCAGCCGCGGCGAGCATCCGGCGCAGCAACGGCAGGCTCAACCCGATCACATTGGACGGATCGCCCTCGATGCCGTCGACGAACCAGCCGCCCATCCCGTCGAGCGTGAAACCGCCTGCGACACCGAGGGGTTCGCCCGTGCGCAGATAGGCCTCCAGATCCGCCTCCGACGGCGAACCGAACCGCACCGCGGTGATTCCGGTGTCGACGACGCGATGGGCCACCGCCCCGTCGCGGACGGCGAGAACGGCGTGGCCGGTGTACAGCTGGGCCGTCCGGCCCGCCATCGTCTGCCACTGTCGCCGCGCGGTGTCGACATCGCCAGGCTTGCCGCACAGTCGCCCGTCGAGAAACAGCATGGAGTCACAGCCGATGACGACACAGTCCGCGGCGAGCGCCGCGGGCAGACGGGTGAGCACCTCATCGGCCTTGGCGACGGCCAGTCCGCTCACCACCCGCTCCGGTGGGGCATCGGCCAGCGACGCGATCACGGCGTCCTCGTCGACACCCGAAACCACGACCAACGGATCGAGGCCGGCCTGGCGCAGAACGCCAAGCCGGCCTGTCGATGCCGAACCCAGGACGACCCGGGTCATCTAGCGGCTCACTAGCGCCGCATGTGGGTGCGCTCCAGCAGCGTCACCCGCTGCCAGCTGAAGATCGAGTAGCGCAGCTTGTCGACCGGGTGGCCCCACAGGTTGCGGTCACGCACGGCCGGCTCGGCCGCGCCGCCACCGGCGGTGCTGAGAACGGCCATCAGCGCGGCCATCTCCTCGTCGGTGGGCTCGCCACGCAGCACCTTGATGTGTGCCTCGTGATCTGTCTTGGCCTCGTCGGTGGTGACGTCGGCCTGCACCTCGGCGCTCACAGTGGGATGTTCCCGTGCTTCTTCGGCGGCATCTGGATGATCTTGCGCTCCAGCAGTCGCAGGGCGTTGGCGACATAGCCACGGGTGTGCGACGGCGGGATGACCGCGTCGACGTAGCCCCGCTCGGCGGCGATGTAGGGATTGACCAGGGTGTCCTCGTAGGTCTGCTGCAGCTCCAGGCGCAGGGCATCAACATCCTCGCCCTTGGCGGCCGCCTCCTTGAGCTGCTGGCGGTACACGAAGCCCACCGCGCCCGAAGCGCCCATCACTGCGATCTGAGCGGTGGGCCAGGCGACCACGACATCGGCGCCCATGTCCTTGGAACCCATCACGCAGTACGCGCCGCCGTAGGACTTGCGGGTGATGACGGTGACTTTCGCGACGGTGGCCTCGCCGTAGGCGTAGAGCAGCTTGGCGCCGCGGCGGATGATGCCGTTGTACTCCTGGTCGGTGCCGGGCAGGAAGCCGGGGACGTCGACCAGCAGGACGATCGGGATGTTGAAACAGTCGCAGGTCCGGATGAACCGGGCGGCCTTCTCCGAGGCGTTGATGTCGAGGCAGCCCGCGAACTGGGTGGGCTGGTTGGCCACGATGCCCACCGGGCGCCCGTCAACCCGGCCGAAGCCGACCACGATGTTGCCCGCGTAACCGGCCTGCACCTCGAGGAACTCGTCGTCGTCGAGGATGCGGGTGATGACCTCGTGCATGTCGTACGGCTGATTCGGGGAATCCGGGATCAGCGTGTCGAGCTCGATGTCCTCTTCGGTCAGGGTCTCCTCGATGGAGCCCTCAGGCGCGGCCACCGGGTAGTGCGGCGGCTCGGCGTAGTTGTTCGGGGGCAGGTAGCTCAGCAGATCGCGAACGTACTCGAAGGCGTCCTGCTCACCGGACGCGACGTAGTGCGCGGTGCCGGACTTGGCCATGTGGGTGTGGGCGCCGCCCAACTCCTCCATGGTGACGTCCTCGCCGGTGACGGTCTTGATGACGTCCGGGCCGGTGATGAACATCTGGCTGGTCTGGTCGACCATGATGACGAAGTCGGTCAGCGCGGGGGAGTAGACGTGCCCGCCGGCCGCCGCACCCATGATCAGCGAGATCTGCGGGATGACACCCGAGGCCTTGATGTTGTTGTGGAAGATCCGGCTGTACAGGCCGAGGGAGACCACACCCTCCTGGATGCGGGCGCCTGCGCCGTCGTTGATGCCGATCAGCGGGCGGCCGGTCTTGATGGCCAGCTCCTGGACCTTGACGATCTTCTCGCCGTAGACCTCGCCGAGGCTGCCGCCGAACACTGTGGCGTCCTGGCTGAAGATGCAGACGTCGCGGCCGTCGATGGTGCCGTAGCCGGTGATCACACCGTCGCCCAGCGGCCGGTTGTTCTCAAGGCCGAAGTTGGTGCTGCGGTGCTTGGCCAGCGCGTCGAGTTCGACGAACGAACCCTCGTCGAGCAGGGCAAGGATGCGCTCGCGGGCGGTGAGCTTGCCCTTGGCGTGGACCTTCTCCACGGCGGCTTCGCCGACCGGGTGCAGCGTCTCCTCGGCCCGTCGCTTGAGATCGGCCAGCTTGCCTGCAGTGGTGTGGATGTCCACCTGGTGCTCGGCGGACGGCTCGGTAACGCTCGTCATGGGACCCGATGTTATCGGTAACCCTAAGACAGGTCTAAGAGAGGTGGGCGTGGCGCGCGTCACTCTGGTTGGCGTTGTGTGCTGTGGCCTGACGCCGGTGGCGGCCCTGCGCCTACGCTCTCGACATGACCACGGCGCCGGTTCTGCTCTCTGAACTGGGCACCGATCCCGCATCGGTGCTGCGGCTCGTCGCCCAATTCGACGCGATGGAGGAGCAGGAGGCCAATGCGGATGCGGCCGTACGGTTTGCCGCACTGACCGCCGGATGCCCCGTGGGTGTCCGGTGGCCGGGAGGAACCGCCGTCCGCTACGACGCATCGGGACGCCTCGATCCGATCGACGACGGCGCCGCGCCGCCGGTGGGGCACGAGACCGTCGTCTGGGTGGAGCGAGACGGCTCCGGCCACCCGTTGGATGCCGTGCTGCTCGACCGGCTGCGCCGGGTGATCGGGCGGGTCGCGGCGCGGACCGGGGTGAGCGGCACTCCGCACCTCGGTGATCCGGCATTGCTCGAGGTGGTGTTGTCGGCCAAGGAACATCGCGAAGACCGGGCCAGGGCCATGCGGCTGTTGGGGCTCGACGAGCTCCGGCCGACGTGTGTGCTGGCGGCGTCGGGTCATTCGCCGGGCGAGACGGTCCATCTGATCACCGATGTGCTGTCCGCGCCGACGGTGCGGTCGGCGGTGATCGGCAACGCCACGGCGATCGTGTGCCAGGGGTCGTTCGACATGCGCGAGCTCTCGGATCGGCTTGAGCGGCTCATCGTCGAACGGTTTCCCGCGGTGGTGAGCACCCACACGGCGTCCGGGCCGTGGGTCGGAATCGGTTCTGTCGGAAGCGCATTCAGTGCGTCCACATCATGGCACGAAGCCGTGCGGGCGCTGCGGTTCGCGTCGTCGACCGGGTTCGGCAGGCGCGTGGTGGCCTACGAACGGCTCAGCTCGCTGGAGCTGCTGGCCGACCTGCCGATCGACCGGGTGCGGCGTAACCGAGATGTGGCCCGCATCAACGAGATTGCGTCGACGCCCGCCGGGGATCTCGATGTGCAGACCACCGAGGCGTTCTTCGTCTACGGCTCGTTGCGGCGCACCGCCGCCGAACTTCACGTGCACCACAGCACGGTCGCGGCCCGCCTGGCCCGCATCCAGGCCGCCATGGGCTGGGACTTCGAGGATCCGGTGGACCGGTTTCTTGGCACGCTCGTACTCATGGTCCGGCGGATCTCGATGTCCTCGGCCGAACTCGCCGACGCGGACCTGCTCTAGGCCTTTCGCGAGATCAACGCCATGGTCGCTCACGGCGCGGACGGGCAGCCACGGCGTTGCTTTCGGGACCGGGTTCCCAGCCCCGCGACACCAGGGCGGCGCGCACCTGCGCGACGATGTCGTCGCCCCGGTCCTCTTTGATGACGTGCACCACGTGCCAGTCGAGCCGCTGCAGCACCCGGTTCACCCGAACGTCGAGCACATATTGCTGCCGACTGGTCAGATGCTGCTCGCCGTCATACTCGGCCCCGACCCGGTACTGCTCCCAGCACATGTCGATCCGGCGGACGTAACGCCCGGATTCGTCGCAGATGACGAACTGCGTTGTTGGACAGGGCAGTCCGGCATCGATGAACAACAACCGCAGCCGCGATTCCGGCGGCGACTCGGCCCCCGCATCGGCCAGTGGCAACGCCACCCTGAGCCGTCGCAGGCCCCGAGCACCGGCATGGCGTTTCGCGATGAGCGCGACGTCCTCAAGGTCGACCGGGCAAGCGTTCATCAGTGCGTCCATCCGCTCGACGGCCCGGTCCCTCGTCAGGTGACGGCCGAGATCGAAAACCGTCCGGGCCGGAGTGGTAACGCGGATACCTCCGACGGTCATGACCTCGTCCTGATGCGCGGTTTCCCGCCGAACGATCAACCCCCGCTGAGGCCGGACGGTCGCGATCAATTCGACCGGAGCGGTGTCGTCGACCCACCTGGCACCATGCATCGCCGAGGCGGCCAGGCCGGCGATCACCGCATCGGGCGATGTGAGGGCGACGCCGACGACCCTGTCACGCAAGCGTGTCTGGTGCTCGCGGGGTACATAGACATCGCGGTAGATCGGCCGATACCGGCTGCGCAGCTGGCCTCTCGTGAGATGGCCGGCCGCCACGGCCGCGCTCCCGACGAATGGAACTCGCACATCTGTTGGACGCCGAACACCGAGATTCGGCTCCCACGTCACTCGAGGACAACGCCATGGTCGTTGGCGGCGCCGCGCAGCGACCATGGCGTTGCTTTCGGGGGAGGAGCCTGGCGCGATCCCGGCCCACCCCGACGGGCGTCGGGCGAATCGGTCGGATCGCGCGACGCATGTCGGGTGACGGGCATCACCACTTTGGCCAAGATTGCGATGCAGCCCGCAACAGACAAGGAGGCCGACATGGCCGTCATCGACCCGACCAAGACCTGGGTTCCGGTGGAAGAACGTCTCGCCGTGACCACCGACGAGCGGCATCGTCAGGTGCTCAGCATCGTTCTCGAGCACATGAAGGCCGAGGCGGAGCCGGACATGGAACGCCTGATGGCCACCTTGGCTCCGAACCCGGACTATCACTTCTGGTACGCCAACGCCGACATGGGGCCGAAGACCACCGAGGGCGTGCGTGCCTACTACGAGGCATTCGTGGCCAGCGGTGCCAACCACCTCGTTTTCGAGATCGATCGCCTTGCCGTCGACGATGATCTGTTGATGACCGAAGGCTGGATGAAGATGATCTACCCGGGGGCGGCCGCCCAGGCGATCGGCGTCGAGGTCGAGGACCCGGACGGCGACTACCTGCTGCTGTTCCGTCAGCTGATCAACTGGCCGATCGATGCCGACGGCCTGATCCTCGGTGAGGACGCCTACCAGACCGGCCCGGTCAGCGTGACCAAGCTGAACCCCGAAGACCTGCCGCAGAAGTACGTCGACCAGAAGCGCGCCGCCGCCGAAGCCCATGCCTGACGCCCGGACCGACATCGCGTCGCTGCTGCTCGACCGGGTCGGCGACCAGCACCTCGGCCTGCGCACCCGCGACCGGGACTGGACCTGGGATGAGGTGGTGGCCGAATCCGCCGCGCGCGGGGCGCTGGCCCAGGCGCTGCGGGACTCGGGGCAATTCCAAGGCCCCTTCCATATCGGCATCCTGCTCGACAACGAGCCCGACTTCGTGTTCTGGTTGGGCGGTGCGGCACTCGTCGGGGCCGCTGTCGTCGGGATCAACCCCACCCGTGGCGCCGCCGAGCTGGCCGCCGAAATCCGCCATGCCGATTGCCAATTGATCGTCACCGACACCGCCGGTGCCGAGCGGTTGCGCAGCCTCGACATCGGGCTTGGCCCGGAACGCATCCTGGTGATCGACACTCCGGACTACCTGGCGCTGGTCGACGCACACCGCGGCGTTCCCGCCGCCGCGGCCGGGGTCGGCGAGGACTCGCTGATGCTGCTGCTGTTCACCTCGGGGACGACGGGCGCCTCCAAGGCCGTCATCTGCAGCCAGGGGCGGCTGGCCCGGATCGCCTACGCGGCTGCCGAGAAGTTCGGCCATGTGCGCGACGACGTCGAGTACTGCTGCATGCCGTTGTTCCACGGCAACGCGATCATGGCGCTGTGGGCGCCCGCCCTGTCGGTCGGCGCGACGGTGTGCCTGACGCCGTCGTTCACGGCGTCGGGGTTCCTGCCCGACGTGCGGTACTACGGCGCGACGTTCTTCACCTACGTGGGCAAGGCGCTCGGCTACCTGATGGCCACGCCGGAACAACCCGACGACGCCGACAACCCGTTGGTGCGGGGTTTCGGCACCGAGGCCTCGCCGGACGACCAGAAGGAGTTCAAGCGCCGGTTCGGTGCCGAACTGTTCGAGGGCTACGGGTCCAGCGAGGGTGGTGGAGCGGTGGTGCTGGCGCCGGACATGCCGCCGGGCGCGCTGGGCCGGCCCGCGCATGCCGGGGTGGCCATCGTCGATCCGGAATCGCTGAAGGATTGCGTCCCAGCTGTTTTCGACGAGCACGGCCGGGTGCTGAATCCGGACGATGCGGTCGGGGAGATCGTCGACAAGTTCGGCACCCGCACCTTCGAGGGCTACTACAAGAATGACGAAGCCAACGCCGAGCGCATCCGCAACGGGTGGTACTGGACGGGTGATCTCGGGTATCTCGACGAGGACGGCTTCATCTACTTCGCCGGCCGGCGTGGGGACTGGATCCGCGTCGACGGCGAGAACACCTCGGCGTTGAACATCGAGCGGGTACTGCGCCGCCATCCCGAGGTGGTGGCGGCCGGGGCCTACGCGGTGCCTGATCCGCGGTCGGGTGACCAGGTGATGGCCGCGATCGAGGTGGCCGACCCCAGCGGCTTCGACGCCGCGGCGTTCGTCGACTACCTCGCCGAACAGGACGATCTGGGCAGCAAGGGAATTCCGCGGTTCCTGCGGGTGTCGAAGAACCTACCGGTCACCGGGTCCAACAAGGTGCTCAAACGTGAACTGCAACAGGAACGTTGGCACACCGACGAGGTCGTGTACCGGTGGGTGGGACGCGGCGCGCCCGCGTATGAGGCCATGGGCGACGATGACAAACAGTCGCTGGACGCCGAGTTCACGCAGTACGGGAGGCAGCGTTATCTATGAAGTGGGATGACCAGTGTGATGTGCTGATCGCCGGGTCGGGCGGCGGTGGCGTCACCGGCGCCTACACCGCGGCCCGCGAAGGCCTGTCGGTGATCCTGGTGGAGGCCAGCGACAAATTCGGCGGCACCACAGCGTATTCCGGTGGCGGCGGGGTGTGGTTCCCGTGCAATCCCGTGCTCAAGCGGGCCGGCACCGACGACACGATCGAGGACGCGCTGGAGTACTACCACGCCGTCGTCGGCGACCGCACCCCGCGCGAACTCCAGGACACCTACGTTCGCGGCGGTGCGGGCCTCATCGAGTACCTCGAAGCCGACGACATCTTGAAGTTCGCCCCGATGCCGTGGCCCGACTACTTCGGCAAGGCGCCCAAGGCCAGGACCGACGGTCAGCGCCACATCGCGGCCCGCCCGCTCAAGGTGGAGAAGGCGCCGCACCTACGTGAGCTGGTCCGCGGGCCGCTCGACGCCGACCGGCTCGGCGCCGAACAGCCCGACGACTATTTCATCGGCGGCCGGGCCCTCATCGCCCGCTTCCTGAAAGCCATCGAGCAGTACCCGGACGCCTCGCTGCGGCGCAACACCGCGCTGGTGGAATTGGTGGTCGAGGACGGGACGGTGACCGGCGCGATCGTCGAATCCGACGGTCAGCGCCGGGCCATCCAGGCCCGCCGGGGCGTGCTGCTCGCGGCGGGCGGGTTCGAGGGGAACGACGAACTGCGCCGTGAGTACGGCTGTCTCTTTTACACCTCTNGATGTCGACCTCATGGAGCAGGCGTGGTGGTCCCCGGGAATGACGCATCCGGACGGACGGTCGGCCTTCGCGCTGTGGTTCACCGGCGGCATCTTCGTCGACCAGAACGGGCAGCGGTTCGTCAACGAGTCGGCGGCCTACGACCGCATCGGCCGGGCCATCCTGCCCCGGCTGGCCGACGGCTCGATGACGTTGCCGTACTGGATGATCTACGACGACCGTGAGGGCGAAGTACCTCCGGTCAAGGCCACCAACGTCTCGATGGTCGACACCCAGCAATACATCGACGCCGGGCTGTGGCACACCGCCGACACCCTGGAGGAGCTGGCCGCCAAGATCGGTGTCCACGCCGACAACCTCACCGCCACCGTCGAACGCTTCAACACCTTCGTCGCGTCCGGCACGGACGAGGATTTCGGCCGCGGCGACGAGGCCTACGATCGGGCGTTCTCCGGCGGCGCGTCACCTCTGGTCGCGATCGAGAAGGGGCCGTTCCATGCCGCGGCGTTCGGCATCTCCGACCTCGGCACCAAGGGCGGGCTGCGTACCGACACCGCCGCCCGGGTACTCGACACCGACGGTCAGGTGATCGCAGGCCTGTACGCGGCGGGCAACACCATGGCCGCCCCCAGCGGCCATGCCTATCCCGGCGGCGGAAATCCGATCGGAACGAGCATGCTGTTCAGCCACCTGGCGGTCAAAGACATGTTAGGACGAGAAGCATGAGTGACATCCGGGAGATCGACGCCGGCGCGGCGATGACGCGGTTCGCGCGCGGCTGGCACTGCATCGGGCTCGCCGATTCGTTCCGCGACGGGCAGCCGCACGGCATCGAGGCGTTCGGCACCAAACTCGTCGTCTATTCCGACTCGGCCGGCGCGCTGCACGTGCTGGATTCGTACTGCAGGCACATGGGCGGCGACCTGTCGATGGGGTCGGTCAAGGACGACAATCTGGCCTGCCCGTTCCATGACTGGCGTTGGGGCAGCGACGGCAAGTGCAAGCTGGTGCCGTACGCCAAGCGCACACCGCGGCTGGCCCGCACCCGTAAATGGCCGACCATCGAGGTCAACGGCCAGCTGCTGGTCTGGCACGACCCGGAAGGGTCGGAGCCGGCCGCCGAGCTGACCCCGCCCACCATCGAGGGCTACGAGGACGGCATCTGGTCACCGTGGCAGTGGAACTCGCTGCTGATCGAAGGGTCGCACTGCCGCGAGATCGTCGACAACAACGTCGACATGGCGCACTTCTTCTACATCCACCACGCCTACCCGACGTACTTCAAGAACGTCATCGAAGGCCACACCGCCAGCCAGTTCATGGAGTCCAAGCCGCGGCCGGACTATGCCACCAGAGAACTCTGGGACGGCACCTATCTGCGTTCGGAGGCAACGTATTTCGGCCCGGCGTACATGATCAACTGGTTGCACAACGATCTGGCCCCGAACTTCACCGTCGAGATCGCCCTGATCAATTGCCACTACCCGGTGACGCACGACTCGTTCGTGCTGCAGTGGGGCGTCGCGGTCCAGCGCAATCCGGGGCTGCCGGCCGAGAAGGCCGAGAAGCTTGCGGCGACGATGAGCCGCAGTTTCGGTGACGGCTTCATGGAGGACGTCGAGATCTGGAAACACAAGGCGCGCATCGACAACCCGTTGCTGACGGAGGAGGACGGGCCCGTCTACCACCATCGGCGGTGGTACGAGCAGTTCTATGTCGACGTCGCCGACGTCACGCCCGACATGACCGACCGCTTCGAGCAGGAGGTCGACACCACGCACGCCAACGAGCTCTGGCAGCAGGAGGTGGCGGCCAACCTGGCGGCGCCGCGATAGCCCCGCGGGGTACGGACATGTCGATGCGGCACGGCGCCGAGCGGGTGGCTCGCTATGTCTGCGCCGTACTGCTCGCGGTCGGTCTGGTGTCGTGCGGGACAAAGTCGTCCTCCCCGGAGGCTCCGGGTCTGTATCCGCCGATCGCCCGGGCCCCGGCGGCTCCCACCCCGGAGGCCCTGGCCCGGCGCGGTGAGATCGTGAGGGTCGACACCGGGGTGCGCTATTCAGCCGAACTCGCCGCAGCCGCCGGAGAAGTGAAGCGGGCGCTGTACCGCTCGACATCGGGGGTGACCGGCCGGCCGGTCGACGTCGGTGGGGTCTTCGCCGTGCCGAAGGGTGCGCCGCCGGCCGGCGGTTGGCCCGTGGTTTCGGTGGGCCACGCCACGACGGGGTCAGACCACGGATGTGGGCCGTCGCTGCGGCCCGACCTGATGGGGTACACCGCCACGGTCACCGGTCTGCTCGCGTCGGGCTTCGCGGTGGCGATGAGCGACTACGAGGGCCTCGGCGATCAGGGTGTGCACGCTTATCTTGAGCCGTACTCGGCTGGCTACAACCTGATCGACGCGACCCGGGCGCTGATGCGGCTGTTTCCCGATGTGTCATCGAACTGGGCGGCGTTCGGCGGTTCGCAGGGTGGTCAGTCCGCTTGGGCGGCAAACGAATTGGCTGACACCTACGGTGACGGTCTGACGATGGCCGGCGCCATGGCACTGGCGCCGCCGGTCAACGTCGTCGACCTGGCCGAGCGGGCCTACCGCGGCGAGCTGACCGCCGAACAACAAGGGGTGTGGCCGCTGGTGGTCGTCGGCCTGCACCGAGCCGGCCTGTTGCCCAGCACGTCGCCGTACCTGCGCGGCAGTGCCGACCCGACGATCCCCGGCTTCCTCGGCTGTACGGAGCAGGACACCTGGCTGCGGTCCGGCCTCGACGCCGACGACATGCGGCCGGAAAGCGTCGAGGCCACCGACGAGCTGGTACGCGCGTTGCGACAGACCGCGTTGCCGCAGCGGCCGCCTGCGGCGCCGATGGTGGTGATCAACGGAACGCAGGACCAGGTGGTGTTGCCGTCGTGGGTCGACTACTCGGTGAAGCTCAGTTGCCGCCTGGGCGCTGACATCCAGCATGTGGAGTTGTCCCAGGCAGATCATGACAAGGGCTATCCCGACGAAGACATCATGAACTGGCTGGTGCAGCGTTTCGCCGGGGCGCCCACCGAATCCAATTGCGGTGAGTGACATTTCCGGCCCCCAGTAAGCTGGCCGCGATGAATACGCGACCACCGCTGGACACCGCCGCACTGCGAGCCGGATTGTGCGCGCCCTGGCGCCGGCTCGACGTCGTCGACGAAACCGGATCCACCAACGCCGATCTGCTGGCCCGGGCGGCCGCCGGGGAGGACATCGCCGGGGCGGTGTTGATCGCCGAGCATCAGAACGCCGGGCGCGGCCGACACGGCAGGCAGTGGTCGGCCCCACCGCGTTCCCAGTTGGCCCTGTCCGTCGGGGTCGACGCCGCAGGGGTGCCCGTCGACACCTGGGGCTGGCTGCCGTTGGCCACCGGGGTCGCCGTCGTCGACGCCGTCGCCGAGCTCACCGGCATCCGCGTGGGCCTCAAATGGCCCAACGACGTGCAGGTAGGGCCGGGCGGCGGAAAACTCGCAGGCATCCTGGCCGAGGTGGCGTCACCGGCACCGGTCGTCGTGGTCGGCGTCGGCCTCAACGTGACGATGACCTCCGACGAGGCGCCCGACCCGCGCGCCACCTCGCTGACCCGGCTCGGCGCGGCCATCGTGGACCGCGGCCCGCTGGCTCAGGCGCTGCTACGGCATCTGGCCGACCGGTTCGCCGGCTGGCGCGAGGCCGACCCCAAGCTGGCGACCGATTACCGCGAACGCAGCGTCACCATCGGCAGCCGGGTGCGAGCGATCCTGCCCGGGGACACCGGCGTGGAGGGAACGGCCGCCGACATCGACCTACTCGGTCGGCTGATCATCGACACCGGAACCGACCGGGTCACGGTGTCGGCCGGCGACATCACCCACCTGCGGCCCGTGGAGTCGTAGAGTTCTGCCGTGGGCTACCCGGAGAATGTGCTGGCCAAAGACGAGCAGGTGGTGCTGCATCGGCACCCGCACTGGAAACGCCTGATCGGCGCCGTCCTGGTCCTGCTCCTGGCCACGGCGGCCGCGGCCTTCGTGGCGGCCGTGGTCAATGCCATGGACTGGCAGGCCACCGCCAAGAACGTGCTGTTCATCGTGATCGGGGTGATCTGGCTCGTCGTGGTCGGCTGGCTCGCCGTCTGGCCGTTCCTGAACTGGTGGACCACGCACTTCGTCATCACCGATCGGCGGGTGATGTTCCGCCACGGCGTGTTGACCCGGGCCGGCATCGACATCCCGCTCGCCCGGATCAACAGCGTCGAATTCCGCCACGGGTTGATCGACCGGGTGCTGCGCACCGGCACCCTGATCATTGAATCGGCGTCGCAAGATCCCCTGGAATTCCACGACATTCCGCGCGTGGAACAGGTGCACTCACTGCTGTATCACGAAGTTTTCGACACCCTGGGGTCCGAAGAGTCACCGAGCTGACGCAGCTTCGCGCGGCGGCTGGGCCGGCGTAGCGGTGTCACCGTGGCCGACTTGCGCTCGGCGTGGTCCTCCAGCGCCTCGGCGATGCCGCCACCGGTGAGCGTCGATTCCAGTGCCAGATCGGGGTTGCGGCCGAACTCGTCGGGGAACACCCAGCGGCGGAACGCCCAGAACCGGAACGCCATCTGCAGCAGGTTGCCCAGGATGTAGGCCGAGATGAAGTCGGCGATGTTCTCGACCGTCAGCGACACCTCCGGCACCCGGAGGCCCAGCACGTAGCTGGAGAAGTACAGCGGAAGCATCGACAGCAGCACACCCACGCCGCTGAATGCGAAGAACAGCAATGCCTCGTGGTGGCGCTCGCGGCCGCCGCGGTTCTGGAAGCTCCATTCCCGGTTGAGGATGTAGGAGGCGATGACCGCGACGATGCCGGCGATGATCTTGGCGGTGACCGGCTTGGGCTCCAGCACGGTGAGCTTCAGCGTGTAGAAGATCGCCGAATCGATGACAAACGTCGTCGCGCCGACGATCGCGAACTTGATCAGTTCGTGATGCTGCTCGGCGTAGGGACGAACGAATCGCGGCAGGCGCGCGATGGTCGCATCGGCGAAGGACACAGGTAGGCAGTGTACGGAAATGCGCCCTTCGATGCCGCATCGCTGCGAGGCCGGGCCTTAACCGCAGGTCAATGCACCGGTCACGGAGATGACAACAATCGGCGCATGACACCATAGAGCGCGTGCCGACAACTCCCAAGAAGCCGTCCTCGCCTGCCGGCGGGGCATCGCCCGTGGTGGCGATGATCGGCGGCGGCCAGCTCGCGAGGATGACCCACCAGGCCGCGATCGCCCTCGGGCAGACACTGCGAGTACTCGCCGCCGGACCGGACGAATCCGCCGCGCAGGTCACTCCCGATGTCGTCATCGGGTCTCACACCGATCTCGACGCCCTGCGGCAGGCGGCCGCCGGCGCCTCGGCGTTGACGTTCGACCACGAGCACGTGCCGACCGAACACCTCGAGCAGCTCGTCGCCGAGGGGATCACGGTGAACCCGCCGCCGCAGGCGCTGGTGCACGCGCAGGACAAGCTGTTGATGCGGCGCAAGCTGCAGAGCCTCGGCGCCCCGGTGCCGAGGTTCGCCGAGATCACCTCCGTCGAGGATGTCGAGGCGTTCGTGCGCGAGATCGACGGTCCGGTGGTGATCAAGACGGTGCGCGGCGGCTATGACGGCAAGGGCGTGGTGATGGCCGACGACCTGGCCACCGCCCGCGGGGTCGTGGCCGGGTACCTGGCCGACGGCGTGGCCGTGCTGGCCGAGGAGCGCGTCGCGATGCGCCGGGAGCTCGCCGCGCTGCTGGCGCGCTCGCCGTTCGGGCAGGGCGCGGCCTGGCCGGTGGTCGAAACCGTGCAACGCGACGGCATCTGTGTCGAGGTGTACGCGCCGGCGCCCGGACTGTCCGACGAACTCGGTTCGGCCGCACAGGAACTCGGCCTGCGGGTGGCCAACGAGCTGGGTGTGGTCGGGGTGCTGGCGGTCGAGCTGTTCGAGACCGCCGACGGTGGCCTGCTGGTCAACGAGCTGGCCATGCGCCCGCACAACTCCGGGCACTGGACCATGGACGGCGCCGTCACCAGCCAGTTCGAGCAGCATCTGCGCGCCGTGCTGGACTACCCGCTCGGCGACACCTCGGCGATTGCGCCGGCCGCCGTGATGGCCAACGTCCTCGGGGCGCCGCAGACGCCGACCATGTCGATGGACGAGCGGCTGCACCACCTGTTCGCCCGGATCCCCGATGCGAAGGTGCACCTGTACGGCAAGGGGGAGCGGCCCGGACGCAAACTCGGGCACGTCAACATCATCGGCACGGATATGGACGAACTCCGCGAGCGTGCGGTGCGGGCGGCGCACTGGTTGTCACACGGTGAGTGGACCGACGGATGGGATGAACACGGTGACTAGCGAAGCGACGGGCTCGGGTTCGGGTCCCAGGGTCGGGCTCATCATGGGCAGCGACAGTGACTGGTCGGTGATGTCCGACGCGGCCACCGCCCTCGCGGAGTTCGAGGTGCCGTTCGAGGTCGGTGTGGTCTCGGCGCACCGCACGCCGCAACGCATGCTCGACTACGCCAAGACCGCCGCGGACCGGGGCATCGAGGTGATCATCGCCGGGGCCGGAGGCGCCGCACACCTGCCCGGCATGGTCGCCTCGGCCACACCGCTTCCGGTCATCGGCGTTCCGGTGCCACTGGCCCGCCTCGACGGCATGGATTCCCTGCTGTCCATCGTGCAGATGCCGGCCGGGGTGCCGGTGGCCACGGTTTCCATTGGCGGAGCACGGAATGCGGGATTGCTGGCCGTGCGAATTCTGGGCGCCGCGGACGCCGCGCTGCAGGCTCGGATGGTGAAATTCCAAGCTGATCTGGAAGCCATGGTGTTGGCGAAGGACGCCGCCTTGCGCGATCGCCTGTTGGGCGACGACTGACGTCAATCCCCGATGAGCTCGCGAATGCGAGGCGTCAAGGACTCGATCGGTTCATCGGTCGACATCACCACCACCGCGGTGCGGCCGGCGCCGCCCCGATAGATCGGCCAGGTCGCGGCCAGCGCCTCGGCCAGGTCCGATCGTGGATTCGTCACGTCGCCGCGCAGCCATCGGCGCAGCACGTGGTTGTGCGCGGCAACCACGGCGTTGGCAAACAGTTCGGCGCGCAGATCTGCCGTCCAGTCCCCGCTCTGCGCGGCCCTCAGATGTCTGGTGAACAGCCGGACATACCGTGACACCACGGCCGTTTCGAAGTCGCGCAGGGCTCCTACCGTGCGAGTGAGCCGATACCGCGTCCTGGCGCGCTCGCCCTCGGCTAGATAGTTCTCGAATACCGACGTGGTCGCCACCGCGATGACTTCCGCGGGCAGCGCGTCGGCCGGCGCCGCCGACAACCTCTCGTCGGCGCGCCGCAGCAGCGTCTCGTGATCGGGAAAGATCAACGCCTCTTTCGACCCGAACTGGCGAAACGCGGTGGTGCGTCCCACCCCCGCCCGTGCGGCGATGTCGTCGACGCTGGTGGCCTCGTACCCACGTTCTTCGAACAGCTCGAATGCCGCGCTGACCAGGCGCTCCCGTGTACTTGGCAGATCGGGCATGAGTGCACCTTTCGTGGGACTGAGTGCCGATGCTATGGTACTGAGTACCGAAAGTAGCAGGGCGATGCACTCGATGTGCAGTCCGCGCAACGATTGATCCAAGAGAGCCACGAGCGCAGAGCTAGGGAGAAGATCATGGCCGGCTGGGGCGGTAACCCATCATTCGATCTGTTTCAGTTGCCCGAGGAGCACCAGGAGCTCCGGGCGGCGATCCGGGCGCTGGCGGAGAAGGAAATCGCCCCGCACGCGGCCGACGTCGACGAGAATGCGCGCTTCCCGGAGGAGGCTCTGCAGGCCCTGAACGCCTCGGGGTTCAACGCGATCCACGTGCCGGAGGAGTACGGCGGCCAGGGTGCCGACTCGGTCGCGGCCTGCATCGTGATCGAGGAAGTGGCCCGGGTGGACTGCTCGGCCTCGCTGATCCCGGCGGTCAACAAGCTGGGCACCATGGGCCTGATCCTGCGCGGCTCCGAGGAGTTGAAGAAGCAGGTGCTGCCGTCGCTGGCCTCCGGTGAGGCGATGGCCTCCTACGCGCTCTCCGAGCGTGAGGCCGGTTCCGACGCGGCAGGCATGCGCACCCGTGCCAAGGCCGACGGCGATGACTGGATCCTCAACGGCACCAAGTGCTGGATCACCAACGGCGGCAAGTCGACCTGGTACACCGTGATGGCGGTGACCGATCCGGACAAGGGTGCCAACGGCATCTCGGCGTTCGTGGTGCACAAGGACGACGAGGGCTTCAGCGTCGGCCCCAAGGAGCGCAAGCTCGGCATCAAGGGCAGCCCGACCACCGAGCTGTACTTCGAGAACTGCCGGATCCCCGGCGACCGGATCATCGGTGAGCCCGGTACCGGTTTCAAGACCGCGCTGGCGACGCTGGACCACACCCGCCCGACGATCGGTGCGCAGGCCGTGGGTATCGCCCAGGGCGCGCTGGACGCGGCGATCGCCTACACCAAGGACCGCAAGCAGTTCGGTACCGCCATCGCCGATTTCCAGGCCGTCCAGTTCATGCTGGCCGACATGGCGATGAAGCTGGAGGCCGCGCGCCTGATGGTCTACCACGCCGCGGCGCGGGCCGAGCGTGGCGAGACCAACCTCGGCTTCATCTCGGCGGCGAGCAAGTGCTTCGCCTCCGATGTGGCCATGGAGGTCACCACCGACGCGGTGCAGCTGTTCGGTGGCGCCGGCTACACCGTGGACTTCCCGGTGGAGCGGATGATGCGCGATGCCAAGATCACCCAGATCTACGAGGGCACCAACCAGATTCAGCGTGTGGTCATGAGCCGCGCCCTGCTCAAGTAATCCAACGCCGCTCCAGTGGCCAGTTAATGCACGCTTTCACCGAATGGCCGTGCAATAACTGGCCATTGGGCATTTGGGCTTAGCGCTAGCCGCGGGTGACCTTCTCCGTCGTACGACGCCGTTCCTGCGCATCGGCATCGGGATTGGCCACCTGGACCAGTGACGCGCCGGCGACGAACACCGCCAGCAGGTTGTCCACGAGCTCGTCAGGGGTGTTCCAGGATGCGGTGGAGAGCACCCGGTCCGAACCGGTGAAACCCTGTGCGGCCGCAGCATTCTGGGCCCGCTGCAGCACCTCGGCCACCGACTGCCCGGCCAGGGCCGGCCCCGGAACCCGCTCGGGCACGATCTGGTCACCGTGCACGCGGACTGCCGTGGCGTAGTCGGTGACGCCGATGGGCAGATCGGCGGCGGGCTTGCCGAACGGGTCCAACGACAGCACCGCGACCTCGCCGCCGGCCACCGCGTCGTCGGCCTCATCGAGCCGCTCCCGGGTGCACAGCGCCAGGTCGGCTGAATTGTCGGAACCACCGCCCAACACCACCTCGGCGCCGATCCACCAGATCCCGAACAGCACCGCGGCGGTCTGCCAGTGCGCGGGCAGCAGGACCGCCACCCGGGAGCCCGGGCCGGCATCCAGCTCGTCGCGCAACAGGTTGGCGGTCTTGGCGGCCCAGTTGGCCATCGTCACCGTCGACAACTCGATGCGCTCTCCGGTGGCGTCGTCGTAATAGGTGATCCGTGGCCCGGCCGGATCCGCTGCCAACAACGGATCCAGCACCGCGGCGCTGACTGTGCTCATAATCTCTGGTTGTACTCGAGGGCGATCAGTTCACGCACTTCGGATCATCGGAACCCGCGGTCAGAATCGGCGAGGGCGGCGGTGGCGGGGTCTCGCCGCCGGTGTCGCCGGACAGGTCGCCGGCGGCGGCCGGATCGACGTCACCGAGGGTCGGGTCCGTGCCGTCCAGCCCTGATCCGGGCCCGACGTAGTCAGCGGCCAGCACCACCCGCACCGCACCGGCCGGAAGCGACGAATCTTCGTTGATGGGCAGGCCGCCGAGGTCCTTCGAAACCGCCTGGGCGCCAAGGTCGTCGGCCTTGGCGGCCAGCACCTGGCTCGAGGCAGGCGGGGCGCCCTGGTGGTTGCCGGTGGCGCCGGGCACGAACCCCTTGTTGCTCAGCACCTGTGACACCGCGGCGGCCAGGCCGTTGATGTCGGTGCCGTTGACCACCTCGACGGTGGTCTTGTCGGGGGAGTAGCTGAGCTGCTCGGTCTTGCCCTCGTCCTGGTCCTGCAGCAGGCTGGCCACCCACCGGTGGACCTCGTCCGGATCGACCCGGACCACGCTCTGCATGCCGTCGTCGCTCCAGCCGTCCTCACGCAGGATCGGAATGGTCGCGAAGGCCACATTGCCCGCGGCGATCTTCTGCAGCTGTTCGGCGAAGTCCATGATGTTCCAGCCGTCGGAGATCACCACCGAACGCTGCACGGCGTTCTGCAGCCGGCCGAGTGTGGCCGGGCTGGACAGCGTCTTGCTGGAGATCACCTCGTGGGCCAGCGAGGCCATCACCGACTGCTGCCGGGTCACCCGGTCGAGGTCGCCGCGGGGCAGGTCGTGGCGTTGCCGGACGAAGCTCAGAGCCTGTGGGCCGTCGAGCTTCTGCCAGCCGGCCGGGAAATCGGCGCCCGACAGGGGTTCGTAGACGGCATCTTTGAGGCAGACGTTGACGCCGCCGAGCGCGTCGGTGATCAGCGCGAAACCCAGCAGGCCGATCTCGGCGTAATGGTCCACCGTGACACCGGTCAGCCCGGCGACGGTCTGGATCAGTTCCTCGCGGCCGGCCTCGGTGGCCTTGGGCTCCGCGGTGGCCGGATCTTCACCCTCGACCTCGACGAGCTGCTTCATCCGGTCGAGCTTCACGTCCCCGAACACGCCGTTGATCTTCATCTTTCCCCAGCCCGGCGCTTCGACGTAGGAATCGCGGGGTATGGAGATGGCGGTGGCCGACTTCCCGTTGTTGGGGATGCGCACCAGGATGATCGTGTCGGTGTTGGTCGACACGTCGTCGCCGGCGCGCAACGTCTCCAGTTCCTCGGCGGACAGGGGGTTGCCGTGGGCATCGGTGCGACTGTCCATACCGACCAGCAGGATGTCGATCGCGCCGTCGTCGCCGCCCTCGCCGAGGGCCGGCGAACTGATGTGATTGATGCCGGATTCGAAGGAGCGGATCTGGGTCCAGGCCACCCCGGTCCCGAGTACCACGGCCGACGCTGCGGCGACAGCGACGGAGCGGAGCAGGGGGATGGGCACCTGCCCAGGCTACTTGCGGCCTGGACGTGAGCCGGGTAACGCGGACCGGCGTGCCAGACTCGGCGGATGGCGCAACGCATCGTGATCACCGGGGCCGGAGGCATGGTTGGCGGAGTATTGGCTGATCAAACGCGTCGCGAGGGACGTGAGACGCTGGCCCTGAGCTCGGCCGAATGTGATATCAGTGACGTCGACACGGTCCGGCAGGTCGTGCAGCCCGGTGACGTGGTGATCAACTGTGCCGCGTACACGCAGGTGGACGCCGCCGAAACCGACCAGGCCAGGGCCTTTGCCGTCAACGCCACCGGTCCGGGAAACCTCGCCACGGTGTGCGCCCAGGTCGGGGCCGGGCTGGTGCACATCTCCACCGACTACGTGTTCGGCGCGGACCGCGACCGCCGCACGCCGTACGAGATCGATGAGCCGACCGGGCCGGTCAACGTCTACGGCCACACCAAACTGGCCGGGGAACAGGCCGTGCTGGCCGCCAAACCCGACGCGCACGTCGTGCGTACCGCCTGGGTGTACCGCGGCGAGGACGGAGCCGACTTCGTGGCGACCATGCGCCGACTGGCGGCCGGCGACGGACCCGTCGATGTGGTGGCCGACCAGATCGGATCGCCGACCTACACCGGCGACCTGGTGTCCGCGCTGCTGCAGATCGCCGACGGCGCGGTGCGCCCGGGTGTGCTGCACGCGATCAATACCGGGCCGGCCAGCCGGTTCGATCTGGCCAGGGAGACCTTCGCGGCCGTCGGCGCGGACCCCGAGCGGGTGCGCCCGGNCAGGAACCCAGCGAGCGTGAGGTCGGCTGGTTGTCGGGGTCCTGCCTGCTGATGCGACGGTCCGCCTTCGACTCCGTCGGTGGTTTCGACGAGCGCTACTTCATGTATATGGAAGACGTCGATCTCGGCGATCGGATCGCCCGGGCCGGCTGGCAGAACGTCTACGTGCCGACCGCCGAGGTGCTCCACCACAAGGGCCACTCCACCGGCCGTGACCCGGCGCGCAACTTGGCCGCCCATCACCGCAGTACCTACACTTTCCTGGCTGATCGGTATCCGGCGGCCTGGCAGGCACCGTTACGGTGGACGATCCGGGGCGCGCTGGCAGCACGTGCGGGCCTGGTGGTCGGCAGTTCTCGACGTAAGCAGGCGAAAGGGCGCTGACGTGATCAATCCCGCAGAAGTGGACGCCGTCGTCCTCGTCGGTGGACGTGGCACCCGGCTTCGGCCCCTGACCCTCTCGGCGCCCAAGCCGATGCTGCCCACCGCGGGTGTTCCCTTCCTGACCCACCTGCTGGCCCGGATCGCCGAGGCCGGCATCAAGCACGTGGTCATGGGTACGTCGTACAAGGCCGAGGTCTTCGAGGAGGCATTCGGCGACGGGTCCGACCTCGGGCTGGAGATCGAATACGTCACGGAGACCGAGGCGCTCGGCACCGGTGGTGCAATCGCCAACGTGGCCGACAAGCTGCGCTACGAGACGGCGATGGTGTTCAACGGCGATGTGCTCTCGGCCGCCGACCTGGCCGCACTGCTGGAGTCACACGACACCCATCAGGCCGACGTCACGCTGCATCTGGTGCGGGTCAGCGATCCCCGCGCGTTCGGTTGTGTGCCCACGGACGCCAACGGCGTCGTCACCGCGTTCCTGGAGAAGACCCAGGATCCGCCGACCGACCAGATCAACGCCGGCTGCTACGTGTTCAAAAAGCATGTGATCGACCAGATCCCGAAGGGGCGGCCGGTATCGGTGGAACGCGAGGTGTTCCCGGGCCTGCTCACCGACGGGCTGAAGGTGTGCGGATACGTCGACGCCTCCTACTGGCGCGACATGGGCACGCCCGAGGACTTCGTGCGCGGCTCGGCCGATCTGGTGCGTGGAATCGCGCCCTCGCCGGCACTCAACGGTCAGCGTGGTGAGTCCCTCGTCCACGAGGGTGCGGCCGTCGCACCCGGCGCGTTGGTGATCGGTGGCTCCGTGGTGGGCCGCGGCGCCGAGATCGGTGCCGGCGCACGGCTCGACGGCGCGGTGATCTTCGACGGGGTGCGGGTGGAAGCCGGTGCGGTGATCGAGCGTTCGATCATCGGCTTCGGGGCCCGCATCGGCCCGCGGGCACTGATCCGCGACGGTGTGATCGGCGACGGGGCCGACATCGGCGCGCGCTGCGAGCTGCTGCGCGGCGCGCGGGTGTGGCCCGGCGTGTCCGTTCCCGACGGCGGGATCCGGTACTCGACCGACGTCTGACCTTCGCGGCCATCACTGGCGATGCAGGTCCGAATCAGCTGGTGCACATTCGGCACCGGCGCCGAATATCCCTGAGGGCGTGGCAGCGCTTGAGTAGTCGACTACCCGAACTTGGCGAGAAAGTGTGTTTGCCGGCACCTATCCGGGCTTAGGCTGCTACCGGCAGAAGGGGAGGGGCCATGTTCAACGGACTGCGGCGCAATGCAGTGGCACCGATCGCGGCGGCGTTGCTGCTCGGGGCGGTGCTAGGGGTTTCGGCACCGGAGGCGGCGGCGTGGCCGATACCGCTGACCGCACAAGACACTGCCTACCTGAAAGCTACGCGCGGGGTCTTTCCCGGCGATGACGACCAGCTGTTACTGGTGGGCCGGGAGATGTGTCGGCTGCTCTACACCGGCACACCCGCACAGGCGGTGATCGACCAGATGGCCGGTCAGTATGCGGCCACCCCCGAGCAGACGGCGGTCGCGTTGCGGGCGGCACGGCGGGCGTACTGCACGCAGGCGCCCGGTTAGGCGCTTCTGGTCGCCGAATCGGCGAGTTGTCTCAGCCCGAAGTCGGTGCCGTCGGGAAGCGCGTCCAGTGGCCACCAGCGCAGGTCCAAAGACTCGTCGCTGCAGGCGATCTCGGCGCCGGCCGGTGCGCGCACCACGAACTGCATATCGAGGTGGCGGGTCGGCACTCCCAGTGAGCAGGTCACCGGATGCACATGCAGCGTGGCCAATTGCGGGTCGATGGTCAGGCCGCTGATTCCCGATTCCTCCGTGGCCTCACGCAGTGCGGCCGCCGGGATGTCGGCATCGGCTTCCTCACAGTGCCCGCCGAGCTGCAGCCAGCGGCCGAACCGCGGATGCAGCGTCAGCAGCGTCTGGGTCCCGGTGTGGTCGACGACCAGGGCCGAGGCCGTGATGTGGCCGGGCACGCAGGCCCGCAGACAGGCATCGGGACGGGCGGCCAGAAACGACAACACCGCGTGGCGCAGCGTGTCCTGGCCGGGATCCGGTGTCTGCCAACGCGTCAGCAACTCGACCGCTGAGGCGTGCAGGCTCTCAGCGCTCATTTGCGGACCAGCAGGCCGTCGGTGGGCACCGGATCGCGCTCCGGTTGCGGATCGGCGGCATGGCCGATCGCGATGGCGCCCAACGGTTCCCAGTCGGCGGGCAGATCCAGCTCGGCCCGCACCTCCTCGCCGGCGAAGATCGTCGAGCCGATCCAGCAGCTGCCCACCTCGCGCACCGCGAGCGCGACCAGCAGGGCCTGCACCGCGGCGCCGACGGCGACGGTGAACATGGTGTGCTCGGCCTGGGTGCGCGCGTCGTCGGGATAGCTGTGTGCGCCGTCGGGAACCATGAAGGGGATCACGAGTTCGGGTGCGTCGTAGAGGATCTGGCCTCGGTTCAGCCGTCGCTCGACCGACTCCGGATCCCGGCCGTCACCGGTCAGGTCGGCCCGCCATTTCTCCTTCATCCGGTCGAGCAGCCGGATGCGGGTGGCGGGATCCTGCACCCAGACGAACCGGACCGGGCGGGTGTGGTGCGGGGCCGGTGCGGTCAGTGCCTCGCCGACGGCCGCCTCGATGACGGCGGGGTCGACCGGGTCATCGCTGAAGCGACGTACCGAACGGCGCAGCAGTTGAGCCTGGTTGCGCCCCATCTGGATTGCCTCGGCCGTGCCCAACCAGAACAGGTCGTCCTCGCCGGAACGCAGAAGCGTGCGCGCGTTCGACCCGTCGTCGGGCAGATCCAGCCCACGCACCACCGCGACCGGGATCGCGGTGAGCTTGCCCTTCACCAGATCGGCCGCGGCGGCGATCTCGTCGGCCACGGCCACCTCGGTGACCAACAGCTCGTTGCCGTGGCGGTCGCGTGCGCCCGCGTAGCCGTGCAGCACGGTCAGCCCGGATGCCCCGATCGCGAAATCGGCCTGGCCGTTGCGCCAGGCCCGGCCCATGGTNGTGACTGAGGATGCGGTCCGCCCGCTCGTAGTGGTGACGGTGACGTACTCGCCGGGCCCACATCTCGACCGTTTCCTGGCGTCGCTGGCGCTGGCCACCGATCGGCCGGTGAAGGTCATCATGGCCGACAACGGTTCGACCGACGGTGCGCCAGAACAGGCGGAGAAGCGGTACCCGAACGTGCGGCTGCTGCGCACCGGCAGCAATCTGGGCTACGGCAGTGCGGTCAACCGCGGCGCCGCCGAGATATCGGATGCGGAGTGCTCGGAATTTTTTATCGTGGCCAACCCGGACGTGCAGTGGGGACCGGGTTCGATCGACCTGCTGCTCGACGCCGCCCACCGGTGGCCGCAGGCCGGTGCGCTGGGGCCGCTGGTCCGCGACCCCGACGGCTCGGTCTACCCGTCGGCGCGCCACCAGCCCAGCCTGATCCGCGGCGGCATGCATGCCGTGGTCGGCCCGTTCTGGAAATCGAATCCATGGACCGCGGCCTACCGCCAGGACCGCCAGGAACCCAGCGAGCGTGAGGTCGGCTGGTTGTCGGGGTCCTGCCTGCTGATGCGACGGTCCGCCTTCGACTCCGTCGGTGGTTTCGACGAGCGCTACTTCATGTATATGGAAGACGTCGATCTCGGCGATCGGATCGCCCGGGCCGGCTGGCAGAACGTCTACGTGCCGACCGCCGAGGTGCTCCACCACAAGGGCCACTCCACCGGCCGTGACCCGGCGCGCAACTTGGCCGCCCATCACCGCAGTACCTACACTTTCCTGGCTGATCGGTATCCGGCGGCCTGGCAGGCACCGTTACGGTGGACGATCCGGGGCGCGCTGGCAGCACGTGCGGGCCTGGTGGTCGGCAGTTCTCGACGTAAGCAGGCGAAAGGGCGCTGACGTGATCAATCCCGCAGAAGTGGACGCCGTCGTCCTCGTCGGTGGACGTGGCACCCGGCTTCGGCCCCTGACCCTCTCGGCGCCCAAGCCGATGCTGCCCACCGCGGGTGTTCCCTTCCTGACCCACCTGCTGGCCCGGATCGCCGAGGCCGGCATCAAGCACGTGGTCATGGGTACGTCGTACAAGGCCGAGGTCTTCGAGGAGGCATTCGGCGACGGGTCCGACCTCGGGCTGGAGATCGAATACGTCACGGAGACCGAGGCGCTCGGCACCGGTGGTGCAATCGCCAACGTGGCCGACAAGCTGCGCTACGAGACGGCGATGGTGTTCAACGGCGATGTGCTCTCGGCCGCCGACCTGGCCGCACTGCTGGAGTCACACGACACCCATCAGGCCGACGTCACGCTGCATCTGGTGCGGGTCAGCGATCCCCGCGCGTTCGGTTGTGTGCCCACGGACGCCAACGGCGTCGTCACCGCGTTCCTGGAGAAGACCCAGGATCCGCCGACCGACCAGATCAACGCCGGCTGCTACGTGTTCAAAAAGCATGTGATCGACCAGATCCCGAAGGGGCGGCCGGTATCGGTGGAACGCGAGGTGTTCCCGGGCCTGCTCACCGACGGGCTGAAGGTGTGCGGATACGTCGACGCCTCCTACTGGCGCGACATGGGCACGCCCGAGGACTTCGTGCGCGGCTCGGCCGATCTGGTGCGTGGAATCGCGCCCTCGCCGGCACTCAACGGTCAGCGTGGTGAGTCCCTCGTCCACGAGGGTGCGGCCGTCGCACCCGGCGCGTTGGTGATCGGTGGCTCCGTGGTGNTCACGCAGGGCCGCCGCGCTTCCGTCGGGATCGATTGGCAGCAGTGCCAATTCGTTGGAGTCGACGTTGGAACCGTCGACGCCGGCCGCGGCCTGGACCAGGCCGATGGCGTTCTCGGTGATCAGGGTCCGGCCCTTTCGTGCCAGCACCCGGACGGCTTCGTCATCGATCAACTTGCGCCGCAAGGTGTCCCGCTCCTCCGGATCGGAGGGTGCGGTGACGATGCGGCCTTCACACTTGGAGACGATCTTGCTGGTGACCACCAGCACGTCGCCGTCCTGCAGCCACGGCGCCGCCTCGGCGAGCGAAGCGGCCAGGTTGTCCCCGGGCCGGAACTCGGGAAGTCCTGGCACCGGCAGAATCTCGACCCGGCCGGCCGAGCCGTGCTCGGTGTTCACTGCGGAGGTCACAGGGCGACGCCCGCGAGATCCAGGCCGGCCCGCACCATCTCGGCGGTGGCGGCCGGTTCGGTCATCAACAACGGCACGGCACGTACCCGCACGCCGTCGATCTCGGCCTGATCGCCCTCGTGCACCAGCCAACCGTCGAGCAGGCCGGTCGCCGACCGGGCGCCGAAATGCTCTCCGACGGCCTGTGACGTGGACTCTACGCCGATGATGCGCAGGCACTCATCTGCCATGCCGCGCAAAGGTTTTCCATCGATGATGGGGGAGTAGCCGATCACCGGCGCCTTGGTCGAGCGCAGCGCGGCGCGGATGCCGGGTATCTGCAGGATGGGCCCGATGCTCACGACGGGGTTCGACGGTGCCAGCAACACCACATCCGCGTCGGCGATGGCCTCGGTGACACCCGGGGCCGCGGTTGCCTGTTCTGCACCGACGAACGCGAAACTGTGCGACGGCACCTGTGCCCGGTATCGGACCCACCACTCCTGGAAGTGGATCGCGTGCCGTGAGCCGTCCTGCGGGTCGGTGATGACCACATGCGTCTCGCTCCGGTCGTCGGTGACCGGCAGCAGGCGCGCCCCGGGTGACCAGCGCTTGCACAGCGCCTCGGTGACCTGCGACAGCGGGTAGCCGGCACGCAGCATCTGGGTGCGCACCAGGTGGGTGGCCAGGTCCCGGTCGCCCAGGCCGAACCAATCGGGTTGCACGCCGTAGGCGGCGAGTTCTTCCTTGGCGTGCCAGGTTTCGTTGCGATGACCCCAGCCGCGCTCCGGATCGATGCCGCCGCCCAGCGTGTACATGCAGGTGTCGAGGTCTGGGCAGATCCGCACGCCGTGCATCCAGGCGTCGTCACCCACGTTCACGATCGCGGTGAGTTCATGCTTGCTGTCGTCGCCGCTGAATGCCCCGAGGCCCAACAGGTGCTGGACCCCCAGCAAAAAGCGGGCGCCTCCGACGCCGCCGACCAGAACGGTGATCTTCACAACGTCCGACCCTAGGCGTTGAGGCCTCGCGGATGGAAACGACGTCGTCACGGCCAGGACACGCCGATGTCGCGACGCGCCGATTTGACATTACGAGATGGTATGAATTCGCGCCCTGGCGCTTGACCCCGGCAGCTAACACGTGTGTAATCACAGATGTGTCATTTCCCGGTTGGTGACCGATTCCGGTGTCGCGGACCGAGATTCGATCAAATGTTCGAATGGGGTGACCGCAGAGAACAATAGTGGGGCTCCACTTAGGATCTACGAGACCGAGTGAGGAGGCGGGGGATAATGTCTTATGAGAGCGGCGATTTCGATCGTGTGGTCCGGTTTGACAGCCGGCTACTCGGCTCGGTAGACAACGCACCGCACATCAACGCCGGGCCGACACCGGAGGGGGCGGTCGCCCGCCCTCAACTGAGTTTGGTTCCCGATCACATTGATGGTGATCCGGCTACTGAGGACGACCAATGGCAGGAACGTGCGCTGTGCGCACAGACCGACCCGGAGGCGTTCTTTCCGGAGAAGGGCGGGTCTACCCGCGAGGCCAAGCGCATCTGCCAGGGCTGCGAAGTCAAGGATGCGTGCTTGGAGTACGCGCTCGCGCACGATGAGCGCTTCGGTATTTGGGGCGGTTTGTCCGAACGGGAGCGTCGGCGCCTCAAGCGCGGCATCATCTGACGCGTGCAGTTGAGCGCCCGTCGCGGGCGCCCGACGTCAGTCGTCGTCGATCGTTGGGTCGATGACTGACGGTTCGACTCCCAGATAGGTGGCCACCTGGGCCACCAGGATTTCATGCAGCAAGTCAGCCAGCTCATCGGATCCTTTGACCCGGCGCTCGATGGGCTTGCGGAACAAGACAATTCGAGCCCGGGTCGAGTTCCCCCTGACATCAACCCCAGCAGGTATCAGCCGCGCCAGCGCGATCGGCCCGTCGGCGATGACCTCGGGTGGCCATTGCACACTGTCCGGATCTTTCGGGGACATCCGCGGAATCTCGTCGACGGCGACGTCGAGTTCGCGCAATCGTGAACCCCACCGCCGTTCGATCGGCTCATACGCTTCCAGCACCGCCATGTCGAACCGCTCGGCGCGACTGCGCCAGCCGGGAACCGTTCGCGGAAGCAGCGGACCGCGAATATCGCGGCCGCGACGCGATCGCCATGGGTTGCGCTGGGCCACGGCGATGATCGTAACGGTTCGGGATCGGGGGCCCGTCGGCTGCGCGTGTCCGGCACCGCGCAGCGATCGTCCGAAGTAATCTCTGGTGCGTGAATGTTCCCCGTCGCTGCTGCCGGCCCGGGTGCCCGCACTATGCCGTGGCGACGTTGACTTTTGTCTACTCCGACTCCACGGCTGTGGTCGGACCTCTTGCCACGGTGTCCGAGCCCCACTCCTGGGACCTGTGCGTCGGCCATGCCGGACGCATCACGGCGCCGCGAGGCTGGGAGCTGGTCCGTCATGCCGGGCCGCTGCCCGCCAACCCCGATGAAGACGATCTGGTGGCGCTGGCCGACGCGGTCCGCGAAGGTCAGCCCGGCGCGGCCCGTGGCGGCGNCTAGGCTGGCGCCAACGATCCCGTTTCACAAGGAGCTATATGTCTAGGCCAGCGACGGCTGTTCACGATGTCATCAAGGCCTATGACGTCCGCGGATTGGTCGGCTCCCAGATCGACGAGGCCTTCGTTGCCGAGGTCGGCGGCGCGTTCGCTCGTCTGGTCCGCGCCGAGGGTGCGTCGCAGGTCGTGATCGGCTACGACATGCGGGAGAGTTCACCCACGCTGGCCGCCGCGTTCGCCGACGGCGTCACCGCCCAGGGACTGGACGTGGTCCGCATCGGGCTGGCCTCCACCGACCAGCTGTACTTCGCCTCGGGCCTGCTGGACTGCCCGGGGGCGATGTTCACCGCGAGCCACAACCCGGCCGCCTACAACGGGATCAAACTGTGCCGGGCCGGGGCCAAGCCGGTGGGCAAGGACACCGGGCTGTCGGTGATCGCCGACGAGGTCATCGCGGGCGTGCCCGCGTTCGACGGGCGTGCCGGGTCGGTGTCCGACCGCGACGTGCTGTCCGACTACGGGGCCTTCCTGCGGTCGCTGGTCGATCTGTCTTCCTTGCGCCCGTTGCGGATCGCGGTCGATGCGGGCAACGGCATGGCCGGCCACACCACCCCCGCGGTGCTCGGACCGGTCGCGGGGGCCACCGTGCTGCCGCTGTTCTTCGAACTCGACGGAACGTTTCCCAACCACGAAGCCAATCCGCTGAATCCCGACAACCTCGTCGACCTGCAGGCCCATGTGCTGGCCACCGGCGCCGACATCGGCCTGGCGTTCGACGGCGATGCCGACCGGTGCTTCGTCGTCGACGAACTCGGCCGACCGGTGTCGCCCTCGGCGGTGACAGCCCTGGTGGCCGCGCGTGAACTCACCCGCGAGATCGGTGCCACGGTGATCCACAACCTGATCACCTCGCGCGCCGTCCCGGAGTTGGTCGCCGAACGCGGCGGAACCCCGGTGCGATCACGCGTCGGCCACTCCTACATCAAGGCTTTGATGGCCGACACCGGCGCCATCTTCGGTGGGGAGCATTCCGCGCACTACTACTTCCGCGATTTCTGGGGCGCCGATTCCGGCATGCTCGCCGCGCTGCACGTGCTGGCCGCACTAGGCGAGCAGGACCGTCCGCTGTCGGAGTTCATGGCGGACTACCAGCGGTACGAGGCCTCCGGGGAGATCAATTTCACCGTCAGCGACGCGCCGGCCTGTGTGGACGCCGTGCTGCGATCGTTCGGCAGCTCGATCCACTCCATCGACCATCTCGACGGCGTCACCGTCGATCTCGGTGACGGCAACTGGTTCAACCTGCGCACCTCCAACACCGAACCACTGCTGCGGCTGAACGTGGAAGCACGTACGGCCGAGGACGTGGCCGCACTCGTCGACAGAGTTTCGGCGCAGATCCGTGAAGTGAGCGAGCCGGTGCCGTGAACGCCGTGGACGCCACGGTCGACCTGGACGACGGCGACGGACTTCTCGCCGCCGATCGCAACGGTCTGCTGCGGGCCGCGGCCATGGCGGGAGCCCAGGTCCGGGCGACCGCGGCGGCGCTGGCCGAGGGCGTGCTCGACCCGTTGCGCTCCGATCATCCTCCGCGCACGGTGATTTGGGTCGGCGGTCGCGGTACCGCCGAACATGCGGGCGCCATCCTCGCCGGTGTGCTCGGTGCGTCGATCGCGGCACCCTTCGTGGTGGCCGGGGAAACGCCGCCATGGCTCGGCGCGTTGGATGTGCTGATCGTCGCCGGTGACGATCCCGGCGACCCGGCATTGGTGAACGCGGCGGCCACCGGGGTGCGTCGCGGCGCACGGGTGCTGATCGTGGCACCGCACGAGGGCCCACTGCGGGACGTCGCGGCCGGGCGCGCGGTGGTGCTGGCGCCGCGGCTGTGGGTCCCCGACGACTTCGGCCTGACCCGGTACCTGGCTGCCGGTCTGGCCGCGCTGCATGTGGTCGATTCCGGTATGCGCGTGGATCTGTCCGCGCTGGCCGACGAACTGGACGCTGAAGCGCTGCGCAACAGCGCCGGGCGCGAACTGTTCACCAACCCGGCCAAGACCCTGGCCGAGCGCATGTCGGACAGTGACGTGGTGCTCGCCGGGGCCAATCCGGCCACCCTGGCGCTGGCCCGGCACGGTGCCACCGCGATGCTGCGGCTGGCCGGGGAGGTTGTCGGGGCCGCGGGGCTGGGCGATGTGCTGGCCGCTGTGGGCAGTGGGGCACTGGGGTCGCCGGCGGCCCGCTCGCTGTTCCATGACGAGGAGATCGACGGACCGCTGCCTCGGCGCACGCGTACGTTCGCGTTGATCACCGACGACGAACGGCAATCGGTGGGGGCCCGGGTCGCCGGCTTCGACGACATCACGGTGGTCGGTGCCGAGGACGTACCCGAACAGGCCGGGACGGTTCTGCCGGCCGGGCGCCCCGAACAACAACTTGCGATTTTGGCCGTGCGTGTCGAGATGACGGCCGTGTATTTGAAACTGGTTCGAGGATAAGAAGTGCATCTGCTACGCGGAGTGGTGCGGACCTATGCCTGGGGTTCGCGGACGGCCATCGCCGATTTCACCGGAAGGCCAAGTCCCACAATCCATCCAGAGGCTGAGCTGTGGTTCGGTGCGCATCCCGCCGATCCGGCTTGGTTGCAGACCGAGCACGGCGAGGAGTCGCTGCTGCAGGCCGTCACCGACGACCCCGAGGGTCAACTCGGCAGTGTGGCGATCGGCCGGTTCGGCGACGCACTGCCGTTTCTCGTCAAGGTGCTCGCCGCCGACGAGCCGTTGTCGTTGCAAGCGCATCCCAGCGCCGCACAGGCCCGGGAAGGCTTCGACCGTGAGGACCGGCTGGAGATCCCGGTGTCGTCGCCCATCCGGAACTACCGCGACCGCAGCCACAAGCCCGAATTGCTGGTGGCCTTAGGGCAATTCGATGCCCTTGCCGGATTCCGGCCCGTCGAGCACACCGTCGAGTTGATGCGGGCGCTGGCCGTCTCGGACCTCGACCCGTTCATCAACCTGCTGTCCGACCAGTCCGACGCCGACGGGTTGCGGGCGCTGTTCACCACCTGGATCACCGCGCCGCAGCCAGACCTCGACGTGCTGGTGCCGGCCGTTCTCGACGGGGCGGTCCACTACATCCGTTCGGGGGCAAAGAAATTCGCCGCCGAGGTCAAGACCGTGCTGGAACTCGGGGAGCGCTATCCCGGCGATGCCGGTGTGCTGGCCTCCCTGCTGCTCAACCGCATCAGCCTGCAGCCGGGCGAAGGCATCTACCTGCCCGCCGGGAATCTGCATGCCTACCTGCATGGGGTCGGTGTCGAGGTGATGGCCAACTCGGACAACGTGCTGCGCGGCGGGTTGACCCCGAAGCACGTGGACGTGCCGGAACTGCTCCGGGTGCTGGACTTCACCCCGACCCCGGAACACCAGCTGGTTCCCGAAACCGTCACTCACGGAGCCGAAACCGTCTATCAGACACCGGCGCAAGAGTTCGCGGTGTCGGTACTGACGATCGACGGCGACCGGATCGGCGACGAGATCGACGTGCACTCCCACCACGACGGCCCGCAACTGTTGTTGTGCACGCAGGGCGCTGCCGTGGTGTACGCCGACGACGACAAGCTGACCATGGACCGGGGTTCGGCCGCCTGGGTGGCGGCGCAGGACGGCCCGATCCGGGTCACCGCCGGGGAGCCGACGAAACTCTTCCGGGTGACCGTCGGGATCTAGCGCGAGACGGACATCGAGTCCGCGGACCTGCCACGTTGGCTCCGTTCGGCCAGCCAGGCTCGCACGTTGTGGCGGATCGCCCGTCCGATGATCCGCGGCGGCGGGGTCAGCCAGAGGCTGTCGAGCATGCTGGTGCGGCGCAAGAACCACTCGGCCAGTACCGGGTCGGTTTCAGCGGCCCCCAGGAACTGGTCGAACAGCCCGAACACCGGGCCGAACCAGAAGGCCCGGTCGCCCTCGGCCCCGTGTGCCACCTGATCGGCCACCGAGTTCATGGTCCACACCGGATAGGTGGTTCTCGCGGTGCGGCGAGCCAGACGGGCGGTCACGTCGTGGGTTCCCTCGGCCAGCACCTGCCGAAGGTTGGCCGCCTGGACAGCCGACATGGTCACGCCCTGACCGTAAGTCGGGTTCAGGCTGACCACTGCATCACCGAACGGGAAGATCCCGTCAGGGAATCGGCCCAACTTGTCGTACCGACGCCACTTGCTGACGGGATAGCGGTGAAAGTTCATCTCGCCGACCGCTTCACCGGCGCGCAGGGCCGCCGCGAGGTGCGGTGGCAGGGCGGTGGTGCCGAGTTGTTTGATCCCGTCGAAGTCGCTCGGCGGCTCGGCCTTGGCGACTCCGAACGCCGTCACCGTCCAGATGCCGTCCTCGTGGAACAGCATGCCCATGCCCAGGCCGCTGTCGTGCTTCGCGCTGACGAGGACCATCTTCTCGGTGATGAGCTCGGCCGGGATGCGGACGCGCTGCGATGCGTAGGTGACTCCGACTTTGATCGATTCCTCGGGCGGTCGCTCGAATCCCCACTGCTCCAACCACACCGGCAGGCGGCTGCCGCGACCGGAGGCATCGACCACCACATCGGCGGCCACCTGTTCACCGTCGTCGAGCACCAGCCCGGTCACCCGTTCGGTACCGGGGTCGTACTGCGGCTCGCTCACCCCGCGACGGACGATCCGCACGTTCGGCAGGGCCAGCACGCGTCGGCGAATCTGCCATTCGAGCTGTCCGCGGCTGGGTACGTAGGCGGTGAAGTTCGACTCGAGCGTCTGGCCGGTGCCCAACAGGTGACCGCCTGCCTCGAAGTGGATGGAGGACGGCTGGTTCTCGACAACTGGGACGTTCGAGGAAGCCATGTCGTCGAGCAGGCCTTCGAACAGAAGCTCAAGTTCCTGAGCGCCCCGCGCCATCAACAGGTGCACATGCTGACCCTGGGGCACGGCGGTGCGATTGACCGGTTCATCGGGTAACTCGTCGCGCTCGTAGAGAGTGACGTCGGCGAAATGATCGGCGAGCACCCGGGCCGCGCACAGGCCGGCGATGCTCCCTCCGATGACAACAGCGTGGTTTGGCGATATTTCGAGAGTCCTGCCCATCGGCTACCACCGTACGGGGGACGGCGCACGTCCTGAGGAGGAATGAGAATCCACGTCAATTGTGTCCGGCATTTTTCCCGCTGCCCGTGCCGGCCCTGCCAGACCGCAACTGTGGCCCTCCGCGCAGCGCCGCACTCGACCTGCTGTGAGACGTATCGGCCCAGGTCGGCCCGCAAAATCACGGTCGGATCAGCAGGCTTGCAACAAACCGGGGCACAATTCCGTGGCTAGAGACGTGATGGAGCTCTCAGATTGGTACCCTCTGCAAGCAACTTCACTCAACGGATGGGGAAATGACGACGATCAGCGACGCGGACGACGGCTTATCAGAGGACCTCTACATCGATCGGGTGGAGGCCCTCTCTCGAGCTACGGTCCGTCGCAGCTTCGATCCGTACGTCGACATCGACTGGGATGCCCCGCAGAACGCGCTCGACGAGAACGATCCGCGGTGGCAGTTGGACCCGGAATCGGCTCCTCTGGCAGCCACCGAGTGGTACGCCCAGCAGCCGCTGCAGCGGCGAATCGACATGGGGCGCTGGATCACCGCCAACACCCTCAAGGTCACCCTGCAGTTCGAGATGATGCTGATCCGCGGGGTGGTGCACTACGCAGGCAAACTGCCGAACGGGTCACCGGTATTCCGCTACCTGCTCCACGAACTCGTCGACGAGTGCAACCACATCCAGATGTTCCAGGAGTTCGTCAACCGCACCGGTGAGGACGTTCCCGGCATGCGGCGCGGATCCCGCGTGATCGGGCCGATCCTGGGCTTCATCGGCGGCTACGCCAACATCATCCATTTCATCGGGGTGCTCTGCGGGGAACAACCACTGCATTTCCAGCAGACACTGCAGCACCGTGGCGCCGCCAACGTGCCGCCACTACTGAACAAGATCACCTACATCCACCTTGCGGAGGAAGCCCGCCACATTGCGTTCGCCGACGACCATCTGGCCGAACGAATGCAACGTGTCGGGCGATTCAAACGGGCGTGGTACGCGTTTCTGTTCCCCTTCTTCCTCCGGTGGTTGATCGGGGAGATGATCGGACCGCCGCGAACGTTCGCCCGGCAGTTCGGTGTTCCGCGACGCGTCTTCAAGGACGCGTTCTGGAGGAGCGCCCGGTCCCGCCGGATGATGGCGGAATCGGCTGCCGACGTCCGGCGGGTAGCCGAGGATCTGGGCTTACGAACGGCATGGTCGCGCTGGATCTGGCGAATGCTGGGTATCGACGGGCGACTACCGCGATACCGCGGCGAGCCTGATCGAGGCCCCGGCATCCTGGACGCGGCCGGACTCCGAACCGTGGTGGCATGGCGGGTCGCGGCCGTCGCGATCATGGCCAGGGTCTTGTTCTTTTACACATCTNGCTGCGGGACCGGCGCGGCGGAGTGATGGGCAACCAGCCGTTCGAATGGCCCAGGCTTTTCGTCTGGGTCGTGGTGTGCGTGGCGATGATCCCCGCGGGCGGGTTGATCGGACTGGCGCTGGTGGTGTTCATGATCTTGGCGCTCGCCGAGTTCATGCCGACTCTCTGACCGTCCCTCAACAGCGATCCGCCGGCCCAGGGTGTGACACCGGGCCGGCGGATTCTTGGCGTCTGCTCGCCTCGGGAGAGGTCAGGCGGGCTTGTGGAACGTGTAGACCCGGTACTGGATCAGGCCGAGCTTGGACAGCCACTTCATCCAGCGGGTGCCGACGATCATCGTCTTCTGGGCATCGGCTGAGCCCTGCTCGCGGAAGAACTTCAGCAGGAACGGGTACGTCGGCAACGTGTTCTTCCGGATGTTGCGTTTGGCGGCGAGCTCGAGGCCCGCTCGCTTGCCCATCGACTTGTAGCCCCGCAGTGGGACGTTCCCGAGCGTCCCGTAGGACTTGGCGATTCGGGGGCGGATCGCCATCCAGATCGGGGTCTTGCCGAAGAACATCATGGTGGGAACGAAGTCGGACACCGCGATGTAGCCGCCCGGCTTGAGCACGCGTGCGGCTTCGGCGAGGAACTTCTCGCGTGATGGGAAGTGGAAAATGCACTCGACGGCAAGGACCCGGTCGAACGAGTTGTCCTCGAACGGCAACTGGCAGGCGTCGGCCTCGACCCAGCCGATCTCGTTGCCGTTGACCGGCTTGGTCTGGGCCTCGGCCGCCGCGAGCTGACGCGGGTCGATGTTCAGCCCGGTGAGGTCCATGTCGGAGTACGTGCCGTTGATCTGCTGGATGGTGCCCCCGAAACCGCAGCCGGCGTCGAGCAGCTTCTGCCCGTCGGCGACCTTTCCGGCTGCGAACAGCACGTGATCCATCTGCTCCATGGCAGTGATGTAGTCGTCTCGGGTGCCCGTCGCCGTCTTGGGGTTCTCCCAATAACCCCAGTGCACCTGGTTCTCCCACAGCTGGCCGGTTTCGCCACCGTCCTGCCGTTCGTCTATCAGCAGGTCAAAGTAGGGGAGCTCAGCCATGCGCCGGACCGTATCACGATCGGCGCCGAATGTGATCTACGCCCCACTGCTGTGCGACAGCACGGTTCTGCAGCAGTTTGAGAGTCCTACGCAATTCCGGGCGGCCGTGATGGGAACATGGCGTGACCCAGGCCAGGATGAGAGGCACCACTACCTATGTCTGCCCTTCGGCGCATCAAGACCATTGAGCAGTCGATCGCTGACACCGATGAGCCGTCGACACGGCTGCGCAAAGACCTCACGTGGTGGGATCTGACCGTTTTCGGGGTGTCGGTCGTGATCGGCGCGGGCATCTTCACCATCACCGCATCGACGGCGGGCAACCTGACCGGTCCCGCGATCTCGATCGCCTTCGTCATCGCCGCGGTGGCGTGCGGTCTGGCAGCGCTGTGTTACGCCGAGTTCGCCTCGACCGTGCCGGTGGCCGGAAGTGCGTACACCTTTTCCTATGCCACCTTCGGCGAGTTCGTGGCCTGGATCATCGGCTGGGACCTGATCTTGGAGTTCGCCGTCGCCTCGGCGGTGGTGGCCAAGGGGTGGTCGAGCTACCTCGGGACCGTCTTCGGGTTCGGCGGCGGGGTGGCCGATGTGGGTGGCCTGGCCGTGGACTGGGGCGCGCTGCTGATCATCACGATGGTGACGGTGCTGCTGGTGATCGGTACCAAGTTGTCGGCGCACTTCAGCCTCGTCATCACCATCATCAAGGTGTCGGTCGTGCTGCTGGTGGTGATCGTCGGCGCGTTCTACATCAAGGCCGCCAACTACACCCCGTTCATCCCGCCGGGTGAGGCGGGCGAGGGCGCCACCGGGGCCGATCAGTCGCTGTTCTCGTTGTTGACCGGTGGTGCGGGCAGCCACTACGGCTGGTACGGCGTATTGGCCGGCGCCTCGATCGTGTTCTTCGCGTTCATCGGGTTCGACGTGGTCGCCACCACCGCCGAGGAGACCCGCGATCCGCAGCGCGACGTCCCCCGGGGCATCCTGGCCTCGCTCGGCATCGTCACCGTGCTCTACGTCGCCGTGGCCGTGGTGCTGTCGGGAATGGTGTCCTACACCGTGCTGCGGGACGCGCCCGACGGCCACGCCAACCTGGCCACCGCGTTCGAGGCCAACGGCGTGCACTGGGCGGCGAAAGTGATCTCCATCGGCGCGCTCGCGGGCCTGACCACCGTGGTGATCGTGCTGATGCTCGGCCAGACGCGGGTCCTGTTCGCGATGTCGCGCGACGGCCTCCTGCCGCGCCGGCTCGCCGTCACCGGGAGCCACGGCACGCCCGTGCGGATCACCGTGATCGTCGGCGTGCTGGTGGCGATCGCCGCCTCGGTGTTCCCGATGGGCCGTCTCGAGGAGATGGTCAACATCGGCACTCTGTTCGCCTTCGTGCTGGTCTCGGCGGGCGTGATCGTGCTGCGCCGGACCAGGCCCGACCTGCCGCGCGGCTTCCGCGCGCCCTGGGTGCCGGTGCTGCCCATCGCCGCGATCCTGGCCTGCCTGTGGTTGATGCTCAATCTCACCGGATTGACCTGGATCCGGTTCCTGGCCTGGATGGGCATCGGCGTGCTGGTGTACCTCGTCTACGGCCGGCGGCACTCCGTGCTGGCCAACCGTGAGGTCGCCACCGTCTGAGCGGGGCGCCCGCGACCTCAACTTCCAAGCCAGGGGCAGATCCGCCGTGGATCTGTCCCTGGCTTCCGTTTCGGTGCAGCTGGTTGTGACCCCGCACACCCCGAGAGCTTTACAAAACATAGTTCAATGTCTAGACAGGAGACATAACAGCTTCTATAGTCAAGTCATTGCAGTGATAGCGCTCACAAAGGAGGCTCATCGTGGTGGCAGGACTTTCCGGCGGCCGGGACGTCGCAGACGTCCGGCAGTGGCGGGACAAGAAGCGGCATCTGTGGCTCATGGGGCTGATCGCCCCGACGGCGATCTTCGTGATGCTGCCGTTGGTCTGGGCGCTCAACCAGGCCGGCTGGCACGTCGCCGCGCAGGTGCCGCTGTGGATCGGCCCGATCCTCCTCTACGTCCTGCTGCCGCTGCTGGACCTGCGCTTCGGTCCCGACGGCCAGAACCCGCCCGAGGAGGTGATGGAGCAGCTGGAGAACGACAAGTACTACCGGTACTGCACGTACGTCTACATCCCGTTCCAGTACGCCAGCGTCATCATGGGGGCCTATCTGTTCACGGCGTCCGACCTCAGCTGGCTCGGGTTCGACGGTGGGCTGGGCTGGCCGGCCAAGATCGGCATCGCATTGTCGGTGGGTGTGCTCGGAGGGGTGGGCATCAACACCGCACATGAGATGGGGCACAAGCGGGACTCGCTGGAGCGCTGGCTGTCCAAGATCACGCTGGCCCAGACCTGGTACGGCCACTTCTACATCGAGCACAACCGTGGGCACCACGTCCGGGTGGCCACCCCCGAGGATCCCGCGTCGGCGCGGTTCGGCGAGACGTTCTGGGAGTTCTTGCCGCGCAGCGTGTTCGGCAGTCTGAAGTCCTCGTGGGAACTGGAAGCGCAGCGTCTTCGCCGGCAGGGCAAGTCGCCGTGGCATCCGTCCAACGATGTGCTCAACGCGTGGGCGATGTCGGTGGTGTTCTGGGGCGTCTTGATCGCGATCTTCGGTCTCGGCGTGGTGCCGTTCATGGTGATCCAGGCGATCTACGGCTTCAGCCTGCTGGAATCGGTCAACTACCTTGAGCACTACGGCCTGCTGCGGCAGAAGACCTCCGGCGGTCGCTACGAGCGGTGCGCACCCGTGCACAGCTGGAACTCCGACCACATCGTGACCAACCTGTTCCTGTACCACCTGCAACGGCACAGCGATCACCACGCCAACCCGACACGCCGGTACCAGACCCTGCGCAGCATCGACGGCGCGCCCAACCTGCCGAGCGGGTACGCGTCGCTGATCGGGCTCACTTATCTGCCGCCGTTGTGGCGCAAGGTGATGGACCACCGGGTGCTGGAGCACTACGACGGTGACATCACCAAGGTGAACATCCAGCCGCGGCTGCGCGAGAAGGTCCTGGCCCGGTACGGCGCCGCCGCTTCGGGGCAGGAGGCGGCCGCATGAGCGCCTTCGAGTGCCCCGGGTGCGGCTACATCTACGACGAAGCGAAAGGCGCTCCGCGAGAAGGCTTCCCGGCCGGGACGTTGTGGAGCGATGTGCCCGATGACTGGTGCTGCCCGGACTGCGCGGTACGAGAGAAGATCGATTTCGAACCGATTGGAGTGACCCGATGAGCAACTCGGACGAAAACTACAAGCTCTACGTCTGCGTGCAGTGCGGATTCGAGTACGACGAGGCCAAGGGCTGGCCCGAGGACGGCATCGCCCCGGGCACCCGTTGGGACGACATCCCCGACGACTGGAGCTGCCCGGATTGCGGTGCGGCGAAGGCCGATTTCGACATGGTTGAGGTCTCACGGTCTTGACCATGTCGAGCGACGCGCTCGAAATCGCACCGGAAAGCGATATTGTCGCCCGTGTGAGTCGGCCGCGAGACAAGCAGCGCATCCCGTATGCAGAGGCATCCCGGGTACTGCTGCGCGACTCGATTCTGGACGGCATGCGCGACCTGCTGTTGACCCGCGACTGGTCGGCCATCACGCTCTCGCATGTGGCCCAGGTCGCGGGCATCAGTCGTCAGACCATCTACAACGAGTTCGGATCCCGCCAGGGCTTGGCCGAGGGCTATGCCATGCGCCTGGCCGATCGCCTGGTCGACGCGGTCGACGACGCCATCAACAACAACGTCGGTGAGGTGCATGCGGCGTTCCTGGAGGGCTTCCGGGCGTTCTTTCTGGAATCCGCCGCCGATCCGCTGGTGATCTCCCTGCTCACCGGCGCCTCCAAGCCCGACCTGTTGCAGATCATCACCACCGGAAGCGGGCCGATCATCACCCGGTGCTCGGCCCGGCTGACCGGGACCTTCCAGAACAGCTGGATGAAGGCCAGCGACGAGGACGCCGGTGTGCTGGCCCGGGCGATCGTGCGCCTGGCGATGAGCTACGTGTCCATGCCCCCCGAGGCCGATCATGATGTGGCCGGTGACCTGGCCCGACTCATGACGCCTTTCGCCGAGCGCTACGGTGTCATAGATACCCCGTAGCTGTCAGTGCGCCGCCGCTGTGAAACGCATGAGCGCCTGTCCCGCGAGCCCGCAGGCTAGAGGTATCAGCATGTGGCGTCGCCGCTTGGCGCCCGCGTGCGCTGGCAAGCAATCACGACTGAAAGAGGGCTCTACATGACCGAGTTGAAGGCCGACACCCGAAACGGCATCGACTTCAAGGTTGCCGACCTGTCGCTGGCCGATTTCGGCCGCAAGGAGATCCGCCTGGCCGAACACGAGATGCCGGGCCTGATGGCCCTGCGTCGTGAGTACCACGACGTGCAGCCGCTCAAGGGCGCGCGCATCTCCGGCTCGCTGCACATGACCGTGCAGACCGCCGTGCTGATCGAAACTCTGACGAGCCTCGGCGCCGAGGTCCGCTGGGCCTCCTGCAACATCTTCTCCACCCAGGACCATGCCGCCGCGGCCGTCGTCGTCGGCCCGCACGGAACCCCCGAGGAGCCCAAGGGCACCCCGGTCTTCGCCTGGAAGGGCGAGACGCTGGAGGAGTACTGGTGGGCCGCCGAGCAGATGCTCACCTGGGAAGGCGAGCCGGCCAACATGATCCTCGACGACGGCGGCGACGCCACCATGCTGGTGCTGCGCGGCGCCCAGTACGAGAAGGCCGGCGTGGTCCCGCCCGCCGAGGACGACGACCCGGCCGAGTGGAAGGTCTTCCTGTCCCTGGTGCGCAAGCGCTTTGAGACCGAGAAGGACAAGTGGACCAAGATCGCCGACGCGGTCAAGGGTGTCACCGAGGAGACCACCACCGGTGTGCTGCGGCTGTACCAGTTCGCTGCCGCGGGTGAGCTGGCGTTCCCGGCCATCAACGTCAACGACTCGGTCACCAAGAGCAAGTTCGACAACAAGTACGGCACCCGTCACTCGCTGATCGACGGCATCAACCGCGGCACCGACGTGCTGATCGGTGGCAAGAAGGTGCTGATCTGTGGCTACGGCGACGTGGGCAAGGGCTGTGCCGAGTCGATGGCCGGCCAGGGCGCGCGGGTCCAGGTCACCGAGATCGACCCGATCAATGCCCTGCAGGCGCTGATGGACGGTTTCGACGTGGTGACGGTCGAAGAGGCGATCGGCAATGCCGACATCGTCGTCACCTCGACGGGCAACAAGGACATCATCCTGCTCGAGCACATGAAGGCGATGAAGGACCAGGCGATCCTGGGCAACATCGGCCACTTCGACAACGAGATCGACATGGCGGCGCTGGAGCGCTCGGGCGCCAAGCGGCTGAACATCAAGCCGCAGGTCGATCAGTGGACCTTCGAGGACGGCAAGTCGATCATCGTGCTGAGCGAGGGCCGCCTGCTCAACCTCGGAAACGCCACGGGCCACCCGTCATTCGTGATGAGCAACAGCTTCTCCAACCAGGTGATCGCCCAGATCGAGCTGTGGACCAAGAACGACGAGTACGACAACGAGGTCTACCGCCTCGCCAAGCACCTCGATGAGAAGGTCGCGCGCATCCACGTCGAGGCACTCGGCGGCACGCTGACCAAGCTCACCAAGGAGCAGGCCGAGTACATCGGTGTGGACGTCGAGGGTCCGTACAAGCCGGAGCACTACCGCTACTGAGTCGCTGAAATAGCGCGAGCGGACGCGGAATCCCCCTCTTCCCCAGGGAATCGGGGGATTTTGCGTCTCGCGAAGGTGGTGGTGGCAGTCCCATGTTGACTGCGCCCTTTTCCGTGTGGCCGGCGAGCGGCACGGTGGAGTCATGAAATTCGGTGTCAGCACATTTCTGACTGACCAGGGCCTGGCGCCCACGAAACTGGCGAAAGCCCTCGAGGAGCGGGGATTCGACTCGCTGTTCGTCGCCGAACACACTCATCTACCGGTGGCCGGGCCGGTACCGCCCGAGGGGGACCTGCCTCCGCACGACTACTACCGCTCGCTGGACCCGTTCGTGGCGCTGGCAGCAGCGGCCGTCGTCACCGATCGACTGCTCCTCGGCACCGGGATCGCCCTGGTGGTGCAACGGGATCCGATCACGCTCGCCAAGGAAGTTGCCACGGTGGACCACCTCTCCGGCGGCCGGTTCCAGCTCGGCGTCGGCGCCGGCTGGCTGCGTGAGGAGATGCGCAATCACGGCACCGAACCGAGGACCCGGCTGGCGCTGATGCGCGAGAGGGTGCTGGCGATGAAGGAGATCTGGACGGCCGATCACGCCCAATTCCACGGCCAGTTCGTCGATTTCGACCCGATCTACTCATGGCCCAAGCCGGTGCAACGGCCGCACGTGCCGGTGCTTGTCGGCGGCAACGGACCCACCGTGTTCGACCGAGTGCTCGAATACGGTGACCAGTGGGCGCCGAATCTGGTTGGCACACCGGAGGAGCTGGTCACGCGGGTGAAGGAACTGCAACGCCGGGCCGCCGATCGTGGACGTGACCGGATTCCCGTGACGCTGATCGGTGCCGACCAGCGTGGCTACCTGGGGCCGGATCGGCAGGGCACCATCACGCCGTTGACCCGACGTGAGCTGGAGGTGCTGGCCGAGGGCGGAGTCGATCATTGCGTGTTCTTCCGCGACGCCGCGGCCGAGGACGCCGAAGCCTTGCGCCATCTCGACGAACTCGCTCAGCTGACCGCGCCGTTCCGAGATTGAGCCCGCATCACCGTGTCCAGCCGTCTGTCGGTACCGGTCCCTGGCCTGGGGTTGTACAACACCAGGTGCCAGCCCGGATGATCGGTGACGGCCAGCGTCGTCTTGTCGAACACCAGCTCGCCGGCCTCGGGATGCAGCACGGCCTTGATCGCCTGTGAATGGCGGCCCACGTCGTGACGTTCCCACAGGTCGACGAACTCGGGGCTGACCGCGGAGAGATCATCCACGATCTCGGCGAACCGGGCATCGCCGGGATACTGTGCCGCATCGGCGCGAAAGGCCGACACCACTGCGGGCGCCGCCGCTGCCCAATGGCGGTACATGCCGCGGTACCGGCTGTTGGTGAAGAAGGTGACGAGGCAATTGCGGTCGGTATCGCCGTAGCCGAACACCCGACGGGTCGCGTCGTTGACGCCCAGCAGATTCCAATACCGATCCTGCAGCATCGCGGGCCGCGGCGACCAAGCCTCGAGCAGATGAAGAAGTTCGGGACTGACATCAGTCGCCCGCGGCTCACCGGCCGGCGGGGGATTGATGCCCGACAGCGAATACAGGTGCGACCGTTCGGGTTGCGAGAGCCGTAAGGCAGTGCTGATCGCATCGAGCACATTCGGCGACACGCTGATGTCGCGGCCCTGTTCGAGCCACGTGTACCAGGAGGTTCCGACGCCCGCCAGCAGAGCGACCTCTTCGCGGCGCAGGCCCGGAGTGCGGCGCCGGTGGCCTTCGACCAACCCCACGTCGGCCGGCTTGAGCCGGGCGCGGCGAGTCCGCAGGAAGTCACTGAGTTGCTCGCGCTTCATAAGCCGATGGTAGGAGCGACGCACGAGTCGGCAGGTCCGCGGTCCCGTGCGGTGATCCGGCGACCTGCGAGCACGCGATGGGCCCCTCCACAGAGGGGCCCATCCTCGTGACGCCGGTGTGATTACTCCTTGTCGCCGGCCTTCTTGGCCGAGCTGTCCTTCTTTGCCGAGCCACCCTTGGCGCCGTCGGCACCGCCGGCCTTGGCGCCGGACGCACCCGCACTCGACGAACCGGCACTCGAACCAGTTGAGCTGGAACCGGATTCGCTCGCGTCACGGCTGCCCTGTGCACCCGACCCGCCGCGGGCGTTCTTGACCGCGTCCTTGATGCCCTTGACCAGGTTGCGCTTGGTGTCGTGCGCCGACGAACCGCTCTTGGGCAGGGCTGCCTTCGGGCGGGTCTTGACCTTCTGCGGCGTTGCGGTGGCAGCGCTTTCGGTCTCGCCGGCCGATTCGGTCGGTGCGGCGGTCTCGGCATCGGCCGCCGGTGCCGCGGCGACTTCCTCGGCCGGGGCCGAGGCGGCCGGCTTCGGCACGGCCACCGAAACCAACTTGTTCGCGGTGGCATGGGTCAATTCCGTTGCCGCAGCGGCTTCGCCGGACACCGGGCTTTCCACCACCGGTGCGGTGGCGGCCTCGTCGGCAACCGTCTCCGTGGCGGCGTCGACACCCTGCAGCTTCTTGACGATGTCCTCGACCGTGGCGGTGCGCAGCAGGTCGCGGAGTTTCGTGATGCCGGCACTTTCGGCGGTGTCGCTGAAGATGTCACCCAATGCGGCCGGCTTCAAACCGAACAGCGGCGGCTTGGGTGCCGGGGCATTGCCCTTGCCGTCCCAATCGTCCCAGCCACTGCCGAGCAGCACACCGACCGTCTGCGACAGCCCCTGCAGGGCGCCGATCGGACCGACCGCCTCGCCCTTCACCGAGATGGGCAGGGCACCGAGCTTGATGTCCATGCCGAGGCTGTTGAAGATCGAGCCGCCGACCGAGGGGATCGTGACCTTGTTGCCCTCTTCGTCGACGTACTCGTAGGTGCTCCGGTCGGTGGAGCCCGGGGTGAGCAGACCGCCGAAGGCGATGTTCAGCCCGGCGATGGTGACGGTGTCCTTGATCAGGCCCGCTTCGTTGATCATCGGCGCCAGAGCATCGAGGTTGAGCGTGGCGCCGTTGAGGAAGGCGTCGACCATGCCGGCCGGTACGCCGAGCAGGCTCGACAGTGCGGTCGTCGAGTCGCCGGCCTGCAGCGCGTTCGAAATCGCCACGGCACTGTTGAGCAGCGCCACCGCCGGGCTGACCAGCGGGCCCACGGAACCGATGAGGACACCGCTCAGCGGCGAGGCCAAGACATTCATGACCCCCGAGAAGAGTTCGGGGTCAACGCCCTCGGCCAGGAAGCCGGGGAACATGTCGATCGCCATGCCGTGCATACCGCCGAGGGTGTGCTTGAGCACCGCCTTCCGGGTGTCCTCGTCCGCACCGATCAGGGTGAGACCCGTCGCCACCTTCATCACGTTGGCGGCGAACTGCTGCGACACAGCCTCGAAGCTCGCCGGGTCCTCGAACAGCTGCTTGGCGTAACCCAGCTGGTTGACGATCGCCTGCTGCAATCCCACGCCCGGGGCCAGCAGGAAGTTGTCGGTGAGGATCTTGCCGTCGGCTTTCGCGGCGTCGAACGCCGCCTGCCACGGTGCGAACGGGTCCCAGCCCGCCGTGAGCCGCACGGCGTCGGCGGCGTGAACGTCGGGCTGGGCGGCGGCCGAGACGGGGGAGATCCCCGGGGCGGCCGCGATCATCGCGGCGCTGGCCAAAACGGCGCCGGCGGCGAGCCAATGACGGGTATTTTCTTGCTTCGCACCAACGTCGTTGTGGGGCTGAGCAACGAGATGCACGGCATCTCCTTTCGCATCTGTAAATAACAGGCACAGACCGTAGCCCGTAGAAGTAGTTGAAAACGCAAATTTCTGGCAAAAGTTGACGCCAGATTCAGGTCTTGACGACGGGGCAATCTCCGGCGTTGACGAACGTGCTGATAAGTCGCGTTATGCTCGTGGCATGGCAAATTCTTAAGGTTTTTCTAATGTTCGGCTCAGCTTGAGTGTGCGAGGGCCGGTGCGCCGGCGATGCGCGGGCGGGCTACACTCAGTGCCCGATCACGTGTACGCACTTGGGTGGTTGATCTTGATCATCGTGACGTTGGTGATAGATCCTGTGCGGCAACACGATTCCCGCACGGTGGATCGACCTCGCGGTCGGCCGGGCCGCGTCCGGGCGGAGCTTTCGCGGCCATGCGGTGGCCGACGCCGGATCGGGCGCCGACGCTTTCCGGGGTGGCTGTCCGCGGTCTCCGCGCCATCGGCAGGTGGCGCGGTAGGCAAACAGTGGTTAGCGGTACTAGCTGGCGTCAGGGCCGGCCGGCGGCCTGCTGACGGGACGCCTCAGCCTTCACCAGATCGGCGATCTGGATCGCCGCCTCCAGCTCTCTCGCCTTCATGCGGTCGTCTACCGCCGAGGCGACCTGCCAGTGCGCCACGGGCGTGATCTCGCCGTCGAGGAACTGCCGGCGGCACAGGCCTCGCTGGATCTTGCCGCTCGATGTCGTCGGGATCGACAGATGCGCCACCAGGGCCACCGAGTTCGGCTCGACCCCGTAACGCTCGGTCACCGCGGACCGGATCGTCTCGGCGACCTCGGCGAGGTCGACCGCCGGATCTCGATCGCGGTGTACCTCCTGCACCACGACCAGCTGCTCGACCGCGCCGAGGCCCGGCGTGAATGCGAACACGGCGCCGCGCCCCGAGACCAGTGCCGGATGGCAGCCCTGCACGGTGCGTTCGATGTCGTTGGGGTAGTAGTTGCCGCCACGGATGACGACGAGGTCCTTGCAGCGCCCGGTGATGAACAGCTCGCCGCCGCGAAGGAACCCGAGATCGCCGGTGCGCAGGAACGGGCCGGCCGAGGTGTCCGCCAAGGCCGCCGAGAAGGTCTCCTTGCTCTCGTCCGGACGACTCCAGTAGCCCCAGCCCACGCTGGGGCCGGCGATCCAGATCTCACCGACTTCGTCTGTGCCGCAACGACGATGCGTCACCGGGTCCACGATGGCGATCTCTTGGTCGTCGTGCGGGCGGCCGCAGCTCACCAACGCGGTGGCCGACGGGTGGTCGGCGGCGACGTCGACCACCCGGTCCTCCTGCAGTCCGGTGCGATCGAGATGGTGGACCACCGGGCGTGCGGCGTCCGAGCCGCCGGACACCAAGAGGGTGGCCTCCGCGAGCCCGTAGACCGGGCGCAACGCCTCCGGCCGGAAGCCGGCGTCGGCGAACGCGTTTGCGAAACTCTCAAGAGTGGCGGCCTGCACCGGCTCGGCCCCGTTCATCGCGGTGGCCAGGCTCGACAGGTCGAGCGCGGCCCGCTGCTCGGCGGTGCTGTGTTCGACGCACAGATCGTAGGCGAAGTTCGGGGCGGCGGTGAACGTGGCGTGCTGCCGGGATATCGCCTCCAACCATCGCATCGGCCGTTTGACGAAGGCGGCCGGTGACATCAGATGCGTGGTGCAGCCGACATAGAGCATCGACAGGATCGCGCCGATGAGTCCCATGTCGTGATGAGACGGCAGCCAGAACACGCTGACGGCCGTGTCGTCGCCGTTCCACACCCGACGGATCGACTCCATGTTGTGCAGCAGGTTGCGGTGAGTGAGCGCAACGCCTTTGGGCGACGTGGTGGAGCCCGAGGTGTACTGCACCATGGCGATCGCATCCGGGTCGATCTCGGTGGCGGCCCAGCTCTCGGCCCGGCCGCAGATGTCGTCCACGTCGTCGGTGCGGACCCAGTGCAGGTCGCGCCCCTCGGCCAGCTCATCGATCGCGGCCTTGATCTTGCCTTGGGTCTCGGCGGTGGCGAGGGCGAACCGGGCATGCGCATCGGGAACCACCGAGGACAGGCGCGGAGCCAACCGCTCGTGCACGGGTACCGCGACCACTCCGGCATAGGCGCAGCCGAAGAACGCGGCGATCGGGTCCAGACCCGGACGGCACAGCACCAGCGCGCGTTCGCCGCGGGCGTCCAGCTGTTGCAGGGTCGATGCGATCGCCCGCGCCTTGCGATCCAGCTCCGCGTAGGTCAGTTGCGTGCGGTTCTCGTCGTCGCCGTTGTAGGAGAAGCTGAACGCCACCTTGTCCCGGTAGGTGTCGGCTCGCTGCTGCAGCAGGTCCACCAAAGTGGCCGCAGCGAGCATCGTGTCCTGGTGCATCCCACTACCTCATTCGTCGGCGATCTCGGGCACCGAGCGACCGTACGTCACGCTGGCGTGACGCTCGAGCTCGGCAGCCACTCCAGCGTGACAAGGTCACGGCGCAGCGTCGGCAGCCAGTGGCGTGCGCCAACTACGCTGCCCCTGTGCTCATCGCGATCGAGGGTGTCGACGGCGCAGGCAAACGTACGTTGACCAATGGTCTGAGGGCGGCGTTCGAGGCCGACCACCTGTCCGTCGGCAGCCTGGCGTTCCCTCGGTACCACCACTCGGTGCCCGCCGATCTGGCCGCCGAGGCGTTGCACGGGGCCCATGGGGACCTGGCCGACTCGGTCTACGCGATGGCCACCCTGTTCGCCCTGGACCGGGCCGGGGCGCGCGACGAGATCCAACATCTGCAGAGCGCCTACGACGTCGTCATCCTCGACCGCTACGTCGCCTCGAACGCCGCCTACAGTGCGGCCCGGCTGCACGAGGGCGCCGACGGCGAGGCGGTGGCCTGGGTGCGCGAATTGGAGTTCGGCCGGCTGAAACTGCCCGCCCCGGATTGGCAGATCCTGCTCGACGTCCCGACCGAGCTGGCCGCCCAGCGGGCCGAGCACCGCGCCAACACCGAGGCCGACCGCGCCAGGGACGCCTATGAGCGCGACGGCGGGCTGCAACAGCGCACCGGTGCGGTGTACTCCGCGCTGGCCGCCGCCGACTGGTGCGGCCGATGGGCCGTCGCGGGACCGGATGTGGATCCCGCGGCACTCGCGGGGCGGCTCAGCAGCAGATAAAGCCAGAAACCCGCGTGTGGTACCCCGGTTTTATCGCGATCGGGTGACACCATGGACACCATGAGGCAAAGGATCCTTGTCGTCGACGACGACCCATCGCTGGCTGAGATGCTCACCATCGTCTTGCGTGGCGAGGGATTCGACACCGCGGTCATCGGCGATGGCAGCCAGGCGCTCACCGCGGTCCGGGAACTGCGACCCGACCTGGTCCTGCTGGACCTGATGCTGCCGGGCATGAACGGGATCGACGTGTGCCGGGTGCTCCGTGCCGATTCCGGCGTGCCGATCGTCATGCTGACTGCCAAGACCGACACTGTCGACGTGGTGCTCGGCCTGGAATCCGGCGCCGACGACTACGTGATGAAGCCGTTCAAGCCCAAGGAGCTGGTGGCCCGGGTGCGCGCGCGGCTGCGCCGCAACGAGGACGAGCCCGCCGAGTTGCTGTCGATCAACGATGTCGAGATCGATGTGCCTGCTCACAAGGTGACCCGGCAGGGCGAGCAGATTTCGCTGACACCGCTGGAGTTCGACCTGCTGGTGGCGCTGGCACGCAAACCGCGGCAGGTGTTTACTCGTGATGTGCTGCTCGAACAGGTGTGGGGATACCGCCACCCCGCTGACACCCGTTTGGTGAACGTGCATGTCCAGCGGCTGCGGGCCAAGGTCGAGAAAGACCCGGAGAACCCGCAGGTGGTGTTGACCGTTCGAGGAGTGGGATACAAGGCCGGACCCCCGTGATCTTCGGCTCCAGACGGCGCATCCGTGGGCGCTGGGGAGGTTCCGGCCCACTGTTGCGCGGATTGGGGACGCTTGGCAGGGCCCTGAGCCTGGTGTGGCGGCGTTCGCTGCAACTTCGGGTCGTCACGTTGACGTTGGGGCTCTCGCTTGCCGTCATCCTGGTGCTCGGCTTCGTGCTGACCAGCCAGATCACCGACCGGATCCTCGAGGTCAAGGTCAAGGCCGCCACCGAGGAGGTGGAACGTGCCCGGGTCACCGTCGGCGGCATCGTCGGCGGTGAGGAGAGCCGGTCGCTGGACAGCAGCCTGCAGCTGGCCCGCAACACCCTGATCGACCGCAAGGCCGACGCGCGCGCGGACATCGCCGGGGCATTCGACGCGGTGCTCATCGTCCCCGGCGACGGGCCGAGGGAGGCCACGGCGGCCGGGCCGGTGCAGCAGGTGCCGACGGCCCTGCGCGATTTCGTCAAGGCCGGCCAGGTCAGTTACCAGTACGCCACCGTGCAGACCGACGCGTTCTCCGGGCCGGCGTTGATCGTCGGCAGCCCGGCATCCTCGTCGGTACCGAATCTTGAGCTGTACCTGATCTTTCCGCTGAACAACGAGGAAAGCACCATCGCGCTGGTCCGCGGCACGATGGCCACCGGTGGGGTGGTGCTGCTGGGCCTGCTCGCCGCGATCGCGTTGCTGGTGGCCCGTCAGATCGTGCAGCCGGTGCGGTCGGCCTCGCGCATCGCCGAGCGGTTCGCCGAAGGACACCTCACCGAGCGGATGCCGGTGCGCGGCGAGGACGACATGGCCCGGCTGGCGGTGTCGTTCAACGACATGGCCGAGAGCCTGTCGCGGCAGATTCAGCAGCTCGAGGAATTCGGAAATCTGCAGCGCCGCTTCACCTCCGACGTCAGCCACGAGCTGCGCACCCCGCTGACCACGGTGCGCATGGCGGCCGATCTGATCCATGACCACGCCGAGGATCTCGACCCCGCGCTGCGACGGTCCACCGAGCTGATGGTCAACGAGCTGGACCGGTTCGAAACCCTGCTGGCCGATCTGCTGGAGATCTCCCGGCACGACGCCGGCGTGGCCGAACTGTCGGTGGAGTCGGTGGACCTGCGCTCCACCGTGCAGAGCGCGCTCGACAACGTCGGGCACCTGGCCGCCGACGCCGAGGTGGAACTCGACGTCAACATGCCCGACGACGAGGTGATCGCCGAGGTGGATCCGCGCCGGGTGGAACGGATTCTGCGCAACCTCATCGCCAATGCCATCGACCATGCCGAGCGCAAGCCGGTACGGATCAGGATGGCCGCCGACGAGGACACCGTGGCCGTCACGGTCCGCGATTTCGGTGTCGGCCTGCGCCCCGGCGAGGAGAAATTGGTGTTCAGCCGGTTCTGGCGGTCGGATCCGTCGCGGGTGCGTCGCTCCGGCGGTACCGGCCTGGGCCTGGCCATCAGCATCGAAGACGCCCGTCTGCACCAGGGCCGGCTGGAGGCCTGGGGTGAGCCGGGCAAGGGTGCCTGCTTCCGCCTGACCCTGCCGCTGGTCCGCGGTCACAAGGTGACCACGAGCCCGCTGCCCCTGAAACCCGTTGCGCCGCAGCAAGGACAGCGGCGGCGCCCCAGCCGAGACCGGGAGCCTGCGGAGGAGAGCGTGTGAAGCGCCTGCTGACGGTGGTGATCGTCGGTTTGGTCGTGCTGGTGTCCGGATGCGCGGGAATCCCGAATTCGTCCTCCCCGCAAGCGATCGGGACGGTCGAGAAGCCGGCACCGCCGAACCTGCCCAAACCGGCCCCGGGCATGGATCCCGATGTGCTGCTGCGTGAATTCCTCAAGGCCACTGCCGATCCCGCCAACCGGCACCTGGCGGCCCGGCAGTTCCTCACCGAGTCCGCCTCCAGTTCCTGGGACGATGCCGGCAGCGCGCTGCTGCTCGACCGCGTGGTGTTCGTCGAAACCCGTGGGGCGGATCGGGTCTCGGTCAGCATGCGGGCAGACATCCTGGGTTCGCTGTCCGACATGGGAGTGTTCGAGACGGGGGAGGGGGCCCTGCCGGATCCCGGTCCCATCGAACTCGTGCAGACCCCGGCCGGTTGGCGCATCGACCGGCTACCCAACGGCGTTTTCCTTGACTGGCAACAGTTTCAGTCCACCTACAAGCGCAACACGCTCTATTTCGTCGACCCCACCGGAAGTACGGTCGTGCCCGATCCGCGCTATGTGGCGGTGTCGGATCCCGACCAGTTGCCCACCGAACTGATCTCCAAACTGGTGGCCGGGCCACGTCCGGAGATGGCCAGGACCGTACGGAATCTGCTCGAAGCGCCGCTGCGCCTGCGGGGCCCGGTCACCCGGGCCGACGGCGGCAAGACCGGGGTCGGCCGCGGCTACGGCGGCGCGCGGATCGATCTGGAGAACCTGTCGACCACCGATCCGCACAGCAGGCAATTGCTTGCGGCGCAGATCATCTGGACCCTGTCGCGGGCCGGGGTCAGCGGTCCGTATGTGATCAACGTCGACGGCGCCCCACTCGACGACCGCTTCGCCGACGGCTGGGAGACCTCCGACGTCGCCGCCACCGACCCGGGTGCGGTGCCGGGTGCGGTGGCCGGGTTGCACGCGCTGGTGGGCGGCTCCCTGGTGGCCCTGGACGGCCAGCAGACCACCCGGGTGCCCGGTGCCTTCGGCTCGGCACCGCATCAGATGTCGGCGTCGGTGTCGCGCAACGGTCAGGACGCGGCCTCGGTCGTGGTGCTGCCCGACGCCCCGGAGGCGACGGCCGCCTCGCTGTGGATGGGCCCGCTCGGCGGACCCACGGCCAAGGCCATCGAGGGCCGCAAGCTCACCCGGCCCAGCTGGTCGCTGGACGAGGCGGTGTGGGTGGTGGTCGACGACACCAACGTGGTGCGGGCGATCCGCGACGCGTCCGGGGNGCGGAAGTGGTCGCCGTGGTCGCGATCGCCCATGCTTGACGGCCCCGAAATTTCACTGCGATCAAACCCACATGAAGAACTGAGAACACGTATTTGAAATTGGTGGCACGAGTGGGTGAATACGGACTACCGTCGGCAGCAACCACCCGTGAACGACTCACGGCGGCGCTCCGCAACACAGCGCCACTTCACCGCATAACGGTAGGAGGTGAGTACCCCACACCTTGCGCCGATGGGTGGAGCAGATTTTCCGACCTATCGTCGCGATTCGTTGAGTAGTCCGGCACACGCAAAGCGTGTGACAACTGAGAGAAACGAGTTGCCGAATATGTCAACCCATTCCCCGGATTCAAGCGCCACCATGGTCGTCGACGACGAACCGGTCGCCGACACCACCCCGGAGCCGAACGCAGAGGTTGTGGTCAAGGGACGCAACGTCGAAGTTCCCGATCACTTCCGCATCTACGTCTCGGAAAAGTTGTCGCGCCTGGAGCGGTTCGACCGCACCATCTACCTGTTCGACGTCGAGCTCGACCACGAACGCAACCGTCGTCAGCGCAAGAACTGCCAGCACGTCGAGATCACGGCCCGCGGCCGCGGCCCGGTGGTGCGCGGCGAGGCTTGCGCCGACAGTTTCTACGCCGCGCTGGAATCAGCCGCAGGCAAACTCGAGAGCCGGCTGCGCCGCAGCAAGGACCGTCGCAAGATCCACTACGGGGACAAGACCCCGGTCTCGTTGGCCGAGGCGACCGCGCACGAGACACTGTTCGATGCCCAACCGGCCTCGACCGCCGACACCGCCCCCACGACGGACGGCGTCGAATATCACGAGCCGGGCCGGATCGTCCGCACCAAGGAACACCCGGCGAAACCGATGACGGTCGACGACGCCCTCTACGAGATGGAGCTGGTCGGACACGATTTCTTCCTGTTCCACGACAAGGAGAGCGACAAGCCGACGGTGGTGTACCGCCGCCACGCCTACGACTACGGACTGATCCGGCTGGCCTGACCGCCGGCCGACACGAATCGCACCCCGGAGCTTTCCGGGGTGCGATTTTGTCTCTTCGCGCCAGCAGAACCAGCGGGTTCGACCGGTCACCTACGATGGAGGCCAACTAAGCCCGAGCGATCCCCGTCGTGGGATCCATCGAACCCACAGGGGAAATAGCGTGCTGTCGAAGTTGCTCCGTCTCGGTGAAGGCCGCATGGTCAAGCGCCTCAAGAAGGTCGCCGACTATGTCGACACCTTGTCCGACGACATGGAGAAGCTCTCGGACGCCGAGCTGCGAGCCAAGACCGACGAGTTCAAGAAGCGGATCGCCGGCGGGGAAGACCTCGACGACCTGCTGCCCGAGGCGTTCGCCGTCGCCCGCGAGGCCGCCTGGCGGGTGCTGAGCCAGAAGCACTTCGAAGTCCAGATCATGGGCGGCGCGGCCCTGCACTTCGGCAACGTCGCGGAGATGAAGACCGGTGAGGGCAAGACCCTGACCGCGGTGCTGCCTTCCTACCTCAACGCGCTCGGCGGCAAGGGCGTGCACGTCGTCACGGTCAACGACTACCTGGCCAAGCGCGACAGCGAGTGGATGGGCCGCGTGCACCGGTTCCTGGGCCTGGACGTGGGTGTCATCCTGTCGGGCCTGACCCCCGAAGAGCGCCGCGCCGCCTACGCCGCCGACATCACTTACGGCACCAACAACGAGTTCGGCTTCGACTACCTGCGCGACAACATGGCGCACTCGACCGAGGACATGGTCCAGCGCGGCCACAACTTCGCCATCGTCGACGAGGTCGACTCGATTCTGATCGACGAGGCCAGAACCCCGCTGATCATCTCCGGCCCGGCCGACGGCGCCTCCAACTGGTACACCGAGTTCGCCCGGCTCGCCCCGCTGATGGAGAAGGACGTCCACTACGAGGTCGACATCCGCAAGCGCACCATCGGTGTGCACGAGCTGGGAGTTGAGTTCGTCGAGGACCAGCTCGGCATCGAGAACCTCTACGAGGCCGCCAACTCGCCCCTGGTCAGCTACCTGAACAACGCCATCAAGGCCAAGGAGCTGTTCCAACGCGACAAGGACTACATCGTCCGCGACGGCGAAGTGATCATCGTCGACGAGTTCACCGGCCGCGTGCTGGTGGGCCGGCGCTACAACGAGGGCATGCACCAGGCCATCGAGGCCAAAGAGCGCGTCGAGATCAAGGCCGAGAACCAGACGCTGGCCACCATCACGCTGCAGAACTACTTCCGGCTCTACGACAAGCTGTCCGGCATGACCGGTACGGCCGAGACCGAGGCCGCCGAGCTCCACGAGATCTACAAGCTGGGCGTGGTGCCCATCCCGACCAACAAGCCGATGGTCCGCCAGGATCAGTCCGACCTGATCTACAAGACCGAGGAAGCCAAGTACATCGCGGTCGTCGACGACGTCGCCGAGCGGTACGAAAAGGGCCAGCCGGTGCTGATCGGCACCACCAGCGTCGAGCGCTCCGAGTACCTGTCGCGGCAGTTCACCAAGCGCAAGATCCCGCACAACGTGCTGAACGCGAAATACCACGAGTCCGAGGCGAACATCATCGCCGAGGCCGGGCGCCTCGGCGCGGTCACGGTCGCCACCAACATGGCCGGTCGCGGTACCGACATCGTGCTCGGCGGCAACGCGGACTTCCTGGCCGACAAGCGGCTGCGGGAGAAGGGCCTGGACCCGGTGGAGACGCCGGAGGAGTACGAGGCCGCCTGGGACGACACCCTCAAGGCCATCAAGGAAGAGGCCAGCAAGGAAGCGAAGAAGGTCGTCGAGGCCGGCGGTCTCTACGTGCTGGGCACCGAACGTCACGAATCGCGACGCATCGACAACCAGCTGCGTGGTCGCTCGGGCCGCCAGGGCGACCCGGGTGAGTCCCGCTTCTACCTGTCGCTGGGTGACGAGTTGATGCGGCGGTTCAACGGCGCGACGCTGGAATCGCTGCTGACCCGGCTCAACCTGCCCGACGACGTGCCGATCGAGGCCAAGATGGTGACCCGCGCCATCAAGAGCGCCCAGACCCAGGTCGAGCAGCAGAACTTCGAGGTCCGCAAGAACGTCCTCAAGTACGACGAGGTGATGAACCAGCAGCGTCAGGTCATCTACAAGGAACGCCGGATGATCCTGGAGGGTGAGAACCTCGAGAAGCAGGCGCACGACATGCTCGTCGACGTGATCACCGCCTACGTCGACGGCGCCACCGCCGAGGGCTACGCCGAGGACTGGGATCTGGCCAAGCTCTGGGACGCGCTCAAGACGCTGTACCCGGTCGGCATCGACCACCACGACCTCATCGATTCCGACGCGGTCGGTGAGCCAGGCGAACTGACCCGCGACGAGCTGCGCGACGCGCTGATCGCCGATGCCGAGCGGGCCTACGCCGAGCGCGAGAAGCAGCTCGAAGAACTGGCAGGCGAGGGCGCCATGCGTCAGCTCGAGCGCAACGTTCTGCTCAACGTGATCGATCGCAAGTGGCGTGAGCACCTCTACGAGATGGACTACCTCAAGGAGGGCATCGGCCTGCGGGCGATGGCGCAGCGCGATCCACTGGTCGAGTACCAGCGCGAGGGTTACGACATGTTCGTCGGCATGCTCGATGCGCTCAAGGAGGAGTCCGTCGGATTCCTGTTCAACGTCCAGGTCGAGGCCGCGCCCACGCCCGCGCAGTCGGTGGGCCCGGTGGCCGCGCCGAGCGGCTTGGCCGAATTTGCTGCGGCCGCCGCAGCGNATGCCAGGTCGGCGAACTGTGCCGCGTCGGCCTGCAATCGGTGCTCCGGTGGGTCGTCGACCACCCGCAACCGGCGCGGGGTATGCCGGTGCCGCACGGTCGGTGCGGGACAGGGCGCCGGACGAGACGGCGCAACAGGCACATTCGACGCCACCTGTCCGAGCGGCAGTGCCGGTGGTTCGCAGTCGATGACCGGAGCGGTCAAGGGTGGACGGGCAGAACCCTGTGCGGCGAGTTCGGGGATGGGCACGGGCAACCTCCAGCGGTCGGCATCGACGGGCGACATCTGCTGGAGAGGTGCAGACCTGTCAATGATCGCACGGGTTTTTCGCGTCTCGCGCACCCGTGATGCGCGGTCGCGGAATCGCCGGTTACCGTGACGGGGTTCGAGCGGAGCGATAAGGGGAGGTTGGCGCCGCATGGTGAACAGACTGTCGGCGTCCGACGCAGCGTTCTACCACTTGGAGAACACCGCAACGCCGATGTACGTGGGGTCGTTGTCGATCCTGCGCAGGCCGCGGTCCGGCCTGAGTTACGAGACCTTGCTGGAGACCGTCGAGCACCGCTTGCCGCAGATCCCGCGCTACCGCCAGAAGGTCCGCGAGGTGACGCTGGGCCTGGCGCGGCCGGTGTGGGTGGACGACCGGGACTTCGACATCACCTATCACATCCGGCGCTCGGCGCTGCCGTCCCCGGGCAGCGACGCCCAGCTGCACGACCTCATCGCCCGGCTCGGTTCGCGGCCGCTGGACCGCACCCGTCCGCTGTGGGAGATGTATCTGGTCGAGGGGCTGACCAAGAACCGCATCGCGATCTACACCAAGACGCACCAGGCGCTGGTGAACGGGATGACCGCCCTCGAGATCGGGCACGTGATCGCCGACCGGTCGCAGAAGCCGCCGGAGTTCGGTGAGGACATCTGGATTCCGGCCCGCGAACCGAGCGACCGTCAACTGGTGCTCGGCGCGATCGGGGAGTGGATCACCCGGCCGACCAGTCAGCTGGCCGCCTTGCGGGACACCGTCACCGAGGTGGCCACCAGTGCCAGCGAGCTCGCCGCGGTGGGGCGCCGGGTCGCCGACGTGGCCCGCACCGTGGCCCGTGGCACTGCCCCCAGCAGCCCGCTGAACACCAGGGTTTCGCGCAACCGGAGATTCTCGGTGGCCCACCACCGGTTGGAGGATTACCGGCTGGTGCGGGCCCGCTACAACTGCGACATCAACGACGTCGTGCTGGCCGTGGTCGCCGGTGCGCTGCGCAACTGGTTGCTGTCACGCGGGGAACCGGTGACGCCCAGCACCACCGTGCGCGCGATGGCGCCCATGTCGGTGTACCCGGACGCCGAACTGGATTCGACCGGACCCGGGCAGGCGATCAGCGAGGTGTCGCCGTTCCTGGTCGATCTTCCGGTCGGCGAGGGCAACGCGGTGGTGCGGTTGTCACAGATCGCCCACGCCACGGAATCGCATTCGACCGCGGCCAGCCTGGTCGATGCGCGCACCATCGTGACGCTGTCCGGGTTTGCGCCACCGACCTTGCACGCCATGGGAATTCGGGTGGCGACCGGTTTCTCGGCGAGGTTGTTCAACTTGTTGATCACCAACGTGCCGGGGGCCCAGAAACAGATGTTCGTGGCGGGCACCAAGCTGCTGGAGACCTATGCCGTCCCGCCCCTGCTGCACAACCAGGTGCTGGCCATCGGGGTCACCTCGTACGACGGCATGCTCTATTTCGGGATCAACGCCGACCGGGATGCGATGAGCGACGTCGACGTGCTGCCCAGCCTGCTGCGCGAATCTCTCGAGGAGTTGCTCGAAGCCGCCAGGTAATCCCGGCGAAAACCCGGTGCGGTGTTTGACCTGAGCTGCAATTCGCGATCTGATGAATTGATCATGCCAGCTGAGACGACCAACCGAGATTCCGACAAACACACCGTGAGCGCCGACAAGTCGACGGTCAAGAAGAAGACCGAGGGCGCGCTGAAGTCGCCCGTGTCCGAGGTCGTGCCCCACCCGGTGCTCGACATTCCGGTCGAGCAGAAGGCCTACACCCGTCGTGAGGGGCTCGACTGGGTGGTGTTCGGGGTCACCGCGCTGATCGCGGTGGGATTCTTGGTCTGGGGTTTCGTCAGCACCGAGTCGATGGCCAGCGCCTCCACCTCCGCCCTGAACTGGGTGATGAACAACGCGGGGTGGTTGTTCGTTCTCACCGCATCGGGCTTCGTGGTGTTCGTGATCTGGCTGGCACTGAGCCGCTACGGCAACATCCCGCTGGGCCGCGACGACGAGGAGCCCGAGTTCCGCACCGTGTCCTGGGTGGCGATGATGTTCTCCGCCGGTATGGGCATCGGCCTGATGTTCTTCGGGGTGTCCGAGCCGCTGTCGCACTTCGCGACACCGCCGCCGGGCACCGGCCTCGAGGGAAATCCCGAGGCGGTGCAGACCGCGATGGCCACCACGCTGTTCCACTGGACGCTGCATCCGTGGGCCATCTACGCCGTCGTGGGGCTGGCCATCGCCTACGGCGTCTACCGCAAGGGCCGGTTGCAGTTGATCAGCGCCGCGTTCGAGCCGTTGCTCGGCGACCGCGCCAACGGGCCGTGGGGCAAGGTCATCGACATGCTGGCGATCTTTGCCACGCTGTTCGGCTCCGCCGCGTCGCTGGGCCTGGGTGCGCTGCAGATCCGCAGCGGACTGGAGATCGTCGGCGGGATCGGCCGCACCGGCAACGCCATCCTCATCATGACCATCGCGATCCTCACGGTCGCGTTCGTGCTGTCGGCGGTGTCGGGCGTCGCCAAGGGCATCCAGTGGCTGTCCAACATCAACATGGTGCTGGCCGTCACGCTGGCGTTGTTCCTGTTCGTCGTCGGGCCGACGGTGTTCATGCTCAACCTGGTGCCCACCTCCATCGGCAGCTACGTGCAGGACATGGCGATGATGTCGGCCCGCACGGGTGCCGAAGGCGCCGAGGTGAAGGCGTGGTTGCAGGGCTGGACGGTCTTCTACTGGGCGTGGTGGATCTCGTGGACGCCGTTCGTCGGCATGTTCATCGCGCGGATCTCCCGCGGCCGGACCATCCGCCAGTTCGTCGCCGGGGTGCTGTTCGTGCCCAGCGTGGTTTCGCTGATCTGGTTCTGTGTGTTCGGCGGTGCGGCGATCCGGGCGCAGCAGGAAGGCGCCGACCTCGTGCGCGACGACATCGGTATCGAGCAGCAGCTGTTCAGCGTTCTCGACCAGTACCCGATCGCCACGATCGCCAGCGTCGTGGTGATGATTCTGGTGGCTATCTTCTTCGTGTCGGGAGCCGACGCGGCCTCCATCGTGATGGGGTCGTTGTCGGAGCGGGGCACCATCAAACCCACGCGGCCGACCGTCATCTTCTGGGGCGTGGCCACCGGTGCGGTGGCGGCGGTGATGCTGTTGGTCGGTGGCGAGGATGCGCTCAACGGCCTGCAGAAGATCACCATCATCGCGGCGCTGCCGTTCGTGATGGTGATGGTCGGTCTGGCGGTTGCGCTGGTGCGCGACCTCCGCAACGACCCGTTGGTGGTCCGTCGCCAATACGCGGTGGAGGCCGTGAACGACGCGGTGGTCGCCGGCGTGACCCAGCACGGCGACGACTTTGTCATCGCAGTCGAGAAGGACCCGCAAGCCGACGACCGAAAGGACGCCGACGACGGCTAATCTCGCCGTGTGCGCGTCTACATTCCGACGACCCTGGTCGCCCTGCAGCAGCTGGTCGCCGACCGTCATCTGCTCGTCGTGAACGGGACCGCCTTCGCGGTCACCCCGACGCTCCGCGAGGCCTATGCCGAGGGGGACGACGAGGAACTCGCCGAGGTGGCACTGCGGGACGCCGCGCTGGGCTCGTTGCGGCTGCTCGCCGGCGCCCCGGACTCGGAGCTGCCGCCGCGCCGGGCCGTGGTGGTGGCCGACGCCGATGACGTCACCGTTCGTCCCGATCTCGACGACGCCGTGGTGCGGTTGTCGGGCCCGGTGCCGATCGATGCCGTGGTCGCGGTGTATGTCGACAACGCCGATGCGGAGGCCGCGGTGCTGGCCGCGGTCGACGTGATCGACGAGGCCGATCTGGGGGACGAGGACGCCGAGCTCACGGTCGGCGACGCACAGGATCACGACCTGGCGTGGTACGCCCCGCAGGAATTGCCGTTTCTGCTCGAGTTGCTCTGACCATTTACGACGAAATGGGGATTCCGTTGCGGAATCTGCGCATCATTGCGGCACTTTCACTGATCCTGGCCGGTGTCGGTTGTTCGGCTCAGGACGGCGCCGACTCCACGGCGACCAGCTCGCCGCCCGCTGAATCGAGTCCGTCGGCGCCGGGGCCCGCGCCCACGCCCGGAGGCGGTCCGGCACCGGCATCGGTGGAGTTCCGCAATGTGCGGATCTTCGACGGTCGCGCCGACACGCTGTCGGCGCCGTCGAATGTCCGGGTCAAGGGCAACCGCATCGAGAAGATCTCGACCCAGGCGCTACCCGCCGACCCAGGGGCAACGGTGATCGACGGCGGTGGCCGGACCCTGATGCCCGGCCTGATCGACAACCACTGGCACACGATGCTGGTGCGGCCGCCCGTGACACAACTGACGACGCTCGATCCGGGCTACCTCAATCTGCTGGCCGGTGCCGAGGCCAAAGACACGTTGATGCGCGGGTTCACCACGGTGCGCGACCTGGGTGGGCCGAGTTTCGGGCTCAAGCGGGCCATCGACGAAGGTGCCGTCGACGGCCCGCGCATCTTCCCCTCGGGCGCGATCATCACCGTCACCAGTGGCCACGGCGACTTCCGCACCCCCGCGGACCTGCCGCGGACCACCGGTCACGTGTCGCATCAGGAGGCGTTGGGCGCCGCCATGGTCGCCGACAGCCCCGACGAGGTGCGGATGCGGACCCGCGAGCAGCTGTTCCAGGGCGCGTCGCAGATCAAACTGACCGCGGGCGGCGGGGTGTCGTCGCCACACAGTCCGCTGGACGTCACCACGTTCACCGAACCCGAACTGCGTGCCGCCACCGAGGCGGCGGGCAACTGGGGCACGTACGTCACCGTGCACGCCTACACCCCGCAGACCATCACGCAGGCGATCCGCGCCGGGGTACGGAATATCGAGCACGCTCACCTGATGGACGAGGCCACCGCGAAAGAAATGGCGGACAAAGACATCTGGCTGAGTACTCAGCCCATTCCCGCCGAGATGATCGGCGCCTTCCCGCCCGGTTCCGATGAGGCGGCCAAGGCCAGGGAGATCGTCGACGGGGTCGACAACGTGTACCAGCTGGCCCGCAAGTACAAGATCAAGACGGCCTTCGGTACCGACATCCTGTTCTCGCCGCAGCTGGCCCGGAAGCAGGGCGCCCTGTTGGCCGGCCTCGGCAAGTGGTTCTCGCCGGCCGAGACATTGCGGATGGCGACGGCCACCAACGCCGAGCTGCTGGCGCTTTCGGGCAAGCGCAGCCCGTATGCCGGCAAGCTCGGTGTGGTGGAGGAGGGTGCGCTGGCCGACCTGCTGGTGGTCGACGGCGACCCGCTGGCGCGCCTGGACCTGGTGGCCGATCCCGAGCGCAACTTCAAAGTGATCATGAAGGACGGGAAAACGTACAAGAACACCTTGGTGTCCTGACCTGCGAAGTCGGGGGTACGACTGGCTACGGGCGGGTAACCTACGGTACCGTAGGTTCATGGCCAAGAACTACATCAAGGTCTCGGCCAATGTGGCCGACACGGTGCGTCCCACGATCGCCGGCGCCGATCGGCGCCCCGGCTGGAACGCCTTGCGGCGCATCGTGGGTCAGGTGACCACTCCGCTGCTGCCCGACGATTACCTCAAACTCGCCAACCCGCTGTGGTCGGCGCGCGAGTTGCGCGGCCGGGTGGTCGAGGTACGGCGGGAGACGTCCGATTCCGCGACCTTGGTGATCAAGCCGGGCTGGGGATTCTCGTTCGACTATGAGCCGGGTCAGTACGTCGGCATCGGTGTGCTGATGGACGGCCGGTGGCGCTGGCGGTCGTATTCGCTGACCTCGTCACCGGACAAGACGCCCTCGTCCGGCGCGCGCACCATCGCGATCACGGTCAAGGCGATGCCCGAGGGCTTCCTGTCCACCCACCTGGTGGACGGCCTGCAGCCGGGCACGGTGGTGCGGCTGGCGGCGCCGCAGGGCAATTTCGTCATGCCGAATCCGGCGCCGGCGTCGGTGTTGTTCCTCACCGCGGGCTCGGGCATCACCCCGGTGATGTCGATGTTGCGCACGCTGGTGCGCCGCGATCAGATCACCGACATCGTGCATGTGCATTCGGCGCCAACGGAATCCGACGTGATGTTCGGGCCGGAACTGGCGGCGCTGCACGATGCGCATCCGGGTTACCGGCTGTTGGTGCGCAGCACGCGGACCGAGGGCCGGCTGGACCTGTCGCGTCTGGGCGACGTCGTCGCCGATTGGCGCGAGCGCCAGGCGTGGGCGTGCGGGCCCGAAGGCATGCTGAACGATGCCGAGCAGGTATGGACGACGGCCGGCATCGCCGACAATCTGCACCTGGAACGGTTCGCCGTCACGCGGGCGGCCGCCCACGGCGCCGGAGGCACGGTTACATTCGAGCGCAGCGGCAAGGAGATCGCGGTCGACGGCGCGACACCGTTGATGGACGCCGGCGAGCAGGTCGGCATCCAGATGCCCTTCGGCTGCCGGATGGGTATCTGCCAGTCGTGTGTGGTGGGCTTGGTCGACGGGCATGTGCGCGACTTGCGCACCGGCGTCGAACACGAGCCGGGAACCCGGATCCAGACATGCGTTTCGGCTGCGTCCGGTGACTGTGTTCTGGACGTCTAGGCTTTACTGGCTAGTAACCTACGGAGTCGTAGGTTACGCTACCGTAGGTAAATGAGAGGAGGCTGACGATGGCAATCACCGACGTTCCTGCGTTCGCGCATCTCACCGATGCCGACATCGAGAACCTGGGCATCGAGCTGGACGCGATCCGGCAGGACATCGAAGACTCCCGTGGTGAGCGCGATGCGCGCTATATCCGTCGTACCATCGCCGCGCAGCGGGCCCTGGATCTGACCGGGCGGCTGCTGCTGACGGCGAGTTCGCGGCGATCGGCATGGTGGGCGGGCACCGTGACCCTGGGCGTGGCCAAGATCATCGAGAACATGGAGATCGGCCACAACGTCATGCACGGCCAGTGGGACTGGATGAACGATCCCGAGATTCACTCCTCGTCGTGGGAGTGGGACATGAGCGGGGCGTCCAAGCACTGGCGGTTCACCCACAACTTCATGCATCACAAGTACACCAACATCCTGGGCATGGACGACGACGTGGGCTACGGCGTCATCCGGGTCACCCGCGATGCGAAGTGGAAGCCGTTCAACCTGTACGGCAACCTGCTGTTCAACACCCTGCTCGCGATCGGCTTCGAGTGGGGCGTGGCATTGCAGCACCTGGAGCTCGGCAAGATCTTCAAGGGCCGCGACAACCGCAATGCCACCCTGGTCCGCGTCCGCGAGTTCGGGGTCAAGGCGAGCCAGCAGTTGGCCAAGGACTACGTGGTCTGGCCGGCGTTGACGTCGCTGTCCCCGGGCGCGACCTTCAAGTCGACGCTCAAGGCCAATGCGGTGGCCAACGTGATCCGCAACGTGTGGGCCAACGCGGTGATCTTCTGCGGCCATTTCCCTGACGGCGCAGAGAAATTCACCAAGACCGACATGGTGGGTGAGAGCCGCGGCCAGTGGTATCTGCGGCAGATGCTCGGCAGTGCCAACTTCGACAACGGCCCGGTGCTGGCCTTCATGAGCGGCAACCTGTGCCACCAGATCGAGCATCACCTGTTCCCGGATCTGCCGAGCAACCGGTACGCCGAGATCGCGGTCCGAGTGCGGGCGCTGTGCGACAAGTACGACCTGCCCTACACCACGGGTCCCTTCCTGGTGCAGTACGGGAAGACCTGGCGCACGATCGCCAAACTGTCGCTGCCGGACCGGTTCCTGAAGGACACGGCCGACAACGCGCCGGAGACCCGCAGCGAGCGGATGTTCACCGAGCTCGAAGGGTACGGCGTCACCGATCCCGACACCGGACGCCGGCGCGGCCTGAAGACGGCCATCGAGACGGTGCGCGGCTGGCGCCGCAAGTAGGTTTCGCATCGAACGTGAGCATGGTGTCGAGATTCGCCAGAAGAATCGACATCATGCTCACGTTCGGCGTTTCGACGGACTCCAAGCGATTGCCCCATGCAGTCCCAGGTTCCTGGCAGTCGGCGGCAATAGCGTCATCGCCCGTGAACAAATTCTTGGGTGTGGCCACCGTGGTGGCCGGAGCTGTCGCCGTCGGCGCGGTGGCCACCGGCGTCGCGTCCGCTGACGACTACGCCGGGAAGACGTACTCCGATGCGCAATCGGCGCTCGCGGACGCCGGTATGAAAGGCGTCATCTCCACCCGCTCGGGGGACTCGCTGTCCAACGACGATTGCGTGGTGACCAGCTCGGAGAAGGCGCCCTGGCTCAAGGGCGACAACTTCACGCCGGTCACCGACACGGTGCTGCTCAACCTCAATTGCAGCGCCGGGGTGGCCAGCGCCAAGAACCCGGGCAACTCGGCGGCCAGCCCGGAGGGCCGGGCCGCCATCGCCCAGGCCAAGCAGCAGGCCGAGGAGGAACAGCAGCAGGCGCAGGCCGATCAGGCCAAGGCCAGGCGCTGACCTCCCCGGCGGCGCGTCACATGTTGATTTCCCACACCTTCGGCCAGTCCTTGCCGCGGAACGCCGCGTCGGTGCCGCCGTCGACGAAGATGACCGAGCCGACGAAGTAACTCGCCTCGGGCCGCAGCAGGAATGCCACCAGCGCGGCCACTTCCTCGGGGCGTCCGCCGCGTCCGGCCGGAATGGTCTTGAGGAACTGCTCCATCCCCTCACCGATCAGCGGGTCCTTGCGGCCCTCCTGGGTCATCGGGGTATCGATGAGTCCCGGTGCGATCGCGTTGAGCCGGATGCCGTCCGCGATGTACTCCGCCGACTTCGTCCGCGCGTAGTACGCCAGGGCCGCCTTGGTCGCCGGATAGGCCTGCACCGCCGCGAAATCGCCGTAGGTGGAGGCGACGGTGTTGGCCCCCACCTCATCGCCGTCCAGGCATGCCTCGGCCAGCTCGGCCGGCCAATTCGGCTGCGTGGTGGTGGAATTGGAGCTGATCAGCACCACCGAGGCGTTCTCGCGCCCGGCCAGCAGCGGGCGCAGACCCTCCAGCAGCTCGATCGCGCCGAAGTAGTTGACGGCGATGAGCAGATGCGCCGGGCGCCCGGTGGCCGCGGCCAGCCCGGCGAACGGGACGAAACCGTCGATGCCCCCGGCGGCCAGCTCCGTGACCTTCGCGATCGCCTCGGCACGACCGTCGGCCGTGCTCAGATCCACGTTGACGTCGGCATCTCGCAGGTCGACGCCGATCACCCGATGCCCGTCGGATTCCAGCCTTTTCTTGGTGGCCGCGCCGAGTCCGGAGGCGCTGCCGGTGAGAACATAAGTAGCCACGATCAGCGACCATAGCGCGCTGCGGTGCTCAGTCGATCTGAAGTGCCGCCCAGTGGTACATCAGATCGGTCCACCCTCTTTCAGCACCGCCAACAGGCGCCGAGCGGCCGCGACCCGGCCTGCCGCGGGCCCCGACAACGTGTCGAGCGCGCATTCGGGATCGGCGGGAGGACCCATGTGCCCGCAGCCCCGCGGGCAGTCCTCGATGGTCTCCGCCAGATCCGAGAACGCCAGGATCACGTCGTCCGGCTCGATGTGGGCCAGGCCGAACGACCTGATCCCGGGGGTGTCGATCACCCAGCCCTCGCCGTCGAGCGGTATCGCCACCGACTGGGTCGAGGTGTGCTTGCCCTTGCCCACCCCGGATACCTCGCCCGTTGCCCGGTCCGCTTCGGGGACAAGACGATTCACCAGGGTGGACTTACCGACCCCCGAATGCCCGAGAAACACGGTGACCTGATCGCTCAGCATCGGTGCCACGGCGTCGAGCGGATCCTCGCGACCCGCGGTGACGATGGTCAGATCCAGGTCGGAGAACTGCTCGGCGAACGGCTCGGGCGGGGCCAGGTCGGATTTCGTCAGGCACAGAATGGGTTTCAGCCCACCGGCATATGCGGCTATCAGGGCGCGTTCGACGAACCCGGTGCGCGGCGGCGGGTCGGCCAGCGCCACCACGATCAACAGCTGATCGGCGTTGGCGACCACCACGCGTTCGGTCGGATCGTCGTCATCCGCGGTGCGGCGCAACACCGTTCGCCGCTCACCGCGACGCACGATCCGGGCCAGGGTGTCCGGCCGTCCGGACAGGTCGCCGACGATGTCGACGTCGTCGCCGACCACGATCGGGGTGCGCCCGAGTTCCCGGGCCCGCATCGCGACCACGCGGTGGTGCGGGTCGCGGTCCAGCGCGCAACCCCAGCGGCCCCGGTCGACGGTGACCACCATCGCGGACTGGGCATCGGCATGGTCCGGCCGGATCTTGGTGCGCGGACGGGTACCGCGGCCCGGCCTGATCCGGACATCGGACTCGTCGTAATCCCGTGCGCCCAAGTGGTTTACTACCCCCTCGCGGGCGGATCGCCCGCCAGCATCTGGACCCACATGAGCGGGAAATCGGGCAGGGTCTTGGCGGTCGTCTCGATGTTCTCCACCTCCACGCCGGGCACCCGCAGGCCGATGATCGCGCCGGCCGTCGCCATCCGGTGATCGGCGTAGGAGCGCCAGGTCCCGCCGTGCAGCGGACGCGCCGTGATGAGCAGGCCGTCCTCGGTTTCAGCGCAGTCGCCGCCGAGTCCGTTGATCTCGGCCGTCAGCGCCGCCAGCCGGTCGGTCTCGTGGCCGCGAAGATGGGCGATACGCCGCAGCCGCGACGTGGCACCGTCGCGGGCCAGTGCGGCCAGCGCGGCCACGGTCGGGGCGAGCTCACCGACATCGTGCAGATCGGCGTCAAACCCGTCATAGCCCTCGGCGCCACTGACCTCCAGGTACGAATCACCTTGGCGAACCGTGGCATTCACCTTCGCCAGCAGGTCGAGGATGGTGTCGGCCGGTTGAATGCTGGCCGACGGCCAGCCGGCGATCCGCACCGTACCGCCGGTGACGATGGCGGCGGCGAGAAAGGGTGTGGAGTTGGACAGGTCCGGCTCGATGTTCCACTCACGTGCGGCCACCGGGCCGGGGGAGACCCGCCAGCGGTTGGGCACGGAATCGTCGACCTGCACACCGGCGTCGCGCAGCATCGCCACCGTCATCGAAACGTGCGGAGCCGATGGCACCGAGGTGCCGGTATGCACGATGGTGAGCCCGTCGGTGAAGGTGGCGCCGGACAACAACAGCCCGGAGACGAACTGGGATGAACCCGACGCGTCGATCTCGACGGTGCCGCCTGCCACGGCGCCGCGACCGCACACCGCGAACGGCAGGGCGTCGCCGTCCACATCGACGCCAAGGCCGCGCAACCCGTCGAGCAACGGGGAGATCGGCCGGGACCGGGCCTGTTCGTCGCCGTCGAAGGTCACCGAGGCGGTGCCCACCGCGGCGACCGGCGGCACGAACCGCAACACCGTGCCCGCCAGCCCGCAGTCGACCCGGGCATCGGGGGCCGGGGCGATGCGGCCACTGACCGTGAGCTCGGTGGCGTCGCCGTCGGCCTCCCGCACGGTGACGCCGAGGGTACGGATCGCGTCGATCATCAGATCGGTGTCGCGGCTGCGCAACGCGCCACGGACGGTCGAGGTGCCCTGTTCGGTGGCCAGCGCGGCCAGCACGAGCGCACGGTTGGTCAGAGACTTCGACCCGGGCACCGTCACCGTCGCGTCGACCGGGACCGTCGTCGTCGGAGCCGGCCAGTGCGTCATCTGCTCCTCACGTGCGCTCACGCTCTATATCCTGCCTTGTCCGCCGACTCTGCAACCATGGGCACTATGTGTGGACGTTTCGCGGTGACCACCGATCCCGCGCTGCTGGCGCAGAAGATCCAGGCGCTCGATGAAAGCACGGCGAGCGCGTCGAGCTCCGGCGACAAGGATGTGTCGGGCGCGAATTACAACGTGGCTCCCACCACGACCATCAGCAGCGTGGTCAAACGGCACTCCGAACCCGAGGACGAATCGACGCGTCGGGTCCGCTCGATGCGGTGGGGGCTGATCCCGCCGTGGGTGAAAACCGCCGAGGACGGCGGTCCGGACACCAAGGGGCCGCTGCTGATCAATGCGCGCTCCGACAAGGTCACCAGCTCGCCGGCGTTCCGCAACTCGGCCAAGAACAAGCGCTGCCTGATCCCGATGGACGGTTGGTACGAGTGGAAGCCCAACCCGGAGGCCGGGAAGAAAGGGAAGACGCCCTACTACATGTACGGCGCCGATGGTGAGCTGCTGTTCATGGCGGGGCTGTGGACCACCTGGCGTCCCAAGGGCGCGCCCAAGGACGCGCCGCCGCTGCTCAGTTGCACGATCATCACCACCGACGCCGCCGGGCCGCTCGCCGAGATTCACGACCGCATGCCGCTGACCATCAGCGCACCCGACTGGGACCGGTGGCTGGACCCGGACGCGCCCATCGACGAGGGGCTGCTGCGCGGCCACGGCGATCTGGACCGCATCTCCGTCCGTGAGGTGTCACGTCTGGTCAACAGTGTGCGCAACAACGGCCCGGAGTTGATCGAGCCGGCCGAACCCGAAGAGATGGGACTGTTTTGAGCGGCACCGAGGTGAGCGTCGACGGCGCTGTCGTCGACGCGATCGGCGCCGATCTGCGCTCGGCGGGTTACACCACCGACGGGGTGGCAGAGTTTTTGGGCGCCGACGCCGACGCGGCGCTGGGCCGTGGGGTGTGGTGGCCCGCGCTGCGGGTAACCCGCGCCGCGCCGGCGGAGCTGCAGCCGCTGGCTGCGCTGGTGCGCCTGTTCCTGTTGGGCACCGAGGAGTCGCCTGGTCTGGTCGAGGCGGCGTTCCCGTCGACCAGCCTGGACACGTTGGTGACCAACGGGGTGCTGGAATTCACCGGTGAGCGGGTCCGGGCGGCCTTGGACATCCGTCCGCACGGCGACGGCAGCCGGGATTTCTACGTGGTGTCCGACCAGGACGCTGCCGTGCGTCGTGGGCCGCTGCGCCACGACCACGTCCTCGGCATCGGCGGCGCATCGATCTCGCTGGCCCGCGCCGTCACCCGCAACCACGTCGGCCGCGCGCTGGACCTGGGCACCGGATGCGGCATTCAGGCATTGCACCTCAACGCGCACTGCGACGAGATCGTGGCGACCGACACCAACGAGCGGGCGCTGGCCCTGGCGGCGATGACCGCGCGCCTGGCCGGCATGTCCTGGGATCTGCGCGGCGGCAGTCTTTTCGAACCGGTGGCCGGCGAGCGCTTCGACCTGATCGTGTCGAATCCGCCGTTCGTGGTGGGCTCCGGCGCTCGCGACTACATCTACCGCGATTCGGGCCTGGCCGGAGATGCGTTGTGCCAGAGCCTCATCGAGCAAGTCGGTGACCACCTGCTGCCGGGCGGTACCGCTCACATCATGGCGAACTGGATCGCGCGTTCCGGATCTGATTGGCGGGAACGGGTTTCGGGCTGGCTGGACGGGACCGGCCTGCATGCCTGGGTGGTGCAGCGCGAACTTGCCGACCCGGTCAGCTATGTGTCGCTGTGGCTGGCCGACGCCGGGGAGGACCTCGACCGGCAGGCGCAGCGCGGCGGGCAGTGGCTCGACTGGTTCGCCGAACAGGACATCGCCGGTGTCGGCATGGGCATGATCTCGTTGCGCGTGCCGCGGGACGGAGAGTCGCCCGAGCAGATCTTCGAGGAGATCACCGGTGCCGACGAGGCGCTCACCGGTGTGGAGGTGGACGCGTTCTTCGCCCGGCGTGCCTACCTGCGTGACACCTCCGACGACGCGCTGCTGGCCGCCCGGCTGTCCACGGCGCCGGTGTTCCTGGAGGAGCAGTTCCTGCCGGGCGCCGAGGGCTGGCAGCAGATCGGGGCGGCGGTGCGTCGCCCGGGCGGCCCGGCCGCCGTCATCGGGGTCGACGAGGTGCTGCGCGCGCTGTTGGCCGGTTGCCGGGGTGAGGTGCCGCTCGGCACCCTGATCGACCTGCTGGCGGCCCATCATGGCGTGGATGCCGATGCACTGGCGCAAGCGGCGTTGCCCGAGGTGCGGGTGGCGATCGGCCGCGGAATTCTCTACCAGGCGGAATAGCGCTAGAGAATTCCTCGGTTTTGATAGAGTAATCCTCGTGCCACCGTCCAGGGCCACGGGTGCGCGCGACCGGTTGGTGTCGGTTGCGCGGCGCCGGTTCGCCGGCGAGGGAACGATTGCCCCCACGCTGGACGACGTGCGGCGTGAGGCCGAGGTGAGTGTCGGATCGCTCTACCACCACTTCCCCGACAAGGCGGCATTGGCGGCCGCGGTCTACGCGCAGATCATGGCCGAATATCAGCAGGGTTTCGTGACGATGCTGCGTGACCAGGCGACGGCCGAAGGCGGTATCCGCGGCGGCGTCCGCAATCACTTGAACTGGGTCGCGGCCCACTGCGGCGAGGCGGCGCTTCTGCTCGGCGACCGGCTGGACAGCTCCGAGCTGCGCGAGACCAACCGGAGTTTCTTCGCGGCCATCCGCGATTGGTGGCGCCCGCATCACACCTATGGCGCGCTGGTGGCGCTTCGGCCCGGCATCACCGCCGCGCTGTGGCTCGGTCCCGCCCACGAGTATGCCCGCTACTGGCTGGCCGGCGGCAGCGGCGACATGGACAGCGACGTCGTCGACACATTTGCCGACGCGGCATGGAAAGCATTGCAAGCCAGACCGATTGAGGAGTAGTTCTCATGGATCAGCCCTTGTACCGCCGCATGGTTTCCGACGGTGACGACCCGGATGCGCCGGCGCGGGTCATCGTCGAACGCCGCGGTGATCGTGCGGTGGTGACCCTGGACGAGCCGGACCGGTTGAATGTGCTGTCCGCACCGCTGGTCCGCCAGTTGCGCCGCGCGCTGGAGGATCTGGTGGCCGCCAACGATATTCGTGCCGTGGTGTTGACCGGCTCCGATCCCGGCTTCAGCGCAGGCGGTGACCTGCGCATGATGCGTTCGGCCATCGAGAGTCGCTACCAGGCCGAGGGCACCGCGGACGTATGGCGCTGGATACGGCGTGAATTCGGAGGCATCGCCCGGCTCATCGCCGGTGCGGACACCATCTTCGTGGCCGCCCTCAACGGTCCGGCGGCCGGTGTCGGCTTGGCCTGGGCGCTCACGTGTGATGTCACCATCGCCAGTGAAAAGGCCGTCATCGTGCCGGCTTTCGCCCGATTGGGATTGATCCCGGAGGTCGGTACCAGCTGGGCGCTCACCCGGCGACTCGGCTATCAGGGCGCGCTGGCTTACTACCTGAAAGGTGACCACATCGACGCCGAGACCGCGCAGCGACTCGGGTTGGTCCAGGAGGTCGTCGCCCACGGGCAGCTGCTCACGGCCGCGGATGAGTGGTGCTCACGCGTCGCCGCGCTGCCTCCGCACGCGGTCGCGATGGCCAAACCTCTGTTGCGTGCCGCGGCCGACGCCAATTGGAACGATGCACTCACGCTCGAAGAGTTCGCCGAACCCACCTGCTTCACCACCGCGGCCTTCGCCGACAGTGTCGAGACCATGCTGTCCGGCGGAACGCGACGTTAGACCCTCGCCGTCATCGGGGTCCGGACGAAAGGTGTTCGAGGACAGCATGGGCCGCGCTGACGCGTGCGGCGATGGGGTAATTCTTGTTCGCGAGCATCACCACGCCGATCCGTTTCTCGGGCACGAACACGGCATAGGCGCCGAACCCATCTGTCGAGCCCGTCTTGTTGAACAGCGCCGGAGTCGCGGTGGCCCGCGGAACGAGTGGCTGCGCCGGGTGGGGTTGCATGGCCATGGCGGCTGAGTTGCCGGCCAACAGCCGGTCGAGGGGGACCGGGTAGGGATATTGCTCCCAGCCGAGCCCCTGGGTCATGTCGCCCACCTGGAAATAGCCGATGTGGGTTTCCGTGACGGCATCGCGCATCGGTGCCTCGAGATCATCGGGCGCGATATTGGCCTCGACGAACCGGAGCAGATCTGCGGCAGAGGTCTTGACGCCGTAGGCTTCGGCATCGAAGACGCCGGGGTTGACCCGGACCGGCTCGTCGTCGGCGTTGTAGCCCCAGGCGTAGTGGTCCATTTCGGCCTGCGGCACATCGACATAGGTGCGGTGCAACCCCAGCCTCGGGAAGATCTCCGCCTCGATCAGCTCACCGAAATCGCGGTTCATGGCCAGCGCGGTGAGGTGACCGAGCAGTCCGATGCTCGGGTTGGAATATCGGCGCTGCCGGCCGGGCGCGGCATCGGGCGTCCACTGCCGAAAGTAGCTCACCATCTGGGTGTCATCGGTGACCTCGGCCGGAAACTGCAGTGGCAGACCGCCTGCCGTGTAGGTGCCGAGGTTGAGCAGGTTGGCCGTGTCGATGGCGCTGCCCGCCAACTCCGGCAGGTAGGCGCCCGGGTGGTGGTCCAGCGAGATTCGGCCGAGCACCTGTGCGTACGCCGCCAGTGTCCCGGTGAAAGTCTTACTGACCGAACCGATCTCGAAGAGAGTGTGTTGTGACACCGGCGCACCGCTCTGCCTGGAGGCGACGCCGAATTCAAAGAAGCGTTGCCGGCCGTCGACCGTCACCCCGACGGCCATGCCGGGTATGCCGTATTGGGCCATGAGTGGCCGGAACGCGCGTTCCACGGCGGCCGCGAGTGCGTCGGGAGTTCCGGCCGCAGTCGGGTTCGTCGGCGTACAGAGCAGGATGACGACGAGAAGTAAGGAGGTGACCCCTCTGGCGCACGACCTCAACTGGCTTCCCTTCGGAGCTGGAACCCGCTGTGTGGCGGCGTGCTTCACGCGCTTCGGACTGCGGTCACCACCGCATAGGGCGCATCGAAGGCGACCCGGCCGTCATCGTCGGCGTGTGCCCGCAGGGCGGCGGTGAAGGCTTCGAGCAGGCGGGCCCGCGTCGGCTCATCGAGGCGGCCCAGCAGGTCGACATGCATCGGTGATTCGTCCGAGATGAACCGCGCTCCGGACTCGACCGAGTCGAACCGCCAGGTGAGCGAACCGGATTCGATGTGTACCTCGTCGAATGCGGCGGCCAGTCGGGAGCACGCGAGGTCAGGAACACCCCACTGGTCGGGGGAGTAGGCCCCAGCGGGCGGTTGACCCAGGGTTTCGATGATCGGGTTGTAGAACGGGTTGCCGCTCTCGTCGCGCACCCAGGTGGAGAACGCGAACACCCCGCCCGGGGCCAGCAACCGGGCCACCTCGGCGACCAGGCTGGTGGGCTCGACGAAGATGATGCCCATGTTCGACACCACGGTGCCGAACCCGCCGCCGGTCAGGCCGGTGTGCGCAGCGTCGGCGACCACCCACCGCACCGCATCCGCGCCGGGCCGCTCGGCGGCGATCGAGATCAGCTCGGCGGTGAGATCGACGCCGGTGACGCGGGCGCCGGCCTTGACTGCGGCCAGGGCGGCGCTGCCGGTACCGCAGGCCAGGTCGACCAGTTCGGTGTCGGCGACCGGACGCACCCGGTCGGCGGCCGCGACGACCTCCCCGGCGATGACGGCGATCTGATCGGCGACGGCTTGATAGCGGCCGGCGGCCCAGTTGGTGGGTTGTGGGTCAGGCATGCAGACGAGCCTAGAGAAGTTCACCGTCACGCGGTGGATTGCGCAGGCCCGAACCACATTCAGCGCACGCTCGCGGTGCTGGGCTACTACGGCTGGACATACCCGGGCGGGTTGGGGGTGTCCACCCACAGGTCGACACCGAGTTCGGCGCCGGGCACGCAGTCGTACACGGACAGGTCGGTGACCCCGTTCGCGAGCAGCACGTCCTCGCAGAGCAGGCTCTGGCCGGTGAACTCGCGGGCCGGCTTGTTGAAGATCGTGTACGCCGCGTCGGCATACACGTCGGGCTTGCGGGCCCGGCCCATCGCCTCGTCTCCGCCGAGCAGGTTCTGCACCGCGGCCGTGGCCACCAGGGTACGGGGCCACAGCGTGTTGGAGGCGATACCCGCTTCGCGCATCTCCTCGGCGATACCCAACGCGCACAACGTCATTCCGTACTTAGCCATCATGTAGGCAGTCGGCTTGAGCCACTCCGACTCCAGCCGGATCGGCGGCGAGAGGGTGAGGATGTGCGGGTTCTCGCGGCCCTTCATGTGCGGGATGCAGGCCTGCGACACCGCGTAGGTGCCGCGGATCTGGATGCCGTTCATCAGGTCGAAGCGCTTGAGCGGCACTTCCTCGATCGACCCGAGGTTGATGGCCGAGGCGTTGTTGACGCACAGGTCGATGCCGCCGAACTGCTCGACGGCCTTGGCCACGGCCTCGGCCACCGAATCACCGTCGCGAACGTCACCGACGATGGGCAGGGCCTGGCCGCCCGCCTCCTCGATCTCCTTGGCCGCGGTGTAGACGGTGCCCTCGAGCTTGGGGTGAGGTTCGGCGGTCTTGGCGACCAGCGCGATGTTGGCGCCGTCGGCGGCGGCTTTCTTGGCGATCGCCAGGCCGATACCGCGGCTGGCGCCGGAGATGAACATGGTCTTCCCGGACAGTGTCATAGGGACACCATAGGCCGACCGTTTTGCATCGATTTCGCAGCGTCAGCGCGGTCGAGGGGAGGACGATGGGAGTCGGCTGAAACAGGATGGAGGAGACATGAGTGTCGTCCCGGCAGGCACCGTGCTGACTTGTGCACACGAGGGCTGCGGGTGCCGGATACGCGTCGAGTCGGAGTGCCACTGCGAGGGCCCCGAAAGCAGCTACAAGTGCACGTGCGGCGCGGACATGGTGCCGGTCACCGAATAGGCCTGAACAGGTCAGCCGGCCGCGTTCGGCTGCAACGGCGGGCAGTTGCCCGCCGGGTCGGCCACCAGTTCGAAATGCCACAGTTCGTTGGCGTAGATCTGGCACAGGCCGAACCGCCCACCGTTGGCGATCAGCCAGTGATCGGCCTCGGGGCCGCCGACATCGACGGCCTCGCCGGAGACGTGCCGGGATGCGGTCGGCGTCTGAACGAACTGGCGAGCCGCCGCGAGGCTGCCGTAGGTCTGCACCGCCTGATCCAGCAGCGATTGCTGGAATTCGGCCGATCGCCACCCGGAGTTGATCGTCATGGTCACGCCGTCGGCGGCCGCCGCGGTGGCGGCGTTCTGGATGGCGGCCAGCAGCCGCGGATCCAACCGGCCGATCGCCGGATCCTGCACGTCGAACGGGGTCAGGGCCTGTCCGTCGGGCAGTGAGCCGTCACCCTGGTGCATCGGGACGGAGTCGTCGACCAGCCGGATCTGCGGTGCGGGGGTGGACGTGCCGAGCAGGGCCGCCAGGGCGGCGACTGTCGAGGCCGTGCTCGCGACCATCATCGGCATCACTGTGACCACACTACTGCGCCCGTCCGCGCGCGATCACCGGCTCGAGCCGGTCCACCAGCGCTTCGATCTCCGCCGGGTTCTTCAGCCGGTCCGGGACCCAGGCCAGCGCGATCCGGGCCGGTGCCCAGGTGCCCTCGTCGATCGGAACCAGGGTGAACTCCGGGGGCGAGAAGATCTTGCCGATCAGTGATTCGGGTGCGTAGGGCACGACGGCGACCAGGTGGCGGTTGAACACCTGGGCGGCCATCTCCAGCTCACCACCGAACTGGTTGGTGGTGCGCACGATGCGCGTCACCCCGCGTGCGTTGAGGGCGCGGGTCAGACCGGCCAGCATGACGGGATTGGGCCGGGCGAAGTCGATGACCACGTCGCGATCGCGCAGTTCCTCGATCGACACCAGATCCCGCGCGGCCAGGGGGTCGTCGAAGCGGACCGCCACCGCACCCTGGAAGGTGGCCACCACCCGGTAGTGCAGTCGTTTGTCGGACGTGGGGAGATGGATCAGACCGAGGTCGAGGTGACCGGACACGAGCTTGGCCGTCACTTCCGCCGCCGACCCGGGGACGCTGAACTCGGTCGGCACCGGCAGATCGCCCACGGCGGACTCGACCCGGGCCACGAAATCGGAGGGTGCATAGGCGGTGGCACCGACCCGAACCGTGGCCGCGCCCTCGACGAACCGGTTGGCGGCGGCCTTGAAATCGTCGACCTGGCGCAGGATTTCGCGGGCCGGCCCGAGCAACTTGGCGCCCAGCGGGGTCAGCCGGACCTCGTGGTAGTTGCGCTCGAACAGTTGCCCGCCGAGTTCTGATTCCAGCAGTTTGATCTGCTTGCTCAACGGCGGCGGTGTGATCATCAGCCGGTCGGCGGCCCGCTTGAAGTGCAGTTCCTCGGCGACCGCCACGAAGTACCTGAGTCTGGTGAAGTCCATGCGGTCATTCCGACGATTCGAGGGTGGCTGACCCACGAATGGTACGAGACGTGCGGTCAGCGGCTGTTCGGTGCTGATCCGGCGGCCCGTTGTCGGGCCTCGCTCGGTGGCACCTCCAGCACTCCGGCGGCGATCAGGTCGTCGATGTCCGCATCGGCCAAACCCAGTAGCTCGGAGGCGATCTCGCGGGTCTGCTCGCCGAGCAACGGTGCCTGCCGCAGTGGGGGATCGGCGATGCGATCCGAGTGGATCTGCACGTTCTCCATCGTGAACGGCTCGTCGGCGTGGGGATGCAGTTCTTCACGGAAGGCCCGGCGCTGCACGTAGTAATCCCAGTCGGCCACCTCGGTGGCGCTCAGGACAGCCCCGGCCGGCACCCCGGCCGCCTGTAGGAGGCCCATCGCCTCCGGAGCCGGATGCGCGGACGTCCAGGCCCGTACCGCCTCATCGATGCGTTCGCGCTGGGCGTGCCGACTGCTGCGGGTGCCCAGGCGCTCGTCGGCAGCCAGATCGGGGCGGTCGATCACCGCGCACAACGCGCGCCAGTCGGCGTCGTCGCGCACCGTGACCGCAACCCACCGGTCGGCGCCGGCGGCCGGGAACAGGCCCCACGGCGCATCATGGGCGGGCCTGGTCGATGCGGCATGCCCGCGGCGCACCAGGACGTCCGCGGCGATCTCCGCCGCCAGGTGGCTGAGCATGACCTCCGATTGCGCGACGCTGACGGCACCGCCGGAGGACGTGCGTTCGCGGCGCAGCAACAGCGCCAGCGCGCCGAGCGCGCCGATCCGTGCCGCGACGTGATCGGGGTAGACGGTGACGGTGTCGCAGAACGACTCCGGTTCACCGGGGTAGACCCACAGATCGGTGAAGCCGGCCGCCGCGCGCACCAACGGGCCGTATCCCATGCGCTTGGCCCATGGCCCGGTGGGGCCGAAAGCCGAGCTGTCGACCACCACGATGCCCGGGTTCACCTCTCGCAAGGTCCGGTAGTCCATCCCGAGCGTCTCGGCCACCCCTGGTTTGAAATTGGTCAGCACCACATCGGAGCACGCCACCAGCCGGTGCGCCAGGTCCCGGCCCTGCGCGGTTCTCAGGTCGATGCCGATCGACCGTTTGTTGCGATGGCCGGCGGCGTAGGTCTGCGACATCGAGGCCAGGTTGCCGCGCAGTCCGTCCGGGAACGCCGAGTTCTCGATCTTGATCACCTCGGCGCCGAGGTCACCGAAGAGTCGTCCGGTGTCGGAGCCGACCACGATCACGCCCAGATCGAGCACCCGCACGCCTTCCAGCGGAAGGCCTTCGTCGCGGCGTTGGCGGCGCCCGAGCACCGGGGCGACATCGAGGCGTCGGTGCGGTTCGGCCTGTGCCAGTGCGCCGGCTCGGTGCCCGTCGATCTCGATGACGCCGGCCGGCACCGGTGCCGAGACCCCGGGGGCCAGCTCCGCCTCGTGAAAGAACCAACGGCTCTTGACCTGTGCGGTTTCCAGGGTTTCGGCCAGGGTCAGCACCGCCGCCGTCGGGACGCCGTGCCGCTGGCCGGCGGCCTCCAACTCGGCTCGGGTCTGCCCGGCGCAGAACTGCCCGATCGCGGTCATCAGCTCCGGCGAGCTGAACCGCACCCGTAGCCGGTCGAACGACGGATCGGTGAACTGCTCCGGGCGACCCATCCACTCGAACATGCCGTGCCACTGGCGTTTTGCCAGCAGGCAGATCCGGACGTGCCCGTCCTTGCACGCGATGATCGGGTAGCGCAGCCGTTCGGCGTCCCAGTCGCGTTGTTGCGCGCTGAGTGCGACACCGGCCGAGGCCGTGCCCGCTGTGCCGTACGGCGGGTCGAGCGTCTGCATGGCCCCGTCGAGTATGGAGAAGTCGATGAGATCGCCTTCGCCCGTGCGCAACCGGTCCAGGTAGACGCTGACGGTCATCACCGCGGCCTGGGCGGCGGCCACGTGATAGGGGAGCTGCGCGGCCGGTGGTACCAGGGGCGCGCGACCGGGGATGCCGGAACGGGACAGCTCGCTGGTCAGGGCGTGCAGCACCGGGGTGGTGGCCTGCCAGCCGCGGTAGTCGGTGTCACGGCCGAAGTCGCTGATCGACAGGATGACCAGCCCGGGGTGCTCGGCGTGAATCATGCTGATTGCCAAGGATTTTTCGGCGCGAGACCCCGGCCGGGTGCCCTCGATCAGGATGTCGGCACCGGCCAGCGACTGGACCCATCGGTCGTGTCCGCCGGGGACCGACGGATCGATGACGACGGACTCCAGCCCGCGCCGGTTGATCGCGCAGGCCACCGAGTCCGGCTCGATCCCGGTGTCGGTTCCGATCGCGGCGGGAGGCTCGTCGGTGACACCGGGCAGGTGGACCTGAGTGACGGTGGCGCCGAGGTCGGCCAGCAACCGGCCCACCGCGGCCATCGGGCCGCGCGTCAGGTCGAGCACGCGAACCCCGGACAGTGGCGGGTCGTATCGATCTGGGTCGCTCATCGACGTCAGCTCCGGCGTGCCTGACGGAACGGGATGTCGCGGTCGACCTCGGGCTCCTTGGCCAGGCCGAGGACTCGTTCGCCGATGATGTTGCGCTGGATCTGGTCGGTGCCGCCACCGATCGAGGTGAAGAACGCGTTGAGGGTCAAAAAGTTGATGTCGTCGGCCTCGGGATTGTCGGGGCCGGCCAGAAGTGCTTCGGCACCGATGATCTCGGTCTTGAGTCGTGCTTCGGCATGCAGGATGCTCGACATGGCCAGCTTGCCCAAGGACATGATCGAACTGGAGGTCCCTTGTGCCGCAGCTGCCTTGGCCCGGGCGTTGTTGAGCGAGTTGAGTTCACGCAGTGCCAGCACGTTCGCCAGGTCCCGGCGCACCGCCGGATCCCCGAGCCGGCCGTGTTCGCGGGCCAGGCCGATGAGGTCGTCGGCGCGGGTGCGGTTGCGGGAGCCTCGGCCGGCGTCACCCATGATCGACCGCTCGTAGGCCAGCGCGGTCTGCAACACCTTCCACCCGTTGCCCTCGCCGCCGAGCAGGTAGGCGTCGGATACTCGGGCATCGGTGATGAACACCTCGTTGAAGTGCGATTCGCCGGTGATCTGCACCAGCGGACGCACCTCGATGCCTGGCTGCCGCATCGGAATCATGAAGAAGCTCAAGCCCTTGTGCTTGGGCACATCCCAGTCGGTGCGCGCGATCAGCAGCGCGTACTCGGCCGTGGTCGCGCCCGATGTCCACACCTTCTGGCCGTTGACCACCCACTCGTCGCCGTCCCGGACCGCGGTGGTGCGCACGGCGGCCAGGTCGGATCCGGCCCCGGGTTCGCTGTACAGCAGGCAGGTGCGGATCTGTTCGGTGAGGAAGCTCCGCATCAGGTCGCCCTTGAGCTGTTCGGTGCCGAACTTCAGCGCGGTGTTGGCCGGGATGCTGTACTTGTCCTGCCGCGCGCCGGGGGCCTTGACCGCCCGGAACTCCCGCTCGATCACCGCCGCAAGGGAGTTCGGGTACTCTCGGCCGAACCACTCGGTCGGGTACGTCGGCACCGCATAGCCCGCGTCGAGCACCTTGTGCAGCCATGCCACGCGCTCGGGCGAACTGACCCACGGATTGGTGGATTTCGGTAGCCCGGTCCAGTTCTCGGTCAGCCAGTCGCGCACCTCGGTGCGCAGTTCATCGGCGCTGGGCAGGTTGTCGGCCGTCATCTTCATGCGCCTTTCGAAGAGAGGTAGCGCTCGCGGTGCATCCCGGAGCCGCCGAACAGTTGCAGGCCGGTTCGGGCCCGGCGCAGGAACAGGTGGGCCGGGTGCTCCCAGGTGAATCCGATACCACCGTGCATCTGGATGGCCGACATGGCGGTCGTGTGGAAGGCCTCGGCGCAGGTGAATCCGGCCAGTGCGATTGCCCCACTGCTCTTTTCGCTGCCTGCAGCCAACTCGGCGGCCGCGTGCTGGGCGGCCGAGGTGGCCGATTCCACTTTTAGGAGCAGATCGGCCGCCATGTGCTTGAGGGCCTGGAAGCTGCCGATGGGCCTGCCGAACTGGATTCGGGTCTTGAGGTATTCGACGGTGATGTCGAAGATCCGTCTGGTCCCGCCGACCTGTTCCCCGGCCAGCGCGACCAGCGCCAGGTCGAGGGCCCGTTGCACCGCATCCCAGCCTGCGGTGCCGAGCCGCTGGGCCGGGGTGGCATCGAACGTGTAGGTCGACAACGGCACGGTCGGATCGAAAACCGTTGCGGCGGTGCGCTCGAACCCGTCCGCGCCGGCTTCGACCTGGAAGATCCCGAAGGTCCCGTCGATGCGGGCCACCACCAGGATGACATCGGCGACCTGCCCGTGTAGGACGTAGTGCGCATTTCCGCTCAACGTGTAATCCGGCCCCGCCGAGGCGTTCTCCGGCGTGGCGCGAACCGCGACGCCCTCGGGCGCCCAGGTGCCGCGGGCGCCGGTCAGTGCGACGGTGGCCACCGAGGTTCCCGCCACCAGGCTCGGCAGCAGCCGGTGCTTGTCGGCCTCGGTGCCCGCCACGTCGATCAGCGCCGAGGCCAGCACCGCGCTGGACAGGAACGGCGCAGGCAACAGGGCGGCCCCCGTCTCTTCGGCGACCGCTTCGAGTTCGAGCGCGCCGAGGCCGACGCCGCCGTAGTCACTGCCGACGACGAGGCCGGCGACACCCTGGGCGGCCAGCTTGCGCCACAACTCCCGATCGAACCCGTCGTCGGTGGCCATCACCCGTCGTACGTCCTGCTCGGTGCATTCGTCGTGCAACAAGTCCCGCACCGCGGCGGCCAGTTCCGCCCGCTCGGCCACGCTGATCGTCATGGGCACCCGCCTTCCTCGTTCGGATCCATGCAAGCGGGCCACGGGCGTGGTGTAAATCACGGATTCGGACACCGGCAGGTTTCCGATCGGGACATGCCGGCGGGGCGGGATTCTCCGGCCCTGATCTCAGGCCGGCACGGCGATGCCGGCGGTCACCGCGCCGGTGGCCCGGATCAGATCCGCCGGGGCCAGGGCGATGTCCCAGCCTCGTTTGCCCGCGCTGCACAGCACCGTCTCGAACGCCAACGCGGATTCGTCTATGACGGTGGGCAGCGGCTTGCGCTGGCCGAGCGGGGAGATGCCACCCACCACATAGCCGCTGGAGCGCTGCGCGGCGGCCGGGTCGGCCATCTCGGCCTTGGGCACTCCCAGGGCCGCCGCGGCGGCCTTGAGCGACAACTTGGTGGGTACCGGAAGCACCGCCACCGCCAGTCCCTTGGGCAGCGCGATGACCAGCGTCTTGAACACCTGCTCGGCGGCGAAACCGTCGGCGGCCAGTTCCGCGACCGCCTCTGCGCCGAAGGAGTCGTTGCGCGGGTCGTGGTGATACTGCACGACTCGATGGTCGATACCGGCGGTGACCAGGGCGGCGATGGCCGGGGTGGCTGCACGTGCCATCGGCCCAGAGTAGCGGGGAACATCAGGGCCACTGCATGCTGTTATTGCTCTCGACACCTGCTCAGCGCTACTTGTCGGTAGCACGCTCTAGGATCGTTAAGGAGGATTCTGGTGCCAGCCGTATGCCTGGAACGGCCCGCGGATACCCGGTGGTATTCCGTACCGCTTGGTGGCGCCGCGACAGAAGGGAAGGTGTTTCCCACGATGACTGACGTCGAGCAGGCCGAGCCTGACACGCCGCAGCCGACTGCCGAGACCGATGCCGAGCTGACCGCGCGCTTCGAGCGCGACGCGATCCCGCTGCTGGACCAGCTGTACGGCGGCGCACTGCGGATGACACGCAACCCCGCCGATGCCGAGGACCTGTTGCAGGAAACCATGGTCAAGGCCTACGCCGGCTTCCGGTCGTTCCGCGAGGGCACGAACCTCAAGGCGTGGCTGTACCGCATCCTGACCAACACCTACATCAACAGCTACCGCAAGAAGCAGCGTCAGCCCGCCGAGTACCCCACCGACGAGATCACCGACTGGCAGCTGGCATCCAATGCCGAGCATTCCTCGACCGGTCTGCGTTCGGCAGAGGTCGAGGCGCTGGAGGCCCTGCCCGACACCGAGATCAAGGCGGCGCTGCAGGCATTGCCCGAGGAATTCCGGATGGCGGTGTACTACGCCGACGTCGAGGGCTTCCCCTACAAGGAGATCGCCGAGATCATGGATACTCCCATCGGGACGGTGATGTCCCGTCTGCACCGCGGTCGCAAGCAGCTGCGCGACCTCCTGGCCGACGTGGCCAGGGATCGCGGCTTCATCCGAGGTCAGCAGCTTGGTGAGCCGGAGGAGGTCTCGTCATGAGTGACAAGCACGATGACGACGAGCGCTGGACCCCGCCCATCGGTCCCGTCGACCCCGAGCACCCGGACTGCGCTGCGGTGATCGCCGAGGTATGGACGCTGCTCGACGGTGAATGCACGCCGGAAAGCCGCGACAAGCTCAAGCATCACCTCGAGGAATGCCCGGCCTGCCTGCGCCATTACGGGGTAGAGGAGCGCGTCAAGCGCCTCATCGCATCCAAGTGCAGTGGCGAGAAGGCCCCCGAGGGCCTGCGGGAGCGGCTGCGCATCCAGATCAGCCAAACCACGATCATCCGGGGCTGACGGGGCCTTTCGGCCCCGAATGGCCATACGACAAACCGCCCGATCTCCCAGGGGAGTCGGGCGGTCAAGTCTGCCGAAAGTGGCTAGCGCACTGACTTCGAACCGGCGTTGGGGCGCTTGCCGTGGTTCGCCTTCGAGTGCTTGCGGTCCCGCTTCTTGCGGCCACGCTTGGCCATGATGATCCTCCAGATGGTGTAGTTCTTGCTCCCTAGTGTCTCATGCCCCGGGGGCGGCGCTGTCCACCCCGGCTTGTGGTTCGATATAGGCCGCAGAAGTAGTCGGGTTAGCAGCAGTAGTGAAGTGGGGTGAAAATGGCCGAGGACGTTCGCGCCGAAATCGTGGCCAGTGTGCTCGAGGTCGTGGTTCACGAGGGCGATCAGATCGGTGCGGGGGACACCCTGGTGCTGCTCGAGTCGATGAAGATGGAGATCCCGGTGCTCGCCGAGGTCGCGGGCACCGTCACCAAGGTCAACGTCGCCGAGGGTGACGTGATCCAGGCCGGCGATCTCATCGCGGTGATCGACTGACACGGGAGCTTCTCGCTCCTCGCGTGCGCGGAAAGAAGTTGGCTGATGTCCACCCTCGGTGACCTGCTCGCCGAGCACACGGTGTTGCCCGGCAGCGCCGTGGACCACCTGCATGCCGTGGTCGGGGAGTGGCAACTGCTGGCCGACCTCTCGTTCGCCGACTATCTGATGTGGGTGCGCCGCGACGACGGCGTGCTGGTGTGCGTGGCGCAGGTGCGCCCGAACACCGCACCCACCGTGTTGCTGGCGGACTCGGTCGGCACGCTGGCCGCGGCCGCGGATCTGCCCGTCGTCACCACGGCCTTCGAATCCGGGGCGATCGGCCGGGGAAGTGGTGGCACACAACGGCATTCGCCGGACCTGCCCGGCCTCAACGTGGAAGCGGTGCCGGTACGGCACCGCGATCACGTGGTGGCGGTGCTGACGCATCAGACCGCGCTGGCGGCCCGCCGCATGGCCAGCCCGCTGGAGGGCGCCTATCTGGACTGCGCCAGCGATCTGCTGCACATGCTGTCCGAGGGCACCTTCCCCAACGTCGGGGATCTGGCGATGTCGCGGTCCAGCCCCCGGGTGGGCGACGGATTCATCCGCCTCGACGAGGTCGGCGACGTGGTGTTCGCCAGCCCCAACGCGATCTCGGCCTATCACCGTATGGGCCTGGCCTCCGAACTCGACGGGCACAACCTGGTGGCCGTCACCCGGCCGTTGATCTCCGACCCGTTCGAGGCGCAGGAACTGGCCAACCACGTGCGCGATTCACTGGCTGGTGGGTCCAGCATGCGTATGGAGGTCGACGCGGGCGGTGCGGCGGTGTTGTTGCGGACCCTGCCGCTGGTGGTGCACGGCACCGCAGTCGGCGCTGCCGTCCTCATCCGCGACGTCACCGAGGTGAAGCGGCGGGACCGCGCGCTGCTGAGCAAGGACGCCACCATCCGGGAGATCCATCACCGGGTGAAGAACAATCTGCAGACGGTCGCGGCCCTGCTGCGGCTGCAGGCGCGCCGCACCAACAATCTGGAGGCCCGTGAGGCGCTGATCGAATCGGTGCGCCGGGTGTCCTCGATCGCGCTCGTGCACGATGCGTTGTCGATGTCGGTCGACGAAGAGGTCAACCTCGACGAGGTGATCGACCGGATCTTGCCGATCATGAACGACGTCGCCTCAGTCGACACCCCGATCCGGATCAACCGGGAGGGCGCACTGGGCGTGCTCGACGCCGACCGGGCGACCGCGCTGATCATGGTGATCACCGAATTGGTGCAGAACGCCATCGAGCACGCCTTCGACGCCAACACGTCGCAAGGTTGCGTGACGATCCGTGCCGAGCGATCCGCACGCTGGCTCGACGTGGTGGTGCACGACGACGGGCGCGGCGTGCCCGACGGGTTCAGCCTGGAGAAGTCCGACCGGTTGGGCTTGCAGATCGTCCGGACGCTGGTCACCGCGGAACTGGACGGGTCGCTGGGTATGCACGACGTCGCGTCGGGCGGGACCGATGTCGTGCTGCGCGTGCCGATCGGCCGGCGCGCCCGCGGGATCCAGTGAGGCGGGCGGGTCGGCCCGCTGACCGCCGATAAGTGGGACGCCCGTACCACCCGACAATTCAATGCGGATTGTGACGACAATTACGCAATTTGCTATCGATAATTGCCCCATAAATAAGCTATGGCCCCGACATTCGTCGGGGCCATAGCTTGCGTCGAGGTCTTGACCGAGGGTCAGACTCCGGTGCGGGCCTTGGTCCGGGCGTTGCGACGCTTGAGCGCGCGGCGCTCATCCTCGCTCATCCCGCCCCACACGCCGGCGTCCTGGCCGGAGTCCAAGGCCCAGGTGAGGCACTCAGTGGTCACGGGGCAACGGTTGCACACCAGCTTCGCGTCGGCGATCTGAGCAAGCGCCGGGCCGCTGTTTCCCACGGGGAAGAACAGCTCCGGATCTTCGTCGCGACAGACGGCCTTGTGGCGCCAATCCATAAGATCAAACTCCTTGTTCCATAGTTCATCTGTGCGCGGCAAAGCGCACCAGATTTTCTTCGGCTGTTAACGCGTGCACACGAATGTTTCTGCACTGTTGCAACGATGCTTTCACAGGCTGAACAGATGTCAATAGCATTGAGTTAACACGTGGGCAATGTCACTGGCGGGGTCGGTTACCAGACCCCTCACTCATGTGTACTACACTCACACACAGCTGCGCCCTAATTCCACCGTGATCGGTGTGTTTGCGCAGGTCAATCAGTTTTCTTCGTCGGAGCGACTACGCACAGTGCCTCCGGGACCGACGTGAAGGTCATGATTTCGCGCTCGCCGACGTAATCTCCGTCGATCTGGCAAGCGACAGGCGTGTTGCTCGTCACGGTGACCGATGACAGGTCGTCCTCACGGATCAGATGCTTGGCCGTCAGGCGCGGATTCCGGGCCACCATCTGGCGGACCAGTCGCAGATTTGCCCAGATGTTCATGCTCGTGATGGCGAACACGCCAAGGCCGGTGTCGAACGTGGTGTCGGGGTTGGTCCACACCGGGCGGGTGTTCGCATACGTCCAGGGGCTGGAGTTGGATACGAACGCGAAGTGCACCCCGGTCACCGGCTCGGCGCCCGGCAGCCGCAGCGTCAGCGTCGGCTCCTTGCGGGCGCTGGCCAGCATCTCGCGGACCGCCACCCGGATGTAGCGCGAGGCGGTGACCTTGCGTCCCTTGGCGCGTTGAGCCTCCACGGCCGCCACCACGTCACCGTCGACGCCCATGCCCGCGGTGAAGACCCCCCAGCGCTCACCGCAGTCCATCAGGCCGATGCGCCGCCACGGGCGTCCCAGCCGGTAGCCGCCGAGCAGGTCGACGAGTTGATTCGTGGCCTCGATGGGATCGGGACTGATGCCCAGCGCGCGGGCGAACACATTGGCCGAACCGCCCGGCACGACGGCGACCGCGGGCGCCACGCTGGGGTCGGGTCGGGTGCCGCACTCGCCGAGCACGCCGTTGACGACCTCGTTGACCGTGCCGTCGCCGCCGTGCACGATCAGCACGTCCACCCCGTCGCGGGCGGCATCACGCGCGATCTCGATGGCGTGACCTCGATGGTTGGTGTGTTCGACGGTCAGCGTCACCCGGCTTTCCAGCGCATGGGCCAGCAGGTCACGACCCGCCGGGGTCGTGGAGGTGGCGTTCGGGTTGACGATCAGCACGGCACGCACGGGGCATGAGCCTAACCGGGGAAGGTGTCCTGCCGTTATTTGTAGATGTCCCCGTCGAGGTAACGCCACCGGCCCTTAACCCGCTCGAAACGGCTGCGTTCATGCAGGATGTGGCGGGTGCCGCCGTGGACGTACTGGGCGCGGAACTCGACGACACCGGTGGGGTCGTCCTCGCCGCCGGCGTTGGTGTCGACGATCTGCAATCGGCGCCACGCGATCGTCTCGTCGAGGGACAGGTCTGCGGGGCGGGTGTCGGGATGCCAGGAGGTGAGCAGGTAGTCGACGTCGCCGACGGAGAACGCGCTGAACCGTGACCGCATCAGGGCGACGGCCGTGGCGGCCGGCCGTGTGCCGGCGTGCAGCGGCCCGCAGCAGTCGGCGTAGGGATGTCCGGTGCCGCAGGGGCAGTGCTCGTCGCTCGACACGCGGTCAATTATCGCCGCCGGTCGCCCACGCCGAAATCGACGTCAGGGTTGCGAATTCTGCCCGACCACAACCCTCGCGTCGATCTCGACGCCGTGAAACCAGCCGGTACCGTACTGAAGGTGACCGCACGCCCGGGAAAGCCCTGTCTACTGCTCGTCAACGGACCGAACCTCAACATGCTCGGTACCCGGCAGCCCGAAATCTACGGGTCCACGACGCTGGCGCAGATCGAGCAGCAGGTCGCCGACACCGCCGCCGGGTACGGTTTCGAGGTCCGCGCGGTGCAGAGCAACTACGAGGGTGAACTGGTCGATGCCATCCAGGCGGCCCGGCAGGACTGCGTCGGCATCATCATCAATCCCGCGGCCTACAGCCACACCTCGGTGGCGATTCGCGACGCGCTCAGTGCGGTTGACCTACCCGTGGTCGAGGTGCATCTGAGCAACATCCACACCCGGGAGTCGTTCCGGCATCACTCGTACGTATCGGCCGTCGCCCAGGTGGTCATCGCCGGGGCCGGACCGGCCGGATACGAGTACGCCGTGCGCTACCTGGCGGAGCGGCTGTCGTGACACAGCCTCCCGCGATCCGCTACGCAGGTTTTCTCACCGCCGCCGAAGGGGCGGCCGCGCTGATCATGGCCGTGGTGCTGCTGGTGCGCGCGATCGGCGGTGCCGACCAGCAGATCGTCAGCGGTTATGGCACCGCGATCTGGTTCGTCCTCATCGGCGGCGGGGTGCTCGCCGGCGGCTGGGCGCTGATCACGGCACGGCGCTGGGGCCGTGGCATCGCGGTGCTGACCAACCTGCTGTTGCTCCCGGTGGCCTGGTACGTCATCACCTCCCACCACGTCGTGTACGGCGTGCTGGTCGGGGTGCTCGCGCTGGTGACCCTGGGCCTGTTGTTCAGCCCGTCCGCGGTGGACTGGATCACCAGTCGCGACTAGTAGGGATACGCGGCGGGCCGTGGATACCGTTGTGTGTCAGCTGAGTCGGAGGAAAGTCGGTTTCCTCCAGATCGCTGCGTTCAGGTCTGCGACTTTCTCCGGATTCGCGTAGGTGATGACCGGATGGATGTCCGGCTGTTTGCGGAACCGGCCACCGTAGAAGCGGCGGGTGCTGCCGGACGGGGTGAATATGGGTGCCAGCTGCATCATCAGATCGCGGGATGAGTACTTGCCGTACATGACGAATGGCAGCGAGTGCCTTTGAGCGCCCATCTCGAACTCGATGACCGCATTGGGTGGCTGGCCGTTTGGCGTGCCGGCGGGGCAGTCATCGCCCATGTCGAGACGGAGCTGGCGCAACGGACCTTGATATCCACTGATGCGCGCGAACTCGGACACCACTTCGAAGGGCGTATCGAACGTGGTCTCGGACTGGTCGTCGAAGAATGCGAGCCGGCGAAACGGTGTGCCCCGCTTGCCTTCCAGCGCCCGCAGAACCCACATCACCGCCCACATGTCCACGTTGTCGAACACGTCGAGACCTTCGGCACACCCGATGAGTTCGTCGTCGGTCACCTCACCGGGCTCCAGAATCTCGGCAGATTCCAGCCAGGCAACCTGGTCCAGAAGTCGGGCTTGCGGTGACCGTTCGGCGCCCGCGTCACGGCGTCCGCCGAGCGAGGTCAGTTGATCCAGAATCGTTCGCCAGGTCCGCATCCCAGTGCACCTAATCAGCATCTCCGAACTCGGCGGCCAGCGCGCTGAGTTCGGGGCCCGATACCCGGTAGGTGGTCCACTCGGTCTGGGGCTCGCCGCCGACCGCGTCGTACAGCGCGATGGCGTTGACGTTCCAGTTCAGCACCGCCCACGTGAGCCGGGTGTAGCCCTGCTCGACGCATTCGGCGGCCAAGGTGGACAACAGTTTCCGGGCCAGACCTCGGCGCCGGAAGGCCGGACGCACGTAGAGATCTTCCAGATAGACGCCGGCCACTCCGTCCCAGGTGGAGAAGTTCAGGAACCACACCGCGGTCGCGGCGATCTGCCCGTCGACCTCCACCATGTGCGCATATGCCACCGGGCGGTCACCGAAAAGTGCTGTGTGCATCTGCTTTTCGGTCACGGTGCACTCGTGCGCGGCCCGTTCGAATTCGGCCAGCTCGCGGATCATCGCGGTGATCTCGACCTCGTCGCCCGGCCGTGCCCGGCGGATCAGCTCGCTCATATCGCCCCCAGTCCCGTCAGGATGGTCTTGAATTTCGTGGTGGTCTCGTCGACCTCGTCATCAGGATCGGATTCGGCGACAATACCGCCGCCGGCACTGGCCAGGGCCGTGCGCCGATCTGCCGACAGCACCGCACAGCGGATCGACACCACCCAGCGTCCGTCGCCGCGGCTGTCACACCAACCGACGGCCCCGGCATAGAACCCGCGGTCGCCCTCCAACTCGCCGATCAACGCCGCGGCGAGGTCGGTCGGAACGCCGCCGACCGCCGGGGTGGGATGCAGTGCGAGTGCGAGATCGATTGCCGTGGTCTGCTTTTCGCGCAACTGGCCGACGACGGGGGTGCTCAGGTGCCACAGCGCGTCGGTGCCGTGCAGCTCCGGGGATTCGGCGATCCGCAGGTCCACGCACAACGGATCCAGCGCTTGCCGCAACATGTCGACCACCAGCTGATGCTCGTGGCGGTTCTTCGCCGAGGCCGCCAGTGCGGCGGCGTTGGCCGCATCGATCTCCGGGTCGGCCGAGCGTGGGGCCGATCCGGCGAACGGCTGACAGATCACCGTCTCACCGTCGCGGGCCACCAGCAATTCGGGACTCGCCCCCACCAGCGCGGCACCGGTGTGGTCGCCGCCCGCCGGGGACAGATCGGCCAGGTAGACGGTGGCCGCGGGGTCGGCGTCGGCCAGCCGGCGCAACACGGTGCGCACGTCCCACGGGGAGTCCGCGGTCAACCGCAGGGCGCGGGCCAACACCACCTTGTCGATCGGGATCCGCGGATCTTGCAGTCGCCGGATCGCCTCGGCAACACGTTCGCGGTGCACCGGGCTCGGCGGCAGGGTTTCGCGGTGCGCTATCACCGGGGGCGGTGCGGGCGGCCAGTCCGGCAGTGCCTCGGCCCGCTGAACCGACTCGGGCTCGTACAACGCGGCCGGTGCCGTCGGGTCAAAAGGTAAGGCGCCCAGCACGATCGGCGTTCCCGCTCGCAGCGCCGCCTTGGCCTCGGCGACGTCGGCGAAGCCGGTGCGCAGCCCGTGGGCCAACAGGGCGCCGGTCGGCCCGGCCAGCACGAACGACGGGTTCACTGCGACAGGCAGGGGTTGGGGTGACCGGTCAGCCCGAGCGCGATGATCTGGCGCACGCCGTGCTCGAAACCACACACCGCGAGCGAAGCGGGCACCATTGACACCCGGATGCCCGCGGACACCGGCAGCTCGGCCCAGCGGGTCAGAACCGCGCGGGAGAAGTGGCCGTGCCCGACGAAGACCACGTCGCGGGCAGGCAGATGCCGCAGTGCCAGCGCGACGGCGCGATCGGCGCGTTCACCGACCGCGGCCACGCTCTCGCCGCCGGGGCAGCCGTGGGTCCACACCAGCCAATCGGGCACGGTCTGGCGGATCTGCGGGGTGGTCAGCCCCTCGTAGTCGCCATAATCCCATTCGGCGAGTACCGGGTTGACCTCGTCGACGTGCAGGCCGGCCAGTTCGGCGGTGACCAGTGCCCGCCGCCGGGGGCTGCTGATCACCAGTGGGTCGTTCAACTGCAGCTCGGCCAGGGCCGGCCGCGCGAGCCCGGCCTGTTCGCGCCCGGTATCGGTGAGCTCCAACTCGGTGCGGCCCGTGTGCCTGCCGCTGGCCGACCACTCGGTCTCGCCGTGACGCAGCAGGATCAGGCGGTGCAGGCGGTCGCTCACACCGGCGATTCTGCCGCACGTCCCGGCACTGCCGTCGGGAGCGTGCTTGGATGAAGGTGTGACGCGAGTATTAGCGGTCGCCAATCAAAAGGGTGGGGTAGCCAAGACGACGACGGTGGCGTCGCTGGGGGCGGCAATGTCCGAGCAGGGGCGCCGGGTGTTGCTGGTGGATCTGGATCCGCAAGGCTGTCTGACGTTTTCGCTTGGCCACGACCCGGACAAGCTGCCGGTATCGGTGCACGAGGTGTTGCTCGGCGATGTCGAGCCGGGGGCCGCCCTGGTCGACACGGCCGAGGGCATGACGCTGCTGCCGGCCAACATCGACCTTGCCGGCTCCGAGGCCATGCTGTTGATGCGCGCCGGGCGGGAGTATGCGCTCAAACGGGCCCTGGCCAAACTGGAATCCGATTTCGACGTGGTGATCATCGACTGTCCGCCGTCGCTGGGGGTGCTGACCCTCAACGGCCTGACCGCCGCGAACGACGTGATCGTGCCCTTGCAGTGCGAAACCCTGGCGCACCGCGGGGTCGGCCAGTTCCTGCGCACGATCGCCGACGTGCAGCAGATCACCAATCCCGAGCTGTCCCTGCTGGGTGCGTTGCCCACGCTCTACGATTCGCGCACCACACACAGCCGTGACGTGTTGCTCGACGTCGCCGACCGCTACGAGCTGCCGGTGCTGGCGCCGCCGATCCCGCGAACCGTCCGGTTCGCCGAGGCCAGCGCTTCGGGCTCCTCGGTGCTGGCCGGCCGCAAGAGCAAGGGCGGGATCGCGTACCGCGAGCTGGCCCAGGCGCTGCTCAAGCACTGGAAATCGGGCAAGAAGCTGCCGACCTTCGCGCCCGAGGTCGTGTAGGCGCGGGCATGGTTTCGGTGTTGCGGGCCGCGACGGCCACCGATCAGGGGCCGGTGCGGGAGAGCAATCAGGATTCGGTGCTGGCCGACGGGATCCTGTACGCGGTGTCCGACGGGTTCGGGCCGGACGGTGAACACGCCAGCCGGATCGCCTTGGAGGTGCTGGCCGCCGGATTCGCCGCCACCCAGGATCGTGGTGGGCTGATCGGCGCGGTGCAGCAGGCCAATGAGCAGGTCTTCGCTCACATCAGCGCGTCGGGCACGAGTTCGGGAGCAACCCTGACACTGGTCGCGATCTTCGGCGACGACCAGGGCGGGCCGATGGCCATCAACATCGGCGATTCCCCGTTGAACCGCATCCGTGACGGTGTCATGCGCCAGCTCACCGATGACCACAGTGTCTCCGGGGAGCTGGTGACCGCCGGTGAGATCACCCGTGAGGAGGCCCGGTTCCACCCGCACCGCAACCTGTTGACCCGGGCGCTGGGGATCGGCCCGATCATCCGGCCCGACTTGTTCGACCTCGACTGCCGTCCCGGCGACCGGTTGTTGATCAGCAGTGACGGCTTGTTCGCGGGTGCGGCCGACGCCGAGGTCGCCGCAGCGGCCACCTGTGCCGAACCGGACGACGCGGCGCAGCGGCTGGTGCAGGTCGCCAACGCGGCCGGCGGCAGCGACAACACGACCGTGATCGTGATCGACATCGGCTGACTCCCGGGCCCGCCCGGTCACCCTGGGCCCTAAGCGGCGCCCAGAGCGACCAGCTGGGTGCCGCGTTGTTCGAGCAGGGTGTCTCCGGCCACCGCGGGCACCACGGGCGACACACTGGGCGTGCGCGGCAGGGCGATGTGGCGCTGTCCGGTTCCGCTCTCCGGGTCGAATACGTCGTAGCCGTCGTTGACCGGCACCAGCAGGTGGCCGGCCATCACGGTGGCCGGTCCGACAGGCAGATGCGGGCCCGACGGGCTGATGGTGAACTTGTAACGCAGCCCCGAACCTCCGGTGGTGCTGAACACCAGCACCGAGTCACCCGTCCACCAGGTGATCAGGTCGCCGGCGCGGGTGGTGGTCGACTGCGGTGCGGCAGGCTTGGCCAGCGGCAGGCTGGCCAGAGTTTTTCCGGTTTCGTCGATGATGTTCAGCGCCGGCTTCGGGGTCGGCAGGTATACCGCGGTGGTCGTACCCGACACCGCGACCACCTGGGCGCCGGACTCGTCGGTGATGTCCTGCAGTTCGACGTTGCGCACTTCGGGGGTGTCTTCTTCGTCGGCCGGGCGCAGCAGCGTCAGCCGCACGAACTTGCTCTTCGGGCAGGACTCGAGCACAGAGACGGCCGAGGAACTCGCCGCCGCCGACAGCTGCCGGCAGATCGGTGAAGCAGGTACGCCCGGCTTGATGCGGGCGTCCAGGGCGCCGTAGGACAGCATCCGGACCATGTCCGAGCGCCACAGCTCGAGGCGGCTGTCCCCGGCCGAGAGCACGGTCGTGCCGTCGGAGGACAACCGCACCTCGGGATCGGCGTAGGCGGTGCGCGCGGGTCCTCGCTTGCCGGACCTGCCGTCGATCGTGCTGACCTGTCCACAGCCGCGGACGTCGGGATACACCGCGACGGCGTACTGGTACACCGAGGTCACACCGCACAGTTCGAGATCGCGGGCATAGCTCCACAACACCGCACCGCTGACCGGATCACGCCCGCTGACGGTGGAGCCGTCGGCCGTCACCGCCGACCCGCCGGCCAGCACCGGCTGGGTGGTCTTGGGGCTTTCGACGGCCCACAGCTGTTGCAGCCCGGCCGGTACCTCGCGGGCCGGCGTCAGGTAGGGAACCGGCGTGGCGGCAGGCCTACTGATGGTGGCCCGGGCATCACTGGTCCACCAGATCAGTCCCGCCGCCAGCGCGACGATCGCGACGATTGCCGCGGCGGCAGCCATGTCGCCGCGGGTGCGGCGTTCGGGTTTGACCATCGACTCGGCGAGCGCCGGTCAGCCGGCTGTCGCGGTCTCGGTCTTGCGGGGACGACGCCGGCGGCGGCGACGCCCGTTGGTCGAGGCCTCACCGGCGGTGTCCGCATCGGTCACCGGTGCGGCATCGGCGCTGTCCTGCGCCGGCGCCGCAGTGCCCTCGGGATGCCCGGTNGTGCGGTGAGCTGGAATAGGTTTCCGCGGGATCGGGGCAGCCAAGGTTCAGCGCCTTGTCGATCATTTCCCAGCGGGCCAGTTCGTCCCAGTCGACCAGGGTGATCGCCACGCCGGTCTTGCCCGCGCGGCCGGTACGCCCGATGCGGTGCACGTAGGCCTGCTCGTCCTCGGGGCACTGGTAATTGATGACGTGCGTGACGTCGTCGATGTCGATGCCGCGGGCCGCCACATCGGTGGCGACGAGCACGTCGACGGCGCCGGTGCGGAACGACTTAAGGGCCTTCTCGCGGGCACCCTGTCCCAGATCACCGTGTACGGCGTCGACCTTGAACCCGCGCTCGGCGAGTTCATCGGACACCTTCTGCGCGGTGCGCTTGGTGCGGGTGAAGATCATCGTGGCGCCGCGGCCCTCGGCCTGCAGGATCCGGCTCACCAGCTCAGACTTGTCCAGCGCGTGCGCCCGGTAGGCGAACTGCTCGGTGGTGTCGTGGGTGGCCGCCGAATGCGGGGCCTCGGCCCGGATGTGGGTCGGCTGGTTCATGAAGGTGCGGGCCAGCGTGATGATCGGGTCCGGCATGGTGGCCGAGAACAACATGGACTGCCGGTCGTCGGGTGTCAGTCGCAGGATGCGCTCGATGTCGGGCAGGAAGCCGAGGTCCAGCATCTCGTCGGCCTCGTCGAGCACCAGCACGGACAGGCCGCCCAGCTGCAGGTGGCCCTGCTGGGCCAGGTCGAGCAGCCGGCCCGGCGTGCCGACGACGACGTCGACGCCCTTGCGCAGTGCCTCGATCTGCGGCTCGTAGGGACGACCACCGTAGATCGAGGTCACCGAGAATTTCCGGTCGCCCGTGGTCACGTACTTGGCCGCACCAGCGAGGTCGCCGTAGACCTGAATGCACAGCTCACGGGTGGGTACCACGATCAAGGCTCGGGGAGTGCCGTTGAGCGGGCGGGCTTCATCGGTGGAGATGCGATGCAAAAGCGGGACACCGAAGGCGTAGGTCTTGCCCATACCGGTGCGGGCCTGGCCGATCAGATCGTCGCCGGCCAGCGCCAGCGGGAGGGTCAGTTCTTGGATGGCAAACGGGTGGTTGATGCCGTTTTCGGCCAGAGCGCGAACGATTTCTTCACGCACGCCGAGCTCGGCAAACGTTTTATTCAGATGAGTCATGGTGGGTGGAGGTGGCCTTTCACTGTCAAACCTCATGGGCATCCAGCGCACACGAGTCTGACGGTGAAACGGTCGGGTTCACCCGGATACGGTTCGTATCTCTCGGCGCTGCCGATCCGTTGGGCCCAGCTCCACAGGGCGGGCCAACTGCGTGCACGCACATTTCCTGGTAGCGGCTCAGGCGATGAAATAGTCGGCTCGAAGCCGTTACCGATTGCCATTGTAGCTGGTCGCGGGATCTGGGCCGATTTGCCAGCCGATCACGGTGTCCCGATGGCGTCTAGAGTTGACCTCATGAATTCCCCTCAGCCTGCTGCACAGGAGATCGTCAAACCGGTCGAATCGGGCGTGAAGGCGGATCATCCGGGAGTCAACGAGTTGTTCGCCGTGCTCGCCTACGGCGAGGTCGCGGCGTTCTACCGGCTCACCGACGAGGCGCGCATGGCCCCGAATCTGCGCGGCCGGATCAACATGGCGAGCATGGCCGCCGCCGAGATGGGCCACTACGAGTTGTTGCGGGATGCGTTGGAGCGCAGGGGAGTTGACGTCGTTCCGGCGATGACCAACTACGCCTCGGCGTTGGAGAACTACCACCGGATGACCACGCCGAGCACGTGGCTGGAGGCGTTGGTCAAGACCTATATCGGTGATGCGCTGGCCGCGGACTTCTATCTGGAGATCGCCGACGCGTTGCCAGAGGAAGTGGCGGGCGTAGTCCGGGCCGTGCTGTCCGAGACCGGCCACTCACAGTTCGTGGTGGCCGAGGTGCGCGCGGCGGTGACCGCCAGCGACCGTCAGCGGCATCGGCTGGCGCTGTGGGCGCGCCGCCTCCTCGGTGAGGCGGTCACCCAGGCGCAGTACGTGCTGGCCGATCACGACGAATTGGTGGACCTGGTGATGTCCAGCGGAGAGGGCCTGACCCAGCTCGCCGAGTTCTTCGGCCGGTTGCAGAGCACCCACCAGGCCCGCATGCAGGAGTTGGGCCTGGCCTGACGCCAGGCCCAACCGCGTCACTGCGTGCAGGTGGTGATCATGCTGTTGTTGGCCTGCGAGACCAGCACCGCGCCCGACGCGTCGGTGATCGTGCAGTTGAGCTGACCGGCGACGCTGGTCGCGGTCACCGACTTGAGCGTCACGCCCGGGTTCAGCACCACGGTCTTGGTCCAGGGCAGTGCCACGTTGATGTCGGTCTGCAGGGCGCCCTGGGCGTCGGTGTAGACGATCGTCACCAGGTCGATGAGCTGGCGGTTTCCGGTCACCTGGTAGGTGACGGCGTTCGGGTTCGCATTCGGCGCGGGCGGGGCCGCCACGGCAGGCGGCGCGGCGGGTTCGGGCGC
>NZ_LT546208.1:319616-341303 GCF_900078665.2 Mycolicibacterium houstonense | reverse complement strand
CGGCATCCGGATCGGCGGGGTAGTCGGACCGGTAGTCCGACCGGTAGTCGGTTTGGTAGTCGGGCGTGTATCCGGCGTACCCGGCGTAGCCGCCGGGCTCATACGGGCGGTCCCCGAAGCGCTCGGTCGGCGTGGTGTCGTATGGCGAATATTGCCTGGTCATGCTGCCGTCCCAGTCGTCTCATCCAATGTCGGCCCTGATGCTATCGAGGCAGAAGTGACGGATGAGGTTGAGCGTGGGGTGTGTCGGTCACGGTCAGGACTCGGTTCGATATCTGCGTTTCGCGCACGGCGTACCGCTGTGCCGCCCCCGCTGGCGGCGGCCGAGTGCCGACGTCTACTAGCCTGCTCAGGGAAGTCGACAACGACGCGAGAAAAGAAAGAAGGGTCCAGCGTGGAGGTCAAAATCGGTGTCACGGACAGCCCGCGCGAGCTGACCTTCAACAGCGCGCAGACGCCCAGCGAGGTGGAGCAGCAGGTCACCGAGGCACTTGCCAAGGACTCGGGTGTGCTGGCGCTGACCGATGAGAAGGGTCGGCGATTCCTGGTGCAGAACAGCCGGATCGCCTACGTCGAGATCGGCGCCGCCGACGTGCGCCGGGTCGGTTTCGGGGTTGGGGCGGAATCCGCCTGAGCTCAGGACCGGGTGAGTGGCACGTGTGACAGTCCGCCCCAGGCGAACTGCACCGTGCCATCCACGGCGGTGTTCCGGTCGATCGGCCGGTCGTTGGTCAGCCAGTACCGCGCCGAGTCGACGCTGATGGCCACCAACCCGACCGCGATCATCCTGGCGCGGTGCGCCTCGAGGCCGGAATCGCGGCTGATCAGATCGAACACCGCATCCGTGCAGGCCTCGGTGGCGACCTTCACCTGTGCCGCCACCTGTGGCTCGCTGACATAGTCGTTCTCGAAGATCAGCCGGTAGCCCTGGCTGTCGTGCTCGATGAAGTCGAAGAACGCCTCCACCGCCGCGCGCAGCCGCTGCCGGTTGTCGGTGGTGGTGCGCAGGGCCTGGCGCACGCCGGACACCAGATTGTCGACGTGGCGCTGCAGTACCGCCAGGTACAGCTCAAGCTTCGACGAAAAGTGTTGATAGAGAACCGGTTTGCTCACGCCTGCGCGTTCGGCGATCTCGTCCATCCCGGCGGCGTGGTACCCCCGGTCGACGAAGACCTCGCTGGCGGCCGCCAGGAGCTGGCCCCGCCGCTCGTCACGAGGCAGGCGATTGCCGCGCCGACCGCCACCGGTCGCCGGCTTGTCACCTCTCCTCTCGGCGGTGTTGGCGAGATCGCTCATCAGGTCCTCAATCTGTATTGCTCTGGCGCACTTGGACATGTTCATCCGAGCCGCTGATCGCACCGACACTACTACCGTCGCGCGCTCTTTCCGTCGCGCGGTGGGTCGCGAAACGTCGTGGGTTTCGAAATGACACCGGCCCGGTCACGGCATCGCTGCGCTCCGATCCGATCCACAGGAGCGTGTGCCATTCTGGTCCGGTGACCTACGACCCGGGACGTCGCGGGGGTGGCCGCGTCCCGGCGCTGCGCAACGAGTGGCGGGAACCGCTGCGCGCCCAGCGAGATCCGATTGCCTCCGATTCAGGGCGCGCCCGGTCCAACCGGGATGACCACCAGCACTGGCGCAAGCAGACGTGGATCGGCCGTTTCGTGTCGACCTACGGCTGGCGCGCATACGCGTTACCCGTGCTCATCGTGTTGACCGTGGTGGTGATCTACCAGACCATCACCGGCACGAGCGCGCCGCATTCCGCCCAGGACGAGGAAGGTCCCGTGCAGGGCCCGCCCACCATTGATGCGGCAGGCACCGCGATCATCGGTGCGCCGCCCAAGGGCCTGACCCAGTTCGACGCCAGCCTGCCCACCGGCATCCTGCCCGCAGGTGGCGCGTACACCGAGGCGGGCAACCGGACCTGGCGGATCGTGCCAGGCACCACCCCCAAGGTCGGCGAGGGCACGACGAAATCGTTCACCTACACCGTCGAGGTCGAGGACGGCGTCGACACCACCTCGTTCGGCGGTGACGAGGGATTCGCCCGCATGGTCAGCGAGACCCTCGCCAACCCCAAGAGCTGGACCCACAACGGTCTGTTCGCCTTCACCCGGGTGGACGAGAGCAGCGGCGTCGAGCCCGATTTCCGGGTGTCGCTGACCTCCCCGATGACCGTGCGCGAGGGCTGCGGGTACGACATCCAGCTGGAAGCGTCCTGTTACAACCCGTCCTTCGACGGGCATCAGCCCCGGGTGTTCGTCAACGAGGCGCGGTGGGTCCGCGGCGCGGTGCCCTTCCAGGGAGACATCGGCTCCTACCGGCAGTACCTGATCAACCATGAGGTTGGTCACGCCATCGGCTATCAGCGGCACGAGGCCTGCGAGGCCAACGGGCAGCTGGCGCCGATCATGATGCAGCAGACCTTCTCCACGTCCAACGACGACGCGGCCAAATTCGACCCGGAGACCGTCAAGGCCGACGGCCTGACCTGCAGATTCAATCCCTGGCCCTACCCGATCGCCTGACCGCGCCCGCCGCGGTGACGATCCCGCTGCGCGCCGAGGCCGCGACGTCCGGGTTCCCGGCACGCGGTCGTGGTGGCCCGGGAGTGGGAAGCATCGACACCGGATTACCGTTGTGGGTACGAGCAGCTGGGACGATGAAGTGACCACAAAGACTGAGGAGACATCCGGTGTCCGCGAATTTGGACGTGTCGTTACCGCCGTTGGTTGAGCCGGCCGCTGAGCTGACCCGTGAAGAGGTGACGCGCTACAGCCGGCACCTGATCATCCCGGACGTCGGCGTGATCGGGCAGAAACGGCTGAAGAATGCCAAGGTGCTGGTGATCGGGGCCGGCGGGCTCGGGTCGCCGACACTGCTCTACCTGGCCGCGGCCGGGGTCGGCACCATCGGCATCGTCGAGTTCGACGTGGTCGACGAGTCCAACCTGCAGCGCCAGATCATCCACGGCCAATCCGACATCGGGAAGTCCAAGGCGCAGAGCGCCAAGGAATCGATCCTGGAGATCAACCCGCTGGTGCAGGTCAATCTGCACGAGTTCCGGTTGGAGCCCGACAATGCCGTGGAGCTGTTCAGCCAGTACGACCTGATCCTGGACGGCACCGACAACTTCGCCACCCGCTACCTGGTGAACGACGCCGCCGTACTGGCCGGCAAACCCTACGTCTGGGGGTCGATCTACCGGTTCGAGGGCCAGGTGTCGGTGTTCTGGGAGGACGCCCCGGACGGACTGGGCCTGAACTACCGCGATCTCTACCCCGAGCCGCCGCCACCGGGCATGGTGCCGTCGTGCGCCGAGGGTGGCGTGCTGGGCATCCTGTGCGCCTCGATCGCGTCGGTGATGGGCACCGAGGCGATCAAGCTCATCACCGGTATCGGCGAGCCTCTGCTGGGCCGCTTGATGGTCTACGACGCGCTGGAGATGTCGTACCGCACCATCCGGATCCGCAAGGATCCGTCGACGCCGAAGATCACCGAGCTGATCGACTACGAGGCGTTCTGCGGTGTGGTGTCGGACGAAGCCGCGGCCGCCGCGGCGGATTCCACGGTCACCCCGCTGGAGCTCAAGGAGCTGATCGACTCCGGGAAGCCGTTGGCGCTGATCGACGTCCGCGAACCCGTCGAGTGGGATATCAATCACATCGAGGGCGCCGAGCTCATTCCGAAGCCGACGTTCGAATCCGGTGACGCACTGGCAAAACTCCCGGTGGACCGAACCCCGGTGCTGTATTGCAAGACCGGCATCCGGTCGGCCGAGGTGCTCGCCATCGTGAAGAAGGCCGGTTTTTCCGACGCGATGCACCTGCAGGGCGGAATTGTGGCCTGGGCCAAGCAACTCGAACCCGACATGGTGATGTACTGACGGCTCGTTAGCCGGTTAACCGCTTAGGCTGAGGCTGTGAGTGTGGAACGGCCGCCGGAACATGTGCTGGCGGCGTTCGGCCTGTCCGGGGTGCGCCCGGTACCGCTCGGCTCGAGCTGGGAGGGTGGCTGGCGCTGCGGCGAAGTGGTGATGTCGATGGTTCCCGATCACGCCAGGGCGGCGTGGTCGGCCAAAGTGCGTGAATCGCTGTTCGTGGACGGGGTGCGCCTGGCGCGCCCGGTGCGCTCGACCGACGGCCGCTATGTGGTGGCCGGCTGGCGGGCCGACACGTTCGTGGCGGGCACGCCGGAACCGCGGCACGACGAAGTGGTGTCGGCGGCAGTGCGTTTGCACGAGGCCACCTCGAAGCTGGAGCGACCACGTTTCCTCACCCAACCGCCGGTGGCACCGTGGGCCGACGTCGACGTGTTCATCGCTGCCGACCGGGCTGCCTGGGAGGACCGTCCGCTCCATTCGCTGCCGCCCGGGGCCAGGGTTTCGCCCGGATCGGCCGATGGCCAGCGCTCCGTCGAGCTGATCAATCAGCTAGCGACCCTGCGCAGGCCGACCAAGAGCTCCAGCCAGCTGGTCCACGGTGACCTTTACGGCACAGTGCTTTTCGCGGGCACGGCCGCGCCGGGGATCACCGACATCACCCCATACTGGCGTCCGGCGCCGTGGGCCGCGGGTGTGGTGGTGGTCGACGCGCTGTCGTGGGGTGACGCCGACGACGGCCTGATCGAGCGGTGGGATTCGCTCCCTGAATGGCCGCAGATGTTGTTGCGGGCGTTGATCTTCCGGCTGGCCGTGCATGCACTGCACCCGCGGTCCACCGCGGCGGCGTTCCCTGGCCTGGCCCGCACGGCCTCGCTGGTCCGGCTGATCCTCTGAGCTTTTCCGGCTAGAAGGTGTGCCGATACTCGGCCAGGCGCACCCGGCCGTCGACGGCCAGCACGCCTTCGGCGCGCAGCCGCTCCAACTGCCGGGTGGCCAGATGCGGGGCCGGGCGCCCCGATGCCGGGATCACCCGGTGCCACGGCAGGTCGGACGAATCGGTCCGCATGATCCAGCCGACGATCCGTGGGCTGGAAAGGTCTGCGGCGTGGGCAATGTCGCCGTAGGTGCTGACCCGCCCCGACGGGATCGCGGCGACCAATGCCCGCACCAGTTCCACCTGCTCCTCGGTGACGGCAGGCATCGTCAGCCCAGCTGCTCGAGAAGCAACTTCGCCGTCTCGCCGGGTTTAGCCTGGGCCACCATGTGATCGCAATCCCAGTCCAGCAGAGTGAAATCCGGGCCCAGATGCCCACGCAGAGCGCTGATCAGACCCTCGCGCGCATAGGGCGGACTGGTGCGGGTGGCACGGACCAGAACCGTCGGAGTGCCCTTGCGCGGCAGTGCAACCGGGCGGGCCAGCTCGCTCCAATAGGACATCATGGCCGGGATGCTGATGCGCCACCCGACGCGGCCGCCGGGCAGTTCGATCAGATGCTCGTCGAGGTCGCGGTCCAACTCGGCCGGCGCCACGTCACCCCAGGAACCGTTCGCCTTCTCGGCGCGTGCCTCGGCGCGGTCGGGGTAATCGGGCGAAGCCATCATGCTGTCTGCAATCTCACGCATCCATTCGCCGTCGAGCTCGACCGCCGGGTCCAGCAGCACCAGGCCGCTGACCAGATCCGGGTGCGCCGCAGCGAGATTGAGCGCCACCGCACCACCGAACGAATGCCCGGCCACCAGCGTCGGGCGATCCAGCAGCGCCGCCAAGGCATCGACGTTGGCATCCAGCGTCCACGGCGCCGACCACGACGAGCGACCATGACCGAGCAGATCGGGGGCGAGCACGGCCACCTCGGGCAGGTGCTGCTCGGCCAGCGTCTTCCAGCGTTGGCCGTGTCCGGTCAACCCGTGGATGAGCAGTAGCCCGGGTGGCTCGGCGGGTCCGTAGCGGTGAACATGCAACTTCTCGGCGGGCATCCGTTCATGCTGCCAGGAGGTTGGGCTGACGGTTTGTGGGGATCTACTTGTCGGGCGCCCGGCGAGATTGTGCTGGCTTGGCGATCGCGTGCGCTCTTGGCGTTGGTTGCGCCGGTGGCGTAAAGCGGCCCAGGCGGTTCGGGTCGGAGGTGTCAAACTGTGCTGTCGGGCCATCCGGGTACTGCTGGTTCGGCTTGGGGTGGGGTGTCGAGAACACTCACGAGGATCTGGGCTCGCTGCGCAGTGTTGTGGGGCATGACGTCACGGCACTGTTGTTCCATGTGGACATAGTCCGGATCTTGCGGCGTGTGGGTGGGTTTCCCGACGTGGCCCCAGTAGCCTCCTGGTGAGGCGCCGGTAATTTTCCAATGTCCGAACACGTCACCGATGGGTGCGGGGTTCCTGCCGGTTTGAGGTTGCATACCAACAGTCGCACCATCGCCGTTCTTGAGTTCAATCCGCCACAGAGTTACCGAGTGTTCGAGCTTAACGACATCCAGTTTGCCACTCGGAGAACTCAGCACTGAGGCATATTTTTCACGCTGTTTGATGGCCGGGGCAAAGACGTTGTATTTGCCCTCGCATACGTGGGCCAGGTAGCCGTCTGTGAGCGGGGAGAGTTCCATCATGTGGAAGTAATGGTTGCCGAAGAACGGTCCCTCAACGTAATTGAGATTCCTATTGCTTGAGGGAATCATCCATCTCACCTCCAATGGCAGATTGAGCCACTCCTCAGTACTGCCGGCTCGAGGGTCGAGAAGATCGGGCAGGGCCCGCTCAAACCCGGGATAGACATTCGGTGACGATTTTGTCATCGATCCAATTCGATAGGATTCTAGGTAGGCGCGCACGGGTATGGCGGGGCCGGTACGCAGGTCTATCCCGGGTTGTGCTGTCCATCGGAACCGGAAACCATTGAAATCACTGGGCCAGTTCGGGAACATATTTTTTGCGACCGCAGGGGCAGAAGACGGTTCTTGGTGGCCGGAACATCCGGTCAAGAGACACGCTGTTGCTGTAACAATGGCGAAGGTTTTCCTGGCCATTCGTAGCATCATGGGCATCCGTTCATGCGGCCTATGCTGCGCCCTCGGGCCATGCGGGTATTGCTGGCTCCGGCTTGGGGCGGGGTGTCGAGCAGGCCCCTGAGGATTTGTGCGTGCTGCTCGACGCTATGGGGCATCATGTCACGGTCGCCGTAAACCCTTAGCAGCCGTATCAATTCGATCGGCAGCGGTCGACACTGCCACCGGTTCCACTCGTAACTCTTCCGCGACTTCCCCGAACCTGTACACCAGAAAGCGTTGGTCTGTGGCCAAAACGGTATCACGGTCACACACGGCAACTGCAGAAAGTATCTGGCTTCCCGCGCCGGTGCGGCCAATAGCGCTAAAGCGGGCTCAATCCGCTCCGCTACTTGTCGGTCCCATTCGCTCCAATCCGCTCCGCTACTTGTCGGTCCCCTCTGGTGTCATGCCTTCCATGACCACACCACACGTCGAATCCGCACTGGCAGGCACCGAGCTGCTGGCACCGGGACGTGGCGGCGTGGTCCGGGTGCTGGGCGGCCCCGGCACGGGCAAGAGCTCACTGCTGATCAGCACCGCGGTCGAGCACATCACCGCGGGCACCGATCCCGAATCGGTGTTGCTGCTGACCGGGTCGGCCCGGTTGCGTGGCGAGGCCAGGGCCGCCATCACCGCCAGGATGCTCGGGGCGGGCACCCACGGTGTCGTGCGGGAGCCACTGGTGCGCACCGTGCACTCCTATGCGTTCGCACTGCTGCGATTGGCCGCCCAGCGCAACGGTGACCCGCCGCCGCGCCTGATCACCACCGCCGAACAGGACGGCATCATCCGCGAGCTGCTGGCCGGCGACCTGGAGGACGGCCCGAATTCACCGGTGGGTTGGCCCGAGCAGCTGTGGCCGGCGTTGAGCACCGCCGGTTTCGCCACCGAGCTGCGCGACCTGATGGCCCGCTGCACCGAGCGCGGGGTGGATCCGCGAGCCCTGCAACGGCTGGGCCGTTCGGCGGGGCGCCCGGAACCGTATCTTATACACATCTNATGGATGCTCCCGCGATCACCCTCACCCGGTCACACCGCTGCGCACCCGCGATCGCCGCGGCGATCTCGGGCATCGCCCGCCGGCTGCCCGGTGTCGGCGCCGGCCGACAGTTGGACGGCAACCCCGAACACGGAGAGGGTGCGCTGGAGGTGCGTCTGGCCGCCACGCCACACGCCGAGAACACCTACATCGCCGATGCGCTGCGGCGCGCGCATCTGGTCGACGGGGTGCCCTGGTCCGAGATGGCCGTGGTGGTGCGGTCCGTTCCGCGGGTCGGCGCGGGGTTGGCCCGGGCGCTGAGCGCGGCCGGGGTGCCGGTGCAGGCCACCGGCACCGATCTCGGCCTCGCACAACAACCCGCGGTCGCGGCCCTGTTGACCGTGTTGGCGACGACGGCAGCCGGGCACCTGGACGGCGACAGTGCCGTCGCGCTGCTCACCGGCCCGATCGGACGCGTGGATCCGGTGACGCTGCGTCAGTTGCGCCGCGCGCTGCGTCGCGCCGACGGCTCCACTCCGCCCCGGGATTTCACCGAACTGTTGGTCGCGGCGATCGAGTCGGAACCGGCCGGCCTGTCGGCCGAACATGCCAAGCCGCTGCGCCGGTTGCGGTCGGTACTGGCTGCCGCGCGCCGTAGCGAGCGTGACGGCGCCGATCCGCGCTACACGCTGTGGCAGGCCTGGAACGCCTGCCGGTTGCAGCCGCGCTGGTTGGCCGCCAGCGAGCGCGGCGGCACGATCGGGGCACAGGCCGACCGGGATCTGGACGCGGTGACGGCGCTGTTCGATGTGGCCGACCAATACGTGGCGCGCACGGCGGGGGCCTCGCTGCGTGGTCTGGTCGACCACGTCGCGGCGCTGGGAACGTCGATCTCGGCATCGGATGCCGACCCCCATGCCCAGGCCGTGTCGGTGCTCAGCGCCCATGCCGCGCTGGGCCGGGAATGGGATTTCGTGGTGATCGCCGGCGTCCAGGAGGGCTTGTGGCCCAACACGATTCCGCGCGGTGGCATCCTGGGAACACAGAATCTCGTCGACGTCCTCGACGGTGTGGCGGCGCCGGCCGACCGTGCGGTGTCGACCAGGGCACCGCTGCTCGCCGAGGAGCGACGCTTGTTGATGGCGGCCATGGGCCGGGCCCGTCGCCGGCTGCTGGTGACCGCGGTCGACAGCGACGGAGGCGACGAATCGCTGTTGCCGTCGCCGTTCTGCACCGAGCTGGCCGAGATGGCAGGTGAATCCGCGCCGTTACCGCCGCTGGCGGCGCCGCGGGTGTTGGTGCCCTCGGCCGTGGTCGGCCGGCTGCGCGCCGTGGTGTGCGCACCGGAGGGCACGGTTGACGACGAGTCCCGGGCCTGTGCGGCAGCGCAATTGGCCAGGCTGGCCGCCGCCGGCGTACCTGGCGCCGACCCGTCGCAATGGCACGGCATGACCGCCCTGTCCACCGAGGAGCCGCTGTGGTCGGACTCCGAACACGTGGTCACCCTGTCGCCGTCGACGCTGCAGATGCTCACCGATTGCCCGTTGCGGTGGCTGCTGGAGCGGCACGGCGGCAGCGACGGCCGCGACGTCCGTTCGACGGTGGGGTCGTTGCTGCACGCGCTGGTCTCCGATTCCGGCAAGACCGAGAGCCAGTTGATCAACGACCTGGAAAAGGTCTGGGAAGACCTACCTTTCGAGGCCAAGTGGTATTCGGACAATGAGTTGTCGCGGCACCGGGCGATGCTGGAGACCTTCACCCGGTGGCGGGCCGACACGCGTGACCAACTGACCGAGGTGGCCACCGAGATCGATGTCGACGGAGTGATCGTCGAACCTGGGTCCGAGGGTCCGGGGGTTCGGGTGCGCGGCCGGTTGGATCGTCTCGAGCGGGACCGGGCGGATCGGCTCGTGGTGGTCGACCTCAAGACCGGCAAGAGCCCGGTCACCAAGGACGATGCGCAGAAGCACGCTCAGCTGGCCACCTACCAGCTCGCGGTGGCGGCCGGCCTGTTGCCGCACGGGGCGCAACCGGGTGGTGGGCGGTTGGTATACCTGGGCAAGGCCGGTGCAGCCGGTGCCACCGAACGCGAACAGGATCCGATGACACCCGACACCCGTGCCGACTGGCTGGGCGCCGTGGGCAGCGCCGCGGCCGCCACGGCCGGGCCGCATTTCGTGGCCCGGGTCAACGACGGCTGCTCTAACTGCCCGGTGCGGTCCTCATGCCCGGCCCAGGCGACCGGGGACCGGTCATGACGGGCACCGTGCAGCCCACTGTGCGGTACAGCCCGGCCGAACTGTCCGCCGCGCTNCGACCAATACGTGGCGCGCACGGCGGGGGCCTCGCTGCGTGGTCTGGTCGACCACGTCGCGGCGCTGGGAACGTCGATCTCGGCATCGGATGCCGACCCCCATGCCCAGGCCGTGTCGGTGCTCAGCGCCCATGCCGCGCTGGGCCGGGAATGGGATTTCGTGGTGATCGCCGGCGTCCAGGAGGGCTTGTGGCCCAACACGATTCCGCGCGGTGGCATCCTGGGAACACAGAATCTCGTCGACGTCCTCGACGGTGTGGCGGCGCCGGCCGACCGTGCGGTGTCGACCAGGGCACCGCTGCTCGCCGAGGAGCGACGCTTGTTGATGGCGGCCATGGGCCGGGCCCGTCGCCGGCTGCTGGTGACCGCGGTCGACAGCGACGGAGGCGACGAATCGCTGTTGCCGTCGCCGTTCTGCACCGAGCTGGCCGAGATGGCAGGTGAATCCGCGCCGTTANGACCTGCCGCCGCTGTTGCGCGGCGATCGGGCCACGGAGTCGGAGTTGGGGGTGCCGGTCCTGGACACCTCCGACATCAACGACCGGAAGATCCTGTCGGACAAGATCTCCGACCACAAGCGCAGCCTCGACCAGCGTCGCATCGACGAGGAACGCCGGTTGCTCTACGTCGCGATCACCCGGTCCGAGGACACCTTGCTGATCTCCGGCCATCACTGGGGCGCCACCGAGAGCAAGCCGCGCGGGCCGTCGGACTTCCTGTGCGAGATCAAGGCGATCATCGAGGACGCCGACGCTAAGGGCCGGCCGTGCGGCCAGATCGAGCAGTGGGCTGCCGAACCGGCGGCCGGTGAAATAAACCCGTTGCGGGACAAGGTGATCGAGGCGATCTGGCCCGCGGAGCCCGCCCGGCTGTCCGACGTCGGCCGGGGAGCGGCGCTCGTGACGCAGGCACAAGAGCAAGCACTGGCAGGCGGCGACGGCCGTAACGACGACGCGCCANCCGCGGGCCAGTTGTTGCGCCGGGTGCGCACCCGGTTGGCCAGGCTGGCAGGCACCGGCCTGATGCCGGTGACCGGTGACGCCGACGAGATAGCGACGGTCAGCACCTATCACGCGTTCGCCGGTACCTTGCTGCGCGAGCACGGCCTGCTGCTCCCGGTCGAACCCGACACCCGGCTGCTCAGCGAAACCGAGCTGTGGCAACTGGCTTTCGAGGTGGTGTGCGCGCATCCGGGTGAGCTGGCCATCGAGAAGACCCCGGCGGCGGTCACCGCCATGGTGCTGCGGCTGGCCGGCGCACTCGCCGAGCATCTGGTGGACACCGACCAGCTGCGCGACACCCACGTGGAGCTCGAGCGGCTGGTGCACACCCTTCCGGCCGGGCCCTACCAACGCGACCGCGGGCCGAGCCAGTGGCTGCTGAAGATGCTGGCCACCCAGACCGAACGCACCGAGCTGGTGCCCCTGATCGACGCGCTGCACCAGCGGATGCGGGCCGACAAGGTGATGGATTTCGGCATGCAGATGTCGGCGGCGGCCCGGCTGGCGGCGAGTTTCCCACAGGTCGGCGAACAGTTGCGGCAGCGGTACCGGGTGGTGCTGCTCGACGAGTACCAGGACACCGGGCACGCCCAGCGGGTGGCGTTGTCCTCGCTGTTCGGCGGAGGCGTCGACGACGGGCTGGCCTTGACCGCGGTGGGCGATCCGATCCAGTCCATCTATGGCTGGCGGGGCGCATCGGCGACCAACCTGCCGAGGTTCACCACGGACTTCCCGCACGCGGACGGCACGCCGGCGCCGACCCTGGAACTGCGGACCAGCTGGCGCAATCCGCCGAGTGCCCTGCACCTGGCCAACGCCGTCTCGGCAGAGGCGCGGCAGCGCTCGGTGTCCGTGCACGAGCTGCGCCCCCGGCCCGACGCCGCGCCGGGCACCATCCGGTGCGCCTTGCTGAACGATGTCGACACCGAACGTGATTGGGTGGCAGACCATCTGGCCCGGACCTACCACGGCGCGGTGGCGCAGGGGGCCAACCCNATCACTGGGGCGCCACCGAGAGCAAGCCGCGCGGGCCGTCGGACTTCCTGTGCGAGATCAAGGCGATCATCGAGGACGCCGACGCTAAGGGCCGGCCGTGCGGCCAGATCGAGCAGTGGGCTGCCGAACCGGCGGCCGGTGAAATAAACCCGTTGCGGGACAAGGTGATCGAGGCGATCTGGCCCGCGGAGCCCGCCCGGCTGTCCGACGTCGGCCGGGGAGCGGCGCTCGTGACGCAGGCACAAGAGCAAGCACTGGCAGGCGGCGACGGCCGTAACGACGACGCGCCAGGTGCGGTCGACCGGGAGGGCTGGGCGGCCGACGTCGATGCGCTTCTGGCCGAGCGGGAACGTGGCGCCCAGGTTGCCCCGGTTGAACTACCCGGTCAGCTGTCGGTGAGCACACTGGTGGAGCTGAGTCGTGACCGTCAGGCCGCCCTGCAGCGTCTGCGCCGGCGGCTGCCCCAACGTCCGGACCCGAACGCCTTGCTGGGCACCGCTTTCCACGAATGGGTGCAGCGGTTCTTCCACTCCGAGCGGTTGTTCGATCTCGATGACCTGCCCGGTGCGGTGGACAGCGACAGCGGACGCGCCGGGGCGGCCGAACTGTCCGAGTTGCAGGACGCGTTCGTCATGTCTCCGTGGGCGGCGCGTACCCCGATCGAGGTGGAGGTCCCGTTCGACATGGTGATCGGGCAGGCCCGAACCACCATCGTCCGCGGCCGCATCGACGCGGTGTTCGCGCACGACGACGGCACCACCACCGTCGTGGACTGGAAAACCGGCGAGCCACCGACGACGCCGGAAGCCTTGGCCCAGGCTTCGGTTCAGCTCGCGGTGTACCGCCTGGCCTGGGCCGCGCTGCGCGGCTGCGCTCCGGAATCCGTGTGGGCGGCGTTCCACTACGTGCGATCGGGGCAGACCATCAGCCCCGAGTGGCTGCCCGGGGAGGACGAGATCGTCGCCCTGCTCACCGATCCGTCGGCCACCGCGGCGGGTGGCACCGACAGCGACGTCGGCTGATCGCCGATTTGAACACGTTGGTGCCCAGGCGTTCTGACGGCTGGGTCAGGAGTTGCGGTACACCCGAAGTGCGGAGGTGATCATCGGGATCTGCAACGGCAGCCGGGCGATCGCGACGATCCGCATCGGCCACGGTTTGTCCCACCACAGCCGGACCATGTTCAGGTTGCCGGGGAACACGGCGAGGAAGAGAGCCACCGCGGCCAGCGCCCCCAACCGTCGGGTGCGAGGCGCGGCGAGCAGCGCGCCGGTGGCCAGCTCGCCGACGCCGGAGGCATAGGTGTAGAAGCGCGGGCTGCCGGGCAGCTCGGCCGGGATGATGGTGTCGAAGGGTTTGGGCGCCACGAAATGCAGGGTGCCCATGCCCAGGAGCAGGGCCGCCATGCGTCGGGCGGCGGGTGCGGCGGAGATCCGCTGAGCCTCGGGTGCGGTCATGGTTACATTGTGGCGTGCGTCTGATCGGAACGATCCCGGCACGCCCCGGGGTGCTTTGCTCGATGATGGGGTCGCGTGGCTAAAGGCAGGCTGCGGCGCCGGCTCGCCGCGATCGACTCGAACCTGACTTCGCGCCCGGATGCCGCGCTGGTCGATGTTCTGCGCATCCCCGAACCGTTCGTCAGCCCGGCACGCAAGATCTTCATGCGGGTGCTGTACGCGTTGGCGGCGTTGTTCGCCGCGGTGCTCATCGTCTACGCGGACCGGTACGGGTACCGCGACGTCGACAGCCTCCCGGATGAGAACAACCCGCTGTCGTTCCTGGATTGCCTGTACTACGCCACGGTGTCGCTGTCGACGACCGGCTACGGCGACATCACGCCATACACCGATTCGGCGCGGCTGGTCAACGTCCTGGTCATCACGCCGCTGCGGGTGGCGTTCCTGATCGTGCTCATCGGTACCACCGTGGAAACCCTGACCACCCAATCCCGGCAGGCGCTGAAGATTCAGCGATGGAGGAACAAAGTGCGTAACCACACCGTCGTCGTCGGATACGGCACCAAGGGCCGAACGGCGGTTGCCGCGATGGTCGGGGATGAGGTCTCCCCGGCCGACATCGTGGTCGTCGACGAGGACGCCGCCGCGCTGGAACGCGCCAAGGGCGCGGGACTGGTCACGGTGCACGGCGACGCCACCAATTCTTCGGTGTTGCGGCTGGCCGGTGCTCAGCACGCCAAGTCGATCATCGTGGCCGCGGACAACGATGCGAGTGCCGTGCTGGTGACACTGACCGCGCGGGAATTGGCGCCGAAGGCCAAGATCATCGCCGCCGTGCGGGAATCGGACAACCTGCATCTGCTCAAGCAGTCCGGCGCGGACTCCACGGTGGTGTCGTCGGAGACCGCCGGCCGGCTGCTGGGCATCGCGACCCAGACCCCCAGCGTGGTGGAGATGATGGAGGACCTGCTGACGCCGGACGCCGGGTTCGCCATCGCCGAACGGGAGGTCACCCCCAAGGAGGAGGGCGGCTCGCCGCGGCATCTGCACGACATCGTGCTCGGCGTCGTGCGGGAGGGCCGTCTGGTGCGGGTGGATGCACCGGAGGTCGACGCGCTGGAGGCCGGTGACCGGCTGCTCTACATCCGCAGCGCGGACGCCGAGCGATGAGTCCGCGTCGCCTCAGTTTCGGCCTGCGGAACGTTCCTCTGCTGTCGCGGGTCGGCGCTGACCGGGCCGATGCCCTGCGCACCGACGTCGACGCCGCGACCGAGGGCTGGAAGGACGCCCTGCTGCTGCGCGTCGACCGGCGCAACCAGGTGCTGATCTCGGGTGGTCAGGTGGTGCTCGGCAAGGCCTCCGCCCTGGCCGCCGACAAGCCGCCGGAGCACGCGGTGTTCCTGGGCCGGCTCGGCGACGGGCGTCATGTCTGGGGTGTCCGCAGTGCGCTGGAGGCGCCCGAGGATCCGGATGCGCCGACCGAGGTGCTCGATCTGCGCCGCGCCGGGGACGTCTTCGACGACGTCAGCGCCCAACTGGTGGCCACCGCGACGGCGTTGCTGAACTGGCATGACCGGGCCCGGTTCAGCGCGGTGGACGGTGCGGCGACGAAATCGGCGAAGGGCGGTTGGTCGCGGGTCGACCCGCTGACCGGGCATGAGGAATTCCCGCGGATCGACCCCGCGGTGATCTGCCTGGTGCATGACGGCTACGACCGCGCGGTCCTGGCCCGGCAGACGCTGTGGCCGGAGCGGTTGTTCTCGATCCTGGCCGGATTCGTCGAGGCAGGCGAATCGTTCGAGACCTGCGTGGTGCGTGAGATCGCCGAGGAGATCGGCCTCACGGTCACCGACGTGCAGTATCTGGGCAGCCAGCCGTGGCCGTTCCCGCGGTCACTCATGGTCGGGTTCCACGCCATCGGCGACCCGGAGCAGCCGTTCTCGTTCAATGACGGCGAGATCGCCGAGGCCGACTGGTTCACCCGGGCCGAGGTCCGGGAGGCGCTGGATCAGGGTGACTGGAGCGCGCTCGACGGCGAATCGCCGTCGCGGCTGTTGTTGCCGGGGTCGATCTCGATCGCCCGCGAGATCATCGAATCCTGGGCGGCCCTGGACTGACCGGGGCCGCACGCCGGGACGTCGTCAGCCGAGCTTGGCCTTGACCTGCTTGATGGTCGGGTTGGTCAGCGTCGACCCGTCGGCGAACTTCACGGTCGGCACCACGTGGTTGCCGCCGTTGACGGAACCGACGAACTCGGCTGCGGCCGGATCCTGCTCGATGTCGACCTCGGTCCACTCGATGCCTTCTGCCTTCAGCGCGGTCTTGAGCCGCCTGCAGTAGCCGCACCATGTGGTGGTGTACATGGTCAGGGCGGTCGGTGTAGCAGTCATAGTGCATCTAACGTAGCCCAGGCGTCGTCCATGCCCGGCGGTGACGCAGGTCTCCGCCGACCGGCGGTAAGTTGCTAATCCGCAGTGGGACGGAGCTGAACATGACCCGATTGGTGCCGCCGGTGGCAGGCGACCCGCATCTGCTCGACGAGTTGCGGTTGGAGGTGCGCCGGTTTGTCGCCGAGCAGCAGCAGGCGGGCAAGATCGGCCGGTACGCCGACAGTTGGCTGACCGGTTGGGACGAGGAGTTCAGCAAGGCGCTGGCCGCTCGTGGGTGGCTGGGGATGACGGTTCCCGTCTCCTACGGCGGGCACGGCCGCAGCCACCAGGAACGTTTCGTGGTCACCGAGGAGCTGTTGGCGGCGGGCGCGCCGGTGGGTGCGCACTGGATCGCCGACCGCCAGATCGTCCCGTCGCTGCTGAAGTACGGCACGGAGGAGCAGCGCCGAAAGTTCTTGCCCGCCATTGCGAAAGGCGAGTGCTACTTCGGTATCGGGATGAGCGAGCCGGATTCCGGGTCGGACCTGGCCAGCGTGCGCACCAAGGCGGCGCCGGTCGACGGCGGCTGGGCGGTCACCGGCACGAAGGTGTGGACTTCGGGCGCGCATCTGGCACATGCGTTCATCTGCCTGGCGCGTACCGCGCCGGTGGATCCGGCCCACCGGCACGACGGCCTCAGTCAGTTCATCGTCGATCTGCGTGCCCCCGGCGTCGACATCCGGCCCATCATCTCGATGAACGGCAAACACCACTTCAACGAGGTGATCCTCGATGAGGTGTTCGTGCCCGATGCCATGGTGTTCGGCACCATCGGCAACGGCTGGCAGCAGGTCACCTCGGAGCTCAGCTTCGAACGCAGCGGTCCCGAGCGCTTCCTTTCTACGTTTCCGGTGCTGGCCGAGATGGCCTCGCACATGAATGACGGATCACTGCCACGCCACCCGGATCTGGGGCGTTACCTCGGTCGCATCACGGGCCTGCACCAGATGTCGATGGCGGTGGCCGGCGCGCTGGAGCGGCATGAACCGGCCGATACCGCGGCCGCGGTGGTCAAGGTGCTCGGCACGTCCACCGAGGGGGACATCGCCGATTTCGCCGACGTGCTCGGGGATGCCGGTGACGAGGGATACCGGGCGATGGTGGACGACGCCGTCGTGCAACGTCCCGGTTTCACTCTGCGTGGCGGCACCAATGAGGTGTTGCGGGGTGTCATTGCGAGGGGACTGGGGTTGAGATGAGTGTCGACGCCGAACTGGTCGAGATGATGTCGGCGGTGTTCGCCGCGCACCGCGAAGCGCACGCGCCCGGGGAGGCGGTGGACGAATTATGGGACCAGTTGGGTGAACTCGGTCTGGTCCGGCTCACCGGGTCCGAGGAGTCCGGCGGCAGCGGCGCGGGGTGGGCCGAGGCGGTCGAGTTGCTGCGGGCGGCCGCCTGGCACGGGGTGAGGGTCCCGTTGGCCGAACACGATCTACTGGCGTGCTGGTTGTTGGAGACCGTTGGGCTTCCGGTCGACGATGCTCGCCGCACGGCCTGTCTGCTCGACGGCGACGGCGTGGCCCGTGCGGTGCCGTGGGCCGCGGACTCCCAGCGGGTGGTCGTGCTGTGGCCGGCCGGTACCGGCTACCGGGTCGCCGATGTCGACACCACGTCGCTGACGGTGACGGCGGGCCGCAACAGCGCGGGCGAACCTCGCGACGACGTTCATGCCGACGTCTCGGGATTGACCGGCACTTCGGTGCCCGACACCGTGATCGCACAGTTCACCCGCCGCACCGCGCTGGTGCGCGCGGTGCAGGTGTGCGCCGTTCTGGACCGGATCGTGGCGCTGTCGGTGGTCCACGCCGGCGAACGCATCCAGTTCGGCCGGCCGTTGGCGAAGTTCCAGGCGGTGCAGAACCTGGTTGCCGACATCGCCGCCGAATCGGCGCTGGCACGGGCCGCCACCGACGGGGCACTGGCCGAGGCGCTGCGCACGGAATGGTCCGCGTCGCAGCTGGATTTCCTTGTCGCCGTGGCGCGTTCCTGTGCCGGTCACGCCGCCTCGGTGGTGGTGCGCAACGCACACCAGGTGCACGGCGCGATCGGCACCACCCGGGAACACCGCCTGCACGAGTTCACCATGCCCGCGCTGGCCTGGCGTTCGGAGTACGGCTCGGTGGCCCACTGGGACCAGGTCCTGACCGACTACGCCACCCAGGCGGGTGCAGACAAGTTGTGGGCGTTGGTCACCGCCACCGGTGGCTAGCGGTCGGAATGTCGACCATATGACACCGGCTGTCATATGGGACCATGTGGCCATGTCGTTCGTTCGCCTGTTGCGGGAGGTGTGATGAGTGCCCTGTTGCGCGCTGTACGTCAACAGCGCGGTATGACGCTCGAACAGCTCGCCGAGGCAACCGGATTGACCAAGAGCTACCTGTCGAAGGTCGAACGGCAGCGTTCCACCCCGTCGATCGCGGTCGCGATGAAGCTGGCCCGCGCGCTCGAGGTCGATGTCGCGCAGTTGTTCTCCGAGGATCCGGCGGTCACGACGTTGGCCGTCGACCGCGCCGGCGAGCGGGGGACCAGCCGGTATCAAGCGGTGGCCGCGGGAATGCTCGGAAAGACGATGTCGCCGTTCATCGTCCGGCCGACACTCAAGTTCGCCGACCATCCCCACCCCGAACACGCCGGGCAGGAGTTGGTGTTCGTCCATGCCGGCACCGTGGAGCTGCGGTACCAGGACGAGTTGGTCGTCCTGGAGCCCGGTGACTGCGCCTATTTCGACGCCTCTCTGCCGCACCAACTTCGGCAGCGGGGAAGCACGCCCAGTGAGGTTCTGGTGATCACCCACACCGAGTACGGCCGTAATCGCTGACGGCGCGCGCTCCGGGCTCCGGCGGCGGACCGTCAGCATGTGAGGTTCACGTGCACCGTGGGGATCGGTTCGAAATCCGGTAGGCCGTGGATGGTGACCGTCTTCGCCTGAGGGCGGACCACGACCGTGCGGACGTTGCTCACGGTGCACTCGCTGAGTGGGCCGTTGCCGACCTTGTTGACGATCACCCGCTTGCCGTCGGCCTGTAGGCGCGCGATCGTTTCGGCTGCCGATGGGCCGGTGGGGGCGGCGGTGCCGACGGCGGCCCCCACCGTGAGCCAGCTCGTGATCGCGCCGATCGCTAACCCCGTGGATGTGGCGATGTGCTTCATGGCTTTTCACTCCTTCTTCGATGGTTCGATCTGCAGCCCAATCTTAGGACACAAAGTGTCCTGACGGAAACGTGATTAATCACGCGGAATATTTCGGCCAGTTCACAACGGTTGACGAGAGGACACAAGGTGTCCTACAGTTCGTGTTGTGTCTCCGGTCCCTCAACACGGAAAGGAATGCCGAGATGACCACCACGCTTGGTGATTCGAAACAGGTTCTGATGCAGCGTGCGCTCGATGGGTTGTCCACCCATATCGAGGAGTCCACGCTGTCGACGCGGCAGAAGCTGGCCTTGACGTGCCGGGCGTTGTTCGACGCCGGCCACGACTCGGGCCTGGCCGGCCAGATCACCGCACGTGCCGAGGAGCCGGGCACGTACTACACCCAACGCCTCGGGCTGGGTTTCGATGAGATCACCGAAGACAACCTGCTGCTCGTCGACGAGGATCTCAACGTTCTCGAAGGCGGAGGGATGGCGAACCCCGCCAACCGGTTCCACAGCTGGATCTACCGCGCGCGGCCCGACGTGCAGTGCATTGTGCACACCCACCCGTTCCACGTCGCCGCACTGTCGATGCTCGAAGTTCCGTTGCAGGTGTCGCAGATGGACATCGCCCCGCTGTACGACGATTGCGCCTTCCTGGCTGACTGGCCCGGCGTTCCGGTGGGCAACGAAGAAGGCGAGATCATCAGTGCCGCACTGGGGGACAAGAAGGCCATCCTGCTGGCCCACCACGGCCACGTGATCGCCGGGGCCAGCATCGAGGAATCGTGCTCGCTGGCGATGCTGATCGAGCGCGGCGCCAAGCTGCAGCTGGCCGCCATGGCGGCCGGAACGATCGCCGACCTGCCGCCCCGGTTGGCGCGTGAGGCTCACGACTGGACGTTGCGGCCCAAGCGCAGCCAGGCCAATTTCGCCTATTACGCCCGCCGGGCGCTCCGCAACCATCCCGACGCGCTGACCAGTTGATCCGTCCGACCAGCCCACAACTACACGAAAAGGACACCACGATGCCCTCCAACACCGAAATCCACGGAATTCTCGCCTATCCGGTGACGCCGTTCACGCCGGACCACCAGATCGACACCGGCAAGCTCGCAGCCCTGGTCGACCGGCTGGTCACCGGGGGCGCGCACGGGATCGTCCCACTCGGCAGCACCGGTGAGTCGGCCTATCTCACCGAGGCCGAGTTCGACACCGTCATCGACACCACGATCGGCGTGGTCGACCGCCGGGTACCTGTCATCATCGGCGCATCAGATCTGACCACCGCCAACACCATTCGCCGCGCCCAGTACGCCGAGCGGTCCGGTGCGGACGCGGTGATGGTGCTGCCGATCTCGTACTGGAAACTGTCCGAACGGGAGATCGCCCAGCACTACGCGGCGATCGGGGCGGCGATCGGCATTCCCATCATGGTCTACAACAACCCCGCCACCAGTGGCATCGACATGCAGCCCGAACTGTTGGTCCAGATGTTCAACGACATCGACAACGTCACCATGGTCAAGGAATCCACCGGCGACCTGTCGCGGATGCACCGGATCGCCGAGTTGAGCGATGGCCGGTTGCCGTTCTACAACGGCAACAACCCGTTGGCGCTCAAGGCTTTCAACGCGGGAGCGAAGGGATGGTGCACCGCGGCGCCGAACCTGCGCCCGGAGCCCTGCCTGGCTCTCTACGAGGCGATCCGTGCTGGGGACCAGGCCCGGGCCGAGGAGTTGTACCAGGACCTGCGCCCGCTGTTGGAGTTCATCGTGGCCGGTGGCCTGCCCACCACGGTCAAGGGCGGGCTCGAGCTGTTGGGTCAGGGTGTCGGAGTGCCGCGGCTGCCCCTGCTGCCCCTCGATGACAGCGGCCGCGAGGAGCTGCGCCGACTGCTCGCCGTGGCCTGACGGAACATCGTGGATCGCACTGTGCCGGTGGTGGGTAGTGCCACCGCCGTGACCTTGCTCGCGGCCGGTTTGATCTTCCTGCTGGCCCTGACGCTCGGAGTGTGGAAGTACCGGCAGATGGTGACCTCCGAGTCGCATGTCGCACATCCGTATGTCGACATCGCTCATCGTGCGTCGCTGCTCTACGCGTCCGCAACACTGCTGACGGCGGTTTTCGTCGAGCTCAGCGCCTGGCCGGGTTGGGTCAACCTGACCGCTGCGATGGTTCTGGTCTTCTTCTTCCTCGCAGCGATCGTGAGCTACATCGTCCACGGTGTCCGGCGGGACACCACGAATCAGTTCGAGCGCCCCAGCCTCGGCATGCACATCTCGATGGTGCTGCTCATCGCCGGGGAGATCGGTGGGTTCGCGGTTCTGCTCGCCGGATTCGGCTGGGGGCAATGGGGTTGAGTGTCGAGCGGACCGGGGCGGGGCTGGTGGCGGTCGCCGTCAGCCCCGCCGGCCCAACAACTTTCGGGTGCGGGCCGG
>NZ_LT546208.1:315492-319369 GCF_900078665.2 Mycolicibacterium houstonense | reverse complement strand
GGCCTCGACGATGTGCAGCAGCGTGATGTCGGCCGGGGCGCGTCCCAGCCGGAACCCGCCACGCGGACCCGTCGTCGCGGCCAGCACACCCGCGCGGGTGAGCGCCTGTAACTGCTTGGCGAGGTAGGCCGCGGGCAGGTCGAAGTGCTCGGCGAGGTCGCCGGCCGATGCCGTGGTTCCGGGTTCCAGTTGCGCCAGCGACGTCGCGCAGTGCAGCGCCCACTCGGTGGCCACGGGAAGTTTCACGCCCGTTATCGTATTACAGATATTACGGACCTATATAGTCCGTAATAGTCGGCGAACGGAACGGGAGGCATCATGCGAATCGCAGTGGCGGGCGCGACGGGAAACATCGGGGCGCGGCTGGTGGCCGAGCTGCAGCGCGCGGGACATGAGGTGGTGGCGATCAGTCGCTCGCAGGGGGTCGACCTGTTGACCGGCGAAGGCCTCGACGTCGCCCTGGTCGGCGTGCACTCGGTGGTGGACGTGATCAGCACGCCGCCGGTCGACCGGGACGGCACGGTGCATCACCTCGGTACCGCCACCCGCAATCTGTTGGCGGCCGAGGAGCGCGCCGGTGTCGGTCATCACGTCCTGCTGTCGATCGTCGGTATCCACGGCATCGAGGGAAATCCGCACTACGCCGGAAAGCGCGAGCAGGAGCGGCTGATCGAAGCGGGCCCGGTGCCGTGGACGGTCGTGCCTGCCACGCAGTTCCACGACTTCGCCGAGATGGTGGTGGGTTGGACGGAACAGGACGGCCCCGACGGCGTCACCGCGCCGATCGCGCCGCTTCTGGTGCAGCCCATCGACCCGGACGACGTGGCCGCGGTGCTCGCGGAGATCGCCGCGGGGAAGCCGCAGGGACGCTACGCCGATGTGGCCGGTCCGCAGCCGCAGGATCTGGTCGACATGGCGCGGCGAACCCTGGCGGTGCGTGGCCGGGACGTGCGGCTGGTGCCGACGTGGTCGTCGGTGTTCGGGGTGGAGATGGCCGGCAATGTGATGCTGCCCGGCGAGCGCGCCCGCCTCGCGCCCACCACCTTCGAGCAGTGGCTGAGCCGGCAGGGGTAGACGGCGCCCCCAGACGTGTCAGCGGTCCCTGACATCATGGACCGCATGCCGTTGGAGGCTCCCTCGCCCGCCCTGGGTGATCTGGACGATGAGCAGCGGGAGGCAGTGCTGGCCGCCCGCGGCCCGGTGTGCGTGCTGGCGGGTGCGGGCACCGGCAAGACCCGCACCATCACCCGGCGGATCGCGCATCTGGTGACCGCAGGCCATGTCGCGCCCAGCCAGGTGCTGGCGGTGACGTTCACCGCGCGGGCCGCCGGCGAGATGCGGGGCCGGCTACGGGCGCTGGGGCAGGAGTCGGGGGTGAACACCGCGGCCGTGCAGGCGGTGACGTTCCACGCCGCGGCGCGTCGCCAGCTGCAGTACTTCTGGCCCCGCCTGGTGGGCGACACGGGGTGGGAGCTGCTCGACAGCAAGTTCGCCGTGGTGGCTCAGGCGGCCAACCGGGCCGGGATGCAGACCAGTACCGACGATGTTCGCGATCTGGCCGGCGAAATCGAATGGGCCAAGGCATCTTTGATCACCCCGGAGGCCTACGGTGCCGCGGTGGCGAAGGTCGGTCGCGACATCCCGTTCGATGCCGCCAAGGTCGCCGCGGTCTATTCGAACTACGAGAAGCTCAAGGCCCGCCGGGACGGCTCGGCACTCTTGGATTTCGACGATCTGCTGCTGCACACCGCCGCGGCCATCGAGAACGACGCCGCGGTGGCCCAGGAATTCCGGGACCGCTACCGCTGCTTCGTCGTCGACGAATACCAGGACGTCACGCCCCTGCAGCAGCGGGTGCTCGACGCCTGGCTGGGGGAGCGCGACGACCTGACCGTGGTCGGCGACGCCAACCAGACGATCTACTCGTTCACCGGCGCCACCCCGCGTTTCCTGCTGGATTTCTCCCGTCGCTTCCCCGATGCCGCGGTGGTGCGGCTGGAGCGGGATTACCGGTCGACGCCGCAGGTGGTGTCGTTGGCCAATCGGGTGATCGCGGCCGCGCGCGGCCGCATGGCGGGCAGCAAGCTGCACCTGGTGGGGCAGCGCGATCCTGGTCCCGAGCCGACGTTCTCCGAGTATCCCGACGAGGTGGCCGAGGCCAACGCCGTTGCCCGATCCATCAAGAAGCTGATCGAAAACGGCACGGAGCCCGCCGAAATCGCCGTGCTGTACCGGATCAACGCGCAGTCCGAGGTGTACGAGGAGGCACTCACCGAGGCCGGCATCGCCTTCCAGGTGCGCGGTGGTGAGGGCTTTTTCAGTCGCCAGGAGATCCGCCAGGCGTTGGTGGCCATGCAGCGCTTCGCCGAACGCGACATTCCCGAGGACAACCTGCCCGCGCTGGTGCGTGAGCTTCTCGAACCGCTCGGACTGACCGCCGAACCCCCGGCGGGTACCAAGGCCCGCGAACGCTGGGAAGCGTTGACGGCGTTGGCCGAGTTGGTCGACGAGGAGGTCGCGGTGCGGCCCGAGCTCGATCTGCGGGCATTGGTCGCCGAGCTGCGCCAGCGTGCCGACGCCCGGCATCCGCCGGTGGTGCAGGGCGTGACACTCGCGTCGCTGCACGCCGCCAAGGGCCTGGAGTGGGATGCGGTGTTCCTCGTCGGCCTCGCCGACAACACCTTGCCGATCTCGCACGCGCTCGCGCACGGCCCGGACAGCGAGCCGGTGGAGGAGGAACGCCGTCTGCTCTACGTCGGGGTCACCCGGGCCCGGGTGCATCTCGGGCTGAGCTGGGCACTGGCCCGCACCCCCGGCGGGCGCCAAAGCCGGCGACCGTCGCGGTTTCTCAACGGCATCGCACCGCAACTGCAGAATTCGGTTGGCTCCGGGCCTGATCGGACCCGGCGTCAGCGCGGTCCGGCACCGCGCTGCCGGGTCTGCAACGCGGCATTGACGACGCCACCGGCGATCATGTTGCGCCGCTGCGAAACCTGCCCATCGGACCTGGATGAAGAGCTGCTCACCGAGCTCAAGGACTGGCGGTTGCGCGTCTCCAAGGAGATGAAGGTGCCGGCGTACGTGGTGTTCACCGACAACACCCTGATCGCCATCGCCGAGTCGCTTCCGACCGACGAGGCCGCACTCGTCGCACTGCCCGGCATCGGTGCGCGCAAGCTCGAGCAGTACGGCCCGGATGTCCTCGAGTTGGTCAAGGGCCGCCAAAAATCGTAAAGATCACGCCAAAACCGCAGGTAGAAAATAGGTTGTGCGATCTGGCTGCTAGGCTTTAGCCTCGTAACACAGCTCTGGTGACGAGACGGAAGGAGGGTGCCCGCAATGGATAACATCACGATCAGCGGTGTCGCGGCTGCAGGCATGCCGTCGTCCGTACTCGCCGTCTCCGCCGCCGTGATTGTCCCGGCGGCGCACCGGTATGCCGCACCCGCTGCCCCCGCCCCCGCCGCCGCATGGCCGGTCGCTGCTGCTTTTGCACCGCAGGACAAGCGCCGTCACGCCGCAGCGACCGGCGCGTCCGTGGATCGGAGCCCTTTTTAGGTAGAGCTCCCACACCAGCCGAAATGGCCACGGACCGCAGTCAACCGGATCCGTGGCCAATTTTTTTGGGATAGTTCTCCACCCCGAAAACCTGGTCGCAGATCCATCGAAGAGACAGATCGCCGACAACTACGACCAGGAAGTAGGGGATAAGCACATGTCCATTGCGATGACCGCTCCGGAGGTGAGCGTCGCGCCGATGACATGCGAAGAGCGGCTGCCGGCGGTGCCGTGCCACATCGGGAATCCCGATCTGTGGTTCGCCGAGAGCCCAGTCGATCTGGAGCAGGCCAAGGCTCTGTGCGCGGGTTGCCCGATC
>NZ_LT546208.1:307155-315338 GCF_900078665.2 Mycolicibacterium houstonense | reverse complement strand
GTGCCGTTCCCGGCGCATCCTCCGGCCGCGCCAGCCGCGGCCGGATCCGCGCGCGCCCAAATCCGGTGCGCGCCCACCCTTTTGTCACGCTGGAGTGACGCCCGACTTCGGGCGTCACTCCAGCGTGACGCTGGCGTTGTGGGGCGTCGCCCTCACCTGAGCGCCGGCCGGTCGGGCCCCGGTCAGGAAGAGCTCAGGCCGCTTCCTCGGCGAAACCCGGAACCAGTTCTGTGGCAATCGCTTTCACCGGCACGTGCGCGTCGAGCTGGCAGCACATGGCGATGGTGGAGGCGATCACGCGCAGCGGGATGGCCAGGTTGGGCGGCAGGTCGAGCTGGCGGGCCGTCTTGATTTGGGCCACCCAGTTGTCCATCTGGCCGGCCGCCATCCGCTGAATCCACCGCCGGTTGTAGTGGAAGACGTCCACCTCGATCGGTTCGACGTACTGGCGCAACATGTCGTCGACTTCCTCGATCGAAACCTGTTGCCCCTTCTGGATGAAACCGGCTTCCTCCATGGTGGGCAGCAGCTCGTCGTAGTTCTTGTCCCGAGCCAGCCGGATGCACTCGCCCAGGGCCGTCGGGAAGCCGTCGGGCAGCGGCGCGACCGCGCCGAAGTCGATCACACCCATCCGGCCGTCGGGCAGCAGCATGAAGTTCCCCGGATGGGCGTCGCCGTGCATCATCTGCAACCGCTTGGGGGCGTCGAAGGTGAGTTCGGACAGCCGGGTGCCCATCAGATCCCGCTGTTCGGGGGTGCCCTCGCGGATGATCACCGACATCGGGATGCCGTCCATCCATTCGGCGATCACGACCTTCGGCGCGCTGGCCACGATGGCGGGCACACAGAAGTGCGGGTCGTCGCGGTAGGCCTTGGCGAACGCGCGCTGGTTCTCGGCCTCAAGCCGGTAGTCCAGTTCCATGTCGGTGCGTTCGATCAACTCGTCGACGATGCCCTGGATGTCGACGCCGGGGGCCAGCTGCTTGAACACCCCGACCAGGCGCTGGATCGTCTTGAGGTCCGCGCGCAGGGCCTCGTCGGCGCCGGGGTATTGGATCTTCACGGCCACCTCGCGACCGTCGGACCACACCGCCTTGTGCACCTGACCGATGCTGGCCGACGCCACCGGGGTGTCGTCGAAGGAGGTGAAACGCTCCCGCCACTTGGTGCCGAGCTGCGCGTCGAGCACGCGGTGCACCTTGGCCGCCGGGAGCGGTGGCGCTTCGCGCTGCAGTTTGGTCAGCGCCTCGCGGTACGGCTTGCCGTACTGCTCGGGAATGGCGGCCTCCAGCACCGAGAGGGCCTGGCCCACCTTCATCGCCCCGCCCTTGAGCTCACCGAGTACGGCGAACAATTGTTGAGCGGCCTTGTCCATCAACTCGGCAGTGACCTCGTCCTTGGACTTGCCGGTCAGACGCTTGCCGAACCCCAACGCGGCCCGCCCCGCCATGCCGCCGGCCAGGCCGGCGAGCTTCGCATTCCGTGCCACACTTCCACGTTTGATGTCAGACACCAGACCATCATCCACGACTTGGCTGAATCGCCTACAACCAACTGGCAACAAACGTTTTCAACACGGGCACTCNAGCCGAAATGGCCACGGACCGCAGTCAACCGGATCCGTGGCCAATTTTTTTGGGATAGTTCTCCACCCCGAAAACCTGGTCGCAGATCCATCGAAGAGACAGATCGCCGACAACTACGACCAGGAAGTAGGGGATAAGCACATGTCCATTGCGATGACCGCTCCGGAGGTGAGCGTCGCGCCGATGACATGCGAAGAGCGGCTGCCGGCGGTGCCGTGCCACATCGGGAATCCCGATCTGTGGTTCGCCGAGAGCCCAGTCGATCTGGAGCAGGCCAAGGCTCTGTGCGCGGGTTGCCCGATCCGCCGCGAGTGCCTGGCCGCCGCGCTGGAACGGCAGGAGCCGTGGGGCGTTTGGGGCGGCGAGATCCTCGAGCGTGGAACCATCGTGGCCCGTAAGCGGCCACGTGGGCGTCCGCGCAAGAATGCCGCGGGTACCACGGCCGCCGCGTGAGCGCGGCGGCCGGGGTGCCGTTCCCGGCGNCGCGGTCGGTGCGGTGCAAGTCGGCGCAATGCAGGCAGCTCGTCATCCCCGGAATCACCAGCGGCCCGACCAGCCCGGCCCCGTCGCGCACGCGCACAGGCAGGTGGGCGATACCGCTGTCGTGCAGCTCCTGCAGCAGTTGCGGGTCGGTGACCTGGTAGTCGGCCAGCACCACCAGATCGGTGGAGGCGGCCACGTTCCTGGTGTGCGGGTGGGTGCTGTGTCTGATCCGGGCGCCCGAGCAGCGCAGGCCGTTGGCCAGCAGCTCCGACAACGGCCCGCGGCCGTGGATGCGGATCGAGGCCGAGCGGGTCCTGGGGGCCGGGACGGTCACCGCGGTGAGCACTCCGGCCTCGGTCAGCGCGTCGATCAGTGCGTCGACGGCCTCGTCATCGTCGAAGGATCCCGCGGCGGTGCGCAATTCATCCCGAGTGGCCCCGGACTGCACCGCGCGCAGCAACTCCGCTAGCTGTGCTTGCGTCATCCCGGCGGGCGGACGGACCAGCACTGCGCGGCGCGGGTCCCACCCGAGCTGGACCGCGTCGTCGGGCCGCAGCAGGATCGGCCTGCCCGCGACAAGCACGTAGCGGATCATGCGAAGACTCTGCCACGGCAGCCGCGACCGCCGTTTCAGTTATCCACAGGGCGTGCGGATCAGGACTCGCCGTCGCCGGTGTCCTTGTCGCCCTTGCGCTGTTCCTTGTCCAGATCGGCTTCCTTTTCCAGATCAGCCAAAGCCTGTTCGAAGGCACTGTCGAGGCCACTGGTGTCGCCGCCGATCATCCGGTCGACGAAGCCGGCCGGCTCGTCGAGGTCGGCCGCGCTGGGCAGCAGGTCGGGGTGCTGCCACACACTGTCGCGGGCATCGGTTCCGGCGGCCTCGGTCAGCCGTTCCCACAGCACCGCGGCCTCGCGCATCTTGCGGGGGCGCAGTTCCAGGCCGACGAGGGTGGCGAAGGTCTGCTCGGCGGGGCCGCCGGTGGCGCGACGACGACGCAGCATCTCTGCGAGCGCGGACGTGCCGGGGATGCGGTCGCCGAGTGCGGCGGTCACGACGGTCTGCACCCAGCCCTCGATGAGCGCCAGCAGGGTTTCCAGCCGCTCCAGGGCGGCTTCCTGCTCGGGCGTGGCCTTGGGCTCGAAGATGCCCTGGTTGAGCAGCTGCTCCATCTCCGACGGATCGCCCAGCGAGGCCGGGTTGAATCCGCGGGCGAAGTCCTCGATGCCGGACATGTCGACCTTCATGCCCTTGGCGAAGGCCTCGACCGCACCGAGCAGCTGGCTCGGCAGCCACGGCACGTGGCTGAACAGCCGATGATGGGCGGCCTCGCGGGCGGCGAGGAAGGTCAGGATCTCGCTGCGGGGACGTTCCAGCCCTTCGGCCAGCGTTTCGATCGCCTCGGGCATCAGCGCGGCGACGCCCTTGGGACCGAGTGGCAGGCCGACATCGGTCGAGGTCAGCACCTCGCGTGACAGCTTGCCCAGCGCCTGGCCCAGCTGGGACCCGAACGCCATGCCACCCATCTGCGACATCATCGCCAGCAGGGGACCGGCCATGCTCTTGGCCTCCTCGGGCAGGGCCGAGGCCCACACCGACGAGATCTGCTCGGCCACCGGGTCGCACAGGCGCTTCCAGGTGTCGAGGGTGTTGTCCAGCCAGTCGCTGGGAGTCCACGCCACCGATCGGGTGGTGCCGGCGGGCAGCGGGGTGACCCCGTCGAGCCAGGTCTCGGCCAACCGGACCGCGTCGGCCACCGCGCCGGTGGTCTTCTCCGGCACGGGCGCGACGAACCCGATCGAGTTGGACGCCAATTGCCGGGCCAGGTCGTAGTTCACCGGTCCGGATTGCTTGCCGCCGGCCATCGCGCTGCCGGCGCCGCTGAACATCTCGCCGAGCTTGGTGAAGATCTGCCCGAGGTCGCCCATGTCGAAGTTGGCTCCGCCCATGCCGAATCCGAACGGATCCGATCCCGGACCTGGTCCGGGATTGCCGGAGCCGGACCCCGAGCCGGGGTCCTTCTTGTCTTTGTCTCGGTCGGGGTCGTTCCCGGCGGAGAAGCCGAAGGGCAGGTCAGCCATACCCACAACGGTACTCATCCCCAGGTGCCCGGGTGCGGCTGTGGGTCACGCTGTGGGTGAACACGATCTCGCAGCCTCTACTGTGGGCGGCGTGAACAGGCGGATTTTGACGCTGCTGGTAGCGCTGGTGCCCATCGTGGCGTTCGGTGTGCTGCTCTCGGTGGTGACGGTGCCCTTCGTCTCGCTGGGACCGGGTCCGACGTTCAACACCCTCGGTGAGATCGAGGGCAAGCAGGTGGTGGACATCAAGACGACGGGAGGAACCGGCGACTTCGTGGTCCATCCGACCTCGGGGCACCTGAACATGACCACGGTGTCCCAGCGTGACGGGCTGACGTTGGGCCAGGCGCTGGCGTTGTGGATGTCGGGCCGTGAGCAGTTGGTGCCCCGCGATCTGGTGTATCCGCCGGACAAGTCCAAGGACGAGATCGACGAGGCCAACAACTCCGATTTCAAGAAGTCCGAGGACAGCGCCGAGTACGCCGCCCTGTCCTACCTGAAGTACCCGATGGCCGTCACCGTGCAGAGCGTCACCGACCCCGGCCCGTCGGCGGGCAAGCTGCGCGACGGCGACGCGATCGACGGCGTGAACGGCAAGCCGGTGGCCAACCTCGACGAGTTCCAGGCCCTGCTGAAGGACACCAAGCCGGGCGACGAACTGGTGATCGACTTCCGCCGCAAGAACGCGCCCCCCGGCGTCGCGACCATCAAGCTCGGCGACAACCCGGACCGCGATTACGGCTTCCTCGGGGTCGGTGTGCTCGATGCCCCGTGGGCGCCGTTCGACATCGACTTCCACCTGGCCAATGTCGGCGGTCCGTCGGCCGGGCTGATGTTCAGCTTGGCCGTGGTCGACAAGCTCACCACCGGCGACCTCAACGACGGCAAGTTCATCGCAGGCACCGGAACCATCACCGGCGACGGCAAGGTCGGCTCCATCGGCGGCATCACCCACAAGATGCTGGCCGCCAAGGAGGCCGGCGCGACGGTGTTCCTGGTACCGGCCGACAACTGCACCGAGGCGCGCTCGGCCCCGCAGGACGGGATGGAGTTGGTGAAGGTGGACACCCTGACCCAGGCCGTCGACGCGCTGCACACGATTTCTGCTGGTGGCGAACCGCCTCGCTGCTGAATCCGCGCGCTTCCTGTGAATGGCTAGAGTTGTAGGAAATTCGGGCGGCCCGTCGGGCATGTCACGAGTCCACCGAGGCTGAAACGGGAGTTGACGAGTGGGGATGCGGCCCGCGGCGAGGATGCCGAAGCTGACGCGACGTAGCCGGGTACTGATCGGGTTGGCACTGGTGCTGGTGCTGGCGCTACTGATCGGGCCCCGGGTGGTCGACGGCTATGTCGACTGGCTGTGGTTCGGCGAGCTGGGCTACCGGTCGGTGTTCACCACCGTGCTGGCCACCCGGGTCATCGTCTTTCTCGTGGTCGGTCTGGTGATCGGTGCGGTGGTTTTCGCGGGCCTGGCCCTGGCCTACCGCAGCCGGCCGGTGTTCGTACCGGCCGCCGGTCCCAATGACCCGGTGGCGCGCTACCGCACCACGGTGCTGGCCCGGCTGCGGCTGTTCGGGATCGGCGTTCCGGTCTTCATCGGACTGCTGGCCGGCATCATCGCGCAGAGCTACTGGGTGCGGGTGCAGCTGTTCCTGCACGGCGGTGACTTCGGGATCACCGATCCGCAGTTCGGCCGGGATCTCGGGTTCTACGCATTCGATCTGCCGTTCTACCGCCTGGTGCTGACGTACCTGTTCGTCGCGACGTTCCTGGCGTTCATCGCGAACCTGCTGGGGCACTACGTGTTCGGCGGGATCCGGCTCACCGGTCGTAGCGGGGCGCTGAGCCGCGCCGCGCGCATCCAGCTGATCAGCCTGGTGGGCACCCTGATCCTGCTCAAGGCGCTGGCGTACTGGCTCGACCGCTACGAGCTGCTCAGCAACACCCGCGCCGCCAAGCCCTTCACCGGCGCCGGCTACACCGACATCAACGCCGTACTGCCGGCCAAGCTGATCCTGCTGGCGATCGCGCTGATCTGCGCGGTGGCGGTGTTCTCGGCGATCGTGTTGCGTGACTTGCGGATTCCGGCCATCGGCGTGGTGCTGCTGCTGCTCAGCTCGCTGGTGGTGGGCGCCGGATGGCCGCTGATCGTCGAGCAGTTCAGCGTGAAGCCGAACGCCGCGCAGAAGGAAGCCGAGTACATCAGCCGGAGCATCACCGCGACCCGGCAGGCCTACGGGCTCACCGACGACACGGTGACCTACCGCAACTACGAGAGCAAGGGTCAGACCACGGCCGCACAGGTCGCGGCCGACCGGGCGACCACGTCCAACATCCGGCTGCTCGACCCGACGATCGTCAGCCCGGCCTTCACCCAGTTCCAGCAGGGCAAGAACTTCTACTTCTTCCCGGATCAGCTGGCCATCGACCGGTACGCCGGTCCTGACGGCAACCTGCGCGACTACGTGGTGGCCGCTCGCGAACTCAATCCGGACCGCCTGATCGACAACCAGCGGGACTGGATCAACCGGCACACCGTGTACACGCACGGCAACGGTTTCGTCGCCTCGCCGGCCAACACCGTGCGCGGGATCGCCAATGACCCCAACCAGAACGGCGGGTATCCGGAGTTCCTGGCCAGCGTGGTCGGCCCCAACGGCAGCGTGATCTCTCCCGGGCCGGCGCCGTTGGACCAGCCGCGCGTGTACTTCGGTCCGGTGATCGCCGATACCGCGGCCGATTACGCCATCGTCGGCAAGAACGGTGACGTCGACCGCGAGTACGACTACGAGAACAACACCGAGACCAAGAACTACACCTACACCGGTTCCGGCGGCGTTCCGATCGGCAACTGGTTCAACCGGTCGGTGTTCGCGGCCAAGTACGCCGAACGGAACTTCCTGCTGTCCAACGTGATCGGGGAGAACAGCAAGATCCTGTTCAACCGGGATCCGGCGGAGCGGGTCGAGGCGGTGGCGCCGTGGCTGACCACCGACACCAGCGTGTACCCGGCGATCGTCAACAAGCGCATGGTGTGGATCGTGGACGGCTACACCACGCTGGAGAAGTATCCGTACTCGGAGCTGACGACGCTGTCGAGCGCGACCGCGGACTCCAACGAGGTGGCGGTCAACCGGCTGGCGCCGGACAAGCAGGTGTCCTACATCCGCAACTCGGTCAAGGCCACCGTGGACGCCTACGACGGCTCGGTCACGTTGTATGCCCAGGACGAGCAGGATCCGGTGCTCAAGGCGTGGATGAGCGTGTTCCCGGGCACGGTCAAGCCGAAGTCCGACATCTCGCCTGAGCTGCAGAGCCATCTGCGCTACCCCGAGGACCTGTTCAAGGTGCAACGCGCCCTGCTGGCCAAGTACCACGTCGACGACCCGGTGAAGTTCTTCACCAACGCCGACTTCTGGGATGTTCCACTGGATCCCAACCCGACCGCCAGCAGTTTCCAGCCGCCGTACTACATCGTGGCCAAGGACCTGGCGAACAACAACAGCAATGCGTCGTCGTTCCAGTTGACCAGTGCGATGAACTGGATTCGGCGCGACTTCCTGGCCGCGTACATCAGCGCGAGCTCGGATCCGTCGAGCTACGGCAAGATCACCGTGTTGACCATTCCGGGTCAGGTGAACGGCCCGAAGCTGGCGTTCAACGCGATCAGCACCGACACCGCGGTGTCACAGGACCTCGGTGTGATCGGCCGTGACAACCAGAACCGGATCCGGTGGGGCAACCTGCTCACCCTGCCGGTGGCCGATGGTGGCCTGCTGTACGTGGCGCCGGTATATGCCTCGCCGGGCAGCAGCGATGCCGCGTCGTCGTACCCGCGCCTGATCCGCGTGGCCATGCTCTACGGCGACAAGGTCGGTTATGCCCCGACCGTCAGCGACGCGCTGACCGAACTGTTCGGCCCTGGCGCGGGCGCCACCGCCACCAACGTGGCTCCCACCGAAGGCAGGCCGCAGTCTGCGGCTGCTCCGGCCGAGCCTCCGGCCGCCCAGCCGCCGGCTCCGGATGGGCAGGCGC
>NZ_LT546208.1:303309-306396 GCF_900078665.2 Mycolicibacterium houstonense | reverse complement strand
GCAGGCGGTTCCGCCGCCACCGGCCGCGGCGATCCCGCCGGGTGAGCCCGTCCAGCTGTCGCCGGCCAAGTCGGCTGCGCTCAAGGAGGTCGAGTCGGCACTGTCGGAGGCGCAGGAAGCTCAGCGCAGTGGTGACTTCGGCAAGTACGGCCAGGCGTTGCAGCGCCTGGACGACGCGATGAAGAAGTTCGGGTCCGCGAAGTAGCGGAGCGAGTTCTGTCCAGAAGTGCCCATTTCATTCACCAGAATGAAGTGGGCACTTCTGCGTTTCCACGGTTCTGACTCGGACACCAAGTGAATACCAAGAGGTCCCGGTGATGCTGTGCGCCGAGAAACGTGCACAGCTATGCCGAGAGGACCCCGATGACCCTGACCGATCTGTCCCACGACGGCCTGGACGACGCGTTGGACGGGCTGCGCGCCCACGTCGTCGCGCCCGTCGCGTTGCCGGGGGAGGCGGGCTACGAGCGCGCCACCCCCTGGAACGTGGCGGCCACCGTCGAGCCGGCTGCGGTGGTGTTGGCGAACTCGGCATATGACATCTCGAACACAGTGCGGTTCGCCTCGACCCGGGGATTCCGGGTCAGCGTCCAGGCCACCGGGCACGGTGCCCTGGTGGTCGCGTCCGACACGATCCTGGTGGTGACCGCCGAGATGACCGGTGTCACCGTAGATCCGGTGACGCGCACGGCCCGGGTGGCCGCGGGAGCAACGTGGCAGCACGTGCTCGACGCCGCCGCCCCGCACGGACTGGCCGGGTTGTGCGGATCCTCTCCCGGGGTTGGTGTGGTGGGTTTCCTCACCGGAGGCGGGATCGGGCCGCTGGTGCGGACCGTCGGACTCTCGGCGGACTACGTGCGGTCCTTCGAGTTGGTCACCGGGACAGGGGAGTTGCTACGGGCCTCACCTGACGAGAACCCCGAGCTGTTCTGGGGGCTTCGCGGTGGCAAGTCCACACTGGGCATCGTCACCTCGGTCGAGATCGAGCTGCTGCCGATGCCCGAGTTCTATGGTGGTGCACTCTATTTCGATGGCGCCGTCGCCGGCGTCGTGCTGCGGGAGTGGGCCCGCTGGTGCGCGGATCTACCCGAGTCCGTCTCGACTTCCGTCGCACTGCAACAGCTTCCGCCGTTGCCCGGCGTTCCCGAGCCGCTCGCCGGCCGGTTCACGATCGCGGTGCGCTATGTCGCCACAGGCGATTTCGCGGAGGGCGAACGGCTGTTGGCCCCGATGCGGGCGGTTGCCACGCCGGTGCTCGACACGGTCGCGGTGCGGCCGTACGCCGAAATCGGTGCGGTGCATGCCGATCCGGTCGATCCGATGCCCTGCTACGAACATCACACACTGCTGCGGGAGTTGTCCGCGGACACGGTGGAGGTGCTGCTCGATGCGGCCGGTCCGGAGTCCGGGTCGGTGCAGACCATCGTCGAAATCCGGATGCTGGGTGGGGCGTTGGCGCGTGAGGGACGTCACCGCAGTGCGTTCTGTCACCGCGATGCGGCGTTCGCGGTAGCTGTGATCGGTGTCATGTCGCCCCCGGTGGCCGACACTGTGGTGCGGCAGGCCGGCGCGCTCATCGTGGCGCTGTCGCAATGGTCCAGCGGGGGCCAGATCGCCAATTTCGCGCCGTCTGAGGATGCAGGGCGGGCCGTTCGGGTCTACGACGAGGAGACGCGGCACTGGCTGGCCGCGCTTGCCGAACGCCACGACCCGGCGGGCGTGTTCCGGTGCGGCCAGGTGGTGCGTTTCGTGCCCTGATTTCTCCCGGATCTGTTCCAGAAACCGGCTCTGAGCAGACGATTTGGAACTGTGCCGACCGCCCCGGTAACCTTCTATTCACCAACGCGGGGTGGAGCAGCTCGGTAGCTCGCTGGGCTCATAACCCAGAGGTCGCAGGTTCGAATCCTGTCCCCGCTACTAGCGAGAATGGCCCTCGGAGAGGTTTCTCCGGGGGCCATTCTCTATTGCGGTCGTGACGATCGGCAGGCCTTCGGCGCCGACGAAAACTGATTTCCTCACCCGGGGTGCCGCACCTACCCTGGGTGGCTGCGCGGACGACGGTCGGGGAGAACAGGAGTGTGGAAATGATGGCGGGCCCGAGCACGGGGGAGATCGCGGCACAGCCGCGTGCCCAGTCGAGCGCCAACGTCATCATCGGGTTGTTGGTCGGCTCGGCGTTCGTGATGATCCTCAACGAGACGATCATGAGCGTGGCCTTGCCGGCCCTAATCGTCGACTTGGAGATATCTGCGAGTACGGCGCAGTGGCTGACCAGTGGCTTCCTGCTGACCATGGCCGTGGTGATCCCGATGTCCGGTTCCCTGTTGCAGCGTTACCCGGTCCGTGGCATCTATCTGGCATCGATGGCGTTGTTCTGCACCGGCACGTTGGTGGCCGCGCTGGCGCCGGGTTTCGCGGTCCTGCTGGTCGGCCGGATCGTGCAGGCGTGCGGTACCGCGGTGATGATGCCGCTGTTGATGACGACGGTGATGACGCTGATTCCCGCGGAGCGGCGCGGTCAGATGATGGGCACCATCTCCATCGTGATCGCGGTCGCGCCGGCGATCGGGCCCACCCTGTCGGGATTCATCCTGGGCTCGCTCGACTGGCGGTGGATGTTCTGGATCGTCCTACCGATCGCCCTGGCGGCGCTGAGCGCCGGCCTGGTGTGGTTGCGGGTCGACGACGAGCGGGAGGAGCCGACGCCCATCGATGCGATCTCGGTACCGCTGTCGGCGATCGCGTTCGCGGGCTTGGTGTTCGGGCTCTCCCTGATGGGCGAGTCGGCTCACGGCCGGCAGAGCGTCCCGGCCTGGCTGCCGATGTCGGTCGGTGCGGTGGCGATGGTGGCGTTCGGTGCGCGGCAGGTGCAGTTGCAGCGACGCGACCGCGCCTTCCTCGATCTGCGGCCGTTCACCTACCGGCGGTTCTCGGTGTCGCTGGGTCTGGTGGTCCTCGGCTTCATGGGCCTGTTCGGCGCCATCATCATGGTGCCGCTGTATGTCCAGGACGTGCTGAAGCAGAGCGCATTGGTCGCCGGTCTGGCGACTCTTCCCGGCGGCCTCCTGATGGGTGTGGCGGGCCCCC
>NZ_LT546208.1:290617-302993 GCF_900078665.2 Mycolicibacterium houstonense | reverse complement strand
GATAGTCCTGATGTTGCTGCTCATTTGCGGGGGTTGCGGTTGGGGAAGCAGGATCCTGACGGGTTGGTTCATGTGCAGGGTTGGTTGGATCCGGAGACGGCGGCGTATCTGGCTGCGGTCCTCGGGGTGTGGGGCCGGCCGGGTATCAACAACCCGGCTGATCCGGCACCGGTTCACAACCCGACACCCAACCCGCTCGATACCGATACCGATACGCCAGCCGCCGACGTGCCGGAGCCCGAGGCCGATGTGCCCGACGCCGACACGGATGCCGACGGCGGTGCGGACGTTGGTATCGATGTGCCCGCGGCTGACGTGCCAGAGGCTGGTGCCGATGTGCCCGCGGCCCACGTGCCAGCTCCAGATGCCGGTGCCGACGCCGACGCCGACGCCGACGCTGATGCGTCCGACGCCCACGCCGACGTGGCGGATGCCGATGTGTCCGAGGGCGAGGCCGAGGTGGCGCATACCGATATGACTGCCCCTGATGCTGATACGCCAGATCCCGGTGCCGATGCGCCTAAGGCGGACCTGGCGGCTGCCGGTGCCGATATGCCCGACGTCGATGCGTCCGAGTCCTTCGTCGAGGACGGCAGCGTGCAAGGCCGGCAGGACCAGGAGGCAGCGGCGAGTCGGGATACCCGGACTCAGGCTCAGCGCAATCACGATGCGCTCAAGGCGGTGCTGCGGGAGGTGTTGATGTCCAAGCGGCTCGGGCAGCATGGCGGTCTTCCGGTCACGGTGGTGGTGTCGACCACGTTGGCGGAGTTGGAGGCCGGCGCCGGGATCGCGGTCACCGGTTCGGGCATCCGGATGCCGATGACAGATCTCATCCGGTTGGCCTCGCACAGCTTTCACTACCTCGTCGTGTACCAACATCACACCGCTGAGCCGCTGTACATGGCCCGCACCAAACGGTTGGCCACCAGGGCGCAACGGCTTTTGCTCTATGACCGGGATCGCGGGTGTACCCGGCCGGGGTGCACCGTGGCGGCCGATGAGTGTCAGGTCCATCACGCCGAGGCTGATTGGCAACACGGCGGACAGACCGACGCCCCTGGCCTCGCGCTGAGCTGTGGGCCCGACAACCGCCTGGTCGGGCTCGGCTGGACCACCAGCGTCGNTCGCCGGTCTGGCGACTCTTCCCGGCGGCCTCCTGATGGGTGTGGCGGGCCCCATTGTCGGGCGGGCCTATGACCGCCATGGCGCGCGCCTGCTCGTCGTGCCGGGATCGATGTTGCTGTGTGTGTCGTTGTGGGGTTTCACCCTGTTGTCCGCAGCGTCGCCGATCTGGGAACTCGTGGTCCTGCAGACGGTCATGATGGTCGGCCTGTCGATGATGTTCACCCCGTTGATGACCGATGCGCTCGCGGTCCTGCCGGACCGCTTGTACTCCCACGGCAGTGCCATCCTGACCACGCTGCAGCAGGTCGGCGGTGCGGCGGGCACCGCGCTGTTCGTGACGGTCATGACCAAGGCATCGCGGTCGGGCGGGGCCCCGGATCTGCCCGGTGTGCACGCGGCGTTCATGGCTGCGGCGGTGATCAGTGTGATCGCGGTGGTCACGTCGTTCTTCACGGCGCGGCGGCCGAGTCCGGCCGGAGGCACGCCGACGCACTAGCGCGTCGAAAAACTTTGGCCGCTTTGGTCCCATGAGTCACAGTTGCGGGGTTTTTGTCATCGGTTCGAACTAGTGTTCGAATCATGGTGGTGGGGTTGGTGCAGAGCCGGGATGCGGTGCAGTCCGCGTTGGCCGGTCACCGTGCGGCGACGGCGGCGCTGGTCGAGGCGGATTTCACCGGGTTCGACACTGCGGAGTTGTTGGCGATGCAGTCTGAGTGTGAGCTGCAGGCGCGTACGCAGGCGATGATTGATCATCGGATCCAGGCGGCGTTGATGGCGCGGAGCAGTCCGCACGAGGTGGGGGGCAAGTCCTGGACGGATGTTCTTGCTACGCGGATGCGGATCAGTCGTAAGGAAGCGGCCCGGCGGGTGGCGGTGGCCGCGGATCTGGGTCCGCGTTATGCGGTGACCGGTCAGGAGTTGGCGCCGGTGTTGCCGGGGTGTGCTCAGGCGTTGTTGTCGGGGTCGATCAGCGCCGATCACGTCGCGATCGTGCGTGACACCTTGGCGAAGGCCGAAAAGTATGTGGGCGCTGGTGATCTGGCTCAGGTGGAGTCGGATCTGGTGGCCGCGGCCAGGCGCGATACTCCTGAAGCGTTGAAGGCGGCGGCGGACAAGCTGTTGTATCTGCTGAATCAGGACGGTGATAGTCCTGATGTTGCTGCTCATTTGCGGGGGTTGCGGTTGGGGAAGCAGGATCCTGACGGGTTGGTTCATGTGCAGGGTTGGTTGGATCCGGAGACGGCGGCGTATCTGGCTGCGGTCCTCGGGGTGTGGGGCCGGCCGGGTATCAACAACCCGGCTGATCCGGCACCGGTTCACAACCCGACACCNCGACGTTGATGACAGGTAGACCCGCCCCGCCCACTCACACCCCGCTGACGCACAACCTGGTTGGAAATCTGTGCGCGGGATCGTCTTCCGTGACCGTGGGGAGAGCGCGAAGCCCATCGTGACAGTCGAGTAGCGCACTACGCGTGCCGGCTGCCGTGGCGGCAGTCGACAGTGGATGTGCCCATCGACCATGGGGCATCCGTACTCGACACAGGAGACAACATGAGCTGGAGATGGACGGGCAATCACGGGGACGCACCGTCAGCGGCGGCTGCGGCGACGGCCTCGGGCGCGGGCCCCGGTGAGGCAATTTTCGAGGTCAATGACGGGGGAACCGTCGGTCTCTACATCTTCGACAATCACACGGGCACCGGAGGCCGGACGTGGCACTGGACGGGCAACCATGCCGATGCCCCGTCGGCGGTCGCCGCAGCCAACGCGGCCGGTGCCGGTCCGGGTGAAGCGGTCTATGCCGTGAATGACGGTGGCACGGTAGGTCTTTACCTGCTCAACTGAGCTCCCTCGCCTCGGCGCAACCGGCGATCCCGGATGCGCCGAGGCGAGGTCGGGCACAATCGAGCCCGTGCAGGAAGCCCAGAAAGTCGTGGTGATCACCGGAGCGGGCAGCGGCATCGGCCGCGCGACGGCCGAGGTGTTGTTGGACGCCGGCCACCGTGTGGTGCTGGCCGGCCGCCGCCCGGAACCGCTGGCGGAGGTCGCCGGCGGGAACCCGAACGCCCGCGTCGTGGTCACCGATGTCACCGATTCGGCCTCGGTGCGCGCGCTGTTCGCCGACGCGGTGTCGACGTTCGGTCGCGTCGACGTGTTGTTCAACAATGCCGGGGTCTTCGGTCCGTCGGCTTCGATCGCCGACATCGACGATGAGCAATGGCATTCGACGTGGCGCACCAACGTCGACGGCGCGGTGTTCTGCGCCAGGGAAGCCGCCCGCGTCATGGCCGCTCAGCTTCCCAGGGGCGGCCGGATCATCAACAACGGATCGATCTCCGCGCATCGGCCTCGCCCCAGCAGCCTTGCCTACACCGTCACCAAACACGCGATGAGCGGGTTGACCGCGTCAATGTTGTTGGATCTGCGCGATATCGACATCTGCGTCACCCAGATCGACATCGGCAATGCCGCAACAGATATGACGGCCGGATTCAGCCACCAGACTCCGCAGGCCGATGGAAGCCTCGCGGCCGAGCCGACGTTCGACGTCGTGCATGTGGCGCGCGCCGTGGCGCATCTGGTCGATCTGCCGCTGGAGGTATCGGTGCCGTCGCTGACGGTGATGGCCCGGGCCATGCCGTATTTCGGCCGAGGCTGACCGAATGCCTGCCGAAACAACAAAGCCGGGGGCCTGTGGGCCACCGGCTCTGTACAGCGGATTCGTGATGTCAGCGATCGGCATCCTGAAGCTCGTACCGCTGGACGACTGCGATCAACTCTTCACGAACCGTCGAGTTGGGCAGTTCGTTGATCCGCGCGTAGAGGCGGCGCCGCGTGTTGGCGCGCTTCTGGTTGGCGCGAAACTGTGCGAAGGACATTCTTCTCACTCCTCAAAAGTGCCCCGGATCACGGGTACTCGTTGTCGTTGACGTCCACACCACGGGGATCGCCCGAGGCGGGGACGCTTCCATGCTCCTCGGTTCCGGTCTGTGAAAGCAATTCTTAGAGTGTGAGTTTCGCTACAGCCCAACCGAATTCGGGTGCGAAGCGTGGCCGCCATCACTATTGCGCGGCGGCGTGACGCCGGTGACCGCCGTGTTCGCCCGGTTCAGCGGAAGGCGGCTTGGCCGGTCAGGGCTTTGCCGATGGCGAGCAGGTGCATCTCGGAGGTGCCTTCGTAGGTCAGGACCGATTCGAGGTTGTTGGCATGGCGCAGCGGTGAGTACTCCAGGGTGATGCCGCTGCCGCCGAGCAGGGTTCGGCATTCGCGGGCGATGGCCAGGGCTTCGCGCACGTTGTTGAGCTTGCCCAGGCTGATCTGCTCGGGCCGCACCCCGTCGGCGTCCTTGATCCGGCCCAGATGAATCGCCAGCAACATGCCCTTGCCCAGCTCCACGGTCATGTTGGCCAGCTTCTCCTGGGTGAGCTGATAGCTGGCCAACGGCTTGTCGAACACCTCACGGCTGTGCGTGTAGGCGATCGCGGACTCCAGACTGTCGCGCGCGGCGCCCAGCGCCCCGAACACGATGCCGAACCGGGCCTCGTTCAGACACGACAACGGGCCCGACAATCCCTGGGCCAACGGCAGCTGCGCCGAGGCGGGCAGCCGCACATTGTCCAACACCAGCTCCGAGGTCACCGAGGCCCGCAGCGACAGCTTGCGGTGAATGGCGTTGGCGGTGAACCCCGGGGTGTCGGTGGGCACCAGGAACCCGCGAATCCCCTCGTCGGTCTGCGCCCACACCGTGGCCACATCGGCCAGGTTGCCGTTGGTGATCCACATCTTGGTGCCGTTGAGCACCCAATCGCTGCCGTCACGGCGGGCGCGGGTGCGCATGCCGGCCGGGTTGGAACCGAAGTCCGGCTCGGTCAGGCCGAAACAACCGATCGCCTCACCGGTGGCCAACCGCGGCAGCCACTCGTTTTTCTGCTCCTCGGAACCGAACCGGTAGATCGAGAACATCGACAGCGACCCCTGCACCGAGACAAAGCTGCGAAACCCGCTGTCCCCGGCCTCCAACTCCATACACGCCAACCCATAACTGACCGCGTTGGTGCCCGCGCAGCCGTAGCCCTGCAGGTGCATGCCCAGCACCCCCAGATCACCGAACTCCTTGGCCAACTCCCGCGGCAGGGTGGCCGATTCGAACCAGCCCTCGACATTCGGCTTGAGCCGGGTCTCGACGAACTGGCGCACCGTCGCAGCGATGTCACGCTCATCCTGATCAAGCAACCGATCGGTATCGAACAACTCCAGCGGCCGGTACGTGGACTTCTCGGCGGCCGGGGCAGCGGTGGCGGTCATGCCTCAAGGTTAGGTTTGCCGGACCGATCTGCCTATGGCCAGTCCGTACACACAGAAGAGCACGGTTGTCCGATATAGGCGGCGCCGGGCGAACCTGACCGTCCGCGGCTGTGGCCTATGCTCGGTGCGGCGAACGGCATGCCCACGGGGTGGTTTCGTCAGTAACCGGCGAAGAAATCCCAGGGGAAGTTGACCGTGCAGGTGATTGTTGACGATCCGGTTCGCGTTCCTGCCGTCGGCGGACAGGTCCGGGACGGCCTGATCGGGTTGGCCGGTGTGGCCGTCGTGATGGTGGTCATCTGCCATTTCTGGATGGGCCGGGCGGTCATCGGCGTGGACATTCTGTTGGTGTTGTCGGGTTTTCTCCTCGGAGCTCGGGTTCTGCGCCGCCTCGACACCGGACCGCGCACGCTGATCGCGGAGGCGGGTCGGCTGGCGCGCTGGCTGTTGCCGCCCTTGGTGTTGGTGCTGGCCGTTTGCGCGGTGTTGACCGTGCTGCTCCAGCCGCAGACCCGCTGGGAGGCCTTCGCCGATCAGACCCTGGCCGGTCTGGGCTTCTACCAGAATTGGCATCTGCTCCAGACGGCCGATGACTACGTGCGGGCCAGTGAGACCGTGACCCCGCTGCACCACCTCTGGGCGGTGTCGGTGCTGGGCCAATTCGCGGTCGCATTCCTCTTGGTGGCCGCTGTGGTGGCCGCGCTGACGATCCGTCGGGGTCGAAGCCCGCGACGAGTGCTGATCACCGTGTCCGCGGTCGCGATGGCGGCGTCGCTCTACCATGCCGTCACGACGCAGCCGCACAACCCGATGCTCGCCTACTTCGGCACCGGCGCCCGGGCGTGGGAGCTGTTGGCCGGGATGCTGACGGCGGCGTTCGTGGCCGGTCCGGCGGCGGGAGTGCGGTGGCCGGACCGGTTGCGCACCTGCATTGCCGGGTTCGGGTTGGCGGTACTGGTGTGGTGCGGTGTGTTCACCGACCCGGGCGGGCAGTCCTCCGGCTGGTGGACGCTGATTCCCGTGGCGGCGACGGTGCTGGTCATCATCTGCGGCGCCCCGGCGAGGCCGGGCTGGTTGCACAGCGCCCCGCTGATTCGGACCGGGGCGATGGCCTATCCGCTGTACCTGTGGCACTGGCCACTGCTGATCTTCTGGTTGGCCACCGTCAACGACGATTCCGTCGGTCTGGTCGACGGCGCCGCGGTCGCGGTGGCCGCCGCGGCGGCGGCGTTGTTGACCGCGCGGCTGACCGCAAGCCCGTGGCGGACACCGGCGCCGGGAATGTCCGGAACGGTGATGATGTCGGGCGCGCTGGTACTGCTGACGGCGGTGACACTCGTTGCGGTGTCGCTGATGTGGCAGGGACACGTGGCGCTGGCCCGGACCAGCGGGGCCGAACTCGGCATGCTCTCGGCCCGGGACTATCCGGGGGCTCAGGCCCTACTCGGCAACCAACGAGTCGCCAAACTGCCCATGCGGCCGACTGCGCTGGAAGCCGCCGACGACATCCCGCCGTCCTCGGTCGACCACTGCGTCACCGGATTCACCGGTGCCGAGGTCGTCAGCTGTGTCTACGGAGATCCCAAGGGCGCTCACACCATCGCGCTGGCCGGCGGCTCACATTCCGAGCACTGGCTGACCGCGCTGCACCAGATCGGGCGACAACACGGGGTCAAGGTGACCACCTACCTGAAGCTCGGATGCCCGCTCACCACCAAGCCGGTGCCGCTCATCGCGGGATCGTTCGAGGAGTATCCGTCCTGCCGTACGTGGTCGGATGCCGCTCTGGCCCAGATCATCGCCGATCGCCCGGACTACGTGTTCTTCACCTCGACCCGCCCGATTCTCAACGGACCCGGCGACTATGTGCCCGACTACTATCTCGGGATCTGGGATGAACTGTCCGCCAACGGCATTCCGATGCTCGGCATGCGCGATACCCCGTGGATGCTGCGGGACGGCTGGTTCTTCTCGCCGGTCGACTGTCTGTCGGCCGGCGGGGACGCCGAATCGTGCGGATTGCCGCGCCACGACGCCCTGGCCCAGCGCAATCCGACGCTGGACCACCTCGCCGCCTATCCGACGATGAAGGTGCTGGATCTGAGCGACGCGGTCTGCCGGCCGACCATCTGCCGGGCGGTCGAGGGCAACGTGCTGATCTACCACGATGCCCACCACCTCTCCAGCGCTTATGTGCGCACGCTCACCGACGAGCTGGCTCGGCAGATGTCCGACGCCCTCGGCTGGTGGTGACCCGTCACTCGACGATGAAGACCGGAATCTGTCGATCGGTCTTGGTCTGGTACTCCGCATACGGCGGGTAGGCCTCGACGGCCAGCTTCCACCAGTGCTCACGCTCGTCGCCGGAGAGTTCGCGGGCGGTCAGCGACACAACCTTGTCACCGTCTTGCACGGTGACGGCCGGGTTGGCCTTGACGTTGAAGTACCACGACGGGTGCTCGGGGGCACCGCCCTTGGACGCCACCATCGCGTAGCGGCCGTTTTCCTCGACGCGCATCAACGGCACGTACCGCTTCTTGCCGGACTTGGCGCCTGTCGTCGTAAACAGGACGATCGGGCGGTCGAGCACCTCGACTCCGTCGGTGGTGCCGTTCTCCAGGATGCGTTGGGTCTGCTCGCGTACCCAGTCGGTCGGGCTCAGTTCGGCTTGTTCACTCACGCCCCCCGCAACACCGGTTGGCTCGCGGCTATTCCGCGGGCATGTCGACCTCGAACCAGCGCGGCATCCACGGCGAACAGTGCCAGCGCTGCGACGGCCAGAACGGCGCCGATCCACGGCACCGCCGGGTAGCCCCACCCGGCGGTCAGGGCCAGTCCGGCCAGCCACGGCCCGACTGCGATTCCGACGTTGAACGCCGAGGTGGTTCCGGCGGCGGTCAACGTCGGCGCGGACGCCCCGAGTGCGAAGACCCGCGAGTTCAGGGCCGGATTGGTACCGAAACCGGTGAGGCCGAGTAGCACGCTCAGCGCGGCTACCGGCAGCGCATGGCGGCTGGCGACGGCGATGCCGACCAGAACGACGCACAATGCGGTGAATCCGACGAGGAGCACCCCGTGCGGCCAGCGATCGGCCGCATATCCACCCACCGCCATCCCGGCGAGTGCCCCCGCGCCGTAGCCGAACAGGATCACCGGTACCCATTCGGATCCCAGACCGCTGGTGGTGATCAGCATGGCGCCCAGATAGGTGAAGGTGCCGAGCAGTGCCGCCGTGCCGACCGCGGTCATGGCATAGGACAACCACAGCCGGGGTACGGCCAGCCCGCGCAACTCGTCGGCCATCCGCGGTGCGGTGGTGGGGCGTGCCGTCGGGACAGCGGCCAGCACGGCCCCCGCGGCCAGCGTGGACATGGCCGCGACGGCCCAGAACGCGCCGCGCCAGCCCAGATTCTGGCCGATCCAGGTGCCGGCGGGCAGCCCGATCACCGTGGCGACCGTGAGTCCACCGGCAACGACGCTCATCGCGCGGCCGCGCCGGTCGGGGGAGACCAGTGACATCGCGGTACCCGCGCCGACGGCCCAGAAGCCGGCGTAGACGAACGCCGCGACGAACCTGACCGCCAGCAGCACCGGGTAGGAATCGGTGAGCGCACCGGCGACGTGGGCCAGGACGAAGATCGTCAGGAATGCCAGCAGTGCCCGCCGGCGCGGCCAACGCAGGGTGACGACGGCGAGAACCGGAGCGCCGATCAGCATGCCGAGCGCGAACACCGATACCAGCAGGCCGGCTTCCGGGACCGTCACTCCGAGATCGGCCGACATTTCGGGCAGCAGGCCGGCCAGCATGAGTTCGCTTGTGCCCTGCGCGAATATCGCAGCGCCGAGGATCCAGATCGCGATCGGCATCAGAGCATCGACCCACCGCTGGCGTCGATCCATTGCCCGGTCACCCACCGGGAGTCCTCGGCGGCGAGGAACGCGACGATGTCGGCGACGTCTTCCGGTTGGGCGACCCGGTTGAACGGTGACTGTGCCGCCACGGCTGCCCGGCCCTCCGCGGAGGCCAATCGGGCCGCATTCATGTCGGTGTCGGTGCTTCCCGGTCCCACGGCGTTCACCGTGATGCCCCGCGGTGCAACGTGTTTGGCCAGGGTGGCAGTGAACGAGTCGAGCGCGGCCTTGGCCATCGCGTAGCTGAGCAGCTCGGGTATCCGGGAGCCGTGGGTGAACCGTGTCGAGATGTTGACGATTCGGCCGTTGTCGCGGATCCGGGACAACCCCTGTTGGGTGATGAAGACCGGTGCGCGAGTGTTCACCGCGAAGATCTCGTCGTAGGTCGATTCGTCCAGGTCGCCGAAAGCGATTCGCCCGCCCAGTATTCCGGCATTGTTCACCAGGATGTCGAGACCGTCGGCGTGGCGATCGAAGGCTTCCCAGAGTTGCGCTGCGTCGCCGGTTGCGCCGAGGGCCGCCGAAACCGCGAACGCCTCGCCGCCGGCTTCGGTGATCTGCTGCACGGTTTGTTCGGCGGCGTCGGCCCGACTGCCGTAGTGCACGCCGACCCGCGCGCCGTCGTGGGCCAGGCGGAGGGCGATGGCCCGGCCGATTCCCCGGCTGGCGCCGGTCACCAGGGCGGTCTTACCGATCAGAGCGGGCACGTTGCGCTCCTTTCTTTAGCGGTCGATACAAAATTCGACGCTAGCACATTAACTAGCGATCGCTATAGAATGGCTGAGTGACCCCGGTACGTGGACGGCCCCGCTCCTTCGACCGCGACGCGGCCCTGGACAAGGCGATCCTGCTGTTCTGGGAGCGCGGTTACGAGGCCACGTCCACCCGCGATCTGAGTAGCGCGCTGGGCATCGGAATCCCCAGCATCTACGCCGCTTTCGGGGACAAGCAGTGTCTGTTCAACGAAGCGGTGCAGGTCTACGACGAGCGCTACGGCGGATTCATCAACGCCGCGTTGAGGGAAGAGCCCACCGCCCGAGCGGCCTTCGCCCGCATTCTCCGCGAAGCTCCGGCCCGCTATACCCGCCGTGGCCTGCCCAACGGCTGCCTCATCGTCAGCGGCGACGACGGCACGGCCGATCAGGCCGTGCGGGCCGCGCTGCAACGCATCCGTCGTCAGAAAACCAGTGAGCTCGCCGACAAGGTCAGTGCCGACATCGCGGCCGGGGACGTGCCGAACGACACCGATGCGCAGGCGCTGGCGCAGTACGTCATGTCCACGCTGAGCGGCATCGCCCAAGCCGCTCGTGACCGCGTTCCGCGGGCCACCCTCGACCGGGTCGCCATGATCGCGGCGCGGGCGCTGCCGTGAGTCCGGTTACCTGAGTTTGAGGACCACTTTGCCCTTGGCGCTGCGGTTTTCCAGGGATGCGATGGCCGCTCCGGCCTGCTCCAGCGGGTAGACCTCGGGATGGGGTGCGGCCACCGCGCCGGCGGCCAGCAGCGGCTGCAGTTCGGCCCACTGCTCCTGGAGATAGCCGGGATGGGAGAACGTCCAGGCGCCCCAGCCGGCACCTACCACGTCGACATTGTTGAGCAGCAGGCGATTGACCTTGACCGTGGGGATCTCGCCGCCGGTGAACCCGACCACCAACAGCCGACCGCCAACGGCCAGCGATCGCAGTGAATCGGTGAAGCGGTCCCCGCCCACCGGGTCGACGACGATGTCCACACCGCGGCCGTCGGTCAGTTCCTTCACCGCGTCGCGGAATCCGTCGGCCAGCACCACGTCGGAAGCGCCTGCGGCCCTGGCGATCTCGGCCTTTTCCTCGGTGGACACCACGGCGATGGTGCGCGATGCGCCCAGCGCGGGCGCCAGCCGCAGCGCCGAGGTGCCGATGCCNTCGGGGGAGACCAGTGACATCGCGGTACCCGCGCCGACGGCCCAGAAGCCGGCGTAGACGAACGCCGCGACGAACCTGACCGCCAGCAGCACCGGGTAGGAATCGGTGAGCGCACCGGCGACGTGGGCCAGGACGAAGATCGTCAGGAATGCCAGCAGTGCCCGCCGGCGCGGCCAACGCAGGGTGACGACGGCGAGAACCGGAGCGCCGATCAGCATGCCGAGCGCGAACACCGATACCAGCAGGCCGGCTTCCGGGACCGTCACTCCGAGATCGGCCGACATTTCGGGCAGCAGGCCGGCCAGCATGAGTTCGCTTGTGCCCTGCGCGAATATCGCAGCGCCGAGGATCCAGATCGCGATCGGCATCAGAGCATCGACCCACCGCTGGCGTCGATCCATTGCCCGGTCACCCACCGGGAGTCCTCGGCGGCGAGGAACGCGACGATGTCGGCGACGTCTTCCGGTTGGGCGACCCGGTTGAACGGTGACTGTGCCGCCACGGCTGCCCGGCCCTCCGCGGAGGCCAATCGGGCCGCATTCATGTCGGTGTCGGTGCTTCCCGGTCCCACGGCGTTCACCGTGATGCCCCGCGGTGCAACGTGTTTGGCCAGGGTGGCAGTGAACGAGTCGAGCGCGGCCTTGGACATCGCGTAGCTGAGCAGCTCGGGTATCCGGGAGCCGTGGGTGAACCGTGTCGAGATGTTGACGATTCGGCCGTTGTCGCGGATCCGGGACAACCCCTGTTGGGTGATGAAGACCGGTGCGCGAGTGTTCACCGCGAAGATCTCGTCGTAGGTCGATTCGTCCAGGTCGCCGAAAGCGATTCGCCCGCCCAGTATTCCGGCATTGTTCACCAGGATGTCGAGACCGTCGGCGTGGCGATCGAAGGCTTCCCAGAGTTGCGCTGCGTCGCCGGTTGCGCCGAGGGCCGCCGAAACCGCGAACGCCTCGCCGCCGGCTTCGGTGATCTGCTGCACGGTTTGTTCGGCGGCGTCGGCCCGACTGCCGTAGTGCACGCCGACCCGCGCGCCGAAAGACGCAGATCGGAAGAGCACACGTCTGAACTCCAGTCACTGACCAATCTCGTATGCCGTCTTCTGCTTGAAAAAAAAAAAAACAACGAG
>NZ_LT546208.1:285964-290354 GCF_900078665.2 Mycolicibacterium houstonense | reverse complement strand
CCTCGACGGCGCGCCGATCGGCGGTGGCTTCTTCGGCCAGTCCAGCTTCTGCACCTACGCGATCGCCGGCAGCCGCAACGCGGTGGCGCTGGCCGAGCCGATCGACCCCGCCCTGGCCGCCCCGCTGGGCTGCAGCGTGCAGACCGGGGTGGGCGCGGTGCTCAATGTGCTCGCACCGCAGCCCGACGATGCCCTCGTGGTGTTCGGTGCCGGCGCGGTGGGCCTCTCGGCAGTGATGGGTGCCAGGATCGCGGGCTGCCGAACCATCATCGCCGTCGACCCGATCGACCAACGACGCATGCTGGCAAGCGAATTGGGTGCCACCGTGACAATCGACCCGACCACCGACGACGCCGCGGCCGCGGTGCTGGAGCTGACCGGGGGAGTGGCCGCCGTGCTCGATACCACCGCCAGGCCCGACGTGCTGGCCGCGGCCGTCGGAGTGCTCCGCCCCCGCGGCACCCTGGCGCTCGTCGGGCTGGGTGCGCTGACGGCCGAGCTGCCCGTCGCCGCCATCATGGGCAAGGGCCTGACCGTGCGCGGCGTGGTGGAGGGCGACAGCGAACCGCAGACCTTCATCCCGCGCCTGGTCGCTCTGCACCGTCGTGGCGAACTTCCACTCGACCGGATGGTGAGCCGCTACCCGTTCGATGACTTCGAGCGGGCGTGGGCCGCGGCCAAGGCGGCTGACGTGGTCAAACCGGTGCTCGTCACCGGCGCGGTAGGCTCGTAATTCCCCGTTTTCACCGGCAACGACGCCAAGGATCGGAGCATCATGACCCTTCCCCAGCTACCACCGGGACGCACCGTCGAGGTTCAGGCCGTCGACGGCGTGCGGCTGCATGCCGAGGTGTTCGGTCCCGAGGACGGCTACCCGATCGTGCTGGCTCACGGCATCACATGCGCGATCGGGGTCTGGGCGCACCAGATCGCCGACCTGGCCGCCGATTACCGCGTCATCGCCTACGACCACCGCGGGCACGGCCGCAGCGACGCACCGCGCGGGCGAGGTCGCTACAGCCTCAACCACCTGGCCGCCGACCTGGACGCGGTGCTCGACGCCACCCTGAACCCCGGCGAGCGGGCCGTCATCGCCGGGCATTCGATGGGAGGCATCGCGATCACGTCGTGGTCGCAGCGCTATCCGGCGCGGGTGGCGGCCCGGGCCGACGCGGTCGCGCTGATCAACACCACCACCGGAGATTTGCTGCGGGATGTGGAGCTGCTCCGGGTACCGGCGGCGTTGGCGTCTACCCGCATCCGGGCCGCCGGCTCGGCGATCAGGACGTTCGGCGGGGCCTGGATGCCGCGGATCACCGAGCGCCCGAACAAGCGTTTCGTCGCCCATCTGGCGGTGGGCCACGACGCCGAACCGTGGGTCGCCGAGTTCGTCTACCGGCTGTTCGTCGAGACCCCGGCCGCCGGCCGCGGCGGGTGGGCCCGCACGCTGGTCAACAGCATGGGGCCGCAACACATCTCACTCCGCAACCTGTCGGTGCCGACCCTCGTCATCGGCAGTTCCAAAGACCGGTTGCTGCCCATCAACGCCTCCCGCCGGATCGCCGCCGACGCCCCGAACCTCCGTGCGTTCGTCGAGATGCCGGGCGGGCACTGCGCCATCCTGGAATGCCCGTCGCAGGTGAATACGCAACTGCGGGCGCTCGCCGAATCGGTGGCCTTACCCCGGGCCTCGAGCCAGTAGGGTCAGGCGGTCAGCCGGGCGGCCACCTCCGCGGCGGCTCGCTGACCGGATCGCACCGCACCGTCGAGGAATCCGGTCCATTTGTCGGCGGTTTCGGTTCCCGCCCAGTGGATCGCGTCCACCGGCTCGCGAAGCCACCGGCCGTACTGCGTCCAGGATCCCGGCGGCACGGCGGCGGTCGGCCCGCCAGGTGCGAATCGTTCGGTACCCCAAGAGTGATCGATGTAGTCGATCGGCTCGAGCGCCGCATCGCCGAACAGTGTCGCGAAACCGGCGAGCGCCTGCTCGCGGCGCTGGGCAGGCGGTAGGCGGTCGAACGTGCGGGCATCGGTGAAGCCCAGCAGGATGCCCGGACCACCGTCGCCCGGGCCGACGTCGAAGGTGATGAACACCGGACCCTCATCCGAGAGTGCCTCGCCCGAGCAGCCGTTGGTGCGCCAGAACGGTCGTTCGTAGGCGGCGTAGGCCTTACTGAGGTTGCCCTGCGGCCAATGCGCGGCCAGCTCGGTGTAGGCCGTCGGCAGCGGCGGACTGAACTCGATGGCGGCGCGGTGCTGCGGCGGGATCGCCACGATCACGGCACGGGCCTGCGCCGCACCGGCCGGACCCGACACGGTGACGCCGCCGTCCGGGCGCCGCTCGATGCGGTTCACCGGGGCTTCGAGCACCACGCGATCACCGAGCTCCTCGGCGATCCGCAGCGGAATCTGTTGGGTGCCTTCGGGAAAGCGCTCCTGCTGAGCGCCGCCACGGACGTCGAGCATGCGATCCAGCCCGCCGGCGGCCTTGATGTACCGGGTGGCGTGCAGCATCGACACCTCGTCGGGCTCCGCACCCCAGGTGACCCGGGACATGATCGCCATCAGGTTGCGCGTCGAGGCGCCCGCCCCCACCGAGCGCAGCCACTGCTCGAGGGTCCGCCCATCGAGCCTCTCGGCGTTCGGGCTGTTCCACGGCTCGTCCACCCGGATCAGCCGGCACTGCCGCTCGAACCGCCATTGGATGCGGGAGACGTCGAACAGTTCCATCATCGACAGGCGTGGGATGGTGCTGCGATAGGACCGCACCCGCCCGTGCCACCGAATCAGGTTCTTGCCGCGGTCATAGGTGGGCACGGTGCGGCAGCCGAGCTCGCCGGCCAACGCCAGCACCGCATCCTGAGTGGGCCCGACGAACGTCCCGCCCAGGTCGACGGGCACCCCGGCGATCGTGGCCGTCGACGAGCGTCCGCCCACCCGGTCGCGACCCTCCAGCACCACCACCTGGTGTCCGAGCCGGACCAGGGCGCGGGCGGCGGACAGCCCGGCGAAGCCGGCGCCTACCACGACCACGTCGGTGCTGCCTGGGATGGTCACCTGTCTAGGCTCTCACGCGTGAAGGTCATGACAGCGTTGTTCGGGCCGCGAGATGCGATCGATCGGGCCGCCGCCCTGCGCGAGGCCGGCGCCAGTGGGGTGTTCACCTTCGAGGGGCCCCACGACGTGTTCACCCCGTTGACGCTCGCCTCCACGGTCGGCGATCTCGACCTGATGACCAATGTGGCAATTGCGTTTCCCCGCAATCCCATCCACCTGGCTCATCAGGCGATCGACCACCAGATCCTGTCCGGTGGCAGGTTCACCCTCGGGCTCGGCACCCAGATCCGCACTCAGGTCGAGAAGCGGTTTGGGGCGGAGTTCGACCGGCCGGTGGCCCGGATGTCCGAGTTCGTTGCGGCGCTGCGGGCGATCTTCGCGGCGTGGGACACCGGCGAACGGCTGGATTTTCGCGGCGAGTTTTACCGGCACACGCTGATGACGCCGACGTTCACGCCCCGGGACAATCCGTACGGTGCGCCGCCGATCTATGTCGGCGCGTTGGGCCCGCGTCTCACCCGCGCCACCGCGCAGTTCGCCGACGGCCTGCTGGTCATGCCGTTCGGGTCGAAGCGGTTCCTGCACGAGGCGACGCTGCCCGCGGTGCGCGACGGGCTCGCCGCGGCCGGGCGTGATGAGCGTGAGCTCGCCATCGTCNAATGCCACCCCGGCGGCGTGAACGTCGATCACCACGGCGCCGTCGTCGCCGGTGGGTTCCTCGACCTCGACCACCCGCACCGCGTCGGGACCATCGAGTTGGGTGATCTGTGCTGCACGCATGGGGTGTCTCCTTCTGGTGGGTCGCCGGCCAATTGTGACAGGTGTCAAGTGGGTGGCCTAGCATCACCGGATGCTCAACGCCCGCGCCGCGGTGCTGCTCGAGGCCGGAGCCGATCCTCGGCTCGTCGACGTCCAGCTCCGCGAACCTATCGGCGACGAAGTGCTGGTACGCATCGATGCCGTGGGCATCTGCCACACCGATGTGAGTGTGGCCGCGCGGTTCCGCAAGCCGCCGATGGTGTTCGGCCACGAAGGCGTGGGCACAGTGGTCCAGGCCGGCCCGGACGCCACACCACGGGTCGGTGACCAGGTTGTCCTCACCTTCGCCAGCTGCGGCGCCTGCGCCGACTGCCGGGACGGGGCCTCGGCGTACTGCGCCCACTCCACCGACCTGAACATGCGGGGTAGCCGCCGCGACGAGACCAGCGTGTTGCACCTCGACGGCGCGCCGATCGGCGGTGGCTTCTTCGGCCAGTCCAGCTTCTGCACCTACGCGATCGCCGGCCGCCGCAACGCGGTGGCGCTGGCCCAGCCGCTCGACCCCGCCCCGGCC
>NZ_LT546208.1:263673-285833 GCF_900078665.2 Mycolicibacterium houstonense | reverse complement strand
CTGCCGCTCAAACCGCCATTGGATGCGGGAGACGTCGAACAGTTCCATCATCGACAGGCGTGGGATGGTGCTGCGATAGGACCGCACCCGCCCGTGCCACCGAATCAGGTTCTTGCCGCGGTCATAGGTGGGCACGGTGCGGCAGCCGAGCTCGCCGGCCAACGCCAGCACCGCATCCTGAGTGGGCCCGACGAACGTCCCGCCCAGGTCGACGGGCACCCCGGCGATCGTGGCCGTCGACGAGCGTCCGCCCACCCGGTCGCGACCCTCCAGCACCACCACCTGGTGTCCGAGCCGGACCAGGGCGCGGGCGGCGGACAGCCCGGCGAAGCCGGCGCCTACCACGACCACGTCGGTGCTGCCTGGGATGGTCACCTGTCTAGGCTCTCACGCGTGAAGGTCATGACAGCGTTGTTCGGGCCGCGAGATGCGATCGATCGGGCCGCCGCCCTGCGCGAGGCCGGCGCCAGTGGGGTGTTCACCTTCGAGGGGCCCCACGACGTGTTCACCCCGTTGACGCTCGCCTCCACGGTCGGCGATCTCGACCTGATGACCAATGTGGCAATTGCGTTTCCCCGCAATCCCATCCACCTGGCTCATCAGGCGATCGACCACCAGATCCTGTCCGGTGGCAGGTTCACCCTCGGGCTCGGCACCCAGATCCGCACTCAGGTCGAGAAGCGGTTTGGGGCGGAGTTCGACCGGCCGGTGGCCCGGATGTCCGAGTTCGTTGCGGCGCTGCGGGCGATCTTCGCGGCGTGGGACACCGGCGAACGGCTGGATTTTCGCGGCGAGTTTTACCGGCACACGCTGATGACGCCGACGTTCACGCCCCGGGACAATCCGTACGGTGCGCCGCCGATCTATGTCGGCGCGTTGGGCCCGCGTCTCACCCGCGCCACCGCGCAGTTCGCCGACGGCCTGCTGGTCATGCCGTTCGGGTCGAAGCGGTTCCTGCACGAGGCGACGCTGCCCGCGGTGCGCGACGGGCTCGCCGCGGCCGGGCGTGATGAGCGTGAGCTCGCCATCGTCCCGGAGATCATCGTCTCGGCCGGGGACGATCACGACGCCGCGCGGCGCCTGTTGGCGTTCTACGGTTCGACGCCGGCCTACCGGCCCGTGCTCGACGTACACGGCTGGGGTGACCTCCAGCCCGAGCTCAACGCGCTGTCCAAACAGGGGCGCTGGCAGGAGATGGGTTCGCTGATCGACGACGAGGTGCTGCACACCATCGCCGCTTGCGGTAGCCCCGCCGATATCGCCTCCCACATCCGCGACCGGGTGGGCGGCGTGTCCGACCGGATCTGCCTTTACCAGCCCGGTCCGATCGCGGTGGATCTGCTGGCCCAGATCGTTGACGGGTTGCGCGACTGAGCACATAGGGTGGGTGGTACTGCGCGGGACCAAAGGAGGTTCGCCATGGATGGCGCCGAACGGGGTGCGGATCCGGACTACTCGGATGTGCTCATCATCGGGGCGGGAATCTCGGGCCTGGGTGCGGCCTATCGAGTGCACGAGAAGAGCCCCGGTTTGACATACACGGTGCTGGAACGCCGGGAGCGGATCGGCGGCACCTGGGATCTGTTCCGGTACCCGGGGATCCGCTCGGACAGCGACATCTTCACGCTGAGCTTCCCGTACCAGCCCTGGACCCGGCCGGAGAACGTGGCCGACGGCGGCGACATCCGCGAGTATCTGACCGAGACGGCCCGGGAGCACGGCATCGACCGTCACATCCGGTTCAACACCAAGGTGACGTCCGCGGACTGGGATTCGGACACCGACACCTGGACCGTGCACGCCGAGCAGGACGGTGAGGCCAGGACCTACCGGTGCCGATTCCTGTTCTGCGGTACCGGCTACTACAACTACGACGAGCCCTACACCCCGGAGTTCCCCGGCATGGAGAGCTTCAGTGGAGACGTCGTGCACCCGCAGTTCTGGCCCGAGACGCTGGACTACGCCGGTAAACGCATCGTGGTGATCGGCAGCGGGGCCACCGCGGTCAGTCTGGTTCCCGCGCTGGCCCAGCAGGCGTCTCACGTGACGATGCTGCAGCGTTCGCCGACCTACATGGTGTCGGCGGACCGCATCGTTCCGACGGTGCAGACCATCCGTAAAGTTCTGCCGCGCAAGCTATCCCACCAGGTTGTGCGGTTCCGCAACGCGATGATCCACGTGCTGAGCTACTTCTTCTTCCGCAAGGCCCCTGACCTGGGTCGCAGCTATCTGCGCAGGCGGATCGTCGCGGCGCTGCCCGAGGGATATCCCGTCGACGTACATTTCAAGCCCCGGTACAAGCCGTGGGACCAGCGCTTGTGCCTGGTGCTCGACGGAGATCTGTTCGGGCACATCAGCGACGGCCGGGTCGACGTCGTCACCGATCACATCGACCACATCGACGCCGCGGGCATCGTGCTGAAATCCGGTGGACGGGTGGACGCCGACGTGATCGTCACCGCGACCGGGCTGCAACTGCAGGCGCTCGGCGGGATCCGGCTGTCGGTCGACGGTCAGGAGGTCAAGCCCACCGAGCGGTACGTCTACAAGGAGTTCCTGCTCGAGGACGTGCCGAACCTGGCCTGGTGCATCGGCTACACCAACGCGTCGTGGACGCTGCGGGCCGACATGACCGCGCGGGCCTTCGCGAACCTGGTGTCCTACATGGGCGCCCACGGCTACACCCACGCCTATCCGCACAAGGGCGCGACTCCGATGCCGGAGAAGCGGACGTGGGATCTGGAGGCCGGCTACATCCAGCGGTCCGAGCACGCGCTGCCGCGGTCCGGAACCAAACGTCCCTGGCACGTTCGGCACAACTACCTGCTCGACGCCATCGACCACCGCTTCGACCGCATCGACGAGTCGATGGTCTTCGGCCGCGCACCTGTCATTGCCGCGGCCGAGAACGCGGCCTCCTGAAGCGCAGCGAGCGTGCGTGTCTGCTGCCCGACCCGCGGCATTTGATCGACATTCTGCGCACGCTCGTCAGGGTGTCCGGATGCGAAGCCCCGTCGACAGCAGCTGCGTCGCCGACAAACCGAAGGTGGTCTTGAAGCTGTCCGCCAGGTGTGACGGGCTGGCGAACCCGGCATCGGCCGCGGCGGTGGTCAGGTTCGCACCGGCCNCGCTGCGAGCTGGGATCGAGATAGCTCGACACCATCGCACCCGGTACCAGCAGATGATGGGTGAGCCGCGGCGGGATCAATACGCTGCGCGCGACGATCGTCTGGCCGGCAAGCGTCACCGTCACCGGAGCGTCCACACCGACCACCAGGCACCACACCGAACCCGAGTGCGGTTCCAAGCCCAGGCCGGGCCCGGCGTAGAGCGCCTGCCCCGGCCACAGCCACACTGTGGGGCAGCAGGTTTGTGGAAGCGCGGGCACGGGTTCAGTCTGCATGCTGGGCGGACAACTTGAACAGGAGGCCATCGTGACCATCGCCGTCATCGCCGTCATCGCCGTCGTCGGCGTGTTCTTCGCCGGTATGGGTCTGTACGCACTGGCGGCGCCCGCTGCGATTCTGCGTCCCTTCGGGTTCCGCATCGAGACTGCGGAGACCCGTGCCGAAGTGCGCGCCGTATATGGCGGATTCGGGCTGGCGATCGCCGGGGTGCTGGGTTATGCCGCGGCGACGCCCGGGGCGGTGCGCACCGGAATACTGCTCGCCGTCGGTGTCGCACTGGCCGGGATGGCGTTCGGGCGCATCGTGTCCGGCGTGCTCGGTGACCGAACGTCGTTCTATCCCAACTGGTTCTACTTCCTGGTGGAGGCCGTCGGCGCGGCGGCGCTGTGCTGGGCCGCCTGATGCGGCCCGGCGCCGGCTGATCCGGCCGCCATTGTCACGCCAGAGTGGCTGTCGATGCCGACAGCCACTCTGGCGTGACAAACTGCGCGCTACGGCGCGACCGTCAGCCAGTCCGCGAAACCGGACGGGTCATGCCGGCCCAATGCGCCGTGCTCGAACAGGCCCCAGCCCTCCGACGTCGACCCGCCTTCGGTGCACACGGCCCGGCCGACATGGTCGATCACGCCGAACGCGGTGCGCCCGACGACCGCGGGATCGGTCATGTCGTAGGTGCGGCGTTCGGTGAACTTCTCGCCCTTCCACACGCCGTGGATCCAGTCCACGTCGCCGCCGTAGCCGCCGCCGACGTGAATCGGCACGGGCAGTTTGGATTCCACGTCGAACCGCACCGGTGTGCCGTCGGGTGCGGTGGCCTCGATGGTGGCACCGGTGGGGATACGGGTGCCCGAGCGGTAGTGGATCTTCACCCGCGGCCAGCCGAGTTGCTCGACGCGGCCGTCCTTGAAAACCCGGCTGCAGTCGTTGAGTGAGCGGAACCCGCTGGGATCCTCCTGGATGATCAAGACGATCGAGAACTCGTCGAACGCCATCGGCACGTACAGCCACCACATACCCTCGAACGGCGGGTCGGCCGGACGGCCGGCGGGCTCGGCCTCACCGACGGGGCGAATGCCCCAGGACCGGTCGCGGGAGCCGATCCACGTTTCCGGGTCGACGTCGATGCGCCGGCCGTCGATCTCCAGGTAGCCGCTCCAGGAACCTGTTTGGGCGAACCGCTGGGCGTCGAGAGTGACCCGGTTGCCTTGACGCATCAGGTGCGGCTGCTCCTGCACGACGTCGAACAGCCCGTTCCAGGACAGATCCGCGGCGATGCCCTCGGTTTCCTCGAGCACGATGCGGATCTTGTGCAGCGGTTCGGTGACCTCGACGCGGTAGCCCATCACGTGCTGGTTGAGCCGGTCCTGGTCGATCGCGTCCGACAGGTGCACGGCCGTCTGCTCATCACCGCGCCGAACGAGGAAGTAGGCATCCTTGACCCCGAGATTGGGGTAGTAGCCGAGGCCGGTGATGACGAAGATGTCGCCGGTGCGGTCGTGGGCGTTGAAATACGAACGGTCGTAGAAATTCCGGTCCGACGATCCCGGCCAGGCGATCGGCTGGGGTACTTGATGGACCGGGAATTCGTCCATGGGGCCGAGCATCAGACGGTCTCCTCGATCATGCGCTCCAGTAACGGCCGGTGGTAGAACAGCGATTCGATGTCGTCGGGTTTCTCCATCTCGCCGAAGTGGATCCGGCGGGCACCGGTGCGCATGAACACGCAGGCCCACACCACGCCGGAGTACACGTAGAACCAGCGCAGGTCGCCGACCTCGACGCCGGTGAGGTCGCGATAGGTGGCCCGCACGTCCTCCTCGCGCAGCACATCGGGCAGCCCTGGCATGTTCGCCATACCGCACAGCTCCTGGAAAACCATGTGCGCGTAGATGATCCATGCCACGTCGAATTCACGGGGACCGACGGTGGCCATCTCCCAGTCGAGCACCGCGGCGGGGCGGAAGTCCTGATAGAGCACGTTGCCGATGCGGGAATCGCCCCACACCAGCACGGTGTCCGACGCCGCCACGTCTTCGGGGAAGTTCTTCTCGAGCCATTCCAGCGCCCGGTCGACCAGCGGGGAACGGCCGATGTCGGGCACCGAGAACTCGTACCAGTCCTTCAGCCAGCCGAAGTGGCGGCGCAGCGGGGTGTCGCCGGGCGGATCGACCTCGGCCAGAAAGGCGAATCGCTGCGCGGCGTCGGGGATGGCATGCAGCTTCGCCAGGACCTCGACCGTGGTGTCCTGCAACTCGCGCTGGCGCTCCGCGGGGGCATCGGCGAACCAGTTGCCGCCGAACGTGTACGGCATGACGTCGGGCGGCACCTGGCCCTCGACCCGGTCCATCAGGAAGAACGGCTTGCCCAGCACCTCGCCGGTGGGCTCGATCCAGCGCACGTTGGGCACCGGCACGTCGGTGAGTTCGCCGACCTGACGCATGAGCTCGAATTGGTGGTCGAGGCGGTAGGAGGAGAACACCGGCACGTCGTCCTGTGTGGGTGCGACGCGGGCCACCCACTGCTGTTCTCGCGGTTCACCGTTTTCTTCCCAGCGCCCGGTCAGCATGATGGTTTCCGAGGACATGCCGTTGGAGTCGACGCCGCTTTCCACGGTGATCTCGGGGGTGACTCCGCCCGGCATCACCGTGGACAGCCATTTCGACAGCACCGAGGGGAGCGTGGTGACATCACGGCTGGAGCGTTGCAGGTGGTCGACGTTCTCGACGGGAGCGTCCACGGCCTCGTTTGCCATTCAACTCTTCCTTACGGCAACAATTACGATACTGTTAGTAGCGTTATGAAAGCAGAGGCATCACCCGTTGGCAAGAGCACCGGAGCGGGACGCCCCCGTGACCCGCGTATCGACGCTGCCATATTGCAGGCAACCGCGGACCTGCTTGTCGAAATCGGCTACGCGAACCTGACCATGGCGGCCGTCGCCGAACGGGCGCAGACCACGAAAACCGCGCTGTACCGCCGATGGTCGAGCAAGGCCGAGTTGGTGCACGAGGCGGTGTTCCCCGCCGCCGCGACGGCGTTGACGGCTCCGGCCGGCGACATCGCCGCCGACGTCCGGGCGATGATCGGCGCCGCCCGCGACGTGTTCACCAGCCCGGTGGTGCGCGCGGCGCTGCCCGGGCTGGTCGCCGACGTCGCCGCCGACGCCGAGCTCAACGCTCGGGTGATGCAGCGGTTCGGCGGGATGTTCGTCGCCGTGCGTGCCCGGATCGTCGACGGCATCGAGCGCGGCGAGGTTCATGCCGACGTCGACCCGGACCGCCTGGTCGAACTCATCGGCGGGTCGACCATGCTGCGGATGCTGTTGTGGCCTGACCTCCCACTCGACGATGAATGGGTGGCGCAGACCGCGGCGATCGTGGTGCACGGAGTCACGGTCAACCGGTGAGCCGCCGCCGTTTGCGTCACCGTGACGAGAATCCTTCCGGGCGGTAGTAGCGCCGCATAACCTGCGGCCACGTGACACTTACCGTCCAGAGCAAAGCGGCCAAACCCTCCGCGCGCAACGTCGCAGTCGGCAGTGCGGTCGGTACCACAATCGAGTGGTACGACTTCTACCTGTACGCGACGGCGGCGGCCCTGGTCTTCAAACCGCTGTTCTTCCCGAATATTTCGTCGACAGCGGGCACACTCGCCTCGTTCGCGACCTACGCCGCGGGATTCGGCGCCCGGCCCCTGGGTGCGCTGATCTCCGGTCACTACGGAGACCGGTTGGGGCGCAAGACCGTTCTGGTCGCCGCGTTGGTGGGGATGGGGTTGAGCACGTTCGCGATCGGGCTCCTGCCGACCTACGCCCAAGTCGGACTGATCGCTCCCGCCCTGCTGGTGATCCTGCGGTTGTTGCAGGGCCTGGCCGTGGGGGCCGAATGGGGCGGTGCGGCATTGCTGTCGGTCGAGCATGCACCGGCAGGACGCCGCGGTCTGTTCGGCAGCTTCACCCAATTGGGTTCGCCGGCAGGCATGTTGTTGTCGACGGGAGTGTTCTACCTGACCCGGACGGTTACCGGACCCGAAGCCTTCCTCGCCTACGGTTGGCGGATCCCGTTCCTGCTCAGCGCGGTTCTGGTCGTCGTGGGCCTGGTGATCCGGCTGCGGCTCACCGATGCCGAGGTGTTCACTCGCGTCAGAGACCGTGGCGAGGTGGCGCGGCTACCAGTGCTGGAGGTACTGCGCACCCAACCGTGCAATGTGTTGATCACCACCGGATTGCGATTCTCGCAGATCGCCCTGTTCGTGCTGCTGACCACGTATTCACTGACCTACCTGCAGGATTCGTCGTCGGCGGGCAGCCAGGTGGGCCTGACGGCGGTTCTGATCGCGTCGGCCATCGGGCTGATCAGCACACCGGCCTGGGCCATGCTGTCCGACCGGATCGGCAGACGGCCGCCGTATCTGTTCGGCGCGGTGGCAGGTGTGGTGGCGCTCGTCTTGTTCTTCGTCGCGGCGAGCACCGGATCGCACATCGCGATCGTGTTGTCGATCGTGTTCGGGGTCAACATCGCTCACGACGCGATGTACGGACCCCAGGCCGCCTGGTTCGGCGAACTGTTCGACACCCGGGTGCGTTACAGCGGGGCGTCGCTCGGCTACCAGATCGGCGCGGTGCTCTCGGGGGGATTCGCACCACTGATCGCGGCGGCGTTGCTGGTCGCGGGCGGAGGCAGTCCGTGGCTGATCGTCGCCTATTTCGCGGTGCTGACCGCGATCACGTTCACGGCGGCCTACTTCGCGCGGGAAACACATCTGGACGAGATCGGGGACGCGCGATGACCAGGATCTACCTCAACGCCTTCGACATGGCCTGCGTCGGACATCAGGCGGCAGGCCTGTGGCGTCATCCCGACGATCAGGGGTACCGGTACCGCGAACTCGGATACTGGACGGAGTTGGCCCGCACGCTGGAGGCCGGTGGCTTCGATGCGTTGTTCCTCGCCGACGTGCTGGGCGTCTACGACGTGTACGGCGGTTCGCGCGATGCGGCCGTGGCCGACGCCGCACAGGTACCGGTCAATGATCCGACGCTGGCCGTGTCCGCCATGGCGGCGGTCACCGAGACCCTCGGGTTCGGCGTCACCGTGTCGTTGACCTATGAGCAGCCCTACGCGCTCGCACGCCGGCTGTCGACGCTCGATCACCTGACCGAAGGCAGGGTGGCCTGGAACATCGTCACGTCCTATCTCGACAGCGCCGCCCGCAATCTCGGGCTCGATGCGCAGATCCCGCACGACGAGCGATACGAGATCGCCGAGGAATACCTCGAGGTCTGCTACAAGCTGTGGGAAGCGTCCTGGGAACCGGGCGCCGTGGTACGCGACCGCGATCGGGGCGTGTTCACCGACCCGGCGAGAGTCCACGACATCGAACACAAGGGGCGCTACTTCAGCGTCCCCGGTCCGTTCCTGTGCGAACCGTCGCCGCAGCGAACCCCGGTGCTGTTTCAGGCGGGAGCCTCACCGCGCGGAGTCCGGTTCGCCGCGGCGCACGCCGAGGCGGTGTTCGTCTCGGGGCCGACTCCGGAGATCGTGGCCAAGCCGGTCAAGGCGTTGCGCGCCGCCGCCGCCGAACTCGGGCGAGATCCCCGGTCCATCAAGGTCTTTACGATGGTGACCCCGATCGTCGCCGAAACCCACGACCAGGCCGTCGCCAAACTGCACGACTACCGGCAGTTCGTCAGCGCAGAAGGGGCGTTGGCGCTGTTCGGCGGCTGGACCGGCGTCGATCTCGCCGAGCTCGGACCCGACGAACCCCTCAGATACGTCCAGACCGAGGCCAATCGTTCTGCGCTGGCATCGTTCACCACGTCGGGCCGGAACTGGACCGCAGGCGAATTGGCGCAGGAGGTCGGGCTGGGCGGACGGGGGCCGGTGGTGGTCGGTTCACCGGGCGAGGTCGCCGACGAACTCGAACGATGGGTCGACGAGGCTGACGTCGACGGCTTCAACCTGGCCTATGTCACGACTCCCGGCACCTTCATCGACTTCGCCCGCCATGTCGTGCCCGAGTTGCGCCGTCGCGGCCGGGTGCCCGAACGCGGCGACCGGGTGACCCTGCGCGAGCGTCTCGGCGGCGCCGGACCGTTACTGGCGCCGGACCATCCCGGTGCCGCCCACCGGCCACCGGGCTGGAGCTGAGACATTGACATGAACCACTGTTGAGGTCCGACACTGGAGTCATGAACCAGCAGGACATCAGGGTGAACCGGCCGTGACCGTGCAACCGTTTCCCGAGAACTGGCAGACCGCGTTGGTGCTGGTGCCGCATCCCGATGATCCCGAGTACGGGATCGGTGCGGCCGTCGCGAAGTGGACCTCGGAAGGCAAGGCCGTGCACTACGCACTGGCCTCCCGCGGTGAGGTCGGGATCGCCGGCATGCCACCCGAAGAGGCCGGCCCGTTGCGGGAGGAGGAGCAACGGCGGTCGGCGGCCGTCGTCGGGGTCGACGACGTGAGGTTCTGGGACTTCCCCGACAGCAACATTCGCGATACTCCCGCGCTACGGGCCACGATCGCCGAGGCCATCGTGGAGTTGCGGCCCGACGTCGTCATCACGCTCTACAGCGGGCCGAGCTGGTCTCCTGACGCGCCGAACCAACGTGATCACATCGAGTTCGCCCACGCCGTCGCGGGTGCATACGACAGCCTGGACGAGCCGCCGGCCTGGCTTTTCGAGAACGGTCCGGATCCCACGCACTGCGAGGTGGTCGACGGTTTCACCGAGACGGCGGTGAATTCGCTTGCCGCCCATGAGGTCTACCTCTCGGTGCTGGATCCCGACACACCGGTAATCGAGCAGGCACGCAAGCAGGTGGACATGGTGACGCCCGCTGTGACGGGGCTGGGGGAGCGAACCGTGGGTTTCATTCTCAAGCGGCAACGCTGAACGGGTGCCGTCGCGGCCTACGATCGCACCTGTGCGTGCCGTGATGTATTCCGAGGTCGGTGTTCTTCCCGCCGTGTCCGAGGTCGCCGACCCGGATTGTCCCGAGGACGGGGTGGTCATCGAGGTCGCCGCCACCGGCGTGTGCCGATCGGACTGGCATGCCTGGCGCGGTCATGACCCGGTGGCCCTGCCGATCATTCCCGGGCATGAGTTCGCCGGGACCGTTGCCGCCGTCGGGGACGCGGTCTCGGGCTGGCAGGTGGGGGATCGGGTGACGACCCCGTTCGTACTCGGCTGTGGACGCTGCGAGTTCTGCCGCGACGGTGACGCACAGGTGTGCCCCGACCAGTTGCAGCCGGGGTTCACCCTGCCCGGCTCGTTCGCGCAACGCGTCGCGGTGCCGCGGGCGCAGACCAATCTGGTGCGGCTGCCAGATGCCGTCTCGTTCGCGGCGGCGGCCTCGCTGGGGTGCCGGTTCGCGACATCGTTTCGGGCACTGACCGCCCAGGGTAGGGTGCAGGCCGATCAGTGGGTCGCGGTGTACGGCTGTGGCGGGGGGGGCCTCTCAGCGGTGATGATCGCGAAAGCCTTCGGCGCCAACGTCATCGCGGTCGATCTGAATGACGAGGCCCTGGCGACCGCGGGTCGGCTCGGCGCCGATGAGCTGGTCAACAGCGGCCAGAACAGCAAGGTGGCGAGCGAAGTCGTGAAGCGCACCGGTGGCGGTGCGCATATCGGGATCGATGCCATCGGCCACCCCGAGGTCGCGATGGCATCGGTCTCGTCGCTGCGCCGGCGCGGCCGGCACGTCCAGGTCGGCCTGCTGCTCGGCGACGCGGCTCGGGTCGCGTTCCCGATGGATCGCGTGATCGCCGAGGAGTTGGCCCTCCTCGGATCGCACGGAATGCCCGCGGTCGACTATCCGGCGATGCTCGACCTCATCGCGTCCGGGGCCATCGACCCGGAGCAGCTGGTGACCCACCGGGTCGCACTCGACGATGCCGGTGTGGCACTCGCGGCCATGGACAATCCGGCCGTCGGGATGACGATCGTCGAGCCCGGCCGGGGCGACTAGCGGTCGTCGACTGCGCTCCGGCTCGAAGACCCCTGGTACGCCCAAGAGGGCGTCCAGGTTTCGACGGCCGGAGCGTTGGTTTGTATGGTGCGCAGATACTCCAGAAATGCACCCAGTACAGGTTGTGGGTTGTCGTCGCGCCAGATGATCGAGTGTGGGTAGACCGGTGTGGGGTCGACGATCGGGATCCGTCGCAGGTCATATGACTCTGGCCAGAGGTATCGGGAGCCCTCGCCGACGAATGTGGACAGTTCGGCGGATGCGGCGAGTTCGTCCAGGAGCACGTCGACACCGAAGCCGGGGCCGACCGTGTCGATCCGGATTCCGAACGTCCGGCTGAAATCGTCGTAGTACATGCCCCATTCGGTGTCGGCGCGCATGCCTGGCATCCAGATGCGGTGGGCCCGCAGATCTGCGACGGTCACGCTCGTGGCGTCGGCGAGGGGATGGTTCGGGCCGGTGAGGAGTTGGTGCCGATCGTCGATCACGCGGGCGGCTCGAATGGCCGTCGGCAGCTGTTGGCCGCGGGCAGTGCTGAGGGCGCGAAAGGTGGCATCGACGCTGCGGTCCATGACCGCGGCCACGGCGGCCTCGGTGTTGGCGTCCGGAAGCGTGATGACATCGAGTTCGACCGCCGGGTGGCGGCGGTGGAAGGCGTGCAACGAGGTTGCCGGAGCGGTGCGGAGATTGAGCACATCGACTCGCAAAGCCCGGTGCCCCGGCCGCACCGAGTCGACGGCGCGTGACGCGACTCTGATCAGCTCGCGGGCGTGGGGCAGGAAGGCCTGGCCATCGACGCTCAACTGTGCGCCTCTTCCGGATCGGACGAAGAGGGAAACCCCAAGTCGGCGTTCAAGTGTCGCAATGCGTTTCGAAACGGCCTGCTGCGTCACACCTAGCTCGTCGGCCGCTACCTGAAACTGACCGCCATCGGCGGCTGACACGAATGTTCGGACGGCCTCCACATCCACACCCCGACCGTAGCCGGACAACTATCGGTTGTGACGCACCGGCGCGGCGGTTGTTTGTGGGCCGTTGATCGTTCGCGTTGGCTGGTGCCCACTCGACGGCTGTTCGAAGAGAGGACGAAGATGGACTTCGCGGAGCGGGTGCAGCGGGCGGTCCGGCTGACGGCGGAACTCAATATGCTGCGGTACGCCGATCAGGAAGCCATCCGAATGGGATGGTGCGAACTGACCGGGCAGGCGGTCGACGAGGCCTTCCACCTCATCCCGCCGGTCTACTCCGACCACGGAATCAACATTCGCGTCGGCCGGAATGTCTTCGTGAACCAGAACTGCCGCTTCAACGACATCGGCGGGATCGACATCGGTGACGACGTCATGATCGGCCCGAACGTCTGTCTGCTCACCTCAGGACATCCCGTCGGCCCCGCCGAACGGCGAACGGGCATCACGTCGGCGCCGATCACCGTCGGCCGAAATGTCTGGATCGGGACATCTGCCCTGATCATGCAGGGCGTCACGGTGGGCACGGACGCCATCGTCGGTGCCGGTGCCGTGGTCACCCACGACGTGCCCGCGCGAACGCTGGTGGCCGGGGTGCCGGCACGGGTGGTCAAGACGATCGGCTAACCGTCCAGCTGACCGTGATTCCGTTGCGCGACAGCACGATAGCGGTCGCCCAGGCCGTCGAAGTCCCGCGTCTGCGCGCCGGCGATGGCCTGTTCGGCTGCCAGCGCGGGACCGATCAGTGACTGGGTACCGCGGTCGTAGATCTCCTTGAGGCCGGCCATTGTCGGGCCGGGTACCTCGGCGATCTGGCCGGCCAGCTCGAGCGCGCGGTCACCGAGACGCTCGTGCGGCACCACCTCGGTGACCAGACCGAGCCGTTCGGCCCGGGCGGCGTCGATGACTTCTCCGGTCATCGACAGCCGGCGCGCCATGGCGGCGCCGACCACGTGGGGAAGACGGGCCGTCATCCCGCCGCCGGGCAGGATGCCGACCCGGGCGTGGGTGTCGGCGAACACCGCCCGGTCGGACGCGATCAGGAAATCGCAACCCAGGGCCATCTCCAGCCCACCGGTGAAGGTCGCACCGTTGATCGCCCCCAGGATCGGGGTGCGCAGTTCTCCGGTCTTGGTGATGCAGTTGTGCGACCGGAACCGCTCGAAGTACTCCATGCCGAGGGTCTGTGCCTCTTTGAGGTCGACGCCGGCGCAGAACGCCGGATCGGTCCCGGTGAGCACGATGGCCCGCACGGCCTCGTCGGTGTCGGCGGCCTCCAGGGCGCCGTATAGTTCCTCGATCAGCTCACGGCCCAGGGCATTTCGTGCTTCGGGGCGATTGAGGGTCAGCACCCGGACGGGGCCGTGGCTCGCGGCGAGAACGGTGGTCATGGTTCGAATCTAAAGGACATCACCGCAGGAAGGTCTCGGCTCTGTTGGCCAGGTCCAGCAGCGGCTGTGGCAGTGCCCCGAGCGCGAACGTGACGGCCGCGGTGACGGTGACGACCGCGGTGGTGAGCCCGCTCGGGACGACGACCTCAGGTGCCTCGTCGGGAGGATCGGTGAAGAACATCAGGACGATCACCCGCACGTAGAAGTATGCCGCGGCGGCGCTGGCCAGCACGCCGACGATGACCAGCGGGATCTCGCCACCCTCGCCCGCGGCCTTGAACACCGCGAACTTGCTGACGAACCCGCTGGTCAGCGGGATCCCGGCGAACGCCAGCAGGAACAGTGAAAACACCAGCCCGACAAGCGGATAGCGTCTGCCCAGGCCGGCCCACCGCGCCATCACCGTCTCCTCTTCGCCCGCGGCGTTGCGGACCAGACCGACGACGGCGAATGCGCCGAGCGTGCTGAATCCGTAGGCGAACAGATAGAACAGCGTCGAGGACACCCCGGCGGGATTGCCGGCGATCACGCCGGTGAGGATGAAGCCGGAGTGGGCCACCGCGGAATAGGCCAGCATTCGTTTGACGTCGCTCTGGGTGATGGCGGTGACGGTGCCGACCACCATCGTCAGGACGGCGATCGCCCAGAGCACCGGCCGCCAATCGTCGCGTAGCTGCGGCACCGCGACATAGAAGATGCGCAACATGGCGCCGAACGCGGCGATCTTGGTGGCCGCGGCCATGAACGCGGTGATCGCGGTGGGCGCACCCTGATACACATCGGGTATCCACGAATGGAATGGCACCGCACCGACTTTGAATAACACGCCGACCAACAGCAGGGCGATGCCGATCAATGCCAGCGGGGTATTGGGCGCTCCGGTGATCACGGCACTGGAGATCCCGTTCAGGTCCAGGGTGCCGGCATAGCCGTACAACATGGCCGCGCCGTACAGGAAGAAGGCGGACGAGAACGCGCCCAGCAGGAAGTACTTCAGCGACGCTTCCTGCGACAGCAGTCGCCTGCGGCGGGCCAGCCCGCACAGCAGATAAAGCGGCAGCGAGAGCACTTCCAGGGCGATGAACATCGTCAGCAGATCATCGGCGGCCGGAAACAGCAGCATGCCGCCGATGGCGAACATGGTCAGCGGAAACACCTCGGTCTGCATCACCCCGGCCTTGGTGGCCAGTTGCTCGGCCACACTGCCGGGAACCGCGGAGGCCTGCGGGGTGAAACCGTCCAGAACCCGTTCCCCGTCGGCGGATTCGCCCCGCGGTTGGCGCTCGGCGATGAGCAGGATGCCCAGCAGTCCGACCAGGGCTATGGTGCCCTGCAGGAACAAAGCCGGGGCATCCAGCACCACCGCACCCAGGACCGCGGGTTTCCCGGCGGCGCCATGCAGGTCCCGGGCCAGCAGCACGACGGCCACCAGTGCCGCCACCAAACCGGCCGGCGCCAGGGTCACCTGCACCCGGTAGCGCGCCGGACGGGGCAGGAACGCCTCGACCAGCACGCCGGCGACGGCCACCCCGAACACGATCAACATGGGGGACAGCAGGCCGTATTCGATGCTCGGTGTCACCATGGTCAGCGGCCCCCCTCGGCGATCGTCGGTGGTGCACTGGGCACCGGGTCGCCTTGCCCGATGGTGGTCAAGGTGTGCTGCACGGCCGGATTGATCACGTCCAGTGCGGGTTTGGGATAGATACCCAGGACCAGCAGCAGCGCGATCAACGGAGCCACCACCACCAGTTCGCGCGGCACCAGATCCCGGACCCGATGCTCGCCGTCGGCAAGTCCCTCGCGAACCGGCCCGGTCATCATGCGTTGGTACATCCACAGGATGTACACCGCGGACAGCACCAGGGCGGTGGCGGCGAACACCGCGACCACCGGGTACCGCGTGAACGTGCCGATGAGAACCAGGAATTCACTGATGAACGGGGCCAGGCCCGGCAGTGACAACGTCGCCAACCCGGCGACCAGGAACGTGCCGGCGAGCACCGGCGCCACCTTCTGCACCCCGCCGTAGGCGTCGATCATCCGGGAACCGTGGCGGGACACCAGGAAACCGGCGATCAGGAAGAGGGCGGCCGTGGAGATGCCGTGGTTGATCATGTACAGCGTCGAGCCGGACTGGCCCTGGCTGGTCATCACGAAGATGCCGAGAATGATGAACCCGAAGTGTGAGATCGAGGTGTAGGCGATCAGGCGCATCACGTCGTTCTGGCCGATCGCCAGGACCGCGCCGTAGACGATGCCGATCACCGCCAGCGTGACGACCAGCGGGCGGAAATACGTTGACGGGTCGGGGAACAGCGGCAGGCAGTAGCGCAGCATCCCGAACGTGCCGACCTTGTCCATGATCGCCATCATCAGCACCGCGCTGGCCGGGGTGGCCTCGACCGCGGCGTCGGGCAGCCAGCGGTGGAACGGCCACAGCGGCGCCTTGACCGCGAAGGCGAACATGAACCCGAGGAACAGGAAATTCGCCACCGCCGGGTTGATCACGAACTCGCCGGACGAGACCGCGGCGACGATGGCCCGGAAGTCAAAAGTCCCGGAGGTGCCTCCGCCTATGTCGCTGCTGGCGGTCACCACGTACAGGCCGATCACCGCGGCCAGCATGACCAGGCCGCCGAACAGGTTGTACAGCAGGAACTTCACCGCCGCCTTGGAAGCTTGAGTGCGGTGTCCTCCGAATCCCCCGATCAAGAAGTACATCGGGATCAGCATGGCCTCGAAGAACACGTAGAACAGCAGGATGTCCAGCGCCACCAGCGACATGAACACCATGCCCTCGACGGCCAATGTCAACGCCAGATAGGCCTGCACCCCGCGGCCACCGAGGCCGGTCTGACGGGTGGCGTCGTTCCAGCCCGCGACGATCAGCAACGGCAGCAGCACCGCGGTGAGAACTACCAGGGCCAAGGCGATCCCGTCGACACCGAGGATGTAGCCGGTTCCGAAGGACGGGATCCACCGGTGCGATTCGACGAACTGGAACTGCTGCCCATCGGGATCGAAGCCGACTGCCAGCACGGCGGCCAGACCCAGTGCCGCCAGCGATACCGCCAGGGCGAGCCATTTGGCCAGCGTGCGCTGCGCCGCCGGTAGCAGCATCACCAGAGCGGCGCCCACCGTCGGGGTCGCCCACAGCGCCGTCAGCCACGGGAATGTGCTCACCACAGTTGCACCGCCAGAATCGCGGCGACCACCAGGGCCGCTCCACCGAGCATCGAGAGGGCGTAGGACCGGGCGAACCCGGTTTGCAATTGCCGCAACCCATCCGACGTACGGGTGACGAGCGCGGCCAGCCCACCGGCGGTGCCGTCGACCACTTTGTCGTCGACGACGACCAGGGCCGCCGTCAAGGTCTGGCCACCTCGCATGAACACCGCCTCGTTGAACGCGTCGCCGTACAGATCGCGGCGGGCGGCTACCGTGAGCGCCGACCCGGCGGGCACATCGGCCGGGACCGGCCGTTGCGCGTACATCCGGTAGGCCACCAGGATGCCGACCGCCACGACGCTCAGCACGATCACCGTGACCACCCAGGCCGGAACCGCGTGGTGTGCCTCGTGCGTGCCGACGACCGGCTCCAGCCAGTGGGTCAGGGTGCCGCCGATCNTACCGTGAGCGCCGACCCGGCGGGCACATCGGCCGGGACCGGCCGTTGCGCGTACATCCGGTAGGCCACCAGGATGCCGACCGCCACGACGCTCAGCACGATCACCGTGACCACCCAGGCCGGAACCGCGTGGTGTGCCTCGTGCGTGCCGACGACCGGCTCCAGCCAGTGGGTCAGGGTGCCGCCGATCGCCAATGCACCACCGGAGACCACCGAGCCGACGGCGAGCAGGATCATCGGCCAGGTCATCACGGCGGGGGCCTCGTGCGGATGGACTCCGGACGCCCAGCGCTTCTCGCCGAAGAACGTCAGCAGCATCACCCTGGTCATGTAGAACGCGGTGATCCCGGCGCCCAGAATCGCGGCCCCACCGAGGATCACGCCGCGGACGCCACCGGCGCCCAGCGCCGCCTCGATGATGCTGTCCTTCGAGAAGAAGCCCGCCAGGGGCGGCACCCCGATGATCGCCAGATAGCCGAGCCCGAACGTGGCGAACGTGATCGGCAGGACCGTGCGCAGGCCGCCGTAGCGGCGCATGTTCACCTCGTCGTCCATGGCGTGCATGACCGATCCGGCGCCGAGGAACAATCCCGCCTTGAAGAAGCCGTGGGTCAGCAGGTGCATGATCGCGAAGGCGTACCCGGCCGGCCCGAGGCCGGCCGCCAGCACCATGTAGCCGATCTGCGACATGGTCGACGCGGCAAGGGCTTTCTTGATGTCGTCCTTGGCGCAGCCGATGATCGCACCGAACAGCAGGGTGACGCCCCCGACGATGACCACGCCGGTCTGAGCGCCAGGCGCCAGATCGAAGATCGGACCGGACCGCACGATCAGGTAGACGCCTGCGGTGACCATGGTGGCGGCGTGGATGAGCGCCGAGACCGGAGTCGGGCCCTCCATCGCGTCGCCCAGCCAGGATTGCAGTGGCACCTGCGCCGATTTGCCGCACGCCCCGAGCAACAGCAGGAGCCCGATCGCGGTGAGTGTGGTCTCACTCAAAGCCGGTGCGGCGCTGAATACTCCGGCGAACGAGATGGATCCGATGGTGGCGAACATGATCATCAGCGCGATGGCCAGTCCCATGTCGCCGACCCGGTTGACGACGAATGCCTTCTTGGCCGCCGCGGCCGCCGACGGTTTGTGCGACCAGAACCCGATCAGCAGGTACGACGCCAGGCCGACGCCTTCCCACCCGGCGTACAGGCCCAGGTAGTTGTCGGCGAGCACGAGCAGCAGCATGGCCGCCAGGAATAGGTTGAGGTAGGCGAAGAATCTTCTGCGATCCGGATCTTCGGCCATGTAACCGATCGAGTAGATGTGGATCAGCGAGCCCACACCCGTGATCAGCAGGACGAAGCACATCGACAGCTGATCGAGTTGCAGCCCGAAGTCGACCTGCAGACCGCCCACCGGAACCCAGGAGAACAGGGACTCCTGGACGGCGCGCTGTTCCCCGTGGCGGCCCAGCATCTGCGTGAACAACACCGCCCCCACCGCGAAGGAGCCGAGCGCCGTCGCGCAACCCAGCAGATGCCCCCACCGGTCGGAGCGCCTGCCGCTCAACAGCAGCACCGCTGCGCCGACGGCTGGGAGGGCGATCAGAAGCCACACCGGAATCGTCATGTTGCCCTTAGTGCTTCAGCAGGCTGGCGTCGTCGACCGAGGCCGAATGGCGGGTACGGAAGATGGTCATGATGATCGCCAGGCCCACCACCACCTCGCAGGCCGCCACCACCATGGTGAAGAACGCCACGACCTGGCCGTCGAGGTGACCGTGCATGCGGGAGAAGGCCACGAATGCCAGATTGGCTGCGTTGAGCATCAGCTCGACGCACATGAACATCACGATCGCGTTGCGCCGCAACAACACCCCTGCTGCGCCGATGGTGAACAACAGGGCCGACAGATACAGATAGTTGTCGGGATTCATCGCATGCCTCACCCCTCACCGTTCGTCGAGTTACTGATCGAGCGCTGCGGCAGGATGGCGCTGACCGACAACGCCGCGTCGGAGCCATCGGGCAGCCGCGCCGGCACATCGACGGCGTTGTGCCGGGCATAGACGCCGGGATTGGGCATCGGCGTCGGATGGCCCCCGGCCTGGAACCGTTCGGTGGCCAGTTCGCGCTGGGTCTTGCGGCGCTGGAAGCGTTCCCGGTGTGCCAGCACCATCGCCCCGAGTGCGGCGGTGATCAGCAGCGTGCTGGTCAACTCGAACGCCCACAGGTAGCGGGTGAAGATCAGCATGGCCAGGCCCTCGACGTTGCCGCCGCTGTTGGCCGCGGCCAGCCCGGTGAACCCGGCGACGGACACATTGCCGATGCCGGCGATGAGCAGTACGCCGAAGCCCGCGCCGGCGGTGATCGCGGCAAGGCGTTGCCCGCGAAGTGTTTCGGTGAACGACTCGGACAGGTCGACGCCGATGAGCATCAGCACGAACAGGAACAGCATCATCACCGCACCGGTGTAGACCACGACCTGCACCACGCCGAGGAACAACGCGTCCTGGGCGATGTAGAGCACCGCCAGCGCGATCATCGTGCAGGCCAGGAACACCGCGGAGTAGACCGCCTTGGGCGCGGCCACCACGCCGATGGCGCCCAGCAGTGCGACCGTCCCGAGAATCCAGAACAGCACCGCCTCGGACGTCGACGTGCGGGCCGCACCGTCGGCGGCGAGCAGTGAAACCTGCTCGGCCGCCGGCAAAATGAGGTCTGCCCTCACTGGGCATCCTGGGTCAGCGGCTTGATCCGGCCGAGGTAGTAGTCTTCGTCGGTACTGCCGGGCTCCATCTCATGGGGCGGCGCCTGCATCCCGGGTTGCATCGGGGCCAGGAGCTTGTCCTTACCCCAGATCAGATCGGCCCGGTTGTCGTCGGCCATCTCGTATTGATTGGTCATGGTCAGCGCCCGAGTCGGGCAGGCCTCGATGCACAATCCGCATCCGATGCAGCGCAGATAGTTGATCTGGTAGACGCGGCCGTAGCGTTCTCCCGGCGAGAACCGCTCGCCGGGAGCGTTGTCGGCACCTTCGACGAAGATCGCGTCGGCCGGGCAGGCCCAGGCACACAGCTCGCACCCGATGCACTTCTCCAGGCCGTCGGGGTAGCGGTTGAGTTGGTGGCGGCCGTGATAGCGCGGTGCGACGGGCCCCGGCTTCTCCGGATACTGCTCGGTGAGGGGCTTTTTGAACATCGAGCCGAAGGTGACGGCGAATCCGGCCAGGGCGTCGAGGAATTTAGGCATCGACGGCCTCCTTTCCAGCGTTCGGCAACGGTGGCACCGGGTAGGCTCCGGCGCTCTGCTCTGGTGCGGGCTGAGTGGTCCTGCCCCGCAGGGTCTTCCACAGCGCCACGGCGAGCACCGCCACCACGACGACCGCCGACGTCACCAGTCCGGTGGCCCAGTTGTGGTAGCCGTGCTCGCGCAGACTGTGGGTGATGGCGACGACCATGATCCAGACCAGCGAGACCGGGATGAGCACCTTCCAGCCCAGCGCCATGAACTGGTCGTAGCGCAGCCGGGGCAGGGTGGCGCGCAGCCAGAAATACAGGAACATGAAGGTCCACACCTTGGCGGTGAACCACAGCAGCGGCCACCAGCCGCTGTTGGTGCCGTCGATCAGGTTGAACGGGAACGGTGCGTGCCAGCCGCCGAGGAACATCGTGGTGGCCAGGGCGGAGACGGTGGTCATGTTGACGTACTCGGCGAGCATGAACATGGCGAACTTCAGGGACGAGTACTCGGTGTGGAAGCCGCCGACCAGTTCGCCCTCGGCCTCGGGCAGATCGAAAGGCGCCCGGTTGGTTTCACCGACCATCGACGTCACGTACACCACGAACGAGGGCAGCAGCAGGAACACATACCAGGTGCGGTCCTGGGCGGCGACGATGCCGGAGGTGGACATCGTGCCGGCATAGAGGAACACCGCGGCGAACGACAACGCCATCGCGATCTCATAGGAGATCACCTGGGCGCTCGAACGCAGACCACCCAGCAGTGGATAGGTGGAGCCGGAGGCCCAGCCGGCCAGCACGATGCCGTACACGCCGATCGAGGTGACGGCCAGGATGTAGAGCACCGCCACGGGCAGATCGGTCAATTGCAGCGCGGTGCGGTGACCGAACACCGAAACCTCGCCGCCCATCGGGATCACCGCGAACGCCATGAACGCCGGGATCACCGAGATGATCGGCGCCAGTAGGTAGATGGGCTTGTCCACGCCGGCCGGGGTGAGGCCTTCCTTGAGCGCGAGTTTGACGCCGTCGGCCAGCGACTGCAGCAGGCCCCAGGGCCCGACGCGATTGGGCCCGGGCCGCATCTGCATGCGGCCCAGCACTTTACGTTCGATCAGGATCGCCGCGAGCACCGTCAGCAGCAGGAAGACGAAGACCCCCAGCGCCTTGGCCAGGATCAGCCACCACGGGTCGTGGCCGAACAGGGTGGGGTCGGGATAGGTCATGAGGCCCGTCCGATCGACACCACGGCGCCGGTGGTCACCCCGAGCTGTCGGTGGATCGCCGTCCCCGGGGAATTGGTGGGCAGCCACACCACCCGGTCGGGCATCTCGGTCACGGCCAGCGGCAGGGTCACCGATCCGCGTTCGGTGCCGATGGTGACGGGATCACCCGGCGCGGCGCCGAGTTCGGCGGCTGTGGCAGGCGAAAGCCGCGCCACCGGGCTGACCGCGGTACCGGCCAGGAAGGGTTCGCCGTCCTGCAGCCGCCCGGCATCGAGCAGCAGACGCCAACTGGCCAGCACGGCCTGCCCGGGACCGGGGGTGGCTTGCGGT
>NZ_LT546208.1:220310-263358 GCF_900078665.2 Mycolicibacterium houstonense | reverse complement strand
CACCGGCCCGGCGGGGGATCCAGGCCAGCCGCGCCCCGGTGGCGGTGGCCAGCCGCACCGCGGCCGACAAGGCACCGGGTGCGGTGGCCAGCCGTTCCCCGACCAGGATCACCGCACCGGGACGTCGCAGCCGCTCATCGGCTTCCAGCGCCTGTAGTGCGGCAGCCTCGTGCCCGGGGACGGCCGGGATCAGCGTGCCCGCCATCTTGGTCAGCCCACGGCTCGCGAACGGCGCGACCGAGAGCACGGTGACGCCGTTCTTGCGGGCCGCCTTGCGCAGCCGCAGGAACACGATGGGCGATTCCTCTTCGGGCTCCAGCCCGGCCAGCAGCACCGACGGTGCCTTCTCCAGCTCGGCGTAGCGCAGTGTCATCGGCCGACCGGCGATTCGGGCCGCGAGGAATGCCGCCTCTTCCTCGGAGTGAGGCCGGACCCGGAAGTCGATGTCATTGGTGCCCAGCACCATTCGCGCGAACTTCGAGTACGCGTAGGCGTCCTGCACGGTGCAGCGGCCGCCCACCAGCACACCGGTGTTCGCGCCCGCCTGCAGCAGACCCGCCCCGGCGGCGGTCAGCGCCTCCGACCACGAGGCGGGACGCAGGGCACCGTCCTCACGGATCAGCGGGGTGGTGATCCGGTCACCGGCTGTCGCATACGTGAAGGCCCACCGNGCACCGTCCTCACGGATCAGCGGGGTGGTGATCCGGTCACCGGCTGTCGCATACGTGAAGGCCCACCGGCCCTTGTCGCAGTTCCACTCCTCGTTGACCTCGGGATCGTCGCCGGCCAGGCGGCGCAGGACTTTTCCGCGCCGGTGGTCGGTGCGCTGGGCGCACCCGGAGGCACAGTGCTCACAGACACTGGGACTGGACACCAGGTCGAACGGCCGGGCCCGGAACCGGTAGGCCGTCCCGGTGAGGGCGCCGACCGGGCAGATCTGCACGGTGTTGCCGGAGAAGTACGACTGGAACGGTTCCCCGGGAGCGATCCCGACCTGTTGCAGCGCGCCGCGCTCCAGCAGTTCGATGAACGGGTCGCCGGCGATCTGCGCGGAGAACCGGGTGCAGCGCGCGCACAGCACGCACCGTTCCCGGTCCAGCAGGACCTGCGAGGAGATGTTGATCGGTTTCGGGTAGGTCCGTTTGACGTCCTCGAACCGGGTTTCGGGACGCCCGTTGGACATCGCCTGGTTCTGCAGTGGGCATTCGCCGCCCTTGTCGCACACCGGGCAGTCCAGCGGATGGTTGATCAGCAGCAGTTCCATCACCCCGCGCTGCGCCTTGTCGGCCGCCTCGGAGCTGTACTGGGTGTGCACCACCATGTCCGGGCTGACGGTGGTGGTGCACGACGCCATCGGTTTGCGCTGGCCCTCCACCTCGACCAGGCACTGCCGGCAGGCGCCCACCGGATCGAGCAGCGGATGATCGCAGAACCGGGGTATCTGGATGCCCATCAGTTCGGCGGCGCGAATCACCAACGTGCCCTTGGGAACACTGATCTCTGCGCCGTCGATGGTCAGCGACACCATCTCCACCGGCGGGGTGTCCTTGGTCGGCTCGGCCAGCGTCATGCACGTCCCCCTCTCCATGCGCGAGCAGACATGAACTCGCACGACACGCCCTGGAAAAGCGCGATTCTGTGTCTGCTCGCGGTGAGAAACATTCAGGCACCCGCACTTTCGGTGGCCAGCAGCGTCGAGGCGTGCGGGTCGAACGGGCACCCGCCGTCGAGATGTGCCACGTACTCGTCGCGGAAGTGCTTGATCGACGACATGATCGGGCTGGCCGCTCCGTCGCCCAATGCGCAGAACGACTTGCCGAAGATGCCGTCGGAGATGTCGAGCAGCTTGTCGATGTCGGCCTCGGTGCCCGCCCCGGTCTCCAGCCGCGCATAGATCTGCGCCAGCCAATAGGTGCCCTCGCGGCACGGCGTGCACTTGCCGCACGACTCGTGGGCATAGAACTGGGTCCAGCGCCGCACCGCGCGCACCACGCAGGTGGTCTCGTCGAAGATCTGCAGCGCCTTGGTGCCGAGCATCGAGCCCACAGAGGCCATGCCCTCGTAATCCAATGGCACGTCGATGTGTTCGGCCGTGAGCAGCGGTGTCGAGGAGCCGCCCGGGGTCCAGAACTTCAGGGTGTGACCGTCGCGGATCCCGCCGGCATAGTCCAGCAGCTCGCGCAGGGTGATGCCCAAAGGGGCCTCGTACTGACCGGGCCGCTTGACGTGGCCGGACAGCGAATAGAGCGTGAATCCGGGGGATTTCTCCGAACCCATCGACCGGAACCAGTCGATGCCGTTGACCAGGATCGGCGGCACACTGGCGATGGATTCGACGTTGTTGACCACCGTCGGGCAGGCGTACAGGCCGGCGACGGCCGGGAACGGTGGGCGCAAGCGTGGTTGGCCGCGGCGGCCTTCCAGGGAGTCGAGGAGTGCGGTCTCCTCACCGCAGATGTAGGCACCCGCGCCGGCGTGCACCGTCAACTCCAAGTCGAAGCCCGACCCGAGGATGTCGGTGCCCAGATACCCGGCCGCGTACGCCTCGGCGACCGCGGCCTGCAAACGCCGCAGTACCGGCACCACCTCACCGCGCACGTAGATGAACGCGTGCCGGGCCCGGATCGCATACGCCGCGATGATCACGCCCTCCACCAGGAAGTGGGGTGTGGTCAGCATCAGCGGAATGTCCTTGCAGGTGCCGGGTTCCGATTCGTCGGCGTTGACCACCAGGTAGTGCGGCTTGGCCCCGGCGCCATCGTCGCCCTGCGGGATGAACGACCACTTGGTCCCGGTCGGGAATCCGGCACCACCGCGGCCGCGGAGGCCCGAGTCCTTCACCAGTGCAATCACGTCGTCGGGCGCCATCCCCAAGGCCTGCTGCAGTCCTCGGTAACCGTCGTGGCGGCGATAGGTGTCCAGGGTCCACGGTTCCGGCTCGTCCCAGAACCGGCTCAGTACCGGGGTCAGCGCCGTCATGCTCTCGGACCTGCCTCGGGCGTGGACATTCCGCGCTTGCGCGCCTCGTGCAGCCCGGCCAGCGTGGCCGGTCCGGGGGCGCCGCCGGGNCAGGCGGCATTGCATTCGATGTGCTCGAGCGTGACTCGGCCGTCGGCCGTCGTCTGTCCGGCCTCGATGTCCAGATGCTCCTGCAACGCGTCGAGGATCGCGTCGCCGCCCATGATCGCGCACAACGTGTTGGTGCACACCCCGACGAGGTAGTCGCCGGTCGGGGTGCGCCGGTACATCGAGTAGAACGTGGCCACCGCGGTGACCTCGGCCTCGGTCAGGCCCAACAACGTTGCACAGAAGCCGATCCCGGCCGGGGTCAGGCAACCGTCCTCGGCGTGGACCAGATGCAGCAACGGCAGCAGTGCCGAACGGGTGTCGGGATAGCGGCCGAGGATCTGCTCGGCGTCGGAGGCCAGCCGGGCCGTCACGTCGTCCGGATACGCCGCGGGCCCGTTGATCGGCGGGCCCGCTTCATCGGGGCGCTGCCCCAGCTGAATGAAAACGTCACTCATCGGTGCTGTCTCCTCTTCGCGCAAGCGCTCATCGGTCAACCCCGCCCATGACCGGGTCTATCGACGCCACCGCGGCGATGGCGTCGGCGACCATGCCGCCCTCGCACATCGCCGCCACCGCTTGCAGATTGGTGAACGAGGGGTCGCGGTAGTGCACCCGGTAGGGCCGGGTGCCGCCGTCGGACACCATGTGCACGCCGAGCTCACCGCGCGGGGACTCGACTGCGACATAGACCTGTCCGGCCGGCACCCGGATGCCCTCGGTGACGAGCTTGAAGTGATGGATCAGCCCCTCCATCGAGTGGCCCATGATCTTCGCGATGTGCTCGGGGGAGTTGCCCAAGCCGTCGGGACCGAGCTTGAGATCGGCCGGCCAGGCCAGCTTCTTGTCGGAGATCATCACCGGGCCCGCGCCGAGCTTCTCGAGGCGGTCGACACACTGCTCGACGATCTTCAACGACTCCCGCATCTCCTTGACCCGGATGATGTAGCGGCCGTAGGAATCGCAGCGGTCATCGGTGATGACGTCGAATTCGTAGTCCTGGTAGCCGCAATACGGTTGCGCGCGGCGCAGATCGTGCGGCAGCCCGGTGGAACGCAGCACCGGGCCGGTGATGCCCAGCGCCATACACCCGGTCAGGTCGAGGTAGCCGACGCCGACGGTGCGTGCCTTCCAGATGTAGTTCTCGTTGAGCAGATCCTCCAAGTCCTGCAAGCGGTTCGGCAGCAGATCGAGCAGGCCCCGCACCTGAGCGAGAGCGTCATCGGGCAGGTCCGCGGCCAGGCCCCCGGGGCGGATATAGGCGTGGTTCATCCGCAGGCCGGTGATCGACTCGAAGACCCGCAGGATCTCCTCGCGTTCGCGGAACCCGTAGAACATCGCGCTCATCGCGCCCAGTTCCATACCACCGGTGGCCAGTGCCACCAGATGCGACGAGATCCGGTTGAGTTCCATCAACATCACCCGGATCACACTGGCGCGCTCCGGGATGTCGTCGGTGATGCCCAGCAGCTTCTCCACGCCCAGGCAGTACGCGGTCTCGTTGAAGAACGGCGAGAGGTAGTCCATCCGGGTGACGAAGGTGACGCCCTGCGTCCAGTTCCGGTACTCCAGGTTCTTCTCGATGCCGGTGTGCAGATAGCCGATGCCGCAACGGGCTTCGGTGATGATCTCGCCCTCGATCTCGAGGATCAGCCGCAGCACCCCGTGTGTGGACGGATGTTGTGGGCCCATGTTGACCACGATGCGTTCGCCGGCGTGTTCACGGGCCGCGGCGACGACGTCGTCCCAGTCCTGTCCGCCGACCACCACGACGGGGGATTCGGTACTCATCAGTTGTACGACCTCCGCTGATCGGGCGGCGGGATCTGCGCGCCGTGGTACTCGACCGGGATGCCGCCCAGCGGATAGTCCTTGCGCTGGGGATGTCCGACCCAGTCGTCGGGCATCTCGATCCGGGTCAACGCCGGATGGCCGTCGAACACGATGCCGAAGAAGTCGTAGGTCTCACGTTCGTGCCAGTCGGTCGTCGGATACACCGCGTACAGCGACGGCACGTGCGGATCGGCATCGGGCGCTGCGACTTCCAGCCGGATCCGGCGGTTGTGGGTGATCGACATCAGCGGGTACACCGCGTGCAGCTCGCGGCCGGTGTCATCGGGGTAGTGCACCCCGCTCACGCCGAGGCACAGTTCGAACCGCAGTTGGGGATCGTCGCGCAGCACACTGGCCACCGCGGGCAATTGAACCCGGCTGACCTCGAGGGTCAGCTCGTCGCGGTAGACCACCACGCGCTCGATGGACACCGCATAGCGTTCCTCGCCGAGGATTTCGGCGAGCCGGTCCACCACCTCGTCGAAATACCGGCCGTAGGGCCGGGGGGAACCGCCGGGCAGGGCCACCGAGCGGACCAGGCGGCCGTAGCCGGAGGTGTCGCCGGTGTCCGAGGCGCCGAACATGCCGCGGCGCACGCTGATCACCTCCGGTGTGCCGCCGGTCGCGTCGCCGTCTCCGTTGGCCGTCACCGCAGCAGCCCCTTGAGTTCGATGGTGGGCGTGACGGCCAGCGCGGCCTGTTCGGCCTCGCGGATGGCTTCGGCACGGTTGACGCCCAGCGGCATCTGCTGAATCTTGTCGTGCAGCTTCAGGATTGCGTGCAGCAGCATCTCCGGCCGGGGTGGGCAACCCGGCAGATAGATGTCCACGGGCACCACGTGATCGACGCCCTGCACCACCGCGTAGTTGTTGAACATGCCGCCGGACGAGGCGCAAACCCCCATGGCCAACACCCATTTCGGTTCGGCCATCTGGTCATAGATCTGGCGCAGGACCGGCGCCATCTTCTGGCTGACCCGGCCCGCCACGATCATCAGATCGGCTTGCCGTGGGGTGGCGGAGAACCGCTCCATGCCGAACCGGGCGATGTCGAAACGTGGCCCGGCCGTCGCCATCATCTCGATGGCGCAGCAGGCCAGGCCGAAGGTGGCCGGCCACAGCGAACCTTTGCGTACGTAACCGGCGACGGCTTCGACCGTCGACAACAGGATTCCGCCGGGAACGCGTTCCTCTAGTCCCAATTCAGGCCCCCTCGCCGCCAGACGTAGGCGTATGCCACGAACACCGTGAGCATGAACAGCAGCATCTCCACCAGTGCGAACAGCCCGAGGCTGTCGAACGCCACGGCCCACGGGTAGAGAAAGACGATTTCGATGTCGAACACGATGAACAACATCGCCGTCAGGTAGTAGCGGATCGGCATGCGCTGGCCGGTCACCCCGGCGGCCCCGGGCTGCATCGGCTCGATACCGCACTCGTAAGCCTCAAGTTTGGACCGGTTGTACCGACGCGGACCGATGACGAGCGCGATTCCCACGGACACCACGGCGAAGGCCGCCGCGATCGCTCCGAGAACCAGGATGGGCGTGTACAGATTCATGCCACTTACCGCTCCCTCGGTGGGCTGTCGATGTGAGCTAACCCACAGCCTAGCGAGGATTGCGGCCTACGCCACTCATTTTGGTTAGTATCGTTTCATATCGGGGCAGCGTGTCGCTGCGGCCGCAGCCATGCCGAGAAAGTCAACGGCAACAGGGCAATTCGTGGAAAATCAGCGAACCGACGCGCGCAGTAGCGGCACCACGGCATCGCCCAGCCGGATCGGGTCGATCGGGTGCGGCACGGCCGCCTCGGCCTGTGACCAGCTAGCCAGCCAGGCATCGTCGGGTCGGCCGGTGAGGACCAGGATCGGCGGGCAATCGGCGATCTCGTCCTTGAGCTGTTTGGCCACCCCCATGCCGCCGGTCGGGGTGGCCTCGCCGTCGAGGATGGCCAGGTCGAAGCCCCCGGCGTCCATCTGTGCGATCACCATCGGCGCGGTGGCGATCTCGACGTACTCCAGCTCGGGAAGCTCCGGGTGGACGCGTTTGCCCAGTGCGAGTCGTACCTGTTCGCGGGTGCGCGGATTGTCGCTGTAGACCAGGATGCGCAACGGCGCGGGGCCGGACATGGTGCCGATGCTACTGCCAGCGGCGCCGATCGCCGGACAACTCAGCGAATTCTGTTGTGGCGCATCAGACCCGGGTGAACACCAGTTCACCGGACAGTTCGGTGGTCGGGCCGACCATACCCAGCATGTTCCCCGACACGCCGAACTCGCCTCGGTGCACCGTGCACCGGCCCGAGAGCCGCAGCGCGCCGTCGTCGAGCACCTCCACCTCGACGGGCATCTCGACGGTTTTCGACACGCCGCGGACCGTCAGGACCGTGGTCAGTCGCGCCGCGCCGTCGTCCGACGGCACCAGGCCTTTCGCTCGCACGGTGATGTCGGGATGCGCCTCGGCATCGAAGAAATCGGCGGATCGCAGGTGCTCGTCACGCTTGCGGATCCCGGTACGCAACGACGCCGTCGCGATGACCACCTCACCGCTCACCGCGTCATCGGCGGTGCCCGCGCCGGCGAAATCGGTGAACCGGCCGGTCACAGTCGCCAGGCCCCAGAGCGTCTTGTTCCGGAATGTCACCCGGGACCGGTCGGGGACCAGGGTCCAGTTACCCGTGCTCGCGGCCAGCACGTCGCTGAGTGTGGTCATGACACCTCCGTCGGCTCGGATCGGTCAGATGAACAACGGCGCGATGTCCTTCGGATCGAAGTATTCATCGATGCGATGGATAAGTCCGTCGGTACCCACTTTGATCACTATGCATACCCGCAGGGCGATCGACGCGCCATCGCGTGCGGTGGCGTGCAGGACATGTTGCTGGACGAATCCGCCGTCGAAGAACTGGCGGTCCAGCAGTTCGTAGCGCCGCTCAGGGGTGGCGTCGATGAACCAGTCGATCACCTTCAGCGCCCGGGCCCGGTCGTTGTCCCGGAGATCGCCGGCATGCCATACCGCGACGTCATCGGCCCAGAGCCGGGCCACGCCGGCCCGGTCGCCGCGTTCGATCGCGTCGAACAGCCGGTCGGCCACGTCACCGATCACGGTGTCGGCAGCGGACATCGTCGGCCTCCTCAGGTCGGGCTTGACCTCAACGATTATTGAGGTTTCACACTCGGATCATGAACTCCACGCCTGCACACTCCCTGTTCGAAGAAGCCTACGAGTCCCGCACCGCACCGTGGGTGATCGGCGAGCCGCAACCGGCCATCGTCGAGTTGGAACGCCGCGGCGGCATCACCGGCAAGGTGCTCGACGTCGGCTGCGGCGCCGGTGAACACACCATGCTGCTGGTCGAGCGCGGCTATGACGTCCTGGGTGTCGACTTCTCCGAGCAGGCGATCGACCAGGCTCGCGAGAACGCTGCGCAACGCGGTATCGACGCACACTTCGCCGTGGCCGACGCGACCCGCCTCGACGAGGCGCCGGGTTACGACACCATCCTCGACAGCGCGCTGTTCCACATCTTCGACGACACCGATCGGCCCCGATATGTCGACAGCCTGCATCGAGCGGCCCGCCCGGGCGCGACGGTGTACGTGCTGGCGCTCTCCGACGCGGGCCGCGGTTTCGGTCCCCAGGTCAGCGCCGACGTCATCCGCCAGGCGTTCGCCGAGGGATGGGAGCTGGAAGCCCTGGAGACCACCACCTACCGCGGCGTGGTGGGTGCGGCGCACGCCGAGGAGATCGGCGAGCCGGTCGGGGCCCGGGTAGACGAGCCCGCCTGGTTGGCCCGGCTCCGCCGGCGCTGACGGGTTCACGGCTCGTCGTAGCCCGGGTGGGCGGCGGCGAGCCGTTGCCGTACCAGGACGCGCAGGCACGCGGTGACGTCGTCGGACCGGTCGTCGAGGTCGCCGGCCCGGATCGCCGCGGCCAGCGCGGCCTCGTCGGTGAACCCGACGGCACCGAGCGCCGCCTCGGCCGCCGCAGGGGTTTCGGCGGCCAGCAGTTCGCGTTCGACCATGCGCAGGGCATTGGCCGCCACCCTGGCCTGGAATCTCACCGGAGGGGCGACCGTCTCACCGTCTCGCACCTCGGTGTCGAGGAACTCGGCGACCGCGGCCACGAGCTCGGCCGCACTCGGCCGTCCGTACAGGTTGTTCACCAGCCGCTCCCGTCCAACAGGGTCAACAGGTCCCATTCGGTTTCGCAGACCCGGCGGCCGATGGTGGCCAGTTCCACCGACCGGGTCTGTCCGCTGAGATGCCGTTCGGCCTGATAGCGGCAGATGACCCCCCAGCGCAGCGTGGCGAGCACCAGCCACCACCGCATGGCGGACCGGTCCAGAGCGGCTCCGCCGGCTGCCTCGTAGGCGCTCAGGAAGCTCTCGATGCTGCCAAGACCGCCCGCTCCCAGGCCGGCCGGTGCCCCGAACCGCCAGGCTCGGATGCAGAACCAGGCCAGGTCCTCGTACGCCTCGCCGAGGTGCACCAGTTCCCAGTCCAGTACCGCGGCCAGGCCCGAATCGTCGACGATCACGTTGCCCATCCGGAAATCGCCGTGCACCAGCCGCGTCGGCGACGCCGGCGGCCGGTTGGCGGCCAGCCAGCGGAACACCCATTCGAAAGTGGCTGTGGTGTCGCCCATCTGGTCGAGCTGCTCGCGCCATTGCGCCATCTGGTCCTGCTCGACGAGCCCGGGCGAATCGGGCGGCGCGGCCCGGTGAATCGCGGCCAGCGCCTGTGCGCACTGGGTGAGCAGCCGGGCCCGGCCGGCGTCGTCGAGCGTGCGCTGGATGCGCCGCACGATGGTCTGGCCGCCGATGAAGTCACAGATCAGGAACGGGTCTCCCAGTGCGGCAACGGAATCGTCGGCAACCAGCACCTGGGGGACCGGTGCGCCCGCGAGAGCCGCGGCGCGTTGGGCGGCGGCCTCCAGCTCCATCCCGGCATGCACCTCGTCTGGGGCGCCGGTGCGCAGGATCAGTGGGCGTCGGCCCGATTCGGTGACGGCGTCGAATGACCAGGTGGTTCGGCTGGCCCCGCCGGTCAGCTCGCGGAGGTTCTGCACGGTGACCCCGGTGCCCAACGTCGGCGCCAGCACCTCGGCCAGACCGGTGACCAGAGCCGCGGTCACTGCTTGGCCTTGCCGAATCCGAAGAGTCGCTGGGCCACTCGCCGCATCTGGATCTCCTCGGCGCCCTCGGTGATGCGGTAGCGCCGATGGTGGCGGTAAATGTGTTCGAACGGCTCGTGCCGGCTGTAGCCGATACCGCCGTGCACCTGCATGGCTCGATCGGCGGCTTCACACACCAGGCGGTTGGCACGATAGTTGGCCATCGAGACCTTGTCGGAGACCTCCATGTGATGGTTCTGATCCAGCTGTGTCGCGGCGTAACGCACCAGCAGCCGGACCATCTGCGCCTCGGTCTGCAGCTCCACCAACGGCCACTGCACGGCCTGGTTGACCGCCAGCGGCTTGCCGAACACCATGCGCTGGTTGGCGTAGTCCACCGCACGGTCGATGCAGAACTGGGCGGCGCCGAGGCTGCTGGCGGCCTGGCGAATCCGGTTCTCGTGCAGGAAGGTCTGGCCGACCTCGAGACCACGGTCGACCTCGCCCAGCACCGCGTCGGCAGGCACCCGCACATTCCTCAGCTCCACCTCACCGTGATCGGTGGGCATGTTGAACGTCCACCAGTAGAACGGGACGGTGAATCCCGGCGAGTCGGTGGGCACCAGGAAGGCGGTGATGCCGCGGGCCTGTCCGGGTTCACCGGAGGTGCGGGCGAAGATCAGGTCGTGGGTGGCGCGGTGCACCCCGGTGTTCCATCGCTTGGTGCCGTTGATGATCCAGTCCTCGCCGTCGGGCACCGCGGTGGTCTCCAGCCAGGTCGCGTCCGACCCGTGCGCCGGTTCGGTCAACCCGAACGCCATCGACCGCTTGCCGGTCAGCATGGCCTCTACCCATTCGGATTTCTGCGCCTCGGTGCCGAACCGGTCCATCATGATCACCTGGGGGAAGTTCCCGACGATCGATGACTCGTCCTGCAGATCGTTGTGCAGTCCGAGGCCCTTGTGCGCCAGATGTTCCCGGATGACGGCCATGTCGAGGTTGCTGCCGTCGCGGCCGCCGAACTTGGCGGGCAGGCCGTAGCGCAGCCAGCCGGCGGCATCGGCGCGCCGGCGCATCTCGTCGAGCAGGTCTTCCCAGGCCCGGGCCGGGATGCCACCGTTGTCCCAGTCGGTGCGAGCGTATTCGCGGCGCTGGTCGAAGTACTGGATGTGCTCGCGTTCCAGCGGTTTGATCTCGGTTTCGATGAACTCGTCCATCTCGGCGAGCACACGGGAAAGGTGTTCGGGCAAAGCGAAATCCACGGTGATCTCTCTTCCTCGGGTCAGGCGCCGTACAAGGTTCTCTTCCAGATGGTGGACAGGGTGGCGATGGCGTCGGCGTCGCTGACCTCGATCCCCAGTCCGGACTGGCCGACGAACACCGTGGTGAAGTTCTCGAACAGCAGGGCGATGGCTGCCGCGACGTGCTCGGGGTGCAGCCCCTGGGCGTGGCCCTGAGCCTGCGCGTGGTGAACCGACGCGATGACGATGTCGATGCCGAATCGGCGGAATTTGTTCTGCACGTCGGCGAATCGCTGTTGGGTGGCGGCCAGCTGGGCCACCGCGATCATGATGCCGATGTTCTGTTTGAAGATGTTCCAGTAGCCGGTGACCACCGTGGTGAAGAACTCGGTGTCCTCGGGGGAGTCGGGCAGGTGCAGGTTCAGGCCGGAGGGTTCGACGACGTCGTGCAGGAACGATTCGGCCAGCGCGGCCAGCAGGTCCTCCTTGTCGGAGAAATACCGGTAGAACACCGCCGGGCTCTTGCCGGCCGCCGAGGTGATGTCGGCCAGGGTGGTGCCGTGAAAGCCGCGCTCGGCGAACAGCTTCCGGGCGGCAAGCTCGATGGCCGATCGGGTCTGGCGGCCCTTGGTGCCCAGCTCGGCGGCGGTCATCGAGGCCTCAGCCCAGGATCCGGTCGCCGGCCCGCAGCAGCGCGCTGGGCAGCTCGTGGCCCACGGCGTCCTGCGCGACACGGGCCGCGTCGATGGCCGCGGCCAGTTCCACGTCGACGGCGATGTCGCTGTCGCGCAACATGTAGACCAGATCCTCGGTGGCGATGTTGCCGCTGGCTCCGGGTGCGAACGGGCAGCCGCCCAGCCCGCCGACCGAAGCGTCCAGGCGAGCGACCCCGGCCTGCACCGCCGCGTACGCACTGGCCAGCCCGGCGCCACGGGTGTTGTGGAAATGTGCACCCAGCGGCGTGTCACCGATCAGCGGCCGGACCTGCTCGACCAGCGACGTGACCCGGCGCGGCGTGGTGGTGCCGATGGTGTCGGCGATCGCCAGCCGGTTCACGCCGAATCCGGCTGCGGCCGAGATGATGTCGAGTACCCGCCGTGGATCGGTCGGTCCGTCGAACGGGCAGTCCCACGCCGTCGCGATGATCACCTCCACCGAGGTGCCGCTGTCTCCCGCGATGGCCACGATGTCGGCGATCTGCGCGGTCGCCTCGGCCGACGAACGTCCGACATTGGCATGGGAATGGGCATCCGAGGCCGACACCACGTACTCGATGGAGCGCAGGCCCGCGGCGATCGCGCGTTTGGCGCCGTTGGGGCTGGCCACCAGGGCGGAAAACTCCACGCCGGGAAAACGGTGCAGTTCTTCGGCCAGTTCGGCGGCGTCGGCCAGCGCGGGCACCTTGGAGGGGGACACGAACGCCGTCGCCTCCACCTCACGCACCCCGGTCGCGACGATCGCTTCCAGGATCGCGACCTTGGCCGACAACGGGATCGGCGTTTCGATCTGCAGGCCGTCGCGCAGGCACACCTCGCGGATATCGACCTTCGCCGGCAGGTTCATCTCACAGCACCCCCTCGGAACGCAGGGCTTCCAATTCCTGTGCGCTGCGGCCGAGCAGGCCGCCGTACACCTCGTCGTTGTGCTGGCCGGGCCGGGCCGGCCCGGCGTTGCGGATGGTGCCGGGGGACTCGGACAGCACCGGGACGACGCCGGGGCCCTTGACGTTGCGCCCGATCCGTTCGTCGAAGTGGTCGGCGATCATGCCGCGGGCCCGCAGCTGCGGATCCCGCACGACTTCGGCCACGGTGTTGATCGGCCCGCTGATCACGCCGGCCCGCGACAGGGTGTCGATGATCTCTTCGGGCTGCCGAGTGGCGGCCCAATCACCGATGATCTTGTCCAGCTCGTCCTGATTGCGGCCCCGGGCAACATGATTGACGAACCGCTCGTCGGTCGCGAGTTCGGGGCTGCCCATGGCGGCGCACAGCCGGCGGAACACCGTGTCCTGATTGGCCGCGATAACCACCCAGCTGCCGTTGGCGCTCTGATAGATGTTCGACGGCGCGATGCCTTCCAGCCGAGTGCCCGACGGGCCGCGCACCACGCCGCCGACGTCGTAGTCGGGGATGGTGGATTCCTGTACCGCCAGGCAACTTTCGGTGAGCGCGGTGTCCACGATCTGGCCTTCACCGGTCACGGTTCGCCGGTACAGCGCAGCCAAGGCGCCCTGCGCGGCGAACATTCCGGCCAGGCTGTCGCCCAGCGAGAGCGCCAGCCGGGGCGGGGGACCGCCCGGGAATCCGTTCATGTGCCGCAGCCCGCTCGATGCCTCGGCCACCGAGGCATATCCGGCCTTCCCGGCATCGGGCCCGGTCTGTCCGTAGCCCGACACCCGCACCAGGATGATGCCCTTGTTGCGTTCGCGCAGCACCTCGTAGCCCAGGTCCCACTTCTCCAGGGTGCCGGGCCGGAAGTTCTCCACGATGATGTCGGACTGCGCCACCAGGTCCAGGAACAGGGCCCGGCCGGTCTCCTTGCGCAGGTCGAGAGTGACCGCCTTCTTGTTGCGGGCATGCACCGTCCAGAAGAAGTGATGCCCGTCGAGCTCGGCCTGGCCCCAGGTGCGCAACGGATCCGGTGTATTGGGTAGCTCGACCTTGATCACCTCGGCACCCATGTCGCCGAGCAGCCGGCTCGCGAACGGCCCCGAGATCAGGGTGCCGAGTTCGATCACCCGGATGCCGTCCAGAGCGCCGGTCGTCACAGCGAGAATCCGTGTCGGTGCAGCCAATCCGTGCAGATACCCACAGCTTGGCGCAGGGTGTCGCGCTGATCCGGACCAGAGTAGTAGTGGTTGGCCCCGGGGATCTCGTGCATCTCCTTGTCTGGATGGCCGATCGCCTCGTACAACCGACGGGTGTGGCTGGGGGTGCAGGCATCATCGGCCAGGTTGCCGATCACCAGGGCGGGCACCGCGATATCCGGCCCGGCCTTGACGGCATCGCCGTTGGCGTCGTCGTAGCTCCACTGCGACAACCAGCTGCGCAGCGTGCAGAAGCGGGCCAGGCCCACCGGGCTCATGTTCACCACCTGCGGATCGCCCAGGTAACAGGTGCCCGGCGTGCGCTCGTTGGGATCGACGGTCGGGTCCAGCCAGCGCGGGTCGGCCATGGTGCCGTGTACGACGAACGCGAACTCGTCATCGGGCCGGCCGGCGGCCTTCAGTTCCGCGAGCTTTTCCTTGACCCACTTGGTGATCCGGCGGTTCCTGGCGATCTGTGCCTGGTGATAACGCTCCAGGAACTCCGCGGTGTACGGCGGCTGGTTGGGGTTGTCGGGGTTGTAGAGGTCGAGCTCAGGATCCCGCTTGGTCGGGTCGTTCTCGTCGAGGATGGACGCGTCCATCCATTCGGTCATGGTGCCGTGCCGGCTGATGTGCGCCGCGAGCAGCATGATCGCGTCGGCCGGGATCAGCCCGAGTTTGGTGAGGTCCGGCCCGTCGCCGGACGGGCTGGCGGTGACCGTCGGGTGCTGCGCCTGCTGCTGGTAGAACACCGACAGCGACCCGCCGCCGCTCCACCCGGCCAGCACCACCTTCTCGTAGCCCAGCCGGTTCTTGGCGTCCTTGATGCACTCGCCGAGATCCTCGACCACCTTCTCCATCAGCAGGGCCGAGTCGGTGCCGCGGAACCGGCTGTTGCAGTAGATGACGTGGTGTCCGGCGCGGGCCAGCGCGTTGATCATCGGCAGGTACGCACCGCCGCCGATCGGGTGCATGAACACCAGGACGGTGTCTGACGGCTTCGATTTGGGTCGCAGCAGATAGCTCTCCAGCACGACCAACTCGGCGACCCCGCCGTACACGTCGCGGACCGCCGAGTTGTTCTGGTAGGCAACCAGATACGGGATGCGGTCGTACTCGTGCTTCACAGGTGCTTCAACGGTTGTCATCGCTGTCCTTTGTTCTTCGCGCAAGCGCTCATCACTAGTGCTGCCCCAGGTCGTTGGCGAGGATTTCGGCGGACGGGACGAGCCGTCGCCGGGTGTCGATCGCGATCACCGACCAGTCGACCCGGTCGTAGTCGTCGAATTTGCGGCGGGCCCGCTCTCGGGCTTTCTCGGGGGCGCCGTGGTGCACGCCCTGCGGTGCGTGGGAGATCAGTCCGGGCGGCATCGGGATGCCGTACAGCGATCCGCCGTGGAAGAACGCGATCTCGTCGTAGTCGACGTTGCGGTGATACCACGGGGTGCGCTCGGTGCCGGGCACGCTCTCGGCGGGCTTGGGTAGGAAGTTCATCACGTACACCCCGGTGGCCTGCATGAACAGGTGCACGGTCGGCGGCAGGTGCACGCTCTCGGAGGTGATGACGGTGTAGTCCTCGATGTTGAAGGTGAACGGGAAGTTGTCGCCCCGCCAGCCTTCCACGTCGAGCGGATTGTGTTGGTAGAACAACGATGTAGAGCCAACCCCCTGGATTTCTGAGTGGATGAGCCGGACCTCGTACTCGTCCCTGCCGTCGTCGTCGACGGGAGCGGGCTCGGGGATCGTCACCTGCGCGGGGTCGAACGGGAAGTGCCTGCCGAGGGTGCCGGCCGGCGGGACCCGGAAATCGTCGGTGGCCTGGATCATCAGCCACGTACTCTCGCTGTCGGGCACCTGGCGGAACGTGCAGGCCTTCGGGATGTACACCCAGTCGCCTTCGCGATAGCGCAACGGGCCGAACTCGGTTTCCAGCAAGCCGGATCCCTTGTGCACGAACAGCAGCAGGTCGCCGTCGACGTAACGGACGAAGAACGGCATCGCCTCGCTGCGCCGGCTCAGCAGCACCTGGCAATCGGCGTTGGCGAACATCAGCAGCGGCGCACCCTGGGCGTCGGTGGCATCGCTGGGTTTGAGTTCGCTGGACAGCACATCGGTGGGGCGTAGCGGGCCGACGGTGCGGTAGGCGGTCGGATCGTTGCGCCGGTACATGTTCGCGGTGCGGCCGACGAATCCGCCGCGGCCGAGCTCGTCATCCTTGAGGCCGTCGAGATCGGCGTGTACCCGCTTCGGGGTTTTGCCTTTGCGCAGGTGGACGAAGGATTCCATGCGTGGGCTCCTGACGAAGTGCAATAAAACTGAAAGTGACATTACTTTTTGTTTCGTCCGGTGACAAGGGGTGTTCGCGCCGGATCCGGCGAGTTTCGGGTTCGTCGCCCCGGGGTAGCCACCGGGCGGGCATCCAGGCGTTCTGCTGCTCGCCGGCGTCGACGAAAGGACGGTCATGAGAAAGGAATTGGAAGGTCGCAGGATCGGGATCCTCGCTGCCGACGGTGTGGAGCGCATCGAGCTCGAACAGCCGCGCGCCGCGGTCGAGAACGAGGGCGGTCACGTCGAGCTGCTGTCGCTCAAGAGCGGTGAGATCCAGGCCCGTGACCACGACCTCGAACCGGCAGGCACCTTTCCGGTGGACCGCACGGTGTCCGAGGCGAAGGTGGATCAGTTCGACGCGCTGATCCTGCCCGGGGGCACCGTGAACCCCGACAAGCTCAGGCTCGACGAGACCGCGGTTGCGTTCGTCCGCGATTTAGTCCGCTCGGGCAAGCCCGTCGCGGCGATCTGTCACGGGCCCTGGACGTTGGTCGAGGCCGACGTGGTCCGGGGCCGAACGTTGACCAGCTATCCGAGCATCCGCACCGACCTTCGAAATGCCGGAGCCACGGTCGTCGACCATGAGGTCTGTGTAGACGGCAACCTGATCACCAGTCGCTCGCCGCGCGATCTGCCCGCGTTCTGTGAGGCGATCACCGAGGTACTGGCGAGCACCCCGGCGCAGACGTGACCGGGGGCTACGTCAGATCATCGAGGTGCGCGGGATCTTCATCCCGAGCGCCAGGGCGCCGGCCAGCTCCCGGCTGGTGTCGTAGTCGAACACCACGTGGCCGGACAGCACGTCGACGTCGCGCTTGAACCGCTGCAACGGGCTGGACAGGAAATGGATGCTGGCCCCGCCCGCGCCGAGCAGATCGGCGATCACGGCCCGGGATTCGCTGACGATGTGGGCGGCCGCCAGCCTGGCCTGGGCGCGCACCGGCTTCTCGACCGGATCGCCGGTCGCCACGATCGCCTCGATCTCGCCGACGGTGTCGGCCAGCAGCGCGCGAAGGGCGCGCATCCGGACCTGAGCCCCCGCCAGGTGGGCCTGCGCGATCGGCTTGTCCTTCTGCATGACGCCCTCGTAGGGCAGCACCCGTTCCCCCAGGCGCTGGGCGTAGGTCTTGGTGACCCGCTCGGCGCTGCCCAGCGCGGGCATGGCGGCCAGCAGCGCCAGTGCGGGCACCATCGGCCAGCGATAGGTGGCACTGTCGTGCAGCCCGGCGCCGGGCGCGGTACCGGAATAGATGTCGAGCACCTTCACCAGTCGGTGGTCCGGTACGAAGACGTCGGTGGCGACGGCGTCGTTGGATCCGGTCGCGCGCATGCCATCGGTGTGCCAGACGTCGACCACGGTCACATCGCTGATCGGCAGCAGGGCCAGCGCCGGATACAGCGCGTCGTCGGGACCGCACAGCGCGGCCACGATGATCCAGTTGCCGTGCATGATCCCGGTGGCCCAGGACCAGCGGCCGGTCAGCCGGATACCGCCGTCCGCGGGTACGCCGCGCCCGGTCGGGGCCAGCGGGGCCGGCGCCAGGAACGGGCGGCTCGCGAACGCCTCGTCCTGGGCCTGCTCGCCGAACAGCGCCAGCATCCAGTTGTGCAGGGTCAGGAACCCGATGGTCCACGCGCTGGATGTGCAGCCGTGGGCCATCCGGCGCACCGGATCCAAGATCGCCGGGAACGGGGCCTGGCGACCTCCGTACCGGGCCGGGACCAGCAGCTCGGTGAAACCGGAATCGATGAGCCCGGTCACCGTGGCGTCGGGAAGGCGGCGCAACTCCTCGGCTTCAGCGGCCCGGTCCGCCAAGCCGGCGACGAATTCGGGGGTGATGGTGCAGTCCGTGGTGGTCGGTGAGGCCATGGCGGAAAGTTACCATACTTTTTAGTATGGTCTCATCGGGTGGCCGATCGCGATGGCCGACGGACGGCATTTGAAAACCGGTCGGCGACGATCGGATAACCCTCCGGACACCAGTTGTGAACGGATAGGCATCGGTGGATTTCACCTCCGGCCGGCCCGGACGCCCGAACGAAAGCGTTTCCCCAGGTAGGAACGCTGCATGCGCCGGTCAGATAAAGGCGAATTCACGTTTTGGAATCACGAGAACTGCTGTTCGACGGCGCGCGGCGGGTTTTCCCTCATCGCGGCCCCGTGCTTTACTCATGGCGCAACAACTGAATTCTCTCGGTCCGCTCTGCTACGCCCTCTGAGGTGTCCGGTGACGGGGAGCGGGCGCGACAGTGCAGCGATTCGCTCGCTGCGGTGTCGCTTGGCGATCGCTGATCGCAGATCGCGCAAGTGGCGTTAATGACCGAAGACGGATGGACTCGCAGTATGACCTTCATTGACAAGATTCGTGGCCGTTGGGCGCGCCGGATGACGGTGGCGGCCATGGCAGCACTCCTGCTGCCTGGCTTGATCGGCGTTGTCGGCGGATCGGCGACCGCGGGAGCCTTCTCCCGCCCGGGTCTGCCGGTGGAGTACCTGATGGTCCCGTCGCCGTCGATGGGCCGCGACATCAAGATTCAGTTCCAGAGCGGTGGACCCGGCTCGCACGCGGTGTACCTGCTCGACGGCCTGCGCGCACAGGACGACTTCAACGGCTGGGACATCAACACCAACGCGTTCGAGATGTTCCTCGACAGCGGGCTGTCGGTGGTCATGCCTGTCGGTGGTCAGTCCAGCTTCTACACCGACTGGTACGCCCCGGCATGCGGTAAGGCCGGCTGCGTCACCTACAAGTGGGAGACCTTCCTGACCAACGAGCTGCCGCAGTGGCTGGCAGCCAACCGCGACGTCGCGGCCAACGGCAACGCCGCGATCGGTCTGTCGATGGCCGGTTCCGCCTCGCTGATCCTGGCCGCCTACCACCCGGACCGCTTCATCTACGCCGGTTCGATGTCGGGCTTCCTGAACCCGTCCGAGGGCTGGTGGCCGTTCCTGATCAACATCTCCATGGGTGACGCCGGCGGCTTCAAGGCCAACGACATGTGGGGCCGCACCGAGGACCCGAACAGCGCCTGGAAGCGCAACGACCCGATGTTGCAGATCCCGACGCTCGTCGCCAACAACACCCGTCTGTGGATCTACTGCGGTAACGGCCAGCCGAACGAGCTGGGCGGCGGCGATCTGCCGGCCACCTTCCTCGAAGGCCTGACCATCCGCACGAACAAGACGTTCCAGGACAACTACCTGGCCGCGGGTGGCACCAACGGTGTGTTCAACTTCCCGGACAACGGCACGCACAACTGGGCCTACTGGGCCCGGGAACTGCAGGCCATGGTCCCGGACCTGCAGCGGGTGCTCGGCTAGGCCGAACCACACGCGAATAGCGAAATCGCCCAGAACACCAGCTGTTCTGGGCGATTTCGTATCTGTGGGTCGTCAGAAGCCGCCGGCGACCTTCACCACCGCGCGTCCGGAATACCGGCCGGCGCGGACCTGGTCCAGCACCTCGACGACATCCTTGACGGCCACCTCGTGGGTGACGTCGTCGAGATGGCGAGGTTTGAGCGCGCCGCTCAGCTCTGCCCACAGCGCGCGCCGCGGTCCGATGGCCAGCTGCACCGAATCGATGCCCAACAGGGATACACCGCGCAGGATGAACGGCATCACCGTGGTGTTCAACCCGGCACCGCCGGTGAGTCCGCTGGCCGCCACCGCGCCGCCGTACTGCAGTGTGCTCAGCACGTCGGCCAGGGTGGCGCCGCCGACACAGTCCACCGCCGCGGCCCATCGGGTCTTGCCCAGTGGCCGGGGTTTGGCCTCGGGGTCGGCCGGAAGCCGTCCGATGACCTCGGTGGCGCCCAAGGCGCGGAGGTGGTCGGCCTGGTCGGCCTTACCGGTCGAGGCCACCACCTCGTACCCGGCGGCGGCCAGCAGGTCCACGCTCACCGAGCCGACGCCTCCGGTCGCACCGGTCACCACGATGGGTCCGTGCTGCGGGGTGATGCCGTGGTCGGTGAGGGCCTGCACGCTCATCGCCGCGGTGAATCCGGCGGTGCCGATCGCCGCACCTTCCCGCGGGCTCAGCGCCCCCAGGCCGACGACCTGATCGGCGGGCAGCCGGGCGTACTCGGCGTAGCCGCCGTGATGGCCCGTGCCGATCTGGTAGCCGTGGGCCAGCACTAGATCACCGGCTGCGAAGTCCGGTGACTCAGAACTGACCACCTCACCGGTGAGATCGATGCCCGGCACGATCGGATAGTCGCGCACCACACCGCCTTTGGGCGTCAGTGCCAGCGCGTCCTTGAAGTTGACGCTGGAGTACTGCACCCGGATGGTGACGTCACCCGGGGGTAGGTCGGATGCCTGCAGTGTCTCGATCGCGGCGTCGATGCGATCGCCGTCCTGCCGTGCCACCAGTGCCTGAAACGATTCCATGCCCGCCACGCTAATCACCCTCGTTGGCCGAGCAGACGCAGAACTGCCCAAAACCACGCGGTTTTGGGCAGTTCTACGTCTGCTCGCCGAAAGAACTACTTCAGCTCGGCCGAGGACAGGCCCAGCAGGCGGCGGGCGACCACCAGCTGCTGGATCTGCTGCGTGCCCTCGAAGATGTCGAGGATCTTCGAATCGCGGGCCCACTTCTCCAGCAGGGTCTGCTCGGAATAGCCGGTGGTACCGGCCATTTCGACGGCCTTGAGGGTGATGTCGCTGGCCACCCTGGCGGCCTTGGCCTTACCCATCGAGGCTTCCTTGGAGTTGGGGATGCCGTTGTCGGCCTGCCAGGCTGAGCGGACCGTCAACAGGTACCCGGCCTCCCAGTCGGCTTCCATCCGCAGGAACTCCGCGGCCGCGGCGCTCTGGGCGTGGGCCGGCTTGTCGTAGGAGATCTCGATGCCGGCGTCGGTGAGGATCGCCCGCAGGTCCTCCAACGCGGCGCGGGCGATGCCGACGGCCATGGCCGCGACGATCGGCCGGGTGTTGTCGAAGGTCTCCATGACCCCGGCAAAACCCTTCTCCACGTGGATCTCCGGGTCGCCCAGCAGGTTGTCCTTGGGGATGCGGGCGTTGTCGAAGCGGATCACCGCGGTGTCGGAGGCCTTGATGCCGAGCTTGTGCTCGAGGCGTTCGACGGTGACCCCGGGATGCTCGCGCGGCACGATGAACGACTTGATCGCCGCCCGGCCCAACGACTTGTCGAGCGTCGCCCACACCACGATGTGGGTGGCCCGAGAACCCGCGGTGACGAAGATCTTCTCGCCGTTGATCACGTACTCGTCGCCGTCGAGGGTCGCGGTGGTGGTCACGGCCGCCGAGTCCGAGCCGAAGCCCGGTTCGGTGATGGCCATCGCGGCCCACACGTCCTTACCGAGGCGCTCCAGCTGCTCGGGGGTGGCCACCGAGGAGATGGCGGCGTTGCCGAGGCCCTGGCGCGGCACGGACAGCAGCAGGGCGACATCGCCCCAGCTGATCTCCAGTGCGTTGAGCAGTGCGGACATGTTGGCGCCGTTGACGGTGACCTTCTCGCCCTTGGTGTTGGCGTCGTCGCGGAACGCCTCGGCGCCCGCGAACGAGATCGTCTTGGCTTCCGAGATGCCTTCGAACAGCGTGGCCAGCGTGTCCAGCTCGACCGGGTAGGCGTGCTCGGCGAGGTCGTACTTGCGCGAGATCGGGCGAAGCATCTCGGCGGCGCCCTGGTGGCCCTTCTCGATGACCGCCTGGAGCTTGCGGGGCATTTCCAGATTGATTGCCATGATTAGTCTTTCCGGTCGATCGCGGCTAGATGACTACGACACCCTCGGCGACGCCGATGGCCCGCAGATCGCGGTACCAGCGTTCGACCGGGTGTTCCTTGGTGTAACCGTGGCCGCCCAGCAGCTGTACGCCGTCCAGGCCGATCTGCATGCCCTTGTCGGTGCCGAGCTTGCGCGCCAGCGCCGCCTCACGGGCGAACGGCAGGCCCTGCTCGGCGCGGGCGGCCCCGCGCCAGGTGATCAGCCGCAACCCGTCGAGCTCGATGGCGATGTTGGCGGTCATGAAGGCCACCGACTGACGGTGGGCGATCGGCTCGCCGAAGGCCTGGCGTTCCTTGATGTAGGGGATCACGTAGTCGAGCACCGCGTGGGAGGTGCCGACGGCCAGGGCGGCCCAACCCAGCCGGGACAGGGCGATCGCCTCGGAGTAATCCTGATCGCTGGCTCCGTCCTCGCCGAGGAGGTTGGCCAGCGGCACGGCGACGTTGTCCAGTTCGACGCGGCCCAGCGCCGCAGCGCGGATGCCCATGCTCGGGTCGGCCTTGACGGTCAGGCCCGGCGTCGACGCCTCGACGATGAACAGCGCCGGCTTGCCGTTCAATTGCGCTGCGACAATGAACAATTCGGCGTCGGCGGCGGCCGGTACCAGCGACTTGACGCCGGAGAGCCGGTAGCCGCTGGGGGTGCGCACCGCGGTGGTCTTGAGTGCCGTGGGGTCGAACAGTGCGTGCGGTTCGGCGATGGCCACACAGGCCTGCGGCACGTTCTCGCCGGCGAATTCCTTGAGGTAGGTGGCCTGCTGGTCGGCGCTGCCCCAGTGGGTCAGTGCCGAGGCGACGCCGCCGGGGGCCAGGATTGGCAGGGCCAGGCCCATGTCGCCGTAAGCCAGGGCCTCCGCGACGAGCGCGTTGGTGACCGTGCTGCGGTGCTCGGCGATGCCGTCGAAGTCCTCGGGCACGTTGACCGCGGTGATGCCCAGTTCGGCGGCCTTGGCGATCAGATCGGCCGGGTAGGCCGCGGCCTCGTCGGCGTCGTGCGCGGCGGGCCGCAGGATCTCGTCGGCGAATTCCCGGACCGTGTCGACGATCATCTGCTGGTCTTCGTCGGGGGTCAGGTCGAAGTAGTCCGCCCCGCTGGCCTTGAGCCGGGTCGGCGCCTTGCCGAGGCCCTGGATCCGCTGGAACTGCCGAGTGGCCGCGCCTGCGGTCGAAAAGACCTGCTTCACACCGTATTTCAGGCCGCGGTTGAGCGGATCGCGCAGGCCGAAGCGGTCCAGGAACTCCTGGCCGACGATCGGGGTGATCAGCGCCAACCCGATGTCGGTCGCTGTCCGCTTGTGCTTGTGCAGGCCGACGGCGCTTTGCTGGCCGGGGCTTGAGGGACGTGGTGCAGTGCCGTTCTTGGACGGCAGGGTGTTGGTCATGTCAGCTGCCTCTGTTGGTCGTGGCGACGCATGTGACCGTATCTTACTCCAGAGTAAGGTAGGGCATCTGTTACCAACCTCACATCGCTGCCGGTCAGGTGGAAGCGGCCGCCGACCGGTCGTACTTCGTGCGGTTCGCGTGCACCTCGTCCATGTGGGCTTCCGCCCACGACTTCACCCCGACCATCAGTTCGTGCAGGGAAAGGCCCAGGTCGGTGAGTTCGTAGGTGACCGTCACCGGCACGCTCGGGGTCACCGTGCGGGTAAGTAGCCCGTCGCGTTCGAGCGACCGCAGGGTCTGCGTCAGCATCTTCTGGCTGACACCGGCCAGGCGCCGGGACAGCTCGGAGTAGCGCATCGGGTGTGGCTCGCCGGTGTGGACCGATCCCGGATGTGGCCCGTCCTCGCCGAGGGCGGCCAGGACCAGCGCGACCCACTTGTCGCTGATCCGGTCGAGCAGTTGGCGGCTGGGGCAGTTGGCCAGGAAGGCGTCGTATTCGAGCTTTGCTCGGGCCCGTTTCTGGGCTGCGGTCTGGGTCGGCATGTCCGCTCCTTCGCTCCGGGTGAGTTACGCACTTTCGAGTGCCTACTTCCCAATGGAGAGTTACCTGTCCATTGTGGAGCAGAGAACAACCTCACCACAAGGAGTGAATGAGCATGGCTGTCAGAACGTTTCGTACCGCCATCGTCCGTACGCCGGCCGGGCCTGATTCGATCGAGATCATCGAGGTGCCGGTGGTCGACCCGGGCCCCGGCGAGGTCCGGGTGAAGATCGCCGCGGCCGCCGTCAACCCGGTCGACCTGGGTGTTGCCGCCGGGGTGTTCCACGGACTCGGGCTGGTGCACCAGCCGAACTGGACCGGCCTCGGTTGGGAGTTCGCCGGAACCGTCGAAGCCGCCGGCGCCGGCACCGATCTTGCCGTGGGCACCCGCGTGGCGGGCCAGGTGGCCGGATTCGACCGTGACTACGGCACCTATGCCGAACAGGTGGTGGTGGCCGCGGCCGACGTCGCCGTCGTGCCCGACGGTCTGGACCTGACCGTCGCATCGACGGTGCCGCTCAACGGATTGACGGCGGCCCAGATCCTCGATCTGCTCGGTGATGCGCCCCGCGACGGCCGTCGTCTGCTGGTCACCGGTGCGGCCGGTGCGGTCGGGGGTTACCTCGCTGTTCTCGCCCAGGAGCGCGGCTGGGAGGTGACCGGTCTGGCCCGGGCGCACGACGAGGCGTTCGTGCGCGGGCTGGGGGCCGGCTTCACGACCGACGCCGCACCCGGATGGGACGCGGTCGCCGATGCCGGAGCCCTTCAGGAGACCGCACTGGCCCTGGTTCGCGACGGCGGCCGATTCGTCGGGGTGCAGCCGAGTTCGCAGCTGCCCGCCGAGCGTGGCGTCGCCGTGACGGCCGTGGTCGCCCACCCTGACGGTGCTCGGCTGGCCGACCTGCTGGCCCGGACCGCGTCCGGACAGCTACCGGCCCGGGTGCACGCGGTGGTCCCGTTGGATCAGGTGGCCGATGCCCACCGGGCCGTCGCCAAGGGTGGCGTCCGCGGCCGGTTCGTCATCCAGCCGTGAGTTCAGTCGCCGGCGAGCCTGGCCAGCACCGCGTCGTGCACCAGGCCGTTGGTGGCCAGCGCGCTGCCGCCGTGCGGTCCGGCGGCGCCGTCGATGCTGGTGAAGGTGCCGCCGGCCTCCCGGATCAGGATGTCGAGCGGTGCGATGTCCCACAGCTTCACCTCGGGCTCGCAGGCGATGTCGACCGCGCCCTCGGCGACCATGCAGTACGACCAGAAGTCGCCGTAGGCGCGGACCCGCCAGACCGCATCGGTCAGCTCGACGAACCGCTCACGACGGTCCTCCCATCCGGTCGTCAGGTCCGAGTAGGACAGGCTGGCCGATGCGAGGTCGGCGACCCCCGACACCGCCAGCTTCCGGGTCGAGCCGGCGAACGAACCGAATGCGCCCTGACCCAGACCGGCCCACCACCGTCGCGCCAGCGCCGGGGCGCTCACCACGCCGACGGTCGGGACCCCGTCCTCGAGCAGGGCGATCAAGGTGCACCACACCGGGACACCGCGGACGAAGTTCTTGGTTCCGTCGATCGGGTCGATCACCCATTGGCGGCCGGTCAATGTCGTTGTGCCGCCGAACTCTTCGCCGAACACCGTGTCGTCAGGGCGCGCGGCGGCCAGCGAGGCGCGCAATGCCTCCTCGGCCCCGCGGTCGGCGTCGGTGACCGGGGTCAGGTCCGGTTTGGTCTCGATGCGCAGATCGAGGGCACCGAAGCGGTCCATGGTCAAGGCGTCGGCCTGGTCGGCCAATTCGAGGGCCAGCGTCAAGTCATCCGAGGTGGAACTCATGCCGAAAGTCCTACCATGGCCTGGTGTGGGAACTCGGAATACTCCTCCTGCTGGTCGGGGCGCTCGTGCTGCTGCTCGCACCACGGATCATGCAGCGCCGCGGAATTCGCGGTGAACTTGCGCACGGCACGTTGCTGGTGACCGGGGTGAGCCCCCGCCCGGACGCGACGGGGGAGCAGTTCGTCACCATCACCGGCGTCATCACCGGGCCGACGGTCAGCGAGCACGTCGTCTATCAGCAGATGGCGGTCGACGTCGACAACTGGCCGACCATGGGCGCGCTGCTGCCCGTCGTGTATTCGCCGAGCAATCCGGACAAGTGGGCGTTCGCGCCGCCGGAACCACCGGTCAGCGAATACCCGAACGGCTGATCCCAGCCGTCCGACCGGTCAGGCGTGGCCGATGCGGAGCAGCTCGGCCACGCTGGCCAGCTTCACCCTGGGGCGGCCCAACGGTTCGCCGGCCGCGCGCTCGTGCGCGTCGATCAGCCGCCAGTGCTCACCCGTCACCAGAGCTGGCTGGTGTTCGAGCAGCCAGGCGGCCAGTTCGTCGCCGTAATCGGCGTCGCGCTCGTCGACCCCGCGGTCGCGCAGGTCGCCCAGCAGGGTGTCGACGGTGTCCTGAGAATCCTTTTTATTGCTGCCGATCACCCCGGACGGTCCCCGTTTGATCCAGCCCACCACGTATTCGTTGCGGCTGCCGTCGATCCGGCCGTCGGTGTGCGGAATGGTGCCCGACCGTTCGTCGAACGGCAGCCCCGGCGTCGGCACGCCGCGGTAGCCGACGGCCCGCACCACCAGCTGGACGGGCAACTCCTCGCGTTCCCCGGTGTCCTTGGCCACCACGCGTCCGTCGGCGTCGCGGACAAGTTCGTTGCGGCCCAACACGATCGACTCGACCCGGCCCTCGCCGCGCAACTCGATGGGGGAGGTGCAGAAGCGGAACACGATGCGCCGCTTGGCCTCTCGCGGTTGCTCGTCGACGTATTTGCGAAGCACCTTGATGTTCTGCTTGACGGTCTTGCCCGCGGCTTCCAGGTCATCGTCGGTGATACCGGCGAAATCGGCCGGGTCGAGGACGACGTCGACGTCGCCGAGGCCCTCCAGGTCGCCGAGTTCGCGCAGTTCCAGAGTGGTGAACGTCGCCTGCAGCGGGCCGCGCCGCCCGATCACGACCACCTCTTCGATTCCCCGGGTGTCCAGCGAGGCCAGGGCGTGGTCGGCGATGTCGGTGTTGGCCAGCGCCGCCGGGTCGCTGACCAGGATGCGGGCCACGTCCAGGGCGACGTTGCCGTTGCCGACCACCACCGCGCGGCCGCCCGACAGGTTCGGTGCCATGCCGTCGAAGTGCGGGTGGGCGTTGTACCAACCCACGAAGTCCACCGCCGCGACGCTGCCCGCCAGCTCTTCCCCGGGGATGCGCAGTGCCCGGTCGGACTGGGCGCCGATCGCGTAGACCACCGAGTCGTAGCGTTCCGCCAACTCGGCCGGGGTGATGTGCTCGCCGACCTTGATGTTGCCGAAGAACCGGAAGCGCGGGTCGGCCGCGGTCTTGTCGAACTGCGCGCTGATCGACTTGATCTTCGGATGGTCGGGCGCCACTCCGGAGCGCACCAGCCCCCATGGGGTGGGCAGCATCTCGAGCATGTCGACCCGCACATCGCGGTCGGAGTCGGGTGAATCGGCGAACTTCAGTAGCGATGCCGCAGCAAAGAATCCAGAGGGGCCGGAGCCGACGATCGCTACGTGATATGGGCGCATACCCTGCCTTCTTACGAGCCGGAAAAGCCGTCACAGACCCGGCCCACGGCATGCCGGTCCGGGTACCACCCGATGCTAAACACAGAACGTCGGCGCTGCCGCGAGTCGGGCGAACTGCCGCGGAAATGCAGGCAGGTACCCTGGACATCCGTGGATCCAGACCGCCAAGCCGCCGTAGCCGCCCTCGACACCACCCTGACCACCGTGGAGCGGGTGCTCGACATCGATGGGCTGCGCCAGCGGATCGACATGCTGGAGCAGCAGGCCTCCGATCCGAACCTCTGGGACGACCAGGCCCGCGCTCAGAAGGTCACCAGTGAGCTCTCGCACGCGCAGAACGAACTTCGCCGCGTGCAGGATCTACGTCAGCGTGTCGATGATTTGCCGGTGCTTTTCGAACTCGCCGCCGAGGAAGGTGGTGAAGAAGAGGTCGCCGAGGCCGACGCCGAGCTGGCCAAGCTGCGCGAGGACATCGAGACCCTCGAGGTTCGCACCCTGCTGTCGGGCGAGTACGACGAGCGCGAGGCCGTCGTCACGATCCGCTCGGGTGCCGGCGGCGTCGACGCCGCGGACTGGGCCGAGATGCTGATGCGGATGTACATCCGCTGGGCCGAGAAGCACGACTACCCGGTCGAGGTGTTCGACACCTCCTACGCCGAGGAAGCCGGGATCAAGAGCGCGACGTTCGCCGTGCACGCGCCGTTCGCCTACGGCACCCTGTCCGTCGAGCAGGGCACCCACCGGTTGGTGCGCATCAGCCCGTTCGACAACCAGAGTCGGCGTCAGACGTCGTTCGCCGATGTCGAGGTGCTCCCGGTCGTGGAGACCACCGACCACATCGACATTCCCGAGGGTGACCTGCGTGTCGACGTGTACCGGTCCAGTGGCCCCGGCGGGCAGTCGGTGAACACCACCGACTCCGCGGTCCGGCTCACCCACATTCCCACCGGTATCGTGGTGACCTGTCAGAACGAGAAGTCCCAGTTGCAGAACAAGGTCGCGGCGATGCGCGTGCTGCAGGCAAGGTTGCTGGAGCGCAAGCGATTAGAAGAGCGCGCCGAGATGGACGCACTCAAGGGCGACGGTGGCAGCTCGTGGGGCAACCAGATGCGGTCCTACGTTTTGCATCCCTATCAGATGGTTAAGGACCTGCGTACCGAGTACGAGGTCGGCAACCCGGCCTCGGTGCTGGACGGGGACATCGACGGATTCCTGGAAGCGGGAATCAGATGGCGCAACCGGAAAGATGACGACGACTAATACGCTGCTGGCCTTCAGCCTCGCCGACCGCTGGCACGATTTCTGGCACGGCGAGGTCGGCGTCTGGATCCTGACCACCGGGCTGCGCATCGCGCTGCTGCTCATCGGCGGCCTGCTCGCGGCCCGCTTCATCAACTGGGCCGCACAGCGCGTGGTGCGCCGCATCGACGCCGAGTATCAGGAAAGCGACCAGCTGGTGCGCTCGGAGAGCGCCAAGCACCGGCAGGCGGTCGCCTCGGTGATCTCCTGGGTCACCGTGGCGCTGCTGTTCGTGATCGTCGCCGTCGAGGTCACCGATGCGCTCGCGGTACCGATCGCCTCGTTGGTCGCCCCGGCCGCGGTGCTCGGCGCCGCGCTCGGTTTCGGTGCGCAGCGCATCGTGCAGGACCTGCTCGCGGGCTTCTTCATCATCACCGAGAAGCAGTACGGCTTCGGTGACCTGGTGCGGTTGACGATCGGCGCGAGCAACGAGGCCGAGGGCACCGTCGAGGACGTCACGCTGCGCGTCACCAAGCTGCGCTCATCCGAGGGTGAGATGTACACGGTGCCCAACGGGCAGATCGTCAAGGCGCTCAACCTGTCCAAGGACTGGGCGCGGTCCGTCGTGGACATCCCGGTGCCGGTGAGTGTCGACCTCAACCTGGTCAACGACGTGCTCAACGAAGTCGCCGAGAAGGCCACCGAGGACAGTGAGCTGTCCCGGCTGCTGCTGGACAAGCCGCAGCTGATGGGCGTCGAGAGCATCGGGGTCGACACCGTAAACCTCCGCATGGTCGCGCGCACCCTGCCGGGCAAACAGTTCGAGGTGGGCAGGCGGCTGCGGGTCCGGGTGGTGCGCGCATTGCGCCGTGCCGGCGTCGTCACCTCGACTGACGGGTCGGTGGCCGCAGCCGGAGACCTGCTGAACCCGGGCGGGGTCGCCGAGGCGCAAGTTGTCACGCCACCGGCGCAGGAGTCGAAGAAGTGAAGGTCGACTTCAACCGGGTGACCGAGGGTGCCGTGAAGTTGTGGCGCAGCCGGTTGGGTCGGCTGCGCACGTCGACGGTGGTGCTGATCATCGTGTTCATCGCGCTGTCGTGGGTGCAGCAGGAGTACCGGCCGGAGCAGCCCGCGCCGCAGGCGCCCGGGGGTCAGGTGGTGCCGCCGGGCTTCGTCCCCGACCCCGACTACACCTGGGTGCCGCGCACCAAGGTGCAGACGCCCCGGACGACGACACCGACCGAGACGCCGGAGACCACCGAGACCACCACGCCGACGCCCACCACGACGACGACCGAGCCCACCGAGACCACCACGCCGACGAGTCCGACCACCACGACCCCGCCGCCCGGCGCGCCGCAGACGACGGTGGTGGATCCCGACGGCCCCGGGCTGCTTCCGCCCATCACGTTGCCGGTGTTCCCCGGGCCCGCCCCGAGTCCCGCCGTCGAACAGCCGCAACCGGGCATGGAGCCGGTGGCACCGACATTGCCGAGGTAGCGTGACCTGCCGAACGCTTTCGCCCCGCTACACTGGCGTGCCGTGATGATCACCCTCGACCACGTGACGAAGCACTACAAGTCTTCGGCGCGCCCAGCGCTCGACGACGTCTCGTTGAAAATCGACAAGGGTGAGTTCGTCTTCCTGATCGGCCCGTCGGGTTCGGGCAAGTCGACGTTCATGCGGCTGCTGCTGGCGGCCGAAACGCCCACCTCGGGTGACATCCGGGTGTCCAAGTTCCACGTCAACAAGCTCCCCGACCGGCACGTGCCGAACCTGCGTCAGGTGATCGGCTGCGTGTTCCAGGACTTCCGGTTGCTGCAGCAGAAGACCGTGTTCGAGAACGTGGCGTTCGCCCTCGAGGTGATCGGCAAGCGCGGCGAGGTGATCAACCGCGTCGTCCCGGACGTGCTGGAGATGGTCGGCTTGTCGGGCAAGGCCAACCGGTTGCCGAGCGAGCTCTCCGGTGGCGAGCAGCAGCGCGTCGCCATCGCGCGGGCCTTCGTCAACCGGCCGCTGGTCCTGATCGCCGACGAGCCCACCGGAAACCTGGACCCCGAGACCAGCAAGGACATCATGGATCTGCTGGAACGGATCAACCGCACCGGGACCACGGTGCTGATGGCCACCCACGACCATCACATCGTCGACTCCATGCGGCAGCGGGTCGTCGAACTCGAACTCGGCCGGCTGATCCGTGATGAGCAGCGCGGCGTCTACGGAATGGATCGCTAAGTGCGCTTCGGCTTTCTTGTCAATGAAGTTCTGACCGGGCTTCGTCGCAACGTCACGATGACGGTGGCGATGATCCTGACCACCGCCATCTCGATCGGGTTGTTCGGTGGCGGTCTGCTGGTGGTGCGGCTGGCCGATCAGTCCCGCGACATCTACCTCGACCGCGTCGAGAGCCAGGTGTTCCTGACCGACGACATCTCGGCCAACGATCCCAACTGTGACGCCGACGCGTGCAAGGCGTTGTACCGCCAGATCGACGACCGCGACGACGTCCGGTCGCTGCGCTTCCTCAATCGCGAACAGGCCTACGACGACGCGATCAAGAAGTTCCCGCAGTACAAGGACGTGGCGGGCAAGGACGCCTTCCCGGCGTCGTTCATCGTCAAGCTCACCGACCCCGAGCAACACGAGGCGTTCGACAAGGCGATGCAGGGGCAACCCGGTGTGCTCAACGTGCTCAACCAGAAAGACCTGATCGACCGGCTGTTCGCCGTGCTCGACGGTCTCAGTAGCGTCGCCTTCGCGGTGGCGCTGGTGCAGGCGATCGGCGCGGTGCTGCTGATCGCCAACATGGTCCAAGTGGCCGCGTACACGCGGCGCACCGAGATCGGCATCATGCGCCTGGTGGGCGCCACCCGGTGGTACACGCAGCTACCGTTCCTGGTGGAGGCCATGATCGCGGCCCTGATCGGTGTGGTGATCGCAATCGTGGGATTGATCGTGGTCAGAGCCGTGTTCCTGGACAAGGCGCTCGACCAGTTTTATCAGTCGAATTTGATCGCCCGGGTCGACTACGCTGACGTGCTCTACTTCAGCGCACCGTGGATGCTGTTCCTCGGCCTGGCGATGTCCGGCATAACCGCGTATGTGACGCTGCGGCTCTACATACGAAGGTAGTCGTGAACTAGTGGCGACCAAGAAGTCCAGCCCCGCCGGAAACAAGCAGATCGTGGCCAGCAATCGCAAGGCGCGGCACAACTACATGATTCTCGATACCTACGAGGCCGGCATCGCGCTGATGGGTACCGAGGTCAAGAGTCTGCGCGAAGGCCAGGCCTCGCTGGCCGACGCGTTCGCCACCGTCGACGACGGCGAGATCTGGCTGCGCAACGTGCACATCGCGGAGTATCACCACGGCACCTGGACCAACCATGCGCCGCGGCGCAACCGCAAGCTGCTGTTGCACCGCAAGCAGATCGACAACCTGATCGGCAAGATTCGCGACGGCAACCTGACGCTGGTGCCGCTGTCGATGTACTTCTCCGGTGGCAAGGTCAAGGTCGAGCTGGCGTTGGCCCGCGGTAAGCAGGCCCACGACAAACGCCAGGACCTGGCCAAGCGGGACGCCGACCGGGAGATCACCCGCGAGCTCGGCCGCCGCGCCAAGGGCATGTCCTGAAGCACCGCGACCGTGCGTGTCTGCTGCCCGACACGCCGTAAAACCCCAGCATTCTGTGCACGCTCGGCGGCCGCGAGCGACACGAGAATGCCCCGGAATAATCGCTTGGCGTTCGCCGTTGGAGTTCGCGTACCATTGATTGTCCTGCCGAAAGTCGGCAGGGATGCGAGGGGCTGATCGGTTTCGACTTCGCGCATCGAATCAAGGGAAGCGTGCCGGTGCAGGCAAGAGACCACCGTAAGCGTCGTTGCAACCAATTAAGCGCCGATTCCAATCAGCGCGACTACGCCCTCGCTGCCTAAGCGACGGCTGGTCTGTCAGACCGGGAACGCCCTCGGCCCGGATCCTGGCATCAGCTAGAGGGACCCACCCACGGGTTCGGTCGCGGAATCCGTGGGGACATCAAACAGCGACTGGGATCGTCATCTCAGCTTGTTCGCGTGACTGAGAGATCCGAGTAGAGGCACAGCGAACTGCGCACGGAGAAGCCTCGAGGACATGCCGTAGGACCCGGGTTCAATTCCCGGCAGCTCCACGACAGAAGGCCCAGGTCAGAACAAGTCTGACCTGGGCCTTTTCCGTTGATCGCCTCAGATCACGCAATGCGACGGGTCCGCCCCCGGCAGCGGGAAGAAGCCGATGCACTCCGGCGGATTGGGCGGCGGCGGGGTCGGCGGAATGTCCAGGGGCATCGGGTGGAAGATCCCGGTGCCCAAGTCGATCCAGCCGTATTGGCCGTTCTGTCCGCTGTACTCGTAACAGGACGACCAGTCGAAGTCGGGCCACGGCGCAGCGGCCGGCCGAGGGTCACCAGGACACCAGGTGGGCCGGGCCTGCGCGCTCGCCGCCAGCGCCAAACTCGCCGAGCCCAAACCACACATCGCCACAGCCGTCGTCAACCCGACGATTCCTCGCTTCACGGGGTCGGTGCCGTTCATGTCGATTCCTTCGTCTCGTCGCAGCCGCGCGATCGTTTTCTGGTACCGACATCGTCGGCCGGGTGATGACGCGCGGCTGGGGTAGCGGACTACCCCACGTTCGCGGTGCGTGTTCGCGAGGTGACTGACGTACCGCTGTTCGGGGCTGATGTGGAGTCGACGGCGCAGGGATCAGCCGCGAGATGCCGTGACGGGTTAGATTGAGGAATGTTTTCTCGCCGCATAGCTAGCCTGCAGGGCAGTGCGCGGTCAGGTGGTCGCTGGGTCGGGCTTGGCGCTACTGCACTTCTCGCCGCGGGCACGCTGGTCGTGGCCCCGGGTACACCGGTGGCTGTGGCCGCCGACTGCGCCGATGCCGAAGTCGTCTTCGCGCGCGGCACCGATGAGCCGCCCGGCATGGGCCGGGTCGGCGACGCCTTCGTCGACTCCCTCCGCAAACAGGCCGTCGGCATGGACATCGCCACCTATGCGGTGGACTACAAGGCCGGCAAGCTGCAGCTGAGTGGTGGTGACGGCGCGAAAGACGCGATTTCCCACATCAAGTCCACGCTGTCCTCGTGCCCCGACACCCAGATCGTGCTCGGCGGTTACTCGCAGGGTGCGAGCGTGATCAACATCGTGGCGGGTAACCCGCTGGGCGGCATCAAATGGGGCGATTCGCTGCCGCCCGAGTATGCCGACAACGTCGCGGCGATCACGACCTTCGGCGACGTGGGCACCCGCACCAAGCAATCGATATCAATCCAGAGCGCACTGTTCGGTTCCAAGGCGATCGACCTCTGCAATCCGAGTGACCCGATCTGTCACGAGGGCCAGGGCAATGCGTGGAGCGGGCACACCGACGGCTACATCCCCGTCTACACCACGCAGGCGGCGGCATTCGCCGCGGCCAAGCTGCTGGCCGGGTCCGGCGGGATGGTGCCCGGATACGGACCTGCGCTGCCGAGTTACGGGCCCTCCCCGGACTACGGCCAGGTGCCGGGGTACGGGCCGGTCCCGGGCTACGGTCCGACGTCGCCGGCCTACGGTCCGGACACCACGTTGCACGGTCCGCAACCGTATGCCCCGCAGCCGGGGTATGACCCAGCAACGCCCGGGTACGGTCCTCAGACCCCGTCGACGTCCACTCCGCCGTCCTCCGAAGTCGGGTTGGTTTCGGCGGTCCGCTGACCAACCGCGACCCGCCGCCTGGGATCATGGGTGATCGTTCCCTGCATGTGACGAATCGGGGAGTTGATCGTTTTGCTCTTGGCGCAACGTGAGTTCTCGGCGTACGGCCCGTCGCACCTGGTGGTGCTCGCGCTGTTCGTGATCGGCGCAGTGCTGTTGGTCGTGATCGGCCGGCGGCAGACCGAATCGCAGGCACGTGTCCTCAGCCGGGTCCTGGCAGTGCTCCTCGTGGGCGCCTTCCTCGTGGCGCTGGCCTACAAGCTGGCCAACCCCACCCTCTACACCTCGATACCTCTGCAGCTGTGCGACATCGCGGAGCTCGCGGCGGCGTATGCCCTTTGGTCCCAGCGGCATTGGGCCTTCGTGCTCACCTACTTCTGGGGCCTGGTGCTCAGCTCGCAGGCGTTGATCACGCCGGATATCGGCACCCCCACCGAGGGCGCGCCGGATTTTCCGCACCATTTGTTCGTCACGTTCTTCACGCTGCACGTACTGGTGGTGTTGTCGGCGATCTATCTCACCTGGGGACGCCGGATGCGACCACGGTGGCGCGACTATCGCTTCGCGGTCATAGTCACCCTCGGGTGGGTGGCGTTCACCTTCGCCTTCAACGCGATCGCCGGAACCAACTACGGATATCTGAACCGCAAGCCGCCCACCGCTTCGGTGCTGGACTTACTGGGTCCCTGGCCGGTGTACCTGCTTGCCGAGATCGTCATCGTCCTCATCGTGTGGGCGTTGATGACGTGGCCTTGGGAGGCCCGCAGCGGGGCTTCCGGCGAGCACGAGAACGGACGGCAGGCTCGCATCGGACGCCCCGACTGAGCCGCCGGCGCGCCACCTAGCTGTGAAGATGCTGTCAATCGTGGCCGATTTCCATCATTGACAGCGACAATTTGACGGGCTACGTATATTACGCGCGACGGCGTTTTTGTATCGCTTGCGACCTGTCCCACGGGGCGACAGTGGCCTGATCGAGGGGGCGGGTTGTGCAGACCAAGTCAGCGGCTGCGGGCGCGCGGACCAACGGATCGGGCATCGCCAGGGCGATCAGGGCGCTCGCGGTGCCGATTCTGCTCGGCTGGGTGGTGCTGACCGTCCTGACCAACGTCTTCGTGCCTTCGCTGGAGAAGGTCGGTGAGGAGAACACGGTCGGGCTGAGTGCCAAAGACGGCCCCGCGATGATCGCCATGCGCAAGATCGGCAACAACTTCCAGGAGTTCGACTCCGACAGCAACGCCATGGTGGTGCTGGAGGGGCAGCAGCCGCTCGGCGACGATGCACACCACTACTACGACGGTGTCGTCGACCAGCTCGAAGCCGATACCGCCCACGTGCAGCACGTCGCCGATTTCTGGGGCGATCCGCTGACGGCCTCGGGCGCGCAGAGCAACGACGGCAAGTCCGCCTACGTCCAGGTCTACCTCCGCGGCAATCAGGGGGAGACGCTGGCCAACGAATCGGTTGCCGCGGTGCGCGAGATCGTCGCCCAATCGTCACCGCCGCCCGGGATCAGCGTGTACGTCACCGGTGGCGCGCCCCTGGTGTCGGATCAGCACCATGCCGGCGACAAGAGCGTCGCGCGGGTTACCGCCATCACGCTGGTGGTGATCGCGGTGATGCTGCTGATCGTCTACCGCTCGGTGGCCACCATGATCCTGGTGCTGCTGATGGTGTTCCTCGAACTCGGCGCGGCCCGCGGCATCGTGGCCTTCCTGGCGCACAACGGGATCATCGGATTGTCGACCTTCGCGGTGAATCTGCTGACGCTGATGGTGATCGCGGCCGGGACCGACTACGCGATTTTCGCGATCGGTCGCTATCAGGAGGCGCGCGGGGCGGGCGAGGACCGAGAAACCGCCTACTACACCATGTTCCGCGGCACGTCTCACGTCGTCCTTGGATCTGGGATGACGATCGCCGGAGCGATGTTGTGTCTCAGCTTCACCCGGCTGCCCTACTTCCAGACGATGGGCGTGCCATGTGCGGTCGGCACGTTCGTCGCGGTCGTCGCCGCGTTGACCATGGGACCGGCGGTCATCGTGATCGGCAGCCGGTTCGGACGGTTCGAACCCAAGCGCAGCATCCGGTCCCGGGGTTGGCGGCGGATCGGCATCGCGGTGGTGCGGTGGCCGGGCCCGATCCTGGCCGCGACGCTGGGCCTGGCCCTCGTCGGCCTGCTCACCCTGCCGGGGTACAAGACCAACTACGACCCGCGAAAGTACCTCCCATCGGATCTGCCCGCCAGCGTCGGATATGCCGCGGCAGAGCGGCATTTCAGCGCCGCCCGGATGAATCCCGAGCTGCTGATGGTCGAGACCGACCGTGACTTGCGGAACCCCGCGGACTTTCTCGTCATCGACAGGATCGCCAAAGGTGTGGTGCGGGTTCCCGGTGTCTCACGGGTGCAGGCGATCACCCGCCCGAACGGGCGCCCGATCGAGCACACGTCGATCCCGTTCCTGTTGAGCCGGCAGGGGACGACGAACACCATGAACCGGAAGTACATGCAGGACCGGATGGACGACATGCTGGTCCAGGCCGACGAGATGCAGAAGACCATCGACACGATGGAGGAGATGTCCCGGCTGACCCAGCAGATGGCCGACACCACGCACTCGATGGTGCTCAAGACCAAGACGATGACGCTCGACATCGCCGAGTTGCGTGACAACATCGGCAATTTCGACGATCTCCTGCGTCCGTTGCGTAACTACTTCTACTGGGAACCGCACTGCGCCAACATCCCGTTGTGCTGGTCGCTGCGGTCGATCTTCGACACCCTCGACGGAATCGATGCCCTGACCGACGACGTGCAGGAGTTGGTGCCCGACCTGGAGCGGTTGGATTCGCTGATGCCGCAGCTGGTCTCGTTGCTGCCGCAACAGATCGAGAGCATGCGCAAGATGAAGACGATGATGCTGACGCAACGGTCCACACAGGCCGGGCAACAGGATCAGATGGCCGCCATGCAAGAGAATTCGACAGCCATGGGCAAGGCCTTCGACGATGCCCGCAATGACGACACGTTCTATCTCCCGCCGGAAGCCTTCGACAACAAGGACTTCAAGCGCGGCATGAAGAACTTCATCTCGCCGGACGGAAAGTCGGTGCGGTTCATCATCAGTCATGAGGGTGACCCGGCGACCCCGGAGGGGGTCGACCATGTCGACCCGATCAAGCTCGCGGCCAAGGAAGCGCTCAAGGGCACGCCCCTGGAAGGTTCCAAGATCTACCTGGCCGGCACCGCGGCCACCTACAAGGACATGCGCGACGGATCGTTCTACGACCTGATCATCGCCGGAATCGCAGCGGTATCGCTGATCTTCATCATCATGCTGCTCATCACCCGAAGCGTGGTGGCGGCCGCGGTGATCGTCGGCACGGTGCTGCTGTCGCTCGGCGCGTCATTCGGCTTGTCCGTGCTGGTCTGGCAGCATCTGCTCGGGCTGGAACTGCACTGGATGGTGCTGGCGATGTCGGTGATCCTGCTGCTCGCGGTCGGCTCCGATTACAACCTGCTGCTGGTGTCGCGATTCAAGGAAGAACTACCTGGGGGCCTGAAAACCGGCATCATCCGGGCGATGGCGGGCACCGGCTCGGTGGTGACCTCGGCGGGCCTGGTCTTTGCCTTCACCATGGCATCGTTCGCGTTCAGCGACCTCAAGGTGATGGCCCAGGTGGGTACGACGATCGCGCTCGGCCTGTTGTTCGACACGTTGATCGTCCGGTCGTTCATGACCCCGGCGATCGCGGCGATGCTGGGCCGCTGGTTCTGGTGGCCGCAGGTCATCCAGTCGGCGGCGTCGAAGCGGCGGTTGGCCGCGTTGCAGCACTAGAGGCGCGCGCAGCCTGGAAACGAATCTGCCCACGCGTCAGCGGAAAGCGCTCACACGTGGGCAGATTCGTCTACCTACTTCTTATTGCCCCCGGGCCGCGGAGGTGGCGGCGGCTTAGCCTTGGTGGTCGGCTCGAACTTGCCGCCCTTTTTCGGATCGAATGTTCCGGCCATGGTGATCCCTCTCGCTCGTCGATAGTTCCACCACAACCCACCGTAGCGACGAATGCGGCGTCGCGCAGCAAACAGGGATGAACAAGCGACACGCCGCCCCGGTTGCGACACGGTCACAGGACGGTACCTATCAGTACATCACTGGCCACATCGGCACCATTGATCACTAACGTCACTTCAGCGAATGGTGACGTCGTGTCGACGTCCCGTATTGGGAAGGTGTGACATGTCGCGACGTCCTCGGGGTGCTTCGACGATGGCCGCGGCGGCCGCAATCGGGCTCGTCGTCGCCGTCGGCGTGGCGCCCCCGGTATCTGCCGAACCCTGTGAAGGCGCGGCCGCGGCCGCGCAGCCCCTGGCACATCAGGCTTTCCAGATCCCCAATCCGTCCAAGCTCGCCCCGCTCAACCGGCCCATCGGTCACAAGCCCGTGGGGGCCAACGACCAGGCACCGTTGCCGCGGCTCGGACAGCTGCCGTTGGCCATCCTCAAGGCCTTGATCCCGAACACCGGACAGGTCAGGCAGCGGGCAGCGGTCGTCCCGGCGCCCAACCCCGGTGGCGCCCAACCTGTCCCGAACGCAGCCCAACCGGCTCCGGCCCCAGCGGCGCCACAACCGGCCCCCGCTCCGGCGGCCCAGCCGGCCCCGGGCGCGCCTCCCGGCACGTCGATCGTCGGCTGGGTGACCGGTCCGGACAGCCCCAACCAGACGATCAAGCGGTTCGCGATCACCGGGACCGATCTCGGAATCATGTGGGACAACGGTGATCCGGTGAACCGCCAGGTGCTGATGGCCTTCGGTGACACCAACGGTTACTGCGGCATCCCCGGCAAGCAGTGGCGGTACAACGCCCTGTTCCGCAGCCAGGACGGTGCGCTGGCCCGGACCATCGCCGTGCCCGACGGCGTGCCGGCCAACCGGTACTCGGGTTCGCCGGTGTGGCGGCAGGGCATCTCCAAACAGATCATCAACAGCATCGGCCGGGCCCCGGAGGAGACGGGAATCATCCCGACCGCGGGTATCGCCGTCGGGCGCAACCAGTATCTGAACTTCATGTCGATCCGGAACTGGGACAGCCCGGGAGCGTGGTCCACCAATTTCTCCGCGATCGCGATGTCGCCGGACAACGGCGAGAACTGGGGCGTGTACCCGGGCACCATCCGGACGCCCGGCGGCGGCAACGAGAACTTCCAGATGGGGGCCTTTCTCAAGCCCGGTCCCGGCGATCCGTACATCTACTCGTTCGGCACACCGAACGGGCGCGGCGGATCGGCCTACATCGCGCGGGTGGCGCCGGGCCTGATCCCGGATCTCACCAAATACGAATACTGGAACGCCGACAACAATGCCTGGGTGCCGGGCAATCCGGCGGCTGCGACGCCGGTGATCCCGGGCCCGGTGAGTGAGATGTCGGCCCAGTACAACACGTATCTCAAGCAGTACCTCGTGCTGTACGGCAACGGCGCCAACGATGTGGTGATGCGGACCGCGCCGGCGCCCCAGGGGCCGTGGGGACCTGAGCAGTTGATCGCGCCGTCCTCGCAGATCCCCGGCGGAATCTATGCGCCGTATCTGCACCCGTGGTCGACGGGCAAGGAGTTGTACTACAACCTGTCGCTGTGGTCGGCCTACAACGTCATGCTGATGAAGACGGTGCTGCCGTAATCTGCGCCAGCGGGGCCAGCAAGGCATCGAGCCCGTACTCGAACACCGCGTCGTAGTCGGTGGGGGACTGCAGGGCGGCGACGAGTGCCTGGTCCGGCCAGTCGGCGGTCCACAGCGACGGGTCCTCTTCCTGGTGGCGAGGAGCGCGCACCGCCGAGAACTGCATCACCGCAGACGAAATCACGTGCACCTGGACGGCGCGCAGCACCAGTGCGGCGTGGGTTCCGGTGACCCCCAGCTCGGCCAGTTCGGCCGCCAGCCTCTGCTGGACCGGCAGGAACAAGGTCGGGGTCCGGTCCCGCTCGTGGGCGATGGCCAGAAGGTGTTGTCGGCGGATGAGCAGGCTGCGTTGGTTGCGGGCCAGGGCGGCAATCCGATTCACCGGTCCGTCGCCCGAAACGGGCAGGCCGGCCATCTCGGCGAGGAGCCGGTCGACCAGGCTGTCGAACAGCGCGTCGCGTCCGCCGACGTGCCAGTAGATGGAGGTGACGGCAACGCCGATGCGCTCGGCCAGGGCCCGCATCGAGAAGGCGTCCACCCCATCGTTTTCGATGAGAACCGCCGCCGTGTCGAGGATGACGTCGGCGTCGATCGCCTTCGTTTTCGGGCTCATCCGCCGTGCGCTTCGGTGACGCGCTCGGCCTCGGGCAGGTCGAGGTAGCGCTCCAGATTGTGGTGCATGTTGATGATCCGACGCTCCTCGCTGGACAGCACAAGATGGGTGAACCCAGGCTGATGCATACCACGTTGCAGGCCGGTCAGCACCGCGATGTCCTGGCTCATCACCACGCCGGGGTGGGCGTCGGCGGCGCTCATGCGGACATCGGCCGGCCTGGTCCTCGGGGCCTGAGTCGGCATGCGGGTCATCAGTGTCATCACCAACTGGCCTCGGTCGGGGTCGGGCCCGGGCAGCGACGTCATCACGGTGAGATGGTCGGCGCTGGCCAAGAACGTCATGTTGGGGAAGACGTTGTACTGGTGCAGCCGCATCACCTGATCGGTGGTGGCCCAGCCGATGTCGACGCCGCGGTCGGCCGCGAAGCGCTTGATCTGCTGGGCGATGACGTCGGCCACCGACTGGCCGGCGCCGTGCTGGTCGCGCGGGAACGGGGTGCCCTCGGCGACCCCCATCAAGGGCCCCTGGGTGCACACGTATGCGTCCCACACCTCTTCGTCGCTCAGCGCTCCGGCGAGCCGTGGGCTCGGAACCCCGTAGAGCGATTCTGATTTTCCGGTGTGACCCCAGATCGTCTGCGGCGCATACACGTCGTCCATGCATCGGTGTAGTTCGGGGTGCAGGGTCTGGACGTGGTAGGTCTCGCTGTAACCGTCGGCGATGGTCTTCCAGTTGGCGTCGACGTCGATGGTCATCGTTGCGTAGCAACGGAAGTCGCCGAGACCGCACCAGGCGATGTCCGCCGGGACCGCCTCCAGGTAGTCGGTCAGCGGCATGGCGGCCATGTCGAGGTTGACGAAGACCAGCCGTTCCCAGGTGTCGACCCGCACCGGTGCCAGCGGGAACTCGGCCATGTGGACCGTCCCGAACCCCTTGCGGTTCGGGATTCGCTTGAGCGCTCCGGCCAGATCCCAGGTCCAGCCGTGATAGCCGCACTTAAGCTCGCGCAGCGACGAGCCTGCGCCGGTACACAGCGCGTTGCCGCGGTGACGGCAGGCATTCTGAAACGCGCGCAGCACGCCGTCGTCGCCGTGAACGATCAGCACTGAATAAGGCCCGCAACGGTATTCGAAGTAGTCGCCCGGCTCGGCCACATGATCCACCGTGCACGCCAGCTGCCACACCCGTGGCCACATGCGTTCCACCTCGAGTTGGGCGAATGCGGGGGAGTGGTAGCGCTCGGCGGGCACCAGGGTGGGTCGCGCCGGCGGCTCGCCGATCGCGTCCAGCCGCCGTGGGTGGTCGGTGGGCGTGGAGCTCAGGGCCATGGAAAGCCTCCCGTCGCGAAGATCGAAAACTCGGCACGGCAGTTATGTAACGGTGTTACATTGCCACCGTAGCGGCCTCCAAGCCTCAAGGGAGCAAAAACGTGTTCGATCTCAAGATCACCGGCGGAACGGTCGTCGACGGCACCGGTGCCGACCGATTCACCGCAGACGTCGCGATCAAGGACGGGAAGATCGTCGAGGTGCATCGACGCGGTCCGAATGACCCCGCGATGGCCGGTGATGCGGCCGAAACCATCGATGCCACAGGCAAGATCGTGGCGCCCGGGTTCGTCGACATCCACACCCACTACGACGGCCAGGTCAGCTGGGATGACGTGCTCGAACCGTCGAGCAACCACGGTGTCACCACCGTGGTGGCAGGCAACTGCGGCGTGGGTTTCGCGCCCGTGCGGCCCGGTCAGGAGGAATGGCTGATCAAGCTGATGGAGGGTGTCGAAGATATCCCCGGAACCGCGCTGACCGAGGGCATCACCTGGGGTTGGGAGACCTTCGGCGAATACCTCGATGTGATCGGCCGGCGCGAGCTGTCTGTCGACATGGGCACCCAGATCGCCCACGGCGCGGTGCGCGCGTACGCCATGGGGGAGCGCGGCGCCCGCAACGAGCCGGCCACCCCCGATGACATCAAGGCCATGGCCGAACTGGTTCAGGAGGCCATCGAGGCCGGGGCGCTGGGCTTTTCGTCCTCGCGCACGCTGGCGCACCGCGCCATGGACGGTGAGCCGGTGCCGGGCACCTTCGCCGCAGAGGACGAGCTGTTCGCCCTGGGGCGGGCGACGGCG
>NZ_LT546208.1:215342-220014 GCF_900078665.2 Mycolicibacterium houstonense | reverse complement strand
CGCGGATCCGGCGGTGCGCGCCGCGATCCTCGGTGAAGAGGATCTGCCGATCGATCCGAACAAGCTCTTCGACGGCATGTTCATGCTCGCCCAGAACGCCGCGAACCGGCTCTACCACATCGGCGAACCGCCGGATTACGAACCGACCTACGAGCGCACGGTCGCCGCGATCGCCGAGCAACGGGGGCTGGATCCGCTCGCGGCGATGTACGACCTGATGCTCGAGGCCAACGCCGGCGCCATGTTGATGTACCCGATGTTCAACTACTCGGACGGCAATCACGACGCCATCCGCGAGATGCTGACCCACCCGGCCGGCATCCTGGGCCTGTCCGACGGCGGCGCTCACTGCAGCATGATCTGCGACGCCTCGTACCCGACGTTCCTGTTGACGCACTGGGCCCGCGACCGCCATCGCGGTGAGAAGCTGCCGTTGGAGTACGTGATCCGCAAGCAGTCGCACGACACCGCGCAGCTGTACGGGATGTCGGACCGTGGCGTGATCAGTGTGGGCAAGAAGGCCGACGTCAACGTCATCGACCTGGACGCCCTGACCCTGCACGCGCCGAAGATGGTGCACGACCTGCCCGCCGGCGGAAAGCGTTTGGTGCAGGGCGCAAGTGGCTATGACGCCACGATCGTCAGTGGTGTGGTCACCCGCCGCCACGGCGCCGACACCGGGGCGCGCCCGGGCCGTCTCGTGCGCGGGACCCGCTGATCGACAGTGGGGTTCCGTTACGATCCGCGTCAGCGTCCGGTGCAACCTCCGGTGCCGGCCGCTGACGCTTTCACCATTCACACTGCCGTTGTCGCCGAAGGGGTTTCGCTGGCATTCGTCCGCGAGGGCATCGGCGGGGTGCCGCTGCTGCTGGTGCACGGATATCCCGAGACCAAGCGCATCTGGTGGCGCAACATCGAGGCCCTGGCCGCGGCCGGGTTCGAGGTGATCGTCCCGGACCTGCGTGGCATGGGGGACAGCTCGATCCCACCCGACGACCAGCACGACATCGTCACCTACTCGCGCGATCTGTACGCCTTGGTCCATGACGGGCTCGGGCACGAATCCTGTCTGATCGCGGCCAGCGACGTCGGCGCCGTCGTCAGCACCGACCTGATCCACCGCTATCCCGGATTCGTCACGGGCTTTTGTGTTTTCAACACGGTTCCGCCCATGGCCGTCGACTATTCGGGGATCGGCACCCAACATCCGGCATCGGTGGGCGGTGCGGCCGATCCCACGGCCGACTACCGCTGGATGCAGGGCGCTTTCCCCGACGAGCTGGCCGCGATGCTGCCCACGGCGACGGCACGCCGGCAGTGGGTCGCGGCGATGTACACCAATCGGCTGTGGGGATCACCCTATTCGTTCAGCCAGTCCGATGTGGATTTCATGACCGAGCCGTTCGGCGACGAGGCGCGGTTGCGGGCCGGGTGGGCGTCCTACCAACTCGCCTACGGCCGGGCCATGGCCGACATTCCACTGATGGACGCCGTCGATGTGCGCACGCTGGTGTTGTACGGCCCCGACGATCACGTGGTCGGCGAGGACTTCGTGCCGCGCACCGAGCGGGCGTTTCGCAATCGTATTGGGCCGCTGGTGGTTCCGGGTGCCGGTCACTTCCTGCAATGGGAGCGTGCCGACATCTTCAATCAGCTGATCCCAGCGATTTTCGGCGACGTCATCGCGACCCGTCGGTTGGCTGGGCCAGAATCGACCCGCCCAGCCACCGTCTGAGGAAGCGGCGCAACTCTTCTCGGCTGCGGCCGGGGTCGTTGGGCGCGACGAAGAACGACAGCATGGTGCGCAGCGTGAATTCCACGAGCTCACGCAGCGCGGCTTCGTCGTACCCGTACTTCTCCCAGTCGACGTCGAAGCGGGTGATCATCCGCATACCGAATGCCTGGCCTTCGTCGGAGGCGACGTTGACCGAACTGGCCGCGGCCTGCGGCCCGGACAGCATGATGCGCAGATGCGGCACGCGGGCCACCTCCTCCAAGGTGAACATGACGCCTTCGGTCATCGCCTCGGCCGGATCGGTGATGCCGCGGACGCTCTCGGCGAGCCGGTCGAGAAATCCGTCGACCGTGGCGATGGCCGCCGCGTGCATCAGGGACTCGGCGGTGGGGAAGTAGCGGTACACCGTCTGCCGGATGACGCCGAGCGAACCTGCGACGTCGGCGATGCTGATCCCGGTGCCGGTCTCGGCGATCAGCTGCACCGCGGCGGCCACTATGCGTTCGGAGGCTTCCTCGTCGCTGGCGGGCGGCCGCCCGTCCCACCCGCGCCTACGCGCCATGGTTGCGATCTCCGGCCGCCAACATCCCTGCAGGATATCGCCACTCCGGCGTTGACGGCCCGCACCCGCGTGTAGTAATCATACAAACGAAGCGTTGTTTGTATGATTGGTATCGATCGGCAGGCAATCGCGGTGCGAACAGTCGAGACAAGCGAGGTGCCGAAGATGACTGATCTGATCGTGCGGAAGATGAGGTTCGCGTTCGCGGACCACCGCGTCCCGTTCCTGTGGAACGAGACCAACCCGGCCTTCTCGTCGATGGCCAACGCGGTGTCGTTCCTGGCCATCGCCTTCGAGAAGATGATCGGTCACATGATCACCGAGGCCATGCCGTTCATCACCGACCCGGAGGTGGCCGAGGAGGCGCAGGCCTTCGTGCGGCAGGAAGGCCAGCACGCGATGGCCCACCGTCAGCACGCCAAGGGGCTGATCAAGACCTACCCGGGTCTCAAGGAGACCCTCGACGAGGTGATCAAGGCGTTCGACGACCTGACCGCCGAAACCCCGCTGAAGTACCGGCTGGCCTACACCGCCGATCTGGAGGCGACGTTCACCCCGGTGTTCAAGCTGATGCTCGACCATGACGACACCCTGTTCGCTCCGGGCGACGACCGGGTGGCCTCACTGTTCCTGTGGCACTTCGTCGAAGAGGTCGAGCACCGCAGCTCGGCGCTGATCATCTACGACGCGGTGGCCGACGACCCGTGGTACCGGATGCGGGTCGCGCCGTCGATCTTCAAGCACGTGTGGGCGGTGCTCAAGGTGGCCTGCGACGGCTTCAACAAGCATGTGCCGCTGGAGGAACGCAAGATCGACGCCATGTCGATGTTCGGTATGCAGGCGAGGAGAAAGGCTCTGCTGCAGAAGCTTCCGTTCACCAAGACGCCGTACGACGGCCCGGTGGAGAACGCGTTCGCACACCTGCCGGTGCGCGAGATGCTGACCGCGCTGGCCGGCGTCGTGCGCAGCCAGGTCCCGGGCCACAACCCGGCCCACGAGAAACTGCCGGCGTTGGCCGGCGAGTGGTTCCGGCGCTACGAGGACGGCTACGAGGTGACCCAGTGGTACACCGCCGGTGAGGCGACGGAGAAGAAGGCGAGCGCAGCCAATGTCTGATCTGTGTACCCCGACCTTCTCGGGTCTGGCCGAGCGCCTGGGCTTTTCGTGTGAGACCGCCGGCGGGCTGGTCGAGTTCCGCAACCCGTTCGGTCTGGAGAACTGGACGCTGCCGGTGCTGGAGGTCACGGTGATCGCCGGGGCGATCCTCGCGCTGGTGTACGCGATCGTGCGGATGCGCCGGCACAACGATCCGACCAATTTGGTGCTGTGGTTCGGCGCCATCGCCTATCTGTTGATCATCGAGCCGCCGCTGTACTTCCCCGGTGCGTTCGGGATCAGTGAGCACGTCGACACGATGTTCGCGCACAACGTGTTCACCGTGGACTTCCTGTGGGGCCGGCTACCGCTCTACATCGTCGCGATCTATCCGATGATGGCGACCGTCGCCTACGAGATCGTCCGCATGCTCGGGGTGTTCCGTCGCCGGGGGGTGCTCGTCGGCGCGGTCTGCGTGGGCTTCGTCCATCACGCGTTCTACGAGATCTTCGACCACATCGGACCGCAGCTGCGGTGGTGGGAATGGACGCTGGAGCATCCGATGAACCAGCCGTTCTTCGCCTCGGTGCCGCTGCCCAGTGTGGTGGTGTTCGCCGCGCTGTGGCCGATGTCGTTGGCCTTCTGCGTGCAACTGTTCGTCGGCCGCCACGTCGATGACGGCAGGACGTTCAGCGGGTGGGCGATCCTGGGCCGCACCATCGTCGTCGGCGTGCTGGCCTCGATCGGGACCGCGGTGCTGCCCATGCCCGCCACCATCGGCGCCACCATCTCGGGCAGCACCACGGTGGGCGGGGTGATCTACGCCGCCGAGCTCGTCGTGCTCACCCTCGTGGCGGTCCCGGTGTTGTTCGGTCAGTGGACGACCATGCGCAACGATCGCGACCCCGCGACGGTGCGTTACTCGAACCCGCTCATCCTGCGTTACGCCGCGGTGTACCTCGCGGTGATGACGGTGCTGTGGCTGACCGCGCTGCCGGCCTACTTCGGCGCGGTCGATGGCCTCACCGCCGACGGCGACCCGATCGGCAGCCTCGCCTACACGGTGCTCTGCCTGGTGATCGCCGGATCGTCGATTGCCGCCGCGGCCACCGCACATCCGGCTCGGCAACCGGCCGATGTGGTGACGGCGGGCGAATCCACAGGCGCGCCACAGAGCTGACCGGGCGGGTGATGAGGCAGAATTGCGGGGATGCCGACACCGCCGCAACGCCCCGGCGACCCTGGCCGGCGAGGCCGCGGTCCGGTGCCGCCGCCTGACC
>NZ_LT546208.1:207409-215317 GCF_900078665.2 Mycolicibacterium houstonense | reverse complement strand
GGCCGCGGCCCGAGCCGGCCAAGCCGTCGTCGCGCTGGCGCAGCCCGCTGGCGGTCGCGCTGATCGCCGTCATCGTGGTCGCCGCGGTGGTGATCGGCTTGACCGGTGCCGAACTGTACGCACGGCACAAGGCCGGCTCCGTGCTGGTGGCGATCGCCGAATGCATCGTGGAGGACGAGGCCTCGGTGTCGTTCGGGGTCAGCCCGCCGTTCCTGTGGCAGCACATCACCGGCCACTACACCAACATCTCGGTGAAAACCGGGGGCATGCAGGTGCAGGCCGCCAAAGGGATGACTGCCGACGTCGCGCTGTCCGACATCCGGTTGGAGGGCACCGCGGACTCCAAGGGCACCATCGGATCGTTGACCGCCACGTTGTCCTGGACGGCAGCCGGGATCAAGGACACTGTGGCGGAGAACCTGCCCGGGGTCGGTGCGCTCGTCACCGACGTCAGCACCGACCCGTCCGCCGGCACCATCACCATGCAGGCGGTGGGGGACACCAAGGTGACCGCCAAGCCGGTGGTGAACGACGGCAACCTGGACCTGGAGGTCACCGACGTCAGTGGTCCGTTCGAGAAGGACACCGTGCAGACGGCGCTCGACGGCCTCACGACGCAGCTGAACGACGCCTACCCGCTGGGGATCCACGCCGACAGCGTCGAGGTGACCGACACCGGTGTGGTGGGCAAGTTCTCCAGCCAGGACGCGGCCATTCCGAACGACGAATCCGACGACGCCTGCTTCGCTCAGCTCTGAGCTGCGCCTCCTGGTATTGACGTTTCTGTAGACCATGGGCGGGTATCCCTGGCCGCAGGAGGTCAGGAAATGCCTACATGGAGTTGGATCGTCATCGCCGTAGTCGTCGTGATCATCGTGTTGCTCGCGGTGGTCGTGGCCGTATCGATGATGCGTCAGAAGCGCAGTGAACGGCTCAGGGAACAGTTCGGCCCGGAGTACGAGCACGCCGTGGAAACGGCAGGGGGCCAACGTGCGGCGGAGCGCGAACTGATCGCGCGCGAACGCAAACACAACAAGCTCAAGATCAACGAATTGCCCCCGGAGTCCCGGGCGCGGTACGTCGAGGCGTGGGGCGTGACCCAGTCCGGATTCGTCGACAATCCATCGAGATCGGTTGGCGAAGCGGACCGCCTGGTGACCGAGGTGATGCGCGAACGCGGTTATCCGATAGACGATTTCGAGCAGCGCGCGGCGGACATCTCGGTCGATCATCCCAAGGTCGTCGAACACTACCGTGCCGCACACATCCTGCACCTGGCTCAGGAGCAGGGCGAGATCGGCACCGAGGCGCAACGTGAGGCGCTCGTGCACTATCGCGCGCTGTTCGAGCAGCTGGTCGGCCCGGCGCCCGGAACACGGCCCGACGCCCGCGATGCCGAGCATGACGTCGCGACCGAACGAGGCGACGCCGAGGCCCGGCGCACCGCAGGCAGGCCCGAGGCCGGCGCGCACGAGACCGGTACGGATTCGACGAAGGAGGCCCGGGCATGACCACCCACGACGAACAGACGTCGACCGTCCGGCCGGAGCCGGTGCCCCGCGCGGCCGAGTCACTCGCGCAAGACGCCGACCGCGAACCGGTGCAGATCGAGGACAACACGTTGTTGTTCGCCGACGAGCACCGGTCCGGGCTGCACTCGCGCTGGAATGACGTGCAGGCCGCATTCGTCGACGACCCGAAGGCGGCGGTGCAGAACGCCGACAATCTGGTGGCCGAGGTGGTCGAGGAGCTCACCGCGAGTTTCGCCGACACACGTTCGCGGCTGGAGGCGCAATGGGCCCGCGGCGAGGACGCGTCGACCGAGGATCTCCGGGTGGCACTCCAGCGGTATCGCGACTTCTTCCAGCGGTTGCTCTCGGTGTGAGTCGTCGGGCTACAGACCGTCGACGATGGCGTTCTTGATCGCCTCGGAGTTGGTGCCGAAGACCGCCTGCACGCTGTTGCCCACCTCGATGACGCCCGCGGCGCCCAGCGCCTTCAACCGATCCTGGTCGACCTTGGTCTTGTCGGCCACCTCCATGCGAAGCCGGGTGATGCAGGCATCGACGTTGACCAGGTTCTCCCGGCCGCCGAATGCCGCGATGATCTGCTCGGCCTGCGTGTCGGGGCGCGCGGGTGCGGTGAGGGTGCCGGTGACGGCACCACCGGCCGCGACGGCCGTCGTGGAATCGGCTCCTTCACCGACGTTCGCCTTCTCCTCGGCGTCGAACTGCTCCTCGGGCTCTCGGCCCGGCGTCCGCATGTTCCACCGCGTGATCGCGACGTAGAACAACACGAAGTAGACGATGGCGAATACCGCGCCCATCACGATGATCAGCCAGATGTTGTGCGCGGCGGGCGCGCCCCCGTAGAGCAGCAGGTCGATCAGACCGGCCGAGAACGAGAAGCCCAGGTGGATGTCGAGCAGGTAGGCGACGGCAAGGGACAGCCCGGTCAACAGTGCGTGGATGACGTAGAGCGGGAACGCCACGAACATGAAAGCGAACTCCAGCGGTTCGGTGACACCGGTCAGGAACGCCGTCAGGGCTGCCGCCGACAGGATGCCGACTGCGACCTTGCGCTGTTTCCGGTTCGCGGCCAGGATCATCGCCAGCGCCGCGGCCGGCAGTCCGAACATCAAGATGGGGTAGAACCCCGAGGTGAGAATGCCGGCGGTGGGGTCGCCGGCCGCGAAGCGGGTGAGCTCGCCGGTGGCCACGGTGCCGTCCGGCGTCTGGTAGTCGCCGTAGATGAACCAGACATAGGAATTCGGGATGTGGTGCAGCCCCAACGGAATCAGCATGCGGTTGGCGAAGCCGTAGACGAAGGCCCCGAGCGCGCCCGCGCCCCCGATGAACCTGCCCAACGCGGTCAGGCCCGCGTCGAAGATGGGGTAGAAGTAGCTCATCAGGAACGCGAGGAACAGGCAGGCCAGCGAGACCACGATCGGGACGAATCTTCGGCCACCGAAAAACCCGAGGTATGAAGGCAATTCGATGGTGTGATAGCGGTCGAACAGCCATGCGGTCACCAGGCCCACCACGATCCCGGCGAACACGCTGTAGTTGATCTGGGCCTGGTCGCCGGCCTTGTCCACCTCACCGGCAAGCACGATCGGGGACATGGTCTTGAAGACCGCTTCCATCACCAGATAGCCGACCACGGCGGCCAGCGCCGTCGAGCCGTCGGCCTTGCGGGCGAATCCGATCGCCACGCCGACCGCGAACAGCAGGGGAAGGTTGCTGAACAGGGCGTCGCCGGCGGCGCTCATGGCCTTGAAGAACGGGCCGATCACGGGGGACTCGATCCGGCCCAGCAGATCGGGTTGGCCCAGACGCAGCAGGATGCCCGCGGCGGGCAGCACGGCGATCGGCAGCATCAGGCTCTTGCCGAGCCGTTGCAGTTGCGCGAAGCCGGGGATGTTCATCCTGGATTTAGCCTGTGCACCTTGGGGTTTCGTCGTATTGCTCATCGCCCTATCGCCCTATCGCCCTCCTGGCCACCCAGCGCGACCCGCCGCGAAGCTGAGCGGAAGCTTAGACGAGAACCTGGTCAGAAGAGGCGAACTCGTGCCCATCGCCGGCCGCGCTCGTATTGTTTGGGGCACCAGTGCACAGCGAAGGAGCCACCCAGTGAGCATGACGCGAGTCCTGGCCCCGGTCGCGGGGCGGGCAGTGGCCCTTCAGGACGTGCCGGACCCGGTGTTCTCCGCGGGCATGGTGGGTTACGGCGCCGCCGTGGACCCGCCGCGCGGCGTGGTCGATGCGATCGCTCCGGTCACCGGCAAGCTGTTGAAACTGATGCCGCATGCGTACGTCATCATGACCGCCGACAACGTCGGCGTCCTGGTCCACCTCGGCCTGGACACCGTCACGCTGAACGGTGAAGGTTTCGTCACCCACGTCAACCAAGGCGACGAGCTCACCGCGGGCCAGGCGGTGATCACCTACGACGCTGCCGCCGTCGAGGCCAAGGGGCTCAATCCGATCGTTCCCGTCGTGGTGATGGACGAGCGTGAGCCGGGCAACGTGACGGTATCCGAGGCGGTGCGGTCCGGATCCGACATCGGTTCAGGCGCAGACCTTTTCACGGCGAACAAGTAGAACGAGTAATGGAAGTCGTCATTCTGGCCGATGCCGCCGAGATCGGCACGGTGGCCGCAGACGCGGTCGGCGCGCTGCTGGCCCGCAAACCGGACGCGGTCCTCGGCCTGGCGACCGGTTCCTCGCCGCTGGCGGTCTACGACGAGCTCGCCGCGCGGTATACCGCTGGCCAGATCTCGTTCCGGCAGGCCGGGGGATTCACCCTCGACGAATACGTTGGCCTACCCGCTGACCATCCCGAGCGCTACCGCAATGTGATCGACGCGGTCTTCGTCTCCCGCGTCGACTTCGGGCCCGGCGCCGTTCACGGGCCCGACGGCCTGGCCGCCGACATTCCGGCGGCGTGCGCGGCGTACGAGGCGGCGATCCGTGACGCCGGTGGTGTCGACCTGCAGATCGTCGGCATCGGCACCGACGGACACATCGCGTTCAATGAGCCGGGGTCCTCGCTGGCGTCGCGGACCCGCATCAAGACGCTCACCCGCCAGACCCGCCTCGACAACGCCAGGTTCTTCGGCGGCGATCTCGACGCGGTGCCCACGCACTGTCTCACCCAGGGGTTGGCCACCATCATGGCCGCGCGGCACGTGATCCTGGTGGCACTCGGCCGCAGCAAGGCCGAGGCGGTGCACCATCTGGTGGAAGGCGCCGTGAGTGCCATGTGGCCGGCGACCATCCTGCAGCATCATCCGCACGTCACCGTGCTGCTCGACGACGCCGCCGCGCAGCGGCTCCAGCTCATCGACTACTACCGCGAGACCTATCGCTCGAAACCGGATTGGCAGGGCATCTGAAGTGCTGCTGACCGCCGATACCGTGCTGACGGGCGCAGAACTGTTGCGGCCGGGCTGGATTGACGTCTCGGGCGACCGGGTGACAGCGCTCGGTGCGGGCGCGCCGCCCCGGCCCGCCGACCGGCACCTGGTGACCGTGGTGCCCGGTTTCGTCGACACCCACCTGCACGGCGGTGCCGGGGCGAACTTCTCCGCGGCGTCGCATGCCGAAACCGTCGCCGCCGCCGACCTGCATCGCAGACACGGCAGCACCACGCTGATCGCCTCGCTGGTGACGACCGGCCCCGACGAGCTGCGAAACCAGGTCTCCGTGCTGGCCGAGGACGTCAGGGCCGGGGTGATCGACGGTATCCACCTCGAAGGCCCTTGGCTGTCGACCGTGCGGTGCGGGGCCCATCAGCCCGCGCTGATGCGGGATCCGGATCCGGCCGAGATCGACCGGCTGCTCGCCGCCGCCGAGGGCACCATCCGGATGGTGACGATCGCCCCCGAACGGCCGGGCGCGCTTGCGGCCATCCGGCAGTTCACCGATGCCGGGGTAGTGGTGGCCGTGGGGCACACCGAGGCGACCTACGAGCAGACCCGGGTGGCCCTCGCGGCTGGTGCGACGGTCGGCACGCATCTGTTCAACGCCATGCGCCCGGTGGATCGGCGGGAGCCGGGGCCGGTGGTCGCGCTGATCGAGGATCCCACTGTCACCGTCGAACTCATCACCGACGGGGTCCACATCGACGCCGCCATCTACCGGCACGTCACGCGTGCCGCAGGCGCGGACCGGGTTTCACTGATCACCGATGCGATGGCCGCGACCGGCATGCCCGACGGCCGTTACCACCTGGGGCCGGTCCAGGTCGACGTGGCCGGGGGAGTCGCGCTCGTCGGGGGTACCGACACCGTCGCGGGCAGTACCGCGACCATGGACCGCGTCGTCCGGTTCGCCGTCGCCCATTGCGGTTTGGACCGTGATGAGGCCCTGATGCTCGCGGTTCGGCAGGCCTCGGTCAACCCGGCTCGGGCGCTTGGTCTGCCCGCCGGTGGCCTGACCCCCGGCGCCGCGGCGGATCTGGTGGCCCTGGGCTCGGACCTGACGGTCGAGGGTGTGTTGCGCCATGGTGACTGGGCGCTGGAGCCTGCCGGCCCATCCTCGAAAAGTGTTTTCTGAGGCAAGGATTCGCCCCTGCGGTGCCGGGATTCTCCGATACCGATATTGGCACCGGCGTACCGTCAGCCGGGTACCGCGCTGAGTATCTGGGGGTGGTCGTTGTCCGACTGGCCGTTTGTCGCACGCGAGGCCGAGCGCAGCGAGGCCGCACAGGCGCTGCGGGGTGGCTCCCGGGGTGTGGTGCTGGCAGGCGGGGCCGGGGTGGGCAAATCGACGTTGGCGCGGGTGCTCGCCGGGGCATGGGAGGCCGACGGTCGCCCGGTGCGGTTCGTGCTGGGCACCGAAACCGGACAGGCGGTGCCGCTCGGGGCCTTTCACCACGCACTCACCCTGACCGATGCGCACGACCCGACTGTGATGCTCGCGGTTGCCTACGAGAGGCTCGCCGCCCATCCCGACCTACTCATCGTGGTCGACGACGCGCAGCATCTCGACCCGCTGTCGGCGCTGCTGGTCCAGCAGCTGGCAGTCGGCGGCCCGACGAAACTGGTGGTCACCATCCAGAGTGGGGCATCCACCTCCGACGCGGTGACCGCGTTGTGGAAAGAACAACTGCTGCTGCGGCTGGACGTCGAACCCTTCACGCGTGAGCAGACCCGTGAGTTGGTGCGGGCGGTCCTGCGCGGTGACGTCGATGAGCGCGCCGTCGGTGAGCTGCACCGGTTCTCGTCGGGCAGCCCGCTCTATCTCCGCGGCGTGATCAACGCGGCGCTCGGCGACGAGGTGCTGGTGTGTGACCACGGCAGCTGGCGCCTGTGCGGCCGGCTGCGGGCCAGCGCCGATCTGAATGCCCTCATCGCCTCGCGCCTCGACATTCTGGCCGCCGACGAACGCGACGTGGTCGAGGTGGTTTCCACCGCCGAGGTGCTCGACTGGGATGTGCTCGCCGGAGCCTGCGACGTCGAGGCCATCGCCCGGGCGGAACGGCGAGGGGCGATCCAGGTGATCAACGGCGCGGCCTGCACCCTGGTCCAGCCCGGCCATCCGATCGTCGGCGAGGTGGCACGCAGCCGCTGCTCCAAAACCCGCTTCCGGCAGATCAATACGGTCCTCGCGTCGCTGCTGCAGGCGCATCTGCCGGCAGCGAACAACGGTTCCCTGCCCGATGTGCGGGGACGGATCCAGCTGGCGCGGTTCATGATGGGAGGCAGCGCGCCGGCGAATCCGGGCGTCATCGCCGACGCGGCGGCCAGTGCCGTCACTATGTCCAATCTGGTGCTCGGTGAAGAACTGGCGCGCTACGCGCTGGACCATGGCGCCGGCGTTTCCGCGGCACTGGTACTGGCCGACGCGATCTGCTGGCAGGGGCGCGGTGAGGAGGCGGAGGAACTGCTGGCCCGGTCGGTGCCGCCGCAGGACGAGGAGATGACGCTGGCCCGTTGGGGGTGTCTGCGGGCCGCGAATCTGTTCTTCGGATGTGGCCGCGCCGAGGCGGCAGATGCGGTGCTGACCATGCTGCGCGAGCGGGTGCACGACCCGGAGCCACTGAGCCTGGTGGCGGCGATGGACGTGGTTTTCGCGTTCTTCGCCGGAGAGCTGGCCGACGCCATCGTCCTTGGCGCCGAGACACTTCGCGGGGAGGCGCTGCCGACGGCCACCGTCTGGGCAGCGCTGGCCACCTCGGGCGCGCTGGCCCTGGCGGGCCGGACCGACCAGGTCGATACCGTCGCACAGGTCGGTGAACTGGCCGCCGACGGTTGCGAGTGCGGGCCGCCACGGTTCTGGCTCGGCTTCGCGCAGGTGTCGGCCGACGTGGCCGACGGGAAGCTGGCCGAGGCGCGCCGGGTGTGTGACCGGTACGCCGTACTGGCCGCCGGTTCGCCGCAGGCCGAGGCGATCGTGGCGGCGC
>NZ_LT546208.1:21501-206605 GCF_900078665.2 Mycolicibacterium houstonense | reverse complement strand
CCGCAGCGGTGCGCGCACCCCGGCGCTGCGGTGTGCCGGGGAACCGCTGCCGCTCACTGTGCGGGAGTGGGAGATTGCGAACCTTGTCGGTGGCGGGCTGAGCAACCGGCAGATCGCCGATCGGTTGTGCCTGTCGGTGCGCACCGTCGACGGGCACCTCTATCGCATGTTCGCCAAGCTCGGCGTCGAGGACCGCGACCACCTGGCCCGCCTGGCGCGCTTCGGACCTGCCGGCTGATCAGCCGTCCTCGCTGGAGCTACGGGTTCCCACGAACACGAGCAGCCGCGGATCGCCGGAGGTGAACCGGTCCACCTCTTCGCCGCCGTCGCACCGCAGCAAGGCGATGGTCAAGGTGTCCGCGGTGCGGCTGAGCACGCGCCAATGGGCGCCGGAATCCTGCCAGCGCTGCAGATCCGCGACCCGATCGAGACTCATGCCCTCTACCATGGCACGGCATGGCCGGGAAAAACCGTGTGCGGCTGGCCCGGGTATACGACGACCCCGAACCCGATGAGGGAGATCGGGTCCTGGTCGACCGGTTGTGGCCCAGGGGGTTGAAGAAGACCGATCCGCGGGTCGGTCGCTGGCTGCCGGCGGTGGCGCCCTCCACGGAACTGCGTCACTGGTACGGCCACAAGCCGGAGCGTTACGACGAGTTCGCGGCCCGCTACACCGAGGAGTTGCAGTCCGGGACGGAGGCCGCGGCTCTCGAAGAGTTGCGGACGGCGGTCGCACAGGCTCCGGTGACGCTCGTGACTGCCACCCGCGAGGTCGAGCTCAGCCACCTGACGGTGTTGGCCGGGCTGCTCAGCTGACACCGGGGCTGCAGGGAAGGTAAACCTGCCCTAATTCGCTACGGTAGGCTCGGCGTTCAATGACCGAGATCGAAACTGACGTGACGGACGTGCCAGAGGGCCCCGTCCTCAAACGCGAGCTGACCGAGATCACCGACGAGGTGCGTGCGGTCGCGGCCCCGCTCACCCCCGTCCTCGCCGACCCGTACGACATCCGGTTGGCCGACGCCGACGCCGATGCCGATGCCGAGATGGTGTCGGAGTGGATGAACCGGCCGCATCTGGTCGAGGCCTGGGAGTACGACTGGGCGCCGGACCGTTGGCGGCGGTATCTGCAAGCTCAGCTCGATGGCCAGTACTCGCGTCCGCTGATCGCGAGCTTCCGCGGTAAGGCCGTCGGCTACCTCGAGTTGTACCGGGCCGCCAAGGATTCCATCGCGCCGCGCTACGCCGCCGATCCGCACGATATCGGCCTGCACGCCGCTATCGCCGACCTGAGGTTCGTCAACCGTGGCATGGGTCCGATCCTGTTGCCGCGCGTGGTGGCCAGCGTGTTCGAACTCGACCCCGACTGCCGGCGGGTGATGTTCGATCCGGACCACCGCAACACCGGCGCGCGTCGCGTGTGCGAGTGGGCGGGGTGCGAATTCCTCGGCGAGCACCAGATGTCGAACCGGCGAATGGCCCTCTACGCACTGCCGCGCACACCCGACGACGCATTCGGCGCCGTCGGGTAACGCGCTGAACCGGGTGCCTGGGCCCGGAAGTGGTTCAGGCGCCGGCGAATTCGGCGTAGCCGTCGTAGTCGGGCTTCATCGCTGCGGCCACCAGCTCCCACAGCACCTCGTCGGTGCCGCCACCGACGCGGGCCAGCTTCATGTCACGCCACCACTTGCCCAGCGGGGTCTCGTCGACGAGATAGCCGGAGCCGCCGAAGATGTGCATGCATTCGGACGCGACCTCTTCGCCGAGGCGCGCTGCGGTCACCTTGAAGGCGGCGGCGGCGCGGAGGTCGAGCTTGCCCTGGGTGGCCACCCCCGCCAGGGCGTAACGCAGCAGGTCGACGCGCGCCTGCAGATCGGCGATCCGCATCCGCAGGGCCTGGTGCTCGTAGAGGGTGTGCCCGAACTGACGGCGTTTCATCATGCGGGCCAACGTGATTCCGAGGATCCGTTGAGAGCCGGAGGCGACCTGCCCGGAGATCGACATGCGTTCGTGGGCCAGGCCCCAGGAGATGGCGGCCAGCCCGGTGCCGGCCCGGGCGACCAGATGGTCGGCCGGAACCCAGGTGTCGATGTGTACCGCGGCGGTGTCCAGGGGGCCGTTGCCGACTTTGCGGTAGGGCGTCTGCACTTCGACCTGGGTGGTCGGTACCGCGATGACGACCACGTTGCCGTGCCTGCTCGTCGGGTCGTGGTCGACGTTGCGCGCCACCACCATGATGTGGTCGGCGACGGGCGACAGCGAGACGAACTTCTTGATGCCCTTGATCTCGAAACCGTCTCGGGCCGTGCGGACCTCGGTCTCCACGATCTGCAGGTCCGAACCGCCGGACTCCTCGGAGGCCGCGATGCACAACACGGCCTCGCCGCGAACGGCTTGCTCGCAGATGGTGCGCAGATGGTCGGACTTGCCGAACCGGCGCAGAATGGCGATCGCCGAATCATGCAGGCTGACACCCACGCCGATGCCCGACGAGCCCGTCCGGCCCAGCGCGAAGGCCAACTCGATCAGCTTGGCCACGTCGGGCTGCTGCCCGTCGCCCCATTTCTCGGTGAACACGCCGCTGCGGCCCAGGTGCTCGATGAGCGCACGCGGAAAGCGTTCGGTTTCTTCGGCTTCGGCGGTCCATGCCTTGACCTGATCGTCGAAGGCCCGGTCCACCAGCTCGCGGTACTCCTCGACAGTGGTGGTGGCCGGCGTCCGGGTGGGCACGGTCGCGGTCATGACTTGGCAGCCTCCATCTGTTGTTTGACCTCAAGTCGGCGCAGCTTGCCCGACGAGGTGCGGGGGAGTGAGCCCGGCGCGAGGAACACCACGTCGGCAGGCACGATGCCGCATTCGGATGCGACCTGCTGGATCACCTGGCTGCGGGCCTGCGCCTCGTCGGCGCCACGGAACTCCGCGGCGATCACGAGGCCGGACCGGACCGCCTTGTCGCCGGTGCCCACCGCGACGACCGCGCCTTCGCGGACACCCTTGACCTGGGCGGCGACCCGCTCGATCTCGGTGGGGAAGATGTTGCGTCCGGCGACGGTGATCAATTCCTTGGTGCGTCCGCACACCACGAGTCCACCGTCGACGAAGTAGCCAAGATCGCCGGTGGCGAACCAGTCGTCGGGGTTCAGCGGGGTCTGGCCGAGATAGCCCGACATCATCGAGGTTCCGCGGATCTCCACTTCGCCCACCTCGCGGTCGACGATGCCCGCATTGTCTTCGCTGGGCCGCAGTCGCACCTCCATCCCGGGGATGGCGTCACCGAGAACCGCGAGTTGCTGGCGGTTGGTCCCGGCATCGGTGGCGACGGTGATCTCGTCGACCACCACACCCAGGCCGGGCACGGGAACCGTGACCGCGCAGGATGATTCGGCCATCCCATACGACGGCGACAGGGCTCCCGCCTTGAAACCGAATCGGGACAGCTCGGTGCCGAACCGGCTCGTCGCCTCACAGTCGACCGGCTCGCCACCGTTGAGCGCGAACCGCACGGCCGAGAGGTCCAGATCGGTCAGGCGGCGTGAGTACTTGCCGATCAATCCGTAGGCCATGTTCGGGGCGGCGGTCAGGGTGGCGTGGCTGTCGGTGAGCCACCGCACCCAGCTGAACGGCGACGCCGCGAATGCCATTGTCGGGGCTTGCCATACCTCGATGCCGCCGAGCGCGCCGGCCAGCAGGAAGGTCAGTCCCATGTCGTGGTAGAGCGGCAGCCAGGAGCAACCGATGTCGGTGCGGGTCAGGCTGATCCGCTCGCTGAGGCCCCGCAGGTTCGCCAGCACCGCCGATGGCGTCAGCTGCGCGGTGCGCGGAGTCCCGGTGGACCCGGCGGTGCCCTGCAGGACGGCGAACTCGCCGGTGCCCAGCTGCAGCGTCGTGGAGCGCTGGGCATGGGCGACGACGACGTCGTCGTGGATCTTCAGCGGGGTCTCGGTGGCGCGCAGCAGATTCAGGTGCTCGCCGTGGCTGAACACGGTGCCCACGCCGATGTCGGTGAAGCGAGTGGCCGTGGCCTGCGCCCACTGGGTGGCGTCCGCGCCCCGGATCGCGCCGGGCAGGACGGACACCGCCGCACCGGCCAGCAGAGCGCCGAGGATCGTCGCGACGCCTTCGACGGTGGGTTCACCGACCACGCCCACTGCCGTCGAGCCGTCGTTGCCGATCTGTTCGGCGACGTTCTCGGCCCGGGCATATACCTGTCCCCAGGGATGGCGGATCCAGTCGCGTGTCTCAGGGTCGTAGATGGCGAGGTCGGCGTCGGTCGTGGTCAACGACGCGGACAGCGCCGTGGCCAGCACGCTCACTGGCTGCTCTGCGCGGCAGGCACTTTCGCCAGGATTGCCGCCTCGAGGTCGCCGACGGTGTCGCAGCTGAGTAGGTCTTCCTCAGAGAGGGCCACGCCGAGCTTGTCCTCGATCGCCACCATGCCGACGGCGAACGCCACCGAATCCAGGCCGACGTCATCGATCAGTCGGGATTCCCGGGTCACCCGGCGGACGTCGACGTTCATGTCGTCACGAAGGATCTCGGTGAGAGCGGCGCTGACCGCTTCGGGCGTAGTCGACTGCATGGGGTGGGACGCTACACGCCCCATGAAAGATAGGCTAGCCTTACCAAGGCCGGTGTGAGGTCAGTAACTGAAGCGGGCCAGCTCGGTCCCGCCGATGCGGATGCCGGCGTCGACGACGGTTGCCGATGGCACCATTTCCGAACTCACCACGCCGTGTTCGCCGGTCAGTTCGTCGATGATCTCGAAGGACGCGGCGATCCGCTCCGGGGTATCCACCACGACGGTGGTTACCGGCACCTGGCGGCCGAGCTGGAACACCTTGTCGCCGTGCGGCTTACCTTCGCCGCTGAACCCCCAGACCCCGCGCAGGACGGTCGCGCCGCCGGCCGTGCGGGACTGCAGCAGGGCGCGGACGATCGCCCGATGGATCGGTGCCCCGTCGTGCTGCGCCGTCTCGCAGGTGTGCACCATCAACTTCTGCCACAGCGGGCGGCCCTCGGCGTCGCTGCCGGGGAGTTCGGCCGGGCGGGCCAACCGCTCGCCGCCCTGCTTGCACAGCTGCGCGCGCTCGACCGTCAGTAGTGGGTGCTCCAGAATCCGGTCGACGTCGCGGAGCGCGGCGGTCACCTGCGCCCCGGTCCCGAGACCGACGATCATCAACGGCACGTCGGTGTTGCGGCTGAAGAATGCCGCGCGGCGACGCTGCCCGTGTGCGGTGCCGTCGACCCCGAGCAACACCGTGGCCGCGGCGAAGCCCTGCCGGTGCAGCAGGTCGCAGACCGCGCGGTAGGCCGGTACCCCGGCGGCGCGGTGGTGACGGCCGACGTAGAGCGTGAGCTTGCAGTAGTCGGGTGCTTTCGGTTGCGTCTGACGATCGATCAGCTGGGCGCGTTCGAGGGTGATCAGCCCGCGGGGGATGGCGGCCACGGTCTGATCGGCCAATGCGGAGATCTTGTCCGCTGCGTCGACGGCAGCGATCGCGATCGGCGGGTCCTCCGAGCCGGTCAACGTTTCGTCGCTGCGCAAATGGTGATGTGGTCCGTAGCCGGCGATCCCGCGCAGCATCACGCTGATGGCGACGTCACGGCCGCCGTACAGGTCCAGTAGCGCGTCGGCGACGAACCGGCGCTGCAGCCGTTGCCGCTCGCCGAAATACGCAGTCAGCTTGAGGTAGTCGGTGGTGGTCACAGTCGGCTCCCCAGCGACATCCCCAGCCACGCCGCGATCAAGCCGAGCACCACGCTGACGACGATATTGGCCACGGCGGGCCCGGCCCGACGTTCCTCGCCGAGACGCTGGGTTTCCAGCATCCAGGTGGAGAACGTGGTGTAGGAGCCGACGAATGCGGTTCCGGCCAGCAGCGCGGCATGCCGGTCCAGGGCCAGGCCGCCGAGGAAGCCGAGCAGAAACGCGCCGCTGAGGTTGACCGCCAGCGTGCCGAACGGAAAGCCGCGGGTATGACGTGCCGACACCGCCCGATCGAGCAGGAATCGACACACCGCCCCGGCGCCGCCCAGCAGCACCACGCCCGTCCAGATCAGGGCGGTCATCGGCGCACCGCGGCCCGGCGGACGAGCGCNCGCCGGTAGCTGGAGACCGGGAGGCGCTCCAACAGCCGCGTGGTGAAGTATCCGAGCAGAAACGCGCCCACGATGTTCACGATGAACGTCGGCCAGGGCCACTGGTCCGGATCGTGGGCCCAGAGCACCGCCAAACCGGCGCGGGCCAGCGTGCCCACGGCGCCGCCGATGAAAACCGCGGCCAACTCTCGAGGATCGTGGCCGAACATAAGCCAAAAGTATGGCGGCAACTCGGCGACTGGCAGGCATCGACATCCGTTGGGGAGCAGAATCGGGAACCATGGCTGCCAATCCCCGCGCCGGGCAACCGGCCCAACCCGAGGATCTGATCGACGTCGCACAGGTGGTGACCGCCTACTACACCCGGCGGCCCGATCCCGACGACATTGCGCAGCAGGTGGTGTTCGGCACCTCCGGCCATCGCGGGTCGAGCCTGGACACCGCGTTCAACGAAGGCCACATCCTGGCCACCACGCAGGCCATCGTCGAATACCGGGCTGCACAGGGCACCACGGGGCCGTTGTTTCTCGGCCGCGACACCCACGCGCTGTCGGAGCCGGCCTGGGCGTCCGCCCTGGAGATATTGGCCGCCAATGATGTTGTCGCGATGATCGATTCGGCTGACCGATACACCCCGACCCCGGCCATCAGTCACGCCATCCTGACCTTCAACCGCGGCCGCGATGCCGACCTGGCCGACGGTATCGTCGTCACCCCCTCGCACAACCCGCCGCGCGACGGCGGCTTCAAGTACAACCCGCCCAACGGCGGGCCGGCCGACACCGACGCCACCGGCTGGATTGCCAAGCGTGCCAACGAGATCCTTCGTGACAACTTCCGGCCGGTGAAACGCATGCCGCTGGCGCGGGCATTGCAGATGGCCCAACGGCATGACTACCTGGATGCCTATGTCGCGGATCTGGCCAATGTGGTGGACCTGCACGCCATCCGGGCCGAGGGCATCCGGATCGGCGCCGATCCGCTCGGCGGAGCCAGCGTCGACTACTGGGGCGCGATCGCCGAGCGGTACAACCTCGACCTGACGGTGGTGAACCCGCTGGTGGACGCGACGTGGCGGTTCATGACCCTGGACACCGACGGCAAGATCCGGATGGACTGCAGCTCGCCGAATGCGATGGCTGGGCTCATCGCCAACCGCGACAAGTACCAGATCGCCACCGGCAACGACGCCGACTCCGACCGGCACGGCGTCGTCACCCCCGACGGCGGGTTGATGAACCCCAACCACTACCTGGCGGTGGCCATCGACTACCTGTACACCCACCGGCCGAACTGGCCCGCGGCGACCGCGGTCGGCAAGACCGCGGTGAGCAGTTCGATCATCGACCGGGTGGTGGCCGGGCTGGACCGCAAGCTGGTCGAGGTGCCGGTCGGGTTCAAGTGGTTCGTCGACGGGCTCATCGGTGGCGGCATCGGTTTCGGCGGCGAGGAGAGCGCCGGGGCCTCGTTCCTGCGCACCGACGGGACGACCTGGACCACCGACAAGGACGGCATCATCCTGGCGCTGCTGGCCTCGGAGATCCTGGCGGTCACCGGGAAGACCCCGTCGCAGCGCTACGCCGAACTGGCCGAACGCTACGGCGCACCCACGTACGCCCGCATCGACGCACCCGCCGACCGCGAGCAGAAGGCCCGGCTGGCCAAACTCGCGCCCGAGCAGGTCAGTGCCACCGAACTGGCCGGTGAGCCGATCACGGCCAAGCTCACCGCCGCACCGGGGAACGGCGCCGCGCTGGGCGGGTTGAAGGTCACCACCGAGAACGCCTGGTTCGCCGCGCGCCCGTCGGGCACCGAGGACGTGTACAAGATCTACGCCGAGTCTTTCCTCGGCGCCGATCACCTGGCGGAGGTGCAGGAGGCGGCGAAGGACGTGGTTAATACAGTCATCGGGTGAGCGTTACGGAGGGCGACTGTCAGGGCGACACCAAGGCGAAGCTGCCCGGCGAGGTCTGGGTCCTGATCGCCGCCAACGCCGTCATCGCGCTCGGCTATGGCGTGGTGGCGCCGGTGCTGCCGGCCTATGCTCGCCACTTCGGTGTCAGCATCAGCGCCGCGACGTTCGTCATCACCGCGTTCGCCCTGATGCGGCTGTGTTTCGCCCCGGCCACCGGCATGCTGATCCAGCGGCTGGGGGAGCGCCGGATCTACGTGTGGGGCCTGTTGATCGTCGCCGTCACCACCGGCGCCTGCGCGTTCGCGCAGACCTACTGGCAGCTGCTGCTGTTCCGGTCGCTCGGCGGGGTCGGCTCGACGATGTTCTTCGTGTCGGCACTCGGCCTGATGATCCGGATCAGCCCCGAAGACGCCCGTGGTCGCGTCGCCGGTCTGTTCTCCTCGGCGTTCCTGGTCGGGTCGGTCGGCGGCCCGGTGTTAGGCAGCCTGACCGCGGGGCTGGGTCTGAGTGCGCCGTTCCTCATCTACGGGGCCGCGCTGCTGGTGGCGGCAGCGGTGGTGTTCATCAGCCTGCGGCACTCGTCGCTGGCCTCGCCCGCGCCCGACGACGGCGCCAAGGTGACCGTGCGCGCGGCGCTGCGCAACCGCGCCTACCGGGCGGCGCTGCTGTCGAACTTCGCCACCGGCTGGTCGGCCTTCGGGCTCCGGATTGCCTTGGTGCCGTTGTTCATCGTCGACGTGCTGCACCGCGGTCCCGGGATGGCGGGCGTGGCACTGGCCACCTTCGCCGTCGGCAATGTCTCGGCGGTGATCCCCAGCGGCTATCTGTCCGACCGGGTGGGGCGACGGCTGCTGCTCATCGTGGGGCTCACCGCGGCCGGGATCTCCACCGTCATGGTCGGATTTACCGACGGGCTGACGATCTTCCTCGTGAGCGCTTACGTCGCGGGTTTCTCGACCGGGATCTTCACCGCACCCCAGCAGGCCGCGGTGGCCGACATCATCGGCAACAAGGCCCGCGGCGGCACCGCGGTGGCGACCTTCCAGATGATGGCCGACGTCGGCTCGGTCGGCGGCTCGCTGCTGGTCGGACTGATCGCGCAGTACCTCTCGTTCTCATGGGCCTTCGTGATCAGCGGGGTGATCCTGCTGGTCGCTGCCGTGGGCTGGGTGTTCGCCCCGGAGACCCGGGTGCGGCCCGCGGTGGAGCACACTCCGGCCCGAGCGCTCGGCCCAGAGGCCGGTGGCGAGGTCCCCTGACCAGCGATTTTGAACCTGGGGTAGCGGTGGTGTAACTTCGTGGGGCACGACAAACGGGGCTATGGCGCAGTTGGTAGCGCACCACACTGGCAGTGTGGGGGTCAGGGGTTCGAATCCCCTTAGCTCCACAGTTGAAAAACCCGCTGCGACTTCGGTCGGGGCGGGTTTTCTGGTTCCAACCGCCGACGGACAGTATTCCCGGTCGGCTGACCGCCGCAGTCGACTGTAACGTTTCTCTCCGTACGGCGGGGGAGGGTTTTCTTTGGGGGGGGGGGGGGGTGGGACGGTTTGGAAGGCACCCCCGGGGGGTTGGCCGCTGCGGGGGGGGCCTTGCCGGCCNGTCGGCTGACCGCCGCAGTCGACTGTAACGTTTCTCTCCGTACGGCGGGATCGGCTTGCTTTGGGGGATGTGCGGTGTCGGACCGTTTGGAAGTCGACGCCGAGGGGTTGGCCGCTGACGGGCGGGACTTGGCTGCCCTCGGGAGACCGTCGCCGGAGGCGGCAGCCTGCCCGTCGCCTGCATCAGACCCGGTGTCGACGAGTATGGCCGCAGCGCTGACAGCGCATGATGACGGATTGTGTCAACGCCTCGGAGAAGCCGAGGCTATCCGAGAGCACGGCGGCGCGATTGTGAACGCATCAGGAGTGATGTTCGAGGTCGCCGACGAGCAAGGTGCACTCGATATAAGTCGTGTCGACATCGTTGGGCAACCTCGGCCGGCATCTGCCGGACCTCCGAAGATCGAGGTGATAACGCAGCCGAAGCAAAAGGAGACGACGGCGAAGGTCCCCCCCCATCGAGCCGCAATCCCTGAGTGCAGAGGACTTCTCGAGCGCCGTGCACTCCGGCAGCGGCGACAGTGGTGTTTTGGATTTCTCGAAGCGCTGGCGGCGCAACGGCGACGACCTAAACAGTCTCGGCTACGAAGTGCAACGAATCAGCATGGACATCGAAGAGCATTGGCGGGATTCCGGAAACAATGCATCACCGAATGTGTTCCACCACGGGACATGGCTGATCAGCGCCGCGGATTGGGCCAAGAGGCTGGCGTCCAGAGCGGACAGGTGCGCCGCCGCGTTCCACACCGTCAGATCGGAGACTCCGACCCCGGACGAACTGAGCACTGCCAAGCTGGCTGCACAGTTGAGTGTCGCCTCTCCCGTCCTGGGATTCATCGCGGCAATGAAGTATCGGGGACTGAAAAACAAGGCAATCGAGGCTGGCGCCAAGTATCAGGCAGACGTCGAAAGCGAGCTCGACAGCTTGAGGTCGCCACTTGAGAAGCCTGAACTGATCGCAAAACGAGTCGAGATCCCCAAGGATCTCACCAAAGGTCCGGGCCAATGGGTGTCAGCTGTTCGCTCTGAAAAGCCGGCGTGGCGTGACTACGAATTACAGGCAACTGGCTACCCAGCAGGCATGGAATACGAGATCCTCGGCCCGGACAAGGTGGCTGTCGATTTCGACGGATACGATCCAGACGCGAATCTGCTGTTCGAGGCGAAGGGTAACTACGAGTGGGCAGTCGGTCCAGACGGTAACTTCATTCCTGGTTTTGGCCCCGCGACGAGTATTCCGAACACGCTTGAGCGGCAGTACGGGGTCGCGGAGGCAACAGGGATCCCCGTCGAGTGGAGGGTCGCGGGACCGAAAGCAGCGGAAGCAATCCAACGGATCGTGGATCTGCAGGGCTATGGCGACATGATTACTGTTGTTGTCGTTCCGGCGGAATGAAAGAGGGACGTACGTGTTGTCGATAGTGGGCGGATGGGGCAACCGCGAAGATTCGCTACCGGCAACGGTTGACCGCTTGCAGCGATCGCTGAACCGTGCGCCTGACGAGCCGGAAAAGTATGGGGCGTGGGGCTTCTGGCGGAGACAGGAGGCCGACGAGAACTCCGATCTGACCTTCGTGCCGATCGATGTCAACGACTCCGAAACCCTCGGCGCTGTTATTACAACGGCGACGGAGCAGGTTCGTCGCGGACCCAATACCGCTCCCGGTCTCTACGTTGACCTTTCGAGGCCGGCCCTCAGTCAAGCTGCAGAGACCAGCCCGGGCTGGTATCAATACACGGCCCGCGTAGGTTTTGTCGATCGGCCGCGCCCTCACAATCGTGTCACGTTTGGAGTCGACGATTCCATCGACGAGCGGATGCTGATGGGCTACATGAGCGCCCTGGTTGAAGCGTGGCAGCCAGATCACCTGGGCTCGGTGACTATTGAGACCTTGAGGGCGCAAGGTCATAAGGGGCCGGGGCCTGTCGTTGGCCGACTGACATACGTTCGGGACGGAACACCGTTGAACACGAATGCTCTTGGTGACGAAGTACATGTCGCTGAGGCTGACGGTGGGCGGTATATCAGAGTCCCTGGCACTCCCACTGATCCGAGCCTCGAGCACATCCTCGAAGTGCGGCGAGCGCTCGGCTATGAAACGGCATGACGACACCCTCTGCCCGAACGTCGTTGGCGGCACTACTACTTCACGCTCCAAGGGCCGCACTCGTTGGTCATGAACACCAGTCGATGTGCCAGGGAAGTCCAATCGTGGCATCGAGGGCGAATAGCGTCGCGCCGGTGCTCGCGGTGGCCACGAGGTCGTAGGTGCGCCGGACAACTCCCACACCGCCGCGACCGCTGAGTTCGCCAGCTGCATCGACCCGAGGCCATGCCCGTCCGGTATTACCGGTCGATCCGGCAAGAAATTGACCATCCGGTCAAAAGAACTCTTGAAAAGCCGGAAAAAGCCTGGTTGGAGCGGTACCGTTCCGCTCGTGAAGAGCCAAGCGGTCAGCCGCCGCGTCAAGCTATCGATCGCCATCGCAGCGAGTTTCGCGTCCGTCGCGATGGTGGTACCAGCAAGCGCTCACGCCGATGAGCAGGGTTACCTGGCGGCGCTGGGACCTCAGCTCTTGCCTACGACGTCCTTGCTGACGCTCGGTCGCACCATCTGCGACAAGCTTCGCTACGGCGGGGCGACGCCCGAGAACGTCTTGATGTCGTGGGAGTTGATCGGCTGGGCAAACCCTCCGATGGTCGATGCCGCACAGCGCGAGCTGTGTCCGGACACGCTCGCGCCCGCGCCGTAGCGAGACCGGGCGACGAGGTTTGAATCCCCTTAGCTCCACGCTTTATAACCCGAGTTTAGAAGTCTCGAGTTCTTTGCTGTGTGCGGGTTCTTGCCGCCCAACTCGATCGTGAGGCAAGTCGGCCAAGGCCATCATTCTGCCGGATGAGCTGATCGGCCATGACGGCGTTTCGTAACCCCGCTGAAAGCGGCCCACCAGGACCTAGCGGGGAGTCGCCGCTACAGGTCGCGTAGGTTCTTAGGGGCCAAATCCACGCGTCAACGAAAGCCATCATGTCCGAGGACCAGAACACAGACGTTCCACCGAATCACCTATCCGTCGATCCCCGTAGCCCCTTCTATGACGAAGAGGTGCTCCTCCGCGACGTGGGTATTCGGTTCAATGGCGTCGAGAAGACCAATGTTCACGAATACGACGTGGCCGAGGGGTGGGTGCGTGTCGAAGTCCCTACCGCTAAGGATCGCCGCGGAAATCCGATGGTCGTCAAGCTCAGCGGCACGGTTGAACCGTATTTCCGTCAAGAAAAGTAGCCGACGCCTCCGGTTTACCGGGGCCGTTGGCCGGCACCCGCTGCCGAACCGGCCTGTTTGGCGATATCCCTGACGGCAGTCGCTGTACCGAGCGCACGCCTCACTCCAAGTCGGACAACACCTTTCGCGCGGCTTCGAGCTCGGCTTCCAGTGCAGCGACTTTGGCGGCCTGCTGGGCGCGTGCCTCTTCGATCACCTTGTCGATCGGCGTGGCCAGGTCATCGTGCAGTTCTTTGGCGGCCCGGGAGACGGCGGCGGCCGCCACGGCGAGGTCGCGGGCCAGATATGTGGTGCCCTGCTTCAGCTCGGCGCGCCACTCGCCGTCGGCGGTACCGGTCACGGTGAGGGTCAGCTCGATCGTCTTGGCCTTCTTGCCCGGGGCTTTCTTGGCGGGCGCCTTCTTGGGCAACACGTCGACGGGAGCGTCGGTCGCCGGCGCAACCAACGCGTCGGGAGTGTCGGAGTCGGTGGTCATGGTTTCTGTTGCCAGGGCGTCTACAGTCATCGTCACGGCGAACTCCTTCAACATCGCTTACGCTGGGCGGGCTGGCGGTCGAGAGTCATTAGAACACACGTTCGACGTCTGTGGTCAAGTCGACGCGCCTGTCGCGTTCACTTCGTCGATTGAGCCGCCTCGCGCATATGAGCGCCGATGACCGTGCCATCTAGATGCTGAAGCAGGTCCAACGGGTCGTCGAAAATGGTTTGCGCTCCTGCTTTTTCGAGCTCGCAATCGGCGACGCCGCCGCAGCGTACCCCGATGAAGGGCACGCCGATGCGAGTAGCCGCTTCACCGTCCCATACCGCGTCGCCGACGAAGACGGACCGGTCGGCGGGCACCCCGGCGCGTTCGAGGGCCACCTTGACGATGTCCGGGTCGGGCTTGGCGGTATCGACGTCTTTCGACGACGTCGCTGCCGCGATGGCGTCGTCGCTGTCGAGAACCCTTCGGGTGATGGCGAGTTCGTCGTCCGGCGCGGAACTGGCGAGCACCACCCGCACTCCGTTCTCGGCGAGATGATGTAGCAGTTCGCGGGCACCGGGCAGTCGCACGATCAGCACTGCGTTGTCCTTGTAGAGGCTGCTGTGGCGGTCCTTGAGACGTTGCCGCACAGCGTCACTGGCGTCTCCGGACAGCGCTTTCACCAAACTGCTGCCGTCCATGCCGATGCTGCGGTGGATCCGCCAGGATTCGACATCGATGTCTTGCTCGCGGAACGCGCGAGCCCAGGCATGCACGTGCAGGTAGTTCGAATCGACCAGGGTTCCGTCGACATCGAACAGGACCGCAAAAGATCTCGGCATGGGCATGCGCGCGGTATACCCGACTGCCCGCAGGTCAAACGGCCGAGCCCGGGCGCGTGCTGCCCGCTTCGGTCCGGTGCGTACACCTGTGCGGTCGGGCCTTCGTCGGGCCGGTGATGTGGTCGAAAACCTGATATCGCCGGTGATATCAGGTTTTCGAGCAGATACGCTGCTCCCGAGTTGCGACGGAACTGACACCCTGCGCACAGCAGCAGTCAGTCCTCGACCCCGTACTCGTCGAACCAGTAGGCGAGTTTGCCGCGCCGGCTCACCGCGCGTAGCCGGGCCTCGGTGGCGGTCCGCGTCTTGCTGGTGGTGACGATCAGCAGTTCGTCGCCGACGGCGATGCGGGTCTCCGGCAGCGGGACGAATGTGCGGCCTTTGCGGATGATCAGCGTGATCACCGCCGGGTCGGGCAGTCGCAGTTCCAGGATCGTCACGTTGTGCAGCCGAGAATGCGGCTGCACGGTCATGGTCAGCAGCTCGGCGTCGAGCACGTCCAGCGGGGCGGCCTCGACCTGGATCTCGCGGGTGATGTCACGGGTGATCAGGCCGAGGGCGTTGGCCACCAAGCGGATGCTGGGTGCCTGCACCAGGGTGAAGATCACCACGAGAACGAACACGATGTTGAGCAACCGGTAGCTGTCGGGCACCCCGGCGACGATCGGAAACGTGGCCAGCACGATCGGCACGGCACCGCGCAGCCCGGCCCACGACAGGAAGAGCTGTTCGCGCAACGAGATCCGGAATCCGGCCAGTGACAGCACCACCGACACCGGCCTGGCGATCAGCAGCAGCACCAGCCCGATGACGATCGCCGGGACGATGTCGCCGGCCAGATCGTGTGGGTTCACCAACAACCCGAGGAGTACGAACAGCCCGATCTGGGCCAGCCAGCCCACCCCCTCGGCGAACGACCGGGTGGCGGACTTGTGCGGCAGACCGGAGTTGGCGAGGACCACCGCGGACAGGTAGGCGGCAATGAATCCGCTGGCGTGGGCACTGCCCGCGGCGGCGAACGCGATGAAACCCAGCCCGAAGGTGGCGATCGGGTACAGGCCCGAGGCGGGCAGGGCGATCCGGCGCAGGGCGAACGCGCCGGCGAAACCCACGCCCAAGCCCAGCAGGGCGCCGGTCACCAACTCGTAGACGAGGTCGGTGATCGCGCCCTCGGGGTGGAACACGAAGGGCACCACGCTGAACGTGAGCACGAGGATGACCGCGGGCGCGTCGTTGAAACCGGATTCGGCCTCCAGCAGGCCGGCCAGCCGCCGCGGCAGCGGCAGGATCCGCAGTACCGAGAACACCGCCGCCGCGTCGGTAGAGGAGACGATCGCCCCGAGCAGTAGCGAGAGCTGCCAGTCCATGCCGAGCAGCAGATGGGCGCCGACGGCGGTGATGGCGGTGCTGATCAATACGCCGACCGTGGCCAGTACGCCTGCCGGGGCGAGCACCCCTCGGATATCGGAGAATCGCGTGGTCAGGCCGCCTTCGACGAGCACGATCGCCAGGGCCGTGGTGCACACGTTGCGGGCCAGTTCGACGTTGTCGAAGTCCAGCCCGATTCCGTCGACACCCAGCACCATGCCCACCGCCAGGAAAAACAGCAGGCTGGGGAACCCGATCCGGGTCGCCACCCGCGTGCCGACGATGCTGGCCAGCAGCACGACGCCACCGGTGAGCAAGGTGAGGTACAGCTGGTTCAGGCTCATCGTGAATCAGTTAATCAGGGCGAAGGGCCGTGAGTGGGCCGTGCGGATAGGCGAAAATGTCGGAGTGAGTGGACGGAAGATGCGAGTCGTGGTCGCCGGCGCGGGCAATGTGGGCCGCTCGGTAGCCCGCGAGTTGCTCGACAACGGCCACAAAGTGTTGCTGATTGAGCGGCTGGATCGACGTTACGAGCCGCACACGGTGCCCGGGGCCGATTGGTTGCTGGCCGACGCCTGCGAGCTGTCGGCCATGGAGGAAGCCGGAATCGAAACCAGCGACGTGCTGATCGCGGCGACCGGCGACGACAAGTCCAATCTGGTGGTCGGCCTGCTGGCCAAGTCGGAGTTCGGCGTGCCGCGGGTGGTGGCCCGGATCAACGACATCCGCAACCAGTGGCTGTTCGGGCAGGACTGGGGGATCGATGTCGCGGTGTCGACGCCCGGTGCCTTGGTGGCCGGCGTCGAGGGCGCCATCGACGTCGGACACCTGGTGCGGCTGATGATGCTGCGCGGCGGTCGGGTCGAGCTGACCAAACTCACGCTGCCGCAAGACAACCCGGTGGTCGGACAGCGGGTGGACCGACTGGACCTGCCCGCCGACACCGCATTGGTCACCGTCGTGCGCGGCGACAAGGTCCGGTTGCCCAAGCCCGATGACGTACTGGAGGCAGGCGACGAGCTGCTGTTCACGGCCAACCGCACCTCCGAGAATTCACTGCTGGCCGCGATCCATGGAGGTGAGTTCCTCCGTGAGGTGGTTTCGGAGGAGCCCTAGGCTCGTCCGCATGGATGCCGAAGACGCCGAGGAAACCGACGCGCCGGAACGCCGGCTGGTGATCAGGGTCAACTCGAACGCCAAGATGTCGCGTGGCAAGGCCGCGGCGCACGCCGTGCACGCCGCCCTCAAGCTGTACGGCATCGAATACGAGCATCCGGTGATCGTGATCGGCGGCAAGCCCGACGAGATCCTGGCGCAGACGGTACATGTGCGCGACGCCGGACGCACCGAGCTGGATCCCGGAACGCTGACCGCGGGGGCGAGCTGGGAGTACAAAGACCGCAGCGCACCCGACGCGCCCGAGTAGGCCTCTAACCCGTTGCGGCCGTGCGTTCCTGACGCGGCCGAGGTGGCTCCAGGCCCAGATGGTTCCGCAGCGTCGTGCCCCGATAGTCGGTGCGGAACACACCGCGCTCCTGCAGCAGCGGAACAACCTGGTCGACGAACGGGTCGAGCCCACCAGGGGTGACGTGGGGCACCAGGATGAACCCGTCACTGGCATCGGATTGCACGAGATGGTCGATGGACTCGGCGATGGTTGCCGCCGAGCCGACGAAGTTCTGCCGTCCCGTCACCTCGATGATGAGTTCACGGGTGGTCAGGTTCTCGGCTTCGGCCTTGGCACGCCACTCGTTGGCGACCGCGATCGGGTCGCGGTGGATCCGCACGCTGGCCCGCCCCTTGGCGATGGTGTTCTCACCCACCACCGGGTCGACCGTGGGCAGCGGCCCGTCCGGGTCGTGATCGCTGAGGTCGCGGTTCCACAGCTGTTCGAGGAACTTGATCGCGGTGGCGGGGGATACCTGGGCCAGGCGCACCTCGTGGGCCAGGTCGGCAGCCTCCTTGTCGGTGTCGCCGAGAACGAAGGTGGCGGCGGGCAGGATCAGCAGCTGATCATGGCGTCGGCCGTACTTGGCCAGGCGACCCTTGACGTCGGCATAGAACTTCTGGCCGTCGTCCAGCGTGCCGTACCGCGAGAAGATGGCATCAGCGGCGGCCGCGGCGAACTCCCGCCCGCGGTCGGAGTCGCCGGCCTGGAAGATCACCGGGCGTCCCTGCGGGCTGCGCGGGACGTTGAACCGACCAGCGATGTCGAAATGGTCGTTGCGGTAGCTGAATTCGCCCGCCGCCGGATCGGACAGGAACTCGCCGGTGTCCTTGTCGGCGACGATCTCGTCACCGCCCCAAGAGTCGAACAAGGCGTGAGCGGCGGCCAGAAAGCTCTCGGCCCGCTCATAGCGCTGGTTCTCGGGCAGGAAGCCGCCGCGCCGAAAATTCTCCCCGGTGAAGGCATCCCATGAGGTGACGACGTTCCAGGCGGCCCGGCCTTCGGAGAGGTGATCGAGCGAGGCGAATTGGCGTGCCACCTCGTACGGTTCGTTGAACGTCGAGTTGATGGTGCCGGTGAGCCCGAGCCGATCGGTGACTGCGGCGAGGGCGGCGAGCACGGTGAAGGTGTCCGGGCGCCCCACCACGTCGAGGTCGTAGATCTGGCCGCCCTGTTCGCGCAGCCGGAGCCCCTCGGCCAGGAACATGAAGTCGAACTTGCCGCGTTCGGCGGTCTGCGCGAACCGGACGAACGAGTCGAATTCGATGTGGCTGCCGGATGCCGGATCGCTCCACACCGTGGTGTTGTTGACGCCGGGGAAATGCGCGGCCAGATGAATCTGCTTGACGGGCTTGCTCATGGGCGGGTCCTGTCAGACGGTCGTGTAGCGGTTGGCGGGCCGGTTCAGGCCGAGCAGTCCGCGCAGGGTGGAGGATTCGTAGGCCTTGCGGAACAGGCCGCGCCGCTGCAGTTCGGGGACGAGCACGTCGCTGATCTGTCGGAGGTCATGGGGAAGCGACGCAGGGCGCAGCCGAAATCCGGTCGCTCCGGCGGTGTGCCAGGCCTGCAGCAGGTCTGCCAGCTGGGCCGGCGTGCCCGCGAAAATCTCGGCGTCGCTGCGGTATTCGGCACCGGCCAGTTCGTCGAGGCGGCCGTGGCGTGCCCGCGCCAGGTCAGGGGTTTCGTCGAGGAAGATCACCAGGTCGGCGAACACCCGCACCGGCGGGACGTCAGTGGGGCGCAGCGCGGCGATGGCGTCGACCAACGCGGTGACCTCCTCGGCACTGTGCGGGGTCACGAAGCCCACATCGGTGCTGCCGGCGATGAGTTGGTATGCGGGGTCGACGTGGCCGAGCGCGGCCACGACCGGTTGGCCCTGCGGTGGTCGTGGGGTGATCGAGGGGCCCTTGACGGAGAACTTCGTGCCATCGAAATCGATGTAGTGCAATTTGTTCCGGTCGATGAACCGTCCCGTGGCCACGTCGCGGATCTCGGCGTCGTCCTCCCAGCTGTCCCACAGGCGGCGCAGTACTTCGACGTAATCCGCGGCCTCGCCGAATAATTCGGTGGTGAGTGTCGCACGGTCCTCGGGCAGGTGAAGACGCCCGAAGTGGGCTGCCGCATCCCGACGGGAGGACACCTGGACCCGGACCCCGGCCCGCCCGGTGCTCACGTAGTCGAGCGTGGCGATGGCCTTCGACGCATGAAACGGCTCGGTGTGGGTGGTGATGACGGTGGGCACCAGGCCGATGTGACGGGTGCGGGGCGCAACACGGGAGGCGATGAGCACCGCGTCGAGCCGCCCGCGAAGCTGATCGGTGCGGTGGTCAGGACGGAACGGATGATCGGACTGCAGGGTGAGTCCGTCTTCGATCGTGACGAAATCCAGCAGGCCGCGTTCGGCCTCGGTGACCAGGTCGGTCCAGTAACCGGGCGTGAGTGTCTCGGTGGGGCGGGCCGGCGGCTCGCGCCAGGATGCCGGGTGCCATCCGGTGCCGTCGAGTGCGACGGCGAGGTGCAGCGGGGTACCCATGACGGTTCTCACTTTCGGTCGCAGTCACTGGCGGCAACGCGAGCACACACCCGGGTAATCCCGCGCGGGAGCCGGTATGTCCGATCAACCCAGTCTGACCTGCTCGAAGTGATCGACGCACGATGATGCGAAACCCCGGTTCGGGAGGCAGTCAGGAAGCCGGTGCCCGACGGCTGTCGCGGTCTCGCAGCCGCCCACGCAGCACGGCGACGAACGGACGCGGGTCGGCGCGCCCATCCCGGCGGAACGGCATCGAGTCTCGGGAGGCGCCGATCCATTCGGAGCGGGACAGATCGTCGAGGTGTAGCCGGCGACCGGCCCGGCCGGCGAGTAGATGCAGCAGCAGGGTCCCGGTGCGTCCATTGCCTTCGCGGAACGGGTGTATCTGGTTGTAGTCGGCATAGATTCGAGCCAGCCGATAGGCCAGCGTGCCGTCGTCGATCTCGGTGCCCTCGCGGGCGATCAGGCTGATCTCGGCGTCGAGCGCCTCCAATGCGCGGGGGATGCGCGCGCTGGATCCGAATGCACTGTCACCTTTGCGCAGTTCGACGATGCGTGGCTCGCCCGCCCAGGCGTACACATCGCCGAACACGTGTTGGTGTAGCGACCGCACGTCCAGGTCGGTGTCCTGGGCGCGCAGATGTACTTGCAGGATGCGGCCCGCGGTCGCCACGAACTCCAGCTGTGCGAGCACCGCGGCATCGAGCACACCGAAGTTGTTGCGCAGCACCGAGGTTCCCGGAAGGAGATATGGCCGGCGCCGCGCGAACACCCGCCGGCGTGGCGGTGGGGCGGGGGCGGGGAGATGGCGCCCGAGGTACTCACCGTAGGTCTCGGTGCCGGTGATCAGACCGGCCAGGGCGGCGATCGCGTCCGGNAGGTACTCACCGTAGGTCTCGGTGCCGGTGATCAGACCGGCCAGGGCGGCGATCGCGTCCGGTGTGGGCTGCCAGCCCTCGAGACGTTCGGCGGCGATGGTCTGGGCCAGGGCATGACGCTCGGCTTCGTCGAGCTTGCTCACCATGTGGAGAACGTCGAGGTCGACGCCAGGTAGTCGAGTTTGCGCCGAACCCCGGTGAGCTCGCGGCCGATGCTGCGCAGGGCGGTGCGGTCCTGTGGCGAGAGCGCCGACAGTTCGACGCGGTCATCGACGGCGCCGGCGAGGGGCCAGTGCGCGGCCCGCATCCGCCACCGGATGCTGGATCCGATCGCATGGCATTTGGCGAGGGCGCGGGCATCCTCGGGGTCGAGGTAGCGCGTACCGGCCGCCGCGCCGATCCGCTCGGCGGTGAGCAGTGCATCGGAACCGCAGCTGAGCGCGGCCCAGCGGGCGATCCGGACGACGGGGTCGACGGCGGCGTGCTTGATGTCGACGCGGCTGTCGCCGCCGGCCAGCGCCCGCAGCCGGGACGGCACGTAGGCCCGCGCGTAGGTGGCGTCCTGCAACATCGCGGACAGCGCCGCCGGATGAGCCCGGGCCGCGATCCCGGCCTGCTCACGCAGGTCGGCGCCGCCGTCGAGGGCGGCGCTGACCGGGACGGCGTCGGCCAGCAGCCCGATCATCACCACGCCCCGGTCGGCCTCCGGGTCGCAGGCCCACCGGCCGATGCCGATCGCCCAGTCCTGGGCGGTGCGGCTGAACCGCACGCGGGAGGCGACCGCGCCGTTGTCGTCGGCGGGAAATCCGCATTGGGCCAGTAGGTCGTGGACGTCGACGGCCTCGGACAGGGCCGATTCCGGTGTGACGCCCGGGCCGCGGACCACCAGGGTTTCCAGGTCCGAACCCGGTAGCGCGTCGCCGCGGCCCACGCTGCCCGAGGCGTACCAGTGACTGACGCCGGTGGTCACCAGGCGCGTCGCCGTTGTCAGTGCGGTGCAGGCCACGGCCGACCACGCCGCGGCGACCGACGCGGCCCCGGGCCGCGCTTCGATGACCGCGCGCACCGCTTCGTGCGCTTCACCGGCCGCGGTTACCAAGGAGTGCTCGCTGTCCGCCGACGCGATGCGCCGGCGGGCAGCGTCCAGCAGAGCCACAGCCATGACGGCGATTCTGGCAGCACACCGGCGCCGTGAGGATTCGGCAACGCAATGCTTACCGCTCGCTACATGAACGAAACACGCGGGTGACAGCTCGGACACGCCCGCGCGCTTATCTATCAAGCGACAGTTAAGGAGCTGGCGGCATCGCCCCCGAGCCTGAGAGAAACGCCTATGACCAGCAGCGCTACCGAGCCACAGCCAGATGTGGCCGGCCGTTTCGGCGATCATGACGACCTGGCCGAGTTCGGTTATGACCAGCAGTTGCACCGTCGGCTCGGCAAGTTCGAATCGTTCGCCGCGGGCTTCTCCTTCGTGTCGATCCTGACCACGATCTTCCAGTTGTTCGGCCTCGGGTTCGGCTTCGGCGGCCCGGCCTTCTTCTGGACCTGGCCCGCGGTGTTCCTCGGCCAGTTCCTGGTCGCGCTGTGCTTCGCCGAACTGGCCGCGCGCTACCCGATCTCGGGCGCGATCTATCAATGGTCGCGACGGATGGGCGGCGAGGTGGTCGGCTGGTTCGGCGGCTGGTTCATGATCCTGGCCCAGATCGTCACCGCCTCGGCCGCGGCGATCGCGCTGCAGGTGGTGTTGCCGTCGATCTGGTCCGGGTTTCAGATCATCGGGGAGGACCCCGCCCTGACCTCGCCGAGCGGCGCGGCCAACGCGGTCCTGCTGGGCACGGTGCTGCTGGTGCTCACCACGACGATCAACTGCCTTGGCGTCAAATGGATGTCACGCGTCAACAGCGCCGGGGTGGTCTGCGAGATCGTCGGCGTCATCGCGGTAATCGGAGTGTTCTTCACCCACGCGCAGCGCGGACCCCAGGTGGTGTTCGACACCGGTCACGCCGGCGGCCAGCCCGGCTACATCTGGGCGTGGATCATGTCGGGCCTGATGGCCGCCTACGTCATGGTCGGATTCGGCTCGGCGGGCGAACTCGCCGAGGAGACGCGCAATCCTCGCCGCGTCGCACCCCGCACCATCCGCCTGGCCCTGTCGGTCTCCGCACTCGGCGGCGGGCTGATGATCCTGGGCGCCCTCATGGCCGCCCCGAGCTTGACCGATGGTCGCCTGGCCACCGAGGGGCTGCCGTACGTGCTCGACACCGTGCTGTCCTCGCCGTGGGGAACCGTGCTGCTGATCGACGTCTGCATCGCGATCATGATCTGCACCTTGGCAATTCAGACCGCCGCCTCGCGGCTGATGTTCTCGATGGCCCGCGACGGGCGACTGCCGACCTCATCGATCCTGTCCCGGGTCAACACCCACACCGGCACGCCGATCTGGCCGTCGGTGCTCATCGGCCTACTGTGCATCGGGGTGTTGTTGGTCAACGTCGGCAACTCGGCGATCTTCGCGACCCTGGCCAGCGTCTGCATCATCTTGATCTACCTGGCTTACCTGCTGGTGACCGCGCCGCTGCTGTACCGGCGGCTCAAAGGCTGGCCGACGCAACGTAATCAGGTGGACGCCGAAGGGCTGCCGCTGTTCTCGCTCGGCAAGTTCGGCATCGCGGTGAACGTCCTGGCCGTGCTCTACGGCGCGGTGATGATCGTCAACCTGGGGTGGCCTCGCGCCGAGATCTTCAACCCCACCGGGGAATTGCCGATCCTGCAATGGGCCGGCCCGCTGAGTATCGCCGTCGCCGTCCTCCTGGGCGCGGTGTGCTTCCCCCGCGGCAAGACCCACCCCAACCCCGTCACGATCGGAGCCTGAGATGAACATTGCGACGCCCGCACCGGCGACCACCGCGACGACCGCAGGTGCCCGCGACCACGCCCGCGCCCAGGCCGGGGCGATCACCGATTCGATGCCCGTCGTGCCGGCGTCCCGCTGGCCGACACCGCCCGAAGGTATCGCACCCGAGCAATTGACCTGGGCCGAAACGGTTCCCGGTGGCCGCTACACCAGCAAGGTGCTGGCCCGCGGCACCCGGTTGCGGCTGCGCGACCTGGACGGCACCGCCTGTGCGCACCTGCTGCTGTGGCGAGCCGATGCCCCGTGGGAGCGGCTCAACGTTGCCGACACCGTGAAAGTGCCGTGGCAGGCTTACCTCACGACCGGGCACCCGCTGCTCAGCGACCAGGGGCGGGTATTGGCCACCGTGGTCTCCGACACCTCGGCTCACCACGACGCCCTGTGCGGAACCACGACCCTGTCCGGTAACACGGCCAAATACGGTGCGGGCGAGGTGGAGTCGCCCAGCCCCGCCGGACGCGAGCTGCTCGCGCTGGCGGCGCTCAAGAACGGGCTGACCCGCCGTGACGTGGCGCCCAGCGTGTCGTTCTTTCACGGTGTCCGGGTCGAGGCCGACGGCGCGCTGGTGTCCACCGGATCGGCCGGCGCGGGCAGCGTCGTCGAACTGATCACGCATCTGCCGCTGATCGTGGCGATCGCCAACACCGCCCACCCGCTCGATCCGAACCCGCAGTTCCGCGTCGGCTCCCTGGAGCTACTGGCCTGGTCGGCGCCCACCGACCTGGCCGAGATCGGCGCCACCCTCGGCGACCGTGACCCCGAATACCAACGCGCCTACCTGAATTCCGAAGACGTCTGGAGTGCCCGATGACTGTCACCGCCGCCCACACCGTCGTCGATGAGATCGTCGCGCCACGTGCACCCTGGTCGAAGATCGTGCGTGCCGGCGACGTGCTGACGATCGTCGACCTGCACGGCAACCAGGCCGTCGACACGTTGTTCTACGGGGCGGCCGACCACACCGTGCGCTACAGCGCCCCGGCCACCATTGCGGCACAAGGCAACATCTTCCTCACCACCGGATCGGTGCTGCGCGACAGCGACGGTGCACCGATGCTGACCATCGTCGACGACGAGGTCGGCAACCACGACACCCTCGGCGGCGCGTGCTCGCAGGAATCCAACACCCTGCGCTACGGACACCACACCAAACACCAGCACGCCTGCGTCGAGAACTTCGTCGGCGAAGGTGCCCGGTGGGGGCTGGCCAAAGCCGACATCGTCAGCAACATCAACTTCTTCATGAACGTGCCGGTGGATCCGGACGGTTCGCTCGGCATTGTCGATGGCCTGTCGGCCCCGGGCAAGTCCGTCTCGATGCGGGCCGAGATCGACACCCTGGTACTGGTGTCGAACTGCCCACAGATCAACAACCCGTGCAATGGTTTCGATCCCACGGCCGTGCGGATGATCGTGACCCGCCCATGAGGGAGTTCCTTTCTGCTCCTCGCGTGCGCACCATGGAGATCATCCGGCCGGGAATGGCCACCACCGTTCAGGATTGGCCGGGACGCGCCGGGTACTGGCAGATCGGGGTGCCACCGTCGGGACCGATGGACGACGTGTCCTTCCGGTTGGCCAACATCGCCGTGGGCAATCCCGAGGGCGCGCCCGGGTTGGAGGCCACCATGGGTGGACCGGCGCTGCGTTTCGACACCGACACCTGGGTATGCGTGACCGGTGCGCCCGCGCCGGTCACGGTCGATGGACGACGGGTCGCGCAATGGGTGCCGGTGCTGGTCGCTGCCGGGCAGGTGCTGGACGTCGGCATGGTCGAGGGTCCCGGCTTGCGGATCTACCTCGCGATGTCCGGGGGGCTGCAGGCCGACGAATATCTGGGCAGTGCCGCCACTTTCACGTTGGGCCGGTTTGGCGGCCACGAGGGGCGGGTGCTCGCGGTGGGGGACAAGCTGGAGATCAACGACGCCCCGACCGGTACCCGCCGTCGAATCCTGTTCGAGGAGCAACCGGCGATCGTCGGCCACTGGAACATCGGGGTGACCGTGGGCCCGCACTCGGCGCCGGAGTTCTTCACCCGCAACGACATCGACACCCTGCTCAATCATGACTACGAGGTGCACTTCAACTCCGACCGCACCGGTGTCCGGCTGATCGGACCGAAACCGGAATGGGCCCGCCCCGACGGCGGGGAAGCCGGCCTGCACCCGTCGAACATCCACGACAACGCGTATTCGGTGGGATCGCTCGATTTCACCGGGGACACCCCGATTCTGCTCGGCCCCGACGGGCCGAGCCTCGGTGGCTTCGTCTGCCCGGTCACCGTCGTCGCCGCCGAGCGCTGGAAGCTCGGCCAACTCGCACCCGGCGCGACGATCCGGTTCGTCCCGGTNGTCGAGTACGGCGAGATGCGGCTGGACCTGGCGTTGCGGGCCCGCGCCCACGCACTGCACCACGCCCTGGAAGAGCATCGCCCGGACGGCCTGATCGATCTCACGCCCGGGATCCGTTCGCTGCAGGTCAAGGTGGATCCGGCCCGGCTGCCGCAGTCCACCCTGGTTCCGCTGCTCGCCGAGATCGAGGCGTCGCTGCCCGCCGCACAGGATTTGGTGGTGCCGAGTCGCACGGTGCGGCTGCCGCTGAGTTGGGACGATCCGTCCACCCGCGAGGCGATCGAACGCTACATGCACGGCGTGCGTGCCGACGCACCGTGGTGCCCGTGGAACATCGAGTTCATCCGCCGGATGAACGGGCTGGAATCGGTCGACGATGTGCACCGAATCGTCTATGACGCCGAATATCTGGTGCTCGGCCTCGGTGATGTGTACCTGGGGGCTCCCGTCGCCACGCCGTTGGATCCGCGGCATCGCCTGGTCACCACGAAATACAACCCGGCCCGCACCTGGACCCCGGAGAACGCCGTCGGCATCGGCGGGGCGTATCTGTGCATCTACGGCATGGAGGGTCCCGGCGGATACCAGTTCGTCGGGCGTACGACACAGATCTGGAATCACCGCCATCCGTTGGTCGCCCAGGGGTTCGACCCCGAACACCCCTGGCTGTTAAGGTTTTTCGACCGGATCCAGTGGTACGCGGTCTCCGCGGAGGAGTTACTGGACCTCCGCGCCGACATGGCCGCCGGACGGGGCCGGGTCGAGATCACCGACGGGACATTCTCTCTGGCCGAGCACGAGCACTTCCTGACCGCCAACGCCGCTGACATCGCCGCCACCCGCGCGGCGATGGAGACGGCGCGTACCGAGGAGCGTGAGCGGTGGGCAGCGGCAGGAGAATTCGCACGAAAGGAGTCTGCATGACCCGGATTGCCGAGATCTATCGGAACATCGAAGGCAGTGGCCGTGACGAAGTGTTCATCTACCTGCGCTCGCAGGCCGAGGTGGAAACGGACCACCGTGCGGCGCTCGCCGCCGGCGGCCCGCTGGCCGGGTTGGTGCTCGCGGTCAAGGACAACGTCGACGTCGCCGGATTACCAACCACTGCGGGATGCCCAAACTTCAGTTATATTCCCGATGCCGACGCACCGGCGGTCGCCGCTCTCAAGGCCGCCGGTGTTGTCGTCATCGGCAAGACCAATCTCGATCAGTTCGCGACCGGGCTGGTGGGTACGCGTAGTCCCTATGGGGCTGTGCGCGATTCCCGTCGACCTGACTACATCTCCGGCGGTTCGAGTTCTGGATCGGCGGTGGCCGTCGCCCTCGGCTTCGCCGACATCGCGATCGGCACCGACACCGCGGGCTCGGGACGGGTGCCGGCCGGGCTGCAGGGCATCGTCGGGATCAAACCCACCGTCGGCGTCGTCTCCACCCAGGGCGTAGTCCCGGCGTGTGCCAGTTATGACTGCGTGACGATCTTCGCGGCGGATCTGGCCACCGCACAATCGGCCATGGCCATCATGAGTGCCGGTGCCCCGCAACGGCAGTGGCCGGCCGACGTGTCCTTCGCGGCCCCGGTGACCCCCCGCATCGCGATTCCCGACGTGTTATCGGGGCTCGACGACGAGTGGCAGGCCGCGTTCGGCTCCGCCGTGTCTCAGGCGCGGGAAGCGGGGTTCGAGGTCGTCCCGATCCCGATGGACGATTTCTTCGCCGCCGCCGATCTGCTCTACAACGGTGCACTGGTCGCCGAAAGGTGGGATGCGGTAGGGGAGTTCGTCGATGCCGCGGGCGCGGACACCGGGTTGGATCCGACGGTGGCGGCAATCATCACCGCGGCGGGGAAACATTCGGCCGCGGACCTCCTGCGCGACCGCAGGCGAGTCGACGAGTTGCGGCGTCGAGCACTCGCTCTGCTTGCGGGCTGTCACGCACTCATGGTGCCAACCGCTCCCGAGCATCCCCGCATCGACGAGGTGGCCGCCGACCCCGTCGGGGTGAACGCCCGGATGGGCCGGTACACCAACTTCTGCAATCTGTTCGACATGTGCGCCATCGCGATTCCCGCGGGGGTCGTGTCCGACGGCGCCCGGTTCGGGATCACCCTGCTGGCACCGGGTTTCCACGACGGCGTCGTCGCCGATCTGGCCGCGCGATTCCTCGACGCCCCGTCGACGGCCACCTGGCCGGAATCCGGCGGTGCACCGCTGACCGAACTCGCGGTGTTCGGCGCCCACCTGCGCGGGCAGCCGCTGGAACACCAGCTCACCAGTCGGGGCGCGCGCTGGGCGGGGCCCATCACCACCGCACCGTACTACCGCCTGTACGCACTCGACACGGTGCCGCCCAAGCCGGGCCTGACCCGCGTCGACGAGGGCGGGGCACCGATTGTCGGCGAGCGGTGGCTGTTGTCCCCGGCCGCCCTCGGCGAGTTCCTCGCCGAGCTACCCGCCCCGATGCTCCTCGGCAAGGTGGAACTCGACGACGGCCGGTGGATCACCGGATTCGGCTGCGATCACGTCGCTCCCACGCATGGACGTGACATCACTGAGTACCGGGGTTGGTTGGCCGCGATGGCGTGAGTTCTGGGGATGAATTCCGCGTTGGGGATAACTCGTCGATCAGCTGGCTGTCTGTCGGTGGGTAGCGAGACCGTTGTCGCAATCATCCCTGCGAACAAGGAATGCGACATGGGTAACCGGGCCAACTTTGTGATCGTCGAAAACGGTAAGTGGCAGTTGCACTACGACCATTGGGCGGGTTGCCGCATGCTCGACTCTCTGGCGTTCGGGCCGGATTTCGCGCTGCGATATATCAGGGGATTGCGAGCTTGCGAGCCCACTGATTGGACCTGCCCGCTGTGGGCCGACGGCGGAGCGGTCCTCGATGTCGACGGCCGCCGGTTGCTGTTCTTCGGTGACGAATTGATGTGCGACATGCCTATCCGCCGCGCGATGATGGAGGTCTTGGCGAAGATGTGGCCTGACCATGCCGTCGGGTGGGCTTACGGCGGGACCGCGGAGCTTGCGGCTTATGTCGGAGCCGATCCGCGAGCAGGTCGAGACCTGCACCCTCCGAACCTGAAACTCGCTCGCGGTCGGGGCGGCCTGTGCCATGTGGTGTCGGTGGCCGATAGTTCTCGACAGGTGCGCCTGTGGCCATTGTGGTGGGGCGTCAGTTCCGCACGGCACGGCCCAGCGATGTTGGAGCTCTTGCCGGGCAAGGGTTTGACCCGCCTCAAGCTTGGCCAGATTCCGGTGGGCGGTGTGCACATCGATGTCGAACGACAACGCGTCGGAGTCTGGTACACCGATGAGCCGCAGGACCTCTTCGACCGCCTTCCCGGGCTGTGGCCGGGTTGGCAGACGGAATGTTGGGACGACCGCTACGAGGAGCACGTTGCGGTGTGTGGTGGCAAGCTGCGGGTGCCCGCGCTGGATCTTCGTGCTGGGGTGGTGGCCGGCCGAGATTGGATATACAAGCGTGTCAACCAGAGTTTCGAGGACTCTCCGGCCGGTGCGATTCTGCGCATCGCGAGCCTTGTTTCGCCACTTGCGCCTGGCCTGAAGGTCGGCGCTGACGCGGTCATGGGTTCTCCGTCACGGCCGAGCACCGCGGAATGGGCGCGGTTCGAAGAGGCCTGCTCCCTCGTCGGGCTATATACTCAAAGTGCCTGATGTATATACGGGAGGCCTCTATGACGAAACGCCTGATCGACATCGATGACGATTTGCTCGCCGCTGCGCAGCGTGAACTCGAAACCACTGGGATTGCAGACACGGTCCGATCGGCATTGCGGTTTGCAGCAACGCGATCGGCCCGCGTGCGGCAGGCGGATTGGCTGTCCTCGGGCGGATTGGCATCGCTGGCGGAGAAGCGCGACAGGGACGAGGTATGGCGCTGACGGCACGGTTTCTCATTGACACCAGCGCAGCCGCCCGGATGGCACAGCCGACCGTCGCGGAACGACTGCGCCCGTTGATCGAAGCAGGCCTGGTGGCCACGTGTGCGGTACTCGACGCCGAGGCGCTCTTCAGTGCCCGGTCGGCGGACGAGTATGCGCAGTTGCGCGCGGACCGTCGCGATGCGTACGAATATCTTCCGACGGATGATGAACACTGGCAGTCGGCCTTCGACGCGCAGTTCCGGTTAGCGCAATCTGGCCGGCATCGGGCGGTGGGCATTTCCGACCTGTTGACGTCGGTGATCGCAAGTCGTCACCGGTTGACGGTGGTGCACTACGACGCTGACTTCGAAATCGCAGCCTCGGTACTGGATTTCGAGCAGGTGTGGGTGGCCGACCCTGGAGGGTATTGAGCGGCAGGCTGATTGACGGATCACCCCCCGGGGACGATCAGCGACACCATGGTCTCGAGCTGGCGGGCCATCTGCCGGTAGCTCATCGAACCCGATTGCGCCTGCAGCAGGGCACCCCAGAATACCGACTCCAAGGTGGCGAGTACCTCCGGCCAGGCGCCGCCGCCCAAGGCCGCGGCGATCCGGCGTTTGACCTCGGCGGCGATCCGTAGGCGCACGTCGGCGACCACCACGTCGTCGGTGCTCACCAGCGCGTGGGTGCAGGCGCGCGCCAGCCGCGGCTCATCGGCCATCACGAGGGTGATGGCGGCAAGCTGTTCGCTCACCTGACTGGTGGCATCGCCCTCGGGATCGATGTCCAGCGGCAGCTGCATGACCCGGTCCAGGTACAGCTCGGCGAACACCACCTCGATCGACGGGAAATGTGCGTAGAGCGTCGCGGGGGCCAGCTTGGCGCGGGCGGCCAGGGCCGGCACCGAGATGTCGGTGTCGGCATCGAGGAGCTGAGTCGCGGCACCGAAGACGCGCCGGTGTGTGCGGAGGCGCTGACAGTGGGCGTCGGGTAGGCGCGTGACCGTTGCCACCACTGGCCTGGACATGTGTCCAAGGTATAGCCGACGGTTGGCATTGGCAAGGAATCGATGAAACTGCCTGTATTGCCTTATTTTTCTAGCTGTACTAGAGGCAGGTATCGACTGCTGGTTGATCGTTTGGCGCCGAGTTCGAGTCGCTAAACCGGACAGGTGTCCAGTACGCTCTGCGCTGAGTGAAGGAGGGCCGATGGCTTACGTGATCACGCAGAACTGCTGCAAGGACGCCAGCTGCGTTCCGGTATGCCCGGTGGACTGCATTCGCCCTGCCGAGAGCGGCCTCGATTCCGCCTCGGCCGAGATGCTCTACATCGACCCGGAATCGTGCATCGACTGTGGCGCCTGTTTCGAGGAGTGCCCGGTCGGTGCAATCCACTACGAAGAGGACCTACCGGCCGAACTGCGGCGCTTCAAGGACCTCAATGCCGCCTACTTCGAGCGGCATCCCCTCGAACCGGTGAGCCCACCCGCACCGGCTGCCCGTGCCCGGGTCGACGCGGGATCGCTGCGGGTGGCCATCATCGGATCCGGACCGGCCGCCTGCTACGCCGCCGCCGAACTGATCGACGTAGACGGTGTCGAGGTCAATCTGTTCGAGCGACTGCCCACACCGTTCGGACTGATACGCGCGGGGGTGGCACCCGACCACCAACACACCAAATCCGTCGTCGGCATCTTCGAGCGGGTGTTCACCAACCCGCGGTTCGCCGGCCATTTCAACGTCGAGGTCGGCCGCACCATCAACCACGGCGAGTTGCTGGCCCATCATCATGCGGTGATCTACGCGGTGGGCGCGGCCATCAGCCGACAACTCGGCATCCCCGGCGAAGACCTGGTAGGCCATCACGCCGCGGCGGAGTTCGTCGGCTGGTACAACGGGCATCCCGATCACGCCGGCCACCAGTTCGATCTGTCGGGCGAGCGTGCGGTCATCGTCGGCAACGGCAACGTGGCGCTCGATGTCGCCCGGGTGTTGTTGATGGACCGGGCCACGCTCGCCGCCACCGACGTCGCCCAGCACACCCTGGATGCCTTGGCCGACAGCGCAATCCGGGAGGTGGTGATCCTGGCCCGGCGCGGTATCGCTCACGCGGCGTTCTCGGCGGGGGAGTTCCTCGCCCTCGGGCATCTCGACGGCGTCGATGTCGTCGTGGACCCGGCTGACCTACCCGACGACGACGCGCACGACGACGTCGAAACCTCGTTCAAACTCGCCATCGCGCGCGAGTACGCCGAGCGCAGCCCGACGCCCGGCAACAAGCGTGTGGTGTTCCGCTTCGGCGCCGCTCCCGTCGCCATCCTCGGTACCGAGCGTGCCGAAGGACTGGAAGTCAGCAGCGCCCGGGGTGCCGAGGTGATCGAAACCTCGTTGATCCTGCGGTCGATCGGCTACCGCGGGCTGCCGGTCGCGGGGCTGCCGTATGACGAGGACTCCGGGACGGTGCCGAACGAGTGCGGCCGCGTCGTCGACGGTGCACCGGTGCCCGGCACGTACGTGACCGGCTGGATCAAACGGGGACCGCGCGGGGTGATCGGCACGAACCGGCTGTGCGCCGAGGAGACGGTCGCGCAGCTGTGGGCGGATTTCGGTGCGGGTCTGCTAGCCCGTGACATCGCCGGCCGCGAGTCGCTCGACGCGCTGTTGGCCGCCCGGGGTGGCGAGCCCGTCGGCTGGCAGGGCTGGCGCGCGATCGACGCCGCCGAGCGGGATCGGGGTGCGCAAACTGCGCGGCCTCGGGTGAAGTTCGTGTCGATCGAGGAGATGCTCAGCGCGGGCTTGCGGGGCTGACCTCGGACTCGATCTGGGGGTCGGGGTCGCGGGTGGTGCGGGTCGCCAGGATCGATCCGGCCAGGATCAGTGCGAGCCCGGCGACGTTGTACACCGTCAGCGGTTCGCCGAGCACGATGACGCCGGCGGCCAGGGCGACCGCCGGGTTGACGTAGGTGAAGACCAGCGCCCGGGCGCCGCCGACCTCCCGGATCAGCGCGAAGAACACCACGAACGCCAGTGCAGTGCAGATCACCGCCAGCGCTGCCAGCGCGATGAGCACACGCCGTGACGGCATCTGGTCGGGCCAGGTCAGCGCTGCGGGCGCGGTGTAGATGAGCGCCGCGATCGTCAGGCACGCGGCAGTCAGCGGAAGGGTGGGCACGTCACCCAGGTAGCGCGCGGCGATCAGCGGAGCGATCGCGTAACACGTTGCCACCAGCAGCACTTCGGTGACCGGCCAGGTGTGCCCGCCGGCCAGGCCGGGCCCGGCGAGCACTGCCACCCCCGCGAGCCCGATTGCGAGACCGGTAATTCGCTTGGCGCTCAGGCGTTCTCCACCGGTCAAGCGGTCCAGAACCGCGGCGATGATCGGCGAGGTGGCGATCAGCAGGCCGGTCAGCGAGCTGCTGAGGTGCCGTTCTGCATCCGAGAGCAGGTACCACGCCGCGATGATCTCGAAGAACGCGAATGCCAGCACCGGGCGCCAATGCGCAAGCACAGGCGCCCAGGCGGCGCGCGACATCACCAGCGGCAACAGCACGGCGGCGCCGACGGCGGTGCGGGCCAGCACCAACACCGGCACCGATACGCCCTCGACCGCGATCTTGATCAGCAGGTACGGGATGCCCCAGATGATGCTCATCGCACCCAGCAGCAGCCAGCCCCGCACACTCACCCGGTCCACACTAGGTGGTGATGCCGGCGCTGCGCCTCTCGTTCAAGGCTTGATGCGGCCTCCTCTGCCAGCCCTAGCCCCGGGTCAACTCCGCGTAACGTCCGACGTGGTGGTCGGTGGAGCCGAACTCGTACTGCACCGCGGTCAGCCTCTTGAAGTAGTGGCCGATCGCGAGTTCCTCGGTCATGCCCATGCCGCCGTGCAACTGCACGGCGTTCTGCCCGACGAATCGGGCGGCGCGCCCGATGGTGGCCTTGGCTGCCGATACCGCCTTGGCACGCTGCGCGGGTTCGGCGTCGAGATTCAGCACGGCGAGGTAGACGGCGGCAGCGGCCTGTTCGACTTCCATGTGCATGTCGACCATCCGGTGCTGCAGGGCCTGGAAGCTGCCGATGGGCTGGCCGAACTGCTGGCGTTGCTTGCAGTATTCGACCGTGTCGGCCAGCACCTTGCGCATCCCCCCGACGGCCTCGGCGCACACCGCCGCGGCGCCCTCGTCGCGAGCCAGTGCCAGCAACGGCCAGGCCTGGCCCTCGCCGCCCAACAAGGCGCCGGCCGGCAACCGGACATCGGCGAACGTCAGATCGGACGCCCTGCGATCATCCACCGTGCGGTAGTGGTGCGCGGTGAATCTCGTTGTCATCGAGGCGATATCGACAAGAAACAGGGAGATGCCGTCGGCGTCGGCACGTTCCCCCGAGGTACGTGCGGTCACCAGCAGATGGGTGGCCAGGGGCGCGCTGACGGCCATCGCCTTCGATCCGTTCAACACCCAGTCGTCGCCGTCGCGGCGTGCGGTGGTGGACACATCGCGCCAGTTGTCCCCGGAGGTCGGTTCGGTCGCGGCCAGTGCGACGACGGCCGAGCCGGCGACGATATCCTCCAGCAACGCAGCAGCTTCCGCGTTGCCGGACCGGTGCAACAGCCCACCGGCCACCACCACCGTGTCGATGAACGGCTCGATCACCAGGGCATGGCCCAACGCCTCGGCGATGACCATGCTCTCGACCGGACCGCCGCCGATGCCGCCGGCCTCCTCGGGCAGGGTGGCGCCCAGGATGCCCAGCTCCTCGGCGAAACCGCGCCAGATCTCGGGCTGCCAGCCGGGACCGGTCTTGGCCGCGGCCCGGCTGGTGGCCAGATCGTAGCGGCTGGCCAGGAACTTGGTCAGCCCGTCGCGCAGCAGTTCCTGTTCGTTGGTCAGGTTGAAGTCCATCTAGAGCCCCAGTTCTGCCTTGGCGAGGATGTTTCGCTGAATTTCGTTACTACCGGCGTAGATCGAGCCGGCTCGGTCGTTGAAGTAGCGCAGCGGGGCGACCGCCTGCCACGGTTCGCCGCTGTGATAGCCGTCGGCGGGCGGCTGGTACTCGGCCACCGGACCGCCGGGGCAGGTGGCGTGTGGCTGATAGGCCCGTCCGAGCGGGCCGGCGGCCTCCATGGACAGTTCGGTCAGCGTCTGGCTCAGTTCGGTGCTCAGGATCTTCAGCATCGACGACGCCGTGCCCGGATGCCCGCCCTCGGCCACCGCGGCCAGCACCTGGTACTCCAGGATTTCCAGGACGTCGGTGCGGATACGAGCGTCGGCGAGCCTGCGACTGAAGGCCGGGTCGTCGATCAGCCGGCCACCGCTGGGGCCGGGCATCTCGGAGGCTACCGTCGCGATTTCATCACCCAGCACCTGCAGTGCGGGCGCGTTGGCGCCGCCGCCGCGCTCGAATTCCAGCAGATACTTGGCCACGGTCCAGCCGTCATCGATCGCGCCGATCACGTTGGACTTCGGAACCCGGACCTCGTCGAAGAACACCTGATTCTGCACCTCTTCGCCGGATGTCATGACCAGGGGGCGGATCTCGATGCCGGGGGAGGTCATGTCGATCAGCACGAACGTGATGCCCTGCTGCTTCTTGGCGCCGCGGGTGGTGCGCACCAGCGCGAACATCCAGTTGGCTTCCTGGGCGTGGGTGGTCCAGATCTTGCTGCCGGTGCACACCAGGTCGTCTCCATCGGAGACGGCGGCCATGGACAGCGCGGCCAGGTCCGAACCCGCCTCGGGTTCGGAGTAGCCCTGGCAGAAGAACACCTCGCCGGTCAGGATCCCGGGCAGGAAGTAGTCCTTCTGCGCCTGCGTGCCGAACTTGATGATCGCGTGCGCCACCATGCGGATTCCCATGGGGGACAGCGACGGGGCGCCGGCCAGGGTCGATTCCCGACTGAAGATGTAGTGCTGGGTGAGGCTCCAGTTGCACCCGCCGTGTTCCACCGGCCAGGCCGGGGCGGCCCAGCCCCGCTCGTGGAGGATCTTCTGCCAGGCCATGCTGGCGTCGTGATCGGCGTAGACGCTGGTCATGAGGCGTCCGGCGCGACGGAGCTCGGGAGTCAGATTCTCGGCGAGAAAGTCGCGAACCTCGTCGCGGAATTCCTGGTCGCTGGTCGACCACTTCAGGTCCATGCCTGCCCCTTGTCTCTGGTGTGCTCCACAGAGTAAACCTAGTTAGTCAAGTGATGCAGGCCACCCCCGCCGTAGCCGGGCGGCCGACCGGCACGTGTCGGTATCCGAGGTTGCTGCACGGAAGTGGTACCGGGCCGTGGTCGCGGGCGATAATCGACACCGTGGAGCGACGCCAGAGCGGTCAGGATTCCCAGTCTCCGATGGCCCTGCTGCAGAACATTCCTGCGCTGGTGGTGCTGGAGCGATTCCCGGTGCCCGTGTTGGCGATCTCCGAAGACGGCACCATCCTCTTCGCCAACACCGCCTTCGGCGAGATGGTCGGTCGCGGCACCGACGAGGTGAAGAACATGCCGTTTGCTGAGGTGTTTCACTCGGTGCCGGCCGCTGAGTCCGCGGTGTCGGTGATGCGGGCCCATGCCGGCATGCTGGTCGAGCTGGTCCACCACGACGGTTCGATCGTGCGGGCCCGGATGAGCAAGTCGGCGCTGTTGCGCGGCGACGACCCGGTGGCGCTGGCGACGTTCCAGGACCTCACCGAGCAGCTGTGGGCCGACGAGCTCTAGATCTACCCGGCGGCTTGAGACCGTCGTAACGACTCGCGGGAGAGGAACTCGCGGAAGTAGCCCAACGATTCACCATCGACGATCGCGGGCAACAGCAGATCCCAGGTTCGGGCCACGCGGGCGCGTAGGTCACTACCGGTGGCGGTGGCCCGCGAGAGCGTCTCGGCGCCCAGCATGGAGCCGAGGATCACCTCGGCGGTCGCCGCGGCATCCAGGGTGTCCCGCAGATCGCCCTCGTCGGCCGCCTGAACCAACTGTGCCGTGAGCTCGTCGAGCCAGCTCGTGTAGACCCGGGTGGCGGCCGTGTTGATGCCGCTGAATGTCCGCAGCAGTTGCATGCCGATCTGTGCGACCTTGTCGGCGCGGGTGAAGTCGGCCACCACGAACAGCCCGTGAATGGTGTTCTCCAGTGCCGGTGATGACGACTCGGCGATCGCGCGGAAGGTCGCCAGCATGGCACTGCCGCCCTCGTCGATGATCGCCTCGGCCAGTGATTCCTTGGAGTCGAAGTGATAGTAGAGCGCGCCCTTGGTCATCTCGGCCCGCGCGATGATGTCTCCGAGTCCGGTTGCCGGATAACCCTGTTCGTCGAACAGGTCCACGGCGGCGGTGATGATCTTCTGCCGGGTCAGTTCGGATCGTGCCTGCCGAGCCATGTCAGTCCCGCCCCGCAACGGGGTTCGCGCGATCGGGCCGGTGTGGGTGCAGCGGTACCAGTTTCTTGACGCCCACCGCGGTGCGGCGCCGGATGTACTGCTTGAGGTACCCGAGCCGCTCGGGTTCGACGAATCCGGGCAGCGCCAGCCGCCAACTGTGCTCGAGATCGGTGAGGAACCGGCGGGGGTCGTCGAGATCGCTGGTCTGGCGCACGCCCAGATAGATCGACACCAGCAACCGGGCGACCGACTCGGGGTCGGTCTCGGCGGTGAAATCGCCCTCACCGATGGCACGTTTGGCGATGCCGGCGAAACCCTGCACCCACTCGGCGAGCGCCCGCGGGCCGAGGTCGTCGGTGCGGCCGATGGACTCGATCAGGTTCAGGCAGGCCCGGGCCATCGGATCGGCGATGTCTTCGGCTGCCACCAGGCAGGAGAGGTCGATCAGCGTTTCGGCTCCGGACAGGTTGCGGGCCAGGACTTCCTCGACCGCCTTGTGGCCCAGCTCGGTGCGGTGCTCGACGATCGAGATGGCCAGCGCGTGCTTGGACCGGAAGTGGAAGTACAACGCGCCTTTGGTGACGGCGGCATCGGCCAGGATGTCATCGAGGCTGACCAGGCTGTAGGGCGTGTGGGAGAACTGGCGCGCCGCCGCCTGCAGGATCTGGAGGCGGGTCAGCTCTGCTCGCCGGTCGAGCTGGTCAGTCACCGCGGAGCCTTCCTGACTCTGGTCGCCGGGCGGGCTGTCCTGATCTCGCCGCCACTCTCAGCAGACTCAAAGTCTTCACCGTACGTGCATAACATTCTAAAGGTATGTATCGTGCTTAGCGTGATAACTCTTGGTTCGTCGCGGGTTGCGTGCCCGGTTGTGGCCTCCGCCACGGCTGCGGCCCCTGTGGCGAGCGCCACCCGTTGGCGGTCGGCGGTAGCCAAGGGCTATCCTGAAAGCGTTGCCATGGCCTGCACCGGCAATCCCCCTCGAATCCCGGTGCGGGCCATGGTGACCCTCTTTTCTGTTTGCTCCCAATTGGATTCAGATTTGACGTCTCACCGGCAGACCTCCTTGGAGCGTCGCTAGCCGATGTGGGATGACGAAGTCGACGTCGTTTGCTGTGGCTCGGGCTTCGGGGCGTTGGCCGCGGCCGTCGCCGCCGCCGACGCGGGGCTCGACGTGCACATCGCCCGGNCCTGATGGTCCGGCCGGTCAGTGAATGGACTCCGGTTTCCGGGCGCGGACGGATCGCGCCGTTCTACGGTGCTCGGCTGCAGGAATGGGCGCAGCAATGCCTGGCGTCGCCATACGGTGTGCTCTACACGCGGTTGGCCGACCGTGGCACGAGCCCCATGAAGACCGGCACGGGCGAGGAGATACAGGTCAAGGTGCTCGGCCTGCTCGAGCCTGCCGCGGCCACCGACGCGGCATCGCTGCTCGGCGACTGGTTGTCGACGCAGGTGCGCGAGCGCCGGATCCCGACGTCGGAGAACAGCACCTTGCAGCGCATCGTGTTCGAGGAGGGCGAGGTACTCGGAATCGTGCTCGCGACGGCCGACGGCCCACTGGCCCTGCGCTCCCGCCACGGTGTGGCCATATCGACCGAAGCCCACGATGCCGGTTCGGCCGGCCGGCTCCTCGAGCCGGGAAAGCCGTTGCAGGTGGGCCTGGTGGGCTACAGCGCCAGCCGATTCGGCCGGGTGGAACTGCTGGCCCCGGACGACGGCGGCGCGCGATCGGACTACTGCCGTCCGGCTCGGGTGCAGGACTCGGGGCGCGAATCGGGTCGTTCACATGCGCGGCGAAGCCGAGAAATGCACCGGTACCCGTCCCTTGGCCAGTAGCGCGGCCATCTCGTGGCCGAGGATCGGCTTGGACAGCAGGAAGCCCTGGGCCCGGTAGCAGCCGTGGCGCAGCAGCGTCAGCGCCGCCCGTTCGGTCTCCACGCCTTCGGCCACCAGTTGTAGGCCGAACGCCCCGGCGAGGGCGATCACCGCGCGCACGATCGGCAGGTCGCCCGGGTCCGCTCCGAGGCCGGCGACGAAACTGCGGTCGATCTTGAGGGTGTCCACCGGCAGCGACTTCAGCAGCGACAGCGCGCTGTAGCCGGTGCCGAAGTCGTCGATGGCCACCTGGACGCCCACCTTGTGCAGACCGGTGAGCGTCGTGCGGGTGGTCTCGATGTCCTGCACCACGATGCTCTCGGTGATCTCCAGACACACCGATCCGCGGGGCAGGCGGAATTCCTGCATGATGCTCGCCACCGATGCGACGAATCCGTCGGTCACCAGCTGAACGGGAGAGACGTTGATCCGCAGCACGATGTTGCGGCCGACGCCGTTGGACCGCCACCGGGCGAACTCGGCGCACGCGTTCCGCAGCACCCAGCGGCCCAGTTCCCCGGCCAGGTTGATGGATTCGGCCACGCCGATGAAGGAGTCGGGGGAGAGCAGACCGCGGGTCGGATGCTGCCAGCGGACCAACGCCTCGGCGGCCAGCACCTCCCCGGTGCGCATGTCGATCTCGGGAAGGTAGTGCAGCACCAGTGCGCCGCTCTCGATCACGCTCTGCAGGTGCAACTCGATGTCGTTGCGGAAATCGATCTCCATCGCCATCGCATCGGAGAACACCGCGACGCGATTGCCTCCGGAGTTCTTCGCGGTCAGCACGGCATGATCGGCGCGGTTGAGCAGATCTGAGGTGGAGTCGCGGCCTGGGATGCCCTCGGCCAGACCGATACTGACCGTGCGGGTGAGCATCTCGCCATCGATCGTCACCCGCTCGCGCAACACCGACTGAAGCCGGTAGGCGAGTGAGGTCGCCTCCTCGGCCGTCATGGAGGCCGCGGGCACCACGACGAACTCGTCGCCGCCGAGCCGCGCGATCAACTTCGGCTGGTCGTCGCCGCGCTGCAACCGCTGGGCCAGGATGCTGATGAACGCATCTCCGGCCGTGTGGCCCAGATAGTCGTTGATGGCCTTCAACCGGTCCAGGTCGAAGAACATCACGACGACCGGGCCGGGCTGACCGGGGGCCAGGCGGGCCTTCAGGTGCGCCATCAGAGCCCTGCGGTTGTGCAGCCCGGTGAGATGGTCGTGATCCGCCAGGTACCGCAACCGGTCCTCGGCCTCGATGCGCGCCTGCACCTGGGCGAACAACGAGGCAATCGCCTTGAGCGCGTTGAGTTCCGCGGGTAACCACTCGCGGTCGCCGAACTTGACGAACCCCAGGACCCCGGTGGTGACGTCGCCGGACAACAAGGGCACACACGCCATCGAGGTGGTCGGGATGTGGCGCCCGGCCTCGATGGTGCGCTGGTAATCGTCGGTGGCCGGTTCCGGACGGAACACCGCCGGTTCCTTGAGATGCTCGGCCATCGCGAACACCGGGTCGGCATCGGCGAAATGGATGACCGCGATGGGGTCGGTATGGCTGTCCGGGGGGCGCGGGGGCCACTCGGCTACCAGGCGCGTCGCGTGTGCCTTGTGGTCGTTGTGACGTAGGAAGCTCACGTCGACGTCGAAGAACGAGACCAGCTCTGCCAGCACCTCTTGGCTCACCGCGACCGAGGTCGCGGCGTCGACCGCCATGAGTTGCGTGGCGACCGATGTGACGAGCAGTTCGAGGCTGCCTGGCACCAGATACCTCCGCCTATACCTCAGCACCTGCCTCAGCCGTACTGTGGCGTCGAACCCGCTCGGGCCCGGCGTCGACTCCGTATGGTCGGACGCGGTGCATAGGACAACCTGAGCACCAGTGCTTGTGACTCGTCGCGCTCGGTGCCGGTCAGCCTGCGGAAATCGTACTGCAGGTCACGCAGCGCATCGGCGTGGCCGGGGGAGAGCCCCTGCCGGTCGTTGTCGTCGTGCGCATAGAGGAAGGCCGGCGAGACGGGCTGGACCGCGAGCCCGTGGCGCTGGGCGCCGACCCAGACGGCCTCGACCGCCGATCCGCCCAGCGCATAGTCGGTCAGCCGGCGACCCCGAACCGAGACGACCGCGAGCGCCGAGCTGGACGTGACGCGTTCGTAGGTGTCCTCACCGAGCGCCGCCCCCGCGTTCCAATCCGCCAGCTTCGCCATCACCTCGGGCCGGCGCAAGATGTCGAGCACGACCAAGTCGGCCGGATCCAGGCCCAGCGTCGTGACATCGATGCCTGCATCGGGATCCGGGTCTCCGGGCCAGCGCAGTTCCGACATCATCTCCCGATGCAGGGTCGGCGTCAGATAGCGGATGCGATCGGCTTCGGCGAGTATGCCTGCGGCGGTTTCGATCTGGGCCCGGTCATGGAGGATCGACAGTTCGCCACCCTGCTCGCGGGCTGCGCTGCGCAGGCCGTCGAGCACGTCGGCGTCAATCGGCGCCGACGTACCACGCAACCGGTTGGTCTCCCGGGCCAGCATGGGTTCGTAGAGCTCGGCCAGCTCGGGTGCGTCGCCCGGGGAGAACTCCGCGATCCCGAACAGGGGAGTGCCCTCGTCTCCGCGTGACCAATGCACCTGCCCGGTCAGCCCGTGCGCCGCGGCGGCCACCCGCGCGTTGAACGCCGCCGCGCCCAGCGCCACTGCGCTGCCGCGGTATCCGACGTCCATTGCCGTGGTGTACTTCGTGGCCAGGCGCAGGCTGATCCGGTTGTCGGTGGCCTCGATGTGCCATGGCTGGATGTTGCCACCCGAGGGTGCGCGGGACGCCGCGTCGGCCAGGATGTCGGCCAGGCCGGCCGGTGCGGCGGTGCCTGCCGGCGCGGTGATGGCCGGCGCCGGTGTGGCGGGGTTGGCCAGAGGGTCGCCGATGCGGTCGAGTGCGTCGGCGACGTCGACGCGCACCCGCCCGGACGGCATCGGCTCGCCAAGACCGATGCGTCGCACGGCGTTGGCGACGACGGTGGCGCCCAGCACGACCTCGGCAGCCAGTTGTGGCCAGGTGGTCAGCGTCTTGCCGACCTCCACCAGCGACGCCGCCATCCGGGCCGACAGCTGGGGCGCGTCAAGGATCCGCAGCACGTGCGGCACCTTGTCCTTGCTGCTCAGCCCGGCCAGGTCAGGAGCCGCGATGTCGCCGAGCAGGCCGTGCAGGATCGGGCGTGCGGGTTCCAGGTCGAACCGTTCGACGTCCAGGAGCCCGCGGTCACCGGTGGTCATCAGCACCGGCAGCCGGCGGGCCCGGGCCGCCTCGCGGACAAGGACTTTCGCGTCCAGCGAGTCGCATTCCTCGACCACGACATCGAGGCCGGTCAGAAACTGGTCGATGGACTCCTGCACCGCCCCGAGTCGATCGATGCGAACCCTGAGGTACGGGTCGATCTCGGCGATCCTGCGGGCCGCCACCACGGCCTTGTTCAATCCGAGGTCGAACACGGTGCCCGGCACCCGGTTGAGGTTGGCCAACTCGAGTTCGTCGAAATCGGTGAGGCGGATCTCGCCGCACAGTCCCTCCACCGCGAGGTTGTGAGCGATGGCATGCCCGACGCTGAGTCCGACGACGCCGATTCGCAGGCGCGACAGCCGGCGCTGTTCCTCGGCGCTGATCAGATTGCGGTTGCGGTCGAGGCGCAGCCGGTTGAACGCGACGGGGCCAAGGAGATGGACCAGCGATCGGCGCCACGGGTAGTAGACCCACCGGGCGGGCTCGTCGAGCAATTCGGCGTCGACCGCGGGCACGAGTTCGAGCAGTGCCCGCTGTTGTTGGCGGCATTGATCGACGACCGCGATGCGCGGGTCCTGACGCAATCGGTCGAGCGTGGATTCGGATTCGACGAAGATCGGCTGATGTTGATCAGGGTCGTTGAGTTCGTTCAATTCGGAATTCTCGATGTCGGTGGGATTGATTTGTCGTGTGTTCTCGTTGATCATCGCCCGGCCGTCGAGCTCACAAGGGCGTCGAAGCCCTGAGCGTTCGGGTGTGGGCCGATTCGCTGTGCCTCGGTGAAGTACCGCGCCAGCTGACCCGCATCGGCGTGGCTGGCGAACGTCCGGCTATCCCACCACATCATCTTCGTCTGGTATCGCTCGTCCGGGTACGGCGTCGCGGGGATTTTCGACGCCAGTACCCCGCCCGAGGACAGCCACCGTTTCAAGACGTAAGCCGCCGCGGTGGCCATGGCAAACTGAATGTCCAAGAGTGTCATGGCGTGCAACGGCATACGTGCCAGCGTATCGGTGAGTGCGCGGCTCTGTTCGGGGTCGTCGCATACCCAGGCCGTCTTCATCTCGACCACTCCGAACGGCACGCGGTCGGCAATCATTTTTCGTACTGAGTCGAGCCCGGGCTGCCCTTGCCATTCGACGATTGCGTGGCTTTCTTCGGCGCTGAGGTACGGTCCCTTTGCGCGCAGTCCGCCGACAACTTGGCCCGCACCGTTGATCCCGACGCAGAATAGTGCGGTATCGCCGCCTGTCCGTAGGGCTTTCGGGTCCAGCGCTTGTTCCACGCCGTGTTTGCGGTAGTTCGCCTGCGCCCCGCGGACGTATTCGGTCCACAGTTCGCGCTCCGTGCCCGGTCGGGCCACCACGATCGTGCACTCGCTGTCGGGGTCCCACCAGGTCGGGCTTTCGTCCAATGTCACGGAGGTGCGGCCGGCGTCATCGAGTTGGGGAGCGGTCATCTGCAATCCATTTCGTCGGTCAGCCGTGCCTTCCGACAGGACGGCTGGTTTTGTTGTGGAGAACGGTCGTGCGAATACGTGTGATGAGTATTGCGCCGCGTCGTCGTGAAATTCCAGCGAGCCGAGAAATCTTGTCCAGTGGTGCGATGAATTCTGCGCGCCGGCCATGGATTTACTCACGGGTACATGCAATTTTGGCAAATAGGAGATTGGCCATTTATGCCCGAATATGCGCGTTGAACCGGTACCTGGCAAAAATTTCGAATTGACGTCAACGTGGAAACCGTCGGTCCGTCGCGGCTGTGCGAGCTTTTGCTGTCACGGCGCTCAGCCAGTCCTCGGAGATAGCACGCCGGGGTGAATGGCGATCGACGTTGCGCCGCCCCGCCCCTTTCGGGTCGGTGATGGGCAGGCGGGTTGTGTCACCGTCGCGGAGCGCAGGTGAGATTCTGGTGGTGATGACACAGGAGTACCCGAAAGCAACCGCCCTACCGACCCAGGACATCGGTCGGTTATTGCTGCGCTGCGCTGACCGGCCCGGGCTGGTCGCCGCCATCAGTGGCTTCCTCACCGGCGCCGGAGCCAACATCGTGTCGCTCGATCAGCACTCCACCGAGCAATCCGGCGGTACGTTCATCCAGCGCACGATCTTCCACCTGCCCGGCCTGGCCGCGGCTCGTGACGAACTCGAACGTGATTTCCACAGGCGGGTGGCCGAGCCGTTCGAGATGGACTTCCGGCTGACGGAGGCAGCCAAACCCAAGCGGGTGGCACTGATGGCCTCCCGCGAGGACCACTGTCTGCTGGATCTGTTGTGGCGCAACCGGCGCGGCGAACTCGACATGTCGGTGGTCATGGTGATCTCGAACCATCCCGACCTGGCCGAGCAGGTGCGGGCGTTCGGGGTGCCGTACCTGTACGTTCCGGCGACCCCGGACAATCGCCCCGAAGCCGAACAACGGTTGCTCGAGTTATTGCGCGGGAACGTCGATCTGGTGGTGCTGGCGCGGTACATGCAGATTCTGACCACCGAGTTCCTCGACGCGGTGGGCTGTCCGCTGATCAACATCCATCACTCGTTCCTCCCGGCGTTCATCGGCGCGGCGCCGTATCGCCGGGCCAAGGAACGCGGCGTCAAGTTGGTCGGTGCGACAGCGCATTACGTGACCGGCGACCTCGACGAGGGGCCGATCATCGAGCAGGACGTGGTTCGGGTGGACCACCGCCATTCGGTGAGTGATCTGGTGCGCCTGGGTGCGGACGTCGAGCGGCTGGTGTTGTCGCGTGCGGTGCTGTGGCACTGTGAGGACCGCGTGATCCGGTTCGGGAATCAGACCGTAGTCTTCTGACCACGGTTCGAGAGGAGTGAGCGTGAAAGTCTTCAACGGTCTTGACGAGTTCGTGGCGGCAGCGGGCAGCGAGCTGGGTCCGACCGAGTGGATGGAGATCACCCAGGAGCGGGTGAATCTGTTCGCCGACGCAACCGATGACCATCAGTGGATTCACGTCGACCCGGACAAGGCTGCCGGCGGTCCCTTCGGTGGCACCATCGCGCACGGCCTGTTGACCTTGTCGCTGCTGCCGCATTTCACCCATCAGCTGTATCGCGTCGACAACATCGCGATGGCGATCAACTACGGCTACAACAAGGTTCGGTTCATCACCCCGGTGCGAGTCGGGTCGAAGGTGCGGGCGCGGGCAGCGATCGCCGAGGTCGCTTCGCTCAGCGGCGCGGTGCAGGCGACCATGACCGTGACCGTCGAGATCGAGGGTTCGGACAAGCCCGCAGCGGTCGCCGAGTCGATCATCCGCTTCATCGGCTGAGTTTCCGCCGAGAATTTACCGGGTCGCGCGCGACTCTGACACTTGTCAGAGTTCGTTGACGCCCGTCAAACCCCGCTGTTAGTGTTCTGCATCACAACGTGAACGGAGCACTGTGCTGCAGCATTCACCGCCGCGGACGGCGATCATCGGCGCCGGTATCAGTGGGCTCACCGCCGGGAAGATGCTCAAGGACTACCGGGTGCCATACACGACGTTCGAGACGTCGGACCGCATCGGTGGAAACTGGGCCTTCGGCAACCCGAACGGGCACAGCAGCGCATACCGGTCGCTGCACATCGACACCAGCAAGCATCGGTTGTCGTTCAAGGACTTTCCGATTCCGGAGCACTACCCGTCGTTCCCGCACCACTCCGAGGTCAAGTCCTACCTGGACGCCTATGCGAGCGCCTTCGGGCTACTGGACCACATCGAGTTCACCAACGGTGTCGTGCATGCCGCCCGTCGGGACGGAGGCGGTTGGGTCATCGAGGATCAGGCGGGCGCCCGGCGCGAATTCGACCTGCTGGTCGTCGCCAACGGTCACCACTGGGATCCGCGGCTGCCGGAATTTCCCGGGACGTTCACCGGAGAAACGATCCATTCCCACCACTACATCGATCCGCAGGAGCCGCTCGAGCTGACCGGCAAGCGGATCCTGGTGGTGGGCATCGGGAACAGCGCTGCCGACATCACCGTCGAGCTGTCGTCGAGGTCGCTGCAGAACCAGGTGACGTTGTCCACCCGGTCGAGCGCCTGGATCGTGCCGAAATACATTGCCGGACAACCGGGTGACAAGCTCTTCCGGACCAATCCGTACCTGCCGCTGTCCTGGCAGCGCAAGATGGCCCAGATGCTCGCGCCCGTGCTCGGCACCGATCCGACGAAGTACGGCCTGCCCGCCCCGAACCACAAGCTGTTCGAAGCCCATCCGACGCAGTCGGTCGAACTGCCGCTGCGCCTCGGGTCAGGCGATGTTCACCCGAAACCCAACGTGTCCCGGCTCGACGGCACGACCGTGTACTTCGAGGACGGCACCCACGACGATTTCGACGTGATCGTCTACGCGACGGGCTACAACATCACGTTCCCGTTCTTCGACTCGGACGTGATCAGTGCTCCCGGCAACCACATCCGGCTCTACAAGCGGATGTTCAAGCCCGGGATGGACGATGTGGCGTTCATGGGTTTCGCGCAGGCGATCCCGACCCTGTTCCCGTTCGTGGAATGCCAGTCCAGGCTGTTGGCGGCCTACGCGGTCGGGCGGTACGCCCTGCCGCCGGTGGAACAGATGGAACGTGCGATCGACGCCGATCAGCAGTTGCACGCCGGACATTGCACCGACCGGCCCCGCCACACACAGCAGGTGGATTACTTCCTCTACGAGCACGACATCCGGACCCGCGAACTTCCTGCGGGTGCGCGGCGGGCCACGGCACACCACGCCCGCGTGACTGCGGGAGCTCCCGCGTGACCTACACCGAAATCGCCTTCTACTCGTGTGGTGAGCGCTGCAGCGCTTGGCATTTCCCCGCCGACGGCGACACCTTCGCGGGTCCGGCCGGACGGCCGGTGGTGGTGATGGCCCACGGGTTCGGCGGCACCAAGGATTCCGGGCTGGCCCCGTTCGCCGAACGATTCAGCGCGGCCGGACTCGATGTGGTGGCGTTCGATTACCGCGGCTTCGGGTCCTCCGATGGGCAACCGCGGCAAAGTGTTTCGGTCGAGCGGCAGATGGCCGACTATGGTGCGGCTCTGGCCGCGGCTCAGCGGCTGCCAGGTGTCGATGGTTCGCGGGCCGTGTTGTGGGGCTCCTCGTTCTCGGGCAGCCATGTGCTGCGAGTGGCCGCCCAGTGCCCGGAGGTGGCCGCCGTGATCGGCATGACCCCGTTGACCAGCGGGCTGGCCGCCAGCCGTGCCGCGGTGGCCCACCGCGATGTGGCCTCCGCGTTGCGATGGACACTGGCGGGCGTGAAGAGCCGCGTGGCGGTGGCGGCGGGCGGTCGCCCGACGTTGATGCCGCTGGCGGCTCGGCCGGGGGAGGCCGGAGCTCTGGCCCTCGACGGTGCCTACGACAGCTATCGGGCGATCGCCGGGCCGACCTGGCGTAACGAGGTCGATTCGGCCATCGGGATGGAACTGGTGCAGATCCGCACGGGCGCCGCGGCCAAGGCGCTGAAATGCCCTGTGCTGATCCAGATTGCCGACTTCGACCGGTTCGTGCCGGCCAATTCGGTGATGAAGACGGCCGTGCAGGCTCGGGCACAGGTGCACCACTACCCCTGCGACCACTTCGACGTCTGGCCGGGCCACGACTGGTTCGACACGGCCGCCGACGATCAGCTGAAGTTCCTGACCCGGACGTTGCGCCCGGCGTTGACCTAGACCTACCCCGTGTACAGCGCCGCGACGTCACCCGGGCGCACGGTCACCGTAAGCAGTCAACCCGGCGGCAAGCGAATCGGCGAAGTCCGTGCTCATCGGGCTGGGCATGTCGCCCTAGAACTGGGTGGAACCCAAGTCGACGGCCACCCGGCTGGCGGTGACGTACCGAGACTCGTCGCTGGCCAGCCAGATTGCGGCATCGGCGATGTCCTCGGGCTCGGCGATGTAGTCCGGCAGGAACGGTGTCACCATCTGCATCAGACCGGGGTTGGTGTCGTTGGCCCGGTTGAGCGCGGCCAGCATGTCTCCGGTACCCATCGGGGTGTTGACCGCACCCGGATGCAGGCTGTTGACCCGGATCTTGTGCTTGCCCAATTCGGCCGCGAAGGCTCGGGCCATCCCGGCCACGGCATGCTTGCTTGCCGTGTAGTGCACCATGAACGGCTGCATCTTGATCCCGGCCGCCGAGCTGATCAGGATGATCGACCCGCCGCGGCCACCGTCGATGATGTGCTGGGCGCCAGCCATTACGGTGTTCCAGGTGCCGGTGACGTTGATGTCCATGACGTCGCGGAAGGATTCGGGGGTGGTCTCGTTCCACGGTTCGGGCACCGTGATGCCCGCGTTGGCGACGATGACGTCGAGCCGGCCGAACTCGGCGACGCCCTTGCCGACGATGGTCTTCAGCGCGTCGTGGTCGCGGGTGTCGGCGGCGGTGGCGAGGATGCGCTTGCCAGTGGCCTCCACCAGGCGGACGGTCTCGGCCAGATCGTCGGGAGTGGCCGAGTCGTAGGGCACGCTGGGCGGCAGTGGGCCGGCGATGTCGACGGCGATGATGTCGGCACCCTCGTTGGCCATCCGGACTGCATGCGCGCGGCCCTGACCACGGGCAGCTCCGGTGATGAAGGCGACCTTTCCGGCGAGCCGCTCGGACATGGAATCTCCTTGAGTGTTGGGGGAATTCAGAGTTGGCGTTGGGCGGCTTTGACCAGCCCACCGCCGATGATGAGTCGCTGGATCTCGCTGGTGCCCTCGTAGAGACGCAGCAGCCGGACTTCCCGATAGATGCGCTCGACCGGGACCTCGCGCATGTAGCCGGTGCCGCCGTGGATCTGCACCGCGAGATCGGCCACGTCGCCTGCCATTTCGGTGCAGAACAGCTTGGCCGCCGAGGGGGCGATACGACGGTCCTCACCCGATACCCACTTGGCGGCGGCATCGCGCACCAATGCCCGGCCGGCCATCACTCCGGTCTGCTGATCGGCGAGCATCGCCTGCACCAGCTGAAAGCTGCCGATCGGCTGGCCGCCCTGGGTGGCCGCGGCGGCGTAGGCGACGGATTCGTCGAGCGCGCGTTGGGCGGATCCGACGGCCAGGGCGGCGATGTGCACCCGGCCGCGGGCNACCGAGGAGCAGTTCGACCAGGTCATCGCGGTACACCTCAAGGGCACGTGGAACGGCACCAAATCGGCCGCGGCGATCATGCGCGAGAACAAGCGCGGCGCGATCGTGAACATGTCCTCGATCTCGGGCAAGGTCGGACTGGTCGGCCAGACCAATTATTCGGCGGCCAAGGCCGGCATCGTCGGCATGACCAAGGCCTCGGCCAAGGAACTCGCGCATCTGGGTGTGCGGGTCAATGCCATCCAGCCCGGGCTGATCCGCTCGGCGATGACCGAGGCCATGCCGCAACGGATCTGGGATCAGAAGCTGGCCGAAATCCCGATGGGTCGCGCCGGTGAACCGGACGAGGTCGCCAAGGTCGCGCTGTTTTTGGCCAGCGACCTGTCGTCGTACATGACCGGCACCGTGCTCGAGGTGACGGGCGGTCGGCACGTATGACGACCCGCGACGCGGTCATCTGCGAACCGGTTCGCACCCCGATCGGCCGCTACGGCGGGATGTTCGCGTCCTTGACCGCCGTCGAACTCGGTGTCGCCGCACTCAAGGGACTGCTGGAGCGAACCAGTGTGGCACCAGAGCAGGTGCAGGACGTGATTCTGGGCCACTGCTATCCCAACAGTGAGGCCCCGGCCATCGGCCGCGTGGTGGCGCTCGATGCCGGGTTGCCGGTGACGGTGCCCGGCATGCAGGTCGACCGGCGATGCGGCTCCGGGCTGCAGGCCGTGATCCAGGCCTGCCTGCAGGTGCGCAGCGGCGACAACGATCTCGTGGTGGCCGGCGGCGCCGAGAGCATGAGCAACGTCGCGTTCTATTCGACCGATATGCGCTGGGGCGGAGCGCGTACCGGTGTCCAGATTCACGACGGGCTGGCGCGCGGCCGCACCACGGCCGGTGGGCAGTTCTATCCGGTGCCGGGCGGAATGCTGGAGACGGCCGAGAACCTGCGCCGCGAATACGGCATCAGCCGCACCGAGCAGGACGAGCTCGCGGTGCGCTCGCACCGCAACGCGGTGGCGGCCCAACAGTCCGGCGTGCTGGCCGAGGAGATCATTCCCGTCACCGTCCGCTCTCGCAAAGGCGAGACGGTCATCGACACCGATGAGCACCCCCGCGCCGATACCACGGTCGAAGCCCTGGCCACGCTGAAACCCGTTCTGCTCAAGCAGGACCCGGACGCCACCGTGACGGCGGGAAACTCCAGCGGTCAGAACGACGCGGCATCGATGTGCATTGTCACCACCCCGGAGAAGGCGGCCGAGCTCGGCTTGCGGCCACTGGTGCGCATGGTGTCGTGGGGTTCGGCGGGCGTCGCACCCAAGGTCATGGGCATCGGCCCGGTGCCGGCCACCGAGGTGGCCTTGGCCAAGGCTGATCTGCAGCTGAGCGATATCGATCTGATCGAACTCAACGAGGCCTTCGCCGCCCAGGCCCTGGCCGTGATGAAGGAGTGGAAGTTCGGCGAGGCCGACTTCGAGCGCACCAACGTCCGGGGCTCCGGGATCTCGCTGGGGCATCCGGTCGGGGCGACCGGCGGGCGGATGCTCGCCACGCTGGCCCGCGAACTGGATCGGTGTCAGGCCCGCTACGGGCTGGAGACCATGTGCATCGGCGGAGGCCAGGGGCTGGCCGCCATCTTCGAAAGGGTGGCATCGTGACCAGACTCGCCCAGACGCTGGGCCTCACCGAGTTCCAGACCGAGATCGTCGCGACGGTACGGCAATTCGTCGACAAGGAGGTCATCCCGACCGCCCAGGAGCTGGAGCACTCCGATACCTATCCGCAGGCCATCGTCGACCAGATGAAGGACATGGGCCTGTTCGGGCTGATGATCCCCGAGGAGTACGGCGGGCTCGGCGAGTCGCTGCTCACCTACGCACTGTGCGTCGAGGAACTGGCCCGTGGCTGGATGAGTGTGTCGGGGGTGATCAACACCCATTTCATCGTGGCGTACATGATCCGGCAGCACGGAACCGACGCTCAGAAGCAGAAGTTCCTGCCCCGCATGGCTACCGGCGAGACCCGTGGTGCGTTCTCGATGTCCGAACCGGAACTCGGTTCGGATGTGGCGGCCATCCGTACCCGGGCGGTCAAACAGCCCGACGGCGACTACGTGATCAACGGTCAGAAGATGTGGCTGACCAACGGTGGCAGCTCCACCCTGGTGGCCGCGCTGGTACGCACCGACGAAGGTGCCGACAAACCGCATCGCAACCTGACCGCTTTCCTGGTCGAAAAGCCCACCGGCTTCGGCGAAGTGGTTCCCGGCCTGACGATTCCGGGCAAACTCGACAAGCTCGGCTACAAGGGCATCGACACCACCGAGCTGATCTTCGACGGCTACCGCGCCAGTGCTGACGACGTGCTCGGTGGCGTCACCGGCCAGGGCTTCTTTCAGATGATGGACGGCGTCGAGGTCGGGCGCGTCAACGTCTCGGCCCGGGCCTGCGGTGTCGGAATCCGCGCGTTCGAACTCGCGGTCCGTTACGCCCAGCAGCGTGAGACCTTCGGCAAGCCGATCGCCGAACACCAGGCCGTGGCGTTCCAATTGGCCGAGATGGCAACCAAAGTCGAGGCCGCTCACCTGATGATGGTCAACGCCGCCCGGCTCAAGGACTCCGGCGAGCGCAACGATGTCGCCGCCGGCATGGCCAAGTACCTGGCCAGCGAATTCTGTTCGGAGGTCACCCAGCAGAGCTTCCGGATCCACGGCGGGTACGGCTACTCCAAGGAGTATGAGATCGAGCGGCTCATGCGCGACGCTCCCTTCCTGCTGATCGGTGAGGGCACCAGCGAGATCCAGAAGAACATCATCAGCAAGCGGCTGCTCTCCGACTACCAGGTCTGAGCCGTGTCCATACCCGATTTCGCCTCGCGGCCACAGCTCGCCGAGGATGTGGCGCGGCTGATCCGGCGCAGGATCTTCGATGGCAGCTATCCGGCCGGGAACTACATTCGGCTCGAGCAGCTCGCGGATGAACTGGGTATCAGCGTCACGCCGGTGCGGGAGGCGTTGTTCGGCTTGCGGGCCGAAGGTCTGTTGACCCAGCAGCCCCGGCGTGGGTTTCTGGTATTGCCGGTCACCCGCCGTGACATCGACGACGTGGCCGGCGTGCAGGCCCATATCGGCGGCCAGCTGGCGGCACGGGCCGCCGGCCAGATCAGCGACGCTCAACTCGACGAACTCGACCGGATCCAGCGTGAGCTGGAAGACGCCTATGCGCGCGACGATCATGATGCGGCGGTCCGGCTCAACCACGCGTTCCACCGCGGCGTCAACAGGTCGGCCGAGTCGCCGAAGCTCGCCCAGCTGATGTCCCAGATCACCCGGTACGCACTGGAATCGGTGTATCCGACTGTCGAAGGCTGGCCCGAGCAGTCCACCCACGACCACCGCCGGATCCTGGCCGCACTGAAGGCGCGCGATGGGGATGCGGCCCGCGACGCCATGGCCGAGCACCTGTGCGCGGCGTCCAAGCCGCTGACCGAACACCTCCACCGCATGGGCGTCCTGGAGTAGCGAAGTTGGAGAAGGGTGGGCGCATGGCGGGGGTTCTCGACGGGGTCCGGGTACTCGACTACGGCCGGTTCATCGCCGCACCGTGGTGCAGCGCGATCCTGGCCGACATGGGTGCCGATGTGCTGCGGGTGGAGAAACGTGAAGGCGGGGAGGACCGTTGGGTGCAGGCCGTCACCGAAGGTGGTGAAGGCGGGACCTTCCTGCAGTGCAACCGCAACAAGCGTTCGCTGACGCTGGACTCCACCACAGCCGAAGGTGCCGAGATCACCCGCCGGCTGGTGGCGCAGGCCGACATCGTGATCGCCAACATGCCCGCGGCCGGGATGCGGGCCAGCGGGCTGGACTACGAGACGCTGAAGGAGATCAAGCCCGACATCATCCTGGCCAGCGCCACGGCGTACGGCGAGGGCGGGCCGTACAGCGAAAAGATCGGGTTCGACGGCGCCGGACAGGTGATGTCGGGGGCCGTGTACCGGCAGGGGCTGCCGGATCAGCCGATCCGAACCGTGGTGCCGTACGCGGACTTCGGGACGGCCTTGACGTTGGCGATCGGGGTGATGATGGCGCTGTATCACCGCGACCGTACCGGCCAGGGTCAGCACGTCGAGGGTGCGCTGTTGCCGACCGCGCTTATGCTGTCGAACGCCTTTCTCATCGAGCGCGAGTTGCTTCAGGTGGACAAGCCGCGTATGGGCAACCAGGGTGCTTCGGTGGCGCCGTGCGATCTGTATCGCACCGCCGACGATCAGTGGGTGCTGTTGCAGGTGGCGGGCCAGCCGATGTTCAAACGGTGGTGCCGACTGGTCGGTCGCGAGGAGTTGTTCGACGATCCGCGTTTCGCCAACGACGATATCCGTTGGGCCAACGGCGACATCCTCAACGACATCATGTCCGCATGGTGTGCCGACAAGACCAAGGCCGAGGTGCTGGAACTCTTGGAGAAGGTGAAAATGCCCGCCGCGCCGCTGCATTCCACGCAGGACGTCCTCGACGATCCGCATGTGCAGGCCATGGGGTATCTCCGGCGGGTGCCGTTCCCCGGCGCGTCGCGCGACGTGCCGATCATCGAGACGCCGTTCCGGATGTCGGCGACGCCGGGAACGATCCGCCGGCGGGCTCCACTGTTGGGCGAGCACACCGACGAGGTGCTCGGCGAGATCGGCTACGACCCGGCGCAGATCGCCGAATTGCGGATCAACGGCATCGTGTGATTGTGAACCGTTGAGATTGCGTACAGGGTCGTGAAGTTCGTGGATTCACGACCCTGTACGCAATCTCAAACATTGCCCCACTACAACGAATCGCCGATCGCCTGCAGCGCCGCGAGCTGCTCGCAGAAGTGTTCGGCATTGCGGGCCTGCACCGAGCAGTTGGCGATGGTGGCTCCGACGTCGCGTAACCGGCTCAGACGCCCGCGTGCGACGTCCGGTTCGCCCAACGGGTCCAGCGACACACCAGGGGACAGGACGACGTCGAAACCCGCGGGCAGGTCATGCGGCGCGAGAAACTCGGCGATCGTGTCGGCCGAGAGGCCGAAAGGCATCCAGCCGGTGCCCAATTCGACAGCGCGACGCAGCGAGCGCTTGGTGCGCCCGCCCACCCAGACCGAAAGGTCGGTGGTGGTGGCGTGCGGTTCGATGGCGAAGCCGTCGACCACCGGCTGACCCCACGCGGCCCGCAGCCGGGCGATGTCCCGGTCGGCCGCGGTCCCGCGGTCGTCGAACTGCACACCGAGCAGCTCGAACTCCTCGGTCAGAGATCCGACGCCGACACCGAGGATCACCCGCCCGCCGCTGAGCCGGTCGAGGGTGCCGTAGCTCTTCGCCAGCGCCACCGGGTGGTGATAGGGGAGCACCACCACGGCGGTAGCCAGTCTGATGCGTCGGGTGCGGGCTGCCAGGAAGGACAAGGTGGCCAGCGGATCCCAGTACACCGTCCCGCGCACCGCGGCGGCCGAGGCCGGTATGCCGGTGTGCTCGGCGCAGGTCAGGTGGTGAAACCCCAATCCATCTGCGGCCTCGGCGATCAGCGCCAGCTCGTCGGGACCGGCGTCGGCCTCCCACGGTGAGAACTCTCCGGGGTGCTGCATGACGATGGGGGTGGATAGTCCGAGCTTCACGTTGTTGCCTCCTTGGCGTGGATCTTCGCAAAGCTGAGGGGGGCGACGACGGCCAGGTTATTCATTGCGACTCGGTTCGCCTCAACAGGTCCCGCACCGCGTCGGTGTCGACTTTCCCGGTGGGCCCGCGCGGGACGGCGTCCTCGCAGAGGATGAGCCACAGTGTTGGCACTTTGAACGAGCTGATGGCCGAATGAGTGTCGGTGCGCAGCGCCTCGACCGACAGCCCGTCACCCACCACTACCGCGCCGACCCGATTACACTGGCCGTCAGGGACATTGACCACATAGGCGGCGCGGACGCCGGAAACGGATCGCAGTGCTCGGGCCACTTCACTCGGATAGACCGTCGCGCCACGGACCTTGAACATGTCGTCGGATCTGCCGCGGTAGAACAGGTATCCGTCGGCGTCGAGATAGCCGAGGTCGCCGGTCGGGTAGTAGCCGTCGGCGGTGAAGACGTCCTCTCGGCTGCGCCGGCAGATGCCCCGCATCACGTGCGGGCCACGGATCTGGATCGCCCCGGTTTGGCCAGGGGGCACTGGCGCGCCGGTTTCGGTGTCGACGATGCGTACGTCCATGCCGTCGAACGGCTTACCGCAGCTGCCCCACACCGATTCGGGCATGTCGGTGTCCGCGCGGAATCCGCAGTACGGCCCGAAGGATTCGGTCATCCCCAACAGCGACGCACGTGCTCCGGGTCGCGACCGCATGTGGCCGGGCAGGAGCGCCTCGAGGCTTCCGGGCCGCAAGGCGCTGAGATTCGCGGTGCCGGCGTGCCGGGCCAGTGACTCGGCCTGCTCGGGCCAGCCTCGGAACAGCGTGACCTGCTCGCGCTCGAGCAACTCGAGTGTCGAATCGGGTCGGGGGATCGGCTCGGTGACCAGGGTGGCCCCGGCGAGCAGTGCCGAGAGGATGCCGGCGCCGAAGCCGCCCACCCAGAAGAACGGCATGGGCAGATAGAGCCGGGTGCTGGCGGAGATACAGCGCGCATCCAGTCCAGAACGCACCGCCCCCAGGCCATTTCGATGAGAATGGACAGTACCCTTGGGCGCTCCGCTGCTTCCCGAGGTGAACATGACCACCATCGGGTCGCTTTCGCGCACCCGGGCAGACAGCGCGTCGGCCATACCACGCGGTCCGGCGAAGGCCAGGACTTCGTCGGTGGACCACACGGTGCGCAGCGCGGGGAGACGGTCGCGTGCCACGGGGTAGCGACGACCGCGAAACTCCTCGACCGCAACGAGGAACTGCACCGAGGCCATCCGCAGCTGGTCCTCCAGCTCGGCGCGGCGCAAAAGCGTGCTCAACGGCACCAGCACCGCGCCGATCCGCATCAGTGCGATGGCAATCCGCACCCAGTCCACCCCGTTGGGCATGATGAGGCCGACCCGCGAGCCCTTGGTGACGCCCGCGGCGATGAGCCCGGCGGCCAGGGTGGCCGTGCCGGATTCGAGTTCGGCGTAGGACATCCGGACATCGGGGTCGATCACCATCGGTTTCGACGCGAGCGTCGCGGCCCGGTCGCGCACCACCGTGTCGACGGTGAGCGCGGCGTCAGGCATCGAACAGTCCTGCCAGTGCGGTGGTGTCGACCTTCCCACTCGACCGAACGGGTACGTCCTCCCGGGCCACAGTCGTAAACCGGTGTGGCACTTTGTAGGCCGACAATCGCAGTCGCAGGGCACGGCGTACGGCTTCTTCGTCGAAACCGGCCGGATCGTCGGTGACCACCACGGCGGCCACCACCTGTCCCCGCTCGGCGTCGGGCAGCCCGAGCACATGGGCCGAATAACCCAGTGCCGCCAGCGTCTGCTCGACCTCGCCGGGAGTGACGTTGGCGCCGGCGGTCTTGATCATCGCGCCGGCCCGGCCCAGAAAGTAGAAGTATCCGTCGTCGTCGACGCGGACCAGATCGCCGGTGTGAAACCAGCCGTCGGCGTCGAAGCAGTCCTCGCGGTTGCGCCCGTAGTAGCCCTGCATGACATACGGTCCGCGAACGCACAATTCGCCGGAGGTCAGCACCTTCGTCTCGAATCCGGATGCGGGCCTGCCGTAGCTGCCGCGCCGGTGCTCGGGCTGATCGTGCTCGTCCGTATCGATCAACACCACGCTGCCGGTTTCGGTCATGCCCAGCATGTTGTGCCGCAGCTCCGGGTCGGCGGGCCGGCAGTCGGGCGCCATGATCGGGTAGAGGTTGCCGCGCCGCGCCGTGAACTTCCGGCCGGGCAGGCTCGGGTGGCGAGTGAGGTGCGCGATTCCGGCGAGGAAACCGTTTGTGATGGTGGGCTTCTCGGCCTCGATCAGGTCGAGGGTGGCCTCGGCGTCGGTCGAGTTCGAACAGATCAGCGTGGCTCCGGCGGCCATCGTCGCCAGCAGCCCGAACGCGAACCCGCCGACCCAGAAGAACGGTGAATTGCAGAACAGCCGGTCGGTCGCGGTGAGCCCGCGAATCGCGTTCAGGTTGCGTTGATGTGCCAGCAACGCGCCGTGGGTGTGCACCACGCCCTTGGGCGCACCGGTGGACCCGGAGGTGTAGATGATGGCCAACACGTCGGATGCGTCGACGTCGGCCTGCAGAGCCGTCACCGGCTCCCGGTCCGGCTCGGTCGGTCCGGACGGTTCGAGCAGTACGTGACGCAGGCACGGCGCGTCGTTGACGACCTCTGACAGCCGTACCGCATAGTCGTGGTTGCGAAAGCCTTTGGCCGACAGCATGATTTCGACATCGGCGTCGAGCAGCTGGCTCCGCAACTCGGCGGTGGTGAGGAACGTCGAGAACGGCACCACGACGGCCCCGATTCTGGCCGCTGCCAGCATGGCCACCACGAAATCGGCGCCGTTGGGATAGAGCAGCCCGACGTGCGTGCCCTTCCCGGCACCGAGTGTCACGAGTTCCCCGGCCAGTCGTGCGGAGCGGAACTCGGCCTCGGCGTAGCTGATCCGCTCGTCGTCACAGATCAGCAGCGGGTGGTCGATACCCGCCCGTAGCAGGGCGGGGAGGGTGTCAGACACGGGAGAAGTACTCGCGAACGGCCCCCAGATCCGCCTTGCCCGACGGGGTACGTGGGATGGCGTCCACGATCGCGATCGTGGTGGGGATCTCATACCGGGCCAGCCGTCCGCGCAGGTGGTCGGCGAGCTCGGCGACCGGTGCCGAGGCGCGCAACTCGACCATTGCCACCGGAGTTTCACCGAGCCGGTCATCCGGCATGCCGATCACGGCCGCGCCGCGTACCGCGGGGTGGCTCTCCAGCGCCGTGCGGACATCGTCGGGCATCACCTTGAAACCCCCGCGGTTGATCGCCTGATCGGCGCGACCGACGATCCAGAGGAAGCCGTCGGCATCGATGCGGGCCAGGTCGGTGGTGCGTATCCAGTCGGCCTCGGCGTCGAACTGCGCCGGTTTGACCTCGAGCAGGCCCTGCTGGTCCGGAGGCAGGGGAGTGCCGTCCCCGTCGACGACCCGCAGCCGGGCTCCCGGATTGGCCCGACCCACGCTGCCGCGCTTGTCTTTCCAGTACTTGTCGTGGTCGGCCAGGGTCCAGCCCGCCACGCCGCCGCCGAACTCGGTGGCGGCGTACGAGGTGAGGACCGGGATGCCGAACTTCTCGGTGAACGCATCGGCGTCGTCGGCCGACAGCGGGGCGGTGCCGGAGGTGACCGCGCGGATGCCGGCCAGGTCGTCGCGGGTGAGGTCGGAATGCAGAACCATGCGCAGCGCGGCCGGGACCAGTGATACCGCGCGCGGTTGGTGCTCACGCACCGCGGCGGCCCAGCGCTGCAGGTCGAACCTGGGCAGCAGGACGAACGGCCGCGCCTCGGCAAGGCACAGCAGCACCCGGTACACGCCGCCGACGTGCACCAGCGGGGAGTTGACGATGGCCACGCCGCGGCGCAGTTCGGTTGGCGCCGGGGATTTCTCGGGGTCGGGCCCGATCACGCTGCGGGCCAGCATGTCGTAGGTGAGGTCGACCCGTTTGGGCGGTCCGGTGGTGCCGCTGGTCAGCATCCACACCGCCACCCCGGGCCGTCCGGTGTCCCGGGCCGGTCGAGCGGCGGCGGTCACCACGGGCGCGGTGTCGATGTCGCTGATCGTCACGGTTGTCGTCGAGGGGGAGGGGTCGGCCAGGGCGGCGATGTCGTCGGCCAGGCCGATGATCACCGGCAGCTCGAGGGCGGCGATGTCAGCGCGGGTGCGCTCGTCACCGCGGGACGGGTTGATCACGACGACGGTACCGCCGGCACCGAGCACGCCCAGCAGCGCCGCCACGTGGACGGGTTGGTTGCGCAGCATGATGCCGACGCGGGTGTCGGCGGACACCGCGCCGATGCGCCGGGCCAGCGCCGCGACCTGGCCCCAGGTGTGCCACCGACCGTCGTATTGAATGGCGTTCGCGGCCGGGTCCAGGTCGAAAACGTCGGTGATGCGGCGTGAAAGCGGGTGGGCCATCAGCGGATCCGCGGCGTCGTTCTGGGCAGGGGACGTGCGGCGAGTTCGGCCGTGGCGATCGGGTTGCCCAGCCGGGTGTAAATGAGTCCGTGATCCATCGCTGCGCGGTACGGCTTGTCGAGCGACTCCCAGATCGCCTTCACCGTGCCCTGCGTGGCGGTCGGTGGTTTGGCCGCGATGGCGGTGGCGATGGCGTGCGCGCGGTCCCACAGCTGGTCACGGGCCACCACCTCGGTGACCAGCCCGATGCGCAGCGCGGTCTCCGCGCCCACCCGCTCGTCGTTACCCATCAACGCCATCCGCAGGGTGTCGCCGAGTCCGATGCGGCGCATCAGGCCGATCGGCTCCAGCGCCGACACCAGCCCGGCGCTGACGTGAGAGTCGAAGAAGGTGGCGTCGTCGGAGCAGATCACCACGTCGGACTCGTTGACGAAGTACAGCGCCCCCGCGGTACACATGCCCTGCACCGCGCACACCACCGGCTTCCACATCTTCTGCCATTTGGGGCTGAGCAGCTCGCCGGGATCTTCGTGGTTCCAGACGATTTCGGGCTGCCCGTAGCTGGACTTCACATCGAGCCCGGCGCTGAAGGCACGGTCGCCCGCGGCGCGCAGCACCACGGCGTTGATGCCCTCGTCGGCTTTGACCGCGTGCCAGGTATCGCGCATTTCATGGCACATGGCGCGGTTGAAGGAGTTCAGCGCGTCGGGACGGTTCAGGGTGACGGTGGCGACGCGGGACTCGTGGTCGAAGTCGAGGATCAATGTCTCCATGATGCGATTACCGCGCCTGCCAGTTGGGCGGGCGCTTCTCGACGAACGCCCGTGGCCCCTCGAGCGCATCCTCGGTGCGGACCACTCGCTCGCGGAACGTCTCGGCCAGGATCTCGCCCTCGTGCAGCGGGAGGTCGAGGGTCTTGTGAATCGCCAGCCGGGTTCCCCGGACCGCCAGTGGGGCATTGAGGCACACCGTGTCGGCGATCTCGTGCGCGCGCTCGAGCAGCTTGTCGTGCTGGACGATCTCGGTGATCAGGCCGAGTTCGTAGGCGCGTTCGACGGTCATGCGCTCGTGCTTGCCCATCAATGCCATCCGCAGCGCCACCGACCGGGGTAGTGCACGGGCCAGGCGCACCATCTCGCGGGCGGCTACCAGGCCGATGCTCACGTGGGGGTCGAAGAACGTGGCCTTGTCGGAGGCGATCACGATGTCACCGGTGGTCACCCAGTCCAGCCCGGCGCCGCAGCAGATTCCGTTGATCGCCACCACCACCGGCTTGGCCATGGTGCGGAACGGCGGGGTGCCTTCCTGAGGAGCCTCCCATTGTTCGTAGGTGGACAGGTAAGGCCGTTCGTTGACGACCTTGCCATCGCCGGGGATCTCCTTGACATCGGCGCCGGTGCAGAATGCCCGGCCGGTGGCTGTGACGATCATCAGCCAGACGCTGTCGTCGTTCTCGGCCTCGGCATAGGCAGATCGCAACTCGGTGATCATGTGCGGTGACAGCGCGTTGAGTGCATCCGGGCGATTGAGCGTGATGGTCGCCTTGTGCCCGTCAACCTCGTATTTGATGGTGTCGTACATGGATACCTTTCATCGGCCCCGGAAGTCAGGGTCGCGGCGGTCGCGGAACGCCGCCAGTCCCTCTTTGAAATCGGCAGTGCGGCAGGAGAGTTCCAGATTGGACAGTTCCTGGTTCATGGACTGGGTCAGCGTGGCGTGCTGGCCGTAGGCGATGGCCTGTTTGGCCAGCCCGATCGCGACGGTGGGGCCGGCGGCCAGGCGGGCCAACAGGTCGGCCTCGGCCGCGTCGATCTGGTCGGCCGGGACGGCGTCGTGGATCAACCCCCAGTCGGCGGCGTCGGCACCGCTGACCTTCTCACCGAGCAGCAGCATGCGCTTGGCCCGGGCCACCCCGGCCAGCCGCGGGAGCAGCCAGGTGGCCCCCGAGTCCGGGGTGAACCCACGGCTCATGAACGGCTCCCAGAACGTCGCGCCGGCGTCGGCGATCGTGAAGTCGGCGGCCAGCGCCAGGTTGCAGCCCAATCCGACCGCCCAGCCTCGGACTACGCACACCACCGGAAGCTGGATGGTGGCGACCAGCTCGATGACCCGGTGCGCGGTGTGCGGAATGCGGCGGACCAGGTCGCCGGTGCGTGGCCGCGCACCGGCGTCGTTGGTGGCGACCCAGTCAGCCCCGGTGCAGAAGTCGGCGCCTGCGCCGGTGATGGCGATCGCCCGCAGGGAGTCGTCGTACGCGGCTGCGGAGAGCGCGGCGACCAGATCGTCGATCATGTTATGGCTCAACGAGTTACGTCGCCTGGGACGGTCGAGGGTGATGCGCAGGACGGAGTCCGTGCGGAACGTGGTCACCGAACCGTCACTCACCCCAGCCAGCCTTTCCTGAGCCATACAGTTGCCCATACAGTAGGCGATGCGGTTACTATCTTGTACAAGTTAGCAAGGAAAGGCCATCGATGGAAGGTCGCGCACGGCGCATCCGGCAACCCCGTGTTGCCGAGATCGTCGCGGCCCAGCTACGCGATGACATCCTGTCCGGGCGGCTGCGTGCCGGCGACGTCCTGCCCACCCAGGAGAGCCTCTTCCAGGAATTCGGGGTCAGCCCACCGGCATTGCGTGAGGCCATTCACCTGTTGGAGACCGACGGGCTGATCTCTGTGCGGCGCGGCAACATCGGCGGGGCCGTCGTGCGCCTGCCGTCGCCGGAACGCACCGCCCACACGATCAGCATGGTGCTGCAGACCCGGGCGGCCACCCCGGCCGACGTCAGCGGAGCACTGTTGCACCTCGAACCGATCTGCGCGGGTATGTGTGCCGCCCGCGCCGACCGGGCCACCGAAGTGGTCCCCCATCTGCAGGCCGAGATCGACACCCAGACAGCGCAGTTCGACGATGCCTCGCGGTACGTTCCCAACGCCCGCCGGTTCCACGAGGTGCTGGTGGCGCGGTGCGGCAACGAGCCGATGATTCTCTTGATCGGCTCGTTGGAGCTGATCTGGTCGGCGCACGAATCAGGCGTGTGGGGCGACGACGTGAACCAGAAGACGATGCGGGCCGCACTGCGCGACCACCAGCGACTGCTCGACGCCATCGCCGACGGTGACTCGGCGCGGGCCACCAGGCTCGCCGCCGATCATCTGACCGCGGCCCGGCACACCACCCTGGCGGCCGGGGCCGACAAAACCATTGAAGCGAGGTTGATTTCGCATGACCGATGACCGGGTGCGCTATGAGGTCGACGCGGACAACCGCATCGCCACCATCACGCTGAACAATCCGAAACAGCGCAATTCTTACGACGCGGAGATGCGTGACGAGATCGCCCGCTACCTCGATATCGTGGCCGACGACGACGACCTCACCGTGGTGCTGCTGCGTGGCGCCGAGGGTGTGTTCAGCACGGGCGCGGACATGAACAACGCCTACGGGTGGTACGGCGATGAGCGCTTGCGCGAAGAGCAGAAGGCTGGAGCGAGGGGTCCTTCCGGCCAGAAGAAGTCACGCCCCAGTCAACGTCGCCGACTCACGGTGGACCGCAAGTCTTTTGGCTTCTATCACAACTTCATGGGCTTCCCGAAGGTTACGGTGGGGGAGATCAACGGCTACGCGCTGGGCGGTGGCTTCGAGATGGCGTTGATGACCGACATCTCGGTGATCGCCCGCGACACCAAGATCGGCATGCCCGCCACCAGGTTCCTCGGCCCGGCGCTGGGCAGCCTGCACATGTTCTTTCACCGCCTCGGCCCGGTGCTGGCGCGGCGGATGCTGCTCACCGGCGACATCATCGAGGCCGGCTCCGTCGAGCACCTCGGTATCTTCACCGACACCTGTGATGCCGATCAGGTAACGGCGCGGGCGCGCTACTGGGCGACCAAGGCGGCGAAGATGCCCGCCGATGGCGTCGTCATCGCCAAGGAGGCGTTCCGGCTCGTCGAGCAGAGCCAGGCATATCAGGGGGAAGAGGTGGCCAGCTACCTCTTTCATGCCTACGGCACCAACCTGCAGTTCTCGCCCGGTGAGTTCAACTTCGTCAAGGCCCGGGCCCAGCACGGCACCAAAGAGGCATTCCGGCTGCGTGACGAGCATTTCCACGTCCAGGAACCACACTGATCCGGTCTCCTGGTACGTTTACAGAAGTATTCGATATCGTAAAGGTGGAACTATGGCAACTCCCGTCATCGTGGGCGCCGCCCGTACGGCGATCGGCCGGTCCTTCAAGGGCACGCTGGTCAACACCCCGCCGGAAACCCTGATCACCACGGTCCTGCCCGAGGTCGTCCGGCGTGCCGGCATCGCACCGGAGGCCATCGACGACCTGATCTTCGCCGAATCCAACTACGGCGGTGGCGATATCGCCCGGTATGCCGCGGACGCCCTCGGCTGGGAGTCGGTGCCCGGCCAGTCCGTCAACCGGCACTGTGCCGGCAGCCTGACCGCCATCGGCAATGCGTCGGCCCAGATCGGTTCCGGGATGGAGCGCGTGCTGGTGGCCGGCGGGGTGCAGTCGCTGTCCTCCTCTCCGCTGATGAAATGGCGGGTGCCCGGGTTCGGCCCCGAGATCGAGTTCATCGAGCCGTGGATGACGCCTACCCACGTCGAGACCCCGGACGCTCCGATGCGCGACATGTCGATCACCGTCGGCTGGAACACCGCGCAGGCGGCCGGCATCACCCGCGAAGAGATGGACGCCTGGGCCGCACGGTCGCACCAGCGGGCCGTCGCCGCCATCGACGCGGGCAAGTTCCTCGACGAGATCGTGCCGCTGAAGGTCAACCAGCCCGACGGGTCGGTCACCGAGTTCAGTATCGACGAGCATCCGCGCCGCGGCACCACGGCCGAGAAGCTCGCCGAACTCAAGGTTCTGCATCCCGAGATCGACGGGTTCTCCATCACCGCGGGCAACAGCAGTGGCACCAACGACGCGGCCGCTGCTGTCGCGTTGGTCGCCGACGACTATGCCTCCGCCGAGAACCTCGACGTGCTCGCCACCGTGAAGGCGTGGGCCGCTGTCGGCGTTCCGGCCCGCGACACGGGTCTGGGCGGCGTCGAGGTCATCGGCAAGGTCCTGGACCGCGCCGGGCTCAAGCCGTCCGATGTGGCGCTGTGGGAGATCAACGAGGCATTCGCCTCGGTGCCGATCGCCGCGGTGCGCAAGTACGAGATCGACGAGGAGTCGGTGAACTTCTCCGGCAGCGGCTGCAGCCTCGGCCATCCGATCGCCGCGTCCGGTGCCCGCATGGTCACCACGCTGGTCTACGAACTGCGGCGTCGCGGCGGTGGTATCGGGGTCGCCGCGATGTGCGCCGGCGGTGGACAGGGCGGCGCGGTCGTCATCGAGGTCTAGCCGGTTCGGCGAGAGCCGCGGTGGGGGCCATCGGCTGTGGTCTCCCCATCGGGCTCACGTTCGGCTGCCGGGCCGGCCTCGGTTTTGCCCGCTGCCTGGTATTCCTGCAGCTCGGCGCGGACAGCTTCGTCGAACGCCCGGTCCAGGCTGGCGTGGGCAAGTCGCCTGGCCGCCCGCCGCATGGTGTTGACCAGGTCTGCCGCCCAGGCGAGTTCGGCGTCGTTGCTCGGCAGCCATCCCGGCCCCCGCTGTCGCACCACCTCGCTGTGGCCGCCGCGCGTCATCTCACGAGCGGCGGCGTCGAGCTTCTTGTCCACGGCGGCACTCGTTTTCAGAATGAGGGCGAGTGGCATCCCGCGGGCGACGAGGGTGGCGAAGTCGTCGATGAGGCGCACATCGGTGACCGCGTAGCTGTCCGCGTCGTCGGTCGGCGCGATCACGCCTTGGGTGGTGAGCCGGCGCACCATCGATGCGTCGAGCTTGCCGAGTCGTTCCTCGAGCTCATCGAGCGACATGGTGCGTGGTTCCGGATGTGACCACGGTGCGGTGACCAGTTCCTCGAGATCCGACAGGTCCAGGACGTCCACGAGGTTCTCGCCGGGTTGCAGACCGGTGAGGAACTTCATGATGTGCTTGAGCGTGAAGCCCTCACCGAGCAACCGGGTGATCGCGCGCAGTTGGCGAAGGTGCCGGTCGGTGTAGATCGCCACCCGGCCCCGGCGCTGGGGCCGGGGCAGCAGTCCGTTGTCCTGGTAGACGCGCACGTTCCGGGTTGTTGTCCCCGCCTCCCGAGCGAGGTCGTCAATCCGGTACTCGGTCACGACCAAATCCTATCCGGTGAGGACGGGATCGCCGCTGGTCTGCGCGACGGTGATCTTGTAGTCCTCCAGGTTCACGGCCTTGAGCTGGTTGACGTACTGGGTGGCGAACCCGGGATACATGGTTGCGTTGAACCCGTCGTCGGTCAGGTACCAGCTCTGGCAACCGGAGTTCCAGGTCGTGGCCTTCAGCCGCCGCTGGATGTCCGTGTTGTAGCGATCCTGGGCGTCCGGCCGGACGTCCAACGATTTCCAGCCGTACCGCAGCAGGGTCGAGATCGTCTCGACGATGTAGTTGATCTGAGCTTCCATGTACACCAACGCCGAGCTGTGGCCGGGGCCGGAGTTCGGGCCGAAGGTGAAGTACAGATTGGGATAGCCGGATACCGCAACGCTGCGGTACGCGTAGGCGCCGCGGCTCCATTCGGCGGCCAGCTCACGGCCGTCGACACCGGTGATCGGAAATGGCGTGCCTGCCTTGGAGACGTCGAATCCGGTGGCGAACACGATGCAGTCGAATTGATGCTCGATACCCTCGACGGTGCGAATTCCGTTGGGGGACAGCCGGGCGATGGGCCAGGTCACCAGCTTGCAGTTGTCGGCCTGCAGGGCGGGGTAGTACTCGCTCGTCATCAACAGCCGCTTGCAACCGGCGGAGAAGTCCGGCGTCAGCTGACGCCGCAACCACGGATCCTTCACCTGCAAACGGAGGTTGGCCGTGCTGACCGCCTCGACGACCCGGGTGAACGGGCTGTCCCAGACCACGCCGAGGGCGACCGACTCGTGACCCCAGTACCACGCGTTGCGCATGAGGGTCTGGGTCACCGGGAGGGTGCGGTACAGGCGTTTGAGCCAGCCACTCGTCGCAGTGTTGACGCGCGGCAGCACCCAGCCTGGGGTGCGCTGAAAGACCTTGACGGACTTCGCCGTCTTGACCAGTTCCGGGATGATCTGCACGCCGCTGGCGCCGGTCCCGATGACCGCGACCCGCTTACCCGCGAAGTCGTAGTCGTGGTCCCATCGGGCGCTGTGAATCTTGTGGCCTTCGTAGGTGTCGATCCCGGGGAGGTCCGGAAAACTGGCGTTGGACAGCGGGCCGGACGCGACGATCACCGTTCGGGCCTGTACCGGCTCCCGGCCTTCGAGGTCGACGGTCCATTCGCCGGCGACCGCGTCGTAGGAGACCGCGGTGACGTTGTGTTCGAACCGGATCTTCGGTGCGATACCGGACGATTCGACCATGCCGTCGATATATTCGAGGATCTCGGCGCTGCCCGAGTAGGTGTGCGACCAGTCCGGATTGGGTGCGAAGCTGTAGGAGTACAGGCGGGACGGGATATCGCAGGCGGCGCCGGGATACGTGTTGTCGCGCCAGGTTCCACCGACCCGTGAATCGCGCTCGAAGATCACGAAGTCGGTGATGCCCTCGGCTTGGAGCCGGATGGCCGCGCCGATGCCGGCGAATCCGGCGCCGATGATGGCAACAGACGTGGAAGAAGAAGCCATGGTGTCGATCGATCCCCTCAGGCGACGGGCTCGTAGGTCAGTTCCTGCGACCAGGTCGGGGTGTTCTCCACCATGGCCATCGGAATCGCGCCGGTGATCTTGACCAGCGAATCGGCCAGCCAGTGGTACTTGGAGGTCCGATCGATCACCTTGCGGCTCTGCCACGAGATGATCCGGTACATCGGCAGTCGGCGGGCGAATTCACTTCGCTCGCCGACACTTTGGAAGCGGCGCATCGCCTGGTACAGCCGGTCCTCCTTCACGCCCATCTCCACGATGTTGTCGCGCATCTTGTTGAGCAGCGGGAAGTAGCTGAGCACGCCGATCAGGAAGGTGGGTTTGATCCAGCCGCCGACGAGTTCGATGAGCAGTTTGCGCATGTCGGCATGTCCCAGGATGTCCATCACCTCGAAGTCGACGGCCAGATGGCGAGACTCGTCGGAGTTGATCCGCTTGAACACCTCCTGTGCCACCGGGTCTTTGACCTCGTCGGTGATGAACTTGATGAGTGCGCCGTCCAGGGCCACTTCGAGCATGGGGATGACGGTGCCCAGGAAGGTGAGACCCATTCCGTCGGAATGCTTGTCGAGCCAGTTGATGACCAGCTGGACATTGACGTTCGGCGCCGGGATCTCGTCGTTCTCCAGCATGCCCCACCTGCGCATCAGCGCGAGCTCGGCGTTGGCGTGCTTCTGTTCTTCGGCATGGAAGTGCTCGTAGATGCTCTTGAGGGTCGGATTCGGCGCCTTCTTGGCCAGCGCGGCGAACCCGCGGGCGCCGACGTTCTCGATCCACATCAGGTCGGTCATGAACGGTTTCAGTTTGGCGTGCAGTTCGGGGTCGATCAGCTCGGCGCCCGGTGCGTCCCAGTCGATGTCGACCAAGGCCCACTGCCGGTCCTTGATCATCTGGAGCATGTTGTCGAGATCCATCGCCATGTTGCGTCCTTTCGCGGAATGCGGTCGGAATTCTGGTTTTCGGGCCGGCTTCAGTCTTTGGGGAGAACCCGGCCGAGCAGTCCGGCCCCACGGACATAGAGGCCGGGGAAGTGCCGTTTCAGGTGCCAGATGACGGTGGCATCGACCTGGGGCACCACATACAACCGGCCGTTGTCATGCGCGTCCAGGGTGCGCGCGGCGACATTGTCCGGGGACAGCCCGGTCCACCGGGCGAGCTGCTGGCTCAGGTTCATCGAACCGGGGGTGATGCGGCCGTCCTGAAACACATTGGTCTTGACGAAGGTGGGGCACAGCACCGTCACGGCGACGCCGGCTCCGGCGAGCTCGGCGGCCAGTGTCTCCGACAACGACATCACCCCCGCCTTCGAGACGTTGTACGGTCCCATCGACGGTGCGGCGGCGAATCCCGCGGCCGACGCGACGTTGATGATCCCGCCCCGGCCGGCTTCGCGCAGGATCGGGGTGAAGACCTCGCAGCCGTACACCACACCCCACAGATTGATCCCGAGCGCCCAATCCCAGTCGTCGAAACCGATTGCGCCGATGGGTTTGCCGCCGACACCGACGCCGGCGTTGTTGATCACCAGGGTCGGCGGCCCGCCGAAGACGTCGTTGGCCTGCTTGGCCAGTAGTTCGACGGCACTGCGATCGGAGACATCGCAGACCACGGCGTGGCCGTTGCCGGTGGGCAGGTGGTCGATCAGGTCGACCGTCTCGTCGGCCCGGTCCGGATTGATGTCGACACAGATGACCTCGCCACCCCTGCGGGCGAGCTCAAGGGCGAACGAGCGTCCGATTCCGCTCCCCGCGCCGGTGACCACCGCCTTGGCGTTGGTGCTACGCCGGTCTCCACGGAACATGTTGAGCAGCAGGTCGATTCCGAACATCAGCACACCTTCGCCTGGTTATCGGTCCGGTCGTCCGCCAGTGCGGAGCACAGGAAACGTGACGCCCGGCGCAGTGCCGGCTCGGCTTCCGGCGCCAGTCGTGGCAGCGCCTGGAACACGTGCACCATGCCCGGCCAGATTTCGAGGACGCTCGCCCCTCCCGCCCGGCGTATCTCGGCATCGAGATACCGGGCGTCCGCGCTGAGCATCTCGAACTCGCCGGCCTGAATCAGCATGGGCGGCAGACGACCCGCATGCTGGAAGTCGAGACGCAGCCGTGGGTGGTCGGGCTCCTGCCCGGCGGTGTAGAGCCCGACCAGGCGGCGTGCGGCCGTCGCCGACATCGCCGGATCACGTCGGACCACCTGTTGTTGTTCAGCCAGGCGCAAGGTGAGATCCACGAGCGGTGAGAAGAGCGCGACCGCCGCGGGCCGGAACATCGGCTCGTCGAGGTTCGAGAGCAGCATGTCACAGGCCAGATGACCGCCTGCAGAATCCGCGGCGATCACGATGCGAGACGGTGCGTAGCCTTCGGACTGCAACCAGCGGTATCCGGCCTCCACGTCTTCGGCGGCAGCCGGGAACCGGTGTTCGGGCGCCAGGCGGTAGTCGACCGAGAAGAACGGCATACCCGTGGCCTCGGACAACCGCGCCACCAATTTGCGGTGCGTGCGTGCCGAACAGATGACATAGGCGCTGCCATGGATGTAGTAGCCGGCCCGCGTCCCGAATGTCGCGCCGGGTCCGAGCACCCATTCACCACGAACGCCGGGACGGTTGACCGGAATGACCCGGGTGCCGTCGGGCATCGAGCCCAAAGTCCCCATGATCGCGGCGATCAATCCGCGGGAGAACCGAACCCCCGGTTGGTTCATCGGGATGACACCGGTGAGGCAGCCCAATGTCCAGCGGGTGGCGGCGGCCGCCACGACGGAGCGCACGGAACGCTCGATGGGCACAGCCGGCAGGTCTGGTGCGGCAACTGCGGTCACATCAATTACGTCATCACGAACTGTTACATTTGTCAATGTAACGATAGGAAATGGAGCGACCCGCCGAGTGGGTCCGCGCATCATGGGCGAATGCGCGACCGCCACCGCGGCCGGATGGTGGTCGGCACGTGAAAAGGCCCGGACCCCAAAGGGTCCGGGCCGGCGGCGCAGAGTTGTCGCGCCTACTTTCGCTTCGTCTTGGTGGCTGTCGGTCGGGCGATCCTTGCGGCCGCATGGTCGAGGATGCACTCCAGGCCGTACTCGAAGTTCTTCTCGTCGGCCGCCCCGATCCGGTGCCCTTCGCTGGTGACCTGGGCCAGCAGCGGGGTGACGTCCGGATCGATGACCATCGTCTCCTCGTAATCGCCCGGAGCGTTGTCGTTGGCCCGGTTCTTCTCATAGAGGCGATGCAACACGACCGAGCCGCGGACATGGACGGACACCGCCGAATAGGTGTCGAAGGCGTCCTCGACCGACAGCCCCGCCTCGACCAGGCCGGCGATCGCGGTCTCCATCTCCTGGACACCCAGCCGCGCTGCGCGCGGGCTCAACGCCGAGCGGATGAGGATGAGATCACACAGAATCGGGTTCCCCATGAAGGCTTTTCGCATGGTCCTGGCGTGGTTGGCCAGTGACTCCCGCCAATCCTTGGCCTCGACGTACGGGGTGGCGACGACGAACTCGCGCAGCGCGCGGTCGGTCATCGCGTTGAGCAGATCGTCCTTCTTGCGGAAGTACCAGTAGATGCTCGTGACGCCGACGCCCAGATGTTTGCCGAGCAGCGGCATGCTGAGATTGTCGATCGACACCTGCTCGGCGAGTTCGAATGCGCCTTTGATGATGTCCTCGGGATTGATGGACCCGCGTTCGCGCCGTTGACGCTTCTCAGCGGTCGGTTGCTTTGCCACTACGGGCACCTCCGTCGAAATCGATTCTGCTCAAGCCGTCCCTGCGCCGCGGGTCAATCGCAGGTGAATTTACCGCCGGCTGCCACCTGAACTGCGCCTATGCGGGCGTGTCGCGGGGCCTTGTCGCTGTCAACCTTACCGGTAGCCTTTCTGTGCGTACCTCGCGCGGTCGGTGCGCACGCGTCGCTCGGCCGGGGAACGCGGGCCCCTCACCCTTGTACTGTAATCACTATAGTAGGCTTTTCGGGGTTACTGGGGCCGCGAGCAAAGGGGTATGGATGTCGGACGAAGTTCTCACCGAGCGACGAGGCCGAACGCTGGTCGTCACGATCAACCGCCCGGAAGCGCGCAACGCGTTCAACCTTGCGGTGGTCCGAGGGCTCGCCGATGCCATGGACGAACTCGACGACACCCCCGAGCTGTCGGTGGCCGTCTTGACGGGTGCGGGCGGCAACTTCTGCGCGGGCATGGACCTCAAGGCGTTCGCTGCCGGCGAGCTGCCCTACGTTCCCGGTCGGGGTGCCGGTTTCACCGAGCGCCCGCCGCGCAAGCCGTTGATCGCCGCGGTCGAGGGGTTCGCGCTGGCCGGTGGCACCGAGCTCGTCCTCGCCACCGACCTCGTCGTGGCCTCCAAGGTCGCCAAGTTCGGTATCCCCGAGGTCAAGCGGGGACTGGTCGCCGGCGGTGGTGGCCTGCTGCGCCTGCATCAGCGCATCCCCTACCAGAAGGCGATGGAACTGGCCCTCACCGGTGACAGCTTCACCGCCGAGGAAGCCGCCGCGTGGGGTTTCGTCAACAAGCTGACCGAGCCGGGCGGGGCGCTCGATGGTGCCCTCGAGCTCGCCGATCGGATCACCGCCAACGGCCCGCTGGCCGTCGCGGTCACCAAGGAGATCATCGCGTCGTCCTCGGAGTGGTCGGCCGACGAGATGTGGAAGAAACAGGGCGAACTGCTCGGCCCGGTGTTCGCCTCGAACGACGCCAAGGAGGGGGCGATCGCGTTCGCCGAGAAACGCGCCCCCAATTGGACCGGCTCCTGAGTCCGGCAGGCACGAGCGAAGCGACCGGGGAGTCTTTTAGGCCATGGATCTCGGATTCGCGGGTGCGGCCACTGTCGTCGTCGGTGGTGGCCGCGGGATGGGCTTCGCGACGGCGCAGTGCCTGGCCGAGGACGGCGCCCGGATCGCGATCGTCGGTCGTTCCCGTGACGTGCTCGACGCCGCTGCCGCGGAGCTGGCGCGCCTCGGCAGCCCGGACGCGGTGGCGATCGTCGCCGACACCTCGGACAGCTCGCAGGTCGATCGGGCCTTCGGCGAGGTCGGCGACCGTTGGGGCGAACTCAACGCGTTGATCAACACCGTCGGCCCGGGCGCGGCGGGCAATTTCGAGGAGCTGACCGACGCCCAGTGGCAGCAGGCGTTCGACGCCGGATTGATGGGCATGGTGCGGTGCGTGCGTGCGGCTCTGCCGTTGCTGCGCAACGCCGATTGGGGCCGCGTCGTCAACTTCTCCGCCCACTCCACCCAGCGGCAGAGCACCCGGCTGCCGGCCTATACCGCGGCGAAGGCGGCCGTGAACAGCGTGTCCAAGAACCTGTCCCTGCTGCTGGCCAAGGACGAGATCATGGTCAATGTGGTCTCCCCGGGCAGCATCTCGTCGGAGGCGCTGCGGGGCTGGGCCGACACGGTGGGTGTCGACGGCAACGATCCGTACGCGTTGATGGCGGCCATCGACGAGCACTTCGGGCATCCCGCCCACCTGCCGCGTGCCGGGCTGCCCGGTGAAATAGGGCCCGTTGCGGCGTTTTTGGCCTCGAAACGTAACTCGTACATGACCGGGGCCAACGTCAACGTGGACGGCGGTAGCGACTTCATCTGAGGAGTGTGCTCATGGCAACGGCCGAAGTCCCGGACTGGGACTGCCCGTCGGGAACTACCCGCATTCGCGCCCGCCGCAGGCGATGCTCCCCGCGGCAGCGAAGGCTCGGATCGAAACCTCTCATCGGAAGCTCGGTTTGATCGACGCCTGAGTCGCTTTTATGCAGGTCATAGCGTCGAGTCAACCCTTGCGGAATGCACTACCGATAGGTATACAGTATGTATGTCTGAACGGTCGGCGCGGCGGGAGGTGTTCGGCGGATGACACTCGCCGACGACGTGGGAACCGAGGCGGTGCGGTATGACCTCACCGAGACCGGGGTCGCGATCATCACGCTCAATCGTCCCGATCGGCTGAACTCCTGGGGTGCCGATATCTCCGCCGGCGTTTACGCGAGTTTCGATCGCGCCGAGGCGGATCCGGCGGTCCGGGCGATCGTGCTGACCGGATCGGGCCGCGGATTCTGTGCCGGCGCCTACATGGGCGCCATGGCTTCGCTCGGCGAATCGATCAGCGAGGACACCGATGTCAGCAAGATCGTCGGCGAACGACACCCGCACTTCCTCACCGTGCTGAGCAAGCCGGTCATCGCCGCGATCAACGGGGCGTGCGTGGGCATCGGTCTCACCCACGCGCTGATGTGCGATGTCCGATTCGCCGCTGCCGGAGCGAAATTCGCCACCGCGTTCCCACGCCGCGGCTTGATCGGGGAGTACGGCATCACCTGGATCCTGCCGCGCCTGGCCGGCTGGGGCGTCGCGGCCGACCTGTTGCTGAGCGGCCGAACGTTTCTCGCGGAGGAAGCCGCTCAGCTCGGGTTGGTCAAAGAGGTCGTGGCACCCGAGGATCTGCTGCCGCGCGCGCTGGAGTACGCCGAAGATCTGGCCCGCAACTGCTCGCCCGCCTCGATGGCGGTGATCAAACGCCAGTTGTACGGCGACGCCCACGACGACGTACGCGCGGTCAGCTCTCGCGCCGAGACCCTGATGCACGAATCCATGGTGCGGCCCGACCTGATCGAGGGCATCACCGCGTTCTTCGAGAAACGGCCGCCGAACTTCCCGCCCCTGAAAGAAGGTTGATGACATGACCGAAGCTCCAGAGCGGCTTCCGTACCTGGCCGTCGACGTCGACAACCACTACTACGAGCCGATCGACGCGTTCACCCGGCACCTGCCCAAGGAGTTCAGGAGCCGCGGTGTGCAGATGGTGCAGGACGGCAAACGAACCCTCGCGGTGATGGGCGGGACGGTCAACCACTTCATCCCGAACCCGACCTTCGATCCGATCATCGAGCCGGGCTGTCTGGATCTGCTGTTCCGCGGCGAGATCCCCGAGGGTGTCGACCCCGCGTCCCTGATGAAGGTCGACCGGCTGGCCGATCACCCCGAGTATCAGAATCGCGAGGCCCGGCTCAAGGTGCTCGACCGGCAGCGCCTCGAATCCGTGTTCATGCTCCCGACTTTCGCGTGCGGCGTGGAGGAAGGGCTCAAGCACGACATCGAGGCCACCATGGCCTCGGTGCACGCCTTCAACCTGTGGCTGGACGAGGACTGGGGCTTCGACCGGCCCGACGGCCGTTTCCTGTCGGCACCCATCATCTCGCTGGCCGACCCGGCGAAGGCGATCGAGGAGGCCGAGTTCGTCATCGGCCGTGGTGCCAAACTGGTGTGCGTGCGACCGGCCCCGGTACCGGGTGAGGTCAGGCCTCGGTCCCTGGGGGACCCGGTGCACGACCCGGTGTGGGCTCGGCTGGCCGAGGCAGGTGTCGCGGTGGTCTTCCATCTGTCGGACTCCGGGTACATGGCGGTTCCGGCATTGTGGGGCGGCAGCGGGGTATTCAAGGGCTTCGGCAAACGCGATCCGCTCGACATGGTGATCATGGACGACCGCGCGATCCACGACACGATGGCCTCGATGATCGTGCACCAGGTGTTCACCCGGCATCCCGAGCTCAAGGTGTGCAGCATCGAGAACGGCTCCTACTTCGTCTACCGGCTGATCAAGCGGCTGAAGAAGGCGGCCAACAATGCGCCGTACCACTTCAAGGAGGATCCGGTCGAGCAGCTGCGCAACAACGTGTGGATCGCCCCGTACTACGAGGACGACGTGAAGTTGCTCGCCGACACCATCGGTGTCGACAAGATCCTGTTCGGCTCGGACTGGCCGCACGGCGAGGGCCTGGCCGACCCGACCACCTTCACCGCCGACATCCCGCAGTTCCCCGAGTTCAGCCTGGAGGACACCCGGAAAGTGATGCGCGACAACGCACTCGAGCTGCTCGGCGACGTGAGCCGGGTCGCTCCTGGTGTCTCGCACCTGGTATCGGCCTAGCCGCTCATGGGGGAATGGACGATCGGCGCCGTCGTCGACGCAATCGCCGAGGCCGTGCCCGACCGGGAGATGACGGTATGTGGCAGCCGCCGCACCACTTTCGCGCAGGGCGCTGAGCGGACCCGTCGGCTGGGGAACTTCCTGGCCGCCCGCGGGCTGGGCGCGCACCGGGAACGTCGGGACCTCAATCGGTGGGAATGCGGTCAGGACGTGGTCGCACTCGTCATGCACAACGACCTGTACCCCGAGATGGTGATCGGCTGCCTCAAGGCGCGTGCTGTCCCGGTGAACGTGAACTACTACTACACACCGGGTGAGGTGGCCGATCTGCTGGCCTACCTGAAGCCCCGCGCCGTGATCTACCACCGGTCGCTGGGAGCGAAGTTCGCCTCCGTATTGGCAGCGGAGGTGTTGATCTGCGTCGACGACGGTGACGGGGCCGAGCTACCCGGTGCGATCAGGCTGGAAGACGCGCTGGCCCAAGGCGATACCGATCAGGCAGTGCCTCCGTCGCCCGATGACCTGTTGATGGTCTGCACGGGCGGTACCACCGGGCGGCCGAAGGGCGTGATGTGGCGGCAGGGCGACATCTACGTCTCATCGATGAACGGCGCCGACCACGACCAGGTCAGCGAGATCCACGACAAAGTGGCCCACGCCGGCCCGCCCTGGTTCGCGGTATCGCCCCTGATGCACGCCGCCGGCATGTGGACCGCGTTCTCCGGGCTGCTGTCCGGCCAGACCGTGGTGCTGCATGACACCAAGTCGCGGTTCGACCCACGCACGGTGCTCGAGACCGCGCAGCGGGAGAAGATCGGGCTGATGACGATGGTCGGCGACGCCTATGCCGGACCGATCGTCGAGGAGTTGGGCCGGCGGTCCTACGACCTGACGTCGATGTTCGCCATCGGGACCGGCGGGGCGGCGACCAATCCGAAACATCAACGTGCCCTGCTGGAACACCTCCCGCAGATCACCATCATCAACGGCTTCGGCTCGTCGGAAACCGGCAACATGGGGTTCGGCCACACCCAGCGGGAAACCCCGACCGCCGAGACGTTCCAGCTGCGGGCCGGTGGCCTGGTGCTGGCCGACGACTACTCCCGGTTCCTGGAGCCCGGGGACGCGGAGGTGGGTTGGGCCGCCCGCAACGGACGAATCCCGCTGGGCTATTTCGACGATGAGGCGGCGACGGTGAAGACGTTCCCCGAGGTGTCCGGGGAGCGGGTGGTGGTGTCGGGGGACCGCGCCTCGCTGGAGGTCGACGGCACCTTGCGGTTGTTCGGCCGGGATTCGTTGGTGGTCAACACCGGTGGGGAAAAGGTTTTCGTCGAGGAGATCGAAGAAGTGCTGCGGGGCCACCCGGACGTGGTTGACGCGCTGGCAGTGGGACGGCCCAGCGAGCGGTGGGGCGAGGAAATCGTCGCGCTGGTGTCGATCCGCGGCGCGGTGGACGCCAGTGCATTACGCGAGCACTGTGCGGCCCGGCTGGCCCGGTTCAAGCTGCCCAAGGTGGTGATGGTCGTCGATTCGGTGCGCCGGCTGGGCAACGGCAAGGCCGATTACCGCTGGGCCAAGGAATACGCGTCGGGAGGAGTGAAGGTATGACCCACAAGGTGATTGACTGCCTGGTCAACGTGCACTTCAGCGAAACCGAGAACCAGCCGACCTTCATGACGAAGGTGCGCGACGATTACTTCAAGGGTCCGGCGTCGATGTACGACCCGATCGACCTGTCGGAGCTGCTCGACGAGATGGACACCCACCGGGTGCAGCAGGCCATCTTGATGGACTCCCTGGTCAAGCCGTCGGTGACCGCGCGGAAGTTCGTCGAGGCCCACCCTGACCGTTTCGCGCTGGCGATGGGCGGGGTGAATCTGCTGCGTCCCATCCCGTCCTTGCGTGAGCTGGCGGCCGTTGCCGCCGACTTGCCGGTCGCGTATGCCGTTGTCGGCCCGAGCTTCTGGGGTGACGGCCAGTATCCGCCCAGCGATGCGGTGTATTACCCGCTCTACACGAAATGCGCCGAGCTGGGACTGCCGCTGTGCGTCAACACCGGCATCCCCGGCCCGCCGATCCCGGGTGAGGTGCAGAACCCCATCCACCTCGACCGGGTGTGTGTGCGGTTCCCCGAACTGAAACTGTGCATGATCCACGGCGCGGATCCGTGGTGGGACATCGCCATCCGGATGCTGATCAAATACCAGAACCTCCGCCTGATGACCTCGGCCTGGTCGCCGAAGCGGTTACCCGACTCGTTGCTGCACTTCATGCGCACCCGCGGGAAGAACAAGGTCATCTTCGCCTCGGACTTCCCGGTGCTGCGTATGCAGCGCGTGGTGCCCGAGGCGCTGGCGCTCGACCTTCCGGACGATGTGCTGGACAACTACCTCTACAACAATGCCGCCGAGTTCTTCTTCGGCGAGAATCGGGAGAGCTGATGGACCGCTACGAGCTACGCAGGCTGGACTACAGCCTGTCCGAGGACCACGTCGCGCTGCAGACCGCCTACCGGCAGTTCTTCAAGACGCATTCCGACATCGAGGCCGTGCGCGCGTCCGAACCGTCGGGCTTCGACAAGAGCCTGTGGGAACGGTTGTGCGCCATGGGCGCCACCACCATGGCGCTACCGGAGTCCGTCGGTGGCGACGGCGCCACGCTCGTCGACCTCACCTTGGTGGCCGAGGAGCTCGGACGCTCGCTGGCCCCCGTGCCGTGGATCGACCACGTGGTGGCGGCGCGACTGCTGGCGCGCCTCGGCGCCTGTGATTTCGAGGAGATCGTCAACGGCACCCAGATCGTCGCGCTCGATGCGCATCAGGTCGCTCCGACCGGGCCGCGGCTCATCCCGTCCGGATCGATCGCCGACCACATCGTCGTCCGGGACGGCAACGAAAATGGCGCTGTGGTGCTCCTCGGTTTCTCCACCCGTCCGGCCCGCGTCGACAATATCGGCAAGCTGCCGATGGCCTGGGTGGACCCGGCCGCTGCCGATACTCGGGCGGTGCTGGCCGCCGGTGCGGATGTCTCGGCGGAATATCAACGTGCGCTGGATGAATGGCGTCTGCTGACCGCGGCAGCACTGGTCGGTCTTGTCGAAGAGACCATGACCATCGCCGCGGAGTTCGCCAAGACCCGCTACACCCTCGGCGTTCCGATCGGGACGCTGCAAGGCATTTCGCATCCGCTGGCCAACATCGCGATCACCGTCCAGAGCGGACGCGGCCTCGTACGCCGGGCAGCCTGGTTCCTCGATAACGAGCCCGATGAGCGCCCGGAGCTGGCACCCTCGGCCTTCGTCTTCATGGCCGAGGAGGCCGCCAAAGCCGCCACCATGGCGGTGCACGTCCAGGGCGGACTCGGAGTGTCCGCGGAAGCGGCGGCCACCGCCTATCTGGTCCGGGCCCGCGGCTGGGCGCTGGCCGGCGGAGACCCGGGCACCACCGCGGTGCGCATCGCCCAGATCGTGGCCGCTCGCGAAAGCAAGGTTTAGACATGGACTTCTCAACAGTTGAACTGTCCGCCGAGGACGAGGCGTTCCGCACCGAGGTGCGTGAGTTCCTGGCGAGTGTCGTGACAGCGGACGTCATCCGGCGAGACCGCGAGACCGGTGACAACTTCGACGAGGGCGTGCATTTGGCCCTCGGTGCCGCCGGCTACCTGGAGAAGGAATGGAAGACCGAGGCCGACGGCGGGTTCTCGCGGGTGCGTCGCCGCATCTGGGAGCTGGAGAAGCGCCGAGCCGAGGTTCCGTGGGTGACGTGGGGGACCACCGCGATGGTGGCCCGCTCGGTGGCGAAGTTCGCCTCGCCGGAGATCCGCGATGACGTCTTGCGCGGCGTGTTCGACGGCACCGTGCGGTTGTGCCTGGGCTACACCGAGCCCGAAGGCGGTTCTGACGTCGCCACGTGCAAGACCCGCGCCGTCCGTGACGGCGATCAGTGGATCATCAATGGCTCCAAGATGTTCACTACCGGTGCCCACAACTGCCAGTACGTCTTCCTGATCACCAACACCGATCCCGACGCGCCGAAACACAAGAGCCTCACCATGTTCCTGGTGCCCCTGGATTCCGATGGCATCGAGATCCAGGGCATCCGGACCGTCGACGGCGACCGCACCAACATCGTCTACTACTCCGACGTACGCGTCGACGACAAGTACCGCTTGGGCGACGTCAACGGCGGCTGGACGGTGGTGCGGGAGCCGCTCGACGCCGAGCACGGGGCGGTCGCGGCCGCTGACGACGGTCTGGCGGACGTGGCGATCATGATGCACCAGGCCGGTTTCATGGCCGAAGCCGCCGACAACGTCGCTGCGTTGGTGGGCCGGTCCGGCGCCGTCGACGACGGCTCCGTCGCGTATCGGTTGGGCCGCAGCGTGGCTCGCCTGGAGGCATCGCTGTCCGCACCGAGCATCTTCGGTCGGGTGGCGCTGGCGCAGACCATGCGTGATATCGCACCGGATCTGATGGATATCGCGGGTTCCGTTGCGGCACTGCCGATCGGGGCCGACGGGGGTGCCGACGACCGTAGTGAGTACGTCTACCGCTTCGCGCCGCTGGTCGGCATCTACGGCGGGACGCTGGAAGTGTTCCGCAACATGATCGCCCAGCATGTGCTGGGCCTGGGTAAGCCGAACTACTCGGCGCCCAAGGCGAAAGCGTCCTAGCGCGAGCAGACACAAAACTGCCCAATTTCTCTCGAAACTGGGCAGTTTTGCGTCTGGTCAGCGGCGGGCGCTGATCGACAGCGATGCCCCGCGGGAGGACGTGATCGAGCGGCTGGCCGAACTCATGTACGTGCAACGTCCGCTACTGCCGTCGCTGTCATCTCACCGAGCTGACCTCGAGGCTGTTCAATCGCAAGCGCGAATTGCTCGAGACACTCGTGACGCAGGGCCAGGCGGCCGGGGACCTGCGCGCCGACCTCACCGTCGATGATGTGCCGACGTTCGTCGCGATGGTGACGGCGGCCTCGGTGGCGCTCGATCAACCTTCGGAACTGCGTCGACGCTATCTGAGCTTGATGCTGGATGCCCTCAATCCCGCCGACGCCCAGCCGCTTCCGCCGCTGCCCGATCGGTCGGGTTAGGCGCCGGTCAAGGCCGGCGGTTTGACGGCTGCGGGATCCGGATTGGCGATGGGCAGCCCCATGAACCGGCGGGCGTTGTCGCCCATGAAGTCGTACGTGCGGCGAATATCCATGCCCTCGGCGTACTTCCAGAAACCGTTCGGTTCCGGCAGGCCCTCGGGATGTGGATAGTCCGAGCCGAACAGCACCTTGTCCCAGCCGACCGTCTCCACGACGTCGGACACGCAACCCTCCCAAAACGGGCTGACCCAGATGTTGCGGCGGAACACATCGTGCGGGTGTTCAGGGAAGTTCTGCGGCATCTTCTTGTACAGGTCGGCGAAATCGTGGAACAGCGGGAAGATCCAGCTGCTGCCGTTCTCGACGCTGGCGATGCGCAACCCGGGAAAGCGGGTCAGGGTGCCGTGGCAGATCAGCGCGGTCAACATGTCGGCGATCTCACGATGTCCCAGCACCATCCAGCGGAACGCGCTCTGCGTCATGAAGTTCTGCGTGTAGGGCGGTTCCCACTTGTTGACGTAGTCGTCGAGCGGCGGATAACTGGCATGCAGCACGATGGGCAGGCCGGCCGCCTCGACGTCACGCCAGAACGGGTCGAACTCGGGCAGGGCGGGGGAGCGCCACCCGTGCAGGCCGTTGACCGGGCCGGGCTTGATCAGCGCGACCTTGGCGCCTCGATCGAGGATCCATTCCAGTTCGCGTTGTGCCGCATCGACTTCGGACAGATTGATGATCGGAGTGGAGAACACCCGGTCGGCGAAATTGAACGTCCAGTGTTCCAGGATCCACTCGTTGAGGGCGTGGACGATGGCCAGGGTCAGTTGTGGGTCATCGGCGCTGGAGTGCTCGACCAGGCTGCCCAGAGTGGGATAGTTGAGCGCCTCGACCACCCCCTGCCGATTCAGTTCCTTGACTCGGGCCTCCGGATTGCGGGTGGCCTCGGGCGCCTCGATGGCCTTGCCCTGCATCTCGCGCAGGGTCAGGCCTTCGGTGTTCTCCCCGGCGAAGAACTTCTCGTGCGCGCCCGGTGCGGCGACCCGCTCGAACGTCGGATTGGGGATGAAATCGGTCACCCGGTTGTTGATCACCACCCGCGTCTGGCGGCCGATCTGCGCGTATTGCACAGCGCGTGAGTACTTCTCCGGGAGGAACTTCGTCAGCGCCTCGCCGGTTTCGTACATGTGCTGGTCGGCATCGAAAATCGGTGCATCCCGGAACTGTTCGGTCATCGTCATTCCTCAGCGGGTCAGGACAGTGGCGCCGGCGGTGCCGGGGGCGCCGTAGAGCTGGGCGAAACCGACGCGCGGGTTGCCCGGCACCTGCCGGTCACCGGCCTCGCCGCGCAACTGGCGCACGAGCTCGTGGATTTGGCGCAGTCCGGATGCGCCGATCGGCTCGCCGTTGGCGATCAGGCCGCCGTCGGTGTTGATCGGCAGCGACCCACCGATCTCGGTGGCGCCGTCGGCCAGCAGCTTCTCCTGGTCGCCGTCGGCGCAGAAGCCGCACTCGGCCATGTGGATGACCTCGGCGCCGGCGTCGGTGTCCTGTAGCTGGACGACGTCGACGTCGTCGGGTGCCACCCCGGCCTTTTCGAACGCCGCACGTGCGGCGTAGACCGTGGGTGCCACATCCTCCTCGACCGGTGCGCAGGTGGTGTTGACCTCGTAGGCGCCGTATCGGCGGGTGCGGACCTCGACGGCCTTGAGGTACACCGGCTTGTCGGTGTAGCGGTGGGCGATGTCGGCGCGGCACATCACCACCGCGGCGGCACCCTCGTCCGGGGCGCAGAACATGTACTGCGTCAGCGGGTAATTCAGCATCGCCGAGTTGAGGATGTCGTCCTCGCTGATCGGCTTGCGCCGGAACGCGTTCGGGTTCAGCGCGCCGTTACGGAAGTTCTTGTTGGCCACCCTGGCCAGCGTGCGCTGGGAGATATTGTGCTCGTGCAGATAGCGGTTGGCCTTCATGCCGAAGAACTGGGTGGTCAGGTACTGGCCGTTCTCGGCGTACCAGCTCGGCATCCCGACCAGGGCCGGATCCTCGGTGAACGCACCGCGCGGGTGCTTGTCCAGGCCGATGGCGATGCCGATGTCGTAGTCGCCGAGCCGGATCCCGTCGGCGCAGGCCTTGGTGGCACTGGCGGCGGTGGCACACGCGTTGAACACATTGGTGAACGGGACGCCGGTCAGCCCGACCATTCCGACGATGGCATCGGGATTGGCCACGGTCCAGCTACCTCCGGTGGCGGCCCCGATGTCCTTCCACTCCACACCCGCGTCGGCGACGGCGGCGAAGATCGCGTCGACGCCCATCTGCATCGCGGACTTGCCCTCGAAGCGGCCGAACGGGTGGATACCGACTCCGATGATCGCGACGTCGTTCATCAGGCTCCTCTGGAGGCGAAGGCGAAGGTGATCTGTGTTCCACCGAAAGGGTATAGCAACTGTAATACTTACAGTAACCTAGTTCCGGTGATCGGGAGCAAGGCTGAGTCCAAGGCGACGTTCTGCCGGATCTGTGAGCCGCTGTGCGGCATGATCGCCACGGTCGAGGACGGGCGCCTGACCGCCCTGCGGCCCGACAAGGACCACCCCCTCTCGGCCGGGTTTGCCTGTCAGAAAGGCATTGCGTTCACCGAGGTGGTCAATGACCCCGATCGGGTCACCACACCGCTGAAGCGCACCGCTGACGGGTTCGAGCCGGTGAGCTGGGACGCTGCGCTCGACGACATCGCGGCCAGGCTCTCCGAGATTCACCGCCGTCATGGGTCGGGCGCGGTGGCGTGGTACATGGGTAACCCGGCGGCATTCAGCTACTCGCACCTGTTCGCCGCGATGGCCTTCGCCAAGGGCATCGGTGGAGCCAGTCATTTCTTCAGCTCGTCCACCCAGGACACCAGCAGCCGGCTGCTGGCCAACCAGTTCCTCTACGGAGCGCCGTTCCCGGTGCCGATCCCGGACCTGATGCGTACCGATCTGCTGGTCATGTTCGGCGCGAATCCGGTGGTATCCCACGGAAGTTTCCTCACCGCGCCGCGGATCAAGGACCGCATGCACGACATCGTCAAGCGCGGCGGTCGGGTCATCGTGGTCGACCCTCGGCGCAGCGAGACCGCCGCCCAGTTCGACTGGCTCGGGATCGTTCCGGATACGGACGCCTACCTGCTGTTGTCGACGTTGCAGGTGCTGTTCGCCGAGAACCTCGTCAGCCCGCGGGCGAGCGCCCAGGCGGATGGCCTGGAGTGGCTGCGGGACCAGTGCGCACCGTTCACCCCCGAACGCACGCAACCGCACACCGGCATCGACCCGGACACCGTGCGCGCGTTGGCCGGTGACCTCGCCGCCACCGAACGGGCCGCGGTCTATGGCCGGTTGGGTACCTGCGTCGGCCGCAACGGCACGTTGACCACCTACCTGCTCGACGCCGTCAATCTCGTCGCGGGCAATCTGGACACTCCGGGCGGCAGTGTGTTCAGCACGCTCGGAATCCCCGGGCAGAAGTGGGGATCGATGGCGATGGGGGCCTCGTTGCGCCGCAGCTATCGCTACAAACGCACCCGGGTCGGTGGATTCCCGTTGGTGATCGGGGCCGAGCCGGCGGCATGCATGGCCAAGGAGATCACCACGCCCGGCCCACGCCGGGTCAGGGCGATGTTCATCGGCGCGGGCAATCCGGTGTTGTCAGTCCCCAACGGCGCGGAGTTGGAAGACGCGTTGGAGGCGACAGATCTTTCTGTCGGGCTGGATCTCTACGTCAACGAGACCACGGCGCACTGCGATTACGTGTTGCCGGTGACCACGATGTACGAGCGCGACGACTTCGCTGTCACCTTCCAGATGTTCCAGGCCACACCGTTCCGTCAGGCCACCGACGCGGTGGTGGCGCCCCGAGGCCAGGCCCGCACCGAATGGGATATCGTCGTCGACTTGGTGAGCCGGATGAGCGTGCGCACACCGGTTTTCGTGGCGCTTCGGCTGGCTGCCAGGCGGGCCGCGCGACGCGGGAAACGGCTGAGCCCGCGGCCGATGATCGACATGATGATCCGGATGGCCGACGGTGGCGACCGCTTCGGGCTGCGCCGCGGCGGGCTGACGTTCCGTCGACTTGCCGAGCAGCATCCGCACGGTGTGGTCGTGGCACCCGATATCCGCACCGGGGTGCTCGGTGAGGTCGTGGTGTACCCGAAGAGCCGGATCCGACTGGAGCACACGGACATCGCTTCAGAGATCACCGCGCTGTCCCGACGTGCCGAACCCGACGGCTATCCGCTGCGCATGATCGGCATGCGGGAACCGCGCTCGGAGAACTCGTGGATGCACAACTCGCCGTTGCTGATGCGCGGCAAGAGGATCCATCGAGCACTCATGCACGTCGACGATGCGGCGGCGAGGCGGCTGGTCGACGGTGACGAGGTGCGGGTGAGCTCGCCGCACGGCCAGATCGACATCACGGTTTCGCTCACCGACGACATCGTGCGCGGCACGGTCGCCATACCGCACGGCTGGGGCCACAAGGGCAGCGGCGGTTGGCGACTCGCCAATCAGGCCGGCGGGGCCAACGTCAACCAGCTGATGTCGAGCGATCCGTCCGACGTCGAGGCGCTGGCCGGCATGTCCTGGTTGACCGGCATTCCGGTGCAGGTGGAAGGACACTGACACCTTACTGTAAGTGTTACAGTTAAGTGCGTGAGCGAAGTCGCGGACGAGGTCGTCACCAGTGTGGACATCGGCCGGCGTGCCGCCGGACGAGCCGAGAAGCGCATGCTGATCGACGGTGAGCTCGTGGCCGCGGCGTCCGGAGCGGAGTTCGACAATCTCAGCCCGGCCACTGGACTGGTACTGGGCACGACCGCGGCCGCCGAAGCGCAGGATATGGACGCCGCGATCGGGGCGGCCCGGCGCGCGTTCGACGAATCCGACTGGAGCACCAATCGCGGGCTGCGTCAGCGCGTGCTGGCGCAGTTGCAGGACGCCATCGAGGCCGAAAAGGACGATTTGCGTGAGGAACTGATCGCTGAGGTCGGTTGCCCGGTGATGACCACCGAGAATGCTCAACTGGACTGGCCGTTGGCCGACGCTCTGCGGTACCCGGCCCGGTTGATCGACGAATTCGAATGGGAGCGCCGGCTCGACGGCGGCGGGCTGTTCGGTGAGCGCAACGCCCGCACCGTGGTCAAGGAGGCGGTCGGGGTGGTCGCCGCGATCACGCCGTCGAACTTCCCGATCGAGGTGATCCTCAACAAGCTCGGGCCGGCCCTGGCGGCGGGAAACACGGTGGTACTCAAACCGGATCCGAATACGCCGTGGAACGCCACCCGGCTGGGCCGGCTGATCGCCGAGCGCACCGACATCCCGGCCGGCGTCGTCAACGTGGTGCCGACCCCGTCCAACGAGGTGGCCGGGCAGTTGGGCACCGACCCCCGCGTCGACCTGGTGTCGTTCACTGGGTCGACGGCGGTCGGCCGGCATCTGATGCGGGTGGGCGCCGACACCATGAAGCGGACCTTCTTGGAACTCGGCGGCAAGTCGGCGATGATCGTGCTCGACGACGCCAAGCCCGGTCACATCATCCCCGGCGCCATCGGTGCCTGCGTGCACGCCGGACAGGCGTGCGCGGCCAATACGCGGATGTTGGTGCACCGCAGCCTGTTCGACGAGGCCGTCGCCAACGTATCCATGGCGTTCGCCGCGGTCCCGGTGGGTGATCCGGCGTTACCGACCACGCTCGTCGGCCCGCTGATCAGTGCCGCGCAAAAGCAACGCGTGCTCAACGCCATCGACGGTGCCCGTCGTGACGGCGCCGACGTCGTCGTGGGCGGCAGTGAGGCCGCGGGGTTGGATGATCACCTGCGCGACGGCCACTTCGTCGCGCCCACCGTCATCGTCGGGGCGGACCCGGGATCGCCCATCGCCCAGGACGAGGTGTTCGGGCCGGTGCTGGTGATGCTGCCGTTCGACGATGACGACGAGGCGGTGCGGATCGCCAACCACAGCGCGTTCGGTCTGGCCGGGGCGGTGGTATCGGCGTCACCCGAGCGCGCGATGGGCATCGCCCGGCGCATCCGCACCGGGGCCATTGGAGTTAATGGCGGCATGTACTACGGCGCCGATGCGCCGTTCGGCGGGTACAAGAACAGCGGCATCGGAAGACAGTGCGGCATCGAGGGGTTCGCGCAGTACACCGAGACCAAGACGATCGGCTGGCGGCTGCCCCGGCAGTAGAAGTCAGGCGAAGGATGCCGCGCGATCGAGGATGCTGTCGAGGATGTGGTCGAAGTTGATATCGTCGGCCATGCCGATCCGGTAACCCCGTCCGGGGATCGACGCGATCAGCGGCATTGCCTCGGGGTCGATCACCTGTTCCCAGTACTCCCGGGGGAATTCGACCTCGGCGGTGCGGGTCTGCAGCCGTTGCAGCACCGCCGAGCTGCGCACCAGCACGGCGATGGCGGTGTAGGTGTCGAAGGCCTGCCTGGCGGTGAGCCCGGCCGCCACGAGCGCGGCCACCGGCTGCTCGATCTTTTCCAGTGCTGTCCGCGCGGCGGGCAGGCCACGGGTGCCGCGGATCAAGATGAGGTCGCAGACAATGGGATTGCGCGTGAACATCTCCCGCATGCGATGAGCGTGGGCCCGTAGGGATTCGCGCCAGGTGCCGGGATCGATGGCCAGCACGCTGAAGTCGTAGTCGTGCAGCATGCGTTCCGTCATCGCGTCGAGTAGCTCGTCCTTGCGGCGGAAGTACCAGTAGATGCTGGTCACCCCGACATCGAGGTGACGGGCCAGTTGCGGCATGCTGAGCTGGTCGATCGATTCCTCGCCGGCGAGTTCAAAAGCGCCACGCAGGATTTCGTCGACGCTGATCGATCCGCGTTCGCGGCGTCGACGACCACCTGCGCCCTCGGGCCCGGCCATGTCAGCGTCCCCTAGCGGATCGGCTTGAAGGTGACGGGAATGGCGGTGGGGGACCGGAAGGGTTGTCCGAAGATGTGCGGATCGTCGTCGGTGACCAGGTCGAGGTCGGTGACCCGGTCGAGCAGCGATTCCAGCGCCACCCGGGTTTCCATCCGGGCCAGGTGTAAGCCCAGGCAGGTGTGTTCGCCCGCGGCAAAGGTGATGTGCGGTAATCGCTTCCGGAAGATGTCGAATTCCTCGGGGCGTTCCCAGCGGTTCTCGTCGCGATTCGCCGACCCGATGCAGACGTCGATCACCGCGCCCGCGGGGAGTGTGACCCCGCCGAGCTCGGTGTCCTGGGTGGTCGAGCGTTGCACGGTGGTCAGCGGAGTTTCGTAACGCAGGCCCTCCTCGATGGCCTGGCCGATCAACTCCTGGTCGGCCTGTACGGCGGCGAACTGATCGGGATGGGTGAGCAGGAGGTAGAGCAGATTGCCCGAGGACCGGTAGGTGGTCTCCAGCCCGGCCGGCAGCAGCAACCGCAGGAATGAGTAGATGGCCTCGTCCGTGAGTTTCTCGCCGTCGATCTCCGCGGTGACGAGGTCGCCGATGATGTCCTCGGTGGGGGTGGATCTGCGCCGCTCGATCTGATCGAGGAAGTAATCCTTCAGCGCCGCCGAGGCTTCGAACGCCCGCTTGTACTTCACCGTGTAGCTGATGAGTTCCACCGCGCGCTGCCGGAACCAGGGCAGGTCTTCCTCGGGCAGGCCCAGCAGCTTCGAGATGACCCGGGTGGGGAACTCGAACGTGAAGTCGCGCACCAGATCAGCGGTGCCGGCCTCGATGAACTCGTCGACGAGTGCCTCGCAGATCGGGCGGACGATCTCGGGCTCCCAGCGTTGCAGGGAGCGGGATTTGAATGCGGCCGAGACCAGGTTGCGGTGGTCGCGGTGGGTCTTGCCCTCCATGGCCAGGATGGTGGGACCGATGAACAGTCCGATGGTGCTGTCATAGATCCGTGAGTTGAACGACTTGCCGTCCCGGAACACCGTGTTGGCCGCGTCGAAGGACACCGCCGCGAATTGGTGTTCCGGCATCAGGGCTTCCGGTGTCTTGGACCAATCCATCACCGAGCCGCGGAACACCCCGTGCGCGGCACGATGTCGCGCGAAGATCGGGTACGGGTCGCGGAGCAGACCAGCGGTGTCGTCGGCGGCCGATTCCTCGACGACATCCTGAACTTCACTACCCACAGCTCACCCCACCACTCGGAACGGATCCGTCATCCTGATGCATATTACTGTAATTATTACAGTAATGGAATCTGCGCTGCTCTGCCTACCGTCAGAGCGGGATCGGCGCACCGTGGGTCATCGTCGCGATGAACCCGGCGTCGACCTGGATGTCCTGACCGTTGATCCACCGTGCCTCGGGGGAGGTCAGGAACGCGATCAGGGGCACCACGTCGTCGACGGTGGCGTGCCGGCCCACCGTCGTGCGCACCAAATCGAGGACGTCCTTGCCCATGGTCTGCTCGAAGTCGGACAGGATCGGGGTCTCGACCGGCCCCGGGCTGACGGTGTTGACCCGTACCCCGAATTTCGTCCAGGCGGGTCCGGCCACCCGCTTGGTGAACAGGATCGCAGCCTGCTTCGAGGTGGTGTAGACCGGAAAATCTGGATCCTGCCCGGTCTGCCACTGCGCCACCGCATCTCCATCGGTCAGCTCGAGCAATCCGTCCAGGATGTCGAGGCGCTGTTGCCAACCCAGCGCCGCTGTGGAGGCCACGGTGACGATCGACCCGCCGTGACGCAGCAGCGGCAGCATCCCCTCGGCCATCAGCCGCATGCCGAGATAGTTGACCTTCAGAACATCGGCAGCCGGCGCTGTGCCCGGTACTCCGGCCACGTGTGCTAGCGCGTCCCAGCCGTCCCCGATCTCGCACAGCAGTCGGGCGATGTCGCCGGCGTCTCGGAGGTCGCAGGTGGCGTGTTCGGATGCCGGCGTGTCGTTGGCACGCAGGTCCACCGCGAGGACGTGGTCGCCGCGGTGGTAGAAGTGCGCCGCGGCGGCTGCTCCGATCCCGGATCCAGCGCCGACGACGACGATTCTGCGTGCGGTTTCCGGCATGGCCGACCTCCAACTGAATGAGCGACAGTAAGGATGACTGTAAACAATTCGACCAAGCTGGACAATCGAGTCCGACGTACTTCCAGGTGCTACCGTTAGCCTTACCGGAGGGGTTTCGGAGGCTCGGGCGACGTGCCTGGTGAGAGGTCGGAATCGATGAGTGCGATCGAAGAACGGGCGGCGACGCGGCCGCAGTACGCCGGCCTCGATGAGATGCTGGCTGCCCAACGCCAGTCGTTCATCGCCGCCGGCCCACCCGATGTGACGTTGCGCCGCAATCGAATCGACTGTCTGCTGGCGATGATCCTGGACAACTCCGAGGACTTCGTCGCCGCCACGGAGGCCGACTACGGATCGCGGTCACGTTCTGCCGCGTTCCTGGCCGAGATCCTTGGCATGCTCTCGGTCATCGAGCACACCAGGGCGCATATCCCGCGGTGGATGCGCGCGACGAAGCTGATGCGCGTCGCTCGGTTCGCGGGCCTGCGTGCCGAAGTGCTTCCGAGCCCGCTCGGGGTGGTCGGCATCATCGGCCCGTGGAACTTCCCGATCCAGTTGACGGTGCTGCCCGCGGCGGCGGCGTTCGCCGCGGGGAATCGGGTGATGATCAAGATGTCCGAGGTGACTCCACACACCGCCGAACTCATGGCGCAGACGGCTCCGAGGTATTTCGACGCAACCGAACTCCAGGTCGTCACCGGCGGTCCGGAGGTGGCCGCGCAGTTCGCCGGTCTGCCGTTCGACCACCTGTTCTTCACGGGTTCGCCGTCGATCGGGGCGCTGGTGGCCCGGGCCGCCGCCGACAACCTCGTCCCGGTGACGTTGGAGTTGGGCGGCAAGAACCCTGTGGTCGTGGCTCCCGGGGCGGACATCGAACGGGCGGCGAGCCGAATCGCCCAGGCGCGCATGGTCAACGGCGGGCAGGTGTGCGTCTGCCCGGACTACGTCTTCGTGCCGGATGCCCAGGTGGACCGGTTCGTCGCGGTGGCCCGCCGGACGTGGAGCGATCTGTTCCCGAGCATCGTGGGCAATCCCGATTACTGCGCCTCGGTCAACCAGGCGAACTTCGACCGGGTGGTCGGGCTGATCGCCGACGCCCGCACCAACGGGGCCCGGATCGACGCCGTGGTGCCACCGGGGGAGACGCTGCCCGATCCGGGCTCGCGCAAGATTGCCCCGACCATCGTGCGCGACGTCGATCACCGGATGCGGATCGCGACTGAAGAGGTGTTCGGGCCGGTGCTCGTGGTCCGCGGCTACTCACGGCTCGAGGAGCCCGTCGACCACATCAATGCGAACCCGTCGCCCCTGGTGGCCTACTGGTTCGGGCCGGACGACGCCGACTTCCGGCACTTCGTCAGCCACACCCGCAGCGGTGGGGTGGCCCGCAACGACTTTGCCGCACACATGATCCCGTCAGATGCCCCGTTCGGCGGGGTCGGCCGCAGCGGGACGGGCGCCTATCACGGGAAGGCCGGCTTCGATGCGTTCAGCCACTACCGCACCGTGGTGGGCACCGACCTGCCGTTCAGCGTCACCGGCCATGCGGCCAACCCCTTCACCGCGCCGATGCGGTTCAGCACGAACCTCGCCCTGCGGCGGGCGCGCGGCCGAACCGCAGCACGGCTCAAGAAGTTTCGCTGATCGCCTGCTGGCGGGCCCACCGGTAGTCGGCCTTGCCGGCCGGGCTGCGCTCGATGGTCGGTCGGAACAACACGGCCTTGGGCAGCTTGTAACGGGCGATCGAGCATTCGGCATGCCGGATCAGCTCGTCGGCGGTGGCGGGCGCGTTTCCGCTCAACGCGACGATGGCCACCACCTCTTGGCCCCAGCGTTCACTCGGTCGGCCCGTGACCACCACGTCGCGCACCGCGGGATGGGAGGCGAGCGCGGATTCGACTTCCTCGGCGAAGATCTTCTCCCCACCGGAATTGATGGTGACGGAGTCGCGGCCGAGCAGTTCGATTGCCCCGCTGTCCAGGTGGCGGGCCCGGTCACCGGGTGTCGCATAGCGCACCCCGTCGATGACGGGGAAGGTCGCCGCGGTCTTTGCGGCATCGCCCTTATAGCCCAGCGGCACGAACCCGCGCTGTGCCAGCCAGCCCAGTCCGTCGTGCCCGGCGGGCAGTACCGTGGTGAAATCCTCTGCGACCACGCAGGTATCGGGCCCGGCATTGAAGGTTCCGGTGGACACCGCACCGGGTGCCGACATGTGGCTCATCTGGGCGCCGGTTTCGGAAGACCCGACCCCGTCGACGACGATGAGGTTGTCCTTGGCGTCGATGAGTTGTTGTTTGACATACGGGGTCAGTTGCGCGCCGCCGTTGGCCACCACGGAGAGCGATGACACGTCGGCCGTGCCGGCCCTGATGGCATCCAGCAGCGGGCGTGCCATGGCGTCACCCACCACGGTGGCCACCAGCACCTGTTCGCGTTCGATGGTGCGAACGATGTCTTCGGCGTCGAATCGGTCCACCACGGTGGGGAATACGAGAGTCTGGCCGGTGCTGATCGCGGTCATCGCGGCCCATTGCGCCGCGCCGTGGATCAGTGGAGGCAGGATCATCAGCTTCGTGCCGGGATTCTCGGTGGCTCTGGCGGCGATCTCGTCGACGGATTGCGCCTTCTCGCCGGTGACCATGTTGCGGCCCCCGAACGCGGTCATGAAGATGTCGTGTTGGCGCCACAACACACCCTTGGGCATGCCGGTGGTGCCGCCGGTGTAGAGCACGTAGAGGTCGTCGGGGCTGGGTTGCACCGGGGCCGCCGCGGACGTCTCGGTGCCGGCCACGATCGACTCGTAATCCACTGCGCCGTCGAGCAGCTCGTTGCCGGAGCCATCGGCGATCTGGATCAGCACGCGCAGCGCGGGCAACTCGGGAAGGATCTCGGCCACCCGGGGCGCGAACGCGGCGTGATACACCAGTGCCGATGCGCCGGAATCTGCCAGCAGGTACTGCAATTCGTTCTTGACGTACCGGTAGTTGACGTTGAACGGCGCCACCCTGGCCCGGAACGCGCCGAGCATCGATTCGACGTACTCGGGCCCGTTGTAGGCGTAGATGCCCAGCAGATCCTGCCCCACCTCGTGGCCGGCGAGTTCATCCCGTTCGGTCTGCGCGCCCAGCCCGCGTGAATGCAGATAGGCCGCCAGTCGATTCGACCGGTCGACGATCTCCCGGTAGGTGTATCGGCGGTCGCCCTGGACGATCAGCGGGCGGTCTCCGATGGCGGCGGCGACGGCTTCGGCGACGGCCGGAACGGTGAACTGCACGGGTATCTCCTCTTGAGCGGTCAGCGCTGCCAGGCGCGGAGTAGGTCTTCGGTGGTGGTCACAGTGGCCAGCAGGGACAACGTATTGTCGATCACCGCGTCGGCATAGGTCTTCGGAATTCCGGCCACGGCGTCGCGTGGCAGGACCACTCGGTATCCGGCGTTGACCGCGTCCATCGCCAGATTGATGATCGCGATGTTCACCGAGACGCCCACGGCCACGATGGTGCTCACCCCGAGGTTTCGCAGGATCGCATCCAGGTCGGTGCCGCCCATCGGACCCAGGCCGTGCCAGCGTGATAGGACGAGATCGTCTGGCTTCGGGCCGAATTCAGGGAGCAGGCTGGCGCCCGGGCTGCCGGGCAGGATGCCGACCTCGCTGCGGCCGATGGCGAAGATCTTGGCGTTGTGGTTGGAGCCCCGCCCGTCCGGGCGTCGCTGGACCAAGCAGTGCACCACCTGTGCCGAGGCAGCCCGGGCGGCCGGCAGCAGGCGCGCGATGTTGGGGAGCGCCTCGCGGCGGGCTTCGTCGGCGAGTGCGGCCAGCCCGGCGTCGGGGCCGACGACGGCGCCCTGGCATTCCTGGGTGACGATCGCGGTGTGCGCGGGTGCGACGAGCTCGGTCAGATCGGGTGTCATGCCGGGGCGCCGACCGGAGGTGCCTCGTAGAACTGGGTGGCCCACTTACGCATGGCCATATACGGTTTCGCGTCGATCTTGGCCAGCGGCGGGGGCTCGACGTACTTCTGGTAGCGCCAGATGTCGCAGTCCTCCCACACCGTCTTGAGGAACTGCTTCTCGACCTGCTTGCGCACCTGCTCGGGCGGGACATCGGAAGTCTCACCCGGAAGTTTGGGCCACCAGATGGAATAGAACATGTCCGACACCTCGTCGTCGACGGGAGTGCAGGCGAAGATCAACCGGTGGTTCGACGAACCTTCGAAGGCGCTCATGGCGAAGCCGAGTCCGGAGAAGTGGCTGTGGATCCGCAGCGCCATCTTGTCCGGATCGTCGCTGCGGGCATCGGGCCAGCCGGTCAGGAAGCGCCATTCCTCGTCGACATGCTCCCAGTGCAGGCACACCGGCGTCACGGTGGCTCCGTGCACATAGCGGAAATGCGAACTGTCCGGGCCATTTTCCGCCACGATCTGCGGGTGGACCGGAATCGCATCGGCCCGGCTGGAGAACTCCGGGTAGGGCCGGTAGTACGCATTCGGATCGGTTTCGAACTGCGGGAACTTGTGGAAGATGTCGGGCAGCTCCCACTGCGGTTCCTTACCGTCAGGCTGGTACCACATGAAGATGCAGCCGTACTGCTCCTTGACCGGATAGGAGCGCAGGCGCAGGCCGCGGTTGGGTTTGTCCGGTTGGTAGGGGATGTAGGTGTTGTTGCCTTCGGGTCCCCAGCGCCAGCCGTGGAACGGGCACTCGACGCAGTCGCCCACCACCTTGCCGCCGTGCCCGATGTGGGCCCCCAGATGTTTGCAATGGGCTTCCAGCACATGAAGGTCTCCGGACTCGTCGCGGTAGGCCGCGAGGTCCTCGCCGAAGTACTTCAGCGCCTTCACCTCACCGATGGCGAACTCCGCCGACCAACCGATCATGAACCAGCCGGTGACCTTCCAGGTGAACGGCACTTTCATGGCCAGCTGCCTCCTGTTTCCCTGCTCCCGCATTGTGTACGGAAGACATTACAGTAGTGTTTACTGCATCGAAAGTGGACGTGGGTGAAAGAGCGCCGACGGCCATGCTTACCGTGTATCTCACCCCGTCAACAGGAGGCGCATATGTCCGACGACATCGAGGCGATCAAGCAGCTCAAGGCTCGATACTGCCGTTACCTGGACACCAAGGACATCGACTCTTGGCGGGGTCTGTTCGCCGAAGACGTCGTGGTGAAGCTCGACATGGCGGTCTCGACCGGCGGTGCCGATCCGCAGACCGCTCCACCGCTGAACGGCTTCGAGGAATTCTTCCCCGTGGTGTGGGGAGGGGTGGAGCATGCGGCGACCGTGCACCACTGCCACACCCCCGAGATCATGCTGACCTCCGATACCACCGCCACCGGCATCTGGGCCATGGAGGACATGCTGTTCTTCGCCAACGGCAACGAGCTACACGGCGCAGGTCACTATCACGAGACCTATGAAAAGCGTGACGGCACATGGCAGATCACCAGTCTGCACTTGACCCGCACGCTGTTGAAGTTCACGTCCGCATAGGCGGTCGCGCGCGTAACGCGGTGGCGAAAAATCGCGTGAATCACCGCCACCACGTCACAAACGCGAAGCCGAGATATCCCGTTCTGCCACCAGGCCCATCGCCTCGCCGAACGCTTTGATGTAATCGAGCGAGGCCTGGGGGGCCGCTGCCGTCCACGTGTACGACGGCCCAGGTGGCACCGTGTCCGGCGAGTTCGGCAAGAACCTCGCGCGCGCGGCGCCGCGAGGCCTCGTCGTCGAGATCGGTATGTGGGCACACCACCTGGATGTCGACGACTGACGGATCACGGCCGGCCTCGGTGAGCCGGTTGTGCAGGCGCTCCGGATGCTCGCTCAGGGCGACGGCTGAGAATCCCGCCGCTTCGGCCTGGGCGGCGACCGCGCGGATGACCTCGGGCTGCAGGAAATCGTCAGGTGCGGTGGGCAGCTCGCTGGGATATTCGAGGGTGTACTTCATCGATCTCCAGGTTTCTGACGCGTTTCCCGGTTGATACTGTAAGCATTACCGTAGCATCCATCTTTGATGTCGACCGGGATGGAGCGGGGCATGGATCGCCGACGGAAAGTGCTCGTCATGGGCGCCAGTGGAAACGTGGGCGCCTGTGTCACCCGACAGCTCGTCGAGCGAGGTGACGACGTGCGGGTGCTGCTGCGTGAGAGCAGTTCGACCAAGGGTATCGACGGCCTCGACGTCGAGCGCTGTTACGGCGACATCTTCGACACACAGGCGGTCGCGTCGGCCATGGCCGACCGCGACGTGGCCTTCTACTGTGTCGTCGACACCCGCGCCCATCTGTCCGACCCGGCGCCGCTGTTCTCCACCAACGTCGAGGGCCTGCGCAATGTTCTCGACGTCGCGGTGGGCGTCGACCTGCAGCGCTTCGTGTTCCTGTCCACCATCGGAACCATCGCGGTTGGCGACGACGGCGCCACCGTCGACGAGGACACCCCGTTCAACTGGGCCGGAAAAGGTGGGCCGTACATCGAATCCCGTCGCCAGGCCGAGGACCTCGTGCTGTCCTACGCCCGGGAGCGTGGCCTGCCCGCCGTGGCGATGTGTGTGTCCAACCCGTACGGCCCGCCCGACTGGCAGCCGAAGCAGGGAGCGCTGGTCGCGATGGCCGCGTTCGGCAAGCTACCGGTCTACGTGCGCGGCGTCGGCTCGGAGGTGGTCGGGATCGATGACGCGGCACAGGCACTGGTCTTGGCCGCCGAGCACGGGCGGATCGGTGAACGCTACGTCGTGTCCGAGCGCTACCTGTCCCAGCGGGAGATGTTCACCGTGGCAGCCGAGGCAGTAGGCGCCCGGCCGCCCCGATTCGGAATACCGATGGCGCCGCTGTATGTCTTCGGCTGGCTGGCCGGACTCTCGAACCGGCTGTTCGGCACTGACATTCCGATGAACTTAACCGCAGCGCGGCTGATGTGGCTGACCTCGCCGGCCGATCACAGCAAGGCCACTCGAGACCTGGGATGGAAGCCGGCGCCGACCGCGGAATTCATCGCCCGCGCCGCGCAGTTCTATGTCGAGCGCAAGGACCGCAACGAGAAGGTCATCGACCTGTGACTGCCCCGGACTTGGACGTTGTCGTCGTCGGCGCCGGGTTCTCCGGCCTGTACGCGCTGCACCGGCTGCGGGAAGCCGGGCTGCGGGTGCGAGTGCTGGAAAAGGCCGACGCGGTCGGCGGCACCTGGCTCGTCAACCGCTATCCGGGCGCCCGCTGTGACATCGAGAGCATCGAATACTCCTACAGCTTCAGCGAAGAGATCCAGCAGGACTGGGTCTGGACCGAGACGATGCCGGCCCAACCCGAGATCGAGGCGTACCTGAACTTCGTCGCCGATCGGCTCGACCTACGCCGCGACATCGCATTCGGCACCGACGTCGTGGCGATGACCTACGACGAGGACGCTGCACAGTGGCGCGTCGGCACCGCCGACGGAAAGACGCTGCACGCACCATTCGTGGTGGCCGCCACCGGAATCCTGTCCGTCCCTCTCGAACCCGACATTCCCGGGATGCGTCGCTTCACCGGCACGTCGCTGTTCACCAGTCGGTGGCCGCGTGAAGGCATCGACTTGGCCGGCAAGCGCGTCGGGGTGATCGGCACCGGCTCCACCGGTGTCCAGCTGATCCCGGTGGTGGCCTCGCAGGCGGCAGAGCTGACGGTGTTCCAGCGGTCCCCGGCTTTCACGCTGCCCTGGCAGGTCCGGCCATTCGAACCCGGGGAGCTCGACGCGCTCAAGGCAAACTACGACGAGATCCGGGCCGCGCAGCGGGAACATCCGGTCGGGGCGGCTCGGCTCAGCGCGTTCTCGGTGCTGTTGGACATGTTGGTTCGACCGCCGGTGAAATCGGCTACGCCCGAAGAGAAACAGCGTGCGGTCGAGGAACACGGGGTGATGGGCGCGCTGAACTGGGGCGACGTCTTCTTCGACATCGAAGCCAACCGAATGGCCACCGAACTGTACGGCCGGGCCGTGGCCCGTATCGTCAAGGACCCGGATACGGCGGCGGCGTTGACGCCCAGCCATCCGTTCGCATGTAAGCGGCCGATCATCGATCAGGGCTACTACGAGACGTACAACCGCGCCAACGTGACTCTCGTCGACCTGCGCAAGGGCCCGATCCGTGAGATCACCGAAATTGGGATTTCCACCGAGCGGGGCGATTTCGACCTCGACGTGATCGTGTACGCCACCGGGTTCGACGCCATGACCGGCGCGTTGAGCCGGATCGATGTGCGTGGCCGTGACGGCCTGGTGCTGGGCGAGTACTGGTCCAAAGAGGGTGCCCTGTCCTACCTGGGGCTGGCCGTCGCCGGGTTTCCGAATCTGTTCACCATCCAGGGACCGGGAAGTCCCTCGGCCGCAACCAACTTCGTGGCGGCCCTGGAGCAGCACGTAGAATGGATCGCGGATTGCATCACGTACCTGAGGGGCGGTGGACATCGCAGCATCGAGGCGACGCCACAGGCTCAGGCCGAATGGATCGAGCACACCACCGCGTTGGTGGCGCCCACCGTACTGGTGCACCCGAGCTGTAACTCCTGGTACAACGGCGGCAATGTGCCCGGTAAGAAGCGGATGTACCTGGGATACACCGCCGGAATCCCGGAGTACCGTCGCCGCTGTGACGAGATCGCCGCTGACGGCTATGTGGGATTCACCCTTGAGTAGGGCAGCGCGGATTGCCTGGGAACTCGGTGGCGTGGTGCCCCGTTCGGTCGGTGCACTCATCGACGCGGGGGATTGGCGGGCGCTGTCGGTGACCGGCCTGCGCCAGCTCGGTGAGGTCGCGATGGACGAGCTGGTGGTCACCGGGATGACGCTGACCGGTCCGCCGCCCCGGTTGCCCCGCCCGCTCACCGACTATGAGAACGCCGCGGCTGAGCTTGCCGCACTAGGCATCGACGGCGCGCACCCGGACCCGGATGCCCTGGACGTCAAGCACATCCGGCCGCGCCGCTTCGGTGCCCTGACCTTCGAGGAACTGGTCTTCGACCACGAGCCCGCGTTGCCTGCGTCGGTGATGGCCGATGGCCACGGCGGGACGGCCACCGCACGCGTGCGGCTGTACCGCTGCGGCGACGATGCTCGGCCCTGGCTGATCTGGGTGCACGGCGCCGGTCAGGGGGATCCGATGGACCTCCTGGTGGCCCGGGTGCGTCAGCTGCGTGCACTCGGATTCAATGTTGCGCTGCCGGTACAGCCCGGCCACGGGCCACGCCGGCGGGACTGGCCGGAATACCCGGCCCGCGATCCGCTGGCCAATGTGGCAGGCATGATGCGCGCGGTGTCGGAGGTGCGGGCATTCATCGGCTGGCTGGAGCCGCAGGCGTCGTCGATCGCGATGGCCGGGTTGTCGCTGGGTAGCGCTGTGGCGGCCCTGGTTTCGCATCTCGACGCCCGGGTCGCGGCGGTTGCGGTGTACACGCCCATCCTCGGTCTCAATACGATGATCGGACTGCATCTCGGCCGGTGGGGCACGGCCGGGCGAGCTGCCGGCAGTCTGCTGAAGTCAGACGTCGTGACCGCACTGACGTCGGTGATCGATCCGCTGACTACCGTTCCGCGTGCCGAACGCCGGTTGATCGTCGGGGCCTGGCATGACCGGATGGCGATGCGTGAATCAGCTGTGGCCCTGCACGATCGGTGGGGCGGTGAACTGCACTGGCACGACGGCGGTCACGTCGGGCACTTGTTCTCCGGACCGGTCCAGAGCGCGACCAATCGCTTTCTTGAGCCGCTATATGCCGTTGTCAACTAATCTCCGGGGAGTGCGATGGTAACCGACGCTCACGCCCGGGACGCCGCCGGCGTGCCGACCGAGATCGATGCCGTCACCGCCGCCTGGCTGACCGAGGTGCTGCAGACCGACCCGGCGGTACCCGACACCGCGATCGTGACCGACATCCGCGCCGAGCAGATCGCGATGGACAGCGGCTTCTCGTCCCTGCTGTACCGAGTGCACCTGCGCGGTGTGGGTGTTCCACCCACGGTGATCGTCAAACTGCCGGCGCAGTCGGAGGCTCGCGGCGCCATGGACATGCTCGGTGGCTATCGTCGCGAACTCGCCTTCTACCAGCGGGTCGCCGGGCATGCGCCGATGTCCACGCCGCATGTGCACACGGCACGCATGGTCGAGGGCACGGCGGACTTCGTCCTGGTGATGGAAGATCTGCAGCATTGGGTGAATGCTGACCACCTGGCCGGCCTGTCGCTGGACCGGGCCCGGATCGCCATCGACGAACTCGCCGGCCTGCATGCGTGGTCGGTCACGGAGGCCGACCCGGTGCTGGTCGACGAGTTCCCGAGCTTGGACACGCCGATGGCCAGCGACCTGTTCCTGCCGGTCTTCGGATTGGGATGGCAGGTCTACCGCGAACATTCGTCGATGGCCCTCCCGCCCAGAGTGGCCCGGTTCGCCGAGCACTTCGTCGAGTTGGCCCCGCAGGCCCTGGCGGCGCTCACCGAGCGGACCATGCTGCTGCACGGCGACATCCGGGCCGACAACATGTTCTTCGACGGAGATCGCCTGAAGGTGGTGGATTTCCAATTCGCCAGCCACGGCGCGGGTGCGGCCGATATCGGCTACCTGGTGAGCCAGGGGCTGCCCACCGACACTCGGCGTGGTCAGGATCAGGTCCTGGTACGCGAATACCTCGACCGATTGCGCGGCCACGGATTGACCGACTATCGCTTCGACGAAGCGTGGCGGCACTACCGGTTCGCCGTCGCCTATCTGATGGTGCTGCCCGTCATCACGCTGGTGGGCTGGGATGCGATGCCGGAGCGTTCGCGACAACTGTGTCTGACCCTGGTCGACCGGGCCGTCGCCTGCATCGACGAGATCGACGCCTTGGAGGTGTTCGCGTGAATGCGCGTACCGCCCGCGAAGTCGTCGAGCTCTACAACCTGGTGGTCTGGAATGAGCGCGACTTCGTACTGGCCGAAGAACTGATGGGCGACACCGTGATCCGTCACGACGTGGGGGAGGCCCAGACGCTGACCCATCGACAGGCGGTGCAGCGAATCGTCGACCACTGGGCGATGTTCGAGACCATCCGCTTCGACCTCAAGCTGGTGATCGCCGGCGACGACGGCGAACACGTCACCATCGTCTACGAATCGCCGATGTCGTTCCCCGACGGAAACTCCATGACGATCAGCAGCATGGAGATCTTCCGCGTCGTCGATGGCCGGATCACCGAAGTCTGGAATTGTGGTTACAAACAAGGAGTTTGGGCATGAGTGAGCGAGTTCTCGACGAGCTTGGCTACTACCTGTTGGCAGGCGCGGGCGGCGAGGGGCCGGCCACGTTGATGGACGAGGCTCGCCGTGGTGAGGAACTCGGCTTCGGCACTGCGTTCATCTCCGAGCGGTGGAACGTCAAGGAAGCGTCCTCGCTCGTCGGCGCCGCCTGTGCGGTGACCGAACGGATGCAGATCGCCACGGCGGCAACCAATCACAACACCCGCCACCCGCTGATCACCGGGTCCTGGGCCACCACGATGCACCGGCTGTCTCAGGGACGATTCACGTTGGGCATCGGCCGCGGCATCGCGGCCATGTACAACGCGTTCGGGGTGCCCGCGGTGACCACCGCACAGATGGAGGATTTCGCGCAGGTCATGCGCAAGCTGTGGCACGGCGAGGTGATCTTCAACCACGACGGCCCGATCGGCAAGTATCAGGTGCTGTTCCTCGACCCCGACTTCAACGAAGACATCCGCCTGGCCATCGTCGCCTTCGGCCCGCAGACCCTGGCACTGGGCGGGCGGGAGTTCGATGACGTCATCCTGCACACCTACTTCACCCCGGAGACACTGCAGCGCGCGGTCAAGACGGTGAAGGACGCCGCAGCGCAGGCGGGCCGTGACCCGGACAGTGTGCGGGTGTGGTCGTGCTTCGCCACCGTCGGCGATCACCTGCCCGAGGAACTACGGCTCAAGAAGACCGTGGCCCGGCTGGCCACCTACCTGCAGGGCTACGGTGACCTGCTGGTAAGCACCAACAACTGGGATCCGGCTGTGCTGCAACGATTTCGGGAGGATCCGGTGGTCACGTCGATTCCGGGCGGCATCGACCACAAGGCCAGCGCCGAGCAGATCGAACACATCGCCACGTTGATCCCCGACGAATGGCTGGAACCGTCGGCCACCGGATCGGCAGGCCAGTGCGTCGACCGAATCCGCAAGGAGTTCGACTACGGAGCCGACGCGGTGATCATGCACGGGGCCACCCCCGACGAGCTCGAGCCGATCGTCGCCGAATACCGGGCGACCGAGGCATCGTCGGCAACCGGAAAATAAAACAGCAGGGGCGTCATACGCTCCCTGCCACTTTCAACATATAGCGCACCCGGGGTCTTGCGGCAAGACCCCGAGGTTGGTGCAGAATCTCCTCCCGCAGTGCTCAGCTGCGGAAACAGGGGGATTCATGTTCGACGTGATCATTGCCGGCGCGGGGCCGACCGGCACGATGCTCGCCGCCGAGTTACGGCTGCACGGGGTGAACGTGCTCGTGGTGGAGAAGGAGGCCGAGCCCTCCAAGGTGGTCCGCGGGCTCGGGCTGCATGCGCGCAGCATCGAGGTGATGGACCAGCGCGGCTTGTTGGCTCGTTTTCTGGAGCGCGGTCAGAAGTATCCGGTAGGCGGGTTCTTCGCCGGGATCCCCAAACCGCAGCCCGAGGGCCTCGACACCGCCCATGCCTACGTGCTCGGGATTCCGCAGACCATCACCGAGCGCCTGTTGACCGAACACGCCATCGAACTGGGCGCCGAGATCAGGCGCGGATGCGAGCTGGTCGGATTGAACCAGGATGACGATGGGGTGACGGTCGAGTTGTCCGACGGGACGCAGGTGCGGGCGCGGTACTTGGTCGGCTGCGACGGCGGCCGCAGTGCGGTGCGCAAACTGCTGGGCATCGACTTCCCCGGAGAACCCGCCACGGTCGAGACGCTGCTCGGCGAGGTCGCGCTGGATGTGCCGACGGAGACCCTCGATGCCGTGACGGCCGAGGTTCGCAAGACGCAATTGCGATTCGGGGCCATGCCACTCGGTGACGGGGTGTACCGCGTGATCGTTCCGGCCGACCGGGTGACCGAGGATCGTGCCACGGCACCGACACTCGACGAATTCAGGCGACAGCTGGTGCACACCGCAGGCACGGATCTGGGTGTGCATTCCCCGCGCTGGCTGTCGCGTTTCGGCGACGGGACCCGGCTGGCGGAGCGTTACCGCAGCGGGCGAGTACTGCTGGCGGGCGATGCCGCGCACGTGCACCCGCCGACCGGCGGCCAAGGCCTCAACCTCGGGGTCCAGGATGCCTTCAACCTCGGGTGGAAACTGGCAGCGTCGGTGAACGGCTGGGCGCCCGCGGATCTGTTGGACAGCTATGAGGCCGAACGTCGTCCGGTGGCCGCCGATGTGCTCGACAACACGCGGGCACAGATGGAGCTGATGTCGCTGGAACCCGGAGCGCAGGCGGTGCGTCGACTGGTGGCCGAGTTGATGGACTTCCCCGGGGTGAGCCGTCGCTTGACCGAGAAGATCATCGCGATCACCATCCGCTACGACTTCGGCGACAGCCATGATCTGGTCGGCCGGCGGTTGCGTGACATCGAGCTCACCCGGGGTCGCCTCTACGGATTGATGCACGCCGGGCGGGGACTGCTGCTCGATCAAACCGGCCGGCTGTCGCTGGGCGGGTGGGCCGACCGTGTCGACCATGTCGTCGACACCAGTGAGGAGTTGGATGTGCCCGCGGTGCTGCTACGGCCCGATGGGCATGTGGCGTGGGTGGGGGACGCGCAGGCGGACCTTGCGGACCACCTGCAGAGGTGGTTCGGCGCTGAGGCATGCTGATGCTGACGGTCTGGGCACGGTCGGTCCTGCGCGAGTGTGCGCAGAATGCTGATGGGGCACGGCGTTTCGACCGGCAGACACGCACGCTCGCGGTGCAAGACGAGGATTACGGCATGATCAGCGTGCGCGACACCGGTTCGGCGACGGCCTGACGGCTGAAGATGCCGTGTTGCAGGGTGACCAGCAGCGCGTTGCGGGTCTCCTCGGGGGAGATGAGCTCGTCGAACCCGAGGTGGCCGGCCGAGCGGAAGGACGCCTCGAGCTCCATCCGCTTGAGCACCTGGGTGTAGTCCTCGCCGGCGTGGGTGGCAGCGCTCAGTGCCGCCGCACCCATCGCGCCCATGGTCGCTCCGGGGTAGGCGAACGTCGCCACCTGATCGTCAAAGCCCAACAGCGACATCACCATCGAGCCGAATCCGAACGCCTTACGGAGCGTGACGTGCAGCTTGAGGGTGGTCGCCGCGGTCTGGGCGGCGAACATCCTGGCCCCGCTTCGCAGCACGCCGCTGCGCTCGGATCGGCTCCCGGGCAACATGCCCGGATTGTCGGCCAGGAAGACGATCGGCAGGTGGAACGAGTCGGCCACCGTGATGAAATGCGCGGCCTTGTCCGCAGCGTCGGCGTCGATCGAACCGGCCATCACCTGCGGCTGATTGGCGACGACCGCGACCGGATAGCCGCCGAGATGGGCCAGCGCGCAGATGATCGCGCGGCCGAACTTCGGCTGCACCTCGAACCAGTCGGGACGATCGAAGATCTCGTCGAGCACCGCCCGCATGTCGTAGATCTGCCGGTTGTCGCGGGAGACGATGTCGAGAATCTCCGGGGTGAGTCGTGGGTCGGCGGTGTCGTCGGCAAGCCGGGTCGGGGGATATGACCATGCGCTGGAGGGGAAGTAGGACAGGTAGCGCCGGATGTCGTCGATGACGGTCTCGTCGTCCTCGGCGTAGTTGTGGATCACGCCGCTGGACAGCGCCACGTCCGGCCCGCCGAGGTCCTCCTTCGAGATGTCCTCTCCGGTCGACTCTTTCACCACCGGCGGGCCCGCGGTGAAGATGGCCCCCTGGCGGCTCATGATCGTGAAATCGCACACCGGGGCCACCAGGGCGCCGTGACCGGCCGACGGGCCGAGGATGGCCGATACCGTGGGCACCTTCCCCGAGCACTTCGCCTGCGCGATCAGGTCGGTGGGGGTGCGCCCGTAGTGCTCCCCGCTGGGGCGAAAACCCGCGCCCTCCAACAGCATCACCAACGGAATCTTGTTGCGCAGCGCCAATTCGGCCAGGCGATACCGCTTGGCATTGCCGCCCGGGCCGATGCTGCCGGCCAGTGTGGTGAAGTCCTCGGCGCCCACCATCACCGGCGTGCCGTCGATGCGGCCCGAGCCGGCGACGAGACCGTCGGCGGCGATGTCGCCGCCCACCAGCGTGCCGAACTCCTGGAAGGTGTCGGGATCGAGCAGCCGGGCGATCCGCGCCCGGGCATCGAGCTTGCCCTTGCCGTGGTGCTTGGTCAGCCGTTCGGCTCCGCCCATGCCGTGGGAGCGCGCTCGCCGGGCCGCGAGATCCTCGAGAGTTTCCTTCCACTCCGGGTCATTCGTCATCGCGCCGTCCTCACTTGTCGAGCGTTCGCCATCGGGTCCCAAGCCTACCGCCGTTGACCATACTGAATTGCTTACTGTAGCGTCTGCGGCCATGGGTGGCGGTAGCGCGTCCGGGCTCAGGATCGATCGGGGTGTTCCCAGTGACCTGCGGCGGGTTCCCGAGGTCGCGACCGCCGTGGAGAGCCAGGGCTACGACGGCTGTTGGACCGGCGAACTCAGCCACGACCCGTTTCTTCCGCTGTTGCTGGCGGCCGAACACACCACGCGGCTGCAGATCGGTACCAGTATCGCGGTGGCCTTCGCCCGCAGCCCGATGACCGTGGCCCACCTCGGCTGGGATCTGCAGGCCTACTCTCAGGGCCGCTTCATCCTCGGTCTGGGATCTCAGATCCAGCCGCACATCGAGAAGCGGTTCAGCATGCCGTGGAGCCATCCGGTGCGCCGGATGCGCGAGTACATCCTGGCGCTGCATGCCATCTGGGATTGTTGGCACCACGGGACGACGCTGAGCTTCGACGGCGAGTTCTACACCCACACCCTGATGACACCGATGTTCACCCCGGAGGCCCAGCCGCACGGTGTGCCAAAGGTATTCGTGGCCGCGGTCGGCGATCTGATGACCGAGATGTGCGGCGAGGTTGCCGACGGTCTACTGGCGCATGCCTTCACCACGCGCCGATACCTCGACGAGGTCACCGTCCCGGCGCTGGAGCGCGGGATGAAGAGCACCGGCCGGTCCCGCGCGGACGTCGCGGTGTCCTGTCCGGTGTTCGTGGTGACGGGGCAGGACGAGGCGCAGATGCGCTCGGCCGCTGAACCGGTGCGCAAGCAGATCGCCTTCTATGCGTCGACGCCGGCCTATCGCCGGGTGCTCGAACTGCACGGATGGGGTGACCTGCAAACCGAATTGCACGGCCTGTCCAAGCGCGGTGAGTGGGATCTGATGGGCACGCTGATCGACGACGACGTGCTCGGCGCATTCGCCGTCGTCGAGCCGGTCGACACATTGGCTGCGGCCCTGCGCCGCCGTTGCGCGGGCGTGATCGACCGCGTCCTGCCGAGCTTTCCCGCCGCCGTTCCGCAGTCCACCGTGACGGCCGTCCTAGAGGAACTGAGGAGTTGTTCGTGAGCACACGCGTGATCGACGATGCCGCCAAGATGTTCGCCGACCCGTCGGCGTACGCCGACGAGGCGACATTGCACGCGGATCTCGCCCACCTGCGGGCCAACGCCCCGGTGTCGTGGGTCGAGGTCCCCGACTATGCCCCGTTCTGGGCGATCACCAAGCACGCGGACATCATGAAGATCGAGCGTGCCAACGACATCTTCACCAACTCGCCGCGTCCGGTGCTGGTCACCCGCGAGGGCGACGAGCAGCAGGCCGCGATCGGCATCCGGACGTTGATCCATACGGACGACCCACTGCACCGCGACCTACGGGCCATCGGAGCCAACTGGTTTCGGCCGAAGGCCATGCGCGCGTTGAAGGATCGCGCCGACGAACTGGCCAAGCGGTTCGTCGACCGGATGGTCGATGAAGGCCCGGAATGCGATTTCGTGCAGCAGGTCGCCGTGAACTATCCGTTGTACATGATCATGACGCTGCTCGGCGTGCCCGAGTCCGACTTCGCGTTCATGCTCAAGCTCACCCAAGAACTGTTCGGCAGCGACGACGACGAGTTCAAGCGCGGCACCAGCATGGAAGAGCAGGGCATGGCGCTACTCGAGATGTTTCAGTACTTCACCGAACTGACCGCCTCGCGTCGGGCCAGTCCGACCGACGACTTGGCTTCGACGATCGCCAACGCCACCCTGGACGGGGAGCCGTTGTCCGACATCGACACGGTGTCCTACTACGCGATCATCGCCGCTGCCGGCCACGACACCAGTAGTGCCAGCATTTCCGGCGGCATGCACGCCCTGCTGCAGAATCCCGACCAACTGGCCCGGCTCCAGAACGACATGAGTCTGATGCCGCTGGCGGTCGAAGAGATGGTCCGGTGGACGACACCGGTCAAGGAGTTCATGCGTACCGCGCAGGAGGACTACGAGATTCGCGGTGTACACATTGCGAAGGGCGAGTCGGTGCTGCTGTCCTATGTCTCGGGCAACCGCGACGAGGACGTCTTCGTAGATCCGTTCCGCTTCGATGTCGGGCGAGATCCCAACAAACACATCGCGTTCGGCTACGGTGTGCACTTCTGCCTCGGTGCCGCACTGGCCCGGTTGGAGATCAACAGCTTCTTCTCCGAGCTGCTGCCACGGTTACGCTCCGCAGAGCTTGCCGGCGTGCCGCAGCACATGGCCACCACGTTCGTCGGCGGGCTCAAGCATCTCCCGGTGCGGTATTCGCTGCGGTAGGGCTCGCCGAGCAGACACAAAACTGTACCTTTTCGCATGAAAAAGGGCAGTTTTGCGTCTGCTCGCGGGAGAAGGCGACTACTCGGAACCGGAGTTGGCCTTGGCCGCCGCGTGCAGCGCGTCGCCCCGGGAACCCTGGGCGTGGTGGCTGAGTGCCCGGATCGACACGTCGTGGCCCTCGGCGGACTTGCGTAGCGCCCCGACGGTGGCCTGTTCGCGCGAGATGTGGGTGAACGGATCGAACGAGTACCAGCGCATCGCGTTCTCATGCGTCATCTTGTTGATCTCGTCGTCGGGAACGTTGTTCTCGGTCAGCACATCCCACAGCTCCTCGGGCGCACCCGGCCACATCGAATCGCTGTGCGGGTAGTCGGCCTCCCAGCTGATGTTGTCGATGCCGATCTTGTCGCGCAGCGCCACCCCGACCGGGTCGGAGATGAAGCAGGTCAGGAAGTGTTCACGGAACACCTCGGACGGCACCTTGCCGCCGAAGTTCTGGTGTGTCCACGTCGAGTGCATCTCGTAGGTGCGGTCCGCGCGCTCCAGGAAGTACGGAATCCAGCCGGTGCCGCCCTCCGACAGCCCGATCTTGAGATCCGGGTAGTCCTTGATCGGCTTGGACCACAACAGGTCCGCCGCGGCCTGCACGATGTTCATCGGCTGCAGGGTGATCATCACGTCCAGGGGCGCGTCGGGCGCTGTGATGGCAAGCTTGCCCGACGAGCCGATGTGCACGTTGAGCACGGTGTTGGTGTCGCACAACGCCTTCCACAGCGGCGTCCAATAATCGTCGTGGAAACTCGGGTAACCCATGGCGGCCGGGTTCTCGGTGAACGTCAGCGCGTGCACGCCCTTCTTCGACACCCGACGGACCTCGTCGGCACACGCCTCGGCGTCCCAGATCACCGGGAGTGCCATCGGAATGAAGCGGGCCGGATAGGCGCCGCACCATTCGTCGATGTGCCAGTCGTTGTAGGCCTGCACCAGCGCCAGGGAGAACTCCGGATCCTCGGTGGCGAACAGTCGGCCGGCGAAGCCGGGGAACGAGGGGAAGCAGATCGAGCCGAGGATGCCGCCGGCGTTCATGTCCTTGACCCGCTCGTCGACGTTGTAACAACCCTTGCGGATCTCGTCGAGGCCCTGGGGTTCCAGGCCGTACTCCTCCTTCGGGCGGCCGGCAACGGCATTGAGCGCCACGTTGGGGATGACGATGTCGCGGAACTGCCAGGTATCGCTGCCGTCCGGGTTGTGCACCAATCGCGGTGCCTCGTCGGCGTACTTCTTGGGTAGATGGTTCTTGAACATGTCAGGTGGTTCGACGATGTGGTCGTCCACGCTGATCAGGATCATGTCGTCTTTGTTCACGAACCCACTCCATTCACGACTGCCTTACCGTATGGCCAACAGTTTAGCCGCGCGCGTGAGGTCCCGGCCAGGCGATCAGCAGATTCGTCGGCTCAGCAGCAGCGCGCGCCCGGGTTGGCCTCGGTGTTGCGGTGCCGCAACTTCCAGTACTCGCGCTCGGACAGCACCGGCTCACCCGGATGCGTGCGCTGCCGGTGTGTGACGTAGCGGCGATAGTGGTTGTCGCCCATCAATGTTGACCAGTACCACCCGATGTGGCGTGCGGCCTGGCGTGTGCTCCGGGCAAGGCGTCCCACTGCTTCTGCACCTCCTTCTCGACCGATGTGGCGATCAGCCCGGACGGGGCGAAGATGCGCGACGGCACCTCCTCGTCCTCGGTCAAGGGCCTGCCGGTACCGCGCAGCGCCTGCAGCGCCATCACCACGCCCGCGACGAACACGATCAAGACCAATAGTGCGAACACCACCGACAGCGTGCCCTGGATGAACGTATTGCGGATGACGGCGTCGATCTGGTCGGGGTTCTTGGCTGCCCCGAACGACGACTGCCCGGCCTCCTTGGCCGCGACATACTGCGAATGCTGCTTCCAGTAACCGACCTTGGGATCACCCGAGAAGATCTTCTGCCACGACGCCGTCATCGTCACCGTCAGGTCCCAGAACAACGGAAGACCGGGGATCCACGCCCATTTCACCAACCCACGTTTGATCACCACCACGGTGACCACCGTCAGCGCGATCGCGGCCAGCAACTGATTGGCGATACCGAACAACGGGAACAGGGTGTTGATGCCGCCCAGCGGATCGGTGACGCCCATCAACAGGATGGAGCCCCACGCGGCGACCACGATCACCGAGCAGGCCCAGGCGCCCACCCGCCAGCTGGGATTGCGCAGCTTCTTCAGCGGCCCACCGAGGTTGCCCAGGCCGTCGGACAACATGAACCGCGCGACGCGGGTGCCGGCATCGACCGTGGTGAGGATGAACAACGCCTCGAACATGATCGCGAAGTGGTACCAGAACGCCTTCAAACTGGCCCCGCCGAACACCTGGTGCAGCACCTCGGACATGCCGAAGGCCAGCGTCGGTGCGCCGCCGGTGCGCGACACGATCGACTGTTCCCCGACCCCCTCGGCGGCAGCGGTGATCTCCTGGGCCGTGATCGGCTGGCCGGACAAGCCGAGACCGTTGACGTAATCGGCCGCGGTCTGGGCGGTGGTGCCGGTGGCCGCCGTCGGCGCATTGATCGCGAAGTACAGGTGCTGGTTGAGGATCGCCGCGGTGATCAGGGCCATGATCGCGACGAACGACTCGGTCAGCATGCCGCCGTAACCGATCAGCCGCATCTGGCTTTCCTTCTCCAGCAGCTTGGGCGTGGTGCCCGAAGAGATCAGCGCGTGGAAGCCCGACAGGGCACCGCAGGCGATGGTGATGAACAGGAACGGGAACAGGGAGCCGGCGAACACCGGGCCGGTGCCGCTGCCGGCGAAGGTCGAGATCGCGGGCGCCTCCATCACCGGCCGCGCGATCAGGATGCCGACGGCCAGCAGCGCGATGGTGCCGACCTTCATGAACGTCGACAGATAATCGCGTGGGGCCAGCAGGAACCAGACCGGCAGCACCGAGGCGGCCAGGCCGTAGATGATGATGCACCACGACAGCGTCACCTTGGACAGCGTGAACCAGTCTGCTCCCCAAGAGGTTTCGGCGACCCACCCACCGGCGACCACCGCGAGCAGCAACAGCACCACGCCGATCAGCGAGACCTCCGAAACCCGGCCGGGCCGCAGGAAGCGCAGGTACAGGCCCATGAAGATGGCGATCGGGATCGTCATCGCGATCGAGAACACGCCCCACGGGCTCTCGGCCAGCGCGTTGACCACCACCAAGGCCAGCACCGCCAGCAGGATCACCATGATGACCAGCACGCCGACGATCGCCGCCACACCGCCGACCACGCCGAGTTCGTCGCGGGCCATCTGACCGAGCGAGCGGCCGCGCCGGCGTACCGAGATCGACAGCACCAGGTAGTCCTGGACGCAGCCGGCCACGACCGCGCCGATGATGATCCAGATGGTGCCGGGGAGATAGCCCATCTGCATGGCCAGCACCGGGCCGACCAACGGCCCCGCCCCGGCGATCGCGGCGAAGTGATGACCGAACAGCACCCGCCGATCGGTCGGCATGTAGTCCGTGCCGTTCTCGAAAAGCTCTGCCGGAGTGGCATTGTCGTCGCGCGGCCGGACGATCTTCATCTCGATCAGCCGGGCGTAGAACCGGAAGCCGATGACATAGGTGCAGATCGCGGCGATGACGAACCACACCGCGTTGACGGTCTCACCGCGGAAGAACGCGATCACCGCCCAGGCGACCGCTCCGAGCACCGCGATGATCGCGAAGATGGCCTTGTGTTTCGCAGTGACACCGCGACGATCAATTATGGCCACCGGCGGAAGGTCTTTGTCGGTGCGGATATAGGTGACGTCGCCGTCCTGCTCCTTGATGCGATCCGTTGGTGGGGCATCCGGTGTTGCCACGGTCTCTCCTCGCTCGCCCATGGTGGTACGCGTCGTTCGATCTTTTCATCGAGCCAACGGTTTCCGAACCCTAACCAGGAAATCGCAATGACGTCAGGGCGGGCAGCCTCCCGGGGCGGTCACGCTCAGGCGAGGAAGCCCCGCACGGTGTCGATCGTGTCCGCTTCGCCGGGGGTCTTGTCGTCCCGGTAGCGCAGTACTCGGGCGAAGCGCAGGGCGACACCGCCCGGGTAGCGGGTGGACCGCTGGACGCCGTCGAACGCGATCTCGACGACCTGCTCGGGCCGGACCGTGACCACCCAGCCGTCGTCGGAGACCTGCAGTTCTCGGAACCGCTCGGTCTGCCAGGCCAGCATCGCGTCGGTCATGCCCTTGAATGTCTTGCCCAGCATCACGTATCCGGCGGTCTCGGGGTCCCGGGCGCCCAGGTGGATGTTGGACAGTTTGCCGGTGCGTCGTCCTGACCCCCATTCGACCGCCAGCACCACCAGATCCAGGGTGTGGACCGGCTTGACCTTGAGCCAGCCGGCGCCGCGACGGCCGGCTTCGTAGGGGGCCGTCGGCGACTTCGCCATCACGCCCTCATGGCCGGCGGCCAGCGTGCGGTCCAGGAACTGCTGTGCGACGGAGGCGTCGGCGGTGATGACGCGATCGACACGGCGGTCCTGCGGTACCAGCGCGTCGAGTGCGGCCAGGCGGTGTTCGGTGGACAGGTCGAGCAGGTCCTGGCCATCGAGGTGCAGCAGATCGAAGAAGAACACCGACAACGGTTCGAGGCCGTTCGGCGTCTTGCGGCCGAACCGGGCGGCGGTGACCTGGAACGGGTGCGGGCGTCTGTCGGGACGCAGCGCGATGGTCTCGGCGTCGGCGATCAGGTCGGTGGCGGCCAGCGCCAGCGTCGCCTCGACGACCTCGGGCAAGCGGTGGGTGACGTCATCGAGGCTGCGGGTGTAGACCGAGACCTCGGCGCCCTTGCGGTGGATCTGCACACGGGCACCGTCGAGCTTCGCTTCCAGAACCGCTGTGCCACCGAGCCGTTCGAGTGCGTCGGCGACACCGGTCGCCGTCTGCGCGAGCATCGGGCCGACCGGACGCCCCACCTGCAATCCGAACTCAGCCAGCGCGGACCGTCCGCCGGTCAAGGCGGCCGCGGCCACGACGGGCAGATCGCCGGCGAGCATGGCCGCCCGGCGGACCTCAGNGGCGCCCTGGCGCAACTCGCCGCTCAGCAGCCGGCGCAGGAAGGCCTGCTCGTTCTCGGTCGCCGCTCCGAACAACTCGCGGACCAACTCCGAGCGCCGGGCCTGGGAGCCCTTGCCCGAGACCGCGCCGATCCGGGTGAAGCGCTCATCGACCGCGTCGACCGTCAACGTCGGTGTCACTGCCGGCTCCGGCAAGGCCCGCAACGCCGCCCAGCCGACACCGATCTGGCGTTGCGGGAGTTCGCCGGACAGCCAGGACACCGTCACCGCGACCGAACGGGCATCGCCCTCCGCGGCGACCAGGGACAGCAGGGCCGCGATGCGGTTGATCTTGGCCAGCCGCGCCGAGGTTCCCGCGATGTCGGCGGATGCGGCGGCGATTTCGGCGAGCAGCACACGCTCAGCGTGCCACGGGGGTCAGACAGCCTCCGGGGTTTGGCCGAGCAGCCGGGTCAAGACATCGGCCTGCGACAGCAGCTCCGAGGCGCGGTCGAGATGCCCGTTCGCGCTGTACTGGTCTGCGGCCACGAGCCGTTCGTCGATCTCGGCCCGGATGAGGACGCGCACCTCGTCGTCGCTGAGCACCCGGCGCGCCATTTCCGTGGAGCCGACACCCGACACCGCGCCGGCGATCGCTTCGCCGGTGCGGGTATCGGTCTGATCGGGCTGCGGGGTCTCGGCGTTGTCGATAGCGCTCAATGCCGATCGGATGGCGGTGACGCCGGTGGCGTCGCGGGACTTGCGCGCCGACAGCAGCGACCGGCGCAGCCGCTCGCGCCACAGCTCTGCGGGTGTCATGGCAGGCGAACCTATTCGGTCTCGGGTGGCGGCGTCGAGGGATTTATGCACGCTCGTCGACGGCGACCGTGCGCTGCGTGTCGACAAAATGCGGCGTGTGGGGGGACAAACACGCACGGTCGCGGTGCAAGGGGAGAGGCGAGGCGAACCCGAAAGGCTTACGGGAAGGGTCGATGGGATAGGTTGCTTTACGATTTCGGTCATTTTTGGAAAGGAAGCTAGATGGAGATCGAAGGCAAGAAGGCGATCGTCGTCGGCGGCGCCTCGGGCTTCGGCCGGGCCACTGCCGAGGCATTGGCCAAGCGCGGCGCCAGCGTGGCCGTCCTGGACCGTCCGCAGTCCAAGGGCCAAGAAGTAGCCGACGCGATCGGTGGCTCATTCTTCGCCGTCGACGTCACCGACTTCGACGGCACCGAGAAGGTGCTGGAAGAGGCCGTCGCGGCGTTGGGCGGCCTGCACATCATCGTCACCACCGCCGGGGGCGGCATCGGCGAGCGCACCATCAAGAAGGACGGCCCGCACAGCCTGGACTCGTTCCGCTCCACCATCGACCTCAACCTGATCGGCACGTTCAACATCAGCCGCCTGGCGGCCTGGCACATGAGCAAGAACGAGCCCGTCGACGCCGAGGCCGAGGAGCGCGGCGTCATCATCAACACCGCCTCGATCGCCGCCTTCGAGGGCCAGATCGGGCAGGTCGCCTACACCGCGTCCAAGGCCGCCATCGCCGGCATGTGCCTGACCATGGCGCGCGACCTGGGCAGCCTCGGTATTCGCGTGCTGGCCATCGCGCCCAGCCTGTTCGCCACCGGCCTGACCGAGGGCATCCCCGACGAGTTCGCCACGGTGCTGACCAAGGACGCCGCGTTCCCCAAGCGGCTGGGTAAGCCAGAGGAGTACGCCAAGCTCGCCGTGGCGATCGCCGAGAATCCGATGCTCAACGGCCAGTGCCTGCGCTTGGACGCCGGCCAGCGCTTCGCCCCCAAGTAGAGTGATTTCGGGGTGATCAGCGGCGCCGGCCGCCGCCGATCACCCCGAAATCGCATACCGGGGAGGCATCATGGCGACCATCGCAGATCAAGTCATCTCCGCCCTGACGGTGAGCGGGGTACGACGGGTCTACGGCCTTCCCGGTGACAGTCTCAACGGATTCACCGATGCGATTCGCCGTAGTGGCGAGATCACCTGGCAGCACGTGCGTCACGAGGAGACGGCGGCGTTCGCCGCGGCGGCCGATGCCGCACTCACCGGTCAGCTGGCGGTGTGCGCGGGCAGCTGCGGCCCGGGCAATCTGCATCTGATCAACGGCCTGTTCGATGCGCAGCGCAGTCGCGTCCCGGTACTGGCCATCGCCGCGCACATTCCGCGCACCGAGATCGGCTCGGAGTACTTCCAGGAAACCCATCCCCAGAACCTGTTTCGCGAGTGCAGCGTGTACTGCGAACTGGTCAGCACCCCCGAGATGGCGCCGCGCATCCTCGAGATGGCGATGCGGGCCGCCGTCGAGGAGAACGGCGTCGCCGTCGTCGTCATCCCCGGCGAGATCTTCCTGCAGCGTGCGGGCGACACCGGCTGGGCGACCTGTCCGGTCCGGCCCACCCGGTCGATCGTGCGCCCCGACGACGAGTCCGTGCGCCGAGCCGCCGACATCCTCAACGCGGCGCAGCGCGTCACGATCCTCGGTGGCGCCGGCGTGGCCGGATCACACGACGCGTTGATCGAGCTGGCCTCGACGCTGCAGGCGCCGATCGTGCATGCGTTGCGGGGCAAGGAATTCATCGAATACGACAATCCGTACGACGTCGGCATGACCGGGCTGCTCGGCTTCGCCTCCGGCTACAAGGCCATCAAGGAGGCCGACACCCTGCTGATGCTCGGGACCGACTTCCCGTATCAGCAGTTCTATCCCGAGGGTGCCACCGTCATCCAGGTCGACATCCGCGGGCGCAACCTCGGACGGCGCACACCGATCGATCTCGGGTTGCGCGGCAACGTCGCCGACACCCTGGCCGCACTGCAACCGCTGCTGCGGCCCAAGGCGGACCGGGATCATCTCGACCGGTCCCTGAAGCACTACCGCAAGACCCGGGCTCAGCTGGACTCGTTGGCCGTCAACGACCGCGACAAGACCCCGATCCGTCCCGAATATGTTGCCGCACTTGCTGATCGGCTGGCCTCCGACGACGCGGTGTTCACCTGCGACGTCGGCTCCCCGGTGGTGTGGGCCGCGCGGTACCTGACGATGAACGGCCGCCGCAGGCTGATCGGGTCGTTCAACCACGGCACCATGGCCAACGCGCTGCCGCACGCGATCGGCGCGCAGACCGCGTTTCCCGGGCGCCAGGTGGTCGCCCTGGCCGGCGACGGCGGGCTGACCATGCTCTTCGGCGAACTGGTCACGCTGATCCAGAACAATCTGCCGGTCAAGCTGATCGTGTTCAACAACTCCTCGCTGAACTTCGTCGAGTTGGAGATGAAGGCCGCCGGCATCGTCACGTTCGGCACCGACCTGGTCAATCCCGACTTCGCCGCGGTGGCCCAGTCCATGGGGATGTTCGGCAGGCGGGTCACCGAACCGGCCGACCTCGAACGCGCGATCTCCGACGCGTTGGCCCACGACGGACCCGCCGTCGTCGACGTCCACACCGCTCGTCAGGAGCTGTCGATCCCGCCGGCGATCACCGTCGAACAGGCCAAGGGTTTCTCGCTCTACGCGATCCGCACCATTCTCGCCGGTCGGGCCGACGAGCTGCTGGACCTGGTCACCACCAACGTCGCCCGACGCATCCTGGACTGACCGAGGACTCAGGCCGGCCGCGGGATCGCGGCCGCATTGCTCTGGCCCAGCCATTTCGGGATGGCTCGGCGGACATCGGCCGATCCCGACAGCGCCACCCGGCCATCGAGCACCGCCCGCGCCCACCCGACATCGCCGCGCCAGATCTCGGTCAAGGTGCGCAGGCTGGTCTGCACCGTGCCCGCCACCTCGTGCCCCGGATCGAAATCGCACACGTCGGCCTGGCCGTCGGCCACCACCAGCCACCACCGCGCCGCCTTCGGCGCCACGCCGTCGAGCACGAACGCGATCGTGGTGCGCGAGCGCGGCCAGTCCGCGATCGGGATCGTGCGGCGCATGTCCCACATCAACAGGTGAGGGTCGAGATCCTGCTCGCCGAGTTCACCGATCCACCGCACCCCCCACGACCCGAGGGCGTCGACCACGCCGGCGAGTTCCCGACCGCATTCGGTGAGGGAATAGCTTGTCCGTCCGTCGATTTCGGTGCGTTCGATGACCCCGGCGCGGGTCAGGGACTTCAGCCGCTTGGACAACAGAGCCGGCGACATCTTCGGAACGCCGCGGCGCAGATCGTTGAAGTGCGCGCTGCCGAGCAGCAGCTCTCGCACCACCAGCAGGGTCCAGCGTTCGTCGAGCAGTTCCATGGCCTTGGCCACGGGACAGAACTGGCCATACGTCGACATCGGCGGTCTTCCTCCCCGGAGAGTGCGCGGCCCTCTAAGTACACCGCTGTCGGGGCTCGGAAGCCAGTACAGATATAGAACCCGGCCCGCTACAGATCTGGTACTGGAACGGCGCACCGCACAGGTCGACCATGGAACCAACCTGCGAAAGGAGCGTTCCCATGGACGCCGTGATCACCGATGGCGAACTCGAAGCCAAGCACCGCGCCCTGTGGGCGCTGGGTGACTATGCGGTCATCGCCGCCGATATCGTGCGCCCACTCGGGCCCGTCCTGGTCGAGGCCAGTGGGGTCGGGCCCGGTGACCGCGTCCTGGACGTGGCGGCGGGAACCGGCAACGTCGCGATCCCCGCCGCGGCGACCGGTGCCCGGGTGAGTGCCAGTGACCTGTGCCCCGAGTTGGTGGAACAGGGACGTGTGCTGGCCGCAGAGGCCGGCGTTGCGGTCGAGTGGACCGAGGCCAATGCGGAGGCGCTGCCCTATGACGACGCTTCGTTCGACGCGGTGCTGTCGTGTATCGGGGTGATGTTCGCGCCGCACCATCAGCAAGCCGCGGACGAACTGGTCCGGGTGACCCGCCCCGGTGGGCGGATCGGGCTGATCTCCTGGACCCCGGAGGGATTCATCGGGCAGCTGTTCGCCACGATGAAGCCGTACGTGCCCGCGCCGCCACCGGGGGTGTCCCCGCCACCGCTGTGGGGTGGCGAGGAGTATGTGCGGACCCTGCTGGGTGACCGGGTCGGCGAGTTGAGCTGTGAGCGGAGGGAACTCGACGTTCGCGCATATGCCGACGGGGCGGCGTTCCGTGACCATTTCAAGGCCAACTACGGTCCGACGATCTCGGCGTACCGGGCCATCGCCGCCGATGCCGACAAGGTGGCCGCACTCGACGCCGAGATCGCCGCACTGGGCGACCGGTTCCGCACCGGATCATCGATGCCGTGGGAGTACCTGCTGACCGTCGCGAACGTGCGCTGATCGCAGCCCGCAGCTGGCACCATGGCTGCATGCCCGACGATGTAGCGCAGTTGCCGACGCTCAGTGACACCGATCAGGACGCGATTCAACGCTGGCTGCAGGATCAGGGGATCGGGACGACCCTGACCGACGTGGCCCCGCTGACCGGTGGGACGCAGAACATCGTGGTCGGAATGTGCGTCGACGGCCGCCGAATGGTGTTGCGGCGCCCGCCTTTACATCCCCGGCCCACCAGCGACAAGACCATGCTCCGCGAGATCGCGGTGCTGCGCACCCTGGCCGGCTCGGCCGTGCCGCATCCGGGATTCATCGCCGCCTGCACCGACCTCGACGTGATCGGCGTGGTCTTCTACCTGATGGAGGAGGTCGACGGCTTCAACCCGGGCACCGAGGTGGCGCCCGCCTATGAGGACGCCGACCTGCGTCACCGCGTCGGATTGTCGTATGCCGCGAGCCTGGCCGAACTGGGCAATGTGGCCTGGGAGAACAGCGAACTCGCCGCGATCCGCCGGCCGGGATCGTTCTTGGCGCGCCAGATTCCGCAGTTCCTGGGCCTGCTGGAAAGCTACCGCCACGACGGCTATTCACCCGAATCGCTGACCGGTGTGGGGGAGCTGGCGCAGTGGCTGGAGGGCAACCGGCCGCCGGACGCCGAGCCGGGCATCATGCACGGCGACGCGCACCTCAACAACGTTCTGCTGCGCCGGGAGTCACCCGAGCTGGCCGCGTTCATCGACTGGGAGATGTGCACGATCGGCGATCCACTGCTCGACCTCGGGTGGATGCTGGTGTGCTGGCCGGACGATCCGAATCCGATCAATGCCGGGTCGGCGCTGGCCGAGCTCGGGGGCCTGGCCCACCGCAGCGAATTGATCGAGGCGCACCGTGCGGCCGGGGGCCGGCAGACCGACCGGCTGGATTGGTATGTGGCCCTGGCCTGTTTCAAGCTCGGCATCGTCATCGAGGGCACCTGGTCGCGATATCTGGCCGGGCGGGCCAGCCGCGATGCCGGTGAGCAACTGCACGCCTCGGCCGAGAATCTCCTCACGCTGGGAACCCGGGTCACCAAGGGCGACAACCCCTTCACGTGATCGCCGGCGGGTGCGGTCAGTAGGTGACATCAGTAGGTGTCGATGGCGAGTTTGATCGCGAGGGCGACGCCGGCCGCGCCGATCAGGAATCGCAGCGGCGTCGCCGGGGCGTGTCGCACGATCACCGGCCCGAGCCGGGAACCGATCAGACACCCGATGCCCAACGGCAGGACCGCCGGCCAGTACACCGGTGCGACCACTGCGAACGCCACGGCCGCCACGGCGTTGGCCACCCCGAGGATCACGTTCTTGGAGGCGTTGGCATGTGCCAGTGTCGCCTCACCGGTGCGCAGCATCAGTGCCAACAGCAGCACTCCCGCAGCGGCGCCGAAGTAGCCCCCGTAGATGGTGATCAGGAAGATGGCGCCGGCCTCCACGGTGACCTTCACCCGGTGCTCGCGATGATCGGCCACCCGGGTCTCGCGCTGGCGGCTGCGCGGCAGCAGGATCGCCACCGACGCGAACGCCAGCAGCGCGGGGACCACCCGCTCGAATCCCTCGGCCGGGGTACACAACAGCAGGGCCGCCCCGACCGCACCGCCGGCCGCCGCGACCGGAATGATCCGCTTGATCCAGGCACCTTGGCCTGCGAGTTCGGGCCGGGAACCCAGCACCGAACCGACACCGTTGAACACCAGCGCGACGGTGTTGGTGACATTCGCCGTGACCGGGGGCAGCCCGATGAGCAGCAGCGCGGGATAGGTGGCCACCGACGCCAGACCGGCGATGCTGCCGGTCAGCCCGCCGCCGATTCCGGCGACGAGGAGCAGAACCGCCTCACCGGCACTCATGAGGCTTCCACCCCGCCGAGCCTACGTAGGCACCAAAAGTGTTTGCGCCACCGGGCACGCTGCGTCTAGCATCGCCAACGTGCCAAGGCGACTCGTAGTAGCAACCCGCAGCGGGGTCTGATCGGACCGACCCCTCGCTGTGGGTCGTTCGCTACTTCGTCGGTCACTTCCTCTGAGCCAGAGAAGGCCGGCACATGTTTCTCACTTCATCAGCAGCGCATTCGGGTGATTCGATGCCGTTCGCAGCACACTTCGCCGCCCCGCTGCCCCGGGACCTCCGCGCGGCCGGCGAAAACGCCTCCTGGGACCAGTTTCTCGACGAGTACGCGCAGTTCGCGGGACCGCTGCGGCTCGGGCAGTTCAGCTGTGCCGACGAGCGTTCGCCGGGCGGTCTGGGGCCACAGGCTCGCACCTACCGGGCCACGCTGGCCATCGGTGACACGATTGCCACCTCGACGGCGGCGGCCAGCGGGCCGGTGGCCGCGCTGACCGCGATGCTGCACGAACGTGGCGTCAGCGTCGAGACCACCTCGTTCCACCAGCTGCCGACCGCCGGGCGGACCGCCACGTTCCTCAAGGGCTGCGACGGCATGCACACCGAATGGGCCATCGGTGTGGCCGCCGACCCGGTGCAATCGGCCCTGCGCGCCGTGATCGCCTGTGCGAACCGGTTGATGGCCGCCACCGCGTGAGTGCCGGCGCCCGGTGATCAGTGCAACGGGCGCAGCACCAGCGGCATGCCGTCGATCGGCACCGGCATGCCGCCGTAGTCGTAACGCGGCCGGTAATCCGGGCTGGCCAGCTCGAGCTTGTAGCGGCGCAGCAGCCGGTGCATGACGGTCTTGATCTCCAGCTGGCCGAACACCATGCCGATGCACTTGTGGGCGCCACCGCCGAACGGGGCGAACGCGTAGCGGTGCCTCTTGTGCTCGCTGCGCGGCTCGGCGAAGCGGTCCGGGTCGAACTTCTCCGGGTCGGTCCACAGCTCGGGCAACCGGTGGTTGATCGACGGCCAGGTCACCACGCTCGTCCCCGCCGGGATGAAATAGCCCAGCAGATCGGTGTCGCGCACCGCCTGACGGAAGTTGAACGGCAGTGGCGTCATCATCCGCAACGCCTCGTTGATCACCAGATCGTAAGTTTCCAGCTTGTCCAGCGATTCGAAGTCCAGCGGCCCGTCGCCGATCCGCGCGGAGTCGTCGCGCAGCCGCTCCTGCCATTCCGGGTTGGCCGCGAGGTGGTAGCACATCGTCGTCATCGTCGAGGTGGACGTGTCGTGGGCGGCCATCATCAGGAAGATCATGTGGCTGATGATCTGGTCGTCGGTGAACGACTGCCCGTCCTCGTCAGCGGAATGACACAGCACACTGAACATGTCGGTGCTCTCCGACCGGCGCTTCTCGTCGATGCGACTGGCGAAGTACTCCTCAAGGGTCTTGCGCGCCTGGATGCCGCGCCACCACTTCAGCGGTGGCACCGGCGTCCGCACGATCGCATTGCCGGCCCGCGTGGTCGTGGTGAAGGCGTTGTTGACCGTGGTGACCAGCGCGCGGTCGGTACCCGCCGGCACGCCCATGAACACCTCGGAGGCGATGTCGAGCGTGAGCTCCTTCATCGCCGGGTGCAGCAGGAAGCGCGGATCGTTGGCCACCCAGTCGTTGGCCAGCACGCTCGTGGCCACCGAATCGATGTGGGAGATATAGCCGGACAGCCGCGTGCGCGTGAACGCCTCCTGCATGATCCGGCGGTGGAACATGTGCTCGTCGAAGTCGAGCAGCATCAGGCCGCCCTCGAAGAACGGGCCGATCACCGGATCCCAGGCGCGCTGGGAGAAGTCCTTGTTGCGGTTGGAGAAGACGGCCTGGGTGGCATCGGGGCCCAGCGCCATCACCGACGACAGCGCGGGTGACTGCGCGTAATAGATCGGCCCGTGCTTGCGGTACAGCTCCACGATGAAGTCGGGACCGCCCCGGAAGATCTCGATCATGTGCCCGATGATCGGCAAACCAGAATCGCCGCTGATCGGCTTGAGGCCGCTGCCGGCCGGCGGTTCGGCGAACACGAACTGGTCCCACTGCTTGGCCTTCAGCCGATTCTCCAGCGCGCCCATGCCAGGCAGGGTGTTGGGCGTCGGGGTGAACCGGCGCTTGGCCTGATCGAGCAGGTAGTGCGGGGTGCTGATGGTTGCCATGGGCCGCTCCTGACCGTACAAGGGCTGACGAATTGTGGTCGATGTCACCACTTGAGGCCATCCTGGCTGCCAGACTTGACGCATGTCAAGTTTTGAACTGGCGCGTCGCGGGTGCAAAGGTCTTATGCCATGACCGCCGAATCGATACCGGGGGACGGCGACAGCGCCACCGGGCGCCCGCAGGCCCGCCGCAGCCGGGGGGACCGGCAGCGCGAGGCGATCGTGACGGCAGTGCGGGAATTGCTCGAGGAGAAGTCGTTCGCCGATCTGTCGGTGAGCACCATCAGTGAACGTGCCGGGGTGGCCCGGTCGGGCTTCTACTTCTACTTCGACTCGAAGTACGCGGTGCTCGCGGTGATCGTCTCCGACGCGATGGAGGAACTCGCCGCGCTGACCCACAATTACGCGCCCCGGGACGCCGGTGAAACTCCGGCGGCCTTCGCCAAGCGGATGGTCGGCAGCGCGGCGACCGTCTTCGCGACCAACGACCCGATCATGTCGGCGTGCACCGTCGCGCAGAACACCGACGCGCAGATCCGGGAACTCATGAACGATTACGAGGACGCCGTGATCGACCAGATCGTCGGCCTCGTGGAGCAGGACCAGGGCGCACAGCCGATCTCCGACGACCTTCCCGCCCTGGTACGCACCCTGGTGGCGACCACCGCGATGACGCTGTCCCATGACTCGGCCTTCGTCGGGCGCGGTACCGACCCGAGCCGTGCCCTCGATGTGGTCGAGCGACTGTGGCTCAACGCACTGTGGGGTGGCCAGGGCGGTTAGCGTCACCGGTAAGGTCACCGCTATGGGGAGCGATACCGCGGGTAACGGTCGGGCCAAGCTTCGGGAGCACTTCCAGGGAAAGCGGTGCCTGATCACGGGTGCGGCCAGCGGGATCGGCCGGGCCACGGCCCTCGCACTGGCCGCACACGGTGCCGAGCTGTACCTGACCGACCGGGACGAAGTCGGATTGGCCCACACGGTTTCCGATGCCCGCGCGCTGGGCGCGCAGGTGCCCGCGCACCGGGCCCTCGACATTTCCGATTACGACCAGGTGGCGGCCTTCGCGGCCGACATCCACGCGGCCCATTCGCCGATGGATGTGGTGATGAACATCGCCGGGGTGTCGGCCTGGGGAACCGTCGACCAACTCACGCATCAGCACTGGCGGTCGATGATCGACGTCAACCTGATGGGGCCGATCCACGTGATCGAGACGTTCGTGCCGCCCATGGTGCGGGCCCGCCGCGGCGGGCATCTGGTGAACGTCTCGTCCGCGGCCGGCATCGTCGCGTTGCCCTGGCACAGCGCCTACAGCGCCAGCAAGTACGGCCTGCGCGGGCTGAGCGAAGTGCTGCGCTTCGACCTGGCCCGGAACCGCATCGGGGTTTCGGTCGTGGTCCCCGGCGCGGTGAAAACCGGTCTGGTGCAGACCGTTCAGATCGCCGGGGTGGATCGCGAGGACCCCCACGTGCAGAAATGGGTGGACCGGTTCGCCGGCCACGCCATCTCGCCGGAGAAGGCCGCCGAGAAGATCCTCGCCGGGGTGCGGCGTAACCGCTTCCTGATCTACACCTCGTCGGATATCCGCGCCCTCTACGCGTTCAAGCGGGTGGCGTGGTGGCCTTACAGTGTGGCGATGCGGCAGGTCAATGTGCTGTTCACCCGGGCGTTGCGGCCCAAAAGCGTGCAGCGCTAACGCTTTCCCCAGTGCCACGACGGTGTGTTGAGCATGCCGAACCCCGCCACCTTCGTCTCACCCCACTGCTTGTAGAGCTCCACCTCGATCGCGGGGCCACGCTGCTCGTCGGCCGCCGGCGTGGTTTCCAGGAAATCCAGCAGCGCATGTGAATGCGTCACGACCACCACTTGGGACCGCTGCGCCGCGGTGCGGATCAGGGCGGCCAGCGGCCGGACCAGGTCGGGATGCAGGGATGTCTCGGGTTCGTTGAGCACCATCAGCGAGGGCGGTCTGGGACTGGCCAAGGCCGTTGCCCAGAGTAGGAAACGCAATGTGCCATCGGATAATTCGGCGGCACGGAGCGGGCGGAGCATGCCGCGTTGACGCAGTTGCAGGTCGAACAGCCCGTCGTTGACCGCGACGGAGATCGTGGCGCCGTCGAAGGCATCGGCCACGGCGCGGGCCAGGTCGTCGAAGGTGGTCTCGATGATCGTCTGCACCGCCGCGGCCAGATCGGAGCCGTCATCGGAGAGCACCGGGGTGCGGGTGCCGACGTGAGGCATGCGGGCGGGCGCGCCGGCGTCGACCCGGAACCCGTCGTAAAACCGCCAGTCGCGCAGCCGGTCCGACACCGCCGACAGTTCCGGCAGCGCGTCCGGGTGCGCGTATTCGGCGAGCACGCTGCGGTAGGAGGGCAGCGACCGGGTCAGCTCGTCGAAACCCCGGCCGGTCTGCGCGGCGACCTCGGCGTATTCGCGGGTGCGGCGCACCAGCGCCGAAGCCGGACGCAGCACCGGCCCGGCGAACACCACCTCGCGCTTGATCTCGGGGTCGAGGGCGAACGCCGACGGCTCACCGCCCGACCCGGCCATCTGCGGCAGCCCCAGATCCACCAGATAACCGAAATCATCTGCGGCAAAGCCCATTTCGAGGGACACGGGCCGGGTCCGGGTGGTGCCCTGGGTTTCCTCGGACGGTTGCTCCGGGCCCGCCCACAGCACCGACTGCAGACCGCCTTCCCGTGCCAGTGACCCGATCACCTGGCCCCGCCCGCAGTCGGCCAACAACCGCAGGGCGCGGTAGATCGACGACTTGCCGGTGCCGTTGGCGCCGGTGACCACGGTGAGTTCGGTCAGCGGCAGGATCACCTCTCGCAACGAGCGGTAGCCCCGGATCGCGATGGTCTGCAGCATGGGGTCGAGGTTATTGGTCGGTCCCGACAACCGGGGCGGTGGGAAGCTCGTCCATGGACAGTTCGAGGCGCACCCCCAGCAGCCGGATCGGGCGGTCCAGGTCGAACTGATCGAAGACCGCCAGTGCGGTGGCGGTGATGACGTCGACGTCGGTGCTCGGCGCCCCCAGCTTGCGGATCTTGGTGCGCGTATAGAAGGTGTTGGTGCGCACCGTGACCGCCACCCGGGTGACGATGCGGCCCTGTTCCACCACCTCGTCCAGCGTCCGGCGGGTCAGGTCGCGGATCGCGTCGTCCATCTCGCCGCGCTCGGTGAGATCTTGCGCGAACGTGATGACGTGGCTGCGGGACCGCGGAACCCAGGGCTCGGAGCTGACCTCGCTGTCGCCGCCGCCCTTGGCCAGCAAGAGGATCCACAACCCGGTGGTGGGACCGAAGGCCGCGGTCAGCACCGACGCATCGGTGGCGGCGAGATCGGCGACCGTGGTGATCCCCATGGTGGCAAGCTTTTTGGTGGTTTTGGGTCCCACGCCCCACAGCGCATCGGGCGGACGGTCGCCCATCACCGACATCCAGTTGGCCTCGGTGAGGACGTAAATGCCCGGCGCGTGCTCTGTGCCACGTTTCGGCTTGGCGAGTCCGGTCGCCACCTTGGCGCGTTGCTTGTTGTCGCTGATACCCACCGAGCAGGACAGGCCGGTCTCGGCGGCGATCACGGTGCGGATGCGTTCGGCCAGCTCGACCGGGTCGCTCACCTCGGCGCCCAGATAGGCCTCGTCCCAGCCCCACACCTCCAGCGGATAGCCGAGATCGCGGAGTAGGCCCATCACCTGTTCGGAGGCCGCGTCGTAGGCGTCGGGGTCCGACGGCAGGAACGTCGCGTCCGGGCACTTGCGGGCCGCGGTGCGCAGCGGCATGCCGGCGTGTACACCGAACTCGCGGGCCTGATACGACGCGCAGGTAACCACCTTGCGTGGTTCAGTGGGATCACCACTGCCGCCGACGATGACCGGGAGGCCTTCCAGCTCGGGGTGGCGGCGCAGTTCGACCGAGGCCAGGAACTGGTCCAGGTCGACATGCAGCACCCAGGCGGTCATGGCCCTAGTGGCCGCACAACTTGCGGGCGGTGTCCTGCCACGCGGTGGTCTGTTCGTCGAGACTGCGGCCGGCCGAGATCTGGTGTGCCACGTAGTCCGGGTCGAGCAGTGCGATCAGCGCATCGGCCTGAGCTTCGAGATCGCCTGTGGTTCCTGCCGATTCGAGCAGCATCCGGACGTGCGTGCGGTGCAGGGTGAACGGACCGGTATAGCGCAGTTCGGGGTCCCTGATCGCATCGGACATGAGCGCTTGATGGCAGTGTACGAACCTCAGACGGTCTGCACCGTAGGCCAGGAGACGTTCGAGTGGGGGTGCGCCGGGACCGAGCGGGGGCGGGCCGAACATGAAGGCGTTCTGTTCTGCGGTCTCGTCCTCGTCGAGCAGCACCATCATCAGCGCTGCGCGGCTGCCGAACCTACGGAAAACTGTTCCTTTCCCGACGCCCGCAGCGACCGCGATATCGTCGGTGCTGACTGCGTCGGGACCGCGTTCGGCGATGAGCCGGCGCGCGGCGTCGAGGATCAGGGCGCGGTTTCGGGCGGCGTCGATACGTGTTGGGCCGCGTTCTGGTGGCGCCGGGTCGATGCCCATGAGCCGGGTCGGGCGGTCGGAGGCTGCCACAACTGCACTTTAACTCAGCCGGAATTAATCGGACCACAGTCCGGTTGATCGTTGCGAAGATCGGACGAGCCGAACTAAGGAGTAGAGAAAGATGGCCGATAACAAGGTCCTGGTGTTGGTAGGAAGCCTGCGTGCGGCCTCGATCAACCGGCAGCTCGCAGAACTGGCGGTGGAACAGGCGCCCGAGGGGGTGGAACTGCGGATCTTCGATCGGCTGGGCGAGTTGCCGTTCTACAACGAGGACATCGACACCGCGGATGTGGCCGAGCCCGTGGTCGCACTGCGCGCCGCGGCCGCCGAGGCCGACGCCGCGCTGGTGGTCACTCCCGAATACAACGGCAGCATTCCCGGCGTGCTGAAGAACGCCATCGACTGGCTGTCGCGGCCGTGGGGCAACGGCGCGCTGAAGGACAAGCCGGTGGCGGTGGNGGTGGAACAGGCGCCCGAGGGGGTGGAACTGCGGATCTTCGATCGGCTGGGCGAGTTGCCGTTCTACAACGAGGACATCGACACCGCGGATGTGGCCGAGCCCGTGGTCGCACTGCGCGCCGCGGCCGCCGAGGCCGACGCCGCGCTGGTGGTCACTCCCGAATACAACGGCAGCATTCCCGGCGTGCTGAAGAACGCCATCGACTGGCTGTCGCGGCCGTGGGGCAACGGCGCGCTGAAGGACAAGCCGGTGGCGGTGGTGGGTGCCGCGCTCGGGCAGTACGGCGGCGTGTGGGCTCACGACGAGACGCGGAAGTCCATCGGTATCGCCGGGCCGCGCGTGGTCGAGGACCTCAAGCTCTCCGTGCCGTCGAAGACGCTCGACGACAAGCATCCGCGGGAGAACGCCGAGGTCGCCGGAGCGCTTCGTGACATTGTGGGCAAGCTCACATCTGAGGTCCGCTGAGGGGCCGTCATCGCGTTTTGCCGTCCGCGTCGCTTTCCGGCAAAATTCCTGCCGCCGGCTGGGTCGTCCCGACCCGGCCGGCGGCTTTGCTATTGGGGGACGTTGCGCTTCCGCGAGACCCGACTTGTCGGTGGCTGGTGCTACATCTAGGGCTGCGGCGCGACACGGTCTGTCAAGTCGAGCGCGACACGCCGTGGGTGTGGTTGCTGGCAAGCTTACGACCTGGGAATTTCAGAAATGTTATTCAGAACATGTTGTATGACTTCGAACTGTCGGCCACTAGGTGTAGTGTCTGTGAGACCGACAGGCCACCACAGTTCGGGGGCCGGCCGGAGCGCAGCGAATCCGGCTGAGTCGGTTTCAAGACCGGCCGGAGGGCGGCTTCGACCGGCAGGAATTTTGGCGGCCCGAAGGTCGCTGAACTTAAGCGAAACGTAAGACCCGATCAGTTGCCAGTCACTTGTTCACTTTCCGCAAGAGGAGCCGTACCGAAGATGACCGTCACCGTGTACACCAAGCCCGCATGCGTGCAGTGCAACGCCACCTACAAGGCGTTGGAAAAGCAGGGCATCGAGTTTGAGAAGGTCGACATCACCCTCGACAGCGAGGCGCGTGACTACGTCATGGCGCTCGGGTACCTGCAGGCCCCGGTCGTGGTGGCCGGTGACGACCACTGGTCGGGCTTCCGCCCCGACCGGATCAAGGCGCTGAGCTCGGTCGCGGCGACCGCGTAACGGAAGGCATCACCACCAGGGGAGAGGAACGGAGGACGCGATGAGCCACCTCGTCTACTTCTCCAGCGTTTCGGAGAACACCCACCGCTTCGTCCAGAAGCTGGAGTGGCCCGAAGACCGCGTCACCCGGATCCCGCTGCACGGCCGCATCGAGGTGAACGAACCCTACGTTCTGATCCTTCCCACCTACGGCGGCGGCCGTGCCACGCCGGACATCAACAACGGGGGATACGTCCCCAAGCAGGTCATCGCATTTCTCAACAATGAACACAATCGGTCGTTGATCCGCGGCGTGATCGCCGCGGGCAACAACAACTTCGGTGCGGAGTTCGCGTACGCGGGCAATGTGGTCTCGCGCAAATGCGGTGTGCCGTACCTGTATCGCTTCGAACTCATGGGAACCCCGGACGATGTCGAAGCAGTCCGCGCGGGGTTGAAAGACTTTTGGAAGGATCAGACGTGCCACCAACCGTCACAGCTGCAGAGCCTGTAACCAACGCCGGGCACGCCCTGCCCGGAGAGACTGATTACCACGCGCTCAACGCGATGCTGAATCTGTACGACGCCGACGGCAAGATCCAGTTCGACAAGGATGTGCGGGCGGCGCGGGAGTACTTCCTGCAGCACGTCAACCAGAACACGGTGTTCTTCCACAGCCAGGACGAGAAGCTCGACTACCTGATCGAGAAGGAATACTACGAGCGCGAGGTGCTCGACCAGTACAGCCGCAACTTCGTCAAGAGCTTGCTGGATCGGGCCTATGCGAAGAAGTTCCGGTTCCCGACCTTCCTCGGCGCGTTCAAGTACTACACCTCCTACACGCTGAAGACCTTCGACGGGAAGCGCTATCTCGAGCGCTTCGAGGACCGCGTGGTGATGGTGGCGCTGACCTTGGCGGCCGGTGACACCGTGCTGGCCGAGAAGCTGGTCGACGAGATCATCGACGGCCGCTTCCAGCCGGCCACGCCGACGTTCCTCAACTCGGGTAAGAAGCAGCGCGGTGAGCCGGTGTCCTGCTTCCTGCTGCGCATCGAGGACAACATGGAGTCCATCGGGCGCTCGATCAACTCGGCGCTGCAGCTGTCCAAGCGCGGTGGCGGAGTCGCCTTGCTGCTCACCAACATTCGTGAGCACGGTGCGCCGATCAAGAACATCGAGAACCAGAGCTCGGGCGTCATCCCGATCATGAAGCTGCTGGAGGACTCGTTCTCCTACGCCAACCAGCTCGGCGCTCGCCAGGGTGCCGGTGCGGTCTACCTGCATGCCCATCACCCGGACATCTACCGGTTCCTCGACACCAAGCGCGAGAACGCCGACGAGAAGATCCGGATCAAGACGCTCTCGCTGGGTGTGGTGATCCCGGACATCACCTTCGAGCTGGCCAAGAAGAACGAGGACATGTACCTGTTCTCGCCGTACGACGTCGAGAAGGTCTACGGCGTTCCGTTCGCCGACATCTCGGTGACCGAGAAGTACTACGAGATGGTCGACGACGCGCGGATCCGCAAGACGAAGATCAAGGCGCGCGAGTTCTTCCAGACGCTGGCCGAGCTGCAGTTCGAGTCGGGCTACCCGTACATCATGTACGAGGACACGGTGAACCGGGCCAACCCGATCGCCGGCAAGATCACCCACTCCAACCTGTGCTCGGAGATCCTGCAGGTCTCCACCGCCTCGGAGTTCAACGACGACCTGTCTTACAAGAAGGTCGGCAAGGACATCTCGTGCAACCTGGGGTCGATGAACATCGCGAAGACGATGGACTCACCCGACTTCGCCCAGTCCATCGAGGTGGCCATCCGGGCACTGACCGCGGTGAGCGATCAGACCCACATCTGGTCGGTGCCGTCCATCGAGCAGGGCAACAACAGCTCGCACGCCATTGGCCTGGGGCAGATGAACCTGCACGGCTACCTGGCCCGCGAGCGGATCCACTACGGCTCCGAAGAGGGCATCGACTTCACCAACATCTACTTCTACACGGTGCTGTTCCATGCGCTGCGGGCGTCGAATCTCATTGCGATCGAACGTGGAACGAAGTTCGGCGGGTTCGAGGACTCGAAGTACGCGTCGGGGGAGTTCTTCGACAAGTACACCGATCAGGTGTGGGAGCCGGCCACCGACAAGGTGCGGCAGATCTTCGCCGACGCCGAGATCCACATTCCGACCCAGGATGACTGGCGTGCGCTGAAGGCTTCAGTGCAGGAGCACGGCATCTACAACCAGAACCTGCAGGCAGTCCCGCCGACCGGGTCGATCTCCTACATCAACCACTCGACCTCCTCGATCCACCCGGTGGCGAGCAAGATCGAGATCCGCAAGGAAGGCAAGATCGGCCGCGTCTACTACCCGGCGCCGTATCTGACCAACGACAACCTGGAGTACTACCAGGACGCGTATGAGATCGGCTACGAGAAGATCATCGACACCTACGCCGCGGCCACCCAGCACGTGGATCAGGGCTTGAGCCTGACGCTGTTCTTCAAGGACACCGCCAACACCCGCGACGTCAACAAGGCGCAGATCTACGCCTGGCGCAAGGGAATCAAGACGCTGTACTACATCCGGCTCCGCCAGATGGCTTTGGAGGGCACGGAGGTGGAAGGTTGCGTCAGCTGCATGTTGTGACGCACTGTTGAGCGGCTCGAATGGCCAGTTATTGCACGCAAATCACGAAAAGGTGTGCAATAACCGGCCATTCGGCATTGGAGGACTGCGGGCGGTAGGCCGGTCTATTGAACCGGCACGTACACCTTTGTCCGCAGGCGGTCCTCGGGCACGTCGCGCGGGTCGTCGAGGTAGATGTTGTAGTGGTGCGTCGTGATGTCGTCGGCGGTGCGCGTCAGGGTCAACCCGTGCTCGGTCATGTAGGCGCCGATGAGCTCGTGCGCCCGCGAGATCGCCTCGGCGTACGGCCCAGTCACGCTGGCCACCACGGCCCGGCGAGCGGGCACAACGAACACGCTCAGCGGATCCCGGGCCGTGGTGTCGGCGGGAACCTCGACGAACACCGATTCGTCGACATCCGATTCGCGGAACTCGTCATCGTGTTCGATGCATCCGCCCAACATGCCCGGCGTGATGTTCTGCTCGGCGATGGCGGGCATGAACCGCTCCCACAGCTGCGCTTCGGCGGCGTAGTTCGCAACGGTGTCGCGCAGGCACACGATGGTCCGGGCGGGGACGGTTTCTTCGGTGACGGTGTCGGTCATGGTGAGCTCCTTCTCGGAAAGTAAGTGGTCGATGAGCCGGAGCCGCGCGTTGGCCTCCTCGGCCGCCGCGACCAGTTCGATGCGTTGGGCCGCGAGGGCTGCGTCGAACGCCGCGGTGCCGCGGATGGCGAGCAGGGCTCCGATGGCGGACACGCCGAACCCGATGTCGCGGAGCCGCCGGATCACGGCGGCGTCGGTCAGCTGCGTCGCGGCGTACCGGCGGTAGCCGCTGATCGCGTCCACCTGCGCGGGCACCAGGACTCCATGGGCGTCGTAGTGGCGCAGCATGCGAACGGAGATACGGCTCAGCGAGGAGAACCTGCCGATCGGCATCAAGGGCGGGGTGTCGGTCACGGTTACGACTGTGCCGCCTCACACCATGTGAGAGTCAAGCCCGTTTGGCAGGTGCTAGGTCGAATGGCCAGTTGTTGCACGCAGATCCCGAAAATCGGTGTCATAACTGGCCATTCGGCGTTGGAGAGTGCGGTCGCAGTCGCGGCTCAACCTTCAGGAGAACACGACTTGTGCTCGATCGGCACCCAGGTCGGTTCCGGTCCAACTGCGGCATTGAATTTCTCGATCTTGGCCGGGGTTGTGTATGTGATCTGCAGATTGGTGGCGACCCACGAGACATAGAACTGTTCTGCACTGTCGGGCGGGGTGAAGATCGATGCCAATTGTTCGATCAGCCCGTTGGGTAGGTACTTGCGATACATGGTCACGGGCAGCGAGTACCGGGCAGTGCCCAATTCGAATTCGACGACGGCGTTGGGAGCGGAGTCCACGTCGTAAGGGTCGGGGTAGCCGCCGGTCATTTCGCATCTGACTTGATGCAATGGACCGTCCATATCCGCTGATACGAGCGAATTCACCCACGATCTCGAACGCATCGTCGTCGTAGGGCCCTGCCTGGTCGGTAAAGAACGTGAAATGGTCGAGCGGTGGTTCCCGCTCGTCGGCCAGCGATTCCAAAACCATGCTCACGGAGTGGATGTCCATGTCCTCGAACACGTCGGTGTGTTCGGCGCAGTCGACGACCTCTTCGTCGGTCACCTCGTCAGGGCCGATAATCCCGGCGGTCTTCAACAAGGAGAACATGGACAGCAGTTGTTCTCGCAGCTCCGGCGTGAGCGGGTGCCGCCACTCGGGCTTATCGTCCCGCTCGGAGGACGGGTACAGCAGCTCAGCATCGCGAACTTCGAGAAACTCTTTGTAGGACTGCCGTAGGCACACCAGACCGATGACCAGAAGTAGCCACGTGAAGAGCTGGTCCGGCATGGGAGTGCTCGGGATCCAGCGGATCGCCAGCCAGCACATGTAGATGCCGACCCCCAAGTACACGAACGGGCCAAACCAGCCCAGCCAGTACAGGATCCGGTCTACGAACCTCAGCCGCCGCCAGTTCACGGCGCCATCATGCCCGATCGAGGGAAGGCCGATACGAGTATTCGCACCGATCGGATACGCGCGGGGCAGTTGGCGTTCGCGCGGGCGTCGGAGACGATGTTCCGATGTCGACAACGGTTGAGGCCATCCTCGTCACCGCCCTGGTTCTCGGCATCGTCGCCGCCCTATTCGGTCTGATCTACGCGTGGGACAAGTGGGGTAAAGGCACTCGACTCGAGCAGCGCATCGATCGCTTCTTCGATCGCCTCAGCGACAAGTTCGACCGATAGCCGCACGACTCGACGAGGCTGGAATCGCGATCCGCGGCTACGATCGCACCGTCCGCAATTTGCTCGGTTCCGACTGCATCCTGGAGGCCAGCGCCGTGAGCGCACCGCTGTATCCCAACGCGATCCCCGATTACGCCGTGCTCCCTGATCTGCCGATCGACGCCGACGAGCGTGCCGAGCTGATCGCCGGCATCTGGGGCCAGTTGGTCACCGGTAATGACGACGCCGAGGATTTCCTCGACATCTACGCCGAGGACTACGAGCTCTCCGAGGAGCAGCTCACGTCGGCCTTCGCCGCGCTGCGTGAGGCGCGGCTTCGGCAGCAGTCGGAGATCGGCGATTACCGGTCCCGCACGCTGGCGGCGTTCGAGGAGCTCAATGCCAACGGCGTGGTCGCCCGGGCCGACTTCAGCTGCTGCGGAACCTGCGCCTCGGCCGAGATCGGCGACGAGCGCGACGACAGCCGTCACTGGCGGGGATACATCTACTTCCACAACCAGGACACCGACCGCCTTGTCGAGGACGGCAGCACATACATCGGCTATGGGGCGTTCGAGCCGGAGAACTTCGACGAGGACGCCTACAACCAGCTCAGTGACGAGGCGAAGGAAGATCTGTACCGGGGCGACGTGATGCGGATGCTCGACGAGGTCGTGTTCCCCATCGTGCGGCGCCACGGCATCGAGCCGGAGTGGAACCGCGATCTCGGGACCCGCGTCCTGCTCACCAACGCCGACTGGTATTCGCCGATCGAAAGCTGACTTTCGTTTGGGCCAGAAGCGAATTGGCTGAGGCATCTGGCTCGCCGGCCACTCCTCGACACCCCTCCTTGAGCGCGGAGTGCGCCTCACACAGCTGCCCGCTCCACACCGCCGCCATGCTCGAAACGAGATGGCAGAACCGCAATTGGGTATTGGACAGGCCTGCAACACGTTCGGCAGGCTTGCGAATTGCTATTGCAGGTTTCGAGGTCGATCCGAACCTGGAGCCGGCCCGGGACGGTCGACGGAGCCGCCACCCGCAGCTCGGCGGAACGGATAGGGCGCCAACATGAGGAGGACACGCATGACGACTTTGGACGGGCGAGTAGCAATCGTCACGGGAGGATCGTCAGGTATCGGGTTGGCCACGGTGCGGAAGTTGGCTTCCCTCGGGGCACATGTCGTCTCGGGTGACCTCGCCCCGTTTCCGGAGCAGCTGACCAACGTCACCGATGTCGTTGCCGATCTGTCCACGGCCGCGGGATGTGAGGCTCTGGTCAACCGGGTGAGGGACGACCACGGCCGACTCGACGCCATCGTGAACAACGTCGGTATCGCACCGACCCGCGACGGGTTCGAGTCGATCACCGACGATGACTGGCTGAAGTTGTGGAACGTCAACGTGATGAGCGCCGTCCGGATCACGCGCGCGGGCATTCCGCTGCTGCGGGAATCCGACAACGGTTCGATCGTCATGATGTGCTCCTCGACGGCGCGCGTCCCGGACCCCTACTGGGTCGACTATGCCGCGACCAAGGCCGGCCTGCTGGCGATAACCCGCGGTCTCGCCGAGGAACTCGGCGCCGACGGAATCCGGGTCAACGCAGTGTCGCCGGGCTCGATCCGGACGCCGTTGTGGGACCAGCCCGGCGGGTTCTCCGAGCAACTCGCGATCAGGCACAACACCGATGTGGAGACCGCGATCGGGCGTTACGTCAAAGACGAGCGGCGGATCACCCTGGGCAGGCCCGGTCGAGCTGAGGACGTGGCCAACGCCGTCGCATTCCTGGTCTCCGAAGAAGGTTCCTACATCACGGGGTCCGATATCCCTGTCAACGGCGGCAGCGTCAAGCACATCTGAGGAGACCCGACATGTCATCAGCAGCAACACAATCATTCGTCGACGTCGTCCCCGAACACTGGGATCGGTTGTACGCGCCCAGCTCCGCGCTGGCCGTCGTGACCACGGTCGACGCGGCCGGGAATGTCAACGCCGCGGCGCTGGGGGCGTGCGTTCGCATCGCCCACGATCCCGTGGCGATCATGTTCACGATCGGGATCGGCAGGGACACCGCCAACAACGTGCTGGCCACCGGCGAGTTCGTCGTCAACATCCCGTCCTTCGAACCCAGCGAGCTGCGGGCCCTGTGCATGACCGGTGCGGACCTCGCCCCCGGCGAGAACGAGTTGGACCACGCGGGGCTCACCGCGCTGGCGGGGCGCGTGGTCCGGCCGCCGCGCATCGCCGAGTACAGCCGCCATTTCGAATGCCGCGTCCTGTGGAATACGCAGTGGCGCGATCGGCTCACCATCGTCGGCGAGGTCGTGGCGGCATCCTGCTCACCCGACGTGATCGATGCCGATGGCATGCTCCGCTGGGATGTGGCTCGGCCGGCAACATACTGCGGCGGCCCGTACGGCCTGACGTTCGCCCCGTCCTACGAACAAACGCTGATAACGCTCGGGTCCGACGTCGATGACCTGATGTCCAGCCTTCGACCCACACCGGTCACATACCGCGGGCTGATGGCCGAAAACCCGTCGTCCGAACGGTGAGCCCGGTTCGGTAGCGCGTTCAGGAATCGAAAAACCGGGATCCCGTCCACAGGTGGTTGGCCGTGGTCTTGAGACAGTCGATCAGAGCCACCGCCGACGGGCTCAAGGCGCGCATGGCAGCCGTCGTGATACCCACGCTGTGCCCGATGTTGTCCAGGGACACCGGAAGCGGTCGGATGCGGACATCCTCGGTGGCGACGATGCTGGGTAGCGCCACGACGTAGTCGTTCTCCATCAGGAGGTGTCGGATCGTGAGAAAGGACGTCACCTCCACCCGATTGCGCGGTAGGTCGACATCGTGCCGAGCGAAGAACTCTTCGAGTTCGCGGCGCAGCGACGTCTCGCTTCCGGGAAGAATCCACGGGTAATCGGCCAACTCCCGCAGCGTCACCGCGGGCGCCTGGGACAGCGGATGCTGGGCGCGGGTGTACAGGCGGATCGTCTCGTTGTAGAGCGTTGTGCGCGAGACGAATTCAGTTGTCGGTGAGGTGAGGCGCCCGACGATCACGTCGACGCGCCCACCTTCGAGTTCGGCCAGCAACGCGTCCGGCGTCCCCTCGCGCACGATGACCGTGAGCAACGGCCGCACCTGCTTGAGCCGCCCGATCGCCACCGGCAGCAGGTTGTTCGACCCGGCCAGGTGCGTCCCCACGACGACGGTGCCGCGCTCGGCCTCGGCGAGTTCGAGCACGTGCCGGCCGGCTTGATTCAACTGCGCCAGAACAACGCGGGCGTGTTCGGTGAACGCCTGCCCGAAGATCGTGGGGGTGATGCCGCGCGGGCCGCGCTCGTAGAGGGACACCCCGAGGATCTCCTCGATGTCGTGCAGCCCGCGCGTGGCGACCGGCTGCGTGACGTGTAGCTCGGCGGCCGCGCCGACCACCGAGCCTTGGCGCGTCAGCGCATCGACCAGAACCAGGTGCCGGATCTTCAATCGTCCGTCGAGCAGTTTCGGTGGGTTCACTGTCCGGCTGTCCTTGCTGTCATCCATATGCCCATCTGTGCATGATAGAAGTGATTATCGGCGTGATGCGTGCATATCGCGAGTCCATGTCACCGAGAGCGATGTTCATTCATGCATATGTATGCCTAGATTTGGCATTTGTGGGCATGGCTGCCGGACTCGATGATGGCTGACATGGCAAAGACGGCCCAGGGATGGGTGCGCAATTTCGTCGACGGCGCATTCATCGAACCAGACGACACCCGTTGGTACGACAACATCGATCCCGCAACCGGAGCCGCGATCGGTCGGGTGCACGAGGCTGACGAGGCGCTGGTGGATCGCGCCGTCACGGCGGGTCGCCGAGCCGTCGCAGCGTGGTCGCAGACACCCGTCGCCGAGCGGGCGGCGCTACTGCGCCGCGCGGCGGACCGCATCGAAGAGCGCTTCGACGAGTTCGTCGCCGCCGAGGTCGGCGACACCGGCAAGCCCATCACCCAGGCGCGGGCGCTGGACGTCCGTCGGGCGCCGCAGAACTTCCGAAGCTTTGCCGACACCGTGGCCGCCGCCGGGCAGGAGTCGTTCATCACCGAGACCGGCGACGGTCGACGGGCACTGAACTACGCCGTGCGCAAGCCGCTCGGCGTCGTGGCCGTGATAGTGCCGTGGAACCTGCCGCTGCTGCTGCTGACCTGGAAGGTGGCGCCCGCCTTGGCGTGCGGCAACGCGGTCGTGGTCAAGCCGAGTGAGGAAACACCTTCCACCGCAACACTTCTCGCTGAGGTGCTGGCCGAGGTTGGGCTGCCGGCGGGAACGTTCAACGTCGTGCACGGCCGCGGTGAGGTGGGGGAGACCCTCAGCCGGCACCCCGGCATCGCGGGCGTGACGTTCACCGGATCCTCCGCCACCGGGTCGCGTGTGATGAGCGCGGTGGCGCCGCGGGTGCGCCCGGTCTCATTCGAGCTAGGCGGGAAGAACGCGGCCGTGGTGTTCGACGACGCCGATCTCGACGAGACGCTGGACGGCCTGACCCGGTCCGTCTTCGCCAACACCGGCCAGGTGTGCCTGTGCACCGAGCGGTTGTACATCCAACGGGGCATCTTCGACGACATCGCCACCGGGCTGATCAAGCGCGCACACGAGCTGGAGCTCGGTCGCCCCACCGACGACGCCACCACCACCGGCCCGCTCATTTCCGCGGCGCATCGCGAGAAGGTGCTGCGCTACTTCGAGTTGGCGCAGCACGAGGGCGCGGAGGTGCTCGTCGGCGGAGGCGTGCCGGATCTCGGTGCCGAACTGAACGGTGGGTCCTGGATCCAACCGACGTTGTGGACCGGCCTGACCAACAATGACGCTGCGGTACGCGAGGAGATCTTCGGACCGGTGGCCGCGCTCATCCCGTTCGACGACGAGAGCGAGGCCATCGAGCTCGCCAACGACACCGACTACGGCCTGGCCGCATCGGTGTGGACCAACGACCTTCGCCGTGGCCACCGCGTCGCCCAGGCGATGCACGTGGGCATGTCGTGGGTGAACACCTGGTTTCTGCGCGACCTCCGGTCGCCCTTCGGCGGCATGGGGCTGTCCGGGCTCGGGCGCGAGGGCGGCGCCTCATCGCTGCACTTCTACACCGAGCCGACCAACGTCTGCGTGCAGCTATGACGCAGACGGAAATCGCCGGCCCGCCCACCGCCATTCTCGACGCCGCCGAGCGTCTGCGCACCGCGGCCCGCACCGGAGTGCCGTGCCCGCCGGTGCGTGACCTCTTGGGCGCCGACGGTATCGAAGCGGCCTACGGTGTGCAGCGCCTGCTGGTATCAGAGCGAGTAGCGCAGGGGGCCCGCATCGTGGGCGCCAAGATCGGGCTCACCGCTCCCGTGGTGCAGCAGCAGTTCGGCGTATTCGAACCGGATTTCGGCGCGCTGCTGGACGACATGGTGTTCTGCCACCGCCAGCCGGTTCCCCTGAGCCGGTTCTTGCAGCCACGGGTCGAAGGTGAGATCGCCTTCGTCCTAGGCCGCGACATCGACAAACCGGGTGCATCGGTGGCGGACGTGCTTCTTGCCACCGAATTCGTGCTGCCGGCCATCGAGATCGTCGACTCACGAATCGCCGGCTGGGATCTGACCATCGCCGACACCGTGGCCGACAATGCCTCGGCCGGTGCGGTGGTGCTCGGCACGACGGCGCACCGCCTCATCGGGCTCGACCTGTCGCGGATCGGCATGGTGTTCGAACGCGACGGGGAAGCCGTGTCGCACGGCGCCGGCCACGCCTGCCTCGGATCTCCGGTAACGGCGGTCGCCTGGCTGGCACGTGAAATGTACCGGCGCGGAAGCCCGTTGCGCGCCGGAGACACCGTGATGTCCGGTGCGCTCGGACCCATGGTGGCCGTCGATGCCCCAGGACGATTCCGGCTCCGTCTGGACACCTTGGGTGACGTTGAAGCCACGATCGAGGGGGATTGACGTGAACGACACCGAACACGCTGGCGTCCCGGTAGCGGTCCTCGGGTCCGGCAACATCGGGACCGACCTGATGATCAAGATCATGAGGCTGTCGCCGACGCTGCGGATGGCGGCCATGGTCGGAATCGACGCCGAATCAGACGGATTGGCAAGGGCGAAGCGGATGAAGGTGCCGACCACCGCCGAGGGCATCGACGGGCTGATCCAGATGTCCGAATTCGACCGCATCCGATGCATTTTCGACGCCACCTCCGCCAAAGCGCACCAACACCACGCGGCGATCGCCGCCGAACACGGCAAGGTGATGATCGATCTCACCCCGGCCGCCATCGGTCCGTATGTCGTGCCGCCCGTCAATCTGGATGCGTTGAGCGACAACGACAACGTGAACATGGTGACCTGCGGTGGGCAGGCCACGATTCCCATCGTCGCCGCCGTCTCACGCGTCGCGCCGGTCGCATACGCCGAGATCGTCGCCTCGATCTCGAGCCGGTCAGCGGGACCCGGAACTCGGGCCAACATCGACGAGTTCACCGAGACCACCACCGCCGCCATCTGCGCCGTCGGTGGTGCGGAGCGCGGCAAGGCAATCATCGTACTGAACCCGGCAGATCCACCGATTGTCATGCGGGACACCGTGTTCTGTCTGATCGAGGGTCACCTCTCGGCAGCCGAGAAGGAGGCGATCACCACCTCGGTGACTCAGATGGCGGCCGCCGTCGCCGAATACGTCCCCGGGTACCGGCTCAAGCACGATGTCCAGTTCGAGCCGTTCTCCGATGTGCTGGTTCCGGCGCTCGGTCGTCGCGTGACGGGCACCAGGGTCGTTGTGCTGCTGCAGGTCCGGGGCGCGGCGCACTACCTGCCCGAGTACGCGGGCAACCTCGACATCATGACGTCCGCCGCGCTGCGCACGGCGGAACGAATCTCGGAGCTGAGAGGGTGGACCGCCGATGGCCGGCGATGACACGACCCGCATCTACGTGCAGGACGTCACATTGCGCGACGGAATGCACGCGATGAACCACTCGTACACGGTCGAGCAGGTGCGCCAGATCGTATCCGCCCTCGATGCAGCGGGCGTCGCCGCGATCGAGATCGCGCACGGCGATGGGCTCGGCGGATCCAGTGCCACATACGGTTTCGGCGCGCACACGGACCAGCAGTGGATCACTGCCGCGGCGGAGTCGGTACACGCCGCGGTCCTGACCACGCTGCTGCTCCCGGGCATCGGCACGATCGAAGACCTGCGCCGAGCGCGCGACCTGGGTATCACCAGCGTGCGCGTCGCCACCCATTGCACCGAGGCCGACATCGCGGCCCAGCACATCGAGTGGGCGCGCGAGCACGGCATGGATGTCTCGGGCTTTCTGATGATGAGCCACATGACCGATGCCGAATCCTTGGCCCGGCAGGCGGCACTGATGGAGAGCTACGGGGCACACTGCGTCTACGTGACCGACTCGGGAGGCCGGCTTCGGATGCGCGACGTGGCCGAGCGCATCGACGCGTACCGAAACGTGCTGGATGCAGCCACGCAGATCGGGATCCACGCCCACGAGAACCTGTCCCTGTCGGTCGCCAACACCGTGACAGCAGTCGAACACGGCGCCTACCGGGTCGATGTCGCCTTGGCCGGACAAGGTGCCGGCGCAGGCAACTGTCCCGCCGAACCGTTCATCGCCGTGGCGGACCTCAACGGATGGGCACACGGCTGTGATCTGTTCGCCCTGCAGGACGCCGCCGACGACGTCATCCGACCGCTGCGCACCAGACCGGTCCAGGTGGACCGCGAGACGCTGACGTTGGGCTATGCCGGGGTCTATTCAAGCTTCCTGCTGCACGCCGAACGAGCCGCCCAGCGGTTCGGCCTGGACACCCGCAGCATCCTGGTCGAGGTCGGCCGCCGCGGGCTGGTCGGCGGCCAGGAGGACATGATCATCGACATCGCACTGGACCTTCAGGACCAGATGCCGGAACACACGAGTAAGGCGGTCCCGAATCCATGAGCCTCCCAGCGGAACTCGATGCCCTTGCCCACCGTCTCGACCAGGCGCAGGTGCATCGCACGGATACTCTGAGCCTGGCCGAGGAGGCCGACATCGACGTGGACCAGGCCTACGCCATCCAGGCCCTGCTCGTCGGACTCCGTGAGCAACGAGGCGAGAAGGTCGTCGGCGCCAAGCTGGGGTTCACCAGCAAGGCGAAGATGGCCCAGATGGGCGTGTCGGAGGTGATCGTGGGCCGGCTCACCGACGCCATGCGGTTCTCCGATGGAGACGACGTCGACCTGTCCCGCTTCATCCACCCGAAGATCGAACCGGAGGTCGCCTACCGGCTGTCGCGTGACGTCGGAAACGATGGTGACACAACGAGTATCGCGGACAGCGTCGATGCCGTGGCGCCGGCCGTGGAGATCATCGATTCCCGGTACCGGGACTTCAAGTTCACCTACACCGACGTGGTGGCCGACAACACCTCGGCCGCCGGGTTTGCCATCGGGGCCTGGAAACCGGTGCAGCAGGTGGACAACCGCGCGGTGAGACTCTCCGTGGGTGGCAACGAGGCCGTCGGCTCCACCTCGGCGATCCTCGGCGATCCGGTGCGCGCACTTCACGCACTGGATCGCGTATGCCGGCAGCGGCGGATCACACTGCGCGCGGGCGACGTCATCCTCGCCGGAGCGGCAACCGCCGCGCTGCCGCTCACCCCCGGTATCGCACACTGCGAGGTCGCCGGTCTGGGGACCGTCACACTGAAGGGAGTCCGGTCGTGACCGAAGCCAGCCGGGTCATCGAAGGGATGGCCACACCGCGGGGGAGATTCCCGCACGTGAAGATCGTCGGCGACCTGATCTTCGTCTCGGGCACGAGCTCTCGACGCCCCGACAACACCTTCGTCGGCGTCGAGGTGGACGAGTTCGGCACCACGAACCTCGACATCCGTGCCCAGACCCGCGCCGTGATCGAGAACATCGGCGCGATACTCGGCGAGGTCGGTGCGGATCTGTCCGACGTCGTCCAGATCACGTCATACCTGGTCTCCATGAACGACTTCGGCGGCTACAACGAGGTTTACGCCGACTATTTCGACGAGACCGGCCCGACCCGGACCACGGTGGCCGTTCACCAGCTACCGCACCCACATCTGCTCATCGAGATCCAGGCCGTCGCACACCGGCGATCGGCAACCGAACTGCGAACGGAGACCCGACGATGACCACCATCCCGCCCGTAGTCGATTTCCAGGGGTGGATCGACGAGAACGCCCACCTTCTGGTGCCGCCGGTGAACAACCGGACCATGGCCCTGGGCGACGACTTCATCGTGCAGATCGTCGGTGGCCCGAACCAGCGGACCGATTTCCACCTCGATCCGTACGAGGAGTGGTTCTACCAGATCAAAGGTGACATCTACGTCACCCTGATGACCGACGACGGACCCCACGACGTGCACATCCGTGAGGGCCAGGCGTGGCTGTTGCCACGCAACATCCCGCATTCGCCGCAGCGGCCCACCGAGGGGTCGATCGGCCTGGTCATCGAGCGGGTCCGGGAGGAGGGCACCCTCGAGAAGTTCCAGTGGTACTGCGCGGAATGCAATGCGCTGGTCCACGAGATCGAACTGCAGGTGCGCGATATCGTCGCCGATCTGCCACCGGTCTTCGAGGAGTTCTACAACGACCCGCGGGCACGCAAGTGTTCCGAATGCGGTGCCCTGCACAAGGGCAGAGCGTGACCGACGTGAGCGGAATCATCGACGTACATACGCATTACGTGCCGAAGGGCTGGCCCGACATCGGAGCACAGGCCGGTCCCGATGCGCCGTGGCTGCGGATAGAGAGTGAGTCCGAGGCGATGATGATGATAGGGCACAAGGAGTTCCGCCGCATCCAATCGAACTGCTGGGACGCCGAGGAACGACTGCGTGACATGGATGCCGACGGTGTGCAGATGCAGGTTGTCTCACCTACGCCGGCACTGTTCCACTACGGCAGATCAGGCTCGGACGCGGCGAAGATCGCGCAGATATTCAACGACTTGGCGCTCGACATCGTGGCTCCGGCACCGGACCGCCTCATCCCGTTCTGCCAAGTCCCGTTGCAAGACCCTGACCTGGCATGCAAGGAGCTCGACCGCTGCCTGGACAACGGTCACCGAGGGGTCGAGATCGGTAACCATGTGGGCGATCTGGATCTCGACAGCGAAGGTGTGGTGACGTTTCTGCAGCACTGCGCCCAACGCGACGTGCCGGTGTTCGTCCATCCGTGGGACATGGCCAACTCGCCGCGTCTCGATCGATGGATGGCCCAGTGGCTCACGGCGATGCCCGCCGAGACGCACCTGTCCATCCTGGCACTCATCCTCGGCGGAGTGTTCGACCGCGTCGATGAGCGGCTGCGGATCGCGTTCGCGCACGGCGGCGGGTCGTTCGCCTTCTGGGTGGGACGCATGGACAATGCTTGGCACAACCGCCACGATGTGATCGGCACCTCGATGTTCCCGCCGTCTTACTACGCGGGCCGGTTCTATGTCGACTCGGTCGTCTTCGACGAGCGCCCACTGCGGCTGCTGGTCGACACCCTCGGTGCGACCAACGTGCTGGTGGGCAGCGACTACCCGTACCCGCTCGGGGAGCGTCCGGTGGGCAGCGTCGTGACCAACAGCCCGTGGCTCGACGAGCCCACCCGGTCACTGATCACCCGCGACAATGCCCGACGTTTCCTCGGAGCGCCAGCGCTTCCGGCGACGACGTGACACCGCGTCAGGCGTGAAAAACAGCTGCCCTTGAAAGGCTGGGCAGCCGCATATTCGCCCACACCCGGCCGTCTTCACGACGGTCGGGTTTTCGCGTGCTCAGAAGCCGATGCCGCCGTTGTCGTGTTTGCCGATGTGGCCAGAACGGCCGCCGTCGTGCCCCCGTTGCCGCCATGCCTGCCCGCGCATAACTAGAGGCATATTCAGCATTTGTCCACATACGTGTGATGGCGAACACTAACGCCATGAATATTGGTATCAGTAACCACATTTGGCATTGTCGGTGGCGACTCGTTCCGTGTTTCCCCGGTAACGAGGCGGCGGTCGCCCCGTGACCGAGGTGGCTACCGGGCCGGCGGACAAGGGCTTGCGGCGAGACATCGGGAAGCTTGGGCTGCTCTTCGTCAGCTGCGGAGCGATCATCGGGTCGTCGTGGCTGTTCGTTCCGATCACCGCACTGCAGATCGCCGGGCCTTCTGCGATCGTGTCCTGGTTCATCGCGATCGCGCTCATCACCGTGATCATGCTGACCTACGCCGAGTTGAGCGCGATGTTCCCCGTGGCCGGTGGTGTCACCCGGTTCCCGCAGTACTCCTACGGCTCGTTCACCAGCTATACGGTCGGGTGGATCACGTGGCTGGGCGTCGCGGCGGTGCCACCGATCGAAGTGCTGGCGACGCTCCAGTACTCGTCGAGCTACATCCCCGGCCTGTTCCGCACCGAGGCCGGCGCGGCGGTCCTGACTCCCATCGGCATCGCCGTCGCGGTGGTCCTCATGGGCATGTACACCGTCGTCAACATCCTCGGTGTCCGGTTCTTCGCCAGGATCAACAACGTCATGGTGTGGTGGAAGCTCACCACCGTGGCGGTGATGGCCCTGGCGCTGCTGGCAATGTCGTTCGACGGCGATGTGCTGACCTCCACCGAGACCGGTGGCTTCGCCCCGTTCGGGTTCGGGGCCATCTTCGCGGCCGTGTCGTCCGGAGGGGTCCTGTTCACCCTCATGGGTGCGCGCCAGGCCGTCGAGCTCGCGGCCGAGACGACGAAGCCGAAGGTGAACATCCCGTTCGCCCTGATCGGCTCGATCCTGATCTGCGGTGCGATTCTCATCGGTCTGCAGATCGCCGTCGCGGGGTCGATTCCCCGCGACGTGCTGACGGGCGGGGGATGGAGCGACCTGACCGTCCATCACGACATCGGCCCGCTGGCGGGACTGGCCGGCGCGCTCGGCCTCGTGTGGCTGGTGGTGCTGATCCGGGTCGATGCCGTCATCTCCCCGCTCGACACCGGCCTCATCTACGCCGCCTCGGCCGCACGCCTGTCATATGCGCAGGGCCGCAACGGAAATGCTCCGCAGTGGCTCACTCTGCTCAACAAGCGTGGAGTGCCGTGGACATCGATGCTGCTGATGTTCGCCGTCGGATGCCTGTTCTTCCTGCCGCTTCCGTCGTGGCAACGCCTGGCCGCATTCATCACCACCGCAACAGTTCTGGCGTTCGGGGCCGGGCCGGTCGTGATGGGCGCTCTGCGCCGTCAGCTGCCCGCACAGGAGCGGCCGTTCAAGGTCCCGGGGGGCGACGTGATCCCCTTCCTCGCGCTCCTCGCGGCGTCTTTCATCGTCTACTGGGCGGGGTGGTCCACCAACATGCGGGTGTTCATCGCCGTGGCGGTCGGCTACATCGTCCTCGGCTTGCACTACCGCTTCGCGAAAGACCGCACCCTGATCCCGCCGCTGCAACTCAAACAGGGCGCGTGGATTCTGATTTGGTTCAGTGGACTGGCCGTCATCAGTTGGCTCGGCACCTACGGCGACGGCCTGGGCGTGTTGAACGAACCGACCAGCGCCGTTGCGCTCGTGGCCCTTTCGGCCGTGTCATATGCGGTCGGGCAGGTCGTCCGGCTCACCACAGCCGAGGTGGAAGACAACATCGAGCGCCAACGGATCGCCGACGAGAGCACACCGATGGCGGAAGTATGACAGTGGCGGCCCAGCACCTCGCGGCGGATATCCGGAGAATTCCGGCGGTGCTGTCGGAGGAATGGCGGTTGCAGGCCCGCTGCCGTGGCATGGATCCTGCGCTGTTCTTCCACCCGGACGGGGAACGCGGACAAGCGCGTGCGCGCCGCGCCGAGTGCGCGCGGGCGATCTGCGCGCAGTGCCCGGTGGTGCAGGCGTGCCGGAGGTACTCACTGGAGCGCAATGAGCGATTCGGGGTGTGGGGCGGCGTGTCCGAAGAGGAGCGCGAGCTGATCCTGAACAACCCGCGGGACCGCAATCGCCACCGCCCGTCGAGGTTCGGTGCCGGGCCGCGGCGCACCGCCAACTCCGCCAGAGGCGGCAGCACAATTTCCTGACCAGACGTGACGCGGCCCCGACCGATTCGTCGGTCGGGGCTGCCTTGTCAAAGGCCGGGTTGGGGCGGTCGGGTGCCGCCGGGCTCAGCGCTCGCGCGCCTGCTCCGCGCGCAGCGCCTTCAGGCGTCGCTCCTCCTGCAGCACACTCTGGTAGCTCTCGCGTTCGGCGATCAGCCACTCCGGCTTCTCCTCGAGCAGCTGATCGATCTGCTCGGTGGTGAGTGCCTTCTCGACGCCGCCGCGCGTGAGACCGGCGATCGAGATGCCCAGCTTGGCGGCCACGAGGTTCTTCGGGTGCGGCCCGTTCTTGCGGAGGTCCTTGAGCCACTGCGGCGGGTCGGCCTGAAGAGCGGCGAGCTCCTCGCGGGTGATCGGGTTCTCCTGGAATTCCGCAGGCGTCGCGGGCAGGTACACGTCCAGCTTCTTGGCCGCCGTGGCGGGTTTCATGGACTGCGAGTTCGGCCTGCTCATGCGGTCCCCTCGCCGGCTCGGGTGCCGCATGCGGCCTGTTGATTCGCTCCGCGAGCGTCGCTCATGGCCACCAGCGTATCGGTAGCCTGAGGCGGTGACCCCGCTCTCCCTCACCCTCGGGTACGTCCCCGGTGGGACGCCCGCGAAGTGGGCCCGGATCTGGGCGGAGCGTCACCCGCAGGTGCCGCTGCAGTTGTGCGCCGTCGATGCCGCAGATGCGGCCGCCGCGGTGCGGGACGGCGCCGTCGACCTGGCGCTGCTCCGGCTGCCCGCCGACACCTCAGCGCTGGCCGTCATACCCCTCTACGAGGAGACCACGGTGGCCGTGGTGCCCACCGAGCACGTTCTCACTGCTGCTGACACGATCACCGCCGCGGACCTCGACGGTGAGCCGACACTGCTCCCACTCGACGACGTCGTGGCCTGGGCCGACGCTCCGGGTAGCCCGATCGAGCACCGACCCGAGACGACCAGGGACGCGATAGAGCTCGTCGCCGCAGGGCTGGGGGCACTGATCGTTCCGCAGTCGCTGGCACGGTTGTATCACCGCAAGGACCTCACGTACCGCCCGATCACCGACGCCCCGACTTGTGCGGTGGCGCTGGCCTTCCCGGAAGGACCACAGTCAGGCTTGGTCGAGGAGTTCATCGGTATCGTGCGCGGGCGCAAACCCGGTTCGTCGCGGGGGCAGGCCGAGGCGGCCCCGAAACGCACTGCCCGGGAGAAGACGCTCGCCAAGCAGGCCGCCCGCGCCGCGGCGGGNGCTATCGCGTCTTTCGGTCCCAACGCGCCGGGATACGTGTGGAAGTCGGCTGCAGACGTCGAACCGATCGAGGTCTTTCCCGGAATCACCGTCCAACTGCTCTGGCAGGGGGCCAACGGTGCCAAAGCGGCGATCACCACCATCGCACCGGGTGCGGTCTGGGTCGGCGAAGACCTGCATGATCCGGGCCCCGAAGAGGTCTACGTCGTTTCGGGCGTGTTCAACGACGGTGTCAACGACTACACCGCAGGAACTTTCCTGCACGCGCCGGCGGGGTCGTGGCACGTACCGCAATCCGCGCAGGGGTGTGTGCTGTTCCTCTTCTACCCCGAAGGCTAGACACCACCGCCTCGAAAACCATTGGCGATCGTCGGGTCCAGCCTCCACGCTGGGAGCATGGAGGCTCGCCTGTATCAGTCGCCGACCGACTTTGAACCCGTCACCGGGTCCGTGTACCGCCTGGACCCGGTGCTGTTCACCTCCGAGCTGACCACGCTACGCACCGCTCCGTGGCCTGCCGAGCGAATCCTGTTGTCCGTGTTCAACCGTCACGGCGCGATCGGCGCGGCGGTACAGACCCACGATTCGGTGCTGTTGGTCAATGGTCTGCCGCCCGAGGCGGCGCCGACAGCGGCGGGTGCGCTCGCCGGCGTTGCGGCCACTCTGGAGGGAGTACGCGGAACACCCTCGACGGTAACGGCTTTCATCGACGCCTGGCATGAGGTCACCGGTGTGCGAGCGACGGTGTCATCGCGCGACGTGCTCTACCGACTGGGGACGCTGAGGCCGCCCAGCGGCGTCGCTGGTCAGTGGGGGCCGGCGCAGGCCGGTGACTCGGAGATGCTGGCGCGCTGGTTGGATGAGTTCTTCACCGAAGCCTTCGACGAGCCCTCGAACCTCGACGCGAGTCGTGCGATGCTCACCTCGATGGCCGAGTCCGGCGACCATCTCCTGGTGTGGTCGGTGGCCGGGAGACCGGTCAGCATGGCGCGGGTGCGCCATCCCGTGGTCGGCGCCTCGCGCATCGGCCCGGTCTACACCCCGCCCGAGCATCGTGGCCACGGTTATGGGGCCGCGGTCACCACCGCCGCGTCGCAGTTTGCCATCCGGGCAGGCGCCGACGCGGTGGTGTTGTTCGCCGATGTCGACAACCCGGTGTCCAACCGGATCTATCGGCGTATCGGGTTCGAGGCGGTCGCCGAGAATGTGCGGTGCAAGCTGATGAAAACGGGTCAACCGCTGGACTATTCGGACGTCGCTCCGGATTGAAGATGGTCGCGACCACCACCCATCGGAAGCGCCCCAAGTCTGACCCTTGACCAAAATCGTTTTTTGGTCAATCCTGGTGTCACAGGGCGTGGGAGGTGCGATGTCGGACGTGCGGCGGGAACGAGCGGACCGGATCCTCGATACGGTGTCGGATCTGCTGCTGCGCTGGGGCTATCGCCGGATAAGGATCGACGAGGTCGCCAAGCGGTCGGGGATCGGCAAGGGAACGGTCTATCTGCATTGGCGTACCCGTGAACAGATGCTCGCGGCCGTCGGATCGCGGGAAACCGCCAGGATGGTGGACGCGGTCACCGAGTCCATGCGGGCCGATCCCGAGACGGTGTTGCCGCACCGGCTCATGCGGCGAATCTTCATCGAGGCGATGGGCCGTCCGGTGCTGCGTGCGATCTACACGCAGGACATCGAAACGGTGGACGCGTTGGCGACCGACCGATCCCAAAAGGCAATGGGCGGAGCCAATTTCGCCGGCTGGCGGGAGTACCTGGAGATCGTCCACCGGCATGGACTGCTGCGGGAGGGGCTTGTCCCGGCCGATGTGCACTACCCGCTGACGGCGACCGTCTACGGCTTCTTCTCGGCCGACCCGCTGCTGCCCGGCGAACTCGCGCTGAGTCTGCAGGACAAGGCCGATCAACTGGCCGGCACGTTGCAGCGCGCCTTCGAACCACCTCGACCACCGGCGCGCAAACACCTGGATGCCGCAGCAGTCGAGGTCGTCGCACTCTATGAACGGATCGCCGAGCAGTTTCGAGCCATCACCTATGAGCAAGGAGGTCGCGATGAGCCGCAGTGACAACGACAGTTGGGATCTGACATCGAGCGTCGGTGCGACGGCCACCGTGGTGGCCGCGCAGCGTGCCATCGCCTCGAGAGGGCCGGATCCGCTGATCAACGACCCCTATGCCGAACCGCTGGTCCGTGCCGTCGGCGGTGATGTCGTCGCGACCATGCTCGACGGCGACGAAGGATCCGACGTCGCCGTCGTTGCCCTCAGCAGGAAGCAGCTCGCAGAGGCGATGGCGGTGCGAACCCGGTTCTTCGACGGCCTGTTCACCCGCGCCACCGCCGCGGGCGTACGGCAGGCCGTGATACTGGCCGCCGGATTGGATACGCGCGCTTACCGGTTGCCGTGGCCGGCCGGAACCGTCGTGTATGAGATCGATCAGCCGGAGGTGATCGAGTTCAAGACCACCACGCTCGCCGGCCTGGGCGCCAACCCCACCGCCACGCGTCGCGCGATCGCCATCGATCTCCGCGATGACTGGCCGAAAGCCTTGGTGGACAACGGACTGGACCCGAACAAGCCCACCGCGTGGATCGCCGAAGGGTTGCTGATCTACCTGCCGCCACAGGCGCAGGACCAGTTGTTCGACAACATCACCCGACTCAGTGCACCTGGCAGCCATCTCGCCACCGAGTACATTCCCGACGCCTCGGCGTTCTCCGAAGACCGATCTCGGGGCGTCACGGATGGCTTCCGGCGGTTCGGCTTCGACGGGGAGCTGTCCCAGCTGGTCTACCACGGGCGGCGCAACTCCGTCATCGACCATCTGAGCGCAAGTGGTTGGGACGTGTCGGCTCAGACGCTCGAAGAGGCTTACGCCGCTAACGGGTTTGAACTCCCGGGTGACGAGATGTTCGCCGCGTTCGCCGATGCCCGCACCGTCAGTGCCGTGCTCACCGGCACGTCGTCGCCGGCCCCGGCGCCTTGATGTCCGACGAGATGCGGTGCGGATTGAGTCGGAACTGACGAACGCCGAAACGCGGGAAGCCCCTGCGAGGATCAACCGATCGTCGCAGGGGCTTCGCACTCGTGAGGTGTCGTCGGCCTACTTGAGGGTGTGCTGTGGGCCCTGGGCTTTCTTGTACAGCGCCTTGAGCATCCGGTCGCGGAAGGCGGCATTGTCGATCAGCTTGATGCCGGCATCGGCCAGCTTCGGATAACCGATCAACTTGTGCATGTAGCGACCGCGGCGGTACTCCCGACCCCACGCGGCCTCCATGCGTTGCGCATAGTTGGTGAAGTCGTCCGGGCCACCGTTCTGCAGCGCCGCGATCGCGCACTCGCCCGCCGCCAAGCCGGATTCCAGTGCCTTGGAGATACCGGCACCCGAGGCCGGCTTACCCGCACCCAGCGAGTCGCCGGTGAACAGGACGCCCGGACGCCACGGCGGCCAGGCCGTGAAGCCCATCGGCAATCGCCAGGCCCGCACGCTCTTGTTCTTCTTGAGTTCCTCGATCGGCGGCAATTCCCATTCGCTCGGCAGCGTCCGCAGGAACTCGCCGAGGAACTGGGTGGCGTTGATGGACTGCCAGTTCTTGTAGCTGTTGACGTAGCCCAGGCCGATGTTGAAAAGCCCGTTGCCCATCGGGAACACCCAGCCGTAGCCGGGCAACTGATCGCCCTGGAACACCAGCTTCAGGTAAATGTCGAGGCTGTCGGAGTCGGGCCGGTTCGCGTGCATCTCCGACCGGATTGCGATGGCCGAGTAGCCGTTGTACTCCGAATCGATCTTGAGTGCGCGCTTGATGGGGGAGTAGGCACCGTCGGCTGCGATGACCGCGTCGCCGTACACCTTCTCGCCGCTCTTGAGCACCACACCGACCACGCGGCCATTGGCGTCGAACTCGGGTCCGGCCACCTCGGCGCCCTGACGCACCTCGGCGCCCGCCGACTCGGCATGCTTGAGCAACACGGTATCCAGATGCGTCCGGCTGACCGTGTGCCCGTGATCGGGCATCCCGGGGCGGCGCGGGAAGGACAGCTCCCATGCGCTGGGGCTGAACACCGTCACGCGGTTCACCCGGTGATAGGTGGCGACCTCGTCGGCCAGGCCCATCTTCTGCAGATAACTCACCGCGCGCGCGGTCAGTCCGTCGCCACAGGGTTTGTCGCGGGGGAACTCCGCTTTGTCCAGGACCAGCACCTTGGCGCCGGTCTGAGCGGCCTGCCACGCCGCGGCGGAACCCGATGGGCCGCCACCCGCAATGACCAGGTCGTATCGCTGCGTCATGAGTCTCGTCTCGTAGGTTGACTGTCGCTGCGATATTACCGAAGCGCGGTGCCCTCGGCTCGGCGGGCGAACGCCCGGGTCAGAGGGTGAAACCGCGTGTTGTGTGGCGGTCTGGGCAGGTCAGCGCCATCAGGGCGGGTACAGTGATCGCGTGCGGCGAACGTCGAGATCACATTCCAGCGATGGCCCGGGCGTCAAGGTGGACGCCCGCAGCGAGCGCTGGCGTGAGCACCGTAAGAAGGTGCGTTCGGAAATCGTCGACGCGTCGTTCCGGGCGATCGACCGGCTGGGCCCCGAGCTCAGCCTGCGTGAGATTGCCGAAGAGGCAGGCACTGCCAAGCCCAAGATCTACCGGCACTTCGCCGACAAATCCGATCTGTTCCAGGCGATCGGCGAGCGGCTGCGCGACATGCTGTGGTCGGCGATCTTCCCGGCCATCAACCTCGGCGCCGACCCGGCCCGCGAAGTCATCCGGCGCAGCGTCGAACAGTACGTGCGGCTGGTCGACGAACACCCCAACGTGCTGCGCTTCCTGATCCAGGGCCGGTTCGCCGAGCAGAGCGAATCGACCATGCGGGCGCTCAACGAAGGCCGCGGCATCACCCTGGCGATGGCCGACATGTTCTCCAACGAGCTGCGCGAGATGGAACTCGACGGGGCCGCGATCGAGCTGGCCGCATTCGCCACGTTCGGGGCGTGTGCGTCGGCCACGGACTGGTGGCTGGGTACCGACGAGGACAGCCCGCGCCGGATGCCGGCCGACGAATTCGTCAACCACCTCACCACCATCATGGTCGGATCCATCAACGGCACCTGCGAACTCCTCGGCATCTGGATCGACCCGGACCTGCCGCTGCACGAGGGCGTTCAGCGGCGTCAGCACGCCAGCTGACCAACTCGTTGACAGTCGCGTCCCAGGTCCGGAGACTGGGAAGTATCCGGTACCGCCGTTCCCAGAAAAGGACCTGAGCTATGACGGCTGCCCAACCCTCGTCGCAGGGTCAGCAACCAATCGAGACCCGTGCCCTGATCATCGGCAGCGGGTTCTCTGGGATGGGGATGGCGATCGAGCTGCAACGCCGCGGCGTCGACTTCCTGATCCTGGAGAAGGCCGACGAATTCGGCGGGACGTGGCGCGACAACACCTACCCGGGTTGTGCCTGCGACATCCCGTCGCACATGTACTCGTTCTCCTTCGAGCCGAAGGCCGACTGGAGCCACATGTGGTCATTCCAGCCGGAGATTCAGGACTACCTGCTGGGGGTGGCCGCCAAGTACGGGCTGCGCCGCTACACCAGGTTCAACACCCATGTCGATCGCGCGCACTGGGACGACCAGGAGCTGCGCTGGCACGTGTTCAGCGACACCGGCCAGGAATTCATCGCCCAGTTCCTCGTCTCCGGCGCAGGCGGCCTGCACATCCCGCAGATCCCCGACATCGAGGGGCGCGAAGAATTTGCCGGGGCGGCTTTCCATTCCGCGCAGTGGGATCACAGCGTCGACCTGACCGGCAAGCGCGTCGCGGTGATCGGCACCGGCGCCAGCGCCATCCAGATCGTGCCCGAGATCGTCAAAGACGTTGCCGAGCTTCACCTCTACCAGCGCACGCCGGCCTGGGTGATGCCGCGGGTGAACAACAAGTTCCCGCTGTGGATGCGCCGCGTGTTCAGCTATGTGCCCGGAACCCGCGCGCTGATGCGCGCCGCCATCTACTGGATCCACGAGGGTGTCGGCTTCGCCATGACGCAGCAGCCGTGGCTGCTCAAGATCGGCGAGGCGATGGGGCGCTACAACATCAACCGCAGCATCAAGGACCCCGAGCTGCGCCGCAAACTCACCCCGCGGTATCGCGCCGGGTGCAAGCGAATCCTCAACTCCGACACCTACTATCGCGGGATCGCCAACCCCAAGACCCAGGTGATCACCGAATCGATCACCCAGATGACGCCGAACGGCATCGTCACCGCCGACGGCGTCGAGCATCCCGTCGACGTCGTGGTGTACGCCACCGGATTCCACGTCACCGACTCCTACACCTACGTCGACATCAAGGGCGCCGGGGGCGAGGATCTCGTGGACCGGTGGAATCGCGACGGGATGGCCGCGCACCGCGGGATCGCGGTCTCGGGCATGCCGAACCTGTTCTTCCTGCTCGGACCTAACACCGCGCTGGGGCACAACTCGGTGGTGTTCATGATCGAATCGCAGATCCGCTATGTCGGCCAGGCCATCGCCGCGGTCGACAAGGCCGGGGCGGCCGCGCTGTCGCCCAGCCCCGCCGCCCAGGCCGCGTTCAACGACGAACTGCAACGCGATCTGGCCGGCACGGTGTTCAACACCGGAGGTTGCCGGAGCTGGTACATGGACGCCCACGGCGTCAACCGCACCCTGTGGAGCGGCATGACCTGGCAGTACTGGTTGGCAACGCGGAAACTCGACCCGAAAGAGTTCGATTTCATCCACGCTGGGCGCGACACGAAAACACTAGATGCTGGGGTCCCCGCGGGGGCCTAGCCCCAGGGGTAGTGTCTTGGGTGCTGTCCGGCAAACACAACGACCTGGTGAAATGGGGTTCTGGTGAGCGAAGGCATGAAGCTGATCGACCGTGTCTCAGCGATCAACTGGAACCGGCTCCAGGACGAGAAGGACGCCGAGGTCTGGGATCGGCTGACCGGCAATTTCTGGTTGCCGGAGAAGGTGCCGGTGTCCAACGACATCCCGTCGTGGGGCACCCTGACCGCGCACGAGAAGCAGCTCACCATGCGCGTCTTCACCGGCCTGACGCTGCTGGACACCATCCAGGGCACCGTCGGTGCGGTCAGCCTGATCCCCGATGCGCTCACCCCGCACGAGGAAGCCGTCTACACCAACATCGCGTTCATGGAGTCGGTGCACGCCCGTAGCTACTCCAACATCTTCTCGACGCTGTGCTCGACCGCTGAGATCGACGACGCGTTCCGCTGGTCGGAGGAGAATCCGAACCTGCAGCGCAAGGCCGAGATCGTCATGCAGTACTACAAGGGCGACGAGCCGCTCAAGCGCAAGGTGGCCTCCACGCTGCTGGAGAGCTTCCTGTTCTACTCCGGCTTCTACCTGCCGATGTACTGGTCCAGCCGGGCCAAGCTGACCAACACCGCCGACATGATCCGGCTGATCATCCGTGACGAGGCCGTGCACGGCTACTACATCGGCTACAAGTACCAGCGCGGGCTGGCCCTGGTCGACGAGGAGAAGCGCCAGGAGCTCAAGGACTACACCTACGAGCTGCTGTTCGAGCTGTACGACAACGAGGTCGAGTACACCCAGGATCTCTACGACGAGGTCGGGCTCACCGAGGACGTCAAGAAGTTCCTGCGCTACAACGCCAACAAGGCCCTGATGAACCTCGGCTACGAGGCGCTGTTCCCCAAGGACGAGACCGACGTGAACCCGGCGATCCTGTCCGCGCTGTCACCGAACGCCGACGAGAACCACGACTTCTTCTCGGGCTCTGGTTCGTCGTACGTGATCGGCAAGGCCGTCGTCACCGAAGACGAGGACTGGGATTTCTAGGGTTTCCCATGCGAGTCCCAAGCGCGAGCGGACGAAACAGTGCATGAGATCAACGGATTTCGGGGGACATTCAGATCTGCTCGCTGCGTCATGTCGGGTGAAGTACCGGGATTGTCGCAGTCACCCTTGTGCCGTCGCCTGGTGGACTGGTCACCGAGAGTTGACCCGATAGTGCCTCGACCCGGTCTTTGAGACCGATCAGTCCCGAGCCGCCGCCGGGTGTTGCGCCGCCGACACCGTCGTCGGTGACCGACAAATGCAGCCGGGCGTCGTTGAGGACCGCGCACACCGTGATCTCTGCGGCTTTCGCGTGCTTCGCAGCATTGGTCATCGCTTCTGCGGCGACGTAATACGCGGCGACCTCCACTGACTCGGGCAACCTGCGGTCGACGTTCACGTCCAGTTGGACAGGGACCGGTGATCGCCGCGCCAGCGTCTTGATCGCTGGGCCGAGCCCGCCCTTGGACAGGATGGCGGGATGGATGCCCCGGGACAATTCCTGCAGATCGGAGTACAGCCCGGCGAGTCCGGTGACGACATTGGACAACTGGCTGCGCAATTCGCTGTCGGTATCAGGCACGGAGGCCTCGATTGCGCGCAACTCCAGGCTCAGCGACACGATGCGTTGCTGGGCACCGTCGTGCAGATCCCGTTCGAATCCCCGCCGCGCGCCGTCGGCCGCCGCGACGATCCGGGACCGTGACGCGGTGAGTTCCGCGCGCGTCTCGGCATTGGCGATCGCGGTGGCGATCAGGTCGGCGACATCGGCGATCTGGGGCTGAACGCGATCGCTGATGATGCCAGGGCTGCCAGCGACTACTGCGCCGCGCACCAGGCCATCGACGATGATCGGCGCGCCTACACCCGAACCTATGCCCAAGCCGCGCAGTCGGGCGGCGATGGCGCCGGGCGCCGCATCGTAACTTTCGATTCGGGCGGGTTGTCCGGTATCCCGGATCCGCGCGCTGACACTTTCGCCGTCCAGCGAAAACCGTTCACCCTCAGACAGACCGGGGCCGTTGCGATGATCGTGGGCGGCCACCACTACACACTGCCCGTCAGGGTCGAAACGCAGGACGGTCACATGGTCGACGTGCAGGCTCTTAGCGAGTTCCTGCACCGCCACGTGGTACACCTCGGGGAGGACGGCGCCGTGGGCCACCTGCGTGGCCACCCGCCGCAGCGCCACCTGCTGGCTGGCCAGCCTGCTGACTTCCGCGGTGATCCGCTCTGACTCGGCGGCGCGTAACCGGGCCTGTCCGACAAGGAGATTAGCCAGTAGCGCCAGCACCAAGAACACCGTGGTAGCCGGCAGCAGGCTGTCACCGCCTTCCAGGTGGAAGTAGACATAGACCAGGGCACTGGCCACCGAAGTAGCGACGGCCAGCGCAAAACCCCAGCCCGCGGAGACCACCAGTACACCGAGCAGAAAGACTGCGCCGAACGTGTTCTCCGGGGCAACCTGCTTGAGCATCAATACCAGCAGCGCCTCGGCCGTGATGAACGACGCCGCCACCAACACACCCCAGCCGATCGGACGCGCGGTCGGGCGCACGATATGCGCCAGAAACCGGCTCCGCAGCGATTGCCAGTTCACGGGCCGAGCGTAATCCGGGCGGCCCAGGGAAGGATTCCGGCTAACGGTAATGAATTTCGACCGCCGTGGTGCCAAGCTCGAAATGTGTCGTCCGGTAATCCGCCAGTGCGCTGTCTCATAGTCGATGACAGCGCCGAGTTCCGCGATGCCGCCCGCGTCATGTTGGAACGCGACGGGATCGCGGTCGTCGGCACCGCAGGCGACAGCGCACAGGCCTTGGCGCGACGCGGGGAACTGAACCCCGATGTGGTGCTGGTCGATGTCGACCTCGGGGCCGAAAGTGGGTTCGACACCGCCGAGCTACTTGTCCGTGAACAGGCCGACGTGGCGGTGATCCTGATCTCCACCCACGACGAGCAGGATTTCGCTGACCTGATCGCGGCCAGTCCAGCCCGTGGCTTCCTGCCCAAGCTCACCCTGTCCCCGGCAGCGGTGCGGGAGATGCTCAGCGAGCCTCGAGAAACATGATCACGGCCCGGACCCGGCGGTGGTCATCGCCGGTTTCCGGAAGGTTCAGTTTGGTGAGGATCGCGCGCACATGTTTTTCAACGGTGCCCTCGGTTACCCAGAGGCGACGCCCGATCGCGGCATTGGACAGTCCCTCCGCCATCAGCGTCAGCACCTCCCGCTCCCGGGCGCTGAGTGCTGCCAGCGGATCATGGCGGCGCCGCGCCGACACCAGCTCAGCTACCAGGGCCGGATCGACCACCGAGGCGCCGTTGGCGATTCGCTGCAGGGTATCGACGAAATCGGCGACATCGGTGACCCGGCTCTTCAGTAGGTACCCGATGCTCTGGCCGCTGGCCAGCAGTTCCATCGCATGTTCGACGTCGACGTGGGCCGACAGCACTAGGATGGCCGTCTGCGGCGACCGATGTCGGATTGCCCTGGCGGCATCGAGGCCTTCGGTGTGGTGATCCGGCGGCATGCGGATATCGACAAGCACCAGCTGTGGCTGAGTCTCCTCGACGATGCGCAGCAGTTCGGTCGCATTCCCGGCCTGGCCGGAGATCTCGAATCCCTCCCGCTGCAGGAGACTGGCAAGCCCTTCCCGCAGCAGCACGTCGTCGTCGGCGATGGCCACCCGCAGCGCGCACATGACTACCTCCTTCTGCGCGGCTGCATTGTCGCACCGCGGCGCGATTCCCCGCGTGGTGCGTGACGGGAATGGTGGCTAGCCGGTAGTCCGGACTACGGGAACCCGGCCCCAGGTATGGACGCCAGCGTCGAGGACACCGCGACCGCCAGCCGCGACGCTGGATGCAGCCACTACCGAATCGAGGAGGACCTCCGCATGACCACAGCATCCGTTCGGAGCGCACACGTTGTCTCGCTTCTCGCCAGCACCGATGTCGAACAGTCCGACCTCGGATCCATCCACCGTGTCACCGCCGACAGTTTTCCGATTCTGCGGGGCATGTCAATCAAGCGGCTGGTCCTCAACCCCGCCGCCATGAGGACGCCGCACTGGCACGCCAACGCCAACGAACTCACCTACTGTGTGTCTGGGACGGCGCTGGTGTCGGTTCTCGATGACGGCAGTCGCTTTTCGTCGTTCACCATCAGCGCCGGTGAGATGTTCCACATCGATTCCGGCGCACTGCACCACATTGAGAACATCGGCACCGAGCCGGCCGAGTTCATCATCACCTTCCGGAACGAACGCCCCGAAGATTTCGGGCTGGCCGCCTCCTTGGGTGCAATGACGGATGCGGTGCTGGGCAACACCTACGACCTGGACAGCGGCGATCTGTCCACACTGCGCCGCAGCACCGTTGACCGCACTCTGGCCGCGCGCACCGGTGAACCGGTGATCCCGTCCACGGCCAGGTTCGGGGACCCGCACAAGTTCGGAGTGGAGGCGATGAGTGCCCCGGTTATCCAGGAGTACGGGTCGGCGCGCACCGCCCGCAAGCAGTTCTGGCCGGCACTCAAGGACCTGTCGATGTACTCGCTGCGCATCCGCGAGGACGGCATGCGGGAGCCGCACTGGCATCCGGTCACCGCCGAAATGGGTTATGTGCAATCGGGTTCCGCGCGGATGACGGTGATGAACCCCGATGGCTCCCTGGACACCTGGCTCCTGCGCCGCGGTGACGTCTACTTCGTGCCGCGGGCATACCCGCACCACATTGAAGTGGTCGATTCACCCGATCTGCACTTCCTGATCTTTTTCGACCAGGCCACCCCGGCTGATATCGGCTACCGGGCATCGATGAGCGCCTACTCGCGCGCGACCCTGGCGGCCGTGTTCGACAGCCACATCGAGGATCTGCCCGAATTCCCTTTCACCCCAGTTGATCCGCTGATCGTTCGCCGCCGCAACCCGGTCGACTCCTACGCCGTCGGCCAGTGACGCCGGCGAGGGTTGGCCGGGCCGTCGACCGTGTCGAGGGTCGGGACAAGGTCACCGGGGCGGCGAGATACGCCGCCGACACCGTGGTGGACGGTGTCACTTACGGCGTGCTGGTGCAATCCGTTATCGCGCACGGCCGCATCACCGCCGAATCGATGGCCGCGGCCGCGAACCGTGCCGGTGCGGCACCAGGCGTATTGTACGTGCTCACTCCTCTGAATTGCCCACCGTTGCAGCTTCTTCCGGAGGATCTGACCTGGGACCTGCCCTTTGAGCGGCGTCCGCCGCTGTCGGATCTGACGGTCCAGTACAGCGGTCAGCATCTGGCGCTCGTCGTCGCCGACTCATCGGAGAACGCCACCGCAGCGGCAGCGCTGATGGAGTTCGACTACGTTCCCGAACGCGCCCAGTTAACCGTCGACGACGTGCTGAGCCAGCCGGTTCCGGCCGACGAGAAGAACGGTCAGATCCGGTACGGCACCTATCGGCCGGACCACTTCGTGAAACTGGATGAAGAGAAGTTGCAGGACCGTCGCGGCCCCGCCGACGAGCCCGCGGGAACCAAGGTGGCGGCCCGGTTCACCACCGCGGCCAACGCGCACTATCCGATCGAACTGTCATCGACCATCGCACATTGGGACGGTGACCACCTGACGGTTCATGACAGCACCCGGTGGATCACCGGGGAACGCCGGGCCCTGGCGTGCTATCTGGGCATATCCGAAGACCAGATCCGAATCCTGTCACCGCTGGTGGGCGGGGCCTTCGGGTCTAAGAGCTTCTTATGGATGCACGTCGTGTTGTGCGCGGTGGCTGCCCGCGCGGTGGACCGTCCGGTGAAGCTGGTACTCACTCGGAACCAGATGTTCACCTCCACCGGTCACCGCCCGCGCACCGACCAGCAGGTGGCGTTGGTGGCCGATGCGCATGGTGGGATCCTGAGCACCGAGCAGCACACGCTCACGGAGACCTCGACGGTGGCGCACTTCTGCGAACCGGTCGGATTGTCGGCGCGCTTCCTTTACCAGTCACCGCGACTGGTCGTCTCGCACAACGTCGCCAGGATCAACGCGCCGACACCATGTTTCATGCGCGGACCGGGGGAGGCTCCAGGGTTGTTCGCCCTCGAGGTTGCTATGGACGAACTCGCGTATGCCACCGGGACCGACCCCGTCGCACTGCGGTTGGACAACGACCCCGCCTGCGATCAGCCCAGTGGGCGACCGTGGTCGGGCAAACACCTTCGGGAATGCTATCTGCAAGGTGCCGAACTGTTTGGCTGGGCACACCGGCCAGCAGCGCCACGGTCATTGCACCGCAATGGAGTTCAGGTCGGATGGGGGATGTCGACGGCAAGCTACCCCGGTCGCAGAATGCCCGCGGACTGCCGGGTCGACACCACACCGGACGGCCGCATCCGATTCGCCGTCGCTACCCACGAGATCGGCACCGGAGTGCGCACCGTGATGGCGCAGGTGGCCGCCGACGCCACCGGAATGCCACTGCGGGACCTGATCGTCGAAACCGGCGACTCGCTGTTCCCGGACGCGCCGTACAGTGGCGCCTCCCAGACCACGGCCACCGTTGGGTCGGCAGTGCACCGTGCAGGCACATTGTGGAGGCAGCGTCTGCAGTGCTGGCTCTCCGGTACCGGCCGGGCAGTAGCATCAGCTGCCGAGTTGAGCGAGGTTCTGGCGGCCGGCGGTACCGCGCTCAGTGAGCTGCTGTCGTTCACCGTGAGTAGCGGCGGACGGGACGAATCAGGACCACTCTCACAGTCTTTCGGTGCCCATTTCTGCGAGGTGGAGGTCGACGAGCAGATCGGCCGGGTATCTGTGACGCGTTGGGTCGCGGTGATGGACTGTGGCCGGGTGCTCAATCCGAAGCTTGCGAAGAATCAGATCATGGGGGGCATTACGTTCGGGCTCGGGATGGCGCTGATGGAGCGGGTGCCCTGCGACGGGCGTACCGGCCAGCTGATCGGGGAGTACTACGTACCGACCCATGCCGACTGCCCCGAATTCGAGATCACCTTCATCGATGCGCCTGACCATGCACTCAGCCCGATCGGGGTGCGGGGCATCGGTGAGATAGGAACATGCGGAGTGCCGGCCGCTATAGCCAACGCCATCCATCACGCCACCGGGAGACGGTCGCGAGACTTGCCGATCACGCTGGAGATGCTGCTGCAGCCGTTCGACCCGTCCACCGAGGAGACCGCATGATCGAGCTGTGCTTGACCGTCAACGGCACACCGCGCCGGGTGGGCGGCGATATCCGTAGCACTCTGCTGGATCTGCTGCGAGAACGCCTGGGACTGACCGGAACCAAGAAGGGGTGTGACCACGGCCTGTGCGGTGCCTGCACCGTCGACGTCAATGGTGAACGGGTGCTCAGCTGCCTGACGCTAGCTGTATCGATCGACGGGGCCGACATCCGCACCGTCGAAGGGATTGCCGAAGACGGAGAGCTCGACCCGGTCCAGCGCGCATTCCTCTGCCGCGACGGATTTCAGTGTGGCTACTGCACATCGGGTCAGATCACCTCGGCGCGGGCACTGCTGCGCGAGCATGCACGCGGTGACCTTTCCGCGGCCTCGTTCGACGCCGGCCGGTGCGCTGTTCATGATGGGCCGGTCCGATTGTCCGACGCCGAGATTCGGGAACGAATGGCCGGGAACATCTGCCGATGCGGTGCGTACGCAAATATCGTTGCGGCGGTCAAGGACGCGGGGGCCATAGCGTGAAGACCTTTGCTTTCACGCGTGCCGAGACCGTAGACGACGCGGTCCGCAGTGCCGCGGCCGGTGCCCGGTACTACGCGGGCGGCACCAACCTGCTCGATTTGATGAAGCTCGGCGTGGAAGCACCGACCGCGCTCGTCGACATCGGCAGGCTTACGATGCGCAGCGTCACCGAGACCAGCCACGGCGGCGTCCTCGTGGGGGCGGGCGTAACCAACAGTGCGGCCGCAAACCATCGGCTGATCCGCGAGCGGTATCCGGTGCTCTCACAAGCGATCCTGTCCGGGGCAACCACACAGATTCGCAACATGGCCACCGTCGGGGGAAACCTAATGCAACGCACCCGATGTCCCTACTTCATGGATCCCGCATTCGCGCGCTGCAACAAGCGGGAGCCGGGAACCGGGTGTGCCGCCCGTGGGGGTTTCAACCGCGAACATGCACTGTTCGGCGCCAGTGAGGCGTGCGTGGCGGTGCACCCTTCGGACATGGCGGTGGCGCTGGCCTTGCTCGATGCGCGCGTACATGTGCGCGGCCCGGCGGGCGGGCGCACGGTTCCCATCGGCGAGTTCTTCGTGCTACCGGGTGTGGCCCCGGAGCGTGACAACTCGTTGCTGCCTGCTGAGCTGATCACCGCTGTGGAGCTACCGCCGTCGCGGCTGGCCCGTCACAGCTGGTATCTCAAGGTTCGCGACCGGCACAGTTATGCGTTCGCCCTGGTGTCGGTAGCAGCGGGGATCGAGCTTGCTGACGGTGTCATCGCCTCGGCGGGTCTCGCGCTTGGTGGGGTGGCTGCCAAACCGTGGCGGTCAGCCACGGCGGAGACGGCCCTGATCGGGGCGCGGCCTGGCCTGGCGGTGTTCCGCAGGGCGGCTGAGCTGATTGCGGCCGACGCGGTACCGCTGGCGCAGAACCGGTACAAGATCGATCTGGCGAAGAACAGTGTCGTGCGGGCCCTGCAGAAAGCTGTGGGAGTGACTGATTGAGGATTCAATGTGGGCGGCCCGCGCGGAAACCCTTCGGTGAGCGGCTGCGGCCACGCCGGGGAGCCCAAGGGTGGCGCCGACCGCCGCGCTCATCAGGGCCACCGGCATCAGTCTGCGCATCACGCCAACATGTCGTAACCTGGCACACAGCATCGCCAGAGCGCACAGTGCCAGCCCGGTGGCCGCGCATTTCGGCCGCTCGCATGGCAACCACTCAGCGAGCTGACAGCTGGCGTTGCTATGAAATGAGCTGATGCACCAGCTCATTTCGCGGATCTCGCTGATCCACGGCTGGTTCCCCGTCGTCGTGCAGCTGATCGCGGTAGCACTGCTGGGAGCCGCTGTGGGCCGCCGCTCGCCGCAGTGGCGTTTCCGGGTGTTGCCGACGTTGACGCTGTCGGCGGCCGTGCTGGCGGGCCTCAGCTACTGGTACATCGACTCGATCGGGGTGGCCGGCAACGCCGGTCCGCCCGAGTTGTGGGTCTGGATCGCGTTGACCGTGCTGGCCGTCGGCGTCGCGCTGGTGGGGTGGGTGAGCGCGCGATGGTGGCGACGAGCCGCCTCGGTGGCGGCGATCGGGGTGTGCGGGCTGGCCTGTGCGCTCACCCTGAACATGTGGGTCGGGTATTTCCCGACGGTGCACGCGGTATGGAGTCAGCTCATCTCGACTCCGCTGCCGGGGCAGACAGACCGGTTGACCGTGACCAAGATGCAGCTGGCCCATGTCCGCCCCGCCGGCGGTGTTCTGGTTCCGGTGACCATCGATGCGGCGGCCTCAGGGTTCGCCCACCGCGGTGAACTCGTGTATCTGCCCCCGGCCTGGTTCGCCACCATTCCGCCGCCGCGACTGCCGGCGGTGATGATGATCGGCTCACAATTGAACACCCCAGCTGACTGGCTGCGCGCCGGCAATGTGCTGGGCATCATCGACGGATTCGCGGCGGCACACGACGGGAACGCGCCGGTGTTCGTATTCGTCGACGCGACGGGCTCGTTCACCAACGACACGGAGTGCGTCAACGGGATCCGTGGCAACGCCGCCGACCATCTCACCAAAGACGTTGTACCGTACCTGATCTCGAACTTCGGAGTACGCCCTGACCGCGACGGGTGGGGGATCGCCGGTTGGTCGATGGGCGGCACCTGCGCGGTGGATCTGACCCTGATGCACCCGGACATGTTCCGGTCGTTCGTCGACATCGCTGGGGACCTGCGCCCCAACACCGGCGACATGGCGCAGACGATCGGCCGCCTGTTCGGCGGCGACGCCGACGCGTGGGCGTCCTACGATCCGGTGACCGTCATGCGGCGGCACGGTCCATACTCCGATGTCACGGCCTGGTTCGAGGTGCCGGTTTCCGGGGCCGGCGGTAGCACCCACGATCCCACGGTCAATCCCGAGGCTCAGGACGTCGCCGCGACCACGCTGTGCAATGCGGCCCGGGCCGAGTCGATCGCATGCTCGGTGCAGGCCGCACCGGGCCGCCACGACTGGGCCTTCGCCGCCAACGCGTTTGGTGCCGCATTACCGTGGCTGGCCGGGCAACTGCACACGCCGGGCGTGGACGTGACCGGCCTGCCGCCCTCGACCGTGGAGTTACAGCCCGGCGTCCAGGCCGCGCCGCACTGAGTTAAGATCGGAAGAGCGTCGTGTAGGGAAAGAGTGTAGATCTCGGTGGTCGCCGTATCNCGAGGGGCGCTCGATGACCGTCGAGTTCGCGCCTCCCACTCGGTAACTGGCACCGCGATGTTCATCGGCCAGGCGGTCGCCCTGGCCCAGCAGCTTGTTGCGCAGACTGCCCGGTGCATACGCCGACTGGTAAGCGCCGCGCTCGGTGAGCACCGGAACGACGTGCGCGATGAACTCCTCGAAGGATCCCGGCGTGATCGCGTACGCCAGGTTGAAGCCGTCGACGTCGGTCTCCTCGACCCACTCCTGCAGGGTGTCGGCGACGTGCACCCCGGACCCGACGATGCGCGGTCCCATGCCGCCGATCTCGCCCCACTCGGCGATATCGCGCACGTTCCACTCGCCGCCCTTGTCGGAGGCGGACTGAAAGGCCTTGACCGCGGACAGGATTGCGTTGGAGTCGACATTGCCGATCGGCTCGTCGAGTCCGTAGCGGGCCAGGTCCACACCCATCCAGCCGGACATGAACACGAGTGCGCCTTCGGGGTCACCGTAGGCCAGGTACTCCGCGTGCCTGGTGTGGGCTTCTTCGTCGGTCGCGCCGGTGATGATCGTGGTGAGGTTGAAGATCTTGGCCGAGTACGGGTCTCGGCCGGCCAGCTCGAGCTCGGCGCGGATCGTGGAAACCGTCTCGCGCAGCAAGGCTTTGGTGGGGGCCGCGGTGAAGATCGCCTCGGCGTTCTCCGCGGCGAAGCGCACCCCGCGCGGTGAGGACCCGGCCTGGTAGATGACCGGAGTGCGCTGCGGCGACGGTTCGGCCAGGTGTACCCCGGGCACGCTGAAATGCGTTCCGGAATGACCGATGTGGTGCACCTTGGCCGGGTCGGTGAACACGCCGCGTTCGGCGTCCCGGACCACCGCGTCGTCCTCCCAGGAGCCTTCCCACAACTTGTAGAGCACCTCGAGGTACTCGTCGGCGTGGTCGTAGCGCGCGTCGTGAGCCGGCTGGTCGGTCTGGCCCATGTTGCGCGCCGCGGCGGGAAGATAGCCGGTGACGACGTTCCAGCCGACGCGGCCGTTGGTCAGGTGGTCGAGTGTCGACATCCGCCGGGCGAAGGGATAGGGATGCTCGAATCCGGTGCCGGTGGTGATCCCGAAGCCCAGATTCTCGGTGACCAGCGCCATCGCCGACACCAGCAGCATCGGGTCACCGACGGGGATCTGCGCGGCCTGGCGAATCGCGGCCTCGTCGCTGGCGCCGTAGACGTCGTAGGTGCCCAGCACGTCGGCGATGAACAGGCCGTCAAACCGCCCGCGTTCCAAGAGCTTCGCCAATTCGGTCCAGTAGGTGATGTCCTTGTACCGCCAGGACTGGTCCTCCGGATGCCGCCACAGACCGGGCGACTGATGGGCGACGCAGTTCATGTCGAAGGCGTTGAAGCGGATCACACGAGTCACTGTGCCGAGCCTGCCGGGCCGTCGCGCGAAGGTCAGCGGTTGTGCTCAGCGGGATTGTTTTTGGCGATGAACCACGAATGAATGGCCGACCAACTGTCGACTCCTCCAGTGGTGGGTTGGCCGGTCAGCCGCGAAACTTTCTGGGTGTCAACAAAGTCGCTACTGATCTCGGTCCTGAACTGGTTGCGCGCCGGCTATCCGGAAGGTGTCCCTGGCACCGATCGAGTGCCGCTGCTGGCGCTGTTGCGGGCCACCCCGCTCACCGAGGAGCAGGTCACCGAGGTGGTGCGCAACATCGCCGAGGCCTCGGCGCCCGCGGACGTTGACGATCCCATCGACCGCGACGTGATCGCGGAGTTCATCGCCGAGGTGACCGATCACGACGCGGGTCCGGAGAACATTGCGCGGGTGGCGGCCAAGCTGGCCGCCGCGGGCTGGCCGTTGGCCGGCGTCGACCTGGTGTCCGACGCCGGCCCCGGCGAAACCTCTGATTCCGACTAGGCGCGCAGCGAGGCGGTGTCGATCACGAAGCGGTACCGCACGTCGCTGGCGAGCACGCGCTCGTAGGCCTCGTTGATGTAATCGGGCTGAATGACCTCGATCTCGGGGGTGACGTTGTGCTCGGCACAGAAGTCGAGCATCTCCTGGGTCTCCGGGATGCCGCCGATCATCGAACCGGCCAGGCTGCGACGGTAGGCACCGAGCGGGAAGAACGGCACCACCAGCGGCTTCTCCGGCGCGCCGAGCTCGACCAGGGTCCCGTCCGTCTTGAGCAGGCCCAGGTAGGCGCCGAGGTCGAGATTGGCCGACACCGTGTTGAGGATGAGGTCGAAGCTGCCTGCGAGCTTCCGGAAGGTGTCCGGGTCACTGGTTGCGTAGTACTCGTCGGCGCCCAGGCGCAGGCCGTCTTCCATCTTCTTCAGCGACTGCGACAGCACAGTGACGTGCGCGCCCATCGCGTGGGCGAGCTTGACGCCCATGTGGCCCAGGCCACCCAGGCCGATCACGGCGATCTTCTTGCCCGGCCCGGCGTTCCAGTGGCGCAGCGGCGAGAACAGCGTGACGCCGGCGCACAGCAGGGGAGCGGCCTTGTCGAGCGGAATGCTGTCGGGGATGCGCAGCACGTAGTTCTCGTCGACGACGATCGCGCCGCTGTAGCCGCCATAGGTGGGGGTGCCGTCGCGCCCGATCGCGTTGTAGGTGCCGATCATGCCGCCGCCGGTGCAGTACTGCTGCAGCCCGGCCTTGCAGTTGTCGCATTCGCGGCAGGAATCGACGAAACAGCCGACGCCGACATGGTCACCGACCTGGTACTTGGTGACCTCGGAGCCGACCTCGGTGACGACGCCGGCAATCTCGTGGCCGGCCACCACGGGGTAATTCGGGGTACCCCACTCGGCCTTCACGGTGTGGATGTCGGAATGGCAGATGCCGGCGAAGTGGATGTCGAATGCCACGTCATGCGGCCCTACCTCGCGGCGGGTGATGGTGGTCTTGGCCAGCGGCTCGGTCGCCGAGTTCGCGGCATAGGCATAAACAGTGCTCATCGAGGCCCTCTTTGTTCGTCGTCTTTAGGCTTTCCCGGAAAAGATTAGTCCGGTTAACTGACTACTGCCTGAGAGGCAGACCAGCTCCTGCAACGACGCAGGGCATCGAAGTTAATCCCGCCGCAGATGTGACATATCTCCCGGCTCGGCGCCGGCAGCGGTCACAACCCGGGCGCGCGGAACGCCCCGTTGAAGGACGTGCGCTCGCAGCTGACCAGCCCGGCCACGGTGTAGGGATCGCGGGCGATGACGTCCTCGACCTCCTCATCGGTGAGGTCGCCGGTGATGAGCACCGCGCCGGTCGCCGATTCCAGCCGCCCGGCCAGCACGATGCGGCCCGCGGCCACCTCTTCCTCGAGCCACGCGATATGGGCGGGCCGGGTCTGGTCGACGACGTCGAGGGGCTTCAGGTAAGTCGTGGTGAGGACGTGGAACATGCCAAGCAGACTACGGGCCGGCCGGTCGGTCCCGATTATGTCGGTCGATCTCCAGGCGACTCCGCGAACGCCGGGCTGCCGCCGCGTCGCCGGGAAGGCCCAGGACGCGCATACAGGCGTCCGCCACATGGAACGGCATTTCGGAACGCTCCGGCCCGGCCGGCATCGACCACACGTAGACCAACGATTCGACGAGCCGGAACGGCAGGTCGGCCGCGGCTTCGTGAACCCCGGTCCGCCGGCTCAGCGCGCGGCTCAACGACAGATAGTGCAACCGCAGCCGCTCCCGGTCCGACCAGAACGGCTCCAGCTTGGCCTCACGCAACTCGGGAAGCAGATAGAGCGCGCCGAGGTTCCACCGCCCGGACAACAGCTGGCCACCGTCGAACGCCGCCAAGGCGTGTAGATGTTCGTCGGCGGTCAGGGCGGGCTCGGTGCCCAGTAAGGCTGGGACGAACTCAAGTGTCGGTGCCACGGTCTGCTCGAGCAGTGCGCACAGAATGTCGTCCTTGGTGTCGAAGTAGTGGTACAGGGATGCTTGCCGGACGCCGACCGCTTCGGCGATCGCCCGCGTCGACGTTCCGGAGTACCCGGTTGTGGTGAACAATTCGCCTGCGGCGTCGAGGATTTCGTCGCGGGCCGTTATCCCGTGCCGGCGTTGGGCGTGCACGCGTGGTCGTCCCGCCATAAAGCCATAGTTGGCCCTCGGGCGACGAAGGGCCAGCGCACGCGGTATCGGTCATTCGATAGAAACGCGGGACACCTGACGGTTACCGGACCCGTCGATTCCTTTACGCCGCATTAACGCCTTTGACACCCAGCGACGCCGCGATCAGTGAAAACTGTCGCTCGACAGGCTGTGGCACACGGTGGTGGCGCAGATGTTGCCAAATCGCTTCTGGGAGGCCCACGATGGCTGAGGCCACGATCGACGTCACCCTTCCCGCGGACCTCGGTGCCGATGTCTCCGCGGCTGATGACTCGTCGATACATGTTGCAGCAGCGGCACTCTCACGTCCACAACCGGTTGCCGCCATCGATGACCTGTGCGTCACCTTTCGCCGCAACGGCCGTCACGTGCACGCGATACGCGGAGTCTCCCTCACCGTCGCCGCCGGGGAGATCATCGGTTTGGTCGGCGAATCAGGCTCCGGCAAAAGCGTTCTGGGGTTCACGATGCTCGGCTTGCTGCCTTCCGGTGCCGCGGTCGGCGGGTCGGTGAGGGTGGCGGGCTCCGACATGGTCAACGGCGACACCAAGGCGTTGCGCAAAGTGCGTCGCCTCGACCTGGGTGCGGTGTTCCAGGATCCGATGACCTCGTTGAACCCGACGATGCGGATCGGCAAGCAGGTGGCAGAGGCGGCCGGTAGCGAGGCCGAGGCGCTGCGTCTGCTCACCGCGGTGGGCATCCCGGAACCCGAGCGTCGGATGCGGGCGTACCCGCACGAACTCTCCGGCGGTTTGCGCCAACGCGTGATGATCGCGATGGCGGTCGCGGGAGACCCCGAACTCGTCATCGCCGATGAACCGACCACCGCACTCGATGTCACCGTTCAGGCTCAGGTGTTGCGGCTACTACAGCGGCTGCGGGACGAGATCGGTTGCAGCATTGTGCTGATCACCCACGACCTGGGTGTGGCCGCGCAGATCTCCGACCGCATCGCGGTGCTCTACGCCGGGCGGATCGCCGAGATCGGCCCCGCCGCCGAAGTGCTGGCCGCGCCGGCTCACCCGTACACCAAGGGGCTGCTCGCCAGCCGGCTCACCCTCGACACCCCACGCGGCCAGAAGCTCACGGCGCTGCCCGGCGCGGTGCCCAGCCCGGCGGCACCATTGCCCGGTTGCGCGTTCGCGCCGCGCTGCACCACGGCCATCCGGGACTGCTCGACATCGGTGCCGGAGCCGGTTGTGGTTGCTCCCCAACGGATCAGCGCCTGCATCCGGCCGGAGGTGAGCAACACGCCGGCGACCTCGGTCGGCCCCGAATCGGTGCTCATGGCCAGCGAACAAGGCGGCCCTGAGCAGCCACCGGCCGTGGCACTGGCCAATGTCACCAAGACGTTTGCCGTGTCGCGACGCCGGCTGGACCGCTCGGACAATCACGGAAAACTGCACGCCCTGCGCGGTGTGACCATGCGGGTGCGCCAGGGCGAATCCGTGGCACTGGTCGGCGAGAGCGGCTCGGGCAAGTCGACACTCTTGCGGATCATCGCCGGGCTGGAGACCGCGACCTCGGGCTCGGTCGAGGTGACCGGTGGGAAACGTCCGCAAATGGTCTTCCAGGACGCCGGCGCCTCACTGACCCCGTGGCTGTCGGTCGGTGAGTTGGTCGGCGAACGACTGCGCGGCACCAAAATGTCCGCGGCGCAGCGCCGGATCGCCGTGCGTGACGTCCTGGAACGGGTGGGCCTTCCGGCCGAGGTGGCCAAAGCGCGCTCAGGGGAGTTGTCCGGCGGTCAGCGCCAACGGGTTTCGCTGGCACGGGCCACGATCGTGCCGCCATCGGTGTTGCTGTGCGACGAGCCGACCAGCGCGCTCGATGTCTCGCTTGCCGCCTCAGTGCTCAACTTGATCGCAGAACTGCGACGCAGCCTGGACATGTCCGTCGTCTTCGTCACCCATGATCTGTCGGTGGCCCGGGTGGTGGCCGACCGGATCGCGGTGATGTACCTGGGCCGCATCGTCGAGATCGGCCCCGCCGATCGCGTGATCGGCGACCCGGCCCACCCCTACACCCAGGCGCTTGTCGACGCCATCCCCGACCTCGGGCGCGAATCGCGGGTACTCCCGGGCGAGCCCGCCAGCCCACTGTCGCCGCCGGACGGCTGCGCATTCCATCCCAGATGTCCGATCTCGGTGCCGGCCTGTGGCGGTCGCGAACTCGACGTCCGGCTGGAAGGCACACCGGGCAATCCCCACCACGTGGCATGTATCGAAAGGCGGGCGATCTGATGGCGATAGCCGTTGCGTTTCCGACCCTGGCCGACCGCCGTACTCCCGGCCGGTTGTCATGGGCCTGGCCGCGGGCCACGGTGCTCAACTGGGCCGGCTTCTCGATGGTGGTCGTGCTCACCCTGCTCGTCATCGCGGTGCCGTTGATCGCCCCGCACGACCCGCTCACCCCGGTGGGCATGCCGCTGCAGGCCCCGGGTAAGGACGGATTTCTGCTCGGCACCGACTCGGTAGGCCGCGACATCTTGTCCCGGGTCCTCTACGGCGCCCGCTCGAGCTGGTTCGCGGCGCTCGTCGTCGTCGCCGTCGGTCTGGTGGTCGGTGGGCTGATCGGCTTGATCGCCGGTGCGTCCGGAGGCTGGCTGGACGCCCTGCTGATGCGCATCACCGACGCGTTTCTGTCCCTTCCCGCCCCGGTACTCGCCATCGCCGTTGTCGCCGCGCTCGGGCCGGGCTTCGCCCACACCCTGATCGCGGTGTCGATAGTCTGGTGGCCGTTCTACGCCAGGCTGGTGCGCGGCGAGATCGCGCGCCTGGCCGCCCGGCCCCACGTCGAGGCCGCGAAACTGGCTGGGGTGAGCCGATTCCGGCTGGCGACCAGGCACCTGTTGCCCGGTGCGGTGCCGAACGCACTCGTCGCCGCGAGCCTCGATCTGGGCACCCTGATCCTCACCGTGGCCGCGCTGTCGTTCCTTGGGCTGGGCCAAGCCGCACCGGCCCCCGAACTGGGCGCCGACTCGGCGCGAAACCTGAGTTATTTCCTGCAGCAGTGGTGGATTCCGGTCATGCCGGGTCTCGGCGTTCTGGTGCTGGCGCTGGTCGGCAACATCGCGGGGGACTGCCTGCGCAATCTGATGAAGAACCGGTGACCGGCGTGGCGAGGACGAGAGGAGTTCGGCAGTGAAAACTTTCGTGGTGTCCCGGCTGGGTGCGATGGTGGTCATCCTGATCGCCTTGACCGGAGTGATGTTCGTGCTCCAGCAAGTTTCACCGCTCGACCCCGTGAAGGCGCAACTGGGGGCCCAGGCCTCGGCCCAGGCGGTCGCCGACAGGCGCGAGGCACTCGGTCTGAACGAGCCGGTGCTGGTGCAGTTCTGGCATTACCTGACCAATGCGGTCACCGGTGATCTCGGAACCTCTTACCGCACCCGGCACCCGGTGTTGTCCGACCTCGGTAGTTTCCTGCCCGCCACGCTGGAACTGGCGATCTTCGGAATCGCAATCGCCGTGGTGCTGGCCACCCTGCTGGCATTCGGTACCACGCTGAAATGGCCCGGCGCCCAGGCGCTTCGGGCGGTGTTGTTCACCGGTGCCGCCGCACCCATGTTCCTGCTCGGCATCCTCGGGCTGATCGTGTTCTATCAGAACCTCGGGTGGGTTCCGGCCAACGGCCGGGTCGCCGTGGCTGACCCGCCCACCGGGCCGACCGGGCTGCTCACGGTCGACGGGCTCGTGCACGGTCGGTTCGACGTGGTGGCCGACGCCCTACATCACCTACTCCTGCCTGCGCTGGTCATCGCCATCGCGCCTGCGGTGGCGATCGGCCGGGTATTGCGCAGCAGCCTGATGACCGAGATCGACAGTGACTACGCGCGCACCGCCCGGTCCAAGGGATTGTCGGAGGGGCAGATCATGGCGCGTCATGTGCTGCGCAACTCCATGAGCTCGGCGCTGTCGATGACGGGCCTTCAGGTCGGCCTGATGTTCTCCGGCGTGCTCGTCGTCGAGCAGGTCTTCGGCTGGCCCGGTATCGGCCAGTACATCGCGCAGAGCATCCCGGTCGCCGATTTCCCGGCCATCGCAGGCGTCACCTTGATGCTGGGTGCGCTCTACGTAGTCATCAACACCGCCGTGGACCTGCTCCAGGCGGCAGCCGATCCCCGTATCGCAGTAGTAGGAGGTTAGGTGCCCAAACAGCCACTCATCGTGGGTAATCCGGTCCTTGTCGTGGTCGACATACAGGAAGGCGGTGGTATGTCGGCCCAAGACGCGGGCATCGCGGTGATGCCCGGTCATGCCGAGCGCGTCGCGGTCGCCGAGAAGCTGCTCGCGGCCGCGCGCGCGGCGGGGGTGCCGGTGGTGTTCTTCCAGGAGATGCACCGGCCCAGCGGAATCGACTTCGGCCGCGAGCTCGACGGCACCGAGGGCGTCCACTGTGTCGAGGGCAGGCCGGGCACGGACCTGGAGCCCAGCCTGCGACCGCTGCCCGACGAGTTCCACATCGTGAAGCGACGTTACTCGGGTTTCATCGGAACGGATTTCGAGATCGTGCTGTCCGGTCTCAAGGCGTCGACGCTCATCCTCATCGGCGGACTCACCGACGTGTGTGTGCACTACACGTTCGCCGACGCCCATCAGCGCGATTTCTATGTCCGCGTCGTCACCGACTGTGTGGGCGGATCGTCGCAGTACCGGCACGATGCCGCGCTCGACGCCATGGAATATCTGCAGACCGGTGCTCTGCGAACCTCCGACGAGATCCTCGCCGCCTTCGAGGAACTCGGTACCGCCCAGCCCGTTCTTGAAGGAGCCGCCCGATGATCAACCGATGGAAGCTCGTCGCTGCCGTGAGTGCGGTGGCGGCGCTGACGCTGAGTGCCTGCGGCGGATCGGATTCGGGCACCGCCACGCCGAGCGCCGCGCCGACCGACAAGGTGCTGCACCTGTCGTTCCTGCAGGACCCCGGTCAGCCACCCGACCCCGACATCTACTACGCCGGCCAGGGCCTGTTGCTCACCACCAACGTCTACGAGGGTCTGCTGCAGTACAAGGCGGGCACCGACAAGCCCGAGTTGGAACCGCTGCTGGCGACCGAGTGGAAAGCCTCGCCGGACAACCGGGTGTTCGATTTCAAGCTGCGCGAAGGCGTCAAGTTCCACGACGGCACACCGTTCACCGCGGAGGCCGTCAAAGCCTCCTTCGATCGCCGCCTCGCCGTCGACCAGGGCCCGTCCTACATGGTAAAGGACGTGGAATCGGTTACCGCACAAGGTGACTACGCCGTCACCATCACGCTGAAGGCCCCCAACGCGGCCTTTCTCGACTACCTCGCCTGTGCGTACGGACCCAGGATGCTGAGTCCCACTGGCCTGCAACGGAACGCAGGTTCCGACCACGCCCAGAGCTACCTGACGAATCACGACCTGGGGACCGGCCCGTACACGCTCACCGCGGCCGAGGTCGGATCACGCTATGCGCTGGCGGCTTTCCCCGAGTACTGGGGAGCCAAACCGTACTTCGAGAAGGTCGAGATGCCGGTGATCACCGATGTCTCGGCGCAGCAGCTGCAGTTCAACAATGGGCAGCTGGCCGCGATCCTGCATGACCTGCCCTCGTCCGCGGTCCAGTCCTACCTGGACAACCAGGCTTTCGCGCACTACTCACTGCCGACCATGATGTCGAACTACCTGTACATCAACCCACACAAGGGCATGATGGCCGACGGCGAGAATCGCACAGCGGTGCTGCGGGCGATCAACGTCGAGGAGCTGGTCAAGCAGACATATTTCGGGCGCGGAGATGTGGCCGGGCAGATCTACCCGCCCAACATGATGGCCTCGGACCTCGCCAATCAGGCCGTGGCTCATGACCCGTCGGCACTCAGTGGCATCGCGGGGGGACTGCCTGCCGAGCAGAAGTCCATCACGATCGGCTACGACTCGAGCAACCCCGACAACCAACTGATCAGCAACCTCCTCCAGACACAGCTCGCCGCAGCAGGATTGACCGCGAAAGTGCAGGCCTACCCGACATCGGAGATCTACGGGTGGATCGGCACCGACGGCCAGTCCGCACCGGAGATCTTCACCGCCCTGGCCTGGCCCGACGCGCCGTCCCCGTACACCTGGGGTCATATCTCGTGGGATCCCGACGGGGGACTCAACTATCTGGGCTGCTCCGCGGCGCCGGTCACCGAGGCGCTCGCCAGTGGCCTGCCCACCGGTGACTCCGCCGTGTTCTCACGGGCCGGGATGGAAGCGGTGAAGACCGGCTGCTGGCTGAACATCGCCGATGTCAACGACTTCATGGTGGCCCAGCCATGGCTCAAGGGTGTCGAACAGGCCCATGTGGTGACCAATCCGAACTCGCTGCGGCTTGCCGCATTGTCGGTGGGCTGATGGCGACACTGGTCCGCAAGAGCGGAGTCCGCCACATCATTCTGCTCACCCTGGGTTGGGAGGAACTGCCGAAATCGGTGTCGGTGTACGGGGCGCCGGCCGAGGCGCGGATGCGCGAACCCGTTCCGGGTGTGTTGCTTCAGACCGACGGCGGCTGGGTGCTACTCGACACGGGATTCAACACCGCGCTGGTGCGCGACCCCGCGTTGTACCGCCGGTTCTTCCCGACCGTCGAGTACCGACCGGTGCTGCCGGGCCCCGGCGAGCCGATCGAGCAGCGGCTCGCCGAGGTCGGCGTCGACATCGACGACATCCACACCGTCGCGGTCAGCCACCTGCACCACGACCACGCCGGTGGGCTCAAGCTGTTCGCGGGCAAGGTTCCGGTGCACGCCCAACGTCGAGAGCTCGAGTACGGCCTGTCGAATCACCCTGAGCCGGAACGCAATGCGATCGTTCGGGTCGACTTCGACGATCCGAACATCGACTGGCGGCTGGCCGATGGTGAGGCCACCATCGCACCCGGTATCACCGCGATACCGACGTACGGACACACGCCAGGGCATCAGAGTTTCGCGGTGGAACTCGACGAGGCGGTCGGCGGCGGCGGATTCGTGTTCGCTTTCGACGCCGCGGATCTGACGGAGAACATCGAGCACGAACTGCCGATCGGCGGATTCATCGACGTCGCGCCCGAGGACACGGTGGAACCGATCCGCAAGCTCAAGAAGCTGGCGCGCGACAAGGGATATCAGCTGATCCCCGGTCATGACCCGGAGGTCTGGCCGGGATTGACCGAGCACTTTCACGAGCGCTTCGGGCCCGTCACCCATGGGCGCCACCAGGAATGCCCGTGAAACCGGTCGTGGCCTCGGAATGCGCCGGGCGGTGGCGGCGCACCCTACTGATCGAAGCGGACGGATCGCGCGACACCGCCACCGATGTCGAGTGGTTACAGGCCGGCAGTGCCTACGTCGACTCCCGCGGCTTCGGTGGTGAGCTGATCCAGCGTGGCGCCGTCTTCTCCTGGCGGCGTGATGTCGAGCTCACGCCGTCGGGACCGGTCCCCGACGAGGGCGAGATGCGCTGGGACGGAGACACTCTGATCGAGACCGGCGTCCACGAGGACTACGTCGAGCACTGGGTGCGCGATTCCGGGCCGACGGTGCCACGCGGTGGATTGTTCCTGAGGGCGCCGGACCGAAGCCCGGCCGTCCTGGTTCGGGTCGGCCCGACGTTCGGCTGGTTGGGCGGCGGTGAGGTGGTGATCGGCACCGTGGGCGGACCACTTTGGGATGCGCTCGCAATCGATCTGGCAGATGAGCAGATCCGGGCCAACGGCGTGCACTGGGTCGTGGAGCGAAGTGAAGGGACAGTGGATCTGTGAGTGGCAGTGGATCATCGTTGGCGGCGTTCGACTGCGTGCCGGTCATCGACATCAGTGGGCTGCGTTCGGAACGGCGGGACGAGCGGGACCGGGTGGCGGCCGAGATCGGCACGGCGGCACGGGAGATCGGCTTCTTCTACATCGGCGGAACGGGTATCGACGAGGCGTTGTTCGAGCGGATGCTGGCAGCCACGCAGGAGTTCTTCGCGCTGCCGCTGGAAGAGAAGATGCGCAGCTACATCGGGTTGTCGCGGTGCCATCGAGGCTACGTCCCGGTGGGGGAGGAAGGCCTCGAGAACGAAAGCCGCCCCGATTTGAAGGAAGCCTTCGACACCGCCCTGGACCTGCCGGCCGACGACCCCGACCACCTGGCGGGCAATCCGATGCTCGGACCGAACACCTGGCCCGATCTCCCGGGGTTCGCCGAGGCGGTGACGTCGTACTACCGGGCCGTACTCGGCGTCGGCAAGCAACTGTTGTGGGCGTTCGCGGTGGCGCTGGGGGAGGATCCCGAGGTGTTCGCCCGGCACGCCACCAAGACACCCAGCCAACTTCGGTTGATGCACTACCCGTACAACGCCGACGCGCAGGACGGCCAGGGCATCGGCGCGCACACCGACTACGAGTGCTTCACCCTGCTCAAGCCCACCGCCCCCGGCCTGGAGGTGCTCAACGGCGCCGGGGAGTGGATCGACGTGCCCCCGGTGGACGGGACTTTCGTCGTCAACATCGGGGATCTGCTCGAACTGTGGACCAACGGGACGTTCGTCGCCACCAGCCACCGGGTGCGTCGCGTGGTCGAGGAGCGGTATTCGTTCCCGCTGTTCTTCAACGTCGACTACCACACCGAGGTGAGACCGCTGCCTCGGTTCGTCACAGAGGGCGGGCCCCAGCGCCCGCCGTTGCGAGCCGGGGAGCACTTGTTCGCCCAGACCGCGCAGACGTTCACCTATCTGCGCCGCCGCATCCAGGCGGGAGAACTGGTGTTACCCGACGGGTCGCTGGCCACCGGTCAATTCGGTCGGCAGGCTGTCGGCGAGGCCGACGGCCGGATCAGTTGATCGGGGCGTTCACCCAGCGCAGGTCGTCGAGGATGCCGCGGGCGGCCACGATGTTCTGCCCGGTCTGCCAGATCTCGTTGTTGACCACGAACACCCGGTTGTCGCGGGCCGCGGACAGCGCCCGCCAGGCCGGGCTTTCGAGGATCTTCGGGGCGTTGTCCTTGGCCGCCGCCGACGCGAAGGAGACATAGACGATGTCGGCGTCGGCGATGCCGTAATCGGCGTCGGTGGTGCCCAACTCCTCGTACGGCTTGTCGGTGAATCGTTGCGCCGCAGGTCGATCGAGGCCGACCGTGGCGAGCACGCTGCCGGCGAAGGTGTCGGCGCCGTAGACCCGCACGGTGTTGTCCGTCAGCTGCACCACGGAGGCCTGGAAGTGACCGGCGTCGTTCTGTATGCCGGTCTCGCGGGCGGCGTCGTCGAACTTGGCGATCAGATCGGCGGCCGCGTCGGCGCGGCCGGTCGCCGCGCCCACCGCCCGCAACGTGTCGCGCCACGCGGCCCCGGGCGCACCGGTGAACACGGTCGGTGCGATCGCCGACAGTGCCCCGAAGGCGGTCGGTGTGAGGGCGGCCGAACCCAGGATCAGCTCCGGCTTGGCGGCCTCGATGGCCGCCAGGTCGGGTGCGCCCCGGCTGCCGGCAGGGGCCACCTCGTGCACCACGGTGCCCAGATAGGACGGCTGCTGCGACGAGCCGTCGGGAAGCGCGGCCGCGACGATCCGAGACTGCAGGCCGAGCGCGCACAGCGCATCGAGCTGGTCGCCGGACAGCGCGACGATGCGCTGTGGATCGCCCCGAACCTCGGTGGCCTCGGCGACACCGTCACCCCGCGCGTTGCGGACCTCCCGCGCCCCCTGATCGGCCGGCGCAGGCTCCGGCGCACAGGATTCGTCGGGGCGGCGCTGATTACCCAGCACCCCGGCGTCGGCGATCTTGGTGACGCTCGTGGTCATCGACGGCTGCGCCGGAGGGGTCTGCGCGGACGAGCCGCACCCACTGGCAAGCGTTGCGACGGCGACGATCGCCGCGGCGGCGGCGCGGGGTCGGTTGGTCAGCACCGGGCGACCGTAACATTCAGCGCTTCGCCGCTGGTCAGGGCGTTGCCGCGGAAAGTTGCGACGACGGAACGCCACGCAGTACGACAGTTTGTAGGACCCAGGGGCGCCCGGGCCGCCGGGAGCGTTAGGATTCAGTTCGATAAGCGGGATTTCCCGACGAATCTTTGGAGGATCTCTTGGTAGCCGAAGCGCCCCCAATCGGAGAACTCGAGGCACGTCGTCCTTTTCCGGAACGGATGGGCCCCAAGGGCAACCTGATCTACAAGCTCATCACCACGACCGATCACAAGCTGATCGGCATGATGTACTGCGTCGTCTGCTTCGCCTTCTTCTTCATCGGCGGTCTGATGGCGCTGTTCATGCGTACCGAACTGGCGATGCCCGGCCTGCAGTTCCTGAGCAATGAGCAGTTCAACCAGCTGTTCACCATGCACGGCACGGTGATGCTGCTGTTCTACGCCACCCCGATCGTGTTCGGGTTCGCCAACCTGGTGCTCCCGCTGCAGATCGGCGCGCCCGACGTGGCGTTCCCGCGGTTGAACGCCCTGTCGTTCTGGCTGTTCCTGTTCGGCGCGCTGATCGCCCTGGGCGGCTTCATCACGCCGGGCGGTGCCGCTGACTTCGGTTGGACGGCCTACTCGCCGCTGACCGACGCCATCCACTCGCCGGGTGCCGGCGGTGACCTGTGGATCCTGGGCCTGGCCGTCGGTGGTCTCGGCACCATCCTCGGTGGCGTCAACATGGTCACCACCGTGGTGTGCATGCGCGCACCGGGCATGACGATGTTCCGCATGCCGATCTTCACCTGGAACATCCTGGTGACCTCGATCCTGGTGCTGATCGCCTTCCCGATCCTGACCGCCGCGCTGTTCGGTCTGGCCGCCGACCGCCACCTGGGCGCCCACATCTACGACCCCGCCAACGGCGGTGTGTTGCTGTGGCAGCACCTGTTCTGGTTCTTCGGTCACCCCGAGGTGTACATCATCGCGCTGCCGTTCTTCGGCATCGTGTCGGAGATCTTCCCGGTGTTCAGCCGCAAGCCGATCTTCGGTTACACCACCCTGATCTACGCGACGCTGGCCATCGCGGCACTCTCGGTCGCGGTGTGGGCGCACCACATGTACGCCACCGGTGCGGTGCTGCTGCCGTTCTTCTCCTTCATGACGTTCCTGATCGCGGTGCCCACGGGCATCAAGTTCTTCAACTGGATCGGCACGATGTGGAAGGGCCAGCTGACATTCGAGACGCCGATGCTGTTCTCGGTCGGCTTCCTGATCACCTTCCTGCTGGGTGGCCTGTCCGGCGTGCTGCTGGCCAGCCCGCCGATCGACTTCCACGTCACCGACAGCTACTTCGTCATCGCGCACTTCCACTACGTGCTCTTCGGCACCATCGTGTTCGCCACCTACGCGGGCATCTACTTCTGGTTCCCGAAGATGACCGGACGCCTGCTCGACGAGCGCCTGGGCAAGCTGCACTTCTGGCTGACCTTCATCGGCTTCCACACCACCTTCCTGGTGCAGCACTGGGTCGGTGACGAGGGCATGCCGCGTCGGTACGCCGACTACCTGCCCACCGACGGCTTCACCACGCTCAACGTGATCTCCACGGTCGGTGCCTTCATCCTCGGCATCTCCACGCTGCCGTTCGTGTGGAACGTGTTCAAGAGCTGGCGCTACGGCGAGCCGGTGATGGTCGACGACCCCTGGGGCTACGGCAACTCGCTGGAGTGGGCGACCTCCTGCCCGCCGCCGCGGCACAACTTCACCGAGCTGCCTCGGATCCGTTCCGAGCGCCCGGCGTTCGAGCTGCACTACCCGCACATGGTCGAGCGGATGCGCGCCGAGGCCCACGTGGGCCGCACGCATCACCCGGAGCTCGAGTCCGCGGACCGCTCCAGTTGACGGGTGACAGCATCCGGGGGTGAGCACGTCGAAGGTGATCCGATGACCGGTGCTTCACGCGAGCGCTCGTCGGTACTGATCACCGTCACCGGAGTCGACCGACCCGGCGTCACCTCGGCGCTGTTCGAGGTGCTGGCGCGGCATCAGGTCGAACTGCGCAATGTCGAACAGGTCGTCGTCCGCGGCCGGCTCACCCTGGGTGTGCTGGTCGCGGCGCCGACCGAGACCGTCGACGGGGACGTCCTGCGTACGGACGTCGAAGCGGCGATCCACCAGCTCGGCATGGAGGTGACGGTCGAGCGCAGCGACGACATGCCCGTCATGCGGGAGCCGTCAACCCACACGATCGTGGTGCTGGGCCGGCCCATCACCGCGGAGGCGTTCAGTGTGGTGGCCCGCGCCGTGGCCGGGCTGGGTGTCAACATCGACACCATCCGTGGCGTCTCCGATTACCCGGTGACCGGGCTGGAACTGCGGGTGTCGGTTCCGGCCGGTCCAGAAAACTCGGTGTACAGCGCACTGCAATCGGCGCTGTCGCAGGTGGCGGCCGACGAGGGCGTCGACATCGCGCTGGAGGACTACAGCCTGGCCCGGCGGGCCAAGCGGCTCATCGTCTTCGACGTCGACTCCACCCTGATCCAGGGCGAGGTCATCGAGATGCTGGCCGCCCGGGCGGGGATGGAAGCTCAGGTGGCGGCCGTCACCGAAGCCGCGATGCGCGGCGAACTCGACTTCGCCGAATCCCTGCACCGCCGGGTGGCCACCTTGGCCGGGCTTCCGGCCTCGGTGCTCGACGACGTCGCCGAGCAGGTGGAACTCACACCGGGGGCGCGCACCACGATCAGGACCCTGCGCCGGCTCGGTTTCTACTGCGGTGTGGTGTCAGGCGGATTCCGCCAGGTGATCGAACCGCTGGCGCACGAGCTCATGCTGGACTACGTCGCCGCCAACGAACTCGAGGTGGTAGACGGCAAGCTGACCGGGCGGGTCATCGGCCAGGTCGTCGACCGGCCGGGAAAGGCCAAGGCGCTGCGCGACTTTGCCCAGCAGGTCGGGGTGCCGATGGAACAGACCGTGGCCGTGGGCGACGGGGCCAACGACATCGACATGCTGGCCGCCGCGGGGCTCGGCGTCGCGTTCAACGCCAAACCCGCGCTGCGGGAGGTAGCCGACGCCTCGCTGAGCCACCCGTACCTGGACACCGTGCTGTTCATCCTCGGGGTGACCCGCGGCGAGATCGAGGCCGCGGACGCTCTCGACGGTGTGCTGCGCCGCGTCGAGATCCCCGAGGACTGAGCGCACGCGGGTGAACTCGGCGCCCGTTCTGAAGTAGGGTGGGGCCATGGCGAACCTGAAGCACACGGTCATGGTTGGCGCGTTCGCCGTGGCGGCAGTCCTGGGCCAGCTGGCGGTCGCGGCCCCTGCCGAGGCCAAGCGTTGCCCGTCGGGCACCAAGGCCACCAAGTTCGACGGCGTGTGCGTGGCCGGTGGTTCCGGCGGCGGGATGGGTGCGGTGGCACCGCCGGTGATGGCGCCGGGCACCGGAGACGCCAACATCCAGAGCCGGCCCGGCCAGCTGCCGACGGTGAACGGAATTCCGTGCACCATCGAGCATTACAGCACCTGCTACGCCATGTCGCAGCAGCCGTAGGGCCTTCGGCTACACCACCAGCGTCTGCGGCGTCGCACTGTGCGTGCCGGTGATGCTGTGCCAGGCGCGGACCAGCAGCTGCACGGCCTCTTCGAGTTCCGGTTCCGGCAGCGCATAGGGCAACCGGATGAACCGTTCGAGGGTGCCATCCACCCCGAACCGTGGGCCTGCCGGCACGTCCAGGCCGAGGCGCATCGCGGCGGCGGACAACGCCGTGCTCATCGGCGCGGGCAGCCTCACCCACAACGACATCCCGCCGCGCCCGTGGCCGGGCCGCCAATCCGGAAGTTCGCGGGCCAGTAGCGCCACCAGGAACTCCCTACGCGCGCGGATGATCTCGCGTCGTTCGGGCAGGACCTCCGCGCGCATCCCCAGCAACCGTGCCGCGGCGAGCTGTTCGAGGATCGGGGTGCCCAGATCCACCGACGGCCGGATCGCCGCGATGGTGGCCAGGGTGCCTCGTTCGGCGCGAATCCAGCCGACCCGCAGGCCACCCCAGAACGACTTCGACATCGAGCCGATGGTGAGCACCAGGTCATCGCGGGCCACCGAGGCGGCCAGCGGCTCGGGAGGAGCCTCGTCGATCCACATGTCCGCGATCGACTCGTCGACGATGGTCCGGGTCCGGGTGTCGGAAATGATCTGCCCCAACCGCTTTCGCTCCGCGGGGGACATGGTGAACCCCGTGGGGTTGTGACTGTCGGGAACCAGGTAGGCCAGGCTGGGGGCCAGCTGCCGCACGGCGGCGTGGACCGCGTCGAGCTCCCAGCCGTCGTCGGTCAGGGCGACCGGGACCGCCCGTGCCCCGGCGGTCGAGATCGCCGAGAGCGCACCGTGATACGTGGGTTGCTCGACGAGCACCCGATCACCGGGCTGGGTGTGGCTGGCCAGGATCAGACCGATGGCATGCTGGGCGCCGCTGGTCACCATGATCTGGCTGGGATCGGTGGGCAACCCACGGGCGCAGTACCTTTCGGCGATGGCGGCGCGCAGCGGGGCGACGCCCATCAACTCGTGCCCGGGCTCGCGCAGGTACGGCGCGATGTCGCNGACGCCAGTTGCCAAGTTCGCGGGCCAAAAGGTCCACATCGAGGGCGCGGGCAGCCATATCTGTCGACATAATAAGGCCAGTATGCGCTAACTGGCTATTGAGTAGCAAGCCACATCACCAGGAATATGGACGCATGCCTCGGAACTGGATTTCTCGACTGGCGGAGAATCTCCGCCGTTTGCACGACCCCGCCAACCTGCCCGGCGGGGCCTGTGACGTGGACGCCCGCCGCGTGCAGAGCGAGCTCGACGCGATCCGCGCCCGATTCCCCGATCACGCATGAGGACGGCGTTCACTCGCGGCGCGCTGCTCGTGATCGGCCTGTGCGGCTACGGCGTATCCATGGCGATGATGGTCCGCGCCGGGCTGGGGCTGGATCCGTGGGACGTCTTTCACCAGGGCCTGACCCGGCACACCCCGCTGAGCCTGGGCATGGCCTCGGCCGTCGTCGGCGTCGTGGTCCTGCTGGCCTGGATCCCGCTGCGCAACCGCCCCGGAATCGGGACCATCCTCAACGTCATCGTCCTCGCCGTGACGGTGGACGCGACGCTGGCCGTGCTGCCCGCGCCGTCGGCGCTGCCGGCGAGCATCGCGATGCTGCTCGGCGGCGTCGTGCTCAACGCGATCAGCACCGTGCTGTACATCGGTGCCGGCCTCGGCCCCGGGCCCCGTGACGGCCTGATGACCGGATTGGTGGCCCGCACCGGATTGTCAGTGCGGTTGGTGCGCACCGCGATCGAGGCGACCGTGCTGGCCGTGGGCTGGCTGCTGGGTGGCACCGTCGGCGTCGGCACCGTGGTCTATGCCGTCGGAATCGGCCCGCTCGTGCAGCTGTTCCTGCGGCTCACCCCGCGCTCGTTGTTGTTCCACGATTTCAGCGGCGGGCGCGCCCGAGCGGATCAGGATCCGGTCACTACGATGAGCGAGTGGCCGCAGGGGAACTCACCGACTCGACAACCAACGATGACGGAGACGGAACCGACCCCGACCTGTTGATCGACTTCGCCAGGGTGAGCCTGCGCCGAGGCGGCAACACCCTGGTCGGTCCCATCACCTGGACCGTGGAACTCGATGAGCGCTGGGTGGTGATCGGCCCGAACGGCGCAGGCAAGACCTCGCTGCTGCGGATCGCCGCCGCCACCGAACATCCCTCGTCGGGTACCGCCTACGTGCTCGGTGAACGGCTCGGCCGCACCGACATGTCCGAGCTGCGGGCGCGGGTCGGACTCAGCAGCTCGGCACTGTCGCAGCGGATCCCCGACAGTGAAGTGGTACGCGATCTGGTGGTGTCGGCCGGCTACGCCGTGCTGGGCCGCTGGCGCGAGGACTACGAGGACGTCGACTACGCCCAGGCCATCGACATGCTGGAAAGCGTCGGTGCCGAACATCTCGCCGAGCGGACCTACGGAACCCTGTCCGAGGGTGAACGCAAGCGGGTGCTGATCGCCCGGTCGCTGATGACCGATCCCGAACTGCTGCTGCTCGACGAGCCCGCGGCGGGGCTGGACCTGGGCGGGCGCGAGGAGCTGGTGGCACGGTTGACCGATCTGGCAGCCGACCCCGATGCGCCGGCCATGGTGCTGGTCACCCATCATGTCGAGGAGATCCCGGTCGGATTCAGCCACGCGCTGATCCTGTCGGAGGGCAAGGCGGTTGCCTCGGGTCTGCTGACCGAGGTGTTGACTGCTGAGAACTTGTCCAAGGCGTTCGGTCAGTCGATCGCGCTGGACGTGATCGACGGGCGTTACTTCGCCCGGCGGACCAGGAGCCGTGCGGCTCACAGGAGGCGAGAATGAGCGCGACGACGGACCCACTGGTGCCGCGGCCGGCGGCGACGGTGATGCTGGTGCGGGACACACCGTCCGGCATCAAGGTGTTCATGATGCGCCGGCATGCGGCGATGGATTTCGTGGCCGGGGTGATGGTGTTCCCCGGCGGTGGCGTCGACGACCGCGACCGCAACGCCGACATCGCCTGGTTCGGTCCCGAACCGGACTGGTGGGCCCGGCGTCTCGGCGTGGACACCGGGCTGGCCGAGGCGCTCGTGTGCGCCGCGGCCCGCGAGACCTTCGAGGAGTCCGGGGTGTTGTTCGCCGGCCCGGCCGACGACCCCGACGGGATCGTCAGCGACGCATCGGTCTACGGCGAGGCGCGTGCCGCCCTGGCCAACCACACGCTGTCGTTCGCCGACTTCCTGCGCGACGAGAAACTCGTGCTGCGGGCCGACCTGCTGCGCCCATGGGACAACTGGATCACGCCCAAAGAGGAACGCACCCGCCGCTACGACACCTTCTTCTTCGTCGGTGCACTGCCAGAGGGGCAGCGGGCCGACGGTGAGAACACCGAAACCGACCAGGCGTTCTGGAGCACCCCGCAGGCCGGTCTCGACGCCTTCGAGCAGGGCGAGTCGTTCCTGTTGCCGCCGACCTGGACTCAGCTGAACTCCCTCCACGGACGCACCGTGGCCGACGTCCTGGCCACCGAGCGCAAGATCGTGCCCATCGAACCCAACCTCTCCCTCGGTGAGGGCAGCTGGCAGATCGAGTTCTTCGACAGCGGCCGCTACAACGCGGCCAGGAACCACCGGGCGCCACTGGGCCGGGACGGGGCGACGGCCGGGGAATCGAGCCAGTGAACGAATTCGTCCACGTCATCACCGGGG
>NZ_LT546208.1:3031-21208 GCF_900078665.2 Mycolicibacterium houstonense | reverse complement strand
CGGCGACAACGTCAAGTTCGGGTCGACCGAGATCCTGGCCGGGCTGGCGCCCCGCGCCGGGGGTGGAGCGCGGCTGGCCGAGCTGATCGGGGCCAGCAAGGCCAAGGAACTGGTGTTCAGTGGCCGGTTCGTCGGCGCCGAGGAGGCACTGGAGCTCGGCCTGATCGACCAGATGGTGGCGCCCGATCATGTGTACGACGAGGCCCTGGCCTGGGCCCGGCGATTCGTCGACCATCCCGTCGAGGTGCTGGCCGCGGCCAAGGCCGCCGTCAACGGACTGACCGACCGGGCCTGACGCCGATCCGACCCGGGCAGTTAGGCTGCCCTGCATGACTGACATCAAGGATTCCGGCACCGACGTCGACGCGCCGGTCGATGCGGCTGGCATGCCGACTCCTAACCCGCACGCCACGGCCGAACAGGTCGAGGCCGCGATGCACGACAGCAAGCTCGCCCAGGTGCTCTACCACGACTGGGAAGCCGAGACCTACGACGAGAAGTGGTCGATCTCCTACGACCAGCGCTGTATCGATTACGCGCGCGGCCGGTTCGATGCCATCGTTCCCGAGTCCGAGCAGCGCGAGTTGCCCTACGACCGGGCGCTCGAGCTCGGCTGCGGCACCGGGTTCTTCCTGCTCAACCTCATCCAGTCCGGCGTGGCGCGGCGCGGTTCGGTGACCGACCTGTCGCCGGGCATGGTCAAGGTGGCCACCCGCAACGGGCAGGGCCTCGGCCTGGACATCGACGGCCGGGTGGCCGACGCCGAAGGTATCCCGTACGAGGACAACACTTTCGATCTCGTCGTCGGGCATGCCGTGCTGCACCACATCCCGGATGTGGAGCTGTCGCTGCGTGAGGTGGTCCGGGTGCTCAAGCCCGGCGGCCGGTTCGTCTTCGCCGGTGAGCCCACCACCGTCGGCAACAAGTACGCGCGCGAACTGTCCACGCTGACTTGGCACGCCACCACGAACCTCACCAAGCTGCCCTGGCTGAGCGGCTGGCGCCGGCCCCAGGCCGAGCTCGACGAGTCCTCGCGCGCCGCGGCGCTGGAGGCCGTCGTCGACCTGCACACCTTCGACCCCGCCGATCTGGAGCGGATGGCCGNTGCACTGCCAGAGGGGCAGCGGGCCGACGGTGAGAACACCGAAACCGACCAGGCGTTCTGGAGCACCCCGCAGGCCGGTCTCGACGCCTTCGAGCAGGGCGAGTCGTTCCTGTTGCCGCCGACCTGGACTCAGCTGAACTCCCTCCACGGACGCACCGTGGCCGACGTCCTGGCCACCGAGCGCAAGATCGTGCCCATCGAACCCAACCTCTCCCTCGGTGAGGGCAGCTGGCAGATCGAGTTCTTCGACAGCGGCCGCTACAACGCGGCCAGGAACCACCGGGCGCCACTGGGCCGGGACGGGGCGACGGCCGGGGAATCGAGCCAGTGAACGAATTCGTCCACGTCATCACCGGGGCGGCGCCGGAGCAGGACGGTGTCGGCACGCTGATGCTGTCGCGGCCGCCGACCAACGCCCTCACCCGGCAGATGTACCGCGAGATCATCGCGGCCGCCCACGAGCTCGGTGAGCGCGCCGACATCTCGGTGGTGATCCTGTTCGGTGGCCACGAGATCTTCTGCGCGGGCGACGACGTGCCCGAGCTCCGCACGCTGAACGCGGCCGAGGCCGCCGCGGCCGACGTGGCGCTNCACCGGCTGTGGCAGCTCGACCCCGACATCGCCTACCTGTCCGGAGACGAGTTGCCCACCGGCGTGCGCGGGTTCGAGGTCCTCGAACAGCTGCCCTTCCAGGAGCGACGGCTGCGGACCGCGCTGGCGGCCCGCTCGGTGGGGGCGCTGGAGATCCTGGTTCGTGGGCTCGATGTCGACCCCGACGCGTTGCGGGCCCGGATGAAGCTGCGCGGCACCGAACACCTGACGGTGGTGCTCGCGCGGCTCGGCTCCGGAGCGGCCAGCCGGGCAACGGCATTCATTTGTCGGCCGTCTCGATAGCGGCCACGTACTCTGAAACGAAATACGCCGGTGGATGAGCCGGTGTGAGTTGATCGCCTGCGAGGACGACTGACGATGCGAATTCCCCCTGTGACAGCGCTGCTGGCAGCCGGCGCGCTGCTCGGCTGGCTCGGCATGCCGGTGGCAGTTGCACAGTCGGCCTGCGCCGACCTCGGCGGCACCGTCGACGCCGACCAGACCTGTGTGGTGCACACCGCCAACTCCAGCTACACACTGGATTACCGATTCCCGGTCGAGTATCCGGATCAGCAGGCCGTGGCCGCGTATCTGCTGCAGACCCGTGACGGCTTCGTCAACGTGTCGGGGATGCCCGGACTGCGCGATCAGCCGTACGTTCTCGACGCCAAGGGCACGGCCTACAGCTCGGGGACGCCGCCGCGCACCCAGAGTCTGGTCTTCGAGGTGTACCAGAACGTGGGCGGCGCCCATCCGCAGACCTGGTACAAGACGTTCAACTACAACGTGGTGACGCGGGCGCCGATCACGTTCGACACCTTGTTCAAACCGGGCTCCCGGCCGCTGGACGTGGTCTTCCCGATCGTGCAGCGCGAGTTGCAGAAACAGTCCGGCGTCGAGCAGGCGATCCCCGCGACGATCGGTCTGGATCCCGCCCACTATCAGAACTTCGCGATCACCGACGATTCGTTGATCTTCTTCTTCGGCCAGGGCGAACTGCTGCCCGAGGCGGCCGGGGCCAGCCAGGCCAGCGTGCCGCGCTCAGCCGTGGCGGCCCTGCTGGCCTGAGGCCGGGCCCGTCCCGACACGGCCCGAATCAGGCTGGGCTCAGGCCGGCGCGAAGCCGTACACCTGACCGTCACTGGTGGCGGTGACGATCCGGTTGTCGTGCCCGATCGACACCCCGACCGGCCAGCCGGTGGCCTCGGGCACCGGATAGCTGTTGAGGGTCCGTCCGTCGGCGGTGTCGAAGACCAGCAGCGTCTGGCCGTGCCCGCCCTCGCGGGCCACCGTGTAGCCGAGATTGCCCGCGCGACTCGACGTGGTCAGTGGCACGACGTCGTCGCGGGCCCAGGCCACCTCACCGTGATCCCCGGCGTCGCGCACCGCGGTCAGCTTGGCGTCCGGTCCACCGCCGGCCACGATCAGGCCGTCCGGTGACACCGACGGCGGCGTCTGGGCCAGATAGTTCAGCGGCACCGACCATTTCGGTGAGCCGTCGGCGGAGTTGAGCGCCCACAGTTTCTGGTCGCGGCCGTTGACGTACACCGTCGAGCCGTCGGCCGAGAGCACCGGACTGGCCAGCGGCCCGCGGCCCACGGCGTCGCTGGTCCATTCCTGCGTCAGCAACGTGCTCTGGCCCCGGTGGTACCGCAGCCCCATCAACACCGGTGCCTCGGTGCCGGGCTGCCATACGCTGAGCACGACCATGCCGGACTCGGGGGAGAACGCCGGCGCGGCCGCCACCGGGCACCGGGACCTGGCCGGCTGGCAGTCGCCGAGGCCGCGCTGCGAATCCGTCGGGTCCACACCGGAAACCAGGTCCAGCGGGGTGCCCTCGACCGTGCCGCGGTGCGCGTTGAACACCAGAACCTGGCCGAGATGGGTGACCACCAGTAGTTGGCCGTCTTCGAGGAGCCTCGGCGTGGTGGGCATGCCGATCACCGGCTGGCGCCACCGGACCCACTGCGTCGGTGGGAAGGACAGGATGGTGCCGGGCTGACCGACGTAGACGTTGTCGAACCCGTCGAACAGCGGACTGGACCAGCCGCCGCCCAGCACCAATCGCGTGCACCAGCGCTGGCGGGCCTCGTTGTTCGTCTCCCACACCATCAACGAGCAGCCGCCCGCCGTCTGCGCGTTGACCGCCAGGTAATCGCCCGATCCGAGCGCCACCTGGGCGCCCAGTTCGCCCTTCACCGACCGGCTCCACTCGAATTCCAGGGCCTCGGGGCCGCGGGAGCGCGTGTAGCTGCTGTTGGCGGCATCACCGTACTGCGCCGACCAGCCTTCGGCGGCTTGCGCGTCGACCCACGAATCGGTGTTCTCGCAACCGGCGAGCAGGCCTGTGAACAGCACCGCGACCGCCAGTGCAAGGTATCGCCGGAACACGATGTCCTTTCGTCGCCGAACACGCATGGGGTCGTATTTGTGGCCCACGTGAGGGTAACCCGGCCGCGGCGGGGCGCAGGAGCGGAGCGACCCCGGAACCCGTCTCGTGGCCTCGCGTAGGCTGTCCGGCCATGACGACGATGTGGGGCGCCCCGATTCACAAGCGCTGGCGGGGCTCACGGCTGCGTGATCCGCGCCAGGCCGATTTCCTGACCAAGGCGTCGCTGAAATGGGTGATCGACAACCGGGCCTACACCCCGTGGTATCTGGTGCGGTACTGGCGGCTGCTGAAGTTCAAGCTGGCCAACCCGCACATCATCACCCGCGGCATGGTGTTCCTCGGCAAGGGCGTGGAGATCCAGTGCACCCCGGAACTGGCCCAGATGGAGATCGGCCGCTGGGTGCACATCGGTGACAAGAACACCATCCGCTGCCACGAGGGCTCGCTGCGCATCGGCGACAAAGTGGTGCTCGGCCGCGACAACGTGATCAACACCTACCTCGACATCGAGCTCGGCGATTCCGCGCTGATGGCCGACTGGTGCTACGTCTGCGACTTCGACCACAAGATGGACAACATCGAGATGCCCATCAAGGACCAGGGCATCATCAAGGGCCCGGTGCGCATCGGCCCGGACACCTGGATCGCCGCCAAGGTCACCATCCTGCGCAACACCTCCGTCGGCCGCGGCTGTGTGCTGGGCGCCCACGCCGTCGTCAAGGGCGAGATCCCCGATTTCTCGATCGCCGTCGGGGCGCCGGCCAAGGTGGTCAAGAACCGCAAACTGGACTGGGAGACATCGGCGGCCGAGCGTGCCGAACTCGCCGCGGCACTGGCCGACATCGAACGCAAGAAGGCCACCAACAGCAACTGACGGAGGCTCAGGCCCCGTTGCACACCCCGGAGTCGCGGATCACGTTGCCGTAGACGTTGGCCGTGGCGATGTTGGCGTTGATGACGCCGGACGGCTGCTGCTTGTGCATCTTGTCGCTGATCTGGGTCAGCTGATACCAGAGGTGATGGATCGAGTCACCGTTGTACAGCGGTGAATACTGGCTCTGGTCCGGGTAATTCGTGATGTACAGGGTGCGGGCGCGGGGTTCCAGGAAGGCCGCCGACTGGTCGATGTTGGCCCGCACCGCGTCGGCGGCCGCTTGCACGCCGGGCGCGGTCCAGTAGTCGTGTTGCTCGCCCAGGAAGTTCTGAAAGCCCACGATCTGACTCATCAAGGTGCCGTACTGGGCGTTGAACCATTGGCATGACTCACGCTGGGCGTCGATCTGCTGCGGGGTGACCCGCACCTGCCACAGGTTGTAGGGGAAGACGGTGTAGTTCGGCGCCCAGTCCGAAGGGTGGGGCACGAATACCGGCAGCATGGGTGCTGGTTCGGCGGAGGCCGGTGCGGCCGGGCCGAGGGTGAGCGCGGCGCCGACGAGTGCGGCGCACACCGGACGTAGGTGTCTGCGGATCGGGACCACGCCTCGATTGTGCGTGCTGGGCGCGGCGGGTGACGGCAGAACGGCGAATCCGCTCGAATCAGCGGTCGGGCAGCGCGTGCTCGACGATCGGTCGGCGCGGATGGGGTTCGCGCTCGGCCCGCTTGGCAGCCAGATAGACCTGGCTGGTCTCGGCGGCCACGGTGTGCCAGTCGAAGTCGGCGCTGAGCCGCTCGCGGGCGGCGATCGCGCGGCGCTGCGCGGCATCGGGATCATCGAGTACCGCGCGTACCGCCGCGGCCAGGCCCGCCACATCCCTTGGCGCGAAAGACATTCCGGTCTGACCGTCGATCACCGCTTCACCGAGACCGCCGACGTTCGAGGTCACCAGCGGGGTCCCAGTCGCGGCCGCCTCCAGTGCGACGATTCCGAACGGCTCATAGTGGCTGGGCAGCACCGCGGCGTCGGCGGCCTGTAGGGCCTCCAGCAGCTCCTCGTGCCCGAGTCGTCCGACGAATCGGGTTGCCTTGAGCACCTTGTGCTTTCGGGCCTGCTCGACGAGCCACTCGAATTGGGTGCCGTCGCCGGCGATGGTCAGCGTGGTCCCGGGATGTGCACGCCGGATCCGGGGCAGGGCGGCGATCGCGTCGTGCACGCCCTTCTCGTATTCCAGCCGGCCGACATAGAGCAGTTCGGCGGGCCCCTGCCGGGGGCGCCGCGGGGCGAACGGCCAGAGGTCGGCGTCGATGCCGTTGCGGATCACCCGGATCTCGGACAGGTCGGGTCCGAACAGTTCGGTGATCTCGTCGCTCATCGAGGCCGAACACGTGATCAGCGAGTCGGATTCACGCACCAGCCACGACTCCACGGCGTGGACCTGGCGGCTGATCGGCCCGGACACCCAGCCGGAGTGGCGGCCGGCCTCGGTGGCGTGGATGGTGGAAACCAGTGGCACATCGAAGTATTCGGCCAGCGCGATGGCCGGATGGGCGACCAGCCAGTCGTGGGCATGTACCAGATCGGGGACCCAGCGATCACCCGTGTTGTCCTTGACCGAGAGGCCGGTTCGCACCATGGCGTGGCCCATGGCCAGGGTCCAGGCCATCATGTCGGTGCCGAAGTCGAACTCGTGCGGATCCTGGGCGGCCGCGACCACCCGCACGCCCTCGCTGACCTCGTCGGTGGAGGGGTGGGTGCTCGGGTCGGTGTCGGTGGGTCTGCGGCTGAGCACCACGACCTCGTGACCGGCCTCGGCCAGCGCGGTGGCCAGGTGGTGCACATGTCGGCCCAGACCGCCGACGACGACGGGCGGGTACTCCCATGACACCATCAGGATCTTCATGACTGCATGCCTTCGTGCGGGTGCGAGCGTGCGGATAATGCTGACGTTTGGCGGCGTGGTGCGCGGCAGACACGCACGCTCGTGCTGGGGGTCATTTTGGCAGACGCCGGGCGTCGAGGGCACCGAACAGGCCGTCGGCCTTGTTCCAGCCGTCGGCAAGACGCTCGGCCTGGTCGCGTCGGCCGGAGGCCAGCGCATCGGAGATCTCGCGGGTGGCGTGGGCGTGCAGGTGCGCCCGGTACCGCGCGTAGTCGGCGGCCGAATCCTTGCTGACCATGAACGGCCAGTCGCTGGAGACAGTCAACAGCGTCTCGCGCAGGATCTGATCGGCCACCCGGTCGCGCGGGGTGGGCGCACCGACAGCCGCATGCTGGGTGAGCGCCTTGTCCACGGTGCTCAATGCCCCGTCGACCACCTCGCTGTTGAGCTGCACCAGATCGGCCACCTTCTCGCCGTTCCAGACCTGCCAGTTCTTGCCCGAACCCCATGAGCTGGGCGGCAATTCGACCGGGGCGCCGACGAATCCGTCGGTCTTGGCATCGGCGAGGGTACCCACGCGCACGCCGGCCGCGGGCAGCGCTCGCAGCACCCGGCCCAGCCACTCCGGACCCTCGTACCACCAGTGCCCGAACAGTTCGGTGTCGAACGCGGCCACCACGTGTGCCGGACGGCCGATCCGCTCGCTCTCGGCGATCAGGCGGCGGCGCACCACGTCGACGAAATCGGCGACATGCTCGTCGATCGCCCGGTCGGCACGCTGCGGATCGTACGGCGCCTTCTCCTCGGACGGGACGTTGCGACCGGTGACGCGGGCCGGCTTGAGGCCGGTGGTGTGGTCGTAGGTGTGGAAATCGCGGTAGGCGGCATGACCGGGATAGCCCGACTTGGGCGACCACACGCGGTAGCTGACCTGGAGATCACGCCCGAAGGCCACCACGTCGGTGTCGCCGACCGGCCGGCCCAGGGCGGTGTCGCCGTGCAGAGAGGGGCCGTCCACCATGAAATGCCCGACCCCGGCGGCGGCATAACCGGTCTCCATACCCGGGGCGTAGGCGCATTCGGGCGCCCAGATGCCTGCGGGGGTGTGCGCGAAACGCTGCTGCGCGTCGGCCAGACCCTCGCGCAGCGCGAACTCGCGAAGCCGGGGGTTCAGCAGTGGCTGGAACGGATGGGAGAGCGGGCCGCCGAGAAGCTCGATGGTCTCGGCGTCGATCAGTCGGCGCAGCAGCCCGCTGGCGCCGTGACGCCAATGGGTGGTGAATTCCTCGATGGCCTGCCCGGCCTCGGCGTACTCGCGAATGCCGAACTGCCGCAAACCTTCCGGCTCGCGCAGCGTGGTGGCCTCCTGGGCCCGCAACTGCCAGTTGGCCAGCCAGTGGTACATGCCGGTCAGGCAGTACGGGTCATCGAGCTGTGCGGTGACCACCGGTGTCATGCCCAGGGTGATCAGGTGGCTGCGATCCTCGGCGGCCAGTCCGCGCAGCACCCGCATCAGCGGCAGATACGCCGCCGCCCAGGATTGGTAGAGCCATTCCTCGCCGACCGGCCAGCGGCCGTGGCGGGCCAGCCAGGGCAGATGGGTGTGCAGGACCAGGGTGAATAACCCGGGTACCGGTTCGGGGTCGGGATTCGAGGTCACGGCCGCACCGCGATCGCCACGAGATCGAGGCTGTCGTCGATGTTCCGTTCGTCGGCCGACGTCAGGTCGAAGTCGTCGATGCTCACCGCGGCGACGTCGGCGAGCAGCTGCTCGGGCCACGGTGCGTCGGACACCGCGCGCTGCACCTGCGCCTCGATGATCGAACCGCCGTGCCGGGCGTCGAGTTCTGCCAGCCCGGCGCCGTGAAAGACCCCGAGCATCGCCTCGACGGTGAATCCGGCGTCGCGCAACAGTTCGGTCAGCTCCGCGGCATTGAGCTCACGGGTGTGGAACGGGTTGAGCGGGGTGTCGCGTCCGGGGGAGAAGGTGATGCGGTTGGGGGTGGAAACCAGGAAGACGCCGCCGGGGCGCAGCACCCGGAAGCACTCGGAGACGAACTGGCCCTGATCCCACAGGTGCTCGATGACCTGGAAGTTGACCACGACGTCGACCGATTCGTCGGGCAGGGGCAGCTCGGCGAGATTGCCGTGGTGGATCTCCACCCGCGGGTAGCGGGCGCGCACGTGGGCCACCGTGGCCTCGTCATAGTCCAGGGCGATCACCTTGCGCGCGACATCGGCGATCAGATCGGCGCCGTATCCCTCACCGCAGCCGGCCTCCAGGACCTCGCGATCCACGCACCGGGCGGCCAGTCGCCGATACACCACCTCATGCCGGCGAAACCAGTAGTTCTCCTCGGCCAGGCCGGGGATGGTCCGCTCGCCGGTCAGGGGTAGGGCGTGATCCGGGTCGCCAACGAATGCGCTCATTGGAAGGCAGGCTAACCCAGGGTTACCCAGGTTGAAGGGGTCGGTGGTGATTCGACCTACGGATCCCATACCCAGGGGTGTGGTAGGGGAGGCCGGAATACAAACTCCGACCAGCTATGGTGTTCCTGCGAACCATCATAAGTTACCGACCGGTAACATGGTGCTAGTTGCTTAGAACGTGATATGAGCCCGGGCCACCGGTCTCATCGAGGAGGACGAACCAGAGTCATGACGAACATCGTGGTCCTGATCAAACAGGTCCCAGACACTTGGTCGGAGCGCAAGCTGTCCGACGGCGATTTCACCCTCGATCGTGAGGCTGCCGACGCCGTGCTCGACGAGATCAACGAGCGCGCCGTGGAAGAGGCGCTGTTGATCAAGGAGCGTGAGGGTGGAGACAGCACCGTCACCGTGCTGACCGCAGGCCCGGAGCGCGCCACCGAGGCGATCCGCAAGGCCCTGTCCATGGGCGCCGACAAGGCCGTCCACCTCAAGGACGACGGCCTGCACGGCTCCGATGTCGTCCAGACCGCATGGGCCCTGGCCCGCGCGCTGGGCACCATCGAGGGCACCGAGCTGGTCATCGCCGGTAACGAGGCCACCGACGGCGTCGGCGGCGCGGTCCCGGCCGTCATCGCCGAGTACCTGGGCCTGCCGCAGCTGACCCACGTGCGCAAGCTGACCGTCGAGGGCGGCAAGGTCACCGCCGAGCGTGAGACCGACGAGGGCGTGTTCACCCTCGAGGCCTCGCTGCCGGCCGTGGTCAGCGTCAACGAGAAGATCAACGAGCCGCGCTTCCCCTCCTTCAAGGGCATCATGGCCGCGAAGAAGAAGGAAGTCACCGTGCTCAGCCTCGCCGAGATCGGCGTCGAGGCCGATGAGGTCGGCGTCGCCAATGCCGGGTCCAAGGTGCTGTCGTCGACCCCGAAGCCGGCCAAGACCGCCGGTGAGAAGGTGACCGACGAAGGTGAAGGCGGCAACAAGATCGCCGAGTACCTGGTCGCTCAAAAGCTGATCTAGCAGCTGATTCCGAATACTCGACTCCCGAAAGACATAACGAGAACTCATGGCTGAAGTACTTGTGCTCGTTGAGCACTCCGAAGGCGCATTGAAGAAGGTCAGCGCCGAGCTCATTACCGCCGCCCGGGTGCTGGGTGAGCCTGCCGCCGTCGTGGTGGGCAAGCCGGGCACCGCGGCCCCGCTGGTCGACGGCCTGAAGGCCGCCGGTGCGGCCAAGATCTACGTCGCCGAGTCCGACGACGCGGAGAACTACCTGATCACCCCGGTGGTCGACGTGCTCGCCGGACTGGCCGAGTCGGCCGCCCCCGCCGGCGTGATCCTGGCCGCCACCGCTGACGGCAAGGAAATCTCCGCCCGCCTGGCCGCCCGCATCGGCTCGGGCCTGCTGGTCGACGTGGTCGACGTCCGCGAGGGCGCAGTTGGTGTCCACAGCATCTTCGGTGGCGCCTTCACCGTCGAGGCCCAGGTCACCAGCGACACCCCGGTGATCACCGTCCGTCCGGGTTCGGTCGAGGCCGCTCCCGCCGACGGGGCCGGCGAGGTCGTCAACGTCGAGGTCCCGGCTCAGGCAGAGAACGCGACCAAGATCACCAAGCGCGAGCCCGCTGTCGCCGGTGACCGTCCGGAGCTCACCGAGGCCAGCGTCGTGGTCGCCGGTGGCCGTGGTGTCGGCAGCGCCGAGAGCTTCTCGGTCGTCGAGGAACTGGCCGACTCGCTGGGCGGCGCCGTCGGTGCCTCCCGCGCGGCGGTGGACTCGGGTTACTACCCGGGCCAGTTCCAGGTCGGCCAGACCGGTAAGACCGTGTCGCCGCAGCTGTACATCGCCCTGGGCATCTCCGGCGCGATCCAGCACCGGGCCGGTATGCAGACCTCGAAGACGATCATCGCGGTGAACAAGGACGAGGAAGCGCCGATCTTCGAGATCGCCGACCTCGGCATCGTCGGTGACCTGTTCAAGGTCAGCCCGCAGCTGACCGAGGCGATCAAGGCCCGCAAGGGCTGACGGTCTCCCGACCAGTAGTCACGCGAACCCCGGCGCACCTGGTGCGCCGGGGTTTTGCGTTGTCGGGGCCGGGGTAGGGCGGGCTCGGCGCCCCCCGGCGTCACGCTGGAGTGACTCCCGGCGTCGCGTGCCACGCTGACCGGACAATGCGACTCGGGTGGGCGCGCGAGTGGGCGGCTGGGGCGCGTGGGAGGGCCGGGTCCGACAGACTACGGACTTTCCAGGGTTTGCCTGCGGGTGTGCGGTGCCAGGCTGGGATATGTGGCCGGATGACGGGTTTCTCACCAGGGCGAGGCCACGCCAGAGAAAGGTATACGCGCAATGAAAATCACAGTGATAGGCGCCAGCGGCCAGATCGGGTCGCGGGTCGTGCGGCTGCTCACCGAAGCCGGGCACGACGTGGTAGCCGCCTCCCTTTCGTCAGGCGCCAACGTGCTGACCGGTGAAGGCCTGGTAGATGCGCTCAACGGGGCGGACGCGCTCGTCGACGTGGTCAACTCACCGTCCTTCGAGGACACCGCGGTGATGGACTTCTTCACCAAGTCCTCACGCAATCTGGTGGCCGCGGCCAAGGAGGCCGGTGTCGGGCATTACGTCGCCCTGTCGATCGTGGGCACCGACGGCCTCCCGGACAGCGGCTACATGCGGGCCAAGGTGGCCCAGGAGAAGAACATCACCGACTCCGGGCTGCCCTACACGATCGTGCGCGCCACGCAGTTCCAGGAGTTCGCCGAGGCCATCACCGGGTCGCTGGTGGTGGGGGACGAGGTCCGCGTTCCCGATGCGCGGATCCAGCTGATCTCCGTCGACGACGTCGCCGCCGAGGTGGCCAAGGCGGCCCAGGCCGCGCCGCGGGGCGGAATCATCAACATCGGTGGGCCCGAGAAGATTTCGTTCGCCGATATGGCCCGTGCGGTGCTGGCCAAGCAGGGCGACGACAAGCCCGTGGTGGTCGACCCGAAGGCCACCTACTTCGGCACGGCCGTCGATGACGACAGTCTGGTCACCGGCGACGACGGGATCCTCGGTGAGATCCGCTTCGCCGACTGGATCGCGGCGCACTGACATGCCGGTTTCAGCTGAGCGCGAGCAGGCGCTCCATGATGCGATGACCGTGATCGCCACCGCGAAGCCGCCGTTCATCCCGCCGGACGCCGAGGTGATGACGACGATCATCGAATGGCCCGCGGGATCGCCCGGCGCGCCGCCGCACCGCCACCCCGCAGGTCCCGCCTTCGGCTACGTGCTCGAGGGAGAGATGCTCTTCGAGCTCGAAGGCGAGGCACCACGGGTGGTCAAGGCCGGCGAGGCGTTCTGGGAACCCGGTGGTGACGTCATCCACTACTCGGATGCCAACAACCGCGACGACGTTCCGCTCCGGTTCCTCGTGAACATGCTGTGCGTGCCCGGTCAACCCATGCTGGTGATCGTCGACGACGAGGAACTCGAAGCCCGCAAGGATCGCCGAGTCCGGTAGTGACCGAGTTCGGAGATGTCGTGCGGTCGCGGCGATCGTCGCGGATGTTCTTGCCGGACAAGCCCATTCCACGCGAGCTCCTCGACGAGGCGCTCGAGCTCGCGGTACGGGCACCGTCGAACTCCAACACCCAGCCGTGGCACGTCTTCTTCGCCACCGGCGAGCGGCGCGTCCGGTTGGTCGACGCGCTGCTTGCCGCGGTGGATGCGACGCCGCCGGCGCTCCAGGCCGCCGGACTGCCCCCGCGTTTTGCCCACCGGCGCAGGGAAACCGGTGCGCTGGTGTACGGCGCGATGGGGATCGCCCGCGATGACGCGGCTGGACGGTGGGCCGCGCAGCGGCGCAACTGGGCATTCTTCGGTGCCCCGGTCGCCGGGGTGGTGTGCATGCACCGCGATTTCGGCAGCGTCGACGCGATCGGTGTCGGGATGTTTCTGCAGACATTGCTACTGGCGCTGAACGAACGGGGACTGGGTAGTTGCGTGCAGGTGTCGATCGGGTTGTATCCGGACGTGTTGCGTGAACAACTGGGAATCCCAGACGATCTGACGATCTTGTGCGGGATGTCGATCGGCTACGCCGACGAGGCATTTCCCGCCAATCACGTCGCGACACCGCGCGATCCGCTGTGCGAGAACGTGGTGTTCCTCGACGCCTGACCCGGCAGCACAAAACGTCACCTGGCGCTCACAGACATGTCACACGGGCGATGCCGTATGGAGACCCGGCTGGGCGACCGTGCTGGCTATGAGCACTGCATCTGTACTCATCGCCGCTGATCACGCCGACAGCTCGACGCCCGATGCGCCGCGCTACACCCTGCTGTTGTCCGCCGATCCCGAGCTCATCGAGGCCGCTCAGCGGCTTCGGCACGACGTGTTCACCTCCGAACCCGGATTCGCTCTCGCCGGGGCGACGGACGGACGTGACGCGGACCGGTTCGACGAGTACTGCGACCACCTGCTGGTGCGTGAGGACCGCTCCGGTGAGTTGGTGGGGTGCTACCGCATGCTGCCGCCGCCGGGCGCCATCGCCGCCGGCGGGCTTTACACCGCCACCGAGTTCGACGTGCGCGGCCTCGATGCGCTGCGGCCCTCGCTCGTCGAGATGGGACGGGCGGTGGTGCGGTCCGATCACCGCAACGGCGGCGTCGTCCTGCTGATGTGGGCGGGCATCCTGGCCTACCTCGACCGCTCCGGCTATGACTACGTGACCGGCTGCGTGTCGGTGCCGACCGCCGGAAACGCCGACGGCCCGCCGGGAACCCAGATCCGCGGCGTCCGGGACTTCGTACGCCGCCGCCACGCCGCACCGGCCGAACACACGGTGTACCCCTACCGGCCGGTGGTGCTGGACGGCCGCGGGCTCGACGACATCGACCCGCCGTCGCGGACCACGGTGCCGCCGCTGATGCGGGGCTATCTGCGGCTCGGCGCTCAGGTGTGCGGGGAACCGGCCCACGACCCCGACTTCGGGGTCGGCGACTTCCCGGCCCTGCTGGACAAGCGCCACGCCGACGTCCGCTACCTCAAGCGCTTGCGCTCGGTATCGGCAGCCGCCGACATGGCCGACGGGGTGAGCGGGGGTGCGTCATGACCAGCCCGGTGTGTGAGCATTCCTGGCTGCCCCGCGCGTCGTGCGACGCCAGCTGCGTCACCGCGGGCAGCGCCGACGCCGGCCGCAGGCTCGTGGTCTGGGTTCGTACCTCGGTGCGGGTGATCATGGCCATCGTGCTTGCTCCCGGGGTACCGCTGCTGGCGGTACCGATGCCCGGCCGGTCACATGTGCAGCGGTTTTACTGCCGCCTGATGCTGCGCTGCTTCGGGGTCCGAATCTCGTTGTCGGGCGGGCCTATTCGAAACCTGCAGGGTGTGCTCGTGGTGAGCGGTCACGTGTCATGGCTGGACATCTTCACGATCGGTGCGGTGCTGCCAGGTTCGTTCGTGGCGCGTGCCGACCTGGTGGAGTGGCCCGCGGTGGGCCGGCTGGCCCGCGTGATGAAGGTGATCCCGATCGACCGGGGCAGCCTGCGCCGGCTGCCCTCGGTAGTGCACACCGTGGCCGAACGACTGCGCGCCGGGCATACCGTGGTGGCGTTCCCCGAGGGCACCACGTGGTGTGGACTGGACTATGGCCCGTTCCGGCCGGCGATGTTCCAGGCCGCGATCGACGCGGCCCGGCCGGTGCAACCGCTACGGCTGGACTACCGGCACCGTGACGGCCGGCCGTCGACGATCCCCGCGTTCGTCGGCGAGGACACCCTGCTGCGCTCGGTCCGGCGGGTCATCACCGCACGTCGTACCGTGTGCCACGTCCACGTCGGGTCGCTGCAGCTGCCCGGCGATGACCGTCGCGCGCTGGCCGGGCGGTGCGAGGCGGTGGNCGGCTCGGGCCTGCTGGTCGACGTGGTCGACGTCCGCGAGGGCGCAGTTGGTGTCCACAGCATCTTCGGTGGCGCCTTCACCGTCGAGGCCCAGGTCACCAGCGACACCCCGGTGATCACCGTCCGTCCGGGTTCGGTCGAGGCCGCTCCCGCCGACGGGGCCGGCGAGGTCGTCAACGTCGAGGTCCCGGCTCAGGCAGAGAACGCGACCAAGATCACCAAGCGCGAGCCCGCTGTCGCCGGTGACCGTCCGGAGCTCACCGAGGCCAGCGTCGTGGTCGCCGGTGGCCGTGGTGTCGGCAGCGCCGAGAGCTTCTCGGTCGTCGAGGAACTGGCCGACTCGCTGGGCGGCGCCGTCGGTGCCTCCCGCGCGGCGGTGGACTCGGGTTACTACCCGGGCCAGTTCCAGGTCGGCCAGACCGGTAAGACCGTGTCGCCGCAGCTGTACATCGCCCTGGGCATCTCCGGCGCGATCCAGCACCGGGCCGGTATGCAGACCTCGAAGACGATCATCGCGGTGAACAAGGACGAGGAAGCGCCGATCTTCGAGATCGCCGACCTCGGCATCGTCGGTGACCTGTTCAAGGTCAGCCCGCAGCTGACCGAGGCGATCAAGGCCCGCAAGGGCTGACGGTCTCCCGACCAGTAGTCACGCGAACCCCGGCGCACCTGGTGCGCCGGGGTTTTGCGTTGTCGGGGCCGGGGTAGGGCGGGCTCGGCGCCCCCCGGCGTCACGCTGGAGTGACTCCCGGCGTCGCGTGCCACGCTGACCGGACAATGCGACTCGGGTGGGCGCGCGAGTGGGCGGCTGGGGCGCGTGGGAGGGCCGGGCGGTGCAGGCTCGGGTGCGCCGGCTGGAGTCGCGGGGCGTGGTGACCGGATATACGGCGCGCCTCAATCCCGAGGCGCTGGGCAACATGCTCTCGGCGTTCGTCGCCATCACTCCTCTCGATCCGTCCCAACCCGATGATGCCCCCGCGCGGCTGCAGCACATCCCCGAAATCGAATCGTGCCACTCGGTGGCGGGCGAGGAGAGCTACGTCCTGCTGGTCCGGGTGGCCTCGGCCCGGGCGCTGGAGGACCTGCTCCAGCGGATCCGGACCGCCGCCAACGTCCGCACGCGCAGCACCATCATCTTGCAGACATTTTACAGTGGACGAGACTACATTCCGTAACGGTTACGGTGTTGAGCGGGTGTGACCGTAAAAATTCCGTTAGGATGGCGGCATGACCGCAGTGCTGACGTCCACTCCGCGCGTGACGCCCGACCAGGTGCGGGCGGTCTTGACGCGCAGCATTCTGACCGACGGCTTCGACTTCGTCCTCGATCTGGAGCGCTCCCGCGGGTCCCATCTCGTCGACGCCCGCACCGGCGATCGCTACCTGGACATGTTCACGTTCTTCGCGTCGTCCGCGCTGGGGATGAACCACCCGGCGCTGGCCGACGATGCGGAGTTTCGCGCCGAACTGGCCCAAGCCGCCGTCAACAAGCCGAGCAATTCCGACATCTACAGCGTGCCGATGGCCCGGTTCGTGGACAGCTTCCGCCGCGTGCTCGGGGACCCGGCCCTGCCGCATCTGTTCTTCGTCGACGGCGGTGCGCTGGCGGTGGAGAACGCGCTCAAGGTGGCCTTCGACTGGAAGAGCAGGCACAACGAGGCCCGCGGCATCGACCCGGCGCTGGGCACCAAGGTGCTCCACCTCCGTGGCGCCTTCCACGGCCGCAGCGGATACACGTTGTCGCTGACCAACACCGATCCGATCAAGGTGGCCCGGTTCCCGAAGTTCGACTGGCCGCGCATCGACACGCCCTACCTGCGCCCCGGAGTGGATATCGCTGCGCTCGAAGCCGATTCGCTGCGCGAGGCGCGGGCGGCGTTCGAGGCCAACCCGCACGACATCGCGTGCTTCATCGCCGAACCGATCCAGGGTGAGGGCGGCGACCGGCACCTGCGGCCCGAGTTCTTCGCGGCCATGCGCGACCTGTGCGACGAGTTCGACGCCCTGCTGATCTTCGACGAGGTGCAGACCGGGTGCGGGATCACCGGAACCGCTTGGGCCTACCAGCAATTGGGGGTCGCCCCGGACGTGGTCGCGTTCGGGAAGAAGACGCAGGTATGCGGGGTGATGGCGGGCCGCAAGGTCGACGCCGTCGCCGACAACGTCTTCGCCGTGAGCTCGCGGATCAACTCCACCTGGGGCGGCAACCTGGTCGACATGGTGCGGTCCCGACGGATCCTGGAGGTCATCGAGTCCGACGGACTCTTCCGCAACGCCGAGGTGATGGGCGACTACCTGCTCCGCCAGTTGCAGAGATTGGCAGTAGATTTCGCCGGCACCGTACTCGATCCGCGGGGCCGTGGGTTGATGTGTGCGTTCAGTCTCCCGACGGCCGCCGCTCGCGATGACTTGATCCGGCGACTGTGGGACCGGCGCGTCATCATGCTGCCCAGCGGGACCGACTCGGTACGGTTCCGGCCGGCGCTCACCGTGCGGCGCGACGAGATCGACGCCTGCCTCGACGCTGTGCGGGATGCGCTGCGATCGGCGGGCTAAGGGGAGGCGACCCGACGCAGGATCGACCTGAGCCTGGGTAGATCGGCCCCGCCCACCAGTTCGCAGCCGTGAAGCGCGGCCAGTTTGCGTGCGGCCGGCGTGAATTCGTTGTTGGTGACCACCATGGTCTTGGCGCAGTCCTGCATCGGCGCCCCGGCAACGACCTCCTGTACGGCGCCGGCGCCGACCGGACGTGACAGCCGTTTGCATTGCACGGCAATGCGGTTCGGCCGGTGTCCGACGATCAGGTCCACCCCCCAGTCCCCGGTGAGCGGCGTCATGATCACCGGCAACCCGCACCTGCGGGCGGCCCGGGCCACGTAGTCCTCGAACTCCAGCCCGGTCATCACCGTGGCGGCCTGCTCACGGGCACTGGGGGTCCGGGCACCCCGGAGCGCGCCCAGCACAAAGCGCGGAGTCGCCGCCAACGTCAGCGGCACGGCGCCGCCGATCACCACACTCC
>NZ_LT546208.1:1288-2472 GCF_900078665.2 Mycolicibacterium houstonense | reverse complement strand
GCCGCGGGCCAGTGACGTCATCGCGGCCCGGTAGCCGACGTCCTCGCTGCCGCCGACGAGTGCGCTGGCCGGCACCCGCACGCCGGTGAGATTGACGTCTGCGGTCCAGGCGCCCTCCTGACCCATCTTGGCGTCCTTGGCGCCGACCTCGACCCCGGTTGCGTCGGCCGGCACGAGAAACACTGCGATGCCCGGGCCGTTTTCGTCGGCCGGGCGGGTGCGGGCGAACACGACGAACAGATTCGCGGTGGGCGCGTTGGTGATGAACCGCTTCTGGCCGTCGATCACCCAATCGTCCCCGTCGCGAACCGCCTTGGTGCGCAGGCCCGCCGGGTTGGAGCCGGCGCCGGGCTCGGTGAGGGCGAACGAGGCGACGACGTCACCGGAGGCGATGCCTTCCAGCCACCGGGACTTCTGCTCATCGGTGCCGAAACCCACCAGGACCTGGCCGGCGATGCCGTTGTTGGTGCCGAACATCGACCGCAATGCCAGCGACGTGTAGCCGAATTCCATTGCCAGTTCGACATCTTGGGCCAGGTTGAGGCCGAGGCCGCCCCATTGCTGGGGGATCGCGTAACCGAACAAGCCCATGTCCTTGGCCTGGTTGCGCAGATCGTCGGGTACCTGGTCGGTGGCCAGGATCTCGTTCTCGCGGGGCACCACGGCGGAGCGGATGAAGCTGCGGGTCTGTGCCAGGATCTCGGCGAAGTCCTCGTCGCTGACTTCTGTAGTGGCCGCGGTCGTGGTCACAGGTGAGCTCCATTTCGTCGCGCTGAACCCGCAGGGGCGATGAATCTCCAATATCATATATGAAATATGATCTGGCTCAGTTGGAGCCCCCGCGATCGAAAGTTAGGTGATCAGGTGTCGTTGCTGAGCGGTCAGACTGCAGTGGTGACGGGCGGTGCCCAGGGTCTGGGCCTGGCCATCGCGAAACGCTTCATCAGCGAGGGTGCCCGCGTGGTGCTCGGCGACGTGAACCTGGAAGCCACCGAGGCGGCCGCCCAGGAACTCGGGGGCCCCGACGTGGCGACCGCGGTGCGCTGCGACGTCACCGCGTCCGCCGAAGTCGAGGCGCTCGTGCAGGCCGCCGTCGAGCGCTTCGGCGGACTGGACATCATGGTCAACAACGCGCGCATCACCCGGGACGCCACTCTGCGCAAGATGACCGAGGAGCAGTTCGA
>NZ_LT546208.1:0-1175 GCF_900078665.2 Mycolicibacterium houstonense | reverse complement strand
GCTCCAGGCCGCCGGACTGCCCCCGCGTTTTGCCCACCGGCGCAGGGAAACCGGTGCGCTGGTGTACGGCGCGATGGGGATCGCCCGCGATGACGCGGCTGGACGGTGGGCCGCGCAGCGGCGCAACTGGGCATTCTTCGGTGCCCCGGTCGCCGGGGTGGTGTGCATGCACCGCGATTTCGGCAGCGTCGACGCGATCGGTGTCGGGATGTTTCTGCAGACATTGCTACTGGCGCTGAACGAACGGGGACTGGGTAGTTGCGTGCAGGTGTCGATCGGGTTGTATCCGGACGTGTTGCGTGAACAACTGGGAATCCCAGACGATCTGACGATCTTGTGCGGGATGTCGATCGGCTACGCCGACGAGGCATTTCCCGCCAATCACGTCGCGACACCGCGCGATCCGCTGTGCGAGAACGTGGTGTTCCTCGACGCCTGACCCGGCAGCACAAAACGTCACCTGGCGCTCACAGACATGTCACACGGGCGATGCCGTATGGAGACCCGGCTGGGCGACCGTGCTGGCTATGAGCACTGCATCTGTACTCATCGCCGCTGATCACGCCGACAGCTCGACGCCCGATGCGCCGCGCTACACCCTGCTGTTGTCCGCCGATCCCGAGCTCATCGAGGCCGCTCAGCGGCTTCGGCACGACGTGTTCACCTCCGAACCCGGATTCGCTCTCGCCGGGGCGACGGACGGACGTGACGCGGACCGGTTCGACGAGTACTGCGACCACCTGCTGGTGCGTGAGGACCGCTCCGGTGAGTTGGTGGGGTGCTACCGCATGCTGCCGCCGCCGGGCGCCATCGCCGCCGGCGGGCTTTACACCGCCACCGAGTTCGACGTGCGCGGCCTCGATGCGCTGCGGCCCTCGCTCGTCGAGATGGGACGGGCGGTGGTGCGGTCCGATCACCGCAACGGCGGCGTCGTCCTGCTGATGTGGGCGGGCATCCTGGCCTACCTCGACCGCTCCGGCTATGACTACGTGACCGGCTGCGTGTCGGTGCCGACCGCCGGAAACGCCGACGGCCCGCCGGGAACCCAGATCCGCGGCGTCCGGGACTTCGTACGCCGCCGCCACGCCGCACCGGCCGAACACACGGTGTACCCCTACCGGCCGGTGGTGCTGGACGGCCGCGGGCTCGACGACATCGACCCGCCGTCGCGGACC
>NZ_LT546207.1:5521086-5525743 GCF_900078665.2 Mycolicibacterium houstonense | reverse complement strand
CCCGATCCCCGACCCGGCGCGGGCCGGACCGTCGACCCTGGCGCGGGCCGGTGACCAGACTTTTCTGATCGACTGCGGCCGCGGCGTGCTGCAGCGCCTGGCCGCCGTCGGGCTGGGCGCCAACCAGCTCAGTGCCCTGCTGCTGACCCACCTGCACAGTGATCACATCGCCGACCTCGGCGATGTGATCATCACCCGTTGGGTCAGCACGTTCACTCCCGACGCGCCACCGCTGCCGATCATCGGACCGCCGGGCACCGCCGAGGTGGTCGAAGCGACGCTGCGGGCCTTCGGCCACGACATCGGCTACCGCATCGCCCACCACGCCGACCTCACCGCACCGCCGCCGGTCGAGGTGCACGAGTACACCGACGGGGACGTGTGGAACCACGGCGGCGTGCACATCCGCGTGGCCCCCACCGACCACCGGCCGGTGACGCCGACGATCGCCTTCCGCATCGAACACGGCGGGGCCTCGGTGGTGGCCGCGGGCGATACCGTGCCGTGTCCCAGCCTCGATGGCCTGGCCGCCGGCGCAGGAGCGCTGGTGCACACCGTGATTCGCAAGGACCTCGTCGAACAGCTTCCACTGCAACGGATCCGGGACATCTGCGACTACCACTCGTCAGTGCAGGAGGCTGCCGCCACCGCAGCCAGGGCCGGCGTCGGGATCCTCATCCTCACCCATTACGTCCCGGCGATCGCTCCCGGCGCCGAGGACCAGTGGCGGGCGCTGGCGGCCACCGAATTCGACCGCCAGATCGAACTCGGCGATGATCTGCACCGGGTCCAGGTGCATCCGGGGGTGTGCGTCAGGCCAGCCGGGTGACCTCGACCACCACGTCGAGATCGGTCGAGCCCTCACCGGAGTAGATTCCCTTGAGCGGGGCCACATCCGAATAGTCCCGGCCGACCCCGACGCTGACGTACTGCTCGTTGATCTCGGTGTCGTTGGTCGGGTCGTAGTGCCACCAGCCACCCGTCCACGCCTGGATCCAGGCGTGGCTCTGACCATCGATGGTGTCCCCCACGACCGCCTCGCGATTCGGATGCAGATACCCCGACACGTACCGGGCCGGAATACCCATGGAGCGCAAAGTGATCAGCGAGAGATGCGCGAAGTCCTGGCACACCCCCTTGCCCTCACGCAACGCGTCCAGGCCCGAGGAGTGCACCCCGGTGGTGCCCGGCACGTAGTCGAGCTCGCTGCGGACCCACTGCGCCACGGCCATCACCGCCTCGAACGGAGTGTGGTCCTTGGCGATCCGGCGGCCCACGCGCTCGATGCGCTTGCTGCGCGGGGTGTAATGCGTCGGGCTCAGCACCTCATCGAACCGGTCGAACACTGCCTCCGAGGCCAGGTCATCCCAGCCGGCCAACTCCTCGGGCTTCTCGGCGACGTCGGTCTCGACCACCGAGGAACCCGAGACCTCCAACTCGGTGTGCGGGGCATGCAGGTCGAAAGCTGTCACCGCCGTGCCCCAGTAGTCGACGTACCGATAGGACCTGGTGGCCGGAATGGTCTCGACCCGGTTGAGGATCACGTTCTGACGCGAATCGGAACGCGGGGTCAGCCGGGCCTCGTTGAAGGACGCGGTCACCGCCGACTTGTAGGCATAACCCGTGGAGTGCACCACCCGCAGTCGCCACATCACGATCTCCTCTTCGCGCGAGCGCTCATCGACTAGACCTCGCCTTCCTCGATCACGACCACATCCCCGTGCCCGGCATCGGTCCAGGCCACCCAGGGCGCGGAGTGGAAGTACTGCAGCGCCAATGCTTCTCCGACATCGCGGCAGGTTTTCTGCAGCCCGGCCAGCCGGGCATCGAGGGATTCCAGCAGCGCACCCGGCTGCAGGAACTCCAGCTCGCTGCGGGCCCGGCCGAGCAGCCGCTGCGCCTCGGCCGTGGCGCCCAGCCGGTTGTGCGGCCGGTTGAGCAGCTCGTCGAGACTGTGTTCGGCCAACCGCGCCGTGGTGGGAGCCGGCCCGGCCGGGTTGTCCGCCGCGGTCAGCGCCGCCGAGCGCGGGCACCGGGTCACGCTGTTCGAGGCGGGTTCGGCAATCGGTGGCCAATTCGATTTGGCCAGAAGGATTCCCGGCAAAGAAGAGTTCAACCAGACGATCCGTTACTACACCACCATGCTGGAGCGGCTCGAGGTCGACGTGCGGTTGGGCGTGCGGGCCGGCGTGGACGACCTGGCCGGCTTCGACGACGTGGTGCTGGCCAGCGGGGTCACCCCGCGCCTGCCCGCCATCCCCGGTATCGATCACCCGAAAGTGCTCACCTACGCCCAGGCCATCACCGGTGCGCCGGTGGGCAAATCGGTGGCGGTGATCGGCGCCGGCGGAATCGGTTTCGACGTCAGCGAGTTCCTCACCACCGACCAGTCGCCGACGCTGAACCTCAAGGAATGGAAGGCCGAGTGGGGCGCGGCCGACCCGCAGGAAGCGCGCGGCGCTCTCACCACTCCCCTGCCCGCGCCGGCCGTGCGCGAGGTGTACCTGCTGCAGCGCACCAAGGGGCCGCAGGGCCGCAAGCTCGGCAAGACCAGCGGCTGGGTACATCGCGCGTCGTTGAAAGCCAAAGGGGTACACCAGCTTTCCGGCGTCAACTACGAGCGCATCGACGATGAGGGTTTACACATCAGCTTCGGCTCCGATCACCGCGATCGACAGGTGTTGCCGGTCGACAACGTGGTGATCTGCGCGGGGCAGGAATCGGTGCGCGATCTGGAGGATGCGCTGCGCCGGGCGGGAGTGGAGCCACACGTCATCGGCGGGGCCGCCCTGGCGGCTGAGCTCGACGCCAAACGCGCGATCCGGCAGGGCACGGAACTGGCCGCCCGGCTTTAGGTCGGCCCGCAGGCGCTAACCGCGGGTCTCGATGACCTGTTGGGCGACGTCGATCAGCTTCGTATTGCTGTCCTGCGACAAGCGTCTGAGCAACTCGAAGGCTTGCACGTCGTCGATCTGGTAGCGCTCCATGATGATGCCCTTGGCCTGGCCGATGCGGTCCCGCGTCGACAGCGCGGATGTCAGTTGTTCGCTGTGCCGGCCGGCCAGCAGCGCCGCAGCGGCGTGTGCGGCCAGCACCGTGCCGATCGTCTCTGATTCCGCATCCCACACCTTGGGCCGGAAACCGAACAGGTTCAACGCGCCTGCCGTGCGGTCGTCGGTGTAGAGCTTGAAGGACAGTCCGCTCAGGACGCCCATGTCGACCGCGACTTTCGAGTAGCTGGGCCACCGCGATTCCTCGCGGAAATCGTCCGTGCGTACCACGACGTCTTCGAGCGCGGCCTGCATGCAGGGTCCCTCCTGCAAGGTCATCTGCAGCTCGTCGAGCTCGTGCGGCAGGCTGCTGGTTCCTGCCAGCGATTCGAACTTGCCGCCATCGCCGATGAGCAGCACTCCGGCGGTGTCCGCGCCGGGGACGAGTTCGGTGACCGTCGCCGTGACGTCGGACAGTATGTCGTTGACGCTGCGCGGACTCGCGACGGCCCGCGCGAGTTCGGCCATACGCACGGCTAAGTCATGTCGCGATAGCTCGGCCATGCCTCAGGGTTCCCAATCGGGCGCCGTTACACACTCGCGTGGGCCCCCCGCAGGCTGGGAGTTGGGTCGCCGCGGTGATGTCACGCTGGAGTGGCGCTGGAGGCTGGGCGCCACTCCAGCGTGACAGCGTGCGGGTCAGGCCTGCTTGAGCGCCTCGATCTCCAGGGTGATGGTGACCTTGTCGCCGACGACGGTGCCACCGGTCTCCAGCGGCATGTCGATGTCGATGCCGAAGTCCTTGCGGTTCAGTACAACCGAAGCCTCGAAGCCGGCCACAGCGCCCTGGCCCATGCCCGGGTTCACCCCGTTGTACTCGAGCTTGAGCGACACCGGCTTGGTCACGCCCTTGAGGGTGAAGTCGCCGTCGACGATGTAGTCGTCGCCGTCGGGGCGCACACCGGTCGAGACGAAGGTGGCGGTCGGATGGTTCTCGGCGTCGAAGAAGTCAGCGGAGCGCACATGGGCGTCGCGCTGCTCGTTGCCGGTGTTGATGGAGTTGACGTCGATGGTGGCACTGACCGAAGGGGTGCCGTCTTCGGCGACGGTGATCGCGCCGCTGAACGAATCGAAGCTGCCTCGCACCTTGCTCACCATGAGGTGGCGGACCGAAAAGTTGATCGATGAATGCACACGGTCGATGGCCCAGGTGCCCGCGGTCAGGTCGGTGGCTACTGCGACGGTCATGGTGTCTCCTTGGTTCGTGAGCCGGTCGGTCCGGCACCTTCACCACAGATTAACCGGACCGTGGTCCGATTCAATTCCCGAGTTTCGCGATTTTTCTGCCGATCTCCGAAATCAGGGCGCATCATGCTCTGATCCGCAATTTGCGTCACTGTCAATTCGACGATCGGATCCCCAGGTATGCGCATTCTCATCGCCGCCGTGGCATGTGCCGCAGCAACGGCCGGCCTCACCACGGCCCCCATCGCCGGTGCCTATCCGAATTGCGCTGCGGCCCGCGCCGCCGGCGCCGCTCCCCTCTACGCGGGCCAACCCGGCTACAGCTCGAAGCTGGACCGTGACGGCGACGGCGTCGCATGTGAGACCGGTGGCGGCGGGAGTGGGTCCGTATCGAGCAGCGGCGGCCTCCCGCTGTACGGCAG
>NZ_LT546207.1:5519418-5520985 GCF_900078665.2 Mycolicibacterium houstonense | reverse complement strand
CGCGCCGGTCAATTCCCCGGCCGCGCCGGCCCTGCGGGTGTCCCGCTCGCCGTGGCGCCCCGAAAGTCGTTGTGCCACATCGCGCAACGCGGTCTGGCCGAGCTGGCGCATGGCCTTGGGCGAGAGCCGCCACTGCCCATCGGAGCCGCGGTCGATGAAGCCCTGGTTCACCAGGGCTTTCTCCAACTCGGACAGGGTGCGGGCATCGATCGCCGCGTCGTCCCCGAGCTGGCGGGCCAGCGACTCGAGATCGACATCGTCCATCGACGCGCCGGCGTAGCTCTGCGACAGCGCGTCGGCCAGCTGCTCGAGCTCGGCGATGTCGGACATCGCCTGGGCGCCCTCTCCCATGCCCAACGGGTCACCGCCGGAGAACCGCTCCGAGCCGGTCCAGTCCTCCCCGGGCCGGGCAGACTGGAGGTGCGCGTCGAGCCGGTTGAGCGCGTTCATCAGCGACGGCGAACCGAAAGCCTGCTGCGCCAGGGCATCCAGCTCGGCCCGCTGCTCGGCCGAGAGACTGTTGCGGAACCGCTGCGCGGCCGCGGCCCGTTGGGCCAGCGAGTCGAGCAGCTCGTCGATGTTGCGCGGCTTCTCCGGGAAGTACTCGCCGTGCTTGTCCATGAAGTCTTGAAAGTCCTGCGGGGTGTCCTCCCCGCGAGCATGCTTGTCGAGCAGATCGTTGAGGTCGTCGAGCATGTCGTTGACCCGCTGCCGGTCCTCGTCGGTGGCGTTCTCCAATGCCTCCTTCATGCCGGCGAAACGCTGATCCAGCATCTCCCGGCCCAGCAGGTCCTTGATCTCGTCATACTTCTGCCGCGCCTCGGGGCTGCGCCAGTCGTAGTCGGCGAGCTCCTGCACCGCCTTGGCCGGTGACGGCGAGAGCGCGTCGAGTTGCAGTTCGCCGAACCGCGCGTCGTCGTCCAACGCCCGGGCCAGTTCCTTGCGCTCGGCGAGCACGGCCTCGTCGAGCAGCTTCTTGATCTCCTGCAGCGTGCCGTCGAGGTTGTGCCGCTGCAACAACTCTCGACGCTTCCGGTTGGCCTCGGCGGCCAGCCGGTCGGTGCCGCGCATGCCCTCGGTACCGCGGCGCATCAGCTCCGAGAGGGCGCGCCGCGGCGAGCTGCCCTCCATGACGCTCTGACCGATCTGCTCCAGTGCATCGCGCAGATCGATCGGCGGTGCCAGCGGGTCGGGGCCACCGGTGTATCGCGAGTACCGCGAGGTGTGCGAATGTCCCCGAGGCCCCCTGGCCCCCAGATCAGCCATAGACCGTCTCGCCCTCCCCGGTCACCTTGTCCACACGCTTGGCCAGATACAGCGCCTCCAAGGCCAATTCGACGGCGGCAGCGCGCTGACCGACCGACACCGCCCCCACCCGGGAAGCCAGGGTGTCGATGACAGGCAGATCGGGCAGCGCCGCCAGAACGTCCTTGGCCGACACCCGCTCACCGGTGGTCACCGGGGAGCCTTCCTCGACGGCGGCCACCAGCGAGGCGACGTCGATGCCGCCCAGCAGCCGCTGCGCGGTGTCGGCGGTGGCGCGTCGCAGCAGGTGCTCCAGCACCGC
>NZ_LT546207.1:5489635-5519317 GCF_900078665.2 Mycolicibacterium houstonense | reverse complement strand
CGACTTCCGCGACGCCGGACGCGACGGCCAGAGCCGCCTGCTGAACGGTCGCGGCCGCGGCGCCGCCGCCGTAGCCGATCTGGCTGAAGAACTTCAGATCCCCGATCCCGGTGGAGCGGGCCACGGCAGTCTCCAGGTTGGAGTCCATCGTGAAGGTGACCAGACCGTCGACGTCGGACGGCTTGAGGCCGGCGTCGTCCAGTGCGTCGAGGACGGCCTCGGCGGCCAGCCGCAGCTCGCTGCGACCGGAGTTCTTGGAAAAGTCGGTGGCGCCGATGCCGGCGATGGCCGCCTTGCCGGAGATGCTCACTGTGCTCCCATGGTCAACGTTGAGGTGGCGATGACGTGATCGCCAAGACTGTTGCTGCCCACTACTTTCAGGGTCACCAACTCGCCGTCGACCGCGGTCACCTCCCCGCGGAAGGTGATCGTGTCGTAGGCGTACCACGGCACACCGAGACGCAGCTTGATCGACTTGATGATGGCGTTCGGGCCGGCCCAGTCGGTCACATAACGCCCTACCAGACCGGTGTCGGTCAGGATGTTGACGAAGATGTCCTTCGAGCCCTTGGCCTGCGCCTTGTCCCGGTCATGGTGCACGTCCTGGTAGTCCCGGGTGGCGATCGCCGTCGAGACGATGAACGTCGGGTCGCCGTAGATCGAGAGCTCGGGCAGCTTGGTGCCCACAGTCACGTTCATAGTGGCAGTCACTTCGCCGCCTCCCATGCGTACAGAGTCCACGCCGGACTGACCTCACTGTCGGGGAAGTCGATGAACGTTGCCTGGACCGGCATGCCGATCTTCACGTCGTCGTGTTCGACGCCGCGCAGCTCACCGAGCATGCGCACGCCTTCTTCGAGTTCCACCAGCGCGATGACGAACGGCAGGCTGCGGCCCGGCACCTTCGGTGCGTGGTGCACGACGTAGCTGAACACCGTGCCCTTGCCCGATGACACGACGTAATCGGCCGGCGCTTCTTTGTCGGCCCAGACCGCGGGGACCGGCGGGTGCTGCAGCGAGCCGTCCGGCCGCTTCTGGATCCGCAATTCGTGGGCGTTGACGCCGTCCCAGAAGAACTGGGTGTCACGCGACGAGGACGGACGCATCAGCTTGTCAGGGTCCAGATCGGCTGGGATCGAACCGCTTTCGGCGGCTTCGGCGCCCTGCTTGTTGGCCGGCAGGAACTTCATGATCCGCCAGTCCATGTCAGCGACTTCCTCGTCGCCGACATGCCACCGGATCTTCTGGTTGACGAAGTAGCCCTCACCGAGGGCCGTCTGCTTTGGTCCCACCACATCGGTGACCTCGGCGCTGATGCTGACCCGCTCGCCTGGCTGCAGGTAGCGGTGGTAGGTCTGATCGCAGTTGGTGGCGACCACGCCGACATACCCGGCGTCGTCGAACAACTTCATGATCCGGGCCAGCGGGTCGTCGTCGGACCGGGTGCGACCCAGTCCCATCATGGTCCAGACCTGGATCATGGCCGGCGGCGCCACGATGCCGGGATGCCCGGCGGCCTTGGCGGCTTCCTCGTCGACATAGATCGGGTTCTTGTCGCCGATCGCGTCGACCCAGTGGTGAATCATGGGCTGGTTCACCGGATCCCGGCTCAAGGTCGGCTTGCTGCGCCCGGTGGCGACGATCTCGTCGATGCCCGCCTGCAGGTCGCTCATCGGGTCACCCTCGGCACCCGCAGGCCCGACGCCGCGATCATCTCGCGCATGACCTCGTTGACGCCACCGCCGAAGGTGATCACCAGGTTGCGCTTGGTCATCTTGTCCAGCCACACCAGCAGTTCGGCCGTCTCCGGGTCGGCGGGATTGCCGTAACCGCCGACGATCTCTTCGGCCAGCCGGCCGACTTCCTGCAACCGTTCCGTAGAGAACACCTTCGTCGCGGCCGCGTCGGCCACGGCGATGGTCTCGCCGGAGGCCGCAACCTGCCAGTTGAGCAGCTCGTTGATCCGCCAGATCGACTTGATCTGTCCCAGAAGGCGTTTCACGGCGTCCTGCTCGATCGGGGTGACACCGTCCGAACCGGGCTTCGACGCCCAGGTATGCACCTGGTCATAGATGCCGGCGATGCGGCCGGCCGGCCCGAGGCCGACCCGTTCGTGGTTGAGCTGGGTGGTGATGAGCTTCCAGCCGCCGTTCTCCTCGCCGACGAGCATGTCGGCGGGGACCCGCACATCGTTGTAGTACGTGGCGTTGGTGTGGTGCGCCCCGTCCGACAGGATGATGGGGGTCCAGGAGTAGCCCGGATCCTTGGTGTCGACGATCAGGATCGAGATGCCCTTGTGCTTGGCCGCGGTCGGATCGGTACGGCAGGCCAGCCAGATGTAGTCGGCGTCGTGCGCGCCGGTGGTCCACATCTTCTGGCCGTTGACGATGTATTCGTCACCGTGGCGCACCGCGGTGGTGCGCAGGGAGGCGAGGTCGGTGCCGGCATCGGGCTCGGAGTAACCGATGGCGAAATGCACCTCACCGGCGAGGATTCCGGGCAGGAACTTCTTCTTCTGTTCCTCGGTGCCCAGCGCCTGCAGGGTGGGGCCCACGGTCTGGAGGGTGACCATCGGCAGCGGGATGTCGGCCCGGTTGGCCTCGTTGATGAAGATCTGCTGCTCGACCGGGCCGAAGCCCAGACCGCCGTACTCCTTGGGCCAGCCGACTCCGAGCTTGCCGTCACTGCCCATGCGCTTGATCACCGCGCGGTAGGCCTCGTTGTGCCGGTCGGACTCCATCGCCTTGGCCTCTTCGGGCGTGATGAGAGTCGAGAAGTATTCCCGCAGTTCGGATTGCAGCGCGCGCTGCTCCGGGGTCAGATCGATGTACATTACGCTCCCACCAAATCGAGGCGATGCGCTGGCCCGCCCAGCAGCCGGGTCAGGTCCTTGATCGAAGAGTAGTAGCGGTCCATCGGGTAGGTGATGTCCATACCCATGCCGCCGTGCAGGTGATGGCAGAGCCGCATGGCAGGCGCGGCTTGCGAGGCGAACCAGTAGCCCAGGATGGCGAGATCCTCGTCGGCGTCGAGCCCCTCGGACAACCGCCAGACCGCGGAGGTGGACAGCAGAGAGATCGTCCGCGACGCGATGTAGACCTCGGACAGCTGCGCCGCCACGGTCTGGAACGTCGAGAGCGGGCGACCGAACTGCTCGCGCGTGGCCACGTAGTCGGCGGTCAACCGCAGCGCACCCGCGACCAGGCCGGCCGCCGCGGTTGACCAGGCGTATCCGGGTGCCGAGATCGCCAAGGCGGGGCCGACGGGCGTCGGCGGCAGCCTGGTGGCCTCCCCCACCGGCGAGGTCCTCACCTCGGCCGGCCCGGACCCGCAGTTGCTGGTCTTCGACATCGACCCCGACGCTGCCAGCGGGGTCCGGGACACCATCGCTGTGCTGCAGAACCGCTCACAGTTCGCTCAGTCCGGTAAGGCACAATCGCTGGGGTGACCGATCCCTGGGCTCGCCCAACCGACCAGTCCCCGCCAGCGCCTTCCGAGGCGCTGCCCCCGCAGCCACCCGCGCCGGACCAGCCGGTTCAGGCCGAACAGCCGGCCCCGTCCGCCCCCGAACAGGGCTCGTCGGCCGCGTCCAAGGTCAAGAAGCTGCTCTCGGATCCGCTGTCGGTCGTGCTGGTCCTGGTCATCGTGGGGGCCCTGGTCGTGGCCGGGCTGCTCGGCGGCGAGCTCTACGCCCGAAACCGCGCCGACCAGATCGTCGCCGCCACGGTCGAATGCATCGTCGGGGACGGCGCGAAGGCGACGTTCGATCCGCTGCCCCCGTTCCTGATGCAGCACATGTCCGGGCACTACACCAACATCAACGTCGAGACCGCGGGCAACCAGATCCGTGAGGCCAAGGGAATGCAGGTGAAGCTGGGCATCGAGGATGTCCGGATCCAGGAGACGGCCGATTCCAGCGGCACCGTCGGCTCGCTGGTCGCCGACATCACCTGGAGCACCGACGGCATCCGCCAGACCGTGGCGGACATGGTCACGCTGCCGTTCATCGGCTCGGCCATCTCGGACGTCCGGACCAACCCGTCGAACGGGACCATCGAGCTCAAGAGTCTGCTCGGCACCATCACCGCCAAGCCCACGGTGGTCAACAAGGGCATCTCACTGCAGATCGTCGACCTGAACGCGATCGGCCTGTCCTGGCCGCGGGAGACCCTGCAGCCGATCCTGGACAAGTTCACCGCCCAGATCACCGAGGACTACCCGATGGGGATCCACGCCGACAGCGTGCAGGTAACCGACAGCGGCGTGGTGGCCAAGTTCTCCACCACCAACGCCAAGATGCCCAAGCCCGCCGACGACCCTTGCTTCGACAAGCTCTGACCTTCTCCCACGCCGGCGCTACGGTTNCAGGCCCGCCGGCCGCACCGCCACCGCGGCGGCCACCAGCGACGGCGAGACACAGACCGAGAACACCCCGAGGTCAGCGGCCTCGGCCACCAGCTTCTCGACGTCCGCGACCGTGGCCTCGGGCTTGAGCAGGGTGTGGTCGACCAGCGCGGCGACCTGGCTTCGGGTGTAGCCGCCCATCACAACGGTTCCTCACTGCCGCCGGGGTTGCACCCGGCGGCCAGCATCGCCTCGGGCGCGACCTCGGGGCGCCACGGCTCCAGGTTCCAGCTGGTCTTGCCCGGTTCGGCCATCTCGGCGAAAGTCCAGTGGCACAGGAACTGCTCGTGCATGCCCGGGATGTCGGCGTCCGGGGACTGCGCCAGCACCTCGGCCCAGGCCTGCTCGGCCTCGGCGGTGCTGTTCGGCGTGCGGGTGAGCGCGCGGGCGGCGTCGGTCGGGTACACCCGCAGGCTCGACAGGTCGCCCCATTTGGCCCATTCGACATGGTCGACGTAGACAGAGCCGGGGGCGGCTCCCGCGGTGGGCGCGAAGCTCAGTGCGGCGCACAGCACGACGCCCGCCGCGCCGAACGCGGCCAGTGGTGAGCGCATCGGGTCAGCGCGACTTTCCCTGGATTTCAAGCAGTTTCGGCCGGACGTCGACCAGATAGACACCGGTGGCGCAGGCCGAGATGGCGGCCCCGAAGGCGTCGCGCAGCAGCAGCGCCAGGAGCAGGCCCACGCCCAGGATGGCCAGCCACACCGGCTTGGTGAGCTTGCCGGTGGCCGTATAGGCATCCGGACGCTGCATGGCGGCGTGCACGAGCGCATAGACGCCCACGAAGAAGACGACGGCGACGAGGACAAACAGAATGACGCCCGCAAGGTTGGCAAGTTGCACCTCACCAGCCTATGCGGGCGTCATCGTCAGCGTCGACCGACGGGCGGTACCCGTCGCGACGCCGTTCTACTTCTGGGTGACCTTCTTGGCCGGAGCCGCGGTCTTCTTGGCGGCCGGCGTGGTCTTCTTGGCCGGGGTGGCCTTGGCCGGGGCGGCCTTCTTGGCGGCCGGGGCAGCCTTCTTGGCCGGAGCAGCCGGAGCGGCCTTCTCGGCAGCCTTCTCGGCCTTCTTCGGCAGCTCGACGCCGACCAGCTTGGCGGCCCGCTCGCCGACCGCGCGGGTCTGCGAGGCAACGGTGCCCAGCGCGTCCTGGGTCAGCTCGGTGACCTGGTCGGTGTAGCCCTCGACCCGGTTGGCGGCCTCTTCGATGGCCGGCTGGTTGCGCAGGCGCTCCAGCGCCGCCTCGCCACGCTCGACGAGCTTGTTGTAGGTCGCGGTGGCCTGATCGGCGTAGCCCTCGGCGGCCTTGCGCAGCTCCTCGGAGGAGAACCGGTCGCGCAGCTCCTCGAACTGGGTCGGCAGGTCTTCCTGCAGCTTGGTCAGCCGGGCGCGGCCTTCCTCGACGCGGGTGTTGGCGTCGGTGCGGGCCTCTTCGGCACGCTCGCGCAGGCTCGCGACGATCTCGTTGACCGTGGCCAGGGCCAGATCGGCGGCGCCTACGGCGGCCAGCAGCGGGGCCTTGAGGTCTTCGATGGTGGGCTGAGTCTTGTCGGTCATGTGAATTCCTCTCTCAGGATGGGCAATTCATGCGGGTTTTGTTATCGGGGCAGCTGGTGAGGGTCAGTCAGTGGACGGCTCCTCACCTTCAACGGCTTCGTTCTGTTGACGGAACGAGGTGTAGATGTCGAGCAGCACCTGCTTCTGCCGCTCGGTGATCCCCACGTCGTTGACGATGGCGTCGCGGACCTCGCTGGGCTCGCTGGGTTCCAAGATCCCGGCGCGCACATAGAGGACTTCCGCAGACACCCGCAGTGCCTTCGCGATCTGGTTGAGCACGTCGGCGGAGGGTTTCCGCAATCCCCGTTCGATCTGACTCAGATAGGGATTGCTGACGCCGGCCTTCTCGGCCAACTGCCGAACCGATACCTGCGCCGCCTCACGCTGGGCTCGGATGAAGCTTCCGATGTCCTGCGCAGCGTTGGAGACGACTGCCGCGAGATTTTCGTCTTGCGCCATGTCATTCCCCCTCGTAGCCCGGGTATCCGTTAACGACGAAATTCACGCTACGACGGGGTGCTAACTTTTGCAAGCACTAGTTAGCGCAGGTCAGAAGAGTAGTTGGGCTATCGAATAGATGATCAGACCCGCCAACGAGCCCACTACGGTGCCGTTGATCCGGATGAATTGCAGGTCACGCCCCACATGAAGCTCGATGCGGCGGCTTGCCTCGTCGGCGTCCCAGCGCTCGATGGTCTCGGTGATGATCGCTGTGATCTCGGTCCCATATTCGGCAACCAGGTGTTTTGCGGCCCGGATGATCCAGCCGTCCACCTTGTCGCGCAGCTCGGCGTCGTCACGCAACGATTCGCCGATGCGCATCACCGAGTCGGCGATCCGGGTCCGCAGGGCCGAGGACGGGTCGTCGACCGACTCCAGGATGATCCGCTTGGCCGCCGCCCAGGCCGTCTCCGCCGCCCGGGTCACCTCGTCGCGGCCCATCAGCTGGTCCTTGATGTTCTCCGCGCGCTGAATCGTCGCGTCGTCGTGCTGCAGATCGTCGGCGAACTCGAACAGGAACCGGGTCGCCGACCGCCGCAGCTCGTGGTCCGGGTTGCGGCGCACCTTGTCGGTGAAGTCCATCAGTTCACGGTGGATCCGATCCCCCACCAGGTGATCGACCCAGCGCGGCGACCAGGTCGGCGAATCCCGCTCGATCACCCGCTCGATGACCTCACCGGAATTCAGCGACCACTGGAAGGCCCGGTCACACAGCAGCTGGATCAGGGCCTCCTGACGGCCCTCCTGCAGCAACGTCGAGAGCACCCGGCCGATCGGCGGGCCCCACTTCGGCTCGGCGATGCGCTTGACGATCATCCGGTCCAATACGTGCTGCACGTCCTCGTCGCGCAGCATCTCGACGCCGACCCGCAGCACGGTCGAGGTCTCGGCCGCCACCCGCTCGGCGTGCGGACGGTCGGACAGCCACTTGCCGAGCCGGCCCGCCACCTCGGCGTCGCGCAACTTGGTCGCGATGACCTCGGGAGACATGAAGTTCTCCCGGACGAAGGTGCCCAGCCCCTCGCCGAGCTGGTCCTTCTTGCGCTTGATGATGGCCGTGTGCGGGATCGGGATGCCGAGCGGATGCTTGAACAGCGCGGTCACCGCGAACCAGTCGGCCAGCGCGCCGACCATGCCCGCCTCGGCCGCGGCCCGCACATACCCGACCCAGGGCGCGGCGCCCCGCGACTGGGCCCAGGTGCACAGCAGGAAGACCACCGTGGCGCCGATCAGGAAGCTCAGCGCCACCAGCTTCATCCGCCGCAAACCCCGACGCCGCTCGGCGTCGGCCGCGCTGTCCGCGCCGGACAGTGTCTCGGCGAAACTTTGCCGCGGGCCCGTAAGCGCCCGGACTTCCGGGTCGATGCGATGTGCCACCTTTCCATCTTGCGCCATCACGGCGCATGAGGGCCTGACCCACAGACCGGTAACCGCAGTTTCGCCGTACTATCAAGTGGAACTAGGGAATGGGACTACTGCGACTGTGGCACAGCAGACTCCGCCGGTGGCGGTGAAGACCGATGGACGCAAACGGCGCTGGCACCAGCACAAGGTGGAGCGACGCAACGAACTGGTAGACGGCACCCTGGAAGCGATCCGGCGCCGGGGCAGCAACGTCAGCATGGACGAGATCGCCGCTGAGATCGGGGTGTCCAAGACCGTCCTCTACCGCTATTTCGTCGACAAGAACGACCTCACCACCGCAGTGATGATGCGCTTCGCGCAGACGACGCTGATCCCGAACATGGCCGCGGCGCTGTCGTCGGACCTCGACGGGTTCGACCTGACCCGCGAAATCATCAAGGTCTACGTGCAAACCGTTGCCGCCGAACCCGAGATCTATCCGTTCGTGATGGCCAACAATTCGGCGAGCAAGAGCAAGGCGGTCGCCGATTCCGAGCAGATCATCGCCCGCATGCTGGCCGTCATGTTGCGCCGCCGGATGGCCGCGGTGGGCATGGACACCCGCGGTGCCGAGGCGTGGGCGTTCCACACCGTCGGCGGCGTCCAGCTGGCCACCCACTCGTGGATGTCGAACCCGCGGATGACCGCCGACGAACTGATCGACTACCTGACCATGCTGTCGTGGAACGCGTTGTGCGGCATCGTCGAAGTGGGTGGCTCGCTGGAGAAGTTCAACTCGCTGCCGCACCCGTCACCGGTTTTGCCACCACAGCTGCTTGACTGATCGGGTGAGCGACAACGCCGACCTGCCTGCCCTGTGGACCCACGAACCGCACGAGCATCTCGTCTTCCGCCCGGGCGACAAGGTCTCGCGGATCGACGCCAACGGCACACCCGGATTTCGCGGGAGCAAGAGCGATGCCCCCACGCTGCAGACCGAGCGCAATCTGAGACTCGCCTCGCTGCAGGAAATGCTCTACGCGCGCTCCAAGAGCGGTGACGACAACCGCTCGGTGCTGCTGATCCTGCAGGGTATGGATACCGCGGGCAAGGGCGGCATCGTCAAACATGTTGTGGGAGCAGCTAACCCGCAGGGCGTCCGGTACACCAGCTTCGGCAAGCCCACCGAGGAGGAACGGGCCCACCACTACTTGTGGCGGATTCGCAACGCGCTGCCACCGGCCGGTCACATCGGGGTCTTCGACCGCTCCCACTACGAGGACGTCCTGATCGTCCGCGTGCACAACCTGGTTCCCCCGGACGTCTGGGGTGCCCGCTACGACGAGATCAACGCCTTCGAACGCGAACTGGTCGATTCCGGCACCACGCTGGTGAAGGTGGCCATGTTCGTCTCGCTCGCCGAGCAGAAGGAACGCCTGGCCGAGCGGCTCGAGCGGCCGGACAAGTACTGGAAGTACAACCCGGCCGACATCGATGAGCGCATGCTCTGGCCCAAGTACCAGGAGGCCTACCAGGCCATGCTGGAGAAGACGTCCACCGACTACGCGCCCTGGCACATCGTGCCGTGCGACAAGAAGTGGTACAGCCGGCTGGCCATCACCGAGCTGCTCATCGAGGCCCTCAAGAGCCTCAACATGTCCTGGCCGCCGCCGGACTTCGACGTCGAGGCCGAGAAGAAGCGGCTGGCTTCTGCTTAGCGCCGAGACGACGCTTTCTGGCGCGTTTTGTGGGATTTCACCCCATAAACCGTCGTCTCGGCGCTGGGCGGAACCAGATACCCGTCCGCCGCGTCGAATATCGGTGTGGGAGACATCGTCGTGGCGAGCGAGGCGCTGTCCGCCGGGTCCGTCACCCGCCATGCGTTGCAGACCCGGTACCGCAAACTCCATCAAAACGTCTACATCTCAAGAGATTTCGTTCTCAACGCCCATGCCCGCGCGACGGCAGCCTGGCTGTGGTCCGGACGCGCCGCCACGCTGGCCGGCTACTCCGCGGCAGCAGTGCTGGGCAGCAAGTGGCTGCCTGATGACGCACCGGCCGAGCTCGCCCGGATCCGCTATCCGTCCCCACCCGGAATTCTGATCCACACCGGCGCGATCGCCGACGACGAACTCGACGCGGTCGGCGACATGACCTGCACCAGCGTTGCCCGCACGTGCTACGACATCGGGCGACGGCGCCCGCTCGACACCGCGATCATCCGGATCGATGCGCTGCTCAACGCCACCCAGGTCGGCGTCGACCGGGTGGCGGCCATCGCGCAGCGCTATCCAGGCGCCCGAAGGATCCGTCGCCTACGGACGGCACTCGCCCTCGTCGATGCGGGAGCAGAATCCCCGCAAGAGACACGACTGCGGCTGCTGCTCGTCCGTGGCGGCCTCCCCCGGCCGGTCACCCAGATCCCGGTGGCCGACGAGTGGGGCCGGGTACAGCGGCGGATCGACATGGGGTGGCCGGAGTGGATGGTCGGCGTCGAGTATGACGGCGAGCAGCACTGGACGAGCCCGGAGGACCACGAGAACGAAATCGTCAGGCTGGAATTCCTGGCGTCCCGAGGGTGGACGATCGTGCGGGTCAGTGCCCGTCAACTGCGTTGTCGAGGGCCCGAGATCTTGGCTCGCGTGACGAGGGCTCTCGCCGGCGCAGGTTACAGCACCTACAAAAACGCCGAGACGACGCATTTTGGGGCGATTTCGAGGAATCCCCGCCAAAATGCGTCGTCTCGGCGCAAAGAGAACTACTTGACCAGCGTGAACTGGCCGATGTTGGTGATGCCCCGGCGGAAGAAGTCGGCGCAACCGGTCAGGTACTTCATGAACCGGTCGTAGACTTCCTGCCCCTGCAGGGCGATGGCCTCTTCCTTCTTGGCTTCGAGGTTGGCCGCCCACATGTCCAGCGTGCGCGCGTAGTGCGGACGCAGCAGGTGGATGCGCTCCAACTTGAAGCCCGAGCCGTCGGCCAGCTTCTCGATGTCCTCGACGGCCGGAAGCTGCCCACCGGGGAAGATCTCCTCACCGATGAACTTCATGAACTTCAGGTCGCTGATGGTCAGCTTGATGCCGTTCTCGCGGAAGAACTGCTGGGTGTGCGCCAGGATCGTGTGCAGCAGCATCCGGCCACCGTTGTCGGGCAGGATGTTGTAGGCCCGCTCGAAGAAGATCGGGTAGCGCTCCTGCTTGAAGGCCTCGAACGCGCCGATCGACACGATGCGGTCGACGGGCTCGTTGAACTCTTCCCAGCCCTGCAGCCGGATATCGACGTTGCGGTTGGTGTCGATCTTGGCCAGCCGCTTGCGGGCGTAGTCCGACTGTTCCTTGCTGAGCGTGATACCGATGACGTTCACGTCGTGTTTGATCAGCGCGCGCTCCAGGCAGCCGCCCCAGCCACAGCCGATGTCGAGCAGCGTCATACCCGGCTTGAGGTCCAGCTTGCCCAGTGCCAGGTCGAACTTGGCGTTCTGCGACTCCTCGAGGTTCATGTCCTCGCGCTCGTAGTAACCGCAGGTGTAACCCATGGTCGGCCCGAGGAAGAGTGCGTAGAACTCGTTCGAGATGTCGTAGATCGACTGCGACTCCTCGTAGTACGGAGCAAGATCGGACTCGACATTAGACATGCGAAAATTTACCTCTTTGCGTTTTCTGCTGCTGACGACCGACGGTTTGGGGCCGACGCGTGTTTTCCACGCAGACTCTATAGAGCGAGCCAGCAGGCCCTACTGTGGGTAGACTAGCTAAGCCTCGGCCATAGTGCCAGCGCGGGTTGGTTCAGTACTTGTAGAACCCCTGGCCCGATTTTTTGCCGAGCTGCCCGGCTTCCACCATCCGCAACAAGAGTGGCGGAGCGGCGTACAAAGGCTCCTTGAACTCGTCAAACATCTTGTCGGCAATGAGCTTCAGGGTGTCCAGTCCGACCAGATCGGACAACCGCAGCGGGCCCATCGGGTGGGACAGACCGGCCACCACGGCCTTGTCGACATCGTCAATTGTGGCAAAGCCGCCCTCGACCATCCGAATGGCCGACAGCAGGTATGGAACCAGCAACGCATTGACGACGAAACCGGACCGGTCAGAACAACGCACGACCTGTTTTCCGAGGACCGTGCTGGCGAATTCCTCGACGCGCGCCGCGGCGGCATCGGAGGTAACCAGAGTGCTGACCAATTCGACCAACGGCAACACCGGAACCGGGTTGAAGAAGTGCAGCCCCAGCACTCGGGCCGGGTTCTCGGTGGCCGCGGCCAATTTCATGATCGGGATGCTCGAGGTGTTGGAGGCCAGCACCGCGTCGGGGTCGGCGATCACGCGATCCAGGTCGGCGAAGATCTTCGCCTTGACGTTCTCGTCCTCGATGACGGCCTCGATGACCAGCTGACGGTCGGCCAGATCGTCGATCGTGGTGGTGAACTTGAGTTTGCCCAGCGCGGCGTCCTTCTCGCGCTCGGTGACCTTGCCGGCACTGACCGCACGCTCGAGCGACTTGGTGATGCGGTTGCGTCCGGCGGTGACCAGCGCGTCGCTGGTCTCGAAAACCAGGACGTCGACGCCGGCGCGCGCGGACACCTCGGCGATACCCGCGCCCATCTGGCCGGCACCGATAACGCCTACTCGTTCAATTTGATTGCTCACTACTTCACTTTCGTCTCAAGATCCGGACATGCGACAGGCCCCGCCCAAGAATTCTGAGCGGGGCCTGCTGCTGTCAACCTTCGGGGGTCGAGGGTCTAGCCGAAGATCAGTGGAACTGACCCTCTTCGGTGGAACCGGCCAGCGCGGTGGTCGAGCTGTTCGGGTCAACCGTGGTGGCGATCCGGTCGAAGTAGCCGGCGCCGACCTCGCGCTGGTGCTTGGTGGCGGTGTAGCCACGCGACTCGGCGGCGAACTCGCGCTCCTGCAGGTCGACGTAGGCCTTCATCTGCTCGCGGGCGTAGCCGTAGGCCAGGTCGAACATCGAGTAGTTGAGGGCGTGGAAGCCGGCCAGGGTGATGAACTGGAACTTGAAGCCCATCGCGCCCAGCTCGCGCTGGAACTTGGCGATGGTGTCGTCGTCCAGGTGCTGCTTCCAGTTGAAGGACGGCGAGCAGTTGTAGGCCAGCATCTGGTCCGGGAACTCGGCCTTGACGCCCTCGGCGAACTTCTTGGCCAGCTCCAGGTCCGGGGTGCCGGTCTCCATCCAGATCAGGTCGGAGTACGGCGCGTAGGCCTTGGCGCGGGCGATGCAGGGCTCGAGGCCGTTCTTGATCCGGTAGAAGCCCTCGGAGGTGCGCTCACCGGTGATGAACGGGCGGTCACGCTCGTCGACATCGGAGGTGATCAGGGTGGCGGCCTCGGCGTCGGTGCGCGCGATGACGACGGTCGGCACGTCGGCGACGTCGGCGGCGAGACGGGCCGAGGTCAGGGTGCGGATGTGCTGCTGGGTCGGGATCAGCACCTTGCCACCGAGGTGGCCGCACTTCTTCTCCGAGGCGAGCTGGTCTTCCCAGTGCGAACCGGCGACACCGGCGGCGATCATGGCCTTCTGGAGCTCGTAGACGTTGAGCGCACCACCGAAGCCGGCCTCACCGTCGGCGACGATCGGGGCGAGCCAGTTCTCGACGGAGGTGTCGCCCTCGACCTTGGCGATCTCGTCGGCGCGCAGCAGCGCGTTGTTGATGCGGCGGACCACCTGCGGCACCGAGTTGGCCGGGTAGAGGCTCTGGTCGGGGTAGGTGTGGCCGGACAGGTTGGCGTCGCCGGCGACCTGCCAACCCGACAGGTAGATGGCCTTGAGGCCGGCGCGGACCTGCTGGACGGCCATGTTGCCGGTCAGCGCGCCCAGCGCGTTGACGAAGTCCATGTCGTGCAGCTGCTCCCACAGCACCTCGGCGCCACGGCGGGCCAGGGTGGCCTCCTCGACGACGCTGCCCTGCAGCGCGACGACGTCAGCCGGGGTGTAGGTGCGGGTGATGCCCTTCCAGCGGGGGTTGTGATCCCAGTCGTGCTGGATCTGCTCCGGTGACTTGGGGGTGCCCACGGTCGACATAGGACTGCTCCTTCGGTTTGGTTCGGCCACCGCGGTTTCCTTGCTAACGCCGCAGCAGCTTCACTGGTGTGCTAATCCGAAGATGGCACAACCTATATCCGCAGGTCCACCCGTTTCAGTTGCCAACTTTCGCCAAAGCGCTTAGTTAACTTGCAAAGGTTGCGAAGAAATATGATGGCTGTACCGGTTCAGAAGCTACCGACGAGTAGGCCAAAGGCGCAGGTCAGTACGCTCGTACTGTTAAACCGGCGGGGGTCAGAGTGAGAACAGCGATGCGATGGCTTTTGTCTCGTCGCCGACGGCATATGTGAGCGTTCTAACAGTGCGGTCGGTGAGCTCTTCGCCGAATTTGTCGGTCGACCCGGCCGGGTGAACGTGCGACAGGATCTCGAGCTTCTCGCCCAGGGCCACCGCGGCGTCATGCTCGATGGTGACCCGCAGCGGCTTCTCCAGCAGCTCGGGATGCGAGTACAGGTAATCCTCGATCACCGTCCAGTAGACGGAGTTGTTCATGTGGTCGAACAGGTCGATGTCGGACACCCGCACCGGGTACTCGCGGATCTCCGCGGCGTCCTCACGGCTGCCCGCCTTGAGGTAGGACTTCCAGCGCAACCGGGCCTCGTCGGTGGTGCGGCGCAGGCCGGCCAGGAAGTCGTCGGAGATGCGGGCCGGCCCCTGGGTCTCGCGGTTGATGTTGATCCAGAACGCCTCGGATTCCATCAGCCCGCCCTTGCGACCGTCGATCCGCACGCGCATCTCGCACCACCGGTTGGAGGTCCCGGAACACCAGCGCCGCATCCGCAGCATGTCCTGGAACTCGATCGGCTTGATCAGGTCGATCATCGTGCGGCGCACGATCCACAGCGGATGCGTCTCCTCGAACCCGAGTTCGCGAAGGTGGTCGGAACCGATGTCCTGGATATGGCGTGCCGCGGCGTCGAACCGCAACCGGCCGACCCGGTCGATATCACCCACGCGCAGCGGCCATTCCCGGTCGAAAACATCGGGATGGGGATCGGGCACCGGCATCATCACCTTGTTGAGCCCGGTGGTCGAGTTCTGCGCGGTTCCCGTCATGGTCATCTCCCAGTCGCTGTCGCCTGAGCCGATCATGCCAGGCAGCCCGATGATGCCAGTAGCACCCAAACTGCCAATAATGCTAAGGCCACCTTCGCAGCGTTGTTAGGCTGTTTGACGTGGCAAAAACGTTCGTTGGTGCGCGGGTGCGGCAACTGCGGAGCGAGCGTGGCCTCAGCCAGGCGGCGCTGGCCCAGATGCTGGAGATCTCGCCCAGTTATCTCAACCAGATCGAGCATGACGTACGCCCGTTGACGGTGGCGGTGCTGCTTCGCATCACCGAGGTATTCGGGGTGGACGCGACCTTCTTCGCCTCCCACGACGACACCCGCCTGGTCGCCGAGATGCGCGAGGTGGCGATGGATCGCGACCTCGGTGCCGACATGGAGATCGGCGAGGTCGCCGACATGGTCGCGGCATATCCGAATTTCGCCCGCGCAATGGTCAACCTGCACCGTCGCTACCGGCTGACCACGACCCAACTGGCGGCCGCCACCGAAGACCGCTATTCCGACGGCAGCGGCAGCGGTTCGATCACCATGCCGCACGAGGAAGTCCGGGATTACTTCTATCAGCGGCAGAACTACCTGCACGAGCTCGACACCGCCGCCGAGGATCTGACCGCCAAGATCCGGATGCACCGCGGCGACCTGGCCGGCGAGCTGGCCAACCGGCTGACCACCGCGCACGGGGTCCGGATCGTGCGCCGCATCGATCTGGGCGACACCGTGCTGCACCGCTATGACCCGGCCACCAAGACCCTGGAGATGGGCAACCACCTCTCCAGCGGCCAGCAGGTGTTCAAGATGGCGGCCGAGCTGGCCTTCCTGGAGTTCGGTGAACTGATCGACAAGCTGGTCGACGAGGGCATGTTCACCAGCGACGAGTCCCACACCTTGGCCCGGCTCGGGCTGGCCAACTACTTCGCCGCGGCGACCGTGCTGCCCTACCGGCAATTCCACGATGTGACCGAGAACTTCCGGTACGACGTGGAGCGACTGTCGGCGTTCTACTCGGTGAGCTACGAGACCATCGCGCACCGGCTGTCCACCCTGCAGCGGCCGTCGATGCGCGGCGTGCCGTTCTCGTTCGTCCGGGTCGACCGCGCGGGCAACATGTCGAAACGCCAGTCCGCCACCGGCTTTCACTTCTCGTCGTCGGGCGGCACCTGCCCGCTGTGGAACGTCTACGAGACGTTCGGCAATCCGGGCAAGATCGGGGTGCAGATCGCCCAGATGCCCGACGGACGCAATTACATGTGGGTGGCGCGCACCGTGGAGCGCCGCGCTTCGCGCTATGGACAGCCGGGCAAGACCTTCGCGATCGGGCTGGGTTGCGAACTGCGCCATGCCCATCGGCTGGTGTACTCCGAAGGCCTGGATCTGTCCGGTGAGGCGGCCACACCCATCGGGTCGGGCTGCCGGGTGTGCGAACGCGACAACTGCCCGCAACGTGCGTTCCCCGCGCTCGGGAAGGCGCTCGACCTCAACGAGCACCGCTCGACGGTGTCGCCGTATTTGGTGCGGCAGCCGTAGCCCCGCGACCTGTGCCAGACTCGGCTGGGTGAGTGCACTCGAGCCGGCCCGCATCGCGCCGGGCGGATTCCGTGAGCTGGGCCCGGTCAACTGGGCCATCGCCAAGCTGGGCGCCAGGGCCATCCGGGCACCGCGGTTCACCCTGATGAACGTGCTGGGCCAGCACAAGCTGCTGTTCCTGGCCTGGCTGCCGTATTCCGGGCTGCTGCTCGGACCGCTGGGCAAGCTGCCACGTAAGGATGCCGAGTTGGTCATTCTGCGGGTGGGCCATCTGCGGGACTGCGAGTACGAACTGCAGCAGCACCGCAGGTTGGCGCGCAGCCGCGGCGTCGACGAGAAGACCCAGGCCCGCATTTTCGAGGGGCCCGACGCCGAGGGCCTGACCGACCGCCAGCGCGTCCTGATCACCGCGACCGACGAGTTCGTCGTCACCCGGTCGGTCTCGGCCGAGACCTGGGCCGCGCTGTCGGCGATCCTCACCAAGCAGCAGCTCATCGAATTCTGCATGCTGGCAAGCCAATACGACGGCCTGGCGGCCACGATGACGACGCTGCGGATCCCGCTGGACTTCCCCGATTAGCGGGGTGGACTAGAGGTACGTCACCCCGAGCAGTACCAGCGAGAACACCACCGGCGACACCGGCAGCGCCCATAGGAACGCCGCCCAGGTGTGGGATTTCTGCTGGTACCTGAGCCAGCCGAGGTACCCGGCGACAGCTCCCCCGACGAGGGACAGGGCTGCGACCAACAACACCCAGATGTTGACGCCGGCCCCTTCGGTCGCCAACGTGATGGCGGCCAGCCACAAGATGTGGCCGACCACCAATCCGGCTATGCCGGCGACGATTTCGTTTCTCAAAAGTTGATCATGTGGCCGGTCAGACCGTGGAAGCACTCCTGCAGCGCCTCCGACAGCGTCGGGTGGGTGTGCACGTTGCGGGCCAGCTCATTGGCGGTCAGGTCCCACTTCTGGGCCAGCGTCAGCTCCGGCAGCAGTTCGGACACGTCCGGCCCGATCAGATGCCCACCGATCAGCTCGAGGTGCTTCTTGTCGGCGATCAGCTTCACGAACCCGGTCGGGTCGGCCAGGCCGTGTGCCTTGCCGTTGGCGGTGAACGGGAACTTGGCGACGACGACGTCGTATCCCTCGGCCTTGGCCTGCTCCTCGGTGAGCCCGAAGCTGGCCACCTGCGGCTGACAGAACGTCGCGCGCGGCATCATCCGGTAGTCGCCCAGCGCCAGAGTCTCTGCGCCACCGATGGTTTCGGCCGCGACCACACCCTGCGCCTCGGCCACGTGAGCCAGCTGGAGCTTGCCGGTGACATCGCCGATGGCGTAGATGTGCGGCACGTTGGTGCGCATGTAGTCGTCGATGCCGATGGCCTTGCGGTCGGTCAGGGCCACCCCGGCCGTCTCCAGGCCGAAGCCCTCGACGTTGGGCGCGAAGCCGATGGCCTGCAGCACCTTGTCGGCCTTGAGCTCCTCGGACTTGCCGTCCTTGCTCACCGTCACCTTGACGCTGGAGCCGTCGTCGTTGATCGCCTCGACCTTGGTGCCGGTGAGGATCTTCACGCCCAGCTTCTTGTACTGCTTCTCGATCTCCTTGGAGACCTCGGCGTCCTCGTTGGGCAGGGCGCGCGGCAAGAACTCGACGATGGTGACGTCGACGCCGTAGTTCTTCAGCACGTAGGCGAACTCCATGCCGATCGCACCCGCCCCGGCGATGATGATCGAACCCGGCAACTCGCGCGAGAGGATCTGGGTTTCGTAGGTGACCACGTTGTCGGACAGCGAGGTGCCCGGCACCAGACGGGTCGACGAGCCGGTGGCGATGATCGCGTTGTCGAAGGTGAGCTCTTCGGTCCCGCCCTCATTCAATTTCACCGACATCGACTTGGGCCCGGTGAAGGTGCCGTAGCCGTGGACTTCGGTGATCTTGTTCTTCTTCATCAGGAAGTGCACGCCGGCGACGCGGCCGTCGGCGACCTTGCGGCTGCGGTCGAATGCGGCACCGTAGTCGAAGGTGGCCTCGCCGCTGATACCGAAGGTCTTGGCTTCCTTGTTGAAGATGTGCGCGATCTCCGCATTGCGCAGCAACGCCTTCGACGGGATGCACCCGACATTGAGGCAGACGCCGCCCCAGTATTTGGGTTCGACAATTGCGGTGTTCAGCCCCAGTTGGGCGGCACGAATGGCCGCGACGTATCCACCGGGACCGGCTCCGAGAACGACAACGTCAAAGTGGGTCACGACCCCACCCTAGTGGGCGGCGCAATGGTCCTACCGGGCGATCCAGCCGAACACGTAGGCGCCGTAGTAGACCGCCGCGGCCGCCACCGCCGCCAGCGGAGCCGACATCAGCGCGATGGCCAGGGCCGATATCACCGGTTTGCGTTGCGCAGTCGATGCGAGCAGGGCCCCGACTGTGGTGACGACGACATACGCCAGCACCACATACACCGGCCAGGTCTTGTCCACGGATCGGTACCAGTAGTAGTACATGCCGGCCCCGGCGGCCGCGGACACCAACCACACCCCGGCCAGCACGCCGACGAACGTCCACCACTTCACGGACAGGTAGGAGCCCTCCACCACCACCGGGGGAACGGGGGCGGGCAGCGGCGCCGAGGGTGCGTCGTCGGATTCGATCTGGTCCGGCGTCATGTCTTCGGCGGGCGTCGACATGTTCGTCGGCTCGTCGACGACGACGTCGTTCTCCCCGGTGTCGAACAGCGGGGTGAAATCAGCCGTGGAGGTGTCGACGTTCTCAGGCATGGGATGCCACCTGGATGATCGCCAGCGCGCCGAACCAGCCGGGCGCGATGGCCAGGACAAAGGCGCCCAGCGCGGTGACCCACCGCCGCCCCGAGGCCAGGACCAGCAGGATCCCGAGGGCACCGGGTACGCCCAGGACGAGTGCGATCACCACATCGGGCCGGACCGTGGCCGTGACCAGCAGCGTGGTGGCGACCCCCGCCAGCAGCCCGACCGCTACGCCGACCGACATGGCACCGGTCAGCAGCCACGCCCGTGGCAGCGGAATCACTCTTCGACGATAACGCCGCGACCCGCGACGGCCCGCTACATCCGCGCGGCGCGTCCCCCGGGCACCGGGCAGGCGTCGGCGGCTTCGTCGACGATGTGGCTGCCGGTATCCGGGGGCCGGACACCGGCACTGTATTCGGCACCGGTCACCGGAGGTGCCTCCGCGAGCAGCTCGTTCTCGGCGTCGCTGAAGGCTCGCCCGCGGGACAGGAACCGCATGCCTTCCGGCGCTTCCAGGCTGAAGCCACCGCCGCGCCCGGGGACGACGTCGATCACCAGCTGGGTGTGCTTCCATGCCTCGAACTGCGGCCCGGAGATCCACACCGGCACTCCGGTGCCGACGTCGAGCACACCCAACAAGATGTCGCGGTCACCGACGATGAACTCGCCCTCCGGGTAACACATCGGCGAGGACCCGTCGCAGCACCCGCCGGACTGGTGGAACATCAAGGACCCGTGCCGCTCCTGCAGCCGCGCCAGCAGATCGGCAGCGGCCACGGTGATCAGGGCCCGCGCCGGTGCTTGACCCATCACGTCCTCGTTTCTGTCGGGCAACGGTGTTGTTCAGCTCACACTACGCGCGTGGTCACAATGGGTAGGTGGCAGCGGACCCGTACCTATGGCTTGAGGACATCACCGGCGACGACGCGTTGGCGTGGGTGCGTGCCCACAACGAGCCGACGATCGCCGAGCTGAGCGGCGAGCGGTTCGAGGCGATGCGCTCGGAGATCTTGGAGATCCTCGACACCGACGCCCGCATCCCCTACCCGGGGCGCCGCGGTGAGTACCTGTACAACTTCTGGCGCGACGAGGCGAATCCGCGCGGCCTGTGGCGGCGAACCACGCTGGAGAGCTACCGCACCGACGACCCCGACTGGGACGTGATCCTCGATGTGGACGAGCTGGCGCGCACCGAGGACGAGAACTGGGTGTGGGCCGGGCCCGAGGTGATCGAACCGGACCACACGCTGGCCATGATCAGCCTCTCCCGGGGCGGCGCCGACGCCACCGTGGTGCGCGAGTTCGACATGCGGACAAGGGAATTCGTCGCGGGTGGATTCGAGCTGGCCGAAGCGAAGTCCTCGGTGTCCTGGGAGGACGAGAACACCCTGCTGGTGTGCACCGACTTCGGCGAAGGCTCGATGACCGAATCCGGCTATCCGCGGATCGCCAAACGATGGCGTCGGGGCCAACCCCTGGCCGAGGCGGAGACGGTGTACGAGGCCGAGCCCACCGATGTCCGGGTGATCGCCTCCGTCGACCGGACGCCGGGCTTCGAGCACACGCGGCTGGGCCGCTACACCGACTTCTACCACCGGATCCGTTATGAGGTGCGCGACGGCGAGCTCATCGAGCTCAAGGTGCCGACGGACTCGTCGCTGTCGCTGCACCGCGAATGGCTGCTGATCTCACTGCGGACCGACTGGCAGGTGGATGGGGCCACCTATCCGGCCGGTGCGCTGCTGGGCACGAAGTTCGACGACTTCCTCTCCGGCACAGGCGAGCTCGCGATGGTCTACGAGCCCGACGAGCACAGCAGCCTGTCGAGTGTGCAGTGGACGAGGGACAAGCTGATCCTCATCACGCTGCGTGATGTCGCCAGCCACGTCGAGATCGTCACTCCGGGGACGTGGGAACGTCGCGACGCCCCGGACATCCCGCCCGCGACGGACACCATCGTCGTCGACGTGGACCGCTTCGGTGACGAGGTCTTCTACAACTCAAGCGGATTCACCACCCCGTCGCGACTGCTGTACGGCACCGCGGGCGGCCCCCTGGTGGAGATGAAGTCCGCCCCGGCGTTCTTCGACGCCGACGGCATCAGGGTCGAGCAGTTCTTCGCCACCTCGAAGGACGGTACGAAGGTCCCGTATTTCGTGGTCGGACGCCGCGACGAGCCGAGCCCCACGTATCTGTACGGCTATGGCGGATTCCAGAATTCGCTGACTCCGGGCTACGTCGGAGGGATCGGCCGGGCCTGGCTGGCCCGCGGCGGCACCTATGTGCAGGCCAACATCCGCGGCGGCGGCGAGTACGGCCCGGACTGGCACAAGCAGGCGATGCGCGAGAACCGTCACCTGGTGTATGAGGATTTCGCCGCGATCGCCGCGGATCTGGTGCGCCGCGGCATCACCACCGTCGAACAGCTCGGCGCGTCCGGTGGCAGCAACGGCGGGCTGTTGATGGGTGTGATGCTGACGCAATACCCGGAGCTGTTCGGGGCGCTGGTGTGCAGTGTGCCGCTGCTGGACATGAAGCGCTTCCACCTGCTGCTGGCGGGTGCGTCGTGGGTGGCGGAGTACGGCAACCCCGACGATCCGGCGGACTGGGAGTTCATGTCGAAATACTCGCCGTACCAGAATGTTTCGAAGGACGCTAAGTATCCCCCGATCCTGATCACCACGTCGACGCGTGACGACCGGGTGCACCCCGGGCACGCCAGGAAGATGACGGCGGCGCTGGAGGCCGCCGGGCACCGGGTGCTGTACTACGAGAACATCGAGGGCGGCCACGGCGGCGCAGCCGACAACAAGCAGGCCGCGTTCAAGGGGGCACTGACCTACGAGTTCCTCTGGCAGACCATCGGCCCCTAGGCCAGCACCCGCCCGGCGATCATCGGCAGGTCGAGGCAGGTCCGAATCCCGGGTGCCGCGTTATCATCACGGCGATGTCTGTCTTCCAGCGCTACCTGCTCATCCAGGGGATGACCTTGGTCTGCGGGATCGTCGGGCCGATATTCCTGATCGTTTACTTTGCCGCGCAACCGGATCCGACGCTGAAGTGGATGTTCTGGGCCGGCTGGGTCATCACCACGGCCGATGTCTTGATCGCGCTCGCGATCACCGAGGCGAGCACGAGGAAGGACCGGGCGCCCGCCGATGTCCGCCTGGCCGTGGCGTTCGAGAACTTTCGTCGTCGCCACGACGACACCTGACGGCATCACCGCACCCAGACTGTGCGTGTCAGGGCTACGGACCGGCGCGCACCGGAGCAGACTTCATCCATGCAATCCCTGCCTGCCCTCAAGCTGCTGGGCCGTGTCGGGCTCGCGGCTTCAAGTCCTTCTCCGTCCATCTGAGTCGCCGCGGTGTCCCGGTAGGGTTCCGGAAGTTGCAGGTCTGGAGTCCGGCGCGTCGGACATGGAGATGGCGTGTGTTTCGCGGCGAACGACCCAGGTGTAGAAACCGGCGGAAACTCAGCTGGGGCGCCGACGCAATCCGCCCAGCAGCGCCACGATGATCCCGAACACCACCAGCGCCCCGCCGGCCGCCAGCGCGAGGTTGAGCCATTGGTGCAGGCTGTCGATCGCATGGCCCACCATGGCGTCGGCGATCTGGCGAATGTCCCCGCTGGTGTGGTTGAGCGCCTCGTTGACGTACCGCCGCCCGGCCTCCAGCCCAGCCCAGCCGGCCGCGCCCACCAGGAGCGCGGAAATCCCAAGTGCAGCAAGGGCTTTACCGCGGGCCCGGGCCGCGGCCAGGGTGAACAGGGCGAAGATACCGGCCAGCACCGTCACCCCGACGCTCACCCACGGCCCCCACACCGCCAGTGGCCGCAGGATTCCGGGCCGCAGCCCCTGCGGGGCCGAGGACGCGATGGGCACCGTAAGCGTTTGCGGCACTTCGACACCGAAGTCATCCAAGGTTTCGCGGAACGACGCGTCGGACAGCATCGGCGCGAGGTCGACGACCCAACTGCCGTTCTCGTCCCGGGACAACTGATCGGTGAACATCCAGGTGTGCGCGACGCGGTTGGCCAGCGCGAACTGCCGGGGGAACGCCGAGCCAGAGGTGTAGACGCCGGCCACGGCGCGGATCCGCCGCGAGTCCACCTCCGACCCGCTCTGCGCGGCCAGGGATTGCACCTGGGTGGCAAGTTCGCCGGCCACGGCCTGCTGCAGCTGCGGGTCGGCGGCCGCGGCCTCGGCGAAGGCCGAATAGCCCTGCTGGTCGATGATGTTCTTCTGCGCCCACGCCGACGGCAGCGCGGCCGCCAGCAGGATCGTCGTCAGCACCCACAGGAACAGCGTCATGACGAAGCGCACGCCGTCCTCCTAGTTCTCGGGCGGCGGCCAGACTGTTCAGTCCGACAGGGCACGCCCCACGATCAGCGGATCGGCGTGGCCGACCACGTCAAAATCCTTGTTGTCGTAGTCGAACTTACCGAGAACGTGACGCATGGCGTTGATCCGGGCGCGTTTCTTGTCGTTGCTCTTCACCACGGTCCACGGCGCGATTTCGGTGTCCGTCCAGGCGAACATGTCTTCCTTGGCCGCGGTGTAGTCGTCCCATTTGTCCAGCGAGGCGAGGTCGGTGGGTGAGAGTTTCCACTGACGGACCGGGTCGACCTGGCGGATGGTGAACCGGGTGCGCTGTTCGGACTGGGTCACCGAGAACCACAGCTTGGTCAGGCTGATGCCGTCGTTGACCAGCATCTGCTCGAACAACGGGGCCTGGCGGATGAATTCGGCATGTTGTTTGGGAGTGCAGTAGCCCATCACCCGTTCCACCCCGGCACGGTTGTACCAGGACCGGTCGAACAGCACGATCTCACCCGCGGCGGGCAAATGCGTCACGTAGCGCTGGAAGTACCACTGGGTGCGTTCCTTTTCGGTCGGCTTCTCCAGCGCGACCACCCTGGCCCCGCGGGGGTTGAGGTGCTCCATGAATCGCTTGATCGTGCCGCCCTTGCCCGCGGCGTCACGCCCCTCGAACACGATGACGTGCCGCAGCCCGTTGCCCTGGCTCCACTTCTGCAGCTTCAGCAGTTCGATCTGCAGCAGCCGCTTCTGCTCTTCGTACTCTTGCCGCGACATGCGGTCGGAGTACGGGTAGTTCTCCCGCCAGGTGTCGACGACCTCTCCGCCGGGTTCCAGCAGCAGAACGGGGTCGTCATCGTCGTCGTCACGGACCGTGTAGCCGGTGATGTCGAGAGTCACCGGCAGACGGTATCCACCCCGGCGAACACCGAGGTGTCGCCGGGGTGAACGGCCGGTACGCGGCTACTTGGCCTTACGGCGCGGGCGTGCCAACGACAGCTTGGTCATCAGCTTGTTCATCCGGGCCAGCGCCTTCTCCGAGTTGTTGTAGTACGTGCCGCCGGCGCCGACGTTGGTGCGTGGCACCACGATGGTCTCCTGCTTGCAGAACTTGCGCACCCCGTCGAGGCCGCCGAAGCGGGCGCCGATGCCCGAGGTCTTCCAGCCGCCCATCGGCGCCGTGGTGCACATCAGGTTGGAGATCACGTCGTTGATGTTGACGGCACCGCAGTCCAGCTGCAGCGCAACGGTTTTGGCACGATCGACGTCCTTGGAGAACACCGAGGCGCTCAGCCCGTACTGGCTGTCGTTGGCCAGTCGGATGGCCTCCTCCACCGAGGACACCTTCATGATCGGCAGCGTCGGCCCGAACGTCTCCTCGGTCATGCATGCCATCGAATGGTCGACGTCAACGAGCACGGTCGGCGGGTAGAAACTGCCCCCGCCCTCCGGGCGCTTGCCGCCGGTCAGCGCCTTGGCGCCGGCGGCGACGGCCTCATTGACGTGCCGTTCGGTGATGGCGACCTGGCTCTCGTCGATCTGTGAGCCGAAGTGGTAGCCCTCGCCGGTACCCATCTTGAGGTTCTCCACGGCCTTCACGGTGGCGGCCACGAACTGGTCATAGACCGGCTCCAGCGCATAGACGCGCTCGACGGACACACAGGTCTGACCGGCGTTGAACATCGCGCCCCACACGGCGGCGTTGGCGGCCAGCTCGACGTCGGCGTCCTCCAGGACGATCATCGGGTCCTTGCCGCCGAGCTCCAGGCTCACCGGGGTGAGGCGACGCGCGGCGCGCTCCATCACCTTGGCACCCGTGGCACTGGAGCCGGTGAACTGGATGTAGTCGGAGTTGTCGATGACGGCCTCGGACACCGCGCGGGCGCCCTGCGCCAGGGCGAAAACCTCAGGTGCGCCGGAATCCAGCCAGCCGCGCAGCAGCACCTCGGCGGTCAGCGGGGTGCGCTCGGACGGCTTGAGCAGCACCGCACACCCGGCGGCCAGGGCGCCGATGGCGTCCATCATGGCGTTGGCCACGGGATAGTTCCACGGCGCGATGATCCCGACCACCGGACGCGGCCGGTAGTGCACCGCGATCTTCTTGATGGACAGGAAGGCCAGCGGGGCCGGCCGGGAGTCCGGCGCCATCGCCTCCTCGACGACCTTGATGTAGTACGACAAGATCATCAGCAGCAGCGGCACCTCCTGCGCTGCGTCCATCGCCGATTTGCCGGTCTCGGCGATCAGCAATTTTTCGATCTCGTCGCGGTGGTCACCGAGCCACACCGCGTAGCGGGCCAGCACTTTGGCGCGGCCTTTTGCGCCCCTGGCCTCCCACTCCCTCTGGGCATCTCGCAGCCCGGCCACGATCCGCGGCACGTCGGTCGCGTCGGTCCAGGTCACCTGGCCTGCGACGGCACCGGTCGCGGGGTTGTGGATGGTGCCGGAACCCGTGAACTCTCCGGTCAGATCAACATCTGGCGTCGCTGTCATGCGGCCTATGTTAATCACCGTTTGTGACCCACGTCGCATCGGGGTTGACACCTGTCAAGTGCTGGACGCGCCCAGATCGCGAAATGGTCGCCCCCGGGTGCAGGGAGCGACCATTCCGCTGATCTCGCGGGACGGCTCAGTCCTGTGCGTCCTTGGACTCCGCCTTCTTCGGGCTGAGCTTCTTGGCCGTGTTGTCGGCCGCCTCCCTGACCTTCTTCACCACCCGGTCCACGTTCGCCTTGGCCTTGTTGGCCCGCTTCTCGGCCCGGTCCTTCGCACCGTCGAGCGCGGTGTTCACGCCGGCGACAGGCACCTTGCGCTTGTTCACCTTCGGCGCGTCGGCACCGGCGTCGACATCGGCATCGGTCTCCGTGGCGGCCAGCAGTTGCGTGCGGGCGACGGAGCTGTTCGTGGGCAAGCTGCCGTCCTCGTTCACCTCGACACCGAGCACGTTGGCGGCGACGCGCACCGCGTTGCGCGCACCCAGCATCTGGTTGTTGCGGAACTGCATGAGGGCGCCGTCGCCGGTCGGGTCCGTGGGATCGCCGTTGGTGCCCCCGCCCAACGATTCGGGGAGCGCTTCGGCCAGCCCCTCGATGGTCGGATCGATCACCCACTGCGGGGCATCGATGTAGGAGCGGATCGCCTTGTACAGCTCGACGTTGTCGCCGGATGCCATCGCCTCGGCGACGGCGGCCAGACCCACGACCCCGAGCACCGCGCCGTTGACGGCCCGCACCGCCGATTCCTGCATGCCCGCGGCCAGCGCCGCCGTGTAGTTCTCGTTGGGCCATGGCTTGTCGACGCCGAGCGCCGAGGCGAACTGCGCGTTGACGGCGTCCCGCAGGCCCAGCAGTTCGTTGTTGCGGAATTGCATGAAGGCGCCGTCACCGGCCGTGGTGGTCGTCTCATGGTCCGAGCCGCCGCCGAACTCGTCCGGCAAGGTGATGGCGATCGCCTCGATCAGCGGGTCGGCGACGTAGAGCGGCGAATCGACGATCTGGCGGATCTGGGAGAACAGCCTCTCGTTGTCGCCTGCCGCGAGCTGTGCGGCGAGAACCAACGGGGTGAGCGGTGCCTGCACGAACTGATCGGCAAGCCGTTGACCGGCCAGGAACGCCAAGCCGAGTTGATTCATCCCCGCGAAACTGGCGGTCAGCGACGTCGCTGCATCGAGGACGCGTGGCGGTGTCGGCGGTGACGCCACCACCGGGGTCATGGCGATGACACTGGCGCCCGCGACGGCGACGCACGCGGTCAGACTGCTCGAGACACGACTGTTCATAGATGAAATCCCCTCGATGACTTGCTATTTGGGCTGGCCGATGGTCGGCACCGGCCGAAATTTACGCTCCATTAATCAAGATCTCAGCTTTTTCTCAGGCGGGAATCTGAAATTCGTTGCATATCCAAATACCCGGCCAACCGCCGGCGTTGCCGCGAAAACCAGAAAGTAGCCATCGAGGCTGCTCACGCACCCCCAGGAGGTTTGCCGGACCGCAGCGTCGGCCTGAAAGTCTTGCGGCACGCAACGCTGGTCACCGACCATCCCCTCGAACCATCAACGGCTACTTGATGGTTGATCGATCTTGAAAGGCCCTCAGGGGAACGGCAGCAAGGGGACACCTGACGGCTCGCCACAGAGAGTTGCCCCTGAACAAAACGTCCGGACCGGACAGGTGATCGCTCAGCGAAGTTCTGGTGAGGCGCCCGCCAGCCGGCCATGCTGCGGATGGCGGGCGACTATCGCGGCGAGGCACACCACCGATGTGCCCAGCAATACGCCCCCGACGGTGTCGGTGAAGTAGTGAAACGTCATCGCCAGTCCGATCATGCTCAGCAGAATGGCGGCGGCCGCGACGACCACCGCCCACAGCCCGGCCCCGGCCACCAGCAGGAGCAGGCCCGTTACCACCACCAGGAAAGTGGTGTGACCGCTGGGGTAGGCCAGGGCTCCGCCTTTCTCCCGGCCGAAGATGGGCTTGACCATCCGCACGATCGCGATGGCCGCGAGCGGGCTCACCACCATGGCGACCGCCAGCCGTCGCCAACCGCGCCGCAAGGCGACCACGACGGCGACCAGCAGGGCGCCAGTCAGGATCACCGGCACGGTGATGCCCAGAAAGGACGTGACGCGCGGGCTCAGGTCAACCCCGACCTGCTGAAACCAGTCGTCGATCGGCACCGGTCCGGTGCGTACCGCCCAGCCCAACAACACCATGGCGGTGAGGCCGACCGCCGGCCACCACCGCGCGATCAAGGGATGATGCCGCGCAGATACGCCGCCTGGCCCAGATGCTGGGCGCAATCGTCGATGATGCTGACCAGTCGCGCGCTCGCCGTCACCGGCGGATCCCACCGGGTGTCGACGATGCGGTCGAGCTCCTCGGGGGTCACGCTGGCGATATACGCCAAGGTCACCTTGTGCACCGCCCGGTAGTACCCGGCGAGCAGCTCGGCGGACGCGTGCACCTTCGCGACGTCCTCGGGGCTGTGACCGTAGCCGATGTCGTCCGCCGGCAGGGCGAGGCCGAACCGGTCCACCCAGCCGTCGCGGGTCCACACCTGCTCAACTCCGGCGATATCGCACAACTGCAGATCCTGGCAGCGGGCGCTGTGCCAGATCAGCCAGGCGATGCTGTTGGCCTCCGGAGTGGGCCGGTAACTCGACACCTCTTCGGTGAGACCCTCGGTGAGGTCGTCGACATGTTCGATCAGCCGGGTGAACGCGTCGCGCAGCAGTTCCCGGACGGCATCGGAATCAGCGGCAGTCATGATCCCGACGCTACTCGCGAACCAGCTCGTCACCGGCCGGACTAACATCACCGGCATGCCGTTGAATGCCGGTGACGTGTTCGCCGGGTACACGATTCAACGTCTACTCGGCTCCGGCGGCATGGGCGAGGTCTATCTGGCCCGGCACCCGCGCCTCTCCCGGCAGGATGCGCTCAAGATCATGCCGGCCTCGCTCACCAGCGACGCCCAGTACCGCAACCGGTTCAACCGGGAAGCCGACATCGCCGCCTCGCTCTGGCACCCCCACATCGTCGGACTGCACGACCGCGGCGAGTACGAGGGGCAGCTGTGGATCGCGATGGACTACGTCGACGGCACCGACGCCGCACGCCATGTCCGCGAGCGGCACCCCGCCGGGATGCCGCTCCGTGAGGCCGTCGAGATCATCACCGCCATCGCCGAGGCACTCGACTACGCCCACGATCGCCACCTGCTGCACCGCGACGTGAAACCGGCCAACATGCTGCTAACCGACCCGGATGCCGCCCGGCGCCGAATCCTGTTGGCCGACTTCGGCGTTGCCCGCCGAGTCGACGACATCAGCGGGATCACCGCCACCAACATGGCGGTGGGCTCGATGGCCTATTCGGCTCCAGAGCAGCTGCTCGGGCAGCACATCGACGGGCGGGCCGACCAATATGCCTTGGCGGCCAGCGCGTTTCAGCTGCTCGCCGGGCACTCGCCGTTCCACCATTCCAACCCGGCCGTGGTGATCAGCAAGCAACTCAACGAGCCGCCGCCGGCGCTGCGCACCGTGCGACCCGAACTGGCCGATCTGGACGAGGTGATGCGCAAGGGCATGGCCAAGGAGCCCGGCGCACGCTTCGCGCGGTGCAGCGATTTCGCCAA
>NZ_LT546207.1:5410695-5489558 GCF_900078665.2 Mycolicibacterium houstonense | reverse complement strand
ACACCGCCCCGCGTCATCCCGGCGCCGACGTTCGCGGCGGCCGCTCCACCGGTGGTCAACGCCCCACCCCCGGCACCCAGCTGGCCGGCTCCGGCACCCGTCCCGCACCCGCGTCGCCCCGAGAAGCGCAGCGCCGCAAGGGTTCTGATACCAATCTTGCTGGCCGTGCTGCTGGTGTGCGCCATCGCCTTCGCGATCAGCCAGCTCGTACGTTCCACACCTGCGGCGAGTACGACGCCGTCGTGGCAGCCGTATGTCGAGGCCGCCAGGACCTTCGCCCTGCACACCGTCACCGTGAGCGCGGACACGGCCGACGCCGATCTCGAGAAGGTCATGGAAGGCGCGACAGATGAGTTCCGCGCCGACCTGCAGAACCAGGCCCCGAACATCAAGCGCAAGGCACGGGAACTGGGCGTCAAGACCGACGGAACGGTCACCGGGGCCGGCATCGAAGCGTTGTTCTCCGATGAGGCGGTCGTGCTGGTCACCGTCGACACCAAGGTCACCGTGACGTCCAATCGGGTGGGCGTGGTGTCACTGCAGCGGGTGCGGGTCACCGTCGAGCACGTCGACGGCGGCTACAAGGCCTCGAAGCTGGAGTTCGTCCACTGATGAACACCCGCAACACCTGGTCGCTGCTGGTGCTCGCCCTCATCGCGGGGGTGGTCGTGGCGACCGGCCTGGGCTTCTGGCAACTGTCGGTCAAGAACGCGCCTGCACCCACGCCGATCGCCGATGACGACCACGCCCGCGAGCAGGTGACCGAGTTCGTCGCGGACAACGTCGTCAAGATGCTGAGCTTCACGCCTACCACCAGCCGCGGTGACATCGACGCGGTCGCCGAGCTGTTGACCGGCCAGGCCGCCGAGGAGTACCGCAAGTCGATGCGCACCAGGGCCGAGGGCGCGACCCAGAGCGCCTCCGTCCGCAACACCGGTGTGGAGTCGCTGTCGGCCGAGGCCGCCCAGGTGGTGGCCTTCGTCGATCAGACGTCCAAGCCCGCGGGCAGCCCGTCGACCAAGGACGCACTGGCCTACCGGGTCAGCCTCACCCGCCTGGACGGCGACTGGCGGATTGCTGAACTGGAACAGCTGTAGGGCTGCTTATTGCGGCGCGGCGCCGTGGAACACCGCCTCGACATTGTTGCCGTCGGGGTCGCGGACGAACGCACCGAAGTAGCCCGGGTGGTACTCGGGCCACAACCGTGGCGCGTGCAGCGACTCGGCACCCAAACTCAGGGCCGCGTCGTAGAACGCCTGCACGGCATCGGTGTCGGCCGCCTGGAAGGCCACGTGGATTTCCCGGTTCGGCCCGCCGGCATCGCCGGCACTGGCATCGGCGATCCAGAAGTCTGGCTTGCCCTCGCTGCCGTAGCCGATCGCAACCTGGTAGTCCATTTGCCGGCTGTACCCGAGTACGCCCAGCACCGAGTCGTAGAACTCTTTCGATTTGGCCCAGTCGGCGCAGTTGATTCCGAAGTGATCGATCACCGGTCGATCCTTGCATCCGGCACCGACACTTCGGCGCCTGTTCCGCGAACGGCCGTGGCGTCGTACGTTAGTTAGATGACCTACGACTTGTGCATCCGCGGCGGCACCATCGTCGACGGCCTGGGTGGTGAGCCCTACGTGGGCGACGTCGCCGTGCGCGACGGTGTCATCGTCGAGATCGGCACCGTGGCCGGGGCCGCCGAGCGGGAGATCGACGCCACGGGCCTGTTGGTGACGCCCGGTTTCGTGGACCTGCACACGCACTACGACGGTCAGGCGATCTGGTCGGATCGGCTCAATCCGTCCTCGGCTCACGGGGTCACCACGGCCGTCATGGGCAACTGTGGCGTCGGCTTCGCGCCCTGCCGTCCCGACGATCACGACGTGCTCGTCGATGTGATGGCCGGCGTGGAGGACATCCCCGGGGTGGTGATGGTCGACGGGCTGCCATGGACGTGGGAGACGTTCCCCGAGTTCCTGGACGCGCTCGGGTCGCGACAGCTCGATATCGATGTGGCCGCGTTCCTGCCGCACTCCCCGCTGCGGGTGTACGTGATGGGTCAGCGCGGCGTCGACCGTGAGCCCGCCACCACGGAAGATCTCGCGCTGATGCGCAAGCTCGCCGCCGAGGCGGTCAACTGTGGCGCGCTGGGATTCGCCTCGTCGCGGCTGACGATCCACAAGACCGAGAGCGGCAAGCCGATTCCGAGTTACGACGCCGGTTATGCCGAGATCGAGGCCATCGCCCGAGGCGTCGACGACGCCGGTGGCGGCCTGATCCAGTTCGTGCCGGATCTGGTCGCGGGCGACTACGAGCCTGCGCTGCAGACGGTGTTCGACGTGGCCGCCGACGTCGGATTGCCCGTGACGTTCACGCTGGCGATCGGTAATGCCGGCCCGGCGTTCTTCGAAGACGCACTGCGCATGGTGGAGAAGGCCAACACCGACGGGGGCCACATCACCGCGCAGATCTTCCCGCGCCCGATCGGGCTGGTGCTCGGCCTCGAACTGTCGGGCAACCCGTTCGTGCTGTACCCGAGCTACCGCGAAATCGCCCACCTGCCGCTCGCAGAGCGCGTGGCCGAGATGCGGAAACCCGAAGTGCGCCAACGGATCCTGTCCGACTCGGCGGCCGGCGACGGCCATCCCCTGATGTTCGCGGTGCAAGCCTGGGACTACATGTACCCGCTGGGTGAGCAGCCCGACTACGAGCCCGACCCGTCCAACTCCATCGGTGCCCGGGCCCGGGCCCGCGGCGTCGACCCCCTCGAAGAGGCCTACGACCGCCTGCTCGACGACGACGGACACGCCATGCTGCTGGTGACGCTGGCCAATTTCCGCGACAACTCGCTCGACACCGTCGCCGAGCTGATCCGCCGCGACGACGTGGTGCTCGGCCTCGGCGACGGCGGAGCGCATTACGGCATGATCTGCGACGCCAGCTTCCCCACCTACCTGCTGACCCATTGGGTGCGGGACCGTGGCACCGGCATGCTCAGCATCGCGGACGCCGTCCGGGAACTGACATCGGTGCCGGCCAGGGTCGCCGGTCTGGCCGATCGCGGTCGAATCGCCTTGGGCTACAAGGCCGATCTGAACGTCATCGACCATGCGGCGCTGCGGCTGCACCGGCCCGTCGTCGCCTACGATCTGCCCGGGGGCGGACGCCGGCTCGACCAGACCGCGGACGGCTACGTCGCGACCGTCGTCTCCGGTGAGGTGATCGCCGAGAACGGCGTGCCGACCGACGCGCGGCCCGGTCGACTCGTCCGAGGCAAACAACCCGCACCCATGTGACAGGTCCGCCACGGCGGCGCGCGGACCGAACTATTCTCACGTCATGAGCGTGAAAGTGGATCTCAACCAGCTGGCCGACAAGCTGGCGGACTACACGTTCGCCTACCTCGTCACGGTCGACGACAACTACCACGCACACACGGTCGCGGTGGAGCCACACCTGGTCAACGGCGTCATCGACGTCGGCCCGATCGGAGGCCACACCCGGAGAAATCTCGCTCTGCACGAGGACGTCACGCTCGTCTGCCCGCCGAGCCAGCCCGGCGGGTACTCACTGATCGTCGACGGGCGAGGCCACGCGGGGACCACCGAGGACGAGACGCACCGGATCGTGCCCAACCGCGCTGTGCTGCACCGCAAGGCGCCCCGACCAGGCCCGCCCGGCCAATGCGACAGCGATTGCATCGTCCTGTCGGAGAACTGAACTGCCGAGTGTGTCGGTCATGCAGGCAATCGCGCCAGAATCCCGGCACCAGCGTCACGCTCGTCATCAGATCGGACACCCGGCGGCGCGCAGTTTCGCCTTCACGCGTTCGACGATGATCTGCGGACGCGACATTATCTCCGCGCTCACCCGGATTCAGCCACTTGGTGCCCAGGATCGCCGCAGCTGACATCCCGGCCAGCGTCGCTCCCGTGGACAACCAGGCTGCTTGCGCTCTGAGCTGGGCTGTCAGTGCGAGGTCGCGCCTGACATACACGTCGCGGTAGAGCGCCACATAGTCGCGTGCCAGCCGGTGGCGGGTCAGTTCGCCGCGGCGTATCGCGGCACTTCCGATGAAAGGTTGCATGGCCGCAGGCTGGCGAGCCACACCGACGAGTGTGGCGTCCCGGCACGGAAATTCCAGCAGCCGCTGTGCATGGACGCCACGCTGGGGATACGAAAAAGCCCCGGCACGCAGCGCGCACCGGGGCTTTCCCGTAAAGAGCAGGACTTCTAGAAGTCCATACCGCCCATGCCACCGGTCGGGTCGCCGGCGGGTGCGGCGGCCTTCTCCGGCTTGTCGGCGACGACGGCCTCGGTGGTGAGGAACAGCGCCGCGATGGACGCCGCGTTCTGCAGCGCCGAGCGGGTGACCTTCACCGGGTCGGCAACGCCGGCCTTGAGCAGGTCCTCGTACTCACCGGTGGCGGCGTTCAGGCCGGTGCCGGCGGGCGAGTTGGTGACCTTCTCGGCGACGACGCCGGGCTCCAGTCCACCGTTGAAGGCGATCTGCTTCAGCGGGGCCGACAGCGCGACACGCACGATGTTGGCGCCGGTGGCCTCGTCACCGGTGAGCTGCAGCTCCTCCAGCGACGGAGCCGACTGCAGCAGAGCCACGCCACCACCGGCAACGATGCCCTCTTCGACGGCAGCCTTCGCGTTGCGGACGGCGTCCTCGATGCGGTGCTTGCGCTCCTTGAGCTCCACCTCGGTGGCAGCGCCGGCCTTGATCACCGCAACACCGCCGGCCAGCTTGGCCAGGCGCTCCTGCAGCTTCTCGCGGTCGTAGTCGGAGTCGCTGTTCTCGATCTCTGCACGGATCTGAGCCACGCGACCGGCGATGGCGTCGCTGTCGCCGGCGCCCTCGACGATGGTGGTCTCATCCTTGGTGACGACGACCTTGCGGGCCTGGCCCAGCAGCGCGACATCGGCGGTCTCCAGCGAGAGGCCGACCTCTTCGCTGATGACCTGGCCACCGGTGAGGATGGCGATGTCCTGCAGCATGGCCTTACGGCGGTCACCGAAGCCCGGGGCCTTGACGGCAACGGACTTGAAGGTGCCACGGATCTTGTTGACCACCAGGGTGGACAGGGCTTCGCCCTCGACGTCCTCGGCGATGATCAGCAGCGGCTTGCCGGACTGGATGACCTTCTCCAGCAGCGGCAGCAGGTCCTTGACGGTCGAGACCTTGGAGCTGACCAGCAGGATGTAGGGATCCTCCAGGACGGCTTCCTGACGCTCGGCGTCGGTCACGAAGTAACCCGAGATGTAGCCCTTGTCGAAGCGCATACCCTCGGTGAGCTCCAGCTGCAGGCCGAAGGTGTTGCTCTCCTCGACGGTGATGACACCCTCGTTGCCGACCTTGTCCATGGCCTCGGCGATCAGGTCACCGATGGACTGGTCACCGGCGGAGATACCGGCGGTGGCAGCGATCTGCTCCTTGGTCTCCACCTCCTTGGCGCTCTTCAGCAGCGTCTCGGTGACCTTCTCGACGGCCTTCTCGATGCCGCGCTTCAGGCCGAGCGGGTTGGCGCCGGCAGCGACGTTGCGCAGACCTTCGCGAACCAGGGCCTGGGCCAGAACGGTGGCGGTGGTGGTGCCGTCGCCCGCGACGTCGTCGGTCTTCTTGGCGACCTCTTTGACGAGCTCAGCGCCGATCTTCTCGTACGGGTCCTCCAGCTCGATCTCCTTGGCGATGGACACACCATCGTTGGTGATCGTGGGGGCGCCCCACTTCTTCTCCAGGACGACGTTGCGACCCTTGGGGCCCAGCGTCACCTTTACCGCGTCGGCGAGGCTGTTCAGGCCCCGCTCAAGGCCGCGACGGGCCTCTTCGTCATACGCAATTGTCTTAGCCATTGCGAAGTGATTCCTCCGGATAGGGGATCGCACGTTCTGTGGTCGGGTTCAGTGCCCGCGACGGACGACCAGGGTGTGCTCCCGCAGGTGCGGCCCCGGCCTCACCGTCCCGACCTAGCACTCACTGATCGAGAGTGCCAACTGCATTCTTAGCACTCGACCATGGCGAGTGCAAGGTTTGGCGGTACGGCTTCGGCGGCCGGGCTAAGCCCCTGGCGAAACCCATGCCGGCCGGCCCGTCGCGTATCGGCGACGCGTCGCCGATATCGACGTCAGGGCGGGTCCCGGCGCGGCCCGGCGACCCTCGCGTAGAAAGCGGTGCCGCCGTACGCGATGGGGGCAGATGCTCCCCCTTCGGCCGGTCGCCGCGGCGACCTTCAGTGCAGGCCGACGAGTTGTCCGCCGGAATCGACGGGAATGGCGAACCGCGGATAGCTGGTGCGCGTGGTATCGGCGCACTTCCGCGCACGAAAAGCTGCCGTGGCTGCCAGACGAACCGGTGTGGCACAGTTCAGAATCGTCGAGGGGAGGCCGGACGTGACCACAGCTGAAGATGCGCATCCAGCACTCGGCCGCGCTCTGGTGAGCCTCAGCATCGGCTTCGCGGTGGCCGGGGTGCTCCTCAGCCTGTATGCCTTCACCCAACGAGTTCCGGACGGCTTGGCCTCCGACCGCCTGGAGTCGGTCACCCGCCTGCTCGGCGGATCCCTCGTTGCCGTTGCCGTGGCCGCCGCCGTCCTGGGCGCCGGCGGCGTCGCCGCACTGGCCGGCCGCGCGATTGCCTGGAAAGCCGCCTGGACGCTTGCCATTCTCGCCACGGTGGCGTCGTTCATGTTCCTGAACTCGCTTCCCCACACCTGGACCGAACCCGCATCGGGACCGGGAAGTCGGCCACTCCTCGCACTGATCCAGGCCGCGTGGCTGTTGCTCACGGTGGCCGCGGTGCTGCTGGTAGCAGGTGCGGTTGCCGTTCACCCGGACGGTCAGCCGCTGAAATGGCAAGCGGCCTTTCCCTTCGTCGCCGCGGGTATGGCCGTCGCATTGGTGGCCGGTCTCGGATTGGTAGCACTGGGCCGACTCGGTGCGCCTCGGGCCACGACTGCGGAGTCGATCGCCGTGCCCGACGTGCCCACCGCCGTTGGCTCCGAGGCCTACACCCTCACCGTCAAGCGGGTCGACACGCTCGTCCCGGCGGGGCCGGGCTTCGTGCTCGTGGACGGCGACACGCTGATCGGATACGACGGCGCAACCGGATCACCGCGCTGGCGCTTTCCGCTCGAATCACTGCGCGACGGTTGCCTGTTACAGAAAATCCGTTCCACAGGCACCGCCGACGACGCGATGGTCCTGGTCGAATGTGACCACGACGCAGGCTATTCCAAGCCGCGCACGGATCCGTTCGTCGTGGGGCTCGACGCCATGACCGGGCAGGTGCGATGGAGCCTGGACCAGGGCTGGAGCCTGCGCGGCCGCATATCGCTACCATCCGACGCAGTGCCGGTGGTGAGCAACAACAGGAATGAGCTCGGGTCCCTCGATCCCCGAACCGGAGCGCTGCGGTGGTCGTGGTCGTTTGCCGAATCCGATCGGCAGTGCAGCGATACCGGTCTGGTCGGAGCGGTCGATGACGCCGTCACATACGCGGTAGCGTGCGGGAATTCACTGAAAATCCACGTGTTCGACGCCGAGGACGGCTCTGAACGAGAGATCGAACACGCTGTGCCTCAAGGGTTCTCCCCGGCCAACCGGCCGATCGAACCGCTCGCCTACCACGGAGCGACAGCCGTGATGCAGCTCAGACACCAGCGCAATGAGCCCTACTCCGTGGTCACGGTCGACACCCGCACGGGAGCGGTCGACGAGCTGCCGGACCCCGGGTACATGTACGACTCGAGCGCCGCTGATTCCGGCCAGTATCCGGGTCCGGTCCTGGAACTACCCCCAAGGGGTTCCAGAGATTTCGTCAACCTGTACCGACTCGGAGACAACACGACGGTTCGCACCACCGACGTCAAGACATATGGCAGCGGCAATTCCTACGCACCACCCAGCGGACAGGCCTGGGCACAGGTCGGCGATCAACTGGTGACAGCGGCAGCGTACGACGCGAACTTCGACAATCTGGTGGTCTCGGTGTCACCCGACGGCTCGTCGAGCGGGCGACCGTCGCCGTGCGGGAGAGACATCGGCGGTGTGGTCGCCGTGCCCGGAGCGGTGCTTGTCCTCTGCCAACGCACCAAGGGCGCCCACATCTCGGGCTACGACGTGGTGGGGCTCCGGCCCGCCTGACCGCTAACGGACTGCGGCCCAGTCGCTATCCGTGCAGTACACCAGCAATGCCCCTGGGATTCCCGTGATTCCGGGTGCGCGGATCATGCTGTCCGAGCACGGCGGAGAGTATGACCGAGTTGCGCCCGACTGGTCGAGCGAGCGCAGCGGCGATGACCTGGTCGGGCTCGTCTGCTCGTCGGCGGGGATCGTTGTCCACCAGGTATTTCCGACCCGCGTCACCATGGAGAAACCTTCACCGCCGCCGGTTACCTCCGAGCCGAACCCGAGCGGCAACGCCGCTCCGGTGGAAAGGACCAGGATCGATTGCGCCGGGCGCTTGTCCCGTCCTCGGGACTGCGTGACGATCAGCGATCCGGCGTCGACGAACCACGCAGGCCCGTATTGATCGGACAGGCGGCGCACCACCTCTTTTGACCTGAGGTTGATGACGAACCGGGTGTGGATGCGTTGGGGTCGGTACCTGGTGACGGTGACCACTGCCATCTCACCGCTGGCGTCGCTGACGCCGATGGCACCGGCGGGATCCCGCACCTCGTCCGGCCTGACGCCGAACAGTGACACCGGGATCACCCCGGTTGGCTCCCCTGTTCGCGCATCCAGGACTTCGGCAACCACGTCAGGCGCATCATCGCAGCTGCGCACGGTCACCAGCTCATCGGCCAGTTCCGCGCTCGGGTGGCACCCGTAGCGGAATGTCTTGGACCACAGCACTTCACCGGTGCGGGGTGCCAGCGCCTCCCACACCGTGCCACTGGCGCCGGCCGACTGCGAGTCGGCACGGACGGCGAGGATCACCGAGGACGAGAAGCCGCGGCGGATCTCGTCGAAGTCCCATGTGGTCTGGCCGGGTTTGAACCACAACAGTGTTCCCGTGGTGGCATCGATACCGATGAGGATGTTGCCCCACCGTGCCAGTGCCACGCTCTCGGGACCGACGCCGGTCGAGCCCAGCACCGACAGGTCGTCCAGCGGACCGTAGTACCAGCGACGCTTGCCGGTTGAGCCGTCATAGCCCTCGACGGTGTAGACGTTCGAGTATCCGCCGGTCTTGGTTGCGCGGGCTCGGACGAAGCCGGCGCCGGCCGGTATGGGCTGAGATCCGGGTTCGGTGACGCGATAGCCGACCTCACCGGTGGGCGCCGGCTCGATCGGTGCATCGATGCGCTCAGCCGTCTGGTGTGGGATCGACGAAGAGCCGGTCGCGACCATGCTGACGGCGACGACGATCACCACGGCCACAGCCACGGCACCGGCCAGCAACGGGCTGACGAACAGCGCCCCGAGGCTGGGCTGCGCGGCGTAACTCACCACCGCGACTAGCGCCAGCGCCATCACTGCCAGGCACGCACACCACCATGCCCAGCGGGCTACCAGGGTGAGGTCGAAGGGCACCAGCGACTCCTGCGCCTCGGCTGCAGCGTCGAATACCTCTTTCGTCCGACCCTGGCGCAACATCAGCAGTCCGCTGAACGCCGCGATCGCCAGTGCCGGCGACACATATGCCAGGAATCTCGCCCGCCGCCCGAAGGTCTGTCGGTGCAACCGACCCGCTGCGAAGCATCCGACCACCACCACAACGCTGAGCGCCACGACCACCGTCGTGCGCCACAACATCGAGGTGATGGCGCCCGGATCCGGCTGCAGAGCGAGCTCCGGATTCCGGTGCAGCCAGCCGTATCCCAGGCACAGCACCGCCGCGGTGGTGAACCCGAACATCAGGCCCAGCGGAATTGCGTACTGAGGACTGTCACGCTGCTCGTCTGACAAGTCCCCCGACTCCTCAGCACTCATGGGCCGAGACTAACCGGCCTCAGCCTCCCGACTGATACTTCTGCACCGCCGCAACGTAGTCATCGAGCAGCCGCAGTGATTCGTCCTTGCCGACCGAGGGCAGGAACAACCCCAGCTGCGAAAACCCGAGATCCTCCGCGGCGCGCCAATAGTCGGGTTTGATCGGCGTACCGAACATCGCGAGCGGCACGTCGTGGCCGGCTCCGGCGCGCATCTGCCCGATCCGCTTAGCCAGGACATCCCGCGGCAGCGGGTTCGAAATCCACCCGGCTCGATGGCGAATCACCCGTCTGACGGTGGCATCGGAGTTGCCGCCGACGTAGATGGGTGGATGTGGTTTCTGTACTGGCTTGGGACGGCAGTAGGACGACTCGATGTTGACGTACCGACCGTGATACTCGGCGGGCTCGTTGGTCCACAGCTCGACGACGGCTTCGATGCTCTCGTCCAGCCGAGCGCCACGGGTTTTCGGATCGGTTCCGTGGTCACGCATCTCCTCAAGATTCCATCCGGCTCCGACCCCGAAGACGAACCGGCCGCCCGAGATGAGGTCGATGCTCGCTGCTTCCTTCGCCGTATGGATGGGGTCGCGCTGGATGAGCAGTGCGACCCCGGTGACGAGCTCGATCGTGGAGGTCACCGCGGCCGCTGCCGCGAGCGTCACGAACGGATCGAGCGTGTTGTAGTACCACGGCGGCAATTCCCCACCGTCCGGATACGGCGACTCTCGGCTGACCGGGATGTGGCTGTGCTCGGCGACCTGGAGCGAGACGAACCCTCGCTCCTCGATGGCGCGGGCAAGCGATACCGGATCGATGCTGTCGTCGTCGACGAAGGTGGCGATGCCGAACTTCATGGAGCCGACGCTACTCCCGCCGGCGAAGGCCGCTCTGGCTCAATAAGCAGCGTGCGACTCCACGCGCCACGCCCGGGGCCTTTGTGCGCGCCCGTCACCGCGCGGCGGCGCGCAGTCCGTCGAAGACGACATCGGTGACCCGCTCGGCCACGTCGTCGTTGTAGCTCTGCATGGCCTGGCAGCCGACCATGAGTGTCTTGATCTCGGCGACCGTGACATCGGGTCGTGCCGTGCCTGCGCGTTGCGCGGCGGCGAGCAGGTTCGCGAGGACCGTCATGTACTCGCCCTCGGCCTCGGGCACCACCGATTCGACGTCGATGCCCGAACCGGCGAGCGCGTCGACCAGCCCGCGGTCCTTGGCGCCCCACTGCAGCACCATCGATCGCAGGAAGTCGAAGAGCCCTTCGGCCGGATTCGCGTCGAGCAGGGTGCGCCCCTCTTCGACGATGCTGCCGATCCGCTCGGCGATGACCGCTTGGAACAACGCCTCCTTGGTCGGGAAGTGGCGGTAGACAGTGCCCGCGCCCACCCCGGCCCGGCGGGCGATCTCATCGATGGGGACGGAAAGCCCGTCGGCCGCGAACGTCTCGTAGGCGACCTCGAGTACCCGGGCCCGGTTCCGGGCCGCATCCGCACGCATTCGCCATCACCTCACCACAAACCATTGACAAAACGGGGCGCACGTTCCGTATAGTCGGGACGCAACCGGAGTGGCTACTCCGCTTAGCCCATCTAGGAGTCTCTCATGACGAAATGGACCATCGCCAACATTCCGGACCAAACCGGCCGCACGGCCGTCATCACCGGAGCGAACACGGGCCTCGGGCTCGAAACCGCCAAGGCACTCGCGGCCAAGGGCGCGCACGTCGTCCTGGCCGTCCGCAACATGGACAAGGGCGAGGCCGCCGCCGAGTGGATCACCCGGTCGGTGCCCACCGCCGACCTCGCACTGCAACGTCTCGATCTGGGCTCGCTGGCGTCGGTACGCGAGGCCGCCGACGGGATCAGGACCAAACACGACACCATCGACCTGCTGATCAACAACGCCGGCGTGATGACCCCGCCGAAAGAGAGCACGGCCGACGGGTTCGAGCTGCAGTTCGGCACCAACCACCTCGGCCACTTCGCCTTCACCGGCCTGCTGCTGGACCGCCTGCTGCCGGTGCCGGGCTCGCGCATCGTGACGGTCAGCAGCATCGGGCACCGCTTCGCCCGCCGCGGCATCCGCTTCGACGATCTGCAGTGGGACCGTGGCTACAACCGACTGGTCGCCTACGGCCAGTCCAAACTCGCCAACCTGATGTTCACCTATGAACTGCAGCGCCGCCTGATCGGGCAGCACACCACGGCTCTGGCCGCCCACCCCGGCGGCTCGGACACCGAATTGGCACGCCATCTGCCGGATGCCGTCCAGCGCGCCGTCCCATTGCTGCGTCCGCTGTTCCAGGAGGCCGCGATGGGTGCGTTGCCGACCCTGCGCGCGGCCACGGACCCGAGCGCCCTGGGCGGGCAGTACTACGGGCCCGACGGGCTCGGCGAGCAGAAGGGCCACCCGAAGCTCGTGACGTCCAGTGCGCTGTCCTATGACATCGATCAGCAGCGCCGGTTGTGGGCGGTATCCGAGGAACTCACCGGAGTGACGTTCCCCGTCCTGCAGGACGCCCGGGCCTGACCCCGTTCGCCGATTTCGACACCAGGGCGGCTTCGCCTCGGCGCGAACAGCCCTGGTGTCGATCTCGACGCCACATCACCGCTGCACGGCTAGGCTGGCGATCGTGTCGTTCTGGGATCCCAGGAATGTGCCACCGTATCCCCCGGCCCGCTACACCAAGGACGAGCCAGAGGTCAGCGCCCGGCTGAAGCGGGGTGACGAGCCGCCCGACTACGACTCGTTCGGCAAGGTCAAGTACCACTACCTGGCCAACCAGCAGGACACCGGCGGCGACTACGGCCTCTACCGCATCGACATCAGCCCGCAGGGCGGCGGGCCCGGTCCGCATTTCCACCGGACCATGTCGGAGGCCTTCTTCGTCTTGTCGGGCACGGTCAAGCTCTATGACGGGACCGACTGGCGCGACGGCAACCAGGGCGACTTCCTCTACATCCCGCCCGGCGGCATCCACGGCTTCCGCAACGAGGCCGACGCGCCGACGTCGCTGCTGATGTTGTTTGCTCCCGGCGCGCCGCGGGAGGCCTACTTCGAAGGGTTCGCCCAGCTGGCCGACCTCAGCGACGAGGAACGCGCCGAGTGGTTCGTCAAGAACGACAACTACTTCATCTGAGCGACACGCCCGGCGGGCTCCTGCGGATATGCGCCGACGTAACGCGCTGGCCTAAACTACTTTCCGACTGAGAGGAGTCCTCGGGTGCGGGCTGATGCAGCGCCCAGCACCCAGGCACTGCGGGGCTGGCAGCGCAAGGCGCTGGTGAAGTATTTGACCGCCAAGCCGCGTGATTATCTGGCGGTCGCCACGCCGGGCGCAGGTAAGACGACGTTTGCGCTGCGGATCGCGGCCGAACTGCTCAACGACGGCACGGTCGACGCGATCACCGTGGTGGTTCCCACCGAGCATCTCAAGATCCAGTGGGCCCAGTCGGCCGCGCGCAACGGCATCGCGCTCGACCCGAAGTTCAGCAACTCCAACTCGCAGACCTCGGCGGAGTACCACGGCGTCGTCGTCACCTACGCCCAGGTGGCCAGCCATCCCACGCGACACCGCGTGCGCACCGAGAACCGCAAGACGCTGGTCATCTTCGATGAGATCCACCACGGCGGTGACTCGAAGAGCTGGGGCGACGCGATGCGCGAGGCGTTCGACGACGCGACACGACGGCTGGCGCTCACCGGTACGCCGTTCCGCAGCGACGACAGCCCGATCCCGTTCGTCAACTACGAGCCCGACGAGGGCGGCTTCATGCGCTCGCAGGCCGACCACGTCTACGGCTACTCGGACGCGCTGGCCGACGGCGTGGTGCGGCCCGTGGTGTTCCTGGCCTACTCGGGCGAGGCCCGCTGGCGTGACAGTGCCGGCGAGGAGCACGCGGCCCGGCTCGGTGAGCCGTTGACCGCCGAGCAGACCGCGCGGGCCTGGCGCACCGCGCTGAACCCGACCGGTGAGTGGATGCCCGCGGTGATCGCCGCCGCCGACAAGCGGTTGCAGCAGAAGCGTCAGCACGTGCCCGATGCCGGCGGCATGATCATCGCCACCAACCAGACCACCGCCCGGGCCTACGCCGATCTGCTGACCAAGATCACCGGCGAGGTCCCCACCGTGGTGCTCTCCGACGATCCGAGCGCATCCGATCGCATCAGTCAGTACTCGGCCAGCACCAGCCGCTGGCTAGTCGCGGTCCGCATGGTGTCCGAGGGCGTCGACGTGCCGCGGCTGTCGGTCGGTGTGTACGCCACGAGCGCCTCGACACCGTTGTTCTTCGCACAGGCCATCGGCCGCTTCGTGCGGTCGCGCCGGGCCGGTGAGACGGCCAGCATCTTCCTGCCGTCGGTGCCGAACCTGCTGCTGCTGGCCAGCGAGATGGAAGCTCAGCGCAACCACGTGCTGGGCAAGCCGCACCGCGAATCCGACGGACTCGACGACGCGGCGCTCGAGGCCGCCGAGAAGCGCAATGACGAGAAGAGCGAACTGGAGAACGGCTTCGAGTACCTCGGTGCCGACGCCGAACTGGACCAGGTCATCTTCGACGGCGCCTCGTTCGGCACCGCAACCCCGGCCGGTAGCGACGAGGAAGCCGACTATCTCGGCATCCCGGGCCTACTCGACGCCGAGCAGATGCGAGACCTGTTGCGCCGCAGGCAAGATGAGCAACTCACCAAGCGCACGGCCGAGGCCGCGGTGTCGGGTGGCCCGCCTCCGCCGCGCACCACGCACGGCCAGATCCGCGAACTGCGCCGCGAACTCAACGCACTGGTGACCATCGCGCACCACCGCACCGGCAAGCCGCACGGGTGGATCCACAACGAGCTGCGGCGCATCTGCGGTGGCCCTCCGGTGGCGGCCGCGACCACCGATCAGTTGAAGGCACGCATCGAGGCCGTCCGCGACCTCAAGGCCTGATACCGGCCCGGGCGGAGAAAAAATCCAGTCCCGCCAAACTCGCCCGAAGCTGAACTGGAACTTGTTACAGTCCCCCAATTGCGTTCTGTGACAGCCAGAACAGTTCGGGGAGGCAAGATGACGACGACGTCTGCTACCGCCGGGGGTGCGCGATTCATCGGGCGGGTGGGTGCCCTTGCCGTCGCGCTCGGAATCGGTGTGGCGGTTGCCAACAGCCCGGCGATCGCCGCCGCCGACACCGGCGGATCCGATCCGTCCGGCAGTTCCGCGGGAGCGTCGGACAGTACGAAGTCGCAGAGTTCAACCCCGCAGCGCGGTCCTCGCAAGCCCGGGTCCGAGCCGGGGCAGGGGCTGGCCAAGCGGCTCCGCGACGTGACGTCGAAGGTCGAATCCGCCCTGGACGACGCGAGAGACAACGCGAAATCCGCCGCTCGGTCCGGGGTCAAGCTCAACGAGCGCAAAGCGGCGGCCGGCAACCGGAAATCGGCTGCCGGCGAGTCCGGAACGACCGACAAGATCGCGGCCGACCATGTGCGCCAGGTAGTCTCCCGGGCCGTCACGAAGACCGATGATCCCGCGCCGGAGCGGACAACGCTGGACACCCGGCCGCAGGAAAGCGCCGACACCGAAGTCATCACACCGGTGGAAGCGCTGGCGAACACGGTCAAGACGGTGACGAATCACGTTGCGGATCAAGCGATTGCGGCATTCAAGCCCCGCACCGAGGCCGCCCCGGCACACGTTGTGCCGCAGCTGGTGGCCTCGGTGGTCTCGTCGGAGCGGCTCAATCCGCTGAGTCCGGACCTCCCGGTGAACCCGGCCCACGACATCGGCTTGGCGGCGCTGCTGGGCTGGTCACGTCGGGAGGGCCAGCCGAGCCCGTCGATAAACCTGTTCGGCCGGTCCCAGGAAACAGAACAGGTCGAAAGCACCGTAACCTCGACTGAGGTGACTGCCGGTGCGACGAGCACGCTGGCCACCGAGGAACAACTCGCAGCCGAGCGGGAGGTCGCCCGGATCGTCAACACACCGGCCGTGCAGCTGGCCAAGGTGGTCTTGATGGCTGCCTGGTACGCCGAGGCGTTGCGCAACTTCTCCGCGGTGGGTGGCCCCGACCTGACGAATCTCTCGCAATTGCACCAGGCCACCTCCGAATTCGCCAACCAGTCGGCCACCCAATTTCTGATGCTCGACTCGAACGATCCGAAGTTGCTGCTGCAGGTCAATCCGCCGCGCACCTGGAACGGTCAGGAAGCCAGCGGTACCCGGATCTGGTACGACAACCCCGATACCGTCTACCGATTCACCGGCATCAACGGCGCATCGACATACAAGATCGAGGGCAAGGTCCAGGGGTACGACCCGAATGACCCGACCACCCACCCCACCTCGTCGGGCGCGAACTTCAGCGTGCTCACCGGCATCAACGGGGTCACGGCGGCCAACCTGAGCGGTGAAGAGCTCAGTGTCCGAGACGACGGAACCTTCACCATCGTGGTGAGCCCCGACGCGCCGCCGGCCAACCCCGAGAAGGGCATGAACTACCTGCAGGCCCCGGCCAACTCGACCATCCTGGCCACCCGAAACACGTTGTCGGACTGGAACTCCGACAAACCCATGACGCTGACCATCGAACAGGTCGAAGGGCCGCCCAGCAGCTTGTTCAGCCAGATCGGCGGCTTCGCCATCCCGTTCATCGGGGAGACCGTGGTGAAGAACCCCGCCCTGCTCCAGCTGGTGTCGGTGATCCCGGCGTTCGACCGGGTGCCGCTGCTGCTGTCATCGACCGAGACCGCGCTGCTGATGTTGGTCACCGGGATCAGTGGCGAGAACACCTACATGTCGGTGGCGACCGCCACCGGTGAACCCAACGTGTTGTCCGAGCCCGCACACAACGCCCAGTTCCTCTCGACCCAGCTGCAGAGCGCCGGCTACTTCCAGCTCAAGGACGACGAGGCGATGATCATCACCGTCGATCCGGGCGATGCCGAGTACTTCGTGGTGCCGGTGACCAATGACTGGACCATCACCAACGACACCCGCAATCAGCAGACCAGCCTCAACAACAGCCAGGCCATCAAGAACGCCGACGGCACGTACACCATCGTGGTCTCCAAGAACGATCCAGGCGTGGCCAACTGGGTGTCCACGGGCGGGCTGAACCAGGGCACGATCTCGATGCGGTTCCAGGGCGTGGACCCGGATGCGACGAACATGCCGACGGTGACGACGCGAGTGGTGAAGCTGTCGGAGGTCGAGGGCATCGTGACCGATCCCGACGATCCGAACTACAACCCGGATCAGCTCGACTACGACCGCGCACAGCAGATCGCCGATCGGCAGGCCGGCTACGACCTGCGCTACACGGTGTAGCCCGGTCCGAACCGGCCCTTAGAGGCCCAGGAGCTCCGGCAGATCGGCCACCGAGTCGATGACGTGGTTGGGCTGCATCGCGAATTCGTCTGTGGCCCAACGGTCCAGCGTGGCCTGACGGAACTTGCCGGTGCGCACCAGCACCCCGACCATGCCGACCACCTGGGCAGCGAGCACGTCGTTGTTCAGGTCGTCGCCGATCATGTACATCTCGTCGGGGTCGACGCCAAGCCGGTTGGCGGCCGCCAGGAATCCTTCCGGGGCAGGCTTGCCGACGGCGACGGCCTTGCGACCCGACGTCTCCTCCATGCCGGCCAGGTACATCCCGGTGTCCACCCGCAGTCCGTCGGTGGTGTTCCACGCCGTGCTGCGGTGCATCGCCACCACGGGGACGCCCTGGGCCATCCAGTCGTAGACCCAGCTCAGCGTCAGGTGGTTGTACTCCGGCCCGGCCCCGCCGAGCAGCACCACGTCGGGGGTCTCCGGCGCGCGCGGCCCGCTGAACTCACTCGAGTACACGACGTCGACGCCGGGCATGTCCTCGCCGATCTGGCCGCTGTTGACGAGGAAGCACCGGGCGCCGGGATAGCGGTCGCGCACGTACTCGGCGGTCAGCGCCGCAGCCGTGATCACCTCGTCTGCCGCCACGTCCATGCCCGCGGTGGTCAGCAACTCGGCGATCTCCGCACGGGTGCGGGTGGTGGTGTTGGTCAGATAGGACCGCGCGATCTGGTGATCGGCCAGCACCTGCAACGTCTGCCCCGCACCGTCGATGGGCTGCCAGGAGGTCACCAGCACACCATCGATGTCGAACAACACCCCACCGATAGCCATGCAGCGACATTAAACGCAGGTGATTTCAGCGCAACTCGGGGCCCGCCGGACCCGAGGCCCAGCCGTTGTCGGCTACCCACGGCGAGGCGGCCGCAGCCACGGACCAGGCCTGCGCCGCCGGGATGTCGATCACGGTGTAGCGCTTCTCCCCCGCGGCAGTCGCCGCGATCAGGGTGGCCACCCCGGCCCGGCGCTGAAAGAACGTCTGCCGCACCGTCCATCCGATGATCCCGGCAGCATCCAGGCAATCGCGGCGGCGTTCCAGGCTGCCGGTGCGCGCGACCAGCCAGCCGTCGTGCACCAGATGACCGAGCGACCGGGCCCGGTCCGCGGCGAGCAGGCCGGCGCAACCGGCGACGATCCCCCACAGCACCCNGGCCGGCCGGGGCATCCGCGACGGGCACGGCGTCGGCGAGCAGGATCGCGCGCAGCCGCGGAACCTGCTCGGCCTCGACCGCGTCGAGCGCGAACTCGGTGTCGCCCCTGGCCTCCTGGCCGGTGCTGATCCGCAACACCGTCAGCCCGAGCAGGCGATGCAGCAACCGGGCATCGGTGGACACCGACCGAATCCGGTTGCGCGGCACCGAGAGAACCTTGCGCTGCAGCAGGCCGGTGCGCAGCCGCACCTCGCCCGGTTCGATGCGGTAGCCGGTGGTGAACCACCGTGCCATGCCGACCGCGATGGTCAGGGCGATCGCGGCGATCAGCCACCACGAGTTACCGGTGGCCGAGCCGAGCACCACCGAACCGATGAGCAGCGGAATCTGTTGCAGCACTTCGTGCACNCCGGGCCGTGCGCCACCAGCGGGGCCTCGACCGCGTGGGGATTGTCGATCAGTTCGGCCAGCACCGATGTGGCGGTGTGCGCCGGACAAGGCGGCAGCAGCAGTGACGCCTCGGCCTCACCGCCCACTCCGGTCATCACCGCGTCCAGCCGCGCGCCGCCGAAGGCCCGCACCAGCAGGGGCTCGCGCAAGGTGCCGCCACGCATCCGGCGCATGTCATAGGTGTGCTCGCGCAGTCGCATCAGGCCGTGCTGCAGGTGCAGCACCTCGGCGTCTCTGCGCAACACCAGATTGCCGTAGGTCAGTAAGGACCGCAGCACCGACAACACGACCGACAAGACCAGCACCACCAGCGCGCCGAGTACCAGGCTGAATACGACCCCCAGGCGTTCGGCCGCCGCGTCCCCGTACTGCGCCAGCGGTTCCCGAAGCGCCGCACCCACTCCGGCTTGGTAAACCACCCCTGCTGCCGCGGCGATCATTGCCAGCCCGGTGAAGCTCAGCGGGCTGTACCGCAGCCAGGTCGGCTCCCAGCGGGCCAGCACCCGGCCGGCCGGGGCATCCGCGACGGGCACGGCGTCGGCGAGCAGGATCGCGCGCAGCCGCGGAACCTGCTCGGCCTCGACCGCGTCGAGCGCGAACTCGGTGTCGCCCCTGGCCTCCTGGCCGGTGCTGATCCGCAACACCGTCAGCCCGAGCAGGCGATGCAGCAACCGGGCATCGGTGGACACCGACCGAATCCGGTTGCGCGGCACCGAGAGAACCTTGCGCTGCAGCAGGCCGGTGCGCAGCCGCACCTCGCCCGGTTCGATGCGGTAGCCGGTGGTGAACCACCGTGCCATGCCGACCGCGATGGTCAGGGCGATCGCGGCGATCAGCCACCACGAGTTACCGGTGGCCGAGCCGAGCACCACCGAACCGATGAGCAGCGGAATCTGTTGCAGCACTTCGTGCACCGGGTGCACCAGCAACATGCGGGGGCTCAACCGCTGCCATGGCGGCCCGATGCCCGGCTCCGCCGGCGGCGGCCCGATGGCCGGCTCAGCCGGCGGCGTCATGTGGCGTCCTGTTCACCGATCGCGGCAATATCCGTCAGCTGCGCCACCACCCGGTCGGCCACGTCGGCGTCCAAGGCGACGATGCGCACCGCCCCGGCCGAGGATGCCGTCGTCACGGTCACGTTGGCCAGGCCGAACAACCGGTCCAGCGGCCCGCGGTAGGTGTCCACGGTCTGCACCCGGGAGATCGGCGCGATGCGCCGCTCCTGCACCAGCCAGCCGGTGCGGGTGTACACCGCGGGTGTTCCGGCGCCGACGTTGATGTCCCAGCGGTGCACCCGGTATCGCCAGATCGGGACCACCACGACGAACAACGCCGCGCCCACCACCGTCGCGATGGCGGCCACACCGTGCAGCCACAGCATCCGCCGGTCGAGGGCGAGCCAGAACAACTGCGCCAGCCCCAGGACCGCCCATGGGATGGCGGCACTCAAAGCCCATACCAGCGGCGCCTTGCGGCTGGGCGGGTACGCGGGATCGACGAGGTTCACTTGGCGAACACCGTGTTCCAGTCGTTCTTCATGTCCACGACGGTCCACCCCGCCGGAGCGGCCTCCTGTAGCGCGGTGACCAGCTTTCCGGTGGACGGCGGATCGGCGTCGTAGGCATACTCGCGCTCGGCATCGGTGTGGTGGATCAGCACACCGAGGGTGGGCCGCGGGTTGTCGATCGTGGTGTACTCCAGCATCGCCTGATCACCGTCGCTGTTGCCGACGGCGAGGATGGGCCTGCGCCCGATGAACTCGTGAATGCCGGCAGGCTTTCCAACCTTGTCGTCCACGAACAGGTAGTCAGCGGTTTTGATCAGAACCGGTTTGCCGTCGCGCAGTTCGTATTTCACCGTGGCCGTGGAACCGACCACCTGCTCGGGCGGGATGCCGTACACGCGCTGCGAGAACACCCGCATGAAGTCGGCTCCGCCGCCGGAGACGATGTAGGTACGGAAACCGTTGGAACGCAGGTACTCCAACAGCTGCTGTTGCGGCTCATAGGTCAGCTGGTCATACGGCCGGTCGAAGCGGGGATGGCGGGCAGTGGCCATCCAGTCAGCCACCCGGTCGTCGAACTCGTCGGTGGTCATGCCTAGGTGGCTCAGCCCCATGATGCGCATCAGCCCGTCGTGCCGGTCCCCGGCCAGCAGGGCGGGAATGTCGCCCCGCACCGCGGCCTGCACCATCGGGTCGGCGGCGACATCGGGTTCGGTGGCGGCCCGACGCTTGACCTCGTCCAGCGCATTTGCCAATTGGAACGGCATCGGCGCCTCGGCCCACAGCGTGCCGTCGTTGTCGAACACCGCGACGCGGTCCTCCGGCTCGACGAAATCCGGGGTGTCGGGTGTGGTGACCCGCTGTACGAACCCGGTGATCGAGGTTTTGGCCGGGGTGTCGTTCCACGCGGACAACGGATCTGCCGGGCGGTCGTCCGAAGCGCAGCCGGTGAGGCCCAGCAGCACGGTAAGCAGAACCGCCATCAGGTTGCGCATGGTTTCCACCCTGCTATGGCGCCGGGGTGCCGTCCAGCACCCGGGCTACCGAGCCGGATACTCGGCCGTCATCTTCCGCAGGTACGGGCAGTCCTCGGCGGGATTGTCGTCGGGACAGGTCAGGAGGTGCTCAAGGTGCTCCTTGGCGTTGGCCAGCCGATCCTGTTGCCGCTTGATCTCCCCGAGGCGGTCCCGCACGGCGTCGCGCCAGTCATGGTTACCCGCGGTGATGATCGCCTCTATCTCGTCGAGGCTCATCAGGCCGCTTTCCCGCCACATCTTGATCAGCCCGATCCGGTGAAGTTGGTCCGGGCCGTACAACCGCCAGCTGGACCGGCGCTGGGCCGGACGCAGCAGGCCGCGCGTCTCCCAGTAGCGCAGTGCCGATTCGGCCAGACCGAATCGCCGCGCGGCCGCACCGATGCCGATGAAGTCGTCGTCACTCATGTTCACCCCGCGTTCCCAGTCTTGATCTAAAGCCCACTTGAAGTGCTCTTGTTAGGTCACCCTAACTAACCAAGCGCGGAAAGAAAGGCGCTCGTATGAGCAACGAATACGTCGAGACCGTCATCGTCGGCGCAGGCCAGCAGGGCTGCGGCGTGGCCGGCGCGCTCCACGAAATCGGCCGCGAGGCGATCGTGTTCGAGAAGGGCGAGGTCGGCCAGCGGTGGGCGAACGAACGGTGGGACAGCCTGCTGGTCGGGAGCGGAAACCGATCGATCCGGCTGCCCGGGTGGGATTACGACGGCGACGACCCGCTGGCCCTGCCTTCGGGGCCGCAGGTGGCCGGCTATCTGCGGCGCTATGTGCACGACCGCAACCTGACGGTCCGTGAGCACACCCCGGTGCAGGCCGTCGAAAGTCGGTTCGGCGCGCCCGGCGACGACGTACGGTTCCGGACCCGGCTACACGACGGCGGGACGGTCGAATCACGTAACCTCGTCGCGGCCGTCGGCGGCTACGCCCAACCGCGCAAGCCGATTCTGTCCTGCGACATCGATTCGGCCATCCACCAAACCCATTCGTCCGACTACCGCAATCCCGACGCGCTGCCGCCCGGATCGGTCCTGGTGGTCGGTGCGGGCATCAGCGGCCAGCAGATCGCCGACGAGTTGATCGACGCCGGACGCCGGGTCTTCCTGTCCGTGGGGCGGCACCGAGCGTGGCCCCGGTACTACCGCGGTCGGACCATCCACGAATGGATGCACGTGTTCTCGCTGTACGACGATTTCGTCACCGCCGGCCCCGGCGAGGGCTCACGACTTCCCGGATTGCCGGTGTGCGGCAACCGGCTCGGTACGGCCGAACTCAATCTCGGCACCCTGGCCGAAAAGGGTGTCGTGCTGGTCGGTTCGGCGCGCGGGGCACGGGGCAGTGTGCTCACACTGGCGGACAACCTCATCGACATCGCCGAGGAATCCGCGCTCTCATTCCGTGCGGTGATCAACAAGATCGACGCCGGACTGCGCGACCGCGGCTTCGTCGCACCCGACCCCGCAACTGCACCCGCGGTGAATCTCGATGCGATCGCAGGCTTCGGAACCCGGCTCGACCTGCGTCAGCACGGCATCTCAACCATCGTGTGGTGCACGGGGTTTCGTGCCGACTATCGGATCCTGCCCGCTCATGCGCTCGATGAGAACGGGGTCCCACTTCAGCAGGGCGGCATCCTCGGCGCCCTGCCCGGCCTGTACTACGCGGGGCTGCCCGACGGTAACTCGCTGGCCCGCACCGGGCTGGCCGCCGTCGCGGACAACGGGCGGTTCATCGCCGGCCAGATCCACATCGACCACGTGATGCGGACCCGGTCGCCGGAATCCCTGATCGCAGCGGTGTGAGGCGCAACGGCATCCCCGTAGAGTTCGAGCCATGAGTGCGAACTCCAAGTGGACCGAAGCCGATGTCCCCGATCAGTCTGGCCGGGTCGCGATCGTGACCGGCTCCAATACCGGTCTGGGCTATGAGACCGCGCGTGTGCTCGCCGCCAGGGGCGCGCACGTCGTCGTCGCGGTACGCAACCTGGACAAGGGCCGTCAGGCCGTCGAGCGGATCACTGCCGCCGCACCCAAGGCCGACCTCAAGCTGCAGCAGCTGGATGTGGGCTCGCTGGACTCGGTGCGAGCCGTCGCCGACGAACTGAAGGGGGCGTATCCGCGGATCGACCTGCTGATCAACAACGCCGGGGTGATGTACCCGCCCAAGCAGACCACCGTGGACGGCTTCGAGCTGCAGTTCGGCACCAACCACCTCGGGGCCTTCGCACTGACCGGGCTGCTGTTGGATCACCTGCTCCCGGTGGACGGGTCGCGCGTCGTCGCGGTCGCTAGCGTCGCGCACCGCATCCAGGCCGCGATCCATTTCGACGACCTGCAGTGGGAACGCAGCTACAACCGCGTCGCCGCCTACGGGCAGTCCAAGCTGTCCAACCTGCTGTTCACCTATGAACTGCAGCGCAGGCTGGCCGCCAAGAACGAGAAGACCATCGCGGTGGCCGCCCATCCCGGCCTGTCCAACACCGAACTCATGCGCCATATCCCGGGCACCGGGCTGCCGGGCTACAACCAGCTCGCCGGCCTGTTCACCAACAGCCCCGCCAAGGGCGCGCTCGCCACGTTGCGTGCGGCCACCGATCCAGATGTGCGTGGCGGCCAGTACTACGGTCCGTCCGGTTTCCGCGAGATGGTCGGCTATCCGAAGCTCGTGTCTTCCAGCAAGCAGTCGCATGACGAAGACCTGCAGCGCCGGCTCTGGACGGTGTCCGAAGAGCTCACCGGCGTCAGCTTCCCGGTGTGATGATGCGGACCGTAGAAGAACACCAGAAGGTGGTCGCCGGGCTGATCAAAGCCCGTGCGGCACAGAACCTTCCACTGAATGAGACGCTCGGGCTGGTGCTGGCCGAAGACGTCGTCGCCCCGCTGTCGCTGCCCGGCTTCGACAACTCCGCGATGGACGGCTACGCCGTCGTCGCCGACGACATCGCGACCGCCACCGAGGACAGCCCCGTCCGGTTGCCGGTCGCCGAGGACATCCCGGCCGGTCGTACGGATCTGCTGACGCTGCAGCCGGGGACCGCGCACCGCATCATGACCGGTGCGCCGCTGCCGTCCGGCGCCACCGCCGTCATACCCGTCGAGGCCACCGACGGCGCGACGGACACCGTGACCATTCGCGCGGCCGCGCGGCCGGGACAGCACGTCCGCCGCGCCGGTGAGGACGTCACGGCGGGCACCGCCGTGCTGCATGCCGGTCAGGTGATCAGCCCGGCAGCACTGGGACTGGCCGCGGCGCTGGGGCTGCCGACCCTGCCGGTGCTGCCGCCGCAGCGGGTGATGGTGATGTCCACCGGCACCGAACTGGTGGCCCCCGGCACCGAATTGCAGCCCGGACAGATCTACGAGTCGAACGCGGTGATGCTGGCCGCCGCGGTCCGCGATGCCGGCGCCGTGGCCACCATCGCGCCGATGTCGGCCGACGATGTCGACGCGTTCCGGGCCGCACTGGCCGCACATGCCACCGATGCGGACCTGATCATCACCACCGGCGGGGTGAGCGCCGGCGCGTACGAGGTCGTCAAGGACTCTCTGTCGGATCAGGTCGAGTTCGTCAAGGTGGCAATGCAACCCGGCATGCCGCAGGGCGCGGGCACGGTCGACGGGGTTCCGATCGTCACGCTGCCCGGCAACCCCGTCAGTGCCCTGGTCTCGTTCGAGGTGTTCGTGCGGTCCCCACTGCGGGCCGCGATGGGCCACACCGCACCGGACCGGCCGCGGCGCACCGCACGGCTGACCGAGAACGTGACCTCGCCGCGCGGGAAGCGGCAGTTCCGCCGAGGAGTGCTCGCCGGGGATTCGGTAAGCAGCTACGGTCCCCCGGCTTCCCATCACCTGCGATGGCTCGCCTCGGCGAACTGCCTGTTGGAGATCTCCGAGGACATCACCGAACTTACGGCCGGGTCAGCGGTTCCCGTCTGGGACCTGAGCTAGCGATACCGCCGCCGACCGCACGTAGAATCCTCCCGATGGCCAGACGCCCCGATCTCCAATCCGGACCAGAACGCCTCGCGGCGCTGGTGCGAACCAGTGTTCCGCCGATGCATTCGGCCGGACTGCCCTTCGTCGGCGCCAGCCTCGCCGTGGCGGCCCTGGGCCGCAAGCACCGCTGGGTGCGCCGCGCGGGCCTGTTGGCTGCCGGGGCGAACGCGGCGTTCTTCCGCCACCCGCCCCGCGTGCCACCCACCCGTCCCGGCGTGGTGGTGGCCCCCGCCGACGGGTTGGTGTGCCTGATCCAGGATGCCGTTCCACCGGCCGAGCTGGGCCTGCCGGACGTCCCACTGCCGCGGGTCAGCATCTTCCTTTCGGTGCTCGACGCCCATGTGCAGCGGGCACCGATCGGCGGTGACGTGGTCGCGGTGCAGCACCGTCCCGGCCGCTTCCACTCGGCTGAACTCGAGGCCGCCAGCGAGGACAACGAACGCAACAGCGTCGTCATCCGCACGCCCGACGGCACCGAGGTGATCGCCGTCCAGATCGCCGGGTTGGTGGCCCGCCGCATCGTGTGCAACGCGCACGTCGGCGACAAGCTCGACATCGGGGAGACGTACGGGCTGATCCGGTTCGGCTCCCGGCTCGACACCTACCTGCCCGCGGGTTCGAAACTGCTCGTCACCCAGGGCCAGCGGACGCTGGCCGGAGAGACTGTCCTCGCGGAGCTGCCATGATCAAACCCCGCATGCGACCCCCGTCATTGATCAAGGGCCGCATGAGACCGCCGTCGTTCACCGTGCGGATGCTGCCGAGCGCGATGACGGTGGCCGCGATCTGCCTGGGTCTGTCGGCGGTCAAGATGGCGCTCGACGGCCGGCCCACCGAATCGATGGCGTTCCTGGCGGTCGCGGCGATCCTGGACGCGTTGGACGGCCGGGTGGCCCGGATGCTCAACGCCACCTCCAAGATGGGCGAGGAGATCGACTCCCTCGCCGACGCGGTGAACTTCGGTGTGGCACCGGCTTTCATCGTCTACGGCACGCTGCTGTCGAATTCGCGGGTCGGCTGGATCGTGGTGCTGCTGTACGCGGTGTGCATCGTGTTGCGGCTGGCCCGGTTCAATGCGCTGCTCGACGTGGATCAGCCCGCGTACGAGAAGGAGTACTTCGTCGGGATGCCCGCGCCGGCCGGCGCCATCGGTGCGATCGGTCTGCTGGCCGCCAAGATGCAGTTCGGCGAAGGCTGGTGGACCAGCGAGTGGGCGGTGTCGATCTGGATGATCGGCGTCTCGCTGCTGGTGGTCAGCCGGATCCCGATGCGAAAGATCCACACCTTCTCTGTGCCGCCGAACATGGTGGCGCCGCTGCTCGCCCTCGTCGCGATCGGCGTGGCGGCGTCGGTGTTCTACGGCTACATCGTGATCATGGTGATCATCGTGGCCTACGTGATCCACATCCCGTTCGCGGTGCGCACCAAGAAGTGGGTGGCCAGCCACCCCGAATCCTGGGACGACAAGCCGCAACAGCGTCGCGCCACCCGGCGCGCCATTCGCCGGGCCCAGCCGCATCGGCGGTCGATGGCGCGGCTTGGCCTGCGGAAGCCGGGACGCTGACATGTCCGAGCTCGAGGTCGACGAAGATCCTGCGCTCGGTCATCTGCGCCTCACCGCACGGCTGAACACCTCCGCCCTCGACTCCCGCCGCGGCGTGGTCCGGCTGCATCCGGAGGCCATCGCCGCCCTCGGCATCCGCGAGTGGGACGCCGTCTCGCTGACCGGTTCGCGCACCACTGCGGCCGTCGTCGGCGTCGCCCCGCGCGGCACCCCGACCGGCACCGCCCTGCTCGACGATGTGACGTTGTCCAACGCCGGGATACCCGAGAACGCCACGGTGATCGTGGCGCCGGTGACCGTGTACGGCGCCCGGGCGGTGACCGTCTCCGGATCCCGGCTGGCAACCGACTCGATTTCGTCGGCGACCCTGCGCCAAGCCCTGCTGGGCAAGGTGATGACCGTCGGCGACACGGTGTCCCTGCTGCCACGTGATCTGGGCCCGGGCACCTCGACGTCGGCGGCCACCTCCGCACTGGCATCCTCCGTCGGAATCACCTGGACCTCTGAGCTTTTGACGGTGACCGGGGTTGACCCGGCCGGCCCGGTGAGCATCCAGCCGAATTCGTTGGTGTCCTGGGGGGCCGGCGTTTCGGGTGTTTCGGGCGGTGAGCCGGGCCCGTCCGAATCCACTGGGGCCCACACGGTCACGCCCGCCCGCACCGCACCGGCGGTCAAGTTCGACGATCTCAAGGGCTCCCACGTCCAGGCCGGCAAGCTCACCGAGTGGCTCAAGCTGTCTCTGGACGAACCCGAACTTCTCGAAACCCTCGGCGCCACGCCCAATCTCGGTGTCCTGGTGTCGGGCCCAGCCGGCGTCGGCAAGGCCACCATGGTGCGCACCGTCTGCGCCGAGCGTCGGTTGATCGAACTCGACGGACCCGAAGTCGGGGCGCTGGCCGCCGATGAACGGCTGAGCCGGGTTTCCGGGGCGGTGGCCACCGTGCGCGACGGCGGCGGCGTGCTGCTGATCTCCGATGTCGACGCATTGCTGCCCGCGGCGGCCGACCGCCCTCCGGAACCGGTTGCGGCCTTGATCATCTCCGAGTTGCGCGATGCGGTGGCCACCCGCGGCGTGGCCTTCGTCGCGACATCGGCCATGCCCGTCGGGGTGGATCCCCGACTGCGCGCGCCGGATCTGTGTGACCGTGAGCTGGCCCTGACCCTGCCCGACGCCACCACCCGCAAGGCGCTACTGGAGGTGTTGCTGCGCGGCGTTCCCACCGCCGAGCTAGATCTGGGCCAGATCGCCGACCGCACACCAGGTTTCGTGGTCGCCGATCTGGCCGCCCTGGTCCGCGAGGGCGCCCTGCGGGCCGCATCCCGGGCCAGCGCCGACGGCAACGAACCGGTGCTGTGGCAGGAGGACCTGACCGGGGCGCTGACCGTGATCCGGCCGCTGTCGAGATCTGCGGCCGAGGAGGTGACGGTCGGCTCGATCACGCTCGATGACGTCGGCGACATGGTCGAGACCAAGCAGGCCCTCACCGAGGCGGTGTTATGGCCGCTGCAGCATCCCGACACGTTCCAGCGCCTGGGCGTGGAGCCCCCACGCGGCGTGCTGCTCTACGGACCGCCTGGCTGCGGCAAGACGTTCGTGGTGCGCGCGCTGGCCAGCTCGGGTCGGCTCTCGGTACACGCCGTCAAAGGCGCTGAGCTGATGGACAAGTGGGTCGGCTCGTCGGAGAAGGCGGTACGCGAACTGTTCGCCCGTGCCCGGGATTCCGCGCCGTCACTGGTGTTCCTCGACGAGATCGACGCACTGGCACCCCGCCGCGGGCAGAGCTTCGATTCCGGCGTGACCGACCGCGTGGTGGCGTCACTGCTGACCGAACTCGACGGCATCGAACCGATGCGCGACGTGGTGGTGCTGGGCGCGACGAACCGTCCAGACCTCATCGACCCCGCCCTGCTGCGGCCCGGCCGGCTGGAACGATTGGTCTTCGTCGAACCACCCGATGCCGACGCCCGACGTGAAATCCTGCGCACCAGCGGCAAATCCATTCCGCTGGCCGCCGACGTCGATCTCGACACCCTGGCGTCCGAGCTGGACGGCTACAGCGCGGCCGACTGCGTGGCGCTGCTGCGCGAGGCGGCCCTGACGGCGATGCGCCGGTCCATCGACGCGGCCGACGTCACCGCGGCGGATGTGGCCAAGGCCCGCGAGACCGTGCGGCCGTCCCTGGATGCCGCGCAGGTGCAGTCGTTGCGGGAGTTCGCGGCCGGGAGGTAGAGAGTCTCCGACCGTGGCAGCGGCCGGCCGACAACGCTGCCAAGCCGCGGGCCAGCCAACCTACGCAAGCCGACCCGTCCCGCGCGAACTGTAGGGGCCGATCCGCCATCCGACCCACGATTCACATTTGCACCTACTGTCACCGAGCCGAACGCGCTACCTGATCTGCCCGCCTATGCGCGACAATCGAGCGACAATCGCCTCCTGAGCCACTTCGGTATCAGCCACCCCACAAGCGTTTGTCGCACCAGCCACTGACGCAACGAGCACCTCATGAGCCTCCTCAGTCCAGTGCCCGCCTTCTAGCGACTCTGTCGCTAAAAGGCGGGCACTACGAAATCTGTTGCACACGAGGCTAAATGGCGCGAATGTGACGAGAGTAGAGAAGCGGTCTGCGACAAATGCTCACCATTGTTGCCCATGTGGCGATTGTCGCTGGATTGTCGCGCATAGGCGGGCACAACGACGCGCGCGCCGAGCTGTGAAAGTTGAGGTGGATGCGCCGAAACAGATACCGGCGGTTTATGTTTCGGCGAGTGCAGCCAACCGATCGATGGAACCCCGCAGCTTGTCGGCGGTCGTGGCCCGTGCCCGCACCAAGCGCTTCTCGTCCGTCAACTGCGACCAGTCATACGAGTGGGTGACCAAAGTTCTGTTGTCGCCCAATGGTTCCAGCTCCCAGCGCCACAGGTGGCCCGGGGGTTCCTTACCAACCTCCGACGGCCGCCACGCGATCCGCCGGCCTTCCTCGAACTCCACAATGTGGTTCTGACGGTCACTGCCCTGGGTGATCGTCATGACGAACACATCGCCGACTGCACGAACCCGCTGTCCGGACGGAGCCTGCGCCAGGTTGTCGTTGCCATCCCAGCGAGGCTGTTGGGACGGGTCGGCGATCAGCTCGAAGATGACCTCCGCCGGCGCGGCGACCTCTCGACTTGCTGCGACAACCCTTGAAGCTCCGGCCGTATCATCCATGAGCCAAACCATACCCACATATCGGCGGGGCCAGACGAGGGGCGAAGTGGAAACGTTCACCAGGAGATTCGGAATCGGCCTTTCGGCAATGCTTGCCGCTGTCTGTTGGATATGGGCAGGCTTCGCAGCTATCCAGTTCTCCCTCATCACCGTCATCGTCGCCTTAGGGCTATCACTGACATGCTTCTATCTGATCTCCGTATTGCGTGCGTCGAAGGACGTCTCCGTCCAGACATCATTCGACGGCGCAGGAACGGTCATCCGTCCCGATGTCCGTATCACGAAGAACATGCACAGATTGCTTGTCGCCGGAACGCTGTCCATGGGGCTCATGTTCGCCGCATGGGTCATTGGCGTCCTCTATCTACCGCTCGGCGATGTCCGGCACGTTTTTCCTATCGCCTTCGGGGCCGCAGCGGTACCTATGGCATGGCTCTGGCTCAAAGATTCAACACAGGGCGGACTGAGTTATCTATTTCTCAGCCCTGACGGCGTCGAATTTGCGGGATTTATTGCGCCGAAGTCTGCAAAATGGGAAGACGTCAAAGGAATCGCTGACAAATTACCGAACGAAGAACGTTTTTGGAATCCAATGGTTGTCACCCTAAAAAATGGAAAGGCACTGTTGATGGAAGCACCCGGGACGTATACGCCAAAAGGAACGGCACTTATCGAAATGGTCCGCTTCTATTGGCAACATCCCGAGCAACGGGACGAACTCACGGACGGTCGCGCTCTGATCCATCTGCCGATCCCCCGGGCCGATCGACCCGAGCCCTGACCCTACGTCCCACTAGACGCCACCACCTGAGGTTTTGGCCGAATTTTGGTGCATTCTCACAGTTCTCGATGGTGTTAGGATCGCCGACGAGCCGAGCGGATGGGATCTTGATATGAGCGTCGGAGCCTTCTATTACCTACAGGGTAATTACGCTTACGGTATCGCCGACCACGCTAATGGCGCGAAGTCGAGCGTGCCGTGGGCCATGGCCGGAATCGGTACCGATCTCATGTCAATGGGGCAGCTAGTTGCCACTGAAGGCGCGCAGTTGATGGCCAAATCGGCAGCCGCGTCAGGCGCGGCATCCTCCGCAGAAAGCCTCAAGAGCTTCGCTAAGGGCGCTGGAACGCCCATTATCAATGCAGGACTTGTCGCCCTGACCCTCGAAAGCAACATGTTGGGGTTTGGGCGGCCAGAGGACGGTGAAAGATTCACCCGGGGCGCAGACCAATTCATGTCTGCCAACGCATCCCTACTGCAATCTGCACCCCCTGACGATTGGACCGGGGACGCGTCCAACGCCTACGGTGACCGCAACAAAGAACAACAGGCCCGCACAGCCGACATGTACTCCAAGGACATGGCGATCCAAAAGGTGCTGGCCGAAGAAGCCGGCCAGGTCGACAACACGCGCGAATTCGTGTCAAAGCGCCAGACGATACTGAGCGCCGCCATCGCGCCCGCACTGGCTGCCAAGCTCATACCGTATGGCGGACAGGTCATCTCAACCATGATCGAGATCGCCGCGGTCTCCGGTACGGTCCCCTTCGCTACCCAACGAGTGTCCCTGATGACCGAACATGCCGGCGAGCACGCGCGCACGATCAGAGGAATCACATCGGAGTACCAATCCATCGCGTCAAATGCCGAGATGCCAGGCGGCGGATTCGGTCCCGCTTAACTTTGCTCGAGCCCTACCGACGAGAGGCTGCCCATGACCCAACCGGCACTCACCGTATCCGATCAGATCCGCTCGAAGGCCACACCTCAGCAGCAAGCTGCATCGCAGATCGAGATGGCCAAATCAGCACCCGATGGAGCTTCCGGCCACGTTTTCCAGACCCACGGCCTAGTGTGCTCGGCCACCGCGTTGGCATTGCGATCGGCAGAGTCGGCGCGTCGCGAAGCCGCCGAGAAGATGCATCTCATCTCGACAGACCTCGCCGTCAAGCTGAACCAGGCAGCCACCGATTACGTCAGCACCGACCAGCAACAGGGTGACAACCTCAACGGCCAGATGCCTCCGCGTTAAGCGAGCCACGTCACCCGACCGTCAACAACTTCCGCACCGCATCGGCCAGGTCTTCCTCGATCCACGGCGGTAACTCGGCATCGTTGGCATGGCGACGCACCACCGCATAGGGCAGGTCGACCACGGCCCGGGCCATCGCATCCATCGTGCGGGCGTCGTCGTTGCCGAAGATGGCGCGCGCCAACTCGCGTAACCGCTCGATGAGGGGCGCGTTCATCGCCGACAGCGTCGCGTTGAACTCGTCGTCGGGTGCGCCGTCGAGCAGGTCTCTGGGCCGGATGGTCAACAGCAAGCGGGCATCGTCGGGGACCTCGCGGGCGAACCCAACGGCAGCCACACCCATAGCGACCGCCGCCTCGACCGAGTCATCCCCGGCCGCCGCCATCGCCCGGGACTGGAACCGCTCGAGCGCCCGCAGCCAGGCCGCGGTGAGCACACCGTTGCGGTTGCCGAATCGGTGATACAGCGTGCCCGCCGGGGCCCCGCTGACCTTGGCGATCGCGGCAACGCTTGCCGCCCTGGGCCCTTCCGCGAGCACGAGCGCCCGCGTGGCATCCAAGATCGCATCGGTCTCATGCTTCCGCGGAGGTGCCATGATCTAGTACAGTCCTTCTATATGGAACGTTTACCCTATATCGATGAGCATGCCATAACCGTCGACGCCGACGCGGCAACGACATGGGCGGCAGTCCTGCGCACGCTGTGCAGCGACCCGGCCGAGCCGCGGGCCCCGCTCGGATTCGCGATCGGCGAGTGCACCCCACGAAAACGCCTGATCCTCAAGGGCCGTCACCCGTTCTCGATCTACGAATGGGTCTTCGAGCTCGACCACCTCGGCCCGCACCGCACCCGGGTTCGCTCGCAAACCTGGGCCGCCTTCCCGGGTATCCACGGAAAGGTCTACCGCGCCCTGGTGATCAGCTCTGGCATCCATGTGATCGCGGTGCGCCAGGCCCTCAAACGTATTGCGGGGCAATTGCGCCCACGCCCGGAGGTGATGGCGTGATCCTGAATTGGGGCGCCACGGCGCAGGAACAACAAAGCGCCCTACCGTGCGACGCCCTCGCCCCGGGCGCCACCGTCAGCGCGGACCGCGCGATCAGCATCGACGCGCCGCCGGCAACGGTGTTCGCCTGGCTCTGTCAGTTGCGCGTCGCGCCCTACAGCTACGACTTGCTCGACAACCTCGGCCGGCGCAGCCCGCGCATCCGAGATCCCGAACTCACGCGACTCGAGGTCGGCCAGAAATTCATGGAGATGTTCACCTTGCGCTCGTTCGCCGAGGTCGAGCATCTCACGCTGCAGTCCGGGAAGGTCACCGTGACGTACGCGGTCCGGAGCAGCGCCGAGGGCACGCGCTTACACGTCAGGATCCGTTTCGAGGGCCCGCGGATCATCGGCTGGGCGCTGGCGATGGGCGATCTGGTGATGATGCGCAAGCAACTGCTCACGCTGCGCGAACTGGCCGAACGGGAAGCGGCCAGGACGGCATCTTGACGGTGACAAGTTCTAGTGCGAGAGTGTAACTAGTCACCGACTAGATTCACGGGAGTTGAGATGGCCGACACCGCCCTACACACCGTTGAAACCGCCCGCGCCGGCGATCGGGAGCGCGAACGGACCGCCAATGACCTGGGCCAGGCCCTCTCCCAGGGCTACCTGACCATGCCGGAATACGAAGACCGGCTTCAGGCGACATTCCGCTCCCAGACCACAGAGGAACTGCGTCGACTCGTCGCCGACCTGCCGGTCAACCGGCTGCGGCGGAACGACCCCCGCCGCCACGCCGCCCAACAGCGGGCTGCCCGGCTGAGCGTCCGCATTCACCTGGCCGCCTACCTCGCTGGGTCACTGCTCATGCTCGGCATCTGGCTGGCCGTCGGCCTCGGCGGAGGCGGGTGGTACTTCTGGCCGGTGTGGCCGATGATGGGCTGGGGCATCGGCGTTGTGTCCCATGCCATTCCGGTGTGGGCACACGGTTCGACGCACCCGGGACGGATCGGCTGACCCGCCTCACCCTGACGCGGACGTCCAGTGCGCAATCGCGGCACGCACCTCGGCGGGATGCGGTAACCGCTCGCTGGCCCACGCGACATAGCCGTCCGGCCGGACGAGTACCGCATCCGGCAGCTCGGGCCGATTGTCGACCGCCTGCACCACGTCGCAGTCACCGACATCGACCGGCGCGGCGGTCACGAGCACAAACTTCCCGGCCCGCAGCAACTCGTACAACCGTGTTCCACCGCAGTTCACATCGGCCATCCGACGTCCGACCAGCCAGTCCTCGCCCTTGGAGCGCGGATAGGCGATACCGATACCGCTGAGCCGCTCGGCGAGGAAACGCCGGGTCCGCGGAATACGCAGCACGATCCCCAAGATCATCACCCGCACCCGCCGGGTGGCGGCCGAACTCAGCACCACCTGGTTGAACGCATCGGTCAACCGCAGCACGGCGGCGCCGACGGGATGGCGTTCGCGTTCATAGCTGTCCAGGAGCCAGGGCGGCGCCTGGCCGCGGACGGCCAAGGCCAGCTTCCAGCCCAGGTTGAACGCGTCCCCGAGCCCGGTGTTCATCCCCTGCCCACCGAGCGGGGAGTGCACGTGCGCGGCATCGCCGGCCAGGAACACCCGACCTGACCGGTAATGCCGGGCCTGACGGCGCTCGCTGAGGAACCGTGAGCTCCAGCGCATCTCGGTCATGCCGTAGTCGTCGCCGGCGATCCGGCGGAACGCGTCGCGCATCTCGTCGAGCGTCACCGGCTCCTCCAGCGGCGCCTGCTCGCGCAGCCGGTCCCACGCGATGGCGCGAAACCAGCCGTCCCCGAACGGGACGAACAGCACAACGCCCTCGGTACTCGTTTGGGCGAACAGTGTTTCCTCCGGCGGCGAGGCCAACCGGACGTCGGCGAGCAGGATGTGGGTCTCGTACTGTTTGCCGACGAAGTCGATGCCGACCAGCCGCCGTACCGTGCTGTGCGCTCCGTCGCAGCCGACCACGTACTCGGCGCGCAGCGTCTCCCCGCCCGTCAACTCCACGTTCACCCCGGTGTCGTCCTGGCGCAGTCCCACCACCTCGGCACCCCGGCGCACCTGGACACCGAGTTCGCCGGCCAGGGCCTCCAGGACATGTTCGGTGCCGCTCTGCGGGACGATCAACACCATGCCGAACCGGGTCGGCAGCTCGCTCAGGTCGAGCGTGGCCCCACCGGGCGGGGCCACCGATGCCACCTTGAGACCGCGGTCCAGCAACTCGTCGACCAGTCCGCGGCCGTCGAGCAGTTCCAGGGTCCGCGCATGCACGGCGAACGCTCGGGTGATGTTGGGCGTCGAGGTGCGCTCCTCCAGCACCGTCACCGGCACCCCGCCCAGGGCGAGCTCGCAGGCGAGCATCAAACCGGTCGGTCCGGCGCCGACCATCAGAACCCCATTGGTTGCCACGGCAATTCACCCCCTGCCGCCGCGACTGCTCTGCAGCCTGATCGTATCGACAACGGCCCACGTAGAATGGGCAACCAAAGCCCGAAAGCCATACAAGGCTGACACCCCGACCCCAACCCGATCGGAGTGCCATGCTCGCCGTTCTGCTCGCCCACGCGGTCGCAACCGCGCTGGCGCCGCTTCTGGTGGCCAGATGGGGGCGGATGGCGTTCTATCCGCTCGCGCTGGTGCCGTTGTTCTCCCTGCTGTGGGTCGGCTTGAACTGGCCCGACGCCGAGCACGTGCCCACCCTGCACATCCCGTGGGTGCCCGAGCTGTCGATGGACATCACCCTGCGGTTCGATTCGCTCGCCGCGATCATGAGCGTGCTGGTGCTGGCCATCGGCGCTCTCGTCCTCTTCTACTGCGGCGAATACTTCCACCATCACGACGGGAAGATTGAGAAGCGGCTGCCCAGCTTCGCCGCCGAGCTGGTCGCCTTCTCCGGGTCGATGTTCGGCCTGGTCGTCAGCGACAACATGCTGGTGCTCTACATCTTCTGGGAAACCACCACGGTGCTGTCGTTCCTGCTCGTCGGCCACTACGCCGAGCGGGCCACCAGCCGCCGGGCCGCCACACAGGCACTGCTCGTCACCACCTTCGGTGGGCTGGCCATGCTGGTCGGCATCATCGTGCTGGGCAACCTGGCCGGCACCTATCTGCTGTCCGAACTGATCGCCGCGCCGCCCACCGGTACGGCTGCCTCCATCGGCGTGGCGCTGATCCTGGTCGGTGCCCTGTCGAAGTCGGCCATCGTGCCGATGCACTTCTGGCTGCCCGGCGCCATGGCCGCGCCGACTCCGGTGAGCGCGTACCTGCACGCCGCGGCCATGGTGAAAGCCGGCGTCTACCTGGTGGCGCGCATGACGCCCGGATTCGCCGACACCACGCTGTGGCGTCCCATGGTGGTGGGGCTCGGCCTGGCCACCATGCTGCTGGCGGGTTGGCGGGCCGTGCGCGAGTACGACCTCAAACTGATCCTGGCCTTCGGCACGGTGAGTCAGTTGGGCCTGATCACCGTGATGGTCGGGTCCGGCGGCAGCGACATGATGCTGGCCGGGCTGGCCATGCTGTGCGCGCACGCGATGTTCAAGGCGGCGTTGTTCATGGTGGTCGGTGTGATCGACCATGCCACCGGTACTCGCGACATCCGCAGGCTGGCCGGGCTCGGCCGCCGACACCGTCCGCTGCTGATCATCGCCGTCGGCGCCGCGGCAAGCATGGCCGCCTTGCCACCGTTCTTCGGGTTCGTCGCCAAAGAGGCCGACCTGGAGACCGTGCTGCACAGCCAGGCGCTGGGCTCGGCGGCGCCGTGGGTCCTGACCGGCATCGTCGTCGGCTCGGTGTTCACCACCATCTACAGCCTGCGGTTCCTATGGGGTGCGTTCGCGTCCAAAGGATTGGACGAACCCAGCACGCGCGTCGCCGAAATGCATCGGCCCTCAATCACTTTCCTCACACCACCGGCCATCCTCGCCGCCGCGGGTCTGGCCTTCGGGTTGTGGCCGGAAGGTATGGACTCGGTGCTCGACGAATACGCCGACACCATGCCGGGCGGGTCCGGTTATCACCTGGCGCTGTGGCACGGATTGGGTCTGCCGCTGCTGCTGTCGGTGGTGGTGCTCACCGTCGGCACCGCGGTCTTCTTCGGCCGCCGCCGCCTGCCCCGCACCCGGTTCGCCTACCAGCCGCTGGGCAACGCGGACCGGATGTACGACGCGACCATCCGTGGGCTGGACGTCCTTTCGCTGCGGCTGACCGGCTCGACGCAGCGCGGCTCGCTGCCGGCGACGCAGTCGGTGATCCTCTGCACGCTGGTGGCGTTGCCGATCGCAACGCTTGTCCTCGGCACCCGCGACCGACCCGATTTCGCGCTCTGGGACACGCCACTGCAGGTGGTGGTCGGGTTGCTGATGCTGGCCGCCGCCATCGGGGCGACCGTGATGCGCAACCGCCTGGCCGCAGTGCTGCTGGTCGGCGTGACGGGCTACGGGTGCGGCGCGATATTCGCCTTCCACGGCGCGCCCGACCTGGCGCTGACCCAATTCCTGGTCGAGACACTGGTTCTGGTGATCTTCGTGCTGGTGCTGCGTACCCTGCCCGCCGAGGCCGACGCCGCCAAGATCAACAGCCATCGCGTCCCGCGGGTCCTGCTGGCCCTCGCGGTGGGCGCCTCGGTCACCGCACTGGCCGTCTACGCGATGGCCGCCCGCACCGGCGCGGGCATCGCCGAGCTGCTGCCGGATGCCGCGTATTACCGCGGGCAGGGCGCCAACACGGTCAACGTCCTACTCGTCGACATCCGCGCCTGGGACACCATGGGCGAGATCATGGTGCTGCTGGTGGCGGCGACCGGCGTCGCGTCACTGGTGTTCCGGCACCGCCGGTTCGGCGCGGCCCCGCGGGTCAGCACGGCCGTCGGCCAGCCCGACATCGGGCCGATCGGCGCCTACAGCCCGGCCATCGGCGACGTCACCTGGCTGCGCGGCTCGGAACTGCGCGACCCGCGGCATCGGTCACTGGTGCTGGAGGTGGCCACCAGGGTGATCTTCCCGCTCATCATGGTGCTGTCCGCGTATTTCTTCTTCGCCGGGCACAACACCCCCGGCGGCGGTTTCGCCGGCGGTCTGACCGCGGGCCTGGCGTTGGTGCTGCGGTATCTGGCCGGCGGCCGATTCGAACTCGGTGAGACGCTGCCGCTCGATGCGGGCAAGATCCTGGGCACCGGCCTGGGGCTCTCGGCCGGGACCGCGGTCATGTCGATACTGCTGGGCGCGCCCGCCCTGTCGTCGGCGGTGCTGCAGTTCGACATCCCGGTGTTCGGTCACGTCAAGCTCGTGACCGCACTGTTCTTCGATCTGGGGGTGTACCTCATCGTGGTCGGCCTGGTGCTCGACGTACTGCGCAGCCTCGGCGCACGGGTGGACGCGGATCTGGCCGGCGGCCCGGCCCAGGCGCCGCATTCGGCCACCACGCAGGCGGTGGCGCGATGACCACTTTCCTGATTCCGCTGATCATCATCGGTGGCCTGACGAGCACCGGCGTGTATCTGCTACTGGAACGCAACCTGACCCGAATGTTGTTGGGCCTGTTGCTGATCGGCAATGCGGTGAATCTGCTGATCCTGACGGTCGGTGGCGCGGGCGGCAATCCGCCGATCCGGGGGCGCACCAGCAACGGTGCCACCACCACCGCCGATCCGCTGGCCCAGGGCATGATTCTGACGGCGATCGTGATCAGCATGGGTATCGCGGCGTTCGTCCTCGCGCTGGCCTACCGGTCCTACCGGTTGACCACGGTCGAAGAAGTCAGCAACGACCCCGAGGACACCCGCGTCTCGCAGCAGGCCGGCACCGAGGACGAATACGAACCGGTGCCCCAACCCGACGCCCGCCGCGACACCGACGCCCCCGACGAGCTCGACGCGCTGCCCGGATTCGAGGGTTCGAAGTGACCGCCCAGGCATTGATCCCGCTGCCGGTGTTGATCCCCGCGCTGGCCGCGGCGCTCACGCTGATCGCCGGGCGCCGGCCGCGGCTGCAGCGGGTGATCACTCAGCTCGCCCTGGCCGCCGTGGTGGCGGTCTGCGCGGCGCTGGTCTACCTGGCCGACCGCGACGGAACCCTGGCGCTGCATGTCGGTGGCTGGGGGCAGACCGTGCCCGGCATGGGGCCGCTGGGCATCACGTTGGTGGTCGACCGGCTCTCGGCCCTGATGCTGGTGGTGTCGTCGATCGTGCTGCTGGCGGTGGTCGCCTACGCCATCGGGCAGGGTATCCGCGACGGCGACGAACGCCAGCCGGTGTCGATCTTCCTGCCCACCTACCTGGTGCTCTCGGCGGGCGTCTGCACGGCGTTTTTGGCCGGGGACCTGTTCAACCTCTTCGTGGGGTTCGAGGTGCTGCTCGCCGCGAGTTTCGTGCTGCTGACCATCGGCGCCAGCGAGGAGCGGGTCCGGGCCGGAATCTCCTACGTGATGGTGTCGATGGTGTCGTCGCTGATCTTCCTGATCGGCATCGCGCTGGTCTATGCCGCCACCGGCACGCTGAACCTGGCCGAATTGGCGGTGCGCCTCGACGACGTGCCCGCGGGCACCCGCAATGCGCTGTTCGCAGTGCTGCTGGTGGCGTTCGGCATCAAAGCGGCGGTGTTCCCGCTGTCGACCTGGCTGCCCGACTCGTACCCCACCGCGCCGGCCCCGGTCACCGCGGTGTTCGCCGGCTTGCTGACGAAAGTCGGTGTGTACGCGATCATCCGGGCCCACGCGTTGCTGTTCCCCGGCGGCAGCCTGGATTCGGTGCTGCTGGTGGCCGGGCTGCTGACCATGGTGATCGGCATCCTCGGCGCCATCGCGCAGAGCGACATCAAACGGTTGCTGTCGTTCACACTCGTCAGCCACATCGGCTACATGGTGTTCGGCGTGGCACTGGGCAACCAGTTGGGCATGTCGGGTGCGATCTACTACGTCGCCCACCACATCGTCGTGCAGACGACGCTGTTCCTCGTGGTCGGGCTGATCGAGCGCCAGGCCGGTGCGTCCACCCTCAACCGGCTGGGCGGTCTGGCCGCCGCCAGCCCGCTGCTGGCGTTCGTGTTCGTCGTCCCCGCCCTCAATCTCGGTGGCATCCCGCCGTTCTCGGGCTTCATCGGGAAGGTGGCACTGCTGGAGGCCGGGGCCGAGAACGGGTCGGCACTGGCCTGGACGCTGGTTGCCGGCGGCGTCGTCACCAGCCTGCTGACCCTGTACGTGGTGGCCCGGGTGTGGACGAAGGCGTTCTGGCGGTCCCGGGCCGACGCCCCGGAAGGCCACCTGGCCGCGGCCGCGCCCTCGGTGCTGCTCGACGACACCCAGGACGTCGAGTTCGCCGATCGCGACAACGTGGGACGGATGCCGAGCGGCATGCTGGTGCCGACGGGCGCGCTGATCGCGGTGGGCCTGGCGCTGACCATCGCGGCCGGGCCGATCTTCGGGTACGGCGAACGGTCGGCCGCCGAGGTGCTCGATCGCGGACAGTACATCTCGGCGGTGCTGGGAGGTACGGCCCGATGAGCGCTCGCGCGAAGAGGAGACAGCCCCGATGAGCGATCGCGCGAAGACCAGACCGCAGATGAGACACGTCGCGCTGCGGGTCTGGCTGCTGTGCTTCCTGATGATGGTCTGGGTTCTGCTGTGGGGCCAGATCACGGTCGCCAACATGGTCAGCGGCCTGGCCGTCGCGGTGCTCATCACCGTGCTGCTGCCGCTGCCCTCGGTGCCGGTCGAAGGCCGCCTGCACCCGATCTCGCTGCTGAAACTCGTTGCGCTCGTGGGCTATTACCTGGTGCTGTCGTCAGTTCAGGTGGCCTGGATGGCGATTCGCCCCGGCCCGCCGCCGCTGGTGGCGGTGCTGCGCGCCAATCTGCCCGCATTGAAGTCCGATCTGGTGCTGGCCCTGGCCGTCAACATCTTCAACCTGATCCCCGGATCGATCGTGCTCGAGATCGACCAGGCCCGCCGCATCCTCTATGTCCACCTGATCGACGTCGGCTCGGACGCCACGGTGCAGCGGTTCTACCGTCAGGTCGAACAGGTGGAGCGTCTGCTGGTGGCGGCCTTTGAGCGGGAGAGCGATTGGCGGCCGTCGGCCGAGCGGGAGGCGGGGCACGCATGACCATCGTGTGGATCATCGCCGCGGTGATGCTGACCGCGGCCGCCACGATCACCATGTTCCGTGTGCTGGCCGGGCCCAGCACACTGGACCGCCTGGTGTCGCTGGACACTCTGATCGCCGTAACCATGTGCGGTATCGGCACGTGGGCGGCGTTCAGCCTCGACACCACGGTCACCTACAGCCTGACCGCGCTGGCGTTGATCAGTTTCGTCGGCTCGGTGAGCGTGGCCCGGTTCCGTGTGCCCGACACCGACGACCCGCGTCCGCGGCTGCGCTCCCGGCGGGGGCCGCGATGAACGTACTCGACATCATCACCGCGGTGCTGATTCTCAGCGGGTCCACGCTGGCGCTGACGGCCGCGATCGGCGTGGTTCGCTTCCCCGACACGTTGTCGCGGATGCATGCGGCCACCAAGCCTCAGGTGCTCGGCCTGCTGCTGGTGCTGGCCGGTGCGGCGATCCGGCTGCGCGGACACGCCGACATCGGCATGGTGATCCTCACGGGCCTGTTCACGTTGATCACCGCACCGGTGGTGGCCAACCGCGTCGGGCAGCTGGCCTATCGCGAGCAGAACATCCGCGACGATCTGCTGACCCGGGACGAGATGGCCGAGTTCGGGGATACTGGCAACGATGGCCAGAACTAGCGACGACAGCTGGGACATCACCGAGAGCGTGGGCGAAACCGCACTCGGGGTGGCGCTGGCTCGCGCCAACGAAACCACTGCCGAATCCCCGTTGTTCACCGACCCGTGTGCACAGTTGTTCCTCGACGCCGCCGCGGAGCGGGGCTGGCGCCCACCCACCGGCGCGATGGCCGAGCGGATCCGTGCCATCGGCAATTACGCCGCGTCCCGGACCAAGTGGTTCGACGAGTTCTTCGTCGCCGCGGGCGCGGCCGGTATCCGCCAAGCGGTGATCCTGGCGGCCGGCCTCGATGCCCGGGCCTGGCGGCTGCCGTGGATCCACGACACTGTCGTGTTCGAGATCGACCAGCCGCAGGTGCTGCAGTTCAAGGCCGAGGTGCTGGCGGCCCACCGGGTCGCCCCCAAGGCCCGGCACGTCGCCGTCCCGGTCGATCTGCGACACGATTGGCCGGAAGCATTGCGGGAGGCGGGTTTCGATCCCACCGAGCCGACGGCATGGTCGGTCGAGGGTTTACTGCCCTACCTGCCGGCCGAGGCGCAAGATCTACTGTTCGAGCGCATCACCGAACTGTCGGCGCGGGACAGCCGGATCGCGGTCGAGGCCTTCGGTGAGGGCTTCTTCTCTGAGGAGAACCTGGCCCGCCGCCGTGAGCAGATCGCCCAGATGCGCGCCGAGGCAGCCGAGAGCGGTGACGAGATGCCCGACCCGGAGGCCCTGTGGTTCATCGAGGACCGCGCCGATGTCACCGAGTGGCTGGGCCAGCATTGCTGGGAGGTGGCGGCACTGCCCGCCGATGACCTGATGGCGCGTTACCACCGCTCGATGCCCGCCGAGATCACCGGCGGCACCATGCCCACCGAATTCGTCGAAGGTGTTCTGACCGAATAGCCCTGCGCCGGCGCTCATTCCGACAGCTGGAACTCCACCATTGCGGCGACCGTGTCGAGGGCTTCGCTGAGCACTTCGACGCGGGCCGCCTCCGACGGCGCGGACAGCAGCGAGTAGCGGTCGGCCGGCCCGATGGGCAACCGGGACGCCAAGGCGTACAAGCGGTTCTCCGGGTCGACGCCGGCGGACTCCACGATCTCGCGGCTGCGAATCGGTGTACCGCGCGCCTCGCCGATCCGGTCGAGCAGCGCGACCATCCGGTCTTCGATGTCGCGGATGCGGGCCGGATCGGCCGGGCTGTCCGGGTCGTCGGGCCATGGCTCGATCTCGGCTCGCGGATACGGGGCGTCGTCGAGCCAGTGCCGCACCCGGATGCGCTCCCCCATCACGCACAGCAGCCGGTACTTGCTGACCCCGAACTCCTGGCAATCCACGATCGAGGCCCGCGCCCCGACGTCGCAACGCCGGTCGCCACCGCCCACCTCGCGCCCGGCCGATATCAGCACCACCCCGAAAGACGGCTCCGGCATGGCCATGCAGTCGCCCACCATTGCCACGTAACGGGGTTCGAAGATCCGCAGCGGCAGTTCCTGACCGGGCAGCATCGCCACTTCGAGCGGAAACATCGGTGAGACCGTCATGGGGCCAGGATCGTCCTCGTCTTCCGTTTGGTCAATCGAGCAGGGGCATCCGCACCCGGTAACCTCAGGTGATGCCACCGTCAGCGGAGCTTGAGGCACCCCGCACGTTGCTGTCCGATCCGGGCTACGCCGATCTCGACCCGGTCGACCGCCACCTGATCGAACTACTGCAGGCCGACGGCCGGATCCCCTACGCGGAGCTGGGCCGCCGGGCCGACATCACGGAAAAGGCTGCGCGCCGCCGGGTTTCGCGGCTGTTGAGCGAGGGCTACATCACCATCGCAGCGGTCACCGATCCTGCCGTGCTCGGCTTCGGCGCACTGGGCCTGGCGCTGCTGACCGTCGACGGGGCACGCACTCCGGTCGATCTGGCCGCCGAGCTGGCCCTGCTGCCCGAAGCCGACTACGTGACGGCGACGACGGGGCCGTTCGGAGTGGTGCTGGAACTGGTCTGCACCGATGCCCGCGAGCTGCACGACGTGGCGTTCGGCACGATCGCGTCGCGGCCCGGGGTCGGCTCGGTCGAACTGCTTCCATATCTGCGGCTGCACTATCAACAGGCCCGGCTGTCGGGTCAGCTCGCCGGCGGTGGCGTGCGGCCGCGTCCGCTGGACGACACCGACCGGGCCATTCTCACCCGGCTGGCGGTCGACGGCCGCGCCGCCTTCCGCGACTTCGCTTCTGCGCTCGGCTTGTCCGAGACGACGATCCGCTCCCGGTACGGCCGGATGGTGGATTCCGGGGCGGCCCGGGTGATGTGCATCGCGAATCCGCTGCGGCTCGGCTACCGGCACTGCAGTTGGGTGGCCCTGCGGACCGACGGCCGCTCGGGCGCACAGAAGGTCGCCGAGGCGCTGACCCGCGTGGACGCGGTGTCGTACGTGGCGCTGACCGCCGGACGGTGGGATGTCCTGGCCGAGGTGGTGACCGCGAGCGCGGAGGGTCTGCTTGCGGTGCTCGACGACAGCATCCGTGGCCTGGACGGTGTCACCGAGATGCAGGCCTGGCCCGATGTCACGGTGCACTACAAGGCAATTCACCCGCGGGGCGATACCAGCGCGATCCGGGTGGTCTGAGCAGCTACAGCTCGAGTTCGCCGACCAGCGCGTCCACGACTTCGCGGAGGTCGCCGTCGTTCTCCTCGGCCACCCGGCGCTGCCGCTGATACGAACCGCCGCCGCGGTAGATGTCGGTCACCGCAGCCAGCTCGTCGGCGCAACCCAGTGACTTGGCAACCGGCTCAAGATGATTCAGCAACTCATCGAGGTCCTCGGTGACCAACCGCTCGTTGCTGTCCGCGTCGAGGATGATCACCGCATCCAACCCGTAACGGGCGGCGCGCCACTTGTTCTCCTGGACATGCCAGGGCGGCATGGTGGGCAACTGCTCGCCGGCGTCGAGGCGACGGTCCAGGTCGACGATCAGGCAGTGGGTCAGCGCGACCAGTGCGCCGAGCTCACGCACATTCGACACTCCGTCGAAGATGCGTACCTCGACCGTGCCGAGGTGTGGTGAAGGCCGGATGTCCCAACGAATCTCGTTGAGATGGTCGATGATGCCGGTCTTCTTCTGGTCGTGGACGAAACCCTCGAACTCCGGCCAGGTCTGGAACTGGAACGGCAGACCGGCCGTGGGCAGCTGCTGGAACATCATCGCCCGGTTGCTGGCGTACCCGGTGTCCTCGCCGTCCCAATACGGTGACGAGGCCGACAGCGCCAGCAGGTGCGGGTACTGGTTGAGCAGCGAGGAGATGATCGGCATCACCTTGTGCGCCGAGGAAACGCCGACGTGCACGTGCACGCCCCAGATCAGCATCTGCCTGCCCCACCACTGGGTGCGCTTGATCAGCTCGGCGTAGCGGGGCGCGTCGGTGAGTTGTTGCGCCGACCATTTCGCGAACGGATGGGTGCCGGCGCAGAACAGCTCCATGCCGCGGTCGTGCACGATCTTGCGAACGGTGCCAAGGGTGCTGCGCAGGTCGTCCATCGCCTCACCGGTGTTGTCGCAGATGCCGGTGACGAGTTCGATCGTGTTGCGCAGCAGCTCCTTGTGGACGTGGGGGTTCTCGCCGATCTCGGCGATGACCTCGGCGGCACCGTTGCTCAGATCACGACTGTCGGCGTCGACGAGAGCGAACTCCCATTCGACGCCGACAGTTGGCCGGGGTGACCCGGCGAAATCGATGCGGCTGTCAGCCTGCGCCGATGACACCGCACGCCACCCGGCCGCCCGCGTCACCGGTGGCCATCGTGGCCTGGTCGGGACCCGGGGTCCCGTTGACCTGCTGGTACTTCTCCGGCGGGATGTTGGCGAAGTTGTCCGACTTCTCGTGGATGATGATCGCGGTCTTCGCGCCGGCCTGCAGATCCTCGGCGGTGAAGGCGTCGGTGGTGGTCACCAGCTTGCCCGAGCCGTCGGAACGGATCTGCAGCGAGCTCAGGTCACCGCTGGAGGGATGCCCGGTGTGCCCGGGCACCTGGAAGTGGCCGCCGGCGGAGTTGAAGTCGCCGGGCGCGCCGCCGGTCGGGGCCACGGAGTTGGCCTCGCACTTGCCGACGGAGTGGATGTGCAGACCGTGGAACCCGGGGGCCAGGCGGCCGGGGGCGGTGGTCTCGACCGTCACGGTGGCGAAGCCGTCGGCGAACTGGATGTCGGCGGTCGCCACCGAGGTGCCGTCGGCGGTCTTGAGATCTGCGGTGAGGGTCTCTCCGCCGCTGGTGGCCGGCGAGCCGTGGCCGCCGCCGTGCTCACCGGGAGCGGCGGAAGGCGAGGGCGAACCGGTCCAGACCGACGGCGTGGTGCCGGGCACGTCGGACGGCACTTCACCGGGCGGGCTGCAGGCGCTCAGCGCGACGACGGGGGCAGCGAACAGGACGGCAACACTGACGGGCTTGAGCATGCCCAAAGCCTAACCGGTGACTACTACGATCACGCCCGGTGGTTGCTCGCCGAGTTCGGGGCGTCGCGGTTCGACGGGTGCCTGCAGCAGCTTGCCCACGGCTTCGGCTGCTTCCTTCTCGCCCGGAGCCTCGCCGAAGAACACCGTGGTGCCCGCCACGCCTTCCATGGTCAGGTTGCCGGTCTCGGTCACGTTCCAGCGCGCCTCACGCAGCCGGTTGGCCGTGGTCTCGGCGGCACCGGCGACATCGGAGACGTTGTACACGCGCACGTCGGCCTTGGCCTCGGGGGCGGGTTCGGCCTTCGCCGAGGTCTTCGTCGTGGTGGCGGTCGCCGACGTCGTGGCGACGGGCGACTGGTCTGCCGAGTCGTCGTCGGAGCCGAGCGCCTGGAACCCGACCAGCAGGAACACCACCCCGAGGAACAACAGCACCATGACCATGGCGCGCAGGGGCAGCCCGGAGGAGTCTCGCTGATTCATCGTCACCACTGTATCGAGCGAACCGCCCGATCCCTCACTCCGGCCATTTGTCCTCCTCGCGTGCGGGAAGACCGTTAGGTAGTGATATCGAAGCCGAGCCGCCGCGCGGCCCGGGCCTTTTGCCGGCTCGCACGCATCCGGCGCAGGCGCTTGACCAGCATCGGATCGGCGGCCAGCGCCTCGGGACGGTCGACCAGAGCGTTGAGCACCTGGTAGTAACGCGTCGCCGACATCGAGAACAGCTCTTTGATCGCGTCTTCCTTGCTCCCCGCGTACTTCCACCATTGGCGTTCGAAGGCCAAAATGTCGTGCTCGCGGCGGGTGAGCCCATCGCTCAGGTCAGAGTCGTCCCCGGATTGCTCAGTCCGCGCCATGGCGCCGTCCATATTGCTCCCTGGACCCTTCCGACACTTGAGAAATAACATCGCTGTGGTTCGGCGATTATTCAACCACGGCTTGCTGGGTCTCGGTGACACATAAGCCCGCGAGTCGGGTGGCAAGCCTTGCCCACTTAAGCTTCCCCCATGGCCGTCGTACCGATTTGCATCGTCGGGGATCCCGTTCTGCACACGCCGACCGAGCCGGTGCCGGTCGGCCCGGACGGTTCACTTCCCGCAGACCTCCCCGAACTCATCCAGACCATGTTCGAGACCATGGACGCCGCCAACGGGGTTGGCTTGGCCGCCAACCAGATCGGCGTGAGCAAGCGGCTGTTCGTCTACGACTGCGCCGAGACGCGCAACAGCCGCACCCGTAAGCGGGGGGTGGTCATCAACCCGGTGCTGGAGACCTCGGACGTCCCCGAGACGATGCCCGATCCCGACGATGACGAGGAAGGCTGCCTGTCCGTGCCGGGCGAGAATTTCCCGACCGGACGGGCCGATTGGGCCCGGGTCACCGGCCTGGACGCCGACGGTTCGCCCATCACTCTCGAGGGCACCGATCTGTTTGCCCGGATGCTGCAGCACGAGACCGGGCACCTCGACGGGTTCCTCTACATCGACCGGCTCGTGGGCCGTTACGCCCGGGCCGCCAAGAAGACCGTCAAGCGCAACGGCTGGGGCGTTCCCGGCCTGTCCTGGATGCCCGGCGAGGTTCCCGACCCGTTCGGGCACTGATGCCGATCGCCGATGTCTGAGCTCCCCGCACTCGGGTCGCGGGTCAGCCTGCGCTACCGGCTGCCGGCCGGGGCGGCCAAACCGCTGACCGACGTCATCGGGCACCTGGAGCAGCTCACTCCGTCGGTGCTGATCCGCACCAAGGACGGCGAGCTCGTCGANCGTGGTGCGCCCGACCTCCTATCTGGCCGAGATCTGGCCGGCATGAGCGGCCGCGTACCGACCGACGCCGAGCTGGTGGCCTGGCGGGCCGCGCTCGACCTGTGGGGCGTACAGCTGCACCCGCCGAACATGGTGCGCGACAGCGGAACCGGCACGTTCGCCTGGTTCTCCTTCCCGCCGTCGATCTCGATCGACCTCGATGAGCTGACCCGCCGAGGCGCCGAGCACCACCTGGCCAGCGTCTTCGCCCACGAGATCGGCCATCACGTGCTGTCCCCCAGCACCCGCATCGTGTCGTTCAAGCTGCTGCAACAGATGGCTCGGGCGATAGTGGCGAGCGATCCGCGCCGGGCCCTTCCCGTCGCCGCCACAGCGCGGATGCTGTCCAATCTGTGGTCGGACCTGATCATCAACGATCGGGTGGTCCGGATGCAGCGCAGGCTGATACCCGGCGCCGAGCCGGACATGATCACGTTGTGGCGAACGCTGACCGCCCGCGAGCCGGTGACCAACGCGGCCTGGTGGGTGCTCATGCGGGCTTACGAGTTGCTGTGGTCGTTGCCGTCGAACACGTTGTGCCCCAACGATCCCCCGGCCCTATCGGAGGCGGTGCGGACATCGGCGCGAGCCCGCCAGCACGTCGATCCCGCCACGATCGACGTGTCGATGGTCCGCGAGGATCTGCGCGAAAAGGAACGGGCCCACCGGGCGGCAGCTATGCGGGTGCAGGCCATCCAGGACGAACTGTTGTCCAGTCAGCCGGTGTACCCCGTCACCGACGCCGAGTACGTGGCCCAGGCCGTCCGCACCTTCGGGGCCGACCCGGTGGGCGGCGCCCTGACCTTCGGCATGGTGCTGGCGCCCTACCTGGTACTGGAATCGATGATTCCCGAGGCGTCCGGCCTGCCCGACGGTGGCTGCGCCGAACACGGCGGTCCGCCGGCCACCGCGGCCGAACTGGCTCAGGTGCTGGCCGATCCGCGACTCAGCGAGACCCCGACGCATCCCTCGGCAGCCGCCATCGGTGAGCCGCCCCAAGACCTGGGTTCGGGCCAGAGTTACGGTGTCGCAGAGACTTTGGACCTGTTCGCCGGTGCCGATCCGAACGCCGTCATGCTCGCGTGGTACGAGGCGCAGGCCCGGCCATGGGTCCGCCCACTGCGGCAAACCGGTCGCGGCGCGGCGGAACAGGGAATTCCGGGACCACTGGAGACCTGGGAGCTCGGTGACGACGCGACCGAACTGGACTGGCCTGCGACTCTCGCCGTGAACCCGGCGGTGATCCCCGGTGTGACGACGCGGCGACGCACCCAACTGCCCGACGACGCGGTCGCCACCACCGAAGCGGTGACACTGGATCTGTACATCGATTCCTCGGGGTCGATGCCGAAGCCCGATCGAGGCTCACCGGCTGTGCTGGCCGGCATGATCCTGGCCCTGTCGGTGCTCAAAGGCGGTGGACGGGTGCGGGTCACGTCATGGTCGGGACGTGGCCAGGTGGCCGGGGACAGCGTGTACACCCGCGACCGGCTGGAGATCGTGCGGCAACTGACCACCTTCTTCTCCGGCGGCACCGTGTTCCCGCTGGACCTGCTGGCCTCCCGGTACCCGTCCGGTGAGCGGGCGCGCGATCAGCTGCGCCACCTCGTGGTGCTGTCCGATGACGGGCTGGCATCGATGTTCGGGGCCGGTCAGGACGAGTACGCCGGAGTGGCGGCCAAGGTGCGTGGCCAACTCGACACCGCCACCCTGCTGGTCCAGGACCGGTCCCGCTCGGTGGCCGGCCCGGCCGCCGAAGCCGGCTATGCCGTCGACTATCTGGACACCATGACCGACGCGCCTGCCGTCTGCGCACGGCTGGCCGCGCACATCACGAGGTACCGGCGGGCAGTGACACATGGCTGATGAACTGGCGAACTGGTTCGCCGAGGGACTGGACGAGCAGGACGTGTGGTCCGGGCTGCGGCCNGCCGCGGCGCGGTGACGACGGCTCCCGACGGCACGGCCTGGCTTGGCATCTCGTCGGTGCGGGTGTCCCCCGATCACCGCCGACAGGGTCATGCCCGCGCGGTATGCGAGGCGCTGCTGCGCTGGGGCGCCGAGGCGGGCGCGCAGCAGGCCTACGTCCAGGTCGAGATGGACAACCACGATGCCGTCGCGCTCTACACCTCACTGGGTTTCCGGCTGCACCACCACACCCGCTATGTCGCGGCCGAGGAACTTCTCGCCTCTCGCTGACCCGTACTCTCTACACCCATGCGCCTGGCCACCTGGAACGTCAACTCGATCCGAACCCGTGTCGACCGGGTGGTGGACTGGCTGGAGCGTGCCGACGTCGACGTGCTGGCCATGCAGGAAACCAAGTGCACCGACGAGCAGTTCCCGATGCTGCCTTTCGTGGCGCTGGGTTACGAGGTGGCCCACATCGGGCTCAACCAGTGGAACGGCGTGGCCATCGCATCGCGGGTGGGCCTGGACGACATCGAGATCGGTTTCGCCGGTCAGCCGACCTGGAGCAGCAAACCCGAGGAGGAGGCCACCGCCGAGGCCCGTGCCCTCGGCGCCACCTGCGGCGGGGTGCGGGTGTGGAGCCTGTACGTGCCCAACGGCCGCACGCTGGCCGATCCGCACTACGCCTACAAGCTGGATTGGCTTGCCGCCCTGCGGGATACCGCAGCGGGATGGCTGCAGGCCGATCCGGAGCAGCCGATCGCCCTCGTCGGCGACTGGAACATCGCCCCCAAGGACGAAGACGTCTGGGACATGGCCGCCTTCAATGGGAGCACGCACGTGTCCGAACCCGAACGGGCCGCGTTCCAGGCCATGCACGACGCCAAATTCACCGATGTGGTGCGGCCTTTCACGGAAGGGCCGGGAATCTACACCTACTGGGACTACACGCAGCTGGCGTTCCAGAAGCGTCGAGGCATGCGCATCGACTTCATCCTCGGCTCCCCCGGCCTGGCCTCACGCGTCACGCACGCCGAGATCGTCAAGGACGAGCGACGTCCCAAGAAGGGCACCACCGCCCCGAGCGATCACGCCCCGGTCGTGGTGGAGCTGAGCTGAGGGCCGGCCGCAGACAGTTAGCATGAGCCCGAAGGGGGGCAGATGACGACCAGGTGGAGCGCGGTGTCCCAATCGCCGACCTTGCCCGTGCACCACGCGCCGGCCGACGGTCTCACCGCCGCCGACCTGTTCACGCCGCCGGCCGCGGCGCCGATCACCCTCGACGAGAAGCTGCGCCGCGCCTACTTCTGGCTGATCAACAAGGCCGTCATCTCGCCGTTCTACGACGTCGAATTCGGCTCGGACACCACCGTCAGCTTCCCGCTCGGTGATGCCGGCGCCACCCTGAGCCTGCCGAAGCAGCCCGCCTACTCCTCCAATGTCCTTGTGCCGCTGCTGACTTTCGCGGTCGGCGGCCGGTGTCTGCTGATCGGCGGTCCGGGGCGCGGCAAGACCACCCTGGCCGTGCTGATGGGGGTGCTGGCCGGATCCGCACCGGCCGACGTGCGACGCCACGTGCAACAGGGCCAGCCCCAATTGACCGTGGGTGACCTGGTGGGGATTCCGCTGCCGCGGGATCTGGTACAGGCCGGCAGCCTGGCCGAGATCACCATCGCGTGGAAGAGCTGGCTCACCGCACCGGTCAAGATCGTCGACGAGTACAACCGGATTCCGACCAAGACCCAGTCCGCGCTGCTGACCATGGTCGCCGAGGGATATGTCGAAAGCCACGACCAGATGCACGTCACCGCGCCCGAACACGGCGTGCAGAGCTGGTTTTTCACCGCGAACGACGACGGCGGTGGCGGCACCTTCCCGGTGATCCAGGCCCTGCGCGACCGCATCGATGTGACGGTGCAGGCGTTCGGGTTCAACAGCCGGTTCCTCGACGAACTGGTGAGCCGGGTCGAGGCCGGGGACCGCCCCGAGGACAACGTGCCTGCCGAGCTGGTGTTCACCGCCGCCGAACAGACCGCGATGGTCGCCGCGATCCGGGCCATCCCGGTGCCCACCGAGGTTCGCCGCCGCCTGGAGTTCTTCATCAGCCACTTCGAGTTCGTCCAGCACGGTGGCCGTCGCTTCGAATACCGGACCAAGGATGTGGTGGCCACCGCCGGCCTCGAGGTGGAACAGGTCATCGACGCCAACTCGGGCGCGGACCTTCAGGTGGACCTCGGCTCGCAGACCGTCAACGGGGTGTCGGTGCGCTCGCTGCAGAACCTGGTGCTCTACGCCAAGGCGCTGGCCTGGTTCCGCGGCAACGACACCGTCACCCTCGAGGACGTCCGGGCCATGGTGCCGTTCGCCTTGCGCGGCAAGCTGTTACCGAATTCCGCCCACCCCCGGTTCGATACCGGCGCCGACCGGGAACTGGCCTCCGATCCCGCCAGCTGGCTGACCGATCTGTTCGACACCTCGTGCCGCCAGTTCGTCGCCCTGGCCCGCGAGGACGAAGACCCGGTGGCCGAGCTACTCGCCGAGTTCGACCGCGGCCTCGACGGTGTGGGCGCGCTCGAGGTAACGCGACGCCTCACCACGATCGAGGCCCGCATCTCGGCGATCTCGGGCATCGGCAAGATCTACGGCCGCGATTTCGACGATCTGGTCGCGCTGAAGTATCTCTACCAACGGTATTCGAACTATCTGCACTGGCTGGAGAACCGCGGGTGACCGCCCGGGCGTATCACCGGGTCAACCTCGATGCGCCCGCATCGGCCGAGCTGCCCGCGGTGCCCGGACTCGACCTGGCGACCTCGGTCGACAACGTCGCCCGGTTCGGCGGTGATCCACACCGCTACCGCCATGCGCTGAGCGGCATTACGGCAGCACCCGAGGCCATGGTCGACGTCGCCACGGTGGCCGCCTGGCGGGCCGGGGTGCTGGGGATCCGGACCGACGCACTGGCCCGGCTGGAGCGGCTGCCCATCGATCTGGCCGCCCGGGTGCTGAGTCTTCCGGTCGACGCCGTCGTCCCGTTCACCAACGGTCAGGCGGTGGACCGGTTCTACTGGCCGCTGCACCGGCCGGGTGAATTGATCGCGCGGGTCGGCGGTTTCACCGGACTCGGCGGCGTGTGGCAGCATCCCCCTACTGATCCGGTGGCCTGCGGACCGGGCCGGTGGACGGTGAACATCGGCACCCAGCGCTGGCAGATCGACGCTGACGTGTTCGGCCATGTGCTCGCACCGACGCCTGTGGCCGGCCAGTCCGACGACGGGCCACGGACCGCGCGGCTCGTGGTGCGCCCGACCTCCTATCTGGCCGAGATCTGGCCGGCATGAGCGGCCGCGTACCGACCGACGCCGAGCTGGTGGCCTGGCGGGCCGCGCTCGACCTGTGGGGCGTACAGCTGCACCCGCCGAACATGGTGCGCGACAGCGGAACCGGCACGTTCGCCTGGTTCTCCTTCCCGCCGTCGATCTCGATCGACCTCGATGAGCTGACCCGCCGAGGCGCCGAGCACCACCTGGCCAGCGTCTTCGCCCACGAGATCGGCCATCACGTGCTGTCCCCCAGCANCGCCGCGGCCGCGCAGCGGATCGTCGAACGGGGCACCCTGGCCGGCCGGCGTGGCGCCGCCATCGGCCTGTGGTTGTTCGCCAGCACCGACCTGGTCGGACCGTTCAGCACGCCGCTCGACGAATCGATGGCCGCACGGGCGTTGTTGGCGTTGGCTTTTCGCGTGGCACCGCTCGTGGACCCCGGCCGTTGGCTCAGCGATTCGGAGCGCCGCGACGAGGCGGTGCGCACTTTCCTGCTGTGGAACGGTCTGCTGCCCCACGGCGAGGACGTCACGCAGGCCCGTTCACTGTTCGAGATGCGGGATTCGGTACGCCGCGAAAGTGCCCTGGCCCAAGCCCTGGCCGACCACGAACACCGCATGGCCGTCCAGCGCCGGCTGGCCGACGCCCGGGCGAAAGAAGCTGCGGCACGGTACAACAGTGAGTGACGATCCCCTGCGGCTCGCAGACTACGTTCCGTTCGGCCAGGTGGCGCTGACCGACGAACAACGCTGGCCGGGCCTGTCGGCGGCCGGCCGGGCCCGGCTGGCCGCCCTCGAGCAGCACTCTCTCGCCCCGGCGTGGTGTCACCGCGTCGGGCACCGGCTCACCCCCGAGCAACAACGAACGGCCACCCGGCAACTGCCGCTTGACGATTGGCTGCCGCGCCATCTCGCGCTGGCCCGCACCCTGCCGGCCTATCGCCGTCATCAGGGCCCGTTGAACCGCCTGGCCGACTTCCCGCTCATCGGGCGCGAGGACCTGGTCGACGACATCGCGGCGTTCGTCCCGCCGGGTGCCGATCTGAGCCGCATGCTGCACGGTACGAGTTCCGGCAGCACCGGCGCCGCCCTGGTGATGCCGGACGACCCCGACGAGTTGGCCCGCGGATTCCACTGGCTGCGTGGACTGGTGGGCGCCGGATGGGAGCCGGTGCCACATCGGGTGGCATTGGTGCAGATGGTGTTTCAGCGGCAGGCGTTCACCTATCCCTCGGTGATCCCGGGTTTCGGTGAGGCGTTGATGGCCCGGCTGAACCTGCATCCGGCCACCTGGTCTGGGGGCAGTGCGCAGCGCGACGGGTTTCTGCGGGACACCGACCCTCAGGTGATCAGCGGCACGCCGACGTCGCTGGAGGTGCTGCTGGAACCTGCGCTCGCCGCGGCCTTGCGGCCGCTGGCGCTGATCTCCGGGGCGATGACGTTGACCGCTCCGCTGCGCCGCGCACTGGAGGCGGCNCGCCGCGGCCGCGCAGCGGATCGTCGAACGGGGCACCCTGGCCGGCCGGCGTGGCGCCGCCATCGGCCTGTGGTTGTTCGCCAGCACCGACCTGGTCGGACCGTTCAGCACGCCGCTCGACGAATCGATGGCCGCACGGGCGTTGTTGGCGTTGGCTTTTCGCGTGGCACCGCTCGTGGACCCCGGCCGTTGGCTCAGCGATTCGGAGCGCCGCGACGAGGCGGTGCGCACTTTCCTGCTGTGGAACGGTCTGCTGCCCCACGGCGAGGACGTCACGCAGGCCCGTTCACTGTTCGAGATGCGGGATTCGGTACGCCGCGAAAGTGCCCTGGCCCAAGCCCTGGCCGACCACGAACACCGCATGGCCGTCCAGCGCCGGCTGGCCGACGCCCGGGCGAAAGAAGCTGCGGCACGGTACAACAGTGAGTGACGATCCCCTGCGGCTCGCAGACTACGTTCCGTTCGGCCAGGTGGCGCTGACCGACGAACAACGCTGGCCGGGCCTGTCGGCGGCCGGCCGGGCCCGGCTGGCCGCCCTCGAGCAGCACTCTCTCGCCCCGGCGTGGTGTCACCGCGTCGGGCACCGGCTCACCCCCGAGCAACAACGAACGGCCACCCGGCAACTGCCGCTTGACGATTGGCTGCCGCGCCATCTCGCGCTGGCCCGCACCCTGCCGGCCTATCGCCGTCATCAGGGCCCGTTGAACCGCCTGGCCGACTTCCCGCTCATCGGGCGCGAGGACCTGGTCGACGACATCGCGGCGTTCGTCCCGCCGGGTGCCGATCTGAGCCGCATGCTGCACGGTACGAGTTCCGGCAGCACCGGCGCCGCCCTGGTGATGCCGGACGACCCCGACGAGTTGGCCCGCGGATTCCACTGGCTGCGTGGACTGGTGGGCGCCGGATGGGAGCCGGTGCCACATCGGGTGGCATTGGTGCAGATGGTGTTTCAGCGGCAGGCGTTCACCTATCCCTCGGTGATCCCGGGTTTCGGTGAGGCGTTGATGGCCCGGCTGAACCTGCATCCGGCCACCTGGTCTGGGGGCAGTGCGCAGCGCGACGGGTTTCTGCGGGACACCGACCCTCAGGTGATCAGCGGCACGCCGACGTCGCTGGAGGTGCTGCTGGAACCTGCGCTCGCCGCGGCCTTGCGGCCGCTGGCGCTGATCTCCGGGGCGATGACGTTGACCGCTCCGCTGCGCCGCGCACTGGAGGCGGCGTACGACTGCCCGGTGCTGGACGTCTACGGCCTGCACGAGACTCGGCCCATTGCGGTCAGCGATGACGGCGGTCCGTTCGTGGTGGCGAAACGGCGGGTGCACGTCGAGGTGCTGGCCGGTGAGATCGTGGTGACCTGTGGCGAGAACCAGTTCCTGCCGCTCGTGCGGTACCGCACCGGCGACTACGGCCGACTCGTCACCCATCGAGGCCGGCCCGCGCTGACCGATCTGGAGGGAAGACAGGCAACGGTTTTCGTCTCGACCGCCGGCGACGCGGTGCCGTGCGTCGACCTCACCCAGCAGTTGCAGGCGGCAGGCGCCCGCGGGTGGAGCGTCACGCAGGATGCGGATGGCCGCGTCTCGGCGGTGATCGCCTCGGGTGATCGGCAGCGGGTGATCGAGGCGCTGACCCTGCTGTTGGGCCGGCCCGTCGAGGTGACCCGGGTGGCCACGTTGGCCGATCTGGGGCCGGGGAAGCCGCGGCGCTACTACTCGGCTACCGCGCCGACGCGGTGATGAGGTCGACGGCTTCGGCCACGCTGTCGGTGCAGTGCAGCAGCGCGAGATCGGATTCGGAGATCTTTCCGCCGCGCAGCATGGTGTTGCGGATCCAGTCGATCAGGCCCGACCAGTAGTCGACACCGAGCAGGATGATCGGGAACTCGGTGACCTTGTGGGTCTGCACCAGGGTCAGCGCCTCGAACAGCTCGTCGAGGGTGCCGAATCCGCCTGGCAGGCACACGAATGCCTGGGCGTACTTCACGAACATGGTCTTACGGACGAAGAAGTAGCGGAAGTTGATGCCGAGATCGACCCAGTGGTTGAGGCGCTGCTCGAAGGGCAGTTCGATGCCGAGTCCGACGGAGTAGCCGCCGGACTCGCTGGCCCCGCGGTTGACCGCCTCCATCGAGCCCGGACCACCCCCGGTGATCACCGCGTACCCCGCTCGCACCAGCGCGATCCCGAGTTCTTCGCCCAACCGGTACTCGGGTGAATGCGGCACCGTCCGCGCCGAACCGAAAACGGTGACAGCCCTGGGCATCTCGGCGAGGGCGTCGAAGCCGTCGACGAACTCGCCCTGGATGCGCATCACCCGCCACGGATCGGTGTGCACCCAATCGGTGGGGCCGCGCCGGTCCAGCAGTCGCTGATCGGCGGTCGTGGCGGCACAGCGGTCGCGTCGGAGTTGCACCGAGCCGCGAATCTGGAGCGGGCTCTCGTCGTTCTCGGTCATGCGGGTTTGACCCCCACCGTGATGACGTCGGAGATCGGCGTCCACACCGGCCTGCGCACCCGGTGCTGTTCGGCCACGGTGAATCCGGCCCCTTCGAACAGCGCGCGCATCTCCGTTTCGGTGGGGCTGTGCGCAGGCGCCCCCACACCGGCCGACAGCGCGTGCAGCGGCAGGAACGTCCTGCGGGGGCTCATCGTCGTCACCGCCACCATTCCCCCGGGCGTCAGCACCCGATAGAACTCCGCGAGCGCGGCGGGCTGATCGAAGAAATGGAAGGCCGACGTGGTGACCACGGCGTCGAGGAAGCCGTCCTGGAACGGCAGTTCCTCGGCCGGGGCCGACATCCACCGCACCCGGTCCGAACGCTTGCCCGCCTGGGCGAGCATTCCGGCGGACATATCCAGGCCATAGACCTCATCGGGACGCAGATCCCGTTCGATGCGATCGGCAAGGATGCCGGTACCGCAGGCGATGTCGGCGATGGCACGGGAACCGCGCTGCCGCAGCTGGGCGACCACCTCGTCCTGGGCGGGCCGGTACACCCACCGCTGCAGGCAGCCCTGGTCGTAGGCCGGCGCGGCAAAACTCCAGAAGCTCGTGATGGCGTCGTTGAATCCGCGACGCTGTGCGGTGCTCATCGGCCCGAGTGTAGGTCGACTACTACGACGGGTCTTCGGCGCAGTAGACCCGTGCCGGCTCCGGAAAGGCCACCGCCCGCGCGCCGGAATCGCACACGCCGGTGTCCGTTGATCCGTCGACGCGCTTGACGATCTTCATGTCAGCGCTCGGGTCGGAGCATTCCACCGGGGTGACGAGATTGTCCGCTTCGTTGACGTCGAAGCACTGGCCCTCTTCGATGTCCAGGATGAAACAGTAAATGAGGGACTCGTTCATGAGCACCGAGTAGTCCGAGTCGTCCCGTTTGCCGTCCGGGCATGTCGAGGATGCGCCACCTTTGGACACCAGCTCGTAGACGGACTCCGGGCTGCTGCAGTCGACCGAGGTGACGTTCATGTCCGCCGCGGCGTACTGATCGCCGGTGATGCAATCCCCCACTGCCAAGTCACCAGCGCGGCCCGACCTCGGGGCCCCGGAAGTCGAGCTCGAGCTCGACGTGCGTGACCCCGAGCCCGACTCCGACGTCCGTGACGCCATCCGAGCCGCGAACCCCAGCAGGCCGAGCACCAGCAGGATCACACCGATCACGATCATCACCGTGCCGCCCTTCTTGGGTGGCACGCCATAGGCCGGCGGGTAACCCGGTTGCTGCGGGTAACCCGGTTGCTGCGGATAGCCCGGCTGTGGATAGCCCGGCGGGAAACCGGATTGCGGATAGCCCGGCGGATACCCGGGTTGACCGCTCGGCTGGGACCGGGACGACGAACGCCGAACCAGACCGAGGATCAGCAGCAGCAACCCCAGCCCAGGGATCAGCAGCCCGCCGAGGAGATAGCCCGCGGAGTACGCGGCGCTTTCAGCGGCGGCCAGATTGTGCACGACCATGGCGGTGAGTATTCCATGACCAACGCCCGGGGATTCGTTTGCTGACGGGCCCGCTCAGGCCTCGTTGTCGGCCCCAGCCTCCGTGCCATAGCGGCCCGCACTGAACATCGACGCCACGGCACCGATCACCATCATCACCGCAGCAGCGGTGAACACCACCGTCAGTCCGGAATGGAACGGCTCGGTGATCAGCTGCGGGAAGAATGTCTGGCCGGTGATCACATCGGCGTTCACGCCCGGCTGGTGCAGCGCGTCGTAGGGGGCGAGCAACTCTGCCATCGGGTTGTAGCCCAGGAAGGCCGCGAACAGACTGCCGACCGGGGGCAGGTTCGCCACGTCGTGGGCGACGGCGGCCGAAACACCTTGCTGCGTCAGGCCGCTGGTCAACGCCGTTGGCAGCGTGTTGGCCAGCCCGACGATCATCAGCGAGAAGAAAATGCCGATCGACAGCGAGCTGCCGGCGTTGAAGAAGGTGGATCGGACACCCGAGGCCGCGCCGCGCTGATCGGCCGGCACACTCGACATGATCGCCGCGGTGTTGGGGGCGGTGAAGATGCCGCCGCCCAGGCCGTTGAGGAACACCAGGATCGCGAACACCCAGTAGTCGAAGTTGACCGGGATGAGCAGCAGCGCCACGAAGGTGGCCGCCATCAGCAGCATGCCGCCGACGGTCAGCGGCCGCGCACCGATGCGGTCAGAGAGCGATCCGGCGATCGGCGCGGCGACCAGGAACCCGACGGTGACCGGCAACAGGTAGATACCGGCCCACAGCGGGGTTGACTCGAAGCTGTAGCCGTGCAGCGAGCCAGATGCCCTGCAGCCAGATGATGAGCATGAACTGCAGTCCGCCGCGGCCCACCGAGGACATCAGGCCGGCCAAGTTGCCCATCCCGAACGCGGCCGATTTGAACAACCGGATGTCCACCATCGGCGAGGACACCTTGAGCTCGACGATGCAGAACGCCACCACCAGCAGCAGGCCGACGGCGATCGAGCCCAGCACCCACGGGTTGGTCCAGCCGGTGGTGGAGGCACCATAGGGCTGGATGCCGTAGGTGATGCCGATCAGCAGCACCGTCAGGCCGAGGCCGAAGGTCAGGGTGCCGGCCCAGTCGAGCCGTCCCGCGGTGCGGACCCCGAGTTCTTTCAGCGAGCGGTAGCTCCAGATGGTGCCGAGGACGCCGATCGGCACGCCCACCCAGAAGACGGCCTTCCAATGCCACTCGGACAGGAAACCGCCGATCAGCAGGCCGAGGAACGACCCGGCGACGGCGGCCACCATGTTGGTGCCCAACGCCATCCCCCTCTGGTTGGCCGGGAAGGCGTCGGTGAGGATCGCCGACGACGACGCCATCAGCATGGCTCCGCCGATGCCCTGGACGACACGCCAGCCGATCAGCCAGACCGCACCGCCGCCGAGTTGGAACGGGTCGAAGGACAGCGCGATGGCGGCCACGGTGAAGATGACGAAGCCGAGGTTGTAGATGCGGACCCGGCCGTACATGTCGCCGAGCCGCCCGAACGGGACGACGAGCACCGCCGTCACCACCAGGTAGCCCATCAGCATCCACAGCAGGTAGCTGACGTTGACCGGGGCCAGCGGGTTCAGGCCGATACCGCGGAAGATCGCGGGCAGCGAGATCAGCACGATCGAGGCGTTGATCGAGGCCAGCAGGATGCCCAACGTGGTGTTGGACAGCACCACCCACTTGTAGAAGGGGTGGTCGTGATCCATCCGTTTACGGCGCTCGGCGGTCTCGGCCTGGGCGGTGTCGGCACCAGCGGCCGCGTTGGTCAGATCAGCTTCAGTCGTCATCGCGTGTTCGCATCTCAAATCGCATTTATCGCCTATGCAAAACGCATATATTAGCTATATAAATCGGGTGCGGGCAATCCGAGGCGCCCTCCTCTGCCGCGCAGTTTTCCACCCGAGGGTCGCCAAATCACACGATCGGCCCACCCTGGAGTCGAAAACGGCGGCACCGTCCAACGCAACCCGAACGCCGCAGAAACTGTGGGCCGACGATCGCGCCGCGAACGAGCGGAGAATCTCCCGGGTCTCGGAACTGCCTAGACGAGGGCTGCAGTTTGCGGGCGTACAGCTGCGCCCGTGTCGAGTCGCGCAATTGGGCCTGGCGGGTGGCACGTCAGGGTCTCCCTTTGGGCCGCAACACTATTCACATTGATTAGACACACTCTAAGTGTCGGGTTGCAGCCGCCTGGTGACTGCAATCCGCGGCGTAAGTGCCTCGAGGGGTTGAATTGGCCACACGTGGACCAGAGTCCCCTGCGGCAAGTAAGGCCTGACCACACGAAACATGACCGTTACTACCCACCGCGCAACGTCTGCGCTAGGTTGGGGCCTGCAAACCACACACGCGGGAGTGCGCACGAGCGCGCTGAGAGGACGGGTACGCCCGTCGACCGTACGAACCTGACCGGGTAATGCCGGCGTAGGGAGATTTTCATGAGCAGTTCTGTTTTTGGCGGCCTTACCGACCCTTCCGTGACCACCGGTCCGATCACCGGGAGCACCAAGACCTATCGGGAGATCAACCGGGACGGCGTGTCCATGCGGGTGCCGTTTCGCCGGGTGAATCTCACCAACGGCGAGCATCTCGACCTGTACGACACCTCGGGGCCGTACACCGACGAGAATGCGGTGATCGACCTGAACGCCGGCCTGCCGCCGCGTCCGGCTGTGATTCGCGACCGCGGCACCCAGTTGCAACGCGCGCGGGCTGGCGAGATCACCGCCGAAATGGCGTATATCGCTGAGCGCGAAGGTGTCTCACCCGAGCTGGTGCGCGACGAGGTGGCCCGCGGCCGTGCGGTCATCCCGGCCAACCACAATCACCCGGAGAGCGAGCCGATGATCATCGGGAAGGCGTTCTCGGTGAAAGTCAATGCCAATATCGGCAATTCGGCCGTCACCAGCTCGATCGGCGAAGAGGTCGACAAGATGGTGTGGGCCACCCGGTGGGGCGCCGACACCATCATGGACCTGTCCACGGGCAAGGACATCCACCTGACCCGCGAGTGGATCCTGCGCAACTCCCCCGTCCCGGTCGGCACCGTCCCGATCTACCAGGCCCTGGAGAAGGTCAACGGTGACCCCACCAAGATGACGTGGGAGCTCTACCGCGACACCGTGATCGAACAGTGCGAGCAGGGCGTCGACTACATGACGGTGCATGCCGGGGTGCTGCTGCGCTACATCCCGCTGACCGTCAATCGGGTCACCGGCATCGTGTCGCGTGGTGGCTCGATCATGGCGGCGTGGTGCCTGGCACATCACCAGGAGTCGTTCCTCTACACCAACTTCCACGAGCTGTGCGAGATCCTGGCCCGCTACGACGTCACGTTCTCGCTCGGCGACGGGCTGCGGCCCGGGTCGATCGCCGATGCCAACGACGAGGCCCAGTTCGCCGAGCTGCGCACGCTGGGTGAGCTCACCAAGATCGCCAAATCTCATGGCGTGCAGGTGATGATCGAAGGCCCGGGCCACGTTCCCATGCACAAGATCGTCGAGAACGTGCGACTGGAAGAGGAACTCTGCGAAGAGGCGCCGTTCTACACGCTGGGCCCGCTGGCCACCGACATCGCTCCGGCCTATGACCACATCACCTCGGCGATCGGCGCGGCCATCATCGCCCAGGCCGGCACCGCGATGCTGTGCTACGTCACGCCCAAGGAGCACCTGGGCCTGCCCGACCGCAAGGACGTCAAGGACGGGGTGATCGCCTACAAGATCGCGGCACACGCCGCCGATCTGGCCAAGGCGCATCCCAGGGCCCAACAGCGTGACGACGCGCTCTCGAAGGCGCGGTTCGAGTTCCGCTGGCACGATCAGTTCGCGCTGTCGCTGGACCCGGACACCGCCCGTGAGTTCCATGACGAAACCCTGCCGGCGGAACCCGCCAAGACCGCGCACTTCTGCTCGATGTGCGGGCCCAAGTTCTGCTCGATGCGCATCACGCAGGACATCCGGGATGCCTATCCCAACGGCGTGCCCGACGAGATCGCCCAGGGCATGGCGGAGAAATCCCAGGAGTTCGCCGACCACGGCAACCGGGTGTATCTGCCCCTGGCCTCGTCATGAATCTGCTTCCGCTGACCCCGCCTGGTCAGACCCCGCACCGGGTGATGACCATCGCCGGGTCGGATTCCGGTGGCGGGGCAGGTATCCAGGCCGACATGCGCACGTTCGCGATGCTCGGCCTGCACGGCCTGGTCGCCGTGACCGCGGTGACGGTCCAGAATTCAGTGGGCGTCAAGGGGTTTCACGAAGTTCCCCTGGAGGTGGTGGCCGGGCAGATCGAGGCCGTGGCCTCCGACATCGGGCTGCAGGCCGCCAAGACCGGGATGCTGGCCTCGTCGGAGATCATCGAAACCATCGCCGACACCTGGAAGCGGCAGGACCTCGACGCTCCGCTGGTAGTGGATCCCGTGTGCGCCTCGATGCACGGCGACCCGCTGCTGCATCCCAGCGCGTTGGAGGCACTGCGCACCGCGCTGTTCCCGTTGGCCACGCTGGTTACGCCCAACCTCGACGAGGTCCGGCTGCTCACCGGCATCGAAGTGGTGGACGAGGCCACCCAGCGGGACGCCGCCAAGGCCCTGCACGCACTCGGCCCGAAATGGGCGCTGGTCAAGGGCGGGCATCTGCGGACCTCCGACCGGGCGCCCGACCTGCTGTTCGACGGCGCCGAGTTCCGCGAATTCGACGCCGAGCGCATCGACACCGGCCACGACCACGGCGCAGGCGACACGCTGGCCGCCGCCACGGCGAGCGCGCTGGCCCATGGCTACTCGGTGCCCGACGCGGTGGCCTTCGGCAAGCGCTGGGTCACCGAGTGTCTGCGCGCGGCCTACCCGCTGGGCCACGGCCATGGCCCGGTGTCGGCACTGTTCAGGTTGACGGCCCTAGATTGAGGTGATGAACCTCGAGGCCATCGACGGCATCGCCCATCAACCCGAGACGTCGCCGACCGGGGTCGTCGTGCTCACCCACGGCGCCGGCGGCAATCGGGACTCCGCGTTGCTGATCAAGACCTGTGACGAGTGGGCCGCCCGGGGCTGGCTGGCCATCCGGTACAACCTGCCGTATCGCCGCCGCAGGCCCAAGGGACCACCGTCGGGGTCGGCCGCCGGGGATCAGGACGGCATCGCCGAGGCGATCGCGCTGGCCCGTACTTTGGCCGATGGCCCCGTGATCGCCGGCGGGCATTCCTACGGCGGGCGGATGACGTCGATGGTGACGGCAGACGGTGCGGGCCCGGACGTGCTGACGTTGTTCTCCTACCCGCTGCATCCGCCGGGCAAGCCGGAACGCGCCCGCACCGAGCACCTGTCCCGCATCACGGTGCCCACGGTGTTCACCCACGGCACCGCCGACCCGTTCGGTTCGGTCGAGGAGCTCACCGCTGCCGCGGCTCTGGTGAGCGGTCACACCGAGCTGGTCGTCATCACCGGCGCCCGGCACGATCTCGGATCCAAGAGTTTGAACGTGCCGGCCCTCGCGGTGGACGCCGCACTGCGGGCACTCGATATCGTCGAACCATGACGTATCCGCCCGGCCCGCCCGGACCTCCCGATCCCTTGGGCCACCGCTACCCGCCGCCGCCGCCACAGCCGTATTCCACCGGCCCCGACCAGTTCTCGGCTCCGCCGAAGAAGTCCTCGGCGCTCAAGTGGGTGCTGCTGGCGGTCGTGGTGCTGGTGGCGATCGTCATCGCCGCGGCAGCGGTGTTGTATCTCGCCCGCGACCGCGGCGCCACCGAGGCCAGCCAGGTCCGCTCGGGCGACTGCCTGAGCGAGGTTCCCGACAGCAGCCGCGTGCTGTACGTCAAGACGGTGAGTTGCGATCAGCCGCACAAGGGTGAGGTGTTCGCGGTTCTGACGCTGCCCGAAGGCGATTTCCCCGGCGATGCCGAGGTGGTCAAGTACACCGACAAATGCGGACCCGCGCTCGCCGAGTACGCACCGGACGCCACCGCCGAGTCCGGGATCCAGCTGTTCGTGCTGTACCCCACCGCGGACTCCTGGAAGCGCGGTGACCGCACCGTCACGTGCATCGCCACCAGCGAAAATCCCCGGACCGGAAAAATCACGTAACCGGCGGCCTACGCTGGCGGTAGAGCGTTCTGCCACCGGCGCACCGGCCGGCCGGACAAGCTCCGAATTGTCTTCGCATCATGCGATTTTCGCACCGACCGATGCAGTGGAGAGGAATTCGAATGAGCAGCGACAACGGCTGGCCCAGCCTGCGCGTATCGGATTGGGAGCCGACCCGCGACACACTGCACATGTGGACGCAGATCGTGGGCAAGGTCCGGCTCACGCACTCGCCGTTACTCAATCACTGGTGGCAGGTCACCTTCTACGTCAGTCCGCGCGGGTTGACCACGTCGTCGATTCCCTACGGCGACCGGGTGTTCGACATGGAGTTCGACTTCGTCGACCACGTGCTGGCGATCCGCACCAGTGACGGTGGATCCGCCACCGTCGCACTGACCGCCAAACCGGTCGCCGAGTTCTATACCGAGACGCTGTCCGCGCTGCGGACCCTCGGTATCGAAGCGGGCATCTCGGCTGCGCCCAACGAGGTCGATCCGGCGATTCCGTTCGCCGAGGACCATCAGCACGCGTCCTATGACCCACGGGCCGCGAATCTGTTCTGGCGCCAGCTGATCCAGGCCCATCGGGTGATCGGCGAGTTCCGCTCCCACTTCATCGGCAAGGTGAGCCCGGTGCACTTCTTCTGGGGCTCGTTCGACATGGCTTGTACGAGATTCTCCGGGCGCCCCGCGCCCACGCATCCGGGCGGGGCACCGAACTGCGGCGACTGGGTGATGGTGGAGGGTTACTCGCACGAGCTGAGCAGCTGCGGTTTCTGGCCCGGGGGCGGCGAGGAGGGCGCGTTCTACGCGTACGCCTATCCCGAACCGGAGGGCTTCGCCGACTACACCGTCGGCCCGGACGCGGCCTTCTACAGCGCGGACTTCAAGCAGTTCCTGCTGCCCTACGAAGCGGTGCGCACCGCACCCGACCCCGACCGCGCGCTGCTGGAATTCCTGCAGTCCAGCTATGCCGCGGCCGCCGACCTGGGCGGCTGGGACCGCGCGAGCCTTGAGGACGATCCCAGGCGCTGGCTGGAGCCGAGGTGACGGGTCAGGCCAGACGGCCTCAGGAGTCCAACGCGGGTCGGCCGTCGAATCCGACCAGGGCCTCGACGGCGTGTGCGACCCGGAACGCCATCGCTTCGTCGTGGGGGTGGCTCACCACCTGCACGCCCGTCGGCACGTTCTGGTCGGACAGACCGCTGGGCACCGACAGCACCGCGCAGTGGTTGGCCACGTTGAACGGACTGGTGAGGTGGCCTTCCCAGTAGTGCTCGCGATGGCCGAACGGCGTGTCGAGACCGTCGAGGTATTCACCGTCGGCCTGTAGCGACGTCACGGCCGAGGTCGGGCACAGCAGTACGTCGATGCCCTGCATGGCGGTCGCCAGATCCGCGCGGATCCGGGCGTCCATGCCCAGCGAATCGACCAGTGAATAACGCTGTGCCGCAACGGCAGCGTCGTGGATGAACCGTCGGGTGTAGCCGGCGAGCTCGGCTTCGGTCCCGGCGGTCTCGCGTCCCATGGCAGGTCCGAGGATGTGGCCGAAGTGCGCGAAGATCGTCTCGCGAATCATCGCCGTGGTCCAGGGCAGCTCGACGTCGACGATCTCGGCTCCGGCCTGCTGCAGGGCGGCCGCCACCGCATGGGTGTTGGCGGCGACTTCGTCGGCGACCGGATGGTCGCCGAGCCGGATGCTCAAGCCGATCCGCAAGCCCTGCACACCGCCGCCCAGCGAGGGCACTTCGCCGTGTGCGCCCCACGACGCGTGGTCGACGGGGTGCCGTCCCGACATCACCGAACTCAGCAGGGCCACGTCCGCGACGGTGCGGCCCATCGGACCGTCCCCGCGGTACCAGTCCGCAGCCAGCGGCGGCAGACCTGGGATCCGGCCGTAGGGAGCCTTGTAACCGACCGTGCCGGTGAATCCCGCGGGAATGCGGGTAGACCCGGCGATGTCGGATGCCGTTGCCAGCGTGGTGAATCCGGCGGCCAGGGCCGCCCCCGCGCCGCCCGACGAGCCGCCGGGTGAGGTCGCACGGTTCCATGGGTTGCGCGTCACGCCCCACATCGGCGAGTGGGTCACGGTCGCGCAGCTGAACTCCGGGCTCGTGGTGCGGGCATGGATGATCCCGCCCGCCGCCAGGATCCGCTCGACCACCGGGTGGTCGTGCTCGGCGATCCGCCCCCGGTGCGCGGCCAGACCCTGCTCGAGCCGCAATCCGGCGATCCCGTGTTTCTCCTTGGTCGCCACCGTGATACCCAGCAGTGGGGGCGGTTCCTGCCCCGTGGCCGCACAGCGGGCGTAGGTGTCGGCCGCCCGCCGGGCCGAGGTCCTTGCCTCGTCGAAAAGGGTTTCGGTGAAAGCGTTGACGCCCGTGGCGGTGTCTCCGTTGTGGGTTTCGATCTGCTCGATCTGCGCCTCGAGCACGTCGAGCGGTGAGAGTTCCAATCGCCGAAAGGCTTTCACCGCCTCGACGGCGTTCAGGTACGCCAGCGGTGTCATGACACCGGTGTCCATCAGGCGTCCGCCTCGGGCGGCAGGGCACCGCGGACCATCTCCCACGCCACTCCGGTCAGGGCATCCACTCCGGCAACCATGTCGTCGTCGGTGCTGAACTCCCGTTCACAGTGGCTCACGCCGTCCACGGACGGGATGAACATCATGACGGTGGGCACGATGCGGTTCATCGCCACCGAATCATGGCCGGCCATGGTGCGGATCGGCCGTACGCTCAGCCCGAGATCGGCAGCGACCTTCTCGGTAAGCTCGATGCCGGCTTGCGGGTAACGCTGGATGTCACGGATGTCGAAGTCCCGGACGTTGATCCGGATGTCGTGGTCGCGGGCGATCTCGGCGATGTCGGCGAGCAGGCTGGCCCGGGCTGCCGCGACGATCTCCGGAGACGCCGAGCGCAGGTCGGCCACCAGATGTACGCGCCGCGCCACCACGATCGGCGAGTTGGGTTCGACCGTGAACCGCCCGACCGACGAGACGATGGCCTCGTCGTCGAACTGCTTCGTGACGTCGTGCACGAGCAGGACGACCTTGCTCGCGGCCACGAGTGCATCGTGCCGGTCGGCCATGGCCGTCGCGCCGGTGTGCGACTGCTCACCGAGCACCTCGATGTCCAGCTTCTGGGTGTACCAGGAGTAGTCCACCGCTCCGAGCGTGATGCCCTCGCGTTCCAGGATGCGGCCCTGCTCGATGTGGATCTCGGCGTATCCGGCCACCTCGGGTCGCGGATCACTGCCGCGGTAGCCGATCGCGGTCAGCGCCTCGGCCACCGAGACGCCCGAAAGGTCACGCACGTCGAGCATCTCGTCCTCGGACATCAACCCCGCGAACACCGAGGAGCCCATGATCGACGGGGCGAACCGCCCGCCCTCCTCGTTGAACCAGTTGACGACGGCGAGGTTGTACTGGACGCCGGCGCCGTGCTCGGCCACCCGCTGGGCGACGCGCTCGGCTGCGTGTAGCCCTGCGATCACGCCGTAGGCACCGTCGAATCGGCCGCCGAGCGGCTGCGAGTCGAGGTGCGACCCGATGAGAATGTAGGGCGCGCCCGGCACGAACTCGATGAGCGCGAACATGTTTCCGATGCCGTCCACGCGAAGCTCCCAGCCGCGTTCGGCCGCGAACGCGGCGAACCAGTCCCGGCTCAGCTTGTCCTCGGGTGTCGCAGCCTGGCGGTCGACGCCGTTGTTGTCGGTCGCGCCGAACGTGGCCACGTGATGGAAGTCGGTGAGGAACTCGGTAGTTCCCATGTTGGATCTCCTTGGTAGAAAAAGAATTTCGGGCAGATCTGCGGTCAGCCGATGCGTCGGCGGGTCTCCGGAACCCGGGTGAACACCAGCAGGAGCAGCACGATCACCGCGGCTGCCGCCATGTAGTAGCCGGGTGCGGAGCTCATCTCGGTGGTGGACACCAGCATCGTTCCGATGAAGGGTGCGGTGCCGCCGAACAGCGCGTAGGCGACGTTGTAGCTGATCGCCGCCGAGGTGAAACGCGTTGCCGTGGTGAACACCTCGACGAAGAACGTGTAGCACCCGCCGCCGTAGATGCACAGCGGCACCACGAACAGCAGCTGCCCGGCCATGGCCAACGGCAGCGAACCACTGGTCACCAGCATGAAGCAGGGCACGGAAAGTACTGCCAGCGCGATGGATCCGGCGATGAGCATCGGCTTGCGGCCCACCCGGTCGCCGATGATCCCGCCGACGGGAAGCAGCACGGCATAGAAGGCCATGGCAACCGCGTTGGCGAGCAGGGACTGCTCGCGGCTCAGGTTTCCGGAGGTCTGGACGTAGGACACGAAGTATCCCGAGAGGAAGTAAAACCCCATGGCGGTCAGGCCCATCACGAAGATGACCTGTGCCATCCGGACCTTGTTCTCCCGGAAGGTTTCCCGGATCGGGCTGTATTCGTCGTGCTCATGCTTGGCCAGCACCTGCTTGAAGGCCTCGGATTCTTCGGTCTTGGTACGGATCCACACGCCGAAGATGGCCAGCGGCAACGCGAGCAGGAACGGGATCCGCCAGCCGTAGGACAGGAATGCCTCCGACGGCATGGTCGACGACAGCACGAGGATCAGGGTTCCGCCGACCACGGACGGCAGGGCGGTTGCGGCGATGGTGATGTTGAGCCAGAAACCGCGCCGCTCCAAGGGGGCGTGCTCGAACACGAACGCGGGAGCGCCGACGGATTCACCACCCGCGGAGAACCCCTGGATCAACCGGCAGACCACCAGGAGGATCGGAGCGGCGATGCCGATGCTCGCGTAGGTGGGCAGCAGCCCGATCATCGCCGTGGCAAGGCCGATCGCGACCAGCGTGATGAACAGAACCTTGCGGCGGCCGATGCGGTCGCCCAGCGCCCCGAAGAACAGGCCGCCCAGTGGCCGCACGAAGAGGGCCACACCGAACGTGGCGAAGGTCGCGAGCAGACCGGTCAGCGCGCTACCGCCGGGAAAGAACAACTTCGCGAGGGTGACCGCGGACAGCCCGTACAGCGTGAAGTCGTAGAACTCGATGAACTGTCCGATGCCGCCGCCGGCCAGAACCCGCTTCTGCATCCCTGAGCTGGGTGTTCCGGTCGGCAACACCGTGGGCACACGTTGCTCCTGCTCTGTCAACGGCATGGAATTCTGCTCTCGTCGGGGGTCACGTCCGTCCAGTTTGGTGACCGCCCTCACACACGTCCAACGAAGAAGATCGCACAGGCCGTTCGATTAAATCGATCAGCGGCCGGGGTCGTCGTACAAGGCCGCACACACCTCTTCGAAGGCCAGCGACTTTCTGGTCGGACGCGAACCCCGTACCCGCACCAGGACCACCTCGATCGGGGGCAACTCGTCGGCCAATTCCAGCGGGACCACCGGGGCGCCGGTGTAGGTCATGTTGTGGGCCAGGCGCCGGTTCAAGATGGAGTAGCCATGCCCCAGGCTCACGTAGGACCGGACGGTTTCATATCCGGAGACGAAGTGCCGAATGCGCGGCCGGAGCCCCAACCGTTTGAAGAAGTCGAGGTAGTACTCGCGCGTGTGCTTGAGGTCGAGCAAGATGAACGGCTCATCCTCGAATTCCCGCAGATGCACCGGAACATCCGGCCGGGCGGCACGTGGATGTCCGGCCGAGACCAGCAGGTGCGGCGGGATTCGTTCCAGCACACGGTAGTCGAATTCGCTTCCGACACCGAGGTTGTACATCACGGCGATCTCGCACGTTCCCTCGACGAGTGCGCCCATGAGGGTCTCCTGATCACCTTCGAGCACCCGCACGTTGATGCCCGGGTGACGCGACTCCAGCGCGGTCAGGAGGTGCGGCGCATGAAATGGAGCAATCGGCGAGAAGATGCCCACCGCGAGGTCGCCGACCAGTTCCTCACGTTCGGCCCGCACCGAGTGGTAGAGCTGGTCGGCGTCCTCGAGGAACGTCCTGGCCTCGACGAGCAGCCTGCGGCCCTCGGCCGTCAGCCGCAGCCCCCGGCTGGGCAGCCGCTGAAACAGCTGTGCGCCCAGCTCGTGTTCGAGTTGGTGGATCGCCGACGACAGCGTCGACTGGGTCACGTTGAGTTCATGCGCGGCCGCCCTCATGTTCTCCAGCCGCGCGACCACGGTGAAGTACCTCAGTTGGACGAGCGTGAACGACTTCGCCATGCCGAAATGATGCCGCCCGCGACACCATGAAGGTAGCTGCGGGCGCGCTCGTCGGCGCCGGCCCTCGACAAAGTACCCGGTACCTGCGGTACTGTTTGCGGCATGAGCGCGGGGGAATACGAGGCGATCATCGTCGGCGCCGGCTTCGCCGGCATCGGCGCCGCCATCCAGCTCAAACGGCTCGGGATCGACGACTTCGCGATCCTGGACCGCGAGGATGACTTGGGCGGCACCTGGTACGTCAACCACTATCCGGGCCTGGCCGTCGACGTACCCACCACCACCTACTCGTACTTCTTCGAGCCCAATCCGAACTGGTCGCGCCTGTTCTCCACGGGAACCGAGATCAAGCAGTACGCCGACGACGTCGCCGACAAGTACGACGTGCGCCGCCACATCCGGTTCAACGTCACCGTGGAAGGCGCGCACTGGGACGAGGAGGCGTCGCTCTGGCGGGTGGCCGTGGCCGGCGGCGAGGCACTGAGCGCACGGTTTCTGATCACCGCCACCGGTTTCCTGTCCCAGCCGCACACTCCCGACATCCCGGGCATCACCGACTTCGCCGGCAAGGTCATCCACACCACCGACTGGGACGACGACTACGACGCCACCGGCCGTCGCGTCGCGATCATCGGCACCGGCGCCACCGCCGTCCAGCTGATCCCCGAGCTGGCCAAGAAAGCCGCCGATCTGACGGTCTATCAGCGCACCCCGATCTGGGTGGTGCCCAAGATCGACCTGAAGTTCTCCGGTCGCGTCAAGGCGTTGTTCGCCCGTGTGCCTGCCGCGCAACGGGCCATCCGTGCCGTCACCGACGGCATCTACGCGTTCATGGTCGACACCGCCGTGCTCAAGCACCGGTACTTCCGGCGGTTCAACATCGCCGCGTCCGATCTGGCCAAGCTGCACCGGTTCGCCTCGATCCGCGACCCCGAGCTGCGCCGCAAGCTCACCCCGGACTACGACTTCGGCTGCAAGCGCCCGACGTTCTCCAACGGCTACTACCGCACGTTCACCAAGCCGCACGTACACCTGCAGGCCGATGGCATCGAACGTATCGAAGAAGACGGCATCGTCAACGCCGACGGCACCAAGACGGTCATCGACACTCTCGTCCTGGCTACCGGCTTCGACCTGTGGGAGGCCAACTTCCCAGCCATCGAGGTGATCGGGCGCGACGGCCGTAACCTCGGAAAGTGGTGGCGGGAAACCAGGTTCCAGGCCTACCAGGGCGTATCGATGCCGTATTTCCCGAACTACCTGAGCCTGGCCAGTCCGTACGCGTTCCTCGGTCTGAACTTCTTCAACACCATGGAATACCAGATGCGCTTGATGGACCGGCTGTTCGGCGAACTCAAGCGCCGCGACGCAACCACGTTCGAGGTGACCGAGCAGGCCAACAGCCGCTACCTCGGCCGGATGACCGAAGCGCTGGGCGACTCGTTGTTCACCCTCGGCAACTGCGCATCGGCACGGTCGTACTATTTCAATCCGAGCGGCGAGGCAACGCTGCTCCGGCCGATGACGACCCGCCGGGCCGTCGCGGAAGCTTCACGATTCCCGTTGAGCGACTACACATTTGCCTGATCAGAGAGGATCACACATGGCAGAGGGCAAGAACTCCACGCTGGCCAAGCTCGTCGGCCTCGGCGTCTTCGGCGCCGGCGTCTCACATTTCGTGAAGCCGCAGCTGTTCGAATCGATCACCAAGCCGGCGTTCCCCAAGGACACTCAGAAGCACATCTACACCAACGGCGGCATCGAGACCGCGATCGGGCTGGGCCTCCTGATGCCCAAGACCCGCAAGCTGGCCACCATCGGCACCCTGGGCTACGTGGCCTACCTGGCCGGCAACGCCGTCCGTAACCGGTAGCGGCCCAGCAGGGTCAGATCGAGCAGGACCGCGACGACGGCGCGGGCCTGCTCGGAATTCTGGTAGTTCATCAGCCGGCCCAAGTCGATCACCAAGGCCATCGCGGCATGAACCGCGAAGCGCGCCTGTCCCGCACTCCACTGCGGGCGCACCGGCATCACCACCTCGACCCACGATTCGACCGCCGCCCGTTGCATGTCGCGCAGGATCTTCTGGTCGGCGGGCGTCATGTTGAGGCGTTCGGTGTAGTACACGTAGTCGAGTTCGGGGCGGTCGAACGATCGGGCGACGTAGTCGTCGATCAGGGCACCCAGCGCCTGTTCGGGGTCCGGGGTCGCGCCGAGCACCTCGGACATGTCCGCCGACAGCCGGTCGGCGGCCCGCCGGAACGCGGCGGCCAGGATGTCGGATTTGCCGGCGAAGTACCGGTAGATCCCCGATGCGGGCATGCCGACCGCGGCGGCGATGTCCTCCATCGTGGTGTCGCGGTAACCCTTGTCGTTGAACAGCCGCATCGATTCGGTCAGCAGCGCTTCATATTTGGTCGTGCCCACGACCGGCTGTGGTGCCACCACCGGATCCGTCGGATTGGGGAGCTCCGGCAGTTCGGCGGCCAGCACGGTGTCGCAGATGTCGGCGAGCAGGGCGCGGACCTGGCCGGCGGGCAGTTTGGCCCGATGATCGACGACACTGCCGATCACCCCGAGCACGGCGGTCGACAAGGTCCAGCGAGCTCGCGATCCCAGTTCGGGCCGTAGCTCCATCAGCGGCCGATGGATCCGGCGATGCACCGTGCGCACCTGCGCGTCGAGGGTGCGCTGGTCGTCGCCCCGCAGATAACGCGCCTCCCAGCGGTACAGCCCGCCGGATTCGCGGTTAACCAAGGCGGTGTCGCTGAGCGCGGCGACCAGGCGGCGCAACTGCTCCCTGGGGTCCCCCTCGGCGTCGTCGATGAAGGCGGTGCTGTCGACGAGTTGCTGACTGAGATTGAGCACGGCGTCGCGGAATAATTCGTACTTGCTCGAATAGTGCCGGTACAACGCGGCCGCGGAGATTCCGACCCGCGAGGCAATGGCCTCCATGCTCACACCGTGATATCCCAGCGCGCTGAAAGACTCCGCCGACGCCCGTGCTATCTGGGCCTTTCGGTCCTTCGGACGGCGTCGCACACCATTGGCACCGCTGTCGATCGACCGGGGCGAGATGCGCGCCATTCCGTCACCATAACGGACCGAACAGCCCGGTCAAAATGGTTCTCCGACCGAGAATCAGGATTAACATATATGGCGTTGAGACCAGGATGGGGGTTGCGTGCTTGCCAGGTTGCGGAGGTTGCTGGCCTACCGAGTCACCGTCGGTGAGCTCATCGTCGTTGCTGTGGTGCTCGGTGTGCCCTACCTGTTGATCGGCACCTTCTGGTCGGGCACCCACATTGACCACCTGCACGGGCTGGGCAGCCTCGACGCGGTGGTGTCCTTCCTGGGCGCGATCGTCTCCTGGCCGGTGCTGTTGTTCACCGACGTGTGCATGACGTGAGGGCGGCTGCGTGCCCCCACCTCAACGATCGACTACCCGCTGACCCGCACGGCGCCGTCCCGGGCACCGAGTTCGGTCAGTGCGACATCCACCGCGTCGACGAAAGCGTCCGCCTCATCGACCGTGAGCGTGAGCGGTGGCTTCACCTTGAGGACGTTCTGCCGTTCGGAGGTCGGCTGCATGATGACGCCGAGGCCGAGGAGTCGCTCACAAAGCCAGGCGGTTTCGGCCGTTGCCGGTTTCAGCGACACACGATCGCGGACCAGCTCCACTCCCAGGTACAGCCCCGAGCCGTGAACGGCACCGATGATCGCGTGCTTTTCGCTCAGGGTGCAGAGTCGCCGGCGCAGGTGAGCCCCGACCCGGGCCGCGTTGGCTTGCAGCCCTTCCTCCCTGATCACGTCCAGGACTACCGACCCGGCAACCGCCCCGGCGGGCGCGCCTGCGGCGGAGGAGAAGAACATTCCCTCCGCGCGCAGTGCGTCGACCACCTCACGACGGGTGATGACCGCCCCGATCGGATAGGCGTTGCCCGCGGCCTTGGCAACCGCGATGATGTCCGGCACCACTCCCTGCATCTGGGAGCCCCAGAACGCGGCGCCCAGTCGCCCATACCCGACCTGCACCTCGTCGGCGATGGCGAGCCCACCGTGTCGGCGCACGGCTGCATATGCCTGCGCGAGATAACCCTCGGGCGGGATCACGCCGCCCGCGTTGCCCAGCACGGGCTCGCAGATGAACGCCGCCGGGGCACGGTTTTCCGATACGAGCGCAACGGCGATGTCGGCGACTTGCGCCGCATACCGGGGTCCGGCGTCCGGCCCACGAAAGGGGCCGCGATATGCGTTGGGGGCATCAACCAGATGCACCCACTCGGGGCGTGAGGACAGCGCGTTCGGATTGTCGTAGGCGGAGGTACTCACCGCATCCGCCGCCATCGTCCACCCGTGGTAGCCCTCGCGCGTCGCGATCACATCGCGCCGACCGGTGGCCACCCGGGCGAGCCGGATCGCGAGATCGATCGCCTCAGAACCGCTGTTCACCGGGATCACGGTGTCCAGCGTCGGATCCGGGCTGCAGGCGAGGAGCTTCTCGGTGAAGTCGGCATACGCTCGGTACAGGAACCGCGAGTTCGTGTTGAGCAGGTTCAGCTGCCGCCCCACCGCGTCCGCCAGCCGCGGATGCGAGTGACCGATCGCGGTCACGTTGTTCACCATGTCCAGGTAGGCCCGGCCCTGCGTGTCGATCAGCCTTGTCCCCCAGCCGCGTTCGATCTGCGGCGGCTCGGCGTAGTATCGCTCGGCGGCGCCGCCGATGGCGTGATCGCGACGCATCCGTTCGGCCCGCAACTCGGCGAGCGGGTCGGGAACCGACGGCAGCCCCAGGATCCGCGACGGGTCTGCGGCACCGTCGGTCTCGTACTCGTCGTCCGGGCCGGCGAAGATCGCGTCACCGGATGCGTCCAGCACCCGGCGGGTAATCACCAGCCGGCCAAGACCTTCCGGATCGGCAGCGACCCGCCCGATCAGCTCACCTGCCTGTACGTCACCGTTGGCCGCGGCAGGTGAAAGTCCTTCGAAGCGCAGGACAACACCCCGGTCGGCCAGTTCGAGGCCGGCGTCTTCCGGCACGACCGAGCCTGAAAAGGGCGCGCGCACAAGCGTTCCTGGCCGCGTCCACAACTCAACGCAACGCGAGCGGGTCGACGCCGGCTGTCCCACCTCCAGCGATACCCGGGTGAGTCGTGCCTCGCCGAACCGCATGACCGCGACAGGGGCATGCGCGAGCGCTTCGCGTGCCAGCTCACGCTCGGCGCCGGGCGCGATCCACCGACCGCGGTCGAGCGCTTCGCTGCGAACACCGAGGTCGATCACTCTCGCTTCGCCACTACCGGGCACGGTCTCGGAATAGCGGTATCCCGCGACATGGGCTCGGCCGGCGGCCAGACGCAGCTGCGAAGTGGCCTGAGCCGGTTGGTAATCCAGGGTGCGCTCGAACACCTGCCATTCATGCTCGAGCCGCTCCCGCGCGTAAGCGTTGTCCGGGTCGATGCGGAGCTGGCTCCACCCGCTGACCACCAAGACCGCACCGCGGAGCACCATCATCGGCCACAGAGCGGCGAGCTCCTCGTCGGTCAGCTCCACCTCCGCGGCGAACCCTCGAACGGCTCGTCCGACCATGGTCATGCTGCCGGTGCGTCCGAGGATGTCGGCCGCGAGCATCGCGAGTTCGGCGACGCGCCACGAGTACGACACATCCCCGAGATCCACGATCCACAACCCGCCGTGTGCGTCCGTCAGCACGTTGTCGGTGGTCAGGTCGCCGTGGATGATCTGACGAGGCAGTGCCGAGGCAAGCACTCCCAATTGCGCGGCCGCCTCCTGTGCCGCATTGAGACACTTCTCGCGAAGATGAGCCGCAAGGTCGTCCTGCAGAACCTTGACGACGTCGAGGCTCTGGCTCAGCTCCCACTGGATCTTTCGATCTGCGGCCGGATGCTCCAAGCCAGCCAGCGCTCGGACCGTGCGGCCGGCGAGAGTGCCCAACTCCTGAACCAGTGCACCGGTGAGCGACTCGCGCTCCGCGACCGGGGCACCCGAAACCAGTTCGAAGGCGCACGCCCGCGCGACCGTCCCGTCAGGCGCGGAGATCGCGATCGACCGCTGCCCGCTGACGGTCGAAAGGACCGCCGGCGTCGTGATGCCGGCGGCCCGCAGGCGGTCCGACGCCGTGGCCTGCAAGTCCACCACCTCGGGCGGCACCGAGGGATGGTTGACCTTGAAGAGCAGCCCGGCACCCGATTCGGGGTCGACGCGAAAATTGCGGTCCTGCTGGCTGCCGAGCTCAGAAACTCGACCGTCAACGCCGAACTGCTCGGCCACGATCCGCGCAGCCTCCTCGGCTTCCACGGCCGGGCGGGCAAGGCGCCACCGCTGATCGGCGATGTTGTCCACTACTACCCCAATCAGAGTTCATATCGTGACCGGTCCCGAATAGGTAGTCATATTACATGACCAGAAAATCTATTCTAGTAATCTTTGATCACCACGACAGCCCGGTCCGGGAGAAATCGACGACCAGAGGCCGGCACCCGCATTCCGTCGGGAGAGCTAGCGGACGCCCCACTCGAACCGGTGGGTGCGGATTCCGTAGTACGGGAACGTCTCAGCCCGAGCCACTCCCGGGATGGGACGGATCTTTCGGTTGATCACTTCGAGCATGGCCGCCTGATCGGCGGCGATGACCTCGACCAGCAGGTCGTAGCGGCCCGCCGAGAGAACGACGTAGATGACATCCTCGATGCCATTGAGCGCCTCAGCAATGGTCTCGATATCGCCGTCGACAACGACGCCCACCATCGCCATACTGCGATAACCGAGCCGGAGCGGGTCCGTGACACCGACGATCCGCAGAATTCCACGGTCCTGCAGGCGCTTGAACCGCTTGCGTGCCCCGCCCGCGGTGAGGCCGACCAGCTCACCCAACTCGGCATACCCGATACGACCGTCCTTCTGAAGCGCGGTCAGCAGGACACGATCGATATCGTCGAGATCGTCTTTGGACTCAGGAGAGGGTGAGGTCATGCGACTCTCCACAAGTGCGGAATATGAACTCTTTCGGTTCCATTGGTTACGCATCGTAACCGGTGTGCCCGGCGACCCGGCGCAAAGAGCGATCCATCCGACACATCGTTGAGAATGAACCGTGTGCGCTGTGCAGCGCACGACGCTAAGGGGGGACGAGTGAGTTTTCGCGCCGTATACATCGGAATCGCCGGGGCCGTGGTGCTCGCCATCGGGCTGTATCTGCTCAGCATGCCGGTGTACCTCGACGACTTCGACAAGTTCGGCATGCAGATCCCCTGCGGCACCGGCTATTCGGCTCATCTCGTTCAGGCCACCGCCGCCGGCGGTGAGTACGTGGACAAATGCGGGTCGGCCCTGACCACGCGCCGGCTGTGGACCATTCCGGTGGTGGCGCTCGGCGCGCTGGCCCTGATCGCCGTGTTGTTCCGTGCCGCGACATCGTCGGCGCACGACACCCTGATGCCCAACCGCGATACGCCTTAACATCACGGGGTGAGCACGCCCGGAGAACTCCAACGGAGGCTGGGGACCACCGACGCCGTCGTGATCGGCCTCGGATCCATGGTGGGCGCAGGCATTTTCGCCGCCCTGGCCCCGGCGGCAGCGGCGGGCGGAAGCGGTCTGCTCATCGGGCTGGCCGTGGCCGCCGTCGTCGCCTACTGCAATGCGACATCCTCGGCCCGGCTGG
>NZ_LT546207.1:5406643-5410230 GCF_900078665.2 Mycolicibacterium houstonense | reverse complement strand
CGCCGCAGTGGCAACCGGTGGTTCGCGCCGGCGCCGCGATCGCCGCCCTCGGCTCGCTGCTGGCGCTGATTCTCGGGGTATCCCGCACCACCCTGGCGATGGCCCGGGATCACCACCTACCGCACGGGCTGGCTGCCGTACACCCGCGGTTCGCCGTGCCGCACCGGGCCGAGATCCTGGTCGGCGTGGTGGTGGCCGCACTGGCCGCGGTGGCGGATCTCCGTGGCGCCATCGGGTTCTCGTCGTTCGCGGTGCTGCTGTACTACGCGATCGCCAACGCCTCGGCGTGGACGCTGGATTCCTCGAACTGGCGGCACCGGGTGATCCCGGCCGTGGGCCTGGCGGGCTGCCTGGTGCTGGCGTTCACGCTGCCCTTGCCGTCGGTGATCGCGGGCGTGGGCGTGGTGGCGGTCGGTGCGGCGATCTACGCGGTGCGCCGCCGTTTCTCGGCACCGAGCACCTAGCGATTGCGGAACGCTTCGACCGCGGTCGGCAGCGTCGGAAAGATGCGGTCCTCACCGACTCGGTCGATGAAGCCCGCCGCGACCAGGTCGTCGCGCAGGTCCGATTTGACCCGGGCCATGGCGAACACGATGCCCCGTGCGGTCAACTCGCGGCGCAGGTGTTCCAGCGCGTCGACAGCGGTCAGGTCCGGGTCGACCTGAGCCTCGGCGTTGAGCACGAACCATTCGACCCGGCCGTCCGCCTCGTCGACCGCGGCGAGCGCCCGCTGCCGGAAATCCTCGGCGTTCGCGAAGAACAGCGGTGCGTCATAGCGGTAGACCACCAGTCCCGGGACCAGCTCGGCGTCGGGATAGTCGTCGACGTCGTGCATCCCGGCCACCCCGGGCACATAGCCGAGCACGCTGTCGTGCGGGCGGGCAATGCGCCGCAGCGTGTCCAGCAGCGACAGGGCGATCGCCACCAGCACCCCGTACAGCACCCCGAAGCCCAGCACCGCGACGGTGGTGGCGATCGCGAGGAACAGCTCGCTGCGCCGGAAGCGGGCCAGCCGCCGGAACTCGGCCACGTCGATCAGCCGGAGCGCGGCGTAGACCACCAGCGCGCCCAGCGCCGCCATCGGGAAGTTCTCCAGCAGATCGCGCCCGGCCAGCATGACCACCAGCACGGTGCCGAGCATCACCAGCGAGTACAGCTGGGTACGGCTGCCCAGCACATCACCGAGCGCGGTCCGGCTGCCGCTCGAGCTGACCGGAAAACCCTGGCTGACACCGGTTGTCAGGTTGCACACGCCCAGTGCGCGCAGCTCGGCGTTGGCGTCGATCGTCTCTCCTTTGCGCGCCGCGAAGGTGCGGGCGGTCAGGGCGTTGTCGGAGAACGCCACGACCGCGATGCCGACCGCCGGGATCACCAATGCCACCACCTCGGTCATCGCGACCGGCGGCAGGGTGAGCGCGGGCAACCCGGCCGGGATTCCTCCGACCACGCGAATTCCCTTGTCCTCCAAGGAGAAGAACCACACCACCGCCGTCGCGGCCAGCACGGCCGCCAGCGGCCCGGGAAACCGGGCCGAAATCCGGAAGAGCACGAGCAGCAACGCCAGCACCGCGACCGACAACACCACCGTGGGGACATGCACGGTGCCCAGGCCGGAGACGAACGAGCGGACCTGGTCGATGAACTCGTCGCCGCTGACGTCGACACCGGTCACTTTGCCGAGTTGGCCACTCATCATGATGAGCGCGACCCCGGTCATGTAGCCGACCAGCACCGGACGGGACAGCAGATCGGCCAGGAAGCCGAGTCTGCACAACCCGGCCACCAGACAGACCGCCCCGACCAGCAACGCCAGCACCGCCGACATCGCGGCGTAGCGGGCCGGATCGGCGATGGCCAGCGGAGCCAAGGCGGTGGCCGTCATCAGGGCAGTGGTGGACTCGGGCCCCACCGACAGTTGTCGCGACGACCCAAGCAGCGCGTAGACGGCCATCGGCACCAACGCCGCCCACAGCCCCGCTACCGGCGGCAGTCCGGCCACCGTGGCATAGGCCATCACCTGCGGCACCAGGTAGGCCGCGACCGTCACACCGGCCAGGACATCGCCGCGCAGCCACGACCGCCGATAGCCGGTGAGCTGCGCCAGTCCGGGGAGCCAGCGCCACAGGTTCGGTTTCATCACGGTTGATTCTTGCCGCAGTCCGCATGCGCGGCAGCCGATCATGGTGTAGTCATCACTCGTGATTCCGCTGAGTTGGCAGTACGTCGAGACCCGTACCGACGACGACTTCGTCGTCAACCCCGGGGAACGGCTCGATTGGTTCAGCACAGTCGGTATCGGCGCCCAACACGTGGTGGCCATGTTCGGTGCCACGTTCCTGGTCCCGGTGCTGACCGGCTTCCCGCCCGCCACCACGCTGCTGTTCTCCGGTGTGGGCACGATCCTGTTCCTGCTCATCACCGGAAACCGGTTGCCGAGCTACCTGGGGTCGAGCTTCGCGGTGATCTCCCCGGTGACGGCGGCCGTCGCCTCGCACGGCGCGGGCAGCGCGCTGGGCGGGTTGATCGCCGTCGGGTTGCTGCTCATCCTCATCGGCGCGGTGGTGCACCTGGCCGGCACCCATTGGATCGACCTGGCCCTGCCGCCGGTGGTGACGGGTGCGGTGGTCGCGCTGATCGGCTTCAACCTGGCCCCGGCCGCCAAGTCCAATTTCGAGAAGGGCCCGCTGGTCGGGTTGGTGACGTTGGTGCTGCTGGTCGCCACCCTGGCGTTCTTCAAGGGCCTGATCGGCCGGCTGGCGATCTTCGGTGCGGTGCTGATCGGGTATCTGCTGGCGCTGGTCCTCGACGAGGTGGACACTTCCGCGATCGCGGCGGCGCCCTGGTTGGGCCTGCCCGAGTTCCAGACCCCGACGTTCAACCTGGCCGTGTTGCCGCTGTTCCTGCCCGCGGTGATCGCGCTCATCGCCGAGAACATCGGCCACGTCAAGTCGGTGGGACAGATGACCGGTACCGATCTCGATCCGCTGGTCGGCCGGGCACTGGCCGCCGACGGGGTGGCCACCGTGCTGGCCGGAGCCGGCGGCGGTTCGGCGACCACCACCTACGCCGAGAACATCGGGGTGATGGCGGCCACCCGGGTGTACTCCACCGCCGCGTACTGGGTGGCCGCATCGGTGGCCATCGTGCTGTCGTTGTGCCCCAAGGTCGGTGCGGCGATCTCGGCGATCCCACCGGGCGTGCTGGGTGGGGCGACGATCGTGCTCTACGGCCTGGTGGGCATTCTCGGGGTGCGCATCTGGCTCACCAACCACGTCGACTTCTCCAAACCGATCAACCAGATGACCGCCGCCATTCCGCTGATCATCGGGATCGCCGATTTCACTTGGCAACTCGGGTCCCTGACGTTCACCGGGATCGCGCTCGGATCGATCGCCGCGCTGCTGGTCTTCCACGGCATGCGGTTGTTGGAGTATCTGGGCGACGCCGTGCGGCCTACTCGCCCAGCGCGTTCACCACGCGGGTGAACACCGAGGGCAGCGCCGAGGACGCCGGGGTGATGCAGGCCCGCACCGGCCGAAAACCACTGCCGTGCAGCAGGGCCGCGGTGAGCAGCCGGTAGCGGCGGG
>NZ_LT546207.1:5338396-5406316 GCF_900078665.2 Mycolicibacterium houstonense | reverse complement strand
CAGCCCGGCCGGGCCGCCGCCTGCCACGAGCAGATCGATCACGTGAGTCCTTGCAGCGCTTCGTTTTCCACCCGGATCCGGGTTCGCAGGAGGGCGGCGTTGGCGATCGAGAACACCGCCGCGGTGATCCAGGCGCCGCCGGCCAGTGGCAGTGCCGCGCCCTCGGTGACCACCGCCACGTAGTTGGGATGTGGCAGCAGCCGGTACGGACCGTCGACCACGCGCGGGGCGCCTGGTACCACGACCACCCGGGTGTTCCACTGCTTGCCCAGCGTGGTGATGCACCACCAGCGCAGCGCCTGGGCGGCCAGCACGACCGCGACCATGGTCGGACTCAGCACCGGTTTCGGGCGCCGCCGCGCCTCCAGCACCGAACCAACCAGGAGCCCGGTGTGCAACGCCACCATCACCGGGTAGTGGCCGGCCCCGAACTCCTTGCCGCCCTGGGACTTACTCCATCGCAGATTGCGTTTGGACACGACCAGCTCGATCACGCGCTCGACTGCGACGAGCGCGATCAGCGCGGTGAACCCCTTGACCTTCATCAGCGCCAACGCAGCAGGACGAGTTCCGAGCAGAAGCCCGGACCCATGGCCATCAACACGCCGGGGGTGTTCGACTCCGGCCGTTTACGGATGGTGTCACGCAGCACGTGCAGCACGGAGGACGACGACAGGTTGCCGACATCCGCGAGCGACTGCCAGGTGAGATCCAGTGCGTCCTCGGGCAATCCGAGGGTCTCGATGATCGCCTCGATCACCTTCGGCCCACCCGGATGACTCACCCAGGCGGATACGTCCGCGACGGTCAGACCGTGATCGCCGAGGAATCCGGCGACGTCATCACCCAGGTAGCGCCCGACGAAACTCGGGACTTCGGCACTGAGCACGATCTCGAAACCGTCGCTACCGATGTCCCACCCCATGGCGTGCAACGAGTCCGGATACAGATGGCTGCGGGAGTCGAGCACGTCGGGTCCGGTCGGGTTGAGCTTCCTGGCCCGTTGCTCACCGACCGCCACCACCGCGGCGGCGCCGTCCCCGAACAGCGCGCCGGCCACCAGCGTCGGCATCGCGGGATTGTGTTTGCGGGTCAGCGAACACAACTCGGCCGACACCAGCACCGCCACCTTGTCGGGTGCGCCCCGCAGATAGTCGTTGAGCCGGGCGATACCGGCCGCGCCCGCCACGCAACCGAGCCCGAAGATCGGGATCCGGCGCACATCGGGACGCATCCCGAGGCGGCCCGCGATGCGGGCGTCCAGCGACGGCACCGCGGCTCCGGTGACGGTGGTGGTGACGATCAGATCGACGTCCTGCGGGCGCAGACCCGCCTCGTCGAGCGCCCCGGACAGTGCGGCACAGCCCAGTTCGGTTGCGTGTTCGATGAACAGGCTGTTGCTCTCACCGAAATCGTCGAGACCGGCGTATCGCTCGAGCGGCAGGACCAGATACCGGCTGTTCACTTTCGCGCTCTTGTGCAGGGCCCGCACCATGTCTTCGGCCTCGGCGTATCCCGGCAGGTCCAGCAGGGCCCGGGTGACCTCGTCCTGGGTATATCGATGGGGAGGAAGGACAGCGTGGACGCCGGCAATCGTGCTGTGGCTGGGCATTCTCGCGACGTTAATTCCCATACCTGTACTACGGGGGCCTACCTTCGGCGGTTCAACCGCGGTGACGCTTGTCACGTGCCGGCACACCGTTGGGACCGTCGATCGACTTCGCATACGTACCGACGGTGAAGGCGATCGCCGAACCCATGGTGCCCAGGGCCCGCGCATCCACGTTGTCGATGGTGTCGCGGGCGGTGTGATAGTTCGGGTCGAACGCCGAGCCGGCGCGCCCGCCCCACAGCCGGGCTTGAACCTCGGTCTTGCGCTGTGACGATCCGGTGGTCGCACCGCCGATGGGCACGCCGGCCAGCAGGAACGGGTGATAGTCGGTGGTGCCGCCGATCGGCATGTCCGCGGGCCGCACCCCGGCCAGGTTGAGGTATCCGGCCATGGTCCGTTCGATGCCCGCCGAGCCTTCCGGCATGGGCTTGGGGTCGGTGGCCTGACCCGACTGATCACCGTCGTAGGTGAAGAACCCGGCGTTGGGTGAACCGACCATGTCGAAGTTGAGGTAGAGCGCGAGATCGTCGAGCTGGTCGAGTGGCAGATTACGCACGTACTGCGTCGATCCGTCCAGGCCCATCTCCTCGGCGCCCCAGAACGCGAACCGCACCGCGTTGGCCGCCTTCGGTGAACTGCCCAGTTGGAGCGCGGTTTCCAGCAGGGCGGCCACGCCGGAACCGTTGTCGTTGATACCCGGCCCGCCGCCGATGCTGTCCAGGTGGGCGCCGACCAGCACCACGTCGGCCGCAGAACCGGTCTTGGTCTGCGCGGTCACGCTGCGGGACTTGACCATCTCGGCCATGCCGTCCAGAGTCAGCCGGACCGGAGCGCTGGTGCGCCGCAACGCCGCATCGGCGGTCGGGTCGATGATGCCGACCGGGACGGTGAGTTCGCGGTAGTAGCCAGTGGTGAACAGCCCGCCGGGCACGGGCCGCCCGGTGTTGACCACCAGCAGGCCCACCGCGCCCTTGGCCAGCGCGGTGTTCTGTTTGACCACAACCGAACACCCGGAATCGTCGACCACCGCGATGGCGCCGGAGATGTTCAGTGATCCGTAGTCGGTGGCCGAACATCCGGATGGTTTGCCCGGGCGCAACGTGGGCGCGTTGAGACCGCCGGGCTGGGTCTTCACCAGCATCGACGCCTGGTCCACCTGGAACTTCCGCCCGGACACGGTCAGCGCCGGGTTGCCCCCGCGCATGGTGCCCATCCGCTCGAACTCGGGCGTCTGTACGTCAAAGCCCTTGTCTCGCAGGAGTTGCGCCACGTATTCGACGCTGGCGTCGTAGCCGGGGCTGCCGACCGCCCGGTTCCCGTCGTTGTCGTCGGCGATCTGCTGCAACTTGCGCAGGTGGGTGAACATGGCGTCGACGGTGATCTTGCCCGCCAGTTCCTCCGGTTCGAGCGCCGTCGTCGACGATTGTGTCGAGCACCCCGCCAGGGCGGCGCAGAGCAACAGCGCAGCGAGTCGCCGCGCCGTCACTGTGCGGGGATCTGATGACGGGTACGGTCCGACCGGACCGGTAAACCGTTGCGGCCCCGCTGATCTTGGGCGTACAGCCCGACAGCGAATGCGACTCCCTCACCGTGTATCTGCAATGCGTCCCGGTCCACGTGCTCAAGGGTATCGGTGTTCTTGTGATAGTTGGGGTCGAACGGCTGGTCCACCTCGCCACCCCAGAGTTTGGCTTCCTCGGCATCCATCTTGTCCTCGGCGCCGGAGAACAACCCGCCGGCCGGAATGCCGGCCAGGGTGAACGCGTCATAGTCGGACCGGCCGTCAAAACTCGTGTCGCGCGGGGTCTTTCCGGCATCCTCCAGGTATGCCGCCAGGGTACGCTCGATGCCCGCCGAACCCTCGGGGACCCGCGGTCGTCCCTGTTCTTCCAGGGGCGCGGACTGGTCGCCGTCATAGGTGAAGTAGCCCGGGTTCGGTGAGCCCAGCATGTCGAAGTTCAGGTACATGGCGATGTCCTTGAGCTCCTCCACGTCCAGGCCTTCGACGTAGTTGGTCGAGCCGAGCAAACCTTCTTCCTCGGCGCCCCAGAACCCGAACCGCACCATGTTGGCCGTCTCGGGTGAATTGCCCAGTTGCAACGCCGTTTCCAGCACGGCGGCCACGCCCGAACCGTTGTCGTTGATGCCGGGACCCTCCGGCACGCTGTCGAGATGCGCACCGACCATGACCACGTCGGCGTCCGACCCGGTCTCGGTCTGCGCGATCACGTTGCGGGTGCGTTCGGTGCGCACCCCGGCGGTGAGCTTGAGCGTGACGGGCCCGGGTGCGTTGCGCAGCCGGGCGCCCTCGTCCTTGGTCACGCTGATCACCGGGATCTTGACATCGGTGGTGCGGCCCAGGGTGCCGCCCATCTTCTCGTCGTTGTTGGTGTTCACCACGATCATTCCGACCGCACCGCGCTCGGCGGCCACCGCCTGTTTGTCCGCGAAGGCGCAGGCCCCGCGATCGACGAGGACGACCGCACCGGCCACCGGCAGCCCGTCGTAGTCGGCGGCCTGGCATCCCGGGGTGTCCTCCACCTTCGCCGGCACCAGCGGCGCGTTCAGCCCGTCGGGCGCGGTGCCGATGGTGAACTCCAGCGGCTTGGCGGCCACCGGCTGGCCGCCCACCGTGACCTGCGGATCCTCGGCGAAGGGTAGACGCACCTCGAACTCCGGGGTCTCGACCTCAAAGCCCTTGTCCCGCAGGGTGTTGACGACATAGTCCACGCTGGCGTCGTACCCCGGGGTGCCCAGCGCCCGGTTGCCGCCATGGGCGTCGGCGATCTCCTGGAGCTTGGTCAGATGTCCCATCATCGCGTCGGCCGAGACCTGTCCACGCAACTGGTCGGCGAACAGCACCGCCGACGACGACGCGGACTCCTGGGATTTCTGCCCGTCGGTCTGTAGTTCGGTCTTTGCATCACAGCCGGCCAGCCCCACGGTCAGCGCCAGCGCGCCCAGAACCGCCCCCGTCGAAGTACGTCGCATTGCACCCACGGTAGCCGGTGCCATGAACTGCCCGGCGATTAAATCGGTTGCCTGCGGATTTGCTGTGGTGGCATGGTGTTGCTCGGCGCCGGCAGGGAGGCAGGCCGAACGGGGTACCGCGACGTTTCTGTGAGTTGCTTGCGGCGCCATGGCACAGGTAAAGGGCCTGAGGTTCGAATCCTCTCCACCAACCCCGATACCGTCGCCGGAGTCACGCAGTCAGCGGCCTTGCGGCCCGCATCCGCCGGAACGGGGGTGCGATGCCCCGCCACTGGTCGCGTCCGGCGGCGGTATCCCTTTGCTGCACAGACACATACCCCGGAAGGAGGACACGACATGGGCATCTTCACGTTCAATCGAATCACCGTCACCGCAGGCCAGTGCGCACTGGAATACCGTGACGGCAAGCTCGCGCGTGTCCTGCCGCCGGGCCGTCACCGCATTGATGTGACGGCCGCGGTGCAGCGGGTCGAGCTGCGCGAGCAGGTGTTGACGCTGGCGCCGCAGGAGGTGCTGACCTCGGACGCGGTGANAACGCGCCGACCGCCACCCCGAGCACCGCGGCCAGCGCGGCGTACAGCGCGAACCCGCCCGCCACCCGCCACGTCGCGGTGTTGGCCATCGACAGCTGGGTACCGACCACCGGGTCGGCGACCATCCGGGCCACCAGCACCGAGGCCAGCACCATGAGCACCGCGCACACCGACGAGAACGCCGCACACACCACTGCCTTGGCGGTCAGCACCTGCGTGCGGTTCGGGGTGGCCAGCAACGTGGTGCGGATCAGGCCGCTGCGGTACTCACCCGTCATCGTCATCGACGACAGCACCATCAGCACCGGCACCCCGAACACCGCCACCCCGAGTGCCGCCTTGGCCGGGGTCAGCGCGCTGTAGTGGTCCGCGGTAGAACCCTGCAGGGCGGCGAGCCCGAGACTGAGCACCGCCACCCCGACCACCGACCACAACGGCGAGCGGGTGGTGGACAGTTTGATGCGCTCGGCGTCCAGCGCGGCCAGGGCGCTCATTGCTGACCCGCCCGGAAGTCGACGGCGTCATCGGTGAGCTTCAAATATGCCTCCTCCAGCGAGGCCTGCCGCTGGCTCAACTCGTGCAGGGCGATCGCGTTGCGCGCGGCGAGGTCACCGATCACCTCGATGGCCGCGCCGTGTACCGCGAGCGCGTCACCGTCGGCGGCGGCGTTGACCTCGAAGCCGGCGTCGGTGAGTAGTTCCCGCAGCGTTTCCAGCTGGGGGCTGCGCACCCGCACGGCGTCGGCGGAGGTGCCGCTGACGAACTCGCTCACCGTGGTCGAGGCGATCAACTTGCCCTGCCCGATCACCACCAGCCGATCGGCGGTGTTGGCCATCTCGGCCAGCAGGTGACTGGACACGAACACGGTCCGTCCCTCGGCGGCGAGGCTGCGCATAAGCGTGCGGACCCAGTGGATGCCCTCCGGGTCCAGGCCGTTGACCGGTTCGTCGAACAGCAGGACCGGCGGATCGCCCAGCAGGGCCGCGGCGATCCCGAGCCGCTGGCTCATGCCCAGCGACAGCGTCCCGGCGTTGCGGTCGCCGACCGAGGTCAGCCCGACCGTCTCGAGCACTTCGTCCACCCGGGTCGCCGGGATGCGGTTGGCCGCCGCGATCCACCGCAGGTGGTTGCGGGCCGAGCGGTTCGGATGGGCCTGTCGCGCATCGAGCAGGGCGCCGACGGTGCGCAACGGATCGCGCAGCTCGCGGTACGGCTTGCCGTCGATGGTCGCGGAGCCGGCGTTGGGATGATCCAGGCCCAGGATCAACCGCATGGTGGTGGTCTTTCCCGCGCCGTTGGGCCCGAGAAAACCGGTGACCACGCCGGGTTCGACGGTGAACGTCAGATCGTCGACGGCGCGGTGGGTGCCGTAGAGCTTGGTCAGCCCGGCCAGTTCGATCATGGCTCCCATGGTGTCAGTGCCACCCCCTTAGAGAGCTGTACCGAGATTGTGTGGCTGCTCACCTCACGCATCAGGGCTTGTCTGCGCCACCACCATATCGGCGATCGCGTTCAGGGGGCAGTGTCTAGGACTTACGCGGCAGCGCGTGAATTGTCGCCACCTCGTTGGGGCCGTCAAATCGCAACAGCTGCAACGCCAATTCACTCTCGGGCACCCGCAACGACGACAGGTACTCGAGCATGATGCCTTCGCGCAGCGCCCACGGGCTCACCTCGGCGGCGGCGATGCCCAGGCAGCGCATCGTCTCGTAGGCCACCACGGCACCGCCGAGCACCTGCCAGGCCCGAGACGGCTTGATCCCGCGGAATTGCGCGCGCTCCTGCACGTCGACGGCCATCAGCTCGTGGATCGACCGGCCGATCTGTGCCCTGGTCACCGTGCGCCGGATGAACGGACCCTTGCGGCCGCAGGCGGCGCCGCCGAACCGCGCCAGCTGTTTGAATGTCTTGGACGTGGCGATCACCCGGCGGGGCGTGCCCTCCCACTGCACCCGGTTGGCCACTTCGCGTACCTGGCGACGCACGTGCCGGCGCAGATCCTTGATCTGTGCTCGTGAGGGTGGGTCAGGCCGCAGGAAGTCCGTGCTCACCCGGCCCGCGCCCAGCGGAAGTGTCACCGCCAGTTCGGGTATCGCGTCGCGGCCGAACGCGAGTTCCATCGAGCCGCCGCCGATGTCGATGTTGAGCAGCCGGCCCGCCTGCCACCCGTACCAGCTGCGCACCGCGAAGTACGTGAGCCTGGCCTCCTGTTCCCCGGTGAGGAACCGCAACCGCGTGCCGGTCTCGGCCGCGACACAGTCCAGCACGTCATCGCAATTGCTGGCGTCGCGGATCGCGGCGGTGACGAAGGGATACAGCTGATCGACGTGCAAGGCGTGCGCCGCTTCGATCGCCGTGCGCACCGCGGCCACGATCCGGTCCAGCCCGCGCTGGCCGATCGCCCCTTCGATGCTGGCCTCCTGGCCGAGCCGGGTGGGAATCTTCACCCCGCGCAGCGGCAACGGCGGAGCACCCGCCAAGGCATCCACCACCTGTAACTGCGCGGCGTTCGAGCCGACGTCGAGCACTCCCAAACGCATGAGAGTGGATACCCGCGCATCATGCGGCGAAACCGGCCTGTGCCACGACGAGGTCGGCGACCGCCCGCATGCCTGCCGCGTTCGGGTGCAGCGGCGCGGGCCGGCCCGGCCTGGGTAATCCGGGGCGGGTGGTCCATGGCTCGGCGGACCAGGCGTGGTGCGCGGCGCTGGCCTGGGCGGCACGAACCCATCCGCAGCCCGTCTGCGCCGCGGCCGCCCCGGTGAGCCGCTCCAACGTGGCCGCGACATGTCTGCCGAGCGTGGCGTGCGCCTCCGACAGCGGTGGCGCCGCGGCATCCGGCGGCGGCAGCATGGTCAGGTAGTCCACGAACAGCACAGTGGCCTGTGGGGCGCGACGCCGGACCTCGCGTCCCACCGTCAACAGGGCCTCGGCGACCTCGGTCAATGCCGACTCGCGGGCGTCGGCGTCGAGCAGCTCACGCAACCGCGGACCGAGCACGGGCAGCGACCGGGTGAACCGCGGCAGCGCGGCGGCCATCAGCTGGGGCACATACCCGGCGTCGTTGCCGCCGATGGTGACGGTGACGAGCGCCTCCGACCCGTCGAGTGCCTCGATCTGTCGCGGCGCACCGTGCTGGCGCTCATGCAGGATGTGGGCGGTGGTGGCCCCGGAGTAGGTGACGTCGACGAGGTCGAGTCCGAGTCGTTCGGCCACCAGGTGTGGGTAGTTGCGCGCCGACCGTCCGGCCCGGAACGGCGCCCCTTCTGCCCTGGGCTTGATGCCGGGACCGGCGGCCATCGAACTGCCCAGCGCGACGTAACGTTTCACAACACCCGTCCCCCGCATCGAGCCTGCGCCCAGATCGCAATTTTGGTCGTTTTCACGGTCTCACGGCAGGCTCGGCGCACTTACCGCAGGCTCGGCGCGAATCGCGAATCACAGCGGCGGGCTGGAGGCCTGGGCCCAGAACCGCTTGGGGATCCGCCCGGCCTGGCGCGCCAGATAGCCGGCGGTGACGGCCGCGGACATCGCGGCGGCCATGGTCGGCGGATCCGAGGCCCGGGTGACGGCGGTGGCCAACAACACGGCGTCACAACCCAATTCCATCGCCAGCGCGGCATCGGACGCCGTGCCGATCCCCGCGTCGAGCACCACGGGCACGCCGGCCTGCTCGACGATCATCTCGATGTTGTGCGGGTTGGAGATGCCCAGGCCGGTTCCGATCGGCGAGCCCAGCGGCATGACCGCGGCGCAGCCGGTGTCCTCCAGCCGGCGCGCCAGCACCGGGTCGTCGTTGGTGTACGGCAACACGATGAATNAGCACCTCGCCCTTGACCGGGCGCACCGGCAGGCCGGGCCAAAGCTTCGGGGCGTCGATCCCGTTGGCGATCACGACCGCGTCGGCCCCTCGAACTTCGCCGAGGTCCTCGACCGGCCCGGCCCAGCGCACGGCCAGCCGCTCACAGTGGGCAGCCAGCCCGTCGACCACGGCCCGGTTGTCCACCGCGAGTTCGGTGGTGGCCCGAAAACCGTGCCGGATGCCCTGGGCCAGAAGCGGTTCCACGTCACGCGCGGCGGTGGTCAGCTCGACCGGCTGGCCCTGCGCGGACAACCATTCGGCGACGGTGTGCAGATCGGCCACGTCGGCCCGGTCGACGGCCACCACCAGCGACTCGTGCGCGGTGACCACCTCGGGAGCCAGTCCGTCCAGGAATCCCGAGTGCCACAGCTTGAGCGACTCCAGGCCGATCTGCAGCATCTGTTCCTCGCCCGGCCAGCCTTCGCTGTGCGGGGCCAGCATGCCGCCGGCCACCCACGAGGCACCGTGCTCACGGGTGCAGTGCAGCCGGACGGTCCAGCCGTCCAGCGCCGCCCGCCGTGCCACGGACAGCCCGATCACACCGCCGCCGATGACGGCGAGTGTCTTGGCTCCTCCTGGTGCCATACTCCGCTCCCTACGCCGGCATGACCCGGATCAGGTGTGACGGTCAGGGCCGGTCCGAATGCCCACTCTCAGCCCCACGTCCCCGGGACTCCCGTATTGCCAGTCCAGGGTACTCGGGCCGAACCAGCTACCGTCGCGGTGTGGAATCCCCCGCCGAGCGTTTGCAGCGCGCCAACCTGTACCTGTGCACCGACGCCCGCCGGGAGCGTGGTGACCTGGCCGAATTCGCCGATGCCGCGCTGGCCGGCGGGGTGGATCTGATCCAGCTGCGCGACAAGGGCTCGGCCGGGGAGAAGCAGTTCGGTCCGCTGGAGGCCCGCCACGAACTGGCCGCGCTGGAGATCCTGGCCGACGCCGCACGCCGCCACGGCGCGTTGCTGGCGGTCAACGACCGCGCNTCACCGCCGCCGAGGATCCGCGCGCCGCGGCTGCCGAGTTGAAGGACGCGATCAACGCGGCGGGTTGACCTCCAGCGGCAGGGACGCCGTCACCGCGCGCAGCTGCTCCCAGCTGGCGGCGAACCCGGGGTGCAGCGGCAGTCCGGCCACCTCGTCCTCGGCCACCCAGCGCAACTCCGAACTCTCCCGGTTCGGGATGGTCTGCAGCGGTTCGGGAACGTCGGCGATCACCGTCGTGTAGGACCAGTGCGTGCCGCCGATCCCGGCCACCTCGGCGGTCACCACCGTGGTCCGCACGGTGAGCTGCTCGGCNGCCGCGGCAGCCCGCGGTGTTGGGCAGCGCAGCGATACCGAGCCGGTCCAGCAGATCGAGCACTCCGGTGCCGGCCTCGGCGTCCACCCGTCGCATCGCCACGGTCGTCAGCTCCGTGCCCGAGGCCACCAGGGCCTCTTCGAGCACGGCCAGATTCGGAGCGCCGCCGGTGCCCATGATCAACCGGGAGCCGAATTCGCGGCCCCCGATAGTGAGGGTCGAATCAGCCACCCTGCACCGCCGTCACGACCTCCACCCGGTCGCCGTCGACCAGCGTGCGGTCCCACTCGGATCGGGACAGCACCGTCCAGTCGAGCGCGACCGCGATGCCCTTGTCCGGAAAGCCGCGGGTTTCCAGCAGTCCCTCGACGGTGGTCTGGTCGCCGACCTCAAGGGTCTCGTTGTTGACCGTGATGGTGATCATTTCGCTCCCACACTCATCTCGAGTTCAGCCGCGACCCTCTCAGCGGTCCACGGCGCCAATAGAAATCCATTGCGGCCGTGCCCGACGNCTGATGACTCCACGGCGCCCGGTGCTGCAACAGCACGGCGGCCGCGCCGGTCGGCCAGGGTGCCCGCAGCAACAGGCCCGCCGCACCGTGACGCCCCCAGTACCGGGCGCCGTTGTCGGAGAACACCCAGCCGTCACCGTCGCCACGCACCCGTACAGGATAGGGAACGTCGCCAGATTCGGTGGGGCGCAATTTCTCCGCGAGCCTAAACGCCGCCCTCTTAGAATTTTTTTATAGTGTTGGGGCAGCTGTAGGCACCGAAACTAAATGAGGTCCGTGCGCAGGTGACTGTGGAGTTGGCACATCCCTCGACCGAACCGCTCGCGTCCCGGTCGCCGACCACTCCTGCCCATCCGCGGTGGTGGTTTCTGTGGACCACGCCGGGCCGCATCCTGACCATCGGCGTGGTGCTCGCCGGGCTGGTGATCGCCTCCGCGTTCGCGACGTCCACCACCATCAACGACCGCCAGCAGGCGTTGACCACCGTCCTCGATCACACCGAGCCGTTGTCGTTCGCGGCGGGCCAGCTCTACACCCCCCTGCCGGTCGCCGACGCCGCCGCGGCCACGGCCTTCATCGCCGGGGCCGAGCCACGCGATGTGCGCCAGCGCTACGAGCAGGCCATCACCGACGCCTCGGTCGCGGTGACGCGTGCGTCGAGCGGGCTGACCGACGAGGCGCTGGTGCAGCTGCTCGGCCGGATCAACGCCCGGCTGGCGGTCTACACCGGCCTGGTGGAGACCGCGCGCACCAACAACCGCGCCGGCAACCCGGTCGGTTCGTCCTATCTGTCGGAAGCCTCGGCGCTGATGCAGTCCCAGATCCTGCCCGAGGCGCAGCGGCTGTACGAGGAGACCTCGGCGCGGGTGGACGCCGAGACGACGGCCTCGACGCGGATCCCGGCTCCGGTGATGCTGGTGGTGCTGGCCACGTTGATGTTCGGCGCGTTCGCCAACCGGTGGCTGGCCCGGCGCACGCGGCGCCGGGTGAACATCGGCTTCGTGGCCGGCGGCATGGCGGTGCTGATCATGCTGATCTGGGTGACCACCGCCCTGGTGATCTCCACCTCCGACAGCCGCAGCGCCAAGGAGACCGCCGCCGAATCGCTCAAGACGGTGACCAACCTGGCCATCACCGCGCAGCAGGCCCGGGCCGACGAGACGCTGGCGCTGATCCGCCGCGGCGACGAGAACCTGCGCAAGCAGTCCTACTACCAGCGCATCGACGCCATGCAGCAGCAGCTCGCTCAGTACCTGGCCCGCGACACCGGCATCGACAAGAGCGATCTGACCGGTGCCGAACAACTGCTCACCAAGTGGCGGGCGGCCGACGACCGGATCAACGCCTACATCGCGGTCGGCAATTACCAGGCCGCGACGCAGGTGGCACTCGGCACCGGCGAGGGCGATTCGACGCCGGCGTTCGACAAGCTGGACGAGGCGCTGTCCAAGGGCATCGAACAGGGCCGCAGCCAGCTGCGCAACGACATCGCCAACGCCCGCCGGGTGCTGTCCGGCGCCACGGTGGGCGCCGCACTGCTCAGCTTGGCCGCGGCGCTGGCCGTGGCGTTGGGGCTGTGGCCGAGACTGAGTGAGTACCGCTGATGAGCGCTTGCGCGAAGAAGAGACAGCCATGATACGAACCGTGCAGAAGGTGTTGGCGGTGCTCACCGCGACGCTGGCCGTGGCCGGATGCAGCCAGAACGCGCCGGCGTTGACCTTGCCGACGATGACGCTGGCTCCGCCCAGCCCGGCGGGCATGCAGGAACTCGCGCCCCAGCCGGTGCGGGTCCCGACGGTGGAGACCGACGAGTGCAATCGCACCGCAAGCCTGCGGCCGTTCAGCAATCAGGCCGACGCGGACGCGGCGGTGACCAAGATCCGCAACCGCGGGCGGCTGGTCGTCGGCCTCGACATCGGCAGCAACCTCTTCTCGTTCCGGGATCCGATCACCGGTCAGATCAACGGGTTCGACGTCGACATCGCCGGGGAGGTGGCCCGCGACATCTTCGGTACCCCGTCACAGGTCGAGTACCGCATCCTGTCCTCGGCCGACCGCATCACCGCACTGCAGAACGGTCAGGTCGACATCGTGGTCAAGACCATGACGATCACCTGTGAGCGCCGCAAGCAGGTGAACTTCTCGACGGTGTACTTCATGGCCCACCAGCGCATCCTGGCCGCGCGCGACTCCAACATCTCGCAGGCCTCCGATCTGTCGGGCAAGCGGGTGTGCGTGGTGGACGGCACCACGTCGCTCAAGCGGATCCAGCAGATCAGCCCGTCTCCGATCATCGTCTCGGTGGTGACCTGGGCCGACTGCCTGGTGGCGCTGCAGCAGCGGCAGGCCGACGCGGTCAGCACCGACGATTCGATCCTGGCCGGGTTGGTGGCCCAGGATCCGTACCTGCACATCGTCGGGCCCAGCCTGAACGAGGAGCCGTACGGCATCGGGCTGAACCTGGAGAACACCGGCCTGGTGCGGTTCGTCAACGGCACCCTGGAACGCATTCGCCGCGACGGCACCTGGAACACGCTGTACCGCAAGTGGTTGACGGTGCTGGGCCCGGCGCCGTCTCCCCCGGCCGCGAGGTATGTCGACTGATGGCCCCAGAAGACGACGCCGACTTCACGGCCACGCCCGACACCGACGAAGGCCCCGGGACGCAACCGGCCAGCCTGGAAGACCTCGACATGGATTCGCGGTCGACCATGCGGCCGATGGCCACCCAGGCGGTGTTCCGCCCGGAGTTCGACGACTCCGACGACGGCCCGTACGGCGGGGGCGACACCGAACCGCAGAACCATGCCACGATCGCCACCCGGGTCCTCTCGCCGATCCGCAGGCTGGGCGGCGGGCTGGTCGAGATCCCGCGGGTGCCCGAGCGGGATCCGTTGACGGCGTTGATGACCAACCCGGTGGTCGCCGAGCAGAAGCGGTTCTGCTGGAACTGCGGCAAGCCCGTCGGCCGGTCCTCCTCCGAAGGCCATGCCCTGTCCGAAGGCTGGTGCCCGCACTGCGGCAGTGCCTATTCGTTCCTGCCACAGCTGTCCCCTGGCGAGATCGTGGCCGATCAGTACGAGATCAAGGGTTGCATCGCGCACGGTGGGCTGGGCTGGGTGTATCTGGCCTTCGACCACAACGTGAACGAACGGCCGGTCGTGCTCAAGGGCCTGGTGCATTCCGGCGACGCCGAGGCCCAGGCCATCGCCATGGCCGAGCGCCAGTTCCTGGCCGAGGTGACGCACCCCGGGATCGTGAAGATCTACAACTTCGTCGAACACGATGACAAGCACGGCAATCCGGTCGGCTACATCGTGATGGAGTACGTCGGCGGAACGTCGCTCAAACAGGCCAGGGGAACGCGACTTCCGGTGGCCGAGGCCATCGGCTACATGCTGGAGATCCTGCCTGCACTGGGCTATCTGCATTCGATCGGGCTGGCCTACAACGATCTCAAGCCCGAGAACATCATGATCACCGAGGAACAGCTCAAGCTGATCGACCTCGGTGCCGTGTCCCGGCTCAACTCCTACGGGTACCTATACGGCACACCGGGATTCCAGGCTCCCGAGATCGTACGCACCGGGCCGACGGTGGCCACCGACATCTACACCGTGGGCCGCACGCTGGCCGCGCTGACCTTGAATCTGCGGACCCGGCGCGGCCGCTACGTCGACGGTCTGCCATCCGAGGACCCGGTGCTGGACACCTACGATTCGTTCGGCCGGTTGCTGCGCCGCGCCATCGATCCCGATCCGCGCCGCCGGTTCAACAGCGCCGAGGAGATGTCGTCCCAGCTGCTCGGTGTGCTGCGCGAGGTGGTGGCCGCCGACAGCGGAGTTCCCCGCCCCGGCCTGTCGACGGTGTTCAGCCCGTCCCGGTCGACGTTCGGGGTCGATCTGCTGGTCGCGCACACCGACGTTTATGTCGACGGCCAGGTCCATTCGGAGAAGCTCACCGCGCAGGAGATCGTCCGGGCGCTGCCGGTACCGCTGGTGGACCGCACCGATGTCGGGGCCCCGTTGCTGGTGGCCAGCGTGCTCAGCCAGCCCGTGCATACCCTGGACCAGTTGCGGGCGGCCCGCCACGGGGCGATCGATTCCGAGGGCGTGGACGTGTCCGAATCGGTCGAGCTGCCGTTGATGGAGGCTCGCGCCCTGCTGGATCTGGGCGATGTCGCCAAGGCCACCCGCAAGCTCGATGACCTGGCCAACCGCGTCGGATGGCGCTGGCGCCTGGTCTGGTTCCGCGCCGTCGCGGAGATGTTGTCGGCCGATTATGAGTCGGCCACAAAGCATTTCACCGAGGTGCTCGACACCCTGCCCGGCGAGCTGGCACCCAAACTGGCCCTGGCGGCGACGGCCGAGTTGGCCGGTACCGCCGACGAGCTCAAGTTCTACAACACCGTATGGAGCACCGACAACGGCGTGATCTCGGCCGGCTTCGGCCTGGCCCGCGCCGAGTCCGTCGCCGGCGAGCGGGACAAGGCCGTCCAGACTCTCGACGAGGTCCCGCCCACCTCAAGGCATTTCACCACCGCCCGGCTGACCAGCGCGGTCACCCTGCTGTCTGGGCGGTCCACCGGTGAGATCACTGAACAGAACATCCGCGACGCGGCCCGGCGAGTCGAGGCCCTGCCGGATTCCGAGCCGCGGGTGCTGCAGATCCGCGCGCTGGTGCTGGGCACCGCGATGGACTGGCTGGCCGACAACTCGGCGAGCAGCAACCACATTCTCGGCTTCCCGTTCACCGAGCACGGCCTCAAGCTCGGTGTCGAGGCGTCGCTGCGGGCACTGGCCCGCGTGGCCCCCACCCAGTCACATCGCTATGCCCTGGTCGACCTGGCCAACAGCGTGCGGCCGATGAGCACGTTCTGAGCTCGTCGAGAGCTTCGGAGTGTGCGATCAAGGCGTCGTCTGTGCATGAACGGCGGTTTGTGGATAACCCGCCCGCCCTGAGCACACAGTCGGCGGGCACGTCGGACCGTGATGCGAATCTGCGTCCATGACTGCGATCCCGGTACCTTTCCTGGGAAGTGAGGCCCTGGCAGCCGGGGTCGTGAACCGCCACCAATTGCGGACCCGGTTCAGGGCTCTGTATCCCAACGTCTACATCCCAACCGAGATGGCGCCCACGCTCTCCGAGCGCGTTGTTGGTGCATGGTTGTGGTCGCAACGCAAGGGTGTGGTCGCCGGACAGGCGGCCGCCGCGTTGCACGGCACGAAATGGGTCGACCGGACAACGGCAATCGAGTTGATCCATACGAACCCGCGCGGCCCCGACGGTGTGATCACCCGGCGAGATGTGCTCCTCGACGGCGAGACAGTCTCGCTACGTGGGGTCACGGTGACCACCTGTGAGAGAACCGCTTTCGACATCGGACGGCGCAGCACTCTCAGTGCGGGGGTCGCACGACTGGACGCATTGCTCAATGCGACCGGCTGCACGATCGGCGACGTCGAAACGCTGGCCGCCAGACACCCGGGAGCGCCCGGCCTCCGCCGCCTCGAAACCACGCTCACATTTGTCGATGCCGGCTCGCAGTCGCCCAGAGAAAGCCGGCTGCGGCTCCTGCTCGTCCGCGACGGGTTGCCCAAGCCCGTGACCCAGATTCCGGTCATCGTCGACGGGCTGCCTGTCGCCTACCTCGACATGGGTTGGGAGGAGTGGATGGTCGCTGTCGAGTACGACGGAGACCAGCATCGGACGGACCGTTGGCAGTACGTCAAGGACATTCGCCGACTGGAGATGCTCAAGGACCTCGGCTGGATCGTGATCCGGGTGGTGGCCGAGGACGGTTCAGCTGCCATCCTCCGCCGGGTGAGGGCGGCCCTCACCCAAAGACAATCCACCGTGCGTCAGCGGCGACATATCGGCTGAATTGGCGCCACACGTGCACACTCTGCGCCGTACGCGCACGGTCAGACCAGCGCGACACTCGCTCGTGCGATCGCCAACTCCTCATTGGTCGGTACCACCAGCACGGTCACCGGGGAGTCCGGCGCCGAGATCCGGCGGGTATCCCGCGACGGTGACGCGTTGAGCGCGTCGTCGATCTCGATGCCCAGTCCGCTGAGCCCGGCCAGCGCGTCGCGACGCACCGCGGCGTCGTTCTCGCCCACGCCCGCGGTGAAGCTGACGACGTCGGTACGGCCCAACACCGCCAGGTATGCCCCGACATACTTGCGCAGCCGGTGGATGTACACGTCGTAGGCCAGCTGGGCGTTCTCGTCGCCGGATTCGATGCGCGCGTGCAGTTTTCGGAAATCGTTGTCGCCGCCGAGGCCGCGCACCCCCGACTCGCGGTTCAGCATGGTGTCGATGCCCTGCACATCCATGCCGGCCGCGCGGCACAGGTACATGATGATGCCGGGGTCGACGTCACCGCTGCGGGTGCCCATGACCAGACCCTCCATCGGGGTCAGGCCCATCGAGGTATCCACCGGACGGCCGCCCGCGATGGCCGAGGCCGACGCCCCGTTACCCAGGTGCAGCACAATCTGATTCAGCGAATCGTAGGGACGGCCCAGGAATGCGGCGGCCTGCTCGCTGACGTACTGGTGCGACGTGCCGTGGAAGCCGTAGCGCCGGACGCCCCACCGTTCGGCGACCTCGCGGTCGATGGCGTAGGTCGCGGCCGCCTCGGGCAGGTTGTGGAAGAACGCGGTGTCGAACACCGCGACGTGCGGCAGATCGGGCAGCAGCTTGCGTGCCACCTCGATGCCCAGCAGCGCGGGCGGATTGTGCAGCGGGGCGAGCGGCGACAGCTCTTCGACCTTGGCGATCAGCTCGCTGTCGATCAGGGTGGGCCGGTAGAAGGTCTTGCCGCCGTGCACCACCCGGTGCCCGACCGCCACCAGGCCCAACGTGTCCAGGTGCAGACCTTGACCGGCCAGTTCGTCGAACGCTGCCCGCAGCGCGGCATCATGGTCGGGCACCTGCTCCGAGCCGATCTGCTCGATGATCCCGTCGGCCAGGAACTCTCCCGAATCCGGTTTCACCACCGCATATTTCAGCGACGAGGAACCCGAGTTCACCACCAGGACCGTGGCGTCGTCCGCTCCATGCGTGCGCGTCATGCCTGCCCCTGCGCCTGGATCGCGGTGATCGCCACGGTGTTGACGATATCCTCGACCAGCGCCCCCCGGGACAGGTCGTTGACCGGCTTGTTCAGGCCCTGCAGGACGGGGCCGATCGCGATGGCGCCCGCGCTGCGCTGCACCGCCTTGTAGGTGTTGTTGCCGGTGTTGAGGTCGGGGAAGATCAGCACGGTGGCCCGCCCGGCGACCGGAGAGTCCGGCATCTTCGTCGCGGCCACCGACGGTTCCACCGCTGCGTCATACTGAATCGGGCCTTCGACGAGCAGGCTGGGATCGCGTTGGCGAACCAGTTCGGTTGCCGCCCTGACCTTGTCGACGTCCGCGCCGGTGCCCGAGGTTCCGGTCGAATAGGACAGCATCGCCACCCGCGGCTCGATGCCGAACTGTGCCGCGGTCAGCGCCGAGGAGATCGCGATGTCGGCGAGTTGTTCGGAGGACGGGTCGGGAACGATCGCACAGTCACCGTAGGCCAGCACCTTGTCGGCCAGGCACATCAGGAAAATGCTGGACACCGTCGAAATCCCGGGCGCGGTGCGGATGATCTCGAAGGCCGGCCGCACGGTGTGTGCGGTGGTGTGCGCGGCGCCGGACACCATGCCGTCCACCATCTGGTTGTGCACCAGCATGGTGCCGAAGTACGAGACGTCGTGGATGATCTCGCGGGCCTGCTCGACCGTCACCCCCTTCTTGCGGCGCAGTTCGGCGTACTGCTCGGCGAACTGGTCGCACAACGAGCTGGTGCGGGGATCGAGGACCACGGCGGCATCGATGTTCACGCCGAGTTCGGCTGCCCGAGAACGGATCTGGCTCTCCTCGCCGAGGATGGTCAGGTCTGCCACCTCGTGCTGCAGCAGGCGCCCGGCCGCCTTGAGGATGCGGTCGTCGGTGCCTTCGGGCAGCACGATGCGCTTGCGGTCGGAGCGGGCCCGGTCGAGCAGTTGGTAGGTGAACATCTGCGGTGTGGTCACCGCCGGGATCGGGATGCTGAGTTGCGCGAGGAGATCGTTGACGTCGACGTGTTTGTCCATCAGCGCCAGCGCGGTGTCGATCTTGCGCTGCGATGTGGCCGTGACCCGGCCGCGGGTATCGGCGACCCGGCTCGCGGTCTCGAAGGTGCCGTATTTGGTGGCCACGATGGGCAGCCGCAGGCCCAGCCCCTCGACCAGAGCGGCGACGGCCGGGTGCAGCTCGAGCCCGCCGTTGAGGATGATGCAGGACAGCGACGGGAAGCCTTCTGCGGCATGGGCACTCACGACGGCCAGCACGACGTCGGACCGGTCACCCGGGGTCACCACCGCCACGCCCTCGGTGAGCCGCTCCAGCACGTGCTCGGCCGTCATCCCGGCCACCAGCACGCCCATCGCCTCGCGGGACAAGAGTTCGGGATCGCCGGCGATCACGGTGCCGTCCACCGCCACCTGCAATTCGGCCACCGACGGCGCCACCAGCAGCGGCTCCTCCGGCAGCACGTAGGCCGGCGGGCCGAGCGGCTTGAGGGCCTCGGCCACCGCGGCGAGTTGCGCCGGGTCACACCGGTTGGCCACCACCGCGGCGGCGTGCGCGTGCTGATGGTTCAGCTCGGCCAGGCAGACCTCGACCACATGGGCGACCTCCTCGGGTGTGCGGTCGGCGCCCTTGACCGCGAGCACCACCGGCGCGCCGAGGTTGACCGCGATGCGCGCGTTCATGCTGAGCTCGCTCGGGGTGGCGACGTCGGTGTAGTCGCTGCCGACGATCAGCACGGCGTCGCACCGCTCGGCGACCTGGTGGAACCGGTCGACGATCTCGGCGATGGCCGCGTCGGGATCCTCGTGCACCTGCTGATAGCCGACGCCGACGCAGTCGTCATAGCTCAGCCCGGCGGTGGTGCCGGCCAGCAGCAGCTCGAGGATGTAGTCGCGATCCTCGCCGAGGCGTGTGATGGGGCGGAACACCCCCACCCTGGGCACGGTCGCGGCGAGCCGGTGCAGGATGCCCAGCGCAATGGTCGACTTACCGGTGTCACCTTCGGGCGAGGCAATGTAGATCGCGGTCATCCCCTCAGATCTTGCCTCATCCCCGACTACACCGGCAGCTGCGCCACCGCCCCGGCAAACTCCGTGCAGAACCAGTCGGCATCGTCCATCGAGAACACCAGCGGTGGCCGCACCTTCAGGACGTTGCCCTCCGCTCCGCAGACCGAGATCAGCACGCGCCGCTCCCGCATCGCGTTGACCAGATCGTGGGCACCGGCGCGATCGGGGGTTTTGCGATCGGGATCGGTCACCATCTCGACCCCGACGTACAGCCCGGCACCGCGGACCTCACCGATGCGCGGGTGATCGGCGGCCAGGCGGGCGAGCTCGTCGCGCAGCGCGGTGCCCACCCGGGCCGCATTCGCCATCAACTGCTCGTCGGCGATGACGTCGAGCACGGCGCCCGCCGCGGCCATCGACACCGGATTGCCACCGAAGGTGTTGAAGTACGGCACCTCGCGGGCGAACGCCTCCAGGACGTCGCTGCGGGCGGCCATTGCCGCCACCGGCAAGCCGTTGGCCATCGGTTTGCCCATGGTGACCAGGTCCGGCACCACGCCGTGCCGGGTGAAGCCCCACATCGTCTCACCGGTGCGGCCGAAGCCGGGCTGCACCTCGTCGGCGATGAACACGCCACCGGCCGCCCGGACCGCCGCCACCGCCGGGGCCAGCACCGAGGGGTCGGGATAGATCCCGTCGGAAGAGAAGAACGTGTCGACGATCAGACAACTCACACCGTGGCCGGCGGCGCGCAGGTCGGCGATCGCCGCGTTCACGTCGGCCAGGAACCGCGCGGCCACCTCGGCACCGGCCCGGTAGCTGTCCGGTGCGGTCACGGTGCGCACGTGCGGACCGATGGTGGTGGCGCCGCCGAGCGACGGCGAAATGGCGGTCACCGCTTCGGTATTGCCGTGATAGGCATCACGAGTCACGATGACCCCGCGGGCGCCGGTGTACATCTTGGCCACCCGAAGGGCCAGGTCGTTGGCCTCCGAACCGGTGCACGCGTACATCACCTGGTCGACTTCCCCGGGCAGGGTGTCCAGCAGGCGCTGCGAATACTCGACGATGCCCTCGTGCAGGTACCGGGTGTGGGTGTTGAGGGTCTGAGCCTGGCGGGTGATGGCGGCGACCACATGCGGATGGCAGTGCCCGACGCTGACGACGTTGTTGTACGCGTCCAGGTAGCGCGCGCCGTCGGCGTCGAACAGGTGGCTGCCGGTGCCCCGGACCAGGTGTACCGGCCGTTCGTAGAACAGTCGGTACGCCGGGCCGAGCAGATGGGTGCGGGCCTGGATCAGCTCGTCGGTCTCGGGATCGGTGGACACCCCGCCCGAATAGCTGTTGGAGTCCATGATGTTCGAGAACGTCATGGCACGTCCTTTCGCCCCGCTAGCGCTCGTGCGCTTCCTCCAGCACCGTGCGCCCGAGGTCGGAATAACGTTGCGGATCCCTGTATTTCAGGAACAGCGCCCACAGCACACCCCCGATTCCCGCGATGCCAACAACATACGGGATCGAAGTGAAGATCCAGTCGGAAGCGGCCGAACCGGCAGCAAACGATGCGTTCTTGGCGAGCAGGTAGATGACGTAGAGCATGCCGACACCGCCGAGCAGCGGGGCCAGGAACGTGGTGAACCAGTTCGCCGTCTCGGGATGCCGTTTCTGCACGTGGAAATAGGAGACCACCGAGAAGGCAGCCAGGGCCTGCACGATCATGATCGCCGTGGTACCCAGCAACGCCATCAGCCCATAGAGGCCGGTGTAGGGATCACGTCCGGTGATGTCGAAGAACAACACCACCACCGTGGCGAACCCGGTCTGCACGAATCCGGCGATGTGCGGCGAACCGTGCACCGGGTGGGTGGCGCCGATGGTCTGGCGCATGCCCGGGATGACGTTCTCCCGTCCGATGGCGTACAGGTAGCGGGCGGCGCAGTTGTGGAACGCCATGCCGCACGCGAACGAGCCTGTCATCAACAGGATCTTGAACAGGTCGACGGCCCACTCACCCAGATGCTGATGCACCGGGGTGAAGAAGATGTCACCGGCCGTGGCCGAATCCTGTGCCAGCGCAATCGCATTCTGCGGCCCGGTGCCCACGATCGCCAGCCACGAGACCAGGATGTAGAACGCGCCGATGCCGACGACCGAGCAGATCACCGCGATCGGGATGATCTTCTTGGGATTGCGTGACTCCTCGCCGTACATCGCGCTGGACTCGAACCCGACCCAGGACCAGAACGCGAAGAACAGGCCGACACCGGCCGATCCGGCGACGGTGATCATGGTGCCGTCGACGCCGGCGACCTCACCCGAGAGGCTCTGAAAACCGTTGAGCGGGTTGAGCGATCCCAGCGACCAGCCCTGCGGCCCGCCGCCGGTGAAGACCACCGACAACGCCATCATGCCGAGCATGATGATCTCGGTGATCAGGAACACCCCGAGCACCTTGGCGGCCAGGTTGATGTCGAAGTAGGTCAGCACGGCATTCACGGCCAACATCACCACGGCGAAGATGACCCAGGGCACGTCTATGCCGAAGAACGACTTGAACAGATCGTTGCCGAAAAACGAGAAGATGCCGATCAGCGATGCCTCGAACACCATGTAGGCCAACGCCGTCAGGAACCCGGCGCCCAAACCCACGACACGTCCCAGGCCGTGCGATATGTACCCGTAGAACGCGCCGGTGGCGGTGATGTGCTTGCTCATCGCCGCGTAGCCGATGGCGAACAGGGTCAACACGATGGTGGCGACGAAGTATCCGGCAGGAGCATAGGCGCCGTTGCCGAAGCCGACCGCGATCGGCACATTGCCGACCATGGCGGTGATGGGGGCGGCCGTGGCAACCGCCATGAACATCACGCCGACCAACCCGACGGCGTTGGGTTTGAGGCGCTGAATGCCAGCCGCCGACGACGACTGTGGGGGTGGAGCGGCAGGATCGGCGATCTCGCTCATAGTGGGTCCCAATCTGTCCCAGTGAGGTAATTATCCGGCCAGTATTTGGTCTGGATTTCGGTCGTCGACGACGGCTTCGTTGTGCGACGGTGGCAATTCTTACCGCGCCCTGATCGCTTGGTCAACCGTTAAATACTTGCAGATCAACGGGGTTCGTTACGGTCGTGTAAAAGTGTTCTATTTGGTCTGCCGGGTCGGCCTATTTGGTCCACACTCGAGCCGATATGGACGAGTCCCCCGGCGGCCCGGTGGCCGAAGACGTACGCCGAAGGATCCTGTCCATGCTGGCGCAGGGCACGCTCCGGCGCGGCTCACGCCTGGGCACCGAACGCGAGATGGCCGAGATGTTCGCGGTGTCCCGGTCCACGCTGCGCAGTGCTCTGCTGCCGTTGAGCCAGGCGGGTGTGCTGGAACGGCGCCCGGGCCGCACCGGCGGCACCTTCGTGCGCGCGGACATCGTCGAACGCCACGCGGCCGAACTGACCGGGCTGCCGGCACGGCTGCACAGCGGCGGCCACACCAGCACCAGCCGGGTACTGGCCACCGACCGCCGGCCGGCCACCGCCGTCGAGGCACAGGCCCTCGAAATATCGGAAGGGGCAGCAGTTTTCACGATCCGGCGGCTGCGGTATGCCGACGGGGTGCCGCTGTCGCTCGATCAGGCCTGTTTCGTCGCCGCGCCCATGGAGGATCTGCTCGAGCAGCCGCTCGGCGGATCGCTCTACGAGCTGCTACGGATCCGCTACGGACTGGTGCCGGCCACCACCACCGAGACCATCGAGGTGGTCATGGCCAGCCCACGGGAGGCCGAGTGGCTGCAGATCGCCCAGCGCAAACCGCTGGTGGCGATCACACGGGTGACGCGCGACGGCGCGGACCGCCCGTTCGAGTACGCCTACGACCTGTTTCGCGCCGACCGGATCCGGCTGACCGCCACCAGCCGGGGAACCGCGGGTGCCGTGCAACGTTCGGTGAGCAGCGCCTGAAGTCAGCCGCCTTGCGGCACAAGGACATCCGCGATGAGCGCGAGATGATCGGCGCCCGGGATCAGCTCGGTGCGAACGGCGGTGGCATCGGCGTTGCGCAGCAGCACATGGTCGATGCCGACCGCCGGTACCCGCCGCGGCCCGGCCGGGAAGGTACGGACCATGCCCCCGCCGGCCTGCTCGGCGGCGTCCCGGTAGCCGGTGGCCAGCAGCTCCCGGAACGGGAGCATGTCGTGAGTGGCGTTGAAGTCACCGGCCACGATCACCGCACCCGGGCCGGCTTCGTCGACCAGTTCCCGCAACATCGTCGGGAACTTCTCCATGTCCGTGCGCCACGGCTCCACCGGCTGCGGCCACGGCGCGGCGAAGTGGATGCCCACCAGGACCGGGGCGACGGCCACGTCGGGCAGCTGCACGCGCGCCCGCACCATCGCCAGCGAGTATCCGGGCACGTGGGCGGTGTCGGTCAGCGGGAACCGGCTCCAGATGCCGATTCCCCCGGCCATCGGCTGCGGATCGATGATCCGGTGACCGAAGGTGGTGTCGAGCCCGGCCGCCGCGAGCCCGTCGGCGGCCTCCTGGGTGAGCTCCTGCAGGACGACGACATCGGCACTTCGCCTGGCCGCGGCCACGACGGCGGCCGGATCCCCGCGGCCCATCCCGAGATTCGAGCTGAGCACCCGCACCGGGGACGATGCCGGCGCGGCACTCTGCGGGCCGAACTCCTGACCGATGTACTGCGGGGCGTGGACGTAGCCGACCGCCAGCGTCAACCCCACGGTCAGCGCCGTCAGTACCCAGCGCCGGCTCAGGATCAGCAACAGCACGGCGACCGGCGCCGCCAGCGTCAGGTACGGCGACGCCGTCGCCAACAGCAACGAGCTGTGGCGGCCCAGTGGCAGGTAGCGCGCCACCAGGCCCACCACGGCCACCCCGGCCGCGACCACGCCGAGCAGCGTCGCGAGAATCCGGATCAACTGCGTGTGGGCTCAGCCGAGCTTGCGCAGCCGGGGCTCCAGATCCGTCTTGAACAGGTCGAGGAAGCGACGCTGATCGTGCCCCGGGGCGTGGAACACCAGGTGGTTGAGGCCCCAGTCGACATAGTCCTTGACCTTGGCCACCGCCTCGTCGGGATCCGAGGCCACGATCCAGCGCTTGGCGACCTGCTCGATGGGCAGTGCATCGGCGGCCTTCTCCATCTCGATCGGATCATCGATCGAATGCTTCTGCTCGGCGGTCAACGACAGCGGCGCCCAGAACCGGGTGTTCTCCAGCGCCAGCTTCGGATCCGGGTCGTAGGAGATCTTGATCTCGATCATCCGGTCGATATCGTCGGCGTTGCGGCCGGCGGCCTCGGCACCCTCCTTCACCGCCGGGATCAGCTTGTCCTGGTACAGCTCCTCACCCTTGCCCGAGGTGCAGATGAACCCGTCACCGGCGCGGCCGGCGTACTTGGCCACCACCGGCCCACCGGCGGCGATGTACACCGGGATCCCACCCTCGGGCACGTCGTAGATCGAGGCGCCCTTGGTGTGGTAGTACTCGCCCTCGAAATCGACGCGGTCCCCCAGCCACAGCTCACGCATCAGCTTGACCGACTCCCGCAGCCGAGCGAAACGCTCTTTGAACTCCGGCCACGCCCCGATGTAACCGGTGGCGATCTCGTTGAGCGCCTCACCGGTGCCCACCCCCAGGAAGATCCGCCCGGGATACAGACACCCCATGGTGGCAAACGCCTGCGCGATCACCGCCGGGTTGTACCGGAACGTCGGCGTCAACACCGACGTGCCCAACACCAGCCGCTCGGTCCGCTCACCCACCGCGGTCATCCAGGCCAGCGAGAACGGGGCATGCCCACCCTCGTGGCGCCACGGCTGGAAATGATCACTGACCGTCGCACTGTCCATCCCTGCCGCCTCGGCCAGCACCGCCAGCTCGACCAGTTCCCGCGGCGCGAACTGCTCCGCCGATGCCTTATATCCCAGTTTGAGTTCAGCCACGGGTTCGTTTCTACTCCTTGGGTGCGCCACGGGTGCGCCACGGGTGCGTTTCTACCGACTAACTTTGCGCAGCTCTACAAACCGACCTTGCACACTTGGTGACGAGGACCCGATGCACGTGTCAGGGGTGTGGACGATACCGCCGCTGTGAGCGAGTTGATGGTGGTCAACCCCGAAAACCGCCGCCTAACCAACGGCGCCAGTAGGGAAACCGCCTCCTTCAAGACGGCGGAGACTTCATTCCAGTCCCTAGACTCGCGACATGGCAGCAGCCCTGAGCGCGATCACCGACCATGTGCACTTCGCCCAGACCGACTTGGTCAACTGGACGCTGGTGACCGACGGGAATCGCGTCCTGCTGATCGACGCCGGATTTCCGGGCCAGCGTGACGACGTGATCGGCTCGGTACGCCAGCTCGGGTTCACCGTCGACGACATCGCGGGCGTGCTGCTCACCCACGCCCACATCGATCACTTCGGCACCGCGATCTGGCTCGCGAAAACCCATGGCACACCGGTGTTCTGCCACAGCTCCGAGCTCGGGCACACCAAACGCGAGTATCTCGAGCAGGCCGCTCCGGCCGACGTGGTGCGCAACATCTGGCAGCCCCGCTGGCTCAAGTGGGCGGCCACCATCACCGCCAAGGGCGGGATGAACCACGACGGGATACCGACCGCGCGGGCGCTGACCGACGCCGACGATCTGCCGGGAGCGCCGGTGCCGGTGCCCACCCCGGGGCATACCGGTGGGCACTGCTCGTACCTCGTGGACGGGATCCTGGTCAGCGGCGATGCCCTGGTCACCGGCCATCCGCTGCTCAAGCAGCCCGGCCCGCAGCTGCTGCCCGCGCTGTTCAACCACGACGAGGCGGCTTGCCTGGCCAGCCTGACCGCTCTGGCGGCAGTCGAGGCCGATGTCATGCTGCCCGGTCACGGACCGGTATGGCGCGGCTCGATCGCCGACGCCGCCTCCGCCGCCTCTCGGCACGGTTGAGCCATGGCAGCACGGTCGAAGATCTCCGACTACGCCGGCGGCTGGGCGCTCGTCACCGGAGCCGCGCGTGAGCACGGGCTCGGGTACGCCTTCGCGCGCCGACTCGCGGCGGAAGGCCTCAACCTCGTCCTCGTCGACGTGCTCGACGAGGACCTGGACCGGCGGGCCGACGAACTCCGGAACCAGTTCGGGACCGAAGTACGCACTGCCACATGCGATCTCGGCGAACCAGCGCCCTATGTACCGATCGAGGCGTCGATCGAGGACATCGAGGTCGATGTGCTGGTGTGCAACCATATGTTCACCCCGCCCGATACGCCGCCGATCCTCGACATGCCGCTGGAAACGCACAGCCGGATGATCGACATCAACGCGCGTGGCTACACCAATCTCATCCACCGCTTCGGCACCGTGATGCGCCACCGCGGCCGCGGGGCGATCATCATCGTGTCCTCGGGCGTCGGTCTCACCTCCGGCCCGTACACCGGGGCGTATGCGGCCAACAAGGCCTTCCAGCTGATGTTCGGTCAGGCACTCTGGTACGAGCTGCGCGGCACCGGCGTGGACGTCCTGGTGGTGATCGCCGGCTTGATGAACACCCAGGGTGACGCCCTGTCCAAGTACCCGCGGTGGCTGATGGCCGAGCCGTCCGCCGTGGTGCCGGAAGTGCTTGCCGCCCTCGGCCGCAAGCCGACGGTGGTACCCGGTTTCGCCAGCCGCGCGTTTCTGTTCGTGCAGACGCGGCTGATGTCGCGGCGGCGGGCACTGACGTCGATCGGCCGGTTCATGGCATCCGGACTCGGTAAGAACGACTGAGCGTGCGTCTAGTGCTGCAGGAGGCGGTACCCCAGCAGGAAGAACCCGGTCAGGCACAGGCCGCAGGCCAGCACGATGGTCGGCATCAGGACCATCTGGTCGAGTTCGTCGGGATCGAACACCTCGTCGTCATAGACCGCCCCGAACAGCACGCGGGCGAATCTGGTGCGGCGAAAGGCGTGCATCCGCGCCCGGGTCCGCGCCGAATCCGACCGGCGGCCGATGAACAGCCGCAAAGCCACCCCGCTCGCGAACACCACCGCAGCCGCTGCCAGCAGCAGCGATCCCACGATTACCTGCGCACTCGGCAAATACACCCCCAGCGATACGACACTTCGGGGCCAGCCTAGCCGCTATCGACCCCATCGCTCGGCCAACAGCTGGTGAGAGCGCAACCGGTCGTCGTGTCGGTGGGTCACCGAGGTGATCACCAGTTCGTCGGCCCCGCTGAGCCGCTGCAGCGCCTCCAGCCGCGCGGCCACCTGGTCGGCGTCACCGACGAATTGCGTTGCGGTGCGGTCCCGGACCACCTCGAGCTGCTCGGCGCTCAACGGCCGGGTGTCGTCTGGATCGGGATACGGTGCCGCGCCGCCCTCGGCCCGGATCGAATACACCCACCGGCCGTAGCTGGACGCCAGATGGCGTGCGGTCGCCTCATCGTCGGCCACCACGACGTCGGCCGAAACCACCACGTACGGCGCCGACAAGTACGACGACGGGGTGAAACCGTTGCGGTACACCTCGATTGCCTCCAGCGCCGTCGCCGGGGTGATGTGATAGCTGGCCACGAACGGCAGTCCGCGCGCCGCCGCGACCCGCGCGCTCTGCCCCTTGGTGCTGCCGAACACCCACGGCATCAGGTCGGTACCGGCACCGGGAACCACGGTGCCCACCTCATAGCTGCCCGCGAGCATGGCCAGGATGTCGTCCAGCTGTTCGGCGAAATCCGGTGTGACAGCTCCGGTTTGTTGCAACACGGCCATCCGGGACCGCAACCGCGGGTCACGCAGCAGCGCGGCGATGTCGTAGGGCGTGGGGATCACCACACCGTCCACCTCGTGCCACTCACGCGGCGGCCTGGGCTCCCTGGGCTTGTTCCGCGCCGCTTCGGCGCGCTTCTGCCCCGAACGGCCCACGCCCAGGTCGACCCGGCCGGGGTGGAACGCGGCCAGCGTCCCGAAGCTCTCCACCACCGCGACCGCGGTAGTGTGGCCCAGCTGCACGGCCGCCGTGCCGACGCGGATCCGTTCGGTGGCTGCGGCGATCTGGCCCACCAGCACCGCGGGCGACGAGCTGGCCACCGAGACGAAATGGTGTTCGGCAACCCAATATCGCCGATAACCCCACTGTTCGGCGTGCCGAGCCAGATCGACCGTGTTGCGCAGAGCCGTCGCCGCGTCACTCCCCGCGCTGATCGGCGCCAGGTCGAGAAGCGAGAGCGGGACGTTCATGCCAGCTTCTTCTCGAACGCGATCGGGAACACCGTGCCCGCGCCCTCGGCAGGCAACGGCGCGATCAGCCGGGTGTAACCCGCCGAGCCGTACAGCGCCTCGGCCTCGGGCTGCAGGTGACCGGTCGTCAGGTAGACCCGCCGATACCCCCGTCCGGTGATCTCACGTTCCAGGTGTGCCAGCAGTGCCGTACCCAATCCGCGTTGGCGGTAACGGCTGTCGGTCCAGATGCGTTTGAGCTCGGCGGTCTCGTCGTCGAATCGGGTGAAGGCACCACCGGTGACCGGTACGCCGTCGAGCAGCCCGATGTACAGCCCGCCGCCGGGCGGCGCGAACTCGCCGTCCGAGCTGCCGCGCAGCCAGACCATCATCTGGTCGGGCGTTCCGCCGTAGCGCTCCGAGTACTCGACCGCAAGCTCAGCCAACAACGGTGCGGCCACCGGGTCATCCAGGCCGGCCGCAACGAACTGCACACCACTCACGGAGGCTGACATCACCACCGTTTCTATACCCACAGCACTTCCAACGCAGATTCGCCCGCGGGATTCCGTCCACGATCAGCGTGATCGAAACCCTGCCCCACCCGGTAGCATCGGGATTTGCCCGAGTTCAACGCGAGACGACGTCCGGCACGGACGAGACACGGCCACCTCCGGGTGAGGTGATGTGTACGCAAGAACGCGCAGGAGTTCCGCCATGGGCCAGCTTGCCGGCCGCGGTGACCCGGTTCGCCCGCATCCGTCTGCGGGGCAACGGAACTGGCTCATCGCCACGATCAGCGCACAGCCGCATCGCGATGACCTCTGGTTGATCCCCGCCGATCAGCGCTTCGCCGCCCACCGGTCCATCGGCACCATCGCCGAAGTCGCGCTCCCCACCCGCGTCGTCGACGGCACTGCCGGTCAGCCGTTGACCGGGCCCCGGCACGCGCTCACCCGCGAACTCGCCAGGTCGATCCGGCAACTGACCGGTCGCACGGACATCACCGAACGGCAGCTGGCCGAATCCCTCACCACTGCCCTGCGCCTGCACCTCATCGAGGCTTTCACCGCGGGATCGGGCGCGGTGGACGATGCCTTCGGCGACGCCGCGAAGCAGCGGCTGCTGGAGTACATCGACCGTGGCGCCGATGTCGACACCAGCCAGCCCGCGCTCGCCCGCCATCTGGGGATGCCGGTTCGTGCATTTGCCCGCGCGTTCGCCGCGGCCTATCGGACCACCCCGCATCAGTTCGTCATCGACCGGCGGATCGCCCGCGCGAAATCGTTGCTGCGCACCACAGCCGAGTCGGTCACCGATATCGGCCTCAGCGTCGGCTTCTCCACCCCGAGCCACTTCAGCACCGTGTTCAAGAACCGAATCGGGGTCACCCCGACCCAATATCGGGAAAATCCCGATCGCCCCACCCTGCACGCAGGGAGGTCAGCGGGGCGATCGGGAGACGCGTCCTTACCGCCTATTCGAAGGACACTGCCATGACTCTAGGAATCACCGGCGTCGGCCGCTTCCGAATTTGCTGCGGACTTGCGGGAAAGCCGTACCCATGACTCAGGCGAGTGAACGCACTTACCTGTCCCGGAAGATCCTGCCGTTCGACGGGATGCAGTTCGCCTTCGTGACCGAGTCCATCGAAACCCCGACCGACTGGACGTTCAGCGATCCCGAGCACATCTTCGTGGTCCACCGGTCCGGCGACCTCGCGACGATGGAGGTCGAGTTCGAACGCGGCCCGTCGGGACCGGCCATCCCCCGCATCGGCGATCTCTGGATCATCCCGGCCGGGCAGCAGTATGCCGCCCTGGCTCAGGGCCGCGCGGTGGAGTTCTGCGAAATACGCGTCCCGACGCATCTTTTCGGTGACCGCGACATCGCTCCGACCGTGCAGCATCACGATCCGCTCCTGCTGCACCTCGTCAGCCGTATGCAGGACGTGGCCGGACGGAGAGACGTGCTCGCCCGGTTGCTCTGCGAATCGCTGGCCGACGCGTTCCGACGGCGGATCGCTGCCGGCTTCCTGCAACGGCACGGCCGCGATCGGGTCTGGGATCAGTCGTCGCAGGCCAAGGTGGTCGAGTATCTGGAAGACAACCTGGACTCCGACATCTCGTTGTCCGGGCTCGCCGCCCACATGGGGCTCACCAGAGATCAACTCGCCAGGACGTTCCGCGCCACGTTCCACACCTCACCGCACCAATACCTGCTCGACCGTCGCATCCACCGGGCGAAACAGCTGCTGGTCCACACCGCCAGATCAATCGCGGAGATCAGCCGGGACGCCGGCTTCTCGACGCCGAGCCACTTCGCCACCACGTTCCGCGCCCGCACCGGCGCGACACCCAGCCAGTACCGGAAGAACGGCTGACGCTGCGCCGACCCCTTCCGCCCCAAACTTGACACGTGTAAAGTTCGCCGCCATGGACAACATCAGGGGCAAGACCATCGCGATCACCGGAGCCGCCCGCGGCATCGGCTACGCCACCGCCAAGGCCCTGCTGGCCCGTGGTGCCCGCGTCGTGATCGGTGACCGTGACGTGGCCCTTCAGGAATCGGCCGTCGTCGAACTGACCAAGCTCGGTCCGGTCTCGGGCTACCCGCTCGACGTGACAGACCGGGAGTCCTTCGCGACGTTCCTCGACAAGGCCCGCACCGACGGCGGCGGCCACATCGACGTGCTGATCAACAACGCCGGCGTGATGCCCGTCGGTCCGTTCCTGGAACAGAGCGAGCAGTCGATCCGGTCGAACATCGAGGTCAACGTGTACGGCGTGCTCACCGGCTGCCAGCTGGCGCTGCCGGAGATGGTCAAGCGTCGCAGCGGGCACATCATCAACATCGCCTCGCTGTCGGGTCTGATCCCGCTGCCCGGCCAGGTGGTCTACGTCGGCGCCAAGTACGCCGTCGTCGGGCTGTCCACCGCGCTGGCCGACGAGATGGCCCCGCACGGGGTCGACGTCTCCGTGGTCATGCCGCCGTTCACCAACACCGACCTGATCGCGGGCACCAAATCCGGCGGGGCGATCAAGCCGGTGGAGCCCGAAGACATTGCAGCGGCCATCGTCAAGACCCTCAACAAGCCCAAGACGCATGTGTCGGTGCCGCCGCCGCTGCGCTTCACCGCGCAGGCCGCGCAGATGCTGCCGCCCAAGGGCCGGCGCTGGATGAACAAGAAGCTGGGCCTCGACGACGTGTTCCTGGAGTTCGACGCCGCCAAGCGCAAGAGCTACGAGGACCGCGCCCAGTCCGCCCAGGGCGTGATCGACTCCGACGGGACGACTTAGCCGAACTCGGGCAACGGCGCCCCGGCCCGGTAGCCCTCGACGACGTCGAGGGCACCGGCGAACAGTTCCTCGTGGGTGAACTCGTAGCGCTCGACGCTGCCGACGAACACCACGCGCACGATCTCGCCGTCCTCGGCCGCATCCAGCCACAGCGAGGTCACCGGCAGACCGTCCGCCACGGGCGCGCCGGACGGCTCGAAGAACCACACCGCGTAGTCGTCGTTGGATTGCTCCTCGTCAAAAGTCCAGCCGCGCTCGGTGATTCGCTCATCGAATTCGGCCAGATCGGCGACCACGGCATCGGGGATGTCGGCCAGCTGCTCGACCATCTCCTGCGGCACCCAGCGCGCATCACGAGCGGCCTGCCGCTTCTTGCGGCGGGCCTTCTTGGCTGCGCTGTCCCGGGACACGGCCTAGCTCAGCGCCTGATCCAGATCGGCGATCAGATCCTCGGTGCCCTCAAGGCCGATCGAGATGCGCACCACGCCGTCGCCCAGCCCGATCGCGGCCCTGCCCTCCGGGCCCATGGCACGGTGGGTGGTGGTGGCCGGGTGGGTGATCAGCGTCTTGGCATCGCCGAGGTTGTTCGAGATGTCGACGACGCGCAGCTTGTCGAGCACCTCGAAGGCACGGGCCTTGCCGTCGTCGGCGTCCAGTTCGAAGGTGATGACGGTGCCGCCGCCGCGCATCTGCCGTTGGGCCAGCTCGTACTGGGGATGCGACTTCAGGAACGGGTACTTCACCCAGCGCACCGCAGAGTGATCTTCGAGGAACTCGGCAATCCGCTGAGCCGAGCGGTTCGCGTAGTCCACCCGAACGGCAAGTGTCTCAAGGCCTTTCAGCAGAGTCCAGGCGTTGAACGCGCTGATCGCCGGGCCGGTGTGGCGCATGAGCTTCTGCACCGGGCCGTCGATGTACTCCTGGTCGCCCAGGATCGCCCCGCCGAGCACCCGGCCCTGCCCGTCGATGTGCTTGGTGCCCGAGTAGACCACCACATCCGCCCCGAGCGGAATGCCCTGCTGCAGCAACGGAGTGGCAAAGACGTTGTCCAGCACCACCTTCGCGCCGGCGGCATGCGCCAGCTCGGACACCGCGGCGATGTCCACCAGGGATTGCATCGGGTTGGACGGGGTCTCGAAGAACACCGCCTGGGTGGGCACCGACAGCGCCTCCTCCCATTGGGAGAGGTCGTCGCCGTCGACGAACACCGTCTCCACGCCCCAGCGCGGCAGGATCTCGTTGCACACCACGAAGCACGAGCCGAACAGGCTGCGCGCGGCAACCAGCCGGTCACCGGCGCCCAGCAGCGCACCCAGTGCGGTGAACACCGCGGCCATGCCGGTGGCGGTGGCGAAACACGCAGGCGCACCCTCGATGAGCCGCAGCCGCTCCTCGAACATCGAGATGGTCGGATTGCCGTAGCGGGAGTACACGAACCGGTCGATCTCGCCGGTGAACGCCTTCTCCGCGGCCGACGCGGATTCGTAGACGTACCCGGAAGTCAGGTACATCGCCTCGGCGGTCTCCTCGAACTCCGACCGCAGCAGACCGCCGCGCACGCCGATGGTGGCCTGGCTGACGCCCTCGGGCAAGGCAGCCGGGATCCGGACAGATGGGATATCGGACATCGAACCCTCAGCTCCGCTGCTCAACTCTGTGTCCAAGGCAGACCGACGGCCTTCCAGCCGGTACCGCCGCGATGGCGGTTCTCGTCGAGATTGCCCTCGAACCCGTCGAGCACGTTGTACGACGGCGCGATCCCGGCCGCGGTGGCGGCCTCGGCGGCACCGATCGAACGGTTACCGGAACGACACAGGAAGACCACCGGCCGCTCGCCCGGCGTCACACCCGACGCCTGGAGATCGTCGACGAACGAGTCGTTGTGACTGCCGTCGGTCCGGTTCCACTCGACGTAGATCACGTCACGCTCAAGGGTGGACAGATCGGGTACACCGACGAAGCGCCATTCGGCGTCGGTACGACAGTCCACCAGCACGGCCTCGGAATTCTCACTCAGCAGTTTCCAGGCCTCCTCAGGCGTGATGTCTCCTGCATAGCTCACGGGCGTGAGTCTCCCATACTCGAACAGACGCGCCATGCGCCGTCCTCACGCACGAAGGCGGTCTCGGTGTTCACCTTGGTGTCGGGCGTCTTGTCGAAGTGGTAGACCACGGTCGCGGTGGCCCGGTCCCCCTCGATGCGCACGGCCGTCACGTCGTCCACGTACCGGGCGCCCCTGGTGGTCAGCGAATCACGCTGGCGGGCAAGGAAATCTGCCTCGGTCCCGCGCTGGGCGGTACAGGTGTAATCGGAGAACTCGCGAAAATTCTCGCGCTGCAGGGCATCGTTCTGGCCGACCGCGGCGCGACCCACCCGCTGCTCCTCGCTGAGCCCGTCGCCACCGAAGGTGTTGAGCAGGACCACAACGATCACGGCGAACACAATGACGGCCAGCGCGCCGAGGAACGGCGCCATCGTGGGCCGGTCGCGCGCCGAGAATTCATCTGTTCCGTCAGCCATCGTGGCTCACCACAGCTTGCGCAGCGCGGTGCCCACCCGGCGCGCACGATCGCGGGCGATGATCACGTCGGGAGCAGTGGCCAGCGCCACCCCGAGCCGCCGCGGCGCCTCGGCTTCGCCCAACCGGCCGAACAACCGGACATCGCTCTCCGAGGTGGCCAGCGCCTCCGCCAGCACCGCCCTCACCTCGGTCGACGGTTCGCCGGCGTCGGCGCCGCCGTAGGTGACCTCGGCCGCCGCCGGGGAGATCATGATGGTGTCGACCGACAGACCCAGGATCGCCCGGGCGTGCATCTCGAACTCCGACAACCGCTGCGACCGCAACGTCACCAGGCCGCTGTCGTGCGGACGGATCCGCACGTCGGAGAAGTACACGTCCTCGCCCTGGACCAGCAGCTCGACCCCGAACACACCGCGCCCGCCCAGCGAGTTGACGATGCGCGCGGAGATCGACTTGGCGGCATCCAGCGCGGCAGGTGACAGCGGCTGAGGCTGCCAGGACTCCAGCACGTCGGTGCCGACCTGACGGTGCCCGATCGGCTCGCAGAACTGCACTCCCGGACCGACCGGCCCGGTGGTCCGCACGGTCAGCATCGTGATCTCGTACTCGACCTCGACCACGGATTCGGCCAGCACCCGGTTGTGCGCGATGTGCCCGGCGGTGGTGGCACGCTGCCAGGCCGGCTCGACGTCCTCAGGACGCAGCAGCACCGACTCGCCGTCGCGCTGCGCTCCCACCACGGGCTTGACCACCAACGGAAACCCGGCGTGCTCGGCCACCGCCTTGAGCTCCTCCGCCGAACCCGCGAACCAGAACGGCACGGTGGGCAGGCCGAGTTCGTCCGACGCCAGCCGGCGCAGACCTTCGCGATCCTGGGAGAGCCGGATGCTGCGCGGCGTCGGCAGCACCTCGATGTCGCCACGCTCGGCCACCGCGATCAACGCGTCGGCGGCGATGACGCCGGACTCGGCGACCACGTACTTCGGTTTCTCACGCTCGATCAGCGCGGCGAGCTCCTCGGCGTCGTTCATCTTGACCACGGCCGATCGGTCGGCGACACCGTGTGCTGGCGCGTAGTACCGGTCGGCGGCCACCACGACACCGCCAAGGCGCTGGAAGGACAGCGCGAGCTCACGGCTCAGCTCGCCCGCCCCGAGCAGCAGCACCGTCGCCGGTGGATTCGGGGCCGGATCGGCGGTCACGTCAGCGACCGCCTCCGTCACCACATCCGATCCGTTGTCGGTTGCCTCGGCCGGAGCCTCCTGCGCGTCCTCAATCGATTCACTCATCGCACACCCCAGCCTGCCAGATCATCACCCAACCCGATGGTCGATATAACACCAACGCCAACTCTCGCCAGGTTCCGCCGAACGCATGACCGGATGGCCGCTCTGCTGAAAGTGCTTGGTGGCATGCTGATGCGGGCTCGAATCACAGCAGCCGACGTGACCGCACGCCAGGCACATCCGCAGGTGCGCCCAGCTGTGCTCTCCGAGTTCTTCGCATTCCTGGCACTCCCCGGGGGTCAACGGCTGCGGCTCGTCGACCGCCGCATCGAGGTGTTCGCAGGTACGAGGCGCCGGATTGTGCTCACGCCGGCGTGATCTCCTCAACATGTTGATCAAGGATAGGCACGGCACACGAAGGAGGAACGACAACGTGGGTGCCTCACTCCTGGCGGCGCTGGTCGCCGCGGTTCTGCTGGCGGCCGTGGCCCGCCGCTTCGACGTCTCGGCTCCGCTGGCGCTGGTGGTGGCCGGACTGGCCGGCAGCGCCCTACCCGGCTTCCACGACGTCCACCTCGATCCCGAGCTGGTGCTCTTCGTGATCCTGCCGCCGCTGCTGTGGTCAGCGGGACTGGAGAGCAGCTACGTGGCGCTGCGCCGCAATATCCGGCCGATCGGGTTGCTCGCGGTCGGGTTGCCGCTGGCCACGACGTTCGTCGTCGGCATCGTCGCGTTCCACACCGTGCCCGAACTCACGATCGCCGCGGCCCTGACCCTGGGCGCGATCGTGGCCCCGCCCGACGCGGTGTCGGCCACCGCGGTCGGCCGCAGGCTCGGCCTGCCCCGGCGCACCATGACGCTGCTGGGCGGGGAAAGCCTGCTCAACGACGCCACCGCGCTGACCGCCTACAAGGTGGCGCTCGGCGCCGCGATCGGCACCGCCGCCACGTGGAGCAGCGGGCTGGGCACGTTCGCCCTGGCCGCGGTCGGCGGCGTGGTGGTGGGCTGGGTGATCGGCATGGTCGTGCACTTCATCCGCACGCGGCTCGACGATCCACTGGTCGAGAGCGCGATCGGCCTGGTGGCCCCGTTCTTCATCTACCTGCTCGCCGAGGAGATCCACGGCTCGGGCGTCATCGCCGTGGTCGTGGCCGCGCTGCTGCTGGGTCAGCGGGACGCCCAGGCCAGCTACGCCACGCGGCTGCAGGACAAGGCCGTGTGGAAGGCATTGCAGCTGATCCTGGAATCGTTCGCGTTCCTGCTGATCGGGCTGCAGCTGCCGAAGGTGATCAGCGAGCTGGCCGGGATCTCGGCGGCCACTCTGGCCATCTCGTCGGCCGCCGTACTCACCACCGTGATCGCGGTCCGGATGGTGTGGGTATATGCCACCACGTATCTGCCCCGGCTGTTGTCCAAGCGGATCCGCCAACATGAACCCGAACCGCCGCGGGCCCAGGTGTTCGTCGTCGCCTGGGCCGGTATGCGCGGGGTGGTGTCGCTCGCCGCGGCGTTCGCCGTGCCTGCCACCACGCTGGCCGGCGATCCGTTCCCNCTCACCATGGCCGACGTCGACGCCACGGCCGACGCCCGCGCCCGGATGACCGCCGAAGCCGGCCCGCCCGTGGTGGTCTCCGACGACAGCAAGGCCGCGGTGGCCACCGTGCCGTTGAAGGCCGACCTGTCCGGCTTCGGCCTCAACGACGCCGTGCGGGATCTGCGCGCCAAGGCCACCGACGGCTTGCCGCCGGAGTTGCGGGCCGAGATCACCGGCGGCCCGGCCTTCGGCGCCGATATCGCGAATTCGTTTGCCGGAGCGAACATCACGCTGCTGGTGGTGACCGCGACGGTGGTGGCGCTGCTGCTCATCATCACCTACCGGTCGCCGGTGCTGTGGCTGGTTCCGCTGCTGGTCATCGCGTTCGCCGACCGCGTCGGATCCGTCGTCGGCACCGCCGTGGCCTCCGGGTTCGGGATGAGCCCGGACGGTTCGACCTCCGGAATCACCAGTGTGCTGGTGTTCGGCGCTGGCACAAACTATGCGTTGCTGTTGATTTCGCGGTATCGAGAGGAACTCGGGCGCACCGAGCGGCACCGCGACGCCCTGGTCACCGCGGTACGGGCCGCCGCTCCCGCGATCGTCGCCAGCAACGCCACCGTGGTGCTGGCGCTGCTGACGCTGTTGCTGGCCTCGGCACCGAGCAACCGCAGCCTCGGAGTCCAAGCGGCGGCGGGTCTGGTGGTGGCCGCGATCTTCGTGCTGGTGGTGTTGCCGCCGCTGCTGGCGCTGTGCGGGAAGCGGCTGTTCTGGCCGTTCATTCCGCAGGTCGGCGCCACGCCGTTGACCGAAAGCGGTGTCTGGCACCGGATCGCGGACTCGGTGGCCCGCCGGCCCGGCCGCGTCGCCGTGGCCTCACTGGCCGGGTTGGCCGTGCTGTGCGGCGCCCTGTTGTCGACGCCGATCGGGCTGACGCAGACCGAACAGTTCCGGGTGCAGGCCGAATCGGTGACCGGCTACCAGACCCTGTCGGCGCACTTCCCGAGCGGCCTGACCGACCCGACCCGCGTCATCGCGTCGGCCGCCAAGGCCGGCTCGGTGCAGCGCGCGATCACCGATACCCCGGGCGTCGTCTCGGCCGTTCCCGCGGGCCAGTCCCCGACCGGCCTCAGCCAGTGGTCGGTGGTGCTCAAGGCCGAACCCGCCTCCGACGAGGCGTTCGAAACCATTGACGCCCTTCGCGATTCGGTCCGTGCCGCCGACACGACCGCGGTGGTGGGCGGCTCCGATGCCCAGGCCAGGGACGCCGCCGCGGCGGCCCAGCGCGACCGGCTGGTGGTGATCCCCGCGATCCTGGCCATCGTGCTGGCCGTGCTGTACCTGCTGCTGCGCTCGGTGCTCGCCCCGCTGGTGCTGGTCGGGGTCACGGTGCTCAGCGCACTGGCCGCGCTCGGGCTCGGCGGTTGGGCCAGCGTGCACCTGTTCGGCTTCCCCGCCCTCGACAACAGCACCCCGCTGTTCGCGTTCCTGTTCCTGGTGGCCCTGGGCGTCGATTACACGATCTTCCTGGTCACCCGGGCCCGCGAGGAGACCCCCGACCACGGCACGCGCCAGGGCATCGTGCGCGCCGTATCGGCCACCGGTGCGGTGATCACCAGCGCGGGTGTGGTGCTGGCCGCCGTGTTCTGCGTGCTCGGTGTGCTGCCGCTGATCGTGTTGACGCAGTTGGGCATCATCGTCGGCCTGGGCATCCTGCTGGACACGTTCGTGGTGCGCACCGTGATCATCCCGGCGCTGTTCACCTTGATCGGTCCCCGGATCTGGCGGCCGGGTTTGCGGGCCGACCCCTAGCGGCGGCACGCGTACCGTCGATGCCATGACCGAGGCACCCGCCCTGCCGCCACTGCACATGCGGCGCAACGCGTTCGATCCCACCCCCGATCTGGGTGAGATCCGCGAGACCGACGGGGTCCGCACGGTGATCAGCGCGCTCGGCAATCCGGTGTACCTGGTCACCCGCCATGAGGACGTCAAGGCGATGTTGGGTGATCACGAACGGTTCTCCAACGTCCGACCGCCGGATTTCGCGCTGCCCGGGGTACCGCAACTGTCCGCCGAGGACCAGGCCAGTGCCCGCGCCGGCAATCTGCTGGGCCTCGATCCACCCGAACATCAGCGGTTGCGGCGCATGCTCACCGCGGAGTTCACCATCCGCCGGATGAAGCGCCTCGAACCACACATCGTCGAGATCGTCGACGCCCACCTGGACGCCATGGCCGCGGCGGGCCCGCCCGCCGACCTGGTGGCCGACTTCGCGTTGCCCATCCCGTCGCTGGTGATCTGCGAACTGCTCGGGGTGCCGTACGACGACCGCGAGGACTTCCAGCATCGCTCGGCACGGCAACTCGACCTGTCGCTGTCCATCGAGGAACGTCTAGGCCTGCAACGCAGCGCCCGTGAGTACATGCTCGGCCTGGTCGAGCGGGCCCGTCGCGAGCCGGGTGAGGACATCCTGGGCATGCTGGTGCGCGAGCACGGCGCCGACCTGACCGACGACGAACTCGTCGGCATCGCCGGGCTGCTGCTGCTCGCCGGGCACGAAACCACGTCGAACATGCTGGGCCTGGGTGTGCTGGCGCTGCTTCGCCACCCCGAACAACTGGCCGCGGTACGCGACGATCCGGATGCCGTCGGCCCGGCCGTCGAGGAACTGCTGCGGTGGCTGTCCATCGTCCAGAACGCGATCCCGCGGTTCACCACCACCGACGTCGAGGTGGCCGGGGTGCGGATCCCCGCGGGCGAGTTGGTTTTCGCCTCACTGCCAGCCGGCAACCGTGATCCCGGTTTCGTCGAATCGCCCGACGTGCTCGACATCAGCCGTGGCGCCCCGGGGCACCTGGCCTTCGGCCACGGCGTGCACCATTGCCTCGGGGCTCCGCTGGCCCGCATGGAGATGCGGATCGCTTTCCCCGCCCTGCTCCGACGCTTCCCGAATCTCGCGCTGGCCGAGCCGTTCGAGGACGTCTCCTACCGGTCTTTCCACTTCATCTACGGGTTGAAATCGCTGGCGGTAACGTGGTGAATGCCATGAAAGTAGAAGCAGATCGGGACGCCTGCATCGCATCGGGCAACTGCGTGATGGTCTCTGACGTCGTTTTCGATCAGGACGACGACGGCGTCGTGGAAGTCCTCGTCGACGAGCTATCGGACGACGAAATCGATCACGCCCGCGAAGCCGTCAAGCTGTGCCCCGCGAGCGCGCTGAAGCTCACCGGGGAGTGACCTCGGGCGTCAGCACCACCACCGCGATCGGTCGCGTCGTCCGCTTCTGATACCCGATGTAGCGGTTCTTGTTGCCCGGCATGTCGTTGACGATTCCCCACAGGCGGGGGTAGTCGGCTGCGTCCGGAAGAACCGGCTTGGCAGTCACTTTCAGCCGCTTGGGACCGACGTTGATCTCGACCTTCGGGTTGGCCTTCAGGTTGTGGTACCAGCCCGGCGCGGTCGGCTCGCCACCCTTGGACGCCACGACCAGGTAGTCATCGCCGTCGCGGGCATAGGCCAACGAGTTGGCCCGCTGCAGACCGGTCTTGGCGCCGACCGTGTGCAGGATCAGGGTCGTCGGGCCACCCGGGATGCGATGCCCGATCCGTCCTTCGGTGACCTTGTAGATCTTGTCGTGCAGCAACAACATCGGTAGCCCGATGTACCTCTCCCACCACGGCATGCTCATGCAGACATCCTGCTCGGCATCGTGAAGTCATGCCAATGCTGCCGTTCAGAAGGGTGGGGGTGGTCCGTATTCTTCGGCGAGCCAGGCTTGGTAGGCGCGTTCATGGGCGAGGTCGTTGTTGAGTTCGGCGCGGAGGCGGCGTTCTTCGGCGATGCGGTCTTGTTGGTCTTGTTCGCGGGTCTGTGTGCGTTTGGGCATCTTGGCGCTGCGGTGGGGGCCGTGTTCGGGTGGGTCGGGAAGGGTGAGGTCCCCGGTCGGGCCGGCGAGGTCGGGAAACAGTGCGGCGCCGTGGGGTTCGGTGGTGTAGGTGTGGCCGGTGGGTGTGGTGATTTCGACGGTGCCGTCGGGGTATTGGCGGTCGGTCCAGCCGGGGCAGAACGTTTTGATCAGGTGGTGGACGCGGCAGTACAGCTTGGTGTTGGACGGATGGGTGGGTCCGTGCGGCCAGGGTGTGGTGTGGTCGATGTCGCAGCGCGCCGCGGGGGCGTTGCAGCCGGGGAATCGGCATGTCAGGTCGCGCCAGCGGATGAATTCCGATAAGGCGACCGAGGGGCGATACCCGGGCTCGGCGGCCGGATCGCTCGGCCCGACAGGCCCAGCCGGTTCGGTCGGCCCAGTCGGTTCGGTCGGCCCGGCAGGTTCGGTGGGCTGGACCTGTCCGTTGGGTACCCGCAGCGGTTTGATCTTGGCGTGGGCAGCCAAATCCCGCACCGTCTCGGCCGGCACAATCCCATACCCCAGCAGATATCCGGGAGCGTTCGAGGTGCCCGCCACGGTGGCCTGCTCGGCGAGCAGGTGAAGCATCGCCGCATCCGCGGCCGCCCGTGTCTGGACGGCGGGGCAGTCGTCGCGTCCGCACCGGCACGACAGGTGGGCTTGCAACCTGGCCAGCGGGCCGATCGCATCCGCGCGCCGCTGTTCACGGGTGCGCGGGTCCTGGTCGCATACCGTGGCGGCCAGGGCATCCAGGCGTTGATCCAATGCCACCGCGTCGGCGGCGTCGACGTTGGCCCAGATGGTGGATTTGCCGGGGCTGCCCGGTTCGATCTGGACGAACCGTTCTTCGGTGAGGTCGGGTGGGACCCGCTGCCCGTTGGGGTCGAGTTTGGCGACCCACTGATCGACCCGATCACGTAACTGCCGTTCGGACAGTCGCATCCAGCGGTGCGCGCGGGCGGCCAGTTCGGCATCCAGCCCGGCCCACACCGCGGGATCGGCGATGCCGGTGCGGGTGATGATCATGCGTATCACCCGGTAGTCGATGTCGCCGACGGCGAACCGGGCCGCCACCTGGGGCAGTTTGTCGCGCAGCACCCGGGCGTGGTGAATCTGGGTGCCGGCGCGGCCCCGGCTGATCCGCATTGCTGCTGAGATCTCGGCGGCCACCTCTTCGAACGGATCGGTGCGCCACAAGATCGAGTCGATCAGTTCGTGTTCGCGCAGTGAGTCCAATGCCCCGATGGCGGCCAACCGGGCGGCGATCGCCACCGATTCCGCGCGGGCGGCCGCACTGATCTGATCGATCAGCTCGGCACCGGAATCGCCTTCGAACATGTGTTCGATACTACCCCGCTCCACTGACGGGCGCAGCGGATTGACCTACCGCTTGATGGCCGCGTACCAGTCCAGCAGGTCGGGGTCGTCCACCGCGCTGCGCTCGACCACCTTGGCCGCGTCGGCGCCCTGGAACAACTTCTTGATCGGGACTTCGAGCTTCTTGCCAGTGCGGGTGTGAGGTATGGCCGGGGCCACGATGATGTCGTCGGGCACGTGCCGCGGGGACACCTCGGTGCGGATGGTCTGAACGATCTTGTCGCGCACGGCATCGGTGAGCTCGACACCCTCGGCCGGCACCACGAACAACGGCATCCAGTAGCCGCCATCGGATTGTTCGGCGCCGATCACCAGCGCTTCGGCGACCTCGGGCAACCGCTCGACGGCCTGGTAGATGTCGGCGCTGCCCATCCGAATGCCGTTGCGGTTCAACGTCGAATCCGACCGGCCGTGCACGACGACGCTGTCGTGATCGGTGATGGTGATCCAGTCGCCATGGCGCCAGACGCCGGGGAACATCTCGAAATAGGCGTCGCGGTAGCGCGATCCGTCGGCGTCGTTCCAGAACCCGATCGGCATCGAGGGCAGCGGCTTGGTGATCACCAGCTCGCCGACCTCACCGCGCACGGGGTTGCCCGACTCGTCCCAGGCATCCACGGCCGCCCCGAGGTATCGGGTCGAAAGCTCACCGGGCCACACCGGGACGGTCGGCGCACCGCCGATGAACGCCGACACCACATCGGTGCCGCCACTGAGGGAGGAGACCTGGACTCGCTCGCCGACGTTGTCGCGCAGCCACAGCGCCGACGACGGCGGCAGCGACGAACCGGTGATGCCCACGGTTTTCAGGGCCGAGAGGTCATGTTCGTCGCGGGGTACCGCGCCGGCTTTGGCGCAGGCCAGCACATAGCCGGGGCTGGTGCCCAACACCGTGGCATGGATGGTGGCGGCGATGCTCCAGAGCGCGTCGGCCGTCGGATAGGTGGGGCTGCCCTCGTAACAGACGATGGTGGCGCCCACCAGGAGCCCGGCGACCTGGAAGTTCCACATCATCCAGCTCGGGCTGGTGTACCAGAAGAACGTGTCGTCCCGGCCGATATCGGACTGCAGGGCAACCGCTTTGAGATGTTCGAGCAGCACGCCGCCGTGGCCGTGCATGATGCCCTTGGGCAGCCCGGTCGTTCCCGAGGAGTACAGAACCCACAGCGGATGATCGAATTCCACCGGCGTTGTGCTCAATTCGGCCCTGCCTGCGGTCGCCGACTCCCAATCCAGCCAGTCATCGCGCGCCGCACCCAATCGCGCCACCAGCACCGAGGCCTTCAGCGTGGGCAGGCCGTCGCGCACCGCGGCGATGTCGGCGCTCTTGTCGTGGGATTTGCCCCCGAACTGGTAACCGTCGGCGGTCACCAGCACTGTCGGCTCCAACTGGCCCAGCCGGTCCAGGGCGGCCTTGGCGGTGTAGTCCTGGCCGCAGGCGCTCCAGGTCGCCCCGATGCTGGCGGTGGCCAGGAACGCGATGATGGCCTCGGGGATATTGGGCAGGTAACCGACCACCCGATCTCCCGGCCGCACGCCGAGCGAATCCAGGGTGTGCGCGAAAGCGGCAGTACGGCGCAGCAATTCGGCCCAGGACAGCTCGGTGACCGCGCCGCCCTCGGCCACACTGAGGATCGCGGGCCGGTCGGTACGGGCCTGACGGGCGATCTGGTCGACGTAGTTGAGCCGGGCGCCCGGGAACCACCGGACGCCGGGCATCTGATCGCCGGAGAGCACCTGCTCCGGCCGCTCGCCGAGGTCGAAGTAGTCCCACAACGCGCCCCAGAACGCCGCCGGGTCATCGACGGACCACTGCCACAGGCTCTGGTAGTCGGGCGCGCTGACACCGGTGCGCGATTCGACGAACCGCGCGAAATCGGTGATCCGGGCCGCCTCGATGCCTTCGGGCGTCGGTTCCCATTGCGTGCTCATCGTGCGCTCCACCCACCATCCATCGTGTACGACGCCCCGGTGACCATCCGGGCGTTCGGTGATGCCAGCCAAGCTACCAACGCGCCCACCTCTTCGGGCTCGACCAATTGCTTTACCGCACTCTCCTTGAGCAACACCTCGGCGAGCACGTCGGCCTCCGGAATGCCATGGATGCGGGCCTGATCGGCGATCTGTTTGGTGACCAGCGGGGTGCGCACGTAGCCGGGGTTGACGCAGTTGCTCGTCACGCCGTGCGGGCCGCCCTCCAGCGCGGTCACCTTGGACAGACCTTCCAGCGCGTGCTTGGCGGTGACGTAGCCGGATTTGAACTCCGAGGCGCGCAGCCCGTGGACCGACGAGATGTTGACGACGCGACCGAACCCCTGCGCATACATGTGCGGCAGGGCCGCGCGGATCAACAGGAACGGCGCCTCGACCATCAACGCCATGAGCATCCTGAACCGCTCGGGCGGAAACTGCTCGATCGGGTGGATGCTCTGCACCCCGGCGTTGTTCACCAGGATGTCGCACTCGAGTTTCAGAGTCTCCAGCGCGGCCACGTCGAGAAGGTCTACCGCCCACGGCTTTCCACCGATCTCGGCGGCCACGGCCTCGGCTCCGGCGGCATCGACGTCGGCAACGGTCACCACGGCCCCGCGGGACGCGAGTGCGCGGGCACATGCCGCACCGATGCCGCTGGCGGCGCCGGTGACCAGGGCGGTGCGGCCGGTCAGTTCGGTCATGCCGTGGCCCGCTGCAGGTCGGCGGCGTCGATGTCGGCCAGGTCCACACCCTTGGTCTCGCGGGCAAAGGCGAGCGCGATCAGGGTCACCAGCGCGGCCAGCGCGAGGTAGATCGCGATCGGCACCGAGGAGCCGTACGTCTTCAACAACCACACCGCGATGATCGGGGCCAGCGATCCGGCCGCGATCGAGGTGACCTGATAGCCAAGGGAGACACCGGAATAGCGCATCCGAGTCGGGAACATCTCGGACATGATCGCGGGCTGGGGCGCGTACATCAGGGCGTGGATCACCAGGCCCAGCGTGATCGCCGCGATCACCGGCAGGTACTTTCCGCTGTCCATCATCGGGTAGGCGAGAAACCCCCAGCAGGCCGCGCCGACGGCACCGACGAAGTACACGGGCCGGCGCCCGTAACGATCCGAGAGCGCCCCGACCACCGGGATCGCCAGGAAATGCACCGCGTGGGCGAACAGCAGCCACCACAGGATGTCGCTGGTGTCGGCCTTCACGTGCTCTTTGAGATAGGTGATCGAGAAGGTGACCACCAGGTAGTACATGATGTTCTCGCCGAAGCGCAGGCCCATCGCGGTGAACACACCGCGCGGATAGCGCTTGAGCACCTCGATCGCGCTGAACGAGCTGGCTTTGATCTGCTCGGCCTCCTGTTGGGCCGCAACGAAAATCGGCGCGTCGGTGACCTTGGTGCGAATGTAGTAGCCGACCAGCACCACCACGGCCGACAGCCAGAACGCCACGCGCCAGCCCCAGGACAGGAACGCCGCGTCGTCGAGCCAGCCATAGAGCACCAGCAACACGATGGTGGCCAGCATGTTGCCCACCGGAACGCCGGCCTGGGGCCAGCTGGCCCAGAATCCGCGCGAACGATTCGGGCTGTGTTCGGCGACGAGCAGAACCGCCCCACCCCACTCACCGCCGACGGCGAAGCCCTGCAGGAAGCGCAGGATGACGAGCAAGATGGGAGCCAGGTAGCCGATCTGCCCGAACGTGGGCAGGCAGCCCATCAGGAATGTGGCCAGGCCGACGAGTATCAGGCTGAACTGCAGCAGCTTCTTGCGGCCGAATTTGTCGCCGTAGTGCCCGAACACGAGGCCGCCGAGCGGGCGGGCCAGAAATCCGATGGCGTAGGTACCGAAGGCCGCCATGATGGCGTCGAGTTCGTTGCCGCCCTGCGGGAAGAACAGTTTGTTGAACACCAGGGTGGCGGCGGTCCCGTAGAGGAAGAACTCGTACCACTCGACCACCGTGCCTGCCATCGAGGCGGCGACGACGCGGCGCAGGCCGGTCGCGTTGGGCGTGCTCATCCGCGGCTCTCCTTCTGGGCTTGTTATGACCTGGACCACAATCCCACGTGAGTATTCATGCACGTTGCACCCGAGGCAATGGGTAAATCCGCACGATCAGTCTGCAAAAATGCACAAATGGACGGCGTGCAACGACCCGGACGACCCAGCGCGGACGATCTGCTCGTGCTGTTGGCGGTCGGCCGGTCCGGCCGCTACACCGCCGCGGCGAACGAACTCGGCATCAACCACACCACGATCTCGCGGCGTATCGCCGCGCTCGAGCAGGCGATCGGCGGGCGGGTGCTGACCAGGGCCGGCGGCGGCTGGGAGCTGACCGATCTGGGGCGCGAGGCACTCGCCGCCGCCGAGGCCGTCGAGTCGGCAGTGTCGGCCTTGGGGACCACCGGCCCCCGGCAACTCGCGGGCGTGGTCCGGATCTCGGCCACCGACGGCTTCAGCGCATACATCGCCGCACCCGCGGCCGCCCAGGTGCAGCGTCGTCACCCCCGCCTGACGGTCGAGATCGTGACCGCCACCCGGCGCGCCTCCCAACAACGTTCGAGCCTTGACCTGGAGATCGTGGTCGGCACACCGCAGGTGCGACGGGCCGAGGCGATCCGGCTGGGTGACTACTGCCTTGGGCTGTACGGGGCGCGGGAGTACCTCGCCGAGCACGGCACCCCGGCCGATGTCGCGGATCTGGCCCGGTTCCCCCTGGTCTACTTCATCGACTCGATGCTGCAGGTCGACGACCTCGACATGGCCACCAGTTTTGCGCCGGCCATGCGCGAATCGGTGACCTCGACCAACGTGTTCGTCCACGTCGAGGCGACGCGGGCCGCGGCCGGCCTGGGTCTGCTGCCCTGTTTCATGGCCGACCGGCACGACGATCTGGTGCGGGTCCTTCCCGCGGAGCTGACGGTCCGGTTGAGCTATTGGCTGGTGGCCAGGGCCGAGACGCTGCGCCGGCCGGTGGTGGCCGCGGTGGTCGAGGCGATCCACGATCGGATGGCTGACCAATACGAGGTGCTGCTCGGCATGCGCTGATGCACAGTAAGGGGTATGCCATTCATCGAGCACGATCGCGGGCGGGCCTACTACCGGCACTGGGCCACACCGGATCCCCGCGCGGCCGTCATCTTCCTGCACGGGTTCGGTGAACACACCGGCGTCTACCACCGCTACGGTTTCGCCCTCAACGCCGCGGGCATCGATCTGTGGGCGGTCGACCAGTTCGGCCATGGGCTGACTCCGGGCACCCGCGGCGACTTCGGCACGCTCGAGGACAGCTCGGCGCTGGCCGAGTCGCTCACCGCGCTCGCCGAGCGCACGTCCCCCGACGTACCACTGGTGGCGCAAGGACATTCGTTCGGTTCGGTGGTGACCCTGTTCCGGCTGCTGGCGGACCCCGACCGATACCGGGCCGGCGTCATCTCGGGTGCTCCACTGGTACCCATACCCGAAATGCTGGACAGGGACACCGAATTGGACCTGGACCCGAGCTGGTTGTCGTCCGACCCGTTCTATCTGGACACGCTGGAGAACGACCCGCTGGCATTCGCGGATGCCGACGGCGCCGCCCTGACGCGTGAGCTCGACCGGGCCTGGGACCGGTTCGGCGCCGAGCTGCCCAAGCTCACGGTGCCGACCTTGGCGCTGCACGGCTCGGCCGACGTGATCGCCCCGGCCGGCGCGGTGAAGGCGTACGCCGAGCAGATAGAACCCTTGCAGTTCAAGGAGTTTCCCGGCGGCAAACACGACGTGCTCAACGAGTCCACGCACCGCGAGGTGGCCGCGGCGATCGTGGCGTTCATCGACGCACAGATCGGTTAACGCCGCGCGTCGTATCCCGCGGTGAACCAGTACACCGTCCGGTCGAGGCTGGGCAGGATCTCGGTGATCTCGATCTCGCCGGCGGTGAACCGGCCGACCAGTCCGAACACCAGGCTGGTCACGATCGTGTCGAGGTCGTGCACGAAGTCCTCGTCGACCCCGGCCAGGATGGACAGGCCCGCGGGCACCACGGCGTCGAGTCCGCGGCGCACCAGACGGTCTCCGCCCGGCGCCGCCCTGACCCGGGAGTACGCCCTGAGCATGTCGGGGTGCTTCTCCCATGGCTCGAAGATGGTGCGGAACATCCGCATCAGCGCCTCGTACAGCGACTCCTCAGGCTCGCGCACCTGCCCGGCCACTCCCGAATACCGGTTCTCCGCCATCCATGAGTCGAGCGCGGCGAGGATCAGCTCGTCGCGCGTCGAGTAGCGCTTGTAGATCGTGGCCAGCGACGTCTTGGCCCGGCGCGCCACCTCACGCAGCTGCACGGCGTCATAGCCGTCGGTCTCGATGAGGTCCACGACGATGTCGAGGATCCGATCACGATCTTCTGCCACGAGAACACCCTTGCCGCCGGCGAGTAACCACGTTACCGTACCGCTGTAACACGGTTACAGCCATTCGGCGGAGCGAGGATCAATGGGAAATCTGGACGGAAAAGTCGCCTTCATCACCGGGGTAGCCCGAGGTCAGGGCCGCAGCCATGCGATAGCACTCGCCGGCGAAGGCGCGGCCGTGATCGGGGTGGACATCTGCGCCGACATCCCGTCGAACGGCTACCCGATGGCCACCCGGGACGAACTCGACGAGACGGTCGCCCTGGTCGAGGCCGCCGGCGGCAAGATGATCGCCGCGGTCGCCGACGTGCGTGACTTCCACGCCCTCAAGAGCGCACTCGACGCCGGCGTCGAACAGTTCGGGCGCCTGGACATCGTGCTCGCCAACGCGGGCATTGCGACGATGGCGTTCCGCGAGCTGACCATCGAAGAAGATCTCGAGATGTGGACCGACGTGCTCGACGTCAACCTGGTCGGCTCGTTCCACACCGCCAAGGCCGCCATCCCCCATCTGATCGAGGGCGGCCGCGGCGGGTCGATCGTCTTCACCAGCTCGACGGCCGGACTGCGCGGCTTCGGCGGCCTGCAGGGCGGCGGCCTGGGCTACGCCGCGTCCAAGCACGGCATCGTCGGCCTGATGCGCACGCTGGCCAATGCTCTTGCCCCGCACAGCATCCGGGTCAACACCGTGCACCCCACCGCGGTCAACACCATGATGGCGGTCAACCCGGCGATGACCGCTTTCCTGGAGAACTACCCCGGCGGCGGGCCGCACCTGCAGAACCCGATGCCCGTATCGCTGCTGGAGCCGCAGGACATCAGCGCAGCCATCAGCTATCTGGTGTCCGATGCCGCCAAGTACGTCACCGGGGTCACCCTCCCCGTCGACGCCGGCTTCACGAACAAGCTCTGATGGGACGGGTCACCGGCAAGCGCGTGCTGATCACCGGCGCGGCACGCGGCATGGGCCGAAGCCACGCGGTACGTCTCGCCGAGGAAGGCGCCGACCTGATCCTCGTCGACCTGTGCCGATCGCTGGACGAGATCGACTATCCGCTAGCCTCGCGGGAGGACCTCGACGAGACCGCACGGCTGGTCGAGAAGCAGGGCCGACACGCCCTGACCTACGTGGTCGATGTGCGCGACGCCGACGCGCTGGCGGACGCGGTCGCCGAAGGCGTCGAAGAGTTGGGCGGTTTGGAGGCCGCGGTGGCCAACGCCGGTGTGATCACGGCGGGCACCTGGGACACCACCACCGCCGAGCAGTGGCGCACCGTCGTCGACATCAACCTGATCGGGTCCTGGAACACGTGCGCCGCCGCACTGCCGCACCTGGTCGAGCGCGGCGGCAGCCTGGTCAACATCAGCTCAGCAGCGGGTATCAAGGGCACACCACTGCACACGCCCTACACCGCCTCCAAACACGGCGTGGTCGGGATGAGCAAGGCGCTCGCCAATGAGCTTGCCGCCCAGCATGTCCGGGTCAACACCGTGCACCCCACCGGCGTCGAGACCGGCATGCGCCCGGCCACGCTGCACAACCTGATCGCCGAGCAACGTCCCGACCTGGCGCCGCTGTTCGGCAACGCCATCCCCATCGTGATGGCCGAGGCGATCGATATCAGCAACGCGGTGCTGTTCCTGGTCTCCGACGAATCCCGCTACGTGACCGGCCTGGAGTTCAAAGTGGATGCCGGAGTGACGATCCGATGACCGCCTCCGATACCCGGGCCGAGCGCGGCAGGCGCGAATTCGCCGAGGTGATGACGTTCGCGCCGCCCGAGGACGGTTCCCCGGCGAGTGCGAACCTGATCGACTTCGTGTTCGCCGAGGTGTGGCCACGCACCGGGCTGAGCCGCCGGGACCGCCGATTCGTCACCCTGCCGTGTGTGGCCGCGGCCGATGCCGAAGGCCCGCTACGTGACCACGTCTACGCCGCCCTCAACAGCGGTGACGTGTCAATCGTCGAAATGCGGGAGACCGTCTTGCATTTCGCGGTGTACGCCGGTTGGCCCAAGGCGTCTCGCTTCAATGGCGTAGTGGACGAGCAGTGGGACCGCATCCACCGCGAACGAGGGCTCATCCCACCCGCACCCGAGCCGCTCCTACCACTGACCACGCCGAGCGACCCTGAGGACCGGTTGGCCGGCGGCGAGCAGTCGTTCCGCGACATCAATTGCATCCCGTTCGCGCCCACCCGGGACAACCCCTATTCCGGGGCAGGCATTCTGAATTTCGTCTTCGGCGAGATGTGGGTGCGCCCCGGCCTGGGCATGAAGGAACGCCGCCTGGTGACGGTGGCCTGCGTGGCATTCCAGGATGCCCCGCTGCCGATCCTGAGCCACGTGTACGGCGCCCTCAAGAGCCGTGACGTCTCCTTCGAGGAAATGGATGAGTTGGCACTGCATTTCGCGGCCTACTACGGCTGGCCGAAGGCCTCGAACCTCAATCAGGTGATCGGCGAGCAGAAGCAGCGGGTGTTGCAGGAATGGGACGCCGAGGCGTGATCTTCGACCACATCTACCCGGCCACCGGGAAATCGAACGGGACGGTGATGCTGGCGGGCCCCACCGAGATCGACACCGCAGTCCGGGCGGCGGCGAAGGCGCAACGCGAATGGACCGCGCTGACCGCCGACCGGCGCCGGGACCTGCTGATCGATCTGGCCGATGTGGTGCACGAGCACCTCGACGAACTCGCGAAGCTCAACGTGGCCGACTACGCGGTACCGATCTCGTTCGCGAGCAACGCAATACTGCTCGAACGGTTCCTACGGCATTTCGCCGGCTACGCCGACAAGCCGAACGGGGCGAGCACGCCGGTCAACGGATCGTTCGACATCAACCTCATCGAACGGGAGCCCTATGGCGTCGTCGCCGTCATCACGCCGTGGAACGGTGCGCTGGTGGTCGCCGGATCGTGTGTCGCCCCGGCGCTCGCCGCGGGCAATGCCGTCGTCCTCAAACCGTCCGAGCTCGCGCCGTTCGCGGCGCTGCGGTTCNGGGCCCTTCCCGGGGGGCGGGTCCCTGTCGCCCCCGCCGATGCCGAGGGCGGCGACGCGCTGGTGCGGCACCCCGGCATCGGCAAGATCGCCTTCACCGGCGGTGGCGCGACCGCACGCAAGGTATTGCATTCCGCCGCAACGAATCTGACCCCGGTGATCACCGAGCTCGGCGGGAAATCGGCGAACCTCATCTTCGCCGATGCCGATCTCGACCGGGCCGCCACACTGTCGGCCCATCAGGGTCCGCTCATGCAGTCGGGGCAGAGCTGCGCGTGCGCGAGCCGGGTGCTGGTGCAGGATGCGGTCTACGACGAATTCCTGCAGAAGTTCCTCGGCGTGGTGGGCGCGGCCCGCATCGGCGATCCGACGGATCCGGCCACCACGTTCGGGCCGGTGATCAGCCAGGCGGCCGCCGACCGGATCCTGGCCGCCATCGACGCCGCGGTGACCCATGGCGCGGGCGAGTTGTTGTTGGGCGGCAAGCGGATCGGCGGCGAGCTCGCCAACGGCTACTACATCGAGCCGACGGTGTTCGGCGGCGTGGACAACTCCTCGGACCTGGCTCAGCTGGAAACCTTCGGTCCGGTGGTGTCGGTGATGAGGTTCGGCGACGAGGACGAGGCCGTGCAGATCGCGAACGACACCCCCTACGGGCTGAACGCATTCGTGCAGACGACGGATCTCAACCGCGCGCATCGCATGGCTCGCCGGCTGGAAGCAGGTTCGGTGTGGATCAACCAGTTCAGCGACATCTCGCCACAGGGCCCGTATGGCGGCTACAAGCAGAGCGGGTCGGGCCGGACCGGCGGCGTCGAGGGTCTGCGCGAGTTCCAGCAGGTGAAGAACATCCGGATCGGGTTGACGTGAGCCACGCAACACCCCACAATAACCGTCATGTACGGGCAGAAATCCACAAAGACGGTCAGCCGTGCTGCCGGTTGAGCGTCATGAGGCGATCGTCGAGGCGGTAGGTACCGCCCAAGCGATCAGCACGGACGAACTCGTCCGCCGCCTCGGGGTATCCGCCGAGACCGTCCGCCGCGACCTGGCACTTCTCGAGGAACGCGGCGCCCTGCGCCGGGTTCACGGCGGCGCCGCCGCGGTCGCCGACCACCGGCCCATCGAGCCGTCCTACTCCGAGCGCACGATGATCCGCCACCAGGCGAAAGCCCAATTGGCCCGGGTCGCCGCGGGGCTGCTCGAAAACGGTCAGACCGTGATCATCGACATCGGCACCACCGCCGTCGCCGTCGCCCACGCCATCCCCCGCGGCTTCACCGGAACCGTGATCACCCCGTCCCTGCCGGTCGCCGTGGAACTGGCCGACCGCCCCGGAATCGAGGTGCTGCTGGCCGGGGGACGCGTCCGGGCCGGTGATCTGGCCTGCTCGAACGCGCACACCAAGGCGTTCTTCAACGACGTCTACGCCGATATCGCCTTCCTCGGATCCGGCGGCGTCGACGCGGCGGCCGGGCTGACCGACTTCCACCTCGACGAGATCGACGTGCGTCGCACGATCATCGCCAACAGCGCTCGCAGCTACATCCTGGCCGACTCATCCAAGCTCGGGCGGGTGGCGCCCTACCGGGTGTGCGACCTGAGCGCGGTCGACGGACTCATCACCGACCAGAACACCGATCCGGCCGTTGCAGCGGTCCTGCAGGAGACGGGAGGTGTGGTCATGCCGGCACGGCCGGCAAGCGCCTGAAACGGGTGCGGGCGACGTTGCAGCGCCGCCCGCGGACCGAGCCATTCCTTCGCGAAACAGTCAATTTCCCTCAGAAAGCCCGATCGATGACAAATTCTTCCACATCGCCGTACGGCTACACCGAGACACTCGAACGCGGCACGGGCAAGTTCGCCTCGTTTGCCGTGGCCTTCGCGTTCGTCTCCATCGCCACCGGCATCTTCACCACGTACGGCAGCGTGCTCAACAGCTCCGGCCCGATGGGCATCTGGACCTGGCCGATCGTGATCGTCGGCCAGGTGGCCGTCGCGCTGCTGCTCGGTTCGCTGGCCGCCCGCATCCCGGTGACCGGCTATGCCTACCAGTGGGTCTCGCGACTGGCCAACCCGATCCTCGGCTGGATCACCGGCTGGATCTCGTTCACCTTTCTGGCCATCGTCGTGGTCGCCGTCGACTACACCGTGGCCGCCACTGTGGTGCCCGCCCTGTTCGACTTCTCCGGGACGCCGTTGACCTCATTCGAGATCACCGCCGGGGTGTTGTTGCTGCAGGCGCTGTTGGTCGGGCTGTCCACCAAGTGGACGGAGCGGGTCAACAACTTCGCGGTCACCGCGGAGCTGATCGGGATGGTCGCCCTGGTGGTCCTGCTGTTCATCGTCGGCGTGATCGCGCACAAGCTCTCGGTCGGCAACCTGTTCTCCCGCGGCGACGTCCCCGCCGAGGGCTACTGGAGTTTCGGGACGGCCACCTCGGTGGGGCCGTGGATGCTCGGCTTCCTGCTCGGCGCATTCACCATCGTCGGTTTCGAGTCGGCAGCCAACCTGGCCGAGGAGACCAAGAAGCCCGAAATCGTCGTGCCCCGGGCGATGTGGCAGGCCGTGCTGGCCTCGGGCGTGCTGGGCTTCCTGTTCCTGCTGGTGGTGACCGCCGCCGTCAACGATCCGACCGCGCTGGCGCAATCGGGCACCCCGATCGCCGACGTCATCCGCGACATCCTCGGCTCGTTCGTCGGCACCGCACTGCTCGTCCTGGTGGCGATCGCGATCTTCGCCTGCGGGCTGGTGATCCTGATGAGCGGTGTGCGCCTGGTCTGGGCCATGTCCCGTGATCAGCGCTTCCCGGGATGGCAATTCCTGCACAAGGTTTCGCCGCGTTTCCGCACCCCGGCCAATGCCACCGTGTTCATGGCAGCCACCTCGGCGGTGATCCTCGGCATCTTCTCGACGAGCACCGACGCACTGTTCAAGTTGTTCTCCGCGGCGACGCTGCTGCCCGCGTCCATCTACGCCATCACCATCGCGCTGTACATCGCGACGCGAAAGAAGCTGCCGCCCAGCGCCGGATTCAGCCTGGGCCGGTGGGAAGTTCCGGTACTGGTGGTGGCCGTGGTCTGGCTGGTGTTCGAGCTGTCGCTGTTCCGCGACGCATCGTTCAAGGATCCGTGGCTGTACGTGCTGGCGATGGTCGCCATCGGCGCCGTCTACCTCTGCTACCTGCTGTTCACCCGCGGCCGCGACGGGCTCAAGATGCCCGAGATGGCCTCGATCGATGCTGAACTGGACGCCGTGAAATGACGGTGCTGGCCATCGACCAGGGCACCTCGGGGACCAAGGCGATCGTCGTCGACCCCGAAGACGGCGTGGTCGGTCTGGCCGAGGTTCCGGTTCAACCGCGCTACCTCGACGGCGGCGGTGTCGAGCAGGATCCGGCGGAACTGCTGGAATCCGTGCTCGGCGCCGGACGCGCCGCCGTCGAGCAGGCCGGCCGCCCGATCGCCGCGGTGTCGCTGGCCAATCAGGGCGAGACCGTGCTGGCGTGGGACCCCCGCACCGGCAGGCCCTTGACCCAGGCCATCGTGTGGCAGGACCGGCGGGCCGAGGCACTGTGCGGCGAACTCGCCGGACACTCCGACATGATCGCGGCCAGAACCGGATTGGTGCTCGATCCCTATTTCTCGGCTCCGAAGATGGCGTGGCTGCGCCGCAATGTCGAGTCCGCCGGTGTGGTGACGACGTCCGACACGTGGCTGCTGCACCAACTCACCGGCGAGTTCGTCACCGACGCCACCACCGCCAGCCGCTCGGCCGCCGTGGAACTGGGCGGCCGCGAGTGGAGCCCTGAATTGCTGGCACTGTTCGGCCTGACCGGCGAGCACCTGCCCCGCATCGCCGCCAACGACGAGATCATCGGCACCACATCGGCATTCGGGCCGGACGTGCCGGTCGGCGGCATTGTGGTGGACCAGCAGGCCGCGCTGCTGGCCGAGGCGTGCTTCGAGCCGGGTATGGCCAAGTGCACGTTCGGCACCGGCGCCTTCCTGCTGTCGAACACCGGGAACACCCCGGTGCGCTCCACCACGGGGTTGACGTCGTCGGTGGCCTGGCGAATCGCCGGCCTCGACTCGTACTGCATCGACGGCCAGGTCTACACCGCGGCATCGGCCGTCAAATGGCTGGCCTCGCTCGGCGTGATCAGCGGGGCCGCCGAGATGGACGCGATCGCCGAATCGGACAACGCCGGGGTGCTGTGTGTGCCCGCGCTGGCCGGCCTGGCCGCGCCCTGGTGGAAATCCCAAGCCACCGCGACGATCTCGGGCATGTCCCTGTCCACCGGTCGCGGGCATATCGTGCTCGCCGTCCTGCAGGGCATCGCCGCACAGGTCGCCGAGCTGGTCTCGGCGATCGGCACCGACGNCTACGGCATCCGCGACATGAAGACCTTCATCGGTGGCCCGGCCTACGCGCGCCGCCTGGTCCGCGAGGCCACCACCGCGGGGGCCGAGATCCGCACCACCACCATGGTGACCGGCTGGGCCGGTGACAGATCCCTCGAACTCACCTCGCCCGCCGGGCGCGAACACCTCGACGCCCGCGCGGTCATCCTGGCCACCGGCGCCCGCGAACGCGCCCGCCCGGCCCGGATGATCCCCGGAGACCGGCCCGGCGGCGTCTACACCACTGGGCAGCTGCAGAACACCGTGCACCTGCAGCACCGCAGCGTGGGCAAGCGCGCGGTCATCGTCGGTGCCGAACTGGTCAGCTACTCGTCGGTGCTCACCCTCAGGCACGCGGGATGCGAAACCGCGTTGATGACAAGCGAATACCCCTCCCCCGAGTCCTACGCGGTCTTCAACATCGCCGGCCGCAGCCCGCTGATGGGCGTCGAGGTCGCCACCACCACGCGGGTGACCCGCATCATCGGCAAGGGTCTCGTCGCCGGAGTGGAGATCGAGAACACCCGCACCGGCCAACGCCGCATCGTGGCCTGCGACACCGTGGTCTTCACCGGAGACTGGATTCCCGACCACGAACTGGCCCGCTCCGCCGGCCTCGACATGGACCCGAGCAGCCTGGGGCCCGTCGTCGACANGCCCTGGCCCGGCTCAGCCTGGCGCCCGACCAGTCGGTGGCCGACGTCGTCGCCGACTGGGCGCCGTCGGCCACCTACGAACCCCGATGGCGCCCGGCGCGCGCCATCGAATTCCGCTCGGCGTGGCGCGAACTCGCCGAGACCACGTATCACCAGGAGATTTCATGAACACCCCGACCTCCGACGGCTTCGACGTCGTGGTCATCGGAGCCGGCATCGTCGGCTCAGCCATCGCCCGCGAGCTCTCCGGATACCAACTGTCGGTGGCCCTGCTCGAAGCCCGCGACGATGTCGGCGACGGCACCAGCAAGGCCAACACCGCGATCCTGCACACCGGATTCGACGCCAAACCCGGCACGCTGGAATCGGCCATGGTCAGCCGCGGCTACGAGTTGCTGTCCGAATACGCGAAGCACACCGGCATCCCGGTCGAGCACACCGGGGCGATCCTGGTGGCCTGGGACGACGAACAACTCGCCGCGCTACCGGGATTGAAGGACAAGGCCGAGGCCAACGGGTACCACCGGTGCGAGATCGTCGATTCCGCCGCCGTCTACGCCGCGATCCCCGCGCTCGGCCCGGGTGCCCTCGGCGGCCTCACCGTGCCCGACGAATCGATCATCTGCACCTGGACCGTCAACCTGGCGCTGGCCACCGATGCCGTCAACCGCGGCACCACCCTGCTCACGAATCACCGGGTGGAGCGCGTCGAGACCGGCGCCGAGGGCACCACCCTGCACACCTCCGCGGGCGCCGTGCGTACCCGATGGGTGGTCAACGCGGCCGGGCTGGGCGCCGACGTCATCGACAACCTGTTCGGCTTCTCACGATTCACCGTGACCCCCCGTCGCGGCGAACTCATCGTCTACGACAAGCTGGCCCGGCCGCTGGTCGACAAGATCGTGCTGCCGGTGCCGACCTCGCGCGGCAAGGGAGTCCTGGTCAGCCCCACCATCTACGGCAACGTCATGCTCGGCCCCACCTCCGAGGACCTCACCGACCGCACCGCCACCGGCACCTCGGAGACCGGATTCGAGTTCCTGCTGGACAAGGGTCGCGGATTGATGCCGCGGCTTTTGGAGGAAGAGGTCACCGCGACCTATGCCGGGCTGCGGGCCGCGATCGACCACGGCGACTACCTGATCGAGGCCGATCCGGCACAGCACTACCTGCTGGTGGGCGGGATCCGGTCCACCGGCCTGACCGCGGGCATGGCCATCGCCGAATACGCTCGCGAGCAACTGATCTCGGCCGGACTCGAGTTGATCCCGGCCGGTGAACTGCCCGCCCCGCCGCGGATGCCCAACCTGGGGGAGGCATTCCCCCGTCCCTACCAGCAGGCCGAGCAGATCGCCGCCGACCCCGCCTACGGCCGGATCGTGTGCTTCTGCGAGCGCGTCACCGAAGGTGAACTGCGCGACGCCTGCCATTCCGTCATCCCACCCGCGGCCCTCGAGGGCCTCCGCCGCCGCACCCGCGTGATGAACGGCCGCTGCCAGGCCTTCTTCTGCGGCGCCGAGGTGCAGTCGATATTCGAGCGGGAATCTCAGGAGAAACATCAGTGAGCACCTACGACGTCGCGATCATCGGCGGCGGACCCGCCGGACTGACCGCCGCCGCCGAGCTGGCGCGCGGTTCGAACCTGAATGTGGTTGTGCTGGAACGCGAGTTCGAGGCCGGCGGCATTCCACGACACAGCGACCATCCGGGCTACGGCATCCGCGACATGAAGACCTTCATCGGTGGCCCGGCCTACGCGCGCCGCCTGGTCCGCGAGGCCACCACCGCGGGGGCCGAGATCCGCACCACCACCATGGTGACCGGCTGGGCCGGTGACAGATCCCTCGAACTCACCTCGCCCGCCGGGCGCGAACACCTCGACGCCCGCGCGGTCATCCTGGCCACCGGCGCCCGCGAACGCGCCCGCCCGGCCCGGATGATCCCCGGAGACCGGCCCGGCGGCGTCTACACCACTGGGCAGCTGCAGAACACCGTGCACCTGCAGCACCGCAGCGTGGGCAAGCGCGCGGTCATCGTCGGTGCCGAACTGGTCAGCTACTCGTCGGTGCTCACCCTCAGGCACGCGGGATGCGAAACCGCGTTGATGACAAGCGAATACCCCTCCCCCGAGTCCTACGCGGTCTTCAACATCGCCGGCCGCAGCCCGCTGATGGGCGTCGAGGTCGCCACCACCACGCGGGTGACCCGCATCATCGGCAAGGGTCTCGTCGCCGGAGTGGAGATCGAGAACACCCGCACCGGCCAACGCCGCATCGTGGCCTGCGACACCGTGGTCTTCACCGGAGACTGGATTCCCGACCACGAACTGGCCCGCTCCGCCGGCCTCGACATGGACCCGAGCAGCCTGGGGCCCGTCGTCGACACCGCGCTGCGGACCAGCCGGGATGGCGTGTTTGCGATCGGCAACCTGCTGCACCCGGTGGACACCGCCGACATCGCCGCGCTCGACGGGCGCCACGTGGCGGCCCAGGTGCGTCGCTACCTCGACGGCACGCCCACCCCGGGCCAGGCGGTCCGCATCGAGGCCGCGGCCCCGCTGCGTTGGGTCGCGCCCGGGCTGCTACGGCCCGGCGATCCGGCCCCCGCACGGCATCGGCTGCTGCTGTGGACCGATGCGCTGGTACGCATCCCCAAAGTGGTTGCCCGCCAAGACGGCAAGGTCATCGGCCGCAAAACCCTGCCGTGGCCGGCCTCACCGGGCCGGGTGTTCCGGGTGCCCTCGAGCATCCTCGACGGCGTCGATCACCGCGGCGGGTCGGTCAGCCTCTCGCTGGGGTGAAGGTGATGTTCAGTTCGGTGAGGCCACGCAACAGGAACGTCGGCTCGTAGGTGTAGGTCCGGCGCCCGGCCGGACCGTGCGCGGATTCGTCGATCCCGATGTCGCGCATACGATCCAGGAGGCGTCGGACCGTGATCTGCCCCTCCACCCGGGCCAGCGGTGCACCCGCGCAGGTGTGGATGCCCCGGCCGAAGGCGATGTGCTCGCGGACGTTCTTGCGATCCGGACGGAACTCCTGCGGATCCTCGAACTTTCGGGGATCGCGGTTGGCCGCGCCGAGGCACAGCATCACGATGGTGCCTGCCTTCAGGTGCACGCCGCCGAGAGTGGTGGTCTTGCGGACCAACCGGAAGTCGACCTTCGTCGGGGCATGCATCCGCAACGCTTCCTCGATGAAAGTCGGTATCCCCTCCGGGTTCTCGCGCAGCGTCTGCTGATACTCGGGGCGATCGCCGAGTGTCTGCACCGCGGCACTGAGCAGCTTGGTCACCGTCTCCTGCCCGGCGGCGAACAGGAACGTCGCGGGCTTGACCACCTCCAGGAGCTCCGGCGTCGAACCGTCGGGATAGGTGGCGGTGGCCATGCCGGACAGCACATCTCCGCGTGGCTCGCGCCTGCGCTCGGCGAGGTATCCGGCGAACTTGTCGTCGAGGTACTGCAGGGGGTCGAGCCCGACCGGCTCACCGTCGAGGGCACCGACCCGGTTTCCCTCGGGCCGCTCCGCGCCCAGGGCGGCCAGGAATTCCGGCCGGTCCGCTTCGGGAACCCCCAGCAGGTCAATGATCGCCGAGGTGGCAAAGGGTTTGGCGTACTCGGAGAGGAACTCACACCTACCGTTTTCGATGAACTGGTCGATCTGGTGATCGACCAGCTGCCACATATAGTCCTCGTTCTCCTTGAGCCGCCGCGGCGTGAGCAGCTTGCTCAGCAGTGAGCGGGCCCGCTCATGCTGGGGCGGGTCCATCACCACCATGTGCTCGTGGATCGGAAACAGGTGGCGATGCGCCTCGATCTGCTCGCTGATGTCGTCGCCCTCCGGTTCGAAGGGCAGGGGCGGGAACAGGCCACCGATCGCGTTCACCGCCGAGAACGAGGCATGGTCCTTGAAGGCCGCCATGACCTCCTGGTAGCCGGTCACGGCCACCACGCCGTGGTGGGGTTCGGCGAACACCGGACCGTTGTTGCGCAGGTATTCGTAGTACTCGTACGGATCCTGGGCGACGGCCGGGTCGGCGAAGTAGTCGACGGAGGCGAGATCGGTCATGGCTCACTGGCCTTTCGTGCTGGTGTTGAGCAGGCTGATGGCCTGACGCGGGCAGGCGTCGACGGCCGATTTCACGGCTTCCCAGGTACTTTGGTCCCACTGTCCGTCCGCCGGGACAGCACCGGCCACCTCGTCGTCGGACAGGTCGAACACCTCAGGGGCAAGTTGGATGCACAATGCATGGCCCTCGCACAGACCGGCGTCCACCCGGACCCGGCTCGCACTCATGTCTTCAGGCATCTGGTTCCTCAGTTCCAAATTTGATCACTCGATCAAACCGTTAGGATGGCTCATGCTTACCACCCCCGACCTTCGGCGGTCAAGGATGTCACCCGGCCAGAAACATCTGTTGTCGGGCAATGATTTTCGGAGGCGGCGCTGATGCCGGCGGCACGTGCGGCCAAGGAGAAGGACGCCGGCACCCGCAAGCGCCTGATCGAGGCGACCGCCCAGGTCATCCGCGACGAGGGGTACGCCGCGGCCACCACCCGACGGATTGCGGCCGTGGCAGGCGTGCGTTCGGCGCTGGTCTATTACTACTTCGACACCCTCGACGACCTCTACATCGCGGTGTTGCGCAGCGGCGCCGACGCCGCCCTGGCCCGGCTGCGCGAGGCCATCACCACCGACGACCCACTCCGAGCGCTGTGGCTGATCAACTCCGACTCGCGGGTGACGGGGCTGAACACCGAGTTCATGGCGCTGGCCAACCACCGCAAGGCGATCGGGGTCGAGCTCAAGGCCTACTCCGAGCGGGTCCGCGACATCGAGGCCACCGCGATGGCCGGCGTGCTCCGCGCCCACGGCGTCGACATGGAGGAGTTTCCACCGGTGGTGATGTCGATGCTGCTCACCCAGTCCGCCCGCAGCCTCTGCAACGAAGAGGCGGTCGGCGTGACCGAGGGCCACGCCGAGTTCCGCGCCTTCGTCGAGCGGTTCCTGCGCCGGTTCGGCAACGAGCAGCCCGCTACTTGAGCATGCTGCCCGCGTCCACCGTGACCGGAAGACCGGTGATGTAGCGGGCCTCGTCCGAGGCCAGGAACAACACCGCATTGCTGATGTCCGCGGGCTCCACCCAGCCGACCGGGAGCACGTGCATCAGCTGGGCCACCACGGCCATATCGTCCGGGCCCGGGTTCTCCAGATCCGGACGGAACAGCTTCATCGTGCCCTCGTTCATGAACATCGGGGTGTTCACATTCGTCGGGCACACCGCGTTCACCCGGATCGAGTGCTGCCCCAATTCGACCGCGAAGCTGCGCATCAGCCCGATCACCCCGTGCTTGGCCGCGATGTAGTGGCCGGTGTTCGGGTACGCCTTCAACCCGCCGACCGAGCTGGTGAGGATGATCGAGCCGCCCTGCCCGCCGGAGAGGATGTGCGGCACCGCGGTTTTCACGGTCTTCCACACACCGGACAGGTTGACGCCGATCATGTCGTCCCAGTCGGATTCCCTGGTCTCGTGCAAGACGTCGCCGCCGTTGCCGATGCCGGCGTTGGCCACCACGATGTCGAGGCGGCCAAGCTGCTCCACGCCACCGTCGACCGCGTCCTTGAGCGCGTCGAAGTCGCGCACATCGACTTCCGCGGTGACGATGCGGCGATCGAGCCCCTTCACCAGATCCGCGGTCTCCGCCAGATCGTCCGGGGTCGACGCCGGGATCGCACTGGTATCGGTCACCGGCCGGCAGACGTCGACGGCGATGATGTCGGCGCCCTCTTGCGCCAATCGCAGCGCATGGCTGCGCCCTTGCCCGCGTGCCGCTCCGGTGACGAGCGCGACCTTGCCCTCGACTCTGCCTGCCATGGACATCCTTCCATTAAATTTGATCGGTCGATCAAACAGTGACATCTGGCAGATGTGTTGTCAATGCCGCGATTGATCGATCGGCCAATCCGGCGCACAAAAAAGCGGGCCTCCCCGGAAGGAGGCCCGCTTTCGCGTTACTCAGGAGGACGAGGAGCCCGAGTCTCCCTTGGAGTCACCGGACTTGGCACCCTTGGCGTCGCCGGCCTTGCTCGCGCCGGCCTTGCTCTCGGTCTTGCTCGCGCCGGCCTTGGACTCGGCCTTGCTCTCGCCGGCCTTGCTCTCGGTCTTGGACTCGGTCTTGGACTCGGTCTTGGACTCGCCGGCCTTGGGCTTGGCCTGCCGGGCTTCCTTGGCCTCGCTGATCTTGGCCTTGATCCGGTCCTTGATGTTGGCCTTGCCGGTGACCGTGCCGCTCTCGTCGGTGGTCTCGGCAGCCGCCGGCGTGGTGCTGACGGCGGCCGGAGCCTTCGGGACCGCGACGGCCGACACGGCCGGCGTCTCAACCTTCAGAGTCTCCGCAGCCGGGGCCTCAACAGCCGGGGCTTCGGCGGCCGGTGCTTCGACAGCCGGGGTCTCGGCCTTCGGCGCCTCGACGGCCGGGACCGTCTCCTTCACCGTCTCGACGACCGGGGCGGTCGTCGGCGCCTCCGGGGTCACCGCGGAGACCAGCTGAGCGGTGACGCTCGCCGGCACCGCCGANGGCCTCACCGGCCGGGGTGTGGGGGGCCGGTGCTCCGACAGCCGGGGTCTCGGCCTTCGGCGCCTCGACGGCCGGGACCGTCTCCTTCACCGTCTCGACGACCGGGGCGGTCGTCGGCGCCTCCGGGGTCACCGCGGAGACCAGCTGAGCGGTGACGCTCGCCGGCACCGCCGAGGGGGCGGGGGTCTCCGGGGTGTTGTCGATGGCGTCGGCGAGGGTCTTGGGGATGTTCACCAGCAGGTTCTGCAGCAGACCCGCGACGACCCGGGCGCCGCCCTGCTCGCCGGGCTCGGCCCAGGTGAGCAGCGCCGGCCACTCGGTGAAGCCACCGGTGCCCGTCTCCGGGTCCGGGTCGGAGTACTTGAACCCGTTGAGCGCCGCGTTGACAAGGATGCCCGGCGTGTTGACCACTGCGTTGAAGGCTCCCTGCGCATCGCCGGCGGCCACGCTGGTGCTGATGGCCTCGGCAATGCGGGCGAGCTCGAACGCCGGACCGCTGACGGTGGCGAAGGCACCCTGGAACACCGCGCTCACGACGACGCTCGAGGTGAAGGTCGCGGCGATCAGGTTCGTGACGTTCTGAGCGATCTGCTCCGGGATACCGGCCAGGTACTCGGTGCCGCCACGCGGCACGCCCGAAAGGATGAACCCGGGGGCGATCAGCGAGCCGAAGGCGCCCTGGAACGCGTACAGCATGGAGTGGTTGAACCACCGGTAGGCCTCACCGATGTCACCGGCCTCGAGAGCGGCCTGCGCCTGCGCCAACCGGGCCTGGCCGTTGGGGCCGTTGTACCAGTTCTGAAGGTTGGTGGGGATGGCCTGGAACGCCGCGCCGAACTTCGCCGCGTACCCCTGCTGGTTCTCCAGCACCTGGCTCAGGAGCGGCGCCGGATTGGCCGCGAGCGCCGCACCCAGCAGCTCGAGGTTGCTGAACGTGTTGCTGACCAGCGTCCCGTAGACATCGACCGGCGAGGCGGTGGCGTCCATCGTCGACGCAGTCAGGTCGAAGGCGAAGTTCTGCGCCTGCTGGATGACCGTCGAGTTCTGGGCAACCGGGGTCACCGCGATGGCGCTGGCGCTGACCATGGCGACGCCGGCGAGAAGGAACCTGTCCTTGCGGCTCACCGCTGCGGTGGCGCCGAGGGACGAGGGGTCGGGATGGGGCACGAATTCTCCTGAAAGCTGATATTTGACTGAGGAACGACCAAAAATTAGCTTAGCGTTCCCTAAATATCAATAGGTATGCCTACCCTATTTGCCGGAGCGTAAATACCGGCCGCCACACACGAACTGGGCCCCTCCAGGAAGGAGGGGCCCAGTTTCGTCAATGACGGAAAGTCAGAGCCAGGTGTCGTGCGTGGTCGTGGTGAGGAAGGCTTCCAGATCGTCACGCCACTGCGCCGGAGTGTTCTTGTCCGGCTCGATCCCGGTGTACTCGCCGCGGTAGAACAGCAGCGGCCGGGGCTTGCGCTTGGGGACTTCGGACAGCGAGTGCACCGAACCGAACACCACGAAGTGGTCACCGCCGTCATGCACCGAATGCACGTTGCAGTCGATGTGCGCCAGGCTCCCGTCGATCACCGGAGAACCGAGTTCCGATGGGGTCCAATCGATCCCGGCGAACTTGTCAGGCGCCTTGGAGCCGAACTGCGCCGAAACGTGCTGTTGCTTCTCGTGCAGCATGTTCACGCAGAACTTCCCCGTGGCCTCGATGGCCTGCCAGGCCCTCGACTGCTTTGTGGGGCAGAACAACACCAGCGGCGGGTCGAGCGACAGGGCCGCGAACGACTGACAGGCAAAGCCGATCGGCACGTCCTCGTGAAGCGTGGTGATCACTGTCACGCCGGTACAGAACTGGCCGAGCACATTTCGGAAGGTGCGCGGATCGATCGGCTGCGCCTCAGTCATAGAAGAACCCGCGTCACTTGAAGCCGACGGAGAAATCGTGGCCCCACAGGCTGATTCCCACGCTCTCGCGGGCCACCCAGCTCTCATCCTCGACTTCCAGTCCCTCACAACCGAATTCCATGTCGAACCCACCCGGGGTCTTCATGTAGAAGGACAGCATCTTGTCGTTGATGTGCCGGCCCAGCGTCGCCGACATCTTCACGTTCCGGCGGTTGGCGCGATCCAGGCACAAGCCCACATCGTCGGAGTTCTCCACCTCGACCATCAGGTGCACGATGCCCGTCGGGTTGGGCATCGGCATGAAGGCCAGCGCGTGGTGACGCGGGTTGCAGCCGTAGAACCGCAGCCACACCGGATCGCCGTCGGCCGGCCGGCCCGCGAGCTGCGGGGGCAGGCTCATCGAGTCGCGCAGCCGGAAGCCCAGCACGTCCTGGTAGAACGCCTGCGCCGCAGCGTCGTCATCGCAGGTCAGCACCACGTGCCCGAGGCCCTGCTCGGCGGTGACGAACTTATGGCCGTAGGGGCTGACGAAGCGCCGGCCCAGGTACTGCGCGCCGTAGAACGCTTCGAGGACATTGCCCGCGGGATCGGAGAACCGGATGAAGCCCTCGACCCGACGCTCGCGGATCTCGTCCTTGGTGCCCTCGACGAAATCGACGCCGGCCTTGGACAGGCTCTCGCGCACGTTCTGCAGCGCGGGCGCATCGGCGACCTCCCAGCCCGAGACCAGCAACCGGTCCTGCTCGCCGGGCACGATCACCAGACGGGCCGCGAAGTCGTCCATCCGCAGGTAGAGCGCGCCAGGGATGCCCACGTTGTCAGGGGCGGAACCCTCCACCATGCCCAGGACCTTCAGCCCGAACTCGCGCCAGGCCGCCACGTCGGTGGCCTCGATGCGCATATAGCCGAGTGCCTTGATGCTCATCTGCTAACCCCCAAGGAAATCGATGGTGAGCTTGTTGAACTCGTCGAACTTCTCGACCTGAGCCCAGTGTCCACACTGCCCGAACACGTGCAGTTGCACCCGCGGAATCTGCTTGAGCGCGACCAGCGCGCCGTCGAGCGGATTCACCCGGTCCTCGCGCCCCCAGATCAGCAGCACCGGCTGACGCAGCTTGTACACCTCGCGCCACATCATGCCGAGCTCGAAATCGGCACCGGCGAACGACTTGCCCATCGCGCGCGTGGCGGCCAGCGACTCCGGCGTGCTGGCGATCGCGAACCGCTCGTCGACCAGTTCAGGGGTGACCAGCTTCTGGTCGAACACCATGATCCGGATGAAGGCTTCGAGATTCTCGCGCGTCGGTTCGAAGTTGAACTTGGCAAGCGCCTTGACGCCCTCGGTCGGATCCGGCGCGAACAGGTTGACGCTCAGGCCTCCCGGGCCCATCAGGATCAGCTTGCCCGCGCGGTCCGGGTAGTCCAGCGCGAAGCGCACCGCGGTGCCGCCGCCGAGTGAGTTGCCCAGCAACGGAATCCGGCCCTGCAGCCCGAGGTGGTCGAACAGGCCGAGCAGCGCCTTGGCGCTGTAGCGGTTGTACTGCTCGTGCTCGGTGTGCTTGTCGGAGTGACCGTAGCCGGGCTGGTCGACCGCGAGCACGTGGTAGTGCTCGGCCAGCACGGCGATGTTGCGGCCGAAGTTCGACCAGCTCGACGCGCCCGGGCCACCACCGTGCAAGAGCACGATGGTCTGTGCGTCGGGATCGCCCGCCTCGTGGTAGTGCAGGCGCATGTCATCGCGAACCTGCGCGTAGCGGGAGGTGGATTCGAAGGTGATCTCTTGCGTAGCAGTCATGAATCAGACCATCGTGTCGGCCGGGGGCAGGCCGAACTCGTTGTTGCCGAAGATCAGGTAGGCCCGCTCGGGATCGTTGGCCGCGTGCACCCGGCCGGCGTGTGCGTCACGCCAGAAGCGCTGCACCGGAGCGTCATTCGACAGCGCGGTGGCACCGGAGGCCTCGAAGAGGCGGTCGATCGAGGCGATGGCGCGGCCGGTGGCGCGCACCTGATCGCGGCGGGCACGGG
>NZ_LT546207.1:5282455-5337943 GCF_900078665.2 Mycolicibacterium houstonense | reverse complement strand
ACGCCAACCGGGACGAGAACTCGGTCATCTTCGGTGCAACCCTGCGCGAGCTGTCCGCGAAGTACCCCGACCGGTTCACCGTCGTGCACTGGCTGGAGAGCGTGCAGGGCCTGCCCAGCCCGGCCGCGCTGGCCGGACTCGTCGCGCCCTACGCCTCCCGCGAGGCCTTCATCTGCGGACCCGGCCCGTTCATGACGGCGGCCGAGCAGGCGCTGCAGCAGGCCGGCGCCGCCGACGAGCGCATCCACATCGAGGTGTTCAAGTCGCTGGACTCGGACCCGTTCGCCGCGGTCGTGATCGAGGAAGACGATGACAGCGACCAGGGGCCGGCCACCGCGGTTGTCACCCTGGACGGCACCACCCACGAGGTCCGCTGGCCGCGTTCGGCCACGCTCCTCGACGTCCTGCTCGACAAGGGCCTGGACGCGCCGTTCTCCTGCCGCGAGGGTCATTGCGGCGCATGCGCGGTGCTCAAGAAGTCCGGCGACGTCGAAATGAAGATCAACGATGTNCGACAGCGCGGTGGCACCGGAGGCCTCGAAGAGGCGGTCGATCGAGGCGATGGCGCGGCCGGTGGCGCGCACCTGATCGCGGCGGGCACGGGCCCGCAGCTCGAACGGGATCTCCTTGCCCTCGACCAGAAGGGCGTACTCGTCGGCGACGTTGCCCGACAGCTGACGCCAGGCGGCATCGATGTCGCTGGCCGCCTCGGCGATCCGGATCTTGGCGAACGGGTCGTCCTTGGCCTTCTCACCGGCGAAGGCCGCGCGGACCCGCTTGCCCTGGTGCTCGACGTGCGCGTCGTAGGCGCCGTAGGCCATGCCCACGATGGGAGCCGAGATGGTGGTGGGATGGATTGTGCCCCAAGGCATCTTGTAGACCGGAGCGGTGTTGGTCTCATAACCGCCCGCGGTGCCGTCGTTCATCGCCTTGTAGGACAGGAAGCGGTGCTTGGGCACGAACACGTCCTTGACCACGACGGTGTTGCTGCCGGTACCGCGCAGCCCGACCACGTTCCACACGTCGTCGATCTGGTATTCGGTGCGCGGGATCAGGAAGCTGCCGAAATCGACCGGCCGGCCGTCCTTGATCACCGGGCCGCCGAGGAAGGCCCAGGTGGCGTGATCACAACCCGACGACCAGTTCCAGGCGCCGTTGACGATGTAGCCGTCGGCGGCCTCGGTCACCACACCGGCGCCCATCGGGGCGTACGAGGAGGAGATGCGCACCGAGGTGTCCTCACCCCAGACCTCTTCCTGGGCCCGCTGGTCGAACAGCGCCAGATGCCAGTTGTGCACGCCGATGATGCCGGCCACCCAGCCGGTCGAGCCACAGGCGCTGGCCAGGCGGCGGACCGCCTCGTAGAAGACCGTCGGATCGCACTGCAGGCCACCCCACTGCTCCGGCTGCAGCAGCTTGAAGAAGCCGACCTCTTCCAGCGCTTTCACGTTCGCGTCGGGCAGCTTGCGCAGATCCTCGGTCTCCTGCGCACGCTCGCGCAGCGCCGGCAGCAGTTCGTCAATGCCGGCCAGAACCGCCTGAACGTCACGCTGTTCAATGGATGTCACGGAAATGCCTCCCAAGAATCGGACTGCGATGAGCGCGAGCTGACCGCCTAGACAGAGATTAGAACACGTTACGATTTGTGTCGAGTAGCGCCTTGCAATGGTGGGCTGGACCAGGGCAAGTACGTTTTTGTAACATGTTCTAGTTATGAGCGAAGAAAGGGTCCAGCCGTGACTGATGAGCCACTGGGCAGCCATGTGCTCGAACTGCAGGTGAGCGCGGTCATCGAGGAGACGGCCGACGCGCGGTCCCTGGTGTTCGCTGTGCCCGAGGGTTCCGACATTCCGGCCGAACGGCTGCGTTACAGCCCGGGCCAGTTCCTGACGCTGCGGGTGCCCAGCGATCGTACCGGCTCGGTGGCCCGCTGCTATTCGCTGTCCAGCTCACCGGTCACCGACGATCAGCTGACCGTGACCGTCAAGCGGACGGCCGATGGCTACGCCTCGAACTGGTTGTGCGACAACGCGCATGCCGGGATGCGGATGCACGTGCTGGCACCGTCCGGCACCTTCGTGCCGAAAAATCTCGACACCGACTTCCTGCTGCTGGCCGCCGGCAGCGGGATCACGCCGATGATGGCGATCTGCAAGTCGGCGCTGGCCGAGGGCGCCGGCAACGTCGTGCTGGTCTACGCCAACCGGGACGAGAACTCGGTCATCTTCGGTGCAACCCTGCGCGAGCTGTCCGCGAAGTACCCCGACCGGTTCACCGTCGTGCACTGGCTGGAGAGCGTGCAGGGCCTGCCCAGCCCGGCCGCGCTGGCCGGACTCGTCGCGCCCTACGCCTCCCGCGAGGCCTTCATCTGCGGACCCGGCCCGTTCATGACGGCGGCCGAGCAGGCGCTGCAGCAGGCCGGCGCCGCCGACGAGCGCATCCACATCGAGGTGTTCAAGTCGCTGGACTCGGACCCGTTCGCCGCGGTCGTGATCGAGGAAGACGATGACAGCGACCAGGGGCCGGCCACCGCGGTTGTCACCCTGGACGGCACCACCCACGAGGTCCGCTGGCCGCGTTCGGCCACGCTCCTCGACGTCCTGCTCGACAAGGGCCTGGACGCGCCGTTCTCCTGCCGCGAGGGTCATTGCGGCGCATGCGCGGTGCTCAAGAAGTCCGGCGACGTCGAAATGAAGATCAACGATGTGCTCGAACCCTCCGACCTCGAGGAAGGCCTGATCCTGGGCTGCCAGGCGACGCCGGTATCGGATTCGGTCGAAGTCACCTACGACGAATGAGCGACGGGATACTTTCTTGACGATGACCGCCACAACGAACAGCCTCGCCGCCGCCGGCGCGGCCGCGGTGCTCACCGCCGCGCTGGCCTTCCCCGCCACCGCCACGGCCGCAGCCAACTCGGCGGTCACGTCGATCCCGAGCCCGCAAGGCACCATCGAGATGCACATCAACGCCGACTGCGCGGGCACCATGTGCACCTTCCGGACATCGGCCAACCTGCTGACACCGGACGGTCCCATCGGATTCCCCGGCGACACCTGGGCGCGTCAGACCATCACCCTGCGCAGCTCGAACCGCGACGTCTGGCAGAACGCCTCCTACAGCGCGCCGGCCGGGATGCCGCGAGAACTCAAGGGCGCCAACCACGACAACGTGCTGTCCAAGTTGTACCGGTCGATCAACACGGTCGAGCTGTCGGTGACCTACTTCGGCGGCGGGCCCATCGAACGCTTCACCGTCGACGGCGAATCCCACCCGACCAACTGGTCCACCGGCAAGCCCGCCGGGGACGATTTCATCGCCTGCTCGGTCATCCAGGTGGTGTTCGGCGGGGTCAACCTCACCACGCCGACCGCCTGCACGCAGGTCGCGTTCAACTGACCCGTTCACCCAACCGGTGCGGCGGTGCCCACGCCGGGTGGGCACCGCCCCCGACCGACCTACCGGGGCAGGCCGAGCAACCGTTCGCCGGCCAGGGTCAGCAGGATCTGCTCGGTTCCGCCGGCGATGGTCAGGCAGCGCGTGTTCAGGAAGTCGTGCACCTCCTGATTGCGCACCACACCCCCACCGTCGGACAGCTCCAGCCGGAACTCCGCCAGCGTCTGGCGATACCGCACGCCGATCAGCTTGCGGGCGCTGGCCTGCGCACCGGTGTCCTGCCCGCTCACCGCCAGCTGCGCGATCCGCTGATCCAGCAGTGAGCCCACCTGGGCCGTCAGGATCAACTCACCGAGACGGTCCAGATCGGCCGGATCCACCTCCGGCTTCGCGCCGAGCGTGCGCAGCAGCTCCTCCATCGGATTGCCCAGCGCGGTACCGCCGGCCATCGCCACCCGCTCATTGGCCAGCGTGGTGCGAGCCAACCGCCAGCCGTCGTTGACCGTGCCCACCACCATCTCGTCGGGCACGAACACATCGTCGAAGAACACCTCGTTGAACAACTCGTCACCGGTGATCTCGCGCAGCGGGCGGATCACGATGCCCGGTGTCTTCATGTCGATCAGGAAGTACGTGATGCCTTTATGTTTTGGAGCGCTGAGGTCCGTTCTCGCCAGGCACACGCCCCAGTGCGCCTTCTGCGCGGCCGAGGTCCACACCTTCTGCCCGGTCAGCTTCCAGCCCGGCTCCCCGTTGGGGCCTTCGGCGCGAACGGCTTTCATGCGCAGCGCAGCCAGGTCCGAGCCGGCGCCCGGCTCGGAGAACAGCTGGCACCACGCCAGGTCGCCGCGCAGCGTGGCCGGCACGAACTGGTCGATCTGCTCCGGGCTGCCGTGCTCCAGGATGGTCGGCACGGCCCACCACCCGATCACCAGATCCGGCCGCTCCACCTCAGCCGCGGCGAGCTCCTGATCGATCAGCAGCTGTTCGGCCGGAGATGCGTTGCGGCCGTAGGGGCGTGGCCAGTGCGGGGCCAGCAGGCCGGAATCCGCCAGGGCGACCTGCCGCTTCTCCACCGGCAACGCGGCCACCTCGGCCACCGCGGCGCTGATCTCCGGGCGCAGGTCGGCCACCGAATCCAGGTCGATGCGCAGTTCGCGACGCACACCCTGCTGGGTCAACGCCGAGATTCGGCGCAGCCACGGGCGCTGCCCCCCGAGCGCATGCGAAATCCCGTATGCGCGACGCAGATACAGATGCGCCTCGTGCTCCCAGGTGATGCCGATACCGCCGAGCACCTGGATGCAGTCCTTGGCGTTGGCCTTGGCCGCGTCGATACCGGCGGCCGCGGCGACGGCCGCGGCGATCGACAACTGCGCGTCGTCGGACTCGGACACCGCGCGCGCCGCGTCGGCCGCCGACACCGAGATCTGCTCGGAGCGCAGCAGCATCTCCGCACACATGTGCTTGACGGCCTGGAAGCTGCCGATCGGCTTGCCGAACTGCTCACGCACCTTGGCATACTCGGTGGCGGTCTGCAGGGTCCAGCGCGCCAGGCCGGCGGCCTCGGCCGCCAGCACCGCGACCGCGATGTCGGAGAACCGCTGCCGCGACACCTCGAGCACCTGCGCGGGCGCCGCATCGAGCACGACGCGGGCCAGCGGCAGCGAGAAGTCCGTCGCGGTGAGCAGTTCGATGCTCACCCCCGCGGCGGATCCGTCGACCAGCACCACACGGTCCCCGGCCGGCAGCAACAGCACACCGGCGGCGTCGGCGCCGAGGACATACCCGGCGGTGCCCGACACGGTGCCGGATTCGTCGAGCGTCAGATCGGCGCTCAGCGCCGCGCCAGCGGTGCGCTCACCCGAAACCAGGGCCTCCAGCACGGCCTCGTCGGCGACGACCAGGGTGGCCAGAGCGGTGGTGGCCACCGGGCCCGGCACCAGCGCCGCCGCGGCCTCGTCGACCATCGCGCACAGATCCTCGACGGTGCCGCCGGCGCCGCCCTGTTCCTCGGGAACGGCCACACTGAAGATGCCTAGTTCGGCGAGACCCTGAAACGGCGCGCGCCAGGCATCGGCATCATGTTCACCGGCTCGGACGGCGGCGGCGGTGTCGGCCGCGGCCGCCCAACTCCGTACCAGGTCACGGGCGGCAAACTGCTCGTCGGTGATGGTGGCAGACGCGCCGGACATGGTGGACCTCCTAGCCGCTAACGCGAGAAGTCCGTGCTTCCCACTAGAACGTGTTCTAATGGTGACAGTGTTCGACCGTCAAGTCGACCGGCATTACAGCAGGACACGTCCGTGTGTTTACCGGCGCGGGGGTGCGTAGAAGGAGATCGCCGTGCGTATCGTTTTCCATGAGGTACGCGACGAGAGGGGGCCACACACCGCATGTCCGGCGCACCACAGCCAACAGGCAACGAAACATCCGGGTCGGACACCCGGCCACGTGAGGTTCTGAACGTGGCAGTCCTCGCTGAATCCGAGCTCGGCTCCGAAGCACAACGGGAGCGCCGCAAGCGCATCCTGGACGCCACCCTGGCCATCGCCTCCAAGGGCGGCTACGAGGCCGTCCAGATGCGGGCCGTGGCCGAACGCGCCGACGTGGCCGTCGGCACGCTGTACCGCTACTTCCCGTCCAAGGTCCACCTGCTGGTCTCCGCGCTCGGCCGCGAGTTCGAGCGCATCGACGCCAAGACCGACCGGACCGCCCTCACCGGGGGCACCCCGCACCAGCGGCTGAGCTTCATGGTCGGCAAGCTGAACCGGGCCATGCAGCGCAATCCCCTGCTCACCGAGGCCATGACGCGGGCCTTCGTGTTCGCCGACGCCTCCGCGGCCGGCGAGGTGGACCACGTCGGCAAGCTGATGGATTCGATGTTCGCCCGGGCCATGAGCGACGGTGAGCCGACCGAGGACCAGTACCACATCGCCCGGGTCATCTCCGACGTGTGGCTGTCCAACCTGTTGGCGTGGCTGACCCGCCGGGCCTCGGCCACCGATGTCAGCAAGCGACTGGACCTGGCCGTGCGCCTGCTGATCGGCGCGGAGGACAAACCTAAGATCTGACGGGTGGGTGACCATCGCGAACTTCCGGCTGACCTCAAGGACGCACTGACCCGGGCGGCACAGGCCCCGAGCCTGCTGATCACCTCCGATTTCGACGGCACGCTGGCGCCCATCGTCAACAACCCCGCCGACGCGCGTCCGCTCCGCGACGCCGCCGATGCGCTCGTCGCGTTGTCCGAATGCCCCGGTATCGCCACCGCTCTGATCTCGGGGCGGGCACTGTCAGTGCTGCGGGAGCTGTCGGGGATGCCGACCACCGTGCATCTGGTCGGCAGTCACGGCGCCGAATTCGCCTCCGGTTTCGCCCATCCGATCGATCGCGACCTGCTCGACACGATCGCCACCGAACTCGCCGCGATCGCCGAGTCCCGGCCCGGGGTGACCGTCGAGATCAAACCCGCGAGCGTGGCGCTGCACGTACGCAATGCCGCACCGGCCGACGCCGAAGCCGCTCTCGCCCAGGCCCATCGGTCCGCACAGACCTGGGATGCCCAACTGACCGAGGGCAAGGCGGTGCTCGAGTTCGCCGTCATCACCACCGACAAGGGGGAGGCCATCGACATCCTGCGTGACGAGCACCGGGCGTCGACGGTGATCTATTTCGGTGACGACGTCACCGACGAGAAAGCGTTCCGCCGCCTGCGCGACGGCGACGTCGGCGTCAAGGTCGGACCGGGCGAGACGCTGGCCGGATATCGGGTCGGCAAGCCCGAAGATGTTGCGGCAGCGCTGGATTACCTGCTTGAGCTGCGCCGGGCGCGCTAAGCCGGCGGACCTGCCGTCCGGCCCCGCACCACCTCGGTGTCGAGCACGTCGATCACCGGCAGGCCGGACCGCGGCGGATTGTGCAGCAACTCCCCGGCCCGCCGGCCCTTGTGGATGCTGGGCTGCACGACGGTGGACAGTCCGCGGCGCAGCGCCTCGGGCACCCCGTCGAATCCGGTGACGGTCATCTCCCCCGGCACGAAGATGCCACGCGAACGCAGGTAATCCATGGCCGACAGGGCCAGCACGTCGGCGGTGCACATCAGCGCGGTGATGCGGGGATTGGCCTCCAGTGCCACCTCGGCGGCCGCGCCACCGGAGGTCGGCAGGTGGTCATAGCTCTCGACCACCGTCAGGGTGGCCGGCGCCGACCCGGCCGCCGTCATCGCGTCGTATACGCCGTGAATACGTTCCCGCTGCACATGGAAATGCGGCGAGAGCACCCGATCCGGATCTGCCAGTGCGGGTTTGGTGCCGTCATGCGGCCAGTCCCGGCCCAGCCGCATGGTCAGCAGGCCGATGTCCCGATGCCCCAGTTCCAGCACGTGCTCGGCCAAGCGCCGCATCGCGCCGCGGTCGTCGATGCCGACCCGGGACACCCCCGGCACGTCCTTGGGCTGATCCACCACCACGACCGGCAACTGGCGCTGGCGCACCACTGGCAAGTAGGGATCGTCGTCGGAGGCCGAGTACACCACGAAGCCGTCGACACCGGCCGCGAGCACCGCGGCCGAACCGTCCTCGAAACTGCGGTTCGGCCCGATCGCGACCAACAGCAGCCCCTGCCCCACGGCCTCGCAGGATTCGGCAAGCCCGGCAACGAAATCCAGCGCCGCCGGGTCGCTGAACGAGTAGTTGAGCGGCTCGGTGATGATCAGGCCCACCGCACCGGCCTTGCGGGTCCGCAGCGACCGCGCCACCGGATCGGGCCCGGCATAGCCCAGTCGCTTGGCGGCCGCGAAGATCCGGTCGCGCAGTTCGGCCGACAACTGGTCAGGGCGGTTGTAGGCGTTCGAGATGGTGGTGCGGGACACCTTCAATTCGGCGGCCAGCGAAGCCAGGGTGGCCCGCCGCGGCGGGTGGGGACTCCTTGGCATGCTTTCTGAGGCTAGTGGATCGGCGAATTCCTCACCCGGTCAACCGCCCACACCACCAGCCAGCACCCGCAGGCGATGGTGACGATCACGAAGCTCGGCGGCATGTTGAAGATTGCCGACACCGCCAGCCCGGACCACACCGACGCCACGCTGATCCCGGTCGAGATCGCCATCGCGAGAATCGGCCTGGCCGTGATCATGATTGCCGTGGCGGCCGGAGTCACCACGAGTGCGAACAACAGCAGCGTGCCGACGGCGAGCACCGCCATCGTCACCGCAATGCCCAGCAGCACCATGAACAGCACCGACAACGCCCGCACCGGCACGCCTTTGGCCTCGGCCACCTGGGCGTTGACCGATGCGAACAGCAGTGGGCGGAAAACGAATACGACGGCGACAGCCAGCAGCGCCAACAGCGCGGCGAAGGTCAGCAGCTGCTCATGGGTGATCGCCAGCAGGTTGCCGAACAACACGTTGGTGAGCGTCGAGGAATTCTTCGTGGCCAGCGAGTTGAAGAACAAGCCGAACCCGGTTGCCAGCGCCAACACCGTGCCGGTGGCCACCTCGCGGTCAGGGGCCCGGCTGCCCAGCGCCCCGATCCCCACGGCCCCGCCGACACAGAACGCCAAGAGCCCGAGCCCGACCGGAAGGCCGAGCAGCGCGGCGCCGGTGGCGCCGGGCAGACCGATGTGGGCCAGGGCATGCGCGGCGAATGCGGTGTTGCGCACGATGACGAAGTAGCCGATCAACCCGGCGGCCAGCGCCACCAGGGTGCCGCCGATCAACGCGTTGCGCATGAAGGCCGAGGTCAGAATCTGCCACCAGTTGTGCTGGTAACCCATCGCGAAGGTGCCCTGTGCCAGCAGGCTCGCCGACATCAGCCGCTCCTCATGTACATCTGCCCCAGCGGGGTGTTGGCCACCTGAACCTTGGTCCCGTACAGGTGGGTCAGCAGGTCGGCGTCCACCACCTCGTCGATGGCGGCGTGGTGCGCATGCCCGTCCAGCAGGTAGATGGCGCTGTCGAGGACACTGAGCAGGGGGTTGAGGTCGTGGGCGACCACCAGGATGGTGACCCCGAGGTCGTTGTTGAGCCGGGCCAGCAGCTGCACGATCTCGTGCTGATTGCGCAGATCGAGCGCGGCCAGCGGTTCGTCGAGGACGAGCATCTTCGGTTGACCGACAAGGGCATTGGCCAAGGCGATGCGCTGACGCTGGCCGCCGGACAGTTCCGAGACCCGCATGTCGGCGAATCCGGTGGCCTCGACCCACTCCAGGGCCTCGTCGACCCGGGCCTTCTCGGCGCGCGAGGTGCGGGTGAAACCCCATCGGCGGCCGGTGAGCCCGAGCGTCACTGCTCCCCGGGCCCGGATGGCCTCGCCCGCGCCGGCCACGTAGTCCTGCGGGACGTAGCCGATCAGGTCGTTGTGTTCACCTGGCGCACCGCCGAGCACCCGCACCGAGCCCGAGGCGGCCGGCAGCAGCCCGAGCACGACCTGCAGCATCGTGGACTTGCCGGATCCGTTGGAGCCGATCAGCGCGACGATGTCACCGGTGGGGATCTCGAAGGTGCCCTCCGACCAGATCAGCCGTCCGCCGCGCACCGCACTGACGTCGTCGAAGACGAGTGCGGGCGGCGCGGTGCTGTCCGGTGCCACTAGTTCTGCACACCGAGGGCTTTGGCGAGTGCGGTCAATTGATCCACCTGCCAAGCCTCGAACGAATCCGCTCCCGGCGCCACCGTTTCGGTGACATCGACCACCGGAACACCGGCTTTCTCGGCCGCGGCCCGGATCTCCTTGGGCAGCGAACCCTCGGTTTGAGTGTTGTAGATCAGCACATCCACGCCACGATCGGCGAGCAGGCGCAGGAACGCATCCAGATCGGCCGGAGCCGGGTCGGATTCGTTGGACGAGGCGGCCTGATAGCCCGCCGGCGTCTTGTTGACCAGTCCGACGGCGGCCGCCATGTCGTCGAACACCGTCTCGGTGGCGGCGTAGCGCTTGCCGCCGGCCTTGGTCTTGATGTCGGTGATCAGCTGTTGGTAGGGCTGCATCGACGTGGTGAACTCGGTGCGGCGCTGCCCGAAGTAGTCGCGTGCGTCGGGAGCCAGCCGGCCCAGCTCCTCGGTCACGGTGTCGGCGACGCCGGTCACCGCCTCCGGGTTGTACCAGGCATGCGGATTCGCGGCGGGCTCGTGGACGTGGCCTTCTTCGCCATGGCCGTGATCATGGTCGTGATCGTCCTCGCCGGTCCCCGAAACAGCCGAGACCACAACGGCATCCGGCGCGGTGCTCTGGGCCAGCTTGGCGGCCCACTCGTCGTAGTGGCCGCCGTTGACCACCACGAGCTGGGCGCCCTGGAACTTGGCCGCGTCCGCGGGCGAGGGCTCGAAATCGTGCGGATCGACCGATGACCCGGCGATCACCGTGGTGACCTTGGCGCAGTCACCACCCAGCGCGGACACGATGTCGCCCCACTGGTCGACGCTGACCACGACGTTGACCGGCGCGGTCGGGCAGTTGCCCGCAGGTTGGGACTGGGTCGCCTCGGAGCCACAGGCGGCGAGGGCGAAGGGCGCGGCGACCAGCAGGGCGGCGGCCGTGGCACGGAGATTCTGAGGCGGGAGCACGGCGATAACGATAACCGTTTGCATTAGGCGTTGCATACCCGGATGATGACTTATTGAAAATCATTGTCATTAAGGAGCGCGATGCCCGACCTGCTGCCCGTCACCGTCCTGTCTGGCTTCCTCGGCGCCGGAAAGACCACGCTGCTGAACCACATCCTGGCGAACCGGGACGGTAGGCGCGTCGCCGTGATCGTCAACGACATGAGCGAGGTCAACATCGACGCGGCGCTCATCGCCGGGCAGGGCCACCTGGACCGGACCGAGGAGAAACTCGTCGAGCTCACCAACGGCTGCATCTGCTGCACCCTGCGGGAGGATCTGGTGGAAGCCGTGGGCACCCTGGCCAGGCAGGGCCGGTTCGACCAGTTGGTGATCGAATCGACCGGCATCTCCGAGCCCATGCCCGTCGCGGCCACCTTCAGCTGGGAGTTCGACGACGGCTTCCGGCTCGGCGAGCTGGCCCGGTTGGACACGCTCGTCACCGTCGTCGACGCCTCGACCTTCCTGACCGAACTGGCCCGGGGCGACGCGCTGACCGAACGCGAGATGACGGCGGGGCCGGGGGACGGCCGCAACGTGGCCGATCTGCTGGTCGATCAGGTCGAGTTCGCCGACGTCATCCTCCTCAACAAGACCGACCTGGTCAGCGCCGAACGACTCGGTGCGGTCGAGGCCGTGGTCCGCAGGCTCAACCCGACCGCGCAGCTGCTGCACACCGCGCACGGGGTGGTCGATCTCGGCGAGGTCCTCGACACCGGCCGGTTCGACCCGATCGCCGCGGAGCAGGCGCCCGGCTGGGACGAGGAACTCGCGTCGGGCCACACGCCCGAGACCGAGGAGTACGGCATCGGCTCGATGACCTTCCGTGCCGACCGGCCCTTTCACCCGCTACGCCTGGCCCAGGTACTGGAGAACGTCCGGGGCCTGTTGCGCAGCAAGGGTTTCTGCTGGATCGCCAGTCGGCCGACCATCGCCGCGATCTGGTCGCAAGCCGGTCCGAACCTGGTGATCGAGCCGGCCCAGTTCTGGTCGTCCACCGAGATCGAGCCCGGTCAGGAGATCGTGTTCATCGGGATCCGGATCGACCGCGAGTCGCTCGACGGACTGCTGCGCGCGGCGCTGCTGACCGACGACGAACTCGCCGAGGGCGCAGCTGCCTGGGTCGGCTATCCCGATCCGCTACCGGAGTGGAACGTCACCCACGCGCACTCGCACTAACCGCTCACGCCGAAAGGCCACTTATGACACGCAGTTCAGTCATCCGCGTGTCATAAGTGGCCAGCCGACCGCGAAAGCTCAGTGCGCGTGCCCCACCGTGCCGCCGAGCTCATTGGGTGTCTGCTCCAGCGTCACCGACTCGCCTTTCTTGCCGGATTCGACGTCAACGAGGTGAATCTGCTTGGTGGCCGGGTCGGCGACATAGACGTCGTGACCGCGGGTGAACACGCTCGGGCGGGGCTGCTGCCAGTCGTCGGGTTCGGTCCACGGCTCGACCACGGCGATGGTCTTGACCGTGGCTCCGGATGCCGGATCGATGACATGGAGATTGCCATCGGTTCCCAGGATCAGCGCCTCGGCGTGCGGGCCGCGGGCCAGCGACCGGAACGAGTAGCTGACCGACTGCGGCAGCGGCATCAGGCGCAGCTGGTTGCTCGCGGTGTCGACGAGCGCGAACTGGTTGGGCCGTTCCAGCTCGGCATCCGGATCGACCTTGTAGTCGCCCAGCGCCACCGGTGAATCCGCGTGCCCGCGAAGAGTTCCCACCCGCCCGTACGGCGCCGGCGCGGCGATCTTGGTGAAGGCGCCGTCGGCGTAGGTCAATACCCCGTTCTCGCAGCCGAAGACGAGGGTGGTGGCGTCGACGACGGTTTCCCCGTGAATGCCGGGGCACTCGTTGTTGCGGGCGATTTCGCGGTCGGAGGCATCGAAGGCGACGGCGCCGCTGCGCTCATCGGAGTTGCCCTCGCTGCGCACCCAGCTGCCGTCGTCGAGCACCACCGCCACGCCGTGATGCGGTTCCGGGGCCTTCAGGTTCCTGATCTTTGGGGCGGGGGCGGCGATGTCGTGCGGGTCGAGCACGGTGATCTCACCGGAGCCGTCGGCGAACAGCACGGTGTGCTCGCCGTGGGCCACGACGTGACCGGGCTCGTCGGCCGTGAACGTGGTGTCGGTCAACTTGCCCGCCGACGCGTCGAGCAACTGGAACCCCTTGTCGGTGGACACCAGCACGTGGGTGTCGTCGCCGGCCGGGTTCACCCGGAGGAATCCCTCCAGCGGCAGGTCGGCCTTCACCTGCAGGTTGTTTCCGTCCAGCACATACAGTCCGCCGTCGTAGGTGACCACCAGTGGGTCGGCGATCGGCTCGGGCGCCGCCTGCGGCGATTCGCCTCCGCCGCAGGCGGTCAGCGTCGCCGCGAGCAGTCCGACCGACGCGATGACCTTCGATGGATTCGGCATTCTTCTCCTCTTGATTGGGGGATCACCAGCCCGCGGCCACCATGAAGTCCGGGGTCACGTTCGTCGGGTGGGTGCGCACCACCCGCAGGCCGTTGGAATAGTCGATTTCGTGCACCGCCCTGGCTGCCGCGTCGTTCACGTACGCCCGCCCGGCACCGACCTCGATCACCGGCGTGCCCAGGGGGGTACCGAGCACCTCGACCTGGCCGGTGCGCACACCCGCCGCCATATCGAGTGCGTGCAGGGTGCCGTCCCGGGTCAGGGCCAGCACGGTGTCGCCGCCGGCCGTGTTCACCGCGACCACGCCCGGCAGCGGCATCGACGTCCAGCGGAGGCCGTTGAGCAACCACACCTCGTCACCGGCGACAGCCGCCAGAGAATTCGCCTGCCGGCGATACCCGAACGGGCCCAGCGGCATTCGTGGACCCACGTCCCCGAAGGGGATGCTCTCGGCCGCCAGCGCGCCGCCGCGGCGGGTTATCCGCAGCGCTCCGCCGCCACAACCGAGGACGACGGCCCGGCGCAGCACCGCCGCGCCCGTCACCGCGGGACAGTGTCCGAGCATCGCGGCCCGATCCCCGTTGCGAACCAGCCCACGGTCGGTCACCGTTATCACGTCGCGCCCGAATGCGACTGCGGCGTCGGCTTTTTCAGATGGCCCCGGCAGCCGTGACACCTCACCGCGGGCGAACGCGTTCCGATCCAGCGGTTGGACCGCGCCATCGTCGCGACGCGCGACGGTCAGCGCACCCTGGCCCTGAACCGCGGCGAACCGGCCCTCGACGCGGCCGACTACCGCAGGTGTCGCCTCGTAGTAATGCGCGTGATCACCGTGGTCGAACGTCCAGGCCCCGCCATCGAGAATCGTCAAGCCCACATCGCCGCGCAGGTACGCGTAGCGGCCGTCGCCACTGACCGCATCGATGGGACCGAACTCCCCCACTGCGGTCTCCACGGCTTCCGCGCCGTCCAGTACCGCTGCGGCCCCGGTCTGCTTCTCCACCAGGACCAGGTGGGTCAGCGGCCGTTCCGACTCGCGTGGCCCCTCGACCGGCGGGGCTTCGGGATCGGTGGAGCATCCGGCGACCAGGATGCCGACGAGCACCATCGTCAGCGTCCTCAACACGTCCAAAGTCTTATCATTAATGATATTCATTTTCAATTAGCCCAGCGCTCGACGCCCTCGGCGTCCCGCCTAAGCTCGACCCGTGTCTGAGCACGCCTTCAGCCCGGATGAGCGACGCGCCGTCTACCGGGCCATCGCCGAACGTCGCGACATGCGCCGGTTCGTTCCCGGCAGCACGGTCGCGCCCGAGGTCCTCAGCCGGCTGCTGCAGGCCGCCCACGCCGCGCCCAGCGTCGGCCTGATGCAGCCGTGGCGGTTCATCCGGATCACCGATGACGCGCTGCGCACCAAGATCCACGCCCTGGTCGATGAGGAACGCCTGCACACCGCCGACGCCCTCGGCGTCCGCGGCGACGAGTTCCTGGCGCTCAAGGTGGAAGGCATTCTGGACTGCGCCGAACTGTTCGTGGTCGCCCTCGGCGAGCACCGCGAGCGACACATCTTCGGCCGCCGCACGCTACCCCAGATGGACCTGGCCTCGGTGTCGTGTGCGATTCAGAACATGTGGCTGGCCGCGCGCGCCGAGGGGCTCGGCATGGGCTGGGTGTCGATCTTCAAGCCGCTGCCGCTGGCCCAGCTGATGGGCATGCCGGACGACGCCGAGCCGGTGGCGATCCTGTGCCTGGGTCCGGTGCCCGAGTTTCCGGACCGGCCGGTGCTGGAGATCGAGCACTGGACCACCGCGCGCCCGTTGCCCGAATTCGTGTCCGAGAATGGCTGGCCCGACGAGACATCGTCCTAGGCTGGTCGGGTGGCTGCCTCCGTCGATCTGAATGCCGATCTGGGCGAGGGCTTCGGCGCCTGGCGACTGGGTGACGACGAAGCCATGCTGGGCGTGGTCACCAGCGCCAACGTGGCCTGCGGTTTCCATGCCGGAGACCCGGCCCTGCTGCTGCGCACCTGCCGTGCGGCCGCGGCCCGGGGTGTGCGCGTCGGCGCCCAGGTGAGCTACCGGGACCTGGCCGGATTCGGCAGACGCTTCATCGACGTCACCGCCGAGGACCTGACCGCCGACGTGATCTATCAGATCGGCGCCTTGCGTGCGGTGGCCGAGGCCGCCGGCACCACGGTGAGCTATGTGAAACCCCATGGTGCGCTGTACAACACGATCGTGCATCACCCCGAACAAGCCGGCGCCGTGGCGGCCGCGGTGCATGCGGTGGATCCCGGCCTTCCGGTACTCGGACTGGCCGGCTCGGCGTTCTTCGACTCCGCCCGGGCGCTGGGCCTGCGTACGGTCGCCGAGGCGTTCGCCGACCGCGCCTATCAACCCGACGGCACGCTGGTGTCCCGCCGCGAACCGGGCGCCGTGTTGCACGATCCCGTGACGATCGCCTCGCGCGTGGTCACGATGGTGACGACAGGGCTGGTCACCGCGGTGGACGGATCAGAGGTACCGATAACCGTGGAATCGATTTGCGTGCACGGTGATTCACCGGGCGCGGTTGACATCGCCACCGCGGTCCGCGAACGCCTGCTCGCCGAGGAGATCGACCTGTCGCCGTTCGGGTAGCCGGACCACACTGCATTATTGGAAATGATTACCATTTCCATATGCCTCGGTTCTCCCGTGTCCGCGACGGGCTCAAAGTCGCCGCGATGACCTGCTTCCTCCGACTGCTGCGGTTGATCGTCGTCATCGCCGAGTGGTGGCCCTNCGGTGTCGTCGCCGGCCGGCCGAGGCGCGTTGCGGGCGCCACGCACCAGCAGGCTCGGATCGTCATCGTGGCAGTACGTGTACAGGAACGGCTCGGGATAGTCCGCGGCCGACGGTGGGCGCCGGGTCGTGCCGTAATCGCAGGCGTACCGCGGATAGATGTCGGCGGTCACCCACAATCCGTGTTCGTGCATCGTGCCGATGAAGGCCTCCAGCGCCGAACCGCGGTAGTCGGGGAAGAGCGCATCGAGGGCAGGCACCCGGACGTAGGACAGCCGCGCTACCGTCGCCAGATTTCCCAGCAACTGCACCATGGTGTCGGAGTTGTCGGTGAACAGATCGTCGATCGCGCCGAGCGTCGCCGGGGATCGGCCGAGTAGCGCTCGGTAACCATCCTGCATCCCGGCCATGCCCGCCAACGTATGACGCAGATTGGTTGCCGTCTGGGCGATTCCGTTGTTGACATCCACCGCCGAGGACAACACGATCCGGCTGCTGCGGATGATGCTCACGGTTTCGGGTAGCACCGAATCCAGCGTCGACAGCAGGAACGTCCCGCCGTCCACGATCGCGGCGAGCTTGTCCGGCCCGGCACCCGTCAGGCTCAGTTCGGCCTTGACCCGCTCGATCTTCTGCGGATCCACCTGTGCCAGCACGCCGTCGGCATTGGCCAGCAGCTCGGCCATCGGCACCGGCACGGCGGTGCGGTCGTCCGCGATCACGTCGCCGTCGGCCAGATACGGCCCGCCCTCGGACGACGCGGTGAAGTCGACGTACTGTTCGCCTGCCGCCGACAGCGCCGAGACCCGCACCGAACTGGACGCCGGAATACGCACGTCATCCGACACACGTAGCACGGCCTCGACGCCTCGCGGCGTGAACGCGAGCCGCTCGACTTTGCCCACCCGCACTCCACGCATGGTCACATCCTGATTGGGCAGCAACCCGCCGGATTGCGAAAGCTGCACCGTCACGAGGTAGGTCGCCGACAACGGCCGGACGTGCAGCACACCGGCCATCAGGTAGGCGACCGACACCACCAGGGTGAGCGCCAACGCGGCCAGCGCGACCCAGGCACTGCGCGGGGACCCGCTCACGGTTGTGGTCCTCTGCCGACTACACGCTCCTGCAACCGCCAGAGCACGAACTTGATCGATCCCACGAACTGGTGCCAGTCCGCCCGCTTCGGACCGTGCAGCCCGGGATCCCCCGAGAATCCGGCATCGGGAATGGATCCGAGGACCAGCCGGTCGATCCCGGCCGCGCCTGCCATCGACGTGCCCGCCGTCATCTTGATGAACGGCGCGTACAGCCGGTTCAGCGAGACCAGGCTGGTCTGCGGGTCCACCACGACGTCGTTGAACGCGCTCGCGATCGTGTCCGCATCCGCGATGACGCTGCGGCCGCTGGAATCCGTTCCGGCGATGGACGGGAACTTGGCCAGGTTCTGCGATACGTCACCGAGCGTGAGGACGAGATCGGTCACCCGGCCGGTGTTGTCGGCCAGTGTCTCGGTGGCCGGCGCTGCCGCCCGCAGGAGTTCACCGACCTCTTGATTCTTGGCCTCCAACAGCTCGGCCAGCCGGGTAGTCTCGGTCATCGCGGAATCAAGTTGTGCCGAGCGGGCATTCACCGTGCCGAGCAGTCGGTTGGACTTGGCCACCAGGTCACCGAAGGCCCGGCCGTCCGGTCCGGCCGCCTTACCCATGCCGTTGACGATGTTGGTCAGGTTGTGGACGGCACCGCCGTTGACGAGGACCGCCGCCGAACTCAGCACCGACTCGACCGTCGCCGCCGCCGTGGTGGAGTCGAGCCCGATGCGGTCACCCTCTCCGAGCGAACGCGTCCCCGCCTGGGCAGTGCGGGGCGGAACGATCGAGACGAACACATCACCCAGCGGTGTGGCCGAACGGAGTTCGGCTGTGCTCCCCACCGGGAGTCGGACGTCGTCACTGATGCGCAGCGTGGTGACCGCGGTGAAATCGTGGGCGGTCATGGCCTCGACCTGACCGATGTCGGCGCCGCCGAGCTTGACCTTGGCATGCTCGGGCAGATTGAGCGCATTGGCGAACACCGCGGTCAGCCGGTAACCGCCCGACCCGAGCCCCGGCGCGGGCAACGGCAGATCGGCCAGACCGTTCGTGGCACACCCCGCGGTCAGCAGGGTTGCCGACAACAGTCCCAGCAACCGGCGCAGGTGTGCTTGTGCGGCAGTCATTTCTGGCCCATCGCCGCAAGACCGTCGAGCATGTTCGTCAGCCCGAAGTCCGGCCCGTAATCCTGTAGCGTGCCGGTGCTGCACCCGAGTTGGCGCAGACCCATCATGTTGCAGACCTCCTTGGCCATCTGGCCGTCGAACACCATGCGGTCGGCCAGGAAATGTGCGCGGATCGCACCGTTTCGCTGATCGATCGCGTTATAGAGGTTGTCGGCCATCAGCGGAAGCACGTCGAAGAACTCCGCAAGCTCACGCTGGCGGTCGTGCAGGGTCTGCATGCTGGTGTCGCCGTTGGCGATTCCCTGTTTGATCAGATCCCGGTTTGCCGAGAGGATCTGTCCGGTCTTCTCGACCACCTCGTTGAGTTGCCTGCCGGTGGTCCCCGACCCGAAGTCCTCGGCGGCCAGGATCTGGCTGAGTTGGCGCACCGTGGAACCGAATTCGCGCAGTTTCGCGTCATTGCCCGCCGCCGCATCCAGCAGCGACCCGAGGTTGGTGATGATCGTGGTCACCTGTTGCCGGGTGCGGGTGCCGCCGTCGGAACTCAACCGCAGTGCCCGCGACAGTTCGTCGAGGGCACCCCTGATCTGCTCACCGTGCCCGGAGACCACACCGTCGCCCGCGTTCTGCAGGTCGGCCACGGGTCCACCCCCTGCCCCGTCGCCCCGCAGCGACGTCGCCAGCTTGTCGAGCATCCCGAGCACCCGGTCGAACTCGACCGGGGTCTTGGTGCGATGTAGTCCGATGGTGTCGCCGTTGCGCAGAGTCGGTCCCCCGCGGTACGGCGGCGACAGCTCGATCTGGCGGTCCGTGAGGATCGAGGTGGACAAGGTCACCGCCTCGACGTCCGCCGGTATCGCGACAGCCTCGTCGACGCTGAAGTCCACTTCGGCATAACTGGCCTTCGGTGTCACTCTGGTGACCTGGCCCACCGGAACCCCCAGTACTGCCACCACATTTCCGACGTACAGTCCCGCCGCACTGTCGAACTGCGCGGTGACGGTGATGCTGCGGTCGCGATGGGTGATCACGTGCCGCCCCACACCGGCGACCACCGCCAACACGGCAATCAGCGCGCCGGCAATCATCAGGCGCTTGTGCCGGCCGATCATTTGCAGTCCTTCAGATACGGAATCATCCCGAACTGTTCGGCTCGGCCGCTGATGGCGCACATCCAGGAATCGATCAGGGCGCCTGCCGGGGCGTTGGTCTCGATCGCGTTGCCGGAACCGGTGGCATTCGCGATCTGACGGATCGGAACGGGCGCGATCTGCAACAGGTTCCGGAACAGCGCATCCTGCTCGGCGAACTTCCCGCTCAGCTGCTCCATGGTGGCAAGTACGTCGTCGAGTGCGTCCCGGTCGTGCACGGCGATGGTGTGCAGCGAGCTCACCACCGACCGCAGGGACTGCATCAGCGCGTGGAACGCAGCCGAGCGCGCCACGAATTCCCCCACCAATTCCTGTCCTTGGCGGATGAAGTTGCCGATCTCGGACTGCTGGCGCCGCAGCATGCTGGTGACGTGCTCGGTGTTGACCAACAGATTGCCCAGCTGGTCGCGTCGTTGTGCGATCACCGACGAGAGCGCGCGCACGTTGACCATCGCCTGGGGCACCACGGCGGGGAGTCCGTGCAGCTGCCGGCTCAGCACATCGAGTGACGTGGCGATGCGGTTCGCGTCGACCTGTTCGAAGGTTCTGGTCGAATCAGCAAGGGCGGCTTGCAGATCGTAGGGCACCTCGGTGTGGGCCAGGTCGATGGTTCCGTTGTCGGGCACCCCGTCGCCGCCCGGGCGAAGGTCGAGATAACGGGAGCCGAAGAGTGTCGTCACCTTGATCGCGGCGCGGGTGTCGCGGCCCACCGGCACGTCGTCGCGCACCCGGATATCGGCCTCGACGTGGTCCCCGGCGAGACGAACGGCGGTGACCGTTCCCACCGGGATGCCCGCGACCGCCACGATGTCGTCGGCGCGCAACGCCGCGGCCTGGAGGAATTTCGCGGTGAAACGGTGATATCCGATGCCGGCCTCCTTGACGAGGAGCATCCCGGCGATCAGGCCTCCGACCGTCAGCACGGCCAGCAGTCCGAGCCAAGCCTTCCTCGGTATCAGGTCAGCCATTGGCCATGCTCCTGCACTTGGGGGTGTGCTTGGCAGTACCACCGGGCGTCGCCGCATCGACGATGATCGGCACCACGTCATTGAGCCCGGGGAAGAACCCGTAGGCGTTGACGTCACACGCGTAGGCATTCATGTAGGCCCCTTCCCCGAACACGCGCGACAACCCCTTCAACAGCAGCGGTGTGTTGAGCCCCGTGTAGGCGATCTGCGGTTCGATCTCGAGCATGTGGCGGGTGTAGCCGGGCTCACGGTTGAGCATGCCCCTGATGGTCGGTTGCACGTCTTGCGCGATCCGCGACAGATTGCCGGCGACCGCCGTCATCGTGCCCAGGGACGACACCAGCGGTTCGCGGCGATTGTCGAAGGCCGCCACGGTGTTTCGGGCGGCCGTGAGCGTGCGCTCGAAATGGTCGTTCTGACCGGCCAGATTGCCGACCACGCCGTCCAACCCGGCGATGATCCGGTCCAAGGAGCGGTCCTGGCCCACGAAAGTCTCGGTGAGAACCGATGTCTGGTCGACCAGCAGGGTGATGGCGGCGCTGTCTCCCTGCAGAGATCCGACGACCGCATTGGTGAGGTTGTTCACCTGCTCGGAATCCAAGACGGTGAACAGCGGCTCATAACCGTTGAGCAGGGTGCCGATGTCGAAGGACGGCTCGGTGCGATCCGTCCCGATCACCGCCCCGGCCGGAAGTTCGGAAGCCGGACCTTCGCGACCGCGGTCCAACGCGAGATATCGTTGTCCCACGATGTTTTGGTAGTTGACCGATGCGACGGTGGCAGTGGTGAGGCGGTGGCCCTCCTGCACGACGAACGACACCTTTGCCAGCGTGCCCTGCAATTCGACCGCCTGTACGCGGCCGACCCTGACCCCGGCCACGCGGACGTCGTCGCCCTCGCGCAATCCGAATACATCGGTGAACACCGCGGAGTAGGACCCGACCGGCCCGCTGACGTCGCGCCGAAGCGTGACATAGACCAGCCACGTCAGCACGGTCGACACCACCAGGAACAGGCACAGCCCGAGCAGCGGGCCGCGGCGTCGCATCGAGTCGGCCCCCAGGGCAGATCTGGACATCGTTGGTCTCCTACGGCTTGGGTTCGGTTGCGGGCAGCGGTGTTCGCGTGACGACGGTGCCGCGCGCGACGGGACCGAGAATCAGTTGTGTGGCCACCGTCACGGACTCTCCGGTGATCTCGGCCAACCGGTCACGCTCCTGGCTGCTGCCGACCGGGCCGACATTGCCGCCGAACGAGGCGGGTGCCAGCAGTGGCGGCCCCACCGCGACCAGGTTTCCGTTCTCCCCGATGGCGGTGCCCGGCGGGGGCGCCAGATCCGGCGGCGGCTGATAGTTCTGCGGCATCAGGACTTCGGGTAGGTCGGCCCGCACGGGCACCTCGGGTGCGGTGAAGCAGCTCGGCCCCGCCAACGCTCCGTATCGCGGGCAGTCGGCGCGGGTATAGGTGTACGACGGCGTGAACGAGAGATTCACGCGTCCACGCGCGGTGTCGAGCTCGGAGTCCCAGACCTCGGCGAAGAAGGTGTCGGAGAACCTGGCCATCCGCTGGCTGATCGGCACGAAGTGCTGGGCGTTCTGGGCCAGGACACCGAGCACCGGGGTCAGGTCGGTGGTGATATGGACCAGCCGGTCGGTCTGATTGTCGAGTGCCTCCGCACTGGTTCCGGTGGTGCGTGCGGCCGCCGACAGGAAATCGTCGAGGCTTCGGCGTTGCTCGACCAGGGTTCGCATCGGCCCGACCGCCTCATGCAACGCCGAGACGAGGTCGGGCGCCGTTGCCGACAGTCCGCGCGCGGCTTCAGACAGCGCCGAGATCGTCGACGGCCCTTCATCGGTCGCGACGACGGCGTTCAGGTCGTCGATGATCCGATCGAGTTCGGCCGCCGACGTCAGCAGTTTCCCGCGACGGTTGTTGGTGGCCGCCGCGACGGCCGCCAGCACGCCGTCGGTGTGGTCACCGCGTCCGCGACCCGCCGCCGCGAGAATGTCGCGCAGCTTGGTGAGGGTGGTCTGGAACAGTACCGTCGGCAGGGTCGTGTCCTCGGTGATCCGCCCGCCGTCGCGGATCGGGTCGGCCGAGCCGTTCTCCGACTCGACCAACTGCAACGACGACACCGCGAAGGCGTTACTGGGCACCACCCGGGCCGCCACACTCGCCGGAATGCCCTGCGCATAGGCCGAATTCAGCCGGAGGTGGACCTGACTGGGCTGACCGCCGGTTCCGGGCGTGACACTTTCCACCGCGCCGACGAGGACGCCGCGGAACTTTACATCCGACCGGGCCGGTAGGCCGTCGCCGATGTTGCGCAGTTCGGCGACCACGTGCAGGCCGCGGTCGAACCAGCCGGTCGATTTCACCAGCAAGACCGACGCCACCACACCCACGACGACGAGCGCCGCCGCACCGCGCCGGATCAACTGCCTGCCGGTGAGGTGGTTCCCGTCCAGATCGACCATGCTCGCCACGGTCAACCTCCCAGCCTTGCACCGGAGTCCACGCTCCACAGCGCCATGGTCAGCAGCATGTTGGCGATGATCACCACGGTTATGCTGGCCCGCATGGCGTGCCCCGCGGCGACACCCACGCCCTCCGGGCCACCGCCCGCGCAGAATCCGTAGTAGCACTGCACCGTTGCCGCGATCCAGACGAACACCACGGCCTTGACCATCGAGTACACGATGTCGGGGCCGCTGATCAGCAATGTGAAGTAGTGCAGGTAAGGGCCGAGCGATCCGCCGCTGATGAAACCCACCATGAACTGGCAGGACAGATAGCAGATGCCGAGGCACGCCGCGTACAGGGGAACGATCGCGACCACCGACGCCAGCAGGCGGGTGGTGATGAGGTACGGGATCGGCCTGATGGCAAGCGAATTCATCGCGTCGATCTCTTCGGAGATCCGCATCGAGCCGATCTGGGTGGTGAAGCGGCAGCCCGCCTGTACCGCGAACGCCAGAGCCGCCATGATCGGGGCCAGCTCACGAGTGGTGACCAGCGACGAGACGATCCCGGTCGCCGGGCCGAGGCCGAGCAGGTTCAGGAAGTCGTACCCTTCGACCGCGATCAGGGCGCCGGTGGTGATTCCGAGGACGAGGATCACCCCGGCCGTGCCACCGCCGACCACGATCGATCCGTTGCCCCAGGTGATGTCGGATACCAGCCTGAGGAACTCTCTGCGATACCGGCTCATGGCCAGCGGAGCACCGGCAAGGGCATGCGCCGAGAAGGCGACGAAATGGCCGAAGCGTGCCACCGGTCGCGTCATCACGGGCTCGGTCATCTCACAGTCCCGTCCGTGGGAACAGCATGGTGTAGAGCTGGCTCACCGCGACATTGACCGTCATCAGGACCAGGACCGATTCGACCACTGCGGCGTTCACCGCATTGGCCACCCCGGCCGGACCTTGTCCAGCCGCGAGCCCTTTCTGACACGACACCACCGCGACGATCGCTCCGTAGATGGCCGATTTGAACAATGCGAGCAGCATGTCCCCTGTGGTGGCGAACGAGGCGAAGGTGGCAATGAAACTTCCTGGCGCACCGCCCTGTACGTAGACGTTGAAGAGATAGCTCGACAGAAAGCCGACGAAACACACCACCCCGGTGAGGGCGATGCCGACGACGATCGCGGCCGCGAACCGGGGCACGACCAGCCGCCGAACCACCGAAACGCCCATCACCTCCATCGCGGCGGTCTCCTCGCGCATGGTCCGGCAACCCAGATCCGCCGTCATCGCCGCTCCCACCGCCGCGGCCAACAGCAGTGCGGCGACCAGCGAGGCGGCCTGTCGCACGGCGGCCAACCCGCTGGCCGCACCGGCCAGCGAGGTCGCGCCGACCTGTCCCGCCAACAGCGCGAACTGGATCGACAAGGTGACCCCGATCGGCAGCGCCACCAAGACCGTCGGCATGACGGCCGCCCCGGCCATGAACGCCGCCTGCCGTACGAACTCGGCCCACTGAAATCGTCCGGCCACCAGATCGGTGACGCAGAACCGGATCGTGGTCAACCCGAGTCCCACCTGCTCACCGACTGTGGCGAGCGCCGCCACCGGATGGCGCCGCAGGTATCCCGCACCGAACTGGACAACACGGGAGCTGGTGTCCCGCACTGTCATCTGGCGAGTTCACGCTCCCCGGGGCGCCCGAGCCGGGCCAGTCGCGCGGTCGTCTCCAACCGTCGCAACTTGCCCGACGAGGTCTTGGGCAGCCAGCCGGCCGGGACCACGTGCACGGCCCGCGGGCTGAGCCCGAGCCGACGGTAGATTCGATCGGCGATCTCGGCACGGATGCGCGCGGTCTCGGCACTGTCGGAGTGCAGCGCCGATTCGGCCACCATGGTGAATCCTTCGCCGACAGCCGCGGTGGAAAGACGCACCGCTGCGACGCCGCCCGGGCGCACCCCGGTCACCCCGGCCACGCTTCGTTCGATGTCTTCGGGATGGACGTTGCGGCCAGAGATGATCAGGATGTCCTTCTTGCGACCGCAGATGACGGGCTGGCCGTCGTCGGTCAGATAGCCGATATCGCCGGTACGGAACCATCCGTCGGGGTCGGTGATGGCCTCGAACCCCTCGGGGGTGCGGTAGCCGCGGGACACGTTCTCCCCGCGGATCTCCAGTTCGCCGATGCCAGGCGACTCGACCACCGAGCCGTCCTCGGCCACCACGCGGACCTGGCAACCCGGCAGCGGTGGTCCGAGCGCCACCCGTTGATCGCACACACGGTATTCGTCGCCCGGACGGACGAACGACACTCCCAGCGTCGCCTCCGCCATCCCGTAGGCAGGCACGATGGCGTGCTTGCGCAGACCGAATCGCACTCCCTCGGTGGCCAACCGATGCAGCGTCCCGACATCGATGGCCTCGGCACCACTGAGCGCGAACCGCAAGGTCGACAGGTCGTAGGCGCCGTCGGCGGACTTGCCGAGCCGGCGCGCCAGCACCGAGTAGGCGAAATTCGGCGCCGCGGTCATGGTTCCGCGATATCTGGTGATCAGCTCGGCCCACACCAGCGGATCGCCGAGAAAGTCGACCGGGGTGACCTTCACGGTCTCGATCCCCAGGCACATCGGCGTGATCAGATAGCCCATCATGCCCATGTCGTGAAAGAGCGGCAGCCAGCTCACCACGACATCGCTCTCGGGGTTCGCGCCCGAGGCGGCCGCCATCCCGACCAGATTGGCCTCGATGTTGCGGTAGCTGATCGCGACGGCCTTGGGACTGCCGGTCGATCCGGAGGTCAACTGTGCGAACGCGATCGCGTCCTCGTCTGATTCCACGATCTGACCCGGCAGCGCGTCGAGCAACTCGCTGAGCGGTAGCGTGCGCACCCCGGCCGCGGACAGCGCCTCGCCGGCGGCCAGGAAGGGGCTACCGACCACGACGGTCGAGGCACCGATGGTCGACAGCGTCGGGATCAGATCCGCCGCCCACACCGAGATATCGGTGCGGTGCGTCGGATGGTGCAGCATGGTCACCGCCGCCCCGGACATCCAGATGCCCTGTACCAGCGGGGCGATCTCGCCCGGTGCGCCGGCGAGCACGGCCACCGCGTCTCCCGGCCGTACCCCGGCCCGCTGCACCCCACCCGCGGCGGCACGGCCGGATCGGTGCACCTGCGCCCAGCTTGCCGTGGTCAGATGTTCGAGCCGCGACCGGCCGTCCGGGCCGACCGGCGCCGCCGTGAGACCCCGCGACGTGATGTCAACGCCGCCTTGAAGTCTCGCCAATATCCGGTTCACGGCTGTCCCGGCGGGTTGCCCGCCGTCCCCGAGGCGGCGAGCCGGCGGTTCTCCACCAGCTCGACCAGGGCGCCGACGGTCTTACATTCGAACACATCGTCCTTGTTGAGCACGACACCGAATCGGTTCTTGATCTCGGATACCCCGAGGGCGAACGACAACGAGTCGAATCCCAGGTCCCCGACCAGCTCCGAGAAATCGTTGACGTCTTCGGCGGGCAATTCGAGTTCGTCGGTGATGAACTCGATGAGGAACTCCCGTACTTCTGACACGGCCTGACTACCTTCCGATCTTGCGGCGAATCACCAGGTGAATGGGGATCTGGAGAATGGCGAACATGCCAACGGCGACAAGGCAACCCGTGACGACGGTTGCGATGTCGAACTCGCCGTACATGATGGTCGACGCTGCCGCCACGATGTGAGAGAACGGGTTCAGGTTGATGCTGAACCGAAGCCAGTCCGACAGGAACACCGACGGCATGAGCGCCTGGCTGATGAACAACACCGGCAGCGCCAACGGCAACATCGCCACCGGCGCCTGCGGGTTGAGCGTGCGCAGCGCCACCAGGTAAAACAACGAACTGTAGGCCGCCGACCACAGGAACATCAGCACGACGAGCAATGCGGCTGTGAGGATCCCGGCTCGCAGCGGGGCATCGAGCAGGGCCAGCAGGGCGATCACGATGACCGCCGCGGGCAGGATCCGGAACATCTCGAAGCCGAACTTGGCAGCCATGATCTGACTGGTCGACACACCGTAGAGCCGCAGCCGATCGGTGAAGCCGGACCGGATCTCGTCGATCAGGGTGCCCGCGCCGTAGCCGGCCCCGAGCATCGGGATCAGCATGATCAGGCCCGGCGCGATGTAGGCGGTATACGACGACAGTGGGAATCCGGGTAGGTCGGCGACCCGCTGGAACATGGATCGCACGAAGATCACCAGGACCACGGGGAAGACGATCGGGAAGATGAACCCGAAGACCGGCTGCCGCAGGCCCACGATCACATAGCGACGGAACAGCCGCAGGGTGTTCGACAACGAGTTCATCGGGTGGCCTCCAGAAACGCATCACGTAGGGAGGTCGACCGGACCTCGATGTCGGCCTCGCCCAGTCCGACTCGCTCCAGCTCGGCGCTGAGCTTGCCGAGGGCAGCGGCCGTCGCCGACTCAAGTGTCGTCGTCAGGGCCGTGTCACTCGTGCGTTCCACGGTGTAACCGGTTGCGGACAATCCCTGCACCGAGGTATCGGGGATCGGCGTGCCCGACGAGATCGACGCGACGAACCCATGGCTTCTGGTGAATTCCTGCGTCGATCCAGATGCGACCAATCTGCCGTCCTTGATGATTCCGACCTCGTCGGCCAGCGAGACCGCTTCGTCCATGTCATGGGTGGTCAGCACCACCGTGCGGCCCTGCGAGCGCAGGGACCGGATGGCGTTCCACACCTCTTGCTTGCCCTCGATGTCGAGGCCGCTGGACGGCTCGTCGAGGAACAGCATCTTCGGGTCGTGCGCGACCGCGAGCGCCACGTCGACCCGGCGGCGCATGCCACCCGACAGCGCGCCGACCTTACGGGTGAGGTACTTGCCCAGCCCGAACTGTTCCACGAGTTCGTCTTCCCGCCTGCGTCTTTCGGATTTCGGCCAGCCCGCCATCGCCAAGCTCATACGGATCTGTTCGACCGGCGACATCCACAGGTCCAGCGCCACCTCCTGCAGTGCCACGCCGATCTGTGGACGCAGCTCGTCGGTCTCGGCGACGGGTATGCCGAGCACTTCCAATCGGCCGCTGGTCGGTGCGAGCAGTGTCGTGGCCATGCGGATGGTGGTGGTCTTGCCGGCACCGTTGCGGCCGAGCAAGCAGTAGACCACCCCGCGAGGCACCGTCAGGCTGAGTCCGTCGACGGCGCTGGTCTGTGCGCCCGGATATGCCTTGGTGACGGCGTCCGCGAGCAATGCCGGCGACGAATTGTCTTGTTTTTGTTCGGACATGGGCCGTTCACTCTCCGACTCTGGGAAGGACGTGGCGCTCCAGCTCTTCGGTCAGACGGATGCCCTGTGCGGTCAGGTCCACCTTGAGCTCGGTGTAGAGCGGGAAACTGCCGCCCTTCGGCGTCTCGTTGACCTGGTGGATCGTGCCGGCGCTCACCCCGGTCACGTCGAGATCGACTACGGTGCGCACCAGTTCGACAGGCTTGCCGCGCCAGGTGCTGTTGCGAGTGCCTTCTGAACGCACGTTGCCGCGCACCGCCGCACCGCCACCGCACGAACCGGTCAGTTCACGCGGTTCCCCGGTATCTCCCAAGTCGATTCCACCGTCGACCGCGCATTGCAACGAGACGCGCGAGTCGAGCGGGTTGACGATCGTTATCGCATCGAGAGTGCCGGCCCCGGCCTCATCGGACCCGGTGGAGACGATGCCGGTCTCATACGGGAAACGGTCGCCGGAGTAGTACTGCTCGACCTGCAACTCGCCGTGCCGCGGTCCCGGGCCGATGGTGAGTACACCCGAAGTGGGCAGCGACGTCTTCTCGTCGAGGTAGGTGACCGAGCCCGAAATCTCCAACGGATAACTCCCGAAGGGTGATCCGGCGCGGGGTTCGGCCGCCGGCTCACCCACCGCGCCGGGATACTTCAACAGTTCGTAGGCGTGCCCCACCGGCCTTCCGGCCTCTTCGTTCACCGGTGCGCAGCCGGCCAGCAGGCCGGACCCGAGCAAACCTGCTCCGGCGGCCGCGAGAATCCGCCTCACCGTGCCGTGCCCGCGCCGGTCAGCGTCCGGTTCAGTCGGCGGTGCCGGTGGCTGAAGAACGCCGACAGGACCCGGCTCATCACCTTGCCCCAGCCAGGGATCAGGCCCATCGGCGCCTGCGGGGCCAGCGTGATCTCATCGGTGACGATCGTCTTGTCCCCCAACGGTTCCAGGGTGCGGTGATGAACCCAGATCCGCATCCCTGTCATGATCGACTCCTCCCGGAACAAGCGGCCGGGATCGATCTCGGCGATGGTGATGTCGTCGAAGCCGAACGGCAAGATGCCGAACAACAGCAGGAAGCTCTTGCCGATGCGGGTACCCGGCGTGACGTCGGCGATCGACTGCCCCCGGAACTGACGCGGCATCGTCATCTTGAGATAGGGGCCCATCTCGTCATTGATGCCCTCCTGGGTGGTCACCCGGTCCCACACCCGGTCGACGTGACAGTCGATCTCGCTGACCTTCCGGAAGACGTGCTCTTGCGTGTGAATCGATCGCATCGAAGTGTTCCTCTAATTGCTGGACGGTAGAAGGGTTCTGGTGGCATCGGCGATGAAGGACCCGCTGATGTCGACCACGGCCGGCACGCTGTCGGCCCCGATGTAGTCCGGCATGACCTCACCGATCTGGTGGATCCGCGTCGACAACAGCTGGCTGTACCACTCGAACAGCGGGACCACGAGCGCCACGGTCACGTAGTCGACGCCGTCGGCAGCCAAGCTTCCGAAGAACACCTGCCAGATCTGCTCGATCATGCCCACGCGCCGGTGTTTCTTGCGCACGCCCTGGGTGGCGAGCTCGGCGATGCGCTCAGGCGCGATGTCGTCGAAGAACGAATTCCACTCCGGATACAGGAAGTTTCTCGGCACCCCGCCTGCCGGCGCATACCTGCGGCCGTCGCGCAATGTGCTGAAGCTGTCCAGACCGAGATCGGTATCGGCCCGCAGTGCCCGCAGGACGCCGACCGGTTCGTCCGAGTCCTCGCTGAACCCCACGAAGATCTCCGAGCTCCGCTCCCACGGCCGGTAGTGCACCATTTCACCGGCCGCGATGTCCGATTCGCTCGCGTAATCGTTCTCCAGGCCGAAAATGCGGTATTCCACACCCTTCGCCCAGCCGAACCGCTCATCGTCGGGCCGGACCCGGTCGACCCGCAGTGCTCTGGTGTTCATGCGTTGGTGAATTCCCTTCCGCGAGACCGCAGGATCCGTTGCCCCTCAGCGGCGATGGCGGCGATCACGTCGGCCGCCGCTTCGGGATTGACCAGCGGGTTGACGAACGTGAGCTTGAGGGCCTGACTGCCGCCCGCCGTCGACCGGCCGAGAACTGCGCGGCCCGACTCGGCGAGGGCGATCCGGATCTCCTGGTTCACGTCGTCGCATTCGGCGTCGGACAGGTCCGGATGCCGCCAGCGCACCACCACCGTGTTGGTCGCGACGGGGGCCACCAGTGCCAGACGTGAGTGATCGGACACCGCGGACGCGGCCGCAGCCGCCGCCGCACAGGTGGCGTCGATCATCTCGCCCACCCGCTGCCTACCCAGTGCCCGCAGCGTCACGAACACCTTGAGGGCGTCGAACCGACGGGTGGTCTGCAGTGACTTTCCGACCAGATTGACCACGTCTTCGGCCGAATCCCGCAGCGGGTTCAGGTAATCGGCGTGGTCGGCCAGTATCTCGAAGGATTCCCCCCGCCGCACCAGCAGCGCGCTACAGCTGATCGCCTGGAACAACAGCTTGTGGAAGTCGATGGCTATGGAGTCGGCCTGCTCGATCCCACCGAGGAGGTCACGATGGGTGGCGCTGAACGCCAGGCAGCCACCTGCACAGGCGTCGACATGGGTCCAGATACCGTGCTCGCGGGCAATGGCGATCGCCTCCGGCAGCGGATCGATCGCGCCGAAGTCCGTCGTCCCGGCGGTGAGTACGAGTGCCATGATCGGTGTGCCGGTCTCGACGGCACGATCGACACAGTGGATGAGCCCGTCGATACGCATCCGTCCAGCCTCGTCGGTGGGCACCTCGACCACCGCACCCGACAGCCCGAGGATCCGCAGCGCCTGCCGCACCGAGAAATGCGTCTGGCCGGTACACAGCACGCGCCAGGATCCGGCCTCGGCCGGCAGCCCGGCCGCCAGGTCGGATCCAAACCTGCCCCGGGCGAACAGGTCTCGGGCCATCAGCAGTGCCTGCAGGTTGGATTGCGTTCCCCCACTGGTGAATGTGCCGTCGGCGCCGACGCCGTAACCCATTGTGGCGCAGAGGTCGCCGATGACCTTCTGCTCGAGCGCCGTGGCCGCCGGGGCCTGATCGAAGGAGTCCAGCGACTGGTTGAACGCGCTGACGAGGATCTCGGCGGCCAGCGACGGTACCGTCGGCGGGCAGTGCAGGTGGGCCAGATAGCCGGGGTGGGTCACCACCGCGGACCGTCCCGACAACAGGGCGACCGCCTCGCCCAATGCCTGGGGCAGCCCGATGCCCGCCACGTTGTCGAGGGCGATCTTCCCGACGGTCGCTTCGATTTCGGCGTAGCCTGCCACCACGCCCGGTTGGGCCGGGTCGGCCAGCTCCGTGCCGGCCCAGGTGGCGGCCAGGGTCAGCGCCTCGCGATATCCGCTGAGTCCGCGCGGGGTGAGAAAGTCGTCCGCGAACGAACCGGTGCCCATTGTCATCGCGCCCCCAGCAACACGCTGTCCGCCGGCCGCTGCCGCTCTACCTGCCGCACCGCGGCGGCGAAGGCGGTGAGCGCGGCCGACATGTCGACCTCGTCGATGGTCAACGGCGGCAGGAAGCGCACCACATTCCCATATTGCCCACCGGTTTCGACGATGAGGCCGTGTGCAAGACAGGCCCGTTGGATCCGCTCGGCCAGTGCCGCGTCGGGCGCGGGCACGTCGTGGTGGCGCGCGCCCGCGGGGTCGACGATCTCGGCGGCCAGCATCAGCCCGGCACCCCGCACGTCACCGACGACCTCGGATTGCGCGGCGACCGACTTGAGCCCGTCGAGAAAGGCACTACCCGTCGCCTGGACGCGGGCCGACAGATCTGTCGCGACGGCGAAGCGGATCACCGCGCCGGCCGCGGCGAAGGCCATCGCATTGCCGCGGAACGTGCCCGTGAAGGCCCCGGGCTCCCACACGTCATAGCGTTCCCGGATCACCAGAACCGCGATGGGCAGCCCGGAACCCAGCCCCTTCGAGATCACCATCATGTCGGGCTCGACGTCACACCGCTGGAACGCCCAGGCCGGCCCGGTCCGGAACATCCCCGCCTGCACCTCGTCGGCGATCAACGGGACATCGAGCCGGCTTGCCATGGTCCGCAACGCCTTGCCCCACCGGTACGGCGCGGGGATGACTCCCCCCTCCCCCAGCACGAACTCCGCCAGGACCGAAGCCGGCGCGGTGACGCCGGAGTGGGGGCGATCCACGTTCTCGGTGGCGGCGACCGCCAGGTCAACACCGGGTTCTCCCCCGACCCCGAACGGGCAGCGGTAATCCTGGGGGTAGGGCAGGAATGTGACCCGCGGCGCCAGCACTACTGGTTGGCGGCGCAGTCCGCCGCCGGAACTGGCTGCCCGCGCGGCCCGGGTACAACCGTGGAAGCCGCCCTGCACGCCGATGTGTTCGCTTCCGCCGGTGGCGATCTCGGCAAGCGTCAGCGCCGCCTCGACGGCGCTGGCACCGCTCGGCGAGCACAGATGCACCCGGCCTTCGCGCGCCAGACCCGGCGGCAGGATGGACAACAGATCCTCGACGAATCGTTCCCTGGTCGGGGTGTGGAAGTCCAGGGACTGCCACGGTTCTCCCGATTCGAGAGTCTTGATCACCGCCTCGCGGACAACCGGGTGATTCCAGCCCAGGGACATCGCGCCGGCCGCGGCCAGACAGTCCACGTACCAGCGGCCATCGGCGTCGCGTAGCCGAGCCCCGGCCGCCTCGATCGGCCGGATCGGCAGGCGCCGGGAGTAGGTCACCGCGGACGAATCCCGCATCATCGAGCCTCCCGTGGGTGCGCGAGAAGCCGTCTCAAAGAGCTGGTCAGTGAGCGATCCTCGGTAGTCCAGAAGCCGCCGTCGCGCGGAATCACCTCGGCCAGGCGACGGCGAGCCTTTCCGAGTTGGTGATAGGGCAGCTTCGGAAACAGGTGGTGCACCGCGTGGTAGCGCAGCCCGAGCGGGGCCCACAGTTCTCCGATGACCGGCAACGACGGGTGGTCGATGGAGTCGAGTACCTGCTCTGGGAACGTCATCCGCTCGTTGCGGCTCTCGTAGCGATGCGCGGCCAACACGCGCACCCAGTTGACGAACAGCACCGCCGCGACGATCACGTACGCCTCAGCGAGACGATTCGGGGAGTACACCCCGCCGGCCAGCAATGCCAGCATCACCACCAGGTAGGCGAAGCAGGCGAATTCCTGTACCAGCCAAGACCGTGGGGTGCGCCCCTCCGGAAGCCTGCGGACGAAGTCGGCGTCGATCATCAGCGCCGAGGCCCGGGTCAGTACGTACGACCGGATGCCCGGGATCAACCAGCTCAGCGGCGCCAACACGAGAAACCTCAGCACGAAGACGAGCGGGCCGAGCAACGCGGTGAACGGCAACGCGAGCACCCGCCAACGCGGTTCCGTCGCGTAGGGGACGTACTCACCGTCCTCCGCGGTGCCGTAGGTGCGCGACCCGTGATGATCCTGATGGAACTCGTAGGTGAACTGCGGTACCAGCAAAGGAATTCCGCACACCACGTGCCACCCCACCGAGAACCAGCGCAACTCTTCGGGTGCATGGACGATCTCATGGACGAACAACACTGCCCGGTAGAACGCCAGCGCGGCGATCGCCATGCAGCCGATGGCGACCGGCGAGAGCAGACGATCGGCCGGACACAACAGGAACGCGGTGTAGCCGACCACCACGCACACGGCGAGGTCAACCCAATAGATCCACTGGCGCCGCGCGCTCAGGTCGGCGATCAGCGCCCGCGCCTGAGCCATCGAGATGCCGAGTGCGTCTTTGGAACCCGGCCCGGCCGCTGCCTGGCGGATATCAGTGGTCATCGAGCGAACTCCGTGATCAATTCGGCGGCGGACATTCTCGGAACCCCGAGCTCCCGCTCGGCCTTGCCGGATGCGTAGTACACGTGGCGAGCCATCAATTCGACGTTCTCTGGCACCAGCGCGTCGTCGTGGCGGGGATTGCCGAAGAGGTCGCGGACGGCCCGGTTGCCGGCTCCGGCGGCCCGGAACAGACCCATGGGCAGCGTGCGGACGCCGTGGCTGCGGCCGACGGCTTCCACCAGCAATTCCGCGATCCGGCGATAGGTCAGGTTCGCGCTCGAGAGGATGTACCGCTCGCCGGATCTGCCCTTGGCCATGGCGGCGGTGGTTCCGGCGACGAAGTCGCGGGCCGAGCACACCGCAGTCCCGCCGGGTGGTACACCCCGCAACATCCCGCGGCGCGCGGCCGCCAACAAGCCCTGCCAGGACCGCGGCCTACCCGATGCCGGTATGAAAACCGCTGCGGGGTTTACCACGACGACGTCGAGTCCGCGCTCACCGAAGTCGAGCACCACGCGTTCGCCGGCCCGTTTGGTGGCGGCGTAGACGTTGTCGAGCACCGAATTCCCGATGTCGAACTGTTCGTCGGCCACCACTCCGTCAGGTGGATAGCCGATGGCGGCCGTCGACGACACATGGACGATGCGCTGAACGCCGTGGCGCAGTGCGCTGTGGGCGACCTGGTAGGCGCCGAGGACATTGGCGTTCCAGATGCTGTGAGCCAGCCGTGAATTCGGAGACGCGATGCCAGCCAGGTGATACACGTGCGAGATACCACGCATGGCCGCGTCGACGCCGGCCGCATCGGTGACGTCCGCGCAGACCACCTCGACACCACCGCCCAAACTCCCCGGTTGGACCGTGCGGTCGTCGGGTCCGGCCATCACGGTGACCGCTTCGCCATTGCCCACCAGCTCGGCGACGAGCGCACTGCCCAGATACCCGGCGCCCCCGGTGACCAGGATTCGACCGGCCATCACAGTGCCTTCTGGTAGACGCGATGCCGTTTATCGGGCTCCGTCTTCATCTGTGCGGCCAGGGAATTCGACCACACATTGTCCTCGTGTACCCAGGTGGTCGCCACCGACGAATAGCCACTGCCCGTGCTCGCCCTGACGATCTCGCCGGCCAGGATCCGGCCGATACCCGCCCCGAACCGCGTTTCGACGGCGCCGATGAGAACGACGACCGCGGTGTCGACCCCGCGGATCCGTCCGTGGCGCTTGGCCGCGATGCGCAACAACGTCGAGGGGGTCAGTCTGCCGGACCGACCGGCGATCTGGTTCACGTCGGGCAGCATCAAGAGGAACCCGACCGGAGCGCCGTCCGCCTCGACGATCCTGACGATGCGGGGATCGATCAACGGTCGCATCTCCGCGGCCATCCCGGCGAACACCGCCCTGCTCAGCGGGACGTTCTCCGGGTGGTGGCCGAACGAGTCGTTGTAAAGCACCCGAAGGGTTTCCAGTTCGGTGCCGAAACTCTTCATTCGCACGGGACGCACCGTGGCGCCCTGGGCCTCGAGCACCGCGTCGGCACGTTTGACGAGGCGCTGCTGCACGGCACTTGCCGCTCCGGTGTTCCAGCGGTAGGAGGCACTGTCGAACTTCTTGCGGTAACCCGCAGCCTCGACGAGACGTAGATAGTACGGCGGGTTGTACGGCTGCATGAGGGTCGGCGGGGTGTCGTACCCCTCGGCGAGCAGCCCCACCTCCTCACGAGTCGAATAGCTGTACGGTCCGACCATCTTGACCATGCCGCGGCGGCGCGCCCAGTTCTCCGCGGTTTCCAGCAGGGCACCCGCCACGTCGTCGTCCGCGGTGCTCTCGAAGTGCCCGAAGAACCCGCAGTCTCCGTACCGCTTGACGTACTCGTGGTCGATGCTCGCCGAGATCCGGCCGACCGGTCGCTCACCTTGGTACGCAACGAAGTTGGCGACCTCGACCTCACGGTGCAGTGGATTCTTCCGCGCGTCCATCTTCGTCCGCATGACCCGGCGGAGCATCGGCCGCCACCGGGCATCACCACGGTAGAGATGCCACGGCAGGTCCACGAACCGTCTCGCCTCCGCGGGCGAGGTGACCTCCCGGACATCCAGCGAGGTCTTCAAATCACTTGGCACGAACGATTCCCAGGTCATAGGCCAATTCCGGGTTGCCCTTGCTCTTCCAGAGCGCGCCGTCCATGTAGAAGTGGTGCAGGACGAACATCAGGGGCACCGCGAAGATGACGGTGTCCAACTGTCCGGCGAGAATGCCCAGCAACGCCAGCCCGGCCACGTAGAACGGAAGCGCCTTGCGCGTCGAGAGCCGGGCCAGCAGCAGCTTCTTCTCGCTCGGGTCGGTCGAGGCCGCGAACCGGGTGTTGTTCCTGGTCCAGTTGATCAGGTGGTACTGCAGGCTGTGGGTGGTAGTGGCGATCAGGATGAGCGCGAACAGGTCCGACACCAGCAGGTAGGACAGGTTGTAGGACAGGACCGCGATGATGAAGGTGGCCACTGCCATCGTGGGCAGCGGGGTCTGCCCGTCCCGGCGCAGCTTGATCTGTTCGGCCACCGCCATGGCAACCAGTACGGCGGCGACGGCGTAGGCGATGACGATGAGCGCGTTGGGTATCGGCGGTACCGGAACACTCAGGTTCGAGAACGGCAGCCGGTGGCCGAACACCTCGTACTCGGAGAAGTGCAGCCCGTGGCTTGCCCGGTATAGAACCGGGGCCAGGCAGGCGGCATACAGCGCGTACTTGAGCCGGTTCCGGGGGCCCTTGTACCCGTTCTTGGCGGCGTAGATGTTCATGATGCCGAAGTGCTGCTTGAGGACGTGGAAGACCTGCCAGTACGCCCAGATCGCCAACAGCGGCACCAACCAGCCACCGAACCAGAGCACGCCGACGATCGTGGCGACGACGGCGAAGCTCAGCACGTAATGCAACCGGTACCGGGCCCGCTCGCGGGGATCCAGCCACACCCGCACCGTCGTGGTCAGCACGTGCGGAAGGTCGGACAGTAGCGAAAACGCCACCGCTCCAACCAGAAACACGCCCTTGTGGCTTTCCGCCGCGAACAGGATCGCGGACAGCAGTGCACCCAGACCGAATACGAAGTAGATGTCGACGCGGCGGCTGACGAACCAACCCGGCTGGTGCTCGCCGTCTTTCAGTCGTGGCTGTCGAGTGTCCGCGGCGGTCCCGGCCATCCCGACGGGCGTTCCAGCGGTCATCCCAATCCCTCCCCGCGGCCCCAGATACGGGCACTAATGAAAATGGTTATCGTTATCGAATTAACGTAGAGTGGGCACCGGCCCCTGTCAACGCCGATCTCACGGGGCCGGCCGGAATGTGGGGACCGCCACAGGCGCGAGGAATATGCCTGCCCGGAAACAAGATTCGACAGGAAGCACCGTGACGGCAACGCTCGATGACGACACCACCGACCTTCCGGGGGCCGATGCAGCCGATCCCCAACCAGGCCGCCTCGGCCAGCTCTTCGTGGCCGCAGGGGCAGCCGGACTCATCGCCACCGCCATGACATCGGCACTTCTGGGTTGGCAGGTGTGGCAGCACCACCGGGTCGACACGGCGGCGGACCAGGCCCAGGCGACGGCGCGCGTCTACGCCGAAACCCTGACGAGCATCGACAGCACCAAGGTCGACGACAACTTCAGCCGCATCCTCAACGGCGCCACCGGGGAGTTCAAGGACATGTACAGCCAGTCGAGCGTTCGGCTTCGCCAACTTCTCGTCGACAACAAGGCGACAGCGCATGGGACCGTGGTGGATTCAGCAGTCAAATCCAAGTCGACCGACGAAGTCGTCGTCCTTCTCATGGTCGATCAGTCGGTGACCAACAGCGCCATGCCCGATCCGAGGATCGACCGCAGCAGAATCAGGATGACCATGAAGAAGATCGACGGGCGCTGGCTGGCAAGCAAAGTCGAGCTCGCATGAGCCGCGAACGCTGCTACACCGGCGAACCGTTCACCGTCGCCCTCTGCATGCACTGCTCGTCAGCCGATCCCGAGTCGCTGCTGGTGCACATGTTGAGGAACGTGGTACGCCGCTGCCCGCACGGCGTTCTGGTCAGCACCCAATGCCTGCTCGGTGAGCTCACCTGCGCGACCCGGCGTGCCGACCTCAGTCCCGTACTCGTGCTGCAGCCCTGCTCCAGAGACCGGAATCCCAACGCACCCGCGATCTGGATCGGGCCGATCAGCACCGATGCCGACGCCCTGGATGCCTGCGCGTGGATCGCAGCCGGCAGTTGGGACGGCGCCACACTGCCGGCACAGCTACGAGCCGACGTGAACCTCAGCCGCGTCAGTTCTCACAACTGATCGAGCTCATAGCGGATCAGCCGGGCACTGTTGGCCACCACGGCCACCGACGATGCGTTGTGCAGGACCGCGGCGAGAACCGGCGAGAGCGCGCCACCGGCACCGATGAGCAGACCGATGGCATTCACCGCGATCGACATCGCATAGTTCTGCTGGATCACGTCCACCGCCCGACCGCCAAGAGCCCGCACGTCGAGCAGTCGTCGCAAGTCGTCACTGGCCAGCGCCACATCGGCGGTCTCGACCGCCACGTCGGTGCCGCCGAGTCCCATGGCGATGCCGATGTCGGCCGCAGCCAGCGCCGGCGCATCGTTGACGCCGTCGCCGATGACCGCGACGGTATGCCCCTCGCCGTGCAGCTCACGCACCACCGCGAGCTTGTCCTCCGGCATCACCTCGGCGCGCCACTCGGTGATGCCGAGTTCCTCGGCGACGGCAGCGGCGGCATCCGGGTGGTCGCCGGTCAGCATCACCATGCGGCGGACACCGCCGGCCCGAAGTGCCTGCAGCACGCCGATGGCCTCGGGCCGGACCTCGTCCCGTAAACCGATGAGGCCGACCAGTTTTCCGTCGACGGCCAACAACAGGGGCGTTTCGGCGCTCCGGCGTAGTTTGTCCACCCACTCCGAGGCCCGTTTGGTCACCCGCACCTTCTCCTGGGCCAGCAGCGAAGGACTGCCGAGCAGCAGTGTTCGCCCGTCGGCCCGGGTCCGCATCCCCAACCCGACGAGCACCTCGCACTCCTGATGTGGAGGTATCTCGATATGGCGCTCCTTGGTCGACCGCAGGACTGCGTCGGCGAGCGGGTGACGGGCGTGGATCTCCGAGCTCGCCGCATAGGCCAGGACCTGTTCGGGCTCCCAGTCCTTGTGGAAGGCCACCACATTGGTGACGATCGGGCGGCCGATGGTCAGGGTTCCGGTCTTGTCGAAGACGACGGCGTCGACGCGGCCGGCTTCCTCCAGATGGGAACCGCCCTTGATGAGGATCCCGCGCCGGGCGCCGTTGCCGATGGCGGCGCTGATCGCCGTGGGCGTCGCCAACCCCACCGCGCAGGGGCAGGCGACCAGCAGCATCGTCATCGCCCGGCGCACGTCGCGGGTGACCACCAGCGTCAGGGCCGACAACAGGAACGAGGCGGGCACGAAGCGCCGCGAAAAGGTCTCGCCGACAGTCTGAATGGGTGCGCGGTGGTGCTGCGCCTCCTCGACCCGGGTGATGATCCGGCCGATCGTGGTGTGGCGCCCGACCGCCTCGGCGGTGATCACCAATTTTCCTCGGACCACAACCGAACCGGCGTACACCTTGGCGCCGGTCGTGACCGCGACCGGCAGGTTCTCGCCGGTGATCGCCGACTGGTCGACGATGGCTTCGCCGTCGCTCACCACACCATCGACCGCGATCGCGACCTGCTCGTGCACCACGACCTCGTCACCGACCCGAAGCCCGTCCACGGGGAACTCGACCTCGGTGCCATCGGCCAGGCGCAGCCACACCGTGTCCTGAGTTCCCTGCAACAGATTGGCGATCGCCCGACGGGTCCGTCGCAGGGTGAGGTCCTGGAGATACTCGCCGATGTTCAGCAGCCACAAGACCGTCAGCGCGACGACGTTCTCCCGCAGCACGAGGCTGGCCACCGTGGCAGCGGACACCAGGACATCGGTGCCCGCGCTCCGGTTGCCGGTCAGGGTCCGCAGCGCGCCGCGTAGGAACGGATAACCGGTGAAGACCGTGGCTCCCGTGGCGAACATCCGACTGGTCGGCCCGAGCAACGGCGGCCTGGCAAACGCATAGCGGCGCACCCCCAGCAGCACCAGGGCGAGGGCGCCGATCGCCATCCGCAGAATGTCGGCGTTGTGGATGTCGGCCGAACGGGGAGTCCGGACAGGCACCAGATGCCGCCTCACCTCGGCGGCAGCCGATATCGCCGCCAGTATCGCGGCCCGGTCGCAGCGCTTGGGCGAGTACCACACCACGACCGAGGCCGTCCGCGGATACGCGTGGACGGCCCGCACACCCGGCACCTGATCGACGGCATCCTCTATGGCGACAGCGCGAATGGCATCATTCCGGAACCAGTGCGCGTGCACGCGCATCCGGCCCGCGGCGTCGGATACCACCTCTGAGGTGCCCACAGCGCTCAGTGATCGTGGGAATGTCCGGGGTCGGCGACGGCGGGCGGTGGTACTTCCTCACCGATCCGTTCCCGCGCCTCGGCCATCACATCGGCGACCTTCAACCGGGCCGCCTCAGCACTCACTTCGGCTTTGCGGGCACCGCGCAATGCCCACGCGGTGGTGGTCACCGCGGCCTCCCGGATCGGCGCCTTGGCCACCGCTTTACGTAAACCGTCATACGCCGCGACTCCGACCGCGCCCGTGACGACCGTTGTCGCCGCCTTCGCCAGCAAGCCATGCCACACCATCTGCCAAGCCTAGCCCCACCGAATGAAAATGATAGTCATTTGCGTGCCGCACAGCTGTGCCCCAACTACGGCTGGCATCATGTCCGCCGTGGTGGCGAACCCGGCGGTGACACGTTGGCGGCCGAGTTCCATGCAGGTACTCGTGTTCGGCGTCCTCGCCCTCGCGCTGGCCGGCAACACGCTGCGCGCGTTCGTCGAGAACACGCCCGATGTGGCGACAGCGGCCACGGTGTTCTGTGGGGTGTTCGTACAGGCCTTGCCCTTCCTGGCGCTGGGCGTCGTGATCAGTGGGCTGATCGCGGTGTTCGTCACGCCCGACCGGCTGGCGCGCTGGCTACCCAGACGAACCGGCGCGGCCATCCTGGCCGCGGGCATCGGGGGCGCGGCCCTACCCGGGTGCGAGTGCGGTTCGGTACCGGTGGCGCGCAGGCTGTTCGGTGACGGCGGCACGGTGGGCGCGGCGGCGCTGACCTTCATGCTCGCGGCGCCCGCGGTCAACCCCGTCGTACTGGTCGCGACCGCCGTGGCCTTCCCCGGGCATCCGCAGATGGTGGTCGCCCGGTGTGCCGCGTCGCTGCTCACGGCGCTCATCATGGGCACCCTGTGGGCCCGGTTCGGCAAGCCGGACTGGATCACCCGCCGCCTGCCCAAACCCCACCATGACGACGAATCCCGGTGGTCCGTGTTCACCGAAGCGGCGCGCCACGACTTCCTGTCCGCGGCGTCCTACCTGGTGATCGGGGCGGCCGCCGCGGCCGCCCTGCACGTCCTGGTTCCGGCCTGGGTGTACGAGCACCTGGCCGGGCAGATCGTGCTCGGTGTCATCACCATGGCCTTGCTCGCCGTGGTCCTGGCGTTGTGTTCGGAGGCCGACGCGTTCGTCGCGGCGAGCCTGACCATGCTGCCGCTGCTGCCACGGTTGGTGTTCCTGGTGGTCGGGCCCGCCGTCGACATCAAACTGTTCGCGATGCAGGCCGGAATGTTCGGTCGTGCCTTCGCGGTCCGGTTCGCGCCCACCACCTTCCTGGTCGCCACGGTGGTCGCGACCGGCGTGGGCCTGTTGGTCCTGGGAGCCCGATGAGCCGCGAGACCGAGAATGCCCTACTGCTGTTGATCGGGGTCAGCACGGCGATCATCACCGTCACCGGCGTCTTCACCCGGTACGTGAAACCGTCCCTGCTGCCGTACCTGGCGGCCACCTCGGTGCTGTTGATCCTGCTGGCGCTGGCCTCGATCGTGCGCGACATCCGGCGCGGCGGCCATGACGACGGCTCCGGGGAGGCCCATGACCATCCGCACTCCCGCGGCGCGGCCTGGCTGTTGCTCATCCCGATCGCGCTGCTGGCCTTCGTGGTGCCACCGGCGATCCGGCCGCAGGCGGCGTCGGTGACGGCCGTGTCCACCGATGTGCTGCGGCGCCCGTTCCCACCCCTCCCCGGCGGCCCGGCACCCGAGATCTCGCTGCCCGACGTGCTGATCCGCGTCGCGCAGGACAGCGCGAACACCCTGAACGACCGCACGATCACCGTCACCGGGTTCACCATGCGCGACGGTGACCGCACCGACCTGGCCCGGGTGGTGATCATCTGCTGCGCGGCCGACGCCCAACTGGCCCGCATTCACCTTTCCGGGCCGGCGGCCGCCCAGCTCGCCGGCTACCCGGAGAACACCTGGATCAAGGTCCAGGGCACCGTTCCTGCGGGGCAAGGCGATTCGAGCCGCAGCACGATCCCCACCATGACGGCACTGAGTGTGACCCGCACCGATCCGCCGAAGCATCCCTACGCCTACTGACGCGTGGCCTTTCGCCCGGCCAGCGCACAGTCGCCGCAATACGACCCGCCCGGGGTGCGGTAGAACAGGCAGCAACTGCGCCGCCGGAAGGATAGGCCGGTTAGCTCGCCACTTCGGGCCAGTTTGCCGGTGGCCAAAAGTGATTCGACCATCGCAACAGCCTCGGCGTGTAACTCCGGGCGGGCGCGCGCCAGCTGATCGGCCGCCGCGACCAGGGCCGCCGCGGCATTGCCGTAGAGCAGCCCGGGCGCCATCTTGACCCGCAGCCCCGCGGCCAGTGGCTCCAGGTGGTCCTCGACGACGAGGCGATACAGCTGCTCCGGCAGGGACCGGTCACGATCGACGGCTCGACCTCGCGGCGCGGGCAGCCTGAGATCGGTTCCGGTACGGGCACGTTGGAGATCGCCCAGATCGGGCAGTACGCCGTGCCCCAGGGCGGTCGCCAGGATCGGTGACCACAGCCGCGATGCGTGGCTGAACTGGACCAGGGATGCGCTGATCCGTAGGTCAGTGGTGCCATAGCGCTCGGCCGTGGTACGGACCAGGTCCGCGCAGCCGTCGGCGTAGCAGCGCCGCACGGGTATCCAGCCGTCGGGATCCCCACCCACGGTGATCGCGAAAAACCCACCGTACGAGGCACTTTCAGCGAGTGCGGCCTCGATGTTCACCGTGCCGCGGCCTTTCTCGGCAGCACCGCGAGCTGTGGCACGCCGTGGTCGGGATCGTGGGTGATGCGGGCGTCGACCCCGTAGACGTCGGCCAGCAGGCCGGTGGTCAGCACCTCGGCCGGGGTACCGACGGCCACCACGCGACCGGCGTCGAGCACACAGATCCGATCGCAGTAGGCGGCAGCGAGGTTGAGATCGTGCAGCGCGGCGATCACCGTCGCCCCCGTCTCCCGCAACAGGTGCAGCGCCTCGTGCTGGTGGCGCAGGTCGAGATGGTTGGTCGGCTCGTCCACCACGATCACCTGCGTGCGTTGTGCCAGCGCCCGCGCGATGAGCACGCGTTGCTTCTGACCTCCGGACAGCCGGCCGTACCGGGCCCCGCTCAGTTCGGCGATGTCCAGTGCCGCCAGCGCCGATCCGATGATCGCGCGGTCCTCGAGGTTGTCCGCCTCGAACGACCGCTTGTACGGGGTGCGGCCCATGGCCACCACGTCGAACACGGTGAGCTCGAAATCGCCGGTGGCTTCCTGCAATACCGCCGCAATCCGGCGGGCGGCCTGCTTGCCCGGCAGTTTCCACACGTCGGTGCCATCGACCAGAACGTGGCCGGTGCTCGGTCGCTGGGCTCGGTACAGCGTCCGCAACAGCGTGGTCTTGCCTGCCCCGTTGGGTCCGACCACGGCCAGCATCTCCCCCGGGCTGACCGACAGCGAGATATCGGCGATCAGCCGCCGGCCCCGTACCGAGACCGACACCGCGTCGAACGCCACCGCCGCCGTCATGTCCGGGCCTTTCGCCGCATCAGCCACAGGAAGAATGGACCGCCGATCAGCGCGGTCAGGATCCCGACGGGCAGTTCCTCTGGGGCGGCCACGGTCCGGGCCACAATGTCGCACAGCACCAGGAAGGCCGCTCCCAACAGGGCCGCGGCAGGCAGCGCCCTGCGGTGGTCGGCTCCGACCAGCAGGCGCACCACGTGCGGCATGATCAGCCCGACGAACCCGATGGTTCCGCTGACCGCGACCATGGCTCCGACCATGAGCGCGACCACCACGAACATCGCCGCCCGGAACCGGTGCACCTCCAGACCAAGCGAGGCGGCCGCCTCCTCGCCGGTGTAGAGCAGGTTCAGCGACCGGGTGACGGCCAGCAGCACCAGCACGCCGACGAACACCACGGCGGCGGGCACCCAGACCATGCGCCAGGTGGTGCCGCCCAGGCCACCGAGCATCCACCGCATCGCGGCCTGCGCCTTGTGCGGATCGTCGGAGGTGACGATCAGCAGGCTGGCCAACGCCGACAGCACCTCGGCCACCGCCACTCCGGCCAGGACGAGTCGCACCGTCGTCATCCGTCCGCCCGAGCGGGCCAGGAAGTACACCGCCACGAGCGCGAGGAAGGCGCCGAGGAAGGCCGCCAGTGGCAGCGTCAGCATCTGCAGCGCACCGGCGCCGAGCACCAACATCGCGACGGCGCCGACCGCGGCCCCCGAGGACACCCCGAGCAGCATGGGATCGGCGAGCGGGTTGCGCACCACGGCTTGCAGCACCATGCCGCACGCGGCCAGTCCGGCGCCGATCACCGCACCCAGCACCACCCGTGGCAGTCGGGCATCCAGCACGATGGACTCCCTGACCGCGGGCCAGGTCTGCTCGGCCAGGCCCGGGTGGACGGCGTGCAGGACGATGGCCCACACCTGGCCCGGCGCGATGGACACCGAGCCGATCGCGACGCCGGCGGTCATCGCCGCCACCAACAGCCCCACCAGCCCGGCCACGACCACCCGGTAGGAGATCACGAAAACCGGTCCGGGTGCAGCTGCCGGGCCAGCGCCTCGACGGCTCGGCCCGCCCGCACCCCGACCACCACCGACGACAGCGGCAGCACGGCGAACCGCCGCTGCTGGATTGCCGGAACATGTTGCAGCAGCGGGTGTTCGGTCAGGAATCTCTTCTTGTCCTCGACCGGTTGGTCACCGTAGTCGTAGATCACGACGACCTCGGGCGCGCGCTCGGCGAACTGCTCGAACGACACATCGCCCCAGACCTTGGGCACATCGGCGAACACGTTCACTCCGCCCGCCGCTTCGATCATCCGGTTACCGATGCCCTTGCCACCCGAGGTGAACACCGTCGCCTCACCGCTGTCGTAGACGCCGACCCGGACCGGGTCGACCCCACGCAGTTTGTCCGCGGACCGCCCCAGCTCGCCGCGGATCTGTGAGATCAGCTGTTCGGCGCGGTCAGTGACACCGAAAATCGTTCCGATATTGCGGATTTCGTCGTCCACGGTGGCCAGGCTGACCGGCTTGTCCAGGCAGTCCTCGATGTTGAGGTAGGTGTGGACCCCGGCGTCGGTCAGCCGTTGCCTGCCCCGGCCCTCCTTCTCGTCGAAAGCGCTGTCCCAGCCGCCGTAGACGAAATCGGGTTCGGCGGCCAGCAGCGATTCGTAGGACGGGTACTCCTTGGCCAGCACCGGCAGCCCGTCATAGGCGGCCTGATATTCGGGCAGGATCCGGTCGTCGAGGTAGGACGTGCCGACCATCGATTTTTCCAGTCCCAATGCCAGCAGCGTTTCGATCGCATGCTGGTTGAGTGCCACCGCCCGGGTCGGCGGCCGCTCGTAGGTGGTGCTGACGCCGCAGTTGTCCACGGTGACCGGGAAGCCCGCCGCCGCACTCTCGGCGGGCGGTGGGGCGCCCGATCCACATCCCGATACCAAAAGCGCCGTCAGCCCGGCGACGATCCAACGAGCAGCCACAGGCCTACCCATCCTCTCCGGGGAGATCCGCCCCAGCGCGTGCGAGGTGGCGACTGCGGTGCGTATCTGGCTCTCGATTCTCAGCAGCTGAGGATCGATCACAGTGGCGGGACCGCGCCGGATTCACACCGGCTTCCGCGATCCGCAGTCGCCCTATCGCCGTCGATGGTAGGTCAGCGGTTGCCGACGTACGGCAGCAGCGCCATCTCCCTGGCATTTTTGATCGCCGCGGCGACCTGTCGCTGCTGCTGCGGGGTCAGGCCGGTGACGTGCCGGGACCGGATCTTGCCGCGCTCACTGATGAACGTGCGCAGCAGCTGCACGTCCTTGTAATCGACCTCGGTGACTCCGAGCGCGGCCAGCTGATTGCGCCTGGGTTTCTTGACGTCGGTCGACCGCAGGCGCTTCTTGGAATCTTTTCCGGACTTGGCCATCACCAGCTCGACTTCCGCACGCCGGGGAGTTCACCGCGGTGCGCCATCTCGCGCACCCGGACCCGCGACAGGCCGAACTTGCGCAGGTGCCCGCGCGGTCGGCCGTCGACGGCGTCCCGGTTGCGCAGCCGGACCGGACTCGAATCACGCGGCAGCCGCTGCAGCGCCGATACCGCGGCCTGCTTCTGCTCGCGCGTGCTCTCCGGATTGCGGATCACGGCCTTGAGCTCGTTGCGACGTTCTGCGTAACGCTCGACGAGTTGGCGGCGCTGCTCGTTCTTGACGATCTTGGACACCTTGGCCATCAGCGCTCCTCCCGGAAGTCGACGTGGCGGCGGATCACCGGGTCGTACTTGCGCAGCACGATCCGGTCCGGGTCGTTGCGCCGGTTCTTGCGGGTGACGTAGGTGTAGCCGGTCCCCGCGGTGGACTTGAGTTTCACGATCGGCCGAATATCGGTGCGCGCCATCAGATTTTCTCCCCCTGGCTACGCAGCCGGGCCACGACGGCCTCGATGCCGTCTCGGTCGATCACCTTGATGCCCTTGGCGCTGACCCGCAGCCGGATCCGGCGCCCCTCGGAGGGCAGGAAGTAGGTCTTGGTCTGGATGTTGGGGTTCCAGCGTCGGCGACTGCGCTTGTGCGAGTGCGACACCGTGTTGCCGAACCCGGGCGATCTCCCGGTGACTTGGCAGTGGGCGGACATCGGTCTCCTTTGGATGAGGTATCGTACTTACGATAATGATAATCGTTTTCAACAACAAGTTCTCCCGGGAGGAGGTACGGTGCGAACCCCTGTAGTGCTGATCGCCGGGCAAGGCGAACCCGACGGCGTGGCGGCCGAATTGAGCCGCAAGCCAGGAACAGTGCTGGTGCGTCACACCTTCGACGGCCAGGTCGTGTTGCGGACGGTGTCCGATGCCGGCGGCGCCTCCGAACTCGCCCTCGAGCTCTCCCACGGCTGCGTGTCCTGCACCGTGCGCGACGACCTGCTGATCCTGCTGCGGCGCCTGCACCGGCGCAGCGATGTGGACCGAATCGTCGTCCAGTTGATGCCCTGGCTGGAGGCCGAGCCGGTGTGCTGGGCGATCGACACCATCCGGGTCAGCGTCGGCCCGGGCTATATCGACGGCCCGGCCGCCCGCGATGTCGAGATCGAGGCAGTGATCGCGTGCCTGGATGCGACCGTCTGGCTGCAACAAGCCATCGGCGACGACGAACTGGCCGACGGACGCACCGTCGCCCAGGTGGTGGTCGGCCAGGCCGAATTCGCCGATGTGCTGGTGCTCAACGAGCCCGACGCCCCCACCCTCGCGGTGCTGCGCCGCCTGGCGCCCCGCGCCCGGATCACCGTCGGTCCCGAACGGGTCGAGCTCGCCCTGGCCCACCTCGAACCGGACAGCCGGCGCGGACGGACGACTGCCCCGCACGATCCGCTGTTGGCGGGCGAACCTCCGCTGGAACCCGACGACGAGGTCATCATCGTCGAATTCGCCGCGCGCCGACCATTTCACCCCCAGCGCCTGCACACCGCGATCGACGCCCTGCTCGACGGCGTGGTGCGCACCCGCGGACGGGCCTGGTTGGCCAACCGCCCGACCGACGTCATGTGGATCGAATCCGCCGGCGGCGGAATGCATTTCAGCAATGCCGGAAGATGGCTGGCGGCCATGGATTCCACCGAACTGGCCTACACCGACCCCGAACGTCGGGCCATCGCGGCAATCGACTGGCACCCCGAGTTCGGTGATCGCCACATCTCGCTGACCGTCCTGGTCTGCGGCGCCCGGCCCGGCGAAATCATCGAGGCACTGGACGCCGCGCTGCTGACCGACGAGGAACTGGCCCGGCCCGACCAATGGGCCGACTACCCGGACCCGTTCGGCGACTGGCACGAAGAACCCTGCCAGCCCGGAACCGACGAACCCGCTTCCGTCCGTCAGGACGCCCACCAGGAAGGAGAATCCCGGTGAAACCCGGAATCCACCCCGACTACCACCCCGTGGTGTTCCAGGATGCCGCGACCGGCACCCAGTTCCTCACCCGATCCACGGCCACCAGCGACCGGACCATCGACTGGCCCACCCCGGATGGGACCAAGACCTACCCGCTGATCGTCGTCGACGTCACTAGCGACTCCCACCCGTTCTGGACCGGCACCGCACGCCACCTCGACTCCGCCGGCCAGGTGGAGAAGTTCCGGCGTCGATACGGGCAGAGGTAGCTCTACGCTGACCCCATGCGGCTCAAGCCCGGCAGACCCGACCTGGCCCCCTATGCGCGGTTCTTCGATGTCCCGTCGGCCACACCGCAATCACCGGTCACCGTCGCGTGGGCCGGGGTCAGCACCCTGCTGGTGTCCGACGGCACGTCGGCGGTGCTGACCGACGGGTTCTTCTCCCGGCCGGATCTGCTGAGCGTCGGCCTGCGCAAGCTGACCCCGTCGCTGCCCCGCATCGACGGCAGCTTGGCCCGGCTGGGCATCGACAAGCNTGCCCCGCACGATCCGCTGTTGGCGGGCGAACCTCCGCTGGAACCCGACGACGAGGTCATCATCGTCGAATTCGCCGCGCGCCGACCATTTCACCCCCAGCGCCTGCACACCGCGATCGACGCCCTGCTCGACGGCGTGGTGCGCACCCGCGGACGGGCCTGGTTGGCCAACCGCCCGACCGACGTCATGTGGATCGAATCCGCCGGCGGCGGAATGCATTTCAGCAATGCCGGAAGATGGCTGGCGGCCATGGATTCCACCGAACTGGCCTACACCGACCCCGAACGTCGGGCCATCGCGGCAATCGACTGGCACCCCGAGTTCGGTGATCGCCACATCTCGCTGACCGTCCTGGTCTGCGGCGCCCGGCCCGGCGAAATCATCGAGGCACTGGACGCCGCGCTGCTGACCGACGAGGAACTGGCCCGGCCCGACCAATGGGCCGACTACCCGGACCCGTTCGGCGACTGGCACGAAGAACCCTGCCAGCCCGGAACCGACGAACCCGCTTCCGTCCGTCAGGACGCCCACCAGGAAGGAGAATCCCGGTGAAACCCGGAATCCACCCCGACTACCACCCCGTGGTGTTCCAGGATGCCGCGACCGGCACCCAGTTCCTCACCCGATCCACGGCCACCAGCGACCGGACCATCGACTGGCCCACCCCGGATGGGACCAAGACCTACCCGCTGATCGTCGTCGACGTCACTAGCGACTCCCACCCGTTCTGGACCGGCACCGCACGCCACCTCGACTCCGCCGGCCAGGTGGAGAAGTTCCGGCGTCGATACGGGCAGAGGTAGCTCTACGCTGACCCCATGCGGCTCAAGCCCGGCAGACCCGACCTGGCCCCCTATGCGCGGTTCTTCGATGTCCCGTCGGCCACACCGCAATCACCGGTCACCGTCGCGTGGGCCGGGGTCAGCACCCTGCTGGTGTCCGACGGCACGTCGGCGGTGCTGACCGACGGGTTCTTCTCCCGGCCGGATCTGCTGAGCGTCGGCCTGCGCAAGCTGACCCCGTCGCTGCCCCGCATCGACGGCAGCTTGGCCCGGCTGGGCATCGACAAGCTCGAGGCGGTGCTACCAGTACACACGCACTTCGATCACGCCATGGATTCGGCCGTGGTGGCCGACCGCACCGGCGCCAAGCTGGTGGGCGGCAGTTCGACCGCGCAGGTCGGCGCCGGCGGCGGCCTGGCCCCTGATCGGATCGTCACCGTGACCCCGGGTGAAGCGGAAACTCTCGGCGCTTTCGAGGTGACGCTGTTCGAGTCCGAACACTGCCCACCGGACCGCTTCCCGGGTGTCATCACCACGCCCGTCGTACCGCCGGTGAAGGTTTCGGCCTACAAGTGTGGCGAGGCCTGGTCGACCCTGGTGCGTCATCGGCCCAGCGACCGGAGCATGTTGATCGTCGGCAGCGCCGGCGCGGTGCCCGGGGCGTTGGCGGGGCAACGCGCCGAGGTGGTGTACCTCGGGATCGGTCAGCTCGGCCTGCAGCCCGAACAGTATTTCGAGAACTACTGGGCCGAGACGGTGCGCACAGTCGGGGCCCGGCGAGTGGTGCTGATCCACTGGGACGACTTCTTCCGCCCGTTGCACAAGCCGTTGCGCGCGTTGCCGTTTGCCGGTGACGACCTCGACGTGTCGATGCGCGTGCTGACCCGCCTGGCCGAACGCGATCAGGTCAGCCTGCACCTGCCCACGCTGTGGGAACGGGCCGATCCCTGGCTCAGCTGAGCCGATACGACGGCGGCAGCGGCATACCCAGCGCCGCCAACACACCGCGCAGCCGGGTCGGGTAGTCGGTGATCAGTCCGTCGACGCCGGCTGCGATCAGCGCCCGCATGTCGCCGGGATCGTTGACGGTCCACGGTGTCACCTTCACGCCGAGCGCGTGCGCCCGCTCCACGAAACCCCGGTCCACCAGCCGATATTGGGGTGAAAGCACCGTGGCGCCCACCGACATCGCGGCGGCGATCGGGTCAGCTTCCGTCGCCGGATCAACCCCGCCCAGCCACGGAGTGCCGGGCACCCAGGTCGTCTCATCCCACAACGCCACCCGCGGTATCGAGGGCTCGGCCCGTTGCACCAATGGCAGGGTGCGCCAGTCGAAGCTCTGGATGTCCACCTTGTCGACCTTGCCCGCCGCACGCACGGCGTCCAGGATGACGTCCACGAACTCCTCTGGTGTGGCCGACGTTTCGGGTTTGTCCGCCTCGATCTTGGTCTCGATGTTGAACCGCACGTCGGCGTGATAGGAATCGGTCAGCCAGAACACCTCGGGCAGCACGGCAATCTTGTTGCCGTGCACCACTTCAGCATCGGGAAACCCGCTCAGCAGTCTGCCGCAGTCAAGTGTGCGAATCTGCTCGAGCGTGAGCTCGTGCACCAGCTTCCCCACATACGGATACATCGGATCCCCGGGGAACGCCGGTCCGGTATCGGTGCATTTGGTCTCATCGATGCGCGGGTCATGCCATACCAGGGGCTGCTTGTCCTTGGTCAGCACGATGTCGAGCTCGAGCGTGCTGACNCCCACGATTCGTCCGCAGCCTCGCCCAGCGGCGCAGCACGGTGCGCGGCATCGCGCGGGCGGTCAACGTACCGTTCCTGGCCTTCGTGCTGTGCCTGGGCGTGGTGGTCGATGCCGTGGTCCAGAACGGCCTGGGCGACGCCATGCGCGGGGTGCTGCCGGTCGGCGACTCACTACCGGCGCTGCTGGGCTTCGCCGCGGTGGCGGCGGTGCTGGCCAACCTGGTCAACAACCTTCCCGCCGTGCTTGTGCTGCTTCCGCTGGTGGTGGCATCCGGGCCCGGTGCGGTACTCGCCGTGCTGATCGGGGTCAACATCGGGCCGAACCTGACCTACCTCGGCTCATTGTCGAACCTACTGTGGCGCAATGTGGTTCACCGCGCCGGTTTGCCTGCCAGATTCACCGAGTTCAGCCGGGTCGGGCTGGTGACGACACCGCTCACCTTGGTGGCCAGTGTGCTGGCACTGTGGTTCGGTCTGCGGGTGTTCGGCGGCGGATAGGCGACACCGTTAACGTGCCGGTGCCACTTCGTTCGCATTGACCCGGTAGCACGGCAAGGGTGAACGACACCGCGCCAGTGAGCAGGCGAACGTTGCTGTTGGTCGGCGGCACCACCGCGATTCTCGGCGCCGGCGCCGGAGCGGCCACCAACGGTCTGATCCGCTCGTCCGGGCCTGAGCTGTGGCAGCGGGAGGACCGCAGCGACGCACCCCGGGTCGGCGGACTACACCTGCAATACGGCGCGGACGCGTCGTCCGAGGTCGTGGTGTCCTGGCACACTGTCGCCCGCGTCGGCAACCCGCGGGTCATGTTCGGCACCCCGCACGACGGCTTCGGTGCAACCGTGAGCGCCGACACCGTCACCTACCGGGACGCACAGTCGAAGACCGAGGTGCGGGTCCACCACGCGCGGCTGACCGGCCTGCTGCCCGACACCGACTACATCTACGCCGCGGTGCACGACGGCGCCAGCCCTGAGCTGGGGACAGCGCGAACCGCACCGCGCGGCCGGGCCCCGTTGCGGTTCACCAGCTTCGGCGATCAGTCCACCCCGACACTGGACGCGATGGTGGCCCAGGCGTTCGGCAGCGACAGCCTGGGTTCACCCGCCGCGGGCGACATCACCACTGCGGTCGAGAACGTGCGGCCGCTTTTCAACCTCGTCAACGGCGATCTCTGCTACGCCAACCTGTCCGGCGACCGGGTCAGGACCTGGTCCAACTGGTTCGAGAACAATTCCCGCTCGGCCAGGCACCGGCCCTGGATGCCCGCGGCGGGCAATCACGAGAACGAGTTGGGCAACGGACCGATCGGTTACGGCGCCTACCAAACCTACTTCGCCCTACCGGATTCCGGCGCCGACGACGAACTGCGCGGCATGTGGTACGCGTTCACCGCCGGCGCGGTGCGGGTGATCAGTCTCAACAATGACGACGTGTGCTACCAGGACGGCGGCAACTCGTATGTCCGCGGCTACTCGGGCCACGCCCAGAAACGCTGGCTGGAACGCGAACTCGAATCGGCCGGCAGCGACACCGGAATCGACTGGATCGTGGTGTGCATGCACCAGACCGCGGTGTCGACCGCCGACCGCACCAACGGCGCCGACCTCGGCATCCGGGAGAACTGGCTGCCGTTGTTCGACCGGTACGGCGTCGACCTGGTGGTGTGCGGGCACGAGCACCACTACGAGCGCTCGCACCCGATCCGCGGCGCCCTGCCGACCGACACGCTGACCCCGATCCCGGTCGACGGTCACGCCGACACCATCGATACCCGCAGGGGCACCGTGCATCTGGTGATCGGCGGCGGTGGAACCTCCATCCCGTCCAACCGGATGTTCTTCCCCGAACCGCGCTGCCGGGTGCTGACCGGTGTCGGCGCACTCGACCCGGCCGTCGGCAAGCGCACCCCCACCTACGTCAGCGAGGCGGCGCCGTGGTCGAAGTTCCGTGACATCGACCATCCCTACGGCTTCGTGATGTTCGATGTCGATCCGGGCTCGCCTGGCGGTGAAACCTCGATCGAGGCAACCTATTTCGCGGTCGACGGCCCGTTCGGCGAGTCGACGCCGGTGGACCGCTTCACGCTGCGCAAGCCGCGCCGGGCCTGAGACCCCGCTCGCGCTAAAGACTGCGGCGCTGACGGGCGATCTCGGCCAGCACCACCCCGGCGGCCACCGAGGCGTTCAGCGACTCCGTCGGCCCCGCCATCGGGATCGACACCACCGCATCGCAATTCTCGCGCACCAGCCGCGACAGACCCTTGCCCTCCGAGCCGACCACCACGACCATCGGCCCCGAACCCTCGAGCTCGTCGAGCGTGGTGTCACCACCGGCGTCGAGACCGACGATCTGCAGACCGGCGTCGGCANTCGCAGCCCAGAATGGCCATCATCGCCCGGATCGAGGTGGCCTGCGCCATCGCGCCGTCGTGATCACCGGCATCCAGCGCCCGGTTGCCCTCGGCGCGGGCGGCGTGCACCTCGGCCAGCGCGATCGGCACCGAGAGGTCATCGTTGAGCGCGGCGGCGAATTTCGGGGTCCAGTCGCCGACGGCGACGGCGCCGACCCGATTGCGCGTGCGGTGCAGGAAGTCCTCGATGCCGCTGTAGGCCTTCACCGCGTCCTGCAGTGCGTTCTCGGAGAACTCGAGCATGGACCGATAGTGCGCGCTGCCCAGGTAGTAGCGCAGCTCGGCGGCCCGAACCCGTTGCAGCACAGCCGGAATCGAGAGCACGTTGCCCAGCGACTTGCTCATCTTCTCGCCACCCATGGTGACCCAGCCGTTGTGCAGCCAGTACCGGGCGAACCCGTCGCCCGCGGCGCACGCCTGGGCGATCTCGTTCTCGTGGTGCGGGAACACCAGGTCCATGCCGCCGGCGTGGATGTCGAACTCCGCGCCCAGGTAGGCCTCGCACATCGCCACGCACTCGGTGTGCCACCCGGGGCGCCCCCGCCCCCATGGCGTCGGCCAGGACGGCTCGCCGGGCTTGGCGCCCTTCCACAACGTGAAATCGCGCTGGTCGCGCTTGCCCGTCGCGACGCCCTCACCCTGGTGCACGTCGTCGATGCGGTGGCCGGACAGCGCGCCGTACTCGGGCAGGCTCAGCACGTCGAAGTAGACGTCGCCGCCGGAGGCGTAGGCATGGCCCCNCGAGGCGTTCAGCGACTCCGTCGGCCCCGCCATCGGGATCGACACCACCGCATCGCAATTCTCGCGCACCAGCCGCGACAGACCCTTGCCCTCCGAGCCGACCACCACGACCATCGGCCCCGAACCCTCGAGCTCGTCGAGCGTGGTGTCACCACCGGCGTCGAGACCGACGATCTGCAGACCGGCGTCGGCATAGCTCTTCAGCGTGCGGGTCAGATTCGTCGCCCGCGCCACCGGCGTGCGGGCCGCGGCCCCGGCACTGGTGCGCCACGCCACCGCGGTGACCGATGCCGAGCGGCGCTGCGGGATCACCACACCCTGCCCACCGAACGCGGCCACCGACCGCACGATGGCACCCAGGTTGCGCGGGTCGGAGATGTTGTCCAGCGCCACCAACAGTGCGGGCTCCCCGGATTCGCGAGCAGCCTTCAACAAGTCGTCGGGGTGGGCGTAGTCATACGGCGGCACCTGCAGGGCCAGGCCCTGGTGCAACGTGTTGTTACTCATCCGGTCGAGATCGTGGCGCTGCACCTCGAGGATCGAGATGCCCCGGTCCGCGGCGATCTGAACGGATTCGGTCAGCCGCTCGTCGGCCTCCGCACCCAGCGCGACGTACAGCGCGGTGGCCGGAACCTTGGCCCGCAGGCACTCCACGACCGGGTTGCGGCCCAGCACCAACTCGGTGTCGTCGGTCTTGCGGTGCCGGCCCTGCGCCTGGCGCGCCGCCTTCGCGGCCTTCTTGGCGGCGGGATGGTGCGGCCGCTGCTCGGCGCG
>NZ_LT546207.1:5262412-5282196 GCF_900078665.2 Mycolicibacterium houstonense | reverse complement strand
GGCATTGCCGATCCGGAAGCCCGCCTGCTGCACCAGCTCCCGCACATGACGGAGCATGTCCGCGCCGGTGACCCCACGCCATTCCGGCCGGTCGGTGCCGAACACCCCGCCGAGGTCGCCGAGCCCGGCCGCACTGAGCAGCGCGTCGCACAGGGCATGGGCGGCCACGTCGCCGTCGGAATGGCCGGCACAGCCGTCGGCGCCTTCGAATTCCACGCACAGCAGCCAACAGGGCCGGCCCGGCTCGATCGGATGGACGTCGGTACCGAGACCGACCCTGGGGATCATCACGTGGCGCGGGCCATCACGGTCTCGGCGAGCAACAGGTCCATCGGCGTGGTGATCTTGAACGCCATCGGGTCGCCGTCGATGACCTGCACGGGCGTACCGATCTGTTCGACCAGCGACGCGTCATCGGTGACCACACCCGACCCGGCCCGCTGATAGGCGCGACGCAGCACGTCGGTGCGAAACCCCTGCGGGGTCTGGATGGCACGCAGACCTGCGCGTTCCGGTGTGCCCAGCACCGCACCGTTGGCATCGATCGCCTTGATGGTGTCGGCCAGCGGGAGACCGGGAACGACGGCCGCGTGTCCCTCTGCCAGCGCCGCGACGACCCTGGCGATCAGCGCCGGAGGGGTCAACGCCCGGGCGGCGTCGTGTACGAGGATGAAATCGGGATCGCCTGCGGCTGCCACCGCATCCAAGGCCAGCCCCACCGATTCGGTTCGATCGGCGCCCCCGGCCACGATCTGCGCGTGCTCCCCGAAGACCAGGGTGGCCTCGTCGGTGAGCGCGGGCGGAACCGCGACCACGACCTTGTCGATCACTCCGGAGACCACCAGCCCGTTCAGGGCATGCTCCAGCAGGGGTTTGTCCCCCAGATTGACGAACGCTTTCGGCCTGCCCGCGCCTAGCCGCTCACCAGAGCCGGCAGCCGGGACGACCGCGACAGTTGTTGCCACGACCCGTCAGGACGCGGCGGCCAAAACCTCGTCGAGGATGGTCTCCGCCTTGGCGTCATCGGTGTTCTCGGCCAGCGCGAGCTCGCCGACCAGAATCTGCCGCGCCTTGGCCAGCATTCGCTTCTCACCCGCGGACAGGCCGCGTTCCTGATCCCGCCGCCACAGATCCCGGACCACCTCGGCAACCTTGTTCACGTCACCGGAGGCCAGCTTCTCGAGGTTGGCCTTGTAGCGGCGCGACCAGTTGGTCGGCTCTTCGGTGTGCGGCGCGCGCAGCACCTGGAAAACCTTGTCGAGGCCTTCCTGGCCCACGACGTCGCGGACACCGACATACTCGGCGTTCTCTGCGGGTACTCGAACGGTCAGATCACCCTGGGCGACCTTCAGTACGAGATATTCCTTCTGCTCGCCTTTGATGGTCCGGGTTTCGATCGCCTCGATCAACGCAGCACCGTGATGTGGATAGACGACGGTGTCTCCGACCTTGAAAATCATCTGATTCGAGCCCCTTTCGCTACTCCATGCTAACACGGGCCTGGATCACACGCGCACCAACTGCGCAGGTCAGGGGCACTGCAGGTGAAGAACAGGGGTTGACATGGTGACGAAACCGTGCAACCGCGGCCGCCTCCGGAGGCCCGAAATGGGCGGCCCCGCAAAGCCGTTGTGGCCTCGATCCGCACTCCGGCGACCCCTCTGCCAAGCCCTCGCATTCCACCCGCCGCGGGCACCTACTACTCTGCATAGTCGAAGTACGCCGACCCAGCTCAGGAGGCTTGAGTGAACCGCTTCGCAATGCGCGCCTCGGCCGGTCTGGCCGCATGTGGCCTGACCGTAGCCGTTCTCACCGGCTGCAGCGCCGGGCAGGTCTCCCAGACGGCGACCCAGGAACCCGCGGTCAACGGCGTGAATGCGCAGGCCGGCTCCGTCGCGCTGCGCAACGTCCACCTGCGGGCGCCGCAGCAGAAGGACTACGTCGAGGCAGGCTCCGAGGCCGAACTGCTGTTCGTCGCGGCCAACGGATCCGTCGAGGAGCCCAACAAGCTCGTCTCGATCACGTCCAATGTCGGCGAGGTGGCCCTGTCCGGCGACCAGACCATCCCGGCCGGTGGAGTGCTCATCGTCGGCGAACCCGACGGCCAGCTGAAGCCGCTGGAGCAGACCGAGGCCGCCGACGCCGTCACCGCCAAGGTCACCCTGACCAANCCCGGGGCTCGGCCGACGGCGGCAACACGCCCAGCGCGTCGTACGCGGCGCTGAAGGCCCGCTCGTACGTCGCGGCCCACTCCCACCAGGGCCGGCCGGCATCGGCCGCCTTGTTGAGGATCTTGTCGTCGATGTCGGTGACATTGCGGATGAAGGCAACGTCGTATCCATTGGCGGTCAGCCAGCGGCGCAGCACGTCGAACGCGACTCCGCTACGGACATGGCCGATGTGCGGCAAGCCCTGGACGGTGGCACCGCACAGGTAGATCGAAGCGTGCCCCGGCCGCAGCGGTACGAAATCACGTACGGCACCCGCCATGGTGTCGTACAGCCGCAGATCGGAGGCAAACCCCGACTCGGCAGCTTGAGCGCGATCGGTCACGACGTGCCAGCTTACCGGCCTATTCGGCCGGAACCACCAAAGCGCTGGCTATCGCGGCCAAACCTTCGCCCCGGCCGGTCAGCCCGAGCCCGTCGGTGGTGGTCGCCGAGACCGATACCGGGGCCCCGATCAACTCCGAGAGCAGCTGCTGAGCCTCGTCCCGGCGCGGCCCGATCTTGGGCCGGTTGCCGATCACCTGAACCGTGGCATTGCCGATCCGGAAGCCCGNCTCGATCGATCCGGGCATCACCCGGCACTACCCCACCGGCGTCAGCGAGCTGGACCGGGTGCTCGGCGGCGGTCTGGTCGCCGGTTCGGTCACGCTGCTGGCCGGGGATCCCGGCGTCGGCAAGTCCACCCTGCTGCTCGAGGTCGCCAACCGCTGGGCGCACACCGGGCGGCGCGCGCTGTATCTGTCGGGTGAGGAGTCGGCGGGTCAGATCCGGCTGCGCGCTGAACGCACCGGCTGTAAGCACGAAAACGTCTATCTGGCAGGCGAATCCGATCTGCAGATCGCGCTCGGCCACATCGACGAGGTCAAACCCAGTCTGGTGGTGGTCGATTCGGTGCAGACCATGTCCACCACCGAGGCCGACGGTGTGACCGGTGGCGTGACGCAGGTGCGCGCGGTGACCACCACGCTGACCGGTTACGCCAAGACCGCCGTCGGCGACCCGGCGGTGGCCATGATCCTGGTGGGGCACGTCACCAAGGACGGAGCAATCGCCGGCCCACGTTCACTCGAGCACCTCGTCGACGTGGTGCTGCACTTCGAGGGCGACCACACGTCGAGCCTCCGGTTGGTGCGCGGGGTCAAGAACCGATTCGGCGCGGCCGACGAGGTCGGCTGTTTCCAGATGCACGACAACGGAATCGAATGCGTCAGCGACCCGTCCGGGCTGTTCTTGGATCAGCGTCCGGCCGCGGTTCCCGGTACCGCGGTGACGGTCACGCTCGACGGCAAGCGCCCGATGATCGGTGAGGTGCAGGCGCTGCACGCGCATCCGGTGGGGCCGCCACGGCGCGCGGTCAGCGGTATCGACTCGGCCCGCGCGTCGATGATCGGGGCGGTGCTGCAGACCCGCTGCGGGTTGCCCATCGGCAACAACGATCTCTACCTGTCCACCGTCGGCGGGATGCGGCTCACGGACCCGTCCTCGGACCTGGCCGTGGCCCTGGCCATCGCGTCGGCCTACCTGGGCATCGCATTGCCGATGAACGCCGTGGTGATCGGCGAGGTCGGGTTGGTCGGCGATCTGCGCCGGGTCACCGGCATGGACCGCAGGCTGGCCGAAGCGGCGCGGCTGGGGTTCAACGTTGCCGTGGTGCCACCCGGGGTCACCAGTGTGCCCGCCGGGTTGCGGGCCATCACCGTCGATCACATCGGGGCCGCAATCCGGGCACTCAAAGACATCGCGATTGCCAGCAATCAATCCGATCACGGACAATAGCGGCCGACCCTAGGAGAGCTGATGGCCGTGAGTTCCGGTGCCAGGACGAGCCGCACCGTCGTGCATCTGGCGCGGCCGACATTGCGGGAGACCCTCGGGCGGCTGGCGCCCGGCACCCCGCTGCGCGACGGCCTGGAACGCATCCTGCGTGGTAAGACCGGCGCGCTGGTGGTGCTGGGCTACGACGACAGCGTCGAGGCCATCTGCGACGGCGGGTTCGCCCTGGACGTGCGCTACGCCCCGACCCGGCTTCGTGAGCTCTCGAAGATGGACGGCGCCGTGGTGCTCTCCAGCGACGGCAGCCGGATCGTGCGGGCCAACGTGCAGCTGGTGCCGGACCCATCGATCCCGACCGACGAGTCCGGGACCCGCCACCGCTCGGCCGAGCGCACCGCCATCCAGACCGGCTATCCGGTGATATCGGTCAGCCACTCGATGAGCATCGTGACGGTCTATGTCGCCGGGGAGCGCCATGTGGTGCCCGATTCGGCGACCATCCTGTCGCGGGCCAACCAGACCATTGCCACGCTGGAGCGCTACAAAGGCCGGCTCGACGAGGTGAGCAAGCAGCTGTCCACCGCCGAGATCGAAGACTTCGTGACCCTGCGCGACGTCCTGACCGTGGTGCAACGCCTGGAGATGGTGCGCCGGATCAGCTTGGAGATCGACGCCGACGTCGTCGAACTGGGCACCGACGGCCGCCAGCTGAAGCTGCAGCTCGACGAACTGGTCGGCGACAACGAGGCCGCACGCGAGCTGATCGTGCGGGATTACCACGCCCTGCCGGACCCGCCGACCGCCGCGCAGGTCCACGCGACGCTGGACGAGCTCGATGCCCTCACCGACAACGAGTTGCTCGACTTCACCACGCTGGCAAGGGTTTTCGGTTACCCATCGACAGCCGAGGCGCAGGATTCGGCCATGAGTTCGCGCGGCTACCGCGCAATGGCCGGGATCCCACGACTGCAGTTCGCCCACGTCGATCTGCTGGTCCGCTCGTTCGGCTCACTGCAGGGGCTGCTGGCCGCCAGCGCGGACGACCTGCAGTCGGTGGACGGGATCGGCTCGATGTGGGCGCGGCACATCCGTGAGGGTCTGTCGCTGCTGGCCGAATCGACCATCGCCGACCGGCTGGCCTGACTCAGTTACCCGGCGCGGGAATCTCCGCCGCCGGTGCACCCTCGGCGGGCGGCGGGGCCGGCTGCTGCGGATTGGGTTGAGCCAGGATGAACGGCACCGGGGCGGATCTGAGATTGCCCAGCTGCACCATCAGGTTGTAGGTGCCGGGCCCGATCGGCTGACGCGGCATCGGGCACTGCGGGGCCGAGCCCATGCCGGTCCAGGTCACCTCGGTCGTCACCTGCTCGCCCGGGTTGAACGTCTTCACCAGGGTCTCGTTGGACGGTGCGCAGTCCAGGTTGGACCACAGCCGGTTGTTGTCCAGCGAGTACACGTAGGCGGCCAGAACCGCGGCCCCCACATCGCGCTTGCAGGCCACCAGGCCGATGTTGGTCACCACCATGGTGAACTTCGGCTGATCTCCCACCACGTATTCGGGCTGGCTGGTGATGCCCTTGACCGCCAGCGTCGAATCCGGGCAGTCGTCGCCCTCCTTCAGCAGCGGTGGCGGAGTGACCGCGGCCGTCGGCGTGGCCGTCGGCGCGGGCGCATGCTGCGCCGGAGGCACCACCGGGGTCTTGACTTCGGGGTTCTCCCCCGGCAGCGGCGTCGGCTGGGCAGCGGCAGCGGGTTCGTCGGCGGGCTTGGTCTCAGCTCCGGAACTGCTCGTCACGATCACCGCGACGATCGCGGCGATGATCCCCACGACGACTACCGCGATTCCGATCGCCAGCGCCCTGCGCCGCCAGTAGATCTGTGCGGGCAGTGGCCCATGGGGTTCGAGATCCAACACAGGTTTCACGGTAAGCCCAGGTCATGCACAGTTGCCCGAGGCGACCCGGCGTGTCGGCGGGCCGGCAAAATTCTCAGACTTCGCCGATGTCGCCCAGATGGCTGCGCAGCTCCACCCGGCCGTCGGACAAGTGGTAGGTGGCACCGACGATGGCCTGGGTGCCGGCGGCAAGGCCGTTGGAGATCGCGGCCGAACGCATCTGCAGCTGTGTCACCGTCTCCTTGACGTGGTAGGCCTCGAACTCGTCGACCCGGCTCAGGCCGGCGTGGCGACCCATCAGGATCGACGGTGTGACCCGCTCGACGATGTCGCGGACATAGCCGCCGGGCACCTGACCCTCGTCGAGGGCGTTGATGGCCGCCTTGACCGCACCGCAGCTGTCGTGTCCGAGGACCACGATCAGCGGGACCTCCAGGATGGAGACCGCGTACTCGATCGATCCCAGTACCGCGTTGTCGATCACGTGGCCGGCGGTACGCACCACGAACATGTCGCCGAGGCCCTGGTCGAACAGCAGCTCGGCGGCCACGCGGCTGTCACCGCAGCCGAACACCACGGCGGTGGGCTTCTGCCCGTGGGTCAGCCTGGCCCGCCGGGCGATGTCCTGGCTGGGATGCTGCGGTTCGCCTGCGACGAAGCGGGCGTTACCGTCCTTGAGTGCCTTCCATGCGGACACGGGATTCGAGTTGGGCATATAAGCCATTTTGCATGAGGTGCCGATGACCATCGACTCGGATGAGCTGGTGCGGTGGTATCGGCACGCCCAGCGCGACCTGCCGTGGCGGAAATCAGGCGTCACAGCGTGGCAGATATTGGTCAGCGAATTCATGCTGCAGCAAACTCCGGTGGCCCGGGTCGAGCCGATCTGGCTGGCCTGGATCGAGCGGTGGCCGACGCCATCGGCCACCGCGGCTGCCGGTTCGGCCGAGGTGCTGCGGGCCTGGGGCAAGCTCGGCTACCCGCGACGGGCCAAACGCCTGCACGAATGCGCGGTGGTGATCGCGGACGAGTACGGCGATGTGGTGCCGTCCGACGTCGAGACGCTGCTGACCCTGCCCGGCATCGGTGCCTACACCGCGCGTGCGGTGGCCTGCTTCGCCTATTCGGCCAGCGTCCCCGTGGTGGACACCAACGTGCGCCGCGTGGTCACCCGGGTGCTGCGCGGGCAGGCCGACGCACCTGCCCGGACCCGCGACCTCGACGACGTGGCCGCACTGCTGCCGGCCGACGAGACCGCACCGACGTTCTCCGCCGCACTGATGGAGCTCGGCGCCACGGTGTGCACGGCCAGGTCTCCACAGTGCGGGATCTGCCCGCTGAGCCGATGCCGTTGGCGCACCGCGGGTTACCCGGCCGCTGCCGTCGCCAAGCGCGTCCAGCGGTACGCCGGGACCGACCGCCAGGTCCGCGGCCGGTTGCTGGACGTGCTGCGGGACAGCAGTTCTCCGGTGACGCGCGCGCAACTCGACGTGGCCTGGCTCACCGACACCGCCCAGCGGGACCGCGCCCTGGACTCGCTCCTGGTCGACGGCCTCGTCGAGCAAACTGCCGACGGACGGTTCGCGCTGGCCGGCGAAGGTGAAATTACATGAGATCGGCATGAATTCGGGTCGCGCTATCCCAAATCCGTTCTCCACCACATAGAACGGATGCATGTCAAGGAAATTCTCGGCGACTTTCGGATGTACAGCGGTCGCCCTGGCCGTGGGCCTCGGCCTCGCGGCCCCGGCCGCCGCGGCACCGTCCGGCATCGGTTCGGCCGCCGACACCGTTCGCGAGCTACAGAACCGGGGCTATCAGGTCCAGATCAACTCCAACGCCAACACCGGCCTGTCGAACTGCCGGGTGACCGGCGTGCACGGGTTGTCCGACTCGAACATCGACGCGGACGGCCGCCGGATCGACCCGACGAAGCACAACACGGTCTACGTGAACGTCGCCTGCCAGCCCGACGGCTGACCAGTCAGGCCGTCGCCTCCTCGGCAGCAGCGTCGGTGCCGCAGGCGAACTGGCGCCGGTAGTCCGACGGGGTCACGCCGATGACCCGGCGGAAGTGGTGGCGCAGCAGCGTCGCGGTGCCGAAACCGGCCTGCCCGGCGATCCGGTCGATGTCGAGGTCGGTCTCTTCGAGCAGCCGGCGCGCGTATAGCACGCGCTGGTCGGTGATCCACTGCATGGGCGTGGTGCCCGTCTCCTCGACGAACCGCCGGGCGAAGGTGCGGGTGGACATCGCCGACCGCCTGGCCAGGGTCGTCACCGTGTGCGGCTTGTCCAGGTTTCCCATGATCCAATCCAGGTGCGGCGCAAAGCCTTCCGAACACCGCACCGGGATCGGCTGGTCGATGAACTGACGTTGCCCGCCGTCGCGCTGCGGTGGGACCACCATGCGCCGGGCGATCTTGTTGGTCACCTCGCTGCCCAGCTCACGGCGGACCAGGTGCAGGCAGGCATCGATCCCGGCGGCGGTACCTGCGCTGGTGATCAGGTTGCCGTCGTCGACGAACAGCACGTTGCGGTCCACCTTGGCGGTCGGGTACTTGCGGGCCAGCGCATCGGCATGCATCCAGTGCGTGGTGCACGGCCGGCCGTCCAGCAGACCGGCGGCACCGGCCAGGAAGGCGCCCGAGCAGACGGTGAGGATGATCGAACCCGCATCGGCCGCCGCGCGCACGGCGTCGAGCGCCTCGGGCAAGTAGTCCGAGGTGCCGATCGCCGGGATCGCCACCAGGTCGGCACCCTGTAGGGCGTCGAGGCCGTGTTCGGGCGTCAGGGTCGCTCCGACCGACGTGCGCAGCGGCTTGCCGGGTTCGGGGCCGCACACCTTGAAGTCGAAGTTCGGCACCCCGTCGGCGGAGCGGTCGATCCCGAAAACCTCACAGATGACGCCGAACTCGAAGACCGCCAGGCCGTCGAGCACCAGCGTGGAAACGCTTCTCAGCATGGCAGCATTTTATCGCAAGGTGTCAGCGCTGCCACTGTTGGCGGGATATGTCGGCAACAACAATTACTGCCATGACTGTTGCAATCGCCTTGATCATCCTGGCCTCGCCCTTCGTGGTCGCCGCGGCTGTGAGCTGGGCGGCTCGGCGCAACAACCTCATGCGGTTCCGGCTGGACCTGTTCGACATCCCGTTCACGGTCGGTCAGCCCGACTACGAGAGCTACCGCGCCGGCCATGACCTCGACGCCATCCGCACCCGCTTCGAACGTCAGCCGTCCTGGCCCAGCGCCGGAGCGTCAGGCGAGCGCCGTTAGGAATTCGGTGACCGCCCGGCGATAGACCTCGGGCTCATCGTCGTGAATCAGGTGGCCCGCCCCGGGAACGTGCAGATACGTTGTCGCCTGGCCGATCTCGTCCATCCGGCGCATCTGGCCGGGCGGCGCCACCGAGTTGCCCGCCTCCAGCAGCAGGGCCGGCACCCCGACCGCCTGCCACTGCCGCCAGTAGTCCCGCGTCCCCCATTGGGCGGCGATGTCCAGCCACCACTGCGGGTGCCCGTGCAGCCGCCAGCCGGTGGCGGTCCGGTCGAACGCCTCCAAGAAGTACTGCCCGGCCACCGGCCCGAACTCGTCGTAGACCTCTTGCGCCGAGCCGAATTCGACGGGCAGCGCATGCACCCAGGGCTCCCACGGACCGGTGGTGCGCCCACGGAAATCTGGGGCCATGTCCTCTACCACCACCGCCCTGACCAACTCAGGGCGCGCCGCGGCCAGGCACCAGGAATGCAGGGCGCCCATCGAATGGCCCACCATCGCGGCCGGACGCCCGAGCGCGGCGACCGCGTCGCCCAGATCCGCCACAAATCGCTCGGTGCTGATCGGATACGGATCGACCACGTCGCGCCCGCGATGCCACGGCGCGTCATACGTGTAGACCTCGCCCAGATCCGTCAGCCACGGCAGTTGGCGCGACCAGGTGGTGCCGCGGCCCATCAGGCCGTGCACCAGGACGATGGGCTCGCCACGGCCCCCGCGACGGGTGAGCAGATCTGTGACCATCCCGTTATCTTGCCGGGCCGCCACGGTAGCCTGAACGCCATGCCCGTCGTGAAGATCAACGCCATCGAGGTCCCGCCCAACGCCGGCCCGGAACTGGAGAAGCGGTTCGCGCACCGTGCACACGCCGTCGACAACCAGCCGGGGTTCCTCGGCTTCCAGTTGCTGCGCCCCGTCAAGGGCGAAAACCGCTATTTCGTGGTGACGCAGTGGGAGACCGAAGAGGCCTTCCAGGCCTGGGCCTCCGGTCCGGCCATCGAGGCACACAAGGGTCAGCAGGCGAACCCTGTGGCCACCGGCGCTTCGCTGCTGGAGTTCGAGGTTGTGCTGGACGTTGCAGGGCCCGCTGCCCAGGGGTAGCCGCGGCCGGACGCTGCTGCACCGCACGGTCGGCCTGACGGCCGTCGCAGCGGTTGCCGCGGCCCTGGCCACTGGCTGTTCGCAGAACGTCGCGCCCGCGGCCGAAGTGTCCTACGGCGCGCACATCGACACCATCACCCCACCCGGTCTGCGGGCCAAGCAGACCATGGACATGCTGAACTCCGACTGGCCGATCGGCCCGATCGGGGTCCGCACGCTGGCCACGCCGGACAAGGTCGACCTGGTGGGCACCAAGATGGACTCGATCTGGTGGGATCGCCCGTTCCGGGTCACCTCCGTCGACATCGGCGCCACCCAGGCGACGTTGCACGTGCTGAACTCGTACAACGTGGCCCAGGACATCGCGCTGCGGACCAACGAGGCCGGGCTGGTCGACCGCTTCGACGTCACGCTGGTGCCGCCGAAGATCGACACGTGGTCCGACATCGACACCGAGCTGACCAAATCCGGTGCGCGCTACTCCTACCGGGTTTCCAAGGTGGTCGACGGCAAGTGTGAGCAGGTCGCCGGGACCAACACCGACCTGTCCCTGCCACTGGCCTCGATCTTCAAACTCTATGTGCTGCTTGCGGTTTCCGATGCGGTCAAAGCCGGGACGTTGAAGTGGGACGATCACCTCACCATCACCAAGGAAGGCAAGAAGCTGGGCTCGGCCGGGCTCGACAAGCTTCCGCCCGGGGCACAGATCACCGTGCGTACCGCCGCCCAGCAGATGATCTCGGCCAGTGACAACATGGCCACCGACCTGCTGATCGAGCGGATGGGCACGGCCGCAGTGGAACGCGCTCTGGTGACCGCGGGGCACCACGACCCGGCCAGCATGACCCCGTTCCCGACCATGCACGAGGTGTTCTCGGTCGGCTGGGGTGAGCCGAACCTGCGCGATCAGTGGAAGGCCGCCTCGCCTGCCGACCGGGTGGCACTGCTCGAGCAGACGAATTCCCGTCCGTACGAACCAGATCCGAACCGTACCCACACACCGGCGTCCAACGACGGTCTGGAATGGTTCGCCAGTGCGGCCGACATCTGCCGGGTGCACGCCGCACTGCAGGCCTCGGCCGTCGGCCCGGCCGCACCCGTCAAGCAGATCCTCTCGGCGCTGCCCGGAATCGATCTGGACCCGGCGAAGTGGACCTACATCGGCGCCAAGGGCGGCAACCTGCCCGGCGACCTGACCTTCAGTTGGTACGCGGTCGACCACACCGGACAACCCTGGGTGGTCAGCTTCCAGCTGAACTGGCCGAAGTTCCGCAGCCCCACGGCGGCCGGGTGGTTGCTCTCGATCGCCAAGCGGGCGTTCGCCATGGCACCGGTGGGATAGCCCGGACTAGTTGCTCCGCAGTGTCCAGGCCTGACCCCGGAAGTGCATCACCGTGCGGCTCAGCGGCGCGATGTCGATGCGCCAGAACGACTTCGGTGGAGCGTCGAGAGCGACCAGGATGGCCGCTCGGATCACCGCCGGATGGGTCACGGCGACCAGTCGTCCCTGCAGCGGGGCCAGGCCGTCCATCCACCGGCGCACCCGCCTGACCAGCTCCACCACGGATTCGCCGCCGTGCGGCGCCTGCGTCGGGTCGGTCAGCCACACCGCCAGGTCGGCGGCTCGCACCCCGGCCAGGTCGATTCCCCGCCAGCTGCCGAAGTCGAGATCGGCCAGCTGGGGTTCCACCACCGCCGACAGCCCCAGCAGTTCGGCCGTCTGACGGGCCCGCTTCTCCGGACCGCAGTAGGCCGAGTCGACGACACCGAGTTCGACGGCATCGGCCTGGCGGTGTCCCAGCGGACTCAGCGGCTCGTCGGTGGGAAATCGTCCGGCCGCCGTCGCGTCGGTCATCGCATGCGACACCAACGACAGCCGGACGACCTCACTCATCGACGATCACGCTGCGACGGACTGCTTCTTCTCATCGAGCAACTTCGAGGCCAGCGCACCGAACACCAGGCCGATCGTCGTCCAGATGACGACCTGGGTGCCCAGCGAATACAACCGGAATTCGTAGAGGTCGTCGGCGGGGAACGACGACGGGGTCTCATGAATGCCCGGCAGGATCAGGAACACCACCGCCATCGACACCACGTAGTCCGCCGCCCCGACGAGCGTGGCATTCCACGCCCCCAGCTTGGGCGTCAGCCGCCGTGCCAGCAGGACCGAGCCGACGAACAGCGCGGCCGAGAGCACCACCACCAGCAGGTACAGCAGGGTCCGCTGCTGGATGGTCCCGTCGAGGCTGACCGCCGGCGGATTGGGCGGGTACTTGAGCGCCGGGACGATCCACAGCGAGACGAGCATGCCGCCTGCCGTCAGGGCCGACAGCGCGCGGGCGGACAGGTTGGCCCGGCCGTACACCGCGCAGAACACGACGGCCAGCAGGGCGCCCATGGCGACGCTGAAGATCAGGACACCGAAGCCCATCCCGATGTTGGACTGCACTCCGCGGCTGAACACCTCGGCGCTCTCGCCGCCGCCGTGGGTATGCCCGCCGTGTGAGTGCCCCGCCTCAGGTGCCGCACCGACACCGTTCTCGAAGTCGATCGCTCGACCGATGACCGGTTCGATCAGCACCTTCGCCCACAGGAAGGCGAGCACGCCGGCCAGGGCGCCGGCCAATAGGCCGCGCCCGATCAATTGTCTTTCCATTGACTCGGTTGCCTCGCCCGCTCAGTGGCAGGGGAATCCGAGCAGGTGGCGCGCATCGTGCACGAACTCGTGCACGTAAGTGTTGTTGCCGAACACCGACGTGGCGCCCTGATCCATTCCGACGAAGTAGAGGGCCAGCAGCGCCAGGAAAGCCGTCAGGGTGAGCCACAGCACGGCCTTGGTGGCCGACAGGTCTACAGCCCGACTCTTGGTTGCCTCGGTGGATGTCATCTACGGGTCCTTTCCGGGAATTCGCGTCCCAGTCCGTGTCGTGACAGGTTCAGGGTCTGACTGTTAACAGTGGCGCGGCCGTCCTGGAGTCTCACCAGAGTTCCGTTGCCTGTCGATTACAGCAAGCATCGTAACCACCGCGCAGGANACCACCATTTGGACAATAACAGAAAGCCCCTACCCCACGCCGCAGAAAACCCCGGTGCGGAGAAAAAAAACCCCCCCGCCGTTGAGGCGGGGGCTTTTTCTCGAGCCTGTGGCTACTCGGCCGACGAACCGGTCGAACCGGCCGCACTGGCACCGGCCAGATCCGGCTCTGCCGACGGGGCCTTGGGTGCACCGGAGAACGTGAACTTCGCATCCTCGCCGGCACCTTCGCCGTCCCAGCCCTCGACGTCGACCGTGACCAGCTGACCGGGGCCGAGCTCCTCGAAGAGGATCTTCTCCGACAGCTGGTCCTCGATCTCGCGCTGGATGGTGCGACGCAGCGGCCGCGCGCCCAGCACCGGATCGAAGCCACGCTTGGCCAGCAGTGCCTTCGCCTTGTCGGTGAGCTCCATGGCCATGTCCTTGGCCTTGAGCTGGTTGCCGACCCGGCTGATCATCAGGTCGACCATCTGGATGATCTCGTCCTGCGTCAGCTGGTGGAACACGATGATGTCATCGATGCGGTTGAGGAACTCAGGTCGGAAGTGCTTCTTGAGTTCGTCGTTGACCTTCTGCTTCATCCGCTCGTAGTTGTTCTCCCCACCGCCCTGGCTGAAGCCCAGCCCGACCGCCTTGGAGATGTCGGACGTGCCCAGGTTCGAGGTGAAGATCAGCACGGTGTTCTTGAAGTCGACCGTGCGACCCTGACCGTCGGTGAGACGGCCGTCCTCCAGGACCTGCAACAGGCTGTTGTAGATCTCCTGGTGGGCCTTCTCGATCTCGTCGAACAGCACGACCGAGAACGGCTTGCGACGCACCTTCTCGGTGAGCTGGCCGCCCTCTTCGTAGCCGACGTACCCCGGAGGGGCACCGAACAGCCGCGATGCGGTGAAGCGGTCGTGGAACTCGCCCATGTCGATCTGGATGAGCGCATCGTCGTCGCCGAACAAGAAGTTCGCCAGCGCCTTGGACAGCTCGGTCTTACCGACACCGGACGGGCCGGCGAAGATGAACGAGCCGGACGGGCGCTTCGGGTCCTTCAGGCCGGCGCGGGTGCGGCGGATCGCCTTGGAGACGGCCTTGACGGCATCCTCCTGGCCGATGATCCGCTTGTGCAGCTCCTCCTCCATGCGCAGCAGGCGCGTGGTCTCGGCCTCGGTGAGCTTGAACACCGGGATACCGGTCCAGTTGCCGAGCACCTCGGCGATCTGCTCGTCGTCGACCTCGGCGACGACGTCGAGATCACCCGAACGCCACTGCTTCTCCCGCTCGGAGCGCTGGGCGACCAGCTGCTTCTCGCGGTCGCGCAGGCTCGCGGCCTTCTCGAAGTCCTGCGCGTCGATCGCGGACTCCTTCTCCCGGCGCGCGTCGGCGATCTTCTCGTCGAACTCGCGCAGGTCTGGCGGAGCGGTCATCCGGCGGATGCGCATCCGGGCGCCGGCCTCGTCGATCAGGTCGATGGCCTTGTCCGGCAGGAACCGGTCGTTGATGTACCGGTCGGCCAGGGTGGCCGCGGCCACCAGGGCACCGTCGGTGATCGAGACGCGGTGGTGCGCCTCGTAGCGGTCCCGCAGACCCTTGAGGATCTCGATGGTGTGCTCGACGGTCGGCTCGCCCACCTGCACCGGCTGGAACCGGCGCTCCAGGGCGGCGTCCTTCTCGATGTACTTGCGGTACTCGTCGAGGGTGGTGGCACCGATGGTCTGCAGCTCACCGCGGGCCAGCTTCGGCTTCAGGATGCTCGCGGCGTCGATCGCCCCCTCCGCAGCTCCGGCTCCGACGAGGGTGTGCAGCTCGTCGATGAACAGGATGATGTCGCCGCGGGTGTTGATCTCCTTGAGCACCTTCTTCAGGCGCTCCTCGAAGTCACCGCGGTAGCGGCTGCCCGCGACCAGCGAACCCAGGTCCAGGGTGTAGAGCTGCTTGTCCTTGAGCGTCTCGGGGACCTCGCCGTGCACGATGGCCTGGGCCAGACCCTCGACGACGGCGGTCTTGCCGACGCCGGGCTCACCGATCAGCACCGGGTTGTTCTTGGTGCGCCGGCTCAGCACCTGCATGACCCGCTCGATTTCCTTCTCACGGCCGATGACCGGATCGAGCTTGCCCTCCATGGCGGCGGCGGTCAGGTTGCGGCCGAACTGGTCGAGGACCAGCGACGTCGACGGGTTGCCGGACTCGCCTCCGCGTCCTCCGGTACCGGCCTCGGCGGCCTCCTTGCCCTGGTACCCGCTCAGCAGCTGGATGACCTGCTGGCGCACGCGCGTCAGCTCGGCGCCGAGCTTGACCAGCACCTGCGCCGCGACACCCTCGCCCTCACGAATCAGGCCGAGCAGAATGTGCTCGGTGCCGATGTAGTTGTGGCCGAGCTGCAGCGCCTCACGCAGAGACAGCTCCAGCACCTTCTTGGCGCGCGGCGTGAACGGGATGTGGCCGGACGGCGCCTGCTGCCCCTGGCCGATGATCTCCTCGACCTGGCTGCGCACGCCTTCCAGCGAGATGCCCAACGACTCCAGCGACTTGGCGGCTACGCCCTCGCCCTCGTGAATAAGACCCAACAGGATGTGCTCGGTCCCGATGTAGTTGTGGTTGAGCATCCGGGCTTCTTCCTGAGCCAGGACGACGACCCTGCGGGCACGGTCGGTAAATCTCTCAAACATCGGTGGTTACCTGCTCTCCATCGCGTAGCGATACCCGCGTACGGCTGCGTTCTCTCGGTTTTCTCGTAGCTCGCACGAAGTATCTGCCGTCCACTCTAATGGGCGGCCGTCTCGGGTGCGGAGGTTGGCGGTCCGTTCCGCCGGCCCATCCACCCACGACTGGCTGTCCACTCCTGGTGCTGCAGTGGAGCAACGCCGCGGATGAGGGATTCGTTTCCGAAATCCGCGCCTTTCAGGTTCGCCACTAGCGAAAAACTCCGGACCGGGAATTCTCACCGGTCCGGAGCTGGCAACTATCGGTAATGTTGCGGCGACTATGTGGCGGCGTGGAAAGCGTCGATGACGTCGGCGGGGATCCGCCCGCGGGTCGACACGTTGTGACCGTTGCGGCGGGCCCATTCCCGGATGGCGGCGCTCTGCTCACGATCGATGGCGCCCCGGCCACGCGCCGGACCCGCGGCCCGGCCACGGCGGCGCCCACCGACCCGGCGTCCGGCCTCCACCCATTGCTTCAGGTCGTTACGGAGCTTGGCGGCATTCTTGGCGGAAAGGTCGATCTCATAGGTGACGCCATCGAGGCCGAATTCGACCGTCTCGTCGGCGGTGGCTTCACCGTCGAAATCGTCGACCAACGTGACGGTCACTTTCTTTGCCATTACCCCGCACCGAACCCTTCTGCTCACGCATTGGCGACTAACTCTGAGTATCCTGCACCCGCGCCCAATGTGCCACAAAACGCGCACATTTCCAACAACGTGTGGTGCGCGGCAGTTCGGTTGCTACGTCTCAGTTGCTGTGACGGCGAACAATCGGGAACAAAACCGTCTCCCGAATAGACAACCCCGTCAACGCCATCAACAAGCGATCGATACCCATTCCGGTGCCGGTGGTCGGCGGCATCGCATACTCCAATGCGGCGAGGAAATCGTCGTCGAGAACCATTGCCTCGTCATCACCCGCGGCGGCCGCCCGGGCCTGGGCTTCGAAACGTTCCCGCTGGATTACCGGATCGATGAGTTCGGAATATCCGGTGGCCAGTTCGAAGCGCCTGATGTAGAGGTCCCACTTCTCGGTCACCCCGGGCACGCTGCGGTGCGCCCGGGTGAGCGGGGTGGTCTCGACGGGGAAGTCGCGGACGAACGTGGGAGCCCACAACTTCTCGCCCACGGTGTGTTCCCAGAGTTCCTCGATCAATTTTCCGTGTCCATAGCCACGGTCACGCGGAATCTCAAGCTCGAGCCCGTCGGCTATGCGCCACAAGTGCTCGACCGAAGTGTCCGGCGTGATCTCCTCACCGAGCGCCTCGGACAACGAGGGATACATTTCCAATGTGTCCCATTCTCCGTCGAGATCGTAGATAGTGCCATCAGGCAATGGCACTTGGCGCGTGCCGATCGCATCGTCGGCGACCTCTTGAATAAGTTCCCGCGTGACCACCGCCGAATCGTTGTAGTCACCGTAAGCCTGATATGTCTCGAGCATCGAGAATTCCGGCGAGTGCGTTGAATCCACACCTTCGTTGCGAAAGTTCCGATTCAACTCGAAAACCCGGTCAAATCCGCCGACGATACAGCGTTTCAGGAACAGTTCCGGTGCGATCCTCAGGTACAGATCGACATCGAGCGCATTGGAATGGGTGATGAAGGGACGGGCCGCCGCTCCACCGGCCAGCGTCTGCAGCATCGGCGTCTCGACCTCGAGGAATCCGCGGCGTTCCAGCGCCGAACGCACCGCCCGCACCACGGCCACCCGCTGCCGGGCGATGCTGCGCGCCTCCGGGCGCACGATGAGGTCGACGTAACGCTGACGCACCCGGGCCTCTTCGCTCATTTCCTTGTGAGCAACCGGAAGCGGCCGCAGCGCCTTGGCCGCCATCTGCCACGAATCGGCCAGCACGGAGAGCTCCCCGCGCTTGGAGCTGATCACCTCGCCGTGGACGAACACGATGTCGCCCAGATCGACGTCGGCCTTCCAGGCATCGAGCGACTCCTGCCCCACCTGTGCCAGGCTGATCATCGCCTGCAACTGGGTACCGTCACCCTCCTGCAACGTCGCGAAGCACAATTTGCCGGAGTTCCGAGCGAACACCACGCGACCCGAGACGCCGACGATGTCGCCGGTCTGGGTGTCGGCGGCCAGCTCGGGATAGGCCGCGCGCAGTTCGGCCAGCGAATGCGTGCGCGGCACGGTCACCGGATAGGGATCGCGGCCCTCGGCGAGCAGGCGCTCCCGCTTGGCCTGACGGATCCGGAACTGCTCGGGAAGGTCGGCCTGGGACTGGGACGCGTCGTCGCGATCGGCTGGGGTCACAGAATGCCAGCTTAAATGAACACGCGAGTGCCGATCACCGCGCGGGCTTGAGCCGGCCTCGCTGACTGTCGCGGTTGCGCTCGAACACCAGACGCAGACCGTCGAGGGTCAGGTGCCGGTCGTAATGCTGCACCGTGCGCAGGTCGGGCAGCACCAGCGGCGCGGTGTATCCGGTGGCCACCACCGCCACGTCGTCGCCGGAGAACCCGTCGACGTCCTCGCGAATCCGGTTGACCAGCCCGTCGACCAGCCCGGCGAAGCCGAACACCGCACCGGCCTGCATGCACTCCACGGTGTTCTTGCCGATCACGGAACGCGGACGGGTCAGCTCCACCCGGCGCAACGCGGCCGACCGCGCGGCCGCGGCATCCGATGACACCTGGACCCCCGGTGCGATGGCCCCGCCGAGGAACTCCCCCTTGGCCGACACCACGTCCACACAGATCGACGAACCGAAGTCGACGATGATCGCCGCGGTGCCGTACTTGTGATAGGCGGCAAGGCAATTCACGATGCGGTCGGCGCCGACCTCCTTGGGATTGTCGACCAGCAGCGGGATGCCGGTGCGAACGCCCGGTTCGATCAGCACGTGCGGCACCGTCGGCCAGTACTGTTCGAGCATCAGCCGCACCTCGTGCAGCACCGAGGGCACGGTGGACAACCCGGCAGCCCCGGTCAAGCGCTCGGAGTCGTCACCGATCAGCCCGTCGATGGTGAGCGCCAACTCGTCGGCCGTCACCTCCGACTCCGTCCGGATCCGCCACTGCTGCACCACTTTCGCGTGATCCCCGGAGCCCGAGATCAACCCGACGATGGTGTGGGTGTTCCGGACGTCGATGGCGAGCAGCATCAGCGCGGCGACATCAGTTCGGAGACGTCCTCGGGGACATAGGCCGGGTCGTGGCTGTGCACGCCGAGGTCGATCTGCTTGTTGTCCTTGTCCACGAACACGATCCGGGGCCGGTACTCGCGGGCCTCGGCATCCTCCATCACCCCGTAGGCGATCAGGATCACCAGATCGCCGGGGTGGATCAGGTGCGCCGCGGCGCCGTTGATCCCGATCACCCCGGTGCCGCGCTCGCCGGTGATGGCATACGTCACCAGCCGGGCGCCGTTGTCGATGTCGACGATCGTCACCTGCTCGCCTTCGAGCAGGTCGGCGGCGTCCATCAGGTCGGCATCGATGGTCACCGAGCCCACATAGTGCAGGTCGGCCTGCGTCACGGTGGCGCGGTGAATCTTGGATTTCAACATCGTGCGTTGCATCAGTTCCTCCAGGGCAGTTCGTGGTTGTCGCCGTCGCCGACGCGCGGATGTCCGTCGATGCCCGCGGACGCTCCGATGTCGACAGAAATGTTGTCCAACAGCCGAGTTCGGCCCAGCCGGGCCGCCACCAGCAGCCGGGCCTGGCCCTCGCCGGGCGCGGGTCCGAGCAGCGGGTCGCGCACCACCAGGTAGTCGACCTCGATGGCGGGCACCTCGTCGAGCACCGCCCGGGCCGCGTCCAC
>NZ_LT546207.1:5259979-5262036 GCF_900078665.2 Mycolicibacterium houstonense | reverse complement strand
GGCGCCGCCCGCCGCCGCGTACTTGCCGGCCAGCAGCGCCGCAGACAACGCCCCGGCCTGCTCACGCTCATCGGCGTCGAGGTACCGGTTGCGCGACGACATGGCCAACCCATCGGACTCCCGCACAATGGGAACCCCGACCACCTGCACGTCGAGGTTGAGATCGGTGACCATCTGCCGGATCAGGGCCAGTTGCTGATAGTCCTTCTCGCCGAAGAACGCCCGGTCCGGCCGGACGATCTGGAGCAGCTTGAGCACCACCGTGAGCACGCCGGCGAAATGGCCGGGCCGCGAGGCACCTTCGAGTTCGTCACCCACCGGCCCCGGCTGCACGCTGGTACGCGCACCGTCCGGATACATGTCCGAACCGGTTGGGGTGAAGGCGATCTCGACGCCCTCGGCGACCAGCGCGGCCAGGTCCTCGTCGAGGGAGCGCGGGTAGGCATCGAGATCCTCCCCCGCCCCGAACTGCAGCGGGTTGACGAAGATCGACACCACCACGACCGCACCGGGAACGCGTTTGGCCGCGCGGATCAGCGTCAGATGCCCGTCGTGCAGCGCACCCATCGTGGGCACCAGGGTGACCCGGCGCCCGCTGGTGCGCAGCGCACGGGTGACGGCCGCGACGTCGGCGGGTGCCGAGTAGACGTTGAGCTCGCCGGCGACGAACTTGGGGGCGTTGCTGTGGGTCATCCTTGACTCGTTTCAGGGCTTGCATCCGAGAGCACTTCCAGAACGTCCTCGGGCGCGTGGGCACGTTGGGCGGTACGTAGTGAGTTGGCCCGATATGCCTGGGCCAGTTCAGGATCCATCGCACGCAGCGCATCGAGATGCGCTGCGACGGCAGCGGCGTCGCCACGGGCGACCGGGCCGGTCAGAGCGTCTTGACCGCGCTGCAGCGCGTTTTCCAGCGCGGCCCGTGCCAGTGGGCGTACCACCCGTTCGGGCAAGCCGCCCGGCGCATCGCCGACAAGTTCCTGACCGAGCAGTTCCTGCCCCCGCAGCGAGGCCCGCAGCGTGTCCACCGCATCCAGCACCAGGGTGACCAGATGGTTGCTGGCGTGCGCCAGCGCCGCGTGGTATCGCGTCCTGGCGTGCTCGGGCACGCGGAACGGCTCACCGCCTATCTCCAACACCAGCGATTGGCCGATCGCGTAGCCCACCTCGTCGGCGGCGGTGATGCCGAAGCAGGTGTCGGGCAGCCGCGCCAGGTCCTCGTCGGAGCCGGTGAACGTCATCGCCGGGTGGATGGCCAGCGGGATGCAACCCAGTTCGGTGAGCGGGGCCAGCACCGCGATCCCGTTGGCGCCGGAGGTGTGCACCACGATGGTGCCGGGCCGCACCGCGCGCGTGGCGGCCAGACCGGACACCAGCGACGCCAGTTCGGCATCGGGCACCGTCAGCAGCAGCAGCTCGGCCCGCTGCGCGACCTCGGTGACCGGGAGGATCGCCGTGTCGGGCAACCGGCGCTCCGCCCGCAGCCGGGACGGCTCGGAGATCGCGCTGCACGCCACCACCACGTGTTCGACGCGCTCCAGTGCATAACCGAGCGCGGTACCCACCCGACCTGCGGAAATGACGCCGACGCTGAGCCGCGCAGGGCGCAATCCCTCAGGCGGGGTCCACCCGTCGGCAGGGGGCTGCTCCATAGCAGACGACCTCACAGGTAATGGTTTCATTCGTTCCAGTCCCGCGTTGCGGGTACCGGACGGTCGTCACGAGACTAGCTCACTCCTCGCGGCGCCTGCGACGCCCGCCTTCGGCCGGGGCGGTCTGAAACCGCGCCAGCAGCTCATTCACGGACTGCCCGTCGGCGTGATGCCCGTTCTGCGGCTCGGGTTCCTCGGCGCTGCGATGCCGGGATGCCCGCCGTGGCGGCTCGGGCGGTTGCGAAGGCTCGGTGGCCAACGCCGGGGACGGCTGGGGCGACGCGGGCCGGCCGGGATCGGCGGATTCTGCCGGGGCGGAATGACGGCCCCGGGGCGGTTCCGGGGTATGCCCGGCCGACATCGCCGGTGCCGGGGTGGGCTCCGGCGCCGGTTCGGGCCTGGGCGCGG
>NZ_LT546207.1:5255691-5259430 GCF_900078665.2 Mycolicibacterium houstonense | reverse complement strand
AGATCGCGCGCCTTGGCCTGGTCCAGGTCACTCTGGCGCCGGTAGATCACGGAGACGAAGGCCGCCACCACGGCGGCCCACAGGGCCAGGATGACGGCGAGCTTCAGCAACTCGACACGATCGGTGAACACCAATGCGGAGCTGGCCAGAATCGCGAGCACCAGCAATACCGTTAAGAGGAGCCAGCCCGGCCTTCGGCCGCCGCGCCGTGGCCGACCACCGCGGGGCAGAACGGTCATGCGCCGACTGTACCCGTCACCGGTCGTCGAACCCGTCGACCGCTGCGGCGATTCGGCCGACGACCTTGGGAAATCGGCTACTCGGGCGCGGCATCGGTATTGTCCGGCGGTTCCTCTGGGGATTTGCAGCAGTGCTGCAGCCACACGGCCGCGACGGCCAGCGCCAGCGCACTGACCGAGGCCACCACCGCACCGGGCGTGTCCTCGGCGGCCACCCGGATCTCGCCGCGGCGCGGCAGGAGGTACACCACGACCCCGATCCACCACCCGGCGGTGATGGCCCCGACCCAGGCCGAGGCCTTGGCGATCACCACCGACCGGGCCACCGCGAGCGGGTGCAGCCGGCCTGCGCCGACCCCGATCTGCCCGTCGTTGATCTTGGCGCGCACATAGAACGCCCAGCCCGCCTCGACGATCGCCACCGCGAGCAGCGAGAGCCCGGTCCACAGCGTCAGCGGCGGGAACCACCGGTAGAGCATGCCGACCAGGACGTAGCCGATGATCGCCACGACGATGACCGCACCGGCCAGGTCACGCTTGCGGGTCGGGCCCATCAGTCGGCCACCGGATCGGTGCGGATGTGCAGGGTCAGATCGGTGCGCCGGACGCCGGCCCGTTCGGCCGGGTCGATCTCCTCCAGCAGGTGCGCCACCCGCCGTGTTCGGCCGACGACCGTCAGCGCGGCGTCGGGGTCCACCGCCAGCCACGGGATCAGCACGAACGCCCGCAGATGAGCGAGCGGATGCGGCAACGTCAGGACCTCGTCTCGGGAGAACACCTCGGCGTCACCGTCGTGACAGGTGACCAGGTCGACGTCGAGGGTGCGGGGACCCCACTTCTGTTCCCGGACCCGGTCCGCCTCCCGCTCGAGCTGCTGCCCGCGCCGCAACCAACCGTGGGCGTCGAGGTCCGGATCGTCGGCGATCACCACCGCGTTCAGGAACGGACTCTGCTCGACCCCGCCCCAGGCGTCGGTCTCGAACACCGGTGATACTGCGCGCACCGCTGCCCCGAGGCCGTCGAGCACCGACTGCAACCGGGCCAGCCGGTCGCCGATGTTCGATCCGATCGACAGCACCGTGGAAGTCACTGGCTGTTCCCTCTTCTGGACCTCCGCGCCACCACCGCCACATCGTCGAAGGTCAGCGGTATCGGGGCACTCGGCTTGTGCACCACCACCTCGACCGCATGCAGGCGCTCGTCGGCCATGACGGCATCGGCGATCTCGGCCGAGACGGTCTCGATCAGGTTGCGGGGCGGGCCGGCCACGATGTCGGCGGCCAACTGGGCCAGCGCGCCGTAGTCGAGGGTGTCGGCGAGATCGTCGCTGGCGGCCGCACCACGCAGGTCCACCCACACCGTGATGTCGACGACGAACTCCTGACCGTCGCGCCGCTCATGGTCGAAGACACCGTGGTTTCCGCGAACCCGCAAGCCGCGCAACTCAATTCGATCAGCCAAGCCGTCCTCCAGATTCCCAGNGCTCGGCGCGCAGCGCGGCCACCTCGTCGGCGGCCTGGGCACGCAGCTCGGACGCCAGCTCCCGGCGCAGCTGGGTCTCGACGGTCAGCTCGTACTCGCGCCGCGCCGAGATCTCGCGATCCAGCTGCAGGTCGTAGACGAACTTCAGATCGCGCGCCTTGGCCTGGTCCAGGTCACTCTGGCGCCGGTAGATCACGGAGACGAAGGCCGCCACCACGGCGGCCCACAGGGCCAGGATGACGGCGAGCTTCAGCAACTCGACACGATCGGTGAACACCAATGCGGAGCTGGCCAGAATCGCGAGCACCAGCAATACCGTTAAGAGGAGCCAGCCCGGCCTTCGGCCGCCGCGCCGTGGCCGACCACCGCGGGGCAGAACGGTCATGCGCCGACTGTACCCGTCACCGGTCGTCGAACCCGTCGACCGCTGCGGCGATTCGGCCGACGACCTTGGGAAATCGGCTACTCGGGCGCGGCATCGGTATTGTCCGGCGGTTCCTCTGGGGATTNCGCGGCCGTCCGGTGGGCGCGGTGTCCCGTCCGGCCCGGCCAGCAGGGCACCGAGAAAGCGCTTGCGCGACGCCCCGACCAGCACCGGGATGCCGGTGGCGACGAACTCGGGCAGGGCATGCAGCAGGGCCCAATTGTCCTGAGCCGTCTTGGCGAACCCCAGACCCGGATCGATGATCAGGCGCTGCGGCTCCACACCCGCCGCGACGGCCGCGTCGACCGCACTCAGCAATTCGGACCGAACCTCGGCCACCACGTCGTCGTACCCCGGCGCCTGGTGCGGGTGCGCGGCCCCCACCGAACGCCAGTGCATCAGGATCCACGGCACGCCGGCCTCGGCGAGCAGCGGCGCCATGTTCGGGTCGGCCAGGCCGCCGGACACATCGTTGACGATCTGCGCGCCGCTCTCCAGCGCAACGCGTGCCACGTCGGCGTGCATGGTGTCGATGCTGACGGTGATCCCTTGGGCGGCAAGGGCTTCGATCACCGGGGCGACGCGGGCGGCTTCCACCGCGGGCTCGATCCGCACCGCTCCGGGACGAGTGGATTCCCCACCCACGTCGATGATCGCGGCGCCGGCGGCGGCCAGCGCCAGCCCGTGTTCGACGGCACGGTCACGGTCGATGAACTTGCCGCCGTCGGAGAAGGAATCGTCGGTGACGTTCACGACCCCCATGACCTGCACCCGCGTTCCGCGGGTGTCCATCGGGTTCAGTGGGTTCACTTCCGCAGGATAAGTTCCAGCGCCTCGGCCCGGGATGCCTTGTCGGTCTTGAACTGTCCCCGCACCGCGGACGTGGTGGTGACCGCGCCGGGTTTGCGCACACCCCGCATGGCCATGCAGAGGTGCTCGGCCTCGATCACCACGATGGCCCCGCGCGGGTTGAGCTTGCGCATCAGCGCGTCGGCGATCTGCGCGGTCAGCCGTTCCTGCACCTGCGGGCGCTTCGAGTACAGGTCCACCAGGCGGGCGATCTTCGACAGACCCGTCACCCGGCCGTCCACGCCGGGGATGTACCCCACGTGGGCCACGCCGTGGAACGACACCAGGTGGTGCTCGCAGGTGGAGTACAGCGGGATTTCCTTGACCAGCACGAGCTCGTCGTGCTCCTCGTCGAAGGTGGTGTTCAGCACCGCGTCCGGGTCCGTGTACAGACCGGCCATCAGCTCCTTGTACGCACGCGCCACCCGAGCCGGGGTATCGATCAGACCCTGACGATCGGGGTCCTCACCGATGGCGATCAGCAGCTCACGCACCGCCGCTTCGGCCCGCGGCTGGTCGAACACCCGCATGGCCGTCTCGGTGTTGTTGTGATGCTCGCGCAGCGACTGCGACATCGAAGCCTCCGTTCTCGGATCAGCCGTGGGCCGGCGGGTTGGACCGGTCGGCGCTCTCGTGACCGCCGTCCTGGCCTGCCTCGCCGCTCGGATTCGGCTGACCGGGATGAGGATAGGGCTGATACGGGTACGGCTGGGGCTGCTGCCACCCCGACGGATGCGGCGGCGGG
>NZ_LT546207.1:5208158-5255237 GCF_900078665.2 Mycolicibacterium houstonense | reverse complement strand
GCCTTGAAGGCCGGCTCGGGCACCGGCGGCGGCCACGGCTCGCCGCGCTCGATGGCGATCTCGCCGGGGGTCTTGATCGGCGGCTTGTCCGAGGGCACGCGGCCACCGAAGTCGTCGAACATGGTGAGCCGCGGGCGCTTCTTGACGTCGCCGAAGATGGCCTCCAGCTCGGCGCGGTGCAGCGTCTCCTTCTCCAGGAGCTCACCGGCCAGCGTGTCGAGCACATCGCGGTACTCGGTCAGGATCTCCCACGCCTCGGTGTGCGCGGCCTCGATCAGCTTGCGCACCTCGTCGTCGATGTCGCGGGCCACCTCATGACCGAAGTCGGCCTGGGTGCCCATGGTGCGGCCCAGGAACGGGTCGCCGTGCTCGGTGCCGTAGCGCACCGCGCCCAGCTTGGAGCTCATGCCGTACTCGGTGACCATGGCCCGGGCGATCTTGGTGGCCTGCTCGATGTCGGACACCGCGCCGGTGGTGGGCTCGCGGAACACCAGCTCCTCGGCGGCGCGGCCACCCATGGCGAACACCAGCCGGGCGATCATCTCCGAGCGGGTCATCAGGCCCTTGTCGTCCTCGGGCACGGCGACGGCGTGGCCACCGGTGCGGCCGCGCGCCAGGATGGTGACCTTGTAGATCGGCTCGATGTCGGGCATCGCCCACGCCGCAAGGGTGTGTCCACCCTCGTGGTAGGCGGTGATCTTCTTTTCCTGCTCGCTGATGATGCGGCTCTTGCGGCGCGGGCCGCCGACGACGCGGTCGACCGCCTCCTCCAGCGCCGCGCTGGTGATGATGGTGCCGTTCTCGCGTGCGGTGAGCAGCGCGGCCTCGTTGATGACGTTGGCCAGGTCAGCGCCGGACATGCCGACGGTCCGCTTGGCCAGCCCGTCCAGGTCGGCGTCGGGCGCGATCGGCTTACCCGCCGAGTGCACCTTGAGCACGGCGCGACGGCCGGCCAGATCGGGGTTGGAGACCGGGATCTGGCGATCGAAGCGGCCGGGCCGCAGCAACGCCGGGTCGAGGATGTCGGGCCGGTTGGTGGCCGCGATCAGGATGACGCCCTGGCGGTCGCCGAAGCCGTCCATCTCGACCAGCAACTGGTTGAGCGTCTGCTCGCGCTCGTCGTGGCCGCCGCCCATGCCGGCGCCACGCTGGCGGCCAACAGCGTCGATCTCGTCGACGAAGATGATGCACGGGCTGTTGGCCTTGGCCTGCTCGAACATGTCGCGCACCCGGGAGGCGCCGACACCGACGAACATCTCTACGAAGTCCGAGCCCGAGATCGTGAAGAACGGGACCCCGGCCTCGCCCGCGACGGCGCGGGCCAGCAGGGTCTTACCGGTTCCCGGTGGGCCGTACAGCAACACACCCTTGGGGATCTTGGCGCCCAGTGCCTGGTAGCGGCTGGGGTTCTGCAGGAAGTCCTTGATCTCGTAGAGCTCCTCGACCGCCTCGTCGACACCGGCGACGTCGGCGAACGTGGTCTTGGGCATGTCCTTGCCCAGCTGCTTGGCCTTGCTCTTGCCGAAGCCGAAGCCCATCCGGCCGCCGCCCTGCATGCGCGAGAACATCACGAACAGCGCCACCAGCAGCAGCAGCGGCAGCATGTAGATCAGCATCGAGCCCAGGAAGCTGCCCTGGTTCACGGTGGTACCGAACTTGACGTTCTTGGCCTCGAGTTGGTCGACGAGCTTCACCGCGTAACCGGTGGGGTACTTGGTGATGACCTTGTCGGAGTTCTCGGTCTCTTCTTTGCCGCTCTTCAGATCGAGGCGCAACTGCTGCTCGCGGTCGTCGATCTGGGCGCTGTTGACGTTGTCAGCACCGATCTGGGCCACCGCCACCGAGGTGTCGACGGGTTTGTAGCCGCGGGTGTCGTCGCTGAAATAGAAGAACGACCAGCCCAGCAGCAGCACGACCGCGATCACGGTCAGCGTGCGGATCACATTTTTGCGGTTCATCGATCACTTGGCCGAGTTCGGCCCGGTCCTTCCAACGTGCGCAGTTGAGACATCAAGGCTACCGCTAGACCAACGTCCGGCAGTTCCCGACGGTTATCTAGCCGGGCTACCCGCACCCGCAGGCCGGCTACTGGCCGACGATGCCCGCCACTTCAGCGATGACATCGGCATACCAGCGGAAGAGGTTCAGGGGCTCGGGCCGATCGTCTCGCAGCAGGTCCGACCAGCAGTCCGCGACCGCTGCCCGGGCCGTGGCGCCTATCCACGGCTGCGGCAGCAGTTGCGGTGGCAGCAGCGGGTCCGGCTCTACTGCCCGGGTGAATTCCGCGGCCAGCCCGATCGCGATGCCGAGCCGCGTGGTTCGGTCGGCATCCGGCAGCTCACGTTCGGCGCGCTGCGCGGTTGCGAGAAGGCGACGATGACCGTCGGCGATACGGTCCAGCGGCCACAGGGCTTCGGCGAGCCCCCGTACCTCGGTGACTCCACCGACCGTGAGGTCGGTCGTGGTGAGAGTGGTGATGCGATCGGTGACGCCGAAACGGTCGGCCGCGGCCTGCACGTATGGCTCCCATTCGTTGGGCGAGACATAGAGGCCGCCCTGGACGGGAGCACCGCCGAGTCGCAGGACCGCGTCGCGCATCGAGTCGCGGGCCGATCTCGCCGACTCGCCGATCGCGAAGGCCACCACATGCCACCGGCCGTCCCAGTCGGCCTGGCCACGGTCCTGGGCGTACATGAAACGGATGAACTCCAGATCCGGCTCGATGGTGCTGCGCACCTCCGGCGTCGCCCGCAACACCGCCTTGCGGCCCCGGCCGTCCTGGACGAACTGTCCCTCGGCGACCAAACGCTTGATGCACAACCGCACCTGCTGGTCGCTCATCCCGAGGGTGCCCGCGACGTCGTAGAGCTCGCCCGCATCGACCGTGGCGTCCTGCCGCAGCAGGCTCTCCACCAGGGTGCGAGTGGGGATCTCAGGACTCATCGGTATTCATGGTCCACCACGATCAGTGGTGGCGAACCGGTGCGTCCGAGTTCGCGGTCGAGGTCGGCGAAGAACCGGTCTCTGTCGATCACCGCATCCGGGGGGTGCACGCCGGACCGTCGAGCGGCGCCGTCAGCGACCTGGGACATGCCGAGTGCCAAGGGAATTCCGGTGGCACGAGCCATGTCGGTCAGCAGTTCATCGACTCCGGCCACCGGGTTGAGGTGGGCGAGTACGGCCATCGCTCGGCCACCGCGATCACCGAAAGCCGCCGCGAAGAAGGGCGGCAGCTTTCCCGGGCCCTTGTTGACCAGGGCGCGCGGCCACGACCGGATGACACCGGCGAAATCGGGTTCGGCGATGCGGCGGGCCGCGGTCTCGTTGGTCAGCCGGCCGCGGTCGATGCCCCGGCGCAGCACGTCGAGGTAGGCGAGCGCCGATGGACTGATGACCATGAGGTTGGCCGAGTCCCCCGTGGGTTTGAGGGTGCGGTGCAGCGTGACGGGTTCGGGGTGGCCCACGGTGTAGGCAGTGCCGTAGCGGCCGCCGGGAAGCTTGAGCGTCACGGGCCGCAGCGGCCGTTGTTCGGCCAGCGAGCCGGCCCGCACCGTGGTGATGCTGCCGCTGCTCTGCTGCATCCAGTGCACGGCCGCGGCAGTGGGTGATCCGTCCGTGCCGATCAGCTGGTCGCGGCTCGTCTCGTCACCGCCGGCCGTCACGTCGACCGGCCACGCGGTGTACAGGTCGCGCACCGAGTCGAGTGGGGCCGCCGCGGTTGCGGCGAGCAGGTTGCTCACCCCGGGGCTGGCACCCATGCCGATGACGGCGGTCACCCCGGCCGCACGGGCCGTCGCGTCGAGTTCGAGCATCTGCAATGTCGGCTCCCAGTCGTCGCAGATGTCGAGATAGTGCGTCCCGGTGTCGATCGCCGCCCGCAACACCGTCAGTCCGAACCGGTAATACGGGCCGACGGTGTTCAGCACGAGGTCGGCCTCGGAGAGCGCACGGCGGAGTTCGGTGTCGTAAGTGATGTCGATGCCGCGAGCACTGACCGGCACGGGTGCGGCAGACAAGTCCCGGGCAAGGCGTTGCGCCGCTGCGTGATCGCGGTCCGCGACGACGATGTGCTCGGCCATGCCGGCGCAGGCGGCGGTCCGTACGGCGACGGCACCCATCGCTCCGGCGCCACCTAGGGCGAGAACTCTCATGGCACAGTCCTTTCGGGTTGGCCCTCGACGAACTTCCGGAGGAATTCGAGGTATCCGGGCGCATACAGCGACCGCGGCGCGAAGACCGCCACCAGGAACGCACGGATGCCCTGATGGTGATCCAGGGACGCCTTCACGATGTTGTGTGAAGCGTCGGGAAACGTCTTGACGGTCAACTTGTTCGGTGGCAGCTGCGCGCGATAGACCCGCTCGGTTTCGGCCACGTCGACGTTGCGGTCGTCCGCACCGAGAATCAGCAGCACCGGAATCTTGATCCCCGCAAGTTGAGATGTCACGTCGGACAGGTAGTTGGTGCGCACGAACCGCCAACGGTCGGCGGACATCGGCGGGTTGTCGACACTGGCCGCGAGGTACCGGTCGTAGTCGGCGTGGGCACGCAGTAGCCGCAGGGATTCGGCCCGCCGCCGTAGCGCGGCGGCGATCTCACTGTCGCCGGCCTGCCGCGCCCGCAGTTCGGCCAGGAGGTTGTATTCGCCCTGTCGCAACCAGTTGATCGCCGGTCCGACCAGGGTCATGAACTGCAACTCGGGATGCTTCGCGGCTACCTCGGGCAGCACCCAACCGGCCTGGCTGATGCCCCATACCCCGATGCGGCGCGGATCGATGTCGCGGCGGCCGCGCGCCCAGGCCAGAACGGCCTCGGTCTCGACGGCACGGTCATGCATGCTCTGATCCAGCCAATTGCCCTGCGCCCCTTCGACACCCGGCTTGTTCCAGGAGACCGAGGCGTAGCCGGCGCGGGCAAACGACTCCCACAGCGGCCGGTAGAACGAATCGCGGGACGCGTCAGCCGGGCCGTCGCCGTGCACGAATATCACCAGACCGTAAGGCTTCTCGCCGTGATTCGGCAGCGCCAGGATCGCCTCGAGCGGCTGCGCCGGACCGGGGATCTGCACGCGCTCCTCGGCGATGTCGAAGTCGTTCTGATAGAGCACGACCCCACCGAGCGTAGCCGCGACGACGCAGCAGACAGCGATCATCAGGAGGGCGACTCGACGCATAAAACTATCGTACATCAAACGGTCGTTTCAATTTCGATAGCTATGGATAGGTGGACTTACGATGCCGCCGATCCTGTGCTTGGCTGGGACCGTGCGCACACCAACCGAACGGTTAGTCGATACCAACGGCGTGACGTTGAAAGTGCTCGAGGCGGGAGAGCGCGGAAATCCGGTGGCGGTGCTGACCCACGGATTTCCTGAGCTGTCCTACTCGTGGCGCCATCAGATTCCGGTGCTCGCCGCGGCCGGCTACCACGTGCTGGCCCCGGACCAGCGCGGATACGGCGGCTCGTCGCGGCCCTCGGCGATCGAGGACTACGACATCGTGGCGCTGACCGCCGACATCGCGGGGTTGCTCGATGACGTCGGCGCCGAGCAGGCCGTGCTCATCGGCCACGACTGGGGCTCACCCGTCGCGACCAACTTTCCGCTGTTCTTCCCCGAGCGAGTCACCGCGGTGGCCGCCCTCAGCGTGCCTCCGGTCCCCCGGGCATCAGGTCCGCCGACACAGATCTGGCGCCGCATGGCTGGCGACAACTTCTTCTACATCCTGTATTTCCAGGAGCCCGGTGAGGCCGATGCCGCCCTGGGCGCCGACGTGCGGGAGTCGATGCGCCGCATGATGACGATGGAAGGCGTCAGCGCCCCGCCGGACGAGCTGAGGGGCCGACCGGTGCCGCCGCTGCCGGACTGGATCAGCGCCGACGAGTTCGAGCACTACGTGCAGGCGTTCACCGCGACCGGCTTCACCGGGCCGCTGAACTGGTACCGCAACTTCGACCGGAACTGGGAACTCACCGATCCGGTCTCGGGGAAGATCGCGACCCGGACCATCACCGCCCCCACCTTGTTCCTGGCCGGCACCGCGGACCCGGTGCTGAGCTTCACCCCGCGCGACCGGGTGGGCGAGCTGGTCACCGGGGACTACCGGGAGGTGCTGATCGACGGCGCCGGTCACTGGCTGCAGCAGGAACGCCCCGACGAGGTCAACAAGGTGCTGTTGGAGTTCCTGGAGGGGCTGCGATGAGCGCTCGCGCGAAGAGCCAACAAGGTGCGGTGAGTCCGTTGAACTTCGGCGTGTTCATCACCCCGTTCCACCCGGTCGGCCAATCCCCCACCACCGCACTCCAATACGACATGGACCGGGTCGAAGTGCTGGACCGGCTGGGCTACGACGAGGCCTGGTTCGGCGAACACCATTCCGGCGGTTATGAACTCATCGCCTGCCCCGAAGTGTTCATCGCCGCCGCGGCCGAGCGGACCAAACACATCCGGCTGGGCACCGGCGTGGTGTCCCTGCCCTACCACCACCCGCTCATGGTGGCCGACCGGTGGGTGCTGCTCGACCACCTCACCCGCGGCCGGGTGATGTTCGGATCCGGTCCGGGCGCACTGCCGTCGGATGCGTACATGATGGGCATCGACCCGGTGGACCAGCGGCCGATGATGCAGGAATCTCTCGAGGCGATCCTCGCGTTGTTCCGGGCCGCGCCTGATGAGCGCATCGACCGCAAGACCGACTGGTTCACCCTGCGCGAAGCCGCACTGCACATCCGGCCCTACACCTGGCCTTATCCCGAAATATCCACTGCGGCAATGATTTCGCCGTCCGGCCCGCGCCTGGCCGGGACGCTGGGCACATCGCTGCTCTCTCTGTCGATGTCGGTACCCGGTGGCTACGCGGCCATCGAGACCACGTGGGACATCGTGCGCGATCAGGCCGCCAAGTCCGACCGGCCCGAGCCGGACCGGAAGAATTGGCGGGTGCTGGGCGTCATCCACCTCGCCGACACCCGCGAGCAGGCCATCGAGGACTGCACGTACGGCCTGCAGGACTTCGCCAACTACTTCGGCGCAGCCGGCTTCGTGCCGCTGTCCGAGAAGACCGAGGACACCGGCTCTGCCTACGAGTTCGTGGAAAGCTATGCCTCCAAAGGAAATTGCTGCATCGGCACGACCGCCGACGCCATCACCTACATACAGGATCTGCTGGACCGCTCGGGCGGATTCGGGACGTTCCTGCTGCTCGGCCACGACTGGGCCCCACCGGCGGCCACCTTCCATTCCTATGAGCTGTTCGCGCGTGAGGTGATCCCGCATTTCAAGGGCCAGCTCACGGCCGCGCGGGCATCGCACGACTGGGCCAAGGGCATGCGGGACCAGCTATTGGGCCGCGCCGGGCAGGCGATCGTCAACGCCATCACCGAACACACCACCGAAGGCGCCGAGGGCAAGGCGTGATGCGTGCCGCCGTGCTGCGTGACGGCCGCATGGTCGTCCGCGATGACGTGCCCGAACCGGCGCCGGGCCCGGGCCAGGTTCTGGTCGAGGTGAAGGCCTGCGGAATCTGCGGCTCCGATCTGCATTTCGCCACCCACGGCGCCGACATGCTGGCCGCGAGCGCCGACCTGGAGGGCGTGCCGGACATCGATATCGACCTGTCCGGGGACGTCTTCATGGGCCACGAGTTCAGCGCCGAGATCCTGGATGCCGGACCGGGAACCGAGGCGCCCGCGGCCGGCACCCTGGTGACCTCGGTCCCGGTGCTGATCTCGGCCGGCGGGGCCGCACCGATCGTGTACAGCAACACCACCCTCGGCGGATACGCCGAGAAGATGTTGTTGTCGGCACCACTGCTGCTCCCGGTGCCCAATGGGCTGAGCGCCGAACACGCCGCGCTCACCGAACCGATGGCCGTCGGCCTGCACGCCGTGAACGCGTCACACATCGAACCCGGTGCGGTAGCCCTCGTCATCGGCTGCGGTCCGGTCGGCATCGCCGTCATTGCCGCACTGAAACTTCGGGGCGTGAAAACCATTGTGGCCTCGGACTTCTCCACCGCCCGCCGGGAACTCGCCGCCACGATGGGCGCGCACGTCACAGTGGACCCGGCGACGGATTCGCCGTTTCACCAGTGCCGGCCCGCGGTGGTGTTCGAAGCCGTCGGCGCCCCCGGGATCATCGATGACGTGCTGCGCCGCGCACCCGCGGGCATCCGGCTGGTGGTGGCCGGGGTCTGCATGCAGCCCGACACCGTGCACCCGTTCTACGCGATCACCAAGCAGATCAACATCCAGTTCGTGTTCGGCTACGACCCCGCCGAGTTCGCCACCGCGCTGCGCGCCATCGCCGAGGGCGACATCGACGTCGCGCCGATGATCACCGGGACCGTGGGCCTGGACGGCATCGACGCCGCGTTCGGCGAACTCGCCTCGCCCGACCGGCACTGCAAAGTCCTGGTTACGCCGTGATGTCCCGGTAGGGTTCCGGTCATGCCGATCGCCGGAAATGCGAAGTTGCGGGTCCTCGGCGCGGCCGCGGCGGGTCTGATCGCCGTCGGCGCCAGCGCATGTGATGCGAGTTCGGGGCCCGGCGGCGCCGATGCCCCGGCCGGTGCCCGGCAGGTGACCGTCGTCGGATCGGGCCAGGTGCAGGGCGTGCCGGACACTCTGACCGCCGATGTGGCGATGGAGTTCAGCGCGCCGGATGTCACGGCCGCACTCAACCAGTCCAGCCAGCGGCAGCAGGCCGTCATCGACGCACTGGTCGGGTCCGGCATCGACCGCAAGGACATCAGCACCAACCAGGTCAGCGTGCAGCCCCAGTTCAGCCCCGACGGCACAGGCAGCACTATCACGGGCTACCGGGCCAGCAATGCGATCAACGTCAAGATCCGCGACACCGCGAAGGCCTCGCAGACCTTGTCCCTGATCGCGGGGACAGGTGGGGACGCCACCCGGATCAACTCGGTCAACTATTCGATCGAGGACGATTCCGACCTGGTGAACGATGCGCGGGCGCGGGCCTTCGAGGACGCCAAGAACCGGGCCGGGCAGTACGCCGAGTTGTCCGGGCTGGAGCTGGGCAAAGTGCTGTCGATCTCCGAACAACCCGGCGGCTCGACGCCACCGACACCCACCCCGATGCCGCGTGCCGCGATGGAGGCGGTGCCGCTGGAGCCCGGCCAGCAGACCGTGAACTTCTCGGTGACGGTGATCTGGGAGCTCACCTAGCCGGCTATCCGTTGACTTTGAAACCACGCACACCGCCACCCGCAAAAATGCAGCGTCAGCTCAAAGTCAACAAGAAGGCTCAGCCCGCGGGCGCGATGTCGACGGGGATGCCGTTGAGCACCGCCGTGCCGGACAGCGGGTCCAGGTGGGTGCCGTCGTTGAGCTGATTGACGTTGACCCCGGGCCGGCTGGCCGCGAGTTCCTGACCGGTTCCCCCGCGATCGTGCCCCCAGCCGTGCGGTAGCGAGACCACGCCGCGCCGGATGCCGTCGTTGACCTCGACCGGCGCCAGCAGCTCACCGCCCGGGCCCTTGATGACGGCGATGTCGGTGAGACCCAGATCCGCTGCATCATCGGGGTGGATCTGCAGGGTGCACCGGTTCGAGCCACCGGACAGCGCCGGCAGATTGTGCATCCAGCTGTTGTTGGACCGCAGATGGCGCCGGCCGATCAACAGGAATCCGCCTGCGGTGCGGCCGAGCGCGTCCCGCAACCGCGCCACATCGGCGACGATCGGCTCCGGCGCGAGTTCGATTGTCCCGCTGGGGGTTCGCAGCACCTCGGGAATCCGTGGCTGCAGCGGGCCCAGGTCGATACCGTGCGGGTTGGCCTTCAGCCGCTCCAGGGTGAGCCCGTCGGGCCGGGCGCCGAAGGCATCGCCGTACGGCCCGAGTCGCAGCATCATGTCGAGCCGGCGTTCGTAGCCGGGGCCCTCCCACAGCATCGAGGTGAGCTCCTGTACGTCGTGGCCGACCACCGGTGAATCGGCGTCGGCGACCTCCTTGCCCAGTGTCGTCGCGATCACCTGGGCGTCGACCAGTCCGGGGTCGCCGCCGGGCCCTACCCCGTAGAGGATCAGCGCCAGGCGTGACAGGATCTCGGCCTCGTCGGGCCGGCCGTCCAGCGGCAGCACCGGCGAGGAGTACCGCACGTTGTTGCGCACCGCGAGATTGTTCAGCGCGACGTCGAAGTGGGCGGTCTGCGACGGTGGGGGCGGCGGCAGGATGACGTCGGCGTGACGGGTGGTCTCGTTGAGGTAGGGGTCGACGGCCAGCATGAACTCGACGCTGTCGAGCGCCCGGTCGAGCCGGTCACCGTCCGGCGCGGACAGCACCGGGTTACCCGCGATGGTGATCATCGCCTTGATCTGGCCATCGCCCGCGGTGTCGATCTCCTCGGCGAGCGCGGCCGCAGGCAACTCGGACAACGCCTCGGGGTAGCCCGAGACCCGGCTGGTCCACCGCCCGGTCTTGAAGCCACGACCCGGTTTCGGCGGACGCGGCGCGTGGGCCGCCGCGCCGAGCGGGAACATCGCCCCACCGGGCCGGTCGAGATTGCCGGTCAGCACGTTGATCACGTCGACGAGCCAGCTGCCGACGGTGCCGAACTCGACCGTGGAGGTACCGATCCGGCCGTACACCGCGGCCGTCGGTGCCGCCGCGAGCTCGCGGGCCAGTTCCCGGATCTCCCCGGCTGCCACGCCGCACGNGGACGAGCCGTACGAGCTGACCGCCATGAACTCCAGCTGTGTGGGCAGCGGGATGGTCCGGGCCAGGTCGGTGACGAACATGACCGCGCCCTTGAGCACGGTGACCAGCAACAGGTCGTCGTTGCCCAGGTCGTCGCGGTACTGCTCGGCGATCATCTCCGCCAGTTCGACGGTGCGGGTCCGGATCTGCTCCTCGGACAACAGCACCGATTTGATGTCTCCCGCGTAAAGCTCGGCAGAGTCGACAGCCACTGCAACAGCGTGCCACGTGAGGGGGCCGCTTTCCAACGTGCCTCGCTAGACGGGTTCGGCGTGCAGCCGCAGCACGCCGCCGTGCCGCGCCGCGAACAACCGCTGTTTGCGCAGACCGGACCCGACGGCCACGCCGCCCTGCCCGCGCCACGCCGTCACCAGCCGGTCCACCCCGCGAATCTGGATGTCGGTCAGATCACACGCGCCGCCCTCCAGCAACCAGGCCCGGATCACCCGGCGGCGCACGGCATCGGACAGTTCGGCCAGCCGGCCGGTGTCCAATCCGCCGTCGGCGGTCACGGCCGCCGCGAGCGCCTCGCGGCCCAACGCATCGAGGGTCTCGGTGTCCTCGCGCAACGCGGTGGCGGTCCTTGCCAGTGCCTCGGCGACACCCCCACCGAGCACGTCCTCCAGCAGCGGCAGCACCTCGTGCCGCAGCCGGGCGCGGGTGAACCGGCGGTCGGCGTTGTGCGGATCCTGCCAGGCCGTGAGGCCGAGTTCGTCGCACGCCGCGTGGGTGACCGCCCGGCGCACCCCCAGCAGCGGCCGGTGCCACGGCGGGTCATGCGCCCGCATCCCGGCGATCGAACGGGCCCCCGACCCGCGGCCCAGCCCCAGCAGCACCGTCTCGGCCTGATCGTCGAGCGTGTGGCCCAGCAGGACCGGCGCACCGGCGCGGGCGGTGCCCAACGCCAGATAGCGCGCCTGACGGGCCGCCGCCTCTGGGCCGCCCAGTTTACCGACGTCGACCGGAATCACCTGCGCCACAGCGCATCCCAGCTCAAGCGCCTGTCGACGCGCGGTCTCGGCCACGGCGTCCGAGCCCGGCTGCAAGCGGTGATCGACGATCAGCGCGGTGGTGGGCCGCAGGGTCGCGGCGGCCGCCGCCAACGCCAGCGAGTCCGCACCGCCGGACAGGGCCACACACCAGCTGGCACCGTCGATCTGCGCGCCGGCCGCCGCCACCGCTTGCCGCAGCGCGGCTAGAGCACCCGGTCGATCCATCGTTGCGGTTCGTCGATCTCGTGGGGCTGAGGCAAGGTGTCGGGTCCGGACCAGATCGTGTTGAACCGGGCCATCCCGACGGTCGACACCACGTGGTCGACGAACGCCTTGCCCCGGGTGTACTGGCTCAGCTTGGCGTCGAAGCCGAGCAGCGCACGCACCAGCCGCTGCACCGGTGGCTGCTTGCGCTGCCTGCGTTCGTCGAAGCGACGCCGGATGGTCGACACCGTGGGCACCACCGCCGGGCCGACGGCATCCATCACGTGATCGGCGTGCCCTTCGAGCAGCGTGCCGAGCACCAGCAGCTGATCGAGGGCCCGGCGCTGCGGCTCGGCCTGCACCGCACGCATCAGCCCCAGTACGCCGGTCGAATTCGGGTCCGCCGACCCGTTGCGCTGATTGCGGACGAACTGCGCGAGGCGGGCCGCCATCTCGGCGACGTCATCGCCGGCGTCCTGGGTGAGCACCGCCAGCGACTGCGACATGTGGTCGGCCAGCCACGGATTGGCCCGGAACTGCACCCGGTGGGTCACCTCGTGCAGACACACCCACAGCCGGAAATCTGCTGGGACGACCCGCAATTGGCGTTCGACGGAGATCACGTTGGGGTATACCAGCAGCAGTTCACCGCCGTTCGGGCCGAACGGGTCGTACTGGCCGAGGATGCCCGACGAGATGAACGCCAGCACCGCGCCCGTCTGCGCACCCGTCACCCGTCCGGTGATGAAACCCGGTTTGGCCGAATCGGTTTCGTCTCCGGGCTGGATGCCCGTCGTCATCACCCGCATCGACCGGGTGGCCGCGCGGATCCACTCGGGCCGGTCCACGATGCGGGCCTCGGGCAGCTCGGCACCCTCGTTCAGCCCCGTCACCTCCCGGACCGGGAGCTCGGCGGCCTTCGAACTCTCCGACAGCTGCTCGATGACCTGGTTACGGGTGTAGTCGGTGGCGGCCGGGGCCGGCCGGGCCAGCTTCGCCCCGACCGTCGCGGCGAAATCCCAGTCGACCGCGCGGCCGGCGGTCATGCTGACCCGCTCGGTCATGTGGCGCATCCGCACGAACGAAGCACCGCGGCCAGCGCGTCGATCGCGGTGCGGCCGGTGGGCCCGGCATTGTTGGAGATCAGCGCGAACGTCAGCACCCGGCCGCTCTCGTCGGTGACGATGCCGGCCAGCGCATTGGTGCCGGTCAACGAGCCGGTCTTGGCCCGCAGCCAACCGGCGGCGTCGCGTCCGGCGTCGGTGTCGAGGTAGCGGTTGGACAACGTGCCGCTGCCGCCCGCGATGGGCAGCAGGTCGACCAGTGGCCGCAGCGCGGGTTCGGTGCTGCCGGCCGCGATGTTGACCACGTCGTCGAGGATCCGGGCGCTGAGCCGGTCGTCCACCGACAAGCCGCTGGAATCAACCAGTTTGGCGCCCGAGGTATCGATGCCGATCGCCTTGAGCTGGCTCAGCACCGCCTCGACGCCACCCTCGAAACTCTGCGGCTCGCGCAGTTCGACGGCCACCTCACGCGCGATCGCCTCGGCCATCACGTTGTCGGATTCGTTCATCATCTGACGGAGCCGCTCGATCAGCGGGGCCGATTCCACGGCCGCGATCTGCCTGCCGCCCCGCACCGCATCGGGTAGCACCGTCACCGTGGCCGGGTCCACCCGGAGCGCGGCGGCCAGGGCCCGGCCCGCGTCGAGCGCAGGCGTCGTGGAGCGTTTCGATTCCACCGTCGTGGGCTGGATCCGTCCGCCGTCGAGCATCACCGATTCCATCGGCGCGATGTCACCGCCCTCGATGTCGGCCGGATCCCAGCCCGGCGCCATCGTCGGCCCGCTGTACGCACTGGTGTCCACCCGCACCGCGGTGACCGTGACACCGCTGCTGCGCACCTGCTCGGCCAGATCGCTGATCCGGGCCGCGCCCTTGTACCAGGTGTCGATGTCGTCCGGAGCCGCCGACAACGTGGTGTCACCGCCCCCCTTGAGCACCACCAGACCCGGCTGGGAATCCACCGCCAGGACCGTCGTGGTCAGCCGGGCATCGCGCTCCAGCGTGAGCAACGCGGCCGCCGTCGTCAGCACCTTGTTGACCGACGCGGGCTGCATCGGCACGTCGGAGTTCTGTTCCCACAGTTCGGCGCCCGNGGGCCGCGGCGCGACGTGCCGGTCGGCCAGTTCGGCGGTACGGGTACGGGCCGGGTCGATGACGGTCAGCTTGCCGCCGCGTTTGCGCAGTGCGCGCAGCTTGCCCGGGAAGTCGGCGGCGGTGGCCAGGCTGCCGTTGGACACCAAGGGATTCGCGCCGATGATCACCAGATAGTCGGTGCGGTCCAGATCCGGCACGGTGAACGCGATCGGGCTGCCGAACATCAGGCCCAGCGCCACGTGCTTGGGCATCTGATCGAGCGTGCTGGCGCTGAACACCTGGCGGGTGCCGAGTGCCTTGACGATCACCGGCGCATAGAGACTGCCTGCGATGGTGTGGGCGTTCGGGTTGCCGAGGTACACCCCGACCGACGTGCCGCCGTGTTCGGCGATCACCGCGCCGAGCCGCTCGGCGACGACGGCGTACGCCTCATCCCAGGTGGACTCGGTCAGCACCCCGTCCCGCCGGACCAGGGGGCCGGACAGCCGGTCGGGGTCGTTGTCGAGTTCGCCGAAGCTGGCGCCCTTCGGGCAGATGAACCCGGCGCTGAACACGTCGTCGCGGTCACCGCGGGCAGCGGTCACCCGGTCGTCGGTGATGGTCAGCGTCAGGCCGCAGGTGGCCTCGCAGAAGGGGCAGATGCGCAGCGCGGTCCGGGTGTCAGCCATACCCGGATTCTGCGCCTGTCAGGCGTTCTCGTACACCTTTGGATCGAGAGTGCCGATATAGGGCAGATCGCGGTAGCGCTCGGCGAAATCCAGGCCGTAGCCGACCACGAACTCGTTGGGGATGTCGAAGCCCACGTAGGCGACGTCGAGCTCGGTCTTGACGGCCTCGGGCTTGCGCAGCAGCGTGCACACCCGCAGCGAACGCGGGCGGCGGGTGGCCAGGTTGCGCAGCAGCCACGACAGGGTCAGCCCGGAGTCGATGATGTCCTCGACGATCAGCACGTCGCGGTCATTGATGTCGCGGTCGAGATCCTTGAGGATCCGCACCACACCCGAGGACGACGTGGACGAGCCGTACGAGCTGACCGCCATGAACTCCAGCTGTGTGGGCAGCGGGATGGTCCGGGCCAGGTCGGTGACGAACATGACCGCGCCCTTGAGCACGGTGACCAGCAACAGGTCGTCGTTGCCCAGGTCGTCGCGGTACTGCTCGGCGATCATCTCCGCCAGTTCGACGGTGCGGGTCCGGATCTGCTCCTCGGACAACAGCACCGATTTGATGTCTCCCGCGTAAAGCTCGGCAGAGTCGACAGCCACTGCAACAGCGTGCCACGTGAGGGGGCCGCTTTCCAACGTGCCTCGCTAGACGGGTTCGGCGTGCAGCCGCAGCACGCCGCCGTGCCGCGCCGCGAACAACCGCTGTTTGCGCAGACCGGACCCGACGGCCACGCCGCCCTGCCCGCGCCACGCCGTCACCAGCCGGTCCACCCCGCGAATCTGGATGTCGGTCAGATCACACGCGCCGCCCTCCAGCAACCAGGCCCGGATCACCCGGCGGCGCACGGCATCGGACAGTTCGGCCAGCCGGCCGGTGTCCAATCCGCCGTCGGCGGTCACGGCCGCCGCGAGCGCCTCGCGGCCCAACGCATCGAGGGTCTCGGTGTCCTCGCGCAACGCGGTGGCGGTCCTTGCCAGTGCCTCGGCGACACCCCCACCGAGCACGTCCTCCAGCAGCGGCAGCACCTCGTGCCGCAGCCGGGCGCGGGTGAACCGGCGGTCGGCGTTGTGCGGATCCTGCCAGGCCGTGAGGCCGAGTTCGTCGCACGCCGCGTGGGTGACCGCCCGGCGCACCCCCAGCAGCGGCCGGTGCCACGGCGGGTCATGCGCCCGCATCCCGGCGATCGAACGGGCCCCCGACCCGCGGCCCAGCCCCAGCAGCACCGTCTCGGCCTGATCGTCGAGCGTGTGGCCCAGCAGGACCGGCGCACCGGCGCGGGCGGTGCCCAACGCCAGATAGCGCGCCTGACGGGCCGCCGCCTCTGGGCCGCCCAGTTTACCGACGTCGACCGGAATCACCTGCGCCACAGCGCATCCCAGCTCAAGCGCCTGTCGACGCGCGGTCTCGGCCACGGCGTCCGAGCCCGGCTGCAAGCGGTGATCGACGATCAGCGCGGTGGTGGGCCGCAGGGTCGCGGCGGCCGCCGCCAACGCCAGCGAGTCCGCACCGCCGGACAGGGCCACACACCAGCTGGCACCGTCGATCTGCGCGCCGGCCGCCGCCANGGTGCGGGGCGAGCCGCCGCGGCGTCACTGGACTGGTGCCCGGTGAGCACCGCGGCGACCGCGACAACGGCGGCGACCAGCACCAGAACCACGACGCCAACCGCCACATGGGTGGACTGCCGCCACCGTGTGGGCCGCATATTTCTCCTGCTCTGCCGGTGGTGGGGACGAGCCACCCGTTTAGGCCAGACTATCGCTCGATTAGGGTTGACCCGCGTCGTCGCCCGACGACCCAAGACTGACCGCAGATGCGAAGGAGCCGCGACGGTGAAGTTCGACGTCGTCATCGAGATCCCGAAGGGTTCGCGCAACAAGTACGAGGTTGACCACGAGACCGGCCGGGTCAAGCTCGACCGCTACCTCTACACCCCGATGGGCTACCCCGCCGACTACGGATTCTTCGAGGACACCCTCGGCGAGGACGGCGATCCGCTGGATGCGCTGGTGCTGCTGCCCGAGTCGGTGTTCCCCGGCTGCGTCGTCGAGGCCCGTCCGGTGGCCATGTTCCGGATGACCGACGAGGCCGGCGGCGACGACAAGTTGCTGTGCGTGCCCGCAGGCGACCCGCGCTGGGACCACATCCAGGACCTCGGCGACGTGTCGCAGTTCGAGCTCGACGCGATCAAGCACTTCTTCGTGCACTACAAGGACCTGGAGCCGGGCAAGTTCGTCAAGACCGCCGACTGGGTGGGCCGCGAAGAGGCCGAGGCCGAGCTGCAGCGCTCGGTGGAGCGGTTCAAGACCGAAGGTCACTGATCGGCGGGCCGATCCAATGGCCACTGAGTTCGGGCCCAGCACTGAATTTGCCCCGTCGTAACACGGGGTAACGCCCCTGTGCTCTGCGGGTTCGATGATTGTCCCGTGTTGATGCATCAGGGCATGGGGTTGCCGGCGTTCAACGCATTGCCGACGCGGCGGGCCGTCCACGCGCTCTACGAGTGCTGCAACAGCGTGGTGCTGGCCACCGATCTGGCCGGCGGGCGGCCCTACGCCGACCACGACTCGCTGTTCCGGCAGGCCGATGCCCTGTTGTTCAGCCTCGGTGAGGATTCCATCGACCGGGTGCTGCAGGCCTATCCCCACATCGGGAAGCGCCCGCGCAGCCCGAAGTCGGTGTGCGAGCAGTGCTCGGTGTGGGACGACGACCCGGCGGTGATGGCACAGCTGAACGCCGGGGTGCTGCAGTACGTCGAGCGGTTCGGGTTCGGCTTCGTGATGTTCGTGGAGGACGGAGCGGCCCCGGCCGCGACATCGGGCGCCGGCTGCGCGCACCGCGCCATGGCCGGAATCACCGACCGGTTGCACAACGACCTCGAGACCGAGCGCAAGGTGGTCCGCAACGAGCTGGCCCGGATCAACCGGGCCCGGCTGGAGCGCATGCTCGGCCCCGAGGGCGGCTATTACAACTGGTAGCCCGGCGGCGTCTCCCGCAGAATCGAAGCGGTGCGAACCGTGATGCAGGTGGGCCCGCTCAAACCGTCGCTCGCCGAGACCCTCCGTACCGACTACCAGGCGTACACCCTGCCCAACGGCAACCAGCGTGATGCGTTCCTCGCCGACCATGCCGACGACATCACCGCGATCGTGGTGTCCGGCGTCACCCGGGTCGAGCCCGACCTGATGGCCGCGCTGCCCAACCTCAAGGCCGTGGTGAACTTCGGCGTCGGCTACGACAACATCGACGTCGAGGCGGCCACCGCGCGCGGGATCGGCGTCAGCAACACCCCCGACGTGCTCGACGACTGTGTCGCCGACACCGCGGTGGGTCTGCTGATCGACACCATGCGCCGGTTGTCCGCCGCCGACCGTTATGCGCGGGCCGGACGGTGGGCGACCGACGGCAACTATCCCCTGACACAACAGGTTTCAGGATCGCCCGTGGGCATTCTGGGATTGGGGCGCATCGGCGGCGCGATCGCCACCCGGCTGCGCGCGTTCGGATGTCCGATCAGCTACCACAACCGCAGGCAACTCCCCGACAGCCCGTATCGGTACCTCGGTTCGCCGGTGGAGCTGGCCCGCGAGGTGCGCGTGCTGGTGGTCGCCGCGGCCGGCGGGGCCGGCACCCGCCACCTCGTGGACCGCGCGGTGCTGGACGCTCTCGGGCCCGACGGTTATCTCGTCAACATCGCCCGCGGTTCCGTGGTCGATCAGGACGCGCTGGTCGACGCGTTGGTGCACGGCCGCCTGGCCGGCGCCGGACTGGACGTCTTCGCCGACGAGCCGAACATTCCTTCGGAGTTGACCGCGCTGGACAACGTGGTGCTGCTGCCGCACGTCGGCAGCGGCACCGTGCAGACCCGGGCGGCGATGGAGGCGCTGGTGTTGCAGAACCTGGACGGCTTCCTGCACTCGGGTCGGCTGGTCACCCCGGTGGCGGATCAGCCGTCCTAGCGGATTCAGCCGCCGGCCCGCGGCCGGGCGCGCAAGATGTGGCGATGGAAACCGTGCACGGCCACTGCGATGCCCGCTTCACCACCATCCGCGATGCGCTGGCCACCGCGATAGCCGAGGGCGAGGAGACCGGCGCGGCCATCGCGATCGACATCGACGGAGAACTCGTCGTCGACATGTGGGGCGGTCACGCCGACGCGGCCAAGACCACCCCGTGGGCCGAGGACACCATCGTCAACGTCTTCTCGTCCACCAAGACCGTGACCGCATTGGCCGGGCTCATGCTGATCGACCGCGGCCTGATCACCGCCGATGCCAAGGTGGCCGAGTACTGGCCCGAGTTCGCGGCAAATGGCAAGCAGGACATCGAGTTCCGGCACCTGCTGACCCACAGCTCCGGGTTGTCGGGATGGGAGCCGCCGTTCACCATCGAAGAAATTTACGACTGGGAGAAATCCACGGCTGCGCTGGCCACCCAGGCACCGTGGTGGGAACCGGGCACCGCGTCCGGCTACCACGCACTGACCCATGGCCACCTCATCGGCGAAGTGCTCCGGCGGATCACCGGTAAAACGCTCAAAGAGTTTGTCCGCGAAGAAATCTCAGGCCCGCTGGGTGCCGACTTCCAGATCGGCGCACGCGTCGAAGACCACCATCGCATCGCCGACATCATCCCGGCGGACAAGCCCCTCGATCTTCCGCTGGATCAACTGCCCGAGATCGCGCTCAAGACGTTCGCGGGCACGCCGTCGCCGGAGATCGCCAACACCGCGGCCTGGCGCGCCGCCGACATCGGTGCGGGCAACGGCCATGGCAATGCCCGGGCGCTGGCCCGGATTCTGTCGGTGATCTCGTTGGGCGGCACGGTCAACGGCGTCACGCTGCTGAAACCGGGGACCGTCGAATCGGCCTTCGAACCGCAGATCGAGGGCCCCGACGTCGTCCTGCTCGGACACCCGCTGCGGTGGGGGCTGGGCTTCGGGCTGCCGCAGACCGAGACCGTGCCGTACGTGCCCGAGGGCAAGATCTGCTTCTGGGGTGGCTGGGGTGGCTCCTGGGAGACCATGAACCCCGACCATCGCGCCACGTTCGCCTACGTGATGAACAAGATGGGCCCCGGCGTCGAAGGCTCGGAGCGCACCGCCCGCTACCTGAACCTGTTCTACGAGGCTCTGCGCGCCTGATCACGCGCCTCGAGACGGCGCAGCACGTCACCACCGAGCACCCGCAGCTCCTGATCCGGACCGGCAGGCAGCAGCGTCACCCCGTCGGCCACGCCGGCCGCCTCGATGTCGGCGATCAAACCGGTCAGGCCGTCGACCGTCCCGACGTAGCGCACCTCGGCGTCCGGACCGGCGACGGTGAGGCCGCAGCGCGCCGAGCGGTAGTCGCCCGCCACCGCCACGGTGACGTCGAGGATCACCGAGACGGCGTCGTCCTCGGACTTGAGACCGGACCGGATCCGGCGCGCCTTCGCCAGGTCGGGCGCGGTGATCCGCGCCGTCGGCTGGTCACCGTCGGTCAGCTCGGTCCAGTCCCCTGCTTCCACCACAAATAGCCGCACCCCCGCCACGCTATGTGCAGATACCGCACCTGAACAGAGTTACGTTCAGGCGGAGTCCAAGGGACTACCGCGCGTCGCGGACCCGGGTCTTGTACAGGCTGGCGGCCGTGGTGATCAGCAGCGTCACGATGATCACGCCCAGGCTGGCCAGGGTCGGGATCTCCGGGACGTGAACGGGCTCGCCACCGTTGATGAACGGCAGTTCGTTCTCGTGCAGCGCGTGCAGCACGAGCTTCACCCCGATGAACGCCAGGATGAACGCCAGCCCCTGGGACAGGTAGACCAGCCGCTTGAGCAGGTCGCCGAGCAGGAAGTACAGCTGCCGCAGGCCCATCAGCGCGAACACGTTGGCGGTGAACACCAGGTAGGGCTCCTGGGTGAGCCCGTAGATGGCCGGGATCGAATCCAGCGCGAACAGGAGGTCGGTGGTGCCAAGGGCCACGATCACCAGGAACATCGGCGTCATCAGCCGCTGGCCGTTCTCGTGGATCCACAGCCGCAGCCCGTCCCACTTGTCGGTGGTGCGCAGATGCTTGCGCGCGAACCGGACGACGGAGTTGTCGCCGTCGTCGTCGTGGTCGGTGTCACGGACCAGGTTGATCGCGGTGTACACCAGGAACGCGCCGAAAATGTAGAACACCCAGGAGAACTGGTTGATGGCCACCGCGCCCAGCGCGATGAAGATGCCACGGAAGATCAGCGCCAGGATGATGCCGACCAGCAAGGCCTGCTGCTGATAGATCCTCGGCACCTTGAAGCTGGCCATGATGATCAAGAAGATGAACAGGTTGTCCACCGACAGGCTGTACTCGGTGAGCCACCCGGCGAAGAACTCCAGACCGAACTGGCTGCCGTGGAACAACCACACCCACACCCCGAACAGCACCGCCATGCCGATGTAGATCGACAGGGCCGTCGCGGTTTCGCGAGTGCTGGGTTCGTGTGGGCGTCGCCCGATCACGACAACGTCGAACAGCAGAACGGCGATCGTCACAGCGAGGGTGACTATCCATTCCAGCTGGGTTACCTGCATCGAGTGATCCTCCGGTCGTCAAAGCGCCGGAGGTCTCTTCCACCGGCAGCGCGCACCGGTCTGCGACACCGATCGACCCATGAGGATCGACGTGATGACGACATCGCAGCGAAGGAATACTCCCCTCCGCCGACAAGTGTGCCTGACGAGGCGGACGAATCGAAATCGGACGGGCACGCCGCCCCGACCATCGAGCCGGCGCGGCCACGGCTTAGTAGTTTGTAGTCGTGACAGCCCCGGCCAGTGAGCACGAAATTCCTCCGCAGTACGTGCGATCCCCACTAGCGCCCGAGCCACGCACCCTCGTCGACATCCTGAACGACACCGCGCGGCGTTTTCCGGACGCACCCGCCCTCGACGACGGCACCGTGCAGCTCACCTACTCCGAGTTGACCGCCGATGTCGCCGACAGCGTGGCGTGGCTGGCCGCCCGCGGCATCGGCCGCGGCGACAAGATCGGCATCCGGATGCCCTCGGGCAGCTATGCGCTCTACGNGCACCTCGGGCAAGGTCGACCGCAACGCGCTGCCGTGGCCACCGCCGGGTGGCGCCGACCAGGACGCCCCCCAACTCGACGGCACCATGGGCTGGCTGGCCGGTCTGTGGCGCGATGTGCTCGGCACTCCCGTCGAAGGACCCGAAGCCGATTTCATCGCGCTCGGCGGTGGCTCGCTGTCCGCGGCTCAGTTGGTGGCCGCGCTGCGCCAGCGTTACCCGCTGGTGACCGTCGCCGACCTGTACGACCACCCGCGGCTGGGCTCGCTGGCCGGGTATCTCGACGAGCTCAAGCCGCCACCGCAGATCCAGTCGCGCGAGGTCAAACCGACCCCGCTGCTCACCCAGGCCGCCCAGGTGGCGCTGTCGCTGCCGCTGGCCACCCTCACCGGCATGCAGTGGGTGGTGTGGCTGGCGCTGTTGAACAACGTGGCCGCCGAACTCGGTCTGGTGTCCTGGGCGCACCCGCTGAGCTGGTGGTGGGTGCTGGCCGGATTCGTGTTGTTCGTCACGCCGCTGGGCCGGATGGGCATCGCGGTGCTGTTCGCCCGCATGCTGCTGGGTGGGCTGGAGCCCGGCACCTACCGCAGGGGCGGCGCGGTGCACCTGCGGGTGTGGATCGCCGAACGGCTGGCCGATGCCAGCGGCGCCGAGAACTTGGCCGGTGCGCCGTGGATGGTCTATTACGCCCGCGCCCTGGGCAACACCGTGGGCAAGGGCGTGGACATGCATTCCGCACCGCCGGTGACCGGCATGCTCAAGATCGGCCACCGCGCCTCGGTCGAGCCCGAGGTGGACCTGACCGGCCACTGGATCGACGGCGACCGGTTCCACGTCGGCCCGGTGTCGATCGGCAACGACGCCACCATCGGGGCCCGCACCACGCTGCTGCCGGGCGCGATCGTCGGCAAGAACGCCGATGTGGCGCCCGGATCCGCGGTGGTCGGCAAGGTCAAGAACGGCCAGTACTGGAAGGGCTCGCCCGCGGTGAAATCGGGCAAGGCGCGCCACCCGTGGCCGGATCACCGGCCCAAACGCGCCCCGCTGTGGGTCGCGGTGTACGGGGTGTCCTCGCTTCTGCTGGCCGGCCTGCCCCTGCTCGCCCTGGCCGCGGGCCTGGCGGTGATCGTCTGGGGGGTGCACGACACCGCATCGCCGGCCGACGCCCTGCTGCCCGCGCTGGCCTGGACCCCCGCCGCGGCCGTCGTCGCGCTGCTGACCTATGCGGCGCTGACGGTGATCGGGGTGCGCATCCTGTCCGTCCGGCTCTCGGAGGGCTACCACCCGGTGCGCAGCCGGGTGGGCTGGCAGCTGTGGACCACCGAACGCCTGATGGACGCGGCCCGCAACTACCTGTTCCCGATCTACGCCAGCCTGCTCACGCCGTGGTGGCTGCGGCTGCTCGGCGCGAAAGTCGGCAAGGACACCGAGATCTCGACCGCGCTGTTCACCCCGAAGTTCACCGAGGTGCAGGACGGTGCCTTCCTGGCCGACGACACCATGGTGGCGTCCTACGAACTGGGCGGAGGCTGGATCCACGTCGCCAAGGCCACCATCGGCAAGCGCGCCTTCCTCGGCAACTCGGGCATCACCCAGCCGGGCCGCAAGGTGCCCAACGACGGCCTGGTGGCCGTGCTGTCCGCCACGCCGCACAAGGCCAAGGCCGGTTCGTCGTGGCTGGGCAGTCCACCGGTTCGGTTGCGCCGCAACGCCACCGCGGCCGATGCGCTGCGCACCTTCCATCCGTCGCTCCGGCTCAAGATCATGCGCTCCGCGGTGGAGACCTGCCGGCTGATCCCGGTGATCGTCACCTTCGCGATCGGCATCGCGGTGCTCGGCGCGCTGCAGGCGGTCACGATCCGGTTCGGCTTCCTGTGGGCGACCCTGACCGGTGGCATGGTGCTGCTGGTCGCCGGAGCCGTGGCCGGAACCATCGCGGTGATCGCGAAATGGTTGGTGGTCGGCCGGATCCGCGCCGTCGAGCATCCGCTGTGGTCGTCGTTCGTCTGGCGCAACGAGGTGTCGGACACCTTCGTCGAAACCGTCGCCGCACCCTGGTTCGCCCGGGCCGCCAGCGGCACCCCGGTGATGAACCTGTGGCTGCGCGGGCTGGGCGCCTCGATCGGCCGCGGGGTGTGGTGCGAGACGTACTGGCTGCCGGAGGCCGATCTGGTGACCCTGGACACCGCCGCCACCGTCAACCGTGGCTGCGTCGTGCAGACCCACCTGTTCCACGATCGCATCATGCGGCTGGACAGCGTTGTCCTCGAAGAGGGTTCGACGCTGGGGCCGCACTGCGTGGCACTGCCCGCGGCCCGGCTGGGTGCCGGCGCCACCGTCGGGCCGGGCTCACTGGTGATGCGCGGCGACGAGGTGCCGCCGTCCACCCGATGGCAGGGCAATCCGATCGCGCCGTGGAACATGTTCGGTAAGAAGCGCGCCGCCGAGAAGGCCGGCACCGACAAGACCGCCAGGAAAACAGAAGAACCCGCCGCGTGACCCGATCCAAGAAAGCTGCCAAGAAGTTGGTCCCACCGCCCGTTATCGATCCGTACCTGCCGCGCAACGGCAACTTCGGGTACCGGGTGTCGCGGTACGAGCTCGAGCTCGAGTACAAGGTGGCCATCAACCGGCTGTCCGGGACGGCCACCATCACCGCGGTGACGCTGGCCGCGCTGCGCACCTTCACCCTGGATCTGTCCGACGCCCTTACCGTGTCCCGGGTTTCGGTGAACGGCAGGCGCCCGGCACAGTACCGATGTTCGGGCAACAAGTTGTCGATCACGCTGCCCTCGGCGCTGCCGGCCGGCGCCGCGATGACCGTCGTCGTCCGCTACAACGGCACCCCGCGTCCCATCGAATCCTTTTGGGGTGAGGTCGGTTTCGAAGAGCTGTCCAACGGCGCCCTGGTGGCCGGCCAGCCCAACGGCGCGGCGTCCTGGTTCCCGTGCGACGACCACCCCAGCTCCAAGGCCAGCTACCGCATCCAGATCAGCACCGACAGCCCGTATTACGCGCTGGCCAACGGCGAGCTGGTCTCCCGCAAGGCCCGCGCCGGACACACCGTGTGGACCTACGAGCAGCCCGAACCGACATCGAGCTATCTGATCACCCTGCAGATCGGCCAGTACGAGAGTCAGCGCCTGACCAAGACACCGGTGCCCATGCACGCCGTGCTGCCGGCCCGGTTGCGCCGCGAGTTCGCCCACGACTTCGAACACCAGCCGCAGATGATGAAGTTGTTCATCAAGCTGTTCGGCCCCTACCCACTCGCCAACGGCTACACCGTGGTGGTCACCGACGACGACCTCGAGATACCGCTTGAGGCCCAGGGCATCTCGATCTTCGGAGCCAATCACTGCGACGGGCACCGCAGCGCCGAACGGCTGATCGCACACGAACTCGCCCACCAGTGGTTCGGCAATTCCGTGACGGCCCGGCGCTGGCGCGACATCTGGCTGCACGAGGGCTTCGCCTGCTACGCGGAGTGGCTGTGGTCCGAACACAGCGGGGGCCGCACCGCCGCCGAGTGGGCCGAGCATTATCACCAGAAATTGCGGGGGCTGCCGCAGGACCTGCTGTTGTCCGACCCGGGACCAGAGGACATGTTCGACGACCGCGTGTACAAGCGCGGCGCCCTGACCCTGCACGCGCTGCGGACCCGGATCGGAGACCGGGATTTCTTTGCCCTGCTGAGAGATTGGACGGCCCGCTACCGGCACAGCACGGCCTTCACCGACGACTTCACCGGGCTGGCCGCCGGCTATACCGACGAGTCTCTGCAGCCGTTCTGGCAGTCCTGGCTGTATTCGAAAGAGCTGCCGGACCTGTGACCGATGGCGGTGGTGCACCGGCCACAGGACCCATAACGCGCAGCAGCGTCGCCCGCGTCGGGCTGGCGACGGCGATCAGCGCGTTGTGCGGGTACGCCGTGCTGTACCTGGCCGCCCGGGATCTGGAGCCGGCCGGCTTCTCGATCTTCAGCGTGTTCTGGGGTGCGTTCGGCCTGGTGACCGGGGCCGCCAACGGACTGTTGCAGGAGGCCACCCGTGAGGTGCGCTCGTCTCGGCATCGCGACCTGAGCACCGGGCCGAGCACCCACCCCATGCGGATCGCGGGGCTGGTCGGCATCGTCGCCGCCGTGGTCATCGCGGTCAGCTCGCCGCTGTGGAGCTCGCACGTGTTCGCCGAGTCGCGGGCCCTGAGCGTGGTACTGCTCAGTGTCGGCCTGGCCGGATTCTGTCTGCACGCGACGCTGCTCGGCATGCTCGCCGGGGTGAACCGGTGGACGGAATACGGAGCCCTGATGGTCACCGATGCCGGCATCCGGGTGGCTGTCGCGGCGGCGACNGCCGGCCGAGGCGCTAGAGGCCGTGCGGCTGCTGATCTTCGGCGGCGAGGCCTGCCCGCCCGAGTTGGCCGCACGCCTGGCGGTGGACGGCCGCGAGGTGTGGAACACCTACGGCCCCACCGAGGCGACGGTGGTGGCCTGCGCCGCACAACTGGACGGGCAGGGCCCGGTCAGCATCGGACTGCCACTGGCCGGCTGGGATCTGGCGGTGGTGAACGCCGAGGGCCTGCCGGTGGCGATCGGTGAGGTCGGCGAGTTGGTCATCGGCGGCGTGGGCCTGGCCCGCTATCTCGATCCCGAGAAAGACGCCGAGAAGTACGCCGCCATGCCGACCCTGGGCTGGAGCCGGGCCTACCGCAGCGGTGACCTGGTGCGACTGGAAGCCGACGGGCTCTACTTCCANGCCGCCGCGCTGCACCGCGCCTACGCGGCGGGCTGGATCATCGCCACGGTCGCGGCGGTGGGCCTGTTGCTGCTGCCGCTCGGACTGGAGGAGCGCACCATCATCGCGCTGCTGTGCGGACCACTGGTGGGCATCGCGGTTCACCTGGGCGCGCTCATCAGGTTGTCCATGCGGTGAGCGTGTAGGTTAGGCCCCATCGACATGCGCTTTCACGACGTTTGGATCATCATCCCCGCCTTCAACGAGGCGAGCATCATCGGCGACGTCATCTCCGACGTGCGCTCGGTTTTCCCGTACGTGGTGTGTGTGGACGACGGCAGCCGCGATGAGACGGGCGACCGGGCCCTGAGCGCGGGCGCACACGTGGTGCGTCACCCGGTCAACCTCGGCCAGGGCGCCGCGATCCAGACCGGCGTCGAGTACGCGCGGAGCCGCCCCGGGGCGAAGGTGTTCGCGACGTTCGACGCCGACGGCCAGCATCAGGTCAAGGATGTGGTCCGGATGATCGACCGGCTGGATGCCGATCAGGTCGACCTGGTGATCGGCACCCGGTTCGCCAGCCGGGATGCCCATGCGGTGACGCACACGCCCCCGCTCAAGCGGATCATCCTGCGGGCCGCGGCGTTCCTCAGCCCGCAGAGCCGCGCACTCGGCCTCACCGACGCGCACAACGGGCTGCGGGTGTTCAACAAGCGGGTCGCCGACGAACTCGACCTCACCATGAACGGCATGAGCCACGCCGGTGAGTTCATCTCACTGGCATACGAGAACCAGTGGCGCGTGGTCGAGGAGCCGGTCGAGATCCTCTACACCGACTACTCGAAGTCGAAGGGTCAGCCGCTGCTCAACGGGGTGAACATCGTCTTCGACGGGCTGTTGCGCAGGAGGCTGTCCCGATGAACTGGATCCAGGCGCTGCTGATCATCTCGGTGCTGGTGCTGTTGGCCTACCTGTTGGGGTCACGGCGCAGCGCCCGGTCCAAGGCGTGGGTGAAGGTCGGTTTCGTGCTGTTCGTGGCGGCGGGCATCTATGCGATCCTGCGTCCCGACGACACCACCGTGGTGGCCAATTGGCTTGGGGTGGACCGCGGTACGGACCTGATGGAGTACGTACTCATCATCGCGTTCGTGTTCGTGACGCTGTCGACCTACCTGCGGCTCAAGGACATCGAACTGCGCTACGCCCGGCTGGCCCGGGCCGTCGCGCTGCAGAACGTCCGGGTGCCCGACGAGGATCCGCGGGCTACTGACTGAGCAGCCGTGTCAGCGCCGCGATCCTGGCCTCTTCCAGTTCCGGCAGCGGCAGCACACGGCGCACCATGGCGGCCCCGTCGAACGTGTTGACCACGATGGTCAGCAGCACGGCGAACACGTCCTCCGGGAATTGATCGACTCCCGGCGTCGTCTTGGCGACCTCGTAGATGTTGTCGATGTATTCGGCGAGCACCGTCTGCAGTGGGCCCCGCAGTTTTTCGTCGGTGCGGGCCGCCATCATCAGCTCGTGCCACACGGTGTTGGTATCGCTGCCCGCGATGTCCCGCAGGATCGTCAGCACCGCCGGTAGCGCCGGCTGGTCGGCGGGGATCTCCGCGACGAGCTTGCTGCCCAACTCCAGCTGACGGCGCGCCACCTCCTGCGCCGTGGCCGCCATGAAGTCGCTCATGGTCGGGAAATGCCGGAACAGCGCGCCGTCGGAAACCTTGGCCCGCTTGGCGATCACCGCCGCCGAAGCCTTGGCGTAGCCGACCTCGATGATCGTCTGGATACCGGCGTCGAGGAGGCGGGCGACGGTTTCCTCGCGGCGCTGCTGTTGCGTTCTGGCCATCTCAGACCGGCGTATGGTCCAGCTGCTGCGCGCCGGCCCTCAGATAGCGACCCGATTTCACCGACTCACCGTAGCCGTCGCGGAACTGCCCGTTGCGGAACACCACCTGCCCGTTGACCGCGGTCACGACGACGGCGTCGTCGCTGCGGTTCACCATGCGGCTCAGGCCGCCGTAGAACGGGACCTCTTCCTCGTGGTACGCCTCGACGGTGTCGTTCAGGCCGGCCGGGTCGAGCACGACGAAGTCGGCCCGGTCCCCTTGGCGCAGCGTGCCCGCCGCGACGCCGAACCAGTCGGCCACCTCGCCGGTCAACCGGTGCACGGCGTGCTCGGTGGTCATGAACGGCCGGCCGGCGAGCTGGGCGTCACGCACCCGCTTGAGCAGCTTCACCGGGTAGTTGTAGAAGGCCATGTTGCGCAGGTGCGCACCGGCATCCGAGAACCCCATGTGCACCGATGGATCCTTGGCCAGCCGGTCCAGGTACTTCGGCCGGTTGTTGGCCACGATGGTGGTCCAGCGCACGTTGCGCTCACCGTTGTCGACGAGCACGTCGAGGAAGGCGTCGAGCGGGTGGATGCCGCGCTCATCGGCGATCTGCCCGAAGCTCTTGCCGATCAGCGTCTGGTCGGGGCATTCCACGATGGTGGCGTCGTGGAAGTCACGGTGCCACAGGGTCGGTCCGAGCACGCGCCGGTCGAACGACTTGCGGAACCGGCGGCGGTACTCGGGGTCGGCGAGCAGCTTGTTGCGCTCGAGCTGATCTTTGAGATGCAGCGCGGCCGTCCCCGCGCCGAACTCCTCGAACACCGGCAGATCGATTCCGTCCGAATACAATTCGAACGGCACCGGCAGATGCTGGAACCGCACCTTGGCACCCAGGATTCGGTTGAGCAACCGGACGCCCGGGCCCAGCACGTGCACCGCGGCGGGCGCGGACTTCGCGTCGGCCGAGACCAGCAGGCTCATCCGCACGCCCGGGCGCCGGCCGAACAGGCCGCTGCTCTCCAGGAAGAAGTTCAGTGCCTCATAGGCTTTGGCCGTACTCGGCGCACTCTGCAGCATCCGTCCGCGCTTGCGCAGCACCTTGATCAACCGCCTGCGCTCCCGCCAGGTGGCGAACGTCGACGGCAAGGCGCGGGACCGGAACCGGTCCCCGTCGAGCTTGTCGATCGCCGCATCCATGCCCGACATGCCGAGCATGCCCGCCTCAAGCGCCTCGTCGAGCTTGGCCGCCATGGTTTCCAGCTCGGCGTCGGTCGGGGTGACCCCGCGGGTGGTGGCGCGGTCCAGGCCGAGCACCGAGGCGCGCAAATCCGAATGCCCAAGCAGCGACGCGACATTCGGGCCGAGCGGCAGCTCATCGATGGCCTTCACGTATTCGGCCGGACCCGACCAGGTCCGGTGCTGGTTCAGGGCGCCCACCACGAACTGACGCGGGACCGCCTCGACCCGGCTGAACAGATCGGCAGCGTCGTCGGCGTCGGAGTAGACCGTCGAGAGCGAGCACATGCCCAGCAGCACGGTGGTGACGCCGTGCCGCACCGATTCCCGAAGGCCCGGATCGAGCAGTACCTCGGCGTCGTAGTGGGTGTGCACGTCGACGAAGCCGGGCAGCACCCACTTGCCGCCGGCGTCGATGACGTCCGGACACCCGGTCTCGTCGAGCGGCGTGGCGGACACGGTGGCCACCACCCCGCCACGAATACCCAGCGTGCGGACCCGCGGATGGGTGCCGGTGCCGTCGAACCACAGGCCGTTGCGAACGATGACGTCGTAGGACATGACGCAACGCTAGAGCAGAAAGTGAGTACTCACAATCTTTTACTGAGAATTACTCCGGAAGAATTCGACCGTCTTCGGGATACCCGCAGCCAGATCCACCTGCGGCCGCCAGCCGAGCACGTCACGGGCCCGGCTGATGTCGAGTTGGGAACGACGCAGGTCGCCGAGTCGCGGCGGGTGCATCTCCGGCTCGTCGGCCGCGCCGACCGCCAACGCGATCGCGGTGTGCATCTCGCGGGTCGAGGTCTCCACCCCGGTGCCGACGTTGAACCGCTGACCGCCGCCGTCGGTCCCGGACGCCTTGACGAACGCGTCGACGACGTCGTCGACGTACACATAGTCACGGGTGTCGGAACCGTCGCCGAAGATCTTGGTGGGCCGCCCGGCCAGCAGCGCCTGGGCGAAGATCGCCACCACACCGGCCTCACCGTGCGGATCCTGACGCGGACCGTAGACGTTGGCCGGGGCGATGTGCGAGCAATCCAGGTTGTACAGATTGCGGAACATGTTGAAGTACACCTCGCCGGCCACCTTGCCTGCCGCATACGGCGACGCCGGATTGGTCGGGGCGTCCTCGCTCGTCGGGTAGGACGGCGGGGTGCCGTAGACCGAGCCGCCCGAGGATGTGTGCACCACCTTGCGCACACCGGCCTGGCGGGCCGCCTCGGCCAACCGAACCACGCCCACCACGTTCACCGTGGAATCCAGTTGCGGATCGTCCACCGAACGCTTGACCGAAATCTGCGCGGCCAGGTGGAAAATCACCTCGGGCTGCGTGTCCTTGAGCAGGCCCAGCAGGTCCGCGTCCACGATGTCGGCCTTGACGAACTCGAAGTTGTCGCTGTTGTCGGCGCTGCTGAGGTTCTCTGCCCGTCCCGAGCTCAGGTCGTCGAGCCCGACGACGCTGTGCCCGTCCGCCAGCAGCCGATCGACCAGCGTCGATCCGATGAAACCTGCCGCTCCTGTCACCAGTGTTCGCACGGCCACACCATACCGACGACGAGTGTGGCCCCGCTGTGTCCGTACAGTCGGCAAGAGTGAACAAGATCGCCCGCACAGCCGCCGCGCTGATCGCGCTGCACCTGGTGATCCGGGCGATCCTCGCATTCGGCGGCTATTTCTACTGGGACGATCTGATCCTGATCGGCCGGGCCGGCACCCAGAATCTGCTGTCGCCGTCGTTCCTGTTCGACGACCACGACGGCCACGTCATGCCCGCGGCGTTCCTGGCGTCCGGCGCGGTCACCCGGCTGGCACCGTTCTCCTGGGTGCTGGCCGCACTGAGCCTGGTGGTGTTGCAGCTGCTGGCCTCGCTGGCACTGCTGCGGGCGCTGTGGGTGATCCTGGGCTGGCGGCCGGTGCTGCTGATCCCGCTGACCTTCGCGCTGTTCACCCCACTGGCCCTGCCCGGGTTCGCGTGGTGGGCAGCCGGGCTGAACACGCTGCCCATGCAGGCGGCGCTGGCGTGGGTGGTCGGTGAGGCCGTACTGCTGGTGCGGACCGGGAACCCCCGGCACGCGGTCGTCGGTGTGCTCGTCTTTCTGGGCGGGCTGCTGTTCTTCGAGAAGGCCGCCGTGATCCCATTCGTGGCCTTCGCGGTGGTGGCGCTGCTCGGGTACGTGACGGGCACCTTTTCCGTGCGCGAGGTCTGGCAGCGCGGTCTTCGGCTATGGGTCGGGTCCCTGGCGCTTCTGGTCGCCTGGATCGGGGTGTATCTGCTCGTCGTCGACCAGAAGCGCTGGAGCTTCGACGTCGCGATGACCTGGGACCTGCTGAGCCGCTCGTTCACCCACGGCATCGTGCCGGGCCTGGTGGGCGGGCCATGGTCCTGGCAGCGCTGGGCGCCGGCCTCGCCATGGGCCACGCCGCCCGTCTCGGTGACGGTGCTGGGCTGGGTGGTTCTGGTCGTCGCCATCGCGGTGGTGCTGGTGCGCAAGGCCCGCATCTGGCCGGTGCTGGTGGTGGCGTTGGGCTATGCCGTCGCCTGCCAGATTCCGATCTATCTGATGCGCTCGTCGCGGTTCACCGCGTTGGAGTTGGCGCAGACCCTGCGCTACCTGCCGGACCTGGTGGTGGTGCTGGCCCTGCTGGCCGCCGTCGGATTCTGCGCGCCGAACCGGAGCGCACGGTTCTCCGCGTCGCCGGCCCGGTCGGCGATATGTGTCGGCGTAGCAGTGCTTTTCGTGGTGAGCAGCCTGTATTCGACCTTCACCTTCTTGAAGGTCTGGCAGGACAGCCCCGTGCCGGCGTACTTGAACAATGCCCGGGCGTCATTGGCTGCCACCTCCCCCGCCGCGCCCCTGCTGGACCAGGAGGTCGACCCGCTGATCCTGCAGCGCGTCGCCGCCCCGGAGAACCTGGCCAGCCACATGTTCGCCCTGGCCTCGCCCCGACCCGAGTTCGCCTCGGCCACAACCGATCTGCGCATGTTCGACCGGACCGGGACGCTGGTTCCGGCGAAAGTGACCTGGGTGCGCACCATCGTCGAGGGTCCCGCACCCAAATGCGGATTCCTGATCCAACCCGACGAACCCGCCGTCATGCCACTCGACGGGCCACTGCTGCCGGCCGACTGGACCGCCGAGATCAACTACCTGGCCAACAGCGACGGGTCGTTGACCATGGCCCTGGCCGAAGGCCCCGAGGTGAAGGTCCCGGTGCGACCCGGGCTCAACCGCGTCTTCGTCCGGCTGCCCGGCGCGGGGCAATCGATTTCGGTGAGCGCCAACACCGCCGCCCTGTCGGTCTGCATCTCCCCCGGGCCCGTCGGATTCCTGGCACCCCGATGATTCCCGTGCTGAGATACTGACGGTCAACTGTCGGGAACCTCTTGAGGGGGACGTTCTGTGAGCGCGCTGGATGGCTTCTACTCCACGTGGAATAAAGCCAGAGCCACCTTTGGGGAAGGCACCCCCACCGACGGCAACGACCACAACAGCAGCGCCTCTCAGCTGATACGAATGAAGGGCATGATCGAGTCGGCTGCCCCAGACGACCGCTGGCAGGGCACGGCGTCGCAGGCCTATGCCGCTGCCAACACAGAGCATGCCGGCGTCTACGAAAAGCTGGCTGACCTCGACAGGAGGATGGCCGCCGAGGTCACCAACGCCGCCAACGTCGTAACCAACGGACGCAATCAACTCGATGCCACCAAGTCCTGGGTCGAGAGCATGGTCGCCTCGCTGCCGCCGACCAGCGCCCAAGATCGGGAGAACAAACTCATTCCGATCGCCAACCAGGGCATCAGCCAGGTCAACACCACGGTGCAGAACGCCAACCGGGACATGTTCGGGATCGGCACTCGAGTCACGGGGATCAAGAACGAGTACGACGGGCTGACGAGTCAAAGGTTCACGCGGGACGAGGAGGGCAGCAGCTCACCACAGGACAAGCCCGGGGATGAGCAGAAATCCGACGAAAAGCCGGGCGAGCCTGGGTCGCAACCGGGGGAGCCCGGCGGATCAGAGTTTGTCATCGGCCCCCCTACGAAACCCGATATCCACTGGGACGAGGACTTCGAGTACAACTCCGCTGAGCCCGGCCCGCGCGATTACCTCAAGCGGGCCGAATGGGAGGCGAAGCTCGCCGGTGGCAGATTGCTGCGCGGAGACCTCGATGACGCAACCCAAATGTACCGGCATTATTGGGATAACGACGGTCGGCCAATCGAATTTGACTACGAGGAGGCCTACCGCGAGGACCCGGGCATACGCGCCAACGTCGATGATCAGATCAGCCGCGCGCAGCGCGGAGCCGAGGAATTGATCCGGGCAGGCAACACGTCGTTTTCGATGACAGGCGATCCAAATCCGACCGCGAATTACCCCACCACAGAAAACTGGCAGAAAGCCGTTGGCGGATACCAACAGTGGAGCAGCGCTGACGTCAAGGTTGAAGGCAACACGGTCACGATGACAGTCACGGTGCATGCCGAAGACCACTACAACTTCAATCGAGGCCAGTCTGATATCGGCACCGGAGCATCTGACAACGAGAATGGCAGATTCACGGAACTGGGATGGGCCAGGCCTTTCGACTCACACGGGGAAGTCACCCGAACCGTCACCTGGGAATTGGGCAATGCGCCGAGCGCCGATCAGGGTGGCCAACCACAATTCAATCCCGGACGCGAGGACCGTGTGGATGGCAGAGGCAGTCCAGGTGGCGTGCGACCGCCCGACAACAATCGCAACACCGGAGGAGTGACGCTGCCGTGACGAATTCTCGTGGGGTGAGCAGGGTTAGCGCTGTAGCGCTGCCACTGACATTGGTCGCTGTCGCGCTTTCAGCGTGTTTCCCCAGTTCACTTGATGGGCAACAGATGGAGAGAACCGTGACCGCTCCCGCAGGCAAGACCACCTCCAACCCAGTCCGGCATGAGCTGGAACCGTTGACCAAGCGCTTCCCCGCGCTCGGGTCGCCTGTCGCCGCCTCGTGGGTCAGCGGAGACATGGGTGATCCCGAGGTCCCTGGACCGTCTTTGTATTGGATCGACAGCATCGTTGAGCTGACGCCGTCCACCGCTGATGATCTGAAGACGAAGTACCGCCCGATTCCGACCACGAACTGGCCGGACGTCTGGGAGTCGTTGCACGATTTGCTTCCGCAAAGCGGCTACCTTTCCGGTCCTCAGTTGGACGCGGCATTCACCAGCACCAAAATCAAGTCCAAAGCGTTCCTTGCCGAGGACGCACCGGTCGTCGTCATCACTGCCACTGGGGAGTAGCCCTGACCTCATGCCAAGCTGACAGGCATGACAGATGTACGCGAAGAGGGTCTGCGTGTCCTCCAGGAGATGGTTCCGCACATGCCGGCCGACGTTGTCGAACCGGACGGAACCTTCGGCGATGAACTGATGGCGATCGGCGTCGACAATGTCTTCGGTCGGCTGTGGAGCCGCGACGGCCTGAGCCGTCGTGACCGCAGTCTGGTCACCATGGGCATCCTGATCGCCCTGCGCGCCACCGATGAGTTCAAGTCGCATGTCCGGATCGGGCTCAGGAACGGCCTCACCGAGGACGAGATCGCCGAGGTCATTTATCACGCCAGTGGCTACGCGGGGTTCCCCGCCGCGAATACCGCCCGCAACGTGGCGCGTGAAGCGCTGAGCAAGGACTAGAGCCTTTGCGTTGACTTTGAGCTGACGCCGCAGTTGTGCCGGGAGCGGTGTGCGTGGATTCAAAGTCAACGCGCTGGTCGCCTAAAACATGGAGCCACCTAGGAGAATCGAACTCCTGACCTATTCATTACGAGTGAATTGCTCTACCGACTGAGCTAAGGTGGCGCACCCGGCAGACCGGGCGGCACGAGTCTACGGCAGAGGTCAGCCAGGACCAAAGTCACCCACGCAACGCCTGCCCGACGGTGGCCACCATGGCGTCGACCGCGAACTTCGGCTTGACGTTGGTGGCCAGCGCTTCCCGGCATTCCAGCACCGCCTCGATGCAGCGCAGCAGCCGGTCCGGTGGCACGTGCGCGGCCATGGCCTCCACTTTCTCGGCCATGTCCGGGTGGTTGGCGGTCACCGCCGTGGCTCCCGACGACACCAGCAGGGCATCGCGGAAGTAGGTAGCCAGATCGATCAACGCCCGGTCGAGCGCGTCGCGGGAGGCCCTGGTCTGGCGGGATTTCTGCCGCCGCNATCGGTCGCCAGCCGCCGTGCGCGGCCCACGTGACCGCCGCTGACCGACGCCGCCCAGCGGGCATCCGCCTCCGGCAGTCCGTCACCGGAGATCAGCACGTCGGCGATGGCATCCACCGACGGTGTGGTCAGCGCGACGTGCCGGCAGCGGGAGCGCAGCGTGATCGCGATGTCCTCGGGGTCCACCGACGGCGCGCACAACAGGAACACCGTCGACGGCGGCGGCTCCTCCACCACCTTGAGCAGCGCATTCGCCGCCCCTTCGGTGAGCCGGTCAGCATCCTCGATCACCACGATCTGCCACCGCCCGGTCCCGGGCCGGCGCGAGGCGATCTGGACGATCTCGCGCATCTCCTTGACGGCGATGGACAACCCCTCGGGCACGATGCGCCGCACGTCGGCGTGGGTTCCGGCCATCGTGGTGGTGCAGGCACGGCACTCGCCGCACCCCGGAACCCCCTCGGACGTGCACTGCAGCGCCGCCGCGAAGCACAACGCGGCCACCGAACGCCCTGATCCGGGCGGACCGGTGATCAGCCACGCATGTGTCATGGTCCCGACGGTGGTGCCACTGTGTGGCGAATCACCCCGGGCCGCCATCGCGGCCGTCACCAGCTCCTGTTCCACGGCGTGCTGGCCCACCAGACGCGAAAAAACCCCGCTCATCGCACTCAACAGTAGTGGTCAAGCCGACACAACCACGTCACAGCGGCGCTCAACGTCCCCGCGGCCCGATACGGTAAACGGGTGACCACGGAGCCCATACCCGTCGCGCGAATCGGTGCATTCGCGCGATGGGTCGCGCGCACCCCGTGGCCGGTGTTCACGCTGGGCATGCTGCAGGCCGACATCATCGGCGCGCTGTTCGTGCTCGGCTTCCTCCGGTTCGGCCTCCCGCCGGAGGATCGCATCCAGCTCCAGGACCTGCCGGTGTTCAACCTGGCGATCTTCCTGGGGTATCTGTTCGTGTCGTTCACCGTCGGCGCCTACCTGGCCCTGCGGCTGCTGATCCCGGTGATCCGGTGGCAGCGCCGCGACACCCTGTCTGCCAAAACGGACCCCAGCATCACCGAGCTGGCCCGGGCGCGGGCCCTGAAGATGCCGTTCTACCGCACCCTGATCAGCGTCACGAACTGGTTCCTGGGCTCGATCGTGTTCATCGTGGCCAGCTGGCCGGTGGCCAGTAAGTCGGCTCCCGTGGTCCTGGTGGCCACCGCGCTGGGCGCCACCGCCACCGCGATCATCGGGTATCTGCAGTCCGAGCGGGTGTTGCGCCCGGTCGCCGTGGCGGCGCTGCGCGGCGGGGTGCCGGAGAACTTCCACGCACCGGGCGTGATCCTGCGCCAGGTGCTCACCTGGGTGCTGTCCACCGGCGTGCCGGTGCTGGCGATCGTGCTGGCCCTGGTGGCCAGCAAATTCTCCATCCTGACCGCCTCCACCGACCGCTTGATCACCCCGCTGTTGCTGCTGGCGATCGCGGCGCTGGTGATCGGGCTGTCCGGCACCGTGCTCGTGGCGATGTCGATCGCCGACCCGCTGCGCCAGCTGCGCTGGGCGCTCGGCGAGGTGCAGCGCGGAAACTACAACGCGCACATGCAGATCTACGACGCCAGCGAGCTCGGCCTCCTGCAGGCCGGGTTCAACGACATGGTGCGCGAGCTCGCCGAGCGGCAACGCCTTCGCGACCTGTTCGGCCGCTACGTGGGCGAGGACGTCGCCCGCCGGGCGCTGGAGCGCGGCACCGAGCTGGGCGGTCAGGAACGCGACGTGGCGGTGCTCTTCGTGGACCTGGTGGGGTCGACGCACCTGGCGTCGACAATCCCGGCCGGCGACGTGGTGAACCTGCTCAACGAGTTCTTCCGGGTCATCGTCGACACGGTCAACCGGCACGGCGGCTTCGTCAACAAGTTCCAGGGTGACGCGGCCCTGGCCATCTTCGGGGCACCGATCGAGCATCCCGACGCGTCCGGGGGTGCGCTGGCCGCCTCGCGTGAACTGCACGACGAGCTGCTCAGCGTGCTGGGCACCGACATCGAGTTCGGTATCGGCGTCTCGGCCGGGCGGGCGATCGCCGGCCACATCGGCGCTCAGGCCCGTTTCGAGTACACCGTGATCGGCGACCCGGTCAACGAGGCCGCGCGGCTCACGGAGCTCGCGAAGCTGGAAGAGGGCCACGTGCTGGCCTCGGCGATCGCGGTCAGCGGTGCCCTGGATGCCGAGGCGCTGAGTTGGGACGTGGGCGAGATCGTGGAACTGCGCGGCCGCACCGTGCCCACCCAGCTGGCCCGCCCGATGAACCTGGTGCTGCCGCGCGACCTGGAGCGCCAGGCCGAAAGCGACGTGACGGGCTAGAAGCGTCAGGCCTTCTTGGCGGCGGCCTTCTTCGCCGGTGCCTTCTTGGCAGCGGCCTTTTTGGCGGCGGCCTTCTTCGCAGGCGCCTTCTTGGCGGCCTTCTTGGCCGGCCCACGAGCCCGCCGGTCCGCCAGCAGCTCCGAAGCCCGCTCGTCGGTGATCGAGGCGACGTCGTCGCCCTTGCGCAGGCTCGCGTTGGTCTCACCGTCGGTGACGTAGGGCCCGAAGCGGCCGTCCTTGATCACCATCGGCTTGCCCGAGGCCGGGTCGGTGCCTAGCTCGCGCAGCGGCGGGGCCGCAGCGGCCTGGCGCCCCCGGCGCTTGGGCTCGGCGTAGATCTTGAGCGCTTCCTCGAGGGTGATGGTGAACATCTGCTCCTCGGTGGCCAGCGAACGAGAGTCGGTGCCACGCTTGAGGTATGGGCCGTAGCGGCCGTTCTGCGCGGTGATCTCCTCGTTGTTGGACGGGTCGACTCCGACCACGCGTGGCAACGACAACAGCTTGAGCGCGTCGTCGAGCGTCACCGTCTCCAGATCCATTGAGCGCAACAGGGATCCGGTGCGCGGCTTGGGTCCGGTGGGCTTCTTGCCCTTCTTGGCCGTCGTCCCCGCGTCCGGATCCTCCGGGGGTTCCGGCAGGATCTCGGTGACGTAAGGACCGAAACGTCCATCCTTGGCGACGATCTCGTGCCCCGTGGCCGGATCAACGCCCAGCACCCGACCCTCTTGCGGTGTGGCGAAAGCCTTTTCGGCCAACTCGAGCGTCAGCTCATCGGGGGTCAGCTCATCCTTGAGGTTGGCCCGCTGCGGCTTGAGCTCGCCCGGATTGTCCGGATCGGCAATCATCCGCTCCAGGTACGGCCCGTTGCGGCCCACCCGAACTACGATCGCGCGACCCTCGTCATCGTCAAAGAGCTTGATCGAGTTGACTTCTCGCGCGTCGATGCCTTCGAGGTTCCCGCCGACCAGATGCTTGAGGCCACCGGCCCGGGCGATCGAGCCCTCGACTCCGTGCTCACCGCCGAAGTAGAAGTTCGACAGCCAGTTGGTGCGCTGCTCCTGACCGTTGGCGATCTCGTCGAGCTCGTCCTCCATGGCCGCGGTGAAGTCGTAGTCCACCAGCCGGCCGAAGTGCTGCTCCAGCAGGCCCACCACAGCGAAGGCAACCCAGGACGGAACCAGCGCACTGCCCTTTTTGACCACGTAGCCGCGGTCCTGGATGGTCTTGATGATCGAGCTGTAGGTCGACGGGCGGCCGATGCCCAGCTCTTCGAGGGCCTTGATCAGCGAGGCCTCGGTGTAGCGGGCCGGCGGGCTGGTCTGGTGGCCGTCGGCGGTCAGGTCGGCGGCGTCGACGCGCTGGCCCTGGGTCAGGTTCGGCAGGCGGCTCTCGGCGTCGTCGGCCTCGCCGCCCTGCTGCTCGTCGAGGCTCTCGACGTAGGCCTTGAGGAAGCCGGGGAAGGTGATGGTGCGACCGGAGGCGTTGAAGACGACCTGCTCGCCGCCACGGGCGGTACCGGCGATGCGCAGCGACAGCGTGGTGCCGCGCGCGTCGGCCATCTGCGAGGCCACCGTGCGCTGCCAGATCAGTTCGTAGAGCCGGAACTCGTCGGTGTCGAGCTGCGCGTGCAGCTGCCCCGGGGTCTGGAACACGTCACCGGCGGGCCGGATGGCCTCGTGCGCCTCCTGGGCGTTCTTGACCTTGCGGGTGTACTGCCGCGGCGACGGATGCACGTACTCGTCGCCGTAGAGCTGACGAGCCTGGTTGCGGGCAGCATTGATGGCCGAGTCCGACAACGTCGTCGAGTCGGTACGCATGTAGGTGATGTAGCCGTTCTCGTACAGCCGCTGCGCGATGCTCATGGTGCGCTCCGAGGAGAACCGCAGCTTGCGGGCGGCTTCCTGTTGCAGCGTCGACGTCATGAACGGCGCGTAGGGCTTGCGCGTGTACGGCTTCTGCTCGACGGAGCTGACCGCCAGTTGCGCCCCGCGCAGCCCGCTCGCCAGGGCTCCGGCGCTGGCCTCGTCGAGCACCAGCACCTCGTCGGGCTTGCGAACCTGGCCCAGCGAGTCGAAATCGCGACCGGTCGCGACGCGGCGGCCGTCGACGGTGTTGAGCTTGGCGGTGAACTTGGGTGGCGTGGCCTGCGGATCGGACACGGAGGCGTCGAGCTCGGCGGTGACGTCCCAGTAGCCGGCGCTGCGGAACGCCATGCGCTCCCGTTCGCGCTGCACGATGATGCGGGTGGCCACCGACTGCACCCGGCCGGCCGACAGCTTCGGCGCAACCTTCTTCCACAGCACGGGCGAAACTTCGTAGCCGTAGAGCCGGTCGAGGATACGGCGGGTTTCCTGCGCGTCGACGAGCGCGATGTCCAGGTCACGCGGGTTTTCGGCGGCCGCCCGGATGGCCGGCTCGGTGATCTCGTGGAACACCATCCGCCTCACGGGCACCTTGGGCTTCAGCGTCTCCAGCAGGTGCCAGGCGATCGCCTCACCCTCGCGGTCACCGTCCGTCGCGAGATAGAGCTCGTCGACGCCCTTGAGCAGGTCCTTGAGCTCGGTGACGGTGCTCTTCTTCTCGGGGCTGACGATGTAGAGCGGTTCGAAGTTGTCGTCGACATTGACCCCGAGCCGGGCCCACGGCTCGGATTTGTACTTGGCGGGCACGTCCGCGGCATTGCGCGGCAGGTCGCGGATGTGTCCGCGGGAGGATTCGACAACATAATTGGAGCCCAGGTAGCCGGCGATCTTGCGCGCCTTGGTCGGCGACTCGACAATCACGAGTCGCCGGATGTTCCCCTTGCTACCGCTGCCGCTATCGCCAGCCAACTGTGCTTACGCTCCACTTCTATAGTTGCCGCGCCACGCCCGGCAACTGACAATTTCGCATTACGCGCGAGCCTACGCAAACCGGCTCTCCGCGTGTGCACCATTAAATACGTGGCCAGTAGGCCGTCGCCGCCGCGTCCCCCGGTGCTTCGCCGACGTTCTCTACCAGGCGCGACAGCCGTCGTCGCCCGCTGATCCGCAGCGCCGGATGCGAGCCCCTGGTCCCGATCAGGGTCGGGGCGATTCCCACCCGCATCATGGCCGCGGCCAGCGGAGCGTGCGTATCGGGTGCATGCGGGTCCAGCCCGAGCAGATAGCGGTCGTCGGCCTCGGGCGTCCCGGCCGCCAGCGTCCAGGCCCGTAGCTCACGCGAGCCGGGCAGCCACCCGGGCGGCACCGTCTTGACCGCACCCCGGGTCCACTCCCGCGCGATGAGCGTCAGCTGGGGATCCAGCGCCGTGCGCACCAGCGGGGTGTTCTCGTCGGTCCGGGCGATCTCGGGCACCAGGCCGGCGTCGCTGATCATCTCGGCCAGGCCGTGAGCGCGCCACAGCTCGTCGACCACCACCGAAATCCGGGCCGCCTGCTCGCCGCCATTGGCGCCCAGCACAACCTGCCCCGGCCCGGCGAGCACCCCGGTCAGGTCGGCCACCGCGGGCGGCACCGACTCGGCCGAGAAGAAGGACAGCTGGCTCACGAATCGACACTAAGCCAGCTCGAGCCGCAAAAACGAGAACACCCCCGCGGTGTCCGGTATGGACTCACACGGGGGCGTCTCGTTGGGTTTGTTTGGCTCAGATGGCCCGAACACCCGTGGCCTGCGGCCCCTTGGGGCTCTGGCCGACCTCGAACTCAACCTTCTGGTTCTCCTCCAGGGTGCGGAATCCGCTGCCCTGGATTTCCGTGTAGTGGACAAACACGTCGGCAGAGCCGTCCTCCGGAGCAATGAAGCCGAAGCCCTTCTCCGCGTTGAACCACTTCACAGTTCCCTGTGGCATCTTTTGTTCTTTCCTTCTCTTTCAACCGGGTGCGGTCCACCGACTTCCGGCGTACCGGGCCCGTTCCGACCGCCATACCTTCGTGGAGTCGCCCGGAACTGACCCGACCTACAACCCTCGCAGGAACCGCGATCGCAACGACGATCCTGCGAGTGCGAGTACAAACACAGAAGCTGCGACCGTGATCAGTCAATCATGTTCGGGGCTGCTGCGACAGTCTCGGCATGCGGCGCGTGGTGAACAATTCGTTTACAAAACCGGGCCGACATCGGCGGGGTGCTGCGCAGGAGGAAGAACAGTGTTGGATCAGGGGTCAGATTTCGGCCGTGAGCTGCTCGCTTGCGCTGTCGAGGGCACCCCGGCCGGCGAAGATCCGCTACGCCATGTTGCGGATTTACCTCCGCGACACGGCAAACCGTTGCACTGGCCGAATTGGGCCCATCCGGAGGTCGTTCAGGCGTTGGGAGACCGGGGCATCGCCGCGCCGTGGTCGCATCAACTCGCGGCGGCCGAGTTGGCCCACGCCGGGCAACACGTGGTGATCTCCACCGGAACGGCGTCGGGAAAGTCGTTGGCCTATCAACTACCGATTCTGTCGACGCTGGCCGAGGATCGACAGGCGCGGGTGCTCTACCTGTCGCCGACCAAGGCGCTCGGGCACGACCAGCTGCGCACCGCGCAGCAGCTGAGCGACACCGTCGACGCATTGCGCGACGTCGCGCCCGCGCCGTATGACGGTGACAGCGCGACCGAGGTGCGCCGGTTCGCCAGAGAACGGTCGCGGTGGATCTTCTCCAATCCGGACATGATTCACCTGTCGCTGTTGCGCAACCACGCCCGCTGGGCGGTGTTCCTCCGGCACCTCAAGTTCATCGTGATCGACGAATGCCATTACTACCGGGGCATTTTCGGTTCCAACGTGGCCATGGTGCTGCGCCGGCTGCTGCGGTTGTGCGCAAGATATGCGCCCGACGGCGTCGGCCCTACCGTGATCTTCGCCAGCGCCACCACCGCGTCACCGGCCGAGACCGCCGCCGAGCTGATCGGCCAGACCGTCGCCGAGGTCACCGAGGACGGCTCACCGCAGGGCGCCCGCACGATCGCACTGTGGGAGCCCGCCCTGCTCGACGACCTCACCGGCGAGAACGGCGCGCCGGTACGGCGCTCCGCCGGCGCCGAGGCCGCCCGGGTGATGGCCGATTTGATGACCGAGGGCGCGCGCACGTTGACGTTCGTGCGGTCGCGGCGCGGCGCCGAACTGACCGCGCTGGGAACCCGCGCCCGGCTGGAGGACACCGCACCGGAGCTGGCCGACAAGGTGGCCTCGTACCGGGCCGGTTATCTCGCCGAGGACCGGCGCGAGCTGGAACACGCGCTGGCCGACGGACGGCTGCGGGGGCTGGCGACCACCAACGCGCTGGAACTCGGCATCGACATCGCCGGACTGGATGCCGTGGTGCTGGCCGGTTTTCCCGGCACCGTCACGTCGTTCTGGCAGCAGGCCGGCCGCTCGGGACGACGCGGGCAGGGCGCGCTGATCGTGTTGATCGCCCGCGACGATCCGCTGGACACCTACCTGGTGCACCATCCGGCGGCCTTGCTGGACAAACCGATCGAGCGGGTGGTGATCGACCCGACGAATCCGCACGTACTCGGCCCGCAATTGCTCTGTGCGGCAGCCGAGTTGCCGCTCACCGAGACCGAGGTCCGCGGGTGGGACGCCGAGGCGGTGGCCGAAGACCTCGTCGACGACGGCTTACTGCGCAAGCGCCCGGGCGGGTACTTTCCCGCGCCCGGCGTGGACCCGCACCCGGCGGTCGACATCCGCGGCTCCAGCGGCGGCCAGATCGCGATCCTGGAGGCCGACACCGGCCGGATGCTGGGCAGCACAGGCGCCGGGCGGGCCGCCGCCTCGCTGCACCCGGGCGCGGTGTACCTGCACCAGGGCGAGACCTATCTGGTCGACTCGCTGTCGTTCGAGGACGGGGTGGCGTTCGTCTATGCCGCCGATCCCGGTTACAGCACGTTCGCCAGGGAACTCACCGACATCTCCGTCACCGGCCCCGGCGAGCGCCGCAGCTTCGGCGCGGTCACGGTGGGCCTGGTGCCGGTGTCGGTGACCAATACCGTGGTCGGCTACCTGCGTCGCCGAATAGACGGCGAGGTAATCGATTTCGTGGAGCTGGACATGCCGCCGAGCACCCTGGACACCATGGCAGTGATGTGCACGATCACGCCGGAAGCATTGCAGGACAGAGGCATTGATCCGTTGGCGGTGCCCGGGAGCCTGCACGCCGCCGAGCACGCGGCGATCGGTCTGCTGCCGCTGGTGGCCAGCTGCGACCGCGGCGACATCGGCGGGGTCTCGACGGCCGTGGGTCCGGTGGACGGCCTGCCGTCGATCTTCGTCTACGACGGCTATCCCGGCGGTGCCGGCTTCGCCGACCGCGGATTCCGCAACCTGAGCACCTGGTGGGGTGCGACGGCCGACGCGATCGAGGCGTGTGAATGTCCGAACGGCTGCCCGTCGTGCGTGCAGTCACCGAAGTGCGGCAACGGCAATGACCCGCTGGACAAATCCGGCGCGGTGCGAGTGCTGCGTCTGGTGCTCGGCGCGCTGAGTACGTCCTCAGCGATCCCCCGACCGTGTTGACGGCCGACCCCTCGACGGCCGACTACACGGATCGACAACTACGTGGCTGCATCCGGCCACGCCGAACACGCAGACGTTGCGACGAACGGTCGGACAACTCGATCCGTTCCCAATCCCGGAGGCCGGGCGCACAGGAAAATTACGTGAACTCACTCATGTTTGCAAGCCGGCAGCCCCCACTCGGCCGATCTGGGGACGGAATCCGCAGCCGGCAGGTGCGGATTCCGTCGTCGTTGTGCCTGCCGACCACGTTCGGCGCGCCGGTAAAATGCCGCGTATGACCCACGACTGGCTGCTCGTGGAGACACTGGGTAGCGAGCCTGTTGTGGTCGCGCGAGGTTTGCAGACGAAGAATCTCGTCCCGATCAGTGTGTTCCTGCGACGGAATCCGCACCTGATGGCAATTCAGAGCGCGATCAGGGAAACCGTGCTGGGCGGACAGGCCCTCAGCAGCATCACCCCCAAGAACGACCGCGTGATCCGCACCGAGGTGGTGCGGATGTCCGACGGCCACATCCACGGGGTGCATGTCTGGATCGGGCCGACCGACGTCGATCCGCCGCAGCGCCCCGTTCCCGGACCGCTGGTCTGGGACCTCACGGCGGGCGTGGCCACCGACACGCCCGAATCCCTGCACAACAGCGGGATGAATCCGGAAACCGAAGCCACCCACGATCGGGCCTTCGCCGACGACCTGCCGGCCAGGGATCTCAACGGCAGCGAGGCCAAGGTGCTGGCCATGACGATCAAACCCGTGGTCGGCAACACGTTGTGCACCACCTGGGACGTCACCGATCACCACGGCGAGCTCATCACGGTGGGTTTCGTGGCCCGAGTGATCCGGGAACCACGCGACGACGGCTCCGACCGGCTGATCTGCCGGGCGATGAACTGGCGCAGCGAACGTGAGAAAGCGGTGGTCGCCCCCGACACGCTGGCCCAACGCATCCTCAACGGGCTGGCCCGGCCCGGCGTGCACCGGGCCCTCGTCGACCTGGACAACTGGAAGTTGTTGAAATGGCTCGACGATCCCGCGCCGTTCTTCGACTGGCGCAACCGCGACGGCGGGCCGGCCCGCATCCACCCGACCGATGCCCGGCACATGGCCAGGATGACCACCGAGTTCGGCAGCGGGGTCACCGCCGCCGTGCTGCGGATGCGCACCGAGGACGGTTGGCGGCCGGTGCACATGACGATCAACCGGATCGAGCTCNGCGCCGCGCGGTCCAGGCCGCCGAGCGCACCGAGGGCCTCCAGCCGGGCCGGCACTTCCGCCGGGTTGTTGGCATGGACCGTGCCCGCCCCGCCGTCGTGGCCGGTATTGAGGGCGGCCAGCAGGTCCACCACCTCGGCTCCGCGCACCTCACCGACCACGATCCGATCCGGACGCATCCGCAGCGCCTGCCTGACCAGATCGCGAACCGTGATCTCACCGACGCCCTCGACATTGGCACCGCGGGCCACCAGCTTGACCAGATGCGGGTGCGCCGGAGCCAGCTCGGCGGCATCCTCGACGCAGACGATGCGTTCATTGGCGGCGACCGCCCCGAGCGCCGCGGCCAACAGCGTGGTCTTACCGCAGCCGGTGCCACCCGAGATCAGAAACGCCAGCCTGGCCCGAATGATCGCGCGCAGCAGATCGGCAGCCGGAGGCGGGATCGCGCCAGATGCGGTGAGAGAGTCGAGGTTCTGCGTCGCCGGGCGCAGCACCCGCAGTGACAGGCAGGTGCCCGCGGCGGCGACGGGAGGCAGCACCGCATGCAGGCGCACGGTGAACGCGCCGATGTCGGTGAGTTGACCATCCACCCAGGGCTGTGCCTCATCGAGCCGCCGCCCGGCCAGCAGCGCCAACCGCTGCGCCAACCGGCGCACCGCCTCCTCGTCGGCGAATCGTATTGTGCTGCGGTGCAATCCGTCGCCGTCGTCCACCCATACCGCATCAGGCGCGGTGACCAGCACATCGGTGGTGGTCGGCCCGCACAGCAGCGGTTCGAGGATTCCGGCTCCGGTCAGTTCGGTTTCCAGCAACCGGAGATTGCTCAACACCTCGGTGTCGCCGAGCAGCCCACCCGACTCGGCCCGGATCGCCGCGGCCACCACACCCGGGCTCAGGGACGACGATTCGGCAACCAGGCGCTCACGCACCCGATCGATCAGCGACGAGCTCATGCGGCCTCCTGCACCGGATGACCGGCGAGCACCGACAGCACCCGGCGAGCCGCCGAGCCCAGCGGCGACCGTGCCCGCACCCGCAATCCGCCACGCTCCAGGACCTCGGCGATCCCGGCCTGTGGGCGCATCGCAGCCAGCAGCGGCAGATCCACGATGCGGGCCACCTCGGCTGCCCGCAGCCCGCCCGGTGACGGACCCCGCACCACCACACCGGCATTCGGGTTGCACGCCAACACCCATGGTCGCGCGGCCGACGCCGCGGTACAGGACCGGACATCGGCGGG
>NZ_LT546207.1:5205319-5207944 GCF_900078665.2 Mycolicibacterium houstonense | reverse complement strand
GGATGCGGTGGCGGCCGCGGCCGCGGTCGAAACCGCCATCCCGGACGACAGGCAGGCAGCGAAAAGATCGAAGGTCGACGCCGCGGCGAGGGGGTCGCCGTCCGATGCCGGCTGCCGAACGGCGCGCGACACCGGCCTGGGTAGCGCCCGGTTGCGCACTCGCGCGGGATCCGCACCGATCCACAGGGCGGCGGCAAGAAAGAGTGCGGCCCAGCTCATCCCAGTGCCCGATCCGTGATCCGATCCGACCACGTCAGCCCGGAGCAGGCCAGGAACACCCCGATGACCAGCAGCCAACCACCCACTCCGGGCCCGCACAGGAATGCCAGCGGCTGCGCACCGATCAGCTGTCCCAGCGCTATCCCGGCCACCGGCAGGCCCGCCAGTACCGCCGCCGTCGCCCGAGGACCGGCCATCGCCGCGTCGACGTGTGACGAGAACCGTTCGCGTTCGGTGATATCGCGCTGCGCCGTGCGCATCAGCGTCGCGATCGAGAGCCCATAGGCGTGCGCCAGGCGCCAACAGNGCGCAGCGGCGGGCGGCAGGCGCGTCGAGCAGCACCGCGTTGGCGGCCATCCAGGCCTTGCGCCCCGAGGGGTCGTCGACGAGCACCAAACCGACCCCGGCGGCAGCCGCGATGCGCGACACGTCGTCGCGCAGCAGCGGGTCTCCGATCACCGCGAGCACGGTGCCCGTCGGCGTGGTCGACGTGTCGGTGGTGGCCATGTGCCCACCCTCGGGGCAACCCCGGGGCCGGCGCCATCACCAATTCGCCGATTGTGGATGAACTGCGGCCTGTGGATGAATCGCGGGCCGCGGACACACCGCCGCGACACGCTGAAAATACGGTTCCGCAACCACCGAGGGGTGGGCCGGGAGATTCTTCCCCACAAAAAGGGACGACCCCCGCCAGGGGGGGAGGAGGCGGAGGTCGTCGTGTATCAGCCCCGGGGGGTCGGGCTGATACACCCTCGGCATAAGCCGAGTAATGCTCACTATACACACGGAACTGCCAAAACATGCAAGAGGCACCGGTGTGGGCTACCAACCGGCAGCTCGGAGTCGCCGTCCAGGAGAATGTGTCGTGAACTGCCATTTTGCGGCGGCGGTCGATTGGCGCGGCGCACCTGCCTCTATGCTGGCGCTGTGACCGCATCCGATCGGGCCGCCGGGGAGTCGATCGCACAGCAATCCGCGCCGCACGGCGGTCAGCCGGTGCGCACGGCGGCCTTCTTCGATCTCGACAAAACCGTCATCGCCAAGTCCAGCACGCTTGCTTTCAGCAAACCCTTCTTCAACCAGGGCCTGCTGAACCGTCGCACCGTTCTCAAGTCGACTTATGCCCAGTTTCTGTTCCTGATGTCGGGCGCCGATCACGACCAGATGGACCGGATGCGCAGTTACATCACCAACATGTGCACCGGCTGGGACGTCGAACAGGTGAAGTCGATCGTCGGCGAGACGCTGCACGACATCGTCGATCCACTGGTGTTCGCCGAGGCCGCCGAGCTGATCGCCGACCACAAGCTGTGCGGCCGTGACGTCGTGGTGGTCTCGGCCTCCGGCGAGGAGATCGTCGCGCCGATCGCCAGGGCGCTGGGCGCCACCCACGCGATGGCCACCCGGATGGTCGTCGAGGACGGACGCTACACCGGCGAGATCGCGTTCTACTGCTACGGCGAGGGCAAGGTCGAGGCCATCCGCGCGCTGGCCGCACGCGAGGGCTACGCCCTGGACCACTGCTACGCCTACTCGGACTCGATCACCGACATCCCGATGCTCGAATCCGTCGGGCACCCCACCGCGGTCAACCCTGACCGGGCACTGCGCAAGGAAGCCGGCGCGCGCGGGTGGCCGGTGCTCACCTTCACCCGGCCGGTATCCCTGCGCGACCGGATCCCAGCGCCGTCGGGGGCCGCCGTCGCCACCACCGCGGCCGTCGGGATCAGCGCCCTGGCCGCCGGCGCACTGACGTATTCACTGCTGCGCCGCTTCGTGCCCTGACCTACCGCATGTAGTAGCTGAAACCCCGGCGTAACGATCAGAAATCGGGGGCATTTCACCCTTGCTGTGACTGTGGTCACGTAGTACAAAGGAACCACGGAAGCTTGGATGAGGCCAAGAGTTAGCCGGAAGAGAAGGCTAGATCTCCCGAACCAGGCTCCCCAGCACGGGTCCCGGAACCCACGCGGAGCACATGCCGCGGAATAGGCAAAAGTGTTGCGGGCCTGCGTGATTGCGAAGAGCGGGCGGCCACGACGACCCTTTGGGTGGGGTTGCAGCCGTAGCGCATCGCAAGGACGCCGAGGCCACCCACGCAACCCACGTTGACACGCTTGGTAACCGGTATCCGTGCTAGCGGGCGGCGAGCCGAACTCAGTTCGGAACGTCGCCCGCTTTCGTTTGCTGAGACGGCTGAGGCCACTGGGGTCGGCGGGGTCAGCCCGCCGCCGATTGGGCGATCTGCAGCGCCTCGCGCGCACCGCCTTTGAGCGCCTCACTGCTGAGCAGCAGCCACGCCGTCAGCCCGTCGGGCGTCCCGGAGGCGAATCCCCGTGCGGCAGCGCGGTACTCCCCCGACTTGCGCATCCAGTGCACCTCGGGCACGCCGAGTCCGTGCGGATC
>NZ_LT546207.1:5188384-5204686 GCF_900078665.2 Mycolicibacterium houstonense | reverse complement strand
CGAGGCCCGCGCCGCGCGCAGGGCCGCCTCGGCGGCGGTCTGTGGCCAGCCGCGCAGATTGAACTTGTGTCGATGCGCCCGGCCCAGGGCATCCCGCGCCTCGTCGCTGGCCGCGGAGACGCCCGGGAGGTCGACGAGCGGTGCGAGTGGATCGGTCATAACCGAAAACGCTAGCCGACCGCTGAACGCCGTCTCGCCGACCGTTGGGCGCAGCAGGACAGCCGTCCGGCACACGGCTTGTGACGTCCCAACGCGGGTGCAACCTTTGGTGACTAGGCTCACACCCATGTCAAACCCGTCAGCGACGTCCACCGAAGTTCCGTCAGCCTATCCGCCGCCTGCCGATTTCGCGGCCAATGCGAACGCGACGGGCGAGTTGTACGCCGAGGCGCAGCAGGATCGCCTGGCGTTCTGGGCCGCCCAGGCCAACCGGTTGAAGTGGCAGACCCCGTTCGGCGAGGTCCTGGATTGGTCGGAGGCACCGTTCGCGAAGTGGTTCGTGGGCGGCAAGCTCAACGTGGCCTACAACTGCGTCGACCGGCACGTCGAGGCGGGCAACGGTGACCGGGTGGCCATCCACTGGGAGGGTGAGCCCGTCGGCGACGCCCGCGACATCACCTACGCCCAGCTCAAGGACGAGGTCAGCAAGGCCGCCAATGCGCTGGCCGCACTCGGCCTGACCGCCGGTGACCGTGTCGCCATCTACATGCCGATGGTCCCCGAGGCGATCGTGGCGATGCTGGCCTGCGCCCGCCTGGGCGCCATGCACAGCGTGGTCTTCGCCGGGTTCTCCGCCTCCGCGCTGAAGGCGCGCGTCGAGGACGCCGAGGCCAAGCTCGTCATCACCACCGACGGCCAGTACCGCCGCGGCAAGGCGGCTTCACTCAAGGATGCGGTGGACGAGGCGGTCGCCGACCAGCCCAGCATCGAGCACGTGCTGGTGGTCCGCCGCACCGGGATCGACGTCAACTGGACCGACGGCCGCGACCTGTGGTGGCACGAGACCGTCGACCCGGCCTCGCCCGAGCACACCCCGGAGGCCTTCGACTCCGAACAGCCTTTGTTCCTGCTGTACACCTCGGGCACCACCGGCAAGCCCAAGGGCATCGTGCACACCTCGGGCGGCTACCTCACCCAGGCGGCGTACACGCATTACAACGTGTTCGATCTCAAGCCCGAGACCGACGTGTACTGGTGCACCGCCGACATCGGCTGGGTCACCGGGCACACCTACATCGTCTACGGCCCGCTGGCCAACGGTGCCACCCAGGTGGTCTACGAGGGCACCCCGACCTCACCCACCGAGCACCGTCACTTCGAGATCATCGAAAAGTACGGCGTCACAATCTATTACACAGCGCCGACGCTGATCCGCACGTTCATGAAGCTGGGCCGCCAGATCCCGGCCGCGCACAACCTGTCGAGCCTGCGGCTGCTGGGTTCGGTCGGCGAACCGATCAACCCCGAGGCCTGGCGCTGGTACCGGGAAGCCATCGGCGCCAACAAGACTCCGATCGTCGACACCTGGTGGCAGACCGAGACCGGCGCGATCATGATCTCCCCGCTGCCCGGTGTCACCGCGGCCAAGCCGGGGTCGGCCATGACCCCGCTGCCCGGCATCTCGGCCAAGATCGTCGACGACGACGGCAACGAGCTGGTGCCCGGCGCGGATGAGGCCGAACACGTCACCGGCTACCTGGTGCTCGACCAGCCGTGGCCGTCGATGTTGCGCGGCATCTGGGGTGACCCGCAGCGGTTCAAGGACACCTACTGGTCGCGATTCGCCGAGCAGGGCTGGTATTTCGCCGGTGACGGCGCCCGCTACGACTCGGACGGCAACATCTGGGTGCTGGGCCGCATCGACGACGTCATGAACGTCTCGGGGCACCGCATCTCGACCGCCGAGGTGGAGTCGGCCCTCGTCGGGCACTCCGGCGTGGCCGAGGCGGCGGTGGTCGGCGCCAGCGATGACACCACCGGACAGGCGATCTGCGCGTTCGTGATCCTCAAGGCCAGTGCGCACGGCGGTGCGGACACCATGGTCGAGGAGCTGCGGGCTCAGGTGGCCACCGAGATCTCGCCGATCGCCAAGCCGCGCGAGATCCACGTGGTGCCCGAGCTGCCCAAGACCCGAAGCGGCAAGATCATGCGCCGGCTGCTGCGCGACGTGGCCGAGGGCCGCGAGCTCGGCGACACCTCGACGCTGGTCGACCCGAGCGTGTTCGAGGCCATCCGCGCCAGCAAGTAGGAGAACGCCTAGCCGACCGGGACGAAACCCGTTCCCGGTCGGTTCTTGGCGGTGATGTCGGCCAGCTGGGTGTTGAACGACATCGTCACCGCCGGCGTGTGCAGCGGCACGAACTGCACCACGCACGTGGGCAGCTCGTCCGAGTAGGCGCCGTGGATCATGCCCACCAGGCGGTTGTTGACCGTGACCGGCGCGCCGGAATCACCCGGCTGCCCGCACACCTGGTTGACGATGGTGCCCGGATCCTTGCCCGGGCCCCACGTCACGCCACACGAATAGCCGGTGGTGCGACCGAGCTTGCACGCGACCTCGCCGAAGGCCGGGTCCGGCCCGAGACCGTCGATCTGGAATCCGTTGACGTTCTTGGTAGGCGTCACTTTGGCCGGGTCGAACTGGATAACCGCGTAGTCAAGGCTGTCGTTGCCCGCCACCATCGTGCCGACGATCCCGGCCGCGTCGGCCCCTTCGGCCGACACCGTGGCACCGGGACCACCGCAGTGTGCCGAGGTGAAACCGATCAGCCGGCCGGCGTTATCGTGCCCGATGGCGGTGAGCGTGCAGAACGACTCCCCGTTGACCACGATGCCCGAGCCGCCACCCAGCACCACCGGCGGCGCGGCATACGCCCGCGCCGGGCTGAGGATCGCGACGAGAGCGATGAGCGGTGCACCAATGAGCAACTGCCGGCGGTGTCTGCTCGTCAAGTGTCCTCCAATCGACGCGCCCGACCCGCGCAACTCAAAGAATTGCGGCCAGTCTACTAAGGCTCCGATGTCGGCCGGGATCGTTAACGGGTTCGCCGCATGGCAACATGAACGCCATGAGCACAGGCGACCGCAGGGACGGCGTTCCGACGACGGTGACCTCGATTCCGCTCGTCGACCCGCACGCCCCCAAGCCGGATCCATCTATCGGCGATCTCGTCAAGGACGCCACGGCGCAGGTGTCCACGCTGGTGCGCGCCGAGGTGGAGCTGGCCAAGGCCGAGATCACCCGCGACGTGAAGAAGGGCCTGACCGGCAGCGTGTTCTTCATCGCCGCGCTGGTGGTGCTGTTCTACTCGACGTTCTTTTTCTTCTTCTTCCTGGCCGAGCTGCTCGACACGTGGCTGTGGCGCTGGGTGGCCTTCCTGATCGTGTTCGGGCTGATGGTGCTGGTGACGGGCGCGCTCGCGTTCCTCGGCTTCCTGAAGGTGCGACGAATCAGGGGTCCGCAGCAGACCATCGAATCGGTCAAGGAGACCCGTGAGGCGCTGACACCCGGCCACGACAAGGGCGCGCTGCCTGCCGTCCCGGCCCGGCCGGCCACCGACCCCTCCGGCTGGTAATGCCCCCGCCCGACCCGTCGATCACCAGGATCGAGGGGCCGTGGCGGCATCTGCAGGTGCACGCCAACGGCATTCGGTTCCATGTGGTGGAGGGCGAGAGCTCGCAGCCCGAAACTGACCGTCCCTTGGTCATCCTGCTGCACGGGTTCGGATCGTTCTGGTGGTCGTGGCGGCACCAGCTCACCGGTTTGTCCGACGCGCGTGTCGTGGCAGTCGATCTGCGCGGCTACGGCGACAGTGACAAGCCGCCGCGCGGTTATGACGGCTGGACCCTGGCCGGCGACACCGCGGGCCTGGTGCGCGCGCTGGGGCACAAGACCGCGACCCTGGTCGGGCACGCCGACGGCGGCCTGGTGTGCTGGGCGACGACCGTGCTGCATCCGCGGGTGGTCGACGCGATCGCCGTGGTGAGCTCACCGCATCCGGTGGCGCTGCGGTCCTCCACGCTGACTCGCCGTGACCAGGGCCGCGCGTTGTTGCCGTCGATGCTGCGCTACCAGGTACCGATGTGGCCCGAGCGCCGGCTGACCCGGCACGACGGGGCCGAGCTGGAACGCCTCGTGCGCAGCCGGGCCGGCACCAGATGGCAGACCAGCCAGGACTTCTCCGACACCATGGGCCATCTGCGCCGGGCCATTCAGATCCCGGGAGCCGCGCATTGTGCGCTGGAGTATCAGCGGTGGGCGGTGCGCAGCCAGCTACGCGGCGAGGGCCGTCGGTTCATGCGGTCGATGAAGCGCCCGATCGGGGTTCCGGTGCTGCACATGCGCGGTGACCTCGACCCGTATGTGCTACCCGACCCGGTGCTGCGGACCCAGCACTACGCACCACACGGCCGGTACGTATCGATCACGGGGGCAGGGCATTTCGCCCACGAGGAGCAGCCCGAGGCGGTCAACGTGCAGCTGAGCCGGTTCCTGGCCCAGCTGCACGGCTGATCAGGAGCTGATGCAGGTCCCGGTCGGGACCCGCTCGGTGCTGCCGACCTTGGCCAGCTGATGCTCGACTTCCTTGGCGGTCAACACGAATCCGGTGTCGACGTCGTCGACGGCCGCGCCGAACACCACGCCCAGCACCTTGCCGGCCCGGTTGATCATCGGACCGCCCGAATTGCCTTGCCGCACCGTGCCCCTGACGGTGTAGACCTCGCGGGTGACGGTGGTGGTCCGGTAGATGTCGGGACCGTTGAGCTCGATGATCTCGCGGACCCGGGCCGGGGTGGCCAGGAAGTCACCGCCACCGGGGTAGCCCATCACCACGGCATCGGTGCCCTGCGGGGCGGGTTGCTCGGCGAACTGCAGCGGGGTGATCGGCAGGTTCGGCACGTCGAGGATCGAGATGTCGGCGTTCGGGTCGTAGGACACCACACCCGCGTCGTAGGTCTTGCCGTCGGCCTCGATGGTCACGCTGTCCGCGCCGGCCACCACGTGGGCGTTGGACATCACCCGGTTGGGGGCGACGACGAATCCGCTGCCCTCCAGCACCTTCTGGCAACTGGGCGCGATGCCGCGGATCTTGACCACGGCGGGCCGGCTGGTCGTGACGATCGGATCGGTGGCCAGCGAGGCATCCGGAGCGTCGACGTTGACGATCGGCGTCCGGCCGAACGGTTCGAGCACATCGGGCAGCCCGGAGGTGTCCAGCAGCGCCGACAACCGGTTCGGGACCGACCGCAGCCAGCTCGGCGCCACCTTGTCGACCTCGGTGAGCACCCGCGAGTTCTTCACGGCCGCAGCGAGATTGGGCTGATCCGAGTTGGTCAGCAGGCTGCCCAGCAGCCACGAGGCGACCAGGACGGCGACCAGCATCAGGCTGACCCCGACCACGGAATCCAGCGCGCGCAGCAGCGGGTTGCGGATCGTGCCGCGTACGGCACGGCCCAGCACCACACCGGCGATCTCACCGATCACCACCAGCGCCAGGATCAAGAACAGCGTGGCGAACAGCTTGGTGCGGTCACCGCTGATGTGCGGGATCACGTGGGGCGCCAACAGCACGCCTGCCACCGCGCCGAGCACCACACCGATGAACGACAGCAGGGATCCGAGCGCGCCGGAGCGCCAGCCCGAGATGGCTGCGACGAACCCGATGCCGAGGATGGCGAAATCGAGCCAGACCGAAGGTGTCATCTATATCCACTTCAACATTGGGCTTCACCGTAACCGTTGGCACGCCCGACGAGGGCCATTGCCTCGTCGAGTCCGCGGACGTCATCGGTGTTCCACGGCTTGGCCCAGCCGGCGACGTCGAGGATCGCGGAGATGACCTGGCCGGTGAAACCCCACACCAGCATCTCGTTGAGGAGGAAAGCCGGGCCGGCGAACCGGCTGGTGTTGGCTTCCCGGTACACCATGAGCCGGTTCTCCGGGTTGGTGAAGGCACGGACCGGAACGCGCGCGACGACGGCGGTCTCGGATTCGTCGACGACGGCCACCGGTCCCGGGTCGGGCGAATAGGCCAGCACCGGAACCACGTGGAAGCCCGACGGCGGGATGAACATCTTCTCGAGCGTGGCCAGCGGGTACAGCCGGCTGGTGTCGATGCCGGTTTCCTCGGTGGCCTCGCGGAAGGCCGTGCCGACCGGCCCCTCGTCGCCGGGATCGGTGGCGCCACCGGGGAATGCGGCCTGGNGGCCTGGGCGGCCAGGTTGTTGGCTTCGACGATGCCGGCCAGCACCTCGGGCGGCACCCGCCTGCGGTAGGCGTCGGGCACCCGGTCGAGGTTGTCCACCAGCGGCTTGAGCCACGCCGGGGCCGCATCCGGGAACAGCCCGTCGCGCGTCGATCTCACCCCGGGTGCTCCTATCGGCTAGAGCGGATCTTCTCGTCGACCGCCGCCGCGATCTCGTCGGCGCTGACGAAGGAGCGGGGCAGGGTCCCGGCCACGCTACCGTCCGGGCGCAGGACCACCGTCGCAGGCATCACATTGGGCACCTTCAGCGCCGCCGCGATCAGCCGCCGGCCGTCCTGCAAGGTGGGCAGCCGCACCCCGAGTTCGGCCAACCGGACCAACGCCGCCGTCTCGTTCTCGTCCTGATGCACGGTCACCACGAGCACGTCATCGCCGACCCGGNTCGCGGCGCGGCCAGGGCCTCGGGGGTGTCGGCGTCGCGGTGATCGCGCGCGGTGGACTGTCCGGGTCCGGCCTGCGGAGCCGGTTCGTCGCGCAGTTCCATCCAGAAGGCGGTGCCAAGGGCCACCAGGATCACCAGGACCGCCACGGTCCACCTGGCCGATCGACTCATCGTGCGTTCACAGCCCGGCCAGGGCCAGCAGATGCTCGGTCTCAGGGCCCTTGACCAGCGCGGCGGCGGTTTCCGGATCGGTGGGCCCCAACCCGAACGACGGGCAGTCCTTGGCCAGCACGCACACACCGCAGGCGGGCTTGCGGGCGTGGCAGACGCGGCGCCCGTGGAAGATCACCCGGTGGCTGAGCAACGTCCATTCCTTGCGTTCGATGAGCTCACCGATCGCGAATTCGACCTTGACCGGATCCTCCTCGGCCGTCCAGCGCCAGCGCCGCACCAGCCGTCCGAAGTGGGTGTCGACGGTGATGCCGGGGATGTCGAAGGCGTTGCCCAGGATGACGTTGGCGGTCTTGCGCCCGACCCCGGGCAGCGTCACGAGGTCTTCGATGGTGTCGGGCACCTGGCCGTCGAAGCGGGTGACCAGCTCCTGCCCCAGCCGGATCAGCGAGTTGGCCTTGTTCCGGTAGAAGCCGGTCGGCCGGATCAGCTCCTCCATCTCGGTGCGATCGGCCTGCGCGTAGTCCAGCGCGGTGCGGTATTTGAGGAACAACGCCGGCGTCGTCAGGTTCACCCGTTTGTCGGTGCTCTGCGCCGAGAGGATGGTCGCCACCGCCAGTTCCAGCGGGTTGGTGAAATCGAGCTCGCAGTAGACATGTGGGAACGCCCGGGCCAGTTCACGATTCATCCGTCGAGCCCGACGCACCAGGCCCAGGTGGGTTTCGGTGTCCCACTTCTTGGACCGGCGCGTTTTCCCTGTTGGGGCGGCAGACGCAGTCACGTCAGTCAGCGTACTGACCTCGCCGGACAATCCGTGGCGCGGACCGGTGACGATTCGTAACCCCACCGAGACCTACGCCGTGTTAACTACTGCCTTGTGTCGTGGTTGCTGGTGGCGCTCATTCCGGGGTTCCTCATGCTGGCGGCGTTCGGGCTCGAGCGGCTCGAATCGGGTTTGGTCCGCGAGCCGGACCCGGTGGGGGCCGTGGCGCGCCCCAAGCCGGTGACCATCGACCTGGAGAGTGAGCGTTTGCCGACGCGCTACTTCGAGCCGCAGGCCATCAATACTGGGTTTCCGGCGTCCCGACCTGTCAATCGTGTGTAGCGTGGGCTAGTCGCGAAACCGCGTACCTCTAGACTGAGCAGGAAGTATCAGTAAGAGGACAACACACCCAATAGCTTAAGGGGCAACGTGGACGAGATCCTGGCCAGGGCCGGAATCTTCCAGGGAGTCGAACCGACCGCCGTTTCGGCGCTGACGAAGCAGTTGCAGCCCGTCGACTTCCCGCGCGGGCACACGGTCTTCGCCGAGGGCGAGCCCGGCGACCGGCTGTACATCATCATCTCCGGCAAGGTGAAGATCGGCCGGCGTTCGCCGGACGGTCGCGAGAACCTGCTGACCATCATGGGCCCGTCGGACATGTTCGGCGAGCTGTCGATCTTCGACCCGGGGCCTCGTACCTCGAGCGCCACCACCATCACCGAGGTGCGCGCGGTGTCGATGGACCGTGACGCGCTCCGCGCCTGGATCGCCGACCGGCCCGAGATCGCCGAGCAGCTTCTGCGCGTGCTCGCCCGTCGTCTGCGTCGCACCAACAACAACCTCGCCGACCTCATCTTCACCGACGTTCCCGGCCGGGTCGCCAAGCAGCTGCTGCAGCTGGCCCAGCGGTTCGGGACGCAGGAGGGCGGGGCGCTGCGCGTGACGCACGACCTGACCCAGGAAGAGATCGCCCAGCTGGTCGGCGCTTCCCGCGAGACCGTGAACAAGGCACTGGCCGATTTCGCCCACCGCGGCTGGATCCGGCTGGAGGGCAAGAGCGTGCTGATCAGCGACAGCGAGCGGCTGGCGCGCCGAGCGCGTTAGTCCCGCGCCGCGCTAGTCCCTCAGATAGTCCAACTGGGCCTGCACGCTCTTCTCGGCGGCATCCCAGAGCAACTGGTCGACATCGGTGTAGACGTGCTCCACGACCTGGCGGGCCGTGGCGTCGTCGCCGAGTTCCCGTAACGCTGCCCGTACCTGGTCCAGCCGCTCCTGGCGGTGGGCCAGGTACATCGCGGTCACCCCGGCGAGGTCGGGGAGGTCGGGCCCGTGCCCCGGCAGCACCTTGCGGGCACCGAGGCCCTGCAGGCGGCGCAGCGATTCGAGATAGTCCCGCAGGCTGCCGTCTTCGGTGTCGATGACGGTGGTGCCGCGGCCCAGCACGGTGTCGGCCGTCAGCACCGCGCCCTGGCCATGCTCGTCGTCGAGCACGAACGACAGCGAATCGACGGTGTGTCCGGGGGTGGCCATCACCTTGATCCGCAGCCCGGCCGCGTCGATCACCTCGCCGTCGGTCAGCGGACCACCGAGACCGCGCAGGAACCCGCTGCCGACCGAGCGCACGGTGGCGCCCGTGAGGTCCACGATCCGGTCGATGCCGCCGGTGTGGTCCTCGTGCTTGTGGCTGATCAAAACCAATGCGACGGTGCCGATTTCGGCGATGCGCGCGATGTGCGCCTCATCGTCGGGGCCGGGGTCGACGACCACGATCTCGTCGCTGCCCCGCCCACGCAGGATCCAGGTGTTGGTGCCCTCGAGCGTCATCAGGCCGGGGTTGTCACACAACAGCACCGAGGCCGAAACCGTGTCGGTTTCGACGACCGGCCGCAACAGCCCGTAGGCCGGGTGCTCGATCACGCGGTTGCCTCTCCTGATGCTCGATCGCTTACGCGATCTCGGCGATGATCTCGACTTCGACCGGCGCGTTGCGCGGCAGTTCGGACACACCGACGGCAGAACGCGCGTGAGCGCCTGCCTCACCGAAGATCTCACCGAACAGCTCCGAGGCACCGTTGATGACACCGGGTTGCCCGCTGAATCCGGGGGCGGACGCCACGAAACCGACCGCCTTGACGATCCGGAGCACGCTGTCGATCCCCACCAGCGCGTGCACGGCGGCCAGCGCGTTGAGGCCGCAGACGCGGGCCAGCTCCTTGCCCTGTTCGGGAGTGACCTCGGCGCCCACCTTGCCGGTGGCGAGCAGTTCACCGTCCTGGATCGGCAGCTGGCCGGCGGTGTAGACCAGGTTCCCGGTGCGCACCGCGGGCACGTAGGCGGCCAGCGGCGCCACCACGCCGGGCAGTTCGATGCCGAGCTCGGCCAGCCGCGCGCTCACGCTCATTTGGGCCGCTTCAGGTAGGCCACGTGCTGCTCACCGGTCGGTCCCGGCAGCACCGATACCAGCTCCCAGCCGTCGTGTCCCCACTGGTCGAGAATCTGTTTGGTGGCGTGGGTCAGCAAGGGCACGGTGGCGTACTCCCACCGGGTTGGTTCGCTCATGGGCTGAGCTTATCGGTCGGACAGCCAGGCTTGGTTAGCATGCACTGGTGGCAACCACTGAGAGCGGCGCCAAACATGTCGGCTGGCCGTCGCGGCTGACCAAGGCCCGGCTGCATTTCGTCTCCGGCAAGGGCGGTACCGGAAAGTCCACCGTCGCCGCGGCCCTGGCCCTGGCGCTGGCCGCCGGAGGCCGCAAGGTGCTGCTGGTCGAGGTGGAGGAGCGTCAGGGCATCGCCCAGCTCTTCGACGTGCCTCCGCTGCCGTACGAGGAAATCAAGGTCGCCACCGCCGACGGCGGCGGGCAGGTCAACGCGCTCGCCATCGACATCGAGGCCGCGTTCCTCGAATACCTCGACATGTTCTACAACCTCGGTATCGCCGGCCGGGCGATGCGCCGGATCGGGGCCATCGAATTCGCCACCACCATCGCACCCGGCCTGCGGGACGTGCTGCTGACGGGCAAGATCAAAGAGATCGTGACGCGCGAGAAGAAGGACGCCAAGGGCAAGCGCGGCGTGTATGACGCCGTGGTGGTGGATTCGCCTCCCACCGGCCGCATTCCGCGGTTCCTGGACGTCACCAAGGCGGTCTCCGACCTGGCCAAGGGCGGCCCCGTGCACTCCCAGGCCGACGGCGTGGTCAAGCTGCTGCACTCCGAACAGACCGCCATCCACCTGGTGACGCTGCTGGAAGCGCTGCCGATCCAGGAGACCCTTGAGGCGATCGAGGAACTCACCGAGATGGGCCTGCCGATCGGCAGCGTCATCGTCAACCGCAACATCCCCGCCTACCTGGCTCCGGAGGACCTGACCAAGGCCGCCGACGGCGACATCGACGCCGACGCGGTCCGCGCCGGCCTGGAGAAGGCCGGAATCTCCTTGTCGGACAATGACTTCGCCGGCCTGCTCACCGAGTCGATCCAGCACGCCACCCGGATCGCGGCGCGGTCCGAGAGCGCCGAACTGCTCGACGCCATCGACGTGCCCCGCCTCGAGTTGCCGGCGCTGGCCGACGGTGTCGACCTGGGCAGCCTGTACGAACTCGCCGAAGCACTCGAACAGCAAGGGGTCAGATAGTGAGCACCAAACCGCCCGCCCTTGACATGCACACGATCCTGTCCGATACCGCCAATCGCGTCGTAGTGTGTTGCGGCGCAGGCGGAGTCGGCAAGACCACCACGGCGGCCGCGATGGCGCTGCGGGCCGCCGAGTACGGCCGGACCGTTGTGGTGCTGACCATCGACCCGGCCAAGCGCCTGGCCCAGGCACTGGGCATCAAGGACCTCGGCAACACACCGCAGCGGGTTCCGCTGGCGCCGGAGGTGACCGGTGAGCTGCACGCGATGATGTTGGACATGCGCCGCACGTTCGACGAGATGGTGGTGCAGTACTCCGGCCCGGACCGCGCCGATTCCATTCTGGAGAATCAGTTCTACCAAACGGTGGCGACGTCGCTGGCGGGCACGCAGGAGTACATGGCGATGGAGAAACTCGGCCAGCTGCTGGCCGAGGACAAGTGGGATCTGGTGGTGGTGGACACCCCGCCGTCGCGCAACGCCCTGGACTTCCTCGACGCGCCGAAGCGGTTGGGCAGCTTCATGGACAGCCGGCTGTGGCGCATGCTGCTGGCCCCGGGACGGGGGATCGGGCGGCTGGTGACGGGTGCCGTCGGGTTGGCCATGAAGGCGCTGTCCACCGTGCTCGGCTCGCAGATGCTTTCCGATGCAGCAGGTTTCGTGCAGTCGCTGGACGCCACCTTCGGCGGTTTCCGGGAAAAGGCCGATCGCACCTACGAATTGCTGAAGCGTCGCGGCACCCAGTTCGTCGTGGTGTCGGCGGCCGAACCCGATGCGCTGCGCGAAGCCTCGTTCTTCGTAGACCGGTTGTCGAGCGAGCACATGCCGCTGGCCGGCCTGATCCTCAACCGCACCCATCCCACGCTGTGCGAATTGCACGCCGAGAAGGCCGAAGAGGCCGCCGACGAACTCGCTGCCGAAGATCCGGAATCGTTGACCGCCGCGGTGCTGCGCATCCACGCCGATCGGGCCCAGACGGCCAAGCGCGAGGTCCGGCTGCTGTCCCGATTCACCGGCGCCAACCCGCACGTGGCGATCGTCGGGGTGCCGTCACTGCCGTTCGACGTGTCCGATCTCGACGCGCTGCGCGCGATCGCCGATCAGATCACCGGAGTGGCAGAGCCGGTCTGAAACGTTGTGCCGCCGCGCCGTTTAGACGGCGCTGCGGTGCTTGCGCTGGGCGGCGAAGAACTCGGCCCAGGAGTTGACCTCGGGGTGCTGCTTGAGCAGAGCGCGGCGCTGACGTTCGGTCATCCCGCCCCACACTCCGAACTCCACGCGGTTGTCCAGGGCATCGGCACCACATTCGAGGATCACCGGGCAATGCCTGCAGATCACCGCGGCTTTGCGCTGGGCAGCACCGCGGACGAACAGCTCATCCGGATCGGCCTGGCGACATCTCGCTTGGGAGACCCACGCGATCCGGGCTTCACCTTCGCCACGGTGGACAAGGTTGGTGGCGGGGGCGGAAGCGTTCATCTTGTCTGCGACAGTTCGTGTACCTGACACCAGCGATCCCTTCGTTCCTGCCATCTCCCCAGATAGCGGGCCTTGAACCCTCCGGTGTAGAACGCTGTTGCGATCTACGCCACATTGCGCCAGCCCGTGTTACCTGGATCGCACTGTGTGTCCAAGCTAGGTGGTCAGAGGGCATTTGTGCAACAGTTTGTCCGCCACTTTTTTGGGACGCCCGTGCCGTCTGACCGGTGTCAGGTCGCATCACGCTGTTTCCGCAGGCGAACGGGATGCGTCTGTGGGCCCGCTCGCGGGAGGCCGCGGCCGGGGCGCTAGTTACTCTGTACCCATGCCGGAGCAGCCGACACGACCGCCCGCGCAGCCACCTCAAGCGGTCACCATCATCAAGCTTGCCTGGTGCTGCCTGCTGGCCGCCGTGCTCGCTGCGACGTTGATGTTCCCCGTGGTGGGCGGATTCGGGCTGATGTCCAACCGGGCCTCCGACGTGGTGGCCAACGGATCGGCCGCCCTGGTCGACGGCGAGGTTCCGCAGGTCTCGACCATGGTCGACGCCAAGGGCAACACCATCGCCTGGCTCTATTCGCAGCGCCGTTTCGAGGTGCCCAGCGAGCAGATCGCCAACACCATGAAGCTCGCGCTGGTGTCGATCGAGGACAAGCGGTTCGCCGAACACAACGGGGTGGACTGGCAGGGCACGCTGACCGGCCTGACCGGATACATGCGCGGCGACCTGGACACCCGCGGCGGTTCCACCATCGAGCAGCAGTACGTCAAGAACTACCAGCTGCTGGTGGTCGCGCAGACCGATGCCGAGCGCCGCGCCGCGATCGAGACCACCCCGGCGCGCAAGCTGCGCGAGATCCGGATGGCGCTCACGCTGGACAAGACGTTCACCAAGCCCGAGATCCTGACCCGCTATCTCAACCTGGTCTCGTTCGGCAACGGCGCATTCGGCATTCAGGATGCCGCGCAGACGTATTTCGGGGTCAACGCCTCCGAACTCAACTGGCAGCAGGCCGCCCTGCTGGCCGGCATGGTGCAGTCCACCAGTGCACTGAACCCCTACACCAATCCCGACGGCGCCCTGGCCCGCCGGAACCTGGTGCTGGACACCATGATCGACAACATCCCGCAGGAGGCCGAGGCGCTGCGCGCGGCCAAGCAGGAGCCACTCGGCATCCTGCCGCAACCCAACGAGCTGCCGCGGGGCTGCATCGCGGCGGGTGACCGGGCGTTCTTCTGCGACTACGCGCTGGAGTACCTGGCCCGCGCCGGCCTGTCCAAGGAGCAGGTGGCCAAGGGCGGTTACCTGATCAAGACCACGCTGGACCCTGATGTGCAGGGGCCGGTGAAGTCGGCGATCGACAGCATCGCCCGCCCAGACACCCCGGGCATCGCCAGCGTGATGAGCGTGATCAAGCCGGGCAAGGAGTCTCATCCCGTCCTGGCGATGGCCAGCAACCGCACCTACGGCCTGAACACCGACGCCGGCGAGACCATGCAGCCGCAGCCGTTCTCACTCGTGGGCGACGGGGCAGGCTCGATCTTCAAGCTGTTCACCACGGCCGCGGCCATGGACATGGGAATGGGCATCAACACCCAGCTCCCGGTCCCGGCCCAGTTCCAGGCCAAGGGGCTGGGCAGCAGCGACACCCCGGGCTGCCCGCGGGAGACCTGGTGTGTGAAGAACGCGGGCGGCTACCGCGGCACGATGAACGTCACCGACGCCCTCGCGACGTCGCCCAATACCGCGTTCGCCAAGCTGATCTCGCAGATCGGCGTGCAACGGTCGGTCGACATGGCGGTCCGGCTGGGGCTGCGCTCGTACGCGCTGCCCGGCACCGCCCGCGACTACGACCCGGAGAGCAACGAGAGCCTGGCCGATTTCGTCAAGCGCCAGAACATCGGCTCGTTCACCCTGGGCCCCATCGAGGTCAACGCCCTTGAGCTGTCCAACGTGGCCGCCACCCTGGCCTCCGGCGGCACCTGGTGCCCGCCGAACCCGATCGCCCAAGTGCTCGACCGGCACGGCAACGAGGTCTCGGTGACCACCGAGACGTGCGATCAGGCGGTGCCCGAGGGCCTGGCCAACACGCTGGCCAACGCGATGAGCAAGGACGACCGGGCCGGCGGCACCGCGGCCGGTGCGGCCGGATCGGTGGGATGGGATCTGCCGATGTCGGGCAAGACCGGCACCACCGAGGCGCACCGCTCGTCGGGGTTCCTCGGCTTCACCAACCAGTACGCGGCCGCCAACTACATCTACGACGATTCCTCCACCCCCGGTGAGCTGTGCTCGTTCCCGCTGCGCCAGTGCGGGGACGGTGACCTGTTCGGCGGCAACGAGCCGGCCCGCACCTGGTTCGCCGCGCTGAAACCGATCGCCAACAACTTCGGTCCGGTCGTGATGCCACCGACCGATCCGCGTTATGTCGACGGCGGCCCGGGTTCCGTGGTGCCGACCGTGACCGGCCTGGACGAGACGGCGGCCCGCCAGCGGCTCAAGGAGGCCGGATTCCAGGTGGCCGACGGTGCCGCCTCGGTCAACAGCAGCGCGCGCTACGGCACCGTGGTCGGAACCGCGCCCAGCGGGCAGACGATTCCGGGCTCGATCATCACGATCCAGATCAGCAACGGCATCCCGCCGGCCCCGCCGCCGCCTCCGGTGGCGTTCCCGCTGCCGGGTGGACCGCCGCCGGAGATCGGTCAGACCGTGGTCGAGATCCCCGGTCTGCCGCCGATCACCGTCCCCGTGCTCGGGCCTCCACCGCCCCCGTGAGCATCGGTTCGCAGTAGGCTGGCCACCATGTCAGTAAAGAAGGCAGCTGCCGTCACCGCCGGTTCGCTGGTCGCCGGCATCGGCTACGCGTCCCTGATCGAGCGCAACGCGTTCGTCCTGCGGGAAGCGACGATGCCGGTACTGGCCCCTGGCTCGTCGCCCCTGCGCGTACTGCATCTGTCCGATCTGCACATGCGGCCCAACCAACGTCGCAAGCAGGCCTGGCTGCGTGACCTGGCCCGCCTCGAGCCCGATCTGGTGGTCAACACCGGAGACAATCTGGCGCACCCGAAGGCGGTGCCCGCCGTCGTGCAGTCCCTCAGCGAGCTGCTGTCGGCGCCCGGGCTGTTCGTGTTCGGCAGCAATGACTACTTCGCCCCGCGGTTGAAGAATCCGCTGAACTACATCACCAACCCGCAGCAACGCACGCACGGTGAGCCACTGCCCTGGCAGGACCTGCGCGCCGCGTTCACCGAGCGGGGCTGGCTGGACATGACCCATGTCCGCCGTGACATCGAGGTGGCCGGGCTGCACCTGTCGGTGGCCGGGGTCGACGATCCGCATCTCAAGCGCGATCGCTACGACACCATCGCCGGCCGGGCCAACGGTGCGGCGAACCTGACGCTGGGGCTCACCCACTCCCCCGAGCCCCGGGTGCTGGATCGCTTCGCCGCCGACGGCTACCAGCTGGTGCTGGCCGGGCACACCCACGGCGGGCAGCTGTGCCTGCCGTTCTACGGGGCCATCGTGACCAACTGCGAGCTGGACCGGTCGCGGGCCAAGGGCGCCTCGAAGTGGGGATCACACATGCAGTTGCACGTGTCGGCGGGC
>NZ_LT546207.1:5184445-5188059 GCF_900078665.2 Mycolicibacterium houstonense | reverse complement strand
GCTGTGTGTGGTCGACCCGGAGAACTCGGCGTTCTTCCCCGGCTATCTGCAGGGCCGCGACGACGTCGTCACCGGGGCGTCCTCACGTATCGAGGGCATCGGCCGGCCGCGGGTGGAGCCGTCGTTTTTGCCCGGCGTGGTCGACCGGATGGTCGCCGTCCCGGACTGCGGGTCGATCGCCGCCGCGCATCATGCCAGCCAGGTGCTGGGCCGGCGGGTCGGGCCGTCGACGGGGACCAATCTGTGGGGCGCGTTCGGGCTGCTGGCCGAGATGATCGCGCACGGGCGCAGCGGGTCGGTGGTGACCCTGCTGGCCGACAGCGGCGACCGCTACGCGGACACCTACTTCGATGCGGACTGGCTCAGCGCCCAGGGGCTGGACACCTCGGAGTCCGCCGCGGTGCTCTCGGAATTCGAACGTTCCGGCAGCTGGCCGTCCTGATCCGTCTCGGCCGTCAGGAACAGCCATAACGCTGCCAGGACGAAGAACCCCAGGTAGATGGTTGCGCCCAGCAAGGTCATGAGTACTCCAGTCGATTCCGGTGATGTCAGTGTGTAGAACACCACCGACAAGCACATCCATCCCCGAGCGCGACGTGATGTACGCCGCGGCGCGGATGTCACCGCGGGCGGTACCGGACTAGGTTCGCGGTTATGGACGCGCGCCGGCTGCTCCGCACCAAGGTGTGGCTGGTGCCGCTGATCGTCGCGGTGGTGCAGGTGGTGGGCAGCACCGGGGCCCGGCACCGGATCCCCGAGCTGCCGCCGCTGACCTGGTTCGGTTATCTGCTGTTGCTGGCCGGCCCGGTGGCGCTGCTGACCCGGGGGCGCTATCCGTATCCGGTGTTGCTGGCGGTGCTGGCCGTCACCCTCACCTNCGCCGATCTGGATGCTTGGCTGAGCCCGGCCCGGGCCACCGGGCTCACGGTGACGACGACGGTGCACGGCGAGCCCAGGCCGCTGCCCGCGGTCATCGACGTGGCCGCCGCGCGCATCGTGCAGGAGTCGCTGACCAACGTGGTACGCCATTCGACGGCGACCACCGCCGTCGTCACCGTGGAATACGGTCCGGCGCAGGTGATCGTCGGCATCGACAACGACGGCCATCCGCTCAACAGCAGCCCATCGGGCGGCAGCGGTATCCCCGGCATGCGGGAGCGCGCCAAGGCCCTCGGTGGCGACTTCACCGCCCAGCGGATCCCCGGTGGGGGCTTCCGGGTGCGGGCCACCTTCCCGGTGCTCGAAAGCGACGGTGGTACATGACGATTCGGGTGCTTGTCGCCGACGATCAGGCTTTGGTGCGCGCCGGGTTCGTGGCGCTGCTCGACGCGCAGGACGGCATCGAGGTGGTGGGTGAGGCAGACACCGGGGCCCGCGCCCTGGCCGCCGCGGCCGAGCTGCACCCCGACGTGGTGCTGATGGACATCCGGATGCCCGAGCTCGACGGGCTGGCGGCCACCCGGGCGATCGTGGCCGATCCGGAACTGGCCGACGTACGCGTTGTGGTGCTCACCACATTCGAGATCGACGAGTACGTGTTCGAGGCCGTGCGGTCGGGCGCCAGCGGCTTCCTGGTCAAACACACCGAGCCGGCCGAGCTGGTGCGCGCGGTCCGGGTGGTGGCGGCCGGAGATGCGCTGCTCTCACCTTCGGTGACGCGCCGGCTGGTGGCCGAGTTCGCCGCCCACGCCAAGACCCCGACCGCGCCGGCGCTGCCGGAACTCACCGCGAGGGAACGCGAGGTGCTGGTCCTGGTGGCCGAGGGCCTGTCGAATGCCGAGATCGGTGCGCGCCTGTTCATGAGCCCGGCCACGGCCCGCACCCATGTCAGCCGCATCCTGACCAAGCTCGGCGCGCGCGACCGCACCCAACTGGTGGTGCTGGCCTACGAGAGCGGGCTGGTCCGGCCGGGCTGGCAGGGCTGAGCCGTACGCGCCGGTGCGTACCGGAATTGACGCCCGCGGGCCGATGTCCCCACCGCGCCGCAACAGCAGGCTTGAGACATGAGCATCTACGAAATCACCCCCGCAACAACCACTTTCCTTGCCGAACACGGCGGGCGTTTTGCCGATCACGACTGGAACCCGTGGTTCGCCCTCATCCCCATCACGTTCTGGACGCTGGTGATCGTCGGCATCCTCTATCTGGTCCGCCGCCACCGCGGGCGCCAGGGCGAACGCACCCTGCGCGACGCCTACGCCAAGGGCGAGGTCAACGAGNGGCGGGGTAAACGAGGCCGAGTCCCGCGACCCCCGGGCCGTGCGGCGAAAACCCCGCCGCTGAGCGGGCAGAACGGCATCCCGCCGCGGGTTCGAGGTCCGCGGCGGGTAACCGTTTGGCTTTCGACCGCCTCGGTGCGATACGCTGTCGTGGCTTCACACGGGGTGTGGCGCAGCTTGGTAGCGCGCTTCGTTCGGGACGAAGAGGTCGTGGGTTCGAATCCCGCCACCCCGACTCGTTTGATGCAGATAGGCCCAGACCAGAGAGTTCCGGTCTGGGCCTTCTTCCTTCCCGGGGCAGCGGCCCTCACTCGTGGGGATGGCCCTTCTTGCCGTGCCCCTTGCCCTTCCCGGGGCCGCCGTGCTCCTCATCGCCGTCGCCCCGGCCCNGCGCTTCTGCTGCCGCCCCGAGGCCACCCTCCTGACCCTCGTCGCCGCGCCGATCGGCGGTGGGCACGTCGGGATCCGGGCCGGGCAATCCAGCCCGGCCGTCTCGGCACGGTGAGCCAACCGGGCGGAATCGCTGCCCATTCCCGCCCGCGCCAGTGGGTCGACAACGCGGTGCGGCTGATCGAGGCCGATTCCAAACGCAGCGCCGACACCCACCTGCTGCGGTATCCGCTGCCCTCGGCGTGGGCAGGCAGCCTGGGGCCGGGCGTGGACGTCGCGCTGTACCTGAAGGACGAGTCCACCCACATCACCGGAAGCCTCAAGCACCGGCTGGCCCGCTCGCTGTTCCTGTACGGGTTGTGCAACGGCTGGATCGGTGCGGACACCACGATCATCGAGGCGTCCTCGGGGTCGACGGCGGTGTCCGAGGCGTATTTCGCCGCGCTGCTGGGTCTGCCGTTCATCGCGGTGATGCCCGCCTCGACCAGTGCCGCCAAGATCGCCCTCATCGAAGCCCAGGGCGGCCGTTGCCATTTCGTGGCCCAGTCGTCGCAGGTGTACGCCGAGGCGCAGCGGCTGGCCGAGGAGACCGGCGGGCACTATCTGGACCAGTTCACCAACGCCGAGCGGGCCACCGACTGGCGCGGCAACAACAACATCGCCGAGTCGATCTACCAGCAGATGGGCCTGGAGCCGCATCCGATCCCGGAGTGGATCGTGGTGGGCGCGGGCACCGGCGGCACCAGCGCGACCATCGGCCGCTACATCCGTTACCGCAGGCATGCCACGCAGCTGTGTGTGGTCGACCCGGAGAACTCGGCGTTCTTCCCCGGCTATCTGCAGGGCCGCGACGACGTCGTCACCGGGGCGTCCTCACGTATCGAGGGCATCGGCCGGCCGCGGGTGGAGCCGTCGTTTTTGCCCGGCGTGGTCGACCGGATGGTCGCCGTCCCGGACTGCGGGTCGATCGCCGCCGCGCATCATGCCAGCCAGGTGCTGGGCCGG
>NZ_LT546207.1:5174118-5182734 GCF_900078665.2 Mycolicibacterium houstonense | reverse complement strand
GGCGCCGGGGGCACGGCGAACAACGCGGCCCGCATCTGGGCGGCATCGGCGAAGCGGTGGGCCGGATCCCGCGCCATCGCGCGTTCCAGCACCTGGATCAGGGCCGGGTCGACGTCCGGGCGCAGCACCGCGATCGGCACCAGCGGCTCCTCGAGCACCGCCCGCATCGTGGCGACGGGGTTGTCCCGTTCGAACGGAAGCCGCCTCGTCAGTGCCTCGTAGCCGAGGACGGCGAGGGCGTACAGATCGTCCGACGGCGACGCCGGCTGGCCGGTGATCCGTTGCGGGCTCAGGTAATTGGCGGTGCCGAACACCATTCCGGCGCGGGTGTGGGCGGCACCGTCGGTCTTGGCGATGCCGAAGTCGGCGAGCTTGGCGGCGCCGGACGTGGTGATCAGGACGTTGCCCGGCTTGATGTCGCGGTGCAGGATTCCCGCGCCGTGGGCAGCGGCCAGCGCATCGAGCAGATCGGCCAGTACCCGGCGTACGCGGTCGGCCGACAGCGGTCCGGCGGCGATCTCCTCGACCAGTGTGGGCCCGGGCAGCCGTTCCATCACGATGTAGGGCGTCCCGCGGTCTTCGCCGCTGTCGTGCACCGCGACGATGTTGGGGTGGTTCAGCGCGGCGGCGGCGCGGGCTTCGTCCTCGAACCGGCGCCGGGTCACCGCGTCGGCGGCCAGCTCCGGATAGAGCAGTTTGATCGCGACCGGCCGGGAAAGCCGGGTGTCCCAGCCGTCGCGTACTTCGGCCATGCCGCCGCGGCCGAGCACGCCCCGCAATTCATAGCGGCCGCCGAGCGCAGCCGTCATAGTGCTCCCTCCGGTACGCGCCTACTTCGAAGTATCCCGCAGCCCGGTTCTGCGGCATGCTGACAACATGCCCCGGTTCGCGCTGGAATCCGCCGATGCCGATTTCTTCACCACGGCACCGCATATCTTCACCTATCACAAGCGGTTCGCCGCACCGCCCGAGCGGGTCTGGGAATCTCTGGTATCCGATGAATCACTGGCCGCATGGGGGCCGTCGGTCAAGCGGGTCAACTGGTTGACCCCACGGCCGTTCGGTGTCGGCTCCGCGCGCGAGGTCACCCTGGCGCCCGGCGTGGTGCGGGTGCATGAGACCTTCTTCCGTTGGGACGAGGGCCGCCGGTACTCGTTCGTCGTCGAGCATGCCAGCATTCCGTCGCTGCGCCGGTTCGCCGAGGATTACCTGGTCGAGCCGGCCGGCGACGGTCAGACACAGTTCACCTGGGTGGTGGCGATCGAGCCGAAACCGGCGTTCGCCATTCCGTTCAAGGCCCTGGCGCCGGTGCTCAAGGCGGCCTTCGGGCGGCTGGCCTCCGACGGTCAGCGCTATTTCGACAAGCAGGTGTGAGCGAAGCCCCAACCAAGCGGTTGATAGCCTCGGCCGATGGCCGAGCTGAGCTGGATCGCCCGACTCCTGCAGTTTGATCGCCACGGCGACGATTTCTGCATCAGGGAACCCCGCCGCGGCGCGGTCGAGCGGTTGTTCGGCGGCCTGATCGCGGCGCAGTCGCTGGCCGCGGCGGGGGCCACCGTCGACGACGGCAAGCTGCCGCAGTCGCTGCACGCCTACTTCGTCCGCGGCGGACGCTACGACGCCGAGGTCGAGTTCCACGTCGACCGCACCCGCGACGGACGCGCCTTCACCACCCGCCACGTCACCGCCAGCCAGAACGGCGCAGTGATCCTGGAGATGATGGCCTCGTTCCACGAGCCCGAGCCGGGCCTGGACTGGTATCCCGAAGCCGCTCCGAGTCTCGAGTTCGACGCATCCGTCCCCAAGGCCGACGTGATGGATTTCGGGGACAAGTTCGACCTGCGCACCATGCCCAGTGACGACTCGGAGTTCGCGATCTCGCCGTTCTGGATCCGGACCCAGGACGAGATCGAGGACGATCCGCTCATCCGCGCCTGCACGCTGACATTTCTGTCCGACCTCGGGCCGGTGCCCTCGGCGCTGCCGCCGACGGTCCCGCTGCGGTCCGATCTCGGATTCGCCGCCAGCCTGGACCACTCGATCTGGTTCCACCGCCCGTTCCGGCCGCGCGGCTGGCACCGCTACGAGTTGCGGTCGGCGAACCACAACGATTCGCGCGGGTTGGCCCGCGGCTCGCTGTACGACGCCGCCGGAACACTGGTCGCCAGCGTCAGCCAGGAAGCGCTCTGGCGAATCGCCACCTGAATTCCGACGTTTGCAACGCCGCCCCGGCGGGCAGTCGATGACGATGAAGATCGCCGACATCGCAGCCTGGCCCGTCGAACTGGGTGCGGCGGTGCGGCACCGGCGCCTGTTCCACCCGAGCGGCGTCCTGGCCCGCGGCCACCTCGACCGCACCGCCCCCGACACGAGAGGGTTGCCGCTCTACTCGTGCGACGTCGTGGGACGGGTGTCGAAAGGCGTCGGAACGCCGGATTCGGTTCCCGACATCGCCGGCCTGGCCTGGCGGATGCCGCCGCAACTCTCCGGCACACCGTGGGACGTGCTGCTGGCATCGACGCTGGCGGGTAATCGGTTTCTGTTGTGGCCGGCCAATTCCTGGACGGGCATCACCTTCTCCAGCCTGATGCCGCTGAGTTATGAGGGCACGCTGTGGTGGCTGCGGGCCCGGCTCACCACCGAATTCGACGGGGCCGGACTGTCCCTCGACAGCGTGAACAGTCAGCTGGAACGTGGCGGGATCGTCTTGGACATCGAACAGTGCTCGCTGGCCGGCGAATTCGAACCCCTGGCGCGGCTGTCGCTGCGTCAGAAGCTGCCGCATGGGCGCGATGTCTCATTCGATCCCACCCTGCACACGGCCGCCGGGGTGCGCCTGGTGCCCGACTGGCTGGCCGACGTCCGCCGCGTCGCGTACCGGCGCAGCCGCACCGGGCGCGACGCCGAGTAGCCCCTAGTCGGGCGGCTCTTCGCGGGCGTCGTCGGCCGTCTCGACGTCGGGGGTGTCCTCCGGAACGTCCTTGGCCCGATCACTTTTCTTCTCGTCCTTGTCGGCGTGGTCCTCGTCGTAGATCCCGTCACCCCTTGGCATGTGCCTGAAATACCCATCACCGGGAGTTTCAACCCCGCCTGCCGGGGTATGCGCAGCGGATTCTCCTCCGAAAGGCAACGAGCATGGATGCACTGACTTTTCTACGACAAGACCACAAGAGTGTGCTGGGCATGCTGGAGGTGCTCGACGGCGCACCGACCGGCCCCGGTGCCCACGACAGCGGGTTGGCCACCATGGTGACCAATCTCGTCATCGCCGAATCTCAGCACGAGGCGATCGAACAACAGATCTTCTGGCCCGCGGTTCGCGACGTACTCGACGACGGTGACGCACTCGCCGACGAGGCGATCGAGCAGGAGCAAGCCGGCAAGGAACTGCTCCAACGGCTCGAAGACGGCAAACCGGGCGAAGCCGAATATCACGACGCGTTAAGAGAATTCGTGAAGGTCGGCCGCGAACACATCGCCTACGAAGAGGACGTCGTGTGGCCTAAGTTCGAGGCCGTCGTCAGCCGTGAGGAGCTCGAGAAGCTCGGCGACAAGCTCGAACAGGCAAAGAAGATCGCCCCGACCCGGCCGCATCCCGACACCCCGTCGAGTTCGGCCGTCCAGAAGACCATGGGCACCGCCGCTGCGATCGTCGACCACGTCCGTGACGCGGTGACCGGCCGGGAGAAGGACAACCCGCCTGATCCGCAAATCCACTGAGTTCACGCCGACGGCCGGCTCCCTCCAGGGGCACCGGCCGTCGGCCTTCAATCAAGCGGTCGCGGTGTGCTGTTCGTGCGTGAACGGCTTCTCGCTGTCCACGGCGGGGACGCCTTCGGGGTTCTTCTTCGCACCCTGGTTCTGGCGCAGCCGGCCACCAAGCCATTCTTCCTCGGGCTTGTTGACGTACTTCCACTTCATGCCCTCGGGCCACGGACCCTGCCCCTGGTTCCACGGGCCCCGCGCGTCGCCGGTGCCGTTGGACATGTTGAACGCCACGTTCTGGAACCGGTCGTCGCCGGGCAACTGCCCGGGCGGGAAGTTCACCGGCAGCTCGTTGAGAGCGGCGGTGAACTGTTGGTAGTGCGCGACCTCGCGGGTCATCAGGAACGTCAGGGTGTCCTGTACGCCGGGGTCGTCGGTGAACTGCTTGAGGTACTCATAGACCACCTTGGCACGGGACTCGGCAGCGAGGTTGCTGCGCAGGTCCACCGACGGGTCGCCGTTGGCGTTGACGTAGGAGCCCTGCCAGGGCACGCCCTGCGAGTTGCTCACGTCCGGACCACCGCCGGTCAACACGAAGTACAGCGGATTGACCGCGACACTGTGCATGATCTCGTCCCGTCCATCGGTGCTACCCACCGCGGGCATCCAGTCACAGCGTTCGTTGGCGATCTTCAAATCGTCATTGAGCCCGTCGAGCAACATCGTGATCATCGAACCGACCATCTCCAGATGGGACAGTTCTTCGGTCGCGATATCCATGAACAGGTCGTACATCTTCGGATTCTTCTCCCGCAGCACGAACGCTTGGGTGAAGTACTGCATGGCAGCCTTCAACTCACCGTTCGCACCGCCGAACTGCTCCTGCAGCAGGGTGGCGAAGCGCGGGTCGGGCTCGGTGACCCGGACCTCGAATTGCAGATCCTTGTTGTGAACAAACATCCCGGGTACCTCCAGGGCTGATCGATGGGCTGGGGATGCCGGCGGATACCCGCACCCCAGCCCCTCAAACGCCCTGGAGCGCTAGAGACGCGCCTTGACGGCCGCCGACAGCCGCGCGCCGTCGGCCTTGCCCGCGGCAATGGCGGTCGCGGCCTTCATCACCTGGCCCATCTGGCGCATGCCGGGACGTTCCCCGATCTGTTCGGCTACCTGCGCGATGGCGGTGTCGGCGACATCGGCGAGCTCGGCATCGGTCAGCGGGGTGGGCAGATACTCGTCGATCACCCGGGCCTCGGCGTGCTCGTTGGCCGCCAGTTCGCCCCGGCCGTTCTGCGTGTAGATCTCGGCGGCCTCACCGCGCTTCTTGGATTCGCGCGCCAGGACCGCGATCACCTCGGGGTCGGACAGCTCGCGGGCTTGCTTACCCGAGACCTCCTCGCTCTGGATCGCGGCCAGCACCATGCGCAGGGTGGCGGTGCGCAGCTTGTCCTGTGACTTCATCGCGCCGGTCAGATCCGCGCGCAGCTTGTCCTTGAGCTCGGCCATAGCGCCAACCTACGCCGCGATCAGCTCTGGCCCGCATGGAATTTCGCATCGACCGACACCGAGACCTCGATATCGGCGGGGGCGAACTCCAGTTGGGGCGCCGCGGCACCGCGAGCTGCCATCGCGCGCATCATCGGTGGACCCGCCGTGTCCTCGGGGCCGCGACCGAGCATTCCGGCGTCGGCGATCGCCACCGGGCGCACCTCACCGAGGCCGAGCGCGTCGGAGTAGCGCTGGGCCCGCGTGACGGCGTCCTGTACGGCGCGGGTGTGCACGTCGGCGGTCAACTCGTCGCGGTGTGCGGTGGTCAGCGCCCAGTCGATGCGCGAGAGCGCAAAGCCGCCGGTATCGGTGATGTGGCCGCCGACCCACCGCGACATGGCGGTGAAATCGCTGAACTTGACCTCGACGTCGACGCTGGCGTGATGAACCAGCGGCAGCTGTTTGCCCTCGTTGTTCCATGGCCGGTCGGCCCAGGTACGCACGTGGCCGGTGGACCACCAGGTGACCGGGCCTGCCTCGGGATCGTGCAGCGGTGCGATGGTCGATCTCACCGCGTCCAGGTCGCGGACCGCCCGCTCGTACACCGGCTCGATGGCCGGACCTTCGTANTCGCCGCCGGCGCCGTGGGCGGCGGGCTGGCCGCGTTCGCACTCGGGGCGCCGCTGGTGTTGCTCACCGTGGTCGCGGTGCTCTACGTCTCGACGGTCCTGGTGTTCGCGCCCGCGGTCATCGTGTTGGAGCACTACGGCATCGTCGCGTCGGTGAAGCGTTCATTCACGTTGGTGACGAAGGACTTCTGGCGGGTCTTCGGTATCTGGGTGCTGGCGACGATCGTGGCCGCGGTACTCGCGTGGGGTGTGGGTGCACCGTTCAACGTGGCCGGCGAGATCATGTCGATCGTGTCGGACGGGCCGACGCTGCCCGGGTTGATCCTCAGTTCGGTCGGCGCCGCCATCGGCCAGATCGTCACCGCGCCGTTCACCGCGGGCGTCGTAGTGCTGCTGTACGCCGACCGCCGGTTCCGCGCGGAGGCCTTCGATCTGCTGCTGCAGACCGGCGCGGCCGGGCCCGCCGAGACCGCCGATCAACTCTGGCTGCCCCGGTACATCTGAGGTGACGACCATCGACATCGACCGTGACGGCGCGCACGACGCCGCCCAGAACGAGCTGTCCAAGCCGATCTACCCGAGGACCTCCCCGACCGAGCAGATCGGTGAATGGCTCAACGATCTGCTCTACCGGATCACCGCCGCCGGCTCGACGATCCCGGGTGGCTGGTTCACCATTTCGGTGCTGGCGATCCTCGTCGTGGCTGCCATCGTGGTGGCGGTGCGGATCGCGCGGCGGACCATGCGCACCGATCGCCGGACGGATCCGGCCCTGTTCGGCAGCCAGGAGCTCAGCGCCGCCCAGCACCGATCCATCGCCGAACAGTGTGCCGCACAAGGCGATTGGTCGGCCGCGATCCGGCACCGGGTCCGCGCGCTGGCCCGCCGACTGGAGGAGACCGGGGTTCTCGACCCGGTCCCGGGCCGCACGGCCACCGAACTCGCCCGCGACGCCGCGGCCGCCCTGCCCGCACTGTCCACCGAACTGTCCAGCGCGGCAACCATATTCAACGACGTCACCTACGGTGAGCAGCCGGGTACCGAAGCCGCCTACCGCGCGATCGCCGCGCTCGACGAGGCCGGGGTCCGATGAGGCGGCATTGGCGCACCGCGCGCTGGGTGGTGCTGGCGCTCGTCGTGATCGTGGCGGTGGCCGTCGTGACGGTCTACCTGACCGCGCCCCGCCCGGGCGGGCAGCTGGATCCCGAGTCGACGGCACCGGCGGGGACGCACGCGTTGATCGCCCTGCTGCGCGACCAGGGTGTCGAGGTGGTCACCGCGGCCGATGTCGACGCGGTGCACCGGGCCGCCCGGCCCGGCACGCTGCTGGTGGTGGCGCAGACCATGTACCTGTCCGGCGAGGACACCGTCGACCGGCTGGCCGGCCTGCCCGGTGACCTGCTGCTGGTCGCGCCCACGACACCGGTCAGGGAGAAGCTGGCCCCCCGGATCCGGCTGGGCAAACCGACGGAGTTCGGCGGCGGCGAGCCGGATTGTGCTCTGCCCGAGGCCAATCGGGCCGGGGTGGTGCAGCTGGCCGGCACCGAGACCTTTACCGCGGATGTGCCGCTGACGTCGTGCTACGACGGCGCGCTGGTCCGCTACCAGGACGGGGACCGCACCGTCACCGTGGTCGGCACCGGCGAGTTCATGACGAACTCGCGCCTGCTCAAGGAGGGCAACGCCGCGCTGGCGATGAACCTGGCCGGCGCCGCACCCCGGGTGATCTGGTACGCGCCACAGCATTTCGAGACCAGCACGGCCGGGTCCGGCTCGCTCTCGGACCTGATGCCGTCCCAGGTCCGGTGGATCGTCCTGCAGTTGTGCNCCATCGCGCGCATCAGCGGTGGCCCCGCCGTGTCCTCGGGGCCGCGACCGAGCATTCCGGCGTCGGCGATCGCCACCGGGCGCACCTCACCGAGGCCGAGCGCGTCGGAGTAGCGCTGGGCCCGCGTGACGGCGTCCTGTACGGCGCGGGTGTGCACGTCGGCGGTCAACTCGTCGCGGTGTGCGGTGGTCAGCGCCCAGTCGATGCGCGAGAGCGCAAAGCCGCCGGTATCGGTGATGTGGCCGCCGACCCACCGCGACATGGCGGTGAAATCGCTGAACTTGACCTCGACGTCGACGCTGGCGTGATGAACCAGCGGCAGCTGTTTGCCCTCGTTGTTCCATGGCCGGTCGGCCCAGGTACGCACGTGGCCGGTGGACCACCAGGTGACCGGGCCTGCCTCGGGATCGTGCAGCGGTGCGATGGTCGATCTCACCGCGTCCAGGTCGCGGACCGCCCGCTCGTACACCGGCTCGATGGCCGGACCTTCGTATCCGAGGGTGGCATGGACCGTGGCACGTTCGGGTGGCTGAAATGCGGAATACGACCCACGTACCGTGATCTCGGTCGGCATGCCCCCACGGTAGTTGCTGAGCGCCAACCCGGGAGGACAGGATGGAAAGTATGACCACCGGTCGGCCACAATTCGGGAATGTCATCCCGCTGCGTCCGCTGAGCCTGACCGACATCTTCAACGGCGCGGTCGCCTATGTCCGCACCAATCCCAAGGCGACGCTGGGCCTGGCCACCGTGGTGGTGCTGGTCTCGCAGATCATCACGCTGCTGCTGCAGGTGGGGCCGCTGTCGGCGCTCGGCCGGTTCGACGCGCCCGTGCAGGGCGACGGGCCGACCCCCGGCACGATCGTGATGATCGCGGGCAGCGTGTTCGCGACCATCGTGGTGACGACGCTGGCCTCGCTTCTGCTCAGCGGCATGCTCACCGTGGTGATCGGGCGTTCGGTGTTC
>NZ_LT546207.1:5171046-5172397 GCF_900078665.2 Mycolicibacterium houstonense | reverse complement strand
CCAATCAACCCCGCCGAGTTCCCCCTCTTTCTGAAACAGGAGGTCGGGGTGGGGCACCCCGAGCCTGCTTCTTATACACATCTAAATGTTAAAAAGAGACGGGCCGCCGTCTCGGCACGCTGCGGCACCGCCGCGAACTCCGCCGGTCACATCCTGTTCGGGCCGCCGCCGGCCACCGATACCGAACTCGTCCATCTCGCACATCAACTCGACGACATCGAAAGGCAGGTCGCGCAGTCGTGACTCAGCCCAATCCGGAGAACGCCCGCGAAGCCCTGCAGGCCCTGCGCACCGAGATCGCCAAGGTGGTGGTCGGACAGGACGCGGTGGTCAGCGGGCTGGTGATCGCACTGCTGTGCCGCGGGCATGTCCTGCTGGAGGGGGTGCCCGGGGTCGCCAAGACGCTGCTGGTGCGCACGCTGGCCGCGGCCCTGCAGCTGGATTTCAAGCGGGTGCAGTTCACGCCGGACCTGATGCCGGGCGACGTCACCGGCTCCCTGGTCTATGACGCGCGCACCGCGGAGTTCGAGTTCCGGGCCGGGCCGGTGTTCACCAACCTGCTGCTGGCCGACGAGATCAACCGGACTCCCCCGAAAACGCAGGCGGCCCTGCTGGAGGCCATGGAGGAGCGTCAGGTCAGCGTCGACGGCACCCCGCGCCCGTTGCCCGATCCGTTCATCGTGGCGGCCACCCAGAACCCGATCGAGTACGAGGGCACCTATCAGCTGCCCGAGGCCCAGTTGGACCGCTTCCTGCTCAAGCTGAATGTGCCACTGCCGCCGCGGGATCAGGAGATCGCGATCTTGGGCAGGCACGCGCACGGTTTCGATCCGCGCGATCTGTCGGCCGTCCGACCGGTGGCCGGGGCGGCCGAACTCGCCGCAGGCCGCGAGGCGGTGCGTCAGGTCCTCGTCGGTGAGGAGGTGCTGGGCTACATCGTCGACATCGTGGGTGCCACACGGCATTCGCCGTCGCTGCAGCTCGGGGTGTCACCGCGCGGCGCAACGGCGCTGCTGGCCACGTCGCGGTCGTGGGCCTGGCTGTCCGGGCGCAACTACGTCACCCCCGACGACGTCAAGGCGATGGCCCGGTCCACCCTGCGCCACCGGGTGGCGCTGCGCCCCGAGGCCGAGTTGGAAGGCGCTACTGCCGACGGCGTGTTGGACGGCATCCTGGCCGCCGTCCCGGTGCCGCGCTGATGGTTCTCACCGGCCGCGCCGGTCTGGTGGCACTGGTCTGTGTGCTGCCGATCGCGTTGGCCCCTTGGCCGGCAACGGCTTTCGTCGCGCTGTTGGCGCTGTTGGCGGTTGCGGTGGCGGCCGACGTGGCGCTGGCAGGCCGGATCGGCGGG
>NZ_LT546207.1:5154515-5170760 GCF_900078665.2 Mycolicibacterium houstonense | reverse complement strand
CAGCCCGCGCTGGTGGAATCCGATGCCACCGCGATGGTTTCGGCAGTGTCGCGCCGGGTGCGGGGCCGGGCCCTGGTGGTGCTGCTGACCGATCTGAACGCCTCGGCCCTGGACGAAGGGCTGATGACGGTGCTGCCGCTGTTGTCGGCCCGGCATCAGGTGCTGCTGGCCGCGGTCTCCGATCCGCGGGTGGACCAGTTGGCGGCCGGGCGTTCCGACGCCGCTCAGGTGTACGACGCCGCCGCCGCCGAACGGGCCCGCAACGACCGCCGGGCCATCGCGTCCCGGCTGCGTGGCCACGGTGTCGACGTGGTCGACGCCCGGCCCGAGGATCTGGCGCCGGCGCTGGCCGATCACTATCTGGCGATGAAGGCGGCGGGCAAGCTCTGAGCGGTCGACACTAAGCCGTCGGGACGAAGTCGGGGGCGTCTTCGAGATCGCCGCTCTCGCCCGCCCGAACGGCCTTGCGCCCGAAGTAGAAGACGTAACCCAGGAAGGCCAGTTCGACGGCGATGCCGATGCCGACCCGCATGAACGTGGGCAGCGGCGACGGCGTCACCAGGGCCTCGACGAGACCAGACACCAGCAGCACGACCGCCAGCCCGATCGCGGCCGCGACCACGGCCCGGCCCTGTTCGGCCAGCACCTGCCCGCGGGGCCGGTCGCCGGGCGCGATCACCATCCAGCCCAGCCGCATCCCCACCCCGGCGGCCAGGAACACCGCGGTCATCTCGAGCAGTCCGTGCGGAGTGATCAGACCGAGGAACAAATCGCCCTTGCCCGCGCTGAACATCAGCCCGGCGATCACGCCGAGGTTCGCCGCGTTCTGGAACAGGACGTACGGGATGGGCAGCCCGAGCAGGATCGCGAAGCCGATGCACTGCGCGGCCACCCAGGCGTTGTTCACCCAGACCTGCAGCGCGAACGACCCGGCCGGATGCTCGCTGTAGTAAGACTCGAAATCGTGGTGGACCAGTTCCTCGATCTCGCTGGGCGTTCCGATGGCGGCGTGCACCTCGGGATTGCCCGAGACCCACAACGCCAGTGCCACGGTCACGATGAAGAACCCGACGGCTGATCCCAGCCACCAGCGCCAGGACCGGTAGGCCACCACCGGGAAGGACACCGTCCAGAACCGGGCGAACTCCCGCCACAGCGGGGCGTGGGCCCCCGTCACCGCGGCACGGGCCCGGGCCACCAGCCCGGACAGCCGCCCGACCAGTACCGAATCCTGCGAGGCCGAACGCACCATCGACAGGTGAGTGGAAACCCGCTGATAGAGGTCAACGAGCTCGTCGACCTCGGCGCCGGTCAGGTGCCTGCGGCGTTTTACCAACTGTTCCAAGCGGTCCCAGGTGGGGCGATGAGCCACGACGAACGCATCGAGATCCACCTGGCAAAGCCTAGTCGGTAGCGTGTGTCGGTATGGTTTCGCAGCCCGAGCCGGTGGTGACCGGGGACGCCGTCGTCCTCGATGTCGCGATCGCCCAGTTGCCGGTGCGCACCCTGGCCGCACTCATCGACATCCTGGTGATCGTCACCGGATATGTGGTCGGTGTGGTGCTGTGGTCACTCACGCTGACCCAACTCGACGACGCGCTGTCGGCGGCGATCCTGATCATCTTCACCGTGCTTGCCCTGGTCGGGTATCCGGTGGTGATGGAGACGGCGACGCGGGGACGGTCGCTGGGCAAGATGGCGTTGGGTCTGCGGGTGGTGGCCGAGGACGGCGGCCCGGAACGCTTCCGCCAGGCGCTGTTTCGCGGCCTGGCCGGCTTCATCGAGATCTGGATGCTGACCGGCGGGCCTGCGGTGATCTCCAGCCTGTTGTCGGCCAAGGGCAAACGGCTCGGTGACATCTTCGCCGGCACCGTGGTGATCAGCGAGCGCGGGCCCAGGCTGACCCCGCCCCCGGTCATGCCGCCCGCGCTGGCCTGGTGGGCCGCCTCGCTGCAACTGTCCGGTCTCGGTCCCGAGCAGGCGGAGCTGGCCCGGCAGTTCCTGTCCCGATCGGCTCAACTCGATCCGCGGATCCGCCATGAGATGGGCCAACGGATCTTCACCGAGGTGGCCTCCCGCATCTCGCCACCACCGCCACCTGGGGTTCCGGTGGAGTACGTGCTGGCTGCGGTGCTGGCTGAGCGGCACCGTCGCGCGTTGGCCCGGTTGATGCCGCGGGCCCAGCCGGCGGCGTATCCGGCGCCGTACCAGGGTTATCCGTCACCCGGCCCGACCAGCGGATTCGCCCCGCCAGGTTAGCGTGTGGGACATCACTGTCTCATTTTGGTCCAGTGGTGCTATATTTTGATCCATGACCAGTCCGGCATCGACGACGCAGAGCGGGCCGCGTGAGCGCACCCGCAAGGCGATTCTCGATGCCGCGATGACGGTTCTGGCCGATCAGCCCTCGGCATCGCTCTCCGATATCGCGGCCGCCGCAGACGTCGGCCGCAGCACCGTGCACCGGTACTACCCCGAGCGCACCGACCTGCTGCGCGCCCTGGCCCGGCACGTGCACGAGCTCACCATTGCCGCGATCGACCGCGCTGACCCGATGCACGGTCCCGTGGACGCGGCGTTGCGCCGGGTCGTGGAAAGCCAGCTCGACCTCGGCCCCATCGTGTTGTTCGTCTACAGCGAGCCCACGATCCTGGCGGATCGCGAGTTGGCGGCCCACCTGGACACCGGTGACGAGGCGATCGTCGAGGTGCTCAACCGAGCCTCGGTCGACAGGCCCGAATACCCCCCAGGGTGGGCCCGGCGGGTGTTCTGGGCCCTGCTCGATGCCGGCTCTGAGGCCGCCAAGCAGGACGGCACTCCCCGCCACCAGATCGTCGACGCCATCATGACCAGCCTGACCGCGGGCACCATCCAACTCCCGCGCGGCTGATCCCCTCTTTGAAGTCTTTGGAGCTCATCCCATGTCCACGTCCACCTACCTGGACGGCAATCCGTCGGTGACACCGACACCCAAACGTGCCTGGCTGGCGCTCGCCGTCCTGATGCTGCCGGTGCTGCTGATCGCGATCGACAACACCGTGCTGGCGTTCGCGCTGCCGGCGATCGCCGAAGATTTCCGCCCGTCGGCATCCACTCAGTTGTGGATCGTCGACGTCTACTCACTGGTGCTGGCCGCATTGCTGGTCGCCATGGGCGGGCTCGGCGACCGGATCGGCCGGCGCCGGCTGCTGCTGATCGGCGCCACCGGTTTCGCGGTGGTGTCGGTGGCGGCCGCGTTCGCGCCCAGCGCGCAGTACCTGGTCATCGCGCGCGCCGCGCTCGGTGTGTTCGGCGCCATGTTGATGCCGTCGACGCTGTCGCTGATCCGCAACATCTTCACCGACGCGTCGGCCAGCCGGCTCGCGATCGCGATCTGGGCCTCCTGTTTCACCGCGGGCTCGACGCTGGGCCCCATCGTGGGCGGTGCGTTGCTGGAGCACTTCCACTGGGGTTCGGTGTTCTTGGTCGCTGTGCCGATCCTGTTGCCGCTCTTGGTACTCGGCCCCCGGCTGGTGCCGGAATCGCGTGACCCCAATCCGGGCCCACTGGACTTGTTCAGCGTGGTGTTGTCGTTCACCGCGATGCTGCCGTTCGTGTGGGCGATCAAGACCGCGGCCCACGACGGGTTGTCGGCCGCGGTGGCGCTCGCCTTCGCCGCCGGTATCGCCTCGGCCGTGATGTTCGTGCGGCGCCAGAAGCGCAGTGCCACTCCGATGCTCGACATCGGGCTGTTCTCCTACGCCCCGTTCAGCTCGTCGATCCTGGCGAACTTCCTGTCGATCGTCGGGTTGATCGGCTTCATCTTCTTCATCTCGCAGCATCTGCAGCTGGTGCTCGGCCTGTCACCGCTGGTGGCCGGCCTGGTGACACTGCCGGGTGCGGTGGTGTCGATGATCGCCGGCATCGGTGTGGTGCAGCTGGCGAAACGCTTTGCGCCGCAGACGCTGATGGTCGCAGGCCTGATCCTGGTCGCGGCCGGGTTCGTGATGATCCTGCTGTTCCGCCACGACCTGTCTGTGGTGGCCGTGATCGTGTCGTTCATCGTGCTCGAACTCGGCGTCGGCATGTCCCAGACGGTGTCCAACGACACCATCGTCGCCTCCGTCCCGGCCGCCAAAGCCGGTGCGGCGTCGGCAGTCTCGGAGACCGCCTACGAGCTGGGCGCGGTGGTGGGCACCGCGACCCTCGGCACCATCTTCACCGCGTTCTACCGCGGCAACATCACGGTGCCGGCCGGCTTGACGCCCGAGCAGGCCGGTGACGCCGCCGAGAGCATCGGCGGGGCCACTTCGGTGGCTGCCGACCTGCCCGCGACGACCGCCGACCAGTTGCTCGAATCGGCGCGCATCGCATTCGATTCCGGCATCGCGCCGACGGCGGTCATCGCGGCGGCGCTGGCGCTGACCGCGGCCGCCATCGTGGCAGTCGCGTTCCGCAAGCAGGCTCAGCGGTAGCCCAGGCCGGTCAGTAGCAGGATCGCGCCGAGGAACCCGGTCGCGGTGCGGACGTGGTTCCAGGCCGTCCACCTGCTGAAGTAGGCCTGCCATTCAGCCGCCGCGTCGGCCAGGTCGATCTGGTCGAGGTGGTTGTTGAGCGGCACGTTGAACAGCATCGTGACGACGACCCCGAGGATGCCGAAGACCGCACCGGCCACCAGGAACCAACTGCCGGGGCGGTCGATCTGGGTCACCGCGATCACGCCGACGGCCAGCGACAGCAGCGCCGAACCCAGCAGGAACAACAGGAACGGCGCATTGCTGTTGGCTTCGGCGTTCATGCCGCGCATGGCGGTGACCGCGTCGACCGGGCCGGTGCGGTCCAAGCCACGCATCACGAACGTGGAGAACGCGTAGAACAGGCCACCGGCGGCGGCGCTGCCGAGCGCGGCGGCCGCGGTGAGGATGACGAGTGGGCTGATGGTCATGAAGTCAGTCAACGACGATGGCGTGAGACGTTCCATCGTCAGGAATCCCGATTTCATACGCGATCGTCTCGATCGGCCCGCGCTGTCAAGATGGGTCGGTGACGTTCGACGATTTGGTGGCCGAGGCCGAGACGGCACCCGTGGCCGGTTGGGACTTCTCGTGGCTGGACGGCCGCGCCACCGAGGCCCGGCCGTCGTGGGGCTACCAGCGCCTGATGAGCCGGCGGTTGGCGATGGTGGCCTCGGCGCTGGACATCCAGACCGGGGGCGGTGAGGTGCTCGCCGGGGCGGCGACGTTCCCGCCGACCATGGCCGCCACCGAATCCTGGCCGCCCAACCTCGACCGGGCGACCCGGCTGCTGGGGCCGCGCGGCGTCGTCGTGGTCGCCGATCCCGACGAGCCACCGCTGCCGTTCGCCGACGCGGCGTTCGAGCTGGTGCTGAGCCGGCACCCGGCCACGGTGTGGTGGGACGAGATCGCCCGCGTGCTGATGCCTGGCGGCACCTATCTCGCCCAACATGTCGGCCCGGCAAGCGTTTTCGAGCTGACCGAGTACTTCCTCGGGCCACAGCCCGAGGCCCGGAGGGCCCGCGACCCGGAATCCGAGTCCGCCGCGGCGCGGGCCGCCGGCCTCGACATCGTCGACCTGCGTGCCGAGCGCCTGAAGATGGAGTTCTTCGACATCGGCGCGGTGGTCTACTTCCTGCGCAAGGTGATCTGGATCGTGCCGGGGTTCACGGTCGATGACCACCGCGACAAGCTCGCCGCACTGCACCGCAAGATCGAGGCCGACGGTTCGTTCGTCGCGCACTCGTCGCGTCACCTGATCGAGGCCCGCAAGCCCGGTTGAGCGCTTACCCTACGGTCGTGGACGCCCTGGTCGGACTGCTCGACGGGGTTCGCGCCCGCGGCGCGTTCGTGCTGCGGCTGCGCATGGACCCGCCATGGTCTCTCGCCATCCGCGACGAGGCACCGCTGGCGTTGATCTGCCAGACCCGTGGCGACGCGGTGATCTCCGGTACGCACAGCGGCACGTTGCGGCTGGGGCCGGGTGATGTCGCGCTGACCCGCGGCACCGAAAACTATGTGTTCGCCGACGATCCGGCCACGCCACCGAGCGTGGTGATCAATCCCGGGCAACGCTGCACCACGCTGTCCGGGGAGGATCTGCATTTCGAGATGTCGCTCGGGCTGCGCAGCTGGGGCAACAGTGCGACGGGTGCCGCGGAGTCGATCGTGTGCGCTTACGAGGGTCGCAGCGAGGTGAGCGCACGCCTACTCGACGCGCTGCCCGCGGTGCTGGTGGTGCGGGCCGACGAGTGGGACACCCCGCTGATCGATCTGCTGTCGAACGAGGCCGGCCGCGACGGGCCCGGCCAGGAGGCCTACCTGGACCGGCTGCTCGATCTGCTGCTGATCGCGGTGCTGCGCACCTGGTTCGACCGGGACGGCAACGCGCCGTCGTGGTGGCAGGCCGAGCAGGACCCGGTCGTGGGACCCGCCCTCAAGCTGATCTACAACAACCCGGCCCACCCCTGGACGGTGGCCAATCTGGCTGCGGCCGTGGGCTGTTCGCGCGCGGTGTTCGCCCGCCGGTTCACCGATCAGGTGGGCGAGCCGCCGATCGCCTTCCTCACCGGCTGGCGCCTGGCACTGGCCGCCGACCTGCTGCGCGACACCGAGGCCACCATCGCCGCGGTGGCCCGGCAGGTCGGCTACTCCACACCGTTCGCCTTGAGCAGTGCGTTCAAGCGCGCCTATGGCCTGAGCCCGATCGAACATCGGGCGGTGTGATCGCGGCGCAGCCCTGGACTATCGACAAACGATAGATTCCGATATATCGTCAACGTATCGGAGTGGAACACCCCGTTCCCCGTTACGAAAGGACTTGCCATATGAGCACCCCGTTCACCCCCTCAGGCGGATTCGGCTTCGGCTTCGGGCCGGCGGACCGCCGTGCCATGCATCAACAGCGTCGCGCCGCTCGGCGTGAGTTCCGCGATCAGCTGCGCGCCCACCTGCACGAGGCCCGCGAACAGAACATCGATTCCACCTGCCAGACCGGATTCGGTGGCCCGGGTTTCGGCCCCGGCTTCGGGCCCGTGCGCGGCTTCGAGTTCGGCTTCGACCCGCGCGGCGGATTCGGCTTCGGCTTCGGCCCACGCGGTGGCCATCGTGGCCGCGGCGGACGGCGGGGACGACGCGGCGATGTGCGTGCCGCGATCCTGACCCTGCTGGCCGAACGGCCCATGCACGGCTACGAGATGACCCAGGAGATCGCTGACCGCAGCGACAATCTGTGGAAGCCGAGCCCAGGTTCGGTGTACCCCACCCTGCAGCTGCTGGTCGACGAGGGACTGATCGCGCCGACCGAAACCGAGGGCAGCAAGAAGACCTTCGAACTGACCGAGGACGGACGCCGGGCCGCCGAGCAGATCGAGACGCCGCCGTGGGAACAGATCACCGCGGACGCCGAGGACGAGGCTCCCGGCACGGTGAACCTGCGCGGCGCCCTCGGCCAGCTGATGGCAGCGGTCAGTCAGTCGAGCTTCACGGCCAGCGAGGATCAGCAACAACGCATCCTCGACATCGTCAACAACGCCCGCCGCGAGATCTACCAGGTCCTCGGCGAAGAGTGAAGAGCCCGTAGGCTGCCCTCGTGGACAGCCTTGTCACAACCATCGCGCCGGCCGTAGTCGCAGTCCTGACCGCGGTCGGCGCGGTCATCGGACTCCAATTCCGCGATGTCGACGCCTACGAGCGCCGGCGCGGCATCTGGCAGTGGCTCCTGGTGCTGCTCGCCGCGGCCGGGACGATGGGTGCCATCGGCTCGGCCTCCGGGGTGGGCAGCCCCGTCGAGGCGACCGTCATGGCGGTGGTCGGCGTGGCCGCCGTCATCGTCGCCCACGTGTTGTGGCGCCGCCGTGTCCTCGATCCGGAGCCCCGGAACGTGGCGATCGCCACGGCAGCGGCCGCGTGCGCGGTCCTGGTGATCATCGGAACAACCGCACTGACCTACACCGGCGACAAGGGCTGCCGGCAGGCGGATCCGCTGGTGCAGTCCAGTCTCGCGAGCACCGGCGCCCTCATGCCGACCGCGGAGGCCAACCAGGGGCCGACGGTCGGAGATTACACAGATTGGGCCAAGATCATCCGCGAGCAGGCCGATCAGGTGACCGACGGAGAGGTCGCAGAGCACGCGCACCGGATGGGCGAGTTGGCCGGGCAGATCCTCGATGCCGCCAGGAGCGGCGCCAAGGCCGACCATGCGCTGCTCGGTAAGCAGTACCAAGATGAACTCAGGTCCATCATGGCCAAGTGCCGAATCTCGGTGACCCGCTAGATCTCCACCCAATCCAGGGTCCGCTCAACGGCTTTGCGCCAACCGGCGTACCCGCTGGAGCGCTGCTCGTCATCCCACTGCGGGCTCCACCGCTGGCCCTCCTGCCAGTTGGCCCGCAGGTCGTCGGGGTTCTCCCAGAAGCCGACCGCGAGCCCGGCCGCGTAGGCCGCACCCAGGGCGGTGGTCTCGGCGACCACCGGCTTGACCACCTCGACGCCGAGCACGTCGGCCTGGATCTGCATGCACAGCGCGTTGGCGGTGATTCCGCCGTCGACCTTCAGAACCTCAAGGTGCACACCGGAATCGGCCTCCATCGCCTCCACCACGTCACGGCTCTGGTAGCAGATCGCCTCCAGGGTGGCGCGGGCCAGGTGAGCATTGGTGTTGAACCGGGACAAGCCGACGATGACGCCGCGGGCATCGGAGCGCCAGTACGGCGCGAACAGCCCGGAGAATGCGGGCACGAAGTACACGCCCCCGTTGTCGCTCACCTGCCGGGCCAGCGCCTCGCTCTGTGCCGCGCCGCTGATGATGCCCAGCTGATCGCGCAGCCACTGGACCGCCGAACCGGTCACCGCGATCGAACCCTCAAGCGCGTAAACCGGTTTCGCGTCACCGAACTGGTAGCACACCGTGGTCAGCAGGCCGTTGTCCGAGCGCACGATCTTCTCGCCGGTGTTGAGCAGCAGGAAGTTGCCGGTTCCGTAGGTGTTCTTGGCCTCGCCGGGCTCCAGGCAGACCTGCCCCACCATCGCGGCCTGCTGATCGCCCAGGATTCCCGTCACCGGTACCTGACCGGCCAGCGGCCCGTCGTCGCGGGTGATGCCGAACGATCCCGGGTTCGACGACGGCTTGATCTCCGGCAGCATCTGGCGCGGGATCGAGAAGAATGACAGCAGTTCGTCGTCCCAGTCCAGGGTTTCCAGGTTCATCAGCATGGTGCGGCTGGCGTTGGTGACGTCGGTGACGTGCACGCCGCCGCGATACCCGCCGGTGAGGTTCCACGTCACCCAGCTGTCGGGGGTGCCGAAGATCGCGTCCCCGTTCTCCGCATCGCGACGGACACCGTCGACGTTCTCCAGGATCCACTGGATCTTGCCCGCCGAGAAGTACGTCGCCGGCGGAAGNGGCCGCGGCGGACGGCGGGGACGACGCGGCGATGTGCGTGCCGCGATCCTGACCCTGCTGGCCGAACGGCCCATGCACGGCTACGAGATGACCCAGGAGATCGCTGACCGCAGCGACAATCTGTGGAAGCCGAGCCCAGGTTCGGTGTACCCCACCCTGCAGCTGCTGGTCGACGAGGGACTGATCGCGCCGACCGAAACCGAGGGCAGCAAGAAGACCTTCGAACTGACCGAGGACGGACGCCGGGCCGCCGAGCAGATCGAGACGCCGCCGTGGGAACAGATCACCGCGGACGCCGAGGACGAGGCTCCCGGCACGGTGAACCTGCGCGGCGCCCTCGGCCAGCTGATGGCAGCGGTCAGTCAGTCGAGCTTCACGGCCAGCGAGGATCAGCAACAACGCATCCTCGACATCGTCAACAACGCCCGCCGCGAGATCTACCAGGTCCTCGGCGAAGAGTGAAGAGCCCGTAGGCTGCCCTCGTGGACAGCCTTGTCACAACCATCGCGCCGGCCGTAGTCGCAGTCCTGACCGCGGTCGGCGCGGTCATCGGACTCCAATTCCGCGATNCGCCGCGGCGATGCGGTCGGTGCGGGTGTCCTGCCACACGATGGCGTTGTGGTACGGACGGCCGGTGCGGCGGTTCCACACCAGCGCCGTCTCACGCTGGTTGGTGATCCCGAGCGCGGCCAGGTCACCGGCCACCAGGTTGGTCTTGTTCAGCGCCGTCATGATCGCGGCCGAGGTGCGTTCCCAGATCTCGACCGGATTGTGTTCCACCCACCCGGCCCTGGGCAGGATCTGCTGGTGCTCAAGCTGATGGCGGCCCACCTCGGCGCCGGCGTGATCGAAGATCATGCATCGGGTGCTGGTGGTGCCCTGGTCGATTGCTGCTACGAAGTCGGCCACTGTGTTCCCTTCCCGGGTCGCTGTCGCTCCTGCCCGCCGAAACGTCCATGATGGCTTACATGGTTTCCGACGCCGCGGGTTTCACGTCCGATATCGACCGGATGCCCCGGGGCGGGTTCCGGGCGTCGTGCCTGGACCGGCTGCTGGAAACCGATCGGCTGGAGTACCTGGACCGCGACGACGTCGACGAATCGACGAAGAAGCAGGTGATCGGGGCGCTGGACTGGACGGGCCGGTTCTTCCGGAATCATCAGCGGTTCGCCGCGATCGCGCTCGATCTGGTGGCCGACGTGCCCGATCCGCGGATTCTGGAACTGGGCGCCGGGCACGGCGGGGTGTCGCGCCAGCTGCTGGCCGATCATCCGTCGGCCCGGGTCACCGTCACCGACCTCGACGCGGAATCGGTGGCACGCATCGCCGCCGGTGACCTCGGCTCCCATCCGCGCGCCGAGGTCCGCCAGATGGACGCCACCGCGATCGACGCCGCCGACGACAGCTACGACCTGGCCCTGTTCGCCTTGTCGTTTCACCACCTGCGCCCGTCGCAGGCCGCGCGGGTGTTCGCCGAGGGCACTCGGGTAGCGGACACCCTGCTGATCATCGATCTGCCGCGACCACCCGCGCCGCTGCACCTGCTGCGCCTGGCCACCATGCTGCCCGCGGCGCTGGTGCTGCCGTTCGCGCACGACGGAGTCATCAGTTCGCTGCGCAGCTACAGCCCATCGGCGTTGCGCAGCCTGGCCCACCACGCCGACCCGTCGATCGACGTCGAGCTGCGCAGCGGGCTGAACCTGCCGCAGATCGTGATCGCCAGGCGCGCGCGCTGAATTCGCTCAGGCGCGCCGCTGCAGCTGCGGTGCCACCGAGAAGCAGTCGGCGACGGTCGAGGCCAGCTCGAGGAAGGCCTGCCGGGTGGACCGGCTGAGGAAGCCGAGGTCGACTTCGGCGCCCTCGGCGAGGTGGTCGTCGAACGGGATCACGTGCACGGCCCGCACCCGAGGCAAGAAATGGTTCGACAGCTGCCCCATGTCGAGTCCGAGCGCACCCGGCCGCGAGGCACTGACCACTACCACGGCCTTCGGCACCAGGTGCGAATAACCGTTGCGCTCAAGCCAGTCCAGCGTCGCCAGGGCACTTCGGGCGGAATCGATGGCCGGCGACGCGACGATCACGATCACGTCCGCCGCGTCCAGCACGCCCGCCATCGCCGAGTGCACCAGCCCGGTACCGCAGTCGGTCAGGATGATGTTGTAGAAGCGCTGCAGCACGCTCAGCACGCCGCGGTAGTCGTGCTCGGAGAAGGCCTCCGAGGTGGCCGGATCCCGCTCTGAGGCCAAAATCTCCAGGCGGCTTGAACTTTGGGACGTGTGGCGGCGGATATCGGAGTATCGCGAGATGCCGTCGTCGAGAAGCACGTCGCGCACGGTGGAATCGCACTCGTTGGGGCCACGCTGGGCCAGCGTGCCGAAGTCGGGGTTGGCGTCCACCGCGATCACCCGATCACCGCGGGTGGCCGCCAGCGTGGCGCCCAGGCCGACGGTGGTGGTGGTCTTACCCACCCCGCCCTTCTGGGACAGCAGCGCGATGTTGAACGGACCGCCGACCACCGGCTGGTTGACCCGGTCCAGGAGGGCCTTCTGGTTCGCCTCTTCGTCAGAGATGCCCGGGTTCACGCCGGTGACCCGGTACACGGCCTTGCGCCAGCCGGAGCGCGGGGTCGGCGTCGAGCGAACCAGCCCGAGGTCGCCGTTGGTCGGCACCATCGAGTGGTGCGGTTGCGCGGCGGCCCCCGGCCTGCTCGAGGTGAACGGAGTCTGTTCCGGCGGCCCTGGGTTCAGCCGCTCGTCGTCGCGGTCGGTCATGGCTGCTTCCTCGTCATCAGCTCGGTGCCGTCATGCCGAGCACCTGTTTGAGTGCGGCTTGCATGTCGGGCAATTCGATTCGCATCAACTGCGCCTCATCGAGTTCGGACAGGTTCGCCCCGTGGATCTCGCTGAGCCGGTACTCGCGTTCCTCTTCGGCCGCCTCGATCACGTTGCGCACGAACCGGCCGTTGCCGGCCAGGTCGATGCCCGGCCGCAGTTGCCCGGTCGAGTCGATCGCCTCGCTCTGGCACAGCGTGACGCAGCTGTTGACCAGTTCCTCGTAGGCGGCGTCGGAGAGCTCGGAATCTCTGGTGCGGGCGACCAGCCTGCCGATGTCGCCGAGTTCGTGCGGCGCGTACGAACCGAAGCGGATGCGCTTGGTGAAGCGCGATGCCAAACCGTCGTTGGAGGCCAGGAAGCGGTCGATCTCGGCGTCATAGCCGGCGATGATCACGACGAGTCGATCGCGGTCGTTCTCCATGCGGGCCAGCAGGGTGTCGACGGCTTCCCGGCCGAACGCGTCGCCGCCCGACAGTCCGGTCTGGATCAGCGTGTAGGCCTCGTCGATGAACAGCACCCCGTCCATCGCCGAGTCGATCAGCGCGGTGGTCTTGATCGCGGTGCTGCCGAGGTGCTGGCCGACGAAGTCGTGGCGCTTGGCCTCGACGATGTTGGGCGTGCGCAGCAATCCCAGCCCGCAGTAGGTCTGCGCCACCACCCGGGCGATCGTGGTCTTGCCGGTACCGGGCGGGCCGGTGAACGCCAGGTGCAGGCTGCGCGCCGCAGAGCTGAGGCCCTTGTCGCCACGCACCTTTGCCAGCATCGCCGCCGACTTCAGTTTGGCCACTTGGAGTTTGACCTCTGACAAGCCGATCTGGCGGTCCAGTTCCTGCTGGGCTGCCTGGAGGTACTCGTTGCCGCGCTCGGACAGGTCGTCGGCCATCAGGTCTTCGGCCGACGGCACGCTGGCCGGGTCCCAGCGGTCGGTGCGGGATTCGACCATCTCCTTGGAGGTGATGACCAGGCGGTACTTCGGATCGGCCAACGCGGCCGCGTTCGCCTCGAATCCGGGATCCTCGCTGTAGATCCGCTCGAAGATCACCCGGGCGTCCTGCTCCTCGCCCATCTCCCGCAACGTCAGTCCCTTGCAGAACTCCGCGGCCCGCCGGGCACCGGGCACCGGGCCCTCGATGGCCCGGTCCAGCCGGCGAATGCCTTCGCCGAACAATCCCATCTGGGCGCACGCCGAACCGACCATGAGATCGGCGCCGGCCCCGATGTAGTTGTCGGTGAACGACCCCGATCTGCTCAGCGCCGTCAGCACATCGGGCCAGCGCTGGGTGGTGAAGTGCAGGACGCCGCGGATGTAGGCGCAGATCTCGGCGGCGTCGGCCTCCGGTGTCGCGGCGTTGGTTTGTTCCAGCTTGTCGAGTACCTGCTCGGCTTCGTCGAAGTCTTTCGCGCCGATCATGCTGGCGGCGTAGGCAAGCCACATCTCGGTCTTGGTGCTCAGCGGGTAATCGAGGTACAGCCCGGTCTGGAAGCGTCCGCTCAACGCCCGCTGCGGCAGCCCGAGCCGGCGCTGCTCGCGGAACAGCGAGATCGTGCTGGTGCGGTACAGGTGATAGATGACCTCCGGACTGGTGTCGCCGGTGGCGGCGCGGCCCAGCCACGCATCGCACATGTCCGGGTCGTACTCGGTGGCCCGGCGGAAGGCCAGCGCCGCGTACGGCAGGTCGCGCTCGGTTTCCAACCCGTCGATGGGAATGCCGAGCGATAGCACTCCGGCATCGAAAACCCGCTGCGCATCGGTGGATCCACTCATCGGAGGTGACACGTCTCCTCACTGCGCGGTCAGCCGCGAAACGCGCGCGATCTCGCCATTACGTCCCGGTGAGCCCGGTGAGCACCGAACGGACGCCCGCGATTGTACTAAGTTTGGCGGTCGGAACACCTCGGCGCCGGAGAAAATTCCAGCGCCGCAGCTCAGCTGCGCGGGAGGCCAGAATGACACAGCCGGTCCAGTCGCCGGGCGGAACGATTTCGGTCCGCACCACCGAACGTGGGCTGCCCGTCGCGCTCCGCATCGACCCGGCCGAGTTGAAGAAGTCCCCGACACAACTCGCCGACGAGATCATGGCCCTGTGCCGCTTGTCGGCAGCGCGCGCACAGGTCCAGCGCAGGCGCGATCTGACCGAAAAGGGTTACAGCACATCGGTTATCGACCCGCTACGGTTGGCAACCGAAGAAGACCTGAGCCGCGCTGAGGACGAGGTTCTCGGCGAGGAGGACGAACTGCCGCCCACCTGGAGCAGGTCGGTATGAGCAGCCTCGCCGACTCCCTGATCGGACGTATCCGCAAGCAGCGCGACCTGGTACAGGCGATGGATGAGCACTGCCAGTCGATTTCGGCGCGTGTCACCAGCCGTGACGGGAACGTCAGCGTCGAAGTCGACGGGCTGGGCGCGATGACCGGGCTGTGGCTGGGCCCGGCCGCGCACAAGCTCGGCGCTGACGCATTGGCGAAACTCATCGTCGAAACAGCTGGTGCCGCCGCACAGGTGGCGACGGCCCGGCAGCAGTTCCTGTCCCAGGAATTCGCGGCCAGGATGCGGGAACTCCAGCAGGCGCCGCTGACTCGTTGGGACGGCGGCTCTTTCGAACCCGAGCGCTGACGGCCCGCTCGGCAAACCACCACCCGCCCCGCGTCGTCGGCCAACCGGCCGGCGCCTGAACTGCGAAGCAGTCCGCATCGCAGGCCGGATGCGCACGCGACAATTGGTTATCCAGCAATTCTTTCTGACGCGCTAATTACCGAAACGAACGATCTACATGCATTATTCGCGCAAAATTCAGTTAGCTGCGCATCGCTCACACGGCTATAGTTTATTGGTCTCGTGCCCACACAGCGTCCACATCCAGCTGGAAAGGTATTTGCACGATGAGCGACCATTTCGCCGCCCAGCCTGCCGGGATGGCTACCTTTTCCGCCGCCAACGAGGCTGCCGCATCGGCGATAACCGCGGCCGGATCCGCTGATTCGGCAGCGATGCTGACGGCCGCGGCGGCCGCTCTCGGCCCGATCGGCGCGGTCTACCTCGCAGCGTTCGGCCCAGCTCAGGCAACCAATTTGGCGGGTACGCTACTGGTCGGCGGGGTTCATGCCGCCACCGGCGCAGCCACCGGAGTATCTCGATCCGCCGTGTTGAACAACGAGAGCTCCTAGGCCGGGGCGCGATATGCCGTCGATTTTGCCTCCCCAGCCGGTGACCCCGGTAGGTCAGCTAGCTCAGCAGGTCCCCGGCTACGACGCCACCGGTGTCATCGCTGCTCAAGAACAGAATCTGCAAGACTTTCTGAATTTGCCGGTGCGCCAAATTCTTGAGCGTCTGGGTTTGCCGCCAATTGGAGAGCAAAAGCCCCCGGAGGAGCCTCCGCCGGAGGAACAACCGCAGGAACAACCGCCCGCCAATCCGATGGATCCGAGCGCGTTGATCAGTCCGGTCACCGACGCACTCTCCACGCTCGGCACCGGTTTGTTCGAAGGCGTCGACCCGACGACGATGCTGCAGGCCATCACCAAGACGTTCCAGTCCACCGGCGGGTCGCTGCAGCAATCCGTGGGTTCGGTCAACGACGCGTGGCAGGGCGAATCCGGAACCGCCGCGGCAGCCAAGACCACCGCGGCGATTTCCGACGGCGCCGAGGTCGGCGCCCAATCCGACGCGCTGAGCAAGAGTTTGAACACCGCCGCCGCCAACGTCGGACAGGCCAGGGTCCGGCTCATCGCGATCATCTCCGAGTTCGCCGCGACGATCGCGGCGATCGGACCCATGATCATCTTCCCGTGGGGCTGGGCAGCGGCAATCGCGGCCGCCAACAAGGCAATTGCGACCACCGCCGAGGTCATGACCGAACTGCAGACCTCACTGGCCACTCAGGCCGCACAGGTGACCGCGGCCGGCGCGCCGGTGAGCGTCACGTCCGCTCCCGAGGCCGCGTCGCTGGCCGGCCTGGCCTCGCCGCTGATGTCGATGGCGACCAAGGGCGCCGAGGCCGGCGTGCAGGCCGGCAC
>NZ_LT546207.1:5115049-5154468 GCF_900078665.2 Mycolicibacterium houstonense | reverse complement strand
TGGCGGGGGCCGGCCGGGGCGGCGGGGGCGGTGGATTCGCGGCCGGCGGAGCGTCGGCCCCTCGCTCACTGCCGATGACGGCGATGCTGCAGGCCGAAACCGCCAGCGCGCCAGCGCAATCAACCGCCCCACGGGTGGGCGGCGTCGGGGCGCCCGGCATGATGGGTGGTCCGTATGCCCCGATGGGCGGACAAGGCGCCAATGCCTCGTCGAGCAACAACCACACCTCGGCATCGTTCCTGCATACCACCGATCAAGGCAGCGAGATCGTCGGCGATCTCGGCACTGCGGCTCCCCCGGTGCTCGGGGAGGCCGACCCGTATCAGACCCCGGACGTCGAACTCCGGATCTAGTCAACCTCGATAAGGAGAAGTGTTATGGCCGACAGCGCCGGCATGTCCATCCAGCCCGCCGAGGTGCAGGAGATCAGCCGTCAACTCGACGAACTCGCCAACCGCGTACAACGAGTGATGACCGACGAGGCCCCCAACCTGACGGTCACCGCGTCCGCCCGCGACGAGGTGTCGCAGCGAGTCGCCCAGACCCTCAACGAGGTTCACACCCAGTTCGGCACCTCGACCGATCAGGGGCTGACCGAGATGCACGAGGTGGCGGCGACCCTGCGCGGCCATTCGTCCAACATCGCCGCATCGGAGGGCTTCGTCGACTAACCATCGCAGGTCAGCTGTTACATCCGATTTTTCGTCGGCGAGGGGAGGGATCTGGGCGTGGGGTTCACCAACGTTGCGTGGGAGTCGCGCAGCACCGAACAGCTGGCGCGCGACCTCACCGAGGGGCCGGGTCCGGCCTCGGTTGGCGGAGCCGGCGCTGCCTGGGTTCGGGTAGCCAACGAATTGGCGAACGTCTCCACCGATTTCGACAAGCTCGTGGCGCGGCTGCGCACCGTATGGGACAGCCAGGCCTCCACGGCCGCGGCCCAGCGCCTGGAGGAATTCGGCAAGTGGTTGCAGGCGATCAGCCTGAGCGCGGCGGGTAACGGTCAGCGCGCCGAAGAGGCCGCCGTGGCCAACACCGTGGCGGTGCTCGCCATGCCGAGCGTGTCGGAGGCCATCGAGGCCAAGACCGCCCAGGACATGATGGCCTCCCTCGCCGCGTACAACGGTGCCGTATTGACCGGCACCTTCGCCGAATTCGACGCGGCCGCCACCGCCGACCAGGCCAACGCGGCAGCCGTCATGCAGCAGTACGAAGAGGCCGTGGTTCCCCTGGCACAGCCGTGGGAACAGCCACTGCCCCCGCAAGTGTCCAACGGCAACGCGCTCAAGGCCGAAGAGGGCGCGGAAGCCGCTGCCGGCGGGGGTGCCGGGGCGGGCGGGGGCGCCGCCGCGGTGCCCCCGCCGCCATTGGCACCGATGTTCGCACCCGCCGTCAAGTCGACCAGCGACCCGAAAGCGTTGCAGAAGACCGGTTTCGCCGGTACCGGAGGCTCCTCGGGCACAGGCATGGGTGGGGCGCCGTATGCGCCGTTCGGCGCCATGGGCCGCAACGACCAGCAGCGCGATTACGAATCCGTGCAGCCCGCGGCGACGCTGGACGGGGCGGGTGAACCGGGCGCCGGTGTTTCGGACGCGGGCCAGCCGTGGCTGCCCGCCGCACAGCAGAACGACGCGCCGTTCCTGGTCTCGAACGTCAGCTGGGGACCTGACACCGCGGTGTTCGACGAACTCGCGGCCCCCGAGGTACCCGCGGGTGAGGGCTTCGCCGACGAGCCGGAACGCACACTCGAGCAGGTGGACAACCGCTGGGTCACTCCCCCGGTGATCGGCGTCGACCGGGGGCTGAACCTATGACCACCGCCCTGGATTCGCCGGTCGTTGTCAACGACGACGAAATGCATGTCCTGGCAACCCGTCTCGGCGTCCAGGCGTTGCCGCTAGTTCTCGACCTGCGACCGCGGCACCCCACCGANAGATGGTAATAAGAGACAGGCCTTGCTGCGGGCGCTGCCTGCGGCCACCCCCGCCGAGATCAACCCGGTCGGCGGGCCACTCGCCGAGGTCAGTCAGTCCCTGTCCGGTACCCATGACGCCACCGAGTTGTCAGACCGAATCCGGGCACTGGGCGCCGATCCGCGTTCGGCGATGCTGCTCGGCTCGGCGTTGGCCGCCCGGCTGGCGTTCGCCGAGATCGTCTACTACGCACTCGACGACGACACCGATCGCGTCTCGCGATCGGCCGGGGCGGTCGGCATCTTCTACACCAAACGCGGACGTGTCGTCGGTGCACCGAGCGCCTCACCCAGTGGCCAGTTGTGGACCACCCTGAAACCGGGGTCGGACCACACCATCAAGCAGGCCATCGGTCAACTCGTCGAGCTGTCCGGCTACAGATGGGGGGACTGCTAGATCCGCTCCCCGTGTTCATCAGTGAATTCACAACCACCGTCCGGCGATTCGCGCCGGGTTCGACCAAGAGAGGTAAGGCATGGCGCTCCATCTGACACCTGACGAAGCTCAGAAGAAAATCGAGAACATCGACCAACAGATGATGGATGTCCGGCGGCTGGCCGCCCAGATCCTCGAATCCACCGAGGCCATGACGTCCAGCTCGTGGACTGGCGGCAGGGCGGCGAAGTTCCGCGGCATCATGACGCAGCACAACGAAGACTTCAACTACGTCATCAACAACCTGCAGCAGATCGTCGACAAGGGTAAGTCCGACATCAACGCACTTGTCACCCACGACGCTGACTAGACATCGAAAGGGTTTGATCAATGGACATGAGCAGCATCAATTACCAGTACGGAGCCAACTACTCGTCTCTGGACGACATCCAGGGCACGACCAACAACGCGCAGGCCATGCGCGAGGAGGTCAGTCAGGTCTTCGCCGCGCTGCAGGGCGTGTATGAGGGCGAGGCCGCAGCCACGCTGCACAGCAAGCAGATTCAGATCCTGGAGCAGATGGACGCGATCCTCAACGAGATCACCCAGACCCGGTCCGGCGGCAACCAGTCGCAGGAGGACGCGGCGGCGCTCGACGCCCACCTCGCGGGCGGCTTCTAGCACGGCGGTCTTGTCGGCGGGCTCGGTTGTCGGCACCATCGACGACCGGGCCCGCTTGCGCGTCCGTTCATCACCAGCGAGAGAGTAAGGGGCTCAGCATGATCACCGATGAGGTGGCCCCACTGCGCCATGGCGTCGAACCATGGTTCATGAGCGGCTTCGAGTTCCGTTGCGCCTGGGAGGCACTTGGCCTGGACCGGCTGCCGTCCCCACTGTCCTACCGCCATCGTGGACCCAAGTACATGTCCGAGGTCGAAGCCGATCGCCGGGAGGCGCTGGCCCGGCTGCGCGGCAGCCTGACCCCGAATCGGGTCCGCATTCTCGAAGCCCTGCGGTACCCGGCCTACCTGCTCCAGGGGTTCGGCCAGATCGAGTCCGGCCAGATCTATCGACTACTCGGAGTGATCGGCACGACCGGGTACTGCGCGGTCATCACCCAGGACCCCGGCGAGCAGCTCATCTTCGGCGCCGACGTGCAGATCATCGGCTGTGTGAACATCGATTTCCCGCAGGTTGTACTGGAGGCACTGCCCGCGTACAAGCCCGGAACCCGGCCGCGCAAGGAAGAACTGCTCGAGGACGAGACACCGACCTCGGCGCTGCGGGACGCGAAGATCACCGCGCAGATTCTGTTGAGCGGTTCCGCGGAGTTCACGAAGGACTACCAGCTGCGCGATGCCACCCACCTGACGGTGATCAACGTCGCCGACGACGGCGCGTACATCGTGAACGAAGGTGTGAAGTCGTTTCAGATCATTCCGGCAACGGTGCCCAACCTGATGCAGGTCTTCAAGAAGATCGAGAAACGGCAGTCGGAAGCACTGGCGGAGAAGCTCTCTGCCGAGCAGGCGGATCGAGATTTCGATGCCCTTCCTTAGCGCGGTCTCTCTCTACGTGCCCGAGGGCACAGACAGTCAAGGCCGCCCCAAACATCTCGCGACGGAAGCCTCCGAGATGCAGTCGGTGCACGAGATGGTGGACTGCGCCGCGCGTCAGATCGACGCCTCCGCGCTGTCCGCGGCGGCCGACAGCATGGCCGCCTCTTTCCATTGCGGCACCCTCTACCAAGGCGAGCATTTTTGGCCCGTCCAGAATTCCATCCAGCAGTCGGTGCTGGGCCGAACGTCCGCCGGTTCCGCGACGGAGATCCGGCAGTTCTGTTCCGGCGGACTGTACGGCGTGATGCTCGCCGATGCGGTGCTGCAGGCGGGTTGGGCCGGTGACCATGCGATGGTGACGGGTGGGGACAGCATCTTCTACTTCGACCGGCATGAGTACGCGGCCAGTCCGGCCACCGAAGGATCACTGCTGGGCGACAGCGGGTTCTGCGCCCTGTTGAGCCGAACCGATGGGTTCGCCCGGATCGTGTCGGCCTCGGCACGATCGCACAATCCGTCTGCCGGCATGATGCACGGCAGCGCCGGCAGCGGCATCGACGATCCGAGATTCCCGACCCTGGCGGATTGGATCGCGCGGTGGGAGGACTACGACCGGCGCGGTTCGGGCACAGTGGCCGACAACGCGATGGCGAGTTTCCAGATCGCCATCGCCACCGTGACCGAGTGCATCGAACGCGCGGGTGTCACACCCGACGACATCGATTGGTTCGCCCCGTCATTCATCGAGCCGGAGTACGTGACGGACACGCTGGCGAAGCAAACCTTGCTGCGCCCCACGCCCGGGCTGCGTTCCTACGCCGCACAGTTCGGTCACCTGACCGTGTCGGATTTCTGCGTCAGCCTTGCGTATCTGATGAACAACGGGATCGCCAAGGTGGGCGACCTGGTCCTGTTGTTCGCGGCCGGCAACTTCGTCAATTCGGCGGCAGTCATCCTGCGCATCGAGAAAGAGGTGACACTGCCATTCAATGCCTCAGCGTGACACCGATATTCGCCTGACCGATCAGTGCAGAGGAGCATCATGACCAACCCATGGGCCGGCCTGAACGCCGACGCCGCGAACAAGAAGCTCTACCTCGATCCGACCGTGATCGCAGAGGTCAACCGGGTCTTCGAGCCGTACGAGGAAAGCCTCGAAACCCTGATCAACGACGCCCTCGACGAGACAACCGGATACTTCGGCACACCGGCCAACCCCCTCGCGGTCCTGGTGCAGAAGGTTTTCGATGCCCGCGGCAAGGCTTTGACGGAGTATCTGACCGAACAGTTGTCGCAGTCGCAGGCCTTCGTCAAGACCGCCCGCGACGCTGCGGAAGCCATGCGCTCCAACCAGAACGACTAGTCGCACCCCGGACGAACAGCGTGAGGACATCATGAGTGGCTTCGGCAATTACCTCGGTGCAACCATGGGCACGAGCACCAACGAAGAGGGCCGCAGTGGTGCCGTCTATGACAACGCGTTCGTCACGAATTCCAACTACCCCAAACGCGCTGCCCTGATCGGCGATGACGGCAAGTTCATCCAGCTGAACTCGAATCTGCAGGACGAGAACAGGGTCAGTCAGTATCAGCCCAACAGCGATCTCCTCGGCGAGGTCCCCGGATTGATCTCCGACAACAGCACGTATCTGGAAGTCCAGGACGAGCTCACCGGTCCCGAATCCCTGAACTGGGAGGACAAAGAGTTCGTCTTCATGCGTGCCGAGCGGGATTCACTCAATCCCGCCAAGATCGAAGAGCTGGCCTCGGATTGGAAGAGCCACGGCAACACGCTCAAGACGGAGTCGGAGAACTTCAAGGAAACCGTCACCACGGCAATCACCGGAAAGTGGTCCGGCGACAGTGCCGCGGCGGCCGAAGCCGCGTCGACACAGGTAACGAAGAGCGCGATCTACGATTTCACGCCGGCTTCCGATGCCATCGCCAACCGGCTCACCGTATTGAAAGACGCGTTCACTCGTGTGCGTGACGATTTTCCCAAGGACGCCAACGATCAGCTGATCGACAAGGGCCAGTTCAACAAGAAGGAACTGGACGATCGCATCAACGATTTCAACTCCAAGTATCACATTGACGGCAGCGGCTACCTGCGCAACAACGACGACGGTTACGTGACCGCGGCAGATGCACTCAAACAGCTCGACGAGATCAACCGCTCGATCGACGCCTACCAGAAGGCCGTTCAGTTGTTCCAGAATGTGTACACCCCGGCCGTGGTGGCGGTGACGAAGAACTTCCCCAATCTTCCGACGCCGCCGAACATGAAGTACGGGGATCCGACGGCTCCCGGTGGACCGGGCGGTCCGGGGAACCCCGGTGGCCCCGGCGGTCCGAAAACACCGGGCCTCGGTGGTGGCGGCGGCACCCCGCCCCTCGACAAGCTGAACATGGACAAGAATCCGTTGGACAAGTTCAAGCCCGATCAACCGATCGATGACAAGAACAAGCCGATCGACCAGAACGATTCCACCACTGATCCCACCAAGGACGCGCTCGACAGCCTGACCGATCCGGTCAAGTCCGCTATCGACTCGGCCACCGGCGCTGCCAAGGATGCGATCGGCCAAGCCATGGATGCGGCCNCCGGCGGCGGGCCAGCGGGCCGGCGATCAGAACGGCAAGGGCCATCAGGTCAACAAGGCGTTGCGGCGCAAGAAGAACGGCAAGGATGTGATCGGGAACCCCGATGCGTCGGTGCCGGTGGTCGGGGCCGACGAGGAAGCGGCACAGGCCGAGAGCGCGCCGGCCGAGCAGCCCGAGTTCCGCCGCCGTATTCCTCAGCGAGGGAACGGTTGGCAACCTGACTCGGCCGTTCAGAACACTCCGGTGCAACCGGCCCGGACGCAGAACTTCACGCCGGGGCGCTCAGACTGAGTCAGGGATTGTCTTGCTGTTCGAGCGCATCGGCGGTGACCCGCAAGCCGTCGGCATAGAAGTCGAGCAGGTCGGTCTTGGCGGTGATCGAGCCGTCGACCCAATCGCGCTGGGCGACATACCCCTTGGCGCCGTCGGCGAACCGCTTGCCGATCTTGTCGTGCCCCCACGCTTCGCCTTCACTGCTGAGCATGTCCATCAATCCGGAATGCACAGCTTTCATCTCGGCGCTGATGTAGGCCAGGTACCGTGCGGTTGCTCGCAGCTCGTACGGCGTGACGCTCAGCGGCTCTGTCATCGCACACTCCTCACGGTGGGATAGGCGTTCGGGTCGTCGTCGCCATCGCAGGCGTCGTGCGGATGACGGGTCGGCGGTGACAACAGGTCCCTGAGATCCGGCGCACCGTCGACGATGTCGGACAGTGAGGGCATCCGCTCACGGCGCTGAGCCAGCGGTGCAAGGAGTTCGGAGAGTCTCAGCCCGGCATCTCGTGCGGCGTCTTGGGCCGCCGCGGTGAGGTGAGCGCCGAGGTCGGCCATTTCGTGTTCTTCCAAATAGGATTCGCTGACCACCGTCTGGATGACGACGCCGTCTGAGTCCACGGTCACCGCGACGGTCCCGTCCGCGCGAGTGGCGGTGGCGGACAAGGCTGTCCGTGCCCTCTCGACGGCGGCAAGATCGGCGAGCTGTTCCTGCACAAGTGCGAGCGCGTCGATGAGCTCATGTCGCGCGGCGTCGGGGTCCATCGCTAGTCCCCGTCTCCGCCACTGGCCGCGGCGGCACCGCCCCCGTCCGCCGTCGACGCCCTGGTGCTGTGCGCGGCAGCCCTACCGCGCACCGCACCGGTGGCGGCCGTGGGTGCCGAGCCGAGAATCGCGACGATGTCGAGAGGCTGACCGGTGGCCAACGAACCGGCCACCTTCTTGGACATGCCCGCGGCATATCCGACCACCGCGCCTTTTGCCGTTGAATTGCCCAGCGCCCGCTGGCCGTAGATGCTGACGGTGCCCTGGGCCGCGCCGCCGACCGAGTTCGCCACCGCGACCGTGCCCAACCGATTCCAGTCGTAGCCCTGCTGGTGTCCCTTGGACTGTTGCACCCCCTGGATGAACAGTTCCTGGCCGACGGCCTCAGCCGCCTCGACGCCGGACTTCTTGACGATCCGGTGCACCGTCGTCTTCGTCATCGCCTTGCCCAGGTCGGTCATGATGTCTTTGAGCAACATCGCCACCACCTGGCGGATGGCGACGGAGGTGGTCCCTTCGATGACCGGGATCGCGGCTGCCGACGCGCCGAACGTCACCGACGTCTGAGCCAGGGCCCAGGAGATCTCGAACGCCGCGATCACCAGCGAGGTCAGGATCTGTAGCTTGGTGTATTCGATGTTCTTGCCGGTGCTTTCGGCGAGGGTGCCCAACGCCCCCATCGCCTCGGCCAGCTTGTCGACGGAGGCCTCCCCGTCGAACAACAACGCGAACTCTTTGTCGGCAGCCCCGCCCGTCACACCTTGCAGCACGGCGCGGGTACGTGCCCGCATGATGTTCAGCTCAGGCGACAGACTCGTCAGTTGCCCGGCTCGATCACCCCACTCGCCGCCGATCCGGTACATGGCGTCTTCGTCGCCTTTGGGCCACTGATAGCCCACCAGGTAGGAGACCCACTGGAGCGAAGCGGGAATCTGCAGGGTCACGCGAACCCCCGCCGGCCAAATGTTCCGTGCAGCATCTTGATCGACGCTATGGCCAGTCATCGGCACGCGCCATTCGGCGCACCCTTGTTCGCCAAGAGTTCAGCTACCGGCCAGTTCGAAGTCAGTCAGACCGAAGTTATTGCAGCGCAATGTATTAAGACATTACGTGCCAAGCAATCCCGCGAGGCTCAACTGGTTTGCGGCAGCATCCACCTGTGCGTCGGGCAGGTTGGCCAACAGCGTGGAGACGTCGTCGAAGCTAGCGCTTCCCCGGCTCGCCGCGGCCAGTACCGCGCGGCAGTGATCCGTTGCGACGGAGCCGGTTTGAGCCGCCATCGCCGCGGCGGTCGCATCCGGAGTCCAGATCGCAGGCAGGGCCGCTTCGAGTTCACCGGAGGTGTCGCTGCCCCCGCGGTGCCAGCGGCCGCTCGACCACCAGTAGCAGAAAGTCAACAGACCATTCCGATTTCGGGTGTTCAGCACGCTGTCGTTCCNCGCGGCCCTGCGCCTCGGGTCCGGCGACATACGCGGCAAGCCAAACCGGCAGATGGGTGCGCGGATAGGCCTCGAGGTCGTCCCGGTAGTACTCAGGGGTGACCAGCTGGTCTTCTGGGAACGGCTCGTCCCCGTAGTCGTAGTTGACGGCCATCTCACCGTTGCTGGTCACGTTCAGCAGCAGCCGCCACCACGGCCCGGCACTCATCCGGGCCGATACCTCGCGTTGTTGACGGACCAGGTCGGCGATCGACTGTGGCACCGGCACCAGACCGGCACGGTCGGCCGCATAGAACTGCAATTGCGCTATCTGCGAGGACACCGTGAAGGCGAACTCGGCGGTGTATTCCTCCCAGCCTCCTGGGCCGAGCGCCGCCAGTTGCTGCGCGATCGGCTCCAGCAGCCGCGACGCTTCTTCGGCGATGGCCTCGTCCGCCGCGGCGGGGTCAGCGCGGGAATCCGAGTCCGCGGGAGCCGGTTCGACGACGGTGAAATCGGCGATCGCGCTCGGGCTGTCGCCGGCCGCGGCGTTGAACTGCTTCTCGAACTCGGCCATGAAGGCCGCTTCGTCGGCGATACCGGGAGCCGGAGCCGTCGCGCGTTCGGTGGCACTGAACTGATCACGGGCCTGCTGCGGCGGGATCGATGACGACACCTCCTCGATCCGTCCCGAATCACCTACCAGGAAGGTGGACCGTCCCACCGGGATGTCGAGGAAGGCCATCGGATCGCTTTCGTCGACCTCGACCGGGGCGTACACGCTCCAGCCGGTATCGAACCGATCCGCCGCGAGTCCGTCCGTCGGGTAATCCAGCCCACGCGAGCGGATCCAATCCGCGACCAACGAGATTGCCTGTGCCGCTTCCATTGCGTCTACCTTCCCTCTCGTTCAGCTTCGATGACGTCGGCGAGCGTGGAGCGCTCCGCCTGGTGACGTGCCAGCAACTGGGCGCTGAATTCGGTCCAGGCCGCATCCTGCTCCGGCGTCATTTGGGCACCGTTGACCTCGGATTCGACATCCGGATGAAGCTCCAGGAATTGGTTGAACAGCGCACCCATCTCGCGGCTGTGCTTGCGGTTGAGTTCGATCCGTCGGGGGTCCATGCCTACTCCTCGTCACCGTCGTACAGCGCCAGCTGGTCGAAAACCACCAACGCCACCCGGTCTGGATCATCGGTCGGGTGTACCCGCAGCGTGTGGTGCGGGTTCGGAGCATCGTCCACGATGATCACGTTCTCGATCCCGGCCGGCAGGTTAGCCGGCCAGTCGATCTCGTCAGTGGGTTCCTCGACCAGCACCCGGGCGCGCTTACCGCGCAGCCCGGACTGGTCGTGGCGCAGCGGCGTGTACCGCTCGTCGGTCATGTCGGCTCCTCGCGCGAGCGCTCGTCGTTCGTCATGTGCTGTCCTCCTCGGTACCTGGGAGCGGCAGGTCGGTCGGGCCCCGCATCGGGGGCAACTCGGGCGGGTTGTCCGGGTCGATGCCGAGTTCTGCGTTCACACTGCCACGGCTGCGGGTGGAGCTGGCAACGATGGCCTCGTAGATCTCGTCGCCGACACGTCCCTTGGCGCGGTTTCGTTCCACCAGCTCGTCGAACGTGGGATTCGGTTCGTTGGCATTCAGCCAGTCGGCCAGTTCCCGGTTCTCCATCAAGGACCGGGTCCAGCTGCGGATGGTCGCCCGCATCCCGTACATGGTCCTGGCTCGTTCCTCGGCGCTCACACCGTCGCGTAGCAGCTGGTCCCGAAGCTCGCGCATTCGGAGCTCGAAGGTGGTGTAGACGGTACGGGTCTCCTCGTCGGACAGGGTTCCCGCCGCGTAATGACTGTGGGTGGCGCCGTCGATGATGGCTTGGTAGACGGCATCGCCCGAGAGTCCCTTCCCTTCATAGCGGGCTACGAGGTCCTCGAACGACGGATTGCTCTCGTTGGCCGACAGCCATTCGGCGGCGGGCCGGTTCTCCATGAGTTCACGGGTCCAGGCTCGAAGTGAGCCGCGCAGACCGGACAGGGTCTCGGCCCGGTCCTCGATACTCACCCCGTCGCGGGTCATCTGCTCGTTGAGTGCGCGCATTCCGAGCTCGAATTGCGAATACACCGCGCCGGTCTCGATGTCGGACAGGCTGCCCGGGGCGAGACGGCTGTGCGTTGCGGTCTCGATGATCGCCTCGTAGACCGCGTCAGCCGTCAGTCCCCGCTCCTCGTTGCGGGCGACCAGCTCCGCGAAGGTGGGGTTCGACGTGTTGGCGGCGAGCCAATCCGCGGCCACCCGATTGTTCATCAGTCCATACGCCCACGACCGCAGGGCATTCCGGGCCTCGGTCAGCTGGCGGGCACGCTCCTCCGCGGTGACACCGTTGCGCAGGAGTTCGTCGTTGAGAGCGCGCAGCCGATCTTCGCCGCCGGCGAATGCCGTGATCGCCTGCCCCTCGGACAGGGTGCCCGGCGCGTGATGCGGCAGGCCCAGCGCGGCGAGCGGGTCAACGGGCGCCGACGGCAGGTACTTCACGAGGTCGATCGAGCTGTGTTCCAGCAGGCGTCGGCCGAGATCGGGCTCTTCCTCGGTGGCAAGTACAGCCAGATCGATGGGCTCGGGAAACCTCGGATGACCGATTTCCAGACGCTCCATCATCTCGTCGAGCTCGACCTCGCCCTCGGCGCTCACCTGGTTCCGCAGGTCTTCCGCCCGCATCTTGATCTGATCCAAGGCGCCTTGGAGATGGTAGAGATCAGGACCCCAGGTGAACCCGCGGCGCGCCCAGGCATTGCTGCCCTGCCAATCGGATGTCAGTTCGACGCGGTCAACACCGTTGCGGACGAAGAACGGCTCGAGTTTCGCCAGCATCGCCTTGGAGAACCCGAGACCGCGGTACCCAGGTTCGAGCGTCACGAGACCGTTGTACGCGACCAGTTTGCCTTCATCATCGCGGTTGAATGACCAGTCGAGCGCACCGATTTCGGTTTCGCCATCAAAGATCACACCCGATATGGCGACCATGTCACTGCCCGGTACCGCCGTGGCTTCGAGTTCTACCCGGAACGGCCCGTACACACCCGACAGGTCATCGGCGAGCTGTTGTCCACGCTGAGGATCGGGGTTGTCAACGAGCTCTGCAAGTTGTCTACTCGGCGGGAGTTCTGGGTCATCCGGTAGCCCTCGCACGTCACCGACGGCTTGGGCACCGGCCAGTTGTGACGACGGGTCATTCAGTGGCGCAACGGCATTGCCGTGCTCGTCCAGATAGCCCACCGCGGTGCGATCCACGGCGGCCTGCCCCCAGTGCGGCGGCCAACCCGAGTGCCGCCCGGTGCGCGTGTCGATCAGATGGATCTCGCCGCCGTCATTGACGGCGAGGTAGGCATGCCCGCCCTGCCGCACCCCGGCCCAGCGCGAGGTCAGCACCGCCGACGAGCCCGGCCCCAACTGCGCCAGCCTCTCGGATACCTCCGCGTAGGTCGCGAAATCGGCACGTGATCCCACCGCTTCGTACAGTGAGCGCGCCGGCACCCCCGTCGCGGTGACCGGGGTATCAAATTGGATGTCACGCCCGTACCTCTGCGATACCGCATCGGCGACGCCGTAGGCGCAGTTGTCCGCCGGATCGGCATCAGGCAATCGCAGATCCTCGAGTTGCACCGAGCGCGCGGCGGCCGGATCCCGAACCTTGGTCTCCTGACCCGCCTCCGACACCACGCTGCGGTGGCTTTCGAATCCGACCCGCTCGGTGTGCCCGGTGGCGATCCGTCCGAAGTTGGCGAGCGACTCATTGCGCACGCCGGCGTCCTTGTCGACGAACTTGTAATAGAAGTTGTGAATGTCGTAGTCGCCCGCTCGGGTCATCACCACCAGCGGGAATTCGGCGGTGATTCGTTGTGCACCAAAGAAGTCCATCGACGGGTCGACACCGTATCCATCGAGGAAGTCCCCTCGTGCACCTGGAGCTGAACCCCCGTGCCAGGTAAACGTGTCTGTAGAGGACGACGCGACATAGACGTCGATGTCCGGGCCGAATTGCCGTGCGTGGTCCATCGGTCCCAGCCCTGGCGATCCGAACAAGGTCACGGTGCGGACCTCACCGCCCAACCGGCCCTGGTCGCCGGCGTAGCCGGCGACCGTGGATCCCTGGCAAAGTCCGAATACGTGATTGTTGTTGAAGCGCAAGCCGTCTGACCAGGCATCGCGGCCGGCGTTGAACCCGCTGATGTCGCTGTGGAGGTACTCGCCGCCGGCCTGGGCCGCATCATCGGCCATCGTGTCGTACCCGATCCAGGTCATCGAGGCCGCCGACGCGGTGGGATTCTCCAGCAGAACCGACATCGCATGGTTGAGCGCCGATCCCATACCGGGGCCGAGTTCCTGGATGGTCATGCCTCGACCGGGGATGTGCCACGACACGGATTCCGCGCGGTACGGATCGACGCCGAATCCGATGACCGCGACGCCTGCGCCGTGATGGGCATCGGGGTCGAACCGCAGCAGGTGGGGACCGTCGATACCCGCCCGCCGCGCGGCATCGGTGGCCCGCTCCAAAGCATCCCCGACGGCCTTGGCACGCAACATCTCCAGGTGCCGTTCCCAACCAAGGCGAACGCCACTTTCGAGCTTGGCCTGCAGCTCACGCCCCTTGGCCAGCCAGTCCTGCATGGCGCGGGAATTCGCCTCGTGGGCGGTCATCGGCGGGATGCCTTCGGCGTTGCCGATCTGCGCCGGATACGTCTCGATCAATGCCTGCCGCTGGTCGCCCCTCAGTCCTTGCCACCAAGCCGCGTTGGCCTGGGCCCGTTCCACTGCCAGCTGCGCGTCCCCGGCGGGACGTACCAGCTCTGCGGCTTCTACGGCCGGGCTCCGTTGCGCCAGCGCCGCATCGGCCAACTGCGCCGGGGATGCGGGCTCACCGGGCAATTCCTGGACGTCGCCCACGGATTCGGCCGTGCCCAGCCGCAGCGGAACATCGTGCAACGGATTGATCGCATCGCCATTGGCGTCGAGATAACCCACCGCCGTGCGGTCGACGGCGGCCTGACCCCAGTGCGGTGGCCAACCCGAACGTCGGCCACCGTCTAGCAGATAGATCTCGCCGCCGTCGTTGACCGCCAGGTAGGCATGACCGCCGCTGTGTCCGCCGTGCCATCTGGACGTGAGCACCGCCGATGCGCCGTCACCGAGCTGTCGCAACGTCTCGGCCACTTGGTCGTAATTGGCGAAACGCGAAGCCGAACCGACGGCTTCGTACAGAGCCCGGGCCGGTACGCCGGTGCGGGTGGGTTCCGCGGCCACGCGGAATTCGCGACCGTATCTCTCCGACAACGCATCGGCGGTTTCGTGTGCGCAGTTCTGTGGGGATGCTTGCAGGTCTCCGCTGGACAGGCTGGGCAGGTACTTGACGAAGTGCACCGATGTGTTGTCGAGCAACTTTCGACCCAGTTGGGGTTCCGCACTGGTGGCGAGGACCGCGAGGTCGATGGGCTCAGGCAAGCGCGGGTGGCCGGCTTGCAGGCGCTCCACGATCTGGTCGAGCACTGCCTGCGACTCGGTATCGACCTGGCCGCGCAGGTGACGCGCGGCGTCCTTGATGTCATTCAGCGACTCGAAGAGATGGTACTGATCGGTGGTCCAGGTGAAACCCGCACGCGCCCAGGCGTTGCTGCCCTGCCACTTGGACACCAACTCGATCCGATCGACGCCGCATCGCGCGTAATACCGTTCCAGTTCGGAGGTCAGCGCTTTCGAGAAATCGCGCCCACGGTACTCGGTGTCCTCGATTCTCACGATGGTGTTCTCGACGACCAGGTTTCCGTCGTCGTCACGTGAGAACTTCCGGGACACATAGCCGATTCCGGTGTCCCCGCTGCGGATCAGTCCGGACAGCGACACGCTTTCGCCCGGGATGGTGCGTTCGACCGAGAACTCGACCTGATACGGCCCGTACATCCCCGACAGATCCTCGGCGAGCTGGCGGGCGTCCTGGCGGTCGTAGCTGTCGACTACTTCCGCCAGGTGATCGGCGAAGGAAGTGTCGGCCCGGCGGGTGGCGGGATCCTGATTCCGATATTCCTGCTGTCCGGCCAGGAACTCAGCGCCCTCTGGGTAGCCCTGCACGTCCCCGATCGCGTCGCCGGCATCGGGGTCTAGGTACCTGACGGCATGCCAGTTGGTGTTGGTCAGGAGCCTGCGGCCCAGATCGGGATGACCGGGAGCGGCCAGGCGGGCCAGATCGACGGGATCCGGCAGGCGCGGATGGTCGGGGTCCAGCCGCTGCACGACCTCATCGAGAACCGCCTGCGCTTCGGGGCCGAGCTGTGGCCGCAGCCGTTGAGCCGAGGTCTTGATGCTGTTCAGCGACTTTTGCAGGTTCGCGAGTTCCGGTGCCCAGCTGAAACCCCAACTGGCCCAAGCATATGCACCATCCCAGGCAGCTTCCATCTCGATCCGGTCGACGCCCGAGTGCGCGTAAAACGGCTCCAGCTGTTTGGCCAGGGCCTTGGAGAATCCCTTTCCTCGATGGGATGCGCTGGTGATCTCGATCATCCCGTGGAAGGCGACCAGATTGCCATCGGAGTCCCGGCGATAGGACCAGTAGATGTGCCCGACCTGTTTGCCGTCACTGAAGATGTAACCGGCGATACCCGTGGCCTCATCAGGGACCCGCTGCAGCTCGACGCGGAACGCGCCGTAGCGACCGGAGAGGTCCTCGGCCAATTGCTGCACCCGCTGCGGGTCGGCGGAATTGTCCACCACGTCGCCCACCGGTTCGGCGTATCGGCTGTCGGCCTGCCGGGTGGCGGGATCCTGATTCCGGTATTCCTGCTGTCGGGCCGAAAAATCGCTGTCCCGGGGGTGGCCCCGCACGTCACCGACCGTGTCGGCGGCGCCGAATGCCTGCTGCGAGGAACTGCGCTGTATGGGTTGCACCGGGTCGCCGTTGGCGTCGAGGTATCCGACCGCGGTGCGGTCGACGGCATGCTGTCCCCAGTGCGGTGGCCAGCCCGAGCGTTGTCCGGTGTGCGGATCGACCAGATAGATCTGCCCACCGTCCTTGACCGCCAGATAGGCGTGGCCGCCCTGCCTTCCCCCGGCCCACCGCGAGGTCAATAGCGCCGATGAACCGTCGGGCATCTGACGCAGGGTCTGCGCCACCTCGTCGTACGTCGCGAACTGGGCGCGCCCACCGACCGCTTGAAACAGCGACCAGGCCGGTACCCCGGTACGCGAGGGTGCGACCGCCACCCGGTACTCGCGGCCATATCTGGAGGACAGCTCGCCGGCCACGTCGTGGGCGCAGTTCTGGCCCGGCGCCAGCGGATCACCACCGTCGAGGTACCTGACCGCATACCAGGTCGAGCCTTCCAACAGCCGGCGACCGAGTTCGGGTACCTCGTTGGTGCTCAGCGACGCGATCTCCACCGGCTCCGGCAGATCGGATCTTTCCGGGTCCAGGCGCTGAACCATCTCGTCGAGGACGGCGCGGCTGTGATCGTCGAGCCCAGGTGCCAGCTCGCGCGCTGACGCCTTGATGTCGTCGAGGGACGCTTGCAGTTGGTGGGGGTCCCAGGTGAAGCCCCGCCGGGCCCACACGTGTGCGCCATCCTGCTGTGCTTCGAGCTCGATCCGGTCGATCCCGGCACGCGTGTAGAAGCGCTCAAGTTCCGACGAAAAAGCCGTGGAGAACCCCTTGCCGCGGAATCGCGGCTGATCGATGACCACGCCGGTGTGGTGTGCGACCAGGTTTCCCGACGCATCGCGCCTGAACATCCGCTCGACAGAACCGATTTCGACCGCGCCGGCGAAGATCGAGCCGTTGAGCACGACGCCCCGCGGGTTCTCGTAGGCCTGGAACTCGACGCGGTATGGTCCATAGACGCCGGAGAGATCCTCGGCGAGCCGCTGCGCCTGGGCGGGATCGCGGTTGTCCACGACCTCGCCCAGCGGTTCGGTGTGGCGGGCGTCGACCTGCCGGGTGGCGGGATCCTGCGCTCGGTATTCGGGGAGGCCCTGTACGTCACCGATCGCATCGGCGGCACCGAGGTACTTGACGCCGCTCCAATAGGTATCGGTGAGCAGGTCACGGCCCAGATGCGGTTCCTGGCCCGTGGTCAACGCCGCCAGGTCTATGGGTTCCGGTAGATCCGGCCGACCCGGATCGAGTCGCTGCACGACGTCGTCGAGCAGCGCCTGTGCCTCGGGACTGACCTGGTCGCGCAGCCTGACGGCCGCATTGCGGACGTTGTCCAGTGAGCTCTTCAGCTTCGCCGGATCCGGGTTCCAGCTGAAACCCTGTCGGGCCCAGGCGTAGCCGCCGTCCTGCTCGGTGCGCAGTTCGATCCGGTCGACGCCTGAGATCGCATAGTACTGCTCCAGTTGGGCAGTCAGCGCCTTGGAGAAACCCTTGCCCCGGAAGGCCCGGTCCGGGATCTCCACCACATTCTGATGGGCGACCAGGTTGCCGTCGCGGTCGCGGAGGTAGGTCTGCTGAGTGAAGCCGATCTCCTCGTCACCGCTGAAGATCAGACCGCCGATGATGACGTCACCGGTCTGCTCATCAGCGATAGCCCGGAAAACCTCGACTCGGTACGGGCCATAGACGCCGGAAAGGTCTTCGCCGAGCCGGCGGACCTGATCCGGGTCCAAACTGTCGACGATCTCACCCATGGGTTGGGCATAACTGGTGTCAACCTTGCGGGTGGCGGAATCCTGGGCGCGATATTCCTGCTGCCTGGCCGCGAAATCGTCGGTCGCCCGTTGGCCCCGGACATCTCCGATGCCGTCGGCGACGCTGAGCGAAACATGCAGTGGCGCTTGAGGGAGCGGACGCACCGCGGCGCCGTCGGCGTCGAGGTAACCGACCGCGGTTCGGTCCACCGCCTGCTGGCCCCAATGGGGCGGCCACCCTGACCGCTTTCCGGTGTGTGGGTCGACCAGATAGATCTGCCCGCCGTCGTTGACCGCGAGATACGCGTGGCCGCCCTGGCGTCCTCCGGCCCAGCGCGAGGCCAACACTGCCGACGAGCCGTCGCCGAGATCGTGCAGCGTCGCGGCCACCTCGTCGTAGGTCGCGAACTGGGCGGTTGATCCGACGGCCCGGAACAGCGACCAGGCCGGAACCCCGGTGCGCGAGGCCTGCATGTCCACTCGGAAGGGCCGCTCGTACCGCTGCGTCAGCTCCGCGGCGACGCCGTGCGCACAGTTCTGCCCCGAGGACTGCCCTCCGCCGAGCCCGAGCCAGCGTTGCAGCCGGGACATCAACCCGGTGTTCGGCTGAACGCGATCCTCGGCAACCGGCATGTGACGGATGAAGTTGACTTCGGTGTTGCGCAACAGTTGCCGGCCCAGTTCGGGCTCGGCCGCGGTGGCCAGGGTGGCCACCTCGAAGGGCTCGGGCAGCCGCGGGTGGCCAGGTTCGAGCCGGGCCACCATGTCCGCCAGCACCGCGCGCCCCTCCGGGCTGAGGCTCGGTGCCAGACGGGCGGCCGCACTCTTGATGCTGTCCAGCGAACCGGCCAGTCGGTGTGGTTGCGGATCCCAGGTGAATCCCCTGCGCGCCCACGCATTACTGCCGGCGTCATGGGACTTCAGCTCGATGTAGTCGACGCCGGAGTCCACGTAGTAGCGCTCGAGCTCGGCGGTCAACGCCTTCGAGAAGCCCTGACCACGCAGGTGCGGGGAGTCCCCTTCGATCACCAGACCGGTGTGATAGGCGACGAGGTTGCCTGCACTGTCTCTGTCGAACTGTCGCTGAATGGTCCCGATCTTGGTGTCGCCGTTGAAGATCTCACCGGTCAGCACGACGTCACCGGGCAGGTTCTCGTCGGCGCTCAGCTGAATACGGTAGGGACCGTACCGGCCGGACAGGTCCTCGGCGAGCCTGCGGACCCGGGCCAGATCCGAGGCGTTGTCGACCACGTCGCCCAGGGGCTCGGCGTAGCGGGTGTCCACCGGCCGCGTCGCCCGGTCTTGTGCCCGGTATTCGGCTTGCCGCTGTGCGAAGTCGGGATCGTCGCGGTGTCCGCGTACCTGGCCGACCTCATCGGCTGCGGTGAGCCTCAGCGGGGCATCGACAGCGCTGCGCCCCACCGGTTTTCCGGTGGGGTCGAGGTATCCGACCGCGGTGCGGCTCACCGCCTCCTGTCCCCAGTGCGGTGGCCACCCCGTGCGCCCGCGGTGCGAGTCGACGAGTTGGATGTCCCCGCCCACATTGACCGCGAGGTAGGCATGCCCGCCACCGCGCCCGCCGCTCCACCGCGACGCCAGCACGGTCGACGACCCGTCGCCGAGTTCACGCAGGCGCTGCTCGACCTCGGCGTAGGTGGCGAACGTCGCATCGGTCCCGACCGCTTCGAACAACGCGCGGGCCGGGACGCCGCTGCGTGTCGGTTGGGTTGGGAGTCGCACTTCACGGCCGTACATCGCTGACAATTCCGCGGCGACACCTTGAGCACAGTTCTGGCCAGTTCGCCACGGCAGGTTCCAGATTCGACGCACCGACGACCCGGCGGCGGGCTCCACGGTATGCCGGCCCTCCACGGTCCGGTGCGGCTCGACCGTGACCCGGTCGGAGTGGCCCGACGCGATCCGACCGAGATTGACCAGCGATTCGCTGCGGCCCGACGACGGGGTGTGCAGGAAGTAGGCGTGGTGGGTGCCACCGGTGAGCAGGCGATTCAGCCCAGACGGGAACTCGGCGGTGACGCGCACCGCACCGAACGAATGCATGGCGGGATCGACACCGAGGCCCAATCCCAGGACCCGGCCAGAAGATTCGGATGTGCGGCCCCCGAGCGCGGTGACCACATCCCGCGAGGAGGATGCCGCGAAGACGTTGTCCGCCCCGATGCCGAACTCGGACGCTTGGGTGATCGGTCCGACCCCGGGCGATCCGACCAGGGTGACGGTGCTGACGTGATCGCCGAGCCGCCCGTCGCGACCCGCGTAACCGGTGGTGGTCGACCCGTACGAATAGCCGAAGACGTGATTGCCGGTGAAAGCCTGTCCATCGCTGGTTGTTTGGTGCACCGCATTGAAGGCGCTGATGTCGCTGTGGAGGATGTCGCCGCCCGTGCGTGCGAACCGGTGGCCGACGGCGCGCCAGATTTTCCGGCCGCTCGGCGCGTCGTAGCCGATCCAGGCGATCGATGCGGCCTTGAGCTCGGGATTCTCCGCACGCACCGACTGCAGGTGATTGAGCGCCGAGTGGCTGTAGAAGCCGAGCAGGGAGTGCATCGTGGTCTGCACACCCGGCACGTGCCAGGACACCGAGTTCGCCGAATACGGGTCATGCCCGAAACTCAGCAGAACACGTCCGTCGCCGCCGAATTCCTGAGGATCGAACGCCAGCAGCAGCGGGCCGTCTTCCCCGGCGCGCACGGTGTCGGCCCGGGCCTTGTCCAGTGCGCGATCCAACTGGTCGATCTTCGCCAGGAATTTGCGTTCGGCGCGGGTCGGCCGGTCGAACTCGTCGATCTTGGTCTGGATCCGATCGGCACGGTCGCGAAGCTCCTGCAGCACATTGCGATTGGCCGCATCACGGGCCGCCGCCGGGATCCCTTCGGCGTTCCCGATGTGCTGGGGATAGGTCTCGATCAACGCCTGCTGCTGTGTCTCGGACAGACCGGCCCACCAGGTGGCGTTGTTCCTGGCGCGGGCAGCGGCCTCCTCGGGCACCCCGAGCGGATTGCGCAATTCGTCCGGCCGCACCGCCGGTGTGCGCTGCGCCAAGGCGTCATCGGCAATCGTCTGGTCAGCGCTCTGGGTGCGATCACCCTGGACGTGGCCGACCGCCTCGGCATCGAGCAGTTGCCTGCGGGTGTTGCCGTCCAGCGGATTGACGGGGGCGCCGCCGGCGTCGAGGTACCCGACGGCGGTGCGCTTGACGGCATCCCGCCCCCAGTGCGGCGGCCAACTCGAGCGTCGACCGGTGTGCGGGTCGAGCAGGTAGATGGTGCCACCGTCGTTGACCGCGAGATAGGCGTGGCCGCCCTCCCCCCGGCCGCGCCAACGGGAGGCCAGCACGGCCGACGAACCCGGGCCCAATCGCTGGAGGGTGGCCTCGACGTCGGAGTAGGAAGCGAATCGGGCGGTCGATCCGACCGCCTCGAACAGGCTCCGGGCGGGCACTCCTCGCGGCGAGATGGGAGCGTCGACGGTGATGTCGCGCCCGTAGCGGACCGACAGCTCCTCGGCGACGGCGTAGGCACAGTTGGTGCTGCGCAAGAAGTTCGGGTTCCAGCGGTTGCGGCCGTGGACCGAGTGGTGGGCGGCCGGATCGTCGGCCAGCCGCAGCGGACGCCCGAGCGCCGGTTCGACGGTCTGCTCTCGCGTCCCACCGACCACCGGCCGCCGGCGTTCATCGAGGGTGCGGTGGCCTTCGGTGTCGACCTGGTTCGCGTGGCCCGCCGCGATCCTTCCGAAGTTGGTCAGCGACTCGCTCCGGATTCGGAGGGTGCCCGGGTCCAGGTAGGACCAGTACAGGCTGTGAGTCATTCGCGACCCGGCCCCCATGTGGTCGCGTGCCGCGGGGAATTCGGCGGTGATCCGGCGGGCCTCGAAGATGTCCATCGCCGGGTCGATGCCCTGACCCATCTGCCGGATCGTCCGGCCGCGGTCACCCCGGCGCTCGCCCCCGAGTCCGGTGGTGCGGTCCCGCGAGGACGCCGCCACGAACACGTTGTCCCCGATACCGAAGTCGGCCGCGGTCTGGAGCGGCCCGGCCCCGGGCGAGCCGATCAGCGTGATGGTCCGCACGTGATCGGCCAACCGGCCCCGGAATCCGGCGTGGCTGACCGTCGTCGACCCGTAGGAGTGCGCGAACACGTGGTTGCCACTGAAATGGCTACCGTCCCCGGTGAATACGTCCCGGCCGACGTTGAACGACGCGATATCACTGGCGAAGATCTGCCCGCCGTTCCGCGCCATCCGCTGGAACCCGACCCGCGGATCCCAACTGCCCGGGGCCTGGTAACCGATGTAGGTGATCGAGGCCGCCGACAGCCCCGGGTTCTCCTGCAGGGTGGACTGCAGGAGGTTGACCGCGCGCATCGTCATCGCCCGCAGCTTGCCGATCGTGGTCGTCATCCCCGGCACGTACCAGGAGACCGACTGCGCGGTATACGGATCGGCGCCGAAGCTCACGATCGCACGTCCCACCCCGCCGAAGGCCTGCGGATCCAGCGCCAAGAGGAACGGTCCGTCGACATTGAGCCTGGTGGCGTTGCGTTGTGCCGAACGCAGACCCGACTCGATGTCGTGCATCAGATCGATGTAGTTCGATTCGAACTTGCTGAGCGCAACGCCGTTCTCGCGGCGCGACAACAGGAGATCGCGGTGATCCAGATAGCGGCGCAGCATCCGCGAATTCGCATCATGCCGGGCCTTCGGCGGAATGCCCTCGGCATTTCCCACCTCGTGTGGATACGTCTTGATCAACGCCTGCCGCTGGGCCTCCGACAAACCGGCCCACCAGTGCGCGTTCGCCCGCGCCCGGTCCACCGCCTGATCCACCGGCACCCGGTGATCGGCCGGGCTCATCAGATCGGCGGCTTTGATTCCTCTCTCCGCCAATGCCACATCGGCCACCACCCGGTCCGGCACGGCCGTCTGCTCGACATCGGTGGTCTCCGCTGCCGGCAGTTCCTGCGCCGCGCGGGCGACGTCCGTCGTGTCGTCGACGGGCACCTGGGCTTCGGAAACCTCCGCAGGTGAATTCCGGAAGCGCGGATTCCAGAAGTGCCGACCCTCCACGGAGTGGTTGGCGGTGGGATCGTCGGTCAGCCGTAGCGGACGTCCGGTCGCGGGTTCGACCGTCTGCTCGCGGGTACCACCGAGCAGCCACCGACGCCGCTGATGCAGGGTGCGGTGACCCTCGGTGTGTACCTGGTCCGCGTGGCCGGCCGCGATTCGACCGAAGTTGGCCAGCGATTCGCTGCGCACCTGGAGAGTCCCTGGATCCATGTAGGCCCAGTACAGGCTGTGCGTCATCCGCGAACCGGCGCCCCGATGATCAAGGGCGACAGGGAATTCCGAGGTGATGCGGCGGGCACCGAAGATGTCCATCGCCGGGTCGATGCCCTGGCCCATGCGCCGGATCATGCGCCCCCGGTCGCCGGCATGCTCGCCGCCGAGGCCGGTGGTCTGGTCCCGCGAGGACGCCGCGACGAACACGTTGTCGCCGATACCGAAATCGGCCGCGGTCCGCAGCGGTCCGGCCCCGGGCGAACCGATCAGCGTGATGGTCTGGACCTGATCGGCCAGCCTGCGGCCGTGGCCGGCATGGCTGACCGTGGTCGAACCATACGAGTGCGCGAACACATGATTGCCACTGAAATGGCTACCGTCCCCGGTGAATATGTCGCGGCCGGTGTTGAACGAGGCGATGTCACTGGCGAAGATCTGCCCGCCGTTTCGCGCCATCCGCTGGAATCCGACCCGAGGATCCCAACTCCCGGGCGGTTGGTAACCGAGGTAGGTGATCGAGGCCGCCGACAGATCCGGGCTCTCCTGCAGCGTCGATCGCAGCTGGTTGAACCCGCGGCGCATGATGGTGCCGAGCCGCTCGATCGTCGTCGTCATCCCCGGCACGTACCAGGACACCGACTGCGCGGTATACGGATCGGCGCCGAAGCTCACGATCGCACGGCCCACCCCACCGAAGGCGTCCGGGTCCAGCGCCAGCAGGTACGGTCCGCCGATTCCGTGCCGGACCGCGTTCCGCTCGGCGGTGCGCAGCGCGGACTCGATGTCGTCCATCAGCTTGATGAACTTCTCCTGCGCTTCGGTGAGGGCGATCCCGTTGTCCCGCTGCGACACCATAAGGTCGCGGCGGGCGGCGTTGCGCTCCAGCATGATCGAGTTCGCCTGGTGACGCGCCAGCGGCGGGATACCTTCGGCGTTGCCGAGCTCGAACGGGTACGTCTCGATCAGAGCCTGTCGCTGAGCCTCCGACAAACCTGCCCACCAGTGCGCATTCGCCCGCGCCCGATCCACCGCCTGATCCACCGAGACTCTGTGATCGGCCGGGCTCATGATGTCCTTGGGCTTGACGCCCCGCTCGTCCAGCGCTTCGTTCGCGATCTCGCGCGGCGTGCGGGTGTCGAGTTCGGCTGTCGCCTGCACCTCGGACTGCCAACGCGGATTCCACGGGCGCCGGGTCTCGCGGTCGCCCTGGGTACTGGTCTCCCCCTCGAGTCGCAGCGGCCTGCCCGCCGCGGGCTCCACCGTGCGTTCTCGTGTACCGAAGTATCTCCGCGGCTGTGTGTCGACCGTTCGGTGCGTGTCGGTGTCGATCCGATCGGCGTGCCCGGCGGCGATCCGGCCGAAGTTGGCCAGCGATTCGCTGCGCACCCCAGCGGTGCGGTCGGCATACCGGTAGTAGGAGTTGTGGGTTCCCCGACTCCGGGCGCGATCCATATCCGAGGAGAACTCGGCCGTGACCCGCTGGGCCCCAAAGGTGTTCATCGCCGGGTCGGCGCCCAGTCCGAGACCGAAAATGCGCCCGGCCGAACCGGGGTTGCGGCCACCGAGTGCGGTGAACGGATCCCGTGACGAGGAGGCGACGAAGACGTTGTCGCCGATGCCGAAATCAGCTGCCGCACGCACCGGTCCGGTACCCGGTGAGCCGATCAACGAGATGGTGCGGACATCGTTGGCCAACCGCCCGTCCCGGCCCGCGTAGCTGGTCGCCGTGGTGCCATAGGAATGGGCAAATACGTGGTTTCCGCTGAAATGACTGCCGTCGCCGGCAAGCGTGTCGCGCGCCGCATTGAAGGCGCGAATATCGCTGTACAGGATCGCGCCGCCCTCGCGGGCCAGCGTGTGCCCGGCTGCGCGCCAGCTGCTCAGACCACTCGGGGTGTCGTAGCCGATCCACGCAATCGAGGCGGCGCTGACCTCCGGATTCTCCTTCGTGGTGGATTGCAGGTGGTTGAGCGCGTCGCCCATGAAGGCGCCGACCTGATCGATCGTGATGCCCTGGCCCGGCACATGCCAGGAAACCGAGTCCGCACGGTACGGGTCGGCGCCGAAGCTGACCACCGCGCGACCGTCCCCACCGAATGCGGTGTGGTCGAATGACAAGAGCTGTGGCCCGCCCAGACCGGACTGCTGTGCCAGCTGTTCGGCTCGGGTAAGCGCCGCGTCGATCTGATCGAGGCGAGCGAGCAACTTGCTCTGGCTGCGGCTCAGCCGATGCCCGCTGTCGCGCAACGCTTGCAGCTGACTTCTGCTCTCGCTCAGCGAGATGGTATTGGCCCGGTGCCGGGCCGACGCCGGGATGCCCTCGGCGTTGCCAATGTGCTGCGGGTAGGTCTCGATCAGTGCGAGCTGCTCGGCACCGGTCAACTGTGACCACCAGGCCGCATTGCTACGGGCCCGGGCGTCGGCGGCCTCCATCATGCCCAGCGGGTTGCGCACTCCGTCGATCTGAACCGGCGGGATGCGCCGTGCCAGCGCGGAGTCCGCCACCATGCTCTGGGGCACCACGCTGCGCCACCGCTCACCGGGCGCGGTGTCACCGTCGTTGTTCCGGTCCGGAGTCGGATCGCCTTGCGGCGGATGCCCCTGCACATCGCCCACAGCAGCTGCCGCCACCAACTGTTGCGGACGCCCCTGGAACGGGTCGACGGCTCGTCCGCTCGAGTCGAGATATCCTACGGCTGTACGCAATACGGCGTCCTGCCCCCACCCGGGCGGCCACGGCGAACGGCGACCGGTGTTCGGGTCTTCAAGGAAGAGCTGCCCATTGTCGTTGACTGCGAGATAGGCGTGGCCACCCTGGTTCGGTCCACCCGACCACGCGGAGACCAGCACGGCCGACGAACCGGGAGCCATCTGCCCGAGCACGCTGTTCACATCGGCGTAGGACGCGAACTGGGCTGCCGAACCGGTGGCCTCGAACAATTGGATGCCGGGCCTGCCCCGTTCCGAGGTGAAAGGGGCAAGCCGGATCTGGCGGCCGTATCTGTTCGACAACGCCTGGGCGACCCGGTCCGCACAATCGTCGGAGCGATCGTCGACCACCGGGACCTGGTCCGCTGTGCCCAGGTCGGACTGATTCGCCGCGGCAACGGCGTCCTGAACCCGCGCCGTCGGCACGCCCGCCGCATCGGAACTTGTCGACGTCGGTGTCGGTGCAGACTTCTCAGACTGGGCATGCGGCGCCGGCGATTTCGAAACTTCCTCGCGGGCCACAGGAGTAGATGTCTTCGCTACGGGGGCAGCCGGTTGCGCCTCGGTTCGTCCGCCCGCTGCCGGCGCGGCAGCGGTCTGCGAGGTCGTGGTCGGTCCCACGTGTGGGGTCGCCTGCGGGGCCGGCGCGGCGGGATCGACCTGAACCGGATCAGCCTGAACCGGCTCGGTCTGGACGGTTTCCGCTTGAGTGGGCTCGGTCGGGACGATCTCGTCCTGGACAGGCTCCGACTGCATGCTGTCGGTGGCCTGCGTGGTATCGCTGGCCAGCGTGGCGTCGGCCGCTGCCGCAGACTCCGCGGTCTCCGCCACCGGCATCGGTGCCGCCGCGGCGTTGTGCTCCTCCGAGAGTTGTGCGTACTGAGTTGTCGCGGTGTCGTTTTCAGGCGCCTGCTGAACGTGATCGTTGCCGGCCGTGGGTTCGGCCGTCTGGATGTCGTCGGCGGTGTCGCTAGTGTCACTGGTGTCGGCCTGCGACTGGTCGGTAACCGAGTCGGCCGATTCGTCCTCGGCCGCGTGCTGGTCGGTGGACCGCTCCTCAGTTGGGGTCTTGCCTGTCGCACTCTGCTTGGCAGTCGACGGATCATGCTGCGCCACAGCATTCTTCGCCGGTCCATTGACCGTGTTGGACGGTGCGGCCTTCGGCGCGGCGGGCGCCGCCGCACTGGGCGTGTTGTCGTTGGCCGGGGTAGTTTCGCTCTCGGTATCGGGTTTGGCCGCGGAGTCGAGGTCGGACGGTCCGTCCGGATCGAGCCCCGTCAGCTCGCCGGTCGGCGCGGTCGGCCCGGATTCCGCAGCCGGGTCGGTATTGTTGGTCTGCGGGTTCGGTGAGGACAGCCCGGCGCCCTTGAGGCCACCGATGCTGGTGGTGGTCGACCCGGCGAGGATCGCGAGCGTGTCGAATTCGCCACCGACAGACATGGTTCCGGCGACGTTGCCGACCACGCCGGCGGTGAACATGACGGTCGCGCCCTTGGTGGCGGCCGTGATTCTGTTGCGCGCGGGCCCGAGTGCGGCACCGACCGGCAGGGCCGAGGCGCCACCGGCTCCTCCACCGACCGTCGAGGCGATGGCAGTCGTCTTGAACCGGTCCCACCGGAAGTCGGCATGCCCGTTCTTGGCCTGGATGCCCTGGACGATGCCCTCTTGTGTCAAACCCTGCGCGAGTTCCTGTCCGGCCTCTCTGATCGAGGCGCGGATCATCTCCCGGCGGAACAGCCGGTTCATCATCGTCCTGCTCAGCAGTTCACGCATCTTGGCGAGCAGGCGCCGCAGCGCGGCCATCACGATCTGTCGGATCGTCAGGACGGTGGTCTGTTCGATGACCGGGATCAGTGCGGTGGATGCGCCGTAGGTCGGACCGGCGTTGGCCAGACACCACGAGATCTCGGCGGCGGCCAGGGCAAGCCCGACGATGATCGACAGCTTGCTGTATTCGATCTCGGTGCCGAAGTTGGTGGCTCCCTCGCCCATTGCGGAAATGCCGGTGACGAGTCTGTCCACGGCGTAGTCACCGTCGAACAGCATGGCGAACTGTTTCTCGGCGGCATCGGCGGTCTCACCGAACAGTACCGACAGCGTCTCTCCACGCACTCTGCTCAGTTCCGGGATGAGTTCCTGGAGCTGTTCGGCCGCGGCCTGATAGTGCTCGCCGATGCGGCGCGTTCGGGTTTCGCTGCCCTGCGGCCACTCACCACCCGCGAGGTATGACACCCATTGGAGGTCGGGAGGGATCTCGATGTCCATAAGCGATTCGGTGTGGCCGTACCCCTATGCGGCCCGCCACCTGAGTGGTGCCGGCCCTACGCCTGGTCGTCTTGCTCGAATGAGTCTGCGGCGGTCTTCAAACCGTCCGAGTAGTAGTCGAGCAGATCGGTCTTCACCACCACCGAGCCGTCGACCCAATCCCGTTGGGCCAGATGGCCCGCGTCCCCTTTGGCAAACCCGTCGCCCATCTTGTCGTCGCCCCACGCGGCGCCTTCTGCGGCCAGATTGGCCTGCAGTGACGACAGCACGTTCTTCATCTTGGCGCTGGTTTGGTGGAGGTGTCTGGAGGCCGCTCGCAGTTCGGCCGGTGTCACGCCGAGTTCGTCAGCCATCGGTCAGCTCCTCACGGTGGGAAATGCGGACTCGCCTCGGCCGTCGTCCTCGGGCTCGGCCGCGGGCGGCGTCGGGTCCTCATAGCCGAATACGGATCTGGTCAGGTCGCGCAGATCGGGGGCGTCGTCGAGGATGTCGGACAGCGAGGGCAACATTCGGCGCCGTTCGCCGATCGGGACCATCAATTCAGCGGCGCGCTGCGCCACCAGTTGCGCGGCGGACTGTGCGGCCGACGTGACGTGGCCTCCGAGATCCTCGAGTTCGTACTCATCGAGATAGGACTCATCGATCACGGTCTCGATGACGTGGCCCTGCGCGTTGACGGTCACCTCGACCAATCCATCGGCCGCCCCGGCACTCGCGGTGAGCTGTGCCTGCTCGCGCTGGACCGCCGCGATATCGGCCATCTGCTCCTGGACCAGGGCAAGCACCTCGGTCATCTGATGCCGCAGCCCATCGTTGTTGATCTGACTCACCTCACCCTCATCGCTGCAGGCCGAACGCGGCCACGAGAACTGGGATCGGAATAGTCTTCCAGATTCGCAATGACACCGCCATGCACTCCAGCGAATTCGATTCGGGTACTCCATATTTGAGTACCCGAACAATATTGCGCAGCGAAATTGCCATCGCCGCAATGCCGCTCGTACCGCAATTTGCCACTCAGGCGTAGATAACCGAAGTCAGCTGGATCGGCCACGCCACGAGTCAATAGCTCACAGCCTCCGGGACGATCCGGACATTCTTTGCCTAGGCAACCGAGCGGCTGGTCACCGGTACTGCGGCCCGCCGCGCAGCCGGGGGAACTTCTCCGCAACGGCGGCAGCCAATTCCAGATACGCCTGCAGCGTCTCGGGGGCGAGCAGATCGAAGTCGACGTCGGCCCCCTCGGCCAGGTGCGGGTCGAACGGAATCATGTGCACCGAGCGGCAGCGCGCCTCGAAGTGTTCGTAGACCTTGTCCAGCTTCAGCTTCGCCGAGCCGGGACGCGATGCACTGAGCACCACGTGCGCCTCGCGAACCAGGGCGGAGTGTCCGTGCTGCATGAGCCAGTCCAGGGTCGCCGACGCACTGCGCGCCGCGTCGATCGCCGGTGAGCTGACCAGCACGATGGCGTGGGCCAGATCGAGCACGCCTGCCATGGCGGAATGCATGATGCCGGTGCCGCAGTCGGTGAGGATGATGTTGTAGTAGCGACGCAGGATGCTGACGGTGCGGCGGTAGTCGGCTTCGCCGAAGATCTCCGACACCGCCGGCTCCTGCTCGCTGGCCAGCACCTCCAGTCGACTGCCCGCCATCCGGGTGTGGCTGCGCACGTCGGCGTACCGCTCGATGTTGGGGTCGGACAGCAGATCACGCACGGTGGACTGGCTGGAGGTGTCCCGCACCCGTTCGGCCAGCGTGCCACGGTCCGGGTTGGCGTCGACCGCGATCACGCGGTCGTTGCGCATCATCGACAGCGCCGAGCCCAATCCCAGTGTGGTGGTGGTCTTTCCGACCCCGCCCTTGATGGACAGCACCGCGATCCGGAAGTCGCCGGCGATCGGCTGGCGGATCTGGGCCAGCAGATCTTCCCGCTCCCGCTCCTTGCGGGATTCACCGGGGTTGACGCGCCCGGCACTGGCCCGGTGCACCGCCCGGCGCCACCCGGAATGCGGCGCATTGCGGGCGCGGTTGATGANCATGGGTGGCGGCGGTGGCGGTGGCGCCGGTGCCGACATGGGCGGCGGCGCCGGAGCCGGAGGCTCGGACTGCAAAGGAGGATCGGGCTGCACAGGCGGCTCGGGCTCGTCGACTTCGAACCGCTCGGCAAACTCCCGGGACCCGATCGTGCTGTGCATCTGCCAGGGCGGCGGTGCCAGCCGCCGGGCCGGCGCCTGCGAGGGCTCCGGGGCGGGTGCGGGAGGCGCGGGAGCCGGCGCCACGGAGAAGGCGTCCGTCACGTCGTCGGCCGGTGACGAGGCGGTATGGGTCTGCCGAGCCGACCGTTGCGCCGCAATCTGTTCCAGCAGCGCGGCCGCCCTGGCCTCCACCTCGTCCAGCTCACCAGGCGCCATGTCGTCGAGCGATGTCGGCTCGCCGATCGACCGCTTCTCGTCCGGCATCATTCCCCTCGGGATCTCGGCTGAGTTCGCTCCCGATCGTACGGACAGGTCACCTGGTCCGCCGCCGGGCCGCAGCCACCGCCACCGCCGCCACCATCAACGCAAGACACGCCGCGGTGACGGTGTAGACGATCCTGCGGGCCCGCACATTACCCGGGTCGGGTTGCGGTGGCCCGCTGATCGGTGCACCGGCGGTGACATCGCGGTTCTCGCCGGCCGGCGGCAACTCGTAGGTCAGGGCCGCGACCGGGTCGACGACGCCGTATCCGGTGGACTGGTTGGGGCCGTTCCCCGGGGTACGGGCGGTCCGCTGGACCAGGTCCTTGACCTCTGCGGCGGTGAGATGGGGATACCGCGACCGGATCAGGGCAACGACGCCCGAGACGAACGGCGCCGCGAAGCTGGTCCCGTTCAGTGGGGCCAGCCCCTGCTGCCCCAGCTGGGCGTTGGCCAGCCCGGGCCCGCCGGCATCCAGCGAGGTGATCCGCTCACCGGGGGCGGCCACCGCCACCCACGGCCCGTGCAGGCTGAATTCGGCCGGCGCGGCCGAGGTGGTCACCGCCGCGACGGTCAGGACATAGTCGGCGAACCAAGCCGGGCTGGCGATCGTGCTGACGCTGTTCCAGCCACTGTCCAGCGGCTGGTTGGGATCCGGCATGTTGTTCTGTGCCTTGCACATGCTCTGGGAGTTGAAATTGCCGGCCGCGGCCACCACCACGACGTTCCGTTCGTAGGCGTAGCGCACCGCGCGACCGAGATCCCGATCGTCGAGGCCGGCGGACACCGGCGCGCAGGCCACCTCCGACAGGTTGATCACCGTGGCGCCGAGATCCACCGCCCGGGTGATCGCGAGCGCCAGGGTGTGCGTGTTGCCGTAGCCGATCGAGGTGGCGTTGGGATCCTCGTTCTGGCTGATGCTGGTGCCGGCCACGCTGTAGGCGCCGCTGTTCTGGCGGATCGACAGGATCGTCGCCTCGGGGGCCACCCCGGCGAAGCTGTCGCCGTCGGAGGGGGCTGCCGCGATGATGCCGGCCACCAGGGTGCCGTGCGCATCGCAGTCCACCAGGCCGTCCGTGTTCGACACGTAGTCGCCGCCGGGTTCGAGTGCGGGTAGCCGCGGATGACGGTTGACCCCGGTGTCGATCACCGCGACCTTCTGCCCGGCTCCGCGGGAAAAGCGCCAGGCCCTTCGGTATTCGAGCATGGCGTCNGGCGAACGCCATCATCGCGGCGGCGGTGGCGTCCCAGGCCGCGTACGAGGCCCGGTTGAGCCGGGCCGCGGCATCCACCACGTCGTCGTAGAGCGCAGGCGGCGACAATGCGCGGCGCGCCGAAAGACGCAGCAGTTCACCGTTTTCCACCCCGGCGCTCCGCAACGTCTGATCGGGCGGCAGCGCGGGACCATCGGCCTTGCCGCCCCGGCTGAGCACCCAGAACGTCCGTCGCTCGTCGCGATCGGCGACGTCGGCGCTGCGCTCGGTGTCGCGGGACTTGATCATCCGCGCCAGCTCCGGCAGGAACGCCGCCACCGGGACGTCGGCCGGCAGCGCGACGTCGAGTTGGGTGCGCCCACCGACCACCGACACCCGGATCACGTCGGGTGCCGCGGAGACCACCCGCACCTCGCGGAGTTCCTCGACCCCGGTCACAGGTCGGGCATCCGGGACAGTTGGACGACGCCGCCGCGGGTCGTGCGCGAGACCAGCATGCCGCGGCCGGGAGGCATCGCGCTGGCCTTGTGTCCGCCGAACAGGCCGCCCTCCTCCTTGCTGCCGCTCATCACCAATCCGTTGCAGGACAGGTCTTTCAGCCGCCCCACGATCGGGTCCATCATCGCCCGGCCCGCACCACCGCTGCGACGCGTGATGATCACCCGCAGGCCGATGTCACGAGCCTGCGGCAGGTACTCGACCAGCGGGCCGAGCGGATGGCTCAGCGACCCACCGGGAATCAGGTCGTAGTCGTCGATCATCACGAACAGGTCCGGCCCGGTCCACCAGGACCGCTCCTTGAGCTGCTGCTGGGTGATGTCGTTGGGCGGGAGACGATCCTTGAGGGCACCGGCCAGCGCCGTCATCAGATCCGTACAGGATTGCGGGGCCGTGGCATAACCGCCCAGGTACTCGTCGGGAACCACGCCGAGCATCGACCGGCGGAAGTCCACCAGGATGATCTTGGCCTCGACCGGGGAGGCGTTCTCCATCACGCCGGCGGCGATGTTGCGCAGCAGGCCGGTCTTGCCGCATTCGGTGTCGGCGAAGGCCACCAGGTGTGGCTGGGCATCGAAATCCAGCACGACGGGGGCCAGCTCTTCCTCGTTGATGCCGATCGCGATCCGGGCCTTGCTCAGCTGGCCGGATTCGCGGGCCACCCGCACGACCTCATCGCGATTCACGTTGTGCGGCAGCATCCGAACCGGCGGGGCCTCGCGATCCTGGTAGTGGGCGCGCACCGCCTCGACGGCCGCGGCCACCCCGGCGGGCAGATCCTCCACCGACGAGCTCGAGTCCAGGCGGGGCAGCCCGATCAGGATGTGCAACCGCTCGGAGTTGATACCGCGGCCGGGCCGCCCGATCGGCACCAGTTCGGCGGACCGGCGCGCCACCTCGCTGTCGATCGGATCGCCGAGGCGCAGTTCGACCCGGGTGCCGAGCATGTCCTTGACCGCCGGGCGGATCTCCATCCACCGCGACGCGGTGACCGCGACGTGCACGCCGTAGGACAGACCCTGGATGGCCAGCGACTGGATCACCGGATCGAGCGTGTCGAACTCGCTCTTGATCGAGGCCCAGCCGTCGATGACCAGTACCACGTCGCCGAAATGGTCCTGGCTCAGCGGATCCAGCGCCGCCTCCGCCGGCGGCAGGGCGGCCAGTCGCGCCTTGCGTTGCCGGAAATCCCGCATCGACTCGATACCGAGATCGCGGAACAACTGCTCACGGGCGCGCAGCACGCCGGCCACCTCGGCGACGGTGCGCCGGATCGCGTCGGCGTCCATGCGGCCGGCCACCCCACCGACGTGCGGCAGCTTCGCCAGGCTGGCCAGCGTGCCACCACCGAAGTCCAGACAGTAGAACTGCACCTGCTCGGGCGTGTGGGTGGCCGCGGCGGACAGGATCAGCGTGCGCAACGCGGTGGACTTACCCGATTGCGGCCCGCCGACGATCGCCACGTTGCCCTGTGCACCGGACAGGTCGACCATGAGCAGATCGCGGCGCTGATCGTAGGGCCGGTCCACCACGCCCAGCGGCATCCACAGCCGGCCGTTCACATTCTGCGGTGCCGACCAATCCGATTCCGGCAGCAGCTCGTTCACCGCGGGGCTGTCATCGAGCGGCGGCAGCCACACCTCGTGGGCGGGCCTGCCGTGGCCGCGCAGCCGGCTCACCACCATGTCGAGCAGCGTGGTCTTGGTGGGACCCGAACTGATCGGCTCGGCCTCCGGAATATCGTGCGGCAGCGGCGCCCGTGCGGGCACCGGGTCCTTCTTGACCGGCGTCGCGGTGAACAGTTTCGGCGCCAGCGCCCCCAACTGCGTCACCCGGCCGGTGCGCGCCGAGATCCTGGGTTTGACGTACTCCCCCGACACGTAGCAGGAGTTGAACCGGATCGGTTCAGAGGCATCGCATTTCAGGAAGGCCGAACCGGGAACGCTGGGCAGGTGGTAGGCGTCGGGCACGCCGAGCACGCTGCGCGACTCCCCGGCCGAGAACGTCTTGAGACCGATCCGGTAGGACAGGTGCGAATCGAGGCCACGCAGCTTGCCCTCCTCGAGGCGTTGCGAGGCCAGCAGCAGATGCATGTGCAGCGATCGGCCCAGCCGGCCGATCATCACGAACAGTTCCGCGAAATCCGGCTTCTGGGACAGCAGTTCGGAGAACTCGTCGACCACGATGAACAGCGCGGGCAGCGGCTCGAGGTCGGCCCCGGCGGCGCGGGCCCGCTCGTACTCGGTGACGTTGGGGAAGTTGCCTGCCGCGCGCAGCAGCTCCTGACGACGGTTCATCTCACCGGCCAGCGCGTCTCGCATCCGGTCCACCATCGTCAGTTCGTCTTCGAGGTTGGTGATGATGGCCGCGATGTGGGCGATCCCTTCCAGGCCCAGGAACGTCGCCCCGCCCTTGAAGTCGACCAGCACCAGGTTGAGCGACTCCGGCGAGTGCGCGGTGATCATCGACAACACCAGCGTGCGCAGGAATTCCGACTTTCCCGATCCCGTCGCACCGATACACAGCCCGTGCGGGCCCATGCCGCCCTCGGCCGCTTCCTTGATGTCGAGTTCGATGGGCTGCCCGTTCGGGGTGATGCCGATCGGCACCCGCAGCCGTTCGCGCGGGGACCGCTGCCGCCACACCTGCTCGGGCACGATGGCCGCGGCGTCGGGAATCTTCAACAGCGCCATCAGACCCGGATCGACCGCCCTCGAATCGGATTCGAGGCTGACGATGTGCGCGGCGTTCGCCGGGCGGTAACGCCCGATCCGGCGCGCGGTGGTCTCGGCCTCGGCGATCGTGATGGTGTCCGGGGTGGCGAACCGTTCGACACCGACCGCCGTCCGTGCGGCCACGTCGTCACCCTCGACCACGAGTTGCAGGCTGCGGCGGGCCGAGGCGCCCGAGCGCAGACCGTTAAGATCCAGCAGCGTCACACTGTCCAGTCCGGCGTCGGTGATCAATTGCTCATCACCGGTGACGAATCCGTCGTCGAGCACCACGACGAGCTGTTTGAGCCCCTGCGTCGGTTGCGCGTTGCGGGTGAACCGGCCGCGTTCGACCAGTTCGGCGGCCAGTGCCGTCTCCATCAACTCCAGCGTGGGAAACAGCAGCCGCATCGAGCCCATGCCGTCGCGGGTCACCGAATGCTGCGCGTGCGGCAGCCATTTGACCCAGCTCCAGTTCTCGCCGTCGGGATTGGCCGTGACCACGGCCACCTGGACGTGGTCGGGTCCGTGAAAGGTGCACAGCTCCAACACCATCGAACGCACCAGCTGCTGCGCGAGCTTGCGTTCGCCCTCGAAGGTGATGGTCGGGAAGGCTCGCAGCGACACCGCGGTCGGCAGGGCATGCACCACCGAATGGGTCTTGACGAATCGGCGCAGGGCCACCGTCGACACCGGTTCCAGATCCTCGGGCGGCCCGGTCTCGGGAGCCATCAACCGGGTGGCCAGCCGGTGCGTCCCGATCCCGACCCGGATGTGGCAGTAATCCGCATCGCTGGGCCGCCGCTCCCACATGCGGCGAGTTCCGACCACATCGCTGAGCGCCCGCGGGTCGGGATGGCTCCACTCCAGGGCCGTGCGTTGTTCGGCGCCGGTGGTGTCGGCCTCCTCGCGAAGGTTCGCCAGGTAACTGAAGTAGTCCTTGCGTTCCTCGTTGAGTTCGGCCGCGGCTTTGCCGGTGCGGGCGCCGCCACCCATGAACATGCCGACCATCGACATGACCATCATCATCGGGAAGATCAGGAACATCGGGCTTCTGGCCATGTCCCGGCCGCCGACCGTGATCATCAGCGCGATCATGCCGATCACCGCGACCAGCATCACGAAGGGCATCAGCTTGAGCAGCAGGTTTCCCGGGATGGCCCGCGGCACCTCGGGCGGCGCGGCCAGGTTGACCTCGCCACCGGGCATGCGCGGCGGCGCCACCCGAAGGCGGCGGACGAAACCCTGCGTACTCAACCTTTCCTCCCCGGAAGCTGCATCACGCAAAGCGGCTGGGTGACCGATTGGTTATTGTCCTGAGTACTCTCGCTGTCGAGCAATCCCATTGGGCAGGAGGCCGACTGGATTGTGACACTACCGCCCTCAATATCCCGGCTCGAGTCAAGGCTTGACCCGGAGCTGGATCCAGAAGCCGAACCGGAGCTGAGCCGACTGACCCTGGTCGTCGGCGAACTGAACATCGATGTCGGGCTACCAGCACACGTCAGCATCGCCCAATACATCCCCGATGTCATCGAAATAGCGAACGAACAGATCGCGGCGCACCGCCGCACGACCGAGGCGGGCGACGCCGCCATCATCGAGTTCGACGCCACCGACGGGCAGTGGACGCTGGCCCCGCTCGGCGAGGAACCGATCCCACCGCACCAGTCCCTCGGCGAATCGGGCGTGTACGACGGGGACCTGTTGATGATCTGCGCGGCCGGCCAGCCGGTCAGCCCGCTGCTGTTCGACGACGTTGACGACACGCACGCGGACGAGCCGGGCACCGTCCGGACCTGGTTCGCGGAGCACGCCGCCATGTTGACCGGGTTCACCGTCACCGCGGCGGCCGCCGTGACGCTGGCCGCGGTGCTGTCCCGCTGGGCCGCGCAACCCGCNGTCCCGCTGGGCCGCGCAACCCGCGGTTCCCGCCGCGGCGCTGGTCCTCGGCGCGTCGGGCGTGCTGCTGGCCTGCCTGGTGGCGCACCGGTCCACGACCACCGTGGCCCCGCCGTGGATCGCCGCGGTCTCGATGCCGCTGGTGTTCGCCGGGTCGCTGTACCTGGTGCCCGGCGGCTCCGGTGCCACGTCGCTGCCGATGGCGTTCGCCCTCACCGCCCTGAGTTCGCTGCTGGTGCTCCTGGTTTCGACGCGTGGATCGGCCGTCTACACGGCGCTCATCTCCGGGTGCGCGTTCGGCGGGATCAGCACCACGGCGATGTTGCTGTGGCAGCCGCCGATCCGCACGGTGGGAGCTTTGCTCGCCACGGTCGCCGTTATCGTCGTCTACCTGGCCCCGCGCGTGACCATCGGACTGTCGAAGCTGCCGATCCCTCGGGTGCCGACAGCCGGCGAACCGCTCGATGACATCGAGACCCAGGGCGGCACCACCGTCGAGGGCGTCAACGCGATCAGCAAGCAGATCATCCCCACCGAAGAGGACCTGATCGCCCGGGTGCGGCGGGCTAACCAGCACCTCACCGGGATTCTCGTCGCCGCCGCCGTCGCGGCGCTGGTCGGCTGCTACCTGACGGTGGACGTCAGCAATGGATTCTACTGGCAAGGAACGGTTTTCGCGGTCGCGGTGGCCACTGTTCTGTGTCTCCGCGGGCGCGGCCACCACGATCTGGTGCAGTCGGCGACGCTCATCGGCAGCGGTTTGACGATCGGCGTGGCCGTGGTGGTCAAGACCGCGCTGTACGTCGAGGCGTGGCAGGTCCGCGCGGTGGTCGTGCTGGCCGCGTTGATGGTGCTGATCCTGGCCTGCGGCCTGGTCGCACCGCGGCGCGAGTTCTCCCCGGTGGTCCGGCGGCAGGTCGAGATACTCGAATACATCGCGGTGGGATCGCTTTTCCCACTGTGCTTCTGGATCATCCGGATGTATGCGTTCTTCCGGGAGCTGCGGATCTAACCCGTCGACACCTTGGTGCTGTCCGGGTCGGCGGACATGCCGTCGTGCGCGACCAGCGCGGCCTCCTGGGACAGCTCCGGGCCCGGCGGTAAGAGTGACAACACCGCCCAGGGCGCCCACTGCGGGGCATTGGCCGGGCCGTCGGGAACCTTGACGCCGCTGACGCCCAGCGCATCGGCCGTCGGCAGATCCTTGATGTGGTAGCGCACCCCGGTGTCGGAGACGTAGAACAGCTGACCGGTCGAGCGGCTGGCCGGATCGTTGCCGGTGGCCTGCACGTACTCGCCGGCACCCGGGGTCAGGTAGACCGAGTCCACCCTCGGCCCGCTGCCGTCGGCGCTGGCCAGCCGGACCGTTTGTGCCCCGTCGGCGGTGGGCAACCGGTGCCCGACCAGCAGCCGCACGTCGGCGCTGGCGTCGGTGTTGGACCGCTGCCAGGCCATGCACACCACCCGGTCGGGGTGGTACGACACGATCTTCGGCGACACTGCCGGGTAGTGGTCGACGGGCAGCAGGTGCACGGTCGGGACGTCGGCCAGCGTGGCCGGCGCGATCTCGGCGGCCTGGCCGCTGGCGGCATCATCGGAGGCGCTGTAGCGAATGATGTCGGCGGTGGCCTGCGAAACCGGTTGCAGCCCCTCGCGCAGCACCACGTAGAGCTGCTCACCGCGCGAGTCCACGGATTTCACGATGGCCCCGACGGGGTGTTCGGCACCGAGGGCTCCCGGCTCCCCCGCGCCGTCGATCTCGACCGGCGTGATCGGGTCCACCAGTGGAAACGTGTTGAGCAAGGGCAACGACATCGGGCGACTGCTGGCGCCTTGGAGGTGAAGCCCGTTGACCAGAACGGGATCTGACACGTCGATCGGGGCGCGCACCCCGTGGTAGATCAGGTAGGTGGTGCCACCGGATTCGGTGAGGATGGCCTCGCCCGCGTCGACCTGGCGGATCCCGCCACCGAGTACCGGATCGTTGGCCAGCACGGTGGTCTGCAGGCTCGCCGACCCGGTGGTTTCGGTGACGGCCGGCGTCGTCAGGTTGTCGCACACCGTCCACGACGACGTGCTCATGTCGTCGCCGCGGTTGATGCTGGCGGGTGCGCCGACGATGCCGACCATGGGCCCGCGGGGTACGACGTCCAGGAACTTGTCGTCGACCTCTTTGGGGCTGTCGTTCTTGCCGATGATCAAGCGGGCCGAGGCCAGGTTGAGCACGGGATGGATCTGCTCACCGATCCGGACGAAGGGCGCCCCGCTGGACTTGCTCAGCACGATCTGGGCGTCCCCGATGTTGGGCGACGGCTTGAAGAACGCCATCACCGCGGCGGCGCCGGTGATGAGCACCGCGATCACCATGCCCACGATCAGCGCCCGCATCTGGCCGCGCATCGGATCGTGGATCATCCGCGAATCGCCACGGATGAGCGCGTGCTCGAGACGGCGGATCAGAAAACGGTAACCGTTCACCTGGGCGCGAGTGGTAACTTGCGCTGGCATGCGTAGGGTATAGCACGTCCGCACCACCTCGACATGAAGCCGAGCGACACCTATTTGAAATGCGATGCGTCCATTGACTTTCGCAGCAAAGCTGACCACCGCCGGTGATACCGGCCCGCAGCGGGTCGTCCCGCTGGTCGACCTGATCGCCCTGCAAGTTCTCGTGGTGGCAGGCATCGTCGTCGCGGTGGGGATCCACCGGCCCGGCTGGCAGGGCGCGGCGG
>NZ_LT546207.1:5020519-5114914 GCF_900078665.2 Mycolicibacterium houstonense | reverse complement strand
CGCGGAGCTGATCCAGGTCCGTGGCCTCGCCCGCTTCGACAGCGACGTGCGCGTCCCCACCCAGCTGCGCGGGCTCATCCCGCTGCACGGACAGCAGTTCTCCGCGCTGGCCGCCACGTTGCCGATCCCCGCGGTGCCCGGGGCGCGGCAGATCGAACACTGGGCGTCAGGCCGCCGCGCCGACGCGCTGAGCGAGTTGGCCGTCCCGGCCTCGGGCTGCGGTCAGGTGATCGGCGCCGACGAACAGGGCCGGGCGGTCGCGCTGCCGGTGTTCGGCCCGCAGATCCGCCGGGTGGAGATCGCCGGCACCCTGCACCTGGCCCAGCAGGTGGTGCTGCGATCGTTGGCACTCGGTGCCCGGGTACTGGTGCACACCAGGCGTCCGGCCTGGTGGCGCGACATGGTGGAGGTCGTCGGCCGCCATGACCTGCTGTGGGTCGCCGACTTCAACCGGCGCGCCATCCAAGCCGGCGCGGAGCGCAACTACACCGTCGAGATGTTCGACGGGGTCCCCGAGCAATCGGTGCGCATCGGGGTCACCGCCATGGTCCTGGCCCCGCCGCACACACCGTCGTCGGATCAGGCCGACGTGTTCCTGGACCTGATCTCGCTGGAACATGACACTGTCAAGGTCAGCACCCAGGCCGGCTCGGCGATGGTCACCATGGTCGCCACCGACGACGAGATGCGATATCTGAGGTCTTCGGCCAACAGCATCGACTGATGTGAAGGAGTGATCGTGGGCAATTCGCTTTCCCGGAATCTGTCGATCGCGGTGGCGGTGCTCGGTCTGGCCGGCTACTGCTTCAGCTTCGGGCCTGCCGCCGAGGGCGGAGGCAACGACTGGCATGTCCGGTTCGCCGTGCTGGCCGCCCTCTCGGCCGCTATCGGCCTGCTGCCCAAGCAGACTGACCGCCCGTGGCTGACGGCGCTGCTGGCCGCCATGGGCTTCCTCGATGCGTTGTCGAGCGTCGTGACGGCAGACTCCGGGTGGGTGCTGACCACGATCGTGGTGCTCACCGGCCTTCAGGCGGCCGTGGCGTTGGTGGCGTTGTGGTTGGCGCCCGGGGCCACGACGGCCCCGGCCGCCGGTGGTTATGAGGCGTACCTCGACTACTACAACCAGGCCGTACAGCAGTACTACAGCCAGCAAGGCGTGGTGGCGCAACCGGATTCGTCGCAGCGCGGCGGGTACGGCCAGGCTTACGCCCAGGCGTATGCCCAGACTTACGCCCAGGCCCCGGCGCCAGGTGCGGCTGCGGCGCGGCCCACCCAGCAGTCGGCCCAGTACGGTGACTACGCCGATCTGCTTTCGCCGCAACAGGATCACGGACGCACCACCGTCGCCACCCCGGTCCAGCCCGGTGAGTCGGTGGCGCCGCCCGGGCGAGCCGGTGCCGGCCCGGCGCAGTCGCCGGCCCAGCACGTGGTGCAGCGCGCCAACGAATCAGCGGGGCCGGGTCAGCCGATGTAGCAGCCAGGCCGCGGGCACCGTGGCGACCAGAGTGACCAGGAACAGCACCGTCGCCGAGCCGGTGTAGACGTTCCAGCGCAGCACGAACGTCATCACCAGATCCATGGTGACCACGTGCAGCAGGAAGATCTCATAGGAGATCTCGCCCAGCCACACCATCGGCCGGCTGCCCATCAGCCTCGCGTAGAGCCCGTCGCCGCCCAGCGCCAGCGGGGCCACCACCAGCGCGGCGATCAACGCGTAGAACATGGTCTTGGCCACGTCTTCGGTGAGGCTCAGCGTCTTGGCCGTCGTGGTGCCCGCGATCGGCGTCGAGACCACCAGGTAACAGGCCAGGGCCAGTGGCAGCGTGGCCATGGCGTAGCAGCGCAGACCCATCGTGGCAAGCACCGCGAGGATCATCCCGCCGACGAACCAGACCAGATAATGCGGCAACCACGCGCCGCCGGCCACCGGCAGCCAATCCGTGTTGTGCAGCAGTACCAACCACAGTGGGCTGAGCGCGCCGAGCGCCACCAGCCCGGACAGCAACAGGACCGGCCGAAAACGCCAACGGCACAACACCACCAGCAGCAGATACGCCAGCAGTGGCAGGACCGCGTAGAACGCGACCTCGACGGCCAGGCTCCACATCTGGGTCAGCCCCTGGTGCAGGTAGGCGGCGAAGTAATCGTCGCTGTAGATCTGGGTGAGGGTGAGGTTGCGCAGCAGGCCGGCCCAGGTGTGTCCCGGATTCGGTTCGACCGGGCGAAGCTCGTAGATGCCGTAGACGACGAGCACGGTGACGACGTAGGCGGGCATGATGCGGCGGAACCGTTTTCGCGCATACCGCCAGGTGCTCGGCGCGGCGATTCCGGCGGCGGCCGCGTCCACCCACGGCCGGAACAGCAGCAGCCCCGAGAGGACGAAGAAGATGGCCACCCCTACCTCGAGGCGGGCGCTCATCAGGCCCAGATAACCCTGCGAGAGCAGGCCGGTTCCGTACGCCGCGTGGGTACCCATCACCGTCAGTGCGGCCACGGCACGGACCCCCGTGAGCGCGGCGATCCGGTCGGCTCCCGCGACCTGTTCCAGCCCGCCCTGGTCGATGTCGCTCGATGACGACGTCACCGCGTCAGTATGCGACCGACTCGCCCCTATCGAGTTCGACGACCCGCTCACCTAGCTTGCGATGCGCCATCTCGGCACGAAAATCGTTCAACGACGACGCGAAGACGCTGTAGTCGTCGAAGTGCACCGGAATCATGCGGGGCAGGTCCAGTAGCTCGACCAGGTCGGCTCCCTGGCGTGCGTCCATCGTGACCGTCAACCCGAACGGCAGCCGAGACCCGGCGGGCAGGCGAGTACCGCCGAGATGCAGGATGCCGAGTTCGATCGATGAGAATCGCACTGGGATCTCACGTAGTTCGTCCACGAATAGGGTGTCGCCCGAGACATACAACCGACGCGTCGCCGTGCCGTCGGTGAATTCGATCATCGACCCCATCACCGGTGGCAACAGCCGGTCTACCGGGGTCGGGGCATGCCTGCCGGGCAACGAGGTGACGGTCACCGCCAGATCACCGTTGACGATCCGGTGCGACTGCCACGTCGTCAATCCCTGCGCCTGCCCGAAGCCCCGACGCACAAGTCGTTTGGCGGCATGCGGGGTGGTCAGGATCGGCAGCGTCCGGTCCAGCTTGCGCTGAGTCACGCGGTCCCAGTGGTCTCCGTGCATGTGGGACAGCAGCACGGCATCCACCGGTGGCAGCTGCTCAACGGTCAGAGCGGGCTGTCTCAGGCGTTTGGACAGCAGACCGTAGCCCAGATACGCGTGCTGGCCTCGATGCAAGAAGTTCGGATCGGTGAGCAGCGTGATGCCGTCGACCGCGATCAAGGTGGTGGCATTACCGATGAACGTGACGGTGATCTCCATGGGGACGGGCTACCCCGCACCTTGCCGAATATGCGCGTTCTGTTGCGCGGACCCCGCTCGGCGTTGTTGCATCGCGGTGTGGGTGAAGAGGTCAAGAACACCGATTTCAGCCGCGCGCACCGGCAGGAGTACCGGCGCAAGGTGCAGTTGTGCCTGGACGTGTTCGAAACCATGCTGGCCCAGTCGAGTTTCGAATTCGAACGCCCGCTCACCGGCATGGAGATCGAGTGCAACCTCGTCGACAACGAGTATCAGCCGGCGATGACCAACCAGGAGGTGCTGGCCTCGATCGCCGATCCGGCTTACCAGACCGAATTGGGCGCCTACAACATCGAATTCAACGTCCCCCCGCGCCCGTTGCCGGGCCGGGCCGCGCTCGACCTGGAGGACGAGGTGCGGCGGAGCCTCAATGCCGCCGAGATGAAGGCCAACGAAGACGACGCGCACATCGTGATGGTGGGCATCTTGCCGACTCTGATGCCCGAGCACCTATCGGGCAGCTGGATGAGCGAGTCGACGCGGTATCAGGCCCTCAACGACTCGATCTTCACCGCCCGCGGCGAGGACATGCCCATCGATATCTCCGGCCCGGAACGGCTGAGCCTGCAATCGGCATCCATCGCACCCGAGTCCGCGTGCACCAGCATGCAGTTGCACCTGCAGGTGTCGCCGGCAGATTTCGCCCGCAACTGGAATGCCGCGCAGGTGCTGGCCGGGCCCCAGCTCGCGGTGGGCGCGAACTCGCCGTTCTTCTTCGGCCACCAGTTGTGGGCCGAGACGCGTATCGAGTTGTTCACCCAGTCCACCGATACCCGGCCCGATGAACTCAAGGCCCAGGGGGTGCGGCCGCGGGTGTGGTTCGGCGAGCGGTGGATCACCTCGATCTTCGATCTGTTCGAGGAGAACGTGCGGTACTTCCCGTCGCTGCTGCCCGAGCTGTCCGACGAGGATCCGGTCGCCGAGCTGGCGGCGGGCCGCGCGCCCCAGCTGCCCGAACTGCGGCTGCACAACGGCACCATCTACCGGTGGAACCGCCCGGTGTACGACGTGGTGAACGGCCTGCCGCATCTGCGCGTCGAGAATCGCGTGCTGCCGGCCGGTCCGACCGTGGTCGACATGATGGCCAACGCGGCGTTCTACTACGGCCTGCTGCGGACGCTGTCCGAGGAGGACCGCCCGCTGTGGACCAAGATGAGCTTCGCCGCCGCCCACCACAACTTCACCGAGGCCGCGCAGTACGGTCTGGACGCCCGGCTGTACTGGCCCGGATTGGGTGAGGTGACACCCGACGAATTGGTGCTGCGCATGCTGCTGCCGCTGGCGCATGAGGGGCTGCGGCGCTGGGGCGTGGCCGCCGAGGTGTGCGACCGGTATCTCGGGGTCATCGAGGGCCGCGCCAAGACGGGCCGGACCGGGTCGACGTGGCAGGTGACGACGGTGCGGGAACTTCAGTCGCAGGGGCTGACCCGCCCCAAGGCGCTGGCCGAGATGTTGCGGCGCTACGTGCAGCGGATGCACAGCAACGAGCCCGTCCATACCTGGGATTGAGGCGCGTACGTTGGAGTCATGTCTTCTGAACAGGTCTTGGACTGGGACGGCGCGTACAAGGGGGAAGCGGGTTTCGAGGGTTCACCACCGTGGAATATCGGTGAGCCGCAGCCCGAGCTCGCCGCGCTGCACCGGGCCGGGAAATTCCGCAGCGATGTGCTCGACGCCGGCTGCGGCCACGCCGAGTTGTCCCTGTCTCTCGCATCCGACGGCTACACCGTCGTCGGGCTCGATCTGAGCCCCACCGCGATCGCCTCGGCCAACAATGCCGCCCAGGTCCGGGGGCTGTCGACGGCCAGTTTCGCCCAGGCCGACATCACCTCGTTCACCGGGTACGACGGCCGGTTCAACACCGTCGTGGATTCGACCCTGTTCCACTCGCTGCCGATCGAGGGCCGCGACGGCTACCTGCAGTCGATTCACCGGGCGTCGGCACCCGGCGCGAGTTACTACGTGCTGGTGTTCGCCAAGGGCGCGTTCCCGGCCGAGTTGGAGGCCAAGCCCAACGAGGTCACCGAGGAGGAGCTGCGGGCCGCGGTGTCGAAGTACTGGGAGATCGACGACATCCGGCCGGCGTTCATCCACGCCAATGCCGTCGCGATGCCCGCCGACGTGCCGTTCGAACTGCCCAAGCACGGGTTCGACGAAAAGGGCCGGATCAAGTTCCCGGCGTTCCTGCTGACCGCACACAAGGCAGGCTGAACTCACCCGCCGCTCAGAACGGTGGATCCTCCGGACCTGGCGGTCGCGGTGGCGGCGCCTGCCAGTCCGGGGGCAGCTCTTCGGGTTCGAACGGGTCGTTGATCCAGGTGCAGTACGGACTGGTGCTGGGCTCCTGACCCTTGAACAGCTTGAGCGTGGCCCGCATCCGGTTTCGGTTGCGGCGCCGGTCGAGTTCGCGCCGCCGCGCCTTCTGGGTGTAGCGGTAGGTCTCGTTGACCGGACGCAGCCGCCGGTTCTTGGCCCGGGTCTGTTCGATGCGCGCAGCCCGGCTCAGCTTCGGCGACCGCGCGGTTTTCGGTTGGCCGCACGGCACCGGTGCGAAGCTGTTGAACAGATCGGCTGCACCCGGGGTGGTGCGGTATGTCTTGCCCGACGGGGAGGTCCATACCACGCTGCCGTCGGGGTACTGAGTGTCACGCCAGCCACCAAATGTCTTGAGCCGGTGGTGAAAACGGCACAGACACTTCAGGTTGTCGGGCACGGTCAGCCCGCCCCGGGCCGGATCGGTGTGGTCGAACGGCACCGTATGATCGACGTCGCAATCCTCTGCCGGGTGCTCGCACCCGGGGAACCGACACGTCAGATCCCGGCATCGGACCCAGCGTTGCACCGACACCGTCGGCTGATACCGCAACGCCGCCGCCCGATCCACGTCGGGCTTCGACACCAACCGCATCGTGGCCTGCTCGGCCAGTTCCCGCACCTGCTCGGCATCGATCACCCCGAACCCAAGTACGTACCCCGGTGCCTGACCTCCACTCAGGACGGTGTCCCGGTCGGCGATGACGTTGAACACCACCCGTAGCGATGACGACTCCGGCTGAGGGGCCGCCGAGCGGGTATGGCACTCGGCACGGCCACATTCACACGACAGCTCTCGCCCCTCTGACAGGGCTTCGATGGCGTCGGCGCGCCGCTGGTCACTACTACGGGGATCTTTCGGGCACAGGCCGCCCGACATTTCCGAAAGCTTTGCGTCAAAGGCCAATCCGGCACGAGTGGTGACAACGGCGCCGATCTTCGCCGTGCCATCACCGAGCGGCCTCACCTTGACCCGGCGGCGGTCGGTCGCGTGTTCACGTTGGGCGATCGCCGCCGGATCCAACAGCTTCACCTTGGCATCAACGGTGGTGGTGATACGCCCATCGGACCAGCACTGCCAGCCACCGACCTGCCCAGCCAGTTCCGAATCGATCTGCGCCATCGCCTTCGAAGAGACGAACCGGGTTCGCGCGAGCACGATTTCCACGGTGCGCCAATCGGTCTGCCCGGCGGCCAACAACGCTGCCAAGTGGGGGAGCCGATCCCGCAATGCCTCGGCTTGCTCGACGAGGCGACTGGCCGCACCCTTTGTCAGGTTCAGCGCCGCACCCACCTCGGCACTGGCGCGGGCGAACCCCGTCACGATCATGTAGTTCGGATGGACACCCTCGACATTGAGTTCGGCGGTCCGCTGCGCCAACAAGTCCGCGACCGCCGCCATCCGAGCGGCGATCAGCCGCGCCTCGACACGGGAGCCGTCGGTGAGGACGTCAACGAGCGGGCCCGGCGCCGCCGGATCGAACTCGATATCGAACATGTGTTCGAGTGTACCGAAATGCACTGACATTGGCAGGGAATCGGCGATGCTGATGCCCGATCGAGGTCGAGCTCCGCGACCACACGACCCGGCTGAGGCTCAGAACCCGAAATCGCTCAGGCCCGGATGATCGTCGGGCCGGCGACCGAGCGGCCAGAAGAACTTCCGCTCGGATTCGGCGATCGGGGCGGTGTTGATCGATGCATGGCGGGTCCGCATCAGCCCGTGCTCGTCGAACTCCCAGTTCTCGTTGCCGTAGGACCGGAACCAGTTTCCTGAATCGTCGCGGTGCTCGTACGCGAAGCGCACGGCGATCCGGTTGCCGTCGTGAGCCCAGAGTTCTTTGATGAGGCGGTATTCGAGTTCGGTGGCCCACTTGCGCGTCAAGAACGCCACGATCTCGGCCCGGCCCGTCACGAACTCGGCGCGATTCCGCCAGCGGCAGTCCGCGGTGTACGCGAGCGCCACCTTGTGCGGGTCCCGGGTGTTCCATCCATCCTCGGCGAGGCGGACCTTCTCGACTGCGGCCTCCCGCGTGAACGGGGGCAGCGGCGGGCGGTTGCCGTCGGACATCTCGATCTCCTTTCAACCGGAGAACGATCGTTCTCCACACCTGCTACGCTAGAGAACGTTGGTTCTCTGCGCAAGGTGGAGAAGGAGGTGAGCATGCTGGACGAAACAGCGGCACGAGACCAGGTGCTCGCGGCGGCCGAGGAGCTCTTCTACAGCCGAGGCATCCAAACCGTCGGCATGGACGCCGTACGCAGCGCCTCCGGCGTATCGCTCAAACGGCTGTACCAGTTGTTTCCCTCGAAAGACCAGCTTGTCATCGAATTTCTGCGCCAACGTGATTCACGGTGGCAGCAGGCACTCGAGACCTATGTGGACACCCGCGCCGACCCGCATGAGCGGATCGAAGCGGTCTTCGACTGGCTCTACGGCTGGTTCTCCGAACCCGGCTACCGCGGTTGCGCTTTCATCAACTCATTCGGCGAACTCGGGGCGATCTCACCCGGTGTCGCCGATCAGGCCCGCCACCACAAGAAGGCATTCCATGACTACCTCACCGGCTTGGTCGAGGACGCCGGAGGTTCCGCTGAGCTGGCCCGGCAGATCGCGCTGCTCGCCGAGGGAGCGATCGTCACCTCGGCGATCTTCGGTACGCCTGACACCGCACACCACGCCAGGGACGCCGCACTGGCACTGATCCGAAGTTAGGGCGCGTCCCGCAGCACCTCGGCGAACTGCTCCAGGTCCTCGGCCGTGGTGTCGACGTGCGGCGACACCCGAAGCACCGGCTTGCTCATCTCGAACGGCGCACGCGCCACCTCACAAGCGGTGGTGACGATGCCGCGCTCGGCAATCAGCCAGGCCCGCACCGCCGCCGGATCGGCACCGTCGGTGGGTTCCAGCGTGGTGATCGCGGTGGGCTCGTCCACCGGTTCCATGACTCGCCAACCCGGCACCCCGGCCAAAACCTGCCGCGCCGTGCGGCCCACCTCGGCCAGGCGAGTACGAACGAGTTCTGGCCCGGCAGCGAGGTATTCGCCCAGGGCCACCGAGTAGCCAATGCGGATCGCCGCGTTGTGCTCACCGTGCTCGAAGCTCTGCAGCACGGTCAGCGGGACGTCCCAGTCCGCCGGCGGTAGACGTCGCTGCAACCGCTCGACCAGCTCGGGCCGCACAGCCAGGAAGCCCACCCCGCGCGGCCCGGCCAGCCATTTACGCGACGACGAGTAGATCGCGTCGGCTCCAACGTGGCAGTCGAGATGCCCGAACCCCTGCGCGGCGTCGACCACGATCGGGACATCCGCCGCGCGGCACACCGTGACCATCTCGGCGAGCGGCTGCGCCAATCCGCGATGGCTGGCCAGTGGCGTGAAGTGCACCAGCGCCGGCGGATCGGCAGCCAGCATGCGCGCCGCCTCGTCGATCACCACCCGGCCGGCCTCGTCAGCCGGCAATGGCCGTACCTGAAAACCGTTGGCCGCCATGACCGCCAGATTCGGCCCGAATTCACCGGGCAGGCAGGCCAGAGTGCGCTCCCCTGCCCAGCTGCCCAACAGCAGATCCAACGAATGATTGGAGCTTGATGTGTACACCACGTCGGACGCCTCGAGCCCGGTGAGCGCCGCCACCGCCGCCCGCCCGGCGGCCAGCACCGGCGCCGCCGCCTCGACGGCCACATACCCACCGACCTCGGCCTCGTGACGAGCATGTGCGGCGACGGCATCGATCACCGCGAGGCTCTGCCGGGAGCACGCTCCGCTGTCCAGGTGCAGCCCGGCGACTTTGGGGCGGGCGTCCGCCCACTGCTGCGCGAGGCTCATTTCACCGCCAACGACAAGCCGAAGTCGCCGGCGGCGTCGGTCCACCAATGCGTCTGTCTCAGACCGGCTTTCGCCAGTTCGCCGGCCACCCCGTCGGCGCAGAACTTACAGGACACCTCGGTCAGCATCTCCTCACCGGCGGCGAACTCGACGTCGAGGTCCAACGCGGCGACCCTGACCCGCTGCGGCGCACCGGCCCGCAGCCACATCTCGATGCGCTCCTCGTCGGCATTCCACTTGGCCACATGCTCGAAGGCGTCGAGCTCGAAATCGGCGTCGAGCTCACGATTCACCACGGACAGCACGTTGCGGTTGAACGCGGCCGTGACGCCGGCGCTGTCGTCGTACGCGCGGACCAACCGGTCGGTGTCCTTCACCAGGTCGGTGCCCAGCAGCAGGCTGTCACCGGGCTGCAGGGTCTCGGCCAGCGACGCCAGGAAATCCGCCCGCGGCCCGGGCGTCAGGTTCCCGATCGTCGAACCGAGAAAGGCCACCAGGCGCCGACCGACCGCCGGGATCTTGCCGAGGTGCTCCTCGAAATCCCCACATACCGCATCGATCTCGACACCGGGATACTCCTGGCCGATCGCGGCGCCGGCCGCGCGCAGCACACCGGCGTCGACGTCGAACGGGATGAAGCGGCGCAATTGGCCGGTGTCACGCATCGCGTCGAGCAGCATCCGGGTCTTCTCCGAGGTGCCGCTGCCGAGCTCGACGAGGGTGTCGGCGCCGGCGGCCGCGACGATCTCCGGCGAGCGGTCGCGAAGGATCTGCGCTTCGGTGCGGGTCGGATAGTACTCGGGGAGCCGGGTGATCTGGTCGAAGAGATCACTGCCGACGGCATCGTAGAACCACTTGGGCGGCAGCATTTTCGGCGACTGGGTCAGCCCGTCACGTACGTCGCGGCGGAGCGCGGTGGCCGCGGAGTCGGCAGCCAGGTAGTTGGACAGCGTGAGCGTCATACCGAACCTTTCAGTGGGGTGAGCTCGACGTCGGCGCCGGCCACGGTGACCAGGTGCCGGTCCGGGATGTCGGACCAGCCGGGATCGTCGTCGTAGGGTTCGCTGGCGAGCACGACGCCGTCCGGCTGCCGCAGCATCGACAAGGTGTCGCCCCACGTGGTGGCGACCATGCGAGAACCATTGGCGGCCAGGATGTTCAACCGTGCGTTGGGATCCAGCGAGGCCACCTCGACGAGGGTGTCGCCCAGCACGTCCATGCCCCGGGCGAAGATCATCGCGGCCAGCACCGCGCTGTCCACCGCGGATTCGGCGGCCGCGGTCAGCGGCAGGATGGCCCGGTCCACGACCCCGTTGTGCGACAACAGCCACCGGCCGTCGGTGAACGGCGCCGAGGCCGATGGCTCGATGGGCATGCCGATGGTGGCCGAGCGCACGGCGGCGACCACACACCCACTGCTCAGCACCGGCGCCACCGAGGCGAACGAGGCATCGCCCCACAATGGCTTGTCACTGCGCCAGCGACGCGGCACCCCGGCGCCGTCGAAAAACCCGGCGCCCCAACCGTCGGCGTTCATCAGCCCGTGCTTCTGCCGGCGCGGGGCATAGGACTGCACCAGTAGCCCCTGCGGCGGATCCAGCATCAACGAGGCCACCGAACGCGATGCCCCGAGCCACCCCAGATGCCGGCACATCATGCATCCCAGGCCAGACGCACACCAGAGAAGATCTGGCGCCGGATCGGATGGTCCCAGTTGCGGAAGCTCGGACGCAGAATGTCGGCGGACACCGCCCACGACCCTCCCCGCAGCACCCGGTAGTCGCCGTCGAAGAAGGGTTCGGTGTAGCGGTCGTAGACCATCGGGGTGAAGCCCGGCCACGGCCGCAGCGGCGAGGTGGTCCACTCCCAGACGTCGCCGAGCATCTGCTCGACGCCATAGGCGGACGCGCCCGCCGGGTAGGCCCCCACCGGAGCGGGCCGACGGGCCTCGCCGCCCAGATTCGCCAGCGCGTCGGTGGGTTCGGATGCGCCCCAGGGGAATCGGCGCCGGGCACCGGCCGACGGATCCCACGCGCAGGCTTTCTCCCATTCGACCTCGGTGGGCAGCCGGGCCCCGGCCCAGGCAGCGTAGGCCTCGGCCTCGAAGAAGGTGACGTGCTGAACCGGTTCGTCGGGCGGGATGGTCTCGATGTGGCCGAACCGCGTGCGGGTGCCGTCCGGCCCCCAGAACTGGGGCGCGGACAGGCCGGCTTCCTCGCGGTATGCCCAGCCGCGCGACGACCACCACCGGGACTGCTGATAGCCGCCGTCGTCGATGAACTCACGCCACTCGGCGTTGGTGACCGGCACCCGGCCGATGTAGAAGGGCGCCACGTCGACCTGATGTGCCGGTCGTTCGTTGTCGAGCGAATGCGGTTCGGCCAGTTCGTCCACCCCGAGCAGGAACGGCCCGCCCGGGATCNCGCTGGCCGGATCGTCACCGTCGGCGCCGAGCACCGGCCCGCAGCGTGCGGAATCCAACTGCCCCCAGACCCGCTGCCGGGAGGACTTCCAGCCGGTGAACTGCCCGCCCAGCATCGGCGAATTGGCCGTGACGGCGATCATCGTCGGCCCCAGCGCATGGGCCAGACGTACCCGCTGTGCCCAGCCGTCACGCGGGCCAGCGTCCAGGTTGACCTGAACCGATGCCGTCGAGGTCATCATCGCGGCGCCCGGTGCGGCCGTCCCGCTGGCCGCGAAGAACTGCTCCATGGCCCGATAGCGCGGGCCCGGATTGATCCGTTGCGTCGGCCGCACCGGATCGGCGCCGAGCAGCACCAGCCCCAGACCGCGACGGCCGAACTCCGTCCGAAGCACCTCCCGGTCGGCCATCAGCGCGGCGATGGCCACAGATGACGCGGCGGCCGGCGGCCCGGACAGTTCGACCGCGCCCCCGGGCTCGACGGTGATCCGGCTGCCACCGGGCAGCGTGGGCACCGCGGCGATGGCCTCGGAGAGCTCGTCCCAGCCGGGGCGCCGCAGCGGATCGGCGAGGTCGAAGCAATGCGCCTCGATCTCCAGGCCCACCTGGCCGACCGGCCCATCGTGCAGGCAGTTGGCCTCGATGAACGACGCCGCGTGTTCGGCGCTGATGAATTCGACGGGAGCTATCCGGGCTGCATCAGCCCTGACGGGTACTGCCAACGCAACCACCCCTCCCGGTCCTCACCGGATCAAACGGCTCGGTTCTGTTCCATCATCCAGATCGGACCGACATGTTCTACTGCCCCAGCGTGTTCTGCATGGCGCCGGCGAGGACGTTCACGGCTGGGCCCGCGTTGCCGGACTGGCACACCTTGGCTTGCAGCAGCACGTTTTCCCGTTTGCGGGTGGTGTTGAAACAGCGGCGGTCGGTGCCGGCTTCCTGTTTCACCCAATCGGCGTTGGTGTCGCTCGCGGCCCCGCCGGTGAACGTCCACACCTCGTTGACGAAGTTGTCCAGATGCATGGCGGTGGTCTGACCCGAGCAGCCGTTGGTGCGATCGACCACCCGGCGGAACGCCCGGTCAGCGGCATCGGGGGTGGCGAACACCCCGATGGCCTGTTTGACGAAATGGTTGTCGTCATCGGCCGCGGTCTTGGTGGTGGCGCCGTTGAACGAAGCCAGGTCCGGATCGTTGTACACCTCGGGCAGGCCGATGTCGGCCCAGTTGTTGCACACCGGGTTGTCCACCGAGAATCCCTGGAACGGGACGGTGAACTGAGATTCCCACCCCATCGGGGCGCCGATGATGTTGCCCACCGACCCCTTGGGCATGACCGCATAGGACACCACACCAGGATCCGAGGGGCGCGCACCAGCAGGTGCAGCCAATGCCAGCGCGAGACCGGCCAGCCCGAAACCGACAGTCAGGGCACGCATGCCCTCGATCATGCCAGTCAGTAGACCGTGCGGGTGCAATAGGTACGCGCCGGCGACGGGTACGGCCAGGCGTGGTGGCCGGTTTCGGCGGGACAGGCCGACCTGTCCCGCACATCCAACCGCTGCGTCACCTGAACCAACACGCCCGGTCCGCGGTCCGTGCGCGCGGCGCAGTCGGCCAGTTCCACCATGCCCGCGGGCATGCCCAACTCGTAGCAGTGGTTCGCGACCAGATTGGGCACCAGGCACAGGCGAGCGGTCGAGGGGTCGGCCAGGTCGGCGGGCAGATGTTGGTACTCGGCACTCGGACACGTCCCGGTGCCGTCGGCGATGGCCCCGACGGTGTAGCTCGGGTNCCATAGGCGGCCGCGCCCGCCGGGTAGGCCCCCACCGGAGCGGGCCGACGGGCCTCGCCGCCCAGATTCGCCAGCGCGTCGGTGGGTTCGGATGCGCCCCAGGGGAATCGGCGCCGGGCACCGGCCGACGGATCCCACGCGCAGGCTTTCTCCCATTCGACCTCGGTGGGCAGCCGGGCCCCGGCCCAGGCAGCGTAGGCCTCGGCCTCGAAGAAGGTGACGTGCTGAACCGGTTCGTCGGGCGGGATGGTCTCGATGTGGCCGAACCGCGTGCGGGTGCCGTCCGGCCCCCAGAACTGGGGCGCGGACAGGCCGGCTTCCTCGCGGTATGCCCAGCCGCGCGACGACCACCACCGGGACTGCTGATAGCCGCCGTCGTCGATGAACTCACGCCACTCGGCGTTGGTGACCGGCACCCGGCCGATGTAGAAGGGCGCCACGTCGACCTGATGTGCCGGTCGTTCGTTGTCGAGCGAATGCGGTTCGGCCAGTTCGTCCACCCCGAGCAGGAACGGCCCGCCCGGGATCAGCACCGAGGTGCCTGCCACGCCGGACCGGCCGGCCGGTAGGGCGGAGCCGGCATCGAGCAACGGCGGCCCGGACCGCAGATTCAGGGCCTGCAGCATGGTCTCGTCGTGCTGATTCTCATGGCTGACGATCAACCCGAAGTTGAACGCAGAGTCGTCGGCGTCGAGCGAGTCGAGGGCATCCAGCGCGCGGGACCGCACCGTCGCGCAATAGCTGCGGGCGTCGGTGGGCGGCAGCAATGGCAGGTCCACGCGGCTGGCGCGGGAATGTACGAATGCGTCATAGAGCCGGTCCACGTCGGGGGCGAGCATGCCGGGCCGGTCCGGATCGCCGCCGCGCAACAGCCACAGCTCCTCCTGCTGACCGATGTGGGCGAGGTCCCAGACCAGCGGGCTCATCAGCGGGCTGTACTGGCGGTGCAGCTCGGCGTCGTCGAAGTCGACCAGCCGCAGCGTGCGCTCCCGCGCCCGGGTGAGCTGCTGCGCCAACGTCTCTCGTGAGGTCAAAGCTCGCCTTTCACCAGTTGGCTGACCGCAGAAGCGATTCCGTGGCCCACCACCCAGTCCGAGAAATCGTCGGCCGGGCAGCGGCCCTCCTGGACCGAACGCAGCAACAGCCCCATCGATTCCGCCAGCTCCGCCGGTGCGCGCTCCGCGGCGGCCGATACACACGTGATCGCCGATTCCTGTAGCCGCAGGTCGCCGAGGCCGATCCGGGCCGCCCGATCCCAGGCCGTGGCGACCGGGGCGGTGGCCTCGGTGGCGACCGCAGCCGCGTCGGGATCGTCGAGCAGGGTGGTGAGCGTGAAGACCACGGNGTGGCCGCGACGCTCACACAATCGCCGACCGCGAAGACCATGGCCGCGCCACGCTCGGGTTCGGCGTCACCCACGCTGCAGCCGGCGGCCAGCGCCGGCACCGCGAGCAGTGCGGCAATCAGGAGCCGATTGCGCGTCATGGTTAGCGAGAATCTCACGATTCCGGGTACTCCACCCAATGCTTGCCCGAAAAGCCAGGCGCCCCGGCCACCAAGGGGAAGTGGCCGGGGCGTCCATTGGGCTGCAGAGTGGTCTAACCGGCGGTTGCCGCCTGGCAATCGGCGCAGATGCCCCAGAACACGACCTCGGCCTCGTCGACCGCGAAGCCGGCCAGGTCAGAGGGTTCCAGGCAAGGCGTCTCGCCCACTGCGCAGTCGACGTCGGCAACCACACCGCACACCCGGCAGACCAGGTGGTGGTGATTGTCGCCGGCGCGAGTCTCGTAGCGCGCCGAGGAGCCGGCCGGTTCGATACGACGGACCAGGCCCGCGTTCACGCAAGCCCGTAGTACGTCGTAGACCGCCTGGGTGGACACCGCACCGAGGTTCTCGCGGGCCAGACCGGCCACGTCGTCTGCAGTCGAGTGCGGATGGTCGGCGAGCGCCTGGAGAACCGCGACCCGCGGTGCGGTGACACGCAGCCCGGCGGCCCGCAACAGGGCCTTGGGGTCGTGGGGATGCACCGTGGTCACGGCTCCAGTATGCGTGCTCTTTGGAGTCAGTCCAAAAAACGGGGCTGTGATTATGGTCTCGCGGGCGGTGCCGGTGCCGACGGGGTCTCAGGGCGCTCCGGGCGGCTGCCGGGGCCGTCGGGGCCGACGGGACCCCAACCCGGGCCTCCCGGGCCGAATGCGCCGGGTCCACCGGGACCGAACGGCGGCATCATGCCGTGTCCGGGCCCCATCGGGGGGCCGCCGCGGTGGAACATCAACATGCCGCCGCGATCGTGACCGCCGCGGTGATGTCCGTCGCCGCCGGAGTGGGCGCCGAGGAAGAAGCCGGTGCCGAAGACCACGGCGGTGATGAACACGATGCCGGAGATGATGCCCACCCAGGCGAGCACCTGCATGAGCCGGCTCGGCCTGTTCTCGGCGGGCGGGGCCGCCACCGGTGCGACGGGCGCGGGCTCGGTTGCCACCACTGGCTGGGTTGCGGGATCGGGCGAGGTATCAGTCATGCCACGAGCATGGAAGCGTTGCTGAGGTGCTGATCAAGAATTGGCTATGAATCAGCTGTGAAAGAGCCGGGGACTCACTGGTCCCACGGCTTGATCGGGTTCACCGCGAACTGGATCACTCGGTACGGGGTTCCGCCGCGGGCCATGGTGTTCCACTGACTGACGAACACCAGCACCTTGTCCAGCGTGGAACCCGGCGAGATGTAGCCGCCGTAGGGCTGGGCGAGTTGATTGACCTCCGGCGGCGGCAGCGATTCGACGGGATCCGGCCAGGCGCTGGCGAATACGACCGTGGTGACCGGCGCCTCGCCCAGACCCGTCGGGCCGTCGGCGACCCGCATCTCCATGTTCCCGTTGCTGGCATTGAAATAGGACAGCACCGACTTGCCGTCGATCTGCCGGATGCTCACCTCCCCCACACGATCGGGGAACAACGGGGTCGGCGGCTTGCCCCACCCGGCAGTGTTCGACCAGCCCTGCCAGGCGGCCCGGTCGGTGAAGGCCTGCGGGGTGACCCGGTACAGGAACGTCGGGCTGCTGCGATCGAAGTTGTTGGCCAGGATGTACACCCAGCCGCTGGGCGAATCCGGTTGCGGAATCGGGTCGTAGTAACCGCTGATCTGAGACTGGGCGCCGCCCAGATACTCGGCGTCCCGCACCGAACCCGGCACCGTCGGCCAATTCGGCTTGGCCGCATCGGCTTTCACCAGGCGGGAACTGTGCGGTTTGAGGTTGTACGTGGTGGTGATCATCATGTAGTTCTCGCGGTTGATGGACACCACGCCGGCAGGCAACTGGGAGGACCCTGGCGGTGCCGAGTCGGCCAGCAGTGGCTTGTCCACTCCGCTCACGCCCCGGTAGCGCACCCCGGCCGGATCGTCGATCGAATCGGCGTCGACATGAAGCGCCACCGGCGAATACCAGCCACCGAAGCCCACGGCCTGTCCGGCGAAGCTGTCGCCGCAGACCTGGAGCACCCGGCTGGGAAACTCCATGAACTCACACAGGTCGGTGGCGCCGATCCCGTAATCAGCGGTGGGAGTGCCGGTTCCGGCGCTCGGTCCGACGCGCAACACCTGGCCGGGGGCCAGTGGGGGCAGCACCGGGTCGGGAAACCACGGCTCGGCGTGGGCGGACGGTGACTGCCACACCGCCACGGCGAGCACCGCGGCACCGGCGAACCTGCGGGCTGGGCTCACCCGCGGATCAGAGCTCGGCGGCCAGCAGTTCGGCGATCTGGATGGTGTTCAGCGCGGCACCCTTCCGCAGGTTGTCGCCGGATACGAACAAGGCCAGGCCACGCCCGTCCGGCACACCCGGATCCTGCCGGATACGGCCCACCAGGGACTCGTCGACTCCGGCCGCGGCCAGCGGGGTCGGCACGTCGACCAGCTTCACGCCGGGCGCACCGGCCAGCAGTTCGGTGGCGCGCTCAACCGAAAGAGGTTGGGCGAACTCGGCATTGATCGACAGCGAGTGTCCGGTGAACACCGGAACCCGCACGCAGGTGCCGCTCACCGCGAGATCCGGGATGCCCAGGATCTTGCGGCTCTCGTTGCGCAGCTTCTGGTCCTCGTCGGTCTCGCCGGAGCCGTCATCAACGAGTGCGCCGGCGAGCGGAACCACGTTGAACGCGATGGGCGCGACGTACTTGACCGGCGCGGGGAAATCCACCGCCGAGCCGTTGTGCACCAGCGCCTCGGCGCCGTCCACCACGGCGCGGGTCTGCGATGCGAGCTCCTCGACACCGGCCAGCCCGCTGCCCGACACCGCCTGATAGCTCGACACGATCAGCCGGGTCAGCCCGGCTTCCTCGTGCAGCGGCCGCAGCACCGGCATCGCGGCCATCGTGGTGCAGTTGGGGTTGGCGATGATGCCCTTGGGCCGCGTGCCCGCGTCGCGCTTGAAGTTCACCTCGGACACCACCAGCGGCACCTCGGGGTCCTTGCGCCAGGCCGACGAGTTGTCGACGACGACGGCACCGGCCGCGGCGAACCGCGGGGCCTGCACGCGCGACATCGTGGCACCGGCGGAGAACAGCGCGATGTCCAGACCGGACGGGTCGGCGGTCTCGCTGTTCTCGACCTCGATCTCCTGGCCGCGGAACGTCAGCTTCTTGCCCTCGGAGCGGGCCGAGGCGAAGAACCGGACCGAGCTCGCGGGGAAGTTCCGCTCCTCGAGCAGGGTGCGCATGACCTGGCCGACCTGCCCGGTCGCGCCGACTACACCGATCGAAACCATCTCAGCGCCCCGTTCCGCCGTAGACCACGGCCTCGTCGTCGCTACCGAGGTCGAAGGCGTCGTGCAGCGCGGCGACCGCGGTGTCCAGATCGGTGTCCTTCACCAGGACCGAGATCCGGATCTCGGAGGTCGAGATCAGGTCGATGTTGACGCCCACCTCGGCGAGCGCCTCGCAGAACTTGGCCGTGACGCCGGGATGGCTGCGCATACCCGCACCGACCAGCGAAACCTTGCCGATGTGGTCGTCGTAGAGCACCTGGCTGAAGCCGATCTCATCCTGCAGCGAGGTCAGCTTCTGCACCGCGCTCGGGCCGTTGTCCATCGGGCAGGTGAACGTGATGTCGGTCTTGCCGTCTTCGACCTTGGAGATGTTCTGCAGCACCATGTCGATGTTGACGTCGGCGTCGGCGACGGCGCGGAACACCCGCGCGGCGTAGCCGGGTACGTCGGGCACCCCGACGACGGTGACCTTGGCCTCCCCGCGGTCGTGGGCTACTCCGGTGAGAAGGGCGTCTTCCATGGGGATGTCCTCGATCGATCCTTTGACGATGGTGCCGGGCTTGTCCGAGTACGACGAGCGGACGTGAATCGGAACGTTGTACCGGCGGGCGTATTCCACGCAGCGCAGCATCAGCACCTTGGCGCCGCACGCGGCCATCTCGAGCATCTCCTCGAAGGAGACGGTGTCGAGGTGGCGGGCATTGGGCACGATGCGCGGGTCGGCGGTGAAGATGCCGTCGACGTCGGTGTAGATCTCGCAGACGTCGGCCTTCAGCGCGGCGGCCAGCGCGACGGCGGTGGTGTCCGAGCCGCCGCGGCCCATGGTGGTGACGTCCTTGCTGTCCTGGCTGACGCCCTGGAAACCGGCGACCAGCACGATGACGCCCTCGTCCAGCGCGTCGCGCAGGCGACCGGGGGTGACGTCGATGATCTTGGCGTTGCCGTGGGTGCCGGTGGTGACGATGCCGGCCTGCGATCCGGTGAACGAGCGGGCCTGCGCGCCGAGCGACTCGATGGCCATGGCGACCAGCGCGTTGGAGATGCGCTCACCGGCGGTCAGCAGCATGTCCATCTCACGCGCGGGCGGGGCCGGGGACACCTGTTGGGCCAGATCCAGCAGGTCGTCGGTGGTATCACCCATCGCGGAGACCACCACGACGACGTCGTTGCCGGCCTTCTTCGTCTCGACGATTCGCTCGGCCACCCGACGGATCCGGTCGGCATCCGATACCGAGGATCCGCCGTACTTCTGTACGACGAGCGCCACTATCTAACCCTTCGAGCTCGGGAATGAGTCCCACACAGGATAAGGGAGACGCGCACGCGATTTTCCCCGCCGGTAGCTTGGCTGACGTGCCAGACACGCCGAGCGGTCGGTCGGCCGCCACAAGTGTGCCGATCCATCCCGATCTCGCGGCCCGATGGAGCCCCCGGGCCTTCGATCCCGACGCCGTCATCACCGCTGACCAGCTCACCGCGGTGTTGGAGGCGGCGCGCTGGGCGGCCAGCTGGGGGCACCGACAGCCGGTGCGGTTCGTGGTGGGCACTCGCGGGGACGAGACATTCACCACACTCGCCGGCCTGCTCAAGCGGGGCAACAGCTACGCGCAAGCCGCCGCGGCGCTGATCCTGGTGTGCGCGGACGAGGGTGAGGACGAGCGGACTGCCTTGTACTCGGCGGTCGACGCCGGGGCGGCGATCGCACAGCTGACCGTCGAGGCGGTGTCCCGCGGACTCGTCGTCCATCCGATGGCCGGGTTCGACGTCGAGGGCGCGCGGGCCGCGTTCGGCATCCCGGACGGGGTGCGGCCGCTCGCCGTCATCGCGGTCGGCACGCTCGGGGACTACTCGCACGTCGACGAGGCGATCGTCGAACGCGACAGCCGGCCGCGCGAACGGCTACCGCTCGAGCAGATCGCATTCCGTGAGCGTTGGGGAATTCCGTTCAGCTGACGGGCTCACCCGATACTTTCGATGGAGCAAGGTGGGAGGAACACATGGCACACCAGGCCATCCGCAAAGCGGTGATTCCCGCCGCCGGGATCGGTTCGCGTCTCCTGCCGCTAACCAAGGCCATACCCAAAGAGATGCTGCCGGTCGGCGACAAGCCTGTCATCGAACATACGGTGCACGAGCTGGTCGATTCTGGAATCACCGACATCACGATCGTCGTTTCTGGTGGAAAAAACTTGATAGAGGAGCACTTTCGCCCGAATACGACGCTCGTCGACCAATTGCGGGCGGACGGCAAGACCGCTTACGCAGACGCGGTCGAAGAAGTCGGCGAGCTCTCCGCACGGGGCCACATCACCTATCTCCATCAGCACGGTCCATACGGCAACGGCACCCCTGTACTCAACGCCTCTCGGTCGTTCGGCGACGAGCCGGTTCTGGTGCTCTGGCCCGACGACGTCTTCGTCGCGGAGGTACCGCGCGCTCAGCAACTGATCAGCGCCTACGAACAGACGTCGTCCCCGGTTCTGGCCCTTATGCCGATGGCTCCCGAGAACTCGCGCCGGTACGGCGTACCGATCGTCGAAGAGAACCTGGACGGGGGACTGCTGCGGATCAGCGGGATCGTCGAGAAACCGCAGCCACAAGAGGCTCGCTCTGGGTACGCCGCAATCGGCGGCTACGTCATCACACCGGGCATCGTCGACGAACTTCGCGAACTGACGTCACGGTGGTACGAACAGCCGGAGCCCGGCGAGATCTACCTGACCGACGCGATCAACGCATATGCCGGGAGCCATCCCGTGTACGGGCAGGTCATACATGGCCGCTGGTATGACACCGGCAACCCGGCCGACTACCTGGTCGCGCAGTTCGCCTTCGCATTGGCCCACCCCGAATACGGACCCGCGCTGCGGCAGTTGGCCGACGATCCGGACCCGCTGCCGCCCTCGCTTTCGTAGGGAACCGGCGCCGACGACGAGTAACCGAACGCCCGGGCGCTCAGTGCCCGCAAGGCACGCCGTTCGACCACCTCGAAGCTGGCGCCGACATGCTCGTGCAGGGCAGTGCGGCCCGCGTCGAGCTCGTCGTCGAGCAGCAGGTCGACGATCTGCAGGTGCTCGGTGATGGTGGCGGCCACCCGCTCCTCGGTGACGAAGTCGTACATTCTGATCAGCCGGATCCGCCGATTGACGTTGTCGAGGGCGTTCACCATGGCCGCGTTGCCCGACGCGGTGCACAGTGCGATGTGGAACGACTCGTCGAGCAACACCATGTCCGCCTCGGCCGGCGGTGGGCAGGCCTGCAGCGCGGCCCATTGCGCACGCACCGCAGCCAGCCGCTCCTTGTCGTAGTGCAGTTGATCGGTTTCCAGGATGCGGGCGATGCCGCGCAACTCGATGGTGATGCGCAGTTCGTAGAGGTCGCGCACGCCGGCGATGTCGAGGGCCACCGGGTAGTATCCGTCGGACCGGCGTTCGAGCATGCCGTCGGCGTGTAGCCGCACCAGGGCCTCGCGCAGCGGTGTCCGGCTGACGTTGAGCTCCTCGCACCACTGCGACTCGACGAGGCGGGTCCGGTCATCGATCTCGCCGACCATGAGTTTACGGCCGAGGTCGAGATAGACCCGGTCCCGCAGGGATACCGGTTGCCCGACCCGGGCGGTGCTCATCGCAGCTCCTTCAGCGCGGCCACCACGTCGGTGCTCGGCGCGTGCGCCCCGAACACCCCACCCTGCATGGTGATCATGTTCAGCGCCGCAACATGATTGGCGTAGTCAGTCGCGCCAGTGGCATCGGAGACGACCAGGCACTCGTACCCGCGGTCGTTGGCGTCGCGCATGGTGGTGTGCACGCACACGTCGGTGGTGATCCCGGTGAAGATGAGATGGCTGATGCCGTTGCGGCGTAACACCAGGTCGAGATCGGTGGCGTAGAAGCTGCCCTTGCCGGGCTTGTCGATCACGGGTTCGCCTGGCAGGGCGGCCATCTCGGGAACCAGCTGCCAGCCCGGTTCGCCTCGGGTCAGGATCCGCCCGCACGGCCCGGCCGACCCGATCTCGGCACCGATGCGGGCCGAGCGCCAGCGCTTGTTGGCGGGCAGGTCGGACAGGTCGGGGCGGTGACCTTCGCGAGTGTGGATGACGAACAGCCCGGCCGCGCGGGCGGCGGCCAGCACGTCCTGCGCGGGCCCCAGCGGGGTGCGCACCAGCGACAGGTCGTAACCCATGGTGTCGACGTATCCGCCGCGGCCGCAGAAGTCGACCTGCCAGTCGATGTTGATCAGCGCGGTTCGGTCACGGGGGATGTCACCGTCGTAGGGCCAGGCATACGGATTGGCCGGGATCATGATCATCCGGCCTCCCCCGCCAGGGCGGGCTGAGCGGCCCGGGCCGGTAGGTAGGTCAGTGCGGTGAACGCGAGACCGCCGACCACCATCGCCACCACGGCGTCGGACAGCTGTGGCGCGTAGAAGTGCGCCAACAACGCTCCCCCGGCACCGATTGCCCACGCGGCGAACGGTTTCCACGCCAGCACCGCAGTGCCGCGACGGTGGGCGAACACCAGCTGGTCGAGGATGAGCACGATCCCGATGGGCGGCACCAGCACCCCGAGGATGTTGAGCCAGGTGGCGAAGTGCGACCAGATTCCCGCGACGGCGGCGATGGTTCCGACGACGCCAAGCACGATCGTCAACTGGCGCATGGTTTTTCCGGTGATGTTGCCGAACCCGACGGCGCCGTTGTAGAGGCAGTGCGCACACACGCTGCCGAGATTGACGAAGACGAACACGATCGCCAGCGGAACCAGGATGCCGCCGCCCCCGACCAGCACATGCAGGAAATCCCCGCCGGCCGCGCCCGGGGCTGCGGCCGCGCCGAGTGCGACGACGAGCGCGCCCGCCATCTGCGCGATCAGATAGGCCACCGGAAACGCAGCGAAGGCGGCCAGCGCACCTTCCCTGCCGTTGCGCGCCCACCGGGTGAAATCGGCCGTCATGGTGCCCGAATCGGCGAAGCAGGCGAAGACCATGGTCACGGCGACACCGAATCCGAAGGCGTGCACGCCGGCCTCGCCGCCGTAGGTCAGTGCCGACCCCAGCCCGTCCTGCGCCGCCGCCAGCACCACGGCCACCGCTCCGAGCGGAATGAACAGCGCCGAGGCCACTACCCCGATCCACGAGATCGCCCGGATCCCGACGAAGGTCAGGGCCACGAACAACACACCGGCCAGCAGGGTGATCCATGGCGCGCTCCAGCCCATGGAGAGGTTGAGCGTGGATCCCACCATTCCGGTTTGGAAGGCGAACCAGCCGATGACCAGTGCCGAGAGGAATGCGGACACGATACGGAAACCCTTGGTGCCGAAGGTGTCTGCCGCGGTCAGCGCGAAGTTCTTGCCTGACCGGCCGGCGAGGTAGCTCAGGGTGCCGACGTAGGCCATCAGGATGAGATCGCCGACCAGGATGGCCGCCATCCCGGCGACGAAGCCCAGGTTGTAGACCACGATCCCGGCGAACACCGCCGAGGTCATGATCATCGGGAAGCCGACCCACACCGCCGACACCGAGAACAGTGACTTGCGCGCGGACGCCGGGACCGGTTCGTTCTCGTACTCATCCTCGAGCGCGGGGCCGAGGGCCGAATGCTGTTCGGCAGAGGCTGTATCCATGGCTGTATACCGTCCGGTATACGGATTTCTCCGGCGTTTCTGCCCGTGAAGGTTCGGTAACAGGGTCCTCACCGACCCGCTGCGGTGAGGTTTACCGCAATGCAACACAACAAGCGGATCCACGTAACAGAAACGACGTCAACTCCCAGTGATCGGCCCGCCCGGGCCGCCACCCCCAGGAGATGTTGATGGATACAGGAACCACGGCGTTCATGCTGTGTTGCATCATCGGCCTCACGCTGATGATCCCCGGTCTTGCCCTGTTCTACGGCGGCATGGTCTCGGTCAAGAGCTCGACCAACATGATGATGATGACCTTCGGGGCGGTCGCCGTGGTCGGCCTGCTCTGGGTACTGTTCGGATTCTCGATGGTCTTCGGTACGTCGTACGGCGGATTCCTCGGCAGCATCACCGAATTCGCCGGCATGAAAGACCTGATGGAGCCGATGACCACGGTGGCCGGGCTGCCGATCAGTTTGTTCTCCATATTCCAGGCCCTGTTCGCGGCCATCACCGTGGCGCTGATCTCCGGCGCGGTCGCCGACCGGATGAAGTTCGGCGCCTGGATGGTCTTCGCCGCCGTCTGGGCGGTGCTGGTGTATTTCCCCGTCGCGCATTGGGTGTTCGCCTTCGACGGCGTGGTCACCGAGAACTCGGTGGGCGGCTGGATCGCCAACAAACTGCACGCCATCGACTTCGCCGGCGGCACCGCGGTGCACATCAACGCCGGGGCCGCGGCGCTGGCCGTCGCCATCGTGTTGGGCAAATCGGCCATGTTCGGCCAGCTGCGCAAGCCGCACAACGTGCCGTTGACCCTGCTGGGTGCAGGCATGCTGTGGGCCGGCTGGTATGCCTTCAACGGCGGATCCGCCCTGGCCGCTGGAAATTCCGCGGCCATCGTCATGGTCACCACGTTCGTCGCCACCTGCGCGGCGGTGCTGGCCTGGCTGGCCGTCGAGAAGTACAAGACCGGCCACGTCACCGGGGTCGGCGCGGCATCGGGTGCGATCGCAGGCCTGGTCGCCATCACCCCGGCCTGCGGCGCGGTCACGCCGGTCGGCGCGATCTTCGTCGGTGGCATCGCCGGGGCGATCTGCGTCTACGCCGTGGGCTTCAAGGAGAAGCTCGGCTATGACGACTCACTCGACGTGGTCGGCGTGCACCTCGTCGGCGGCGTCGTCGGCACCCTGCTCGTCGGCTTCTTCGCCAGCGAAGGCATGCCGAACGCCACCAACGGCCTGTTCTACGGCGGCGGCATCGACCAGCTGTGGCGGCAGGCCGTCGCGGCAGGCGCGGTGATGCTCTATTCGTTCGCGGTCGCGTTCGCCATCGCCTACGTGATCAAGAAGACGATGGGTATCCGGATCTCCCCAGAAGAGGAGGAGAAGGGTATCGACTCGACGTTCCATCGGGATTCGGCTTACGAGCTCGAATTCGCCTGACAGAGAAGATAATTCCCCGGCCCGGCTGCCGTGGCCCGCTCCCGCGGCAGCCGGTGACCGGGGATTACTCGGCTCGCCAAAGTTTCCTACTGTGATACATTGATTCCCAACAAGAGACGAAAGTGCTGGTGACATGCCCTCCGATCTCGCCACCCTCGCCGAACAATCCGGCACCAGGTTCATCCTCGCGCTGTTCGTAGACCTGCGCGGAAAGCCTTGCGCCAAGCTGGTTCCCGTCCAATCCGTCGATCTGTTGGCCAGCGACGGGGTGGGCTTCGCCGGCTACGCCGTCGGTGCGATGGGCCAGGAGCCCAAGGACCCCGACCTGATGGCCATCCCCGACCCGGCCTCGTTCACCCCGGTCCCTTTCATCAAGGAGGGTCTGGCGCTGGTGCACTGCGATCCGCACGTCGAAGGCCGGCCGTGGCCGTACGCGCCGCGGGTGATCCTGAAGGGTCTGATCCAGCGGGCCGCCGACGCGGGGTTCGAACCCTGGGTCGGCGCCGAGGTCGAGTACTTTCTGCTTCGGCGCGACGCCGATGGTGCCCTGGCCACCGCCGACGCGGCGGACACCGCCGCCCAACCGTGCTACGACGCGCGTGGGGTCACCCGGATGTATGACCACCTCACCGCGATCTCGACGGCCATGAATGCGCTGGGCTGGTCCAACTACGCCAACGACCACGAGGACGGCAACGGTCAGTTCGAGCAGAACTTCGAGTTCTCCGACGCCCTGACCACCGCCGACCGGGTGATCACGCTGCGCTACCTGTTGTCGATGATCGCCGCCGAACGCGACATGGTGGCCACCTTCATGCCCAAGCCCTTCTCCGACCGCACCGGCAGCGGCCTACACCTGCACATGTCGCTGACCAGCGGCGGAAATCCGGTGTTCCCGACCGCCGGCGACGATGACCGCGGTCTCGGCCTGTCCGAGACGGCCTACGGATTCATCGGGGGCATCCTCGACCATGCCTGCGCGCTGCAGTCCGTCGTCGCGCCGACGGTCAACTCCTACAAGCGCACCGGCGCCACCTCGACCGCGTCGGGGGCGTCGTGGGCACCGCGCAAGCCGAGCTATGGCGGCAACGACCGCACCCACTACATCCGGGTGCCCGACAGCCAACGCATCGAATTGCGCGGCGGTGACGGCTCGGCCAACCCCTATCTGGCGATCGCCGCGGCGCTGGGGGCCGGCCTCGACGGGGTCAAGCGCAGCCTCGATCCCGGCGCGGTGGGAGCCCAGGGCCCGGCGGCACTGCCGCCCACGCTGCTGCATGCCGTCGAGTCACTCGAGGCCGACCCGGTCGTCACCGGCGTGCTCGATGTCGCCGGCGACGGCGTCGCCGCCTACTTCGCCGACGTGAAACGCGCCGAGTTCTTCGACTACCACGGCACCGTCACGCCGTGGGAGGTCGACCGATACCTGACGGCGTTCTGAGAGGAGACACCGTGTGTGGAATCGTCGGGCTGCATCTGCGTAGCCCCGAGTTGTATCCGCGGCTTGGCGAACTGCTGGCCGCGATGCTGGGCGAGATGTCCGACCGCGGCGCCGATTCGGCGGGAATCGCGGTCTACGGAGATCCCGAATGGTCACCGTACGGGCAGGGCTGCGTGTCGGTCACCGACATCGCCGAGGCGCCGGACCTGGGCCCGGATGTGGATGTGGTGCAGGTGGATACGACGTACCTGCTATCGGCCGACATGTCGTCGGAGGACCTGCTGGGCCTGGTCCGGGAGGCCTACCCGACGGCACTGATCTCCGGATTCGGTCCCGATCTGGCCGTGCTCAAGGGCGTCGGGCATCCACGCGCCCTCACCGAGTCCTGGGGGCTGGCCAAGGCCCAGGGCTGGCAAGGTGTCGGGCACACCCGGATGGCCACCGAGTCCGCGGTAACCCCGTCGGGCTGCCACCCCTACACCGTCGGCCCCGGGCAATGCCTGGTGCACAACGGCTCCTTCGCCAACCACGCCACGATCCGCCGTGAACTGCGCCGGGCCGGTGTGGAGTTCGACAGCGAGAACGACACCGAGGTGGGCGCCCGGTTCGTGGCCGAACAACTGGCCGCGGGCCGCGACGTGGCCACCGCGTTGAAGGAGCTCTGTGCCACCTTTGATGGCTTCTACACACTGCTGGTCTCCGATCCCGATTCGTTCGCGGTGGTGCGCGACGCCATCGCCTGCAAACCCGCGGTCATCGCCGAAACCGACGACTGGGTGGCGATGGCCAGCGAATACCGCGCGCTGGCCGGGTTGCCCGGAGTCGAGCAGGCACGTATTTGGGAACCGGAACCGGAGGTGGTCTACGCATGGACACGCTAGTTGGGTTTGATTTACGCACAACGCCTTTGCGTGAGGTGAACGCCGCGTTGCACCATCCGGACGTCGAGGGGGATTACGTCATCGCCCACCCCGATGGCGCGCACAACGTGGCCGTCGGGCTCGACGCACCGGTGCGGGTGACGGTCGAGGGTCACGTCGGCTACTACGCCGCCGGGATGAATCAGCATGCCGAGGTCACCATCAACGGCAACGCCGGCACCGGCGTGGCCGAGAACATGATGAGCGGCACGGTGCGGGTGAAAGGCAATGCCTCACAGTCCGCAGGCGCCACCGCCCACGGCGGGCTGCTGGTCATCGAGGGTGACGCGGCCGCGCGGTGCGGCATCTCGATGAAGGGCGTGGACATCGTGGTGGGCGGCAGCATCGGCCACATGAGCGCGTTCATGGCCCAGGCCGGCCGGCTGGTGGTGCGCGGCGACGCCGGGGAGGCGCTCGGCGACTCGATCTACGAGGCCCGCATCTACGTCCGCGGTGAGGTGGCCTCACTCGGGGCGGACTGTGTCGCCAAACCGATGCGGCCCGAGCACCACGCCGAGCTGGCTGAACTGTTGGCAGCAGCGGGATTTGACGACGACACCTCCGACTACACCCGCTACGGCTCAGCGCGAAACCTCTACCACTTCCACGTCGACAATGCGAGTGCCTACTGATGCGAGAATCCGCCACCTTCGATCGCTCCACGATCGCCGACATCCAACGCGCCGCCGAGACCGGCATCTACGACATCCGCGGCTGGGGCGCCAAACGCAAGCTTCCCCACTTCGATGACCTGCTGTTCCTCGGCGCATCGATGTCGCGCTATCCGCTGGAAGGCTACCGGGAACGCTGCGGCACCGATGTGGTGCTCGGTGACCGGCATGCCAAACATCCTCTGCACCTGGATATCCCGGTCACCATCGCGGGCATGAGCTTCGGCGCGTTGTCCGGCCCGGCCAAGGAGGCGCTGGGCCGCGGAGCCAGCGAGGCAGGCACCTCGACCACCACCGGCGACGGCGGCATGACACCCGAGGAACGTGGACAGAGCAAGCACCTGGTCTACCAGTACCTGCCCTCGCGCTACGGGATGAATCCCGACGATCTGCGTAAGGCCGATGCCATCGAGGTAGTGCTCGGCCAGGGCGCCAAACCGGGCGGTGGCGGAATGTTGTTGGGGCAGAAGATATCCCCGCGAGTGGCTGCGATGCGGACGCTGCCCGAGGGCATCGACCAGCGCAGCGCCTGCCGGCACCCGGACTGGACCGGCCCGGATGATCTGACCATCAAGATCAACGAATTGCGCGAGATCACCGACTGGGAGAAACCGATCTACGTCAAGGTCGGCGCGACCCGCACCTACTACGACGTGAAGCTCGCCGTGCATGCCGGGGCCGACGTGGTGGTGGTCGACGGCATGCAGGGCGGCACCGCGGCGACCCAGGAGGTGTTCATCGAGCACGTCGGCATCCCGACGCTGGCGGCGGTGCCGCAGGCCGTGCAGGCTCTCCAAGAACTCGGCGTTCACAGGCAGGTCCAACTGATCGTGAGCGGTGGCGTTCGCTCGGGCGCCGACGTGGCCAAGGCCTTGGCCCTTGGCGCCGATGCCGTCGCGATCGGTACGGCCGCGCTGATCGCGCTCGGCGACAACCATCCCCGCTATGCCGCCGAGTACGAAAAACTCGGCAGTGCAGCCGGTTTCTACGACGACTTCCAGGACGGCCGGGATCCGGCGGGCATCACCACCCAGGATCCGGAACTGGCGGCCCGGTTCGATCCGATCGAGGGCGGCCGTCGGTTGGCCAATTACCTGCGGGTGCTGACCATGGAGGCCCAGACCATCGCCCGGGCCTGCGGCAAGGCCCACGTGTGCCACCTGGAACCCGAGGATCTGGTCGCGGTCACCATAGAGGCCGCCGCGATGGCCCGGGTTCCGCTGGCCGGCACGAACTGGATTCCGGGGACCTGATGCAGACAGCTGATGTGGTGATCGTCGGCGGCGGACTGGAAGGGGCCGCGGCTGCCTGGGCGTTGAGTCAACGAGGCGTCACCGATGTGACCGTCCTCGAGCGCAATACCGTCGGCTCCGGAATGACGGGTAAGTCCAGCGGGATCGTGCGCTGCCACTACGGGGTGAGCTCGCTGGCGGCCATGGCGACCGTCGGTCTCGAGGTCTTCGAGAATGCCGAGCAGATGTTCGGTACCGACATCGGGTTCCGGCAGACCGGCTACGTGGTCGGCGTCGGCGAGCCCAACGTTGACAACCTGCGCAAGAGTCTGGCCGCGCAACGTGAGGTCGGGGTGCAGACCGAGGAGATCTCGGCCGCCGAAGTGGCCGAGCTGTGGCCGTGGGCCGACCTGGAACCGTTCGCGGCGTTCGGCTGGGAACCTCGCGGTGGATACGGCGACGCCTACCAGACCGCACAGGCCTTCGCCGCCTCGGCGCGGTCGGCCGGGGCGCGAATCCGCCAGGGCGCCAAGGTGACCGGGCTGACCGTCGACGGTGACCGGGTCACCGGGGTCGAGCTGGCCGACGGCACCCGGGTGTCGGCGGGCACCGTCGTCGTCGCCACCGGGGTCTGGACGCGTCCCTTCCTGGCGCCCTATGGCGTCGACGTGCCGATCAATGTGCACCGCGAACAGATCGTGATGATCAAACCCGGAGTGGAACTCGGCCCCGTGCCGGTGTTCTCGGATCTGGTGTCGCTGCAATACATTCGGCCCGAACCCAACGGTGAACTGTTGTTCGGCAACTCCGATCTGTCCGGGTTGGAGACCGCCGACCCGGACGACTACCTGAACCGGGCCACCGACGACTTCGTCGACCTCACCGTCGACAAGGTCGGCACCCGGTTCCCGGGTTTCCCCGACGCGGCGATCACCGGCAGCTACGCCGGGTGCTACGACGTCACCCCGGACTGGAACCCCGTCATCTCCGCGACCGGTATCGAGGGCCTGATCGTGGCAGCGGGTTTCAGCGGGCACGGCTTCAAGATCGCTCCGGCGGTCGGCAGGCTGGTCGCCGACCTGGTGACCGATGGCCGCAGCAGCGACGCGCGGATTCCCGAGTCGGATTTCCGCCTGGCCCGGTTCGCGGAGGACAATTTGCTCACCAGCCGGTATCCGTACGTCGGGGCCGGGGAGATGCGCTAGACAGGAGTGCTGTGAGCGACCTGCCTCTGCTCCGCAATGCCGGCACGGCCCGCGAGCGCGATCCGCACGAGCCGGTCGAGGAACTGGAGTTCGAGGCGGCCATCGGGCGCAATGTGCGCCAACTGCGTCAGCAACACGGGCTGACCGTGGCCGACATGGCCGCCCGGGTAGGCATTTCCAAGGCGATGTTGTCGAAGATCGAGAACGCCCAGACCTCCTGCAGCCTGTCCACCCTGGCGTTGCTGGCGAAGGGTCTCGACGTCCCGGTCACCAGCCTGTTCCGCGGGGCCGACGTCGAGCGCCCGGCGGCGTTCGTGAAGGCGGGCACCGGGCCGGAGATCGTGCGCAACGGCACCAAACAGGGGCATGAGTATCAACTGCTCAGCTCGCTGCGCGGGGAGCACAAGCGGCTGGAATGTCTACACGTCACGCTGACCGAGAAGAGCCAGACCTACCCGCTGTTCCAGCATCCGGGCACTGAGTTCATCTACATGCTCGAAGGGGTCATGGATTACAGCCACAGCCGCTCGGTGTACCGGCTGCAGCCGGGAGACTCACTGCAGATCGACGGGGAAGGCGCCCACGGACCGGTCGACCTGATCGAACTTCCGATCCGGTTCCTGTCGGTGATCGCCTTCCCCGATTCGCAGGTGTAGGACCCTTCCGGACACCTTCCGCTCATACTGCGTAAACCTCGGGTCGCTACTTCTGAACGCCGACCGGGGGCGGTGAAGGAGGCACATGAGCAGCACCAAGGCCGGTACGGCCGCGATCAGCCTGCGCCAGGCGATCGCGACGGACACCGCCAAGGCCATCGAGCTCTGGCTTGAGATCGAGCCTGAGCCCGCCGAGCGCGAGCGGCAGATCGCCGCGTTGCCCACCGCGGCCCGAGGCAGATTGGGCGAATTGCTCGACGCTGACACCGGTGCCGATCTCCTCGGGTCCATCGAGGCCGACCTGGCCGCCAAGGTGCTCAAGGCGATGCCGGTTGCGGCCGCGGGCGGACTGCTCGGTGCGCTCGACACCCCATACGCAGCCGAGATTCTGCGGCGATTCTCCGACCCGAGGCGGGACTCGCTGCTCGGGGCGATGGTCATCGATCAGGCTCGGATGCTGCGCGGCATCCTGGCCTGGCCCGAAGACTCGGTTGCGGCGCACATGCAGCCCGATGCGCTGACGGTGGCACCGACTGCGACCGTGGCGCAGGCCGTGGACCAGATCCGGGAACACGCCGCCAACCGTCCGCGCGATTCGTCCGGGGCGTACGTCTACGTGGTCGGGCCGGACGATGTGCTCCTCGGTGCGGTCCGCCTGCGCGACCTCGTGCTGGCGCAGGCCGAGCGTCCGGTCGCCGAATTGATGAACGACCATGTCACCGTCGCACCACTGACCGATGTCGAAGACGCGGCCATGACGCTCATCGACCACAAGCTCGACGAATTGCCGGTCGTGGACGCCGAGGACCGGCTGCTGGGCGTCCTCACCGAGGACGACGCCGTGCAGATCGCCGAGCAGGAGGCGACCGAGGATGCCGAACGCCAGGGTGGATCCGAACCCTTGGATGTGCCCTACCTGCGGGCCTCTCCGTGGCTGCTCTGGCGCAAACGGATCGTTTGGCTGCTGGTGCTCTTCGCCGCCGAGGCCTACACCGGGACGGTGTTGCGGGCATTCGAGGAGGAGATGGAAGCCGTTGTCGCCCTGGCGTTTTTCATTCCTCTGCTGATCGGAACCGGCGGCAACACCGGCACTCAGATCACCACCACTCTCGTCCGGGCGATGGGCACCGGCCAGATCCGGTTCCGCGACATCCCCGCGATCGTCACCAAAGAACTCTCAACCGGTTCGCTGATCGCGATCGCCATGGCGGCCGCGGCGATGGTGCGGGCGTGGACGTTGGGCGTCGGGCCCGAGGTCACCCTGACCGTGTGCCTGACGGTCGCGGCTATCGTGATGTGGGCCTCATTGGTGTCGTCGGTGCTGCCCCTGGTTCTTAAAAAGGTGAAGGTGGACCCGGCGGTGGTGTCGGCCCCGATGATCGCGACCATCGTCGATGGCACCGGTCTGATGATCTACTTCTGGATCGCCCACCTGACGCTGCCGCAGCTGGCGGGCTTGTAATACACGCCGGGTCGTCCCGGTCACTGGCCCTGCAAGATGGTGACCCGCTGCGGGCCGTGGTGGTTGTGCCAGCCGGGTTTCATGCCGGGAGCCGGAGTGGCGTAGGTGTCCGGGCTGTAGAGGTTGCCCGGCCCCTGCGGCCCCTGAGCGGCGGCCGTGCCGGCCAGGCCCAGCGCGACGGCGCCGAGGAAGCCCGCGGACAGCAGGGGCAGTGCCAGCGCTTTGGTGAACTTCGTCATGATGTGATCCTTTGTCTCAGTTGGGTTTTCGGTTTGCTTGGCCCTGGATTGGGCTGCTGAGACAAGAATGCGATCCAGACGGCTTCCGGTCTGTCCGGCGATAGGGCGATGCGGCTGGTGAAGCTGCGTTCCCCCGATCGGGGGACGTGCACGTCATCGGCGGGTTTTGGCCTGAGATTTGCGCGGAGTACAGTTGAGCGCGTGCAGCGGGTGCTCCTTCTCGGACGCCGCGACGGGGTCTGACCAGACCGGCTTCCCGTCGCGGGTTTTTGCGATCCGCCGGTCGAGTCCCCAATCAACTCCCGGAGCAAAAACCATGACCACCCCCGACATCTCTGTTGATGCCTTCAGTTCGGTCCGCGCGATCAATACGCCGGACGGCGCGCCCAACCCCGGTCAGCCCGTCTGGAACACCCAGCGCGGCTCGTCCATGCCGGTCAGCCGCTATCGCAGCTTCGCCGAAGAGGTCCCCGGCGGCAGCCCGGCCTTCGGCACCGGCGTCCCGTTCGACCGCACCTGGCCGGACCGCGTCATCGACAAGGCACCAATGTGGTGTGCGGTCGACCTGCGCGACGGCAATCAGGCCCTGATCGACCCGATGAGCCCGGCGCGCAAGCGCCGCATGTTCGACCTGCTGGTCCGGATGGGCTACAAGGAGATCGAGGTCGGTTTCCCCTCGGCCAGCCAGACCGACTACGACTTCGTCCGCGAGATCATCGAACAGGGCGCGATCCCCGAGGACGTGACCATTCAGGTGCTGACCCAGTGCCGGCCCGAGCTGATCGAGCGCACCTTCGAGGCCTGCGCGGGCGCCCCGCAGGCGATCGTGCACTTCTACAACTCGACGTCGATCCTGCAGCGCCGCGTGGTGTTCCGCGCCGACCGCGACGCCGTCAAGAAGATCGCCACCGACGGCGCGCGGATGTGCGTCGACGAGGCCAAGAAGTACCCGGAGACGCGGTGGCGTTTCGAGTACTCCCCCGAGTCCTACACGGGCACCGAGCTGGAGTACGCGGTCGAGGTGTGCAACGCGGTGGCCGACATCGTCAAGCCCACGCCGGAGTGGCCGCTGATCGTCAACCTGCCTGCCACCGTCGAGATGGCCACCCCGAACGTCTACGCCGATTCGATCGAGTGGATGAGCAGGCACCTGGCCCCGCGCGACTCGATCATCCTGAGCCTGCATCCCCACAACGATCGCGGAACCGGTGTCGCCGCAGCCGAATTGGGCTACCAGGCCGGCGCCGACCGGATCGAGGGCTGCCTGTTCGGCAACGGCGAGCGCACCGGCAACGTCTGCCTGGTGACCCTGGGCCTGAACATGTTCAGCCGGGGTGTCGACCCGCAGATCGACTTCTCCAACATCGACGAGATCCGTCGCACGGTCGAGTACTGCAACCAGCTGCCCGTGCACGAACGCCACCCGTACGGCGGCGACCTGGTCTACACCGCGTTCTCCGGCAGCCACCAGGACGCCATCAACAAGGGCCTGGACCAGATGAAGGTGGATGCGGATGCCGCCGACGCCGACATGGACGACATCCTGTGGCAAGTTCCCTACCTGCCGATCGACCCCAAGGACGTCGGGCGCACCTACGAGGCCGTGATCCGGGTGAACTCGCAGTCCGGCAAGGGCGGGGTGGCCTACATCATGAAGGCCGACCACGGGCTGTCACTGCCGCGCCGGCTGCAGATCGAGTTCAGCCAGGCGATCCAGCAGATCACCGACGGCGAGGGCGGCGAGGTGTCGCCCAAGGAGATCTGGGACGCGTTCTCCGAGGAGTACCTGGCCCCGATCACGCCGCTGGAGCGGATCCGCCAGAAGGTGGTCGCCTCGGAGGTGGACGGTGGTACCGACACCATCACCGCGATCGTCAAGATCGACGGTGCGGAGCGCGAGATCGTCGGCGCGGGCAACGGTCCGCTGGCGGCATTCGTCGACGCCCTGGGCGCGGTCGGCTACGACATCAACGTGCTGGACTACTCCGAGCACGCCATGTCCTCCGGCGAGGAGGCTCAGGCCGCGGCATATGTCGAGGCGTCCATCGCGGGCAAGACCGTCTGGGGCGTCGGTATCGCCACGTCGATCACAACTGCATCACTTCGGGCGGTCGTATCTGCCGTCAACCGCGCCGCGCGTGGTTAGCTGACGTCGGCGTAGATCCCTACGCCGACGTCAACGGCAAGGAGTAACCCATGGACTGGGGTCCGACATGGGATTTCCTGTGGCATTTCCTGATCATCTTCGCCTGGATCGCCTACCTGCTGGTGCTGTTCCAGATCCTGACGGATCTGTTCTGGCGTGATCACAAGACCTCCGGCTGGGTGAAGGCCGTGTGGGTGGTCTTCCTGATCGTGTTCCCATGGCTCACCGCGCTGATCTATCTGATCGCGCGCGGTAAAGGCATGGCCGAACGCGCGCAGGCGGCGGCGCAAGCGGCCAAGCAGGAGACCGACGCTTACATCCGCGAGGCGGCGGGCCGGTCCCCGGCACAGGAGATCGCCGACGCCAAAGGTCTGCTGGATGCCGGCACCATCAGCCAGGCCGAGTTCGACGCACTGAAGGCGAAGGCGCTCAGCTAGTCAGAACAGCGTGTACTGGTCGCTGTCGGCGGGGATGTCGCAGAACTCCTCGATGTCGGTGCCCCCGACGACGTGGCCGAGCAGGCCCATGAACGTCTCGTCGTCGAGCAGCGGCACGCCGAGCTCCGCGGCCTGATAGCCCTTGCCCTGATCGGGTGCGGGTTCGTTGCAGAGCACCAGTGAGGTCTGCTGGTCCACCAGGTCGGTGTAGGACAGCCCGGCATGCAGGATGCGCTCGATGAGCTCCTCATGCGTGCGGGCCACCTCTGCCGACAGCGCCACCCGCATGCCCTGCACCAGCGGACGCCCGGGGACGAACACGCCGGGGTTCGCGTACTCGCACGGTAGCCGCGAGGCCAGCACCTTCAACGGCCGCAGCTCCTCATGGGTGATGTGGCCGTTGGGCCACCGGCGCCGGCCCACGTCGCGCAGCGGCAGCCAGACCTTGCGGTCACGGGCACGGGCCAGGGTGGGCTTGAGGATCTGCGCCAGGACCAGCGCGTCGTCCAGCGCATCGTGCGGCTTCATCTGGCTGACGCCCCAGTGGGCCGCCAGCGTCTCCAGGCGGAGGTTCTCGGTGCCCAGGGCCAGCCGCCGGGCCAGCTCCACGGTGCACATGACGCTGTCGATCGGCAGCTCTGCCCCGACCAACTCGGCCTCGGCGGCCAGGAAGCTGTAGTCGAAGCCCACGTTGTGGGCCACCAGCGTGCGCCCCTGCAGGATGTCGCAGAGCTCATCCACGACATCACCGAAGGTCGGCTGCCCCTCCAGCATCTCGGCCGTCAGCCCGTGCACGTGCGTTGGCCCGGGATCCACGCCCGGGTTCAGCAGGGTGGCGACGCTGCGTTCGACGTTGCCGTCATCCCCGACCGCGAGCGCCGCGACGCTGACGATGCGGGCCTGCCCCGGACGGAAACCGGTGGTCTCGACGTCGACGNGAGCAACCGCACGCTGGGCGTCGCGGGTCACCGGCCGCGGCGCCGGCGCGATGATCGGCGGCCTGGTCGCCATGACACTGGACCGTTCGATCCTGCGTCAACTGGGCCAGAGTCGCCGCAGCGTCGTCGTGACCGGCACCAACGGCAAGTCCACCACCACACGGATGACCGCGGCCGCCCTGGCCACGCTCGGTCCGGTGGCCAGTAACTCCGAGGGCGCCAACATGGACGCCGGACTGGTGGCCGCACTGGCCGCGGCCCGCGATGCCGAGCTGGCGGCCCTCGAAGTCGACGAGATGCACGTGCCCCACGTCAGCGACGCGGTGTCACCGTCGGTGATCGTCCTGCTGAATCTGTCGCGCGATCAGCTCGACCGGGTCGGTGAGATCAACCACATCGAGCGCACACTGCGCGGCGGGCTGGCCCGGCATCGCGATGCGGTGATCGTGGCCAACTGTGACGACGTGCTGATGACCTCGGCCGCCTATGACAGCCCCAACGTGGTGTGGGTGGCCGCGGGCGGCAGCTGGTCGGGCGACTCGGTGAGCTGCCCGCGCTCGGGCGAGATCATCGTGCGCGACGGCGCCGGCTGGTATTCGACCGGAACCGACTTCAAACGCCCGGATCCGCAGTGGTGGTTCGACGACACCCACATCTACGGCCCGGACGGTCTCGTGCTGCCGATGACCCTGGCCCTGCCCGGTGCGGTCAACCGCGGCAACGCGACCCAGGCTGTCGCGGCCGCGGTCGCCCTCGGCGCGGACCCGGCCCGCGCGGTGGCCGCCGTGTCGACGGTCGACGAGGTGGCCGGCCGGTATCGCACGGTGCAGATCGGCTCGCACACGGCCCGGATCCTGCTGGCCAAGAACCCGGCCGGCTGGCAGGAGGCGTTGTCCATGGTCGACAAGCACGGCGCAGGCGTCGTCATCTCGGTCAACGGGCAGGTGCCCGACGGCGAGGACCTGTCGTGGCTGTGGGACGTCCGGTTCGAGCATTTTGACGACACTGTCGTGGTGGCCGCCGGTGAGCGGGGCACCGACCTCGCGGTCCGGCTGGGTTACGCCGGCGTCGAGCACTCACTGGTGCACGACACCGTCGCCGCGATCGACTCCTGCCCACCCGGGCACGTCGAGGTGATCGCCAACTACACCGCGTTCCTGCAACTGAATCGGAGACTGCAGTGACGGTTCAGATCGGGCTGGTGCTGCCCGACGTGATGGGCACCTATGGCGACAGCGGCAACGCGGTGGTGCTGCGACAACGGTTGCGGCTGCGCGGAATCGACGCCGAGATCGTGGAGATCACGCTGGCCGATCCGGTACCCGACTCACTGGACCTGTACACGCTCGGCGGTGCCGAGGACTATGCGCAGCGGCTGGCGACCAAGCACCTGATCCAATACCCCGGGCTGCAGCGCGCCGCCGAACGCGGCGCCCCCGTGCTGGCGATCTGCGCGGCCATCCAGGTGCTCGGGCACTGGTATGAGACATCCGCAGGTGAGCGGGTCGACGGGGTGGGCATGCTCGACGTCACGACCTCGCCGCAGGAGGCCCGCACCATCGGCGAAGTGGCGTCCAAGCCCCTGATCGACGGACTCACCCAGCCGCTGACCGGATTCGAAAACCACCGTGGCGGAACGGTTCTCGGACCGGATGCTCGACCGCTGGCCGCCGTCACCAAGGGCGCGGGCAACCGTTTGGGTGACGGCTATGACGGCGCGGTGCAGGGCAGCGTGGTGGCGACGTATCTGCACGGGCCGTGCCTGGCCCGCAACCCGGAGCTCGCCGATCATCTGCTCTCGCAGGTGGTCGGTGACCTGCCGCCGCTGCAGCTGCCCGAGGTGGAATTGCTGCGCCGCGAACGGTTGGCCGCGCCGCGCCGGGTCTAGGTCAGGCGAAGGCGTCGCTGGATTTCATCAGCTCGCGCAGCTTCTCACGGCCCCGCGCCGCCCTGGACATGACCGTGCCATGGGGGATATTCATGATCGCGGCCGTCTCTGCGTAGGTATATCCGTAGACGTCGGCATAGTAGAGAACTTCCTGGACGCCCTGGGGCAACGAACCGAATGCCTCTTTCAGCACGCCATCGGTCAACTTGCCCAGCGCTTCCGACTCGGCGGATGCGGCTGCGCCTGAGCGGTCGGCACCCCAGCCGGTCATCAACTCATCCATCAATTCCGTTGGCCGACTCAGGCTTCTGCGGTAGGCACTAGCCCATCGGTTGTGGAGGATGCGGAATAACCATGCACTGAGGTTCGTGCCCTCGGTGAACGTATGAAAGCCTTTGTAAGCATGCAGCAGAGCGTCTTGCAGCAGATCTTCAGCATCGGCGTGACTCTTGGTCAATCGTCGAGATTGTCGCAAAAGCGGAGCCAACAACGGCCGTACTTCGATCGCGAAGCGTCCCGCCAGATCTCCATCATCTCCAGGATGCTCGACGGATCCAGTCATCATCGATTCCCAACCCTCTAGACGATTGACCGCGACAGAATCCGTGGTAGTCCACTCGCGTGGGCTCAGCCGAGCTTGCGCAGCCGGGGCTCCAGATCCGTCTTGAACAAATCGAGGAAGCGACGCTGATCGTGCCCCGGCGCGTGGAACACCAAATGGTTCAGACCCCAGTCGACATAATCCTTGACCTTGGCCACCGCCTCGTCGGGATCCGAGGCCACGATCCAGCGCTTGGCCACCTGCTCGATCGGCAACGCGTCAGCAGCCTTCTCCATCTCGATCGGATCATCGATCGAGTGCTTCTGCTCGGCCGTCAACGACAACGGCGCCCAAAACCGGGTGTTCTCCAACGCCAGCTTCGGATCCGGATCATAGGAAATCTTGATCTCGATCATCCGATCGAGATCGTCGGCGTTGCGGCCGGCGGCCTCGGCACCCTCCTTCACCGCCGGGATCAGCTTGTCCTGGTACAGCTCCTCACCCTTGCCCGAGGTGCAGATGAACCCGTCACCGGCGCGGCCGGCATACTTGGCCACCACCGGCCCACCGGCGGCGATGTACACCGGGATCCCACCCTCGGGCACGTCATAGATCGAGGCACCCTTGGTGTGGTAGTACTCGCCCTCGAAATCGACCCGATCCCCCAGCCACAACTCACGCATCAACTTGACCGACTCCCGCAGCCGAGCGAAACGCTCCTTGAACTCCGGCCACGCCCCGATGTAACCGGTGGCGATCTCGTTGAGCGCCTCACCGGTGCCCACCCCCAAAAAGATCCGCCCCGGATACAGACACCCCATGGTGGCAAACGCCTGCGCGATCACCGCAGGGTTGTACCGGAACGTCGGCGTCAACACCGACGTGCCCAACACCAGACGCTCGGTGCGCTCACCCACCGCGGTCATCCACGCCAACGAAAACGGCGCATGCCCACCCTCATGGCGCCACGGCTGGAAATGATCACTGACCGTCGCACTGTCCATCCCGGCCGCCTCCGCCAGCACCGCCAGCTCGACCAGTTCCCGCGGCGCGAACTGCTCCGCCGACGCCTTATAACCAAGTTTGAGTTCAGCCACGCGTCAGTACCTTCTCGTCGGTTGATTGATTCACTGTCGGCACATCGATGCAGGACGGTCTGAACTAGGATCGTCGTTTCCCGGATTGCACCGACGAAGCCCCGGCAACGCCAAGTTCCCTGAGTCGCGCACGATAGCGCTCTACATTGCGCAGCTTCACATCTTCGTACCCGCGGACGATATCGGGCGCTGACGCCGCCGCCAGAGTCGTATCGTACGAATCGATGGTCAGACCGCCCACCAACTCGCGCAACATGGCTTCGTAGTCGGCGACCAGCTGCCGCTCGAGCCTACGAATGCGTGCGTATCCGAATGGATCAAACATGGTTCCTCGCAATCGCTTTCCCTTGGCAACCAGCCTGAGTGCGACGTGAGTACGCGGACCGAACCCAATCTTGCCCTTGCGGCCGAGCGCCTTGAGCGTGGGGGGATGCAGCTTGTACGTAAGGTTGAGTCCGCCAGGAACTTCGGACTCCACCGCTTGCACGAACACCGAATCGGTCAGGAGCCGAGCTACCTCGTATTCATCCTTATAGGCCAGCAACTTGTGCAAGTTCTGCGCTACCGCCTCGGATAGTTCTGTGCGGTCCGACAACGCCCTTTCACGCGACCACACCCATTGGACGAAGTTGATGTAATGCGCAGCGAGCGCATCGTCCTGGTAACAAACCAGCTGCGCAGCACGGCGCTCCAACAGCTCCCGCGTGTGGCCTGCGACCGACACATCCGCGAGGAGATGCTGGGGAACCTCAAGATCGCTGCGATGGCCGATTTGTGAGGTCCTGGTGGCCTTCTGGAAGGCAACGGGATCGGCCACCGCGACGCGTCCCCACCGGAAGGCGGCCTGATTCGCCGCAACTGCGACTCCATTGATGGCGATGGCTTCTTCGATGGCCGCTGCGGGAATCGGAAGCCCCCCGGCCTGGTAAGCGGCGCCGACGAGCAAGAAGTTCGCCGCGGTCGAACTGGCGAAGATTACTTCGGCCGCGGCGAGGGCGTCGAAGGACACCAATAGCCGCGAGCGGGATTCGAGTTCTTGGAGCAGCTGCGACGTAGCCGGATAATCGACCGAGCCATCGTAAACCATTTCTCCGGTGGGAGTTTGGCTGGTTGACGCAATCGTGAGTGTTCGGGCTGCGTCTCCGTATCCGACATTCCTCGGGTCGGTCGCGGTGAGCAAATCGAACGCCAAGACGCAGTTCGCACCGGTAGGACTCACACGGTTCGATTGAATCGACGAGTTGGAGCTGAGACGTAGATGGGAAGTGACGGGCCCGGCCTTTTGGCTGAGGCCGGTTTGGTCAAGCCCTTTGACGTGTAGCCCTGCCCGAAGCGCAGCCATACCGAGCACCTGATTGACGGTGACGATTCCGGTTCCACCAATGCCGGCGAGAAAGACACTGTGCGGCTCCGCGAGCGATGCGAGCGGCGGCTCAGCCAACGTTGGCGGCGTGGGTATGGCCCTTCGAACGGACGGAGTTTCTTCCGGCAGTTCGACTGTCACGAACGACGGACATTCCCCATCGAGGCATGAATAGTCGGTGTTGCAGCTGTTCTGATCGATGCGCGTCTTGCGGCCGAACTCAGTGTCGGTCGGCTGGACCGAGAGACAGTTGGATTTGACACCACAGTCACCACATCCTTCGCAGACAGCTTCGTTGATCACCACGCGGGTGCGACGCACGGGGAGACTGCCGCGCTTACGCTTACGTCGAGCCTCCGCCGCGCACTGCTGGTCGTAGATGAGCACGGTAACGCCCGGGGTTTCTCGGAGTAATCGCTGTGCCTCGTCGAGTCGGTCTCGATCCCACACCAGCACGCCCTTCGCGAAGGAAAAGCGCTTGTGCCGCTTCGGTTCTTCCGCGCACACGATGATTTTTGCAACGCCCTCGGCGGCGAGCTTGTGCGTCAGTTCGGGTACCGTCAGGGCCGCTTCGGCGTCTTGGGCGCCAGTCATCGCCACGGCGGAGTTGTAGAGGATCTTGTAGGTGATGTTCACACCGGCGGCAATGCAGGCCTGGACCGCGAGCTGACCCGAATGGAAATATGTACCGTCTCCGACATTCTGGAAGATGTGGTTGACGTCGGTGAAAGGCGCTTGACCGATCCATTGCGCCCCCTCTCCCCCCATCTGAGTGAGCCCGGTGACTTGGGAGTCGGTCCGTGATGACATGGTCACCAATGTGTGACAGCCGATGCCACCACCGGCAAGTGAGCCATCGGGCACCGCGGTAGAGCGATTATGGGGGCACCCTGAGCAGAAGTATGGGGTGCGACGTGTTGGTAGTGCCGTCAACTCGAGTTGCGGCGGCCGCGACACACCCAGTGCCACGCGGCCATTGAGAAGCTTGCGTAGCGGCGCGAGCAACCGCCCGGCGGTGAGTTCTCCGCCCGCTGCGACCAGCGGTTCCCCTTTCTCGCCGCGCTTACCGAGCACGTTGGGGGCATCGACCTCCCGGTACAGGATTTCCTTGACTTGCGTCTCGACAAACGAGGTCTTTTCCTCGATCACGAGTATCTTCTCGACGCCTGCCGCCAGCTGGCGGACCTTCTCTGCCCCAAGGGGATACGGCATTCCCACCCGCATGATGCGGATTCCTGCCTCGCCCAGGGCGGCGGCGTCGGACAACCCGAGTTCCTCGAGAGCTTGGCGCACGGAGTCGTAGGCGGTGCCGACAGCGATGATGCCGAGCCAAGGACGGGTGGAGTCCACTTCGATGCTGTCGATCTCGTTTGCGTTGTTGAACGCCTCGACCATCGACCACCTAGGTCCGTAAAGGTCGGATTCGGCCAGGATGCTATCGGGAGGGGCGGCAAGGACGCGTTGGCGGTAAGTCCAAGGCCGACCTTGCCACTCGAGCTCCGGTACGACGATATCGAATCCTGTGAAGTCACGATCGAACGTCCACAGCCCGTCGGCGACGTCAGCGACAAGCTTCATCGCCGGCCAACACCCGGATGCACGCGACAGTGCCACCGCATAGAGTCCAAAGGCGACAATCTCTTCCGCATTTCGCGGAAAGAAGACTGGCATCGACAACGCGGCCAGAGAGCGCTCGCTGGCCGCAGGCACCGATGATGATTTCGCGGCCGGGTCATCACCTACCAACGCCACTGCACCGCCAGTGGGATGTGCCCCATACATCGCGGCATGCCGAAACGGGTCGCTGGCCCGATCCAATCCAGGGCCCTTGCCGTACCAAACCCCGACCACTCCATCGTGGCTACGACGCCCAGCGGGCATCTCGAGTTGGCTCCCCCAAACCGATGTTGCAGCGAGTTCTTCGTTCATCCCGGGCACCAGACGCACGTCGTGCTTCGCCGACAACTCTGGGATGCTGGCCAACAGCTTGTCCAGACCAGCCAGTGGGCTGCCCTGATAGCCGGAGACGAACGTCGCCACCTTCTTTCCTGCGCGACGGTCACGCTCGTGCTGTTCGACCAGAAGTCGCGCGATTGCCTGGACGCCGGTCATCAAGACCGGACCTGAGGCGGCGCGATACCGGGCAGAGAGGTCGAATTCGGCTGCAGCCGGAGAACCTGTCAACGGAGTCATTGGATACCTGCACGAGTGAGAACCCTGCTTTTGCCGACAGGGTGAAGCGATCGGAGTGTCTCTAATAGACTGGCAAGCACCAACTTTCAGGTCAATCAATATCCAACGAACTATGCGGATCGGTCAGCTGGGCACGAAGCCGTAGGGATGAGGTGCGAGGAATGCGCAGTATGGACAAGCTTGACAGCCAACTTCTGCGGATCCTGATGCGCGATGCCCGCGCCGGAGTGGTGGAGTTGTCGTCAGAACTCGGGGTGTCACGCAACACTGTTCAGGCGAGATTGAGACGACTGGAAGAGACGCAACTGGTGGTGGGCTATCAGCCAGTACTCGACCTCGAAAAGGCAGGGTTTGCGGTTCACGCGTTCATCGCGATCGAGATCGAGCAGGGCCGATTGACCACGGTCGTCGATCAACTGGCTGCGATCGCGTCCGTGCTCGAAATTCACGCGACGACCGGACGGGAAGATCTGCTCGCTCGGGTCGCGACGGCGACCAAAGCCGATCTGCAAGGTCTGATTGAGCAGATCGTCGCGGTACCCGGGGTGGTCCACACCAGCACAACACTCTCATTGACGAACCCGCTACGGATGCGAGTCGTTCCGCTTTTAGAGCAGATCACACGTGACGCGGGTTGGGGCCGTTCCACGCCATCGCCGAGTGCGGGGTAGCGGGATCAGCATCCTTGCCTGTAATAGGTTATGCCACAAGGACACACCGATCCAGCAAGTGTTGGTGGCGGACGGTCGCTTGGCGCCCGCTTCTCACCAACCGCCGTTGAGCGCCAAGATGCGGACCTGCATTTCCAGGGTGAACCGTTGCACCGGGTCATTGAGGCTTACGGCGCAAAGTTTCTCGATGCGGTCCAGACGGTACCGAAAGGTGTTCCGGTGCACCTGCAGAGCGGCCGCTGCCCGGCTGGCATCACACCCGGCATCGAACCAACTCAGCAGAGTGTCGAGATACTCGGCGCCGCGGTTTGATTCGTCTCGACGAAGAAGGTCGAGAGCTCCGCTGAGAAGCGCAGGATGCGCCGCGGCAACACTTGCCAATTGCGCTATCAGCACGTGCGGCCGAAGCTCCGACAGATCCGCTGTGGTGGGCTTCGAGCGGGTTGCCAGCAGACTGACGGCCTGCCGGAGCGATTGGTATTCGTTGCGGATCTCGTCGCCGGTCGACAGGGGCTGGGACAGACACGCGACCAACTTCGCACCGACGGTCGCCGCAGCTCGCTGACGGAATCCCTCGGCAAACTTCCACAAGCCCTGGCCCGGGGTGTGCGGGATCAGAGCACAGATCACCTCGCCGATCATCGTGGTGGCCGAGTGTGGATTGAGCATCCGCATGGAACGGGCCAGCACACGTTCCACCGCAGCTGAGCCCATCGTCTGGGGCGAGGCGCCGGCAGCCGATTCCCCGTGCACCGCCAAGCACAACATGCGCCATTGACCGGTTGTGGGTCGTCCGAGGCGACCGGTGATCACCTCCAGCGCAGTCGATTCGGTCAACAGGCCCCGTAACAACTCTGTCCTGAGCGCGTCTTCGTCGTCGGCGGGGATCCGCTCGTCGATGAACCAGGCGGCGGCAACGGCAGCAACGTCGTCGAGCATTCTCGCCGCGAAATCTGACGTTTCCGCACCGGGACTGAGCATCACATGTCCGGCCACCCTATCCCCGACGATGATCGGGGCGATGAGACGGCGTTGCTCGACTCCCGGCGCGTCAACCCACGTGGCACCCCGACGCCGCCACGCGGGGACACGTCGGCTCTGTACGGCCGGCAGCGCATTGCGGGTGAGGATCGTGTGGGCGGTATCCGCATCGACCGTCGACGCGCAGGCGTAGGCGAGCACCCGCGACTCGTCGTCGACGAAGACCACCGTGCCGTCGAGAGCCAGCGCCGCACTGTCGGCGAGATCGAACAGGCCTCCCGCGGTGGTGGTAACGCGGGCCGCACCGAGGCGAAGGGCACCCGTCAGCGCGCCTATCAGGCCCATCAGCTCATCCCAGCTGACGTGGTGGGCCAATGCCAGGATTGGTACGGCTGCGGTTGTCTCCATGTCGGGCGGCAGGCATCCGGTTCGTACGATCACCGCACTGACGCCCGCCTGATTGCCGCGGGTGAGAGCGTCAGCGATGTCACCGGCGGTCAGCCCGTGCGCAGTGACGAGTAACAGATGCTCCCGAATCGGTGGCCTGGCCGATTCCCAGCGCGTCGCACCGCTCAGCGGCCTGTCCATATTCGCCACCGGAGTGACCACGGTGAGCCAACCCGGCCGGGCCACAAGAAGATCGCGCAGGCGCAACTGCCGGACTGTCGGCGTTGTCGCTTCGAGCGAGAACGTGTCATTCAGGTGTGTATCGGCGATCGTCATCCAGCGCCCACCTAACAATGCACCGCAGGCTGTTTCTCGTACATCTGCGTAGCCTAAGAACGACGTCTGCTGCCGTCTGTGGGCGCAGAGCACACCGAGGATTCCGGGAAGTGCTTCGAGCACAGCTCCCGAGGACCGTGTCCTCAGACCCGAGGGTCCCAGGCGATGTCGATCGCACGGGCGGCCAGGTGTACCGCCAACCGGTCGTCGGGATCTTCGAGATCGACGGTGAGCAGCTGTCCGATCCGATCCATACGTTGCATGACGGTGTTGCGATGGACCCCGAGACGTGCCCCGGTGGCCTTGGCTGACTGCTGACTGTCGAGGTAGGCGCGCAGCGTGCGGATCAGGTCTCCCGACGGATCTGCTTCGGCAAGGGGTGCGAGCAGCTCAGCTGCGGCCTCGCGCATCGGAACCGATCCGTACCAGTGTGCGAGTACCCGGCGCGCGCCGGTGACGTCGACATGCTCGACAGCAGCGGAGCGGTGCGTGGTCTGCGCCAGCAGAGCCGCTCGACGGGCCTCTTCCGAGGATCGGCGAAGCCCCTTCGCGCCACTGTGCGCGTCTCCGACACCGGCGCACAGCCGCAGCCCGGGATGCGCTATTTCGACGGCGCGGAGCGCGGCACGCACGCATGTCGTCAACGACCGGGCATCTGAGGTGTCGTCAGTATCGGTGGTCCAGAACAGCCAGCCTTCGCCGCGTTCGATCAGGGTCGCTGTCACGCCCCGATCAGCGAGTTGCTCTTCGAGTTCTGCGGCGAGCCCTGCGGGTCGGAACGCGGCCGAGGAGGACACCACGAGTGTCAGGACCGCGGTGTGCCGACCCGCGAGCCGCCACCCCAGTGCCGCTGCCCGCTCCAGAGTCCGGCGACCCGGATCGTCCGGCTGCTCGAGGATCTCGTTGAGCAGCAGAGACCGCCGTTGGGTCTCGCGTTCGGCTCGGACCGAGTCGCTTGCCACCCTGACGGCGAACGAAAGCGCCGCGATTCCGACGGCGCGGCGGACGGGATCTAGAAGTGCCCCGGACAGGACGTCCGGGAGACGTATCGCGATCCAGTAGACGGCGGGCCCCGCCGGGTCGACGAGCACGGGTTGTAGGAGCACGTCGTGATCGCCGGCTCTGACTGTCTGTGGAGCCGGTCGCGGGTCGCCGAGACACTCCGCCGGAATCGCGTTGTCGAGTAACTCATGAAGACCGTGATCGCCTGCAGCCAAACGATTTTCCGAGTCGATAAGGTTGACGGGTTCCCCGATTATCGCCGCAAGAGTTGTGGTCAGTGCGTTCGCCGACCCGGGTGGGTGCTGAAAACGCCGAGCAGCTTCGGCCAGAACCCGTAGGCCGGCGATCTCGGGGGCACGGACGTAGGGGTCCAGCGCGGTGACCACTGCGGCAGGGGGCATGTCGTCGATACCGATGAGGGGCAGGGCGAGCCGGTCAGCGATGCGGCGCGTGACCAAGGGAACCTGCCGCGAGGTACGCGCGACGACGATGCCCGACAGGCCCGCACCGCCTGCCAAGCGGATGGCAAGATCCAAAGCAAGACTGTCCACGGCAAGGGTTTCGCGGCTGAACACCACAACACTGCCTGCCACGAGTTCGGAGATCTCGTGAACAGTGGAGCCGACAACCAATGCCCTCACCGGCCGATGCAGACCGTCCTCGCCGGCGAGGACTTCGTAGTCTCCGATCAGATCCAGGGTCAACAACTGCTTCATCGTGACCGGTGCGGCGGTCAGCATGCCTGCACCGCTGCCGTTGCCGCCGATTCCATCAACGGCCCGATCACTGTCACCTGGAGCCGAGCGGCAGGCACCGGAACGTAGGTCATCAGCGCCTCCCGCACCGGTGTCTCCCGCAGTGTCCGGGGGTCGGCTCCGGCGCGAATCGCGGCATCCATTGCCAGACCTCGGGCGCGGGCCACCGAGACCTGCCGCCCACCCGCGCCCTGCCAGAAGATCCGATCGACGGATCCTGCCGCTTCAGCTATGGCGGCACCGATAGCAGCGGCGAACTCTGTTCTGTCAGGCCTGATCACGGTGACGGAGGCTGCGTCTGGCACGTCGACGGCACGATCGCCGTCGACCACGACTGGTAGCGACTCGTGACCCCATCGAGCACGTGCTATCGCTGCGTGCACCCGCTCGGTGAAACCGCCGCCGTTCCTGGAAATTTGGGCGATGCGTGGCGCGCGAATACCGGTCCGGATGCCGTCGATCTCCCACAATCGGCCCGAATCCGGTATCAGTCCGGCGATGGTGGTTCCGACTGTCGCTCCCTCGGCAGTCACGTGAACAACCACTGCGGAAGAGACCTCCGCCAGATGAGCTGAGCCGTTGATCAGCGCAGCCTTCCGAGAACCCATCGAAGCGGTGGTGCGGTAGCCGGCGTATGTCGCGGGCATCACGGTGCCGTCGCCCCGTAGGACGAAGACTGCGGCGTTGCGGACGTGGGCCTCGACCAGTGCGGTGAACTGGTACAGGCGGCGGCGTGCCGCGCCGGCCAGGGCGGCGTCGAGCACCGCGGTGTTCTCGCGCTCCAACAATCCGACCGTCTCGGTGTCGGAACCGCGTATCACGGCGATATCCGGTCCGAGCTCATCGGAGATGATATTTGCGGCGAACTCCTCATGCGCGGGATTTTCCAACGCATTGACCCCCGACAGCGCGATGGAGTCCACCTGCCCGACACACGCCCTGGCGAAACGCGTCACGGCCGCCGCGTCCAATGGCTCCGAGACGTTTCCGTTGTACTCGTGACCGCCTCGCACCACCCACACTGGTCCGGCGGCAGCCGCGGGCTCGACCGGCCAACCAGCCAGGGGCGGCACCGCGGTCGTCGGTGGGCCGATCCGCAACACACCAACCCGGCCCGGCAAGGACGATTCCCGGATACCCAGGTTCGGCAGAATCAGGATGACACGGTCAATTTCGGCAGTGCCGCTTACCGTCTGGAGCACTGCGTCAAGAAATTCGACGGGTGAGTCGCTGGTCTGAGGGCGCCGACAGACCGCAACGATGCGGTTGCGACTGTCGAGTGCCACTGCACTGGAACCGACGAAGTCCACCCCGATTCGCAGCTTGTCCGGTCGCGATGTCATCGTCGCATCACCCAGTTGTTTGCGGCGCGTCGCCACACAATACGGGGTCGACTGGGTAGCCGAAGGCACTCGGGCCGACCATCGCCAGCCCTGCCGGAGTTCGCCAACGGTGATCCACCGGACTCACGATGACATGCACCTCCTGCCCTACGACGAGATCAACGGTCTGCACCAGCGCGCTGGTGTCGACGTCGACCAGACTGATGAGATCCGGGACCGTAGCCAGGACTTCACCCTCACGGCTGACAACAAGATTCTCGTTCTGGAAATCGACGCGAACGAAATCCTGCCGTGTTTGAAGAGACAGCACGCCGCGCGGAAAGACATCGGTGGAGTCCTGCATGACCTCGACCACCGTGCCCGTACACAGCACCCGGCCGCCACAGATCGTGAACAATTTCGCGTACTCGGCAGCGGTACCCCCTGGGGCCACCGACCTCAACGCCGCACCGATGCGCCAACACTCGCTGATGGATCCGTCGATGCCCAGATGCGCACAATCAGCCACGGTCACCTCGAACGCGCTGATGAGCGCGACGAGACCGAGAGCCGGCATGATCGACCGCAACAGTTCGCCCAGCACGGCGTCGGCGCCACTGTGGAATTCCGTCACCACTCCGGCGCTCCCGACCACCGTCATCGGCCGCACCGGGCGGCCCGCCAGTTGCAGCAGCGTCATGTCAATCGAGGGAAAACACCTGGTCATCAGATCGGCGTCCAGACACGGCAGGCCCAGCTGGGCCGCCACCGTGAGTGCCACCGCCACGTTGAAGCCGGCACGTTGCACCGGCAGGACAGCGACACACTCGCGGCCGGCTCGTGCCTCGACGGCGGCACGCAAAGTCTTGACCTGGTCGGTGTCGTGTGCCTTCTCCAGCAAGGCATACGGCGCACCGACATAGACGATGGGCAGCACCAGACCGTGGGCGTCTAGTTCACCTGGTTTCACCAAAGGTATCGGACCGTATTCTCGAATGGCCGCAATCAACATTTGGCGCCCAAGATAGGGGTCGCCCCCGCCGCCACTGCCGAAATGAACAGCGCCACGCATCAGGTCGTCGACGCTACTCTCCGACACCTGCTCCATCTGAGAACTGTATCCGGGCGCCGCGTTGCGCGCGCCGAATCACCGCGAGCAACCGGTAAACGAGGCAAATAGCGCAGCGAATGTCCTTGCGGCACTCGCCAATTCGCCAATGGCGACGTATTCGTCGGCGGCGTGCGCGACTGACATCGAGCCGGGGCCGTAGACCACGGTCGGGATGCGGAGCTGGTTTCGCAGGAAACGCGCGTCAGTAGCGAGGGACAGACCCCGGATCGTTGCTCCACTCGCGGCGCGCTGGACGTCTGCTACGAATGGGTGGCCGGCATCCAGTTCCGACCCCTCGACAAAGGCGAGAATCTCGATGGTGTAATCGAATTCGCCGGCTCCGTCTATCAACTCGCGCAAAGATCGCAATGCGTCGTTCTGCGTCTGACCGGGCAACACACGTCGGTCCACGCGAAGCCGGCATTCCGAGGCGACGATGTTGGCTGAAGTACCACCGTGGATGGTCCCGACGTTGCAGGTGGGCGAGCCCAAGAGCGGGTGGGCAGCCACCCCGAAATCAGCGAGATGCAGCGCGGACGTGATCTTCGCGGCGTCAGCCACCGCGGACCGGCCGACCGCAGGCTCGCTGCCGTGGGCTGCGCGGCCGCGGACAACCACCTCGACCAACAGCGCACCCCGTTCGGCTACGCACACCTGCAGTTCACTGGGTTCGGGGACCACTGCCGCATCGGCATGGACCAGCCCGGCGTTCATCAGCGCCTCGGTGCCGAACCGACCTCCCGTCTCTTCGTCGGCCACCAGGTGGAAGACCAGAGTGGCCGGGATGTCCACACCTGCGTCCCGGCACGCCCACACCCCTTCCAATGCGGCCGCGATACCGCCCTTCATATCGCAGGCGCCGCGCCCGTACAGCCGACCGTTGCGCACCTCCGGTCGAAAAGGCGGGCTCGACCACTCGGACTCGACGACGGGCACGACATCGATGTGACCGTTGATCATCAGGGTGGGCCCGTTGCCGGCCCCGATTGTGGCAAGCACCGACGGTCGGCCGGCCTCGGGTTCCACGATTTCGACACGGGCTCCGAGAGCACCCAGCATGTCCTGTAACGGCTCGACCACCGATTGTTCGCCGCCCGGTGGATTTCGGGTGTCACAACCGATCAGCTCGGAGGCCAACCTGACCACTCGGTCGGTGTTCACCCCGGCCATGGCGGCAGCGCCGGTCATGATGCTGCGCCGATCCGTGAGGTGATCGCTCCGAGAGCCTCATCGTCCAGGAAGCCAAGCGGGCCAAGTCCTTCGAGAAGCCTCAGTAACGCCGGCCGGAAACCGGCCACGTCAGCAAACACTTCGCCGGCCTCGCCGTGGCGGCCGGAACGCGCGAGCAAGATCGCTCGCCAGAAGTCCGCCTCCCGATTGTCCGGGCCGATGGTGGCGGCGGCAGATACCAGGGCGTCGAGGTGTGCTGCCATTTCTCCCGGATCGACACCGGTGAAGGGCCCTAGCGTCAGCCCGCGCCGGAACATGACGGCGCCCACTGCCGCAAACGCGCGGGACCGGGGCAATAGGCGTGACAGCTCGGTGAGTGGCTGTGGGTGGTCGTCGACACGCAGATCCACCACCACCTCGTTCCATGGAGTGGTGGTGCGGCGACCGGACACAACGCGAAGCGCGGCCGATTGCGCCCCACGCACGTCACCACCGGCAGCGTCTGCAGCCAGCAAACCAGCCAGGATCCGGTCGGCGAGCTCACCTTCGGCCGCTTCGTAGGCAGCGAGGGCAGCTTCGACCACCTGGGTGCCGGCGAGCATGTTGCCTTGGACCGTCACCTGGTGGCCGGATGCACTCGCTGCGGCCGGGGCGCAGTGTGTGCCGGTGTGAGTACCGAATTCGCCCGCCGTGTCGATGATTCCGAGCTGACGGTATTCCGAGTCGGGATCATCGGCAACCAGCGTCTCCAACGCCGAGGTCGCCGACATTCCGGTGCGCAGGAGATCCAATCCGCGCGGCCCGTGATCGACGTTGACGAATGCCTGGGTGGCGACGGCTCCGACTCCGGCTTCCGCCCAGGGCAGGAGTGTGCCGACACCGAAGAAATGAGTTTGCGCGCCGACCCCGAGATGGCCGGTGGCAGGGTCCCGCGCCACGATCGAGTACGTCACGACGACTCTCCCGGCACGGTTCTCAGGATCTCGGCCACCTGCATGGGCACCTCGAGCATCGGCAGGTGGCCCACTCCGTCCAGAATTGTGAGGCTACCGCCCGTGACCCGCGCGATTTCCTGCGACATCGCTGGTGGACAGGTCGGATCCGCCGAGCCGACGACCGCGTGCACCGGGATCCCGGATCCGGCGAGATTGTCGGCAAGATGCCGAATGTCTGCACCGAATGCCCCGCGCATGATCTCGGCGACCACCGCCTCCTTGCGTTCGCCTGCGGCAACAGCCATCAGCTTCTGGATTCGCGTCGACCGCCGATGTGCGGCTCCTACGATCTGCGGTACGAGATCGGCGAAGTAGCGAACGGTGCCTTTCTCCACCAGTTCTTGCACCATGGCGTCAATGGCCTCGGACGCTACGCCAGTACCGAGAGTCGAACCGAATGTCGTCACGCTGAGCACCCGCTTCGGATACAGCGCCGCAAGCGCCACCGAGATCGTGCCGCCCAGCGAGCCGCCGCACAGGTGAACGCGATCGAGGCCAAGTGCGTCGAGCACGGCAACGACATCCGGGACGTATCCTTGCTCGACAGTGAATGGTCCGTTCGCCGTTGAATTACCGTGTCCCCGAAGATCAATCGCGACCACCGCACGATCCAGGCGTTCGGCGACATCAGACCACACCACTGCCGCGGCGTTGATGGGATGGAGGAGTACGAGCGGCTCGCGCCGCGACTCATCGGTGCGAAGCACTCCCAGCCGGCCGCCAGGCCCATCGACGAACTGCCGTTCCATCTGGACTGTCATCGGGTTCCGTGCTTCGGCATTGTCTTCTCCGCACCACTGACGTGCATATGCCAGATGGTCCACACTGGATTGCCCAAACCGTCATCCCGGCGCAGGAACTCCGTTATCCGGAAAGGTACGGTGGTCGGGGGCTCCAGTCCGCCGCCCTCGGCTGGAGGGACGAGCTCGACCAACCCTTCCGCGGTGACCAACGCGACGTCTCCGAAGATCTGCACGTCGGGTCCGACCACATCACGCTGCATGGTGATGTCGAAACCCAATTTGTTGAGGTTGATCCACAACTCGTGCTTGTCCAACACACCGGAGTAGGTCCAGCCGTTGAGGTTGAACTGGTGGTAACCGTCACCGGACGGGAAGAACCGCAGCATCTTCTCGGCGTCAAGACCGACGTTCGACTCGTACCACCCGCGGTGAACCGCCAGAATCTGCTCGTGGTCGCTGGTCATTTTGCCCTCCTCTGGGTCAACTGTTCTGCGTATTTGTGCTGTTCGTAGGTGAATTCGCCCGTGAGCTCGCCGACTGCGGCCAATGTCTCGTCCATCCCGTCCGGGACCAAGGTGGCGACGACGACGTTGTCGGCGCCGGCGTCGAGGTATTCCGTGATGCGGTCGCGCGCGGTGTCTTGATCGCCGGCCACCGCCAGCACGTCCACCCACTCGTCGGGCATCTCAGCAGCGACTGTCTCGGCCCCGCCACGCGAAAGCATGTCGGCGAGTTGTTCGTTGGCACCGATGGCGCCGAAAAGCGGTGTCGGGCCGGTGGCGGCCAAATAGAAGGCCAGCATGGTCTTGAGTCCGTCGCGGGTGGCCTCGACGCTGTGTCGGTCCCGAGTGATGTTTGCGGCGATCAACACGCTGATCGTGACGTGATCGTCGCGGCCTACCGCCGCCGCTGCCGAATCCAGCTTCTGGCGTGCGGCGCGGACGTACTCCACGGGTGCCAGCGCACTGATCAGCAGGCCGTCGGCAAGCTGGCCGGTCATCTCGATTCCCTTGTCCCCCAGCACCCCGGTAAACAGCGGCACCGGTTCAGGAACAGGGTGGGTGAGTGCGACCTCACGGAATGTGGCGAACTTGCCGGTCTCATCGACGGTCTGACCGCTGAGTAGAGCCTTGACTCCGCCCAGAGTCTCGCGCAGTGCGCTCATCGGCGATCGCTGGGTCAGGCCCATCTGGGTGGTCCACGCGGGCACACCATGACCGATGCCGGGAACCAACCGGCCAGGATGGGCACGAGCCAGGGTGGCGATCTCCATCGCGAGCATCGCCGGATGCCGGACGACGGAGGACATCACCCCGATCCCCACGGAGATCCGGTTCGTCGCCGCAAGCGCCACCGCCGCCCCCGCGATTCCGCCCAGGAAGAAGTAATCCTCCGGTATCCACAGCTCTCCGTATCCAGCAGCTTCAGTTGTCGCAGCGAACTTGGCGATCTGCTCAGGCGGCGTGGTACTACCGAGCATCGCTCCGAGCCGACTCCGACATTCGGAGACAGGGTCCACGTGTGCATTCCTCTCGCTTGAACGTGAAATGGTTGTTATCGACGGTGTCCAGTACGCCGAGACCACGGCGCTGCCGTCGACGTGGATCGTCGCCCTGATGCGGGCGGTAACACCGGACTTGTCTCCCGACATGACTCTTCGATGTCAGGCAACCTATCCACAACTGCCACAACTTCACTTCGGCCACGACGCACAGGTCACGGACCGAGAAATTGGGCACCGTACCGAAGACACCGAGCGCTACCGCAGCCATCTTTGATGGGACTTCCCGGGGACTCACTCCCGGCGGGGTAGCCGATCAGGCGCAGCTCTTGCGCCTTCAGCCCCGGCATACCTCTCAGTAGTTCTCTTCAGTCGAATGGAGCAAATATGGCGACGCAGCGAATACGGCACGAGAGAACCCTCGAATCAGGCTGACTGTGCACGTCGATTTCGGCCGCACCACATGAAATCGCCTACGCCGTGCGCTCATTGGGGTACGCGGCGGGTAACCGCTAGCCAACACACCATCGCCACCGTGTGCGCCGCTACCTGCGGATTCCGAACTCGTTACGGGAGTTCGATTCTCGTCGCAATCTCAACCGTTGCGCACATTCGCACAGAAACACACATCAATTGATACACCGAAAGGGAAAACCCGATGCCGCAAGTACCTGCACGATCGTACCAGAAGTTGGTCGGCCTCCTGAAGAGTGATCACGGCCGACCATGCCGGCTGCGCCGTCAGCGGTTCACAACCTTCGGCAATCGCACTCCCCCAAGGGCTTTAACGATCTTGACCACACTCGTCCTGGGCGCCGCCTCGTTCAGTTTGGGCCTCATACCTGCGTTCTCGACGATCTCGATGGCCTACGCCGACGATACCCACTATTGGGAGTTCTACACGCCGCCAGATCCCTTGCCCGCTGGACATCCCGGCGACCTCATCCGTACGGAGCCGTCGCGCCTGGTCCTCGAGCCCTCAGGTCAGCTCGGCTCTTTTGTCGGAACCGGGACGCGGATCATGTACCGCAGCAGCGACGCAAACGGGATACCGGTTGCGGTAACCGGCACGTACATCGAGCCGGACGTCCCTTGGCCCGGCAATGGGCCACGCCCGCTGCTCGCGTACGCCGCGTCCGCCTACGGCATGGGTGAGCAGTGTGCGCCGTCGAAACTCTTCAATCAGGGCATCCATGCTTCACTCGACACCGGGTTCGACCTGATGTTCAACCTCGAGGAAGGCTTCGTCGCAACACTTTTGGCCCGCGGCTTCGCGATCGTCCTCACGGATGGAGTCGGCATGGGCGTGCACGGCCTGATGGCTCCGCAGTTCATGAACCGAGTCGCAGCCGGAACCGCGCTGCTAGACGCAGCACGCGCGGCAATGAAACTTCCTGACACTTCCCTTGATCCGCAGGGTCCGGTCGCGTTCTGGGGCTGGCTTTCGGGAGGGCACGCCGCATTGTCTGCCGCTGAGCTCGCCGGAGCATACGCACCCGAACTGCACGTCGTCGGCACCTACGCCAACGCCACGCCGACCGATCTGGCGGCAACCATGCCCAGTATCGACGGCAACTACCTGGCGGGCGCCATCGGATGGATGCTCAGGGGTATCCAGGAGGCATATCCGGCCACCCGTGAAGCAATTTGGGACTCGATGACCCCTCGCGGTCAGGAGATGCTGGCCAACACAAGTCGCCAATGCATGCTGCAAACCGGCATAAACTATATGTTTCGCCATCTTCAGCCGTGGTTCAAAGACGACCTGCAGACGATGTCACAGAACGAGCCATTCAAGAGCATCCTCGCGTCCCAACGCATCGGTAACGTCAAACCTACTGGGCCGGTGTATCTTTCACACAATCGCTGGGACTCCTTCGGACCCTATGCGGCCGTAGTCGCCACCGCAAAAGACTGGTGCTCGATGGGGGCTGACGTAACGTTATGGACCAACGAACAGCCGCCGCTGTTCAACAAGCTCAATACGAATGCGCTCCTCACACCATTCGTTGACGGCGAACGCAGCATGGCTTGGGTAGCCGATCGGTTCAACGGTGTCCCAACGGCGTCCAACTGTGATGAGATCGTTAGTTCATCCTAGGAAGGTGGCCGCGGCGGCATCACGCGCCACTACCACGTTCGTCCTTACCGACGAACGTGGTAGTGGCACCCTCAGCCGTTGTACTAGCCGCGATCCGACGTTCGCGCACATCCCAGGTTCATCGGCGGAGCCCCAACCGCTCGTCGGCAATCTCCTTCGCGGCGCGGGCCGGTGTGCCGCGCTGATGCTCGGCGCGCCGCAGGATGTCGAGGACGACGTTCTCCAGTTGCCTGATCTGGTCGCGGGCCTCGACCAGAGTCCGGCCGTCACGCTCGGCCGCGGCCTGGATGAGCCCGCCCGCGTTCGCCACGTAGTCGGGCACCCAGACGATCTGCCTGGCGAACAGCTGTCCTTCCACGTCATCGTTGGAAAGCTGGTTGTTTGCCGCCCCGCAGACGATCGAGGCTCGCAGAACGGCAACCGATTCCTGAGTCAGGGTGGCTCCGAGCGCACACGGTGCGTACACGTCAATGGGCGCATCGAAGAGGTCTTCTACGACCGACAGCTCCGGGTGCGTCTGTTGAAGTTTTGCCCGGGCGGGGGCGTAGCGCTCGCTGACCACCACACCGGCGCCGGCATCCAGCAGAAGGTCGACGAGGCAGGACCCGACCTTCCCGACGCCTTCGACACCCACCCGGATCCCGGCAAGGGTGCGGTTGAGGGTCGACAAGGCGGCCGCCCGGATTGCGGCGAGCACCCCGAGCGCGGTCGACATGCTGCTGTCGCCAAAACCGCCGGCCGCCTCGGTCAGACCTGCCACGTGCCGGGTGGTCTCACCGACGATATCGAGGTCGGCCGAGGTGGTACCGACGTCGGCGGCGGTCACGTACCGGCCGTCGAAGGAATCGACAAATGTTCCATAGGATCGAAGGAGCGCAGGTGTTTTGATCGCCGTCGGATCACCAATGATCACGGCCTTGCCGCCGCCGAGTGGAAGGTCGGCCGCGGCTGCCTTGTAGGTCATACCCGCGCTCAAGCGACGCACATCGGTCAGCGCGGCGGCATCGTCGGGATATGGGTAGAAACGGGTACCCCCGAGTGCCGGACCCAACCGCGTGTCATGGACGGCGATGATCGCGCGAAGACCGGTGGCCGCGTCCTCACAGGTTCTGACGTCCTCGTACCCGGGTACGTCGAGCCGCTCGATCCGAAGTGTGCCGGATTGCGCACCACTGGTAGCCATAGATCTCCTTCGGTCAGATGTTGTTTGCGTGCCCTGGGAGGCGTGAACGGTGATGAACGAGAGCCTGCTGCGCCAACGACGGCAACGGCAACGGCAACGCAAATACCCAGACAGAGTGGCGCGGAACGCTCGCCGGCCGGAGCCAGATTGCGCAACGATCACTCATTCAGAGCATCGATTGGAACCGGAACCATCATGTCGCTCGACCCCGTCGACCGGGAGATCATCGAAATTCTCCGGCAGAATGCCCGCACCCCGGTCAGCCAAATCGCCCACCGGGTCGGACTTTCCACCGGTCCGGTGTCGCGGCGGATCGCCCGGTTGGAACGCACGGGAGTGATCAAGGGATACGTGGCCGTCGTCGACGAACCGGCCGTCGGCGCGATCGACGCGTTCAGCGAGGTGCGGATGATCGGCAGTATCGACACCAGCGAGATCGAGGCCATTGCTCGGACCATGCCGGAAATCAAAGAGGTTTATACGATCTCGGGTGATCCGGACGCTCTGATCCGGTTCCGCGTCGACAGCGTCGACCACCTGCAGCGGGTGGTCAACGCCATCCGGACTTCCGGAAAGGTCTTGGGCACCAAGACTTTCATCGTGCTCCGGTCCTCGGACCCGCACGCCGGGCGCACGGACTGACGCCTCTCTCAGGCGTCGTCGGCGAACGGGTCGCCGGCCGCCGCGATGCGGGCGGCCGCATCGGTGAGAATCGCCTCACCATGGCCGAATCCGGCGCGCTGAGCACCCGTCGCCGCGAGTTTCGACACCGAGTCGGCGAGCTCGGACCGGTCGGTGTTGAACACCCCGAGGATCACCTGACCGTTGAACTCGGCGACCACGTCACCGGTGAGCAGCGCATCCGCCGCCGGCAGATACAACGCGATGCTGCCGGGCGTGTGGCCGGGCACGCCGATCACCCGCGCCCCGCCCGCGAAGTCCAGCACGTCACCGTCCCCCACGCTCCGGTCCACCCGGCATGCCGGCCCGTGCGGTGCGGCGTCGAAGTCGGAGTGCAGCGTCCGCTCCGCGTCGGTCAACACGGGCAGCGGTCCCGATTCGTCACCGCGGACGAAATCGGCGTCACCCTTTCCCGCGATGACCTCGACGTCGGACCAATCGGCGATCTCGGCGGCCGCACCACTGTGGTCCTCGTGGAAGTGGGTGAGCACGATGCGCTTGACGTGAATGCGCCGCAGACCCAGATCGGTGAGCGCGTCGGCGATCAGCTCGGCGCTGTCCGGCCAGCCGGTGTCGATCAAGGTCACACCGTCGGGCTCGATCCACAGATAGCTGTTGAGCAGATGAGCCTGGCCGCCGGGAATCCGCAGCCGGTACAGCGAATCCGTCATCTCGAGTAGGTCGGGCATGCTTCGACGCTACCGACGGCCCAGCCGGTTCAGGTCTTGACTTCGCTCACAGCGCATTTTTGCGAACGTGCGGTTGATCAGGCCATGGCCCGGCGCCCGGCCAGTGCCCGGCCGAGAGTGAGCTCGTCGGCGAACTCGAGGTCACCGCCCATCGGCAGGCCCGAGGCGATGCGCGTGACGGTCAGGCCGGGGATGTCGCGCAGCATGCGGACCAGATAGGTGGCCGTGGCCTCGCCTTCGGTGTTGGGATCGGTGGCGATGATCACCTCGGCGACATCGACGCCGTCGACCCGCTCACCGATGCGGTTGAGCAGTTCGCGGATGCGCAACTGATCGGGCCCGACGCCCGACAGCGGGTCCAGTGCACCGCCCAGCACGTGATAGCGGCCACGGAATTCGCGGGTGCGCTCGACGGCCTGCACATCCTTGGGCTCCTCCACCACGCACACCAGTGAGGCGTCGCGGCGCGGGTCACTGCAGATGCGGCAGCGCTCCGCGTCGGAGACATTGCCGCAGACCGCGCAGAACGTGACGCCGTCCCGGATCCGGCCGAGCACCGCGGTCAACCGGTCGATGTCCGGCGGCTCGACACTCAGCAGGTGAAAGGCGATGCGCTGGGCACTCTTGGGCCCGATACCGGGCAGCTTGCCCAGCTCGTCGATCAGATCCTGGACCGGACCCTCAAACATTGCGGTTCAACTCAGAGCCCCGGGATACCGAAGCCACCCATGCCGCTGGCCAGCGGGCCGAGGCGGCTCTGCGCCAGGCTGGTCACCTGGTTGGACGCATCGGCCAGGGCGCCGACGATCAGATCCTGCAGGGTTTCGGGGTCGGCCGGATCGATCACCTTGGGATCGATGGCGACCGCGACCACCTCGCCGCTGCCCTTGACCGTGACCTGCACCAGCCCGCCGCCGGCCTGGCCGTGCACCTCGGCGTTGGCCAGGGCCTCCTGCGCCTCCATGAGCTGCTGCTGCACCTGCTGCGCCTGCGCCAGCAGGGCCGACATATCGGGCGTGCCTCCGGGTTGCATGACTGGGTCCCCTTGCCGTGTTGGTTGCGTCTTGGTCTCGACTTGGTTGCTCTCGCCTGTCGGCGGCGATTCGGACTTCCAGCCTAGTCGGCGTGCGGGCTAGCGTGGCGCCCGTGCGAGTCCCAGCCTGCGTGCGTGTCGGCACCGCGATAGTCAGCAGCGTCGTCGTCGCTGCGGCTGCCCCGGCGATCGTCGACGCGCCCCCCGCCAGCGCCGCTCCCTCCAACATCGCCGGGATGATCGTGTTCCTCGATCCCGGCCACAACGGCGCCAACGACGCCTCGATCAGTCGGCAGGTGCCCACCGGCCGCGGCGGCACCAAGGACTGCCAGGCCAGCGGCACCTCCACCGACGACGGCTTCCCCGAGCACACCTTCGCCTGGGACACCACGCTGCGGGTGCGCGCCGCGCTCAACCAGATGGGCGTGCGCACCGCAATGTCACGGGGCAACGACAATGCGCTGGGGCCGTGCGTCGACGAACGCGCCGCGATGGCCAATGCGTTGCGGCCCAACGCGATCGTGTCCATCCACGCCGACGGCGGGCCGCCCAACGGCCGCGGATTCCACGTGCTGTACTCGTCGCCGCCGCTGAACAACGCGCAGGCCGGCCCGTCGGTGCAGTTCGCCCAGACCATGCGCGATCAGCTGTCGGCGTCCGGGATCCCGCCGGCCACCTACATCGGGTCCGGTGGCCTGAACCCGCGCTCGGACATCGCCGGGCTCAACCTGGCGCAGTTCCCGTCGATCCTCGTCGAATGCGGCAACATGAAGAACCCGGTCGACTCGGCACTGATGAAATCCCCGGACGGCCGGCAGAAGTACGCCGAGGCGATCGTCCGGGGTATCGCGGCCTACCTCGGTACGCAGGCGCGCTAGCTGCCTTCGACTTCCTTCTTCAGGTTCGCCAGCACCTCGTCCTGGATCTTGCGCAGGCCCAGCGGAGCGAAGGTCTTCTCGAAGAAGCCCTTGACGCCGCCGGCGCCGGTCCAGGTGGTCTTGAGGTTCACCGACGAACCGGTCCCCGCCGGGGCGACGGTCCAGTTGATCACCAGGCTGGAGTTCGCGTCCTTCTCGATCACGGTGTGCCCGGCCACATCCACCGACGCCTTGACGTCGCGGACGCGGGACTCGGTGGCCTGCAGCTTCCAGGTCGCCACGGTTCCGGCGCCCTGACCGCCCTCGAGCACCTGGTAATCGCGGTAATGCGAGGAAAGGATCTTCGGGCGCACGGTCTGGTAATCGGCGATCGCGGCGAACACAGCGGCCGGTTCTGCGTTGATCAGAACCGTGCTGACCGCGCTGACCTGTCCCATCAGTCAAACTCCTTAACTCGTGTCTGCGGTCGCATCGATGGCAACCTCCGACTAGCGTATATGTGTGTCTGTTGTTTCGACTGACGCACAAGCTGTCCATGCCCAGGGCGTGCAGCGCCTCCTGGACAGTTACCGCGCCATACCTCCCAACGCGACGGTGCGGCTTGCCAAGCCCACGTCGAACCTCTTCCGTGCGCGAGATCGCAACAAAGTCAAGGGCCTCGACGTCTCGGGCCTGACCAACGTGATCGGCGTCGACGCCGACGCCCGCACCGCCGACGTGGCCGGCATGTGCACCTACGAGGATCTGGTGGCCGCGACGCTGCCGCACGGCCTCGCACCGCTGGTGGTGCCACAACTCAAGACCATCACGCTGGGCGGCGCGGTCACCGGGCTGGGTATCGAGTCGACCTCGTTCCGCAACGGCCTGCCGCACGAATCGGTACTGGAGATGGACATCCTCACCGGCACAGGCGAGATCGTCACGGCGAGCCGCGAGCAGTGCTCGGACCTCTTCCATGCCTTCCCCAATTCCTATGGGACGCTCGGATATTCGACCCGGCTGCGGATCGAGCTGGAACCCGTCACACCCTTTGTCGAGTTGCGCCACCTGCGGTTTCACTCACTGGCCGAGCTGATCGCCGCCATGGACCGGATCATCGAGACCGGCGGGCTGGACGGCACACCGGTCGATTACCTCGACGGAGTGGTGTTCAGCGCCGACGAGAGCTACCTGTGCGTCGGGTTCAAGACGACGACGCCGGGCCCGGTCAGCGACTACACCGGTCAGGACATCTACTACCGCTCGATCCAGCACGCGCACGGCGAAAAGCACGACCGGCTGACCGTGCATGACTACCTGTGGCGGTGGGACACCGACTGGTTCTGGTGCTCACGGGCATTCGGCGCCCAGAACCCGACGATCCGGCGCTTCTGGCCACGCCGACTGCGCCGCAGCAGCTTCTACTGGAAACTGGTCGGCTACGACCAGCGGTTCAACATCGCCGACCGGATCGAGAAGCGCCACGGACGCCCACCTCGCGAGCGGGTGGTACAGGACATCGAGGTGCCGATCGAACGGTGCGAACAGTTCCTGCAGTGGTTCCTGGAGAACATTCCGATCGAACCGGTCTGGCTCTGCCCCTTACGGTTACGTGAAGACCACCGCGACGGTGCGGGCTGGCCCCTCTATCCACTGCGTACCCAACACACCTACGTCAACGTCGGGTTCTGGTCCTCGGTACCCGTCGGCCCCGAGGAGGGCCACACCAACAAACTGATCGAAACCAAGGTCAGCGAGCTCGACGGGCACAAGTCCCTGTATTCCGATTCCTACTACTCGCGTGAGGATTTCGACGAGCTCTACGGCGGCGAGGCCTACAAGACCGTCAAGAAGTCGTACGACCCCGATTCACGTCTGTTTGACCTGTATTCGAAAGCCGTCTTGCGCCGATGAATGGAGAACAGCGATGACCACCTTCAAAGAACACTCGACGCACGCAGGAGACCGCAAGCTCACCCTCGCCGAGATCCTGGAGATCTTCGCCTCCGGCTCCTTGCCGCTGAAATTCACTGCCTACGACGGCAGTTCAGCAGGCCCCGAGGGAGCCACGCTCGGCCTGGACCTCAAGACCCCACGCGGCACCACGTACCTGGCCACCGCCCCTGGCGATCTCGGACTGGCCCGCGCCTACGTGTCCGGGGACCTGGAACCGCACGGGGTGCATCCCGGCGACCCTTACCCGCTGCTGTGCGCGCTGGCCGAGAAGATGGCGTTCAAGCGCCCACCGGCACGGGTGCTGGCCAACATCGTGCGCTCGATCGGCATCGAACATCTCAAGCCCATCGCTCCGCCTCCCCAGGAGGCACTGCCGCGGTGGCGCCGGATGATGGAGGGCCTACGGCACAGCCGGTCCCGTGACGCCGACGCGATCCACCACCACTACGACGTCTCGAACACCTTCTACGAGTGGGTGCTCGGGCCGTCGATGACCTACACCTGCGCGTGCTACCCGGACGCCGATGCCAGCCTCGAAGAAGCGCAGGACAACAAGTACCGGCTGGTGTTCGAGAAGCTGCGGCTGCAGCCCGGCGACCGGCTGCTCGACGTCGGTTGCGGCTGGGGCGGCATGGTGCGCTACGCCGCGCGCCACGGCGTCAACGCACTCGGGGTGACGCTGTCGCGCGAGCAGGCCCGCTGGGCGCGGCAGGCCATCGCCGACGAGGGGCTCAGCGACCTGGCCGAGGTGCGCCACGGCGACTACCGCGACATCACCGAGACCGGCTTCGACGCGGTGTCCTCGATCGGGCTCACCGAGCACATCGGTGTGCACAACTACCCGGCCTACTTCGGATTCCTCAAGTCGAAGATGCGTCCCGGCGCACTGCTGCTCAACCACTGCATCACCCGCCACGACAACCGATCCGGCGCGGCCGCTGGCGGATTCATCGACCGCTATGTGTTCCCCGACGGGGAGCTGACCGGCTCCGGCCGGATCATCGCCGAGATACAGGACATCGGCCTTGAGGTCATGCACGAGGAGAACCTGCGCAACCACTACGCGATGACGCTGCGCGACTGGTGCGCCAACCTGGTCGAGCACTGGGACGAGGCGGTGGCCGAGGTCGGGCTGCCCACCGCCAAGGTGTGGGGCCTGTACATGGCCGGGTCGCGGCTGGGATTCGAGACGAATGTGATTCAGCTGCACCAGGTTCTGGCCGTCAAGCTGGACGAGCACGGCCGCGACGGCGGACTGCCGCTGCGGCCGTGGTGGACGCCCTAGACGAGAGCTGACCCGGCGTCAGCTCTCGATCTTGCGCGCGCCCAGTTCGTTCTGGAGCAGCTCGAGCGCAACCTCTTCCGGGTCGCGACGCGGTCCGGCCTCGCTCTGCCCGGCTTCGGCGAGCATCTGCTCTTCCTCGTCCTCTGGGGACATCGGCTCGGGTTCCGGCTCCGGTTCCGGCTCGGGAATGACCCGGCCCGGACGGGCGGGCACCCGTGGCGGAGGCTTCGCAGCCTTCGGTGGGGGCGGCGGGGCCGCCTCGGCGGTGCCGACCTCACAGCGGATCTGCCAATCGACCCCGAGCGCATCCTTCAGCGCGTCCCGGATCACGTCGGCATTGCGCGACTCGGTCAGCCGCTTGGCCAGTGGCGGTGAGTCATGCGACAGCACAAGGGTTTTGTTCTCGACCGCCCGCACGATCGCCCCGGACAGCATGACCTCGGTGGTGCGGCTGCGTTCGCNGCCGCGGATCGTGGCCGGCGTCGATCACGGCCTCGACGGCACCGAACAGCGCGGCCGCATCGCCCGCCGCCAGGGCTTCGACGGCGTCGTCGATCAGCGCCATGTCGGTGGCGCCCAGCAGGGCCAGCGCCCGCTGATAGGTGATGTGGTTGCCGCCGGCCCCCTGCTCGGAGCCGGCCAGCAGCTGATCGAGGACCGAGAGCGTGTCGCGGGGCGAACCGCCGCCGGCCCGGATGACCAGCGGATACACCGCGTCATCGACGTTGACGTTCTCCTCGGCGCAGATGCGCTCGAGCAGCGGGCGCATGGTGCGCGGGGCCAGCAGCCGGAACGGGTAGTGGTGCGTGCGCGACCGGATGGTCGGCAGCACCTTCTCCGGTTCGGTGGTGGCGAAGACGAAGATCAGATGCTCGGGCGGCTCCTCGACGATCTTGAGCAGCGCGTTGAAGCCGGCCGTGGTGACCATGTGCGCCTCGTCGATGATGAAGATCCGGTACCGCGACTGCGCTGGCGTGAAGAACGCACGATCGCGCAGTTCACGCGTGTCGTCCACCCCGCCGTGGCTGGCCGCGTCCAGTTCGGTGACGTCCAGGTTGCCCGGGCCGTTGGGGGCCAGCGCGACGCACGAAGCGCACTCCCCGCACGGTGTGGGCGTGGGCCCCTGCTCGCAGTTGAGCGAGCGGGCCAGGATGCGCGCCGAGGACGTCTTACCGCAGCCGCGCGGCCCGGAGAACAGGTACGCGTGGTTGATCCGGCCCGCGGTCAGCGCAGTCGATAGCGGCTCGGTGACATGTTCCTGGCCAACGACTTCCGCGAAGCTTGCCGGCCGGTATTTGCGGTAGAGAGCCACGGAAGAAGGCTACCGACTGTGGCTGACGCCCCGCCCATGCCCGTTGACTTTGAACGCACGCACACCGCTACCCGCACAAATACGGCGTCAGTTCCAAGTCAACAGGGGGTTCTGCACAGGGCGCGATTCATCCACAGGTGGCGATGCCGAAGCCGGCGCACCACCAGCTGTGTCCCCGCCACCGGCGAATCGCCCAATGAGTGAGCCCTTCATCGGCACCGAAGCCGTGGCGGCAGGCGTCGTCAACCGCTACCAGCTCAGCCGCTACCACCGCGCGATCCTGCCGAACATCTACGTGGACAAGCGAACTGCGGTCTCGCTGCGGCAACGCAGCACGGCGGCATGGTTGTGGTCGGGCCGTAACGCGGTGATCGCAGGAGCGGCCGCATCGGCACTTCACGGCGCGAAATGGGTGGCCGACGACGTTCCGATCGAGTTGATCAGCACCAAGACCAAGCCACCCGAGAAGGTGATCACGCGACAGGACCTGATCCTCGACGGGGAGGTCACGCGCATCGACGGCCTGTCGGTGACGAGCGTCGAGCGCACTGCTTTTGACCTTGGGCGCCGCGGGTCGATCGGCGCGGCCGTCGCACGGCTCGACGCACTTGCTCGCGCCACCGGAGTGAAGGCGGACGACGTGCTGGCACTCGCCGCACACCACCGCCACGCCCGTGGCCTGCGGCAACTCGAACGGGCGCTGGATCTATACGACCCCGGCGGCCAGTCCCCGAAAGAAACCTGGCTGCGGCTGATGCTCGTCGACGCAGGTTTTCCACGGCCGCAGACACAGATACCCGTGCTCGGGCCCGACGGCTACCCGATGTATTTCCTCGACATGGGCTGGGAGGAACTGACGCTGGCGGTCGAATACGAGGGGGCGCAGCACGCCGATCAGCTCGGCTATGACATCACCCGTGCCGACTACATCGCACGAGTCGGCTGGACCCACGTGAGAGTGGCCGCGGGACACCGACGGCCCGCCATCATCGCCCGGGTGCAGCGCGAGTGGGACCGACTTTGGCGGCCACAGCTCGGGATCACGCCGCGCCGGCCGCCGCTGGCCGGTCCGCCACTGGAACTCGGCTGTTGACTTTGAACCCACGCACACCGCTACTCGCACAAATGCGGCGTCAGTTCAAAGTCAACGCAAAAGAAACTCGGTCGCAGCCAGGAGCGCGCAGGTGGCCAGGCCGTCGATCGCCTCACGGACGTCGGCCAGCGAGGGGAACGTCGGCGCGATGCGGATGTTCTTGTCCTCGGGGTCCTTGCGGTACGGGAACGCCGAGCCCGCCTCGGTCACCGCGATACCGGCGTCCTTGGCCAGGGCGACGGTGCGCTTGGCGGTGCCGGGCCACACGTCGAGGCTGACGAAGTACCCGCCCTTGGGGTCGGTCCACGACGCGATCTTCGACTCGCCCAGCCGGTCCTCGAGGATCTCGGCGACCAACGCGAACTTGGGGGCGATCAGCTCACGGTGGCGCTGCATCTGCAGCCGGACGCCGTCGGCGTCGCCGAAGAAACGGCTGTGGCGCAACTGGTTGACCTTGTCCGGCCCGATCGACTTCTTGCCCGCGTGCTGCAGATACCAGGCGATGTTGCCCAGCGAGCCGCCCAGGAAGCTCACGCCGGCGCCGGCGAAGGTGATCTTGGAGGTGGAGGCGAACACCAGCGGCCGGTTCGGGTTGCCGGCCGCCTCGGCCAGGCCCAGCACGTCGACCTGGCGGACGAACTCGTCGGTGAGCGTGTGGACGGCGTAGGCGTTGTCCCACATCAACCGGAAATCATTTGCCGCCGTGCGCATCTGGACCAAGCGACGGACGGACTCCCACGAGTAGGTGACCCCGGTCGGGTTGCCGTACACCGGGACGCACCACATGCCCTTGATCGCCGGATCTGCGGCGACGAGTTCCTCGATGAGATCGACGTCCGGCCCGTCCTCGCGCATCGGCACCGGGATCATCTCGATGCCGAAGGACTCGGTGATCGCGAAGTGACGGTCATATCCGGGCGAGGGACAGAGGAACTTCACGACCGGTTCCTGCACCCAGGGACGCACCGAATCCACCCCGCCGTACAGCAGCGAGTACACGATGACGTCGTGCATCATCTCCAGGCTGGCGTTGTTGCCCGCGATCAGGTTCTGCACCGGGATGCCCAGCAGCTCACCGAAGATCTCCCGCAGCTCGGGCAGGCCGTGCAGACCGCCGTAGTTGCGGGTGTCGGTGCCCTCCCGGTCCCGATAATCCTCGCCGGGCAGGGAGAGCAGCGCGTTGGACAGATTCAGCTGCTCGGGAGCCGGCTTGCCGCGGGTCAGATCGAGATTCAGCTTCTTGGCCTGCAGCTCGGCATAGTTGCGCTGCTGGATTTCGTGCTGCGCGAGCAGATCGTCGCGGCCGAGGGACTGGAACGACACCGCGCGCCTTTCACAGATGCTGAACATAAGGGGACCCCGCGCACCCGCCAGAGCCCGTTGACCCTTGCTGCCTTCCGGCCCTGGGGGAGTTCACAGGATGGACGCCGCGCGGGGTCCACTGTGAGTGTAATACCCGGCCCTCCCCCCGGCGTTTACGGGAGCGGTTCACGCGTCAGTTAGGATTGCCGACGGAGGATTCGCCTAGTGGCCTATGGCGCTCGCCTGGAACGCGGGTTGGGTTAACAGCCCTCAGGGGTTCAAATCCCCTATCCTCCGCGCTCGGGTCCGGGGTGCGACCTGCTGATTCAACCCTGATCAGCGGCTCGCACCCCGGCCCATTACGTACCCGAGGAGGAGTATGGGCCGCACCGTCGCGGTGATCTGGCACGCATCGTTTTCGATCGTGGCCGCCGGCCTCTATTTCTTTTTCGTCCTCCCCCGCTGGCCCGAGCTCACGGGCCAGACCTCCCCGACACTCGGCCTGATCCTGCGCATCGTGACCGGCGTGCTGATCGGCCTGGCCGCCCTGCCGGTGGTGTTCACCTTGCAGCGGACCAAGCGCCCCGAGCTGTCGACGCCGCAGATGGCCCTGCAGCTGCGGACCGCCTCGATTGCCCTGCATGTGGTGGCGGCCGTGCTGATCGTCGGCACCGCGATCGCCGAGATCTGGATGTCGCTGGACAGCTTCGGCCCGTGGCTCTTCGGCATCTACGGCGCCGCCGCCGCCATCGCGCTGCTCGGAGTCTTCGGCTTCTACCTGGCGTTCGTCGCCGAACTGCCACCCCCGCCGCCCAAACCCGTCAAGACCCGCGAGAAGGCCGAGCGACGCGGCCGCAAGAAGGCCGACGCCGAGGCGGAAGAGACCGAAGCGGCTGACGAGGCAGAAAAGGCCGACGCGACCGACGAGACGCAAGCGGTCGACGAGACCGAAGAGGTCGACGAGTCCAAAGAGGTAGACGAGGCCGAGGAAACGGCCGAGGAAACCACCGACGAGGCTCCCTCCGACGACAGCAAGGCCCTGCGTAACCGGCGGCCTTCCAGCAAGAGCGGCACGTCGCGGCGCGGGTGGCGGAAGCGCGGCGAAGTCTCCGTCGAGGACTGACCCGCACCTATCGCGTCGACAGCCGACGCTCGCGCAGCCAAGATGGATATATGAGCAAACTGGGCTCACCTTCGTTCCGGACGATCCTCGCGGTGGCACTGACCGCCGCAGCAGCCATCGTCGCCCCACTAGCACCCGCCGGCGCCGCGCCCGGTGACCCCGAGGCGGTGGCGGCGCAGGTTGAACCGTCGGTGGCCCGCATCGACACCGTGGTCGACTATCAGCAGGCGTACGGCATCGGCACCGGCATCGTGCTGTCCCCGGGCGGGGAAGTCCTGACCAACTACCACGTCGTCCAGGGCGCCAACACGATCAACGCCACGGTCGGCGGCCAGAAGTTCCCGGCCGACCTGGTCGGCTACGACCGTCAACACGACATCGCGGTGCTGCAGCTGCACGGCGCGACCGGCCTGCTGCCGGCGCCGATCGGTGATTCGACCGCACTCGCGCCGGGCCATCTCGTCGTCGCGCTCGGCAATGCCGGGGGCACCGGCTCGCCGCTGACCCGCGAGGTCGGCACCGTCAGCGCATTCGGCCGCACCGTCAACGCCGAAGACGAACTGACCGGAGCCACCGACGAGATCAACGGCCTGTTCGAGTTCGCCGCGCCCGTCCGTGCGGGCGACTCCGGCGGTCCCGTGGTCAACTCGGCCGGCCAGGTCGTCGGCATGACCACCGCTGCGTCGGTGAACTTTCGGATGGGGCCCGGCGGCAAGGGGTTCGCGATCCCGATCAATGACGCGATGGGTATCGCCGGGCAGATCCGCTCGCGCACCCCGTCGCCTTCGGTCCATATCGGGCCGCCGACCATGCTCGGCGTCGGTGTACGTACCGCGCAGCAGCAGAACGGCGGTGTGATCGTGCAGGACGTGGTGCCCGGCGGCCCGGCCGAGGCGGCCGGCCTGATCCCGGGCGATCTGCTCACCTCCATCGACGGCACCTCGCTCGACTCGGCGCGCACCCTGACACTGGTTCTCGATCGGCACTACCCCGGCGACGTCGTCGGACTGACCTGGATCGACCGGGCCGGCCAGCAGCACAACGGCAAGGCCACGCTGGCCGCTGGGCCGTAGTCCGTGGTCACGCTCGACCGCCTGATCAACGTGCTGGGCGGCTACGGGGTGCGGCTGCGCCATTGCCCGGCCCCACGGTCGACCGAGCTGCGCAGCGTGGTCATGCACGAGCCCGGCCGGGTCATCGGAGACGTCCTGCTGGCGGTCGGCGCCGAATCCGTCGCCGAGGCGGTGCGGTGGGCGACGGCGGCGCGTGCCGTGGTGGTGCTGGTTCGCGGCGCCGAGGGGCCCGACGACGAGTCGATGGCCGGCGTCCGCATCGCGGTGATGGCGGTCGAGCCCGAGGTCTCCTGGAGCGAGCTCGCCGCCGTGGTCTACGGCGTGGTGCTGGAGGGCCGGGAGACCGAATCCGGCCGTGGCCCAACCGATTTGTTCGCGCTCGCCGACAGTCTTGCCGACACGGTCGGCGGCGCGGTCACCATCGAGGACCGGCGCAGTGCGGTGCTGGCCTACTCCCGGCTGCAACAGCACGCCGATCCGGCCCGGGCCGAGACGATCCTGAGCCGGCGAGCACCGCAGCGACTACGGGCCTTGTTCGAGGCCCGCNCCGTGCCGGTGCGACGCCCGCTCCTCGGCCCGATCTACCTGCCCGACGCGCGCGTCGCCTGCACGCCCTACCAAGGTCGGTTGCGGGTGGCCGGAACCATGGAGTTCCGCTCGCCCGACGATCCGCTGCAGCCGCCCCGGGTCGACGCGATCGTCGCCTCGGCCGCGCCGCTGCTCGACGGGGTGGACTGGGATGACCGCACCGACGTGTGGGTGGGTCCACGGCCGGTCACCCCGGACGGCCGGCCGCTGATCGGTGAAGTGGCCCAAGGCATCTACGTCGCGGGCGGTCACGGCATGTGGGGCCTGGCCCATGGTCCGGTCACCGGACGGCTGCTGACCGAATACATCACCACCGGAAAGCAACCCGAGGTGCTGCGGGAATTCAACCCGCTGCGCTGACGATTCATGACGTTGCCCTGACGGGCCGACAAAGCCGTCAGGGGCGGCGCGCAAGACCCGCCCCTGACGGCATTTCCGCATCATCGGAAGGACATCGAAATGACTGTAAGCCAACGTGTTTGGTTGTCCCCACAAGCCTACGAACGGCTCCAGACCGAGTTGTCGACGCTGCGCGAGCTGATCTCCACCGAAGCGGCCGAAGATTCCGACGAGAACCAGGTGGCCGTTCAGCGGGCCCGCCAGGCCCGCATCCAGCAGATCCACGATCTGCTACTCAACGCCGTGGTGGGCGAGGACCCGCCGGACGACGGAGTGGCCGAGCCCGGCATGGTGCTGACCGTGCGATTCGACGAGACCGGTGAGATCGAGACGTTCCTGCTCGGCATCCGCGGCGCCGAGTNATACGACGAGGCCTGGGACGACATCTTGTTGCAGCGGCTGCGGATCGCGGCCAGCTCCGGCCGCGCCCCACAGCGCGGACCGGTCGCCGAGCTGCGGGCCCACGATCAGGCACACGGGACCCAGTACGCGGCCACGCTGCGCGCCTGGCTGGAAGCGCAAGGAGATCTCACCGCCGCCGGACAGGAGCTGGGCGTGCACGAGAACACCGTGCGCTACCGGCTGCGCAAGATGTCCGAGCTGACGCAGCTCAGCCTGGACGATGCGCGTAAACGACTGGCGATGATGATCGAACTCGCCGCGACCGAAGAACTGTCGTAGAACGACAATCACCACCTGCTCGTTTGTCGGTGCGCTACAAACCTCGCCGATCGAATCGCGCTCACCATGGACCCATGGGTGTCGAACGCATTGATGGCGGACCGCGGTCAGCGGTCGTCGTGGGTGCAGGCATCGTCGGCCTGTCCACCGCATGGTTTCTGCAGGAACGCGGGGTCGAGGTCACCGTCGTAGACCGCACCGGCGTCGCCGCGGGTGCGACCTGGGGTAACGCCGGCTGGATCTCACCGACACTGACCATCCCGCTCAACGACCCCGGCGTGCTGCGCTACGGCCTGCGCTCACTCTTCGATCCGGCCGCGCCGCTGCACATCCCGTTCTCCTCGGACCCCGGGCTGTGGGCGTTCCTGGCCCGCTTCGCCATGAACTGCCGGCTCTCGTCGTGGACCCGGGTCGCCAAGGCCAACGTGCCGCTCAACGAGGAGTGCCTCGAGGCCTACGACGTGCTGACCTCGAACGGGGTCGCGGTGCCGACCACTGACGGACCGATCACAGCGCTGTTCGAGACCGAACGCCAGGCCGAACATCTGATGACCGAGCTGCGCCGGATGGCCGCGGCCGGCCAGACCGTGACGGTGACCGGCCTGTCCGGCGCGATGCTGCGCGAGCACGTCCCGCTGGCATCGCCGGCGATCACCGCGGGCATCAGCGTCGAGGGCCAGCGCTTCGTCGACCCGGGCCGGTTCGTCCACGCACTCGGCGATGCCGTCGCCGCCAGGGGTGCGCAGCTGATCACCGGCGAGGTCACCGGAATCCGGCCCGCGGGCGCCGGCGTCGCCGTCGACCTGCCCGACCGTTCCCTCAACGCCGACGCCGCGGTGATCGCCACCGGCGCGTGGCTGTCCCGGCTGGCCAAGCCATGGGTCCGCACACCGGTGCGGGCCGGACGCGGGTACTCGTTCACCGTGCCGGTGCGACGCCCGCTCCTCGGCCCGATCTACCTGCCCGACGCGCGCGTCGCCTGCACGCCCTACCAAGGTCGGTTGCGGGTGGCCGGAACCATGGAGTTCCGCTCGCCCGACGATCCGCTGCAGCCGCCCCGGGTCGACGCGATCGTCGCCTCGGCCGCGCCGCTGCTCGACGGGGTGGACTGGGATGACCGCACCGACGTGTGGGTGGGTCCACGGCCGGTCACCCCGGACGGCCGGCCGCTGATCGGTGAAGTGGCCCAAGGCATCTACGTCGCGGGCGGTCACGGCATGTGGGGCCTGGCCCATGGTCCGGTCACCGGACGGCTGCTGACCGAATACATCACCACCGGAAAGCAACCCGAGGTGCTGCGGGAATTCAACCCGCTGCGCTGACGATTCATGACGTTGCCCTGACGGGCCGACAAAGCCGTCAGGGGCGGCGCGCAAGACCCGCCCCTGACGGCATTTCCGCATCATCGGAAGGACATCGAAATGACTGTAAGCCAACGTGTTTGGTTGTCCCCACAAGCCTACGAACGGCTCCAGACCGAGTTGTCGACGCTGCGCGAGCTGATCTCCACCGAAGCGGCCGAAGATTCCGACGAGAACCAGGTGGCCGTTCAGCGGGCCCGCCAGGCCCGCATCCAGCAGATCCACGATCTGCTACTCAACGCCGTGGTGGGCGAGGACCCGCCGGACGACGGAGTGGCCGAGCCCGGCATGGTGCTGACCGTGCGATTCGACGAGACCGGTGAGATCGAGACGTTCCTGCTCGGCATCCGCGGCGCCGAGTACGGCGACCTGGAGGTGTATTCCGTGCAGTCGCCGTTGGGCGAGGCCATCGTCGGCGCCCGCCCCGGCGAGCAGCGGCACTACCCGGTGCCCAGCGGGGCTGCCGTGCCGGTCACCCTGCTGAGCGCGGTGCCGTTCGGCATGCACCTGCCGGCCGCTGGATAAGGAGCGTCCGTCTTACCCTGTTCGGATGGCAGGCGAACGTAAGGGCACGCCCGGCAGCTTGACCGCCGACGACTGGATCCAGGCCGGCTACGCGCTGTTGGCCTCCGACGGGGTGCGGGCCCTCAAGATCGAGCGACTCTGCCAGCAGATCGGCGCGACCCGGGGCAGCTTCTACTGGCACTTCACCGATATGAAGGGCTACCGCGCCGCGCTGGTCGCATCGTGGAATGCGTTCCTGGAACAGGACCGCCGGTCATTGGCCGAGCTTGAGGGTCTGCCACCGCGCGAACGTCTCTCGGGCATGATGCAACAACTGCTCAGCCCCCGGCACTGGACGCTGGAACGGGCGATGCGCGAGTGGGCCAGATCCGACGACATCGCCGCGGCCAACGTGCGGGCGGCCGATCACCGCGTGCTGGTCGCCGTCACCAAGGCCTACCTCGATTACGGATTCAGCCCTGACGATGCCGCCCTGCGCGGTCAGGCCACCTTCGCGACCGGCATCGGAGCGCTGCACCTCATGGACTCGGCCGAGGCGCTCACCACCGCGGACCGCTACGAACGCTTCCTCGACCTGATGCTGGGCTCCTGAGCGGGCCGAGACTCAGCCGAGGTCGGCGTCGATGATCGCGGAGAACAGGCGCTCGAACAGGTCGGTCAACTGGCCGGTGTCGCAGTCGGTCAAACCCGGGCTCCGCATCACCCGGCGCATCAGCAGGACACCGCTCATCACGGACAACATGGCATCGGTGCGCAGCTGCCGTCCGGACTCGGGGAGCTGGCGGGCCAACCGCCGGCCGACGTGGCGGGCGATCGCGTCGCGCACGATGTCCACCGCGGCCGGGTTCGACACCGAGCGAAGCATGATCAGGAACGGCTCCAGCGGGTCGGCGTCCGGGTCGGAGCGTTCGACCAGTGCAGTCGCGGCATCGCGGGCGAGGGCGTCCGGTTTCTCGGCGACGATTGTCGGTGGCGCGAACGACGTCTCGACCGCCTCGACGAACAGCTGCTCCTTGGACCCGAAGTAGCGGTTCACCAACATCGCGGTGACCCCGGCGTCCTGTGCGATCTCCCGAACGCCTGCGCCGTCATATCCGGACAGCGCAAAGTGGCGGATCGCCGATCGCAGGATCGCCTCGCGGGTGGCGGCCGCGTTGCGTGGCCGTGAAGAACCCATGCCGCCCACGCTAGGGAATATCCCGCCGCAAGTCTACGTCTGTATACCTGTCGTAGGTATACAGACGTAGACAAAGGAGTGAGTGATGAGCACTGAGGTATCGGCACGGTCATCCGTCTATCTGGTCTCTGGCGCATCCCGCGGTCTGGGCCGCGCGATCGTCGAGGCCGCGCTGCACGCCGGACACCGCGTCGTCGCCGGCGTCCGCTCCCCCGACGCGTTGGCCGACCTCGCCGGCCGGGAGCCGGATCGCCTCGCCGTAGTCGAACTCGACGTGACCGACGACGACCAGGTGCGCGCAGCGGTGGCCACCGCGGTCCAACGATTCGGCCGACTCGACGTCTTGGTGAACAACGCCGGCTACGCGAACATGGCCGCCATCGAAGACTTCGACTTCGACGACTTCCGGACCCAGATCGACGCCAACTTCTTCGGCGTCGTCCGGCTCACCCAAGCCGCACTACCCGTGATGCGAGCCCAGCGGGCCGGCCACATCGTCCAGATCTCCTCGGTAGGCGGACGACTCGTACGGGCCGGACTGGGCGCCTACCAGTCCGCGAAGTGGGCGGTCACCGGATTTTCCGGCGTCCTCTCACAGGAAGTCGCTCCTCTCGGCATCAAGGTCACGGTCCTGGAACCCGGTGGGATGCGCACTGATTGGGCCGGATCGTCGATGCGCGTCGCCACAGTCCGCGAGGAATACGCCGACACCGTCGGCACATCGATCGCCCAGAGCACTCCGGAGAACCTCGGAGCCAGTGATCCCGCCAAGGTGGCCGGACTCGTCCTCACCATCGCCGAGATGTCCGATCCGCCACAGCGGTTGCTCGTCGGCCCCGATGCCTACCGCTACGCCACCGCTGCGGGACGCGATCTGCTCGCCGAGGACGAGAAATGGGAGGCCCTCAGCCTTTCCACCGCGGCCGATGACGCCACCGCAGAGCAGATCGACCCGTTGGGAGCCGCAGAATGACGACAACGACGCAGGGTCCGGCATTCGGGTCGGCAACGGTCACCCTCGGGCAGTTCCGGTGAGCAGCGGCGGTCAATCCTGGCGGCGGTTGCCGTCCTCGTCCCAGTTCTCGGCGACCTTCTTGCTCGGCTGCACGCGCGGCGGCTCACCCGGCATCTTCGGATAGCTCGGCGGGTACGGCAGATCACCGAGGCCGCGGTCTTCGTCGGCGGCCACCATATCGAGCAATGGCTTCAGCGACTGCTGCTTCGAGTCGATATCAGCCCACGGATCCTCGCGTCCGGCAAGGAAATCCGGCACCGTCGCGATCGTGTAGTCGTCCGGGTCGGCATCACGCAACTCATCCCAGCTGAGCGGGGTCGAGACGGTGGCGATCGGCGTCTTGCGGGCCGAATAGGCCGAGGCGAACGTGCGGTCGCGGGCATTCTGGTTGTAGTCGATGAACAGCCGCTCGCCCCGCTCCTCCTTCCACCACGACGTGGTCACCGCGTCGGGGGCACGGCGCTCGATCTCGCGGGCCAGAGCGATCCCGGCCCGGCGGACCTCGATGAAATCCCAGTCGGTCTTGATCCGCAGGAAGATGTGCACGCCGCGACCGCCGGAGGTCTTCGGGTAGCCGACCAGGCCGAGCTCGTCGAGCAGTGGCTTGAGCACATCGCAGGCGATCGTCCTGGCCTCTTTGAAACCGGTGCCCGGCTGCGGATCCAGGTCGATCCGCAGCTCGTCGGGATGCTCGGTGTCCGGGCACCGGACCTGCCACGGGTGCAACGTGATGGTGCCCATCTGCGCGGCCCATGCGATCGACGCGGGGTGGGTCACCTTGAGCGCATCGGCGGTACGCCCCGACGGGAACGTCACGACGCAGGTCTCCAGATAGTCGGGATGCTTCTGCGGCACCCGCTTCTGGTAGATCTCCTCCCCTTCGATGCCGTCGGGGAACCGCTGCAGATGGGTGGGCCGGTCCTTCAGCAGGGCCACCATCCGGTCGGCGACGCTGAGGTAATACTCCATCAGCTTGCCCTTGGTGCCGCCCTTGCCCAGCTTCGGGTAGTAGACCTTGTCCGGGCTGGTGAACCGGACCTTGATCCCGTCGACGTCGAGTTCGGTTGCTCCTCCAGCTTTTTCAGCCATCTCAGTCCTCCCCCGCGAGCACGTCGTGCAGGTCGTAGTTCAGTGGCACATCGAGCTGGCCGAACGTGCAGCTGGTCGGCTCCCGGTCCGGGCGCCAACGCAGGAACTTCACGGCATGACGGAAACGTCTCCCGTGCACGGTATTACCTTCCATCTGGTCATACGCCACCTCACACACCCGCTCGGGGCGCACCGGAATCCAGCGCTTGTCGGCCGCCGAGTTCCACCGACTCGGGTCACCTTCGCGCACCTCGTCGCCCTCGCGTAGCGGTTCCAGATCCGCCAGCAGCTTGAGCCGGTCCTTGGCGGTGAACGATGCTGCGCCGCCGACCATCTGGAGTTCGCCGTCGTCGCGGTAAAGACCGAGCAGGATCGATCCGATGCCTTCACCGCTCTTGTGGATGCGGTAGCCGATGGCCACACAGTCCGCGTCGCGGTGGTGCTTGACCTTCACCATCTCCCGCTTGCCCGGCAGATAGGGGCCGTCGAGTTTCTTGGCGATCACCCCGTCCAGGCCGGCACCCTCGAACGTCTTGAGCCACTGCGTGCCGAGTTCGGGGTCGGTGGTGGTCCGGGTGACATGGCACCACTCCTTGGCCTTGACCGCCTCGATCAGTGCCTCGCGCCGCGCCCGGAAGGGCTCGGCGAGCAGCGAGCGGTCACCGGCGGCCAGGGCGTCGAATCCGATGAAGTGCGCGGGCGTCTGCTCGGACAGCATGCGGATCCGGGATTCGGCCGGATGGATGCGCTGCGACAACGACTCCCAGTCCAGGCGGACCCGGCCGCCGATCGGGCGCGGCACCACGACTTCACCGTCGAGCACACAGCGATCGGCGAGTTCGTCGCGCAATGCGACGAGCAACTCGGGAAAGTAGCGGCCCAACTCCTTGCCGCTGCGGGACTGCAGCACCACCTCGTCGCCGTCGCGGAACACGAGCGCCCGGAAGCCGTCCCATTTCGGCTCGTAGGACCAGACGCCCGCTTCGTCAGGCACCTTCACCTGCGCCTTGGCGAGCATCGGTTCCAGCGGCGGCAGTACGGGTAGGTCCACAATCACCATCCTGGTTCATCGGTTCTCATGGATCTAGACCGCCGCGCCGCCGCCGATTCATCGGACGATGTCGCCGTAGCCATCGTGAAGCCGCCACCAGTCATACGCAGGTCCTTGCGGCCGCCCGGGCGGAACCTCCTGCCAGGACTCCTGGCGGCCGAGCGGCGTGATGTCGAGAAACGACCACACCGGGCCGATCTCCTCGATGCCGCGCCCGTTGACGAAGTAGGAGCGATAGACACCTTCTCCGTCGCTGACGAACACGTTGAGTCCGAAGTACTCTTCGACGCCGAAGTCGCGGGAGAAGTCGTCGCCGATCAGGGTGAAGAACGGAATGTGCTCCCATCCCATCCGGCTCTTGAGCGGTGCGATGCGATCCTGCGGGGCGGCCGACACGAAAACCAGGGTGGTGTCGCGAGCGGCCAGGTGCGCCGGATGGACCACGGTGTCGGCCACCATCGAGCAGCCGGAACAGGCTCCATCCGGCCAGTTCTCGACGTCGGGGGCATAGAAGAAGCGATACACAATGAGCTGGCGCCGCCCGCCGAACAGGCCCATCAGATCGACTTCGCCGTCGGGTCCGACGAAGCGGTAGTCGGTGCGCACCGGCGTCATCGGCAGCGACCGACGCTTGGCGGCCAGCCTGTCCCGCGCCTTCATCAACGCCTTCTCTTCGGCCAGCAGTTCGGCGCGGGCCACCTGCCATTCCTCGAGCGAGACGATGTCGGGCAGGGTGAACTCCTGCACCTTCGACGGCGGCGGAACACCGGGGCCTTCCTGCTTGGGCATCGGTCATACACCTCCTGGCGGCCGATTTCTCCGGCGGTTCGGCTGGATCGGTCCGGCGGCGGGTGGGACCAGCCACGCTCTGCTTGACGCATACCCATTGGGCCGCCTGAAACCCGGTGCTCCCGCTCTTGCCTCGCGACTCGGCCGGACCTCGTGGCGGTTATCGAGTAGCCAGAAACATCCGAATTCACACCCCGCCTAATGGTGGTCTTCCGGCTGCAGCCAGGAGGCCAGATTGCGGATGTAATCCATGAACACCGCCAGGTGCGACGGATCGTCTTTCATCTGACCGCCGGGCCGATCGGTGACGAATGACGGTGCGCCGCAGTCCAGTTCCCAGTTGTAATCGGCGAAGTGGTGAAACGTCGACTCCGCCACCGCCCGGCCCATGGGCCTGCCGGCCGGGGTGCATTCCCCGTCGAGTGCCACCGCGAGGTTGAACCGCCGACCGGTCGCGGCGCTGCGGCCCCGGGCCACCACCGTGGCGCACGGAACCGCGGCCGAGACGGAGCCCTCGTGCGGGTGGGCCGGGAACCACTCGATGCGGCCACTGGCGGTCCTGGCGGTGCGCAACAGTTCGTGCACCGGCTCCGGGGCCAACACCGGCTGGTAGTCGCCATTGGCCCCGGAGTGGTAGTTGGGCCACGCGATGTGCGGGTTGTCCTGGTCGTCGCAACGCGAGGCCGCGTCGAGTGCGGGGTCGTGGAACTCGTTGACCTGGCCCAGCGAGCCCAGCCCCATCAGGCAGCTGCCCAGGTCTTGGTGGTCTCGCGCGGTCAGGACCCCGCCGCCGAGCTCCCGGAACCTTCTGATCGCCGCGCACTCCTCGGACGTCAGGCCATTGCCCACCTCGACGGCCATCAACCACAGCTGGTCGAATCCGAGCTCGTCGATGTGGCTGAGCACCGGATCCTGTTCACTGTGTGCGGTCCGATTGCGGGTCAGCACCTCGTGACCGGCCGCGCGTAGCTCCGCCGCCAGCATCGAGAATCGATCGACATCCCAGTCGTCGGGGTTCGCCGGGATCGTGGTCTGCAACAGGATGGTCGCCATGGCACTCAGACTGTCCGCGGCCGGCATACTTGGGACCCTTGAAACCGCGTGGTCGAAAGTCGTGGCCTATCGGCTGCCCCACGACACGGATCGCAGTTGCCTGCGCGATTTCACACCCAGTTTGACGAATACCTTGCGCAGGTGCCATTCAACGGTGTGGGTGCTGATGAACAGCTGCGCGCCGATCTCCTGATTGGTCAGCCCGTCGCGGGCCAGTTGCGCGATCTGCGCCTCCTGCGCGGTCAACTCGTCCCCTGACGCCAACGGTTGCCTGCGCACCTTCTCACCGGTCGCGGTCAGCTCGCGGCGGGCACGTTCGGCGAAAGCCTGGGCCCCCATCGTGGTGAACATCTCGTACGCGGTAGTGAGGTGTTCACGCGCGGGGGTGCGTTGCTTGCGTCGGCGTAACCATTCGCCGTAGCGCAGATGGGTACGCGCCAATTGCACCCCCACACCGCACCGTCCCAGCCGTTCGATGGCCTCCTTGAACAGCGCGTCGGCATCGTCATCGACAGCAAGCAGGGCGCGTGCACTGGCCAAAGTGCCCAGCCCCCAATCGGTTCCGCTGGCACCTGCCCCCGCCTCCAGGCGGTGCACGGCGTCTTGGGCGGCGTCGCGCCGGCCGGTACGCACGGCGGCCTCGACGAGCTCGAGCAGGCACCAGCCGTAGAAGCCCATGTCGTGGTATTCACAGGCCGTCTGCGCCGCAGCCAATGCCTCGTCGTACCGGCCCAGGCCGTTGTAGAGCACCGCGGCGGCATATCCGCTGATCCCGAGCAAGCGCCCCTCACCCTTGGCCGTGCCCTCGGCCATGCCCGCCTCGATCAGACCGCCCGCCTCACTCGCGTCGCCGCGCCAGGCCGCGAGTTCCACTTTGTGGTACTTCAGCGGGTGATGGCCGATCGCCGCCGAGATCGCATCCGCCTCTTCCATAAGCCTTGCGGCCGTGATGAATTCACCTTCTTGCACGTGCACGCCGGCCTTGTAGGCGATAGCCGGCGCCAAAATCGCCAGGGCCCCGGTGGCACGGGCGTAGCCGATCATGTCCGTGGCCACCCGGTCGATCAACCCGTCGTCCCACATCTCTCCTGCGACGGACTCCTGCATGATCGGGAACGCCAGCGTCAACCAGTGCAGCGCTCTGCCGTCGTGGTGCCGGGCATGCTCGCACCACAATTCCAGCGCGGTGCGCAGGTGATCGATCGCGGCGGGCAGCCCGTCGGTGACCAGCCGTGCCATCCCGATGAGCAGAAAATCGATGGGCCGCGTCGGGTCCACGATTCCCTCGACCGCTTCGAGTGCTGCCTCGGCCGCCCGGACCATCGCCTCGGGTTCGCTTCGTGAGGCGTACATCGCCGCAGCCAGCGCCTCGATGTAGGTCTCCCGGGCCAACTCGTCGTCGAGACTCTCCAGCCGCTTGGCGGCATCCAGCAGCAGTGCCGCCGCGTGCCGGACCGGCGGCGATCCGGGCAGGCCACCANAGCAGGCTCAGCACCGCCAAGCCGACCAGGAACCGGTCCGGCGCGGGGCCCGCCCCACGGCCGAACGCCACCGACAGCGCCTCACGCTGCGGCTCGGGCAGCTTGTCGAGATGGCCGAGCAGCGGTGCGCACAGTTGATGCAGGCCCGCGAAGGCCAGTTCCATGTCCGACTCGACCCCGGCCACCTGGGTCACCTGGAATCCGGACGCCTGCCCGACGGCATAGCCGAGCAGCGCCGTCTTGCCGACGCCGGCTTCGCCACGTATCACCAATACCGCACTGCCGCCCGCGCCGGCACCCGAAACGAGCCGCCGGAGGGCCGCACATTCGCTGACGCGGCCCCGCAAGTGTGGGCCTGTGCCCGTAATCACATCAGTACCACCGCGTCCGATTTTTGCCGAAACCCTACCAAGGACGCGGGTGTTCGGCCTCGCCGGTAGGGTGCCGCCATGACCACCCCAGCAGCGCCCGTTCCGTGGCCCGATGACGCCCGGTGCGCCGCCTCGTTCACATTCGATGTCGACGCCGAGGCCGCGATGCTGGGCATCTCGCACGCGCACGCTGATCGCATGTCGGCGATCAGCCATCAGGCCTACGGCCCACTGACCGCGATGCCGCGGTTGCTGAAAATGCTTGCCCGGCACAACATCACCTCGACGTTCTTCGTGCCCGGTTACACCGCGTTCCGCTACCCGGACGTGGCCCGCGCGATCGTCGACGCCGGCCATGAGATCGCCCACCACGGCTACCTCCACGAACCGTTGAGCGGCCTCAGCCAAACCGAAGAGGCCGCGATCCTCGACCGCGCGTCCGACACCTTGGAGCAGATCACCGGCGTGCGGCCCGTCGGCTATCGCGCCCCGATGTGGGAACTCAATTGGCAGTCCCCGAAACTACTGCGGGACAGAGGTTTTCTGTACGACAGTAGTTTGATGGATACCGATCATCCGTACGAACTCGCGGTCGAAGGCGGCGGCTCACTGGTCGAGATCCCGATCGGCTGGGGCCTCGACGATGTCCAGCAGTACTGCTTCGTTCCCGGTTTCTACGACACCGGAGTGATCGACAGCCCGGTCAAGGCCACCGAGGTGTGGCGCCTGGAGTTCGACGCGATCCGGGAGGCCGGGGCGGCGTGGGTGCTGACCAATCATCCGTTCGTGTCCGGCCGCCCGTCGCGGGCCAAGGCGCTCGACGACCTGATCGACTACGTGTGCGGATTTGACGATGTCTGGGTGACCAGTCTGGGCGCCATCGCCGCGCACGTGCGCGGGCTGGGCCTGACGCCCCGCAGCATCGAACGCCCGGATCCCGCAGACTACTGAGGCCCATGAGCCCATGCGCCTGCCCGTGATGCCGCCGGTGCCGCCGATGCTGTCCAAGCCGGTGGCGCAGATCCCCGCCGGCATGTCGTACGAACCGAAATGGGACGGCTTCCGGTCGATCTGTTTTCGCGACGGCGACGAGGTCGAGCTGGGCAGCCGCAACGAACGCCCGTTGACGCGGTACTTTCCCGAGTTGGTGGCGGCGGCGACGGCGGAGCTGCCGGCACGGTGCGTGATCGACGGCGAGATCGTGCTTCCGCTCGGTGACGGTCTGGACTTCGAGGCGCTGCAGCTGCGCCTGCACCCGGCCACCTCACGCGTGCGCATGCTGGCCGAACAGACCCCGGCCGCCTTCGTCGCCTTCGACCTGCTTGCCCTGGACGACGTGGACTACACCGGCCGCCCGTTCGCCGAGCGGCGAGCCGCCCTCGCAGACGCGCTGGCCGCGGCGGGACCGTCGTTCCACCTCACCCCCGCCACCACCGATCTGCCCACGGCCCAACGCTGGTTCACCGACTTCGAGGGCGCCGGCCTGGACGGTGTCATCGCCAAGCCGCTGGACCTGACCTACCAGCCGGACAAGCGGGCCATGTTCAAGGTCAAACATCAGCGCACCGCCGACTGCGTGGTGGCCGGGTACCGGTTGCACAAGTCCGGTGAAGACGCCGTCGGCTCCCTGCTGCTCGGCCTCTACGCCGACGACGGCAGCCTCGCGTCGGTCGGGGTGATCGGTGCCTTCCCGATGGCGACCCGGCGGGCACTGGTCGCCGAATTGCAACCGCTGGTCACCGAGTTCGATGGCCACCCGTGGAACTGGGCCGCGCAGTTCGAGACCCCCGAGGCGCTGCAACAAGCCCAGCGAAAATACGGCGGCTCGCGGTGGAACGCGGGGAAGGACCTGTCGTTCGTGCCCCTGCGCCCCGAGCGCGTGGTCGAGGTCCGCTACGACCACATGGAGGGGCAACGCTTCCGCCACACCGCCCAGTTCAACCGCTGGCGGCCGGACCGGGATCCCCGCTCGTGCACCTTCGATCAGCTCGAAAGCCCGGTCACGTTCAGCCTCGGCGAGATTCTTCCCGGCCTATCCCGGTAACACGGAGCAAATTCGGTGCGATAGTTGGTTATCCCGCGCCGGAGCGCCGGATGGCGATCTGTTTGCGCAGTTCAATAACCAAGCCGAGAGGCGGCCATGATGTCCGGACAGCGTACTTCTTGCCCGATCAAGCAAACTAGGTTCCGATGGGCCGCGGTGCCGGTGGCATTCGGCGCGATCCTGCTGACCGCACCGGCGGCAAGCGCCATCCCGGAGGGCACGATCAAGGCTGAATGCAAGGACGCCGGCGGTACCTACAACACCTCGACGTCCGGCGGGCAGCGGTATTCCAGCTGTGAGTACAAGGACATCGACGGCGGCTGGCACAGCGATCAGTACGTGAACGGTGAGTACACCGGCACGATCGACATCGAGAAGGATGCGCCGCCGCCCACCGGCAAGTCATCGGCGCCGCTGCCGGGCCTACCCGTCAACCCGGGCATGGCACCCGGCTGATCCGGCGTTTACCCGCGCGTGCGACCGGGCATGCCAACGACATGTCAGTTACAGCATTTCAGGACCTGCCGCTGGCTGATCGGGACCGTGAGTGGGACGGCGACGCCGCCGAGAAACGCGTCCGGAAGTGGGCCGACGCGCAGGACGAACCCAACGAGAAATACCGCGACGCACACGTCTGGTACGACAAGAACGAAAAGGACAACTTCAGCGCGTACAAGCTGCTGATCGCCGACGTGATCGGCGGCAAGCTGGAAGCCGTGCCGCGGGGCGTGATGGCCGCCGGCGGGATCATGGAAGGTGCGCGGGGTGGTGTCGATCTGCCGAAGGACGACATCGGCCGGGTGAAGAGCCACCTGGCGAAGTACTACGAGAAGATGGGCGAGAGGGCGCCCTGGGACCGCGATTAGCTAGATTGCGGGCGTGAGCCTCGCCCCAGCTGGACGGTTTGCGCCGAGCCCGTCTGCCGATCTGCACATCGGGAATCTGCGTACCGCGGTGCTGGCCTGGTTGTTCGCCCGATCCACCGGGCGGCGGTTCCTGCTGCGGGTCGAAGACCTCGACGACCGCACCTTCAGCGAGATCGGCACCAGGCAGATCGAGGATCTGGCCGCGATCGGGCTGACCTGGGACGAGCCGCCGCAGTGGCAGACCACCCACCGTGCACGCTACGACGCAGTGATCGAACGATTGCAGGCCGAGCACCTGCTCTACGAATGCTATTGCAGCAGAAGAGATATCGCCCAGGCCCCGCAGGCACCCCACGCGCCGGAGGGGGCCTACCCCGGCACCTGCCGTGACCTCACCGAGCCCGAACGAGCGACCCGCCGGGCCGAGACCGGCCGCCCGCCCGCGCTGCGGCTGCGCACCGACACGTTCGTCGGCACCGTCACCGACCTCGTGCACGGCACATACACCGGCATCGTCGACGACTTCGTGGTGCGCCGCGGCGACGGCGTGCCCGCCTACAACCTCGCCGTCGTCGTCGATGACGCGGAATCCAGGGTCGACCAGGTGGTGCGCGGTGACGACCTGCTGCCGTCCTCGCCGCGCCAGGCCTATCTGGCCCGGCTGCTGGACTATCCGGAGCCGATCTACGCGCATGTGCCACTGGTGCTCAACGAGGACGGCGCCCGGTTGGCCAAACGCGACGGGGCCGTGACCCTGGCCGAGATCGGTGTCGAGCGCGCGCTGGAACAGATCTGCCGATCGCTCGGGTGGCCGGCCCTTGATCCCGACGGCATGCTGCGGCGATTCGACCCGGCGGGGTTGCCGCGACGCCCCTGGGTATACCGGCCCGGTTGAGCAGAACCCTTCGCACACCCGCGTCCCATTGTTAGGTTGCGCCGGTGAGGTCTTACCTACGACGAGCCCTGCCGGTGATCGTGGTGCTCGCCGCACTGTTCACCGCGGGATGCGGCGCATCAGGCGACGAGAACCCGGCGGCGTCCACCGGCGTGCTGCGGGTCGGCACCGAGGGCGTATACGCCCCGTTCAGCTATCACGACGCCACCACCGGTGAGTTGACCGGCTATGACGTCGACGTGGCCAGAGCGGTCGCCGACAAACTCGGCGTCAGGGTCGAATTCGTTGAGACCCCGTGGGATTCGATCTTCGCCGCCCTGGAGGCCAACCGTTTCGACGTGGTCGCCAACGAGGTGACGATCAACGACGAACGCAAGGCGAAATACGACCTGTCCGAACCGTATTCGGTCGGCGAGGGGGTGATCGTCACCCGAGCCGACGACAACTCGATCACCACGCTGGACGATCTGAAGGGCAAGGTCGCCGCGGAAAACGCCACCAGCAACTGGTCGGAGATCGCCCGCAAGGCCGGGGCGCGCGTGGAGGCCGTCGAGGGCTTCACCCAGGCGATCAAGCTGCTCAACCAGGGCCGGGTCGATGTGGTGGTCAACGACAGCATCGCCGTGTACGCCTACCTGGCCGAGACCGGCGACCAGACCGTCAAGATCGCCGGGAAGATCGGGGAGAAGAGCGAGCAGGGCTTCGCCGCCCGCAAGAACAGCGGGCTGCTGCCCGATCTCAACCGGGCTCTCGACGAACTGCGAGCCGACGGCACGCTGGCCGCCATCTCGCAGCGCTACCTCAAGGCCGATGCCTCCGGTGCACCGGCTGCGGCCGAAACCCCCAAGACGACCTGGGATCTGGTCCTGGGCAGCCTGGGCCCGTTGGCCAAGGCGGCGATCACCATGACGATCCCGCTGACCATCATCAGCTTCATCATCGGCCTGGTGATCGCGCTGGGCGTCGCGCTGGCGCGGCTGTCCTCCAATCGGGTGCTGAGTACCGTTGCGCGGTTCTACATCTCGATCATCCGCGGCACCCCGCTGCTGGTGCAGCTGTTCATCGTGTTCTACGCGCTGCCCGAGTTCGGGGTGAAGATCGACCCGTTCCCGGCAGCGGTGATCGCGTTCAGCCTCAACGTCGGCGGCTATGCGGCCGAGATCATCCGCTCGGCGATCCAGAGCATTCCGAAGGGGCAGTGGGAAGCCGCCGAGACGATCGGGCTGAACTACGCGGGCACGTTGCGGCGCATCATCTTGCCGCAGGCCGCGCGGGTGGCGGTACCGCCGTTGTCGAACACCCTGATCTCGCTGGTGAAGGACACATCTTTGGCGTCGACGATCCTGGTGACCGAACTGCTCCGGCAGGCTCAGATCATCGCCGCGCCGAGGTTCGAATTCTTCGCCCTGTACGGCACGGCCGCGATCTACTACTGGGTGATCTGCCTGGTGCTGTCATTCGGCCAGAGCCGTCTGGAACGCCGACTGGAAAGGCACGTTGCGCGATGACCACAGAACGCGAAGACCGGATCGTCGCCACCGACGTCCACAAGGCCTTCGGTGACTTCCAAGTGCTGAAAGGCGTGTCGTTCACCGTGCCGCGCGGCTCGGCGACCACCGTGATCGGCCCGTCGGGTTCGGGCAAGACGACGCTGCTGCGCGCGCTGAACGCACTCGATGTGCCGGACGCGGGCGTGGTCAAGGTCGGGGAGGTCGAACTGGACTTCTCCAAGCCGGTGCGGGGCGACCAGCTGCGCCGCTACCGCGCCCAGAGCGGCTTTGTGTTCCAGTCCCACAACCTGTTTCCACACAAGACCGTGCTGCAGAACGTCACCGAGGGCCCCCTTGTGGTGCAGAAGCGGCCCCGCGACGAGGTGCTGGCCGAGGCGCGCGAGCTGTTGGGCCAGGTGGGGCTGGCCGACAAGCAGGACCAGTATCCGTATCAGCTTTCCGGCGGCCAGCAGCAGCGCGTCGGCATCGCCAGGGCGCTGGCACTGCGGCCCAAGGTGGTGCTGTTCGACGAGCCGACCTCGGCGCTGGATCCCGAGCTGGTCGGCGAGGTGCTCGCGGTGATCCGCGACCTGGCCGTCGAGGGCTGGACCTTGGTGATCGTGACGCACGAAATCCAGTTCGCCCGGCAGGTTTCCGATCAGGTGCTGTTCACCGATCGCGGGGTGATCCTGGAGCAGGGGCCGCCCGCCGCGGTGATCGGCGATCCGAAAGAAGAGCGCACCCGCCAGTTCCTGCAGCGGATCCTCAACCCGCTCTAGATCTCACGGCATCACTGCGATGTCGTTTACCCGCCAGCCATCGGTCGGGGTGGTCCGTAGCGTCGTCGGCGTGGAAACTGACGTTCTCTCAACGGAATCCGGGGCCGGGCTCAGACGGTCCGTGGTCTGGTTCATGGCCGTCGCCGCCGCGGTCGGCACCGCCGCCATCTATCCCCTGCAACCGGCGATCGCCGAGGTGGCCGGCTCTGTCGGGGCATCGGTGACGGCGATCGGCACGGCCCTGGCCTGCGGGCCCGTCGGCTACCTGCTGGGCCTCGCATTACTGGTGCCGCTGGTCGATCTACTTTCTCCGAAAATTGTTCTGGCACTGCAGTTCGCTGCCCTCGCCGCGGCGTTCGCCCTGAACGCGGCCGCGACCACGCCGTGGATGCTGGGGTTCGCCGTCGGCCTCATCGGCATCGGATCGACGGTGGGCGCGCAACTGAGTTCGGTGGCCGGACGGTTCGCGGCGGCCGGGGAACGCGCCACCATGCTGGGCATCGTGACGGCCGGGATCTCCGCAGGCATCCTCGGCGGCCGGATCGTCGGTGGCTGGCTGACCTCAGTGGTCGGTTGGCGTGGCACGCTTCTGGTCTTCGCCGGAACCTGTCTGGCGATGGCCGCCATCGCCTTCGTGGTCATCCCCAGCGCGCGCCGCAGCACCACCTCGGGTTATCTGGCCACCCTGCGCGGATTGCCCGGGCTCTATGTGCGGTTCCCGGCCCTACGTGTGGCCGCCGGTCGCGGCACCCTCTGGTTCTTCGGCTTCTGCGCGATCTGGTCGGGTATCGCTGTCGCGCTGGCTCAACCGCCGTTCTCGTACTCTCCCGAACGCATCGGTTTGTACGCCGTCGCGGGCCTGCTCGGCATCGCCGCAACCCGCATCGCGGGCAGCTGGGTCGACCGTGTCGGGGCGCGACGGGTCATCCTGATCGGTCTTGTCGTCGCCGCTGCCGCCGCCGCCACGCTGGGATGGTCGCTGTCCAGCACCGCCGTCACGCTGGTGTGCCTCGGGCTGTTCGACGCCGGGCTGTTCGCCGCGCAGGTCGCCAACCAGAGCACGGTGCTGGCGATCAACCCCGGTGCGCCGGCGCAGTTCAACAGCGCCTACATGGTGGTCTACTTCATCGGCGGCAGTCTGGGCACCGCATTCGGCGCGGCCGCGGTGGGTTGGTTCGGCTGGCCCGCGACGGCGGCGATCACCGCCGGGGTGATCGCGGTGGCCCTGGTGATCACGCGAACGGCGAGCACCCCTTCGCCGCCCGCTGGGCCGCTGCCAACAGCTCGTCGCGGAACTGCGGATGAGCGATAGCGGCCAGTGCCTCCCCGCGCTCACGAATGGTCTTGCCCTCCAATTCGGCTGCGCCGTACTCGGTCACGATCACGTCGACCTGATGGCGCGGCGTGGTGATCACCGCACCCGGACCGAACCAGGGCACGATCCGCGACTGACGCACGCCGTCCTTGTCGAAGGTGGAGGGCAGGCAGATCAACGAGCGGTCCGACAATTCCAGCCCGGCGCCCGCGACGAAATCCTCGGCGCCGCCGATACCGCTGAACTGGTCGCCGGCGATCGTGTCGGCGACCACCTGGCCTTGGATATCGACCCCGAGCGCACCGTTGATGGTGACCATGTCGTTGTTGGCGCCGATCACCTCGGGCGCGTTGACGATCTCGACGGGCAGGAACGACACGTCCTCGTTGCCGTCCAGCCATGCGTAGAGCTCGGTCGAGCCGAACGCGAACGTGGTCACGCTCACCCCGTCGTACAGGCCTTTGCGAGCATTGGTGACCTTGCCGGCGCGGTGCAACTGCATGCAGCCGTCGGTGAACATCTCGCTGTGCAGCCCGTAGTCACCGCCGTCTCCCTCGGCCAGCAGTGTCGCGATCTGGCTGGGAATCGAGCCGATTCCGGTCTGCAGCGTGGCACCCGACGGGATGTACTCGACGGCGTGGCGCGCGATCTCCCGGTCGACGTCGGTGGGCGCCGCTCCGGGCAGCGCCAGCGGAGCGTCGCTCGAGTGCACGAGGACATCGATCTCGTCGACGTGCAGCGCGTGCCGAAAATCGCCGAGCCCGAGCGTGCGCGGATAGGCGTCCGATACCTCGACCACGAGCAACCGCTGCGGATCGGCACCCGCCCGGCGCAACTCGCCGACCGTGGCGCCCGCGTGCAGCGACAGCGAGCACCAGCCGTCGGCGTCGGGCGGTGTCGCGACCGTCGTCATTACCCGGGGTGCCTGACGCTCGAGCAGCGGGGCGAAGCGGCGGAAGTCCGCGGGCGCGAATTCGACGTTTGCGCCCATCTCCCGCAGCCCGCGTTCGAACGGGCCGTAGAAACCGGACAGATAGTGGACGTTCGGGCGGGTGAACAGTTCGGTGCCGACACCGAGCAGGGCGCCGTAGACGCGCAGCTCCGTCCAGTCCTCGCGCTCGCCGAGCGCCCGCAGGAACGCGGGCGGCTGGCCCGGGCCCAGCGGGATCCCGAGCGTGTCGGCGGGGTCCAGGCGCGCGGCGGCCTCTTCGGCGGTCAGCTCTTGCGGCATGGCGTCACTCTTCCGCGAGCGTCCGCTTTTGTACACCGCCGGTCAGATCGCGACCGACAGCGTCGACATCCCGCGCAATGTCATGTTCGGCTTGTACACCGGCTCCTCGGCCAACCGGGCATGGGGAAACCGCGCGGTGAGCGCCGACAACGCCACCGACGCCTCCAACCGCGCCAGCGGTGCGCCGAGGCAGAAGTGCGGGCCCTTGCCGAAGCCGATGTGGCGGATGGCGTCGCGGTCCGGGTCGAACTCCTCAGGCTGCTCGTTGGCTGCCGGGTCACGGTGTGCCGCGGCCAGCAAAAGCAGCATGGAGTCACCTTCGGGGACGGTTAACTCCCCAATCCTCATGTCCTCACCGGCAATTCGCCCGACCAACTGCACCGGCGGGTCGTACCGCATGGTCTCCTCGATGACCGACGACACCCGGGAAGCGTCGGTGGCCAGCGCCGCCCACTGGTCGGGATGGCGCAGCATCGCCAGCGTCGCATTGGCGATCAGGTTCACCGTCGTCTCGTGGCCGGCGATCAACAGCAGGTTGCACGTCGCGACGATCTCGTCCTCGGTGAGCTGATCCCCGGACTCCTCGACCGCGATCAGCCCCGACATCAGATCCTCGCCTGGGACGCTGCGGCGGGCGTCGATGAGTTCTCGCAGATAGTCGTTGATCCAGATCCCGGCCGCCATCTGCTCGTCGAACCGGTCGGAGGCATGCCCGGTCAAGGTCAGAAACGGGTCGAGCGCCGCGGCCAGCAATGCGGAGGCGTCGCTGAACTTCGGCTCGTCCTCGACGGGCACCCCGAGCAGCCGGCAGATCACCGCGACCGGCAGCGGGTAGGCCAGATCGGCGATGACGTCCAGGCTGCCGCGGCGTTCGACGTCGTCGAGCAGCCCATCGACGAGCGCGGTGATGTCCGGCTCCAGCGCCTTGATCACCTTCGGCACGAACGCCTTACTGACCAGCTTGCGCAGCCGGGTGTGATCGGGAGGGTCGAGGAACAGAAAGTTGGCCGGCCCGCGGGGACGCTCGGGCGGCTCGGCCTCGAGCTGGCGCCGGGCGATGGTGGAGTTGGACCGGTCGCTGCGGGACGCCGGATGGCGTAGCACCTCATCGCAATCGGCGAACGACGAGAACACCGTGAGGTTGTTCTCGGGCAGGTGCAGCGGTCCGAACTCGCGGATCCGGTTGTACGCCGGGTACGGATCGGCCCGGCCGGCCGGATCCAGCAACTGCAACACCAGCTCCTGATGCGCCTGATGGTCGGTGACGGTCGCCATCTATTTATTGTGCACGCGTAAAAGAAGCGGCAGCTCAGCGCAGAGATACCCCGTAGTACCGCCCCAACACGTGCGCCCGCAGCTCGTCGAACTCACCGGCGACGATCGACGCGCGGATCTGATCGACCAACCGGATCACGAACCGCTCGTTGTGGATCGTGCACAGCGTCGCCGACAGCATCTCCTTGGCCTTGAACAAGTGCCGGATGTAGGCCCGCGAGTAGTTGGCGCACGTGTAGCAGTCGCATTCGGCGTCGATCGGGGTGAAGTCCCGCTTGTACTTGGCGCCGGTGATGTTGAACCGCCCGGTCGCCGTGTACACCGCCGCGTTGCGCGCCACCCGCGACGGGGATACGCAGTCGAAGGTGTCGGCACCTGCGGCGATCGCGTCGAACAGGTCGTCGGGTTCGCTGATCCCCAGCAGATGCCGGGGCTTGTCGGCGGGCAGTTCACTGCTGACCCAGCCGACGATGGTGGCCAGGTTCTGCTTCTCCAAGGCACCGCCGATGCCGTAGCCGTCGAAGCTCAGCCCCTCCGCGGGCCCGTCCTGCTCACCGATCGTGGCCAGCCCGCGTGCGGCCCGACGGCGCAGATCCTCGTACTGGGCGCCCTGCACCACCCCGAACAGTGCCTGCCGCGGCCGTTCCGGGGCCAGGCCCTGCAGCCGGTGATGCTCGGCAACGCATCGCACCGCCCAGTCGTGGGTGCGCTGCACCGACTGTTCTTGGTAGCCGCGGGTGTTGACCAGGGTGGTGAGCTCGTCGAACGCGAAGATGATGTCGGCGCCGAGCTTGTTCTGGATGCCGATCGACACCTCGGGGGTGAACCGGTGCTTCGAACCGTCCAGGTGCGAGCGGAACGTGACGCCGTCGTCGTCGACGACGGCCAGCCGCTCCTTGCCCTTGGCGATGATGTCGTCGGCCTGCAGCCGGGTGGTGTCCATCGCCAGGACCTTCTTGAATCCGACACCCAGCGACATCACCTGGAAGCCGCCGCTGTCGGTGAAGGTGGGCCCCGGCCAGTTCATGAACGCGCCGAGCGCACCGGCCTCGGCCACGATGTCGGGCCCGGGCTGCAAGTAGAGGTGATAGGCGTTGGCGAGGATCGCTTGAGCACCAAGCTGTTTCATGGTCTCGGGCAACACCGATTTCACGGTGGCCGCGGTGCCGACGGCGATGAACGCGGGCGTGTGGATGTCACCGTGCGGGGTGTGGATGGTGCCGACCCGGCCGAGTCGGCCCGGCAACTCGGCCTCCACGGTGAAATACGGCTGGTCCACACCCGGTATTCAACCGGATGCCCGTCCGATTTCCGTCATGGGGCCGGACACGACCATACTGCGGACGTGAATTTGGTCATGAGCCGCGGAATCGTCGTCGCCACCGGATGTGCAGTGTTTCTGGCCGCAGTCGCCGGATGCTCCTCGCAGGAATCGGATTCGTCAGGGAAGTCCGGCGAGGGCCGGGTCACCTTCGGCCCCAACGACGCCGGTCCGGTCACCAGCGTCAGCTGCGAGACCAAGGACGGGCTGACCACCATCAACGTCGAAGGCAACATGCCTACGTCGGTCGTGCTGACCGAGGGCGAGGCCCCGGCGGTGCAGGCCGTGAACATCGGCGACGTGAACGGCGAGGGCGCCTCGCTGACCTACCTGTCCGGCCTGTCGGGCGCTCCGGTCGTCGCCGCACGCGACGGCAAGGGTTACACCATCACCGGCACCGGCATGGGCATCGATCCGAACGAGCCGGGCACTCCCGTGGACATGCCGTTCGACATCGCCGTCACCTGCCCATAGCCCACCCGGGGTCATTGCCCAGGCAATCACAGCTAACGACCGGCATCAGGCGGATCCACCCGTCCCGATGCCGGTCGTTCGTCTACTTCCGGGCCCGCTGAACGCCGTAAAGGGTTGACGGCCAAGCTCATTCGGAGCGGCCGGGATGTCGGCCACGGCTACCACTCCGGCGCGCCCGTTTCGTCCCGCGCAGCGGCCCGCCAGATCACATCCGGCAATTCGCCCAATCCCGTACCCACGACCTGCGCGAACCCCATACTTCTGGCTGACAGTCCACCACTCGGTGGGCTGCACAACCGTGAGGAGAGCAGTGGTGAAGCGTGAGTTCCTGGTAGCCGTCGGCGGCGCCGCGATCGTCGTCGCAGGCCTGTCCGGCTGTTCGTCGAACGAGAACAAAGACACGTCCGGCGACACAACCG
>NZ_LT546207.1:4939711-5020302 GCF_900078665.2 Mycolicibacterium houstonense | reverse complement strand
AACGAAAAAAAAGACACGCCCGGCGACACAACCGCCACCGCATCGGCGACCGCAACCGCCTCGGTCGAGGCCGGCGACGCCACCGCAACCACCGGCGCGGGCACCGCCCGCGTCGTCATCGACGGCAAGGAACACAAGGTCGACGGCACCGTCGTGTGCGCCACGGTCGCAGGCAATGTCAGTCTCACCGTCGGCCAGGGCCTCACCGGCGTCAGCGCCACCCTCAGCGAGGGAGACAATCCGTCGGTGACCGCCCTGGCGCTGGGCAACATCGACGGCGTCAGCCTGGGCTACACGCCCGGCGTCCCCGGCGGCAGCGCCGAGGCCACCAAGGACGGCAACAAATACACGATCAAGGGCGACGCCACCGGGGTGGACGGGATGAACCCGGTGACCAAGCCGTTCGAGCTCGAAGTGTCCTGCCCCTAGCAGATCCCGAAGAGTGTGGGCCCGGATGGACACCCGGGCCCACACTCGCCTTCCCGGGTAACCCCGGTCGTTTTACCCGCGCGGCGCCGGGACTTCCGGCAAGATGCCGTGTGGGCTGGGACGACGACGCGGAGCCGCATCGGTTCGGTACGCCGGCGGGTTACGAGGAAGGCGTCGCGCATGCGGTCGAAAGCGGGTGCGTTGGGAATGGCCGTAGCCGTACCGATCGTCGCGGCGGTGGCCTGGGCCGGCGCCGGCCCGCTGCCCCTACCGATCGTCCCAGCGCCGACCCAGCTGCTCGCTCAGTCCCTGTACCTGCGCGGCACGAAGATCGGTAACTACACCGACGACGACGGACCCTTCGTCAACTTTTCGAACAAGGTGATCAACCAGGCCACCGGAAGTCCAGGACAACTCGGCGTCGACGACGGCGACGACTGGATGAGCGGCGATCAGGTCGAGTACAACGGCGGCTTCTGGCCCATTTCCAAAGGCGGACTTGACGATCTCACCTATGGGGAGTCCGTGGAGCAGGGGCTCGACCGGCTCGGCCAACGGATCGCCGCCGAAAACCCCGACGAGACCATCGTGGTTGTGGGGTACTCCCAGAGCGCAGTCATCCTCAGCAAGTACAAGGCCGAGACCACCCGGGGCAACATCGTCTATGTCCTGGTCTCCAACCCGGCACGGCCGAACGGTGGCATCCTGTCCCGTTTCCGCGGTTTCGCGATTCCCGTCCTCGACATTCCACTGTCCGGTCCAGCGCCCACCACCAGCCCGGGCTGGGAAGCCGGCGAAGACCCGACCACCTTCGACGTCGCGCAGCAATACGACGGGTGGGCCGATTTCCCGCTGTATCCCCTGAACGTGTTGGCCACAGCCAACGCGGTGCTGGGAATCGTCTATCTGCACGGCAATTACGAGTCGATCGTGGACCCGGATACAGCGCTCGCCCCCGGTGCTGCCGCCACCGACCGCCGCACCCATGGCGACACGGTCTATTACACCGTCGGCACCGACCTACTCCCGCTGCTGCGTCCGCTCGAGCAGATCGGAGTGCCGAAGCCTGTGCTGGTGGCGCTGGACGCCCCGCTGCGGGTGCTGGTCGAGCAGGGTTACGACCGAACCCTCAGTCCCGGCGAATCGGCATCGGCCCGCGTGTTCCGGATCGCCAACCCCGTCACCGATCTCACCAACTTTGTCCATGCGATTCCGGTCGGTATCGACAACGGTCTGGAAGCGGCCGGATACGACCGCGTGCTGGGGACCGCACGAGCCGGGATGTACGGCGTCGGCGGCCCGCAACCCACACCGCCGTCAGCCGATACCGGCGAGAACCTCGCCCGAAGCGAAGCGCCGCAAGCCAAGACACCTGAGCGCCGGAATACCACCCGGTCGCCCATCCGAGGCCCCGTCAAGGTCAACCGTTCGTTCGCCAAGTCGCTGCCCAAGCCCGGCGCCCCCGCGACATCGACGCCCCAGCCCCGCACCGGTCTGCTCAAGCGCCTGGTGGCCGCTGCCCACCGAGACACCGGTGCCGACACGACAGCCGGGGAGCCCAAACCTAAGGCCCCCTCTGCCGGCAAGCACCGCAAGCGCGTCGAGAACTGACGCCTCCGGCGTGCCGGCCATCGGACGACCCGATGGCATGCTGGGGGCATGCATCGACGGCACACTACGGCCATCGTCTGGTTCCTGCTGCTCGGCCTGGTTCTCCCGATCGTGGGATGCTCCTCGTCCCCGGACCCGGCTGATCGATTCGCCGCCTTCGCCGACGCCTTGCAGCGCAAGGACGCTCACGCCGCGGCCGCACAGACCACCGACCCGGGGGCGGCCGAGGCGGCCATCGCCTCGATGTTCGACGGGATGGGTGAGGCCGCCGCGGTCAAGGTCAGCGCCGAACCCGAGGACGGCGACGACGCCGGTGCCACCCTGAAGTATCAGTGGTCCTGGGCTGAGGGCCGCGAATTCGGCTATGACACCGCCGGCTCGGCGGCCAAGACCGGCGACGACTGGCTGATCACCTGGGCGCCGACCTTGCTGCACCGAGACCTGCAGGACGGCTTGAAGTTTCAGTACAGCACCGACAGCGACCTGCAGACCCCGGTGCTCGACCGGACCGGCCAGCCGCTGATGACCTGGCAGACCGTCGGGGTGATCACCCTGGAGCGCGCCCACCTCGATTCCGCGGCTCCGCTGGCGGCACTGCTGAATCCGTTCGATGCCACCACCACCGCGGAGTCGATCAACGCGCAGTTCACCTTGAATACCGATGATCGCGTGACGGTGATGAAGCTGCGGGAGGACGACCTCACGGGTGTGCGCGACCAATTGGCCCAGCTGCCGGGTGTCACCGTGGCCGAGCAGGGCGAACTGCTGACCGCCGACCGGGGCCTGTCCTCGCCGGCCATCGGCGGGCTGTCCCAGCTGTGGCACGACCGGATCACCAAAGCGGCCGGCTGGTCGGTCTACCTGGTCGACGGGGACGGCGCTGCCGCCCAGCGGCTTTCGGCACAACCGCCGGCGCCGACCGACCCGCTGCGCACCACACTGGACCTGCGGATGCAGTTGGCGGCTCAGCAGGCCGTCGCCCAGGAGCCCAGGCCCGCCGTGGTGGTCGCGATCTCCGGCTCGACGGGCGGCATCCTGGCCGCCGCGCAGAACGCTGCCGCGGATCCACAAGGCGCCATTGCGTTTTCGGACCTCTACCCCCCCGGCTCGACGTTAAAGACCACCCCCACCGCCGCTGCGCTGGAGGCGGGGCTGGCCACCCCGGACACGCCGGTGGCCTGCCCGGGACGGCTGACCATCGAGAACCGCACCATCCCGAACGACAACGACTTCGACCTGGGCACAGTGCCGTTGACGTCCGCGTTCTCCCATTCCTGCAACACCAGCATGGCCGCGCTGTCCGACAAGCTGCCCGCCGATGCGCTGACGAACACCGCCCGCGCGTTCGGTATCGGGGTGGACTTCACCATCCCGGGGCTCACCACGGTGACCGGTCGGGTTCCCGCCGCGAACACCGCCGCGCTGCGCGTCGAGAATGGCATCGGCCAGGGCACAGTGACGGTGAGCCCGTTCGGCCTCGCCGTCGCCGAGGCCAGCCTGGCACACGGGTCGACGATCCTGCCCAGCCTGGTCGACGGCGAGAAGGCGACTGCCGACACCGCATCGGAGACGTTGTCGGCCAACATCACCGGCGCGCTGCGCGACATGATGCGCAAGACCGTGACCGAGGGCACCGCCACCCAGCTGAGCGACATTCCCGATCTGGGCGGCAAGACCGGCACCGCCGAGTTCGGCGACGGGGCCCCTTCTGACGCCACTGCCCATAGCTGGTTCGCCGGCATCGCCGGGGACATCGCGTTCGCCACCCTGGTGGTGGGCGGCGATTCGTCGGCACCCGCGGTGAAGATCTCGGGCGATTTCCTGCGGGCCGCGCGCTAACCGGAGCCGGATTCGGCGGCCAGGTGAACCAGGCCCGAGGCCACCGCGAAGCGCGGGCCGTGCACGCCGTCGATGTTCGCCCGGCCCACCACAACTCCCACCCCCCGCAGGGATTCGCCGACCGTCCGCAGCAGTTCGTCGTCGAGTGCGCCACCGCCGGCCAGCACCAGCGCTACCGGCGGTTTCTCGAAGGCGGCCAGGCACCGGGCGATGTTGGCGGCCACCGTCTCCTGCTTGATGGCCAGCCGCAGGCTGCGCCATTCCTCGGCGGCGAGCCTGGTGGAGAACGGCACCAATCCCGCGCTGCCGCGGGTGCACNTCTCGCCGTCGGTGGCCGACAGCGCGCGCAACCGGATCCGCGCCACGCTGCCGGGTGGCTCGCGGCGCAGGATGGTGTGGGCCTGCGCCGGTGAATAGCGGACCACCCGGCCGTCGATCCGGAACTCGACGTAATCGTCGTCCACCGCAGGCGGTTCGGGCGCCTCGGTGCGCGCCGTCACCGCGATGGCCGGAGAATCCGCCAGCTCCCTGGTGAACTCGGCCACGTCGTGAATCCGTTCATGGCCGAGTTCGAGTGCCGCGCACAACGCGATCGGATCGGCCAGGGCCCGGTAGGCGCGGCCTTCGGCGACCACCTCGACCGCGATGAGGACGCCGGGCGCGAGCCCGTCCAGGTTCACCTCGTCCACCACCGGAACATCGAGCTGAATCCGGTTGCGGATCAACACTGCATCGTCCTGGGCGGCCAGTACCCCGGCGACGGTCCAACCCCGTTCGACAGCGGCGTTGACGGCCGCCGCGGCGATCTCGAAATCCGTATCGCCATCGACCNCGCCCCGGCGTCGACCTCGATGCGGTGCAGCAGGGCTGCCGCGCCTTCGAGTGACTCCCGCGAGCCCTTGCGGCCCCGGGTTGGGGCCTGACCGTGGGCGATCGGGAGTACGGCACCGTCGTCCAAACGCGCCAGCACGATCTCCGTGGTGTGGTTGCCCACGTCGATCCCGGCGACCACCCGCACCGAGGTCACCGCAACAGGCCCCGCCGGGCATAGACCGCGGCGGCTTGACGCACCAGCTCCGCGCATCGCGTGGCGCCGCGGGTTTCCAGCGAGGACTGCAGCGCGTCGAGTTCGGCCGCGGTCGACCGGTGCGGGCGCAACGCCTCGTACAGGCCCATCACCTCTTCATCGTCGATGGTGGCCAATTCGGCTGCGCGCAGGAAGTTCTCGGCCAACTGGGGGTTGCCGTTCTCCTCGGCCACCACGGCCTGATGGGCCAGCGTCGCCGGGTCCATCCGCAGATCCGACAGGTCCAGTTTGCCGTCGACGGCGGCCTCGACGGTGAATCGGTGGGTCATGCTCGTCTCACCTCCACCGTGACCGGCGCCTGGCCCGGTTCGCTGGCCTCGCGTTCCAGGGCCACCAACGCGACCGCGCGGGCGTGGTAGCGCGCCGAGATCGACTCGTCAGTGCCGCCGGTCAGGATCGGTACCGGCGCCATGCCCTTGGCGTGCCTGGCGGCGTTGCGCCCGAGTTCGCGATAATTCCGTGCGGTCAGCAGCGGGGCGACGCTGAACAGTTCGAGGTTGGCCAGTGGTGCCAGATCGCGCCGGTGGATCAGCGCGGTGCCCTTGCCCTGCAAACCGATTCCGATGCCCGAGCCGGACAGCTTGGCCGCGGTCAGCCCGATGAGGCCGACGTCGATGGTCGAGCGGACCCGCACGAACCGCGGCACACAGCCCTCTTCCTCCAGGCCCGCGGACAGCTGGCGGATCACCTCGCCGATCGGCAGACCACACAGGCTCAGCCACACGCTGCGGCCCAGGGCCGGTGACAGCCCGATGACCACCTCTCGGGGGTCGCTGCCCTGGCGGGCCGGTTCGACCTCGGTCACCGTGAGATGGCCGGCGTGCTCGGCCTGGTCGGCGGTGAGCTCCGCGGCGTTGCGCTGCTGGCGGATGTTGTCGATCTCGGCCCGGCGCTGCTCGGTCAGCGTGTAGCCGGTGCCCGGGCCCGAATAGTCGTTCGGATCGGTGATTTTCGACAGCACGCGGAATTGCTCGTCGAAGATCGCGGAGGTCTGCAGCTGGTCACCGCGCAGGCGTTCGGCCGTCAGCCGCATGATGGCCTCGGCCTCGTCGCCATACCCGGTGCGGTGCAGTGCGGCCACCACGTCGAAGACGGTGAGCTGCTTGGCCTCGATCGCATTGGCCGCCTCCGCGACGGCCTTCGGGTCCCCGGGCGGCAGATCGCGTGAGCCGTTGGCGACCACCACCTCCTCGATGTGGGTGTCGTCGAAATCGGCCAGCCCCAGGTCGCGGTATACCGCCTGCACCGCCGTGGCCGCCCTTCGGCGGACCGCTGCCAGATGCTCCGGGGACACCGTGCGCAGCCCGCCGTCGGCACCCCAGTCCCGTTGCAGGACAAGGAAGTCATCCATGTCGTCGGCGTTGAAGTTGGACAGCGCGAACGCGTTGTCGTAGCGCGGGATCGAGCCGAACCCCGAGAAGATGAAATCTGCTCCGGCCAGCAGCACCGGCAGGGTGTGGGCGCTGCGGCGGATGTCGGACTCGGAGATCAGATTGTCGTTGCCGGCGCAGGATTCCAGATCCCGCATCATCACCATCAGGTTCTCGGCGAGCAGTTCCTTCATGCCCTCGGGCACCGAGGCCACCACGCCGACGCCGTCGATGCCGCCGTTCTGCACGCCCTGCGAACCCAGTGACCGGGCCAGCGACACACAACGCGATTCCAGGTACAGGATCGAACACTTCTCGGCCGCACCCATCAGCACCTCGGCACCGCCACCGCTGGTGACCCGCATCTTCAGCCCGCGGGAGGCATAGGCAGAGGTCAGGATCGCCTTGGAGAACGGGGTGTCGTCGCCGTCGACGAACACCTGCTCGGTGCCATAGATCGAAATGGTCTCGGCATAGCTGGTCAGCCCGCGCAGACCCAGCCGCAGTTCGAGTGCCTCCTCGATCGAGCACTGCGCCATCGCGCCCGGCACCCCGACCTGCGAACCGATCAACAGCGCAACGGCATTCGACGAGGCGTCGCCGAGCACCGGCACCGTCGTCTCCACCTCCCGGAACCCATAGGCCACCGCGCTGGCCGCATCGGCCGCGATCAGCATCGGATCGTCGAGCTGATTGGTGACATGGGCCTGATTGCTCGGGGTGCGGCGGGCCCGCATCTTGGCCATCGCCATCTGTATCTCGACCGGCGTCAGCAGTGCGATGACCTTGGCCAGCTTGGCCGGGGTGGTGCCGCCGATCAACCGGACCACCTCGGCGCGTGGCACGTTGAGATCGACGGTCTTGCGGGCCAATTCGACATCGCTGAGCGCCATCGCCTCGGCCGCGACGTCGAGATCCAGGCCGTAGCGGGCGATGAACTCGTCGATCACGTCGAAATCGGCGGCGGCCTTTCCATCCATCTCGACCACCCGTCCGTCACTGATGACGAGGGACGGCTCGGGGTCGTTCGGACTACTCATCGCGGCCAGGCCGAGGTCGGGGTTCGCCACGCTGAAGCCGTCGAGGTTCACCGGTTTCGCGTCGAGAATCCGCATCCGGCCGAGGTACGCACCGCCGCCATCCGTCACGGCGACCATTTTGCGCGACCAACCCTATTTGGTCCACCCGTTACGCATTTGGGGTCAAACACCCGAGGCCACTTCCAGGGCCTTGAGCGAATCCTCCAACTGACTGAGCATCCGCTGCAGATGCGGCACGCTCCGGCGGCAGCCGACCAGACCGAAATCGAGGTTGTCCGCATTGTTGGCCAGGGTGATGTTCATGGCCTGCCCGTCCAGCGCGATGGACAGCGGATAGTTGCCGTCCAGCCGAGCACCCTTCCAGTACAACGGTTGTCGTGGCCCCGGCACATTGGAGATGACCAGGTTGAACGGCGGCGAGGTGGCCCCGACGAAGCCGGGCAGCGCGGTCAGCCCGAGCGGCGCGATCATCATCGCCGACAGTGCCAGGGCCTGAATCCGCGGCAGCTCGGAGAACACCTTCTTGTTGCCCCGCATCGACTCGCCCACGACGGTGAGCCGGTCGGCCGGGTCCTCCAGGTCGGTACCCAGATTGCACAGCACCGAGCCGACCAGATTGCCGCCGGCGTCGGCCTCGTGTTCGGAGCGCAGACTCACCGGGACCATCGCGATGAGCGATCGTTCCGGCAGCGCATCCTGATCCAGCAGGTACCCGCGCAACGCCCCGCCACAGACCGCGAGCACCACGTCGTTGACCGTGAACCCGGTGGCCCGCGCGATCCGCTGGAACCGTTCCAGCGGCCAGGACTGCGCCGCCACCCGGCGGGCGCCGCCGATCTTGACGTTGAACATCGTTTTGGGAGCTGAGAACGGCAACGTGAGCTGCTGCTCCAGCAGCGCCGCGCGGGCCAGCTTGACCGTCGACGGGGCCAGGCCGGCGACCGAGCCGACGGTATCGGCAACCGTCCGGGCCAGCGACGAACTCTGGCGCGGCCGGTGGCGGCGCGGCAGTGTCCACGGCACCCGTACCGCGGTGTCGTCGGGATCTTCCGACAGCGTGCGCATCAACAGCTTGAGCGCCGACACCCCGTCGATCAGGGAATGGTGCATCTTGGTGTACACCGCGAACCGGCCATCGGCGAGCCCCTCGATCAAGTGGGCCTCCCACAGCGGGCGGTGCCGGTCGAGCAGGCTGCCGTGCAGCCGCGAGGTCAACTCCAGCAGATCGCGCACCCGGCCGGGAGAGGGCAGTGCCGACCGCCGCAGGTGATAGTCGAGGTCCACCTCGTCGTCGTAGGACCAGCCGACGTTCGCGATCGCGCCGAGGATGGTGGACGGGCGTTTGCGGAACACCGGCTGAAAGTCGGTGTGGGAAACCATGTCCTCGTGCAACTCCCGCACGAAATCGCCGCCGGCCCCGGCCGGCGGTTCGTAGAGCGCGAGGCCGCCGACATGGAATGGATGCTCCCGCGTCTCGGCGATCAGGAACATCGAATCGGTGGGCGACATCAGCTCCATGGACCCATTCAACGCGGGTGCGCGGCGCGGCGACCACGCATCGGCGAACTCCGCAAAACAAGTAGCCGACTACTCATGCGCCGGGAGTCGTCCGGACCGAAGATCTATCCATGCTGAGCCCGACGGCAGCCCGCACCGCGCTGGCGGTGATCCGGATCGCCAACGGCGCGACCGCGCTTGTGGCACCCGGAAAACTGCTCACCCGACTGGGAGTCGATCCTGTGCGCGACCGCTCGGGCAGTTATCCGTTCCGGATGTTCGGGATCCGGACCGTGCTCATCGGCCTCGACCTGCTGACGCTGCGCGGCCAGGAACTACGTCGGGCCGAGAAGCTCGCCGTGCTGATCCACGCCACCGACACCGTGTCGGCCGCCGTGACCACCGCGCGCGGCGATCTGCCGCGCCGCCACGGCATCGTGGCCACCGTCATCTCCGCACTCAACACCGCTCTCGCCATCGTCGCGTGGAAAGGATCCCGTCATGCCCTCACTTCTGACCAGGCTGTTCCTCAAGACCAGTGAACTGATCGACCGACGGATCGGCTGGGACAACCTGCCGCCCATCATCGGGATCTCGGTGCTGGTCGGGATCCGCGACGCCTTGCGCGAACACAACCTGTACGACGGCTACCAGGGCCGGCCACCGGCGGCACCGGCCATGACGCCCACCGATTATCTGACCGTCCGGACCGCCGACGGCTCCTACAACGACCTCGACGCGCCGTCGATGGGGATGGCGAACACCCGATTCGGGCGCAACGTCCCGCTGCACGAGGGCCGTGCCGAGACGCCGCCGCGGCTGATGGATCCCAACCCCAGGCTGATCAGCACCCGACTGCTGCAGCGCGACACATTCCAGCCGGCCCCCTCCCTGAACGTGCTCGCCGCGGCGTGGTTGCAGTTCGAAACCCGAGACTGGTTCAGCCACGGCAGCGACACCAACCGGATGATCGAGATTCCCCGGCCACCGGACGACGACTGGCCCGAGGACACCATCAAGGTCCCGGCCACCTCGGCCGATCCCACGGCGGAACCCGGCGCGACCAGCTTCCTGAACACCGAGACCCACTGGTGGGACGCCTCGCAGATCTACGGCAGCAACGCGCAGTTCCAGCAGGCCATCCGCACCCATCGCGACGGCCGGGCCTGCATCGACGGCAAGGTGTGCGTCGACGCCGACGGGTTCATCGACATCGACCCCGCACTGCTCGGCGCCTCGGGCGGCGCGGACGGCTGGTGGCTGGGCATGGAGCTGATGGGCACGATCTTCATGCGCGAGCACAACGCGATCTGCGATCGGCTCAAGACCGCCTACCCGCACTGGTCCAACGATCAGCTGTTCAACAAGGCGCGGCTGATCAACGCCGCCCTGATCGCCAAGATCCACACCATCGAGTGGACCCCGGCGATCCTGGGCCACCCGACGCTGCAGATCGGCATGCGGGCCAACTGGTTCGGCCTGGCCGGCGAGCGGGTCAAGGAACTGTTCGGGCGGCTGGGGTCCAGCGATGTGGTCAGCGGCATCCCCGGCTCGCAGTCCGACCACCACACCGCGCCGTATGCGATCACCGAGGACTTCGTCACCGTGTACCGGATGCACCCGCTGGTTCCCGACGACTACGAATTCCTCAGTCTCACAGCCGATGCCGAGCCGCACCCGCTCACCTTCGGCGACCTGCACGGCGGCGCGAACTCCCGCGGCGTGCTCAAGAGCGTCGGCGCCGCCGAATGCCTGTACTCCCTCGGCGTCGCCCACCCCGGTGCCGTCACCCTGCACAACAGCCCGAATTTCATGCGGCACTTCCAGCGCACCGACGAGAACATGCTCGATCTGATCGCCACCGACATCCTGCGCTCCCGCGAGCGAGGTGTGCCGCGCTACAACGACTTCCGCCGAGCCCTGCGGTTGAAGCCGGCGACGAGTTTCGACGAGATCAGCAACGGCGACCGCGACACGGCCATCGCGATGGCCGAGATCTACGGCGGCGACATCGAGAAGGTCGACGCGATGGTCGGCATGTTCGGCGAGAAGCGGCCCGACGGATTCGGGTTCAGCGACACGGCATTCCGGATCTTCGTGCTGATGGCGACCCGGCGGCTCAAGAGCGACCGCTTCTACACCGTCGACTTCACGCCGCGCGTCTACACCCCCGAAGGCATGGACTGGATCGCCCGCAACGACATGACCTCGGTGCTGCTGCGGCACTATCCCGAGCTGGAGCCGGCACTGCGCGGGCAATGCAACGCGTTCGCGCCGTGGCCGCGGATCTAGGCGGGCTCTGTCATGGATTTCGGGCGTGGGTATCTCTCAGCTCGTCGGAATCTGTATCACTGGTGCATCGGTTCGATCAGCAACGCGTGCACCTCTCCGATTGCCACCGGGCAATGCTCCACACCGCGGGGAACGACGACGAACTGACCAGGCCCCACCTGGACAGTGCGGTCGCGCATCTGCACCTGAAGTTCACCAGCGATGACCAAGAACAACTTGTCGGAGTCGTGGGTGTGCCACATGAACTCGCCGGCCATTTTGACAAGCTCGATCGCGTAATCGTTGAGCTGTGCGACGGTCGTCAATGACCATAGATCTGTTACTCGTGTGAGCTCGGCTGCGATATCGACTACCTCGGGAACTGCCACCACACCATCGTCTCAGACAGTCGATCGCCGTAGTGGTCTTCGTCGGCGTGGAGGAATGAGGCCAAACCCGTTGGGGTCCATCAACACCGACGAGTTGGTCGCGGCGATCGCGCTCCACCACGCCGATCAGGCCGCGTCTCTTGGAGCTCGTAAGTCAGAAGAAAAGTCAGATCGCGTTAGGTCTTGACTTCCGAGTTGGCCTGTCGGCGAGGGCGGCTACTCGACGGGTGACCATGAACAATCTCCCCACCGGGATAACCGGTGGGGAGATTATGGCGGTGGCGGAGGGATTTGAACCCTCGGACGGGGGTTACCCGTCACACGCTTTCGAGGCGTGCTCCTTAGGCCGCTCGGACACGCCACCGTGTGGCAGCTTACCGGGCCAGAGCCGAGAGCCATAATTGCGGCCCTGGCGCTCACATCCGGCCCGCGAGCGTGAAGAAGATCGCGAAGATCGGCCGAAAACTCGCCATCGTGTTCACGCTCGGCGGCACGGGTTCACCGCTGACGAGCGAAAAACTCCTCGAGTAGGGCCGCACACTCGTCGGCCAGCACCCCGCCGACCACCTCGGGCCGGTGGTTGAGCCGGCGGTCACGCACCACATCCCACAGCGAGCCGACCGCCCCGGTCTTGGGCTCCCACGCGCCGAACACCACGCGCGCCACCCTGGCCAGCACCAATGCGCCTGCGCACATCGTGCACGGCTCGACGGTCACGGCCAGCGTCGTCCCTTCGAGCCNAGATGGTTATAGGAGACAGCCGATCGGCACATCGCGCGGGCCCGCGGTCCGGGCGGCCTCCAGCGCGGCGCGGATCAGGGCCTGGTCCGTCGACCTCACCGACCGAGCCGGTCGAGCACCGCGGACAGCTCGTCGGCGAAGCCCATCTCGCGGGCGATCCGCCCGATCTGCTCGTCGGCGTACAGGTCGGTCTCGGACAGGATCACGCCGAGCACATCCTCATGCAGGCCGATATCCGACAGCACCGAGAGGTCGCCCTCCTCGAACGGGTCCGCATCCTCGAGGTCTTCTTCTTCGAGGTCAGCGTCCAGATTCTCCAGCGCCTCAGCGGCGATGTCGTAGTCCAGCGCAGCCGTGGCGTCCGATAGCAGCAACCTGGTTCCGGCCGGCGCCGGCCGCACGATCACGAAGAATTCGTCGTCCACATCCAGCAGCCCGAACACCGCCCCGGCGCTGCGCAGCTCGCGCAGTTCGGTCTCGGCCGCGGTCAGACTCTTCAGCGAGGACGACCGCATGGGGGCGCACCGCCACTTGCCGTCCTCCCGGACAACGGCCACCCCGAAGCCATCAGGCAGGTCTGCCGGCGCACGCTGTGCCTCCATGCCCGCCTACGGTAGTCGCCGACCAGCAATTTTGACCAGGGATCACCTCCGCCCCGGCTCGGTGCATGTGCCAACCTTGATGCGTGACGAACACACCGGTGTGCGTGTTGGGCTTGGGCCTGATCGGCGGCTCGCTGATGCGTGCCGCGGCGGGGGCGGGCCGCGAGGTCTTCGGCTACAACCGGTCGATCGAGTCGGTGACGGCCGCGAAATTCGACGGCTTCGACGCCACCGAGAACCTCGATGCGGCCCTGCGCCGCGCCGCCGACAGCAATGCGCTGATCGTGCTGGCGGTGCCGGTGCCCGCGCTGCCCCAGCTGCTCGACCACATCCGCGATGCCGCGCCGCAGTGCCCGCTGACCGATGTCACCAGCGTCAAGGGCGCGGTGCTGTCCGCAGTGCAGCAGGTCGGCCTCTTGCAGAACTTCGTCGGCGGCCATCCGATGGCCGGCACTGCGCACTCGGGCTGGTCGGCCGGAGACGCCGCCCTGTTCACCGGCGCGCCCTGGGTGGTGAGCGTGGACGATCACGTCGACGCGCACGTCTGGGCGCTGGTCACCCAGCTGGCCCTGGACTGCCACGCGGTGGTGGTGCCGGCCCGCTCGGACGAGCACGATGCCGCCGCGGCCGCCATCTCACACCTGCCGCATCTGTTCGCCGAATCGCTGGCCGCCATCGCGGGCGAGGTGCCGTTGGCGTTCGCCCTGGCCGCCGGCTCGTTCCGGGACGGTACCCGGGTCGCGGCCACCGCACCCGACCTGGTGCGGGCCATGTGTGAGGCCAATGCCGATCAGCTGCTGCCCGCGCTCGAACAGGGCATCGAGCTGCTGACCCGGGCCAAACAGACCTTGGCCGCCACGGGTTCGGTGGCCGATCTGGTCGAGACGGGCCACGCCGCGCGGATGCGGTACGACAGCTTCAGCCGACCCGAAATCATCACCACGGTGGTCGGCACGGACAACTGGCGGGCCGAGCTGGCCGCCGCCGGGCGCGCCGGCGGGGTGATCAGATCCGCTCTGCCAGTCCTGGGTAATCAAGGATGAAGCCGTCGGAGTCCACCGTGATGGTGGTGTCGGCGACGGGCGAGTGCAGTTTCACGCCGGCCCCTGGACCCGAACTGCTGTAGCTGATGTTGGCGGTCTCCACCGAGAAGTCCGGCAACCGTACGTAGACGACCGGAAGCGTGACCGAATCGGCCCGCTGATGCAGGCCCGTACGCCGGATCGGCAGCGCGTTGAAGAACGGGCTGAACACCACGTCGACGTCGAGCGCACCGCCGAAGTCCGAGCGCTTGGTCTGGGTGTGGTCCTGTACCAGCCACATGTTCTCCTCGTCGCGCGCGATGGAGAGCTGGCGTTCCCGCTCGGCCAGCGTGACGGTGAGGGACAGGCGTTTGGTGGCGCCGCCCTCATCGGTGACCAGGTCGTAGGAGGCCGAGAAGGCGGGGTGAGAGTCCGTGGCGGCGGCGACAATCCGGCCATAGGCCTTGATCCGGTTGCCCGACAGCTGAACCCGGACCGACTCCATCCGGGATACATCGTGCGCCCGCCACGTCAACACCGCTGGCCAGGCACTGTCCTTCTGGTCACTCACCCTTCTACCGTATGCGACGACGCACGGCGTTCGTAGCCGAGTCCGGAACTCCCCCGCACGCTCCCCCGGGCAGGTGACTCGAGGGCCACCTCGTCGTCGAGCAACGGCTGCGGCATCCGGCGACCACGCCTGTTTTGGAGCCCCAACCGGCCACTACCGGGCACCGACAGCCAGACCGCGAAGGCCAATGCGGCATCCAGGATCAGGGCCAGTGCCGTCACCATCAACGCACCCACCAGCGCGATGTGGAACTGGCGCACCTTGATCCCGTCGATCAGGTACCGGCCGAGCCCGCCGAGGCTCGCGTAGGCGGCCACCGTCGCGGNTTCACCTTTTTCCAATACCCAACCGCCTGTCTTTTATACACATAGTGATTTTAAAAAGAAACAGAGGATCGGCGGCAGGGCATGGGCCCCCCCCCCCCCCACCACCCCCCGCCGCTCGGTCATCCCCATCGACCGCGCCGCGCCGACCACGGACCGGTCGACGTTGGCGATGCCGGCGTAGGTCCCGGCCAGCAACGGCGGGATGCCCAGCAGCATCAGCGCGACCGTCGGCGGCACCAACCCGAGCCCCCACAACAGCACCCCGAGCAGCAGCACGCCGAGGGTGGGCAGGGCCCGCAGCGCGTTCACCCCGGTGACGACGAGGAACGTGCCGCGCCCGGTGTGCCCGATGAGCAGACCTACCGGGATCGCGACGACGGCCGAGGCCACCACCGCGACCACGGTGTACTGCAGATGCTCGACGATGCGGGCGGTCAGCCCGGCCGGTCCGCCCCAGTTGGCGGCGGTGAAGATGAAGTCCAGGGCCTGCTGCAGAAAGTTCATGCCGCCGCCTTGGCCCGGTTGGCGGTGCGGGCGGGGCGATTCCAGGGCGTGATGGCCTTGCCGGCCAGCATGATCAGGGTGTCGATCACGATGGCCAGCACGAAGATCGCGATGATGCCGGCGATGATCTGGTCGCTCTTGTTGGACTGATAGCCCTCGGTGAACCAGGTGCCGAGGCCGCCGATGCCGATCACCGAACCCACCGACACCATCGAGATGTTGGTGACGGCGACCACCCGCAGCCCGGCCACCAGCACCGGGATGGCCAGCGGCAGCTCCACCTTGACCATCCGGACCAGGGGCCGGTACCCGATCGCCGTCGCCGCATCCCGCACGTGGTCGGGCACCGCGTCAAGCGCCTCGGGCACCGCCCGCACCAGCAGCGCGGTGGTGTAAAGGGTCAGCGCCACAATGACATTGGCCTCGTCCAGGATGCGGGTCGGAATGATCAGCGGCAGCACCACGAACAGGGCCAGCGACGGGATCGTGAAGATGATGCTCGCGCTCAGGGTGGTGAACCGCCGCAGCGCGGTGGTGCGCTGCACTGCGGCACCGAGGGGGACGGCGATCAGCAGGCCGAGCACGATGGGCACCAGCGACAGCCGCAGGTGCACGATGGTCAGCACCCACAGGTCGTCGAGGTGGTTCAGCAGATACCGCATCACGTTCCCAATGCGGGGATGTGCCGCTGGGATTCCAGTGCCACCAGCACATCTTCGGCCCGCACCCCGCCGATGACCTGATCGTCGGCATCGACCGCGACGCCGAGCCCCGACGGTGACGACAACGCCGCGTCCAGCGCCTGCCGCAGTGCGCCGTCCGGCCGGAACAGCGAACCCCCGGCAATCGTGCTGTCGTAGAGCGTCTTTCCGGACCGGTGCACCTGGACTCCCTCGGCATTGATCCAGCCGTAGGGCGCGCCGTCGGGTTTGGTGATCAGCACCCAGTCCCCCGGGCCGAGCTGCAGCCCGTCGATCTGCTCTTCCGAAACGTGGCGGATGTCGTGCAGCGGCAGGCCGCTGGCGTGGAAGAACTGCAGACCGCGATACCCCCGGTCGGCGCCGACGATCCCGGCCACCAGGTCGTTGGCGGGGTTCGACAACAACCGGGCCGGCGAATCGTACTGCTGCAGCACACCCCCGCGGCCGAACACCGCCACCTTGTCCCCGAGTTTGATCGCCTCGTCGATGTCATGCGTGACGAACACGATCGTCTTGCGCAATTCGCTTTGCAATCGCAGGATTTCGGCCTGCAGATCCTCCCGCACCACCGGGTCCACCGCACTGAACGGTTCGTCCATCAACAGGATCGGCGGGTCGGCGGCCAGCGCGCGGGCCACGCCGACGCGCTGCTGTTGCCCGCCGGACAACTGCGCCGGATAGCGGTCGGCCAGGCTCGGGTCCAGCCCCACCCGTTCCATCACCCCGATCGCGGCCTTGCGGGCACGACGCCGGGATTCCCCCCGCAGCACCGGCACCGTCGCGACGTTGTCGACGACGCGCAGGTGCGGCATCAGCCCGGCGCTCTGGATGACGTACCCCATGCCCAACCGCAGCTTGACGGGGTCGACCGTGGTGACGTCCTCGCCGTTGACCGTGAGCGTGCCCGAGGTGGGGTCGATCATCCGGTTGATCATCCGCATCGAGGTGGTCTTGCCGCAGCCCGACGGGCCGACGAACACCGTCAACGTGCCCTGGGGGACTTCCAGATTGAGATCGTCGACGGCGACCGTGCCGTCCGGATATTGCTTGGTGACGTTACTGAAGGAGATCACCGCGACCCTCTGCTCTTCGCGCAAGCGCTCATCGCGGCACCCGCTTGTCGAAACCGTTGTCCCTGATCCACTTTTCGGCCGCTTCGTCGGGATCGACCCCGGTGTTGCCCTCCACCGCGGTGTTCAGCTCGATCAGCGCCTCGGTGGTGAGCCTGGCCGACACCGCATCCAGCACGGTCTTGAGTTCATCGGACATCTTCTGTGAGGCCACCAACGGGACGACGTTCGCGGCCAGGAACGCATTCTTGGGGTCCTCCAGGACCACCAGGTGGTGCTGCTCGATCGCCGGCGAGGTGCTGAAGATGTTGGCCGCCGTGACGGCCCCGCTGTTGAGCGCCTGCACCGTGGCCGGCCCGCCACCATCGCTGATCGCGACGAAGTTGGCCGGCGCGATGTCCAGCCCGTACCGGGACTTCAGCCCGACCAGCCCGGTCTGGCGGGTCTGAAATTCCGACGGCGCACCGACTTTCACCTCGGCCGAGTGCCTGGCGAGATCCTCGATGGTCTTGAGGTTCCAGCGCTGGGCGGTCGCGGCGGTGACGGCGAGGGTGTCCTTGTCCTCGGCCGGTGACGGGTAGAGGATCGACAGGTCGCCGGGCAGCGCCTTGAGCAGCCCGATCAGGACCTCGTCCGGCGTGGTGGCCGTCGCCTCGGGATCGAAGTACTGCAACAGATTGCCGGTGTACTCCGGGATCAGGTCGATCGAGTGATCCTGCACCGCTGGCACATACGTCTCCCGGCTGCCGATACCGAATTGACGCTTGATCTGAAAATCGTTCGCCTCCAGAGCTTGGGCGTAGATCTCTGCGAGAATCTTGGACTCCGGGAAGTCGGCGGATCCGACCGTGATGGTCTTCAGGTCGCCCGAGATCGGTCCACCGCCCAACGGATTGGCACTTCCGCAACCGGACAACAGAACCGCAAGCAGTATCGCCAGGAACGCCAGGGTTTTGCGGTGCATCCGCACGTCCTTTCGGCGGTTCAGCCTTTTTCCAGACCCTAACGGCACTCCCGACATGCCGCCGCGCTTTACCTCATGGTGTTTGCATTGAGGCCTTCACGGGCAAAGATGTCAGTATGACCAGCGATCCGTCTGCATCGCCCGATCTGCCTGAGCCGACACCGCATGCGCCGGTGCCGCCGATGCCCGACCCGGGCAAAGTTCCCGATGCCGGCAAGTCCCCCGCCAAGTCGAGTAAGGCCGCCGAGCCCAAACTGACCCGGGCCGGTGCCCTGTGGTCAGCACTGATCCTGGGTTTCCTGGTGTTGATCGTGCTGCTGATCTTCATCGCGCAGAACACCGAGCCGGTCCCGATGTCGTTCCTGGCCTGGCATTGGTCGTTGCCGACCGGGGTCGCCATCCTGGGTGCCGCGGTGGCCGGCGGACTGCTCACCGTCGCCGCCGGCTCCGCGCGGATCTTCCAGCTGCGCCGCAACGCCAAGAAAAACTTCAAGGCCGCTCAGCGCAGCTGAGCGTCAGGCCAGCGCGCGCAGGCCGGAGGCGATGGCCGGTGCGACGGCAGCACCGACGCTGGTGCCGCCCGGCGACTCGGACCCTTGACGTGCCCGGAAGTCGATGCCGGCGGCGATGATGGCTGCCTTGAAGTACGCCAGCGCCATGTAGAAATCCCAGTGGGCGAGCTCCTGGCCGGACTGCACCGAGTAGCGGTTGGCCAGCTCATCGGCCGACGGCATCAGCGGTGAGCTCCACGCGGCTTCCATGCTGAGGATCAGGTTGAACATCGGGTCGCGGTAGACGCACATCAGCGCGGCGTCGCTCAGTGGATCGCCCAGCGTCGACAGTTCCCAGTCGAGCACCGCGAGCACCTTGGTCGGGTCCTGCGCGTCGAGGATGGTGTTGTCGATGCGGTAGTCGCCGTGCACGATCGAGCTGCGGCTCTGCGCCGGAACCGCGTCGGCCAGTGCCTGATGCAGCCGCTTGACGTCGTCGTCGCGGGGATCGTCGGGCAGCCGGACCAGGTCCCACTGCGAACCCCATCGCCGCACCTGGCGCTCCAGGTATCCGGCGGGCTTGCCGAAGTCGCCGAGACCGACGGCCTCCGGATCCACCGCGTGCAGATCGGCGAGCACTTTGATCAGGGCGTCGACGCTGCTGCTGATCACAGCTTCATCGCCCAGTGCGGCGAGTTCGGCGGCGCTGCGCACCACCCGGCCGTCGACGTTCTCGACCATCTGGAACGGCGCGCCCAGCACAGAGTCGTCGTTGCGCATCGTCACCGCGCGGGCGACCGGCACCGCGGTGTCGGCCAGCGCGGCCACCACCTTGTATTCACGGGCCATGTCGTGCGCGGACGGCGTGAGGCCGTGCAGCGGCGGGCGGCGCAGCACCCACTTCGACGCGTCGTCGCACACCCGGAAGGTGAGATTGGAACGCCCGCCGGCGATGAGTTCTGCGCGCAGCTCACCGCTGCGTTCGATGCCCTCGGCACGCAGATGACGGTCGAGCGCAGTGAGGTCGAGGCCTTCCAGAGATGTCACGGGAACTGTTTACCACCGCACATTTCGCGGCAGCAGATCCCATACGTGTTCGGTCCCGTTGACCGAGGCGACCGCCAGCTTGCCCGAGCGGGACGACAGCAGCCGGGTCACCGACGCGTAGTCGACGTGGAAGGACAGCAACCGCTCGGTCTGCAGGATCTGGTGCAGCAGCACGTTGATCACCCCACCGTGGCTGAACACCGCCACGGTGCCGTCGTGGTCACCCGTGGCGACCAGGTCCGCCACGGCCGCACTGATACGTGCCATGAATGCGTTCTCGTCCACGCTGCTGGGCAGGTGACCGCTCACCAGCCGGGCCAGCTCTTCGGGGTTCTCCTTCGCGATGTCCTCGATCGGGACATAGTGCGTCATGTCGCGGTCGTACTCGGCGAGCCGATCGTCGACCTCGACGTCGAGGCCGAGTGCCTCGGCGACCGGGCCCGCGGTCTGCACGGCCCGCCGCTGCGGGCTGCTGACCAGCCGGCTGATCGGGAAGCGGGCCAGGGCCGCCGGCAGGCGCTTGGCCTGCGCGATGCCGTCCTCGGACAAGTCGGGATCGGACCCTTGACCGGGCTCGCTGCGCAGCGGCAGCGCATGTCGGACCAGAAGCAGTTGCACCGTGACACCATAGGGCCGCCAGACCGGACTGCCGGAGAGGGTGCCGCATGGGATACGCCGACGAGTTGTTCGACCTCACGGACCGGGTCGTGCTGGTCACCGGAGGCAGCCGCGGGCTGGGCGCCGAGATCGCGATGGGGGCCGCCCGCTGCGGAGCCGACGTGGTGATCGCCAGTCGCAACCTGGATTCCTGCGTCGCGACGGCGGAGAAGATCACCGCCGCCACCGGCCGTGCGGCCCTGCCGTATGCGGTGCACGTGGGCCGGTGGGATCAACTCGATGGGCTGGTCGAGGCCGCCTACGACCGGTTCGGAATGGTCGACGTGCTGGTCAACAACGCCGGTATGTCACCGCTCTACGAGTCGCTGGGGTCGGTCACCGAGAAACTCTTCGACTCGGTGTTCAACCTGAATCTCAAAGGGCCGTTCCGGCTCTCGGCACTGCTCGGTGAGCGCATGCTGGCCGACGGAGGCGGGGCGATCGTCAACGTCAGCTCGTCGGGATCCCTGCGGCCGGACCAGTACATGCTGCCCTACGCCGCGGCCAAGGCCGGGCTCAACGCCATGACCGAGGGGCTGGCCAAGGCTTTCGGCCCGACGGTGCGCGTCAACACCCTGATGGCCGGGCCGTTTCTCACCGATGTCAGCAAGGCCTGGGACATGGCAGGCGACCCGTTCGGCCACCTGGCGCTGCGACGGGCCGGCAATCCGCCCGAGATCGTCGGCGCCGCACTGTATCTGATGTCGGACGCGGCCAGTTTCACCACCGGTTCGATCCTGCGGGTGGACGGCGGTTTGCCCTGACCGTGGCACGGTAGGCTGGCCAAATGGCAAACTTGTCATGACAACTTGACCGGAAGGTGATGGGATGGCGGGGCCGCGTTCGCGCCATGAACACGTTGCGGCCGAACTGCGTCAGCGCATCAGGCGCCGGGACTATGCGATCGGTGATCCGCTGCCCACCGAGAGCGCGCTGTGCGCGGAGTTCGACGTGTCCCGCGGTCCAGTGCGCCAGGCGCTGGCCACGCTGAAGAACGAAGGCCTGATCCGGGTGTCCCGCGGCAAACCCGCGGTGGTGCGCAGCCACGACGCCACCCAGACCCTGGACACGTTCACCCCGTTCACCCAGTGGGCCGAACGTGTCGGGCGGACCGCGGGCAACCGCACGATCGAGGTGGCGCGCCGCCGCGCCTCCGAAACCGCCATCGAGGCACTGGGCCTGACGCCCGACGACTTCGTGGTCGAGGTGCTGCGAGTCCGATTGCTCGACGGCGAACCCGCGATGATCGAGCGCAGCACCTTCATCGACTCCGTGGGTTCGCTGTTGTTCGAGTTCGACACCGATTCCGGTTCGATGACCGACTATCTGGCCAGCCGCGGCGTGTACTTCGACTCGATGGAGCACGTGCTCGACGCGGTGGCGGCCGGGCCGGACGACGCCGCGAATCTCGGGATCGCGCCGGGCAGCCCGTTGCTGCGGGAGCGTCGCGTCTCACGCGATCAGAACGGTGTGGTGTTCGAGTGCGCCGACGACCGCTACCGGCCCGACGTGGTCACGTTCAGCATCGTCAACGCCCGCACCAAGTTTTCCTCCGCCGAGCAGACGTAAAGTCGCACTCTCCTGGTTCGGAGAGTGCGACTTTACGTCTGGTGACGAGGATCAGTCAGCCGCGGGCATCCGGTTCCAGTGCGGGATCAGCAGCAGCATCGCCACGAACGCGGCGACCGCGAAGCCGTAGAACAGCGTCGACGTGCTCAGGTAGCCGGGCAGCAGGCCGCCCAGGATCGCGCCGACCGAGCCGCAGCAGTTGATGAAGCCGGCCGCGGTGCCCGCGTGCTTGGAGGTGCCGAAGTCGACCGCCGCGACGCAGGAGATCATCGCGTCCGCGCCGTACACGCTCAGCCCGATGAGGCCGAGCACCAGCACCATGACCCAGGCGCTGCCGGTCGCGGTGAGCGGGGCGAACAATGCCAGCACCGCCACCAGGACCGCCAGGCTCAGCACGCACGCCGGCACCCGCCGGGCCTTGAACACGCGGTCGGAGATCCGGCCGAGCAGGATCGGGGCGATGACACCGGTGATACCGAACGCCACCGGAATCGTGACGGCCTGGAACTTGTCGCCGTCGGCCAGCCGCTCCGCGACGATCACCGGACCCCACAGCAGGATCGCGTAGCGGGCCGGCTTGAGCAGGAAGTACGACGCGCCAAGGGTTCTCACCATGCGGTCGCGCATCACCACCGCCAGCGAATCACGCCACGACGACTTCGGTTCGGCGACCGCCTCGGCCTCGTCGGAGGTGTCCAAGGCCGCGATGTCTTCCTTGGAGTGGTACTCCTCGATCGGCGGCAGCCCGACATCCTGCGGCCGGTTGCGCTGGAACAGCAGCACGAGCACGAACACCCCGAGTACGACCACGGCACCGGTGAAGAACGCGGCCCGCCACGTACCGAACACATCGTAGGCGGCCCAGCCCAGGATCGGCGCGGCCACCAGGCCACCGAACGCGTAGTTGGTGCTCCACAGTCCGAGGACACGGCCACGTTCGCCGATCGAGAAGAACTGGGCCATGTTGCTCAACGTCCCCGACCAGCCGGTGGACTGGGCCAGGCCCTGCACGATCATCAACGGCAGTAGGAACACCAGCGCGGGCAGCAGGCCCATGAACACGGTGGCGACGGCCGAGATCGCCAGGCCGCCGAGGATGACGATCCGGGGACCGAAGCGGTCGGAAACCTGACCCCACACGAACTGCCCGGCCGCATATGCCGCCAGGTAGGCCGCGTCCAGGTTGGCCAGCGTGCTCTTGGTGAGGCTGGTGGACAGAATGGGGTCTTCGAGAATGCCGAGCTTGGCAACCGAGAAGGCCTGCCGGGTGAAATAGAAGCCGGCATAGGCGATCCAGGTGACGGCGAAGATCTGAAAGCGCCAGCGCCGGTAGCGCGGAACGGTCGTCGGGTCGGTGGAAGTCGTTGCGTGGGTCATGAGAATGCACCTCTGGTGGGCGTGCTGCAGATGGTGTGCTGACGGGGCCGGGCAGAGAGCCGAGCGAGTTGGCCGAACGTCAAAGGCAGGTTTCTCGAAAGAGAACGACGTGACGAGCGGGCGGCGGTCGGGAGGCCGGGCCTGCAACCGACCGCCGCGAGAGGTGCTTCTCGGGTTACCGCAGCGCTGCCACCAGCGCAGGCAGATCGGCGACGCTGTCGAGGATGTGCGTGGCGCCGGCCTCGGACAGTTGCGCCCGATTGTGCGCTCCGGTCAGCACACCGATCGAGGCCCGGGCCCCGGCACGCAGACCGCTGATGACATCCGAGGAGGTGTCACCCAGGACGAGCATCGAACGCACCGAATCGGTTTCGGTCTGCATCAGCGCGGTGAGCGGCATGTCGGGGTAGGGCCGGCCACGCACGCCCGGCGACGGGCACAACACCAGGTCGGCGACGTCCTGCCAGCCCAGTGCGTCGATGATGGCCGACTGGGTCTCGCGGGCGAACCCAGTGGTCAGCGCGGTCTTGATGCCGTTGGACCGCAACGACCGGATGGCGTCCTCGGCGCCGGGGATCGGGCTGCAGTTGCCCTCGGCGACCAGTTGGCCGTAGCAGCGCTCGAATTCCTTGTTGGCGGCCTGCGCCTGTTCCTCGTTCCCCTTGGCGAGGTGACGGAAGACCACGATCTTGGACTGCCCCATGGTGTCGGAGACGTAGCGCAGCATCTCCTCACGGTCGGCGTCGGTCTTTGACAGGCCGGCGTGGCGGTCGGCGGCCAGGAAGGACTGTTCGACCAGTCCACTGTCCTCGACGGTGGTTCCCGCCATGTCGAACACGACCAGGCTGATCGGATCGGTTGTGTTGGTGCTCATCGGTTCATCCCTTTCGGTGGTGGGTCGGTCAGGCTGGGGCGGCGATACGGGCCAGCGCGTTCTCGACGCTGGTGTAGGCGAGGCCCATGCTTGTGGTCATGCCGATACCGGTGGTGACGGTGACGACGTGGGTGCCCTCGATGGGCTGCTCGATCAGGAACTCTTTGCCGGGCGCCGAGGTGTATACCCCCTGCCAGCGCTCGGATACCTCGATCTCCTTGACGCCGAACAGTTTCCGAGCTTCTTCGAGGAGCACGGCGAATCCCTCCTCGGACTGGAACGGCGGTGCCGAGATGTCGCGGTAGTGGGTGTCGCCGATCAGCAGGGAGCCGTCGGGCTGCGGGGTGTACATCTGATGCAGGTCGATCGCGACGTAATCGGGGTGTTCGGACCGGAGCCGTTCGGCGACGGCCGCCGTGGCGGGCAGGTTCTCGAAACCGGAGTAGCGCAGCAGCGACCATCCGGTGAACAGCGGCGCCTGCAGCGGGAAGCTCAACGGCAGCCGGGCCCGCAGCATGTGCAGCCGGCAACGCAGCAGGCCGTCGCGTTCGGCGAGGCCGGGGAACAACCGGTCGATGTCGCAGTTGACCGTGACGAATGTGGTGCGGGCGCGCAAGGGCCCGCGAGAGGTGTGGACCACCCCCGGCTCGAACCCGGACGCCGCTGTGCGCCAATGGAAGTCGACACCGTCGCCGGCGAGCCAGTGCGCGATCGACGGCGCCGCCGTGCGCGGGTCGACCTGCAGGTCGTTGGGCAGGTACATGCCGCCGGTGACGTTGTCGGCCACCACCGGGATGCGGTCGAGGATCTGCTCGCGGCTCAGCAGCCGGACCTCGGCGCTCCCGCGGATGGACTCGAATTCCCGCATGACCGCGAGTTCGTCGTCGTGGCGGGCGACGCAGAAGGTGCCCGCCTCCGCCGACCAGAACCCCGCCTTGCGGGACAGGTCGAGCCAGTGCTGACGTCCGATACGGCCGTACTCCCCCGCCACACCGGACTGCGCGGTGATGCAGGCGTGGCCGAAGTTCTGGACCGATGCGCCGACGACACCGTCGGCGTGTTCGACAACCGCGACGCTCAGCCCGCGCTGGTGGGCGTGATAGGCGTGCGCCAGGCCGACGATGCCGGCGCCGACGACGACGACGTCGTAGCTCTGATGATTTCCCATGCGGATACTGTGGTCCGCATCACCGAGACTTGTCAATACAAGTTTCGGTTTTTTACTACCTATCTATATAAGTTAATTTTCCGTTTACCTCACGGCGTGACGATGTTGAAGTTCGCGTCCGGCCGGTCCAGCGCCGCCAACAGCGATGGCAGGGCATCGGTATCACCGGTGACCTCCAGGCCGGGTGAGGTCGCGTCACCGGACACTGCTGCCAGCAACCGGAGCTTGTCCGCCAGCCGCACCGTGGCGTGCGCCGTCTGCGCATCGGCTGCCGCCCGGCGGTAGACCACCACCCCGTTGCGCAATGTCAGCCGGTAGTTGTCGCCGGTGTCGTCGAACGTGACGTCGATGGCCAGGTCGAGATCCCAGGCCCGCGGCCCGTCGATACTGATCGCGATGACGTCGAACATCTGCTCGGGGCTCAGTTGCGCCAGCATGGTCGGCGCCGTGACCTGTCCGGCGGTACCGAACTTGCCCTGGCGCAGTTCGGTGGCACCGGACAGGTAGAAGTTGCGCCAGGTGGCGTTCTCGGCACCGTAGGCGAGCTGCTCGAACGTGTCGGCGTAGAGCGCGCGGGCCGCGGCATGTTCGTCATCGGTGAACATCACGTGGTCGAGAAGGGTTGCCGCCCAGCGGTAGTCACCGTCCTCGAAGGCCTTACCGGCCAGCTCCACCACCCGGTCGGCGCCGCCCATGGCCGCCACGTAGCGCGGGCCGAGCGCCTCGGGCGGGTGCGGCCACAACCGGGCGGGGTTCCCGTCGAACCACCCCATGTAGCGCTGGTAGATCGCCTTGACGTTGTGGTTGACCGAGCCGTAATAGCCGTGGGCATGCCAGGCCTGCTCCAGCGCGGGCGGCAACTGGAACTGCTCGGCGATCTCGACTCCGGTGTATCCCTGGTTCAACAATCGCAACGTCTGGTCGTGCAGGTAGGCGTACAGATCCCGTTGCAGGGACAGGAACTCGATGATGCGTTCGCGGCCCCAGGTGGGCCAGTGGTGGGAGGCGAACACCACGTCGGTGCGGTCGGCGAAGGTATCGATGGCCTCGGTCAGGTACCCGGCCCAGCCGTGCGGATCACGCACCAGGGCGCCCCGCAGGGTCAGCAGGTTGTGCAGGTTGTGGGTGGCGTTCTCGGCCATGCACAACGCCCGGAACTTCGGGAAGTAGAAGTGCATCTCGGCCGGGGCCTCGGTGCCGGGTGCCATCTGGAACTCGATCTCGACACCGTCGATGGTGTGTGTCTCGCCGGTGCGGCGGATGTCGACCGTCGGCACGATCATCGACACCTCGCCCGTCGAGCCAACCTGCCCGAGTCCACAACCCACCTGCCCCTGCGGCCCCCGCGCGAGCAACATGCCGTACATGTAGGTGCCGCGCCGGGTCATCGCCGTCCCGGCGTAGACGTTCTCCTGCACCGCGTGTTCGACGAAACCCTCGGGCGCCAGCACCGCGACCTTGCCTGCGTCGACGTCGGCCTGCGACGTCACGCCGAGGACGCCGCCGAAGTGGTCGCCGTGGCTGTGCGTGTAGATCACCGCGACCACGGGCCGCTCGCCACGGTGCTCGCGGTAGAGCTTGAGGGCCGTCGCGGCCACCTCGGTGGAGAGCAAGGGGTCGATGACGATGACGCCGGTGTCGCCCTCGACAAAGGTGATGTTCGAGATGTCCAGCCCCCGAACCTGGTAGATGCCCTCGACCACCTCGTAGAGCCCCTGTTTGGCGCACAGTTGCGACTGCCGCCACAGGCTCGGGTGCACCGACGTCGGTGCCTCCCCGTCCAGGAACGCGTAGGCGTCGTTGTCCCACACCACGGTTCCGTCGGCGGCCTTGACCACGCATGGGTCGAGCGCGGCGATGAATCCCCGGTCGGCGTCGTCGAAATCCCTGGTGTCCTCGAACGGCAGGCTCGTCAGATGGTCGCGGTGGGCGGCCTCTATCACGGCACTGGGCGGCTTCTGCTCCATGCAGACGAGCCTGCCATCTCAAGGTGTCTGCGTCATGGCCGAACCGGGATCAATCTTGTCGCGGGAACGATCCTGCTGATCTCGTCGGCGCCATGTCCGGCGGCGACCGCAGCGTCGACGTACTCCCGGAACGCCTCCAGCGCGCCGGCATCCAGGCCCGCCGCACCGGAGGCCGCGATCAGGTGCCGGACCGAGGCCGCCACCGAGGACACCGAGGCACTGGCATCGCTGTGCCGGTCGGATTCGACGCGGTCGGCGACCTCGGCGAAGATCGGCGGCAGGATCGCGGCGATGTTGTTCGCGTGCGGCAGCAGTTCGCTCGGGGCGATACCGTTAGCCGACGCCATCGAAAGGGCGTGGACGAAACCGCTGATCGACGTCCAGAAGATGTCGAGCAGCGCCATGTCGTACGCCGCGGCCCGGCCCACGTCCTGGCCCACCCAGTTGACCGTGGCGAGGGCATCGAACACCGGCCGGTTGGCGTCGAACAGATCCCGCGGACCGGCGAAAAGGATGCTGGCACTGGGGGTTCCGATGGTGTCGGTCGGAGTCATGATGGCCCCGTCCAGATATCGTCCGCCCCGGGCGGTCACCAGCTCGGCGGTCCGGTGCGCCGAGTCGGGGATGTCGGAGGACAACCCGACCACCACGCGCCCGGAGATGGCATCGCCGGCCGCCGCCAGGATCGCGTCGACCGCGGCCTGGTCCACGACGTTGACGAGCACGACGTCGCTTGCCGCGACGGCCGCCGCAGGCGTATCCGCCCACCGGGCGCCGCGGGCGATCAGCTCGTCGGCCTTGCCCGGCGTCCGATTCCACACCGTGGTGGGGTATTTCGCGGCTACCAAAGCTCCGGCGAGTGCCTGTCCCATCGGCCCGAGTCCGAGCACACTGACGGTGGCGGTCATGCGGCGGTTCCCTTCTTGATGCTCTCGATGATGCGCGGGAAGCCGTCTTGGCCGTGGCCCGCGTCGATCTGGCGGTGGATCAGCCGTTGCACGACATCGACGACCTCCGTGCCGATTCCCTGGTCGCGGCTGGCATTGACGATGTCGCTGATGTCGGAGAAGTTCAGGCTCTGCTGGCCGGGTACCGAGTAGTCGCCGCTATCGATGACGGTCGCGTACTCGGCGATCGCGGGCATCAGCGCGGGCAGCCATGCGGCGGTACGGGCTGCGAACTCCTTGGCAGGCACGCCGGCCGCCCCGACCATCGCAGCACCGTGGAAGAAGCCCGCGAACATCACGTACATGGCCGACAGCAGCGCCAGGTCGTACAACGAGGCCATCCCGGCATCGTCGCCGAAGTACTCAGTGCTGCCCCAGAGTTCGAGGACCGGGCGGGATTCTTCGAACAGTGCGGCCGACCCGCTGTAGAGGATCGCCGACTGGGGCGTGGCGATCATCTCCGGCGTCGCCATCATGCCGCCGTCGAGATATTCGGCGCCGTGGGACGCGGCCCACCGGGCCAGCTCGCGCGCACCGTTCGGCGACGTGGTGGTCAGGTTGAGCAGGCGGCGCCCGGCCAGCCGGCCGGCGACGGGATCGAGCACCTCACGTACCGAGGCCTGGTCGAACAGGCAGACCACGACGAGGTCGGTGTCGAGGGCGTCGGCGGGGGTGGGCGCGACAGTGGCACCCTCCGCGGCCAGCGCGGCAGAGCGTGCGGTGGTGCGATTCCAGACGGTGGTCGGATGACCGGCCTGCAGGACCGTCCGGGCCAGCTGCGCCCCCATTGCCCCCAATCCGAGGAAACTGACCGAAAGACTTGTTGTTTTCATGCCATCATCGTCGGAGCTACACGAACCACCCGACAAGTACCCACTATTTAGTGCGATACTTACCTTTTCGAAACTATTGGCTCTGAACAGCGAGGATCTCCGATGACCCAACTCGGGAAGTACACCTGCGGACTGGACGCAGCCTTCGCGGTGGTCGACGGAAAGTGGAAACCGCTGATCCTCTGGGAGCTCGCGGCCGGGCCGAAGCGCTTCAACGCGCTGCATCGCAGCCTGCCCGGGGTGTCCCAGAAGATGCTCACCCAGCACCTCAAGGAGCTACAGCATCATGGCGTGGTGCACCGCGAGAGTTATCACGAGGTGCCCCCGCGAGTGGAGTACTCCATGACGCCTGCCGGTCAGGAGCTACTCGAATCCCTTGAACCACTGAGCGATTGGGCCACCAAGCACATCGCACTGATCTGCGCCGAGGAGGCCGGCTGACGGCCGCTCCCGGTCACGGCCGATCCAGCGAGTGCAGCGTGACGTCGACCAACACGCCCGCCGCGATGTGCGCCGTCATGTAGGTGCAGTACGGCTGGCGCCTGCGATCGGTCGGCGAGCCCGGATTCAGCAGGCGCAGACCGGTTTTCGCGGTGGTATCCCACGGGATGTGGCTGTGGCCGAAGACCAGGACGTCACTGCCCGGGTATTGCCTGGCCATGCGGGCCTCCCGACCGGTGGCCGCGCCGGTCTCGTGCACGACGGTGAATCGCAGCCCCTCCAGTGTCACGTCGGCCCGCTCGGGCAACCGTCGGCGGAGCTCGGCCCCGTCATTGTTACCCCAGCACCCGATCAGGTGCGCCGCCCGCGAACCGAGCCTGTCGAGCAGCGCCGGGTCCACCCAATCCCCTGCGTGGACAACAACATCTGCTTGGTCCACCTCGTCCCACACCTGAGCGGGCAGATCCTTGGCACGCTTGGGTACGTGTGTATCGGCGATCAGAAGCAGCCGCATCCAGCCGAGCCTACGTCACCCGTCTCGGTCGATCGGGGAGGCGAATCGCGGGTCTGGTCATGCCGACGTGTCGGGGCGCTTACACTCCGACCATGGAGCTACTACGCAACGTAGTTGTATACGCGCATCTGATCGGTTTCGCCGTCATGGTCGGCGCCTGGATCGCCGAAGCCGCGGCCCGTCGCTTCCTGATCACCCCGGTGATGACCTGGGGCATGACCCTGTCACTGATCACCGGTCTGGCGCTGGCCGCACCGTGGCCTGCCGGCATCGAGCTGAACTACCCGAAGATCGGCACCAAACTGATCATCCTGATCGCCCTCGGGGCGGTGCTGGGCATCGGGACGGCGCGCCAGCGTCGCGCGGGCGGCACTCCGGTGATGCCGCTGTTCGTCGCCGCCGGTGTGCTGCCCCTACTCGCGTCTGCGATCGCGGTGCTGTGGAACTGAGGTCCGAGCCGATGCTGAGCTGAACCTGAGACGTTCCCGTAAAGTTAACTGGCAAACAACATTTGTCGGTAGGTACGGGAACGATGGGTCACAGACACGCCATGGCAACCGCCAAGGTCATGCGCACGGCGGCATTCACCGGATGCGATTCGCCGCACGCCGACGTTCGGGCTCGGGTCAGACCCGGTCGCGCGGATCGACCGCGCCAGGCCCACCACGGCCCGTTCCGGCATCCGCGGCAACGCCGCTATGCCGGTCAGCTCAAGACGTCGGCGACGGCGGTGACCGGCCGCTCCCCGTGGATGAACGACCGCGTGACCGTCCTGCGGCGTTTCCTCGCCGACATGCACGGGCTGCATCTGCCGCCGGAGCTGGCCCGCGTTCAGGTGGCCGGCCATATCGAGCTGTTGGTCTCGGTGCTGCGGCTCGACCGCCAGGCGGCCAGACAGTTCGTCACCGACGATGTGCTGCGCGAGATCGCCATCGACATCGCGACGGCCGTCGGCACCGAGTAAGGCCTCTCGGCCTACTGGCGTCTTGGGGCGTCAACCCAAAAAATCGAGGCGCGGTCCGCAGACCGCGCCTCGATTTCTGTGCGTGCGCCCGAAGGGATTCGAACCCCTAACCTTCTGATCCGTAGTCAGATGCTCTATCCGTTGAGCTACGGGCGCCTAGCGCTATTCAGTTGTGCGGTTGACAAGTCAACCGTGGCGGAGGCGAGAGGATTTGAACCTCCGGTCCCCGGTAAGGGGGACAACTCATTAGCAGTGAGTCCCATTCGGCCGCTCTGGCACGCCTCCTTTGAACTTCTGTGAGGGTACCGGACTCCGTCCTGTCGCCCGAAACCGCCGAGGGCACACAGTACACAGCCTCCCCTATTCTGGCCAAGTGAGTATCCGTCTGCGCCCCGAAATGGCCGATCTTCCGGCGTACACACCAGGCAAAACAGTCCCGGGCGCAATCAAGATCGCCAGCAACGAAACCGTGCATCCGCCGCTCCCCAGCGTGCGCGAAGCGATCCTCAAAGCCACCGAGAACATCAACCGCTACCCCGACAACGGGTACCTTGACCTGCGCGAACACCTGGCCAAGCACGTCGACTTCGCGCCCGAGCACATCGCCGTCGGCTGCGGTTCGGTGAGCCTGTGCCAGCAGTTGATACAAATCACATCCAGCGTCGGCGACGAAGTGGTCTACGGATGGCGCAGTTTCGAGATCTATCCGCTGCAGATCCGCACTGCGGGCGCGACCGGCGTGCCGGTGCCGCTACGTGACGAGACTCACGATCTCGACGCCATGCTCGCGGCCATCACCGACCGCACCCGGCTGATCTTCGTCTGCAACCCGAACAACCCGACTTCCACCGTGGTCGAACCCGAGGCGCTGGCCCGGTTCGTCGCGGCGGTGCCCCCGGAAATCCTGATCGTCCTCGACGAGGCCTACGTGGAGTACATCCGCGACGGACTGAACCCCGATAGCCTCGGCCTGGTCCGGTCCCACCGGAATGTGGTTGTTCTGCGCACCTTCTCGAAGGCCTACGGACTGGCCGGCCTGCGCGTCGGCTACGCCGTCGCCGATCCCGAGATCATCACCGCGCTGGGCAAGGTCTACGTGCCGTTCAGCGCGACGAGCGTGTCCCAGGCCGCGGCCATCGCCAGCCTGGAGGCCGCAGACGAACTCCTGGCCCGCACCGACGCCGTCGTGGCAGAACGCGTCCGCGTCAGCGCCGCGCTGCGCGACGCCGGTTACGAGCTGCCGCCCTCGCAGTCCAACTTNCCACCCGCCGCACCCCGGCGCGCTGGGCCGCGGCCACCAGGTTCGGCGCGCCCCGGCTCCACAACTCTGTGGCGGGACCGAAGTCCTTGGGCCGCTTCGGTCCCCACTTCGGCAGCGTGGTCAGCAGGCTCACCACCGTCTCGGGCGCGAATTCGGCCACCACGGAATCGATCTGGCCGGCATCGAGCACATCGGCCACCACCGGCTTCGCGCCGGCCGCCGAGATCTGCCCGGTCTTGCCCGCCGACCGGGTCACCCCGATCACCTCGTGGCCGCGCGCGGTGAGCTCACGCAGCAGGGGGATTCCCGGGACACTGGTCGCCCCGGCCACCAGCACACGCATCTATGGTTCTCCTGCCTTCTCGTCGGACATGCTGCTGCGCAACGCGATTGCCAATAGGGCCGTCGTCAGCACCAGGCCTGCGGCCTCCAGCCAGCCGACCCAGTTGCCCGCGGCGTGGTTGGTGTCGATCAGATGACTCAACGAATGCAGGGCCCAGTGCGCGGTGGCGAAGGCCAGCGCCGGCACCCGCCAGCCCGGCCACTTGAGGGCGGCCAGCATCATCAATCCGAGGGGCAGCTCGAACGAGGCGTTGTCGAGGATGTAGTGATCGTTGCGCACGCCGAATGCTCCGAGCGTGCCGAAGAACGTGCCCGGCGCCAGCAGCATGAACAGACCGAGGGTCACCGAGTAGACGCCGAAGACCGCCAGGACCACCTCGGGATAGCGACGGCCGGTGCGCGTCGCCGGGGCAGCAACTTTGGCCATGCCATCACGGTAACGCCGCAGTGGTCTCCGANCCCGAACGGCACCGTGCCGGTGACCCCGCGCCGTCGCCAAGCCGCCACGGCCGGCCGCGCCGCACTGATCACCTGATCCTCCACCGAGGCCTGCTGGTCGCGGTCGGGAAGCTGCGCACCGGCCGCCGAGCCGATCAGCGTGATGGACGTGAGCAGGTGATCGGTCAGCCCCGCCACGTCGAATTCGCGACACGGCGTCTGCCGCGAGAGGTCGTCCGGGGTGATGCCGTGGAGCACGCGTTGTAGCACGTCGAGGGTGGCCTCGGCACTATCGAGTTCATCCATACTCGGTAGTGTCCCCTGCATGACCGACACGTACGAGTCCGCTTCCGTCGAGATCAAGGACCACGTCGCCCAGGTGACGCTGCTCGGTCCCGGCAAGGGCAACGCGATGGGTCCGGCGTTCTGGGCCGAGATGCCCGACGTCTTCGGCACTCTGGACGCCGACCCCGAGGTGCGCGCGATCGTGCTGACCGGCTCGGGCAAGAACTTCAGCTACGGACTGGACCTGCCTGCCATGGGAGCCGAGATGCCCGGGCTGGACGCCGGTGCCGGTGCCCGCGCGGCCTTCCACAAGCGGCTGATGAAGATGCAGGGCGCCATCACCGCCGTCGCCGATTGCCGCACGCCGACCATCGCCTCCATCCACGGCTGGTGCATCGGCGGTGGGGTGGACCTGATCAGCGCCGTGGACATCCGCTACGCCAGCACCGACGCCAAGTTCTCCGTGCGCGAGACCAAACTGGCGATCGTCGCCGACGTGGGCAGCCTGGCCCGGCTGCCGCTGATCCTGTCGGACGGCCATCTGCGTGAGCTGGTGCTGACCGGGCGAGATGTGGATGCATCGCATGCCGCGCGCATCGGCTTGGTCAACGACGTGTACGCCGACGCCGACGCCTCGTTGGCGGCCGCGCACGCCACAGCCGCTGAGATCGCCGCCAACCCGCCGCTGACCGTGGCCGGGGTCAAGGACGTACTCGACCAGCAGCGCACGGCCAGGGTGGCCGAGAGCCTGCGCTACGTGGCCGCATGGAACTCGGCGTTCCTGCCGTCCAAGGATCTGGCCGAGGCGGTCACCGCGATGTTCCAGAAGCGGCCGCCTCAGTTCACCGGGGAATAGGCGTAAAGCCGAGCTCGGCCTTGGCCTTGGCGTTCGACAGCGGAAGCCAGGCCTGCCCGAACGCGGTCGCCGGGTACGAGGCGACCAGTCCGACCAAGCGATGCGAGATCGGCATCGGTCGCGGCCGGTGCAGCTTTCGGCTCAGCTCTCTGGCGTAATCACCGAACGACTGTGGACGGTCGTCGACGATGTTGTAGATCTGGCCACCCCGGCCCTTGTCGAGCGCGTCGGCGGTGGCCCGGGCGACGTCGTCGATGTGAACCCAGGACAGGACCCCGGGGCCGGTCAGCGCGGGTAGCGCCCACCACTTGGCCAGGCGCCGGAACAGGTCGTCGTGGGTCACCCCTGGTCCGTAGAAAACGCCGTAGCGCAATACGATTCCCTCGGTGCCGCTGTGCTCACCTGAACTCAGCACGGANCGCGTGGCCGCCGTCGACACCGTCAGCGTTCCCGACCGGGCCCTGGCCGATCCGGGCCGGCCGCGGTTCGACATCGACTTCGCTCCTGGTTCACCGGATCTCGCCAGTTTCCCTCGGCAGGCCTGGTTACGGGCGATGCGGCAAGGCCTGGCCGAGATCGAGTCCAGCGAGTTCGGCTACGTCGCTGCGCATGGGCTGCGGGCCGCCCGCCACGCCGTCGCCGATTACCTCCGACGCACGCGTGGCGTGGTCGCCGATCCGCGCCGCATCGTGTTGTGCTCGGGGGCGACGCAGGCCGTCGCCCTGCTCGCCCAGTGCCTGGACGGCCCGTTGGCGATGGAGGATCCCGGCTTCTGGTTGCACCGAATGGTGCTGCGGCACAATGGCATCGATCCGCTACACGTTCCGGTCGATGAGGACGGCATCGACGTCGACGCCCTGACCGCGTGCGATGCCACCACGGTGGTGACGACACCGGCTCATCAATCGCCGACCGGGGTGGTGCTCTCGGCGCCCCGCCGAACCGAACTCCTGGAATGGGCGCAACCGGGTCGGTTGATCATCGAGGACGACTACGACGCGGAGTACCGCTACGACCGGGCCCCGATCGGCGCGCTCCAGGGTGTCGCGCCCGACCGGGTCGTATACATCGGCTCCACCAGCAAGACCCTGGCACCCGGATTGCGCATCGGCTGGATGGTGCTGCCCGCGCATCTGATCGCTCGGGTACGAACCGCGAAAAGCCTTGCCGACACCGGCAGTTCGGTGATGGATCAGATCGCCTTCAGTCAGTTCCTGACCTCGGGCGCCTACGACCGCCACCTCAGGCAGATGCGTCGGCGCTACCTGAGCCGGCGCAATGCCCTGCTGGCCGCGCTGTCACGCCACCTGCCTCGGGCCGAGGTCCTCGGGGCGGCCGCCGGGGTGCACCTGACCGTGCGGTTCCCGGCCGGCTTTCCCATCGAGGAGCTGACCCGCCGTGCAACCGAGCTGCGGATCCGGCTGGAGCCGTTGGGCCCCTGCTACGCCGAGCCGGACACCGCGCCGCCGGGGCTGATCCTCGGCTACGCCAACCTCACCGAATCGCAGATCGCCCGCGGCGTCGAGATGCTCGGTCAGGCCGCCCGCGGTTTGGGGGCGGCCTGAACCTCACCACCCGGCGGCCTGGTTGACGTTGTCATCCGCCGGCTTGACGCCCAGTTTGCCGGCCACGTAGTCCGCAGCCTGATCCGTCAACCCGTTGACGGCATACAGATTGTGCGCATTGTTGTCGCTACCGGTCGGCGAGCAGACCGGATCCTCCGGGATGCACAGGTCGTCCGTCTTGCCCACGTACCGCGAGCCCACCGTGATCGGCGGCGCCCCGGTGTAGATCATCTGCAGGAAACCGCTCGAGGGCTTGCCGAACAACGCCACCGCGGCGACATGGTCAGCCACATCCGCGGGCAGCGGGCCGGTGATGCTCGGCGGCAACACGAACCCCTGCGGCACCGCATCCGCGGTGATGTACGCCGCCACCGCCGCGCCCTGCGAGAAGCCGCCCAGCACGATCTTGGTGTCCGGGCAGGCCGCAACCGTGGCCCTGACCTTGTTGCTGGCGTCTGCGACTCCGTCGGCTGCGGTCGCAAAGTCAAGCGACGCCGGGTAGTTCACCGGGTAGACATCGACCGACTTTCCGCCGGTCCTGGCCCGCAGCGCATCCACGAACGCGTCCCCGACGCCGCCGATGCCCGGCGGTTCGAAGGTGCCCCTGGCGAATACCACCTGTACGTCCGAACAGGCATCCGCAGAAGCCTGTCCCGCGACGGCGATGCACCCGCCGGTTACGAACACTCCCGCTGCCACCGCACTCAACCAACGACCGATCCGGTTCATTTCCGACCCCACAACTTGTCCGTACCAACTACTCCTCGATACCCAAGATCAAGTCGGCGCGAATCCTTCCGGGTGTGTGATCTACAACACTCCGACGGGCGGGGTGGGTGCGTTGAAGTTGCTACGACGCGGCTCCGACGCGCTGGCGTTCGCGCTTCTCGTCGTAGAACCGGGCGCGCTCGTCGACCGCTTCGAGGAACTGGGCGAGCTCCTCGCGGGCCTTCTCGCCCTCCGGCCCGAAATCGGTCCGGTCGAAGATGCGCCAGAAGCGCAACACCGGTTGCACCACGTCGTCGTGATGGACCCGCAGGTCATAGATCCCGGCCTTGGCGATGGTGATCGCGTTCTGCGCGAAGTCGGCCATGCCGAGACCCGGCATCGCGAAGTTCACCACCTCATCGCGGATGGCCTGCATCGCGGCGTCGGGTGCGATGTCCAGCGCCGCCGCCATGAGGTTGCGGTAGAACACCATGTGCAGGTTCTCGTCGGCAGCGATCCGGGCGAGCAGCTGATCGGCGATCGGGCAGCCGGAAGCCCGCCCGGTGTTGCGGTGCGATACCCGGGTGGCCAGCTCCTGGAATGACACATACGCCATCGCGGCCAGCGGCGTCTTGTCCCCCGAGTCGTACCCGGCAACCGTGTGCGCCATGCGAAGGCGTTCCAGCGCAACAGGATCCACTCCGCGGGTGACCACCAGGTAGTCCCGCAGGGCGATGCTGTGGCGGCCCTCCTCGGCCGTCCACTGCCCGACCCAGGTGCCCCAGGCGCCGTCGCGCGAGAACCGCGTGGCGATCTCACGGTGATACGACGGCAGATTGTCCTCGGTCAGCAGGTTGACCGTCATGGCCACCTTGGCGACATGGTCCAGCGGCGAATCCTCGGGCTGCCAGTCTTCCCCGTCCAAGAAGGCGAAGTCGCGGCCCCGGCTCCACGGAACGTAGTCGTGCGGAAACCATTCCCGCGCCATCGACAGATGCCGGTCGAGGTTACTTGCGACAACCGGTTCCAACTCGTGGAGCAATCCGGTTTGAACGTCCATCCCAGTCCTCCCAAACGTGCTTGGCGCATCAGCGCGACGTCTGAAACCTACGGTACCGTAGGTTACGGTAGCGTAGGTTACGTTTGAGTGAAACGGAAGTAATCGTCCCGTCGCCCCACGTGTGACCCGCGCCCGCGCGTGGTCCTACTATCCACGAAACCAGCTGTCGCACTTTCTGATTCGACGACCGCATCCCCGTAGCAAAACCCGACACTAGGCTCGTCGGCATGTGTACGCGAGTCATGTGGCCGGACGCCGGCGACGCGGTCCTGGTCGGCAGGAACATGGATTTCCACCGTGACCTGATGACAAACCTGTGGAAGCAGCCCCGTGGCGTCACCCGGGACGACGCGGTCTCAGGCAAGCTGACCTGGACCTCGAAGTACGGCAGCGTCGTCGCGACGGCCTTCGACATCACGTCCGTGGACGGCATCAACGAGGCCGGACTGGCGGGGCACATCCTGTGGTTGGCCGAATCCACCTATGGCGAGCCCGACGACTCGCGCACCCAACTGGGCCAGGCCATCTGGCTGCAGTACTTCCTGGACAACTTCGCCACCGTCGCCGAGGCCACCGCCTGGATCGCCGAGACCGACGTGCAAGTGGTGCAGATGGACGATCCCACCGGCGGCGTGCGGCCCGGCCTGCACCTGGCCCTCGACGACGCCACGGGCGACTCGGCGATCATCGAGTACGTCGACGGCAAGGCGCGCGTCTATCACTCGAAGGACTACCGGGTGATGACCAACTCACCGACCTTCGATCAGCAGCTGGAACTGGTGAAAGCGTTCACCGGTCTCGGTGGCGACCAGCCGATCCCGGGTTCGACCCTCGCCAGCGACCGCTTTGCCCGCGCCTCCTATTACGTCGGCCGCCTACCCAAGCCGGCAAGCCAGGTGGAGGCCATCGCGAGCATGTTCTCGGTGATCCGTAACGCCGCGCAGCCCTTTCGGATCCCCGATCCGGGCAAACCAGACGCCTCGCAGACCATTTGGCAGGTGGTGCTGGATCTGACCAACAAGCGGTACGTCTACGAGTCGACCACTCGCCCCAACATCGTGTGGGTGGATCTGGCCGATCTCGACTTCTCCGAGGGCAGCCCGCAGCTCAAGCTCGACCTGATCGGGGAGCTCGCGGTGCAGGGCGGCATCGCCGGCAATGTGGCCGACAAGTTCGCGGACAAGGGACCGATGACATTCCTGTCCCTCAAGCTGATGGAGACGCTGGAAGCCACGGCGCAGAAGGGCACGTAACGAGCAGGCAACTGGGTTGAACATCTCCACGAGCGGCGCCAGCTGCTCGGACATAGACTTTGCTCCATGTTCAGCAACCGGCAGATCTTCCGCGACCCGCCCGTCGAGCTGACTTCCGCTCAGGAGTTGTCCGCCAACCGGGCGGCACGACGCGCGGCGCGGGAATCGCGGCGATCACTGCGAACCGCGCGCGGGCAGTATCGGCGGTACCGCAGAGATGCCGGCCTGGCTTATCTGGACTGGCCGCGCTGGCATGCCGAGTACCTCGACGAGTACCGCGGTGGTGGCGGGATCGCCGAGGGCGGCGCCCAGGTGGGCACGAACGTCCCGGGAGACGCGCTCTAGCAGCCGGGATCGACGCCCGAGTTAGCCACACCGGTAGCCGTCGGCGATCGGTGACCGCGACTTTCCCGAAAGGCTGTGACTTTTCTGAAAGCGAATCTCCCGTTCGCTCAGTAGGTTTCTCCATGGTTTGCTCCGGGCCACCGGCCCCGACCGTTCTCGAGCATTGAGGAGATCCCGTGCTGAAGAAGTTCGCCGCCGCCGGCGTGTTGGCGTTGGGCGCCGCGCTCGCCACCTCGACCGGTGTTGCGCATGCCGATGACGTTGTTGTGCGAGACGCCAACGGAATCCCGTGGAGCTGGCCCACCGAGGCATCCTGCATCAAGGACGGTCCCGACCAGCACCTCCAGAACAGCGACGACGACGCCTTCCTCAAGTACTGGTACTGCATCCAGCACGACGACGGCCTGTGGTACCTGCACAACACGGACAGCCCGACCGAACGCGTCGGGTAGCGCAGCAGCCCCGGTCGGGGGTTCCGGGGCTGCTGCGCTCGGCGGTATCTCAGGTCTGCGATGGAATCAGACCATCAGCCTTCTGGTGCGGCGGCGTCGGCGCCGAGGCGGGTTCGCTCGGGCGTGGTGCCGGTCCAGCCGCGGTAGGCACGGTAGAAGGAGCTGGCATCCTGGTAACCGACCAGCAAGGCGATCTGCGCAATGCTGGTGTCCCCGGTGGTCAGGTAGTGGCGGGCGAGGTTTTCCCGGGTGTGACCGAGTACGGCTTGGAAGCTGACACCTTCCGCCTGGAGTTCGCGTTGCAGCGTGCGCGAACTCACCGCGAGCCTGCGGGAAACGCTCTCGATGTCAGCTTGACCGGCCGGCAGCGTTTCGAGGAGCACTGTGCGTACGCGTTCGGCCATGGACGAGGATCGGGGTAGTTCGGACAACCGAGCGTGCAGTTGCGGCGAGAAGTAGGACCACATCTGGGCGTTTTCGGTGACGAACGGTAGGTCGGCGTCGGCATTGCCGAACAAGACCGCATCGGTTGGTCCGGCCTCGATGTCCACTCCGAGGTAGCCGCGGATCGTCGCGCTCGGGGGTGGGGGATCAGTGGCCTGGACCCGTAGCGGTTGCACGGGCTGACGGGTACCCAGCCGCGCCAGTGCTACCCAGAACAGCAACTCGACGGTGACGAATACCGTCGGCGGAGGTGTCGCGGTCCGCCACGTGTAGTTCACCGCCGTGCCCGCATCAGTGCGGTCGACGGCGATTGCGATGGGACCGATCAAGGGTTTGAACTGTGCGATGCGTCGCGCGGCGGTGATGAGGTTGGGACTGCACAGGGCGGCGAAGATCGGCGGGTCGAAACTCTCGGCGCTCAATGCGCCGGCGACGGCGACAGGTAGCGCGTCTCGGTCGCTCTCCTCTTCGAGAGCACTCCAGAAGGCAAAGTACTGCGTGCTGCTGAGTTCTCCTGTGCCGCGGGAGAAGAAGTCGGCCGGGAGTTGCGCGCGCTTCAGGACGGCATCGACCGAGACGTCCAGGTCGGTCAACAGTGACCGGACCGCCGGGGTCAACACGAACATGCCTGAGCTGGTTTCCATCCCGGCGAGTGTACGAGGTCTCACCGGTTTCAGATGTGGCGTGATTCGCTATCGAAGTGACGCGTTCTGTTAGTGACGGGTCCCCGCAAGCACGCCTACCGTTCGACCCGACATGTACCGCTGGACTGTGTCCGTCACCGATAAGAGGATTTCGTGAACAAACACGCTGCGCGCATCGTTGGGGTTGTCCTGTTCGGTTCCGCGCTCGCCACCTCGACCGGTGTTGCGCATGCCGATGACGTTGTTGTGCGAGACGCCAACGGAATCCCGTGGAGCTGGCCCACCGAGGCATCCTGCATCAAGGACGGTCCCGACCAGCACCTCCAGAACAGCGACGACGACGCCTTCCTCAAGTACTGGTACTGCATCCAGCACGACGACGGCCTGTGGTACCTGCACAACACGGACAGCCCGACCGAACGCGTCGGGTAGCGCAGCAGCCCCGGTCGGGGGTTCCGGGGCTGCTGCGCTCGGCGATATCTCACGTCTGCGTCCGGACATCGAAACTCCGGCCATTTCCCGAACATTGCCCAATGCAACGACTTTCGAGAGGTAGCGATGTCGAAGAAGATCCTCATCACCGGCGCCAGCTCTGGTTTTGGTCACGGAGCCGCGATCGAGCTGGCCCGCGCCGGGCACACCGTCGTAGCGGCCGCCGAGACCTGGCCGCAGGTGCGCAGCCTCCGCGCCGACGCCAAAGCAACAGGGGTCGAACTTGAGGTGATCAAGCTGAACCTGCTCGACGACATCGACATCGCCCACGCAGCGAAGTACGACCCTGACGTCCTCGTACTCAACGCTGGTGTGATGGAAGCCGGGGCAATCGTCGACATCCCAATGGAACGTGTTCGAGAGTCCTTCGAGATCAACGTCTTCGGACACCTCGCCCTGGTACAAGCCATCGCGCCGAAGATGGTCGCTCGCAAGTCCGGCAAGGTGGTCTGGACCTCGTCGATGGGCGGCATCCTGGTGGTTCCGTTCGTGGGCGCGTACTGCGCCACCAAGCACGCCATCGAAGCCATCGCTGGGTCGATGAAGGCCGAGCTGGCGCCCCACGGCGTGCAGGTCGCCACGGTCAACCCGGGCGTCTTCGGAACCGGCTTCAACGACACGGGCGCGGAGAGTTACGTCCAGTGGTATGACCGCGACACCGCGGTCGTGCCGATGCCCGACTTCGGCGACAGCCTCTCCGACCAGGCCGATCCCCAGGAGATGATCGACGCGATGGTCGAGATCATCCCCGCGGACGAGCACCTATACCGCACCATGCGCCCCTTGGCCACGATCGACGCCGCCAAGCAGTGGCAGGAGACGGAGTGGGTCCAGAATGCCTGAGATCACACTCGAACACGCGAACCGCCTGATTGCAGAAGGCATCGCGACCGCCGAGACCGAGGGGCTGAAGGCCGTCTTCGCGGTGCTCGACAAGGGCGCGAACCTAGTTGCCTTTGTTCGCATGGACGGTGCGTGGCTCGCTTCCAACGAGCTCGCCATCGCCAAGGCGCGCACCTCGGTGATGTTCCAGGCTCCGACTGCCGCGATGGCGGCCCCACTGGAAATTGGGAAGCCGGCACTGCATTTCGATCACATCCACGCGCCCGCCCTGTTGCTGGTGGGTGGCGGAGTCCCGCTGTTCGACGGTGAGATGGATCTGATCGGCGGCCTCGGGGTATCTGGCGGGACACCTGAACAGGACGCCGCGCTGGCTGAAAAAACAGCCAATTGGGCGACTCGTTAGCGGGTGAGGAGTGGGAGATGAATGTCGTTGGGCGGGCGCTGATCCGCGCCTCGATGGCTAGCGCGATCGTCGGAGGATCGTTCCTGACGGCGAGCACTGCCGCGGCCGACGAGATCCTGCCGACAGGCCCCAACGGAGTCACCTACATCCGGACAGAGTCGGGGCGCACGCTGTGCGGCATCGAGGGAGATCACGTGAACTGCACGGTGCAGTTCACCGACCCGCCGATGTCGAGCTCAGGCGACGTCGCCAATTCGGTGACGCTCAACCAGAATGGCAGCTTCACCTACCTTGCTGCCGACCTCGGACATATCGACCCGGTTCACACCGTCCACTACGACCAGATCTACATCGCCAACGGCTGGGCAGTAGAGGCATTCAACGACGGCACCCGGTTCACCAACAACCAAACCAACGAGGGCTTCTGGGTGAGTGTCACCGAAGTCAGTTCGCTCGGACAGGTGTCAACGGGCGAATAAACCTGCCGGACAACGAGGGCGCTACTGCCGATGCGGCACCGGAAGCGGGTATCACTCCTGCTCGCCCCCGACGACTGGGGCTGCGTCGAAATGGCCAAGGAACTCACACCCATCGATCCAAGTGTCAGAACGACGTCAGATGTCACGCCTCGGCGCGACCCGCCCACATGGCTCGCCGGTAGGCCGTCGGAGTGACGCCCACGCGCTGCTTGAACGTTGTGGAGAAGTGACTCGGCGTGGAAAACCCGACCAAAGCGCCGATTTCGGTGATGGACATCGGTGCGGACGCCAGAAGCAGCTTGGCTTCGGCAATGCGTTGTTCCAACACAAACTGGTAGGGCGTCATGTGAAACGCCTTCCCGAACGCGTGACGAAACGTGTCGAGCTTCATCTCAACCAGTCCGGCCAGCGTCGGAAGGTCCACCTCCGAGCTCAGGCCGTCGCGGATGAAGTCGACGAGCCGCTGCTGTTCAACGCGACTCAGCTCCCGCCCCGTCCGCGACGGATTCGGCGCAGCTGCCACGCCATAGCGGTCGAGCACATGCAGACGCAGCCCGTCGGCGAGAGTCTCTTGCAGCAGCCGCGCCGCCATGTCACCGCGGCCGTCCAGGCTGAGAATCCGCTCAACCATGTTGCGGACCAAGGGATCCTGTTCGCCCACTGCCGGTCGCAGCGTATTGCGTCCGATGACTCGAGTGGGAAACGTGAGTTGAACGAAACTGCACTGCGTTTTCGTCGCCGAGGCAGCCGACCGCTGTTCGGCCGGAACCACCCAGACATCGCTCACTCTCGGGGCAATGCGTCCGCCGCGCCCATTCCCGAACTCGACTTCTTTCGACCCTGCGTAGCCGCTACGCCAAACCAGCATCTTGTGGCCGGCTCCGGAAAACGACCAATCCACCGACTCAGCGAACTGCTGATCAACCACTTCGACGTCGATCCCCAGCACAGTGACGTTGCGCGGCGAAACACCGCCCTCATAGCTTCTGGCGGTCACGACAACAGGCCAGCGGCGAGGTCAGCTAACACACCGGCGATGTTAACGTCCGGGGCGGGACGAACTTGTAGCGAACCTCGCGAAACGCGTCGATGCGATGAAAATCCGGTTGCCGCGAGCACTCAGCGGCAACCGGATCGCGCGTCCACGACGCCTATTCGTATGACGCGTAGCGACAATAGACGTTTTGCGTTCCGCGGCGCTTTCGGAAATGCACCGGCAGACTTTTCAAAAACCAGCGTCGCACATCGGTGGCGCGGGACACCGTCGGCTACTTCGTGCCTGTCTCGACCCCGGCGCTCCGCTGCGGGCCAGTTGCCCGCGGAGAAGCGGGTCACCACTCCTCGTCGTCATCGTCCTCGAGGGGCGGGCGCGGCTCGCGCATCACCGAGAGCGCCCAGACGACGCCACCGATCAGCGCCGCTACCATCGCGTAAAAGAGCAGTTGCCCTGCCAATGCGGCCACTCAATGCTCCTCGAAGTCGTTCAGCGGTGACGGAAGGGATTTGATTCGATCACATAGCGGCTAGTTAATGTGGGCGGTGTGGGGAGGCCGCAAGCCTCCCCACACCGATCAGCACTAACTGGCTGGCCTGTCCAGCTTGCAAAGTTAGGTGACAGTCGTGTTGGTGAGCGTCGGAGAAGGATTCGGGTAGCACGCGGTTGCGGCGTTGAAGTTGGAGCCAATGGCTGGTTTCAAGGTAGTGGTGAAAGTCATGCCGGGGCTCGCGTAGCTGGTGCCGGCATACTTGCTGGTAATTGAGCCAGCGGCGCTAGCCTTCACGTTGATGGTGACCGCAGGCGGGGTGTACGTCGAACCGCCGGGGATTGGACCGGGAACGGTGAGCTCGACATTACTGCCCACGAGGGCTGTCGTGCCCGGGTGAGTTCCGCCGGATGCGCTCGATGAGACATATGTCGAGTTCGCCGGGACCGGGATAAGCATCTTCATATTGCTGATACTGACGACCGTAACACCGGTGACTGGGGTCGTCGGAACCGTCGATGAACCCGGTGCAATGGTAATAGCCACGGGAGAACCCGCGGTTACCGAACCCGGCGCGGTGCCCGTCACCGAGGTTGTCATACTCGACGTTTGGGGGAGGCCCAAAACCGTAGCCTGACAACTCCAATTCACAGAGACGGCCGCATTTGCCGTCCCGGCGAAACAGAGTGCGGCGGCAAGGGCCATCGGAGTGATGGCGGCAGCACGAATCAGCGTGGACGTATTCGCTCGCATTATTTCTCCAAGAGGTGAAGGTAAACGACGTGGCCAGGTAGCCACGCCGAGGTAATACCAAGAAAAGATAACTCGCCTTCGACGAAATTCCGTGCACATTTTCAACACGCTTCTATAGCGGTGTCGCATTCATTATTCACTTTTGAGAATTAACGAAAGAAAGTTATTAATACAAAGTTATTGCCATAAAAATATTGCACGCCAAAATCGTCGTGGGCCTGCACTCCGGGGTAGTACTCGATGAGGGCCCGGGTGCACGTTCGCGCTGTCCGATGTGCCATGGTCCGCCGTCGCAGGTGTTGCCTCGCCGATGTCGGCTGCCCTTGGGTCGGATCCCGTCTATGGCGGAGACTGCCAGCTGCTACCTAACCCAAATAGGGCGAATGAGTATGTGTCGCAACCAAGGCGGTGGCGAAGTTGGTCGTCACAAATTTTAGCTAAAGCGTCAAAATCGCCGCGGGATCGCCTCTGCCATCGGTATGGTCAGGCCCCATTACAAAGGCGAACCTTGGGGGAGGTCTTTCGTCAGATGGCAACCAAACTCTCTCAGATGGCTGTAGTCCTGAAGAGATCGCTGGATTCTCTTCACGGATCGGTCGATGACTTGGCGCGCGAAGTGGTGAGGGTGCTCGGCGTCAATCAGACAGATCGACGTGCCCTGGAACTCGTTCTCCTTGCAGACGAGAAGACCATGACGCCGGGACTGCTGGCCGACCGCCTCGGTCTCACCGCCGCCGGAACCACGATCGTTCTCAACCGCCTGGAGAATCTGGGCTACGTCAGTCGATCGCTAGATCCCACCGATCGCCGCCGGGTAATCGTGGTGGCCACGGATCTCGCTGCTCGCCGTATTTCGGATCTCGTCTCCCCGCTGTTGGATGAGGGCGGCAAGATGTTGGTGCGCCATTACAGCGCGGCGGAGATTGCCCTGATAGCCGAGTTCGTCACCCGTACGGATGAACTGCAACGAGCTCATCTGAAGCGGATGCGTGAATTGGATCCCTACCCTCATTAGCAGTCGTCGTCGATCGGGACTGCGGATTTAAGGGGTGTTTTCGGCCAGAAGCTGCTCGATCACTGTCGGCAACTCTGGACACCCGCGAATTAACCTGATACACCGTCGATTTCACCGTGATCGGAACCAACATTCCACGACCTGCCGCGTTTGAGCGTGCGCTCATCGTGGGGCCGGTCTTTGAAGCCGCTTGGGTGGCATCCCCCATATGAGCAAGATCGAGCCGACAACGGATATCGTCACGAACCATGGAACCCCTCCGCATCGTCGAGACGTCGACCGGCAATTATTCTCTCCTGCTCAATGCAGGGGAGACACCATCCGACGAAGCGGTTATGGCGCTCGACCACGAGCCGAACGGCTACTTCTGGGAGGGTGTCGCCCAGCGCGTGGCACCGGAGTTGGTCAAGCAAGTGGGGCTCGACAGCGAAGGTGGGATGTTCTGCGCGTACGGAGCCAACAGGGCCGTGCTCGAGCAACTCGGTGCCGCACTCGCCGTCGTGGTGAACGACCCCGCGAAGGTTCGCGATGTGGTCAGCTCCGCCGAGGCCGATGGCTTCGAGTTCGACGACTAGTCGAATGCTCATCTCCCCTGACGTGATCGACATCTTGGACCCGATGTCGGGCCTCGTCTCCGCTGGCGATATGGGCGGACGCATGACTTTCGCACTATGGCGAGACGGAGCAGTGCGTCTTCTCGACGACAGACTCGCCGAGATCGCTCAGCGAGAGCTCCCGCTGGAGGATGACGTCTGCGCCCTCGCGGCATCAGGCCTCGATGTGGTCGTACTCTCCTGCGCCGGGGGGCTCGTCATCGCCGAGCGGGAAGTCATCACGATGCCCGAAGTACCCGCCGACGCGGCTGCGCTCCTAGGCGGTCTACTCGTCGTCGCTGTCCCGGACGGTGACAGGCATCGGCTGCTCATGCTCGATTCCGCTACCGGGGCGATCCTCGATGAGCAGGTGATCGACGCCGGTGATGCTCGCGCCTCCCTGCATCCTCATCCCGCCGCAGATACAGCGATTCTTGAGATCGCCATGGGTCAGGATGGCGTTCTCGCCTTCCGCGTCGATGTCGAGGGATCGCGCCTTCGTCTGACCGAGATCCTCGCGGGAGATGATCCCGTGATCGCGGGCTTCAGTCCGTCGGGCGCGAGGCTGCTCGTAACCCCGTACAGCGACCCGCAGGCCGTGCGGGTGCTGTCGTGGCCGGATCTGGAGGAGACCTCACGACTCGATGCGAGTGACGTCGACGCCGAATACGGTTTCGGCCTCGCCGGCTGCTGGATCAACGACGAGCAAATCGCCGTTTACGCGACCGAGGACGCAATGATCGTCGCCGACGAGAACTTGGACTCGTCCGAACGCATCGTCCTGCCGATCGATTTCGTCGAAGAGGGAGACATCGAGAGGCTCACACATTTGGGTTCGGGGAACGTCGCCGTCGGCGCCTGGACGCCATCTGGTCGGCTCACCCTCGTCGTGCGCCTGATCGAAAGTTAGGGATGATTGCCCTCGGCCCCGGCGACCTGGACGTCGTGCTCGTCTCGGGCCGGTGAGCATCGTTGTCGGGCATCGGATCTCGCTTCTGCGAGCTGCCCGCAACCTCCGAACGGCTACCAGGAAGGCAGCCCATCTACAAGCCAGTCATCGCGCTGCCCCCTCGCGTGATCGATTCGAGCCAGACAACATTGCGCGATAGGGCGGACTCCACTACCGGATCACCTCGCCGCAGAGAATTGCAGGCGGTTCGTTACGACCCCGCCGTCACTTCCCGCTACATGTCGGATCGCTGCAGAACAAGCCAGCGCCGGTCGCGTTCAAAATCGGGGCGAGCAGGGAGAACTCGGTGCGGTTGTCTTCCCCCTCCGGCGACCCCCGCAGTATGCCGACCGCTGCAATCTCGTCGTTGCCGAGCTTGACATATGCGGGCGATCCGGAATCCCCTTCGGCGGAATACAGTTCGGCTTCAACACTCACGGGATTTTGTTCGAGCACCTTTCCGCACGTTTCGCCGCTGACGAACCCAAATTTGCACAACGTCACGTTGTTGTTCAGCAGGTACTCGTAGTCGAACACCTTGGTCACCCGGTACACCCCGGCGATCCCCGCATTGCCCTCCACGGACTCGGCCAGCGCAGGGTCGATCGCGATCACCGCGAAGTCCGACCAACCATCCGATCCGGTCTTGACGACTTTGTCGGGCGTGTCAGCGGTTTGGACGGTAGTGAACCGGCCCAGCTCCACCGGGGTATCTTCATCGGCCTTACGGGTGAAATGTGGCGAACCGTCACCTGGGCGGTCGCAGTGACCCGCGGTGAACCCGATCGGAGAACCGGAGACATCCCGGCCGAGAAAGCCGAGCGTGCACTCGTACTCGTCGTTGTTGGGACCATCGGCAGCGATGGCGGTCCCGGGAACGAAGTCGTCGAAGGATAACCAGTCATTGTTGGTGCCGGTCATCACCGCCGTCATATTCGGTTGATCCGCGGGCACAGTGGGATTGGGCCACAGCACCAATGCGACGCAGGCCACGACGATCACCGCCGCGACGCTCGCTCCGGTGATCACGACGCGGCGGAGGATTCGTCGTCGCGGCTTGGCCGGTGTCGACGCCGCGTACCCGGGCGGGATGGGTTCGTACCGCTCAGTCACTCGGACTCCTTTCGGCCGCCAGCAACCATATCCGGGGCTCCCACGGGACAAACTCCGACACGCAGCAACCCCCGCATCGCACTCGATCGCGGGGCGGCGGGGTTGCTGTACCGGTACGTTTTGCTTAACGGAGTACGGACCGGCCGGGTCTCGCCGAAGCGTTGCGGTACCTCCGTGACGGCGACACCTTCGTCATACACAGAATGACCGTCTCGCCCGCAACCTCGAAGACCTCCGCCGCACTGTCCGCGAACTCACCGCCCGCGGCGTGCGAGTCGAATTCGTGAAGGAAGGCATGGCGTTCACTGGCGACGACAGCCCGATGAACACGTTGCTCCTGTCGCTGCTGGGTGCCGTCGCGGAGTTCGAACGGTCCTTGATGAGTCCGCGACCAAGCTCGCCGCGGAGTATGGAATCAGCCGACAGAGCGTCTACAACTACCGCGCCCTCGCCGAGGCAAAGGAGAACGCCGCGTGACCAAGACCGACGCCGCAGCTGAAGCGCTCCGCGCCCGGTTCCGCCGCGAAGAGGCAGAGCTGCACGCCGCGGGTTACCTCACCGTCGCCGACGCCATGGAACTGCTTGGAGTCGCCCGCTTCACCGTGAACAGGATGATCGGCGACGGCCGCGTGCACCCGGTTCGCTACGAACACCGCTGGGTGACGAGGCCGGAGTCGATCAACGCCGTGCCTGCTGGCCGTAAGTCTGCAGTCGAGTGGCGGCGCGAGCACGGCTTCTTGTCCGTAGCCGAAGCCGCGGCGGAGCTCGGCATCACCCGCCAGGCTCTGAACGTGCGCATCAGCAGTGGGACGCAGGCGGCGGTGCGGGCCGGTGCGGATACGCCGGTTCCGGGCGCTTGGCTGATCCGCGCCGAGAACGTAGTGCGCCGCGCGGCGTAGACGTGGGAGTTCAGTCCCACCAGAAGTTCCAGTAGCCCCACTCCGCCAGGCCAAGGCGGAAGGCATCCGGTTTCATGCCCTGGTCGATGTTGTCCGGGCAGAAGGCGTAGTGCTCCCGCAGCAGCGCGTCGAGCTGCTGCTCCGACTCGGGCTGGCGACCCACCTGCACCGTCATCGTGTCGAACCCGATGCTCACCAGGACGGTTCCAAAGCGGTCCTCCCATGACCGCAGCACCGCAGAGAAATCCGCGCCGGATAGGGCGTAGTTCGTGCCACCCCACCAGCCCAGTGCCGCAGGGACATCCGCGGGACGGGCGACGGGCACCAGCAACAGGCCGCCCGCCTCGACGTCGAGCTGATCAGCCCGCAAGTCCGGTCCGGGCTGCGCGGGGGCCAGAGCGGTGACGGCTGACACGGTGGGTTCCTCGAACTGCTCACGCGTCAGAACCGACATCACATCGGGGATCTCGCCCGCCGGGCCATCCATCTCGCCGTCGCCCCACGGCTGTTGCAGGCCCTTGTCGCACCCCAGCGCCTGCAGCGGCCATAGACCGGTCTGCGGGAACACGGCGGCGAGCGAGCGGACCAGCTCGGTCAGTTCGTCCTCGGGCAACACCTCAGCGCTGATCCAGGCAACGGCGGCACCGCTGCCCTCCGTGGCCGTCACGATGCGGCCGGCAGGCAGCGCAACCCGTGCGAGCTCACGGGCGTCGGCGGAGGGCAGGGGCCCCGGGGTGGCGCGGAACATCGAATCTCCTTGATGGCTGTAAGCGGCGATTCTCTTCAGCCGCAGGTACTTCCGCAGACCTCACTGTCAGATCACGCCGGACACGTGGAGGGTCGCAACGAGGTCCAGGACGTGTAGCAGTCCGAGGATCAGGATCACCGCACCGACTGCGATGGGCCAGATCCCGCCGGAGTGCGGGTTTGATGTGCGGTGTACGTCCGATCGCGCCGTCCCGTCCGGATGCAGCAGGCGACGGTCGTCTTCGCGGTTCCAGCGAGCGCGGGCAACGCGTCGGCGAACACCGACTACGAGCAGCGCCACACCCGTGGCGGTGAACAACACTGCGCGGACCGCGGGGCCGATCCACGACGCGCCACCGCCCTGCGCGAGCACGTACTCAACCATCACCCGTCCCCCCTGATCCGCCTGTGCTAGTGGATGTCTCGTTCTCGTGACGTCGCCGACGAGAAGCGAGGTCGCCACTCGTCGTCTTCGTCGTCCGCTTCCTCAAGCGGCGGGCGCGGCTTGCGCATCACCGACACCGCCCAGACCCCACCGCCGATCAGCGCCGCGGCCATCGCGAAGAAGAGCAACTGTCCTACCAGTGCGGCCATCTCATCCCCCGGAGCAGATCAGTGCGGCACTTCGTCGAGACCGTTCGCGCTCAGCGTCTCCACCATCGCCGCGACCACCTGCTCGGCGGACCAGTCGTCAGGCGCCGAGATCAACTTTCCCCCATACAGTTCCGTCGCCGTGAGCCCGTCCGCGACCCGGCTGACCGCCCCGACCTCAGAGCTGATCCAGGTGCGGTAGCCGATCCCGATCTTCCAGTTCCCGCGGCGGGCTGTGCGGTTAGTCGCCGAGTCGGTCAACTTCAGTGTCGCCGGCTGCCACGTCGACGCGACCGCCGCGCACACCACGTCGGCGAGTTCGCCGGTGAGACTGCCTGGGGACTTCTCACGCAGCTTGATCGCGAGTGTGTGCATCGGGAGCCGTTCGGCGAGCACGCGGGCGCCTGCGGCCACGTGCATCTCCACGTACACGCCCGAACCTTCGCCCGACACGATGAAGGAGTAACCCTCCTCGGCCAAAGCCTCACCGCCCGGGTTACCCGCGGTGGGTCTGTCGCGGACCACTGAGCGGCGCACGACTTCTGCCAGGGCCTGGGCCGAGCCTTCCCAGCGATCACCCCTGTCAGTGGTCCACGCCGCGATGCCGAAGGCACGGCCGAGCGCGCCCAGTAGTGCGTCTGTCCGGGTCGCGATCCACTCGGGGGACTCGCCGGTCTCCACCCAGAACGAGCGCACGAACGCGTCGTGTGCCCAGACTGGTCGGACACGGGTCTCCAGGCTCATAGTGTCTCCATCGTAGTAGTTGGTCATGGAGCCTTCGGCGTGTAGATGACCGACACCTCGAACCAGTCGTTGGCCTCAACAACGTTGCGAATCGCCGCTGCCCCCAGGGGATCCGACACGTGGACCTCCAACGTGGCTCCCGGTGGCATTGCGCGAAGTTGGCGCGGAATCTCGTCGACGATGGTCCGCTCCATCCCCTGCGTCCACGGCTTGCCGGGTTCTGTCGCAAGCTTCGCGTATCCGTCCTTGGCGTCGAGGAACACCTCCTGCGTTCCTCGCAGATCGTGTCCGTCGAAGTGCACGGGGTTTCCGGTCTGAGGGTCAGTCCGGACGTATTCGGGGATTCGCCCGTCGGGGAGTCTCTCGGCGCCGGATATCTGCTCCTGGTAGGGCATCCAGTTCCGGTCCGGACCGCGGTCGACGTAGTGCCACCCCGGATTGGTGTTGCCCGGTTGCCATGTCTCCGGTGGCGTCGAGGGAGGCCAGCCCCCTGGGTAGTGGCCATCCCCAGACGTGTAGTGCGAGCCCTGGCTGGGGTCGAACACATCGGGCTCTGGGGGCTGGTGTGTCGGTGCGGAATCGGGCGCATGATGCTCGACCGTGGGCGGTGGCGTGTTGTGATCCACGGGAGTGTCGGGAGCCGAGTGGTGCGGTGCGTCTACGGGAGCATGACCCGCGGCGGGTGCATCGACAGGCGCATGGCCGCCGGAGGGTGCGTCGACGTGGTGTGTCGGTAGGTCATCGAGGTGGCGGGCCCCACCGGAGAAGATGTCGATGCCGTGTTCCAACCCTTCGGCGAGGGGCTTGCCGAACGGGAGCGGGAGCATACCGGCCGATTCGAGGATGGCTTGGGCCTTGTCTTCCGTGGAAGCCGTGCCCCAGTTGTTGAACGTGTCGATGGTCTTGGCCACGTCGGGTATCAGGCCGAAGGTGTTCTCGCTGAGCTGGTGGTTGGCGTCGGCGAGCCTGTCGGAGATGCTGGGCGGGGGCGGGAACGCTTGCTTGTCAGCGTCGGGCGGAAGCGCCGGAACCGGGACTGTCGGGCCACCGTTCGCCGCCGACGCAGCGCTGAGCTCCCGCAGAGCATTGGTCTGCTCAGTCAGCTCTCGCCGGGCGTCGAACACTTCCTGGGTCAACGACTTGAACTCTTCCGGACTCGGACCGGACCCGGCGCCCTGCACGTACCCCTGCCCGGCGGCAGCCTTCTGCTTGGCTTCGGCGGCGGCCAGGGTCTGCCGGGCGGCTTCCACCTTCGCGGCCTGCCGATCGATCGTCGCCTTGTCCGGGGCGGGCGGCAGCTGGCTTAGCGCGGGAGGCAGGCCAGGGTGCTTCTCGTCACCGGGCTTACCCTCAGCCGGCTTGTCCTCGGGATGATCGTTGGCACCCAGGAGGTCTCCGAGTCCGCCGTCGTCTGGGGCAGGCGGCTTCTCGTCGGGTTTCAGCCCGGACTTCTTGGCCGCGTCCTCAATGGATTTCGGCACCGCAAACGGGCCGATCTGCCCGGTCGCCTGCTCCGCGGGTTTGTCACCCGGCTCGTCTTTGCGGTCCTCGCCCGGCTTGTCCTGCACCTTGTTGTCGACCAGTTGCACGGTGGGCTCGGCGTCACGCCCGTCGCCCTCGTCCTCGAACCGGATCCCTTCCAAATCAGCGGATTTCGCCTGCAGGCGGTCACCGACGAGCTTGTCGGCCTGCATGAGTTGCTCGGCGGCCCAACGGATGTCCTCCGCGTGCTCGGCGAGGGCTCTATTGCGCTCGGCGATCGTGTTGATGTCGTACTCGCGGGTGTCGGTCACCGAGAGGTCTTCGCCGACGCTGAACCCGTCGTTCTCGGCGGCCGTGATCGCCTCCACCGCTTTGTCCTTGGCAGCCTTGATGTCCTGGGCGCCGTTCTCTGCGAGGTCGGCGGCCTCGCGCAGCACATCGCCCTGCCGGCCCACCACAGCGACATCCTTGGTTACCCGGTCGAGTGCGGCGTCTTTCGCGTCGCCCTCCCACGTCGTGCCGCCTGGGGAGGAGATATTCTGACGGTGCTCGTCGAAGGCGCCTTCGCTCGCGGTGGCCGCGGACCGCCAACTGGTTGCGGCGTCGGAGAGATGCGAAGTGCTCCACCCCTCGATCTCCGAGCGCGTCGGTAGAGAAGCGGTCGCGGCCGCTGACGTCACACGCTCACCGTGGTGATGGCGTCGCCGCCGTCTGTGTCGGTGGTGTCGTAGCGGGCGCTGCTCACCGAGAGATCCTCGGCCTGGCCGGACATCCGCGTCGACTGCCGGCTCTTCACCGACGCGAGTGCGGCATTGACGGCAGCGACCCCGACACCGCTCGGCTGTACTGATGCCGCGGCGTCAAGGGTCCCACCTGACAGCCCCGCTGCGACGTGGTCACTGTCGGCGCCCGCCGCCCGAAGACCAGCAGCATTCACCTGAAGTTCGTTTGCCACGCCCATCCCCCAAGTGACGTACACCTGGTTGTGAGGCTACCTCAAGATTTGCCCGCGTCCTCAAGATTTGCCCGCGTCAGTGCGCGAGATTGGGCCCGATGGTGATGCCTGACTCGACGGCGGAACCCAAACCAAACAGCGGTGGCGGAGGGATTTGAACCCCCGGACGGTGTTAGCCGTCTCTCGCTTTCAAGGCGAGTGCATTAGGCCGCTCTGCCACGCCACCGCCGACAAGAGTACGGGTTTCACACCCGGCCGATGTGAGCGGGCGGCGCTCCGTTCTTCAGAGCGACGCTGATCCGGCGACAGTTCTCGCCCATCGCCGCGATCTGCGGGCGTGACAGCCTGCCGAGGAAATGGGAGCGGACCCCCTGCCCGTAGGTCACCATTGCCTCGCGGACGGCGGCCCGGCCCTCCTCGGTGATGGTCGCAACCACCCCGCGTCCGTCGTCGGGACTAGCACACCTGGTCACCAGGTTCTGCACTTCCAACCGCCGGATCTGCCGGGTCACGCGACTGGGCAGCGACATCAGCCGTTCCGCCAGGTCGCCCATCCGCGCCGCACCGGTCGGCGACTTGTCCAAGATATCGAGCAGGCGCACATCATTGAGCGTCAGATGATGCGCGTCCACCAGCGACCGATTCAAGGTCGCATACATTCGCAGCGCCGAGTCGAGGTAGTTCTGCCATGACCTCTGCTCGGCGATGTCCAGGCCCGGCATGTCTCCCGCCGTGCGCCCCGCAATCATCCCCGCCATGGGCGCAATCGTAAGGGACGTCAGTATTGCTGCGCGCGAAAAATAGCGTGCTTGTAGCGTTCAATAAATGCATGCAATTATCGCCTCCGCGGACGGCCGTCTGACCTGGGAAAATGTCGCTGATATCACGGCAGCAAACGACGAGATTTTGATCCGGGTCCACGCCGCCGGTGTCAATCGGGCGGACTTGCTACAGGCGGCGGGCAAGTATCCACCTCCTCCGGGGGCCAGTGAAGTCATCGGTTTGGAGGTCTCCGGCACGGTCGCGGCGCTCGGCACGGACGTTACCGACTGGTCAGTTGGGCAATCCGTGTGCGCATTGCTCGCAGGCGGCGGTTACGCCGAATACGTCGCGGTGCCCGCCGCACAGGTGTTGCCATTGCCCGATGGCGTTGCCCTTTCGGAGGCCGCCGGACTGCCCGAGGTGGCGTGCACCGTGTGGTCGAACCTGGTGACCACCGCCGGCCTGACCGCCGGCCAACTGGTCCTGCTGCACGGCGGCGCCAGCGGCATCGGCACTCACGCCATCCAGGTGGCGCACGCCCTCGGTGCCCGAGTGGCGGTGACCGCCGGATCCGCCGACAAGCTCGCACTGTGCCGCGACCTCGGCGCCGACATCACCATCAACTACCGCGACGAGGACTTCGTCGAACGGGTGCGGGCGGAAACCGGTGGCGCGGGGGCCGACGTGATCCTGGACATCATGGGTGCGGCCTACCTGGACCGCAATGTCGACGCGCTCGCCGACGGCGGCCGGGTGGTGATCATCGGCATGCAGGGCGGCATCAAGGGAGAGCTCAACATCGCCAAGCTGATCGGCAAGCGGGCCGGCGTGATCGGGACGGCACTGCGGTCGCGTCCGGTCGACGGCCCCGGCGGAAAAGCGCGGATCGTCGCGGCGGTGACCGAAAACGTGTGGCCGATGATCGCCGACGGACGGGTGCGGCCGATCGTCGGCGCCGAACTGCCCATCGCCGAGGCCCAGCGCGCCCACGAGCTGCTGGCCTCCGGGGAGGTGGCGGGGAAGATCGTGCTGACGGTCTGATCGCGGTCAGCCGAGGGAGGCCAGCGCGCGCACCAGCTGGTCGACCTCGGCGCCGGTCGAGTAGTGCGACAGGCCGACCGTCACCGCGCCGCCGATGTCGTTGACGCCGATCACGTCGAGCACGCGCGAGCTGGCATTCGACAGCGCCAGGATGCCGTTGTCGGCCAGCCGCTGCACCACCCGCTCGGCCGGGATGTCCCGCACCACGAAGCTGAGCACCGGAATCTGCGATTCCGGCCTGCCGATCACCATCACGAGCGGCAGCGAGCGCAGTGAGGCCACCAGGTACTCGAACAGCCGGTCCAGGTAGGCGCCCGCCGACTGCATGGAGACCGTCAATCGTTCACGCCGCGAGCCGGTGGCCGTGTCGTCGAGGTTGGACAGGTACTCAATGCTGGCCACCACGCCGCCCAGTAGGCCGTACTGGTGCATGCCCACCTCCAGGCGGGCCGGACCGGTCGCGTGCGGGTTGAGCGACACCGACGCCAGAGAATCGATCACCGACGGGTCGCGGAAGATCAGCGCACCGATCGGCGGCCCACCCCAGGGCACCGCGTTGAGCGCGACGACGTCGGCCTCGATCTCGTTGATGTCGAGCAGCCGGTACGGGGCCGCGGCCGAGTGATCGACCACCACCATGCCGCCGACCTCGTGGGTGAGCTTGGTCACCTCACCCAGATCGGTGACAGTACCCAGCGTCGACGAGGCCGACGCGATGGCCACCAGGCGGGTGGGCTTGTCGATCAGCCCTTCCCACTGCCAGGACGGCAACTCGCCCGTCTCGATGTCGACCTCGGCCCACTTCACCTTGGCGCCATAGCGATTCGCGGCTCGCAACCACGGCGCGATGTTGGCCTCGTCGTCCAGACGGGTGACCACGACCTCGTAGCCCAGCCCGACCCGGGACGACGACGCCTCGGCCAGCGCGTTGAGCAGCTGGGCGCGGTCCGGGCCGAGGACCACTCCCCGCGGATCGGCGTTGACCAGATCCGCTACCGCCTGACGGGCAGCGGTGAGAACGGCCGCACTGCGGCGGGCGGATGGGTGCGGTCCCACGGCGGTGGGCATCGAGCCACGGAAGGCGGTAGAAACCGTCGTCGCGACGGAATCGGGCACCAACATGCCGTTCTGGGCATCGAAGTGAACCCACCCATCGCCCAGAGACGGGTGCAAGCCACGCACCCGGGCGACGTCGTATGCCATGCCAGCCACCTTAGAGCGTCCGCAAATATCACAAACCGACACGATTTGGTGAGCGCCCGACCGCACGTTTGCACTTGAAGAGACCATGCTCGGACCGGGTCGCCCTGGGCAGCCATACTAGTCCAGTGGGCTTCGGGTTCGGAGTGCTAATCGCACTGTTTTTGCTGGTGATCCCCGGGGCGCTGATAGCCAGGGCGGGCGGACTGACCGTGTCGGCGGCGGTTGCAGTGGGTCCAGCCTTGACCTACGGCACTGTTGCACTGACGATCGTCCCGCTCGGCGCAATCGGCGTGCCGTGGAACGCATGGGCAGCTTTGTTTGCTGTGGCCGTCATGTGCGCGGTTGCCGCCGGATTGCGCAAGGTGCTGTCCCGCTACCGCGACCGGGACGCCGAAGCATCCGGCACGACGACACGCCCGGCCGCACTGGTTGCGGCCGGTGTGCTGCTGGGCGCGGCCCTGATTGCCGCCGCGGCTTTTGCCGGACTGGTGAACTGGCAATCCATCCCGAGCACCTGGGACTCGGTGTGGCACGCGAACACCATCCGTTGGATCCTCGACACCGGCCAGGCCTCCCCGACGCACATGGGCGAACTGCGCAACGTCGAAACCCACCAGGCGCTCTATTACCCGTCGGCCTTCCACGCCCTGGCCGTCGTCTACTNGCCGCCGCGCTGTCGGCGTCGTTCACCGCGATCCCCTACGTGGAATTCGACGTCGCGGCGATGCCCAACCTCGTGGCCTACGGGCTGGCGGTCCCGGTGTTCGCGCTGATCGTGTCCACGCCGGCGCACCGCGACCGAATCCCGCTCGCCGTGCTGGCCACCGTCGGCGTCTTCTCGGTGCACCTGACCGGCGGCGTGGTGACCGCCCTGCTGGTCGGCATGTGGTGGCTGGCAGACGCGCTGTGGCGGCCGGTGCGCAGCCGCGGAGCCGACTTCCTGGCCCTGGCCGCGGTCGCGGTGCCGAGCGGGCTGATCATGCTCCCCCAATTTCTGGGTGTCCTGCAGCAGGCCGACATCATCGTCGGGCACGCCTTCGTCAACCACCTCGGCAAGAAGTACTCACTGTTCGCCGCGGTCTTCCAGCACACCCGCCACCTCAACGACTTCCCGATCCAGTCGGCGTTGATCGGCCTGGCCGTGATCGGCGGGCTGGTGCTGCTGATCAAGAAGATCTGGTGGCCGCTGGCGATCTGGCTGATCTTGATCGCGTCGATCGTGCATTCCGGGGCACCCTTCGGCGGGCCGCTCGGAACCCTCACCGGGACGTTCAGCGACCTGTTCTACAGCGACCCGCGGCGCCTGTCGGCGGTGGTCACCATGCTCTACGCCCCGATGGCGGCGATCGGCCTGTGCGCAGTGGTGCTGCTCGGCGTCATGGCACTGCGCCGCGCCGGCGCCCGGCCGGCCTGGGTCCGGGGCACCGCCGTCGTCGTCCTGGTCGCCACCGCGGTCGGCCTGGCCTGGCACTACTTCCCGCGGCACAAGTTCCTGTTCGGGCAGAAGTACGACTCGGTGATGATCGGCGCCAAGGATCTGGAGGCGTTCGCCTACCTGGCACAGCTGCCCGATGCCCGCACCACCCTGATCGGCGACGCCAACACCGACGGCACCGCCTGGATGTACGCGGTGTCCGGGCTGCATCCGTTGTGGACGCATTACGACTACCCGGTCCAGCAGGGGCCCGGGTATCACCGGTTCATCTTCTGGGCATACGCAGACGATGCCGACACCGATCCGCGCGTTGCCGAGGCGGTGAAAGCGCTCAACATCCGGTACGTGCTCACCAGCACACCGGTGGTGCGGGGGTTCGTCATGCCCGACGGACTAGTGTCGCTAGACAGCTCACGGTCGTGGGAGAAGATCTACGACAACGGTGAGGACCGCATCTACCGCTGGCGCGGCGAGAACGCGGCCACCAAGAAGAACTGACACGAGACCGAACCGATCCAAGGGAAGGCCATGACCATCAACCCCGACGACGACAACATCGAGATCCTGGCCAGTACAGCCGGCGAGGGCGACGCCGACGCTGACGGCAAGTCGCTGACCGACCTCGTCGAACAGCCGGCGAAGGTCATGCGCATCGGCACCATGATCAAGCAGCTGCTCGAAGAGGTGCGCGCCGCTCCCCTGGACGACGCGAGCCGCAACCGGCTGCGCGACATTCACCGGACCAGCATCACCGAGCTCGAGGACGGCCTGGCCCCCGAACTTCGGGAGGAACTCGAACGGCTCACGCTGCCGTTCACCGAAGAAAGCGTGCCGTCCGATGCCGAGCTGCGCATCGCTCAGGCCCAGCTGGTCGGCTGGCTGGAAGGCCTGTTCCACGGCATCCAGACGGCGTTGTTCGCCCAGCAGATGGCGGCGCGCGCCCAGCTCGAGCAGATGCGTCAGGGCGCACTCCCGCCAGGGCTGCAGGGCCCGGGCGGACAGCGCGGCGGCCCGGCGCATCCCGGCACCGGCCAGTACCTGTAGGTCAGCTGTTGTCTGATCCGTACATCTCGACGCGCGACGCGTGGGTGGAGTTCCCCATCTTCGACGCCAAGACGCGCTCACTGAAGAAGGCGTTCCTCGGCAAGGCCGGCGGCGCCATCGGACGCAACGAGTCCAACGTCGTCGTCATCGAAGCGCTGCGCGACATCACGATGTCACTGAAGATGGGTGACCGCGTCGGCCTGGTCGGCCACAACGGTGCGGGCAAATCCACACTGCTGCGGCTACTTTCGGGCATCTACGAGCCCACCCGCGGCTCGGCGACGGTCAACGGCCGGGTGGCCCCGGTGTTCGACCTCGGTGTCGGGATGGACCCCGAGATCTCGGGATTCGAGAACATCATCATCCGCGGGCTGTTCCTCGGGCAGACCCGTAAGCAGATGCTGGCCAAGGTCGACGAGATCGCCGAGTTCACCGAACTCGGCGAGTACCTGTCGATGCCACTGCGCACCTACTCGACCGGCATGCGTGTGCGTCTGGCCATGGGCGTGGTGACCAGCATCGACCCCGAGATCCTGCTGCTCGACGAGGGCATCGGCGCCGTCGACGCGGAGTTCCTCAAGAAGGCGCAGTCCCGCCTGCAGAGCCTGGTCGAGCGGTCCGGAATCCTGGTGTTCGCAAGCCATTCCAACGAATTCCTGGCCCGGCTGTGCAAGACCGCGATGTGGATCGACCACGGCACGGTCAAGATGACCGGTGGGATCGAGGAAGTCGTGCGGGCCTACGAGGGCGAGGACGCCGCGCGCCATGTGCGTGAGGTGTTGGAGGAAACGGCCCGTGGCTGACGAGCGCTTGCGCGAGGAACCGTCAAAGCCTGACGAGCGCTTGCGCGAGGAACCGTCAAGCACCGCGCCTCACACTGTCGCGGCCGTCATCGTCACCCACCGTCGTCGCGATCTGCTGGCCAAATCGCTCGACGCGGTGGTGAGCCAGGACCGCAGGCCCGACCACCTGATCGTGATCGACAACGACGACGACGAGGACGTCCGCGAGCTGGTGCTGAGCCAGCCGGTACCGGCGACCTACCTCGGATCACGCCGAAACCTCGGTGGCGCAGGCGGTTTCGCACTCGGAATGCTGCATGCTCTGGCCTGGGGCGCCGACTGGATCTGGCTGGCCGACGACGACGGCCGGCCCGCCGACGACACCGTGCTGTCCACCCTGCTGGCCTGCGCCGAGCAGTACAGCCTGGCCGAGGTGTCCCCCATGGTGTGCAATCTCGACGATCCGCAACGACTGGCCTTCCCGCTGCGCCGCGGACTCGTGTGGCGGCGACTGGTCAGCGAATTGCGCACCGAGGGTGAGGGCGAACTGTTGCCCGGCATCGCATCGCTGTTCAACGGCGCACTGTTCCGGGCCGCGACGGTGGAAGCCGTCGGCGTTCCCGATCTGCGCCTGTTCGTCCGCGGCGACGAGGTCGAGCTGCACCGACGGCTGGTCCGTTCCGGTTTGCCGTTCGGAACCTGTTTGACCGCAAGCTATCTGCACCCGTGCGGCACCGACGAGTTCAAACCGATCCTCGGTGGCCGCATGCACACGCAGTACCCCGACGACGAGACCAAGCGGTTCTTCACCTACCGCAACCGCGGCTACCTGCTGTCCCAACCGGGCCTGCGCAAACTGCTGGCGCAGGAGTGGGTGCGGTTCGGCTGGTACTTTCTGGTGTCACGCCGCGACCCCGCCGGTCTNGGCGCAGGAGTGGGTGCGGTTCGGCTGGTACTTTCTGTTGTCACGCCGCGCCCCCGCCGGTCTGCGTGAATGGATTCGGCTGCGGCGGTTGGGCAGACGCGAGAGGTTCTTTCGGGGCGAGCGAAGCGACGGGATGGGCAAACGATGACGTTCACGGATGCGGCGTCCGACTCCAAGACCATGGCCCGGGCCGTTCGCGATCTCTCCGAAGGCTTCCGCAAGCGCGAGCTGTGGCTGCACCTGGGCTGGCAGGACATCAAGCAGCGCTACCGGCGCAGTGTGCTCGGCCCGTTCTGGATCACGATCGCCACCGGTACCACCGCGGTGGCGATGGGTCTGCTGTACTCGAAGCTGTTCAAGCTGCCGCTCGAGGAGCATCTGCCCTACGTCACGCTCGGGCTCATCATCTGGAACCTGATCAACGCCTCCATCCTTGAGGGCTCCGAGGTGTTCATCGCGAACGAGGGCCTGATCAAACAACTTCCGACGCCGTTGTCGGTCCATGTCTACCGCTTGGTGTGGCGGCAGATGATCCTGTTCGGCCACAACATCGTCATCTTCGTGATCATCGCGATCGTCTATCCCAAACCGTGGAAATGGACCGATCTGGCGGTCGTCCCGGCGCTGGGGCTGATCGTGCTGAACTGCGTATGGGTCTCGATCTGCTTCGGCATCCTCGCCACGCGCTACCGCGACATCGGCCCGCTGCTGGCCTCGGTGGTGCAACTGCTGTTCTTCATGACTCCGATCATCTGGAACGAGTCGACGTTGCAGCAGCAGGGCGCCGGATCATGGGCCAAGATCGTCGAATTGAACCCGCTGCTGCACTATCTCGACATCGTTCGGGCCCCGCTGCTGGGTGCCGATCAGGAGGTGCGGCACTGGCTGGTGGTCCTGGTTCTCACGGTGATCGGCTGGACCTTCGCCGCGATTGCCATGCGCCAGTACCGCGCCCGCGTCCCGTACTGGGTCTAGACCGCTACATATCCTCGGGCTCGGAGCCGAACACGAACCTGCGGCCCGAGATCTCCTTGGGCCGGATGCGCACGAAGCGGCGTTTCGTGGTGCCGATCCAGGACAGCAATTGGCCGCGCTCGGCCTCGGCGATCTCGTCCGGGGACTCCAGCAGTTGCGGTTCACCCCGGACGATGACGCTCCAGCCGCCGACGAGGTTGTGATCGTCGGCCTCGAACAGGACCCGATCGTTGAGCAGGGTGCTGATCAACTTGGTGCCCTCGGCGGTCCGGAACAACACCGTGCGGTGCTGGACGACGAAGTTGACCGGGAAGATCTCGAGCCGGGTGCCGATCGTCGTGACCAGCCGGCCGAGGGTCACGCCGGACAACAGCTGCCAGCATTCGTCTTCTCCGAGCACCGAGACCGGGCTCTGCGCCGTCATGACGCCACCCTAACGTGCAGCTAACGCACGAAATACAGACTGCCGGATTTACCCACGTCGTCACTGACGTCGAACTGTTTCCGCGCTACGGGCGAGCCCGTGCGAGACGCGCTGCGGCCTTCGGAATTGGATGCCTCTGACTCGCCCAAGGCTGCGCGGGGCTAACGGCCCAAATGGAAATCGGCGCGCCCCGCTCCGGTGAGGAGAAGCGGGACGCGCCGACTCAGAAAGTGATGTGCTAATTCATGTTCCAGGGTTCGCCGTAGGTGGTGACGCTGTCACCGGTGGAGGCGATCAGGCGGGCGAAGGGACGCAGCAGCACGCCACCGGCGGCACCGGTCACCGTGCCGTGGGCGTTGGACACCGCCACACCGCCGGCGGCACCCTTGACGTCCACCGAGAAGGTGGCCACTTCCTGGATACCGGGGCCGTTGCCCAGATCCGCGCTGATCGACACACCCGGGAACAGGTTCGGGGTGATGACCGACTCAAGACCGAACGGAGGACCGGTGATGTCACCATCGTCGATCAGGATGTTGGGGGTGGTGTAGGAGAAGTTGATCCCCACACCCAGCGACCAGGGGAAGCCGATCTGGTAGCCCAGCTCCAAGGTGCCCTCGAACTCCTCGGCGCCCGGGCCGGCCACGATGTACTTGGCCCGGCCGGAGTGGAACCACTCACGGGTCAGCCGGTTGCGGTCCAGCGGGAACACACCGTTGAGGAAGGTATCCCACTGCTGAACGGTAAGGGTCCGATCCTGGCCATCGACCAGGCTCAGCTCGTTATCCAGACCCGCATGGGCACTGCCCGTACCGACGAATAGCGCCGTGACGGCGCCGGCTATTGCGGTCACCATCGCGACCAGCACCCGACTGAATGCCAACATGTTCTCCCTAGCTGTGACGGTGGTCCGGTCTCGTTCTTCGCCAACCAGGGGCCTCACCCTAGAGATCCATTCGCGATGCGCCGTCCGATTAGGGACGTCATATCCGGTTCTCATGCCGTGCTCATGATTGGCAGGAGGAACGTAACCGGGCCGACCTCGGGCGGCAACGGCAACGGTTTTCGCCTGTGACCGGCCGGCGCATCGGATCGATGTTTGCTGGAATTGCTCGGTCGTGCATCACACCGACGCCGATTGTTACCAACCTGCGCGCGGCCCCGCGGCACCGGCCATCCGATTGACAGCTGGCGGTAAGGCATTTCCCATACGCTTCCTAACTGGACTTTTACGGTCCGAAGCGTCGACGGCCCGGGTAATCAGGCCGAGTAAAAACGTTGCCGCCACGATCGGGCACATGGGCCGCCCTGTTACCGGTCAACCCGGGTTTGCGCTTGCTGTGTAAACATCCGATTACACACCGCCGAACACCCGGATTAACTGGACCGCCCCGGATCGATCCGATCATCCAGGAATTGATATTCCTATCTGTGACTGACATCACACTTGAAGCGGTGGTCAGGACGCTCCACTCGTATCGTGGGAGACACGTTGAGGGTGGCGCACGCCCGCTCACGTCTCCGCCCTCGGCGCGCAGACACGAGAGAGGCGCTGGTCATGCTGATCGAACACCAAGGCAAACGCCCCACGATCGATCCGACCGCACATGTCGCGCCGACAGCCGTCATTTGCGGTGACGTGACGATCGGGCCGAGGACATATGTCTCCTACGGCGCGGTAATCGAGGCGCACGGCACACCGGTGCACATCGGCACGCAGTGTGTGGTCCGCGAGAACCTCAATATACGCAGCACGAGCCGCGACCCGGTCGAGATCGGAGATCACGTCCTGATCGGGCCGCATTCGTCGCTCAAGGGGTGCACCGTCGGAAACGACTGCTTCGTCGCCACCGGCGCGAAGATCTATGAGGGCGCCCACGTCGGCAACGGAACAGAGGTCCGTATCGACGGCGTCGTCCACGTGCGCAGTGTGCTGCCACCGGACTCGCTCGTCCCGATCAAATGGGTTGCGGTCGGCGATCCGGCCGAAATCTTTCCGCCCGCCCAGCACGAAGAGGCCGACGCGATACTGAGCAAGATGGACTTCGCGCAGCAGGTGTACGGCATGGAGCGCCGGGCCGGCCAGGGCGTCGACATGGATATGAAAGAACTCACCCGCCGCGAGACCGCCGGGCTGGCCGATCATCGCGATGACCGGGAGTTGTAGGAACACCCGACGGCCGTCCAGATCCTGCGGCACTCCAGCGCGAGATCAGACGTTATGGCGATATGAGCATCCCGCCATATGAGCCCCCGAAGTCCAGCCCGTCACCCGGTGTCGGCAACACGCTGCTGTGCCCGAAGTGCGCCGGGGTCATGAAGACCTATGAGCGCAACGGCATCCACCTGGAGCAGTGCGACACCTGTCGCGGCATCTTCCTGGACTTCGGTGAGCTCGAGGCACTGACCCAGATGGAGAACCGCTTCGTCCAGGCGCCGCCGCCACCGGCACCGCCGGCGCACTCGGGCGGTTACCACCAGGGCTACTCAGATTACGGGCCGGGCTGGGGACACCGCGGCAACAAGCACTACCGCAAGCAGGGTTTCGGGCGGTTGTTCTTCTCCAGCTGAGGCATCCGCGCGCAGGCCGCCGTCAGCAGCTCGTCGTCGGGATCGTTGGCGGCGGCCTGAATGACGGCGGCCCGGGCGAACGGCTCCAGCACGGGCCACGGATCGCCTGCCGGTAGCGCCGGCCCACCGGCCTCCCGATAGGCGTCGAGAAACAGCAGCCAATCGGCGTCGGGAACAAACCCGNTGCACCGCAAGGGTTTCCACCAGCGGCCAGCGGCTCAGCCAGCGGCCGTCGACCAGGTCGGGCGCCGCGGACAATGGGCTCACCAAGGCATCGATTCGGCCGGCCGCGCGCAGCCGCACCCGCAGCGCATGCGGATCGGTGCCCGGCCGGTGCAGCTTGTGCACGACCGCGCCGCGCACCGTGATGTCTGCACCGGACCGGGTCTGCACCCCTTTAGTTTCCCGCGAGATCAGCGCCGAGGGGCGGGCATCCGCACGGTGACGTTGATCCGGTTCCACGCATTGATGGTCACCGCCATCGCGATCACCTGGCCGAGTTCACGTTCGGTGAAAGCCGCGGCAGCCCGCGCGTAGACGGCGTCGGAAACGTGGCCGTTGCCCAGCTCGGTGATGGCCTCGGTCAGGGCCAGTGCCGCCTGCTCACGTTCGGTGAACAGATCCCCGGCTTCCTGCCAGGCCGCGATGAGCGCCAACCGCTGCTCGGTCTCACCCTGCTTGCGGGCGTCGTGGGTGTGCATGTCGAGGCAGAACGCGCAGTGGTTGATCTGGGATGCGCGGATCTTGATGAGCTCGCCGATGGTGGGGTCGATGCCCTTCGCGGCTGCGTTCGACAGCGTCATCATCGCGTCGTACAGCTCCGGCGAGGTCTTGTAGATCTTGAGTCGGTCGACGGCGGGGGCGGATTCGAGTGTCTGTGTCATGCCGTCAACGCTAGCCGCGAAAGTACTGCCTAGATGGTTCAATAATGCCGTGACTTCGCGGGCCAATCTGGGGAGCCGGGATCTCCACCTGGAACTGCGCACGGTGATCGCACCGGGCAGCCGCACCGCCAGAGAACAGCTGATCACCGCACTGCGGGACGGCATCCGCAGCGGCCGACTGAGCACCGGCACCCGGCNCCGACGCCCCCGCCGCGGCGCTGCGGATGGGCGACCCACGCGGCCCGCTGCCGCTGCGCGAGGCATTGACCGAATACCTGGGCCGGGTCCGAGGTGTGCGCACCACGCCGGAGTCGATCGTGATCTGTTCCGGGGTACGCGATGGCGTCGACCTGCTGGGCCGGGTGTTCGGCCGCAACCGACCGGTCGCGGTCGAGGCCCACGGGCTCTACATCTTCCGGGACGCGCTCGCCGCACTGGACGTGGCGACGACACCGATCAGCCTCGACGAGCACGGGGCGGTGATCAGCGATCTCGACGGGCTCGACACCCCGGCGGTGCTGCTCACCCCGGCGCATCAGAGCCCGTTCGGCATGGCGCTGCACCCGACGCGGCGCGCCGCGGTGATCGACTGGGCCGAGTGCACCGGTGGATACGTCGTCGACGACGACTACGACGGCGAGTTTCGCTACGACCGGCAGCCTGTCGGGGCCCTGCAGGCGCTCAATCCCGAGCGGGTGGCGTACCTGGGCTCGGCCAGTAAAAGCCTGGCCCAGGTGTTGCGCGTGGGTTGGATGGCGTTGCCCGACGCGTTGATCGACCCCGTCATCGCCGCGGCCGGCGGCGCGCAGTACCACGTCGATGCGCTGACCGCGCTGACGCTGGCCGACTTCCTGAACACCGGCGCCTACGACCGGCACGTCCGGCGGATGCGCAACCGCTACCGGCGCCGGCGTGACGTGCTCGTGGACGCACTGGCCGGGTTCGACCTCGGTATCGGCGGCCTGGCAGCCGGGGTCAACATGCTGCTCACCCTGCCCGACGGGGCCGAACCAGAGGTGCTGCGCCGGGCCGGCGAGGCCGGGATCGCGCTGTCCGGGCTGTCGATCATGCGGCACCCGCTGGCCGGCCCTGACATCCCCGACCCGGACGGGGTCATCATCGGTTTCGGCGCACCCGCCGAACATGCTTTCGGACCGGCTGTCGACGCGCTCCGCGGCGTGCTGGCAGAGACACTGCGCTAGGACTCCTCACCGAGGATCAGATCCGACGGCCCGGTCGGCAACCGCCAGCCGAACCACAACGCGGCCAGGCGCAGCACCGTGGCCACCACGGTGCCGACCGCCAGGCCGATCCACTGCGGTCCGAAGTAGTCGATGACCGCGTACGCCGTCGCGCCGATCATGGCCGGGACCGCATAGAGATCGTCCGGACGCATCAACAACGGGATCTCGCGGACCAGCACATCGCGGATGATGCCGCCCCCGATGGCGGTGGTCATGCCGATCAGGACCGCAGCGAACCAGCTCGCCCCGTGGTCGACGGCGAAGGCCGCGCCCGAGGTGGCGAAGAACCCCATTCCGATGGCATCCAACGGCAGCACGATGTAGTTGAACCGGATGACGTACTTGGCGGTGAGCGTGGCCACGGCCGTTGCCGCCAAGGCCACCGTGATGTTGGGCCAGTGCTGGATCGACGTGGGCGGATGGACCCCCACGAAGATGTCGCGGATCACCCCGCCGCTCACGCCGGTGAGCACGCCGAGCGCGGCGATACCGAACAGATCGAAGCCCTTGCGGATGGCGACGATGGTCCCCGACGACGCGAAGACCGCAATACCGAGGTAGTTGAGCACCATCTGCAGCACAGCTGAACGGTAGGCGCTCGCTAAGCTGCCTGGGTGGCTGAGCCCGTAATGTCGCCGACCCTGGACCTGAAGACGCAGGCGTTCCGGTTCATCGTGACCGGCGGGTTGTCGGCGGTCGTGGACTTCGGCCTCTACGTACTGCTCTACAAGGTCTTCGGGGTCCAGGTAGACCTGGCCAAGACCGTCGGCTTCATCGCCGGGACCACGACGGCCTACCTGATCAACCGTCGCTGGACATTCCAGGCGCCACCGAGCACGGCCCGCTTCATCGCCGTATGGGTGCTCTACCTGATCACCTTCGCCGTCCAGGTCGGCCTGAACCACCTGGTGCTGCACCTGGCCGACTACCAGGGGTGGGCGGTTCCGGTGGCCTTCGTCATCGCCCAGGGCACCGCCACGGTGATCAACTTCATCGTGCAGCGTGCGGTGATCTTCAAACTGCGCTGAGGGTCTGCTGCGGCGGGTCCGCGAAAGTGACGCCAGGGTCGTTCTGCGTGCGGTGCAGCGACCCTGGCGTCACTTTCGTGTTCAGCCGGCGCCGGACCGGCGGCATGCGATCGAGCCAGTGATCAGCGAGGCCTCAGCCGAGCCGAACACAAGTGTTCTTCCGTCCTCACTGCTGAGTCGGACGTCATGGTTGCCACTTGAGTTCGCGATCGTGCTGACAGTCGTCAATCCTGCCTCGCGCGCCAAGCGCTGCACCGCGGGAAATGCCAGATCCCACTGCTCGTCGGTCAACGAGATGCTCGAGTGCAGCTTGGCGAAATACAGCGTCGTTCCCTTACGACCAGTTTCCTTCTGGGTACAGCCCGCGCGGGTTTCGTCGTAAGCCCATTCCCAAGGGCCACTGGCCGGAACCAGCCGAGTCACCTCGATCCGCACCCGTTCGATCAAATCCAGCATCTGCGTTCTCGTCCGCTCGATGTCCGGCAGAGATCCAATGTCAGCCACAGGGACGTCGTCATCGAGAATCGGCGAGTCATACGAACCATCGCCGGCACTACACCCGCACACCAGCGCGATCGACGTCACAACGACTGCGGCGCTTCGCCGCAATGCCCCCACGTTCCATGAGTCGATATCGCTGAGTTGCAAAACAGGCCCCCTGACCTCCCGTTTCGAAGATCATATCTGGGGGGTCACTGTGAAAAGGGCACCAATTGCAAGCACAACAGCAGCGGACCGGGGCACGGCGCGCGGTACCCTCTCTGACGATGTCGACTACCGATTTGCCGACCACTCCCAAGCGCCTGACAGGCTGGGGCCGGACCGCACCGACCGTGGCACAGGTGCTCTCTACCAGCGATCCCGAGGTGATCGTCAAGGCCGTCACGCGGGCCGCCGAGCAGAAGGGCCGGGGCGTCATCGCCCGTGGGCTGGGGCGTTCGTACGGCGACAACGCGCAGAACGGTGGCGGGCTCGTCATCGACATGTCGGCGTTGAACCAGATCCACTCGATCGATGCCGGCACCAAGCTGGTCGACGTGGACGGCGGGGTGAACCTCGACCAGCTGATGCGGGCCGCACTGCCGCACGGGTTGTGGGTTCCGGTACTGCCGGGCACCCGGCAGGTGACCATCGGCGGCGCGATCGGCTGTGACATCCATGGGAAAAACCACCACAGCGCAGGCAGTTTCGGCAACCACGTGCGCTCGATCGATCTGCTGACCGCCACCGGAGAGATCCGCAAGCTCACCCCGGACGGTCCCGAGTCCGAGTTGTTCTGGGCCACCGTGGGCGGCAACGGCCTGACCGGCATCGTCCTGCGGGCCACCATCGAGATGACGCCTACGGAGACTGCGTATTTCATCGCCGACGGCGATGTCACCCACGGCCTCGACGAGACCATCGCCTTCCACAGCGACGGCACCGAGGACAATTACACGTATTCGTCGGCGTGGTTCGACGCGATGAGTGCCCCGCCGAAGCTGGGTCGCGCGGTGATCTCCCGCGGCTCGCTGGCCAAGCTGGACCAGCTGCCACCAAAGTTGCAGCAGGATCCCCTGAAATTCGATGCGCCGCAGTATTTCACGACGCCCGACATCTTCCCGAACGGGCTGGGCAACAAGCTGATCTTCGGCGCCATGACCGAGGTCTGGTACCGAATGGGCAAGACCTATCGGGGCAAGGCCCAGAACTTGACGCAGTTCTATCACCCGCTGGACATGGTCGGGGAATGGAACCGCGCCTACGGCTCGGTGGGTTTCACCCAGTACCAGTTCGTGGTGCCGACCGAGGCCGTCGACGAGTTCAAGCGGATCATGATCGACATCCAGCGCTCGGGGCACTACTCGTTCCTCAACGTGTTCAAGCTGTTCGGCCCCGGCAACCAGGCGCCGCTGAGTTTCCCGATCCCGGGCTGGAACGTCTGCGTCGACTTCCAGATCAAGCCCGGCCTGAGCGAGTTCCTGACCGAACTCGACCGCCGCGTACTGCAATTCGGTGGCCGGCTCTACACCGCCAAGGATTCGCGCACCACCGCGAGCACCTTCCACGCCATGTACCCACGCATCGAGGAGTGGCTGGCGGTGCGGCGCAAGGTCGACCCCGATGGCGTGTTCGTCTCCGACATGGCGCGCCGACTGGAGCTCATCTAGCGCCCACTCGGCACCTGCACACTCCCGATCGGCGCTGGTCACAGGCCCGCCGAAGCGGCGAGAACTTTATTCTTGACTAATTCCAGAAAACCGACCAGACTCGGTTTCGTGGCGACGACCTCGGACTTCCAGCAGATGCTGCGAGAGGCCGACATGCGCGTGACCCGCCCACGAGTGGCGGTGTTGCACGCGGTCCATGCGCATCCGCACGCCGACACCGACACGGTCATCCGCGCGGTACGCGAGGAACTCCCCGATGTGTCCCACCAGGCCGTGTACGACTCATTACATGCGCTGACCGCAGCTCATCTGGTGCGGCGCATCCAGCCATCGGGCTCGGTCGCCCGGTACGAATCTCGCGTCGGCGACAACCACCACCACGTCGTGTGCCGTTCGTGTGGCGCCATCGCCGACGTGGACTGCGCGGCGGGGTCTGCCCCATGCCTGGCCGCGTCTGACGACCACGGCTTCGAGATCGATGAAGCCGAGGTCATCTATTGGGGCCTGTGCCCCGAATGTTCCACTGCTCCAAATAGATAAACCCTTAACCCGCCAGCCCCGGAAAGGATTGTCATGGCAGACGCCGAAACTCACCCTCCGATCGGTGAATCGCAGACCGAACCCGCCCAGAGCGGTTGTCCCATGCGGATCAAGCCGCCCGTCGAGGGCGGCAGCAACCGCGACTGGTGGCCCAACGCGGTCAATCTCAAGGTGCTGCAGAAGAATCCGCCCGCCATCGACCCGATGGACGAGGGCTACGACTACCGCGAGGCCGTCAAGTCTCTCGATGTCGAGGCGCTGCAGCGCGATTTCGATGAGCTGTTGACGAATTCGCAGGACTGGTGGCCGGCCGACTTCGGGCACTACGGCCCGCTGTTCGTCCGCATGTCCTGGCACGCCGCAGGCACCTACCGGGTCGAGGACGGCCGCGGTGGTGGCGGGCGCGGCATGCAGCGCTTCGCCCCGCTGAACAGCTGGCCCGACAACGTCAGCCTGGACAAGGCACGCCGCCTGCTCTGGCCGCTGAAGAAGAAGTACGGCAAGCAGATCTCGTGGTCCGATCTCATCGTCTACGCCGGCAACCGGGCCATGGAGCACATGGGCTTCAAGACCGCCGGCTTCGCGTTCGGCCGCCCGGACTACTGGGAGCCGGAGGAGGACATCTACTGGGGCGCCGAGGCCGAGTGGCTGGGTTCGCAGGACCGCTACGCCGGTGCGAACGGTGACCGGACCAAGCTGGAGAACCCGCTCGGCGCCAGCCACATGGGCCTGATCTACGTGAATCCCGAAGGCCCCGAAGGCAATCCGGATTATCTGGCAGCCGCCATCGACATCCGCGAGACGTTCGGCCGCATGGCGATGAACGACATCGAGACCGCCGCGCTGATCGTCGGTGGGCACACGTTCGGTAAGACCCACGGCGCCACCGACATCGAGAACGGTGTCGAGCCCGAGGCCGCGCCGCTGGAGCAGATGGGCCTCGGCTGGGCCAACCCCGGCCTGGGCAACGACACCGTCAGCAGCGGCATCGAGGTGACCTGGACCCATACCCCCACCAAGTGGGACAACTCGTTCCTGGAGATCCTCTACGGCAACGAGTGGGAGCTGACCAAGAGCCCCGCCGGCGCCAACCAGTGGAAGCCCAAGGACAACGGCTGGGCCAACTCGGTGCCGATGGCACAGGGCACCGGCAAGACCCACCCGTCGATGCTGACCACCGATTTGTCCATGCGGTTCGACCCGATCTACGGCGAGATCACCCGCCGCTGGCTGGATCATCCCGAGGAGCTGGCCGAGGAGTACGCCAAGGCCTGGTTCAAGCTGATCCACCGCGACATGGGTCCGGTGACCCGCTACCTCGGTCCGCTGGTGCCCGAGCAGACCTGGCTGTGGCAGGACATCATCCCAGCCGGTAAGCAGCTGTCCGATGCCGATGTCGCCACCCTCAAGGCGGCCATCGCGGACTCGGGTCTGAGCATCCAGCAGCTGGTCAACACCGCGTGGAAGGCGGCGGCCTCGTACCGCTCCAGCGACATGCGCGGCGGCGCGAACGGCGGCCGGATCCGGCTCCAGCCGCAGCTGGGCTGGGAGGTCAACGAGCCCGAGGAGCTGGCTCCGGTGATCGCCAAGCTGGAGGAGATCCAGGCCGCCGCCGAGAATCAAGGCACTGGGGTCTCCTTCGCCGATCTGGTGGTGCTCGGCGGTGTCGTTGGTCTCGAAACGGCCATCAAGGCAGCTGGTTTCGATGTCGCGGTGCCGTTCACCTCGGGTCGCGGCGACGCCTCGCAGGAGCAGACGGACGTCGACTCGTTCGCCTACCTGGAGCCGAAGGGCGACGGCTTCCGCAACTTCGTGGCCAAGGGCGACAGCCTGCCTGCCGAGTACCGCCTGATCGACCGGGCCAACCTGCTCGGTCTGTCGGCTCCAGAGATGACCGTGTTGATCGGTGGCCTGCGCGTGTTGGGCGCCAACCACGGCGGCTCGGAGCTGGGTGTGTTGACGGACAAGGTGGGTCAGCTGACCAACGACTACTTCGTCAACCTCACCGACATGGGCACCAAGTGGGCACCGGCTCCGGCCGACGACGGCACCTACGTCGGCACCGACCGCGCGACCGGTTCACCGAAGTGGGCCGCCAGCCGGGTCGATCTGCTGTTCGGTTCGAACTCGCAGCTGCGGGCGCTGGCCGAGGTGTACGCCGAGGACGATTCCAAGGAGAAATTCGTCAAGGACTTCGTCGCGGCCTGGACCAAGGTGATGAACGCCGACCGGTTCGATCTGGAGGCCTGATCTCCTGATCGTCTGAGCGACGGACAACGCAGCACCCCGCGGGCCTCGGCTCGCGGGGTGCTGTTGTCGCACTACGGCTTTGCGCGCATGGCGCGATAGGCCGCCTTGCCGAAGGTCTCGGCAACCAGTTCCGAGTCACCGTCGCCGTCGAGCATCTTGCGGACGGCGGCCTCACAGATCGCCAGGAACACCTCGACCAGCATGGGCAGGGTTACGTCGATGTCGGCGACCTGCCACCGCTGCAGCAGCGGCCGCATCGCGGTGGCGAGCTGTCCTCGGATGCGCTCACGGCCGGCGACGATCGCCGCGGTCAGCACCGGATCGGGATCGGCACCGAACATGATGCGCCACGAGTCCGGACGCTCGCGCACGGTGCTGTGCAGCGCGCGGAACCCGTCGACGAACAACTGCTCGATGGAGCCGGTGCGCTCTGGCGGCAGCAGGTCGAGCAGGCTGGCCAGCACCGCGTCGGTTTCCCGGTCCAACAGCGCGGCAAGCACTTCCCCGCGCCCGGGATAGCAGGCGTAGACCACGGGCCGGGTGACGCCCATGCGGCGCGCGATGTTGCCCATCGTGACGTCAGCCAGGCCCTGCTGCGCGGCGATCTCCAACGCGGTGTCGAGGACCTGCGGCCGGCGCCGGTCCGGGCCCAGATGCTCGGCGCGGGCCCGGTTGGCGATCGCTGCTTCGTTCACTTCGCTCCGCTCATGTCAGCGTGACATCAGCAATGATCAGCACCGGCCACGCGACGATCTCGCCCAGCAGTGAGAACACCTTGTCCAGACCCGTGAGCCCGACGATGTGGTCGCTGTGGGTGGTTGCCCAGACCATACCGATCACGAAGTACGGGACGCCCGCCACGATCGCGAGGTAGACGAGCTGGCGGATGCTCAACCGGTAGTCGAGAAGATTCTTGATCACGAGTCAGCCGATCCCACCGAGAATCGGCTGGGATTCGAGGATGCCCTCGTCACTGGGGGCGAGCCCCTCACCGAACACCCGGACCGCCTGCTTCTCCCGAAACTCGAAGTGCGCCTGGCTCGGTGCGGCGTACCCGTAACGACGCTGGGCCTCCCGCGGTGTCGTCGTCACCGGATTCTTCGCCGGGACGGACAGCAGGACGCGCGCACCGATGGGCAGGGTCGCCGGGGACAGCAGCCGCAGCAGGATGAGCTGGAGCCGCTTGCTCATGGCGATCACCGTGAACGCGGCGCTCAGCGGCGGCACCACCAGCGCGTCGAGAACCCGGGATGTGCTGAGCCCGGCCATCTCTCGCATCCAGCGTGGCATCGTGGCGAGGGTACCGCGGCGCAGGAACGCCGTGATCACCTTGGTGCCCGGACGCAACACCAGGGGCATCTCGGGCAACATCACCTCGGCGCCGAGCAGGTGTTCCATTGCCTGCCGGGCGATGTCCGAGCCGATCAGCTGGGGCCGCATCTGCTCGAAGTACTCCCGGATGCCCTCGCGGGTCAGCGGAACATCGGAGGGATCGCAGGTCTGCAGTTCGGCGGCGATCGCGCATTCCCGCCAGTACTGGAGCTCCTCTTCCGGCGACAACCGGCCCGGCCCGTACTTCTCGTAGGCCACCAGGATGGAATGCCACGCGGTCAGGTGGATCCACAACTGCGAAGCAGGATCGTTGGCGTCGTAGGTCTTTCCGGTGACGGGATCGGTGCCGATGGCCTTGGAGTGGATCTTGACCAGGACGTCGGCGGCCTTGGCGGTCGAGCGACTGTCATCGAACGCCACCATGGCGAAGTAGCGCAGCGTCCGGTCGTACCGGGTGCGGGGGCGCGAGTAGATCTCGTGGGTCTTGTCGACCGCCGCGACGAGCGCGGGGTCGAGCTCCTCGATGACGACGGCGCGCTGGAACCCGATCGACAGCGAGGTGGGGTAGCTCCACACCTTCCACGTCACCGAGTCCGGACCGAAGAACCCGTAGTCCTCTCCCGGTTCCGTCTCGGGCAACGTCAACCATTCGCGGATCGTCATGAACTCCCCCAATTCCTACACGGTGTAGAAAAAAGCTACGCCGTGTAGGAATTGCGGTCAAGATCTGCGCTCGGATTTTCCTGGCAGGCCGCGCGGTACCCTCGTCACGATGTTTCCCCGAGGCTTGGAGCTGCGCTAGATGGTGTTCGACGCGGTAGGTAATCCCCAGACGATTCTGCTGCTCGGCGGTACGTCGGAAATCGGGCTGGCGATCTGCGAGCGCTACCTGCGCGACGCATCCGCCCGCATCGTGCTGGCCGCCCTGCCCGGAGATCCGGGCCGCGACGACGCGGTGGCTCAACTGCGCAAGGCCGGCGCCAGCTCGGTGGAGGTCATCGACTTCGATGCCGTGGACACGGCCAGCCATCCCGACGTGATCGACAAGGCCTTCGCCTCGGGCGATGTGGATGTCGCGATCGTGGCGTTCGGACTGCTGGGCGACGCCGAAGAGTTGTGGCAGAACCAGCGCAAGGCCGTGCAGATCGCCGAAATCAATTACACCGCAGCGGTTTCGGTCGGCGTTCTGGTCGGCGAGAAGATGCGGGCGCAGGGCTACGGCCAGATCATTGCGATGAGCTCGGCCGCCGGTGAGCGGGTGCGCCGCTCCAACTTCGTCTACGGCTCCACGAAGGCCGGCCTCGACGGCTTCTACCTCGGCCTCGGTGAGGCGCTGCGCGAGTTCGGCGTGCGGGTGCTGGTGATCCGGCCCGGACAGGTACGCACCAGGATGAGCGCCCACGTCAAGGAAGCCCCGCTCACCGTCGACAAGGAATATGTCGCCGAGCTGGCCGTCACCGCGTCGGCCAAGGGCAAGGAGCTGGTCTGGGCGCCGGGCGCGTTCCGCTACGTGATGATGGTCCTGCGGCATATTCCGCGGCCCATCTTCCGCAAGCTGCCCATCTAATGGCGGCGGCCCACTCGGCCCGGGTCGCCGGGCACATGGTGATCGCCCTGATGCTCGCCTCGGCGGTGGCCGGGGTGTCGATCGTGGCGATCGACCGGGTCCAGTGGCCGGCCTACAACACGTCCAACCAACTGCACGCGCTCACGACGGTGGGCCAGGTTGGCGCGCTGGCCGGGATCCTGGCCGCCGGGCTGCTCTGGCGCCGCGGCCGTCGCACCCTGGCCCGGTTGGCCGCGCTGATCTTCCTCTCGGCGTTCTCGGTGGTGACCCTGGCGATGCCGCTGGGGGCCACGAAGCTCTACCTGTTCGGGGTCTCGGTCGACCAGCAGTTCCGCACCGAGTACCTGACCCGGCTGGCCGATGCCCCCGGCCTGCACGACATGACCTACTTCGGGCTGCCGCCGTACTACCCGGCCGGCTGGTTCTGGATGGGCGGGCGCATCGCCGCGGCCACCGACACCCCGGCCTGGGAAATGTTCAAGCCGTGGGCCATCGTGTCGATCACCATTGCCGTCGCACTCGCATTCGTGCTGTGGGCGGCCATGGTGCGCTTCGAATACGCGCTGATCGTGACCACCGCGAGCAGCGCGGCGATGCTGGCCTACTCCCCCGCCGAGCCGTATGCCGCGATCATCACCGTGCTGCTGCCGCCGGTGTTCGTACTGGCCTGGTCCGGGTTGCGGGGCAAGACCCGCAACGGGGGCTGGGCCGCGATCATCGGTGTCGGGATCTTCCTCGGATTCGCCGCACTCTTCTACACCCTCCTGCTGGCCTACTGCGCTTTCACCCTCACGCTGATGGCGCTCGGCTTGGCCGTCGTGCGCCGGCGCATCGAACCGTTGGTGCGCCTCGCAGTCATCGGCGTGATCTCCGGGGCCATCGCCCTGCTGACCTGGGCCCCGTACCTGCTCGCCGCGCTGCGCGGCAAGCCCGCCGAAACCGGAACCGCCCAGCACTATCTGCCCGACGCGGGCGCACAGCTGACCTTCCCGATGCTGAGCTTCACCCTGCTGGGTGCGCTGTGCATGCTCGGCACGCTGTGGCTGGTGGTCCGGGCGCGCACGTCCACCCGCGCCGGCGCGCTGGCCGTCGCAGTGCTCGCCGTCTACGCCTGGTCCCTGCTGTCGATGCTGACCACGCTGGCCGGCACCACCCTGCTGTCGTTCCGGCTGCAGCCGACGCTGACCGTGCTGCTCACGACCGCGGGCGCGTTCGGATTCATCGAGGCGACGCAGGCCATCGCCCGGCGGTATCAACCCGAGACCGGCCGCCGCATGGTGGCCGCGGCCGCGGCCGTCGGGTCCATCGGCGCCGTGACGTTCAGCCAGGACATCCCCGACGTGCTGCGTCCCGACATCAACGTGGCCTACACCGACACCGACGGCACCGGACAGCGGGCCGACCGCAGGCCACCCGGCGCCGAGCGCTACTACCGCGAGATCGACGCCAAGATCGCCGAGGTCACCGGTGTGCCGCGCAACCAGACCGTGGTGCTGACCGCCGACTACAGCTTCCTGTCCTTCTATCCCTATTACGGTTTCCAGGGGCTGACGTCGCACTACGCCAATCCGCTGGCCGAGTTCGACAAGCGCGCCAAAGCCATCGAAGGCTGGGCCACGCTGTCCACGGCCGACCAATTCGTGGAGGCGCTCGACGGCATGCCGTGGAAGGCGCCGACCGTGTTCCTGATGCGCCACGGCGCGAACGACACCTACACGCTGCGCCTGGCCTCCGACGTCTACCCCAATCAGCCCAACGTCCGCCGCTACCACGTGGCGCTGGACGCGGCATTGTTCGACGACCCACGTTTCGAGGTGACCGACATCGGACCTTTCGTGCTGGCGATCAGAAAGCCCACTGCCGATGGCCATTAGTTCCGGGGCGGACACGCCGTTAGCATCAGAGCCCGTGACGGGACCGCAGGGAACCGCAGGCAGCAACCATCGGACCGCGCGGCTCATCGCAGTCGTCGCCGGTTTGCTCGGTGTGCTGATGGCGGTGGCAACGCCGCTGTTGCCGGTCAAACAGACCACCGCCGAATTGAACTGGCCGCAGAACGGCACCTGGCAGAGCGTCAACGCGCCACTGATCGGATACGTGGCCACCGACCTCACCATCACGGTGCCGTGCCAGGCCGCCGCGGGACTGGCCGGGCCGGACAACCGCGCGCGCACCGTGCTGTTGTCGACGGTGCCCAAGCAGGCACCCAAGGCGATCGACCGGGGCCTGCTGATCGAGCGGGTCAACAACGACCTGCTGGTGATCGTGCGCAACACCCCGGTGGTCAGCGCCCCACTGGACGCGGTGCTCAGCCCCGCTTGCCAGACCCTGACGTTCACCGCCCAGGCCGACAAGGTGACCGGCGAGTTCGTCGGACTCACCCAGGGCGACGCCGGCGACACCGCCGACGATCCCGACGCCCCGCTGCGCGGCGAACGAGGCGGCTACGACTTCCGCCCGCAGATCGTCGGTGTCTTCACCGACCTGTCCGGGCCTGCCCCCGATGGCCTGAAATTCTCGGCGACCATCGACTCCCGCTACAGCAGCGCGCCGACGTTGCTCAAACTGCTGGCGATGATCATCGGGGTGGCGATGACCGTCATCGCGCTGGGCGCCCTGCATCGTCTGGACACCGCCGACGGAGTGCGGCACCGGCGTTTCCTGCCGCCCCGCTGGTGGTCGATGTCGCCGCTGGACGGACTGGTCACCGCGGTCCTGGTGTGGTGGCACTTCGTCGGCGCCAACACCTCCGACGACGGCTACATCCTGACCATGGCCCGGGTGTCCGAGCACGCCGGCTACATGGCGAACTACTACCGCTGGTTCGGCACCCCCGAGGCACCGTTCGGCTGGTATTACGACCTGCTGGCGCTGTGGGCGCACGTCTCCACCAACAGCGTCTGGATGCGACTGCCCACCCTGGTGATGGCGCTGGCCTGCTGGTGGGTGATCAGCCGTGAGGTGCTGCCCCGCCTGGGCCGGGCCGTCAAGACCAACCGCGCAGCGGCCTGGACCGCGGCCGGCATGTTCCTGGCCTTCTGGCTACCGCTGAACAACGGCCTGCGCCCCGAACCGATCATCGCGCTGGGCATCCTGCTGACCTGGTGTTCGGTGGAGCGCGGGGTGGCCACCAACCGCATGCTGCCGGTGGCCGTCGCGATCATCATCGGCGCGCTGACCCTGTTCTCCGGCCCCACCGGCATCGCCGCCGTCGGCGCCCTGCTGGTCGCCGTGGGACCGCTGAAAACCATTGTGGCGCGGCATACCTCACGCTTCGGCCGGCTGCCGCTGCTGGCACCGATCCTGGCTGCCTGCACCGTCACGATCATCCTGATCTTCCGCGACCAGACCCTGGCCGGCGAGATCCAGGCCAGCTCCTTCAAATCGGCCGTCGGCCCCAGCCTGGCCTGGTTCGACGAGCACATCCGCTACTCACGGCTGTTCACCTCCAGCCCGGACGGTTCGGTGGCACGGCGCTTCGCGGTGCTGACCCTGCTGGTCGCGCTGACGGTGTCGGTGGCTATGACGCTGCGGAAGGGCCGCATCCCGGGCACGGCCGCCGGCCCGAGCCGACGGATCATCGGCATCACGATCATCTCGTTCCTGGCGATGATGTTCACCCCGACCAAGTGGACCCACCACTTCGGTGTGTTCGCCGGACTGGCCGGCTCCCTCGGCGCCCTGGCCGCCGTCGCGGTGACCGCCGCGGCGATGAAGTCGCGGCGCAACCGGTCGATGTTCGCCGCGCTGGTGCTGTTCGTGGCGGCCTTGTCCTTCGCCACCGTCAACGGCTGGTGGTACGTCTCCAACTTCGGTGTGCCGTGGTCGAACTCGTTCCCCGAGTGGAAGTTCGGGGTCACCACCATGCTGCTGGGCCTCTCGGTGCTGACCCTGTTGCTGGCGGCCTGGTTCCACTTCAGCGGCCGAGACCAGTCCCCGGACGGGCCCCAGCGCCGCTGGCAGCGAATCGTCCAGTCACCGCTGGCCGTCGCGGCCTGGGTGGTGGTGATGTTCGAGGTGGTCTCGCTGACCCTGGCGATGACCAACCAGTACCCGGCCTGGTCCGTCGGCCGCTCCAATCTGGAGGCGCTGACCGGCAAGACCTGCGGGCTGGCCAGCGACGTGATGGTCGAGGAGAACGCGAACGCCGGGATGCTGACACCGGTGAGCGAGCCGGCCGGCCAGGCCCTCGGCGCGGTCACCGCACAGGGATTCGGCCCCAACGGCATCCCGTCGGACGTCTCGGCCGACCCGGTGATGGAACAACCCGGCTCAGACAACTTCGCCGACACCGACTCCGGCACCGTGACCGGCAGCGAGGTGGGCACCGAGGGTGGCACCACCGCGGCCGCCGGC
>NZ_LT546207.1:4903290-4939665 GCF_900078665.2 Mycolicibacterium houstonense | reverse complement strand
CCTGGTACCGACTGCCCGACCGCGACACCGCCGGCCCGCTGCTGGTCGTCTCGGCCGCAGGCCGCTTCGATCCGGGCGAGGTCGTGGTGCAGTGGGCCACCGATGCGCAGGCCGCCGAGAACAAGCCCGGCGGCGGAATCGGTTTCGCCGACGTCGGCGCCGCTCCGGCCTGGCGCAACCTACGCGCACCGCTGGCGGCCATCCCACGCGAGGCCACCCAGATCCGCCTGGTCGCCTCCGATGACGACCTGGCCCCACAGCACTGGATCGCCGTCACCCCGCCGCGGATCCCGCAACTGCGCACCCTGCAGGACGTGGTCGGCTCGCAGGACCCGGTGCTGCTGGACTGGCTGGTCGGCCTGGCGTTCCCGTGCCAGCGCCCGTTCGCGCATCAGTACGGCGTCACCGAGGTGCCGAAGTGGCGGATCCTGCCGGACCGCTTCGGGGCCGAGGCCAACTCGCCGGTGATGGACTACCTGGGTGGCGGCCCGCTGGGCATCTCCGAACTGCTGCTGCGGCCGTCGAGCGTGCCGACCTACCTGCGGGATGACTGGTTCCGCGACTGGGGCTCGCTGCAACGGCTCACGCCGTGGTACCCGGACGCCGAGCCGGCCCGTCTGGACCTGGGCACCGCGATCCGCAGCGGACTGTGGAGCCCCGCGCCGCTGCGGCACAGCTAGGACACAGCTGGGACACGTCTCCTGAGCCGGCGGCAGGGCGGACCGGGGCTCACATCCGGGTCGCATAACATCGAGCCTCGTGCCTTCCGATGAGACAACCGACCGTGTTGTGGGCATCGCCCGCCTGATCGCCGTCATCGCGGGCATCGCGGGTGTGGTGCTGTGCGCGCTGGTGCCGCTGCTGCCCGTCACCCAGACCACCGCGACCGTCCTGTGGCCGCAGGGCACCGACGCCGAGGGCAACGTCACCTCGGTGACGGCCCCGCTGGTGTCGGGCGCGCCGCAGTCCATGGACGTGTCCATCCCCTGCTCGGCGATCGCGACGCTGCCCGCCGAGGGCGGTCTGGTGTTCTCCACCATTCCGTCGGGCGGTATCGACGCCAGCCGCAACGGGTTGTTCGTGCGGGCCAACCCCGAAACCGTGGTGGTGGCGTTCCGCGACTCGGTGGCCGCCGTCGCGCCCCGCGCGGCGATCGACGCGGGTGGCTGCAACACGCTGCATCTGTGGGCCAACCTGGGCGGGGTCGGCGCGGACTTCGTCGGCATCCCCGGCGCCGCCGGTACCGCGGAGGTGGAGAAGAAGCCTCAGGTGGCCGGCCTGTTCACCGATCTGAAGGTGGCTCCCCAGCCCGGGTTGAGCGCCCGGGTCGACGTCGACACCCGGTTCATCACGTCCCCGACCCCACTGAAACTGCTGGTGATGGCGCTCGGAGTGGCGTGCGTGGCCGCCTCGATCCTGGCGCTGGCGGTGCTGGACCGCCGGAGCCGTCACCGCATTCGTCACGCCTGGCGCCGCTTCGTCAAGGTCCCGGTGGCGACCTGGATCGCCGACATCGGCGTCATCGGCGGCCTGCTGCTGTGGCACATGATCGGTGCCATCTCCTCGGATGACGGCTACAACCTGACCATCGCGCGGGTATCGGCCGACGCCGGGTACACCGCCAACTACTTCCGCTATTTCGGCGCCACCGAGGCGCCGTTCGACTGGTACCAGTCGGTCCTGGCCCAATTCGCGGCCGTCAGCACGGCCGGCGTATGGATGCGGGTGCCCGCCACCCTGGCCGCCATCGGCACCTGGCTGCTGGTGAGCCGCTGGGTGCTGCCCCGGCTCGGCCGTCGCGTCGCGGTCAACCGGGTCACCATGTGGACCGCGGGCGCGGTGTTCCTGGCCGCCTGGCTGCCGTTCAACAACGGCCTGCGCCCCGAACCGCTGATCGCCTTCGGGGTGCTCGCGGTGTGGGCACTCATCGAAAACACGATCGCAACCCGCCGCCTGTGGCCCACCTGCCTGGCCGTGATCGTCGCGGCCCTCAGCGTGACCCTGGCTCCGCAGGGCCTCATCGCCCTGGCCCCGTTGCTGGTCGGGGCGCGGGCCGTGGTCGGCATCATCCGCAGCCGACGCCTGGCCCTGCCCGCGGTGTCCGCGCTCGCCGGCTCGGCGGCACTGGTGCTCGTGGTGGTGTTCCGCGACCAGACGCTGGCCACCGTCGCCGAATCGGCCCGCATCAAATACACCGTGGGCCCGACCATCTCCTGGTACCAGGAGTTCCTCCGCTACTACTTCCTGACGGTGAAAGAAAGCGTGGCCTCCTCCCTCACCCGCCGGTTCGCCGTCCTGATCATGCTGCTGAGCCTGTTCGGCATGATCGCGGTGCTGCTGCGCAAGGGGCACGTGCCCGGGCTGGCCAGCGGCCCGGTCTGGCGGCTGCTGGGCACCACCGCGGCCGGCCTGTTGCTGCTGACCTTCACCCCCACCAAGTGGGCCGTGCAGTTCGGTGCCTTCGCCGGGCTGGCCGCCGCCCTGGGCGCGGTCACGGCGTTCGCCTTCGCCCTGGTGGGCCTGCACAGCCGACGCAACCTCGCGCTGTACGTGACGGCCCTGCTGTTCGTGCTCGCCTGGTCCACCTCCGGCACCAACGGCTGGTTCTACGTGGGCAACTACGGGGTGCCGTGGTTCGACCGCCAGCCGGTGATCGCCGGCCAACCCGTCACCACACTGTTCCTGTTCCTGGCGATCGTCACCGCGGTGCTGGCCGGCTGGTTGCACTACCGGATCGACTACGCCGGGCACACCGAGGTGGCCGACACCCGCCGCAACCGCGCGCTGGCCGCTACCCCGCTGCTGATCGTCGCGACCATCATGGTGATCCTCGAAGTCGGATCGATGGCCAAGGGCTTCGTCCAGCGCTACCCCGTCTACACCACGGCCAAGGCCAACATGTCGGCGCTGAGTTCGGGCTTGTCGTCCAACAGCTGCGCCATGGCCGACGACGTGCTGGTCGAGGCCGACACCAATGCGGGCATGCTGCAACCGGTTCCGGGCCAGGACTGGGGTGAGTACGGCCCACTCGGCGGGCAAGATCCGGTCGGTTTCAACCCGAACGGCATCAGCGACACGCTGGAGCCGCCGAAGCCCGTCGTCGCCAACCCCGGCACCGTCAACTCCGACGGCTCCCCCAACAAGCCCAACGTCGGCATCGCCTACGCCGCGGGCACCGGCGGCGGCTACGGCCCCGAAGGTGTCAACGGCTCGCGGGTGTTCCTGCCGTTCGGTCTCGATCCGGCCCGCACCCCGGTGATGGGCAGTTACAAGGAGAACACCGTGGCGGCCAAGGCCACCTCGGCCTGGTACCAACTGCCGCCCCGCACCCCGGACCGTCCGCTGGTGACGGTCGCCGCCGCCGGCGCCATCTGGTACTACGACGAGGAACACGAGTTCCATTACGGGCAGTCGCTGAAACTTCAGTGGGGCGTGCACCGCCCCGACGGCAGCTTCCAGGCCCTCGACGCGGTCCAGCCGATCGACGTGTTCTCCCAATACGCCTGGCGCAACCTGAGATTCCCGCTGGCATGGGCGCCGCCGGAGGCCAACGTCGCCCGGATCGTCGCCGACGATCCCAACCTCTCCGAGGACCAGTGGTTCGGCTTCACCCCGCCGCGGGTGCCGACCCTGCAGACCGCGCAGCAGTTCCTCGGCTCGCAGACCCCGGTGCTGATGGACATCGCGACCGCCGCGAATTTCCCCTGCCAGCGCCCATTCTCCGAACGTCTCGGTGTCGCCGAGCTGCCGGAGTACCGCATCCTTCCCAACGTCAAGCAAGTGGTGGTGTCGTCGAACATGTGGCAGTCCGCCCAAAAGGGTGGTCCCTTCCTCTTCATCCAGGCGCTGCTGCGCACGTCGACGATTCCGACGTATCTGCGTGACGACTGGTACCGAGACTGGGGCTCGATCGAGAAGTACAACCCGGTGGTGCCCGCCAACCAGGCGCCCACCGCCGTCATAGAACAAGGCGCCCAGCAGGTGTTCGGCTTCAGCCGGCCCGGACCGATCCGGGCGCTGCCATGAGCACGACCGATATCGCCACCGACAACAAAGTCCGGGTGACCCGCTGGGTCGCGATGATCGCCGGGCTCATCGGATTCGTGTGCGCGGTCGCCACCCCGCTGCTGCCGGTGGTGCAGACCACGGCGACGCTGAACTGGCCGCAGCAAGGTCAGCTCAACAACGTCACCGCACCGCTGATCTCCCAAACCCCGGTGTCGATGGACGTCACCGTGCCGTGCGAGCTGATCCGCTCGCTGCCACCCGAGGGCGGCATGGTGCTGGGCACCGCGCCCAAGGAGGGCAGGCAGGCCGCGCTCAACGCGCTGTTCGTCAACGTCAACAGCAAGCGCGTCGACATCACCGACCGCAACGTGGTGATCGCGAGTGTCACCCGCGAGAAGGCGAATTCCCCGGCCTGCGACCGGATCGAGATCACCTCGTCGGAGGCGGGCACCTTCGCCACCTTCGTCGGCCTGACCGGAACCGACGGTAAGGAGCTGCGCACCGGCTTCGCCGACCCGAACCTGCGGCCCCAGATCCTCGGCGTCTTCACCGAGCTGAGCGGACCGGCACCGCAAGGACTTTCGCTGTCGGCGACGATCGACACGCGGTTCACCTCCAAGCCGACCCCGCTCAAACTGGTCGCGATCCTGCTCGGCATCGCCGCCACCGTGGTGGCCGTGCTGGCGCTGTGGCGGCTGGACCGCCTCGACGGACGGCGCATGCAGCGCCTGGTCCCGTCGCGTTGGCGCACGTTCACCCCGGTCGACGTGGTCGTGGTCGGCGGGTTCCTGGTGTGGCACATCATCGGCGCCAACTCCTCCGACGACGGCTACCAGCTCCAGATGGCCCGGGTCGCCGACCATGCCGGCTACATGTCGAACTACTTCCGCTGGTTCGGTAGTCCCGAGGATCCGTTCGGCTGGTACTACAACGTGCTGGCCCTGATGACCCACGTCAGCGATTCAAGTATCTGGATGCGGCTGCCCGACCTGGTGTGCGGAATCGTGTGCTGGCTGCTGCTGTCGCGCGAGGTGCTGCCCCGGCTGGGCCCCGCGGTGATCGCCTCCAGGCCTGCCCTCTGGGCCGCGGGCCTGGTGCTGCTGGCCGCCTGGATGCCGTTCAACAACGGCCTGCGCCCCGAAGGCCAGATCGCCACCGGCGCCCTGATCACCTACGTGCTGATCGAGCGGGCCATCATCTCCGGCCGCCTCACACCCGCTGCCCTGGCGATCATCTCGGCGGCGTTCACCCTCGGCATCCAGCCGACCGGCCTGATCGCCGTCGCCGCGCTGCTGGCCGGTGGCCGCCCGTTGCTGCGCATCCTGGTGCGGCGTCACCGCACCCTCGGCGTGTGGCCGCTGGTGCTGCCACTGCTGGCCGCGGGAACGGTGATCCTGTGTGTGGTGTTCGCCGACCAGACCTTCGCAACGGTGTTGGAAGCCACCAGGATTCGGACCGCGATCGGGCCCGCCCAGGAGTGGTACACCGAGAACCTGCGCTACTACTACCTGATCCTGCCGACCGTGGACGGCTCGCTGTCGCGCCGGTTCGGCTTCATGATCACCGCGCTGAGCCTGTTCGCCTCGCTGTTCATCATGTTGCGGCGCAAGCGAGTTGCCGGCGTGGCTCGCGGACCGGTATGGCGGCTGATGGGCATCATCTTCGCCACCATGTTCTGCCTGCAGTTCGCCCCCACCAAGTGGGTGCACCACTTCGGCCTGTTCGCCGCCGTGGGAGCCGCGATGGCCGCGGTGGCCACCGTGCTGGCCGGGCCCGCGGTGCTGCGTTCGGCGCGTAACCGGATGGCGTTCACCGCGGCGGTGCTGTTCGTGCTCGCCTTGTGCTTCGCCAGCACCAACGGCTGGTGGTACGTGTCCAGCTACGGGGTGCCGTTCAACAACGACAAGCCCGCCATCGGCGGAATCACGGTGAGCGCCATCTTCTTTGCACTATTCGTGCTCGCCGCGTTGTGGGGGTTCTGGCTGCATTTCAGGCCCGGGAACGAGGGCAGGCTGACCCGGGCGCTCACCGCGGCTCCGGTACCGATTGCGGCCGGCCTGATGGTGGTGGTGTTCGTCGGCTCGATGCTCTACGGCGTGGTGCGGCAGCAGGGCACCTACTCCAATGCGTCGGCGAACCTGCGCGCGTTCGCCGGTGGCTGCGGCCTTGCCGACGACGTGCTGGTCGAACCCGACACCAACGACGGCTTCCTGACCCCTGCTCCTGGCGACTACGGCCCGCTGGGGCCGCTGGGTGGTACCGCGCCGACCGGGTTCACCCCGAACGGAGTGCCGGACCACATTGTCGCCGAGGCGATTCGGATCACGGTGCCGATGCCGGGCATCGACGCCGACTGGAATGCCCCGGTCCAGCTGGAGACGCCGGGCATCAACGGCTCGACGGTTCCGCTGCCCTACGGGCTGGATCCGGCCCGGGTACCGCTGGCCGGAAGCTACGCATCGGGCCCGGCGCAGCAGGAGAGCAAGCTGGCCTCGGCCTGGTACCAGCTGCCCGCGCCGGACGACGCACATCCCCTGGTCGTGGTCACCGCGGCCGGAACCATCACCGGCAACAGCATTTTCAACGGCCGCACCGAGGGCCAGACGGTCGAGATCGAGTACGGACGTCCCGGACCCGACGGCATCCCGGTGCCGGCCGGACGCGTGACGCCCTATGACCTGGGACCGATTCCGTCCTGGCGCAACCTGCGGTTCGACCGCAGCGAGATCCCCGCCGACGCGACGTTCATCCGGGTGATCGCCGAGGACAAGTCGCTGACCCCCGGCGACTGGGTCGCGGTCACTCCGCCCCGGGTGCCCGAGGTCAAGACCGTTCAGGAGTACATCGGCTCACAGCAGCCGGTCCTGATGGACTGGGCGGTCGGCCTGGCCTTCCCGTGCCAGCAACCGATGCTGCACGCCAATGGCGTCACCGAGATCCCCAGGTTCCGGATCACCCCGGACTACAACGCCAAGATGAAGGACACCGACACCTGGGAGGACGGCATCAACGGCGGCCTGCTGGGCATCAGTGACGTGCTGCTGCGCCAGCACGTGATGGCCACGTACCTGAACAAGGACTGGGGTCGCGACTGGGGCTCCCTGCGCAAGTTCGACACCATCGTCGACGCGACGCCCGCCGAGATCGAGCTGGGGACGGCGACGCACTCCGGGCTGTACAAGCCGGGGAGGATCCGCATCAAGCCGTAGCCCGGCCCGCACCTGCACCTGCACCTGCACCTGCACCTGCACCACGAGCGTGCGCGTCTGCTGCCCGACACACCGCTGACGGGCGACAGTTTGCGCACGCTCGTGGTGTTCAGGGCCGCTTCTCGGCGCGTCAGCCGATTCGCCGCTCCGCAGCGGTCACGAGCTTGCGGGACAGCGTCCCCAGCACCACGCGGAGCACCAGCCAGTAGCCCAGACCGACCACACGCCAACGGGTTTCGTAGCGCCCTCGCCACGTCACGTCGGTGCCGCCCGCGGCTTCGTCGAATGTCACTTCGGCCTGGTAGTCGCGAATCGGGCCGTCGCTAAGCATGGTGTAGCCGTGCCGTCGGCCCGGTTCATGGATGGTCGTCATCTCGCGAGCGGGCTGGCGCCGGGTGCCGACGGCCCGGACCGCCCCGACCCCGCCGTCGTCGGCCGGGCCCCGTGTCTCCCACGCCGAGTAGGCAATCAGGGGCTTCGCCCATTCGGACCAACGGGAGCCGTCGGACACGATCTCGAACAAGGTCTGGGGCGATGCCGTGGTGTGGCGGCGGATGACGCATTCGTAGCGGTTCACGGTTCGCGACTTTAACAGAACAGTGTTCTATTATGTTGGGATGCCGGAATCCGCCCGTCCTTTCCTGCGCGCACGCAACGACGCCCAGCGTCAGGACCGCTTGACCCAGCTGGTCGGCGCGACGCGCGAGTGCCTGTCCCGGACACCCGCGGCGACACTGACATTGGGCGACGTGGCCGCGGTGGCCGGTCTGGCCAAGTCGGGGATCCTCCGGCACGCCGGCTCACGCGAGGCACTGCTGCTGCGGGTCATGTACGACGAACACCTGGCCTGGATCGACACGCTGGCCGACGAACTCCCCACCGCCACCCCGGCGACGGCCCTGGCTCGCAGCCTGGCCGCGCGGCCGGTGCTGTGCGATCTGATCGCCGCCTCGCCGGTCCTCATCAATCGGCTCGGCGCTGATGAGCTCAATGTGCTGATGGCCCAGGCGCACGACGCACAGCAGCGGCTGGGCGCGGCGCTTCAACCGTCGCTGCCGTTGTCCGATGAGCAGCTGAGCGCGCTGACGGCGGCCATCCACGCATTCACCGGGACGGCCTGGGCATGGACGCGGCCGGGTGCAGCCGGTCACCACACGATCGTCACCGATTTCGAGTCCACGGTGCGCCGGCTGCTCGACATCTTCATCGCCGGCCTGCAGTCTTGAGGCATACCGGGGAACGCATGATCTCAGCCAACACGGCTGCCCTGTGGATAACTTGTGGATGGTTTTCGGTGCGTTTCACATCCCCGCTGCTCACAAGGCGCGTGACCGAATTACACGCNAAAGGGGCGTGCCAGAATTACACGCGTGTGGTTAGCACTGGGCGGTGACCGCCCACCGCAAACTGCGTCCGACCCACCGTGCCAGGGCGGTGAGGGCAACCGCCGCGGCGTTCGCGCCGCACATGCCGTGCGCACCGGGCCCCGGCGGGGTGGCCGCCGAACACAGATACATCCCCGGGACGCCGATTCGGTAGGGCTGCAGCGTAGTCCGCGGCCCGAACACCAACTGCCGGATGTCCTTGGCACCGGTGCAGATGTCGCCACCGACGTAGTTGGCGTTGTACACCGACATCTCGGTCGTCGACCGCACCGCCATCCCGACGATCCGGTCACGAAACCCGGGCGCGAACCGCTCGAACTGTCCGATGATCGCCTCGGTGGCGTCGCCGGTGTAGCCGTATGGCACATGGGCATACGAGTACACCGGGTTGATGCCACCGACCGACCGGCCGGGGTCGGCGACATACTGCTGGCCGACGAGTACGAACGGCCGCTGCGGCATCCGGCCGGCGTGGATCTCACGCTCGGTTGCCGCGATCTCGGCGAAATCTCCGCCCAGATGCACCGTGCCGGCCCGACCGACCCCGGGACTCGTCCACGGCACCGGACCGTCGACCGCGAAGTCGACCTTGAATGCTCCCGGGCCGTAACGGAATCCACTCAGGGCGCGGGAAACCCGCCGGGGCAGGCGATCGCCCAGGATGTCGGCGACGGCCGTGGGCGCGAGGTCGAACATCGTCACGTCGGCCGTCGGCAGCTGCTGGGCGGATGTGACGCGGACACCGGTTTCCACCTTGACGCCCAGCTCCGCCAGTACCGACGCCAGCGCATCGGTGATGGCTTGGGAACCGCCCTGCGCCACTGCCCAACCGTGCCGGTGCCCGGCCGTGATGATGCCGAGCCCGATTGCCGACGTCAGCGGGTAGTGCAGAGGGCGAAAGGTGTGTGCCGCAACGCCCCCGAACAAAGCCCGGGCCCGCTCCGTACGGAACAGCCGGGAGAACGCCGACGCCGGCAGCACCGTCGGCGCGCCGAACCGGGCCAGCGTCAACGGATGCTTCGGCACCCGCAACAGCGGACCCATGATGTCCTGCGACAGCGTGTCGAACCTCGCCGACGGCCCGCCGAAGGCCCGCCGCCACCGGCCACCGTCCGCGCCGAGTGCCTCGGCGGTCTCGTCGACGCTGCGGTACAGCAGGCCGGCGTCACCGCCGTCGAGCGGGTGCGCACAGTCGACCTCGGGCCATTTCCATTGCAAACCATGGCGTTCCAGCCCGAGGCCGCTGAGGAAGGCCGACCCGACCGCCATCGGGTGGATCGCCGAGCAGTGGTCGTGCACCAGACCCTCGACGATGCCCTGACCCGACCGTACCCCGCCGCCGATCACATCGGCGGCCTCCAGCACCGTGACGTCCAACCCGGCCGAGGCCAGCGTGATGGCCGCCGCGAGACCGTTGGGGCCGCTACCGACCACCACCGCGGTACTCACGCGTTGACTCCGGCGCGCCGCCATGTCACGTTCAGCGGGATCGGCCCGTTGGGCAGCCACGGCTGCTCGTCGACCAGATCCTCAACGTTCCAGGTGCCCCGCTCGATCACCCCGAGGGCCGCGTCAATCACCTTGTACTCCTGGGTCTTCTTGTGGATCGGTTGCGATTCCACCCATGCCACCACGAACTCGCCCGGTTCGAACTGTGCCTCGGTCTGGATCGCGGCGATCAGATCTTCATTGTGCAGGTGACCGTCCCCGAAGTTGAAGCCGATGATCGTGTTGCACGCCATCTCCCCTTCCCGCACGGTACGGGTATCGATGTCGGGCAGGCTGTTCAGCAGCACCGAGTACAGGCCACGGCCCTGGCTGTGCAGTGCGCGCCATGCGGTGACCTGCTGGGTGAACACCTCGGCCACCACCGGGTCCCAGCCGAAGGCGATGTACTGATCCACCGTGTTGGGCGAGGACCGGGTGACCCGGTTGAGTTTCTGCTCGGCTCCGGGAGTGAAGGTCCACACCGCCGAGGCCCAGTTGCCGGCGTACTGCCGCATGGCGGGCAGAAACGAGACCAGGTCCGGACGCAGGTTGCCCAGCACCGGGAAGAAGCACAATCCGACCAGCAGGGCGATGGTCAGCCACGGCGAGGACATGTCGGCGATCGCATAGCCGTCCCAGTTGGGGAAGCCGAGGAACAGGAACACCGTGGCGTAGGCGAACAGCACGTTCCATTCCACCGGAACCGCCAGCGGGAACGTCGAGATGATAAACAGGTGGAAGCACACCATGACCGCGGCCGCGCCTAACGTGAGCCAGGGCCACGGGGACAGCAGCAGCGTCAGCGGCGCGACGATCTCAACGAAACTGCCCGGCCCGTGTGCCATGAAGGTCGCCAGGTGCGAGGGACGCAGGTCGTGCGGATAGCTGCGGTAGTGCGCTCGCTTGAGCAACTTGACCGGGATGGTCGGGCTGTTGCTCACCATGGGCGGGATGACGTTGGTGAAATGCAGACCGAACTTCGAGATGCCGGCCCAGATCCACACCGTGCCGATCAGCAGCTTGCCCGCGACGATCATGTCGACGAACGGCAGCGTCGCGAAGAACAGCAGCGCGGGCAGGTACTGCTCGCCTCGAGCGGCCAGGAAGATCGTCTTGTCCCGCAGGCCGATGACGACCAGTAGCACCATCGGCACGATCAGCAGGGCCGGGTTCACCAGTCCGGACGTGTTGTCCGGTAATACCGCGCTCAGCGAACCGCTGTACACACCGGGCGCCGCGAGCGCCACCACTACCGTGGCGATCAACGCCAGGTACACGATGACGTCGAACCAGGTGCGGCGGTCACCGCCCGTGAACGGTACCGCCTTCCATGGCCGCAGCCGAATCGTGTTGAGCTTGGCCCAGAATCGGTAACCGCCGGTCATCGGCTTGGTCTTGCCGGCCAGCGGACCCCACGACCCGGCCAGCCCCAGGAGCTCCAGCAGGATCGTCCACAGGATCAGCTTCTGGTAGACGATCGGCTGATTCCACCAACCGGCCACATCCCAGAACGGGGGCAGATGAGATGTGGCGGTGGCGATCACGACGCCGCCGATCGCGTAGAAGAACACGAGTTTGACGATGTAGAGCACGTGGATCATGCGGGGCGCGCCCAGGCCATGGTCCGCCCACTTGAGGCTCATGATCCGCAGACGTTCCCTCAGCGGCAGGCGCAGAAACTCTTCGAGGTCGACGTCGGGCAGCGTCGGTTTGACGAATCCCATGACGGGCTCCTTCGGCTTTCAGGTGCGGGCGGCGAGGGTCTTACGCAGCGACGGCTTGTCGATCTTGCCGACGGGGTTCTTGGGCAACTCGGGGACAATCGTGATGTCCGCGGGCAGTTTGTATTTCGAGAGCGATGCGGCCAGGTGCTCGCGAATATGGCCGGCGTTCAGCTCCGCACCGGGATGCGGCGCCGCGAACAGCACGGGCTCTTCGCCATAGAGTGGGTTGGCCCGCCCGACCACAGCCGCCTCCGCGACCGCGGGCAGCTGGTAGACGACGGTCTCGATCTCCTTGGGATAGATGTTCTCCCCGCCGCGGATGATCATGTCCTTGGCGCGGTCCACCAGGATCAGATAGCCGTCCTCGTCGAAGCGGCCCACGTCGCCGGTGTGCAACCAGCCGTCGACGACAGTCTTCGCGGTCTCCTCGGGCCGGTTCAGGTAGCCACGCATGACGTTGGGGCCCTTGATGATCACCTCACCAACCGCACCTTGCGGCAACGGCGTCCCCGCACTGTCCACGACTCGGATCTCCTGACCGGGCAACGGGATACCGACCGTGCCTGGCTTGCGTTTGCCGTTGAGCGGGTTGCCGGTACTCGCGCACGAACCCTCGGACAGGCCGTAGCCCTCAATGATTCCCACGCCGTAACGCCGTTCGAACCGCTCGAGCAATTCGACGCTGGCCGGGGCCGCGCCACACACCGCGAACCGCACCGAGCTGGTGTCGGGCCGTATCTCGGGCGACAACCCGGCCAGCATGGTGTAGATCGTCGGGACGGCGGAAAAGTATGTCGCGCGCGTGCTTTCGACCCGCTGGAAGAACGTGGCGGGGTCGAACCGGCCTGCGATGGTGGTCCGGCCCCCGGCAATGAGCGGAGACAGCGTGCTCACCACGATCCCGTTGACGTGGAACAGCGGCAGGATCAGCAGGCTGTGGTCGGTATCGGTGAGTTCGAAGCCCTCGACCACCATGGCGCACATGGCGTCGACGTTGGCGTGGTCGAGCATGACGCCCTTGGGCCTGCCGGTGGTGCCGCTCGTGTAGATCAGGAGGGCCAGGGCATCGTCGGCGGTCTCGACGGGAGTCACCGGCTCTGGCTCGGCGACCGCCAGCGCGTCGAGCGTCAAGACCGGAACGTCGGCCTCGACCAGGTCGTCGACGACGAGCACCGTGGCCCCGGCGTCGGCGACCTGGTGGGCCACCTCGGCAGCCACCAGGGTCGGGCTGATCGGCGTCACGGCGGCACCCAGGCGCCAGGCGGCGAAGAGCACCACGACGAACTCGACGCGGTTGGGCAGCCTGAGCGCGACGACATCGCCGGACCCCACGCCGACCGCACGCAACGCGGCCGCGGCGCGGATCACCGCGTCGAGAAGGCCGGCGTTGTCGAGGTCCAGGGCGTCATCGGCGACAGCGGGCGCTTGCGGGGCCGAAGCGAACCGGCGGTCTGGCAAGGAGGCGAGGGGCATGACACGAAGGTAGGAATCTGTGGCGGCCGCCACACCATCCCGCGGCGATGAAGTCGACCCGTGAATTTGTCGCCGGGAAACAAAAATGCGGTCTAGGGTCAGCGGATGGATCCTGCCGTCGCCACCGCTTCCGCCGTCGTTATGGACCGGCTGATGGCCCGGCAGGGTGCGGTGAGCCACTCGGTACAACAGGCCCTGGCCAGCCAGATCACCCAATTGCGCGGCGACAGGGAACTCGTGCAACTGCTCGGGTCCAGCGTCGCGGGCAACGTCGAGACCATCTTCCACGCCCTCCGCCACGACATATCGCTGGAGAACATCAAGCCGCCCACCGCGGCCCTCGAGTACGCCCGGCGGGTGGCACAGCGCGGCGTCCCGATGGACGCCCTGGTGCGCGCCTACCGGCTCGGACACGGACTCGTCATCGACGCCGCATCCGAGGAGATCAACGCGGCCGGACTGGAAGCACGGATCGGGCTGGCCGTCTTCGAGCGCATCACGTCGGTGTCGTTCCGCTACATCGACTGGATCAGCCAGCAGGTGGTGGTGGTCTACGAAGAGGAGCGCGACCGCTGGCTGGCAAACCAGAACAGTGCGCGGGCGCTGCGGGTCCGCGAGATTCTCGCGATGCCGCCGTCAGCCCCGCCGGCCGACCCCGAGGCCCTCACCACCGCGCTGCGCTACCCCATGCAGCGCACGCATCTGGCCGTCGTGTTGTGGTGGCCCGCGGATTCCGAAAACGAGTACGGCCTGGCCAGGCTGGAGTCGGTGCTCAGAGAAACAGCGGAGGCCGTTGGGGCACAAGACAGTCCGCTGTTCGTCGCGGCCGACCGCAACACCGGGTGGGGTTGGATACCGCTGTCGGCGACCGCGGCGACCACCGCTGTCGACATCGCCCGAGCCGAGCTCAGCACGCGCACGGCAGTACCGGCCGTCGCCCTCGGCATCCCGTCGTACGGGGTTGACGGCTTCCGCCGGTCACACCGCCAGGCCGTAAGAACCCGCGGCGTCGCGCTCGCCGCAGGCACCGCCGGAGTGACGGCGGCGGGCGATCCTGGACTGGCAGCAGCGGCTTTGATCGGGGAAAACCTGGACGATGCACGAGAATTCGTGCTCCAGACATTGGGCGCACTGGCCTCTGACACCGCCAACGACGCGCGGTTGCGCGAGACCCTGCGGGTATATCTGCACGACGGCGGCAGCTACAAGTCGGCCGGCGCGAAACTCAACCTGCACTTCAACTCGGTCAAGTACCGCGTCGGCCGGGCCGAGGAGCGCCGGGGCAGGCCAGTCGAAGACGATCGTCTCGACGTCGAACTGGCCCTGCTGCTGTGCCTGCGATATGGCACAGCAGTCCTGTCCGCCCCGTCGGCCGGAGACTGACTACAGCGGCAGCAGCCCGTGCTTGCGCTGCACCTTGGGACCGTTTTGCTTGTCCCGCAACAGCTTCAGCGACTTGCGCAGCAGCAGCCGGGTCTCGTGCGGCTGGATGACGCCGTCGATGTAGCCGCGCTCGGCCGCGATCCACGGCGTGGCCATGTTGAGGTTGTAGCCCTCGATGAAGTCGGCGCGGATCTTCTGCACCTCGGGGGCGGTGGGATCCGGGAACCGCTTGACCAGTAGCTGGGCCGCACCCTCGGCGCCGATCACCGCGATGCGTGCGGTCGGCCAGGCGAAGTTCAGGTCTGCCGAGAGCTGCTTGGAGCCCATCACCGCGTACCCGCCGCCGTAGGCCTTGCGGATGATGACGGTCACCTTCGGCACATCCGCCTCGACGATGGCGTTGAAGAACCGGCCACCGCGCTTGATGATGCCGCCCTTCTCCTCGGCCACACCCGGCATCGCGCCCGGGGTGTCGACCACGAAAACCAAAGGCAGGTTGTACGAGTCGCAGAAGCGGATGAAGCTGGCCGCCTTGTCGGAGGCCTCGTTGTCGACCGCACCGGACATGTGCATCGGCTGGTTGGCGATCACGCCGACCGGATGCCCGTCCACCCGCGCGAACGCGGTGATCATCGCCGGACCGCGCTGGTCGGCGATCTCGAACACATCGCCGTCGTCGAAGATCCGCAGCAGGATCTCGTGCATGTCGTAGGCCATGTTGTCGGCATCCGGCACGATCGAGTCCAGTTCGAGATCGTGCGGGGTGATCTCCGGCTCCAGGCCGGGATTGATGATCGGCGGGCTGTCGAAGTGGTTCGACGGCAGGAAGCTCAGGTAATCGCGCACGTACTGGTAGGCCGCGGCCTCCGATTCGACCACCTTGTGGATGTTGCCGCGCTGCGCCTGCACGTCGGCACCGCCGAGCTCGTCGAAGCTGACGTCCTCGCCCGTGACGTCCTTGATCACGTCCGGGCCGGTGATGAACATGTAGCCCTGATCGCGCACGGCCACCAGCAGATCGGTCTGGATCGGCGAATACACCGCGCCGCCGGCACACTTGCCGAAGATCAGCGAGATCTCTGGAACCAGGCCGCGCAGCATCTCGTGACGGCGGCCGAGTTCGGCGTACCAGGCCAGCGAGGTCACCGCGTCCTGGATGCGGGCACCGGCGGAGTCGTTGATGCCGATGATCGGGCAGCCGACCATGGCCACCCACTCCATCAGCCGGGCCACCTTGCGGCCGAACATCTCACCGACCGAACCCTGGAACACCGTCTGGTCGTGGCTGAACACACCGACCGGACGACCGTTGATGGTGCCGTGCCCCGTCACCACGCCGTCGCCGAACAGTGCGTTCGGATCACCCGGCGTCTTGGCCAGCGCGCCGATCTCCAGGAAGCTGCCCGGGTCGAGCAACGCGTGAATGCGGGCCCGCGCGGACGGAATGCCCTTCTTGTCCCGGCGGGCCTTGGCCTTCTCATCGCCCGGATCGGCAGCGATCTCCAGCTTCTCGCGGAGCTCCGCCAGCAGCTCAGCGGTCGTCTTGTTCGTCACTACTTGCTCTCGCTCTCCGCTTCGATACGGTTGATCGCCTCGCTCAGGTGAGCACCGACCTTGGCAATGTACGGCTCGTCGATGGCCTGGATGTGCTCGCCCCCGATGTGCACGACCTCGAGGTCCGAGGCGTAGTCACCCCAGCCACCGTCGGGTTTGCGGGTGGCGTACGCGGGCTCGAAGACGATGGCGTCGTCGTGGTAGCGATCGGCCATGTACAGCGTGACGTGCCCGTCGTAGGGCTGGATCTCGATGGTGTCCAGCGCCCGGTTGTCCAGGTAGGACGTGCGCTGATGCTCGATGATCCCGCCGGGGATCTGCACCCCGCTCTGCGCCACGACCTCCAGGACGAACTTCACCTGGCCCTCGTCGTCGAGCTTCTCCAGCTCCTCGTAGGGGATCTCGGGAACCTCGACGTTGAACGTGCGCTCGGCGAACCGCGCGTAGCGATCCCACCGGGCGCGCATGCCGGCCTGGCTCTGGTCGATCGGCTCACCCGGGCGCACGCAGTCGATCAGCCCGACGAACCGGACATCGGCACCGGCTTGCTTGAGGCCGATCGCGCAGGCGTAGGCCAGCGCCCCGCCCAGTGACCAGCCGGCCAGGATGAACGGGCCCTTGTGCATCTCCAGCAGCTTGGGCACGTACTCGGCGGCACGCTCCTCGATCGAGCCCTCGACCCGCTCGATGCCGTACACCGGGGTGTCGGCCGGCAGCCGCTTCATCAACGGCTCGTAGACGACCGTCGATCCGCCGGCCGGGTNCGGCCGGGCCGCTCGGATCGGTGGGCGCAGGCGGAACCGGCCCACTCGGATCGCTCGGCGGCGCCGGGATATCGCCGGCCGCATCACCATCCTCGGCGGCCTTGTCCGCCAAGGGATGCCCACTTTCGGCCAGCTTGGCCTCGAGCTCGGCGACCGTCGACGCACCGCCCAGCAGTTCGGACTGCTCAGCGGCGATCTCCTCGGCCGTCTTGCCCTTCTGGGACTCGGCGATCTGATCGACCTCGTCGCGGTGCTCGATCGCGTACTTGATCAATTCCTCGACGTTGTACAGGTTGGCGTCGCGCACCGCGGTCAGCTGGATCGGCGGCAGGTCGAAGTCGTATTCGACACGGTTCTTGATCCGCACCGCCATCAGGGAATCCAGGCCCAGCTCGATCAGCGGCACCTCCCACGGCAGGTCCTCGGGCTCGTAGCCCATGGCCGCACCGACGATGGTGCCGAGCCGCTGCGCCACGGTCTCACCGGAATCCGGCGACCACTTCTCGAAACCGGCGCCCATGCCGGCGCCCTTGGTGAGGTTGTCGGAAAGAATCTCCGCGTCATCCTCGGGTTCCGGCTCGGCAACGGCCGGCGCATCCGAAACCTGTTCGGCGACAACACCGGCACCCACCGCGGTGGGCAGCGCGGTCGCCGCACCGCCGCGGGTCACGATCGCGTCGTAGACCAGGGTGAAACTCTCGTCGATACGGGCGTGCACCTGCACCGAGGCGCCACCGGGGTGCCGGGTCAGCGTGGTGACCAGCCGCGAGCCCTCGGCGGGCACCGCACGCTGCTCGGAGGCGGTCAGCCGGGCGTCCGGAAGAACCTGGGCCGCAGCGGCTTTCACCAGGGCGGCCAGATCGGCGCTGCCCTTCGACACGAACTCCCAGACATGCTTGCCGTCGGGTGTCGCGACATGGTTGCCCGGCATCACCGCCGAGCTGTCACCGGTGAAGTGGGCGTCCAGCCAGTGCGGCTTGCGCTTGAACTTGGTCGGCGGGATGTTGGCGAAGTCCAGCGCGCCGGCCAGCCCGGTGGACTTGCGCGGGAACAGCGTGCGCAGGTCCAGGTCATGACCGTGGACGAACAGGTGCGCCATGGCCGTCACCATCGAGGTGACCTCGTCCTGCTTGCGGGCCAGGGTCGCGATGAGCTGCGCGTCGTGCAGCCCGGCCGAGGCCGTCGTCAGACCAACCTGCATGAGCGCCACCGGGTTCGGCGCGAGCTCCAGGAACGTGGTGTGGCCGTTGTCGACCGCGTTGCGGATGCCGTGGGTGAAGTAGACGCTGTGCCGCAGCCCCTTCTTCCAGTACTCCACATCGTGGATCGGCTCCGCACCGGCGCGGATCAGCTTGCCCTCGTGCACGGTCGAGAAGTACGCCGTCTGCAGCGGACGCGCCTCGATGCCCTGAATCTCGGCGGACAGCTCACCGAGCAGCGGGTCCATCTGCTGAGTGTGGCTGGCGCCCTTGGTCTGCAGCTTGCGGGCGAACTTACCCTCGGCTTCGGCCCGGGCGATGATCGCGTCGATCTGCTCCGGCGGGCCGCCGATCACGGTCTGGGTCGGGGCGGCGTAGACGCACACCTCCAGACCCGGGTAGTCGGCGAACACCGTCTTGATCTCGTCGGCCGAGTACTCGACCAGCGCCATGAGGCGGATGTACTCGCCGAACAGCATCGCCTCGCCCTCACCCATCAGGTGGGCGCGCGAGCAGATGGTGCGGGTGGCATCGGCCAGGCTCAGACCGCCGGAGAAGTAGGCCGCGGCCGCCTCACCGAGCGACTGCCCCACCACCGCACCGGGTTTCGCGCCGTGGGCCTTGAGGAACTCACCGAGCGCGACCTGGATGGCGAAGATCACCGTCTGGACCACTTCGATGGGGTATTCGCAGGTCTCGTTGGTGTAGTCGATCGCGTCGTCGAGGATCAGCTCGACGACGGAGTAGCCGCGCTCATCCTGGATGTGGGCGTCGACCTTGTTGATCCACTCGGCGAAGACCGGCTCGCGCAGGTACAGCTCCTTGCCCATCTTGCGATGCTGCGCACCGAAACCGGCGAGCACCCAAACCGGGCCGTTGGTCACCGGACCGTCGGCCGAGATCACGGTCGGGTGCTGCTTGCCCTCGGCGATGGCCCGCAGGCCCTTGATCGCCTCGTCGTGGTCGTGGGCCAGCACGATGGCACGCGAGCGGCCGTGGTTGCGGCGCGACAGCGAACGGCCGATGGACTCCAGCGACGACGCCCGGCCCTCCTCGCTGTCGATCCAGTCCGCCAGCTCAGCGGCGGCGACCTTCTTGCGCGAGGTCAGGAATGCCGAGACCGCAAGCGGGACAACCTTCTTGACCGGCTCCGCGGCGTCAGCGGCCTCCAGCTGCGCGCGTGCCTCCTCGATCAGGCGCTTGGCCTCGTCGGTCAGGCCGGGCAGTTCGTGGTTCGCCTCGTCGTAGGCCGGGTATTCGCCGTCACCGGCACCCGATTCATCGTCGTCGTGGATGAACTCGCCGTACTCGTCCATCCGCACACCACCGACGTACACCGCGTTGGCGTCGTCGGAAGCCGACTTGTTCTCCACCGCTTCGGGTTCCGGCTGCGGTTCGACGAGATCCGAGGGCAGCACCTCACGCAGCACCAGGTGCGCGTTGGCGCCACCGAAGCCGAAGCCTGACACACCGGCGATCGCATGCCCGCTGTAGCGCGGCCATTCCGAGACGGTGTCGTTGACCTTGAGGTGCTCTTTGTCGAAGTCGATGTACGGGTTGGGCCCGGCGTAGTTGATCGACGGCGGCAGTTTGTCATTGGCCAGGGACAACGTCATCTTGGCCAGGCTGGCCGCGCCGGCCGCCGATTCCAGGTGTCCCACATTGGATTTCACCGCACCCAGCAGGGCGGGCTTGTCCGCGTCGCGACCGCGGCCGACCACGCGGCCGAGCGCGTCGGCCTCGATCGGGTCACCGAGGATGGTGCCGGTGCCGTGCGCCTCGATGTAGTCGACGGACCGCGGGTTGATCCCGGCATCCTTGTAGGCCCGCCGCAGCACCTCTTCCTGCGCGTCAGGATTCGGGGCGAGCAGACCGTTGGACCGGCCGTCGTGGTTGACCGCGCTACCGGCGATCACCGCGAGAATCTGGTCGCCGTCGCGGCGGGCATCGGAGACCCGCTTGAGCACGAGCATGCCGCCACCCTCGGAACGGGCGTAGCCGTCGGCATCCGAGGAGAACGACTTGATCCGGCCGTCGGAGGCCAGCACGCCGCCGACCTCGTCGAAGCCGATGGTCACCAGCGGAGTGATGAGCGCGTTGACGCCACCGACGATCGCGACATCGGCCTCACCCGAGCGCAGCGCCTGCACACCCTGATGCGCGGCGACCAGCGAGCTCGAGCACGCGGTGTCCACCGACACCGACGGACCGCGGAAGTCGTAGAAGTACGAAACCCGGTTGGCGATGATGGCCGTCTGGTTGCCGGTGATCGCGTAGGGATGCGTGACCGTCGGATCGGCCAGCGACAGGTAGGAGTAGTCGTTGTTGGAGCTGCCGATGTACACCGCGACGCTGCCGCCGCGCAGGCTGGACGCCGGAATCCGGGCGTGCTCCAACGCCTCCCACGTCAGCTCCAGCGCCATGCGCTGCTGCGGGTCGATGTTGTCGGCTTCCATCTTCGACAGCGCGAAGAACTCGGAGTCGAAGCCCTTGATGTCGGAGAGGTACCCGCCCCGGGTGCGGGCCTTGGCGACCCGCTCGGCGATCCGGGGCTCGGAGAGGAACTCCTCCCACCGGCCCTCGGGCAGATCGGTGATGCAGTCCTTACCCGCGAGCAGGGCATCCCACATCTCGTCGGGGGTGTTCAGGTCGCCCGGGAAGCGGGTCGACACACCGACGATCGCGATGTCTTCGACGTCGCGGTCCCGCGTCCAGTCCTCGTCGTCGGTGGACTCGGGCTCTGGTTCGCCCTCGATGATCACGGTGGCCAGCGACTCGATGGTCGGGTGGCGGAACAACACCGTGGCCGTCAGCGTGACCCCGGTGAGGTCCTCGATGTCACTGGCCATCGCCACCGCGTCGCGCGAAGACAGCCCCAGCTCGATCAGCGGAGTGGACTCGTCGATCGCGTCTGCGGACTGCCCCGTGGCGTTGGCCACCGCCTTGCGCAGCCACTCGCGCATCTCCGCGACGGTCAGGTCAGGGCGCGACGCCGGTGCCCCGGCGGGCTCGGTGCCGTCTGGAAGATTCGAATTGCTTTGTGTTTCATCCATATTCAGGTCACCTTTGTCTCAACCGGCCGGCAGTCGGCGGTGTGGGTCAGCTCAAGCTCAGTCGGTCTCGTCGGGGAAAGCGTTGGGAATCTTCCCCGCCCGCAGTGTCCCGTCCAGATACGCCGAGCGGCAGGCCCGCCGGCCGATCTTGCCGCTGGAGGTACGCGGGATGGCACCGGCCGCGGTCAACAGGACGTCGCGCACGGTGACACCGTGCCGCACGGCGATCGCCGCCCGGATGTCGTCGGTGATCGGGCCGACCTCGAGCTTGTGGGCGCCGGGTGCGCGCTCGGCGACGATCACCAGCTGCTCGGAGCTGTCGTCGGGATCGCGGTGCAGGCCTGAGTGCGCGTTCTCGAAGACCTCGTCGGGCAGCTGGTTGGCCGGCACCGAGAAGGCGGCGACGTAGCCGGTGCGGACGGCCTTGCTGGCCTCCTGCGCCGAGTACTCCAGATCCTGCGGGTAGTGGTTGCGGCCGTCGATGATGACGAGGTCCTTGACGCGGCCGGTGATGTAGAGGTCGCCGTCGTAGAAGGCGCCGTAGTCGCCGGTGCGGACCCAGGTGGCGTCATCGGCAGCGCCCTCGGCGTGCGACGGGCTGGTGCGCGACTTGAGGATGTTCTGAAAGGTCTCGGCCGTGGCGTCTGGTTTGCCCCAGTAGCCGGTGCCCATGTTCTGGCCGCTGATCCAGATCTCGCCGACCTGGCCGTCGGGCAGCTCGGTCGCGGTCTCGGCGTCGACGATGACGGCCCACTCGGCCACCCCGACCTTGCCCGCCGAAGCCTGGGCCACGGCCTTGGGCGAATCCTCGGCCACCTCGACGATCCGCCCGCTGTTGAGCTCATCGCGGTCGACGGTGATGATCTTGGGCTCTTCGGCCGACGGCGTGGTCGACACGAACAGGGTGGCCTCGGCCAGGCCGTAGGACGGCTTGATGGCCTTGGCCGGGAAGCCGAACGGTCCGAAGGCCTCGTTGAACCGGCGCACGGTGGCCGCCGAGATCGGCTCGCTGCCATTGAGGACGGCCTTGACGTTGGACATGTCCAGCGGCGCCGACCCCTCCTTGGGCACACCGCGGGCCGCGGCGTGGTCGAACGCGAAGTTCGGGGCCACGGAGATGGTGCCGCCGGTGTCGCCTTCCTTGCGGGCCAGCTCGCGGATCCAGCGTTCCGGACGACGCACGAACGCCGCGGGTGTCATGAAGGTGAAGTAGTGGCCGATCATGGGCGCCAGCAGGGCGGTGATCAGACCCATGTCGTGGAAGAACGGCAGCCACGACAGACCGCGGTCACCCTCTTCGCCCTCCAGCGCCTCGATCACCTGCACCACGTTGGTGGCCAGGTTCAGGTGGGTGATCTGCACGCCCGTGGGGATGCGGGTCGAACCCGAGGTGTACTGCAGGTAGGCGATCGTGGTCTCGTCGACGTCGTCGACGTGGACCCAGGTGGCGGCGACGTCGTCGGGCACCGCGTCGACGGCGATGACGCGCGGACGCTGATTGGCCGGCCGGCTGCGGAAGAACTTGCGGACGCCCTCGGCGGCCTCGGTGGTGGTCAGGATCGCCGACGGGTGGCAGTTGTCCAGCACGGCGTGCAGGCGGCCGACGTGGCCGGGTTCGGACGGGTCGAACAGCGGCACCGCGATGCGGCCGGCGTAGAGCGCGCCGAAGAAGGCGACGAGGTAGTCCAGGTTCTGCGGGCACAGGATGGCGACGCGGTCACCGGGCTGGGTGACCTGCTGCAGCCGGGCGGCGACGGCCTTGTTGCGGGCACTGAACTGCGCCCAGGTCAGGTCGCGGGCGACGCCGTCACGTTCGGTCGAGAAGTCCAGGAAGCGGTATGCCAGCTTGTCACCACGAACCCTGGCCCAGCGCTCGACGTGTTCGACGATGCTGGCGCCGTCAGGGAACTTGATCTGACCGTCCTTGATGAACGGATTGATGAACGGCATTTAAAACTCTCCTGTCAGAGCCGTACTCGTCGCGTTGTCGCACGTCACTGGCGGTGCGTCGCAGCCACTCGGCGGCCGGTACGTACCCAAACCCGGACGATCGTACCGGGCGCGCCGCTTCCGCCCCACGGATCAGTTGATGAACCCATATAACCCGCGACGGACGCGCAAAGCTCTTATTTTTCTCTTAATGTTAAGGGACCGTGATGGTCCCGGCCAAATCCGGCGCGCAGGTCACCCATGCTTCGGATGAGGTGCGTTCTCCACCAGGCCCTTGGCCCAGCTCAGCGTCCACTGCGTGGCCGTCTCGCCGTTCTCCACCCAGAACTGCGGGGTGTTGTACAGCGCGTGCACCGGCCCGGCCGCACTCCCGGTCAACGTCTCCAGCGTCTTGGGGAGGTTGAAGATCGAGAACGCCTCCTCGGGCGCCGAGCAGATCAGATCGCCCTTGCCGCAGATCTGATAGGTGCGGTTGTCGAGCGCTCCGAAGCCGCCCTGCCGCGGACCCGTCATGGTCAGGCCCATCTCGGAGAGCACCGGAACCTCGTGCAGCGTGATCTCGGCGCCCTGCCCCGGCGGGTTGGGCCCCACGTCCTGCCCGACCCCGAGCTGGCGCCGGCCGTCGGCGATCAGCGTCACGCCCAGCACCAGGTCCTCGTCCACCGGGCCGCGCCCGTTGCCGATGTCGCTGGCCAGGTCGCCGCCGATCACCGCACCCTGGGAGAACCCGGCGATCACATAGCTGGTCAGTGGGCACCGGTCGTTCATGTCCGTCATCGCCTTGACCGCGGTGCGCTTCCCCTCGGCGCGGCTGTCGTTGTAGGACATCTGGTTGTCGGCGGAGAACGGGTTGTGGAACTGCGCGGTGTACGGCACCGTGTACACCTCCAGCCGGTCGCGACCGAACTGCTCGGCCATCGGCCGGCTGATGTTGGACATCAGCGACAGCGGGAACTGGGTCGGGTTGAACGGGTCGTCGTGCGGCGACGACTCCCAGGTTCCCGGGATCGACAGCATCATCACGTCGGGGCAGTCCGCCGACTGGAATTCCGGCCGCGGCTTACGCGGCTTCGTCGGGCCGCCCGGCACCCCGGCCGGGGGTTCGGCCGACGGCGGCGCCGACGGGGTATCGGGGCGGCGCATCACGATCACCACGACCGTCACCACCAGTACCACCACGAGTGCCATCGCCGCGGCGGCGATCAGGGCCAGGATGCGGTGGCGCTTCCTGCGGCTGGCGTTTTTTGCCATGGGTTACTCGGGCTCCTCGCGTGGGACTGCTGATCTGCCGACTCAGCAGAGATGTTCGGTGGCGATGCGGATGTACTCGGAGGCGGCGGCGTCGATCTCGCCGGGGGTGGGGCTGTCCTGGCCGGAGTGATCGGCCTGAACATCGCTGCGCACCAACGGCAGCACGAAATCCCACACCGCCTGGTCACCCTGGCGGGCGGCACGAGCCTGGCACACATACGACCCGATCGACAGCGCCAGCAGCTCGCTGGACGGGGTGATCCCGGCCGCCTTCAGTTCATCGAGGTAGGCGTGCTGCTGGGAGGTGATGGCCAGCTCACCGGTGCGCCCCAGCTGAGGCTGCGCGGACACCGCCTGCGGCTGCGCGCCGTTGACCTGTGAGGTGGGCAGGGCCAGGGGTGCCATGAGGTCACCGCCCGCATCGCAGCCCGTGAGCAACGACGCAGCGGACACCGCTACCACCAGGGTGGCCGACCGAACCGTGTGCTGCACGCCTCCACCGTACCGGCTGGTGAAAAGTGTCCCGGCGCAGCTGATTCTGGCCACGACGGCGGTCAAACCGGGCGTCTACTTGATGACCGCGACCAGCTCGCCCGACATCTGGGCCAGCTGCGGGGCCCAGCTGCTCCAGTCGTGCTGGCCCGAGGCAGGCATGTCGAAGTGGCCGTTGCTGCCGCCGACGGCGCGGTAGTGCTGGTAAAACGCCCGGTTGCTGCCCTGCGCCTGATCGCAGACCCCGATCATCGCGGCCGGGTCGCTACACGTCAGGGTGCCCGGGCTGTACACCCAGAGCCGGGTATTGGCGTTGGCCAGCAACTGCACGTGCACGTCGGGATCGTGCCACTTCCAGCGGCCGAGCTGTGGGGCTCCCCACATGCCGTAGCTGTCCACCCCGCCGAACTGCGCCATGCCCGCGGTGATCGCGCCGTTGAGCGTGGTGGCCGACGGGGTCAGGAACCCGGACAGCGAGCCGGCGAAGCGGAACCGGCCCGGGTGGAACGCGGCCAGCGTCAGCGCGGCGGTACCGCCCTGGGAAGCGCCCACCACACCGTGACCGTCGGGGGCCAGGCCCTTGTTGGCGGCCAGCCAGTCCGGCAGCTCGGCGGACAGGAAGGTCTCCCACTGCTTGCTGCCGTCCTGCTCCCAGTTGGTGTAGAGGCTCCAGGCGCCACCGGCCGGGGCGGCCACCGAGATGCCGCGACCGGCCAGGGTGGTCATCGCATGGCCGGCAGTGACCCAGTTGCTCACATCCGGAGCCGCGTTGAACGCGTCGAGCAGGAACACCGCGTGCGGGCCGCCACCCTGGAAGGCCACCGGGATGTCGCGCCCCATGGCCGCCGACGGCACCATCAGGTACTCGACGCCGTCGGCGCGGGCCGGGGCGGCGGTGGTCGCCGAGACGGCCCACAGACCGGCGCCGAGCACCGGCGCCAGCAGAGCCAGCAGCATTGCCCGCATCAGACTCAACGCACGTCTCATCATCAACCTCTCCCGCTGCCGGCCGGTCATTCGAAGTGCCCCCGCACACGTAACCCGCGTTGTAGTGAACCACATCGCCACCACGGGAGGGGTCGCAAACGGCTGACGGCGGCGACCCCGTGGGGATCGCCGCCGTCTTCCGTGTCTATCTGGCTACCTGCCCGTCCGCTCAGGCGGTCGGGGTGGCACCCAGGACGCGCTGCAGGTCGGGCTTCATGGCCTGCAGCTGCTGGCCCCAGTAGGCCCAGTTGTGCGTACCGCTCTGCGGGAAGTTGAACACGCCGTTCTTGCCACCGGCCGCGATGTACTTCTCCTGGAAGGTGGAGTTCGTCCGGCAGACGAAGCCCTCGAGGAACTTGGCGGGCAGGTCGGCGCCACCGAGCTCGCCCGGCTTGCCGTTACCGCAGTACACCCAGATCCGGGTGCCGTTGTTCGCGATCGTGGCGACGTTCTCGGTCGGGTCGTTGGCCTTCCAGGCGTTGCCCGGGTCACCGGTCTTACCCCACATGTCGTCGGCCTTGTAGCCACCGGCGTCACCCATCGAGACACCGATCAGCATCGGCCACCAGCCCTCGGACGGGTTCAAGGTGCCCGACAGCGAGGACGCGTAGATGAACTGGTCCGGGTGCCGAGCCGACAGCATCAGCGCCGACGAACCGGCCATCGACAGACCGACCACGGCGCTGCCGGTGGACTTCACCTCGCGGTTGGCCGCCAGCCAGGCCGGCAGCTCCTGCGTCAGGAAGGTCTCCCACTTGTAGGTCTTGCAGCCGCCGTCCTTGCTGCCACAGGCCGGCTTGTACCAGTCGGTGTAGAAGCTCGACTGGCCACCGACCGGCATGACAACCGAGATGCCCGAGTTCAGGAACCACTCGAACGTCGGGAGTTCGATGTCCCACCCGTTGTTGTCCTCACGGGCGCGCATACCGTCGAGCAGGTACAGCGCCGGAGCACCCGGGCCACCGCTCTGGAACTCCACCCGGATGTCGCGTCCCATCGCTGCCGACGGGACGTCGAGGTACTCGACCGGCAGGCCGGGTCGAGACCAGGCTCCAGCGGTCGCCGAGCCGCCTACGACGCCAACCAGGCCAGGCAGCACGGCCGCTGCGGCGACCGCAACCGTCAGCCGGCGCGACAGACCTGCCGCTGCGCCGCGCATCTTCCCAACGAACTTCATACCGCTCCCTATCTGAATCTCTTCTTCGTATTCCGCACATCGATTCACACCGACGTAAGCGGCTCACGTGCCCGTGTAGTCAACCACATGTGCGCGTGATGCTTCTCTGCAGCAGTTGTCGTCCCTGGTCGCCCCTCAGCCGTTGATGGTTGCGATCAGGTCTGGTTTCAGTGCCTGCAACTGAGCNGAACTCCACCCTGATGTCGCGTCCCATCGCGGCCGCCGGGACGTCGAGGTACTCGACCGGCAGGCCGGGTCGAGACCAGGCTCCAGCGGTCGCCGAGCCGCCTACGACGCCAACCAGGCCAGGCAGCACGGCCGCTGCGGCGACCGCAACCGTCAGCCGGCGCGACAGACCTGCCGCTGCGCCGCGCATCTTCCCAACGAACTTCATACCGCTCCCTATCTGAATCTCTTCTTCGTATTCCGCACATCGATTCACACCGACGTAAGCGGCTCACGTGCCCGTGTAGTCAACCACATGTGCGCGTGATGCTTCTCTGCAGCAGTTGTCGTCCCTGGTCGCCCCTCAGCCGTTGATGGTTGCGATCAGGTCTGGTTTCAGTGCCTGCAACTGAGCCGCCCAGTACGGCCAGGCATGGTTGCCGGCCGACGGGAAATGGAAGCTCGCGTTGCCGCCGCCCGCCTTGACGTAGGCATCCTGAAAATCCTTGTTGCTCTTGATGGCCAGCGTTTCCAGGCTGCTGGCGCTCATCGCGAGGTTGGGGTCGGAGCCCTGGTCGAGATCGGTGGCGCCACCCGGCGCGCAGTACACCCACAGCCGGGTGCCGTTCGCCACGATCTTGGCCACCTGTTTGACCGGGTCGTTTCGCTTCCAGGCACCGTCCCAGGGCAGGCCCCACATGTTGTCGACGTTGTAGCGCCCGGCGTCGAGCATGGCCACCCGGATCGCCTGCTGCATCAACAGCGACGACGGGTTGAGGAAGCCCGACAACGATGCGGCATAGCTGAACTGGCCCGGGTGGTAGGCCGACAGGATCAGCGCGGCACTGCCCGACATGGACAGCCCGACGACGGCATTGCCCGTCGCGGACACCTGCTTGTTGGCCGACAGCCAGGCGGGGAGCTCCTGTGTGAGGAACGTCTCCCATTTATAGGTATAGGTCTGCTTGTTCAGACTCGACGGCGAGTACCAGTCGCTGTAGAAGCTCGACTGCCCACCGACGGGCATCACCGTCGAGATGCCGGAACCGTGGAACCACTCGAACGCGGGGGTGTTGATGTCCCAGCCGCTGAGGTCGTCCTGTGCGCGCATGCCGTCGAGCAGGTACACGGCCTTACTGGGCCCGGCCGGTGTCGCGGCCGGCTCCGCGGACGGACCCTGGAACTGGACCCGGATGCTGCGGCCCATCGACGGCGAGTAGACGTCGAGGTACTCGACCGGCAGCCCCTCGCGGGAGAACGCGGCAGCCGGCGGCGCTGTCAGCACCGAGCCGAGCACCGCGATCGCGGCTGCCGCCGTCAGCAGGGGCCGGCCCCAGCGGCGCACAGCGAAGACACCAGAGGTCAGCATCGGTTTTACGTACCGTCCGTTCAAGATCGATCTCGGGGGTTCGTCTGGGTATCGGTGCTGCCCGCCCTGGCGTTACCGCCCGCGTCATCACGGTCCGGTGGCCGGCATCCCGGTGTACGGCGGAGTCTTGGGTTCGGGCACCGGCAGGCCGCAGCGCTTCAACTCGTAGAGCGGCACCCGGTCGATCCGGTACTTCGTGAACTCGTAGGCGTGGACCAGGTTGGACAGGAACCGCCGGGGGGTCATCTCCCCGCGCACCGAGTTGAGCATCGAATCGGTGGCCGGGCAGGCCAGCGCGGCCTCCGCCTGGGCGATCCATTCCTCATCCAGGTAGGCCGGGATGTACGGCCGCACCTTGAGGAACGGGCCCTCGGCCACCGCCCAGTCCGGGAACAGGTTCTTGTCGTGGCCGATGCGGCCGTCGGTCAACCGCTCGGTGTGCATCGCCAGCGGATTCGTCAGGCCGATCTGGTCGATGACACGCACGTCGAGCCCCACGTTCATGCCGAGCATGCCCATGTTGGTGAAGAACACGGTGTGCGGGGTTTGCAGCGCCCGCCTGGCCGCCGGGCTGAGATCGGGCGGCGGTGGATACGCCGGCACGACGTCCCACTGGTCGTAATTGCCCGACGGCAGCAGCAGCGCCCCGTCGGGGGTGTTCTCGATCGCGGTCAGCACCGCCCGCATGCGGGGGTAGTCCAGGTAGTCGGCGGCGGTCAGCGGGTGCGCGTGCCCGGTGGCCTGTGAGTAGAACCGGCGCTCGTCGACGATGCCGGTGTAGGTGACGCGTGTCGCGTCGGCGCCCAGGCCCGAGGAGTTGGCCGCCCAGATCGACCAGCCCACCACCGCGGCCCACAGCACGCTGGTGGCCGCGGCCAGCAGATAACCCGTCTCCCTGGTGAACTTGGTGCCGTCGGGCAGCACGACCGGGATCACCGACAGCGGCATCAGCAGGCAGAACAGCGGCGTGAGCAACACCCGGCCGTGCATGAAGTCACCGCCCTGGCGCACCCAGTAGATCGCCTGCAGCAACCCACTGACGAGCATGAAAAGCACGACGGCGGCGGGACTTTGGACGGTACGGGCCAGCCAGCCGTAGCCGCGTGGCGCCTGGTGGCGCACCCACCACGGCCGGGTCCTGGTGGTCAGCAGCACCAGCCCCAACGCGGCCAGCAGCACGACCGGCACCCACAACAGGTAGGGCTGGTTGAAGTTCGTGAGATAGGTCAGGCCCTGGGTCCACTTGGATCCCGATGCGTCCTTGGCCACCGCGGTACCGGGCACCAGCAGCCCGTAGTAGCCCATCCGGAAGATCTGGTAGGCCACCGGCAACAGACCACCGGCCACCAGGATCAGCACCCGGCGTCGCCACCCCCTCGCCGCGATCAGCATCATGACCAGCGCACCACCGCCGATCAGCGCCAACTCGGGGCGGATCAGCACGCTGAACCCCGCCACGGCGGCCAGCGCACCCTCGAAGTACCGGCCCGCCCCCGGGGACGGCGTATCCGTGGCCGCCGTCCGCCGCTGGGCGGCGGGAGCCACGCGCAGAGCCTGCGACCAGCACACCAGCATCCACCACAGCAGGCCCAAATAGGCCAGCACCAAACCGTTTTCGAGGCCCGAGGTGGCGAAGTCGCGGGCCGGCGGGACGGCGATGTAGACCAGGGCCCCGGCGGGCAGCAGCAGCGCCCGCCGCCCCTGCAGGCTCGGGGCGTACAACCGGCCGGTGCCCAGCATCGCCAAGACCACGCCGATCACGCTGAGTCCCAGTGCGAGCGCCAGCACCACGTACTCCATGCGGACCGAACCGCCGAGCCAGGCGCCCAGCGTCACCAGGTAGGTCCAGGCGGTCGAGGTGTTGGCCTCGATCCGCTCACCGGCGTTGAAGACGGGGCCGTTGCCCGCCAACAGGTTTCGCACGGTGCGCAGCACGATGAGACCGTCGTCGGCGATCCACCGGCGCTGCCAGGCACCCCAGCCGAACAGGCCGGCGACCACCAGCACACTCACCCACAGGCTGATCCGCACCGACACGTCGTAGGGAAACACCGCCGGGCGCGCCAACCGGTCGCCCACGCCACCCGCCAGGCGGCGCCACGTCAACCCGTCAGCTGAAGTAGATGGCCGCACCGATGGTTCCGATCCACGCCAGGAACAGGATCTGCAGCACTCGGTCTTTCAGCGCGATCTCCTCGGGTTCACCGGCGATGCCACCATCGATGTCAACCGCATAGCGCAGGATCGCGACGGTCCAGGGCACCATCGTGATCGCGTACCACGACGCATCCTGGCCGTCGAGGCCCATCACATCGTTGGCGCTGTCGCGGCCGAAGGCCCACAGGCCGTAGCACAGCACCACGGCAGTGGCCGACAACGTCCAGACGAAACGCAGGTAGCTGCTCGTGTAGCTCTCCAGCGACTTGCGGATCTTGGCGCCGGTGCGCTCGGCCAATTGCAGCTCGGCGTAACGCTTTCCGGCCGCCATGAACAGTGAGCCGAAGGCCATCACCAAGAGGAACCACTGGGACAGCGGGATGTCGGCGGCCACGCCACCGGCGATGGCGCGGATCAGGAAGCCCGAGGACACGATGCAGATGTCGAGCACCGCCTGGTGCTTGAGACCGAAGCAGTACGCCAGCTGGATCGCGATGTACACCGCCATCACCGCGGCCAGATTCGGGGTCAGCAGCCACGAGATCCCCAGCGAGGCCACCGCCAGCACGACGGCCAGCACGTAGGCCATCGACTCCGGCACCACACCGGCGGCGATCGGCCGGAACCGTTTCGTGGGATGAGCGCGGTCGGCCTCGACGTCACGGGCATCGTTGACGAGATAGATCGACGATGCGGCCAGGCAGAACACCACGAACGCGATCGACACCTTGAAGGCGAGATCGGCGTAGTCGTACTCGATTCCGCTGCCGACCGCGGCCAACGGCGCAGCCAGCACCAGCAGGTTCTTGATCCACTGGCGTGGACGGACGGCCTTGATCAGTCCGGCGGCCAGGTTCTTGGGCGGCCCGAGCTCCGTCTGCGCTTCCTCACTCATTGGCCCACAGTCTCCTTCGGCCCGACCCCGGCAGTTTTACCGACCACAGAACCCACGAGCGTCCCGACGGCCACGCCGGTGAGCACGTCGGTGGGATAGTGCACGCCCAGCACCAGGCGGGACAGTGCCATCGGCACCACCAGCACCGCGCGCAGCGGAAGACCCGTGGTCCGGGCCAGCAACACGGCGGCCGCGGTGGTCGACGTGGCATGCGCCGACGGGAAACTCAGCCGGCTCGGCGTCCCGACGTTCACGGCGATGTCGGGGTGGTGCGGCCGCTCACGGCGCACCACGCGTTTGATCAGGACGGCGGCGGCATGGGCGAGGAAGGCCCCGGCCCCGACCGCCAACCACGACTTGCGCTTGGATGGCTGGGCCAGCGCACCCGCGGCCGCGACCGCGAGCCAACCCGCGCTGTGCTCACCGAAGTGCGACAGCGCACGAGCGCCGGACAGCACGCCGGGCCGGGTGGCCAGGGCAGACTGCACGGCAACCAACACGGCGTCCTCGCCGCGCGGGGCATCGGTCATCTCAGTTTTTCTCCGCCGACTCTGTCAGCAACACCGTCTCCCACTTCTGGGTGCTGGTCAGCACCGGCAGCGCCTCACGATAGACCTTGCGCATCCGGTCGAACTGACGGACCACACGCATCTGCTGTCGCAGCGAGGCCCGCAGCAACGCGAACATCTTGGCGCGGTCGCGCTGCCGGTACACCACACCGCGCCCGTCGGCGGTGGTGACGGTGACCCCGTCGGCCCGGCACAGCGAGAACCAGCGGGCGTCCTGGGTCGCCACGTTGATCTGCGGCCGGATGTGGGTTTCGGGATCGTGCGGGCGCAGCTGGTGGATCACGCCGCGGGCGAGGTTCACCAGGATGGCCGGCTTGGAGACCGGGATGCCGATCTTCTTGCGCTTGAGGTCCGAGGGCGGGGGCAGCTCGGTGGCCCCGGGCAGCACGACCGCGTCGGGGAAGTTCTGGCGCATCTTGCGGACGTCGGGCAGGGCCGACTCCAGGATCGAGAAGATGTGTTCCGGACCGGCCAGGAAGTCCTCCATGGCCCGGTTCTGGATGGCGACCGTCGAATATTCAAGGCACAGAAGGTGTTTGAAGGTGGCCTTGAGGTGGCTGGCCAGCAGACCGCGCGCGTCGCCGTCCCAGTGCAGCGCGGAGACCACGAGCCGGTTGCGCAGGTGGAAGTACGCCTGCCAGTCGATCGCGTCGTCCTTGTCGCTCCAGGCCATGTGCCAGATCGCCGCACCGGGCAGCGTGACCGTGCGGTACCCGTGCTCGGCGGCCCGCAGCCCGTATTCGACGTCGTCCCACTTGATGAACAGCGGCAGCGGTTGGCCGAGTTCCTCGGCCACCTGCCGCGGGATCATGCACATCCACCAGCCGTTGAAGTCGACGTCGACCCGGCGGTGCAGCAGCTTGCTGCGCTCGGAGTCGGTGTCGTCGAGCGCGTGCTTGGCGAAGTCGTGGTCGTATTCGGCGTTGGGCGCGGCCGACCACATGAAGTTGGTCCGGTCCACCATTTCGCCCATGATGTGCAGGTGCGACGGCTCCTGCAGGTTGAGCATCTGGCCGCCCACCAGGGTCGGTTCCTTCGCGAACCGGTTCATGGCCAGCGCCCGCAGGATCGAATCGGGTTCGATGCGGATGTCGTCGTCCATGAACAGGATCTGCTCACAGTCGGTGTTCTTCAGCGCCTCGTACATCACCCGGCTGTAGCCGCCGGACCCGCCGAGGTTGGGCTGGTTGTGAATGGAGAGGCGAGAGCCCAGATTGGCCGCGGCCGCGTCGAATCCGGGATGGTCCTTGGCCTTGCTGGTGCCCTGATCGGACACGATGACCGCGGTGATCACCTCGTCCACCAACGGATCCGAGGTGAGCGCGGCCAGCGCGTTGACGCAGTCGGCCGGCCGGTTGAAGGTCGGGATGCCGACGGCGACGTTGGCGCGGCCCGGCGCGGGCGACGGCGCGTACCAGCCGGCGCTGTGCACCCGGACCGCGGTGTCGGTGGTGATGTCGAACCAGATCCAGCCGCCGTCTTCGAAGGGCGCCAGGTCGATCTCGAACTCGACGGCGGCGGGCTCGGAGGAGTCGCCGCTGGAGACGGGGGCGCCGCCGACGGTGATCCGGGCGCCGGTGGCCTTGGAGCGGTACACGTCGACGCGGGCGGTGCCGGTCAGCTCGACACGCAGGACCACGGACTTCAGCGTCGACCAACGCCGCCAGTAGCTGGCCGGGAAGGCGTTGAAGTACGTCGCGAACGAGACCTCGGATTCGGTGCCGATCTCCAGCGTGGTGCGACTCGGCGCATGAGCCCGGCGGGCGTTGGTGTCCGATTCCTTGATGTAGAGCTGACGGACGTCCAGCGGTTCGCCCGGCCGCGGCAGGATGACACGGGCCAGCAGACTGACGGCCCGCGATTCCCCGGCGTCGAGCGCGCCGGATGGGATGTCGCTCATGCTTTGCTGCTTTCCTTTTCGGGTTCCGAGACCAGCGGCGCACCGTCAGTCAGGTGCGGCGCCAGGGTGTTGTCGTACATGCTCAGCGCACTGGCGATGGCCATGTGCATGTCGAGGTATTGATAGGTGCCCAACCGGCCACCGAAAAGCACCTTCGCCGAAGCGGTTTCGGCCTTCGCCCGGGCCCGGTAGGAGGCCAGCAGGGCGCGATCGGCCTCGGTGTTGATCGGGTAGTACGGCTCGTCGTCTTCTTTGGCGAACCGGGAGTACTCCCGCATGATCACCGTCTTGTCGGCCGGGTACTCGCGCTCGGGGTGGAAATGCCGGAACTCGTGGATCCGGGTGTAGTCCACGTCGGCGTCGTTGTAGTTCATGACGGGTGTCCCCTGGAAGTCACCGGTGTCGAGCACTTCGAGCTCGAAATCCAGTGTGCGCCAGCCCAACCGCCCCTCGGAATAGTCGAAGTAGCGGTCCAGCGGGCCGGTATAAACGACCGGGGCGTCGGGGTTCGCGGCGCGCAGCTCTTCCCGGACGTCGAACCAGTCGGTGTCCAACCGCACCTCGATGCGGTCGTCGGCGGCCATGTTCTCCAGCCACGCGGTGTAGCCGTCGACCGGCAGACCTTCGTAGGTGTCGTTGAAGTAGCGATTGTCGAAGGTGTAGCGCACCGGCAGCCGGGTGATGTTGGCCGCGGGCAGTTCCTTCGGATCGGTCTGCCACTGCTTGGCGGTGTAGGCCTTCACGAACGCCTCGTACAGCGGGCGGCCGATCAGCGAGATGGCCTTCTCCTCGAAGTTGGCCGCCTCGTGGCCGGCGATCTCGCTGGCTTGTTCCTTGATCAGGGCGCGGGCCTCGTCCGGGGTGAAGTAGCGGCCGAAGAACTGCGAGACCAGGCCCAGACCCATCGGGAACTGGTAGGCCTGGCCGTTGTGCATCGCGAAGACCCGATGCTGGTAGCCGGTGAAGTCGGTGAACTGCCGCACGTAGTCCCACACCCGCTGGTTTGAGGTGTGGAACAGATGGGCTCCGTACTTGTGGACCTCGATGCCGGTCTGCGGCTCGGCTTCGGAGTAGGCGTTGCCGCCGATGTGCGGGCGCCGCTCGATAACAAGGACACGCTTGTCCAGTTGCGTCGCCACGCGCTCGGCGATCGTCAGACCGAAGAAACCGGAACCGACGACGAACAAGTCGAAATGACCGCTGGACTGGTCTGTAGCGACCCGGGGAGATAAGGACGTCATCGGCAGCCAGGGTATCCGACCGCGCCGCCGAGCCCCGAATTCGACAAAGGGCCCAGGTCGCAATTCGCTCACGATTCAATATCGTCACTCTAGACCCACTAGTCACAGCCTTAACATCGATCTCGTTGGCATTCATGGGCTTCACACCAACTGGCCCGGAACCGCCGATGAAGAAAGAGGAGAGCACCCCGCGTGCTCTCCGAAGTGCAGTCCTTAGCTGCAAACATATTGAGGAGACTTCCGTGCCGAACCGCCGTCGACGCAAGCTCTCGACAGCCATGAGCGCAGTCGCCGCAGTGGCAGTCGCAAGTCCAGTCGCACTCGTTGCCGTTTCACAGCTTTCCCCGGCGCCGCAAGAGCGTGAGTTCACCCAGGCAGCGCTGGTCACCGACCTGCCGGGCGAACTGATGTCCGCGCTCTCGCAGGGCCTGTCCCAGTTCGGGATCAACCTGCCGCCGATGCCCACCAGTCTGCTGACCGGCTCCAGCCCGACGCCGACCCTGGGCTCGCCCACGCTGACCTCGCCCGGGCTCGCCTCCCCGGGCCTGACCGCGCCAGGGCTGACCCCGGGCCTCACCGCACCGGGCCTGGCCTCCCCGGATCCGTCGCTGACCAGCCCAACCGGCCTGTCACCCGCGGGTGCGCTGCCGTCGGCGCCCGGATCGCTCACCGACCCGGCCCTGAGCAACCCGACGGCGACCGGCTCGCTCACCAACCCGGCCCTCACCCCGCCGGGGACGGGCTCGCTGACCGACCCGGCGCTGTCACCGGCCGGTGCGACACCTGGGCTGACCGATCCGGCCCTGACCCCGGGTGGGGCGGCACCGGGCCTGACCACTACCCCGACGTCGCTAGGCGGCACCGGCCTGACCACCTCGCCGGTGGGCCTCGACCCGGCCCTGTCAGGCGGACTGCCCGCGCCGGGTGAGGTGCCGATCTCGGCTCCGATCGGACTGGCGGATCCCACCGCGGGCACCTACCC
>NZ_LT546207.1:4900193-4902555 GCF_900078665.2 Mycolicibacterium houstonense | reverse complement strand
TCGGCGGGCGTCGGCGCGGACCCGCCCAGCCGGCGCGGCACCCAGTACTCCCCCGCCGGCGTCGGGTACGCCCGTTGCACCCGGTCCAGCATGCCCGTCATCTGCGTGCGCAGCCGCGCGTCCAGCTCAGCCATCGATCCCGTCGGCGCGATCGGTTCACCCACCTCTACTGTTACAGGAAACTTCTTGCGCCCCAAGGCTTTCGGATGATCTTTCGTCCACACCCGATGCATGCCCCAGACGATGATCGGAATGATCGGCACATCGGCCTCCAGCGCCATACGCGCTGCTCCGGTCTTGAAATCCTTCAGCTCGAAACTGCGGCTGATGGTCGCCTCCGGGTACACCCCGACCAGCTCACCGCGGCGCAGGGCATCCACGGCAGCGGCGTAGGCGCCCGCACCCGCGCCGCGGTCCACCGGAATGGTGCCGGTACGGCGGATCAGGTAGTTGACCACCTTCACCTGCTCCATCTCGGCCTTGATCATGAAGCGCATCCGGCGACCGCGGGCGGTCGCGGCCAGGCCGGCAGGCAGGAAGTCGACGTAGCTGGTGTGATTGATGGCGACGACGGCGCCGCCCTTGACGGGCAGATTGTCCAGCCCACGGAAGGTGATGCGGGTTCCGGTGGCCCGGACCGCCAGCTTGGCGGCAATCTCCAAACTTCGGAAAACCGGTTCCATACGCGACTTACCCCGGAGCCCCGGTGGGCTCGATGGGCCCGGATTCNTGCCGGCCCCGCCCGCACCGCCGGCCCCGTAGGTAATACAGACCCGGTTAGAAGAACGGCACCGCAGAAGCCATCCGGCTCTGCGGTGCCGTTGTGCGTGTCGAATCATTCGTAACATCAGACTCATACGTAACATCAGTCCGTGCAGTCCCGTCGTTCCGCACCGTCACTTCTCTTCACCGCGCTCGCGGCGACGGTCGTGATCGTGCCGTGGGCCATCGCGGAATCTGATTCCGGCGAACCAGACAGCGTCCCCAGCGCTGCCCCGCAGCTCACCCAGCAACCTTTGGACAACCTCGCCGTCGGTGAGACCATCCGCGAGATCCATCAGGACACCCNGACCTCGCCGAGCAGATGCGCGGCGGCGCCATCTACACCCGTTGGCAGGAGGCGGGCGGGGCGGCCGGGCTGCTGGGCAACCCCACCTCCCCCGAGACCGCCGGGGAGGGCACCGCGCGCTACGCCACCTTCGAACGCGGCGCGGTGTACTGGTCTCCGGAAAGCGGCGCCGAACCGGTGACCGGGGCGATCTACGAGGCCTGGGGGACACTGGGTTTCGAACGGGGAATCCTGGGCCTGCCGACGAGTGCCGAGATCCCCGAGCCGCAGTGGATCGTGCAGAACTTCCAGCACGGCACGCTCAACTTCGACCGGGAGAAGGGCACCGTCACCCGCGTCGTCGACGGCGTGCCGGTTGAACTCGAACCGCCGTCACCCGATCAGCAGCCCGTGCAGCTCGAGCGGTTCACGCGGATCACCTGACCCCGGCGTCAGGCCCGGCTCAGGACCACCAGCGTTCCAGCACCCGAGCCACCCCGTCCTCGGCATTGGTCACGGTGACCTCGTCGGCGGCGTCGACCGCCTCGGGGTGGGCATTGCCCATCGCCACACCGCGCTGTGCCCACCGCAGCATCGGGATGTCATTGGGCATGTCGCCGAAGGTCACGATGTCGGCGGAGGTGAGCCCCAGCGGGGCCGCCAGTTCCTCGACACCGGTGGCCTTGCTGATGCCCAGCGGCACCACCTCGATCAGACCGTTGTTGGTCGAATAGGTGATATCTCCCTGCAGGCCAATGTGTTTGACCAACTCGGCGGCCATGTCCGCACTGCGCGCTCCGGCCTTGCGGATCAGCAGCTTCACCGCGGGAGCGCTCAGCAGATCCTCGACCGACACCTCGGTGTTGTCCGGGTTCAGCCAGGCGTGCTCATAACCCGGTGAGCTGACGAACTGCGGGGTCGCCGCGTCATGCGCCGAGGAGCCCACCCGTTCCACGGCCAGTCCCGCGCCGGGGATCACCCGGGTGGCGATCTCGGCGAGCTCGCCGAGCACGTCGGCCGACAGCGTGTGGGCCGAGACGATGCGGTCGGTGGCCGGGTCGTAGATCACCGCACCGTTGGCGCACACCGACATCGGCGCCAGACCGAGGCCATCGACCACCGGTGCCACCCACCGCGGCGGCCGTCCGGTCGCCAGGACGAACGTGGCCCCGGCCTCGACCGCGGCGTGCACCGCCGCCCGGGTGCGCGGAGTGACCTTCTCGTCGTCATCCAGCAAGGTGCCGTCCACGTCGGTGGCGATCAGCCCCGGCGCCCGATCGGCGCTCACCGGCTCTGCTTCCCTGTTGCCTCGCG
>NZ_LT546207.1:4897777-4899705 GCF_900078665.2 Mycolicibacterium houstonense | reverse complement strand
CCCCCGCCGGCGTCGGGTACGCCCGTTGCACCCGGTCCAGCATGCCCGTCATCTGCGTGCGCAGCCGCGCGTCCAGCTCAGCCATCGATCCCGTCGGCGCGATCGGTTCACCCACCTCTACTGTTACAGGAAACTTCTTGCGCCCCAAGGCTTTCGGATGATCTTTCGTCCACACCCGATGCATGCCCCAGACGATGATCGGAATGATCGGCACATCGGCCTCCAGCGCCATACGCGCTGCTCCGGTCTTGAAATCCTTCAGCTCGAAACTGCGGCTGATGGTCGCCTCCGGGTACACCCCGACCAGCTCACCGCGGCGCAGGGCATCCACGGCAGCGGCGTAGGCGCCCGCACCCGCGCCGCGGTCCACCGGAATGGTGCCGGTACGGCGGATCAGGTAGTTGACCACCTTCACCTGCTCCATCTCGGCCTTGATCATGAAGCGCATCCGGCGACCGCGGGCGGTCGCGGCCAGGCCGGCAGGCAGGAAGTCGACGTAGCTGGTGTGATTGATGGCGACGACGGCGCCGCCCTTGACGGGCAGATTGTCCAGCCCACGGAAGGTGATGCGGGTTCCGGTGGCCCGGACCGCCAGCTTGGCGGCAATCTCCAAACTTCGGAAAACCGGTTCCATACGCGACTTACCCCGGAGCCCCGGTGGGCTCGATGGGCCCGGATTCGCCGGCCTCAGCTCTCTTGGCCGCCTTCGCGGCGGCTTCCTCGGCGTCCATCCGGTTGGCCTCGGCCAGCGTCGGCGCACCGCCGCCGAGCCGGTGCGGCACCCAGAACTCCCCGGCGGGATGCGGCCCGTACGCATCCTGGACCTGCGCGAGCAGATGCTGCATCCGCGAATGCAGTAGTGCGGTGAGCTCGGCCGCGGGCAGCGTGGGCTCGATCGGCTCACCGACGGCGATCGAGATCGGCACCTTGGGGCGGTACAGGTTCTTCGGGTGGCCCTTGGTCCAGATGCGCTGCGCGCCCCAGACGATGTGCGGCACGATCGGCACCCCGGCGTCGATCGCCATCCGCGCCGCGCCAGACTTGAAGTCCTTGATCTCGAAGCTGCGGCTGATCGTCGCCTCCGGGTACACCCCGACCAGCTCACCGGCCTTGAGGTAGTCGCACGCCGCATCGAACGAGGCCGCCCCGCTGGCGCGGTCCACCTCGATGTGGCGCAGGCTGCGCATGATCGGTCCGGTGATCTTGTTGTCGAAGACTTCCTTCTTCGCCATGAACCGCACTTTGCGGCCCCGCTTCTGCAGGTACGCGGGCAGGCCCGCGAAGGTGAAGTCGAAGTAGCTGGTGTGGTTGATGGCGACCACCGCACCGCCGGTGACCGGCAGGTTCTCCACCCCGGTCACGGTGAACTTCAGCCCCTGCAGACGCCAGGTCAGCCGAGCGAGTTGGATGACAGTCCCGTACACCGGTTCCACACCCGCAAGCGTAGTGCCCCGAGGTTGCTCAGGAGGCACAGCGGTGTGCACCGGCGCCCGCACCGGCCGCCGCCGCCGCGCTGACCTGCTCGGCTTCGGCGCGTCGCCCGATTCCGGCTAGGCTGACCTCGCCCTCGCGTAGTTCAACGAAAGGCCGTTTGTGCAGGTCACCAGCATCGGACATGCCGGTTTCCGGATCGATACCCTGGCGGGCAGCATCCTGTGCGACCCGTGGGTGAACCCGGCCTACTTCGCCTCGTGGTTCCCGTTCCCGGACAACACCGGTCTGGATTGGGATGCCCTGGGCGATGTCGACTACCTCTACGTCTCGCACCTGCACAAGGACCACTTCGACCCGGAGAACCTGCGCCGCCACGTCAACAAGGACGCGGTGGTGCTGCTGCCCGACTACCCGGTGCCCGATCTGCAACGCGAGCTGGAAAAGCTGGGCTTTCACCGGTTCTTCGAGACCACCGACTCGGTCAAACACACCGT
>NZ_LT546207.1:4894600-4896890 GCF_900078665.2 Mycolicibacterium houstonense | reverse complement strand
GCCCCCGAACTGGTGCGCACCGTGCTGCGCGACAACGAACCCGACTGGGTCAACACCATCTTCCTGTCCACCCGGTTCAAGGCCTGGCGGGTCGGCGGATACAACGAATACCTCTACACATTCTTCAAATGCCTAACCGATGAACGCATCGCCTACGCCGACGGCTGGTTCGCCGAGGCCCACGACGATTCCTCCTCGATCACCCTCGACGGCTGGGAAATCCAGCGCCGCTGCCCACACCTCAAAGCCGACCTGTCCAAATTCGGTGTCGTCGAAGGAAACACCCTCACCTGCAACCTGCACGGCTGGCAATGGAACCTCGACAACGGCAAATGCCTCACCACCAAGGGCCACGAATTGCGCTCCGCACGCCAAGAGCAGACAGCGCCGGGCAGCACGTCATGACCGCCGGGCCGCGGCAGTACTACGACGACGGCATGATCCAGCTGGATCGTGAGGCGATCACACTGCGCCGGTACCACTTTCCGTCCGGCACCTCGAAGGTGATCCCGCTGCGCGACATCCGCGGCTACCAGGCCGAGTCGCTCGGCCTGTTCGTCAACCGGTTCCGCATCTGGGGCAGCAGCGATCTGCGCCGCTGGCTACCGCTGGATGTCTGGCGCCCCACCAAGTCGACGCTGATCATCTTGAAGGTCAACGGAACTCATCTCGATCCGGCCTTCACACCGCAGCGGCCCACCGAGTTCATCGCGGTGCTCGACGAGTTGCTCGGCCGCTAACGGGCCGAAACGACCTGCCGCAACTCGGAGGCCGCACTCGAAGCACTGTCGTAGACCCGGACGATGGCCTCGTCCCCGGCCTTGAGATAGGTGGACTCACCCAGCGGGGTGTAGCGGGTGGCCCCGATGCCGATCAGCACGTTCTCGGGATGCCCGCTGGCCACCATCAGGGCGCCGACATCCTCCAACGGCGTGTCCGCCGAACCCTTCTGGTTGGCCAACCGCTCGACGATCCAATCCAGCAGCACCTCGCCGTAATACGAGTAGCCCACCAGCGGCGAATCCACGCCGTACGCGTGCTGCTGGCCGCTGTCCTCCCGCAGGTAGCACACCAGCCGCATGTCGGCGGTCGGCCCGTCCGGCGTCAGATCGCTGATCTCGAAGAACTGCGGTGCAACGCCTTTCGACGCCGGACCCCAGTTCTTCTTGTAGCTGATCTTGGGCGCGCCCGGCCTGCGGATCGAGCAGTCGTTGAAGGCGCCCAGCGCGAAGGGCTCCAGCCGCGCGACCGTGTCGCCGTTCCACACGACGTGGCAGGCCACGCCGACTTCGGGTTCGATCTGCAGGTTCAGCGGTCCGTCAACCTCGCCGGGCTCCGGCAGCAGGATCGCGTCGGTGGACAGCGGGAACTCGCCGAGGAAGTCGTCGCGCCCCGGCGCGTACCACGGGAAGATGCCCTTGGGCGCGTACCCTTCGGTCACGACCTTGACGAAATCGCCCGCCTCACCCGCTTGTTCGAGGTGTCCCGCAAAGTTGCCCGCCACCCCGAAGCCGAACCAGTTCCGCACTTCGCCGAGGTCGATGTCGATCATGATTGCCAACCCTACTTCGGCCACCACAAGCCGGTGACAAGTCGCCCTTAAGTCCGCGGGGCCAGGCTCTACGCCATGCCCACCGCAGCGCCCCGAATCACCGTCGTACCCCGCCAGTCCGGCGACCCCGAACCGGACCTGCTCGGCATCACGGTGGCGCATCGCGCCATGCTGGCTGACCTGCGCCGGCTCATCGATCTGGCCATCGCGGTGCGCGATCGTGACGTGATCTGCACGCCCGGCCGGGCGCGGGCCATCTCGCGGTACGTCGAACTGCTGTGCGAGTCCATCCATCACCACCACAGCACCGAGGACACCGTGTTGTGGCCGGTGATCCAGGCCAGTGTCGGCAGCCATCTCGACCTGAGTGAACTGACCGAGGACCACGCCGCCCTGGACCCCCGGTTGGACCAGTTGCGGGCCAGGGCCGCCGCCTTCCGGCTGTCGATGGGCGATCGGCACATCGCCGCCCTGATGGTCATCGAACTGGCCGAACTGTCGGCGCTGCTCACCGAGCACATCGAGGAAGAGGAACACGACGTGTTCCCGCTGATCACCGAGCACGTGTCGGTCGCGGATTGGACCGCCGTGGAGGCGACGGCCAGGGCGGGCGGCCGGCTGTGGTTCGAGGGCCCACGCGCCCTGGCGGTGATGACCAACGACGAGCGCGCCCAGCTGGTCGGGCGCGGCGGGATCGGTCTGCGGATCGTGCTTGCCGTCGTCGCGATGCGCTACCGC
>NZ_LT546207.1:4891353-4893660 GCF_900078665.2 Mycolicibacterium houstonense | reverse complement strand
GGCGGCGGCGGCGAGCGCGTCGTCGACCGGACCGACCATCAGGCCGTCGACGCCGAGGCCGGCGATCCGACCGGAGTACGGCACCAATTCGGCGGACCGGGCCCGCACCTCCTCGAGATCCCCGAGGGCCACCGCGGCATTGACGCGCAGCACGGTGAACGGCAGCCAGAAATAGGCCCGCTCGATCGGTTGGCGCTCCTGCCAGAGCCGGCGGGCTTCCTCCTCGCGGCCGCGCGCGATCAGCGCGAGCACCGCGGCGTCCAGTGCGGCGACCGACACCTCGCGATAGAAGAACAACAACTCGTCGGCCAGCAGCCCCAGATCGCCCAGGCAGAACTCGCCGGTCACGCGACCCACCATGGCGAGCTTCGCCCCGTTGGCCGCACCGTTCTCTACCATCCGCTCGGCCAGATCGGTGTAGGAGCTCACGGCCTCGTCGAGCCGCCCGGCCAGCAGGTGCATCCGGGCCCGGAACAACCCCAACACGCCGAGCAGGTGCAGCAGCTGACCGGTTCCGGCCCGGGCCACCGCCAGATCGACGTGCCGCTTGGCCGAGACCAGATCGGACCGGTTGCCCGCGGCCAGTGACAGCAGCCAGTGGCCCACGGCCTGATAGTCGGCCTGTTCGGTGGCCTCGGCGGTGCGCAGCAGTTCGGCGGCGATCGCGTCGCGTTCGGCATCCAGGTCGGGTCCCAGTGAGCAGTAGGCCCGGACGTTGAGTGCGGTGCACAGCAGCCGGCCCGAGCCCGCCGGATCCTCGGCGTAGACGCGCCGCGCCAGCGCGAGCAGTTCGGTGCTGACCGCCAGCGCCCCGTCCGGGTCGGCCCCCTCGAGCTCGACGTAGAGGGCCTTGAGCAGCCTGANCGCGGCCGGCCGGGTTCGAGCGCCCGGCGCAGGTGCGAGATGTAGACCTGCAGTGCCGCAAGCGCTTTGGGTGGCGGCTCGCCGTCCCAGAGATCGTCGATGAGCCGGTCGACGGACACCGTGTGACCGTGTGCCAGCACCAGCCGGGCGAACAGCGAACGCTGCAGCCGCGCCCCCAGGTCGGCCGGCTCGTCACCGACCCAGGCCCGCACCGGGCCGAGCACCGTCACCCGCACCGGGTCTACCGCCACCATGGTCAGTAGGGGGTGCGGCTACTTCGGGGGCTCCAGGACTTCGGTGCCGACGAACGGCACCAATGCCGCGGGCACCCGCACGCTGCCGTCGGGCTGCTGGTGGTTCTCCAGGATGGCCACCAGCCAGCGGGTGGTGGCCAGTGTCCCGTTCAGCGTGGCGGCGATCTGCGGCTTGCCGTTCTCGTCGCGGTAGCGAGTAGCCAATCGCCGGGCCTGGAACGTCGTGCAGTTCGACGTCGAGGTCAGCTCCCGGTAGGTCTGCTGCGTCGGCACCCACGCCTCGCAGTCGTACTTGCGGGCCGCCGAGGAGCCCAGATCGCCCGCGGCGACGTCGATCACCCGGTAGGGCACCTCGATGGCGGCCAGCATCTGGCGCTGCCAGCCCAGCAGTTTCTGGTGCTCGGCCTCGGCGTCCTCGGGCTTGCAGTAGATGAAGCCCTCGACCTTGTCGAACTGGTGCACCCGGATGATGCCGCGGGTGTCCTTGCCGTAGCTGCCTGCCTCGCGCCGGAAGCACGACGACCAGCCGGCGTACCGGCGCGGGCCTGCCGAGAGGTCCAGGATCTCGTCGGCGTGGTAACCGGCCAGCGGCACCTCCGACGTGCCGACCAGGTACATGTCGTCGGCTTCCAGCCGGTACACCTCGTCGGCGTGCGCACCGAGGAATCCGGTGCCCGCCATCACCTCCGGGCGCACCAGCACCGGCGGGATCATCAGCGTGAACCCGTTCTGCACCGCGACCTGGGTGGCCAGCTGCAGCAGACCGAGCTGCAGCAGCGCGCCGGCGCCGGTCAGGAAGTAGAACCGCGAACCCGACACCTTGGCGCCGCGTTCCATGTCGATCAGCCCGAGCGCCTCACCCAGCTCGAGGTGATCCTTCGGATTCTCGATGGCCCTTGGTTCACCGACCGTGTCGAGCAGCGCGAAGTCGTCCTCGCCGCCGGCCGGCACCCCCTCGATGATCACGTTGCCGATCGCCATGTGGGCGGCGGTGAACTCCCGGTCCGCCTCGACCTGGGCGGCCTCGGCGGCCTTCACCTGCTCGGCCAGGTCCTTGGCCTGCTGCAGCAGCGCGGGACGTTCCTCGGGGCTCGCCTTGCCCACCAGCTTGCTGGCGGCCTTCTGTTCGGCGCGCAGGTTGTCGGCCGCCGACACCGCGGCCCGGCGTGCGGTGTCGGCCGCGAGCAGC
>NZ_LT546207.1:4876585-4890780 GCF_900078665.2 Mycolicibacterium houstonense | reverse complement strand
CCGCGACGGAACGATGGTGGCAGAGTCTGGCGGCCGCGTCCACGCGGCGCGCGTTGCTGCTGACCGCGCTCGGCGCCCTGCTGATCGCCGGCCTGATCACCGCGCTGCCCCGCAGCGAGGGAGCCAACTCCGTGCCGGGCGCGATCGCGCTCGGCCCCCGCGGCAACGACACCTTCAATCACGTCAAGCGCGGCGACTGCCTGAACTGGCCCGGCCGCAATCCCGACGCCGCGCAGATCGTGGACTGCAAGGACAACCACCGCTTCGAGGTGGCCCAGTCCGTCGACATGCGCACGTTCCCCGGTAGCGAGTACGGCCCGGGTGCCCCGCCGCCGTCGGTGGAGCGGATCAAGCAGATCAGCCAGGAGCAGTGCACCCCGTCGGTGCGCAATTACCTGGGTTCTCGGTACGACCCCAACGGCAAGTTCACCATCGGTCTGCTGTGGTCGGGCGAGAAGGCCTGGAAGCAGTCCGGTGAGCGGCGCATGCTGTGTGGTCTGCAACTGCTCGGCCCCGGCGACAGTCAGCTGGAATCGGCGGGTAAGGCCGCCGACGTCGATCAGTCGAAGGTGTGGGCCCCCGGCACCTGCCTCGGCATCGACGCCGCCACCAACCAGCCGACCGATGTTCCGGTGGACTGCGCGGCACCGCACGCGATGGAGGTCACCGGCGCGGTGAACCTGGCCGAGAAGTTCCCCGGTGCGCTGCCGCCGGAGGGCGATCAGGACAACTTCATCAAGGACGCCTGCACCGCGATGACCGACGCGTACCTGGCCCCGGTCCAGTTGCGCAGCACCACGTTGGCGCTGTCCTACAGCACGATCTCATTGCCCAGCTGGTCGGCGGGCAGCCACCAGGTGTCCTGCAGCATCGGCGCGACCCTGGGCAACGGCGGCTGGTCCACGCTGGTCAACAGCGCCAAGGGGCCGCTGATGATCAACGGGCAGCCTCCCGTGGCGCCGCCCGACATTCCCGAAGAGCGGCTGAGCCTGCCGCCCGTCCCGATGCCAGACGAGGATGAATCGTCGTCCTCTTCGTCGTCGTCCTCGTCCGGTTCGTCGGGGTCGGGTTCGTCAGGGTCGTCGTCCGGATCCTCCGACTCGTCGGGCTCGTCGGGCTCGTCCGGGTCGTCGGGCTCGTCCTCGAGTGGCCAGCACATGCCCCAGGCGGCGACCACNGGTACCGCCACCCGCTCCGCCGCCGGGCGAGCCGGTTCCGCCGCCGCCGGGACCGTAGCCGTGCCGGTGCGGATGAGCTCGCAGCGGTTCGACGAGCTGGTATCCGACGCGCTCGACCTGATCCCGCCGCAATTGGCCGCGGCCATCGACAACGTCGTGATCCTGGTGGAGGACCGCGATCCCGACGAGCCCGAGATCCTCGGCCTGTACCGGGGTGTGGCGTTGACCGAGCGCGATTCCTGGTACGCCGGCTCCTTGCCGGACACCATCACGATCTACCGCGAGGCCCTGCTGGATTTCTGTGACAGCGAGGCCGACGTGGTCGACGAGGTGGCGATCACGGTGATCCACGAGATCGCGCACCATTTCGGGATCGATGACGAGCGGCTCCACGAGCTCGGGTGGGGCTGAGCGGGAAGTCCACCCGCAGCCCGCGCGGCAACTCCGTTTTGTCGGCCCGCAGTGCTATCAACGGGCTATGACCATCCAGTGCCGGGAGTGTGTGGCCGGTCTGGAGCACTGCCACGGCACCGTGATCCACCACGTCCGGTACCGCGTGGAGTGCACCGACGAGAACTGCACCACCCCTGAAGCAGCGCATACGTTCACCGTCGACTGTGAGGCGGTGGGTTGCCCGTGCGGGCGTGAGAGTGCGCTGTCAGACCGGCGGTACGGCTAGCCCATCGGGTCGGTTTCGGAGCGCACCGCATCGGCGACCGGTGTCGGATCGGGCTCCGGATAGAACGGCGGGGTCAGCGCCGCCCATTGCAGGCAACTCCAGCGCCCGTCGGTGATCGGCGCCAGCACAACCGATTCGGTGTTGGCCAGGTGGTGATCGAGGGCGAAGCTGCCGTCGACGCCGGCCAGCACGGCGGCCACCAAGCGGATCGCCGCACCATGGCTCACCAACACGATGTCGCTGTGGAAATCGCGGTCGTCGAGATAGCGCATCCGCAACTCGGTCAGCACCGGCACGTACCGGGCCAGGACGGCCTCGGCGGTTTCGCCGCCCGGCATCGGCACGTCCAGTTCGCCCCGGTGCCAGCGTTCGTAGATCCGGTTGAACTCGGCGACGGCGTCGTCGTCGCTGCGGTCCTCGAGTTCACCGACCTGTACCTCGTGGACGCCGTCGAATTCGAATGGGACCAAGCCGGTTTCACCGCCGATACCGGCAGCGGTCTGTGCCGCGCGCCGCGCCACCGAGTGAGCCAGGATCGCCGGCCGCTGATTGAGCGTTCCGGCGAACCGCCGGGCCTGGTCGTGGCCGAGGTCGGTCAGCTCGGCACCCGGCGGTCGGGTGTCGAGTCGCCGCGCGACGTTGCCGTGGGACTGTCCGTGGCGGACGAGAATCAGCCGACCACTCATGAGCCGTCGGTCCCGTCGCGCAGACCTGCCAACCACCGTGAGGCCTCGTCCAGACGTGGCGGGGGCGCGCCCGCGCTCGATCCGGTCGGCCAGGAACCCAGATATCGCACATCGGTACAACGTCGGTGCAGCGCTTTGAGTGCCTCAGCCACCGAATCGTCATCGATATGTCCCACACAGTCCAGGAAGAACATGTAGGTGCCGAGCTCGGTTCGGGTGGGCCGGGATTCGATGCGGGTGAGGTCGATGTCGCGNCCTCGGCAACCTCCTGGGCCGCGGCGGCGTTGGAGTGCGCCGGCACGATCTCGGCGTCGGGCAGATTGGCGGCCAGCCATTGCCGCACCTGCGCCGCCGCGACGGGGAAGGCGGCCACCGTGTGCACCGGTTCGGTGTGCCCGGGGCGGGTGACGATCGTGAACGCCACGTCGAGGGTCAGCTCGGCGTAGATCTGCAGCGGCTTTCCGGCGGCCAGGCTGTCCAGGGTGGGCAGGACCGAACCATCGATCGAGTTCTCGATCGGGACGCAGGCGTAGTCGGCCCGTCCGTCACGGACCGCGGCCAGGGCGCCCGGGGTGCTGTCGGTGAGCACTGGGGTGAATCCGTCCTTGCCGTCGCCGGATGCGGGACGCAGGCCGGGCACCATCTCGTGGCCCACCATCCGCAATAACGCCAGTTCGGTAAAGGTTCCCTCCGGTCCGAGGTAGGCGATGCGCGGCACATCCCAACCCTATCGGCTGACGTGGGCGGGACCCGGCCGGTCGTTCGGGAAAGCCTTGCCCGCGTCGCCACGCGCAGTTAAGTTAGGCTTACCTCACCTGAACGGAAGGGCGATCAGAATGGCCATTGCGACACCGACGACAGCCGAGCGGATCCGCAGCGCATGTGCGCGAGGCGGAGGTGCCATGGTGGCCGTCGAGGGCATCGAACCGGTCGCCTCTCCCGTTCACCACCTGCTCGACGACGGATCTTTCGCGATCACCGTCCCGGAGACCGGCCCGCTGGCCGGCATGGTGATGTCGACCGGATCGTCGGGCGTGCAGGCGGTGCTGGAGATGACCGACTACGCACCGCTGCCGTTGCGCGAACCGGTGCGGTCACTGGTCTGGATCCGCGGCAGGCTCCAGCACGTGCCGTCCTCGGCGGTATCCGCGCTGCTCGACCTCATCGCCACCGAGAACCCGAATCCGGCTCTGCTGCAGGTGAATTCGAGGCCTCAGCCGAACACCGAGCTGGACGATGACAACTACACCCTGATGCGCCTGGAGATCGAGTCGGTGGTGGTGGCCGATTCCACCGGCGCCGAATCCGTCAGCCTCGGGGCCCTGTTGCAGGCCCGGCCCGATCCGTTCTGCGCGATGGAATCCGGCTGGCTGCAGCACATGGAGTCCTCGCACCGCGATGTGGTGGAACGGCTGGCCACCCGGCTGCCCATGGCGCTGCGCCAGGGACGGGTGCGCCCACTGGGTCTGGACCGGTACGGCGTGCAGCTGCGGGTCGAGAACGAACACGGCGACCACGACGTCCGGTTGCCGTTCCCCAAGCCCGTCGACGACGTCACCGGGCTGAGCCAGGCCATCCGGGTGCTGATGGGTTGCCCGTTCCTCAACGGCCTGCGGGCGCGCCGGATCTGACCGGCACCGTCCGACCCGGCGGGCCACCGCCGCTACCGTTGCTTCGGTGACCGCGCCTCACGAGCACCTCGATCCGCCGCGCCGCACGCTCAAGATCGAGATCGCCGTCGTCCTGGCGGTGACATTCGGGCTCAGCGCCTATACGGCGACGCTCCGACTCATCGAGGCCGTCCTGCTCGGGCTGTCCGGACAGACGGTCGCGCTCAACCCCAAGCGCTCCCCCTTCGACCTGATCGACCTCGGCCTGCACCTGGCCGGGATGCTGCAGTTGCTGGCCTGGGGCGCCCTGGCCCTCTACCTGTTGTGGCGCAGCGGTTTCGGGCCGGCGGCGATCGGGCTGGCCCGCCCGCAATGGCGGGCCGACGGGCTGGGCGGCCTGGGCCTGGCCGCCCTCATCGGACTGCCCGGCCTCGGGTTCTACGTGCTGGCCCGGATACTGGGCCTGAGCGCCGACGTGGAACCGGCCGAGCTGTACGACACCTGGTGGCGGATCCCGATGCTGCTCGGCATGGCGTTCGCCAACGGGTGGGCCGAGGAGATCGTCGTGGTGGGGTTCCTGATGACCCGCCTTCGGCAACTCGACGTGAGCCCCGGGAAGACCCTGGTGATCTCCAGCCTGCTGCGCGGCGCGTACCACCTGTACCAGGGCTACAGCGCGGGCCTGGGCAACATCGTGATGGGGCTGGTGTTCGGCTACGTCTGGCAGCGCACCGGGCGACTGTGGCCGCTGATCATCGCTCATGCCCTGATCGATGCCGTCGCCTTCGTGGGCTACGCGCTGGTGGCAGAACATCTCAGCTGGCTGCGCTGACGCCGTCNAAGCCCCGCCGACGGCGGCGGTGGGGCCGTCTGGTGCTGGCGGTGCTGATGGCCGGTGTGCTCGCACTGGTCGGCGGCGGCATCTGGATCGACACGTCGCTGCACCGCATCCCGGCCCTGGCCGACTACCCCGAACGCCCCGCCTCCGCCCGCGGTACCACCTGGCTGCTGGTCGGCTCGGACAGTCGCCAGCACCTCAGCCCCGAGCAGCAGAACGAGCTGGCCACCGGCGGGGATATCGGCAACGGCCGCACCGACACCATCCTGTTGGTCCACGTGCCGGGCCTGGGTTCCGGCATCCCGGCCACCATGGTGTCGATCCCCCGGGATTCCTATCTGCCCATCCCCGGCTACGGCGAGGACAAGGTCAATGCCGCGTTCTCGCTCGGCGGGGCTCCCCTGCTCGCGCAGACCGTCGAACAGGCCACCGGCCTGCGGCTCGACCATTACGCCGAGATCGGGTTCGACGGGTTCGCCGCGCTGGTCGACGCCGTCGGCGGGGTGACGATGTGCCCGGCCGAACCGATCAACGACCCACTGGCCGGCATCGACCTGCCTGCCGGATGCCAGGAACTCGACGGCCGCAGCGCACTCGGCTACGTCCGCACCCGCGCCACGCCCCGCGCCGACCTGGACCGGATGATCCACCAGCGGGAGTTCATGTCGGCCCTGCTGCACCGGGCCACCAGTCCGGCGGTGTTCTCGAACCCGCTGCGGTTGTCTCCGATGATCCGCGCGGCCACCGACTCGGTGGCGGTCGATGAAGACGCCCATGTGTGGGACCTGGCCCGGCTGGCCTGGGCGATGCACGGCGATCTGGTCACCACGACGGTGCCGATCGGCGAGTTCACCGGCAGCGACTCGGGCTCGGTCGTGGTGTGGGACAGCGATGCGGCGGGGCGGCTGTTCACCGCCCTGGCCAACGACACGGCCGTCCCGGACGACGTCATCGAAGTGCCACAACCTTAAGCAAGGCAAAGCTAAATTCGCGCACAGCAAATTGCGAATAGCAAATGTAACGAGCGCCACACGACTAAGGTAAAGCTGACCTCAATGAGGTTCACCTTTGGTGACAATGGCCGTTGACCTGCTATATCCTCACCGGCATGACCACGACCAATGAACTCGACACGAAATTTCACGCCCTGATCCAGGATCAGATCCGCAGCGAGTTCACTGCGTCACAGCAATACATCGCAATTGCAGTTTATTTCGACGGCGCCGACCTTCCGCAGCTTGCCAAGCACTTCTACGCCCAGGCCGTCGAGGAGCGCAACCACGCCATGATGCTGGTTCAGTATCTGCTCGATCGGGACATCGACGCCGAGATCCCCGGCGTCGACGCGGTGTGCAACCGCTTCGATACGCCGCGCGACGCGCTCGCCCTGGCGCTGAGCCAGGAGCGCACCGTCACCGAGCAGATCAGCCGGCTCGCGAGCGTGGCCCGCGAAGAGGGCGACTATCTCGGCGAGCAGTTCATGCAGTGGTTCCTCAAGGAGCAGATCGAAGAGGTCTCGTCGATGTCGACGCTGGTGCGCATCGCCGACCGGGCCGGCGCCAACCTGTTCCACATCGAGGACTTCGTCGCCAGGGAACTCGCCGGCGGTGCCGGTGCCGACGCGGCCGCCCCCAAGGCCGCAGGCGGCAATCTCTGATCTGGGGCCTCTGATCTGGGGCCGATAGCCCTCAGTCCCGGCCCGCACCCGTCAGGCCGTTCTGCAGCCAGTCCTTGGTGCGGCCGGGATGGTTCGTGGCCACCCACGCCACCCCGATATCCCGGCAGAACCGGACATCCTCGTAGTGGTCGACGGTCCAGCAGTACAGCGCCCGGCCCTGCGCGGCGGCCCGGTCGACCAGTTCGGGGTGCTCCCGAAGGGTGGCGATCGACGGACCGACGGCCGTCGCCCCGACCGTGGTGGCCGCGCTGCCGCCCAGATACCGCGAGGTCTCCCCGAGCAGCACGGTCGGCAACATGGGGGCGGCGCGCCGAATCCGCCACACCGCGGCCGCCGAGAACGACATCACCACCGCACGCGACAAATCCGCCGACGGCGGCGCGGCGATTCCGTAGCGATGCAGCAGGGCCAGCACCTTGTTCTCCACCAGCGCGCCGTAGCGCACGGGGTGTTTGGTCTCGATGAAGAGCTTGACCGGCCGGTTCCAGTCCAGCACCAGCGAGACGAGATCATCCAGGGTCAGCAGACCGGTGTCCCCGACGGTTCCGTCGCCGTCACCGTCGGAACGTCCACCGGCATGCCATGAGCCGTAATCCAGCCGGCGCAGCTCGGCCAGTGTCATCTCACTGACCAGACCTGTCCCGGTGGAGGTGCGGTCCACCCGGCGGTCGTGCACGCACACCAGATGGCCGTCACGGGTCAGCCGCACATCGCATTCCACGCCGTCGGCACCCTCGCGCAAGGCCAGGTCATAGGCGGCCAGCGTGTGCTCGGGCCGGTCGGCGGATGCGCCGCGGTGGGCCACCACGAACGGGTGCCCGGGCCCCGGGGTCGCCTGCCCAGCGGCTCCGCCGTCGCCCGTTTCCATACGGCTATGCTGCCGGGTTCTGCCCTGGGGACTCAACCGGAACGGCGGATTCTGCCGAATCCTCACGATTCTGCGATACATCCGCCGTCACCGGGTCGACCACGACCCAGCGCCGGACGCGCTGCTGCTCTGCCGTGCCGCTGCCGACGAAGCCGGTGAACACCTTGGCCGTCAGCAGGAAGGTCGCCAGCGCCAGCACGTACCCGACGATCGTGGTCACCGTGTTGTCGGCGATGTTCTGCGGCGTGCCCGCGAAGAAGGTCACGTACCCGGTGCTCACCGTCGACCACACCGCGACCACCGCGCTCAGCGCCCAGACCACCCACCACACCACGATCGGGCGGCGCAGGTGCGACAGCCGCCCTTCCAGGGCGGCCAGTTCCCAGACGAACACGGGCACCATCACCACGTTGACCCCGGGCAGCAGGCTGCACCACCAGATGGTCGCGCTGCTGCGCGGATCGACCTCGCCGTGCTCGGCGTATCCGGCGGCCCGCCGGACGATCAGCCACCGCACCAGCGCCACCACCGTCAGAACCACGAAGGCGATGGCCAGCAGGCTGGCGATCAGGCCGATCACGAGCCCGCCGACGGCGATCACCGGATGCAACAGCACGCTGCGGTTGATCAGCAGCAGCACGTACCGGACCACATGCGTGAAGGCCGCGACACCGAGCGCGATCATGGCCGCGACGAGCATGAACCGGGCCGTGCCGGTCTCGGCTTCCCCGNGCTGCCCCGTGGGCGACGCGGCGGGACGGTTCTGCGGTGCCCACTGCGGCTGCGGCGCCGAGGGCGCCAACAACGAGCCCCCGCACCGCGGACACCACGACCGCTGCCGGTCACGCACGTTCCAGCGCGTCCCGCACTGCGAACACACCTGGATCATCCGACCAGCCTAGTCACGATCTCCCGACAGGTCCGCGCGGTCAGACGCTGCCCGGTCCACCGGCGTCGGTGACCACTGGACGGCCGGCCCCGGACCAGGCCAACATCCCGCCCTCGACGTTGATCGGGGTGTAGCCGTTGCGCGCCAGGTAGTTCGCCACGCGCAGCGAGCGTCCACCGGCGTGGCAGATCACGTACAGCTCCGCGTCCGGGTCGATCTCGGCGATGCGGGCCGGGACGTCGCCCATCGGAATGTGCTGTGCGCCTGCGACATGCCCGCGCTGCCATTCGTCGTCTTCACGGACGTCGAGCAGCACCACGGAGCCCTCGAACGTCGTGGGTACCGCAGCGATGTCGGCCTGCCCGATTTCCACATCGTCCATACCGGCCATGCTCGCATGCCGAGCACCGCCCGCGCACCCGCCCCCGCACGCCGGCCACACCGTTAGCAACGGGCGGCTATCCACAGTTTCCACAGGTTCATCCACAGCCCCGAACCTCGGGAAATGCCCCCGAGGTGGGCATAACTGTGCGGTAGCTGTCCCTCGCTGTGGATAAACCTGGGCCGCCCGCGACGCCGATCAACAACCTCCGGTCCGGCAGAGCGAAATTAAGCGTTCGGCTAAACCACGGGTACCGCCTCGCCGGATCGGTTTGGGATCAGGCTGATTCGAGACGGCGATCGCCGGCACAGAGGCCGATTTTCGCCTGGCCGCCGCAGGGTCTATGATCGGCGTCACACCAGCTGTTGTGACAGAACTCACTGGAGGACAAACGTTGATCGTGCAGGTCAGGAGTGTCTGATGGCGTCACATCCCATGGGATCCGGGTCGGCGTTTCCACAGCCCGAATGGCATTCGTCCGGGCACCTGCACACCCGTAACCAGTCGATGGCCTTTCTTCGGGCCACTGTGATCGCCCTCCTGCTGCTGGGCGTCCTCGCGGTCATCGTCTGGTTCTGACCGCCGCGGCATCGGGTATACGTGGGGTCGGCACCCGCGTCCTTGCGGTGCGCCTTGCGATGGAGCAATGTTGACGATGATCTTGAGGATCCCTGAGTGATCCCTGGCTCCATCGATCGATACTGAGGAAGGAATCTCGTGGCTGAATACACCTTGCCGGACCTGGATTACGACTACGGAGCGCTGGAGCCCCACATCTCCGGGCAGATCAACGAGCTCCACCACAGCAAGCACCACGCGGCGTACGTCAAGGGTGTCAACGACGCCGTCGCCAAGCTCGATGAGGCGCGGGCCAACGGCGACCATGCCGCGATCTTCCTCAACGAGAAGAACCTGGCCTTCCACCTCGGCGGCCACGTGAACCACTCGATCTGGTGGAAGAACCTGTCCCCCAACGGTGGTGACAAGCCGACGGGTGATCTCGCCGCGGCCATCGACGACCAGTTCGGCTCGTTCGACAAGTTCCAGGCACAGTTCACCGCTGCGGCCAACGGCCTGCAGGGCTCGGGCTGGGCGGTGCTCGGCTACGACAGCCTTGGCGACCGGCTGCTGACCTTCCAGCTCTACGACCAGCAGGCCAACGTGCCGCTCGGCATCATTCCGCTGCTGCAGGTCGACATGTGGGAGCACGCCTTCTACCTGCAGTACAAGAACGTCAAGGCCGATTACGTCAAGGCGTTCTGGAACGTCGTCAACTGGGAGGACGTGCAGAACCGCTACGCGGCGGCCACGTCCAAAACCAACGGCCTGATCTTCGGCTAGTCCGGCCTCGGCCGGATCCGAGGGCCGGATCGGTTTCCGATCTCTCCAGAAGGGGCGTCGCGCGAAGCGTGACGCCCCGCCCTCGTTTCTGGGGCAGTGTGCCCGTGTCGCCTTGCACCACCTGCCCGGGTGTCGCATCCTGGTCTGATCGACTCATCGACGTGTCGGTACGACGGCGGCGGCCGGCGAACCAACACCGATGTCCCGGAGGCGATATGGATACGACGGGGTCCGGACGGGCGATAGAGATCGCCCCCTTTCATTCCGGCGGTGCGCTCAAGGGTTTCGTGGTGTCCGGCCGGTGGCCGGACTCGACGAAGGAATGGGCCCAGCTTCTGATCGTCACGGTCCGCGTGGCGTCACTTCCCGGATTACTCTCCACCACAACGATTTTCGGCGTACGAGAAGAGCTCCCGGACCAGCCGCAGCCCGGCACGGTCGGTCTCGTCATCGCCGAGGGACCGGTGGTGGGCGAATCCGCCGTTCCGCCCGGGTATTTCGCCGAGCATCAGCCCCCGGCACTGTTGATGCTTCATCCACCTTCCGAGACCACGCCCTCACTTCCGGAGTGCAGCGGCGCGGCGTCCGGGTGCGTACTCTTACCGGGACTGCCACATCTCGGGCTGGAACACCGCGCGGCCTGGGTCGAGGCGGAATCGGATGGCACGGTGACGTCGATGGTCAGCCGAGTCGGCGTCGATCCGATCAGCCATCCCGACACCGCGATCTTGGCGATGCTGCTGGCGGCGTGACGGAACCCAGAGCCCTCACCCTCTCCGGATCGGAGAACGGGGCTGCCCGAATTGGATAAGAAACCTAGCGGTGTCGGCGGACAGCCGCTAGGGTCCTCTAGGTCAGAAGGGGTGTAGCCCCCTACGTCGCGTCGAGATGACGGCGGCCCAGCCCGGCTGCCGTGCCCAACGCGGTGGGCGCTCCCTTCGGCCGCATATGAGTGCGCCGCGCGAGCGGCACGAATCGGCGATGTGTCGAAAGGTCGCCATGTCCGTAGACGGAGGCGTCGGCCCCACCGGTCGATCGTCCAACCCGGCGCCGTGCGCGCCTCAGGTAGCCGTCGCGCATCACCGCAACCGTACCGGCCGCCGGATTTGTGCCATCGATTGTTCGCCCCAGGGGCAAACCTGCGCGCGTTTCCCGCCCGCAACCTCGGCTGGAATCGGCTCCGGAATCCGACCCATCCTGTCTGGCTATCGCACACGAGGGGGCTGACACTCATTCAACCGGCCGACCTGTAACGTGTTCCACGTCGTCCGACAACGGCGTTGCAAGCAATCCGACGCGACCCGGGGACCATGCTCTAGCAAATAACCGTTTCCGCTAGTCACAGCCCTGCACCAGTTGCCGGCCAGAAACTTGATCATGATCGGGCGTACCCGTGAGCGCAGCTCACCGCGCCCAATACAACGCGTCCGTCACCTTTTACATTGTCAGACGGCGCAATCCCGCCGTACCCCTGCGGCGAAGACCCCGTGATCCGCCTCGGAAGCGGTCAAAACGCAAAGCCCGTTTAACTTTTGTGCGGTTTGCACTTGGTTGTCGTCACAACACTCGCTACCATAGTCAGCAAATACGCCGCCTATTCGTACCGCTCATGATGCATGTGGAGGTCAAATCGATGAGCAAGACGTTCGCCGCCCGTCTAAACCGCCTGTTCGACACGGTTTATCCGCCTGGGCGCGGACCCCACACGTCTGCCGAGGTGATCGCCGCACTCAAGTCTGAGGGCGTGACCATGTCAGCTCCGTACCTGTCGCAGCTTCGTTCGGGCAACCGCACCAACCCGTCGGCGGCAACCATGGCCGCCCTTGCCAACTTCTTCCGGATCAAGCCGGCTTACTTCACCGACGACGAGTACTACGAGAAGCTCGACAAGGAGCTGACCTGGCTCGCCAGCATGCGCGACGAAGGGGTCCGCCGGATCGCCGCCCGCACGGTGGGGTTGTCCACCGAGGCCCAGCAGGATCTGGTTCAGAAGGTCGACGAGCTGCGTCGCCGGGAACACCTCGACGACTGATCCGTCAGGTTCGCCTGACGGCTGCCAACGCTGAAATCCACGTCAGCGGGGATGATTTCGATGTTTCCCGCTGCGTGGATTTTCAGCTGCGCGCCGCCGCCCGGGCCAGCTCCCGGTACTGCTCGGCGATCGCCAGGATCCACTCGCGGTCGGAATACGATTCAGGCTGGCTGAGCCAGGCCAAGCCCGGGAAGGCCGAACGCTCGTCGTCGTCGCGGGTGTCGTAGATCCACTGGGCAACCGTCCGCGCCTGCTCCCGCGGTGCGACCTGTGGCCGCTCCGTGTCGGATTGTGTTGCGCCGCTTGATGCCCGCGATCCGGCTGTCTCATGCTGACGTGTGTCGGCCGCGGTCGCCTCCAGATAGAGCGCGTCAGAGATCAGCGACATCCGCTCGGCCACCCGGAACACCAGCGGTCCGCGCGGGCGCACGCCGATGCCGACATCCGGCTGGCGCCGGGCCAGCTCGCTCAACAACGGTTTGATGGTCCGCAGCTCCTGGCGCGCGCCGAACCAGTCTTCGACACTGGGCAGCAGGGACCCCGCCGCGACGATGACCATCGCACAACCCAGCATGGTCGCCGCGGCACCGACGCCGACGGGCTCGGTCCGCCCCACGGCCCGCAGCAGGAAGAAGCCGGCGACCGCGACGATCAGCACCATGCCGAGGGTGAAGAGGAACAGCGCGCGGCCGCGGCGGCTCCGGTTCGAGTAGCGCAGGCCGGCCCAGGCCACCAGCGTCAGCGCCAGGAACACATAGAGCAGTGGCAGCAGCCACGAGATGCCGGACCCGAGATCCTGCTTCAGATACTCCGCGGGCGACATCTCCGGTTGCCTACCGGCCCGGAAGAAGATCACCAAGCTGATGACGGCGACGACACCGGCGACGCCGTACTGGATCAGTGCGATACGCCGGGTGATCGTCGCCGAGTGGTCGGACGACGCGGTGGTGATCATCACGCAACTGCCTGCCGCACAAGCGATCAGCGCGATCTGGCTGAGCCCGACCGCGATGTTGGGCCAGTGCAGCACGGTGTCGATCAGCAGCGCCAGCGGCTGCCAGTTCAGGGCGGCCACGAGGCCCAGGCTGCCCAGCGACACGATCATCGCCGAGCTCACCAGCGACTGCTTGTTGACCAGTGCCCAGCCGATGCGCAGACCGGTAGCCAGGCCGAGCAGGCCGGCGATCACCCAGACGATCAACCAAATGCCTCTCCGAGGCGAACCTGCACGATCGATGACCGATCGGACGGCAGCCGACCCAGGCGGTACAGCAGGAGCGCGGCGAAATCCTCGGCCTCCTGCTCGATGTCCTCGCCGTTGGGCCCCATACAGCCCGTGCGCTGGTTGAGCATGTAGCTGATCAGATCCGAGGTGGCGACCTCGGCGGAGGCCGCGGCCGCATCCACGATCGAGATGCCCTCGTGCCCGAGGACCAGATGGCCGAGCTCGTGCGCCAGGGTGCGATCCCAGGCTGGCAGACCCTGCTGGATGAGGAACACGTCGCGATCGGCGTACTGCCGCCACTGGCCGCACACACCAGGTGGAAGTTCGGCCATGGTCAGCTCGATCGGCCTGCCGCGGTCCTTGCTCACCGCATCGACCAGGCGGGTCAACGTGACCTCACCCCGCCGCGGGGCCAGGTCGAGGACCTCGTTGACAGCGCGCGTGACGCTTCGACTGGCGGACATGTTCCCCCTTCCCACCCTTTCGTAGCATCCCTGGTCAACTCCGCTTACCTGGATTCTCCCAAGTACTTCCTAGCTCATGAAACGGGTGGCATCGATTCGAACGGTGCGACCGGCCTTCGCCTGCCGATAACCGACGAGACCACCCAGGCCGGTGAGCGTCATCATGCCGGTGACGCCAGGCAACGCCATCGCCGCGATTTCGCCCGTGCTGGCGGTGCGCAGGTAGTCCGCATAGCCGATCCGGAAGGTGGCCGGCACTGCCGCGTCGAGTCCGACGGCCTCGGCAGGCTCGGCCTCGGTACGCAGCGTGGTGGCGGGTTCCGCG
>NZ_LT546207.1:4874567-4876495 GCF_900078665.2 Mycolicibacterium houstonense | reverse complement strand
CCTGCGGTGACGGCAATTGCATGTCCGGCGGACGCGGGAAGTTGAAGGGGGCCCCCACACCGGCCGCCCCGCCGCCACCACCACTGCCACCGGGAAGCCCGATGACGATGGACGTGGTGGTCCCGGTGGTCGGTGACGTGGTGGCCGAGGTGGGCTCGGTGGTGGCCGACGTGGGCTCCGTGGTGGCCGAGGTGGGCTCGGTGGTCGCCGACGTCGGCTCGGTGGTGTGGGTCGTCTCGCTGGGATCGGTGGTCGGTGTCGGTTCCGTGGTGTGCGTCGTCTCGCTCGGATCCGTCGTGCGCGTCGGGTCGGTCGTGTGGGTGGGATCCGTGGTGTGCGTCGCACTGGGCCCGGTGGTCTCGGTCTTAGTACCCGTCGCGGTCCCGGAGGGGTGAGGCGATTCCGACGGTTTACCTGACGTCGCGGTGGGTTTGCCTGACGTCTCGGTCGGTTTGCCTGATGTCTCGGTGGGTTTGCCTGTCGTCTTGGTCGGGCGGCCCGTCGTCTTGGTCGGTTTGCCGGTGGTGCGCGTGCCGCTGTGAGTCGGGGGCGTGCCCGTGGAGGCGCCGCCGTCCTCACCGTCGCCCTGGCCGCCATCCTGGCCGCCGCCTTGGCCGTCGCCGTCGTGATCGTGGCCGTGCCCGTGGTCCTTGCCGCCGTGATGGCCGTGCCCCTTGCCGGAGCTGTTCGAGGATCCGGATCCGCTGTCGCCGTGCCCCCGATCGGGATCGGCAAATGCCAGGGCTCCTCCGACACCGGCGATGACCAGGCCGGAGAACACCAGACCTGTCGAGGCGGCGACGCGCAACCGCGAACGCACGTTGTCACCACCCTTTCGCGCACCGCCAAAAAACTTCGATAACGAATCTGATTCTTGCACAAACGCGCAGCTCAAATTTGCTAGCCGAGGCGATTACCGGCGCGGTTCGCGGGGAGCCGCGGCGGAGCAAATCCGCCGGACGATACTGTGGGTCTGCAGCAGTTCTGCGGTGACCGACCACACACGACGACTTGACCCGGAGGCAACCGGAATGGGCCTGTTCACGCGACGAAAAAGCCGCGCCACCCGCCGCGCCGAAGCCCGCGCCATCAAGGCCAAGGCAAAGCTGGAGGCCCGGCTCACCGCAAAGAACGAGGCTCGCCGCATCAAGTCGGATCAAAAAGCTGCGCAGCGGGCACTCAAAGCTCAGGTCAGAGCACAGCGGGACAGTGACCGCAATGCCCTCAAAGTGGCCGAGGNGACCCGCGCCGGTGCCGACGGTCGCCGTTCCGGCCTCGGGTGCCGATCAGCCGTTGCACTCGGCCCTCTTCCTGGCCGCGTCGGTGTCGCATCGGGGGCCACCGGTCGGCGCTACCGCCTGACCACCGACCGAGCAACTCCAGAAAGACACCCAGCCATGCAACCCCTCACCGGGGCGTCCTCGCGCGCCCTGATCGCCACCGCCGCGGTAGCCGCCACCGCGCTGCTGACCGCCGCACCGGCATGGGCCCACGTCCATGTCGATGCCGACAATCCGACTCCGGGGACCACCTCGGTGCTCACCTTCCGGGTTCCCGGCGAATCCGATACCGGCGCCCTGACCACACAATTGACGGTCGACCTGCCCGGTGTGGCGTCGGCCCGCACCGAGGTGGTGCCGGGCTGGACGGCCAAACTGGACCGCGACACCTCGGCCGGGACCGTCCGGGCGGTGACCTGGACGGCGAACCCGGGCGTGGGCATCTCGGCCGAACAGTTCGCGCTGTTCCGAGTCTCTGTGAAGCTGCCCGACGCCGAGACGGTGAGCTTCCCGACCACCCAGACCTATTCCGACGGCTCGGTGGTCCGCTGGGACCAGGCCCCGCTGCCCGACGGCAGCGAGCCCGAGCACCCGGCGCCGCAGCTGACGCTGAGCGGCACCCCGCCGGAGTCCACGCGCGCCGAACAC
>NZ_LT546207.1:4873712-4874361 GCF_900078665.2 Mycolicibacterium houstonense | reverse complement strand
GATCGCGGCCGTCGGGATGGCCGCCCGCACCCTGGCCGGCCATCTGTCGGAAAGCCCGGTCGGCGGCATGGCCGTCGCGGTGCACGCCCTTGCCGCGGCGGTGTGGTGCGGCGTGCTCGCGGCACTGGTGCTGACGGTGACGCACCGCGGTCAGTGGGCCCGGGTATTGCCGCGGTTCTCGCAACTGTCGCTGTCGTGTGTGGGTGCGCTGCTGGTGGCAGGAGTGGCCGGGGCAGCGATCCGGCTGAATTCGCCGTCCGAGTTGTGGGGAACCGGCTACGGCCGGGTGTTGACGGCCAAGGTGGTCGTGACCGCCGTGCTGCTGGCGCTGGCCTGGCGGAACAGGTCGGAGTGGCTGCCCGCGGCACGCGCGCATCGCAGCAGCGCCGCACTGTCGCGGACCCGGTCGTCGGTCGAGTTGGCCGTCATGGCCGTGGCGGTCACGCTGGCCGCCGCTCTGGCCGTCACGGGTTGACCACCGTGGCGCCTGGCATGATGGAAACACTGCCGGCCCCCACACCCCGCGCTGGCGCGGAACACCAGATACTGCAAAGGAGCAGCCAGATGGCAGAGCAGCAGGATCACCCCGCCGAGAAGCCCGAGGCCCCGGCCGAATCGGCTTCCGCCGACGCGTCCGCGGCCGGCGCGG
>NZ_LT546207.1:4870115-4873504 GCF_900078665.2 Mycolicibacterium houstonense | reverse complement strand
CGGCGCGGATCCTGCTCCGCCCGCGCCCGCTCCCAAGCCCGGCCCGCCGCCGGCCAAGAAGACCCCGGCCAAGAAGGCGCCTGCCAAGAAGGCTGCGGCGAAGAAGGCTCCGGCCAAGGCCGCCAAGAAGGCGCCCGCCAAGAAAGCCCCGGCCAAGAAGGCTCCACCTGCTCCACCGCAGGCCGCGACTCCGGCCGAGCCGAAGCCGACACCGACTCCGGTCGAGCCCACTCCGGCTCCCGTCACCCCGTTGGCCGATGTCCGGTCGGCGGCCAAAGAGGCTGCCGCACAGGCCAAGTCGACCGTCTCCTCGGCCACCAACCCGGTGTCAGGCCCGGTGCCGGCCCCGCTGCGTGAGACCCCGTCATCCAAGGTGCCACTCGCCGCGGCGGTGGCCGTCGGCGTGTTGGCCGTGATCTTGGTCCTGCTGAGCCGCAGACATTCCGAGGACAGCTGATCCGGGCTTGACCCTGACGCGACGTCAGGGTCGATAGTGGCCTCATGCACGCGAATCCACAGGTGAGGTCCGTCGGCGCGGTCGCCGCACTGACGGGTGTCTCCGTGCGGACCCTGCATCACTACGACCACATCGGCCTGGTGGTGCCCAGTGTGCGTACCGCGGCGGGTTATCGCGGTTACACCGACGCCGACATCGAGCGGTTGCACCTGGTGCTGGTGTATCGGTCCGTCGGGCTGGCGCTGGACGAGATCCGGTCCGTGCTCGACGACCCCGATGCCGACGTGCTCGCCCACCTGCAACGCCAGCACAGCCTGCTGTGCGATCAAGCCGAGCAGTTGCAGCAGACCATCAAGGCAGTGGAGGAATTGATGAGCGCCCACGACAAGGGAATTCAGTTGACCGCCGAGGAACAGGTGGAGATCTTCGGCAGTGCGGTTTTCGACGAGCACGACGACGAGGCCCGCGAGCGCTGGGGTGATACCGAGGAATGGCGGCAGTCCCGGCAGCGCACGGCGCAGATGACCAAGCAGGACTGGATCGAGTTCAAGGCCGAGAACGATGCGCTGCTCGCGGCCCTGGCCGAAGGGAAGCGCGCCGGGGTGCGTCCCGGGTCGGCACCGGCCAACGAACTGGCGGCCCGGCATCGCGCCAACATCTCGCGGTTCTACGACTGCAGCGACGACATGCACGTCTGCCTGGCCACCATCTACGTCGAGGACGAGCGGTTCACCCGCTACTACGACGACGCCGAACCCGGCCTGGCCCAGTTCGTGCACGACATCATCGTGCACAGCATCGGCCGATAGCGTCCTGCGATAATCGCCGGGTGAGTATCGAACCGCGCGCCACCGCTGATCTGGTCGACGAGATCTACCCCGATGTCCGCAGCTGCGACCTGCAGCTGCAGAACTACGGCGGCAAGACCATGTTCGCCGGGCCGATCACCACGGTGCGCTGTTTCCAGGACAACGCGCTGCTGAAGTCGATCCTGTCCACTCCCGGCAACGGCGGGGTGCTCGTGGTCGACGGCGACGGGTCGCTGCACACCGCACTGGTGGGTGACATCATCGCCGGGCTGGCCGCCGACAACGGCTGGTCCGGGGTGATCGTGCACGGCGCGGTACGGGATGCGGCCGCGTTGCGCACCATCGACGTCGGCATCAAGGCCCTGGGCACCAACCCGCGTAAGGGCACCAAGACCGGGGAGGGCGAGCGCGACGTCGAGGTCAGCTTCGGCGGCGTGACGTTCGTCCCGGGCGAGATCGCCTACGCCGACGAGGACGGCATCGTCGTCGTCGGAGACGACAAGTAAGCCACGTCGTCGCGTCCTAGCGCCAGACGAGAGAAGCCCCCACTGTGCAGTGGGGGCTTCTTAGGTTCTCAGCGGACTTAAACCGTCACGGCCGCACGGTGTTTTGTGAAGTGCAGCGACTCCTCGTCGACCTTGCCGTAGCGGATCGTGCGCATGTCGAAGAAGTAGTTCTGCTTGAGCTTCCACGGCGCTTCCGAGCCCGACTTGGGCAGGCTGTCCATGGCCCGGCGGAAGTAGCCCGGGGTGAAGTCCATGAACGGCAACTCCTTGACACTGTCGCCGGGGTGCTGCGGCTCGACACGGTCGAAACCGTTGGCATCCATGTAGTTCAGGACGCGGCAGATGAACTCCGACACCAGGTCGGCCTTGAGGGTCCACGACGCGTTGGTGTAGCCGAAGGTGATGGCCATGTTCGGCACACCCGAGAGCATCAGACCCTTGTAGGTCATGGCCTTGGTCAGGTCGATCGGCTCACCGTTGCGGTTGGCCACCGCGCCACCGAACAGCTGCATGTTCAAACCGGTTGCGGTGACGATGATGTCGGCCGGCAGCTCCTCCCCGGAGGTCAGCTTGATGCCGGTCTCGGTGAAGGTCTCGATGGTGTCGGTGACCACGCCCGCCTTGCCGGAGCGGATGGCCTTGAACAGGTCTCCGTTGGGCGCCAGGCAGACTCGCTCGTCCCACGGGTTGTAGCGCGGGCTGAAGTGCTTGTCGTAGTCGAAGCCCTCGGGCAGCCGGCGCTCGGCCATGCGGCGCAGCACCTTCTTGAACACTGCCGGGAAATTGCGGGCGACCTGGTACTGCCCGGTGCTGTAACCGATCTGCTTCCACCGGTTGACGAAGTGCGCCAGGTTCTTCGGCAGGTACTTGTTGGTGCGCAGCGCGACCGGATCTTCCAGCGGCAGCGAGCCGATGTAGGTGGGCGAGCGCTGCAGCATCGTCACATGACCGACGCCGCCGTTGACCAGTGACGGGATCAGCGTCACCGCGGTGGCACCGGAGCCGATCACGACGACGTTCTTGCCCGTGTAGTCCAGGTCCTCCGGCCAGTGCTGCGGGTGGATGATCTGGCCCTTGAAGTCAGCCGCACCCGGGAACTCGGGCGAGTAGCCCTCGTCGTAGTTGTAGTAGCCGCTGCACACCGAGAGGAACGACGCGGTGATCTGCTTGGTTTCGCCGTTGTGCTCGACGTCCACGGTCCAGCGGTTCTCGGCGTCCGACCAGTCGACCGACAGGACCCGGTGACCGGTGCGGATGTGGTTGCGGATGCCGTTCTCGTCGGCGGCCTCGTTGATGTAGTTCCAGATCGACTGGCCGTCGGCGATGGACTTGGCCGACTCCCACGGCTTGAACCGGAATCCGAGGGTGAACATGTCCGAGTCGGAGCGGATGCCCGGGTATTTGAACAGGTCCCAGGTGCCGCCGATGTTCTCGCGACGCTCGAGGATCACGTAGCTCTTGGTCGGGCAGCGGTTCTGCAAGTGCCAGGCGGTACTGATGCCGGAGATGCCGGCACCGACGATCACAACATCGAAGTGTTCGTTCATGGGACCGACGGTATCAACACGGTGTTGAGTCGGTCAACACCCTGTCGATAAATTCAACACAGTGTTAGGC
>NZ_LT546207.1:4777499-4870053 GCF_900078665.2 Mycolicibacterium houstonense | reverse complement strand
GCCGGGCCGCCCGCCCGTCGGGCGACGACCGCGAGGCCGCGATTCTCGCAACCGCCCGCCAGCTGCTGGAGACCAAGAACTTCGCCGATATTTCGGTCGATGACCTGGCCAAAGGCGCCGGAATCTCCCGGCCGACGTTCTACTTCTACTTCCCCTCCAAGGAAGCCGTCCTGCTGTCACTACTCGATCCGCTGATCAAGCGAGCGGACACCGGCTTCGACAGCGCCCTGGAGGACATGCCGTCCGATCCGAAGCGCGCCATCCGCCACGGCATCGAGATCTTCTTCAGCTCGTTCGGATCGCATCCCGCCACCGCCCGGGCCGGCACCGAGGCGTTGAACAGCAGCCCCGAGTTCCGCACGTTCTGGTCCGGGCTCATGCAGAAGTGGATCGGTCTGACGGCCGCGCTGATCACCGCCGAGCGCCAACGGGGCGCCGCCCCGGACACCATCCCGGCCATGGACCTGGCGACCTCGCTCAACCTGATGAACGAGCGAACCATGATGGCCGCCCTCGGCACCGAACAGCCCGCCGTCGACTACGACAAGGTGGTCGACACCCTCGCCCACATCTGGCTGAACAGCATCTACGGCGACGCCGCGTAACCCGTCGGCCGGTTATGCGAACATATGTTCGTGTGCGATGCGGCGGCCATCCTGCACGCTGATCTCGATTCGTTCTACGCATCGGTCGAGCAGCGTGACGATCCGGCTTTGCGCGGGCGCCCGGTGATCGTCGGCGGCGGCGTGGTGCTGGCGGCCAGTTACGAGGCCAAGGCGTTCGGCGTCCGCACCGCGATGGGTGGCAGGCAGGCGCGCGCGTTGTGCCCGCAGGCCGTGGTGGTGCCACCGCGAATGTCGGCTTATTCAGAAGCGAGCCGAGAGGTGTTCAGGGTCTTTGAAGACACGACGCCGGTGGTGGAGCCACTGTCGGTGGATGAGGCGTTTCTCGACGTGTCCGGGCTGGGCCGGGTGTCGGGCACCCCGGTCGAGATCGCCCGGCGGCTGCGCGAGCAGGTCAGCGAGCAGGTGGGGCTGCCCATCACCGTGGGCATCGCCCGCACGAAGTTCCTGGCCAAGGTGGCCAGCCAGGTGGCCAAACCGGACGGCCTGCTGATGGTGCCGCCGGACCGCGAGTTGGCGTTCCTGCATCCCCTGCCGGTGCGCCGGCTGTGGGGTGTGGGGGCCAAGACCGCCGAGAAGCTGCATGCCCATGGCGTCGAGACCGTCGCCGACGTGGCCGAGCTGTCCGAATCGGCGCTGGGCACCATGGTCGGCGGGGCGATGGCCCGCCAGCTGTATGCGTTGTCGCGCAACATCGATCGGCGCCGCGTGACCACCGGTGTGCGCCGCAGTTCGGTCGGTGCCCAACGTGCGTTGGGGCGCCGTGGCAACACCATGTCGGCCGCCGAGGTGGACGCCGTGGTGATCAACCTCGTCGACCGCATCACCCGCCGCATGCGTGGCGCGGGCCGTACCGGCCGCACGGTCGTATTGCGTTTGCGCTTCGACGATTTCGGCCGGGCGACGCGGTCGCACACCCTGCCCCGGGCCACTGCATCGACCGAGGCCATCCTGGCCGCCGCCCGCGCATTGGTGACGGCCGCCGCCCCGGTGATCGCCGAGCGTGGGCTCACGCTGATCGGGTTCGCGGTGTCCAACATTGACCACGAGGGCAGTCAGCAGCTCGAATTGCCCTTCGAGTCCGAGCCGGATCCGGTGGCGATCGACGGCGCGATCGACGAGGTGCGGCGGCGCTTCGGTAACGCGATGCTGACGCGCGGTGTGCTGGTCGGCCGCGACCCGGGTTTGGAGATGCCCACTCTGCCCTACTAAAAGAACTGCGCGGCAATGAATCCCGCAAGCAGCACGGCGAACCCGCCGATCTCACCGACGATGAGCGCCACCATTCCGACACGCAGGCCTGCGCTGGGCCGCTCGAACTGATTGGTGGTGTCACGCTTGGCGCCGTGCTCGATGTAGCTACCGATCGCGATCACGAAGAACAGCACCAGCACCATGGCCGCGGTGAGGTTCACCCAGGTCGGCCACGCACTGAGTTCGACGAACACCGCGGCCAGCAGCGTCGCGAAGGAGTACAGCAGGGCTGCCCGGTGGGCGATGTCGACGTACGGGTGGGCCAGGTGGTTTTCACTGGTGGCCATCTGCCGGTATTTCCATACCCCGAGCACCAGTGCCAGCAGGAAGATCAGTCCGGCGGCCAGCAGGGTGATGACGGTGTCGATGCCGAGATCCGCATGCATCGCGTGAGCTTAGACCGGCCGGATCTGAGTAGTCTCACGCATCCGGCGAATCGCTTTCGGGGATCGCCGAGCACAATCCGTTCACCTCAGCGGCTTGACGTCCATTCCAGGAGCTGCTCGGCGGGCCAGCTGTTGACGATCCGCTCGATCGGCACCTCGGCATCCAGGGCCCGCTGCGCCCCGTATCCGAGGAAGTCCAGCTGGCCAGGTGCGTGGGAGTCGGTGTCGATACTGAACACGCAGCCGATGTCGAGGGCCAGTTTCAGCAGACGGGTGGGCGGGTCGCGCCGCTCCGGTCGGGAGTTGATCTCGACGGCCGTGCCGTGGTCCCGGCAAGCCCCGAACACCTTCTCGGCGTCGAACTTCGACTCGGGCCGCATGCCGCGCCCGCCGGTGACCAGCCGTCCGGTGCAGTGACCGAGGACGTCGGTGTGCGGGCTCGACACCGCGGTGATCATGCGCCGGGTCATCGCCGCGGCGTCCATGGCGAGCTTGGAGTGCACGCTGGCCACCACCACGTCGAGGCGCTCCAGCAGTTCGGGTTCCTGGTCCAGGGAGCCGTCTTCGAGGATGTCGACCTCGATGCCGGTGAGGATGCGCATCGGTGCGACGCGTTCACGGAGTTCCTCGATGACGTCGAGCTGCTCGCGCAACCGGTCCGGGGACAGGCCGTTGGCGATCTTGAGCCGCGGCGAGTGGTCGGTCAGCGCACAGTACTCATGGCCCAGATCTCGGGCGGCCAGCATCATCTCCTCGATCGGCGCGGAGCCGTCCGACCAGTTGGAGTGCACGTGCAGGTCACCCTTGAGCGCGGCCCGCACCTCGCCGCCACCGAGATCCTTGGCAGCCGAGCGCAATTCGACCAGGGTGTCCGGCTCCCGCCCGGCCCAGGCCTGGGCGATCACCTTCGCGGTCTTGGGACCGACACCGGGCAATGACTGCCACCCGTTCGTCGCCCCGAGGCGTTCCCGTTGAGCATCGCTCAACGCTTCGACCGTATCCGCGGCGTTGCGGTACGCCATCACCCGACGCGGGTCTTCCCGGGCCCGGTCCTTGTAGTACGCGATCTGGCGCAGTGCGGTCACCGGATCCATGGGCTCCAGTGTGCAGGTTGCAGGACGCGGCGGCACCCGGCTACATTGGATTGCGACTTCCTTCAATCCATCAAATCTTCAGGTGGTAGCGTGCCCCACCACTTCCTCGGCAGCCCCGAACAACCGCTGTACGAGATCAAGGCCAACCTGTTCAAGGCCCTGGCCCATCCGGCGCGGATCCGGATTCTCGAGATCCTCTCCGCCGCCGGCAAACCCACGCCGGTCAGCGAGATTCTCGCCGAGACCGGCATCGAGCCGACGCTGCTGAGCCAGCACCTGGCGGTCCTCAAGCGTCACCAGGTGGTCAGCGGACGGCGCGTCGGAAATGCGGTGTTCTACGAGCTCGCGCACCCCAAGATCTCGGAATTGCTGGTGATCGCCAGGACCTTCCTGGCCGACACTCTCGGCGCGCGACGCGATCAATTGGAGACGCTGCAGGCGCTGCCGCCGATCGGGCACGGTTCATGATGATGAGCGCGGCGGCTCGTTTCCTGCCCCATCGCGATGATTACGCCGAACTGCCGCGCTCGTGGCGCGGCGACATTCTCGCCGGTGTGACCGTCGGCGTGGTGGCACTGCCGTTGGCGTTGGCGTTCGGGATCAGCTCGGGAGTCGGGGCGGCGGCTGGCCTCATCACGGCAGTGGTTGCCGGCCTGGTCGCGGCGGTGTTCGGCGGCTCTCATGTGCAGGTGTCCGGACCGACGGGAGCGATGGCCGTCATCCTCGCCCCGATCGTCGCGCAACACGGGCTCGCCAGCATCGCGCTCGTCACGCTGGTGGCGGGACTGGTGGTGCTGGTGGCGGGCATCACCGGGTTGGGCCGGGCGGTGACGTTCATTCCATGGCCGGTGATCGAGGGGTTCACCCTGGGCATCGCGATGATCATCTTCCTGCAGCAGGTGCCCGCCGCGGTCGCGCGTCCGGCGCCTGCCGGTGAGCGCACACTACCGGCAGCGTTCGACGTGATAACCCAGGCCGATTGGGCGGCCGCCGCGAAAACCCTTGGGGTGGTGGCTGTTGTCGCATTGCTGATGATCGCCCTCCCCCGCTTGCACCGTGCCATTCCCGAGTCACTGACAGCGGTCGTCGTGGTCACGGTTCTGGTCGGCGTGCTGCATATCCCGGTGGCCTCGATCGGCGAGCTGCCGTCGCATCTGCCCGCCCCGGTGCTGCCTCACGCCGACCTCGGCGCCTTACAGTCCCTGCTCGGTGCCGCACTGGCGATCGCCGCGCTGGCAGCCATCGAATCCCTGCTCTCGGCGCGGGTCGCCGCAACCATGTCGCCGACCGGGCCGTATGACCCCGACCGTGAACTGGTGGGGCAGGGCCTGGCCTCGATGGCCTCGGGCGTGTTCGGTGGTATGCCCGCAACCGGTGCGATCGCCCGTACCGCCGTCAACATCCGGTCCGGCGCCAGAACCAGGGCCGCGGCGATCGTGCACTCGCTGGTGCTGCTGGGTGTGGTCTATCTGGCGACCGGACCCGTTTCGGCTATTCCGCTCGCGGCGCTGTCCGGCGTGCTGATGGTGACGTCGTTCCGGATGATCTCGGCGCGCACGATCCGGAAGATCATGCGCTCCACCCGATCCGACGCACTGACCTTCGTCCTGACCGCGGTGGTCACCGTGTGCTTCGACCTGATCGAGGCCGTCGAGATCGGCATCGTCGTCGCGGCGTTTTTCGCGTTGCGCTCGGTCGCCCGACGCAGCAGTGTGGTCCGCGAGGAACTGCCCGGACCGCACCTGCCCGGTGACGATCAAATCGCACTGCTGCGGCTCGATGGCGCCATGTTCTTTGGTGCGGCCGAACGCATTTCGAACGCAATCGTGGACGCCGAACATCCGCACACATCCGTCGTCATCATCCGGATGTCGCAACTCGGCATGCTTGATGCCACCGGCGCACATACTCTCGCCGAGATCGCCGCCGATCTGGAGTCGCGCGGTATCACGGTGATCATCAAGGGTGTTCGTCCCGAACACGCCGAGTTGCTGGCCAACGTCGGCGTGTTCGAGTCGCTACGACACGAGAACCACCTGCTCGATTCGCTCGATGACGCGGTCGAACATGCGCGTACGCACGTTAGGTGACCGTACGAATCAACTTCTTGTTCACGAATTCGTCCATGCCGTACTTGCCGAGCTCGCGTCCGAAACCGGATCGCTTGACGCCACCGAACGGCAGCTCGGCGCCTTCGGCCCCGACCGCGTTGACGAACACCATGCCGGCGTCGATCCGGTCGGCCACGCGGGCGGCCTGCTCGGGATCGGTGGTGAAGACATACGAGCCGAGCCCGAACGGGGTGTCGTTGGCGATCTCGACGGCCTCGTCCTCGGAGCCGGCCTTGTACACCACGGCCACCGGGCCGAACAGTTCCTGCCGGTAGGCGTCGTTGTCCTCGGTGACACCGGTGAGCACCGCAGGCGGATAGAACGCGCCGCGCCGCTCACCGGCCGAGGTCAGCTTGGCGCCCTGGTCGACGGCGGCCTTGACCTGCTGCTCGAGGCGCTCGGCAGCCAATTCCGACGACAGCGGGGCGATTCCGTCGGCCGCGGCCAGCAGCTTCTCGGTGAACTTGGTCAGGAAGTCGTCGTAGAGATTCTCGGCGACGATGAACCGCTTGGCGGCGTTGCAGGCCTGCCCGGTGTTCTCCATCCGGCCCTCGACCGCGGACGCGACGGTGGCGTCGAGGTCATCGGTGGACAGCACGATGAACGGGTCGGAGCCGCCGAGCTCCAGGACGCACTTCTTGAGGTTGCGGCCGGCGATCTCGGCCACCGCGGCGCCGGCCCGTTCGGACCCGGTCAGTGACACCGCGGCCACCCGCGGATCGGCGATGATCTCGGCAACCTGGTCATTGGTGGCCCGGATGTCGATGTAGGCACCCTGCGGGAATCCGGCCTCGAGGAAGATCAGCTGCAGCAGCTCGGCGGATTCGGGGCACTGCGGGGCATGCTTGAGCAGAATTGTGTTGCCCACCACCAAGTTTGGGCCGGCGAACCGGGCGACCTGGTAGTAGGGGTAGTTCCACGGCATGATGCCGAGCAGCACGCCGATCGGGCCTCGCTTGACCACCGCGGTGCCTTCCCCGTCGAGCAGGGTGATCTGCTCGTCTGCCAGGAACTTCTCGGCGTTGTCCGCGTAGTACTGGTAGATGGCGGCGCTGAAATCGACCTCACCCAGGGCCTGGTCACGCGGCTTGCCCATCTCACGGACGATGACGTCGGCGAGCTGCTCGCGGCGCTGCTCGTGCAGGGCGGCGACCTTGCCGATGAGCGCGGCCCGCTCGGCGACCGTGGTGGTGCGCGCCCAGCTACGTCCGGTCTTGGTGGCAGCCTCGATCGCGGCCTGGATCTCGGCGTCGGTCGAGGTCGGGTAGGTGGCGACCACCTCGGAGGTCGCCGGATCGGTGACTGCGTACTCGCTCATGTTCACTCCCAGACGGGTCTAATCGGGGGATTCCGTACATTTCCCTGCCCGACACTACCGATTGCGGCGGCCAAATGGCACTGAAGATACGGAATCAGCACCGAGTGCGACGTTCAGGAATGAACCAGGCGCCGCGACTAGTTTTTGAAGAGTGCGCTTTGCCTTCAAAACCTCCCCGCAGAACACGACCTGGGCCGACATGCTTGCCATCTGGAAAGCTGCCGACACGATCGACGTCTATGAATCCGGCTGGACGTTCGACCACTTCTATCCGATCTTCTCCGACTCGTCCGGCCCGTGCCTCGAAGGCTGGACGACCCTGACCGCGCTGGCGCAGGCCACCGAGCGCTTGCGGGTCGGGGTGCTCGTCACCGGCATCCACTACCGTCATCCCGCCGTGTTGGCCAACATGGCCTCGGCCCTCGACATCGTCTCCAACGGCCGCCTCGAACTCGGCATCGGCGCCGGCTGGAACGAAGAGGAGTCGGGCGCATACGGCATCGAACTGGGCTCGATCAAGGAGCGTTTCGACCGTTTCGAGGAGGCCTGCGAGGTCCTCAAGGGTCTGCTGACCCAGGAGACGACGACGTTCGACGGCAAGTTCTACCAACTCAAGGACGCCCGCAACGAGCCCAAGGGCCCGCAGCAGCCGCACCCGCCGTTCTGCATCGGCGGCAGCGGCGAGAAAAGGACGTTGCGGATCACCGCGAAGTACGCCGATCACTGGAACTTCGTCGGCGGTCCGCCCGAGGAGTTCGCCCGCAAGCGCGATGTGCTGGCCGCGCATTGTGCCGACATCGGCCGCGACCCCAAGGAGATCACCCTGTCGGCGCACGTGCGTCTGGGTGCGGACCACGACTACGCCAAGGTCGTCGACGAGGCTGCCGCGCTCGGCGCCGAAGGTCTGGATCTGGCGATCATCTACCTACCGCCGCCTTACGACCCGGCCGTGCTGGAACCCCTGGCCGAGGCGATTCGGGAGTCCGGTCAGCTGACGAGCTGACCCGGACACGGCTACGCCCTCGGATCGACGCAGTGACGTCGGTTCGAGGGCGTTCAGCTATCGGGACGGATACCCGTCAGACGCCGAAGCGAAGTAGCTCGTCGGCCGTGACCAGGCGTTCGTTCTTCGCCGGGAATTCACGGCTCTTCATCGGGTGACGGAACAATGACCAGGCAATTCGACCCATCCGTGACCGACTGATCGGATTGATGTACACGGTGATCACTCCTGCGACGTACTGGTAGCTGTATCCGTAGTTCCACGTTACCGCAGCACTCTCACCCCGTCATTAGATACCCGACTTGTGGCAAACTGCGTATGCCACGCCGCAGAAATGTCATCTGTTTCTGATGAGACTGTTGTGACCAATGTGGCGTTGAAATCAGCCAAACTCGAGATGTGGATCACATTTCTGTGCGAATCGAGGCCCCCATACGACGTGATGCACGACACAGGAGCTAATTAAGAGATCTCTCAATCTTCTCCTGTTATCCCGGCGCCGGGAAAGCTGTGCGCCGGCGGCGTGTATGCCCCGCGGGCGAGCAGCCGCGCGATGTTGGCCCGGTAGATCTCGTCGGCCTCGGCGTGGCGCACGGGTTCGCGCTCGAGCCACAGATTCTTGGGGTGGATCGGGTCGTCGTACATGTGGCGGAAGATCTCGGTCCGCAGATCCTTGAGCCAGTTCGAGTTCAGGTTCATCACCCGGAACTGGCGCAGGGCCTCGATGTCGATCACGCCCGCGACCACCGAGTTGTGCCCGGACACGGTGTGACCGAGGACCGCTCCGTTGTAGTCGACGATGTGGGAGTTACCGCCGGCGATGTCGAAGGCGTGCGCCGCGTCTTGGGTCGCATAGACCGGCCCGGTGTTCGGGCAGATCATGTACAGGCTGTTGAAATGCGCATGCGCCCGGTTCTGCAGTAACCACGTCCCGCCCGGGTCGGACCCGGCCTGTGTCATCGGCACTGCCTCGCTCGGCCGGTACACCACCTCGGCACCCTGAAATGCCAGGGCCCGCACGGCTTCCGGATATTCTCCGTCGCTGCAACAGATCGTGCCGATCGTACCGATGTCCGGGGTCCGCAGAACCGGATAGAACGCGTCGAGCCCGTCGCCGAACAGTTCGACCCACCGGTCGTACACGTCGTGTGGAGTGCAGGACCGTTCGCGGCACCAGACGTGGTTCTTCGTCGCCCGATGGACCACCTCCCCGGCCGGGGAGATCGCGATCATCGAGTTGAAATAGCGGTCCGGCATCACCTCGGGCCACCTGGCCTTGCACTGAGCGATGAGATAGATCCCGTGTTGCCGGGCAAGTGCACCTAGTCGCTCGGTCTCGGGCCCGGGGATGTCGATGAACATCTCCCGTGCGGCTCGCACGTGCGGGATGTCGAAGGCCTCGTCGCCGAAGCCGGTCAGGGCACCTTCGGCGAGGGCGACGAGCTTGACCGGCATGTTGATCGAAACCGTCGACACCGCGGCATGCACGGTGTCCTCGATGACGTCGAGGTTCGCCTGGATCTGCGATCGCCGTTCGATGTTGCGTACCACCGTCGACAGGCCCACGGCCAGATAGGGCGCGATCGGCGCCCTGCCGTTGTCAGCGTCCACAGGCGTTCACCTCCGGCATCCGATGAGCCCACGGCATCGCCGTCTCCAATTGAGCGGCAACGGCGATGAGCGTGCCTTCGTCACACATGGGGGCGGCCAGCTGAACACCGATCGGCAACCCGGACCGGGTACATCCCAGCGGCAGGCTGATCGCCGGTCCCCCGGTGGCATTGAACAGCGGGGTGAACGAACACACGCCGAGCAGTTTCCGCATCCATTGCCCGGGTGTGAGCGACGCATCGTCGGAATCGAGGTCGCCCAGCAGTTGGGGTGGCCGGCTCAGTGTGGGGGTGAGCAGCAGATCGTACTCGGTGAAAAATGTTCCGACAGTGCGGGAAACCTCGTTGAAGACCGCGAGTGCACCGCCCAGTTCGGTGGCCGTGACGCGTCGGCCGTGCTCAGCGCATGCCAAGGTGGTCGCTTCGAGGTTGTGTGCACCGGGCGTGGTCCCCACCGCCGCGGCGAGCGCGTCGATGCCTTCGGCCAGAGACACACTCCATACCGGCAGGTTGGCGTCGACGAACTGATCCCAGCGGAAGACCGGTGAATCGGGCCGGACGTGATGTCCCAAGCCTTCGAGCACGGACCCGACAGCGGCGACGGCGGCGACCACCTCCGGATCGACGGGGTCGCCGGACCAGGACTCGGTGTGGATCGCGATGCGCAATCCGCCCGGGTCCCGGCCGATCTCGTCGATGTAGGGACACGCCGGGTCGCGGATGACGTACTTGTCGCCGGGCGCCGCTCCGCTCACCGCATCGAGCAGTGCCGCGCAGTCCCGCACCGAACGCGTCAGCCCGAACTCGACCCCCAACCCGGACAGCGGCTCACTCGCGTCCGGTGCGACAGACACCCGGCCGCGGCTCGGCTTGAGACCGACCAATCCGTTGGCCGAAGCGGGAATCCGGATGGATCCGCCACCGTCGGTGGCATGGGCGATCGGGAGAGCGCGGGCAGCCACCAGCACCGCTGAGCCACCACTCGAACCGCCGGCACTTCGTGCTCGGTCCCACGGGTTGCGCGTCGATCCCTGGGTGACCGGTTCGGTGTTGCCGTTGAACGCGAACTCCGGGGTGGTGGTGAGCGCGACGGCGGCGAGCCCGGCCGCCCGGAAGCGCTTCATCAGTTCGGTGTCGTGCGGAAACGCCACGCCCTGGCCGGTCAGCCGGCTGCCGAATCGCGTCGGCACCCCGGCGGCGTGTATCGCGAAATCCTTGAGCGCGAAGGGGATCCCCGCGAAGGCGCCATCCCCGTCGCAGTCGAGCGCCACCTCCCAGGGTCCGGCGACCACCGCGTTGAGCGCCGGGTTGACCGCCTCGATCGCGCCACGGGCCGCGTCGTGCACCTCGGCCACCGACACCTGGTTGTCGCGGATCAGCTCGGCGAGTCCGGTCGCGTCGTACTGCGCGTATTCGTCCGGTCTCATCAGAGCACACCGTCGTCGTGAACGATGTTCCCCGCCAGCAACGTCCGGTGGACGCGCGTGTGTTTCAGCTCCTCGACATCGCACGTCGACGGGTCACGATCGACGAAGATCAGGTCGGCGTGGTTGCCCGGCCGAATGGACCCGATCTCGTCCCAGCCCAGGATTTTCGCGGCGCTCGTCGTCCACATGGCAAGCGACTCCATCCGGGTGATCACCTGGTCGGGCCCGTCGTTGCGCAGGTCGGTGCCGGCGATCTCGTGTGTTTGCGCCAGCGCGATCTGCTCCCAGGGGTTCTTGGGGCCCCAATCCGATCCGCCGGAGACGTCGAGACCCGCATCGAGCAGTCGCCGCAGCGGCACCATGTCGCGCCAGACATGCCTGCCGATGCGCTCGTCGTAGATCGCGCCCTTGCCCCACGCGAATCCGACGGACGTGGTGACCTGGAAACCGAGGGCTTTGTACCGGCGCACATGATCGGGACTGATGGTGATGGCGTGCTGCAGAATCCAGTTCTTGTCGCGAAAGTCGTGTTCGGTGACGACGCGTTCGGCGATCTCCAGGAAGTCGTCATGCTCGCGGTAGGACCCGATACAGATGTTCGCCCTGATTCCGTTCTCCGCGCAGAACCGGACGAACGACTCCTCTTTTTCGAGCGAGACGAATCGATTCCCCTTGGTGGGCCTGCCGAACGGGTCCGCGTACGTCTCGTGCATCGCGAAATGACCGGCAAAACAGGGCCCGCCGGGGCTGATCGTCATACCGGCGATTCGGAACAGCTCGTCGGTGGTATCGGATGACTGGGGCGCAAGGGTTTTCAGCTGTTCGTCGAAATCGGACAGTGACAGCGGTTCGAAGGGATAGAAGATCACCGACTCGACGTCGAACGTCGCCTGGACGCGCATGGTGAGCATCCCGGCGCTACGTAAGTGCTGATACATCTGGAGGTGGATCGGCTCCATCGCGTGTCCCTCGTACAGCGTGGTCACGCCCCGAGCGGAGAACCGCGCCATCTCGTCGAGGACGCCGGGGACCGCGTGGGCCGGATTCAGCGGTGGCAGCTTGAGCAGGATCTGACCCCAGAACGGGTCGTAGGTGTAGTAGTTGTTGACCGGCCCGCGCAGGATGCCGGTCAACCGGCCGTGTTCGTCCTTGTCGATCTCGACGTCGCACACCTGGTCGGGGATGAAGTCCGACAGGCCCACCGCGCGCAAGCCGGCGCTGTTGAACGCCACGATGTTGGGCGTCCGCGGCGCCCAGGCCTGGATGAGTACCGGGTGCTCGGTGGTGGCCAGGTCGAGGGTGTGACGATCGGGCAGGCGGCGTTCGGCGAGATCCCGCCATGACCTGCGGATGAAGTAGTGCGCTTCACCGACGGGCGTACAGATGATCCATTCGCCGGACGGGGTGTCGGCGGCGCGGGTGCGAATCCGCGCCACGATGTCGGCGTGGTCCACGGCATCGCTCAGATCGACCAGGCCGCCGCGCAGTGCACCGAAGTGCATCACGTGGGGATGCGTGTCGATCAGGCCGGGCATCACCACGGCGTCGCCCGCGTCCATGATCTGGGCGTCCGGCCCCGCGGAGTCGGTAAGGTCCGCGAAACTGCCGGCCTCGACGATCACACCGTCGTCGAGGAGGACGGATTCGGCCATCGGCCTGGTCTCATCGAAGGTCAGGATCTTCGAGGCTCGGACGAGTGTTCTGCTCACACCGGCACTCTATGAACGGCCAACCCGGGGGAGAATCATCCGAAAGGATGAAGTCCGTAACCGGCGGGGTTCGGGTTGGTATGGAGGATGTTGAGATGTCGGTGGCCGCGACGGATTTCAACACCGCGTTCAAGCGCAACACCATGGAATTCCTGTCGCGGTTCGTCCGTGTCTCGGGCCTGGTCTTCTACTCGGTTGACCACGCCATGAACGCCGGTGAGCACGTGTTCGACCGGATCCGTCCCGAAGAGAACGGTCCCTACACCGGCTATTTCCATGAACTGGATCCGTTTCATCCCCGCCGATTCGCCGGATCGGGTGCCGATCTGGCGACGTCGCACGATCTCGGGCGGCGGTTGGACAGCACGGACTACTACGCGGAGTTCTTCCGGCCGATGGGCTACCGGTACGAGGCGGAACTGTACCTACGTCACGCCGGACGTATAGTCGCCGGAATCTCCCTGCTGAAAAGCGCGAAGGACGGCGACTTCACGAAGGAGGAGCTCCGGTTCTTGCAGAAGTCCCACGGATTCGTCGAGCAGTCGTACTGCATGCTCGGTCAACTGCCCAGCGCACCGAGTTCGTCGGCCGTCCCCGAGCACTGGAACCTGTCGGCCCGCGAACGCGATGTCGTCGGCCTCCTGGCCCAGGGCGCGAGCAACAGCGATATCTCCCGCGCCCTGTTCATCAGCGTTCCGACCGTGAAAAGCCATCTGCAGCACGTCTATCGGAAATCCAACGTGCATTCGCGAACCGAGTTGGTCACCCGGCTGGCGCGCGGTTAGCGCTGCGGTGCGGCGGTGGGCGATCAGGAAAGAACTCGTCAAGCGCTGTAACCGAGCGCGCGCCGTATCGCCAACGCCTGATCGAGGGACGGCTCGTCCGGAGTTCCCGACAACGTCAGGTACCGCCCTCCGTCACCCATCTCGATGTGTACCTCTTCCGGCACGGCGGACATGTCCAATGGGACGTCGTCGCGGATGTACGTCATCCAACCGACTCGTACTTGCTGAGGCTTCTTATGCCGTTGTGCCTTGTGAAAGGCGTATGTACACACTGACACGTACTCCGGCTCCCAGGCGGCAACCAGCGCAGTGAGATAACCCCGTACTACCTCGCTTTCGTCGGCGGGATCCCCTGCAGCTGGGTCGAGCTCTAGAAACACGTGGTTGCGCAGCGCACGCGGTCCGGAGAAGCCGCAGCGCACCTTATATGAAAATAGCGGGCCACCAGATGCGACGACCGGCTCGTCCAGCCTCTCTCGTACGAACTCAAGGTAAACCCCGGGCACAGTCCGAGGGCCCTCATTGATCCGTTCGGTCACCGAACTGACCGCATCGACGATCGCATCGATGTCGTCGGCGGCCACCGGTTGCAGCTGCAGCACATCTTCGGCGTTCCAGAATTTCAATGACCAAGGCGAATACACACCCGGCTCGGGCGGAAGTAATTGCCACGAACGCTGCATGCGTTCGGCCGACTGCCGCAACGACTCCGCGCGGTCACCCCAGGAACCTATGAAATCCAACGTCATTTCCACCATCCTAGAATCACTCAGGCGGCACGTGTTCGACGTTGATCACGTCGCCATAACCGCCATCAGCAACCATTTTCTCAAGCGCTTCCGCGACTCGGGGTTCAGCGACCCGCCACTCCACCTCTTTGCCTGCCTGCCGTGCAGCGTCAGCTTGACGGCTGAGTTGGTCCTCTAGCTTGTCTACAGCCTTGAGGTCTTTGAAATTGCCGTCCTTGCCCACCATCCAGTCATAACCCTCGCCCTTGGCTTCGATCAGCAGGCCCTCGCCATCATTGGCTTCCTTGTCCCAGCCATCGAACTTGACGGGGTTCTCACCCTCACGCGGCACTTCGTACTCCGTACCCGCCGGAGCGCCGGATACCTGCTCCTCGTAGGCCTTCGCCCGTTCAGACATACCGTTGCGATTGGCCTCGATCCATTCGCCAGGCCCGCCGTCGGACTTGACGTCCGACGGCATGATGTCGATGAGATCGCCGAGATCGACACTCGGAAAGTGCTCCGCGGTGAAGGCCAAGATCGCGGCGAACGTGACGATTCCCGCAGCCAGCGCCGCCAACAGTGCCAGGTCAGCGGCCACAAGGACAGGGACAAAGGTCTTCATGTCGCCCGAGCCGTAGCCCATTGCGGTGGCCTGACGAAGATTGCCAGCCAAAGCGGCGTCCTGGCTAGCGAATTGGGCGAGCAGCGTCTTCATCTGGAATGAGTTGCGCGCCGCCAGCTGCCGAATCTGCATGGCAGCAACGGGACTCCTCTGTGCCAGCTGATCCAGCGGACCGCCGGCTCGTACGCTGACAGTGCCTTCGTCGGACACGTCCCAGCCCTGTTGCGTCAACTGCGCGACGTTGTCGACAATCGTCTGACGCGTCGCCCCGAGCTGATTTCCGCCGTCCTGCAACGCCGCCTGCGTTCGTGTCAACGTGTCGTGCAACTTCTCCTGACGGACCGTCGTCTTGTCCGCCGAACGCACCGCAGCGTCTGCGGATGAACCTTCCCAGGCGTTGCGGAGCTGATTAACGACGCCACGATGCGAATCCATCTGCGCGGCCACTGCCGTCGCCGCCCGACCCACGTTGGCGGCCTCGGCCACAAGCCTCTGGGGCTGAGAGGCTTCGACAACGCTGATTGTGACCGGCATGGCTGTGCCGGTGCTCGGTGTCGCAGGCATACAGCTCAGACGGTCTCGTAGCGGGCCGGCCCGGCGAACTTGCCCAATGCCTCAGCGGCCGCGCCATCGGTCTTCTCATACTCGGTGGCCGCAGAGCGCAACTTGGTCGCGTACTGCGACATCTCGGTACTCAACAGGTCTCTGGCTGTCTCGAGCACAGTCTCGCACTGACTGGCTGCCGCGGCGGACTGAAGACCCGCGAGTGCCGCAGCACTCGCCGCCAGTGGTTGTCCCACTGTCAGTGCCGCCAACTCCGAAGAGAGCGTTTCCTCCTGCTGCGCCGACGCGGTCAGCACTGGTGGATTCACTTTGAGTGTCGGCGGCACACAACAATTTTAATCGGCCTTCGCAGGAGGCCGATTCACCAAGTTAGCGCTGCGGCGCGGCGGTGGGCTTGATGACCGCGGGCAGGGCGGTCTTGCCCATCAGATAGCGATCCACACCCGCGGCAGCGGCCCGGCCCTCGGCGATCGCCCACACGATCAGCGACTGTCCACGCCCCATGTCGCCGGCGACGAACACGCCGGGCACCGAGGTCTGGAAGTTGTTGTCGCGGGAGACGTTTCCGCGGTCGGTCAGCTCGACACCCAGCTTGGTGAGCAGGCCTTCCTTCTCCGGTCCGACGAAGCCCATGGCCAGCAGCACCAGGTCAGCCTTGAGCTCGAAGTCGGTCCCCTCGACCTTCTCGAACTTGCCGGCGTTCATCTTGACCTCGTGTGCCCGCAGGCCGGTGACGCGGCCGTTCTCACCGATGAACTCCTCGGTGTTGACCGAGAACACGCGCTCGCCGCCCTCTTCGTGCGCCGAGGACACCCGGAACATCAAGGGGTAGGTCGGCCATGGGGTCGAGTCGGCGCGGGTCTCCGGCGGACGCGGCATGATCTCGAACTGGTGGATGCTGGCCGCGCCCTGACGGTGCGAGGTGCCGAGGCAGTCCGCGCCGGTGTCGCCACCGCCGATGATGATGACGTGCTTGTCCTTGGCCGTGATCGGCGGCTGGCCGTTCTCGTCGAGGACGTCGTCGCCGAGCTGGACGCGGTTGGCCCAGGGCAGGAATTCCATGGCCTGGTGAATGCCGTCGAGCTCGCGGCCCGGGATCGGTAGATCGCGCCACGCGGTGGCCCCGCCGGCCAGCACGACCGCGTCGTAGTTCAGCCGCAGCTGTGCGACGGTGATGTCGACGCCGACGTTGACGCCGGGGCGGAACTGAGTGCCTTCGGCCGCCATCTGCTCCAGACGCCGGTCGATGTGGCGCTTTTCCATCTTGAATTCGGGGATGCCGTAGCGCAGCAGGCCGCCGATGCGGTCGGCGCGCTCGAACACCGTGACGGTGTGGCCGGCCCTGGTGAGCTGCTGGGCGGCGGCCAGTCCGGCCGGCCCGGACCCGACGACGGCGACCTTCTTGCCGGTTTGCACGTCGGGCATCTTCGGGACGACCCAGCCCTGGTCGAAGGCGTTGTCGATGATCTCGACCTCGACCTGCTTGATGGTCACCGGATCCTGGTTGATGCCGAGGACGCAGGACGCCTCACACGGAGCGGGGCACAGCCGGCCGGTGAACTCCGGGAAGTTGTTGGTGGCGTGCAGCCGCTCGATCGCGTCGCGCCACCGGTCCTTGTACACCAGGTCGTTCCACTCGGGGATCAGGTTCCCCAGCGGGCAGCCGTTGTGGCAGAACGGGATACCGCAGTCCATGCATCGCGATGCCTGGTCTTGCAGCTTCTCGTGGGAGAAGTCCTCGTAGACCTCTTTCCAGTCCTTGAGGCGCAGCGGAACCGGCCTGCGGGCTGGGAGCTCCTTGGAGGTGTGCTTGAGGAAACCGCGCGGATCAGCCATTGGCGGCCGCCATGATCGCGTCGTTGACGTTCTCGCCGGCCTTTTCGGCCTCGGCGATGGCGGTCAGCACGCGCTTGTAGTCGCGCGGCATGACCTTCACAAAGTGCTTCAAGTTGTTATCCCAATCAGACAGGATCCGTTGGCCCACAGCCGAATCGGTTGCGTCGACGTGAGCGGCAATGAAGTCGTGCAACCACACCGTGTCTTCTGCGTCAGCCGGCCCCAAAGCTTCCAGCTCCACCATCTCGGTGTTCAGGTTCTCGCCCAGCACCCCGGCCGGGTCGTAGACGTAGGCGACACCGCCGGACATGCCTGCCGCGAAGTTGCGGCCGGTGGGTCCCAGGATGACGACCTTGCCCCCGGTCATGTACTCACAGCCGTGGTCGCCGACCCCTTCGACGACCGCGTGGGCGCCGGAGTTCCGGACCGCGAACCGCTCGCCGACCTGACCGGACAGGAACGCCTCGCCACTGGTGGCGCCGAACAGCGCCACGTTGCCGGCGATGATGTTGTCCTCTGCGGCAAAACCGGCCGGCGCCTCCAGGGCGGGGCGCACCACGATCCGGCCACCCGACAGACCCTTGCCGACGTAGTCGTTGGCGTCGCCGTAGACCCGCAGCGTGATGCCCTTGGGCACGAACGCACCGAAGCTGTTACCGGCCGACCCGTCGAACGTGATGTCGATGGTGCCGTCCGGAAGTCCCTGCCCGCCATAGACCTTGGTGACCTCGTGGCCGAGCATGGTGCCCACCGTGCGGTTGACGTTGGTGATCTTGGTCGAGAATCGCACCGGCGAGCCACTGTCCAGCGCCTCGCGGCTCTGGGTGATCAGCTGCTGGTCCAGTGCCTTGTCCAGGCCATGGTCCTGACGCGAGCTGCAGTACAGATCCTGGTTCATGAACGCCGACTCGGGCTCGTAGAGCACCGGAGTCAGATCGAGCTTGTGCGCCTTCCAGTGCTTGGCGGCCTGGGTGGTGTCCAGCGCGCCGACCTGGCCGACCATCTCGTTGATGGTGCGGAAACCCAACTGCGCCATGAGTTCCCGCACTTCTTCGGCGATGAACATGAAGAAGTTCTCGACGAACTCGGGCTTGCCGTTGAACCGCTCACGCAGCACCGGGTTCTGCGTGGCCACACCCACCGGGCAGGTGTCGAGGTGGCAGACACGCATCATGATGCACCCCGAAACCACCAGCGGCGCAGTGGCGAAACCGAATTCCTCCGCACCCAGCAGCGCGGCGATCACCACGTCGCGGCCGGTCTTCAGCTGGCCGTCCACCTGGACCACGATGCGGTCGCGCAGGCCGTTGAGCAGCAGGGTCTGCTGCGTCTCGGCCAGGCCCAGCTCCCACGGCGCACCGGCGTGCTTCATGGACGTGAGCGGGGTGGCGCCCGTTCCGCCGTCGTGGCCGGAGATCAGCACCACGTCGGCGTGGGCCTTGGAGACACCCGCGGCGACGGTTCCGACGCCGTTCTCGCTCACCAGCTTCACGTGCACGCGAGCACTGGGGTTGGCGTTCTTCAGGTCGTGGATCAGCTGAGCCAGATCCTCGATCGAGTAGATGTCGTGGTGCGGCGGCGGGGAGATCAGGCCGACACCCGGGGTCGAGTGCCGGACCTCGGCCACCCACGGGTACACCTTGTGTCCCGGAAGCTGGCCGCCCTCACCAGGTTTCGCGCCCTGGGCCATCTTGATCTGGATGTCGCTGCAGTTGGTCAGGTAGTGGCTGGTCACGCCGAACCGGCCGGAGGCCACCTGCTTGATGGCGCTGCGGCGCCAGTCGCCGTTCTCCTCGGGATCGAACCGGTCGACGCTCTCGCCGCCCTCGCCCGAATTGGACCGGGCGCCAAGGCGGTTCATCGCGATGGCCAAGGTCTCGTGCGCCTCGGCCGAGATCGAGCCGTAGCTCATGGCACCGGTCGAGAAGCGCTTGACGATCTCGGCAGCCGGCTCCACCTCGTCCAGCGGCACCGGCGGTCGCACGCCGTCGCGGAACTTCAGCAGACCACGCAGCGAGGCCATCCGCTCACTCTGATCGTCGACCAGGGCGGTGTACTCCTTGAAGATCGAGTACTGGCCGGTGCGGGTGGAGTGCTGGAGCTTGAACACCGTGTCCGGGTTGAACAGGTGGTACTCACCCTCACGACGCCACTGATATTCGCCACCGACCTCGAGCTCGCGGTGGGCGCGCTCGTCGGGGCGGTCCAGGTAGGCCAGCGAGTGGCGCGCGGCGACGTCGGCGGCGATGTCGTCGAGGTCGATGCCACCCACCGGGCAGCTCAGCCCGGTGAAGTACTGGTCGAGCACCTCCTGCGAGATGCCGATGGCTTGGAACAGCTGCGCGCCGGTGTAGGAGGCCAGGGTCGAGATGCCCATCTTGGACATCACCTTCAGCACGCCCTTGCCTGCGGCCTTGACGTAGTTGGCCTTGGCCTTGTCGCTGCTGATCCCGGAGATCACGCCGCGGTCGACCATGTCCTCGATCGACTCGAAGGCCATGTACGGGTTGATCGCGGCGGCACCGAAGCCGCACAGCATGGCCATGTGGTGCACCTCGCGGGCGTCACCGGCCTCGACCACCAGGCCGACCTTGGTGCGGGTGCGCTCGCGGACCAGGTGGTGGTGCACGGCGGCCACCGACAGCAGCGACGGGATCGGCGCCATGGTCTCGTTGGACTCGCGGTCGGACAGCACGATGATGCGGGCACCCTCGCGGATTGCCTCCGACACCTTGGCGCGGACGTTGTCCAGCGCTTCCTTGAGGCCCTGGCCGCCCCGGTTGACGGGGTACAGGCAGCGGATCACGGCGGCACGCATGCCGTGCTTGTGGCCCCGCACCTCGTGGTCGGGGTCGACGCAGATCAGCTTCGACAGGTCGGCGTTGCGCAGGATCGGCTGCGGGAGCACGATCTGGCGGCATGATTCCGGACCGGGGTTGAGCAGGTCGCCCTCGGGCCCGATCACGCCCTGCAGGCTGGTGACCACCTCTTCACGGATGGCATCCAGCGGCGGGTTGGTGACCTGGGCGAACAGCTGCTGGAAGTAGTCGAACAGCATCCGCGGCCGGGCCGAGAGGATGGCGACGGGGGTGTCGGTGCCCATCGAGCCGAGGGCCTCGGCGCCGGTGCGCGCCATCGGCGCCACCAGCAAGTTCAGTTCCTCGTAGGTGTAGCCGAAGATCTGCTGGCGCAGCACCACGCGGTGGTGCGGCATCCGGACGTAGTCACCCGGCGGCAGCTCGTCGAGCGGGAACAGGCCCGCCTCGATCCATTCCTGGTACGGCTGCTCGCTGGCGAGCTGGGCCTTGATCTCCTCGTCGGAGACGATGCGGCCCTGCGCGGTGTCCACCAGGAACATGCGGCCGGGCTGCAGGCGCAGCTTCTGGACGACGGTGGACGGGTCGAGCGGCAGCACGCCGGCCTCCGACGCCATCACGACCAGGCCGTCTTCGGTGACCCAGATGCGGGACGGGCGCAGCCCGTTGCGATCCAGCACGGCGCCGATCACGGTGCCGTCGGTGAAGCACACCGAGGCGGGGCCGTCCCAGGGCTCCATCAACGAGTCGTGGAACTCGTAGAAGGCGCGACGCGCGGGATCCATGGTCTCGTGCCGTTCCCACGCCTCGGGGATCATCATCAGCACGGCGTGGGGCAGGCTGCGGCCGCCCAGGTGCAGCAGCTCGAGCACCTCGTCGAAGCGGGCGGTGTCGGATGCCCCGGGGGTACAGACCGGGACGATCTTGTCGAGCCCGTCGGCACCGAACAGGTCGGTGCGGATCAGGGCCTCGCGGGCACGCATCCAGTTCTCGTTGCCGGTGACGGTGTTGATCTCGCCGTTGTGGGCGATCCGCCGGAACGGGTGGGCCAGCGGCCAGGACGGGAAGGTGTTGGTGGAGAAGCGGGAGTGCACGATGCCCAGCGCACTGGTCATCCGCTCGTCCTGCAGGTCCAGGTAGAACGCCTTGAGCTGCGGCGTGGTCAGCATGCCCTTGTAGACGAAGGTCTGACCGGACAGGCTCGGGAAGTACACGGTCTCGCGGCCGGGGCCGTCCTGGCCCGGGCCCTTGGTGCCCAGCTCGTGCTCGGCGCGCTTGCGCACCACGTAGGCCTTGCGCTCGAGGTCCATGCCCGAGGCGCCGCCGATGAACAGCTGCCGGAAGGTGGGCATCGCGTCGCGGGCCAGCGCTCCGAGCGACGAGTCGTCGGTCGGGACCTCACGCCACCCGAGCACCTGCAGACCTTCGGCCTCGACGATCTTCTCGACGGCCTCGGCTGCCGCGGACGCGTCGCGCGAGGACTGGGGCAGGAAGGCGATACCGGTGGCGTAGCTGCCTGCCTCGGGGAGTTCGAAGTCGACTACTTCACGCAGGAAGGAATCCGGAACCTGGAGCAGGATGCCGGCGCCGTCGCCGGTGTTCGGCTCTGCGCCCTGGGCACCGCGGTGCTCCAGATTCACCAGTGCTGTGATCGCCTTGTCCACGATGTCCCGGCTGCGGCGACCATGGATGTCTGCCACCATTGCCACACCACACGCATCGTGTTCATATGCGGGGTTGTACAGCCCGACCTTGTTGGGCGCCATTCCCACCTTGCCCTTCAACACGCTTCTACGAAGAAGCCGGCTCGGCGTGGGCGCCCTCCGTGCAGCACTGGACGACGGCAATGTCCCACACGCCATAAGTGGAGAAAACGATAAGGCACCTACCATGGCAGATGCCAACTTAGCTAAGCCTAACTATACTGGATCGGCGACTTCGCGCCCCTCGCATCCGCCCGCCAGAAAAGCGACGAATCCAGTTGTGGCCGTATGGAATTCGCACACTCACAGCCGGACCCGCCACACCCGCCCGCTCGACCCGACATCGGCCCGCGGCGGAATTCAGTTTGCTGTAAAAGTCATATTTAGCCGTTATAGTGCTGTTATATGACTTTTTTGGTTTGCCTAAAGCCTAGTCAGATTCTTAGAATTCCCGAGCTCACCGTCCCGAATCCCGCAGCACGCTCCTAACGCCGGCCTCGGGGCTCAGATCGAGACGGCGCAACGACTGCGCATTGAGCGCCACCACGACCGTCGACGCCGACATCAGTATCGCGCCGACCGACATCGGCATCACAAATCCCAGCGGAGCGGCCACCCCGGCGGCCAACGGCACCGAGATCAGGTTGTAACCCGCTGCCCACCACAGGTTTTGCTTCATCTTGCGGTAGGACTGTCGCGACAGCTCGATCACCGACAGCACCGATCGCGGATCCGAGCTGGCGAGGATGACGCCGGCCGAGGCGATGGCGACATCGGTTCCCGCGCCGATCGCGATGCCGACGTCGGACTGAGCCAGCGCGGGCGCGTCGTTGACGCCGTCGCCGACCATCGCCACGGTCAGACCTTCGTCCTGCAGCTCGGCCACCTTGGCGGCCTTGTCTTCCGGTCGCACACCGGCGAACACGCGGTCGATACCCAGCTCCGCGGCGACCGCGGAGGCCACCGGGGCGGCGTCGCCGGTGATCATCACCACTTCGATGCCGAGTGCATGCAGCGCGTCGACCGCCTGCCGGGACTCCGGGCGGATCTCGTCGGCCAGTGCCAGCGCACCGGCCGGCTCTCCGTCGACCAGCACGTGCAGGACGATGGCGCCCTCCCAGTGCGCGGTTTCCGGCAGGTCGCTCTTGCCTGCCTGCTCCAGCAGCCGCGGACCGCCGACCTGAATCCGGTGGCCGTCGACCAGGGCGCTGACCCCGACCGCGGGTGACGAGCTGAAGTCCGTCGCCGCCGGGATCGCGAGGCGACGGCGTTGTGCCGCACCGACGATGGCGCGGGCCAGCGGGTGTTCGGAATCCGCCTCGGCGGCGGCCGCCAGCGCCAGCAATTCGTCTTCCGGGCGGTCGGTGGCCGCGACCTCGGTCACCGTCGGCTCACCTTTGGTCAGAGTGCCGGTCTTGTCGAACAGCACCGCACCGACCGTGCGCATGGTTTCCAGGGCCAGCCGGTCCTTGATCAGCACGCCGCCCCTGGCCGCACGTTCGGTCGCGATCGACACCACCAGCGGGATCGCCAGGCCGAGGGCGTGGGGGCACGCGATGACCAGCACGGTGATCGTCCGGACCACCGCCTCGTCGGGGTTGCCCAGCAGCGTCCACGCCAATGCGGTCAGCACGGCCGAGCCCAGGGCGAACCAGAACAGCCAGCCGGCGGCCCGATCGGCCAGCCGCTGCGCGCGTGACGATGAGTTCATCGCCTCGCCGACCAGCCGCTGAATGCCGGCCAGCGCGGTGTCGTCACCGACGGCCGTGACGCGGATCCGCAGGCCGGAATCGGTGGCGACGGTGCCGGCCACGACATCGTCACCCACGCCACGGCGCACCGGTCGAGACTCGCCGGTGACCATGGACTCGTCCATGTCGGCGGCACCGTCGACGATGCGGCCGTCGACGGGCACGCTGCCGCCCGGGCGCACGATCACCAGGTCATCGACCTGAAGCTCTGCCGGGGCCACGCTCATGATGTGTTCGCCGTTGCCGTGGTCCTCGACCCGCTCGGCTTCGTCGGGCAGCAGCGCGGCCAGCGAATCCAGCGCAGAAGTGGTCTGGGCCAGTGAGCGCATCTCGATCCAGTGCCCCAGCAGCATGATCACGATCAGCAGCGCGAGTTCCCACCAGAAGTCGAGTTGGTGATGCAGCACGCCAAGGCTCGCACCCCAGGACGAGATGAACGCGACGGTGATCGCCAATCCGATCAACAGCATCATTCCCGGTGCGCGGGAACGTATTTCGCTGATCGCACCGGTCAGGAAGGGTCGGCCACCCCAGACGTACATCACGGTGCCGAGAACCGGTGAGATCCAGCGCGCACCGGGGAAGTCCGGAAGCGAGTAGCCGAGCAGCATCGCGAACATCGGAGAGAAGGCGACGGTCGGCACGGCGAGCGCCGCCATCACCCAGAAGAGTCGGCGGAACTGGGCGACATGGTCACCGTGACCTCCGTGGCCGCCGTGCCCGGCATGTCCCCCGTGACCCGCGTGTTCGTGCTCGTGCATCGAGTGTTCGGTCGTGGTCATGTCTTCACCATATACCCCTAGGGGGTATAGTGCCACCGTGATGGGCGTAACTGTTGAGCGGATGCATTACCCGCTGAGTACCCCGTTGGGCCGGATGGGAGTCCAAACTCTCGAGGAAGGCCCGGACCGCTGCGTGGCCGCCATCCCCGTGGCCGGCCTGTTCAACCCGCTGACCAGCGCACCGACCGTCGCGCCGCTGGCCATGCTGGTCGACCACATCGGTGGTCTGGTCAACCACTACCGCCGCGCGGATGACGAGTGGACCGTGTCCAGCGAGCTGGCGATCGAGCTCACGCCGCACGCGTTGGAGCTGGTCACGGCGTCACCCGAGGTGCCGGTGCTGGCGACCGCACAGCCGTTCGGCCCGAAGGGCACCGGTTCGTTGGGCCTGTGCGAACTGACGCACGGGGGCCAACTGGTAGGGACGGCGACGGTGCGGTCCTTCCACATTCACGCCCCGGGCCACCTCATCACCTGGCCAGACGACTCGACCGGTGGGACACCACCCGCGGCCCTGGAAGACCGCATGTCGGTTCAGGTCGCAGAGGCCGGCGGGCGGGCCGCGGTCTTGCGGCAGCTGCCGGACCCGGTGATCAACAACAGCATCGGCATCGTGCACGGCGGGGTGTCGGCCGCCGCGCTCGAACTGGTCGCCTCGGCCGCGCTGAGTGACGGCCCAGGCGATCCGATGCGGACCGCGTCACTGCGGGTCAACTATCTGCGCCAGTTCCGCGGCGGCGACGAATCCCGTTATGAGGCACGCGCATTGCGCATCGGACGCAGTTCTGGCGTGGCCGATGCCCAGGCCATCGGTGACGACGGCCAGATCGCGCTGGTGGCCCGGCTGACCGCATACCGCTGAGCCGAGCCCGGACACCCAGTAGCATCCGCTGCATGCCCGAGACGGCGCGCTCGCTGGGTGGCTACCTCCGGCGCTCGGGATATCTGCGGAAATGGCTGATCCTCGGCGTTTCCATCGGCATCATCGCCGGGCTCGGCGCCGTGGTCTTCTACCTGGCGCTGGACTACGCGGGCCGGTTCCTGCTGGGCTATCTCGGCGGCTACGACATACCCAAGCCGGTCGGCGACGGCGGTGACGCCGGTTCACCCGGGTTCGACCGACCGTGGGCCATCCCGCTCATCACCTGCGGTGGTGCCCTGGTCTCGGCCTGGCTGGTGGCCCGATTCGCCCCCGAGGCCGAGGGGCACGGCACCGACAACGCCATCGAGGCGGTACACACCGACCCGCGGTCGATCCGGGCCAGGGCGATCTGGGTGAAGACCGTGGCCAGCGCGTTGACCATCGGTTCCGGCGGATCCGGCGGCCGCGAGGGCCCGGCCGCACACATCTCGGCAGGTTTCGGGTCACTGCTCGCGCGGCGACTGGATCTCCCCGACGACGACGGCAGGATGGCGGTATCCCTGGGGATCGGCTCGGGTATCGGTGCCATCTTCGGCGCCCCGCTGGGCGGGGCGGTGCTGGCCGCGTCGATCGTCTACCGCGAGGATTTCGACTACCGGGTGCTGGTTCCCGGCTTCATCACCTCGGCGACGGCGTATGCCGTGCTCGGGTCGATCCTGGGCTTCGACCCGCTGTTCGGGTCGCTGACCGACGGATACCGCTTCGACCACGCCCTCGATCTCGGCTGGTTCGTGATACTCGGCATCGTCGCCGCTGCCTTCGGCTGGCTGTATGCCCGCATCCTCTACGGCACCGTCGCGCTCACCGCCAAGCTCCCCGGCGGCAAGGTCGTCAAACCCGCCGTCGGCGGTCTGGCCGTCGGCCTACTGGCCCTGGCGGTTCCGCAGGTACTGGCCAGCGGCTACGGCTGGGCCGAGAAGGCCGCGGCCACAGATACTTTGATGGCAATCCCGTTGTGGATCGTGCTGCTCATGCCGCTGGCGAAGATCGTGGCGACCTCGCTGTCGATCGGGACCGGCGGGTCGGGCGGCATCTTCGGCCCCGGCGTGGTGATCGGCGCGTTCGTCGGCGCCGCGGTATGGCGTCTCGGTGAATTGGCCGGGGCCCCAGGCCTTCCCGAAACCCCGGCGGTCTTCGTGGTGGTCGGCATGATGGCCTGTTTCGGCAGCGTCGCGCACGCACCACTGGCGGTGATGATCATGGTGGCCGAGATGACCGATTCCTTCGCCGTCATCCCGGGCGCGATGGTGGCCGTCGGCATCGCCTATCTGATGATCGCGCGGACGGACGTCTCGATCTACCGGGCACAGCGCAGGTGTCGGAGCAATTTCGGCCCCGCTGCGTAAATTTCGATCTGCCAACGGTTCAGCAACATCGATATCGCCATCAGCTAATGGCATGTGACGCTCCCGTCAGACCAAGTCCGACATCTGCACGGAGGAGTTCACCATGACCACACCGACAATGCCACACAGACTGGCGGCCGAATTCATCGGGACGTTCTGGCTGGTCCTGGGCGGTTGCGGTAGCGCGGTGTTCGCCGCGAAGTTCCTCTCCGACGGCATCTCGGTGGGCATCGGCTTCCTCGGGGTATCGCTCGCGTTCGGTTTGACGGTGCTGACCGGCGTCTATGCCTTCGGCACGATCTCCGGCGGGCATTTCAACCCGGCGGTCACCCTCGGCGCCGCGCTGGCCCGCCGGGTCGAGTGGGCAGCCCTTGTGCCGTACTGGATTTCACAGGTGATCGGCGGTTTGGTGGCCGGACTCGTGATCTACGTGATCGCCGGGGGTAAAGAAGGCTGGACCGCCACCGGGAACATGGCTGCCAACGGGTACGGCGAACACTCCCCCGGCGGGTACTCGTTGACCGCGGTGCTGCTCGCAGAGGTAATCCTCACCGCAGTGTTCCTGCTGGTCATCCTCGGTTCCACCGATGACCGCGCGCCCAAGGGGTTCGCCGGGCTGTCGATCGGGCTGACCCTGACACTGATCCACCTGATCTCGATCCCGATCTCCAACACCTCGGTCAACCCGGCCCGCTCCACGGCGGTCGCGTTCTTCAACGGTGACGGTGCCCCGGCCCAGCTGTGGGCGTTCTGGTTGGCCCCGCTGGTCGGCGCGGCCATCGCCGGCCTGGCCTACCCGCTGCTGTTCGGGGTCGCCGAGGAGCTCGCCGAGCGTCCGGTGCGCGACGACGCCCTCGAACAGTAGGCACCGATCAGGTCAGGTGGTCGAATTCTCCACTGACCCATCGGATATGCGTCTCGGCTGACCGGCGCACTACATCCTTGGCGGCACTGTCGATCTCGTCGCCGCCAAGGGTGTAGAGCCGGTCGTAGTCGTACTCGTCGAGCCGGTCGACGATCCGCCGCACCACGGCGGCCGACAGCGGAACGTGCTTGGGGAAGTTCCGCTGGAACGACACCCAGTTCCGGGCCAGCCCGCCCGAGATGCTGTCGCCGACCAACAGCGTGCCGTCACCCGTCAGCGCCACCGAGCTGCCCCGCATATGGCCACCCACGTGTATCAGCCGAACGCCGGGAAGGGGCTCGCGCTCCTCTTTCCACAGCTCGATGAGCGGGTCCGGTCCCGGAAGCCACTCCGCGTCAAGGGCATTCACGTACACCGGCACGCCCCCGAAGGCGCGGCTCCAGCTCAGTTGCGCACCGAACATGTGGGGATGGCTGGCCGCGACGGCGGCCACCCCACCGAGCCGCTCCACCAGGCCGTGGATGTCCTCATCGAGATAGGCCGGCGCATCCCACAGCAGGTTCCCGCCGGCGGTCTGCACCAGGAACGACCGATGCCCGATGGCGAATCTGGGCGCACGCCGCAGGCTGTGCACGCCGCGTCCGTGGTCGACGTACTCGGTGTGATGCGGCTGGGCGGCCAGCGCCGCCAGGGTGGTCCAAGTGCCGTGCGGCGGCAGGTCGCCGCGTTCCTCGATCGACACGACCTCGGATGTCAGGACACAGCTGCCGTCCGGCTCGGTGACGGAATCCGGATGTTCCACACCGCATCCGGTGCATATCCACGTAGGCATGCCCCCAGGCTGGCACCTCAACAGCGGTTGAGGTCAACCGCGGTGAGCGCTACGCGCTCTTGCGGCGGGCCTTGCCTGCCGCGCCACGTTCGGTCGGCGCGCCTTCGTGCGCCAGCTTTCCCCCCGCGCTCTCCAGGTGGGCGCGCACGAACCACTGGAACTTCTCCAGTTCGGCGGCGTGATCGATGAGCACGTCCTGCGAGACCAGGTCCAGCTTCTCCAGCCGGTCGATCGACTTGCGGATGTCCTCGATCACCCCGTTGTAGACGAGGTCGAGCGCCGCGAGATGGGCCTGCACGTTGTCCCGTCCGACGGAGTAGTCGTCCCACGTGCGGTCGGCGATGATCGCCCCTGGGGTGCCCTTCGGCGACTTACCCAGCGCGGCAATCCGTTCGGCGACCTCGTCAGCGTAGGCCCGCACGAGCGCCACCTGTGGGTCGATCATCTCGTGCACCCCGATGAAGTTCGGACCGACGACGTTCCAGTGGATGTGCTTGAGCGTCAGATGCAGATCGTTGTAGGTGCTGAGCTGCTTCTGCAGCAGGTCGGCCACTTCAGAGCCCTGCTTGTCGGTCATACCGGGAATGGTGAACGCAGTCATTGCGGATCCTTTCGGTTCACGATCGGTCCCACCCGGGTACCCGGCATGTACGCGGGACAATCACCCGTCTAGATCACACGTAGGTTCGGAATGGCCTGACGCGCGCCGAAACGCGGATTGTGGGCCAGCCCACTGGCTTCCAGTAAGCGCACGGCACGCTGCCGGTGTGGGCGCAGCGGTTCCAGTAGCTCGATCATGGCCGCGTCGTCGATCGGATGGCCCAGCAGGCTGCGGCCGACCATCGTGGACAGGTGATAGTCGCCCACCGACAGCGCGTCGGCGTCCCCGAACGCGCGCTGCACGGTTTCGGCCGCGGTCCACTCTCCGACGCCGGGCAGCGATCGCAGGGCCGTGGCGGCCCGATCGGCGGTCAGGCGCTCAAGAGAGTCGGCGCGCTGGGCGCAGCCGACGATCGTTCGGGCCCGGCCGGGATCCACGTTGGCGCGGTGAAACTCCCACGACGGGATCCGCCGCCACACCTCGGCGCTGGGCATCACCCGCATGCCGGCGGGCGCCGGCCCGGGAGCCGGGGCACCGTACTTGGTCACCAGCCGGCGCCAGGCCCGCCAGGCGTCCATGCCGGAGACCCGTTGTTCGATGATCGCCGGGATCAGCGCCTCCAGCACCCGGCCACTACGCCCGAGCCGCAGGTGCGGCACCCGCCGATGGGCCTCGGCGATCGTGGGTTCGACCGGCGCGAAACCGGCGGCGTCGTCGGCGGCGCCCATCAAGGCGGGAAACCCCGCCACGAACTCGGCGCTGCCCGGTCCCCACGTCTCACAGTCCACCGTGCCGGGGGCCGACTTGGTGATCCGCGCCGTCACCGGGCCGCCGGGCATCAGGCTGGTGAGCCAGAGCGCGCCGTCCGGGCCGGTCCGGTAGCAGGGATTACCGCCGCCGCGGCGCCATGGAGCCAGCGTCAGGCCCGGGCTGGCCGGACTGTCGAACACGACGCTGGTTGCGGGCACCGCACCAGATTAGGTCAGGGCGATGTCCGCCTTGTCCGGGTAGAACGCCAGGTGACCGGCGATCTCGGCCACGGCCGGATACGGCTGCTCGTAGGTCCAGATCGCGTCGTCGACGCCACCGACGTGGAAGTAGTTCGCCTCGCCCTTGTAGGGGCAGTAGGTGGTGGTATCGCTGCGGGTGAGCTCCGCGGTGGCGTCGGCGCGAGGTATGTACTGGACGGCCGGATAGGTCGATTCCTGCAGGGTCAGTGCGTTGTCGGTTTCGGCAACCACCTCGCCGTTGACCAGCACGGTCACATGTCTGCCGGTGGGCGTGACCGTGATGGGGTGTGCAGCGTTCGGTTGCAACACGGGACGATCGGTCATAGCTGGTTCAACACCTCTGGTAGGGCTGTTCTTCCGGTGCCTACGATCAAGCCATGACTGCTCCCGTGAAAGCCACCGTGTCCATCGCCGCCGACCCCGCGGCGGTGTACGCGCTCATCACCGACCTGCCCACCTTGGCCTCGCTGGCCGAGGAGGCACATGCGATGGAGTGGCAGAAGGGCACCACCGCCACTCCCGGCTCGGTGTTCAAGGGGCACAATCGCAACGGCTCCAAGAACTGGAGCACCACCTGCACCGTCACCGACGCCGAGCCGGGCAAGACCTTCGCCTTCGACGTGAAGTCCCTGGTGTTCCCGGTCGCGCACTGGCGCTATGACATCGCGGCCACCGATGGCGGCTGCACGGTCACCGAGTCCACGTGGGATCGCCGCGCGGGCTGGTTCAAGAAGGTGGCGGGCCTGGCCACCGGGATCAGCGATCGCGACGGCGCCAACGCCGAGCACATCCGGCTCACCCTGCAACGGCTGAAGGAACGCGCCGAGGGTTGATGCGACCAGCGGCTCAGAACGGCGGTGGTGGTCCGTATTCCTCGGCGAGCCAGGCTTGGTAGGCGCGTTCGTGTGCGAGGTCGTTGTTGAGTTCGGCGCGTAGGCGTCGTTCTTCGGCGATGCGTTCTTGGCGGTCTTGTTCGCGGGTCCGTGTGCGTTTGGGCATCTTCGCGCCGCGGTTCGCGTCCTGGGCCGAGGGTTCGGGGAGGTTGAGGTCCCCGGTGGGTCGGGCCAGAGTGGGGAACATCCCGGCGCCGTGCGGCTCGGTGGTGTAGACGTGGCCGGTGGGCGTGGTGATTTCAACTGTGCCATCAGGAAATTGACGATCCGACCAGCCGGGGCAGAACGTTTTGACCAGGTGGTGTGCCCGGCAGTAGAGCTTGGTGTTGGACGGATGCGTCGGGCCTGTCGGCCAGGGTGCTGTGTGATCGATGTCACAGCGTTGCACCGGCGCGTCACAACCGGGGAAGCGACAGGTGAGGTCGCGGAAGCGGATGAACTCCGACAGCGCCACCGACGGGCGATACCCCGGCTCGCCCACATCAGCATCAGGGGGCTCGGGTTCCTCGGTTCGCTCGGTTGCGGTGCTGGGTTCAGCGGGCACCCGCACCGGCTTGATCTTGGCCGAGCCCGCCAGGTCACGCACACGGTCGGCGGGCAGGATCCCATGCCCGGGCAGATACCCCGGATCATAGAGGTCGCATCCAGGGTCGATTGCTCGGCCAGCACGTGAACCATCGCAGCGTCAGCGGCCGCGCGCTTCTGCGCGGCCGGGCAGTCATCACGACCACACCGGCACACCAGCTGCGCCTCTAGACGAGCCAACGGCCCCACCGCATCCGCACGCCGCCGCTCATGACTGCGCGGATCATGCTCACACACCGTGTCAGCCAACGCATCCAGGCGTTGGTCCAAGGCGGCGCCATCGACCGCGTCGATATTGGCCCACACCGTGGCCCTGCCCGGGCTGCCCGCATCGATCTGCACAAACCGGTCCTGCGCCAGATCCGGGGGCACCCGCTCCCCGTTCGGATCGATTTTGGCGATCCACTGATCGATCCGATCCCGTAACTGTCGCTCAGAGAATCGCATCCACCGATAGGCCCGAGCCGCCAGTTCGGCGTCCACCTCGGCCCACACCGACCGATCCGCAGTCTCGGTGCGGGCAATAATCATCCGCACCACCCGATAATCGATATCCCCCACCGCGAACCGGGCCGCCACCAACGGCAACTTGTCCCGTAACACCCGGGCGTGATGCACCTGGGTACCGGCCCGACCCCTACTGATCCGCATCGCCGCCGACACCTCGGCACACACCTCCTCATACGGGTCAGTTCGCCACAAAATGCTGTCTATCAGTTCCTGTTCACGCAGTGTGTCCAACGCCCCGATCGCGGCGAACCGGGCCGCGATGGCCACCGACTCGGCCCGCGTGGCTGCGCCGACCTGGTCGATCAAGGCGACATCGGAGATAGTATCGAACATGCGTTCGAGTATGTCACCACCCACCGACGAGCACTGGGCCCTGCCGAAGCATGTCGTACCCCGAGAGGAATCTGGCGACCAAGCACCACCGATGAAAGGCGACCCGATGTGCTGGATCTGCGACCACCCCGAGGCCACCAGGCAGGACTATCTCGATCTCTTGCGGGAGAAGACTTTCAAGCGAGGCTGGGCGGTGAATTACGTCGAGCATGCCCGTACACCGTTCGGCTACACGATCGGGCTCAGCGAGGCTGGGCTGCCCGAGTTGCTGATCACCGGACTGTCACCGCTGATGACGAACAAGCTGCTGAACACCGTGGCCGAATACATGGTGAACGAGTCCGAACCTGCCCCTGGCGACACCATCACGTTGCCCGATGACTGGTTCGCCGAATTCATCGAAGTCAGCGAGCCCACTGCCCATCTCGGTTTCGCAGTGGAGTTGTGCGGTCACGATATCCGCGCGCTGCAGGTCGTCTGGTACGACCGGCACGGTCACTCACCGTGGTGTTCCGAGTTCAACCGCGGCGGGCCCCGCCAACCTGTTCTCGGCTTGCGGGGTTCCCCCGAAAGCGCTTGAACATACTTGTTTCTGCCATGAGGCGATCAATTACTGCCACCGGAAATTATGGCCCTGAGCAGTCGGTTTAGACAGACATACCGGCACGGAGAGCATACGAGACAACAGCCGGTGGAGACAGGAAGAAGCAGGAAAATGAAGAAGTTCGGATTCGCCGTCATCGCCGCAAGCGGACTGAGCGCAGCCGTTCTTGGCCTGGCCGCGCCGGCCATGGCAGCCGAGCCCGCTCACGTCGCGGCCCCCACCACCGTCACCATCTCCTCAGGTGTCGACCACCTGGGCTGGCTGGACCAGATCCACCCCAAGCCGCAGGTGCCCAAGGTGGACACCACAGTGCGGCACAGCGGGGTCCGCTGACCGCCGATGCCAAGCGGGGCAGTCCTGAAAAGGACTGCCCCGCTTGCTGTTCAGCGTCAGAACGCGTAGCGGTGATACTGCGCCATGTAGCGCAGTGCCGGCACGGGTTTCATGGCGGCGAGAATCATCCGGTAGTGCCAGGGCAGGACGTCGAACGATTGATCGTCGAGCGCGGACACCCACATCAGCAGCCGGGTGCCCGGCACCGCACGCAGGATGTCCTCGGGCTTGTTGACGGCCCAATGCAGTTTGGCCCCGGAACGGCGCACCACGGTATTGCTCCACTGCGCCTTGATGCCGAGGGTGTTGAATGCGTCGAATTGCAGCTCCCCGGAAGGGAACCCGTCGACAATCCGGCGCAGCAGGGCGACACCGTCGTGTTCGGTGAGATACATCGTGAGCCCCTCACCGATCATCAGGGTCGGCCGGTCGGCGGGGATCTCACGCAGCCAGGCCGGATCGGTGACCGACGCGGGGATCACGTGGTAGTGCTCGGCAGACGGGTAGAGCTGCTCACGCAGCCGGGCCACGTCGGGGTAATCGATGTCGTACCACTCGACGCCAGGACCGGGATCGAGCCGGAAGAACCGGCCGTCGAGTCCGCAGCCCAGGTGCAGCACCACCGCCTCGGGATGAGCGGCGAGGAACTGGCGCGTCCATCGATCGAAGTGCGCGCTGCGCGTGGTCACAGACGGTGCCGTCGACTCGGTGATCGAGGTGCGGCTCCAGTCGTAGTCGATGCGTTCGGCGATCTGTTTGGCCAGTTTGTCGCCGAGGATCGGATTGGGCAGCCCGGCATCGAGCGCCTTGGCGTAGAACGTCGCCAGCATGGTCTGCGGCGCCCCGGAGAGGTCGACTTTCAACTTGTCGGTCATATTCGCCAGGTTAGGCCGCAATCTGCTTGCCGCCCAGTGGCTTAACACCTCTCGGCGTGGTGTTCAGCTGTCCTTCTGTGCCCGTTTGGCCGCCCGCAGGCCCACCCAGAACTTTGCTGCCTCGGCGATCGACTCCTCCACCGGCCTTGGCTGCCAACCGAGTTCGCGCACGGCCTTGGAATGGTCGAGCTCAGCTTCGGCGCGCATCAGGCGCAGGGATTCCAGCGACAACCGCTCGTCGGTGCCGCGCAGCTTGCCCTTGACGGTGCCTGCCGCGGCCAGCAGATAGGACACCGGCAGCGGAATCGACCGCTGCGGAGGCGCCACCCCGGCGGCCTCGGCGGCCAGCCGGGCCACCTCGGCATTGCTGATCATCTTCTCGGAGATCAGGTAGCGCTCGCCGGGCGTTCCTCGGTCAGCGGCCAGGAGCATGGCCTTGGCGGCGTCGTCGATCCCGACGGCCTCCAGGTCGATCCCGCTCATCACGAACGGCAGCTTGCCGAACGCCGCACCGGCGATGATCGCGCCGTGCGGGGTCCGGCCCCAGTCACCGCTGCCGTAGGTGGTGGAGACACACATCGCGACGGCAGGCACGCCGCGCTCGCGCGCGTACTGAAGCACCAGATCTTCGGCCTGCACCCGCGAGCGCACGTACGGCGTCACCTTCGATACGTCGACGATGTCGGCTTCCGTGGATCGCTTTCCGCGCTTGCGCCCGACGGTCACGTAGCTGCTGGTGTAGACGAACTTGCGCAGGCCCGTGACCCCGGCGGCCACCTCCAGGACGTTGCGGGTGCCCTCGACGTTGGTGCGGAACAGTGGCGCGGGATCGCGCAGCCAGCCGCGCGGGTCGACGACGCAGTGGTAGACGACGTCGCAGCCGGTCATCGCCTCGCGCAGGGCGTCGCGGTCGAAGACGTCGCCGTGAACCCGCGTGACGTCGAGGTCGTCGATGCCGATGGTGTTGGCATTGGGCCGGACCATGGCGCGGATCTCGGACCCGTCATCCGCCGAGACCAATTGCCGCAGCACATGGGAGCCCAGGAATCCGTTGGCCCCGATGACCAGCTTGGCGCCCACGGCCCTCAACCCCCGAACTTCTTGAGCCACGCCTCGGCTTCCTCGGTCAGCGTGCCGAGCTCTGCCGCCTTGCGGCACCACTTGCGGGCCGCAGAGGCGAAGCGAAGGGGGTTGTAGACGTCTTCCTGACGTGACCACAGGCCGTCGCCGGCGTAGGTGAGGATCGAGATGTTGGTCGCGCTGATGATGGTCCCGTCGCCGGGGTCGCGCATCGGGTTGTCCAGTTCGCAGATGATGCGGCCGGTGGGTTCGTCGATCACCGACCACAGCGATGGGAACGACGTCATGTAGCTGCCCGGGAAGGTGGTCATGGTCTTCCAGATCCATGGCCGAACCTGTTCGCGGCCCTTCATGGTGCCCACGGCGTGCTCGATGTAATCGACGTCGACGGTGTAGTGGTCGGCCCAGATGTCCCAGTTCTGGGTCTGGGCGGCCCGGTCCACGGTCTGCTCGAACGTCTCGAAGGCAGCGGCGAGTTCCTCGCGGCTGAAAGACCTGCTCGTCACCCCAAAACTAGAACACGTTCTACCGGGCTTTGTCGAGGCCTGTCACTGCGCGGTGAGAACCTGCCGCGATCCCAGCGGGGCCTGCAGCGGGACTTCGGCGGTGCCGGACACGGCCAGCGCGATGCACATCCGGCCGACGGCCTCGGGCGGGGTGCCGCCGCGAAGGTCGATCGTGACCGTCTCGGGGGTTTCCGTCGTGGTCAGATGGACGCCGAAGCAGTCCGGGGTGCCTGCGGTGAAGTTGACCCGCAGCCCCTCGCCAGCCCGGCTGAAGGATTCGATCTCGGTCAGGTGGGGGTCGACGATCGCCGGGTTGTCGGCGAAGAGGGTGCGGGCGGGGTCCGGCGGCACCTCCGGCAACGCGACTCCGTCCGGATCGGCCGCCGCGGTCGGGCATCCGGCGATCAGGAGTAAAGCGGCGAGCCCCGCTGTTGCAACTGCACGCATGACCACCACGGTAATCACGGAGCACAATGGGGAACATGGGCAACTATTCGACAGCGATCCTGGCCGGCGGCTGCTTCTGGGGCATGCAGGACCTGATCCGCAAGCAGCCCGGCGTGATCTCCACCCGCGTGGGCTACACCGGCGGTCGCAATGACCACCCGACGTACCGCAATCATCCCGGCCACGCGGAGGCGGTCGAGATCGTCTACGACCCGACGCAGACCGATTTCCGGGCGCTGCTCGAGTTCTTCTTCCAGATCCACGACCCGTCCACCAAGGACCGGCAGGGCAACGACGTCGGCACCAGCTACCGGTCGGCGATCTTCTACCTCGACGACGAGCAGAAGCGCGTCGCGCTCGACACCATCGCCGACGTGGACGCGTCGGGACTGTGGCCGGGCAAGGTCGTCACCGAGGTGACGGCCGCCAGCGATTTCTGGGAGGCCGAGCCCGAGCATCAGGACTATCTGGTGCATTACCCCAACGGGTACACCTGCCACTTCCCGCGGCCGGGCTGGAAACTGCCGAAGCGGCAGACGGCCGGATAGGCTCAGGCCAGCGGCGTGACGCGGCGGCGCAGCACGATGCGCCCGCCCGATTTCGGCGTATAGGCCACTCCGCGCGAGTGCACCTTCTCGCCGGGCGCGGTGGTGGTCTGGATCTCGAAGTGGCGCAGTACCGTTCGCAACACCACGTCCATCTCGACGTTCGCGAACACCGCCCCGACACAGCGTCTGGTGCCGCCGCCGTACGGTAACCAGCCCAGACCGGGCCGGCTGCCGACGAATCGTTGCGGGTCGAACCGGTCCGGGTCGGCGAACTCCTTTTCGGCTTCCTGGATCTGGGCGATGGCCACGATGACGGAGTGCCCGCGCGGAATCTCCCACTCCCCCAGCCGGATCGACGGCGCGTAGACGTGGCGGCCGGCGAAGTCGATGACGGTGCGGTTGCGCTGCACCTCCAGGATGGTGGCCTGGCGGTATTCGTTGCCGTCGGTGGCCGCCTCGGCCTCCAGTTCGGCCAGCACCCGGGGATGCCTGCTGATCCGCTCGAACGCCCAGCCGAGGGTCGAGGCCGTGGTCTCGTGTCCGGCGGCCAGCAGCGTCAGCAGCTCGTCGCCGATGTCCTTGCGGGACATGGCCGATCCGTCTTCATACGTGCTGCGCAGCAGCAGCGCCAGGATGTCGTCGCGGCTGTCGAAGTCGGGGTCGGCCTCGACCTTGTCGATGAGCCGGTCGATGACCGCGTCGTACTGCCGGCGATACCGGGCCAACCGCCCCCACGGGCTGAACCGGCCGTAGGTCCGGGTCGGGGTGGGCACCACGACCAGCCTCGAACCCAGGGTGACCCAGGGCGGGATGATGCGGCGCAACTCGTCGAGTTGTTCCCCGTCAGCGCCGAACACCGCACGCAGGATCGCGTTCAGCGTGATGCGCATCATCGGTTCGAGCGTCTCGAACTCCTCGCCCTCCGGCCAGTTCGCCGACTCCCGCAGGGTCTCCTCTTCGAAGATCTGCTCGTAGTTCTTGATGCTCTTGCCGTGGAACGGTGGGGTGAGCAGCTTGCGGCGGCGGCGGTGGTCGGTGCCGTCGAGCGCGAACACCGACCCGGAGCCAAGGATGCGGCTCAGGTTCGGCTGGATGTTGCCGACGTCGTCGGTGCTGGCCGCGAAAAGCTGCTTGGCCAGCTGGGCCTCGGCCACCAGCACGGTGGGACCGAAGATCGGAAGTTTGAGGCTGAAAACATTCCCCTGACGACGGGCGATCTGTCTGACCACCCAACGTCGGGCCAGGGCAAAGCCGATGGCCTGCAACGGCTTCGGAGCCCGCGCGGCCGGCGGATACCGGCCGGGTGCGGCGCTGTCGGTGGGCGTCTCGGTGGTCTTCTCAGCAGCTACGAGCTCGGTCATACCATCTCCAGCCATGTCCTGGTACCGCGCAGTACCAACGGTTGCAAGGTACGGTACTCTCAGGTACCAGGCGGCGCAAGGGGGTCTCACGAGATGACCGCACTCAGCCATGCCGAATCGCCCGCAGACAGTTACCGGCTGCGGCTGCTCGACGGGCTCGCCGCGGCGATCAACGACAAGGGCTACCGCGAGACCACGGTGGCCGACATCGTGCGCCACGCCCGTACGTCCAAGCGCACGTTCTATGACCAGTTCGGCACGAAGGAAGACTGCTTCCTCGAATTGCTCCGGGCCAACAACGCCGCCCTGGTCGACGGCATCCAGTCAGCTGTCGATCCCGAGGCCCTCTGGCCGGACCAGATCGGGCAGGCCGTCGGCGCCTACGTCGACCACATCGCCGCCGCCCCGGCCATCACCCTGAGCTGGATCCGCGAGCTGCCCGGCCTGGGCACCCGGGCCCGCCCGCTGCAGCGCGAAGCCCTGCGCGAGCTGACCGATCTGCTCATCGAACTCAGCGGCAGCGCAGGTTTCCGGCGGGCCGGCCTGCCTCGGCTCACCGAGCCGATGTCCATCATCCTGCTCGGCGGACTACGCGAGTTGACCGCGTTGATCGTCGAGGACGGCCGCGACATCCACGAGATCTATGGGCCGGCGGTGGCCGCGTCGACGGCGATCATGACCGCGAATTCAACTCAGGATCAGCCGCGCTGATTTCTCCAGGCGCCGCGAGATGGCGGCGTAGGTCTCATATCCCATCCCGGCCCACACCAGGGTGCCCGTGTAGAGCAGCTCCAGCGCCTCGATCACGTCGAGATCCACGTCGGGCCCCAGCGCGGCAACCAGGCGGCCCCGGACGTCGGCGCCGATGCGCTGCCGCAGCGCCTCGACGTCGGGGTCCTTGCCGAGCAGCGCGTTGGTCACCGCTCCGGCGAACTCGGGTTCGTCGGCCACCAGGGACGCGATGTGCTGCAGCACCTCCACCACGCGCGTGGCCGGGTCGGCCGATTCATGCGCAGCGGGCGGGGCCGCCGACAACCGGCGCCAGAACACCTCGGCCACGAGATGTTCCTTCGACGAGAAGTACGTGTAAGCGGTCGCCGCGCCGACCCCGGCTTCGGAGGCGACCCGACGCACCGTCAGCCCGGCGAACCCGTCGCGGATGATCAGCTGCACCGCAGCCTTTCCCAATCGTTCGACGGTGTCGGCCTGCCGTGCACTCAGGCGGCGGCGCGTCGACTCCAGGGCCGCATCGGACACGTGTCCGGACGCTACTACAACTACCGGTGGCCAGCAACGGTAGGTTGGGCTTCCATGAGCACCGCTGACACCGCCCTGCCGCCCCGCGCCGAGCGCCTGTTCACCCTCGCCGAGCAGGTCACCGGCTTCATGCCGGCCGATGAGGGCCGCGCCCTCTACGACGCCGGGGTGCGTTATCTCGGCGGCGGGGTCGGGGTCGAGATCGGCACCTACTGCGGCAAGTCGACGGTGATGCTCGGTGCGGCCGCGCAGGAGACGGGTTCGGTGCTCTACACCGTCGACCATCACCACGGCTCGGAGGAGCATCAGGTCGGCTGGGAGTACCACGACAGCTCGATGGTCGACCCGGTCACCGGACTGTTCGACACGCTGCCCACCATGCGGCACACGCTGGACGCCGCGGGCCTGGACGACCACGTGGTCGCCGTCGTCGGCAGGTCACCCGTGGTGGCGCGCGGTTGGCGAATGCCGTTGCGGCTGTTGTTCATCGACGGTGGCCATACCGAGGAGGCCGCACAGCGGGACTTCGACGGCTGGGCCCGCTGGGTCGAGGTGGGCGGTGCCCTGATCATCCACGACGTGTTCCCCGACCCCGAGGACGGTGGCCAGGCGCCGTTCCACATCTACCAGCGCGCGCTGGCGACCGGGGCGTTCGACGAGGTCGCCGCGACGGGTTCGATGCGGGTGCTGCAGCGGAGCTCGGGCGAGCCGGGCGTGCTGGACTAGCGGTCGCTGACCACGCACTCGCAGTCGTACTCGCCCTCCAGGCCGCGGGGCAGGCCGACGCCGCGGAAGATGCCGCTGGCCGCGGTGGTCGAGGACAACGCGTCGGCGGCCAGGATCATCGCCGCCCCGGTCCAGGTCGTTCGCTCCTCGGGCCAACGCTTGCCATCGGCGAAAACCAGCCCGGTCCAATAGGATCCGTCGTCCTCGCGCAGGTGCTGCATGGCCGCGAACTGCTCGTGGGCCCGGCGGGTGTCACCGATCGCGTCCAGCGCCATGACGAGCTCGCAGGTTTCCGCTCCGGTCACCCAGGGCCGGTGGTCGACGCATCGGATGCCCAGTCCGGGCACCACGAAGTCGTCCCAGCGGTCGTCGATCCGGGCCTGCGCCGCACCGTCCCGCAGTGCCCCGCCGAGCACCGGGTAGTACCACTCCATCGCGTGGGTGTCCTTGGCGGAGAACGCCTCTGGATGCGCGGCGATGGCGTGCCCGAGGCGCCCGACGGCCACCTCCCATTCCGGCTGCGGGTCGTCGAGGTAGTCGGCGAGCGCCAGGCCGCACCGGATGCTGTGGTACACGCTGGCACAGCCGGTCAATAGTGCTTCCTCGACCGGACCGGCGGGGCTTGCCGCCCAGTAGATCTCGCCGCCCGGCGCCTGCAGGCTCAGCACGAAGTCCAGCGCCCGGGTGACCACCGGCCACATGGTCTCGGCGAAGTCCCGATCCCCGGTGATCAGCACGTGGTGCCAGACACCGGTGGCCACGTAGGCGCAGAAGTTGCTGTCGCTGTTGGCATCTTCGACGACGCCGTTGCGCAACTGGATCGGCCAGGAGCCGTCGGCCCGCTGCATCGTGCGGCACCAGTCGAAGCCCGCACGGGCGGGTTCGATCAACCCGGCCACAGTCAGTGCCATGGCGTTCTCCACGTGGTCCCATGGGTCGGTGTGGCCACCGTCGAACCACGGCAGAGCGCCTGAGGATTCCTGGGTCGCGGCGATCGATCGCGCCGTCAGCAGGCAGTCTTCTGGTGTCAAAACTCCGGACACACCGGGGATCTCAGGCACAAGCACAGCGGCGGCCTACCCGTTGGTTTCCGGCTTGCGGAAGTAGAGCGCGACGCTCTTGCCGATCACCGGGTTCAGCAGTGACTCGGCCGTGCGCGTGAGCCAGGGCCGGCCCATCATGTCCCACACCAGCAACTGGTGGTACGCCTTGACCGCGAAGTGGTCGTTCTTCTCGGTGCCGACCAGACACTTCAGCCACCAGTACGGCGAGTGCAGCGCGTGCTCGTGGTGGGTGTGGGTGAGGGTGAGCCCGTGGGCGAGCACCTTGTCGCGCAGCTCGTCGGCCTTGTAGATCCGGATGTGCCCGCCCTCGTTGGCGTGATACTCGTCCGACAGCAGCCAGCACACCTTCTCGGGAAGCCAGCGCGGGACCGTGATGGCCAGTGCGCCACCGGGTTTGAGCACGCGCACCAGCTCGGCGATCGCCCGCTCATCCTGTGGAACGTGCTCCAGGATCTCCGAGGCGATGACGCAGTCGAAGCTCGCGTCGGCATACGGCAGGTCGAGCGCGTCGCCCTTGACGGCCTCGCCCTTGGCCGACAGCGGGACCTCGCCCGCCTCCCGCATGGCCTGCAGCATGGTGTCGACATCGTTGAGGTCGGACACGCTCTGGTCGAAGCCGATGACGTCGGCACCGCGCCGGTACGCCTCGAAGGTGTGCCGGCCCGCGCCGCAGCCGACGTCGATCACCGTGGTGCCCGGCCCGACACCGAGCCGGTCGAAATCGACGGTCAGCATTGCGTCACCCTTCCGGCCCGCGCGCGAGCCATCTCGTACACCGACACCGTCTGCGCGGCAACGGATTCCCAACTGAAGACGTCGAGCGCCCGCTGCCGTCCGGCGGCACCGAGCCGGCGGCGCTCCAGCGGCGAGTCGAGGACTTCGCCGAGCACCGCCGTCAGCTCGTCGACGTCGGCCGGGCGCACCAGCCGGGCGCAGGCACCGTCGTCGCCGACCACCTCGGGCAGCGCCCCCGCACGGCTGGCCACGATCGGGGTGCCGCTGGCCATGGCCTCCACGGCCGGCAGCGAGAAACCTTCGTACAGCGACGGGATGCAGGCCACCTCGGCGGAGGCCAGCAGCGCGGCGAGCTCCTCGTCGGACAACCCGCTGGAGCTGTGCACGATGTCGGAAATACCGAGCTCGGCGATGAGTTTCTCGGTCGGCCCGTTCGGTTCGAGCTTGGACACCAGCTGCACGTCGAGATTGCGTTCCACCCGCAGCCGGGCCACCGCGTGCAGCAGGTGGCTGACGCCCTTGAGCGGCACGTCGGCGCTGGCGATCGCGATGATGCGGCCGCTCACCCGTTGCTCGGCGGGCCGGAACAATTCGGTGTCCACCCCCAGCGGCACGATGTGCAGCTGTTGGGGCGACACCCCGAAGTCCTCGGCGATGTCGGCGGCCGAGGACGACGACACCGTGAGCAGTTCGGGGATCCTGCGGGCCACCTTCTTCTGCATCTCGGCAAAGCCGTACCAGCGCCGCACCAGCGGCTTGCGCCACCACTTGGCGGCGGCGATCTCGACCACCCGGTCCCGGGTGATCGGGTGGTGCACCGTCGCCACCACGGGCAGGCCGCTGTCGGCGATCTTCAACAACGCCGAGCCCAGGCTCTGGTTGTCGTGGACCACGTCGAATTCGTCGCGGCGCTCGGCGAGGAGCCGGGCGACCCGCATGGTGAAGGTGCGCGGCTCCGGGAATCCGGCGCTCCACATCGTGGCCAGCTCCAGCGCATCGATGTGGTCGCGGATCTCGCTGGGCCTGGGCACCCGGAAGGGATCGGGCTCGCGGTAGAGGTCCAGGCTCGGGACCTTGGTCAGCGTGACCCGCGGGTCCAGCCCCTCGGGGTACGGCTGGCCGGAGAACACCTCGACGTCATGGCCGAGTTCGGCAAGACCACGGCTCAGATGGCGCACATATACGCCCTGACCGCCGCAGTGGGTCTTGCTCCGATAGGACAGCAACGCGATACGCATAATCAGATCACCCGACGGCCGGAAGCGTGCTGAGCTGGGAATATACGCTCACGCGTCGACTCCGAACCCTCTGGACATGTGTCCAGACTATAGTTTGACCGGCTAGCAGACGCAACGCGTCCGCCGCCGCTCAGGCAGGCGGGAAACCGCCGGTGGCAACCGGTCCCCACCGCGTCGGCGTGACCCGGATCAGGCACTTGCCCTGATCCACCATCGCCTGCCGGTACTCGTCCCAGTCCGGATGCTCCCCGGCCACCGCGCGGAAGTAGTCGACCAACGGCTCCACCGCGTCGGGCAGTCCGATCACCTCGGCGTCGCCGTCGACCTGCACATAGGCGCCGTTGAACTCGTCGGACAACACCGTCACGCTGGCCCGTGGCGTGCGGCGCAGGTTGACGGCCTTGGCCCGCTGCGGATAGCTGGCGATCACGATGCGGCCCTGCCCGTCCACCCCGCCGGTCACCGGCGAACTCTGCAGTGAGCCGTCGGCGCGGAACGTGGTGAGCACCATGTGGTGTCGGGGGCGGACGAATTCCAGGAGTTCGTCGAGGCCGACGGTGTCGGCGGTCGCATATTTCCGGGCCATGGCTCGACGGTAGCCGAATCAGCCTGTCAGGCAACCTGATCGGGGAGAACGAAGGCGAACGGGCGCGGGAATCCCAGTCCGGTCAGGCGCGCACCGCGCACCGAGGCGNGTTCACGCAGCACCCGGTGGACGGCGCCGTCAATCCTGTCTCTAATACCCATCTAGATGTTGATAAGAGACACCACACCGCCCCTGGTGCCGCGGCCCCCTCGAAACCGCCGCCACCGATATCTCACACCGCGTTTGGCGCTGTGCTCGGTCAGCGCGCGGGCCAGTCCCGCCGGAGTGGTGCCAAGCCGGCGGGGCCAGATCCGGTTGACCGCGGCGTGGATCCGGCCCTGCTCGGCGTCGAACCAGACGTCGCCTTCCGGGTTCAGCAACCCTGCCCGATATGCGGGGTCGAGCATGGCGCCGGCCACCACGGCCACCGTCGGGCCGCACGTGATGCCGTCTCGCTGCCGCAGCCGCAACGCCGCCAGCTTCCCTGGCTTCACACAGATCCGGTCATCGGTCGATCAATTCCTGCCATCGGAATTAAAGGGTCTGAACTGCCGGTTTCAACCGACATAAGCGAAGCGTAGCGAATCCGGAAAAAGAGGACAGCACAGTGCGAAACACAATCGGAAAGTCACGAATCGTCGCCGGGGTCATCGGTGGCCTGACGGCCGCGATGATCGCGGCGGCCGGCTCCGCTGCGGCCGCCCCGAGCGGACCCAGCAATGCCCAGCAGACCATCAGGCAGCTGCAGGCACAGGGTTACACGGTGATCGTCAACCGGCTCGGCACCTCGCCGCTGGCCGAGGCCGAAGTGGTGGCCGTGCGGCCCGGTCCGAACTTCAGCCGCACCGACACCCTGAGCGCGGTCACGCAGCGCACGGTGTACGTCGACGTCAAGTAGCAGACAGTCACTGCCATCCGGGTCGATAATGACCGGATGGCAGTGAAGATGGCCGATCTGCTCGGCGGTGCACTCGGCTCCCTGCGATACCAGCCCACTGCCAAGCGAATTCGGGCCTGCCTGGGTGGTGAGCCGGTGGCCGACACGAACGCGGCGCTGCTGGTGTGGGAACCACGACGGGTGGTCCCGACGTACGCGGTGCCGCGTTCGGCTCTCGCCGCGCAACTGGTTCCGGCCGGCGGCGATGTGGGCGACGACGAGATCCCCGGGTTCCTGGACCCCTCGGTGCCGTTCACCGCCCACACCTGTCCCGGTACCTCGTACGACGTCATCGCCGGTGAGGAGACCGGGGCCGCCGCGGCTTTTCAGCCCGACGACGCCGACCTGAGCGGCTATCTGGTCCTGGACTTCTCGACCTTCGAATGGCGTGAGGAGGACGAGCCGATCGTCGCCCATCCCCACGATCCTTTCCACCGGATCGACATCCGGCGCAGCCGCCGACGCGTCCGGATCGAGGTCGACGGTTCAGTGCTGGCCGAATCCTCAAGCCCCCTACTGTTATTCGAGACCGGACTACCGACCCGTTATTACCTGCCCCGTGAAGATGTGCGGGCCGACCTGGACGTCAGCAATACCGTCACCTATTGCGCGTACAAGGGCCGGGCCACCTACTATTCGGTGCCCGGCGGCCCGGCCGATCTCGCCTGGTCCTATCACGAACCGCTGATCGACGCGACGCCCGTCCGCGACCGCATCTGCTTTTTCGACGAACACGTCGACGTAATCGTCGACGGCGAACCCATGGATCGCCCCGTCACCGCGTGGAGCTAACGGGAACGCCTGTTTCGGCCCGCCTAGTTCTGGCAACATCACCACCGACACCACAGTCCGTTGATCGGGGGTCATGATGGGCTCACCAGACGTAACGCTCAGCGCGGCCGCCGGTACCGAGGGCGGTGGCGCCGCTCTCGATCAGGTGATCGGCATGTCGGTGGTCGCGATGATCGTCACGGTCGCGCTGCTGTGGATCGGCTATCTGCACCGCAACCGGCGCATCACCTGGCTGAACAACTTCGCCGAACGGCTGGGCCGTAAATTCCACCGGCCGCCGTGGGTGGCACTCCAGGTGTTCCTGTTCACCGCGACCATCATCTGTGCGCTGTTCGGATTCATCTGGGACGTCAGCCTGCACATCGGTAAGGGCCGCGATGCCGGCCCGCTGGCCAACCCGGCGCACTACTTCATCCTGATCGGGCTGTTCCTGCTGTTCATCGCCGGTTCGATGGCCATCGTGCTGCCGTACGACAAGCCGGGTCCTGCGGCGCTCCGCATCACCCGCAACTGGCACGCCCCCGTCGGCGGTGTGCTGATGGCGCTGTGCGGGCTGTACGCGCTGATCGGCTTCCCGCTCGACGACATCTGGCACCGGATCTTCGGGCAAGACGTGACCCTTTGGGGCCCAACTCATTTGATGCTGATCGGCGGAGCCGGCCTGTCACTGATCGCGGTGCTCTTGTTGGAGCACGAGGGCCGGGTCGCAATGGGTCCGGAACTGGCCGAGGACACCAAGTTCAACAAGTTCCTCTACTTCCTGTCCTTCGGCGGCCTGTTCATCGGTCTGTCGGTGTTCCAGATCGAGTACGACTTCGGCGTCGAACAGTTCCGTCTGGTACTGCAACCGATGATGATCGCGGGCGCGGCCGCCCTGGCCGCGGTCGCCGCCCGATTGGTGCTCGGCCCGGGTGCCGCGCTGATCGCGGCCGGGTTCGCGATCGCGCTGCGCGGGGCCGTCGCCTTCATCGTCGGCCCGGTCTTCGGTGCCCCGACGAGTTGGTTCGCGCTGTACCTGGGCCCGGCCCTGGTGGTCGAACTCATCGCGCTGACCCCACTTGTCAAGCGGCCCATCCTGTTCGGCGCCGTGAGCGGGCTCGGCGTGGCCACTGTCGGGTTGTGGCTGGAATCGCTGTGGATCGGCGCGGTCTACCACTATCCGTGGCCCACCAGCATGTGGGGCGAAGCCCTGGCGATGGCGATCCCGGTCGCCGTCGCGATGGGCCTGTGCGGCGCGCTGCTGGCGCTGGTGCTCACCGGCCGGCCGTTGCCGAATCCCGCGGTGGGCATCTCCATCGTGGTGGCCACCGTGCTGGTGATCGGTGGCGCGGTGGCCAACGGGTTGCGGACCGAGGTTCCCGAGAATGCCGAGGCCACCATCACATTGACCGAACTTCCGGCCGGTGACGGACAGCGGATGGTCTCGGCCGACGTGCAGATCACCCCGGATGACCTGGTCAGTGACGATCCGGAATGGGTGTCGATCCTGGCCTGGCAGGGCGGTCTGGCCAATGATCGCGGCCTGATGATCGATCGGCTGGAGCAGGTCGGCCCGGGGCATTACCGCTCGACCCAGCCCATCCCGGTGTCCGGCAGCTGGAAGACGCTGCTGCGCGTGCAGGACGGCACCACCATGGCCGGCGTACCGATCTTCCTGCCCGCCGATCCAGGTATCGGTGCTGAGGAGACGCCGGCCGAGGCCTCGAGCACCCGGGAGTTCGTGCAGGAGATCACGATCCTGCAGCGGGAACGCAACCTCGACCACCCGACGTGGCTCTACAACGTGGCCTCGCTGGTGGTGTTGGTGTGCACACTGATCCTGATCGCCGGTTTGACCTGGGGTGCGGGGCGGATCAACGCCAGGGAGTTGGCCGCGGGCCGCGAACCCGCCGGACTGCAATGACCTATCCGATCGAGTACCAGGCCGACCACACGCTGCTGCTGGCTTTGCCCGCGTTCGCACCGGCAGTGGTCGTGGTGGGTGTGGTGGTTTACGTCGCGATGCGCGACCGGCGACGCGGCGAGGACGGTGACCCATCTCAAGATGACGACGTGCACTCCTCCGGCGAAGATGGTTCACCGTGATCAACGTCAAACGCAGTGTCATCGTCCTGGTCTCGGCGATCGCCCTGGTGACGGCCGGTTGTGGCGGCTCCGGCGACAGCGAGAAGGCCGACGCCCCAGCCGGTTCGGGCACGCCGTCGGCGACCACGGTCAACCCGTCGGACATGACCGACCAGCAGCAGGCGCCGGCCCGGCTGCTCATCGACGCCACCATCAAGGGCGGCGAGGTCACGCCGACCAACGAGCGGCTGCAGGGCAAGGTGGGCCAGCCGATCGTGGTGCGGGTCAACAGCGATGCCGCCGACGAGCTGCATGTGCACTCCAATCCCGAGCACACCTTCAAGATCGAGCCCCGTAACGGTCAGCAGTTCCAGTTCACCGTGGAGGTACCAGGCACCGTCGACATCGAGCTGCATCAGCTGAAGCGCACCATCGCCAGCGTGCAAGTGCAGCAGTGACGGCCGGGTCGACCGCGGTACTGGCCCATGGTCTGGGCGGTTCGACCGACCTTCCGATTCCGTACACGTACGCGCTGATCGGCGCGGCCTGGACACTGACGTTCACCTTCGCGGTGGTGGCCCTGGCCTGGCGGCGGCCCCGGTTCGATCCGGCCAAGCCGGGACACGCGCTGCCGTCCTGGGTGACAACGGTGGTGGATTCCCGGGCGACCCGGTGGACGGTGGGGCTGCTTTCGCTCGCGCTGACCGGCTGGGTGGCGTTCACCGCGTTCACCCGGCCGCCGGCCACCAACCCCCTGCCCGGTGTCTTCTACGTGCTGCTGTGGGTCGGATTGGTCGCGGCCTCGGTGCTGTTCGGCCCGGTATGGCGGCTGATCTCACCGGTCCGCACGCTGTCCCGGTTCCTGCCGCTGGGTGAGCGGCGCTACCCCGAACGGCTCGGGTACTGGCCGGCCGCCGCGGGGCTGTTCGCCTTCGTGTGGCTGGAGCTGGCCAGCCCGGACCCGGGATCTATTGCGGCCATTCGTAACTGGCTGCTGATCTACCTCGCGGTGACGTTCGCCGGAGCGGTGGGCTGCGGACCGCGATGGCTGGAGAGCGCCGACCCGTTCGAGGTCTACAGCACCGTCGCCTCGCGGGTCTCACCGCTGCGCCGGCACGACGGCCGCCTCGTACTGGGCAACCCGTTCGACCATCTGCCGTCGCTGCCGGTGCGGCCCGGACTCGTCGCCGTGCTGGCGGTGCTGCTCGGCTCGACCGCGTTCGACAGCTTCTCGGCCATGCCTCAGTGGCGCAACTTCGTCGACACGCACGCGGATTCATCGCTGGGCGCCGGCCTGATCCGCACCACGGGCCTGCTGGTGTTCGCCGCCACGGTCGCGGTCACGTTCTGGGCCGCCACCCGCGCCACCGGCGGGGTCGATCGCCGGCTGCGTCGCGAATTACCCGGTCTCATGGCGCATTCGCTGATCCCGATCGTCATCGGCTACGTGTTCGCGCACTATCTGTCCTACCTGGTGGAGCGCGGCCAGCAGACCGTGATCATGCTGTTCGGCCTGGAGGGTGTCGAGGTCAACTACTTCCTGTCGATGCACCCGACGCTGCTGGCCACCTTGAAGGTCGGCTTCGTGCTGGCCGGTCATGTGGCCGGAGTGATCGCGGCTCACGACCGGGCGCTGCGTCTGCTGCCCAAGCAGCATCAGCTCACCGGGCAGCTCGCGACGATGCTGGTGATGGTCGGCTACACCTTCACCGGGCTGTACCTGCTGTTCGGCGGGTAGCGTCGAGACCATGCAGGCGTCCAGGCCGACCCGGGCTCTTATCGTCGTCGACGTGCAGAACGATTTCTGCGAAGGCGGCTCGCTGGCGGTGACCGGCGGAGCCGCGGTCGCCCGGGGGATCACCGCGTTGCTAGCCTCCGACCACGGGTACGACCATGTGGTGGCCACCAAGGATTTCCACATCGATCCGGGCGACCATTTCTCCGACACGCCGGACTTCCGGAACTCGTGGCCGCCACACTGTGTGGCCGATACGCCGGGGGCGGCGTTCCATCCCGAGTTCGATCCGGCCGGGGTGGAGGCCGTGTTCGAGAAAGGCCACCATTCGGCGGCCTACAGCGGATTCGAGGGTGTCGACGAATCCGGGACGGCGTTGGCGGACTGGCTGGCCGAGCGCGGTGTGCAAGCGGTGGACGTCGTGGGCATCGCCACCGACTACTGCGTCGCGGCCACCGCTGCCGACGCGGTCCGGGCCGGGTTGCGCACCCGGGTGCTGACCGGGCTGACGGCAGGCGTGGCACCCGAGAGCTCAACCGCGGCGTTGACCGAATTACGTTCGGCGGGTGTGGAAATCAGCTAGTCGGGTCGACGGGCCTGCCGGTCCAGCGTGGTTCCCGACGCTCGACGTAGGCGCGCACCCCTTCGCGGGCGTCGTCATGCGCCATCAGCTGCAGGTGGATCTCGGTCTCCCGGGCACCCACCGTCGCCCGGTCGAGGTCATACGAGTCCCAGAGCAGCCTTTTGCTCGCGGCCACGGACATCGGCGCGGTGTTGACGGCGATGTCGTGGGCGAGTTCCAGGGCGGCGGGCAATACCTGTTCGGCAGGCAGCACGCGGCTGCCGAGTCCGAGCTCGACGGCGCGGTGGCCGTCGAACGTGGCGCCGGTCAACAGGATCTCGGCGGCATTGGCCAGTCCCACCAGCCGGGGCAGGACCCAGTGCGAGTAGGCATCGCCGACCATGCCGCGGCGGGCCTGCACCACGCCGTAGCGCGCGTCGGCGGCGAAGATCCGGATGTCGCACTGCAGTGCCAGGGTCAGCCCGATGCCGATGGCGTGGCCGTTGACCGCCGCGATCACCGGCTTGCCGAGTGTCCAGGCCGGCACGGCCAGGCCGGCGGCACTGAATTCCTGTCCGGGCTCGGTGAAGGTGCCCTCCCCCGCGCCGAGATCCGCCCCGGCACAGAACGCGGGCGGGGTTCCGGTCAGCACGATCGCCCGGATCGCGTCGTCGGTGTCACACCGCGTGTAGGCGTCGGCCAGCTCCTCGCGCATTCCGCCGCCGAACGCGTTGCGCTGCCGCGGGCGGTGCAAGGCGATGGTCGCGACGGATCTGTCGAGGTTGACCCGCAGGGTCCGGTACTGCGGCAGATCGGCGCGAGTGGTCACAGCTCGTAAGGTACCGCCGCCCGTTCGCCCGGCCGCAGGTCCCCGAGCGCCGTATCGTCGATTTCGTGACCTTGGAAACGTGGCGGGGCAAGGCTTACCCACTGGGCGCCACCTACGACGGCTCGGGCACCAACTTCGCGTTGTTCAGCGAGGTCGCCGACCGGGTCGAATTGTGCCTGTTCGATCCGGACGAGTCGGGGGTGCTGCACGAAACCCGGCTGACGCTGCCCGAGGTGGACGGATTCGTCTGGCACGGTTTCATTCCGGGGGTCGAGCCGGGACAGCGCTACGGCTACCGGGTGCACGGCCCGTACGACCCGGCGAACGGTCACCGGTGCAACCCGAACAAGCTGGTGCTGGACCCGTACGCCAAGGCGATCGAGGGTTCCTTCGCGTGGGGGCAGCCGCTGTTCTCCTACAACTTCGACGATCCGGACAGCCGTAACGATGACGATTCGGCGGCCGACATGCCGAAGGCGGTCGTGATCAACCCGTACTTCGACTGGGGCGTCGACCACCCTCCCGGGCATGAGTACGCCGACACCGTCATCTACGAAGCGCACGTCAAGGGCCTCACCCAGACGCATCCGGACATCCCCGAGCAACTGCGCGGAACCTACGCCGCCGTCGCACACCCGGCGATCATCGAGCACTTGAAGGGGCTGGGGGTCAACGCGATCGAGCTCATGCCGGTGCACCACTTCGTGGACGACTCGACGCTGGTCGACAAGGGCCTGTCGAATTACTGGGGCTACAACACGATCGGGTTCCTGGCGCCCGACCCCCGCTACAGCTCGTCGACCACCCCCGGTGGTCACGTCCAGGAGTTCAAGGCCATGGTGCGGGAGTTGCACGCCAACGGCATCGAGGTGATCCTCGACGTGGTCTACAACCACACGGCCGAGGGCAACCACCTGGGGCCGACCCTGTCGATGCGCGGTATCGACAACGCGGCCTACTACCGCCTGGTCGACGACGAGCTGCAGTACTACATGGATTACACCGGGACCGGCAACAGTCTCAACGTCGGCCATCCCCACGCCCTGCAGCTGATCATGGACTCGTTGCGGTACTGGGTCACCGAGATGCACGTCGACGGATTCCGCTTCGATCTGGCCGCCACCCTGGCCCGTGAGTTCTACGACGTGGACCGGCTGAGCGCGTTCTTCGAACTGGTGCAACAGGATCCGATCGTCAGCCAGGTCAAGCTGATCGCCGAGCCGTGGGACGTCGGACCGGGTGGCTACCAGGTGGGCAACTTCCCGCCGCAGTGGACCGAGTGGAACGGGAAGTTCCGCGACACCGTGCGTGACTACTGGCGCGGCGAGCCGGCCACCCTCGACGAATTCGCCTCCCGCCTCACCGGTTCTGCCGATCTATATGAGCAGACCGGCCGTCGCCCGTTCGCCTCGATCAACTTCGTCACCGCCCATGACGGTTTCACGCTGCGGGACCTGGTGTCCTACAACGAAAAGCACAACCAGGCCAACGGCGAGGACAACCGCGACGGCGAGAGCAACAACAAGTCCTGGAACTGTGGCGCCGAAGGTCCCACCGACGACGCGGCGATCAACACCCTGCGCGCCCGCCAGCAGCGCAACTTCCTTGCCACTCTGCTGCTCTCCCAAGGTGTTCCGATGCTCTCGCACGGCGACGAGCTCGGCCGCACCCAGGGCGGCAACAACAATGTGTACTGCCAGGACAACGAGATCTCCTGGATCGACTGGGCCGGTGCGGATGTCGATCTGATCGAGTTCACCCGGTCGGTGTCGGCCCTGCGCGCCGCGCATCCGGTTTTCCGGCGCCGCAGGTTCTTCGACGGGCGGCCGGTCCGCGAGACCGGTGCTGCCCGGTTGCCCGACATCGCCTGGTTCGCACCCGACGGCTCCGACATGACCGCGGAGGACTGGGAGACCGGATACGCCAAGTCGGTCGCGGTCTATCTGAACGGGCAGGGCATCGCCGATCCGGACGTCCGCGGCCAGCGGGTGGTCGACGATTCCTTCCTGTTGTGCTTCAACGCGCACTACGAGCCGATCGAGTTCGCTTTACCACCGGAACAATTCGCGGCGCGATGGCTTCCGGCGATCAGCACTTCGGCAAACTCCACCCGCGGTCCGAGCGCCGCGGGCAACACGGTCAGCGTGGACGCGCGCGCGGTGCTCGTACTGCAGGCCGAATCAGATTGAGCGTCAATTCAAGGCGTTGCTCATCGCACCAATGTCCCTGCCCTAACCAGGAAGTCTGGTACCTTGAACATGTAGCAGCCGTGGCCGCCTAAGTAGACATTGAGCGCTTGTTCGATGTCACCGGCCGGGCGGGCTGGGGGGTACGAGCCGAAGAGCGGCGGCAACTACCCTGCGGCCACGGCTGCGGCCTCACGGCGGGTTTGCCGCAGGCCTTTTCACCCCAATCCCGTCGATTCACCCGATATTCACCGAACAGTCACCCGTTCGGATATACCTCTGTCACAGAGGTATCGTGCGGGTATGGAAACCCGCCGGGATCTGGTCAGCGATCTGTTCGCCGTCGTCGGCCGGTTCCGCAGGCAACTGCGCCGGTCCACCGGCGGCGGGTTCGACGCCACCGGGCTGACCCAGTCCCAGGCTGAACTGCTGCGCCTGGTCGGCCGCAGGCCCGACATCTCGGTGCGGGAATCGGNCTGATCCGCACCACGGGCCTGCTGGTGTTCGCCGCCACGGTCGCGGTCACGTTCTGGGCCGCCACCCGCGCCACCGGCGGGGTCGATCGCCGGCTGCGTCGCGAATTACCCGGTCTCATGGCGCATTCGCTGATCCCGATCGTCATCGGCTACGTGTTCGCGCACTATCTGTCCTACCTGGTGGAGCGCGGCCAGCAGACCGTGATCATGCTGTTCGGCCTGGAGGGTGTCGAGGTCAACTACTTCCTGTCGATGCACCCGACGCTGCTGGCCACCTTGAAGGTCGGCTTCGTGCTGGCCGGTCATGTGGCCGGAGTGATCGCGGCTCACGACCGGGCGCTGCGTCTGCTGCCCAAGCAGCATCAGCTCACCGGGCAGCTCGCGACGATGCTGGTGATGGTCGGCTACACCTTCACCGGGCTGTACCTGCTGTTCGGCGGGTAGCGTCGAGACCATGCAGGCGTCCAGGCCGACCCGGGCTCTTATCGTCGTCGACGTGCAGAACGATTTCTGCGAAGGCGGCTCGCTGGCGGTGACCGGCGGAGCCGCGGTCGCCCGGGGGATCACCGCGTTGCTAGCCTCCGACCACGGGTACGACCATGTGGTGGCCACCAAGGATTTCCACATCGATCCGGGCGACCATTTCTCCGACACGCCGGACTTCCGGAACTCGTGGCCGCCACACTGTGTGGCCGATACGCCGGGGGCGGCGTTCCATCCCGAGTTCGATCCGGCCGGGGTGGAGGCCGTGTTCGAGAAAGGCCACCATTCGGCGGCCTACAGCGGATTCGAGGGTGTCNGTTCGCCGTCGTCGGCCGGTTCCGCAGGCAACTGCGCCGGTCCACCGGCGGCGGGTTCGACGCCACCGGGCTGACCCAGTCCCAGGCTGAACTGCTGCGCCTGGTCGGCCGCAGGCCCGACATCTCGGTGCGGGAATCGGCGGCCGAGCTCAGCCTGGTTCCCAATACGGCGTCCACGCTGGTCTCGCGCCTGGTGGCCGACGGATTGCTGATCCGGACGCCCGACGAGTCGGATCGCCGGGTGGTCCGTCTGCGGCTCACGGCGCCGGCGCAAGCCATCGCCGACGAGTCCAGGGCCGCCCGCCGGGCAGCGCTGGCGGCCGCACTCGCGCAGCTCGATGACACCCAGATCAACGAGCTGGCAAATGGATTGGACGTCATGACCGAACTGACCCGAATACTGCGCGATGGCGAAGTGGGGGATGCATGAGCACTCCTGCCATCGACTGCAGACACCTGACCCATCGATACGGCACCTTCACCGCGGTCGACGATCTGACCCTGCAGGTACGCCCTGGCGAGACCATGGGCCTGCTCGGGCCGAACGGCGCGGGCAAGACCACGGCGGTGCGGGTGCTGACCACCCTGACCCCGGTGCAACACGGACAGGTGCGGATCTTCGGCCTCGACGCGGGCCGCCGCACCATGGACATTCGGCACAACATCGGTTATGTGCCACAACAACTCTCGATCGAGGCCGCGCTGACCGGCAGACAGAACGTGGAGCTGTTCGCGCGGCTGTACGGGGTGCCGCGCGCCGAACGCGCCGACCGGGTGAACCAGGCCCTGGAGTCGATGCAGCTGCTCGACGTCGCCGACTCGGTGGCGGGCACGTACTCCGGCGGCATGGTGCGCCGCCTCGAACTGGCCCAGGCCCTGGTGAACCGTCCGTTGCTGCTGATCCTCGACGAGCCGACGGTCGGGCTGGACCCGATTGCCCGTGACAGCGTCTGGACCCAGGTGGCCCGGATGCAGGCGGAGTTCGGCATGACCGTGCTGCTCACCACGCACTACATGGGCGAGGCCGACGCCCTGTGCGACCGGGTGGCGCTCATGCACCGCGGGCAGCTGCAGGCGATCGGCACCCCAGCGGAGTTGAAGGCCTCGGTTTCCCAGGACGCCTCACTCGACGATGTCTTCCGCTACTACGCGGGTTCCGACCTCGCCGACGCCGAGCCGCAGCCCGGGGGCCTCCGCGGCGTGCGCGCAACCCGCAGGACGGCCCGCCGTGTCAGCTGACACCCTGGTGCTGGCCCCGCGCGGGATCCGGCGCGTCCGCGCGATGGCGGTGCGCATGGCGGCCTTCGCACTGGTCGAACTGCAGAAGCTGAGCCACGACCGCTCCGAGCTGTTCACCCGGATGGTCCAGCCGGCCCTGTGGTTGTTGATCTTCGGCCAGACCTTCAGCCGGTTGCACGTCGTCGACACCGGCGGCGTGCCGTACCTGACGTTCCTGGCGCCGGGCATCATCGCCCAGTCGGCCCTGTTCATCTCGATCTTCTACGGCATCCAGATCATCTGGGACCGCGACGCCGGCATCCTGGCCAAGCTCATGGTGACGCCGGCCCCGGCCTCGGCGCTGGTGGCCGGCAAGGCATTCGCGGCCGGGGTGCGCTCGGTGGTGCAGGTGCTCGGGGTGGTGCTGCTGGCGTATCTGATGGGCATCGCGATGACCATTAACCCGTTGCGCATCCTGGCCGCCATGGCCGTGGTGGCCCTGGGTGCGGCGTTCTTCGCCTGCCTGTCGATGACCCTGGCCGGGTTGGTGCGCAAACGCGACCGGCTGATGGGTATCGGCCAGGCGATCACCATGCCGTTGTTCTTCGCCTCCAACGCTCTCTACCCCGTCGACATCATGCCGACCTGGCTGCGCTGGCTGTCCACGGTCAATCCACTCAGTTATGAGGTCAATGCGCTGCGTGGGCTGCTGATCGGCACACCGACCGACTGGGCCCTCGACATCGGCGTGCTGATCACGGCGGCGGTCCTCGGTGTCGCCGCGGCTTCGTTGCTGTTGCGCCGGCTGGTTCGCTGACGCCCGACTCCGCATCCGACATAGCTCCCGACCAACCGGGTGGTTTAGTGTGCAGACATGCAACTGGCGCTCACACCGGAGGAGGCAGCTTTCCGCGACGAGCTGCGCACCTTCTACACCACGAAGATTCCGGCCGAGCTTCGCGAACAGCACCGGCTGGGCCTGCCGATCGGCAAAGATGGCATCGTCACCGCCCACAAGATCCTGCACGAGCACGGCCTGGCGGTCCCGAACTGGCCGGTCGAGTGGGGCGGCAAGGACTGGACACCGAACCAGCACCAGATCTGGCTCGACGAGATGCAGCTGGCCGGCGTACCCGAGCCGCTGACGTTCAACGCCAGGATGGTCGGCCCGGTGATCGCCGAGTTCGGCTCCCAGGAGATCAAGGAGCGCTTCCTGCCGCCGACCGCGGCGCTCGACATCTGGTGGTGCCAGGGCTTCTCCGAGCCCGAGGCCGGCTCCGACCTGGCCTCGCTGCGCACCACCGCAGTGCGTGACGGCGACAGCTACGTGGTCAACGGTCAGAAGACCTGGACCACGCTGGGTCAGCACGCCGACTGGATCTTCTGCCTGGTCCGCACCGACCCGCAGGCCCCCAAGAAGCAGGCCGGCATCTCGTTCCTGCTGATGGACATGAACACCCCCGGCATCACGCTGCGCCCGATCAAGCTGATCGACGGCAGCTATGAGGTCAACGAGGTGTTCTTCGAGGACGTCCGGGTTCCTGCCGACCAGCTCGTCGGTGAGGAGAACCAGGGCTGGACGTATGCGAAGTTCCTGCTCGGCAACGAGCGCACCGGCATCGCCCAGGTCGCCCGCACCAAGGTGCGGCTGGCCGAGGTCAAGGAACGTGCGGCGGCCAACGGCCTGTTGGCCGACCCGCTGTTCGCCGCGCGTCTGGCCGAGGCCGAAAACGACGTGCTGGCATTGGAACTCACCCAGATGCGGGTGACATCGGATTCGGCCGACGGCAAGCCCAGCCCGGCCTCGTCGGTGCTGAAGCTGCGCGGCAGCCAGCTGCAGCAGACCGCCACCGAGCTGCTGGTCGAGGTGGCCGGCGCCGATGCGCTGCCCTACGAAGCGGGCGACATCTCCTCGCCCGAATGGGCCCAGCACGCCGCCCCGCACTACCTCAACTACCGCAAGACCTCGATCTACGGCGGTAGCAACGAGGTGCAGCGCACCATCATCGCGTCCACCATTCTCGGATTGTGAGTTGAGCCATGGACTTTCAGCTAACTGACGAACAGACTCTGCTGGCCGGCACCACCCGTGATCTGCTGAGCGGCTACGACACCGAAAAGCGCAACAAGGTGGTGGAGACCGACCCCGGTTTCGATCGCCAGGTGTGGGGACAACTCGCCGAGATCGGCGTTCTGGGCCTGGGATTCGACGAGGACTCCGGTGGCCAGATCGAGATCATGGTGGTGCTGAACGAGATCGGGCGCCGGCTCGCACCGGAGCCGGTGCTGCACGGCGCACTCGGGCCCGGTGCCATCATCGCCGAGGTGGGTAGCCAGGCCCAGCGTGCGCTGCTCGACGACGTCGCCGCCGGCGAGAAGATCCTGGCCTTCGCGCACGCCGAACCGGGCGTGCGCGGGACCGCCGGGGTGACGACGACCGCGACCCGCAGCGGCGATGCGTGGACGCTGACCGGCACCAAGAACCCGGTGCTGGCCGGTGACGTCGCCGACGCGTTGATCGTCAGCGCCGCCCTCCCGGATGGCGGCACCGGGCTGTTCCTGGTGGACGCCGCACAGGTCACCCGTACGGGTTACCGCACCTTCGACGGCCAGCGGGGCGCCCAGGTCGACCTGGAGTCCACTCCCGCCGAGCCGCTGGGTGAGGGCGGCGACGCCAGCGCCGCGATCACCGATGCGCTGGTACGGATCTCGGCCGGCCTGTGTGCCGAGGCGGTCGGCGCGATGGACGAGTCGCTGCGCCTGACCACCGATTACCTCAAGCAGCGCAAGCAGTTCGGGGTCACACTGAGCAAGTTCCAGACCCTGACCCAGCGCGCCGCGGACATGTACATGTCGCTCGAGCTGGCCCGCAGCATGGGCAACTATGCCGCGATGTCCATCGCCGACGGTCAGCTCGACCCGGTGATCGCCGCCAGGGCCAAGCTGCAGATCGGCCGCTCGGGCCGGCACATCGCGCAGGAGTCCATCCAGCTGCACGGCGGAATCGGTGTCACCGCCGAGTACCCGATCGGCCACTACGCCGCTCGGCTGACCGCGATCGAGCACACCCTCGGCTCGTCGGCGGATCAGCTACGGACGCTGGTCGGCCAGCTCGACAGCTACGAGATCGCCACGCTCTGACACCAAACGCTCAGCGGCTTGTGAAAGCGCCTCGTCCGGTTCTGTTTCTTGCGGGCGAGGCGCTTTCGGTATCGCCAGGGCGCGTCCGGGCGTCAGCCGATCAGGCGCGCCACCGACGCCAGCGGGACGGGCAACCACGACGGCCGGTACCGGGCCTCGNCGCGACCTCGGCACCAACCCCGTCAAGGACGTCAAAACCCCCAGCCCGGGCGCCTTTCTCTTATACACATCAAGATGTGTAAAAGAGACGGGGAGGGCATGCCCCGAGGCCCCCGCCTCTCCCAGCCGGTAGGACTCGGCGGCGAAATCACCGCCGACCTCGTCGGCGTAGAGGTCGCCCTCGGCGAACAGGTCTCGGGTGCTCGCGGTCGCCATGTCCCAGCCCTCGGCGGAGTTGGCGGCGAACTCGGTCACCATCGCGAGAGCGAAAGGTTCACCGTCCCAATCGATGTCGACTGATCCCAGCAGCCGGGCCACGTGCGGGTTGTCGGCCCGGGCCAGCACCCGGTTGAGTTCGATGTCCGGATGGACCCCCGGGGTGATCCGGCGGAACACCTTCAACACGGCGTCCTGTCCGAACACCACGCTGGTGTTGCTCTGCTCGGCCGCCGACACCCGGGGCACGGCATCCAGGGGCAGGACGGCGTCGGGCTCCTTGGTGCACCGCACCGCCCCGACGCCGGCCGAACGATCGATCATCTGCAGCAGGAACCGCGCGGCGTCCTGGTCGTAGAGCGCGTCGTAGGCGGTCCGGTCACCGTCGCTGCCGATGGTGGCCACCGAGCTGTACTCGTCGAGCGGATCGGCATCCCATTTGACCAGCACCTGGTACCGCTCGGTGCTGCCGTCGGCGTAGGCCACCCGCAGCAAGTTCAGGTCCAGATCCGGGCTGAACGCCTCCACCAGACCCGATGTGGCTGCGGACAACTCGCGGCCGCGGCCGGCGTACCACCGCTGTTGGCTCAACCAGTCCCCGAATTCGATACTCATAGTTGCACGGCCTCTCGCTCAGGCTCGCGGAGCTGGAACCAGTAGAACCCGTGCCCCGGCAGGGTCAGCAGATACGGCAGCTGGCCGATGCTGGGAAACTCGACGTACCCGGACATCTCGATGGGGGTATACCCGCTCCACTCCTGCAGATTCAGTTCGATGGGCTGTGGGAACCTCGACAGGTTGTTCACGCACAGCACGGCATCGCCGTCGCTCTCGATCTCGCGGACGTACGCCAGCACCGACGGGTTGGAGCCGCCGAGCTCACGGAACGTCCCGACGGCGAACGCATCGTGGCGACCGCGCACGGCCAGCATGCTGCGCGTCCAGTTCAGCAGCGACGTCGAACTGTCGCGCTGGGCCTCGACGTTGACCGACTGATAGCCGTAGACCGCGTCCTGGTTGGGCGGCAGGTACAGCCGGCCCGGGTTGGCCGTGGAGAACCCGGTGTTGCGGTCCGGCGTCCATTGCATCGGGGTGCGCACGCTGTCGCGGTCACCGAGCCAGATGATGTCGCCCATGCCGATCTCGTCGCCGTAGTACAGCACCGGAGATCCGGGCAGGGACAGCAGCAGCGCGGTGAACAGTTCGATCTGGTTCCGGTCGTTCTCCAACAACGGGGCCAGCCTGCGGCGGATGCCGACGTTGGCCTTCATCCGCGGATCCTTGGCGTACTCGGCATACATGTAGTCGCGCTCGTCGTCGGTGACCATCTCCAGCGTCAACTCGTCGTGGTTGCGCAGGAAGATGCCCCATTGCGCCATGTCGGGAATCGGTGGCGTCTGCGCCAGGATCTCCGAGATCGGGAACCTCGATTCCCGCCGCACCGCCATGAAAATCCGCGGCATCAACGGGAAGTGGAAGGCCATGTGGCATTCGTCGCCGCCGGTGGACGGGTCGCCGAAGTACTCCACGACGTCGGCAGGCCACTGATTGGCCTCGGCCAGCAGCACCCGGCCCGGGTACTCGTCGTCGACCACCTTGCGGCACCGCTTGAGGAAGGCGTGGGTCTCGGGCAGGTTCTCGCAGTTGGTGCCCTCGCGCTCGAACAGGTAAGGCACGGCGTCCAGGCGGAACCCGTCGATACCGAGGTCCAGCCAGAACCGCAGGACGTCGATCATGGCCTCCTGCACGGCGGGGTTGTCGTAGTTCAGGTCGGGCTGGTGCGAGAAGAACCGGTGCCAATAGAACTGACGGCGCACCGGATCGAAGGTCCAGTTCGACTCCTCGGTGTCGACGAAGATGATGCGCGCGTCGGCATATCTGTCGCTGGTGTCGCTCCAGACATAGAAGTCGCCGTACGGACCGTCGGGGTTGTGCCGGGATTCCTGGAACCATCCGTGCGAATCCGAGGTGTGGTTCATCACCAGATCGGTGATGACGCGGATTCCCCTGCGGTGCGCACCATCCAGCAGCGTGACGAAATCCTCCACCGTGCCGAACTCGGGCAGCACCTTGTAGAAGTCGCGGATGTCGTAGCCGCCGTCGCGCAGCGGCGAATCGTAGAAGGGCGGCAGCCAGAGACAGTCCACCCCGAGCCACTTGAGGTAGTCGAGTTGCTGGGTCAGGCCCTGCAGATCACCGACCCCGTCGGCATTGGAGTCATAGAACGCCCGCACCAGAACCTCGTAGAACACCGCCCGTTTGAACCAGTCGCGGTCGGTCGGCAGCGTCCTGGCATGAGCGAAGTCCTCGGCAGTCGGATGCTCGACCACCGAGTGACCGTCCTCAACGTTGTCCATCAGCCTCCCAACGTACCCACTTCGTCGGCTCTCGACACCTGGTGCAGACCGCACCGACTCGAAACGATCCTGCAGCAACGTGATTCGCCGGCTCGCGGGTGTTTGCGGAAAAACTAACGGTTGAATAAGAGACGGGGACGGGTTACGTTTTTCCCGTTTTGATCTCCGCGCCGGCTCGGGCCGGCGATCGCACTTTCGACGAGGGATGGCCTGTGGGTGAGTCCGCACCAAATGACGGTGAAGCACCAGTAATCGTTGGTCTGTCCGATGCCGCGATGCACATGTACATCGCCGCCATCGACGCACTACCTCCGGTAGGCGACCCTGAGTTCGCCGAGCGCGCCGCGGTCGTCCTCAGCGGTCTGCGCAAGCTGCAGACGTCGCTGTCGGAGGCGGCCGGCCGGAGCCGCGTCACCCCGTCGGTCATCGTCGCGCTCAGCGGCGTGCGCCATCGCTACGACGAGCTGATGACGATCGCTTCCGAAGGCCCCGGCGCAACGCTCGGGCAGCGTCTGTATGTCGCGCGCGGCCGGGCCAAGCTGTCCACCCAGGAAGCCGCCAACGGCGTCGGCCTGCGCAAGGACCTGATCGAGGCCGTCGAGGCCGAAGAGCCCGCCACCGAGTCCGAGACCGCTCAGATCAAAGACCTGATCGCCGCTCTCGGCGGCTGAGCCGCCCGATGTGCCGATAGGGTCACTGCGTGACCCGCGATCATGGCGACCCCGGTGATGCCCCTTCGATTCCTCCCCCGCTGACGGAGGTAATCGAGGGGGCACGCCCGTCTGCGGCCGAGGAGGCCCGCACCATCGCGGCCTCGACAAACGCGGGCACGCTGGCCACGCTCACCACCGACGGTGACCCCTGGGCCTCATTCGTCACCTACGGCCTGCTGGCCGGAGCCCCGGTGCTGTGTGTGTCGAACATGGCCGAGCACGGCCGCAACCTCGCCGCCGATCCTCGAGCCAGCATCTCGATCGTCGCCCCCGACTCCGGGTCGGATCCGTTGGCCAGCAGCCGCATCACCTTGGCCGGGGTCGCCGAACGGCCCACGGGTGACGAGCTCGCCGCGGCCAGGCAGGCCCACCTGGACGCCGTGGCCGCCGCCCGCTACTACATCGACTACAGCGACTTCTCACTGTGGGTGTTGCGGGTGCGGCGCGTGCGCTGGGTCGGCGGCTACGGCCGGATGGACTCGACCACCGGCGAGGCCTATGCCGCCGCCGAAGCGGACCCGGTCTCGCCGCATGCCCATGGCGCGATCGAACATCTCAACGCCGACCATGCCGATTCGCTGGCCGACATGGCCCGCACCCTCGGCGGCTATCCCGACACCACCGCGGCGGTGTGCACCGGCGCCGACCGCTACGGCCTGGATCTGCGGGTCACCACCGAGCGCGGAAATGCCTACATCCGGGTGGGCTACGCCGCACCGATCGGCTCGTACGGTGAGTTGCGGGCGGCCACAGTCGAGTTGGCCCGGCGCGCCCGGGCCAGGGATTGACCGGCCTGCCGGTGCAATACGATCGCGGGTATGCCTGAGCGCCCGGAGACCTGGCAAGCCGCCTTCGACCTGATCCGCACCCGCGGCTACGAACACCGCGAGGAGCCGTTTCGGTTGGCCAGCGGGCAGCTGAGCCACGACTACATCGACGGCAAGTTCGCCATCGACACCGGTGAGCGCATGGCGATCGTCAGCCGTGCGGTCGCCGATCTGGCCGCGGCCAGCGGTATCGAGTTCGACGCCGTCGGCGGGCTCACCATGGGTGCCGACCCACTGGCCCACGGCGTGGCGATGGTGACCGGCAAGGCCTGGTTCTCGGTGCGCAAGGAGCAGAAGTCGCGCGGCCGCGAGCAGTGGATCGAAGGAACCCGGCTCGAACCCGGTACCCGGGTGCTGCTGGTCGACGACGTGATCAGCACCGGCGGCTCCACCGAGATCGCCTATGAGCGGGTCACCTCCGTCGGGGCCGTGGTGACCGGGGTGATCCCGATGGTCGACCGCGGTGACATCGCGACCGGGCGGTTCGCCAAGCGCGGAGTGCCGTTCGCGGCGCTCGTCACCTACCGCGACCTCGGCATCGAACCCGTCAAGGACGTCTAGATCACCAGCACCGGCGCCGGCTCCAGGCCGACGATCACCGGATCGCCGGGTTCGAATGCGCGGGCCTGCGAGCTCGGCAGCTGTGCGTGGATCACCGAGTCGTCCGGGAGCGTGAGGTACACCCGGGAGATCGGGCCGAGGAACGCCACCGAGGCCACGACGGCCCGTCCGCGCGGATCGCGTCGCACCGTGATGGATTCGGGACGCACCATGGCCGTGCCCGGACCTGAGGGCACCGAACCCCGCAGCGTCGGGACTTCGGCACCGAGCACCCGGGCCCGCCCGCCCGCCACCTGTGCACGCACCTTGTTGTGCAGACCGACGAACTCGGCGACGAACGGCGTCGCCGGCCGGGCATAGAGCTCGGCGGGTGCCGCGAGCTGTTCGAGTTTGCCCTGGCTCATCACACCCACCCGGTCCGCAACAGCCAGCGCCTCTTCCTGGTCGTGGGTGACGAACAGGGTCGTGGTGCCGACCTCCAGTTGCACGCGGCGGATCTCGTCACGCAGCTGTGTCCGCACCTTGGCGTCGAGCGCCGACAGCGGCTCGTCGAGCAGCAGCACCCTCGGTTCGACGGCCAGCGCGCGGGCCAGTGCCACGCGCTGCTGCTGACCCCCGGACAACTCACTGGCGTACTTGTTCGTGTGCGCCGCCAAACCCACCAGGTCCAGCATGTCTGACGCCCGGGAAAGCCTGTCCCGCTTGGCTTTTCCACGCATCTTCAAACCGAACGCCACGTTGTCCAGCACCGTGAGGTGCGGGAACAGGCTGTACGCCTGGAACACCATGCCCATGTCGCGTTTGTTGGCAGGCACCGAACCGACGTTCCGCCCATCGACCAGCACGGTGCCCGAGGTGGCGGTGTCCAGCCCGGCCAGGATGCGCAGCGCGGTGGTCTTGCCGCAGCCCGACGGCCCGAGAAGCGCCACCAGTTCACCCGGTTCGATGGACAGGCTCAGCCCGTCGAGCGCGTGAACGTTGCCATAGGTGCGGGTGAGTTCGCGAAGTTCGACGGCAACGCCCCCGTTGCCGTTCGCGTGCACACCACTCATGCTGGGATTCCCACCTTTCCGCGGCGGCCGCGGGTGACGACCGCCAACACCGACAACAACGCGAAGCCGAACAACAGCGTGGCCAGCGAGGCCGCCACCGAGGTGGGGCCGTCACTCTTGCCGATCGCGACGATCTGAACCTGCAGCGTCTCGAAGCCGCTCAGCGAGGCGATGGTGTACTCGCCGAGCACCACCGCGATGGAGATGAACGCCGCCGACAGGATCCCGGACCAGATGTTGGGCACGATCACCCGCACGATGGTGGACATCCAGCCCGCCCCCAGTGAGCGGGCGGCCTCCGACAGGGTCTCCAGATCGATTGCGGCCAGCGCGGAGTCGATCGACCGGTAGGCGAACGGCAGAACCAGCACCACGTAGACGAAGGTCAGGGTCAGCGCCGACTCACCGAGGAAGTATGTCACCCACAGGTATACGTTTTTGAGCCCGACGACGATGACGAGCGCGGGGATGGTCAATGGCAACAGGCACAGGAACTCGACGAAGCGAGCGGCCCACGCCGCCCGCAGTCTGACCCAGATCATGGTGGGTACCAACAGGATTAGCATCGCGACCACGGTGAACACCGCCAGCAGCAGCGAGACCACGATGGCCTGATACAGCGCCTCGTCGGCCACCAGATTGCGCCAGGCGTTCAGGGTCCGGCCGCCGGATATCAGGTTACGGGTGGAGAAGTCGGCCATCGCGTACAGCGGGAACAGGAAGAACAGGCCGAACATCACCCAGAGAACGGCCCGGACGGCGCGGCTCATCGCAGCCACCTCGCGGTCCGGCGCACCAAGGCGTTGTAGGCGATCATCACCACGGCCACCACGACGATCATCTCCAGTGCCAGGGCGTAGGCGAATCCGGACTGACCGAGCACCACCTCGCTGGTCAGGGCGGTACGGATCAGCAGCGGCACGATCGGACTGCCCTGGCTGACCAGCGCCGCGGCGGTGGCATAGGCGGCAAAGGCGTTGGCGAACAACAACAGCGCCGAGCCGAGGAACGCCGGGGACAGCAGCGGGACGGCCACCTCCCGCAGGTACTGCCAGCGCGACGCGCCGAGACTCACGGCCGCCTCCCGCCACTGCACACGCAAGCCTTCGAGGGCAGGCAGGAAGACGATCACCATCAACGGGATCTGAAAATAGGTGTAGACCAGGATCAGGCCGGCCAGGCCGTACAACCAGCCCGAACCGGCCAGATTCCACCCGAGGTGCTGCTGCACCCACAGGGTGAGCACACCGTTGAGTCCGATGGTCGCGAGGAAGGCGAAAGCCAATGCGACCCCACCGAACTGGGCCAGCACACTGCACAGCGCCAGCACGGCGCGGCGCACCATCGACTCGGCCGGGCTGCTGACGATCAACCACGCCAGCACCGCACCCAGCACGGCACCGATGACCGCGGTGGTCGCCGACAGCACGACGCTCTTGAGCAATGCCGACAGCGCGGTGCCGGTGAACAACGCGGCGATGCGGTCCAGCGAGAACGAACCGTCGGCGAAGAACGCCATGACGACCACCGTCGCCGTGGGCACGATCAGGAACACCGTGACGACGGTCAAAAACGGCAACAGCGGCAGTGCATCCCGAAGCCGCCGGAAGAGCACACGATCAGACATCGACCGGCTCAGCCGACGGCTTTCGCCCAGTTGTCCGCCAGATACTTGGTGGCCGCCTCCGTCTGTTGCGGGGTGGGCACGGTGACCGGGCCGTGGACGATCGGCATGGACGCCGCGACTTCCTTGTCCAGCTTGCCCGCGGCCGCCATGTTGTCGGCGCGCACCGGGCGAACTCCACCGGCCCCGTACAGATTCTGCCCTTCGTCACTGAACAGGAACTCCTGCCAGAGCCGGGCCGCCGCCGGATGCGGAGCGCCCTTGTTGATCGCCTGGTAGTAGTACCCCGCGACCGCGGCATCCTGCGGCACCATCACCTGCCAGGTCGGAAGCTTCTTGGTTTCCGAGGCATTCGTGTAGTTCCAGTCGATGACCACCGGGGTCTGTCCGGACTCGATGGTCGCCGGGGTCGGGTCGACGGGCAGGAAATTGCCCGCCTCCTTGAGCTTGGCGAAGAACTCCACGCCGGGTGCGATGTCGTCGGCGGATCCGCCCTGCGACAGCGCGACCATCAGCACACCGGAGAACGCAGCACCGGCCTGGGTGGGATCCCCGTTGAGCGCGACCTTCCCCTGATATTCGGGCTTGAGCAGGTCGTCGATGCTGGTGACCGGCGGCACCTTGGCCGAGTCGAAGCCGATGGACATGTAGCCGCCGTAGTCGTTGACCCAAGCCCCGTCCGGATCCTGGAAGGCCGACGGGATGTCGGTCCACGTCTCGACCTTGTACGGCGCGAACATCGCGGTATTCGCCAGGGCCACAGACTGTCCCAGGTCGAATACGTCAGGCGCGCTGCTCTTGCCCTTCTGCTGGTTGGCGGCGTTGATCTCTTCCTGGCTGGACGCATCGGGCTGCGCCGAGTTCACCTTGATCCCGTACTTCTCCGAGAAGGCCTTGATGATCGCACCGTAGTTCGCCCAATCCGGGGGAAGCGCAATCACATTGAGCTCACCTTCGGCCTTGGCCGCCTCGATGAGCTTGTCCATGCCGCCGAAATCGGCTGCCGACTTGGCCTCCGCGATCTTCACCCCGGTATCGGTGTCGCCACCGGACGCGTCTTTCTGAGGCGGCGCACAGGCCGCGAGCCCCACCGTGACCAGAGCCGACGCGGCCAGAGCGGATACCTTCGCGATCCGGGATGAAGTCATTGCCAAACCCTCCGATGGTCAGGAAGCGCCGCGGTGGCGCAGCGGTTGCGCGAACCTGTCGCCAGCCTGTCGCAGGAGTGAACGAGTCCGCGGACAACACGCACCGGCACCCTACCGTGACCTCTCCGAACGGGGGCCGCATTGCGCGGGCCGGGGCGTTAGCATCGCGTGATGTCTGTTCCCGGACCGGGCAGCTACTTCGATCTCGACGGCTGGTCCTTCAAGCCGGCCGCCGTGCCGTGGTACCGCACCCGCCGCGCCATGTCGGCGCTGATCGCCGTCGCCGTGGCGGCCTGCGCCATCGTGGTTTCGGGTGTCCTTTTGCTGCTTGGGAATTCGCCGGCACCTGACGGCTCGGAGCCGACGACCTCTGCGCCATCACCCTCGGCCGACAGTCCCGCCCCTTCGCCGTCGCTGCGGGTGGGCGTGCCGCCTGCACCGCCGGCACCGCCGCCTCCCCCACCGCAGGAAACACAGCAGGCACCGGTGTACCGGCCCACCCAGCGGCCGACCGCGACCAAGAAGCCAGAGATCGGCGTCACGCGCACCCCGGTCACCCGATCGCCGATCAGCGTGGCCCCGCAACCGCGGCATCCACGCAACTGAGCGCCGGTACGCCTACCCTGGATCCATGCCTGGGCATGAGGCGATCGCCCAGTTCGCAGACGCACCGTGCGCGGTGCTCGCGACGCTGGGGTCCGACGGCGCACCGCACCTGGTGCCGGTGGTGTTCGCGGTCCAACTGTCGACGTCGGCGGAGATCCCGGCCACGATCTACACCGCGGTGGACGCCAAACCCAAGTCCACCCAGCGCCTGCGCCGGCTGGCCAACATCGAAGGCGATTCCCGCGTCAGCCTGCTGGTCGACCATTACGCCGACGATTGGACGCAGCTGTGGTGGGTGCGGGCCGACGGGCACGCCGCGACGCACTACAGCGGTGAGGAGATGGCAACGGGCTACGGGTTGCTGCGCGCGAAATACCCCCAGTACGAGCGGATTGCGCTGAACGGGCCGGTCGTCACCGTCCGCGTCACCCGCTGGTCCTCGTGGCAGGTGTGACCGCATGAGCGACGCACCCCGCAAGGCGCCGCGACAGCGGCGGTCCAGGGAGACCGTCGACGTGATGCTCGAGGCCGCGGCGCAGGTGTTCGACCGGGAAGGTATCTCGGCGACCACCAACCGCATCGCCGATCGGGCCGGGGTGTCGATCGGGTCGATCTACCAATACTTTCCGAACAAGCAGGCCCTGTTGCACGCACTGGCGCGGCGGCACGTGGCGAAGGCCGTCGAGCGGCTGGAGGCGGTGTGCGCCGAGCTCAGGCTGCGCCAGCCGCCGTTCGAGGACACCATGCGGACCATCCTCGACACCGTGGTCGAGCTGCACAGTGACCGTCCCGGCCTGCACGGGCTCATGCACCGGGTGGTGCAACCGCGCGCCGACGAGCTCGCGGCGCTGCAGCAGTTCGAGGATCGGCTGACCGACGAGGTGGCGTTTCACCTGCGCCGCTGCGGGGTCGGCGGGCTCGACGACGAGAGCGCCGTGGCCACCGCGCAGATGCTGGTACACGCGGTGGACGCGCAGCTGCACCGCGTGCTGCCGCGCCGCGGGATGAACTCCGACGCGCTACTCGAGCTCGTCGAGCGGCTGCTGCGCGACTGACACCGAGTCCGAGCGGACTTCGTCACGGACTCGGCGCAGCGCCGACACCAGCTGGCTGAGGCCCGGCTCTTCCACCGGGTAGTGACCGCACCCGTCCAGCATCACCAGCCGAGTGGGAGCGGCGATGCGCTGCAGGAAGCGGACGCTCAACCGAGCCGGCGTCCACCGGTCCGCGCCCGGGTGTACCAACGTCACCGGTGCGGCATCGAACGTCTCGGGCGAGGTGTGGGCGAAATTCATCCAACTGCAGAGGAATCCGAGCGGCACGCGCATTCCGCCACCGCGCGGGTCGGTCGCACNGGGCCGGCGGGTCGGCGGGGTCCAGCAGGCAAGTCGCGACCACATGGGCAACCCGACCGGTGCGGGCCGCGGCCTCGTAGCCGAGCAGGCCGCCCATGCTGGCGCCGAACACGATCAGCGGGCGGTCGTCCCGCTCGCATTCGGCCCGGATCAAATCGCACACCAACTCCACCCAGTCGTCGTACCTGACGGCCACCGCCCGGGGTTCGGCCGTGTACCCGTAGAGCGGCATATCCGGCGCCAGCACCTCGACGCCTTCGGATGCCGCGACGGAGGCGATGGGCCACAGTGCGCCCGAGTACCCCCCGGCGCCGTGGAGCACGAGAACGCGAATGTCGCTGTCGGGAACGATGGCTCGCGCGATGTGCACCTCGCGCCCGCGCCACGACCACCACGTCGATACCGGCGCCACCCACTCGTCCCGGTATTGCTCGGGCACAAAACCGGCGTATCGCCGGGCCTGTGCGTCGACGTCCTTCTCGATGGCCCTCTCGATGTCCATGTCATCGAGCCTGGGTGGGGCACGGACCGCTGACAACTCGCATTCGCCACGGCCCATCGGCCGGTCAGGAAGCCGCTGCGGCGGCTGCTCACATTTCGATTCCGTTGAGAACACGTGAGAACACGCTGTGGTCAAAATTGGTGCCGTACCCCACCGTCGGCCTCCATTAGTGTCTTTGCTACCGCACAGAGCCACAAAGCCAGGGAACGGAGTCCGTTAGTGGAGGTTGATCCCGAGATCCTGCGTGCCTTCGCCGGTCAGGTGGACATCGCGTCAGGTCTGATTCGTGAGGCCAATGTCGGCACCAAAGTCGCCATCGCGGCGGACGGGTTGGAGGGATCGACCACGCAGTGGGCGGCACGGCTCGTCGGCGCGCACGTCAAAGAGGTGGCCGAGCAGATCGCAGCCGACGTCAACGACATGGGTACCGCTGTGCGCGGGGCGGGCAACACCTACGAGACGACCGACGACGGCCTCGCAGGCAGCTTTGGAAAGATCTTCTGACCGGTGCTCCCCTCACGGCCCCGGTTGGAGCGCTGGAATCCCGACTCTCTGAGCCCTGCCGGACAGTCAATCAAGAGTGCTGGCGCGGTCGTCGGTCAAGCCATATCCCGAATCAGCAGTAACCTCACGATCATGCCGGAGACCAAATCATGGTCGGGGGACGCTCACAACGCGGCTACGGCGATGTTCGATCGGGCCAAGAAACAAACCGATGATTTCTCGAAATACACCACGGCTGTAGGTGGCGCGCTCAGCAGTAGCGCTGGTCAGATCGGTGGCGCCCGCACTGCACTGCTAAACAAAGCCGCTGACGTCGACGCAAGCGGCCAGTTGCACGTCAGTGACCAATGGGTGGTCCTGATCACCGGTGCTCAAATGACAGCCGAACAAGCGGCCGCCCTGGAGAAGCGGGCTCAGTCCGAACAGGTGGCTGTCAACGCGATGTTGTTGGCGGTGGGCGCCGCCGACGACAACGCCGCCGCCAAGGTGATGAGTGCGGCACAACCTCACGGATTCGAGGCACCCAACCCAGGCTCTCCGGGCAACATCCTGCTGCCCGGTCTGCCGAAACCCGGTGACGAAGTCCCCAACCCGTCGAACCCCGTCGGGATGATGCAGCAGGGCATCCTCCGAGACACCGACATGTCTCAAACGGTCCGCGACACGACTGTAGAGACGAAGCACGACCCCGCCACCGGCGAACTGGTATCGACTACGACGACGGTCTACATGCAGGACGGCAGCAAACACGTCAAGGTTGTCAACGCCCAATCTTCGTTCCGTGATCGCGGGCCGGCGACGGTAGAAACCTACTACGGCAAAGACGGCCAGGTAATCGCCGAAACGAGTTTCGTAACTTTCAATGACTTGGCGCCCGAAGGCTACAAGAATGCAAAAGTAACAACAACCAAGTTCGCCGACCAAACGGCGGTTACCTTGATTGAGCACGCCAACGGTAACGTCACCGGCACGATCGTCACTCCTAATGGCGGTCCGACTGATGTTCCGCTCGATTTTTTCAATCACCCCATTTTGACCGGCGCCGGCGGCGGTCTCAGTGCGCTGGAGAAACTGTCGACAGCTTCTGACAATATCCGCGCAGGCGCAAAGTACGGTGGCCCGGCACTGGGCATCGCCACTGCGTTATGGGACGTCGCGGTTGCCGACTCAAGTTTCAAGAGGTGCGTCGCCGCCGTAGAAGGTGCCACTTCGGTTACCGCCGGCACCCTCGGCGGCATCGTGGCCTCACCCAGCACGCCACTTGGTGCCGCAGCGGTATCGATACTTGCAGGCGCAGGCGGGCAAGCCCTGGGCAACTGGATAGGAAACACTTTCTGTCCACGATGAATGCAATCAAACAAACCCACTTGTCATTTCTCGGCATCCTCTTCATCGGCGCATCCCTTTTCGGGGCGTGCTGGACCGTCATATGGCTGATTCGCGGAAGCCCTCTCATCGCAGTAATTGCATTTGGGGCAGCGCTGTGCAGTTTTGATGTCGGATTCCAAACAATTTATGCATTATCGGGCCGAGCTCGACCGCGAACAGAATACGGATCCGGGGGCACGTTGATCCAGCCGCAAAAATGTGTCAACGTCGTGTTCTGCGTAGGTTCTATAGCTGGAGTTTCCGCCGCAACGCTGTACCTCGCACTGACGGCACTTGGCATGGATTCCGATATCTCGTCATGGATCATCCAGCGGACAGCACCCCTGATCTCCGTTTTCGTCCTCATATTCGGCGGATGGGGTCTCTACGGGATGCTCAGGTACGGCTGCGAAAGCCATTTACGACTGACCCCCGACGGCTTCGAAATATGGAGCGGACATTGGTGCGTTTCGGTGCATAGAAAGTGGGAGGAAGTCGAACAGATTTCGGACCACCTGCCGAGAGGCAGAAGGATTCGTCGCGACATGATCGTTTTTTCACTACCCGAGGGCCGGAATGCCATGCTGGTCTCCGACACAATTACCGCGAACAGTCGAGCGCTCCGGGAGTGGGCCCGGTTCTATTGGCAACACCCCGAATGCCGTGCCGAACTGACTGACGGTCGCGCCGTCCACCGGCTCGATGAGCAAAACTTCACTGACTAAGGCTCTGCGATGCGCACCTGGTCTCGACTGCAAGCGATTGCGCTCATCGTGGTCATGCTGCTGATGTCCACCGGCTGTGTCACACAGGGCCACCCGGCCCGCAACGAATTACCCACGGCAGCGGATCTGGGTTTGCCCGAACAGTCTCTGCTCGCGATGCCGATGCGACGCCAACCGGTGCGCGGTTGGCGGACCGGCGCAGCCACACTCGGATTGGATTCCAAAGCCCGAATCCGCTACTCGCCGATCCACAATATCGGGGATCGGGCGATCTTCCTGGCAATGTCCCAGGAGGAAGGCTGGGTGATCGGTATCGACGTGAGCAACGGACACAGACTGTTCGAACCGGTCGGATTGGGTAAGCACGAAAGCGCCGAGGCGTTGCTGAATTCGGCCTGTTTTGCCAATGGCCCGAAGATGGTCGCGTGCCTTCGGGGTGGCCCCGAACCGGATGTCCGGACTCATGCCTGGGTCATCGATACCGAAACCGGCGCATTGGTCTATGAAGGGCCCACCGACCTGAAGTGGTCCATGCCCAAAGCAGATCCGGCCGTCCAACAGCTAGGCGATTACCTGGTGGCCACCGTCGATGATCAGGGCGTCTACGGTATCGGCACACACGCCGAATTGACCTGGCATGTGCCGGGCACCGGTTCCGTGTCGTTCCCCGAAGACGATGCCAGCGATGCCCCCGCGCCGGTCCTGGCTGTGGCGTCGCGCCTCGGGGAACCAGATGTGGTGTTCTCCCTGGTCGACGGCAAGGTGCTCTCACCGAGGATGCCCGCCGGTGAGAAAGCTCGCCGAGCTGTCGTCTACCCGGATGGCTTTGCCTACCAGCGGGAGCGCAATTACATAGACACTGGTATAACGTTCTTCGATAATGCCGGCCGCGAACAGGGTCGGCTGGACGGCGAAGCAGAATTGCTCTCCGCGTCTGCAGTTATTCCGGTGGCCCGGACCGATGACGCTGACCGAATCCTCACTATCACTGGCAAGCCCCTGCTTGAGCTGTCGAATCAGAAACTGATGCCTTACACCCGACTGGCCGGCACGACGCTGTTGGTCTCCACCGATGAAGACCATCGCTTGTGGCGGCAGTATGACCTGCGCACCGGCGATGAAGCCAAGACGTGCAACAACGAGGCACTCTGGTATTCGTATATCGGCTCCAGCGGCGACGACGTCGTCGTTACCGGCGGTGGGCGCAACACAAAGGCTCTGGCTCAGGCCATCGATCTGACAACGTGCGAAAACCTGTGGTCGATGCCCGGATCGACTGAAGCCGAAGCCAAAGACATTTGGCGCGTGAACACGACGCTTGTTCTGCGCGTAAACAACGAGCTGTCATCACTCGTCCCACCCGACTGATGTGTCGGTGCGTATGTCGGCATCAGCGTTGCCGATAAGTCCGTCGATGTACGACCGCAGAGTCCCGGCATCAAGGGGTTCCGCGAAGCCGGCATCACCGGGCACGTACAGGTAGTCGCCATCATCGTCGGGTCTCACCCAATGCCGAGCCGGGCCACACAGCGATTCGAGGGTCCCGATCACCTCGACATCGCGTCCATCGACAGCGCGCACGGAAGGTCCGGCGGGTGGAATCGGGAAGCCGAAGTTGTCATATTCGTCCATCAACTCGGTCGGGGCCGGCAACCGGTCCCCGCATCCTGAAACCGCGATCCTCGGATGAACTCCAGCGCGCACCAGGCCAACCGAATCCGCAACCACTGCACCCAAGTCCGCCGAAGACACCGCGTAGACATCGACGATGTCTACAACCTCCGGGTGATTCCGCTGTACCGCAATAAACGCCACCTCGTCGGTCCGCACGCCGTTCAACCGAAGATCGGGAATGTCGTCATCGCGGTAGCTGACGCGGCATCCCACCCACATCTCGGCCCGGGCAACTGCTTCCACCCACGTCCTCAGGCCACGAAGATCGCCGCCGTCGAGGCGATCCTCGATCGGTCCCACATCTCTGGTGAGAAGCCACACCGACCCCACCGGTCGGCTCCGGCCCAATGGATACGGCAATGTTTCACAGCCAAAGAGTTCGCACGCCGCCTCAAGATCGACCACCGCTGCTGTGCCGACGAGTTCCAACGGCAGTGCCGTCGCGAGATTCGGCGTATTCGTCATAGACCACATTCTGGCAACCTCCTATTCGGCAATACCGCGGAATACTCGCGTGCAATTGCTCATTAGCTCATCGGCGCCGCCCTCAAGCCTTGTGCTGTAGGTCACATCGGGGAATGGTGGAGTACAGGACACCAGGAGGAATGCCATGGCGGACAAGACTCATTCGGCCGGCAACGGGACGGTGCCCACCGCGGACAGTCCCGACGCCATTCGCAACGTGGCCCTGGTCGGCCCGTCGGGCGCGGGTAAGACCACCCTGGTCGAGGCACTGCTGGTGGCGGCGGGCGTGCTGACCCGTCCGGGCTCGGTGGTCGACGGGTCGACGGTGTGCGATTTCGACGACGCCGAGATCGGCCAGCAGCGCTCGGTCGGCCTCGCGCTGGCCCCCTTGCAGCACAACGGGATCAAGGTCAATCTGATCGACACCCCCGGATATGCCGACTTCGTCGGGGAACTGCGGGCCGGGCTGCGCGCCGCCGATTGCGCGCTGTTCGTGATCGCCGCCAACGAGGCCATCGACGAACCGACCAAGGCGTTGTGGCAGGAATGCGCGGCGGTGGGCATGCCGCGGGCGGTGGTGATCACCAAGCTCGACCACGCCAGGGCCAACTACGCCAATGCGCTGGCCGGCGCCCAGCAGGCGTTCGGGGACAAGGTGGCACCGCTGTACTTCCCGGCCGGCGAGGGGGTGATCGGGCTGCTGACCCGCACGCAGTACGAATACGGCGGGGGCACCCGCACCACCCGGCCGCCCGACGGGTCCTACGACGACGAGATCGCCGAGCTACGCGGGTCGCTGATCGAGGGGATCATCGAGGAGTCCGAGGACGAGACGCTCATGGAGCGGTACCTGGGCGGTGAGGAGATCGACGAGTCGGTGTTGATCGCCGACCTGGAGAAGGCCGTGGCGCGCGGATCGTTCTTCCCGGTGATCCCGGTGTGCAGCGGGTCCGGAGTCGGCACGCTCGAACTGCTGGAGGTCGCCACCCGTGGCTTCCCGTCACCGCCCGAACACCGCCTGCCCGAGGTGTTCACGGCCAACGGCGCCTCACGCAAGCCGCTGTCATGCGATCCGTCCGGACCGCTGCTGGCCGAGGTGGTGAAGACGACGTCGGATCCCTATGTCGGCAGGGTCAGCCTGGTCCGGGTGTTCTCCGGCACCATCAGGCCCGACGCCACCGTGCATGTGTCGGGCCATTTTTCTGCGTTCAACGGATCAGTGTCGCCTGCCGGTTCGCACGGCCACGCCGACTCAAGCCAGATTGCCGGCCACGCCGACCACGACGAAGACGAGCGCATCGGCACGCTGTCCTTCCCACTGGGCAAGCAGCAACGCCCGGCCCCGTCGGTGGTGGCCGGGGATATCTGCGCGATCGGCCGGCTGAGCCGGGCCGAAACCGGAGACACCCTCAGCGACAAGGCCGATCCGCTGGTGCTGCGTCCGTGGACGATGCCCGACCCGCTGCTGCCGATCGCGGTGCAGCCGCGGGCCAAGACCGATGAGGACAAACTGTCGGTCGGGTTGCAGCGGCTGGCCGCCGAGGATCCCACGTTGCGCATCGAGCAGAATCCGGAAACCCACCAGATCGTCCTGTGGTGCATGGGCGAGGCACATGCCGGGGTGGTGCTCGATGCGTTGTCGCGGCGCTACGGAGTGTCGGTGGACACCGTCGAGCTTCGGGTGCCGCTGCGGGAAACGTTCGGCCGCAAGGCCAAAGGACACGGCAGGCACGTCAAGCAGTCCGGTGGGCACGGTCAGTACGCGGTCTGCGACATCGAGGTCGAGCCCCTGCCGGAGGGCTCCGGGTTCGAGTTCGTCGACAAGGTCGTCGGCGGAGCCGTACCGCGCCAGTTCATCCCGAGTGTCGAGAAAGGCGTGCGGGCCCAGATGGAGAAGGGCGTCGGCGGTGAGCACGGCGATACCGGCTATCCCGTCGTCGACATCCGCGTGACGCTGGTCGACGGCAAGGCGCACAGCGTCGACTCGTCGGACTTCGCCTTCCAGGTGGCCGGCGGGCTCGCGCTGCGGGAGGCCGCCGCGGCGGCCGGGGTGAACCTCCTCGAGCCGATCGACGAGGTGACCGTGGTGGTGCCCGACGATCTGGTCGGTTCGGTGATGAGCGATCTGGCCGGCCGGCGGGGGCGCGTGCTCGGCACCGACAGAGCCGACGACAGCCGGACCGTGGTGAAGGCCGAGATCCCCGAGGTCGAGCTGACGCGGTACGCGATCGATCTGCGGTCGTTGTCGCACGGGGCCGGGACGTTCAGCCGTGGTTTCGCCCGCTACGAGCCGATGCCCGACTCCGCCGCCGCCCGGGTGCGCCGCACCGCGTGACGGCGGCTGCGCCGCTCAGTTCGCCATCGAGGCGTAGAACTCGTCGGTGCCCGCCCCGTCCTCCAATTGGACGTCGAAGGTGTTGAGCGCCAAGGCCAGTGTGCTGTAGCCGCCGAAGGTGAACATCAGGTCCATGCGCTGCTGATCGTCCAGGCGCGCGCCCAGGCGCTCCCAGACCTGGGCCGACAGCCGCGCCCCGGAGTGCAGTTCATCGACCGCGTCGAGCACGGCTTGATCGAATTCGTCTGCCGCGCGGCCGGTTCGCGCCGCCTCGACCTCCGCCTCGGTCATGCCGATCCGCCGGGCCAGCGCACTGTGATGCCCCCACTCGTAGTTACAGCCCAGCCGGCAGGCGGTCCGCAGGATCACCAGCTCACGAACGCGCTCGGGCAGGGTGGAGGACTGCTGCAGGTAGGTGTTGAACGGCAGGAAGGCACCGGCCAGCATCGGATGGCGGACCAGCGTCGACAACGCGTTGCCCACCTTGTCCGGACGTCGGCGCTCCGGCGGCACAGTGGAGGCCAGGGCCTCGCGTACCTGATCGTCCCAACCCTCTGCCGGCAGCGGCGTCAGCATGCCCATCGTCCCTTCATGTCGACCCAGCTTTACGATCGGCTAGTGATCTACTTTACGATCGTAAAGTAGAAGCGGCCGCAGCGCACCCAGGGAGGTCCAGGATGGAGACTCGGGAACGCCTGGTCGACGCGGCCGTCCGGTTGTTCACCCGGCATGGCTTCGCGGGCACGTCGCTGCAGATGATCGCCGACGAGCTCGGCTTCACCAAGGCCGCCATCTACTACCACTTCCGCACCCGCGAACAGCTGCTCACCGCCGTGCTCGACCCGGTGCTGGCGCAGATGCAGCAGATCGTCGACGAGGCCGAGAACCACCGTGGCGCACACGCCCGGGCCGATCGCATGGTGCGCGGCTACGCGGAGCTGGCCGTGCGCAATCGTGCCCTGGTGTCGGTGCTGGCCAGCGACGCGAGCGTGAACGAGGCGCTGCGCACCCGGCCCGAGTGGGACACCCTCATCGACCGCCAGATGGCGTTGCTGGCCGATGTCGATCCCGGCCCGGCGGGCACGGTCAAGGCCGCGATGGTGTTCTCCGGAATCGCCGGCGGCGCCGGGGTCGCCTCGGCGGATCTCACCGACGAGCAGCTCTGCCGCCATCTGACCGAGGCGGCTCGGCGCGCTCTCGGCCTGCGGGTCCCCCGACGCTGACGAAAAGTATTGCGATTCAGGCTCTTACCGAAAGGAATGAGATGACAGTCAAGACCGCCCTGGTCACCGGGGGCGCATCCGGAATCGGCAAGGCCGTCGCCGAGCGACTGGCCGCCGACGGCTATCAGGTGGCCACTCTCGACCTCACGGCGACGGACGACGCTCACTCCTACGCCGCCGACGTCACCGACCGGGCCCAGGTGGATGCGGTGTTCAAGACCGTCCGCGAACAACTGGGGCCGGTGACCATCCTGGTCAACGCCGCCGGGCTGAGCGGGTTCAAGCCGTTCACCGACATCACCTTCGAAGACTGGCAGCGGGTAATCGACGTCAACCTCAACGGAGTGTTCCATGTGGTGCAGGCCGCCCTGCCCGACATGATCGACGCGGGCTGGGGCCGCATCGTCAACATCTCCTCGTCGAGCACCCATTCGGGTGTGCCGTTCATGAGCCACTACGTCTCGGCCAAGTCCGCGGTGAACGGGCTGACCAAATCGCTGGCGCTGGAGTTCGGTCCGGCCGGGATCACCGTCAACGCGGTGCCGCCCGGCTTCATCGACACCCCGATGCTGCGCGCCGCGGAATCTCGGGGCGAACTCGGCGATATTCAAGACACCATCAATGCCACTCCGGTGCGCCGAATGGGTAAACCCGACGACATTGCGGCCACCTGTGCATTCCTGATTTCCGAGGAGGCCGGCTATATCACCGGTCAGATCATCGGCGTGAACGGCGGCCGTAATACCTGATCAGCACTTACGCTGTGACGAAGGTCTCCCGGTGCCGGCGGTTTGATTTTCGACGCACCGGGGCCCTGATAGTTGCACTTATCTCTGGTTGTTTGGGAAAGTTTTCAGACCTTTTAGTTTTGGCTGCGTCAATAATTCGGAGGTTTGCGCGTGGCCGGATCCACCGCGACACTGCGGGACCGCGCCGGTGAGCGGTTCAAGCACTGGCGGTACGACCCGCCGTACAAGACCGCATGCGCGGGCATGGTCATCGCACTCGTCGCGGTGCTGGCGTTGACGTGGCTGCAGTTCCGCGGGGCGTTCGAGGAAAAGACGCAGCTGACCGTGCTGTCCAACCGCTCGGGCCTGTCGATGGACCCGGGTTCGAAGGTCACGTTCAACGGCGTGCCGATCGGCCGGCTGAAGGCCGTGGACGTGGTGGACACCGACGGCGATTCCCAGGCCGAGCTGACGCTCGACATCAAGCCGCAGTACCTGAAGCTGATTCCGGAGAACGTGACCGCTGAGCTGCGGGCCACCACGGTGTTCGGCAACAAGTACATCTCGTTCACCGCGCCCGAGCATCCCTCGGCGGCGCGGGTGTCGCCCTCCACGCCGATTCACGCCACCGGCGTGACGACGGAGTTCAACACACTGTTCGAGACCATCACCGCGATCTCCGAACAGATCGACCCGATCAAGCTGAACCAGACCCTGACCGCCACGGCGCAGGCGCTCGACGGCCTCGGCAGCAAGTTCGGTGAGTCGATCGTCAACGGCAACACCATCCTGGCCGACCTCAACGGCCGCATGCCCGAGATCCGGCGCGACATCGCCGGCCTGGCCGACCTCGGGGAGCTCTACGCGAACGCCGGCCCCGATCTGTTCGACGGGCTGACCAACGCCGTCACCACCGCCCGCACCCTCAACGAGCAGCGCGGCAACCTGGACCAGGCCCTGGTGGCCGCGGTCGGCTTCGGCAACACCGGCGGCGACATCTTCGAACGCGGTGGCCCCTACCTGGTCCGCGGCAACCAGGATCTGCTTCCGGTCAGCGCGATGCTCGACCGCAACAGTCCCGCGCTGTACTGCATGATCCACAACTACGCCGAGGCGGCGCCGAAGTTCGCCCAGCAGACCCGCAACGGCTACGGCTTCGAGCTGCAGAACTTCCTGGTCGGCGCGCCCAACGCCTGGGTATACCCCGACAACCTGCCGCGCGTGAATGCCACCGGCGGGCCCGAGGGCCGGCCGGGCTGCTGGCAGCCGATCACCAAGGATCTGTGGCCGGCTCCGTATTTGGTGATGGACACCGGTGCCTCGATCGCGCCCTACAACCACTTCGAGCTCGGTCAGCCGCTGGTCACCGAGTACGTGTGGGGCCGCCAGATCGGCGAGCACACCATCAACCCGTGACCTTGGATTCCAGTTCGGCCTCGAGCTTCTCCTCGTAGGCGCCCTCGTCGCGGCCGAGCGCGATGGTGGCGGCGGCCATGGCGCCGACGGCCACCGACAGCGCCACCGGCTCCCATCCGGTGATCGACAGGTGCTCGCCGAGCACGACGGAACCCAGCACCACCGCCACCACGGGTTCGAGCACGAGCATGGTCGGCACCGAGGTCTGCAGCGATCCGGCGTGGAACGCCGACTGCTGCAGCAGCGTCGCCACCACACCGAGCATCACCACGAGGTACAGGGCGGGCGTGGTCAGCGCGACGAGCACGCTGTTTTCGGTGATTGTGTGCATCACGATCTTGGTGAGCACCGCGACCACACCGAACATGACGCCGACCGCGAGGGCCAGCAGCACCGCCCGGCGCCAGTTGGTGCTGCGGGTGGCCGCCAGCACGCACAGGGTGACCGCCGCCGCGCACACCACCGCGACGGTGACGGTGGTGGTAACCGATACCGCATAGGTTCCGGTGGTGGCCCTGGCCAGAGCGACGAACACGGTGAGCGCCCCGGTCAGCAGTAGCGCCCACACCCATTCGGCGCGGCTGACCCGCCGGTTGGCCAAGCGGGCGCTGAGCGGGAGCGCGAACAGCAGCGCCGACACCAGTACCGGCTGGACCAGCAACAGCGAACCGTAACCGAGTGCCAGCGCCTGGAACACGTATCCGGCGACCGCCGCCGCCGTGCCCGCCCACCAGAGCCTCCGGCGTAGCAGGGTGCGCAGCATGACCGTGCTGACGCCCTTCTCGGGCGGTACGTCCATCGTGGCGCGCTGCCGCACCACAATGCCGACAGCCGCGAAAACCGCTGCGCAGAGGGCGAACAGCACCGCAAGACTGTTGCCGAGCAAGCCTCGTCAACCCCTTTCGGGCCAGTGTGTCGGCCGCCTCTGGAGGGGAGAAGGCCAGTGCCCTCCAACCGTAGAGCGCCGGCGGGTATCGCGCCGCTCCGGGTTACACGACCTGCAGATGCCGCTTCGGAGGCTCGTCGGACGACCCTGCGGGTCGTGTCGGAGCGGCATCGGGGGCGGGGTCGGGGGCGATCTTGTCGTTGACGCTCGCCACAGCCAGGTCGACGCGGTTCACCGTTTTGTCGCACAGGTCGCGGACGCGGCCGCTGGCGGTTTCGACCTCATCGGCGGCGCTGCGGAGGTAAGCCCTGAGGTTGATCCGGAGCCGATCCCCGGCGCGGCGCACCCGAAGCCGTATCCGGTCGTCCACCTCGACGGTCACGTATGGCAACACTCGAAACCTCATGGCAGAAACCTCATAGCCCCGCTCCAATCTCCGATGCCATGGCTCACAGTAACCGCGCTCGGCCGCGGCGCGCCCCAGACGTGATCGGCGCCGCATGCCGACAGTTTATGACCGGCGGATCACATTGGCCCCCTGTCGGCGGCTAGTTTCCGGCGCCGTCCCAGTCGGTCAGGGTCCAGCCGTCCGTCGGGTTGCCCTTGATCACCACGTAGCCGGTGTTGTTCAGCGGGTGGTCCATCAGCAATTGCGGATTCGGATTGGCCACATTCATCTGCACCCACAACATGATCGCGGCCCCATGCGAATACGCGACCGGATTGTCATCACCACTGTCGTAGATCTGCTGGACCGCCCCGTCGAACCGGCTGTCGAACTCGTTGCCGTCGATCGATCCGGGGATCCGGGCATTGCGGTCGCCGCGCAACCACTGCTCGGGCGCGGCGAAGTACTGGGCCGCGCTCGCTTCCGGCTGGCCCTCGTAGATGCCTGCCTCAACCTCGTGCAGGCCCGGCAGGACAGTGACGGGCTCGCCCAGGGTGTCGGCCATGGGCTGGGCGGTCTGCTGCGTGCGGATCATGGTCGAGGCGAAGATGCCGTCGTAGCGGTTGGGCGACAACCGCTGCGCACTGGTGACGGCCTGGCTTCGGCCGAGTTCGGTGAGCTGCGGGCCGGGGGTCGAGCTGTCGATCAGACCCGAGGCATTACCCGCCGACTGGGCATGCCGGACGAAGGTCAGGGTGATGGAGCGGTAGCCGCCCGCGGCCGCCGTCGGGGCCAGCAGGGTCGCGACGACGAGCGCGATCACCGCGCACAAGATTTGTAGCCGACCTATCCTCAGCCTCTCCGCGTAGTTTCATTAGCATGACTACCCTTAACGATGACAGGGTCGCACGGGCCCTTGATCGGATGTACACCGCATCCGCCGAACAGTTCGCGAAAATGCGCGAGGACGGCTCCCGCCGATTCGCCGATTTGTCGAATGCCACCGCGCAGGAACGCGCGGATGCGCTCAGCGACATCTACATGCCGGTGACGCCGGAAGCGGGCCGCCTGTTGTACTCCCTGGTTCGCGCCACCAAGCCCGCGGTCGTGGTCGAGTTCGGGATGTCTTTCGGGCTCTCGGCGCTGCACCTGGCATCGGCGGTGCGCGACAACGGGTCAGGACGGGTCTTCACCACCGAACTCAGCGCCACCAAGATCGCGGCGGCCAAACAAACCTTCGCCGAGACCGGGCTGGACGACGTGATCACCGTGCTCGAAGGCGATGCGTTGGAAACGCTGAAGTCGGTGACCGGAGACATCGGGTTCGTCCTTCTCGACGGATGGAAGGAGCTCTACCTTCCTGTGCTCGAGCTCCTGGAGCCGCAGCTGACCACCGGTGCGCTCGTGGTCGCTGACAACACGTCGATGGCCGACACCCAGCCGTACCTGGATCGGGTCCGGGAACCGTCGAACGGGTACGTGAGCGTGAACTTCCTGGCCCGCGACAGCGACAGCATGGAGCTCAGCTGCCGCGCCTAGTGTTCCTCCCGGGCGCGTGACCGGTACGCCGACGGGGTCTGACCGCAGAACTGGGTGAAGCACCGGGTGAACGAGCTCAGGTTCTCGAAGCCCACCGCCGTCGCGGTCGCCTGCACCGATTGGCCAGGGCCGGCCAGCAGCGCCATGGCCCGCAGCATGCGGGCATGTAAAAGGTATGTGCGCCAAGAGATCCCGATCGTCTCGGCGAACAGGCGGCGCAGCGTCCGGTCGGATACCGCCACCTCCCGGCTCACGTCGTCGGCGGTCACCGAAGCAAGGTGCTCCTTGGTGTAGGCCAGGGCCGCCGCGACGATCGGATGCTCCGTGGTCGGCAGGCTCAGCGGTGCCTCGTGATCCAGCGCCTCGACGACGAGGTTGGCCAGGGTCCGGAAGAACGCGTCCGAGGTGTCGTCGCCTTGCGCCCGGTCGATCGGCCAGCGCAGCCCGTAGATCATCATCTCCCGGATCAGCGGGGAGACCGCGATGATCCTGGCCCGGTCCCCCGGATCCGCGATCAGCTGCGCATCGAACATCACCGCGACGGTCTTGACGTCGGGATTCATCACCGCCTGGTGCTGCAGACCGGCCGGAATCCAGGCGGCCTGTTGCGGCGGCAGCAGGTAATGCGCGGCATCGGTCTCCACCTCGACCACGCCGTGCAGGGCGTATTCGATCTGGTGCACCTCGTGCGAATGCCATCCGGTGATCAGCCCGTCGCCCTCGTAGAGGTAGCTGCCGGCCAGCGCCTGACCCCCACGGCGCAGCTCGATCACCGGACGCGACACGTTGGCCGATTGGGTCAAACCTCTGTCCGAAAGTGCAGAGACGGTCACGCTGCCAGACGGTACTACTTGGGTATGCAGGTGCGCACGCGAGGAGCGATATGAAGACCGACGACCTGATCCTCATCAGCATCGACGACCACGTCGTCGAACCGCCGGACATGTTCCTGCGGCATGTGCCGGCCAAGTACAAGGACGAGGCCCCCATCGTCGTCACCGACGACAAGGGCGTCGACCAGTGGATGTACCAGGGCCGTCCGCAAGGGGTGTCCGGCCTCAACGCCGTCGTATCGTGGCCCGCCGAGGAGTGGGGCCGGGATCCGGCCGGATTCGCCGAGATGCGTCCCGGCGTCTACGACGCGCACGAGCGTGTCCGCGACATGAACCGCAACGGCATCTTGGCCTCGATGTGTTTCCCGACCTTCACCGGGTTCTCCGCGCGGCATCTCAACATGCACCGTGAAGAGGCCACCCTGGTGATGGTGTCGGCCTACAACGACTGGCACATCGACGAGTGGGCCGGGTCGGCGCCCGGACGCTTCATCCCGATCGCGATCCTGCCGACCTGGAACCCCGAGGCCATGTGCCGCGAGATCCGCCGGGTCGCCGCCAAGGGCTGCCGCGCCGTCACCATGCCGGAACTTCCTCATCTGGAAGGACTTCCGAGCTACTTCGACGAGGATTACTGGGGCCCGGTGTTCCGCACCCTGTCCGAGGAGAACGTGGTGATGTGCCTGCACATCGGCACCGGATTCGGCGCGATCTCGATGGCAAAGGACGCGCCGATCGACAACCTGATCATCCTGGCCACCCAGGTATCGGCGATGTGCGCCCAGGACCTGCTATGGGGCCCGGCGATGCGCAACTATCCCGATCTGAAGTTCGCCTTCTCCGAGGGCGGAATCGGTTGGATCCCTTTCTATCTGGATCGCAGCGACCGGCACTACACCAACCAGAAGTGGCTGCGCCGCGACTTCGGCGACAAGCTGCCCAGCGACGTGTTCCGCGAGCACTCACTGGCCTGCTACGTGACCGACAAGACCTCGCTCAAGCTGCGCCACGAGATCGGCATCGACAACATCGCCTGGGAATGCGACTACCCGCACAGCGACTGCTTCTGGCCCGACGCGCCCGAGCAGGTGCTGGCCGAGCTGAATGCCGCCGGCGCAAGCGATTCCGACATCAACAAGATCACCTGGGAGAACTCGGCGCGGTTCTTCAGCTGGGATCCGTTCCAGCACACCGCCCGGGATCAGGCCACCGTCGGCGCACTGCGCGCCAAGGCCACCGATGTCGACACCTCGATCCGGCCGCGCGCCGAGTGGGCCCGGCTCTACCAGCAGAAGCAGCTCGCCGAGGCCTGACTTCGCCGTTGACTCTGCGTTGGGGGCGCGAAAGTTCGAGCACGCGATGCCCCGAGCGCAGAGTCAACCGATTTGGCGCTCCAGCGGTGCCGTTCGGTGGGTGACAATGTGACTACTCACGCGAACGAGGGGGCGTCACGTGTCGTACACGGTGTCGCAGGTGCTGGGGTCCAACCCCGAGGCATTGCTTGCTGCGTCTCATCAGGCCCAAGAGGGAGCGCGGCGCGTCAATTCCCAGATCGAGGAGGTCAGAGGCAAGTTCGCCGAGCTGAAGGACGATTGGATTGGCACCGCTGCCGACGCCGCCCAGAAACAAGGCCGCGAGATGTTCGAAGATCAAGTGGCATACCGAGACAAGCTCTACGAGGTGGCTACACCGCTCGCGAGCGGTGGCAAAGAGCTCACCGAACTCCGTAGCAGCCTCAAGGCTGCCATCGATTCCGCCGAGGCATGGTGGGATGTCGGCGACACCGGATCGGTCAAGCCCGGTCTTTGGCTTTCGTGGTACGCCTCGCTGACGGATGTGAACGCACTCATCGTGGAATCCCGGCGTATCCCGGTCGAGTGTGACATCAAGCTGAAGCTCGCCCAGTTCGAGGCTGCCGACCGCGACACCGCCTACCAGGTGCGCAAGGTCGGGTGGGAGCTGACGTGACCCCGCCTCTGAAGGTGACTGTCGAGTCGATGCGCTCCACCGCGTCCGATTTGGCCGACCTGGCCAGCGGCTTCTTCAACGACGGCGCCGGACCAGCCTTGGCGGCAGCGGCCGCACCGGTGTCAGGGCTGGATTCTGGGTCGGCTTGCCGCGAAGTCGGCGACGCGTTTCTCCGGCATGCACAAACTCTCGGTGACGCCGCATCGGTGTTTTCCGGAAAACTGGATTCCGCGGCGGCGCTTTATGAGCGCGGTGACAGCGAGGCCGCCGAGCGCATCGAGTTCGACCCACCGGAAGAAGAAGAGATACGGGTCGGCGACGATCCGGGCGAACCTGGGTACGACCCTGTCAACGATTATGAGGACGCCCTACACGAAGCCGGATTGCTCGAAGGGCCATCCCAGGGTTTCTACCGGGAGTGGCTGGCCAATGCCGCAAGCAATGACGTCCCACCTGAGGTCATCGTCGAGATCGCGCGGCGCCACAACATCACCCCCCAGAGCTTCGATGTGCTCAAGGGCATGGAGCGGGTCACCGACGACAACGGCACAGCGGATGTCAGCGACGACAAGACTTACTTTCTGCTGCCGAAGGGTGTCAGCGCTGAGGACGCCAAAAAGGCAGTTCTCATGACATACATCCTCAATGCTGGAACTGGCTACGGCAGTTCAGATCCAAAGATCAGGAATCCGAGCGGTCCCGATGAAAACGACTTCGCCGAAACGCCATACACAGCGGAAGAGGTACAGCGCATCATCGACAGGCAGAACACGAATGGATGGAGCTACGCGGCTGCCGAACACTTCACCGGACGCCTCACCTCTACACCGAATGGCATGTTGATGGGATTGGGCGGCAACTTGATCGAAGATCCGCTGAGCCAACAAGGCGGTTCCACGTACGGCGATGTTTTTCTGGTGAACATCGATGACCCCGAGGATCCTGCGGAACAACTCCGCACAATCATCAGTTCGGGTCGTATGTGGTACGACGGCGATGACCGACCGTTCAGGGGCGCACTCGATCTTGATCGGATCTTGCATCACGAGGAGCGCCATTCCCAGCAGTGGGCTCATCTCGGCTTCAAAAATTTCGTCGAGCAGTACGGGCAGAAGATGCTGGAGGAGCAAGTTACCGGTAGTCGCAACCCGTTCGAGGACAATGCCGGTGCCTCCGACGGGGGTTATCACTAATGATCCGCCAGACCAGCGCGATACTCATCGTGCTCATGACGTTACTCGCTGTTTGCGGCTGTGACCCGCTGGGAAAGCCTTCGCTGGACCCAAGTTTCGGAGTTCGTGTGACGGACGGAAAACTACGGATCTGGACAGGTTCGCCGTGCAACGGCACGACGGGTGTCGATCTCACTTTCGATATGTCCCGCGACAGCGAGGCGACGCTGCAACTCAGAACGCCCGCAACCGCACTGAGGCAGACGTCCCCGGCTACCGGCACGGACGCGGCCCAAGGGCTAGACCCAGGCGTCGCGGTCGAGTACATCACGGTCGGCGGACCGTACCCCGGCCTCGAGATCACGAAGGCACTGCCGCTCGATTTCGATTGGCAGCGCACGAAATCTCTCTTCGTCGGCATTGAGGGCCCACCCACCGCCTGGGGAACGTCAACCGATCTCACGAACGTGCTCGCCGAGTCCGCGCAGCACCCCACTGACGCCTACTGGTTCCAGGGCGTCGGTTGGCTGACCCCAACCGATGTCGTGGCCCAAAATGGCAAGACTTTCCTGACGTTATGCACACCCGACCCTTCCTGACCACCTGCGCACGGAAGGACCGAGTTCAAGCGCAGAGGCTGATGCCTAATGGGACCAGCGATCGGCCTGGCGCTCTAGACCTGGACCGGCTTTTGCACCATGAAGAGCGCCGCTCTGAACAGTGGGCGGATCTCGGCCATCAGGAAATAGCAAATCAGTACGCGCAGAAGATGGCGGACGAGTCGATTACCAAACAACTCAACCCGTTCGAGAGCAATGCCGGTGCCGCGGACGGTGGTTATCGATGAGAACTCGACTGACCGTCGGCGCAGTCGCACTCATGTTGCTTGTGGCGATCTGCGGCTGCGACCCGCATCACCGGCGGTACCTCGGTCCGGAACTTCCCGTAGCATTCGGTGTTCGCGTCACCGATGGGAAACTACGCATCTGGACCGGGTCGCCCTGTATCGGCACCACCTCGATCAATCTGATGTTCAAGACATCACCCGACGCCGCCGAAACACTGCGGCTGCAAACACCTGGCAGATCGCTTCAGGTCAACCCTCCGCCAGGGGCATCCCGCGATGACATCGCACCGGATCCCGGAGTTCAGGTCGAGTACCTCACGCTCAGTGAGCCGTATCTGGGTTTCGACGTAGTGCATGCATTACCGCCCGGCTTCGACTGGCAGACGGCCAAGACTCTGTTGATATCGCTGGACGGCCCGCCGAATTCATGGCCCGGCCAGACCGATCTCGCCGAAGCGATCGATGGGTCCGCGCAGAACCCGGGCAGGTACTGGTTCGACGGCTTCGGCTGGCTCGACCCCGCCGAAGTCGCCGCCAAGAACGGTAAAACCCTTCTGACACTCTGCGAGCCCGACCCAGATGTAGACCCCGGTCCACCAAGGATCTTCGGCGCCCGCGTCACCGATGGCGCGCTACGTATTTGGCCCGGCCCTTACTGCGGCCCGGTGCGAAACGTAATCCTGACATTTCAGCCAGGCCAGGCCGACCTCGTCCTGACCGCCGATCCCTCCAACAGCATCCCGTTCGAGAACCTTACGGCCACCGGGCCCTACCCCGGGTTTCACATCGCCCGGCCTCTTCCCAACGGATTTGACTGGCGCACAGCTCAATCAGCGCTTCTGCGCGTGATAAAGCCCGGTGCCACGTTCTGGACCACCCAAATGGACCTCACCACCGTCGTCGCCGAATCCGCCCGACATTCCAAGAACACCTATTGGTTCCCGGGATTCGGCTGGCTCGACTCCGCCCAGGTCGCCGAACAAGACGGGAAAACGCTCCTGACCACCTGCGCACAGAAGAACTGAGGTCAGGCGCGGAGACTGATGCCGATGGCTTTCGCATTCATCGACGTGAACGTCTCGGCACCGGTCACCTCGTGGACTGTAAGGCCGGCGGCGGTAACCGCCTGGGCCTTGAAGGCCCGCGCCGCCGCGCTGAGATTGTGGCCGTAGAGGTGAGGCGGTTCAGGAGATTCACCCCAGAGCAGAGCCTCGACATATCCGGCCGGAAACTCGTGGCCATCACCGGAGATCGCCCGGGCATGCGCATCGGCGCCCATGACCAGTACACATTGTTCCTCGTCCGGGCGGCCCGGTGGCATCGCCGCATCGACCAGCTCGGCGCCCAGTATCCGCACCGCGCGGGAATCGGCGCCGTCGAGGAGCCCTACCGTCACCCGCCAACCGCTCATCACCCGGTCGACGATCAGTCCGCCAGCGTTGGCCGCCAACTCCGCTGCGCCTCCGGCGATCACGTGCATGCGGTATGTCATGGTGCCACCGCCCTTGTCGTTCTTCATCGCAGCGCCCTCCCAGCAGATTCGCCCGGCACCCCAAAGTCATTCCGGGACGACCAACTGTAATAGTTACAGTAGGTCGGCGACAAGTAGCCGATCGGCTCGCAAGCAGCTGGCTGGCGGCCACCGCGCCGCCCAATGTCACGCCAGAGTGGCTCTCGAGCTCGGTAGACACTCCAGCGTGACAATCGGCGGGCATGCGGGCGCCAATCTGGCGATTAGCTAGTGCGTGATCTGCCAATCGGCGGCTTCGCGCTGCTGATTCCAGAACTCGTCAAACCGCCCACGCGCGGCGAGCAATTCGTCGATGCTGCCGTCTTCGACGATGCGCCCGCCGTCGAGGAACAGGACCCGGTCGGCGTGCCGGATGCTGGCGAGCCGATGCGCGACGATGACACGGGTTCGGGATCGCTCGTCGGCGGTGAGGGCGTCGACCACCGCGGCCTCGTTCTCGGTGTCCAGCGCGCTGGTCGCCTCGTCCACCAACAGCACCGGTGCCGGTTTGACCAGTGCCCGGGCGATGCTGACCCGCTGTCGTTCACCGCCGGACAGCGCCGTGCCCGCCTCGCCGACCTTGGCGCCGTCGCCGTCGGGCAACCGGCCGGTCAGCTCGTCCACGCGGGCCAGCCGCGCCGCGGTGGCCAGCTGCTCGGCATCGGCACCCGGATCGCCGACCAGAATGTTCTCCCGGATCGTGCCGTCGAACAGATAGGGATGCTGGAACACCACACTGGTTACCGCCCTGCGGGTTTCGGCATCCATCTCGGCGGTGTCGACACCGTCGATCAGCACCCGGCCCGCCGTCGGTTGGTGCAGCCCGGCGATCAGCGACAGGATCGTGCTCTTCCCCGAACCGGACGGACCGACGATCGCCGTGGTGCCGCCGGGCTCCAGGACGAAGTTGACGTCCTGCAGCACCGGGGTGGCGCCGTAGCCGAAGGTCACGCCGTCGAATTCGATTCGCGGCGCGGCATTACCGCTCAGCTTCACGGTGCCCGACGTCATCATCGGGGCGTCGAGCACGGCCCGGATCCGGCCGAGCGACGCCCGGGTCGTCTCGATCGCCGGAGCCAACTCCGCCAGCGCGGTGAACGGCTCGAGGTACCGGGCGGCCACGACAATCAATGCGATCGCCTCGGGTGCGCCGAGGGTGCCGCGCACGGTCAGCCACGTGGTCATGCCGGCCAGGATCAACAGGGCCAGTTGGCTGGCCAGGCTGAACAGCAATTGCCCCGGCACCTGCATCAGCAGAAGGCGCATGCTGGCCCCGTGCTGGGCGCTCAGCGCGTCACCGACCATGCTGCGGGCCGGCTCCACCCGCCGGGCCGCCCGCAGGGCCTGCTGGGTGCGGGCGAATTCGATGATGCGTTCGGTGAACGCCCGATTGGTCTCGTCGGCCACCGTATCGGCCTTGCGGCTGAGCCGGCCCGACGTCCACAGCGCGCCGAGCAGCACCACCACCCCGGCCAGGGCGGCCAGTCCCAGGGGTACCGAAATGAACAGCAGCGCAAACGCGATGGCCGCGGGCAGCAGGATCGCCCCGATCAACGGGGTCAGCAGGTTGACCACCATGCCGACCAGTTCAGGGCCGGTGGCCGCGATCGCCTGACGGGCGTTGGCGGTGTTCGCCCCGTTGGCGCCGCTCAACCAGTCCATCCGGATGCCCGGCAGCCGGTCGGCGACATCGTGCTGAGTGTGATCCAGCAGGGCGAAGCCCAGATCGAACCCGAGCCTCGAGGTCGTGGTGTCGACGATCCAGCCGGCGACGGTCGCGGCGGTGAGCCAGCCCAGCCAGGGCAGGGCATCGCGTGGGGCATCGCTGAACAGCGCCGCCAGCAGGGGCACCAGCAGCACCGTGCCTGCCGCGCGGATGAGCACCGAGACCAGGGTGAGCGCGGCATACGCGCCGACCCGGCCTCGGCGGTCGGCCGGGATGAGAGCGATCAGGGTGCGGATCATCGGGCTTCTCCTGCGGTGACGGTGTCGCCGGGGCGCAGCGACTGGCCGGTCTGCCAGAGCTGGTGGTACCGCCCGCCGGCGGCCAGCAGTTCTTCGTGGGTGCCGGTTTCGGCGATGCGCCCGCCGTCGAGCACGACGATCTGGTCGGCGTGGGTGATGGTGTGCAGCCGGTGCGCGATCACCAGCAAGGTCCGATCCTTGGTCAGTCGGTTGAGTGCTTGTTGCACAAGGTATTCCGATTCCGGATCGGCGAAGGCCGTGGCCTCGTCCAGGATCAGCACCGGGGTGTCGGCCAGGATGGCCCTGGCGATGGTGAGCCGTTGACGTTCGCCGCCGGACAATGCCGACGACGCGCCGAGCACCGTCTGATACCCGTCGGGCAGCCGCATGATGCGGTCGTGGATCTGGGCGTCGCGGGCGGCCTGCTCGATGCGGTCCATCCCGGCCTCGGGATCGGCCAGCGCGATGTTCTCGGCGACGGTACCGGCCACCAGCTGCGTCTCCTGCAGCACGAAGCCGATCTTGCGGTACAGCTCATCGGCCGACAGTGATCGGATGTCCTTGCCGCCCAGCGTGATCGATCCGGAGTCGACGTCATGGAAGCGTGCCAGCAGCGCGGCCAGGGTGGATTTACCCGAGCCAGAGGGGCCGACGAGTGCGGTCACGGTGCCGGGGCGCAGGGTGAACGAGACGTCCTGGATCACCGGGACGCTCGGCCGGTAGCCGAAGGTGACGCCGTCGAACACCACGGCGCCGCTCTCGCCGGCCGCACCGGACTCTTCGCGCACGGCGAGGTCGGCCTCGTCGAGCGCGTTCTGGATGCGACGGGCGGCCAGCATGCCACCGCGGATCCCGCCCAGCCCATAGCCGACACCCAGCAGCCGGACGCCGAAGGTGGTGCCCAGCAACAGGAACGGCAGCAGGTCGACGGGATCCATCGATCCACCGATGATCATCGGGGTGCCGACGACGGCGATCAGCCACAGGAAGGTACCGGGCCGGGTGACCAGGTCCATCGCCGATTTCTTGCCGGTGAAGGGACGCTGCCAGGCGACCAGGAAGCCGATGTACTCGTCGAGGCGGCGACGGAAGCTCGACGACGCGGCCCCGCCGAACACGCGCACCACGGGTTGGCCCTCGAGGTACGCGCCCGCCTCGCCGCTCATCCGGTCGGCCCAGCGTTGCGCCTGACCGATCTTGGCGCCCGACTGGATGGTCATCACCGACATGAGCACCAGGTAGGTGAGCACCGGGATGAACAGCACCAGCGCCAGCCGCCAGTCGACGGTGAACAGGTAGACCAACACGGCGACCGGGGCGACCACGGCCGCAACGGCATCCGGGATCGCGTGGGTCACCAGGTAGTGCAGCGACAGGGTGTCGTCCTGCACCAGTTGCTTGATCGAGCCCGAGCCGCGGGCGGTGAACCAGCCCAGCGGCAGCTTCGACATCTTGGTCAACAGCCGGGTCCGCAGCTCACGGGCGAATTGGGCATCGAGACGATGCAGCCACAACGTCAGACCCGCACCCAGCAGCGCACCCAGGCCCAGCAACCAGACCGCGGTCAAACCCAGTGTCCACAACCGAGATTCCTCGGCACCGGTCAACAAAAGCCGGGCCAGCTCGACGAGCAGCACGAAGGGAGCGAGCTGGATCAGGGTGATGATCGCCTGCAGCACGCCCGACACGATCAGTGGGGTTTTCAGCGGTGCCAGCAGCCGTCCCGCACCCTGGGCTCGCCACGTGCCCCGCGCGGCGGCGGCGGC
>NZ_LT546207.1:4720910-4777209 GCF_900078665.2 Mycolicibacterium houstonense | reverse complement strand
CCGCCGAGTTTCGGGGCCACCGCATTGATGTTCAGGTTGCGCAGGCCGAGCTCGCGGCCGGCCTCGACGATGTCGGTGACCGCGATGAGCGGCGGGCGCCCGCCGACTCGCGCGGGAGCACCGGATGCGGCCACGACTACCTCCACGGAAAGTTACCCCCACAAACTAAGGGTCACCTTAGTCCTCGTCAACCGCTACATAGATAACAGAGCGATTGCTCTGTTATCGTGACGCGGTGCCACGCCCTCGTGTCTACGACCCGGATGCGGTTCTCGATGCCGCGGAAGCGCTGGCCGTGCACTCGGGGCCGGCAGCGGTGACGATCCGCGCCATCAGCGAGGCGGTCGGACTGTCCAACGGCGCGCTGTATCACTCCTTCGGGTCCCGGGCCGGCCTGCTCGGCCAGGTCTGGCTGCGCGCCGGGCGCCGGTTCCTGACCCTGCAACGTGAACTCGTCGACGCCGCAGGCAAGGGCGACGATGCGATCGCAGCCGCCGCCTACGCGCCGGTCAACTTCGCCGAACAGCACCCGGCCTCGGCCCGGCTGCTCCTGCAGATCAGCCGAGACCAGGTGCTCGGCACTGACCTGGCCGACGACCTCGCCGAGCAGATCCGCGACCTGGAGAAGCGGTTGGTGGATTTGATGATCGAACTCGCGATGGCCACCTGGCACCGGCGCGACCGGGCCGCGGTGGACACCGTGACGACGTGCATCGTGGACCTGCCGACGGCCATCCTGCTGCACCGTAACCGGCTCGCCGACCCGACTGCCCGCGAGCATCTCAACGCGGCCGTGGCGGCCGTGCTCGCAGTGGGACCGGCCCCGAAAGCAACCCCGAAAACCCCTCAAACGAAAGGAATCTCATGACCGCAACCCTGGATTACGACGGCGACATCGCCATCCTCGACCTCGGCGACGACGAGAACCGGTTCTCCCCCGAGTTCCTCGACGAGGTGCACGCGCACCTCGACACGATCCTGGCCAAGGGTGTCCACGGCCTGGTGACCACCGCCGACAGCAAGTTCTACTCCAACGGACTGGATCTGGATTGGCTTGGCGCCCACAGTGATCAGGGTCCCTGGTACGTCAGCCGGGTACAGGGCCTGTTGGCCCGGATGCTGACTCTGCCGGTCCCGACGGCGGCCGCCGTGGTCGGCCACGCCTTCGGTGCGGGCGCCATGCTCGCCATCGCCCACGATTTCCGGGTGATGCGCGACGATCGCGGCTTCTTCTGCTTCCCCGAGGTGGACATCCGGATTCCGTTCACCCCCGGGATGGCCGCGCTGATCCAGGCCAAGCTCACCCCGCAGGCGGCCGTCGCGTCGATGACCACCGGGCGCCGGTTCGGCGGTGTCGACGCGCATGCCCACGGGTTGGTCGACGCCACCGCGCCCGAGGGTTCGGTGACCACGACGGCCACCGCGTTGCTGCGTCCGTTGGGCGGTAAGGACTCCGGCACCCTGGGCGCGATCAAGCAGGTCATGTTCGGCCCGGCGGCCCAGGCGCTGACGGCCACCCAGCCGGAGGACGCAAACTAGACCGGGATGGCGGTGCCGGTCTCCCGTTCCGCGAATTCCACCACCCCCGCGGCGAGTTCGTAATCACAGGCCACCGCGGAGCGCCCGATCAGCACCGGGCCACCGCGTAACCCGAACCGGCCGTCGACTCCGACGTAGCTCCCGGGTGGGATCGGCTCGCTCAGGCAATACAACGTGGGCGCCGCCCCGGCGTCGATGTCGTTGGCGAACACATCGGCGACCGCTTTGACGCCGCGCTGCACGGCCGACATCAACGGTTTGTCGGAGACGTTCGGCAGGTTGGACGCCACCCATCCCGGATGCGTGAGTTGGGTGACCACCGGTGATTTCGCGGCGCGCAGCCTGCGGTCGAGTTCCAGGCCCCACAACATGACCGCGAGCTTCGACCGGCCGTAGGCACCCATCACGGTCCACTTGTGCTGGCGCAGGTGCATGTCGTCCAGCCGCAGCGTCGCGGACTTGTGCGCGTCGGAACCGACGTTGACGATCTGCGTCCGTACCCGGTCGAACAGCAGATTCGTCAGCGCGAACGGCCCGAGCAGGTTTGTGCCGATGGTCATTTCGAAACCGTCGACGGTGTCGGTGCGGTACTGGCTGAGCGCTCCGGCGTTGTTGATCAGCACGTCGACATCACCGTCGAGGCGCGCGGCGAAGGCCCGCACCGAGGCCAGGTCGGCGAGATCCAGCTCGATCACCTCGGTCGAGCCGCCGATCTCGCCGGCACGTTGTCGCCCCAGGGCGGTGTTGCGCACCGCGAGAATCACATGCGCACCGGCGCGCGCGAGCGCTCTGGCCGTGCCGAGGCCGACGCCGTTGGTCGCCCCGGTGACGATGATGCGCTTACCGGTCAGATCGCCGAGTCGACCGGGCGTCCAGTTTGTGGTCAGTTGCCCCAACCGCGCTGGCCGTCCCAGCCACCACAGATACCGTTCCAGCAGCCGTGGCCCCAGCCACCCTGGACGGGATTCCAGCCACCACAGCCGTTCCAGCCGGGTCCGCTGTCACAGCCACCGCCGCCACCGGCATCGCCGCTTCCACTGGGCTGAGCACTGATTGTCGGAGTTGGCGCATCTGCCATGAGTGCGGCGGTCGGCCCCGCTGCAATCGCCACCGCGGCTCCCGCTACGAACACTGACCCCATGAGTTTTCGTATTGTTAGCATGACTCCATACTCCTCCGCTGTGAGCCTCCTGCCAAGTGATGTGATCAAGCCCGCGTGTAGCGCAGCATCGTCACACCGGCCCCATCAGACGCATCCGGATAGTCACAGAACACCGGTTTCACCCGCATCCCGACGCTGAGGTCCTCGGGTGCGATGTCGACCATCTCGGTGGAGAACCGTGGCCCCTCATCCCATTCCACGATCGCCGGCATTTGCGGAACCGCGTCGGCGAAATGCGGGCCCACCGGACGCCGGGCGACGGTGAACGAATACAGCGTGCCCATGCCCGAGATCTCCCGCCACTCAAGGTCGTCGGCCAGCGTGCGAGGCGCCAGCACGCGCGGGTAGAACACGTAGGCCTGCGTCAACGGTGAGTACTGGATGACGACGCGGTGCTCGGCGAGGGCATCCCAGAACGGTGCGCTGGTAGGGGTTTTCACCGGCATGGGCCGGGCGAATCCGGTCATCGGTTTCAGTCGCCTTCCAGGATCAGGGTGGTTTGCTCGGAGAGGATGCCGCCGTTGCCGGAGACGAAGGCACGATTGCAGTCGGTGACCTGAGCCGCACCGGCACGGCCCATGATCTGGCGGGTGGCGTCACACACGTGGTGCATGCCGCCGGCCAAACCTGCCTGCCCGAAACCGAGTTGGCCGCCCGCGGTGTTCAGCGGGAAATCGCCGCGGAAGGTCAGGTCGCGGTCGGATACGAAGGACATGCCCTTGCCCTTCTCACAGAACCCGGCGTCCTCGAGACTGAGCAGCACCGTGATGGTGTAGCAGTCGTAGATCGAGACCATGTCCATCTGACCGCGCGTCAACCCGGCCATCCCGAACGCGGTGTCGGCCGCCTTACGGATCGGCGTGTCCAGCAGCTCCTCGGCGTAGGTGGGGGTCTTGAACGGCACGTGTTCGCCAAAACCCTTGATCCACACCGGCCGGTTGCGCGCCCGCGCGGCGACCTCGGGGCCCGCCACGACGACGGCGGCCCCACCGACGCACGGCATCACGATCTCGAGCATGTGCAGCGGATCGGCGATCACCGGGCTGGCCAGCACGTCCTCGATGCTCAGCGGGGTGTCTTTCCAGATGGCGCCGTCGGTGTGGTTGGCGTTGGCCCGCTGGTCCACCACGATCTTGGCCATCGCCCGCTCGTCGTAGCCGTACTCGTAGGCGTATCGCTGCGCGACCTGCCCGTACGGGCCGTTCTGCCCGAGGTTGCCGTACGGAATCTCGAATTCCGCCTGCGGCGAGCCGAATTGGTTGCTGGACGAGCCGAAGAACACCGCATCGGTCAACGGCTTCGGCTTCAGCTCGGAAGTGGGCGTGATGTAGCGCGCGGGTAGCGCGCACAGCACCACGTCGCACAGCCCGAGTTCGACGGCGGCCGCGGCCCGCCACACCATGGCCGCGGCGCTGGCCCCGCCGAGATCGACCAGCTCGGCGAAGTTCGCTCGTACGCCCAGGTATTCGGCGACGGTGGAGGGGACAAAGATCTCCGACTCACCAAGGTGCGACGTGACGATGCCGTCGACCTGCTCGGCCGAGAGGCCGGCATCCTCCAGGGCGGCTGCCGCCAGCAACGCCCACTGTTCCAAGGTGAACGGGGCCGGAGACGCCTTGTTCAAGCGTTCCGGCGGCAGTTCGACATAGCCGACGATGGCGGCCTCACCCTGCAATCCCCTACGGGCTCCCATTGGCGTACCTCACTTTCGGGGCAAGCCCAGGATCAGCTGGGCGATGATGTTGAGCTGGATTTCGGTGGTGCCGCCGCCGATCAACTCGGCGGGTAGGTCGAGATAGGGCGCCACCACGGCCGGTTGGCTGTCCTGTTCCAGTGCGAGCGGGCCGGTGAGTCCGAGTGTGAGTTCGGCCGCCCGGCGCAGCATCACGTTGGTGGCCACCTTGGCGATGCTCGACGTCGGCCCCGGCGGCTGCCCGTCCAGCAGGCGCAGGGTCTCCTGCACCCCCAACGCCTTGAGCGCATTGGTGTAGGCGTCGATCTCGCCGATCGCGTGCAGCAGCGGATCCGGATCGGGGCTGACCGGGACGAGGTCACGCAACGCGCCCATCCGGTCGATGTTCACGTACCCGCTGATCGCGACCCGTTCGTGCGCCATCGTGCTGATCGCCAGCTGCCAGCCCGACGCCGGGTCGCCCAGCAGCATCTCGTCGGGGACGAAGACGTCGGTGAGGAACACCTCGTTGAACTCGGCCCGCCCGCTGGACTGGGTGATCTGCCGGAATTCGACGCCCGGCGAGCGCATGTCGAGGATGAAGTAGCCGATGCCGCGATGCTTGGGGGCATCCGGATCGGTGCGGGCCAGCAACGCACCGTAATCCGCGCGGTGCGCCAGCGAGGTCCAGATCTTGTGTCCGTTGACGCGCCATCCGCCATCGACCCGGACGGCCCGGGTGCTCAGGGAGGCCAGGTCGGAGCCGGCGCCCGGCTCACTGAACAGCTGGCACCAGGACAGGTCGCCACGCAGGGTGGCGGGGACGAAACGTTGTCGCAGCTCCTCGGATCCGGCTGCGATGAGGCTGGGCAGAATCCATTCGGCGATGCCGACGGACGGGCGCACCAGGCCGGCGCGCTTGCCGAACTCCTCGTCCACGATGAGCTGCTGGCGCACGGTGGCATCGCGTCCCCAGGGTGCGGGCCAGTGCGGGGCGATCAACCCGGCATCGGCCAGCAGCTCGCGCCGCGGGCCTACCGCGAACTCCGGATAGTCGCCCTGGCTTCCGAAACCGTTGTCCGACAGCGTCAGCGCGCGGTCGAGCACGTCGCCCACCTGGGCACGGAATTCGGCATCGGAGTCACCGAGGTTCACGGTCACCTCACGGGTCGCCGAGAGGTCGCCGAGCAGCCGGGTCCACCGCGACACCGGGCCGATCGAGGCCGCCAGGCTCGTGGCCCGGCGCCAGTACAGGTGTAGATCGTGTTCCCAGGTGAAGCCGATCGCGCCGAGCATGGTGAGTGTCTCGAGGACGAGCCCGGGAACCGGCATGACCGCCATCACCGCGGCCGAACACGTGGTGAGCCGATGCTGGTCACGGTCTGCCGATCCGCTGAGCGCCCGTACCGCATCCCACGCCGCCGCGGTGGCCAGCGCACTGTTGACCAACAGCATGGCGGCCTTGTGCTGCAACGCTTGGAAGGTGCCGATCGGCTTGCCGAACTGCTCGCGCGTGCGCAGATGCTCGGTGACGGTATTCACGCACCACTGCGTGATGCCTGCGGCCGCCGCGGCGGTGAATGCGACGGTCAGGCAGGTGACCCGGTCGGCATCCAGCCCGGTCAGCACGGTGGCGTCGGGCACTGGGTGATCGTGTAGCCGCAGCACACCCAGATCGGTGGTCAGGTCGGTACCTTGCCGCGATTCGACGTGTCCCGCAGCCGGATCCAGCGCCGCCCATAATGTGGCACCGGTGTCGTCGGCGAAGGGCACCACGACCCGCTGCGCCGAACAAAGCCCGAGGGCCAGACCTGACGAACCGGTCAGCCGCCAGCCGTCACCGTCACGCCGGGCCTGGAAGTCGGCGTGCCGATCAGATACCACGGCGGCGCCGGTGCCGGCCGCGATCTCTTTGAGCAGCATCGCGGCGGCCGGGCTGTCCGCAGCGGATGCCACCGCGGCGCCGGCGATCGCCGTGCTGAGCAACGGCCCGGGCAGCAGCGCCGAGCCCGCGGCCTCCAGCACACAGGCCATGTCTTCGGGCCCGCCGCCCTGGCCCCCTGCCGCCTCCGGCAGGTGAACGGCATGAAAGCCGTTGTCCACCATTGCGCTCCACCACGACGGCACCTGGCCTTCGGCCAGCGCGTCCAGGCCGGCGCGAGTCGCCTCGATCGGTGCGTGCCGGGCCGCGAAGCGTGCGACCGCCTCACTCAGCTGCCGTTGCTCGGGAGTCAGAGCGATGGATACGTGGCACGTCGTCATGCGCGGCGCCTCCTGGCCGCAAAGAATCGCGCGCCTTCGGCGATGGACTCTGTCGTCGGTCTGGGCTGCCAGCCGAGTTCGCGGACCGCCTTGCCGTGATCCATCGGCGACATCACGTGCATCAGGCGCACGGTCAGCGGGCTGAGCTGGTTCTCCTTCTTGAACAGCCGGGCCACCGGATCGACCACCGCGCCGGCGGCCGCGAGCACCCGGATCGGTACCCCGCGCCGCGGTGGGTCGACACCGACCGCGGCGCAAGCGGTCTGGTAGATCTCCTGGGACGTCATGAAACGTTCCGACACGATGTAGCGCTCACCGACCCGGCCGCGTTCACCCGCGAGGACCAGCGCCTCCGCGGCGTCGGCGATCCCGACGGTCTCGGCCGCCGCGCCCTTCACATAGAACGGCAGCTTGCCCCGTACCGCTGCCGCGACCAGACCGCCGTGAGGAGTCGGCAGCCAGTCACCGGGGCCGTAAGTATTGGAGACACACATCGCCACGGCAGGCAATCCGTGCTCACGGGCGTACCGCAGCACCATCTGTTCGGCGAGCACCCTGGTGTGCACATAGTCGCCGCCGACATCGAGCCAGTTGTGCGGCAACTCCTCGGTGGCGCAGCCGGATTCGGCCACCCCGATGGTGGCGATCGAACTGGTGAACACGAATTTTCGCAGACCTGCCTCGACCGCCACGTCCAATACCTGTTGCAGCCCTTCGATATTGGTGTGCCACAGCGGGGCCGAGTCGTGCAGCCAGGCACGGGCGTCGACGACGCAGTAGTAGACCACGTCGCAGTCGTCCATCGCGGCGCGCACCGAGTCGGCGTCGAAGATGTCACCGTGGACGCGCTCGACGTCGAGGTCGTCGATGCCGCGGGTGGAGCTGGTGCTGCGGATGAGCACCCGAACGTCCTCGCCGCGCTCGACAAGCCGCCGGGCGACATGCGATCCGAGGAAGCCGCTGGCCCCGATGACCAGTTTCTTTGTTGCCATGCGCCCTTGCGTTCGTCGATAATCCAATTTCACGAGACGCTACGTCTCGTCTTGTGGGAGACTACGGCGGGTAGCTTTCCGTGTAAAGATCCCTGCAGCAGACCGACGAGGACATGCCGATGACCCCATCCACCGAGGAGGCTGCGCCCCCGCGGCGGCGCAGCGAGAAGTCGCGGGTGGCCATCATGGATGCCACCCGCGCACTGCTGCTGGAACGCGGTTTCGACGGGCTGAGTATCGAAGCCGTCGCCGCCCGCGCCGGCGTCGGCAAACAGACCATCTACCGCTGGTGGCCGAGCCGACCGGCTCTGGTGGCCGACGTGCTGCTGGAGGATGCCGACAAGATCCTGGCCACCATGCCGCACACCGACGACCTCACCGCCGACCTGGTGTCCTGGGCGGGCACGCTCGCCTCAGCCCTGACCACCAAACGTGGCAACGCCATGCTGCGCACCCTGACCGCGGCCTCACTGGAGCACGAGGACACCGCGGCACGGCTGCGCGCCGGTTTCAGCCGGCCCTTGATCGACTCGGTGCGCACCCGGCTGCTGGCCGAGCACATCGACGCCGACATCGCTCTCGCCGCCGCCGACGCGCTACTCGGCGGCGTGGTGTACCCGATCCTGTCCGAGGGACAGAACTACACCCGGCGACGCGCCGAAACCACGGCCCGCACCGTCGTCGCGAGCATTCGCTCGCAGCCCGAAAGCTGACCCGACCCGGTCAGGCTCCGGGCACCGCCCCTGGCGCGCGAACCACCATCGGCACCGCCGGGAAGTACGTCGCCATCTCCGAACGGCACTTGCGCAGCGCGGCCGTCCCGTACCCGCGCTTGCGAAATTCGGGAAGGATCCAGATCCGGACGTTGACCTCGCCGTGGGTCAACTCACCGAACACCATGCCGACCTTCTGGTCACCCTCCAGCGCCACGAACCAGGCCGCCTCTTCGGCGTCCACCCGGGCTTGTGCCGCGCGGATCTCGTCGTCCACCTCGGCCGCGGGAGCACCCGTCCCGTCCCCGGAGGCACCCACATCGGCGGTGCGGGCGGCGAACACGTCGCGGTCGGCATCGGGATCGAACGCCCGTAATTCCAGCGATTCGCCCGAGGCGGCCGGTCGCTCGGACACCGTGAAACTGAGCTGGGTGTTCAGGTCGTCGAGTTCGGCGGCGATCGCCCGCCGGGAGTCCTTGGTGATCTGCGCGAACGACAGCCCCACCACGGCTTCGGCGGCGGCGTGCGAGGTCCCGAGCAACCCGGCGACCGCGTCGACTGCGGCCGGGCGATCGTCGGCATCCACGATCACATCGAGGACTTCGTGGCGCCGGTTGAGGGCGTTGAGCAGAGCGTCGGCGATTTCGCGCCGGGCCGCGGCCTTGTCGTGATCGGTCATACCCGCGAGCGTAGATCAGCAATCTGTACGGCGCGCGAAATCATTCCAGCAACCGCTGTGCCAGGTAGTCATCCGGCGTTCGCACCCCGCCGGGCACGACGAACACCGCCGACCCGATTGCGGTGGTCCACGCGTTCAGCGCATCGAACTGGGCGAGACGACGCTGCACGGGCAGGAACTGCTCGTCGATGTCGCGCTGGAAGGTGGCGAAGATCAACCCGGTGTTCGATGTCTGTCCCGGCTCGGCCGGATCGTCGTAGTTGAAGGGCCGGCGCAGGAACCGTTCCCCGGTGCCGCGATGGTGGGCCAGCGCAACGTGCGAGTTCTCCGGGATCACCGGAATTCCGTTGCGGGCCAGCTCGAAATCCGGCTCGTCGGTCTCGCGAGTTCCGGTCAGCGGGGCCCCGGTGTCGAGCCTGCGCCCGACGGTGAACTCCTTGCTCTGGCGGTCGAGCTCATCCCAGGTATCCAGGTTCATCGCGATGCGCCGGATCACCATCAACGTGCCGCCTACCAGCCCTGGATGAACCTGCCCGGACATCCAGACCAGATCGTCGAAGTCGGCCGCGGTGAGGTTCGCGGTGCCGTCGACCTGTCCCATCAGGTTGCGCATGGTGGTGCCGGTGGCGTCGGCGCCGCGGGCGTTCCGGAACCCGGCCTGCCGCCAGCGCGGCACGGCCATCGACCGCACGTTCTTGGTCAGCACCCGGCTGGCATGGGCCACCGTCACCGGATCGTCCGCACAGATCTGCAACAGCAGGTCACCGCCGCACCACCGGTCCTCCAATCGGTCCACATCGAAGGCCGGCAACTCCCGCGCCGAGGGCGGCCGGGAGCCGGGCGGCCCGATCCGGTCGAGCAGGCCGATCCCCAGACCGACCGTGATGGTCAATCTGGCTGGGCGAGTGGCGAGTTCGGGTTCGGTGTCGGCCAGCGCGGGGGCACCGCGGGTCAGCCTGGCCGCGTCGGCCGTCCACAACCGCATGATCGCGGCGACGGTTTCCCGCTCGGAACGCAGCGCATCCGTCATCACATCGAAGGCCACGAACAGGCCGTGCGCCTGCGGTGCGGTGGCGATGCCGGCCTGGTGTGGTCCGTGGAACGGTTCCACGTCGACCCCGAAACCCTGTGGCACGGTGGCGGAATGGGCCGCAGCGGATTCGGCGAGCACGGCTCCTGCGGCCAGCGCGGCGGCGCCCCCGGTGAGGAGACGCCGCCGGTTGACCGACAGGCGAGACGGGTCAGCCATGTCCGTGCGGGGACGGCGACTGATAGTTCTCGTTGCCGCCGGCGAAATCACGCACCTGCGCGGTGACGGGAAGCGACGATCCGTCCTCGAACCTCACCGTGACGGGCACGTCGGCGCCGGGCTGCAGCGGTTCCCTCAGGTCCATCAGCATCAGATGATCGCCACCGGGAGCCAGTTCGTGCGTACCACCGGCCGGGACGGTGAAACCATCGTCCTTGGGCCGCATGGTTTTCGAACCCGCGCCGTCGCTGACGACCTCGTGCAGTTCCACCATGCCCGCGGCGGGCGAGGTCGCCGAGACGATCCGCGCATCGTGGTGCCCGGTGTTGGTCACCGTGCCGAAGACCGCGGTCATCCCGCCGTCGGCCGCGCTCGCCCACTGCTCACTCACCTGGACCGTATCGGCCATTCGCTCGTTCTCATGGGTCTCGGCGCAGCCGGCCATACCCAACGCCAGCGCCGCGAGAAGTACTGCGCCCTTACGCATCTGCTTTCCTCTTCCACATCGCCACCAGGGCATCCACGACCAGGAACACCAGCAGGCTGAGGCCGAACAGCGGCAGGGCCCAGCCGATCACGGCCGCGACCACCACGACCGCCGCGACAACCAACGGCGGCAGCTGCCGCAGCGTCCCGCGCAGCGGTGGGCGTCCCACCGCCCAGTCCGAGCCCCGTGTCGGCCTGCGCTGCCACCACATCCGGTATCCGCGCACGATGACCGTGATCAGGCCGATCATTGTCAGGGCCAACACGATCTGGTTGGCGACGCCGAACAGCAGACCCATGTGAGCGTCGATCGTCCAGTCGGTGAGCTTGGCCAACAGGGGCCACGACGCGAAGTTCACCCGGTCGGTGACGGCCCCCGAATCGGGGTCGACGGCGATCGCGTCGGCACGGGTGGGCCAATCACGTTTGCGCTCGGCCACCTGCCAGGCCTGTTCCGCTTCCGTGGGCGGGTACATCCACATCGGGCCACGCAGCCCGGCCTGCTCGGCGGTGCGCAGCACGGTGTCCGCGCCACGTAGTTCGGTCGTGCCTCCGTGGTGGCCGTGATGCGACGCCTGGGCGGCGCCGCCACCAGACAGCGCGGTATCGACGCTGGGGGCGGTGGTGTTCAGCTGGGCCTGGATGCCGTTGACCGTCTCCCCCGCGTAACGCGACCAGGTGATCCCCGATACCGATAACGCCAGCAACACCGCGATGGTCCAGACGCCCACCGCGCCGTGCCAGGACAGCGTGCGACGTCGCCCCGAGGCCGTCCGGTCGGGCACGACCAGGTTGCGCATCGTGCGGTTCTCCCGGCGCCGCATCACCCAGAGCGCGAGCCCGGCCAGCGCGATCACCCACATCCAGCTGGCGGCGAGCTCGCTGTAGTTGCGGCCGAACGCGCCGAGGTGCAGGTTGCGGTGCAGCTCATCGAACCAGGCCCGGACCGGCATCCACTGCCCGTAGGTGGTCAGGGCACCCCGCACCTCGCCGGTGTAGGGATCCACGAATACGGTCCGCGAGTAATCCGGCGGGATGTCCTTGAATTCCGGACCGACCAGCAGCCGGATCTGGGTGGTCTCGTCGGGCTCCACCGGTGGGCGGATGCTCTCCACCGTGCCCTCGGGGTGGGCATGCCGGGCCGCCGCGATCTGGTCGGCCAACGGCAGCCGCTGGGAACCGACCTGTTCGACGGTCAGTTCATGCCGGTGGACGAACTTGTCGATCTGCGGGATCAGGGCATACAGCAGACCGGTGACGGCCGCGATGAGGATGAACGGGCCCACGAAAACGCCTGCGTAGAAGTGCAGCCGCACCAGCAGCGGGCGGATGGAATGGGGTTTGACGGGCGGAGGCGATTCCTCGCGCACTTGATCGTCGGGGGTGATGGTCATGGAAGTGCCTTCGAATGAAACGTGAAAGAACCAGGAGGCTGCGCGCGGGCGCGCCCAGGAGTTCCGCAAAACGGAAAAGGCCCGTCGCTCACGACGGGTCAGGTGAAGGTGCGGGTGTCAGACACCCAGGCCGGAAACCGCGGGCGGTGCCCGCATTCCCAGACCGGCGCGCAGCAGAACAGGCCGCGCCACAACCACATTCGAAGGCCACCAGAGCATGAGGACCGATGGCTGGAGCCGCGCGGCAGCGAAGATCCGCAGCCAGCTCAGCACCGACGCGCACACCACGTACAGGTACTCGGCCATGCCGATCACCAGCCCGAGGCCGACCGCAGCCGCGAGGTGCAGGCCGGCCATCGGCGCGCTGAGCAGCGACACCGCATGGTGCTGATGTCCGCCGGACACCGCCAGCGCCACGTGTCCGAGGAGTTGCCCCGCTCCGAGTCCCGCGATCAGCAGGCCGGTCTTGGCGGCCCTGGTCTGCGGGGACAGTCCGCCCACGGCCGCCCCGAGCGCCGCGCACAACAGCAGGAGGACGATCAGCGGACTACTCGTCGGCGCCATGCCGCCGGCCGCGGTGTGAGCCACCGTCGCCGTGAGTGCCGAGCACGCACCGACCAGGCCGCCGCGCAGGTGCGCGGCATGCTTGACCGACGTGCTCACCTGCGGAACCTTACCGTGCGGCCTTCGCCGGGCCGCCCGCGTCGACCATTATTCAGGCTTGACTTATATAAGTACGAGCTTCTAAATTGGTGTCGTGCACGCCTTCGACATCCTCGGAGATCCGGTGCGCAGGCGGATCCTGGAGCTCATCCAGACCGATGAGCTGTCGTCCGGCGCCATCACCGAGGTGATCCGCGCCGAGTTCGAGATCAGCCAGCCAGCGGTCTCGCAGCATCTCAAGGTGTTGCGCGACAACGGTTTCGCCAGCGTCAGGGCCGAAGGCACCCGTCGGCTGTACAGCGTCGACACCGCACCGCTGCGCGAGGTCGACCGGTGGCTGGAAGGTTTCCGGCGCAACTGGACACCGCATCTCGATGCGCTCGCCACCGAGATCGCACGCGGCAAGCGGCAACGAAGAAGAACCAACAAGGAGGCCACCTCATGATCGACGTCCAGCACCAGCTCAACGCCGTGCGCCGCAGCGTCGGCAGCAAGACCTTCCAAGCCCGCGAGGCCCGCGTCGTCACCGTCAGCCAGACCTACGACACCGACGCCGCCGACCTGTGGGATGCCTGCACCAGCATCGAACGCATCCCCCGCTGGTTCCTGCCCATCTCCGGCGACCTGCGGCTGGGCGGACGTTTCCAGCTGGAAGGCAACGCCTCGGGCGAGGTGCTCAGCTGCGACCCACCCCGCACCTTCACCACGACCTGGGAGGCCATGGGGGCCACGAGCTGGGTCGAGGTCACCATCACGGCCGAATCCGAGAACACCGCCACCTTCACGCTCGACCACATCATGCACGCCGATGACCAGGACGAGTTCTGGCTGCAGTTCGGCCCGGGAGCGGTCGGGGTCGGCTGGGATTCCGCGCTTCTGGGCCTGGCCGGATACCTGAGCGGCGGCGAGCGCATCACACCGGAAGAAGGGGCGGCCTGGGCCGCCAGCCCCGAGGGCCACGAGTTCATGAGGTCCGCGAGCGAACTCTGGTACCAGGCCGATCTGGCTGCCGGCGAGGACCCGGCGCAGGCCCGCGCCGCCGCTGATCGCACCAGCGAGGCATACACCGCGAGCTGACCTGGATGGACGGCGCGCGGTGCGGCCCCACCACACCACCGCCGTACCCTGTCGGTGTGCCTGACCTCCACCCGAACCTGACCGTGCTGGCTCCCCTGCTCGGCACCTGGTCGGGACCCGGTGCCGGTGAGTACCCGACGATCGAGTCGTTCGAGTATCTCGAGGAGATCAGCTTCGGCCACGTCGGCAAGCCGTTCCTCAGCTACAGCCAACGCACCAAGGCGCGTGATGACGGCCGCCCGCTGCACGCCGAGACCGGATACCTCCGGGTCCCGGAGCCGGGCCGGGTCGAGTGGGTGCTGGCGCACCCGACCGGTATCACCGAGATCCAGGAAGGCACGGTGCGCGTCGTCGACGGGCGCATCGACATGGAACTGGCCGCGACCACCATCGGACTCACGGCATCGGCCAAAAACGTTGCGGCCCTGGCGCGGTCCATCCATGTCGACGGTGACCAACTCACCTACGACGTACAGATGGGCGCCGTCGGGCAACCACTGCAACACCACCTTTCCGCCACGCTGACCAGGAAGAGCGAATGAGCCAACCCGTACTGACCGGCAAGATCGCCCTCCCGTCCGACCTGGACGCGGTTACCGACATCGGCGACGAGGACCATTCCGAGATCGATCCGCGAGCCGTCGAGCGGATCTGGGAATCGGTGCGGTACTGGTACGGGTCCGGCATGCACCCGGCCATCCAGGTGTGCTTGCGGCGCAACGGGAAAACCGTGCTGAACCGGGCGATCGGCCACGGCTGGGGCAACGGCCCCGACGAAGCCCCGGATGCCGAGAAGATTCCCGTCACCACCCAGACCCCGTTCTGCGTCTATTCGGCGGCCAAGGCGATCAGCACCACCGTCGTCCACATGCTCGTCGAGCAGGGGCACTTCTCCCTCGATGACCGGGTCTGCGACTACCTGCCGAGCTACACCAGCCACGGCAAGGACCGCACCACCATCCGGCACGTGATCACCCACAGTGCCGGCGTACCGATCCACACCGGGCCACGTCCCGACGTCACCCGCGTCGACGACAGCGAGTACACCCGCGAACAGCTGGCGCTGCTCAAACCCGTCTACCGACCCGGCCTGGTGCACATCTATCACGGGCTCACCTGGGGGCCGCTGGTCCGCGAGATCGTCTCGGCGGCCACCGGGCGCAACATCCGCGAGATCCTGGCCACCGAGATCCTCGAGCCGCTGGGATTCCGGTGGACCAACTACGGCGTGAAACCCGACGAGGTTCCGCTGGTCGCACCCAGCCACGTCACCGGCAAGCCGCTGCCCGCACCGATCGCGGCGGCGTTCCGGGCCGCGGTCGGCGGGACGCTGGACCGCATCATCCCGCTGAGCAACACCCCGCTGTTCCTCACCAGTGTCATCCCGTCGTCGACCACCGTCTCCAATGCCGATGAACTGTCACGGTTCGCCGAAATCCTGCGCCGCGGAGGCGAACTCGACGGTGTGCGGATCATGAAGCCCGAGACCCTGCAGGCCGCGACCACGCCCTGCCGGCGGATGCGCCCGGATGTGGCGACCGGGCTCAAACCCATGCGCTGGGGCACCGGCTACATGCTGGGCGGGAAACGCTTCGGGCCGTTCGGCCGCAACACTCCTTCGGCGTTTGGCCACACCGGCCTCGTCGACATCGCGGTGTGGGCCGATCCGCAGCGCAGCCTGTCCGCCGCGATCGTCAGCAGTGGCAAGCCCGGCGCACACCGGGAGGCCAACCGCTATCCGGCGGTACTGGACCGGATCGCGGCGGAGATTCCGGTCGGCTGACTCAGCGCAACTTCTCTCCGTACACCCGCTCGACGGTCAACGTCATCAGCACCCGGCGATCAGAGACCATCACCGACCGGTACTCGTCCCAGTCGGGGTGCTCGCCTGCGGCGCGCCGGTAGTAGTCGACCAGCGCCTCCACCTCCGGTCCGTGCGGATCGGTGCCCGGTCCGGTCAGGGTCACCGGCCCTTCGGCCGTCGCCCACGCCCAGCCGTCGGCACTGGTGACCTCCAGCGCGGCACGAGGGTCACGACGCAGGTTGACCGTCTTGGCGCGGCCCTCGGTCATCGACACGTGGATGACGCCGGCAGCGCGGTCGTAGAACGGCGTCACGGGCGACAGCTGCGGGATACCGGAGGACTTGATGGTGGCCAACACGCCCAACCGGGCCTCGGCCAGCAGGTCATGCGGGTCAAACGAGTTAGATGAGGTGGCGGTCACATCGTGCGCAACCTCCGACCGCGCGCCCGCTATTCCAGGAGCCTGCCGATGCCCGACGATCACATCCCTGACGACCTTGCCGAGCTGCTGCGCCGCAGGGCGCTGACGGAGGACGCCGGCCGACCCGATGCCGTTGCCCGCCGCCACGCCGCCGGGGGCCGCACCGCGCGGGAGAACATCGCCGACCTCGTCGATGACGGATCGTTCGTCGAGTACGGGCGCTTCGCGATCGCGGCGCAGCGGCGGCGTCGCAGTCTCGACGACCTCATCGAACGCACACCGGGCGACGGGCTGCTGGCCGGAACGGCTCGGGTCGGCGGCGCCGCATGTGCGGTGTTGTCGTACGACTACACCGTGCTGGCCGGCACCCAGGGTGCGGTGGGCCACCGCAAGAAAGACCGGTTGTTCGAGCTCATCGAGCGGATGCAGCTGCCGACGGTGTTCTTCGCCGAAGGCGGCGGCGGACGTCCTGGTGACACCGACTATCCGACGGTGTCCTCGCTGGAGGTCCGGGCGTTCGCGTTGTGGGCGGGGCTGTCCGGCGTGGTGCCGCGGATCGCGGTGGTCAAGGGCCGGTGTTTCGCGGGAAACGCGGTGATCGCCGGTGCGGCCGATCTGATCGTCGCCACCGAGGACAGCTCGATCGGCATGGGTGGCCCCGCGATGATCGCCGGCGGCGGCCTCGGCGAGGTGGCACCCGATGACGTCGGCCCGATCTCGGTGCAGGCAGCCAACGGTGTGGTCGACGTCGTGGTGGCCGATGAGGCGGAGGCGGTCGCCACCACCAGGAAGCTGCTGGGTTATTTCACCGGGGCCACCCAGCCCGGGCCGGCATCCGACCAAAGCGCCCTGCGCACAATCGTTCCCGAACGCGCCCGGCGTGCCTATCCGGTGGCGCCGGTCGTCGAGACGCTGGCCGACGCCGGCTCGGTGACCTTCCTGCGGCAGAAGTTCGCCCCGGAGATGGTGACCGCGCTGGCCCGGATCGACGGCAGACCCGTCGGCGTCATCGCCAACAACACCATGGTGATGGCGGGCGCCATCACGGCCGCGGCATCCGACAAGGCCGCCCGGTTTCTTCAGCTGTGCGACGCATTCGGCCTGCCGGTGGTGTCGCTGGTGGACTGCCCGGGCTACATGGTCGGACCGGCCGCCGAGGCCGAGGCCCTGGTGCGGCGCGGTTCACGGCTGCTGGTGGCCGGTGCGGCGCTCACGGTGCCGTTGGTGGCGGTCATCCTGCGGCGCGGTTACGGCCTTGGGGCGCAGGCCAGGTGCGGAGGCAGCCTGCACGAGCCGGTGCTCACGGTGGCGTGGCCGGGTGCGCATCTGGGTCCGATGGGCCTGGAGGGCGCGGTCCGGCTGGGTCTGCGCAAGGAGCTGGCGGCCATCGCCGACCCCGATGAGCGCGAACAGGCGGTACGGGCGGCCACTGCGGCCGCCGAGGAGAACGCCCGGGCGCTGAACTCCGCGGCGATCTTCGAGATCGACGACGTCATCGACCCGGCGGACACCCGCACGCTGATCGCTGCCACGCTGGCCACCGCCACGGCACACGAACGGCGTTCGGCCCCCGGCCGATTCGTCGACACCTGGTGACCGTCAGAGCTCCAGGTACATGATGTGCAGGCCGACCAGACCGTGGGTCCGGGATCGGTAGGCCTTCGGGACGGTGCCGATGATCCGGAAGCCCAGGTCCTGCCAGAGCGCCACAGCGCGCACATTCGTCTCGACCACGGCGTTGAACTGTATTGCCCGGTAACCGTTTTCCCGGTGCCAATCGATCATCCACCGGGCCATGGCCCGGCCGACGCCGCGCGCCGAGGAGCCCGGGTCCACCATGAAGCTCGCGGTGCCGACGTGGTCCCCGCGCCCCGGCTTGTTCGGCCCCATCCGGGCGGTGCCGACGATGACGCCGTCCTCCACCGCGACGATGGTGTGCCCGGGTTCGGGGGCCAGCCACGCCTCCGCGATCTGTTCGTCGGTCAGATCGTCGGGGTACGTGTAGCTTTCGCCGTCGGCCACGATGGCCCGGAAGAACGGTGCGATGCCGACGATGTCATCGGCTGTTGCGGCGCGGATTTCCACGTCCCGACCATACGACCACCATTGACTACACGCTGTAGTAGACGTAGCGTCCCGGTATGCGGCGGTGGAGCTTCGCACAATGGGGACTGTTCGTCATCTCCCTGTTCCACGTGGTGCAAGCAATCATCGGCTTCATTGCCGAACCGAGTTTCGCCACCGGTCCGGACGCGCCCACGGTGCAGATCTTCGGCATGGATTACAACGGCTGGCACGCCGTGGCCGGGCTGGCTCTGTTCGGCCCCGGACTGCTGCTCTGCCTGCGGAAATCGTGGGCGGTGCTCTATCTGCTGCTGGCCGCGGTGGCCGGCGCGCTGCCCGGGATCTGGGCGTTCTTCTCCCACCAGGTCGCCTACATCTTCGCCTTCCCCAACAACATCACCGACGCCATCGTGCACCTGGCAACCGCCGCGGTGATGCTGGCCGTGGCCGGAGTGCAGATCTACCTCGACGGCGGCCTGCGCAACTCCCTGAGCGGGCTAACCCTCAAGCGGTAAACCTTTGAGTTAGCTGAGTGGGCAACCGCATAACAATTCGGTCACTGCAGCCGACGTGGCGGATCACGATCAATTAAGAATGCCCGGCGGTCTCTGAGACATTTCAAGATCATGGTTCGCAATTCGGCCGAATTGAGGGGCAATTCACTGCTGCCATGAGTAACGCCGTCACACCGGCCACAGCTGTTTCAAACGACTGATCTTTTGCTCGTCGCAGCCGCGGTTACTTTCGAATTCGGGCGGGGGTTTCGCGATCACGAATCGCGAACCATCACAAATCCCAGAATCCCGAAGGAAAATGATCATGAAATTCACTGGTATCACCGCGCGCCGCGGAATCGCCGGCGCGTGTGCCGCAGGTGTGCTCGGCGGCGTGGCCGCGGCAATGATCGGCGCGCCGACGGCCGCCGCGGCCCCGGACTGCTCCGCCAGCGGAGTCGCAGGCACCGTCAGCAGCACCACCGGCGCCGCCCGTGCCTACCTGGACAGCCATCCGGGTGCCAATCAGGCAGTGACCACCGCGTTCGGCCAGCCGCGTCCGCAGGCCGCGGCGACGCTGCGCGGATACTTCACCGCCAACCCACAGGAGTACTACGACCTGCGCGGCATCCTGGCTCCCATCGGCGAGACGCAGCGCGCATGCAATGTGACGGCCCTGTCCCCGGAGCTGGCCTCGGCCTACTCCGAATTCATGGCCGGATAGACCATGGGTGACCTCAATGACCGTGGGGGTCAGCGGCGTTGAGGGTGGCGACCACCTGGTCATAGTCCCCGCGCGCTTCGCCGTAGCGGAGGAATTTGACCCGGTCCACCTGGATCTCCCTGGTGTCGGGCTGGCACTCGAGCAGATCGATGACCTCGGCGACGAACTCGTCGAGTGGCATGGCGAAGCTGCTCTCGCGCTGGCCCGGCACCAGGTCAGTGGCCACCGAGGGTGGGATCAGCTCGACCAGCTCGACGCTGGTGTCGGCCAACTGCATCCGCACCGATTCGGTGAGCATGTGGATGGCCGCCTTGGACGCGTTGTAGCTCGGCGTAGCTCGCAGCGGGGCGAAGCCCAGCCCCGAGGACACCGTCATTATCGTGGCGTTCGGCTGCGCCTGCAGGTGCTCGACGAACGCCGCGATGAGACGAATGGGACCGAGCACATTGGTGGTGATGGTGGCCTCGGCCGAGCGCAGAAAGCCCTGTGGCGTGTGCCAGTCCTCGATCGCCATGATGCCGGCCATGGCGATCACGACATTCAGATCAGGGTGCTCGCCCAGCACAGTGGCGGTGGCCGCGGCAATGCTGTCCGGATCAGCGGTGTCGATCCGCACGGTGCCCAGTTCAGGATGGTCGGCGCGGATCTGTTCCAGCAGTTCGCTGCGCCGGCCACCGACGATCACCGTGTTGCCCTTGGCCTGAAGTGCCAGCGCCAGGGCGAGACCGATACCACTGGTCGAGCCCGGAATGAAGATGGTGTTGCCGGAAATCTTCACGGTGTGCCCCTTTCTCTATCTGCCTCCCAGCGTGGCAGCGCCAGACCTATAAGTCACATGCATAGTTAATATGAGACATATGCATGCGACGCATATCGAGCGGATCGACCTGAATCTCATTCCGCCTCTCGCGGCGCTCCTGGAAGAGCAGCAGGTGTCCCGCGCCGCCGAGCGTGTCGGATTGAGCCAGCCGGCCATGAGTCGTGCCCTGCAGCGGCTGCGACGGCTGTTGGATGATCCGCTGCTGATCCGTGACGCAACCGGCTATCGCCTCACCCCGCGGGCCGAGTCCATCCGGGCCCAGTTGAATGCGGTGCTCCCGCAACTCGAAACCCTCTTTGCACCTGAACATTTCGATCCGCAGACGGCAACCGCGCCGGTGCACCTGGCTGCCACCGACTACGCAGTACAGGCCTTCGGCCCAGCCATCTGTCAGGAAGTGCTCCGTCAATCGACGGCACCGGTCCGGTTCCACAGCTGGACCAACGACAGTGTCGCCGAGCAGATTCGCGATTCGGGAGTCGATCTGGGCCTGTTCGGCGGATACACCACCGCAGAGCTGCACACCGAGGAACTGTTGGTCGAGCGGTTCGTATGTCTGGTCGCCGACGACCATCCTCTGGCCGCGCACGACAGCGTCACGCTGACCGACTATGTCCGAGCCCGCCACGTGATCGTCGACGTCCACGACGGAGTTCAGCCGGATATCGATCGTCCGCTACGGAAACTCGGTCGGGCGCGGCACGCGGCGGTGACCGTTCCGTACCACGCGGTGGCGGCACGCCTGCTCCCCGGCACGGACCTGATCGCGACGTTGCCCAGCCAGTTCGTCAACACCCTCACCTTGACCGACGGCGTTCGGGTGCTGGATGCGCCGGAGGAGATCGCGACGATGGAATACCGGATGGTCTGGCATCCGGCCTTCGACAACGACGGGCGTCATCTGTGGTTACGCGGCGTGGTCCGGACGGCAGTCCGCCAAACGTTGCGGCAGTCAGGCCGGTCCGGACGCGGGGTCGTACCGACCCCTTGAGGCTTGCGTCATACCGTGGAGCCAGGTCAACACGTCAAGGAGGACGAATGGCGAACCGGTGGCAGACAGTCCGAGGCAACCGCGGCAACATGGTGGCCGGACGATCGGCGACCCGCGTCCGTAAACGCAATCCGTCGCCGCTCGAACCGGTCTGGACTCCGGCGCCGGCCCAATTCGGCGTCGGAGTCCACCACAACGTGGCGGTTCGCATGACCGACGGCACCGTGCTGCGGGCCGACATCCACTATCCGACGGTGCCGGAGACCGGGGCGCCTGCACCCGGACCGTTCCCGGTGCTGATCTCGATCACGCCTTACGGCAAGAAGGCTCCGCCGCCGGCCGCCCAGATCGGCGGCGGGGCCACCCCGTACCTGATCCGGCGCGGCTACATCGAGGTGATGGTCGACGTGCGGGGCACCGGCGCCTCGGGCGGATCCTTCGAGATGCTGGGCGCCGTGCAGGTGCAGGACGGCGTCGACCTGGTGAATTGGGCTGCGCGACTGCCGAATTCGAACGGCCGGGTCGGTATGTTCGGCATCTCCTATCTGGCCATCAACCAGATTCTCACCGCCGCAGCCGTCGGTCCCGATTCACCGTTGAAGGCGATCTTCCCGGTGATGGCCGCCAACGACTTCTACCGCGACGTCGTCACCATGGGCGGCGTCCCGCACATGCGTACCGTGCGCGCCTACGGAGCGGTCTACTCGCTGCTCAACGTGGTCAACCCGGTCCTGGAGTTCGCCAAGCGCGGCGCTCACGAGCGGCCCCGGGCCGGAGGCCTGGCCGCAGTCCGCCAGCGCGGACGCGATCAGCGCCAATACTTCCGCAGCATGATCGCCGACGCCGCGGGCGGCGGGGACACCGCCTTCGACGGCCCCTTCTGGGACACCATGCGGGCCTCCGACGTGCTGCCGGCGATCGCGCAGAACAACGTCGCCGTCTTCCTCGTCGGCGGCTGGCACGATGCGTTTCAGCGCGGCGCCCCCCTGAACTACGCGGCACTACAGAACGCCTATGCGGGCCGCCCGCCCAACGCCCCGATGGAGCCCGGCCAACCGCTGTCGGACCGGGTGCAGTTGATCATGGGCCCCTGGTATCACGTGTCCGACCTGGACGGCCTGCACCTGCACGCGTTGCAACTGCGCTGGTTCGACCGCTGGCTCAAGGACGACGCCGACGCCGGCGTGACCGGTTCGCCGATCCGATTCCAGGCCATCGGCAGCCGGACCTGGTTCAAGGCGGAGGACTACCCGTTCCCCGAATCCACGCCGACGCGGCTGTACCTGAGCGAGGGTGGGCACCTCACCGCCGAGCCGGCCGACGGGCAGACCGAGGCCACCTTGCGTTACGCGGTGCGTGGCCCGGTGTCCGGTCGCAGCCTGGAGCAATGGACCCTGGGGATGGGCAGCTTCGTGGCCGCCCAAGCCGGACGGCAGATCCGCTACGACCTGGACAACCGCCGGCTGCAGCGCGAGGCCCTGACCTACACCACGGCCGAGTTCGCCGAGGCGCGACTGATTGCCGGCCCGGTGACATTGACCGTGCACGCGACGGCCGACACCACCGAGACGCTGTGGGTGGCCTATCTCGACGACGTGGCACCGAACGGGGCCAGCCGGCCCCTGACCCAGGGCGCGCTGCTCGGCTCGCACCGCGCGCTGGATCCGAAGACAACGTGGTATCTGCCCGACGGAGAAGTGTTGCGGGCACAGCACATCAGTACCCGTGCCGCGGCCGAGCCGGTGGTTCCGGGTGAGCCGACCCGCTACGACCTCGATGTCTTCCCCACCGCGGCGCTGATCGAACCGGGCCACCGGCTGCGGCTGACGCTGACCACCTACGACTTCCCGCACCTGGTGCCCACCCGGCCCGCCCGGCAGGCCCTGGCCGGCGGCACCTATCGGCTGCGCCAAGGCGGGGACACACCGTCGAGCCTGCTCATCTCACTGGCCGACCCGAGCGCGTTCAGTCCGGACGGGTCACCCGGAAACGAGTGACCCGCCCGGCCAGCCGCAGCTGTCCGGAACCCGCTATCTCGCAGTTGAACCCGGCTTCCCGCAGCAGGCGTGGCAGTCCGTCGGCGCGAACGTCGACGATGTGCGCCCGGGCGCCCGGTTTCAGCACCCGGAACAGCTCGCCGATGGCCGCGACCTGGGTCGCCTCGTCGAGGTGATGCAACATCATCGAGGACAGCGCGACGTCGAATTCGCCGTCCCCGAACGGCAGCTCCTGGGCATAGGCCCGCTCGAACTGGACCCCCGCCATCCCCTTGGTCTTTCGTTCGGCGCGCTGCAACGCCCGCGGATCGGGATCTGTCGCAACCATCTCGGAGCCCGGGCAGGCCCGCTTGGCGCGGACGGTCAGGTTTCCGGTCCCACAACCGATTTCGATGACCCGCTGTCCACCGGACAGCCCGGCCTGCGACACCAGCGCGTCGTAGACAGGATTCATACCGAGCACCCGGGTCAGCAGGTCGTATCCGGGAAGTAGCGCGTCATGCCCCGCAGCGGGCAGGTAGTCATGGCGATTGGCCAAGAAATGTGGACGATGTTCGGTCATGAATCCCATGGTCCAACGGTTTACAGCCTGATAGTTGGGTGAAGATCGGTCAGATCAGGATTATCTTTGGCCTGTGCCCGACGTCTCCCGATTGGTCCGCCACCGCGACGGTGTCCCGGTCTACCGGTACTGGACCGACCGCAGTGTGCCCCCGGTATCGGTGACCCGGGGCCGGCGCGCGGAACTGCCCGAACACCGTCCGCACATCCACGACTTCCCGGTGCTCTGGTACGTGCCGGCCGACAGCGTGGTGTACGTCGTGGCGGCAGGCGAGGTGATCGACCCCCGACCGCTGGAGGACCGATCCGACGGGACGGGGATATTTTTCGATCCGGCGGCGCTGGGTCATGACGCCGGCTCACCCTGGCCGACCTGGCAGGCCCATCCACTGCTGTTCCCGTTCATCCACGGGCAGTCGGGCGGCCTGCTGCAACTACGCCTGCCGGCCGATCGACAGCCGTTGTGGGACAACACGATCCGTTCGATCGAGATGGAATTGTCCGAGCGGCGCGAAGGCTACCGGCAGGCCACGCTGGCCCACCTCACCCTGTTGCTCATCGACCTGGCCCGGCTGACCGAGGGCGTGGTCAGCGATCTCCGGCGCAGTGGCGAACCCTTGCTGGCCGAGGTGTTCGCGGTGATCGACCGGCGCCTGTCGCAACCGCTGTCGTTGAGCGACGTCGCCGCCGAGGTCGGGATGACCCCGGGCCATCTCACCACCGTGGTGCGCCGCCGGACCGGACGCACCGTCGGCGAGTGGATCAGCGAGCGACGGATGAGCCGGGCCCGCGAGCTGCTCGGCGAACCGGACCTGACGGTGGCCGAGATCGCCAATCGGGTGGGCATGACCGATCCGGGGTACTTCAGCCGCCAGTTCCGCCGGGCGCACGGCATGTCACCGCGGGCATGGCGCCGAGCGGGTTCGTCCGGCATCGGAACCGAATCACCTTGATAACAGAGGGGTTACGCCGGGCGCGGCCCCGATCTGCCCAGCTCAGCCGTTGTTAGCGTGCCGGTGTGAGACTGAGATTGTTCGGTCGGATGACACGCCGCGTGGCGGCTCTGATGATGGCAGGTTTGGTGCTCCCGGCGTTCGGCGTGGCCGGGCCGACGCCGACCGCCGCAGCGTATTCGCGCGAGGGCCTGCCGGTGGAACGCCTGCAGGTGCCGTCGGCCGCGATGGGCCGTGACATCACGGTCCAGTTTCAGGGTGGCGGTCCGCACGCGTTGTATCTACTCGACGGCTTGCGCGCACAGGATGACGACAACGGCTGGGACATCAACACGGCGGCCTTCGAGTGGTTCCACAACTCAGGCATCTCCGTGGTCATGCCGGTGGGTGGGCAGTCGAGCTTCTACGCCGACTGGTACCGCCCGGCAGTCGGCAACGCAGGCACCACCACCTACAAGTGGGAGACCTTCCTCACCCAGGAGCTTCCGGCGTACCTCGCCTCCAAACGGGATGTCTCACCGACCGGCAATGCCGTTGTCGGCCTGTCGATGTCCGGCGGTGCGGCGTTGAACCTGGCGATCTGGCACCCCGCCCAGTTCATCTTCGCCGGTGCCCTGTCCGGCTTCCTGAACCCGTCACAAGGACTGTGGCCCACCATGATCGGCTTCGCGATGAAGGATGCCGGCGGCTACAACCCGACCGATATGTGGGGCACCTCCAACGATCCGGCCTGGCGGCGCAACGACCCGACGGTCAACATCAACCGGCTGGTGGCCAACAACACCGCGATCTGGGTGTACTGCGGCAACGGTGTTCCCTCCGAACTCGACGCGCCTGGCGGCAACTTCGGCACGCTGTACAGCGCGCAGTTCCTGGAGAACATCACGATCAACTCCAACAAGGAGTTCCAGCAGAAGTACGTCGCCGCGGGCGGGCGCAATGCACGCTTCGAATTCCCGCCGAACGGCACCCACGGCTGGGGCTACTGGGGAGCACAACTGCAGCAGATGAAGCCCGACCTGCTGCGAGTGCTCAGCCAGAATGCCGCTGCGGCGGCAGCTCCCGCACCCGCCGCGCCCGCACTGCCGGGTCAGGTTGCCCCGGCGCCTGCTGTGCCGGGTCAGGTCCCCGGACTCCCCGGCCAGGTTCCGGGAGTCGTTGCGGCACCGGCGATGCCCGGTGTGGCTGGGGCACCCGGCATGGCGCCTGCACCGGGGGTGGCCGGCGTGCCGGGAGTCGCGGCTCCCCGGACGGCAGGAGTACCCGGCATGGCAGGGGTACCCGGCGTGGCCGGGACACCCCGGGCGCCGGCTGCTCCCGTGTACCCCGGCCTGCAGACGGTGCCGGTAGCACTGCCGCGTTGACCACGCCGGGCAGCCACCGCGTTACGCACCCGAGCCACCCCTCGTACTGTCATCGCCTCTAGAGATGACTTCTATCAAAAAGCATCGTTGGACTCGATGAGCTGAAGCGGCTGTCATGGAGGCATGACGCGCACACACTTCGCCCTGGCCACCTTCGCGATGATCACGGCCGCGACCGCTTCGCTGGCCGGTGCCCCGGCCGCCCTGGCCGATGACCCCACCGCGGGCGTCTCCCGCACCGAGCTTCAGCGTTCGGCCGCGCCGACTCCCGGCTTCGAGATCGTGCAGACCAGGTTCGAGATCCCGGTGGGCAAGGAGTCCGGCCGCCACAGCCACCCGGGGCCGGAGGTCGGGTACATCGTCCAGGGCGACGTAGACATGGTCTTCGACGATCGCCCGACCCTGCACCTGCACTCAGGTGATCCGTTCCTGATCCCGGCCGGGGTGGTCCACAACGCTCACAACGTCGGGACCGTCCGGACCTTGATGTTGTCCACCTACGTGGTCCCGGTCGATCAACCCTTGGTGACGATGTACTGATCGCCGTCCCGCACACCCCGGTAGATGCCGCGCCGCACGATCCACGGCTGCAACACCCGCTCGATCGACCAGGCCGGAAACCGGAAGGCCAACCCGTTGGGCGCGAAGACCTCCAACCCATCGGGTTGCACACCGAGCACCGATCCCCATCGGCTGGCCGGTGGCCGGTAACGACGCACCCGGCCTCCGGTGAAGTAGGCGGCGACGTTGTGGGCCAGCAGCCCGTCGGCCCGGTTACGCGCAGAGGAGCGCAGCGGATCGGTGGCCGCCACGTCGCCGACCGCGAACACGCCGTCGGCACCAACCACCGACAGCTCTGGCGTCACCCGCACGAAGCCGCCGTCATCGAGCAGTTCGTTCGGCAGCCATGAGGTGTTGGGTCGCACGAGACCGACGGTCCACAACACCGCGTCGGCGTGAATCGGCGGCTGGCCGGTGCTCCAGTAAACCGGCTCGGCTGTGATCGCGGCACAGTCGAACCCATCCGGTATCACCGCCCGATGCCGGGGATACAGCGTCACCCCCGCGGTCGACAACCGTCGTTCCACGCGCCGCCGAACCCGCGAATGATGCTGCTGCAGAAGCTTTTCCCTCGGGTAGTAGAGCCCCACCCGGGTATCGGGCCACCGGACCGCGATGTTCACCGCACTGCTGGCGGCCGCCGCGCCACCGCCGATGACGGCGACCGACCGCGCCGCACCCAACCGCTCATGGGCCTCCCGCAGCCCGGCACCGACATCGGTGGTCGACTGCAGAACCCCTTGCCGCCAAAAGCCATTGGTCACACCGGTGGACACCACGAGGGCGTCGTAGCGCTCCACCCGCGGCTTACCGTCCGCGTCACACACGCTGACGGTTCGGGCGGACGGGTCCACCCCGGTCAGCGTGCCGTGAACGGTGCGCACGCGGTCGAGTTCGCGAAACCGATCGAATTCGATCCAGTAATTACGGGCCCAGTCTTCGGGCCGGGCCAGCCGGGTGCCCAGCTCCTGACCACTGACCAAGCCGGGGTTCTGCGAGATGCCGACGACATCGAAGCGGCGCGCCAACCGGATCGCGGTGAGCACTCCGGAATCACCGAGCCCCGCGATCACCACGCGCTTTCGGTCCACGGTCGGTGACGCTACCGCCCGCCCCACTACTACGATGACGAACTGCGATGTCTCAGGACCTCGCTGACACGGTGGGGCCCGTAATCTGAATCGGTGGGAGTAGTTGAGTCGGCAGACCGGTTGTTCGAGCGGTTATCGGCAGTGGGTGACGAGTTCACCCGGTATCTTCGTCCGGGCCTTTCGACAGAACGGATGGATGATCTGCTCGGCCAGGCCGGTCTGCCCCAGCCACCTTCGGATGTTCGCGAGTTCTACGGGGCGTTCGATCTGGTCCCGGGATACCAGTACGAGCTCGACCAGCCGTCGTTCTACGGCATTTACTGCCTGTTGAGCTTCGAGGATGCGCTCGAAGCGTGGGATTACCGGCGATCGAACGAGTACGCGGAACCGCCCTGGCAGGACGTGTGTCCATTTCTTCAAGAGGACGGCAACGGTTTCCTCGTCGAGACTCAGGCCGACGAGAACGGCAACCACCGGGTGATCCACGACTTCTTGGGGGAGATCCCCCTCCCGATGTTCTCGAACCTGGCCGCGATGTTCGACACCTTCACCGAGTGGTTGTCCTCTGGGGCGCTACCAATCGTTGATGGACGAGTTCCCGGCTTCTACGAGGGCGACAAGCGGCACGTTTACGAGGTCGCGGCCGGCCTGAACCCGGGCATCGCGTTTTGGACCGACGAGCTGTCACAACTGCACGACACCATCTGACAACAGACGACCACTGCTCCCCCGGTGCTTGGAGCGCCCGCCTGCGAGGGCCCGGATCCCTTTCCCTATCGTGGCTGAATGAGCAGCGTCGCTGATGCGGACCGGGTCGCCGACCTCGCCCGCCGGGTCGTGGCCGACCACGATCCCAAGAAAGTCCCGATCCCCGAGTATCTGGCCGCCTGCTACGACGCGGGCCTGTCGTGGGTGCACTTCCCGGAGGGTCTCGGCGGTCTCGGGGTCTCGCGCGGTCTGCAGGCGGTGGCCGATCGCATCTTGCAGGGCGCCGGCGGACCGGTGCCGTTGAGCCTGAACCCGATGGGGTACGGCATGGCCGCGCCCACGGTGCGCGAACACGCGCAGTCCGAGGAGCTCAAGAGGTCGTGGCTGCGGCCGCTGGCAAGCACCGAACACATCTGGTGCCAACTGTTCTCGGAGCCGGGCGCCGGATCGGATCTGGCCGGCCTGGCCACCTCCGCGGTGCTCGACGGTGACGAGTGGGTGCTCAACGGACAGAAGGTGTGGACCAGCCTGGCGCACCGGGCTCGGTGGGGCCTGCTGCTGGCCCGCTCCAATCCCGACGTACCCAAACACAAGGGCCTGACGTACTTCGTGCTGGACATGCATGCGCCCGGTGTCGAGACCCGTCCGCTGCGACAGATGACCGGTCAGGCCGAGTTCAACGAGGTGTACATCACCGACGCCCGTATCCCCGACGCGCACCGGCTCGGCGCGGTGGGCAACGGCTGGAACGTCGCGATGACCACCCTGATGAACGAGCGCAGCGCCCTGGGCGGCAGCGGCAATCGCCGCGGCGCCGGGACCATCGCGGATGCCGTGGCGCTGTGGGCCTCCCGCCCCGATCTGCGGACGCCAGTGCTGCGCGACCGGCTCGCCCAGCTGTGGCTGAGGTCGGAGGCGCAGCGGCTGACCGCCGAGCGGTCTCGCGCGGCGGCGACGGTCGGCGGGCCGGGGCCCGAAGGATCGATCGGCAAGCTCGTCGGCGCGGAACTCAATCAGCACATCTACCAGTGGTGCATGGATCTACTTGGGCCAGAAGGGATCCTGTACCACGGCTACGCGATGGGCAACCAGGACGACGAAGACGACTGGCGCGGCCCGATCCAACAAAGGTTCCTGCGCAGCAAGGCCAACACCATCGAAGGCGGAACGTCCGAGGTGATGCGCAACATTTTGGGTGAACGGATCCTGGGGTTGCCCGGCGATCTGCGGGCCGATGCCGGTATGCCGTGGAAGGAGATCCCGCGTGGCTGAGGAGTTTACGGATCAGCCCAAGGGCATGGCTGAGGAGTTTACGGATCAGCCCAAACGTGTGGCTGAGAAGCAAGGCGAATTCGCGTTCACCGACGAGCAGGCTCAACTGCGCACAGCGGTCCGCAAGTTCTGCGCCGAGAACTTCGACGAGCAGACGGTGCGGATCCTCATGGAGTCCGAGGCGCGGTTCGNGACTATGCGAAATCACGTCTGCAGTTCGGCAGGCAGATCGGCTCGTTCCAAGCCGTCAAGCATCGGCTGGCGGATTGTCTGGTCGACCTCGAGCATGCGCGCTCCGCGGCCTACCACGCGGTGTGGGCGCTGACCGACGGCTCCGACGACCCGGCCCTGGCTGCGAGCATCGCGCAGGCCACGGCGTCGGCGGCGTTCGCCAAGATCGCGGCGGACACCATCCAGGTGCACGGCGGCATCGGGTTCACCTGGGAGCACCAGGCGCACTTGTACTTCAAGCGGGCGACGACCGATGCGGCACTGCTGGGCAGTGCCGAAGCACATCGGTCCCGGATTGCCGAACTGGTGCTCGACGACGCGCCGGCCGAACGTGTGCCCCGGGTGGCGACCGGCACCCGCTGATCGGCCGAAAGGACGCAGAGCGGCCTTACCCGACCGTAAACTCCGCTGATGGACCACCCCGTCGAGCACCGCACGCTGGCTGTCGACGGGGTGCGGTCACCGGTGCTCGTCGCCGGACCCGGGAGCCCGGAGGCGATTGTCTTCGTGCACGGAAACAACGCCGGGGCCAAGTGGGACCGGCTGCTGACACCGGTCGCGGGTTTCGCGCGCGTCGTCGCCCCGGAGATGCCCGGCTTCGGGGCGGCCGACAAGCCGTCGCAGTGGCCCTACACCGTAGCGGCCTACGCGGCACACCTGGACGCGATCCTGGAGCAACTCGGTGTCCGACGCGCGCATCTGGTGGCCCACGACTTCGGCGGGCCATGGTCGCTCGCATGGGCCGCCGACCATCTCGACGCGGTCGCCAGCATCACGTTGATCAACGCCCCGGTGGTGATCAACCACTTCGCCGCCAAGCTGTGGCGCACACCCGTGCTGGCCGAGGCGTTGTCGCGCATCGGCAACCCGGCCGTGCTGCGGCGCGTGCTGGCGATGCGTGATCCCGGGCTGCCGTCCGATGCGCTCGATTCGATCGCCGAGCACATGTTCGCCCGTGGCACCCCCGACGCGGTGTTGAAGCTCTATCGCTCCACCGGGCCGAATGCCCTTGCCCCGTACGTTGATCGACTCGCCGACTATCGCGGCGACGTACTCGTGGTGTGGGGGGCCGACGACCATTACGTGCCGTTCGCGCAGACCGACGACTACCGACGGATCTTCCGACGCTGTGAGGTGCAGCCCATACCGGGCACCGGTCACTGGCCGTGGCTCGAGCAACCCGACGTGGTCGCCGGCCACCTGACCGCTTTCCTGCGCAGGCAGCTCGCCTGATCCACCGAGAGTCCGGTTACCGGATGGCGTCGATCGCCTTGTAGATGCGCTGTTCGCTGACGGGGCGAGGGGTGCCGAGTTGCTGGGCCCACAGGCTGACGCGCAGTTCCTCGATCTGCCAGGCGATTCCACGGATATCGTCGGCCTGGGCACGGGCCGGGGACAGCGCCTGCACCAGCTCGTCGTAGGCATCCTCGACCGCGTGCACGCGCGACATCCGGTCCCGGTCGGCGCCGAGGCCGTGGGGCAGCCGTTCCAACCGGCGGGTGATGGCGGTGACGTACCGGGTGAGATCGGTCAGCCGAGCGACCCCGATCGCGGTGACGAAACCCCTGGGCAGCAACCGATCCAGCTGAGAGCGGATGTCGGCGATCGCATCAGCCTGGGCGGGTGAGGGCTTGTCGGGCAGTGCGACGTGTACTTCGTGCGCGGCGGCCAGCACCTTCCCGACCCGGCTCACCGCGGCCTGCGTCGTCGGCCCCAGTTCCTTGCCTGCGCGGTCCACCACGGCGGTGAACTCGGCCCTGGTCCACACGGGTTTGGGAAGCAACACGTCGGCCGCCGCATCCACACAGTCCTCGAGCAGCGCCGTCAGCGTGCCGTCCGGGTTGGCATTGAGCGCCAGGCGAGCCCGGGTATCCAGGCTTCGCTCGATGGCCTTGACCGGGGAGGGTGCCGTCAGCCGCAGCAGACGGCGAAGACCTGGTCGCATCGATGCGGCCTGCTCGGCCGGGTTCGCGAAAACCTTGATGTCTACGGCATTTCCGGTGTCGACGAACGCCGGGTAGCCGCGCACGGTATGCCCGCCGCTGACGTTCTCGATGGTGCGCGGCAGCTCATCGAGATCGTCGGGCCAGGCCCGCAGCCCGGTGCGCTCCAGTTCGCCGCCGAGTGCGTCGGCGACGGCCTGCGCGACGGGCACCGCCAACTGTTCGCGCAGCGCGTCGATGTCCTTGCCGCGCGCCACTTCCTTGCCGTCGGCGGTTTCGACGGCGAACGTCAAGCGCAGGTGATTGGGGATCTTGGTCAGATCGAAGGCGTCGACGGGCACCAGAATCCCGGTGCGCCTCCGCAGTTCACGCTGCACCTCATCCAGCAGAGACCCCGCCGTGGGATCCAGATCAGCCAGGATGGCCCTGGCGGTATCCGGCGCGGGGACGAAGTTGCGCCGCAGGTCCTTGGGCAGCGACTTGATGAGTGCGGTGACGAGTTCCTCGCGCAAAGCCGGTACCTGCCAGGCGAACCCGTCACCGCCCAGGCGGGCCAGCACTCCCACCGGTACATGAACCGTGACACCGTCGTCGGCGGCACCCGGTTCGAACCGGTAGGTCAGCGGCAGGTTCAGGTCCCCGGCCTGCCAGGTGTCCGGATTGTCCGCCCCGTCTTCGGAACGCAGCAGATCGTCGCGCGTGAAGGTCAGCAGGTTCGGTGTCTTGTGCCGCTGCTTCTTCCACCACGCGTCGAAATGCCGGGCCGAGACGACGTCGGCCGGGATGCGCGCGTCGTACAGGGCGTAGATCTCGTCGTCGCCGACCAGCAGGTCACGCCGGCGGGCCCGCTCCTCGATCTCCTCGAGTTCGGCACGCAGCCGGGCGTTGTCGCGGAAGAAGTGGTGTCGCGTCTGCCAATCGCCTTCGACCAGCGCATGCCGGATGAACAACTCGCGGCACAGCTCCGGCTCGATCTGGGCGTAACCGACCTTGCGGCGCGGCACCAGCGGCAACCCGTACAGGGTGACCCGTTCGAAGGCCATCACCGCGCCGCGCTTGGCTTCCCAGTGCGGCTCGCTGTAGGTGCGTTGCACCAGATGCCCGGCGACCCGCTCGACGGCCTCGGGCTCGACCCGCGCGGCGATGCGGCCGAACAGCCGGCTGGTCTCGACCAGGTCGGCCACCACGATCCATCGCGGCGGCTTTTTCGTCAGCACCGATCCGGGCGCCAGGACGAACTTCGAGTTGCGGGCGCCCGCGTAGTCACGTCCGTCACCCTCGCGCAGGCCGACGTGTGACAGCAGGCCCGCGGTCAGTGCGGCGTGAATGCTGGCCGGCTCGGCGGGCTCGTCACTCTCGCGGATCCCGATATCACGGGCGATGCTGCGCAGCTGCCCGGTGAGATCCTGCCACTCCCGGATCCGGAGATAGTGCAGGAACTCCTCACGGCACATCCGCCGGAACGCGCTGCCGGAACGCTGGTTTCGCTGTTCACTCAAGTAGTTCCAGAGGTTGAGGTAGGACACGAAATCCGAGTGCTCGTCGGCGAATCTCGCGTGCTTCTGCCGTGCCGCCTCTTCCTTGTCGGTCGGGCGTTCGCGCGGGTCGGGAATCGATAGCACGGCGGCGAGCACCAGTACCTCACGGACGCAGCCCTCGGTGTCGGCCTGCAGGATCATCCGTCCGACGCGCGGGTCGAGCGGCAACCGGGCCAGTCGTCGTCCGACGTCGGTCAGCGCGCCGGAGGTGTCGAAGGCGCCGAGTTCCTGCAGCAACTGCACGCCGTCGCGGATGCTGCGGGCGTCGGGTGGATCGAGAAATGGGAAGTCCGCGATGTCACCGAGCTGCAGGGCAGCCATCTGCAGGATCACGGCGGCCAGGTTGGTCCGCAGGATCTCCGGATCGGTGTAGCGAGGCCGGGATTCGAAATCCTCCTCGGAGTACAGCCTGATGCAGACACCGGGTGCGGTACGGCCGGACCGACCGGCCCGTTGGGCTGCCGAGGCCTGTGAGATCGGTTCGATCGGCAGCCGCTGCACCTTGGTGCGCCTGCTGTAGCGGGAGATCCGTGCCGTGCCGGGATCAACGACGTAGCGGATGCCCGGCACCGTGAGTGAGGTCTCGGCCACGTTGGTGGCCAACACGATTCGGCGAGTCGCGTGGCTGGGCTGGAACACCTTCTGCTGTTCGGCAGTGGGGAGCCGGGCGTACAGCGGCAACACCTCGGTATTGCGGAGCTCTTTCAGAGCTTCTGCGGTGTCCCGGATTTCACGTTCGCCGGACAAGAACACCAGCACATCACCGGGCGGTTCGGACTCCAGCTCACGGACGGCGTCGACGATGGCCTCGGTCGGGTCGCGCAACTCGGTGCGCACGATCTCGTGGTCGGGATCGTCGGGATCGTCGCCTTCTGAGGGCGGTGCCGGGACTTCCAATGGCCGGTACCGGATCTCGACCGGGTACGTCCGCCCCGACACCTCGACGATCGGCGCGTCATTGAAGTGGGCGGCGAATCGTTCCGGCTCGATCGTGGCCGAGGTGACGATAACCTTGAGATCGGGGCGACGCGGCAACAGCTCGCGCAGATAACCGAGCAGGAAGTCGATGTTGAGGCTGCGCTCGTGGGCCTCGTCGAGGATCAACGTGTCGTAGCGCAGCAGCCGGCGGTCGCGTTGAATCTCGGCGAGCAGAATGCCGTCGGTCATCAGCTTGATCAGGGTGGAGTCGCTGGCCTGATCGGTGAAACGCACGGTGTAGCCGACGGCATCGCCCAGCGGGGTGCCGAGTTCGTCGGCGATGCGTTGCGCGACCGTGCGCGCCGCCAGCCGGCGTGGTTGAGTGTGGCCGATGGTTCCGCGGATGCCGCGGCCCAAGTCCAGGCAGATCTTGGGCAGCTGCGTGGTTTTGCCCGAGCCCGTCGCGCCCGCGACGACCACCACTTGGTTCTCGCTGATGGCCTTGGCCAGCTCGTCACGGTGCTCGCTGACCGGCAGGTCCGGGTAGGTGATGGCCGGTACGGCGGCCTGGCGGGTGCGGACCAGGCCTTCTGCGGCGGCTATCTGTTCGGCGATCTGCGGGATCTTGGCCGGGTCACCACCGCGGAGATTCTTGAGCCGGCGGCCCAGCCTCGAGGCATCCCGAATGGTCAGGCCGTCGAGACGCGCGCGCAGCTCGGCCAGCTCCTGACGTTCGGACACTGGTATCACGATAGGCGACGGCGCCACCCATTTTTCTTGGTGATGATGGTGGCCATGGCCGACTACGTCATCCCGCCCCCGCCCCAGGCGTCGCTTCCGGTGAGCACCGGCCCCGGCCGCTTTCCGGTGCGACGGGTGTTCTGCGTCGGACGCAACTACGCCGCCCACGCCCGCGAGATGGGCAAGGATCCGGACCGCGAGCCGCCGTTCTTCTTCATGAAGCCGGCCGACGCCGTGATCGATGCGGTCGGCACCGTCCCTTACCCGTCACTCACCTCGTCGTTTCACCACGAGATCGAGCTCGTCGTGGCGCTGGGTGCCGGGGGCCGCGACGTGGCCCCGGCCGACGCACTGGACCTGGTCTGGGGTTACGGCGTCGGCGTCGACCTGACCCGCCGCGATCTGCAGGACGAGGCCAAGAAGCTCAGCCGCCCCTGGGACTGGGCCAAGGGGTTCGACGCGTCGGCGCCGTGCACCGCGATCCATCCGGTCGACGAGGTCGGTCACCCCGACCGCGGCGAGATCTGGTTGCGAGTCAACGGCGAACTGCGACAGCAGGGCGATCTCAAGGACCTGATCTGGTCGGTGCCTGAGGTCATCAGTGCGATCTCGAACGCCGTCGACCTCGCGCCCGGCGATCTGATCTACAGCGGCACCCCGGCCGGGGTCGGGCCGATGGAGCCCGGTGACGTGGTCTCTGGCGGCGTGGAGAACGTCGCGGAGTTCACCTTCACGATCGGCTGAGCCGATCGGCGGCCCGTTTGACGGGCTGGCCCGTGATATGCACTTGGCGCGGGGTCATGGGCTTTGTGGCCACGGGCCCGGCCGAGCCCCTCGAATGCGGTCCGGTTCATGCCGGCGGTTTCAGGGGCGATGGGTGAGGGTGAACGTCCGGTCTCAGTCCTCGAAACAGATCGGAACACTCAACGGGCCCCGGATAGCGGAGGTGTCGCGCCATTCGGGTGTTCCCATCAGTGTGGGTCGGCGCGGCAGGATGTGGCGCAAGGCAGCGGTGATTTCCAGCCGGGCCAACGGGGCACCCAGGCAGTAATGTGCGCCGTGACCGAAAGTCAGCGGGGCGGGTCCGGGTCGTCGGGGACGGAATTGGTCCGGATCGTCGTAGACGGCGGGGTCGCGGTTGGCGGCCGCGAGACAGACCAGCACAGTTTCACCACAACGGATGTGGACGCCTGCGATGGATTGGTCGGCGGTCGCGGTGCGGGCGGTGGCCTGGACCGGGCTGTCGAGGCGCAACAGTTCGGTGATCACACCCGGATCGGAAGGGTCGGTCCCGTCGGCCGGGCGCGTGCCGTTGGCATCGAGGGTGAGCAATCGGACGAGACTGGCGCCGAGCAGGTTTGCGGTGGTCTCGTGCCCGGCGACCGCGACGAGGATCGCGGTGAGGACGACCTCGTCGAGAGTGAGGTTGTCATCACCGGCAATGTAGCTCAATAGGTCGTCCCCGGGATGAACGCGGCGGTCGGCGGCCGCGGGAAGCATTTCGGCAAGGAGAGCGGCGGCCGCTGCGATTCCGTGGTCGAGTTCTTCACGATCGACGAATCCCCCGAGGATTCGGATGACGGCCGGCGAATGCTCGCGCAGCGCGTCGCACTGACCGGCATCCAGGCCCAGCCAGGCGCCGATGACCGCGATCGGCAGCGGGAGGGCGATCCGCGCCATCGCGTCGAAGGTTCGCCCGGCGGGGAGTGTGGAAGCGGTGTCATGACAGATGGATTCGATGCCGTCGGTGAGCCGGCTGATGAATGTTCGGCCGAATACGTCCCGCACCGACGCGCGCAGCCGATCATGGGCGGGGCCGTCGGTGAACAACATGCTGGCTTCGACGAGAGTCGAGTTGAAGAAATCCGTCGCACCGGCGGCAGCCAGGTTCGCCCGAGGATCGCTGGTCCAGTGCTTGCCGGTGAGCACGTCGCGGGCGGCGCGGTATCCGAGGACCAACCAGGCCTGCGCCGTGTTGTCCCATACGACGTCGCCCTCGTCGCGCCGTGCGGCATAGAACCGATAGGGATCGGCAGCGTCCCAGGGAAGCCGTGGGGCCGCAACGTCAGGGATGGTCATGGTGATCCAGTCCGAGAGGCAGTCCGCGTTCGCGTACCCAGGCGTGATGGAGCTTCCCAAGTTCCGTGGTGGGTTCGGCGATTCCAGATAGGTCCTCGAGGATGGACCGCACCGGGACCGTCGCCCGCAATCCGGCCGCGATGTGATCGAAGGCAATCTGGAGTCGGGGCAGAAACACGAACTCGCGGGTCACCGCCATGTCGCCGGTCGGCCGAAAATTCTGATCACCACCGAACATCGCGTGCAAGGTGCGCCTTGCGATGTCCGACGTATAGGTCACTGGCTGAGGCAGGTTGGTCGCATAGGCCATGTCCGAGACAATGCGCCGCAGTTCTTCAGGGCTGAGCGCTGCTTCGTCTGATATCAGTCCCATCTGGAGCATAAAATTGCGGCAATCGTCATAGCGGCCGTCCATCCCGGCATGCATCAGTGCGAGGAACAGCCAGCGGGGTCTCTCGGGGAAGGTCTGAACGCAGCCGAAGTCGAGACAACCGACAGTGCCGTCCGGGTTGAAACGGAAGTTGCCGGGATGCGGGTCGACCTGGACGAGGTTGCCATGCCGGGACCCACTGTTGATGAACCGGAAGATCGCCTCGGCCCAGGTATTCCGCAGGTCTTGTTCAGCGTGTTGGGCTGCGGCCCAATCCATCCCGTCGAGATAGGTCATGGTGAGCACCCGGTCACCGGACCCCTCCGGGACCACCTCGGGAGTACGAATGAAGGGATGACCGCGCAGCAAGTCGGCGAAGGCGGTGATCATCGCGGCTTCGTGCCCGTAGTCGACTTCCTCGGTGATCCGCGCGGTGATCTCGGCCGCCATGGCTCGGATGTCGATCGTCATCCTGGTCGCGGCAGCACCCAAGCGCATGAAAGTCAGGAGTAGTTCAGTGTTGGCCAGGTCATCGCGGATCGCCTGCGCCACGCCGGGATACTGGATCTTGACCGCCACCGCGCGTCCGTCGCGCAGCACGGCCCGGTGCACCTGGCCAATCGAGGCAGCCGCGATCGGGTCGTCGTCGAACTCGGCGAAACATTCGATGCCTGAGCCGAGTTCGTCGTTCAGGACCGTGTGCACAAGGGTTGCGGCCATCGGCGGCGCGGCGGTCTGCAATCGCGCCAACGACTTCTGGTAGGGCGCGAATCCGGTGTTGCCGATCGCCTCGGCATCCACCATCGACAGGATCTGGCCGGCCTTCATCAAGGCGCCCTTGGAGTGCCCGAGCAGCTCGGCATAACGCTCGGCCGTGCGTTCGTGGAACCGCTCGACGGCTCCGTCGCCACCGGCCTTCTCCCGCAAACCCGCGACCAGCCGGCCACCGGCCGCACGCGCGGTGAACCCGGCCAAGGGCATGGTTCGCCGGATTCGGCCGCGCGGGACATGCTTGTTGCGCTCCGGCATCGAACCACTCCCACTCGTAGTAAAGTGCATTCATACGCACAGTAAGTGATCACTTGCAGGAGGTCAACGATGGCGGCCGGATCAACCCGGGAACGGCTGGTCACCGAGGCGATGAAGCTGTTCAGCGACAGGGGATTCGAAGCCACCAGCGTGTCCCAGATCGAAGCTGCTGCCGGCCTGTCCGCCGGATCCGGCGCGCTGTATCGCCACTTCAAATCCAAGGACGCGCTGCTGTCAGCCGGTATCGACCGTCAGCTCGACCGTCGCTCGGCCATGCAGGACATCCGCGCTCTCTTTGCCGGACTCGGCGACCTCCACAGCGAGTTGACCGTGTTGGGCCGCTATGTGCTCACAGTGATCGACCAGGAGAGCGAACTGCTTCAGATCGCTGCCCGCACGCCGGCGGGGTTGTCGGATCGTCTCGATACCGCCTACGCAGCGCTCGTCGACGGGCTGTGCGACGAGCTCAACGGCTGGATCAGCGTCTGGGCCCCGCACACCTCTTCCGAGCAGACCAAGGTTCTGGCATCACTGGGGATCCACAGCCTCCTCGGAGAGCGGTTCTCCGCCAACCTGTTCCGCCGTTCGACAGCACACTCATCCGACGATGAGTACCTGAAGGAATGGACAGCCACCCTCGCGGCACGCGTTCAATCGCTCAGCTGATCGAGCCGACGCTTCTCGAGACCAGGACTAGGGGCCGCGTACTGCCTTGGCTTCGAGGTCGTGGTTGTCGACGGGTTGCCAGGGATCGTATGTGTCCGGGTCGAATTCGATCGAGGGTCGGAGCGCGGTCTCGTCGAAGTCGGTGTCTCGAAGGTGATCCCATTCGCGGATGCCGTCGGTGTCCCACGGTGGGAACGGTTCGGGTTCGGAGTCGCGCTCGAAGTCCCACGGCGCGTCGGGGTCTGATTCGCGTGGTGGGCGGCAGGTGTCGTCCCGCATGTTGCCGGGGTCGGTGTCCGGCCCATCATCGCGCGCCACCGTTGAGCCCTGCGATGGTTCGGGCTGGTGGTCGGGTGGGGTCAGCAGGAGTTCGGGGCGGTGGTGGTAGTTGATGCGGAGTTGGCCGTGGTCGAGTTCTGGGGGTGGGTGCCATTCGACATCGCCGTCGGCGTTGATGGTGGTGGTGTAGCCGCCGTCGGTGTGCACGAGGCGGTTGTCCGGGCCGCAGGCCAGGGCCATCACGTCGACATTGGTGTTGCCGCCGTTGACCCAATCTGCCATGGCGTGATGGGCCTGCGAACCGTAGGCGCCCACGGTGCAGCCGGGTTTGGTGCAGCCCCCGTCACGCGCGATCAACATGATGCGTTGAGCCGGGCTGGCGGTGCGGCGGGCCCGGAAGTAGTTAAGGGCCGCTCCGGTGGCCTTGTCGAAGATTGCCAGGTGGTGGTTGGCGTGCCCGGCCATCCGGATCACATCTTTGATCGGGATTTTGGTGCCGCCGCCGCCGACCCCGATCCCGGCGCGGCTTTCGAGGTCTTGCAGGGTGGTCCGGATGATCACCGACACCGGTAATCCGTTGAGCTGACCCAGATCTGTCATCAACGCGATGCGCCCGATGACCAGCAGGGCGTCGTGTTGGCGCTGGGCCAGGCTGCGGTGATCGTTGTCGATCTGGGCTTGGCTGGGGGTACCGGAGGTACAGGGCTGCTCGTCGCCGGGATTGCACATGCCCGGGGCGGCGAACTTGGCGAACAGCACCTCCATGACCGCGGCCGCTTCGGGGGTGAGATTGGCCGTCAGCGGCGTCATTGCGTCACGGCCCTGTTTGGCCATGGTGAGCCCGCGCCGGCGGGCGCGCTCGGTGTCATCGGGTTCGGGCCCGTCCTGATCGAGCAGGAACAACCGCAATGCGGCGGTCTCCTTGAGTTCCTTGGGGCCCACACCGACAGCCACCCGCACCAGGTCGGCCTCGAACTGGTCACGGGTGACCTGGTCGACGAAGCCGGGTAACCGTTCGACCGCGTCGCGCAGCACCCTGACGTGCTCGGCATTGATCAACCCAGCCCCCACGGCGGCCGCGACCACCGGCAGCACCGGGGGCAAGGGTTGACCGGTCAGGGCGCGGCGCGGCCCCAACTCGGCGGCCTCGCCCAGGCGGCGGGAAGCCTCGGTGGTCGACAACCGCCACCGGACCCGCAACACCTCATTCCATGATTTCGCCCCCAACTCCCGGGGCGTGGTGTCGGCCTGTAACTGCGCCAGCAGCCGGTGCAACGACACCGGCAACTGACACGTCAGCGCCTCGTACTCATCGAGCACCGCCAACAATTCGGCCCGAGACAGCGACGAGAAGTCACAGGCGACGAACGCGTCGAAGGCGGCCCGCAACACCGCCACCGCCTCAACCGCACCCGTCTGCATGATTCGAACATACATTCGACCACCGACAAGTGCGCCCCGCCGGCGCGAAGAGGATCAGGCCCGGTCCGGCGCCCAGTACTCCAGCATCTCGGCGAAGGTTTCGAAGGCGGGCTTGGAAACTCCGTAGGCCGCCTCGAAGTGGATGCTGAGCGGGAAGCCGAGCTCGGCGACCCCGTCGATCACCCGCTTGTAGAGGTCGAGCATGAGCCCACGCTTCTCGGCGGGCTCCAGGCCGGCGATACGGCCGACGAACTCTTGCTCGGCCGCCACGGCCTCATTGCCCGGATCCTGGATCAGCCAGTTGATCAGGCCGACGTTGGTCTCCATCTTCGGCACGAAGCCGAAGGACAGCAGGATCTCGGGCCGGTGGTCGGTGGTCTTGGCGAACTCGGTCAGGAACCCGACGATCGCGTCGGAGTAGAGCAGCTGCGTCATGCCGTACGTCGCACCCTGCTCGCACTTGAAGTTGAACCGGCCCTGCTCGCCCTCGCGGGTCGGGATCAGGATGGCGCCGCGGTTGGGCACCAGTTCCTCGTAGATCGACAACGCATCGGTGGGGGCGACGCCCTCACCCTCGCCGTCCTTCATGGTGCGGGGCACGCCGACGAATGCGATGCCGTCGAATCCGGCTCCGCTCAGATCGGTCAGCCGCTTGCCCAGCGACTCCTGATCCAGGAAGGAGGTTACCTGCGTGCACAGGCCGCGCATGCCGGGCAGCTCGGGCCGCAGGATGTTCCAGTAGTCCAGGACATCCATCCGCGGCTTCATCTCGATCGGCCGGTCGTCGTCCTCGTCGATCATCCCGGGGATCATGACGTGCTGAATCCGGCCTTCGATGCCGGTTTCCGCGGCCAAGGCGAGCACCTTCCGCGCCTCGTCCACGGGGTACTGCACGCCGCGTTCCAGGTTCGGCGGAACGAGCTCAAGCGCGATGGTGTTCAGGGCCACCTATTGCTCCACATCTGACGACATACCTACTCGGCGGGCGGGCGGCATTGCCCGTCACGGGCGGCGCGCCCGCATTCCACCGGACACCCCACCCTACGGACGTCGGCTGGCAACGGCGCAGGTTGGGTCGGCCCACCGGCAACCGGAGGGGCATTCGTGGTAAACCACCGGCATGGCTGAGCGCGTCACGTTCCCCAGTTCGACGGGTCCGATGCTCGCGGGGGTGATCGATCGGCCCGACGGCCCGGTGCGGGGCTGGGGCGTGTTCTCGCACGGTTTCACGCTCGGCAAGGACTCGCCGGCCGCCTCGCGCATCTGCAAGCAGCTGGCCAGTGACGGCATCGGGATGCTGCGCTTCGACGCCCTGGGGCTGGGCGATTCCGAGGGCGACTGGGGCGACGGCTCGTTCACCGTCAAGGTCAACGACGTGGTCGCGGCTTGCACGTTCATGGCCGAGCGCGGCACCTCGGCCGACATCCTGATCGGGCATTCGTTCGGCGGGGCGGCGGTGATCGCCGCGGCGCGCCAGTCCCCCGGTGTGCGGGCGGTGGTCACCGTCGGTGCGCCGTTCGATCCGACGCACGTCGAGCGTCAGTACGACGCGGTCGTCGAGCAGGTCTGCGCCGAAGGCAGCGGCCAGTGGATGGTCGGCGGCAAGAAGCTGACCCTCAAGCGCGCCTTCGTGGAGGACGTCCGCGCCGCCGAGCTGCGCGACAAGATCACCGCCCTCAAGATGCCGCTGCTGATCCTGCACTCCCCGACCGACAACACCGTCGGCATCCAGAACGCCAGCGACATCTTCTGGGCGGCCCGCCATCCGCGCAGCTTCGTGTCGCTGGAGGGTTCCCAACACCTGCTCACCGGGCCGGGACAGGCCAAACGCGCCGGACGCATCATCGGCGCGTGGGCCGACGCCTACCTCGACGTGCGATAGCGTCGCTGCATGTCTGACGCAGCCACGCAGATCGCCTTCGTGCAAGCCACCTGGCATCGCAACATCGTCGACCAGGCGCGCGCGGGGTTCACCGAACAGATCGCCACCCACGGCTTCGCCGGTGACGCGCTGGAGTTCTTCGAAGTACCCGGTGCCTTCGAAATCCCGCTCACCGCAAAGCGTCTGGCGTTGACCGGGCGGTACCGCGCCATCGTCGCGGCGGGCCTGGTGGTCGACGGCGGGATCTACCGCCATGATTTCGTGGCCACCGCGGTGATCGACGGGCTGATGCGCGTGCAGCTCGACACCGACGTACCGGTGTTCTCCGTCGTACTCACCCCGCACCATTTCCACGAGCACGACGAGCACGTCGACTACTTCACCAAGCACTTCGTGAAGAAGGGCACCGAGGCAGCCAACGCGGTCGCGGCCACGCTGGCGTTGCACAGCTCGCTCGGTTAGTCGCGCACCAGCGCGTCGCGGCCGGCCTGGATCATGTCCTCACGCGCCACCACCTTGACGCGTTCCCGTCCCTGCACCTCGCCGAGCGACATCTCGTGGGCATCGAGCCGCTCCCACTCGGCCCAGGTGGTGTAGTCCACACCGGTGGCCGACAGATGCGCGAGAATCGCGTCGGGATCACTGGTTTCGGGAGAGCGCAGCCCCGGCAGATCACTGAGCAGGCTGGCCACGGTTTCGGATGCGTCGGACTTGGTATGCCCGATCAGCCCGATCGGGCCACGCTTGATCCACCCGGTCACGTACGCCGCGTCGATCAATCCACCGTCGATGTCGAGCACCCGGCCCGCGTCGTTCGGCACCACACCGGCATGGTGGTCGAACGGTAGGTCGGCCAGATGAGTGGACAGGTAGCCGACCGCGCGGTAGACCGCCTCGACCGGCCAGTCGGTGAATTCTCCTGTACCACGGACATTTCCGTCACCGCAGAGCTCAGTACGTTCGGTACGCAGACCCTCGACCCGGTCGTAGCCCAGCACCGCCACCGGCGCCTGGCACAGATGGATGTGGATGCGGTGCGGCGCACCGGTCGGCTCACGTTGGAGGTACTTCATCATGGTGTCCACCACGAGCCGGATCGACTTGCTGGTGTTGATGGCGTGCTGGCTGGCCTCGTCGATCTCGAACCCTTCCGGATGCACGATGACGTCCACACTCGGTGAGTGCGACAGCTCGCGAAACTCCATGGGGCTGAACTTGATCTGCGCGGGCCCGCGGCGGGCGAAGACATGGACGTCAGTGGCCTGATTGGCGGCCAGCCCCTGATAGACGTTGCCGGGGATCTCGGTGCCGAGCTGTTCGTCGGCCGGCTTGGCCAACATCCGGGCGATGTCGAGTGCCACATTGCCCGCGCCCAGCACCGCGACGTTCTTGGCGGTCAGCGGCCAGGTGCGGGGCACGTCGGGATGCCCGTCGTACCAGGAGACGAAATCGGCGGCACCGTAGCTTTCCGGCAGGTCGATGCCGGGGATGTCCAGCGGCCGGTCAGCGCGCGCCCCGGTGGAGAAGATCACCGCGTCGTAATGGCGCCGCAGGTCGGACAGCCGCAGATCGGTGCCGTAGTGAACATTGCCGATGAATCGCACGCTGTTCTCGTCACGGGAGAGCACCCGGCGCAACGCCTTGATGATCTCCTTGATCCTCGGATGATCCGGCGCGACGCCGTAGCGCACGAGCCCGTAGGGCGCGGGCAAGCGGTCGAACACATCGACCCGCGCGTGCTCGTATTCCTTGGTCAGGATGTCGGCGGCATAGATGCCCGCCGGGCCCGCGCCGATGACTGCTACCTGGATCTTCCTCATGACCGCCCTTACATATTTAGGTAAGGCAAGCCTAAATATGACCGGGCATCCCGCAAGACCTCCCCAACGAGATCCGCGTCACGTGGCGACGCGGTCAGACCTCGGTGGCGCGGCGCACGTGCCCCGCGATGTGTTCGTACACCTTCCGGGTGACGTCGACATTGTTGCTCATGATGTTGTAGCCGTGGTCGACGTCGGGCACTTCGTAGTACTCGGCCAGGGCGCCCACCGCGTCGAGTTTCTGGGCGTACTGCCACGCCTCGTCGCGCAACCGGTCGTACTCGGCGGTGACGATGAGTGCGGGGGCAATGCCGCCGATCCCGTCGGCATTGGCGCCCCAGACCGGTGACACCAGGCGGTCGGTTCGCTTGGCGCGGTCGGGAACGTATGCGGTGTCGAACACGTCTCCCATCCACGGCTTCATCACCGCCTTGTTACCCAGCGCAGAGCGCTTGTCCCTGGTGGCGGTGACGAGATCCAGTGGCGGATAGTGCAGAACCTGCAGGGCGATCCGCGGCCCGCCGTTCTCCAGAGCCAGCCGAGCGGCGCCGGCGGACAAGCTGCCGCCCGCACTCTGGCCGCCGACACACAAGCGGCCGCCGTCCCACTCCCGCTCCGGCGCCGAAGCCCAGCCGAGCACGTCATAGATCTGTTCCACCGGCGTGGGAAAACGACGATGCGGGGCCAGCAGGTAATCCGTATTGACCACAACAACATTCGCGTGCTCGGCGAGGAATCGGCACCACGGGTCGTCCTGCTCACGATGACCCACGACGAAGCCGCCGCCATGGACGTTGACGTACACCGGGGAGCTCGCATCGCCCGACGGCGGGTGATACACCGTCGCGGCGACATCGCCATGGCGGGTGGGGATCGTCACAAAGGTTGTGCGGCCCTGGATTTCAGGGAAGCGGACTCCAGGTTTGGCCAATGGGTTCACCATCGCGGAGAACATCCGGGCCAGAGCATCGGCCGTCATCTGCTTGGACAGTATGGACACGGTTTCCTTCGAATAAGGGGTCGAGCCAACAACAATCGCACTCGACGCTACCCCGCACAACTCAATTCAGGGTGTCTGACGGATACTCACCGAAGGCGTGCCGATAAGCAGCGGCGAAACGCCCGGTATGGGCGAATCCCCAGCGAGCCGCAACGGCTTGCACGGTGGTTGTCGCCGGATCGGCGTTGAGCAGCTGCTGACGGGCATGGTCCAGGCGCACTCGGCGCAGATAACCCATCGGTGAGACGTCCAGGTGACGGCGGAACATGTATTGCAGCGCACGGGGTGTGACGTAGATGGCCTCGGCGATGTCGACGAGCGCGATGTCGCGATCCGCATTGGCTTCGATGTAGGCGATCGCGCGCCGCAGCAATGGCGGTTTCGCGTCGCTCCGGTCGGTCGGACCGGGCTCCAGCCCCGCGTTGGTCGGCATGGTGGAGATCACCGTCGCCGCCAGCATCGATGCGGCGGTCGAGGCGACCAGTGCTGGAACGGGCCCATTATCGCCCTGCACCAACGAGCGCACGTATTCGATCGCAACCTTGAGCTGATATCCGGCCTGCGGCGATATCGGCCGGTGACCCGTCAACCGCACGGGTCCGGTCCGTTCACCAGGTCCGGTCGTCGCGACGCGCCCGAGAAGTTCGGCATCGAACATGGTCAGGTCGTAGCCGGCGCGGCACACCCGGCCCGAGTACGGAAGCTCCGGCGGCGACAGCAACGTGACATCGCCGGGACCGAAGACATCCTGCGGTTCACCGATGAAGTTCTCCTCGATGCGACCCGAATGCACGCGGCACAGGCAGATCTTGTTCAACGGATCTGCGTCGTAGGACATGTGATAGTCGAGCTCGAGCTCGTCGAAATTGATCGGCCCAAGCCACTTCCGCACGATGCGCGTGGTCGGACGCTCGCCCGGCCCCCGCGCGATCGACATCTTCGTGTAGGCGCGCACCAGAAATTCCTCGGTTGCGCCGAGGTCCGCGCTGGCGAAATCCAGGTCTTCGTTCGCGGTCATCACGCTCGCTCAAAGTAGGCCACACGGGGTCTGGCTGGCCCCGCAATAACCAGCCTACCTGCGCCGCTTACGTTGTATACGGCGAACGAGTGCGCCTGCCCCGGGCAATCAGCCAGAACCGACGGTCGGGTCGGCCACACCGACCACAGGGAGCTGATGGTCCGGGATGACCCGCAGGAGCGGGCGAATCGCGTCTCCCGTCACCACGTGCCAGGCCAGGTGTGCCCGGGCACATTCGTGAGCGAACGCCAAGAGGTCACGGAATCCGCTGACCGACATGAACCCGACTGCACGCAGGTCCAGGATGAAGGCAATACCGGGTTGCTGGAGACGACGGATCGCGGCGATCAGCCGGTCCGAGTTGCAGATGTCGATCTCGCCCTCGACCGCCAGAACGGTAGCCGGGCCCCGGACATACGCGCAGACCCGCGCTCCGGCGCAATCGATCACGCAGGTGTCGGACGACCTGACCGGCCGCAGCCGATCAGAATAGTGAGCAAGCGTCATGATGGACCCCATCGCCGAGCTCCGAGGGACGAGGTACCCCTCGACCACGTGACCGGCTGTGTGCTCAACCCGCGTCGAGGTTACCGCGATCATGGTCGGCAGGGATCGATACGGACAACGCCGCCACACCGGGATCAACATGGAATGCCTTCGACAACAACGGTTCTCGCCAATCTCTCGCCATAGTTCGGCGGATCAGGATTTCGTTGTCCGGATAGCGACGAAGGCGTGCATGTTCGTTTATTGACCCAACCGCAGGGGGCGGCGCCGCGAAATCTTGCCCTGTCTACCGAGGATCACCGGGAGCAAACATGAACTTGGATCATTTCAGCAATGTGCGACGATTTATCCGTGGTAACCCACAAGCCACTCCGGCGTCGGCAACCAGTACAGGAGCGCAGCAGACGACGCGTCGAACGTATTCGGGCCGCCGCGCTCGAGCTGCTGGAGACCAATGGTGTCGATGCCGTCACCACCCGCGCCATCGCCCAGCGGGCCGAGGTGCCGGTCGCGACGGTTTATCAGTTCTTCCCCAACCGGGACGCCATCCTGCAGGAGATCGTGGCCGACCATCTGGACCGGCGCGACGCCGAAGGCGCCGCGATACTGGCCGCCCTGACCCCGGCCAGTCTGGCCGAGGTGGCCCACGGCATCTTCGAGTTCCACTACGAGCACCTGCGCAACCATCCGCATCTGGTCAACCTGCACTACACGAGCCTGGCCAGCGGTCTGCTCGCCGACCCACGTGCACGCCGGGCAGATTTCGCCCGGGCCCTGCACGGAGCCCTGCTGCATTGGGGCCTGTTGCGCGAAGGCACTGATCCACTGGTCACGATGGTGGCCGTGGAGATGGGTGATCGCCTGCTGGAGATGGCATTCCACGCCGGTCCGGAGAAAGACCGCGAGATCCTCACCGAGGGCGAACGGGCGCTGACCCGGTATCTACAGACCTACGCCGCACCCACCGCCTGATCGACGCGTTCCTGTTTGGCCACGGCAAACCGGGCGAGGGTCCCGATGAACCGGTCGAGTTCCGCGGACCCGGTGACGCGGAGGCGGGCATCGGGCACCCAGCACCCGTCGCACCGGTCGAGCACGACGACATCCGCCGGGTCGGCGAAGACGGGGATCGCGATCCCCGGGGACACCGGGTCGCGCCAGTTCTCGACGATGTGCACCTGAAGCGGCCTGCCGTCGAGTCGCCGGATCCGCACGAGCAATGACGTCACCGCGACCGCGACCCTCGCGGTCGGGTACTCGCCGCCGATGCCGACCTGCACGACGTCGTCGACGAGCGGAACGGTGAGCAGGATCGAACCCGGCCTGAGTTGATCCAGCAGAGCCGACGTAGACGCGCGCATGCCGCTAATGATTATCATTTTCATCATTCGCCATCAACTGCGGCGGCAACGGCGCTGGTCAGCAGGTCAGCGACTACGAGTGTCGCTGCCGCTGCCACCTACCTCGGCCGCCAGCGGCGGGGGCAGCGGGGTAGTCGGCGTCGCGGAAACCGGGGCGCTGGGCGCCTCCTGAGCACCCGGGCGGTGGAAGTCGATCATCGCCTCCTCCCGGATCACCTTCTCGCCGACACTGAGCACCAGCGATTTCGAGGTCACCATGTACTCGATGCCGGCGTTCTCCGCGAGAAATGCACCGTTGCCGTTGCCGGTGGCCGGCACGATCAATTTCGCGCCGTCGCGCAGCCGCACGCCGCGGTATTCGTACTTGCCGCCGGACACCGAGCAGATCGCCACGCGGGAGGCGTCGGTGCTGCCGAACAGCACGGTGGCGTCGGCACTGGCGCACCGCGCCGTGGAATCGACGTATCCGCGCGCATCACTGGCCGGCGCGGCCGAGGCCGCCGGAATTCCCACCGCGAGCAACGAGACACCCGCCGTCACCGCAGCGGTGATACAGCGACGCGAGAACCAGACACCAGACATCGACTACCACTGAACCACGGCTTTGCTAATTACGGGAACGTCAACCCCGAGACACCACCGAATCGTTAGATCCCCGCAACACAGCCGATGGTTCGCCCGGGCTGAACCGCACCGGAATGTAGCGATAGCCGCGCGTCACGGAGTTGCCGTGGAACACCGCGGTGCCGGCCGGATCCAGCACGACGTCGGGCATCCGGGCCAGCACCTGCTCGAGTCCCACGGCGAACTCGAGGCGGGCCAGGTTGGAGCCGAGGCACCGGTGCACACCCGCCCCGAAGCCGAGATGACGGTTGGCCGTACGGTCCAGCACACACCGATCCGGATCCGGGAAATGCGCCGCGTCGCGGTTGGCCGCGGCGTAGTTGACCAGGACCGAGTCGCCCGGACAGAACGTGTGCCCGCCCAGCTCCACGTTCTCGGCCACGGTGCGGGGCAGGCTGTGGACCGAGCCGGCGAATCGGATGAACTCCTCGACGGCCCTGGGCAGGATCTCGGGTTCGGCGATCAGCCGGTCACGTTCAGCAGGATGGCCCGCCAGGTAGTGGAAGGCGAAAGACATCGCACTGGCCGTGGTTTCGAGGCCGGCCTGAACGAGCAGGATGGCGTTGGCCACGATGTCGTTGAACGGCAACGGGTCCCCGGCGATCTCGGCGTGCAGCAGCACATCGATCACGTCGTCGCGCGGTGGCGCCGTGGCGCGGGCCGACACCGCATCGTGGACATGCTGGTACAAGCCACCCCAGGCCAGCGCCCGGTCCTGTTCGGAATGGCCGTTGAGCGCGGTGTCGACCAGCTCCAGGCACAGCGGGACATCGCCGACCGGCATGCCGAGCAGGTACTTGAAGAACACGATGCCGGGCTGCTGCCAGGCGATCTGGGCCAGGTCTCCTGATCCCTGCTCGATGAAAGTGTCCAGTAGCAGGTCGGTTTCGGCCCGGATCTGCGGAGTCAGTGCCTTCATCCGCGCCGGGGAGAAGTACGGGTTGAGCACCTTGCGGAACGACTGCTGCCGCGGCGGGTCGAGGGTGATCACCAGATCGCCGCCGGCCTGCTGCGCACCCTCTGGTGTCGGATTGCTGGAGAAGTGCTGCCAGTCCTGCGCGATCTGATAGCACTCGTCGTAACCCAGTGCGACCCATGCACCGTCGGTCGGAAAGAACGGTGTCGCGGTGTGCACGATCGGTGCACGTTCGCGCATCACCGCATACACCTCGTACAGCAGGTCGTGATCGTTGAAGTCCTCGTGCCGCAGATCCCAGTCACGCGCGTGCTCTTCGGCAGACTTGGCCATCTACCGCCCCTGTTCCTGGGCCTGGCGGGCCAGGCGTTCCTCGTGGCGGCGCACCAGCTCGCGGAAGCCCAGCCGGTCGTACTTCGGTGTCGGCTGGATCCCCCACTCGTCGCGGGCGGTGTCCTTGCCCTCGGCACCCTCGGGCGGGCCGAGCATCGGGTACGGGTGCTTGCACTCCAGGGTGTCGTCGGAGTAGCGGACCTTGAGCAGCTCGCTGCAGATCTCGGTCATGCTCAGCGTCGGATACCCGTAGTAGACCGCCATGAACGGCAGCGTGAACGCGCCTTCGATGACCAGGGCGACCAGGCAGACCAGCACGGCCCGTTTGATCCACTTGTGCATGTTGGCGTAGTACGGCGTGGTTCCCGGGGGCAGGTCCTTCTTGGTTTCGGTGCTTTCTGTGCTTTCCTTGCGGGTCGACACCATGTGCTCCTCAGAAGTTGTTCAGTCGGTGAAGATTTCGCGGTTGACCGTGTGCAGATACGGAATCGCCAAGAACGGCGTGATGTAGAAGATGTCGTAGATCCACCAGCCGATCACCGGGAAGATCACTCCGGCGTAGCGAACATCGGCGAACATCGTCATGTTGAACACGTAGACACACCAGATGACCACGCCCATCCAGCAGGTGACGATCATCCACTGGTGCCCCCACCGCTTCATCTGCAGGAAACCGATCGCGGCGGCGCAACGCATCGCGAAGACCGTGACGATCATCCCGAAGACCATCGACTTCTCGCCCGGGCCACCCGATCCGCCGATCCACAGTTCGTTGTAATGCCAGAAGTAGCCGGCATCGAACATGTTTCCCCAGCCGACCATGAGCACCCGGTTGATCAGCGTGTGGTTGGCCACCAGGTCCAATGCCCAGCCCAGGCTGTTGAGCGCACCGTCGATCAGCACCAGATAGCCGATCAGTGTGACGATCATCGGCCGCACCGACAGCCCGGCGCGCTGGGCCTGACGCTGCAGCCACACTCCGCGCATGAAGATGGGAAACCCGATCAGTCCGGGAATCCACATGCCCATCAGCAGCGCACCGACGATCATCCACTTGTCGGCCCGTCGCTGCGCGAGCCGGGACTGCTCGTGATGGTCTTCCAGCGTCACCGAATCCGACTGCGCCAGTGGCAGGTTCACAGCTCCCACCAGCCCCTGGCGAACGACATGTACAGCTGGATACAGAACATCGCGAACAGATAGCCGTAGATGACCACCTGCAGAACGATCAACGCGCGCTTACGCTTTCGCTCCTGCTCGTTCACCAGAAAATCCTCTCCTAGGTTTGCAGGCCTGCGGCCGCGACCTCACGCAGCCCGTCGGTGACCGCTCCGTCGGTGCTCAGCGGCGCGAGAACACAGGCCTCGGCGGCCTCGAGTTCGGTGGCGCCCGCGGCGACCAGCTGGCCCGCGGTGACCAGCACCCGCGTCGAAGGCGGTTCGAAATGGAACGCGGCGTCGGCCCCCCGGATCGCGGTCGCGCAGGCGACCAGGCGAGTCGCGGCGTCGCGGCCCACTCCGGTCTCCGCAACGATCACCTCGGCCTCACGCTCCGGTGGCAGATAGGTCATCGCCAGCGTGACAAACCGTTGCCGGAACGACGGTTTGAGTTCCTTGAGCGAGCTCCGGTAGGCCGGGTTGTAGGAGCACACCAGCATGAAGGTGTCCGGTGCCACCACCACCTCGCCGGCCCGGTCCAGGTACAGGGCCCGGCGGTGGTCGGTGAGCGAATGCAGGATGGCCAGCGAGTCGTGGCGGGCCTCGACCACCTCGTCCAGATAACAGATGGCACCGGCCTTGACCGCGCGGGTCAGCGGACCGTCGGTCCACACCACGTCGCCCCCGGTGATCATGAACCGGCCCACCAGGTCTGAGCTGGTGAGGTCGTCGTGGCAACTGATCGTCACCACCGGGCGCTGCAGCAGGGAGCCCATGTGTTCGACCAGACGGGTCTTGCCACACCCGGTCGGCCCCGTCAACATCACCGGCAGCCGGCGGGCGTAGGCCTGCTCGAACAGCTGGATCTCGTTGCCGTTGGCGAAGTACGTGTCGCTGCTCATTTTCTCCTCCCGATCACGCCGCGACCAGCTCGCGGTGCACGTGCGCCAGGACCCGTGGCAGTTCCTCGACGCGGCGGATCCGTTGGGACCGACGCGGGCCGAACACCTCGGGCAGCGGGTCGACACGGGTGGGACCGACGCCGACGTAGTACACGGCCACTCCGGCGTCGTTGGCCTCCTCCACCGCGTGCGCGGTGTCCGCCCAGGCGTAACGGCCCTCATAGCCCTCGTCGGAGATCAGCCCGTCACCGATGACGATCAGCAGCCGCCGCTCCGAGGGTTGCGCCAGCAGGCGGCTGGTCAGGTGTCGCAGCGGCGCACCGAGCCGGGTGTAGCCTCCGGTTACCAGGCCGGCGGTGCTCGGCGGGACGAACCGGCGATCCTCGAAGTCCTTGAGACACTGCACTTCCACCCGATGCCGGGTGTTGCCGGTGAACACGAAGATGCCGTGGCGTTCGCGGGCCAGGCTCATGGCTCGCGACAGCGCGTCGGCGCAGTCCAGTTCCAACCGGAAGATCCGGCCCCCGTGCACACCCAGCGACGAACTGCCGTCGAGCAACAGCGCGGTGGTGACATCCCGGCTGCTCGGCAGCAGCTCCCGGAACACCCGCGGTTCGCCTGCCTCGCCGGTGGCCAGATCGATGTGGTGGCGTACATAGGAATCCACGTCCAGGTCCGACCCGTCGTCCAACTTGCCGATCATCGCGCGGTGGGTGTGTTCGGCGAACCAGGCCCGCAGGTCGGCCGAGACCGGAGTGGTCCGACGGCCGCCCGGTGGCTTGGCGTGCTCGACCACGGCGACGTGATCGCGCAGGAAACTGTCCGTCCATGCATTCCACTCCGGGTACGGAATGCCCGGCCGGTGCTGCGGGGTGACGTCGAGGTCATTGTCCTGGGGGCGGCTCGGCGGTGGCAGATTCGGGTTACGGACCCCGCCGTCGCCGCCGACCGGGACGGAATACGGCCGGGGCAGGCGCTTCTGGGTGGTGGTCCACGGCATCCGGCCGAACCTGCGGCGCAGCCGGTCGCCGAGCCCGGCCGGAACGGTGTATGCCACGGGCAGCCGGCCCAGCAATGGGTCCACGTCGACGGGGCCGCGGTGCCGGGCCCGTCCCACCGCACGTTCGAGCATGTCGGCGGCAGGCAGATCCGCGTCTGCACACGCCAGATCCGGTAGGAGTCTTCGAATTTCGGGGAGCAGGCCAGGCCATCGGACAGCCACCCAGCCCAGGGCCACCTCGCCCTCCACCACGCTGAGGGCCCGGAGCTCACGGGCGGACAGTTCGTTCAACCGGTAGTGGACGAGCCGCTCCTTGGCCGGCGCACACTGCAGGGCCACGCCGCAGGTCAGCGATCGTCGGGTCCAGGAGGCAACGACGGCTGGGTACGGCACGTGCACGTGATCCAGCGCCGCCGACAGTCCGAAACCGCGCTGTGCGCCGGTGACCAGCCGTACTCCTTCGCGGCGGCCGTCACTGAGCGCGACGGCGGTCAGCGCGCAGCTGCGCTCGAGGGCGATGGCGTCGTGGTCGGCCATCGGCTCAGAACGTGCCGATGTTGGAGAACATCCAGTACCAGAACCAGATGATCAGGGCGGTGCCGCCCCATGCGCCGACATAGCGGCAGATTTCCCAGAGCACTGCATCCTCCTCCATAGGATTCCTGACTTGAGTCAATGTCCGCGCATCAGTCGGTGAAGATCTCGCGGTTGACGGTGTGCAGGTACGGGATCGCCAAGAACGGCGTGATGTAGAAGATGTCGTAGAGCCACCAGCCGATCACCGGGAAGATCGTCCCGGCGTAACGCACGTCGGCGAACATCGTCATGTTGAACACGTATCCGCACCAGATGACCACACCCATCCAGCAGGTGACGATCATCCACTGATGCCCCCACCGCTTCATCTGCAGAAAGCCGATGCCTGCCGCGATCCGCATGGTGAACACCGTGAGGATGAGGGCGACCTCCCAGGCCTTCTCGCCCGGGCCACCGGCACCGCCCACCCACAGCTCGTTGAAATGCCAGAAGTAGCCGGCATCAAACATGTTGCCCCAGCCGGTCAGGAGCACTCGGGCGAGCAGGCTGTGGTTGCCGATCAGGTCCAGTGACCAGCCCATCGCGTTGATCGCGGCGTCGATGATCACGAGGTAGCCGAGCAGCGTGACCATCATGGGCCGTACCGACAGGCCCTCGCGCTGGGCGCGGCGCAGCAACCAGACGCCGCGCAGGAAGATCGGCAGCCCGACGACGCCCAGCACGGCGCTGCCGATCAGCAATGAGCCGACGATCAGCCACTTGTCGGCCTGCCGCTGCGCGAGCCGGGACCGCTCGTCGTGGTCGGCCGGGGACGGCTCACCCGCCACGGCCGCACGCCGCGGTCTCAGGGTCGGCAAATTCACGGGTCCTCCAGTCGGCCGTCCGATTTTGACTGACTATAGTCAATGAGTCGTCGGCTCGACAGGACCGTCCGGTACCGGTTCTAGGGCGCCAGGCTCCGCATGGTCCTGACCACGTAGTCCTCGAGCAGGGCGTCGCGGGTTGGCCAATCGTTGGTGGTGATCAACAGCGCATAGAAGCCGAGCAGGAAGAACACCGCGCTGTTCCACGGGTTGACGTCGGCGGCGACCGCTCCCTGCTGCTGGGCCAGTTCGATCTCCCCGACCACCCCGGAGATCACCGGGTGCTCCTGACTTTCCGGCGCGGGCGGACGGGTCTGCGAGAAGTGCAGGGCCAGAAAGTCTTTGAACAGCACCTTGCCGAGGCGGCGCTCCAGGGCGATGACCAGCCGCATGGCCTCACGCAGGCCATCTTCCAGGCTGTGCGGCTTCTTGAGGAACTGGGTGTATTGCTTGGCGATGCGTTCCTCTTCGCGCTGCTCGAGCTCCAGCAGCACGTGTTCCTTGGTGGGGAAATGGAAGAAGAACGTGCCGTGCGCGACGCCTGCGGCGGTGACGATCGCGCCGACATCCGCCTCGGCCATCCCCGCGCGTTTGAACTCCGCGATCGCCGCGCCCATCAACCGCTCACGCGTCTGCAGGCGCTTCGCCTCACGCGCAGACAACCCGTCTGCCACAGCCATTCGNGGCGGTGGAGGCGCTGCCTGTGCGGGCGGGGGCGGCGGAGGCGGTGGCGCGACGGAGGCGGCGTCGATCTTGCCGGTCAACCGGGTCAACGCCTGATCACGGACCGTGCGCCGATCCGGATCGGGATCGGCGTTGCCTGCGAAGCACCCCTCCGGCGCCCGGTCCACCACGTCTCGGGCGCCCAGGTAGTGGGCCTGGGCGGTCCGATCGTCTGCCGCCGCGGCCGCGCGGTCGCCAAGGGTTTCCCGGATCAGCTCCAGATTGACCATGGCCGAACATGATTCATCACCGCCGAGGTGGGGCAGCGCCGATGAGAAGTGCCGGTCCGCGTCGGTGAGCCGGTCCTCGAGCACGGCCAGGGCGCCCGCGGCGAAGTCGGCCTTGCCGGGCTCGACGACGTCGGCCACCTGAAGCACCCCCACCTCACGTGCCAAGGCCCCGGTGTCGCGGTCGGTGAAGCTGGATTGCGCCGAGGCCCCGAACACCACGACCGACAGCAGTTTGACCACGGCCGCGACGGCCAACAGCGCCACCGGGGCGGAATACAGCAGCAGGCGCCGGCGCAGGGTACTCATGGCCGCAACCCGACATGGATGGACTGGGTGCGCCGGTACTCGCGAAGCACCAGATACAGCTCGGCCAGGAGCAGCAGCGCGGCCACGCCGGCGAAGACCCAGTACAGCCTGGTGGCCGAGGTCACCGGTGGCGCGGCGGGAGTCTGTCCGCCGGCCTCGTCGGCTCCGAGGGCGTCGGCCGGCGGGGCCGC
>NZ_LT546207.1:4714218-4719951 GCF_900078665.2 Mycolicibacterium houstonense | reverse complement strand
GCGCGCCCGCGCCCGCCCGAACGTCATGACGCGGGCGGCGATCAACAGCACCGCCAGCGCGGCGAGCAGCAGCGGCGGCAGTACGGGTTCCAGGCTCATCGCCGCATCACCACCGGCCACCACCACAGCACCGTCAGTGCCAGCAACCCGAGCAACACGGGAAGCCCAGGGGTTTCGGCCGACCGCACATCGGCGGCGTATCCCGTCGTCCCTGCGTGCGGTGGGTGCTCCCGGATCTCGGTCAGATGTGCGGCCACGTCGGCCGGATCGGAAAACCAGCGCCCACCGGTGTCACGGGTCAGGTCGGCCACCGCGCCAGGCCCGGGCGTGATGGCGTTGACCTGCACGCCCGCCGTGACCGCGAGTTCACGGAGACGGTCCGCGGTGAACAGCGGTGCGGTGTCGCCGGGTAGCGATTCGGGTCCGACGTAGATCAGCGACCTTCGTTGTGCGGACTTCTCCTCGAACGCCGGGAATCCGGTCAGGCACAGGGCCAGCACGTCCTCGACGTTGGCGGCGTAGTCGACGTAGGCCACCGGAGAGACGAACGGCCGGTTTGCGTCCTGCTCGGCGAACCCGCCGAATTGCGCTGAGGCATATGAATAATCGCGGGTGAGCGGGACCACCCGCCGGTTCGCCGAGGTCAGCCCGATCCGTTCGGTGCCGAAGGAACCGATCTGATCGGCGAAGTACCGCAACGTGGTGCTGACGGCCGAGTCGGTCACTGGGCCGCCGACGCAGACCATGATGTCTTCCGGTGTCGCGACCTGCGTGGTGCGGGTCCACGACGGCATTCCGGTGGGGCGCGCGGTCACCACCACCGCCGACACGAAGGCCAGCGTCAGCGTCACCATCGCCACCACGGCCGCCATGGTTCGCAGCCGCGCCGCCCGCACGTATTCGGGCAACCGGGTCAACCGCCCGGTATTGGCCAACGGGGTCAGGTCATCCGGGTCAGCGGACTGCTTCACCAGCAGCGCCAGCCCGACACACGCGGCGAGTGCGAGGCAACCGATGATCGCCACCGTCCACCAGATCAGGTCCATCCGCGGATCAACTCCTCGGTGGTGTCGCTGGCCGCCCCGGCGTCGAGCGTCGTGCGGTGGTTGAACTGAATATCGGTGAGCTCGGCCAGGATCGGTGCGGCCGGCGCGGCGGCGCTGGCCGCGATGGCGTCGACCTGCATGTACTGCGCCTGCACCCCGGTGGCCGAATGGAGGAACGCCCGCAGTTCGCGACTCAGCGCGGCGCCGGCCGGTGTCGCGTCGAGATCACCCGCCCGGTAACGGTTTCCGATCACCCGGACCGCGCGGGCCGACCGGCGCCGCAGATATTCGGCACGGGCGGCGCCGAGGACGGGCAGGTCACGCACCGAGCGGCGCTGCGAGGTCAGGAGGAACACCCCCGCATACCAGGCGGCCAGCAGCAGGATCAGGCCGATCGCGGCCCACAGCCACCCGGGCGAATAGGGCGTGGGCCCGATCACATGGCGCAGCAGGTCATCCGGCACGGGCATACACTCCGGTCATCGCGGTCAGCGCCGCCCTGATCCGCATGCTGCCGGTTACCCGGGCATGCGGGATCCGCTGCGTGGTCAGGAACTCCGAAAGTTCCTCGCGCCGTTGCGCTTCGGCACGTCGATAGGCCTCGACGACATCGGGACCCAATCCCGAGAGGATGGGCCGGCCGTCGGCGACCTCGTAGCTGCGGCCGGTGTCGCGGTGTGCGCTCACCGCAGGCATGTCGCTGACCAGAGCCCACAGCACATCGTGGCGGGCCGTCAGGGAACCCAGCACGGCGGCGAGCCGGTCATTGACCTGCGGTTCGTCGGACACCACGAAGATCAGCAGCCGGTGCCGATAGTGCCGGGCCACCCACTCGAGCTGGACCCGGATGTCGCTCGGCCCGGGCTGATCGGTGGTGTGGTGGTGAAACCGGTGCAGCATGCTCTCGATGTGGGTCTCTCCGCGGCGCAACCGGATGTCCACGTTGCCGCGATGGTCGCCGAGCACCATGGCGATCTCGTCGGACCGCGGCAGTGTCATCAGTCCGATGGCGCCGATGAGGTGCAGCGCCACCGTCCTTTTCAGCTCACCTGACGGGGCCAGCGCGCAACTGTTGCGGCCGGCGTCGGCGACGACGAGGACCTTGTGGTGCTTCTCGGAGACGAATCGCTTGATCAGGGTGTGCCCGGAGCGCGCGGTGGCCTTCCAGTCGATATCGCGGACGTCGTCACCGGGGACGTAGGGACGTAGCTCGTCGAATTCCAGGCTGCGCGTGTGGATCAGCGCATACCGGCCACCTTCGAGTAGCCCGCCGGGGTCGCGGCCGGCGTACGCCTTGGCGGAGTCCAGGTACCTGCCCACGGCGGCCTCACGGCACNGGTGCGCGGCACGAACGGCACCCCGATCTGATCGGCGACAGCCCGCAGCGCCTGAGCTCCGGCCCCGCCGTAGCCCAGCACCGCACCACCGTCGACCGCACCCTCCGGCAACTGGAATTCGCGCTGCGGTGCTTGTGATTCCGCTGCGCCTGCGCCCAGATAGAACACCAGATTCCGGGCTCGGGGGAACTGCTGCACCGCGCCGATCAACTGGTAACGCAGCACGCTGGCGGCCGCACCGACATTGGCGTCCGGCGTCGCGGCATATGCGTTCATCGACTCGACCACCGGGCGCAGGCTCCACGTGTCGGCGGACAGCGGCCATTCCACCGCCGGGCGGTCGGCGAAGGAGATCAGCGCGAAGCGCGCGTCGGGATGCCGTTCGATCAGGGCCGCGATGTCGTCACGGGCCGCCGCCATCCGGGAGCGACCATCGGTGCCGGGCTCGGACATCTCCGGGGACCGGTCGAGGAGCACGAAGATGTTGGGGTCGCGATCACCGGCGGGGCGCGGCACGGTGTCGNGTGCGGCAGAACGCCAAGGTGGCCCGCGGGCTGGCCCCGTACTCGATCACCCGGGCCAGGTTGGCCGGCAGGTGCCGGCCCGGCTCGCGGGTGACGGCGACCAGGCGGCTGGCGTATTCAACCAGCGCGCGGTCCAGATACACCGACCGGACGATGTCCTGGACGCGACGCACGTCGTCGATGGTGACGACGGGTGCGGCACGATGCCCGCGGTCGTAGAGGCCGGCGTCCATCCGGGCGGCGATCTCGACCTCGTCCTCGATGGTGGGATAGCCCACGATCTCCTTGAGCATGAACCGGTCGGTCTGGGCCTCCGACAATGGGTAGGTGCCCTCCTGGTCGACGGGATTCTGGGTGGCGATCACGAGAAATGGCTCGGGGATGGGATATTCGACGCCGGCGATCGTGGTCTGGCGCTCCTCCATCGCCTCCAGCATCGCGCTCTGAGTCTTGGCGCTGGAGCGGTTGATCTCGTCGAGCAACACGATGTTGGCGTGCACCGGGCCCAGCTGGGTGGCGAACGAGTTGTGCGCGGCCTCATAGATCTGGGTGCCGATGATGTCGCTGGGGAGCAGATCGGGCGTGCACTGGATGCGGCGGAAACTGCCGTCGATGGATTCGGCGACGACCCGGGCCGCGGTGGTCTTGGCCAGCCCTGGCACGCTCTCCAACAGCAGGTGCCCACCGGCCAGCAATGCCACCAACATCGATTCGCGCAGGTGGTCCTGCCCTACCACCCGGGTGGCGAACGCCGAGGTCACCGCACCCACGATGCGCTTGGCTTCGGCGGCGTCGCGCTGGTCAACCTGCAATCGTGGTGCCGTCATGGATCCTCTCCGGTCGGTCGTCCCCCTTCCCCAGATCCACACCAAGTACCCAGACTTTGCCGACTTCATGCGCCGGCAAGCGCTTGCGCGGCAGCACCTCGCGGGGATTAGCCGCGGCGCCGACCCGGGTATCCGGACGGCATGAACCGCACCGATTCGCTACCGACCCCCGAGACGGGTTTGGTGCTGACCCACTTTCTCACCGTCACCGACGTACCCCGCTCCAGAGCCTTCTACAGCGAGGTGCTCGGCGGCGAGGTGGTGATGGCCGAGGACCCGTGCATCGTCAAGCTGGCGAACAGTTGGTTGATCATGAATCCGGGCGGCGGTCCGACACCGGACAAACCCGACGTGACGTTGCGGCCGCCGAGTGATCCGCACACCGCGACCAGCTTCCTGAACATCCGGGTGGCCGACATCGAGGCGTGCTACCGCGAATGGAGCGAGAAGGGTGCGGCGTTCCTGACCCCGCCCATCGACCGTAAGGCCGAAGTGCGTTGCTACATGCGCGATCCGGACGGCTACCTCATCGAGGTGGGTCAGATGACCGGCCTGCTCAGCGGTATTCACGCCGGGACGGGCACACCCACCTGACGCTGCCTCGACTTCCGGCCGGTGCGCCGGGGCCACCAGAACCAGCGGCCGAGCAGCACGGCGATCGGCGGGACCACGAAGGTCCGGACCACCATGGTGTCGATCAGCAGCCCGATGCCGATGGTGGATCCGACCTGGGCGATCGTCACGACACTGGCACCGAGCATCGCGAACATCGTCAGTCCGAAGACGATGCCTGCGACGGTGACCACGCTGCCGGTTCCGGCAAACGCCCGGACCGTCGCGGTGCGGATGCCCGCATGGGCCTCGTCGCGCAATCGCATCGCCAGGAGCAGGTTGTAATCGGCTCCGACCGCCACGAGGGCGATGAACGCCAGCGCGGGCACCGCCCAGTGCAGGGGTTGACCGACGACGTACTGCCAGATCGCCGCGCTGGCGCCGAGCGCGGACAAGTACGAGATCGTGACCGTGGCCAGCACTGCGATCCCGGCGACCGGGCTGCGCAACATGGCGGCCACGATCACGAAGATCAGGATGAGCGTGGCGACGACGAGCAGCGTGAAGTCGTGCTTGACGTAGGTGATGAGTTCGGCGGTGGCCGTCCCGACCCCGGTGAGGTCGACGACGCCACCCGCGGCCAGCGGGGTGTCCTTGAGCGCCTCGGCGGCCGCGATCCGGATCTCGGCGGAGCGATCTGCGCCGTCACGCCCCCAGGATTCGCCGTCCCCGTAGACCAGCAGCCGGGTGGCGTGGCCGTCCGGGGAGAACATCATCGTCATCACCCGGCGGTAGTCGGGATCGTCGAAAGTCCTTGGCGGCAGGTAGAACCCGCCTTCGGCACTGCCGTCGAAATCGGCACTCAACTGGGACAGATACCCGGTCATCTGCTCCATCTGTGGCCCCACCGAGCCCAGGCTGGTGCGCAATGACGCGGTCAGACTCCGCAGTTCGGTCAGGGCCCCGCGCATCGTGGCCACCCCCCGGGCCGCCCCGTCCAGCGAGTCGGTCGCGCCGGCGGCGCCCTCTCGAAGCGCACCGGCACCGCCGGCGAGCGTGCCGGTGGCGCTCACCGCATCGTCGAGCGGCGCGACGATCTTCTGCACTGCCGAGCAGATCGGGTTCCCCGCGCAATCGGGGGTGTTGCGGACGAACTGGCGCAGCGGATCGGCATAGCCGGACACCGTCTGCAGGTTGTCTTGCAGCCCGGTCATCCCGGCACCGATGTCCTGCGACCCGGCGCCGACGCGATCCAAGCCGTTCACCGCACCGGTCAAGCCGCGTTGCATACCGTCCAAGGAAGCATCCAGCTGGTTGATCGTGGTCAGCACGGTGTTTACGGATGACATCCCGTCGAGCGCGGATTGTGCTGTGCTGTCGAGCTGTTCGCCGATCTGGCCGGCCTGGTAGGCGAGGGTGCCCTGGCGCACCGGGCTACCGGCGGGCC
>NZ_LT546207.1:4711802-4713991 GCF_900078665.2 Mycolicibacterium houstonense | reverse complement strand
CGAAGCTGAGGAAGAACAGGGCGGCCGCGATGGTGGCCAACGCCCCGGCGATGACCGGTGCCACCCGGCGGTAGGCGTCGGCCAGCGCGTCCGGTGCCGCCAGGCCCGCCCGCCGGTTCTCGTGGTAGCGACCGATCAGGAAGATCCCGTAGTCGGTGCCCGCACCGAGAACCATCGCCGACATGAGTGCCACCGAGAACACCGACACCTCGATCACGCCGTGCTCACCGAGCAGTGCGACCACCGGCCGGGCGACCGCCAGGGACAGACCGACCGCGGCCAGCGTTACCGCCGCGGTGATCGGCGAGCGGTAGACGAACAGCAGCAGTGCCGCGATCAGGCCGACGGTCAGGACGGTGATTCTAGCCAATTGGGCATCCAGGGCGGCGAATTCGTCGACCAGGCTGGGCCCGGGGCCGGTCACGTGGGTACGCAGTCCGGCCGGGGTGGGGACGGCGTCGACGGCGGTGCGCAGGGCAGTCACGGCGTCGGTACCGGTGCTGCTGCCGAGCTGTCCGGAGAGCCGGGCCATCAGGTAGGCCGCCTTGTGGTCCCGGCTCTCGAAAACCGCGGCCGCCGCCGGGTCATCCCACAGGTCCATCAACGACTCGACGCCCGGCGTGGCGGTCCGCAGCCGGTCGGCCAGCGCTCGGTAGTACCTGCGGTCGGGTTCCCCGAGTGTCCGGTCCGCGTCGAGCACGACGTAGGCGATGTTGTTGCTGTCGGAATCGCCGAATCGGGTGCCCATCCGCTGCGCCGCCTGAGTGGCGCCGGAATCGGCGGGGAAGAACGCCCGCGACTGCTCTTTGACGACGTGTTCGAGTTGCGGCACCGCGACGTTGCCGATGCCGGCCAGCACCGCCCAGGCCGCCATGACCAGGAGTGCGTACCGGCTCGCCGCGCGCGCAACGGTCTCCAACATCGGCTCCCCCACCGTCCATAACAATGTTATTGGCAGGTATAACATTGTTATGGCAAGGTGTCCAGCATCATGGGAATTCGCGAGAGCCTGATCGAGGAAAGCCTCCAGGTCCTGGAGGAGAGTGGGCCCGAGGCGCTCAGCGCACGCATGCTGGCCCAGCGCATCGGCGCCTCCACGATGGCGGTCTACACGCACTTCGACGGCATGTCCGGCCTGTACGAGGCCGTGGTGAAAGAGTCCTATGTCCGATTCGGCGACCATCTCGGCCGGCGCGAGGACACCGACGATCCGGTGGCCGATCTGCTCGCCTCCGGCCTGGCCTATCGCGACTACGCGCTGACCTATCCGCAGCGGTACCGGCTGATGTTCGGCATCACCTCACCGTCCATCGCGCTACCCGTCGGTCGCGATCTCACCGTCGACGGCAATCCGGCCGACCTGTCCGAGATCAACTCGGTGTTCGCCCAGATCCCCGCCTTCGTCCGCCGCTGTATGGACGCCGGTGCCATCGACGAGGGCGATCCGGTGGCCGTCGCCGCCCAGATCTGGACCATGATGCACGGCTACGTCCTGGCCGAGATCATCGGCNCTCGAAGCGCACCGGCACCGCCGGCGAGCGTGCCGGTGGCGCTCACCGCATCGTCGAGCGGCGCGACGATCTTCTGCACTGCCGAGCAGATCGGGTTCCCCGCGCAATCGGGGGTGTTGCGGACGAACTGGCGCAGCGGATCGGCATAGCCGGACACCGTCTGCAGGTTGTCTTGCAGCCCGGTCATCCCGGCACCGATGTCCTGCGACCCGGCGCCGACGCGATCCAAGCCGTTCACCGCACCGGTCAAGCCGCGTTGCATACCGTCCAAGGAAGCATCCAGCTGGTTGATCGTGGTCAGCACGGTGTTTACGGATGACATCCCGTCGAGCGCGGATTGTGCTGTGCTGTCGAGCTGTTCGCCGATCTGGCCGGCCTGGTAGGCGAGGGTGCCCTGGCGCACCGGGCTACCGGCGGGCCGGCTGGCCGATTGCACGGTGCGCACCCCGCGCACGTCGAGAACCCTTCTGGTGACCCGCTCGATGGTGATCAGCCCGGCCGGGGTACGCAGGTCGTGGTCGGCCTCGATCGAGACGATCTCGGGCAGCAGCCGATTGTCCGGGAACCGGCCGTGGATCGCCTGATATCCGCGGCTCGAGTCGGTGCCGGCCGGCTGGGCGGCCAGTTCCGCGAAGGTGATGTTGGCGCCGAGCAGCGGCAACGCGCAGACGACGAGGG
>NZ_LT546207.1:4662259-4711255 GCF_900078665.2 Mycolicibacterium houstonense | reverse complement strand
CGGCATCACCTCACCGTCCATCGCGCTACCCGTCGGTCGCGATCTCACCGTCGACGGCAATCCGGCCGACCTGTCCGAGATCAACTCGGTGTTCGCCCAGATCCCCGCCTTCGTCCGCCGCTGTATGGACGCCGGTGCCATCGACGAGGGCGATCCGGTGGCCGTCGCCGCCCAGATCTGGACCATGATGCACGGCTACGTCCTGGCCGAGATCATCGGCGTCTTCGGCACCGACGGCGGCGGCGTCGCCCGGGTGCTGGCGCCGCACATCACCAATCTGTTGGTCGGCCTCGGCGGCGACCGGGACCGCATCCTCCGGTCGTTCGAGCGGTTGGACCCACCCGCGACACCGCCACGTCCGAGCGCGCCCGCGGCGGCCACCGTGCGGCGCGGCCGTAGGAGCGGCAAACCCTAATCCGCTGCGCGCCTGACGAGTTCGTCGAACGCCGCCCGATCGTCGGCGTCCACCACCGGGAAACCGGCACCCGGTTCGCCCACCCAGTGCAATTCGATACCCGGATTGTGTACGTCAGAACCGTTGGGCAGGAGGAAGTGTGGGCTGCCCTGGACCTCCTCGACATGGTCGCGGTACCCGCGCATCATGTCGGCCCGCGCCGTCCCTTCCTCAAGATCGCGACGCAGGGTGTCCACGTCGACACCGGGGCAGCGGTCAGCCACGTCGAGGATCTCGTGCAGCAGGCAGATCGGCCTGCTGTCGGTGAAGAACGCGTGCCGTAGTGCCATGTCGAGCCGTTCGGCTGATTGCAGCGATTGCCGCTTGGCGGCGTGCACGGCCTCATTGGCCGGCAGCGAGGTGATGGGCCAGGTGGACGCGTCGCCCTGCCAGGGCTTCCACCCGAACTGGGGTGCCAGCGCGCCCACCACCGGGATCTCGCTGTCCAGGTAGCGCTTCGGGATCGGGAACTTGTTGACGTCCTCGAGCAGGAACAGCTGATGGTCCACCCGGACGGCGTCGGTCAGGCCGGCTTTCTCCCGCGCCTCGTAGAACCTGTGCAGCGCCACGGTCGACCACCCGCACACCACATCGGTGAATACCACCACAGTTCCCGGCCGCACATGAATCGTCATGCCGTTCGGGTTCCCACCGCGGTGGCTGCGAAACGCCTACGGCTTGAGCATGACCTTGACGGCGCCGTCCTGCTTCTTCTGAAAGATCTCGTAGGCATGCGGCGCCTCGCCGAGCGGCAGGACGTGGGTGGCGAACCCGTCGACCCCGAGCGGGTTGTCGTCACCGAGCAGCGGCAGGAGGTCGCCCACCCACTTCTTGACGTTGGCCTGCCCCATCCGCAACTGAATCTGCTTGTCGAACAACGTCAGCATCGGCAACGGGTCGGCCATGCCGCCGTAGACGCCGATCAGCGAGATGGTTCCGCCGCGGCGGACGATGTCGATGGCCGCATAGAACGCGTCGAGCCGGTCCAGACCTGCGTTCTGCATCAGCGGTTTGGCGATCGCGTCGGGCATCAGCGCGGTCATCTTCTGCAACGTGGAGGCCACCGGTGACCCGTGGGCCTCCATCCCGACGGCGTCGATCACCGAATCCGTGCCGCGGCCGGCAGTCATCGACCGCACGGCGTCGCCCACCGATTCGTCGAGCGAGTCCAGGTCGATGGTGGTGATGCCACGCTCTTCGGCTCGGGCCAGCCGTTCCCGGATGCGATCGACCGCGATCACGCGATAGCCGAGATGCGCGGCGATGCGGGCCGCCATGTCACCGATCGGCCCGAGGCCGAGCACCGTCACCGAGCCGCCGTCGGGAATCTCCGCGTACGCGACCGCCTGCCATGCGGTGGGTAGCACATCCGACAGATAGACGAATCGCGAATCCGGCGGTCCCTCCGGCACTTTGATGTGGGTGAACTGCGCCTGCGGCACCCGCAGGTACTCGGCCTGGCCGCCGGGGATCCGGCCGTACAGTTCCGAGTAGCCGAACAGGGCGGCGCCCATGCCGTGTTCGCGGACCTGGGTGTTCTCACACTGGGTGTAGAGCTCCTGATCGCACATGAAGCAGTGCCCACACGAAATCTGGAACGGGATGACCACTCGGTCACCCACGGACAGATTGGCGACGGCCGAGCCCACCTCCTGGACGATGCCCATCGGTTCGTGGCCGAGGATGTCGCCGGGATGCATGAAGGCGCCGAGCACCTCGTACAGGTGTAGATCGGAGCCACAGATATTGGTCGAGGTGACCTCGATGATCGCGTCGGTGGGCTCACGAATCTCAGGGTCGGGCACGGTGTCGACCCGCACGTCCCGCCGGCCGTGCCAGGTAACGGCTTTCACAAGTGCACTCCCATCGCTCGCGGTATCGCAGGTGGGGGCTACCCCGCCAGGCCGGTGCCAAACCGGCACCGACATGGCCGAGAATGGTCTGGTGGCGCAGAGCTGGGACGGGTTCGACCGGTTCGTCGGACTCCTCGACTATCCGATGGTCGTCGTGACCGCACGGGCCGAGGACGGGCCGGCGGGCTGCCTGGTCGGATTCACCACGCAGGCCAGCATCGATCCGCCCCGGTTCCTGGCCGCCATCTCGAAGAAGAACCACACCTATGCGGCGGCGGAATCGGCCACCCACCTCGGCGTGCACCTACTCGCCCGCGACGACCTGGCATTGGCCCGCTGGTTCGGCGGGCAGACCGGCGACGAGGTCGACAAGTTCGCCGAATGCCGTTGGCATGCCGGCCCGGCCGGGGTCCCGGTCCTCGAAGCCGCCCCGGCCTGGTTCGTCGGGGCCGTCCTCGACCGCTTCGATCTCGGTGATCACGTCGGCTACCTGCTGAATCCGGTCGCCGGCCAGGCACCCGACGAGCCGCGACCATGGGTGAGCCTCACCGACGTGGCCGACCTCAAACCCGGCCACGAGGCCTGAGGCTACCGCCAGGCGAACACCGGCTGTTCGAGTTCGTCGACGGGATCGGTGCGGCCCTCCAGGCCCAGCCAGCGCATCTGCAGCAGCACCGCACCGGTCGGCGCGTGAATCAGATCGTTGCCCAACGGAATCTGCACCACCGGGCGCGGGCTCTCGGGAATCGTGATGAACCGCGGCGAATCCGGCCGCTGCAATTGGTGCAGCCCCACCCGGTAGACCGCCACCACCTCATCGGGTGAGGGACGCAGATCCAACCGGCCGCCGCCCCAGATCACCACCGGGGTGATCACATATCCGGAGCGGGTCGGATAGTCGTCGAGCAAGCCCAGCACCGACGACTCCGGCAGGTTCACCCCTACCTCTTCGTCCAGTTCCCGCAACGCCGCCTCGACCGCGGATTCGCCCGGATCCAGCCTGCCGCCGGGCAAGGCCCACTGCGCGGCATGGGAGGACAGGCGAGATGTCCTGCGGCACAACAGAAACGCTGCACCGCCCGAAACATCAACCATGCGACCGTCCAGTCCAGGTTCTGGCATCGGCCGTCCCCCGATCCAATCGTCGACGGGTGCCGGGTCCACCCGGTCCTCGCCGAGTTCGGAGTCCACCACGACCACCGCCACGGCCGCGTGCCGCTTCGTCGGATCGGTCACCCGGCGGCGTTCGTGCGTTGCCAGGTTCGCCCCGATCTGTTGCCGCAGGGCTTCGTCATAGGCGATCGTCACCGCTCGACCATATGCGGGGCGCGGTGAACCGGACCGGTGAGGTCAGGACGTGGGCTGGTCGGGCTTGCGGGTCTGCTGGTACAGCACGAGCTTCCATCCGTCGGGAGTCCGGTGGTAGACGCTGGACATGGCGCCGACGAAGGCGGGCTCGTCGTCGTCCCGGTAGGCCGTGGCCTGATAGACCAGGGCGGCGTTGTCGTCGTCAGCGGTAACGAGGTGGACCCCGCTGAGCTCGTAGGCCCGCCACGGCGGGGATTGCGCGAGCGCGCTGACCACGGTGTTGCGGTCCATCACCATGCCGTTGGCGAGCACCATGACGGCGTCGGGCAGCATCACCTCGCCGTAGAAGTCGGCACCGCTCGACTCGCAGAGCGAGTCCCACCCGGCCCGTTCGATCTTCAGGAGTTCATCGAGCACTGGACTGGTCATCGTTATGCAATACCCGCTGGACAACGCCACCATGTCTGCGCACGGCTGTGAAAACAGTGGTAGAAGTGGTTACTGGGTACAGCGGTTCACATGGGACAGATCATTATCGAGGAGAGGCATGCCTGTCGGCGGGTGGACCCGGCGCACCGGCAGCCGGGTGGGCATGGCAGCGGTGGCTGCGGCCGCCGCGATGTGCCCGCTGCCCGCTCCCCCGGCCTCCGCCGCGCCGAAATGCCCGGACATCGAGGTCGTCTTCGCCCGGGGCACTGACGAGCCCGCGGGCATCGGGGCCGTCGGCCAGGCTTTCGTCGACACACTGCGCCCGATGGTCAAAGGGTCGACGATCGGTACCTACGCGGTGCAGTACCCGGCTTCGTGGGACTTCATGAAAGCCGCCGCCGGGGCCACCGACATGAGCAAGCGCATCCAGGCGACCGCGGCGCGGTGCCCCAAGACCAAGATCGTGATGGGCGGCTACTCGCAGGGCGCGGCAGTCGTCGACGTGGTGGCCACCTCACCGATCGCGGGCCTGGGCTACACGGCTCCCCTGCCCGCCGCGGTGGTGCCGCGCATCGCCTCAGTCGTCGTGTTCGGCAATCCCTCGGCGCGGCTCGGCCAGCCCCTGACCCGCATGAGCCCGGATTTCGGGGCCAGGACCGCCGACCTGTGCAACACCAACGACCCGATCTGCTCACTCGGGCGGGACTGGAACGCCCACGTCAGCTATCCGAAGTCGGGCCTGATCAAGCTTGCCGCCCAATGGGTCACGCGTCACGTCCAGCCGCCGCCTCCAGCGCCCGCTGCTCGACGCTGAGAACCGGAAAAAGTCGGTGGGTCCCGGGCAGACCCTTCAGCTCCACTTCGCGCGGAGCACCCAGCTCGAGATCGTCGAGGTGCCTGACGGCCTCCGCGACCGTCTCACTGACGAGGATCTCGCCACCATCGGCCTGCCCGGCCACCCGGGCCGCCATCGCTACGTCGAGCCCGAACAGGTCGTCGCCGCGGCGCACCGACGTGCCCATGTGCACACCGATCCGCACCCGGATCGACTGCCACCGCTGCGGGTTCTCGGCAAGGGCGCCCTGCACGTCCGTGGCGAACCGCACCGCGTTCTCCGGGTCGGCGAAGGCGATCATGAACCCGTCACCCTGCGTCTTGACCACGTGGCCGCCGTGCCGGTCCACCCGCGCCTGCACGAGCTTGTTGTGCTTCTCCAACAGCTTTACCCAGGCCCGGTCGCCCATCGCGGCGTTGCTCTCGGTCGACCCCTCGATGTCGGAGAACACGATGACCACCCGGCCGTCGGCGGTCAGCCGAGCCAGATCCGGTCGCTCCACCTGGGCCCACCCGGCCAGATCCTCGATTGAATTGCGCACCGTGGCGCCGAGCCCCTTGTTGATCAGCATGTCCGCGGTCTGAAACACCGTCTTGATCGCCAGTGGCGCCACCCCCCGACGACGTCTCCGGCGGCGGTCCTCGTCCTCGAGTTTCATGCGCTCGATCTCGCGCCGGGCATTCGTCAGCTGCCGCCGGCTCACGATGAACAGCACCAGGAACGTGACGAACGCCGCGAACAGCACGACGACCACCACCAGCAACACGAACTCAAGAGTGGTCGGCATCGGCACCCGCTGATTATCGGCCAGAGGACGGCGGCGCCACCCGCCCACATGTCACATTTCTTGCAGTGGCGGTGTCTTGAGGGGGTAATCACCATCGACTAGGAGTCACCATGGATGCTCGTTTGAATCTGTTCGAGAACCCGACCGCCGTCAAGATGCTCAAGTACGTCACCTCGGCCGGCAAGGTGATCAAGGATTCGGAGCTGCCCAAGGCCACACAGGAACTGGTGGCGCTGCGCGCCAGCCAGATCAACGGCTGCGGCTTCTGCACCGACATGCACACCAAAGACGCCGCGCTCGCCGGGGAGAGCCAGCAACGGCTCCACCTGGTCGCGGCGTGGCGGGAGGCCACGGTGTTCACCGAGGCCGAGCGTGCCGCGCTGGAACTGACCGAGCAGGGCACCCGGATCGCCGACGCGGCAGGCGGGGTGAGCGACGAGGTGTGGGCGAATGCGGTCAAGCACTACGACGAGAACCAACTGGCCGCGTTGGTGTGCCTGATCGCCTTCATGAACACCGTCAACCGCCTGAACGTGATCATCCAGCAGCCCGCGGGCGACTACCAGCCGGGACAGTTCGGGTAACCGCGCGCACCGGATCCCGGTCGGCGCACCAGCTGTGGCACCGACCGGGACGCCGGCGGTCCGGGCGAACTGGCACGCTGGTCATCAATATGACCACTCCCCTGCTCGACGATCCGAACGATCTCTCGGCACTGCAAGCCAAGGGCGGCGACGCCGACGCGCTGTTCACCGACTTCGCCGGCTGGGCCGAGGCCAATGGCACCACGCTGTACCCGGCGCAGGAGGAGGCGCTGATCGAACTGGTCAGCGGGGCGAACGTGATCCTCGCGACGCCGACCGGATCGGGCAAGTCGCTGGTGGCCACCGGGGCGATCTATGCGGCGCTCGCCGCGGACCGCGTCAGTTTCTATACCGCACCGATCAAGGCGTTGGTCAGCGAGAAGTTCTTCGCGCTGTGCGATGTGTTCGGGGCCGACAACGTCGGCATGCTCACCGGGGACGCGTCGGTGAACGCCGACGCGCCGATCATCGCCTGCACCGCCGAGATCCTGGCCAACCTGGCGCTGCGGGAGGGCGAGGACGCCGACATCGGCCTGGTGGTGATGGACGAGTTCCACTTCTACGGCGACCCCGACCGCGGCTGGGCGTGGCAGGTACCGCTGCTGGAACTGCCGAAGGCCCAGTTCCTGTTGATGTCGGCGACGCTGGGTGACGTGACGTTCCTGCGCAAGGATCTGACCCGGCGCACCGGCCGGGAGACGGCGCTGGTCACCGGCGCCGAACGGCCGGTTCCGTTGTTCTACTCGTATGCCACCACCGCGATGCACGAGACCATCGCCGACCTGCTCGAGACCAAGCAGGCACCGATCTACGTCGTGCACTTCACCCAGGCCTCCGCGCTGGAACGGGCGCAGGCGCTGATGAGCGTCAATGTCTGCACCAAGGAGGAGAAGGCCGCGATCGCCGAACACATTGGCAGCTTTCGTTTCTCGACGACATTCGGGTCGACGCTGTCGCGGCTGGTGCGGCACGGGATCGGCGTCCACCACGCCGGCATGCTGCCCAAGTACCGGCGCCTGGTGGAACAGTTGGCCCAGGCCGGCTTGCTAAAGGTGATCTGCGGCACCGACACCCTCGGCGTCGGCATCAACGTGCCGATCCGCACCGTGGTGTTCTCGGCGCTGTCCAAGTACGACGGCACCCGCATGCGGCTCCTGAACGCCCGCGAGTTCCACCAGATCGCCGGGCGGGCCGGCCGCGCCGGATACGACACCGTGGGCACCGTCGTGGTGCAGGCCCCCGACCACGAGGTGGAGAACCTCAAGCAGTTCGCGAAGGTGGCCGACGATCCGAAGAAGCGTCGGAAACTGGTGCGGCGCAAGGCCCCCGAGGGCATGGTGCCGTGGGGCGAGAACACCATGAACCGGCTGATCGACGCCGCACCCGAAGCACTGACCAGCAACATGCGGGTGTCGACGGCCATGATCCTCGATGTCGTGGACCGTCCCGGCGATCCGTTCGAGGCAATGCGCCGACTGCTCACCGACAACCACGAACCACGCAAGCGCCAGCTGAAGCACATCCGGGAGGCCGTCGGCATCGCCCGGTCCTTGTTACAGGCCGGCGTGGTGGAACGACTCGACGAACCCGAGGCCGATGGTCGCCGCTACCGGCTGACCGTGGACTTGCCGCCGGACTTCGCGCTCAACCAGCCCCTGTCCACCTTCGCGCTGGCCGCCGTCGACGTCCTCGACCCCGAGGCGGAAACCTATGCGCTGGACGTGGTTTCGGTGATCGAGGCCACCCTGGAAGATCCCCGCCAGATCCTGGCCGCCCAGCTCAACAAGGCCAGGGGCGAGGCGGTGGCGCAGATGAAGGCCGACGGGATCGAGTACGACGAACGCATCGAACTGCTCGACGAGATCACCTATCCCAAGCCGCTGGCCGAACTGCTGGAGCACACCTACGAGGTGTACCGGCAGACCAACCCGTGGGCGGCCGACGGGCACCTCTCCCCCAAGTCGGTGGTCCGCGAGATGTGGGAGCGGGCTCTGACGTTCCGTGAATACATCAGCCTTTACGGGCTGACCCGCTCCGAAGGAGCCGTGCTGCGCTACCTGTCGGATGCGTTCAAGGCGCTGCGCTCAGGTGTGCCCGCCACCGCCCGCACCGAGCAGCTGGCCGACATCGTCGAATGGCTGGGAGAACTGGTGCGCCAGGTGGATTCGAGCCTGCTCGACGAGTGGGAACAGCTCACCAGCCCCGATCAGCCGCACGATGTGCCGGTGGCCATGCCGGCCCGGCCGCGCCCGCTCACCGGCAACGAGCGGGCATTCACCGCGATGGTACGCAACGCGTTGTTCCGGCGGGTGGAGTTGTTCGCCCGGTCCCGCTGGGACGAGCTGGGCGCCCTGGATGCCGCATCCGGATGGACGGCGGATCGCTGGGCCGACGTCGGTGACGAGTACTTCGACGAGCACGCCGAGGTGCGCACCGGCGCCGACGCACGTGGGCCGGCGTTGCTGATCTTCGACCGGCAACCGCAGGTGTGGCGAGTACGACAGATCCTCGACGACCCTGCCGGAGATCACGATTGGGGATTCGACGTGGAGGTAGACCTGGCGGCCAGCGACGAGGAAGGGGCCGCGGTGCTCCGGATCATCGATGCCGGACGGATGGGCTGAGCGATTGCTAGACCCCATTTTATCGCGGCACCCTGGGCTTGCGGCAAGGCCCGGGTGATGGCGCACAATCGCTGGCCTGAGTACGCCACGGAGGAACAGGGAGCACGTGCCAGCTGACGATCACGACGTCGAAGTGCAGTCCGAACAGATCTATGTCGACGGGCTGTATACCCGCCTGGACGACGAGCGCATCCGGGTGCGCGACCGGTGCCGTGCCGCGCTGCGCGAGCACGGCGGCACCGCGGTAGAACGCGATGCCGAGGTGCGGGCCCTGGCCAAAGAGGCCCACCGGCTCGATGTGGCCGACAACGGCCTGTGCTTCGGGCGACTGGAAACCGTTGCCGGAGAACACCTCTACGTCGGACGCCTGGGCATCTTCGACCGCGAGAACGACTACGAACCGCTGCTGTTGGACTGGCGGGCCCCGCTGGCCCGGCCGTTCTACACCGCGACCGGCGCCAATCCGGAGAACATGCGCCGGCGGCGCCAGTTCCGCACGCTCGGCCGCAGGGTGCTCGATTTCACCGACGAGGTACTGGGCCGACCCACCGCAGGCGACGAGGGCGACGAGGACGCCGCCCTGCTGGCCGCGGTCAACGCCCCGCGCGGTGAGGGCATGCGCGACATCGTCGCCACGATCCAGGCCGAACAGGACGAGATCATCCGCAACGAGCACATCGGAGTGCTGGTGGTCGAGGGCGGCCCGGGGACCGGAAAGACCGTGGTGGCGTTGCACCGGGTGGCCTACCTGCTCTACACCCACCGCGAGCGGATCGAGCGTCACGGTGTGCTGGTCGTCGGCCCAAACGAGGCCTTCCTGAACCACATCGGCCGGGTGCTGCCCTCACTGGGCGAATCCGATGCGGTGTTCATGACACCCGGCGACCTGGTGCCCGGACTGCACGTCACCGCCGAGGACGCCCCCGAGGTCGCCGAGATCAAGGGCTCCCTGAAGATCCTCGACGTGCTGGCCGCCGCGGTGGCCGACCGGCAGGAGGTCCCTGACGAGCCGATCCTGATCGACCTGCCCGACGTCACCGTCCGCATCGACGCCGAGACCGCGCAGTGGGCCATCGAAGAGGCCCGCGAGACCGGGCTGCCACACAACGAGGCCCGGCCCACCTTCCGCGACATCGTCACCTACGTGCTCACCGAACGCGCTGTGGCTCGCATCGGCAAGGGCTGGCTGACCCGCAAGGACAAGGCGGCCTGGGAGGAGCTGCGGGCCAGCGTGGTCGGCGAGCTCGACGAGAACGAGGCGTTCGCCGCGGCACTCGACCGGTTGTGGCCGATCCTGACCCCGGAAACCCTGCTCGCCCCGCTGTACTCGTCACCCGACCGGTTGTCCGCGGCCGGTGCCGACCCCAGGCTGTTCCGCGCCGAGGGCGACGCCTGGACGGTCTCCGACGTGCCCCTGCTCGACGAGCTGGTCGACCTGCTGGGCCGAGACAAGGCGGGCGAAGAGGCCGCCGAACGGGAACGGCGTGAGGAGGCCGCCTACGCCGCCGGGGTGCTCGACCTGATGGTCGCCCGCGAGGATCTGATGGACGACGAGGATCACCTGCTGGCCGCCGACCTGATCGATGCCGAGGACCTGGCGGAGCGGTTCCTGGAACGCGACACCCGCGAACTGGCTGAACGTGCTGCGGCCGACCGGGATTGGACCTACGGTCATGTCGTGGTCGACGAAGCCCAGGAGCTGTCCGAGATGGACTGGCGGGTACTGATGCGTCGCTGCCCGCGCCGGTCCTTCACGGTGGTGGGCGACCTGGCCCAGCGGCGCTCGGCGGCCGGGGCGAGAACCTGGGACCGCATGCTCGAGCCGTATGTGCCCGGTCGCTGGATCTACCGCACGCTGTCGGTCAACTACCGCACCCCGGCCGAGATCATGACGGTGGCCGGTGCACTGCTGGCCGAGTTCGCCCCGGGGGTGACCCCGCCGGAATCCGTGCGGTCTTGCGGTGTCCAGCCGTGGTCGCGACAGCTGAGCATCGCCGAGATCCCGGCGGCAGTAGAGGAATTCGTGCGATCCGAGGCGACCCGCGAGGGCACCAGCGTGGTGATCGGCCCACCCGAGGTGCCCGGTGCGGTGGCTCCGTCGGAGACCAAGGGCCTGGAGTTCGACGCGGTGCTGGTGGTGGAACCCGACCGCATCCTGGCCGACGGCGACCGCGGCGCGGCCGAACTCTACGTCGCCCTGACCCGCGCGACGCAACGCCTCGGGGTGCTGCACACCGAGCCGCTGCCCGAGGCGCTGCGGGGACTGGCCCATGTCTGACACCACGTGCGCCATCGTGGGCGGCGGACCCGCCGGGATGATGCTCGGGCTGATTCTGGCCCGGTGCGGCGTGCCGGTGACCGTGCTGGAGAAGCACGCCGACTTCCTGCGTGATTTCCGCGGCGACACGGTGCATCCCAGCACCATGCGCATGCTCGACGAGCTCGGCCTGTTCGACGAGTTCCGCAAGACCGGATTCAGCAAGGTGGAGAAGGCCGAATTCCCGGTCGACGGAGAGCCCGTCACGTTGGTCGACTTCCGGCGGCTGCGTCAACCGCACCGGTACGTCGCGATGGTGCCGCAGTGGGATTTCCTGGATCTGCTGGCCGATGCCGGGCGCGAGGAGCCCAACTTCACCTTGCGTATGCGGGCCGGGGTGACCGGCCTGTTGCGCAGCGGCGGGCGGATCACCGGCGTGCGCTACACCAGTCCGGACGGCGACGGCGAACTGACCGCCGAGCTCACCGTGGCTTGCGACGGGCGCACCTCACTGGTCAGGCGCGACGCCGGGATGAGCACCCGGGACTACCCGGTTCCGTTCGACGTGTGGTGGTTCCGGTTGCCGCGCACCGACGACGGCCAGTACTCGTTGATCCCGCGCACCGCCCCGGGACGCGCCCTGATCATGATCCCGCGCAGCGGCTACTTCCAGGTCGCCTACCTGATCCCGAAGGGCAGCGACGCCGGGCTGCGGGCCCGCGGCTTCGATGAGTTCCGCGCCGAGCTCGCCGAGCTGATCCCCGAGGCAGACACCGCCGGCCTCACCTCATGGGACGACGTCAAACATCTCGACGTGCAGCTCAATCGGCTGACTCGGTGGTACCGAAGCGGCCTGCTGTGCATCGGCGATGCGGCACACGCGATGTCGCCGGTGGGCGGGGTCGGGATCAACGTGGCGATCCAGGACGCCGTCGCGGCCGCGCGCCTGCTGTACCGGCCGCTGCGCGGGCACCGGGTCACCGACTCGGACCTGGCCGCTGTGCAGCGCCGGCGCACCCTGCCCACCGTCGTCACCCAGGGCGTCCAGCGCATCTTGCATCGCCAGGTCATGCGGCCGGTGATGGCCGGTGCCCAGGTGGCCCCTCCGGGCGCCCTGGTGACCATCGTGCGAAAGTTCCCACAGCTCACCGCGATCCCCGCCTACCTGGTGGGCACCGGGGTCCGGCCGGAACGCGTGCCCGAGCCGGCCCGCCGATAGGTGCGGCGTGGCAGGCAAACAGAATCCCGACCAGCGCCGGCGCGAATTGTGCGATGCGGCAATAGCTCTGCTGGCCCGCGAGGGCATCAAGGGCGTCACCCACCTGAAGGTCGACCGCAAGGCGGCGCTCCCGGACGGGACCACGTCGTTCTACTTCCGCACCAGCGCGGCGTTGATCCGGGCCGCGGCCAACCGAATCGCCGATCTCGACCTCGCCGACCTCACCGCAGCCACCAGGTCGCACACGCGCTGCGACGGCCCGTCGGCGGCGGCAGGCCTGGCCCGGCTCGTCATCCGGTCCGGCACGGGAGCCCGCCTGGCCCGCAGCAAGGCCCGCTACGAGCTGGTGATGCCCTCGAGCCGGGATGCCGGACTCGCCGAGGCATTCAGCCACAATCAGGAGCGCTTCCTCGAACTGCACCGCGACGTGGTGGCCGAACTCTGCCCCGCCGGCACCGACCAGGACCTGATCGACGAAAAAGCCTACGTATTGATGACCTTCATCAGCGGGCTGATGCTCGCCCTGGCCCGCGGCGACCGCACGATCGACTCCGACGCGCAGCTGCTCGGCATCATCACGACGATGGTGACCGCGGCCCCGGCCGCCTCACATCGCGAACGAGTAACCGCCGTTGACCGGTAGCGTCTGGCCGGTGATCCAGGAGCCGTGGTCACTGGCCAACAGCACGGTCAGATGGGCGACGTCCTCGGGCAGGCCGGGCCTGCGGATCGGGTAGCGCGACAGGATCGCCTTGGCCTGCGGCGAATCGGCCATCTCGGCCCACAGCGGCTCGGTGAGCGGTGTCCGCATGGTGCCGAGCGCGATGTTGTTGGCGGTGATGCCGTAGCGACCGTTCTCCAGCGCGATCGACCGGGTCAGCCCCGCGGCACCGGCCTTGGCCGCCGCGTACACGGCACCACTGGCATCCCCCGTCCGACCGGCGTCGGACACGATCGTGACGATCCGGCCCCATTGCCGCTCCACCATCGACGGCAGGGCGGCCCTCGTGCAGTGCAGCACGCCATACAGATTCACCTGGAGGAACGGATCCCAGTCGGCCGGTGCGGTCTCGGCGAACGGCATCCGGGCGGCGAATCCCTCGGCCCCGGCGTTGCCCGCGTTGTTGATCAGGATCTCGACGGGCTCCGCGCCGGCGACCGCCTGGGTGGTGGCGTCGTAATCGGTGACATCGAACGGTACCGCCTCCGCATCTGCGCCCGCAGAACGCAATTCAGCGACGACTGCCTCGGCCCGATCCGCCCGCAGGTCGTTGACCAGCACTGTGGCCCCGGCCGCTGCGAAGGCATCGGCAAGACCTCGGCCCACACCCTGACCGGCACCGGTGATCAGCACCCGCCGGCCGGACAGATCGAATTCCAGTGCCATGGTCGGTAGGCCTCCTCGCGGTCCGCGGTTTCGGACAACGTAGCCCACGTCTCTACGTCAGTAGAGACTCGAGGTCGGGAAGGTTCGGCTTCTCATGGCTTGACGGCTCGCGCATGTCGTTGTTGTTCGCGCTTTCCGTACGTTGCGCTGCGCACCGCGTAGTCGCTCTCGAAACTCGAACCCAGTGCGCCCGCGAAGGTGCCCAGCGAGCTTGCCAGCCACGCCAACTCGGCGTAATCACGCCAGGACGCGGGGTGACCGAGCGTGGAGGCCAGGAATCCGGACGGGATGATCGTCAGTGCGCCCAGCAGGACCACCAGGAACAGCAACACGTACATGAACGCGACGCCGGCACCCAGTGTCAGCAGCGTCGCACCGTTGTACAAGGTGGCGTTCTTGCGCTGAGTCTGATTGCCGGGCAGCTCCCACAGGCCGTTGTAGAGGATCAACCACAGCATCATGGCCAGAACCGCGATGATGCTGGTGGCCGCCAATCGGACGGCACTCATGGAGTCCGCCATCCGCCAAATGCTGGAGTAGAAGACACCGAACGCGGCCGCTGCGACCGCCGCCGCGATCGCACTGGACAGTGAGGGCAGCAACCGCCACGGCCGGTTCACCCGGACCATGCCGAGCATGAGCCGCAGCCGCCCCCGGACCCGGGTCAACTCCAGAAAGGCGTTTCGCCCGTCGTCATCATCGGTGACCTCGGCTCGGGTCGGATGCCACGGGCCACCGGCCGGCTGGGTCGGCGGGGAATGGCGGGACAAGACCTGTAACACCCGGACGACGGCCTGGCCGACCCGATGACGTAACCGGGCCGGGCCCAGTGCGGGCAGGGAGATCAGTGCGGCATCGTGCGAGATGTTGGTGTCCGACACCACCAGCGTCTCTCCCCGTCGACGGGTGGCCTCGGTCACGCAGACCAGCAGGTCCCAATGCCGTTGGGATTTCAACTCATCGGCGTGCTTCCACACCGCGACATTTCCCGCCTCGTCCAGCGGCAACGCCTGGCTACAGGTCTCGACGACCCACCGGATGTCGGAACGGACATCTTTGGCCAGTGCCGCGGGCAATCTCGGGCTCAGCGCCTCGACGATCTTGGTGGACAGCCCCGGATCGGCGACCAGCCCTACCGTGACCTCCATCTCAGCGGATGGCCTGCTCACTCTGCTCCTCCTCCGGGGGAGGCGTGGGCAGGCCGAGCCGGTCCTGAATGCGGTCTATCTTGGCTTCGATCCGTTCCATGTCATCGGCGTCGACCTTGAATATCCAGTGCTTGGCGCCGAGCAACAAGATGGCCTGGAAGATCAGCTGTAACCACTCGCTCTGCCAGTTCTCGAATGTGCTGGCAAAGAAGTCGCTCCAGTACTCCGACCACAGGAACGGCTGGCCATGTGCGGCCTGCTCGGCATGGAAGGTCTGAAGTTGAGTGACGAACTGTCCGATCCACGACCCGATGAACAACACCAGCAGTACGTATACCGCGCCCCATCGACGAACATGCCGCATCATGACTCCTTTGTCCGTGCCGATCAGAGTTGTTGTGGTGTCCGGCTTTTGATCCGTAGTCGCGGGTTGCCGTCCTTCCGTTGTCCGCAAAAAGCGCAGCTAGCTCGATCCGTTACTGATACCCGCGGTGTGATCGACCGAAACCGCGGCCAAGGGGGTTCCGACGCACGGTGGCCTAAGCTGAAAACCCGTCCTTGAGGAGGTATTCGATGCCCGACCACGACGTGCGGATGATCATCTTGTCGACCGACGATCTCGATGAGTCGATCCGCTTCTACAGCGAGACGCTGGGCATGCCACTGAAGTTCCGCGACGGCGCGCACTTCGCCGCACTCGACGGTGGATCGCTGACTCTCGCCCTGGCCACCTCGGTGGATCATCCGATTCCCGGCCAGGTGGTGGTCGGCATCAAGACCGCCGATGTGGACGCCGCGGCCAAGGCCATCGAAGCCAGCGGCGGCGGAATCATCAAGCACCCGTACGACGACGCCCATGAGCGACGCGCCGTTGTCTACGACAACAAGGGCAACGGGCTGGTGTTCTACAGTCCGTTGGCGCGTTAAACCGCGGCTGCCAAAAGGGTTTCGGCAAGCCGCGCCGCGGCCGGCGTCATCCGCTCGACCCGCGGTGCGGCCAGATACACCTGCCACACCGCCGGGTCCAGCAGTGGCACCGCACGCAGATCGAATCGGCGAGCCTCGGATTCCGGCATGAACGACGTGCCCAGTCCGTTGCCGACCAATTCCGCGATAGCGGCGAATCCCGCCGGAACCTCGTACTGCGTCTGCGGCTCTACTCCGGCACGGTGAAACGCCGTGTCGATCAGGCGGCGTAACCCGAACTCGGGTGGGAAACCGACGAGATCCTCACCGGCCAGGTCGGCGAGGTCGAGGCGGCGGCGACGCGCCAGGGCATGATCGTCGCGGCAGACGAAGACCATCGGCTCCTCGAACAGCAAGGTGAGATCGAGTTGGGCCGGGAAGCGGTTGGGCATCGACACCAGCGCCAGGTCCAGCGAGCCCTCCAGCAGTGCGGACAGGTAAGCCGACGCCCCGGACTGGCTGAGCCGCAGCCGCAACCGGACGAACGGATGAGCGCGGTGGAAATCGCCGAGGGCGCGGGCGACGTCGACCGGACCGTAGGAGATCAACGAACCGAATTCGACTGTGCCCATCAGTGATCCGCGGAACTGCCCGGCCGATTCGGCGGCCGCACGCGCCGCATGCAGCATCTCATAGGCGTGTGGCCGGAAGGCCTCCCCCGCGGCGGTGAGGCTGATGCGCTGACGCGACCGGTCGAACAGTTCCACACCGAGTTCGCGTTCCAGCTTCGCGATCGACGTCGACAACGCCGATTGCACGACATGGGCCCGCTCGGCGGCCCGGGTGAAGCTCATCTCGCCGGCGACCGCGATGAAGTGTTCGATCTGTCGTAACTCCACCGTGCCAGCCTATCTATCGCGTCGATGACCTTCATCAGATTCAATCGTTGGACTCGATGCGCACAAACGACTGAGATGGACACCGACGGCCCGCGAGAAGGAGCAGCGACGGTGAACGGTTTGAGCAGAAGGAATTTCGGATTCCTCACGGTGGCCGCCGCCGGAGCGGCGACGTTGGCCGCCTGCGGCACGTCGTCCACCCCTACCCCGGCCCCGTCGCCGACCGCGCCGCCCAGGCCGTCGCACACCCTGAACCCGGTCAAGCAGATCGACGCCGGTGACCTCGACGTCGGCTACACCGAGGCCGGCCCGGCCGACGGGCAACCGGTGATCCTGCTGCACGGCTGGCCCTACGACATCCACAGCTACGCCGACGCCTCGGCGCTGCTGGCCGAGCGGGGCTTCCGCGTCATCGTGCCGTACCTGCGCGGCTTCGGCTCGACACGGTTCCGATCGGCCGACACCGTGCGCAACGGTCAGCAGGCCGCACTGGCCCGGGACGTCATCGCACTGATGAACGCGCTGAACATTCCCAGCGCAATCATCGGCGGATACGACTGGGGCGGGCGCACCGCCAACAACGTGGCAGCGCTGTGGCCGCAGCGCTGCGCCGGGCTGGTCGCCGTCAGCGGCTACATCACCGTCAACCTGGCCGCCAACCTGAAACCGCTGGCACCGGAGGCCGAGTTGGGTTGGTGGTACCAGTACTACTTCGCCACGCCGCGCGGTGAACTCGGCTACCGCGAGAACACCAAGGAGTTCAACCGGCTGATCTGGACCAAGGCCTCACCACTGTGGGACTTTGACGATGCCACCTACGACCTGTCCGCCGCGTCGTTCGACAATCCCGACCACGTCGCGATCGTGGTGCACAACTACCGGTGGCGGCTCAGCCTGGCCCCCGGCGAAGCCCGCTACGACGCCGATGAGGCGCGGCTGGCCGGCAAGCCGAAGGTCACCGTGCCGACCATCACGATCGGATCGGACTTCGACGGCGCGGCCAAGGACGGCGCCGGCTACCGCGCGCTCTACACCGGGCCCTACGAACACCGGGTGCTGACCGGCATCGGACACAACGTGCCGCAAGGAGCGCCGGAACAGTTCGTCGCCGCCGTCGCCGACGTCAGTCGCATGGGTGGCCGCCGCTGAGCGGCGTGGCGTTCAGGGGTACGGCCGGCCGGTCAGCTCCTGGATCGTGCGGATCTCGCCATCCCGATATGGCCGGCCGTCGGCGTGAAACAGGTCATGGAACCACAGCCGCGGCGGGCTCCGGTAGGGACGATCCCAGGAGTCCCAGGGCAGATAGGTCTGGGTCTTACCCGCGACCAGACCCCAGGTGTAGGCCCCGACGTTGTGCCGCTTGGCGACCGGGAGCACGCCCTCGATCGTGCTGCCCTCACCGCGCGCCAGGTACTCGGTGCACAGGATCGGGCGTCCCATCGGCGCCAACTCGCCGATCCTGGCCTCGAACCCCGCCGGATCGTCATAACTGTGAAAGGTCACCACGTCCGAGTGGTCGAGCTGGATGTTCGCCATCGCGCTGCGTTGCCGCGGGTCGGCCCACGGTCCGTCCCAGACGCCGCTGGTCAGCGGTTGCACGGGATTGACCGAGCGGGCCCAGCCGAACACCTGCGGCAGCAGGCCTTCGATGAGTTTGATTTTGTCCTGCCGCTCCACCTCGCGATAGGTGGCTGCGGGATTGTCCGGTTCGTTCCATAGGTCCCACCCCAGCACCCGGTCGTCGTGTCGGAACTGTCCGATCACGCCGACGACGTACTCGCGCAGGATGCGCCGGTATCGGCTGCTGTCCAGGTTCTGGGCACCCGGGCTCTGGACCCATGCCGAGTTGTGAATCCCGGGCTGGGGCCGGCGCTGGCGTCCCAGCCGGGGGAACGGGTCCCAGCAGGAGTCGAACAGCACGAACAGCGGCTTGATGCCGTGGCTGGACGCCAGGGCGACGAACTGTGCCAGCCGGTTGAGGAACCCCACGTGATCCTGCGCCCAAAGCTGGTCGTGCAGGAACACCCGCACCGTGTTCAGCCCGGCCAGCCGGGCGATGCGAAGCTCGCGGTCGATGCGCTGCGGGTCGTACGTGGCCGGCTGGAACATCTCCAGCTGGTTGACCGCGTTGGACGGGATGAAGTTGGCGCCGACCAGCCAACCCTGCGCGGCGTACCAGCGGTGCGCCCGCTCGGGTGACCAGCGGGCCCTCGGCCCGTCGGCCTGCGCGGTCGCCCGCGGTGTCCTGCCCAGCGCGGCCGCCACGGTCATCACCAGCGGAAGCTTGAACGCCGCCCGGCGGGCCATCCGGGCATCGGCAACTTGCCTGACCTGCTGCATCGAATTACCAATCAACCTGGCTTCCTTATGGTTTCGTCTCCAACATCGGCAACTGTCGGGTACCCGGCCCTCCGCCCAGCCACTCGTGGTGTACCCGACACGGGCTCGGGTTGCACTGCCCGGCACTCTGATTTCGGGTGCCCGACGAGGGGTACCTGACCACGGTGAGCGACCACATTGCCGACCCACGGGGCACCCGGACACCCTACGGGCGCGCGCCGTCGTCACCGGATCGCGGCCGGTGAACGAGGTGGCGCGAGCCGGCTGAATTCCGGCACGATCACGCGATGGAAGTGCGCGACTACGAATTCGCCCCAGGCCGGATGATCCGCATCATGAGCGATTACAGCAGCACCCCGTTGTGGGCCGAAGGTTGTATCGACACGGACAGTGTCGGACTTTCCGCGGACCTCGTGACCCGACTAGACGCGTGGCAGCAGCTGTTCGATGAGCACTTCCATTGGGAGCGCGGCTGGGACACCGCAGACGCCGCGACCCAATACGCCGCAGAGGGGCATGCACTGCTAGAGCTGGTTAGTGCGCAATTGCCCGGCTACATCGTGGAGTTGCACCTGTGGCCGACAGAGGGAGGGACACACAGCGCGGGCGGCTGGATCCCGGGCTGGCAGCCCTGCTGCGACGACAACTCTGCTGACTAACTAACCGACCGCGCCATCACATACGCAAGCCATAGCTGCCACGAAATAGCAAGCTAGCCAAGACCAAGCGCTTCCATCACGATGATGAGTGGAACTCGTGTCGACTTGCGGCGCAGTGCGCGGCGCACCCATGGACGCGGCGATTGCTCGGCGACAACGTCCCACTCGTCCCACTGAACCCGCACGTACGCCAAGCCCAACCAGACGAAGATCACCGCCGTAAACGCGCCTGCTACGACCCAACCCACCGGCTCATTCTGCCAGCGCAGCAAAAAATCGGCCCTTACGCTGGGCGGTCTCAGTTACGGCCACCATTCAGGAATCTGTGGGGCAGGCCATGGATGCTGCCCGGGCTGTGTTTCTGCTGCTACGGGATGCTGGGCCGCGTCAACGCTGCGACGAAGGCCGCGGGTTCGGCGAGGCTGAGGTACAGGGCACGAAACGATCCACCGGATAGGACTGCCAGTGGGACCCGCCCCGGCGAGGCTGGCTCGGTGAAGGTGATTTTCACGATGCCGTCCCGTGAACCGTTGACCAGCCAACCGTCGGTGGCTTGGTGGACACCCCAGGAGCTGGGTCGTTGTTTGATGGCGTCCACCGTTTGGATCTTGTCGAGTGAGACCTGGAATCGGAAGGCCCAGCCATGCCGGACGATGAGCCGCCCGTCGGCGACGCGGATTGTCGTCCACAGCGGTCCCAGCCCCATGAGGCTGGCAAAGGGCCGGTACCACCTGTCGTAGCGCAGAGCGAAGTCCATGCAACGCATCCTTGCAGTTGAGGCGCGCCTCGCTCTCGATCGACGTGCGTCAAACAAATGCGGTTTGCGTGCATCAATACGGCAATGCCGGACTGGCATAGCGTGTGAGCGCGATTCGCAGTCACCCACATCGACGCGGCAACGCCGACTCTCAGATTCGTGATCAATCGACTCCCGAATTGGCCGTCAAAGCCACTTCAGGCGCCTGGTCGGCGTTGACTCTGGGTGGGATGGCCACGTTTGTCATCGACGCGCCGGCGACTATCAAACTGGCCTCTGGTGCAACGACGATTCCGCCGCAGCATAGCTTGACCGCTCCCACACTGATGCGTTCGCAAGCCCTGGCGCTGGTCTACGAATCGGTGCGCCGCGGCGAGTTCGGGGAACGGGTCGGCCGGAAGGTTTCTCAATGAGATCCGCGGGCTGCGAATTCGGCGCCTCGGCGACCGATCGATGCAGGATCACGCATGGCTAATAGCGGCCAAGTTGAACTGGTCGGACACATACCACGCTGAATACATCGCGCTGACCCAACTGCAAGCAGATGCGCTGGCCACCGCAGATACGAAACTTGCCACCGCAGCACGTGCATTCGTCAAGACCGCGTCTATTGACGATATCCTCAGGCCATAGATCGAGGAGTACGTCAGTGCCGGCGCTTTCGGTTTGAGGCGCCCGGGCCAGGCGTTGCCTGCCGGGGCGACTCTTGAACTCGTGATCACTCGGGCAACCCCAATGACACCCGAATTGGCAGTCGAAACCATTCGATTCCCTAGAATCGAGAAAGGTGCAACCGAACACGAATAGCGACACGGCCGATCGCATTTGACGTGCCTCTGATGTGATACTGCGGATTTTCAGATGTCGTCGATGCGGTCGGCCAGGTCGAGGATGAGTTGGTTGTATTTGTGGCCGAAGTCGCGGGGCAGGTCAAGCATTTGGTTGGGTTCGCCGCTAAGGGCGACGGTTCGCAGTCCGGCGTCGAGGTATTCGAGGGTGGGGTGGTTGGCGAGCACGGCGAATGCCTCGGGCTGCAGAGTTTTACTGTCGACGGCGAGGTAACGCAGGTTGGGTGCGGCAGCCACAGGGGTGAGGTCTTCGAGTCCTTTGAGTTCGTCGATCCTGACAGAGACCAGGTCGGTGAGCGCGCTGAGGTCAGGGAAGGCACTGACGGGCATGTGGTCCAAAGTCAGCTGCACCAGCCGGGTGCATTCCGAGATCGGGTTCAAGTCATTGACTTTGGTGTATCCCATGCCGAAGATCTGCAGGTTGGGGAAGGTTGGTAGGGCTGACAGGTCGTCGATGCGGCCGTACTCCAAAGTCAAAGCGCCTAGGTGGTGAGCCCCACCGAGGAAATCCAGGTTGTCGCGTTTGACGCTGCGCAGCGCTACTGACCGCAGGTTAGGCAAGCTGGCGAGCACATCCAGTTGATGGGAGTGCCCGGCGACGATAAATACTCTGAGTTCGGTGAGCTGGCTGAGCACGTCCAGTGAGCGGCGTTTGTCCTCGCCGAGAAGAATCAATGAGCGCAATTGGGGAACGTGGCGCAGCCCGTCCATCGATTCTGGGGCGGCACCTTCGATCCACAGCTTTCTCAGGTGCCCGAACGGAGCCAGGAATTCCAGGTTCCACGGTTGTTTCTTCTTCAAGAATCTGACTTTGAGCTCCAGGTGGGGGTGTGGGCGCATGTAGTCGGCCAGCAGTTCCCATTCCTCGGCCCGAGGGCGACGTCGACCGTAATCGGCATTGACCACAACGGTTTCCAGCGGTGGGCCGACTGGGGGCAGGTCATCGGCGGTGATCGGGGCTTCCAACACCAGGCCTTTGGTGAGCGCCGGTGTTGAGGGCTGTTGTTGGGCACCGTCGTCACTCATCGACGAGTCCTTTCATCCCAGTGTGCGGCGGGAGTTGCGGTGGTTACTTGGGTCGACTGTGGTGCTTTTTGCTCTTCTTGTCCTTTTTCGGCTTCTGCTTTTTGCCAGAGTCTTTCTTACCTTGGTCATGGCCACTGTGCGACCCGCGGCCCTGGCCCGAACTCACGCTGCCACGGCCGGCGGGATTGTTGGTCTCGTGTGCGTGCTGGGCGGCGCTGGAACGCTGCTGTTGGGCAGCGTGCTGGGAACGTTCTTGCCCGTCAAGGCGGCGCTGCACCCGCTCCGGTAGCCGCGAAACCTCCGGCTCCTTGCCCAGACTGCGCAGATACCTGCTCGCCGCAGCCTTGAACTTCTTGCTGTCCGGGTGGCCTTCCTCCAGGGCGCGGATATGGTTGCGCTGCAACAAACTCGGCTGCCGTTTCGCATTCGGGTTGAGCGTCTTGTATTTGTCCATGAGCTTCTGTTCGAGGCCGCGTTGAACTGAACGGGTGTCTGTCCGATACACCTGGACACGGTCACCGGGCTCAAGCTTGTAGCCTTTGCCGGAGCCGGCATGCCCATACAGTCGGCTGTCGACATTGCGTGCGCGGCCCACATACACCGGAACCCCGTCCTGGTTGTGGATGACGTACACCCCGCCTTTGGGCTGTTTGGGTGCCGGCGGTGTGGCTTTGGGCGCTGGCATCGGGCAGTTGTGGACAAGCACCGATGCAGTTGGGGTGGTGATGTAGAAGGTGTGGGTGGTCTCGATGGTGAGGTCCCACATGTCGGCGTCACCGGGCACCGGGCTGGTCGTTTTGACCTGCGCGGCAGCACCATTGGGCGTGTACAGGGCGTCGCCGGGGCGCAGGTCTTTCGCGTCAATCCAGCCGGGCCCGTAGGCGTTGGTGGGTGTGGTGCTCGCTGCCAGTGCGGTAGTGGTGCTGTCCGCGCGGGTGGGGCTGTAGAAGGGGTGCCCGCTGGTGGTGTTGATAACTGCCGAGTCACCGGCATTGTTGGTGATGGTCAGGTCGAGCAGGTCGGTGTCGTGATTGACCAGCACCGCCTGCACGGTCTGCGGCCCAGACTGGCCCGAGGCTGGATCGGTGGACCACACCTGGTCCCCGACCCGCAGCTGGCTGATGGGTCGGTTGGTGCCGTCAGCGAGCAATACCAAGGTGTCCGGGGTGAACGATTGTCCCGCGCACGGAACCTCAGTGGGCTTAGCCGCCGGCGGGGCGTTCGGCGCTTTCGGTGAAACCCCCGGTGTCACTGGCGGTTTCGCGGTGCCAGCGGCGGCTGCTACGTCGTCGGCGAGCTGGGCGGGTGGGGTGGGTGCGGTTTTGGCGACGTCGATGACATCGTCGGCGTGTTTGGTCAGTTGTTCGACGGCGAGTTCGGTGCCTTCTTTCACGACCTTTTTGGCTGCGCCTTGCGGGGTGACCATGGACGCCGCACCCAGCACGTTGGAGGCGATACCGAGTGCTTGGTTGTCGGGCAGGGCCGCGGCGGCGATATCCACGCTGGCGCTGGCCAGATTGACCGTGGCTGCGGTGATCATCGCCGCGCTGGCCGGGCCACCGACGCCGGTCAGGGCAAGCGCGACACCGCCGACAAGCATGGCCGATTCCAGCGGGTTTTCCTTCACAAACCCGCCAACGGCTTTTGCGCCCGACGCGGTGGCTGAGGCGACGGTGGAGACCGCTGAGGTTGCGGTGTCGGCGAGTGAGCTGACGGTGTTGGTGAACGAGTCGAGGAACCCTTGGGGCAGCGGAGCGCCGGGGGTGCCGACGTGTAGGGGTGGGTCGACATAGACCGGCCAGGTGGTGTGCGGTTGGGGGTCGATGACTTCGGCCAACGCATAGAGTTGCGGGGCGAGTTGTTTCACCACATACGAACTGGGCACCAACTTGCCGGTGGCGTCGCGGGTTTCGGCCGGGGAGAACATGCCGATGGTCTCGGCGGCCGGGGTGGCCCGGTTGATGGTCAGGTAACCGTTGGTGTGGGCCAGCATCACCGTGTCGGCAGGTGTCCGCACGAAGGTGGTGACCATCCGCGGCCCGGCCGGGTCACTGATCCGGGCGACGGTGCGGGTGCCCGAAGCGGTGTTTTCGGCGAGCATGTCAAAGCCGGCACCGGCATTCGGGTAGATGACCTGTCCGCCGGGGGTGTGCTGAGCGTTCCCGAGTCCGCCGGGCAACACCACCTGGACCGGGCCGGCTGGGGTTTGTGCGCTCAGCCCGGCCACCGGCGCGTCGGGCAATCCGGTGCGGCGCTGCTCAGTGGTCAGGGCCGGATCAGAGCCGACCGCCGATTCGGTGAACGCAGCGGTCGCGGCGTCGGCGAACCCTTGGGCTGCCGACACTGTTCGTGCCGCCTGGTCGGATCGTTGTGACGGTGCCGGTGTGATCAAGTGCAGCCCGCTGACGGTGATCGCCACCGCGCACACCGCCGCTAGCCAGCGGGCCGGCCACCGCGACCAGATACTTTGCTGACTGTCGTGCAGAAAGTTTCCTTCATCCGGCGTACAGCCTCGATCCCCCGGCATGCGATCCCCCGATCAGCCCGCGTTCGTAACCATGATCAGTTACGTGTCTGTTGATGGCACGGACTGTAAGCGATGCTCTCTTGCGCGTCAACTTACTGCATGAATGACGACCATTCAGGTGCAAGAACGCCCAGCACCTTTCCGAACTAGCAAACTCTTTACGCAGTGAGCTTGACCTGCCGCCGATCACACCACCCCGCCATTCACCCACAGTTGCCACGTTTGGCCCTTAGATGTTGCTCCCGGTGGTGGCGCCCCGTAATCTAAATCGGTGGGAGTGGTTGAGTCGGCGGCGCGGTTGTTCGAGCAGTTATCGGCAGCGGGTTACGAGTTCACCCGGTATCTTCGTCCGGGCCTTTCGACAGAACGGATGGATGATCTGCTCGGCCGGGCCGGTCTGCCCAGCCACCATCGGATGTTCGCCAGTTCTACGGGGCGTTCGACTTGGTCCCGGGATACCAGTACGAGCTCGACCAGCCGTCGTTCTACGGACAACACGTACCTCTACTACCGGGCCGCCATGTATCACCACACCGGCTCCCTACCTGGGCTGGCGTTTAGCAGCGAAGAGAGGCACTACTCATGTCATCGCCACCCGAAGCGGCCGATACCCCGCAGGAGCACGCGGTTCTCCTGGAATGGGCAGATGGCCAACCACCACTGGAGTTCATCTTCGCGGTTGAAGACCGCCTCGAAGCTGTCATCGACACCCAACCTGGACTCGGCGAGGTCGACGGTAACGAGGTGGGGAGCGGAACAGCCGTGATCTATCTGTATGGCCCAGACTGCGAAACTCTATGGGGTGCGATCGAATCCGTGGTTCGTGAGCTGAGCCCCACACCGACGTCGGTAATCATTCGTCCCGGTGGGCCGGACACACCGGCCCGCGAGATCACCCTGAGATCCTCATGAACAACGGAACTCAGATAGTCCTCGTGGGAGCTGCTCAACGGCGGCAGTTGTCAGCAGCGGGAGACACCCGGAATGCCGGGCAACGAACTCCTCGCTCAGGCAACCATGATCCCGGACCATCACCAGATCTACTTTTCCGCTGGGCAGATCCGTTAAGTGGCAGGCAGTTTCATGCCGGAAGGTCGAGGCTGATCAGTCGGTGTCGTAGTACCACCAGCGCGGTAGCACTTCGGGGCCGATCCCCAGACCACGGCCCCGTTCAGGCTCGGGCATCCCGGCCGGCACGTAGAGCAGGCCGTCCCAGCTGTTGTCGAACTTGATCAGCACGGTTCCGGTGGTGTTCGTGTGCACGGTGGCGGGATAGGTGCCGATCCAGCGGTGCTGGGTCTGGCCGCGCGCCGGCGGATGATCCGCCAAAGCGAGTACTTCGGAACGGGCATGCGCCCACCGCGCCTTCTGCACCACGCCCGTGCCGATCAGAAGCATCGACAGGGCAATCACCGCGGCGATCGCAGCGACCGGGACCACCACTCTTCGCCGCCGGGCAGCGGACACCCCGAAGTAGACAGCACCGACCAGCAATAGCAGTGGCCCGACGACGAACGCGGGGAAGATCCAGCCCATGCGCTCGAACGGACCGGCGCACCACACCAGAGTCCAGCACAGGTACCCCGCTGCTGCGACGAACACGATGTCGATGCCGCGCAGGAGCCAGGAGAAGGCGGACGGGGGCGGCTCACTCACAGGTCAAAAGTCCTCGATCACGTTCCACCACGGCCCCCCGATGTGACGCACGGAATCCAGGTCGGGGTGCTCACCGTGGGACTGGGGCGTGGACCCGTCGGGCGCGTACACGAAGTAGTGGATATCCAGGAAGCCGCCTGAGTTCCAGACCAGGAATCGAACAGTTCCGCCTCGCACCTCTGGCGACACGTCGAATGTCCCGGCCCGGAGACGCTCGAGCGGGGGAAGCCGTCCCGCGAGCGCATCAGCGGCGGCATGTTCCAGCGCGGGTCGCGCGTGTGCCCAGCGCACGTGAAAAGGCACGTCGCACCGCACCAGCGTCAGAGTGAGAATCCCGATGGCGGGTACGACGAGATAACGGTAGTCCCAGCGGCGGTGCCGCATCGCCATGATCACGCGCGCCATCCAGGTGAGGGCGACGATTCCGACACAGCCGAGCAGAGCCAGCGCAGTCAGTATGAACACGCCGGGAGCGCTGGCCGCGTGCAGGATTGCCGCAGCCACGAGCCCGGTGAAAGCGGCGAGGGGCCATCCGGGTGGGCGTCGCCACCAGGGCAACGTGGGCTCAGGTAATTCGGGATCCATTGCCATGTCAGATCTCTCGCTGTGGTCGGGGCGCCCACACCCGGCTCCACGCCTCGCGGATCGCGACTCCGAGTAGCACCAGCACGAACACCACGGTGAGATCCATCCCGCTCCGGTAGTGGAGCGCGGTGACGATGACGCCAGCACCTGCGATCGGCGCGAGAATCGTTGCGACTCCGGCAGGCCAGCGACCCACCGCGACAGCGTCGACCACCGCGGCGATCACGGTCGCGGCCAAGGCAGCTGCGGCGATGGATAGCACTGCGTTCACGCTGTAGAAGAAGTCGAGCATCGGCGATGAGGTCCGGTCGGTGAGCGGCTCATACGCCGTCCAGCCGAAGTCGCTGTGGCCCAAGCCGACTCCGAAGATGGACTCGCTGCGGTAATCGGCGTAGCGGCGGGGGAATCCGAAGGAGTTTGTCTCCGCCACGAGCCCGCCGACCACAAACGCCCACCACGCCGAGTCGCCAACCATGCGAGCGACTTTCGCAGTGACGAATCGTCTCCCGGGGAGCTCGACGTGGCTCACCCGAACACCGGCACGCCGTTCGGCCCGATCTGTGGCGGGGGCATGAAGCACGGTGGGATGCCCGGCGCGTACGGCGGCACGCACGGCTGCGGAAAGCACGGCTGGCCATTCCAGTAAGACGGCTGGTTCGGCGGGCACACCGTCATCGGCTCGGCGCCGGCCGGGGCTGCAGCGGAGAGACTGGTGGCCGCGGTCAGCACAGCGGCAACGACAGCCGTGCACCAATTTGCCAGAAAGGCGAGAGACAACTTAAACGACGACGTCGGACGCATGCTGATGCATCATAGCGGGTAACTGTTCAGTGTCGGCGGGCTCAGCGGCAATCAGATCGCGTCGCCGGACCCTTGGTGACCGATACACATCCCGGGCTATCGAGGTACAGCCGGCGCCGGGGTGCGGCTGCTGTCGGCTGAATGGCGGGCTACCGTGTGCAGTCTTCGAGCAGCCTCTTGTCTGCAGCAATGAGTTGGTATGCGATGTCCCGGTAGAGGTCTTGGGGTGCGACGGTCCCCCCGGTGTTCCCTGGTGTTCGTGTCTGCTCCACTATCCTGACGGCATCGGTTGACAGGGCGGCGATCTGGCGCAACTGGGATTCGACGACGGGTTCGCCGACCTGCTCGGTGTAACCCTGTAGCCGCTGTGACCAGGCACGGTATTCAGCCAGTTCCGGCCCGCCTATCGCGATGCCGTTCGGGTCGAGCAACTCCCAGTGCTCAGCGATGTCGCGAACCGCGGACTTGGCGGTACGGCAGCTGTGGTCGCCGGCGATGGTGACGAACGTTGCCGCCACGCCAGTCACGATGCCCACCAGCGCAGCCGTGCCGACACGAACCCGAATTTCGCGCTTTCTTGAGACGGGGGCCGCCGGGCTAAGGGCGAGAGCCGCTGAAACGCCGGGATGGGCATCGGCGGCGGCCCGCAACGCTGCCACGTGCTGTCGGCGGCGGTGCCGCGACAGTTTGGGCCCCAGCAACGCGGCCACCATCGTGCACGACACGATCAGATACAGCACGCCGGCACGGGGGTTGTGATCGAGAAACTGGGTAATGGGGAGCAGTACCGCCCCTATCGCGATCAACCCCCAGGCAACTCGCTGCACCGTCGGGGACACCCGATCGTGATAGGTGCCGACGAGATCATTGACACGCACGGCTCCAGCCAGGACGGCTGGGTCTGTGGGGATGGGCCCACGACGCCGTGCGCGAGCCACTGCTCGGAGTTGAAGCTTGCTCAACCCGTCGAGTGCAGCCTTGTAGGACGTGGCGAAGGGTTGATGTGCCAGCACGCACGCCGCCCCGGCGGCGAGGCCGAGCACGAGGAGACTGAGAACGGTCACCCAGGCTGGCCACGGAGTCCACCAATGCGGGCGTGGCAGCAACAGGGCCCAGTAGTACAACCCCAAGAACAACGTCAACCACAGCGACATGGCCAGCCAACGCACCCACCATCGCGCCGTGTTGTACCAGACCCACATTCAGTGACAACCTCCCCCGAAACGACTCAGTCCCAGACCTGGCTTAGCCGAGTCACGGACAAGGAACCACACGAAATGGAACCCTGTCAAGATCACTTTGTTTGCTGGCGGGTAGACAAAGTCGTTTGATCGGTAGATGCGGTGGCACAGTGATGAGCGAATGATATTGAACTACATGGCATTACAAGAGCACGCCGGTGCCGATAGCAGATACTCCGTGTCGACTACGGAGCTAGCTGTCGACGGCCATCAGCCGCGTGTTTCACGAGGGCGGGCCGAGTGCCGTTGGCGCCCCCAGATCCCGGCATCGACTGGCATGTGGTCGCCGGTACCGCTCTAGTGTTCGGTTAGCCGCCCGCGGCGGCCAGCCTGGCCCGTTCCCGCATCGACGCGACGACACCGCCGTCGTTGAGGATGTCCGTGCCGGTGAGGTAGCCCGCCCGTTCGCTCGCGCAGTAGGCCAGCAGATCGGCCATCTCCTCGGGCTTGCCCCAGCGCGGTACGGCGGCGTCGGCGACCATCGCGCCCGCCCCGGCCTGCTCCTCCAACCGGCCCATCTCGGTGTCGATGGAGCCCGGGGAGACCGAGACGATCCGCACGCCGCGGCCGTTGAACCGCTCGGCCTGCGACGAGCTGTACCACTTCACGAACGCCTTGCTGATCGCGTAGGCGAAACCCGACCTCATCTCTTCGGGTGCTACGTCACAGGCCGCGAGCATCTCGGCGAGAAAACGGTCCTGGTTCTGCAGCGCCAGCGGAAAGTGCTGCGCCGGAATGACTTCCTCCGGCAGGAGGTGAGCCGCCATCGAGGCCACGTTGACGATCGCGGACCCCTCGCCCGCGGTCGAGAAGAAGGCCTCGTTCACGTGCAGCGTGCCGAGCGCGTTGGTTCGCATGACGTACTCGGCGTCGCCCATGCTGGGACTGACCCCGGCGGTGTGAATGACCGCACGGACGGTTCCGATACCGGATGCCGTCTCCAGCATCCGGTCGACCGCGGTCCGGTCGGTGACGTCGGCGTTCACGATCGTCGCCGCGGTGCCCTGCCCGGCCAGGGCAGCTGCCGCGGCATCGAGACGGTCCTGCCGGACGTCACACAACACCACGGCATGCTCTCGGCCGACGACCTTGGCCGTGGCCAGCCCCATGCCACCCGCGCCGCCTGTGATCACCGTCACCTGTGTCATGGCAAGCACGGTATACCGCGGATTCACCCGCCGGTGCCTGGGGTGCCGTGCAGGTGCTCAGCGGTTACCCGAAGGGCCAATCTGACCAGCCCGCTGTGCAACTGGGCGGACCGGCATATAACCGAGTAGTGATCACAAACGGCACACCGGTGGCGGACCGCGCGCCATGACGTGCCCGTTCTGCGGTTCCGACCTGGATGCGGCGGGCAACTGCGCCCGCTGCGGGCGGGTGCACGACGAGGTGTCGACCGGGTGGCGTCCCGACCCGACGGCGCGGCACGAGGGCCGCTACTTCGTGACCGGGCATCCGACGAACCGGGTCCGCGACGGCCGGGCCACGTCGAACGACCCGGTCGGCGGACGGACCCTGCCGGATTACCTGGAGCTGCCCAAACCGGGTATCCGGTCGACCTGGCTGGCCACCGGTGCCGCCACGATCATCATCGTGATGACGGCCGCGGTGGTGTGGGTGCTGCTGGTGGCGAGCCGCAGGACACCGCCACCACCGGAAACCGGGTACCTCGCCGCACTCCGGGACGCCGGGCTCAGTGACCAGTTCAACTCCGACGCCAACGCCGTCGCCCACGGCCGCCAGGTGTGCCGCCAACTCGAAGACGGTGAGCCGCAGCAGGGGTCACCGGCCGACAAGATCGCGGTCGACACCTTCTGCCCGCATTTCTCCCAGGGTTTCCATATTCTCGAAACCATCACGGTAACCGGGACTTTCGTGCTCCACGACAATATCGGCATGGGCGGTATCGCCTCGGATGGAACCGCGTGCCAGGGTGCGAACGGCTACGACGACGTCAACGCAGGCACCGCGGTCACCGTCAAGAACGGCAAGGCCGAGATCCTGGCCGCCACCACGCTCGGACCCGGCACGAGCGGTACCAGCAACTGCACCTTCACCTTCACGGTGCCACTCACCGAAGGTCAGGACCGCTACGTCCTGTCTGTCGGACGTCGTGGCGAATTCAGCTACACGTTCGAACAGCTTGTGGCCAAAGGAATTCAGATCACACTCGGTCAGTGACGTTTGCGAAAATCGCACCGGGAAGCACAGTTGCACCGCCGGCCGGTTCAGCCATATCACGACGGACGGTTCCGATCGGAAACGATGCGGTCACGAGTCCGGCGCACTCACGTGTCGACCCCGCATCCATCTGAGAACTTCCGTGGACTTCGGGCCCGGGCGGCTCTACCGTTTCGCTCTGACAATCCTCTTAGTTCTCATTTCCAGGCACAATCAAAGGAGTCGGTCGGGGATGACCACCTTTGCTCGAACCAAGGTCAAAACTGTTGTCAGCGCAGGCTTGTGCNCCGCCCCGGTGGCAGTCGCCGCGGGCGCTCCGAGCGGAAAGGGCGTGCCGACCACCTCCCCCGGAGGCGGACCGGTGGCGGGCACCCCGACCCTGCCCGGACCCGGGTAGCCCCGTTCGGCACATCGCGTCAGAAAAGGCGCCTGGCTTTGCCGGCCAGGCGCCTTTCTCATGTCTTGACTTGCCGTAGAGCGGAGTTCGTCACTCCTGCACGATCACCGGGTCTCCGACGCTGACGGTGTTGAAGTACCACTCGGCGGCCGCCGGGATCAGGCTGATGCAGCCATGGCTCGTGTTCTCCAGCCCCATCGACGGCACGGCCCACGGCGCCGAGTGCACGAAGATCCCGCGGTGGGTGATGCGGACGGCGTAATCCACCTCCAGCAGGTAACCGTCCGCGGCATCGACGGGAATGCCGACGCTGCTCGAATCCATGGTGACCGTGCGCTCTTTCGCCAGGACGGTGTAGGTGCCGACGGGCGTCGGGTACTCCGGGCGTCCCATCGAGGCCAGCAACACCCCCTCCTCGCCGGCGTGCGGCAGGTGGTGCGGCGCCGGCAGCGGAACCGGCGGTTCCTCACCGATCCCGTCGATGGTCACGGTGAAGGTGTGATCGGAGATGTCGGCGACACCGATTACCGCTGGCCCCGTTTGGAATTGCGTCCGCATCCCGCCCACCGACAGCATCACGGTGCTGTGCGCCGGCCAGAACTCGGCGGGCGTCCACTGCACCACCTTGGTGTCGAGCCACTCGAACGTGCCCTGACGGGCCGGAGTCGACTTCAGTCCAAGGGCACGTTCGACCGCCGACCGGTTGGTGACCGGGTTCTTGAACGTCACCACCACGGGGTGTCCCACCCCGACGGGCGCGCCATCGGTCGGTGCGACCGATTCGATTTCGGACGTCAGCGGCTGGCTGACCGCCGCCGTGTCGATGCTGTCGGTATCACCCCAGTAGTAGGTCATGGCGACCACGACCAACACGACAACGCCTTGCACCACCGCGCGCATCAATTCGATTCCTCTGCGAGGTCCCCATGATCTTGAACGTTGTCATGGTATGGGCCGACAGGTGCGCGAATGTGTAGTCACACGTTGACAATTCGGTCAAGCGTTCGTCACGTTTCGGCCACGGCAGGCCGCAGGCAAACGTGGTAAACGAGACGGCGCTCAGTCTTCGGCGGCGCCGCGGCGCACGGCATTCATCTTGAGCACCCTGGCGCAGGAAAGCGGGGTCACCCGGTTGCTGGTCCGCAGTCCCGGCTGGATCGAGCGCAGAGAATCGGCGTCGTGCTCGTCGCCATCGCTGTCGAACCGGTAAGAGGACGGGTGCCTGCGCATGGCGGCGGCGAGCTCACGGGAGTAGCGCTGCGACGAACACCAGAGCGGGTGTGTCGCCAGCTCGATGACCGTCGAGCCGGCAGCTTCTGTCGCCATGTTCAATGACCTCCAGCGGAGCTTCACGGCACTTCTATTCAGTGCCAAGCGTGCTCGGCCAAGCTGTGACGACGCATCGAGTTGGCCGTGGACTTATTAAGGATCCCTCTTAGGCGCCTTTTACACATCGAAAGTCCCGCGACAGAGACGCAATTCACACTCCAGGATTTGACATCGATCGTCGCGCTCCGCTGCGCTCAGGACGCTGATCGCTCGATCAAGATCATCGCCGGCGCGGGTGCCAGCAACCTCGATTCGGCCAGGGCGCCCAAATGCCGTCAAACTGGGCCGTGACAATCGCAGCATCTTCTTACATTGTGTGGAAACGCGCACGTAGGGCGGCTGCATAAATTAAGGAAGAGCGCCAGCGAACGCGCCGCCTTTCGCCCCGTCGATGCGGAATTGTTACCTATCATTTACCCTGTCCCGTGGCCGAGTTCTCCCTGCCTGAACGTCAATTAACTCGGCGAAGGGTGGTACGGCCGTGGATGCACATGATCCGAGCGTCGGTGAGCATGCGCGTCCGACCGTGTCTCGGGCCGCGATCGAAGGCTGGCCGCTGCGCTGGAAAGTCGCAGCGACCTTGGTCTTGCCGATCCTGCTGGCGGCCACATTCGGCGCGGTCCGGATCTATAACGAACTGTCCGCCGCGTCGCGGCTGAACGTCGCGTCGGACAACGCCGTGATCGTGGTGCCCGCGGTGGAGCTGGTCGACCGGCTCGACGGCCTGGCATACGCCGCGGCCTCAGGTGCGCCGTCCGAGGAAGCCCGCGCCCAGTTCGACGAGAGTGCCGCGGCCCTGGCCGCACTGGTCACCTCGGTCGAGTTCGATCCCGCCGTCGCCGCGCAGCTGACCGGCGCGACCTCGACGGCCAAGACCCTGCGCGACGACATCAACTCCGGGCCGATCCCGCAACGGTTGATCGCCGAGCGCGTGCAGGACGTGGCCACAGGGGTGATCTCGGCGATCGCGGCGACCACCGCCAGCGTCGACGACCGCACCGTGCGCCCGATCGCGGACCAGCTGCTCAACGGTCTCGCCGCCCAACGCGCGCTGACCACGCAACGGATCCTGATCGCGGCGCCCGACTTCGTCGATTCGGACCAACTGCGCACCGAGGCCGCGGATGCGGCCGGCGCCGAGGCGGCGGCGATCGACCGGCTCGGCCAGCCGACCCCGACGGATGAGTCCACGGCGTTGCGCAAGGAATCGGACGTCCGTCGCGACACCTATACCCAACCCCTCAGCGAGGGCGTGCACGCACCGGCGTTCAGCGGCGCGATGCAGGCAAGTGTCGAGCAGTACCGGGCGATGACCGAACGACTGGCATCCGACCTCGACGGCACGCTGCATCAGCGAGCCAACGCGCTGCGGTCCGACGCGCTGCGCGACACCGCGATCATCCTCGGTGCGGTGCTCGCCGCCCTGGTGTTCGCCCTGGCCGTCGGCCGCTCGCTGATCCGGTCTATCGGCCGGCTGCGCCGCGGGGCCCTGCACGTCGCGCAGGTCGAGCTGCCCGAGGAGATCGAGCGACTCAGTAAGGGCGGCGGTGTTCCGGACATCACCGCGCTGCCGGTGCGCACCAAGGAAGAGGTGGGCCAGCTCGCGCGCGCGATCGACGACATCCACGCCCAGGCCGTCCGGCTGGCCGGCGAGCACGGTGTCCGCCTGCAGATCGGCGACATGTTCGAAACCTTGTCACGCCGAAGCCGGTCGCTGGTGGAAGAGCAGCTGGCCCTGATCGAGACTCTCGAGCTCGACGAGGAAGACCCGGTGCGGCTGGATCACCTGTTCCGGCTCGATCACCTCGCCACCCGCATGCGCCGCAACGGCGACAACCTGCTGGTGCTCGCCGACACGGTGGAGCGTCACCGAGCGTCGGCACCCGTGGCGCTGCCGGACATGCTGCGTGCGGCGATGTCCGAGGTCGAGGAGTACCGCCGCGTGCAGGTCGGCCACCTGGCCGACGTGTCGATCGCGGGCTCGGCGGCCGGCGACATCGGCCACCTGATCGCCGAACTGCTCGACAACGCGCTGCGCTATTCGCCGCCGGAGTCGCCGGTGATGGTGACGGTCGGCCGCGCGGTCGACGCCGGCCTGTTGGTGGAGGTGGCCGACCGTGGGCTTGGCATGTCCAAGGACGACCTGGCCACCGCGAACGAGCGGCTTGCGCTCGGTGGCGAGGTCACCTCCGAGACCGCCAAGCGAATGGGCCTGTTCGTGGTCGGCCGCCTGGCGCGTCGTCACGATGTGACGGTGCGGCTGCGCACCACGTCGGCGCTGACCGAGCGACCCGGTGTGACGGCCAGCGTGCACCTGCCCGGCACGCTCATCGTCCCGAGCGGGATCGACACGTTCGACGATCCGCACGCATTCACCGATTCGCGGCCGCGGGCCGCCGGCACCGGGCGCGGGGCGCACCGCAGCGAACGCCTCAACGGTGCCTCGCCGGCCCACACCAACGGCGCGCAGCTGACGTCGCCCGACGAACCCTCGCGCGAGATGAGCACCCCCGCGCAGGCCACCGTGAACGGGCTGCCGAAACGCTCCCCCGGCGCCAGCGGGGTGAACGGCTTCCCGGCCGCCACTGGCCTGAAAGCCCAGCCCACCGAGGAGCCGGAACGCCAGCAGCGGGGCAACCCGCTGTCGTACTTCACGACCTCGACCGCCGCGCCGGCCGAACCGGCACCACCCGCCGCACCCGAACCGGCACCACCCGCACCCCAGCCGGCTCCGGCCACCGAAGGCATGCGCCTGGACATCGAGTCCGAGAGCGCGCCGATCTTCGAGCGCATGACCTCGGAGTGGCTGATGGACCCGACCGCGCCGGAATCGCGGTCCCGGGTCTGGGCCAGCGCGGCGGACGCGAGCTGGGCCGCGGCTGCGAAGGCCGACGAGCAGGAACCCAAGCGGCACACCGCATCCGGATTGCCGATTCGCGAACGGGGCGCGCGTCTGGTGCCCGATGAGGCAAGATCGGGGTCGCACGCCCGAGCCGACGCGGCCAACGATCCCGCGGCCATCCGAGACATCCTCAGCCGGCAGCTGGCCGGCGTTCGCAGAGGCAGAGCCGAAACCGACGCAGCACACCGCCGAATCGAAGGAGATCGATGAACACCGGCACGCAATCCCAAGGTCGGCCCGCCGGGTCTGCTGCACCGTCCTCAGGAACCCTCGACTGGTTCGTGTCGAACTTCGTCCGCGACGTGCCGGGTGTATCCCATGCGATTCTGGTGTCGGCCGACGGCCTGCTGATGGCGTCCAACTCACACCTGCCGTCGGATCGCGCGGAGCAATTGGCCGCCGTCACCTCCGGCTTGGCCAGCCTGTCGACCGGCGCCGCCCGGCTGTTCGAGGCCGGAAACGTGCGCCAGTCCATCGTCGAGATGGACGACGGTTTCCTGCTGTTGATGGGCGTCGGCAACGGCTCGTATCTGGCCACCCTGGCGTCGATCTCGTGCGATATCGGCCAGGTCGGCTACGAGATGGCGCTGCTCGTCGACCGGGTCGGCAAGACCGTGGAGGCCACCCCGCGGGCCACGCGTGGAGCTCGATGACCCTCAGCATGGACAAACCCCAGAAGCCCACGGCCAGCCGGGCCAGGCCGTACACACTGACCGGTGGACGCACCCGGGCCCGCGTCGACATGCCCATCGAGGCTCCGGTCGAGGCACTGCTATCCGGCGCTGAGCTCGACTGCGCGCCCGGCGACATTCCCGCGGTCATCGTCAGGTTGTGCAGCGACAAGCCGTCGATCGCCGAGATCTCGGCCTACGCCGGGCTGCCCATCGGCGTAACCCGGGTACTGGTCGGCGATCTGGTGGACAGCGGCCACCTCCGTGTGCACGCCACCCTGACCGACCGTTCGACCGTTGCGGAACGGCGCCGATTGATCGAAAGGACCCTCAGTGGATTACGCGCAATCTGACTCCGGCACCACGGTGTCGTCGACGAAGATCGTGGTCGCGGGCGGCTTCGGCGTCGGCAAGACCACGTTCGTCGGCGCCGTGTCGGAGATCGTGCCGTTGCGCACCGAGGCTCTCGTCACCAACGCCTCGCAGGGCCACGACGACCTCGACGCCATTCCTGGCAAGGAAACCACCACGGTCGCCATGGATTTCGGCCGTATCACGATCGCCGACGATCTGGTGCTCTACCTGTTCGGCACGCCGGGTCAGCGGCGGTTCTGGTTCATGTGGGATGACCTGGTGCACGGCGCGATCGGCGCGGTGGTGCTCGTCGACACCCGCAGGCTCGAGGACAGCTTCGCGGCCGTCGACTTCTTCGAGGCCCGCAGCCTGCCCTTCCTGATCGCGGTCAACCAGTTCGAGGATTCCCCGACGCACTCCGTCGAGGAACTTCGCGAGGCACTGTCCGTGTCCCCCACCGTCCCGATCATCAATGTCGACGCCAGGCAACGTGAATCGGCCAAGAACGCGTTGATCGCGATCACCTCGTTTGCGCTGGATCGTCTGCCGACGACCGCGATCTGACCTACCCGAAAGTCTCACCGCCCAGAGGAACGCATCATGAACCACCAAGTACACCACTTCGACATGGGCCTCTGGCTGCTGTTCCTGGCGTACATCGTCTCGGTGACCGGCTCGGTCGTCGGGCTGGCCTGTACCCGTTGCGGCGCAACGGCAACCGACGGGCGCGACCGGCTGCGCTGGTTGCTCATGGCCTCGATCGCCATCGGCGGCGTCGGGATCTGGCTCATGCACTTCATCGCGATGCTCGGCTTCGCAATTCCCAACAGCATGGTTCGCTACCACCTCGGTTGGACGATCGCCTCGGCGGTGCTCGCGATCGCGGCCGTGTTCGTCGGATTGATCACGATCGGCCGGACCTTCGATCTGCGCCGGCTGCTGGCCGGCGGCGTGATCACCGGCCTGGCCGTCGCGGTCATGCACTACACCGGCATGTGGGCGGTGCAGATGCAGGGCACGATCTCCTACGACACCATACTGGTCGTCCTGTCCTTCGTGATCGCCGTCGTGGCGGCCACCGCGGCGCTGTGGTTCACCCAGGTGCTCGAGTCGCGCGGACTGCGGTTCGTCGCGGGCCTCGTCATGGGTGTGGCCGTCACCGGCATGCACTACACCGGAATGGCCGCGGTGCGGGTGAATGTGGACCACACGCTGCCGGTTCCCGGTGGCCCCGAGGTGTTCTCGTTCCTGTTCCCGGTCTTCGTGATCGGCCTTCTGGCCCTGGTCGTCCCGATCACCGCGGTGATGCTGTCCAGTGACAACAACGCCGAAGACGACGAACTCGAGTCCCGGGCCGTGGCCACGCCCGCCGGGCGGCATCGGTAACCACGGGCACCGGGTCCCGACCGCCGATCAGGCGGCCAGCAGATCGTCGATCTGGTTGATCGCCGAGGAGGCGCCCTCGACCACACCCATGTCCAGTACCTGCTGAAGCGCCTCGGCGGACGCGTAGGTGCTGACGTACACCGCGCGCGTGCCGCCGTCGTGCTCGGCGAAGGTGTAGACGTTCTTGGAGACCGGCATATCGGGGTTCGGGTTGAAATCCTCGTCGGCGAAACCGTCGTCGAAGGAGAAGCTCGTCGGCTCGTCGACGGCCGTGATCTCCCAGTACCCGGCGTACTTCTCGCCCTCCGGGCCGGTCATGAAGTATGTCACGCGACCGCCCGGGACCAGGCTGTGGTCGACCACCGTAGCCGGGAAAGTCGGTGGGCCCCACACCTTCTCCAGCTGACGCGGGTCGGCGTAGACCTGCCAGACGCGCGCCACCGGCGCGGCGAAATCGGCGGTGATGGTCAACGTGAGCCTGTCGAGATCGTGCTGAACGTCGGTAACCGGCATGATTCAGTCCTCCTTGTGATCGGATGCGATGAGTTCGTCGATGCGGGCGATGCGTCCACGCCAAACCTGTTCCAGCTCAGTCAACATGGACGCCACCGACCGCACTGCCTGCACGTCGCCGCTGGCCAGCTGCTCGCGACCAACGCGTCGCTTGGCCAGCAGACCGGCCCTTTCCAGCACGGCGACGTGCTTCTGTACCGCGGCGAAGCTCATGTCGTACTTCGCCGCGAGCACGGAGACCGAATGCTCCCCCGCCAGGACCCGACGCATGATGTCACGCCTGGTCCGGTCGGCGAGCGCGTGGAACAGGGCATCTGCCCGGTCCTCGTCGTCCTCGGTCACGAACCAAATGTACAACCGATTGGTTGTATGTTGTCAAGAGCCAAACGGCGTCAAGAGTCAATCGCGGCCTGCATGGCAGCACCGTCGAGGTAGGACTGCTTGCTCGTGACCAGACCCGACTCGACCGACACGACGTCCACCAGGTCGATCTCGACCGGGAAACCCGTGGGCGTGGTTCCGGTCATCGTCCACTCCGCCACCCAGTAGTCCTCTCCCACCCGCAGGGACACCGGTTCGAAGCGAAGGTCCGGCACGAGGGCGAAGACGCCGGCCGCGGCCTGTCGGATCGCATCCGGCCCCCGCGCCGGATCCTGACCCGCGTGCACGTGAAACACCGAGTCCGCGCTGTGCAAACGCGCGATGGCATCGGGATCATGAGCCGTCCACGCGGCGTGGTACCGCTCGAACAGGGCTCGGGTTGACTCGTTCACAAATCCTCCTCAGGTAGCGTTCGGTTCGGTATGGCGGAAAAAAGTCTCAGCGACCGGGCACAGCGTCGCCGGATGCGTACGGCGGGCCCGATCATGGACGCCGCCGAGCGGCTGTTCGCGGTGAAAGGCCTGACCCGGACGACTGTCGATGAAATCGCCACGGCGGCCGATGTTTCGGTCGGAACCGTGTACTTCCATTTCGAGTCGAAGGACGGGTTGTACCTTGCGCTCGTCGAGCGCGCACTCGATGTCAACGAGGAGTACATGGCCCGGGTCGACCGGGATAGCGGGCCGTTCGATCGGGTACTGCAATCCGGGGACTGCTACCTACGCTTCTTCCTCGACCACCCGGACAAGTTCAGGATCGTGGTACTGCGCGTGCTGGAACCATCCAGCGGCGGGACGCTCGAAGACGCCGAGCGGCGGATCGCGGCCCGCGTGCGGCGGATCGTCGGCAACGTCGAAGCCGACCTCGCCGAGGCGCGCGACGCCGGCCTGATCCGCGACGTCGACGTACCCACCACGATGCAATTCCTCTGGGGCGCCTGGAACGGCGTGATCGCGCTGGCCTTGCGCCAGGACGATCTCGCCCTCAGCTTCACCCAGCTTGAGCATTGCCTCGAACTCGGTCGCGGACTGGTTCGGGATGCCCTGCAGGCATGAAAGGTCGCCTCAGACCCTCGCCACGTGACTCCGGTACCAGCGCCTGCCGTGCCAGCGTTGGTAGTGCCAGGTTGCGCTCGCGAGCGCGCCGCGAGAATGCAGCCAGTACCGGTCCGGCGGTTCGAGTGACGGTGGTCGGCGCCCGATCTCGATCGCACCCAGGACGAGGCCTTCGCCCTCATCGGCCCGGCGTTCGGCGATGACCGTCCCGTTCGCATCGGCGATGAGCGTCGATCCCTCGAAATGACCTTCGTAGCCCACGGGCAACCACGGCATCGGGCACGTCAACTCTCCGGCATGCGCCGCGTGAAGCACCGGTGCACCAACATATTTCGCGAACGACGCCGCTGCGGTCCGAGCGGTCGCGCAGTTATCGCGTTCCCACCGGTCGAACAGGGCGCGCGGAGTCCACTGCGGAACCGACCACCACCCCGAGCCGGTCATGACGACGTCGACACGTGACCGCATCCGGCGAACCGTCTGCGTGCGCATCAACTCCCAGCAGACCGCGGCCCCGACGTGGTGGTCGCCGTTGGAAAACACCCCGTCGTCCTGGCCGCCGATGTAGAAAGCGTTCTCCCACATGGTCGGTAGATCCTTGTCGTGCCGCCCGACGACACCGTCCGGGCCGACGGCAAGGTATGCGTTGCGCACGTGCCCGTCGGCATCGCGACACAGGAACGAGCCACCGACCAGGGCCCGGTGTCGACGGGCCAGGGCGTGGAGCAACTCGGTGGCCACGCCGTCGGGCGGCAACGCCGAGTCTTTCAGCCCGTCGACGAACCCGATGCCCGTGGAGAAGAACTCGGGCAGCGCGATGATCCGCGCCCCCGCGCGGCCGGCCTCGTCGGCGAGCCGTTCGGTCGCCGCAAGGTTGGCGGCAACGTCTCCGACCACCGCTTCGAGTTGTATCGCCGCCACGAGGGTCCGCATGAACGATCACCATATCTGAACGCGACTTCAAAAACTGAGGAATCATGCAATACTTGGCCGATGAGTCGCGTCGATCAGCCGCTGACCCTGGCCTGTGGACAAACCCTGGCCAATCGGCTGATGAAAGCCGGGCTCAGTGAGCAGTTGAGCGACCGTGAACACGCTCCGACACCGCAGCTGGAACACCTCTACGACCGCTGGGGACGCAGCGGATGCGGATTGATCATCACCGGCAATGTGACGGTGGACCGGCATCACCTGGCCGAGCCACGCAATGTCGCCATCGAAGACGATCGCGATCACGATCAGCTGTGCCGTTGGGCAAGCGCCGCGAAGAGCGGCGGCACCCGCATCTGGGTGCAGCTCAATCACCCTGGGCGCCAGGCCAATCCACTTGCCGGGCGGACGCGGCCCGTCGCGCCCAGCGAAGTCCCGCTGGCCATTCCCGGTGCACCACGCCCGCGCGCGCTGACCGGTGACGAGATCGAGGCGATGGTGCGGCGCTTCGCGACCGCCGCCGCTGTCGTCAAGGACGCCGGGTTCGACGGTGTGCAGTTGCACGGCGCCCATGGCTATCTCGTCTCGCAGTTCCTGTCCCCGTTGGTCAACCGGCGCGACGACGAATGGGGTGGCGACCTCGAGCGCCGGATGCGCTTCCCGGTCGAGGTGCTACGAGCGGTACGCGCCGCGGTCGGCGACGCGTTTCCCGTGGCGATCAAGCTGAACTCGGCCGACTTTCAACGCGGCGGCTTCACCGAGGACGAATCCGAGCACGTCGTCGCGCGGCTGGCCGACGAGCAGATCGACCTGATCGAGATCAGCGGCGGCACATTCGAGCGGCCGGCGATGATGGGATCCACCGCGCGGCAGAGCACCCGCGAACGCGAGGCCTACTTCCTCACCTACGCCGAACGGGTTCGGTCGCATGCCGGCAACGTACCGCTCGCCGTCACCGGCGGCTTCCGGTCACGCAGTGCGATGGATCGAGCGCTCGCCGACGTTGCCTGCGACATCGTCGGCCTCGGACGCCCACTATGCGTCGACCCGGAAGCCGCGCGACGTCTGCTCGCCGACACCGGGCATTACGCCGCCGCCGGAACCCCACGTATCGCGGCTCGCGCATTGCTGGGCCGCGTCGTCGACCTGCACGCCGCCGACGCGCTGCTCGACGTGCAGTGGCACACCGACCAGATCCACCGCATCGCCAATGGCCTTGAGCCCAATCCGGCCCGACCGTGGTGGTTCACCCTCATGACCACGGTGCGGCGCAATGGCCTGGCCGCCATCCCCCGCCCGCGGCAACCTGTCAAAAGCCCCGAATGACATCGCCCGCTGTCATATATTGACCCGGCGTGTGTGCGCCGTCCCTGACATTCCTGTCACCGGCCGATGCGGACATCGCCGTGGGATATCAAGGGGGACATCCGTAATGGTGCACAGTTCACGCTGCCCGCAAGACGCCAGACGCATGCCGATGCGGTACGGGATGGCAGTCGTCGCGGTCGGAATCGGGATCGGCCTGGCCGGCGCGAGCGGTCAGGCCGTGGCGTGGGCGGCGCCCGGCGCCTCGGATTCCTCCGGCACCTCAGGTGGCTCCGTGTCCGGCCAGACCTCAGGGCAGACTTCGGGGTCGTCAACGGNAAAGGGAACCGCCCCCGGTTGGCGCCAAAACCCGCCGTTCCGGACTCGCCCGACCCCGGCCCTGACGCCGACGAGGCCACCCCGCCGGCCACCGAAACCCCGACCAGCCAATCTCCCGCCGAACCGCCCGCCTCGGCGTCGCCGCAGCCGGAAACGGCCACCGAGAGGCTGAGCAAGATCCTCCGCTCAGCCACGCACAATCCGGGATTGCGTGCCGGTGGCCCGCGATCCGTCAACCCCGAGCCCACACCGCGCGCCGAGGTGAAACGCCTTGCCGCACTGACCCCGTCGACGGTGATGGACTCCGCCCTGGCACCATCTCTGACGCCGGTGGCAGCGAAGCGGCCAACGCTGCCCGACCTCACCGAGATCGCGTCGGCCGCTCCCTCGATTCCGACGAAGACGATCACGCTGGTCGCCCCCAAGGCCGCGGCCGTCACGACCCCGACCACCACCACCGCTCCGAGCGAGCCCGAGCCGTTGTCGCCGATCGCGAAGATCGCGGCACTGCCCGGCCGCATCGTCAACTCGGTGCTGGAAGTACTCGACATCACCACCTCGGCCAACGGTCCGGACGGCCCGCTGAATTTCGCGCCGATCAACGACGCGTTGTTCGCCGCGTTCCGCGAGATCGAGGGTCGGCTGGGCCTGACCAAACCGCCCGCCATGCAAGAGGTTCCGCCGAAGCTGGTCTACGACGGACCCACCACCGGCAAGTCCCCGACGGTGTCCCAGTTCCTCAACGCCGCGACCGCGGCCTACGTCTTCGGCGGCACCCCGGGCGATCTGAAACCCTTTGTGGTCGACGGCAAGCAGATGGAATCGACGAACGTGCTGACCGGGATGTCCGCCAAGGCGTGGGTCACCCCCGAGGGCCAGATCATCATCGCCTACCAGGGCACTACCGGCGGCACGAACCTGCTCCACAATCCGCTGATCGCCGTCTCCCAGGTGATCACCGACATGCAGGTGATCTTCACCGACACCACGCCCCAGGCATTCACCGATGCCCTGGCGTTCCAGCAGGAGGTCGAGGCCGCGGCCGTCGCGCAGGGTTACCGCCGGGAGGACATCTTCCTCACCGGCCACTCGCTCGGCGGTTGGGAGGCGTCCTACGTCGCTCAACAAACCGGCCTGGGCGGCATCGCATTCGAGAGCCCCGGCCTCAACACGACGGTCCCGGGCAACGGCGCCAACTCCGGATTCGTCAACATCCTGACCTACGGCGACACCGCCGCGTACTTCTCCACCGACCTGCCCGGGCTGCAGCCGTTCATGCCGTACGTGCCCGGCGGCGGCAGCAAGCCGCACTACGGCTCGATCGTGATGATCGGCAATCCCGACGCCGCGATCCCCCTGATGAACTCGGCGGCGTTGTTGAGCACCGGCCCCATCGGAGCCGCCATCTTCGTCGTCGACATCGCGGTGAACTTCCTGCAGTACCACCTGCCCGGCATTCAGGCCTACCACCTGGGTGTCACCCCGGACCCCGGCGTGGTGCCGTGGCTGGGCTACCCGGCCGGACCGGTCAACGCCGACTACGCCGACATGACGATCCCCGAATTGCAGAAGGCGGCGTCGGACGCGGGGACGCTGATCAAGCCGTAGGGCTCGTCGCGCCTACGCTTGAGCGGACTCTCGCTGAATCTGTTCCGCGGCTTCTTCTTTGATCCGCTCGAACTGGGCGCCCATGGCCTCGGCCAGTGCGGTCGCGCCCGACAGTGGCCGCACCATCACCATGAAGTCGTCGATCTTGCCGTCGTCGTCGAGGTGCAGGAAGTCGCAGCCGGTGATCTTCTTGCCGTCCACGGTCGCCTCGAAGACCAGCGCATGATCGCGTCCCGAGGCGTCGGCGATCTCCCGGATGTACCGGAAGTCCTCGAAGACCCGCAGTACCGCCCGCAGGATCGCCGCGGTGATCGGCTTGCCCGGATACGGCTTGAACGCCACCGGACTGGTGAACACCACGTCATCGGCCAAGAGTGCTTCCATCGCGGCCGCGTCGCGGGCCTCCACTGCCTTCCGGAACGGATGCATGTCCACCTCCACTTTTTTCGACAGCGGCGATGCTAGGCGCGGCGCGATTCCATAGTCAACATTTTGATTATTAACTTCGCTGCTAACATCGGCGCATGGCGCTGCGCGACGCGATCCTGGCCACCCTCCTCGACGGCGAGGCATCGGGCTATGACCTGGCCAAAGGGTTCGACGCGTCGGTGGCGAACTTCTGGATGGCCACCCCCCAGCAGCTCTACCGTGAGCTGGACCGCATGGCGGCCGACGGGCTCATCACGGCCCGCCTCGTCGAACAGGATCGCCGGCCGAACAAGCGGCTGTACTCGCTGACCGATGACGGGCGGGCCGCCTTGCTCGAGTTCACCGCGATCCCACCGAAGCCCGGGGCGATCCGCGAAGACCTGCTGGTCCAGATCCAGGCGGTGGACTCCGGCAACGTCGAAGCGGTTCGCGCCGCCCTCGCCGAGCGGCTGGACTGGGCCACCGCAAAACTCGCCCGCTACCGGCGCGCGCAGGATCATCTGCTGGCCGGACGAACCGAAGAGGCATTTCTGGCCGAGGCCGACNCCCTCCTGGCCCCTGCTGGGGGGCATCCGGTTGGAGGAAGAGAACATCGATGGGGGGGGCCGTGCCCTCGCCGCCCTCGAGCGGCGCGCCACCCGCCGCTTCTCGGCATAGCGCCGGGCTGGCGCATGGCCGCGGCGGCAAGACGTTAATGTGCTTTCGTCGGCCACAGCGAACAAGCCGACAGAAACGTTAGGCACATTCATGACCGCAGCAGCAGACACGTCGACGCTCGAATCCCGGGTCGGCCACTACTACCAGATGGACGACACCTACCTGGTGGGCCGCGAAAAGATCCGCGAGTTCGCCCGCGCCGTGCAGGACTATCACCCCGCGCACTGGGATGTCGCCGCCGCACAAAAGCTCGGCTACTCCGGCCTGGTGGCGCCGCTGACGTTCACATCCGGCCCGGCCATGGCCTGCAACCAGCGCATGTTCGAGCAGGTGGTCGTCGGTTACGACATGTACCTGCAGACCGAGGAAGTGTTCGAGCAACACCGCCCGATCGTCGAGGGCGATGAGCTTCGCATCGATATCGAGCTGGCATCGGTCCGCCGGATCGCCGGCCGAGACCTGATCACGGTGACCAACACCTTCACCGATACCGCCGGTGAGGTGGTGCACACCCTGCACACGACCGTCGTCGGCGTGGGCGCCGAGGATGTCGACGCGGCCATCCGTCCGGCCGTGGCAGGCGTGATGATGCACGGCATCAACATGCTCGGTGCCGAAGACTCCGGTGCGCCATACGTGAAGACGCTGCGTCCCGAAGGCGACCTCCGGATCGCCCAGGCCGACGCCAGCCGCACGCTGGCGTCACCGTCCTTCGACGACGTCGCGGTCGGCGACGAGTTGCCGGTGCACCACACGCGACTGTCCCGCGGTGACCTGGTCAATTACGCGGGTGTGGCCGGCGACGCCAACCCCCTGCACTGGGACGAGAACATCGCCAAGCTCGCAGGCCAGCCCGACGTGCTCGCCCACGGAATGCTCACCATGGGCTTGGGCGCGTCGTTCGCCTCCGCCTGGTCGGGCGACCCCGGCGCCGTCACCCGCTACGCGGTGCGGCTGTCGCAGCCCGCCGTCGTGCCCGCCGAGGGGACGGACATCGAGTACAGCGGCCGGATCAAGTCGCTGGATCCGGAAACCCGCTCCGGTGTCGTCATCGTCGGCGCGAAGTCCGGCGGCCGGAAGATCTTCGGCCTGGCGACGCTGAACATGCGCTTCCGCTGATATCCGGCAGGCCGGGCATGCTCGGCTGAACCGCCGAGCGCATCAGCGCTTCTCGCGATTGGCCATCGCGATCACACCTTCGGTGATGAGCGTGAGGCCGTGCTCGAAGCCGGCGTCGAAGTCCCAATCGGCGGGCAACGCCGACTCCGGGCGCCGCGCCGGCTCCAGATCCGGGATGGGCCCGTGCAGCTGATAGCTCACCTGGCTGAGCGTGAACCCGACGAGCAGGAAGAACGTCCGCACGCTGTCGATCTCGCTCAGACCGGCGCGGCCCAGTGCGGCCACCGCCACCTGCATGGGCGCCAGCGCGGAAGCCGGTGCGACACCATCGATCTCGAGCAGGCGGGGCAGGGCCGGATTGCGCAGGCAAGTATCGCGCAACGCCGTGAAGCAGTGCCGCAACTGAGGCTGCCACTCGGCATGACCGCCATCGAAGTCCATGCCGCTGATCGCCTGATCTGCGATCGCGCGCAACAGGTCGCCCTTGTCGTCGAAGTGGTTGTAGATCGCCATCGGCGTCACGCCGAGCGCCTGCGCCAGGCCGCGCATGGTGAGCGCGTCGGCGCCCCGTTGATTGACCATCTCGAGGCCGACGGCGACGATCTTGTCGCGGGAAAGCCCGCGTGGCATGCGATTCGGCACCGCTGCTACACCGCGGCCACGGTGAGCGCGAGGAAGCTCAGTGCGGCCAGCACTGCGCGGGCCACGTGCGACATCTCCCACACGTTGCGCATGTGCCGCCAATCTGACTCACCGGCCGAGTGCGTCGCGAAGAACTTCCGGCCGGCCGCGGACACCTGCGTGCCCGCCAGCCAAGCGCGGTTCACCGGATGAGTGACGAACCAGTACGTCAGGTGCACCAGCACCATGAAGCCCAGGGCGGCCGCGGTCCACCCGAACCGAGGCGAATCGGCCGGGGTGATGGCCAGCAGCAGCGCGACCGAGATCAACGAACCGAGCTCGCCGACCAGGCCACCGATGGTGAACCCCGGGTAGTAGATCGCCTGCACGGACCGATACGTCGGCTCGTCCAACCGCACCTTGCCCGGATACTCCAGCGCGTGTGCCAGGGACAACCCGAACGTGACCGCGACCAGACACAGCGCGATCACAGAGAGCGGAGTCATGAGAACCTCCTAGATATACGCCGTATATATACAACGTACACCTCTCGGCGGTGTGTCGGCAGCTTCAGACGTTGGCCTTCAATGTCGCCAGCGCTTGGGCGCTCAGCTGCGCGAGGTCCTCGACCTGGCCCTCCTCGAGGGCAGCGGCGAAGAGCTCGGCCATCCGCCGGTTGGTCGCCAGCTCGATCTCGTCGTAGCGGTCCTTCTTGTCCGCACCGTCGGCGTACGGCTCAGGCCACCCGAACATCGCGGTGTACTGCGGCCCCTTGTTGAGCATGTGCGCCTCGACCGGGGCGATGCCGGAGATCGTGAGCGCATTGAAGTGCACACCGGCACGCAGTTCCCGGAGCACGAACATCACCTGGAACGCGCGTGCGGCCGCATCGTCGGCCAACGGCATCGCACGCCAGCCGGCGAACAGCGGCAACCCGGCTACCGGCGTCGCGGCGATCAGCTTCTCTCCCAGAGCAGCAATCCGATCGAGGCCCTGCGCGCCGGCGAGGTATTTGCGCCCGAAATCCGCCGCCTGCTCCCAATACAGTTGCGCCGCACCGGCGGCACCGCGCACTGCGACACCCTCGTCCCACATCGCCGCGAGCCCCGTCGGCTCGAACACGGCGAAGACCGCGCTGACCGTGGCGCCGGTGGCCTCACCCAATACCCCGCCGCGGCCGGCGACGTAGTGCGCCAACGGGTTCTGATACCCGGCCGCGACGCTCTGCCCGAAAGTCTCCGGGTGCAGCATGAATGTGGCCACCGCCTGCTCCATGGCCGCACCGGTGGCGGCAACGGCGCGTGTGGCTTCGGGATTGCTCATGGATCGGCTCCTACGGTCGGGTTACCTGGTTCATCGGGAAAGCTCCCACTGGCCGAAATCGGCTGCGAGAACATCATTTACGTCGACGTGGACGCCGTCGATCACGAACCCGGGATCGGATGCGGTGACGACCTCCCGCTGAAACAACACGGCCGCCGGCTCACGCTCGCCCCGTGACCACGCCTTGGTCTGCCAGGCCCAGCGGTAGCCGGGACTGGACGACGATCCGACGACGCCGTCGGCAATCGCCCAACCGCACTGCCTGCGGCCGCCGTAGATGCCGGTACGGGCCACCCCCAGCGCGGAGTTGATTCCCCGAAACCACTGCACCGCCAGTGTTTTCCATGTGGTGGCATCGATGTCCTC
>NZ_LT546207.1:4619364-4661823 GCF_900078665.2 Mycolicibacterium houstonense | reverse complement strand
GCCCAACGCGGCCGGCGCGGCCAACGCCGGGACTGCCAGCACCGCGTACCTGAGGACTTCACGCCGTGAAGCAAATGGCGTCACGGCGTGAGCGTAGCCAGGGATACGGTGCATCTCCAGCCCCTGCCGGAACCGGACTCGCGGAATGGCTACCTCCGGCTTCGTTGGCGAAACAGGTCCGTACCGCCGACAGATGAACCAAAATGGCTAGTCGCAGCTGACTACCGACGCTCTGGCGGAACCACCGTGGCACGAGACGTGATCGCCGTCGACACAACGCTCGATCACCCCTGCCCGGAAATCTGGCCCATCCTGGAGGCACCGAATCTGTACCCACGGTTCTTTCGCGGCGTCGGTTCGTGCGAACAGGTCGCCGGAGACCCGCAGTTGTTCGAGGTGCGGGTGGCCACCCCGCGCGGTGCCGTCGTGGTCCATGACATGCGCAGGACGGTCCGCCTGCCCGGTACGGAGCTGCGCCTGGATGCACCGCAGACGGGCCGTTGTTTCGCCTCGATTCGGCTGACCCCGCAAGGAAGCGGCGCCCGGATCGCCCTGAGGATCTTCGCCGTCGGCGCGCTGCATCCCGACATCGCCAAAGCCAGTGACAGCGCCGTCGAGAATTGGATCCGCGAAGGGCTGCAGCGAATCTCGGACCATCTCACCGGCAGGCCGACCGCACAGCTGGTCAACATGGGCGACGGTCGATCGCTGCATCTCAACGTCTTGAAGACCATGATCACCAGCGGTGTGGTGCGCGCATCTCGACCCGATCGCGGTCTTCGCCAACTCAATTCGCTTGCCAAATGGGGGTTCACGCTCGCCGGTGGACTCACGGCGGCCGCCGTGCGATCACCACGCACCACGGCATCGATAGACCGGTACGGGACGTCGACGTACGCCGATCTGGCCGAGCGCACCAGCCAGTTGGCGTCGGGCCTTGCGGTAATCGGTTTCACCAGCGACAGCACGTTCGCGGTTCTCGCCCGCAACCATTCGGCCATGTTCGAGTGCATGGTGGCGGCCAGCAAGCTGGGTGCCGACCTGGTGTTGCTCAACACCGGCCTGGCCGCTCGCGCGATCGAGGACATCGTCAACCGTCACGACGTCGACGCCATCTTCGTCGACGGTGACTTCGAACCTGAGGTGCGGTATGTGCCCGCGGATATCCCGCGAATCTCACTGCGCGCCAATTCGGCCACCCCGCAGCGCCGCTCGATCGAAGACCTCATCGCGACCGGCACCGGTGCGGCATCGGTGGCCCCACCGAAACAACCCGGCAGGCTGATAGCTCTCACCTCGGGCACCACCGGCACGCCCAAGGGCGCCCGGCGTCCCACTCCGCCCGGCTTCGGCGCGATCGCCGCGATGTTGTCGCGCATGCCGCTGCACCACGGCGAGGTAATGCTGCTGTGTGCGCCGCTGTTTCACACCTGGGGCCTGGCCGCGCTACAAGTGAGTGCCCCACTGCTGGCCACGGTGGTGCTGATGGACCGGTTCGACGCCGAAGAATGCCTCAAAGCCGTTGAGCGCCATCGTTGCACCGTGCTGGTCTTGGTTCCGGTGATGCTGCAGCGCATTCTCGAGTTGCCTGCCGACGTGGTCGGCCGATACGACACCTCATCACTGAAGGTGGTCGCGAGCAGCGGGTCTCCTATTCCGGGCGCTGCCGTCACCAAGTTCATGGAGACCTTCGGCGACGTGCTGTACAACTTCTACGGGTCCACCGAGGTGTCTTGGGCGACGATCGCCGACCCCGCCGACCTGCGCGTCGCCCCGACCACGGCGGGTCGGCCACCCCTGGGTACTCGCATCGCCATTCTCGACGACCACGGTGGCATCGCCCCGGTCGGCGCCGTCGGCCGGATCTTCGTCGGCAATGACATGTTGTTCGACGGCTACACGAATGCGGCATCGCCTGCCGTCGAAGACCGGCTGATGGATACCGGCGATCTCGGCTACGTCGATGGCTCCGGACGACTCTTCGTGGCCGGACGTGACGACGACATGATCATTTCCGGCGGTGAGAACGTTTTTCCGCGGCCGGTGGAGGAAGCCATCGCCGTCTTGCCACAGGTCGCCGACGTCGCGGTGGTCGGCGTTCCAGATCCGGAGTTCGGTCAACGCCTGGCGGCGTTCGTCGTCCGAACCGAGGGCGCGTCGCTCGACGAAGACACCGTCAAGAACTACGTCCGCAACCGCCTGAGCCGCTTCTCGATTCCACGTGATGTCAGGTTCGTCGATCGGCTTCCCCGCACCGCCACGGGGAAGGTCTTGAAGCGCCATCTGATCGAGAATCAGTTCCCGCTGGAAACGGGGTGGCCGGGCGAGCTGTGACCTGGCCGCCGGATAACGGAATGTCATCGAACGCGTCCCGCCCGGCGAGGCCTCAACAGTAACAAGCGTCACTTGGTTAACATCACGCCGTGAAGGTTTCCCGGCGTGACGCACTGCGCTATGCCACCGCGGTGTCGGCGCTGGCCGGACTGGGCGCGGCAACCGCAGGTCTCGGCGCGCCCCCCGCGTCCGCCGCCGCCCCCACGTTGATCGACTTCGCCATGCGTCAGATCCCGGCCCGCGACATCCGGGCCGCAGGCCACTCCGGGGTGATCAACTACGTATCGACGTCGCGGCCCGGCTCATCCTTCGGCGCCAAGCCGATCACCCTTCCCTACGCCCGAGAGCTGACCGCCGCCGGACTGGTGATCGTCAGCAACTACCAGTACGGCAAGCCGGGGGGAACGGCCCCGTCGGACTTCACGCGCGGGTATGCCGGCGGTGTCGCCGATGCGCGCACCGCCTGGAATCTGCACACTGCGGCAGGTGGCGGCCGGAGCGCACCGATCTTCTTCAGCGTCGACGACGACATCGACCGCAACACCTGGAATTCCGTTGCGCTGCCGTGGTTTCGCGGAATCAACTCGGTGCTCGGCGTGCAGCGCACCGGCATCTACGCGGGCATCAGGCCGTGCCAGTGGGCCATTGCCGACGGCGTCATAGGGAGATCGAGCACGCCCGGTCGCGCGTGGGCCTGGCAGACCCGGTCTTGGTCAGGCGGGCAGGTCCACCCCGCCGCCGTTCTGTACCAGCGCATCATCGACACCGCGTCGAATCCCGGACCGGTGGTCGGCGGTCTACGTGTCGACGTCAACGACGTCCTGGCGCAGGATTGCGGGCAATGGAACCTGCATCCGTGACGTCGGCGGACCGGCCGCCCCGGCGCACCATCCAGAGATGACACCCGCCCGCAGCAGGGCCGCGTGGTGCGCACTGTTACTCGGCGCGACCGTCGCCATCGGTCCCGGCCCGTCGGCTCTCCCGGCACGGGCCGATCCCGTCGTCACCACGACCGCCCCGACACCCGAGGGCTTCGCCTACCAACCTTTGTGGCCGTTCGCATCGCGCGGCGAGGCGGACCGCTGGCTTCGGGAGGGCACCGCCGCGGAGCCCTGGCACGCCGACCCGAAGGCCACTGCACTGCTGTTCGCCCAGGACTACTTGGGGTTCAAGGAGATCAACCGAACCACCACGGTTACCGAACACGCCGACGAGGCCTGGGTGGGCGTCGGCTACGCGTTGCCCACCGATGTGCTCACAACGGCCGCAACAATCCACCTGGCGCGCTTCGGCACCGACCCGAACTCGCCGTGGGAGGTGGTCGGCAGCCGCGACGACGTGCTCACCCTGTCCACACCTCAGTACGCCAGCGCCGCGGCCGCTGTGATCGAAGCGGGCGGCACCATCACCGGGGTCGATGAAAGCCTGCACCTGCAGGCCCGCCAAAGCACTCAGGAGAACCCGCTCGGGGACTACTGCTGCGTCTCCGCGGGTGGCGAGGCCGAGCCGTGGTCGGCGACGCTCCAGATTTCGCCGCCACCACAGCCGGGTGCTTTGACGTTGGTGGTGTGGACCGGTGGGCACGTCGCCGAAGTCGAGAAATTTGCCGTCACCGGCCTGCGGGTCCCGTAGCGCGCCGTCGGCAGAATCTCTCGGTCAGCGACGCGGTGTCGTGGTGATGTGCACGTGGTCGTAGTGGCCGTAACCCGACGCCTGCGGACCGGACGGCGTGTAGTAGGTGCCGCGCCAGATCACGTCCTGCAATCCGAATCGGGCCGCATTGCTCATCGCGAACGCGAGGATCTCGTCGCCGAGCGCGATGCCCTCGGGGCTTTCGGGATTGGGAATCATGATGTCGATCGCCAGACCATTGGGATGCCAGGGCTTCGAGTCCGGCCGCACGCCGTCGATGTCCGAGATCTGCGGAAACCGTGCGCTGACGGCCCGGGCGGCCAGGATGGTGTTGGGTTGTAGCCCGATCTCGGAGGCCACACCGACAGGCAATGCCTCCGGGATATCTGCGGCGGGAACCGAGTCGCCGGGAGGCATGACGGCCATCGCGGCGTTGTCGACAACCGCTTGCTGTTGCGGTGTCAATGCCCCGTACTGAGCCTCGGCCTCGGCGATCTGGCGCAACAACTCCTTCAACTTGGCCTGCAGGTCAGCGCGCACCGCGGACGCTTGCTCGGCGGCGGCACGGGCGTCGGCGGCAGATCCCTCCGAAGCGTGGGCGGCGGCGGCCGCGCGTTCGTGCGCCGACTTGAAGGCCAACATGTCATCCGCCGTCTTGGCGGCGACCACCCGCTGGAGCGACAACCGGTCGATCAGGTGTTGCGGCGAGGCCGCCGTCAGCACCGCCGCCATCTGACCGTCGCCACCACTCATGTAGGTCATCGCCGCGATCCGGTTCACCGCGGCTTGATACGGCTGAAGCCGGGCATTCGCGTCCTCGAGCGCCTTCAGGTCGGCGCGGTGGCGTTCCTCGGCCGAGGTCTGAGCAGCCACTTTGGCGTCGACATCGCGCTGGGCATTCGTCACGGCCTCGCGACTCTCGATCGCCTGCCGGGACAGCTCCTGGACCTTGGCCATCGCGTCGGCGGCAGGGTCCGCCTTGGCATCGCCGCCCATCAATGTCGTGAGCACCAGGACCGCAGCCGCCGAGCCGCACGCCGTTCGCCGAAGTACATGGCGTAACGAGGTCATGCGAATTGTCATGATCTTTCGCTGCAAGGACCGTTCCTGGTCCGGCTGAGGAGGTCTCGGACAGGCTACGAACTGCCATGGACGATGTCTAGTCCGCCGTTGAGTCTGTTCGATCGCCTCGGCGCGACCGTTCGGGTGCGATCACTTCGCTGCGAGCTTGATGAGGTAATCCTTGGTATCGCTGATATGGACGCTCATGTCCATGACGTAGACATTGCCCGCGGCGTCGACAGTGATCGCGGATGGGCGGCGGAGACCGTTGAACGGGAGTTGGATCCAGTCACCTCCGCCGGCCGGCAGCCGGGACACGGTGGCTGCCTGACGATCGGCGGCGTAGAGATTGCCGGCGGAGTCCACCGCCAGACCACTCACGTTGTCCGGCACCCCCGCAACCGGTTCTGGCGTCTTCGCGTTCTTCGCGATCTTCACGATCTCGCCGCCCATTCCTGCGTACAGGGTGTCATCGGCATCGATCACCAAGTGCCCCAACCCGTCGGCGAATTCGACGGGAAGCTCGCTCGGTGCGCTCGCACCGGGCGCGAGCTTCAACAGCTTTTTGCGCTGGTTGTCGGCCACGTACACCGCACCGTCCCCGCCCACCGCCATCTGGCTGTGCTTGGTGAGCTTGCCGAAGGGTAGCGGTGTCGCGGTGGTGGAGCCGGGCGCGATCGTCTCCGCGCTTCCGCCTAGAGTGAGGTAGGACAGCCGGCCGTCGGGCGCAACCCCGAACGTCGTCACGGGAGGGTTCCCGCTGGACTTCATCGGAGTCGGCTCCGTCGCCCCCGAGGCTAGTGTCGCGAACCCGCCCGTACCGCCGAGATAGACGATGTTCTTCGCGTCGGCGCCCATCTGCCGGTACTCGAACCAGGCAAACGGAACCCTGGTCTGCTCGCCCGACTGCACCGGCACGTCCGGCCCCAGGGCAGTCGGCGCAGAACCCGGCGAACATGCCACCAGGGCGCCGACCACGACGGTGGCGACCACGCCGACGATGAATCCTTGCCGCAGGCGCGGTGTCAGTTTCCCCATCCCCACGGACCGGATACTAGGCGTGCCTTCCCCGGGACACCCGCTCCTCCAGATCCTCGAACGCTGCGTCATTCATTCGTCCACCATGGCCGTCACGTCTCAGACCACGAGCGGGGCCGATAGGCTGAGCCAACCGGCAGGCGCAGAGTCCATCTCACTCCCCTGGCTCTGGATGATTTGGAGGACTGATGCACAGGCGACCCTCGAAGCCGGCCATGACGACCATGGCGATCGTCATCGCGGCGCTGCTCGTCACCGGTTGTGAGGCGCAGGCCTGTGGCATGCCACCGGCTGACAACGCTCCCTTGGCACCAGTTATCGCCCCGCGCGCGCCCGTCGCGTCGTTCGACGGTCTCGATGCCCGCACCCGTCAGGCCACGGCCGATGCGGCCGAGGCCGGAGCCGACATCGAGGTCGTCGTGCTGGATCGCGAAACCGGCCAGCTCATCTCGAACGGCTCCAACCAACCCTTCCCGATCGCCTCGGTGGTGAAGCTGTTCATCGCCGACGACCTGCTGCTGCAGGAATCCAAAGGCGAGACGAAACTGACTGCGGCCGACCGCAACTCGCTCGACGTCATGCTGCGGTCCTCCGACGACAGCGCGGCTCAGACCTTTTGGGATCGCAGCGGAGGCAACGCCGTCATCGCCCGCATCGTGGCGCGCTACGGGTTGACCGGCACCACCGCGCCCTACAACGGGCACTGGGACGTCACCCAGAGCACCGCGAGCGACCTCGTCCGCTACTACGACAAGCTGTTGAACGGCAGCGGCGGGCTGCCCCCCGAGCGGGCCGAGGTGATCATCGGCAACCTGGCGCAGTTCACCCCGACGGGCAACGACGGGTACCCGCAACGCTTCGGCATCCCGGATGGCCTCTTCGCCGAGACCGTCGCGGTCAAGCAGGGGTGGTTCTGCTGCTGGAACGGGGCCAACCAGCTGCACGTGTCCACCGGCGTCATCGGGCCCGAGCGCCGCTACGTGATGGCGATCAGCTCACTGCAACCGGTGAGTGAAACCGCCGCTCGCAACACCATCACCCAGGCCGTCAAGACGATGTTCCCGGGCGGACACATCTGACGCCCTGCTCGTCGTGAGGGTCGACTCAGATCAGGTCAGGTAGTCCTCGCCACCGACATAGGTCATGTCGCGATGGCCGGAATCCATTGCTGCCCATGCGATTGCGCTCGCGAACTCCTCGACCGTCGGAAGCACCGCCCGATCACGGCGGGCATCGACGGCGGCGGGGTCGCGCCGTTCGAGCAGTCGGACGATGATGGTCCCGTCAATCATGTCGCCGGACACGACCTTGAGTGCGACTCCGCGTTCGGGTACGCGTCCCCCGAGCTTGCTGGCGATACCGCGAACAACTACGAACCGGCCGGGCGCTTCCTGGTCCTCTGCGGGGATGACTTCGACCAGGCAACCGCCTCCGAAGCTCAACTTGGCGGTGCAGCAATAGCATTCGCCTGCGCCGCCCAACAATTCCGCCTCGCCCGCAGCACCCTCGGCGGGCGCCATGACTTCGCCGACACCGCGTACCCGGGCGCCAACCTCTATGCCATCGCACCGCCGGGGACCTTCACACACGTATCGAAGCCCTGCTTGCCGCAGCGCCTGTCGATCTGCAACGCATCTGCGGCGAAGAAGCAGCCGTGACGGTTGCTGCTATCGAGGCCGGTCAACGACAGCGGGATGGGTCCGTGACCAACTGGGTAGCACCGTGCGGACCGCAGACGATATTGAGGCCGCTACTTATATTTGCTTGGCAGTCTGCACCCGGTGCTGCCGGTGATCAGTGCCGCGGCCTGGGAACCGAAGCGCAGTGTCGTCCCGGTGTCGCTGCTGAATTGCAGGTCGTGATCGTTGGGGTGGTCCTTGAACACGGTGAGCTCGTTTGCACCTAACGAAGAGGCGGCTTGTTGGGCCAGATCGAGAGCCTGCTTCCAGTTCTGTTCGGGAATCGGGGTGTCGGATACGTAGTTTCGTAGCAGTATCAGTTGTCCGTCTGATTGCTCGTACGGTGGATTGCAGCCGCCTCTGCTGTCTGTACGTCGCCATTCCCAGGTCACAGACGGAGCGATGGCGGTGATCTGCTGGCCGAGCTTGATAATCGCGGACTCCACTTGCGTGTGTGTGTCCTCAAGTGACGGCAGGGTTTTCAGAGTGTCTGCTGCTTGGCTGGCTTGGCCGGCGTCGGTGGGCTTGTATGGATTGCTCACGTGGCATCCTGTCCCTAATAGCGCAATCGAGGCGAGGCACATAATCGCGCTGAGTTGGTGGTGGACGGTGCGGTTCAAGGTCATAGGCGCTGTGCTCACTTGTCCGGGATCGGGGCTCTGCCTGCCACGACGGCAGCGATGTTGTAGCCGCTGATGCGAGGCTGATTGTTATCGCCCAGCTGAGGGTATTGGCTATGCGCATGCGGACCGCTGACTCCTTCTAGCGTGCGGCCATCGGGCACCGTGGTGGGGGCGGTGGCGAGCTGGGTGAAGTTGGGGTTGGTGGCTGGGTTCGGGCCGAAGTCGCCGAATTCGTCGTTGAGGTACGAACCGATAATCGGGATGCCCTGGATCAAGGATCTGGCGTCGTACACACCCTGAATGGGATCGTCCGGGGCTTCCATCGCGTAAACGTGGCCTGGTTGCATCTGTAGGTCTTGCGGTGTGGACGCTTCGATACCGGGCGAACCGTAGAACAGGACGTTGTCGACACCGTGGTTACCGGGCTCCTGCAGAGCCAGACCGGTGGTGAGCGAACCGTAGGAGTGTCCGATCGCGGTGAGGTCCAATGGGCCCTGGTGTGCTGCGTTGATGCCGTCATAGAACCCGGCCAGGTCGTGTGCGCCGGCACGGGCCATGTCGTCATGCATGACGTCCCACACGCCATCCGCCGACATACCAAACTGATCCCAGCCGGGAACCTGAGGGATGTCATAACCGATCCATGCAATGGCAGCGACGGTCTCGTCACCCCGCTTGGCCAGATCGAGTTGGTCAAGCGCTTCTTTGCGAACATTCATGGCCTCATTGGCCATACCCTCAATGGAACTGTGCACGGTGGTGTTCAGGCCCGGAGCCGTCACCGAGACGTGATCGGCGGTGTCAGGATCTCCCACGGCGATGGCGGCATGAACCTGCTCGCCGGATTTGGTGTCCAGCAACATGAGCTTGCGTTCGGGATTGTCGCGGACGGCCCTGTCGATGGCCTGCAGATCAGGCAGGTACCTGGCGCCGTTCTGCGCGTCGTTGAGCTCCCGCTGCCACGCCTCGTACTTGGGCCGGTCAGCGAAGATCGCGCCGGGCTCGTTCGGGGGCGGGATGTTCTTGCCGTCAGCCCAGTCGGGGTGCTGCGCCGTGAGAGCATCTACGCGGTCCTGGGCAGCCTGTGCCCGGGGCAGTTCGCGGTCCAACGTCTGGCGGTTGTAGTAATCCTGGTCCACGCCAGGCATACCGTTGTGGTTGGCGATCGTGGGGTCCCGCTGATAGAGCGCGTCACGTTCTTCTGGCGTCAGGCCCTCCCAAAAGTCACGAACGCCCCAGTTGTCTGCGTTCTCGACGTGTGTCTCACGGAGCGCACGTGCCCTCACGTGACCACGATGGTGCGGGCGTCGCTTTCGGTCTCAGCTGCCGGCCCACCCGCCGTCACGAACGCCTGAACGACGTACGTCCCGGGCGCCAGGCCGAGTTGACTGGCCTGGGAGAGGTCTGCGCATCCGTTGGCGCCCGTCAAGAGGTGGACAAGCGTTGATTCGCCTGCAGCGTTGGTGACTTCGACAGTGATCGGGACATCTGGAATGCCAACGCAAACGATGCCGGTCAAGCCGCCACGTTGATTGGCGGCGACCCGCCAGGTCATGTCGACCTTCTTGTTTGCCTTGACATCAGCGAGGATGCCACCGATCGGGAGGTATCGGTGATCGTCGAATGTCGTCCACCCCTCGACTCGGGCCAAGGCCGCGTTCTCGATCCGCTCATGCCGATCCGGTTCAGGAGAAAACGAGTACGGCGCATTGAGGTCGGTCCAGATCACGACCACTACCGCGTGCTCCCCGCGCGGGCCGGTCCACACCCATTGATGGTTTACGACGCAGTGCCAACCGAACGGCAGCCCTCGGGCCAGCAGGTCGACCTTCTTGTATATCGTGAACGGGTTGCGCACCGCGGCATCGAACATCACCGGATCGTGGCTTGATGCCCCTGCCGAGTCGAAGGTGAAGACGTTCTCCTGAGTCCGGTTGTTGTTCGTCTCGATCTCCCCGGCCTGAGGGAAGATTGCCACTTTTATGCAGGAATGTTTGTCGGCTTCTGGTTGCCATATGGTGTCGACGACGTGCTCTCCACTGCCGGGTACCGCGGGGTCGAAGCCGGTGACCGTCGGCAACACTTTCGTTTCCCTGAGTTCCCAGTTGCCGTTGTCGCCGATTCCGGGCGGGGAGGCAGTATAGATGCTCACGTAGACGTCGTTGACCGGCTCTGGACCGGTGTTGCGAATCCGCGTATAGATTCTGTTGTCGTGTTTGACCCAGGGCCGGTCGCCGTTGCGCAGCGGCGCGGAGGTGTCGCCTGGGACGTGGTCGGCGTAGACCGGTGTCGCGCCGGAGTTGTTCCTCGGACTGTCGACCCAGATATCGGGCGTTTCCCATTCCTTCGTGTTCCACGGCGTGATCGTCAGATCGAACTTGCCGTTCGGGTCGCCTGGGATGTATTGGTTCCATCGGATCCGGACTCGGTAGACCCCGGGCCGGGCCGCCGACGTCACTGAGTCAACGTGTACCGTCAGACCCCTTGCAGCGTCGACGAATTGCTGTCCGACCTGAAGGATCGCGGCGAGCATCACCGGGCGCTCGAAAGTGTTCGACGGAGTCGTCCCCTGGCGCGCCCGCGTGACCACAACCGCCGCGTTTGTCGTCGCGTCGATGGGATTGATGCTCTGGTCGAAGACTAATCCAACGGGGATCTGACGGACCTCGACGAAATACATCAGCCCCTCGGAGACCACTATCTTCACCGTGTGCACACGTTCGGGGTCGGTATTGCGGATCGTGTTCTGTGCGGCATCGTGGGCGACGATGTCGTACACCCGATCCAGCGGCGGCGCGGTGGGAGACCACGTGAGCGTCGGGGCATTGTCGCCCGCATAGAAGTGCATGACTTCGTTGATCTGGTGGCCTCCGAACAGCGGTCCTGGATTGCAGTCCCCTGACATGCACCAGCCCTGCGCGGTACCCCTTAGGACCGTGCCGTCGGCCTGCCACTCCTCGTAGATGTCCGTCATGCCCAGCCAGTGGCCGGTTTCGTGAGCGATCCTGCCCCAGGTCGCTCCGGTGGCCACATAGTAGGAACCCTTAGTGTTGTTGAGCCGCAACGCCTTACCGGTGTCTTCGTGCGTGAACTGAATTGTTTGCGGGTTGCTCGCGCCGCGGAGGAACGGGCCGTTGACGACGACAACGATCCCAACGTAACCGTCGAGATTGAAACCCGCCGCTTTGGCAGCCTCGAGCGCGTCCATGAACAGGGCGTCATGGCGCTGGGCCAGGTTTTGGCTCTGCTCCGCCTCGTCGACGCTCGCTCTCAGCGACGTCAAATCCGCCTCGAAAGAACCGCCTAGGTAGGCGCCCATCAGCGCGATACCGCGCGCTATCGGTGTCGGTCCTTTGACGTCGACGACGGCCAGCCGACGCCGACCAATAGATACGTAGGCTTGGTTGCCGTCGGCGATGACGTCGTAGGCGGGGCCGACCAATGGCACCGATCCGCTGTCCAGTGGGGCGGCCGGGTTTGCGACGTTGTACACGGCCAGCCCCTGGTTTGCGCCCGCCGCGAAAAGGCGCGCACCAGTCAGGAACACGCCGTGGACCCGCTCGACGTTGAGGATGGCACTTAGTCGTACCGGGTTGGCCCCCGAGACATCGAGTAGCACAACGCCACCACCATCGGTCGCGGCGGCCAAAGTCGTTCCCTGTAGCGACAAGTCGAGACAGAAAGCACCGATGTTGAGTTGTCCCAACCTCATCGGGGCCGCCGGGTTGGTCGTATCGATGATTGCGATGTCCTCGTCGATGCCGATGTAGGCTCGATTCGGAGCGACGCACACTGCGCTGACCTGGCGGATCCCGTCGGTGAAGCTGCCCTTCAGTGTCGGCATCGACGTATAGGTGACGTCATAGAGGTGTAGCCCCGCACTAAGGGCGGCGACGGCACACAGATTTCCGACGACGTCCACATCCGCGAAGTAGCCTCCGCCGGCCGCGGTCTTGGTCACATACGTCGCTGGGCTGTTGGTCAGGTCGTAGACCCAGAGGCCATCGGTTCCCGCGGTGACGAGCGCTCGGTTGCTCTTGATCCGCACGCCGGTCCCGTGGAGTTTCTTCGACGTGTAGGACACAGGATTCGGCGCATTCGGGTTATCCACCTGGACTGTGGCCAGCACGTCGTCGAGGTGGGTGCCCCGCAGCTGTCCGTTGTGCATGACGGCTGCCCGTTTGGTCGCCTCAAGCAGAGCCCGTCGACGATCGTAAATATCCTCCCTCTGCCACATGTAGTAGTTGCGGTCAGCCGGCAGCGGCAGGAAGTCGGTGAAGTCGAACCGCCAACTGGTCGAGTTGTAGGAGGCTTCCCGCCAAAATCGACGCGCCGTCTGGAATCTGGCACGTTCAGCGGTCAGCGTTGCCGCGCGCTGGGCTGGTGTGCCCGGGTCGTGGTCAGTGGGGTAGACGAAGACGACCAGCACCGGCTGGTCGGCTACTCCCAGCGCCGGTGTTCCTAATTGCGGACCGTGAAAAAAGACGGGCGGGCCGGCAACGCCGAGATCGCGGACATCGGGGCGCGGCAACACCTCAAACGGCGTCACCGCGGTCGCCGTCGCGCTGGAGGTCTGGACGACGACAGGGCCCGTGACCGTATCCTCCCCGGCGAGTACGACAAGCCTCTGCGGTTCCGCGGTAATCACCAAAGCCCTCGCGCCGCCGATCGTGACCGTGACGTCATCACGGACAGCGGTAAGGCCTCCACCTTCGATGGTCACGATGGTTCCCGGCCAACCACCTGACGGTGACACGGCATCGATGTGAGGGCCGGTGACGAACGGTAGCCACCCGAGCTTATTCAGCCATTTTAGAAGCGATGCCAGCCGCCGCGAGAACAGTTCGACGAATTTCCTGAGTGACACAACATCCCCCTGCCTGAACCATCCCGGGCTTGATGCCCCCTCGGGGTTCTGTGAGCCCGGTGGGTCGGTCGATCACGTGTTGGGAATAGTACGGTTCTGGCAGAAGCCTGGCGTGAGTACTGCCCTACTCGAACGAAACCGGCGGCCCAGTGTCCGTATGCCGGATCGGATGAAGTCGCGAGCGGGAACACCCTCGATTCAACATGTTCCGCTTAGCTCGATTCGCACCGATTCACGTCAGTGGGAGTAGCAATACACACATCCAGGTCGGCGTGCAGCTGATGTCTCCAATCAAACGGCCAATTGGCCAGACAGTGGCCACCGCGATTGAGACTTGGTCACTAGACTGCGAAACTACACGCCGCCGCCGCCAGTCTTGATGCAGCCGGGCTTGAGAAAATGCAGTCAAACTTGAGAACCTACAGAAGCCGTGACTTAGCGCGCCATGTTCGTGAACCGCGAGAAGTGAAGCTGGTGCGCCACAGTGATATTGGCGGTCGGGCCGTTGCGGTGCTTGCCGAGGATGATGTCGGCTTCACCGCCACGCGGGTCTTCGCGGTCGATCGCGTCGGGGCGGTGCAGCAGCAGGACCATATCCGCATCCTGTTCCAGCGAGCCTGACTCGCGAAGGTCCGATACCTGCGGACGCTTGTCGGTGCGTTGCTCGGGACCACGGTTCAGCTGGCTGATCGCGATCACCGGCACTTCAAGTTCCTTGGCCATCAGCTTGAGGCTTCGGGAGAAATCCGAGACTTCCTGCTGGCGTGACTCGTACTTCTTGCCCGAACTCATCAGCTGCATGTAGTCGACAACCACGAGCTTCAGATCCGCCTTCTGAGCCAGCCGGCGGCCTTTGGCCCGGATCTCCATCATCGTCAGGTTCGGCGAGTCGTCGATGTAGAGCGGCGCCTCGCTGATCTCGCTCATCCGGCGGGCCAGCTTGGTCCAGTCGTCATCGCTCATCCGGCCCGAACGCATATCCGCCAGTTTGATTTTCGCCTCGGCCGAGAGCAGTCGCATAACGATCTCGGACTTGCTCATTTCCAGCGAGAAGATGACGCTGGCCATCCGGTGCTTGATCGAGCAGGACCGCATGAAATCGAGTCCCAGGGTCGATTTTCCGACACCGGGACGCGCCGCGATGATGATCATCTGTCCGGGGTGCAGGCCGTTGGTGATCTCGTCGAATTCGGTGAATCCGGTTGGCACACCGCGCGAGATGCCGCCCTGCGAGGCGATGGCATCGATCTCGTCCATGGTGGGCTGCAGCAGGTCTTCGAGCGCGACGAAGTCCTCGGAGGCGCGCCGTTCGGTGACGTCGTAGATCTCGGCCTGTGCCCGGTCGACGACATCGGTGACATCGGCGCCGTCGGCCCCGGCGTAGCCGTACTGGACCACCCGGGTACCGGCCTCCACCAACCGGCGCAACAACGCCTTCTCGGCCACGATGCCGGCATAGAAACCGGCATTGGCCGCCGTCGGCACGGTGGAGATCAGCGTGTGCAGATAGGGTGCGCCGCCGATGCGGCGCAGCAGGCCGCGGCGGTCGAGCTCGGCGGCGACGGTGACGGCGTCGGCAGGCTCGCCACGACCGTAGAGATCGAGGATCGCGTCATACACGTTCTGGTGCGCCGGGCGGTAGAAGTCACCGGGCCGCAGCCGCTCCAGGACGTCGGCGATCGCGTCCTTGCTCAACAGCATGCCGCCCAGGACAGCCTGCTCGGCCGCCATGTCCTGTGGGGGCTGCCGGCCGAAGTCCTCCCCAGGCGGAGGACCATCCATCTCCGAGTCCGGATGCCCCAGGTCGTCCACCACCGCCACGGACTCCCCACCCCCTTCCGAGACCGGCCTCACGACGTGCTCGAACATGTATTCGAATCGGTACTGCAACTGTAGAACAACGGTCCGACACTGCTGCGTGACGGAGTTGCGACGCATCACGGTAGACGTTGCTGGCGCCCACCGAAACCGCCCCTGTTGATCAACCTGTGGATGGCATGGGGATAGGTGTCGGTCGTGGTGTTGAGCCTCTGGGGAGAACCTGTGGATCAACTCGCGCCGATATGCTGTTCTTACTGGTCAGGGTGCCATAGGGGCGGTGAGTAACTGTGCATGGGAAGTTCTTCGGCGTGTCGTGCCGGGTTGCCATCCCGGGCGTGTTGTGTTGCGGCCAGGGGCCGCCTGGGTTAACACGGAGTTAGGTTCGCTGTCCAGAGTTTCGTGCATCACGTTCGCCAGACACAGCAACGCCCGGGCGGAAACCTCTGCAGGTTCCCACCCGGGCGGTTGAGTGCTGGTCGAACTACTCCGCTACGGGATTACTCCGCGACGACGTTCAGCGACACCTTGGCTTCCACCCCGGTGTGCAGCTTGACCGTCACCGGATGCGTGCCGACCGACTTGATGTGCGCCTTGGGCAGCTGCACGGTGCGCTTGTCGAGGTTCGGGCCGCCGGCCTTCTTGATCACGGCCACCACATCGGCCGCGGTCACGGAACCGAACAGCTTGCCGGTGTCGGCAGCGGCCTGGACCGGCAGCGACACCTCGCCCAGACCCTCCAGCGCGGTCTTGAGCTCGTTGGCATGCTCGACGCCCCGGATGGTCTTGGCCTCGCGCGCCCGGCGGATCTCGTCGGCCTGGCGCTCGGCACCGCGGGAGGCCACGATGGCCAGCCCACGCGGCAGCAGGTAGTTACGGCCGTAGCCGTCCTTGACCTCGACGGTGTCGCCCGCGACACCCAGGTGCTCCACCTCAGCAGTGAGAATCAGCTTCATTGGTCTATCCCCTACCGCGTCGACGAGCCGAACGGCAGCAGAGCCACCTCGCGGGCATTCTTCACCGCGATGGCGACATCGCGCTGGTGCTGGACGCAGTTGCCGGTCACCCGGCGGGCACGGATCTTGCCGCGCTCGCTGATGTAGGTGCGCAGCAGCGCGGTGTCCTTGTAGTCGATGACCTGCCCCTTACCCTTCTTGGAGCAGAACACGCACTTACGAGTCTTGACCGGCTTTTCCGGTGCCGGCCGTCGCTTTGTGGACTTGGCCATTGGTTATCTCTTCCTTGCAAAAATTTCGTTGTTGATCAGAACGGCGGCTCGTCGTCGGCCCCACTGAAGGAGCCCGACGCCGGTGCGCTACCCCACGGATCGTCCTTGGGCTCGGCCTGGCGCGAACCACCGCCGCCGCCACCGCCGAAGCCGCCACCACCGCCACCGCTGCCGCTACGGCTGGCCTTGTTGACCTTGGCCGTGGCGTAACGCAGGGACGGACCGATCTCGTCGACCTCGACCTCGACAACGGTGCGCTTCTCACCCTCGCGGGTTTCGAAGGAACGCTGCTTGAGCCGACCGGTGACGATCACCCGCGAACCCCGGGTGAGACTCTCGGCCACGTTCTCGGCCGCCTCACGCCAGATGTTGCACCGCAGGAACAGCGCCTCGCCGTCCTTCCATTCGCCGCTCTGGCGGTCGAACATTCGCGGCGTCGAAGCAACGGTGAAGTTGGCGACGGCCGCACCGGACGGGGTGAAACGCAGCTCCGGGTCAGCGGTCAGGTTTCCGACAACTGTGATGGTGGTGTCACCAGCCACGAGATCCTCCTGGGATTAGGCATGTCCGTTTGCGCGAAGCCTACGTAGGCTCGCCGACGACTCGCAGCCTTTAGTGCTTGTCGGTCCGCATCACCTTGGTCCGCAGCACGGACTCGTTCAGGTTGAGCTGACGGTCGAGCTCGGACACGGTGGCCGGTTCAGCCTTGACGTCGACGACGGCGTAGATGCCCTCGGCGTGCTTGGCGATCTCGTAGGCCAGCCGGCGACGGCCCCAGATGTCGACCTTCTCGACAGTCCCGCCATCCTTGCGGACGACGTTCAGGAACGTCTCCAGCGACGGAGCTACGGTGCGCTCGTCAAGTGTGGGGTCGAGAATGACCATGATTTCGTATGGACGCATTAGAACCTCATCACCTCCTATGGTCGTGTACGGCCACGGCGGATTCCGTGGCAGGAGGGTCGCCTGCGTCGGCAACCGGCCCAGGCTACCCGAAACGGTCCTGATCTGCGAAATCCGTATAGGGTGAGCTCCTTGGTTGTCGGAGTCGAGGGGGATCGCGTGAACTATCCGAACGGGCCGTACGGGCACGGTTTTCCAGGCCAACCCGGCCAACCGCAACAGCCCGGCTACCCGCCGCAGCCTGGCGTTCCCCACCAGGCCGGCCATCCGCAGCAACCTGGATTTCCGACTGCGTACCCACAACCGGGATATCCCCAGCCGGGAGGATTCCCACACCAGCCCTACGGGATGCCGACCGCTGAACCCAGCGGCACCACGGGAACCATCGCCGCCGTACTTGCAGCCTTGGGCGCTGTGGCGGGCCTTGGTGGCGGCGTGCTCGCAGCCATCGGCCTCTCCGCGGCGAGTGGTATGAGCAGTTTGTCCGGCGGCGTGTATGCGCTGCTGGTGGTGCTGGTCCTGTTCAACTTCGTGTTCGGCCTGATGATCGCTACCGGCGCGGTGCTGCTGTTCCAACGAAAGATGCTCGGCCGCTGGCTCGTCGTCGGGGCCTGCATACTGGCGATCCTGAGCGGGCTGATCAGCTTCGGCGTGAGCGCCGCCGCGACAGCGGCCGTCTACGGTTCCTACTCCGCCGGCAACGGCGGGGGNGCGCGGTGCTGCTGTTCCAACGAAAGATGCTCGGCCGCTGGCTCGTCGTCGGGGCCTGCATACTGGCGATCCTGAGCGGGCTGATCAGCTTCGGCGTGAGCGCCGCCGCGACAGCGGCCGTCTACGGTTCCTACTCCGCCGGCAACGGCGGGGTGCTCAACTTGGTCACTCTGGTCTTCCCCATCGCCACGCTCGTGCTGGCCCTGCTGCCGTCCACGACCGCGTGGATCAAAGCAAAGCCGAATCCAGTTGCACCCCAGTACTATCCGCAGTACCCCGGCTGGGGCTGACCCACACGGCCCGGCCAACCAATCACGATCGGAGCAGCAGTGACCTCTGCATCAGGATCCGAGGGTCAACAAGCCGAGTGTCCGCCCGGCGAAACCCAACTGGCGGAAGCAACGGCCACGCCGGGGGTTTCGTCGAGCGGGGTCACGGCGTTCATCACAGCTGCCCTGGCCGCGATCGGCGCCCTGCTGACTCTCGGCAACGGCATCGCGGGCCTGTCCGGACTCGTCGCTCTGGCGGGCGATGCGGGCCTGCGGACCCTGGCCCTCAGAACCCCTGGCGCCCTGACCATGACCGTCCTCGCGACTCTGCTCAGTGTCGTCTGCGGGATTCTGCTCCTTGCCGGCACCGTAGCGCTGTTGCGGCGCAAGAAGATCGGACGCAGGCTCATTGTCGCCGGCTCGGTCTTGATCATCGCGGGGAGCCTGATCAGCCTCGGAATGAGCATCGCCATGACAGGTGCTTACGGAGCACCCGGAACCGGTGTGCTCGCAATCCTGAGCCTCGTTCTGCCCATCGCGACGCTGGTACTGGCCCTGCTCCCGTCGACGGCGGCGTGGACAAGAGCGAAGCAGGGACTGGTCGCGGCTACCTAGCACCGGCACATTTCCGCAGCCCGGCTTCACTGCGCAATCTGGAAAGTGCCGGCGTGTCGACATCGAGAATTCGGGGGAATCTGTGACCTATCCCAATGGGCCCTACGGCCAAGGTTTCTCGGGGCAGCCCGGCTTTCCCCAACAGCCGGGCTTTCCCCAACATCAGGGGTGGCCGCAGCAACCCGGCTACCCGGGCGGCTATCCGCTGAAGCCACCCGGCCCGAGCGGTGCCACGGCGATCTTCGCGGGCATCCTGGCGATACCGGGTGGACTCGTCGGCCTCTTCTACGTCGTACTGTCCGTATTCCTCATGTGGTCTGACCATGAATTCGACTCGGTGAGCGCCGTCTTTGGCGTGGCCGGCGCCGCCGTCGGCCTGACGCTCTTCGTCGGCGCGATCGCGCTGTTCCGACGCAAGATGATTGGCCGCTGGCTCGTTGTCGGCGGATGTGCAATCGCCATCCTGTTCGGTATCGCCGCCCTCGGCGAGACAGTTATCGGCTTCTCCGGCAACCCCAGCCGTGAACCCGCCGAAATCGGCATGACCATTCTCGTGGGCCTCGTCTTTCCCATCTTGACGCTCGTCTTGGCCATGTTGCCGTCGACCGCGAGATGGATCCTGGCGAAACAGAATGTAGTTGCGCCGCCGTACTATCCGCCATATCCGGGCTGAGCTCACCGACCAGCCGCCATTGTCACGCCAGCGTGGCTCCCGACGCCCACGGTTGCCCTGGCGTGACAAACCGGCGGATCAGCTGGCTGACGGGACCGGCTCGGGATCCGGCTTCGGCTCGATCCGCACCCGGTCGGCCGATGGACGCAGCCAGTCCGGCAACCAACGTGGCGGGTTGTCGTCGGCACCGTCGAACACCCCGCCGGTCGGGTCATCGACACGGCCACCATGACGGACCAGGTCCAGCTCCGGACGGTAGATCTGCCGAATGACCAATGCGCACAACACGATCACTGCGAGGTCTCGTAGCAGCACCGTGGTGGTGAACCACTGTTCGGGCAGACCCTTGTTCTGTTCGCCGTACAGGTACAGCATGCGCGGTACCCAGACCAGCGCGTCGATCGTCATCCACGCCAAGAGAATTCGGCGATGCGGCAGGGCCAGGACAGCCAACGGCACCAGCCACAGCGAGAACTGTGGGCTCCACACCTTGTTGGTCAGCAGGAACGCGGCCACCACCAGGAAGGCCAACTGCGCCAGCCGGGGCCGCTGTTTCGCCGTCAGCGCGATGTACCCGATAGCGATGCAGCACGACGCGAACATCACCGCGGTGACCGTGTTGAGCACCGTCGGCGGTTCCCAGAAACCCAGATCCGGGTCGAAGCCCCGCCAATTGGTGAACGACTTGACCACGTTGTACAGCGAATCCATGTCGTCCCCGCGACGGGTGTTGAGCCGGAAGAACTCTGACCACCCGCGCGGGAACATCACCATGATCGGCAGATTGACCACCAACCAGGTCACCACCGCCGTCACCGCGGCCTTGCCGACCTCGCGCAACCGTCCGGTGCGGAGCCCGAGCAGAATCAGGGGAACGAACAACAACAGCGGATACAGCTTGGCCGCCACGCCGATTCCGATCAGCGCGCCGGCCCACACCGGTTTCCGCCTGGCCCAGGCCAGCATCGCACCCGCAGCCGATGCGGTCGCCAGCGCGTCGAAGTTGGTGAACACCTGGAAGATCACGATCGGGGAACCCGCCACCAGCGCGGCGTCCCACACCCGCCGGCCGGCCATTCGGGAGGTGGCCCAGATCGTGGCCAGCCAAGCCAGCGCCAAACCGAAGGCGGCGATGTTGAAGAACATCACCACCTCGGCCACCACCGGGACCGAAACCAGTTTGGTCACCGCGGTATAGGTCTTGGCCAGGGACATGGACACGTACTGGTACAGCCCGGTGAGCACCGGATATTCCATGTAGCGGATCGCCGGGCTGCCGTCGTACTGCACGCGAGGCTTGCCGGTGGCGTCGTTCTCGACCCAGCTGGACTTGTACGGAAACTTGCCCTGGTTCAACAACTCCGCGGTGTAGAGCGGAACCGTGTCGGAATAGCACAGCTCGTAATAGGCGCGGTTGTTCTCCCAGTTGGCCACCCGCTGCCCGGCGGTGCCCGAGCCGGTCGACTGCAGGCAGGCGGCCTTGCTCGTATACCCCAGCGCCAGAAACACCACGGCGATCAGGAGCATCACCCGCAGCGGGGTCATGAAGCGCGCCCGGCCGATCAACGCGTGGCGACCGACGGGCCCACCCACGGTCTGCGACAGCGCCTCGGCCAGCCGGTCGTTGCGGCTGGGGAGGTCGCGATCGTCGTCACTCCGCCGGTCTTCTGCCGGCGGAGCCGGCGAGTCCAGCCCAGCCAGCGGAGCGGGCGATACCCGATCCGTCACGGAGGCGGCGGTGGCACCGGGACGCCCGGAGCGCCGGGCACGACGGGAGCTCCCGGCGGCGGCCCGATGGGCACGGTCGTCGGAGGGCCGATCGGGATCGTAATGCCCGGGGCCACTTCGATGGTCGGCTGAATCACGGTCTCCGACGGCATCACCGTGATCGGCGGGCCGGTCGGGGTCGTTCCCGGTGGCGGCGCGGCCGGGGCCTGCGGCACACCGGCATAGCCACCGATCTCGGTCGGCTTCGGGAACGTCTCCTTGTCGGTACCTTCCAGAGCGCCGTCCATGGTGGCTTTCCAGATGTCCGACGGCAGACCGGACCCGTAGATCGAACCACCCGACGGGGTCTTCAACGGTTTCACGCCCTCGGTGGTACCCACCCAGACCGCGGTCGAAAGCGACGGCGTGTACCCGACCATCCAGGCGTCGCGGTTGTCGCCGGTGTCGCCGAGCTGGTTGGTGCCCGTCTTGGCGGCCGACGCGCGCCCACCGGCCAGGTTGTGCCCGCGCGAATATCCCGCGATCGGCTGCATCGCCGCCGAGACGTTGTCGGCCACCGCCTTGTCGATGCGTTGCTCGCCGTTGTCCTGCGAGGAGGCGTCGAACAACACCTGTCCGGAGGAGTTCACCACCTTCTGGACGAAGTGCGGCTTGTGGTAGACGCCGGAGGCCGCCAGCGTTGCGTACGCCGAGGCCATGTCGATCACCCGGGACTGGTACTGACCGAGCACCACGCCGTTGTTGGGCGGGCCGCCCTTCCCGTCCTCGGACAGCGTGTGCTCGACGCCGGGGAAGCTTTCGGCGACGCCGGCGTCGTGCGCGGCCTTGGCCACGTCCTCGGGGCCGTTTTCGAGTTTCAGCATCAGCCGGTAGTAGCTGGTGTTCAGCGACCGCTTGAGCGCCTCGGCGATCGAGCAGGTGCCGCAGCCTTCACCTTCGACGTTGCTGATCTTGATGCCGTTGACGGTCAGGGGTCCACTGTCCACCTGATAGCCCAGGCCGATGCCCTGCTGCAGGGCGGCGACCAGAGCGAACACCTTGAACGACGAACCGGTCGGCAGACCGGCCTGCGCGAAGTCGAAGCCGTTGGCGTCCGAGCCGCCGTAGTACGCCTTGACCGCGCCGTCGCGTGGATCGATCGACACCACCGCGGTCCGCATGTCGGGCTCCTGCCCGTCCATGTACTTCTCCACCGCCTCCTCGGCGGCCTGCTGCGCCTGCGGGTCGATGGTGGTGGTGATCTGCAGACCCTCGGTGTTCAGGGCCTGCTCGCTGATGTCGAACAGGTCGAGCAGTTCCTTGGTGACCTGACGTTCGATCAGGCCGTTCGGACCGGTGGTCTGGTTCTGCTGACGGGCCAGGTCGGGCGGCACGGTCGGCGGGAACACCTGTTGAGCACGCTCGTTGGCCGGCAGCGCGCCCATGTCGACCATGCCGTCGAGCACCCAGTTCCAGCGTTCGGCGGCCCCCTCGGGATCGACCGCGGGATCCAATGTCGACGGACGCTGGATCAGGGCGGCCATCAACGCACCCTCGGCGACGTTGAGCTGCTCGACCGGCTTGTCGAAGTAGGCCTTGGCGGCCGCCGCGATCCCGTAGGAGCCGCGGCCGAAGTAGATCATGTTCAGATACGCCTGCATCACAGCGTCTTTGGACCATTCGCTGGCCATCTTGGTGGAGATCACCAGTTCCTTGGCCTTGCGGATCAGACCGCCGATGCCCGAACGCTCGTCACCGACCAACGCGTTCTTGACGTACTGCTGGGTGATCGTGGATCCGCCCTGCAGGTCACCGCCCACCAGGTTGTTCTTGATCGCACGCAGCAGCGCGGTGAACGAGAAGCCCGGATTCGAGTAGAAGTCGCGATCCTCGGCGGCCATCACCGCGTCACGTACGTGCACCGGAATCTTGTCGATGTTCACGTCGACCCGGTTGCCCTCGGGCGGCACGATCTTGGCGATCTCGCTGCCGTCACTGGCCAGGATCGTCGACACCTGCGCGGTGCGGATGTCACCGGGCTGGGGAACGTCGACGATGGCGTAGGCCATCCCGAACGTCACCAGCGGCAGCAGGATCATCGCCACCACCGCGGCGATCAGCCCGCGCCGGACCAGCTTCCAGTTGACGTGGAACTGGCGGGCCCGTGGCTCCGACGGGTCCGACGAGCCGGGACCTCGGCCGTCCCCGGACCGCGGCGGCGGAGATTTGGGTGGCGGCGGCTTGGGTGGCGGCGTGCCGTCCATCGCAGCCTTGACGACATCCAGCGGCGCCGGCCGACCGTCGCGCACCGGAGGCAGGATCGCGGTGAGCCGATCATCGGGCGGGACGCTGGACCGGGAACGACTCGTGGGCCCGCTCTCACGTGGCGCCGGGCCGGTGTCGCGGACCGGTGGCCGCTTGTCCCGCGCCTGCGGTCGGCCCTCGTTCGCCGGTGGCCGGTTGTCGCGCGCGCCGAGGCGGTCAGCCGCGCTACGGGCGTCGTTGGCTGACCGGCTATGGCGCCCTTCGTTATTCACTGGCCGTACGCGCGGACTTGCGCGTGGATCGGGTACCACGGGCCTTCGGCGGCCGAGGCGCGCCGAGCACATAGGACTTGACCAGATGATTCCAACTGCAGGTGCGGCATACCTCCACCACATGGACCGCGAACTCGTCGTAACGAGTTGCCAACATCACCAGCTCCTCCGCGGTGCGCGCCGAGCCCGAGACCGGGCCCAGATGATCACCGAAAACCCACGACACCAGCGTGAGCTGCTCTTTACGGCAGATCGGGCACATCACCGAGCTTTGTTTGCCGTGGAATTTCGCAGCGCGCAGCAGGTACGGGTTGGCGTCACAGACCTCCGAGACGCCGGTGCGCCCCGAATAGACCTCAGCCAGCAGGGACCGTCGCCGAAGCGCGTAGTCCACCACCTGTCTCTGCAATCGCACGATGACCAGAGTACGTCGGCCCCCTGGACACCGAGGCGCGACCGCGTCACAGCTCCTACGATCATCTTCCGTGGCGACACGGCAGACCTCGACTACCCGGGCCAAAGACAGTGATCGCAATGACACCTGCAAGGTGCTCGACAACGCGCTGAGCGAAGGCCAGTTGTCCATGGAGGAGCACCGCCAACGGGTTGCGGCGGCCACCAACGCGACCACGCTGGGCGATCTGGCCGGCCTGGTCGACGATCTGCAGAACTCGAACGCGCCGGTACAACTGCCCGAGCTGTCCAAGCCCCGGATGCCGCGGATCCCCCGAACGCAGGCACCCGGGTGGGGCCTGCGGCTGGCCATGGCCGTCGTACTGGTCATCTTCGGCATCGGGATCGGCTGGGGCCTGTACGGCAACACGTCATCGCCGCTGAGTTTCAATCCCGACCCGGGGGCGGTGCCCGACGGCATCGCCCCGGTGGTGCTGACCCCGCCGCGGCAACTGCAATCACTCAACGGCTTCAACGGGCTGTTCGCCCAGATGCGCCAGAAGTTCGGCAACACCATGGGCTTCGAACTGCACATCGACCCGGACTCTGCGATGGTCTACCGGCCCGACCCGCAGGACAGCCGCAAGAAGGTCTATTACCGCTACACCGGCGGGTGGGGCGATCCCAGCTCGGATCCGCGCAATGTCGAGGACGACGACCGCCTCGTCGACCTCGCGGCCTTCGATTACGAGAAGACCCTCGGCGTGATGCGCGGCGCTCCCGACACCCTCAACACCAAGCGGGACGACGTCGACAGCACCTGGTTGCGCATCACCCCGTCGGAGGATCCGTCCACTCCCGAGGCCATCAACGTCTCGGTGATCGTCAGCAGCGATTTCGGCGGTGGGTCCATCGACCTGTACCCGGACGGCACCGTCAAGGGCATGTACCGCAACAGCTGATAGTCGGCAGTCACCAACACGTCGTCACGCTGGGGTGACGCTCGCGTTCGAGAGCAACTCCGGCGTCACGCTCGCGCGCGGAAACGGCCAACACTTGGCATCAAATATATCGGCGCGATACAGTTTGGCGAGGTGTTGATCCGTCGTAGCGATCAATTCCATCTGATCTGTCGAAAGGGGGTGATCTCGGTGCTGGAGCTCGCGATCCTCGGCCTCTTGCTCGAATCACCCATGCACGGCTACGAGCTGCGCAAGCGTTTGACGGGTCTGTTGGGGGCGTTCCGAGCGTTCTCGTATGGGTCGCTCTACCCGGCACTACGTCGCATGCAGGCCGACGGCCTGATCGTCGAGGACGCCGCACCCTTGGGACCGACCAAGGTGCGCCGGGCTCGTCGGGTGTATCAGCTGACCGATGCCGGTAAGCAGCGGTTCACCGAGCTGGTCGCCGACACGGGACCACAGAACTTCTCCGACGACGGATTTGGTGTCCACCTTGCCTTCTTCAACCGCACCCCAGCCGAGGCCAGGATGCGAATTCTGGAGGGGCGGCGTCGTCAGGTGGAGGAACGCCGGGAAGGTCTGCGTGAAGCCGTGGCGCGGGCCAGCAGTTCGTTCGACCGCTACACCCGTCAGCTGCACCAGCTGGGCCTGGAGTCCAGCGAACGAGAAGTGAAATGGCTCAACGAGTTGATCGCGGCCGAACGTACGGCGCAGGGGCGCCCAGAAAACATATGAGCACAGCTCCGTACGAGGCCCCCCAGGCCGAGCACACAGAACGAGTAAGGAGATCGTCCATGTCTGAGCACTCAGGAGAAATCCGGGTCGCCATTGTCGGCGTCGGTAACTGCGCATCGTCCCTGGTCCAAGGCGTGCAGTACTACCACAACGCCGACGAGAACGCGTCCGTGCCGGGCCTGATGCACGTGAAGTTCGGCCCGTACCACGTGCGCGACGTGAAGTTCGTGGCCGCGTTCGACGTGGACGCCAAGAAGGTCGGCTTCGACCTGTCGGAGGCCATCTTCGCCTCCGAGAACAACACCATCAAGATCGCCGACGTGCCGCCCACCAACGTGACGGTGCAGCGCGGCCCGACGCTGGACGGCATCGGCAAGTACTACGCCGACACCATCGAGGTCTCCGACTTCGAGCCCGTCGACGTGGTGCAGGCCCTCAAGGACGCCAAGGTCGACGTGCTGGTCTCCTACCTGCCGGTGGGCTCCGAAGAGGCCGACAAGTTCTACGCCCAGTGCGCCATCGACGCCGGCGTGGCCTTCGTCAACGCCCTTCCGGTGTTCATCGCCTCGGACCCGGTGTGGGCCAAGAAGTTCGAGGATGCGGGCGTCCCGATCGTCGGCGACGACATCAAGAGCCAGGTCGGCGCCACCATCACCCACCGCGTGATGGCCAAGCTGTTCGAGGACCGCGGCGTCACACTGGACCGCACCTACCAGCTCAACGTCGGCGGCAACATGGACTTCCTGAACATGCTGGAGCGCTCGCGCCTGGAGTCCAAGAAGGTGTCCAAGACCCAGGCCGTCACCTCCAACCTGACCGGCTCGCTGGCCGGCAAGGTCGAGGACAAGAACGTCCACATCGGCCCGTCCGACCACGTCGCCTGGCTCGACGACCGCAAGTGGGCCTACGTGCGCCTCGAGGGCCGCGCCTTCGGTGACGTGCCGCTGAACCTGGAGTACAAGCTCGAGGTCTGGGACTCGCCGAACTCGGCCGGCGTGATCATCGACGCGGTGCGTGCCGCCAAGATCGCCAAGGACCGCGGCATCGGAGGCCCCATCGAGGCGGCCTCGGCCTACCTGATGAAGAGCCCGCCGAAGCAGATCGCCGACGATGTCGCGCGCACCGAGCTGGAGACCTTCATCGAAGGCTAGATCCTCTTGCCTCAGTGGGCGGCCAGGTGAAACCTGGCCGCCCACTTGGTATTTGAGGGGCCGCAGCGTGGTTCGCGGCGTTGTGAGTCCTACCACAAGTGGGCGGATAAACTGGATCTATTCAAGAAAACAACTACGCTGGGAGGCGCAGTAAACATCCGACAGTGACGAATAGAGGTACCCGTGGCCCTGATCAACAAGCAGATCAAGCCGTTCTCCGCGACCGCCTACAAAAACGGCTCATTCATTCCCGTGTCGGACGCCGACATCAAGGGCAAGTGGGCCATCTTCTTCTTCTACCCGGCCGACTTCACCTTCGTCTGCCCGACCGAGCTCGGCGACCTGGCTGACCATTACGAGGAGCTTCAGCGCCTCGGCGTCGAGGTGTTCTCGGTGTCCACCGACACCCACTTCACCCACAAAGCCTGGCACGACTCGTCCGAAACGATCGGCAAGATCCAGTACGCCATGATCGGCGACCCGACCCTGCAGATCAGCACCGACTTCGAGGTGCTCCGTGAGGACCAGGGCCTGGCCGACCGCGGCACCTTCCTGGTCGACCCCGACGGCGTCATCCAGTTCACCGAGGTCACCGCCGAGGGCATCGGCCGCAACGCCGCCGAGCTGGTCCGCAAGGTCAAGGCCGCCCAGTACGTTCGCAACCACCCGGGCGAGGTCTGCCCGGCCAAGTGGGAAGAGGGCGAAGAGACCCTGGCCCCGTCGCTGGAACTCGTCGGCAAGATCTAGCTCTCCGCCGCTGTCGACGGTACGGGCCCGGTCCGCCCGGCCCGTACCGCTCGCCAGAACCTCTGCCCACCACAGTTTTTCGGGCCGCAGCCGGCCCAGCCAGTCCCCTCATCGATGGAGTTGATCCGCATGCTCGACACCTCACTCGCCGGCCAATTGAAGTCCCTACTGGAGCGGTTGACCGCGCCGATCGAGCTGGTGTCCTCCCTCGATGACGGCGCCAAGTCCGCCGAACTCGCCGAACTGCTCACCGAGATCGCGGCGATGTCGGACAAGATCACCTATTCGCGCGCCGACGACGACGCCCGGCGGCCATCGTTCGCGATCCGCCGCACCGGCACCGATGTCGAGGTGCGGTTCGCCGGTATCCCCCTCGGCCACGAGTTCTCCTCGCTGGCCCTGGCGCTGCTGCAGGTCGGTGGATACCCGTCGAAGGAAGCCCCCGAACTGCTCGAGCAGGTGCGGAACCTCGACACCGACCTGCACTTCGAGACCTACTTCTCGCTGTCCTGCCAGAACTGCCCCGACGTGGTGCAGGCCCTGAACCTGATGGCGATCCTCAACCCGCGCATCACCCACGTCGCCATCGACGGCGCGCTGTTCAAAGACGAGGTCGAACAGCGCAAGGTGCTGGCCGTGCCCACCGTGTTCCTCAACGGTGAGATGTTCGACTCGGGCCGCATGACCCTCGAGCAGATCATCGGCAAGGTCGACGTCGGCGCCGCGCAGCGCACCGCCGAGGCGATCACCGAGAAGGACCCCTTCGACGTGCTGGTGGTCGGTGGCGGACCCGCGGGAGCCGCAGCCGTAATCTACGCTGCCCGCAAGGGAATTCGCACCGGTGTGGTTGCCGAGCGGTTCGGCGGTCAGGTGCTCGACACCATGGCGATCGAGAACTACATCTCCGTCCCGCACACCGAGGGACCGAAGTACGCCGCGGCGCTGGAAGCCCACGTCAACGAGTACGACGTCGACGTGATGAAGACCCAGCGCGGCGCGAAGCTGCTGCCCGCGATCGACGAGGGCGGGCTCATCGAGATCTCGCTGGAAAGCGGCGCCTCGCTGACCGCGCGCACCGTCATCCTGGCCACCGGCGCCCGCTGGCGCGCGATGGACGTGCCCGGTGAGGCCGAGTACCGCAACAAGGGCGTCACCTACTGCCCGCACTGCGACGGACCGCTGTTCAAGGGCAAGCGGGTCGCCGTCGTCGGCGGCGGCAACTCCGGCGTGGAGGCGGCGATCGACCTGGCCGGCGTCGTCTCCCACGTGACGCTGATCGAATTCGATTCGGTGCTGCGCGCCGACGAGGTGCTGCAGCGCAAGCTCCGCAGCCTGCCCAATGTCGACATCCTGCTGAGCACGCTGACCACCGAGGTCCTCGGCGACGGCGACCAGGTGACCGGCCTGACCTATCAGGACCGCACCACGGGCCAGTCGCACAACCTCGAGCTGCAGGGCGTCTTCGTCCAGATCGGTCTGCTGCCCAACACCGAGTGGCTCGAGGGCAGCGTCGAGCTGTCCAAGCGCGGCGAGATCGTCATCGACGAGCGCGGCCAGACGTCGGTCCCCGGTGTGTTCGCCGCCGGCGACTGCACCACGGTGCCGTTCAAGCAGATCGTCATCGCCGCCGGAGCCGGCGCGACGGCAGCGCTGTCCGCATTCGATCACCTGATCCGGACCACCGCCCCGGTCGGCAGCTGAGGGCGGCCCGGCTCCGGAGTAATGTCCGCAGACGTGGCCCCGGAGATTTCTGACGAGGAACTGCTGACCCTCGACGAGTTCGCGCTGCTGCCCGAGAACGCCGAGCAAATCGGTGTGAATGGGCCGCTGCCGGCGGTCGAGCGCATCGAGCAGGGACCGATCAGCGCGCTGAAGTTCGGCACCGACGCCCCTCGGGTGGTGTTCCTGCACGGCGGCGGCCAGAACGCCCACACCTGGGACACCGTGATCCTGGGGCTCGGTGAGCCCGCGCTGGCGGTCGACCTGCCCGGCCACGGCCGCTCCGCCTGGCGCGAGGACGGCGACTACGGTCCCAAACTCAATGCGGCCAGCCTGATTCCGGTGCTCGAGGCACTCGCCCCCGAACCACGGCTGGTGGTCGGGATGTCACTGGGCGGGCTGACCGCACTGCGGATCGCGGCCACCGAACCCCGGCTGGTGCCCGAACTCGCGCTCGTCGACGTCACCCCGTCGGCACCCGAACGCCACAACGAGATGACCAAGGCCCAGATGGGCACCGTGGCCCTGGTCCAGGAGCACCGCACCTTCCCGACGTTTCAGTCCATGCTCGACGTGACCATCGCCGCGGCCCCGCATCGAGACCGGAAATCGTTGCGGCGCGGCGTCTTCCACAACTCCAAGCAGCTCGAGGACGGCACCTGGACCTGGCGCTACGACTCGTTCCGCAAGGGCGACGGGTTTGAGGGGCTGTGGGACGACGTTCCGGCGATCACCATGCCCACCACCCTGATCCGCGGCGCGAACTCGTTCTTCGTCAACGACGAGGACGCCGAGACGTTCTCCGGGACCGCACCGGGCTTTCAGCGCACCCATGTGGTGGCCGACTCCGGACACTCCGTGCAGGGCGATCAGCCCGCCCGGCTGGTGGAGATCCTGCGCGGCATTCTCGGTAGCTAGCAGGTTGCCTGCTGTTAACCCGCTGCTAGTTCAGCTCCCGTAGGTTTCCGCGAGTCCGGCCGCTCAGCCCGCGGCCGGTGTCTGGCGGAAGGATCTGCGCGGAATGCCGCTCGTACCGTTGAATCTGTTTGTCACCCACCGTGGAACGTCGTCGCGTCAGCACGTGACCTGCCGCTACCGATGTGGTGACGCATGTTCGAAGCCGGCCCCGAACACCAGTGACAACCAGTATTTCGGCGACATCGTCAAGCAGATGTCACGCCGGTCGATGCTGCAGGCCGCCGGTGTCACGGTGCTGGCCGTCGGCGCCGGATCGGCGCTTGCCGCCTGCGGTACCGACACCAAGACCGGACAGACGCCGTCACCGGCCGCGCTGCCGGTCGAGACGCCACCCGGCATGAAGTTCGCCGCGGTGGCCCCGAACACGGAAGACGCCGTGGTGATCCCGGACGGTTACCAGCAGCGGGTGGTGATCGCGTGGGGCGACCCGGTGTTGCCCGACGCCCCGATGTTCGACGTCAACCGGCAGACCGCCGACGCCCAGCGCAAGCAGTTCGGCTTCAACAACGACTTCGCCGCACTGCTGCCGGTCGCAGGGCAGGCCAACCGGTACCTGTTGGTGACCAACTTCGAGTACGTGACACCGGAGTTCATGTTCCCCGGCTACAACGCCGAGGCACCCACCCGTGAGCAGTTCGACATCGAGATCGCCGCGGTCGGCATGGGTGTGGTCGAGGTGGAGCGGGGCGCCGACGGCGCGCTGAAGCCGGTGATGGGCCGCTACAACCGCCGGATCACGGCGGATACTCCGTTCACGCTGACCGGACCCGCGGCGGGCACCGACTTCGTCAAGACCGCCGCCGACCCCACCGGACGCACCGTGGCAGGCACCTTCGCCAATTGCGCGGGCGGCGTGACGCCTTGGGGCACAGTGCTTTCGGGCGAAGAGAACTTCCACGGCTACTTCGGGGCCGGCGAAGGGGCTCCGGCGCCGAAACCGGCTGACGCCGAACGCTACGACCGCTACGGCGTCGAGCACGAGCGCTCCGAGCTCAAGTGGGAAGACTTCGACCCGCGTTTCGACCTGACCAAGACCCCGAACGAGGTCAACCGCTTCGGCTACGTCGTCGAACTCAACCCGTGGGATCCGGCCTCGACGCCGGTCAAACACTCGGCGCTGGGCCGGTTCAAGCACGAGGGCGCCAACGTCTACGTCACCGGCGACGGCAGCGTGGTGGTCTACACCGGTGACGACGAACGCTTCGACTACATGTACAAGTTCGTCTCCGCCAAGAAAATCGCACCCGGCTGGAAGACCGGGGATCCCGCCGCGATGGCCCACAACATGACCCTCCTCGATGAGGGCACGTTGTACGTGGCCAAGCTGAGCAGCGACATCCCCGCCGGAGAGATCGACGGCACCGGCAAGCTGCCGGTCAAGGGCTCGTTCTCCGGTTCCGGGACCTGGATCCCCCTGCTGAAGTCCGGACCGAACGGACAGGCCGAATCGCTCGTCGAGGGCATTACCGCCCAGGAGGCGGCAGTGTTCACCCGTATCGCCGCCGACAAGGCCGGCGCCACGAAGATGGACCGGCCCGAGGACTTCGAGGCCAACCCGCGCACCGGCAAGGTCTACGTGGCGCTGACCAACAACGACAAGCGCGGAACCGAAGGCAAGGCCGGCGTCGACGCCGCCAACCCGCGCAACGAGAACAAGAACGGCCAGGTCCTGGAGATCACCGACAACCACACCGGCACCGACTTCACCTGGGATCTGCTGTTGGTGTGCGGTGACCCCAGGGCGGCCGACACCTACTACGCCGGGTTCGACAAGGAGCGGGTCAGCCCGATCTCCTGCCCGGACAACCTGGCCTTCGACAGCCACGGCAACCTGTGGATCTCGACCGACGGCAATGCGCTCGACGCCAACGACGGACTGTTCGCGGTGGCGCTCGACGGCCCGAACCGCGGTGAGACCAAGCAGTTCCTCACCGTGCCGGTCGGGGCCGAGACGTGCGGGCCGGTGGTGACCGACGAACTCGTCACGGTCTGTGTGCAGCATCCGGGCGAGGGTGACGATCACAGCCTGGACAAGCCGTTGTCGCACTGGCCGGGAGGCGCCGACACTCCCGCGCGGCCCGCCGTGGTCGCGGTGTGGAAGCCCGGCGGCCAGATCGGCACCGTCTGAGCTCTTGCGCGAAGACCATCCGGCACTTGAGTAGGCTCGAGAAAGTGAGCCATCCCATTCGCATTGGCGTGCAACTGCAGCCGCAGCATTCTCCCAAGTACAGCCATATCCGCGATGCGGTGCGCCGCTGTGAGGACATCGGCGTCGACATCGCCTTCAACTGGGATCATTTCTTCCCGCTCTACGGTGATCCCGACGGCGCGCACTATGAGTGCTGGACGATGCTGGGCGCCTGGGCCGAGCAGACGTCGCGCATCGAGATCGGCGCCCTGGTGAGCTGCAACTCCTACCGCAACCCCGAACTGCTGGCCGACATGGCCCGCACCGTCGACCACATCTCCGATGGCCGGCTCATTCTCGGCATCGGAAGTGGTTGGAAACAAAAGGATTACGACGAGTACGGCTATGAGTTCGGCACCGCGGGCAGCCGGCTTGACGACCTCGCACAGGCGCTGCCCCGGATCGAGGCCCGGCTGGCCAAGCTGAACCCGGCACCCACCAGGGAGATCCCGATCCTGATCGGCGGCCAGGGCGAACGCAAGACCCTGCGGCTGGTGGCCGAGCATGCCGACATCTGGCACGCCTTCGTCGACCGGAACACCTACCCGGGCAAGGCGGAGGTGCTCGCCGAGCACTGCGGGATCACCGGACGGGATCCGGCCACCGTGCAGCGCTCGGCCGGGGTGCAAGAATCCGGCGGCATCGACGCGATGCTGGCCGAGGCCGATGCGCTGGCCGATCTCGGGGTCAGCATCCTCACCGTCGGGGTCAACGGGCCCGACTACGACCTGACCGCCGCCGAGGCGCTCTGCCGGTGGCGCGACGGCCGCAACGCAAAGATCAGCGGATGAGCTGAGGGCACTCGCATCACCCTTCGCATCCACCCGTGAGAAACTTGCGCATCGCCAACGCACGGGGGGTGTGCGTCCCAACTCAATGGGGGAGTTAACAAGGGTGCCGAAAAACTACGGGGTCAAGGAGAAAGATCAGGTTGTCACGCACATCATCAACCTGGTGATGACGGGCAAGCTGCGCTCCGGTGACCGCATCGACCGCAACGAGATCGTCCGCGACCTCGGGCTGAGCCGCGTTCCGATCCAGGAAGCGGTGGTTCAGCTCGAGCACGACGGTATCCTCTCGACCCGCTACCACCGTGGCGCGTTCGTCTCCCGGTTCGACGAGGCGACCGTGGCCGAACATCACGAGCTGTACGGGATCCTCAACGGCATCGCCTCGGCCCGCTGCGCCACCAACCCCACGCCGCGCATCCTCGCTCACCTCGATGACACGTTGCGGATCATGCGCGCAGCAAAGGACACCAGGTCCTTCCAGGAGGCCTGCTGGGTGTACCGCGACGCGATCAACGACGAGTACGCCGGACCGCGCCTGCACGCCACGATCCGCGCAGGCAAGAGCTTCGCCCCCTCGGAGTTCTGGATCAGCTACCCGAAGGCCAAGGCCGACTTTCTGCCCAGCTACGAGGCCGAAACCAGCGCCATCCACGCCCATGATCCCGACGGTGCCCGCCGGGCCTGCACCGAGCGCGCCGACCTGATGGCGCAGATCATGATCGCCGAGCTCACGCGGCGTGGAGTGTTCGGCGACTTGCGGTCCCCTTGAGCGGAATCACTCATCACCGGACATCCGGCCACTAGGTTGCATCAAATGGACGTCAGACGATCGGCCGCGCTGCTGACCACGGTCCTGATGCTGCTGGGGCTGGTGTGTGCAGCACCGGTCGCAGCGGACGTCGACCAATGTGCGCCGCCCGGCGTGGACAGTGCCAGCGCGCTGCCCACCAACCTGGCCGCCGCGGCCACCGGGCCCGGCGCCGACAAGTACACGACACCCACGGTGGCCCCGCTGAACACCATCCGCCCCGAGAACCTGGGGCTGGGCACGCCGGGCGTCCTGACCGTCGGCACGCTGTCGGACGCACCGCCCAGCATCTGTATCAACTCGGCCGGGCAGTTCACCGGATTCGACAACGAGTTGTTGCGCGCCATCGCCGACAAGCTGGGCCTGCGGATCAATTTCGTCGGCACCGACTTCTCCGGTCTGCTGGCCCAGACCGCATCCCGCCGGTTCGACGTGGCGTCCTCCTCGATCACCACCACCGACGCCCGGCGACGCACCGTCGGCTTCACCAACGGCTATGACTTCGGCTACTTCTCGCTCGTCGTGCCCACCGGGTCACCGATCACCGGGTTCGGCCAGCTCGCCGCCGGACAACGCATCGGGGTCGTGCAGGGCACCGTGCAGGAGGCCTACGTCATCGACACGCTGCATCTGCAGCCGGTGAAGTTCCCCGACTACAACACCGTCTACGCCAGCCTCAAGACCCGTCAGATCGACGCCTGGGTGGCCCCGTCCCAGCAGGCATCGGGCACGGTGCAGCCCGGTGACCCGGCTCAGATCATCGAAAACACCTTCAGCCTGGACAATTTCGTGGCGTGGGCGGTGGCCAAGGAGAACCGGCCGCTGATCGACGCGCTGAACTCCGGACTGGACGCGGTCATCGCCGACGGCACCTGGGCCAGGCTCTACTCCGACTGGGTCCCGCGCGCGCTGCCGCCCGGCTGGAAGCCCGGATCCAAGGCCGCACCCACTCCCCAACTGCCCGACTTCGCGGCGATCGCCGCCGGTCGGGAACAACCGGCCGCCGGGGCCCCGGTCGCACCGAAATCCACCCTCTCGCAACTGGCGGACTCGTTTCTCGATTGGGACCTGTACAAGCAGGCGATCCCCGATCTGTTCCGTACCGGCCTGCCCAACACGCTGATCCTGACCGTGAGCGCGAGCATCATCGGCCTGGCGCTCGGGATGGTGCTGGCGGTTGCCGGCATCTCGCGGTCCCGGTGGCTGCGCTGGCCGGCCCGGGTCTACACCGACATCTTCCGCGGCCTGCCCGAAGTGGTGATCATCCTGCTGATCGGGCTGGGCATCGGGCCGGTCGTCGGATCCCTCACCGGGAACAGCCCCTATCCCCTCGGCATCGCGGCGCTGGGGCTGATGGCTGCGGCCTACATCGGGGAGATCTTCCGCTCCGGCATCCAGAGCGTGGAGCCCGGACAGCTGGAAGCCTCTCGCGCACTGGGCTTCAGCTATGCCTCGTCGATGCGCCTGATCGTCGTCCCGCAGGGAATTCGGCGGGTTTTGCCGGCGCTGATGAACCAGTTCATCTCACTGCTGAAGGCATCGTCGCTGGTGTACTTCCTCGGCCTGGTGGCCAGCCAACGGGAGCTGTTCCAGGTGGGCCGAGATCTCAACGCGCAGACCGGAAATCTGTCGCCGCTGGTGGCGGCCGGGTTGTTCTATCTGCTGCTGACCATCCCGCTGACCCATCTGGTGAACTACGTCGACAACCGGCTGCGCCGAGGACGTCCCCCGACCGAGGAGGACCCCCTGCCCCCGGCGACCACCCAGGAGATGATCTGATGTCGGCACCACAGCCAGTTGCGCTGGCCGCCAAGGATGTTCACCTGTCATTCGGACCGAACGCGGTGCTGCGCGGGGTGGATCTCGACGTTCCGGCCGGCACCACGACCGCCGTGATCGGACCGTCCGGCTCCGGGAAGTCGACGCTGCTGCGCACCCTCAATCGGCTCTATGAGCCCGATCGCGGCGACATCCTGCTCGACGGCCGCTCGGTGCTCGCCGACAATCCCGACCAGCTGCGTCAGCGCATCGGCATGGTGTTCCAGCAGTTCAACCTGTTCCCGCACAAGACCGTGCTGGACAACGTCATCCTGGGCCCGCGCAAGCTCAAGGGGCTCAGCGCCGACCATGCCCGCACCCTGGGACTGGAGCAACTCGACCGGGTTGGCCTGCGCCACAAGGCCGATGTACGTCCGAGCACACTGTCGGGCGGTCAGCAGCAGCGCGTCGCGATCGCGCGGGCGCTCGCCATGGCCCCGCAGGTGATGTTCTTCGACGAGGCCACCTCGGCGCTGGACCCCGAGCTGGTGAAGGGCATCCTGGAGCTGATGGCCGAGCTGGCCGCCGAGGGGATGACGATCCTGGCGGTCACCCACGAGATGGGCTTCGCCCGCTCCACCGCCGACGCGGTGGTCTTCATGGATCACGGCAAGGTGGTCGAATCGGGCCCGCCGGACCAGATTTTCGAGGCGGCGGAAACAGATCGGCTGCGCCGCTTCCTGTCGCAGGTTCTGTAAGGGTGACGGGAAACCCCTTCACCAAACCCGACAAGCTGACGACCTGTCAGCTCCAGACAGGTTAGACTAGCGAATTATGACGGAGCACGATCCGCAGGTCACAGAGTTGGCCGGGGAGCTACAACGAGTGCTCTCCAAGGTGTTCTCGGTGCTGCGTCGTGGCGACACCAACAAGGGCACCGCCGGAGAGCTCACGCTGGCCCAGCTCTCGATCCTGCTCACCCTGCTCGACCAGGGCCCGATCCGGATGACCGAGCTGGCCGCCCGCGAGCGCGTTCGCACCCCCACCACCACCGTGGCGATCCGCCGGCTCGAGAAGCTGGGTCTGGTCAAACGGTCGCGTGACCCCTCCGACCTGCGTGCGGTCCTGGTCGAGGTGACTCCGCGCGGCCTGGTGCAGCACCGTGAGTCGCTGGCGGCCCGTCGGGCCGATCTGGCCGCCCGGCTGGCCAACCTGAGCCCGGAGGATCTCGCCACCCTCGCCACCGCGCTGGCCCCGCTGGAGCGGCTGGCCAGCCAGAACGAGCCGGCCCAGGCGGCCGCAAAAACCGAGTGACCGGCTAACCCAGCCAGTCCAGCACCGCCGCGGCGGTCCACGACTGTTGCATGCTGCCCAGGGGTTCTCCGGTGAACGGCTCGTAGTACTCGGCAAAAGTGCCATCGCTGGCCTGGCGGAGACCTTCCTGTCGCAGCAGCCGGGCCCGTTCGGCCCAGCCCCGCCGCGCGAAGCACCACGAGAACAGCCAGGTCATCACCGGCCACACCGGCCCGCGCCAGTATTCGCGGGGGCGGAAGTCCCGCGACACGGGCGACGTCGACGGGATCAGGCCGTACCGCAGGTCCGGGTGGCCACAGAACCGCGGCCCCTCGAGCAGACGTAGCAACGCGCGTTCCCGATCGTGCGGCAATCCGCCACACAGCAACGGCGCGAACTGCGCCACGGTCTCGGTAGGCACCCATTTCTTGGCGCGGACGTCGTAATCCCTTGCCGCGCCGGTGCGTTCGTCCGTGGTCTCGACCACGCCGGACCGGAACCGCTCCGCCCACGAATAGAGATCGCGGACGTCGGCATGCGGGCGCTTGTAGTCCTCGCCGATCTCGGCCAGCACCTGACAGGCGACCGAGAAGATGGCCGAGACGAACACGTCCTCGACCGCGAAGCTCATCACCTTGGGCAGCAGATCGTCGTCGTAGCGAACGGATTTCATCTCTTCGAGCAGCCACAGGTACCGGTCGTACTCGAGATCGCTGGGACGCTGCGTCGCGTCGGTGATGATCGCGTTGTCCTCACGCTGATACTCCGGCACGTCGCCGGGAACCACGTTGGCGTAGGCGCTGTCCCAGCGCGGTGAGTTGTCCATCCCGGACTCCCAGCCGTGATACAGCGTGATGCGGCCGTGCCCGTCCTGATCACGCATCTCGGCCAGCCAACGATGCCACCGCCCCAGGTCCACCCACCGCCGGTCCAGGAACGCCGCCGCCACCGCCCGGGTGGACCGGCCCCGGCTGCGGGCGTGGTCGAGGATCCGCTGCACCGCGATCGCATGCACGGGCGGCTGCGTGATGCCCGAGGTGTGCCTGGCCCGGGGCGCGTTGGCCGCCAGCGCCGAGGTGGCCCACCGGGCCGGGCCGGGAAAGTAGCCGTCGACACCGTTGGCGAACACGATGTGCGGGATCATCCCGTTGCGCCACTGTGCCGAGAGCAGGGTGTCGAGTTCCACCACGGCGCGCTCCACGCTCAGTGGGGCCAGCCCGATCGCCACGAATGCCGCATCCCAGCTCCACATGTGCGGATACAGCAGTGGCGCCGCAGTGGTCATCACCCCCAGGTCGTTGCCGCGCAGCAGGTAGGCGGCCCGCGCGGCGAGCTGGGTGGGTGCGAAGCTGGGATCCGGTGGCATTCCTACCATGATGCGACTCCGCCGCCCGGTCCGCAGGTCGGCCCCGTCACTTTCAGCGTCACAGTAACGTTGCAGTCGTGCCGACTGCATTGATCACCGGAGCCGCCGGCGGCATCGGATCGGCGATTGCCGCTGCCCTTGCTCCCACCCACACGCTGCTGCTCGCCGGGCGCCCGTCCGCGCGGCTGGACGCACTCGCCGAGCGGCTCGGCGCGCCCACCTGGCCGCTGGACCTGACCGACCCCGATTCGATCGAGGCCGCCACCGAGGTGCTCGCCGAACTCGACGTGCTGGTGCACAACGCCGGCGTGCTCTACCCGGGCCGGGTGTCGGAGTCCATCGCCGAGCAGTGGCGGGCCTCCTTCGAGGTCAACGTCACCGGTGCGGTGGCGCTCACCCTGGCCCTGCTACCGGCCCTACGCGCCGCCCGCGGTCACGTGGTGTTCATCAACTCCGGTGCCGGACAGAAGGTTTCGCCCGGCATGGCGTCGTACTCGGCCAGCAAGTTCGCGCTGCGGGCCTTCGCCGATTCGCTGCGCGCCGACGAGCCGACGCTGCGGGTCACCTCGATCTTCCCGGGCCGCACCGACACCGAGATGCAACGTAGCCTCGTGGCCTACGAAAGTGCGGTGACCGACGGCGCAGGTGATTACGACCCGGCCAAGTTCCTCAAGCCCGAGACCGTCGCCGGGCTGGTGGCCACCGCCGTCACCACCCCGCCCGATGGGCATGTGCACGAAATCGTGGTCCGCCCCGGGTGATTTGTGCACCTCGCGTAACGGTCAGCGTTACCGGAGGTACACCAATCACTAGACGACGAGGTTGACCAGCCGGCCGGGCACCACGATGACCTTCTTCGGCGTGGCGCCGTCGAGGAAGGCCTGCACCTTCTCGTCGGCCAGTGCGGCGGCCTCGAGCGCCGCCTTGTCTGCGTCGGCGGCCACGGTGATCTTGCCGCGCACCTTGCCGTTGACCTGGACCGGGAACTCGATGGTGTCATCCACCAGGTATTGCGGGTCGGCGACCGGGAACGGCCCGTGCGCCAGCGAGGTGTCGTGGCCCAACCGCTTCCACAACTCCTCGGCCAGATGCGGGGCCAGCGGGGCCACCATGAGCACCAGCGGTTCGACCGCGGCGCGTGCCGACACCCCGGCCTTGGTCAGATGATTGGTGTACTCGATCAGCTTGGCCGCCGCGGTGTTGTTGCGAAGTGCCGCATAGTCTTCGGTCACCCCGGCGATCGTGCGGTGCAGGATCTTGAGGGTGTCGGTGTCGAGCGCCTCGTGTGCGGCGACGTCGGTGGCCCCGGTCTCCTCATCGACCACCACACGCCACACCCGCTGCAAGAAGCGGTGGGCGCCGACGACGTCCTTGGTGGCCCACGGCCGCGACGCCTCCAACGGTCCCATCGACATCTCGTACACGCGCAGGGTGTCCGCACCGTACTCGTCGCAGATCTCGTCGGGTGAGACGGAGTTCTTCAGGCTCTTGCCGATCTTGCCGAACTCCTGGTTGACCTCCATCTCGCCATCCGGCCCGGTCCAGAAGAACTTCCCTTCGCGCTCAACGACTTCGGCCGCAGGCACATAGCTGCCGCGGGAATCGGTGTAGGCGAACGCCTGGATGTAGCCCTGGTTGACCAGACGGCGGTACGGCTCGCTCGAGCTGACGTGCCCCAGGTCGAACAGCACCTTGTGCCAGAAGCGCGAGTACAGCAGGTGCAGCACCGCATGCTCGACGCCGCCGACGTAGAGATCCACCCCGCCCGGATCGTTCGGGCCGTGCTCGGCGGGCCGTGGGCCCATCCAGTAGGCCTCGTTCTCCTTGGCGCACAATTCTTCCGAGTTGTGCGGATCGGTGTAGCGCAGCTCGTACCAGGAGCTGCCCGCCCACTGCGGCATCACGTTGGTGTCGCGGGTGTAGGTCTGCAGCCCGTCCCCGAGATCCAGCTCGACGTGAACCCATTCGGTGGCCTTGCCCAGCGGGGGCGACGGCTCGCTGTCGGCGTCATCGGGGTCGAACGACACCGGCGAATAGTCCGGGACGTCCGGAAGTTCCACGGGCAGGGCCGATTCGGGCAGCGGGTGGGCGCGGCCGTCGGCGTCGTAGACGATCGGGAACGGCTCGCCCCAATACCGCTGCCGCGCGAACAACCAGTCCCGCAGCTTGTATTCGATGCGGGCGCGCCCGCGGCCGTCGGCCTCCAGGTGCTCGATGACCTTTGCCTTGGCCTCGGCCACCGACAGGCCGTCGAGGTAGCCCGAGTTCACCATGGTGCCGTCGCCGTTGTACGCCGACACCGAGATGTCGCCACCCGCAACCACTTCGATGATGGGCAGGCCGAACTCCGTGGCGAAGTCCCAGTCACGCTGGTCACCGCCCGGCACCGCCATGATGGCGCCGGTGCCGTAGCCGGCCAGCACATAGTCGGCGATGAAGATCGGGACCTGCGCGCCGTTGACCGGATTGGCGGCATAGGCGCCGAGGAACACGCCGGTCTTGGTCTTGTTCTCCTGGCGCTCCAGATCCGACTTGGCGGCGATCGCGGCGCGGTAGGCGGCGATCGCCTCGGCCGGCGTGGCGGCACCGTAGGTCCACCGCGAATCGGTGCCCTCGGGCCAGGAGTCGGCCGCCAGCGCATCCACCAGATCGTGCTCGGGTGCCAGCACCAGATAGGTGGCCCCGAACAGGGTGTCCGGGCGGGTGGTGAACACCTCCACATCGCCTGCGGCGGTACCGAATTCGACGGAGGCGCCGGTGGACCGGCCGATCCAGTTCCGCTGCATGGTCTTGACCTTGTCCGGCCAGTCCAGCGCGTCCAGGTCGTCGAGCAGCCGGTCGGAGTAGGCGGTGATGCGCATCATCCACTGCCGCAGGCGCTTGCGGAACACCGGGAAGTTGCCGCGGTCGCTGCGGCCGTCGGCGGTGACCTCTTCGTTGGCCAGCACCGTGCCCAGCCCCGGGCACCAGTTCACCATCGAGTCGGCCCGGTACACCAGCCGGTAGCCGTCGATCACGTCGGCCCGCTCGCCGGCGGACAGCTCGGCCCACGCCCGTCCATCATCGAGAGTTCGTGCGCCGGACTCGAATTCGGCCACCAGCTCGGCGATGGGCCGGGCCTTCTTGGCCGTGGTGTCGAACCAGGCGTTGTAGATCTGCAGGAAGATCCACTGCGTCCACTTGTAGAAGTCGACGTCGGTGGTGGCGAAGCTGCGCCGCGAGTCGTGGCCCAGCCCCAGCCGGCCCAGCTGCCTGCGGAAGTTGACGATGTTGGCCTCGGTGCGGACCCGGGGATGGGTCCCGGTCTGCACGGCGTACTGCTCGGCCGGCAGGCCGAAGGCGTCGAAGCCGAGAGCGTGCAGCACGTTGCGGCCGGTCATCCGGTAGTAGCGGGCATAGACGTCGGTGGCGATGTAGCCCAGCGGGTGCCCGACGTGCAGGCCTTCACCGGACGGGTAGGGGAACATGTCCTGCACGAACATCTTGTCGGCGGGGACCGGCGAGCCGTCCTGCGGCGCCAGCGAGCCCACCGGATTGGCCACGTTGAAGGTTCCGAGCTTGTGCCACTGCTCCTGCCAGGCGCGCTCGATCTGGCCCGCCAGCTCCGCGTTGTAACGGTGCTGCGGGGTCTCTTCCGCACGCGAGGAGGACAAATCAGGCTCTGATTGCCCTGGCTGGGAGGTGGTGGCGCGTTCGATCACGCCGTTCAGGGTATAAGGCCACGGTTTGAGCAGCTCACCACCCGTCTTCCGGCTCCGTTGGCCACGGCTTGGTATCGGTTGCGTCGCGGCACAGTCAGGGGTTGGTTCCAGGTCGATTGAGTTGCTGGTGGCAGGCGGTCGGCCGTGGATAGTCTCGGCGCCTAGTGAAGGAC
>NZ_LT546207.1:4614182-4618991 GCF_900078665.2 Mycolicibacterium houstonense | reverse complement strand
GACGCGATCGTGTCTGGCTTCAAGGTCAGCGCGCCCGCCCCGGCCGCTCCCCCGGCGCCAGCTACCCCGGCCGCCCCGGCACCGGCGCCGGCACCGGGTTTGCCCCAGCTCCTGGGCCTGCAGGGCTGAGCCGCCGGGACCCGGCCCGAGCTCGCAACTTCGGTCGGCGCCTCGTATTGTGTGGCCCATGCTGATCGCCGCGCTGCTGTGTTTGAGCGCCGCCGTCATCGTCGGCGTGTTCGGGCTGTGGTTGTTGACCAGACCTCGCACCGGTGATCCCGTGCGCTCCGTGTTGAGGGCCGTGGCCCCGACCCAACTGGCCGCCGCGGTGATGCTGGCCGCCGGCGGCGCCGCCGCCCTGGCCGCCGCACCTCATACCGGCCTGATGGTCGTCATGGTGTGCATCATCGGCGCGGTGGCCACGGTGGCCGCCGGTTGCTGGCAGAGCGCCAAGGCGGTCGCGGCCGCGGAGGCCGCCACCGCCTCGGGCGCGGGCTGCGCCGGCTCGGCGTGCGCCAGCTGCACGTTGTCCTGTAAGTGACGGACGGCGAGTAACTCCGGCTAGTTGCGGCTGACGTCGATCGGGTGCGTCGCCAACATCGACATCGGCAACGGCTGCCTACGCAACACGCGTCCCCACAGATCGATCCGGGGCTCGGTCAGCACATCCGAGGGCAGCGCCGAGAGCACGATCCAATCGTCGCGCTCGATCTCGCCGTCCAACTGGCCGATGGTCCACCCCGAGTATCCGGCGAAAATCCGCACGCCCTCGATGGCCGGCGCCAGGGTGTCCGGATCGGCGTCGAGATCGACCATCACCACCCGGCCCTGCACGTGCCGCAGCCCGGGAACACCGTCGGCCTGCATGCCGACCCGCAGCGTCGCCAGGCACAGCGCCGAGTCTCGCTTGACCGGACCGCCGATGAACATGGTCTTGGGTTTGGCGGTGAGCTTCGCCCACTGCGGCAGCACGTTGTAGACCGCGGTCTCGCTGGGCCGGTTCAACACCACACCGAGGGTCCCGCCGGCATTGTGCTCGACGATGTAGATGACGCTTCGCCGGAAAGTCGGCTCCAGCAGATCGGTATTGGCCAGCAACAGCGTGCCCGGCCGTACCCGATGCGCCGCAGGCGCGACGAAATCCTCCGGATCTTCTGACTGCGCCACGCCTACATCATGGCACCGCGACCGCCGTGACGTGGCGAACAAGCCCGGGCGCGGTCGGATTTCGGCGCAGCTTTGTATCTCGAGGGAGTTTGTACTGTGGATCGGGTGGTTCATGCTCGCGCGCTCCGTGCCCTCTGGCGCTCGTTGCGAGGTATGACCGAGTTCCGCCGATTGCTCGAGTTGCGCGCGGTCAGCCAGTTCGCCGATGGCCTGTTCCAGGCTGGGCTCGCCGGCGCGATCCTGTTCAACCCGGAACGACAGGCCGAACCGTGGCAGATCGCGATGGCGTTCGCGGTGATGTTCCTGCCGTACTCGGTGCTCGGCCCGTTCGCCGGGGCCCTGCTCGACCGCTGGGACCGCCGCCTGGTGCTCATCGGGGCCAATGCGGGCCGGCTGCTGATCGTGTTCCTGGTGGCCGCGCTGCTGGCCTTCGGCGCGGGCGACGTGCCCATCCTGTGCTGTGCCCTGATCGTCAACGGGTTCACCCGGTTCGTCTCGTCGGGCCTGTCGGCCTCACTTCCCGACGTGGTGCCCCGCGACCGCGTGGTGACGATGAACTCGGTGGCGACCGCGGTCGGTGCGCTCGCAGCGTTCCTCGGCGCGGACTTCATGCTGGTGCCGCGCAAGCTGTTCGGGGCCGATGACTCCGGTGCGTCCGTGGTCATGGTCATCGTCGCGGTGCCCGTCGCGCTGGCGTTGTGGTTGTCGGTACGGTTCGGCGAGCACGTGCTGGGCCCGCACGAGAGCAAGCGCTCGATTCACGGCTCGGTGGCCTACGCGGTGGCGACGGGCTGGGTGCACGGTGCCCGCACGGTGATCTCCGTGCCGCCCGTCGCGGGCACCCTGGCCGGCTTGGCCGCGCACCGCATGGCCTTCGGCATCAACTCGCTGCTGGTCCTGGTGATCGTGCGGCACACCGACAATCCCGACGTCACCGGACTGGGCCTGGGCAGTGCCGTGTTGTTCATGGCCGCGGGCGGCACCGGACAGTTCATCGCCACCGTGGCCGCCCCCGCGGTGATCGGCCGGTTCGGCCGCTACGCCACCGCAAACGGCGCGCTGGCCTTCGCGGCGGCCATCCAGCTCGTGGCGATCGGGCTGCACGTCCCGGTGATGGTGACGTGCGGCCTGCTGCTCGGCGCGGCCGGCCAGTTGGTGAAGCTATGCGCGGACTCGGCGATGCAGATCGACGTCGACGACGCCCTGCGCGGCCACGTGTTCACCGTGCAGGACGCGCTGTTCTGGATCTCGTTCGTCACCGCGATCGCGGCGGCGGCCACGGTGATTCCCGCCGACGGGCACTCGCCCGCCCTGGTCGCCGCCGGGGTGGTGGCCTACCTCGTCGGGCTCGGCCTGNCCCGCCGAGCTGGACGTGACCGCGCACGGCGAGGACGCCGCAAAGTGGCTCACCATCGCGCAGGCCTTCGCCGGGCCGCCGGGGGCAGGCCGGGGCTGAGCGCACGCTCGTGACGGCGCGGGCTCAGGACACCGAATCGGCCCGCCCGTCGCCATCGGTGTCGGCCAGCAACAGATCCCACCGGCCGTCGCCGTCGGTGTCGACGTGAGCCCGCTCGCCGGCCAGCGCCCGATCCGCCAGACCGTCGCCGTCGACATCGAGCAACCGGTCATCGACCGCGCCGTCGCCGTCGAAGTCAACCAGCGGCCCACCCAGCTGTTCGGCCCCGTCCAGCCCGAACCACCGGACCTGGCCGGATCGGTCCACGCTCACCGCCCAGGTGCCCGAACCGTCGTCGGTGAAGTAACTTTCGGCCCGGCCGTCGTCATCGGAGTCCAGCACCGCATGTTCGGCGAGGCCGTCGGCATCCAGATCGGCCATCACATCGTCCATCCGGCCGTCCCCGTCGACATCCAGGCCGAGACCGTCGAAGCTGCCGTCGCCGTCCAAGTCCACATCGGGCGTCCCGGTGAAGATAGCCGCGGTCCCGTCGGGCTCACCCAGGCAATAGTCCATGACTGATCAGACGCACGATCAGCTCCTGGCGTTCCACCATTTCAACAATTCGTCGATCGCCTGCTCGCGGGACAGCGGGCCGTGCTCAAGCCGCAACTCCTTGAGGTACTTCCAGGCCTGGCCGACCTGCGGGCCGGCCGGGATGCCGAGGATCTCCATGATCTCGTTGCCGTCGAGGTCCGGCCGGACCCGTTGCAGGTCCTCCTTGGCCGCCAGTTCGGCGATCCGCTTCTCCAGATCGTCGTAGTTGGCCTGCAACCGCGCGGCCCGGCGCTTGTTGCGGGTGGTGCAGTCGGCACGCACGAGCTTGTGCAGCCGGCTCAGCAACGGACCGGCATCGGTCACGTAGCGGCGCACCGCCGAATCCGTCCACTTTCCGGCGCCCTTGTCGTCCGCGTAGCCGTGGAAGCGCAGATGCAGATAGACCAGCTGCGACACGTCGTCGACCATCTGCTTGGAGTACTTGAGCGCCCGCATCCGCTTGCGGGTCATCTTCGCGCCGACCACCTCGTGGTGGTGGAAGCTCACCCCGCCGTCGGATTCGTGCTTGCGGGTGGCGGGCTTGCCGATGTCGTGCAGCAGGGCGGCCCAGCGCAACACTAGATCGGGACCCTCGTCTTCGAGGTCGACGGCCTGGCGCAACACCGTCAGCGAATGCCAGTACACGTCCTTGTGCTGATGGTGCTCGTCGATGGCCATCCGCATCTCGCCGACCTCAGGCAACACCACCTCGCCGAGGCCGGTCTGCACCATCAAGTCGACACCGGCCACCGGATCGGCGCCCAGCAGGAGTTTGTCCAGTTCGGCGGCCACCCGCTCGACGGTGATGCGCTGCAGCTGCGGCGCCATCTCCAGTAGGGCCTCGAGCACCCGCGGCGCGACCCCGAAGCCCAGTTGGGAGACGAAGCGGGCCGCGCGCAGCATGCGCAGCGGATCGTCGCCGAACGACACCTCCGGCGCCGATGGCGTATCGAGCACCTTGGCCTGGATCGCCGCCAAACCGCCCAGCGGATCATGGAATTCGGCCGGACCGTCGGCAGTGATGCGCACCGCCATGGCGTTGACGGTGAAATCCCGGCGCACCAGGTCGTCGTCGAGGTTGTCACCGAACTCGACCGTCGGGTTCCGCGACACCTGGTCATAGCTGTCGGCCCGGAAGGTGGTGATCTCCAGCCGGTCCGGACCCTTGCCGACCCCGAGCGTGCCGAAGTCGATCCCGGTGTCCCACAACGCATCGGCCCACGGCCGCAGGAACTTCAGCATCTGCTCCGGGCGGGCGTCCGTGGTGAAATCGAGGTCACTGTGCTCGGTCAACCGGCCCAGCAGCGCGTCACGCACGCTGCCGCCCACCAGATAGAGGTCATGGCCCGCGGCAGCGAACACCGCGCCGAGCCCGCGCAGCACCTCGGCGCGGTGGTTCAGCGCGACCAGTGCGCCGGCCAGCAATTCGGCATCAGTAACAGCAGCATCGGACACGTTCGATGAGCCTAATGCTCGCGGTGTGGTCACAACCGGCGAGTGCGGCAGGAGGCCAACCCCATGGCAGCTACTATCGCTTGGGTGTCGGACGGCGAACAGGCCAAACCACGACGGCGCCGCAGTCGGCGTCGTGGCCGTCGTCGTGCACAGCGGGCGGCGGGCCCGCCCGCCGGCGATCAGGGCAGTGATGC
>NZ_LT546207.1:4577129-4613653 GCF_900078665.2 Mycolicibacterium houstonense | reverse complement strand
AACTAAAAGGGTAAAAGGAACCACCCCCCGCCCCGCCGGCCCACGAACGGATGGGGACAGGGCCCGTGACCGCCGCTTCTGCGGTGCGCCGAGGGTTATCCCTCCTGGCGCACACAGTGGTGCTCGTGGCGGTGGTGCTGCTGATCTCGGTGTGGTCCACCGCCGCGCTTCCCGTCCTGACCCCCCGCGCGCACGCGGGCGAACCCGGAGACCAGCCGTTTCTGCAGATCCGGATCGACCGGGTCTCCCCCGACGTCGTCACCACCACCAGTGAATCGGTGTTGACCGTCAGCGGCGCGGTGCTCAACGTCGGTGACCGCCCGGTGCGCGACGTGGTGATCCGGATGGAGCACGCGCGGGCGGTGACGTCCTCGAGCCAGTTGCGCACCGACCTCACCGGGGATCTCGACCAGTTCGAACCGGTCGCCGACTTCGTGACCGTGGCACCGGAGATGCAACGCGGCGACTCGGTGGCGTTCACACTGTCCTATCCGCTGCGCGACGAGGGCGCCGGATCGCTGGGCATCGCCGAGCCCGGCGTCTATCCGGTGTTGATCAACGTGAACGGCACACCGGATTACGGGGCGCCCGCCCGGCTGGACGATTCGCGCTTCCTGCTGCCTGTTCTCGGGGTCCCGCCGGACCAGCCCTCGGATTCGGACCGCACCTCGATGTNATGCCGCACGTCACAACGGCGGCGCCGAAGCACCCGTCGCTGCGGCGGCTCCCACGCCCACCCCGCGCGATCAGTCCAAGCAACGCAAGTCACGGCCGCGCCGCCCACAGGAGCGGCTGCGCACCGTGCACGAGACCTCGGCAGGCGGCCTCGTCATCGACGGGATCGACGGACCCAAGGACACCCAGGTGGCGGCCCTGATCGGCCGGGTCGACCGGCGCGGACGGATGCTGTGGTCGCTGCCGAAGGGGCACATCGAACTCGGCGAGACGGCCGAACAGACCGCGATCCGCGAAGTGGCCGAGGAAACCGGCATCCGCGGTGACGTGCTCGCCGCGCTGGGCAGCATCGACTACTGGTTCGTCACCGAGGGCCGCCGCGTGCACAAGACCGTGCACCACTACCTCATGCGCTTCCTGGGCGGCGAACTGTCCGACGACGACGTCGAGGTGACCGAGGTCGCCTGGGTNGCCGTCGGCGCCGCGCTGGCCGGGGCAGGCACCGATCCGGTGGCGCCCACCTACCTCGATCCCTCCCTGGACGTCCCGGTGCGCCAGGACTCCCAGACCGCGCGCAGGCAGGACGCGTTGGGGGCGCTGCTGTGGCGCGGCCTCACCCCCACCGAGCAGCCCCGCACCCAGATCCTCATGCCGCCGCCGGTGTGGTCGCTGGACGCCGACGACGCGCAGGCCATCCTCACCGCGGTGGCCACCACGATCCACGCCGGGCTCGCCGTGCCGCGACCGTTGCCGCTGGTGATCGCCGAGAGCAACGCCGTGCCACACGAACCGCTGCAGACCCCACCGCCGGACGCCCTGGGCCACCCGCGCGGCGCCATCGACGACAACATCAACGGCGGCATCGCCGCGGTGGTCGGCCGGCTGTGGGGCCTGACCGCCGCGCTGACCACCGACGAGCGGACCGGCCTGACCGGCATGCAGTACACCGCGCCGCTGCGCGAGGACATGCTGCGGGCGCTCAGCCAGTCCGTGCCGCCCGACGCCCGCGAAGGCATGGCCGAACAGCGGCTGCGGGCGGTCAGCCGCAGCGTCGACGACATGTTCGGCGCGGTGACGATCGTCAATCCCGGTGGCGCCTACACGTTGGCCACCGAGCGCAGCCCGCTGCCGCTGGCGCTGCGCAACGACCTGCCGGTGCCGGTACGGGTCCGGCTGCGGGTCGACGCGCCGCCCGGCATGACGGTGACCGACATGGGCGAGATCGAACTGCCGCCCGGGTATCTGCCGCTGCGGGTACCGATCGAGGTCCATTTCACCCAGCGGGTTGCCGTGGATGTCAGCCTGCAGACCTCCGAGGGACTCACCCTCGGCGAACCGGTGCGGTTGTCGGTGCATTCCAACGCCTACGGCAAGGTGCTGTTCTTCATCACGCTGTCGGCCGGCGCGGTCCTGGTGGCGCTGGCCGGCCGCCGGCTGTGGCACCGGTTCCGCGGCCAGCCCGACCGCGCCGATCTGATCCCGCCCGGCGAACACCCCGACCCGCTCGACGTGGCGATGGCATTCAACAACGACGACGCGGCGTCGGCTCCCCCGCCGGCGCCCACGAGCAGCCCGGACCGGCCCCGATGACCTCGCCCGAACCCAACGTGGCCCGCGCACCGGGTCCGCCGCGGATCCCGCACGCCACCGGTCCCGCACGGCCGGCCGGACGGGCCGAACTGTCCGACGCCGCGGTGGTGTCGCGGTCGTGGGGCATGGCGTTCGCCACGCTGATCTCGCGGATCACCGGGTTCCTGCGGTTCGTCCTGCTCATGGCGCTGCTCGGCGGCCCGCTGACCAGTGCCTTCTCGGTGGCCAACCAGCTGCCCAACATGGTGGCCGCGCTCGTGCTGGAGGCCACGTTCACCGCGATCTTCGTGCCGGTGCTGGCCAGGGCCGAACGCGACGACCCCGACGGCGGCACGGACTTCATCCGCCGGCTGGTGACCTTGGCGACCACGCTGCTGCTGGTCACCACGGTGCTCTCGGTGCTGTGCGCGCCGCTGCTGGTCCGGCTGATGCTCGGCAGCGATCCACAGGTGAACAACCCGCTGACCACCGCGTTCGCCTACCTGCTGTTGCCGCAGGTGCTGTTCTACGGGCTGACCTCGGTGTTCGGCGCGATCCTCAACACCCGCAACGTGTTCGGCCCGCCTGCGTGGGCTCCGGTGCTCAACAACGTGGTCGCCATCGTGACGCTGGGTGTGTTCGTCCTGGTGCCCGGGGAGCTGTCCAGCGATCCGGTCGAGATGGGCACCGCCAAGCTGCTGGTCCTCGGGATCGGCACCACGCTGGGCGTGGTGGTGCAGGCGGCCGTCCTGTTCGTCGCCATCCGCGCCGAGCGGGTCAGCCTGCGCCCGCTGTGGGGCATCGACGACCGGCTGAAGAAATTCGGCACCATGGCCGCAGCGATGGTGCTCTACGTGCTGGTGAGCCAGATCGGCCTGATCGTCGGCAACCAGATCGCGAGCTCGGCCTCCGCCTCCGGGCCGGCGATCTACAACTACACGTGGCTCGTGCTGCAGCTGCCGTTCGGGATGATCGGCGTCACGGTGCTCACCGTCGTGATGCCCCGCCTGAGCCGCAATGCCGCAGCCGACGACGTGCCCGCCGTGATCGAGGACCTGTCCCTGGCCACTCGGCTCACCATGGTGACGCTGATCCCGATCGTGGCGATGATGACCGTCGGCGGTCCGGCGATCGGCAGCGCGCTGTTCGCCTACGGCAACTTCAGTGCGTCCGATGCCGGGTACCTGGGCATGGCGATCACCCTGTCCGCGTTCACCTTGATCCCCTACGCCCTGGTGTTGCTGCAGCTGCGGGTGTTCTATGCGCGGGAGAAACCGTGGACACCGATCGTGATCATCGTGGTGATCACGATCGTCAAGATCATCGCCTCGATCGCCGCGCCGCATCTGACCGACAACCCCGACATGGTGGCCCCCTACCTCGGCCTGGCCAACGGCCTGGGTTTCGCCGCCGGGGCCGTGGTCGGGCATCTGCTGCTGAGGTCGAACCTGCGTCCGCGCGGAGGCCGGCTGCTGCGCGAAGCGGTGATCCGGACCATGCTGGTGACGCTCGCGGCGTCGCTGATCGCGGGCCTGGTCGCGCAGGTCGCCGACCAGCTGCTCGGGCTGGAATCGCTGACCGCGTGGGGCGGTGCCGGAGNCGGCCGCCCGCGACCAGGCCGGCCAACCGGTCGAACCGCGCGCGGTGGACCGCGACATCCCGTTCCAGATCTCGGCCGCCGCCGCTCGCGCCGTCCAGCCCGGTGGCGGAATCCGCAGCGCTCCAACGCTTTTGAACCTGCTGCAGCAGGCCACCGCGATCGCGGACCGGACCGAGCTGATGAGTTCGGTCGAGGAGACGCCAGCCCCGGCCGCACCGATACGCACCCATGAGACTCCTGAGGAACACGAAGCCGCCGAAGCCCGCCGCCGCAAGGGGCTGATCATCGGAATCAGCGTGGCCGCGGGCATCATCCTGGTGGCCCTGCTGGTGATGGTCTCCGTGCTCAACCGCATCTTCGGTGACGTCGGCGGCGGTCTCAACCGCGACGAGCTCGGCCTCAACGCGCCGAGCACGAGCAGCGAGGAGACCGGAGGCGATTCCGCCGCGGCCGGCAGCACGGTGAAACCCGTTCGCGCCACGGTGTTCTCACCCGAGGGCGAAGCCGATTCACCGGCCACGGCCGGTCAGGCCATCGATGGCAGCGCGGGCACGGCGTGGTCCACCGACACCTATTCGGATCCGGCTCCGTTCCCCGGATTCAAGAACGGCGTCGGGCTGATCCTGCAACTGCCGCAGCCGACGGTGATCGGCTCGGTCACCCTCAACGTGACCAGCACCGGCACCGCGGTGCAGATCCGTTCGGCGCAATCGGCCACCCCGTCGTCGCTTTCGGACACCACCGAGCTGACCCCGGCCACGTCACTGAAGCCGGGCTCCAACACCATCTCGGTGGACGAGGCGTCGCCGACGTCGTACGTGCTGGTGTGGATCTCCACGCTGGGCACCGTCGACGGCAAGAGCCGCACCGACATCTCCGAAATCACCATCAAAGCGGCTTCCTGAGCCGTCATCCCCAGGCTGGAACAGCGTTTGACCTGCAGGGATGGCCGGCCAGGCAAACATGTGTCCGGGCCGGCTCCCGACAGCGTTTAAGTTCAGCGTGTGGGAAGGTTCGGGGGGACCGGCAAGCCGGTGACAGCGCAGCTGCCGGGGCATGACACGCCCGCGCGCTCCGACGCCGAACTGCTGGCCGCCCACGTGGCCGGGGACCGCTACGCGTTCGAGGAGCTGGTCCGCCGGCATCACGGACAGTTGCGCCGGCTGGCGTTCCTGACCAGCCGCCATCCCGATGACGCCGATGATGCCGTGCAGGACGCGTTGTTGTCGGCGCATCGCACGGCCGCGACCTTCCGCTACGACTCGGCGGTCAGCAGCTGGCTGTACCGCATCGTGGTCAACGCCTGCCTGGACCGGGTGCGCCGGTCCCGCCACCAGCCCGCCTCCTACGAACTCGGCCACCTGATCCACCTGCGCGATCCGTCCGGCGATCCGGCACCGCGGGTCGACACCGCGATCGTGGTGGAACGGGCACTCATGCAGCTGCCGGTCGAGCAACGGGCGGCCGTGGTGGCGGTCGACATGCAGGGCTACTCGGTGGCCGAGACGGCCCGGCTGCTCGGCGTGGCCGAGGGCACCGTGAAGAGCCGGTGCGCCCGCGCCAGGACGAAGCTGGCCCGCCTGCTCCAGTATTTTGAAGCCGATGAACGGCAGCGCGCCCCGAGTGCCGTCGGACGGCCCGATACCTGCTGAGATCCTCGCCGATCTGCAGGCCGGTCTGCTCGACGATGCCACCGCCGCACAGGTACGCCGGCGGATCCGCAGCGACGCACAGGCCGGGCCCGAGGCCAGGACCACGCTGGCCGCCCTCGACCGGGTGCGCCGCGACCTGGCCGAGCTCGGCCGGGACACGTCCTCGGCCGCCCCGGTCCCCGCCGAGGTCAGCGCCCGGTTGTTCGAGGCGCTGCGGGCCGAACCGTCCGTCCCGTCGAGACGCCGCTGGAAGCGCCTCGGCGCCCTCGTCGGGGCCGGCGCAGCCGTGGCGGCCATCGTGGTCGGCGGCGTGGTGTTGCTGCGGCCTGCCGGTTCGACGCCATCGACGCTGACCAGCGTCGGCCAGATCACCGTGGCCCCGCCACGCGGCTCCATCGGGCTCTCCGAGTCCGAGATCCAGGGGCTGCTCGCCCAGCCACCCGACCTGCGTCCCCTCACCCGCCCCCGACTGACCACGTGCCTGTCGAAGGTGGGTTACCCGCCGGATGTCGAGATTCTCGGCGCCCGCCCGCTCGAGGTGGGCGGGCGCCCCGGAGTGCTGGCCCTGGTCCCGCCCACCGCACCGGCCGACCCCGACGCCGTCGACGCGCTGGTCGTCGCCTCGGACTGCGACGCCGGTCACGCCACGCTGCTGGCCCGGACCGTCGTCCAACGGCCGGTGAAACGTCCGTAGTCTGTCCTACGAACTCGGTGGGAACACATCCGGCCTAGGCTGACGTTGCACCCCGTGCCGAGACGGCAGAAAGGCTTACATGTCCACCTCAGCGACGGTTCACGACGTCATCATCATCGGTTCCGGCCCGGCCGGATACACCGCAGCCATCTACGCGGCCCGGGCCCAGCTCAAGCCGCTGGTGTTCGAAGGCACCCAGTTCGGCGGTGCGCTGATGACCACCACCGAGGTGGAGAACTACCCCGGGTTCCGTGAGGGCATCACCGGCCCCGAGCTGATGGACGAGATGCGGGAGCAGGCGCTGCGCTTCGGTGCCGATCTGCGCATGGAGGACGTCGACGCGGTCGACCTGTCCGGCCCGGTGAAATCCGTCACCGTCGGCGACGAGACGCATCAGGCCCGCGCCGTCATCCTGGCGATGGGTGCCGCGGCCCGGCACCTCGGCGTGCCCGGGGAGGAAGCGCTGCTCGGTATGGGTGTGAGCACCTGCGCCACCTGCGACGGCTTCTTCTTCCGCGACCAGGACATTGTCGTGGTCGGCGGCGGCGACTCCGCGATGGAGGAGGCCACCTTCCTGACCCGGTTCGCCCGCTCGGTGACGCTGATCCACCGCCGCGACGAGTTCCGCGCCTCCAAGATCATGCTGGAGCGCGCCCGCGCCAACGAGAAGATCACATTCCTGACCAACACCGAGATCACCCAGATCGAGGGCGATCCGAAGGTCACCGGCGTGCGCCTGCGTGACACCGTGACCGGTGAGGAATCCAAGCTCGACGTGACCGGTGTGTTCGTCGCGATCGGCCACGATCCCCGCTCGGAACTGGTGCGCGGTCAGATCGACCTCGACGACGAGGGCTACGTGAAGGTGATCGGCCGGACCACGGCCACCACGCTCGAGGGTGTCTTCGCGGCGGGCGACCTCGTCGACCACACCTACCGCCAGGCCATCACCGCGGCGGGTTCCGGCTGTTCGGCCGCCATCGACACCGAGCGCTGGCTCGCCGAGAACGACTGACCCTCAAAAGATTCCGACCCGACAGGAGAGCTCCATGAGTGCGGACAGCGCAACAGTAACGGTCACCGACGATTCGTTCTCCGACGACGTCCTGACCAGCAGCACCCCGGTGTTGGTGGATTTCTGGGCCACCTGGTGCGGGCCGTGCAAGATGGTGGCCCCGGTGTTGGAGGAGATCGCCGGCGAGAAGGCCGGTGAGTTGCGGGTGGCCAAGATCGATGTGGACGCCAACCCCGCCACCGCGCGTGATTTCCAGGTGGTGTCGATCCCCACGATGATCCTGTTCAAGGACGGGCAGCCGGTCAAGCGCATCGTGGGTGCCAAGGGCAAGGCCGCGCTGTTGCGCGAACTCGCCGACGCACTCTGAGCTCACCCACACCACCACCTGACACACCCCGGATACGCCTGGCGTTTTCCGGTATGTGGCCGAAGTCTGAGACAATGCTGGCTAGCTAGTCCGGCAGATGACCGGAGACCAGCATGGAGGGGCCGAATGTCGAGTCTGCGTCGCGGTGACCGTGGCGGAGCAGTCACCGAGATCCGGGCAGCGTTGGCCGCGTTAGGTCTGATCGACAATCCTGACGCCGACCTGAGTACCGGAAGACACGTGGCGCTCGACGCCTTCGATGACGAACTCGACAGTGCCGTCCGGGCATTTCAGCAGCACCGGGGGCTCCTGGTGGACGGTATTGTCGGCGAAGCCACGTACCGCGCGCTGCGTGAGGCCTCTTACCGGCTCGGCGCCCGCACGCTGACCCACCAGTTCGGCGCGCCCATGTACGGCGACGATGTGGCGACGCTGCAGGCCCGGTTGCAGGACCTCGGTTTCTATACCGGCATGGTGGACGGGCATTTCGGGCTGCAGACCCACAACGCACTGTCCTCGTATCAGCGCGAATACGGCCTGTACCCCGACGGTATCTGCGGACCGGAAACGTTGCGCTCGTTGTACTTCCTGGGTTCGCGAGTGACCGGAGGGTCGCCGCACGCGATCCGCGAGGAAGAATTGGTACGCCGCTCCGGCCCTCGGTTGTCGGGTAAGCACGTCATCATCGACCCGGGCCGCGGCGGCTCCGATCACGGGCTGATCATGAACGGTCCCGACGGCCCCATCAGCGAGGCAGACATCCTCTGGGACTTGGCAAGTCGGCTCGAAGGCCGGATGACCGCGATCGGGATGGAGACCTTCATCTCCCGTCCCCCCAACCGCAGCCTGCTCGATGCCGAACGGGCGGCCACGGCCAACCGGGTCGGCGCCGATCTGATGATCAGCCTGCGGTGCGAGAGCCAGCGCTCCCCCGCCGCCAACGGCGTGGCCTCATTCCACTTCGGGAACTCCCATGGGTCGGTATCGACCATCGGCCGCAACCTGGCCGACTTCATCCAGCGAGAAGTGGTGGCCCGCACCGGGTTACGTGACTGTCGTTCTCACGGCCGCACTTGGGACCTGCTGCGGCTGACCCGGATGCCCACGGTCCAGGTCGACATCGGCTATATCACCAATCCGCATGACCGCGGGCTGCTGCTGTCGACTCAAACTCGCGACGCCATTGCCGAGGGCATCCTCGCCGCGGTCAAGCGGCTGTACCTGCTGGGCAAGAACGACCGCCCGACAGGCACTTTCACCTTCGCCGAGTTGTTGGCGCATGAGCTTTCGGTTGAACAGGCGGGCCGCGGCGCGTGAGCGCCAATCAAACCTGAGCGCGTGAGCGCCAATCGAGCGTGAGCGCGTGAGCGCCGATCAGACTTGAGCGCGTGAGCGCCAATGCAGCCGAGCGCGTCAGCGCCAACGCCAATTCGACTCGGGCTCACCGCAGCTCGGCGAGTGGCCCGTCCGGATCCAGTAGCGTACAGCTGTCTTCGCCGACGGTTGTCGAGCAGTGTGCCGCAGGGATCACCGGCCGGTATCCGGGTACGGTGCCGCCGTCACGGGTGATCTGTGTGTAGGTCGGCACGGCATCGGTGGGTACGCGCCTCAACGCCGGGTCCCCCACTGCGTCGACGGTGTACAGGCCGAAACGTGGCCGGTAGCTTCCCCATTCGTAGTTGTCGACCAACGACCAGTAGTTGTAGCCGATGATCGGGATGCCGTCGGCCTTGGCTCGCTGCAGCCAGAAAACCGTGTCGGCGAGATACTGCGACCGGGTGACACCGTCGGCCCGCGGCTTACCGTTATCGGTGACCATCCCGTTCTCGACGACATAGATCGGCAGGTCCGGATACTTCTGGGCATAGTGGCGCGCCACATAGTAGATGTCCTCGGGCTGCAGTTTGATGTTCCAGCGGGCCGCCAGGCTCTGGCCTGAAGCCGGATTGTCCTGCGCCGTACCGGTGTAATAGTCGAACCCGAGGTAGTCGAGGCTGTCGGTGACCCGGTCGAAGAACGATCCGTCGATGCCTTGTACTCCGAGCGCGGTGAACTGTGCCAACACCTCCGGCGGGATGTACGCCTCGTTGGTGGTGACCTTGGCGTCCGGATCCGCATCGTGTGCGGCGCGGTAGACGAGCCGGTGTGCGTCCGCCACCCGTTCGAGGAACGTTTCGAACTGGTCGGGCTTGATGGCACCGGTGCGCACCTCCATGGCGCCGAAGGCCAGGGGTTCGTTGATGCTCACCCACAACACACCTTGTCCTGCATAGCGTTTGGTGATCGCCGTGGCGAACTCCTCGAAGGCGTGCACGTTGTTCATGAACCCGCCGCGGTCAGCCACCCACCCGGGATACACCCAGTGCATCAGCGTGATCATCGGCGTCATGCCGTTCCTGCGCAGCGTTGCCACCACGTCGTCGTAGTAGGCGAGCTCCTTCTCATCCCACTTCCCTGGCTCGGGCATCACCCGTGCCCATTCCAGCCCGAACCGAAAAGTGTTGACACCCATGGCATGTGCGTTGGCGATGTCCTCCTGGTATCGGTGCCGGAAGTCGTCCGCCTGGTGATACGGCTCAACCTCAGCCGCACCGAGCGGGTCGGGTCCGGGCCGGCCCGGCTTGCCGGCTGTCTGGTCGACATACCGGCGCCAGTTGCTATCGGGTGCGGCGCCCTCTACCTGGTAGCCGGCGGTCGCGGTGCCCCAGTAGAAGTTTCGATCCCAACTCGAGGCGTTCTCGGCCGGTTCCTGTCGGGAGGAGCACCCGGACACGCCGATCGCGACAACGAGAGCCGACGCGAACACCACTTTGTTCCACCGCATGCCAAAACCATACACTGCACTGGTTTGCTATGACAGCAGCCTCTCCCACACCTTGCGAACGTGGGCGCCCATATCGATCGACGGATCGGACATCCACTGAATCTGGATCCCGTCTGCAGCGGAAATCAGTGCGGCAGCAGCGAATTCCGGATCAACATGCACCGGCACCGTGCCTGCGGCCTGACGCCGGGTCACATAGTCGGCCACGATGGCGCGCATGCGTTCGTACCTCCCGCGCAGGTACTGCGCAGCCGGATGCGAAGGATCGATCGCGGCGGCGGCTGCCAACGACAAGTAGACAGTCCCCGACCCGGGCTTACTCGCCTTGTCCACCATGGCCTGCGCCAACGCCTCACCGGGGTCGACGTCCACATCCGAATTCCGGTACCACTCCTCGAACTTCGCATCACCATCACGCTGGAGTTCGGTGAGCAGGAGATCGCGGGTCGGGAAGTAGTGCATGAGGCCCGCCAGACTGATCCCGACTTCTTTTGCGATCACCCGCATCGACGCGCCGGCCTCACCGTCGCGTTCCAGTACCGCGAGCGCGGCCACCTTGATCTCCGCGCGCTTGGCCTCACCCTTGGCATACCGCCCTACCGCTGGCATGACCACAGGCTAGAACTCCACGGCAGCCGCATGGCGCCCGGGCTTCCGCAGCGCCTTGCCCGAGACTCCGACGACTCGTCCACGTCGGGCCGACAGACGCGTCGTTGCGTCAACCTTACGGCGCCGCAATGCCTTTGGCCCCGACTCCGGCACCGGACATCCCGGCACCGATGGGCAGCTCGATCCGCGCATTCTCCAGCAGCCGCTCGAGCGCGGCCTCCACTTCAGCCTTCCAGCCGAGTCCCTTGTCGAGTTCGAGACGTAGCCGCGGGAAGTACGGATGCGGCGCCACCACCGTGAACCCGACGTCTTCGAGGAAGTCGGAGGTCAGCATGCACTCGCCGACGGAACAGTCTCCCAACACCGCCACCACCGGGGACAGCTCGGCCGGAAGCTCGTCGCGGTCCATCATTTCGGTCAAGGCCGAGGTGTAGCCGAACGCCTCCAGGGCGCGAACCCCTCGCCGGACGAGGTCGTTGACCACCGCAGCCAGCAGACTCTGGGACAACAGCCCGCGGTCCTCGGAGCACTCCACCCCGACCGTGGTCAGCAGGATGGCATCGGCACTCACCGGGGCGGTCGGAAAAAGTCGGGCCCGCGGCACCGCACCCGGGGGCGCATAGAACGCGTAGCCCAGACAGGGGTCGTCCACGACCGCCGGGGCCGTCCAATCGTCCGGTGTGGCCGGAACCGTGAAGTCGGCCATGCCGGCCGCGGACACGACGTCGATGTCGGTGGCGGAACCAGCACCTGGATCTTCTTCGGGAGCATCCGGGCGAGCCGTCACCGCCAGCTGACCACACGATCCCCACTCCAACATCACCATGGACAGCCAGGCTTCTTTTTCGAACTCGGGATCGGTGAGGTGGTCGTCATCGACCGTCGACGGATCCACTTCCCAGAACACACATCGCCGCGCGTGCTTGGGCAGCTGCTCGAAACCCTCGAGCCGAAGCGGCGTGATTCGTGCGGTCACTGAGGTCCCTGGCTTTCCCACTGTGTAGGTGGCTGCCCCTCAAGGATAGGAGAGCCCGCTCTGGTCGGCCCACTGCGCCCCGAAAATCTCATGGAATTCCGCCTCCGTAGTGAAATGCCGTGCCGCACAGTCGCTTTACGTTCTTCCGCAGTCGCGACTGCAGGTGCTGATCACTGATGTGTCACAGTGACGGAACAACCCGGTGTAGTTGGTCGTGGATTTTCAGCGGTCTTCGGCGCTCATGATGTCGACAATGCGCTGAAGATCGTCCACCGACCCGAACTCGACCACAATCTTGCCCTTGCGTTTGCCGAGGCTCACCGTCACGCGAGTGTCGAAGGCCGACGACAGCCGTTCAGCAACGTCCTGCAGCCCCGGCATCTGGATCGGCTTGCGCCGCGGGGCCGGCGGTGCGGTGTTGCCGTCGCGGTTGGCCAGCGTCACGGCCTCTTCGGTCGCGCGAACTGACATGCCCTCGGCGACGATGCGCGCCGCCAGCTCCTCCTGTTTCTCCGGGCCGCCCTCCAGCGCCAGCAGCGCACGCGCGTGACCGGCCGACAGCACGCCGGCCGCGACTCGTCGCTGCACCGCGATCGGCAGGCGCAGCAGCCGGATCATGTTGGAGATCAGCGGCCGCGAGCGACCGATGCGGGCCGCCAGTTCGTCGTGGGTGACCTCGAACTCGTCGAGCAGCTGTTGGTAGGCGGCCGCCTCTTCGAGCGGATTGAGCTGCACGCGATGGATGTTCTCCAGCAGCGCATCACGCAGCATGCTGTCGTCGCCGGTCTCGCGGACGATCGCCGGAATGGCCTCCAGTCCGGCCTCCTGGGCGGCACGCCAGCGCCGCTCCCCCATCACCAGCTGATAGCGCGCCTCGCCATTCTCCTTGACCTCGCGAACGACGATCGGCTGCATCAACCCGAATTCGCGGATGGAGTGGACGAGTTCACTGAGCGCTTCCTCGTCGAACACCTGGCGCGGCTGACGCGGGTTCGGCTGGATCAGGCTGGGGTCGATCTCGCGATACGTGGCCCCGACATCGCCGGTGACGATGGGATCGGATTCGTCCGTTGCAGGGGATGTCGACGAGGCGGTAGGCGTGGATGCCGCGGAATCACCGGGACCGGCCGGCGGGCCACCGAGCAGAACATCGGCGGCGTTCGCGCCGATCCTGGGACTCAGGGCGTCGGTGCCATCCTCAGCTGGACCGGTCGGAATGAGGGCCGCCAGTCCCCTGCCGAGACCACTCCGCTTCCGTGCCGGCTGATTCATGCTCGTCTCCTGCTCATCTCTGCCGTCCGATGTCTGCTCATTACCTAGTGCTCCATGCCGCTACTGGCCACGGGGCGGCGCCCCACGCTCGGCGATCTCGCGGCTCGCGTCGAGATAGCTCAGCGCTCCACGGGAACCCGGATCGTAATCGAGGATCGTCATTCCGTATCCGGGAGCTTCCGACACCTTCACGCTCCGCGGGATCACCGTGCGCAACACCTTGTCTCCGAAGTGCTCGCGCACGTCCTCGGCAACCTGGTCCGCCAGCTTGGTGCGCCCGTCGTACATCGTCAGTATCACGGTCGATACCGACAGCTCCGGGTTCAGATGCGCCTTGACCATCTCGATGTTCCGCAGCAGCTGGCCCACCCCCTCCAGCGCGTAGTACTCGCACTGAATCGGGATCAGAACCTCGGGCGCGGCCACCAAAGCGTTGATGGTGAGCAAGCCGAGCGACGGCGGGCAGTCGATGAACACGTAGTCGAAGTTGTGATTGGCCAGCGCGGCCAGCGCGGCGCGCAGACGGCCCTCTCGCGCCACCATGCTGACCAACTCGATCTCGGCGCCAGCCAGATCGATGGTCGCGGGAATGCAGAACAGTCGATCGCTGTGCGGGCTCCGCTGGAGCGCTTCCTCTACGGGGATATCCCCGATGAGAACCTCATACGACGACGGCGTGCCCGGGCGGTGCTCGATGCCCAGCGCCGTGCTGGCGTTGCCCTGTGGGTCGAGGTCGATCACCAATGTCCGCAATCCCTGCAGTGCGAGAGCGGCGGCGACGTTCACCGCCGTTGTCGTCTTGCCGACGCCGCCCTTCTGATTGGCGATCGTGAACACGCGCTGGCGCGACGGACGGGGAAGCTGTCCATGCGACGTGTGGAGCACTCGGGTCGCCTGCTCCGCCTCCGCGGCGATGGGCGTGTCCATGCTGGCGTCCGTCGACCATGCCGTGCCGGCGCCACCGTTCCATGTTTCACGTGAAACCGTTTCACGTGAAACAGCGGGCGAACCATTCGTCCCCGCGGCACGCTGACCTTCAGAACCCATCCTCATCTCCTGCCCGATCTCCCCCGTGACCCGGAGGCTCTGCCCGTCGACCGGTTCCCCGGTCTGACCGCCACGCGCCGCACGGCGACGACGGTTACGGGCGGGTTCAAATAGTTCACGCCACATTTCACCACCCTGGCATCGACTGCACCCAGGGAAGCCATCACACGCCGATGCTCTTCGATCTCGGCCTCGGCACGCTCACCTTTGAGGGCAAGCATCCTGCCGTCGACGCGCAGCAGTGGCATGCTCCAGCGCGTCAACTTGTCCAGTGAGGCGACCGCGCGGGAGGTCACCGCATCCAGTTCGCCCACTGCTTTGCGAACCTCAGGATCCTCCGCCCGACCACGGACCACCGTCACATCGAGAGCCAATTCCTCGACCGCCTCGCGCAGGAACTCGCTGCGCCGCAGGAGGGGCTCGATCAACGTGACATGAATGTCCGGTCGCGCCATGGCCAACGGGATGCCGGGCAGGCCCGCACCGCTGCCGATATCGGCGATGCGCTCATCGGGCGCCAGCAGTTCCCCGAGAGCCGAGCTGTTCAGAATGTGTCGATCCCAGAGCCGGTCCACTTCCCGTGGCCCGATCAATCCCCACTCGACACCGGCACCGGCCAAGATTGCCGCGTACCGTTGGGCGGTCTCCAGCCGCTCGCCGAAGACCCCCGCCGCGGCGTCCGGTGCCGCGGGGACCGGTCCATGTTTCACGTGAAACATCCTCCGCACTCCCTACGGCACCGTCGCCGCAAACGAACTACACCTTTGTAACTAGAACTCAGCCGAGCAGAACGACGACGCGGCGTGAAGGCTCGACACCTTCGCTCTCGCTGCGGACACCGTCGACCGCCGCCACCGCGTCGTGAACGATCTTCCGCTCGAACGGAGTCATCGGCGCCAACTCCTCGCGCTCCCCCGACTCCAGCACGCGGCGGGCCACCTTGTCACCGAGCGCCGCCAGCTCGTCCCGGCGACGACGACGCCACCGCGCGATGTCCAGCATCAGCCTGCTGCGCTCACCGGTCTTCTGGTGCACCGCCAGGCGGGTCAGTTCCTGCAGTGCGTCGAGCACCTCACCCTTGCGGCCGACGAGCTTGCTCAGATCGCCGCCGCCGTCGATGCTCACCACCGCCCGGTCGCCTTCGACGTCCAGGTCGATGTCGCCGTCGAAGTCGAGCAGATCGAGCAACTCCTCGAGGTAGTCGCCGGCGATCTCGCCTTCGGCGACCAAGCGCTCCTCCAGATCGTCCTCGCTCTTCGGCGCGGACTGAGTCTCCTCCTCCAGCTCTGCGCCGGGCTCGGTCGTCTGTGCGTCCGTCATATCCGTCTTCTCCCTACTTGTAGCCAGTAGAACTGGTCACCGTTTCCGCTTCTTGGGGCGTGCACCGGGTTTGGGCGTGCGGCTCACGCTCGGCCCTCCCGATTCGCCCGTCGTCTCGCTCTTGCCGTCGCTCTGGGCGCCCTTGGCCTCTGTCTCCGTACCCTCGGTGGCGCTGGTCCCGGCCGCGCTGGCGGATTCGGACTTGCGGGCCCGATTCGGCTTCGCGCCAGGGGCCGGCGCATTCGCGGAACGACGCTCGAGCGCCTCGGCCTTCTTGGCTTCTTCTTCCTTCTCGATCATCCCGAACACGTAGTGCTGCTGACCGTAGGTCCAGATGTTGTTGGACAGCCAGTAGATGATCACCGCGAGCGGCAGGAACGGTCCACCGACCACCACACCGAGCGGGAAGACGTACAGCGCCAGCTTGTTCATCATCGCGGTCTGCGGGTTGGCGGCGGCCTCCACACTCTGACGCGCCACCGAAGCCCGGCTGTTGAAGTGCGTCGCGATGCCGGCCAGGATCATGATCGGCACACCGACCAAGATCACCGAGAGCCGGTTGAATTCGGTGAAGGCCTCGAGCCCGTGCTGCTGGATCATCGTCGCGCCCAGCGGCGCCCCGAACAGATTCGCGTCCAGGAAGTGCCCGACGTCCGTCGCGCTGAAGACGTAGTTCGGCAGGCTGCGGTTCTCCTCGACCGACAACCCGAGCCGGCCGATACCGGTCTGGGTCCGGTTGAAGGACATCAGCACGTGGTACAGGCCGAGGAACACCGGGACCTGAGCCAGCATCGGCAGGCAGCCGAGGATCGGGTTGAACCCGTGCTCGCGCTGCAGCTTCTGCATCTCGAGCGCCATGCGCTGACGATCCTTGCCGTACTTCTTCTGCAGTGCCTTGATCTGCGGCTGCAGTTCCTGCATCTGCCGCGTGGTGCGGATCTGCTTGACGAAGGGCTTGTAGAGGATCGCGCGCAGGGTGAACACCAGGAACATCACCGACAGCGCCCAGGCGAAGAAGTTCTCCGGACCCAGCAGGAAGGCGAATGCCTTGTACCAGATCCACATGATCGCCGACACCGGGTAATAGATGATGTCCAGGCTGAACCAATTAAACACGCGACTTGCTCTCCCCTCGCTTCGCTGGGGTCTCCCAGACAAGGTTTTCGGCGGCGGCTATCTCGCCAGGGACGGTCTCGTCAGAAGTGACGGACTCGTGATCGTGGGGGCACCGATCCGGAATGGGATCCCATCCGCCGGGGTGCCACGGTCCGCACTTCATCAGCCGGATGAGGGACAGCCACGCACCGCGGAACAAGCCGTACTCGGTGAAGGCGTCGACCGCGTACTGACTACAGGTCGGCATGAACCGGCACGACGGCGGCCGGTACGGGGAAATAGCATGGCGATAGAGCTGGATCACGAAGATCGCACCGCGGGCCACGACAGCACCCGCCCTGCGAATCATGGTGACGTCCTGCGCCGCGACTCCAGGCGCTCGAGCGCGCGCTGCAACTGCTGCTCCAGCTGAGGCGAAGGTGCTTCACTGCTGCCCGCGCGAGCCCGGATCACCACCAGATCGGTGGCATCGAGTCGCGGGATGACGGTGCGGGCGGCATGCCGCAGCCGGCGGGAGACGCGGTGGCGTTCCACCGCGTTGCCGACTGCTTTGGACACGATCAGACCGACCCGCGGGCCGGTGGCATCCGTCCCGTCGTGTAGCGCGTGCACGACAACATCAGGTTGGACCGCACGCACACCTCGACTGACGGTGGCACTGAATTCCGCGGACCGCCTCATCCGGTATCGAGCCGGAAGCACCAGCGTCAAATCCTGCCGGAAAGCCGGAGAATCACGCAGTGAGTGCGCGACGGCCCTTGCTACGACGGTTGGCGACGATGGCGCGGCCGGCGCGCGTACGCATCCGCAGCCGGAACCCATGCACACGCGCACGGCGGCGGTTGTTGGGCTGGTAGGTCCGCTTGCCCTTGGCCACGGCAATCTCTCCTTGTTCCATTTGGCACCCGTCCCCCGGCGACACCGAAATGCCGTCGAGACACGGTTACCGTGCAAGCTCGGTTTAAGCTCGTCCGTCGTGCTTTACTAACCGGCGCGTTCTCCGGAACTTCCCGGGCGCAGCCGTATCGCCACGTGCGGGCGACTGCTCGAGGGTACTGATGAGATTTCCCTCGGTCAAACCTGCGCCGACCCGCCTACACGGGCGGCATCCGATGTTGCAGAACTGTTGGCACATCGAGAGAAAACTGTTAGCTTCTGGCAATGCCGTTCCGCGCCGGACCGGCCCCGAGAAAACAATCGAGGACGTCGCTGGACCGTCACCGTCGCAGCATGTGATGAAACCCCGGTTTCGACGTCCTCGCTACAGACAACAGAGCGACGACGACTGTCCTTTCTCCACAAGCTGTGGATAAATGTGTGGACAGTTCGTCATCGTTCTTTTGGTCGTCCCCGGGTCGACCTCGAAGAACCTCAAAGGGGGAGACGGTCGTTGACAGCGGACCCCGACCCACCATTCGTCGCAGTCTGGAACAGCGTCGTTGCCGAACTCAACGGCGAGCGCAATCCGGAAGCCGGCAAGCCCGGTGATCCGGCGCTCCCCCCGCTGACCCCTCAGCAAAGGGCCTGGCTCAAGCTTGTGAAACCCCTCGTCATCGCCGAGGGGTTTGCTCTGCTGTCCGTCCCCACCCCGTTCGTCCAGAACGAGATCGAACGGCACCTGCGCGAGCCGATCATCAACGCGCTCAGCCGCAAGCTGGGCCAGCGGGTCGAACTCGGGGTGCGTATCGCGACGCCCCCGGAGGAACCCGAGGACTCGACGTCCCGGTCGGACACCGTGGCCGCCACCGAGGTGCCCGCCGACCCCGCCGATTCGGCCACCGAATCGGACGAGATCGACGACGACCGCGCCGCCAAGGTCAACGCCGAAGAAAGCTGGCCGACCTACTTCAGCAGCCCGCAGCGTGATTCCACGATCAGCGACGACAACGCGGTCAATCTCAACCGGCGCTACACCTTCGACACCTTCGTCATCGGTGCGTCCAACCGCTTCGCCCACGCCGCGACCCTCGCGATCGCCGAAGCCCCGGCCCGGGCCTACAACCCGCTGTTCATCTGGGGAGAATCCGGCCTCGGCAAGACCCACCTGCTGCACGCGGCCGGCAATTACGCGCAACGTCTCTTCCCGGGCATGCGGGTGAAGTACGTCTCCACCGAGGAATTCACCAACGACTTCATCAACTCGCTGCGCGACGACCGCAAGGCCTCGTTCAAGCGCAGTTACCGCGACATCGACATCCTGCTGGTCGACGACATCCAGTTCATCGAAGGCAAGGAAGGTATCCAGGAGGAGTTCTTCCATACCTTCAACACCCTGCACAACGCCAACAAGCAGATCGTCATCTCCTCGGACCGGCCGCCCAAACAGCTGGCCACTCTCGAGGACCGGCTGCGCACCCGCTTCGAGTGGGGCCTGATCACCGACGTCCAGCCGCCCGAACTGGAAACCCGGATCGCGATTCTGCGCAAGAAGGCGCAGATGGACCGGCTCGATGTCCCCGATGACGTGCTCGAGCTCATCGCCAGCAGCATCGAACGCAACATCCGCGAGCTCGAGGGCGCCCTCATCCGGGTCACCGCGTTCGCGTCGCTGAACAAGACCCGCATCGACAAGGCCCTGGCCGAGGTCGTGTTGCGCGATCTGATCGCCGACGCCACGACCATGCAAATCAGTACCGCGGCCATCATGGCCGCGACCGCCGAGTACTTCGAGACCACCGTCGAGGAGCTTCGCGGCCCCGGTAAGACCAGGGCGCTGGCCCAGTCCCGCCAGATCGCCATGTACCTGTGCCGTGAGCTCACCGACCTGTCGTTGCCCAAGATCGGCCAGGCGTTCGGGCGGGATCACACCACGGTCATGTATGCCGAGAAGAAGATCCGTGGCGAAATGGCCGAGCGACGTGAGGTGTTCGACCACGTCAAGGAACTCACCACCCGGATTCGCCAACGCGCGAAGCGCTGAATCAGCCCCGAATCCGACCGCCGGACGTCCTCCGGCGTCTCACATCGTGGTCTCTCGAGGCCTCTCCGGCGAAAAATCTTGTAACAACTTTCGCCCCACTATGCGTCACAAGTCACAGCTCACCGCTGTGGATACCCCTGTGCACAACCTGCGGGCAAAGCCCGGGATGAATGACAAAATCATCCACACGCCGCCGGCTGTCCACACCCGGCCGGCAATCCATCCACCGGTGTCCACAGCGGACTCACATGACGACACACCGAAGGTGCTGGGCAAACACCCCTTCATCCCCAGTTTTCACAGCGCCTAATACTGTTACTCAAATATCTTCTAAGAATTCTTTCTAGAAGAAGGGGCCTGGGGACACCGGGCTCACCGCCCGCCCGTCCCGGCTCGAGGAGCCCGGATGTCACCCCGATCGATTAGCTTTCAAGTTGATGCGGAAAGCTCTACGGTGGTTCATCGACGGCGGTTACCAGCTTTGTCATTCAGCGTCATGCTGCGTGGCGCGGTTTTGGGAACACGCTGGTAGAGCTCGTTATGGGGATCATCGAAGGGGCGCATAGCAGGTGGCGACGACGACGGCTGGGCTGACCGACTTGAAGTTCCGCGTGGTACGTGAGGACTTCGCGGACGCGGTGGCCTGGGTGGCCCGCAATCTGCCGACCCGGCCCACCATCCCGGTGCTGGCCGGTGTTCTGCTGACCGGCACCGATGAGGGCCTGACCATCTCGGGCTTCGACTACGAGGTATCCGCCGAGGTTCGGGTCAGCGCCGAAATCGCTTCTCCCGGAAGCGTTTTGGTGTCCGGCCGGTTGCTGTCCGACATCACCAAGGCACTGCCGGCCAAGCCGGTGGAGCTCAGCGTCGAAGGCACCCGGGTGGCGCTGACCTGTGGCAGCGCCCGGTTCTCCCTGCCGACGCTGGCCGTGGAGGACTACCCCGCGCTGCCGACCCTGCCCGAGGAAACCGGTGTGGTGGCATCGGACCTGTTCGCCGAGGCCATCGGCCAGGTCGCGGTGGCCGCCGGCCGGGATGACACGTTGCCCATGCTGACCGGCATCCGCGTCGAGATCTCCGGCGAATCAGTGGTTTTGGCCGCCACGGACCGGTTCCGGCTGGCGGTGCGTGAGTTGACCTGGGAGACCAGCGCCACCGATGTCGAGGCTGCCGTGCTGGTGCCCGCCAAGACGCTGGCCGAAGCGGCCAAGGCCGGCACCGACGGCAACCAGGTACACCTGTCGCTCGGGTCCGGGGACGCCGTCGGCAAGGACGGGCTGCTCGGCATCCGCAGTAACGGCAAGCGCAGCACCACGCGGCTGCTCGACGCGGAGTTCCCCAAGTTCCGTCAGCTGCTGCCCACCGAGCACACCGCGGTGGCGACCATCGGTGTCGCCGAGCTGACCGAGGCGATCAAGCGCGTGGCCCTGGTGGCCGACCGCGGCGCCCAGATCCGCATGGAATTCGGCGATGACGTGCTGCGACTGTCCGCCGGCGCCGACGACGTCGGCCGCGCCGAGGAAGATCTGCCGGTGGAGTTCGCCGGCGACCCGCTGACCATCGCGTTCAACCCCACCTACCTCACCGACGGCCTGAGCTCGCTGCATTCGGACCGGGTGACGTTCGGGTTCACCACGCCGAGTCGTCCCGCCGTCTTGCGTCCGACGGGGGAGGATGGTGGCACCGGCGGGGGTTCGGGTCCGTTCCCCGCTGCCAAAACCGATTACGTCTATCTGTTGATGCCGGTCCGGCTTCCCGGCTGACCGGCGGCCTCGAGGAAGGGCGCACATGCAACTGGGGTTGGTCGGCCTGGGCAAGATGGGCTTCAACATGCGCGAGCGCCTGCGCGCCGGTGGCCACGAAGTGATCGGCTACGACCCTCGCCCGGAAGTGAGCGATGTGGCCGGCCTGGCCGAGTTGGCCGGGGCCCTCGAGACGCCGCGGGTGGTCTGGGTGATGGTGCCGTCGGGCACGGTGACGCACGAGACCATCGTCGCGCTGGCCGACGTGCTCGGCGCGGGTGACTTGGTCATCGACGGTGGCAACTCGCGCTACACCGAAGATGGACCACACGCAAAACTGTTGGGCGACAAGGGAATCAACTTCATCGACGCCGGGGTTTCCGGCGGCGTGTGGGGGCTGCGCGAGGGTTACGGGCTGATGGTGGGCGGCAGTGACGCCGACGTGGCTCGAGCCATGCCGATCTTCGACACGCTGCGCCCCGAGGGTGATCAGGCCGACGGCTTCGTACACGCCGGCCCGGTCGGTGCCGGTCACTACGCCAAGATGGTGCACAACGGCATCGAGTACGGGCTGATGCATGCCTACGCCGAGGGTTACGAACTGCTGGCGGCCGAGGAGCTGATCACAGACCCCCAGGCGGTGATCCAGGCCTGGACCAACGGCACGGTGGTGCGCTCGTGGTTGCAGCAGTTGCTGGCCAAGGCACTCAAGGAAGACCCCGGGTTCGCCGAGATCAGCGGTTACACCGAGGATTCCGGTGAGGGCCGCTGGACCGTGGAGGAAGCCATCAGCCACCGGGTGCCGATGCCGGTGATCGCGGCGTCGTTGTTCGCCCGGTTCGCCTCGAGGCAAGAGGACTCCCCCACCATGAAGGCCGTGTCGGCGCTGCGCAACCAGTTCGGTGGTCACGCGGTCCACCGGATCAGTGAGTCCGGTTAGGCACCAGAACGATGTATGTCCGTCACCTGGGACTGACCGATTACCGGTCCTGGGCACACGTCGAGCTCGAGCTGGAGCCCGGCCGTACCGTATTCGTCGGCTCGAACGGTTTCGGGAAGACGAATCTCGTTGAGGCACTGTGGTATTGCTCAACATTGGGCTCGCACCGGGTGGCGTCCGACGCGCCGCTGATCCGGGCCGGCGCGGAGCGCGCGATCGTCTCGAGCATCGTGGTCAACGAGGGTCGGGAGCTGGCGGTCGATCTCGAGATCACCAGCGGCCGGGCCAACAAGGCGCGGCTGAACCGGTCGCCGGTGCGGTCGCCGCGCGAGATCCTGGGAGTGCTGCGTGCGGTGTTGTTCAGCCCGGAGGATCTCGCACTGGTGCGTGGCGACCCGGGCGAGCGGCGACGCTACCTCGACGAGCTGGCGACCACCCGCCGGCCGGCGATCGCCGGTATCCGTGCCGACTACGACAAGGTGGTGCGGCAGCGTACGGCACTGCTGAAAACCGCTGCGGGAGCACGTTACCGAGGGGACCGCAGCGTGCTCGACACCTTGGATGTGTGGGACGGGCACCTGGCCGCGCACGGTGCCGCGCTGATCGCCGCGCGCATCGCGCTCGTCGAACAACTTCACCCCGAGGTGCAGAAGGCCTATCAATTGTTGGCCCCGGCCAGCCGACCCGCGGCGATCCGGTATCACAGCAAGGTGGAGGCGATCGCGAACGCGCCCGGTCCGGAATCCGTCGAGTTCTATGAGGCTGCCCTGCTGGATGCGTTGGCGCGTCGTCGGGATGCCGAGTTGGACCGCGGGGTCTGTCTGGTGGGCCCGCACCGCGACGATCTCGAGCTGTGGCTGGGTGACCAGCCGGCCAAAGGTTTTGCCAGCCATGGTGAATCGTGGTCGATGGCGCTGGCGTTGCGACTCGGTGCCTATGAGTTGTTGCGTTCCGACGGGGTCGATCCGGTGCTGTTGCTCGACGACGTCTTCGCCGAACTGGACACCGCACGGCGCCAGGCGCTGGCCGCGGTCGCCGGTGAGGCCGAGCAGGTGCTGGTCACCGCGGCCGTCGGTGAGGACATCCCGCAGGACTGGGCGGTCAACCGCATCGAGATCAGGATGACCGAAGACGACCAGGGCCGGATTTCGGTGGTGCAGTCATGACGGACGATCCCAACCCACCCCGACAGCCGGCCCCCTCCCCCGAGGATCTGACCCGGATGCGCGGCATGGATCTGGTGCGGCGCACCCTCNCAACGCCGGCCGGCGTCGGGCCTGGTCGGGACCGGGTCCCGACGTCCGGGATCCGCAGCTGCTCGGTGCGGCGACCCAGGACCTGGCCAAGGTGCGGGGTTGGTCCTCGAGGGTGGCCGAGGGTTCGGTGTTCGGGCGCTGGCGGGCGGTGGTGGGTGACCAGATCGCCGACCATGCCAATCCGACGGGCCTGAACGAGGGTGTGCTGACCGTCTCGGCGGAGTCCACGGCGTGGGCCACGCAACTGCGGATGGTGCAGGCGCAACTGCTGGCCAAGATCGCCGCGGCGGTCGGCGACGGGGTGGTGACCTCGCTGAAGATCGTGGGTCCGGTGGGTCCGTCCTGGCGAAAGGGGCGCTACCACGTGCCCGGCCGCGGTCCGCGCGACACCTACGGGTAGCCGGGATCACTTTGGTCTGAGAGCTCCGAGACGCTCGCCAGCGTTGTTTTCGGGCTCCGGACGCACAGATGGCCGAAAAATTCCGCGCACGGCGCAATCAGACCGTCAGAAACGCGCACACAGCACCGGTCCTGTGCGGATCTGGCGGTAGACTATCGGCGGATCTCAGGCGGTGCTCTGCACCGCCGCCCCGTGAACCCCAAGGAGACGCGTTCGACGTGGCTGCCCAGAAGAAGAACGCTCCAAGTGAATATGGCGCCGATTCCATCAAGGTGCTCGAAGGCTTGGAGGCGGTCCGCAAACGCCCGGGCATGTACATCGGTTCCACCGGTGAGCGCGGCCTGCACCATCTGATCTGGGAGGTCGTGGACAACGCGGTCGACGAGGCCATGGCCGGCTTCGCCACCCGCGTCGACGTCCGGATCCTCGCCGACGGCGGTGTCCAGGTCACCGACGACGGCCGCGGTATCCCCGTCGCGATGCACGCCACCGGCATCCCCACCGTGGATGTGGTCATGACCGTGCTGCACGCCGGCGGCAAGTTCGAGGAAGGCGCCTACCAGGTGTCCGGCGGTCTCCACGGCGTCGGTGTGTCCGTGGTGAACGCGCTGTCCACGCGGCTCGAGGCCGATATCCGCAAGGACGGCTACGAGTGGTTCCAGGTCTACGACAAGTCGGTTCCCGGCACCCTCAAGCAGGGTGAGAAGACGACCGAGACCGGCACCACCATCCGGTTCTGGGCCGATCCGGACATCTTCGAGACCACGGTCTACGACTTCGAGACGATCGCCCGGCGCCTGCAGGAGATGGCGTTCCTGAACAAGGGCCTGACCATCGAGCTCACCGACGAGCGCGTCACCGCCGAGGAAGTGGTCGACGATGTGGTGAGCGATCACGCAGAAGCGCCGAAGTCCGCCGCCGAGGAGGCGGCCGAGGCCGCGGCACCGGTCAAGGTGAAGCACCGGGTGTTCCACTACCCCGGCGGCCTGGTCGACTTCGTCAAGCACATCAACCGGACCAAGTCCCCGATCCAGCCGAGCGTCATCGATTTCGACGGCAAGGGCGAGGGCCACGAGGTCGAGATCGCCATGCAGTGGAACGGTGGCTACTCCGAGTCGGTGCACACGTTCGCCAACACGATCAACACCCACGAGGGCGGAACCCACGAAGAGGGTTTCCGCGCGGCGTTGACGAGCGTGGTGAACAAGTACGCCAAGGAGAAGAAGCTCCTCAAGGACAAAGACCCCAACCTCACCGGTGAGGACATCCGCGAAGGTCTGGCCGCGGTCATCTCGGTGAAGGTGTCCCAGCCGCAGTTCGAAGGTCAGACCAAGACCAAGTTGGGTAACACCGAGGTCAAGTCGTTCGTCCAGAAGATCTGCAACGAGCAGATCAGCCACTGGTTCGAGGCCAACCCGGCTGAGGCGAAAACCGTTGTCAACAAGGCGGTTTCGTCAGCGCAGGCGCGTGAGGCGGCTCGTAAGGCGCGCGCTCTGGTGCGGCGCAAGAGCGCCACCGAGATCGGCGGCCTGCCCGGCAAGCTCGCCGACTGCCGCTCGACCGATCCGAGCAAGTCCGAACTGTATGTGGTGGAGGGTGATTCGGCAGGCGGCTCCGCCAAGAGCGGCCGCGACTCGATGTTCCAGGCGATCCTGCCGCTGCGCGGCAAGATCATCAACGTCGAAAAGGCCCGTATCGACCGCGTTCTGAAGAACACCGAAGTCCAGGCCATCATCACTGCGCTGGGCACCGGCATTCACGACGAGTTCGACATCTCCAAGCTGCGGTACCACAAGATCGTGCTGATGGCCGACGCCGACGTGGACGGCCAGCACATCTCGACGCTGCTGTTGACCCTGCTGTTCCGCTTCATGAAACCGCTGATCGAGCACGGCCACGTCTTCCTGGCCCAGCCTCCGCTGTACAAGCTCAAGTGGCAGCGCCAGGAACCCGAGTTCGCCTATTCCGACCGTGAGCGCGACGGCCTGCTCGAGGCCGGCAAGGCGGCGGGCAAGCGGATCAACGTCGACGACGGTATCCAGCGTTACAAGGGTCTCGGCGAGATGGATGCCAAGGAATTGTGGGAAACCACCATGGATCCGACGGTGCGGGTGTTGCGTCAAGTGACGCTTGACGACGCGGCTGCCGCCGACGAGCTGTTCTCGATCCTGATGGGTGAGGACGTCGAAGCCCGCCGCAGTTTCATCACCCGCAACGCCAAAGACGTCCGGTTCCTGGACGTTTAGACGGACGCGACGATGCGCGACCTCCCTTGTGCGCCACCGTAATTCACGCGGGCCCGCAGGCCACGAAGACCACATAGCCGAGCCGACGAGCGAGGAATGACATGACTGACACCACGTTGCCACCGGGCGACGGAGCCTCTGACCGCATCGAGCCGGTCGACATTCAGCAGGAGATGCAGCGCAGCTACATCGATTACGCCATGAGCGTCATCGTGGGTCGCGCGCTGCCGGAGGTGCGCGACGGCCTCAAGCCGGTGCACCGCCGTGTGCTCTACGCGATGTACGACTCCGGCTTCCGTCCGGACCGCAGCCACGCCAAGTCGGCGCGCTCGGTGGCCGAGACGATGGGTAATTACCACCCGCACGGCGACGCCTCGATCTACGACACCCTGGTCCGGATGGCGCAGCCGTGGTCCTTGCGCTATCCCCTGGTCGACGGCCAGGGCAACTTCGGCTCGCCGGGTAACGATCCGCCAGCCGCCATGCGTTACACCGAGGCGCGGCTGACTCCGTTGGCGATGGAGATGCTGCGTGAAATCGACGAGGAGACAGTCGATTTCATCCCGAACTACGACGGTCGGGTGCAGGAGCCCACGGTTCTGCCGAGCCGGTTCCCCAACCTGCTGGCGAATGGTTCGGGCGGTATCGCCGTCGGCATGGCCACCAACATCCCGCCGCACAACCTGCGGGAGTTGGCCGAGGCCGTGTACTGGTGCCTGGAGAACTACGAGGCCGACGAAGAGGCCACCTTGGCCGCGGTGTGTGAGCGGGTCAAGGGCCCGGACTTCCCCACCAGCGGCCTGATCGTGGGGAGCCAGGGCATCGAGGACACCTACAAGACCGGGCGCGGGTCGATCCGGATGCGCGGTGTCGTCGAGATCGAGGAGGACAGCCGGGGCCGCACCGGCATCGTCATCACCGAGCTGCCCTACCAGGTCAACCACGACAACTTCATCACCTCGATCGCCGAGCAGGTCCGCGACGGCAAGCTGGGCGGCATCGCCAACATCGAAGACCAGTCCAGTGACCGGGTCGGTCTGCGAATTGTGGTGGAGCTCAAGCGCGATGCCGTCGCGAAGGTCGTGCTGAACAATCTCTACAAGCACACCCAGCTGCAGACCAGCTTCGGCGCGAACATGCTGTCGATCGTCGACGGCGTGCCGCGCACGCTGCGGCTCGACCAGCTGATCCGGCTGTACGTCGAGCACCAACTCGATGTCATCGTGCGGCGTACCCGCTACCGGTTGCGCAAGGCCAACGAGCGGGCCCACATCCTGCGTGGTCTGGTCAAGGCCCTCGATGCGCTCGACGAGGTCATCGCCTTGATCCGGGCGTCGCAGACCGTCGACATCGCCCGTGCCGGCCTGATCGAACTGCTCGACATCGACGAGATCCAGGCGCAGGCCATCCTGGACATGCAGCTGCGCCGGCTGGCTGCCCTGGAACGGCAGAAGATCATCGACGACCTGGCCAAGATCGAGGCCGAGATCGCCGACCTCGAGGACATCCTGGCCAAGCCAGAACGCCAGCGTGCGATCGTGCGCGACGAACTGGGCGAGATCGTCGAGAAGTACGGCGACGACCGCCGCACCCGGATCGTGCCCGCCGACGGCGAGGTCAGCGACGAGGATCTGATCGCCCGCGAGGAAGTGGTCGTCACGATCACCGAGACCGGGTATGCCAAGCGCACCAAGACCGACCTGTACCGCAGCCAGAAGCGCGGCGGCAAGGGTGTGCAGGGTGCGGGCCTGAAGGCCGACGACATCGTCAACCACTTCTTCGTCTGCTCCACCCACGACTGGATCCTGTTCTTCACCACGCAGGGCCGGGTGTACCGGGCCAAGGCCTACGAGCTGCCGGAGGCCTCGCGGACCGCGCGCGGTCAGCACGTGGCGAACCTGCTGGCCTTCCAGCCCGAGGAGCGCATCGCCCAGGTCATCCAGCTCAAGACCTACGAGGATGCGCCGTACCTGGTGCTGGCCACCCGCAACGGTCTGGTGAAGAAGTCCAAGCTCGTTGACTTCGATTCCAACCGCTCGGGCGGCATCGTCGCGGTCAATCTGCGTGACGGTGACGAGTTGGTGGGCGCCGTGCTCTGCTCGGCCGAGGACGATCTGCTGCTGGTCAGCGCCAACGGCCAGTCGATCCGCTTCTCGGCCACCGACGAGGCGCTGCGGCCCATGGGTCGCGCCACCTCGGGTGTGCAGGGCATGCGGTTCAACGAGGACGACCGGCTGCTGTCCCTGAACGTGGTCCAACCGGATACATACCTGCTGGTCGCGACCGCCGGCGGCTACGCCAAGCGCACCGCGATCGACGAGTACACCGTCCAGGGCCGCGGCGGCAAGGGCATCCTGACGATCCAGTACGACCGCAAACGTGGCAGTCTGGTTGGAGCGCTGATCGTCGACGACGAGACGGAGCTGTACGCCATCACCTCCGGGGGCGGTGTCATCCGTACCGCCGCACGTCAGGTTCGCAAGGCCGGGCGCCAGACCAAGGGTGTCCGCTTGATGAACCTGGGCGAGGGCGACACACTGATTGCGATTGCGCGCAACGCCGAGGAGGAGTCCGATCCGGATGGTGGCGAGTCCGACGAGGCGTGACGCGGCCGCCGAGGTCCGCCCCGGACCCCGGCCCGAGCTAAGGAGCTGTTAGGTGAGTTCACCGAACGAACCGGGATACCCGCGCACGGGCGACCGGTCGAGCAGCTCCAACGGCTCGGGTGCCGAGGGCGGCTCGGCCGCGAGCAAGGTGAGCGGTGCGGCCGCCCGGCCGGCCGGCGGCCAGATCACCGAAACCGGTGAGGCACCGCCGTGGCAGCGGGGCACCGCCCGCACCGCGCAGCAGCCGACACCAGAGGCACGCGACGAGAGTGCTCGTCAGCCGGGCGCCCACTCCCCCGGAGTGGAGGCCCGGCTGCAGCGCTTCGTGTCCGGCAACGAGAACCAGGAGACCGAGCAGCAGGCCAGGCCTCCGCGTACCGGATCGGGCGGATCGCAGACGCCGCGCAGTGAGCCGGTCCGCCCGGAGGCCTACGCCAGCGAGCTACCGGACCTGTCCGGACCGGCGCCGCGTCCGCAACGCAAGTCGTCCCCCGACGCCGCGTCGGTGAGGTCCTCGGGCGCACCGACCACTCGGATCCAGGTTGCCAACCGCAGCCAGCAGCAGGGCCCGGTGCGGGCCAGCATGCAGATCCGCCGGGTCGACCCGTGGACTGTGCTGAAGGTCTCACTGGTGCTGTCGGTGGTGCTGTTCTTCGTGTGGATGATCGCCGTCGCGTTCCTGTACCTCGTGCTCGGCGCGATGGGTGTGTGGAGCAAGCTCAACAGCAACGTCGGCGACCTGCTGACCAGTGCCAGCGGCGCCTCCGGTGGCGAATTGGTCTCCAGCGGAACGATCTTCGGCGGGTCGGCGCTCATTGGTCTGGTCAACATCGTGGTGCTGTGTGCGATGGCGACCATCGGCGCATTCATCTACAACCTCACCACGGATCTGGTGGGCGGCGTCGAGGTCACGCTCGCCGACCGGGATTGATTTGGGAGTCTGCGCCCCGGTGCGGTAATCTCTGCGCTCGGTCGATCCCAATTTTCGGGCCTATAGCTCAGGCGGTTAGAGCGCTTCGCTGATAACGAAGAGGTCGGAGGTTCGAGTCCTCCTAGGCCCACGACAACCGGTGCAGCCGGTGATCACCGAGAGGTTGTGCCCATGCGGTTCCTGCTTCTGGCCGGCGTCGCAGCCGTCGCGGTGATCGTGTGGCGGTCGCGACACGGTGAAGAGGTTTGGCACGACCTGGAAATTCCAGCGTCGCCGCCAGATTCGGGGCCTTAGCTCAGTTGGTAGAGCGCTGCCTTTGCAAGGCAGATGTCAGGAGTTCGAATCTCCTAGGCTCCACAAAGTCGAAAATTCAGTTCACAGCGGTTCCGGCGACAGCGTCCGGGCCGCTTTTCTCGTTCACGGACCGGCTCTGGCCGATAGGCTGCCGCTGTCCACGGACGGCAGGCCGGAGACCTTCCGCCTCGGATGCTCCAAAACATCTGGTAGCGCCACCATGAGGAAGAGGGAACCCTGTGATTCGAGTATTCATCGTGGGCATCGCCGCATTGGCCCTCGCCGGTTGTGGGTCGGAGAGCAGCGAGCCGACGCCGTCGAGCCCGGCTGAGACCGCCGTGGAGGCGGTGAGCGACGAGCAGCAGATCCGCGACCTGATCGATGCCGAGGAAGCCGCGATGGCGGGCTTCGACTTCGACACGATGGCCGGGCTGACGTGTGCCCGGTACCGCGACGTGGTGGTCAACCAGCCGGACACCATGTTCCCGCCGATCAGCGAGGCGGGAACCCCCGAGGAATTGGCCGCCAAGCCCGTGGACGTGCTGACCGAGGCGCTCAAGCAGCAATACCCCACCGCATCGGATGCCACCATCCGCGAGCTGGTCGACGCCTTGGTCCGGTACGACGAACCGGCCTACAAGGCCGCGAATCTGGAGATTCTCCGGCAGACCACCACCGTGACGATCGACAAGGTGGAGAACATCAAGGTCACCGGTGATACCGCGACGGCCGACCTGACCACGACGTGGCGGTCGGGTAACGAGCCACCGGTCACCGAGACCCAATCCAACAGCTTCCTCAAAGAGGACGGCAAGTGGCTGGACTGTGAGGAGCCGGTCGCGGNCGCGGCGAGCTGTCGCCGCAGCTTGCCGGACTCGTACCGCTTGCGCAGCCCGGCCGCCGCCGCGGACACGGTGTTGGCGCTGATGCCCACTACACCGCGGGTCACGTCGACCGGACCCACCGTGCTGTATTTCAATCCGCGGGCTAGGCGCTGACGGGGGGCCAAGCGGGTATCGACGTTCGCGGTCATCGGGCACCTTTCTGGGCTTTGGCGACGGTCCTGAGGTGAAGTCGTTCTCGGGCTCAGATCCAGATTGCCATCTCCGGGCGGGTATGGGGCCGTTGGTGGGGTATCTGACGTTCCCCCGGCCCCGGGATGGCAGACTGACTTCTCGTGACGAGCCCCATTCAGACCGCAACGGCGACACTGCACACCAACCGCGGCGATATCAAGATCGCACTGTTCGGAAACCACGCTCCCAAGACCGTGGCCAACTTCGTCGGCTTGGCGCAGGGCACCAAGGACTACAGCACCGAGAACGCTTCGGGTGGCACGTCCGGTCCCTTCTACGATGGGGCGATCTTCCACCGCGTCATCGACGGCTTCATGATCCAGGGCGGCGATCCGACCGGCACGGGCCGCGGCGGCCCGGGCTTCCAGTTCGCCGACGAATTCCACCCCGAGCTCCAGTTCGACAAGCCCTACCTGCTGGCCATGGCGAATGCCGGCCCGGGAACCAACGGCTCGCAATTCTTCATCACGGTCGGCCAGACGCCGCACCTGAACCGGCGCCACACCATCTTCGGTGAGGTCGTCGACCCCGAGTCGCAGAAGGTGGTCGACGCCATCGCGTCCACCGCCACCGATCGGTCCGACCGCCCGACCGAGCCGGTCGTCATCCAATCGGTCACCGTGGCATAACGGGCCTACCCCGCACATACAACTGCGCGACGCCCCCGGGTACGGGGGCGTCGCGTGTTGTGTGGGGTTTGAATTCGCTTACCGGGGTACAAACCCGGCCTGGGTGAGCGCGTCCAGGACCTCGATCGGGTCTGTTCCGAGGTCCCACCGCGTGAGGACCACCAGGCGGTCGTCGTTGGTATCGATCTCCAGCAGGCGGACCTTGCGCGCGATGCGGCGGAACTCCGTGATGCGGATACTGCGGATCTCATTGCGGAGATAGGTCCGGTCGTGCCACCAACCGGCGACGGTGAGACCGTCTTGATTAATTGCCAGTTTCGGGCGTGCCCGCCACGACAAGATTGCGAACGTGAGCAATCCCACGCCAGCTATGCCGGCAAGAACACGTCCTGGCGGGTCTGTGATCAGCGTCACAGCTGCGATAGCCATCATAAGTCCGGCTATGCCGCAACCAGCGACTCCGGCGGCCGGTGGGCTCCAATGAGTTTGCTGCATGGGTTGTTCACACCCTCTTACCGCGACTAATGGAGTTATCCACAGGTGCTATCCCCAATGGGGATGAATCACAACGGTGTGATTGAGCGCCGACGACGTTGCTGAGCTGGTAACGCTGAAAACGTAAGATGAATTCATTATGATCCGGTCTCAGGTCAGCGCCAGCGCATGGTGAGCAACAGCCCACTGATCATGAAGGCAAAGGCGATCGCATAGTTCCACGGGCCCAGGTCGGCCATCCACTGCAGCCACGTCGGCGTGTCCACCGGGTTGGTCGCGGCCAGCTGGAACACCAGCAGCCAGAGCAGACCGAACAGCATGAGGCCGATGAACAGCGCGACGAACCACACACTGGACGGCCCGGCTTTCACCTTGACCGGAGTCCGGCTCACCGGCTTGATGGTGAAATCGTTCTTTTTGCGGACTTTGGACTTGGGCATGGGTACCTTCGCGGACAGTCGGCGTCACACGGTGCGACGATGAGGCAGGATGCCTCACGAGCCTAACGTAGCTGCACGTCCAGGAGAGACAGCGATGGACCAACCCGATCGGTCCCGGTGGCGCCNGGGCATGGGTCCCTTCGCGGACAGTCGGCGTCACACGGTGCGACGATGAGGCAGGATGCCTCACGAGCCTAACGTAGCTGCACGTCCAGGAGAGACAGCGATGGCCCAACCCGATCGGTCCCGGTGGCGCCTCGGCGTACCGGTGGTCTGCCTGTTCGCCGGCCTGCTGCTGGCCGCCCCCCACGGGGTATCCGGCGGCGACGAGATTCGCCGCAGCGACGCTCCCCGCCTCGTCGACCTGGTGCGCGAGGCCCAGCAGTCCGTGGACCGGCTCACGGCCCAGCGCGATGCGCTGTCCACCGAGGTCGACAGCCATCACGGCGGCTCCCCCACCTCACATGCCGCGCTCGAGGCCATCACCGCCCGCTCGGCCGAGCTGGCCGCCGACGCCGGTGTCGTGCCGATGCGGGGGCCCGGCCTGGTGGTGACGCTCAACGATGCCCAGCGTGATGCCGAGGGCCGCTTCCCCCGCGACGCCGCCCCCGACGATCTGGTGGTGCACCAGCAGGACATCCAAGCCGTCCTCAACGCGCTGTGGAGTGCCGGTGCCGAAGGAATCCAGGTGCAGGACCAGCGCATCATCGCGACGTCGGCTCCCCGCTGCGTCGGCAACACCCTGCTGCTCAACGGCCGCACCTACAGCCCGCCCTACGTCATCACCGCGATCGGGGACGCTCCGGCCATGCAGGCGGCGCTCGCGGCCGCACCGCTGGTGACCCTCTACAAGCAGTACGTGGTGCGGTTCGGGCTCGGCTATACCGAGGAACCGCGCGCCGAGGTCGAGCTGACGGGCCACACCGAGCCGGTGCGGATGCGCTACGCGAAACCAGCGGGACCGGTCGGCTACTGAGCTGGTCATTTCGGCCGGTAGCCTGAGCCGATGCAGGTTCTGGTCGTCGATAACTATGACAGCTTCGTGTTCAACCTGGTCCAGTACCTGGGCCAGCTGGGCGTGGACGCGCAGGTCTGGCGCAATGACGACGACCGCCTGGCCACCGAGGCCGACATCGCCAAGGTGGCGGCCGACTTCGACGGCGTGCTGCTCAGCCCGGGCCCGGGTACACCCGAACGTGCCGGGGCGTCGATCCCCCTGGTCCGTGCCTGTGCCGCGGCCGGCACTCCCCTACTCGGCGTGTGCCTCGGCCACCAGGCCATCGGTGTGGCGTTCGGCGGCACCGTCGACCGGGCGCCCGAGCTGTTGCACGGCAAGACCAGCGTGGTGTTCCACTCCGATGCCGGCGTGCTGAAGGGCCTGCCGGACCCGTTCACCGCGACCCGCTACCACTCGCTGACGATCCTGCCCGAGACCGTGCCGGACGAGCTCGAAGTCATCGCGCGCACCGAGGGCGGGGTGATCATGGGCGTAAGGCATGCCGAACTCCCCATTCATGGGGTGCAATTCCACCCGGAGTCGATCCTGACCCAGGGCGGGCACCGCATGCTGGCCAATTGGCTCGGAGTGTGCGGTGCCGCCCCGGCGGAGCAGCTGGTCGCCTCGCTGGAAGACGAGGTGGCTCGCGCCGTGGCCGCGGCTACGACGCGAAGCTCAGCGTAATCCGCGCGTCGCGGTTCACGCCGGTGCCCGCCGGCGGGCTCTGCGTCACCACCGCATTGCTCCGCTGACCGCTGTTGGGGATGTTCGGTCCTTTGTCCAGCACGCCCGTCCATCCGAGCGCGGTCAGCCGCGGATACACGTCGTCCCAAAACTGACCGACCACATCGGGCATGACGAACTGGTTGCCACGCGAGACGTGGATCTGGATCGGGGTGTCCTTGGGTACCGAGGTCCCCGCGGGCGGTTCGGTGCCGACCACCTGGCCGGCGGGTGCGGTGTTGTCCACATCGATGACCACCGTGCTGGTGAAACCCGAGGCGGTCAGGATCTGCTTGCAGACGTCGGCGCTCTGCCCCGTGCAGTCCGGCACCGCGGTGTTCTCCGGGCCGGAACCCACGACCAGGGTCACCTCGTAGATGATGCCCGCGGTCTGGTTGGCCGGTGGGTTGGTGGCCAGCACCCGGCCCTTCTGCTCGGGTGTCGACGGGCTCGTGGTCTCCTTGACCTTCTCGAAGCCGGCGTCCTTGAGCTTCTGCCTGGCCTGCGACGGCGTCAGCCCGGCCACATCGGGGATCTGCGCCTGCTCGGGCCCGGCCGACACGTTGATCGTGATCTCGTCACCGGCGGCCGCCATGCTGTTGGCCGCTGGGTCGGTGCCGATCACGATGCCAGGGGGCACCTGGTTGTCGTTCATGTCCTCGGTGCGTGTCTTGAAGCCCCGATTCTGCAGTGCCGCAACGGCATCCGCCGAGCGCTGTTTGCTGACATCGGGCACCTGCACGTCGCGGGGCTTGCCGTCGAACATGTTGATCGCGACCGTCACCACCACGGTCAGCACCGCCAGCACCGCCACCGCGATGAGCCAACGGGCTACCGAGGTGTTGCGGTCGACCGGACGCGGCACCACCAGGTCCTGCGTCGGCGCGGCGTGAGCTCCCTGGGCCAGCATCGGCCCGGAGTTCATCATCGACGTCCGCTCGGATTCGGTGAGCACCTTCGGTGCCTCCGGTGCCTCTCCGCTGTGCACCCGGATCAGGTCGGTGCGCATCTCGGCCGCGGTCTGGTAGCGGTTGTCCGGGTTCTTGGCCAGCGCCTTGAGCACCACCGCATCGAGCTCGGGTGAGATGCCGGTGTGCCGGTGCGACGGCGGGATCGGATCCTCGCGGACGTGCTGATAGGCCACCGCGACGGGTGAGTCACCGATGAAAGGTGGCTCGCCCGTGAGGATTTCGTAGAGCACGCAGCCGAGCGAGTACACGTCGGAGCGGGCGTCGACGGTCTCCCCTCGGGCCTGTTCGGGGGACAGGTACTGGGCGGTGCCGATCACCGCGGCCGTCTGCGTGACGCTGTTGCCGGTATCGGCCAGGGCCCGGGCGATACCGAAGTCCATCACCTTCACAGCATTGTTCTTGCTGATCATGATGTTGGCCGGCTTGACGTCCCGGTGCACGATGCCGTGCTGGTGGCTGAAGTTCAGCGCCTGGCAGGCGTCGGCAATGATCTCGATCGCCCGCCGCGGCGGGATCGGACCGTCGGTGTGCACGATGTCGCGCAGCGTCACCCCGTCGACGTACTCCATGACGATGTAGGGCAGCGGCCCGTTCGGGGTCTCGGCCTCACCGGTGTCGTAGACCGCCACGATGGCGGGATGGTTCAGCGCGGCCGCGTTCTGCGCCTCGCGGCGGAAACGCAGGTAGAAACTGGGGTCGCGGGCCAGATCGGCGCGCAGGACCTTGACCGCGACGTCGCGGTGCAACCGCGTATCGCGGGCGATGTGGACTTCGGACATGCCACCGAAGCCGAGAATTTCACCGAGTTCATATCGGTCAGAGAGGTGCTGAGGCGTCGTCATCGCAGTATCTGTTCCGGGGCCTTCGGGACAACCTGAGCCATGGCCCCGGCTTCTTCCGGCACGATCACGTGGAAAGCCAGGTCCGGCAGCGCTGCCGGGGTCTGGTAGGGCGTCGTCTCGGTCACCGTGTCGGTGACGGTCGGCGGCGGGGTCTGCTGCTGGTCCTTGCGGTCCTGCGCGTTGAGCACGATGAGGATGGCGATGACAATCGCCAGCGCGCCGAGTACCCCGGCGGCCCACAACAGCGCCCGCTGACCCGACGAGAACGTGCGGCGCGCCG
>NZ_LT546207.1:4567905-4576987 GCF_900078665.2 Mycolicibacterium houstonense | reverse complement strand
GGTCGGCGCCTGGTTGGGACGCGGCGGGCGCCGACCCGAACGCACCGCGGCGACCGCGTCGGCGAACGGACCGCCCGACTTGTAGCGCATGCCCGGGTTCTTCACCAGGGTGATCTCGATCAGCTCGCGCACATTCGGTGGCAGATCGGCCGGCAGCGGCGGCGGGGTCTCCTTGATGTGCTTCATCGCCACCGTCAACGCACCGTCGCCGGTGAACGGCCGTTTACCCGAAACCGATTCGTAGCCAACGACTCCCAACGAGTAGACGTCGCTGGCGGCGGTGGCGTCGTGGCCGAGCGCCTGCTCGGGTGCGATGTACTGGGCGGTGCCCATCACCATGCCGGTCTGGGTAACCGGGGCGGCGTCGACGGCCTTGGCGATACCGAAGTCGGTGAGCTTCACCTGGCCGGTCGGGGTGATCAGGATGTTGCCCGGCTTGACGTCGCGGTGCACCAGCCCCGCGGTGTGCGCGACCTGCAGTGCCCGCCCGGTCTGCTCGAGCATGTCCAGGGCGTGGCGCAGCGACAGCCGGCCGGTGCGCTTGAGTACCGAGTTCAACGGCTCGCCGTTGATCAACTCCATCACGAGGTATGCGGTGCGGCCCTCGCCGTCGAGCTCGGTCTCGCCGTAGTCGTACACGCTGGCGATACCGGGGTGGTTGAGCATCGCCACGGTGCGGGCCTCGGCCCGGAACCGCTCGACGAACTCGGCATCGGTCGAGAACTCGGCCTTGAGCACCTTGACCGCGACGCGCCGGCCCAGGCGCGAGTCGACGGCCTCCCAGACCTGACCCATGCCGCCGGTGGCGATCAGGCGCTGCAACCGGTACCGCCCGGACAGCGTGACTCCAACCCGGGGACTCATGCGTCCACCTCGCAGGCTCGGGTGACGCATTCCGAGCCCATGATTCGCTCGCAAGCGTCGCTCATGAATCCTCCCGCAGCGCCGCAGCGATCGTGGCGCGTCCGATCGGGGCGGCGAGTGCGCCGCCGGTGGCCGACAACCGGTCCCCGCCGTCCTCGATCAGCACCGAGACCGCGACCTTCGGGTCGGAGGCCGGTGCGAATGCGATGTACCAGGCATGCGGCGGAGTGTTCCGGGGGTCGGTCCCGTGCTCTGCCGTACCGGTCTTAGAAGCGATCTGCACGCCGGCGATGGCTCCCTTCTGCTGAGTCACCTGCTCGGCGGCGACCATCAAGTCCGTAAGTGTAGCTGCGACCTGGGGTGACACCGCCCGGCGCTCCTGGGCGGGAGCGGTGGTGGCGATCGTCGTCAGGTCGGGTCCTTTTAGGCTATCCACAAGATACGGGCGCATCGAGATCCCGTCATTGGCGATGGTCGCGGCCACCTGCGCGTTCTGCAGCGGAGTTAGTGCCACATCGCGCTGCCCGATGCTCGACATGCCCAGTGCGGCGCCATCAGAGATGGGGCCGGTGGTCGACTCCGCCACCTGCAGTGGAATGGCGGGCGGCGCGGCATCGAGGCCGAACGCCTGCGCCGTCGATTTCAGTTTGTCGGCCCCGGTGTCCAGGCCGAGCTGGACGAAGGCGGTGTTGCACGATCTGGCGAACGCTTCCCGCAGCGACGCGGTGGGGCCGGCCCCGCACGAGGCCCCGCCGAAGTTCTCCAGCGTGGCGGTGCTGTCGGGCAGCGGGATCCGAGGTGCCGCCGTCAGTTGGGTGTCCGGGGTGGCCCCGGCCTGCAGGGCCGCGGCGGTGGTGATTACCTTGAACGTCGACCCCGGCGGGTAGGTCTCGGAGATGGCGCGGTTGAGCAACGGTGACTGCGCGTCGTCGCGCAACTGCTGCCACGCCTCGCTCTGGGCGTTGAGATCGTGGGTGGCCAGCCGGTTGGGGTCATACGACGGCGCCGACACCATCGCCAGGATCTTGCCCGTGGACGGCTCCAGAGCCACCACCGAGCCCTTGCACGGGCCGTCGCAACCGTTCTGCAGCGCATCCCACGCTGCCTGCTGCACCTCCGGCTTGATCGTGGTGTCCACGTTGCCGCCGCGCGGATCGCGGCCGGTGAAGAAATCGGCCAGCCTGCGGCCGAACAGCCGCTCGTCGGAGCCGTTCAGGATGGTGTCCTCGGCACGTTCCAGCCCGGTGCTGGAGTAACCCAGCGAGTAGAACCCGGTGACCGGGGCGTAGGCCTCGGGGTTGGGGTACGTGCGCAGGAAGCGAAAACGGCCGTCGGTGGCGATCGAATAGGCCAGCAGCTGGCCGCCCGCCGTGATCTGGCCGCGTTGCCGCGAATACTCGTCGAGCAGCACCCGCTGGTTGCGCGGATCGGCGCGCAACCCGTCGGCGGTGAAGACCTGGGTGATCGTGGCGTTGGCCAACAGCAGCACGATCAGCACCATGATCGTGACTGCCACCCGGCGCAGGGAGGTGTTCATACCTTCTCGATCACCTCGGTGTTGGCCGCGGCGATGGGTGTGGGGTTGGGCGGCGGGGTGGTCGAGATGGGCCGGCGGGCCGCGTGCGAGATACGCACCAGGATGGCCAGCAGCAGATAGTTCGCCAGCAGGGAGGACCCGCCGTAGGACATCCACGGCGTGGTCAGCCCGGTCAGCGGAATGAGTTTGGTGACCCCGCCGACCACGATGAACAACTGGATGGCCAGGGTTGCGGACAGTCCGGCGGCCAGCAGCTTGCCGAAGCTGTCGCGCACGGCGATGGCGGTGCGCATCCCGCGGATGATCAAGATCGTGTAGAGCATGAGAACGCCTGCTAGCCCGACCAATCCGAGCTCCTCGCCGATGGCGGCGATGATGAAATCGGTTGCGGCGGCGGGGACGGTGCCGGGCTGTCCGTTGCCGAGCCCGGTGCCGAAGATGCCGCCGGTGGCGAAGCTGAACAGCGATTGGACCATCTGATAGCCGGCGCCGTCCGGGTCGGCGAACGGGTCCAGCCAGGTCTCCACCCGCACCCGGACGTGGCCGAAAACCTGGTATGCCACAACGCTTCCCGCGGCGAACAAGGCCAGTCCGATGACCACCCAGGACAGCCGCTCGGTGGCCACGTAGACCAGCACGAGGAAGGACGCGTACAGCAGAAGCGAAGTGCCCAAATCCTTTTCGAACACCATCACGCCCACCGAGGCGGCCCAGGCCAGCAGTAGGGGAGCCAGGTCCCGGGGGCGGGGGAGGTCGAGCCCGAGGAAGTGCTTGCCCGCGCTGGTGAACAGGTCGCGCTTGGCCACCAGCACCGCGGCGAAGAAGATCAGCAGGAGGATCTTGGAGAACTCGGCCGGCTGAATCGAGAAGCCGGGGAACTGGATCCAGATCTTGGCGCCGTACTGCTCGGAGTACTTCGCCGGAAGCAACGCCGGAATGACAAGCAGCACAAGGCCGGTCAGCGCGCAGATGTATCCGTAGCGGGCCAGCATGCGATGGTCGGACAGCAGCGCCACCAGGACCGAGAAGCCGATGACTCCGACCAGCGTCCACATCATCTGCTGGTTGGCCGTTCCGCCCAGTCCGTCTGACGTCAGCTCACCCTTGGCCAGGTCCAAGCGGTGGATCATGACCAGACCCAGCCCGTTGAGCAGCGCCACCACCGGCAGCAGCAGTGGGTCGGCATACGGCGCGAAGCGGCGCACGGCCAGGTGGGCCGCGGCCATCAAGGCGCCGTAGGTGACGACGTGGCGCGCCAGGTCCCAGCTCAGGCCCTGTTCCTGGTTGGCCTCGACGATCAGTAGCGCGACGGTGGTGATGAAGACTGCGAACCCCAGTAGCAGCAGTTCCGCGTTGCGCCGATTCGGTAGCGGCGGCATGACGGTAACCGGCGACTGGGGTTGAGTTGTCATGACACGGCTCGGCAGTTCGTCCCCGGTTCGGGTGGCGGGGGAGGCAGTGCGGTGACCGTGGGTGACGGTGGGGGAGACGGCGCCGGGGCCGCGGGAGTCGGCGCCCCGGTGGTGGTCGGCGTGCCGGGCGTCTCGGGAGCGGGCGACTCGGGGGTCGGCGGTTCGGTGCCTGGTGCCGGTGCCGGTGATGGGCTGGGGGAGGGCGTCGGCCCGGGCGCCGGAGTGGGCTTGGACGTCGTGGTCGCGGTCCGCGGGGCACACACCGGCAGCACGGAACTGCGGGCGAGCTCGCTGATCTGGGCGATGGCCTCGTCTTGCGTACCGCCGGGCAGGCCGGCGGTCACCGAGGCTCGTTCCGACGGGCGCATGTCGTCGACCGCCATCAACCGGCAGTCACGGTTGTCCCGATTGTCGTCGGCGTCCACGAGCGAGAGCTCGTTGCGTGCGTTGAGGCAGCCCAGTCGGTAGGGCTCCTGCAGGGAGATGCCCAGAAAGGAACCCTGCACCCCGCGCATGATCGACACCGTGCCCTCGTGCGCGCCGACGTAATAGTTGTTGCGGATGATCTCCCGGCCGATCGCCAACCCGCCGACGAGCACCAGCACCAACAGCACCGCTGCGATGAGGATGCGGCGTCGTGACCGGGGAGTGCGAGCCGGCTCGGCCGGTTGGGGGATCACCCGCTTCGGTTCGTTACGCCGGGGATTGAACGCCGAGGCCCGCCCGGCGGCGGTGTCCGGCGGCGCGCTCTGATCGTCGTCCCCGGACACCGCACCGGCCAGGATCGGCTGGGTCTGTCCGTAGTCGTAGTCGACGACGTCGGCGACCACCACGGTCACGTTGTCCGGCCCGCCGCCGCGCAGCGCCAATTCGATCAGCCGGTCCGCGCTCTCGGCCACATCCTCGATCTGCAGCGCCTCGTGGATGGTTTCCTGGCTGACCGGATCGGACAGGCCGTCCGAGCACAGCAGGTAGCGGTCACCGGCCTTGGCCTCGCGCACGATCAGCGTCGGCTCGACCTCGTGCCCGGTCAGCGCCCGCATGATCAGCGAGCGCTGCGGATGGCTGTGGGCCTCTTCGGCGGTGATCCGGCCCTCGTCGACCAGCGTCTGGACGAAGGTGTCGTCCTTGGTGATCTGCGTCAACTCACCGTCGCGGAGCAGATACCCGCGCGAATCGCCGATGTGGACCAGGCCCAGCCGGTTGCCCGCGAACAGGATCGCGGTGAGCGTCGTGCCCATGCCGTCGAGCTCGGGGTCGGCCTCCACATGCGCGGCGATCGCGGCATTGCCCTGCCCGACCGCGGTGTTGAGCTTGCCCAGCAGGTCGCCGCCGGGTTCGTCGTCATCGAGGTGCGCGAGCGCCGCGATGACCAACTGAGAGGCCACCTCGCCCGCGGCGTGGCCGCCCATGCCGTCGGCGAGCGCCAACAGCCGGGCCCCGGCATAGACGGAGTCCTCATTGTTGGCGCGAACCAGCCCGCGATCACTGCGCGCGGCATAACGGAGAACGAGGGTCATGTGTCTCGCGCTCCTCGCGTGCGCAGTGCTTGTTCTGCTCCTCGCGTGCGCAGTGCTTGTTCTGCTCCTCGCGTGCGCGGCGTCACGGACGCAACTCGATTACCGTCTTGCCGATTCGAACCGGCGTGCCGATGGAAACCCTTACCGCTGTTGTCACCTTCGCCCTGTCAAGGTATGTGCCGTTGGTCGATCCTAGGTCCTCGACGTACCACTCCGAACCTCGTGGCGAGAGACGGGCGTGGCGCGTAGAAGCGTAATCATCGGTGAGCACCAACGTGGAGTCGTCGGCACGGCCGATCAGCACCGGCTGGGTACCCAACGTGATGCGGGTACCGGCCAGTGCTCCCTCGGTGACCACCAATTGCCGCGCGATATTGCGCCGGTCCCGGCTCGGCAGCAGGGAGCCGCGCAACGCCAGACCCCGGCGGACCATCACCGCGCCCGTCGGCGCATAGATATCGGTACGCAAGATGCGCAGCACCGACCAGATGAACAGCCAGAGCAGCAGGAGGAATCCGACGCGCGTCAGCTGCAGCACTAACCCCTGCATCTGACGTCCTCTCCGTATCCGCCCCGGTGGCATTGCTCAGCTACCGTCGGCAACGTCACGATACTTGGACGGCGATAGCCGTGAGGGCGAAGCGGGGTGCTTGCCACTCCGGTGTGTCCGGTCTCAGACGCTCAGTGCACGCGCACGATGATCTCGGAATGGCCCAGCCGGATCACGTCGCCGTCGGCCAGCTGCCACTCCTGCACGGGTGCGTTGTTCACCGTGGTGCCGTTGGTGGAGTTGAGGTCTGACAGCAACGCAACCTGGCCGTCCCACCGGATCTCCAGATGCCGGCGCGACACCCCGGTATCGGGCAGCCGGAACTGAGCGTCCTGGCCGCGGCCGATCACGTTGGCGCCTTCGCGCAGTTGGTACGTGCGACCACTGCCGTCGTCGAGTTGCAGCGTGACCGAGGCGCCGCCCGCGGCGTAGTCGCCGCCGCCGTAGCCGCCCTGGGCTCCGTAACCGGGCTGGCCGCCCTGCGGGGCGCCGTAGTCAGCGCCGCCGTAGCCGCCCTGATCGCCGTACCCGCCTTGCTCGGGGTAACCGCCCTGCTGCTGCGGTTCGCCGTAGCCGCGGCCGTAATCCTGCTGCTGGCCGTAGTCCGGGCGCCCGTAAGCCTGGCCGCCGTACCCGCCCTGCTCGGGGTAACCGCCGCCCTGATCCGGGTAGCCGCCACCCTGGCGAGGGTCCTGACGTCCGTAGTCGTACTCGCCGCCGCCGTATCCGGGCTGACCACCCTGAGGAGGCTGGCCGTAGCCGCCGCCCTGCGGGGCGCCGTAGCCGCGGTCGTAGCCGCCGCCGGGCTGAGCGCCGTAACCGGCCGGCGGGCGCTGCTGCTCATAGGACTGCGGGGGGTAGCCGCCGCCCTGGTCCGGGTAGCCGCCCTGATCGGGGTAACCACCCTGGTCCGGGTAACCACCCTGATCGGGGTAGCCACCGCGGTCGGGGTAGCCGCCGCGCTGCGGGGGGTATCCGCCCTGGTCCTGAGGGGGATAGCCGCCCTGCTCCGGCGGGTACTGGCCGCCGCGGGGATCGTCCTGTGGGTGTCCGTAGCGGTCGTCGTAGTAATCGTCGCCGGGCCGCCCTTGTCCCTGGCCGCCGCGGTAATTCGGGTTATCGGTCATAGGTGGTTCTCCTGATTCTGCGGTGAACGCATGGTCGCCTCGGGCTCGCGCGGATTCGCCAGCGGTCGAATCGGGGTTGACCGCGCCACGTGCGCGAAACTGTCCGGTGTGCAAGTTCGGTGATTGTTCGAATCTAACGACCACATCACCATAAGTTTGCCACCCCTGATCACGGATGAATCCCCCCAGATGCTTGGCGAATGCGGTCGAAGTCAGGTCAGTATCAGCGCTTACCTTCTGATAGTCAGTGCCACTGAGCGTAATTACGTAGTCGTTCGGTGCCAAAACTTGTCCCCCGGCCACCGTACGGGCTCGGGACTCGGCTTCCCGGCACAACGCCGTCTCTACTTCTTGGGGCACGATCGAGCCGCCGAAGACCCGGGCGAACGCATCGCCGACGGTCGATTCGAGTTTGCGTTCGATGCGGTCGACCAGACCCATGTCACCGCCCGCCTTTACTCGTTGTCGTTCGTCGCCTCGACACGGTCACCCGTGCTCCCGCGTGTCGCTCTGGCCACACTGCTCACAAGCATGGTATCGGCCAACTGCCGTAATGCGGGACCAACAGAACTCTGAGAATCAGATCGACGCTGGTCAGTGACCTGATCTAGATGAGCTTAAGGATTCTCTGGCGTTCTGACGGGCCTCGGAGCGGCCTGCTGATCGGCCGGTTTGGGAACCGCGCGTCCGCAGTGTTACGCTGCCTCGGTCATTCGGGCGAGTGGCGGAATGGCAGACGCGCTGGCTTCAGGTGCCAGTGTCCTTCGGGACGTGGGGGTTCAAGTCCCCCTTCGCCCACAGCGAGCGGTTCGGACGAACTGCGACGAAGGCCGCGGACTCCACGGAGTTCGCGGCCTTCGTGTTTGTCAGCCGTATTCGTCAGCGCGACCGACGTGCCGGCCTACATGCGCTCCAACAGCTTGAGTAGATAGTCGCCGTACCCCGACTTGGGGAGTTCGCGTGCGCGGGCGGCCAGCTGCTCATCATCGATGTACCCGACGCGCCAGGCCGTCTCCTCGGGCACCCCGATCTTCAGTCCCTGACGGCGTTCGATGGTGCGGACGAAATCGCTGGCATCCAAGAGAGAGTCGAAGGTCCCGGTGTCCAGCCACGCCGTCCCGCGGGCCAGCACCTCGACCGACAGGCGGCCCTGATTCAGATAGATCTGGTTGATCTCGGTGATCTCGTATTCGCCGCGGGCCGATTTTCGGAGCGACCGGGCTATTTCTATGACGTCGTTGTCGTAGAAGTAGAGCCCCGGTACGGCGTAGTGGGATTTCGGTGTGGCCGGCTTTTCCTCGAGGGACAGCGCCGTCCCGTCGGAGCCGAACTCGACGACGCCGTAGGCCGACGGGTTGGCCACCCAGTAGGCGAAAATCGATCCGCCGCGGACATTCTGGAACCTGCGCAGGCTGGTACCCAGCCCGGGCCCGTAGAAGACGTTGTCGCCCAACACAAGTGCCACCGAGTCGGTGCCGATGTGCTCGGCCCCGATCATGAACGCCTGCGCCAGCCCCTCGGGCTCCGGCTGGACCGCATAGGTCAGGTTCACCCCGAAGGCCGAGCCGTCGCCGAGGAGTCGCTCGAAAGCCGGGGCGTCGGCGGGTGTCGTGATCACCAGAATGTCGCGGATGCCGGCCATGATCAGCGTGGACAGCGGGTAGTAGACCAGTGGCTTGTCGTACACCGGCAGCAACTGCTTGCTGACGCCCATGGTGATCGGGTGCAGCCGGGTGCCGGAGCCGCCGGCCAGCAGGATTCCGCGCATGGTGCTTACCTCGCGAGGTCGCTCACGTGCGCGGCTTGGCTCAACACGCCCGTCACCTTAGCGCGCCCGCACCCGCGGTCAGCCGAAATGAACTACGGCGCCGGGTTGTCCCAATGGTCCAGGCAGACCAGCTCGCTGACGGGGCGGCGGCGCACCGGGCCGTGGGAACCGCGCGGCCAGCCCACCACGACGTGGCCCGCCAGCATCCAGTCTTCCGGCACCCCGACGGCCTCGCGCATCAGTTGTTCGCCGTCGTAGGAGGCCCAGCTGGTCAGGTGGTGGCGGGCGAAGCCGTCGCGGCGGG
>NZ_LT546207.1:4564086-4567738 GCF_900078665.2 Mycolicibacterium houstonense | reverse complement strand
CGCGCCCACCCCACCACGACGGGGCCCGCCAGCATCCAGTCTTCCGGCACCCCGACGGCCTCGCGCATCAGTTGTTCGCCGTCGTAGGAGGCCCAGCTGGTCAGGTGGTGGCGGGCGAAGCCGTCGCGGCGGGTCCGGGCCCACCATGTGGCGGTGACGGAGCCGCTGCTGCGGTAGCGTTTCCGGGGGTGTGGGCCAGCGAGGGCCCGACACCTCAGGAGTTCGCATTGTTCGAGCTGCCGGAGTAGGTGACCCACAGCGATCACGTCCGGCGGGGATTTGGTGTTCTGATGCCTGATCTGTATCCCGTCGACGATCCCGACGACGCGGATCCGCGGCTGGCGCCGCTGCTGGCCTGGCGCCAGCAGCTGGTCGACTCTGGTGCGGTGGCGGCCCGCAGCTTCAAGGAGGCGCACCTGCGCCTCGTGCTCCGGTCCGGGCGCACCGAGGTCGAGCAGATCCGCGAGATGCTGCCGGGATCGGTCGCCGAACACGCCGAAGAGATGGCCCGCGTGCTGGCCGAGCTGGAAACCCAGCCGCCCGCCGTGGCGGCGGATCCGTCGGGCCCGGCGGCGGGTGACATCCATGCCATCTCGTTCCGGCACGGGGATTCCCGCCCCGACGTCGTCGAACTGAGCTGGCCCGACTACCAGGCCAACGGCGGAGTGGTGCTGTACCGGGTGGTCAGCGCCGACGACCGGGCACCGAAATCCTCGGAGAACGCCGACCTCGTTGCGGCCACCCCGTTGTCGGCGGCCAGTGACGACCGGCCGCTGACCGGGCCGGTGCGCTACTACCAGGTCTGGGTGATCACCGGGGCGTCCCGCGCGGATGCGCTGAGTACCCGGCCGGTGCTGTACGCCAGCGGGGTGTTGGTCGCCCCGCTCGGCGAGGTATCGGTCCGGGAGGACAACGGTTTGGTCGTCGGCCAGTGGACCGCCCCGCCGGCGACGAGCGCCGTGCACGTCCACCGCATACCGGTCGACGACGCCGACGCTGCGCAGGACGAGACGCCGTACCGGATCCTGGCCGACAGTGACAACCTGGCCGGATTCGTCGATACCGGCGCGGCCCGCGGCAGGCGATACCGCTACCGGATGCGCCGCGCGGTCGAGGTCGACGGCGCCGTGCATCTGTCGCAACCGGCGGACATCGAGCTCGAGCTGCCGGCGGTGCTCACCGCCGTCACCGACATCGATGTCGACACCGCATTCGACGGCGCCTCGTTCGACGTATCGTGGGCCGCCCCCGGGGCCGAGGTCGCGGTCTACCTCAGCGAGACCGGTCTGAGCGCCGGTGGGGTATCCACCGAGTTGCCCGAGAATGCGCTCGAGCAGGTGGGATTGACTCCCGAGCTGCGTCTGCGTCGTCCGGTGGTCGACCAACCGCAACCCGATGGCAGCCACCGCACGTTGATGAGTGGCGTGCCGTGGCCGCAGGGCTGGAGCCGGGCCTACGTGACGCCGGTGACGATCCTGGCCGGCCGGGCCGTGCTGGGCCGCACCGTGTCCGCGGTGCGCACCGGGACCATCCGCGACATCGAGCTCGTGGAGTACTGCAACAAGCAGATACTCACCTTCGACTGGCCCGACGGTGCGGCCGGCGTGGTGGTGACCCTCGCGCCCAAGGACCACGATCCTCGTGCGGGGTTGACGGGCAGGTCTTTCGAGATCTCGCTCGAGGACTACGAGAAGTACGGGGGCATGCACCTGACCGGTGCGCTCCCGGTCGGCGGCTGCTCGCTGCACCTGGCGCCGGTGGCGTTCTCCGGTGGGCGCCGCGTGACGGGCCCGGTGGCCAGCATCGAGTATCCGGGCATGCTGCGCCTGCAGTACGCGGTGCGAATCGGCCGCGACCCCAACGGATATCCCACCACGGCCACTGTCGCCGTCCGGTCCGAATACGACGTGCCCGGGTCACCGTCGTTCGTGTTGGTCAACAACCCGCAACGGATGCCGCTGAGCGTGCACGACGGCCAGCCGGTCGACGTGGCCCCGCTCGACGCCCAGGGGCAGCTGGCCGATCAACCGTCCAAACAACTGCGCTGGACGGCGCTGACCGCCTCGGGCAGCGGTGAACTGTGGGCCGCCAACGTCAGCGGTCTGCACGGCTGGATTCGGTTGTTCGTCAACATTGCCGACCCGGCGCGGCTGCGCACGGTGGCCCTCCTGGACCCGCCGGTGCAGACCTTGCAGCTCACCGCGACGGTGTTATGACGTCGCGCTACGGCCAGCTTGCCTACACATCGTTCGATTCCGTCGGTACCGCCGGCGGCTGGCAGGTGAAAGAGACCATCGGCGGCCTGACGCCGACCGAGACGCAAGCGTTGATCACCGGCGTGCGGACCGTGTTCCGGCCGATCGGCCCGGTACCGGATTTCCCCACCCCCGAACAGCTCGAGCAGAGTCCCCGCCGGCTGGCCTATCGCGCCCTCGAGGACGGCGCCGCCTGCTGGCACACCTTTCCGGCCGGGTCGGACAGCACCGGCAGGCCGGGCAACGTGTTCGCGCACGTGCTGCTGGACCGTGCGCCCCATACTCATCCGCGCCACCGGGCCATTCAGTGGTGGCGGGCCCCGCATTGGCTGACGCCGTACGGCCCGGCCGCCGTGGCCCGGGCCCTGCTGCCGGGCACCCAGCCGGAGCTGGGCGATGCGGTGACGAAGGACAGTGTGGTGGCCTTCGCGCTGGACCGCGCCACCTGGCGCCTGGCCACATTGTTCGCCCTGCTCGACGCGGTGGCCGCAGCCCTGGCGGGCGGGCCTCCGGTGGTCCTCGGCGTGCAGTCGCCGGACGCGGCGGCCCAGTGGATCGGCCTGGTGAGTTTCCTGATGTCGCCGGGCACCGCCGCACGGCTGAGCTTTTCCACGTTCGACCGGGCCGATCAGGTGACGCCGCACACCGGGCAGGTGCTGAGCGCGGTCCCGCTCGAGGACCTCGGCGCCATCGAGCCCGGAATGGTGGTGATCAGCGAATCCGAGACCGTCTCGTTGGGCGAGCTCGGCGGCGATCCGCACCGTACCGCCGGCGGGCATCGCATCGGGGTCACCAGGTGGTCGGTGATGGCACAGGTGGTGCTGCTCGACGCGGCGTCGGCACGGCGCGTGCTCGACGACATCGACACGTTCTCCACCCAGGTGCGCGACGACGGACTGCACCCGGCCTGGCCGATGGCGATGGCGGTGGCCGGACATCCGGAATTCGCCGACGCGCAGGTCGAGGCCCATGAGGTGATCGCCGCGCATTCGCCGTTGGGCGCGGTGGTCGGGTCCGAGGCGTCGCACATCATCTCCGATGTGCTCGCCGGTGTGGTCGGCGCCACGACAGCGGACGCCTGGCGGGCCCTGCACGAGTTGCCGGATGGAGCGGGAGCGGCGTTCGCCGACGTCACATATCTGTCCCGAGCCATTGCTGATGACGTCTGGATGGCTCAGACGGCCCCAATCCCATTGGGGCCGAGAATGTTTCACGGGAAACCAATACCTTCGTCGTTGCGGGCGGCCATCGGGCCTGCCCTCGAGCGGGGCCGGGGCCAGGGTCCCGGCCGCTTGCTGCGGGTGATCGACCTGCTGACGCGTGCCGGGGTGGCCGACGACCGGCTGCAGGTGGCGCTGGCCGATGGCGTGCTGCCGGGGCTGGCCGATCCCGGCGCG
>NZ_LT546207.1:4505651-4564035 GCF_900078665.2 Mycolicibacterium houstonense | reverse complement strand
GACGACAACGGCGACAGCACGGCCGTCGCCTGTGCGGCGGTGCGGCACATCGAGCCGCGTGACTGGCTGCACCAGCGGTATCTGCACACCCATCAGAGTTCGTATACACCGCTGTGGGATCAGGCACTCGCCGGTTCGGAGCCGGCCGCGGTCCACCCGGATTTCGCCGCGCGGCTACTGGCATTTGCCCTGTTGGGATCGTTCACCGCTCAGCCGTACCCGCAGGCCTGCAACCTGCTGGCCGCCGAAACGGATTGCGGGGCAGAGGCGGTCGCCCGGGTGCTGCCACTCGTCGACGGCGCGCAGCTGCCGCCCGCCACGGTGGTGGCGGTCAGCCTGTTGCGCACCGCAGCGGCCGAGGCGGCCGGCCGGGCCGTCGACCCGATGGATCAGCTCGGGAGTCAGCTGGCCGGGCAGGTGGCGCCCACCATGACGGGCGCCGACGCGGAATCCGTGGTGGTGTTGATGGCGCAGTTGTCGGGTGACTCCTCCGAGGGGACGATGCGCGGATACCGGAGAATGGTGAGCGGGCTGCAGACGCGACGGGGCGAGCACCCGTCACTGGCGGAACGACTGAGGGGGAGCCGGGGCTGACATGAGCAAATGCCCACGCTGCTTCACCGCGCTGAGCCCGACCAATCATCTGTGGACGCTGCCGGCGCAGGCCGGCGGCACCCGATACCGCGACGATGTCGCGTCGGCATATCTGGGTGCGCCCGCCGACTGCGGACCGCTGTACACCTGGACGCGCACTCCCGGCTATCACGGCCCGCCGCCGCCGACCTCCGAGGCCAGCCGGGCGCTGCAGGGACCCGCGGTCGAGATCTGCCCGGTCTGCCACTTCATCCTTCCCGACGGCTTCCGGGAAGGGCATGCCATCTGTATCGCCCTGGCCGGTGCGCGGGCCACGGGCAAGAGCCTCTACATCGCGGTGCTGATCAAGCAGCTCGAGTTGTTGTGTGAGCGGTTCGGCGTGGTGCTCGAACCGGTCACCCGCGCCACCGCGCAGAACTACGCGACCAACTACGAGGGCCCGCTGTACGTGCAGCGTGGCCTGCTGCCACCGACTCCGACTGTGCACACCCAGGCCCCGAATCAACGTGAGCCATTGGTCTACTCGATCGGTGTCTGGCACGGCGTGCGGCGATTCCTGGTGCTGCGCGATGTCGCGGGCGAGGACCTGGAGAACGGTGATCTGCGTGCCCCGCCGTTTCAGTTCTTCGCCCATGCCGACGCGGTGTTCTTCATGTTCGATCCGTTGCGGGTCAAGGCCATTCGCGACCAGCTGCAGGACCTGCTGCCGCCGCAGCCGTTCAGCGGCGGAGAACCCCGCTCGGTGCTGGGCAACCTGCTGTCGGCGGTCAACCCGGGCCAGCCCAAGTTGGCGGTGATCCTGTCCAAGTTCGACGTGCTGCGTGCCCTGCGGGATGTGCAGGGTTCGGAGTGGGCCCTGGTCATGTCCAACGGGGGAGCGGCCTTCCTGCGCGACACCTCCGACGGCAAGCAGTACGACGACGTGGACTCCCAGCTGCTCGACCAGGAGGTACGCAGCCTGCTGGTCCGTCTGCACGGCGGCGCGATCGTGGCGGCCGTGGAGAACCCCGCCGTGGGCCCCCGGCTGGCCAGCCGGTATTTCGCGGTATCGGCGCTCGGGCATCCGCCCAATGGAAACCGCCTGCACGCCAGGGGTATTGCCCCGTTCCGGTGTGTCGATCCGGTGCGCTGGGTGACCACACAGTTCGGCGTGCTGTAGCGGGCGGTGGCCGGCTCTCGGTGCCTGGCTATGGTGGGCTGACCAAGCAGAGAGGTGACAGGTGGGCAAGAACGAGCGCACGAAGATCGTCATGAGCGACGACGAGATCGCCGAATTCGTCGAACGCAGCCGCACCGCGACGATGGCCACCGTGCTGTCCGACGGCCGACCCCATCTGGTCGCCATGTGGTACGCGGTGCTCGACGGCGAGATCTGGTTCGAGACCAAGGCCAAGTCGCAGAAGGCGGTGAACCTGCGCCGCGACCCCACGATCACGGTGATGATCGAGGACGGGCACACCTACGACACCTTGCGTGGGGTGTCGATCGACGGCACCGCCGAGATCGTCGACGATCCGGAAACCATTCTGCGCGTGGGGATCAGCGTGTGGGAGCGCTACACCGGCCCGTACACCGAGGAGATGCGCCCCTTCGTCGACCAGATGATGAACAACCGCATCGCGGTTCGAGTGGTGCCGAGCCGCCGGCGCAGCTGGGATCNAGCCGACGACCGGCTGTCGCTGGGGGCGCTGCTGCTGCGTGATGGCGACGCCGAGGGCAGCACGATCGGCGACGACGTGCTGGACTGGCTGGCCGAGGCCGCTGTGGTGCCCGAACCCGCGGAACTCGCCGCTGCCCAGCCGTGGGATCCGGTGTGGATCCGTGCCGCGTTGCGTGGGCTGCGGTCACGTCGACGCGGAGCGCTCCTACCGGGCGATCCAGGGGCACAGCTGTGGTGGCTACGTACCACACAGCCCGAACACTTCGAGGCTGCCGCCGCGGCGGCGGTGTGGAATCCGGCGGACTTGTTGCTGGCCGTCGGCGCCGACCCGCTGCCAGGAACGGCGGCCCTGCGCACCCTGCTCGGTGCCGCCGATTCCGTCGCTCTGAGCCAGCTCGCCGGCAAGGTGATCGACGACAACGGCGACAGCACGGCCGTCGCCTGTGCGGCGGTGCGGCACATCGAGCCGCGTGACTGGCTGCACCAGCGGTATCTGCACACCCATCAGAGTTCGTATACACCGCTGTGGGATCAGGCACTCGCCGGTTCGGAGCCGGCCGCGGTCCACCCGGATTTCGCCGCGCGGCTACTGGCATTTGCCCTGTTGGGATCGTTCACCGCTCAGCCGTNGGCCGCGGCTTGAGCCTGCCGTTGGGCAGCGGCGGCGCGGGCAGCCGCGCAATCCGGCCGCCGTAACCGCGGACGTCGCCGAACCGCGGGTCATTCGCCTGCCACTGTTCGCGGTAGGTGGCGATGTCGTCGTGGCTGCGACCGACGAAGTTCCACCACATCACCAGTTCCTCGGTGAACGGCGGCCCCCCGAGCAGGATCGCGCGGGCCGGGCTGTCGTCGCGGTTGGCCAGCTCCAACTCGGTACGGCCAGGCGCCTGGTAGGCCAGGTCCGCGATGGCCAGCGTCGTCCCGCACACCGCGATCGTGCCCTGGTCGAGCAGGACCCCGTGTTCGAAGGCCGGATCGACGTCCAGCGTCAGGGTCGCACCCGGGTCAAGATCGATCTGGGCGCCCAGCAGCGGCGTGAAAGTATGCACCGGCGATCGGGATTCGGCCAGCTCGCCGAGGAACACCCGGATCGTGGCGCCGTCGGCGGCTACCGGCGGCGGAGCGAAGTGAGCGAAGTCGCGATCGGTGTTGCGGTCGGAGTCGGGTAGTGCCACCCACAGTTGCACCCCGTGCAGGATCGTCGTCGGGTCGACGGAGACCTCGGAGTGGCAGATGCCGGCACCGGCCGTCATCAGGTTGAGCTCGCCGGGCCGGACCATGGCGTGCACACCGGCGCTGTCGCGATGCTCGATCAGCCCTTCGAAAAGCCAACTGACCGTTTGTAATCCGGTATGGGGATGGGGCGGCACATCCATTCCACGGCCGGTCCTGACATCGTGCGGACCGTAGTGGTCGGCGAAGCACCAGGCCCCGATCATGGAGCGGTCTCGTTGCGGCAGGGTGCGCCTGACCAGGATTGCCCGCGGCCCGCCCAGTGGCACCTCGCGCGGGTGCAGCACGCCGGTGAACTCCGAGCTGGCGCAGGTGACCTCGGCAGGCGCCGTATCGGTGTTGCTCATGACCTCACGGTAATCGCGTTCGGTTGAGATCTCGCGCGGTTAGCATGACCGGCATGAGCGGGGGATTGACTGCCGAAGATGTTCGCAGCACGGAGCTTTCGAAGCCACCGTTGGGCAAGCGGGGTTACGACAAGAAGTCGGTGGACGATTTTCTGGCGTTGGTTGCCCGGCGCCTCGACGGGCGCGGGCATCTGAGTGCGGACGACGTCCGCAACATCGCGTTTCCGAAGCCGCCGCTGTTTCAGCGCGGCTACAACGAAGACGAGGTGGACGCCCTGCTCGATGCGGTGGTAGCCACGCTGGAGCAGTAGCGATCCGGGAAAAGTGGGGGACGGTGCCGTCACTGCGCCTCTCGGCGAGTGGTCGCTCGAGGCGACGGTTCTGGTGTGGGGCCCGGGGCAATGCCCGGCACCGTCGGAGGGTGTAACGACACACCCCGGGCCCCTATTCCTCCCCCGGTGGAACCTTGCCCTTGCCCTGCCGTCCCCTCGAATCGGCAGCGCAAGGGCCGTCGGAAAGTCTGAGTTACGCGGGAGGGTCAGGCGGCTTCGGGAAAGACCAGGCCGAGCTTGCGCACCGGGTATCCGTTGCGCTCGGCGAGCGATCGCAGCTGCTTGAGCGCGAAGGTGCGGCCGCGGCCCCCTTCCGGAACCATGATGCCGGCCCAGAGCCCTTCGGCCCGGGGCAGTTCGCAGGCCTCCCTGGCGCACAGCCAGCGCCGGGGGCATTCCCGGCAGATCACCTTGGCCTGATCGTCGGGGGTGGAGGTCCACCGCTCCGGGTCGCTGGTGCACACGCCGAGCGGGATGCCATTGGCCATGAGTGCGTTCATGCTGCTGCTCCTGTTAGGGCTTCTGTTGCGGTGGGTACCGCGTTGAGGAGAACGCTATACCAACAACCGTAGCGATGCAACAGTTACTTCGAAATCGCTACGAATCGGCGCTACGGACTGGCTGCGCGCTACCGGTGCGGAACCACCTGTAAAAGGGGTTGTGGCGGTAATTCCGCACGTCAGAGCCGCTTCGGTATCGCTGCGTACCCGTAGCATGACTGCAGTTTCGCGCACGAAAAGTCGTAGCGGTGGAAGTTGTTTGCTAGGACTGAAAAGAACCTAAGGCGTAGCGCCGCTGCGGTCTGAGGTAAGCTTGACCGGACACCGACAACCGCTTCAGGCACTCCGCTGAGGCTGAGCACATCGGCGAGGAAACAGCCCCGTATGACCGACGCTGAGTACGATCTCGCCACCGGCGAGTTCGATGTCGGACTCATTCGCGCCGGCGCTGCGGCGGCGGCACGACGGCGTGAACTGGACATCAGCCAGCGCAGCCTCGCAGCAGACGGGGTCATCAATGCCGGCGCGCTCATCGCGTTCGAGAAGGGCCGCAGTTGGCCGCGCGAACGCACCCGGCTCAAACTCGAAGAGGTGCTGCGATGGCCACCGGGCACCATCGCCCGGTTGCGCCAGGGCGGTCCGGTACCAGATACCGGGGTTTCGGCGCCCGCGCCCGTCCAAAGGCCGATCGCAGTCACCGGGGAGCCGCTCGTCGCCCCGCCGGTGAGTGCGCCGCCACCCGGTGACGACGTACCCCTGATCGCTCAAGCGGTGCTCACCGCGGTCACGACGCTCGAGACGACCATCGAGGCCCTGCCCGATGTCAATGATCCCGAGTTCACCCCGAGTGTGACGGCCGTCCTCGGCGACCTCCGGCGTCTGGAAGCAGTGGCGTCACGGGCCGCTCGGATCGGTATGGTCACCCCGGCGTTGATCAAGGCGCTGAGCGCGGTGCGCCGCGAGATCGACCGGCTGACCGCCCGGGCTGCCGGCGCACCCGGGGCCACTCTCGGGCAGCGCCTTTATGCGGCACGTCGGCAGGCGAACCTCTCCATCAGCGAAACCGCAACGGCTGCAGGGGTCTCCGAAGACACCGTGGCCCGCGTCGAGGCGGAGTATCCGATCGACGCACCCGCCGTCCAGGCCCTGGAGGCGCTGATCGGCGCGATGCGCTGACTCGGCGTAGCTAGCGGTCCCGCCGGTCGTCGTGGGTGGGGAAGTGCTCCGCCAACGCCGCGGCGATCTCCAGGAAGCGGCGCCGGGTAGCCGTTGACATCTCGCGAGGGTCGACGACGCCACCCGGCCGCAGGTGCCCGTCGAACGGCACCTCGATGACCCGCTGGCCCTGCCCTGAGAACTGCCCGGCCAGGATGGTGCGCGTGCGTTTGTCGGCGTGACCGTCGGAGTCGTTGAGAACCACCACGGTGCGCTGCAGCAGGCTGGTCATCTCGTGGGCGGCCAGCCAGTCCAGCGTCTGACCGGCGGTGGCGGCGCCGTCGACCCACGGTGAGGACACCACGATCAGGCCGTCGAGATCACGCAACACCTCTTGGGTCACGGGCGAGTCCATGGTCGAGCTGCAGTCCACCACCGAGATGGAGAAATGCTTGTCCAGCCGGGTGGTGGCCTCGCGGTAGATGGCCGCATCCAGCACCCGACGGCGGGCCGGTGTCCCTTCGCCGGCCAGGACGAACAGTCCGGCGGCATTGTTGCCGACCCGGCTGCGCACGTCGGCGAACGAGTCGAGGTGCTTGTCGTTGGCGAGCTCCCAGTAGGAGCTCTGGGCCTGCGGGTCGACGCGGCTGCCGAGCTTGCCGAACGAGGTGTCGGCGTCGATGGCGACCACGCGGTCGTCCTGACGCAGTTGAGCGAAGATCGATCCGACGCTGGCCGACACCGTGGTCTTGCCGACACCGCCCTTGCCCATCACCCCGACCTTGTAATGGCCGCGCAGGACGCCTCGGATCTTCTTCTCCAACTCCGCCTGATGGAGGTCGTCAGGGGAGGGGCCGGGATTGATCAGCCCGAACGTGGCCCGATACACGAACAGTCGCCAGCCACTGCCCGGTGGCTGACGCTTCGGCGGCACCAGGTCGTTGACCCGGATGCGGTCGGCATAGGAACTCGTCGGCAGTGGTGGCGCATCGGCTGCGGCAACCGCCGCGGGATCGTGTGCGAAGCCGCCTTCGGCCGGCCAGGGTTGGCCGGCCGGCGGTCCGTAGGGATGCTGCGGTGGGCCGCCGGGCCCAGGGGGTCGCTGCGACGGCAGCTGCCAACCAGGCGGGTGTTGTTCCCACGCATCAGGACGGGATTCCGGGTGCGGGCCGGGTTGTGGCGGCGCTGGTGGCGCCGGTGGAGGTGGTGGTGGCGGCGGTGCCTGCTGTTGCTGCGGTGGGACCGGTGGCGCGGGAGGAGCCTCGCGGAAGGTGTTCCGTGCTCGTTCGGCGTCGGGATCCGTCGGAACGACCTGCCCGGAGTCGTTGGGATCGGTGGTTTCCGGAGGCTTGGACGGGACGAAATTCACCGGGGGGCGCCCGGGAATCGACGGTGGCGGCTCCGGCGGCTTACGCCGGGTCGGGCGGGTATCTGGTTCGAAATGAGATTCCTCCGGCCCCGTCCAGCCGAGCTCTCTGCGCAAGGTGTCGTCGGGGTCGGGCACGACTGAATCTCCTCCGGAAATGAGACGACGGGAAATGCGACCGCTCTCAAGTATCGACTACAACACAGGTTGAACGTAGTTGACCCGTGAGAGTTGCTCACAGCAAACAACCAGGAACCGGTCGGCCCAACGGGACGTGGCAACCGGGAAACGAAAAATGCCTTCCGGAGTCCGGAAGGCATTCTCGCTGTTCATGGCGGCTGGCCAGCTGTGGACCCTGGCTAGCGGGGAGGAGAAGACATCCGCTGGATGCCGCGATGCACCTGGATGCCGACATAGCCGAGAATCGCAGCGGTGATCACCGTTATGCCGAGGCCGAAGAGAAGCCTGAGCATGAGGCTCCCGGTGGAGTATGGGATCGAACTCAGATCGACCAGAGCGGCGACGGTGAACAAGATGCTGATGAGTGAGAGCACCACGCCGACGCCGCAGATTCCGTAGGCGATGAACTGATGGGCCTTTTTCGTGCCCAGGGCGAAGTACAGGTAGCAGAGCCCGATGCCGATGGCCAACCCGAAAATCGTCCCGATCGAGCCCAACAGGCCGAACATGATCGCGAGAAGTATTCCGCCCGCGTACGTCAGGTAGATGAACTGATCCGACTGCTGCGGAGTCTGGCGCCACTTCTGGAACCACGGTTGACGGAGCAACTCACCGCGAATACCCCGCGACATCAATTGCGCGATGAACGAATTGCTCTTGGAGAGCAGAGCATTGGCCGCTTCCATCGGGCTTTGAGCGCCGTTGGCCGAGTACGGGTTCTGCGGTCCCGGCGGGTTGGGTGGGTACCCGCCTGGCGTGGGTGCACCGGGCCCATATCCGGGCGGGGGTGGCGGGGTGCCGTAACCGGGGGACTGAGGTGGTGTCGCGCCGAAACCCGGGGGCGCAGGCGTGCCGTAACCCGACGGTGACGGTGTGGGCGCGCCGAAGCCCGGCTGCTGAGGCGGTGCGCCGAAACCAGCCGGCGGCGGTGGCGGCGTGCCGAAACCTGGCGGGGGAGGTGGAGGTGTGCCGTAACCGGCGGGTGGCGGTGGCGGCGTGCCGAAGTTCTGGGGCGGTGGCGGCGGTGCGCCGTAACCCGGTGGCGGGGGCGGTGTCGCTCCGAAGCCGGGCTGCTGCGGCGGCGGACCGGCGGGGAAAGGCGGCTGCGCATTGGGCGCGGGATGCCCGGCGGCCGGCTGGGGCGGCACCGGGGCCTTCGGGATCACCAACTGCGTCTTTTCCTGGTCGAATGCCGACGGTGCCGAGTTGACGACCCTGGTTCGGTTCTCATCGTCGGAGTTCGCGCCCGCGGCGTTCGTTCCACCGTCTGGGTTCACCAACTGCGTCTTGTCGGCATCGGCTGCGGAGGGGATCGAGACGTCCCCTCCCGCCGGGTCTTGATCGACCATCGTCTCGGCGTTCCTCACGTCAAAAGGGATTTGGCAGTTTGGCGATTACGTTACGTGCTCGCCGAGCGGTCGTGGTGCACCAATTTCGGTCGGCCACGAAAGCTGGTTTGAAGTGCGACGGAAAACTGAAGCGACGCAAACCTGTAGCGCCGCTACGGTTAAGATACGGCAATGGCATCAGCGGAGTCGTTCGTGGGCGACGTCGGCCTGGCTCCTGCCTTGACCATCAAGTGGCTCGACCATCTCGAGACCTTCCAGCCGGGGCGAGCGCCGATCACTGTGGGGCGTGCGGAGAACCTCAGTGCGCAAATCCGGATTCCGGACAACCGCATCTCCCGTGAGCACATCACCGTGACGGTCAGGGACGGTCAGTGGATCGCCCGTGCTGTCGGGCGCAACGGGGTGTTTCTCGGCAACGACCGGGTGGAGAGCGAGTTCGCGGTGCCGCCCGACTCCGAGGTCGACGTGATGCTGGGACACCCGGTTGCCGGAATCCCGATGTCGTTCTCGACCCGGGATCCGGTCAACGTGCACGTCGGCGAGCAGATTGCCCGGCGCCGGAAAGAGCTCGGCATCAGCCAACGCACACTGGCCGATGAAGGAGTGGTGAACGCGGGGGCGCTCATCGGGATCGAGAAGGGCCGCAGCCAGCCGCGGGCAAAGACCGAGGACTCCCTGGAGAAGGCGCTGCAGTGGCCCAAGGGAACGATCGAGCAACTGCGCAGGCAGATCCGAGCCGGCGTGGCCCGCCCGTCCTTGGCCGAGATCCGCGCCACACCGGTCGCGCCGATCGGAACCGTCGACAGTGACGGTCCGACAGAGCTTCTTCGCTACGACGGTGACGGAGAAATCACCTCAACGGTCGAGGTCACGCTGGTAACCGAGACCATCGGAATCGCGCTCAGTGCCACGCGCAGTCAGATCGCAGCGCTGCCCGACCCGGCGCAGCCCGAGTATCCGGCGCGGGTGGCCGCTGTGACCTCTGACCTGGCTCGGCTCGAGCAACTGGCCGTCAACGCGTCCCGCAGTTCGATTGAGATGGTTCGCGAGTTGGGTGAGATCCGGAGGCTGCGCCGCGAGCTGACGTTGGCCGCGGCGGCGTCTCCTTATGCCACCTTGGGGCAGCGGTTGTTCGCCGCCCGGCGAAACGCGGAACTGAGCATCGACGAGGCTGCGCCGATGGCCGGTGTGAGCGCCGAGGACATACGGCAGATAGAGGCCGGGGCTGAACCCGGTGGTGGGGTTGAGATTCAGCTGCAACGATTCATTGCAGCGCTGGGATCGGATTCGGGGAGTAGGACAGCTGGATGATCAGAATTGCGGGGGCATTCGTCGCCATCACCATCGCCGTGACGGCAGTGGGCTGCACCAGGGAGGCGCCGGCGCCGCAGCCCAAGGCTGCTGAGCAGGCCGAGGCCAAGTCCGGGGAGGTCGACGTGTCAGCGCTGGACCCTGGCAACTACCCGACCAAGCCCCTGCCGCCCATGGGTAATGGTGGCGACCGCCAGCACGTCGCGGTGCTCGAGGCGAACCGGATCGCCGAAGTCGTGGTGGGGCCATGGGAGGTTGATCCGGCTCTGATCGCACCCGGCCAACTTGGCATGGCGTTCGGTGGAACGCCGATCATCTTCGGGACGCTGAACCGGGTGGCAGACAAGGAGGTTGCCGATGCCGGCCGCCCCGGGCACATCAGCGGGTTCACCTCAATCCGCAAGGGCGAGAACAAGAAGCTCCTGACCAACACGGTGCTGGAGATGGAGAATCCCGAGGCTGCGAAGGCCGCGGCGCACGCGATGCCCCAGACGTTGCTCGATTTCGCCAGCAAGTACGAATTCCGGCAGAGCACGTCGGTGATGCCGATTCCGGGTCACGGGGACACCTTCGCCGTTGCTTCCACCTCCAAGTACCCGAACGAGGAAGGCCTCCTGCAGAGGGTGAACGCGTTCACCGCACGCGGTCCGTTCGTTCTGATGCAGTCCGCCGAAACCGGCGGTGATATCGCAGAGGCGGTATCGCTGGTGGCCAAAACCCTCGATCTGCAGATTCCGGCCATTGATTCGTTCACCCCGACCCCGCCGGCGGAGTTGGCGAATCTCCCCAGGGATCCCAGCGGCTTGCTGGCCCGCGCATTGCCGGTCCCTCCGAAGGGTGAGACATTCCTGAACAATGCCACGTTCGGTCCACGGGGAATGCTGCATTACGAGTCGGATCCGATTGCGGCGGGCAAGGTTTTCCGGGATGCGGGGGTGGACGTGGCCGTCATGGCAGACGGAATCGTGTACCGGGCTCGCGACAACGCGGCAGCCAAGACGCTGGCAACCGAGTACACCGCTACCAGTCCGGCGACCGGAACCACGCCTGCCGAAGCGGTGCCCAACCTGCCAGGCGCGACGTGCAGTCGCATCGGCGACCAGAACCACGTGTGCACAGGGGCTTTCGATCGAGACGTGTTCGTGGTGTCCGGACCGCGATTGAACGATGTGCATCAGAAAGCTGCCGCACAGTATCTGATTCTGGCCGCGAAGTGATCGGCGTGATGAACAAGCGGCTGCTCGGCGCCTTGTGCGGTGTCGCGGCGCTGACACTCGGGGCGACCGGATGCAGCACCGTGATCGACGGTGTGGCGGTCAAAGATCCTGCGGTAGCTGCAGACGCCGTGAACACGGCGCTGTTGCAGACAGGCAACTACCCGACCGCTCCGCTCCCCCCGACGCCACCGTCAGACCGCGCGGGCAAGATCGCCGACGCTCACCGCATGGCCGAACATGTAGTGGTGGGCTCGGAGGTTGACCCCGCGTTGACGAGACCTTTGACGCTGTCGACCACCCCGCTGGTTCTTCCGTCGTTCCTCAACAACATGGTCCGTGAACCGTTGGGAGACATCGCTGCTGCACGCGGGTTTGTCAATGGGTTCTCCACTGGCTGGGCTGAACCCGGGCCCAATGAGCGTCGCACCGATCTGGGCCATACGGTGTTGCGCTTTCCCAGCGACCAAGACGCGTCTGCGGTCGCCAACGATACGCACCAACAGTTGAAGGCCCTGCCGGACTCCTCACCACCGGAGCCGGTTGCGGTGCCAGGGCATCCCGAGGCGTTGGCGACGAAGCAGATTCTCAAGGACGGCCGCACCATCATCACGAGCTTCGCGGCACATGGTCCTTATGTGCTCATTGACGAAGTGACGTCACCCGACTCGGCCCGGGCCGCGAGCCTGGTGGCGAAGGCCCTGGACCTACAGGTGCCTGCAATCGACTCGTTTCAACCGACCCCGGTGGCTGAGCTCGCCACCATGAACCCGGATCCCACCGGCCTGTGGTCCCGCACCCTGCAAACCGCCGAATACATGCCGGTCATGGGTATCTACGGGCCGCACGGCATCATGCATCTGATGCAACCCGAGGTGCGCCCGATATTGGAGACCGCAGGAGTCGATGCGGTGTCCTGGGCCGGTGTCAACAAGGTCTACCAGACGCGCGATGCCGCCGCCGCGCGCGGCTTGGCAGACACCATTGCCAAAGACTTCGGGACGACGGGGAAACCCGCAGCGAGCGTTCCCGGAATGCCGAGCGCGAGATGCTTCCACGTATCCGATGAGAATGCATTTGTGAGCAGGTACAGCTGTGTGGCGACAGCCGACCGGTGGGTCATGGCGGTTGTAGCCCCGCGAGAAACCGATGCGGCCCAACAACTCTCAGCTCAGTATCTGATGCTGGTCGGAAAGTAAAAGGCAACTATGGTGGAATTCAAGCCTGGTGACGAGGTCGGCGGCTACACGATCGAAGGCGTTCTGGGCCGGGGCGGCATGGGCATCGTGTATCGCGCAGCCAACCCGACCCTTCCTCGCAGCGACGCGGTGAAGGTTCTGAGTGCCGAGTATTCGAACGATGCGCAGTTTCGCGCGCGATTCGAAAGGGAGGCCACGGTGGCTTCCACGCTCAGCCATCCGAACATCGTCGCGGTGTATGCGCGGGGAAAGACCGACAACGGTCAATTGTGGATCGCCATGCAGTACGTCCCGGGTACGGATGCTGATCACGAATTGCGCGAGGGCACACTGACACCCGAGCGGGCAGCCCACGTGACCGCCGAAGTGGCGAAGGCCCTCGACTACGCGCATCGTCGCGGTGTCCTGCACCGCGATGTCAAGCCGGCGAACTTCCTCATCACCCCCGCCGAGCATGATGGTGATGATGAGCGGGTTTTCTTGGCTGACTTCGGGATTGCGCGCGCCAAGGATGACACCACCCATCTGACCACTGACGGCACTGTGATGGCCTCGATCGCCTACGCTTCCCCAGAAGCACTGAGCGGCACCACAGTTGACCATCGAGCCGACATCTACTCATTGGGTTGCAGCCTGTATCGGATGCTGACCGGCAAGACCCCGTTCGCCGGTCGCGGGGGCGTTGAGGCGATCTTGACCGCCCACCTGACCGCGCCGCCGCCCAGAGTGACCGACCTTGCCCCGAATCTTCCGGCAGGGCTGAACGACGTGATCGCCAAGGCGATGGCCAAGGACCCCGCGGCGCGCTACCAGAGCGCCCGGGAGCTGGCGAACGCCACCTCAGAGGCGTTGGCGGACAACACCACTGCGGTGCCCCGGTCCACTGTCACGCAGGAATGGGGAGCCACCCCGACACCGCCGCCGATGCCCGACGCCCCGACCCGGCCGGCGGGACGACCACCGGCCTGGAATCCGAATAACCCTCGCGCACAATACGAACCGGCAATCACATATCCGAGTGGGGTGTACTCCGGGCCCCATGCCAATGTCGGGAACCAGCCGCGGGAATTCACCGCCGCTCCCCAAGCACATCAGGCAGTGGCCCCGGTGCCCGTACAGAAGAAGTCGCTCAAACGCCGCCTCGTCATCCCCGCGGCCGCAGTGGCGATCGTGGCCGTCCTGGCCGTCGGATTCGGGTTGCTGTATCTGAACAATCCGAACAACGCGCCGTACCAGCCGCAGACCGTCACCCATGCTCACGGAACCACCGAGATCACCGCCAGCCCGCGGGCCGTGGCCGCACTGGGGCCGGGTGATGCGGATGCGCTGCTGGCGCTCGGGATGCAGCCGGTCGCCGTTCAATGGTCACAAGGCGCATTGCCGTCGTGGATCCGGGACAAGATCACCGGTGATCCCCCGGTGATGAATTTCATCGACACCGGAGCCGTCAAAGCCGCCAAACCCGACCTGATCCTGGCCACCGGAGATATCGATTCCGGCACCTACGACAGTCTGAAAGCCATCGCGCCGACCATCACTCGACCTACCGACGAAGACCGGCCATGGAACTGGCAGAACCAATTGCAGTGGATCGCAAAGATCGTGGGCAAGGAAGGCGCTGCTACTCAACTCACGTCCAAGGTCGCCACGCAGCAGAACGATCTGCGAAACCAGAACTCCGGGGTGGCGGGTAAAACCGTTGGGGTACTGAACATCACCGACGAAGGTGTGAGTGAGACCCTCTCGCCCTCCAACGCCTCCGATTACTTCTCATCCCTCGGACTGACCTATAGCCCCAAGTTCGCGCGCGAACCCGGGGAAGAAGCGAAGGTGACCCGTCCGGTCGGGAACTTGAGCCTGCTCTATCGGCTCGATACCGACGTGCTCGTCGTTGTCCGCACAGACAAGGGAGCCGGAGGTGGCGGCGCGGCGGGTCTGCCGGTCGAGCTCAACGCATTCCGGGGCGCGATGGTCATCGTCGATGACCCGGATACTGTTGCGGCGCTCGCTGAACCGGGCGGAGTCTTGGCCACCCAGTTTCTCGACACCACCCTGGTTCCGAAGCTGGTCGACCAGATTCCCTGACAGACGGTCGGCACGGTCCTGGCCCCGGGGGATTTGATCGGATCAAAAAGCGGGGCAGACCATCACGATGGTCCGCCCCGCTTGTTGAGTGAGCGCTCAGCGCTCGCCGGTGATCTTGGCGCCGATGTCTCTGGCGAGGGTGAATCCCGACGAGGCGACGTTCTGGGAGCAAACGCGCACGTCGACAACGACGTTCTTTCGTGGAGTCATGCCTCGCTGGCAGCCTCGTTGGCTGTCCCCGGTGTCCGGCCAGATCAGGAATGTCGCCGTACCGTCGCCTTCTGCCGCCACGCCTGTCTTGGCCGTCTCACTTTGACCGCCACCGGAAGCGGTGACCTCGGTGTAGTTGCAGCCCTTCCAGGCGGTGTATTGGTCGTTGAAGAACCGGGTGGCCTCGGTTTCGGTGTTGAAGGAAATCACTGCCTGCATGACCTTGACGTTCGGCGCATTGCTGGTCAGGATCTGACCGGCAAAACCGGTGTAGTTGGCACGGTCGTAGACGTAGTCGATGCCTGGCTGAAGGGCACCGGCGCAGTTGCTGGGCTGGATCGTCATGCCCGTGAAGGGTGAGTTCTGCACGGCACCCGCCGGCACCAGATCCGCCTTGAACCTGTCGTTGAGATCGGTTACCGAAGCCAGCAGGCTGGGCAGGGCGCTGGGTTCCACATCCCCGGACGTCCCTCCCTCGGGCGCTTCTGATGGGCTCGGTTTCGATGACCCGCCGTCGGTGGCCTGGGGGGCCTTGCTTTCGGAGGTGTCGGTTTTGGAGTCGGCGTTGTTCTCGGAGTCCTTGTCGGATCCGAAGCTGCCGCCGAGCATCATGACCGCTCCGACGCCGAGGACGACAACAGCCAGGAGGGCGGCCGCGATCAGTCCCCACGGCCGCTTTTTGCCCGGAGGGGGTGGCACCGGTGCAGCCGGATAGCCGGTGCCGGGAAATTGCCCGTATGGGGGTTGCGGCGGTTGCGGTGGTTGCCACCCGCCGCCCGGTGCCGGTGGTGCCGGGGGTATGGACGGCGGTGGCGTCCAGGCGGGCGCGCCACTCGCCCCATAGGGACTCTGTGGTGGTGCTGCCGGCGGGGGTGTCGGGCTGGGCGGCGGAGGCTGCGGTGCATTATGGCGGGGAACGACGGTGGTGGCCCCGCCGTCATCGTCTACCGGCGGAGGCAGCGGACGATCCGTGGGCCAATCTCGGGTCATGTCGTCGTCCCGGTTGGGATCATAGGTGCTCATCAGGGAATCAGCCTGCCTTAACTGTTGGGTTTCGGTTGTGGTGGGGACGAGTTCGGCTGTACTGGATGTGCGCTCAGCGTTCGCCGGTGATCTTTTCGCCGATGTCTTGGACCAAGCCGTGCCGAAGCGTCATCGAGCCCTTGGCCACGCAGACCCGGACATCGACGATGACGTTCTTGCGGGGGCGGGGTGATACGTGCTCATCAGGGAATCAGCCTGCCTTAGCTGGCGGGAATTCGGTTGGCAATGGTGGAGACGAGCTCGGCTGCCTGGGCACTTCCGCCGGGGCTGCAGACCTGGACGTCGATGATGATGTTGCGACGAGCCCCCAGCCCTCGTTGACAGCCAAGCCCCTGATACACCTGCGATTGCGTCGATACCGTCAGTACGCCGTTTCGTGAATGAGGACTCAATATTCTGCGAACAAAGGTGTCTTCTCCGTCATTACGAACGGTTACCAGCTCGAATTTGCACTTGTTCCAGCGGCTGGTCTCCAATGACACGAAGTCTTTCGCCTGTTGATCGTCGGGAAAGGCAGCGACCGCTTGTGTAACGCTTTCTTGGCCGCTCGAGCCTGGCTGGGTGAAAAACTCCTGTGTCCGGATTGCGGTGTATCCCGATCTGTCGTAGGCGCTGGGAAGAGCGACGTTGGGCGCGCCGCCACAGTCGGGGCGGTCCGTGGTCGCCGAGGTGTAGGTGGTTCCGGCATCGGCGGTGCGCGTCAGGGGCGCAGTGATCAAAAGTCCCTGAAGCGTTTCTGCGCTGGGCAGAAGGTCGGCCAGTTCTGTGCGACTAACGGGCGGGCCGGTGTTGGGGGCAGGAGCCGAAGTTTCGGTGGGCGTTTGGCCGAGGGGCGCTGATGGCGCACTACCCGGCGCGGCCGCGGAATCGGGAGAATCGGGACGGTCGGACGCCATTGACTGCTTCACCCACCACAGTCCGGCGCCGCCAACACCGATGATGGTGACGAATACGGCTACGGCGGCGGCAGTTCGGCGGCCAATGCCGCCCGCAGGCGAAGTCGACGGTGGTGGCGAGTGCCATCCTGGAGCCGTGGGGGGAGTCCACGGCGCGGAAGGCGGTGGACCGTACGACTTGGCGCCGGCGCTGTGCGGGAGGCGTCCGGTGGAGTAGGTCCGGGTTTCCTCGCCGTCACTGTTCTGCGTCATGGGACGTTACCTTCATCCGGCGGAGCGGTCTGGCAGATGGTGCCCGATGCGATCTGCAACGAGCACGGACGGTTGCTGCGGATGCTGTTGCACGGTGCACATCGTGTATCGAATCATGGGCGGTGGCTCCCGGCATACCGACGCAGTCAAGGTTGTTGCGTGCCCTCGCGGGATTTGCGGTCGACCGCGAGGGCACGCCGGGTGGTGAACTTGGTGGTTAGCTGGGCGCTGCGGCCTGCTGGGCGATGCCGTTCACGACTGCGGCGGCCTTACCGCTGGCAGAGTGGTCTGGGGAGCAGTACATGACGTCGATGAACACGTTGCGATAGGCAGCCATGGCGCGTTCGCAGGAGGTCGAACGATCGGAGGATTCCTGCTCGAGGGTGACCACGGTACGTTCGTCATTGACCTTGGGCTGACCCATATCCCAGCTGCCGCCCTCGGCTTCGGTGACGGTGAGGCCGCCGCAGGACCTCCATGCGGACGCGGTGCTGGTCATGAAGGCCAAAGAGTCTTGTTTTGTGTCGAACTGGACAACGCCCTCCCAAACGGTCAGGCGGTCGGTCTCACTGTCGCGAGTGCTGGCCACCGACTTGAACGCGGCCTGCACGGGCGAGGCGTCCGAATATGCGCCGGCCTGCCCGGGTGCATAGGCCGACAGGCACCGTGACGGCGTGACCGTGTACCGGGTGCTCAGGTTCGAAGTGACTTCACTTTCGCGGAGATCACCATTGGTCCCGGCGATGCGTGAAACCTGTCGGGCGTTCAGGAGCAACGCGTCGAGGTTGCCGACGAGGGAGCTGCTTTCGGTTCCCGACCAGGAGAAGCCAGGCAGGGGCGCTGTCGGCGTGGCGGCGGCGGTTCCGCCGGTACCGGCGACGGCGAGGGCAGCCAGGACGCTGGCGGTGGCCAAGCGCACGACAGGTGCGGGGTGCTGTTCTGTGGCGGCGCGGCGCAGGGTGAGCCGGGGTCCGAGGGTTCGGGCGGTGGCGGTGACCTTCATGGCGAACCTTTCCTAGAAGCTGAACCGTAGCGGTGCAATGACTATAACCGTAGCGCAAACCGTAGCGCAAGCCTTAAAAACGTAGCAGCGGTCGCTTGTGTGTCTCGGGCCGCAAAATGGGCGGTTTACGTGGTCTTACCGCGACGAGTGCTCCGCGAACTAGCGCTGGGAGGTGTCCAAGATCTTCTGTCGTTACGCGCCGCTCGGAGCGGTTACGCTACGATTTCAATCCCGAAAGTGCTGCACCGCTTCAGCTCGATCGCCCATGAGGAGACCCCTGTGCCGTTGCTTCCGCACCCGGGCGATGCTGTGGGCGCGGCCGACTTGGTGGTGTCGATCAACGGGAAGCGGGTGTTGCTCCGTGCGACAGATGGTGACGTGCTCGTCGGTCGTGATGCGCCTCCCAGCGGAATCCGTCTCAGCCATCCGGCCATCTCGCGACTGCATGCGCGTCTCGAGCCCGGCCGGCAGTGGAAGATCCTCGACTACGACAGTCGAAACGGCATCTATCTCGATGGCCATCGGGTGTTCGAAGCCACCCTCACCGAGGGAATCACGATTCGGCTGGGAGCGCCCGACGGGCTGATCGTGGGGTTCGGCTATGCAGCTCAAGAGGACACGACCGACGTGATCACACCGGCGATCCGGCACGGCGTCCCGCTCGATTCGGCCGCCCTGGCGCTGGACTCAATCGCGGCGTCGCTGATCGAACTGCCGCTTGCCACCGATCCTGACTTCCCGGTTCGAGCGACGAACCTACGTCGGCGTATCGGAGACCTCATCGCGATTCTGTCGGCGCATCCGGACAGCGCCAGATCCGAAGGTGTACAGGCGCTTTTGCGGATCGCCCTGATCTACGCACGCCGCCTGCCGGGCGACGAGGTCGAAGGGCAGAACCGGCGCGGGCAAAAACCGCGCACATCGCAACCGGAGCAACGCTACGATCACATGGACTTGAACCGTAGCGGCATCCGGAGCAGCTCGACTCGCCCTGATGAGCGTCGCGACGGTACGACCTGGGGGAGCGTTCACTGCGCACATCATTGATCAGTTAAACGGCCGATGGACACCGCACCTTCCGCTGCGGTTCTCCCGACGGCAGGGCAAACAACGCTACCGTTCTCACGAATTGCCGGCCCACCCTCCAGCGCGATTCGGGTGACCACCACTCGGCGAGACGGTAATCGAGAAGGAGCGCATCGTGACGGTAACGACGGCCCCACCATTGGTTGTCTGGCTGGGCGAGGCCATGTACACGTTCCCTCCCGGCAAGGACGTGGTCGTCGGCCGCGCCGCCGATGCCGATATTCGTGTGGAAGTCGCGGCCAAGCAGGCGATCTCGCGTGAACACGTGATCCTCTCGGCGCGCACCGGGCAGTGGATGGCCGAAGACAAGAGCCGCAACGGAATCTACGTCGGCGGTGTCCGTCAGGCCAGGATACCGATCGGCGACGACATCGCGATCAGCCTCGGAGATNTCCACCGCCGCCTCGTCCATCACCCGCGCCCGGGCCCGTCGCATCGGCGGTCGACGACGACGATGTGCTGGCCCGGATGACGGGTGTGGTGAAAAAAGTTCTGCCGCAACGCTCGACGCCTGCGCTTCCAGCCGGTGCGATCACCATCGGCCGCCACTCCACCGCCGCGATTCACGTCGATGATCCGCTGGCCTCACGGGTGCACGCTTACCTGCTGGCGTCGCCGTCGGGAACTCAAATCCATGACAATGGCAGCAACAACGGCATTTTCGTCAACGGTGTCCGGATGCCAGCGGCGACGCTGCGCCCCGGAGATGTCGTCACGATCGGCAATACCGATCTCACCTTCGACGGAACCACGCTGCGGACGCAGGACCGGACGCCGGCCACGGGCGGTATCGAGGCCCATCAGCTCGGTTTGACCATCGATGGGCGCGAGTTGCTGTCGTCGGTGTCGTTCACCGCGCGCCCAGGCACGTTGACCGCCGTCATCGGCCCGTCGGGAGCCGGTAAGTCCACCCTGATCAAAATGGTCGGTGGCGTCACTCAACCGACATCGGGCCAGGTGCGATTCGACGGTCACGACGTCCATGCCGAGTACGCGTCGTTGCGGTCTCGCATCGGCGTGGTGCCTCAAGACGATGTGGTTCACCGACAGCTCACTGTCAGCCAGGCGCTCAATTACGCTGCGCGGCTTCGCCTCCCCGCCGATACTGGCAAGGCCGACCGCCGCGCGGTCGTCGACCGGGTCCTCGATGAACTTCAACTGACCAACCACCGCGACACTCGGGTGGACAAGTTGTCCGGTGGACAACGCAAACGTGCATCGGTCGCCATGGAGTTGCTGACCGGCCCGTCCTTATTAATCCTCGACGAGCCGACCTCCGGCCTCGACCCTGCCCTCGACCGTGAGGTGATGGCGATGCTGCGGCGCCTGGCGGATGCCGGGCGTACGGTCATCGTCGTCACCCACTCACTGACGTATCTGAGTATGTGCGACCAGGTGCTGCTGCTGGCCCCCGGCGGTAAGACAGCCTACGCGGGCCCGCCCGGACAGGTCGCCGCGACGATCGGCACCAACGACTGGGCCGATATCTTCGCCTGGGTCGCGGCAAACCCGGACGCTGCGCACGCCGTGTTCCTGCAGAAGAATCCGGCGGCCGCCGCGCCTGCCGCTCCTGCGAGTCCGCCTGGGCCACTGGGCGATCCGGCTCGCACCAGTACTGCCCGCCAGATCGGTACGCTGGCGGCCCGGCAGGTCCGGCTGATCTTCGCCGACCGCGGCTACACCGCCTTCTTGGCGCTGCTGCCATTCATCCTCGGCGCCCTGACCTTGGTGGTGCAGGGGTCGGTCGGATTGGGTAAGGCCAGCCTGGACGGCGGTGCGCCCGACGAGCCCAATCAGTTGTTGAGCCTGATGGTGATCGGCACGGTCTTCATGGGTACAGCGCTCACGGTTCGCGACCTCGTCGGTGAACGCAGCATCTTCCGCCGAGAACAGTCGGTCGGGCTGTCGGCCGGCGCCTACCTGACGGCGAAGATCGCGGTTTACAGTGTCGCCGCGGCTGTTCAGATCGCTGTGCTCACGGCCATCGTCGTGGTGGTCAAGGGCGGCCCGACCCAGGGCTCGCTGCTGGTGGGAAATCCGGTGTGGGACCTCTACCTGGCCTTGGCGCTCACCGCCATCGTTTCGGCGATCGTCGGTCTGTGGTTGTCGTCGCTCGCGCGCACCAGTGACTGGATCATGCCGATGCTCGTCGTGGTATTGATGAGCGCAATCGTCTTCTCCGGTGGGCTCATCCCGGTCACCGGGCGGCTCGGCCTCAACCAGATCTCGTACCTGCTCCCGGTCCGATGGGGATTCGCCTCCGGCGCGTCGAGCATCGACTTGATGGAGGCCGACGCGGCGAACTACATCGATGACCCGCTGTGGCGTCACCAGCTTTCGTGGTGGCTGTTGGACGTCGGTGTCCTCCTGCTCATGGGAATCGTGGCGACCATCGTGGTCCTGCGCCGGTTGCGTCTGCCCGCCGGCGAGCGGGGCGCCGGAGGCAGGGTCGCGACCGCGATCGTCGCCTTGGTGTTGATCGCCGGGTTCCTGGGCGGCATGTCGTACCTCACCCGCGACGGCAGTTCGAATAGGCCGGCGCCGACTTCCATGCCCAGTGTGCCCACCCAAGGCAACGCTCCACCACAGAAGCCGGTTGCCGCAGCCGATTTGGCTGGGCTGCTTCTCGATCCGGCGGCGGTCGGCTCGATCGTGGGAGGCGGCGCACTGACCGCCTCCGGACCGACACCGCTGACCGCGCTGAGCACGGCCACCGCCGCGCCGCCCAACTGCACCGGCGTGGTGAGCCCGGGAAACACGCAGGCCTGGGGGGCGAGCAACCCATCAGGTATCGCGGGCAGCGAGTTGACCTCCACAGACCCGAATACGACTGTGACCCAATACCTCATGTTGTATCCGGATGCGGAGAAGGCTGCGACGGCTCAGTCCGACCACATCAATTTCTGGCAGCCATGCGCCAACACCACTGTCACGCTGACACCCCCGGGTCAGCCGGCGACGGCGATCAACGTCGGGCAGGTCTCGTTGGTCGACGGTCGGCCTACCGCCATCCTCAGCATGCCTGGCCGTAGCTGCCAGCACGTGCTGGAGATCGTCTCCAACGTTGCTATCGACGTCCTAGCCTGCGGCCCGACGGAGGCAGACCATGCGGCTGAGATAGCTGGCAAAATCGCCGAGAAGGTCCATTGAGAATGGAATCGGGGGAGGAGATGCTGCGAAAAATCCTGCAATGAAGCTCCCCATTTCACGCTTAAAGTAACTGCGAGGGTTTTGCCGGGGGCAATTCGCATCGGTAGAGCGCTTCCACCGACAGAAAGAGAGACCAATGAAGGTGCGTTTCAAAATTGCGATCGCGACCGCCGCCGCGGCCGCGCTGGCCTTGACAGGTTGCGGCACGCAAGGCTCCGAGTCGAACAAGTCCGACTCCAACGGCGATGCCAGCACACTGATTTCCCAATCGGCAGAGGCGATGAAGAACGTCACCAGCGCCCACATAGTCCTCACCGCCGACGGTAAGGTGCCCAACCTCAAGGTCACCAAACTGGAAGCCGACGTCGCCGGCAAGCCCGCCGTCGTCGCCACCGGCGAGGCCACTGTTCAGATGGGCCAGGAAACGCAAACGGCCAAGCTCATCTACGTGGACGGCCACCTTTACTCCGACATCGCAGTTCCGGGCCAGTGGTTCGATTACGGTGACGGCAACTCGATCTACAACCTCTCGGTGATCTTCGATCCGAGCAACGGCTTGGCGAACGCGCTGTCCAATCTGAAGGACCCCAAGGTCGAAGGGTCGGAGACCATCAATGGGATCCCGACCACCAAGATCGCCGCGACTGCCTCGACCAACGATGTCGCCGTGCTGGCAGGCGCACGGAAAGCTCCGGAGCAGTCCCAGGATTGGCCGGTCACCGTGTGGATCGCGGAGAGCGATCCACACAACCTGGTCCAGGCTCAGATCAATGTCGGCGATGCTTCTGAAGCCAAGGTCACCATGACCCTGTCGGACTTCGGCAAGACCGTCACCGCCGAAAAGCCGGCAATCACCCCGCCCAACTGAGCGATAGCCCGAAAGGACACCAGAACAGCATGAAAATCAAAGCAATTGGGCGCCGGGTGGCTGCGGCCGGCGTCGGCATCCTGGCAGTCACCGCGATTCAGGTGGCGAACCCGACCACGGCGAACGCCGCATTGTCGTATGGCTCCATCGCCTACTCGGAAAACGGTGCCGGCGCGGTGGTATGGAACTACCCGTCCGCCAGGGAAGCCCAGCAGGCGGCCATCCAGTACTGCGGATGGACCAGCTGCGAGGCACTGAACTACTTCACCGATTGTGGCGTCGCCGTGCGAAACGACACCCACGTCCAGTCAGCACACGGTCCCACCCTCGCAGCTGCCACCCGCGCCGCGCTGAGCGCGATCCCCGGAGGCAGCGGCTACATCGATCTGTGGGCATGTAACTGATTTTGACCCGAAAGGTGGCAGGCAACGAAAGTTGCCTGCCACCTTTTCGCTTTCGGGGCCCGGGATGGCGGCGCGAACCGGTTGAACCCGGGCTGTTTGAGCCGGGACTTGATTGCGATCTCTGTGGCGGCCAAGTAATGACGTGCGGCTGCGGCCTGTGCCTCACATTTCCCGGGTGGTCAGGCCTCGGCATTTGGCCCGGTGTATCGGGTCCGGGTGTGCCGGGCCACGGTCAAGAGAGCATGGCCGCGATGCGTTCGCTACTCCTCGCCACGGAATGATCGCCGCCACAGGGGAACAACCGTATCCAGGCCGGCCGAGTGACGGGACGATCAGTACTTGGAGACGCTGGCAACGCGGAACGTGGCGCCTTCGAGCTCGTCGACGTTGTCCGAGATCGTAAACAACTCGTCGCTGGTGGACTGGCCCGGCGACAGACTGGTGACGCTGGCCCTGTCTTCGGCGATGCGATCACCATTGGAGTCGAGGGCTTCGACCTGTACGTAGAACGTGGCGCGTTCACTGCTCTTGTTGCGGAATGTCACCGGCAGTTTCCCGCTGTCGCGGTATTCGGTGTCGGTGCGCACAAATTCGCCGAAGGTGACTTCCAGTTCGTCCTGGAGGATCTGCTCGGTCTTGTCGCCGATCCCTTGAGAGATGGAGTCGTTGAGGTCGCTGCTGACCTTGGCGAAGAACACCAAGGGAGCGACGAAAACGGCGAGCGTGATGACCACTGCCCCGACGATCAATCCGATGATGAGAGCGGTGGATGACTTACGCGGCGCCGCGGGCTGATAAGCCGGATACTGTGCCGGCCAACCAGGGGCGGGATAGTTTGTCGTGGGCCCGCCTGGGTAGCCGGGTTGATTGTCAGGCTGGGGCGGCAGACCGGAGCTCGAGTTCGATGGCCACTGTTCGTGTGGATAGGTCATGGCCGAGGGTCTCCTGTTCTGGCCTCGCATCAGCGGTACGTCATGAAGCCTAAGGCGTCCCTGGCAACGCGCTGATCACCAATTTCGCGTCATGCGGCGACAATTCGAACGTCCGTCCCGGCGTTCTCGAAGCAAGGTGCTCAGGGAAACCGCTGGAAGCACTGATCGGGATTGCTGGTCAGGCCGGACCGGAAGGCCATGATCCGCGTGAAGCCCGCCGGAACGCTCTCGCCGTCGTTGCCGCTGGCGGCCCAACCGTTGGTGAGGAGGCCGGCGACCGCCTCGTCGAGGTCTCCGGCGGTGAGCTGAAGCCGCTGACCGGATGGCAGCGTCACCGGGTCAGCCATGTCCCTGTTGGCGACTCCGGTCAGGCAGGCCGTGCGCAAGGCTGCGTTGTCCCCGGTGAGGGTGAGGCCCTTCTGGTGTTCGAGGGCCAACATGTATCTGGACGCCACGATGGACATCGCGGTGTTGTCGCCTTGGATCAGCACCCGGCTCGATTCGTCTGCGGGAGTGCCGAGTTCGGCCAGCGCAGGCAGGTCGAGACTGATGGTGTTGGTCGCCGGACAGTAGTTGGCCGGCGCTTCGGATGCAGCGGTATCCGGGCAAGGTTCGGAGTCATAGACGAGCTCTGGGGGATCTGCGGGAGCGTAGATCTGGTTGAGCAGCTCCATCAGGGTTTCCAGGGATTGTTCGTTTATCGGCGCGTCGGCGCTCTGCTGATCCCCGTCCGCATCTTCGGTGAGTGCGATCGGGAGATTGCCTCTGCGCTGGTCGATTTCGTCGATGTTGATGGCGGTGCAGGCGGTAACCCCGGTGTTGAACCCCATCTGAAAGGCGGTGATCCGGTCCAGCGCGGTGCCGTGTCCCTCTTCGAGCAGCTCAGCCGTCTCGGGAGTGATCAGCGGATCGCGGATCGCGATCGCGGCGGCAAGAACCTTGTTCAGGCCGTCGCCGGTGCTGATCGTCATGCGCGGCGAATGGCCTTCAGCCACCCAGCGGATGTACGTCCCGGCGAAGCAGTCGGCCTGTTGTTCGAAGACGATGACGGGCGTGCGTCGGTTCACCAGGCTGGCCATCCGCTGGATGGCATGACCGTACTCGTGGGCGATGAGCGCCGCCGCGCTCATCTGGCCGAAATACTTCTGGCCTGCGGGCAGCAATTGGCCACGGTCCCAGGCGATCAGGCGATCTCGGTGGCAGTAGAACGCGTTCGGATTCTTGTACGGACTCGAGCCGCACAATTCCGGTGTTTGCGGATTCCTCGAATCGTAGGACGCGAAGTTCCGGATCGGTCGGAACGCGCCGTGTAGTGCGCCGGGATAGGCCTGCTCCCAGAACTGTTCGACATCGTTGACCGACGCGAGGGCCAGCTTGTCCATCTCTCCGTTGTCGGTGTCCTGCACCGTACCGGTGGGGGCGGGCGCGTCATCACGCAGCCCGCTCGGCCCGTCCGTGACGGCCAGGCCCCCAACGCTGTTGGGGTCGTAGAGCAGCGTCATCGGCTCGCCTGGCACGACCTTGGCCACGTAGTTCACGAGCAGCACAGTGACTGCACCGACCACCGCAGTCGCAGCGAGCACTGTGGCGATGACGCGGAACGTTGCGGCCATCCTGCGTCGCGCGGGCTTCGGGGACACGGTCCCCGGTGTCGATGGGACCGCCGGGCTGGTGTGTTTGCTACGGGACATATCGAAGTCTCCGGTTACATCGGGCCGGCGAGTCGCCAGGACGACATGGTCACAACGGTTGGCGAGGCGCTGTGAACGCCCACGCACAAAGCAGTATCAATCACGGAAGCGTCCAACGGTGTTCGGCACGATCGTTGGATTGCCGGCGCGGCATTTTGCTGCCCGTCGACATTCGGCGCTTGCACGTGATGATCCTATGCGCGCCTCTGGCCCCTCTCGCACACAAATTTTTCAGGTGAGTGCATTTGCCGAAACTCGTTACCTACCGGCCATGGACCTCTCCGAATTTGGTGCGGTGGGGGTGATGAAGCCGCTGTTAGCCTCGGTGCGGGCGGAGGGATGAAGTGCGATGAAATCGTCGGCGAATATGGCCGCGTCAGGCCAAGACCGCAGCGGTGCGAGTCAGCCTGTTGCTGCGGCGGGGTCCCCGGTGTTGGCCGCCGGCCAGCGCATCATCGAGGGCATCAAGCTCACGACGGGGGTCGGCGATCCGGATACCGGGACGCGGTTCGGCGTGGGCGCGCAAGGCTTTGCCGCAGCCTTACAGACATTGACCGCGGCGTTTCCCGGCAACGGCTGGGAGGGGACGGGGTCGACCACCTACACCGGCAGAAACGAGAAACTGGTCGGTGACTCGCAGGCGATGGTGGAAGCGGACCGGCTGGTGGCGTCGGTGTTGAATCGCGAGGCCGAGCAGATCTCGGCGGTCCGAGATGGTCTCGACCGCCAATCCGACTGGCTGGGCAGCATGAGCGTGGTCACCGGTGCGGTCGGATCTTTGACCCCTGCCGGTCACGCTGCGCAAGCCAGGGCCGAGTTGGAAATGGTGGCCAGGGCGGTCGGGGAGTCGACAAGTCAGCTGATGGCGATGCACGACAACGCCGGCGCCAACGCCGCCGCGGTGCGGGACGCGGTGAGTCTCTACGCCGGCATCCCTGCGGAACGCGACGATGACGGCGTCGATGAACCCGATGCGCCCACCGGCGATGCGACCGATGAACCTGAGGAATTCGGTGAACCCGCGGACGTCAACGCCGCACGATCTGGCGAAGCGTCGGCTGGCACTGCCGGGCCACCTATGGCACCACCGGAGGGGGCTATGGCTCAGTCGTCACCGACAGCACCCGTCGCTCCGCCACCGAGTGCCCAGACACCGGCGGCACCGCCCGTTGCTCCCGGCGGCGAGGTGGCCGGCGCGCTGGCAGGTCTGATCGGGCCGATTCTCGGAACGATCGCCGGAATCATCGGCGGTATTGCCCAGGCGGCAGGTCAGGCGGCTCAGATCGCCACCCAGACTGCCGGGCAGGCTGCACAGGCGGCGAGCCAGCCGGACGAAAGTGCCGGGGCGGTCGGCGCCGGGTCGGTCAACGGGACCGACTCGGCCGATGAGCCCGAGGAGCGGGAGAACGGCAAAGACGACGAGTCCGGCGAGGACGATCGCGGCGCCACCGTTGAACCCTCGAGCGAAGACGAGCTGGCGGATGCACCCCCTGGTATGGGCCCAGACAACGATTCCGCTGGCAAAGGTAACGACGGACCTGCGAAGACGCTGCCGCCGGACCTCGGGCCCGCCTCCCTGGGGAGGCCCGGGCAAGAGCCGCGGACGATGTTCATATCGACGGATTTGGAGCACGGCCAGCTACGCCGGCCGGTGCCCGCTACATTAGAGCGCGGTATTCCCGGATCTGCTGCCGTGCTCACTCAGGCAGAGGTTCTGGAATAACACGAATCGAGGGGATTCATGTCGGGAGATTTGCGGGTTGCCACCGCTCATTTGCACGAGCTGTCAGTCAGACAGGGCCAGGCCGCATCCGGCCTGGTGACGGCTACCGGGGCGGTCGAAGGAATCGACGCTGCGGTGCGCGCGACGCACGGACCCATTTCATCGTCGACGGCCGCTGCGGTCCAGGCGGCGATGAACGCACGCCGAGCCGCGGGCACCTGTCTGGCCCGGGCGTCGCAGGACCTCGGCGACAAGCTCGCGCACGCGGCCGGCAGATATGACCGGACGGATTCGGCCGCGGGCGGCGTCCTCGACGGAACTGTCCGGTAAGGGGCGAAGACATGACTACTCCGTATGAAATCGATGCCAGCGCACCTCCGATCGACGACGTCGTTGCGGTCGAATTGACCATCGACGGGATCCTGGTGGTCGCGGACAAGCTGGGATTGACAGATTTCCCGCCCTCGATGGGGATCCGGCTGAACATTCCTCAGCCAGATCTGCGCAAGACCGTGTGGGAACAGGTCGAGCGTGATCTCACGGCTCAGGGAGTGCTCGACGTCTTCGGCACTCCCCACCCAGAGGTGGCTGCCATGCTCGACACGCTGAGCCGTCCCGATCGCACGATCGAGGGCCGGTGGTGGCGCCGCGACCTCGGCGGAAAGATGATCCGGTTCGTGGTCTGCCGCAAGGGTGGCCGTCATGTCGTCGCCGCGCGCGACAACGACATGCTGGTTCTGCAACGGGTAGCTGCCCAGGTGGGCCTGGCCGGAATGGTGAACACCGTGCTCGGTGAGGGCTCACCGGCCAATGTCGAGCCGTTGACCGGCGTCGCGGCAACCCTGGCGAATTGCCGTACCGCCGACGAGCTCACCGGTTACGGCATTCCACCGACCTCGGCTCGGGTGTACGCAAGCATCATCTCCGAGCCCGAAAGCTGGGTGGAACTCGTGGCGACCGAGCGGCACCCGGGGGGCACCACCTCGCAGGTGGACGTGGCGGCGGGTGTGCTCGATTCGAGGCAGGGGCGCATCGTATCCATCCCGCGGCGAGTGAACGGTGAGCTCTACGGCAGCTTCCTCACCGGTACCAAGGACAACCTTCAGCGCGCCCTCGACGGGTTGGTCGAATTCTTGCCGTCAGGCTCGTGGTACGACAAGCCTGATTCGGATAGTTCCTACCTGCACTGAGAGAGGCCGCAACGGTGGGTGACTTTCCGCCACATGACCCGGACGACGACGATGACGACAATGACGGCCTCTCGGCGTTGGATTTCACGTACGCGGACGACGGTTCGGACAAAGCGGCTCTCGATGCGCTCGGGACCTACAACGACGATGGATTTCTCGGCGGTGCAGATTCGGGCGACCAGGCAACGTCTGACGGCCGATCAGGGCATGAGGACGAGAGTCTCGGCGTGCCGTTGTTCACCGTCACCAATCCGCCGGAAACCGTCACGGTGACGGTGTTCATGGATGGCAGGGTGCGGGAGATCGAGCTGGCACCCAGAATCGTTGACCTGACCGAGCGGGATCTCGCCGAGGAGATCCTGGTGATCGCGGACCTCGCCGCCCAACAGGCCAAGTCCGCCCAGTACTCGTTCATGCTCGCGGGAATGCGCGAACATGGGCACGACGACGCGGCGACCCGCGATTTTCTCACCCGTGACCTGGATCTGCTCACCCCGGAGCAAGCCGACGCTGCCCGGGCCCAGGTCTTTTCGACCCGCTATGGAGGCGATGATGGCTGACCACCTTGCTGGAATGTTCGGTAGCGCGGTCGGCATGCTGTCCGGCTCGCCGGCTCGCTCGCTCGAAATATTCACCGAGATCACGACGTACGACGAGGCGGCGTGCGACGCGTGGGTGGGGCGTATCCGTTGTGGCGACACTGATCGGGCGACGTTGTTCCGGGCCTGGTATTCGCGTTCGAACTTCGGTCAACTGGCCGGCTCGGCTGAGATCTCGATGAACAGTGTCGGCGCTCGGATACCGATCGGCGGCATCTACGGCAAGGACATCTCTTATCCGATCAACTCGCCGCTGGCGATCACCATGGGCTTCGCCGTTCAGGAGGCGACCGAGGGCAACTTCGCCGACGCGATGGAGGCGTTGGAAGACGCTCCGGCCGGCGGGTCCGATCATCTGGTGGCGTGGGTCAAGGCGGTGATCTACGGTGCGGCGCAACGCTGGACCGATGTGATCGAGCAGGTGCGCGGCGCGGATCGGTGGCCGGACAAGTTCCTGGCCGCGGCCGCGGGTGTGGCCCATGGGGTGGCTTCCGCCAACCTCGGTTTGTTCACAGAGGCCGACCGTCGGCTCACCGAGGCCAACGACACCCCCGCCGGCCAGGCCTGTGCACCGGCGATCGCCTGGTACCTGGCGATGGCGCGGCGCTACCAAGGTAACGAGGAGTCCGCCCAGGTTCTCCTGGAATGGCTACAGGCCAACTTTCCAGAACCGAAAGTCACTGCGGCGCTGCGTGATCCAGCTTATCGACTGGAGACCACCACCGCCGAGAAAATCGCGTCGCGAACGGATCCATGGGATCCGTCCAGTGTGGTGGCGGATACGTCGGCGCGCGACAAGCTGCTGGCCGAGGCACAAGCCGAGCTCGACCGGCAGATCGGGTTGAGCCGGGTCAAGGAACAGATCGAGGCATACCGCGCCGCCACCCAGATGGCTCGCATCCGTGCCGCCCGCGGCATGAAGGTGGCCCAGACCTCCAAGCACATGATCTTCGCCGGGCCGCCCGGTACCGGTAAGACGACGATCGCTCGCGTGGTGGCCAACATCCTGGCCGGTCTCGGGGTGATCGCCGAGCCTAAGCTGATCGAGACCTCGCGCAAGGATTTCGTCGCGGAGTACGAGGGACAGTCCGCGGTCAAGACCGCCAAGACGATCGACCGGGCACTGGGCGGGGTGCTGTTCATCGACGAGGCCTACACCCTGGTGCAGGAGCGCGACGGCCGCGCCGACCCGTTCGGTACCGAGGCCCTGGACACCCTGCTGGCCCGGATGGAGAACGACCGTGACCGGTTGGTCGTGATCATCGCCGGCTACAGCAATGACATCGACCGACTGCTGGAGTCCAACGACGGTTTGCGGTCGCGTTTCGCCACCCGCATCGAGTTCGACTCGTATTCGCCCGATGACATCGTCGACATCGCCAAAGTCATTGCCAAGGCCAATGACTCGCAACTCGACGAGGAGGCGGCCAAGCGGGTGCACGAAGCGGCGATGCTGTTGAGCCAGCGCACCCTGAACGGCAAGCCGGCGCTGGACATCGCCGGTAACGGTCGTTACGCACGGCAACTCGTGGAAGCCGGCGAGCAGAACCGTGACATGCGATTGGCCAAGTCGATGGACTTCGAGAACCTGGGTGTCGAGCAACTCAGTGAGGTCAACGGGGACGACATGGCTGCGGCGATCTCGGCGGTTCACAGCCGCCTGAACATCGGCGAATAGGGATGGCAGGCTTCCGGCTCACCACCAAGGTCCAGGTCAGCGGATGGCGTTTTCTGCTGCGCCGCGTCGAGCACGCGATCGTGCGCCGGGACACCCGGATGTTCGACGACCCGCTGCAGTTCTACAGCCGCGCTGTGTTCGCCGGGATTGTGATCTCGGTGGTGATCTGCCTGGGCGCTGCTCTGATGGCGTACTTCAAACCGCTCGGCAAGCAGAGCGGTGATCAGTTGGTGGTGGACCGCACCACCAATCAGCTCTATGTGATGCTGCCCGGAAGCAATCTCCTGCGTCCGGTGTACAACCTCACCTCCGCCCGGCTGGCTCTCGGCAATGCAGGCAATCCGGCCGCGGTGAAGTCCGACGAGCTCAATCGGATGCCCAAGGGGCAACCGATCGGCATCCCCGGCGCGCCGTATGCGACACCGACGGGTGCTCCCGCATCCCGGTGGACGCTGTGCGACACGGTAGCCAAGGCCGACAGCTCGGCGCCCAAGGTCGAACAGGCGATCCTGATCCGTTCGCTGGCAACGGATTCGGGGGTCGGCCCGATGCGTGCGAACCAGGGCATGTTGGTGTCGTTCGAAGGCGCCAACTGGCTGGTCACCGCGGAAGGACGGCACAGCATCGACCTCGCCGACCGCGCGGTGAGCTCGGCGGTCGGTATCCCCGTCACCGCGAAAGCAACACCGGTATCCGAGGGATTGTTCAATGCGCTGGCGAATATGGGCCCATGGCAGCTTCCGGCCATCCCGGCCGCCGGTGCGCCGAATACCGTTGGGCTGCCCGAGAATCTGGTGATCGGATCGGTGTTCCGAACTGCAACCGAATCCGATCCGCAGCACTACGTGGTGTTGCCGGACGGGGTAGCTCGCATCAATGACCCCACGGCGGCGGCGTTGCGCGCCACCAACTCCTACGGTCTGTTGCAGCCGCCGTCGGTGGAGGCCAGCGTGGTCGCCAAGATCGCCGAGCAGGTGTACGTGTCGCCGCTGCCGGACGAGCCGTTGGAGGTATTGCTGCGGCAGGACTCGCCGGTGTTGTGCTGGGCGTGGCAGCGTGAGCCGGGCGATCAGGCGCCGAAGACCACGGTCATCGCCGGCCGCCGGTTGCCGATTCCGTCGACAGCCGTGGGTACCGGGATCGATCAGATCGGTGGTGACGCGACGGTGTACATCGAAGGCGGGCAGTTCATCCGGTTGCAGTCGCCCGACCCCCGAGTCGGCGAAAGCCTGTACTACATCGACCCCCAAGGGGTTCGGTATGGCGTCGCCAACGACGATGCCGCGAAGAACCTGGGCTTGTCAGGTCCGGTGAACGCGCCGTGGCAGGTCGTCGGGTTGCTGGTGGAGGGCCCGGTGCTGTCGAAGGAAGCAGCGTTGTTGGAGCACGACACGTTGCCTGCCGATCCCAATCCGCGCAAAGTCGAAAGTAAGCAAGGCTCATGACCACCAAGAAATTCACGCCGACGATCAAGCGGGGACCGCGGTTGACGCCGGGCGAGATCAACGTCGCCCCACCGGACGACCTCGGTATCGAGATCCCGCCGTCGGGCATGCAGAAGGCCATGCCGTGGGTCATGGGCGGCTGCATGCTCGGCATGATCGCGATCATGATCTTCACCGGTGTGCGTCAGCTGTCTCCGTACATGCTGATGATGCCGCTGATGATGATCATGGGCACCGTCGGTTTCATGGGCGCGGGTGGTGGCGGAGGCAAGAAAGTCCCTGAAATCAACGCCGACCGCAAGGAATACCTGCGATACCTGGCCGGGCTGCGTACCCGCGTGACGTCGTCGGCCTCGGCCCAGGTGGCGTTCTTCGGTTACCACGCGCCACATCCCGAAGATCTGCTCTCGATCATCGGCACGCATCGGCAGTGGTCCCGTCAGGCCAACTCCGATTTCTACGCGGCCACCCGTATCGGGATCGGTGCGGAGATCGCGGTCGACCGGCTCCTCAAACCGAACACCAGCGGCGAGCTGGCCGGCCCGGATGGCGCGCCGCAGCCGCACCTTGAGCCGGTGAGCCACATGTGGGTGACAAAGTTCCTGCGAACCCACGGCCTGATCCACGATTGCCCGAAACTTGTTCAGCTGCGCACATTTCCGACCATCGCGGTGGGTGGTGACATCGACGGCGCCTCGGCCTTGCTGACCGCGATGATCTGCCATCTGGCGGTGTTCCATCCGCCAGACCTGCTCCAGATCCGGGTCCTCACCGACAATCCGGAGGATCCGAACTGGTCGTGGCTCAAGTGGTTGCCGCACGTCCAGCACCAGACCGATACCGACGCGGCCGGACCCACCCGGCTCGTCTACACCCGTCCCGACGGCCTGAGCGATCTGACCGCACGCGGACCGCACAGCGCCGACGCGGCGCCCGGCGGCCCGTACGTCATCGTGGTCGACCTCACCGGTGGAAAGGCGGGCTTCCCGGTCGACGGCCGGGCCGGGGTCACGGTCCTCACCCTGGGAAACCACCGCGGCTCCGCTTACCGGCTGCGCGTTGATTCCGACGGGACGGCCGACGACAAGTTGCCGAACCAGAACTATCGCGAGGTGACGCGGGTTGCCGACCGGATGACGCCGGCGCAGGCCGGCCGGATCGCCCGGAAGCTCGCGGGTTGGTCGATCACCGGCACGATCATCGACAAGAACGTCCGAGTGCAGAAGAAGGTGTCCACCGAGTGGCACCACCTGGTCGGCGCCAAGTCGATCGAGGAGATCGTGCCGGCCCGGTGGCGCATGTACGCCGACACCGACCGGGACCGGCTCAGGATCCCGTTCGGTCACGAGCTCAAGTCGGGCGAGATCAGCTATCTCGACATCAAGGAAGGCGCCGAGTTCGGTGCCGGCCCGCACGGCATGCTCATCGGTACCACCGGCTCGGGCAAGTCGGAGTTCCTCCGAACCCTGATCCTGTCGCTGGTGGCGACCCACCATCCCGACCAGATCAACCTGCTGCTCACCGACTTCAAGGGTGGTTCGACGTTCCTCGGCATGGAGAAGCTGCCACACACCGCGGCCGTCGTCACCAACATGGAGGAGGAAGCCGAACTCGTCGGCCGCATGGGCGAGGTGCTCACCGGTGAGCTCGATCGGCGCCAGTCGATTCTGCGTCAGGCCGGCATGCAGGTGGGCGCCGCCGGTGCGCTGTCCGGCGTGGCCGAGTACGAGAAGCACCGCGAGCGTGGTGCGGATCTGCCGCCGTTGCCGACACTGTTCGTGGTCGTCGACGAGTTCGCCGAGTTGCTGCAGAACCATCCGGACTTCATCCAGTTGTTTGACCGGATCTGTCGCGTGGGCCGCTCGCTGCGGGTGCACCTGCTGCTGGCCACGCAGTCGCTGAACACCGGCGGTGCGCGCATCGACAAGCTCGAGCCCAACCTGACGTACCGAATTGCCTTGCGTACCACCAGTTCGGCCGAATCCAAGGCGGTGATCGGTACGCCCGAGGCGCAGTACATCACCAACAAGGAGAGCGGCGTGGGCTTCCTGCGCGTCGGTATGGAGGATCCGGTGAAGTTCCGGGCCGTCTACACCGGAAACAACTACGTTCCGGCCGATCTCGACTCGGTCGACGGTGAGGCCAAGCCGCGCGCGAAGCGTCAGGCACGGGTGCGGATCCACCAGTTCACGACGACTCCCATCTTCGATACGGCGGTGAACTGATGAGCACGGACGCTGAACCCAGGGTGTTGCGTGAGGTGGTCCTCGGTCAGCTGGCCACCGGCGAGAGCCGCGCGTACAAGATGTGGCTGCCGCCGCTGCTGGACCCGACCCCCGTCAATGAACTGGTCGACCGCGACTACCAGCGTCAGCCGCTGCGTTTTCCGCTCGGAATCATGGACGAGCCGCGCCGGCACCGCCAGGAGGTCTGGGGTGTCGACGTGTCCGCGGCGGGCGGCAACATCGCCGTCGGCGGTGCGCCGCAGACGGGCAAGTCGACGTTCCTGCAGACGCTGATCCTGTCGGCTTCCGCCACCCACACGCCGCGGCAGGTGCAGTTCTACTGCATCGACCTCGGCGGTGGTGGCTTGATGTACATGGAGGACCTGCCGCACGTGGGCGGCGTGGCCACCCGTGCCGAACCGGACCGGGTCAACCGGGTGGTGGCCGAGGTCAAGGCCGTGCTCAGGGCCCGGGAGCAGGTGTTCAAGCAATACCGCGTGGGGTCCATCTCGGCCTACCGCGAGATGCGCGAAGACCCCAACAACCCGGCCTATCAGGACCCGTTCGGCGATGTGTTCCTGGTGATCGACGGTTGGCCGGCGTTCGTGGCCGAGTTCCCGGATCTGGAACCTTCGGTACAGGACCTGGCCGGCCAGGGACTTGCGTTCGGTGTGCACGTCATCATCTCGACGCCGCGATGGACCGAGCTCAAGTCGCGTGTGCGTGACTACCTGGGCACCAAGGTGGAGTTCCGGCTCGGTGACGTCAACGAGACGCAGATCGACCGGATCACCCGGGACATCCCGGCGGGCCGCCCGGGCCGCGCCATCTCGTTGGAGAAGCACCATCTGATGATCGGTGTTCCTCGGCTCGACGGCGTGCACAGCGCCGCGAACATCGTCGAGGCGATCTCGGCTGGTGTGCAGGCGGTGGCCGCGCGCCACACGGATCAGGCGCCGCAGGTGCGGGTGCTGCCGGAACGGATCTACCTGCACCAGCTCGATCCGAACCCGCCCGGCCCGGACGCCGACTACCGGACGCGTTGGCAGGTGCCGTTGGGCGTGCGTGAGGCCGACCTCACCGTCGCTTACAACCAGATGAACGTGACGCCGCACCTGCTGATCTTCGGCGCGCCGAAATCGGGCAAGACCCGCATCGCGCACGCTGTGGCACAGGCGATCTGCAAACGGAACAGCCCGCAGCAGGTGCGGTTCATGCTGGCTGACTACCGGTCCGGCCTGCTCGACGCGGTGCCGGACACGCATCTGCTGGACGCCGGTGCGATCAACCGCAACAGTGCCTCTCTGGAGGAGGCGATCAAGGCGTTGTCCTTCAACCTGAAGAAACGCCTCCCGCCGCCTGACCTGACCACGGCGCAGTTGCGGGCGCGGTCGTGGTGGAGCGGCCCTGATGTGGTGTTGTTGGTCGACGACTGGCACATGGTCGTGGCTGCCGCGGGCATGATGTCGCCGATGGCGCCGTTGGGTCCGTTGCTGCCGGCTGCCGCGGATATCGGTCTGCACATCATCGTGACCTGCCAGATGAGCCAGGCCCATCGGTCGACGATGGACAAGTTCGTGGGTGCGGCTTATGGGGCCGGTTCGCCGACGTTGTTCCTTTCTGGGGAGAAGAACGACTTCCCGTCGCGGGACATCATCGTCAAGAAAAGGCCACCTGGTCAGGCATTTCTGGTTTCACCGGATGGAAAGGAAGTCATTCAGGCGGCCTATGTCGATCCGCCCGAAGAAGAAGTGTTCTCACCACCCCAATAGGGCAGTTAGTATTTATTCAACGCACTCAGCAACGCTGGCGGCGGCCCGCCAGCAAAGGGATCGGGGGACAGGTTCCTTGGTGACATGGCAAACATCTGCCACGTCGCTTTTGAGTGCTTGTCCCTGGTTATTTCAGAACGACACAGGGGAGCAAGCAAATGCAACCGTTGATGCACAACCAGGCCGCGGAAGGTGTTGCGGCACAGGTGATCGCAAACGCCGCCCGCGGGCTGGCCGGCGGCACCACCGCTTCGGCAGCCGTCACCGCGCTGGTTCCGGCCGGTGCCGATGAGGTTTCGGCCATGGCCGCTGCTGCGTTCGCCAGCGAAGGTGTGGAGGCGTTGACGGTGAACACCTTCGCCCAGGAGGAGCTGGCCCGAGCGGGCGCGGCGTACCTCGAGGCCGCCAACATCTACCGCACGGTCGACGCGGCCAACGCCACCACGCTTTAACAGGCACGATTCGTCAGAGTTAGGGTCTCCCAGCAATGGTCGCCGTACCGCCCGTCCCTCCGACCTGGTTCGCGATGCCGCCAGAGGTCAACACCGCACGGTTGATGTGCGGTGCGGGCCCGGCACCGATGCTCCAGGCGGCAGCGGGCTGGGAGGGGCTGGCAATCCTATTGGAGACCCAGGCCGACGAGTTGGCAGCGGCGCTGAGCAACTTGACCTCGGTGTGGAGTGGGTCGGCGAGTGAACGGGCCGTCTCCGCGACCATGCCGATGATCATGTGGCTGCGGACCATGGTGCTACAGGCCCAGAAGCGCGCCTTGCAGGCCAGTGCTCAAGCCAGCTCCTACTCCCTGGCGTTGGCTACCACTCCGCCGATTCCGGAGATCGAGCAGAACCACATCACCAATGCGGTTCTGAACGCGACCAACTTTCTCGGTATCAACACCGTGCCGATCGGGTTGAACGAGATGGACTACTTCGTGCGCATGTGGAATCAGGCTGCTGGTGCGATGGAGGCGTATCACGCCGAAACCACCGTCAACCTGCTGTTCGAGCCACTTGTGCCGATGAAGCCGATCGTGATTCCCGGCGTTGGTGAGACGACGGTGGCGGCGGCGGTCGCGTCGACGGTACCGCGCGCGGCCCAGGGCCTGATTCGCAACGCCGCGATCGAAGGGGTGTCCGCACTGGCCACGATGGAGTCGGTGGGTCTGGTCGCCGGTAACGCTGCGGCACAGGCGAACTCCGCCCAACAGCGGGCGGTCGGTGCGGCGCAAAAGGGTGAGAACGCCGGTCAACAGCAGAAGGATCCGACCCAGCAGACCGGTATGCAGCAGGGCATGCAGATGGCCATGCAGATGGGTCAGCAGGTCGGGCAGATCGCGGGGCAGATTCCCCAGATGATCCAGAGCCCGATGCAGACGCTGACCCAACCGTTGCAGCAGGTCACCCAGATGGTCAGCCAGTTCAGCAGCATGGGCGGAAACCAATCGGGCATGCAGGCTGGCTTGATAGGGGCGACGCCGTTCTCGAATCATCCGCTCGCGGGTGGCTCCGGTCCGGCGTCGGGAGCAGGACTGGTCCGTGCGACGTCGCTGCCCGGTGCGCTGGGATCTCCGCCTCGGACAGAGCTGTTGTCCTCGATGCTGGGCATCAGCGGGGACGCCAAACCGGCGGCCATGTCTGGTGCATCGGGCGCCGTTGGGCCGGTGGCGCCGGTCAACGCCGCCGGCGGCGGTGCACCGATGACCGGCGCCGGTGCCAAGGGCCAGACCGAAGAGAAGACGAAGGACGCGCTGGTCGCGCCGACGACGCTGACGTACGACCAGGCCGCGAATGACGACGACGACTGGTAGTCAGTCCGTCCACGACACATGACTTTCCGGCCACCCGGCCGGGGGACTCGCCACATCTCTTGGTGAGGACAAAGGGAAATAAGGGGAATCCAACATGGCAGATATGAAGACTGACAATCCGGTCCTCATCAAGGAAGCCGCCAACTTCGACCGAATCTCGGGCGAGCTGCAGGCAGTGATGGGCCACGTCGAGGGCAGTGCCAACGCGCTGAAGGCCCAGCTGAACAGTGAGGGTGCGGGTGCCGCCGCTCAGAACGCGCTGATCCGTTTCCACGAGGCGGCCGAGAAGGTGCGCCAGGAGCTCGCGGACATCTCGAACAACATCCACACCTCCGCGACGCAGTACCAGTCGACTGATGACGACCAGGCCAGCGCGCTGCATTCGCAGATGAACATCTGACAAACCCATCCACTGACCACTTAAGAATCGGAGAAAAACATGGATTATCAGTTTGCTGGAATCGAAAGCAGCGCCGGCGACATCATGGGCGCCGTCGGCCAGACGAACGCTCTGCTCGACGAGGGCAAGGCTTCGCTTGCCACGCTGGCCGAGGTCTGGGGCGGCGAGGGCTCGTCCGCTTACCAGGCGGTCCAGACCCGTTGGGACAACAACGCTCAGGAGCTGAACCTGGCCCTGCAGAACCTCGCGCAGGCCATCAGCGAGGCCGGCTCGACCATGGCGACCACCGAGGCCGGCGTCACGGGGTTGTTCGCCTGACGAAACACCTGCTGTGGTGGGCGGGGGAAGGTCGGGCCGTCTGGTCCTGGCCGAACCCGCCCACCACTTGTGCTTGGGTGTAAAGATCTAACCATCTGTTTTGACTATCTGAGGGGTCCCCATGTCGGCCGACTATGACCGGCTCTTTCACTCGTCGGAACCGGGTAAGCCGGTCGACGACGCCACGGCCATCGTGGACAGAGATGCCATTCTGAAGGCCACCACGGCCACGCCACCGCCGCCCCCGGTCGGGGAGACCAGCGCCACGGATGTACCCGTGGACCCTGCGGCGCGCACGGCGCCCACTCAGACTCAGACGGCAGCGCAGCCCGCGCAGCCGCGGCACGCGGAGACCACGCCGCAGATGCCCGCGCCCATGCCGCAGCCGCCGGCGACCGCGCCCCAGTGGCCGCAGAACTCCATGCTGCGCGCGCCGCAGCAGCAGCAGTTCGGCCCGGGTGCTCGCCATGAGCAGGCCCGGCCGGCGCCCGGCCCGGTGGCGCGTGTTGCGCCCGGTCCCGCTCCCTCCCAGTTCGCGGATATCGATCCCGAGGTGAGTGGTGCGTGGCGGGCGGGGCAGGCGATCCCGACCCCGGCAGCACCCGGACCGACCTCCGCGGCAACGATGGGCAACCACCGCGCGATCGACGCGCTGTCGCACGTCGGGGTGAAGACCGGCGTGAAGATGCCGTCGCAACGTGGATGGCGGCACTGGCTGTATCTCACGACGCGGATCAACCTGGGTCTGTCGCCCGATGAGATCTACGAACTCGAATTGCACAGCCGGATCCGGCGTAATGCCCGCGATTCGTACCAGATCGGCGTGTTCGGTCTGAAGGGCGGCGTCGGCAAGACCGCCGTCACGGTGGCGCTGGGCTCGGCCATGGCCAAGGTCCGCGGCGACCGCATTCTGGCGATCGACGCAGACCCGGATGGCGGAAACCTCGCCGACCGTGCCGGTCGGCAGTCCGCGGCCACCATTTCCGATCTGCTCGCCGATCAGGAACTGTCGCGCTACAACGACATTCGTGCATATACGAGCATGAACGGGTCGAATCTCGAGGTGCTGTCGTCCGAGGACTACAGCGGCGCACAGCGCGAGTTCAACGACGAGGACTGGAAGAGCGCCACCGCGGTCGTCTCGCGTTACTACAACCTGGTCCTCGCCGACTGCGGCGCCGGCCTGTTCCAAAAGGCGTCGCGCGGTGTGCTTTCCAGCGTTTCGGGCATGGTCATCGTGGCCAGCGCCTCGATCGACGGGGCCCGTCAGGCGGCCATCACCATGGACTGGATGCGCCAGAACGGATATCAGGATCTGCTCGGCCGATCCTGTGTCGTCATCAATCACGTCACCCCGGGTAAACCGAACGTCGACGTCGAGGACCTGGTGCAGCAGTTCGAACGGCACGTGCCTCCGGGCCGTGTCATCGTGCTGCCCTGGGACAAGCACATCGCGGCGGGCACCGAGATTCAGCTGGAGCTGCTCAGCAACACGTACCAGCGCCGCATCACCGAGCTGGCCGCTGCCCTGTCCGACGATTTCGACAGGCTTGAACGGCGTTGACCGCGACCGCAGCCGCCGCCGATACGACGAGCGGGACTCCTAGCCGGCCGTCGACCACCAGGGTCACCATCCTCACCGGTAAACGGATGACGGATCTGGTGTTGCCGGCCACCGCGCCGATCGAGACGTACATCGACGAAACCGTGAGTGTGCTCGGCGAATTGCTCGAGGACACCCCGAAGGACACCCTCGCCGGTTTCGACTTCTCGGAACAGGGCATGTGGGCGTTCGCGCGTCCGGGTGCACCTCCGTTGAAGGCCGATGAGTCCCTGGACGACGCCGGAGTGGTCGACGGGTCGTTGCTGACGCTGGTTTCGGTCAGCCGCACCGAGCGGTACCGTCCCCTGGTCGAGGACGTGATCGACGCGATCGCGGTGCTCGACGAGTCTCCGGTGTTCGACCGGACCGCGCTGGATCGGTTCGTCGGCCTGGCCATTCCGGTGGTCGCCACCGTCATCACCGTGATGTCGCTGTTGTCGTGGAGCGGTGCCGGCGAAGGCTGGTGGTGGGCTGCGGCGCTGGGATTGTTCGGCCTCGGCCTGCTGGGCGGCAGTTTCACCGCGCAGAGCCGCTACGAGAACCTGGATTTGGCCGAAAGCCTGCTCCTGGCCTCGACGATCGTCTTGGCCGGTGCCGCAGCGCTGGCCGTGCCGTTGCCGTATGACGCGGATTCCCTTGGCGCACCACAGCTCGCGGGCGCGGGAGCGGTGATCCTGCTGTTGACGTTGGCCACCCGTGGTGGACCGCGTCACCGCGCCGACGTGGCTGCATTCCTCGCAGTGTTGGCGATAGCCGTCACCGGTGGGGCGATTGCCGTCGGTTATGGCGGGGGCTTCTGGGTGCCTGCGGGCGCCATCGCGTTCGGCCTGATCGTGGTGACGAACGCCGCCAAATTGACTGTCGCTGTTGCCCGCATCGCGTTGCCGCCGATCCCGGTGCCTGGTGAGACGGTGTCCAACGACGAACTGCTTGATCCCGTCATCACACCCGACGAGGTCGATGATGCGTCACCCACCTGGAAGGCGATCATCGCCTCGGTGCCGGAATCGGCGGCGCGGCTGGAGGAACGCAGCCTGCTGACCCGCCAGCTGTTGATTGGCTTCCTCTCTGCCGGTTCACTGGTGCTGTCGATTGGTGCGATCGCGGTTGTGGTCCAGGGCCATTTCTTCGTGCACAGCATGATCGTGGCCGGACTGGTGGCCGTGATCTGTGGCTTCCGGTCCCGGCTGTACGCCGAGCGGTGGTGCTCTTGGGCGCTGCTGGCGGCGGCGATTGCCGTGCCTACCGGCGTCATGGTGCGTCTGTGCCTGTGGTATCCGGCCGAGGCCTGGATGGTTCTGGCGATCTACACGGCGGTCGGGTTGGTCGCGGTGATCGCGGTGGGCGCTACCGACGGCGTGCGTCGAGTGTCACCGGTGACCAAGCGGATCCTCGAGCTGACCGATGGCGCCGCCATTGCCGCCGTGATCCCGCTGCTGCTGTGGATCGCCGGCGTGTACGACCTGCTCCGAAACCTGCGTTTGCACTGACGCTTTCACGCTTTTCAGGCACAGGGGGAGAACTGATGAGCGACGAATTGCAGGTCGACCCGGATGCGTTGACCAGCGCTGGTGCCGCCTTTCGTGAGGCGGGATCGGCATTGGGGGCGCTGCAGTTGGACGTTCCGCTGAACACCGCTGCGGGTGGAGTCAACGGCCTACAGACGGCGTCGGCGTGCCGTGCGGCTGGCAGTGCCCTTGCCGAACGCACGGCCGCGGCGGCGGCGGACGCCACGAGTTTTGGTTCCAATCTGGACGCGGCAGTGGCGAAGTACCGAGCGACCGACAGCGCCTCGGGAAACACGGTCGCGGGGGCGATGACCGGCGGATAACCGGAACCCAGAAAAGCGTGGTCCTCGTCGGGGTGAGTAAGAACCATGGTCGCTCACCTGGCACGCCGTCGAACCGTCCGCGCCTGCGGCACACTCGTGTCCTCGTAGACGACCTTGTGCCCCGCGGAGCAGGAACTTTCGCAGTTCTCGCTATCGGAAACAGGTGCAAGGCTCGCCATCGTCCCTAGTGGTGAGGACTCGAATTTGTGCGCTCGTCCCCTATCTCGCTCGGGTAGCATTTTGCTGAACTTACTTGTAGAGGGGACCGCCTGACGGTCGATGGCAGAGTGTTGCGCATGGTGGCGGTACAGCACGCCGTGCCAGGCCTATCGGGTGTTGGACGCGATCGGTGGGTCTGGAGGTTGGCTTCCTAGCGTCTAGTTGATGGGGGTATGTGGTGACCGGTGATTTACGAGTCAATGTCGCCGAACTGCGTGCGGGCAGTGTGGGTTTTCGGGATGCGGCAGACGCGCTTCCTGATCCGCCGAGTGCCTTCCCCTCCTTGGGGGGAGACCGATTTTCGCAGGCGATGACCAGCCGTACCAATGAGACGGAAGCGCCGCTGCTGGACTCCATGCCGACGACCAGAAGCGATGCACAGTCGACCGCGACCAATATCGGTGTGGCCGCTGATCGGTACGAGCAGACGGATCGTCAGTCACAGGCTGCTGTAAATGACCGGTTGGCGGAGTTCGACTCGAAGTTCGGTGCACCGAGCTCGGGCGGCGGGCCCACGGATGCGATGGGCCAGTTCGGACAGCTGATGCAGATGCCGATGCAGATGGCTCAACAGTTGGGCCAAGTGCCGATGCAGATGGCTCAACAGTTGGGCCAGATTCCGCAGACGGTCATGCAAGGCATTCAGCAGATCGGTCAGATGGGCGGCGGGCTCGGCCAAGGTGATCCGGACAAGCAAGGCGCTGGTGCCGGTCTTGCGGGGCAGGAGCCTGAAGCGCAGCCAGAGGAGTCCACGGACGACAAGCAGCGCGACGAAGGCGACGAGCGGGAGGAGCAGCGCGAAGGTGCGGCCGGACCCGATGGCGGGGCACAGCGGGCTCCGGCAGCCGAACCTCCGGCGCAAGCGTCGCCGTCTGCCCCGCCCGTCGCGGCTGCGCCGTCACCCCCGCAGCGGCCGCCAGCTGATCCCTCAGTCTCGTTGTGACCGATAGTGCTTTTTGACGTGAAGGTTTGGTGATGACTCTTCCTCCCCAGGATCCGTTTGGCTCGCAACCGCCCGCTGTGGGTGGAGGGCCACAGTGGGGTGGGCCGCCGCCCCAAGGGCCGGGCGGACCATCGCCCTACGGCGGCGCGCCTCAGGGCGCGCCTAACTATGGACAACCTGGTGCGCCGTGGCAGCAGCAGGCCTGGCCTCCGCCGCCGAACAAGGACGGGAAGGGCAAGTGGATCTTGGTAGGGCTGGCCCTTGTTGCGGTTATTGCTGTGAGCGTCGTCGGCACCGTTCTTGTATTGCGGCCGGAAACCGAGGGTAGGTCGCCAAATAGCGGCGATGGCACGTCGGAGTTCGCCAGCGCCAATGACACCGGACCCGCGAATATCATCACTGAAGATCCGACTTGCGAGGCATGGACCAAGATTGCGCACGGTTTGGAAAAAGCCGTCCCAGAATGGAATAAACTTGATTACTCGGTGGCGGCGGCTGGGTGGACACCGGAACAAAAGGCTGTATTTGAGCGACAGGGCGCCGCACTGACGGGAGCAATCCCGGGTGCGGCCAACCTCGCCAAGCAGACACCGCATCGGGTAATGCGTGAACTCTATGGGCAATTTAATGCATATGCTCAAGCGGTGATTGATTCCATTTCAACGTACTCGTCGTCTGATAACACTATTGTTGCGGCATCCAATCAATTCACCGGGGCATTGAACAGGGTGTGCGATGCGATCTACTACCGTGCAGCACAACAAACTTCGCCTCTAATTCCGCCTCCAGCGGAGCCGTCAGTGATTCAGGAGCCAGGCAGTGCTGACTCGATTGTGCCCGAACAGTTTCTGAAAAGTGGTGATCGCAGCTGTAGTGCTTGGATCGAGATGGTTGAGCGGTTCAATAACGACGCAAAACCATGGCGCGGCATCGACTCAAAGATTTCGGCGGCAGAATGGACACCTGACCAAAAGGCAGTCATGGATGCCACCGCGACACTGATGGCGACCTATGCCGACGATATGGAGCGTTTGGGCAGGGAGAGCGATAATGCCGCGTGGGAAGACTTCGCAGTATTGGCGGCCCAATACATGCGGGCGTACGTGCAGGCAATACCAACATACTCGGGGAATGTCAGCTATCTGGCATCGCAATCAACCCTCTTAGCGAGCGCGATCCATTGGGCGTGTAAGGCAAACTTGTGACGGGTGCCACCCCTGTGCCAGTTGGTCCAATCCTGTTCGATGATATATCGGATTTCTTCGCCCTGGGACTAGGCAGCATTCAGAAGCCAACCGGGCCGTATGAAGATATTATGACAGGCCCCGGCGCTTGGCCGGAGTTTGATGAGTCAGTGTTCGACCTACGAAAAGAAATGCTGGCCGGTATTAGATCGACGGTGGTCCAGACCCGCGCGAGCTGGGATGCGGTACATGCGGGTCTTTTCAATGGGCTGCTTGTATGGGTCGGTGGCAGTGCCGCGGCCGCGTCGGCGAAGGCCGAGCAGCATAGCCAAGCGATGCAGGGTATCGAGAATCAGCTCTCCGCCGCCATTGAATGGTGTGGTAAGGCGTGGTTGACAACCAGGATGGCCAAAAAGGCCATCGCCGATTATGTCCAGCTCAAGGCCCAGGAAATCGCCAGGCTAGAGGCTGAGGCAGAGAAGGAAGGGAAAGACGCGACTGAGACTGCACAGGATATTGCGCAGCAAGCATACCTCGCCAACAAACAATTTCTTGAGGATCTGGCCGACAGTCTGGGCGGAAGTACCCGAAGTGCTGAACTTCCGCCAGCTGAGAGCCCTGAAGCGCCCCCTCTAGTCAATAGCACGGGCGCATCTGGTTCAGGGCAATCTGGTGAATCTGCCGCTGGCTCAAGCAACCCGCGGCTGGCATCGCTTATGAGTAACGAGGCTGAGGGGCAACCGGAAGCCGATGGCGCGGTGCCCGGCGACAGTGAGGATGCGGCGCCGGTTGCGGACAATAGCGATGCGGCTGCGCAGGCAGCGCCCGGGCCTGCGGCGCCTGGGGGCGGTGACGACCCAGTGTCTTCGCAGGCTGGTGGAGCTCCGGTACCGGTTGCGGACAATAGCGATGCGGCTGCGCAGGCAGCGCCCGGACCCGCGGCACCTGTGGGTGACGAGGCTGCGGTGCCGGTCGCGGACAATAGTGATGCTGCCGCTCAGGCGAGGCCCGGCCCCACGGCACCTACGACTGTCGCACCCAATATCGCTGCGACTACTCCCGCCACGAAGTCTCCGACGTCGCCGGTGTCGCCACCTGCTCCATCAGCGCCGGCGATGCCGAGCGCCCCAAGCGTGGGCGGATCGCCCAGCGCCCCGAGCAGCCCATTGAGTGGAGTCTCCTCAGCAGCGAGCGCAGCTGCAGGACTAGATCCGTCAAAGGCAGCCGCCGAGGGATTGGCAGGCCGTGCGCCGACGGATCCCTTGCAAGCTTTCTCGAAGGGATTTGCGGATTCGGCTGGGACTCCGGTTCAGGCGGCTTCTTCTGGTGGTGGTGCGTCGCCACCTCCGCTGGCTCCAGCGCCGGCGGTTCCGGCTGGCGATGCGACGACGCCGGCCAGCACGGGTGCAGCGCCGACATCGCTCAGTAGCTCACAGGCGCCTACAGCGCCGGTGCAACCATCGCCGCCCGGCGGCGCGGCGGGCATGGGCGGTGGGATGCCGATGGCCCCGCCTCCGTTGGGACCGCCACCGACGCCTTCTCCGGCTGCGCCGATGTCTTCGAATCCTGCAGGCGCGGCACCGCCCCCAGCCCAACCAACGAACGTTGTTGGCGGTGCTCAAGTGGCGCCTGTTCCGGTGTCCGCGGCCCGTGCCGAACGCGATGCCGCCCAGAACGCGGCCAAACGGTCAGGCTCGGACCCGCTGACCGCGGCTCGGAGGATTGCGGCTGCACTCAACGCGCCTGACATGGTCAATGCTGAAGATGCTCTCTTCCACTGGATCACGGCAGTGACCCAGGACGGCCGGATCGTGATAGCCAATAACTACGCGATGGCTTACATTCCTGAGCAGGTGCGTCTGCCGGAGCACGTGGTGATGGCGAGTGCAGACGAGTCGATCCCGCCCGCCGAGCGGGGGCGCTGGGCGACCTATCCAGTTGTGGCCCTGCAGAGTTGGGCGCAACACCACGATACGAAGTTGCGAGCGTTGATCGGATTCGAGCACCAGTTCACCAGCGATGCCGGTGTGCACCGCGAACTTTTGACGCCCGAGGACATCCCGGCCAGCGGCAAGATGGCCGGACGGGACCGCCTGCAGGTGATTGCCCCCGAGATCAGCGGCCGTTTGGCGAGGATCAGCGATGTCGACTTGGTGCAGGTGCTCCCGCCGGCACCGGTGGACGCTGCTCCGCCTGATGAGGATCAGATATGGACGGCCTGGGAAAAGGTTTGGGAGCGGGTGCTCAGCCGGTCCGCCACCCGGGGTGAGCCCCAGCTGAAAGCATTCTGCGCTTACGCGGCATGCGCGCAGGAGCGCGCCTTGTACGAGGCGCACACCGCCGTCGAGGTGCAGGCCCAACGCAGGGCCGTAGATGGGTTCATTTATTGGCAGCACGTGGGGCAGTTGACCGCTGATGCGCTTGAGCATTAGGAGTCGGCATTGACGGAGTCCATGACTTTGAAAAAGGCGCGAGCCCGGTCAAGGAAATTGCTGCGCTCTACAGCTTTGAGTCTAAAGCGAATGAAATGGCCGTGCCCATCACCAGTCGGTGAAAGTTTGATCGCCTGCGACCGTTGGCCAGTGTCGCAGGGTGTAGGGAGGATGCACTAAATGGCTGATCTCGAAGTTACAGTATCGGCGCTCAAAAGTGCTGCTGAGGAAATATCGCGTGACCGCTTTAAAGGGGTCGGGGGGCAACCAGACGTCGCCGCGATAAAGCCGGAACCACCAGACGCGCTGAATTCAACCAAAGAGGTGTGCCTGCGGCTCCAAAATTCTGCCGACGCGATGGCAGCGGCGTTCAAAGCCGGGGACCGGGAGGCAGAGCGATTGGCTGCGGCAATGAAAGCCGCAGCCTCTGCGTACGAAAAGCTCGATCAGCAATCTGGTACGGGCCTAGACGGTCAGGTACGTGATGGTGGAGGCGCGCCGCCGGCGGTTGAACCCGTTTTTCCTGATCTGACCGAGCTGAAGAGTTTGCATAGCATCGAACTTCCGCACTTTGAGGCGCGCTTTGACGATATTGATGAGGACAGCAACTATGGCTGGCGAGACATGGTGCGTGCAATCCACGAGTGGGATCCGCACGATATGGCGTGCAACGGCCTGAAGAACTTTGCCGATAGCTGGCGGGCCTACGCGGGTGTTCTTAATGCCCACGCCGGCAAATTTCAATGCCCGCCTATCGGTTGGTCTGGCGAAGCCGCCCGTGCTTGTGAGGCGGCGCTTCGAAGCTTGGGAGAATGGTGGATACAGATGGCGGGCGAGTGCGACCGCTTGGCCACTGAGACCGAAAGAGTCATCGATGCGCATGGCAGACTCGTCGAGAAGCATCCTGACATGGACGATCTGCATTATTACGAGAATATGTCTAACATAAATCCCAACAAGGTTCCGACAAACATTGCTAGTTGGAATCGCTCGGATGACGCCAGAGAGGCGTATGCGGGCGACCTCAAGATAGCGCAAAGCAGGCCTAGTCGGCCGCCCGGGATTCTTGGACTGCCGCCGCTCAACGCCAATGAAGTCGGGAAGAACCCCAACGCCCAGCCTCCCGGGGTGCCCGGCGATTCCGGCATGACGGGTGGCGAGCCAGGCACGGGAGGCGCCACCCCAGAAATGCCCGAGATGCCTGGAGTGCCCGAGATGCCGTCGATGTCTCCTGCCGGCCTAGACCCATCAGCGGGCGGGCCGTCTTCGGGTTCGCCCAGCGGCGGTTCGCCTTCGGGTGGCTCGCCGAGCGGAGGATCGCCCGGCGGTGGGGCTCCAAGCGGTGGTTCGCCGAGTGGCGCGCCCACCGGGATGCCTGAGGGTCCTGCCACTGATGTGCCGGCGCTCGATGAGCCGACACTGGCACCGGCGTCCGCAGGCGGCGGTGGCGGGCCCGGCGGCGGTGGTGGCGACATCCCGAAGACGCCCTTGGCGCCGGCGGTAGGCGCGGAAAACGTTGCGCCCTCGAAGGGTGGCCCGGGCATTCCGGCCGGTGCACCCGGCGGTCCCGGCGCAGCCGGCGGCATGGGCGGCGGTATGGGTGGCATGGGCGGCGGCCACGGTCAAGGTGGTCAGCGGGGAGACAAGCGCCGCGACCCCAAGCTCGCCCCCGACGAGGAACTCTATAAAGAGGACCGCGCCTGGACCGAGGCGGTCATCGGCAACCGTCGCCGCACCGACGTCAAGGACACCAACAAGTAGCAGAAAAGGATTCGCCGGCGACACCGCATGGTGTCGCCGGCGAATCTCGTTTTACGCCAAGCCGTTCAGTTTCCGAACTGCTGGGTGTCCTCCGCAGTCAACTCCGCGACCATCGCGTCGAGCCGTTCGCGATCCGCTTCGATTGAGGCGGTTGCGGCCGCCGTGGCCTTCTGGATCGCCTCGTTGAGACGCTGCTGCACCTCGGGAGCGCCGAGCCGCAGCAGGCCGTCCTTGATGTACACGTCCTGGAGCTGGTGATGACCGTCCAGGGTCACCTCCACGGTCTGCGCTTCGTCTGTGGCCGTGAATGTTTCGTTGTTCATCTTGTGCAGTTGATCGTCCATGAGCGACTGCAACTCTTGGGCCTGACGCAGAACCGCGGCGACCTGCGGGTGAATCTCGTCGGTCACGTCGACCTCGGATCTTCTGTCATAACTACTCCTCCCGACCCTTCTGGGACCCCTCTCCCAGCAAGCTTGATGTCACTGCTCCAGCGCCATCTGGTAGCGGCTCTCCTCGCGCGGATTGATCAGCGAGATGGGCAGCTGCCGATGTCGCGGTGTGTCAATGAAGTTGGGCCGCATGATCACCCGGCCGACGCCTTGATGTGGCCCCAAGTAGGTCGTGGCATTCGGCCACACCACGCGTGGCACGCGCCCGACGCGTCCGTTGATCATCGTGGCGAATTCGCGGAACTGTGGGCCCAGGGTCACCACTGCGCCGGAAGCGGCAGAGCGGATGACGAACTGGGTGAACAGTCGAGCGTCGCCCAGGTTGATGCTGACGTCGACGTTGTCGAACGGCATGTACACCGGGTACCGGTCCGAGGTTTCACCGACGAGCACGCCGGCCGAACCGATCGGCAATTCATAGTGCTTGTCGGTCACCGGGGTGATCCCCTGCAGCGCCGCTCGCTGTCCGCCGTGGAGGCAGAAGAATCCGCGCGGCGTCGTGGGATTGGACAAAGTGGTCAGCAGCACGGTGGAAGTCGGAGCCTGCCCGGGACGGATCCGCACGCACGTGGTGGTGTGGTCGGCGCGCGCCGACCACCAGACGTCTGGTCCGCCGGGCGCGTTGTAAGCCGCGGTGAAGGTGCTGCGGCCCTTGATCACCGACCACGTTTCCTTCTCGAAGCTGATCTCGGTGGCTTTGTCGTAGTCATCGAAGCTGCGGCAGCATCGCGCGTCGATTCCATTGCTGGCCAACTGATCTGCGATGCGGGTCGTCGAGGCCACCAGATAGCGGGCCAGGCCGGACACGCCGCTGTCTCGGCGCTGGGCCGAGCGTCGCGTTTCCTCCGGATTGGCCCGGAGCACGATCCAGGTGCGCCGGTTGGCGGGTGCCGGATACGGGCCGACCACCTGTTCGTAGAGTGCGACCAGGCTGGCCGGCGCCGTCTTGCCGACGCGGTAGCCGGCCGAGACGATGTCGGCCTCGAGATCGGGGCAGTGTGCCTCCAGCAGCTTCTCGACCAGTTTGGTGCTGACCGTGTCATCAGAGACGGCCTCACCGTTGACGATCACGGTCGGCGTGAAAGGCCTTGGAATCAGCTCGATCACCGCCACCAGATAGTCGCCCTGCCAGCGCACGGCGACGTGATCGCCTGGCATCACGGTGGATCCGACGGCAGGCTCCGACGGCACATCGGGCGTGCTGCGGTGGCGGCGTCGCCAGGCGAAGACGGCCCTGACCCAGCCGGTGAGCCGGTAGCCGCGGATGGTCAGCACCGAGAAGATCGCGATCAGCACCGACAGCGTGATCCCCAGCCAGAGCAGGTTGAAGTGCAGACACACGGCGATACATGCCGGGATCAGCGTGGCCGCCCAGATGGCATGGCCCGTCGTGAACCGGAAACCGAAATTCCGCCGCAAGAAGCTCATCGGCGCCGCCGCAGCGCGCGTCGAGTCATCGCTCCGATCCCGAGGATCAGCGCCAGCGCGGCACCGGCGACCACCACGCCGGTGATCGGGCCACGGTCTGGCGGCGGGATGTACACCGGCGGAGGAACTTCCTTGACCTTGAACGGTGCCTTCTTCGGACCTTCAGGGATCTCCCACGTCAACGCGGCCACCGGATCGACCACGCCGGCCCCGACGTAGTTGTCGACACCGCCGCCGGGATGCCGTGCGGTGGCGGTGATCCGGTTGATCACCTGCGCGGGGGTGAGATCCGGGAAGCGCTGCTTGACCAGTGCGGCCAGCCCGGAGACGAAGGCGGCCGAGAAGGACGTGCCGTTGAGGGGGACCGGACCGTCCTCGCCGGGCGTGGCGTTGATCGGTTGGCCGTCGTAGCCCAACGCGGTGAGGTTCTCACCCGGAGCCGCCGCTCCCACCCACGGTCCCGACATCGAGAAGTTGCTCGGCTGACCGTTCTGGCTGACGCTGCCGACGGTGAGCACCAGCGGGTCGTACCAGGCGGGGCTGACGATCGTCTGCACACCCTTCCAGCCGCGCGCATCCGCCGGGACCGACGCGTCCGGCGGCGGGTTCTGGGTGCAGTCCTGACCGGTGTTGCCGGCCGCGACGACGATCACCGCGCCCTTGACGTTCACGGCGTAGTTGATCGCCGCACCCAGGCTGCTCTCATCGATGCGGCGGGTCACCTTGTAGCAGGCGGCCTCACTGATGTTGATCACCTGCGCGCCCATGTTGGCGGCGTGCACCACTGAACGGGCCAGACTGCGGATCGAACCCGCGGTCTGGGTGGTGTTCGGGTCGTTGGGATCCTGACGTGAACCCTTGGGTTGGAACGCCGCGGACGTCTGACGCAGCGAAATCAGTCGCGCATCGGGGGCAACTCCGATGAATCCGTCGGTGGGCGACGGTCGACCGGCGATGATCGACGCAGTGAGTGTCCCGTGGGAGTCGCAGTCGGACATCCCGTTGCCTGCGGCGTCGACGAAGTCGCCGCCGGGTTCGGCCGGGACACGGGGCGAACCGTTGACTCCGGTGTCGATCACCGCGACAGTTACGCCGGCGCCGGTTGCGAACTTCTGCGCTTCGGCCAGCCGCAGATACTCCGCCGCCCATGGCTTGTCGGCGAAGTTCGAGTTCGGCATGACCGTCGGGGCGGCGCAGATCTTGCGCTGCTCCATCGGCTGGTCTGGGCCGGTTTCATCAGGTGGGACGGCTGCGGCGTCGATCGCCGGAGGGTCAATCGCCCACGCCGGCGGTGCACTGAAAAATGCCAGCAAAACCGCCAGCAGCATTACGGCTAAGCGCTGCACGCCTCACACTCCCCCGACCGTGTTTGACTCATCTGTCGTGTGCTGGTGCACATTCAGCAAACTCAAAAGCATCTGCTCAGCAATGCATATTCTCACTTCATGCCGCCCCGCTCTTTGCACGCAGGCAATCATAAGGGTGACTAGGTGACGCTGATAACGCTTTGTGTTCGCAGTGAGTGTTGCACCTGGCAAAGCTGGCCGCGCACCGGGTCGCCCCCAACAAATTGGTGCCGGTAGGGGAGGTAGGCGCCGGTCAGCATCGGTTCAGCTTGACGAACCATGCGGCGGCGAGATCGAGAGGCTGCGCTACGCAGGGCGCTGGCGGTTTGGGTCTTCGACCGACGTCGCTGTCTGGGAGCTTCGTCTCGCCGCGTCCACCAGCAGGAGTGGGAACCTACCTCTCGAACGCTCTGGCGCCTCGCTACCGGCGTTCGGAAGGCGCCTTTGTGGGGAAGGGGAGGACGATGCCAGAACTGAGAACTCGGCCAGGAGGTCGACGCGGCCGACGAGTGACTTGCCAAAGGGGCCGGTGACACCTCCGCGAGCCGCCTTCGCCCACGACGGAGGCTGGGGTATCAAAGAACCTGGTACGGAGCCACCAGGAGATGATGCATCTGGCGTTGGTGATCGATTTGCGATGTGTAGGGGAGCGGACAGCACGCGAGGACGATTCGCTCCCGTAACTCCGATGGATCGTGTGAAGTACTCGGTCCTCAGCCGGATTTGTCGAAGAGATTCTCGCGGCTGAGTATCAGCGGCCGTCGGTGAGGGCGAAACCCACGGTCGGCATCGTCCGGCGTTTGCCGAATGACTCACGGTTCAAAGGGTGGCGTACCTGCTCTCCTGAGAGGGGTCGTTCGATCGGCATCGGGCGATCAGATGTGAAAGATGGGACCAAGTTCGAGCTGGAGCCGTCGAATGGAACTCAAGCGGATCGCGATGAGTCCTTGGGACTTCACGCTATACGAGTCAAATGATGATGCGCTGGTCCTGAAGGTGATGTTCAGCGAAGGCGAAGTTAAGTCAGATATTGGCCGCTATTTCATCGTCGATTCGTTCGATCGGAGCTGTAGACACATCGAGGAATTGCGAGCCCTGGCGGCCAGGATCAGGGCGGACTACCCGAATGTTCCTTTTCCACAGGTAGATAAGGCCAGTCTCAATTTCCGCTGAGGACCCGTACGAAGGAAGCCCGTGACTGGAGTTTATACGTGGGGTATTGGGTGTGGAGTTGCGGGAAGCTGACCGGTGGGCGCAGGCTGAAGCGCACGGTGCGTCGAGCACCGCCTCCGACCTTCGGTGAATGGAGTTATTTCCCGAATGCCCACGTGATTGGTACGGGTGAAATGTGGGCAGACCTCCATATCGCCGAGGCGGCGCAGGTCACCATGGCGGTCATACCGCACCACCTGGTTGCCGGTCGTCTGCGTCCGATACATGACGTCACAGGCAGCACCGGGCGCTCGGAAATGGCCAATCGCTATACCTTTGGCCTTCCCGCCGGGTCTGGCCAAACGGCGTTCCCAAAGTCTGATGTTTGACACGAGCGGGTCCGTGCTTAGCCATTTGACTGAATGAAACTCAAGCATGCCCCACGAATGATCGCTGGATGAGACGTGGGTGCTGACATCGCGGGCCACACGCATCTCGGACGAATGGACTCGACTGACCCCGACCCCCTACGCGTCCAAATCCTGCTCCACCAACCCGGCCACGGTGGCGAGTGCTTCGGCATCGTCGGATTCCACGGTCACCTGAGCGCCGTTGCCTGCGCCCAGGGTCATGATCATCAGGGCGGAACCGGCATCGACGGGTTCGCCGCCGTCCATTGACAGGGTGACGGGAACTCCCGCGTTGACAACGGCTTCGGCGATGATCGCCGCGGGCCGGGCGTGCAGGCCGATGGCCGAACCGACGGTGACGGTCTTGCTGGGCATGGTTTCTCCTCAGGTGGTGGCCAGCGCCGGTGTTTCCGGCGTGGTGACGGATGGTTTGGCGAATTGTTTGGCGGTGATGACGGCCAGGGCGCTGACGACGGTGCCGACAGCCAGGGCGACCAGGAACCACAACAGGTTGCCGATCGCGAAGAACACGAAGATGCCGCCGTGCGGAGCCTTCAAGGTGACGTCGAAGCCCATGATGAGACCGCCGGTGACGGCGCCGCCGAGCATCATCGACGGGATCACCCGCAGCGGATCCGCAGCGGCGAACGGGATGGCTCCCTCGGAGATGAAGGATGCCCCGAGAAGCCATGCGGCACGGCCGTTCTCACGCTCGGGTTCGGTGAAGAGGCCCGGCCGCAGGGTGGAGGCCAGGGCCATCGCCAGCGGCGGCACCATGCCGGCGGCCATCACCGCGGCCATGATGCGCAAGGTCGAAGGGTCGGCGACGTTGAGACCTGCGGTGGCAAACGCATATGCCGCCTTGTTGACCGGCCCGCCGAGGTCGAAGCACATCATCAGGCCGAGGATCACCCCGAGAATCACGACGGAAGTCCCGGTCATGCCGCCGAGCCAGTTGGTCAGGCCGGTGGTCAGGGCGGCCAGGGGTCGGCCGAGCAGCAGGAACATCAGCAGGCCCACAACAAGTGACGCGCCGAGCGGGATCACCACCACGGGCATGAGGCCACGGGCCCACCGCGGCACCGCGATCCGGCTGATCCACAGCGCGGCGAACCCGGCGATCAGGCCGCCGACGATACCGCCGATGAACCCGCCGCCGACGAATACGGCAACCGCGCCGGCGGTGAAACCCGGTGCGATACCGGGCCGGTCCGCGATGGCGAACGAGATGTAGCCGGCCAGCGCCGGTACCAGGAACGAGAACGCCAGCCCGCCGAGCGAGAACAGCACGGCGCCGAGATACTGGGTGAATCCGCCGGGTGGCAGGTCGGTCAGCGAGTTGCCCGCCGCGATGATGTTGCCCAGCGACCTCGTCTCGCCCTCGGGCGTATTGCCGATGTCGTATCCGGCGAACAGGAAGCCCAGGGCGATCAGCAGACCACCGGCGGCGACGAACGGGATCATGTAGCTCACGCCGGTGAGCAGGATCTGCCGGAGCCGGGTGCCCCAGCCCACGCCGCCGGCAACGGCGGGCGCGGCGGCCGAAGCCGCTGAACCGGACACCCGTGCGGCATTGGGATCGCTTGCGGCGCTGACGGCCTCGGCGATCATCGCATCCGGCTCGTTGATGGCGCGCTTGACGCCGGAGGCGATGACGGGCTTATCGGCGAAGCGCTGCTTGTCCTTGACCCCGACATCGGTGGCGAAGATGACGGCGTCCGCCGCGGCAATCGTCGCCGCAGACAGCGGAGTACTACCGGACGAGCCCTGGGTCTCCACGGTCAAGGTCACCCCGGCGGTCTCGGCGGCCTGCTTGAGCGCATCGGCCGCCATATAGGTATGCGCAATGCCGGTGGGGCAGGCGGTGATCGCGACGATGGAGACAGGCGCGGCGGGAGACGCAGGCTCAGGAGCCGGGGCAGCAGGCGCCGGATTGACCACACCATCGACGAGCGCCACCACCTCGTCGGCACTACTGGCCTCACGCAGCGACGCGACGAAGTCCTTGCGGACCAGCGCCCGGGCCAGGCTTGACAGCAGCTTCATGTGTTCGGCGCCACCGGATTCCGGTGCAGCGATGAGGAAGGCCAGGTCGGCCGGCCCGTCGGGCGCACCGAAATCGACCTTGGGGGCGAGTCGGGCGAACCCGATGGTCGGGGTGTCGACGTAGGGGGAGCGGCAGTGTGGAATCGCGATCCCGCCGGGTAGGCCGGTGGCCGACTGTGCCTCGCGGGCCATCGCGGCGCCGACGAGGCCGTCGGTGTCGCTGGTGCGGCCGGCCGCGCCGAGTCCGGCGACCAGCCGGGTGATGACGGCCTCCTTGTCGCCACCGGCGTCGACGTCGAGCAGGACCAGATCGGGAGTGATGATCGGTTGTGTCATTGCAGTACTTCCGGATTGGCGGTGACGACGGGGCTGACGCGCACGGCGTCGAGGTCGAGTTCGGCGGGGCTGGGCAGGGCGGAACCGGGTAGGGCGGCGGCGGCGCTGCCGTAGGCGACGGCCATCTGTAGCCGCTGCGGGGCTCGCGCGCCGGTGACGACGGCGCGCAGATATCCGGCCAACGAGGCATCGCCCGCACCGACGGTGCTGCGCGGCACGATCGGTGGTGGCGTGGCCTGCCAGGCGCCGGTGCCGTCGACCAGGACCGCACCGGCGGCGCCCAGGGTGGCCAGTACCGCGCCGACACCGCGCGCGACGAGCGATTGGGCGGCCCGCACCACCGCGGACATATCGCCTGCGTCGGCCGCAGCTTCCAGGGCGGCTACCGGGACACCGGCCACAGAGGCCAGCTCCTCGGCGTTGGGTTTGATGAGATCCGGCGCGGCCAGCTCGAACGCATCCGCCAGTGCGGCCAGGGGTGCCTCGGAGGTGTCCACCGCCACGAGGCAATCCAGCGGAGCCAGCAGCGATACCACCTGCGCGTACCAGTCCGTCGGCATCCCGGGCGGCAGCGATCCGGACAGCACCACCCACGACGCATCCCGTGCCTTGGCCAGCACGCAGCGGGTCAGGGCCTGCAGCGCATCAGCGTCCACCTCGGCACCGCGCTCGTTGAGTTTTGTTGTGGTGCCATCGGTTTCGGTGATGGCGAGGTTGGTGCGGACGGGGTCGGCGATGGGAACACCGGTGAACGGCACGCCAAGCGTCCGCAGTGCATTCAGCAACGGATCGGACTCGGTGGCGGGCAGCAGGGCCTCGGCGGCGACATCGGCCAGGGTCAAGGCGCGGGCCACATTGATGCCCTTGCCGCCCGGTTCGACGGTGACGGAATCGACTCGCTGCACGGCCCCGCGCGTCAAGGGCGATCTGACGGTGACGGTGCGGTCCAGGCTCGGGTTCGGAGTGACGGTGACGATCATGCGATCACCACCTCGACGCCGTGCTGGGTCAGTAGGTCGCGGTCGGCGTCGGAGATCTCGTCGTCGGTGATCAGGCTGTCCACACTGTCGATGGGTGCGAAGCTGACGAAGTCTTCCTTCCCGACCTTCGATGAATCGGCAACCACCACAACGTAATTGGCGGCCTGCACCATGGCCCGTTTGACCGCGGCTTCCTCGGTGTCTGGAGTCGAGAGCCCGTGGCGGACACTGATGGCGTTGGTGCCGATGAACGCGATGTCGACGCGCAGGGTCTCGAGGACCCGTAGTACCTGCTCGCCGACGGCAGCCTGGGTGAGTCCGCGAACCCGCCCGCCGAGCAACTGCAGTGTGGCGGTCGGCATGGCGGCGACCCGTCCGGCGATCGGCACGGAATTGGTCACCACGGTCAGGTCGCGGTCGGTGGGCAGCCGCTCGGCGACGCGGGCGGTGGTGGTCCCGGCATCCAGCAGCACGCTGGCGCCGCTGAGGGGAAAGAAGTCCACGGCCGCGGTGGCGATGGCGTCCTTCTGCGTCGAGCGCGTGGTGTCGCGCTCGCTGACGCCGGCCTCCACGAGATGCAACGTCTGTGCCGGGACGGCGCCGCCGTGGACGCGCCGCAGCACCCCGGCCTTGTCGAGGACCGCCAGATCGCGCCGGACGGTTTCGGTGGTGACGTCATAGGTCTGCGCCAACTCGGCCACAGAGGCCCGGCCCCTGCTCATCACGAGCGTGGCGATGGCCTGCTGGCGCTCTTCGGCGTACATGCGTCTCCGTTTATGTGGGTTAAAGCACAATCAAATGTTGATATGTGTTGTTTTACGCTTGCCTGTGTTGACTTGTCAATCGTTTCTTGTAATCTGTCTCACATGAGCACTACATCGCCGGTTGCATCACCCACCGTTTTGCGCGGGGTTCCGGTGGTTCCCGGCGTGCGATACGCGCCGGTCATCCGGGCCGGGAAACTTCCGGATATCCAGGCGCCCGCCGCCGACCTCGACGAGGCGGACCGGCCGGCGGAGGCAGGTCGGTTCGCGGCCGCGCCG
>NZ_LT546207.1:4502217-4505013 GCF_900078665.2 Mycolicibacterium houstonense | reverse complement strand
ATGGCGCCGGCGGCCATCCCGGCGGTGGGCGCCCGGCTGGCGCGGGTGACGCTCGAGCAGTGCCGGGCGGCTGCCGAGGCGGTACTGGGCACGGGCTCCGCCGCCGAGGCGCGCGAGGCCGCGCTGGCCCACCTCTGACCGCGGAGGAATGGCCCGGGGGAATAATCGGACCGCAGTCCGGTTATAGCAGGCATCAACCCCATACACAGGAGGTAGGAGATGCCAGCCATCACCGCAGACACCTTGACCCTGCCCCGCATCGCGGCAGCCCAGGCGTCGGACACCGAACGCCCGGTCCGCTCCATCACGACCGGTCCGCGCGGATACGAGGGTGAGGGATTCCCCGTCGTGCGCGCATTCGCCGGAGTCAGCGCCGCCGACCTCGACCCGTTCGTCCACATGGATCAGATGGGTGAGGTGGAGTACCAGCCCGGCGAACCGCGGGGCACCGATTGGCACCCGCACCGCGGGTTCGAAACCGTCACGTACATGATCGACGGCCGGTTCGCCCACCAGGATTCGCATGGCGGCGGTGGCCTGATCACCGACGGCGCCACCCAGTGGATGACCGCCGGCTCGGGCATCCTCCACATCGAGACCCCGCCCGCCGAACTCGTCGAGAGCGGCGGCACCTTCCACGGCATCCAGCTGTGGGTGAACCTGCCCAAGAAGGACAAGTTCGCGACGCCGCGCTACCAGGCCATCGAGGGCCCCGACGCCAAGCTGCTGTCGTCGGAGGACGGCGGCGCGCTGGTCCGCATCATCGCCGGCGAGATCGATGGTGCGCAGGGCCCGGGCAGCACGCACACCCCGATCACCTTGGCGCACGCCACGATCGAGCCCGGGGCGCAGCTCAACCTGCCGTGGAACCGCGACTTCAACGCGCTGGTGTACGTACTGAGCGGACGCGGCAGCGTCGGCCCGGTCGGGCACCCCATCCATCAGGGCCAGCTGGCCGTGCTGGGCCCCGGTGACCGGATCACGGTGACCGCGCAGGGCACCCAGGATTCGCACCGGCCCGCGATGGAAGTGCTGCTGCTGGGCGGCAAGCCGATTCGAGAACCGGTCTTCCACTACGGCCCGTTCGTGATGAACTCGAAGTCCGAGCTCATCCAGGCGCTCGAGGACTACCAGGCCGGCAAGTTCGGGCAGATCCCGCCGAACGCGCTGATGCCGCACCGGCCCTTGAACTGAGGGGCCTAACCCACCGTCTCGGCGGGCTGCGGGTACAACAACTCCAGCTCGCCGAGATGCGCTGCAGCCGTCACCAGCGGCAGGGCCGCCGAGACCGCGAGATCGGTTCCGGTGGCCTCGGCGCGCAACGACACCACGAAACTCTCGCCGATCGGCACCAGCACCGCGGTGGCGTCGGCCCCGGTGAGCCGGTCACAGATGGCCGCGGCGTGCTCCTCGATCACCGAACGTGTGCGGTCGTAGACGCCGAGCGGCGGCGGGACCACATCGGCAATCAGCTCGGCCGCAGCCCGCACCCGGTTGGCCCGGTTGGCCGCCCGTACCACGGGAGCCCGCTGGTCGCTGGGTCCGCCGTTCTCCGAAAGATATTGGCGCACAGCATCGTCGAGGGTTCGGGAAACCGTAAGCGTGTCGTGGCTCAGCGCGATGACGCGGTTGGTGGCCTCCTCCGAGGCGCCCCGGGTCACCCGCAGCACCGCCGCCTGCAGGAACTGCGCCCCGGCCTGCCGGGCTCGATCGATCGCCTTCGACACCGAGGCCTTGGCACCCCTCGGCCACAAGAGCAGGGACACCACGATGCCGACCAGGGCGCCGACCACGACGTCCTCGACTCGCACCAGGCCCACCCGCCAGCCGGTCGGCACGATCAGGTTGAAGTTGATCAGCACCATCATCGTGAATGCCGCCTGCCCGGCGATGAACGATGCCACCTCGGGGACATAGGCCGATCCGAAGGCCACGATCGGCAACAGGATCCACAACACCACGGGATCCACACCGACGAACTCGATCAGCACCGCACCCAGGACGAACCCGATCGTCGTCCCGGCCACCGCGCGCAACACGCGGGTCCCGGTGGTCAGCGCACTGCTGCGTAGCACCGACATCGCGCCCAGCACCACCCAGAAGCCGTGCTGCACGNCAGTGGGCCGGCCCGGGGGCCACGGCCGATGGTCACGCCGTCGCGATCCTGGCCAATGTGCAGGACGGCGCCGCCGCCCGTGCCGCCCGCGAAACTCCTGCCGAAGGCATCGGCCTGTTCCGCACCGAACTGTGCTTCCTCAATCGGGACTCCGAGCCCACCGTCGAAGAACAGGCGACCATCTACGGCGAGGTGCTCGAGGCGTTCCAGGCGGCCAAGGTGGTGGTCCGCACGCTCGATGCGGGGTCGGACAAGCCGCTGAAGTTCGCGGGTCACCCCGAGGAGGCCAACCCGGCGCTCGGAGTGCGCGGTATCCGGATCGCGCAGGCGAATCCCGGCCTGCTGGACCGCCAGCTGGAGGCCGTCGCCGCGGCCGCCGGCACCACCACGACCGCTCCCTGGGTGATGGCGCCCATGATCGCCACCGCCGATGAGGCGAAAAGCTTTGCCGCCCGGGCGCGTTCGTACGGGCTGACCCCCGGCGTGATGATCGAGGTGCCGGCCGCGGCACTGTTGGCCGACAAGCTGCTCGAGCACGTCGACTTCCTGTCGATCGGCACCAACGACCTCGCGCAGTACACGATGGCCGCCGACCGGATGTCGGCCGATCTGGCCGGGCTCACCGATTCGTGGCAGCCCGCGGTGCTGACCCTGGTGGCGCTCACCGCGCGGGCCGGGGC
>NZ_LT546207.1:4492852-4502116 GCF_900078665.2 Mycolicibacterium houstonense | reverse complement strand
GTGCGCTGCTCGGCCAGCGCCGCGAGCAGATCGGCGCCGCGCGCGGCACGTTCGGAGCGATCATGGGTCCGCAGGAGTGCGGCGCTGTCGCGCAGCACCCGCACCGCGGGGTCGCGCATCTCGCCCAGTAGTGCCCCGGTGTCGTCGGTGATCTGGTCGCAGATCCAGCCGAGGTCGTCGACGACGCGCACCAGCGCACGGCTGCCCGCGGTGAGGGCGACGGGCCGGTAGTCGGCGCCCAGGAAGCTGGCGTACAGCGCGTTCATCGCGCGGGTGACATCGCGGGCCGAGGCCTGGCCTTCGAGCCGGTCGGCCAGTAGTCGGCACACCCGGGCGGAATAGCGGCGCAGCTCGTCGTGGTGGCGCGGCCGGAACAGGAACAGCGCGGCGGGCACACAGATCACCAGCGCGATGAGCCAACCCAGCAGCCGCTCGGGGATGGGGCCGACGGGTGTGCACAGCGGCAACACGAACAGCAGGAGAGTGGCCCGCTGCCCGGCGGCGACGGTCTCGCTGAGCACCCCGGAGAACGACACCACCACGCCGACCACGAACATCGCCACCACACTCAGCCACGGCGTCGGCGCCAGCACGGTGCCCAGCACGATCAGGATGGCGCCGTTGACGGCCAGGCCGCCGTAGGCCAGGGCCCGGGCCGGCCGGTTGCCGGGGAAATCGGCCGTGATGAGCAGCGAGACGGCGCCGAAGATGGCGAACAGTGGAGTCTGCGAATCGCCACCGAGGGCGAAGCCGGCGGCCGCGGCGATGGGCAGCACGATCGCGGCCCGCAGGGCGCGACGCAGCGCGTCGTAGTCAGGATCCTTGTCTCGGAGGCGGTCAGCTGCCCGGTGCCAGATCTCGGCCGGGGTCAGCATGTTCGCCGATGTTAGACCGGTTGGTCGCTTCCGGCGGCCGGACTGAACCGGCCCGCCTCCAGCGCGTCGCGCATCTGGGTACTGATCCACTGCAGGGCGTCGACGTCGCGCGGCAGCGTGCTCTGTTCGAAGCCGACGATCAGGTACACCCCCCAGGCCGCGAAGTAGCGGGCGTTGCGTTCATCGCCGATCAGCTCGCGCGCGGATTCGAAGAGGATGTCGAAGCGCAGTTGGTCTACTGCGGTCTGCACGGTGTAGACGTCGGGATCCAACGAGCTCCACACCCGGATGGCGGCCTCGGCGCCGTGGGGCAGCGCCAGCGCCTCGCCGATCAGGGTCTCGATGCGGTGGTGCGGATCGTGATCTGCGCGGACGGCCTCGACGACGCGAAGAGTGCGGGCCTGCCGCCAGTGCTCGATGAGTTCCCGGGTGTAGGCCGCCCAGTTGGGAAAGTAGTGGTAGAACGATCCGGTCGTGACGCCCAACCGGTTGCACACCTCGGCGAGCTTGAGTCCGCCGTACCCCAGATCGGACAACACATCCAGACCGGTTTCGAAGTACGACTCGCGTGACACAACCCCCGCCATCCGGACCACGCTAGTTCGTCGCCGATTCCCGAGCTAGGCGGGGCTTTGCTGGTCAGCCGGGGTGCCGTGCCGGCGCAAAGAAGGGCATCTGATCTGCCAGGTGACGTGTGGCACAATTCGAACGTGGCCCACATCGCGAGCCGAGGACCCGGACGGCCTCCCGCAGCAAAGGCGGCGGAGACCCGCGAGCGCATCGTGCGTGCTGCCCGCGAGGTTTTCAGCGAACTTGGCTACGACGCAGCTACATTTCAGGCAATCGCGATCCGCGCCGATCTCACCCGTCCGGCGATCAACCATTACTTCAGTAGCAAACGGGTTTTGTACCGCGATGTGGTGGAGCAGACCAATACGAAGGTGATCGCCGCAGGCATTGCCAAGGCCAAGGAATCCAGCACTCTGCTGAGCCGAATCTCGGCGTTCTTCGCGGCGGTGATGGATGCGGAGTCGACCGATCGTTCGGCAGCCGCATTCCTGGTCACCTCGGTGTTGGAGGCGCAGCGGCACCCGGAGTTGGTGTCGGAGGAACATGACGCGTTGCACAGCTCCCGGGAGTTCGTCCGCTGGGCGGTCGACGACGCGGTCGCGCGCGGTGAGCTGACCACCGACACGGATATCCCGGCGATCGTCGAGATGCTGGTCGCGGTCATGTGGGGCATGGGCTTTTATGCCGGTTACGTGGGTCGACGCGACGACGTGGCGGCCATCGTGGACAAGTTCGAACTGTTGATGGCGAACAAGCTCTGGCAATTGCGCGATTGACGCATCGGCACCGTGAGGTCGCCCACAAAGCCATATAGCCTGGCTAAGTTCTTCGGTAGCATTGCCTGGCAAATGACTGATCTGAGCGAGGTACGGCCCGGTCGGGCCGAGGGCGACAGTTGGGACATCACCGAGAGCGTCGGGGCGACCGCGCTGGGGGTGGCCGCCTCCCGTGCTGCCGAGACCGCACAGCCCGATGCCCTGATTCGCGACGAGTTCGCCTTCCTGCTGGTGGCGGCGGCCGGTCCGGCGTGGGCCCAGCTGGCAGGCAGCGAACCGTTGTGGATCGGCGACGACCCGGAAGCGCACCGCATCCACGTCATGGCCCGCAACTACCAGGCCGTGCGCACCCACTATTTCGACGACTACTTCACCGAGGTCACCCACGACGGCATCCGCCAGGTCGTGATCCTCGCCGCCGGCCTGGACTCGCGGGCGTTCCGGCTGGACTGGCCGGCCGGCACCACGGTGTTCGAGATCGACCAGCCCAAGGTGCTGCAGTACAAGACCGCGACGTTGCAGGCGCACGGCGCCGTGCCGCGGGCACAGCACGTCGCGGTACCGGTCGACCTGCGCGACGACTGGCCCGCGGCCCTGATCGACGCGGGATTCGATCCGCAGCAGCCCACCGCATGGCTGGCCGAGGGCCTGCTGCCGTACCTGCCCGCCGACGCCCAGGACAAGCTGTTCGAACTCGTCGGGGCCCACAGCGCACCCGGCAGCCGGCTTGCGGTCGAGGACTTCAGGATGGACCCGGACCGCTACACCCCGGAGAAACGCGCCGCGCGCCGGGCCAGGGGCGAACAGATGCGGACGTCGCTGGGCCTGGACGTCGACGTCGACTCACTGGTGTACGCCGACGAGACCCGGGCTGACGCCACCGAATGGCTCACGGCCCACGGCTGGGAGGTCGACGCGGTGGCCGCGACCGACGAGATGGAGCGGCTGGGCCGGCCGGCGGCCCCCGAGGACCTGGCCGAACTCGGCATGGACAGCGTGCTCCTGCGCGCCCGATTGGACGGAGAACCCCGATGAGCTCGCTGCGCAGCCACGACGACACCTGGGACATCGCCACCAGCGTCGGCTCGACGGCGGTGATGGTGGCCGCCGCCCGCGCCGGTGAGACGCAGCGGGAGAACCCGCTGATCCGTGACCCCTATGCGGCGATCCTGGTCGCGGGCGCCGGGACCGGGGTGTGGGAAACGCTGCTGGACCACGACGTGGTCAACAAGATCGAGGCGGTGGACGCCGATGCCGCCAGGATCTTCGAACACATGGGCAGCTACCAGGCGGTGCGCACGCACTTCTTCGACGCGTACTTCGCCGATGCCGCCGAGGCGGGCATCCGGCAGATCGTCATCCTGGCCTCGGGCCTGGATTCCCGGGCTTACCGGCTGGATTGGCCGGCCGGCACCACCGTGTTCGAGATCGACCAGCCCAAGGTGCTGGAGTATAAGGCCGAGACCCTGGCCGCGCACGGCGCACAGCCATGCGCGCAGCGCCGCGAGGTGGCCGTCGACCTGCGTCAGGACTGGCCGAAGGCGTTGCGGGAGGCGGGTTTCGACGAAACTCAGCCGACCGCGTGGCTGGCCGAGGGCTTGCTGATGTATCTGCCCGCCGACGCCCAGGACCGGCTGTTCGAGTTGGTGACCGAGCTGTCCGCGCCCGGCAGCCGGGTCGCCGCGGAGACCGCTGGGGTGACGGCCGCCGAGCGCCGTGAGGAGATGCGGGAGAGATTCGAACGTTTCGCCGCGCAGTTCAACATGGAGCAGGCCCTCAACATTCAGGACCTGATCTACGAGGACCCCGATCGGGCCGACGTCGCCGAGTGGCTGGACGCCCACGGGTGGCGGGCGCACGGGCAGCATTCGTTGGACGAGATGCGGCGGCTGGGCCGCTACGTCGAGATCGAGCACGACGACAATCGGGCGTTCTCCACGTTCGTCACCGCCGAGAAGGCCTGAGCCGTACCCCGGACATGAAAGAGGGGAGCCCCGACGCGGGGCTCCCCTTTTCTGTGCCGTTCGCCGGCCGCGGCGCTCAGCCGTTCGGCCGGATGCTGGTGTGCCTCACGGTGTTGTCGACCTGGGGCACCTGCGCCTTCTGGTGCTGCTGGTGCACCCACATGTGATGGTCGATCCCGGCGGAGGCCGGTGCGGCCAGTCCCACGACGGCGGTGGCCAGGGCACTGGCGATGACGGCGGTCAAACCCAACTTCTTCATTCTTCTATCCCTCTTCAGTATCGCTTTCTTGACTGATTCAACTAAAGCAATACTGGAATGATTCCAATTTAAGCCGCCTGTGGTCGTGACAGTGGTCACTCGCCGACCCGGTGCGCCGACCATGAGGGAGCCGCCGTATACAAGAGGGGAGTTGAGCCGTATTTCCGGCCCGTTATCGAGGAGGAACCCATGCCAGGAGTGCAGGACCGCGTCGTCGTCGTCACCGGAGCCGGTGGAGGTCTGGGCCGTGAATACGCCCTGACGCTCGCCCGTGAGGGCGCCAGCGTCGTCGTCAACGACCTCGGCGGTGCCCGCGACGGCACCGGCGCCGGCCACAACATGGCCGACGAGGTGGTCAGCGAGATCAAGGCGGCCGGCGGACGGGCCGTCGCCAACTACGACAGCGTGGCCGAGCCCGAGGGCGCCGAGAACATCATCAAGACCGCGCTCGATGAGTTCGGCAAGGTCGACGGCGTCGTCTCCAACGCGGGCATCCTGCGCGACGGCACCTTCCACAAGATGACGTACGAGAACTGGGACGCCGTGCTCAAGGTGCACCTCTACGGCGGCTACAACGTCATCCGCGCCGCCTGGCCGCACTTCCGCGAGCAGAGCTTCGGCCGCGTCGTGGTGGCCACCTCGACCAGCGGCCTGTTCGGCAACTTCGGCCAGGCCAACTACGGCGCGGCCAAGCTCGGCCTGGTCGGTCTGATCAACACGCTGGCCCAGGAAGGCGCCAAGTACAACATCAAGACCAACGCGGTGGCCCCGATCGCCGCCACCCGCATGACGCAGGACATCCTGCCGCCCGAGGTGTTCGAGAAGCTCACCCCGGAATACGTGGCCCCGGTGGTGGCCTACCTGATGACCGAGGAGCTCCCCGACACCGATTCGGTGTTCATCGTCGGCGGCGGCAAGGTGCAGCGCACCGCGCTGTTCCAGAACGAGGGCATCACGTTCTCCGAGGTGCCCTCGGTCGACGACATCGCCGCCAAGTGGGGCGAGATCACCGATCTGTCCGCCGCTCAGCAGGCCAGCTTCAAGCTGGGCTAGAACAGGTGAAAGCGCTTGTAGCGCAGGCACTTACCGGTACGTCCGGGCTGGCGTACGTCGACGTGGATGAGCCTGTGTCGAACGACATGGTGATCATCGACGTCGGCGCCGCCGGCGTCTGCTTCCCCGATCTGCTGCTGTTGCGCGGCGAATACCAGTTGCGGCTGGAACCGCCGTTCACGCCCGGCATGGAGGTGGCCGGCACCGTGCGCTCGGCGCCGGAGGGCTCCGGATTCACGCCGGGGCAGCGGGTTTCGGCGATGACCATGCTGGGCGGGTACGCCGAGCAGGTGGCCGCCCTTCCCGCCAACGTGATCGCGACCGCCGACGGTCTCGACGACGGCCAGGCGGCCTCGCTGCTGGGCAATTACTACACGATGCAGTTCGCCCTGGCGCGCCGCGGCGGCCTGGTGGCGGGGGAGACCGTGCTGGTGCTCGGCTCGGCCGGCGGCATCGGCACCGCGTCGATCCAGCTCGCCAAGGCCATGGGCGCCAAGGTGATCGCGATGGTGCACCGGTCCGGCGCCGAGGAGTTCGTCTCGGGACTGGGCGCCGACGTGGTGCTGCCGCTGACCGACGGCTGGCGGCAGGCCGTGATGGACGCGACCGACGGCCAAGGGGTCGACCTGATCGTCGACCCGATCGGTGGTGAGGCCTTCGACGACGCCATCCGCGTGCTCGCGCCCGAAGGCCGGCTGCTGGTGATCGGATTCGCCGCGGGCAGCGGGATCCCGACCGTCAAGGTGAACCGGCTGCTGCTGCGCAACGTCAGCGTGGTCGGGGTCGGGTGGGGCGAGTTCGTCCGCAGGCACCCGGCCGCCCAGGCACAGGTCGGGGCCGAGCTGGCCAAGCTGGTCGACGCCGGTTTGCGTCCGCCACCACCGGTGCGGTTCCCGTTGTCCGACGGTGCGGCCGCGCTCGATGCCCTGGCCACCGGTGCGGTGCGGGGCAAGCTCGTCCTGGAGCCCTAGCAATGCAAGCCCTGGCCTTCGACGTGTTCGGGACCGTCGTCGACTGGCGGTCCAGCGTCATCGCCGAGCTGGAGTCCTTCGGCGAAAGCCGCGGGCTGCAACAGGATTGGCCGGCCTTCGCCGACCGCTGGCGGGCCGGTTACGCCCCGGCGATGGACCGGGTGCGCCGCGGCGAGCTGCCATGGACCCGCATCGACGATCTTCATCGCGCGATCCTGGTCGAGCTGCTCGACACCGCGGGCATCCGGGCCGCCGCGTCCGAGATCGACCACCTGAACCGGGCCTGGCACCGGCTGGATCCGTGGCCGGATTCGGTGGCCGGGCTGACCCGGCTCAAGCAGCGGTTCGTCGTCACCACGCTGTCCAACGGCAACCTCTCCCTGCTGACCAACATGGCCAAGCACGCGGGGCTGCCGTGGGACTGCGTGATCTCCGCGGAACTGTTCCGCCATTACAAGCCGGACCCGGAGGCGTATCTGGGCTGTGCGAAATTGCTGGACATCCCACCCGCCGAGCTGACGCTGGTGGCGGCCCATCCCTCCGATCTGAGAGCGGCCCGCGAGGCCGGGCTCGGAACGGCGTACGTGGCGAGACCCTTGGAGTACGGCCCGGACCGCGCCCCGCACGACGTGTCCGGCGATCACTTCGACATCACCGCGACGGATTTTGTCGACCTCGCCGACCAACTCGGTGCGTAGCGTAGAGGGGTGGACACCGCATCGAACCAGGCGCTGCGCAAGGCAGTGGATCTGCTCGCCGATCCACCCGCCGACCCGGACGTGAGCCGGGGCTATCTGGACCTGCTGGACGAGGGCAGTGGCGCGCCGAAGAACTCGGGCTTCATCCAGAAGGCGTGGGCGTCGCCGGTCGGCTCGATGCTGTACGACCACGCCCAGCTGTTGAACCGCCGTGTGCTCGCCGCGTCGCGGCCACCGATCGATTGGCTCGAGATCCCGGCCGGTGGCGTCGCTCTGGATGTCGGCAGTGGACCCGGCAACATCACGTCGGCGCTGGCCCGCGCGGCCGGCCTGGACGGTCTGGCCTTGGGCATCGACATCTCCGAACCGATGCTGGAACGGGCGGTCAAGGCCGAGGCGTCCCGGCAGGTCGGGTTCGTCCGTGCCGACGCGCAGCGGCTGCCGTTCCGGGACGAGACGTTCGACGCGGTCGTCTCACTCGCGGTCTTGCAGCTGATCCCCGACCCGGTCGCCGCCCTGTCGGAGATGGTGCGCGTGCTGCGCCCGCAGCGCCGGATCGCCGTCATGATCCCCACCGTCGGAAGCGCGCCCGGGGTGCGGCTGCTGTCCCGAGGCGGCGCACGGATCTTCGGTGAGGACGAGGTGGGCGACATCTTCGAGAACCTGGGCCTGGTAGGAGTGCGGACCAAGACGACCATGGGTGTCGTCCAGTGGGTGCGCGGGCAGAAACCGTGAGCACGCTCGGGATCGTTCTCGTCGCATTGGTGATCGCCATCGGACTGATCGGCATCGTGCTGCCGGTCCTGCCCGGCGGCGGGTTGTTGGTGCTGGCGGCGATCGCGGTCTGGGCGATCGTCGAGAGCACCACCGCCTCATGGGTGACACTCGCGGTGGCGGCGGTTTTCGTGGTGACCGCCGAGGTGATCAAGTACGTCTGGCCGGTGCGGCGCATGCGGGCCGCCGAGGTCGGCGTGTGGAGCCTGGTGGCCGGTGGGGTGCTCGGGCTGATCGGCTTCTTCGTCATCCCGGTGATCGGGCTGGTGATCGGATTCGTCGCCGGTGTCTACCTGGCCGAGCTGGCGGCCCGCCGCGACCATCGGCGGGCCTGGGCGTCAACTGTCCACGCGCTCAAGGGAGTTGCGCTGTCGGTGGGCGTCGAGCTGACCGGTGCGCTGCTGGCGACCGTCGCCTGGGTCGCGGGTCTGGTGATCACCGCGTGACGCAGTGGACCATCGGCCCGGACGCGGGGGAGTTGCTGCTGCACACCGGTGTCACCGGCAGCGCGTCCCGGATGGGGCATCGGTTGACCATCGCGATGCGGTCGTGGCGGGCGACGATCTCCTGGGCGGATGACCGGCCCTCGGCGGTGGAGGTGACGGTTGACCTCGATTCCCTGGAGGTCCTGCGGGGCGAGGGTGGGATGACGCCGTTGTCGGGCGCCGAGAAGGTGCTGATTCGCACCAATGCGTTGAAGACGTTGCGTGCGAAGCGGTTTCCCCAGGCGGTGTTCCGGTCGACCGGAATCACAGGTGGCGACGACGCGTATCGGATCACCGGGGACCTCGAGATCGCCGGTCACCGGGCCACCCAGACCGTCGAGGTCCGGGTCGAGGCGGACGGTCCGTGGCGGGTCAGTGGCGAGGCTCAGGTACGGCACAGCGACTTCGGTATCAAGCAGTACTCGATGCTGATGGGCGCGATGAAGGTGGCCGATGAGGTGCGTGTGACGTTTGCTGCCACCGTGGCCGGGGATGCCGGCTAGGCCCGGGAAAGCTGTTGGCGCATAGCCTTCCGCGACTGCCCGGGTGAAACTCCGGGCAGATCGGATTACGCGTGTAGAACGGCGGGTGACGGGGTACTTGCTGTTCGGTGAACGTGAGGAGTCCGATCGTGAACATCGTTTCAGGTGCCGTGCAGGCAGTCACCCGCACCGCAGACGCCACCACCGCCGCCGCGGGTGCGGTCGGCGGCGCGGCCGTCAACGGTGTGGTCGGGGGAATCAAGGGGGTAGGCGCCGGGATTCGAAGCGGGGTGAGCCAAGGCAGCCGATCACCGGCGGCGGCCGCGCTCACCCTCGCTGCGGTAGGCGCGGCGGGAC
>NZ_LT546207.1:4490294-4492142 GCF_900078665.2 Mycolicibacterium houstonense | reverse complement strand
GCAAACGGCAAGACCCGCGGCCGGGTGCTGGTGCGCCACAGCCACGATCCCCTCGCCCACCACGTCCTGGCCGAGATCCGCCGGGCCGGCGCGCAGGCGGTATCGCTCGACATCGATCAGCTCGGCGATCTGCGGTCGTCGTTCGACGACCTCTATCGCGCCGAGGACGACATGGATGCGGCGCTGGCCGATGCCGTCGAAACCCTGCAGCGCGACGGGCGCACCGTGGTGGTGTTGTCGGCGGACGCGGTGCGGACGCTCAGCGCCGCCGATCTCGCCGTCGGAGTGCTCGGTTCCCGCGCCGAGGCCGGCATCCCATGGCACGCCGATGTCCTCTGCGTGGACCTCGCCGCGGTATGGCGACTGCTGCATGCCATGCCCGCCGCTCGCCGGGCCAGCGAGCGCGGGGTGGAACTCGCGACCGGCAGCACGCTGCTCGGCGCTCTGCTGATGGTGCCCGGGGTCCGCGGCCGCGGTCCCGGACCCATCACCGCGGGTGCCGCCGCGGGCCTGGTCTCCGGATACTGGCTGGCCCACCGGGCGCTGCTGGATCCGGTGCCCAAGGCCGCGGCCGTCGAGGACTGGCACGCCATGACGCCCGAGCAGGTGCGGGCGCGGCTGGCCGAATTGGCCGATTCGGGCGAGGATTCGGATACCCGGGAGGCCCGCGAGGTGCCGTGGCACCGGAACCTGGTCCCCCGTCAGCTCGCCGAACTGGGCACCGCGCTGCGGGGGGAGCTGTCCGATCCGCTCACCCCGGTGCTCGCCGTCGGCTCGGCCGCCAGTGCGATGCTCGGTTCTCCGGTGGACGCGGTACTGGTCGGCTCGGTGCTGACCGGCAACGCCATCCTGGCTGCCACGCAACAGGTCCGGGCCGAACGTCTGTTGCGCCGTCTGTTGGCCGTTCAGGATCCGCCGGCCCGCCGGGTCGTGCGGCGCGACGATCGCGATGATCTCGAGAGCGTGCCGGCGGCGCGGCTGCGCCCCGGCGATGTCATCGAGGTGCGCCCCGGTGAAGTGGTGCCTGCCGATGCCCGGATCCTGGAGGCGCTCGACGCCGAGGCCGATGAAGCCGCGCTCACCGGTGAGTCGTTGCCGGTGCCCAAGCAGGTCGAGGCCACACCCGGTGCGGTCCTCGCCGAGCNGTCGCGGTGGCCGTGGCCGCCGTGCCCGAGGGGTTGCCGCTGGTCGCGACGTTGGCGCAGCAGGCGTCGGCGCGACGTCTGACCCGGGCCGGGGCGTTGGTGCGCAGCCCCCGTTCGGTGGAGGCGCTCGGCCGGGTGGACGTGGTGTGCTTCGACAAGACCGGCACCCTCAGCGAGAACCGGTTGCGGGTGACGCAGGTCCGCACCGTGGGCAGCGGCGCCTCCGAGCAGCAGGTCCTCGACTGTGCTGCCCGGGCCACGCCGCCCAAGAACGGGTCGCACTACGAACACGCCACGGATGCCGCGGTGGCCGAGGCCGGCCCCGACCTATCCGAGCAGACCGGCGTCTACCTGCCGTTCCGCTCGGGCCGCAAGTTCTCGGCCGCACTGCTCGGGGATGAGCTGGTGATCAAGGGGGCGCCCGAGGTGGTGCTGGCCGCCTGCGGTGAGCTGGCCCCCGCCGTCGGGCGCACGGTCGACGAGATGGCCCGCGACGGATTGCGGGTGCTCGCGGTGGCCCGGCGTCCGGTCACCGGGGCCGCCGCACGTGGCCGGGCGGACGCCGACCACCTCGCCGAACTGTGCACCAGGAAACTGGAGTTCGTCGGCCTGTTGGGCCTGTCCGATACCCCGCGTCCCGAGTCGGCGAATGTGTTGACGGCGTTGCGGCGCAACGGGATCGGAGTCCGGCTCATCACCGGTG
>NZ_LT546207.1:4485640-4490052 GCF_900078665.2 Mycolicibacterium houstonense | reverse complement strand
CGACCCGGCCCGCAGCTCGGCCGATGTGCTGCTGCTCGACGGGCGGATCGGCTCCCTGACCGAGGCGCTGGACGAGGGCCGTCAGCTGTGGCGGCGGGTGCAGGCGTCGGTCGCGGTACTGCTCGGCGGCAATGCGGGCGAAGTGGTGTTCTCGATCGTGGGCAGCGCGCTCACCGGCCGATCCCCGCTCAACACGCGGCAGCTGTTGCTGGTCAACATGATGACCGATGCGCTTCCCGCGGCGGCGTTGGCGGTGAGCCCGACCACCCGTGCGGTGGGCGGCGTCGGTCACGGACCCGATCAGGCCGAACTGTGGCGGACGGTAGCGATCCGAGGTGTCGCGACGGCGGGTGCGGCCACCGGCGCATGGCTGTCGGCGGGCTTCCCGGTGGTACCCCGTCGCGCCTCCACGGTGGGATTGGTGGCCCTGGTCTCGACGCAGCTGGCCCAGACCCTGATCGACTCGCACAGCCCCCTGGTGATCGCCACCGCAGCCGGGTCCCTGCTCACGTTGGGGGCGGCGATCAGCACACCGGGGGTCAGCCAGCTGCTGGGTTGCACTCCGCTGGACCCGCTCGGGTGGGCCCAGGCGCTCGGCGCGGCCGGCGTGGCCACGGGCATCGCCGCCGTCGCACCGAGACTGGTGCCCAAGCTGGCCCAGGCCTCAGGGGCGTCGTCGCCTCAGTCGTCGATGTCGATGACGCCGCAGCGCCACAGCACCGCGTACAGCTCACGCAACGGAAGAACCAAGACGCGGGACACGGCGTCGGTCAACGGATCGGAGGGTGCACCGGAGCCGGAAGTTCTCACACCCCTGACGCTGCGAAGTCGACATCTCCAGAAGTCGAAGACGACGTGACGGAAAGGTGACCAATGGCAGAAAACTCGAAGCAAGCCAAGGGCCACCGCGACGCGGTGCATGCGGTGCGTGAGGCGCGGGGGTTTGCCGTGACCGTGCCGGGGGTGGGGCGAGTGAAGGTGCCGCACCCCGAACAACTCGCCTACTACGGCGCACTGGGAATCCTGGCCGCCGTCGAGATCATCGACTGGCCGGTCGCGGTCGTGCTCGGTGCCGGGCACCTGCTGATGCAGAACGAGCACAACCGGGTGATCGAGCAGGTCGGCGAGGCGATGGAGGACGCCTGATCGGCCGGCGCTAACCCAGCAGGGCCGACCGCAACGCGGCGATGGTCTCGGGCGTCACGCCGGCCGCCTCGACGAATCCGCCGACCGAGCCGTATTGCTGCACCAACTTGTCCCAGGCCGCCGCCAGATAGTCCTCGCGTACCCCGAGAACCTCGTCGGTCAGTCGGGCCTCGGCGTAGGTGACCATCTCCGGCGCATCCTGGGCCCTGGCCCGCACCGATTCCATGATCCGGTTGCGCAGGGAGGGGATGGCGCCGTTGCTGGCCAGGAAATCGGCGAAGATGAGGTCGCGGTCGACGCCGACGGTCTCCAGCACGGTGGCCACTGTGAAGCCGGTCCGGTCCTTGCCTGCGAAACAGTGTGCGATCACCGGACGTTCCTGCGCCAGCAGGGAAATCACCTCGCGCACCGCGGCGTGGGCCCCCGGCAGCGTCGGGAACTCTTCGTATACCTCGGTCATGTACCGACGGGCCGCGGTGGCGACGTCCTCGCCCTCGGCGGATTCCGACATCACCCGCTGGAAGGTGCTCTCGTGCGGTGCGTCGTTCGACGGGTCGTCGGGGTGGAACGGAAGCAGGTGCACGGCCACACCGTCGGGCACCTGCCCGGAACCCTGCCGCTGCACTTCCTGGTGCGAGCGCAGGTCGGCGACGTCGGTGATGCCCAGCCGGCGGAACACCGCGCGGCCGTCATCGGAGAGTTGGCTGAGCTGACTGGAGCGGTACAGCAGCCCCGGACGGATCGCGGTCTGGGCCGCGACGTCCCGAAAGTTCCACGCCCCCGACAGTTCCCCCAGCTCGACGGTCACTGCGCCGTCACCGCCGCGGCCAGGGACGATTTCTCCCGGCCCAGCTCGGCCCGGGCGATGGTGCGCATGTGCACCTCGTCGGGTCCGTCGAACAGCCGCATCGCGCGGTGCCAGGCGTAGAGCCGGGCCAGCGGGAAGTCGTCGCTGATGCCGGCGGCGCCGTGGACCTGGATGGCGCGGTCGATGACGTTGCAGGCGATCTGCGGGGCCACCGACTTGATCTGGGAGACCAGGACGTGGGCGGCCTTGTTGCCCTCCTGATCGATGGTCCAGGCGGCCTTCTCGCACAGTAGCCGGGCCTGGTCGATCTCGTTGCGGGACTTGGCAATCGACTCGCGGACCACACCCTGCTCGGACAACGGCTTGCCGAATGCGACGCGCTTCTGCACCCGGTCCACCATCAGGGCCAGCGCCCGCTCGGCGGCCCCCAGCGCGCGCATGCAGTGGTGGATGCGGCCCGGCCCCAACCGGGCCTGGGCGATGGCGAACCCACTGCCCTCCTCGTGGAGCAGGTTCTCGGCGGGCACCCGCACGTTGTCGAACACGATCTCGCAGTGCCCGTGCTGGTCCTGCCAGCCGAACACCGGCAGTGACCGTTGGATGTCCACGCCGGGGGTGTCGACGGGCACCAGGATCATCGACTGCTGGGCATGACTGGCGGCGTCGGGATTGGTGCGGCCCATCACGATCAGGATCTTGCAGCGCGGATCGGCGGCGCCGGTGATCCACCACTTACGGCCGTTGATCACGTAATCGGCCCCGTCGCGCAGCATCGTGGTCTCGATGTTGCGGGCATCCGAGGACGCGACCGCCGGCTCGGTCATCGCGAACGCACTGCGGAACTCCCCGTTCAGCAGCGGCTCCAGCCACTGCTTGCGCTGCGCCTCGTTGGCGAACAGGTGCAGCGTCTCCATGTTGCCGGTGTCCGGGGCCGCGCAGTTGAGGACCTCGGGGGCGATCTCCATGCTCCAGCCCGAGATCTCGGCCAGCGGTGCGTACTCCAGGTTGGTCAGCCCCGACTCCGAGGGCAGGAACAGGTTCCACAGCCCCTGCTCGCGAGCCTTGATCTTGAGTTCCTCGACCACCGGCGGCACGGTGTGGTCCTTCGGGCCCTTTTCCTCGCGATATGCGTGGTAGGAGGCTTCGGCCGGAAACACGTATTCCGTCATGAAGTCGGTGAGCCGGGAGTGGTAATCAGCCGCCTTGGCCGACAGCGCGAAGTCCATGGCAGCCACGATAGCCACATGGTTAGACAAGTCGGTAGGTGGTATGACCGGAAGCCGTCCGGCAGGCACTCGCCTACCGGTCCCGCCGAGAGGTGAGCGTGCACGCCAGCACCCCGGCCAGCATCGCCAGGCCCATCACGGTGCCGGCCACCGCGGATTGGGCCGCGCTGGCCGCCGCCCCCGGGCCGCTGATCCTGCACGCGACGGCATCGCATCTGCCCGACGCCGCGCGCACCCTGATCGAGCAGGGTCTGGTCGACAGCACCCCGGCCGTGGTGACCGCGAGCGGCACCACCTGCCAGCAGCGGTCGGTGGAGACCACGCTCGGTGGCCTGATCGACAAGACCGTGCTGGAGAAGCCGGCCGGCAGCGAGCTGGCCGGGCCGTTGGCCGGGCCGCTGGTGGTGACCATCGGCAAGACCGTGGCCAACCGGGCCAAGCTGAACTGGTGGGAGAGCCGCGCCCTGTACGGCTGGACCGTGCTGGTGCCGCGCACCAAGGACCAGGCCGGCGAGATGAGCGACCGGCTGGTGGGCCACGGTGCCCTGCCGATCGAGGTGCCGACCATCGCCGTCGAGCCGCCGCGCAGCCCCGCGCAGATGGAGCGCGCGGTCAAGGGCCTGGTCGACGGCCGGTTCCAATGGGTGGTGTTCACCTCGACCAACGCCGTGCGGGCGGTGTGGGAGAAGTTCAACGAGTTCGGCCTCGACGCGCGTGCGTTCTCCGGCGTCAAGATCGCCTGCGTCGGGCAGGCCACCGCCGACAAGGTGCGGGCGTTCGGGATCAACCCCGAGCTGGTGCCGTCGGGCGAGCAGTCCTCGCTGGGCCTGCTCGACGAGTTCCCGCCGTTCGACGAGGTTTTCGACCCGGTGAACCGGGTGCTGCTGCCGCGGGCGGACATCGCCACCGAGACGCTGGCCGAGGGGCTGCGTGAGCGGGGCTGGGAGATCGAGGACGTCACCGCCTACCGCACGGTGCGTGCCGCTCCGCCGCCGGCGCAGACTCGCGAGATGATCAAGACCGGTGGTTTCGACGCGGTGTGCTTCACGTCGAGTTCGACGGTGCGCAACCTCGTCGGTATCGCGGGCAAGCCGCACGCGCGGACCATCGTGGCCTGCATCGGCCCGAAAACCGCTGAAACCGCAGCGGAATTCGGCCTGCGGGTGGACGTGCAGCCCGAGTCGGCCGCGGTCGGGCCGCTGGTCGACGCACTCGCCGAGCACGCTGCGCGA
>NZ_LT546207.1:4476606-4485539 GCF_900078665.2 Mycolicibacterium houstonense | reverse complement strand
TCGGTGGGCGGGCGCTGGCCGGCCCCGCCGCGGCGGCGCCGACCGGTGCGGAGACGGCGCAGCAGACGATCAAGAAACTGCAGGACGAGGGTTACCGCGTCATCCAGACCCGAGTTGGCAGCGGCTCGATCGACCGCTGTCAGGTCAGTGCCGTGCGCCCGGGCCGCGACATCACCGAACTCAAGGCCGCACCGCGGGGCAACACCGAGGAGCGCGTCCGCTACACCACGGTCTACGTCGACCTCCACTGCGGCTGACGAGATCCGTGAGCGGTGGACCACTCCACCGCCCCGGGTTAGGGTGTCGGCGTGCTGAGCAGAGTGCTGATTGGCCTGGTGAGCGCCGCAGGGGCGGCAGTGATGAGCGTGCCCGGAACGGCAGTCGCCGATCCGCCGCCACCACCGAGCGTGCCGAACGTCAACGCGTACGCACCGGTCAAGACCTCTGAATACGCGGTGATGGACAAGACCTGNTGAGCCACAAGGTCTTCACGGCGATCCACTAACAACTTCAACTCCCGTGACACCTCGTCGTGGGCAGCGACGGGCAGATCGGGATACCGCAGCACCGCATGCGCGACGGCCAGTGCGTCGATCGGATCGGACTTGCCGCGGGTGCGGGTGCGGGCTCGGGTCTGGGCCATCAGCTTGGGCGCCACCCGCACCACACGCTGGCCCGCCGAGAGTAAGTCCCGCTCAAGGCGGGCCGAGAGATTGCGGCAATCTTCGACGCCCCAGAGCAGGTCTGCGCCGAACTGACTGCGTGCCCACTGCAACGCCGTGTGATGTCCGGCGGTGGTCGCGGGGACGACTTTTTCACCCAGCTTGGCGCCGGCCTCGTTGACCGCGACGAAGGTGTGGGTGCGCTTGTGTACATCGGTGCCAACAATCACCATGGACAGTGCCTTCTTTCATCAAGAGGTGGATGAGTGAAGGTTGGGCCGGCCGGCGGACACATCTCAGTGGGGGCGGTGCCACGCTCCTATCAAGTCACGCCGGTCGGTCCTTCCCACCTGATGTCGGCAGAATGCTCGAACGCCAACCCAGACGGGTGGCAGTGCGTGTCTGAGCCAGACACCAGGTGGAAAGAACCCAACCACCGCAACAGCGGCAATCACCACATTGACACTGAGTGCGTGTCTGCTGCCGGACATGCCGCTCGCGGTCCGCATTCTGCGCCCCCTCGCGCGGCGGTGCCGCCTGAGTAGATCCCCCGGCAGGGTACTTGCGTGCGCTGAACCGCCGCTGTAACGTCACCCCGTCACATACCCCTTAGGGGTATTTCTGGGGAAGGTGAACGATGGCGACCAGGGATTGGCATCGGGGCCATTGGTTCGATGTGTGCGGCTGCGAGCCGCCCCGCCCGTGCGGCCTCGCGCGGAAGCCGGCCCCTCGCGACTGCCTGTCCAGCGTGGCCTGGAAGATCGGTGAAGGGCATTACCGCGAAACGGATTTCGGCTTCACCCACGAGTACAAGGGATCAGCCGAGCAAGCCCTTCCCGTTCGACTGGCGGCCGTAGGGCTGACCACATGAACGAGCGACCGTGCTCGTACGCATTTCCGGCGCACGAGCACGGTCGCTCGCGGGGGTGGAGAGGGCCGTCAGGCGGCGTCGGCCAGGGTCTCCACGTGAGTGGGCGTCACCCGCAACACCCCGGCGCTGGCGATGTCGTAGAACAGCCCGATCACGTTGACCCGGCGCGCCAGCGGGTGCGCCTGCAGGGTCTGCACCTGGACCGCGATGTTGACCATGGACAGCTGATCGACGGTGCCGAAGCCCGCCTCGGCAGCCGACCGCGCCACCGGGTGGTTGCCGTTGTCGAATGCCTTCAGAGAGGGATTGCCATGGGCCAGCCACGATTCCAGGTGCCGGTCACCCGGGTCGGTCTTACCCAGCAGCGCGGTCATCGCCCCGCAGCTGGAGTGGCCGCACACCACGATGGAGCTGACGTTGAGCTTGTCCACCGCGAACGCGATGGCCGCTTCGATCGAGGCGTCCTTCTGGCCGGCCGGGATCATGTTGCCGACGTTGCGGACGGTGAACAGATCGCCGGGGCCGCTGCTGGTGATGACGTTGGGCACCACCCGCGAATCGGCGCAGGTGAGGAACAGCGTCTCGGGCCGCTGGGCGTGCACGAGATCCTGCAGGTGCGGACGCAGCACGGGGGCGGTACGACGGTGGTAGGCGGCCAGGCCGTGCAGCACGGACGCCGACTCCTCCCGCTGCCACGAGCTCCACGGCACCACGCCGGAGCGCTTGTCGAACGGCGTGAAGCCGCGGATCGGCGGTCCGGCCACCGCACTGGCCATTTCGACCGCGCCCACGTCGTGGATGTCGACGGTGCCACCACTTGCCTCGTGCTGGCGCTGCCACTCCTCGATCGTCTCGTGGGCGGCGTGGTCGAGGAAGTCGACGGACAGTTCGATGGTGACGTCGGTGCCGGCCGGGACGCTGGCCAGGGCGCGGCTGAGGACCGGCAGCGACAGGAAGGTGCAGGAGCCCTCGATGACGACGCGCCAGGTGTTCTCGCCCGTCGGCTCGGCGGCGATGTTCGCCCGCACCACCCGCCACACGGTCAGCGCGACCGCCAGGGCCAGGCCGATCAGCACGCCTTCGAGCAGGTTGAGGAACACCACGCCGGCCACGGTCACCGCATAGACCGCGAGATCGCCTGTGCGCTTGGCGGTTTCGATGTGGGCCCGCTTGACCAGCTGGCAGCCGATGACGATCAGCAGACCGGCCAGGGCCGCGGTCGGGATCAGCTGGGCCAGCCCGGCGAACGGCACGGCGAACACCAGGATCCACACGCCGTGCAGGATCGCCGAGGCCCGGGTGCGGGCGCCGGCCGCCACGTTGGTGGAGCTGCGAACGATGACACCGGTCACCGGAAGGCCGCCGATCGCGCCGGAGACCATGTTGGCCGTGCCCTGACCGATCATCTCGCGGTCGAAGTTGGTGCGCGGGCCGGTGTGCATGCGGTCGACCGAGACCGCCGACAGCAAGCTCTCGACGCTGGCGATCAGCGCCACGGTCAGCACGCCCGTCGCAAACGCGCCCCAGTTGCCGTCGGGCAGGCTGGGCAGGGCCAGCGCGTCGAGCAGCGATCCGTCGAGCTTGATACGGGTGACGTCGCCGAACGGCGCCAGCATCGACAGCGCGGTGACGCCGACGATGGCCACCAGCGGGCCGGGCACCTTGCGGGCCGCGGCGGGCATCCAGCGCCAGCCCACCAGGATCGCGATCACGAGCCCGCCCAGGATGACGCCGTGCCCGTGCGCGTTGATCAGCTGACCGGGCAGTTCGGTGACGTTGGCCCAGGCCGAGCTGTTGGAGCTGCCGCCGAGCAGCACGTGGATCTGCTGCAGGGCGATCGTGATGCCGATACCGGCCAGCATGGCGTGCACCACCACCGGGGAGATGGCCAGCGCGGCGCGGGCCACGCGGCTCAACCCGAACAGCACCTGCAGCACGCCCGCGGAGACGGTGATGGCGCAGGTGACGGCCCAGCCGAACTCGGCCACCAGGCCCGCGACGATGACGGTCAGACCGGCGGCCGGGCCGCTCACCTGAAGGGGAGAGCCGCCCATGGCGCCGGCGACGATGCCGCCGACGATGGCGGCGATGATGCCGGCCAGCACCGGGGCCCCGGAGGCGACGGCGATGCCCAGCGACAACGGCAGGGCGACCAGGAACACGACCAATGAGGCGGGTAGGTCGTAACGCAGGACGGATCTGGCCCGTCCTACGAAATCAGTGGTTTGCTGCATGGCTCGCCTCCGTATGAAATCGGTGATGCGCGGGTCCGCCTCGTCGCGGCTCCGCGCAAAGTTATTGACGCCGTTGTCGGTAAACAACTTCGAAAGGTGTTGGAGCACAGTGCGACACAAGTCGACTTATGGCTCAGTTGTAGCTCGGCAACACCCAATTACTGTGGGCGAGAGTATTTATCGCTGTCGGGCCGTGCAAGGAAGTTTGTGCCATGCATAGAGAACCCAAATGTTTCGGTGAGGTATCCCGAGGCGAATGTGGCTGGTGCGCAGGGCAAAACAGTCATTTTGGAAAACCGGCGGCACCAAGTGTTCACCTACTTGTTTCGAAAGAGTATGTATTGCAGCCGTTTCGGCTGGATCACGCCGTGGGGAGATGGTGACGTGGGTCATAGAAACGCAGGCAAGGCTGGCATTCCCTTAGAACTCCATATGAACTCCGTGACAACCCTGTATGTACTGCCCACAATGGAAATATGACGACCATGTCGGTTTCTCCCCGTGCCCAGCAGCCCCGACAGGCCATCCTCGGACAGTTGCCGAAGATCCAGCGCGCCGATGGATCGCCGATTCGCGTGTTGCTGGTCGACGACGAGCCGGCTCTGACCAACTTGGTCAAGATGGCCCTGCACTACGAGGGCTGGGAAGTCGACGTGGCGCACAACGGTCATGACGCCGTAGCCAAGTTCGACGAGCTCGAACCCGACGTCGTGGTGCTCGACATCATGTTGCCCGACATCGACGGGCTGCAGATCCTGCAGCGGGTCCGCGAGGCGGACGGCTACACGCCCACCCTGTTCCTGACCGCCAGGGATTCGGTGCTCGACCGCGTCTCGGGGCTCACGGCCGGTGCCGATGACTACATGACCAAACCGTTCAGCCTGGAGGAACTGGTGGCGCGGTTGCGCGGGTTGCTGCGCCGGTCCAGCCACACCACGCCGCCGTCCGACGAGACGCTCCGGGTCGGCGACATGGTGCTCGACGGCGCCAGCCGTGAGGTCACCCGTGGTGGCGAGCGGATCAACCTCACCGTGACCGAGTTCGAGTTGTTGCGGTACCTGATGCGCAATCCGCGTCGGGCGCTGAGCCGGGCCGAGATCCTCGACCGCGTCTGGAACTACGGGTTCGGCGGGAAGTCCAGCATCGTCGACCTCTACATCTCCTACCTGCGCAAGAAGATCGACGCCGACCGGGAGCCGATGATCCACACCGTCCGCGGTGTCGGATACATGCTGCGGCCCACCTCGTGAGCCGGTGATGCCGCCGCGTTGGTGGTGGCCGCGCTCGCTGCGCAGGCAACTGGTGCTGGGCGTGACAGCCGTGGTCACCGTGGTGCTGGTGGCGGTCGGCTGGGTCTCGGTGTACAGCCTGCACACCTACGTGTCCGCGATGGAGGAACTCGAGGTGTCTCGGTCGATGGCCGCCTTCAGCCATTCGTTCGAGAAGCTGCAGGACGATCCCGACCACGACCTGTCCGGCGACAGTGAGGCGCTGACCGCATTCATCGGGCAGGCGCCCGGCAACCTGATCGCGGTGCTGCACGACGGAGAGGTCGTGCAGTCGGCGGTGTTCTCCGACGGAGAACCGCACCCGGCTCCGATCGAAGTGGTCAGGGCACTCGACGGGCGCGATTGGGACCACGCCGAACCCACCGCCGTCAAGCTGCCGGTCCTGGGCACCTATCGGATGGCCAGTCAGCCGGCCGCCGGCGGCCATGTGTTGGTGTCCGGGGTCTCGATGGACAGCGCCAACCTGCTGATCGCCCGCAAGACCGCGACTCTCGCGGTGATCATCGTGCTCGCGCTGATCGTCACCGCGCTGGGCACCGTCGGGGTGGTGCGCATGGCGCTGCGGCCGCTACGCCGGGTGGCCGCGACGGCCGCCAAGGTCGCGACGCTGCCCCTGGACGGCGACGATCACCGCATCACCGCGCGGGTGCGCGACAAGGACACCGACCCCGACAACGAGGTCGGCGTGGTGGGGGAGACGCTCAACCAGCTGCTGGCCAACGTCGACAGCGCGCTGGCCGCGCTGGCCGCCTCCGATCGGCGCACCCGGCAGTTCCTCACCGACGCCAGTCATGAGCTGCGCACCCCACTGGCCGCGATTCAGGGCTACGCCGAGCTCACCCGGCAGGACAGCGCGAACCTTCCGCCCACCACCGAATACGCGCTGGCCCGCATCGAGGCCGAGGCGCGGCGGATGACGGGTCTGGTCAGCGACTTGCTCCTGCTGTCCCGGCTGGGCGAGGGGCAGGACCTGGAGACCGACGACGTCGACCTGAGCGATCTGGTGGTCGACGCGGTCAACGATGTGGCGGTGGGCGCACCTGAGCACCAATGGGTGGCCGAGCTGCCCGACGAACCGCTGTGGGTGCGCGGGGACCTGGCCCGGTTGCATCAGGTGGTCAGCAATCTGCTGACCAACGCCCGGATGCACACGCCGCCGGGTGTGACCGTCACCATCGCGTTGTCCACGGCCGGTGAATTCGCGGAATTGACGGTGGCTGACGACGGCCCCGGAATTGATGCCGAATTGTTGCCTAACCTCTTCGGCAGGTTTGTCCGGGCCGATAAATCGCGTTCGCGTGAATTGGGCAGCACCGGTTTGGGGCTGGCCATCGTGGCCTCGATCGTGCAGGCTCACGACGGCACCGTCGCGGTGACCTCCAAGCCTGGTCGGACGGTGTTTACCGTGCGTATCCCGTTGGTCGGCGACTCGGCTCCGGCCGCTGCCGGCCGGGTGTGACCGGGCGCGCGAATAATATGAATTCGGCCTGAATTTCGGTGTCCTCACATATTCGTGTGCGTTCAATATGAGTTGATGGACCGCAGCGAATTGCCTGCCTAGGCTGAAAGTAAGTTAGCAATAGAAAGGCGAGGTAATTCGCATCATGAGGAACATTTCCAGAAATACCATTGTCGCCACCGTCGGAACCGCTCTGGCCCTCGGTGGGCTGGCGCTGGCCGGCCCCGCCGCGGCGGCGCCGACCGGTGCGGAGACGGCGCAGCAGACGATCAAGAAACTGCAGGACGAGGGTTACCGCGTCATCCAGACCCGAGTTGGCAGCGGCTCGATCGACCGCTGTCAGGTCAGTGCCGTGCGCCCGGGCCGCGACATCACCGAACTCAAGGCCGCACCGCGGGGCAACACCGAGGAGCGCGTCCGCTACACCACGGTCTACGTCGACCTCCACTGCGGCTGACGAGATCCGTGAGCGGTGGACCACTCCACCGCCCCGGGTTAGGGTGTCGGCGTGCTGAGCAGAGTGCTGATTGGCCTGGTGAGCGCCGCAGGGGCGGCAGTGATGAGCGTGCCCGGAACGGCAGTCGCCGATCCGCCGCCACCACCGAGCGTGCCGAACGTCAACGCGTACGCACCGGTCAAGACCTCTGAATACGCGGTGATGGACAAGACCTGGTACGCGTTCAGCGTCCCCGACGGCATCACCTGCGTGATCCAGCGCAACGGCAGCTACGGCTGCAGCGGCCCGATCCCGGCGGCGCCCAACGGCGCCAATCTGGTCAGCGGCGGGCCCGGGGTGCCCGGGTTCGCCAGTTCCCCCGCCCCGGTGTTCGCCGTCGTCGGCGACGCCAAGCCGCTGCCGCCGAACTCGCGACTCAGCTATCAGACGGTGAGCTGTGGAACCGACGGCGTCACGACATCGTGTGTCGACGGCCGCAACCAGGCCGGCTTCGTGCTCAGCCCGGCGGGCAGCTTCGTCATCGGTGAGCAGGAGTCGGACTTCAAGCCCACCTTCCAGATCGGCTGAGGTCAGCCGATCCCTTCGAGCGTCTCCACCTCGCTGGTGCCGATGCCCGAGATCACGTGCGGTGATCGACGGCTCAGGATCCAGTACCAGACCAGCGCGGCCGCGACGGTGGCGAGGAACAGCCACGGGATCACGTTCAGCGGATAGGCCGGCACCGGATACACGTTGGCATAGAAGACATATGCCATGGAGACCACGGCCACCACGGCGGCCGGCCAGACCAGCGGGACTCGGGCGTTGATGCCGCGCAGGAACACCACCGAGGCGATGGCGGCCGCCGCGTAGGCGACCATGTAGCCGTATGTGCCGTAGGTGTCCACCCACGTCACCACATCCATGGCGTCCACGCCCCGCAGGTACATCACCACCGGAACCGCAACCACCAACGGAGCGACCGAGATCAGTGCGCGGTGCGGGGTCAGGTGCGTCGGGTGGGTCCGGCCGATCGCGGACGGAACCACACCTTCCTTGCCCATGACGTAGAGGATGCGTCCGATGACGTTCATCGGGGCGACGACCACGGCGAAGAACGACGCCGCGATACCGAAGTTCAGGATCGGGTTGAACCAGGTCGGCATGCCGACCATGGTGGCGATGTCGTCGAGCGGCTGCGCAGACTCGCCGAGTGCCGGCCCCAGCGCCGCCACCTGGGTGTAGGCGGCGAAGATGTAGAGCACGCCGACGCCGGCCGCGCTCCACATGATGGCGCGCGGCACCGCCCGGTAGGGATTTTTCGCCTCGCGGGCCAGCGCGTCCGCGCTGGAGAACCCGACGAATCCCAGGATGGCCAGCACCATGCCGACCACGATTCCCGACGGGGCGGCCGCGCTCAGCTCGAACTGGGCGGCATCGAGAGCATCCGACCCCAGATGCACGAGCGTGACCACCAGCAGCAGGATGATGATGGACACCGAGATCAGTTCCAGCACAAGAGAAACCCGGGCCGAAAGCCGGATGCCGCGAATGGTGAACAGGGTGGCCAGCGCGCCGAGCACAATGGCCAGCACGATCTGGGCTCCCACCCCGTGCACCGGCACGCCGAGCTGGTTGAGCAGGGTGGCGCTGTAGGCCACCGACCCGCTCAGCGATCCCGCCGCGATGCCGAAGCAGCCGATCAGCAGGCTGATGCCGGTGACGTAGGCGCCGAACGGGCCGAGCGCGGTTGCGGCATAGCTGTACAGCGACCCGGCCGACGACCGCCGTTTGGCGAACTGCGAGATGCAGTAGCCCACCGACAGGATCACCACCGTCGCCAGTGCGAACGAGATCCAGGTGCCGTTGGCCGCCGTGGTGTAGATGGCCGCGGCGGTGAACGCGATGACCGCGCTCGGCGCGATGTTGGCGATCGCCTGGGCGGCGAGTTCGCCGCCGCCCATCGCGCCGCGGCGCAACCC
>NZ_LT546207.1:4468099-4476212 GCF_900078665.2 Mycolicibacterium houstonense | reverse complement strand
TTTCCCGCCATGACCTCGTCGACCAGCGCGGGGATGTCGCGCTCGGGTACCGCGGATCCGTAGTTGGATCCGAGGATGCGTTGGTCGGCCTCGGCGAGCGCCAGTGGTTCGAAGCTGGCCCGCTCGCCCTGCGGCGGCAGGCCGACGATGACGGCCGCGCCACCGAGTCCGAGTGCGGCCACGGCCTGTTCGGTGGTGGCAATCTTGCCGATGGCGTCGAACACGTAGTCGTATCCGCTGTCATCGCCCTCGGCGACCACGGCGCGCAGCGCGGAGACCACGTCATCGGTCTTCGATGCGTCGAGCGTGTCGGTGGCGCCCAGTTTCCTTGCCAGGTCGAGCTTTTCGGCGACGACATCCACCGCCACGATGCGCGAGGCGCCGGCCAGGCGTGCGCCCTGCACACAAGCCAGGCCCACGCCACCGCACCCGATCACCGCCACCGTCGAATCGGGTCGCACCCCTGCGGTATTGCGCACCGCACCCACACCCGTTGCGATCGCGCAGCCGACGATCGCGATGTCTTCCAGAGGCGCATCCTTGCGGACCTTGATCGCCCCGCTCCGCGGCACCACGACGGCTTCGGCGAAGGACGAGACACCGAGGTAGTGGTGAACCGTTCCGCGCTGATTGGACAGTCGCGTCGTCCCGTCGTACAGCGTGCCGCCCGGCGCGACGACCGAGGCGACCAGCGAGCACTGGGCCGGCCGGCCGGCTCGGCAGGCGCGGCATTCGCCACAGCCGGGCACCCAGCTGAGGACGACATGGTCGCCGGGTTCGAGGTCGTCGACTCCCGGGCCCACCGCGCTCACCACGCCCGAACCCTCGTGGCCGAGCACGACGGGCGCGGGCACCTCCCAGGCCCCGGTGGTCACGTGCAGATCGGAGTGGCAGACGCCCGCCGCGGCGATCTTGACCCGGACCTCGCCGGGGCCGGGTGCCGCGAGGTCGACATCCTCGATGCTGATGACGCCGTCAGCGTCGAAGACGGCGGCCTGAATCCGCGTTGACTCGTTGCTGGGCTCGGTTGCAGGTGCAGACACCGCATGCCTTTCTGTGCTCCGGGGACATCGCCGCATGTAGGGTTCAATGCCATAAAACGATGGACGTGTTTTACACCACTAAACAAACCAACGTCAACAGGAGTGGGGGTTCGGTGACGGAGGGCTCGGAAACCGGCATGGGGCGGGCCGGGGCGCGGCTGCGCGAGTTTCGTGGTCAGCGAGGGTTGAGTCTGACCGAGGTCGCCGCCCGGGCCGAGGTGACCAAGGGATTCCTGAGCCTGGCCGAGCGCGGGATGACCAACGTCTCGGTACCGGTCTTGATGCGCATCTGCGATGCGCTGGGGATCGGCGTCGGTGACCTGTTCGAGTATCCGTCGGCGCCGGTCGTCCGCAGTGGCGCCGGGGCGCCGCTGGAGATGGGCGGGCACGGGGTCCGGGAAGAACTGCTGACCCCGAAGTCCGAACGTCATGTGCAGGTGATGCACACCGTCATGCGACCCGGCGGCGGCTCCGGCGGGGCCTACCGGCTAGATGCCACAACGATTTTCGTGTACGTGCTCAAGGGGGAACTGAGCATCACCATCGAGGGGCAGACCACGTTGCTGAACACCGGCGACAGCATGACCTTCGGTGCGACCCAGTTGCACGATTGGCACAACCCCACCGATGGCGAGGCCGAGGTGCTCTGGACCATCGCTCCGCCGGTCGGGGCCGAGGACTTTCGGGCCGCAGTCCGTGGGGTCTGACGCGCGAGCTCAGAATCCCGAGCCGTGGACCTCGTGGCCGGGCTTCTCGATCAACAGACCTCGGTAGGCCTCCTCGACGGTGCTGCTGTGGTTGATCACGCGGTCCACCTCGCGCGCGATGGGCATGTTGAGCCCGTACTTGTCGGCGAAGTCCATGATCACGCTGGCCGCTTTGACGCCCTCGGCCACCTGGTTCATCGATGCGATGATCTCGTCGATCTTCTTCCCGGTGCCCAGTTGCTCACCCACATGGCGGTTGCGGCTGCGCTGGCTGGTGCAGGTCACGATGAGGTCGCCCATGCCGGCCAGTCCGGCGAAGGTATCGCGGTGCCCGCCCATGGCCTCGCCGAGCTTGGACATCTCGCGGACCGCCCGGGCCATCACCATGGCGCGGGTGTTCTCGCCGATGCCCAGTGAGTAGCCCATGCCGACAGCGATGGCGTAGACGTTCTTGAGCGCCCCGGCCATCTCCACGCCCACCACGTCATCGGTGGTGTACGTCCGAAACCGCTTGGTGCGGAACAACTCCGCGAGCTTGGCGGCCAGATGCTGATCCGGCATGGCCAGCACGGCGGCGGCGGCGTAGCCCTCGGCGACCTCACGGGCGATGTTCGGCCCGGCCAGGATGCCGGCCGGGTGCCCGGGCAGCACCTCGTCGACGATCTCGCTCATCCGCCGGTTGGTGCCCTGCTCCAGCCCCTTGACCAGGGAAACCACCGGCACCCACGGCCGTAGTTCACGCGCCAGCTCGGTCAGTACGCCGCGGAAGCCGTGCGACGGCACGCCCATCACGATCACGTCGGCGCAGTGGGCGGCTTCACTGAAATCGTTGGTGGCCTTGAGGTTTTCGGGTAGGGCCACCTCGTCGCCCAGGTAGCGCGAATTGCGGTGGTTGTCGTTGATGTCCTTGGCGGTCTCCTCCGAGCGCACCCACTGCAGGGTCGGTCCGCGCCTGGCACAGATGGAGGCGACGGTGGTGCCCCAGGATCCTCCGCCGAGGACGACGACCTTCGGTTCGCGTTGCGCTGGTGCCATGGCGATCAGCGTATTGCCGAGACGCCGTAGCCGAGTCCAAGTTGCCGAACTGGATCAGGCGGTGACCGCGCGGCGTCGCGACAGTGCCCCGATGCCCGCGGCGGCCAGGCAGGCCGTGGACACCGCGGCGGCGAACCACGGGAAGACGGTGGCCAGGTCCCAGCGGGTGGCGGCCCAGCCGGCCAGCAGCGTGGGGACGGCCATCGCGGTGTAGGCCGACAGGTAGAACGCCGACATCGTTTCGCCGCGCTGATCGGCCGGGACCACCTGCGACAGGTGGCGCAGCGAGCCGCCGAACCCGAGTCCGAAGGTCGCACCGAGCATTGCTGCCGCGACGAACACCAGCGGCCAGGAGTGGGTGACCAAAACCGGAACCGTCAGCGCCAGGGTGATCGCCATGCCCACGTCGCCGGTGATCGCGGCGCGGTGCGCCGGGATACGCGTGGCGGCCAGTTGGGCCATCGCCGCGGAGAACGCGGTGACGGCCACGACTCCGCCGCCGAACACCAGGTTCTCGATGTGGGTCTGGTGCGCGGCCAGCGACGGGTACAGCGACAGCAGCACGCCCAGCACCGACCAGGACGCCATCGCGCCGAGGGCGGCGAACCAGAAGTCTGACCGGATCTCCTTGGCCACAGCGGGTTTCGAGATGCGGATGGGGCCGGTCGCGCGGGTGGTGTGCGTTTCGCGCAGGGCGAGGACGCCGACGCCGACGAGCACGCAGATCACCGCCACCACGGCGTAGGGCGTGCGCAACGGGTGTGGGGCGTACTGCGCGAGCACGGCGGATCCGATGATCGCCACCGTCATGCCGATGTTGAACGCGACGCCGCTGAGCTGGCCCGAGCGCACCCCGCGGTGCGGGCGCAGATCCAGCAGCGCGGCGGCGGACACCACCACGATCGAGCCGATGGCCGCGCCGTGGATGGTGCGGGCCAGCAGGAGCAGTGCCATGCTGTCGGCCACCAGGAAGACGCCGAGGCCGACGATCATCGCGATGAGCGCGGCCACCAGGACCGGCTTACGGCCGATCACATCCGAGATGCGGCCGGACACCAGCACCGCGGCCAGGGCGGCCAGTGCGTACACGGCGAAGACGATCGTGGTGGCCAATGGGGTGAGATGCCAGGCGGTTTCATAGATGCCGTACAGCGGTGCCGGCAGACCCGAGACGCCGAGGGCCACACCGCTGAACACCAGCAGCAAGGGGTAGGCCCAACGCTGATTTTCCAGGCCGAGCGGGCTGTCCGCCGAAATCCGCGCCATCGTCACGCCCCATCCGGTAAGTTTGATGATCATCGAACTCGACCGAGCTTACGCCCGGTTTGACGTTCATCAAACTTATTTTCGGGTGACGGAGGGCACGCACATGGCGGAGGCCGGTGAGGCGCGCAGTCCGGTGGGTTCGGTTGCGAATCTGCCTGCGCTGCTCGCCGCGCTGCACGACCCGATCCGGTTGGAGATGGTGCGGCGCCTGCACGGCGCTGGCGGCCCGGTGAAGTGCGCGGACCTCTACGACGGCATCAACAAGTCCACGGCCACCCATCACTTCCACATCCTTCGCGATGCGGGGCTCATCGAACGGGTGGTCAGCGAGGGGCATATCCATCAGCAGCTGCGCGCTCGCGATGTGGACGCCGCGATGCCGGGACTGCTGGATGCGATCGTCGAGCAGGCGAACCGGGAGTCCGGCGCCCGGGGCTCGTCCGGCACCCGTCGCTGACGATCCCCGCGCCGGGATGTCGCGGGCACGAGATGTGCCGAAATCCGACTGACATCGCCTGTGGTCAGTAGACTTCGGCGCAACGGTGCGCCAGGTGCCCGGCGGCACCTGTCGGCAAAATCTGGCAACGTTTCCCCGCGGCACTGACGCGGTCGGCAAAGTTAACGTGCATGCCGGGCACGGATTCCGTCGTGCTTCGCCGCGCGGGGGCGCGAATCCCTGGCTGATCAAGGCTCGGCCCTGACGTCGGTGTCAATCCGAATGGCGCTCACCGCGGCCTGAATGCCCTGCATTTACAGGTGTTACGGGAAGTGATACGCGCTCGGCCGCACCGGGCGGTGGCCGTGACGATCGACCGGCGGCCGACGACGGATTTGCCGGGCAATTGGTGAGCCAATCTCGCTAAGTAAATGAGAATTCGGCAAAACGTTGACGGAGGAGGAGCGCCGACGCTACGGTGCCAACCATTGCGAGTTATCCGGCCGGGCGTGGTCGGACCTCGGCCTCGGGAGGGATTGATCGTTGCTGGTTCTGCTGCTTAATGAGAGAGGATGACGGCGCCGTCTGAGAGCGTGTCTGATGGGGTCGAACCGGAACGGGGACTCGACACCATCGAGAAGTGGGCCACCGGCTACGCCAGGCGCCACCCGCTCGCGTCCCTCACCACCGTCGGGGACCAGTTCGTCCTCGGAGTCCGCACCGTCCAGATACTGTTCCTCGACCTGGTGACGGGCCGCTTCCAGTGGCAGGAGTTCATCCGCCAGGGCGCATTCATGGCGGGCACCGCCGTGCTGCCCACCGTGCTGGTCGCGCTGCCGATCGGCGTCACGCTCTCGATCCAGTTCGCCCTGCTGGCCGGGCAGGTCGGTGCCACGTCACTGGCCGGCGCGGCCAGTGGTCTGGCGGTGGTCCGGCAGGCCGCGTCGCTGGTCGCGGCCGTGCTCATGGCCGCCGCGGTCGGATCGGCGATCACCGCCGATCTGGGTTCGCGGACCATGCGCGAGGAGACCGACGCCATGGAGGTCATGGGCGTCTCGGTGATCCAGCGGCTGGTCGTGCCGCGCTTCGTCGCCGCGATCATGATCGGCGTCGCGCTGACGGGTGTGGTGTGCTTCGTCGGCTTCCTGGCCAGCTTCCTGTTCAACGTCTACTTCCAGAACGGCGCCCCCGGCAGCTTCGTGGCCACCTTCGCCTCGTTCGCCACCACCGGCGACATGATCGTGGCCTTGGTGAAGGCGGTGATCTTCGGTGCCATCGTGGCCGTGGTGTCCTGCCAGAAGGGGCTGTCCACCAAGGGCGGTCCCACCGGGGTGGCCAACTCCGTGAATGCCGCGGTGGTCGAATCGATCCTGCTGCTGATGGTGGTCAACGTCGCGATCAGCCAGCTCTACATCATGTTGTTCCCGCGGGTAGGGCTGTGACATGACGGCCTCCACCTTCGTTCCACCGCTGCTGGCGCCGTGGGTGCGGCTGTACCAGCGGGCGTCCAAGCCGGTGATCCGGCTGGGCCACATGATGGTGTTCTTCGTGCGGGCCCTGGCCGCGGTACCGATCGTGCTGCGGCACTACCGTGCGGAATTCGTCCGGCTGCTCTCCGACATCGCCTGGGGCAACGGCTCGCTCGTGGTCGGCGGCGGCACCATCGGGGTGGCGGTGGTGCTCGGCATCACCATGGGAGCGCTCGTCGGCATCGAGGGCTACAACTTCCTCGACCTGCTCGGGCTCGGACCGGCCACCGGCATCATCTCCTCGTTGGTGAACACCCGCGAGCTGGCGCCGATCGCCGCGTCGCTGGCCTTCGCCACGCAGGCCGGCTGCCGGTTCACCGCGCAGCTGGGGTCGATGCGCATCGCCGAGGAGATCGACGCGCTCGATTCCATCGCGATCCGGCCGATTCCGTATCTGGTCACCACGCGGCTGATGGCCGCCGTGATCGCCGTGATCCCGCTCTACGCGCTCTGTCTGGCGGTGAGTTACCTGACCACCCAGGTGGTGGTCTTCCTGATCAGCGGTGGGTCGACCGGCTCCTACCTGCATTACTTCAGCCTGATGCTGTCCGGGCAGGACATCCTGTACTCGGTGCTGAAGGCGGTCATCTTCGTATGGATCGCCTCCACCGTGCAGTGCTACTACGGGTTCTACGCCTCGGGCGGCCCGGTGGGTGTCGGCGTCGCCGCCGGCCATGCCATGCGGGCCAGCATCACCGTGGTGGTCATCGTCAACATGCTGCTCACCATGGCGCTGTGGACGGTCGATTCAGGAGCGAGGTTCGGCGGCTAGATGGGTAACTCGCTGGAAATGGACGGGCGCGGTCCGAGCGACCGCCAACTGCTCGCCTGTGGCGCCGCGGTACTTGTTGTGGCGGCACTGGTTTCGACGTTCCTCCTGGTGAAGGCGACGGGTCGGCTCGACGCCCGGGTGCCGGTGGTGGCCGCCCTGATCAATGTCGGTGACGGTCTGCCGCAGCGCTCCGACGTGAAATACCACGGTGTGCTCGTCGGCATGGTCGACGAAGTGGTCCCGGCCGCCAACGGCAAGCCCAACTTCGTCCACATCGACCTCAAACCCGAGTACGCATCGTCGATCCCGAACACGGTCACCGCACGCGTGGTGCCCAGCAACGTGTTCGCGGTGTCGTCGGTGCAGCTGGTCGACCGCGCCGGCGGGTCGGCAAATGGTTTGAGCCCCGGCGCGCCCATCGCGGCCGGAGCCCAGATCCCCGAGGACACCGAGCTTCCCACGGTGCTGTTCCAGACCACCATCAGCAAGCTGCGCGATGTGCTGGCCGCGACCGGACGTGGCCGGGAGGACAAGACGGTGGGCATCCTGGCCGCGGTGAACGCCGCGACCGAGAACCGTCGCAACGAATTGCTCACCAGCGGAGCACAATTGAACCGGCTGATCGATCAGCTCGATGCGGTGGTGGCCACCGAACCCGGGCCGACGACCGTCTCCGCACTCGTCGATGCGACCCGCGGCCTGCAGCAGACGGCACCGGATCTGCTCGATGCCCTGCACAAGGCGGTGCAGCCGATGCAGACGCTGGTCGAACAACGTTCGCAGCTGAACACCATGATCAACGGCGGGATCAACACGGTGGGGACCACCCACACCGCGCTGAACAACCACACCGACCGGCTGGTCAAGACCACCTCGGATCTGACCCCGGTGCTCGGTGTGCTGGCCGACACCTCCCACAACTGGGTGCCGGCCTTCGTCAAACTGAATCAGTTGTCGGACAAGTTCTTCGAGCACGTCTGGATGCCCGAGCACGATTTCGGCAACATGCGGGTGAACCTGTCGTTGACCCCGAGCTATGCCTACACCCGGGCCGACTGCCCGCAGTACTCCGGGCTCAAGGGACCGAGCTGCTTCACCGCGCCGCTGGTGCCCACCCGGCCGGAGCTACCGGATGTGCTGTTGCCGCAGAATTATCAGCCGCCGCCTGATCTGGCCCCGCCGGCCGGAACGGAGCTGGGACCCAACGGCAATCTCGTCGCGGTCGGTCCGCCGCTGGTCAATCCGAACCCCAACCTGGCCGATCCGAACCCGCCGCTGCCGCCGTGGATGCCGCCGTCGGGCCCGGTGCCGGGCACGGCCAACCC
>NZ_LT546207.1:4447948-4467993 GCF_900078665.2 Mycolicibacterium houstonense | reverse complement strand
CCCTGGTTCGACGCCGCCCCCCGGCGGTGCGCCCGCACCCGCTCCGGCGGCCCCGCTGCTGCCCGCGGAGGCCGCACCGGCTGCGCCTCAACCCGTTTCGGAAGGGAATGGTCAATGAAGTACCGCGGTGCGGCGATCGGCCTGTCCCTGTTCATGGTGGTCGCTCTGGTGCTGACCTGGTTGGTCTACGTCACCCTGCGCCGTGACGTGGCGGGCAAGACGGTGCCGTATGCCGCGATGTTCTCCGACGTGTTCGGCCTGCGTGAGGGTGACGACGTCCGCATGGCCGGGGTGCGGGTCGGACGGGTCGAGAAGATCGAACTGGAGGGCGCGCTGGCGAAGGTGTCGTTCGTGGTGCAGGAGGATCAGCCGATGTACGGCCGCACCTCCGCCTCGGTCACCTACCAGAACATCGTCGGTCAGCGTTATCTCGGCCTGTCATTGGGCAAGATCGGTGATCCGGGCCCACTGCCGGCCGGCAGCGTCATCCCGCTCGAGCAGACCGATCCGTCCTTCGACGTCGGCAAGCTGCTCAACGGATATGAGCCGTTGTTCAGTGTGCTCAACCCGCGCGACGCCGACAATCTCACCAAAGGGGTGATCGCCTCACTGCAGGGTGACGATGCCTCGATCGTCGCCCTCGTCGACCAGACCGCGCAGCTGACCGATTCGTTCGCCGGCCGGGACCAGGAGCTCGGAGAGGTGATCAACAACTTGAACGCGGTGGCCAAGAACCTGGCCCAGCACAACGACAGTCTCGACGAGGTGATCACCCAAACCCGCGGAATGGTGGCCACATTCGATGCCCGCAGGCCCGAGATGGTCGACTCACTGGGGTCGATATCGCGGGTGGTGCAACAGCTGTCGACCATCAGCGACGAGGTGTACCCGTCGCTGAACCAACTGATCACCCGGCAGCCCGGGTTCGCCGCGCACATGGTGGGGATCGAACCGCAGCTGGCGTTCGCCGGGGCGAATCTGCCGTTGCTGCTCAAGGGATTCGCCCGGATGACCAACGAGGGCGCCTACGCCACCACCTATGCGTGCGACCTGAACGCGACGGGCTTCTTCCCCGGCCTCAACGACGTCGCACCGATCATCGTCGACGCCGCCACCCCCGGGAACAAGGCGCAGTACACCCCCAAATGCAGGAACCTGGCCAATGGTTGAGCAACTGACGAAGGCCGAGAAGCCGAAGGCACCGACGAAGCGGCGTCGTCCGCTGGAGAGCTACAACCGGACGTGGCTCGGGATCATCGCGATCGCCGTGGTGAGCGTGCTGATCGGGGCGATGCTGATCGTCAAGCTCGCCGACGTCGGCTACCGGCAGTACACCGCCCGGTTCCAGCAGGCCGCGGCGCTCAAGGCGGGCAACCCGATCACCGTCGCCGGAATGCCCGTGGGCGAGGTCAAGAGCATGAAGCTGGCCGGTGATCACGTCGAGGCCAAACTCAAGGTTCGCGACGACATTCCGCTCGGCAAGGACTCTCGGGCCGTCATCAAGATTACGACGATCCTGGGCTCGCGCTACCTGGCGTTGCAGCCGGCCGGCTCGGGTTCCCTGCCCGACAACACCTTCGACCTCACGCATACCGAGGTGCCCTACGACCTGCAGGAGGCCCTGGGCGACGTCACCACCACCTTCGAGCAGGTCGACTCCGACAAGTTCGCCCAGACCCTCAGCATCCTCGGCAAGCAGATGGAGGGCCTGCCCGAGGTGGTGCCGAGGGCGCTGCAGAACACGCACACGCTGGCGACCATCATCGCCGACCGGCGCGACCAACTCGGGACTCTGCTGGAGACCACCAACACGATCGGCAACACCCTGCGTCGCCAGCAGTCCACCATCGGCAGCCTGGTCGATCAGGGCAACGGCCTGGTCGGTGAATTCGTCATGCGCCGGGCGTCCTTTCAGGCCATGCTGGCGGCGCTGACCAATCTGGTCCAAACCCTCAACGGCATCGTGATCGATGACCGGCCGGAGCTCGAGAAACTGCTGACGGACCTTCGCGATCTGTCGAACATGCTGGGTCAGCACGACGATCTGCTGCGCAGCGTCCTGCAGTCGGGCCCGGTGGCCCTGCGCGGGCTGGCCAACGCCACCGGCAACGGCAACGCCGGCGAGATGCATGTCGGCAACGGGTTGCTGATCGACTCCTGGATGTGTGCGATCAGCGGCCGGGCCAAGCAGTTCAGCATGATCCAGTACTACAAGGACTGCAAATGAGCGCGTTGAAAGGCAAGGTCCTGGCGTTGTGCGTCGCCGGTGCGGTGCTCGTCGCCGCGGTGGCCGGGGCCGGCTGGTGGTTTCTGAAAGACCGGACCAACACCATCTCGGTCACCGCCCAGTTCGACAATGCCGCAGGACTTTACGAGGGAAACACGGTCGCGGTGCTGGGCATGCAGGTCGGCAAGGTCACCAAGATCACCCCCAAGGGCACCTACGTCGAGGTCGAATTCACGGTGGACAAGGACGTATCGGTGCCGGCCGATGTGCAGGCGGTCACCATCTCCAATTCGATCCTCACCGACCGCCAGATCGAACTGACGCCGGCCTACCGCGGCGGACCGACGCTGCAGAACCACGACACGATCGGGCTGAACCGGACCAAGACTCCCGTCGAGTTCGCCCGGGTGCTCGACGTACTGGACAAGCTGTCCTCCTCGCTGAAGGGGGACGGCAAGGGCAACGGGCCCATCGCCGACGTCGTCAATGCCAGCGCGGCCATTGCCGACGGAAACGGTCAGCAGATGAAGGACGCGCTCGGTGAGCTGTCGGACGCGTTGCGGCTCAGCGCCGATCGCGGAGCGGTGACCCGCGATCAGCTCACCACGATCGTGCGAAACCTGAGCTCGTTGTTCGAGGCCGCCACCCGCAATGACGCCACGCTGCGGGAGTTCGGTTCGTCGGTCCGCCAGCTCAGCCAGATCCTGGCCGACGAGAACTTCGGCAGCGGCACCACCGGCCGGAAGATCAACGAGGTGATCACTCAGGTGGGTGAGGTGCTGGATACGCACCGCGAAGAGGTGAAACAGATTGTCCTCAACGGTAATACCGCGCTGACCACGTCGGTCGAACAACGCAGGGACCTGGCCGAGTTCCTGGATCTGGCGCCGATGACGCTGGACAACATCTACAACATCATCGACCAGAAGAACGGCGCGGCGCGGGCGCACGTTCTGGTGGACAAGGTGCTGTTCGATTCGCAGACCGTCAAGGAGGTCTGCAACATGATGGGGCTGCGGCAGCTGGGGTGTAGCACCGGCACGGTGCAGGACTTCGGTCCGGACTTCGGGCTGTCGTACATGCTCGACGGCATGGCGGCGATGGGGCAGCGATGATCAGACCGGTACGCAAATTCTTTCTGCCCGTGGTGATGACGGCTTGCCTGACCGTCTCCGGATGCGCCACCGAGGGGCTGGCGAGCCTGCCGTTGCCTGCGCCCGGGGTCGGGTCGGGCGGCTACCGGCTGACCGCGATCTTCGCCAACGCCTTGAACCTGCCCGCCAACGCCAAGGTGAAACTCGCCGGTGCCGATGTGGGTGAGCTCGAGTCGATGGTGGCCCGCGACTACACCGCGGTGACCACGCTGCGCATCATGGACGGAGTTCGCCTGCCGCTCGGCACCACCGCCGAACTTCGTTCGGCGACACCGCTGGGCGATGTGTTCGTCTCGGTGCGGCCGCCGAGCCCGGTCGAGCCGAACGCGCCGCTGCTCAAGGACGGCGACACCATCGAGCTCGAGTCGACCCGGGCCGCCGCGACCGTTGAATCACTGCTGGGCTCGGCGGCTATCTTGGTCAACGGCGGTGCGGTGCGCAATTTCACCAACATCATCAACGGCCTGGGCAAGGCCACCGGCGATCAGGGTCACGCCTTTGGCGCTCTGATCTCCAAGACCAACCACACGTTGGGCACCCTCAACGCCCGTTCCGACGAACTCTCGACTGCGATGACCGAGACATCGCGGCTGCTGCAGCAGATCGAGGACAAGAACCAGACCGTCGGTGAGCTGATGGAAGCCGCCGGGCCGGCCACCGACACCCTGGCTCAGCACACCACCCAGATCGCCGACCTCATCACCCAGATCGGCGACACGTCAGCGCAACTGCGCAAGTTCCCGTCGATCGCGGGCACCGATACCAGTGGGCGCAGCGTGATCGCCGACGCCAACAAGGTGGCAGGTGCCTGGAACGACGTGGCGCTGGCGCCGGATGCCTCGCTGTATGCACTCAACCGGCTGATGCCGCCACTGGTGAAAGCCACGTCCGGCAGCGGCCTTTCGGTGCGCGCCAGCATCGACCGACTGATTCTCGGGTCGATCCCGGATATCGGGTTCGCCGGCGATCCGGGCCTGCACGGACCCAAGCGGTACAACTGGCATCAACTCGTNTCGCCGCTCCTGGCTTTCGGCGGGCGCTCTGGTGATGACCCTGGTCGTGGCCGGCGCCTACCTGATGATCGGGGCGTTGCGGGTCAAGCCGTTCGATTCGAGTTACCGCATCACCATCGAGTTGCCGGAATCGGCGGGCCTGCTGCCCAATCAGGACGTCACGTTGCGCGGCGTGCAGATCGGGCGGGTGGAACGGCTCGACCTGACCCCCGACGGGGTCAATGCCGTGGTCAACGTGAATTCGGCGGTGTCCATCCCCGAATCCAGTGATGTGCGGGTGTCGGGATTGTCCCCGGCCGGTGAGCAGTACATCGACTTCATGGCGGACACCACCGAGGGGCCCTTCCTGACCGACGGCAGTGTCATCGGTCAGGGCAAGGCGACGGTGCCGGTCAGCCTGGCCCAGTTGCTCGCCGACGCCGACGGGGCGCTGGCCCAGGTCGACGTCGACAAGCTTGAGGTGATCCGCCGCGAGTTGAGCATGTCGGAGGCCGGTCCCCAGAAGCTCGCCGATGTCATCGACGGCGGAACGTTCCTGCTGTCGACGCTGGACTCGGTGCTGCCCGAGACGGTGAGCGTGCTGCGCAACAGCCGGGTGGTGTTCAACCTGGCGGCCGACAAGAACGCCGGTATCGCGGTGGCGTCGGACAATCTCGACTCGACGTTCGACGGGATCAACAAGATGCGCGACGGCTTCCGTCGGCTCACCGAACAGACGCCGGGCTCGCTGAACTCGGTCGACAATCTGTTCGCCGACAACTCCGACACCATGGTGCAGCTGCTCGGAAGCCTCGCCAGCACTTCGCAATTGCTGTATCTGCGGGTGCCGGCGCTGAATGCCCTGTTCCCGAATTACCGCACCTCGGTGCTCGACGCCCTGGGCAGCGTCATGCACGACAACGGGCTGTGGGCCACCGCGGACATCTACCCGCGCTACAGCTGTGACTACGGCACTCCACGTAGGTCACCGGCGGCGGCGGACTACCCGGAGCCCTACATGTACACCTACTGCCGTGACGATCATCCCGGCGTGCTGGTCCGCGGGGCCAAGAACGCGCCGCGCCCGGCAGGCGATGACACGGCAGGCCCGCCTCCCGGCGCCGATCTCGGGCGGACCACCGATCCGACCCCGCGGGGTCGCTACACGATCCCGACGCCGTACGGTGGCCCCACGCTGCCGATCGAGCCGCCCCGCTGACCACCCAACCTCACCAAAAGGAGATGACGGTGACCGTGACGACGGAAAAGAAGACCGACGACGACAAGGCCGAGCTCGAGACCACTGCCGAGGACCAGGCCGATGATGTGATCGAGACGGAGGACGCGAAGGCCGAAGCGGACGCATCCGACGACGCCGAGGAGTCTGACGCCAAAGACGACAAAGACGACAAAGCCGACAAAGACGACAACGGCGACAAAGACGACAAGGCCGAATCCGAGCCCGAGTCCAAGTCCGCGCAGCAGCCCATGTCGTCCGGATGGGGTCGCCGCGTGCTCATCGGTGCCTTGGCCGCGGTGTTCGTAGCCTCCCTGGCGCTGTCGGGGTTCCTCGGCTGGAAGTGGTGGCAGACCGAGCAGGTGGCGCAGGCCGGTAAGCAGGCCCAGGATGCCGCGGTGGCCTACGCCCAGATCTTGACCAGCATCGACTCCAACAAGGTCGACGAGAACTTCAACCAGGTGCTGGCCGGGGCGACCGGCGAGTTCAAGGACATGTATTCGCAGTCCAGCATGCAGTTGCGCCAGTTGCTCATCGACAACAAGGCCTCGGCGCACGGTGTGGTGGTGCAGTCGGCCGTGCAGTCGGCCACCAAGGACAAGGTCGTGGTGTTGTTGTTCGTCGACCAGTCGGTGACCAACTCCACTGTTCCCGACCCGCGGATCGACCGCAGCCGCATCAAGATGACGATGGAGAAGGTCGATGGGCAGTGGCGGACAAGCAAAGTGGAACTCGCCTGAGGTATTGACATGCTGCGCAAGCTGATCGGTGCGGCGGCCGTGGTGGCCGGCTCGCTGGTGGCCGTCACGACCGCGCCGCCCGCCGCGGCGTCGGCGGCGTCATTCTGCGACGAACTGGCCGGGCAGTGGGACGGGCAATTCTGCAACGCGTCGGTGGTGTCGGACCGCAAAGCGGTTCGCAACATCAAGATGGCGCTGCCCGGCGATCTGGTGGACAACCCCGTCATCCGGCAGTACCTGACCAACCTGATGAACAACTGGCGCAACGCCGCGCAGAAGATGGTCCAAGACAGCTTCGGCGAGCAACAGTTCGAGATCTTTCAGCACGGCGGCGCGATGACGGCCGTCTTCCACGAAATGTACTCGGGCACGGTCGGTACCGACGCCCTCGCACATCCGAACGCGCCCATCGTCAGCGACGCCTATCGCACCTTCACATTCGCCGACGGGCGACAGTTGCAGCTGGCCGATCTGTTCAAGCCGGGCGTCGACCACCGGGCCGAGATCCCGCGCCTGGGTGAGCCCTACATCGTCGCCGCACTCGATGCCGCGCCGCCGCCACACCAGCCCGGCACCTATCCGTTCACCCCGGACCGCTGGACTCCGGACAACGTCTACTCGGGCGGCTACAAGGCCTGGGCACTGACGCCGGACGAGTTGATCCTGTACATGCCGGATTACCCGGTCGGCCGCGACAGCCCGATCAACTTCAGCCCGGGCCTGATGCAGTGGTCGATGGACGGCGGCACGGTGCAGGCGCACATCCCGCTCTCGGCGCTCGCCCCGGTGTTGCAGCCGCAGTTCGGCGGCGCCTGATCGCTGACCGCCCAGCGTGAAGAAGATCGCGAGATTTCCCGACAATCTCGCGATCGTCTTCACGCTCGGCCGATGTAGAGCTTTCGATTCTTCGCGAGGCTAAAGGGTTACCCGCCCCCGGTTTGTTGCCACCATGAGCCACACCAATCCGTGCGACTCCATGGGGGACAACGGCCATGCGCCCAATCAGTTCGGTTCTCGCGATGCTCTGCGCGCTCGTGATGACGCTGACCGCGTGTGGCTCCTCGGGTGAGGCGGCGCGCACCGAAGACGGCAAGACGGTGCTGCGATACCAGGGCTGGACCGGCGAGGTCGAATTCCCCGAACTGGCCGAGGAACTCGGCTATTTCAACAACGTCAAGCTGGAGTGGGTCGGCAACACAACGAGCGGCCCGCAGGACATCCAGTCGGTGGCCACCGGCGACATCGAATTCGGTTCGGCGTTCAACGGCGCGGTGGTGAAGCTCAATGCCGCGGGTGCGCCGATCACCTCGGTGCTCAGCTCCTACGGCGCGGACGAGGACGAGTACACCGGGTACTACGTGCTGGAGGACAGTCCGATCCGCTCGGCGCGCGACCTGATCGGCAAGAAGGTCGGGATGAACACGCTCGGTGCCCACCACGAGTTCCTCACCCGGGAATGGCTGGCCAAACAGGGGCTCAGCAACGAGGAGATCAAGACCGTCACCCTCACGGTGGTACCGCCGGTCAACACCGAGCAGGCCCTGCGAGACGGCCAGATCGACGTCGCCGCACTCAACGAGATCTACCGGGAGTCGGCGCTGGAACGCGGTGGCATCCGGCCGCTGTTCACCGATAAGTCGCTGTTCGGTGCGTTCAGCTATGGCACCTATGTGGTTCGCGACGATTTTCTGGCCAAAAACCGGGATGCGGTCGCCGATTTCGTTCAAGGCACCGCCCGGGCCATTCGCTGGACGCAGGTGACCCCACGCGACGAGGTGGTGGCGAAGTTCCGCGAGATCATCGACAAGCGGCACCGCAACGAGGACACCAAGGCCATCGAATACTGGCGCAGCCCAGGGGTTCCGGTGGCCGGGGCGGTGATCGCCGAGCGTGAACTGCAGACCTGGATCGACTGGCTGGTCCGCAACGGCGAGCTCAAGGAGGGCCAGTTGAAGGCCGCGGACCTCTACACCAACGAGCTCAATCCCTATGCCAACGGGACCTACCCCGAAGGCAGCGGGCCCGACGGTAAGGCATTGGCACACCGGTGAGTACCCAAACCGAGAGCGCGCAACCCAAGCTGCGCCTGCGCAGCGTGACCAAGCAGTTCGCGATCCGAGGGGAGAAGACCGGCTTCACCGCGATCAAGGACATCAGCATCGACCTGGCGGCCGGGGAGTTCCTGGTGCTGGTCGGGCCCAGCGGTTGCGGCAAGTCGACCCTGCTGGACCTGTTGGGCGGGCTGACCCAGCCGACCTCAGGGGAGATCCTGCTCGACGGCGAGCCGATCACCGGGCCGGGCCTGGACCGCGGAATCGTGTTCCAGCAGTACGCTTTGCTGCCCTGGCGCACCGCCCGCAAGAACATCGAATTCGGCCTGGAGGCAAAAGGATTACCCGCGACCGAACGCCGGCGACGGGCCGAGCAGTATCTCGAGCTGGTCGGGCTGGCGGGTTTCGCCGATCGCTACCCACACGAGCTCTCGGGTGGGATGAAGCAGCGCGTCGCAATCGCCCGCAGCCTGGCCTTCGATCCCGAGGTGCTGCTGATGGACGAGCCGTTCGCCGCGCTCGACGCCCAGACCCGCGAATCGCTGCAGGACGAACTGCTGAGGATCTGGCAGGCCACCGGCAAGACCATCCTGTTCATCACGCACGGCATCGACGAGGCGCTGTATCTCGGGCAGCGGGTGGCGGTGCTGACCTCGCGGCCGGGCCGGATCAAGAAGATCGTCGACGTCGACATCGATCGCGGCACCGATGACATCCGGTCCAGCGCGGGCTTCCGGGCGCAACGCCACCACATATGGACGCTGCTGCACGACGAGGTGGAACGCGCCCGATCCGAGGAGGCGCAACATGCCTAGTGCCATCGCCGTGGCCCCCGTCGAGTCCCCGGTCGACACGCCGTGCGATGCGTCGCAGGCCGCCCCGGAGCCCAAGCGTCGTCACCGCCTGCGGGCCATCGCGTGGCGCCTCCTGCGGCCCACCGTGGTGATCGGCGCGTTCCTGGCGCTGTGGGAGGTGGCGCCCCGGATCGGCCTGGTGGACAAGGTCTTTCTCCCGCCGTTCTCCGAAGTGGTCAGTGCCTGGTTCACCCTCGCCGGTAACGGACAACTGGCCGAGCACGTTTCGGCCAGTCTGTCGAGGGCGCTGGCCGGTCTGGCCGTGGCGATCGCGGTCAGCATCCCGCTGGGCGTGGCAATCGCGTGGTACCGGCCGGTGGCCGAGTTCCTCAACCCGATCCTGGAACTGTTCCGCAACACCGCGGCACTCGCGCTGCTGCCGGTGTTCATCCTGATCCTGGGGATCGGCGAAACCTCCAAGGTGGCGCTGGTGATCTACGCGGCGTCGTTCCCGATCCTGCTCAACACCATCTCCGGAGTGCGCACGGTCGACCCGTTGCTGATCAAATCGGCGCGCTCACTCGGGCTTTCGCCGATCCGGCTGTTCCAGAAGGTGATCCTGCCCGCCGCGGTGCCGACCATCTTCACCGGTCTGCGCATGGCGGCAGCTTCTTCGATCCTCGTGCTCATCGCCGCAGAGATGGTCGGCGCGAAGGCCGGGTTGGGGTATCTGATCACCGCCGCCCAGCTCAACTTCCAGATTCCTGACATGTACGCGGGCATCGTCACCATCGCGCTGGTGGGCGTGATCTTCAACGGCATCCTGGTGGCGATCGAAGGGCGATTGTCGGGCTGGCGTAACACCACGTAGAAGAGGGAGACCATTGCCACGCCAACTGCATCTCAACGCATTCCTCATGGGGGTCGGCCACCACGAAGCCGCGTGGCGTCATCCTCGTACCGACGTGCGAAACCTCACCGACGTCAGGCATTTTCAGCGTCTGGCGCAGGTGGCCGAGTGCGGCAAACTCGACTCGGTGTTCTTCGCCGACGGACTGGCGGTGGGGCCGCGGGTCAAACACAACACGCAGGCGATCTTCGAGCCGATCACCTTGCTGACCGCGATGGCGACGGTCACCGAACGTGTCGGCCTGATCGCCACCGCCACCACCGGTTACCTCGAGCCCTACACGCTGGCCCGTAGCTTCGCCTCGCTGGACCACATCAGCGGCGGCAGGGCCGGGTGGAACATCGTGACCTCGGCGGGTGAGGACGAGGCGGCCAACTTCGGCGTCGACGGTATCCCCGACCACGCCGGACGCTATCGGCGCGCCACCGAATTCGTCGAGGTCGCAACGGCTTTGTGGGACAGCTGGGAGGACGGCGCACTGGTCCTGGACGAGGCCACGGGCACCTTCGCCGATACCGAGCGGGTGCACCGGATCGACCACCACGGCGAACACTTCAAGGTTCGTGGCCCACTGAACACACCGCGTTCGGTGCAAGGCCGTCCGCTGCTGGTGCAGGCCGGGTCCTCGGAATCCGGTAAGGATTTCGCCGGGCGCTACGCCGAGGCCATCTTCACCGCGCAGCGCTCGGTCGCCGACGGCAAGGCGTTCTACCGTGACGTGAAGTCCCGTGCGGTGAAGTTCGGCCGCAGCGCCGACGAGGTGAAGATCCTGCCCGGCATCGTGCCGTTCATCGGGCCCACCGAAGAGGCTGCCCTCGAGCTCGAACAGCAATTCACCGACCTGATCTCGCCCGAGTACTCCCTGCGTCAGCTCTCGCAGATGCTGGGCGTGGATCTGACCGCGCATGCGCTCGACGCGCCGCTGCCGGCACTGCCGCCCATCGAACAGATCCAGGGCAACAAAAGCCGCTACCAGTTGGTCAAAGACCTCGCTGCCGGCGAGTCGCTGACCGTGCGCCAGCTGATCGCCAAGCTCGGCGGCGGGCGCGGACACCGCACCTTCGCCGGCACCGCCGAACAGGTGGCCGACGATCTGGAGCTGTGGTTCACCGAGGGCGCAGCCGACGGCTTCAACGTCATGCCGCCGTATCTGCCTGGCGGCCTGGAGGATTTCGTCGAGCAGGTGGTGCCGATCCTGCAGCGGCGCGGGTTGTTCCGCACCGACTACACCGCGACGACGCTACGAGGTCACTACGGGCTGGCGCACCGGCCCAGCCGCTACACCGCGACCGCGGCCGAAACCAGCGCCTGAGCGGTCGACTAGCACCCAATCGACTCTGCGCTGAGGGCGCGAAACCGCGAGAGGCCGGCGCCCTCAGCGCAGACTCAACGCGGCCGCTCAGCGGTAGTTGACGAACTGCAGCGCCACGTCCAGGTCGGACCCCTTCAGCAGGGAGATGACGGCCTGCAGATCGTCACGCTTCTTCGAGCTCACCCGGATCTCGTCGCCCTGGATCTGGGCCTTGACACCCTTGGGCCCTTCGTCGCGGATGATCTTGGTGATCTTCTTCGCCTGCTCGCTGCTGATGCCCTGCTTGATCTCGCCGGACACCTTGTAGGTCTTGCCGCTGGGCTGCGGGTCGCCGGTTTCGAAGGCCTTCATCGAGATGTCGCGGCGGACGAGTTTCTCCTTGAACACGTCGACCGCGGCCTTGACCCGCTCCTCGGTGGAGCTGACCAGTTCGATGGACTCCTCGCCCTTCCAGGCGATGGTGGTGTCGGTCCCGCGGAAGTCGAAGCGGGTGGACAGTTCCTTGGCGGCCTGGTTGAGCGCGTTGTCGACCTCCTGACGGTCGACCTTGCTGACGACGTCGAAGCTGGAATCCGCCATTGGACGCCTCTCCTCTTCCCTCGGTGAATGCTGCCGGTTTGTAGCTTAGGTACATCCTCGTCGCACCTTGCTGACCGCACCACACGCGGGTAACTCGGCAAGTGAGCTACGCCACCGTGATGACGACGTCGAAGCCGGATTGTCCTGCCGGTTTGTAACTTGGGTATGTCCTCGTTGTACCCTGCTATTCGCACCAAACCGGAAACGGGGCGGCGCGAAACCCGGCAGATTGCCCGAGCGGCCAATGGGAGCGGACTGTAAATCCGTCGGCTTACGCCTACGCAGGTTCGAATCCTGCATCTGCCACCCAGGTCAGGCCCCCTTTCGAGGGGGCCTGTTTGGTTTGTGCGGGCCGAATGGGTTGGCGGCCTATCGGTGCTCGTCTGTCCCCTGGCAGCGGCTCGCCGGGTTCCCTACCGTCCGCTGACCGGCGGCGTCGGCTGACCACCAGCTGAACCGATGGACTTCAAGGCGGTGATCGGGTTCGGCGTGCTCCTCGACCCACCGCAGCGCGTCACGCTTGCGCCAGAATCCTGCGATAGGCATCACGCCACCGTCAGGGCGGTGCATGAACACATACCAACCAAGCTTCATCGGACCCCCGTGCCGACGATGTCTATCCGATCGGAATCTAGTTTGGCGCGTAAGTACCGTTTTGCGCCAGTCCGGTGCAAGCGCTGCGTCACGCAACACCCCGTGACCTCCGCCGTAGGCCCAACCGTTCCGCTCTCAAGCACGGACCCGATCCCGCTCGTGTACCGACCGGGATCGGGGTAATGACTCGACAGGTTCGGGAGAATCGATGGCATGACCGAGCACCGCGTCGAGAACAAGCTGGTGAGCTTCGCCAGCCAGATCGACGACAACACCATCGAGCAGGCGAAGCAGACTGCCTCGATGCCGTTCGTGCATCCGCATGTCGCGCTGATGCCCGATGCCCACAGCGGCAAGGGGTCCGCTGTCGGAACCGTGATCCCCACGATCGACGCGGTGATCCCGGCCGCGGTGGGCGTGGACATCGGCTGCGGCATGATCGCCGCGCGCACCGAATTCACCGCCGCCGACCTCGAAGGCCGTGACCTGGCAGCGCTGCGCACGGCGATCGAGACGACGATTCCGCTGTCGCCGGGAAACTACAACGACACGCTGGCCCGGTTCCCGTTCACGGCGGGCCGTATCACCGATCTGGAGCATCTGGCGGAGCAGGGGGAGATCGACCTCTCGCACTCGCCCAAGTGGCGCCAGCAGCTCGGTTCCCTCGGTGGCGGCAACCACTTCATCGAGCTGTGCCTGGATCAGGACGACCGGGTGTGGCTGTTCCTGCACTCGGGTTCTCGCGGGGTGGGGAACAAGATCGCCCAGAAGCACATCAAGATCGCGCAGAAGCTGATGAAGCGGTGGTGGATCGATCTGCCCAACCCGGATCTCGCCTACCTGCCGCAGGGCACGCCGGAGTTCGCCGATTATCTGCGGGACCTGAACTGGGCGCAGCGGTTCGCATTCGAGAATCGCGCCGAGATGATGGACCGCTACATGTGGGTATTCGCCGCATGGATGGGTTATGCCCACCTGGATCAGCCACAGACCGCCGGTGACTTCGAGGTCGAGCGGATCAACACCCATCACAACTACACGCGCAAGGAACGTCACGGTGGTCGTGAGGTGTGGCTGACCCGCAAGGGGGCGATCGACGCGCACACGGGCGTGATGGGACTGATCCCGGGCAGCATGGGAACGCGTTCGTATGTGGTGCGCGGCAAGGGGAATGCCGCCGGCCTGTGCTCAGCTCCGCACGGGGCGGGCCGCCGATTCTCCCGCAACGAGGCCCGCCGCAGGTTCACTGCCGACGATCTGGCGCAGCGGATGCGGGGCATCGAGTACCGCCACGGTGAGGAGTGGATCGACGAGATCCCCGACGCCTACAAGGACATCGACGTGGTGATGGCCGATGCGGCCGGTCTGATAGAGATCGAGCACGAACTCCGTCAGGTGCTCAACGTGAAGGGCACTTAGGGCCCGACGCTCAGGACTTGCGTCCGGCGATCAGATAGACCGCAGGCAGCACACCCGAGGTCCCCAGCACGCCGAGAGCGCTGCCCCACAACCACTTCGGTCCGTTGATCTGGTTCGGCTGGCGCCCGGAAAGATCCCGCAACGCCCAGGCGCGCAACCCGGCGTCGACCGCGGCCACCGCGATCACGGCCGTCTTGGCCTTGGGGGAGAGGTCTTTCCAGCGTTTCTTGGCCACTACAGCCATCCTTTCGGTGCGGCGGAGGTTACGGACTCAGGGGCGTCGTCGTCATGGGTGACTCGTCGTAGCCGCCGGAGCCACTGTCGCTGCCGGAGCTGCCGGAGCCACCGTACGAGCCGCTGCCGGAAGACTCACCGTCGCCTGACGAGTAACCCCCACCCGACGGGGCCTGGGTCACCGGCTGTTCGGCCGGCGGGGTGTAGGCCGGTGTGGTGTACGTCGGCACCGTCTGAGTGGGCAACTCGACCGCGGGCTGGGTTNTCGAGCACTGCGGGTGCCATCTGGGTCGACGCGCCGGCCGGTGCCAGGTTGTCGACCAGTTGGGCGGCGCCGCGGGCGATTGCGTAGCCCGCGTCCTGCGGCACCTCGACCGGCGCCGTCGAACGAAGTTCTGCGGCAACGGAATCAAGATCGAGTCGCTGGCCGACCAGGACCACCCGGGTCGGGGCCTCGTCGGCGGGCACGTGCTGCAGCACCGCCGCACATGCGGCGGCAACCCCGGCGGTGCCGATCGGCATCGTGGCCAATGTGGAGGTAGAAGAGCCCGCATCCTCGCCGACGGTTGTCAGCGAGACCGTGTCATCGTCGGCCAGCAATAGCGCGGCGTCCGCGCCGACGCTGTGGGCCAGCGCGGCTGCGGCCTCGGATTCGGTGACCACCTCGACGTTCGGTACCCCGGCGTTGAGCACGGTCTGGCGCAGCGTGTCGGCGGCCGAGGAGTCGGGCAGGCACAGGCGGGTCGCGGCGACGTTGTTACCCGACTCGGCCACCGCGCGGTGCGTGCCGATGATGGTCTCGGCCAGCTCAGCCATCTCGGCCACCAGGTCGTCGGGCAGATCGAGGGCGTACTGGTCCAGAACCTGGCCGCCGCTCGCGGGCGATCCGATCATGGCCAAGCGCGCCACACGCCCGGTGACCGCCACCCCGAGGACTACGTCCACGGTTCCACTCCTTGCTTCTTGCATGTTGTCCGAGCCCCGACGAACGATTCCAAGCTACCGGACAACCTCGGTGGACCTGGGTGGCCGAATGACCGCGGCTGCCAGCGCTGCTTGTGCGCCGGAGCAAAAGTGAGCACGCTGGTTGAGTCCCGTGCGGTGTCACTCATAAGGAGGAATCGGTACGTGAGCGACGAGCGTTACGACGCGACCGCCACCGTCCAGGTGGCGACGACGGCCGCGCCGGCAGTGGCGCGGTCCCCGCGGGTCGGTTACGTGCCCGCCCGGGCCAACCGGGTGCGCGATGGCCTTGCCGTGGCGCTACTCGTCGTCGCGTTGCTGCTGCCGTGGAACCTCGAGTTCGGTGTCGGGGTGCCCGGCAGTGCGGGGTCGACGTTCATGGTGCTGGCCATCGTGACGCTGCTGTCGGTCGCCGCTGCCCTGGCACCGCATGTCGGGCCGTTCCGGCTGGGCACACCCCAATCCGATGTCCGGCGCACCGGCCGGATCCGGTTCGCCCTGACCGCCGCCTATCTCGTGGTGGTTGTCGGCTTCGTCGGGTATCACCTGGCGCAGACGGTCAGTGGTGGTGGAACCGGGGCCGTTCCGCCGGGTGTCGGCCCGGGGATGCTGCTCGGCGTGGCAGGCGCTGTGCTGGCCGGTCAGCCGCCCATCACGTCGATCACGATCGAGGACAACAGGTTTCGTCGCTGGTACACCGCGGCGCGGGTGATCGGATTCCTCTCGATCGCACTGGCCACGCTGTCGGTCGCGTTCAACCTCTACTGGCGGCTGCGGTACCTGTTCGTCACCCAGGTCGAGTTCGGCGGCCACGACATCGCGGTGATCGTCACCACGCTGCTCTACGGTGCGGAGGCGATGATCGCGCTCGTCATCGCCTCGCGTTGGCTGACCGAGCGGACCGGTGCGGCGCGGCTGGCCACGACTGCCATCGGTGTTTCGGGCGCGGTCGCCGCGATGCTGGTGTGGCTGGCGGGTATCGGTCGCGACATCGACGCCTTTCACGGCATCGCCCAGAACACCTCGACCGCCGCGGTGGGGTACGAGGGCTACCTGGCCTGGGCGGTGGCCGCCGCGATCGTCGCGCCGACGACGCTGTACGCGGTCTTCCTGATCAAACCGCCGACCATCGGCGCTTACCGCGGCGCCGCGCAGAAGTGCCTGACGCTGATCGCCTTCTGGGCCTTCGCGGCGGCGACGCTGCGGGTGGTGGACTACCTGATCGCGCTGTCGCTGGACCTTCCCCGCGCCCTGTACGACACCGTGGCGATGACGGTGTTCAACCTGGTCACCGCGCTGGTGGCGCGGTGGCTGCACCGCCAGTTGGACAAGGGGCTGACGTCGACGACGGTGGCCGCCGCGTTCAGTGCGGTGTTGTTCGTGTTCACCGTTGCCAACGTGGCGATCGGTGTGGCCCTGGCACCCCGCTACGCCGGGGCAGCGCCCGATGCGGTCTACGGCAACAACCTGGCCCAGCAGATCACCAGTACGTTCGATGTGACGGTGTGCGTGCTGAGTTTCCTGGTGCTGGCCGTCATGGTGTTCACCGGTCCGTTCGCCGGATACCTGACGCGCCGCGAGAGCCGTGCGGCCAAGCCGGCGAAGGATTCTGCGCCCGAACCCAGCACCGAGGCCCTCGCTCCGCCGACCATCGTTCGTCAGCCCCGCGCCGCATCGGTGCCGAGAATCGTTCGTTTGAAAGAAGATTCGACGACGGTGCTGGCTGCGCCGCCGACCACCGATCTCCAGGTTCCGACGCAGGCGCTGCGGATCCAGCGTCGCCCGCAGCGCCCACCGTCGAACGGTTAACCCGCCTGCGCGCTCTCGTGTTTCGCCGGCCGCTCGTGCTCGGAGGCCGCAGACTTCGCGGCCTGCCTCCGGGTATGAGCGGAGGCCCGGTCGGGCCGGTCATGGTCCGGCTCGGCGTCTCTCACCGCCCCTGGACGTGACTCCGGGGCAGGCGAGCCTGCGGCGGTGCGGGCACCGGAGGCATCCCGGACCACCCGCAACCGCGGCGCCGGATCGGTGCGCAACGAGTCCGACCGCGTCCGCGCCTTACGTACCGGTGTGGTCTTCGGCTCGGTGCCGGTCTGCGCGTCGTCATCGTCCGGAGCGGCGGTGCCCGTGGTCGTGTCCTCGCCGCCAACCTTGACGGCAGCCTCGTCGGCATCCTTCGCGTCCGCCCTGATGTCCGCCGGGGCCGGGCTGTCGGCCGGGGTGACTGCCGGGTTGACGGTCGGGCGCGGCGCCGTCGCACCGCCGATGGCCTGCAGCACCTTGGCCAGGGGCCTGGTGGCGTCCGACAGCGCGCCCGCCACGTCCTCCACGGCCTGGCGCACTCCTTGCTCGAACGGCGAGGTGCCCACCGGATCGATCGGATGCTCGGTGACCGGGGTGGTCGGCTGGGTACCCGAGACGATGGGCTTGGGCACGGTCGGGTTATACGGTTCGCCGCGCAGGATGGCCGCTGATTGCTCGAAGGCCGCGGGCAGTGCGGCGAGGCCGTCGCGGATCTTGTCCGGCGGGGTGACCCAGCCGAATTCCTTGACCTGGCTGGGGTCGGCGGTGCGGTCGTATCCCATCTCGACGAACACCCGCAGCACCGGATCCATGAAGTCGACGAAGCGTTCGGCGCCGATCAGGGCAGCGGGGATGCGCAGCGGTGCCAGTAGCGGCAGGTGCTGGGGCAGCAGCACGTAGGTGGTGTTGCCGACCTGCGTGGTCACCGCGTTGGGACCGTCGGGGTGTTCCAGCACGTACCCGGGGAAGACGTGCTCGAACGCGATCCCGGCCAGCGCGTTCGCGATGGCGAGCGCGTTGAAATATGCCGGGAAATCGACGAAGCCGTCGTACTGGTTCTGGTAGTACGTCGTCTTGAACGGGCTGTCGGAGGGGCCGGGACGACCGAGCGGGAAGAGGTCGCCCAGCACCGGCACCTCGCTCCACGAGGTGAACCGGGTGAGGATGCCACCGTTGGGCTGGTACGGGTCACCGATGAAGACGAACTCGTAATTGTCGGCGTTGGCAACATAATTCGGATCCTGGGCCATCTTCGCGCGCACGATCTCGGCGACCTCGGTGCCCTGCGACATGCCGATGATGGTCACCTTCTCGCCGGCCGGTGTGGCGGCGATGTCCCGCTCGAGGTAGCCCGCCCCGATCTGCTCGGATCGCTTGAGCGACTGCGGCCAGTACGGAATGTCGGACAGCCCGGGCAGATCGGAGATGATCGGGATGCTCACGTTGATCTGTGCGGGGTAGGGGACCGTGTGGAACGAGTCGCCTTCCGGCACGGTGCTTCCGTAGAAGAACAGCGGGACGCTCAAACCGAATCCGTCGAATGANACGACGCCGCCGGCCAGCAGCATCGACCCCCAGCGGCGTGAACCGCGCTGGCGGCGCGCACGGCGCGACCGTTCCCCCCGACCCCGACCCCTCATGCTGTGCCTTCTTCCCCATCGTGGTGAGCGGCCGTCCAGCTGGCACGACCGGCGCATGGAGCCTGCGACCAGCGCGCCCGTCGCAAATGTGACGGGCGCCACTTCGCATGCTGCCGGAAAGCTACCAGCGGTCGGCGATATGTGACAAGGCCCACTTTTCGCAACAAGAGTTCTTGTTGCGAACCACGGTTGCCAGATTCAGCGCGCGGACGCCGCGATGCCGGCGCGCACCACCGCGACAAAGCTCGTCAGATTGCTGACGAGGGTGTCGATGGTCGGCGGCGAGTCGGTGTCGGTTTCCCGCTGGTGCAGCCAGTCGGCCACGCTTTCGAACAGCCCGCCCACCGTCGACACCGCCAAGGCGTGATAGTCGACCGCGCCGGTATCGGGCAGGCACGGAAATTCGCGCTTCCGCCACAGATCTTCCAGAAACGCCGCCGTCCAGCGCCGGTTCTCGCGGCGCAGCCGTTCGACCCGCGGCGATATGCCGGCGCATTCTCCGAAGGCCACCACGGCCACCCGGGGATCATCGACCAGGGCGTGGGCAAACGCCGACAGCAGGCGGTGGACGGTTTCGTCGGCATCGTCGGGCGCATCGGCCAGGGCCTCGACCGCCTGCTGTTCGATCCGGCCGGCGATCTGGGCGAGCAGGGCCAGGTAGCAGTCTTCTTTGCTGTCGAACACCTCGTAGAACGCCTTGTTGCCGACGTATGCCGTCTGGCAGATCTGCTCGATCGAGGTGTTGGCGTATCCGTCCCGCGCAATCAGGTCGAAGGCGGCCGTCAACAATTGCTCGCGACGGTGGGCGCGACGCTGTTCGGCATCGAGCCCGCGGATCGTGCGCTGTCCGCGGGGCTTTGCGGCCGGCTCCGACGGTGTGCGTGCGCCGGCCGCCGACGGCGGTGTACCCATGGCCCGGAGTGTAGTGCGGTCGGTGCCGTGCTGGTCGGGCGGTTGGCCTGCTCGGCCGGGTTTGTGGTCGCGGGGCAATGGTGCGAAGCGGCCTGCCCGGTTGGGTGCACGACCGGACTCGCGGGCTATCGGTGGGCTGGCCATTGCAGCTACCGAGCCGAAATTGGCTGTGGCTGTCTCGGGTCGACGATGACTGATCGAAAGTTGGTCCGCTCCAGGCCAACTGGGGCTGTTCGGCCTCGCAGGGTGGCGGCGCTGCGCGACGATCGCTTTGCCAGAGTTATTGGCGCGAAGGATAATTCGTCGCTCACGGGCGCGATAAGCCGGGAGGCGGCCGGGGTGTCCGCACCGATTCCTGTGAATTCTCTTTGGTTCTTGAGGGAACTCTATGCCTCCGCTTCTCATCGCGCGAGTGGTGCGGAGTCATGTCAGCATGAATTGGTGGGGAAATTCGGAAGTGCCGGTTTGGTTGCCGTCATGGCGGGGG
>NZ_LT546207.1:4442377-4446802 GCF_900078665.2 Mycolicibacterium houstonense | reverse complement strand
GCACATGGCCCCCGAACCCCAGACGCGTCCCGGGCCTGCCCCCGGCCCGGCGCCTGCGGCTCCGGCGTCGAACACCCCGGCGCCGCCACCACCGGGCCCACCCGTACCGGCACCTGTCGCGCCACTGGCCTGAGCCGCCGAACACCCAGAAGCCGAACGCCGAATAATTCGCTCGCGTCGGAGGGTCTGCCCGCGTACCGTTCTGCGAGCCCGGTGATGTGGGCCGAATGTCGGTCGGTTACCACTACGGATGGAGATGTCGCAGGTTCGAATCCTGCCCGCCCCCTACAAGGGGCGGTAGCTCAGTTGGTAGAGCACTTTTCCGGTTGACGCTTCACACGCTCACATCGCCTGGCGCACAAGTGTATTGCCGCCTGCCGAACGTTGATCGGTTATCTGGTGTATTTCGGGTTCGATTCCTGTCTCGACAGCTTCGGCTGTTGTGTCCGGTCAGCACCTCACACGCCGGCGGCGCCACAACCACGAAAACGAAAGGAGTAGCCCCATGGACATTCTGAAGACGATCGGTCTGCGCCGGACGCCGCAGTCGCGGCCCGCGACCCCGGAGCAGGTGCCCAATGCCGCTGGGGGCTACACCTTTTCAGTTGCCGAGTGGCCGCGGGTGCACCGCTTCCTGACGCTGGGCACCGACGGCGGCACCTATTACACCGGAGCCGGTGATTTGACGCGTGACAANCGCGGATCGTGCGCTGTCCGCGGGGCTTTGCGGCCGGCTCCGACGGTGTGCGTGCGCCGGCCGCCGACGGCGGTGTACCCATGGCCCGGAGTGTAGTGCGGTCGGTGCCGTGCTGGTCGGGCGGTTGGCCTGCTCGGCCGGGTTTGTGGTCGCGGGGCAATGGTGCGAAGCGGCCTGCCCGGTTGGGTGCACGACCGGACTCGCGGGCTATCGGTGGGCTGGCCATTGCAGCTACCGAGCCGAAATTGGCTGTGGCTGTCTCGGGTCGACGATGACTGATCGAAAGTTGGTCCGCTCCAGGCCAACTGGGGCTGTTCGGCCTCGCAGGGTGGCGGCGCTGCGCGACGATCGCTTTGCCAGAGTTATTGGCGCGAAGGATAATTCGTCGCTCACGGGCGCGATAAGCCGGGAGGCGGCCGGGGTGTCCGCACCGATTCCTGTGAATTCTCTTTGGTTCTTGAGGGAACTCTATGCCTCCGCTTCTCATCGCGCGAGTGGTGCGGAGTCATGTCAGCATGAATTGGTGGGGAAATTCGGAAGTGCCGGTTTGGTTGCCGTCATGGCGGGGGCGGCTTCCGTGATGAGCACCATGGCGATGCCGTCCGCCGATGCGGCACCGTGTCCGGATGCCGAGGTGATATTCGCCCGCGGCACCATGGAAGCGCCCGGTGTCGGTGATACGGGAACGGCGTTCATCGATACCTTGCGCGCCCATGTCGCGCCGAAATCGGTGGAGGTGTATCCCGTCGATTACCCGGCCACCACGGATTTCCCAACTGCCGTACGGGGAATCGAGGACGCGCGGGCCAGAATCCTGTCCACGGCCGCGAACTGCCCGGACACCAAGATGGTGCTCGGCGGGTTCTCTCAGGGCGCGGCTGTCATCGGATTCGTCACCGCAAGTGTTGTGCCCGACGGAGTTTCGCCGGACGAGGTGCCGGCACCCATGCCGCCGGAGGTGGCAGACCACGTGTCGGCGGTTGCCCTGTTCGGGAAGCCGTCGCCGCGGTTCATGAAGGTGCTCAACAATCCGTCGATCGTCGTCGGGCCGAATTACACGGCCAAGGCCATCGACTTGTGCGTCGACAACGACCTGGTGTGTGACCCGCAGGGCCGCAGCTTCGGTATTCACACCCAGTACTACCAAGAGGGCCTGGTGGAGCAGGGNGGCCGGTGAGCGCACCGCGGCGCGGCCGGCGGTGCGGGCCGAGGTGGTTCCTGATGAGCTGGCCATCATCGCCGACTTCGAGGACGCGCAGGCGGCCACGGCGCCGGCGCGGTGGGTCGAGATCATCGGCCGGGGTAACGGATTGTCGTGGGAGATGCTGCCCGATGCGGCGCTGGGCGAACCGGCGGTGTGGGAGGCGCTGATCGACCACGGCATGCCGCAGACGGCGCTCATGCGTCAGCTGCCTCGCCTGACCCGGCTCGGTCTGTTGTCCGGTGTCGTCGGTGAGACGGTGGCGGCGCAGCTGGCCGACTCGGACCGCTTGGTACAGGCTCGCGTGCACCCGGTGAATGTCCTTGTGGCACAGCGTACCTACGCATCGGGTCGCGGAGCTCGGGGCCAGGCCACCTGGGCGCCGGTGCCACGGATCGCCGATGCGCTGGACGCCGCGTTCTACGCGTCGTACGGCGCGGTGCGACCGGCGGGCAAGCGGACGCTACTGGCACTGGACATCTCGGGTTCGATGGGGATGACCGTGTCGGGGCTGCCGCTGACGTGCCGTGAGGCGTCGGCGGCGCTGGCCCTGGTGACCGCGGCCACCGAGCCGGACCACCGGATCATCGGCTTCACCGCAGGCGGCCGCGGATTCCACCACACGGCCGTCACCGAGCTGGACATCGGCCCACGGCGTCGCCTCGACGACGTGTGCCGGTACACCGCCGGGTTGCCGATGGGCGCCACGGACTGCGCGCTGCCGATGGTGTGGGCGCTGCAGAACCGGGTGGAGGTGGACACGTTCCACATCTACACGGACAACGAGACCTGGTATGGGCAGATCCACCCGCACCAGGCCCTGCAGCACTATCGCCGCCAGATGGGCATCGACGCCCGGTTGGTGGTCGTCGCGATGACGGCGACCCGCAACTCGATCGCCGATCCGGCCGACCCGCGGCAGCTCGACATCTCCGGGTTCGACTCGGCGGTGCCGACGCTGCTGGCCGATTTCTCGCGCGGCGACATCTAGCGCGCCCGCGGCCGGGGGTGGCGGTCTTCGGACCGTCACCCCCGTTTCGGTCAGCCCTTCGGAACGGCGGCCGTCAGCAGCTTGATCGCATCTTTGATGTGTTTGTCCGCCTCGGCGATGGTCACGGCCAACTTCCCCAGCCGGCGGGCACTGTTGGCCGGTGTCAGTTCCGAACATTGGTCGGCCATGCTGCGGAAACCGTCGATGCCTTGCTGCAGGGCGTCGTTGATCTCGACGTCCGGTCCCGGCAGCACCGTGTGTTGCATGGTGTCGAGGTAGGTGCGCATGTCGGTGCAGGCACGGTGCATCGCCGTGTAGTCGGTCTGGTACCCGGAGGACACCATCGCGGACCCGATCGGGCCCATCTTCGCGCCCAGCCCCGCTACCGATTGGAATACCGCCTGACGCCATTCATCGGTCACGGGAGGTGCGGTGGGTGTGCCTGCGACGGCGCATCCGGAGAGCAGGGATGCCGCGGCCGCTGCGGCGACGAGGTACCTCATATGCAATGAGCTTATGGGGTTTCGGCGTGCCGGGGTGCGTCGCTCCAGGCCTGCGGAGTTTGCGCGGTGGATCGCCCGCAGCCACGTGTAAGCGCCATCACACCGGTAACCTGAGTTATGACTGACTAGGCAGATCGGGGGATCGGTATGGATCTCGTGCTCGGCCTCGCGATGACTTCGGGAGCCGTTCGATGGGTGCTCGTCGAAGGCACGACGGGCGAGGGGCGCCCGGTCGACCGTGGAGCGATCTCGTTCGACGACGCCGCCGGCTACGACCCGGACGGTCTGCTGCGCGGATTGGTCGACGACACCGAACACGACGGGCTGCACCGTATCCACGCGATCGGTGTGACGTGGACCAATGACGCCGCGCCGCTGGCCGGCCACATCATGCAGTCCCTGGACACCCGCGGCTACGGAAACGTCTTCGCGGTCTCGGAGATCGAGGCGGCCGGTATGCTGGCCAGTGGCATCGCCGAGATCACCGAGCACGACGACATCGCGGTCTGCATCGTCGAACCCGACGCCGCCGTGGTGGCCATCGTGACCCCCGATGACGTCAGTGCCGACCGGGTCGAGCGGACGGACACCTTTGTCACCGACATCGCCGGGCTGCTCACGCTCACCGGCCGGCCGATCAGCGCGATGTTCATCCTCGGTTCCGACGCTCACCAAGCGGTTGTGGACGCGCTGGCCGAGGCCATCCCGACCCAGGTGATCACGGCCGCCGAAGCCGATCTGGCGTTTGCCCGCGGTGCGGGGCTGGCCGCCGCGCTCGCGGTGAACACCGCGGCCACCCCGGCCAAGAAGGTGCACTGGACGAAGGTCGGCGCGTTGTCGTCGATCGTTGGCGGTGCGTTGGTGACCCTGGTGGTCGCGACCTCGGCCGCGATCGGTGTGCACCTACACCCGGGCGCCGTTCAGGAAACCGCGCAGGCCTCCACCGTCGGCGAATCGGCGCCCGAGGCGCGCCCGGCACCGAAACCGGAGCAGAAGCCCGCCGCCCCGAAGCCGGCCGAGAAGGTCGCGCCCA
>NZ_LT546207.1:4385937-4442107 GCF_900078665.2 Mycolicibacterium houstonense | reverse complement strand
GGCCTACGTGCCGCCGGCCCCGCCGGTGTCCGCGCCGCCTCCGTATGTGCCGCCGCCGGTGACCTATCCGCAGCCGCGACTGCGGGACCGGATCATCGAACGCATCCCGATCATCAACCGCTTCCACTGAACTTCGCGCTGAGCCCGGCCCGGTCCAGCCGGGCCTGCTCGGCTCGCACCACCTCGTCCTGATGCGGTGGCGCCTGGTCGCGCTCATGGGCCAGGCGACGGATCGGCTCGTCGACGGTGCCCCTGGCCAGTAGTCGATAGACCCGCACCGTGTGCAGTTCACTGCGCCGCTGGGTGCGTCCGACCACCTGCCGCTCGGTGCGCGGCTCCCATTGCGGTTCGGTGATGATGAACACCACGGGCGCATTCAGCCGGTGCAGATTCAGCGCACCCGCGCCGATGTGAGCCAGCAGAGTGGCCGGGCCGCGATCGCCGGCGAAGGCGTCGACGACGGCCTGCTGATCGGGTACCGATGCGTCGATGGTGCCGAAGACGTTGCCCGGCAAGGCTTTACGAATGACGTCGAGTACCGCCGGGAAGTGTGAGAACACCACCACCTTGGCGCCGTTGATGTGGGCCTCGCTGGTGAGTTCGATGAGCCGGTCCAGCTTGGCGCCCGGAGTCGGCAGCCCGGACGGCCAGGCGGCCTGCCGGATGGCGCTGAAATTGCCGCTGGAGACGGCCTGGCGGTAGCGGTCGCGGTCGGTGCGGCTGGGCCGTACCCATTCCTCGGTGGCGATCCGTACCGGCAGCTCGTCGACGACGTCGCGGTAGTCGCGCCGCAGATAGACCGGGTCGACGGCGCGGCGGAAGGCGATCGAACCGCGCTCGCCAGCGTTCGGTGCCACCTTGCCCGCGACGTCGGGCTGCAGGAAGTCGGCGAGATGCCGGAAGCCGCCGAGCCGTTGGTGCATCGGCACGCCCGAGAGGAACAGCACCCGGTTGTCGGAGGTCAGCACGTTGCGCACGGCGCGGGACCGGTCGGATTTCGGGTCGCGCAGCAGGTGCGCCTCGTCGACGACCACCAGGCCGGGCCGCTCTGGCAGCTTGATGCGCCCCAGAGTCTCGTAGGAGACGATGGCCACCCCGCCGGAGGTCTTCCACTCCTCCAGGCGCGCGTCGCGCCGGCTGCCCCGGATCTCGATCGCCCGTAGCGTGGTGTGCTTGGCTGTCTCAGCGGCCCAATGGATTCCGGTGTTGGCCTGGCAGATCACCAGGAAGTGACGCTGCTGTTCGGCGGTCGCCAGGTGCGCGGCCACCGCCAGCGCCTGCACGGTCTTGCCCAACCCGAGGTCGTCGCACACCAGGACGCGCTCGCGGGCCAGCGCGTAGCGGGCGCCGAATTCCTGATAGCCGCGTAATTCGGTGCGCAGCAGTGAGCGGTTCAGCACGGCCTGCTCGACCTCGGCCGCCACCTCGGCCCCGACGAATCCCTGGGCGGCATCGACATCGGTTGTTCCCGAGGCGAATTCATGCAAGAGCTGGTCGACGGGGCGTGGGTCGGCACGGTAGGCCGCCCACGGGTCTGTGTCGGCGTGCCGGCCGTCCTCGATCCGGCCGAGCAGGGTGCCCACCGTCTCGAGCACCTGGTCGGAGGGGGACTGGCCGCGCAGCCGCGGCATCAGCCGCCGCAGCTGTTTGACCGGTGTCTCGGTGTGGACCAGCGTCAGCAGTGAGGTCAGCAGTTCGGTGTCCTGCTGGGGGCGCAGCCGGGGGCGCGTCGTCGTACGGATGTGGTCGGCCATCGCCTGTGCCGCGGCTTGCACGGCCCGTGCGGCGTCGATATCGATGCCGGGCACCTGGGTCAGCAGCCGCGCCGGGACGGTGTGGACATCGGCGACCGTGCGGTACTCGGAGTTGGCCAGCCCGCCGAGGCGGGCGCCACGGGCCAGGTACGGACGGACGTTCGTCAGTGGAGTCGACTGCAGGGTCTGCGTCACCACCTCGTCGGTGGACGCATGAATGCGATCGGCGATGTCGGCGCGAAGTTTGCCCACGCCGGCGAGCGCAGCCTCGGCGTGGCGGATCAGCTCGGTGGAATCGGCGCTGTCCATGGCAAATCATCATCGCACTGTCGGGCCGCGGCGGCGTGCACTCGTTTGTGCGTATGCCTGGAAAGGGGCGCGGTCCGAGGTTGCTGTGGCGGCGGGCGACCGCACACCGTAGGCCTAGATCATCTCGTNGCCAGACCGAGCGGCGAGCGGGCCGGCGCCACGGCGCTGACCACCAGGTGGATGGGCACGAAGGCCAGCAGCAGCGTCCACCACCAGCGCCGCAGCCGCCGGGACAGCCACGGCCCGGACACCGTCAGCACCGCCGCGAGCATGCCGATCCAGCGCGGGTCGTCGAGGAATTGCGACAGCTGGGAGCTGAGTCGGTCGGAGAGATCGAAATGCCATTTGGGGGCGGCGATGCCGTTGGCGGTGATCGACAGCGACAGCATGGTGATCAGGGCCGCGGCGGCGTAGGCGCCCAACAGTTTCCATTGCCGGCCCAGGACCAGACTGACCAGGATCACGAACGGCAGGGCCAGGATGGCGACGCCGTAGGCCAGGTACACCAGGTTGGACTGGGTGGGGGTCAGCACGCCGACGATCTCGGAGATGGAGCGCTCCAGCGCGACCCACTCGTAGCGGGTGATCAGCGAGCTGGTGATGACCGTGGCGAGGAAGATCGCGGCCAGCGTCAGCCGCAGGATGTCGTTGGTGCGTCGGGTCGGTGGTTGCAGCAGGCTGCCGGTGACGGTGATGTCCCGTCCGTCAACGCGCATGTTCCCCCTTCCACCCCGGTGTCAAGACCCGCTATCAAGCCCGCGACCAAGGTAGCCGGATCGGATGGCGATATCGGCATTTGGTGCTGATCTGGAGCGTTACGAATTCACATCGTTCACATATGTCACCGCGGGCGACAATTTTTGCCAGTGCGGTGTGATCTGGACCAACGGCCGTGACAAACGTGATGTAACTTCTCGGCATGCCGGTGGACGGGACACCATTCGGGCACTATCAGCTGCAGAAGCTGATCGGCCGGGGCGGGATGGGCGAGGTTTACCAGGCCTACGATGCCGACACCGACCGCATCGTCGCGCTCAAGGTGTTGCCGCCCCATCTGGCCGAGGACGCCACGTTCCAGGAACGGTTCCGCCGGGAATCGCATGCCGCGGCCGGAATCAGCAATCCGCATGTGGTGCCGATCCACGGCTACGGCGAGATCGACGGACGGCTGTATCTGGACATGCGGCTGATCGAGGGGCGCAATCTGGGCGCCATGCTCACCAAGACCGGTAAGCCGTTGGACCCCACGTTCGTGGTCAACATGATCGAGCAGGTGGCCGAGGCCCTGGACGGCGCGCATCAAGCCGGGCTGATCCACCGCGACGTCAAGCCGTCGAACATCCTGATCGCCGGCAACGACTTCGTGTACCTGATCGATTTCGGGCTGGCCCGTACCGCGGGTGAGTCGGGGATGACGACGGCGGGCAGCACCCTGGGCACGCTGGCCTACATGGCGCCGGAACGGTTCGACGGCGGCAAGGTCGATCCGCGGTCGGACGTATACGCGTTGGCGTGTGTGCTCTACGAGTGCCTCACCGGTGTCCGGCCCTATCCGGCCGACAGCCTCGAACAACAGATCGCCGGGCACATGGTGTCCCCGCCGCCGNGTACCTCGGCGCGCACCCGGGCCGGCACCGCCGACTTGGTCAACCGGCGCGACGCGGTGAGTACCGCGTCGCGGCCGAACGCCTCGATCGCCGCGCTGACCGCCGATTCGGCGTCGTACAGCGCGGTGGTGGTGACCAGCAGCTGGGCGATGTCGGACTGCAACTGCGCGTCGGTGGCCCCGTACTCGGCGCTGCCGAATCCGCCGAACAGCACGGCGCCGTCGTCGACGGTGATCTCCTTGCTGCGCAGGTCGCCGTGGGAGATCTGGTGATCGTGCAGGGTGCGCAAGGCATTCCAGACCCGGCCGACGGTGATCTCGTCGGTGCACTGGTCCAGGGCGACGCCGCGTTTGCGGTTGTGCGCGTAGAGCGTCCAGCCACGGTCGAGGGCGGCCACCGACATGGTCGACGTGCTTGCCAGGCCCAGGTCACCGATTGCGATGGCCATCAGGGCCCGGTGCTCGACGGCCCGGCGCATCGAGGTCTGCAGTGGAGCGGTCTCGTTGGAGCGCAGCCGCAGCTTTCGCCACACCNGCGCGACGGGCCGGCACGGCGGCCGACCCGGGCTCGCCCTGTGGGCTGCGAGTTGGCGTGGCGTACAGCACGATTCAGGAGACCGAGGAGATCCCGGCCAAGTCCGACGCCTGCGTGGCGGCCGGGCTGCCGCCCATCGAAGAGGTGGTGCGCACCCATCAGGACGAGGTGACGGCCGCGCTGATCGCCGGTGAGATCGACGCCATGACCGCCGATTCGCCGGTCGCCGGGTTCGCCATCAAACTCAGCGGTGGTGCGTTGGAGCCGGCCGGTGAGGTGTTCGACTCCGCGCCCTACGGCTGGCCGGTGGCCAAGGGATCGGGGCTGGCCGAGTCGTTGCGGTTGGCGCTGGTGCACGTGATGGAGTCCGGGCAGTACCGCACCATCGCCACGATGTGGGGCGTGGAGATGGGCATGATCACCGAGCCGGTGATCAATGGGGCGTTCCGGTAAGGGTTTTCGACGTCTCAGACGGCGTTGCGCCCGGCGATGGCCTCGGCGACCTCCACCACCTGCGCGTCGGTGAGGTTGGTTCCGGTGATCCGCACGTCGACGACCATGCTCTCGACGGCCAGGATGGCGCGGCGGCTGCCTTGCTGCGGTGTATCGGGCGCCTGGTCGTGGGTGACGTCGATATCGTCGACGACGCTGGGGCTGCCGAGCAGGTACGAGCTGGGTGCGCGATCGCCGTCGTAGGTGAGGGTGAGCGTGTCGCCGGCGCACTGCCGCCAGGCGTCGACCGTGCGGGCGACGAGAGTCCGTGCCCCCGTGGGGCTATCGAAGGTGGTGACGGCCTGATCGACCTCGAGCGCGTCGCCCTCGTCGGCGAACAGTGATTCGCGGAACTGCCGGAATCCGCTGTCGCGGTACATCTCGTCCATGGCGTTGCCGATGACGGCCAGGCAGATCGGACGCGACGCATGCTCGTCGGCGTCCAGCGCGGCGGGCTGGCGCAGCGCGGTCTTGGGTCGCAGGCCGGTGGTGCCCAGGATGGTGTTGAGTTCGGATTCGCTGGCCAGCATGCTGCCCAGCACGTCGACCTGCGTGCTGTCGTCGTCTTTGGTTTGCTCGGCGTCGCACCCGCTGAGGACAGGACTCGCCAGCGCGATAACCGCGATGGCGGCTGTGACCCCCCGCCGCACGTACATGAGACCCCCTTGACCGTGTTTGCTGATCATAAGGTGTGGCCGTCATGAGCGCACGCGGTCACCTCGGCGGCATCAGCGCCACCGAGGTCGGGCCGAGCTAGGGTCTAGCGCTTCTTGGGATGCAGGACGTCGTCGGTGGAAGACGTACCGGCGTGTTTGGCGCGCTTTGCCGCGCGTTTTTCTTTCAGGGATTTGCCGGACTTCTTGGACATGCTCTGTCGCGGCGATTTGTCGGCCATGTAGGCCCCTTTGATTTGGGGGCCTGTATCGGTCCCGGTCCTGCCGACCCTACGCGCACCGTCGTTGATGCGGCAACGAGGCGACTCCACCGGTCCGCGCGTTTGACAACGTCTGTGGCGGGGCGTTGACTGAGGCTCTGGCCCGGATCCCGTCATCAGGCACAATCGATCCATGCGCTAGCGGAAAGCAAGAAGTTTTCCTGCGGTACAGCGAAATTCGGTTCAGTCCACACCGGTCGGTCTTGACGTGCTCGGAGCAGTCCGAGATGTCGGCCGCGAACCGAAGCGAGGTCGACAATTACGCACATTACCGAGCCGAGGGTCATCGGCAACCATGCGGACATGGGCTCATCCCAACCGAAAGATATTGCGAGTTCGAAAGGTTCGATCGACGGGCCGACTTTCGTGGCAGTTTCCCGCGCCGTCGGTATGCCGGGTTCGTCGTGAGCGCGCCTTCCGTGCTGCAGTTGCCCGCGACCCCGCCCGGGGTACGCGCCTATCCCGGTTCGATCAGCGTCGGGCTGCTCAGCACGTATCCGCCGACGCCATGCGGGTTGGCGACGTTCACTGCCGCACTCGCGCACGGCTTGTCCGGGACCGGTGCGGACGTGAATGTCGTCAGGGTCGCTGATGGTTCGCCGGCTCGCGACGGGATGGTGGTCGGAGAGCTGGTCAACGGGTCGGCCGCGTCGGTCGCGGCGTGCTCGGATCTGCTCAGCCGAAACGACATTGCCGTGATCCAGCACGAGTATGGCATCTACGGAGGCGTCGACGGCGACGAGATCGTCGACATCATCGGCGACCTCGATATCCCGTCGATCGTGGTCGTACACACGGTTCCCGAAAGCCCGACACCGCACCAGCGTTCAGCACTGGAGATGGTCGCGGCGCTGGCAGACCAGGTAGTCGTAATGTCCGAGTCGGCCCGCCGGCGACTGTGCCGCGGTTTTCATGTCGACCCGAGCAAAGTCACCACGATCCCGCACGGTGCCGTCGTGCCGCCTCACGCTCCCACCAAGCGCGCCGGCAGACCCACCTTGTTGACTTGGGGTCTGCTCGGCCCGGGGAAGGGGATCGAGCGGGTCATCGACTCAATGGCCGACTTACACCAGCTCAATGGCCGCCCGCGGTACCTGGTAGCCGGCCGGACCCACCCAAAGGTGCTCGCCGCGGACGGTGAGGACTACCGCGACTCCTGCATCGAGAAGGCTCGATCGAAGGGTCTGGCTGACGCGGTGCACTTCGACTCCGGCTACATCGGTGCGGCGTCGCTGAGTGCTCTGCTCCGGGCAGCCGCCGTGGTGGTGTTGCCCTACGACTCGACCGAGCAGGTCACTTCCGGAGTGTTGGTCGACGCGGTTGCCAATGGGCGGCCCGTCGTCGCCACCGCGTTTCCTCATGCCGTTGAGCTACTCGGTAGCGGGGCGGGCATCGTGGTCGGACACGATGATCCCGAGGCGCTCACCCAGGCCTTGCGCAGTGTGCTCACCCAACCACGACTGGCCGGCGCGATGGCAGCCGAGGCTCGCCGGTTGGCGCCCGCGATGGCGTGGTCGGTCATCGCCAATGCGTACCAGTCAGCAGCGCGGAAGATTCTGACCGACCGAACGGAACGCCGGTGACTGGGTTGCCCATGCCGCGGTTCGACCACCTGCTGCGGATGACGGACGGCAGCGGCACCTTCGAACATGCCCTCCTCGCCAAGCCGAGGACCGAAAACGGTTACTGCACAGATGATATGGCTCGGGTGCTCGTGGTGACGGCCCGTGCGCCCGGTGTCGACAGGGATCTGAACCGCCTGGCGGGTGTCGCGATGCGGTTTCTGAACGAGGCGCAGACCCTCGACGGCGCTTGCCGGAACCGCATGGACAGCACCGGTGCGTGGATCGACGAACCGGCGCTGGAGGACTCCTGGGGACGTTGCCTGTGGGGCCTGGGTACCGCAGCCGCACACAGTGATGTCGACATGGTCCGCGCAATGGCCGGCGTTCAGTTCGAGCGTGCCGCACGGCGGAGGTCGGTATGGCCTCGGGCGATGGCGTTCGCCGTGCTGGGAGCTGCTGAGCTACTCGCCGCTGACCCCGGACACGGCGCGGCCCTCGCACTCATCACCGATTACATCGCCGGTGTCCCCGCGCCCACCGGTGACCCGGCCTGGCCGTGGCCAGAACCGAGACTGAGGTACGCCAACGCGGTTCTTGCCGAAGCCATGATCGCCGCAGGTGCTGCCGTTGATGACGTGGCGCTGTGTGGGCGGGGCTTGGACCTGCTGGCCTGGCTGGTCGATCGAGAGACGGCCGACGGTCATCTGTCGGTCACGCCTGCCGGGGGTTGGGGTGCCGGTGATCCGCGGCCGGGATTCGACCAGCAGCCGATCGAGGTCGCCACACTCGCCGACGCCTGCGCCCGGGCGACCGCTGTCGATCCGAGTGCTATCTGGCCCGAAACCGTGCGGGTCGCTGCGGCCTGGTTCCAGGGCGCCAATGACATCGGCGAGCTCATGTGGGATCCCGAGACCGGTGGCGGATTCGACGGCTTGCACGCGGACGGGGTGAACCGGAACCAGGGCGCCGAGTCCACGCTGGCGGTGCTCTCGACTTTTCAGCAGGCACAACGCTTTTCCCATGCCACCCCATGACGTCGATCCGGCCGGTAACCCCCATCCGCAGCCCGCAATGGTTGCGCGCTGACCGTTCGCGGGTGATCACCCGGCTGTTCGTGCCGGGCCAGGAGGGCTTCGAACTTCAGGAGTCGCGGGCGGGCAAGGTTCTGGCACGCATCCTGGAATTCGACGAGGCCGATGTACGGACGGCATTGGACGATGTGCTTCGTCGGCACGGCAACCGGCACCGGAACCTCGTCGGTACCTTCCGGCGCCACGCCGATGAGCTGGCCGACCGGCTGGCTCCGGGCACGGAGCTGTCCGAGGCGCGAATGTTGTTGCTCGGCGCGGTGTTCACCAACGAATACGCAATCGAGGGTGCGGCGCTGTGCAACCCGAGCATCGTCGTCCACCCGGATCAATCGGGAACCCCCGCAGGCAGTGTGCGGTTCGTGATGAGTGTGCGGGGGATCGGAGAGGGACACCGGTCGTCGATCGGCTTTCGCACCGGCTCGGTCGACGATGCGGGTCACGTCGTGGTCGACGACCCGTCGCGGTTCGCCACCACCGGTGCCACCGTGGCAACCCTCCTCGACGCTGAGGTGTTCCGCACCGAACTGGCCTGGCTGCACGACGGGCGCGAGGCTTCTGACTATGTGCTCGATGCGCTCGACGATCGGTTCAGTCGCACTGACCTCGACGAGCGGCTCGAGCAATTGCAGCGGCATCGCAGCACCCGTCGGCACGCGCCGGCGACGATGGCGTTGATCCGGTCGATCGCGGACCGCGCGTACGGGGTCGAATTCTCGGATGACACCGTGCTCTCCGAGCGTGTGCTGTGGCCCGTGAGCAGTGCCGAAGCCGGCGGTATCGAAGACGCGCGGTTCGTCCGATTCGTCGACGACGACGGTTCGGTGACGTTCTATGCCACTTATACGGCGTACAGCGGCTCGCGCATCAGCCAGCAGCTTCTGGCTACCACGGATTTCCAGTCGTTCACGTCTGCGCCGATGGTCGGTCGGGCCGCCGCCAACAAAGGACTTGCCCTGTTTCCGCGTCGGATCCGCGGGCGGTACGTGGCCATGTCGAGATCCGACCGGGAATCGAACACCATCGCGTACTCGGACCACCCGGCGATCTGGGCGAACTCGGTGCCGTGCCAGCAGCCGACGCGGCCCTGGGAGGCGCTTCAGCTGGGCAACTGCGGGCCGCCCGTCGAGACCGATGACGGATGGCTCGTGCTCACACACGGCGTGGGGCCGATGCGCACCTACCGGATCGGAGCGGTCCTGCTCGACCTGGACGATCCGACCAGGATTCTCGGAAGGCTCACCGAGCCGCTGCTCGGCCAGGCCGACGACGAACGCGATGGTTACGTTCCCAACGTCGTGTACTCCTGCGGCGCGTTCCTGCACGCCGACAACTTGGTGTTGCCGTTCGGAGTCGGCGACGCCGCGATCCGCGTCGCCACCGTGCCCTTGCCGGAGTTGCTCGGGGCCCTGCGGGCGTAGCGAGATGGCTCGATCATGCGGATGTTTCGTGCCCTGACGGCGGTGTGGCAGGGAGCGGTATCAGGGCATAGGCTGACAATATTCACCCAGGTGGCCCGGACCATGCCGCCGCACACAGACGGACCGGGAACACTGACTATCAGAGACATCGCCGCATACGCGAAGTTGAGCCGCGCCGACATCGACGCGATCGGCGCGGAACTCGACGCCATCCGCAGCGACATCGAGGAATCGCGCGGCGCGCGGGACGCCTCCTACATCCGGCGCACCATCGTGTTTCAGCGGGCTCTCGAGGTGGCCGCACGGTTGCTGATCGCCGGTAGCCGTTCGAAGACGGGTCTGCTGGCCGGGGTGGTGGTGCTGGCGTACGCGAAATCGGTTGAGAACATGGAGATCGGGCACAACGTCGGCCATGGCCAGTGGGATTGGATGAACGATCCCGAGATCCACTCCAGCACCTGGGAGTGGGACATGGTGGGCCCGTCGAGGCAATGGCGCTATTCGCACAACTACCACCATCACGTGTTCAGCAACGTGGTGGGGGTCGACGACGATCTCGGCTTCGGCATCTTGAGGATGAGCCGAGACCAGCAGTGGGAACGTCAGCATCTGGTGCAGCCGCTGCGAAATATGTTGCTGGCCCTAATCTTCGAATGGGGAATCGCCTTACACGATTTTTACTCCGCCCGGGACCGGGCGACCACCGGCGAGGGCAGAGCCGCCGCTCGGCGGGAGTTGAAGGGCAAGATCCGTCGGCAGCTCATCAAGGACTACGTCGCCATTCCGGCGCTGAGCCTGCGGCGCTGGAAACGGACCCTGGTTGCGAATCTGGGTGCCAACGTATTGCGTAATCTGTGGGCGCACATGGTGATCTTCTGCGGTCATTTCCCTGACGGCGCGGAGCGGTTCGGACCGGAAACGCTGCGAGAGGAGAGTCGCGCTGAGTGGTACCTGCGGCAGATGCTGGGTGCGGCGAACTTCAAAGCCGGTCCGGTGCTGGCCTTTTCGAGCGGTAACCTGTGCTACCAGATCGAGCACCACCTGTTCCCGGATCTGCCCAGCAATCGACTGGCCGAGGTCAGCGTGCGGGTACGTGCGGTGTGCGAGAAGTACGAGCTGCCCTACACCACCGGACCGCTGGCCGGCCAGTACCTGCAGAGCCTGCGCACGGTTTTCCGGCTGTCAGTGCCCGACACGGGCTGGCGATCGATATTCCGAGCGGCGTCACCCGCATGACCGGGATCCCAAAGGGGAACATTACTTCTGAGGTCCCTGTGCCGGATGAGTCGAACAGGGAGAAGCTGTCGATCAGCAGGTGACGCGCCCTGTACACCCCAGTACACGCCGTTATCGTGGCCGTGTCAACGTCGGGCGTAATCGATTGCAGCACAGTGCATTATCGAGGCGTCATAGCGCGTTGCGGCCGGCGATGACCTTGGCCAGCTGCACGGTCTGGCGGTCGTCGATGTCGTATCCGCTAATCCGCAGGTCGATCACGTAGCTGTCGACGGCCAGGATTGCGCGGTGGGTGATGCGGTCGTTGACGTCCACCGGCTCGTCGTGTGTCACGTCGACACCGTCCAGCACGGTCGGCGTGGCCATCCGGCGGACGTCCTGCGTCTCGCCACCGTCGTAGCTGAAGGTCAGGGTGTCGTTGCCGCAGCGGCGCCAGATGTCCACGGTGCGCGTCACCAGCGCCATTGCGGCCTGCGGGCTGTCGAACCTGGCGACGGCCTGGTCGATCTCCACGTCGTCGGCATCATCGGCGAGCTGTGTTTCGCGGAACTCCCGGTAGCCGCTGTCGCCGTACACCCACTCCATGGCGTTGCCGATCACGACCATGCACTCGGGGCGCGACACGGGCTCATAGTTGGCGTTGGTCATCGGGGCGCGCAGGGCGGTCTTCGGCCGCACCTTGGCGTTCATCAGCGCGTTGATCTCGGACTCGCTGGCGAGCATGCTGCCCAGCACGTCGACCTGTGGCCCGCCCGAATCGGGCGGCGGAGTCGGGGTGCAGGCGGTGAGCACGGCCGCGCACAGCGCGACGGTGGCTGTTCTCGGGTCGATGCTCATCGGGTTCCCCCTCGGATCTGTCTGCCGATCCTAAGCGCGTTGGGCCTGCCTGCCAGTCGGTAATTCGGCGCCCGTTCCCCCGATCGGGGGACAGCGGATTGGTCCGGTGGAGGGGCCGGTCGGCCGATACAGGTCCGCTCCGGATGGGCGCATTGTTATCTCAACGCCGGAACACCGGAAATGAAGAACGAAAAGCCTTACCCGACAAAGGAGTCGACATGACCGTCATCGCCCGCACCGCCGGTTTCGCCCTCGCCCTGGCCGCCCCCGCCCTGGTCGCCGTTGGTGTCGCCACTGCTCACGCCGACACATCCGTCGCCAGCACCGGCCCGTCGGCCAGCACGCATCAGGTGTTCCCCAACCAGCACAACGTGCCGGTCCCCGGATCGTCGACGCACCACCATCACCAGAACAACCACGCCAAGTAGCCAGGGGGCGGAGAAGGCCCGGACGCAGCCAGCGTTCGGGCCTTTTCCGGCGATCGATGGTTGACGGCGGCGGCCCCGCGGCTCGTAGGGTGGGGTATGAGCAGTGCCACGTCGCTGCCGCCCGGGCCCGCGCTGCCCCGGACGGTGCAGGCCGCCCTGATGCTGCGGTACTGGCCCCGGTTCGTGTCGGCCTGCCGGCGCCGTTACGGCGACGTGTTCACCCTGCGGATCGCGGCCATGGGCACCATGGTGTACCTGGCCGACCCGGCCGACATCAAGGTGGTGTTCGCCGGGGACCCGAGGGTCTTCCATGCCGGGGAAGCGAATTCGGTGTTGAGCAGCCTGCTCGGCAGCAGCTCGGTGTTGGTGATCGACGAGGACGAACACCGCGAACGACGCAGGCAGATGCTGCCGGCGTTTCACCGCGATGCGGTGGCGCGCCAAGTCGAGGTGATGACCGAGATCGCCGCGGAGAATGTCGCGGGCTGGCCGGTGGGCACCCCGTTCCCGGTGGCACCCAAGATGGCTGAGATCACCCTGGAGGTGATCCTTCGGACGGTGATCGGGGCGTCGGATCCCGCGCGGCTGGCTGCCCTGCGGGCGGTGATGCCCCGGCTGCTCAGTGTGGGCCCGTGGGAGACGCTGGCGGTCGCGAGCCCAGGGCTGCGGCGCCGACGGCCGTGGCAGGCGTTGCAGCGCAACATCGAGGAGGCCGACCGGCTGCTCTACGCCGAGATCGCCGACCGGCGGGCCGACCCCGAGCTGGCCACCCGCACCGATGTGCTGGCCATGCTGGTGCGCGCCGCCGATGAGGACGGGCGCACCATGACCGACCGGCAGCTACGGGATCAGCTGATGACGCTGCTCGCCGCCGGGCATGAGACCACCGCGACCGGCCTGTCCTGGGCGCTGGAACGGCTGACCCGTCACCCCGCGGTGCTGGACAAGGCGGTGCACGCGGCACGCGCCGGGGACGACGAGTACCTGGACGCGGTGGCCAGGGAAACCCTGCGGATCCGGCCGGTGGTGTTCGATGTCGGGCGGGTGCTGACGCAGTCCGTGGAGGTGGCCGGCTACCGGCTCCCGGCCGGGGTGATGGTGGCGCCGGGCATCGGTCTGGTGCACGACCGCGACGACGTGTATCCGGCGGCCGACCGGTTCGACCCGGACCGGATGCTCGGCGTGACGCACGGCCCCACCACGTGGTTCCCGTTCGGCGGGGGCAACCGGCGTTGCCTCGGGGCGACGTTCGCGATGGTGGAGATGCGGGTGGTGCTGCGCGAAATCCTGCGCCGGGTGGACCTTTTCACCACGACCGCGGCCGATGAGACGCAACGCGTCAAGCACGTCACGTTGGTGCCGAACCGCGGCGCTCGGATCTGCGTGCGGGCAATGCATGAGGTGCCGTACGCGTCGCGCGTGGTTGCCGCTCAGCCGATCCCGTAATCGGGCAGGTCGATGTCGTCGCGCACGCTGCCGGCGAACAGTCCGGCCACCGGGCGTCCCATGTTCATCGCGTGCATGGCCAGATTGCGGAACCACAAGCCGAACCGGGTTCTGGTGGCGAAGAAGCCGAGCATCCGTTCGGCGCCGGCCTGCTTGTTGGCGATGAACGGCCGGAGCAGCGACTTGTACCGTTTGAAGGCGAGCTGGTGGTCCCCGCCCGCGCGGGCGAGTTCGCCGGCCAGGGCGTAGGCCTCGGTGATCGCCAGGCCGGTACCTTCGCCGCCGAGCAACGAGATGCAGCCGGCGGCGTCGCCGATCAGCAGCACCCGCTCGCGTGACCAGGTGTCCATCCGGATCTGGCTGACCACGTCGAAGAACAGGTCGTCGACGTCGTCCACCGCGGCCAGGATGTCGCGGCATTCCCAACCGGCATCGTCGAACTGGTTGTGCAACTGCTGTTTTGGCGTCAGACCGTGGTTGTCGTGCTCGTCGCGGAACACGAACAGGAACATGGTGCGGCCGCCGCGCAGCGTGAACCGCCCGATCTGCCGGCCCGGCGTGTTGTAGGTGACGTACGCGTCGGGATCGCCGCCGCCGCGGTAGCCGTCGACCATGCAGGCGGCCACCTTGCAGCCCAGGTAGTGCTCGAAGCGCTCTTCGGGTCCGAACACCAGTCGGCGCACGTTGGAGTGCAGGCCGTCGGCGCCGATGACGAGGTCGAAATCGTCGGCCGGGGCGTTCTCGAAGCTCAGCCGCACGCGGTCGGGGTATTGGTCGATGCCGGTGATGCTGTCGTCGAACGCGGTCGGCACGGCGTTCTCGATGGTGCGGTAGATCGCGGCGGCCAGGTCGCCGCGGGGCAGGCTGGTGAAGTCGTTGCCGATCATCCGTCGGAACACCTCGACGCCGAGCTCGGCAATGGTGGAGCCATCGGATCCGACCGAGCGCACGCATTGCACGTCGTAACCGGCGTCCCGGACCGCGGGCTCGATGCCCATCTGCCGGGCCACCCGGTAGCCGATGCCCCAGAAGTCGATCATGTAGCCGCCGGTGCGGAATGCGGGCGCCCGCTCGATCAGTGTGGGCTCATGCCCGGTGCGGTGCAACCAGTGGGCGAGCGCCGCCCCGGCGACTCCTGCTCCACTGATGGCTATCCGCATGACGATTCGATGCTACGGGCGGGAGCAGCTGATCACCACGGTGCCGGGCGGTCACGATCAGGCACATCTCAGCCACGCGTGGGTGAAGGTTCGAGTAGTCCGCTACGCATTACAACGCTCAGTCACCGGTCGATACTTCAGCTAGCCGTTGCAGGATCGGGGTGGCTGATATGGCGACATCGGAGCACGGCAGGCCGCGAGCACGCAGGTGGGCAGGCACTGCTGTGGTGGTGATGGGAATGGCGGTGGCCTGGCCCGCGGTTATCGGTGGCAGCGTGCCGGCAATCGCCGATCCGTGCCCGACCACGACGGACCCGGTGCCGACCACGACGGATCCGGTGCCGACGACTACCGATCCGACATTGACGACGAACCCCACCACGGTGTCGACGACCGCGCCGCCTACTACGCCGGAGTCCACCGACGGTCCCTGGCTCAAGACAATCCCGGACTTCAATCCCCCCACGGCGGCTCATGTGCATTCATACGACACGTGCGAAAGCGACACCGTGAGCACGACAGCGCCGACTGTCGGTACGCCGGAGACCGGCACTTGGCCGTCAGCCACGCCGACGACCGTGCCGAGATCGATCCCGACCACCACCATTTCTGACACTGACTCTGCTCCGGATAGCAGCGCGCTGTGGCTCGGCCTGATGTTGTTGTGCGGCTTGGCGATTGCTGCCGGCGTGGCCGCACGCGCCTGGCGGCACCGTGGCCTGAAGTTCCTCAAGAATCATGTCAGCGTGGCGCCGCGGCATGGGTCGGCTGCGTTCGACACCCATCCATCGGACGGGCCCGATCGGGACCACATTCTTGCGGTGGTCCCCACCGAGAGTTCGCGTTCCACCACTGTCGAGGAGGTCTACCCATGACCGCGACGTTGATGACCGACATGTCGGTCGGCAATTGGATGCTGACCACGCCGGACCAGACTCAGGTCAGGATCGAGAAGGCCGTCACGCAGAGCACCGTGGGTCGCGAATCGGCCCGGCCGCTGCAGACCCTCGGTGTGGTGGCCAGACGTGCGCTGGCCCAGGAGATCGAGGCGAAGCTACGGGCCGTATTGAGTGAGACCCTGGCGGATCTCGTGCTCGGCGGCTGGCGGACCTATGGGGCGATTGCCGAGGCCGTGAGGAAGTCTCGCGGCAGACCCGGGGTGACGCAGATCGTGCCATTGCGCAATCACGTAATCGTGGCGGACCGACAGCACCGCCTCGACGTCGAGGTGGATGGCCTCCCGGTGATGTCATTGACCGCCAGGGCTACGGTGCGACTGCAGTTGTTCGCCGCGGTCGCGGTCGTGCAGGACGGCTACGTGACGGCCATTCGGTCAGGACAGGCCACTGTCAACGGTGCACTGAGCGTCGAGGGTGTCGATGTCTCGCACAAAACACTTACGTTCCCGCTCGAGGCGGAGCTGGTGATGCGTCGAGTGCCGCAGGCGACGGTGCCCACAAGGTAGTGGCCGAGAACACCGGCGCCCGACGTTGCTCGGTATTGCGCGACAGCGAGTGCCGATGACATTGCCGGTCACTGATACCAAGGTTCATGCTGGTCGGTGTGGCGCGGAATGAACTCGGATGACGATTCGGTACGCGGCCCCGGGCCGGATCAATCTGATCGGTGAGCACACCGATTACAACGCGGGGTTGGCGCTGCCGATTGCCTTGCCGCAGCGGACCTTCGTGGACTTCGACCCAGGCTCTTCGGGTGTGCTGGAGGTGTCGAGCGCGTTGGGTGACGCGCCGGTGCGGATCGGGCTGGACACCGCTCCCGGTGACGTGACGGGGTGGGCGGCCTACGTCGCCGGCGTGGTGTGGGCGTTGCGGCGGGCCGGGATTGCGACACCCGGCGGGACGATGACGATCACCAGCGACATCGAGATCGGGTCCGGGTTGTCGTCATCGGCGGCGCTGGAATGCGCGGTGCTGGGTGCGCTGCTCACGGCGGCCGGCATCGACCTCGATCGTGTCGAACGGGCCCGGCTCGCGCAGCAGGCGGAGAACGAGTACGTCGGCGCCCCAACGGGTCTGCTTGATCAGCTGGCGTCGCTGTGCGGCGCGCCCGGGCAGGCGATGCTGATCGATTTCCGCGACCTCACCGTTGCGCCGGTGCGCTTCGATCCTGAGGCGGTCGGGGTGGCGCTGCTGCTGATCGACTCGCGGGCCCGGCACGCCCACGCCGGTGGCGAGTACGCGGCCCGGCGGGAGTCGTGTGAGCGGGCCGCCGCCGAGCTCGGCGTGGCCTCGTTGCGTGAGGTCTCGGCAGTGGCAAAGCTCGACGCAGTGGAAGATCCGGTTGCGGCCCGGCGCGCACACCACGTGCTGACCGAGAACCAGCGCGTGCTCGATTGTGTTGCGGCGATGACGTCTTCGGACTTCGCGGCAGCAGGTGAGTTGTGGACCGCATCGCACGCCTCGATGCGCGACGACTTCGAGATCACCACGCCGCACCTCGATCTGATCGCGGCCGCCGCGGTGCGGGCCGGTGCGCTGGGGGCACGGATGACCGGCGGCGGGTTCGGTGGGTGTGTCATCGCGTTGGTGCCCGCGGAGCGGATGGCGGTGGTCGGCGCAGTGGTGCCCAGGGCAGTGCGCGACGCCGGACATCCGGAGCCGGTGATCACTCGAACGCATGCCGGACGGGGTGCGGGACCGCTCACCGCAGTTTGACCATGCGCGTCGTCGAACTCTCGTCCAGTTCGACGAGGTCGGAGCGTGACCGCAGGAAATCGCTGAACGACTTGAAGCCCAACGCCTTCTCGCTGAACGACGGGTCCATCCGCTTCATCTGGGCCTTGACCGCGGAGTTGTGCAGCCACTCGACGTCGTCTTTCTCCAGGCCGATGTGCAGGGCGCGGGTGAGCAGGGCGGTCGCATCGGACTGGGGGTCGGGCTCTTCCCGCCTGCGGGCGCGCTTCTGCTGTTTGGATTCCGGTTCCGGCGCGGACGTGGGAATGCCGGGCAGGGAGTCGTAGACGACGAACTCGTCGCAGGCGGCGGCCAGCATCCGGCTGGAGGCGCCGGCCACCCCGATGCCGACGACATAGCGGCCAAGGCGTTTGCAGCGCTGGGCCAGCGGAATGTAGTCCGAGTCGCCGGCGACGATCACCACGTGGGTGAGGTCCGGGAGGCGGAACATGTCCTCGACCGCGTCGACGGCCAGCCGGATGTCGGCGCCGTTCTTGCCGTATGCGGCGGCCGGGAACAGCTGCACCAGGTCGACGGCGCGGCCGACGAGCTGTTGGCGGTACTCGGCGTTGACGTCAGCCGACCAGTCGGCGTAGGCGCGGGTGAGCACCAGCGTGCCGAAAGAAGAAGCGAAGTCAAGTATCGCGCCGATGTCTACCGTGGCCTTGATCAGCTTGTCGGGTTCCAGACCCTTGGCCTTGTCTTTTTGAAAAGAGTTGCGGCCGTTGACCTGGTCATAGCGGGAGATGATGATGTTGTCGAAGTCGAGGTAGACCGCGACGCGGGTGGCGGGTTCGGTCATGGTCCCAGTCTGACAAATCTGACCTGCGCGCGTATGTGCAGTTCTAAAGTGGGAAGTACCTTCCCGCACATAGGTTGGCTCGCGAAGGAGAAACGAGAGCCCGCACATGTACACGCAGGCCACGGGTCATGTTCCCGATGTCGTCGTCACGGCGGTCGCATCGACGACTTCGCTTGCGTCTCAAGCGGAGGACACCTGGCGGCTGTTGCTGGAGGGCCGCAGCGGGATCCGCCCCCTGGACAAGCCGTTTGTCGACGAGTTCGACTTTCCGGTGCGGGTCGCCGGACAGCTGACCGAGAGCTTCGAAGACATCCTCACTCGCGTTGAGCGGCGCAAGCTTTCGTATATGGGCCAGATGTCCACGGTGTTGGGACGCCGGTTGTGGGAGAGCGCCGGCTCGCCCGAGATCGACACCCGGCGGCTGCTGGTCTCGATCGGGCTGGCACTGGGCACCACCGAGGAAATGATCTTGCAGTACGACACCTGGAAGGAGAAGGGTCTGCGGGCGGTGGCGCCGACCTCGATCCAGAAGTACATGCCGAACGCACCGGCGGTGGCGGTCGCCCTGCAGCGGCAGGCCAAGGCCGGGGTGATGTCTCCGGTGATGGCCGACGCCTCGGGCGCGGCGGCCATTGCGCAGGCGTGGCGGCAGATCATCCTCGGTGACGCCGACATCGCGATCTGCGGTGGGGTGGAGACCTGTATCGAGGCGGTTCCCATCGCGGCATTCACGCAGATCGGCATGATGTCGACCGACAACGACGACCCGGCCGCCGCCTGCCGCCCCTTCGACAAAGACCGGAGCGGGATGGTGTTCGGCGAGGCCGGCGCCCTGATGCTGATCGAGACCGAAGAGCACGCCAAGGCCCGCGGCGCGCCGATCCTGGCCCGGCTGCTGGGCTGCGGCATCACCTCCGACGGCTATGACGCCATCCGGCCCGAGCCGACGGGGGAGCGGGCCGGTGACGCGATCAGCCGGGCCGTCGAGCTGGCCGGGCTCAGCCCCACCGACATCGACCACGTCAACGCACACGCCACCGGCACCGGCTGTGGCGACGCGGCCGAGGCCCGGGCCATTCACCGGGCGCTCGGACGTGCCACACCTGCGGTGTACGCGCCCAAGGCGGCGCTGGGCCACTCCCTGGGTTCGGCCGGCGCGGTGGAGGCGGTGCTGACGGTGCAGGCGCTGCGTGACGGGGTTATCCCACCCACCCTCAACCTGAAGAACCCGGACCCGACGATCGACCTGGATGTCGTCGTCGACCAGCCCCGCAGGGGTAACTACCGGTACGCGATCAGCGACTCGTTCGGGTTCGGCGGCAACAACGTCGCGTTGGCCTTCGGTGCCGACTAGGGCCGCTTGGTGAAGGTGAACTGAGCGACCTCGGAGATGCCGCGGCGGAAGAAGTCGGCGCAGCCGGTGATGTAGTGCATGTAGCGGTCGTAGACCTCTTCGGATGTGGTGGCGATCGCCTCGTCACGATGCGCGGTGAGATTCGCCGCCCAGGTGTCCAGTGTGCGCACATAGTGGGAGTTCATCAGCTGCAGCTCGTCGGTGGAAAACCCGGCCTGCGACGAGAATTCGAGCATGTCGACGTCGGAGGGAAGCTGCCCGCCGGGGAAGATCTCCCGGCCGATGAACCTGGTGAACTTCATGTCGGTCAACGTGATCGCGATGCCGTGTTCGCGCCAGTAGTTGATCGGGTGGGTGAAGATCGTCTCGATCACCATCGAGCCGTCCTCGGGCAGCACCCGGTGAGCGGTGTCGAAAAACGCGCCGTAGCGCGACTTTCCGAACGCCTCGAAGGCCTCGATGCTGACGATGCGGTCCACCGGCTGGTCGAACTGCTCCCAGCCCTGCAGGCACACCAGATGTGACCGGCGGGTGTCGACCCGGTCCAGGAGGTCTTGGCTGTAGGCGTACTGGTTTCGGCTCAGGGTCAGCCCGATGACGTTGACGTCGTAGCGCTCCAGCGCGCGCTTCATCAGCGCGCCCCAGCCGCAGCCGATGTCCAGCAGCGTCATGCCCGGCTGCAGGCCGAGCTTGTCCAATGCCAGGTCGATCTTGGCCATCTGGGCTTCTTCCAGCGTCATGTCGTCGCGCTGGTAGAACGCGCAGCTGTAGGTGCGGGACGGGTCCTGGAAGAGTCCGAAGAAGTCGTCGGAGAGGTCGTAATGGGCTTGAACGTCTTCGAAGTACGGCCGCATCTGGGCCGTCCCCGCCGTGCCGTCGGCCATGCGCACAAACCTCCCCGGTGGTTACGCCTTTTCGCAGGTGAATTGGCACACGTCGGTGTAGCCGTCGCGGAACAGGTCTGCGCACCCGGTCAGGTACTTCAGGTAGCGCTCGTAGACCTCTTCGGAGGTGATCGCGATCGCCTCGTCCTTCTTGGCCTGCAGGTTCGCCGCCCAGGCGTCCAGGGTGCGGGCATAGTGGGGGCGCAGGCGTTGTTTGCGGGTGACGCGGAAACCGGCCTCGGTGGCGCGGTCCTCGACCATCTTGATCAGCGGGATCCGGCCGCCGGGATAGATCTCGGTGACGATGAACCGGAAGAAGCGCATCAGCGACATCGTGGTGGGCAGGCCCATCTCGGCCACTTCTTCCTTGCTTGTCGAGACGATGGTGTGCAGCAGCATCACGCCGTCGTCGGGCATCAGCTCGTACGTCTTCTTGAAGTAATCGGCGTACTTCTCGAAACCGAAGTGCTCGAAGGCCCCGATCGAGACCACCCGGTCGACCGGTTCGTCGAAATCCTCCCAAGGTTGCAGGCGCACTTCTTTGCTGCGCGGGCTGTCGGACTCGGCGAAACGCTGTTCGATGTGGGCGAGTTGGTTGTGCGAGAGGGTCAGGCCGATGACGTTGACGTCGTACTTGTCGACGGCACGCATGATGGTCGAACCCCAACCGCAGCCGATGTCGAGCAGGGTCATGCCCGGTTGCAGGCCGAGTTTGCCCAGTGCCAGATCGACTTTCGCCATCTGAGCCTGCTCCAGCGTCATGTCGTCGCGTTCGAAGTAGGCGCAGCTGTAGGTCTGCGTCGGGTCCTGCCAGAGCCGGAAGAACTCGTTGGACAGGTCGTAATGGGACCGGACTTCATCGGCCGTCGACCCGTGGCGCTCGCCGGGACGGGCGCCGATGTACGGTGCCGCGGTTTTGTCTTTGTGCTCGGTAGCTGTCACCATCCGCTCCGTACAGTGCTCGGATTCGGTAGCTGACCTGGCGCACCGCTTTCTTCATGCGCCGTGTCGGGACGTTACTCCAATCCGTCTGCGACGGGTACCCCCTTGTGGAAACCCGAGGTGCAGGCAGCGAACAGAGGCCGTGAAAGCGGGGCCGCTGCTTGCGTTTTCAAACGGCCGACTCGTCCTCTGTTTCCGGTTGGGTGATCAGGTTGCGGGCGCCGGTGGGGCCGAGCAGTTCCCGGAACGCCTGGACGGTGTAGCCGACGAGCGTGGCGTCGGTCTTGGCGCGCGCAGTGGCCGAGCGAGGCAGGCTGAACAGCGGCCCCATCTCGCCGAAGTAGTCTCCCGGGCCGGCGATCTTGATGACTTCCTCGCCGCCACTGGCCAATTCGCGAGAGAGTTCGATCTCGCCGCCGGTGACGATGTAGATCAGATCGCCCATCTCGCCCTGGGCGAACAGCACCTCGCCGGCGTCGACGGTAATCGATTCGCTGCCCTGATGTTCGACGGCGACGTGTGGAACCAGCTCAACGACGCGGTCCGCGAGTGGCAGGATGCGGGTGTCGTGGGTGGCGACGACCACGACGCGTTCACCGCTGGCCAGTTCTCTGATGAGCCGGAGCACCTCTTCCACCTGGATGAAGTCGAGGTGCGCGGTCGGCTCGTCGGCCAATATCAGGGGCGGGTCGAGGGCGATCGCGCGGGCCACCGCGACGCGCTGCTGCTGGCCGCCGCTGAGATTGCCTGGGCGGTGGTGCAATCGGTCTTTCAAGCCGACGCGCGTCAGCAGCTCCATGGCGCGTTCGCGGGCGCCGTAGCGGCTCATGCCGGCAGCGCGCAGCGGCACCATCACGTTCTCCATCGCCGTCAGGCTGGGGACCAGGTTGAAGGCCTGGAACACGATCCCGACGGTGTCGCGCCGGTAGTCCGACAGTTCCTTCTTGTTCAGGGTGGTCACATCGATGTCGCCGAACTCGATGCGGCCCGCGGTGGGTTTGAGGATGCCGCCCAGGCATGACAGCAGGGTCGTCTTGCCGCAACCGCTCGGACCCAACAGGATTGCCAGCGATCCGGCCGGGACTTCGAGGTCCAGGCCGTCGATCGGGCGCACCGCGTAGCCGCCGCTGGAGTACTCCACGACGAGGTCTTTGACGAGCAGATCAGCCATGTCAGGGTCCTCGGAACGCCAGGGCAGGGTCGATGGTGACGGCACGGCGCAGTCCGGCAACGCTGGCCAGCAGGCCGATCACAACGGCGACGATCGGGAGCGCGACGAACGCCAGGGTGGGTACGTCACACCGCATCGGGAACGGCGGGCCGAGTACCAGCGACAGGCCCGCGCCCAGCACGGCGGCCAGCAGCGCGACCGTCACCGCCTGCATCGCCAGCCCGGCCATGATCGACCGGGTCGCCACTCCGACGGCCTTGAACACCGCGAAGTCGCGGGTGCGTTCCAACGCCGACAGGTAGATCACCGAGCCGACGATCAGCGCCGCGACCGCCCACAGCAGGCCGGCCATCAGGCTCATCGCCTGGTTGGCACCGCGCAGTGGGCGCACCATGTCGTCGACGGCGCCGGCCCGGTCGACGATGCGGAAGTCCGGCGGGGCCGGGCCCGGGGTGCCGACGATGCCGACCGACGAGATCAGCTTCTGACCGGAGAACAGCAGTTGCTGGGCGCCGAGCACCGTCAGGTACACGTTGTCCTGGGCGGCCAGGGCGGTGAGATCGTCGACCAGGCCGACGACGCGCAGCTTCGAGGCGCCGATATCGACGTCTGCGCCGACCGAGCGGCCCATCGTCGTCGACACCATGACCTCGTCCGGGGTGTGGGGCGCCCGGCCTTCCTTCACGGCCGGGGCGCCCGGGCCCTGCTCCGGCACCCCGAACACGTTGACGTTCCGGGGGCCGCCGCCGGCCGGGATGGTCGACGAGCCGTACACCAGCGGGACCGCGGCCGTGACGCCCGGCAACCGGGCAGCGCGCTGAACGTCGCTGAGCGGCAACGGCGCCGAGCCCAGGAACGGCCCGGCCGCGCCTTCCTTGATCATGAAAGCGTCGAGACCGAGCGCGTCGACACTGCGTTCGGCCTCGACCCGGAAACCGTTGGCCAGACCCGTCAACACCAACGTCATCGCAAAGACCAACGCGGTGCCGACTGCGGCGATCATGAATCGTCGTCGGCGCCACTGCAGATCGCGTAACGCCGCGATCAACACGTCGCTGCCCTCATTGCTCTCGACGTTACCGAGGTGGGTGTGGCGGGTGGCGGTTATTGGGGCATTTGGTGTTGTGGGCGTCGAGGTCCGGTCCGGGGCGGTCGGCTCGTCTGGCGGCGCTCGCGTTGCGGGCCGCTGATCACGCCAGTCACATCCGTCACGGATTTCGGAGCGATTACCGATGTGCCCGCCTGTTAGCGACTTTTCAGCGACAATCGCCACAGTGATTAACACCTATCCCGTCAGACTCAGCGTCGGCCAACTTTTTCGCCCATCTGGCACCGCTGACCCCATTGGTCTCACCCGTCCAGTGCCCACCTAATAGCGACACTGTCGCTGATAGGTGGGCACCTCGAATTCTGATACGCACGAGACTGGCGATGCCCACAGTGACGCCAGTACAGAAGGCCCGCGTGGCCAAAGAAACACAGGGTGCTCCTGAGGCGATTGTCGCTGAAAAGTCGCTAACAGGCGGGCAACTCGAGACCCGCATTCGAGGCGCGACACGCCGGGTCAGTTGAACGCGGTGCTGCCTGCGACGGCGTGAGTCTTGCTGATGAGTTTGGCGTAGCAATGGTCGGCATCGAAGCCTTGTGAGCTGCACCAGTACAGGGCTCCGGCAGAGTCGGCGAACGTGAACGGAGCGATGGTCACCCAAAAGTTGGGCGCGTCGAATGTCGACCAGTCGCCCGACCACAGCAGTTTGGCCCCGTAACGCTCGCGCAGCTGCAGATGCTCTCGCAAGGTCATGGCGTTGTTCCACCGGACACCCGCGTCGACCACCCCGGGTCGCTTCGAACTCAGTTGCGGCACCCACAGATCGGATCCCTCGGCGCTTATTACGGCGTGATCCTCATCGGCGATCTGGCGGAGTTGCTGGAAACTCGTGGACTCGGCATCGCGCGTAGCGGTGGGCGTGTACGACGGTGTAGCGGGCGGCGCCGGAGGCGGAACCGTCTTGTAAACGGTCGTGGCGGATACCGTCACGCTCGGCGGAGGCGGCGTGACGGTGGTCGGTGCGGAGTTGACTTCGGGCGCAGGACTTTTCGGAATGAGGAGGCCGATGACGAGACCCATCGCGCCGAGCAGGAGCGCTGAGACGACTCCGATGATGGCCATCGGGACCCACGACCTCCGGTTCCCGTCATTGGGCGGCGGCGTCGAATGGCCCAGCGTTGTGCCGAGCGTGGGAGATGAAACGTGCGGCGCTGCCATGGTGTCGGCGCCGGCAGCCATGGCTTCTTCCGGAGTGCAACGCAGCGCGCGTTGTGCGGCGCGCGCCAATGCGCCGGCGCTGCCGTAGCGGTCGTCGGGTTCCTTGGCCATGCCGCGCGCGACGACCGCGTCAATCGAGGTGGGGATGTCGGCGCGGCTCAGGCTCGGCCGTGGTGGCGGGGCTGTCAGATGCGCGGCGATCAATTGCTCGTAGCTGTTGGTGGGGAACGGGGCAGTGCCGGTCAGCGCCTCGGGCGCGGATTGTGCAGGGCCAATTGGCGCTCAGTCGCTTCCCGGACCGGCCGTAGGCTCATACACATGCGATTCGCGGCTCTTGTCACCTTGCTGCTGGCCGTGGTGACGGTCGGCGTCAGTGGCTGCACCGGTGCGCCCGATCGCGAGGATGAGGCACTCGACATCCGCGACCAGATCGGTGCGATGCCGGGAGTGTCCGAAGTCGACCTGATCTATGACAACGGCATCCTTGAGGGCACTCGGTTCGAACTCGAGGTCGACATGGCGCAGGCCAGTGATCAGCAGGTCGGCGCGGTGGCCGCACAACTCGACGAGCTGCGCGGGAACGACTTCGCAAAGTTCAACCAGCGGATGAAGATCCTTGTGGCCGAACGGACTTCAGTGTCCGGAAGCGCCGATCTGCCGGACGACGCCGAGCGGGTGACCGGGCTGGTGCGTCGCCTTCGCGCCGACGCGCCGGCCGCGGAGATCATGTGGTCCGGCGGCGCCGCGCCTGAGGCATCGAAGATAGAGATCCGGGAGGCCGAGGAACCCGGCGCCGCGGTCGACGCCATCCTGCGCATCTTCGCCGACCGGCCGCCCAACGTCATCGATATCTCTGCCGCCGACCGGGTCGCCGATCCGCACTGGATGATCCACACCCGGTTGACCGTCGCCGACAAGCAGCGCATCGACCGGCAACTGGCCGCGGCCGCACCGGCCGAACCGGGGTGGATCAGCGTCCGCGACGGGCGGGTTCAGCACCTGACCTTCGGGTTGCCAACCCCGGCGACCGCATACGAGGACGTGGTGCGGACCATCCACGCGCTCGAGGCGGGCCCGGCGCATCCCGTCAGCCTCACGTGGAGATGGGACGACGATCCGGCCCGCCACGACCAGCCACGGTGGGCGGGCAGCGCCATGATCGGCAAATGCGAGTATGCCAACGGCGACCGCACCAAGTCCGAACCGCTCGTGCCCGAGGCATTGGCCCTGCAACAGCGCATCCGCGACGAATTCGACACGTGCCTCAAGTAGTAGGGGTCAGCTTGATCGCGGCGAGGCGCAGGCGATCGACCGCCTCGGTGAACTCCTCCAGCGTGGGGATGCGCTGATCGCGGAACGTCAGCCCCATCATCCGCTGGGCACGTTTGACGCCGTAGGACTCGGCGCAGCGGTGGAACAGATCGGCGACGGCCGCGCGGTCCGTGATGAGTTCGCCGCGCATGGTCGTCGTCCGCCCGTCGTGGAGCACTTCGGCGTCGGCGCCGTCGCGGAAGTTGTGCTTCCAGCCCGCGTCCGTCATCGCATAGAGCGTTCCGTCGATGACATGCGCGCTCAGCGGAATCGCGTACTGTCGCCCGGTTTTTCGGCCGCGCACCGTCAGAATCATGAACTGGTGGCGGGCGGCGCCGGCGAACGGCGTGCGCAGCAGGAACCGCAGTGCCGGGTTGACGATGCGCATCATCGCCTGCGGCGGGTGGGCCACGGTGATCGCGGGTGATTGCCCTGTCATGCCCTCACGCTAGGCCCATTGTGCGGCGTTGCCCAGGCTGATTGCCGTACCGGGGCGCTCGCGGCCCTGCTAGTGTCCAGCGAAATCGGCGAGGGGCAGGATCATGAACGCAATAGCCGGAATTCGGCACACGATGGGTCAGATCTTCGAGTCGGGGCATGCGGTCAGACGCCTCGTGGCCCGGGGCATCATCGAGCCCCTGGATATCGGTGCCGCCGTGCGCAGCGCCAAACTTGCCCGGACGGTCGGGCCACAGGCCACCATGGCGATCCAGGGCGGGCTCCGGTATGCGGACCTGCCGGCGATCGTCGACGAACGCGGCGCCTTGACCTACAAGCAGGTCGACGACCAGTCGTGGGCGTTGGCACACGGCCTGCAGCGCCTGGGGCTCAAGGAAGGCTCCGTTGTCGGGTTGCTGTGCCGGGATCACCGCGGCCTGATCATCGCGATGGCCGGCTGCGGCAAGCTCGGTGTGCGCCTGGTACTGATGAACACCGGCTTCGCCAAACCGCAGTTCGCGGAGGTCTGCGCGCGCGAGGGCGTCAGCGTGGTGATGCACGACAGCGAGTTCCTCGGCCTGCTCGACGCGCTGCCCGCCGAGCTTCCACGGATCCTGACCTGGGTTGACGACGGTGCCCAGCTGCCCGAGGGCGCGCAGAGCATCGACGACATCGTGGCCGCGAACCCCACCACACCGCTGCCCGCACCGAGCAAGCCCGGCGGGTCGGTCATCCTCACCAGCGGCACCACCGGCCTGCCCAAAGGCGCTCCGCGGGACACCGTGTCCCCGTTCGCGACAGCGCAGATCGTTGACCGAGTTCCGTTCCCCCGCAAGGGAACCATGGTGATCGTTTCACCGATCTTCCACAGCACCGGCTGGGCTACCTACCTGGTCGGTGCGGCCCTGGGTAACAAGGTGGTGACCGCGCGCCGGTTCAACGCCGAGGGCACGCTGAAGATGATGGCCGAGCACAAGGCTGACATGTTGGTGGCGGTGCCGACGATGTTGCACCGGATGGTCGAACTGGGCCCCGAGGTCATCGCCAAGTACGACACGTCGACGTTGAAGGTGATCCTGATCGCCGGATCGGCGCTGAGCCCGGACCTGTCCACCAGGGTGCAGGACGTGTTCGGCGACGTGCTGTACAACATGTACGGGTCCACCGAGTGCGCCATCGCCACCATCGCCACCCCGGCCGAACTGCGGGCTGCGCCGGGAACCGCCGGGCGGGCCCCGGTGACCTGCGAGGTGGTGCTCTACGACGAGAACGATCAACGCATCCACGGGGCCCACCGTCGCGGCCGGATCTTCATCCGCAATGGCGCGCCGTTTCAGGGGTATACCGATGGCCGCACCAAGCAAATCATCGACGGCTACATGTCCAGCGGCGACATGGGTCATTTCGACGAGGATGGGCTGCTGTTCGTCGACGGTCGTGACGACGACATGATCGTCTCCGGCGGTGAGAACGTCTTCCCGCAGGAAGTGGAGAACCTGCTCGAGGAACGCGACGACATCGCCGAGGTGGCGGTGGTCGGCGTGGATGATGTCGAGTTCGGGAAACGGTTGCGGGCCTTCGTCGTTCCGGAAACCGGCGCCAGTCCCGACGAGGCCGAGATCAAGCTGTATGTGAAGGAGAATCTGGCTCGGCACAAGGTCCCGCGCGACGTGGTGTTCATCGACGAACTGCCGCGCAACGCCACCGGCAAGCTGTTGCGCCGGGTGCTCGTCGAGATGGACGTCGATACCTAGTCGATTGCGGCCGGTCGGACCACGCGCGACCATGGCGCTATGGCCGGTTTCGTCACGGTCCGGGCCTACGCCGAGCTCAACGACTTTCTCGACCCTGCGTCGCGAGGTCTGTCCGTACGCCGTCCATACCGAGGTCACCAGACCGTCAAGGACGTGCTCGAGGCGATGGGCATTCCGCATACCGAGATCGACTTGATCCTGGTCAACGGGGATCCGGTGGGCTTCGAGCACCGTCCGGGCGCCGGAGACCGGATCGCGGCATACCCGATGTTCGAGGCGCTCGACATCGGGGCGACGGCGCGGCTACGGTCGGAGCCCTTGCGCGACCCACGGTTCGTGATCGACGTCAACCTCGGTCGGCTGGCGCGGCTGCTGCGGGTGCTCGGGTTCGACGTGTGGTGGTCCAACGATGCCGACGATCAGACCTTGGCCGATGTCAGCCTCGGTGAGCAGCGGATCCTGCTGACCCGAGATCGTGGCCTGCTGAAGCGTCGCGCGATCACCCACGGCCTGTTCGTCCATTCCCAGCAGCCGGAGGAACAGACGCTGGAGGTGCTGCGGCGGCTGGATCTACGACGGCAGGCCAAGCCGTTCACCCGATGTGTGCGCTGCAACGGACAGCTGGCCGTGGTGCCGAAGGAGGCGGTGATGGACCGCCTGGAGCCGTTGACCCGCCGCTACTACGACGAGTTCAGCCGCTGCCCGGATTGCGGGCGGATCTATTGGGCCGGAACGCATTTCGAGAAGTTGAGCGATCTTGTTCACGACCTTCTCGGCCAACTCCGACCAGCGCCGCGGGATTGACTGGCCGCGAAGGACTTTGGCTCTGTTCCCACTCTCACTATACGACGGGGGGTGGGGCTTGCGGCAAGGCCCCTGAGGTGCTGCACAATCTGTCGATCCGTGACGAGATGGGGGATTGTTGTGACGAGTACGCCGAAACCGTTTGAGGTGCACGAGTCCGGTGCGCTGCTGCACGGCACCAGGGCCGACCTGGCGGTGGGGGATTACCTGGTGCCCGGACGCGAGTCGAATTATGAAGCCGGGCGGATCATGAACCACGTGTACGTCACCCGTACCTTGGATGCCGCGGTATGGGGCGCCGAGATGGCTGCCGGCGAGGGGCGAGGCCGCATCTACATCGTCGAACCCGAGGGTGCGCTGGAGGACGACCCAAACGTGACTGACAAGAAGCTCCCTGGCAACCCCACCCACTCCTACCGGACCCGTGAGCCGGTGAAGATCGTCGGTGAGCTCACCGACTGGGTGGGGCATTCACCCGAGCAACTGCAAGCCATGCGCGACACCCTGGCCGACCTTCGGCGGCAAGGGCTCGACGTCATCTACGACTGATGTCTACCGGTTTGCGTCGGGCCGCCTGGTTCGCTCGATACGGGGATTTGTGCCCGCTCCCCGTACCCTTCCCTCGTGGACGCGATCGACCCTGAGCAGCTCAGCACGTGCCTGCGGGTGCTGTCCGAGGTGCACACGCTGCCTCCCGAGCACCCCGACGCCATTGCTGTGCGCCAGGCCACCGCGAAGATGTTCAAGGAATTGAAGAAGGTTCGCCGGGCCGCCGCACGCGAGCGGGTTGCGGCCGCTGATCGCGCCGTCATCGCCGCGACCGCGACGGGTGCGCCGGGCCGGATCGACGACGAGACGCAAGGGCTGCCATTGGTGTCCACCGCGGTCGGGGCCACCGCGGGCACGCTGCTGCGCTCACAGCACTGCTATATCTGCAAGAACCACTTCACGGTGGTCGATGCCTTCTACCACCAGCTGTGTCCCGACTGCGCCGCGTTCAACCGGGCCAAGCGCGACGCCCGCACCGATCTGACCGGGCGCCGGGCCCTGCTGACCGGCGGGCGCGCCAAGATCGGCATGTACATCGCGCTGCGGCTGTTGCGCGACGGCGCACACACCACGATCACCACCCGGTTTCCCAACGACGCGGTGCGTCGATTCGCCGCGATGGAGGACAGTGCCGACTGGTTGCACCGGCTGCGGGTGGTGGGGATCGACCTGCGGGACCCGGCCCAGGTGGTGGCCCTGGCCGACGAGGTGGCCGCGCAGGGGCCGCTGGACATCCTGATCAACAACGCGGCGCAGACGGTGCGTCGCGCACCGGGTTCGTATGCCGCGCTGGTGGAGGCCGAGCGCACCCCGCCGCCGGCCTTGGTGGACGTCGTTACCTTCGACCACGTCAGCGACGCGCATCCGCATGCCCTGGCCGGGAGTCTCGGTGAGCACCCCACCCCGCACGCGCTCACCGAGCTGGCCCTGACCGCCCGCAGCGCCTCCCCGGAGCGGATCTCCGCGGGGACGGCCATCGACGCGGGTGGGCTGCTGCCTGATACCGCGCCGGTGAACAGTTGGACCCAACGCGTGCACGAGGTCGACGCGATGGAGCTCCTCGAAGTGCAGCTGTGCAACCAGACCGCGCCGTTCATTCTGGTGAGCCGGCTGCGTCCCGCGATGGCCGCGTCACCCGCCCGGCGCAAGTACGTGGTGAACGTGTCGGCGATGGAAGGCCAGTTCAGCCGCGGCTACAAGGGGCCCGGGCACCCACACACCAACATGGCCAAGGCCGCGCTGAACATGCTGACCCGCACCAGTTCTGGGGAGATGCTGGAACAGGACGGGATCTTGATGACCGCCGTCGATACCGGGTGGATCACCGACGAACGTCCGCATCCGACCAAGCTGCGGTTGGCCGAGGAAGGCTTCCACGCGCCGCTGGATCTGGTGGATGGTGCTGCGCGCGTGTATGACCCGATCGTGCGCGGGGAGTTGGGCGAGGATCTGTACGGCTGTTTCTTGAAGGATTACGCGAAGGCCAGTTGGTAGGGCTACCCTGCTCCCGGTTAGGCGAGCTGTCCGAGCATCGGGACGGACGCTCGAACCGTGGCGGCAACAGCGTCGGGGGAGGACGCGTCGTACTTACCGTCCAGGTGTGAGAAAAGCCAGACCGTGCGCAAACGCCCCACACCGCATTCGCCATCTTGGCGGATCTGACGTGGGATCGCCTGCCGAATGTCTACAAATAGCCATCGGTCGAACAACTCCCCGCCTGCTTTGACAAAGGTTGGCCGACGGGAATTTGGGAGCGTCGGCTTGTGCCGATAACTCATGAGGAACTATCCTGCGCGTCGATATTCCTCGAACCGCTCGGCGAGGCGATTCTTCGATGGCCGGTCGGCGCGCCGAGGGGGTAGGGTCAGCATTCGGCCGTCCATGTCTTGCAGGCCGTGCCGCAACATCGGGCCGTCGATCTCTTCCATGAGTTCCCGGTTGATGCTGACCACATAGTCAGGCGATATCCCAAGCAGGTTCGCATCGTAAGCAGCATGGTGAATCTTGCAGAGACTCAATCCATTTTGGACAATTGGTAGCCCATGGGCTTTGTTGTCCCCGACAATGTGGGCAGCATCTAGGAGCTTTCCGTGCCTCAGCGTGCAGACGGTGCAGCGACGTTGGTAGGCAATCAGGATTCGGCCGCGGAACTCGGGTTGGTGCAGCCGTATCTTCACAGCACGTTCGGCATACCGGCGCTCGACGGGTTTCAAGTGAAGGGGGTCGTCGACGAACCGGAGATTCTCGTCGAGCGCGAGGATGAACCGGCGGTTTGGCATATCGTCGTGCACGACATACACGGGGAATACTGGCACGAACGCTGAGGTCGCGACTTTTCGTAAGAGGATAATGGGCAGCTGTAGTTCAAGTGCCCGTCGCATCTTGATATTCTTGCCGTCGACGCTGGTCTTCTCGTATGCGTAGGAATACAACGAATCGCCGATCTCACCGTCGTCGTATTCGCCGTCGGGATCGGAAATCACCGACAGCGTCGCCATAAACGCGTTGGGATTCCAGATGCCGCTATTGCGATCGACGGCTTTGTAGATGTTGCCTCTGAGAGAGATTGACTCCAAGTCTGCGCGCGTGACGATGCCACGGTCGTCGGCGATGTCCGCAAGATGGTCGAAGAGCATCTTGCGGAGTTGCCGTTCGACTGCACTATCCATCCGCTGAGTGTGCCATGAATGGACTATTTCTCGTGACTGAGCGGATAAGAAGCTGACGGCTCGATCTGACAGTAGAAGGACCAATCCTGCAAGGATAGGGCGATGTTCGACGAGCCGAGCTTTGGCGATGTGGTGAACCCGACGCAGGAGGAGATCCGAGCTTGGGCGTACAGCGGAGCGATTGAGCCGATGCAGGATTGGGACCTAATCATCGCGGACGTGGACAACCTGGATTTGCTCCTGAAGCTTATCGGAGATCAAGCATGCCCTGCCCGAAGGTACCTACTTGACAGCTTGTACTGCCTGTTCGGCCATTCTGACCGCACCGACCCGCGTCTACTGAGAGCCGCCGAGACGGCTCGGGCAGCCTCGGACACGTGGATCGCGTCGTGGGGTCGGCGCGTGTGTCAGGCCGCTGGACATCCGTCCGAGTTCAATCGTGCAGACTGGTGTGGGCGGGACGGTTTTCGTTTGGACCCAGACGGATAGGGATCTCAGGCCATACCAACTGCACTCTGGCTGAGCGGATTTGCACGGTTGTCGATGGTGCCGGTAGGTCGGCCCGGCGGCGCTGTTCACTGCGAGAAGTATGGGCAGTGAGTCATCTGCGGGACGGCGGCAACTATGAGGCAGAACTCGACGATGACTTGCTAGTGCGCGTCATGGAGACTCCGTAGCGTCTGTGTGTTTGGAAGAGAGAGATGGCCCGGATTCTGCGACTGTAACGCTGCCTGGACCTCGGTCAGCGCGATCAATATCTCTTGCCAATGCCTCGGCTATCTCAACTGAGCCGGGTCGGAGTTACGCAGCATGCGCCTATATGGTCCCTTCAAATCCCGGCCCCCGCAACGGCTCCCCGAACCGCGCCCGGAGCTCCAACAATGGCTCGATGGTGCGGACCGCGAGTTCGAGCCGCTCCTCCAGCGTCCCGGTCAACAGCACCCAGGAGTGCCCGGCGGCGGTGAGCGCCTCGGCGAACCAGCCGGTCATCTCGGCACGGATGGCCAGGTCGCCTTCCCGCATCCCGTCGTCGTGCCAGGGCACACCCTCATGATCGGTGAGCAGGTAGACCGCTCGCGGCGGGACATTCGTCCAGGGCCCGCCGGATGCGTCGCCCAGGTAGCGGCGCTTCCAGATTGCGGTGGCGAACGCATCGGTGTCGCAGACCAAGATCGGCGATCCGGTCCGCACCGCCTGTTCTTCGAGCCTGGTCTGCTCCGGGCCGATGACATCGAAATCATGTGAATTCCACTGCAGGTCAGTGATATCCACGGTGGGGTTGGCAGCCCACTTGAGTTCGGTGTACTCGCGTCCGTACTCGGGCACACAGTGCGTCGCGGCCCACACCCCGCCGCGGGCGGCATAGTGCCGAGCCAACTGTTCGGCCACCGTCGTCGTCCCCGTCGACTCGGCGCCCACCACGACGACGCGCGTGGTCAGCCCGGCCCGGGTTGCCGCCGCCAACTCGTGCCAGTGGGCGGCGAGGTTGCGTCGTACCGCGGTGCTGCTGCCGGTACGTCCGGTCCTCACGGCGATGGCGCCGAACCACCGGGCGAGTTCGTCGACGTAGTCGTCACCGCTGAACACCGCGTCGATCTCCGGCGCGGCACCCGCAGCGCGCACGCCGGCGCGCATGGTTGCGACCTGCGCCGCCCAAACCCGCTGATCGTTCACGTCGACGGGTGCATCACAAGGGATTCCGGCGATACGCACGTTCGCATCGCACTGGTGCTCCTCGTGGAGCCACGCCATCCGGTCGGCCAGCGGAATGGTCTCGACGGCGGCGGCCATCACCAGCACGGTGAACCGGTCGCAGCGCGCGGCCGCGGCGCGGATCGCCTCGTGGTGCCCGATTCGCGGCGGATAGAACTTGCCGATCATCAGGCCATGCCGGAACTCGGTCATCGCGCCGCGCTGTCGGCCGGCAGGGCCGCCTCGGACGGGGCCGGCTCCCGGGTCCAGGCACGCAGCCCGGCGATGCACAGGCCGAGGAACAACACGTACACCGCCGCGGTGAGGATTAGCCCCTGGCTGAGATAGAGCGGGATGAAGATGCAGTCGGCGGCGATCCAGAAGTACCAGGTCTCGATCCGCCGGGTGTTGAGCAGCCATTGCGCGACCAGCGACAGACACGTCGTCACCGCGTCCAGGAACGGTGCCGCGTCGTGCGCGGCGGTCAGGATGAGGTACAGCACCCAGGTACCGAGCACCAAGAACACCGCGCACCAAGCCAACTCGGCCCGACTGCTCCGACGAACCACGGTGGTGCCCGCCTCTGCCCGGCCGCGCAACCACTGCCACCACCCGGCGAAGCCGAGGGCAATGTAGAGCACCTGTAGGCCCGAGGCCGCCCACAGGCTGGCCGAGGTGAACAGCACCAGGAAGAACGCGTTGTTGGCGATCCCGATGGGGAAGTTGAGGATGTTGCGTCGTACTGTCAGAGCGACGCACAGACCACCGGTGACGAAGCCGAGGAACTCGGCCCAACTGACCGCTTCGGTACCGATGGTGAAGAGCGCACCGTTGAGCGGCTCCACTATCCGGGCCAGCCAGTCGATCATCTGGCACAGCCTATTAGCTACGTCGTCGCCCACCACGGTGGGAATGCGATATCCAACCGTGTGCTCGTCTTATAGCCCGTCCACGTCGGGATACCGGCCGGTTGCCCGCGGTAGATTCCCCGTGCCGCGGCCACCACCCGGTTGTGTTCTGTTGGCCAACGGATTTCATCGGCGATCTGCTCGAGCACCTCGCGGTCCCGGTCGAGAACGCGACCGACGATACTGACCGCCGGCAGGGCATTGCTCTTGTCACCGTTGCACCGGCGGCACGCCAATACCAGGTTGGCTAGCCCGTCGATGCCGACCAACGACCACGGCAGCACGTGGTCGACCGGATCGCCCGATTGCAGGTGGGTATTGCAGTAGAAGCAGTGCGGGCCGAAGGCGGCTGTGAACGGTCCACGGACGGCCGCGAGGTCCGCGCGGTCCCGGCCAAACAGGTGCCCGGCGATGTCCGGTACCTCCGCCGTGAGGAACTTGTTCATCCCGCGGACGTCGTCGACCCACATGATTTCCAGAGCGGGTTTGAGCAATCCGGCCAGTCGGGCCAACCCGTGTGCCACGCCGGGCATCAACTCGATCGCATCGCCATGGGCACGCAAGGTCTTCCGTGACACGTTCTCGCCGAGGAACGAATCGTCGTATAGAAACGGGTCACCGGTTGCCGACCCCGGCAGCTTCTGGAGCCGCGGCAGCGGTTGCTTGGCCATGGCGATCACGATCTTGTCGATCGCCGCCTGGTAGTCCTCGGGCGCTCGCACCTTGGCCACTTCCAGCGACAGCCCACCGTTTCCCACACCGGCTGCAGCACGAAGCTCCAGCGTGGCTTCGATGATGCGTGCCTTCGAACCCGTCCGGCGTTGGCGCAGGATGTGGCCGTCGAAGGTGCGCACCTGCCGCCAGTAGATTCCCAGCACCCGGTGCGCGAGATCGGGGAGCGGTACCCGCAGTAGATCCTCAGGGTCAGGCGGCAGGTTCTCGATGCAATGCTGTATCAGACCCATCAAGGTCGCCAGTTTGTATGTGGCGTCCCGTTGTCCGGTCTCGAGGATCGCCACCACACGCTGGCCGAGCAGCAATGGATCGTCCACATTTGCACTGTCTCACACCCCTCCCCGGGGGGATCTGCCAGTTGCGTCAAGGCAAGAACGCCGACTGTGGAACAGTCGTATCGCCGGTGATACCTCGTTTCGAGTGCGGTCCTCAGCTCGACCGAGGTGGTGAAGTGACGGGTATCTGTTGCCGGATGGCGCATTCGGCTTCAGGCACCCGAGGGCATCGCGCGCGGCACAAGAACCGCTCAGCTCCTGACAGGTTCGACGCTCGAAATCTTCTGCGTCCGCTTGTAGAGCCACAGCAGAACCAGCGCGAACCCAACGATCCCGAGCAATTCGGCTGGTGTCCCGTCATTGCCGGTGAAGATCGCGAAGGGCGCGTCGTTGCCGGTGCCGGCGACGAACCCGGCGAAGATGACGCCGTAGAGGCTCTCGCCGACGATCATGCCGGTGGCCAGCAGCACGCCGAGGCGTTTCTTGCGCTCCACATTGCCGCCGGTACGGTCGGCCCACCGGTTGTAGAACCAACCCAGCAGCGCGCCGAGCGGGATGATCAGGGTCAGGCTCATCGGCAGGTACATGCCCATCCCGACGGCCAGCGGCGGGAGGCCGAAACGTGTGGTGCGGGTGAGGATCTCGTCGGCGATGACGATCCCGACGCCAATGGCGGCGCCCAGGCCGATCAGGGACCAGTCCAGGGATTCGCCGAACACCCCCTTGGCCAGTGAGGAGATCAGCGCGGCCTGAGGTGCGGCCAGGGCGTTGTCGGTGGCGCCGGGGGCGCCGAGGAATCCGAATGCGCGTTGCATCAGGTCGAGCACCGGCGGAATGATCGCTGAGCCGAACAGAACGCCGATCACCAAGGCGACCTGCTGTTTCCACGGGGTGGCGCCGACGAGTTGGCCGGTCTTGAGGTCTTGCAGGTTGTCGTTGGAGATGGTGGCCACGCCGAAGGTGATGGCCGCGACGAACAGGGTGAAGGCGACCAGCGCGACCGACTGGGTGTCGGAGGCCTGGCCGTAGACCAGTTTGATCAGCACCGCGGCGATGAGCACGGTGAGGATGCCGACACCGGAGATCGGACTGTTGGACGAGCCGATCAGGCCGGCCATGTAGCCGCAGACCGCCGCGATCACCAGGCCGATGACAAAGATGAAAATGACGCTGGCCACGATGATCCCAGCCGCGCTGCCTTGTAGGGCGGTTCCGTGGTCGAACGCCCACAGCAGCAAGGCAATCGGGACCAGCAGCACCACCACGGTGCCGATCACGATCGGGAACGGGATGTCGCGTTCGGTGATGTCGACCAGCTGGCCCTCCCGGCGGCTGCGCGCCGAGGCCAGCGCATCGGTAATGCCCTTGATGATCGGGCGCAGAATCTTCAGCAGCGTCCAGATGGCGGCGACCGCGATCGCCCCGGCCCCGATGAACCGCACCTCCTGTACGAAGATCCCGTCGATCACGTCGGTGACGGACTCGTCGGTGCCGAACGCGCCGATGGTGCGGATCGGCAGCAGCACCCCGAACGAGATGACCAGCCCGACGAGCATCGCGATCCCGACGGTCATGCCGATCAGATGCCCCACACCGATCAACGCCAGCGACAGGCTGGCCCCGAACATCGAGCCGCCGGCACCCACGCGGAAGTACGCCGCCACATAGTTGGCCAGCACCTTGAGGTTGGCCAGCAGGCCGAACCCGGCCGCCACCAGCGCACCGAACGCGATGACCCGAATACCGACGCGGTTGTCCTCGGCGCCGCCGGAGCTGTCACCGACCTTGAGCACCTCGGCGGCCGCCACCCCCTCCGGGTAGGGCAGGTCTGAGCCCGTCACCAGGGCCCGGCGCAGCGGGATGGAGTACATCACGCCGAGGATGCCGCCGAACGCGCACAGCGCCACGGTGGTCCAGTACGGGAAACCGGTCCACCACCCGACCATGATCAGCCCGGGCAGCACGAAGATGATCGCCGAAAGCGTGCCCGCCGCCGAGGCGACCGTCTGCACGATGTTGTTCTCCACGATCGAGTGGTTGGCGAAGTTGCGCAGGATCGCCATCGAGATCACCGCGGCCGGGATGGCGGTGGCGAAGGTCAGGCCGACCTTGAGTCCGAGGTAGACGTTCGCGGCGGTGAACACCAACGTGATGGCGCCGCCGAGCAGGATCCCGCGAACGGTCAGTTCACGCAGGGTCGGCGTGGTTGAGACGGCCAACTCGTCTTCCTCTCGATTGAAGTTGCTGACCAACGGTAGGCGCTGCGCTGCGGAATCGCGGCGTCATCGGACCGGCCGGTCGCCGCGTCCAGCCAGGAGATGGGATCTCGCTGGTACTCTGATCCCATGGAGGCCGTCATCGATTCCGGAGGCCGTGTTGTCCTGCCCAAGCAACTGCGCGATGCGTTGGGGCTGACTCCGGGCACGAAGGTCGATATCTCTGCGTACGGCGGGGGATTGCAGATCGTGCCGGGAGGACGGACCGCACGCCTGGAGCGGGATGAGAACGGGCGCCTGGTGGCCCGGGCCGACACGGTGGTTACCGACGACATGATGTTCGCTCTCATCGATTCGGGACGGCGCTGACGCCGGTGCCTGTCACGGCGGTCGACACCAGCGTCGCGGTGCCGCTTCTCGTGAGTTCCCATCAGCGCCACGCGGCCGTCGCGCGGTGGGCCCACGGCAAGACACTAGGGCTCAGTGGGCAAGCGCTGGCCGAAACATATTCGGTGTTGACCCGTCTGCCCGGTGACGCCCGCGTCGATCCGGCTGACGCCGTGGCCCTGATCGACGAGAGTTTTCCTGAGTCCTTCCCGCTCGGAGCGCGTGCCGCGCGCGCAGCCCACCGTGAGTTCGCTCGGCGCGGCATCGCTGGTGGAGCGACCTATGACGGGCTCGTGGCGCTGGCGGCTCGTGAGCACAACGTCGTCCTGGTCACCCGGGACGCACGTGCGCGCTCGACCTACGAAGCGCTCGGCGTGCGCACGGAAGTGCTGGTCGACGACGCGTCGTCGTAAGCGTGACCACGCGTCCAAGCCGCACCTCTTGTCGGACCCCGGGGCGATCATGGATCGCATGAATGACATCCCGTTCGACGCGGAGCCGCGGGGAGCGCGGGCAGCGGGTGTGGGCACGATGGATCGCCGCCGGGCTACACCCGACGAGGCCGTCACCGAGTTGGAATCCGCTTGGGAAGCGGTTTCCGCCACGGGTGCAGCCGTGCCCGCGCGGCGGTGGTGGTGGCGCAAACGCCAGTACTTCGAGGCTCTAGCTGCATTCGACGAGGCGAACCGGAGATTCGAGCGCGCGTTTTCCGGAGTCGCTCGGGCAGGCGTCGGTTCAATCCCGCACCAATGGGGATTGCTGAGCGACAACGCAGAATCGACGTTGGATTATTGCCTCGACGGCGATATCAGCCATGAATTGCGTCGTCGGTTGAAAGCCATACGTGACAAGCTTTTTGACGCACGAATAGCGGCGCATACCGGGGACCGGGATCTCGAGGCGGAACTGACATGTACGCTCGCGTCCTGTCTGGACCTTGAACCCTGCGACGAGCGGGCACGCCGTCTCGTGCATCATCTCCCGGCCTGGGCGCGGCCCATCCCTGATGTCGATCTGGATGACGCCGCACAAACTCTCACTCGCCGAGGGTTTGTTCGGTTCGCGGAGCGCTACTTTCACTACATGGAGCCGGCCTGGTTCTGTGCTGATACGCGTTTCCAGCTGCGCACGTTCACCGTATCGCTAACTGCGGTCGGCACATTAGAGCTGCACGACATCATCGTCACGGAGCTTCGTGGTGACAGCCGACCGACGTGCGCGCCCGGTTTGGGGACCGCGGCGCTGCAACATTTGTGTCGCACGGCCGACCACTACGGCTTGTCCGTGAGCCTCATGATCATGCCCGGTGATCGCACGGAAACCAGCGCCGCACGACTGGCCGGCTGGTACAGCCGCCACGGTTTCGAGATCCATCAGACGACTCCGGGGACCTACCTAGGGGCGAAAGGGCGTCGCGCCCCAAAACTACGGGAAAGTGACCAATCAACGTAGTACTGAGTGCGACTTCCCGAACCGCCGCAACGCGTCCCGGAAGGCCGGATTGCGATTCGCGTTCGGCAACACCTGTGAGCACATCGCGCAACGCCACGTCGACCCCGATGCGCTGCACACGCGACCGTAGAGCGCTGCCGCCACTGTGGGTGTGCGGCTGTACCCTCGCCGCAGTGCAGCAGCACCGTACTTCCCTGCGCGCGAAGGCCTTCGACCGTGCGCGCGGCCTCGAGTGGCACGTGGCCCAGATGTGGATTCTCGTCGGGGTGTCCGCCGCGCACATCGCCGTCGTCCCACCCGAGCGGGTAGCCACGCGGTTTGCCGACGCCACCCGGTTCGTGCCGGTCGACGCGCCCGGTGAGTTGGTCTACGACCACCCCGACATCATCGAGTTGGCCGTCGTCGACGTCCGGGCCCGCTACGCCGCCAGTCCGGACCCGGATCGTTTGCTGGGCGAGGAGTTCACGCTGCGGGATCTGCGGCTGGTCCATGAGGTGATCGCCGGGCACGTGCTGCAGCGTGACACCTTTCGCTGGGCGATGCAGCGACACCTCGAGCCGACGGGCTTCGTGATGACCGGCGGATGCGGGCGACCTGCGGAACTGTTTCGTCGCACATGATGTGAACCCCACGGTTCGTTGACGCCAATCATCTTCGGGCTGAGGTGTTTTACCTATGGCCAAACGTGAGTAGTTCGGCTCATTCGACGCATGCGTCAGTACTGTCGTACCGTCGAAAACGTGGAAATGTACAACCAGGCTTTCGAGTGGACGGAAACCAATCGGCACTGGCTCATCGAGGTTCCCATTCGGGTCGTGGCGTACATCGTCGTCGCGTTAATCATCCGGTATTTGCTGCAACGCGCGATCGACCGCGCCACCACCGGTAGGCCAAAGAAATCCAGTAGCGCAGAACTGGAAGGGCAAGCGAAGAAGCCACCGCTGCTGCGCTATCTGCGTGATCGGGCCTCGGCGACGACCAATGGCGTACGTGCGGCCGAACGTCGCCAGCAGCGGGCCCAGACCATCGGGTCGGTACTGAAGTCCACGGTGTCCATCGTGCTGCTGGTCTGGGTGGTCCTGGCGGTGCTCAGCGTGCTCGGCGTGAACATCGCGCCGTTCATCGCCTCGGCCGGTGTGGTCGGCCTCGCGATCGGCTTCGGCGCCCAGAACCTGGTCCGCGATTTTGTCACCGGTGTATTCATGCTGCTGGAGGACCAGTACGGCGTCGGTGACAACGTCGACCTCGGCGAGGTATCCGGGGAGGTGCAGAGCGTGGGTCTGAGAATCACCACCGTGCGCGACATCGACGGCACGCTCTGGTACGTCCGCAACGGCGAGATTGCCCGCGTCGGCAACATGAGCCAGGACTACGCGGTGGCCCGCGTCGAGGTCCCCGTCTCGCTGACCGCGGATGTGGACCGGGCCGAGCAGGTCGCTGTCGAAGCCGCCCACGATGTCATCGCCGACCCGTCGATGGCCGGCAAGGTCATCGGTGAACCGGAGATGCTCGGTGTGCAGTCGTTGGCGGCGGACCAGCTCACCTTGCGGATGACGCTCAAGACCCGGCCAAACGCGCAATGGTCTGTGCAGCGCAAACTCCGTCGGGAGATCCTGCGGGCCTACGACGAAAACGGAATCAACCTGCCTTACCCGCAGGGCCGCATTCACGCGGTCGTGGGTGGTCAGGAAACCACCGGCACTTAGTGAATCAGCTGGCTGTGAAACGGCCGATCCGTCGCCCGCCGTTCACCCACTGACTCCCTACCGGTCACCTGACCACGCCAAGCTTCGTCGACCCGTTGCACAACTGAAGAGGGTGACGAATGAGAACGGCGAGTGCGGCGTACGCCGCGGCGGTGACCACGGCGGCACTGATCCTGGCAGGCTGCACCACCGAGGAGCAGAAGCCCGGCGAGCCTCGGGCCGACGCTCCGAAGGCCACCTCGCCGATCGACTGGAATCTGCCTGACGCGGACCGTTACCACCGCACCGCCACATACCCGGTGCACCTCAACAAACCGGCCGAAGATCCGGTCGAAAAAGAAACCGTCGCCGAGATCTCCACCGTCACCCCCGACGGCAACACCGTCATCTACACCGACGCCGCGGCCAAGCGCATCGGCTTTCTCGACATTCACGATCCCGCCAAACCTGTTGGCAAGGGCACGCTTTCCCTCGCCGAGCTGGGCCACAAGGACGATCAGCCCACCTCGGTCGCGGCAGTCAACGAATTCGTCCTGGTCGTCGTCGACACCACTGGCGGCGACTTCCCGCACCCCTCCGGACGCGTCGACATCGTCCGGGTCAACGACCGCACCCGCGTGCACAGCATCGATCTGGGCGGTCAGCCCGACTCGATCGCCATCAGCCCCGACGGAACGTTCGCCGCGATCGCCATGGAGAACCAGCGCGACGAGGAGTTCACCCCGCCGGGCAAGCAGGAAGGCGATCTGCCGCAGCCGCCAACCGGTTTCGTGCAACTGATCGACCTCAAGGGTGCGCCGAACATGTGGAAGCCCCGCAAGGTGGACTTCGACGTCGAAGCGGCACGGAAAGCCGGGTTGGACACCCCGGAAGATCTGGAACCGGAGTACGTCAGCATCAACTCCCGCGGCCAGGTCGCCGTGACTCTGCAGGAGAACAACGGCATCGCCATCCTCGACGGCCGGGCCGGGACGGTCAGCAAGATCTTCAGCGCCGGAAGCCAATCCGTGCCAGGCATCGACACCAAAGAGGACGACACGATCGACCAGACCGGATCGATCCCCGACACCCCGCGCGAGCCCGATGCCATCGGCTGGATCGGCGACGACCATCTGGCCACCGCCAACGAGGGCGACTGGAAGGGCGGTACCCGCGGCTGGACGGTCTTCGACGCGGCTACGGGCGAGGTCGCCTGGGACGCCGGCAGCTCGCTCGAACAGCTCGCGGTCCGCACCGGCCTGCACATCGAAAGCCGGGCCGAGTCCAAGGGACCCGAGCCGGAAGGCCTGGCCATCACCAGCATCGGCGGCACGCCGACCGCGCTGATCGCCTCCGAACGCAGCAACTTCGTCGCGGTCTACGACGTCAGTGATGCCAAGGCGCCGAAGTTCCGGCAGATCCTGCCGACCACGCCGGGCCCGGAGGGAATCCTGCCGATCCCGTCGCGCAACCTACTGGCCATCTCGTCCGAGTCCGACGACGCCGAGAACCGTGTGCGCGCTTCGGTGAGTCTCTACGGCTACGGCGAACCCTTCGCCGGCGCCGGCAAGCCGGACTTCCCGTCGATCGTCTCCGGCGACATCGACGGTGCGCCGATCGGCTGGGGCGCGCTCGGGGCGTTGTCGGCGGACCCGAAGGACGCCAACCGGCTCTACACGGCCACCGACAACGCCTACGGCCCGGCGCGCATCCTCGGCGTCGACGTCAGCCAGAAACCCGCGCTGATCGACACCGCGCTGCCGGTCACCGAGGACGGCAAGCCCGTCACGCTCGACACCGAGGGCGTCGCCGCCCGGCCCGACGGCGGCTTCGTGTTGGCCGTGGAAGGTGACGACGGCGTCGGCAACCAGCTCGTCTACGTCGCCGCCGACGGCAAGATCGAGAAGCGGGTGCCGCTGCCCAACGACGTTGCGGCACAGCTCGGCAGCCAAGGCTTGGAAGGTGTTGCGGTCGACGGGGAGACGGTGTGGGTGGCGCTGCAGCGTGAGCTCAAGAGCGACCCGAAGGGCGTGGCACGCATTGGCCGTTACACGCCGGCCGGGGACAAGTGGGAGTGGTTCGGGTACCAGCTGGACACCACCGCGGCGAAGGATGACTGGATCGGGATCTCCGAAATCGCCGTCCACAACGGCGCATTGCTGGTCCTCGAACGTGACAAGCTCAACGGGCCTGACGCGCGGGTGAAAGCGCTGTACCGGGTGGCGATTCCGGACGGCACAGGGGTGTCCTCCTCCGAAAAGCCGCGGGTGCTACCGAAGACGTTGGCCCGCAACCTGTTGCCCGATCTGCAAGCCCCCAACGGGTACGTGCAGGAGAAGGTCGAGGGCTTCGCCATCGCCGGCAACCAGAACCTGTACGTGGTCACCGACAACGACGGACTCGACGACGCCAACGGAGAGACCGTGTTCCTCGACCTGGGGCCGGCCGCCGAGGCGCTGAAGGGGTAGCGCCAGTTCCGCCCCTGAGCCGGGTCCGCGTGTCATGATGGCGCGCATGGGGGCGGCGCTCATCCGATCCGACAAGCTGTTGATCTTCGGTGGCCTCGCGATCTGTGTGCTGGCCGGGCTGTCCCACTACGGTGGCTGGCCGCACCTGGTCGGCTTCGTCGTCAGCGCGGTGGCGGTCACCGTATTGGCCTCGCTCGTCGGGTTGGCCGTCGACCAGCTCGGCGACCGGTTCGGCCCCGGCGCAACCGGGGTGCTGCAGTCGGCGCTCGGCAACCTGCCGGAGCTGTTCATCTGCATCTTCGCGCTCAAGGCGGGCCTGGTCGACGTGGTGCGCGCCGCGCTGATCGGCTCCATCCTGGCCAACCTGCTACTGGTGCTTGGCCTGGCCTTCCTGGTCGGCGGATTGCGTCACGGCCCGCAGAAGCTGGGCTCCGCGCAGGTCCGCACCATCCTGGTGCTGATGGTGCTGTCGGTCACCGCGATGGCGATACCGTCGATCGCCCACGAGGTGCACGCCCCGGCCTCCCAGCACGAAGTCTCGTTCTCGATGATCGTGTCGGTGGTCCTGCTCGTGTTGTTCGCCCTGTCCCTGCCGTACTCGTTGCGCCGGGACAAGACCAAGACCGGCGACCCCGTGCCGCAGCCGCACAAGGAACCGCCGCGCTGGCCGGTCGGTTTGGCGATCGGCATGCTGGCCGTCGCGGGCGCGTCGGCGGCGTTCGTCTCCGATTGGTTCGTCGCCGCGCTGGAACCGGCGATGGACTCGCTCAACATTTCACAGGCCTTCGCCGGTTTGGTGATCGTGGCCATCGCCGGCAACGCGGTCGAGAACGTGGTCGGCGTGCAGTTGGCCGCCAAGAACCAGTCCGAGTACGCCTTCTCGATCATCCTGAACAGCCCGATCCAAATCGCCCTGGTGCTGGCCCCGGTGCTGGTGCTGGTGAGCCAGATCTTCGGGCTCGCCTCACTGACCCTGGTGTTCGGGCCGATGCTGATCGTTGCGCTGCTCGTCGCCGTCATCCTCGCCGCGATCATCGCCTTCGACGGGGAATCGACCTGGCTGGAAGGTGCGGCACTGATCGCGCTGTACTGCATCATCGCCGCCTCGTTCTGGTGGGGATGAGGCCCGTCGCCGGAAGCGTTGGAGGGCCTCAGTAGATCTCGCGATAGAGCGCGACGATCTCCTCGTGCGTCGGAATCCGTGGGTTGTTGTTCGGTGACCCGGATGCCAACGCTTGCGTTGCCATGATGTCCAGCTTTGCCTCCCAGGCGGTTTGGTCGATGCCGTACGCCCGGGGCGACGGCACCGCGACGTCGGTGCAGAGCTGCTCGAGCTCGGTCACCAAGGCGTTCGCCGCCGGGCGGTCTTCAGTGGATTGCGCTACAACACCCATGGCCCTGGCGCAGTCGGCATACCGGTCGACTGCCGAGTCGATCGAGAACTTGGTGACCGCAGGCAGCAGCATGGCGTTGGACAGGCCGTGTGCGACGTGGAAATGGCCACCGATCGGTCGGCTCATCCCGTGCACCAGCGCGACACTGGAGTTCGAGAACGCCATGCCTGCCTGCGTCGAGGCGAGCATCATGGCCTCGCGTGCGTCACGGTCAGCGCCGTCGGCGTAGGCCCGGCGCAGGTGCCGCGAAATCGACGTCATCGCCGCCAACGCGAGGGCATCGGTGAACCGGCTGGCGCGTCGGCTGACATACGCCTCGATCGCGTGGGTCAGCGCGTCCACCCCGGTGTCGGCGGTCAGGCGGGCCGGCATGGACACGGTCAGTTCGAAGTCCACGACGATGCCGATCGGCAGAAAGGACAGGCCGGGGCAGAGCATCTTCTCATCAGTGTCATCGTCGGTGACGACGGTGAATTGTGTTGCTTCCGACCCGCTTCCGGCGGTGGTCGGTACCGCGACGATCGGAAGTGCGGGCCCGGAGTAGCTGCTCGGTGCCTTGTAGGACGTGATGTTGTCGCCGGTGGCCGACAGCACTGCCAACGCCTTGGCGGTGTCCATCGGGCTGCCGCCGCCGAAACCGATGACGCCGTCGGCGTTGTGGCTGCGTGCCAGTTCCACACCGGCGGTGAGGGAAGCGGCCGTCGGGTCGGGCACGGTCTCGGAGAACACCGCGACGTCGGCGCCCGCGGCTTCCATCGTCTTGACGAGCCGTTCGGTTTGACCGGTCTCGGTGAGGAACTTGTCGGTGACCAGCAGGGGCCTGGAGATGTTGAGCTGGGTGATGACGGATCCGAGGTCATCGACCGATCCGGCACCGATCTTCGCGAAGCGGGGGAGTGCGATGTTCACCGTCATGGATCCGTCCTCACATGTTTCGGGGGGTTGAGGTTGAGATCGCCGGAGTGTGAAGCGATCTCGTTGCGGGGAGCCGAGTGACTCCGGTCATGAACCATGCTCATGTCTCATTCATGCACCCGTCAACGGCCAATGACGCACATGCGCGTGCACATTTGCACGTGTAGGTTTATCGCCATGTTCAGCGCCGACAACCTGCGCTTCTTCCTGGAAGTAGCGCGCACCGGCCGGCTCAACGAGGCCGCTCGCAATCTGGGGGTGGACCACACCACGGTGGGCCGGCGCATCACCGCGCTGGAAAAGGCCTTCGGGGAAAGGCTTTTCGACCGCTCCCCGGGAGGCTGGCATCTGACCGAGGCCGGTGCGGATCTGCTGCCACGTGCGGAGACGGTGGAATCGGCCGTCGTCGCGGCGTACGACGCGCGTACCTCCACGGCCGGCCCGCTCACCGGCACGGTGCGAATGGTGACGCCGGATGGGTTCGGCGCCTTCGTCGTGGCACCGCGGCTCATCGAACTACGACGCGCCCATCCCCATCTGGATGTCGAACTGGTCACCGCGACCGAACACGGGTCGCTGTCCGCCCGTCACTTCGACATTGCCGTCACGCTTGAGCAGCCGTCACCGCGCGCGGTGCATGTACACCATCTGGCCGGATACGACCTGCGGCTGTACGCCACACCGGAATACCTCAGCGCGGCGCCACCGATCACGGACATTGCCGATCTGACGGACCACACCCTGGTCTGGTACATCGACGCTCTGCTCGACGTGGCACCGCTGCGGATCCTGGAATCGCTGCCGCACAAGCAGCGGGTCGCGGTCCAGACCAACAACATCACCGGCCACTGGACGGCGGCGCGCAGCGGGCTCGGCATCGCGCCCCTGCCGGAATATCTCGGCGAACCGGACGACGCACTGGAAGTGGTTCTACCGGAGAAGTTCTCGGCGCGACGCAACTACTGGATGGTCATCCCACGGGAGATGCAGCAGCTCGGGCGGGTCCGGGCCGTCGCGCAGTTCCTGCGCTCCACGGTGGCCGCCAGCCCGTACCTCGCCCCAGCCGACTGGTAACCCGTCACACCGCGGGATGCTCCTTGTTCCACGGTGTGGCGGCCTGGAAGGCGCCGACGATGTCCACAAGCCGGCGCTCCTCGAAAGCGCTGCCGACCATCTGCAGGCCGACCGGGAAGGGGCGGCCGGATTCGGTGGTGGTGAAGCCGCCGGGGAAGGTGATCGTCGGCAATTGCGAGAGCGTGAACGGCACGGTGAACCGGTGTACTCCGGCGGTGGTCTCCTCGTCCATCCGGACCATCTTCTCGACCGGCGGTGCAATGAAGGACATCGCCGGAATCAGCACCGAGTCCACCTGCGCCAGCGCCGCCTCCATCTGGCCCTTGAACTTCAGCCTCCGCTGCAATAGTTCGTCATATTCGATGCCGGACATGGCGATTCCGCGATCGATCAGTTCACTGAGGGCAGGCCCGTAGCTGCCCTTCTGTTCTGGGTACAGCCCACGGTGCGCACGGGCGGTCTGCACCGCGCACACCCCGAACCAGTCGGTGATGGCCTCGGTCGGATCGGGCAGGGTGATCGGTACCAGCTCGGCGCCGAGATCGCGCAGAGCCTGCTCAGCCTCCCGATGCGCCTTCTCGACATCGATGCTGACCTCGCGATAGCTCCACTCCGGGTCGATCCCGATCCGGACACCGGTGAGGGAGGCCGGTGAGTGCGTGTCGAACTGAGGCACCGGCAACAACGATGCAGTCGGGTCACGGGGGTCGGGACCGGCAATCGCACCCAGGATCAGGCCCGCGTCGCGCGCCGAACGGCAGATCGGCCCTACGTGATCGAGCGTCGCGGCGAGTTCGACGACGCCGGCCCGGCTCACCCGGCCCCACGTCGGTTTCAGGCCCGTCGCGCCGTTGGAGGCCGACGGCATCCGGATCGACCCGCCGGTATCGGAGCCGAGCGCACCGAAACACAGCCCGGCAACCGGGGCGACACCGCTGCCGCTCGACGACACCCCGACCCAGCGATTCGGATCCCAGGGGTTGAGCGGCGCCTTGAACGGGGAGGTGTGCTCGGTGTAGACGCCCTCGGTGGTGTGCACCTTGCCGACGATGACGGCGCCGGCCTGCTCAAGTCGCTCGACCACAGTGGACGAGCTGTTGGCCACTTGTCCGGCCCGGATCGCCATTCCGGCCTCGGTCCGCCATCCGGCCTTGTCGTAAATGTCCTTGATGGCCAACGGAATACCGTCCAGCGGGCCACGGGTCGTGCCGGCCTTGCGCCGCTCGTCGGATTGGTCGGCCTGCGCCAGTGCCTCGTCCGGTGCGACATAGGCGTAGGACCCCAGCCGCTGATCCACCGTGGCGATCCGATCGAGGGTCAGCTGGGTCAATTGCCGTGCGGTGACCTCGCCGGCGGCCAGCATGTCGACCAGCTCGCAGATCTCCCGGTAGTGCAGACCGGCTTCCGAACCGTTGTCAGTCATTCGTCAATCTCCCTGTGTTTCAAACTGTTCAATCACTCAACCGCCACAGCGCGCTGGTCGTCCGGCAGCTCGTCGTCGATACCCGAGGTGGCGGAACCGTACTGCGAGCCCCGGGTGATGATGGTGAGCGGGATGTACACGATCGGTCCCAGCAGCATGGCCGCGAACGAGGCGAAGTGCAATGGATAGACGCCGAACACGCCGAGGGCACCCAGGGCGAGGCCCGCGGCCAGCGCCACCATGCCGCACAGGTTCCAGTCCTTGACCCGGCCCTCGCGGAACTCGATCTGACTGCTCGGCGCGAGTTTGAGCAGCTTGCGGCAGACGAAGTAGTCGCTGAGCAGGATGAAAATCCAGGTGTTGGTCATGATGCCAGTGACCGCCAGGAACTTGTCCGTGTACTGCAGCACGTTGATCGGATACAGCACCACGCCGAGCGCAACCAGCAGCACCATCCACCATTGCCGGCCAATGCGTTTGGGGGACAGCACATCCCAGGCGTTGGACAGGGCGAGAGACCCGGAGTACAGGTTCATGACGTTGATCCGCACCTGGGTCAAGATCGCGAAGATCACCCCGAGCGCGCCCATCACGACCGCGAAGATCAAGCCGGGATCGGTGGCGGCCAGCTCCTGCTCGGCACGGCTGCCGTCGAAATGCGAGATCATCGTGAAGCCGAGGAACACCCCGAGCACCATGACCACGGCAATCATCAGCAACTCGACGAGCATCACGCCCGCGGTACCGGCATAGGAAACTGAGCGCTTGACGAACCGCCCGTAGTCGGTGGCGATCAAAGCCTGGAACACCACCTGACCGTTGGCCAGGCTCAGCGCCTGCCACATGGCGGTGGCCGATACGCCGTCCTGAACCACCCATTCCCCCGGCCCGACGAGCACGTAGCCATTGGCCAGCATCACCATGCCGATGACGAAGAGGATCAAAAAGATCGGCATGCCGAACCGCTGCAGGATGTTCATCGAATGCATGCCGCGCCAGGAGTAATACAGCGCTATGAGAGCGACGATGCCGAATACCACGCTGGCAGCCGCCGAATTGATTGGTATTCCGGCGATTTCACTCAGGCCATGCGAAACGATGCTGCCCTCGAAGATGAAGTAGAACACGTAGTTCACCGCGTAGACGAACGAGGCGATCGCCGAGCCGCGGGCACCGAAACCGAGTCCGCGAGACAGCAGCGGCAGCGACAGGCCTTCCTGGCTGGCGATTCTCATCACCAAAGCGCCGACGATGGTGGCCCCGACGATCATGTAGGCAATCGGGATGAGCAGCATCGGCCAGCCCACCAGAAAGCCCATCTGGCCACCCAGCGCGAACCAGAACATCGCGGTGACGTTGCCGGTGAGGACGAGCAGGATCGCCGGCCGGCGCCAGCGTTGACTGTCCGGGACGCGCGTCGTCGCGTAGCTCTCGATCTGGTCATCGAGGCTGGTGGCCGGCCCCTGGAAATAACTGCTGAAGCTCAACGCATGATCCTTCCTCGCACCATCTCGCGACTGATGACCGAACGCGCATCCGGCGCGTCGTCTGAATTCGACCGCAGCGGATGTCGGGCCTGTGCTGGTGAAGCCGTAGGACCTCGCTGCGATGTGAACTACATCTCAACCTGCGGAAACGGCTTAGTCAACGGACAGTGCTGCACAGTGAAGTGCATAGATGCACAGCGTTGGAGCCAGCGGCGGCGCCGTGGTGGGCGGCTTCTGCCGAGCGGCCCAATTCGACAGTTACGACAAGGGATTCGAGGTGTAAGCGCTAGGCGGGCTGTTAGCCCTCGGCGGCCACCAACGACCCGAGTTTGATGTCGGGGTTGTCGCGCTGGAAGCCCTCGAGCCGCCACGGCGTGGAGAACAGCACCAGCATGACGCCGTCGGTGCGCGTCAGCACCTCACAGGACACCTGACGGTTCACGTACTCGGCGTCCTCCGGGCGGACCACGCGTGCGACCTGATACGGCAGGTTCTCCAGGGCGATCGGTGCGCTGAGCTCGGTGGCCATCCGGTGTGCGGCCACCTCGAACTGCATCGGCCCGACCGCGGCGAACACCGGGGCCTGGTCACCGCGCTTGTCGGAGCGCAGGACCTGCACGACGCCCTCCTGCTCGAGCTGCTCGATGCCCTTGCGGAACTGCTTGTGCTTGCTGGGATCGGTGCCGCGGGCCACCGCGAAGTGCTCGGGGGAGAAGCTCGGAATCGGCGGGTACACCACCGGGATATCGCGGTAGAGCGTGTCGCCGGGGCGCAGCACGGCGGCGTTGGCCAACCCGATCACATCGCCGGGCCAGGCGTCATCGAGCGTCGAGCGCTGCTGGCCGAACACCGACTGCGCGTACTTGGTCACGAACGGCTTGCCGGTGGCGGCGTGGGTCAGCACGTCGCCGCGTTCGAATGTGCCGGAGACGACGCGCGCGTAGGCGATGCGGTCGCGGTGCGAGGTGTCCATCCCGGCCTGCACCTTGAACACGAACGCGCTGAACGGTGAGTCGACCGCCCGTCGCACACCGTCGACGTCGAGCGATCCGCTGGGCGCGGGAGCCAGCTCGACCAGTACGTCCAGCAGCTGGTTCACCCCGAAGTTCAGCGCGGCCGAGGTGAACAGCACCGGCGAGGACTCACCGGACAGGAACGTCTCGCGCTCGTAGTCGGAACCGTCGGNGCCTGCGGCCAGCACCTGCACCGCAGCCGAGGCGTCCCCGGCCCGGATCGCCGAGGCCAGCGCGCCGATCGACGCACCGAACCGGTGCGAGGTCCGAAGCGCCGCCACCCCACGCGAACCCAGGCCCTCGACCAGATCGGCCAGCACCGCACCCGCCTCCACCGAGGCCAGCTGATCGGGGTCACCCACCAGCAGCAGCCGGGTCTGCGGCCGCACCGCCTCCAACAACCGGGCCATCATGGTCAGCGACACCATCGACGTCTCGTCGACCACGATCACATCGTGCGGCAATCGGTTCGCCCGGTGATGGCGGAACCGCNGCGGTGTCCCAGTCATCGCCGGCGGCGGCATGGGCGTCGGCGGCGGCGATGTGCTCCTCGGGAGCCGCGGTGGCGCCACCCGCGGTGCGGGTGAACCGGATGAACTTGTTCTGCCGGCGATCCATCACGCCCTTGAAGTCCCCGGCGATACCGACCGGCCAGGTCAGGGGAGTGGTGCGCAGCCCGATCCGCTCGTGGATCTCGTCCATCAACTCCAGCGCGTGCCGGCCCGGGCGGTCCCACTTGTTGATCACCGTGATGATCGGGATGCCGCGGTGCTTACACACCTGGAACAGCTTGAGGGTCTGCGGCTCAAGGCCTTTCGCGGCGTCGATCAGCATGACCGCGCAGTCCACCGCGGTCAGCACCCGGTAGGTGTCCTCGGAGAAGTCGGCGTGCCCCGGGGTGTCGAGCAGGTTGATGACGCAGTCGCGGTACGGGAACTGCAGCGCGGTGGAGGTGATCGAGATGCCGCGGGCCTTCTCCATCTCCATCCAGTCCGACACGGTCGACTTGCGGCCTGCCTTGCCGTGGATCGCGCCCGCCTCATTGATCACCCGGGCATGCAGCGCGAGCGCCTCGGTCAGTGTCGACTTACCGGCGTCCGGGTGGCTGATGACGGCGAAGGTGCGGCGACGGGCCGCCTCGGACGAGATCCGGGCAGCTTGCGGGGTGCTGGAGGCAGGCGGCGCCGGGGCGTCGTCGAGGGCTTTGTCGGTCATGTCGACTAGCGATGGTATGGGCGGTTGCGGCCAAACCAGTAATCGAGCGGCGTGACCGCGTCGGTGATATCACCGGTGATATCGCATTTCCCGACCACCTATCTGTCCCCTCCCGGTGCTCATGTGACGCGTGTGGTCAACCCCCGTCATCGCGGCCGCGCCGGAGGGCATCATCGATCGTGATGAACATCTGCGTTTTCCTGTCCGCCGCCGACCTCGATGAGCGCTACACCGAACCGGCCCGCACCTTCGCCGAACTCCTCGGCAAGGGCGGCCACGCGCTGATCTGGGGCGGGTCCGACAAGGGGTTGATGAAGGTCGTCGCCGACGGGGTGCAGCTCAGCGGCGGCCGGCTGGTGGGGATCTCCGTGGAGTTCCTGCGGCAGCAGGCCAGGGCCAACGCCGACGAGATGGTGTTCACCGCGGACCTCGCCGAACGCAAGGCGCAACTGCTGGCGCGTTCCGACGCGCTCGTGGTGATGGCCGGCGGGCTCGGCACGCTCGACGAGGCCACCGAGATCCTGGAACTGCGCAAGCACCGGCGCCACGACAAGCCCGTCGTGCTGCTGAACACCGCGGGCTTCTACGACGGCCTGGTGATCCAGCTCCGGCGGATGGAGCAGGACGGGTTCCTGCCCATGCCGTTGGACGAGCTGGTGTACGTAACCGAGGAGCCCGACGCGGCGATCGAATACCTGGAGCAGACCGGCCGCTGACGCAACGACCACATCACGACTCGCCCACATCGGAGAGGCATTGCGTCGAAGTCGAAACGTCCCGGCTACGATTGAGGCACGGATCGAGCCTCGATTCAATCCGGCCCTCGCCGAACCACATTGGAGTGAAATTGACGTCTGTTCGCCGTGCCTACCTGGCGGTCGCACTAGCGGTGCTGGCCGTCTCGGGTGGTGTCGTCGTCTCGGCCCTGCCGGACTGCGCCGCCGAGCACTGCCAGACGTTGGCCGCCCCGCCCCAGGGCGTCCCGCAGCCGTCGCCCACCGAACCGGCCAGGCTCACCATCACCCCGAAGCCCAACGCTGAAGTCGACCCGCTGGCCCGCATCATGGTCACCGCCGACACCGGCACCGTGGCGAGCGTCAAGATGGTCAACGACGCCGGCAAGGAGATCCCCGGCGTCCTCACCCCCGACGCCAAGACCTGGAAGCCGACCACCGCGCTCGGCTACGGCCGCACCTACACGTTGACGGTCGACGCCCGCGGCCCCGGCGGCATGCCGACCCGCAAGAGCACCACCTTCACCACCCTGACCCCCGGCTACCAGGCCCGCGTCTACCTCAACGGCACGTCGGCCGCGTCGCTGCAGGACGGCGCCACCTACGGCGTCGGGATGGTGATCGTGGCGCGCTTCGACGAGCCCATCACCGACAAGGCCAACGCCGAGCGGCGGATGAAGGTCATCACCGAGCCCAAGGCCGTCGGCTCCTGGAACTGGATCGACGATCAGACCGCGCACTGGCGCCCGGAGAAGTACTACGCCCCGGGCACCAAGGTCACCGTCGACGCCGGCATCTACGGCGCCAAACTCGGCGAGGATCTCTACGGAGCTCAGGACGAGAAGGTGTCGTTCACCATCGGCGCCTCGCACGTCTCGATCGCCGACGACACCGACAAGCAGGTCAGGGTCTACGAGAACGGCAAGCTGGTGCGCACCATGCCGACCTCGATGGGCATGGGCGGCACCGAAACCGTCGGCGGCACCACCCTGAGTTTCTGGACGCCGCGCGGCATCTACACCGTGATGGACAAGGCCAACCCGGTGGTGATGGACTCCTCGACCTATGGCCTGCCGATCAACTCCCGGCTGGGCTACAAGACCACCATCCCGTTCGCCACCCGCATCAGCATGGACGGCATCTACCTGCACCAGCTGAACTCGACCATCTGGGCGCAGGGCAAGGAGAACGTCAGCCACGGCTGCCTCAACCTCAGCGGTGAGAACGCCGAATGGTTCTACAACTTCTCCGTTCCCGGCGACATCGTCGAGATCCGCAACACCGGCGGCGACCCACTGAAGCCGACCAACAACGGCGACTGGTCGGTGCCGTGGGCCGAATGGGTCAAGGGCAGCGCGCTGCGCTGAGCGCCCCGCTCAGAACACCCGACGCGGTGGCGGTGACTCCGGCAGGATCGCCGGCAGGATGAACGTCTCGATGTAACTCCGCGCCACCGCCGGATCGGTGACGCCGGGGACGGTCTTCATCAGGAAGCTGAGCGCGGTCGCAATGATGAACTGCGCCAGGTCATTCGGGTGCAGGCCGGGGCGGAACGGGGTGCCGTCGGCGACGACGGTCTCCACGGTGGATTTCACCAGCTCGGTCAACCCGCTGTCATTCGCGATCAGCGAGGCGATCGTGCCGTCGCCGGTCTGGTCGGCGATCGTGTTGAGCAGCGGATCGGATACCAGCTCGCTCGCCACGATCACCAGACTCTCGACCAGGAGATCGACCGGCCCGGCGCCCGCGGGCATCCGGGACAGGATCGACGCCATATGACGCTGGGTGGTGCGCTGCACCATGGCGGCGACGAGCTCGTCGCGGTTGGCGAATTGGCGGTAGATCGCGGTGCGCGAATAGCCGGCCTCACGCGCGATGACCTCCATCGTCGCAGCGCGGTAGCCGCGGGTGACGAACAGGTGCTCGGCGGCGTCCATCAACACCTCGCGGGCCTGTTCGGCGGTGTTGCCGCCGCCGACTGGCCGTCCGCGGGGGCGGCGTTCTGGTGCTGACAATCGACATCCTGCTCGGCGGTGTAAAGGGGTTTCAGTATGCCGGACAACTGCCGGCAGCCGACATTAAAGAAACATCTATACAGATTTGTGCATTTTCCTGCGGTGGGCGGACGGCGCCGGTTAGCGTGCCTGCGTGATCAAGCGGGGGCGAGTAGTCCAGGCAGCGCTGACGGGGTTGGGCGTGATCGTGGTCGCGCTCTGGCTGGGGCTGATCGGGGGAGCGGTCCCGACGGCCCACGCGGATCCTGATTCCGGCAACACCGGCCACTCAACCTCCCAGTCCGCCAAGCACTCTGACAAGGCCAAACCGCACCCCGCCCGCCTCGGGCCGCGAAAGCACAAGGCGCCGCCTGGTGAGCCGCCGGCGCAGGAACCGCCCACGCGCGCACTGCCCATCCCCGCACAGGCCCGTGAGATGGTCGAGGGATTCACCACGCAGGTGCGCACCGCACTGGCCGATGTTGCGCAGCGGACGCCGAAAGCCCGGGCCGTTAAACCGCTTCCACGAACCAGGTCCGTGACAGTGCGCGAGCGGCGAGTCGTTCTCGAGACTGTTTCCGCCGCGGACGCCGCAAACGTGGCCGAACACCCGACCCCCGACGTCGCGGCGGTCGCCGATCCGCCCGGCACCGTC
>NZ_LT546207.1:4347987-4385755 GCF_900078665.2 Mycolicibacterium houstonense | reverse complement strand
ACCGTCACCCGCCCCGCCGACGCGCCCCCGCCGGCCCGGGCAGCCACTCTGGTCGACCAGGTCGCCACTCAGGCCCGCACCGCCCTCGCCGATATCGCCGACCGGGCGTCGAACAGGTCTACCGTCGCCGCCTCTTCGACGGCCATCCCGGCCGCCGCGGTCAGCGCTCCGGTGCCCATGGCTCGCTCGGTGCCGTTGGTCAACATCGTGGGATCGTTGGTGTTCAACGTGGTTGGCGCTGCGCTGCAGGTGTTCTCGGGCCCGCCGGTGCTCCCGCCGGGCACCACCGTCACCGTGCGCACCTCGTCCCTGGAGATGCCGGGCTCCGATCAGACCGTGCGCGCTGACTGGTACTTCCCCGAAGACCCCCACTCTGCGACCGGCGTCATCTATCTGCAGCACGGCTTCATGGCCACCGGTCCGATGTACAGCTATACCGCGGCGCATCTGGCCGAGGAGACCAACAGCATCGTCGTCGTCCCCAGCCTGTCGTCGAACCTGTTCGACCCCGACGGGGAATGGATCGGTGGAGAACCGATGCAACAATCCGTCGCCGATCTGTTCGCCGGTGACCGTGCCGAACTCACCGCGAGCGCCAGCGCGGCAGCCGGCCACCCCGTTGCCCTGCCGTCGAAGTTCGTCCTGGTCGGCCATTCCCTGGGCGGGATGCTCGTCGTGGGCGCGGCCGGACGCATGGTGGACAACGGCGCGGTCGACGACCTCGCCGGGGTGGTGCTGCTCGACGCGGTCGACACCCATGGCGACATGCCTGATGCGCTGGACGCCCTGAGCGGTGCGAACCACCGTCCGGTGCTGCTCATCTCGTCCGAGCGGTACGTATGGAACCGCGACGGCCTGGTCGGTGACGAGTTGCAGGCCGCGCGGCCCGGGCAGTTCAACGGCGTCATGCTGATCGGTGGCCGGCACATCGACGGTCTGCAGGGGGCGAACCCGACCTTGCAGTTCGCCGAGTACGTGATCGCCGGATTCTCGCAACCGCAGAACATCGCTGCGGTCAGGACGATTTCGGCCGGCTGGATCAACGACATGTACACCGGTCGCGACGACGGCGTGTACGGAGCGCCGGGGCAGAGCATCGACATCCCGACGCCGTCGGGTACCGCCAGCGCGGTGGTACTCCCGTTCCCCTCGACCGAGCCCGTGACGGCGACGCCGTGGGACGGCCTGGTCGGGCCGATCCTGGACGAACTGTTCCGGTATGCGGTCTACGAACCGTTGGCCGGACGCTCCGTCGCGGTGGCCGTCTGAGGGCGAGAAAATCAGTGCCGGTCACATGCTGGCACGGCTCCTATCCTGGTCATAACGCTGAACCGGGGGCGACGTGGACGAGAAGCGGCCAGAGCAGTACCCGCAGGAACGGGTGCAGGCGTATTTCCCGCTGTCGCATGCGACCGACCGGAAGGCCCAGAACGAGCTCGCCATCCGGATCGTGGCCGCGGTCATCGGCGGTGGGGCCCTGGCCCTGTGGGGTCTGATCGTGCTCTTCACGCTGAGCTCCGCGTTCTCCACGGATCCGGCGCGCGACCCGCACGGTTACGGGATCATCCTCGGGATACTCGCCTACCTACCGGTGGGCCTGGCATGGACCTTTGTGTTGCCGTTTGTTGCGCCCAGGCGCTGGTGGTGGCGCGCCCTTGGGATCTCGCTGCTGACCTTCGTGCTGCTTACCGCGTTGGGGCTGTGGGCGCTGGACCTCTTGGGCGCCGGCTGACGCTGCGCCGCAGCGTTCGCTGGCATGCCGTGGCGACTGCGTTTACCAAGCTCAGCTAGACATTTTGCCGCGAGATTGTTAACCGAATTGGTGCCCGATCTGCATGTGATTCAGCTTACGGAGGATGTACATTGTGATCGCTGTCATAGAAAGGGCGATGCAATGTTCGGTGCAATTGTGGGTGTACTTCTGCTGGTGCTCGGCATCGGCGCGGTCGCCGGCGTCGTGACGGCCGTCGCCATGGGATTGCCGACCCTGGCGATCGCGATCGGCCTCATCTCAGGCGCATTCTTCGCCGGACGCGCCGTCTAGGGCGTCAGTCGCTGTCGTAGGCCGGTCGCCCGGACGGCCTGCCGGGCGATCGCCGCGCATACCTCCGCTTCGGAGCCCACGACGCGTACCCGCGTCTTGGCCCGGGTGACCGCGGTGTAGAACAACTCCCGCGTCAGCAACCGGGAATCCTCCGGCGGCAGCAGCACGGTCACCTCGTCGGCCTGGCTGCCCTGCGACTTGTGGATCGTCATGGCGTGCATGGTCTCCACCTCGGTGAGCCGGCCCGTGGCGAACGATCCCGACCCGCCGACCACGGCACGCAACCCATCCGGTGCGGCCACCGTGACCCCGGTATCGCCGTTGTAGAGCTTGAGCCCATAGTCGTTGGCCGTCACCAGGATCGGCCGTCCCACGTACCACTGCGCCCACGTCGGCTCCCCGGTCACCTCGGCCAGCCATCGCTGCACCTGACGGTTCCACTGCGCGACGCCGAACGGTCCGTGCCGATGCGCGCACAGCAGCCGGTGCTCGTCCAGGATCTCCAGCGCCGCCGAGCCGTCGCCCAGGATCGCCGCCTGCCGTAGCGCAAGCGCATGCGGCACAAGCACTTCCCGCAACCGCTCGGACGCACCGGACTGCACCCACTCGACATGCTCCCCGCCTGCGGCCAGCACCTGCACCGCAGCCGAGGCGTCCCCGGCCCGGATCGCCGAGGCCAGCGCGCCGATCGACGCACCGAACCGGTGCGAGGTCCGAAGCGCCGCCACCCCACGCGAACCCAGGCCCTCGACCAGATCGGCCAGCACCGCACCCGCCTCCACCGAGGCCAGCTGATCGGGGTCACCCACCAGCAGCAGCCGGGTCTGCGGCCGCACCGCCTCCAACAACCGGGCCATCATGGTCAGCGACACCATCGACGTCTCGNCGCCAGGACGTCGTCGCACACCTGCTGTTCCTCCAGCCAGTACCGGTCGAGGTACAGCAGATCCCCGAACAGTCGCAGCACCGGGGGAGTGCCCAGCAGTGGGCTGGCCGCCACCGCCGTCAGCCAGTCGTCCACGGCCGGCCAGGGCAGCTCCGGCGACTGGGCCTGCTCGGCCACCGACCGCAGGTCGACGCACACCGAGCCGCCGCGCAGGGCCCGCACCGCCAGCGCCAGCGCCAGGATGACCGACGGGTCGGTCTCTTCGGCGAGTGTGCTCAAGCGTTGGGCCACATGCACATCGGCGGGTTCGAGGAGCTCGGCGAAGACGTCCAACATCACCGGGCCCCCTGATCCAGCAGCTCCGACAGTGCCACCACCAACGCGGGCGGCGGCTCCCAGCTGAACACCCCGGCCGGGTGGCCGTCGACGACGGGAGTCTGGGCGCCGCACATGCCGCGCACGAACAGGTACATCACCCCGCCCAGATGCGCGGCCGGGTCGTAGCCCGGCAACCGCCACCGCAGGAACCGGTGCAGCACAACGCTGTACAGCAACGCCTGCAGTGGATAGTCCGAGTGCAGCATGGCCTCGACCATCCGGTCCCGGCCATAGTCGGCCGCGGTCAGTACCCCGTCGCCGGTGCCGAGCCAGTTGGTCTTGTAGTCGACGACGACGAAGCGCTGCCCGACCCGCAGCACCACGTCCACCGAACCGGACAGATAACCGCGCAGTGGTTGACGGCCCAGCTGCCCGGTCGAGAGCCGCTCGGCGTACACGGCCATGGGATCGTCGGCAGGCAGGTGTGCGTCCAGCAGCGCACCGACATCGGCCAGCCGCGCGAACTCGCCACCCCGCAGATCGCCGCCGGCCATCNCTCGGCCGTGCCGCCGCTTTCCGACCGCTGCGTGCGCAGCCAATCCCGCAGGGCGGCCAGGCCGAAGCCCTCCCGATGCGCGGTGTCGCCGAGCAGCTGGGTCAGGTGGGCCACGTCGGTCATCAACCGCTCACCGCCCTGCCAGGACAGCACCCGTTTACCCATCCCGGCCAGCTGCGCCGCCTCGAAGATCGCCGCCACACCACGCTCACGGGCGTAACCGGCCCAGGTGCGCAGCGTGTCGGCGACCCGGTCGGTCAACGCATCACCGCCCGCGGCAAGGGTTTCCGCGGTCTCCCCGAAGAACATCGTGGCCGCCGCGGCGCGCACCAGCCCGGGACGGTGCGGCTGGTCGAAGGCCTCCAGCAGATAGAGCCAGTCCTCGGCGGCCTCGGAGCTGAAGATGTCCGAATCCCCGGTATAGACGGCGGGAATACCTGCGCCCAGCAGTGCGGTGTGACACGCGCGGGCGTCCTTGTGGGTCTCGACGATCACCGCGATGTCGCGGGCCTGGATCGGCCGGTCGCAGAAGGTGGCGTCGCTGGCGAGCAGCGCACCGATGTCGGCGGCCAGGTCTCTGCCGATGTGCTCACGCAGGTCGGCGATCGGAATCACCCTGGTGCCAGAGCCGTTCCGGGCCACCACCCGCAGCCGGAACGGATCGTTGTGCGGCGCACCGGCCAGCCGATGGCCCTTATGGTGCGCCTCGACCTCATGGACGACGATGTCCGGACCGCCGAGTTCGGCGCCCTGCAGCACCGCCTGCAGCCGATCGACGAGCACGCTGTCACTGCGCCAGTTGGTGCCCAGGGTCTGCTTGTCGCCTGCGGTGGCCGCCGCCCGCAGATAGGTGTCGATGTCGCCGCCGCGGAACGCGTAGATCGCCTGCTTGGGATCGCCGATCAGGATCAGGGTGCAGCGCCCGGAGAACGCCCGCTCGATCACCTGCCACTGCACCGGATCGGTGTCCTGGAACTCGTCGACCACCACGATCGGCCATCGCTGTGCCATCCGGACCCGGGCGGCCGAGTCGTCGGCGACCAAAGCGTCGGCCAGCCGGGTCAGCAGATCGTCATAGCCCAGCACGCCGCGGCGCCGCTTGCGAATCTCCAACTCCGCCAGCACCGCCCGGGCGAACCCGACCCTGATCGCGGCCGGTGAGTCCGGTTCGGGATCGGCCGGCCGCAGCTCGGTCGCCGGGTTGGCCACCACCACGCGAGCCAGCCGCAGCGCCTCGTCGTAGCCCAGCTCCGGGACATCCCGCTGGGCGCCGAAGTGGGCCAGATACAGATCGTCGACGATCTCGCAGACCAATTCGTCGAGACTCTCGACCAGCGTCACACCCGAATCGCTGTCCCCGGCAACGCCGAGCGATTTCAGCACGATCTGGCAGAACTGGTGCGTGGTGGCGATGGTCGCCGCATCGAAACCGGCGAGCGCGTCGCGCAACCGTTGCCGGCGGGCCGGCTGATCCTCGGCGACCAGGTGTTGCAGCAGATCGTTGTCGGCCCGGGCCGGATCCTCCAATGCCGCCAGGGCATCGACGATCTGGTCGCGCACCCGCTCCCGCAATTCCTGGCTGGCCGCCCGGCCGAACGTGATGAGCAGCATCTGATCCAGCGTGGCCGCGCCCTCGGCCACCAGCCGGGTGACCAGCCCCGCCAGCGCGAAGGTCTTGCCGGTGCCCGCACTGGCCTCCAGCACCGTGGTGCTGTTGGCCTTCGGCAACGGGCCGAGTAGTTCGAATACCTTCACCGGGTTGCCCCTTCGGCGCGCGCCTGGGCTTGTAGGACCGGCAACCACAGCCGCTCGGCATACTCAGCCAGTCCGGCCAGCCGGCTCAACGGAGCACCGCGGCCCCACGCCCGCACATGCGCCGGCTCCTCGTTCTCGCCAGGGAACCTGCCGCTGCGCCACCGGTATCCGGCTTCGCGCTCCGGATCGTCACCGGCGTGCCGTGCCGCTGCCCACGCATACGAGGTCTTGACGGGCAGCGGCAACGGTTCCCGCCGCCCCACGTCGTAGATGGCCACCAGATCGGCCAGCAGCTCGACCGGATGGTCCGGGCGCGCCAGCCCCTCGATGCGTGGCGTGTCACCGCGGCGGGGCCGGCCGATGCACACCGCCGACCAGTCTCGGTCCGGAAGCCCGGCCGCCAACGCCAGCAACGGGATCCACGACTGCAGCAGATGCTTGCCGCCGAGCTTCGAGTAGGTCACCGACACCAACCGGTTGCCGAACACGGGGGAGACCGTGCCGGTCAACCGCCGCCCGGTGCCCAGGTCGATGTCGACGTCGTAGGCCTGTGGATCCGCGTCCCGGTGGCGCAGTGCCTCGGCGGCCAGCAGGGCGCACTGATCGCGGAGCGCGATCGCGCGCCGCCAACCCAACTGGCCCGGTGGCAGCGTGCCACGACGCCACTCGGCCTGTTGGGCGTCGGCCGGGGTCATCCCGCGCAAGATGTCGCCGAGCATGCGGTCGCCGACCGTCCACTCCTCGAGCGCGTCGATGTCCACCGGCATCACGTCGGACACGCCGTCGACGTCCCACGGCAGGGTGTACTCCAGCGCCCGGAAGAAGCCCTTCACCGGATCCTTGAAGAACGTGACGAGATCCGCCAGCGCGACGTCCGCGGGCGGCGGTGACGGCAGTGGGTGGGCGAAGAACGCCGGCCGCTCGGCCCGCTGCCCGGCGCTGGCCTGGGCGGCGGTCAGCGCTGTCGGGTCGAAGGTGAACGGGCCTGCGGGGATCAGCTCGCCGGGCGTGACGTTGCGAATGTCGAAGGGCTGCAACGGATGTGTGGTGACGATGTCGAGCGGGTTTTCGGTGGTGATGCTCAGGGTGTCGATCAACTCGGCCAGTGGCACCGCGGGCGGTCGGGGTTGGCCGGAATACTCGTTGGCGCCGGTGTAGGTGACGACGAGCGTCTGGGTGGCCGCCCCGATCGCGTCGAGCAGCAACTGGCGGTCCTCGGAACGGATGTCGCGTTCACCGGTGCGTGGATCGCGGGCCAGCGCGTCGTCCCCGTCGACCGCGCCCAACCGTGGAAACACGCCGTCGTCCAGACCGACCAGGCACACCACCCGGTGCGGCACCGAGCGCATCGGCACCATGGTGCACACCGTCAGCGTGCCGGTGCGGAAGTTGGCCCGGGTCGGCCGCCCGGCCAGGTGCCGGTCCAGCAGCGCACGGACATCGCTGAGCCGCATGGGTGTTTCGGGAGCCCCGACGGACTCGATGATCTCGGCGAACTCGCGCTGCACCTGAGCGGCGGGCCACTCCTCGCCCGAGTAAGCCAGTGCCTCGATCCCCGAACTCAGCGCCGACAGCCAGTCCCGGAGCGGACGCACCCCACCCAGCGCCTCGACCGTGATCCGCAGCTTCTCGACATAATCCGCGAACCGGCCGGCCAACTCGACCCGGTTGCTGCTGACATCGTCGAGCGGCAGCGTGGTGCCCAGCCAGGCGTGGGAGTCGTCGGACATCGCCACCCCGGCCAGCACCCGGTCCATGCCGAAACGCCAGGTGTTGTGCAGGAATTCGACTCCATAGGGACGGCGGTGCTCCTGATCGAATCCCCACCGGATGTTGGCCTCACGCACCCAGGCGGTGACGGCCTCCAGGTCATCGTCGGTGAAGCCGAACCGGGCCCGCACCGGGGCCGACTCGGCCAGGTTCAGCACCTCGCTGGCGGTGGCCCGGCCGCCGGCCAGCGCCAACACCGACGCGGCCACCGAAAGTAGCGGATTGGTCTGTACCAGAGCGCGATCGGCCAGCCGCACCCGCAGCTTGTGTGCCGGATGCGCACCGATCCTGATCTGTGCTCCTCCCGTGCGCGGCACCACGTCGCCCAGGCCGAAACCGGCCGTGATCAACGGGGCATAGGTCTCGATGTCCGGGCACATCACCAGGATGTCGCGTGGCTCCAGCGTCGGATCGTCGGCGAGCAGGCCCAGCAGCACCTCGCGCAACACCTCGATCTGCCGGGCCGGACCATGGCAGCTGTGTACCTGTACCGAACGGTCCTCGCGCCGGGCCACCCGTCCGGCCGGGCGGACCGCGTTCGCGGCGATGTCGGACTGCAGCCAGCCCAGCAGGGTGTCGGGATGGCCGGTGCCACTGCGATATTCGTCGGTGTCCGGGGTCGGCAGGCTGCGTTGCAACTCACGGACATCGCGGCCGAGGGTGGCCAGCAGCGGGTGGCCCACCTCGCGGTGGCTGGTGTCCTCCCGGCGGGGGAGTGCGCCGCTGTGATCGGCCAGGGATCGCCACAGATCGTCACTGGGATGCGGCAGCCACAAGTGCAGTTCGTGATGGGTGGCCAGCGCGGTGAGCAGTTCGATCTCGGTGACGGGCAACCGGGTGTGACCGAACAACGACAGGCGTTCGGGCAGATCGCTGGGCGACTCCCTCAGCCGGGCAAGGGTTTTCGCGTGCCGGATGTGCGGTGGATCGGCGTCGATCCGCTCGAGCAGGGCGTGCCACAGTGGTTCCTGCCAGGCCAGGTCGGCGGGCAGACCCTCCCAGTCGATCAGCAGTTGCGGACGCTGCCGCGCGTAGGAGGCGAACAGTCCGGCCAGCCGGCGCGCCACCGCGTAGCGCCGGCCCTGCCGCAGCTCGTACTCCTCACCGATCTCGAAATGGCCGAGATGGGTGGCGAGCGCGGCACACCACGGCTGGCCGAGATTGTCATCGATGACCGCGAGCAGCGGCCAGGCCATCGCGTCGGCCGACCAGGGATCGTCCTCGTCCGTTCCGGTCAGCTCGGCGATCAGCGAACGCGGATTGCGGAATTCGACCGCCGCGCACACCCCCAGCCGGTTCGACAGCCGCTGACTGAGCCAGCGCTCCACGCCCTTGGCTGGGACCAGCACCAGCTCCTGGGCGAATGGGTCGGCCGGCGGTTGCGAGAGCAGATCTGCCAGCCCGTCGGCGAGCAGATCGGTGCGCTCGGCCCGGTGCAGGTGCAGTGCCATCGACAGACACGATAGGAGACCCGGTGCCGGTGGGCGAAGAATCCGGGGGGCGTTCCCCCGATGGGTCTCGAGTCGTGACGTTCGCGGCCCTGGAGCGGAACCGTCAGACCAATTCCTGGGCGGCGGCGGTCTCGAATCGATCGACGTACTGAGGGCATGACGTGCCCATGGCCACGCCGACCGCGAAACCGGCTGTGTCCAAGTTGAAGCCGCTGCGCGCGGCCACTTCAGCCATGATCGCGTCGATCGGTTCGACGGGGGCGCCGGTCTGAGCGAACCGATAGTCGAGGATGCTGCAGATCTCGCGTTGGTGGTCCATCGCGTAGGTGTAGGCCAGCGATTCGTCGACGTTGGGCAGGTCGGGCAGCTGGATCTGATCGGCGGCCGCGACCCCGGGGCAGACCAAGCCCAAGAAGGCCACGGCTCCGGTCAGGCTGAGGAGCCTTACCGCCAACCTGCGATTAGCTCCGGTGTATCTGGATGGTGTGCTGATCGGCGCTTGGTGTTGCGGCTCGGTCTGCGCCCAGTGGTCGCTGCTGTACATTGTTTCCCCCGTGTAGCAATGTTCATATCATGCGCTAAAGCGCTGATGTGGCAAACCATAAGCAGCGGTGCGAGTTCTGTCAATACGTGGATAACGTGCATAAATGGTCCGCCATCGCGGAGTGGCTGCCTGTGTGATCTGCGTCGCCACATATTTGCTAGAGCTTCTGCAGGCAATCTTTGCCCCGGATGGGGGCGATGCAGGAGCAGGTTCCTGCATCGGCGTCGGTGTTGCTTGATTCGCGCGTTTGCTGCGCGGCGCGAAATGAGGTGATGCGCCAACCGCTTTGGCTAGCGCAGACCCGTCATGGGGCCGGCGAGGACAGCGCGGCGGGTCGAGCCGCCAGTGCGACGGCCAGCGTGACCACCCCGGCGATCAGGAACGCCACCCGCACCGTGAACAGGTCGGCCGCACCGCCCAGCAGTGCGGCGGCGAACGGGCGCGAGCCGAGGAAGCCGACGAGCCAGAGCGCCATGATGCGGCCCCGCAGTTCTTCGGGAGCCCGCTCCTGCACCACCGTGCTCAGACCCGTCATCGCCCAGCCGAAGCCCAGGCCCGCGATCGCGAACCCGGCCAGCGCCACGGTGGTCACGGTGCCCAGTGCGAGCAACCCCGAGCCGGCCACCAGCAGCCACAGCCCGATTGTCGACACCCGTGCCGACGGCAGTCGCCCGCGCATCGCCGCCAACACGACCATGCCGACTGCGGCGCCGACGCCGAACGCCGCCGACAGCGCGCCCACGAGGTGAGCTCCGCCGCCGAGTTCCTCGGCCATCGACGGGGTCAAGGTGATCGACGGATCGGAGGCGAACCCGACGGTGGTCACGGCGAGCAGCGCGAGCAACAGCGGCCGGTCCCGCCACACGTAGGCCAGCGCGGCCCGGACCCGGTAATCGCCATCGGGGTTGTGCTGCGGCCGGGCTGGGAAGGTGACGAGCAGCAGAAAGATCGCGAACACCAGATGCAGGCCCGCGCTGATCGCGAAGCCCGGCGCGGCACCGAGATGGGCCGCCAGATAGGCACCGATGGCCGGACCGAGAATGCGACCGATGGTCATCGGAATGCTGTTGAGCGCCATGGCCGTCGGCAGCTCGCCGGCCCGGATCAGGCTCGGCACGACCGATTGCATGGCCGGACCGCCGATCACGAAACCGAACCCCACGAGGGTCGACCCGACCAGCACCGGGACCGCCGCAGCCGTGCCCTGCAGATCCGGCGCCAGGGCCAGCCACACCGCCGTTGATCCCGAGCCGACGATGCACAACACCCGGCCCCACAGGATCTGGCGGGCGGGGTTGCCCACATCGGCCCACTTGCCGCTGGTCGGGCTCAAGATGAGCTGGGGGAGGAACTGCGCGACGCCGACCAGGCCCACCATCACCGCCGAGCCGGTGGCGTCGAAGATCACGATGGCCGCCACGATGCCGTGCGTCCACACCGCGACGACCGAGAACATCTTGCCCCAGAACAGCGCGCCGAAGACCGGGTCGAACATCAGGCGCAGGGCGCCGCGGGGTTGCGGGCGGGCGGTGGTCTGGGCCGTCACGATCCGATGCCTCGCTCGAAATCGGCGGCCAGCCGCTGCAGGAGATCGACGAGCGTGTCGACGTCGGCCTCGGGCCAATCCGCCACGGTCTCGGCGACCATGTCCCGGCGCCGTTCGGTGACCTCGGCCAGCGCTGTGCGGCCGTCGTCGGTCAGGGCCAGCACGCACCGGCGCTGATCATCGGCGGCGAGGGTCTTGGTGAGCAGACCAGTGGTGACCAGGTTGGCGACGGTGCGACTGGCGGTCGAGTGCTCGACGGCCATGAACTCGGCGACGTCGCCGACCGACGCGCTCACTCCGGCTTGCTCCCGCTGCTCGACGGCCCGCAACACTCGCAGCGTCGACAGTGACGGCACGCCGCCGGACGCGTCGATCAGCCGGCGCCGCCAGCCCGGCCGTTGCCGGACGACGTGGATGCGCACCAGAAGCTCATCGAGTTCGTCGTAGCGAGGCACTATATGTGCATAGCACATAGATGTATTGCCGCCCGAATCGTTTCCCACGCCCGGTGTCGGTCGACCTCGGCACACTCCGCTCATGGGGGATCCGTTTGTCGGCAGCCACGCGATGGCGTCAGGAGCGCTGACTCGGCATGAGCTGCGAACCCGGTTCGTGGCCGTACATCGCGACATCTACGTGGCCAAAGGCACACGGCCGACCGCCCTCGTACGCGCCAAGGCCGCTTGGTTGCGGTCTCGGGGACACGGGATCCTCGCCGGGTTCTCCGCGTCGGCCTTTCACGGAGCGCGGTGGATCGACCCGGGCCTGCCCGCATACGTCATTGACCACAACAACCGCCGGGCCGCCCGCGGGATCGTCACGTGGGCGGACGCGATCGACGACGACGAAATCTGCCAGATCGGCGGCATCCGTCTCACTACACCTGCCCGCACCGCGGTCGACCTGGCCTGCAAATTCCCCGAAGACACGGCTGTCGCTGCGATCGATGCGTTGGCGAGAGCCGCCCATTTGAAGGTCTCCGACATCGAGTCGGCGGCCGACCGCCACTCCGGTCGTAAAGGCATCAAGCAGGCCCGCACCACGCTCGCGCTGGTGGATCCGGGGGCGGAATCGCCGCAGGAAACCTGGTTGCGGCTCTTGGTCGTTCGCGCTGGTTACCCCGCGCCTCAGTCGCAGTATCCCGTCTACAACGAATACGGCGCCCTGATCGGTGAAGTCGACCTCGCGTGGCCGGAGTTGAAGATCGCCCTCGAGTACGAAGGCGGTCATCACACCGACCCGGAGCAGCTTCGCAAGGACATCCAACGGGTCGACGGGATGATCGAGATGGGATGGACCGTCATCCGGGTCACTCGCCGGGACGGTGCCGCCAACGTGCTCGGCCGGATCGCCAAAGCTCGTGCGTCGCGTGTGTAGCGCTGTGGCGGAAAAACGGTCGAAAAATCGCCACAGCGCTGCATACGTGAGCGGATGGCCCCGCCGTTGGGGCTCAAGTGACGGAGGTGGCGTGCTGAAGTGACGGAGGAGGCTCGCGAGAGCGTCTAGCCCGCGAATTCCTTTTCCAGCCCGTCGATTCCGGCCTTGATCGCGGTCAGTGCCTCGGCGCGGGCCTTCAACTTGCTGGCCACGTGCGCCCCGGCGTGCAGGGTGGCGGCGGCCTCGACGGCCACCTGCTGGGCGCGGGAGAGCACCGCGTCGGCCTCGACCACCTCATCGACCCAGCCGCCGGCGATCGCGTCGTCGCCGGTGAACACCGCGGCCATGGAGATCGCCCGCTGAAAAGTCGCCGGCGTCAACCGCATCCGCATGATCTCGATGGCCGCGATCGGCAGCGTCATGCCGATCTTCACTTCGTTGGCCTGGCACCGCGCCGACGCCGCGCCGACCCGGTGATCGCCCGAGAGCAGCAGGAACGAACCCATCGCGATGGCATGGCCGGTGGCGGCCATGATCACCGGCACCGGGAAGGTCAGACACCGCACCGACAGTTCGAACCCGCCGGCGAGCATGCCGAGGGTGGCCGCCACATCGCCCGACGAGAACACGCTCAGATCGAACCCGCCGCTGAACACCTTCGAATTGCCCGCCAGCACCACGGCTTTCACCTCGCCCGCGGTCGCTCCCTGCGCCGCCTGGTCCAGTGCCGCGTTGATCTCGGCCTGCATCGCAGGTGACAGCGCGTTGACTTTGCCGTCGTCCATCGCGATCGTGGCGACGGCATCGTTGACCTCGTAGCTCACCAGGCTGCTCATCGCACAGATGCTAGCGAGTGGGCTCAGGCGCGATGACGCCTGCCGGAGCTTGCCGGCTTGATCAGATCGGTCTCGGGTTCATCGTCGTCGTCGTAATCGTCGTCGTCATCGTCGTCGGGTGAGGCCTCGTAGCGGTCGCGCCAGCGTGCCCGCACCTCGGCGCCCAGTGCGTTGATGCGGTTGATCTCCGAGCGCAGCACCTGCTCGTCGCTCTCCTTGGCCGCGTACTGGAAGTACGTCAGCACGCCACGCAACAGCTCGAGCTTCTGCTTCTCTCGCCGGGCCCGGTCATGGGTGGTCAGCAGCTCCATGCGATCCACCGGCGGCAGCGTCGCCCAGTCCAGCACCGCGGTGTTGCGCAGTTTGCGGCCACTGGGCTTGCCTCCGGTGGCGGGCTCGTCGTAGTAGGTGATCGCGCCGTCGAACCGGGACGCGATGGCCTCGCCGAGCTGCTTGCGGTCCAATGCCGAATCCCACACGATGCGCCACTCCTGCGACGGCGCCAGATACGGGATCTCGGCGGGCAGATTCAGCGGCACGATGTCGACATAGTTGTCGTCGTAGGAACTTTCGTACTTCCCGACCGTCGGCGGGTTCGCGAACTCGAACCGCAGACCGTAGGCGGGTCGTTGCCCGTAGTTGCGGACGACGAGCTCCACCAGGTGCCAGTCGCTGCTGCTCGGTTCCATGAACATCGACACATTCGGCTGCGTCAGCTCAGCCTGTCGATCCTTGGCCTTCAAATACTGTCGCCACGCGTAGATCAGCGCGATGACGACGATGGCGATCGCCACCCATGCCGCGAGCGCCGTCCACGCGCCCGGTTCGAAACTAGCCAACTCACGCCCCCGCTCCGTGACTGAATCGAGAATCCCCACCAAGTGGGTATATCACGGACTTTCTGCGGGGGCAGCGGTCCGGCTCAGCAAACTTCGGTCAAATCGGGCCGGCTCACGACGCGACCGCGGTGAGGATGTCGCGCTGCACGGGCGTGGCGACCGGCAGGTGGATCAGGCGCTCGCCGCGGGCCAGCCATTCGACATCGACCCATTCGATGCGCGCGGGCAGTCGCCGCCAATAGTGCGGATGCGACCGCAGATACACCTCGACGCTGGCATGGACCTTGGCATCCAGCGGCGGCCGGCACCGGCCGAGCACCGGCGCGGTGCCTGCCAGCGCATCCAGATCGGTGGGGCAGGCGCTGTGATCGAGAACGTGCAGGCCCGCGGTGATCGCCCCGTCCAGCATCCAGTCCAGGGTGATGTCGGCCAGTGGCCAGCACGCGCCGTTGCCGCCGGTGACATCGGAGCGGGATCCCCGGAACCAGACCTCGTCGAGGCAATCGCACCGCATGGTGCGGCGACCGCCGTCGACCGCCACGGCGTGCCGGCCCGATTCCACGGTGGGCAGCGGACCCATCCGCTGTTTGGTGCCCGGCGTCGCTGTCGCGTTCCACATCCCGAGGAACCGGACGGGCACGGCCGGGTCGCGGTCGCCGAACAACTGTGCCGCCAACACCCGGACATGTCGCCAATCCTGCGGGGTGCGTGCGGTGCGGGGCAGTACATAGGTGGCCAACGCGTAGTCGAGTACGTCGTCGGAGTGGGCAGGCAACAGACCGACGGTGCCGAGCAGCGTGGCCAGTTCACCGGCGCGATGTCCACCCTCGCCGCCGCCGAAGACGAAAATGCGGTCCCCGGGATCCCACGCGTCGCCGAGGAATCGGTAGGCCTCGACGATGGCCGCGCGGGCTTCGCTGACCGAGTCACCGCGGCGGCCCGGCGGGCGCCTTCTGCCCTCTCGCGGCACCGTGCCGCTGTGGTACCAGGTCAGCTGATCGGCGTCGTCCAGCAACCGGAAAAGCAGCTCGGTATTCGACGCGTCACGGAGCCCGGGATGTTGATCTGTGTGGTCGAAGCACAGCGCGATGTTCTTCACGGCGACCCCCGGCGGGACTGTCAACTAATGCTGACTGCTACTTTGCCGGGTCCGCTGCCTGATGTCCTGAGTATTGGACTACTCGAATCGCGCTGAGCAGCCCTTTCTTCCCATTGCAACGGGATGAACAACGAAATCCGTGGCAGGAGGGCGCTGGCGAGGCGGAATTGCTCTGGATTGGCCGCGTCGGCTCAGCGGATTCCGCATCGACGCCGTCTGGAACGATTCATCAACCGCCCATCAACATGCGCCACTGGTCGAGGTTCGACGCCCGATACACGTAGTTGCTGCGTTTGACCTCATCGAGCGGAGCGCTCGGTTCGGCCGAGTACCAGTGCCCGGGGAAGACGGTCGGATCTCCGGGCAGCTGGGCCAGCGCCCGCAGGCTGCGGAACATGTCGTCGACATTGCCCCCGGGAAAGTCGGTGCGGCCGCACCCTTCGAGGAACAACGTGTCCCCGGCAACCAGCCGGCCGTCGAGCAGGAAGCACTGACTGCCCGGGGTATGGCCGGGGGTGTGCAGTAGCTCGATCTCCACCGCGCCGATCGCGACCTTGTCGCCGTGGACGTGCTCGGTGAGCTCGCTGGGCGCGATCCCGGTCACCCGCGACACCCAGTCGGCCTCGTGGGTGTTGACGTGCACCGGCACGCTCTGCCGCTCCAGCAGCTCGGCCAGGCCCGCCAGCGTGAAGCCCATCATGGTGCCGCCGACGTGGTCGGGGTGGTGATGGGTGACCAGCACGCCCGACAGGCGCATGTCGTCGGCCTCGAGGACGTCCACCAGATCGTTGGCCGCATAGGCCGGGTCGACGATGACGGCATCGCCCGTCTCGCGGTCGCCGATCAGGTAGGAGAAGTTGCGCATCTGCTGAGCGATCGGGTCGCTCACCGCGTAGTCGCGGCCCGACAACAGCTGCCGGAAATACAAGCGGTCTTCAACCTTGGGCTCGGCCATGAACCAAGACTATTGCGCACCGCCGCCGGGTCCGGGCAGGCATCCCTGCAGGTCCAAAAACCGCACGTCAACGAGTGTTTAAGCGCACACGCAGAAAACTCGCATCAAAAATGCGGAATTACTAGCGTCAAGGGCATGCACCTCACCCGATTCACCGACCTGGGACTGCGCACCCTGATGCTGCTGTCCGCGGGTGAGTCGCAGGATCGGCGCATCACCACCCGCACCATCGCCTCGGGCGCCAACGCCTCCGAGCACCACGTCGCCAAGGCGGTCTCCAAGCTGTCCGAACTCGGCATGGTGCATGCCCGGCGCGGCCGGGTCGGGGGACTGGTGCTCACCGACGCCGGACGCAGCGCCTCCATCGGCTGGCTGGTGCGCGAGCTCGAAGGCGATCGGGAAGTCCTCGAATGCGGCGGGGACTCGCCCTGCCCGCTGATCGCGGCCTGCCGGTTACGCCGCGTCCTGGCCGACGCCAAGGAGGCCTTCTATCGCGAACTCGACCGCTACACCGTCACAGACCTCACGGCGGACAACCGCCTACCGATTGTTTTGCAACTCACAACCGAAGGGAATCTCCGATGACCGTCACCACGCCTGAGCCGTCTGCGGTACGCGACGAACTCGAGCCGCGCCATGCCGAAATCGTCTCGGCCACATTGCCTCTCATCGGCGCGCACATCGACGAGATCACCTCGGAGTTCTACCGCCGCCTGTTCGCCAACCACCCGGAGTTGCTGCGCAACCTGTTCAACCGCGGCAACCAGGCGCAGGGCGCCCAGCAGCGGGCGCTGGCGGCCTCGATCGCCACGTTCGCCACGCACCTGGTGAACCCCGATCTGCCGCACCCGACGGCGCTGCTGGCCCGCATCGGCCACAAGCACGCCTCGCTCGGCATCACCGCCGACCAGTACCCGATCGTGCACGACAACCTGTTCGCGGCGATCGTCGAGGTGCTGGGCGCCGAGACGGTGACGGCCGAGGTGGCCGAGGCCTGGGACCGGGTCTACTGGATCATGGCCGACACCCTGATCGCCCTGGAACGCGATCTGTACGCCGGTGCCGGCGTCGAACCCGGTGACGTCTACCGCCGCCTGCGGGTGGTATCCCGTGTCGACGACCCGTCCGGGGCCGTGCTGGTCACGGTCCGCGCCGCCGAACCGGTCAAATTCGTTGCCGGGCAATATGTCTCGGTTGGTGTGACATTGCCCGACGGAGCTCGGCAGCTGCGCCAGTACAGCCTGGTCGGCGTGCCGGGATCCACCGATCTGACGTTCGCGGTCAAGCCCGTCGACGCCGTCGCCGACCAGCCCGCGGGCGAGGTCTCATCCTGGATCCGGGCCAACGTGTGCGTCGGCGACCTACTCGACGTCACGGTGCCGTTCGGCGACCTGTACACCGGCGGCAAGCCCGACGGTCCGCTGGTGCTGGTGTCGGCAGGCATCGGGATCACCCCGATGGTCGGCATCCTGGAGTTCCTGGCCGCCGAGGCCCCAGACGCCCAGGTGCGGGTGCTGCACGCCGACCGCGGCGACAGCGCCCACCCGCTGCGGGAGCGTCAGCACGAACTGGTCGACGCGCTGCCCAACGCCTCGCTGGAGGTCTGGTACGAGGACGGCGTCACCGCAGGCGCCGAGGGCGTGCACGCCGGGCTGCTCAAGCTCGACGGGATCGAGCTGCCGGACGACGCGGCGTACTACCTGTGCGGCGGAGCCGGATTCGTCGAGGCGGTTCGCACCCAGTTGAGCGACCGCGGCGTGGCCGCCGAGCGGGTGCACTGCGAGCTGTTCGCACCCAACGATTGGCTGCTCGACTAGCCGACCAGGCAAAACAGCTTTCCGGCGGCCGCACTGACCTGCGGTTTGGTGCGGCTGCCGGGGAGGTTGTACCCTCTTTAAGGCCCCGCAGCCGCAAGCCGCGGGACAAGCCCCCTTAGCTCAGTCGGCAGAGCGTTTCCATGGTAAGGAAAAGGTCAACGGTTCGATTCCGTTAGGGGGCTCGGTGGACGCCAGGCGAGCGAAGCGACGCGGGAGATCCGGACGTGGAGCCCCACCTGGGACCCTCCGGGGCGGTGTAGCTCAGCTGGTTAGAGCGCACGACTCATAATCGTGAGGTCGGGAGATCGAGCCTCCCCACCGCTACAGGAACATCAAAAGCAGAGCGTGATTTTGAGCAGGGAGAACTGACGTGGCGTCGAGTACCGACGTACGGCCGAAGATCACTTTGGCGTGCGAGGTGTGCAAGCACCGCAACTACATCACCAAGAAGAACCGCCGCAACGATCCCGACCGGCTCGAGATCAAGAAGTTCTGCCCCAACTGCGGTACCCATCAACCGCACAAAGAGTCGCGGTAGCCCCAGACTCGTGGGTTTGTCGACGAGCATCGTCGGGATGCACTACCGGCATCCTGAGCACTACGAGGTCGGACGCGAGAAGATTCGCGAGCACGCCGTCGCAGTCAAGAACGACGATGCGTTCTACCACGATGAGGCCGCGGCAGCCGAGATCGGACTGGATTCCCTGCCTGCGCCGCTGACCTTCATCTGCATCTTCGGTTACCAGGCGCAGTCGGCATTCTTCGATCACGCCAACATCGGCATCAAGGATGCTCAGATCGTGCAGGTCGACCAGGAGCTGAAGTTCATCAAGCCGGTCAAGGCCGGGGACAAGCTGTACTGCGACGTGTACGTGCATTCCGTGCGCAAGGCGCACGGCACCGACATCATCGTGACGAAGAACATCATCACCGACGACAAAGGTGAGCTGGTCCAGGAGGCCTACACGACCCTGGCCGGGCGTGCGGGCGACGGAGAAGAGGGTTTTAACTGATGGCGCTGCGCGAGTTCAGTTCGGTCAAGGTCGGCGACACGCTCCCGGAGCGGGTGATCCCGTTGACCCGTGGTGATCTGGTCAACTACGCCGGGGTGTCCGGTGACCTCAACCCGATCCACTGGGACGACGAGATCGCCAAGCAGGTCGGCCTCGACACCGCGATCGCCCACGGCATGCTGACCATGGGCCTCGGTGGCGGCTACGTCACCTCGTGGGTCGGTGACCCGGCCGCGGTCACCGAGTACAACGTCCGGTTCACCGCCGTCGTCCCGGTGCCCAATGATGGTGTCGGTGCTGAGATCGTCTTCAACGGGCGCATCAAGTCCGTCGATCCCGAGGAAAAGCTGGTCACCATTGCCATCTCGGCGACCGCAGGCGGAAAGAAGATCTTCGGGCGCGCTGTCGCGACCGCAAAACTGGCGTAAGGAGTCTGGGCCATGGCACTCAAGGTCGACATCCTGGGAATGGTCTGGAAGTACCCGTATCCCTTCCTGATCGGCCGCGAGCAGATCCGTCAGTACGCCAAGGCCGTCAAGGCCATGGATCCGGCCAGCCATGACGAGGCGGCCGCGGCCGAGCTCGGGCACGACACCCTGGTCGCTCCGCTCACCTTCGCCTCCACCCTGGCGCTGCTGGTGCAGGAGCACTTCTTCCAGAACGTCGACGTCGGCATGGAAACCAAGCAGATCGTCCAGGTGGACCAGAAGTTCGTCTACCGCAAGCCGCTCAAGGCCGGCGATCAGCTGCACGCAGTCATGGAGATCGTGTCGGTCGACGAGCGTTTCGGCGCCGACATCGTCGTCACCCACAACACCTGCACCAACGACGAGGGTGAGGTGGTCCTGGAGGCGATCACCACGATGATGGGCCACGACGCCGACGACTCCATCCAGGTCAAGTGGGATCCGGAAACCGGCAAGGTGATGCGGAAGGCAGCCGGGGAGTAGCAACGATTAGTAGATGACACGCACGCCGGGGTACACTCGGCACTCGGGGTTTTTCCCATTTCAGCGCGCTGTCCGTCGGCTTGACAATCGAGCGATCGGAGAGCGCGCGAATTGTGTGAGCCTCGGCGCAGTACGGTGACGAAAGCGCCAGCAGATCACCGACAGAGGGGCGTAGCTCAACTGGCAGAGCAGCGGTCTCCAAAACCGCAGGTTGCAGGTTCAAGTCCTGTCGCCCCTGCTCAAACTGAATACTCGACAAGGTGTGGACACTGGAAAGTGACCACACAACCCAGGACGAAAGGCATGCGGTGAGCGACGAGCGCGAAGGTGCCGGCTCCGCAGACGACACTGGAACCGACGCTGGCACCGACACCGGGGCAACCGACACCACCCACGGTCAGACCGCGGTGGTGACTCGGCCGCTGCGCCCCACCGGCAAGCGGACCCGTCGTGGCGCGGTCAGCGAGGCCGAGGGCGACGAGGCTGTCGAGACCGACGACGAGTCGAGCGACGACGCCACGGCCGAGGCCGGCAAGTCGAAGGCCAAGAAGAAGGCGAAGGCCAAGAAGACCGGGCCGTCGCGCAATCCGATCATGTTCGTCGTCAACTACCTGAAGCAGGTCGTTGCCGAGCTTCGCAAGGTCATCTGGCCGAACCGCAAGCAGATGGTCAGCTACACCTCCGTGGTGCTGGTCTTCCTGGTGTTCATGGTCGCGCTGATCTACGGCGCCGACCTTGGCCTGGCGAAGCTGGTGTCGCTGGTGTTCGGCACCTGATCTGGAATTTGAGAGAGGACTGACAACGTGACCACGTTCGACGGCGACGAGACAGTCGCCGACGATCCGACTCAGGAGCACGAGGACGTCGACGCCGTCGAGTCGGAGACCGACGACCTGCAGGCTGACAGCCAGGAGGCCGCCGAGGCCGAGCCGGCCGCCGAGACCGAGCCGGCCGCCGAGACCGAATCGGCCCCCGCCGAATCGGGCGAGGAGACGCCCGCTGCCGACGAAGACGAGGATCCGGCCGTCGCCCTGAAGAAGGAGCTGCGGCTCAAGCCCGGCGACTGGTACGTCATCCACTCCTACGCCGGCTACGAGAACAAGGTGAAGGCCAACCTCGAGACCCGCGTGCAGAACCTGGACGTGGGCGACTACATCTTCCAGGTCGAGGTGCCCACCGAAGAAGTCACCGAGATCAAGAACGGCCAGCGCAAGCAGGTCAACCGCAAGGTGCTGCCGGGCTACATCCTGGTGCGCATGGAACTCAACGACGAGTCGTGGGGCGCGGTGCGCAACACCCCCGGCGTCACCGGGTTCGTCGGCGCCACCTCGCGCCCGTCCCCGCTGTCGCTGAACGACGTGGTGAAGTTCCTGCTGCCGCAGGGTGCGGCCAAGAAGCCCGCCAAGTCCAGCGCCGCCGCGGCGGCCGCCGGTGCCAGCACCGAGGCCACCCTGGAACGTCCCGAGATCCTGGTCGATTTCGAGGTCGGCGAGTCCGTCACCGTCATGGACGGCCCGTTCGCGACGCTGCCCGCCTCCATCAGCGAGGTCAACGCCGAGCAGCAGAAGCTCAAGGTGCTCGTGTCGATCTTCGGCCGCGAGACCCCTGTCGAACTGACCTTCAACCAGGTCTCCAAGATTTAGTCGCCACAGCGGCTAGAAACAACGGGCGTCTCACGCCCTTGGATGAGCAAGTAAAGGAACACCAGAAGCATGGCCCCGAAGAAGAAGGTCGCCGGGCTCATCAAGCTGCAGATCCAGGCCGGGCAGGCCAACCCCGCCCCGCCGGTCGGTCCTGCACTTGGCCAGCACGGCGTCAACATCATGGAGTTCTGCAAGGCGTACAACGCCGCGACCGAGTCGCAGCGCGGGAACGTCATCCCCGTCGAGATCACCGTCTACGAGGATCGCAGCTTCACGTTCGCGCTGAAGACCCCGCCCGCCGCCAAGCTGCTGCTGAAGGCAGCCGGTGTGCAGAAGGGTTCGGGCGAGCCGCACAAGACCAAGGTCGCCAAGGTGACCTGGGATCAGGTGCGCGAGATCGCTGAGACCAAGAAGGCCGATCTCAACGCCAACGACATCGACGCTGCGTCGAAGATCATCGCCGGCACCGCCCGCTCCATGGGTATCACGGTCGAGTAAGACCCGGAAAGCGTGGGAGAGCTGGCATCGGCTCGGGAACCACGACTCCAACAGACACGATTGGATTTTCAATGAGCAAGAACAGCAAGGCATACCGCGAAGCCGCGGAGAAGGTCGACCGGACCAAGCTCTACACGCCGCTTGAGGCCGCGAAGCTGGCCAAGGAGACCTCCTCCAAGAAGCAGGACGCCACCGTCGAGGTCGCCATCCGCCTCGGTGTGGACCCCCGCAAGGCTGACCAGATGGTGCGCGGCACCGTCAACCTGCCGCACGGCACCGGTAAGACCGCCCGCGTCGCCGTGTTCGCCGTCGGTGAGAAGGCCGAGCAGGCGCTGGCCGCCGGCGCCGACGTCGTCGGCAGCGACGACCTGATCGAGAAGATCCAGGGCGGTTTCCTGGACTTCGACGCCGCGATCGCCACCCCGGATCAGATGGCCAAGGTCGGTCGGATCGCCCGCGTGCTGGGCCCGCGCGGTCTGATGCCGAACCCCAAGACCGGCACCGTCACCCCCGATGTCACCAAGGCTGTGGCCGACATCAAGGGCGGCAAGATCAACTTCCGCGTCGACAAGCAGGCCAACCTGCACTTCGTGATCGGCAAGGCGTCCTTCGACGAGGCCAAGCTGGCCGAGAACTACGGCGCCGCCCTCGACGAGGTGCTGCGGGCCAAGCCGTCGTCCTCGAAGGGTCGTTACCTCAAGAAGGTGACCGTCTCCACCACCACGGGTCCGGGCATCCCGGTTGACCCGTCGGTGACCCGGAACTTCACGGAGGCCTGATAAGGCCAGCGCAGCGGAGCCGCGCAACTCTTAAGCCGAGTGGCCAGTTACGGCACAAGATTCTCTGAATCGCGTGTCATAACTGGCCATTCGGCNACGGCCTCCTCGCGATCGGCGGCACGCAAGATGTAGAAGCCGTTGGCCACCCCGGCACCCTCGGCGTACGGCCGGTCGGTCAGCACCGCCTCGCCGTTGCGGACCTGCACGGTCGTGGCGGTTGACGGCGGGTGCAGCGGGGCGCCGCTGAGGATGTGGTCGCCGGCGGCCTTGCCGAACTCGGTGTGTGCGCACACACCCGTCTCCCATTCCTCGCTGCTGGGCGGGCACACCTTCTCCGGCGGTTCCAGCAGCAGCGCCAGCCAGTCGGAGCCGAGCGGCTCCGACGGGGGAGTCCACCCGACCATGGGCCACACCTCGACCGCGCCGAAATGGGCCACCGGGATTCCCTTGGCCAGCGCCAATGCCTCATCGAGGTTGTCGGCCTCGAGCACGTAGTACCCGCAGGCCACCTCGGCGCCCTCGGCGAACGGCCCGTCGGTGATCACCGGATTGTCCGGGCCGCCGGTGATGCGGGTGGCCGCGGCGGCCCGGTCCAGTGCGTCGCCCGCCCGTATCGCCGACTGTGCCTGGGCATGAAAGGCCTGGAAGGCGGCCATGCCCTCGGCGCGCTGCTCAGGCGCGAGCTCGACGTCTTGGCTGATCAGTAGCGCGAAGTACAGCATCGTCATCTCCCGGTGTCAGCGAGTGAGAACCGTCTGTTCCACTCTCTACCCATCCGACGAACGACGCGGCCCGGATCCGACAGCCCGGCCGGGATTTTCTCGGCGGCTACTTCTGCAGCGTGAACTGATGCACGCTGATGTGGCCCGAGGCGAAGTACTTCTGGCAGCCGTTGAGGTACTTGTCGTAGCGGTCGTAGACCTCTTGCCCCTGGATCGCGATCGCCTCGTCCTTGTGGGCCTCGAGCGCGTCGGCCCAGATCTTGAGCGTCCGGACGTAGTGCGGGCCGATCTCCTGTAGCTGGGTGAGCTTGAACCCGGCTTCGAGCGCCTTTTCCTTCTCCATCTCCACCGAGGGCAGCCGGCCGCCGGGGAAGATCTCGGTCATGATGAACCGGGCAAACCGAGCATCTTCGAATGTCATGTGCAGTCCGAGCTTCTGGCCTTGGCGAAGGTCGAACCCGGTGATGTTGTGCAGCAACATGACGCCGTCGTCGGGCAGCGCGTTGTAGGCCGTCTCGAAAAACGCCGGATAACGCTCGAATCCGAAATGCTCGAACGCGCCGATCGACACGATGCGGTCCACTTTGTCGGTGAACTCTTCCCAGCCCTGCAGCCGCACCTCGACGTTGCGCTCGGTGGGAATCTTGGCCAGCTTTTCGATGGCGTACTCGCGCTGCTCACCGCTCAGGGTCAGGCCGATGACGTTGACGTCGTACTTCTCGATCGCGCGCGCCATGCATGCGCCCCAGCCGCAGCCGATATCGAGCAGCGTCATGCCTGGTTGCAGGCCCAGCTTGCCCAGCGCCAGATCGAACTTGGCGATCTGGGCTTCGTCCCCCGTCATGTCTTCACGCTCGAAATACCCACACGTGTAACCCATTGTGGGGCCGAGAAATAGCTCGTAAAATTCGTTCGAAATATCGTAGATCGATTGCAGTTCTTCGTATTTGGGTGTCAATTTCGACATGTTCCAAATGCTCCAAGCCGTTGAGTTCTCCCCGCGGATCTCAGGGTACCGCAGGCAATTGCCGGGGGCGTGCGGCGACTTGCGCGCCCCCGCTGTCTGGCAAACGTTGATGGTCGATGGGTCAGGGCTGCCGGTTCGCTTTTCCTGCGGAAACCGCGAGGCGGTGTTGCGGCAGCGAAAGAAATTACGTCGACTGCTTCTGGAGTGTGAACTGGTTGACGTCGATGTAGCCCGTCCGGAAGCCGTCGGCGCATCCGGTGAGGTAGCGCATGTAGCGGTCGTAGACCTCCTCGGACTGGATCTCGACCGCGGCGTCGTGGTTGGCCTGTAGGTTGGCCGCCCACATGTCGAGCGTGCGGGCGTAGTGCAACTGCAGCGACTGGCGGCGGGTCAATGTGAACGACGCCTGCGCCGAGCGTTCTTCGACCATCTCGATCGAGGGCAGCCGCCCGCCGGGGAAGATCTCGGTGACGATGAACTTGATGAACTTCGCCAGGTCCAGGGTGAGGGGAATGCCCCGGTGGTGGGCTTCGCGCGGGTGCAGGGCAGTGATGGTGTGCAGCAGCATCACCCCGTCAGGGGGCAGGACGTCGTGCGCGAAGCGGAAGAAGTCGTCGTAACGGTCGTGGCCGAAGTGCTCGAACGCGCCGATCGACACGATGCGGTCCACCGGTTCGTCGAACTCCTCCCAGCCCGCCAGCAGCACTCGTTTCGCGCGCGGACTGTCGGACTCGTCGAACAACTGCTGCACGTGTGCTGCCTGATTTCGGCTCAGCGTGAGGCCGACGACGTTGACGTCGTACTTCTCGATCGCGCGCAGAACCGTGGCACCCCAGCCGCACCCCACGTCGAGCAACGTCATACCCGGTTGCAGTCCCAACTTGCCCAACGCCAGGTCGATCTTGGCGATCTGGGCTTCTTCGAGCGTCATGTCGTCGCGCTCGAAGTAGGCGCAGCTGTAGGTCCTGGTCGGATCCAGGAACAGTGCGAAAAAGTCGTCGGACAGGTCGTAGTGGGCTTGTACGTCGTCGAAATGCGGTTTCAGTTTTGCCGGTTGTTTGGCCACGGGGTACCTCTCGGGCAGATACCGACCGGGCAGAGCCGCACCAGGCCACGTCTTGACCCAGCCGCCCCCCCAGACTGCTGAAACAGACTGTAGAGGCAGTTCGGCCAGCTACCGAGCTTTCGAGCGCCAGCAAACCGGTGATCGGGTAATTAACGTTGCAGACGCATAAATCAGCTGCAGCAGGCGAAGTTTGTTTTCAGCTCGCCGACGATCTCGTCCCACACCGGTTCGGGCAGCTCGTGGCCCATCCCGTCGATCAGCACCAGGCGGGCGCCGTCGATCGCGCGGGCGACCGCGCGGCCACCGAACGGGCGCATCAGCCGGTCGGCACGCCCGTGGATCACCACGGTGGGCGCGGTGATCCGCTTGTCGTGGTGGCGCAGGCTGCCGCTGCCCAGGATGGCGCCGAAGTGCCGGGCGATCCCTGCCGGATAGTAGGCACGGTCGTACAACTCGGCGGCCTGTGCCCTGATCTCCTCCTCGGGCGTGGGATAGGCCGGGCTGCCGTTGATCTTGCTGATGCGAACGGCATTGTCGATCACGGCTTCTCGCGACGAACCGGCGGGCGGGCCGGTGATGATCGACAGCAGCTGCTTGATGCCGGGCGGCGGCAGCAGCGCCTGATTGTTGCTGGAGAAGATCACGGCGAGCGTCTTGGTGCGCTGTGCGTACCGCGACGCGAAAACCTGCGCGATCATCCCGCCCATCGAACCGCCGACGATGTGGGCGCTGTCGATGTCGAGGTGATCGAGCAGGGCGGCGGCGTCATCCGCGACATCCTCAAGGGTGTAGACCGACGGGCTGCGCAGGCCGAGGAACGACCGGGCCATTCGCAACGACAGCGGCGAGTCCACCCGCTTTCCGGACAGCTTGGTGGACAGCCCCACGTCGCGGTTGTCGTACCGGATGACGCGCAAACCCTGATTGACGAGCATCTCGCAGAAACCGGTGCGCCACAACAACATCTGGGCGCCCAGACCCATGATCAGCAGCACCGCCGGATCGTTCGGGTCGCCCATGTCCTCGTAATAGATGTCGACATCGCCGGGATCGGCGGATGACTTGGCGAAGCCGCTCCGTACCTTCATGCCGGCCACTCAGGCCTCGATCCCGTCGCCGGCGTCGGCCCCCGAGGCCTCAGCCGCATCCTGCTCGCGCAAGCGCTCGTCGGAGTGCTCGCGGCTGATATCCACCATGAAGTTGGCGAAGTACCCGGTCAGCTGCGGGTCGTTCATCATCTGCCACTTGGGCGCGAGCAGCTTCATGTACCGCTCGACATAGAGGAACTGCTTGCCGATCAAAACAAGTTCGCGGGGCAGCTTGACGTCGTAGGCATCGGCCAGCGCGGACAGCTGCTTGCCAATTTCGGCGTAGGACATATCGCCGAGCGACTTCATGGTCAGGGGTGTGGCAAACGCTTCGAGGTCCTTGGCCGCCTCGCCTTCTGGCTTCACCGTTCCCACGGCCCCCATCAGCACCACGATCTTGCCCGCCGCCGCATGGTCCTTCTTGACCAGCAGGGCATAGACCAGCTCGCGCAGCAGCCACCGGGTACGGGGGTCGATGCGGCCCATGATGCCGAAGTCGAAGAACACGATCTTGCCGTCGTCGTCGACGTACAGGTTGCCCGCGTGCAGATCGCCGTGGAACAGGCCGTGCTTGAGCCCGCCTTCGAACACGCTGAACAGCAAGGCCTTCACCAGCTCGGTGCCGTCGAAGCCCTTCTTGCGAATGGCGGCGACGTCGTCGATGCGAACCCCGGTGACCCGCTCCATGGTCAGCACCCGCGGGCTGGTCAGGTCCCAGTAGACCTGCGGGACCCGGATGTTCTCGCCGAGCGGCGAGGCGTGCATGTGTGAGACCCACGCATCCATCGACTGGGCCTCCAGCCGGAAGTCCAGCTCCTCGGCCAGGTTGTCGGCGAAGTCGGCGACCACGTCCTGCGCCGACAGTCGCCGGCCCAGCTTGGCCAGCTCGACGAGTTGTGCACCGCGCTTGAGGATCTGGAGATCGGCGGCGACCCGGCGGCGGATGCCCGGGCGCTGGATCTTGACCACCACCTCCTCGCCGCTGTGCAGCGTGGCGTAGTGCACCTGGGCGATCGAGGCCGAGGCGAACGGCTTCTCGTCGAAGCTCTTGAACAGCTTCGTGGGCTCGTCGCCGAGTTCCTCGACGAAAAGCTTGTGCACCTCACTGGTGTCGGCCGGCGGCACCCGGTCGAGCAGGCTGCGGAACTCGCGGCTCAACGGCTCACCGAAGGCGCCGGGGCTCGACGCGATGATCTGGCCGAACTTGACGTAGGTGGGACCCAGATCCGAGAAGGTCTGCGGCACCTGCTTGATGATCTTCTGCTGCAGGGATCCGGGGCCGAACAGGCTGGCGGCGACACGGGCCCCGGTACGGGTGATCTGCCAACCCGTGGCCCCGATCCGGGCCGCCTCCACTGGCAGCGGCACCCGGCTCAACCTGGCGACCTCGCGGTGCTTGGTTTTCGGCGGCGTAGTGCTCATAGCTGCAGTGTCTCAAAACCCGCGGTAACGCCAAAAATATCTGTGTGGTGCGTCACACCGGGGCGAAACTGTCCTCGATCTCTTCTCGGCTGAGCGCCGGGTCGCTGCCGCGAACATAGGTCGGCTCGGTGTGAGGTGCCAGGGCGGGGTCTAGGCCACCGGCGACGCGCTTCTGGGCCGCCCGGAATTCCAGCGTGGTGCCGGCCGCGGTGTGCAGCCCGTTGATGATCGACCACACGATGGCGCGCCGGCCGGCCCGCTCGATCGGGTTGGGATCGGTGTGCCCGATGAGCTGCTTGGCCCATTTCGGCATGGTGTCGCGGATCGCCCAGTCCACCGCGCTCTGCGGCATCGGCAGGTTGGAGCCGGTGGCCATGGCCGCACCGTGGGTCAGCGCCAGCTTGGGTAGGTAGGACCCGAGGCACTCCAGTGTCTCGGCCTTGGTGGTCGGCAGGTCGGTGCCTCCCAGTGCGTGCCCGACCCGGATGAACTCCCCGTAGTAGCGGTCGAGTTTCTTGCCGCGCAACGGATTCGGATGGTAGATCTCGTGCGCGGTGGCCAGCCCCCACACCACGGTCGCGTAGTTCCAGCGCAGCCAGTCCGGATCGTCGGCGTCATAGGCCGCGCCGTCGGGGCGGACACCCTTGATGGTGTGGTGCATGGAGCGGACGGTCTTGGCCACCCGCTCGGCGGTTTCGGTGTTGCCGTAGGCGGTGCCGATGAAGAACGCGATCGAGTGGCCGAGCCGCACCGCCGCGCCCTGCGGGTCGATGACGGGGATGGCGGTCCCGTTCTCGTCCCGTTTGACCAGACGCGAATGGTGCATGCCCATCCAGTAGATCGACGGGTCGAGGCGTTCCATGTAGGCCGCGCACTGCAGCCCGAAGATCAGGGCCTCGGTGTGGGAGTGGACGTGCCAGACGGCGCTGCCCGGGCCGAACCATCCCGGATCGCCGGCCGGGCCGGCGAACTCCATGCCGCGGAAGTAGTGCTGCCGGATGTCCTTGTCGAACTTGCGCTGCAGCATCTGCTCGAGGATCTGGTGTGGCATGTCCACCGCGGGCCCCTTTCTGGTTACGTCTGTAGCCAGAATACATTTTGGGCACAGGTGTGACCAGATCTAAGCTGGAGCGATGTCGACCCCGGCGTCCAACGCCACCCGATGGGCCGGCGTGCCGTTGACGGACCGCCGCGCCGAACGCCGCGCCCTGCTGGTGGACGCGGCGTTCCGGCTGTTCGGGGACGGTGGTGAGGCCGCGGTCTCGGTGCGCTCGGTCTGCCGGGAGTGTGGACTGAACACCCGCTACTTCTATGAGAGCTTCGCCGATACAGACGACCTGCTGGGTGCGGTGTACGACGAGGTCAGCGCGGCCCTGGCGGCCGACGTCGACGCCGCGATGGCCGGGGCCGGCGATTCCCTGCGCGAGCGGACCCGGGCCGGGATCGCCGCGGTGCTGGGGTTCAGCTCTGCCGATCCGCGACGTGGCCGCGTGCTGTTCACCGACGCCAGGGCCAACCCGGTGCTCGCCGCCCGACGCGCGGCGACCCAGGACTTGTTGCGCGAGGCCGTGCTGTCCGAGGGCGGCCGGCTCAACCCGGGGTCGGACCCGGTGGCCGCCCAGGTCGGCGCGGCCATGTACACCGGGGCGATGGCCGAGCTCGCCCAGCAGTGGCTGGGCGGGAACCTGGGCGACGACCTGGAATTGGTGGTGGACTATGCCCTGCGGCTGGTGCTCGGCGGCGGTGCCGCCGGTTAGACCCGGCGGCGGTGCCGCCAGTTAGACCCGGCGGCGGTGCCGCCGGTTAGACCTCGGCCGGCCGCCAGCGCTTGATCCAATCGGTCTCGGGCCACTGCTCCTCGGCCGCCATCAACTCGTACATCGTTGCCCGGTCGATGGATTCGCGGATGATGTCGGCGTGCCCGGCGTGCCGGCTGAGCTCTTCGATCAGGTGCATGGCCACCCAGCGCACCGACCAGTGGTCGACGTCCTGCGGAAACCACGGCACTTCGTGTGGCACGGGAACCGGGGTCTCGAGATCGGCCTCGGCGAGGACCCGCAGCGTCTCGGCGTTCTGGGCCTTGAACGCCTCGAGCAGATCGGCCAGCGTCTCGTCCTCGCGCATCACGTACTGGTCGGCGTAGTCGGCCATCTGCTCCTCCATCGGACGGGGGTCCGGCGGCGGGAACTGCGGTGCGTGCTGGGCGCGCGCGGTCCACCCCTGCTGCATTCCGGTGACGTGCTTGATCAGCCCGCCGATGGACAGTGCGCTCACCGACGGGGTGGAGCGGGCCTGTTCGTCGGTGAGGCCGTGCGCCACGGAGAAGAACGCGTTCTGCTGGAAGGCGACGAATCCGATCAGTGTCTGGCGTTCGTCGGCGGCGGGAATGGGCATACCGGGCATCGGTCAGTTCTCCTGGTTCTTGGTGGTGTGGACGTAAAGGTCGCGGATGCAGGCGATTTCGGCGCCGTGGTGGATGACCTCCCGGTTGATGTGCAGGATGAGCACGGCCATCGAATGCTCGGCCCACGGCCCTTCGGCCGGACCGACGGGCTTGCTGAGGTCATCCTCGTCGAGTCCCCGGACCCCGTCGATCCAATTTCGGTACGCGTCGTCGAGCTGGCGCAGGGCCGTCGCGGCATCGGTGGCATACGGCCAGGACTGGTAGTCGGCCGGTGGTCCGCCGAAATGCGAGTGGTTGCGCATGGCCAGCACGCCGACGATCACGTGCGCCAGCCGCCACGCGATCGTGGTGAACGGCTCCGGTTGCGGCGGTGGGTAACTGAAGTCGATACCCCCGTCGGGGTGCACCGTCCAGCAGTCGGGTACCGGCTGCCAGAAGTACTCGTCGTCGGTCAGGCCGTCCAGGCGTGGACGGAGCTGATGCGTCCAGTGGAAGTCCAGTTGGTCGGCGAGGAAGTTTGTCCACATAGGAATACCGTCGCACGCTTATAGGACAGTTTCGGTCCTAAAAGTACGGCAGACTTTCCCACATGGCCGTGAGCAGCGAAACCACCGGCCGCGTGTTGCAACTCCTGGGGTTGCTGCAATCGCGCCGGGTGTGGACGGGTGAGGAGTTGGCCGAGCGGCTCGGCGTCACCACCNGGACGCGGTGCTCGACGGTGAGCGGTTCGCGGTGTTCGCCGGGCTGCTCGGCGGCGCCGACTATCCGCAGGCGGCGCTGGCCAAGGCGTGGGTGCAGCTGGCCTACGGCGCCCACCACGACGCCATCACCGGCTCGGAGTCCGATCAGGTGTACCTCGATCTGCTGACCGGTTGGCGCGACGCCTGGGACCTGGGCACCGCTGCCCGCGACAATGCACTGGCACTGTTGTCGGAAGCGGTCGGCGGCTCCGGCGGCGGAGGTTCCGTCGTGGTGTGGAATGCGGTGGCGCACAAGCGGACCGACATCGTCACCGTGCACCTGGGCGAACCGTTCTCCGGTGGCGTGTACGACAGCGACGGCAACGAGGTCCCGGTACTGGTCGAAGACGGCGGGCTGACGGTGAGCTGGCCGGCCCGTGATGTCCCGTCGCTGGGCTGGCAGTCCTACCGATTCGGACCCGGCACGGCGCGCGGGTGGGAACCGATGGCCGGGGACGGTATTGCCAACGAGCGGTATCGGTTACGCGTCGACGCGGCCCGCGGTGGCGGGGTTTGTTCGCTTCTGGACGACGGCATCGAGCTCATCGCCGACGGTGGCGTCGGCAACGAACTGGCCGTCTACGACGAGTACCCGGCGCATCCGGAGGCCGGCGAAGGCCCGTGGCATCTGCTGCCCACCGGACCGGTGGTGTGCTCGTCGGCCGTCCCGGCCGAGGACGTGCGCTGCTATCGGAGCCCGCTGGGCCAGCGGGTGGTGGTGCGTGGCCGCATCGGAGATCTGTTGCGCTACACCCAGACCATCACCCTGTGGGCCGAGGTGGACCGCCTCGACTGCCGCACCACCATCGACGAATTCGTCGGGTCGGACCGTCTGGTGCGGCTGCGCTGGCCGTGCCCGGTGCCCGGCGCGATGCCGGTGAGCGAGGTCGGCGACGCGGTGATCGGCCGCGGGTTCGGGTTGATGCACGATCGGTCGGCCACCCATGCCGTTGACGCCGCGCAGCACCCATGGACGCTGGACAACCCCGCCTACGGCTGGTTCGGGCTGTCCTCGGCGTTGCGCGTGCGCATCGGCGATGCCGTCCGGGCGGTATCGGTTGCCGAGGTCATCGCGCCCGAGGACACCGGCGTGGACTCCGCGCCCCGGGATCTCATGGTGGCCCTGGTGCGGGCCGGGGTGACCGCGACCTGCAGTGCCGCCGACAAACCCCGCTACGGCGATCTCAGCGTGGACTCCAACCTGCCCGGCACCCGGTTCGCACTCGGAGGCCCGGACGAGAATCCCTTCACCGCAGAGGNCCGGCGGCAGCGTCGCAGGCGTCGGCGAATCCGCCCTGCGGGCCCTGTCCAAACTGGACCAGGTCATGCCCGCCCGCCTGCGTTCGCAGGTCTCGGCGGTGCACGACGCGACGGTCACCCTGGCCCCGAACTCGGCGGATCCGCCGGTGGAACCCGAGGTGCTGATGACCCTGGCCCGGGCCTGTCGCGACCACGAACACGTCAGCGCCGACTACACCGACATCCGCGGCAACCACACGCAGCGGCGGTTGGAGCCCTATCAACTGGTGACCACCGGCCGGCGCTGGTACCTGATGGCCTACGACCGGGACCGCGAGGACTGGCGCAGCCTGCGGCTCGACCGGATGTCGGAGGTGGCCGCCCGCGGCAGCACATTCGGACCGCGTGACGCGCCTGATGCCGCCCAGTACGTGCGGCGTGCGATCAGCTCCTCGCCCTACCGCTACGTGGCCCGGGTGCGTTACCACGCACCGCAAGACGTTGTGGCGCAGAAGTTTCCGCCTGCATCGGCCACGGTCGAGGCGGACGGTCCCGACGCCTGCATCGTCACCGCGGGGGCCGACGACCCCGAGCGCATGGTGCTGTACTTCGCCACCGTGGGCCACGACTTCGAAGTCCTCGACCCGCCCGAGGTGGTGGCCGCGGTGCGCACCGTCGCCGCGCGCCTGCAGGCCTTCAGCCGGTGATGCCCAGCCGGTCGGTGAGCATCAAGAACGCGGCGGCGAAGTCGTTGTCGACGGTCGCGTCCCGCACCACATCCCAGTCGACCTGCTCACGTACGGCCCGTGCGGCCGGCAGCAACGCGGCGAAATCGCAATGGTGTTCGTTGAGCGAGCGCAGTTTCTCCGACACCACGAGCGTCGGCGGCAGCACCGGCATCCGGATCGCGAGAACGTCGAGCACCTCGGCGGATCCGAAGGTGGCCGCATCCACCGGTACCCCGTTGAGCTGATAGAGCACATCGACCAGGACGTCGTCGTCGGGATAGGCCTTGAACAACCAGTCCTCGGGGGTGTGCACGATCTGGAACCCGGCCTTACGCAACGTCACCTCAGCCGCTTCGGCGTCGGTCTTGGCGACCACGAAATCGACATCGTGCACCGGTTCGGGGGCACCGTAGACCCACAGCGCATAGCTGCCGGCCAGCGCGAACTGCGGACCGTGCGCCTTGAACGCAGCGGCCGCGCGCTTCAGCGCGTCGCGCAGTTCGTCGTTGCGGTCGAGCACGTGTCGTCCCGGGTCTCTCGGGCATCGCGGTGTGGGGTCCGATGCGGTTGTGGGTACTGAGTACCCATGCGGCTCGCCACTTTCAACATTTTGCACGGACGCAGTGTTCACGACGGCGATGTGCAACTGACCAGATTGGCGGCCGCGGTGACCGAACTCGATGCCGACATCCTGGCGCTGCAGGAGGTGGATCTCGATCAGCCACGGTCGGGCAAGGCCGACCTGACCGCGGTGGCCGCCGATGCGATGAACGCGGTGCACCATCGGTTCGTCGCCGCGATCTCGGGAACACCCGGGGCCACCTGGATGGCCGCCACCGGACGCGAACAACCCGGGACCGCCGCCTACGGCATCGCCCTGCTGTCCCGATATCCGGTGGAGAACTGGCAGGTGGTGCGGCTCCCACGGATCCCGGTCCGATTCCCGATGTACGTCTCCGGTATCCGCCGGTTCCGGATCATCCACGAGGAACCGCGCGCGGCGATGGTGGCCCGCATCGACACCCCGCTCGGTGCGGTCACCGTGGCCAACACGCACCTGTCGTTCGTGCCCGGGTGGAACCGGGTGCAACTGCGGCACCTGATGCGCGACATCAATGCCTTCCCGGGCCCGCGACTCCTGCTGGGGGACCTGAACTTGGCCGAACCCAACCACTGGCGTGCGCTCGGCGCCGCGCCGACGTTCCCGGCCCACGAGCCGACCACGCAACTCGACCACATCCTCACCGACGACCCGACGTTCTCGGCCACCGCGTGCGCCGCGCCGCACCTGCCCATTTCCGATCACCGGGCGCTCGTCGTCGACATTTCGGCGTCCTGACGCCGTAGGGTTTCCAGATGCGCGTCACGTCAGTGGAGACGACGGAGCTGTTCGCCGGGCCGCAGCATGCCCCTCGGCAACTCGTACTGGTGCGATATGAGGACTGCGCCTCGCCGACGGCCGTCCGGGTCAGCGGGGACGGGCTCGCGGGTGAGGCGATCGCGGCGCCCGGGGCAGGTGCCGTCGACGTTCCGGTCGAGGTCGAGCGCGGCGTGCCCGGCGAGATCCGGCGCGCGCGGGTGGGGGCGACGGACTTCGACTTCACCGTGGCCGAGCCGGGCTGGACGATGTACATGATCAGCCACTTCCACTACGACCCGGTCTGGTGGAACACCCAGGCCGCCTACACCAGCGTGTGGACCGAGGACCCGCCGGGGCAGTGCCGGCAGACCAACGGATTCGACCTCGTGCACGCTCACCTGGAAATGGCCCGCCGCGAACCGGAATACAAGTTCGTGCTCGCCGAGGTGGACTATCTCAAGCCCTACTGGGACGCCCGGCCCGAGGACCGGGCCGACCTGCGCCGGTTCATCGCCGAGGGCCGCGTCGAGATCATGGGCGGCACCTACAACGAGCCCAACACCAACCTCACCAGCCCGGAGACGGCGATCCGGAACTTCGTCTCGGGCATGGGGTTTCAACGCGACATCCTGGGGGCGCGGCCCGCGACGGCATGGCAGCTCGACGTGTTCGGGCACGACCCGCAGTTTCCCGGAATGGCGGCCGACGTCGGTCTGACCTCCAGTTCGTGGGCGCGCGGTCCGCACCATCAGTGGGGGCCGATGCAGAACGACGGCGATCCCGAGCGCATGCAGTTCGCCAGCGAGTTCGAATGGATCGCCCCATCGGGCCGCGGCCTGCTCACCCACTACATGCCCGCCCACTATGCGGGCGGATGGTGGATGGACTCCGCACCCTCGCTGGCCGAGGCCGAGGAATCCACCTACGCACTGTTCGCCAAACTCAAGCGGGTCGCGTTGACCCGCAACGTACTTCTGCCCGTCGGCACCGACTACACGCCGCCCAACAAGTGGGTGACCCAGATCCACCGGGACTGGAACGCCCGATACGTGTGGCCGAAGTTCGTGTGCGCGCTGCCGTCCGAGTTCTTCGCCGCGGTGCGGGCCGAACTGGATTCGCGCGGAGCCGCCCCGTCGCCNTGGGTGCCCGCCACCGCGCCACTGACCGAACACTGGCTGCCCGGCGCCGACGTGCGCGGCGTCCGCGCCCTGCCGGTGCTGATCCTGGCCGGCGACCTCGACGGCGTGGTCGAAGACCTGGGCGACGCCGAGATCGTCGTCACCCAACAGGCCCCGGCGGCGCCCGAACCGTTCGACAACCGAACCGTGGCGCTGCTCAACCGCGGCGTACCGAGCTTCGCCGTCGAACCCGACGGAACCCTGCACACGTCGCTGATGCGGTCCTGCACCGGCTGGCCGTCGGGCACCTGGATCGACCCGCCGCGGCGCACCGCACCCGACGGCTCCAACTTCCAATTGCAGCACTGGACACACACTTTCGACTACGCATTGGTGACAGGTGCCGGTGACTGGCGCACGGTGGGGGTCCCGGCGAGCGCCGCCGAGTTCAATCGGCCGCTACACCCCGTGGCGGTCGATGCGGCAGGCAGCGGGGGACTGCCGCCGTGGGGATCGCTGCTGGAGATCGAGCCGGCCGGCGCGGTACAGCTGGGCGCGCTCAAGGCGACCGGCAATCCACTGGCGTCGGGATCGGTCCGCAGCGTCGACCCGGCTGACGGGGTTACCGCTCGCCTGGTCGAGATCACCGGCAGCGCCGCCGAGGTGACCATCCGCTCCGGACTGCGCGGTGTGTCCACCGCCGCGAACCTGAACCTGCTGGAGGAGCCGGCGCCGGAGCAGCCGTCGCACCTGAGCCTGCACGGCTATCAGATCGCCACCGTGTCCACCCAGCTGAACATGCCCCGCGTGTTGCGCGCCGAGCACCGGCAGCTGGCGCCCGAAGCGGAGGCGGCGCAGCCGCTCTACGCCAGGTACTGGTTGCACAACCGTGGGCCCGCCCCGCTGGGTGGCCTGCCTGCCGTGGCCTACCTGCATCCGGAAAGCGTCGCCGCGCAACCTGGTACCGATGTCGTCGTGCGGCTCACCGCGGCCAGCGACTGCACCGACGCCGCACTGCACGGCCGGGTCAGCGTGACGGGGCCACCGGGGTGGGAGGTGCAGCCGGCCGATCTGCCCTACGTGCTGCCACCCGGCGAGCACCTGGAAACCGATGTGGTGCTGACTGTTCCGGCCGGTGTCGAGCCCGGCCTGTATCCCCTGCGGGCAGAACTCACGGTGACCGGCAGTCATTCGGGCGTGCTGCCACCCTCGTGGCGCCAGGCGGTCGAAGACGTCTGCATGGTCACGGTCGGAGAACCCGACGCGCAGGTGCTCAAACTGGTGGCCGAGCCGAAGGCGGTCGACGTCAAGGCCGGGGAAAGCGCCCGGATGTCGATCACGATCGGTACCGACGCCCGGGCCGCTCTGACCGCCGAGGCCCACCTGATCAGCCCGTGGGGAACCTGGGAGTGGATGGGCCCGGCCGCGTCCGGTGTCGAGGTGCCCGCGGGCGGCACGGCTGAGATCGAGTTCGACATCGCGCCGCCGGCGTGGGTCCAACCGGGGCAGTGGTGGGCGTTGATCCGCGTGGGATGCGCGGGCCGCCTGATCTACTCACCCGCGGTCCAGGTGACCGTGCGATGAGCACCGTTGCCGCCCGTGTGGCCGAAAAACCGGTGTGGGCCACGGAGATCGACGAGCGCGAAGCCCGGCTGCGGGCGGGGAACCGGGCCTCGGCGCTGCCGCGCCCAGGAACCAGCGAGGGCCGCCAGCTGCGCCGCTGGCTGACCCAGCTGGTGGTCGCCGAACGGGTGGTGGCCGAGGAAGCCCACGCCCGGGGGTTGTCCGACATCGACGCCCCGACCGCCGATGAGGTGCTGCCCGATACGTCGGCCCGGTTGCAGATCGGCAGCGTCGCCGCCGCTGTGCTCGACCTCCCGCAGGCTCGGGCGGTGTTCGCCGATGTCACTGCCGGGGTGGATGTTTCAGAGGGGGAGATCGCCGCCTACCACGCCCGCAACCCGATGCGCTTCGCCGCGGTGCCGGCCGGGATGTCCGGCTGGCGGGCCCGGCCCGTCGCCCCGGCCCTGGACGAGGTTCACGACAGCATCGCGGCCCACCTGCGGGCGGCCAACCGCAGGCAGGCGTTCCGGCAGTGGCTCGACGCGCGGTGCGCCGCGCTGGTCGAACTGGCGCCCGGCTATGAACACCCCGGCGATCCCCGTCAGCCGGACAACACGCACAAACACTGAAGGTGACCCTGCATGACACTTACGGCGGCCCTCGACATCGGCGGCA
>NZ_LT546207.1:4298946-4347616 GCF_900078665.2 Mycolicibacterium houstonense | reverse complement strand
TGCCGGTGCGGCTCGGCGGCGACGGGCTCTGCATGGCCATGGGTGAGCAGTGGTGCGGAGCCGGTCGCGATGCCCAGTTCCTGCTCGGCATGGTGGTGTCGACCGGGATCGGCGGTGGCCTGGTGCTCGACGGTGCCCCGTACGACGGCCGTACCGGCAACGCCGGGCACGTCGGCCATGTCGTCGTCGCCCCCGACGGTGGCGACCCGTGCACGTGCGGCGGGCACGGATGCGTCGAAACGGTCGCGTCCGGCCCCAGCCTGGTGCGGTGGGCCCGGCGTCAGGGGTGGGACGGTACCGATGCCAAGGCGCTGGGCGATGCCGCGAAACAGGGAGACGAATTGGCGCTCAAGGCGTTCGGGCGCGGTGCGCGGGCGGTGGCGGCGATGATCGCCTCGGTGGGCGCGGTGTGCGACCTGGACCTGGTGGTGATCGGCGGGGGAGTGGCGAAGTCCGGATCCCTGTTGTTCGACCCGCTGCGCGCGGCGCTGACGGACTACGCGGGGCTGGACTTCCTGCGAGGGCTGCGGGTGGTGCCTGCCGAACTCGGTGGAGACGCCGGCCTGGTCGGTGCGGCGGCCCTGGCACGCGGCTGAGGCCCGTTTTGGCTGATCGGTGTGCTATGGGCTACTCTGGTCGGGTTCCACCGAAGACCGTCGGTCACCGATGGGCGCTTGCTCGCAGAGCAAGGGGCTCGCAATCGGTTGAAGGTCCGGGAAATGTCCCGGCGGCCCACGCAGGAGGACGAGGCTAGTCCAGTTTCGTGCTGGATATCTGTGCGCCCCGACCTGTCTGCGTCGGGGCGTTCGTCATTTCACGGCCCCAAGTTGGTGGAGCGCCCGATACCCACCACAAGGAGGCATGCATGGCCAAGGCTGACAAAGCCACGGCGGTTGCCGACATTGCTGAGCAGTTCAAGGCGTCGACGGCCACCGTCGTCACCGAGTACCGCGGGCTGACTGTGGCGAACCTGGCTGAGCTGCGTCGTTCCCTCGGCGACTCCGCCACGTACACCGTCGCCAAGAACACTCTGGTGAAGCGCGCTGCGTCCGAAGCCGGCATTGAAGGCCTCGATGAGCTGTTCGCCGGTCCCACGGCGATCGCGTTCGTCCAGGGTGAGCCGGTTGACGCCGCCAAGGCGATCAAGAAGTTCGCCAAGGACAACAAGGCGCTCGTCATCAAGGGCGGCTACATGGACGGCAAGGCGCTGTCCGTGGCCGAGGTCGAGAAGATCGCCGACCTCGAGTCGCGCGAGGTTCTGCTCGCCAAGCTGGCAGGTGCCATGAAGGGCAACCTGTCCAAGGCTGCCGGCCTGTTCAACGCACCCGCTTCTCAGGTGGCCCGCCTCGCCGCGGCGCTGCAGGAGAAGAAGGCCGGTGAGGAAGCTGCGTAGAGGCTTCCGCTTCACCGCCGCTGCTGCGTAACGCAACCGCACAAACCACCCAACATCTGTAAGAAAAATCAGGAAGGACCATAAACATGGCCAAGCTGTCCACCGACGAACTGCTCGACGCGTTCAAGGAAATGACCCTGCTGGAGCTCTCTGAGTTCGTGAAGCAGTTCGAAGAGGTCTTCGAGGTCACCGCTGCTGCTCCGGTCGCCGTTGCGGCCGCCCCCGCCGCCGGTGGCGCTGCCGCCGAGGCCGGCGAGGAGCAGTCGGAATTCGACGTCATCCTCGAGGGTGCCGGCGACAAGAAGATCGGTGTCATCAAGGTCGTCCGCGAGATCGTCTCCGGCCTGGGCCTGAAGGAAGCCAAGGATCTGGTCGACGGCGCTCCCAAGCCGCTGCTGGAGAAGGTCTCCAAGGAGGCCGCCGAGGACGCCAAGGCCAAGCTCGAGGCCGCCGGCGCCAGCGTCACCGTCAAGTAGTTCACTACTGGACCGCAAGAACCCCCGAATCCCCTCGGATTCGGGGGTTCTTTGCTGTCTGAACTGGGATTGGCGCCGACCACACCCGGGTACACCCGGTTATTGGGACAAGCATGTGGGGCTGACTCCCCGTGCGCTATGGTGACTCAAGCCACAGGCCGCAGCAGGTGGCAGGGTGAGCCGTAGGCGGAAGGATCTTTGATGGGCGTCCAGATCGATGTGACGGGACTGAGCAAATCTTTCGGATCGTCAAAGATTTGGGAAGACGTCACGATGTCGATTCCCGCCGGTGAGGTCAGCGTGCTCCTGGGCCCGTCCGGTACCGGTAAGTCGGTGTTCCTGAAGTCGCTGATCGGCCTGCTGCGCCCCGAGCGCGGCTCGATCGTCATCGACGGCACCGACATCCTGCAGTGCTCGGCCAAGGAGCTCTACGAGATCCGGACCCTGTTCGGGGTGCTGTTCCAGGACGGCGCGCTGTTCGGTTCGATGAACATCTACGACAACACCGCCTTCCCGTTGCGCGAGCACACGAAGAAGAGCGAGAGCGAAATCCGCAACATCGTGATGGAGAAGCTCGAGCTCGTCGGTATGCCCAACGACGGCCACAAGTTCCCCGGTGAGATCTCCGGCGGTATGCGCAAGCGCGCCGGCCTGGCCCGCGCCCTCGTGCTCGACCCCCAGATCATCCTGTGCGACGAGCCGGACTCCGGTCTGGACCCGGTGCGTACCGCCTACCTGTCGCAGCTGCTGATCGACATCAACGCGCAGATCGACGCGACCGTGCTGATCGTGACGCACAACATCAACATCGCCCGGACCGTGCCGGACAACATCGGCATGCTGTTCCGCAAGCAGCTGGTCATGTTCGGCCCCCGCGAGGTGCTGCTGACCAGCGAGGAGCCCGTCGTCAAACAGTTCCTCAACGGCCGCCGCATCGGCCCGATCGGCATGTCCGAGGAGAAGGACGAGGCGACCGCGGCCGCCGAGCAGGCCATGCTGGACCGCGGCCAGCACGACGGTGGTGTCGAGGAGATCGAGGGCGTGCCGCCGCAGCTCACCGCCACCCCGGGCATGCCCGAGCGCCAGGGTGTGGCCCGCCGTCAGGCCCGGGTGCGCGAGATCCTGCACACCCTGCCGCCGGCCGCGCAGGCCGCGATCCTGGACGACCTTGAGGGCACCCACAAGTACGCGGTGCACGAGTTCGGTGACGAGCCGACGGCGCGCCACCAGCGCCCGGTCGAGGACGACGCTCCCACCGGCGCCATCGAGGTGCCGCACCAGAGTTGAGTTTCGCGAATCAGGCCGGGCCGCAGGGCCCGGCCTGATTTGTGTCTGGACCACGCAGGAGTCGACATGCAGTCCGGTGAAGTGACCCGGTCGCGCGGTGTCGCGCACTCGCGCATGATCGGCCAGTTGGCGCGCGCCGAGTGTGGTGCCGTGCGCTGGTGGTGGGTGGTGTCAATTGCGGTGATTGAGGCGCCGCTGCTGGTCGTCGCCGCATCTGGCGCACTGTCGAAAGACATCCCGCTGCTTTGGTGGCTGCTACCGGTCTTGGTGCTCGGTGTGGGCGTTCCGGGGTTCTTGGCACTGGTGGTGCTCTTCATCGCGGCGCCACGGAGATGGGCACTGAGGCTTCCGCCGGGCACTCCCGTGTACGCCGAGTTCGGTCCGAAGTCGATCGGGATCGGCTGGCTGGGGCACTTCGAAGCGCTCGACCTCGACCACATAGAGCGGGTCCGGAGAATCGCGTCGGTCCTGGTGGTCGAGGGCGGCGCCGGCATCCGGCTGTTGATCCCCGCCGAGCTGCTGCCGGCAGACGTCGCCGACGATTTGGTGTCCACCTACGGCGGCGCGGGGCGGTCGCGGTCGGCGCAGCTGCAACCGACGGCGTCGACCGCGCAGCTGGGCCTCGGGCTCGACGGGGTGACCCGCACCGGAGGCGTCGCCGGGGTCGGACTGGCTGACCAGCTCGCTGCAGCGGTTCGGCACAGCACCGAGGTGGGCGGCGCGCTGGCGGCCGCCGTCGGAGTGCCGCTGTTCACATTGGTGTTGTTCACGCTTGAGGGCGGACGTCTGACGGCGTGGACGGTGCTGCTGTCCGTCGCGGTGATGGTCGTCTCCGTCGGCCTGATCGGGTACTTCGTCTACTGGGCGATACCGACGCGGTACCGCCGGTTGATTCCGCCGGGCGCTCCGATCGAGGCGGAGTTCGGGCCGCAGCGGATCGGGCTACGCCTCGGTGGTTACCTGCAGACGCTGGATCTGGTTTCCGTGAAGCGCATCCGGCACGCTGACAGCGCGTTTCACGTGAGGTCGCAGGGCGCGGCGCGGCCCTTGGTCATCCCGGAGCAGCTCGTTCCGCCGGAGGTGGCATCCGGGCTGCTCGCACGGTTCGGCGCGGCGTAGCCGCACGCGTCGATATCGCATCGGTACAGCGCCGGTTCGGCGCAGTCAAACCGCGCGTCACCTCTTGACGGACGGCCATGGACAGGCCAATCTGTTGGTCAGCATGTGTGACGGGTTTAGAGACGCCAGCCAGCGCCGGGGGACCCGATCCATACGGTGGGTGCGTGGTAGTTGATGAATGCGCCGTTCTGCGCTATTGTTGGACGTTGCGCTGGCTGCATCCTGCCCACCCTCACCTGACCTGCACAAAGTCGTTCTAGCCTGAGCGTTGCTCAGCATCTAGACCTGTGCCTTGCGTTTGGTTTCGGACAGGCTGAAGTAGGACACAGTCAGCCGAACCGACGCAGAATCGCGGCCAACGGACCGGTAACCGGATGTCCGAGAAGTCGCATGAGGTGCTGGAAGGATGCATCTTGGCAGTCTCTAGCCAGAGCAAGTCAGCGAACGCTATCACCAATAACTCCGTCCCAGGAGCACCGAACCGAGTTTCATTTGCCAAGCTCCGCGAACCGCTTGAGGTTCCGGGGCTGCTCGACGTTCAGACCGATTCCTTCGACTGGCTCGTGGGTTCGGATGAATGGCGGCAGAAGGCCGTCGATCGCGGTGAGACCGACCCCAAGGGCGGCCTCGAAGAGGTGCTCGAAGAGCTCTCCCCGATCGAGGATTTCTCGGGCTCGATGTCGCTGAGCTTCTCCGATCCGCGCTTCGACGAGGTCAAGGCGCCGGTGGACGAGTGCAAAGACAAGGACATGACGTACGCGGCCCCGCTGTTCGTCACGGCCGAGTTCATCAACAACAACACCGGTGAGATCAAGAGCCAGACGGTCTTCATGGGTGACTTCCCGATGATGACCGAGAAGGGCACCTTCATCATCAACGGCACCGAGCGTGTCGTGGTGAGCCAGCTCGTGCGCTCTCCCGGTGTGTACTTCGACGAGAGCATCGACAAGTCCACCGAGAAGACGCTGCACAGCGTCAAGGTGATCCCCGGCCGCGGTGCGTGGCTGGAGTTCGACGTCGACAAGCGCGACACCGTCGGCGTGCGTATCGACCGCAAGCGCCGTCAGCCGGTCACCGTGCTGCTCAAGGCGCTGGGCTGGACCAACGAGCAGATCACCGAGCGCTTCGGCTTCTCCGAGATCATGATGGGCACCCTGGAGAAGGACAGCACCGCTGGTCCCGACGAGGCGCTGCTGGACATCTACCGCAAGCTGCGTCCGGGCGAGCCGCCGACCAAGGAATCCGCGCAGACCCTGCTGGAGAACCTGTTCTTCAAGGAGAAGCGTTACGACCTGGCCCGCGTGGGCCGCTACAAGGTCAACAAGAAGCTGGGCCTGAACGCCGGCCAGCCGATCACGTCGTCGACTCTGACCGAGGAAGACGTCGTCGCCACCATCGAGTACCTGGTGCGCCTGCACGAGGGCCAGACCACGATGACCGTCCCCGGCGGCGTCGAGGTTCCGGTCGAGGTGGACGACATCGACCACTTCGGTAACCGTCGACTGCGCACCGTGGGCGAGCTGATCCAGAACCAGATCCGGGTCGGCCTGTCCCGCATGGAGCGCGTCGTGCGTGAGCGCATGACCACCCAGGACGTCGAGGCGATCACCCCGCAGACCCTGATCAACATCCGTCCCGTCGTGGCGGCGATCAAGGAGTTCTTCGGAACGTCGCAGCTGTCGCAGTTCATGGATCAGAACAACCCGCTGTCGGGTCTGACCCACAAGCGTCGTCTGTCGGCGCTGGGCCCCGGCGGTCTGTCCCGTGAGCGCGCCGGCCTTGAGGTCCGCGACGTCCACTCGTCGCACTACGGCCGCATGTGCCCGATCGAGACCCCTGAGGGTCCGAACATCGGTCTGATCGGTTCGCTTTCGGTGTACGCGCGGGTCAACCCGTTCGGTTTCATCGAGACCCCGTACCGCAAGGTCGTCGACGGTGTGGTCACCGACCAGATCGACTACCTGACCGCCGACGAGGAGGACCGCCACGTCGTGGCGCAGGCCAACTCGCCGATCGACCCGGACGGCCGGTTCACCGAGGACCGCGTGATGGTTCGCCGTAAGGGCGGCGAGGTCGAGAACGTGGCTCCGTCCGACGTCGACTACATGGACGTCTCGCCGCGCCAGATGGTGTCCGTCGCGACCGCGATGATCCCGTTCCTCGAGCACGACGACGCCAACCGTGCCCTGATGGGTGCCAACATGCAGCGCCAGGCGGTTCCGCTGGTGCGCAGCGAGGCCCCGCTGGTCGGTACCGGTATGGAGTTGCGCGCCGCGATCGACGCCGGCGATGTCATCGTCTCGGAGAAGGCGGGCATCGTCGAGGAGGTCTCGGCCGACTACATCACCGTGATGGCCGACGACGGCAGCCGGCACACCTACCGGATGCGCAAGTTCGCCCGGTCCAACCACGGCACCTGCGCCAACCAGCGTCCGATCGTGGACGCCGGGCAGCGTGTCGAGGCCGGCCAGGTCGTCGCCGACGGTCCGTGCACCGAGAACGGTGAGATGGCCCTGGGCAAGAACCTGCTCGTGGCGATCATGCCGTGGGAAGGCCACAACTACGAGGACGCGATCATCCTGTCCAACCGTCTGGTTGAAGAGGACGTGCTCACCTCGATCCACATCGAAGAGCACGAGATCGATGCCCGCGACACCAAGCTGGGCGCCGAGGAGATCACCCGGGACATCCCGAACGTCTCCGACGAGGTGCTGGCCGATCTCGACGAGCGCGGCATCGTCCGCATCGGCGCCGAGGTCCGCGACGGCGACATCCTGGTCGGCAAGGTCACCCCGAAGGGTGAGACGGAGCTGACCCCGGAGGAGCGCCTGCTGCGTGCCATCTTCGGTGAGAAGGCCCGCGAGGTTCGTGACACCTCGCTGAAGGTGCCCCACGGTGAGTCCGGCAAGGTCATCGGCATCCGCGTGTTCTCTCGCGAGGACGACGACGAGCTGCCCGCCGGTGTCAACGAGCTGGTCCGCGTCTACGTGGCCCAGAAGCGCAAGATCTCCGACGGCGACAAGCTCGCCGGACGCCACGGCAACAAGGGCGTCATCGGCAAGATCCTGCCGGTCGAGGACATGCCGTTCCTGCCCGATGGCACCCCGGTCGACATCATCCTGAACACCCACGGTGTGCCGCGTCGTATGAACATCGGCCAGATCCTGGAAACCCACCTCGGATGGGTGGCCAAGGCCGGCTGGAACATCGATGTGGCTGCGGGCACTCCGGAATGGGCGTCGAAGCTGCCCGAGCAGCTGTACTCGGCCCCGGTCGACAGCATCGTGTCCACCCCGGTGTTCGACGGTGCCCGCGAAGAGGAGCTGGCGGGTCTGCTCGGCTCGACGCTGCCCAACCGTGACGGCGACGTCATGGTGAATGCCGACGGCAAGGCGACGTTGTTCGACGGTCGCAGTGGCGAACCGTTCCCGTACCCGGTGACGGTCGGCTACATGTACATCCTCAAGCTGCACCACCTGGTGGACGACAAGATCCACGCGCGTTCCACCGGCCCGTACTCGATGATCACCCAGCAGCCGCTCGGTGGTAAGGCGCAGTTCGGTGGCCAGCGGTTCGGTGAGATGGAATGTTGGGCCATGCAGGCGTACGGCGCGGCCTACACCCTGCAGGAGCTGCTGACCATCAAGTCCGACGACACCGTCGGCCGGGTCAAGGTGTACGAGGCCATCGTCAAGGGCGAGAACATCCCCGAACCCGGTATCCCGGAGTCGTTCAAGGTGCTTCTCAAAGAGCTGCAGTCGCTGTGCCTCAATGTCGAGGTCCTGTCTTCTGACGGTGCCGCGATCGAGATGCGTGACGGTGACGACGAGGACCTGGAGCGCGCTGCCGCGAATCTGGGAATCAACCTGTCGCGCAACGAGTCCGCTTCAGTCGAAGACCTCGCCTAAGACCGCCAGCCATTTAGTTTCAACACCCGCAAGGGGAAAGGGAGTTACGTGCTAGACGTCAACTTCTTCGATGAACTCCGCATCGGCCTCGCCACCGCGGACGACATCCGTAACTGGTCCTTCGGCGAGGTCAAGAAGCCGGAGACCATCAACTACCGCACGCTCAAGCCTGAGAAGGACGGCCTGTTCTGCGAGAAGATCTTCGGACCGACTCGCGACTGGGAGTGCTACTGCGGTAAGTACAAGCGCGTCCGCTTCAAGGGCATCATCTGTGAGCGCTGTGGCGTCGAGGTCACTCGCGCCAAGGTGCGCCGTGAGCGGATGGGCCACATCGAGCTGGCCGCACCCGTCACGCACATCTGGTACTTCAAGGGTGTGCCGTCGCGGTTGGGCTACCTGCTCGACCTGGCTCCGAAGGATCTGGAAAAGATCATCTACTTCGCGGCCTACGTGATCACCTCGGTCGACGACGAGATGCGCCACAACGAGCTGTCCACGCTCGAGGCCGAGATGGCCGTCGAGCGCAAGGCCGTCGAGGATCAGCGCGACGCCGACCTGGAAGCCCGGGCCCAGAAGCTCGAGGCCGACCTGGCCGAGCTCGAAGCCGAAGGTGCCAAGTCCGACGTGCGCCGCAAGGTGCGCGACGGTGGCGAGCGTGAGATGCGTCAGCTCCGCGACCGCGCCCAGCGTGAGCTGGACCGGCTCGACGAGATCTGGACCACCTTCACCAAGCTGGCTCCCAAGCAGCTCATCGTCGACGAGGTGCTGTACCGCGAGCTGCAGGACCGCTACGGCGAGTACTTCACCGGCGCGATGGGCGCGGAGTCGATCAAGAAGCTCATCGAGAACTTCGACATCGAGGCCGAGGCCGAGAGCCTGCGCGAGACCATCCGCAGCGGCAAGGGGCAGAAGAAGCTGCGCGCCCTCAAGCGCCTCAAGGTCGTCGCGGCCTTCCAGCAGTCGGGCAACTCCCCGCTGGGCATGGTGCTCGACGCCGTCCCGGTGATCCCGCCGGAGCTGCGTCCGATGGTTCAGCTCGACGGTGGCCGCTTCGCCACCTCCGACCTGAACGACCTGTACCGCCGCGTGATCAACCGCAACAACCGGCTCAAGCGACTGATCGACCTCGGTGCGCCCGAGATCATCGTCAACAACGAGAAGCGCATGCTTCAGGAGTCGGTGGACGCGCTGTTCGACAACGGCCGCCGCGGCCGTCCGGTCACCGGGCCGGGCAACCGTCCGCTCAAGTCGCTGTCCGATCTGCTCAAGGGCAAGCAGGGCCGCTTCCGTCAGAACCTGCTGGGTAAGCGCGTCGACTACTCGGGCCGTTCGGTCATCGTGGTCGGCCCGCAGCTCAAGCTGCACCAGTGCGGTCTGCCGAAGCTGATGGCTCTCGAGCTGTTCAAGCCGTTCGTGATGAAGCGTCTGGTCGACCTGAACCACGCGCAGAACATCAAGAGCGCCAAGCGCATGGTGGAGCGTCAGCGTCCCCAGGTGTGGGACGTCCTCGAAGAGGTCATCGCCGAGCATCCGGTGCTGCTGAACCGTGCACCTACGCTGCACCGCCTGGGTATCCAGGCCTTCGAGCCGCAGCTGGTGGAAGGCAAGGCAATCCAGCTGCACCCGCTGGTGTGTGAGGCGTTCAACGCCGACTTCGACGGTGACCAGATGGCCGTGCACCTGCCGCTGTCGGCAGAAGCTCAGGCCGAGGCCCGCATCCTGATGCTGTCCTCGAACAACATCCTGTCGCCCGCGTCGGGTAAGCCGCTGGCCATGCCGCGTCTGGACATGGTGACCGGTCTGTACTTCCTGACCACCCTCGTCGAGGGTGACAAGGGTGAGTACGTGCCGGCCGGCAAGGATTCGCCGGAACAGGGCGTGTACAGCAGCCCGGCCGAGGCCATCATGGCGCTGGACCGCGGTGCCCTGTCGGTGCGCGCCAAGATCAAGGTGCGGCTGACCGATGCGCGTCCGCCGGCCAACATCGAGGCCGAACTGTTCGAGAACGGCTGGAAGCCGGGCGATGCCTGGACCGCGGAGACCACGCTGGGCCGGGTGCTGTTCAACGAGCTGCTCCCCAAGGGCTACCCGTTCGTCAACGAGCAGATGCACAAGAAGGTCCAGGCCAGGATCATCAACGATCTGGCCGAGCGCTTCCCGATGATCGTGGTGGCGCAGACCGTCGACAAGCTCAAGGACGCCGGTTTCCACTGGGCCACCCGCTCGGGTGTCACGGTCTCGATGGCCGACGTTCTGGTGCCGCCGCAGAAGCAGGAGATCCTGGAGCGGCACGAGGCCGAGGCCGAGGCGATCGAGCGCAAGTACCAGCGCGGTGCGCTGAACCACAACGAGCGCAACGAGTCCCTGGTCAAGATCTGGCAGGACGCCACCGAAGAGGTGGGTAAGGCGCTGGAGGAGTACTACCCGGCCGACAACCCGATCATCACGATCGTGAAGTCCGGCGCCACGGGTAACCTCACCCAGACGCGCACCCTGGCAGGCATGAAGGGTCTGGTGACCAACCCGAAGGGTGAGTTCATCCCGCGCCCGATCAAGTCCTCGTTCCGTGAGGGCCTGACGGTGTTGGAGTACTTCATCAACACCCACGGTGCTCGTAAGGGTCTGGCCGACACCGCTCTGCGTACCGCCGACTCGGGTTACCTGACCCGTCGTCTGGTGGACGTCTCGCAGGACGTCATTGTGCGCGAAACCGACTGTGAGACCGAGCGCGGTATCACGGTGCACCTGGCCGAGCGCGCCGCCGACGGTTCGCTGATCCGCGATGCGCACGTCGAGACCTCGGCGTTCGCGCGGACGCTGGCCACCGACGCGGTCGACGCCGACGGCAACGTGATCGTCGAGCGTGGACACGACCTCGGCGATCCGGCCATCGACGCGCTGTTGGCGGCGGGCATCACGCAGGTGAAGGTCCGCTCGGTGCTGACCTGTGGCTCGGCCGCAGGTGTGTGTGCCAAGTGCTACGGCCGCTCGATGGCCACCGGCAAGCTGGTCGACATCGGCGAGGCCGTCGGCATCGTCGCCGCCCAGTCCATCGGTGAGCCCGGTACCCAGCTGACCATGCGTACCTTCCACCAGGGTGGTGTTACCGGTGGCGCCGACATCGTCGGTGGTCTGCCTCGCGTGCAGGAGCTGTTCGAGGCCCGTATTCCGCGGAACAAGGCGCCCATCGCCGATGTCGCGGGCCGGGTCCGGCTGGAGGAGAGCGACAAGTTCTTCAAGATCACCATCGTTCCCGACGACGGTGGCGAGGAAGTTGTCTACGACAAGCTCTCCAAGCGTCAGCGGCTGCGCGTCCTCACCCATGAGGACGGCTCCGAGGGCGTGCTGTCCGACGGCGATCACGTCGAGGTCGGCGACCAGCTGATGGAAGGCTCCGCCGATCCGCACGAGGTGCTGCGCGTCCAGGGCCCCCGCGAGGTGCAGATCCACCTCGTCAAGGAGGTCCAGGAGGTCTACCGGGCCCAGGGTGTGTCGATCCACGACAAGCACATCGAGGTCATCGTCCGGCAGATGCTGCGTCGCGTCACGATCATCGACTCGGGCTCGACGGAGTTCCTGCCCGGTTCGCTGACCGAGCGCGCCGAGTTCGAGGCCGAGAACCGTCGGGTGGTTGCCGAGGGCGGCGAGCCCGCGGCCGGCCGTCCGGTGCTGATGGGTATCACGAAGGCATCGCTGGCCACGGATTCGTGGCTGTCGGCGGCGTCGTTCCAGGAGACCACTCGCGTGCTGACCGATGCGGCGATCAACTGCCGCAGCGACAAGCTGCAGGGTCTGAAGGAGAACGTGATCATCGGCAAGCTGATCCCGGCCGGTACCGGTATCAACCGCTACCGCAACATCCAGGTGCAGCCGACCGAGGAAGCCCGCGCTGCGGCGTACACGATCCCGTCCTACGAGGATCAGTACTACAGCCCGGACTTCGGCCAGGCCACCGGTGCCGCGGTGCCGCTGGACGACTACGGCTACAGCGACTACCGCTAAGTCAGTCACGGAAAAGCCCCCGCTCCCGCTTGTTGGGAGACGGGGGCTTTTTCGTTTGGGTGCCGTCTCGACCCGTCATCTCGGCCCGCCATTGTCACGCTGGAGTGGCTGTCGACGCCGATGGTCACTCTGGCGTGACAGTCGGTGGTGTGGTCGACGCCAAGGTGGGCATCCCGGGGCCGTCGAGTTCGCCGAGTGCGACGCGCCGACCCGAGATGGCCAGCAACAGGGCCAGCGCGGTGCCGTGAATCTCAGGACCGTCGCCGATGACCAGATCGGCGTCGGTCGCGCTGATCCGCACCTGGGTGAGAAGTTCCTTCGCCCCGCCGAATGCCCTTGAGGTACGGGCTTGTTGGCGCAACGATCTGACGACGGCTTCGGGGGTATAGGCGCGCGTGACGCCGAGCGGGCGTCGGATGTCTTCGCCGTGCACCACTTCCTCGACCAGTCGCGTGTCGAGCGGCGCCGGGGGAGTCGACGTCCGTGGCGCGGCCCGGCGCAGGCGCTCCAGCGTTTCGTGCGGGGTGGCGCCGCGGGTCCGCGCGACGCCACGCGCGTTCTGCCGGTCGAAGTCGAAACGCGCCCTGGCCATGTCGACCATGAACCCGACTCGCGTCGTCAGCGCCACGTCGACCAGGTGCGCGACGACGTCGTGCACACTCCACCCGTCGCAGAGCGACGCCGCGTCCCATGCGTCGTCGTCGAGGCACTCGAGGTCGGCGATCAGCGCTGCCCGTTCGGCGTGCACCATCGGCCACACGTTGTTGTCCACACTGCATACGACTGACCGGGCAGGCGAAAGTCATCGCAGCCCCCGCCGAGGTGTCGCAGCGTCTCACTAGACTTGGCGGCGTGCTCATCGGCTCGCATGTAGACAACACCGACCCATTGGCCGCGGCCGCCGCAGACGGCGCCGACGTCGTCCAGTTCTTTCTCGGCAACCCGCAGAGCTGGAAGAAGCCCAAGCCAAGGGAAGATGCCGATGTGCTCAAGGCGTCGACCGTGCCGCTCTACGTCCATGCGCCCTACCTGATCAACGTGGCCTCGGCCAACAACCGGGTCCGCATCCCGTCGCGCAAGATCCTTCAGGACACGTGCGACGCGGCGGCCGAGATCAACGCGACCGCGGTGATCGTGCACGGCGGGCATGCCGATGACAACGACATGGAGGCCGGGTTCGAGCGCTGGGTCAAGGCCCTCGATGCGCTGAACACCGATGTGCCGGTGTACCTGGAGAACACCGCGGGCGGCGATCACGCCATGGCGCGCCATTTCGACACCATCGCCCGGTTGTGGGATCACATCGGGGACAAGGGAATTGGTTTCTGCCTCGATACCTGCCACGCCTGGGCGGCGGGGGAGGCGTTGATCGACGCGGTGGAGCGCATCAAGGCGATCACCGGACGCATCGATCTGGTGCACTGCAATGACTCGCGTGACGCGGCCGGTTCCGGTGCCGACCGCCACGCCAACTTCGGCACCGGCCAGATCGATCCGCAGTTGCTGGCCGCGGTGGTCAAGGCGGCCGACGCCCCGGTGATCTGCGAGACCGCCGAGGCAGGCCGCAAGGACGACATCGCGTTCCTGCGCGAGCACGCCGGCTGACACGTTCGCCAACCTGAACCGTTTCCAACGGCACGGTGACGCGTAGGTGAACTAACGTCGGTGGTGTGACGGCGGTTGACGACTCGGTAACCGATGAAGCTCCGGCGCAGTCGGATGATGGCGGCCGTGCCCGACGGCTGCGCGTGCTGCGCTACACCGCGATCCTGGTGTGGGCCACCGTGGTCATCTACCGCACCGCCACCGACGGCTTCGCGTTCAACCGCGAACTGCTGCTGCTCTACATCGCCACCGGCCTGCTGGCCGCCAGCATCGGCCAGGGCCGGCGGATGCTCTACGTCATCCGCGACTGGCTGCCGTTCGCCGTGGTGCTGGCCGCCTACGACCTCAGCCGCGGTGCGGCGACCCTGGTGGGCCGACCGACGCTGTGGCAGTGGCAGGTCGACGCGGACCGCTGGTTGTTCTTCGGCACGGTGCCCACGGTGTGGTTGCAGGAACGGTTGAAGCAGCTGCATCCGCCGTGGTGGGAAGTCGTCATCAGCACGGTCTACATGTCGTTCTTCATCCTTCCCTACGTGGTCGCCGGGGTGCTGTGGCTGCGCGACCGCGANAGATTTGGATAAGAGACAGGATTGGAAGCGCTTCGTTCGGCTGTTCGTCGGGCTGTCGTTCGCCGCGCTCGCCATCTATGCCCTGCTGCCCGCCGCGCCACCGTGGGCCGCGGCGCGGTGCACGGCCGACGATGTCGACGGTGGACCGTCCGGTCCGCGGTGCATGTTCCGCTCGGCACGCGAGGCCGTCGACGGTGGCCTCCTGGGGGCGATGCAAGACAGCCAGAACGGTGCGCACGACTGGATCGAACGCATCGTCACCCGCGGCTGGGGCAAGCTCAACCTGCACACCGCGACGGCGCTGATCGATCAGGGCCAGGCCAGCGTCAACCTGGTCGCGGCGATCCCATCCCTACACGCCGGCCTGACCGCTGCGGTCGCGGTGTTCCTGTGGAACCGGGTGAATCGCGGCTGGCGGCCATTCCTGGTGGCCTACCCGCTGATCATGGCCTTCACGTTGGTGTACACGGCTGAGCACTACGTCGTCGACATCCTGCTCGGCTGGGCTCTGGCGGCCGTGGTGTTGTTCGCGCTCAATCGATATGAGGGGTGGCGATCGGGCCGGCCCGGCCCCGTCGACCGGGTCGACCAGCCGCCGACGACCGTCGCCGAACTCGACCCGGCCTGACCGGCGTCCCACTNAGGCCAAGGGCGTCCGCGTCGGTCCGGTGCTCAACCACGACGACAGCCCGATGCAGGCCTCGGCCACCGTGCACCCCGGCGTCTACGTCCGGTCGTTCTACTTCCTCGACCCGGACGGCATCACCCTCGAATTCGCATGTTGGACCAAGGAATTCACCGACGAGGACGCACAGGTGGCTCCCAAGACGGCCGCTGACCGGCGTCCGTCGGTGACTGCTGCGGGGTAGTCCGACCGGTTCCTGGTGTTTCCGGGCTTACCACGGCGGCCGTTCGGGCGCCGTGCCGCCGCCATTGTCACGCCAGCCGGGTTGTCCGGGTTCCCTGGGCGCCTTGCAGGCGTGAAAATGGGTGTGGGTTGCCTGTCGACGTCGTTGCCACTTTGGGACGTGTTGAGCTTGTACGCCAGCCTGACGCCGGGGCCCGGACCTGGAAGGGTCATGCATTGTTGCTGTGAGCACGCCGGTCAGAATTTCGGTTTTCCCTTGACCGAGGCCCCCGGGCAGCCCGCCCACCGCGATGGTGTTGATGGGTGAGGAGGGCAGCTGAGGTGAAGCATAAGAAGGGTCCGGCCGGGGTTGAGGAGATTGCCGACGCCGAGCATGAGTTGGTCATCGAGCGGGTCGCTGCCATTGACGTGGCCAAGGCCTCGGGGGTGGTGTGTGTCCGCCTTCCTGGTCCTGCCCGTCGGGTCAGCAAGGTCTGGGAGGTCCAAGCCACCACCAGCGCGGTGGCTGAGTTGGCCGCCAAGTTGGTCGGGTGGGGTGTCGAGAAACTCACCATCGAGTCCACCTCGGATTATTGGCGGATCTGGTATTACCTGGCCGAGGCTGCTGGGTTGGATGTGCAGTTGGTCAACGCCTGCGAGGTCAAAAACGTCCCGGGGCGGCCCAAGACCGACAAGCTCGACGCGGTGTGGCTGGCCAAACTCACCGAAAAAGGTCTGCTGAGGCCGAGCTTTGTTCCGCCGGCCCCGATTCGGCAACTGCGCGATTACACCCGGTTGCGGGTGGATCTGACTCGTGAACGGGCCCGTTATTGGCAGCGGCTGGAGAAACTGCTCGAAGACGCGTTGATCAAGGTGTCGGCGGTGGCTTCACGGCTGGACACTATTTCGGTGCGGGCCATGGTCGAGGCGTTGATCGCCGGTGAACGCGATCCGCGGCAGTTGGCTGATCTGGCCCGCGGACGGATGACAGTCAAACGCACCGAGCTGATCAAGGCGCTCGATGGTCGTTTTGATGATCATCACGGCGAGTTGGCCCGGATGCTGCTCGATCAGATCGACGCACTCGATGCCCAGATCGCCACCTTGACCGCACGGATCGCTCAGCGACTGGCACGCACCGAGCCCGACGATCACGACCAGGATCGGCCCGGTGGTGGCCTGGCGTCGACGGACCTTTCGGCCGTCCAACGGTTGTGTGAGATCCCAGGTATCGGCCCGACCACAGCGCAGATCATTCTGGCCGAGATCGGTATGGACATGACCCGATTCCCCACCGCAGCGCACCTGGTGTCCTGGGCCAAACTGTGCCCACGCACCATCCAGTCCGGGCCGGTAACCCGAGCCGGCAGAACCGGAACCGGCAACCCCTACCTCAGAGGCGCTCTCGGGGAGGCCGCTGCGACCGTGGCCAAGACCGACACCTTCCTCGGGGAGCGGTATCGACGACTGGTCAAACGCCGCGGCAAGCTCAAAGCCCTTGTCGCGGTGGCCCGCTCGATCTTTACCATCGTCTGGCAGCTGCTCGCCGATGCCACCGCACGTTTCCATGACCTAGGAGCCGACTACTACACCCGGCGGGTCAACATCGAACGCCGCATGCGTAACCACATCGCCCAACTGACGGCCATGGGCTACCGCGTCAGCGTCGAACCCGCCGCCTAACCACACCAAAACACAGAGCCGGCTGCGCCGGCTGCCTTCGGCCTGCCCACTCACCCTGGGACATTTTCCGGTCAGCGTGGCTCTCGCACTCGAGAGCCACGCTGGCGTGACAAGCCTGCGCCGCTGACCCGGCCCCGCCATTCGAGCGTCACGCTGGAGTGGCTGCGGGCCTCGACGGCCACTCCAGCGTGACAGTGCGGCGGTCGGGGTCGGCCGTCCCACCTCTCGGGCATTACAACTATTGTGCGGTTGTCGGAAATTTGTAACACTGTGGGCATGGTCGATACACACGTCGTCACCAACCAGGTCCCCACACTGGAGGACTACAACCCCGCCACTTCGCCGGTGCTCGCCGAGGCCCTCATCCGCGAAGGCGGGGAGTGGGGCGTGGACGAGGTCCACGAACTCGGCGCGCTGAACGGCAGCGCCAAGGCGCAGCGCTGGGGTGAGCTGGCCGACCGCAACCGACCGGTGCTGCACACCCACGATCGCTACGGCCACCGCATCGACGAGGTCGAGTACGACCCGGCCTACCACGAGCTGATGAACGTGGCCGTCACCCACGGCCTGCACGGCGCCCCGTGGGCAGATGACCGCGAAGGCTCGCACGTGGTGCGCGCCGCCAAGATGTCGGTGTGGACGGTCGAACCCGGGCATGTCTGCCCGATCTCGATGACGTACGCCGTGGTGCCCGCACTGCGGTTCAACCCGGAACTCGCCGCGATCTACGAGCCGCTACTGACGAGCCGGGTCTATGACCCCGAGCTCAAGCTCGCGACGACGAAGGCAGGCATCACCGCGGGCATGTCGATGACCGAGAAGCAGGGCGGTTCCGACGTCCGCGCCGGCACCACAGAGGCCACCCCCAACGGGGACGGCAGCTACTCACTGCGCGGGCACAAGTGGTTCACCTCCGCCCCGATGGGCGACATCTTCCTGGTGCTGGCCCAGGCGCCCGGCGGACTGAGCTGTTTCTTCCTGCCGCGCATCCTGCCCGACGGCACCCGCAACCGGATGTTCCTGCAGCGGCTCAAGGACAAGCTCGGCAACCACGCCAACGCCTCCAGCGAGGTCGAGTACGACGGCGCCACCGCCTGGCTGGTCGGCGAGGAGGGCCGGGGCGTGCCGACCATCATCGAGATGGTCAACCTCACCCGCCTGGACTGCACGCTGGGCAGCGCCACGAGCATGCGCACCGGGCTGGCCCGCGCCGTGCACCATGCCCAGCACCGAAAGGCGTTCGGCGCCTACCTGATCGACCAGCCGTTGATGCGCAACGTGCTCGCCGACCTGGCAGTGGAGGCCGAGGCCGCGACCATGCTGGCGATGCGGATGGCCGGCGCCACCGACAAGGCGGTCCGCGGTGACGACCGCGAGGCGCTGCTGCGCCGCATCGGCCTGGCGGCCGGCAAGTACTGGGTGTGCAAGCGGGCCACGCCGCACGCCGCCGAGGCGATGGAATGCCTTGGCGGCAACGGGTACGTCGAGGATTCGGGCATGCCGCGGCTGTACCGCGAAGCCCCGCTGATGGGCATCTGGGAAGGCTCGGGCAACGTCAGCGCACTGGATACGTTGCGCGCCATGGCAACCCGCCCGGAGTGCGTCGAGGTGCTGTTCGACGAGCTGTCCAAGACCGCCGGGCAGGACCCGCGGCTGGACCGCCATGTCACCACGCTGCAGACGGACCTGCAGGACTTCGAGACCATCCAGTACCGGGGCCGCAAGGTCGCCGAGGACATCTCGCTGGCTCTGCAGGGTGCGCTGCTGGTGCGGCACGGCCACCCGGCGGTGGCCGAGGCGTTCCTGGCCAGCCGGCTCGGCGGGCAGTGGGGCCAGGCGTTCGGCACCCTGCCGACCGGCCTGGACCTGGCGCCGATCATCGAGCGGGCGCTGGTCAAGGGATGAGTGTCGAAACGCTCAAGACGATGACCTACGAGGTCACCGACCGGATCGCCCGAATCACCTTCAACCGCCCCGAAAAAGGCAACTCGATCGTCGCCGACACCCCGCTGGAACTGCAGTCCCTGGTCGAACGTGCGGATCTGGATGCCGATGTCCACGTCATCCTGGTGTCCGGCCGTGGCGAGGGCTTCTGTGCGGGATTCGACCTGTCGGCCTATGCCGACGGAACCGGTGAGGCCGGCGGGGGCCGCTATGACGGGACCGTGCTGTCCGGGAAAACCCAGGCGATCAACCATCTTCCGGATCAACCATGGGATCCGATGGTCGACTATCAGATGATGAGCCGGTTCGTCCGAGGCTTCTCCAGTCTGATGCACGCCGACAAGCCCACGGTGGTCAAGATCCACGGTTACTGCGTGGCCGGCGGCACCGATATCGCGTTGCACGCCGACCAGGTGATCGCCGCCGCCGACGCCAAGATCGGCTACCCGCCCATGCGGGTGTGGGGTGTGCCGGCGGCCGGACTGTGGGCGCACCGGCTCGGCGACCAACGTGCCAAACGCCTTCTGTTCACCGGGGATTGCATCACCGGCGCGCAGGCCGCCGAATGGGGTCTGGCCGTCGAGGCGCCCGAACCCGAAGACCTCGACGAGCGCACCGAGCGTCTGGTCGAACGGATCGCGGCCATGCCGGTCAACCAGCTCATCATGGCCAAGCTGGCGTGCAACGCCTCCCTGCTACAGCAAGGTGTGGCGACCAGCCGAATGGTCAGCACGGTGTTCGACGGCATCGCCCGGCACACGCCAGAAGGACACGCGTTCGTCGCCGATGCGGTTGAGCACGGCTTCCGCGAAGCGGTGCGCCACCGCGACGAGCCGATGGGCGATTACGGACGCAGGTCGTCCGGGGTCTGACATGCCCGCGCTCAAACGGATGACGGCCCGGTCGGTGGTGCTGAGCGTGCTGCTGGGTGCCCACCCGGCCTGGGCGAGCGCGGCCGAACTGATCCGGTTGACAGCCGATTTCGACATCAAAGAGCCGACGTTGCGGGTGGCGCTGACACGGATGGTCAGCGCCGGTGACCTGGTGCGCTCGGAGGACGGCTACCGCCTGTCGGACCGGCTGCTGACCCGGCAGCGCCGCCAGGACGATGCGATCGATCCGCCGTTGCGTGACCATGATGGGCAGTGGCTCACACTGGTCATCACCAGCGTCGGCACCGATGCCCGTACCCGGGCGGCGCTGCGAAACACACTGCAGCAGTACCGGTTCGCCGAGCTGCGCGAGGGGGTTTGGATGCGTCCGGACAACCTGGACCAGGTGTTGCCTCAGGAGATCACCGACCGGGTGCGGGTCCTGCGCGCGAGCGACGAGGACCCGGCCGGGCTCGCCGCCACGCTGTGGGACCTGCCCGACTGGCGCCGCACCGGCGAACAGCTGCTGGGGGAGATGGCCGCCGCAACCGACGTTCCCGGACGGTTCGTCGCCGCCGCAGGCATTGTGCGGCACCTGCTGGCCGACCCGGTGTTGCCCGACGAACTGCTGCCGGGCAGCTGGCCGGGTACGCGATTGCGCAAGGCCTACAACGACTTCGCCGCCGAACTCGTCGAGCGGCGCGACCGGAGAGAACTCATGGAGGCGACGTGACCGAAGCTGTCCGGACCGAACGCAGCGGCGCGGTGACCACGGTCATCATCGACCGGCCCCACGCCCGCAACGCTGTCGACGGTCCCACCGCCGCGGCCCTGTTCGCGGCCTTCGCGCAGTTCGACGCCGATGAGGATGCCGCGGTGGCGGTGTTGACCGGCGCCAACGGAACGTTCTGTGCCGGAGCCGATCTCAAGGCGTTCGGAACCCCGGACATGAACCGGCTGGATCCGGCCGGGCCGGGCCCGATGGGGCCGAGCCGGATGGTGCTGTCCAAGCCGGTGATCGCGGCGATCGGTGGCCACGCCGTCGCCGGCGGTCTGGAGCTCGCGCTGTGGTGTGACCTGCGGGTGGTCGAGGAGGACGCCGTGATGGGCGTGTTCTGCCGGCGCTGGGGAGTGCCGTTGATCGACGGCGGCACCGTGCGGCTGCCCCGGCTGATCGGCCAGAGCCGGGCCATGGACCTGATCCTGACCGGTCGTGCCGTCGAGGCCGCCGAGGCCCATGCGATCGGTCTGGCCAACCGCGTCGTGCCGAAAGGGCAGTCCCGGGCGGCGGCCGAGGAACTGGCCGCCGAACTCGCACGGCTACCGCAGGAATNCGCCGGCAGGCACGGCGCCGGCGCGAGCTGACCCGACGCCCGCGCCGGCTAGCCCTTGTTGATGGTGTTGTTGGTCCCGGTGTTGTTGACCTTGGGCTCGCCGGCCGCGTAGCTGACGGTGTTGTTCAGCCCGACGATGGTCAGCCCCTTGTCGATCCGCTCGAAGGTGACCTTGTTGTCGGAGCCGCCGATGTTCACGTTGGCGCAGGTGCCCTTGACGGTCAGCGTGTTGTTGGCCCCGCCGACCGTGAGCGACTTGCCGTCGGCGCAGTCGATGTCGGCCGTGGTGCCCACCGACATGTAGTTGATGGTGTTGCCGACCTCGACGTTGACGCCGGATTGTCCCGCGGTACCGGTCGGCGTGGTGGTGTCCGAGCTTTCGGAACCGCAGGCCGCGAGGGCGAACGCGGCGGCCGCTGCGCCGACTCCGAGGGTCAGTCGGGAGTAGGGATTACGGGTGAGCACGGGTTCAGCCTCTGCTTTCTTCGTCAGGCAGGGACGCGGGCGATCTGGTTGGTCATCTGCAGTTCGCGGCCACGGTCGACGAGCAACGGGTCGCCGTTCTTGTAGAACACGGTCTGGTCGTAGCCGTACACGGTGATGTCGTTGATGACGTTGTCGGCCACGACCACGTTGGACGATCCCTGCACGGTCACCGCCCAACAGGTACCCAACGCGTTGACGTGGATATCGGTTCCGTTGACGAACAGCGTGGAGTTGTTGCAGTCCAGAGTTTGTTCGATGCCCTGACCGGTGACGTGGGTGTCACCGTTCTTGGCCGCCGCGCCGGGCATGCCGACCGTCAGCGCCAGTGGCAGCGCGATCACACCGGCGGCCGCCATCCGACCCACAGCTGTCCAATACACGGTTGATCCCCTTCCGGTCCGCCGCCCCGACGGGCTGTCAGGAAGATTACGTTGCGCGCTCGGCATGGCGGCAAGTGTTGGTCAGTTTGACGGTTGGTTGCCGACAGGTCGCGAGCAGTGGGCGTGCTCGGTACCGTGTTGAGCAATGCGTCGGTGTGTTGTTCAGGCTGCTGCCGTGGCAGTCACAGCCGTGGTGACCGTCGCGGGGTGTTCGCACACCATCGGCGGAACTGCGCAGCGCGCGTCGACCGACACCGCCGACCCCGATCGCAGCTTCGGATATGTCGACAACCGGTGTGGGCTGCTGGTCGACAGCACCATCCAGGAGATCCTCGCCGCCGACAACGTGGTGCGGCCCTACAGCGGGGCGGTGTGCCAGTACGTGTTGTCACGCAAGGCGCAGGCCGGCGCCGGTCCGAGTGGCGATTCGCTCTCGATGCTCGACGTCATCTTCTCCTGGTTCGAGGAGGGGTCCCTGGAACGCGAGCGGGCGGTTGCCCACGGCCGGGACGCGGAGATCACCGACACCGTGGTCGAGCGGCACCAGGCCTTCCTGGCGCGACGGGACGTGACCGGGGCGGCCTGCTCGGCGACGGCGGCCGCCGGTTCCGGCGTGATCAGCTGGTGGGTGCAGTTCCGTGGGGCCGGCCCGGACGGCAAGGGTGATCCGTGTCAGGACGCCAAGAAACTTCTTTCCGCGACCCTTCAGTCGGAACTCTGACGTGGCGCACCCCTCCCGTGCTGTGACGTGGCTGGCCGGCTTCGCGGCCGGTGCCGCGCTGCTGTGCGCATGCTCGCCGGCGGAGAAGCCGCCGCCGGACGATCCGGGTGACGCCGGTGGTGGCTTTCGCGCCGCGGACTGCAACGGCATCACCGACGCCGACATCGCCGATGCGGCCGGCTCTCAGATGTTCACCAAGGCCGTGGTCAGCGATTCGGGTTGCTTCTGGCAGGAGAACTCGATGCTGGGCACCTTCGGTGCGGGGATGGGCATCTCCACGTGGTGGTACCGGGGCAGCGACATGGACACCGAACGGACCCTGGAAACCCGGGCCGGGCGCACCCTGACCGAGATGTCCATCGACGGCAACAAGGGGTTCCGGGCCGCCGACGCGAATGTGTGCAGCATCTACGTGGCCAAGGGCGAGGATGTGATCACCTGGTCGATCCAGACCATGAACCCGGCCACCCTGCCCGACCTGTGCCAGATCACCGAGAAACTCGCCCGGCTCAGTCAGGGCCGGGTGAACTGATCTGAGCTGCGTGAGGGGCTACAGTTTCACGGCGACCCAAACTGGGGCCCCGATCGCATCGACCCGAAGGCAGTGCGTACATGTCAGCTCGGCCGGACACACAGGCGGCCGGTACTCGGCGTGCCCAGGCTCGCCCGGCGCGGACCACCAAGCTCAGCCGCGACACCATCGTGAACGCGGCGCTGACTTTCCTGGATCGCGAGGGCTGGGACGCGTTGACCATCAATGCGCTGGCCAACCAGTTGGGCACCAAGGGCCCGTCGCTCTACAACCACGTGCACAGCCTCGACGACCTGCGCCGCACGGTCCGGATGCGGGTCATCGACGACATCATCGAGATGCTCAACACCGTCGGGTCCGGCCGTACCCGCGACGATGCGGTCGCGGTGATGGCCAGCGCCTACCGCAGCTACGCCCACCACCATCCCGGTCGCTACTCGGCGTTCACCCGGATGCCCTTCGGCGGCGACGATCCCGAGTACTCGGCGGCGACCAAGGCCGCGGCCGGCCCGGTCATCGAGGTGCTGACCTCCTATGGGTTGGAAGGCGAGGACGCCTTCTATGCGGCACTGCAGTTCTGGTCGGCCCTGCACGGTTTCGTGCTGCTGGAAATGACCGGTGTGATGGACGACATCGACACCGACGCGGTGTTCACCGATATGCTGCGACGATTGGCCGCGGGTATGGGGCAGTCAGGCTCGTAGCGTCTGACCTGGGATTAGGTCGTCGTGAGCGGGTTTGGTTCGGCGCGGCCAGCCCTGGTATTGTGGTAGATCGTGCCTGGCCGGAAGGCGCATGCTGGCTGAGTGTTTCGCAAGCGTGCCCGCACGCCGGGCCAATTTGCATGTCTATCACGCATCGGAATTCCACCGGTGTAAGAACGTGCGACACGCCCGGACGCGGGGTACGCGGCTCGGGGGATAACTGCAGTACAGAGACTTAGAACAGCAAGAAAGCAACAGAGAAAGCCGGTACATGCCAACCATCAACCAGCTGGTCCGCAAGGGTCGCCGCGACAAGGTCGCCAAGGTGAAGACGGCGGCTCTCAAGGGCAGCCCGCAGCGCCGCGGCGTGTGCACCCGCGTGTACACCACCACCCCGAAGAAGCCGAACTCGGCACTTCGTAAGGTCGCTCGCGTGAAGCTGACCAGCGCGGTCGAGGTCACCGCCTACATCCCGGGCGAGGGCCACAACCTGCAGGAGCACTCGATGGTGCTGGTGCGCGGCGGTCGTGTGAAGGACCTCCCCGGCGTCCGCTACAAGATCATCCGCGGGTCGCTCGACACCCAGGGTGTCAAGAACCGCAAGCAGGCCCGTAGCCGTTACGGCGCGAAGAAGGAGAAGAGCTGATGCCGCGCAAGGGACCCGCGCCGAAGCGTCCGTTGGTCAACGATCCGGTCTACGGGTCGCAGCTGGTCACCCAGCTGGTCAACAAGGTTCTGCTGGACGGCAAGAAGTCGCTGGCCGAGCGCATTGTCTACGGTGCGCTGGAGCAGGCTCGCGACAAGACCGGCACCGATCCGGTCGTCACCCTCAAGCGTGCGCTGGACAACGTCAAGCCCGCCCTCGAGGTGCGCAGCCGCCGTGTCGGTGGCGCCACCTACCAGGTTCCGGTCGAGGTGCGTCCCGATCGCTCCACCACGCTGGCCCTGCGCTGGCTGGTGAGCTTCTCCAAGGCCCGTCGCGAGAAGACCATGGTCGAGCGCCTCGCCAACGAGATCCTGGATGCCAGCAACGGCCTGGGTGCCGCTGTGAAGCGTCGTGAGGACACTCACAAGATGGCCGAAGCGAACCGGGCTTTCGCGCACTACCGCTGGTGATACTCGCGCCCGGCATCCAGCGTCGGGTGCCAACGGGCGCGCAATCGAACACCTAATCAAGCAAGCGAAAGAGTTGGGAAGACTTCCGTGGCACAGGACGTGCTGACTGACCTGAACAAGGTCCGCAACATCGGCATCATGGCGCACATCGACGCCGGCAAGACGACGACGACCGAGCGCATCCTCTATTACACCGGCGTCAACTACAAGATCGGTGAGACGCACGACGGTGCCTCCACGACCGACTGGATGGAGCAGGAGCAGGAGCGTGGTATCACCATCACCTCCGCAGCCGTGACCTGCTTCTGGAACGGCAACCAGATCAACATCATCGACACCCCCGGGCACGTCGACTTCACCGTCGAGGTGGAGCGTTCGCTCCGCGTCCTCGACGGCGCCGTCGCGGTGTTCGACGGTAAGGAAGGTGTCGAGCCGCAGTCCGAGCAGGTGTGGCGCCAGGCCGACAAGTACGACGTGCCGCGGATCTGCTTCGTCAACAAGATGGACAAGCTCGGCGCGGACTTCTACTTCACCGTGCAGACCATCAAGGACCGCCTCGGCGCCAAGCCGCTGGTGATCCAGCTGCCGATCGGTGCCGAGAACGACTTCGAGGGCATCATCGACCTGGTCGAGATGAACGCCAAGGTGTGGCGTGGCGAGACCAAGCTCGGTGAGAGCTACGAGACCATCGAGATCCCGGCGGAGCTGGCCGACAAGGCCGCCGAGTACCGCAGCGAGCTGCTGGATACCGTCGCCGAGACCGATGAGGCGCTTCTGGAGAAGTACCTCGGCGGCGAAGAGCTCACCATCGATGAGATCAAGGGCGCCATCCGCCAGCTCACGGTGAACAGCGAGCTCTACCCGGTGCTGTGTGGCAGCGCGTTCAAGAACAAGGGTGTGCAGCCGATGCTGGACGCCGTGATCGACTACCTCCCCTCGCCGCTGGACGTCGAGTCCGTCAAGGGCCACGTCCCCGGCAAGGAGGACGAAGAGGTTCTGCGCAAGCCGTCGACCGACGAGCCGTTCGCCGCGCTGGCCTTCAAGATCGCCGTGCACCCGTTCTTCGGCAAGCTGACCTACGTCCGCGTGTACTCGGGCAAGGTCGAGTCCGGTGCGCAGGTCGTCAACGCCACCAAGGGCAAGAAGGAGCGGCTGGGCAAGCTGTTCCAGATGCACGCCAACAAGGAGAACCCGGTCGAGTCGGCCTCCGCCGGTCACATCTACGCCGTGATCGGTCTGAAGGACACCACCACCGGTGACACCCTGTGCGACGCGAACCAGCAGGTCGTGCTGGAGTCGATGACCTTCCCCGATCCGGTGATCGAGGTGGCCATCGAGCCCAAGACCAAGAGCGACCAGGAGAAGCTGGGCACCGCGATCCAGAAGCTCGCCGAAGAGGATCCGACCTTCAAGGTGCACCTGGATCAGGAGACCGGCCAGACCGTCATCGGCGGTATGGGCGAGCTGCACCTGGACATCCTGGTGGATCGCATGCGCCGCGAGTTCAAGGTCGAGGCCAACGTCGGCAAGCCGCAGGTGGCCTACCGCGAGACCATCCGCCGCAAGGTGGAGAAGGTCGAATTCACCCACAAGAAGCAGACGGGTGGATCCGGACAGTTCGCGAAGGTGCTCATCGACCTCGAGCCGTTCGTCGGCGAGGACGGTGCCACCTACGAGTTCGAGAACAAGGTCACCGGTGGCCGCATCCCGCGCGAGTACATCCCGTCGGTGGATGCCGGTGCGCAGGACGCCATGCAGTACGGCGTGCTCGCCGGCTACCCGCTGGTGAACCTGAAGGTGACGCTGCTCGACGGCGCCTACCACGAGGTCGACTCCTCGGAAATGGCGTTCAAGGTGGCGGGTTCCCAGGTGCTGAAGAAGGCCGCGCAGGCGGCCCAGCCGGTCATCCTGGAGCCCATCATGGCTGTCGAGGTCACTACGCCCGAGGACTACATGGGCGACGTGATCGGCGACCTGAACTCCCGCCGTGGTCAGATCCAGGCCATGGAGGAGCGCAGTGGTGCGCGTGTCGTCAAGGCGCAGGTGCCGCTGTCGGAGATGTTCGGCTACGTCGGCGACCTTCGGTCGAAGACCCAGGGCCGGGCGAACTACTCCATGGTGTTCGACTCGTACGCCGAAGTTCCGGCGAACGTGTCGAAGGAGATCATCGCGAAGGCGACCGGTCAGTAATCTGGCCTGTCGTCCTTCGGGACCACAACTGAAAATCCAAAACCTGCTGTAACAAGCACCAACAAGTCCAGGAGGACACAGAAGTGGCGAAGGCGAAGTTCGAGCGGACGAAGCCGCACGTCAACATCGGGACCATCGGTCACGTTGACCACGGCAAGACCACGCTGACCGCAGCAATCACCAAGGTTCTGCACGACAAGTACCCCGATTTGAACGAATCGCGTGCATTCGACCAGATCGACAACGCGCCTGAAGAGCGTCAGCGCGGCATCACGATCAACATCTCCCACGTGGAGTACCAGACCGACAAGCGGCACTACGCCCACGTGGACGCCCCCGGTCACGCCGACTACATCAAGAACATGATCACCGGTGCCGCCCAGATGGACGGCGCGATCCTGGTGGTCGCGGCCACCGACGGCCCGATGCCGCAGACTCGCGAGCACGTGCTGCTGGCCCGCCAGGTGGGTGTGCCCTACATCCTGGTGGCGCTGAACAAGTCGGACGCCGTGGACGACGAGGAGCTCATCGAGCTCGTCGAGATGGAGGTCCGCGAGCTGCTGGCCGCCCAGGACTTCGACGAGGACGCCCCGGTCATCCGGGTCTCCGCGCTGAAGGCGCTCGAGGGTGACCCGAAGTGGGTCAAGTCCGTCGAGGACCTCATGGAGGCCGTCGACGAGTCCATCCCGGATCCGGTTCGCGAGACCGACAAGCCGTTCCTGATGCCCGTCGAGGACGTCTTCACCATCACCGGTCGTGGCACCGTGGTGACCGGTCGCGTCGAGCGTGGCGTGATCAACGTCAACGAAGAGGTCGAGATCGTCGGCATCCGCCCGACCACGACCAAGACCACCGTCACCGGTGTGGAAATGTTCCGCAAGCTGCTCGACCAGGGCCAGGCCGGTGACAACGTCGGTCTGCTGGTTCGTGGCATCAAGCGCGAGGACGTCGAGCGTGGCCAGGTTGTGGTCAAGCCCGGCACCACCACCCCGCACACCGAGTTCGAGGGCAGCGTCTACATCCTGTCCAAGGACGAGGGTGGCCGCCACACGCCGTTCTTCAACAACTACCGTCCGCAGTTCTACTTCCGTACCACGGACGTGACCGGCGTGGTGACCCTGCCCGAGGGCACCGAGATGGTGATGCCCGGTGACAACACCGACATCTCCGTCAAGCTGATCCAGCCCGTCGCCATGGACGAGGGCCTGCGCTTCGCGATCCGCGAGGGCGGCCGTACCGTCGGCGCCGGCCGGGTCACCAAGATCATTAAGTGATGATCTGATCCAGCACTGCGAGAACCCCCGGAATCCTTGCGATTCCGGGGGTTTTTGCGTGACGACGGACCTGCGCATGTCGGGCCCGCGGGTGATAGTTTGGCTGGGGGCGACGTCGTTGAATCTGCAACGGTCGGGTCCATTGATGGTTACGGGGCGAGCTACAGATGGACGTTGATGTGACAGAACCGATTCCGGCGTCGGCGCCGCTCGCCGAACGGATCCGNGTCGCCGAAGCCCCCCAATCGCACTGGTTCGCTGTTGCCGGCCACCAGCGGCACCAGCCCGAGCTCCGGCCTTGTCAGCCAGCCCGCGCCGGCACTTCCGACGTTGCCCTCGGCGCCGGCCGAGCTGCCCACGGTGTCCTGGCCGCAGTTCGACGCCGCCTCGATCAACCCGCCCTGGGCGCAATTGATTGCCCCGGCGGTGAACTCGCAGGACACCGCGAACACCGTGGCGTCCGCGATCTCGGGTGCCGCAGGCGGGATCGGCGGCGGTGCGCTGAACTTCCTCGGCGCCGTCATCATGGCCTCGACCAACGGCAACCAGAACATCGGATTCCCGGCCCCGGAGGGCCTGTCCGCGCTGATGCTGGCCCCGGCCGCGGGCGCGGCCCTGCCACCGCCCCCGGCATTCGACTTTTCGAAGCTGCCGCCGCCCCCGGCGTTCGATTTCTCGAAGCTCCCGCCCCCGCCGTCCTTCGACTTCTCGAAGCTGCCGCCCCCGCCGCCGCTGCCTCCGCCACCCTCGCTCGACAACCCGCTCACCAAGCTGCCGAGCATCACCCGGGCGGTCGGCCTTCCGTTCTGACGTGCCCTTTTCGGGGTGTGTGACGAGCATCGTGATACGCGATGTAACGCCTGTGATAGCTGAGCCGATCTTTCTTGCATAGACGAGCTACACGGGTTGGGGACGAACATGGTGCGACGGATATGGGCGCTGGCTTCAGCAGCCGCGATTGCCGGCATGGCCGCGGTCGGACTGACAACAGGCTCCGCACAGGCCAGTCCGGCATGTCCGGACGTGCACTGGATCGGTGTCGCCGGTTCCGGGGAGCGTGACGACCCGACAGCCGACGCCGGCATGGGCCGGGTGGTCTACAACTCGCTGCGCGACTTCTCCGGATGGGTTCAGCAGGATGGGCGGACCATGACCGCGGATGCGGTGGTCTACCCGGCCGCTCCGGTGCCCGAGGACGGCGACCTGTTGGGCTGGGGCGGCTTCATGAGCAGTGTCGACGCCGGGGTGGCCGCCCTGGGGAACCAGTACGCGGCATTCACCCAGCAGTGCCCGGCATCGAAGGTCGTGCTGGCCGGGTACTCGCAGGGCGCGATGGTGGTCCACCGCAACCTGGCCGCGTTGTCGGCCAGCCCGAACCTGGCCGCCGCGCTGTTGATCGCCGACGGCGACCGGCTGCCGACGGACCCGACCATCAACCTGGGCACCGCCACCGCGGTGCGCGGCGCGGGCAAGGGCGTCGCGCAGGACTGGCCGATCCTGGCCCACGCGCCGGGCCCGCTGCCGGTCTCGGTCGGCAGCCGCACCATCAGTGTGTGCGATCGTGGCGACGCGGTCTGTGATTACGATCCCGACGCCGAAGAGGTGACGGCCCAGGCCATCGCCGTGCACACCAGCTACGCGCGGTCGAGCAGTGGCGGGTTCGGCTGGACGTGGCCGCTGTACCGGTTGGTGGCCTCGGCGCCGATGCAGCAGCAACAAGTGGTGCCGACCGAAGGTGTCGTTCACTCCTGACCAGGGCGGCTTCTGGCGTTACTCTGATTGCGCCCAGCCGACGACGGGAGCGTGTGATGTCCACATTCTGGCGGTACGTGCGCATCCAGGCTTTCGTGTTGCTGTGCGGCATCGTCGGCCCGATCTTCCTGGCCATCTATTTCTTCAGCGGCTCCGACCCGATGATGAAGTGGATGTTCTGGACCGGTCTGCTGGTCACCGCGGTCGATGTCTTGATCGCGCTGGCGCTCACCGCCGCCGGCTCGAAGTCGGCGGCGCAGAAGGAGCGGCTCGAGCAGGTCGGTGTGCTGGGGTTGGCCCAGGTCACCGGCATACATGAGACCAATACCCGCATCAACGAACAGCCGTTGGTGAAGCTGGACCTGCAGATCTCGGGACCTGGGTTCGCGCCGTTCGCCAGTCAGGACCGGGTGCTGGCCTCGGTCTCGCGCCTACCCATGATCACCAACCGCAAGCTGGTCGCGTTGGTGGATCCGACCACCAACGACTACCGGATCGACTGGGAGAGAAGCAGTCTGGTCAGCGGTCTGATGCCGGCTACGTTCACCATCGCCGAGGACAACACGACCTACGACCTCACCGGTCAATCCGGGCCACNCGGCTGCGCCGGCGGCCCCGTTCATGGCGCCCCCGGAACCGTCGACCGCGCAGCGCCTGCAGGAACTCGAAACCCTGCGTGCGACGGGCGCCGTCACCGAAGACGAATACGCGACCAAGCGGCAGCAGATCATCGCCGAACTCTGATCCGTTCTGGATCAACCCGATTGACGCATTCGGCAGTTGCGTCGCTCAAGTTCACCAGCCAGTTGCTGAGTATGTTCTATGGTTACAAGCGGATTCACGATCGTCACGGCACCGTCCAGCGCTCTGCGAAAGACGACATATGACCACGGCTGAACCGAAGACAGAAGCGGCGAGCGAGAAGGTTAGCCTGCCGACCCTGACCGCGATGGTGGTCGGATCGATGATCGGCTCGGGGGTTTTCCTGCTGCCGCGTCGGTTCGGTGCGGAGTCCGGCGTGCTGGGCGCGATCATCGCCTGGACCATCGCCGGTACGGGAATGCTGATGCTGGCGTTCGTGTTCCAGCGCCTGGCTACCCGAAAGCCCGATCTGGATGCGGGCATTTTCGCCTATGCCAAGGCCGGCTTCGGTGACTACGTCGGCTTCAACTCGGCATTCGGCTTCTGGGCCTCGGCGTGTGCGGGCAACACGTCGTACTGGGTGCTCATCATGGCCACCGCCGGTGCGCTGTTTCCCGACTTGGGCGACGGCAGCACCGTGCTCGCGGTGCTGATCTCCTCGGTGGGCGTGTGGCTGTTCTGCTACCTGATCCTGCGCGGAGTCAAGGAAGCAGCGATCATCAACCGAATCGCCACCGTTGCCAAGGTCGTTCCGATCCTGGTGTTCATCGTGATCGCGATCGTCGCCTTCAAAGCCGGTGTGTTCGCCGACAACCTCTGGGGCGGGTGGAAGCCCGAAGGCGGTTCGCCGGCTTCGGTGTTCGAACAGGCCAAGGGCACCATGCTGATCACGGTGTTCGTGTTCATGGGCATCGAAGGCGCCAGTGTGTACTCGCGTTACGCCAAGAAGCGGGAGGACGTGGGCCGGGCGACCGTGTTCGGATTCCTGTCCGTGCTCGCGGTTTTCGCGCTGGTCACCCTGGTGTCCTACGGTGTGCTGCCGCAGTCCGAACTCGCCACCGTCAACCAGCCATCCATGGCCTCGGTGCTCGAATCGATTGTCGGCCCGTGGGGTTCGGTGTTCATCAAGGTCGGCGTGGTGCTCTCGGTCTTGGGGGCGTACCTGGCCTGGACGCTGATGGCCGCCGAGATTCTCTATATCCCGGCCAAATCCGAGGACATGCCGCGTTTCCTGGCCCGCACCAACAGCCACGATGCGCCGGTGACCGCCCTGGTGATGGCCGGCGGGCTGGTGCAGCTGCTGCTCATCCTGCTGCTGTTCACCTCCGAGGCGCTCGACTTCATGCTGGACCTCACCGCGGCGCTCGCCCTGATTCCCTATTTCCTGGCCGCCGGCTACGCGCTCAAGCTGGTCCTCACCCGCGAGAGCTATGGAGATCGCCGACCGCCGCTCTCCGACGGGGTGGTGGCGGGCCTGGCCACCGTCTACACGCTGTTTCTCGTGTACGCAGCCGGTTTCGATCACCTGCTGCTGTCCTGCATTCTCTACGCCGCGGGCGCCGTGCTGTACGTGATGGCGCGCCGCGAGCGCGCGCTGCGCGTGTTCACGCCGGCCGAGGCGGTGTTGTTCGTGGTCATCCTGCTCGGTGCGGTGGCCGGAATCGTCGGCCTGGTCACCGGACAGATCCAGATCTAGTGCCTCACCTCGGGAAGGGAAGATGATGTCGAATCCGTCCGCCACGTACGGCGTGCACTCCGAGGTCGGGAAGCTGCGCAAGGTGCTGGTCTGTTCGCCCGGGCTGGCCCACGAACGGCTCACGCCCACCAACTGCGACGACCTGTTGTTCGACGACGTGCTGTGGGTGCAGAACGCGCGCCGCGACCACTTCGACTTCATGGACAAGTTGCGCGACCGCGGGGTGGAGGTCGTCGAGCTGCACAACCTGCTCACGGAGACGATGGACATCCCCGAGGCCAAGGCGTGGCTGCTGGATCGCAAGATCGTGGCCAACGAGGTGGGGCTCGGCCTGGTCGATGACACCCGCGCGTTTCTGGACTCTCTGGTCAGCCGGCGGCTCACCGAGTTCCTCATCGGCGGATTGTCGGTGCGGGATCTACCCGCCGAGATCCGTTCGGGTTACCGGGCTCTGGCGCGGGAAGAGGCCGGGGTGACCGAGTATCTGATGCCGCCGCTGCCCAACACGCTCTACACCCGTGACACCACCTGCTGGATCTACGGCGGGCTCACACTCAATCCGCTGTTCTGGCCGGCGCGCCACGACGAGACGTTGCTGATGAAGGCGATCTATCAGTTCCATCCCGACTACGTGGGTTCGACGGTGTGGTGGGGCGATCCGGAGCAGGGGTGGGGGCTGGCGACCTTCGAAGGTGGCGACGTGCTGGTGCCCGGCAACGGGGTGGTACTGATCGGCATGAGTGAACGCACGTCGCGCCAGGCCATCACCCAGGTCGCCGCGAAACTGTTCGCCGCCGGTGCCGCCGAGACGATCGTGGTGGCGGGCATGCCGAAGCTGCGTTCGGCCATGCACCTGGACACGGTGTTCACGTTCGCCGACCGGGACGTGGTCACCGTCTACCCCGAGATCGTCGACTCGATCCAGACGTTCGTGCTGCGTCCCAGCGACGCGGCGCCGGGGGTGGAGGTCGAGGAGCCCACCAAACCGTTCATCGAGGTGGTGGCCGCAGAACTGGGGTTGGGCCGGCTGCGGGTGGTCGAAACCGGCGGCACCAAGTACGACTCGGAACGGCAGCAGTGGGACAGCGGCAACAACCTCGTCGCCGTGGAGCCCGGGGTGGTGTTCGCCTACGACCGCAACACCCACACCAACTCGCTGCTGCGCAAGGCGGGCGTAGAGGTGATCACGATCGTCGGCGCCGAGCTGGGTCGCGGCCGTGGCGGTGGGCACTGCATGACCTGCCCGATCATCCGCGATCCCATTGAGTGGTAAGAGTCCAGGAACACGTTCTACTTCTGCTGTTAGCCTGTGCCCAGACTCACCGAAAGGACCCTGGGATGGCGACAGGCAACGCACCACTGGAAGGCCGGGTGGCATTCGTCACCGGCGCCGCACGCGGTCAGGGGCGCGCCCACGCGCTGCGGTTGGCCAACGACGGCGCGGACATCATCGCCATCGACGTGTGCAAGCCGGTCGACGACACCATCACCTATCCGGCCGCGACGTCCGAGGAGCTGGCCGAGACGGTCGCCGGGGTCGAGGCCGCGGGCCGCAAGGTGCTCGCGCGCGAGATCGATATCCGTGATCTGGCCGCCCAGCAACAGGTGGTCGCCGAGGGCGTCGAGCAGTTCGGCCGGCTCGACATCGTGGTGGCCAACGCCGGCGTACTGAGCTGGGGGCGGTTGTGGGAGCTCAGCCCTGAGCAGTTCGACACCGTCATCGACGTGAACCTCAACGGCACCTGGCGCACCATCCGGGCCGCGGTGCCGGCGATGATCGAGGCAGGCAACGGCGGGTCGATCATCATCGTCAGCTCGTCGGCCGGGGTGAAAGCCACCCCCGGCAACGGCCACTATGCGGCGTCCAAGCACGGCCTGGTGGCGCTGACCAACACGCTGGCTCTCGAGGTGGGCGAGTACGGCATCCGGGTCAACTCGATCCATCCGTACTCGATCGACACCCCGATGATCGAACCGGAGGCGATGGCCGAGATCTTCGGCAAGTTCCCGAGCTTCCTGCACAGCTTCGCCCCGATGCCGTATCACAAGGTGACCGACGGCAAGAACGAGGGACTTGCGGCGTTCATGGCGCCCGAGGAGGTCGCCGACGTGGTGGCCTGGCTGGCCGGTGACGGCTCGGCCACCCTGTCGGGCAGCCAGATCGCCGTCGATCGCGGCGTGCTCAAGTACTGAATCGGAGGCGGTCAGCCCGGGAGGACGAGCACCGGAACCGGGCTGTGCCGCAGGATCTTTGATCCGTGCGAACCCAGGAACACGCGGGCCACCGCGCCTCCGGGTGACGTGCCGATCGCGAGGATCTCGCCCTCGAGCCAGTCGGTGGCGTCGAGCGCGTCGCGCCAGTCGTTGCCGGTGACCACCTGCAGGTCGACGTCGTCGCCGATCACCTTGGTGTCCTTCAACCGGGTCAGCGCCTGCTGGGCCTGTTTCGCCCACTCCTGCAGGATCGAGTCCTCGGCGTGCAGGCCGACGGTAGGCGGGTACATGTTGCGTCCCCGCACCGCGAATGTCATCACGCGCATGGGGGTTTCCAGCCGCTGGCTTAGTTCGGCCACCTGCTCGACCACCGAGACGGCCTCTGGCGAGCCGGGGTAGGCACACGTGATGCGTGCCAGCGCTTCGGATTTCGGACGCCGGTAGCCGCGCGGGCTGATCGCCAGCGGCACCGGGCAGGAGTGCAGCAGCCGGTCGGCGGTCGAGCCGACGACCACCTGGCCCAGCTGCCCGTCGGCTGCCGATCCGAGCACCAGCACCTCGGCGTCGAGGGTGGCCACGGCCTCCAGCAGGCCGCCGGACACCGAGCGGTGGGCGAACTTGTGGAAGCTGACGTCCAGGCGGGCATCGAGAGCGGACACATGCTGGCGGGCCTGTTCAGCTGAGGAGGCCGCCAATTGCGCGGCGTACTCGGCATATTCGGCGTCGACGCGCGCCGGTGACGGGGTCATCCACGGCCGTGGGACGACGGTGGCCACCGCAAGTGACGTGTTGAGCGTGCGGGCCGCGCCGACCGCGAGGTGCAGCGCCGATGCGCCGCCCTTGCCTGCCAGATATCCGACGACGACGGTCATCGGGTTTCCCCGGCACCCGGCGTCGTCATCACGTCATCCTCGCCTGCCGCGGCGCCGGGGATGTAGCCGTCGCCACCGTCGTTGAGCGCGCTGTGATGTCGGCTCCACAACAGGTAGAACGCCAGCACCAGCGCGACCCACAGGCTGAACCACAGCCAGGTGATCGCGGGCAGACCGTACAGCACCATCAGGCACGCGACCACCGACAGGATCGGCGTCACCGGATAGCCGGGAACCTTGAAGGCGCGCGGCAGATTCGGCTCGCGCACCCGCAGGATGATCACCCCGATCGATACCACGATGAACGCCACCAGGGTTCCGATCGACACCAGGTCCCACAGGTAGTCCAGCGGTACGAAGCCGGCCAGCGTTCCGGTGACCGCCGCGACGACGATGGTGTTGTTCACCGGGGTCATGCTGCGCGGGTTGACCTTGGCGAACATCGGCGGCAGCAGTCCGTCGCGGCCCATCGCGAACAGGATCCTGGTCTGCCCGTACATCACCACCAGGGTCACTGAGAAGATCGAAATCACCGCTCCCACAGCCAGAATGGTGCTGGCCCAGGTCTGGCCGTGCAGGATGTTGGTGAGCATCACCGACAGCCCGGCCTCGGCCTGCGCCTCGGATCCGAACTGTTCGGCGGGCTGGGCGCCCAGCCCGGCGAATGCCACGAGCAGGTAGACGCCGGTGACGACGACCAAGGCGCCGATGATCGCCCGCGGCATGGTCTTCTGCGGGTTCTTGACCTCGTCGCCGGCCGTCGAGACCGCGTCCAGCCCGATGAAGGTGAAGAAGATGGAACTCGCGGCGAGGGTGATGCCGCCGAAACCCTTGTCCCAGAAGCCGGCGAAATGGTCGGTGTTGAACGCGGTGAACGCGACGGCGACGAACAGGCCGAGCACGCACAGTTTGAGGATCACCATCACGGTGTTGACCGCCGCGGACTCGCTGGCCCCGCGGATCAGCAGGAGTGCGCACATGATGATGAGGACCATGGCCGGCAGGTTGACGATGCCGGGGTTCTCGCCCCATGGCGCCGTGGACAGCGCGTGCGGCAACCGCCAGCCGAATAGATTCTCCAGCAGCTTGTTGAGGTAGCCGCTCCATCCGACTGCCGTCGCGGACATGGAGACGCCGTACTCCAACAGGAGACACGCGGCGACGCCCATCGCCACGAATTCGCCCATCGTGGTGTAGGCGTAGGAATAGGTGGAGCCCGAAACCGGGACCGCAGAGGCCATTTCCGCATAGCACAGGGCCGACAGCCCGGCGGCGATGCCGGCCAGGACGAACGACACGAGCACGGCGGGACCGGCCTCGGGCACGGCTTCCTGCAACACGAGGAAGATGCCGGTGCCGACGGTCGCGCCGACGCCGAACAGGGTCAGCTGGAACGTGCCGATACTTCGTCGGAGGTGATCGGACGCACCGTGAGCGACCGGAGCTCCCATGACCGGTCGTCGTCGCAACATCTGGCCGGTCAGGCTGTTGGCTGGGGCGGACATGGAGCCTCCTTGCTGCCGATCAACCGATTATCGGCGGGCCTCGGCCAGAGCGTCGGTGAATCGGTCAATGGCCCAGTCGAGCTCGTCGGCCGTCACCACCAGGGGCGGAGCGAACCGCAGCGTCGAACCGTGAGTGTCCTTGACCAGCACGCCCCTCTCGGCCAGCGCGAGGCTTAACTGCTTGCCGGAGCCCAACGCCGGGTCGATGTCCACCCCGGCCCACAGGCCCATCCCGCGCACCGCCTGCACCCCCTGACCGATCAGGCCGGTGAGGCGCTCGTGCAGGTGGTTCCCGAGCTCGGTTGAGCGGTATTGGAATTCGCCGCGTTTCAGCATTCCCACCACGGTCGTGCCGATGGCTGCGGCCAGCGGGTTGCCGCCGAAGGTGGAGCCGTGCTCGCCGGGATGGAGCACCCCGAGCACGTCGCGGTCGGCGACCACCGCCGACAGCGGCACCACGCCGCCGCCGAGAGCCTTGCCGAGCAGATAGACGTCGGGAATCACGCCCCAGTGGTCACACGCGAAGGTCCGCCCGGTGCGAGCCAGGCCGGACTGGATCTCGTCGGCGATCATCAGCACGTTGTTCCCGGAGCAGATTTCGCGGACCCGGGGCAGGTATTCGGCGGGCGGGACGATGATGCCGGCCTCGCCCTGGATCGGTTCGATCAGCACCGCTGCGGTGTTCGCGTCGATCGCGTCGGCCACGGCCCGGTGATCCCCGAAGGGCACCGAACGGAAGCCGGGGGTGTACGGGCCGAAGCCGCGGCGCGCGGTCTCGTCGTCGGAGAAGCTGATGATGGTGGTGGTGCGGCCGTGGAAGTTGTTGTGTGCCACCACGATATTGGACTCTCCGGCCGACACGCCCTTGACGTCGGCGGCCCACTTGCGGGCCACCTTGATGCCGCTCTCCACGGCCTCGGCGCCGCTGTTCATCGGCAGCACCATGTCCTTGCCGCACAATTCGGCCAAGGCCGCGGCGAACGGTCCCAGCCGGTCGGAGTGAAAGGCGCGGCTCACCAGCGTGAGCCGGTCGAGCTGGGCGTGCGCGGTGGCGATGATCTCGGGATGCCGGTGGCCGAAGTTGACCGCCGAATAGGCGGCCAGGCAGTCCAGGTAGCGCCGGCCGTTGACGTCGGTGATCCAGGCGCCCTCGGCGTGGGCCGCGACCACCGGCAGCGGTGAGTAGTTGTGGACGACATGGCGATCGTCGAGCGCGATCGCCGCTGCGGTCGCGGAGTCCGGAGTGGCCTGGCTCTCCACACTGTCCAGCATGGTCATCGAGGTAGCTCCAGCGTGCAGCATTTGACGGATCCTCCGCCTTTGAGGAGTTCGGACAGGTCGACGCCGATCGGTTCGAACCCGGCCCGGCCCAGTTGGCCGGCGAATCCGGTGGCGGCCGAGGGCATCACCACGTGCCTGCCGTCGGACACCACGTTCAGGCCGAGGACGTACGCGTCGGCCGAGCCGACTTCGATGGCGTCACTGAACAGTTCGGCGAGGCGGCGGCGGGCGTCGTCGCTGAAGGCCGGGGGATAGTAGGCGATGGTCGTGTCGTCGAGCACGGCCAGCGCGGTGTCGAGGTGATAGAAGCGCGGGTCGACGAGTTCCAGGCTGGTCACCGCCAGCCCGGTCACGGCCGAGATCTCGTCGTGGGCGCGGCGGTCGGTGCGAAAACCATAACCCGCCAACAGTGTTCGCCCGACGAGCAACAGATCGCCCTGGCCCTCGTTGAGGTGCTCGGTGCGCACCGTGCGGTAGCCGCGGCTGTCCATCCATTCGGCGTAGGCGTCGGCCTCGGCTGCCCGCTGCGGGTATGCGAAGCGGGCCACCACGGCGATGTCCCCGGCCAGGAAGCCACCGTTGGCGGCGTACACCATGTCGGGCAGTCCCTGGCGCGGCGTCACCAGTTCGACGCGGTGACCGAGATCGGCGTAGACCCGGCGCAACGTGTCCCACTGCTGGAGCGCGAGCTCGGTGTCCACCGGGGTGGAGGTGTCCATCCACGGGTTGATGGCGTATTCGACGGTGAAGTACTCCGGTGCGGTCATGGCGTAGTGGCGCAGTGTCGCGGTCCGGATGGGCGTGGTCGTGGTTTCGGGCGCAGCGTCGGGCATGACTTCCTCGGAAATCGTCATGGATCGACGATATGAAGGAGTGTTGACGCAATCAATCGCTTCTTGTTGCGCGATATCCAGCGATATATTGCATGAAGTTCGAGTTCGCGGTTTTTTGTTGCGTGGAGGGCGATGTGGAGCGGCTGGACGCCACCGATGAGCGGATTTTGGCCGAACTGACCGAGAATGCCCGGGCGACGTTCGCCGAGATCGGGCAGCAGGTGAATCTGTCGGCGCCCGCGGTCAAGCGCCGGGTGGACCGCATGGTCGCCGACGGCGTGATCCGGGGTTTCACCACGGTGATCGACCGCAACGTTCTCGGTTGGCGCACCGAGGCGTATGTGCAGGTGTTCTGTCAGGGCACGATCGCCCCGGACCAGTTGCGCGCGGCCTGGATCGACATCCCCGAAGTGGTCAGTGCGGCAACGGTGACCGGCACCGCCGACGCCATCCTGCACGTGCTGGCGCGCGACATGCGCCACCTCGAGGAGGCGCTGGAGCGGATCCGTTCGACGGCTCGAATCGAGCGCAGCGAGAGCATCGTGGTGCTGACCAACGTCATCGATCGCGGCCGGTCGTGACGGGAGGTGTGATGTGAGCCGGCGGCCTGCGCAAACGTAGGGTGGCGCACAACGTCCGGCGGCGATCGTGTAAAAACCCCACGTGACTACTTCAACGGGATCAGTGGCGGGCATCGTCATCGTCGGTGGCGGCCTGGCCGCGGCCCGGACGGCCGAGCAGCTGCGCCGATCGGAGTACGCCGGGCCCATCACGATCGTCAGCGACGAGGACCATCTGCCCTACGACCGGCCGCCGCTGTCCAAGGAAGTGCTGCGCGCCGAGACCGACGACGTCACGCTCAAGCCGGCCGAGTTCTACGCCGAGAACGACATCACGCTGCGGCTCGGCTCCGCGGCGCAGTCGGTCGACACCGCCGCAAAGTCGCTGAAGCTGGCCGACGGCAGCGATGTCGCATACGACGAGCTCATCATCGCCACCGGCCTGGTGCCCAAGCGCATCCGGTCCTTCGGCGATCTGGCCGGGATCCACGTGTTGCGGTCCTACGACGAGAGCATGGCCCTGCGTGAGCACGCCGGCAATGCCCGGCGTGCGGTGGTGGTGGGCGCCGGCTTCATCGGCTGCGAGGTGGCCGCCAGCCTGCGCAAGCTGGGTGTCGAGGTGGTGCTCGTAGAACCGCAGCCGACGCCGCTGGCCTCCGTGCTGGGCGAGCAGATCGGGGCCCTGGTGACCCGGCTGCACCAGGCCGAGGGTGTGGATGTGCGCTGCGGGGTCGGCGTCAACGAGGTGCGCGGCACCGACAAGGTGGAAGGCGTCGTGCTGGGTGACGGCACCGAGCTCGAAGCCGATCTGGTGGTGGTCGGCATCGGCTCCCATCCCGCCGTCGACTGGCTCGAGGGCAGCGGGATCGAGCTCGACAACGGCGTGGTGTGCGACGATCTCGGCCGCGCCAGCGCTCCCAACGTGTGGGCCATCGGCGACGTCGCTTCGTGGCGAGATCACGTGGGAGGCCAAGCGCGCGTGGAACATTGGAGCAATGTCGCCGACCAGGCCCGGGCCATGGTGCCGGCGTTGCTTGGCCGGGAGGCCTCGCCCGTGGTGTCGGTGCCGTACTTCTGGAGCGATCAGTACGACGTCAAGATCCAGTGCCTGGGTGAGCCCGAGGCCGACGACGTCGTGCACGTGGTCGAGGACGACGGCCGCAAGTTCCTGGCCTACTACGAACGCGACGGCGTGCTGGTGGGCGTGGTGGGCGGCGGCATGCCGGGCAAGGTGATGAAGGCCCGAGGCAAGATCGCCGCGGGTGCCCCCATCTCCGACATCCTGGGCTGACCTTCCCTGCGATTTGTGCACCTGCCGTAACGCCAGGCGTTACGGCAGGTGCACAAATCGCGCTAGAACTGGCCGAGGTAGAACCGGCCGCCCTGGTCGTCGGTGCACTCGGCCATCAATCCGTAATCCTGGCGTGACGGCTGTTGCAGCACGGTGCCGCCGGCCTCGATGACCCGGGCGACCGCGGCGTCGATGTCGGTGACCGTCCACATCGGCACCGTGGCGGTCCGCGCGGCACCGCCGGCCACACCCGACATCGGCTGACTGCCCTGCACACCCCAGCCGTCGTCGATCCGGCCGGGCTCGAAGGTCCAGAACAACACTCGGCTGTAGAACGCCTTGAATGCGGTGGAGTCGGCGACTTCGTAGGTGAGGTACGAAAGCTCGCCCGGCCCTGAACCATTCAGCTCCGGCCGTGGCGTACCCGGTGCGGGCACGAACACCGCGAACGGAGTTCCGGCCGGATCGGTGGCGTCCAGCACGGTGCCGAAATCGAACTCCTGGGCCTGGCCGGGCTCGCCGCCACCGGCCTGGATCGCCTGGCGGGCGCCGTCCAGATCGGTCACCGCATAGCAGCAGAACAGGTTGGCCGGGCCGGGGACGCCGAAGATGCCGATGCGCTGCCTGGTGTTGGTCACCTGCCGGGTGACGGGGTCATAGGTCCAGCCCAGCACGTGACCGTAGAAGGCCGCGGCCCGCTCGGCATCCGGGGCCCAGACGGAGACGTAGCCGACATCGCCGTGCTGGATCGGCACGGCGGCCCCGGTCACCGGCCCGGACAGCATCCAGCGGTGGCCCGACGGGTCGATGATCGCAGCGTTGCGCGTGCCGTAGTTCTCATACGGTTCGCGTTGCACCTGTGCGCCCAGCGCGCGGGCCCGCTCCAGCGTCGCGTCGGTGTCGGGGACGCTCAGCATCAGGCTCACCGAGTTCGCTTGCGGTGCCGGTGCTTTCAATCCCATCTCGGGATACTCGTCGGCCAGGTACAACACGCCGCCGGCGAGCTCGAGCTCGGCGTGGCCGATGCGCCCATCGTCCATCACGATGGGCTCGCCGACCTGTACCGCCCCCAGGGCATCGATGTACCAGGCGATCGCGGCGCGGGCGTCGGGCACGGCCAGGTACGCGATGGCCGCTGAGCGCGGGGGAACCTGCGCGGCCGGGACCGGGTTGTTCAGTTCGTCGATGGCAGTGTCGGTTCCACTCATGTCAACTCCTTCGGAATGGGCGGGGAGGGTCAGCGCCGATTCCAGCCGGGCCCGCAGCCGGGCCGCGAACCCCGGGTCGGGGGACACCGGATGGTCCGCGCCGGTCAGCACGGTCAGCGGATCGTGGCTGTTGTTCACGACGTCCCTCCTTCCGGTGTGGGGTTCTCGGCGGGATACTCGGATCTGAACGCGCGGCGTGCCCGGACCAGCAGGGCCTCGGTGGCGTGCACGGTGCGGCCGATCAACTCGGCGCACTCGGGCACCGAGCAGTCGTCCAGGTAGCGCAGTGCCAGCACGGTGCGGTGGTGTTCGGGCAGCCGCGCCAAAACCGACTCGGCGACAATGCGATCCAGTTCGGCATCCCAGTCGTCGGCAGGATCCACCGGCTCGGGCAGCTCGGCCACCGGCACGGTGAACCGGTCGTGCCGCCTGCGGTAATGGTCGGCCAGCTTGTGCCGGGCCACCCCGATCAGCCAGGGCACCGTGATCGACGGCGGCGACGGTCTGCGGGCCGCGTCCATCGCGGCCAGGAACGTCTCCGACGTCAGGTCCTCGGCGGTTCCGCGGTCACCGCAGCGTCGTACGAAGTAGCCGTACACCACTGGCAGGGCCTGGTCGTAGCACCTCATCAGCAACCGCGGAGCGTCAGTTTCGGCGCTCACACTCTTATCGTCGCCGTCCGGCCCGAAACTCCGACGGGCTTGCGCGAAGAATTTTCGGCGAAAAACCATTGGCGTCGCTCAGCCGGGGTGCGCCATGGTGGTTGGCGTGGTGGATGTCGACGCATTTGTGCGGGACGGCTTTGTCAAGATCGAGCAGGCCGTCCCGGACGAAATCGCCGATGCGGCCAGGGATCTGCTCTGGTCCCAGATCGGGCTGTCCGCGCACGAGCCGGGCTCGTGGGCCGAGCCGGTGGTGTGGACGGCCGATCTGACCGGTCAAGGCCCGTTCCGGCCGCTGGTGGGCAACACGGCGCTCACCGATGCCCTCGATGCGATCTGCGGTGCCGGAGGGTGGCTGCCGCGCGGCGCCTTGGGCAACATCCCGGTGCGCTTCCCGGTCGACCCGCCCGCCGAGGACCGAGGCTGGCACATCGACCTCAACACCCCGCTCCCGGGCGGCGATTGGGCGGTAACCGGACGCCCGCACACCGTTCTGGTGCTGACCCTGCTGTCGGAGATCGGTTTCGCCGATGCCCCCACCCGGATCCGGGTCGGGTCACACCGCGACGTCGCCGGGGTGCTCGGGCCGGATCCGGTGGACTTCATCGAATCGGGTGCGTTGGTGGACGGGGCCAGCCGCGACCGCCCNGGGTGCTGACCGGTGACTCGTTCTTCCACCTCTCGGGCCTGGGCGAGCCCGGCGCGTTGGCCGGGCTGAACCTGTGCGGTGCCGGCCGGGTGGTGTGCCTGATCGACCCGGTCGGCGACGTATACGCCTGCCCGTTCGCCATCCACGACAAGTTCCTGGCCGGAAACATCCTGGAAGACACTGGTTTTGGGGCTGGCTTCCAGAACGTCTGGCAGAACTCCACGCTGTTCCGCGAGCTGCGTGAGCCCCAGTCGGCCGGTGCCTGCAGCGGGTGCGGGCACTACGACGCCTGCCGGGGCGGCTGCATGGCGGCCAAGTTCTTCACCGGTCTGCCGATGGACGGGCCGGACCCGGAGTGCGTCGAAGGATGGGGCGAGCCGGCCCTGGCCAAGGAACGCATCAAGCCCAAGCCCAGTGGTGATCACTCCCGCGGCACCAAACAGGGACCGGTGGCGCTCAAGTTGCTCACCAAGCCGCCTGCCCGCTTCTGTAACGAAAGTCCGGTGTAACTCCATGGCACGCGATACCTGGTTCGAGACCGTCGCCATCGCCCAGGAACGGGCGAAGAAGCGGCTGCCCAAGTCGGCCTACTCTTCGCTGATCTCTGCCAGCGAGAAGGGCGTGACGGTCTCCGACAATGTCCAGGCCTTCTCCGAGCTCGGCTTCGCCCCGCACGTCGTCGGCGCCACCGAGAAGCGTGAGATGGCCACAACGGTGATGGGCCAAGACATTTCGATGCCGGTCATCATCTCGCCGACCGGTGTGCAGGCGGTCGATCCGGACGGCGAGGTGGCGGTGGCCCGGGCCGCCGCGGCGCGCGGCACCGCGATGGGGCTGTCCTCGTTCGCCAGCAAGCCGATGGAGGAAGTCACCGCCGTCAACGACAAGATCTTCTTCCAGATCTACTGGCTCGGGTCCCGTGACGAGATCGCCGAGCGCGTGCAGCGCGCCAAGGACGCGGGCGCCGTCGGGTTGATCGCGACCACCGACTGGAGCTTCAGCCACGGCCGTGACTGGGGTAGCCCGAAGATCCCGGAGCGAATGGATCTGCGCACGATGCTGCGGATGTCTCCGGAGGTGCTCACCAAGCCGCGCTGGCTGTGGAGCTTCGGCAAGCACCTGCGGCCGCCGGACCTGCGGGTGCCCAACCAGGGCAGGCGCGGGGAGCCCGGCCCGACGTTCTTCGAGGCCTACGGGCAGTGGATGGGGACCCCGCCGCCCACCTGGGAGGACATCGCGTGGCTGCGTGAGCAGTGGGGCGGCCCGTTCCTGCTGAAGGGCATGGTCCGTGTCGATGACGCCAAACGCGCTGTTGATGCAGGCGTTTCGGCGATCACCGTGTCCAATCACGGAGGGAACAACCTGGACGGCACTCCCGCCGCGATCCGTTGCCTGCCTGCCATCGCCGAGGCCGTCGGCGATCAGGTGGAGGTTTTGCTGGACGGCGGCATCCGCCGGGGCAGCGATGTCGTCAAGGCCGTGGCGCTCGGCGCGCGGGCCGTGATGATCGGCCGGGCCTACCTGTGGGGCCTGGCGGCCAACGGTCAGGCGGGTGTGGAGAACGTGCTGGACATCCTCAGCGGAGGTATCGACTCGGCGCTGCGCGGGTTGGCGAAGTCCTCGATCCACGACTTGACACCCGAGGACATCCTCATCCCCGAGGGCTTCACCCGCACGCTCGGCGTACCGCGGTCCGACGCCTGACGGGCTGACCGTCACCTTGAGATGCAGCGTGACGGGGGTGGCAGGTGAGACGTACGTGATGCTGACGGCAGGTGTCCGGAAAGCTAAGGGAAATCAATTGCTGCTCGTGCTCCAACAATTGGCGCACAGTAGGTGAATTCGGCCTACCATCGGCACGTGGCTTTCCCCAGCGGGCTCGGGAACTCAACGTCGAGGCAGCTACGCAGCATGTCGCCAATGTTGATCATCCCTGTGGGCTCTACCGAGCAGCATGGCCCGCACCTGCCCTTGGACACCGACACCCGCATCGCCACCGCCGTCGCCCACGCGGCACGCGAGCGGGTCGACGGTGAGACTGCCGGTGACTGGGTGGTCGCGCCGCCGGTCTGCTACGGCGCCAGCGGCGAGCACGAGGGGTTTCCGGGCACGGTGTCGATCGGTACCGACGCCTTGCGGTTGTTGCTGGTGGAGTACGGGCGGTCCGCGTCGAGCTGGGCGTCGCGCCTGGTTTTCGTCAATGGCCACGGTGGGAACGTGCAGGCGTTGGTGGCCGCGGTGACCCTGTTGCGCCAGGAGGGACGCGACGCAGGCTGGGTGCCGTGCATCGCCGCGGATGCCGATGCGCACGCGGGTCACACCGAAACATCTGTATTGCTACATATTTCGCCCGGCGATGTCTGGGCCGACGAACGGAGTCCGGGGAACACCGCCCCGCTGGCTGAGCTGATGCCGGCGATGCGGCGGGGTGGGGTTGCTGCAGTCAGCGAGCTCGGGGTGCTCGGTGANCGGCCCGGCGGCGCTGGCCGCGGCATGGGACGGGCTACCGCGCGGCTAAGGCCTCAAGGCCAGGGCGCGCCAGCTCGAAGGCTTGCGCGATGGAGCCGGTCAGCGACGCGGACTCGTCGCCGAGCCAGTGCTCATAGGCCGACAGTGCGACGCCGAGCATGAGCCATCCGACGGTCTGCGGCATCAGGTCGCCGGGGTGGGCGCCGGTCCGCTGTGCCACGTAGGTGGCGATGACCTCGCGCCAGCCGGCATACATGGTCATCGAGTAGGCCTGCAGCTCAGCGGTTCCCAGGATCACGCGCATGCGCTGGCGGTGCTGGGCCATCTCTTGCGCGTCGTAGGTGTTGAACGACAGCAGCGCATCGCGCAACGCGTCGGCCAGGGGAATCTCGGTACTCACCGTGCTGAGCAACTCGCGAAGGTGCTCAAGATGGGCGTCGAAGTCGCCCCAGGGGATGGCGTTCTTCGACGCGTAGTAGCGGAACAGGGTGCGCCGGGCGATCCCGGCCGCCTTGGCCACGTCGTCGACGCTGACCTCGTCGAACCCGCGTGCGGCGAAGAGCCCCAGGGCCACTTCGGTGATGTGGTCCTGCGTGGTGGACGGGCGCCGACCGACGCGGGGCCCGGATGCCTGTCGCATGAAACCCGCCCTTCCATTTGTGCACTCGATGCCATATTCTTGCGACTCAGGTCACAATTGTCGAGACCCACAGTTGGAAGAAAGGTGCGATTCATGGATCAGAACCCGCAGGCCGAAACCGAAACCCAGCTCGTCACCGAGACGCTCGTCGAAGAGGTCTCGATCGACGGTATGTGCGGGGTTTACTGACGGTGTCCACACAGGTCGCCGATACGGGCGGGCGCGCTGGCGCCGTCTTCGACCCGGATGCCAGCTGGCGGCTGCACCACCAGGTGGCGGTGCGGCCGGAGCCGTTCGGTGCCCTGCTGTATCACTTCGGAACCCGCAAGCTGTCGTTTCTGAAGAACCGGACGGTCGTCGAGGTGGTCAACTCCCTGGCTGATCACCCCGACGCCCGGTCCGCGTGCCGCGCGGCCGGGATTGCCGACTCCGACCAAGGCCCGTACCTGCATGCGTTGAGCGTGCTGGTGTCCTCGAAGATGCTCATCCCCGGGAATCCACAATGACTTCTGTTGCCCCCGTCCCAAGGCTCGTCGACCAGTTCGAGCGCGGGCTCGACGCCCCGATCTGCCTGACCTGGGAGCTCACCTACGCCTGCAACCTGGCGTGCGTGCACTGCCTGTCCTCGTCGGGCAAGCGTGATCCGCGCGAGTTGTCCACGCAGCAGTGCAAGGACATCATCGACGAGCTGGAACGCATGCAGGTGTTCTACGTGAACATCGGCGGCGGCGAACCCACTGTGCGCCCGGACTTTTGGGAGCTGGTCGATTACGCGACCGAGCACCATGTCGGGGTCAAGTTCTCCACCAACGGGGTGCGCATCACGCCCGAGGTGGCCGCCAAGCTGGCCGCCAGCGACTACGTCGACGTGCAGATCTCCCTGGACGGCGCCAATGCCGAGGTCAACGACGCCGTGCGCGGCAAGGGCTCCTTCGACATGGCCGTGCGGGCGCTGGAAAACCTTGCCGCCGCGGGCTTTTCCGATGCGAAGATCTCGGTGGTGGTGACCCGCCACAACGTCGACCAGCTCGATGAGTTCAAGGCGCTGGCCGATCGGTACGGGGCCACGCTGCGGATCACCCGGTTGCGCCCGTCGGGCCGTGGTGCCGACGTCTGGGACGAGCTGCATCCGACCGCCGACCAGCAGCGGCAGCTGTACAACTGGCTGGTGTCCCACGGTGAGCGGGTGCTGACCGGTGACTCGTTCTTCCACCTCTCGGGCCTGGGCGAGCCCGGCGCGTTGGCCGGGCTGAACCTGTGCGGTGCCGGCCGGGTGGTGTGCCTGATCGACCCGGTCGGCGACGTATACGCCTGCCCGTTCGCCATCCACGACAAGTTCCTGGCCGGAAACATCCTGGAAGACACTGGTTTTGGGGCTGGCTTCCAGAACGTCTGGCAGAACTCCACGCTGTTCCGCGAGCTGCGTGAGCCCCAGTCGGCCGGTGCCTGCAGCGGGTGCGGGCACTACGACGCCTGCCGGGGCGGCTGCATGGCGGCCAAGTTCTTCACCGGTCTGCCGATGGACGGGCCGGACCCGGAGTGCGTCGAAGGATGGGGCGAGCCGGCCCTGGCCAAGGAACGCATCAAGCCCAAGCCCAGTGGTGATCACTCCCGCGGCACCAAACAGGGACCGGTGGCGCTCAAGTTGCTCACCAAGCCGCCTGCCCGCTTCTGTAACGAAAGTCCGGTGTAACTCCATGGCACGCGATACCTGGTTCGAGACCGTCGCCATCGCCCAGGAACGGGCGAAGAAGCGGCTGCCCAAGTCGGCCTACTCTTCGCTGATCTCTGCCAGCGAGAAGGGCGTGACGGTCTCCGACAATGTCCAGGCCTTCTCCGAGCTCGGCTTCGCCCCGCACGTCGTCGGCGCCACCGAGAAGCGTGAGATGGCCACAACGGTGATGGGCCAAGACATTTCGATGCCGGTCATCATCTCGCCGACCGGTGTGCAGGC
>NZ_LT546207.1:4231859-4298441 GCF_900078665.2 Mycolicibacterium houstonense | reverse complement strand
GACCGCCACTGCTGCCGAGGGGGAGCGTATCTTTGCTGAGATGGTCGATGGTTGCGCCGGTCGGATGAGGCGGTGGCAGCCTGACCGGAACGGATTGTTGACATGACCGGACCGAGGCTGCCCGACGGTTTCGCCGTGCAGGTGGACCGTCGTGTCAAGGTGCTCGGGGCCGGGGCGGCGCTGCTGGGCGGATCGCCGACCCGGCTGCTGCGGCTCGCTCCGACGGCGCAGACCATGCTGACCGGCGGTCGCCTCGAGGTCCACGACGCGCAGAGTGCGCAACTGGCGCGGACTTTGCTCGACGCCACCGTGGCCCATCCGCGCCCGCCCTGTGGCCCGTCGCACCGCGACGTGACGGTGATTATCCCGGTGCGTGACAACGTATCCGGGCTGCACCGGTTGATCGCGGCACTACGCGGCCTGCGGGTGATCGTGGTCGACGACGGCTCGGCCGTGCCCGTGGCGCAATCAGAGTTCGCCGAGATGCACTGCGATGTGCAGGTGCTGCGGCACCTGCGCAGCAACGGCCCGGCGGCGGCCCGGAACACCGGTCTAGCGGCGTGTGAGACCGACTTCGTCGCCTTCCTGGACTCGGACGTGGTGCCGCGCCGCGGTTGGCTGGAGGCGTTGCTCGGCCACTTCTGCGATCCGGCGGTCGCCCTGGTGGCGCCCCGCATCGTCGGTCTGCACACCGCCGACAACGTCGTGGCACGGTACGAGGCGGTGCGGTCATCGCTCGACCTCGGGGTGCGTGAGGCGCCGGTGGTGCCCTACGGCCCGGTGTCGTATGTGCCCAGCGCGGCCATCATCTGCCGGCGGTCGGCCTTGACCGCGGTCGGTGGCTTCGACGAGACCATGCAGTCCGGTGAGGACGTCGATCTGTGCTGGCGGCTGGTCGAGTCCGGGGCGCGGCTACGCTACGAGCCCATCGCCCTGGTGGCTCACGATCACCGGACAGATCTGCGAGAGTGGTTCAACCGCAAGGCTTTCTATGGCACGTCGGCAGCACCGTTGACGGTCCGGCACCCCGGCAAGACGGCGCCGGTGGTGATCTCCGGATGGACGCTGATGGTGTGGCTGCTGCTGGCCATGGGGTCGTGTGTCGGATATCTGGGCTCGGTGGTGATCGCGATCTTCACCGGCCGCCGCATCGCACGGTCCCTCAGCGCCGTCGACACCGAACCCACGGAGGTCGCCGCGGTGACGGCCCGCGGCTTGTGGTCGTCGGCCCTGCAACTGTGTTCGGCGATCTGCCGGCACTACTGGCCGATCGCCCTGATCGCGGCCCTGCTGTTCCGGCGGGCCAGACACGCCGTGCTGGTGGCCGCGGTGCTCGACGGAGTGGTCGACTGGGCGACCCGGCGGGGCAACGCCGACGACGACACCAAGCCGGTCGGCCTGCTGACCCACATCCTGCTCAAACGGCTCGACGATCTGGCCTACGGCGTCGGCCTGTGGACCGGGGTGGTCCGGGAACGTCAGCTGGGCGCGCTCAAGCCGCAGCTGCGGAGCTAACGCCAGTTGACCCTGCCATCTCGTCCTCCTCTCGTGCGGGCCGACGTGCTGATCGTCGGTGCTGGAAGCGCTGGATCGATTCTGGCCGAACGGCTTTCCGCCGACCCCGCCCGCCGTGTCACGGTGGTGGAGGCCGGCCCGGCCCCGAGTGATCCGCGGGTGGCGGCGCAGATCACCGATGCGCTGCGGCTGCCGATCGGTGCGGCCAGCTCCGTGGTGCGGCACTATGCGTCGGTCCTGACCGAGAACCCGCCCCGGCACACCGAGATCATCCGTGGGTCGGTGGTGGGCGGCTCCGGAGCGGTCAACGGCGGTTACTTCTGCCGGGGCCTACCCACTGACTTCGACACCTGGGCGGTGCCCGGCTGGGGCTGGGACGACGTGTTGCCGCATTTCCGGGCGATCGAGACCGACCTGGATTTCAGCACCGGCCTGCACGGTGACGCCGGCCCGATCTCCGTCCGCCGCGTGCGTGAATTCGACGGCTGCACAGCGTCATTCGTCGAAGCGGCGACGCGGGCCGGATTCGGCTGGATCGAGGACCTGAACGGATCGGACACCGGGGCTGTGCTGCCGGCCGGCGTGGGAGCGGTGCCGCTGAACATCAATGGCGGGACCAGGGTCGGGCCCGGCGGCGCCTACCTGCAACCGGCGTTGGCCCGGCCGAACCTGGAGCTGCTGACCGATACCCGGGTGCATCAGGTGCTGTTCCGTGGGAGCCGAGCGGTCGGGGTGCGCTGCGCCGACGGATCCACACTTGAGGCCGAGCGAATTGTGCTGTGTGCCGGGTCGATTGGATCGGCGCACCTGCTGATGCTGTCCGGTGTGGGACCCGCGCCCGACCTGGAGGCGCTCGGTGTCACGGTGGTGGCCGGCCTACCGGTCGGCACGCACACCGTCGACCATCCGGAATGGGTGCTTCCGGTCTCCTGGGTGCCCACTCACGATCTGCCGCCGCTGGAGGCCGTGCTCACCACGGCCGACGGCATCGAGGTGCGGCCGTACACCGCCGGGTTCGCCGCCATGGTGCACGGGCCCGGCCATGATCCCGCCGAGCTGCCGCACCTCGGCGTCGCGCTGATGCGCCCACATTCCCGCGGCCGGGTCAGGCTGGCGTCGGCGGATCCGACGGTGGCTCCGGTCATCGAGCACCGCTATGACACGGTGGCCGAGGATGTCGAGGCGCTGCGTCGCGGTGCCGGGCTGGCCCGTGAATTGGTCAGTCACACAGCTGAAGTCGGTGAGGCATCCTGGTCGACATCGCAGCACCTGGCCGGCACCGCGCCGATGGGGACCGGACCCGAAGCGGTTCTGGACGCCGGCTGCCGGGTGTTGGGCGTCGACGGTCTGTGGGTGGTGGACGGGTCGATCATGCCGGCCATCACCAGCCGCGGCCCGCACGCGACCATTGCCATGATCGGTCATCGGGCGGCGGAGTTCGTCGCGACCTGAGGCGCCGGATCACCCTGAGCTGCCTGCCGTCACGCCCCGGCGCCCACACCCCGACGAAAACCGCGGCGACCGCCAGCACCACCGCCATCACCAGCAGCGCCGAGTTCGTGGCGTCCAGGAACGCCTGCTTGGCCAGCTCGGCGAGCGCCGGACCTCGCGGGCCTGACTGCCCGGCCACGGCGAGCGCCTCGGCCAGCGAGCTGAGCATGGAATCGGCTACCGCAGAGGGTAATTCGGCCAGCTTGGGGTGTAGCGAGCTCTGATAGTGGGCCGCCAGGATCGAGCCTGCCACCGCGATGCCCAGGGCGGCCCCGACTTCGCGGGTGGTGTCGTTGACCGCGGACGCCACTCCCTGCTTCTCGTCGGGTACCGCACCCATGATGGCCGACGTGGTGGGCGCGGTGCACAGGCCGATGCCGATGCTGATGATGATCAGTGGCCAGGTGTAGTCGAGGTAGTTCGAGTCGACCTGCAGCAGGCGCATGCACATCAGGCCGGCCGCGATCACCAGCAGACCGATCGTCACGCACAGCCGCAGGCCGAGCCGCGGCAGGTAGATGTGCGTGGTGGCGCCGAGCGCCAGGACCGGAAGCATCAACGGGCACAGGGCAATTGCGGTCTGGATCGGGCTGTATCCCATGACCAGCTGGATGTACTGCATGCTGACGAAGAAGTAGCCGAAGTTGGCGAAGAAGAGGAACGTCACGCCCAGCGCTCCGGTGGCGAAATCGGGCCGGCCGAACAGCCTGACGTCGAGCAGCGGATATGGGCGCCGCAGTTGCACCATGGTGAACGCGGCCGCCAGGACGAGTCCGCCGGTCATGCATCCCCAGACTGCCGGGTGCGTCCAGCCTCGCGCCGGCGCCTCGACCACACCGAGCACGAACACCGCAACGGCGGCCCCGATCACGACCGCGCCGATCCAGTCCAGCGGTGCGGCATCCGCGTCGCGGGAGGAGGGGACGGTGCCGGTCAGGGCGAACAATCCGATTCCGGCGATTGCGAAGGCCGCGAAGATGGACTGCCATCCCCAGAAGTGGAGCAATCCGCCGGTGACCAGAAAGCCGAACACCGCGCCGGACCCGACGACGCCGGCCCAGATGCCAACAGCCTTGTTGCGCTCGGACTTCGGGAAGGCCGCCGTCAACAGGGACAGTGTGGCCGGCATGATGAATGCGGCGCCGGCCCCGGCCACGGCGCGGGCAGCGATCAGGTGTACCGGGTCGTCGAACAGTAGCGGTGCCGCCGAGGCCAGTACGAAGACGGCGAGGCCCACCAGTAGCGCACCGCGCCGGCCGTACCGGTCGCCGATCGCGCCGGCCGGAAGCAGCAGGCAGGCCAGTACGAGGGTGTATCCGTCGATGACCCAGGTGAGTTGGGCCTGGGTGGCTGCGGTCTGGCGGGCGATGTCGGGTAGTGCGGCATTGAGGGCCACCATCGATGCGACGACTATCGACACGTCCATGCAGGCCACGGCGAGCAGCCAGTATCGCTGTCGGATCGACAGTTGGGCGATGCGCGGATCGATATCCTGGGCGGACTCGACGAGGGTCTCGGACATCCCGGCCTCCCTTCGTCGGTGAAGTTTCGAGACTAACAGTCTCGGAGCGAGACGGTAAGTCTGTTTTTGGAGGTGACGGCGCATGGTTGCCGAAAGCGGTGATCCCCGGCCGGCCCGCTCCCGGGCCCGGCTGTTGGAGGCGGCGACGTCCTTGTTGCGGTCGGGCGGGCCGAGCGCGGTGACCGTCGATGCGGTCACCCGGGCCGCCAACGTGGCCAGGGCCACGCTGTACCGGCACTTTCCGAGTGGAAATGACTTGCTGGCAGCGGCATTTCGGGCACTTATTCCGGCGGCTCCGATGCCGCCGGAGGACGGCACGTTGCGCGACCGGCTGATCGCCCTGGTCCAGGCGCAGGCCGACTCGATCGCCGAGGCGCCGATCAGTATCACCGCGATGTCGTGGCTGGCCCTCGGTGGCGACATGGAACAACTGCCCTGGCGCTCCGACGACAGTCCAGAGGTCCGAACCTTGCGTGAGCGGGTGGCCGAGCAGTACGCGCCGCCGTTCGAGGCGATCTTCGACAGTCCCGATGCAGTAGCCGAACTCGGCGAGGTGGACCGGACGCAGGCCGCTGCCCTGCTGCTGGGGCCCATCGTGCTGGGCAAGCTCAGCACCTTGTCAGAGTTCGACTACACCGCCTGCGTGCACGCCGCGGTGGACGGCTTCCTGGCCACCCACCGCCGAACCGGGCAGCCTCAGCGCAGCGAGTAGCGGATCGGCAGGTGCTTGAGCCCGCCGACGAAGGTGGTTGCGGAAAGCTCTGGTGTTCCGGCCAATTCGATCGAGTCGAGCCGGCGCATCAGCTCGGTGAACAGGCTGTTCATCTCCATCCTGGCCAGGGCAGCGCCCAGGCAGAAGTGCACGCCGTACCCGAATGCCAGGTGCTTGTTGGGATCCCGTGCGACATCGAAGCGGTGCGGGTTGTCGAACACCTCTTCGTCCCGGTTGCCCGAGACGTAGGCCAGGTAGACGGATTCGCCTTTGGCGATCGGTACGCCGCGCACGGTGGTGTCCGCCGTCGCGGTGCGCATGAACTCCTTGACCGGGGTGGACCACCGGATCATCTCCTCGACCGCGGTACCCATCAGTTCGGGATGCGCCTGCAGCCGGGCTAGCTGGTCTGGATTCTCGATGAGAGCGTGCAGTCCGCCGGAGATCGCGTCCTTGGTGGTGTCGTGCCCTGCGCTGGCGACGATGACGTAGTAGGACGCGGTGTCGACGTCGGACAGTGGTTGCCCGTCGATGGTGCCGTTGGCGATGGCCGAGGCGAGGTCTTCGGTCGGGTTGGCGCGGCGCGACGCGGTCAGCGTGGAGAAGTAGGCGAAGAAGTCCATCAGGACGGCGAGCTGATCCTCCAGTGAACCGCCGTCGCGCTTGTATTCGTCATCGTCGCCACCGAACATCTCCTGGGTCAGCATGTGCATGCGCGCGAAGTCCTCTTCGGGCAGGCCCAGCAGCGACATGATCACGTAGAGCGGGAAGTCGACGGCGATCGCGGTGACGAAATCGCACTCCGGCCCGATGTCGCGCATCTTGTCGACATAGCGGGTGGCCAGCTCGTCGACCCGGACCTTCAGCGCCCGCATGGCCTTGGGGCGGAACCAATCCGCGCCGATCGCCCGGACCTTGCGGTGATGCGGATCGTCCATGTGGATCAGGGTGCGCAGGCCCATGCCTGCCTCGAGCTGTTGCTTGGCCAGGTCGTCGGCTGCCGCGGTGGCCAGCAGCGGCCGGGGCTCGCTGATGAACAGCTCGTTGTCCCGTTCGATGGCCATGATGTCGGCGTGTTTGGTGATCGCCCAGAACGGCCGGTACGGCCGGTTGTCCACCCAGGCCACCGGGTTGTTGGCGCGCAAATGGTTCAGGGCGGTGTGCAGGCGGGCATCGTCGGCGTATGCCGTCGGATCGGCCAGCACTTTCGCGGCGTCATCCATCGTCGGCGCGCTCATGCGGTCTCCTCCCGGTGGCGGTTCTTGACGGGTGTCAATTTCACCCTATGTGACGGGCGCCACGCAAGAGGGGCGATTCCCCCGATCCGGCACGTACGCTCGCACCCATGCGGTCAGGGCGTCGCGCCGTAGCGTTGCTGGCGACATTGGTGATGCTGGTGGCGGGCTGCGCGCGCGGTGGCGGACAGGCGGTAACGCCGGACCGTACCCAGGAGAAGGCTCAGGTGCAGGACCCGGCGCTGGTACACACCTCGGCCGGAACCCTGCGTGGCGCAGTGCTTTCCGATCACCGACTGTTCGCCGGAATCCCGTACGCCGCTGCCCCGGTGGGCCCGTTGCGGTTCGCTCCGCCCGGTCCGGCACCGGGGTGGCCGGGGGAGCGTGACGCCACCAGGCCCGGGCCGCGGTGCATCNGTTCAGACGTGTGCTCTTCCGATCTTGAGGTCTTGGCGTCCCAGCTCTTCGGTGAGTGGAGCAACCGCCACCAGGCCCGGGCCGCGGTGCATCCAGGACCCCGGCGCCGATCCCGAACGCGGGCTCAACACCGCCGAGGACTGCCTGACGCTGAACGTGTGGACGCCGCCGGTCTCCGGTGATCGGCGCCCGGTCATGGTGTGGATCCACGGCGGCGCGTTCGTCGGCGGCAGCAGCGGCATCTACGACGCGAAGCGGCTGGCCACCCGCGGCGACATCGTGGTGGTGACGATCAACTACCGGCTGGGTGCCCTCGGCTTTCTGGCACACCCGGCGCTGGGCGCCGGTGGTGACATCGGAAACTACGGGTTGGCCGACCAGCAGGCGGCCTTGCGGTGGGTCCGGGACAACATCGCCGATTTCGGCGGTGATCCGGAAAAAGTCACCGTCGCAGGCGAATCCGCGGGCGGAATGTCGGTGTGCGATCACCTGGTGGCCCCCGGGTCGACCGGGTTGTTCCGCTCCGCGATCCTGATGAGTGCGCCATGTCAGGCTCAGGCCGATGTCGCCACCGCCCAGCGGCGCTCGCTCGACTATGCCGCCGCGGTCGGATGCCCGGATCCGGCGGTCGCCGCCGGCTGCCTGCGGTCGCTGCCGGTGGACCGGCTGCGAAATCCGGTGTGGTACTTCAACATCGGCAGCGACGAGCTCACCGGCCCGGTGACCGGGTCGGCCTTGATACCGCGGGCGCCGCTGGCAGCGTTCGGATCCGGCCGGGCCGAGGCGGTGCCGGTGCTGATCGGCACCACCCGCGACGAGTTCACCCTGTTCGTCGCGCTGCGCTATCTGAGGGAGGGGCAGCGTTTCACGCCTGCGGTTTATCCGCGACTGCTGGCCGAGACGTTCGGGGCCCACGCCGCAGTGGTCGGGGAGCGCTATCCGGCAGAGCGCTTCGGCGGTGTGGCGCAGGCATATTCGGCCGCGGTCACCGACGGTGAATTCGCTTGTGTGTCGGAGCGCATGGCCCATCAGCTGTCCCGCACCGGCCCGGTGTATGCCTATGAGTTCAACGACCGCGCCGCGCCGGCCCCGGAGGTGATGCGCACCCTGCCGTTCCCGGTCGGGGCGAGTCACTCGCTGGAGCTGCGCTACCTGTTCGACGTCGGCGGGGCGCCGCCGTTGAACCCGGCGCAGCAACGGCTCTCCGATCAGATGATCGACTACTGGAGCGCGTTCGTGCGCAACGGTGAACCCGCGGTCGACGGCCAGCCGGACTGGCCAGGGTTCGACCCGGCCGGCGACGGCACGCGAATGTCGTTGCAGGCGGACGGTAGTCGCACGGACAATGGGTACGCCGACGAGCACCAATGTTCGTTCTGGGCCGGGCTGAAGGAGAAGTGAACTCGATGGCGACACCGGATCCGAAGGACTTCGCCGAGGAATGGGTGAAGGCGTGGAACGCGCACGACGTGGAAGCGGTGCTCGCGCATTTCCACGACGACGTGGTGTTCAGTTCTCCGGTCGCGGCCCGCGTCCTGCCGGAGACCGGCGGGGTGGTGCGCGGCAAGGACGCATTGCGCGACTACTGGACCACGGCGCTGGCCGGCATGCCGGATCTGCACTTCGAGGTGCTCGGCACCTACCGCGGCGAATCGGCCCTGGTGATCCACTACCGCAATCAGCGCGGGGGATTGGTCAACGAGGTGCTGCTGTTCGACGGCGCACTGGTGCGCGAGGGTCACGGCACCTACCTGGACTAGGTGTACTGACCTGAGAGGTTAGGTCCGGGCCGGCCGGCCGCGCCGAGATCAACGCCATGGTCGTGTCCGGCGCGTGCAGACCGCCACAGCGTTGATCTCGCGGAACATCAGGCCGGCGTGACCCAGGTGGTGATGTCGGCGTGCACCACTTCGACGCCGTCGCGGTCGGTGATGCTGACCGGAACCACGATGTCGGTGCCCTCGGTGATGACGGAGAAGTCCGGCGGCGTGAGTTCGGCGGTGGCCCGCAGCGAGGTGGTGGCCTTGGCCAGGTACTGCACCGTCATCGCCTTGGGGATCCAGCGGTGCGTGGTCGGCACGGTGGCCTCCATCAGCATGCCCATCGCCATCTCGGCGGCATTGCACGACGCGATGGCGTGCACGGTGTGCAGGTGGTTGTAGACGTAGAACCACTTGGGCACCGTCACCTCCGCCAGTCCGGGTTCCATGCGCACCACATGGGGCAGGACCGATGCGAAGTACGGCACCCGGGCCATGGCCGCGGCGGAGAACAGCCTGGTGCCCCCGGGCAGCGGCGACAACTTCTTCCAGGCTCGATAGGTGGCGGTAGTGGTCACGGCCACGACCTTACTCGTCGGTAAGATAGGGCCAAACGTCGAGCGTAGGGGCTATGTACGCTGGGCAGCGGTTTTGCATGCACAGCACCCACGCTCGGCCCGTTCAAAGCCGTTCGATCAGGGATTTGGAGCACGCCCGGATCTGGGGCATACTATTCGGGTTGCCTTGCGCCGGGTACGCACCTGGCCGGGCATACGACCGGCGCCCTCACGGGCGCATCCGGTCCCAACACCGATCGCGACAGAATTCTGCAGCGAATAAGTGTGCGGGAGGGCGACACGCCCGACCGCGGGGATCGGTGGACCACAGACAGGTAAACAGCGGCGGCAATTCTCGGCGCACCCGCGCCGGGGCACCAGGCCCGACGGGTCTCGGTGGGATTCCCATCGAGATTCCGATACGGCCGGCCGATGTACGAAGTAGGAGCGAGGTAGGAGAAGCGTGGCGGGACAGAAGATCCGCATCAGGCTCAAGGCCTACGACCATGAGGCCATTGATGCCTCGGCGCGCAAGATCGTCGAAACGGTCACCCGTACCGGTGCCAGCGTGGTGGGCCCCGTGCCGCTGCCGACCGAGAAGAACGTGTACTGCGTCATTCGGTCGCCGCACAAGTACAAGGACTCGCGGGAGCATTTCGAAATGCGCACCCACAAGCGACTGATCGACATCCTCGACCCGACGCCGAAGACGGTTGACGCGCTCATGCGCATCGACCTGCCGGCCAGTGTCGACGTCAACATCCAGTAGGAGACCCGAGAAAAATGGCTAGAAAAGGCATTTTGGGCACCAAGCTGGGCATGACGCAGGTGTTCGACGAGAACAACAAAGTCGTCCCGGTGACGGTCGTCAAGGCCGGCCCCAACGTGGTGACCCGCATCCGCACCACCGAGCGCGACGGCTACAGCGCCGTGCAGCTCGCCTACGGCGAGATCAGCCCGCGCAAGGTCAACAAGCCCGTCGCCGGCCAGTACGCCGCCGCGGGTGTCAACCCGCGCCGCCACCTCGCCGAGCTCCGCCTCGACGAGGCCGCCGCTGCCGAGTACGAGGTCGGCCAGGAGCTGACGGCCGAGATCTTCGCCGACGGCGCTTACGTCGACGTGACCGGCACCAGCAAGGGCAAGGGCTTCGCCGGCACCATGAAGCGTCACGGCTTCGCCGGCCAGGGTGCCGCGCACGGTGCCCAGGCGGTGCACCGTCGTCCCGGCTCCATCGGTGGCTGTGCCACCCCGGGCCGCGTGTTCAAGGGCACCCGGATGTCGGGCCGTATGGGCAACGACCGGGTGACCACGCAGAACCTGAAGGTTCACAAGGTCGATGCCGAGAACGGCGTGCTGTTGATCAAGGGCGCCATCCCCGGACGCAACGGTGGTCTGGTGGTTGTCCGCAGCGCAATCAAGCGAGGCGAGAAGTAATGACTTTGAAGATTGACGTCAAGACCCCGGCCGGCAAGAAGGACGGTTCCATCGAACTGCCCGCCGCGCTGTTCGACGTCGAGCCCAACATCGCTCTGATGCACCAGGTCGTCAACGCTCAGTTGGCCGCCAAGCGCCAGGGCACCCACTCGACGAAGACCCGCGGTGAGGTCTCCGGTGGCGGCAAGAAGCCGTACCGGCAGAAGGGCACCGGCCGGGCGCGTCAGGGTTCGACCCGCGCACCGCAGTTCACCGGCGGTGGCATCGTCCACGGCCCGCAGCCGCGTGACTACAGCCAGCGGACCCCGAAGAAGATGATCGCCGCCGCGCTGCGCGGTGCGCTCTCGGACCGGGCCCGCAACGAGCGGATCCACGCGATCACCGAGCTGATCGAGGGCCAGACCCCGTCGACCAAGAGCGCCAAGGCGTTCCTGGGCTCCCTGACGGACAACAAGAAGGTCCTGGTCGTGATCGGCCGCACCGACGAGGTCGGCGCCAAGAGCGTTCGCAACCTGCCCGGTGTGCACGTGATCTCGCCGGATCAGCTGAACACCTACGACGTGCTCAACGCTGACGACGTGGTGTTCTCGGTCGAGGCCCTGAACGCCTACATCTCGGCGAATACCAAAGAAGGAGCGTCGGTCTGATGGCAACGATTACAGACCCCCGCGACATCATCCTGGCCCCGGTCATCTCGGAGAAGTCCTACGGGCTGATCGAGGACAACGTGTACACGTTCATCGTGCATCCGGACTCGAACAAGACGCAGATCAAGATCGCGATCGAGAAGATCTTCGACGTCAAGGTCAGCTCGGTGAACACCGCCAACCGGCAGGGTAAGCGCAAGCGCACCCGCACCGGATTCGGCAAGCGCAAGGACACCAAGCGCGCCATCGTCACGCTGGCCGAGGGCAGCAAGCCGATCGACCTGTTCGGAGCACCGGCGTAAAGCCGGGAACAAAGAGGATTTAACTGATATGGGAATTCGCAAGTACAAGCCGACGACCCCGGGTCGTCGCGGTGCCAGCGTCTCCGATTTCGCCGAGATCACTCGTTCGACTCCGGAGAAGTCGCTGGTTCGCCCGCTGCACGGCAAGGGTGGTCGTAACGCCCACGGCCGCATCACCACCCGGCACAAGGGCGGTGGCCACAAGCGTGCCTACCGTGTCATCGACTTCCGTCGCCATGACAAGGACGGGGTCAACGCGAAGGTCGCGCACATCGAGTACGACCCCAACCGCACCGCGAACATCGCGCTGCTGCACTTCCTGGACGGCGAGAAGCGCTACATCATCGCGCCGCAGGGTCTGAAGCAGGGCGACGTGATCGAGTCGGGTGCCAACGCCGACATCAAGCCCGGCAACAACCTGCCGCTGCGCAACATCCCCGCCGGCACCGTGATCCACGCTGTGGAGCTGCGGCCCGGTGGCGGTGCCAAGCTGGCCCGCTCGGCCGGCGTCAGCATCCAGCTGCTGGGTAAGGAAGGCACCTACGCCTCGCTGCGTATGCCGTCCGGTGAGATCCGTCGCGTCGACGTGCGCTGCCGCGCCACCGTCGGCGAGGTGGGCAACGCCGAGCAGGCGAACATCAACTGGGGCAAGGCCGGCCGTATGCGGTGGAAGGGCAAGCGCCCGACCGTCCGTGGTGTCGTGATGAACCCGGTTGACCACCCGCACGGTGGTGGTGAAGGCAAGACCTCCGGTGGCCGCCACCCGGTCAGCCCGTGGGGCAAGCCCGAGGGCCGCACCCGCAAGCCCAACAAGCCGAGCGACAAGCTCATCGTCCGTCGCCGGCGCACCGGCAAGAAGCGCTAGGCCGCGGAAGGAGTAGCAGCGATGCCTCGTAGTCTTAAAAAGGGTCCGTTCGTCGACGACCATCTGCTCAAGAAGGTCGACGTCCAGAACGAGAAGAACACCAAGCAGGTCATCAAGACCTGGTCGCGTCGGTCGACCATCCTCCCCGACTTCATCGGGCACACCTTTGCGGTGCATGACGGCCGCAAGCATGTCCCGGTGTTCGTCACCGAGGCGATGGTCGGGCACAAGCTCGGCGAGTTCGCCCCGACGCGCACCTTCAAGGGTCACATCAAGGACGACCGGAAGAGCAAGCGTCGATGAGCACTGTCACTGAATATCCGTCCGCCCAGGCAAAGGCGCGCTTCGTGCGCGTCTCGGCCAGCAAGGCGCGTCGCGTCATCGATCTGGTCCGCGGCAAGAGCGTCGAGGAAGCCCTCGACATCTTGCGGTGGGCGCCGCAGGCTGCCAGCGAGCCGGTCGCCAAGGTGATCGCCAGCGCCGCCGCCAACGCGCAGAACAACGAGGGCCTGGACCCGACGACCCTGGTGGTCGCCACCGTCTACGCAGACGAGGGTCCGACGGCCAAGCGCATCCGGCCGCGTGCCCAGGGGCGTGCGTTCCGGATTCGCAAGCGCACCAGCCACATCACGGTGATCGTCGAAAGCCGCCCGCCCAAGCAGAAGGCAGCCGCGGGTTCGGCGCGTAGCCGTCGCGCTCAGGGCAGCAAGGCCGCCGCCACGAAGAAGTCTGCCGAGACGAAGGGAGGCTCGGAGTAGTGGGCCAGAAGATCAATCCCCACGGCTTCCGGCTCGGTATCACGACCGAGTGGAAGTCCCGGTGGTACGCCGACAAGCAGTACAAGGACTACGTGAAGGAAGACGTCGCGATCCGGCGTCTGCTGGCCACGGGTCTGGAGCGCGCCGGCATCGCCGACGTGGAGATCGAGCGCACCCGGGACCGGGTTCGCGTTGACATCCACACCGCGCGCCCCGGCATCGTCATCGGTCGCCGCGGCACCGAGGCCGACCGCATCCGTGCCGACCTGGAGAAGCTGACCGGCAAGCAGGTTCAGCTCAACATCCTCGAGGTGAAGAACCCTGAGTCGCAGGCTCAGCTCGTCGCCCAGGGTGTTGCCGAGCAGCTGAGCAACCGCGTGGCGTTCCGTCGCGCGATGCGCAAGGCGATCCAGTCGGCCATGCGTCAGCCCAACGTCAAGGGCATCCGGGTGCAGTGCTCGGGTCGCCTCGGCGGTGCTGAGATGAGCCGCTCGGAGTTCTACCGCGAGGGTCGGGTTCCGCTGCACACGCTGCGTGCGGACATCGACTACGGCCTGTACGAGGCCAAGACCACCTTCGGCCGGATCGGCGTGAAGGTGTGGATTTACAAGGGCGACATCGTGGGTGGCAAGCGCGAGCTCACCGCCTCCGCGCCGGCCAGCGACCGGCCGCGTCGTGAGCGTCCGTCGGGCACCCGGCCGCGTCGCAGCGGTTCCTCGGGCACCACGGCGACGAGCACCGAGGCCGGCCGCGCCGCGACCGGTGACGATGCTTCGTCCGCAACCGAGGCCGCGGCTGCCAGCGCACCCGCAGCTGAGAGCACGGAGAGCTAATCATGCTGATTCCCCGCAAGGTCAAGCACCGCAAGCAGCATCACCCACGGCAGCGTGGCATCGCCAGCGGCGGTACCTCGGTGAGCTTCGGTGACTACGGCATCCAGGCACTGGAGCACGCCTACATCACCAACCGGCAGATCGAGTCCGCTCGTATCGCCATCAACCGGCACATCAAGCGTGGCGGCAAGGTGTGGATCAACATCTTCCCGGACCGTCCGCTGACCAAGAAGCCCGCCGAGACCCGCATGGGTTCCGGTAAGGGTTCGCCGGAGTGGTGGGTCGCCAACGTCAAGCCCGGTCGCGTGCTCTTCGAGCTCAGCTACCCGGACGAGAAGATCGCCCGGGACGCGCTGACCCGCGCGATCCACAAGTTGCCGATCAAGGCACGCATCGTGACTCGAGAGGAGCAGTTCTGATGGCAGTGGGAACTACGCCTGGTGAACTGCGCGAACTGTCCGACACCGAGTTGAAGGACAAGCTGCGCGAGTCGAAGGAAGAGCTGTTCAACCTGCGCTTCCAGATGGCGACCGGTCAGCTGGCCAACAACCGTCGGCTGCGCACGGTGCGCCAGGAGATCGCACGGGTTTACACCGTGCTGCGTGAACGTGAGTTGGGTCTGGCTTCCGGGCCCGGAGGTGAGGAAAGCTAATGGCGGAGACTAAGGGCCCCAAGCACACTCCGCGCACCGAAGAGACCCGTGGCCGTCGCAAGACCGCCATCGGCTACGTGGTGAGCGACAAGATGCAGAAGACCATCGTGGTCGAACTGGAAGATCGTAAGAGCCACCCGCTCTACGGCAAGATCATCCGGACCACCAAGAAGGTCAAGGCGCACGACGAGAACGGCGACGCCGGCATCGGCGACCGCGTCTCGCTGATGGAGACCCGGCCGATGTCCGCGAGCAAGCGCTGGCGGCTGGTCGAGGTTTTGGAGAAGGCCAAGTAAAGGCTCGATCCCTCCTGCGCGAGCAGACACAGAAAGTGCCCCAAGCCCAACGGGTTTGGGGCACTTTTGCGTCTCAGGTGGGTGGCATCAGCACCGTGTCGATGAGATAGACGGTCGCGTTGGCGGTGTGGACCCCGCCGCAGATCACCGATGCGTCATTGACTTTCAGAGCGTCCCCCGATCCGGTCACCGTTACCGGCGCGCCCTGCACGGTCGGGCGGCTGCCGACGACCTTGGCCGGGCTGGCCTGGCCGGGAACGACGTGATAGGTCAGGATCTTGGTCAGCAGCGCCGAATCCGACTTGAGTACCTCGATGGTGGCCGGGTCTATCTTGGCGAATGCGTCGTCGGTCGGCGCGAAGACGGTGAATTCAGCTCCGTTGAGGGTGTCCACCAGGTCGACGTTCGGATTCAGCTTTCCGGACACCGCCGCGGTCAGCGTCGTCAGCAGCGGGTTGTTCGACGCGGCGACGGTGACCGGATCCTGCGCCATCCCGATCACCGACCCCGGGCCGGACGGCACCTTTTCCGCGTAGGAGGCGCAGCCCGGGCCCACCAGGTCTGACGCCGGGTCACCGGCCATCGGGGCCGCGGGCGCAGTGGTGGCCTCCGGCGTCACCGGTGCGGATCGTGCGGTGTCATTCGCGCAGGCGGGCAGCGCGAACATCGCCGCGGCTGCCAGTCCCGCCACCGCGGCCATCTTGTATTGAAGGATCAACATTTTCCGACTCCCTATGGGTGATTGGCGGTGACCGCCGTCACTATCTCGGTCAATGGGGATTCGGAGCCGCCGGGTGGCCGGATGGGTTCAGATTCCGACCAATCCGGCAGGACGGCCGCACCGAATACCGGGCATGTACACATTGGTGCTCATCGGATTCCTCGGCGGCCTGATCACCGGCATCTCGCCGTGCATCCTGCCGGTACTGCCCGTCATCTTCTTCTCGGGAGCGCAGAGTGCGCGCGTCACCGAGTCGAACGGCGCGACGATCGTCGCGGCGAAACCGACATTGGCCGAGACGCTGCGCCCCTACCGGGTGATCGCCGGACTGGTACTGAGCTTCAGCGTCGTGACGCTGGCCGGCTCGGCCCTGCTGCAGTTGTTGCACCTGCCGCCGGACGCACTGCGCTGGGCCGGCCTGCTGGCCCTGACGCTGATCGGACTCGGACTGATCTTCCCGCGCATCGAACAGCTGCTGGAGAAGCCGTTCACCTGGATCCCGCAGAAGCAGTTCGGTTCCGGCAGTAGCGGTTTCGGCCTGGGCCTGGCGCTCGGCGTGCTCTACGTGCCGTGCGCGGGTCCAGTGCTCGCGGCGATCGTCGTCGCGGGCGCAACCGGTTCGATCGGCGCCAACACCGTCGCCCTGACCCTGTCGTTCGCCATCGGTGCCGCGCTGCCGCTTCTGGCCTTCGCGCTCGCCGGGCGCCGGGTTGTCGAGCGGGTCAACGCATTCCGCCGCAGGCAGCGCAAGATCCGGCTGGTGGCTGGCGTGGTGATGCTGGTGTTCGCGGTGGCGCTGGCCGCCGACGTGCCGGCGAAGCTGCAGCGGGCGATCCCGGACTACACCAGCGGGCTGCAGGACCGGGTGGCCACTGCCGGCGAGGTGGCCGGCCGGCTGGGCCCGGCCGGTGACGGAGAGTTGTCACAATGCGCCGACGGTGCCGAGGAGCTCCAGAACTGCGGTGCGGCACCGGAGATCACCGGAATCGCTCAGTGGCTCAACACGCCTGGGGGAGCACCCGTCGACCTGAGTTCGTTGCGGGGCAAGGTGGTGCTGATCGACTTCTGGGCCTATTCGTGCATCAACTGCCAGCGCGCGATTCCGCACGTCGTGGACTGGTACGACCGCTACAAGGACTCGGGTCTGACGGTGATCGGGGTGCATACCCCGGAATACGCGTTCGAGCGGGTGCCTGGCAACGTGGCCGGTGGCGCAGCCGATCTGGGCATCACTTACCCGGTCGCGCTGGACAATTCGTACTCCACGTGGACGAACTACCAGAATCGGTACTGGCCGGCCGAGTACTTGATCGACGCGAACGGTGTTGTGCGGCACGTGAAGTTCGGCGAGGGCGGCTACGACAACACGGAGCGGTTGATCCGGGAGCTGCTGATGCAGGCCAAGGACACCAACTTGCCTGCCCCGGTGAACGCCCCGGATGTGACGCCGACATCGGTGCTGACCCCCGAGACCTATCTGGGGGTGGGCAAGGAGATCAACTACGCCGGCCCCGGCACGTACGACGAGGGCGACGCGCGGTTCGCCTACCCGCCGAGCCTGCCCGCTGACTCGTTCGGCCTGCAGGGGCCGTGGCGCCTGGACTACCAGGGCGCAACCGCCCAGGGCGCCGATTCGGCCATCAAGCTGAGTTACCGGGCCGCAGACGTGTACCTCGTGGTGGGTGGGACCGGCACCGTGACCGTGGTGCGCGGCGGTGAGACGACGACGGTGCCGGTCAGCGGTCCGCCCACGCTACGGCAGATCGTCAGCGATCGCGATGTACATCGCGGCGAGATCGAGGTGCGGTTGAGCCAAGGGCTGCAGGCTTTCTCGTTCACCTACGGGTGACCGGCGATGCGCGCCGCCGACCTGGCGCTAGGCTACCGATCGATGGCCCGTTTGCCGGATGTGAGCAACGTGCTCGACGCTCAACTGCGCCGGGTCGCCCGTGGTGACGCCGAGGCGTTCGCGGGGCTGTACGACGCCACCAGCGCCCGGGTGTACGGGTTGATCCTGCGCATCCTGCGCGATCCCGGGTACAGCGAGGAGACCGCACAGGACGTCTACGCCCAAGTGTGGCGGCGGGCCGCGGAGTACGACCCGGAGCAGGGGTCCGCGCTGTCGTGGTTGATGACGTTGGCCCATCGCCGTGCGGTGGACCGCGTGCGGTCCGAGGTGGCCTCCAGCCGGCGCGAGGCTCACTACGTCGCGGTGAACACCGAACCCGACAGCGATGTGGTCGCCGACTCTGCGATCCGCTCCGACGAGCAGCGACAGGTGGCCGATTGTCTCGGTTCGCTGACCGATCTGCAGCGGCAGGCCATCGAGCTGGCGTACTACGACGGTCTGACCTACCCGCAGGTTTCCGAACGGCTGTCGACGAGTCTGGGCACGGTCAAAACCCGGATGCGCGACGGGTTGCGCAGGCTCCGTGATTGTCTGGGGGTGACATGACAGGAGATCCCGAGCTGCCGGACCTGGCGACCGCNGCCGACCACCGCCGAACAGGTGATGGCGGCGGGCGATGTCCGCACGGCGACCGGACAGCTGCGCGCCGGCGGCACCGCGACCTTCGTGTACTCGCGCGACGAGCGGACCGGTGTCCTGCTGCTGAACAACGCGGCCCCGCCACCGCCGGGAATGGTTTATCAGATGTGGCTGATGACCGATCGGGGCCCCGAGTCGGCGGGGACGATGGGGGCCATCACCCCTTCGACCACGGCCATGGTGCGCGATCTCGGGGATTCGACCGCGTTGGCGTTCACCGTGGAACCCGAGGGTGGGTCGCCCCAGCCGACGGGGGAGATGGTGGCCCGGCTTTCGCTGACGTGAGTGGCCCCGGCCGGCGAACGAGCCTCCCGGTGAGTTCGAGCCGCGCGGTGGGTGTACATTGGATAACCTTTTCCGTTCATCCAGCTAAGTCCTTACGTGCGGCATAAGCTGCATCGAGTGACTGCCCGCATCTCTCGGCTGTTTGCCACCGCCCTCGTCGCATCCGCGGCCGTCATGCCAGGGACGGCCACGGCCGCCCCGGGCGACGACCCGTCGCTGGTCAGTTCCCCGACGCTCAACCTCCGGACGCTCGGTGTCGATTCGGACATCGCGCTGTACGGCCTTCAAGGTTCGCAGACCCTCACCGTCCCGGTGCCACGCGGACTAACACCCGCCGAGCTGACCGGCACGGTGCAACTTCCGGTCAACACCCGCGGCGGGACTCTGGAGGTGACTCAGGATCAGCGGGTGCTGTCCCGAGTGCCGCTGCCACCGGATCAGGCGGCGATCACCGTTCCCCTCACGGGTGCGCGGGTGGTGGGGAATGCGGTGACGGTGCAGTTGAACAGCTACCTGACCATGCCCGACGGATACTGCGCATACGAGCTGCACAATCCGTTGCGGCTGATCAACAGTGACGTGCGGTTCACCGGTCTGGAACTCCCGCCGACGGTGATCGCCGACTTCCTGCCGCCGGTGCTGGACAAGCTGACGCTTTTCGTCCCGCCGAATCCGTCGCGGTCCGAGTCCGATGCGGCAATCCGGGTCGCGACGGCGGTGGTGGCCCGCTACAGCTTCCAGCGGCCGGCGGTCGACATCGTCACGACAGACGGGGGACCGGTCGCGGCGCCGCAGCCACTGGAGCGCCAGGTTATCGTGCGCGAGGGCGACGCACCCGGCCTGAACCTGCAGGGCCCGAATACGGTTCCGGCGCTGCTGATTTCGGGACCCGCTGGAGAGGTGACGAACCAGGCCCGGTTGCTGTCCAGCGACATTTCGAAACTTGCCGTGCAGTCGAAGGCCGTTGTGGGGCCGCTGTCCAACACCCCGCAGCTGCCCGCTGAGCACACCACGATCCGTCAGCTCGGTCAGCCCGGAGTCAACGCGACCGCACTGGTCAACCCGCGGGTCACCATCCCACTGGATCAGACCCGGCTCGGCCGGACGGTGCACGATGTGCGGATTCATCTGCAGGGCTCCTACACCCCACTGCCGGCCGGCATCGCGGGCCAAGTAGTGGTCGGCATCGGTGGGCAGACCATAGATCGGTGGCCGACCGAGGCGAATGGCCGGATCGACAGGTGGGTCGACGTGCCGGACGGGCTGCTGCGGCGCTACACCAACTTGGACGTCGCGATCGATGCCGCAGGCAACACCGGCCGGTGCGGTGAGTTCCAGCCGATCACGCTGACGATCGACGGCGAGAGCCCGGTGGAGAGCAAACTGGCGAAACCCCCTGTGCCTGGCGGCTTCCAGTCGCTGCCGCAGGCGCTGATGCCGCGGGTCGAGGTGGGCATGGACGAAGGGTTCGCCAATCTCCGGCGTGCGGTCCAGATCCTGACCGGGCTGCAGCGCCTGAGCTCGCGTCCGTTCGAGGCGGAGGTTCGCTCGGTGGCCGACGCGGTTGCCTCGTCCAACCCTGCCTTGCTGATCAGTGCCGACGGCTGGAACGACAAACGGATCGTGCTGCCCGTCGCAGTGGATTCCGAAGGCATCATCACCGTCGAAGACGTTGACGGGTCAGGCAACTCGACCACGCTGACCCTGGATCCGAAGGTTGGCTTCGGGTCACTGCAGTCGGTGTACACGGATGGGCGGTCGGTACTGATCGCTACCTCCAGCAAAGCTCCTGCCGAGCTGGACCGGCTGCTGGGCTGGTTGGGCGGCGACGTGGAGCGGTGGTCGGGATTATCCGGCAACGCCGCGCTGGCAATGCCGGGGCGCGAACCCTTCGCGCTGACCACGCCGGTCGCCGAGCCCGAAGCTGCGGCCGTCTCGGGTCGAAAGTCGCTGCGACTGTGGGTCGGAGCCGGCGCTGTGGGGCTCGCGGCGCTGGGCGCCGGGCTGGTCGCTTGGCGTGGGCGGTCCCGGGGTACGCCGTGACGACCGTCGCAGACACCCGCGGCGAGTGGGACCGGCTGGCGGCGTGGTGGTTTTCGCTGAATCCAGCGGTCCGGCTGACCGCCCGTTGGACCCTCATCCTGGTGCTCACCGCGGTGGCATTCCGGCACAGTCTGGTCAACCTGTGGCAGACCACGCTGGCCGGCGGCCTGATCGGCTACATGTGGATGGTTCCGATCGCGGCCGCACTGGCCGCCCTGGGGATCAATTTTCGCCGCCGGACGGAACTACCCATCCATGACCGCCAGACCGATGTGATCGTCGGTGTCATCGGCCTTGGTCTGGCGCTCATGGTCCAAGGTGTCTTGATCAAGCGGTACTCCGAGTTCTTTCATCTGGTGCGCCTCGACATCTTCGCGATGTGGGTTTTCGTAGTCAGCAGCGCACTGGTGTTGTTCGGGATCCGCCCGGTGGCCAGATTCGGCTGGGCCTGGGCGCTGATGGGGGTGTCCTCCGCACTGCCGTACCAGGTGGTCGTGATTCTGCTCGGCGGCGGGAAGTTCGCCGCCGGGATCGGGACGTTGTTGATCGCGGCCGCCGCGTCGGCGATCACGGTGGGCAGCACGCGCAAGCGCGCAGCCATCGGGGCTGCTGTGTCATTCGTCTTCGGCCTGTTGATTCTCGTCGGGATGGAGTTTCTCGCTCCTGAGGCGCCGATCCTGGCATTTCAGATGATTCCGTCGTTGACCTCGATCGTGGCCGTCGGCGGGGGCGAGTTCGTGTACCGACGCCGGAACCTGACCAAGGAGCTGTTCAGCCGGAAGGTCGAACCGCTTGCCGCCAAACAGATCTGGGCGGCCATCCCGGTGGTGGTGGCGGTCGCGGTGGCACTGGCGTTCATGCCGTTGCCGACGCAGACGAGCACGACGCTGATCAGTCGCACCGTCCCCTTCGATCTGGTGCCCGGCCGGCCGATGGCGGCACCGCCGGGTTGGACGATCACCGAGGAGCACACCGTCACCGATGTGTCCCGGTATTACGGTGACGACGCGCAACTCGTCCGGCAGAAGCTGACCGCCGATGTCGGTGACCCACGGTTCGACAAGTTGTCGGCGCCGCGCACCGTCGTGGTGGACAGCATCGTCAGTGAACTGCCGTTCTCCTTCGACGCCTATCCCGGGCAGGTGCTCTATGACACCACGGCCGCCCGGCTGAGCAGTCAGCTGTCGATCGACCTCGGGCATGGGGTCACCGGGAAGCTGGTGTCGGCCGTCGATGACCGTCTGCTGGTGACGTGGGATGTGTTGCGGTTCGCCTGGGGAGACCAGGACGAGGAGCAGGTTGTCGACATCTTCGCCGTCGACAATCACCTGCCGGACGCGCCGTTCCCGATTCCCCAACACGGTCTGGTGTCCACCCTCCGCAATCTACTGACCGTGCTGTTCCGGGGAAATGCGGTGCTGGTCCAGAGCCGGCCGTCTTTCAAAGACGAGGAGCTGCTGACGGAGTTCGGCCGCGCATTCGTCGCCGCGCAGTTCGCGCACGCGGAGGCCGCCCGGTGACATTCAGCGGGACGTTCGATGCGGACAGTGTCACCGAGGAGCAGCGGGCGTACGCACTCGACCGGGCGATCAACGGCCTGCGCGATGACGAGCCGATGCATTCGGCGTCGAAGCCGCTGATGGGTTGGCAGCGGCCGGTGATCGTGGCCGTGCTGGTCATCGTGGTTGCCCTCGGCATCTGGAAGCCGCTGGAAACCGTGGTGGTGCTGATCGGGTTGTGCACGCTGGCTTATCTTTTGACTCTCGGCGACCGGGTGTTGATTTTCAAGCGCGGCCTCGCGTCACGACCCATCGTCATTCCCGACGATGTGGCGCGCGCCATTCCGGAGGACGAGTTGCCGCCGTACACCATCCTGGTGCCGGCCTATAACGAGCCGGAAGTGGTGGCCGACCTGATTGCGGCGATGGATGCTCTGGAGTATCCGAGGGACCGCTTGCAGGTACTCCTGCTGTTGGAGGCCGACGATCACGTGACGATCGAAGCAGCGAAAGCATGCGGAGAGTCAGAGGTCATCACCATCCTGCTGGTGCCACCGGCGGATCCGCGGACCAAGCCCAAAGCGTGCAACTACGGTCTGCATTTCGCCACGGGGGAGATCGTCACGATCTTCGACGCCGAGGATCTGCCTGAGCCGCTGCAGCTGCGTCGGGTGGTCGCGGCGTTCCGCGACCTTCCCGACGACGTGGCCTGTGTGCAGGCGAAGCTGGTGTATCACAACGGGCACCAGAACCTGCTGACCGCCTGGTTCACCGCCGAGTATGCGTTGTGGTTCGGCTACCTGCTGCCCGGCATGATGGTGAGCTCGTCGCCGATTCCGTTGGGCGGCACGTCCAATCACCTGCGCCGCGACATCCTGCAAGAGATCGGCGCCTGGGACCCGTTCAACGTCACAGAGGACGCCGATCTCGGTCTGCGCATCGCGTCGTACGGATATCGCACGGCTGTGATCGACTCGTACACGTTGGAGGAAGCCAACAGCGACGCGATCAACTGGATCCGTCAGCGCTCACGTTGGTACAAGGGCTACCTGCAGACCTGGCTGGTGCACATCCGTGAGCCGCTGAAGTTGTACCGCACCTTGGGGTTACGCAGCTTCGTCCGATTCAACCTGGTGCTCGCGGGCACCCCGATCATCGCGGTGCTCAACCTGCTGTTCTGGTTCATCACCGTACTGTGGTTTCTCGGTCAACCCGGGGTTGTCGCGCAGGTGTTCCCACCGCTGATCTATTTCCCGGCCCTCATCGCGATGGTGATCGGCAATGTGACCGTGATGTACATGAACATGATCGCACTGCGCGAGGATGACCGGTCGGATCTTCTTCTGGCGGCACTCAGCGTCCCGCTGTTCTGGCTCATGATGAGCGTGGCTGCGGCCAAGGGCCTGTACCAGTTGATCCGCCAGCCGTCGTACTGGGAGAAGACGTTTCACGGTTTGGCCGGGCGCCCAGGGGAGGCGGCCGCCGAAGCGAAGGCCGTGGCGTGACCGGGGCCATGCTCGGCGGCTCGGACCGCCGGCTCAAGATCACGGTCTATTTCGCGTTCGTGGTCGTCTACCTCGCCGTCGGCTATTGGCTGCAGGTCGGCCACGACTTCATCATGGGCGACACCCTGTCTCGCGTGGTCGCCACCCAATCCGTGTTGTTCAGCCGCGATCCGCACCTGGCTGCGTTGGGTTTCATCTTCACCCCGGTTTCGGCCATGGTCCAGATTCCGGGTGTCCTATTGAGCCAATGGTGGCCGGACTTGGCAGTCCGGGCCTTCGCGGGGACGATCATGTCCTCGTTGTTCATGGCCGGCGCCGCCGTGCAGATCCTGAGCATGGGCACCGACCGCGGTCTGCCACGGGCGTATTCGGTGACCATCACGCTGCTGTTCGCGCTCAACCCGATGATCGTCTTCTATGGCTCCAACGGGATGAGTGAAGCGCCGTTCATCTTCTTCATGTCGTGGGCAGTGCGCCGGCTCATCATGTGGATGGTCGATGACGATGTGCACCATCTCATCACCGCCGGCGGCATCGCGATGGGGCTGGCCTACCTCACCCGCTACGACGCGCTCGCCTCGGTCGGGTCCGCGGGGCTGCTCGTGGGGATCACCACGTACCTGCGCGCCAATCCGGCGCCAAGGATGCGACGGGCCGTCTTGGACATGCTGATCGTGAGCGGCCCCGGTGTGCTGGCGTTCTTCGGGTGGGCGGCCGCGGGCTGGCTGATCACCGGTGAGGCGTTCGCGCAATTCACTTCGCAATACGGCAACACCGCCATCCTCGAGCAATCCGGGCAGACGGCGCCCAACTTCGGCGACGGGGTCGAGTTCGCCATGGTCTGCATCATGCTGCTGGCGCCGACCATGCTACCGCTGGCCTTGTGGGTGGCGATGCAACGCTGGGGGCGCCCGAACTGGCAGGTGCTCGTCGTGCCGCTGACGATGTTCGGCGCCGTGCTGGGTTTCCAGACTTACAGCTACGCAACCGGTTCGACGTTCCCATTCCTGCGGTTCTTCATCATTGCCATTCCGCTGACCGCCTGCCTGGCGATGCTCGCGGTCCCAGATGGTGTACTCAGAGAGCCGACCCGGCGCGGTAGGTACGCGCCACCGGCGCCGGCCGAGACACCGCGGCGCGGTTCGGCGGCGCGGTACATCGCCGTCGCCGCAACGGTTGCCCTGGGCATTCCACTGACGTTGTTCGGCATGGCGCAACCTGAATATGCGCCACAGGAATATGGGCTCGGCGCGATACTGAACCCAGATCCGTACAACGTCACCGACCGTAAGGCCACCGAGCACCGGATCGCCAGGACCTTCGGTACCGAGCGCAAGATCGCCCAGTACCTGGAGAACCTGAATCTGCCGGACAGCTCGGTGATCACCGATACCGTCTACGGTTTCGGCATCCTGGCCGCCTCGAGCCGGCCGAGGGTTTTCGTGATCCCGTCAGACCCGGATTTCACCGAGCTGCTCAACGATCCCCCCGCCAACGGGATCCGGTATCTGCTCGCGGTGCCCGCAACCGGACGGGGCACCGCCGATGCGCTCAACGTTCGCTACCCGACGCTGTACGATACCGGCGCCGAGGTCGCGACGCTGGAGTTGGAGATCCTCAATGACGGTGACGGTCAACCGGATTGGCGGCTGTACCGTGTGAACCAACCAGTCGCACGCGGCTAGCGGGGCAGCGCTGCCGGCTCAACGTTCGGGGTTCCCAGTGTGGCCGCCAGCCACGGCAGCGCTGCCTCGAACCCGACGCCTGCGGCCGTGAACGTGTGTGAGCCGGGATAACCGACTACCGAACATTCCACATTGTGGGCACTCAATAGCAGACACAGCTTGTTGGCGTTGGCGGCGTGATCCTCGGAGTATGAATCCCATCCGGCGATGACGTTGGGATCGTCGACGGAGCTGCCCGCGTCACGGTGGATAGTCGCCGTCCTCTCCGAAACGCCCAACCATGCCGACGTGTTGTCGAAACGGCCGTGCTTCTCGATGAGGGTCTTGGGGTCGAAGGAGGCCCACGCTTCCGCGTCCCCACCGAACAACCGGGCGATCGTCTGATTCTTGGTACCGCTGTTGGGCCCGAGTTGTCCGTCGAGGGAAACAAAGGCGCTGAACAATTCCGGATTCCGCACGGCCAGCATCAATGCGCAAGTCCCGCCTGATGACCACCCTGCCAGTCCCCAATTGGCCGGGTCGCCGCTGACACCGAAGCGTGAGACCACATACGGGCGTACCTCTTTCGTGAGGTGATCGGCGGCGTTGCCGCGCGGGCCGTTGACGCACTCGGTGTCGTTGTTGAACGCGCCGGTCGCGTCGGGAAACACGACCACCGGCGAGTACCCGTTGTGGAACGCCGTGAATTGGTCGAGCGTCTTGAGGGCGCTCCCGGACTGCGGCCAGTCCGATGGGTGACTGAACTCGGCGCCGATGGCCATCACGGCGGGCAACCTTGGTGGGGGGTCGGACCGGAACCATGCCGGCGGGAGATAAACCAGTTCGCGTCGATGTCCGAATCCCGAAGCGTCGCTGGGAGTCTGTATCCACGCCATAGTGCCCCGCGTCGGTTCTTCGCCGCGCTGGCGCATGGCGGCCAGCTCAGCCTCGTCGATCCACTGCGCAGGCTCGGATCCGGTCACGCGCTGCCACAGGGCTTGCACGGTAGGGAAGTATCCAGTCGCGCTGTTCAGTTCTGCCAATGCGCACACTATCGCCAGCACGACGGCCACCACCGAGAGGAGCCGGCGCCGCCAACGCCGGCCCCGCCACGCCAGAATCATGATGGCGGAGGCAAATCCGATGACGGTGACCCAGATTACGGCGCCCAACGAGGCGGGCCGCTCCGACCAGCCTTGGAACTTGACGGTCAAGCGGACAACCACTGCGAACAGCACACCGGCTAGCAGTGCGATCGTCACCCACCGCAGCAGCGTGGATCGGGGTTGACGTCCGATCGTGCATGCCAGTGCCACGAGCGCGAGCAACTCGAGCGTTATCGGGATCCAGCCGCTGATCAGTGACATCGGTGTTACTCCCGTTCCGGTCAGTCTGTCATCGTTGGTGGCCTGCGATGTAGGCCGGGCAGTCATTAGCTGCCGGAATGGATTTCATCCGGTCATTGAGCCAACCCAGTGCGGCGACGGGTTCAATCTGGTCACGGGTCTGGTCGGGCCAGAAGGCGATCTGGATGCCGTCGCCCATCTTGCAGGCCTGGATGAGTGACTGATCGGTCCAGGCGGCCGGGACCACTGCGTCTCTACCGCCGTAGATCACATACATCGGTGCCGCGGTAGGCCCTTGCGGGAGGTTGGTCTTCTGTAGGTACCCACGCAAAGTCTTGAGGGCCTCGGGGCTGGCCGGACGCAGGTCGTCCGGGGACAGCCTCGCGGCCAGTGACATTCGTCGTGCGGCGTCGTTGCACGCGAGCATGACGTCCCAATTCTCGTGTGCCGCACCACGCCGGTAGTTGTCGAGTTCGAAGTCGTAGTAGTACTGGTCTTTCAGGGCGGCCAGAAAGCCGACGTAGGCGAGCTTCTGCTCGGGGGTCAACGTACCGGCCATGGCAGCGTCCGCGAGGCCGTTGATGTTCGCCATCGGGGCCAGGCTCGCGGTAGCGACGAGTTTGAGGTCATAGCCGTAGTTGTCGATGAGTTCGTTGGCCGCCCACGCGGCTTGACCGCCTTCCCGGGCGCCCAGCGCGGCCCACAACGTGGAGGCCTCGGGCACGATCGACCGTGCGGCCCGCACGGCGTCGATCATGTTGTAGCCGGCCGTGGTGGAGTCCAGGTACGGGTGGAAGTCGTATTCGTCGGGTTCGCTCGGCTTTCCCAGGCCCTGATAATCGGGCACGGCGACGACATAACCAGCCTTCAGCAACGCCACCACGGTGCTCGCCTCGCCGCGCAGGTCGGGCGACAGCGACGGAGCGCAGTCGGCAGCCGTCCCCGCGGTCCGGTGCCCCAGGGCTACCACCGGAAAGCCATCCTTGTCAGGGTCATCCTTGGGTACGAAAACCGTCCCGGTCACGTGTGAGACGGCGTCGTTTACCCCGTTGCGGGAGGCATACGTGATCGTCACGGCAGAAGAACTGGCCTCCCGCAGTTCTGGTACGAGGTTGTCGAGCTGGGCCTGGGAGATCACGTGGCCGGCATCGTCGGGACGTTCGTTGCCGGCCCGGTCCGAAGAGCTGCCACACGCGGTGAGGGCAACGAGAGCGATTGACAGCAGGACTGCGAATCGAACCATCTGAGGTCCCCTAAACTGGCGATCCTGTGGTTGGCCGGCAGCTTCATCTTTTCATCGTCGTGTGCTGCAGTTGCACCGGATCGCCGATTCAACGGGCGGTGTCGGCCATAGATTGGCAGCATGGCTGTGATCGATGTGAAGTCGCACGGCGCTACCGGGGACGGGACATCTGACGACCATCCGGCCGTGATGGCCGCCATCCGCCAGGCGGTCGGTGCCGGCGGCGGCACGGTGTTCTTCCCGGCCGGTGAGTATGCGTTGTCGGGTTCGATCGGAAACAGCGCCGACGGGTTCTCCCACGTCTGGCTGCTCGGCGACGGTGAACGTGCGGCGCGGTTGCGGGTGACGGCGAATGTCGCACCGATCAGTGGGCGCTGGATCGAGAGCCGCATCGAGAACCTCAAGATCGATGCCGATCACCACGGCGCGCCCGGACTCGACGTCGACCTGGACAAGAGCTACGTCAAACATTGCTGGATCCTCGGATGGACCGACTACGGCATGCGGATCAATGCCACCACCGAGGGCCTGCTGAATTGGATCGACGATAACTTCATCGAACAGGCCACCGGCTACGGCATCTACACGACCTACCGCTTCTACGACTCGTGGATTGTGAACAACAACATCGGATCGACGGGGCCTAACCTGTCGATCGAGGCCGGCCCGGTGCGGGTGCTCGCCAACCATCTCAACGGCGAGCCGCAGAACAACATCGAGCTGCGCGGCAACAAGCAACTGACGATCATCGGCAACATCTGCGAAGGCGCGCGCCGGGAGGCCATCGTTTTCACGACGCCGTCCTGGCTGGAGTCCGATGACGAGCAGGTCGCGATCGTCGGCAACAACATCACGAACGGCGGCAAGGGCGCGCCGAACCAGTATCCCGCGATCGGCATCTATTCGGCTGACGCCGACCGCCGGACCAGAGGGTTCAACATCACCGGCAACTTCATCGCCAATACCGACGAGGGCGCGGGCTGGAGCTATGCGGTGGACGCCCGGTATGTCGACGACATCGCGATTTCCGGAAACCAATGGGACAACAACGGATATGCGATCGCCCCGGTGCGGGCCGAGGGCAGCAACGTCGGGATCGCGGGCAACACATCGGGGAATCTGGCGACGCCGCCAGCACCCGTAGTCATCACACTGTCTGGCGACAGCACGCTCGAGAGCGGGCCGGCGGCCGAGTACTTCTACCTGCTGACTTCAGACGCGGCCACGGTCACGCTGCCCACTGCCGCGGACAACACCCGCCGCTACACGGTCAAGAACATCTCAGGTGTCGACGCCGCGCTCAGAGCGTCGAAGGGCCAGCACATCGACTCCGAAGCCCAGTTGACGCTGAGCCACGGCACGGCCGTCACGGTGATCTCCGACGGCGTGAATTGGTGGACCGTGTGACCACCAGGCGCAGGTGTAGCCGGCTTGCTTGGGCAGTTCACCCATGGTTGCGCAACTCTTGGGGATGATGCCGCAGTAGCCGGGGTCGCCGGTGGCCATCTCCTGAATGACGCCGGTGGCCACCGAGTGGTGGTTGCGCCCGGTCAACAGCGCGGCGCGCGTGTGGGCGAGCACAGTGCGGTGGTGTGAAACTGGTTGTAGAACAAGCCATGTTGTGCAGCCGTTCGGCTGTCGGCATGCGGACCAGACCGCCGTTGACGCTGGGCCAGCCGAATCCGACATCGTCGAGCAGCGCCAGCAGGATGTTGGGTGAGCCGGCGGCAGTCTGGCGCACCGGTGGGAAGTCACGGCTTGAATCCTGCGCGTAGAGGTTGATCGTCGCGTTCGGGAACGTCCACTCCGGCTCCGGCAGGTGATAGCGATCGAGGTGCAGCGGGAATTCTGAACTCACATCGTCAGCCATGAGGTCGATGGTCTCACGGAGTATGTCGATCCGATACGAACAGAAGTGTTTCTCGGTCGCGAAAACGGGTGGCTCGGCGTAAGAAATGACGGTATTCGATTCCGCGTGAGATCACCCTTTTCGGGTGAGGGGTTTGAATTATGTCAACCAACGCGATCGTTTCCGCCGATGCGCTGGGCGAGGATCCTGATCAGCACCTTCTGGCTGAGTGATTGCCCGCGTTTTTCGCCGCGGGCGCAGTCCGATTTCGATGGTTGTCCGCAACGCAGGCGCTTGTTTGCCTGCTGCACGATGTGCCGCGTAGGCATGGGCGCCGAAATTGATCGGTCCGGTGTTTTGCACGCATATCCCGTTGGGCGGCGGCATAATTTACGTGCATGGATCCCAATTCGAAGTCATATCAAGCCGATAAGCCTGACGAATTGCGTGCGCAGCTCCCGCGGCGCAGGATGCTCGGCGGTCTGGCCGTCGCGGGCGTCGCGACCACGCTGATCGCCGCGTGCGACGACGGTTCCGGTGGATCAGCCGGGGGCGGCGGCGATTTGAACACCGACAACAAGGTCAAGGGCGCCACCGAGGCCACCAAGGCGGCCAATCAGAAGGTGCTGGACACCTTGCCGTTCAACGACCGCAGCGACTTCGAGGATGCCAAGCGTGGCCTGCTCTCCCGTCCTGACACCCTCACGATCAAGAACGCCAACGGCGACGTGGTTTGGGATCTTGAGCAGTACAAGGGCTACATCGCCGACGACAAGCCCGCGCCGGACACCGTCAATCCGAGCCTGTGGCGCAACGCGCAGCTGTGCATGGAGTACGGCCTGTTCGAGGTGGTTCCTGACCGCATCTATCAGGTCCGTGGTTATGACCTGTCCAACGTCACGTTCGTACGCGGCGACACGGGCTGGATCGTCGTCGACACCGCGATCTCGCCCGAGACCGCCAAGGCCGCATTGGACCTGACGAACCAACATCTCGGGGCCCGGCCCATCGTCGCGGTCGTCCACAGTCACTCCCACGTCGACCACTACGGCGGCGTGCGTGGCATCGTCAATCAAGCCGATGTCGACTCCGGCAAGGTGAAGATCATTGCCCCGCAGGCGTTTGTCGAGGACGCGGTGAGTGAGAACGTGATCGCCGGCAATGCCATGTCTCGGCGCGCGATCTACATGTACGGTGCCCTGCTGCCGCGCAACGCGGAGGGCGGCGTCAACGGTGGTCTGGGGATGACGGTGTCGACCGGGGTCCCCACGCTGATCATCCCCACCGACATCATCAGCACCACGGGTACGAAGATGACCGTCGACGGTGTGGAGATGGAGTTCCAGATGACTCCGGGCACCGAGGCTCCGACCGAGATGAACACGTTCTTCCCGCAGTTCAAGGCGATGTGGATGGCGGAGAACACCACCAACACCATGCACAACCTGCTGACGCTGCGAGGTGCCCAGGTGCGCGACGCCCGTATCTGGGCGAAATTCCTGGACGACACCATCCGGACGTACGGGCCCAACACCGACGTGAAGTTCCAGAGCCATCACTGGCCCATGTGGGGCCGCGAAAAGATCATCGACTACTGGAAGAAGCAGCGTGACATGTACAAGTACATGCACGACCAGTCGGTGCGAATGATGAACCAGGGCCTCGTCGGCTCCGAGATCGCCGAGGAGATCCAGTTCCCGCCCGAGATCGGGAACTTCTGGCCCGACCGGGGCTACTACGGCACGCTCAAGCACAATTCGCGCGCGGTGTACCAGCGCTACATGGGCTGGTATGACGGCAACCCGTCCGACCTCGACGACCTGCCGCCGCAAGAGGCCGCCAAGAAGTACGTCGAGTACATGGGCGGCGAGGACGCGATCCTGGACAAGGCCAAGAACGATTTCGACAACGGCAACTACCGCTGGACCGCGATGGTGCTCAAGCAGGTCGTGTTCGCCAACCCCGACAGTGTCAACGGCAAGAACCTGCTGGCCGACAGCTACGAGCAGCTCGGCTATCAGGCTGAGTCCGGTCCCTGGCGGTCGGTGTATCTGCAGGGCGCCTACGAGTTGCGCAACGGCGTGCCGACCTCGGGCGGCACCGATACCGCGAGCCCCGACACCATCGAAGCCATGCCGCCCGAGATGATGTTCGACTACCTGGGTGTGCGGCTGAACGGTCCGAAGGCGGCCGGGAAGAACATCAAGCTCAATGTCACGTTCGACGATCTGAAGGCGGATTACACCTTGTTCGTCGAGAACGGCGTGCTGAACTACGCGCCGGGAAAGATCCCCGACGCCAACGCGAGCCTGACCCTCTCGAAGGCGACGATGAACCAGATCCAGATGGGCAACCTCAAACTCGACGACGCCATCAATCAGAACAAGGTGAAGGTCGACGGAAACCGCGACTCGGTGACCGACTTCATCGGACTGATGGACACCTTCCCGTTCTGGTTCAACATCGTCACCCCGTAGCTGGGATAATGGCGTGTTGCCGCTGCGGCGCAGGGGCAACACGCCATTTCAGCCCGGCCCACGGTTAGGACCCGCAGTGCAGCCCACCGGTACGTCAGGGATGCAGCCGGTGCCGTGGTTCCTGGCCACCACACCGTCGTCGAATCCGGACATGCTGCAACGCCGGGCGATCATGGACCGGCTCGACGCGGATCTCGCCGGCAAACGTGCGGTGCTGGTGGCTGCCCCGTCGGGGTTCGGCAAGACCGTCGCGGTGTCGCAGTGGGCGGACGAACACCGTCGTGACCGGCCCGGCTCGGTGGCATGGCTGACGCTGACCGACCGGGTCGGTGACCGCACCGACGTGTTGCGCGGCGTGCTGACCGCGCTGCTGAACACGGCACGAGAAGTGGCGGACAGCTCACTGGACCAGTCGTTGTCCGCGGTGTTCGATTCGACGTCGTACGACGAGGCGGTCGACGTCCTCAGGGTCATCGAACCGCCCAGGAACGTGACCGTCGTGATCGACGATTTCCAGCTGGCCCGGTCGGTGTGGCCGGACGCCGATGTCGTCGGGCTGGTCGAAAACGGCCCGCAGTGGCTGCGATTCGTCCTGATCACCACCGACCCGGTGGGCGCGGCGTGGGCGCGGCTACGGCTCCACGACAAGGTGGCGGTGATCGGAACCGATGAACTGGCTTTCACCCATGACGATGTCCGCACCCTTGTGGGGTTGACCGATACCTCGCTCACAGCTGAGGACATCGACCGCGTCCTTGCCGCAACCGGGGGCTGGCCCGCGGCCGTTCGGCTCGTCCTGGTCGGCGGCGACGGCGCACCGTCATTTGCCGACGGCGTTGACCTCACCGACTACATCGCTACCGCAGTGCTCGCCCGGATGCGCCCTGACCTGGCCGATTTCGCGCTCAAGGTGACCGTGTGCGCACGGGTCGACGCGCATCTGGCCCGCGTGCTCACCGATCGCCCGGACAGTGCGGAACTGCTCGATGACTGTGTCACCGCCGGCTTGTTCCTCGAGCGGATCGGCACCAGGGAAAGCGCTGTCTATCAATGGCATTCGATGTTCGTCACGCACTGCCAGGAGATCCTGCGGCGCCGCCACCCGGGGGAGTGGAAGCGGCTGAACCGGTTGGCGGCCGTCGAGCTGGGGCAGAAGTATCCGCTGGAGGCCATCGAGCACGCGATCCGCGCCGAGGACCGCCTCGGCCATGATGTGGTCGCCGATCACTGGCTGGAGCTGCTGCTGCAATCACGGTCCGCCGCGCTCGATCTGGCCTGCCTGCGGCTGTGCGAGGCGTTCGGGGAGAACCCGGAGACCCTGATGATCCGGTCCGGCTGCCGCGCGGTGGCCGGCGATGCTGTCACGGCAGCACTGCTGTTCGAGCGGGCCGGGGCGATATCGCAGTCGGTGGCGACAACGGGACGGCTGGAGTTCATCGCCGACGTGACCCAGTTGCTGATCTCCGATGACCGCGAAGTGATGGCGACCGCGGCGGGTCGCGTCGAGGCGGCGCTGACCAACCGGGATGTGGTCAGCCCGCGCATCTATGCGTGTGCGCTATTCGTTCTCGGATGGGCGGATTCGCGGACGCGGCGCAGTCCGACACGCGGTTCGGACCTGCTCGAGGCCGCGGTGCACGAGTGCACCGCATTGGGGCTCCCGGAGGTCGCCCACCGGGCCCGGCAGAACCTGGCATTCGCGCTCGCTCACGCCGGTGAGCTCGGCCGCGCCGAGCGGGCGCTACAGCTGGTCGTGGCGTCCGACGAGTCCACCCCCGAACTGTGGCTGTCGCACGACGGCGACGGTATCGACCGATTCACCGCCGGCTGGATCCAGTTTTGGCGCGGTGAGATGGATTCGGCCAAGGAACATTTCATCGCGGCGGATGCGGCGGCCGGAGTCGGATACCCGGACACCGCGCGGATGTTCCTGGCCTTCACCGCATCGACTCTGCACGACGCCGATGTGTTGAACATCGCCGAGGCGGCCGTCGCCCGAATGCCTGATGCGGATACCCATGGCGTGCCGTGGGTCAGCTACCGGGCAGCGAGTCGGGCGAGGTTGGCCGAGGCCCGTGGCGATCAACAGCTGGCGCTGGAAATCGCTGCCGCAGTGGTGGGTTCGGATCACCTTCCCATGGTGTCGGCTGTGCTCTCGGGAATGTGCCGACGCCTCGGGGCGCCCGACCTGGCCGATCGTCTGGCCCACCAGGCGCTGGAACCGCAGGTGCCCGGGAACGTCGCGGCGTACGCGCTGCACACCTTGGCACTGCTGGCCTGGATGCGCGGAGACGCGGTGGTGGCTCACCAGCGGATGGAGCAGGTGATAACCGTGGCAGGCCCGGAGCGGGTGCGCTACCAATTCGCCGACAATCCGGATCCCGCAGGCAAGGAACTGCTGGCCGCGCACCTGTCCTGCACCTCACGTCCGGATTTCGTAGAGGAAGCGCTACTGGCGTGCGAACACGACCGGGCCGGTACCCGAGTGGCCGATCTGACCCCTCGCGAGCGGGAGATCCTGGCCTTCCTGCGCACCGCGATGACCATGCAGGAGATCGCCGACAAGATGTCCATCTCGGTCAACACTCTCAAGACGCATCAGCGGTCGATCTATCGCAAGCTCGGTGCGGCCAACCGGCGGCAGGCGATCAACCGGATCGACCGTTAGCGTGGCCGACGAACTCGTCGCCGTGTATGACGCCGACGCCAATGTGGTTGGCACGGCGTCACGTTCCCGTGTCTATGCCGAGGGGCTGTGGCATGCCAGCGCCGGGGTGCTGGTGCGTTCGGTCGACGGGTCCCGGATCTACGTCCACCGGCGCACGATGACCAAGGCGGTGTTCGCCGGCATGCACGATTGTCTGGCCGGTGGCGTGGTGGATCCGGGGGAGACGCCGACGCAGGCCGCGACCCGGGAGCTGGCCGAGGAACTCGGCATCAGTGGGCCCGCTTTGACACCATTGGCCAGCGTGGCCTGGGACGGGTGGTGGGCCGGAAAACCCATGCGCTGTCACCTGTTTGCGTTCGAGGCGCGGTGGGACGGTCCGGTCCGTCACCAACCCGAGGAGATCGTCGACGGTTGGTGGTGGACCGATGAGGAGTTGGCCGCCCACCTTGCCGACCCGGAGTGGCCGTTCGTGCCGGACACCCGGGTGTTGATCCCCGAGTTGCTGCGCTTACGTCAACACCCTTGAGGTAGTGCGGGAAATGCTTCTTACTGGTGGTAGCTCATTGCCTAGGAAGATACCCGTGCAAACCGTTTTCGAACGCAACACCCCCGCTGCGGCTCTCGTCGACCGAGCGCTGGCCAACTCCACTCTTCAACCCTTCTGGCTCGATGACTTGCCTGTTCAGGCCCGCTATCCGGTGTTGACCAAAGCATCCTCGCGTTACGACCTGGTGGTGGTCGGCGGCGGGTACACCGGTCTGTGGTCGGCGTTGGTGGCAAAGCAGCGGGATCCGGGCATCCGGGTCGCCCTGATCGAGGGCCAGACCATCGGTTGGGCGGCCTCGGGCCGCAACGGCGGCTTCGTCGAAGCGTCGCTCACCCACGGCGAGGAGAACGGCCGCAACCGATGGCCCGACGAAATGGATGTCCTCGACCGATTGGGGCTGGAGAACCTCGACGGCATCGAGAACACCGTCCATTCGCTGGGTCTCGATTGCGACTTCGAGCGGACCGGTTCGCTCGCGGTGGCGCTCGAGCCCTACCAGGCCGCCGAACTGGCGTCGGCAGCCGTGAAGCCAGGTCAGGTCTACCTCGACCAGCAGGCGATCCGCGCCGAGGTCGACTCACCGACGTACCTGGCCGGGGTGTGGTCGAAGGACACCACCGCGATGGTGCATCCAGCCAAGTTGGCCAGCGAACTTGCTCGTGCCGCAACGGAACTGGGTGTGGAGATCTATGAGAACAGCAAGGTGCTGGGCCTCGGCCGCAGCCGCCCCGGTGGGCCGCTCACGGTCCGCACCGAGCGGGCGGCCGTGCAGGCCGACCGAGTGGTCTTGGCGACCAACGGTTTTCCGTCGCTGCTGAAGCGATACCGGTATCACACGGTGCCGGTCTACGACTACGCGTTGATGACCGAGCCGCTGTCCGATGCCCAGCTGGCCGAGATCGGTTGGAGCAACCGGCAGGGCATCAGCGACATGTCGAACCAATTCCACTACTACCGGCTGTCGAAGGACAACCGCATCCTGTGGGGCGGATACGACGCCGTCTATCACTTCGGCGGACATATCCGGCCGGAGTATGAGGACCGGGACGCCACGTATCGTCGGATCGCCGGCCACTTCTTCACGACATTCCCGCAACTGGAGGATGTCAGCTTCACCCATCGGTGGGGCGGCGTGATCGACACCTCGACGCGGTTCTGCGCGTTCTTCGGCTCCGCGTACGGAGGCCGGGTCGGGTACGCCGCCGGGTTCACCGGGCTCGGCGTGGCGGCCACGCGGTTCGCCGCCGAGGTCATCCTCGACCGTTTCGCCGGAAAGCCCACGCCGCGCACCGAGGTCGAGATGGTCAAGTCGATGCCGCTGCCATTCCCGCCGGAACCGTTGGCATCGGCCGGTATTCAGGCCACCCGCTGGGCGCTGGACCGGGCCGACCACAGTGAGGGGCGGCGCAACATCCTGCTCAAGGCGCTCGACGCGGTGGGTCTGGGGTTCGACTCGTGAGCGAGAACGCGGCGCTGCCCGGCAACGCCATCGACACGGTCGCGTTGGCGCTCGACCACACGCCGCTCGCCGACGAGCTGGTGGTGGACGGAACGCCGACGACGGGGCATCGCGACCTGATCGAGTTCTCCGGCCTGGCCGTCGGGGTCTGGGAACATACGCCCGGGGTGTCCCGCGATGTCGAGGCCGACGAGGTGTTCGTCGTCCTCAGCGGCGACGCGACCGTCGCGTTCGACGACGGTTCCCCGTCGATCGCGCTGCGTCCCGGTAGCCTCGTTCGCCTGTACGCGGGGCAACACACCACCTGGACGGTGCGCGAGACGCTGCGGAAGGTCTACCTCGCCTAGGCCTGCGCGGTGATCTGTCTTGCCGGTGACGCGACGCGCCCACTCGGGGCCATCGCCGGACCCAGAAGACAATTGTCGTGCGCCGCCGCGCCGGCGCGCCGCAAAATGGGTCAAGGGTGTTGACGTAAGCACCGGAAGGCAAGGCGGATGGGTCGGACCTTGAAGTCGCAATCTCCGCGACAGCGGCGGAGGCAGACGAAGCAGGGGGTGGTGCTGTCCGAGCAGCTCATCGTCGAGGCCGCGTTGCGGGTGTTGCAGCATCACGGCGCGGTGGGCCTGACCGTCCGGCGCCTCGGTACCGCACTCGGTGCCGACCCCACCGCGCTGTACCGCTACTTCCCCGGGATCGAGGACGTGGTGCTGGCCATCACCGACGAGTTGCTGCGACGTGTCGTCGAAGGCTGGGAACCGACCGGTCGGTGGCGGGAGGACATGCGTGAGCTCGGATTGCGCGTGCACCGTGTCTACCTCGAACATCCCCAGGCCGGAGTGCTGGCGGCGAGCCGGGTGACCGGGAGTGCACACGAGATCCACGTCATCGAAACGGTTTTGGGGATCCTACGGTCGGCCGGATTCCCGGAGCGCGAAGCCGTCGAGGTGTATCACGCCTTCATCGACCAGATGCTGGGGTTCGCTGCGCTCGACGCCGCGTTCGAGGCTCTGCCCGCCGAGCATCAGCGGCGCGATGAGGACAAGTGGCGCGACACCTACGGGCAATTGCCCGCCGAGACGCACCCGAACATCGCCGCCAGCAGCCGCCTACTCGACGAGTCGATGAGACAGAGCGCCTGCGAGTCGGCCTTGGAGCTGTTGCTCGACGGTATCGCCGCGCGCCTGCAGGCCTACCGGAAGTGAGGGCAGGCGATCACCTGCCCACGTCTGAGTCGGCGGTGATCCGGTCGATCACGGCCAGCAGTCCTTCGTCCGCGTCGGTGCTGACCACGTGGCCGCCGAGCGCGCGGTGCAGAGCGCTGTAGTAGAGGCCGTCACCCATGAGCTTGACCGCGCGGGCGACGTCCCGGTCGCCCAGTGTCTCGTGCAGCACGTTGAGCCAGTCACCCGAAACCGACTCGATGACCGTCCGGGCCTGCTCGTCGCCTGCCTGCTGTAGTCGCGATACCGCGACCAGCGCCCGGTCGAGCGGGGTGCCCTCGTAGTTCGAGGTCCGGATGTAGTAACGGGCCGGTCCTTCGGGGGCGGTGCGCATCGTTCGTACATCGTCGGCCGCCAGTGTCAGCAGGCGTTCGCACAGCGCGCCGGCGAGCCGGTCCTTCGACGGAAAGTGGTAGAGCAGCCCGCCTTTCGAGACGCCGGCCTTTGCGGCCACCGCGTCGAGGGTGGCGTAACGCTCGCCCTCGACGGCGAGCAGGTCCGCGTAGGCATCGAGGATGCGGTCCCGCGACGAAGCCATGCTCAGGAGCTTACGACAATGCCATATGAACTGTACCGTCTGGACGGTATAGTTGGCCGGTCTCGTTCGGTGGTCAGTGAAGGGAGCCGGTCATGCGGGTGTATCGCGACGTGCTCCGGGTCCCGGGCGTGCTGAACGTGACTGCCTCACAGCTGTTCGCCCGGCTTCCGTTGGGCATGCTGAACCTGGCGATCCTGCTGCACGTCCAGTCCAAGACCGGGTCCTACGCGTTGGCCGGTGCCGCGGTGGCATGTGTCAGCGTGGGGGAAGCGGTGGCAATGCCGGTCACCGCCCGGCTGGCCGGGCGGGTCCGGTCGGCGACACTGGTCGTCGCGGCGCTGGCGAACGGCGCCGCGATGCTGGCCCTGGCCTTCGCCGGTTCGGCTCCGGCGCCGCTGCTCATCCTTGGCGGGGTGATCGGCGCGTCGGTGCCGCCCCTGATGCCGGTGGTCCGCGCGCTCTACCCGCAACTGGTTCCCCGGGACGGTGTTCGCGCCCTGTTCGCGTTCGATACCACTGCGCAGGAACTGATCTGGGTTGTCGGTCCGGTGGCCACGACCTTCCTCGCCTCGGCGCTGTCGACCGCGATCCCGTTGGTCGCATCCGCGTTCGTCACCGTCATCGGGACCGGCTGGTTCCTGCTGAGTGCCCGGCATCTGCGGCCGGCCCCGACGAAGGGCGCCTCGGCGTTCGGCCGGGTGATGGCGAATCGGGCCGTCATCCTCGCGATGATCGCCAGCCTCGCGCTGGTGGCCTCGTTCATGGCCCTGGAAGTCGGCATCGTCGCCGCGCTCGGACGCACCGGCCTCACCGCCGGTCTCGCGATCGCGGTGGCGAGCGTCGGATCCCTCATCGGCGGCCTGGTATTCGGGCACCGTCGATTTGGGCTCCTCGGTCTCGTCGCCGCACTGGGCATCGTGGCGATCGGGACGGCCGTCTTCGGCATCGTCGACAACCTCGGCCTGCAGTTCGCCGCCTTGTTCGTGTCGGGGCTGGGCTTCGCTCCCGCGATGTCGGCCTTGTATCTCATGGTTTCCCGCGAAATCGCCGAGCACTCCGCGACGGAGGCGTTCGGCTGGCTCAACAGCGCCGCACTCGGCGGCGGGGCCGCGGGCACCGCACTCGCAGGCGTTGCGGCCGACGCGCACGGGGCAGTCGGCGCGGTCGTGGTGTCGGCGATACTGGCGACGCTCGCCGCCTGCAGCCCCCTCGTGGCTCGGATGGGCGGTCCGCTGAAGGGGCTCACCGATCCGCCGCCGACAGGAACCGACCCCGACGTGGGTGCCGAGCAGGGTTCGGCCGCTTCGACGCCCATATTGAACGCAACGTCAGTTTCCCCGACGAGTGCCGGCGGGCAGGTGTAATCTCCTCCGCGATCAGCCTTACCGGTGCCGAATCGCCAACCGGGAGAAAGGTAAGCCCATGGCTGCCGGCTTCAACTCAGCGTTCAACGGCAAGATCGAACTGGATATCAGGGACTCCGAACCGGATTGGGGGCCCTACGCGGCGCCCACGGCAGCCGCAGGCGCACCCAATGTGCTGTATCTGGTCTGGGACGACACCGGCATCGCGACCTGGGATTGCTTCGGCGGCTTGGTGGACATGCCCGCGATGAGCCGCATCGCCGAGCGCGGCGTCCGGTTGTCGCAGTTCCACACCACCGCGCTGTGCTCACCGACCAGAGCTTCGCTGCTGACCGGTCGCAATGCCACCACGGTCGGGATGGCCACCATCGAGGAGTTCACCGACGGATTCCCGAACTGCAACGGGCGGATACCGTTCGAGACCGCCCTACTGTCGGAGGTGCTCGCCGAGCACGGTTACAACACCTACTGCGTGGGCAAGTGGCATCTGACCCCGCTGGAGGAGTCCAACCTCGCTGCCACCAAACGTCATTGGCCGTGCTCACGCGGATTTGAACGGTTCTACGGCTTCTTGGGCGGAGAGACCGATCAGTGGTACCCGGACCTGGTGTACGACAACCACCCGGTCGATCCGCCCGCCACCCCTGAGCAGGGCTACCACCTGTCACAGGACCTGGCCGACAAGACCATCGAGTTCATCCGTGACGCGTTGGTGATCGCCCCCGACAAACCCTGGTTCACCTACCTGTGCCCGGGAGCCGGGCACGCCCCGCACCATGTGTTCAAGGAATGGGCCGACCGGTACTCCGGGCGGTTCGACATGGGCTACGAGGCCTATCGGGACGTGGTGCTGGCGAACCAGAAACGGCTGGGGATCGTGCCGCCCGACACCGAGCTCTCCCCGGTCAACCCGTACGCGGAAGTCAAGGGGCCCAACGGTGAACCATGGCCGGCGCAGGACACCGTCCGGCCGTGGGAATCGCTCACGGCGAACGAGAAGCGGTTGTTCGCCCGGATGGCCGAGGTGTTCGCCGGCTTCCTGTCCTACACCGACGCCCAGATCGGCCGGATCCTGGACTTCTTGGAGGACACCGGGCAGCTCGACAACACGATCATCGTGGTGATCTCCGACAACGGTGCCAGCGGCGAGGGCGGGCCGAACGGATCGGTCAACGAGACGAAGTTCTTCAACGGTTACATCGACACCGCCGAGGAGGGGCTGAGATTCGTCGACCGGCTGGGTTCGCCGGAGACCTATAACCACTATCCGATCGGCTGGGCGATGGCGTTCAACACTCCCTACAAGCTGTTCAAGCGGTACGCCTCCCACGAAGGGGGGATCGCCGACACGGCGATCATCTCCTGGCCCAACGGGATCCGCGCCCACGGCGCGGTGCGGGACAACTACGTCAACGTCTGCGACATCACCCCCACGGTGTACGACCTGCTCGGCCTCACCCCGCCGGCCAGCGTGCGCGGCATTCCGCAGAAGCCGCTTGACGGAGTGAGTTTCAAAGTGGCGCTGGATGATCCGGACGCCCCGACGGGCAAGGAAACCCAGTTCTACACGATGCTCGGCACCCGTGGAATCTGGCACAAGGGCTGGTTCGCCAACACGGTGCACGCCGCCACCCCGTCGGGCTGGTCGCACTTCGATGCCGACCGCTGGGAGCTCTTCCACATCGAGTCCGACCGCAGCCAGTGCCACGACCTGGCTGCCGAGCAGCCCGAGAAACTCGAAGAACTCAAGGCCCTGTGGTTCAGCGAGGCCGACAAGTACAACGGGTGCCCGCTGGCCGACCTGAACATCCTGGAGACCATGACCCGGTGGCGTCCGTACCTGGCGGGGGAGCGGTCCAGCTACACCTACTACCCCCACACCGCCGAGGTCGGGCTCGGTGCGGCGGCCGAACTGCGCGGACAGTCATTCACCGTGCTGGCCGATGTCACCGTGACCGGCGGGGAGGCGCATGGCGTGTTGTTCAAGCAGGGCGGGGCCCACGGTGGCCACGTGCTGTACCTGGCCGAAGGCCGGCTGCACTACGTCTACAACTTTCTCGGTGAGCACGAACAGGTGCTCAGCTCTGCGGATCCGATTCCGTTGGGACGTCACATCTTCGGTGTGCAATTCGTACGGGACGGCACCGTCGAGGGCAGCCACACCCCGCTCGGGGACACCGCGCTGTTCATCGACGGCGTCACGGTGGCCGAACTGACCGGCATGCAGACCCATCCCGGCATGTTCGCGCTCGCCGGCGGCGGCATCTGTATCGGTCGCAATCCCGGATCCGCGGTGTCACGGCGCTATCGGGCCCCGTTCGCATTCACCGGCGGCACCATCGGGCGGGTCACCGTCGACCTGTCCGGCCGGCCGTACCAGGATCTCGAGCGCGAGCTCGCCGCGGCCTTCGCCAAGGACTGACCCGATGAAACCTGTGGTGACCCGGATCGGTGCCGCAGTGTCGGTGGTCGTGGCGGCGACGGCCTGCGGGGGCGGAAGTCGCGTTGTCGAGGGCCCGTTCGCCTCCACCGTCACCGCCGCGCCGGTCACCACACTTCCGGCGACGACGTCGCCGATGGTGGGACTGGGCGCCCGGCGCCAACTGGCGACGCCCGTTCGGGCCCGATCGGGACCCAGCTGCCGACGACCACCCCGTCGTACAGGTGGCCTACCCGGATGCCGCGGCATACGCGGCCTGGGCCGGGCGCCGGCTGCCGACCGAGGCTGAGTGGGAGTACGCCGCGCGCGGGGGAGTCGAGGGCACCTACGCGTGGGGCGACGACGTGAACCCGGACGGTGTGCTCATGGCCAACACCTGGCAGGGGCGCTTCCCCTACCGCAACGACGGGGCACTCGGCTGGCGCGGCACGTCGCCGGTCGGCAGCTTCCCGGCCAACGCCTTCGGGCTGTCGGACATGATCGGCAACGTGTGGGAGTGGACCACCACGCGGTTCGCCGGACAGCACCGGCCGGGGGCCGACGCGCCCGCTTGCTGCCCGCCCGCCGGGGCCGATCCGACGGTGAACCAGGTGCTCAAGGGCGGTTCGCACCTGTGCGCGCCCGAGTACTGTCACCGGTATCGACCGGCGGCCCGCTCGCCCCAATCGCAGGACAGCGCCACCACGCACATCGGTTTCCGCTGCGTGGTGAGCTGAGCGGGAAGGGCTCCCGCACCGAGGGTGCGCCCAGATCGCGTTTCCCAGCCCAACCGCGATCTCACCGCACGCTCGGCGGCAAATCTCGACGATTTGGCGCATTCGACGTGCTCACCTAGTATGTAGGGGTTGCCTTGGGCAGACCTCGGTTGACTGCTGTTCTGAGTCAGCCCCGCGTGCCCTTCGGAAACAAAGACCGCGCACGTCCAGGTCGGTATCTGGCGTGCATACAAAACCAGGTCAGGAGATCGAGTGATTCAGCAAGAATCGCGGTTGAAGGTCGCCGACAACACGGGCGCCAAGGAGATCTTGTGCATCCGTGTGCTCGGTGGCTCATCGCGACGCTACGCCGGCATCGGTGACGTCATCGTCGCCACCGTCAAGGACGCCATCCCCGGCGGCAACGTCAAGCGCGGCGACGTGGTCAAGGCCGTCGTCGTGCGCACCGTCAAGGAGCGCCGCCGCGCCGACGGCAGCTACATCAAGTTCGACGAGAACGCCGCCGTCATCATCAAGGCCGACAACGACCCGCGCGGAACCCGCATCTTCGGGCCCGTCGGCCGCGAACTGCGCGAGAAGCGCTTCATGAAGATCGTCTCGCTGGCGCCGGAGGTTTTGTGATGAAGGTCCACAAGGGCGACACCGTGCTGGTGGTCTCGGGCAAGGACAAGGGCGCCAAGGGCAAGGTCATCGAGGCCTACCCGACCCGCGACAAGGTTCTGGTCGAGGGCGTCAACCGGATCAAGAAGCACACCGCTGTTTCGCAGAACGAGCGGGGCGCGTCGTCGGGTGGCATCGTCACCCAGGAAGCCCCCATCCACGTGTCCAACGTGATGGTGGTCGATTCCGACGGCAAGCCGACCCGCGTGGGTTACCGCGTCGATGAGGAGACCGGCAAGAAGGTCCGCATCGCCAAGACCAATGGCAAGGACATCTGATGACTGCACCAGAGAAGGTTCAGCCCCGGCTGAAGCAGCGCTACCGCGAAGAGATCCGTGAGTCGCTGCAGAAGCAGTTCGAGTTCGACAACGTCATGCAGATTCCGGGCGTCGTCAAGGTCGTTGTCAACATGGGTGTCGGCGACGCGGCCCGCGACGCCAAGCTGATCAACGGCGCGGTCAACGACCTGGCCCTGATCACCGGCCAGAAGCCGGAGATCCGCAAGGCCCGCAAGTCCATCGCACAGTTCAAGCTGCGTGAGGGCATGCCCATCGGCGCTCGCGTCACCCTGCGCGGCGACCGGATGTGGGAGTTCCTCGACCGGCTGATCTCCATCGCCCTGCCCCGTATCCGCGACTTCCGCGGCCTGAACGGAAAGCAGTTCGACGGCACCGGCAACTACACCTTCGGCCTCAACGAGCAGTCGATGTTCCACGAGATCGATGTGGATTCCATCGACCGCCCCCGCGGCATGGACATCACCGTCGTCACCTCGGCGACCAACGACGACGAAGGCCGTGCGCTGCTGAAGGCGCTGGGCTTCCCCTTCAAGGAGAACTGAGCACATGGCAAAGAAGGCGTTGATCCACAAGGCCAACAAGAAGCCCAAGTTCGCGGTCCGCGCGTACACGCGGTGCAACAAGTGCGGTCGTCCGCACTCGGTCTACCGCAAGTTCGGGCTGTGCCGCATCTGCCTGCGCGAGATGGCGCACGCCGGTGAACTGCCCGGTGTGCAGAAGTCCAGCTGGTAACAGACCCCACAACAACAGGTTGCGGAAGGCCTCCCCAAAATCTGGGCACGGGGAACCGCCGCGAGGAAGGTGAGCCGGTTGTCATGACGATGACTGACCCGATCGCAGACTTTTTGACACGTCTGCGCAACGCCAATTCGGCGTACCACGATGAGGTGACTCTGCCCCACTCGAAGATCAAGGCGAACATCGCCGAGATCCTCAAGAAAGAGGGCTACATCAACGACTACCGCACCGAGGATGCTCGCGTCGGCAAGTCCCTGGTGGTGTCGCTCAAGTACGGCCCCAGCCGTGAGCGCAGCATCGCCGGCCTGCGCCGGGTGTCCAAGCCCGGCCTGCGGGTCTACGCAAAATCCACCAACCTGCCTCGGGTGCTCGGCGGCCTGGGCGTGGCGATCATCTCCACGTCCTCCGGCCTGCTGACCGATCGCCAGGCAGCACGACAGGGCGTGGGCGGCGAAGTCCTCGCTTACGTCTGGTAGGGGGCAGCAGAACATGTCGCGTATTGGTAAGCAGCCGGTCCTGGTTCCCGCCGGGGTCGATGTGACGATCGACGGCCGCAACGTCTCGGTCAAGGGCCCCAAGGGCACCCTGACTCTGGATGTCGCCGAGCCGATCACCGTCGAGCGCAACGAAGACGGCGCCATCGTGGTCAGCCGTCCGGACGACGAGCGGCGCAGCCGCTCCCTGCACGGCCTCTCCCGCACCCTGGTGGCCAACCTGGTCACCGGTGTCACCGAGGGCTACACCCGCAAGATGGAGATCTTCGGCGTCGGCTACCGCGTGCAGCTCAAGGGTTCCAACCTGGAGTTCGCACTCGGCTACAGCCACCCCGTGGTGATCGAGGCGCCCGAAGGCATCACCTTCGCCGTCGAGACCCCCACCAAGTTCTCGGTCTCTGGCATCGACAAGCAGAAAGTCGGTCAGATCTCCGCGGTCATCCGCCGCCTGCGCCGTCCCGACCCGTACAAGGGCAAGGGCGTGCGTTACGAGGGTGAGCAGATCCGCCGCAAGGTCGGAAAGACAGGTAAGTAACCATGGCTACCAAAGCAGAAGGTACGGCAGCCGCCCGTAAGCCGGTGGGGCAGAACATCTCTGAGACCCGCCGCAACTCCCGGCTGCGTCGGCACGCCCGGCTCCGCAAGAAGGTCTCCGGCACCGCCGAGACCCCGCGCCTGGTGGTCAACCGCTCGGCACGGCACATCCACGTCCAGCTCGTCGACGACCTGCAGGGCGTCACGCTGGCGGCTGCCAGCTCGATCGAGGCCGACGTGCGCGCCGTCGAGGGCGACAAGAAGGCACACAGCGTTCGGGTCGGTCAGCTGATCGCCGAGCGCGCCAAGGCCGCCGGCGTCGAGACCGTGGTATTCGACCGTGGTGGCTACACCTATGGCGGCCGGATCGCCGCGCTGGCAGATGCCGCGCGCGAGGGCGGGCTGAAATTCTGATGACTGTCAACGAGAGGACTGCATGATGGCCGAGCAGGCAGGAGCCGCTCCGGCGCAGGAGAACCGTGGCGGCCGTGGTCGTCGCGACGACCGCGGTGGCCGTGGCGGCCGCGACAGCGGCGAGAAGAGCAACTACATCGAGCGCGTGGTGTCGATCAACCGCGTCTCCAAGGTGGTCAAGGGTGGTCGGCGCTTCAGCTTCACCGCGCTGGTCATCGTCGGTGACGGCCACGGCATGGTCGGCGTCGGCTACGGCAAGGCCAAGGAAGTTCCGGCCGCCATCGCCAAGGGCGTCGAGGAGGCCCGCAAGGGCTTCTTCCGGGTTCCGCTGATCGGCGGCACCATCGTCCACCCGGTCCAGGGCGAAGCCGCTGCCGGTGTGGTGATGCTGCGTCCGGCCAGCCCCGGTACCGGTGTGATCGCCGGTGGTGCGGCCCGCGCGGTGCTGGAATGCGCCGGCGTGCACGACATCCTGGCCAAGTCGCTGGGCAGCGACAACGCGATCAACGTGGTGCACGCCACCGTTGCCGCGCTGAAGATGCTCCAGCGGCCGGAAGAGGTGGCGGCCCGTCGCGGTCTGCCGCTCGAGGACGTTGCGCCGGCCGGCATGCTGAAGGCCCGGCGCGAGAGCGAAGCGCTGGCTGCCGCAGCAGCGCGTGAGGGATCGGCATAACCATGGCAGAACTCAAGATCACCCAGGTGCGCGGAACCATCGGCGCACGCTGGAAGCAGCGCGAGAGCCTGCGGACCCTGGGGCTGAAGAAGATCCGTCAGTCCGTGGTTCGTGAGGACAACGCCCAGACCCGTGGTCTGATCAATGTTGTGCATCACCTCGTCGAGGTGGAGGAAGTCAAATGAGCGTTATCAAGCTTCACGACCTGAGGCCCGCTCCCGGGGAGAAGACCGCCAAGACCCGCGTCGGTCGTGGTGAAGGCTCCAAGGGTAAGACCGCCGGTCGTGGTACCAAGGGCACCAAGGCCCGCAAGAACGTCCCGGTGATGTTCGAGGGTGGCCAGATGCCGATCCACATGCGGCTGCCGAAGCTCAAGGGCTTCAAGAACCGCTTCCGGACCGAGTATGAGGTCGTCAACGTCGGCGACATCAACAAGGCGTTCCCGGAGGGCGGCACCGTCGGTGTCGAGGAACTCGTCGCCAAGGGCCTGGTTCGCAAGAACAGCCTGGTGAAGGTCCTCGGCGACGGCAAGCTTGCCGTCAAGGTCGACGTCACCGCCAACAAGTTCAGCGGTAGCGCCCGTGAGGCCATCACCGCTGCCGGCGGTTCGGCCACCGAACTGTAATTGGCGGCTCGCCGCCGTGCTGTAATTGGCGGCTCGCCGCCGTGCTGTAGTTTTCTCTGCGCGAGCAGACCGAGATCCCCGCACGCCAGACGTGCGGGGATCTTTGCGTCTGACGGCCACTGTCCGGCCGCCGGTAGGCTCGGCGCATGTTCGCCTTNGTCGGCCTGGTCGGGTTCGCCACCAATGCGATGTTCCTGCGCGACGCTCTCGACAAGGCGGGCATCGAGGCGCAGTTCGTCGCGCGCGGTGAATACAAGTCGGCCGCAAACGTTTTCACCGAGGGCGGGTACACCGAAGCGCAACGTGAAGCCGACGGCCGGATGATCGAGAGCCTGCAATCGCAGGTATGGCAGGCCATCGGCGAATCCCGGAACCTGACCCCGGAGGCGATCAATGCCCTCGCCGACCGCGCTCCCGTGTTGCGTGACGACGCGGTCACCAGTGGGCTGATCGACCGCATCGGGTTCCGAGACGAGGCCTACTCCCGCATCGGTGAGCTGTCCGGTGGCCCCACCGAGGCCGGTGCGGACGCCGACAACCATCCGGATGCTCTGCCGCGGCTCTACCTTTCGCGTTATGCGCGCACCGCGCCGAAGGTGCCCACCCCACCGATCCCGGGCCTCAAGAGCAAGCCCGCCATCGCGGTGGTGACCCTGAACGGCCCGATCGTCAGCGGCCGCGGCGGACCGCAGGTGCTGCCCATCGGGAACTCCAGCGCAGGCGGCGACACCATCGCGGCGGCGCTGCGCGAGGCGGCCGCCGACGACGACGTGTCAGCCATCGTGCTGCGGGTGGACAGCCCGGGTGGTTCGGTCACCGGATCGGAAACCATTTGGCGCGAGGTGGTTCGGGCCCGTGAGCGCGGCAAGCCCGTCGTCGCCTCGATGGGTGCGGTCGCCGCGTCCGGCGGCTACTACGTGTCGATGGCGGCCGACGAGATCGTCGCCAACGCAGGCACCATCACCGGTTCGATCGGCGTCGTCACCGGCAAGCTGGTTTCCCGGGAGCTCAAGGACAAACTCGGTGTCGGTTCGGATACCTTGCGTACCAACACCAATGCCGACGCCTGGTCCTCCAACGCACCGTTCACCGACGAACAGCAGGCCCAGATCGAAGCCGAGACCGACCTGGTGTACACCGATTTCGTCGAGCGGGTGGCCGACGGACGCAAGCTCACCGTCGAACAGGTCGACGAGGTGGCGCGGGGGCGGATCTGGACCGGCGCGGACGCCAAGGACCGCGGGCTCGTCGATTCGCTCGGCGGGCTGCGCGCCGCGATCACACGAGCCAAGGTGCTCGCCGGGCTGGATCCGGACACCAAGGTGCGGGTGTTCAGCTATCCCGGTTCGTCGTGGCTGGAGATGTTGCGGCCCAAGCCTTCCTCGCAGCCGGCGGCCGCATCGCTGCCGCAGGCGGTCGGCAGCCTGCTCGGCCAGTCGGTGCTGGGCATCCTGGATCAGGCTGAACGCACCGTGACCGGTGTGAATGCACTCTGGCTGGGGGAGTACCGGTTCTGATCGCCGGCTGACCGACCCGCCGGTGACGGCGGTGATTCGCATCCTGTGGCCCCGCGCGGTAACGTCGGCTGCGGAGCAGAAGGTAGCCAATAAAACTACGGTCTGGCCCTGCGGTGTTGATCTGAATCAGCCGACGTCGAAGGTGTGATCCGACGGGAGCAGTGTCGTCAGACACGAGGAGGTTCCCGTGGGCACCGCGGAATCGGACAGTACCGACAAGACGCCAGATTCGTCGGAAACGGCCGAACCGGCCACCGTGGAGGAGACTCCTCCCGAAGTTCAACGGCGTGCCGTCGCCGCCTCGGCGATCGGTAACGCCACCGAATGGTTCGACTACGGCATCTACGCCTACGGGGTCAGCTACATATCCGCGGCGATCTTTCCCGGTGACACGCAGAGTGCGACGCTGCTCGCCCTGATGACGTTCGCGGTGTCGTTCCTGGTCCGTCCCCTCGGCGGCTTCGTCTGGGGTCCGCTGGGGGACCGAATCGGTCGAAAACAGGTGCTGGCCATAACGATTCTGTTGATGGCCGGCGCCACGCTGTGTGTCGGCCTGGTCCCGCCCTACGCCACGATCGGCATCTGGGCGCCTATCCTGATGGTGCTGCTGCGGATGATCCAGGGCTTCTCGACCGGCGGTGAGTACGGTGGCGCGGCGACGTTCATGGCGGAGTACGCCCCGTCCCGGCGACGTGGATTCCTCGGCAGTTTCCTGGAATTCGGCACCCTGGCCGGCTTCTCGCTGGGTGCGCTGATGATGCTGGGCTTCTCGCTGGTGCTCACCGAGGACCAGATGGGTTCCTGGGGTTGGCGATTGCCGTTCCTGGTCGCCGCACCGCTGGGTTTGATCGGTGTCTACCTGCGGACCCGGCTGGCCGAGACGCCGGTGTTCCGTGAACTCGCCGAAGCCGGCGAGGAGGAACCGCAACCGACCACGGAGTTCAAGGATCTGCTGCTGCAGTACTGGGGACCCGTCCTGCGGTTGGGTGGTCTGGTCGTCGCGCTCAACGTGGTGAATTACACGCTGTTGACCTACATGCCGACGTATCTGGAGAGCGCCATCGGGCTGTCCACCGACCAATCGCTGGTGGTGCCCATCATCGGCATGCTGTCGATGATGGTGTTCCTGCCGCTCGCCGGGCATCTGTCCGACCGGGTGGGACGAAAACCGATGTGGTGGTTCTCATTGGTGGGCCTGTTCGTCGCCGGTGTGCCGATGTTCCTGTTGATGGGAACGAACCTGGTTGGCGCGGTGATCGGATTCGCGGTGCTGGGCCTGCTGTACGTGCCGCAGCTGGCCACCATCTCGGCGACCTTCCCGGCCATGTTCCCCACGCAGGTGCGATACGCGGGATTCGCGATCGCCTACAACGTGTCCACGTCGATATTCGGCGGTACCGCACCGGCGATCAACGACTGGCTGGTCAATGTGACCGGCGAGAACCTGGTGCCGGCCTATTACATGATGGGCGCATGCGTGATCGGCGCCCTGGCGCTGGTGAAAACCCCGGAGACCGCGCGCTGCCCGATCAACGGTACCGAGATTCCCGGGACGCCGGAGGCGCCACCGCCCGTCGAATACGACGCCGAAGCCGACACCTCATCGGGCCGCGCGGCCTGAGTTCAGGGCAGGGTGCCGTCGATGTAGACGATCTCGCCCATCGGATCGCTCTCGTCGAGGGCGGGCACCGGAAGGCCGTGGCGGGCGAACAGCTCCGAGCGGGTGGCTCCGGTCATCTTCCAGCCCTTGGTGCTCAGATAGTCTGCCGCCGAATGTCTTTCGCCGTGGTAGATCAGTGACGGCATGTCCATGTTCAGCCCCATCTGGCTGAACGTCGCGGTGGCGGCCCGAGCCTTCTCCGGATCGAAATCCTTGAGTCCGGGCACGAATTCGGTGGCCACGGCGCTGCCGGGTGCGCTCAGCGCGGCGATGTTGTCGAACAGCCGGTCCTGTGCCTCCGGCGGGAGATAGATCAGCAGGCCCTCGGCACACCAGGCGGTCGGCTGGGCCGGATCGAAGCCCGCGGCCCGCAGGGCGGCCGGCCAGTCGTCGCGCAAGTCGATGGGCACCGTCCGGCGTTGTGCGGTCGGTTCCGCGCCGAGCTCGGCCAGGGTGCGGGTCTTGAACTCGATCACCTCGGGCTGGTCGATCTCGTAGACCACGGTGCCCTCGGGCCAGGGCAGCCGGTAGGCACGTGAGTCGAGCCCGGAGGCCAGGATCACCGCCTGCCGAATCCCGGCTTCGCCCGAGCCGATGAAGTAGTCGTCGAAAAACCGGGTGCGCACGGCCATTTCATCGATATTGGCGCGTGCTCGCTCGGCGGCATCCGGTGCGAGCTGGGCCAGGTCGGCCAGATCGAGTTCGCCGTCGACCATCTTGGTGAAGACCTCGATTCCCACCGCCCGCACCAGTGGCGCGGCGAACGGGTCATCGATCAGGCCGTGCGAATCGCGGCTGGCGATCGCCCGCCCGGTCGCCACCAGCGTTGCGGTTGCGCCGACGCTGGAGGCCAGATCCCAGCTGTCGCCATCGGTGCGTGCCATCCTGCGTCTCCCGGTGTCTAGTTCGAGGTGTGGAGGGTTGCCGACAGATAACCGGAATCACCGGCGATATCGGCGAGTTCGTCGGGGTAGTCGAAGCCGTGCGATTCATAGGCCGCCCGGGTGGGCTGCACCGTGACTGTCCAGCCCTGCTCGCTGAGGTAGTCGCGGGCCTGGTTGCGATCGCCCGAATAGAACAGATCCATCAGGTCCACGTCGGTACCGACCTTGCGCGACCATTCGCTGACCCGCTGCGACCAGTCTTTCGACATGGCCGCGGTATCCATGTGTTCGGTGGCCAGCCGGCTGCCCGGCGCGCTGAGCGCGGTGATGTGGTCGAACAGCCGGTCCTGGGCTTCGGGCGGCAGGTAGATCAGCAGACCCTCGGCGATCCACGCGGTCGGAGCCTGCGCATCGAAACCGTTGGCCCGCAAGGCGGCCGGCCAGTCGTCGCGCAGGTCGACCGGCACGGTGTGCACCGCGGCTGCCGACTCGGCGCCCAACTCGGCCAGGGTGCGGGTCTTGAACTCCAGCACCGCGGGCTGGTCCACCTCGAACACCACGCTGCCCGTCGGCCAGGGCAACCGGTAGGCACGGGTGTCCAAGCCCGAAGCCAGGATCACCGCCTGCCGGATCCCGGATGCCGTTGCATCGGTGAAGAAGTCGTCGAAGAACCGGGTGCGGACCGCGATCTGTTCACACATCCGCTGCCGGTCGAGCATCAGGTCACCCTCGACGCACACCTCGCCGTCGGCGAGCCGGATGCTGTGCTCGACTCCCACCGCGCGCACCAGCGCGTCGGCGTATGGGTCATTGATGAGTGGGTCGGGCTGCTTGGTGGCCAGCGCGCGGGATGCCGCGACACCGGTCGCGGTGACCCCGACGCTGCTGGCCAGATCCCAGCTGTCGCCTTCGGTGCGGGTCATGGTGTTCCTAATTTCTGATGGCGATGATCGCTTGTGAATTACGTTGGTGCGCTGCGGTTTCCCCGGCGGGAAAGGTGCGGCCGTACTCGGCGAACAGCTCGGGCCGCCGCCGGGCGGTCACCGACCAACCGGCGTCGGTGAGGTATTCGACCACCGAATTGCGTTCGCCGTCGTACCAGAGGTTGCCCAGATCGAGGTCCAGACCGTGCTGGCGCCACTGCTCGCTCATCGCGTTGCCGCGCTCGCGCAGGTTGGCCGCCATGTCGGGATGGAACTCGGTGGCCAGCCTGCTGCCCGGGGCGCTGAGCGCGGTGATGTTGTCGAACAGCCGGTCCTGGGCTGCCGGCGGAAGGTAGGCCAGCAGACCTTCGGCGCTCCACGCACTCGGTGCGGCCGGATCCAAGCCGGCGGCGCGCAGCGCGGCGGGCCAGTCGTCACGCAGGTCGACGGCCACGGTGCGGCGTTCGGCCGACGGTGCCGCCCCGATCTGGTTCATGGTGGCGGTCTTGGCACCGATCACCTCGGGCTGATCGATCTCGTAGACCACGGTGCCGTCCGGCCACGGCAGCCGGTAGGCGCGCGAGTCGAGACCGGAGGCCAGGATCACCGCCTGTCGGATGCCCGCCGCCGCTGCGTCGGCGAAGAAGTCGTCGAAGAACTTCGTCCGCACGGCCATGATCCCGATCATCAGCTCCGCGCCCTCGGCCAGCTCCCCGTCGAGGGCGATGTCGCCGTCGATGAGTTTGGTGAAGAACTCGACCCCGACCGCGCGTACCAGCTTCGCGGCATAGGGATCGTTGATCAGCGGCTCGGGTTCGGCGCTGGCGATCGCGCGGGCCGCGGCGACCATCGTCGCCGTCGCGCCCACGCTGGAGGCCAGATCCCAACTGTCGGTGTCAGAACGTGCCATGGTGCGCCCCCTGATCTCTCGGAACTACCGCTCGGCGCTGATGTAGAGAACCGATGCCGCGTGGGCCTCATCCTCGATGGGCGGCAGGCCCGTGCGGATCAGCAGATCGTTGGACGAGACGCCGGTGGTCTTCCAGGCGTGCCCTTCCAGATACGTGGTCACGTCGGCGCGGTCGCCGAGGTAGATCAGCTCGTTGAGGTCCATGTCCAGACCGTGCGCGCGCCAGCGGTCGGTGAACTCCCGCATCCGCGCCCGGATCGATTCCTCGTCATTGGTCTCGGTGGCGGGCACGCCCTCGACGCCGAGCCGGCTCCCGGGTGCGCTGAGCTCGGTGACCTGGTCCAGCAAACGATCCTGGGCGTCGCCCGGGAGGTATCCGAGCAATCCCTCGGCGATCCAGGCCGTCGGCACCGACGGGTCGAAGCCGGCCGCGATCAGCGCCGCGGGCCAGTCGAACCGCAGGTCCATGGACACGGTGCGCAGGTCGGTCGTCGGCGCCGCGCCGAGCTCGGCCAGGGTGTCGGTCTTGAACCGGACCACCTCGGGCTGGTCGACCTCGTAGACGACGGTGCCGTCCGGCCAGGGCAGCCGATAGGCGCGGGAGTCCAACCCGGCCGCCAGGATCACGGCTTGCCGGATTCCGGCACGGCAGGCGTCGAGGAAGAAGTCGTCGAAGAAGCGGGTGCGGGCCGCCATCCCGTTGGCGAAGCGGATCAGGCCGGTCGCGGCCTCCTCGTCGAGGCCCTCGGTGGTGAAGGACTCGTCGGCCAGCTTCGTGAAGAAGTCCATCCCGACGGCGCGAACCAGGGGAGCGGCGAACGGATCGTCGATCACCGGATCCTCGGCATTAGTGGCCATCGCGCGCGCTGCCGCGACCATCGTTGCCGTGGCGCCCACACTGGAAGTGAGGTCCCACGTGTCCCCATCGAATCGGGCGGTGGTCGGCGCCATGAATCCCCCTTTGTTCAGTCAGAATCAACGTGTTAGTTAGGCGATGTAACGAGCTGCCGACGACTGTACGCCGCGAATCTGAAGACAGGCTTAGTCCGCGGTTCGGCGGTCCGATGGAGGCGCATGCAGGGTGGTCTCGTCTGCGACTGTTACTCTCGTAGACTGATTTGACGGCTGAGTCCGCAGGCTGCGAGCTTGCAGGGCAGGTCGTACATGACTTTGACCAAGACGCTGGCCCCACCAGCCCCATTTGGCACGCCGCGCTGAGAGGTCGGCTGCGCAGGAGGAAGAGTGCTTTCGGCTTTCATCTCATCGCTGCGGACGGCCGACCTCAGACGGAAGATCCTGTTCACGCTGGGCCTGGTGATCCTGTACCGGGTCGGCGCGTCGATCCCGTCTCCCGGGGTCAACTACCCGAACGTCCAGAAGTGCATCGAGCAGGTCAGCGGCGGTGACTCGGCGCAGATCTACTCGCTGATCAACCTGTTCTCGGGCGGCGCGCTGCTGCAGCTGACGGTGTTCGCGGTCGGGGTCATGCCCTACATCACCGCCAGCATCATCGTTCAGCTGCTCACGGTCGTCATTCCTCGCTTCGAACAGCTGAGGAAAGAGGGCCAGGCCGGCCAGGCCAAGATGACGCAGTACACCCGGTACCTGTCGATCGCGCTGGCCGTCCTGCAGGCCACCAGCATCGTGGCGCTGGCCGCCAACGGTGGCCTGCTGCAGGGCTGCAGCCTCGACATCATCCAGGACAGCTCGGTCTTCGGTCTGATCGTCATCGTGCTCGTGATGACCGCGGGCGCGGCGCTGGTGATGTGGATGGGTGAGCTGGTCACCGAGCGCGGCATCGGCAACGGCATGTCGCTGCTGATCTTCGCCGGCATCGCGGCCCGGATCCCGGCCGAGGGCCAGACCATCCTGGAGAGCCGCGGCGGCCTGGTGTTCACCGCGGTCGTCGCCGCGACGCTGCTCATCATCGTCGGCGTGGTGTTCGTCGAGCAGGGCCAGCGCCGCATCCCGGTGCAGTACGCCAAGCGCATGGTGGGCCGCAAGATGTACGGCGGCACCTCCACCTACCTGCCGCTGAAGGTCAACCAGGCCGGCGTCATCCCGGTGATCTTCGCGTCATCGCTGATCTACATCCCGCACCTGATCACTCAGCTGATCCAGAGCGGTAGCTCCAATCCGGGCACAGGCTGGTGGGACAAGTTCGTCGCCGACTACCTGACGAACCCGGCGGACCCGGTCTATGTGGCGATCTACTTCGGCCTGATCATCTTCTTCACGTACTTCTACGTCTCGATCACGTTCAACCCCGACGAGCGTGCCGACGAGATGAAGAAGTTCGGCGGGTTCATCCCGGGCATCCGGCCCGGCAAGCCGACCGCGGACTACCTGCGGTACGTGCTCAGCCGGATCACCCTGCCCGGCTCGATCTACCTGGGTGTCATCGCCGTCCTGCCCAACCTGTTCCTGCAGGTCGGTAACACAGGTTCGGTACAGAATCTGCCGTTCGGCGGAACCGCTGTTCTCATCATGATCGGTGTCGGCTTGGACACCGTGAAACAGATCGAGAGCCAGCTCATGCAACGCAACTACGAAGGGTTCCTGAAGTGAGAGTCGTTCTACTCGGACCGCCCGGTGCGGGCAAAGGCACGCAGGCAGAGAAGCTGTCCGAGAAGCTCGGCATCCCGCAAATCTCCACCGGGGATCTGTTCCGCAAGAACATCGGTGACGGCACCCCGCTCGGCCTGGAGGCCAAGCGCTACCTGGACGCCGGCGACCTGGTTCCCGCCGAGCTGACCAACCGGCTCGTCGAGGACCGCATCGACCAGGCCGATGCCGCCGACGGGTTCATCCTGGACGGCTACCCGCGCTCGGTCGAGCAGGCCGCCGCACTCAAGGACATGCTCGCCGCGCGCAACACCAAGCTGGACGCGGTGGTCGAGTTCCAGGTCTCCGAGGACGAGCTGCTGACCCGGCTCAAGGGCCGCGGTCGCGCCGACGACACCGACGAGGTCATCCGCAACCGGATGAAGGTCTACAAGGACGAGACCGAGCCGCTGTTGGAGTACTACCGCGACGACCTGAAGACCGTGGATGCGGTGGGTGCCCTCGACGAGGTGTTCGCCCGCGCATTGCACGCACTGGGTAAGTGATCAGATTGCCGGGGTTGCGCAAGCGCAAGGTCGTCGCGCAGCGCAGCGCCGGAGAACTGGACGCGATGGCCGTGGCCGGGGCGCTGGTCGCCTCGGCACTGCGCGCGGTGCGGGCAGCCGCGGCCCCGGGCGTATCCACGCTGGAACTTGATCAGATCGCCGAGGCCGTCATCCGCGACGGTGGCGGCACCCCGTCGTTCCTCGGTTACCACGGCTTCCCGGCCAGTATTTGCTCGTCGGTCAATGACCGTGTGGTGCACGGCATTCCGTCGGCCGACGAGAAACTGGCCGCCGGCGATCTGGTGTCCATCGACTGCGGCGCGATCGTCGACGGGTGGCACGGCGACTCGGCCGTCACCTTCGGCATCGGAGCACTCATCCCCGCGGACGAAGCTCTTTCGGCCGCAACGAAATCCGCGATGGAGGCCGGTATTGCGGCGATGCTGCCCGGCAACCGGCTCACCGACGTCTCGCACGCCATCGAGGTCGAGACCCACGCGGCCGAGGCCCGCCACGACCGCAAGTACGGCATCGTCGACGGCTACGGCGGCCACGGCATCGGCAGGCAGATGCACATGGACCCGTTCCTGCCGAACGAGGGTGCCCCCGGGCGCGGCCCGTATCTGGAGCCGGGTTCGGTCCTGGCGATCGAACCGATGCTCACCCTGGGGACCACCGAGACCGTGATCCTCGAAGACGAGTGGACCGTCGTCACCGCCGACGGCACCCGTGCGGCGCACTGGGAGCACACCGTCGCCGTCACCGAGGACGGGCCCAGAATCCTCACCCAGTAATTAACGCCAGCAATCACTACCTGAATCACGCGCCAGCTCTGGCGCCCGCCCGTGCGCAAAGGTAGTAATTGAACCGGATCGCCCCCCACGTCGTATCACAGACGGAGGTAGGGAAGTGGATGATCCGGAGGCCGCCATGATGCGGGTGCTCTACGACGAGCACGCTGCTGCGCTGTGGCGCTACGCCCTACGGCTCACGGGTGACCGAGCCCGGGCCGAGGACGTGGTGCAGGAGACGTTGTTGCGTGCCTGGCGCCACCCAGATGTCACCGCCGACACCGATCGATCGGCCAGGGCTTGGCTGTTCACCGTCGCGCGGAACATGATCATTGATGAACGCCGGAGCGCCCGCTTTCGCAACGAAACCGGGGTGCCCGATCCCGAACAGGTGGCAGACCATTCCGGCGCCGCTGCCACACCCGACCAGGTGGATACCGCGTTGGACAGAATCCTGCTGAGCACGGCCCTGAGCCAGCTCTCCGACGAACACCGGGCGGTGGTCCGCCGGGCCTATTACCAAGGCTGGACCACCGGGCAGATCGCCGACGATCTACAGATACCCGAGGGCACCGTGAAATCGCGGTTGCACTACGCGGTACGCGCGCTACGACTGAACTTGCAGGAAATGGGGGTGACACGATGACACAGTTCGGTGTGCCCCACATTCCTGATCCGGTGGAATCCGACCGGTATCGGACCTGGGATGCGGCCTACGTGCTGGGATCGCTCGACCCTGGGGAGCGACGCGAGTATGAGGCCCATCTGGAGGGTTGCGCCCAATGCCGGTCGGCGATGGCCGAGCTGAGCGGTATGCCCGCGCTGCTGGCCATGCTGGAGCTGGACGACGTGCTCGCCCTCGAATCCGAACAGCCCGATCCGCCGCTGCGCCCCGAGGTGTTGCAGTCCGTGCTGGCCAAAGTCAGCTGGCGCCGGCGCCGTGCGCGGTGGGTCACCACGGCCGCGGTCGGCCTGGCCGCCGCGCTGCTGGCCGTGGGTGTGGTGGTCGGCATCCGGCCCGAGGTGTTCGGTCTGCAGACCGGCACCGAACAGCAGGGTGCGGACATGATGGCCATGTCCAAGATGTCGGATACGCCCATCAACGCGAGCATCGCGATGACCAGTTACGCCTGGGGGACCCGCATCGACATGGCCTGCAGTTACGGGAACTGGGGCAAGCAGGACGCGCCGCCGCAGAACCTGGGCATGGTGGTGATCGGCCGCGACGGTCACCGCGAGGAGATCGCGACGTGGCTGGGATTGTCCGGCGCGACCGCGCTACCCAGCGGCAACACCCAGACGCCGATGGCGGATATCGCTGCGGTGCAATTGGTTACGTCCCCTGAGGGCAAGGTGCTGCTGGAAAAACAGCTGTGAGCGTCGTCGGTTCAGCTGGCGGCTTCCTTGTGGGCGCTCAGCAGGAAGCCGGGCATCATGATGTGCCCGGCTCCATCGCGTTCCACACCGGGCAGTGACGCCGGCCCGCCGGNGGTGTATCCACGTTCGGCCAGTGCCAGCGAGAGGGCGGCATGACCGCACCCGGAGTCGAGCACCTCGCCGCGCACCTTGCCCTCCTCGATGAGCCGCGCGAGCTCGGGCTGCGGGGCGCCGATGCTCCACGGTGGCGGCGTGTCCTGCCGGTAGGCGTCGTCCCAATCCATCTGCGGCTGTGTCACCTGTTTGCCTCCGATCCGGCTCGAGTCAGTCGTGTCGACCCTGCCTTCCACTATGCCCAGTTCTGCCGCGGGTGTCTGGCTGTCTCCTGGGGCGTGGCCGGGAGTTTCCAGAAATCCAGGCTGGCGGTGAACCGGGCTCATCTACCGGTCGTGTCACCTACAGAGCACGGAAGTAGGTGACACATGGTCACAGGTCGCAGAGTGGTCGACCACATCGTCGGCTATCTGGCCGCGAACGGCATCTCGCACATCTTCGGTGTGGACGGGGCCAACATCGAGGATCTCTACGATGCGGCGTTCTTCCGCGAGGACATCACCGCGATCCTGGCCAAGCACGAATTTTCCGCTGCCACAATGGCTGACGGTTACAGCCGCGGCGGGGCGGGCATCGGAGTCGTGGCAGCGACCTCCGGTGGCGGGTGCCTCAACACCGTCCCCGGGCTCGGGGAGTCACTGGCCAGCCGGGTCCCGGTGCTTGCGCTGATCGGGCAGGCCCCGACCGCGCTCGACGGGCACGGCGCCTTCCAGGACACCAGCGGGGACAACGGGGCTCTGGACGCACACACGCTGTTCTCGGCGGTCTCGGTGTACTGCCGCCGAGTCATGACGCCCCGCGACATCCTGACCGCGCTGCCCGAGGCGCTGGCCGCCNTGCGACGAGGCCGCCAACCGCTATCCGGAGTTCCTCCCGCAGCGGTTGCGCTCGTTGATCGCCGATCACGACGGGATGGCCGAGGAGCAAGTGATCGTCGGGGCCGGCGCCACCGGGGTCATCATGCAGGTGCTGCACGCGGTGACCAGCCCCGGCGACACCATGGTGATGGCGGCGCCGACATTCGACGGCTACCCGATCTTCGCGCAGATGGCCCGGCTGCAGGCGGTCACTGTCCCGCTCGATGCCTACGGCCACCACGATCTGGCGGCCATGGCCGAGGCCGCGAGGAAAGCCAGGGTGGTGGTGGTGTGCCGTCCGCACAACCCGACGGGGACCATCGAGCCGGCCGGCGAGATCGAGCGGTTCCTGATGCGGCTGCCCGAGGACACCGTCGTGCTGCTGGACGAGGCCTACGTGGAGTTCCTGGTCGCCGCACACCGGATCGACGGACCGGACCTGGTCTCCCGGTTCGGCAATGTCGTGGTGGTACGCACCTTTTCGAAGGCGTACGGACTGGCCGGGCTGCGGATCGGCTACGGCTTCTGCGCCCCCGATCTCGGCCGTGAGCTGTGGCGGATGCAGGTGCCGTTCGGTATCGGGCTCAGCGCACAGGTTGCGGTCGCCGCCTCCTACGCCGCGGAAAACCAGCTGCGCCAACGTATCCGGATGATCGCCGCCGAACGGCACTATCTGCAGATGCGGCTGCGGGCGCTCGGTGTCTACAGCACCGACGCGCAGGCCAACTTCCTGTTCCTGCCCGGTCGGTCCACGCCGTGGCCGGAGGTGTTCGACGGCACCGGGCTGCAACTGCGCCACTACGCCGACGGTGGCGTGCGGATCACCGTCGGGGCNAAGGACGTGGCGGGCACCCCTGGGCTCGGCTCATCCTCCGCGCTGGGGGTATCCGGTGTGATGGGCCATCCCGGAGTGCCCGTCGCCGCGGCGCAGAGCGCGATGTGTCTGCTGGTCGGTACCCGCATGTCGGTGACGGCCCGGGCCGGGCTCGACGAGGCGCTGCGATCTGTTCCGGTCTACTCCGTCGGTGCCCAGGTGCCCTACCCGGCGTGCACCCACGTGCATTCCGACGACCTGCGCGAATCGCTGGCGCAGCTGGCCCTTGCGCTCTCCGGGCCGGGCCGGCCCACGCCGGTTCGGGTGCCGGATCTGGGGCCGCGCAACGAGTTACAGCCGCCGATCCACAGCGGGCCGGGCATCCGGTACCGCGACGCGATGACGGTGCTCGACGGGGCGCTGCCCGACGGGACCGACATCGTCGTCGACGCGGGCAACATCGGAGCCTCGGCGATCCATTATCTGCCGGCCCGGCGCGGCGGTCGCTTCCTGGTGGCGCTCGGCATGGGCGGCATGGGCTACAGCTTCGGCGCGGCCATCGGCATGACCTTTCACCGGGCCGCGACCGCGGCGCAGCAGCGCACCGTGGTGATCGCCGGCGACGGCTCATTCTTCATGCACGGCATGGAGATTCACACCGCGATGCAGTACCGGCTGCCGATCACCTTCGTGCTGTTCGACAATCACGCCCACGCCATGTGCGTCACCCGCGAGCAGCTGTTCTACCAGGACCGGTACTCCTACAACCGGTTCGGGCCGAGCCGGCTGGGCGGCGGGCTGGCCACCATGTTCCCCGGCCTGCTCGCCGTCGATGTCGCCGAGGCCGGCGAGCTGTCCGACGCACTGGCCAAGGCCTTGACCGTCGACGGCCCGGCGGTGGTCAGCGTCGAATGCTCGGCCGACGAAATTCCGCCGTTCGCCGCTTTTCTCACCACCAAGAACCTCGACAACCATTCCACCGCAGCAGAGGAGAACAGGTCCCATGTCACTGCCCGCGCTTGAGGACATCACGGCCCACCGGGGCTCCCGGACCCCGCTGGACGGGCTGATCCGGATCGAGACCTCGCCCAAGGAGAAGGCCACCCCGATCATCATGGACATGATGCGGTCGGTGTACCCGCACGACCAGGTGTTCGGTCAATACTGCACGGTCAACGAGTACATCGAGTGTCCGCCCGACGAGTTGTTCGACTACCTGTCCGATACCCGCTGCCTGGAGGAGTGGACCTACAGTCTGCGCGGGTTCACCCCGACCGAGGAGCCCGCACTGTGGCTGGCGCACGACCGCCTCGGCGCCGGGCCGACCAGCCCGGGCAGTGCGATCTACACCCGCACGGTGGCCCACCGCGACGCGCTCACCGTCGATTATCACTGCGCCTGGGACCAGGGCAAGCACCTGTGGATGATCTACCTCATGCGCATCGTCGACGCGCAAGTGGTCTTCGACAAGCCGGGATCGGTTGTGCTGTGGACGAACTGCCACCACCCGTTCTACGACGAGAACCCCTATCCGGAGACGGCGCCCCCGGGCCGCCCGGTATGGGTCGGAGACTTCTGGGACATGTTCGGCCCCGGGCATCTGCTGGAACTGCGGAACCTCAAGGCCATCGCCGAATACCGGCACCGCAACGGCCTGCCGGTCACCCCGGACTGGATGAAGTGAGGCCGGAAATGTTCCCCGACAAGAGCCCCGTCAGTCTCATCGACGTGTCCACCTACCTGCCGGGTGAGCCGATCAGTGCGGAGTATTACGCCCAGTTCGCCGAAACCGACGAGCTGCGGGAGAACCGGATGTTCCGGGCGCCGAGGTACCGCCATCATGTGGCCGACGGCGAGACCGCGATCGACATGGTGGAGCGGGCCGCTGCCGGGTTGACCGAACGTCACGGCGCCGATGCGGTGACGGGGGCCGACGTGCTGATCACCCACACCCAGCTGCCCGACATGCCGTTCTACGGGGGCGGCGGTGGAATGGCGCACCGGCTGGGGATGAAACCGAACTGGGTGATCGACCTGCACAACGGAGGCTGCGCGGCGTTCGTGCTGGCGCTCAAGCTGGCCCGCAACCTGTTGTCCTCCGGCGAAGGACGCAGTGCGCTGATCGCGATCGCCCAGAACGCGGCCGGGACGGTGTTCGATCAGAAGACGATCCGGCCCAAGGCCCAGGCCGCCGTCCCCGGTGACGGTGCGGCGGTCGGGCTGGTGACGCTGTCGGATGCCTCGCCGATCCTCGACGTGGAATGCCGCACGTACGGCGAGTACGCCGGTGACATGACGCTGGCCATCGACCCGCCGCGGCAGTGGTGGCAGGCCGGGCCGGGGGAGGCCTGCATCGGGTTCACCGAAAGCAAGATCACCAAGGTGCTGGCCCGGGGAAACCGCCAGGTTCCCGAGGTGTCCTACGCCGTGTGCGATCGAATCGGCGTACCGCCCAAGGATATCGACCTGCTGGTGACCAACCAGCCCAACCGGGCCTTCCTGCGCAACTGGCGCGACGCGCTGGAGTTGCCGCCCGAACGTCACGTCGACACCTTCGACGAGTGTGGAAACCTCTTCGCCGCAGGCATTCCCGTCAACTTCGACCGGGCTGTCGCCGGTGGTCGGGTGAAGGCCGGTGACACCGTGCTGATGGCCGCCTTCGCCCACGCCGGTGACTTCGCCGGAGCCGCCGCGGTCCGGTGGGGCGGGCGCAGCTGATGTCCGCGCCCCGTTCGGCACTGCTCGAGGCGGNGATCGACGGACCGGACCTGGTCTCCCGGTTCGGCAATGTCGTGGTGGTACGCACCTTTTCGAAGGCGTACGGACTGGCCGGGCTGCGGATCGGCTACGGCTTCTGCGCCCCCGATCTCGGCCGTGAGCTGTGGCGGATGCAGGTGCCGTTCGGTATCGGGCTCAGCGCACAGGTTGCGGTCGCCGCCTCCTACGCCGCGGAAAACCAGCTGCGCCAACGTATCCGGATGATCGCCGCCGAACGGCACTATCTGCAGATGCGGCTGCGGGCGCTCGGTGTCTACAGCACCGACGCGCAGGCCAACTTCCTGTTCCTGCCCGGTCGGTCCACGCCGTGGCCGGAGGTGTTCGACGGCACCGGGCTGCAACTGCGCCACTACGCCGACGGTGGCGTGCGGATCACCGTCGGGGCGCGGCAGTCCACCCGGGCGGTGCTGGGCGCGGTGGGTGCCGCCTGCTGAGCAGCGGGACGCCGGTGCGCAATGCGCGCGGTTGTGTCGCGTCTGCGCGGTGATGCGGTAAGAAGAGGCGTGACTTCGCCACCGGACAAGCGGGACCCCATCGCGCAGGCCCGCGCGAACTGGGAGGCCGCCGGCTGGGGCGATGTGGCCGGTGGCATGGTCGCGGTGACATCGGTGATGCGGGCCCATCAGATCCTGCTGGCCAGGGTGGAGACCGCGCTGCGGCCCTACGATCTGAGCTTCTCCCGGTTCGAGCTGCTGCGGCTGCTGGCGTTCAGCCGGGCCGGGGCGCTGCCCATCACGAAGGCCTCCGACCGGCTGCAGGTCCACGTCACCAGCGTCACGCACGCCATCCGGCGACTGGAGGCCAACGGCCTGGTGGAACGCATCCCGCACCCCACCGATGGCCGGACCACGCTGGTGCGCATCACCGATCTCGGGCGCTCGACCGTCGAGGACGCCACCGTCACGCTCAACGAGCAGGTGTTCGCCGATGTCGGGATGTCGGACGAGCAATCGCAGGCCCTGGTGTCCTCCATCGAGACGCTGCGCCGGCATTCGGGTGATTTCTGAGCGCGATTACCGGCCCGCGCGGTGCGTGTCGCACTAACCTCGAAAGTAGTTGAGGGGAGAGGCGGATGAACGCCAGGCGGGCCGGTGCGGCGCTGGGTGCCCTCGCTGTCTTGGTGATGACCGCCTGCAGTAACACCACCGCCGGCCTGGCCACCGCCCCCGAAGGCGTCACGCCCTTGACTTCGACGTCGAAGCCGACACGAACTCCCACGGCGCCGGGCGGTGGTTCCGCGGAGCTGCCGCCGGAGGCCTATGCCGAGGTGCGGGCCGCGGGCCTGGAGGGTTCCGACGCCGCGATCCGCGATCAGATCATCATCGCCTGCATCATGGGCGAGAGCAGCTTCAACACGTCCAAGCAGGACGTCGTCGACACGCTGATCCAGATGGGCAGCGACCTGCCACCCGACGCACTAATGACGATCGTGACCGTGGCGCTCAAGTACGAGTGCCCTGAACTCGCCGGGAAGCTCGGCGGTTAATCCGCGATCCGCAGGCTGAGGAACTCCGGGGCCTTGATCACCCGGCGCAGCATGAACCGGATGAACGCGGGCATGTCCGTGGCGTTCGCGTCGTGGTAGACCTCGGGCTCGGTCATCGTGTAGTGACGGCGTCGGCTCTCCAGTTCGCACCCGCCGGCCGCGAGCACGTTGCGCACCCAGTCGGCCTGGGACCCGTAGGTCAGTGCGATGACGAATCCGTGTCCCCGGCGGAACGCCCACAGCGGGGTCCGGAAGGTCCGGCCGGACCTGCGCCCGCGGTGGATGACGACGGCCCAGCCCGGTGCCCACGGGGCGATGAACCGGGTGAGGCGATTCAGGCCGACCTTGTTGGCTCGGGCGATCCAGCGCGGAGCGGGCATCCGATAACTCCTCGATCGTGGAATTACTGCTTCGAGCGTAGCGCCGGCCGGCCCATCGGCTACCCGGTCGCAGCGGGCAGCGGGATGGTCGCGGTGACCGTGGTGCCCGCGCCCGGCCGGGACCGGATGTGCAGCCGGCCGCCGACGATCTCGGCCCGCTCGGCCATCGACAGCAACCCGTAGCCGCCCATCTCATCGCTGCCCAGCGGATGCTCGAACGTGTCGAAACCCTTTCCGTCATCCACGATCTCGAGGCGGGCCACCCCGTCGTCGACGGCGAAGGTGAGTCGCGCCCGGTCGGCCTCGGCGTGTTTGACCACGTTCTGCAGGCATTCCTGGGCGATCCGGTACAACGCCAGCTCGATGTGATCGGGCACCCGGGNCCGCGCCCACCCGCAGCGCCTGGAACAGGTACTGCTCGTCGTCGTAGACCGACAGCATGACCACCTTGCGGTCCGGGTCGCGCTCGCGCAGCACCCGGCACAGGTCCAGCCCGCTGGAGCCCTCCATGCGCACGTCGCACAGCACGATGTCGGGATCGAGCGTCTCGATCACGCTCAGCGCGCGCTCGGCGCCGACGGCCTGACCGACCACCTCGACTCGGTCGTCGAACGCGGCAAGCATGGCCTTGAGACCCTCGATGACCATCTCATGGTCGTCGACCAGCACAAGGCGCACTGGAATGGAGGGCGCCATGGCATCACCCTAAGGGTGGTGCCGCTATCGGTAGATCAACTTGACCGGCTCAATCCCCCCTACGGGGGACGCGGCGACGATGTGACGTGGGCCACTCTCATGTGGTGTCGTCAACACAAGAGAAGTCGTGGCGTGCCGGACGGTTCTGGTGGGACTGTTCGCAGCCGGACAACAGCGCCCATCCGCTGCGTGCGGTGATCTTCGACCTCGACGCATTGTCTGACCTCGATGTCGACGGGCATCGCGTCGTGTTCAACGCCGCGTTCGCCGCGCACGGTCTGCCCATCAACTGGGGGGTCACCCGGTATCAGCAGCTGCTCGCGCTGCACGACGAACGTCAGCGGGTCGCCGCCGAACTCCGGAAGCGGTGCGTGGGGCCGGAGTGCGACGTGCTGACCGAACTGCTCGCCGACGAGATCTGCATGACCAAGGACCTGATGTTCGACGAGATGATCCTCGACGCCGGCCTGGCGCCCCGGCCAGGGCTGGAGGATCTGGTGAACGACGCGTTCCTGGCCGGCCTGCCGGTCGGCGTGGTCGCCAACGGCAGGCGCCGCTGGGCCGAGCCGCTGGTGCGCCAGCTGGTCGGCGACGGACTGGTGGAAACCGTCGTCACCACCGATGACGTGAGCGCCCCCGGCGCCGAGCTGTACCGGCAGGCTCTGGCCGAACTCGGGGTGGCCGGTCACGATGCCCTCGCCATGGCCGGATCGGCCGCCG
>NZ_LT546207.1:4203534-4231464 GCF_900078665.2 Mycolicibacterium houstonense | reverse complement strand
GCATAGTTTTCAGCGCCGTTGCGTTCGTAACCTGGCGGCGGTAAAAGGCGGATTCTGCCGCCACCACGTTACGAACGCGATGAGAATCAGTCGCGCAGCGTCTCGATGACCGCGCTGAAATCCTTGTCGGCGTGATCGACGGCGAACTTCGCGTAGATCTCGGCGGCATGAGTGCCCAGTGGAGCCGACGAACCCGTGGACTCCACGGCCGCCATCGCCAGGCCCAGGTCTTTGTTCATCAGCGCGGTGGCGAAGCCCGGCTTGAAATCGTTGTTGGCCGGTGACGTCGGAACCGGCCCGGGCACCGGGCAATTGGTGTGCACGGCCCAGCAGTTGCCGGTCGCGCCGGTGATCACGTCGAACAGGGCCTGCTTGTCCAATCCCAGCTTCTCGGCCAGCACGAAGGCCTCACCGACCGCGATCTGTTGCACCGCGAGCACCATGTTGTTGCACACCTTGGCGGCCTGGCCCGCGCCGGTGGCGCCGCAGTGAATGATCTTGCCCGCCATGGGCTCAAGCACGGCGCGGCCGCGCTCGACGGCATCGTCCTCGCCGCCGACCATGAAGGCCAGGGTGCCGGCCACCGCACCCTTGACGCCGCCCGAGACCGGGGCGTCCAACTGGGCGAAGCCCTTCTCGAGTGCCAATTTGTGTACCTCGCGGGCGTCATCGACCGAGATCGTGGAGCTGTCGATGAACAGTGCCCCCTCGGCGGCGGCGGGCAGCACCTCGGCGTAGCAGCTCTTCACCAGGGCTCCGTTGGGAAGCATGGTGATCACCACATCGGCACCGGCCACCGCTTCGGCACCGGTGCCGAACACGTTGACGCCGTTGGACTTCGCCGTCTCCTGCGCGGCGGGGACCGGATCGAAGCCGCGCACCGTGTGCCCGGCGGTGACCAGGTTGGCGGCCATCGGCCCGCCCATGTTGCCCAGTCCCAAGAACGCGATCGTGCTCACGTACCTCTCCTATCCCGCCGCGCGGGCGCGGGCAGACTCGGCGCGCCCGACCACCACGCGCATGATTTCGTTGGTTCCCTCAAGGATGCGGTGCACCCGCAGATCCCGGACGATTTTCTCCAGACCGTACTCACGCAGATAGCCGTAGCCGCCGTGCAACTGCAGGGCCTGATCGGCCACCTCGTAGCACTTGTCGGTGACATACAGCTTGGCCATCGCGCACAACGTCACCTTGTCGGGGTGATCGGTGTCCAGCGCGGACGCGGCCCGCCACAACATGTTTCGTGACGTCTCCAAACCCGTGGCCATGTCGGCGAGGGCGAACCGGATGGTCGGCTCGTCGAGCAGGGCGCCGCCGAACGCCTGGCGGTCGGCCAGGTAGCTCAGCGCTTTGTCGTAGGCGGACTGCGCCCCGCCCAGCGAGCAGGCCGCGATGTTGAGCCGCCCGCCGTTGAGCCCGTTCATCGCGATGCCGAACCCGGTGCCCTCGGTGGCGCCGAGCAGGGCGTCCGCCGGAACCCGGACGCCCTCGAAGATCACCTGCGCGGTGGGCTGCGCGTTCCAGCCCATCTTCTGTTCCTGGGCGCCGAAACTCAGCCCCGGAGCATCCTTCTCGACGACAAACGCCGAGATGCCTTTCGGGCCTTCGGCACCGGTCCGGGCCATCACCACGTACACATCGGAGCTGCCGGCCCCGGAGATGAACTGCTTGACCCCGTCGAGCACATAGTCGTCGCCGTCGCGCACCGCCCGGGTGCGCAGCGCCGCCGCGTCGGAGCCGGCCCCCGGTTCGGTCAGGCAGTAGCTGGCGATGGCGTCCATCGACGCCAGCCGGGGCACCCAGGTCTTGCGCTGCTCCTCGGTGCCGAAGGTGTCCACCATCCAGGCGCACATGTTGTGGATGGACAGGAAGGCCGCCAGAGTGGGATCGGCGGCGGCGAGAGCCTCGAAGATGCGTACCGCATCCAGGCGCCGCAGCCCGCTGCCACCGGCGTCCTCACCGCAGTAGATGGCACCCATGCCGAGTTCGGCGGCCTCCCGCAATACGTCGGTGGGGAAGTGATGGGTCTCATCCCACTCCAACGCATATGGCGCGATGCGCTTTTCGGCGAACGCGGCCGCCGTCTCGGCGATCACGCGTTCGTCGTCGTCCAGATCGTGCAAATTCACAGGTTCGCTACTTCATCGTGGGGATGACGAACTCGGCGCCATCCTTGATGCCCGACGGCCACCGCTCGGTCACGGTCTTGGTCTTGGTGTAGAACAGGATCGAGTGCGGGCCGTGCTGGTTGAGGTCGCCGAATCCGGACCGCTTCCAGCCGCCGAAGGTGTGGTAGGCCACCGGAACCGGGATCGGCACGTTGACGCCGACCATGCCGACCTGTACCCGCGAGACGAAGTCCCGTGCGGCGTCGCCGTCGCGGGTGAAGATCGCGACGCCGTTGCCGTACTCGTGCTCAGAGGGCAGCTTCAGGGCTTCTTCGTAGTCGTGCGCGCGGACGATGCACAGCACCGGACCGAAGATCTCATCGGTGTAGATCGACATGTCGGTGGTGACGTTGTCGAACAGGGTGGGGCCGATGAAGTAGCCCTTCTCCAGGCTGGTGTCACCGAAAGTCAGCTCATTGCTGGCGCGTTCGCGGCCGTCGACCACGAGCTCGGCACCGGCCTCGACGCCCTGACCGATGTAGTCGCGCACCCGCTCCAGCGCGGCGCCGGTGACCAGGGGCCCGTAATCGGCCTTGGGGTCGAGGCTGTGTCCGACGCGCAGTTGGTTGATCCGCTCGACCAGTCGGTTGCGCAGGCGGTTGGCGGTTTCCTCGCCCACCGGAACCGCGACGCTGATGGCCATGCAGCGCTCGCCGGCGCTGCCGTAGCCGGCGCCGATCAACGCGTCGACGGCCTGGTCCAGATCGGCGTCGGGCATCACGATCATGTGGTTCTTGGCGCCGCCGAAGCACTGCGCGCGCTTGCCGTTGGCGGCCGCGCCGGAATAGATGTACTGCGCGATGTCGGAGCTGCCGACAAAGCCGACCGCCTTGATCTCGGGATGCTCGAGGATGGCGTCGACGGCTTCCTTGTCGCCCTGCACCACCTGGAACACGCCTGCCGGCAGCCCGGCCTCGATGAACAGCTCGGCCAGTCGCAGCGGAACCGAGGGGTCACGCTCGGAAGGCTTGAGCACGAACGCATTTCCGCATGCCAGCGCGGGGCCGGCCTTCCACAGCGGGATCATCGCCGGGAAGTTGAACGGGGTGATGCCGGCGACCACGCCCAGCGGCTGGCGAATCGAGTACACGTCGATGCCGGTTCCCGCGCCCTCGGTGAACTCGCCCTTGATCAGGTGCGGGATGCCGACCGAGAACTCGATGACTTCAAGGCCGCGCTGGATGTCGCCGTGCGAATCGGCGACCGTCTTGCCGTGCTCCAAGGAGAGCATCTCGGCGAGCTCGTCGGCGTGCTGGCCCACCAGCTCGATGAACTTCATCAGCACGCGGGCGCGGCGCTGCGGGTTGTAGGCGGCCCATTCCTTCTGGGCCTCGGCGGCACCGGCGACGGCCGCGTCGACATCGGCGGCCGACGCGAGCACCACCTGTGCCTGCACCTCACCAGTGCTGGGGTTGAGCACATCGGCGGTACGGGTCGACCCGGCGGTGGTGCGCCGGCCGTTGATGAAGTGGGGGATTTGAGTGGTCATGGCGTTCCGTCCAAAGAGAGATGCGCAAGTGGTATGACTCGGGGCATACCCGAGATACTTGGATATCCTAGTAATTGGTCGAGGTGTTGCGCAAGGGTTTCTGCGCTCTGCTCGCCGCCCGGTCTCAGGGTCGAACCGGACGCATCAACGGCGGCGGCTCAATCGAGCGAAACCCGGTCGCCGATCTGCATCCGGCCCTCGGAGAGCACCTGAAGATATGCGCCGGCGCATGGCAGAGGACCGAGCCCGAAGGCCTCGACTCGATTCTCGGCTGCGGGAGTGCGGAGCGCGTGTGGCGCCCGGGGGAGCTGACCGTGCTCAAGGGTCGGAATGGCGCAGCGGGGAGTGGGCCCCATGGCGCGCAGCCTCGTTCCACCCACGCTGAGGATCTGATCGGTCCACCCGTTCTCGGCATACGCCGGATAGCCCGGCGGCGTAGCGATCACCAGGTTGGGCCGATACCGGGCGGCCTCGACACCGATGTGTTCCAGGGTGGCCGTGGTGATCGCGTGCACGGGGGCAAGATCGGTGAACGAGTTGCCTGGAGTTGCCAGGGCCAGTTCGAGGATCGGAGCATCGACCTCTGCGTCCACGCCCATGTCGAGCACTTGATCGGGGTCCGCGCGCTCAATCGAAGCGCCGGCAGGCCTGCTGTCGGCCAGGTGAACCGAACGCCCCACAAACCGCGATAGCCGATCATCTACGTCGTCCTCGTCGGTTGTCGTCGTACTGCCGTCCGGCATGAGGATGCGTACGCGGCGGTCTTCGGTGACGGCGCCGCACGACAAGAGCCCCCGCCACAGGCGGGCCTGCTTCGCGCTCGCCACCCGGCCGCTGGCTTCGTCGATGAGCGCGAACTGGCGGTCGCCCCCCGCCCCCCCCCCCTTTGCGACAAAACGCTCCCCCCCCTCCCCCCGGCTCCACCTTACCCGGTACCCGTCACAGCGCCCGCCCCCCCCGTTGTCCANGCGCTCGCCACCCGGCCGCTGGCTTCGTCGATGAGCGCGAACTGGCGGTCGCCCTCGGCTCCGCCTGCGTTGACGAAAAGCGTCTCCACGCTCTCCCCGAGCATCGACTTGACCGGATACCGGTACAGGCGCTCGACCCGCATGTGCTCAACAGCCTCGACGCTCATGGAACCGAAGATAGCCGCGTCCGGAGCGAGGTGGAGCGCAACCCTTTAAATTACGAAACCGTATCGTTATTATACGTGGGTGGTTTCCTCCGATCCGAACCCGGATGTGATCGTGGCCGGTGCCGGCCCGACCGGGCTGACGTTGGCCTGTTCCCTGCGCCTGCACGGACTCTCGGTGCGGGTCGTCGACCGTGCGGCGGCGCCGGCCACCACCTCGCGCGCCAATTTCCTGCACGCTCGCGGCTCGGAAGTGCTGGGCCGGATCGGCGCACTCGGGCGCCTGCCGGAGGAATCGCTGCGAGCCATGCGCATCACCAGCTACCTGGGAGACCGGCCGGTGATGACGCTGGAGTTCGGCGATCCCGGCATGGGCACGGCCGCACCTCCCATGGTGGTGTCGCAGGCCAAGGTCGAGGCGGCGCTGCGGGCTCGGCTCGCTCAGCTCGGCGTCGAGCCGGAATGGGGCCGGGCGGTCGTCGGTGTGCGGCAGGACGGCGGCACCGCGGTGGCCGAACTCGGCGACGGTTCCGAGATCCGTGCTCGATGGCTCGTCGGATGTGATGGTTCCGCCAGCGTGATCAGGCAACAGGCGGGCATCGCGTTTCCCGGTGTCAAACTCTCCGAACGCTTCCTGCTGGCCGACGTCCACCTGGACTGGGAGGTGGACCGCAGCGGGACCAGCGGCTGGATTCACCCCGACGGCATCCTCGGTGCCATGCCCATGCCCGATCCGGGCGGCCGCGACGATCTCTGGCGACTGTTCATCTATGACCCCACGCTCGGGCAGAAACCGAGCGACGGCGAGATCCTGGCGCGAGTCAAACAATCAGTGCCGAAGCGGACCGGCCGCACCGTCACCGTCGGGGACGCCGAGTGGCTGTCGGTGTTCACCGTTCACCGCCGGCTGGCGGAGCGGTACCGCACCGGGCGCGTCCTGATCGCGGGCGATGCCGCGCACGTCCACGCCCCGTTCGGCGGGCAGGGCATGCTGACCGGTATCGGTGACGCCGAGAACCTGGCGTTCAAACTCGCCCTGGTGATCCGGAACCTGGCCTCCGACAAGCTGATCGACACCTATGAGGCCGAACGCAGACCGCTGGCCACCGAGGTGCTGCGCGGAACCAGCGCCGTCACCCGGGTGAACGTGGCCAGCAATCCGATCGGCCGCTTCCTGCGCGACCACGTGGCCACCCGGCTGTTCGGCCTGCCCTTCATCCAACGCTGGATCACCTACACCGCCTCGCAGCTCTGGGTGAGCTATCGCAAAGGCCCGCTCGGAGGCCGGGGCCGCAAGCCGCGCCCGGGGGATCGGATCGAAGACGTTTCCTGCACGCGACCTGACGGCACCGCCACCCGATTGCATCGTGAGCTCGGCGGGCGATGGGTGGTGCTGTTGCCCGATGGGGCGCCCGACGACATCGAATCGGCACGCCGCCGGCTCGGCGAGTTCGTCACACCCCTGCACCACGACGGCTCCGAGACGATGCTGATCCGCCCCGACGCCCACCTTGCCTGGCGGGGGCGGCCTCACGACGCCGACGGCCTCGACCATTGGCTGGCAACGGCTTTGAACTCGGGAACGGTGCGGTGACCGGCCCCGGCCGGGGCCGGCCACGCGATGCGGGGGCCGATCGGGCGATCCTGCAAGCAGCGCTGGACGTATTCATCGAGCGCGGTGTGGAGGGTTCCAGCATCGAACAGATTGCCAAGCGCGCCGGTGTCGGCAAGCCGACCATCTATCGGCGGTGGTCGTCGAAGGAAGACCTGATCGCCGCGGCGATGGGGCAGTTGATCGCCGAGGGCGCCGGCGGGGGCCCACCCGAGGCGGTCGCCGTCGACTCAACATATGTGATGGTGGAGAGGGCGNGCCGGCTGGGCCTCACCCGAGCAGGTCGACGTCGAATCACCTTATGAGCTGGTGGAAGCGGCGATCGAGAGCGCGGCCGCGGCCGCCACCACGCCGCACTACCGGGCGCTGGTGGCCCGGGTGTTCGGCTCGGCTGTCAGTCATCCCGAGCTGATGGCCGTGTACTGGGATCGGTACATCTTGCCGCGCCGCAGGCTCGCGGCCCGGCTGCTGGAGCGTGCGCGAGAGCACGGAACCGTCGCTGACGACGCCGATTTCGACGTCGCCATCGACATGATGGTCGGTGCGATCACCTACCGCGTGTTGCAGCCGAACCCGCCCGACACCGATGAGATGCGACGCTATCTCCGCGCGGTTTACCACCAAATTGGTTTGTTGCCTTGACCCTTGGGGCCGGTGCCCTGTTCCGCTCAGCGCCGAGCCAGGACCGCACGCTCGATCGGTGAGACGGGTGCCGTACGGCCTGCGGGCTCGAGGTAGCGGGATCGGTACTCTTCCGGACCGACCTGTTCGATTTCCTGCCAACCGTATTCGGCGAGGAAATCTGAAACGTCGCCGGGGTTGAGCCCGAACTTCCACAGGCCGCGTTTGACCACGAACTCGCGGTACGCCCCTTCGGCGTCGCACATCGCCCGCCCGTCGAGGAAGTCCTTTCGCACGTATGTGAACGCCAATTTGCTGCCGGGTGCCGCGTCCGCGAGATGCTCCATCGTCGTGCGTACCGCAGACTCGGTCAGGTACTGCGTCACCGCTTCCCAGATGTAGAAGGTGCGCTTGCCGCTGTCGAAGCCGGCGGCGTCGAGTGCTTGGGTCAGATCATCTGTCTCGAAGTCCACCGGAAGCAGCGTGACGTTGGCCGGTACCCCGGCTGCAGTGCGTCGTATCGCTGCCGTCTTGTGCGTGATGTTGGCGGGCATATCGACCTCGCACACTGCGATACCGGCGAGTTCGGGCATCCGGTAGGCCCGGGTGTCATAGCCCGCACCGAGAATCACGACGGCTTCGATGCCGTGAGGCAGGGCAGCGATCAGCTGATCGTCGATATAGCGTTTGCGGCACAAGAAGCTGGACCAGCCGCCTCGCAACCGTTTATCCGTGGCCGAGATCAACATCCGTCGTACCTTGGGCCACCGCGTGGATCCCGCGACGATACGACTCATCGGCGGCAACATTCGTTGCGCCCAGCTGTCGTGTATCAGGGGCGACGGCTCGTATTGATCGGCAGCGACGATGACCATGGGCCCGATTGCGGTCCCGGTGGCTGGATTGTCCATGGTGCGCACTCCTGAGTCGATCGAACGACGCCGACCAGGCTTCCCGGCACACCGAGGCCAAACCTATCAGTTCGGTGCCTCAATTGTTCTGCTGATGCCACTTGTCCAGGACCGCGGGGATCTCGGACATCAAGAACGCGTAGAAGTCTCGCATCTGGGCGAGCCGGTGGCGCGCCGGGCTGCCGGGCTCGGTGGCCGAGATGCCGGTGTCCGCGGCGGCTTGCATGGCCGCAAGGGTTTCGTTCTGGTTGGTGAACAGAATCGCCCAGGCGTTGTCACGCAGGCGGAAGTGGTCGCGGCGGCTGGCCGGGGCGGGCACGCGTTCGGCAAGGCCGACCGACGTCAGCATCTTGAGCGAGCCTGAGATGGACCCGGCACTGGCCTGCAGGGTGTCGGCCAATTCGGCCATGGTGACACTCGGCTGTTCGCTGAACAGCAGGGTGGCGAGGACCCGGGCCGGCATCCGCTGCATGCCATGGCTGCTGAGCACGAGGGCGAGTTGCTCGGCTTCGTGCTGCATATCTACGGCTTTCGGCACCGCGAATCCTCCTCACCGGAAATACCCTTCAATAATTTCTGAAAGTTTAGTACAGTCGTGGCCGGTGCTCCGGGAAGTCTGGTCGGAAACGGTATTGGCCTGCGCTGAAAGGGCACTGATGCACACTTCGACCGATGTCATCGACGTTCGTGGATTGACGTTCACCTATCCCAGATCAACCGAACCCGCAGTGCGGGGAATGGACTTCGCCGTCGGGAACGGGGAGATCTTCGGGTTCCTGGGCCCCAGCGGCGCCGGGAAATCCACCACTCAGAAGCTGCTCATCGGGCTGCTGCGCGGGCACGGCGGCCACGCCACGGTGTGGGGCCGTGATCCGGTGGAGTGGGGGCCGGACTACTACCAGCGCGTCGGCGTGTCCTTCGAGCTGCCCAACCACTATCACAAGCTGACCGGGCTGGAGAACCTCCAGTTCTTCGGTTCCCTGTACGACGGGCCCACTGCCGATCCGATGGAGCTTCTCGACGCGGTCGGTCTGGCCGATGCAGCCGGTGACCGAGTTGCCAAGTACTCCAAGGGAATGCAGATGCGGCTGACGTTCGCGCGGTCGTTGATCAACAATCCTGAGCTGCTTTTCCTTGACGAGCCCACCTCGGGGCTCGATCCCGTCACCGCCCGCAAGGTCAAAGACATCATCCTGGACCTGAAGGCACGCGGCCGCACGATCTTTCTCACCACCCACGACATGTCGACCGCCGACGAGCTGTGTGACCGGGTGGCTTTCGTCGTCGACGGAACCATCGTGGCGCTCGACTCTCCGGCCGAGCTGAAGATCGCGCGCAGTCAGCGCCGGGTCCGGGTGCAGTACCGCACGCCCGACGGCCTGGCCGCGGCGGAGTACGCGATGGACGGCCTGGCCGACGATCCGGGCTTTCACGCCATCCTGCGCGAGCACCACGTCGAGACCATTCACAGCCGCGAAGCCAGTCTCGATGACGTGTTCGTCGAGGTCACCGGACGGCGGCTGACATGACCCGGCTGATGGTCGCGACCCGGCTCGAGCTGCTGGTGCAATACCGGCAGAAGTTCCTGCATGCGGGAATCTTCTCCGGGCTCATCTGGCTTGCGGTGCTGCTGCCGATGCCGCACAGCCTGCGCCCCGTCGCCGAACCGTACGTGCTGGTGGGTGACATCGCGATCATCGGGTTCTTCTTCATCGGAGGCTCGGTGTTCTTCGAGAAGCAGGAACGCACGCTCGGTGCGGTGATCTCCACGCCATTGCGGTTCTGGGAGTACCTCACCGCGAAACTTCTGGTGCTGCTGTCCATTTCGCTGTTGGTCGCCCTGGTGGTGTCCACCGTCGCCGACGGTTTCTCCTACCGCCCGGTGCCGCTGATCCTCGGGGTGGTGCTCGGCACTCTGCTCATGCTGGTGGTCGGGTTCATCACATCGCTGCCGTTCGCCTCGGTCACCGACTGGTTCCTGGCCGCCACCATCCCCTTGGCGGTCATGCTGGTGCCGCCGCTCATCTACTTCTCGGGACTGTGGCCGCACCCGGTGCTGCACGTCATCCCCACTCAGGGACCGTTGCTGCTGTTGGGCGCCGCGTTCGACCAGGTGTCGTTGAGCAATTGGCAGTTGCTCTACTCGGTGCTGTATCCCGTGCTGTCGCTGATCGTGCTGTGGCGCGTCGCTCATGTGCTGTTCGTCCGCTACGTCGTCGAGAGGTCAGGTGTGCTGTGACCGCGATTCTGGGCTCCACCACGAGCAAGGCGCTGGCTGCCTTCGGCCGCAACGACATTCGCGGCACCTGCCGTGATCCGCTCCTGGTCATGGTGGTACTCGCGCCGATCATCTGGACTACCGGCGTCGCGTTCCTCACGCCGATGTTCACCGAGATGCTGGCGCAGCGTTACGACTTCGACCTCGTGCCCTACTACCCACTGGTGCTCACCGCATTTCTGCTGCTCACCAGCGTCATCATCGCCGGCGGTCTCGGCGCGTTCCTGGTTCTGGACGAGGTCGACGCCGGGACCATGACCGCGTTACGGGTCACCCCGGTGCCGATGTCGACGTTCTTCGCCTACCGGGCCGTGACGGTCATGGCGGTGACGACCGTCTACGTGATCGCGACGCTGGCGTTCAGCGGGATCCTGGAGCCGGGATTGATTCCGGCGTTGATCCCGATCGGGCTGGTCGCCGGGTTGTCCGCCGTGGTGACGTTGCTCCTGATCATCACCATGGCGGGCAACAAGATCCAGGGCATCGCGATGTTACGCGCGCTGGGCATGCTCATCGCCGGGCTACCGTGCCTGCCCTGGTTCATCGACTCGCCGTGGAACCTGGCGTTCGGTGTGCTGCCGCCGTACTGGGCGGCCAAGGCGTTCTGGGTCGCCAGCGCGCACGGCACGTGGTGGCCGTACCTGGTCGGGGGCCTCATCTACAACCTGGCGATCGCCTGGCCGTTGTTCCGCCGATTCCTGGCCAAGAACAGCTGACGGGTCAGCTGCCCGCTCGCATCCACGGACTGACGCCGTGCTGGTCGAACCAGGCCTGCTCGGCCGGACGGACCGTGGTGAGCAGGCGGGTTTGCAGGGCGACGCCGCGCTTGCTCAGATTCACCCGCACCTTGCGGCGGTCGTCGGCGTCGACCTCGCGGAACACCAGCGCGCGGCCCGCCAGCCGGTCGACCACCCGGGTCAACGTGGGCGCGGCGGCCTGGGTCTGGGTGCGCAACTCCGCCATCGTCAGGCCGGGGGAGTCCGCGAGTGCCGCCAACACCAGCCAGTCGTCGAGTGTCAGGTCCTCGCCGCTGACCTGGCGTTCGATGACGGCGCCGAGCATGCGTGCCGCGCGGATGACCTCGCTGCTCGTCGGCGTGGCGGCGCCGTCCGGTGGGGGCACGTCTGTCATTGCGGCCGCCCTCCCAACTGGCGATTGCCTCGCACCGCCTACGCGAGGATACTTCCAATTGGAATGATTCTAGCCGACCATCTCGTCTGCCCGGTAACGAGGATTGGACTGCGGGGGTGAACGTACGAGTACGCACCGTCGGCCGCGATGCCGAATGGCGGCTGGCGATGGTGGTGCCGCTGCAAGGGCCCGCCGGGATCTTCGGGCCGTCCTGCGAAGCGGTCGGAGACCTGGTCGCGCACGACCTCAACGCGGCCGGCGGAGTGATGGGCCGCGAGGTCCACATCGAGGTGGTCGACGGGGGCGCGCATCCGGCGGCGGTGGCGGCCGAGGTGAAGCGGTTGATCGACGACGGGCGTATCGACGCCGTGAGCGGATGGCACATCTCGTCGGTGCGCCACGCGCTGGCGCCGGTGGTGGTCGGCCGGGTGCCTTACACCTATCCCGCGTTGTACGAGGGAGGCGAGCGAAGGCGCGGAATCTATTGCTGCGGTGAGACGCCCGATCAGCAACTGGCGCCGGCACTGCGCTGGATGCGCGACAACCTCGGCATCCGGAAATGGTTCGTGGTCGGCGATGACTACGTGTGGCCGCGGACCTCGTTGTCCGAGGTTCGCCGGTATGTCCAGGAGCTGTCACTGGATCTGGTCGGCGGTTCGTTCGTGGCGCTCGGTCAGGGCGATATCGCCCGGCTCGTCGACAAGGTCGCGCGGTCGCGGTGTGAGGCCGTGCTGATGCTGCTGGTCGGGCAGGATGCGGTCGAGTTCAATCGGGCTTTCGCGCAACGGGGGTTGCACGAAGAACTCCTGCGGTTCAGTCCGCTGATGGACGAGAACATGTTGATCGCGAGCGGCCACGACGCGACCAAGGGGCTGTTCGTCGCGGCCTCCTATTTTCGGTCGATGGTGGGCCGCAACTCGATGGAGCTGCTGGACCGGTATCTGGCGGTGAACGGCTCGGGTGCCCCCGCGCTGGGCAATGCGGCCGAATCATGTTATGAGGGAGCGTATTTCCTCGCCGAGATGATCCGCCGGTCCGGTAGTGGGGTGGACTTCGACGCGGTCGCCGACGGCGCCGCTTACGACAGTCCCCGCGGCACGGTCGAATTCAGCGGGCACCGCACCCGCCAGCCGGTTCACCTCGCGGTTGCCGACGGCGTCGATTTCGAGATCGTCACAACGCTGCCGGCTCACCTGTGTGACTGAACCGGGTCACCTGTTGACAGTGTGGCGGCCGTCACTTACTTTCATTTGGACATATTCCATCTGGAAGTAATTGAGGTGTCTCGATGGGCAACGTCGGTCTCCTTTACGTCGGCGCAGTGCTTTTCGTCAACGGGTTGATGCTGTTGGATGTCGTGCCCGCGCGGTCGGCGGCGGTGCTGAACCTGTTCGTCGGCGCCCTGCAGTGTGTGCTGCCGACGGTCATGTTGGTGATGGCCGCCGGGGACCCCGCCGCCGTCCTGGCCGCATCGGGGCTGTACCTGTTCGGATTCACCTACCTCTACGTCGGGATCGTCAACCTGGCCGGGCTGGAACCCGAAGGCATCGGCTGGTTTTCGCTCTTCGTCGCCGGGGGAGCGGTGGTCTACTCCGCCCTGTCGTTCACCGTCGTCAACAATCCCGTGTTCGGGGTCATCTGGCTCGCCTGGGCAGTGCTGTGGCTGTTGTTCTTCCTGGTGCTCGGGCTTCACCGGGACCGGCTGACCCGCTTCACCGGGTGGTCGGTGGTATTGCTCAGCCAGCCGACGTGCACGCTTCCCGCGTTTCTGATGCTCAGCGGCAACTACCGTACCTCGCCCGGCATCGCGGCGATCTGGGCCGTGGGACTCGCCGCCCTGCTGTTCGTGGCGAGGGTGCTCAGCTCGCACCGGGCACATCAACCACGCGCGTCCGCAACCGAACCCGTATTCAGCTGAATCATCACCATCCACACCAAGGAGTAATCAATGAGGCACGGAGATATCTCGTCCAGCAACGACACCGTCGGCGTCGCCGTGGTGAACTACAAGATGCCCCGGCTGCACACCCGGGCCGAAGTGCTCGACAACGCCCGCAAGATCGCGGACATGCTGATCGGCATGAAGTCGGGGCTGCCGGGCATGGATCTCGTTGTGTTCCCCGAGTATTCGACGCAGGGAATCATGTACGACGAGCAGGAGATGTATGACACGGCGGCCACCGTGCCGGGTGACGAGACCGCCATCTTCTCGGCCGCCTGCCGGGAAGCCGGAACGTGGGGCGTCTTCTCCATCACCGGTGAGCGCCATGAGGACCACCCGAACAAGCCCCCTTACAACACCCTCGTGTTGATCGACGACAAGGGCGAGATCGTGCAGAAGTACCGGAAGATCCTGCCGTGGTGCCCGATCGAGGGTTGGTACCCGGGCGACACCACATACGTCACCGACGGCCCGAAGGGTCTCAAGATCTCCCTGATCATCTGTGACGACGGGAATTACCCGGAGATCTGGCGGGACTGCGCGATGAAGGGTGCCGAGCTGATCGTGCGCTGCCAGGGCTACATGTACCCGGCCAAGGAGCAACAGGTGCTGATGGCCAAGGCCATGGCCTGGGCCAACAACTGCTATGTGGCGGTGGCCAATGCGGCCGGCTTCGACGGGGTCTATTCCTACTTCGGCCATTCGGCCATCATCGGGTTCGACGGGCGTACCCTCGGCGAAACCGGTGAGGAAGAGTACGGAATCCAGTACGCACAACTGTCTTTGGCCGCGATCCGTGATGCGCGGGAGAACGACCAGTCACAGAATCACCTGTTCAAACTGCTGCACCGTGGGTACTCCGGCGTGCATGCGGCCGGCGACGGCGACAAGGGTGTCGCCGACTGCCCCTTCGAGTTCTACAAGCTGTGGGTGACCGACGCACAGAAGGCCCAGGAGCGGGTCGAGTCGATCACCAGGACCACGGTCGGAGTCGCCGATTGCCGGGTCGGTTCACTTCCGGTCGAGCAGACCATCGAAGCCTGAAAGGCCACGCGTTGCCATACCTCACCGATATGTACCACGAGCAGAACCGCAACTCGGCGCGGGTGGCCCAAGAACCTACCGCCCCACCGGATTCCGCCGGTGGGTTCGACCCCGACGAGCTGTCGCGGAAGCTGAACGCGGCGATTCTCGGGCAACGTGCCGCGGTCGACGCGGTGGTGCGTGCGGTCTCGATCGCGAACATCGGTGTGGCCGATCCCGGTCGGCCCCTGTCCAGTGTCCTGCTGGTGGGGCCGACCGGAGTCGGGAAAACCGAACTGGTGCGGCAGGTCGCGGCCGCACTGCGGACCGGCCCGGACGACATGTGCCGAATCGACATGAGCGCACTGGCCCAGGAGCACTACGCGGCATCGCTCTCGGGCGCGCCCCCTGGCTACGCCGGCAGCAAGGAATCGTTCACGCTGTTCGACAAGGCCAAGATCGAGGGCGGACCGTATCTGCCCGGCATCGTGTTGTTCGACGAGGTCGAGAAGGCCGACGCCACCGTGCTGCGAGCGCTGCTGCACGTCCTGGACACCGGTGAATTGCGGTTGGCCAACGGCCAGCAGAAGATCTCGTTCCGCAACAGCTATATCTTCCTGACCTCCAACATCGGCTCTTCGGAAGCTGCTGCGCTGCAGCGGTCCAGGCGGAAACCATGGCGGCGCCTCGGGTTTCGGCCGGCAGCCACCACCTCCGACCTGGTGCGCGAGGCGGTCGAATCGTTCTTCGATCCGGAATTCTTCAACCGGATCGACGAGACCGTCGTGTTCGACGCTTTCGACGACGACACCGCAGAACGCGTGACCCGCAAGGAGGTCCGTGATCTCGTCGGCCGGCTCAAACGGCGCGGGGTGGAGCTCCAGGTGGGCGACGACGTCATCGAGTTCGTCCGGCGCAGCGGATTCGATCCGGTGTACGGGGCCAGGGGGCTGCGGCGGGCCATTCGCACCGAACTCGCCGAACCCGTCGCGCGTACCGTCCTCACCAACCGGTCGTCGCTCCGCCCGCTCGTGCTGCGAGCGCACCTCGCCGAGGGGGATCTGGTGGTCGTGTCCGCCGGTGATTCCGGGCCGACGGACGGCCGGTCGTGAGGTTCAGGTGGACTGGTCGTTGCGCCACCGCAACGGTGGCGCACCGTACCGGCGCTGGAACGCACGACTGAACGCCGAGTCGGACGTGTAGCCGACGGATTGGCCGATCTTGCTGACCGAGGTGGTGGTGGAGCGGAGCAGGTCCGCGGCGCGGTCGAGTCGCCGCTCGGTGACATACGCGGCAGGCGACTGCCCGAACAGCCGGGTGAAACGCTCGGCGAACGTCGATCGCGAATGCCGTGCGAGGTCGGCCAGTTCGGCGACCGACCACGGATGTGCCGGATCGTCGTGCACCGCCGTGAGCACCGGTCCCAACTGCGGATCCATGGCAGCGGTGAGCCACCCCGGCGTGGTTTCCGCGGACCTGGACCACTCACGCAGAGCGTGGATGAACAACAGGTCGAGGATGCGGGAGATCATCACTCCGGCACCGGGCCGCGGTTCGGTGGTCTCGTCCAGCAACAGCTGAAGGCTCAGCGGCAGCCACTCGTGCCCCGTCGTGCCGGCCCGGATCACGATGGCGGGCGGCAGCACGGACAGCAGCGGATCGGCCACCGCGCTCTCGACGGCGAAGGTGCCGCTGAGCCAGCGGGGACATCGTGAATCGGCTTGTCCGGCAACGTGATTCCGGTCGGAGTCGTGCAGTGCGCGAGGCGCCGCCCCGTCGCCGTCGCCGTCGGAGAGGCGGTGCGCGTCGCCGCGGGCCAGCAGTGCCATGTCGCCGGCCTTCATCGCCAGGTCCTGGCCGTCGATGTGCAGCGTGAGCCCGGCGGTCTCGGCGATGTGCAGCACCCGGATCGTGGACGGAATCGTGACGTGGAACGGTGCGGCCGGTGACCATCGTGTCACGGCGTCGCCGCGTAGTCGCACCGCCCGCAAGGTGGCCGACAAGGCGTCTCCGTCAGCTGGCTGCTCGAACGGCGCGCTCAGAGGATCGGCACAATTTCCCGGCGAATCGGTCATGGCTGTTGCCTCATACTCCAAATATCGTGATGTCGGCACGGGTGGTCAACACCTGGGGGACACACGAGATCGAGGAGATCCGAAATGACCGACAAACCGGCGATCGTACTGGTGCACGGGTTCTGGGGTGGCGCGGCGCATTGGGCGAAGGTGATCGTGGAACTGCGCAAGCGCGGTTACGGCCAGTTGCATGCCGTGGAGAACCCGCTGACCTCCCTGCGCGACGATGTGCACCGCACTCAGCAGATGGTCAAGCAGATCGACGGCCCGGTGCTGCTGGTCGGGCATTCCTACGGCGGGGCCGTCATCACCGAGGCGGGCGATCTGCCGAATGTCGTCGGGCTGGTCTACGTCGCGGCCTTCGCGCCCGATGCGGGGGAGAGCCCCGGGCAGATCAGTGAGCAGATGCCGCCTGCGGCGTTCGACAACATCGCGCCCGACTCGGACGGATACCTGTGGATCAAGCAGGACAAGTTCGCCGAGAGCTTCGCCCAGGACCTGCCCACCGACGAGACCGTCGTGATGGCGGTGACGCAGAAGGCGCCGCTCGGTTCGACGTTCGGCGACCCGGTGACCGTTCCGGCGTGGCGGACGAAACCGTCGTGGTACCAGGTATCGACCGAAGACCGCATGATCCACCCGGACAACGAACGCCGGATGGCGCAGCGGATGAACCCGCGCAAGATCATCGAACTCGATGCCAGCCACGCCTCGTTGGCCTCGCAGCCCACCGCGATCGCGGACCTGATCGACGACGCGGTGGCCGAGGTCGGCGGTTAGCCGAGCGGCTCGGCAGGCCCGGCGTGCGCCGAGCGCACCGCGCCGATACTGGCCACGGTGACGAGCGCGACGCCGAGGTAGCCGAGCAGCCCGATCTGTTGACCGAGCACCACCAGGCCGGCCAGTGCGGCGGTCACGGGTGACAGGCAGGTCAGGACCGCGAACGTGGCCGGTGGGAGCCGACGCAGGGAGATCAGCTCCAACGAATAGGGGATCACCGACGACAGCACCCCGACGGCAGCGCCCACCCCGAGCACGGGCCAGGTGAGTGCGGTCGGCTCCACCGAGACCAGCGCGAACGGCGCGACGACGACGGCCCCCATGGCCGTCGCGATGGCCAGGCCGTCGACCCGGCGGAACTCCGCGGCGGTGCGTGCCGAGGCCAGGATGTACCCGGCCCAGGCCACGCCCGCGGCGGCCGCGAAGGCAAATCCGGCGATCTCGAAATGCCCGCCGCCCCCGTGTGGCAGGCCCAGCAGGGCGACCCCGGCGAAGGCCAGCACCGCCCACAACCAGGCGACCCGCCGGGTGCTGGTCACCACCGAAAGGATCAGCGGCCCAAGGGCTTCGATGGTGACGGCGATGCCGAGCGGAATGCGTTCGATGGCGAGATAGAAGCAGAGGTTCATCACGCCGAGCGTGGTGGCCAATGCGATCGCCGCGGCCCAGGCCCTCCGGGTCAACCCGCGTACGGTCGGTCGCACGGCCGCACACAGGATGGCCCCGGCAACCGCGAAGCGGGCGAACAACGCGCCGACGGTGCCGACCGCGGCGAAGAGGCCGACCGCGACCGCGGCGCCGACCTCCTGGCTGACCGCCGCGATCACCACCAGCAGCGCAGCCCCGAGCGGGGCCCGCGGGCTCACGCCGGCACCGGAAGCTGGGCCCCCGTCGCCAGTTCGGCATAGCCCCGCATCAACCGCAGCGCGGTGGCGCGATCCAGGTCGGGATCGCGCGCCACGATGCGGTACCCGAGATAGTCCTCCATCGCCATGAGTGTCATGGCGATGTCGCGGGGCGGTGCGGACAATGTGAAATCGCCTGCAGTGGAGCCATTTTCGATGATCTCGGCGTAGAGATGCACCTGCCGGTGATAGATGTGCTGAACGTCGCGGCGTTGGTGCAGCTCGAATCCGGCGGCCAGCACAGCGCGCCAGATGGCGCGCCATTCGGCATCCTCCGGGCCGGTGGGCAGTCCGGCCGCGATGGTCAGCGCGAGCTGCTCACGAGCGCTAGCCGTGCGGCGCACCACGGCGAGACGGTCCTCGTAGAACCGGCTGTCGGAGCGCTGGGCCAACTCGGAGAGCAGTTCTTCCATCTCCCGGAAGTAGTACCGCACGGCGTTCGGGGTGAGCCCCAGCTCGGCGGCCACATCGGCGATCCGCAACGTGGCCAGATCGTGACGCTCGATCAACGCGATCGCCGCCTCGAGGATCTCTTCGCGTCGTTGCGCTTGTCGGTTCGGCCTTGCCACGGCTCCATCCTTGCCGATTTCCCCATATTGGTTGCGCGGGGAGGTCCGCGAGGTCATTATTTTCCGATCGTGAAAAAAACTCGAGAGGCGGAGACCGAATGACGAATGGCTCCCGAAACCCGCGACCGCGCGCCCGCGACATCGGCGTCGTCATCGGTGAGCACCCCACCGGTCCGTACAACGCCATCACCGATGTGGCCGGGGTCCGTGTCGGGCACACCACGATCCAGCTGCCCGGCCCGAACCCGGTGAACACCGGCGTCACCGTCGTCGTCCCGCACCCCGGCATCTTCAGCGAGCCGGTGTTCGCCGGAGCGCACCGTCTCAACGGCAGCGGGGAACTCACCGGGCTGGAGTGGATCCGCGAATCGGGCGAGCTCACCACGGCCATCGGCCTGACCAACACCCACAGCGTCGGAGTTGTGCGCGATGCGCTCGTCGACGCCCAGGTGGAGGCTCGCGGCGAGGGTCTGTACTGGTCCCTGCCGGTGGTCGGGGAGACCTACGACGGGCTGCTCAACGACATCAACGGGCATCACGTGCGCGCCGAACACGTCCACGCCGCCCTGGCGTCGGCCTCGGGCGGACCGGTGGCCGAGGGGAACGTCGGCAGCGGAACCGGGATGATCTGCCACGGTTTCAAAGGCGGCATCGGCACCGCCTCCAGGGTTACCGACACCGCGGGCGGTCGCTACACCGTGGGCGCTCTGGTCCAGGCCAACCACGGCAGACGGGAGCGGCTGCGGATCAGCGGCGTGCACGTCGGGGAGTTGATCGGCCCGGAGTTGATACCCACGCCCGACCCGCCCATGGCCTACCAGCCCGGCTCCGGCTCCATCATCGTCGTCATCGCCACCGACGCGCCGCTGCTGCCGCACCAATGCACGCGGCTGGCGCAGCGAGCCGCCCTGGCCGTCGGCCGGCTGGGCGGGACCGGAGAGCAATACAGCGGTGACCTGATGCTGGCCTTCTCCACCGGCAACCGGGGCATCCCACCGTACGCCTGGGACGAGAACGTCAACGTGGAGCGCCCCGAGATCGGAGTCCGCATGATGGCGCCCCAGCTCATGACACGACTGTTCGATCTGGTGATCGAGGCCACGGAGGAAGCCATCGTCAACGCGATGGTGGCGGCCGAAACCCTGACCGGCCGGGGCGGGCTGACCGCGCACGCCCTTGACCACAAACTGCTGCACGCCGCAATGCTGTTGGAGGGACATTGAGCACGCCGGACACCGTCACCGACGGAGAACATCAGCGCCTGCACGGAAAGCTCGGCCCGGTCGGCGTGGTGTTCATGGTCGTCGCCGCCGCCGCGCCGCTGACCGTGATCGGCGGCAACATGCCGCTGGGCATGGGCCTGGGCAACGGCGCAGGAGCCCCCGTGGGATTCCTCATCGCCGCCCTCGTGCTGCTCGTGTTCAGTGTCGGGTTCGTCGCGATGACGCCCTATGTGCCGGAAGCCGGCGCCTTCTTCTCCTACGTGACGCTGGGCCTCGGCCCGCGCCTGGGCAGCGGCATCGCCGCGGTCGCCCTGATCGCCTATACCGCGATCCAGGTGGGCATCTACGGATACATCGGCTGGGCCATCGGTGACACGGTGCGGTTCTACGGCGGCCCGGAGATCCCATGGCCGGTCTACTCGTTGGCCACCCTGGCCGTCGTCGCCCTATTGGGCTACCGGCACATCGAACTCAGCGCCAAGGTGCTCGGCGTCGCGCTCGTGTGCGAGATCGGCATCGTCGTTCTGCTGGATCTGGTGATCGTGGCCGACCCGGGCCCCGCCGGGCTCAGCCTGGCGTCCTTCACGCCCGCGGTGTTCACCAACGGCGTGCTCGGCATCGCGGTGCTGTTCGCGCTCACCGGATTCATCGGCTTCGAGGCCACCGCGGTCTTCCGCGACGAGGCGCGCGATCCCGAGCGCACCATCCCGCGGGCCACCTATGCCGCGGTGTTGCTGATCGGTGGCTTCTATGCCGTGACGTGCTGGGCCTTCGTCGTGGCGATCGGTCCTGACCAGGTGATGGAGGTAGCCCAGCGCACCCTCGACGGTGAAGCCAACATGCTGCTGGACACCACGAACGACAACCTGGGCCGGCTGGGGCGCGACATCGTCAACGTGCTGCTGCTGACCAGCCTGTTCGCCTGCGTCCTGTCCTTCCACAACGTCATCGCCCGCTATCAGTTCGCGTTGGCCCGAAAAGGCCTGCTGCCCAAGCCGCTCGCCGTGGTGCACGACCGGCATGGTTCGCCGTCGGTGTCTTCGCTCGTACAAACCGTGACAGCCGCGGTGATCGTGAGCGTCCTGGCGGTGCTCGGGGTCGACCCGCTCGTCGGTGTGTTCGGCTCGATGGCCGGCGTCGCCACCGTCGGCATGGTTCTGCTCATGCTCACCACATCGGTGGCGGTACTGGTCTACTTCCTGCGCCACGCCGACCATGCCAGCGGACGCCCCTGGCAGACGCGCATCGCTCCCGTCCTGGCCTGTGCCGGACTGCTGGGCAGCCTGTGGTTGGTGCTCACCAACTTCACCCTGGTGACCGGCGGGAGCACCACGCTCAGCGCCATCCTGGCGGCGATTCCGTTCGCCGGACTACTGGTGGGCGCACTGGCCCGCAGGCCGCAACCGTCTCACGTGTGAGACCGGGCCGCTTCGTCGACGGGGCGGCTCCGGTGTCACGACTGACGGGTCACGGCGGCGGCGAACTGGAGCAGCCGATGCATCTGCGCGTCGCCGTCGGCGAACGTCTTGGTGAACCGTAGCTTGGCCGTCTGGTGTTCGGTCTCGGTCACCGTGGTGCGGAACGAGCGCAGCGGTGCGTTACCGATGAGGGTCAGGTCAACCGACCGAAGGAGCCGGGACTCGTCGGGGTCGACGTCGTACTCGCAGTACAGGTTGTGATCGCCGAAGTCGGCCAGCCGCACGCTGCGCACCGACGCGGTGAACGTCGGATGACTGGGCCTGCCGTCGTGCCCGGCGCAGTGGCCGTCCGACCCGTGCCACAGCACCAGGCGTACCCCGTCGGTGACGGCGACCTCCTGCCACAGGGAAATGCCCCACTCGTACTCGACGGTGTCGCGGGTGAGGACGAACGCCCGGATGCGGTCGAAGTCGACCGTGGCGTGCAGCTGGGCCAGGGCGTCATCCGAATCGCGGATGCCCATGGTCACCGCGCTGGGCAGATCCGGGTAGTTGGCCCAATCGAGAGCATCAGACATGTGCAGCGATCGCCTTTCCGAACTGGATCAGCCGTTGTGCCTGGGCGCGCCCACCGTCCGACGGCGATTTGGAGAACTTGAGCTGTTCGGGGAAGACGTCGGTCTTCTCCGGGGTCCGGGCCTTGGTCTCGCTTGCGACGCCGAGGTAGATCACCAGCTCCACGTCGTGCAGCTCTCGCCGGCCCTCGGCAGGGCGGTAGTCGACCTGCAGCGCGACGTCGTACACCCACGACAGCGGGATCACCCGAACGGTCGAGGTGAACCGGGGCGAACCGTCGTCATCGGTGCCGTCGTCGCCGATCCACAGGATCAGGCGGCCGCCGTCGGTGACCACCACCTCTTGGTACAGCGATTCACCGGATACGTCCTCGTTGACGATGCGCTCCATGGTGAACGACACCACCGCATCGAAGTCGACGACTCCGCGCAACGCCTCGAGAGCGACGACGGAATCGCGCAGGTATACGGCGGCGGCCTCGTCCAGCCGGGTGTAGGGGGCCCAGTCGTCAGCGCTCATCATGATGAGGCCCGAATCTACAGCAAACTAATTTGATGCGCTATTTCTGGTGAATGTGAGGTAATCAGGCGTGTCTGCAACGCAATTGGGTCACGAAGGGCCTTTGGTGGCAAACGGGCAGCGTGAGGTGGGGTTTCAGCAGGGGCGCGGGATGAACAGTGCCCAGCACATGTTCGGCGGCTGCCACGGGTAGGGCGGCGGCGGGTTGTCGCCGTCCCAGACCGTCGACGAGACGTTGCCCTGACCCGCGTTCACGAAGTGGTAGCTGTGGCAGACGTTCCAGTCCCAGTTGGGTCGCGCATCCGCCGGAGTGTTGAAGCCGCCGCCGTAACCGCCCGGATCGTCGCCCGGACACCACTGATACGGGCCCGCCGCGTGGGCGGCGCCCGGACCGACCGCCAGGCCGGTCACGGCGAGTGCGCCGGACATGAGCATCGTCGTCGCCAATCGCGAAGCTCGGTTCATGATGGTCTCGTTTCGTCGGCCCAGCGCCCTGATTTGCCGGGTAGCGCCATCGTCGCCCCGCGCCGACCGGAGGTCTGGAGTAGCCGACTACCCCAGTTTTGACCGCAGCTGCTCGACGAATGCGCGGGTCTCGTCCCACGTCGGCAACAGCCCGGCCGCGCGGACCTGCTCCAGCGTCGGGGCGGCCGCGTCGCGCTCGGACAGCACCGGTTCGCCCTCGATCGGCCAGTCGATGCCCAGCCTGGTCGCCAGGATGGTGTGCTCGCGCTGCGGGTCATACGCCGCCGAGCACAGGTACATCACCGTGGAGTTGTCCTCGAGCGACAGGAAGGCATGCCCGAGGCCCTCCGACAGATAGACCGAACGCCGGCTGTGTTCGTCGAGCAACACCGAATCCCACTGCCCGAAGGTCGGGGACCCCACCCGGATGTCGACCACCACGTCGAGGACCACGCCGCGCACGCAGGTCACGTACTTGGCCTGGCTCGGCGGCAACTGCGCGAAATGCACACCGCGCAGCACCCCGGCCGCCGACACCGAGCAGTTGGCCTGCCGCAAGTCGAACTGGTGCCCGGTCATCTCGGTGAACCCGGTCTGGGTGAACCACTCGAAGAACACGCCGCGCGCATCGCCGTGCAACCTCGGCGTGATCTCCCAGGCGCCGGCGACGGTCAGCTCACGGGCGATCACCGGCCGCGCTCCGAATACGTGGCCTCCACTGTGTTTTTCAGTGGGCCCCACCAGGATTCGTTGTCGCGGTACCAGTCGATGGTGGCGGCCAACCCCTCGTCGAAATCGGTGTGCTTGGGGGCCCAGCCCAATTCGTCGTGCAGGGTCGACGGATCGATGGCGTAGCGCAGGTCATGCCCTTCGCGGTCGGTGACGTGGTCGAAGTCGTCGGGGTCGCGGTCCATCAACCGCAGCAGCGTGCGCATCACCGTGAGGTTGCTGCGTTCGCATTCCGCGCCGATCAGATACGTCTGCCCGACGCGGCCGTCGGTGAGGATCTGCCAGACCGCACGGTTGTGGTCGTCGACGTGGATCCAGTCGCGCACATTGGCGCCGGTCCCGTAGAGCTTGGGCCGCCTGCCGGTCAGCACGTTGGTGATCTGGCGTGGGATGAACTTCTCCACGTGCTGATAGGGGCCGTAGTTGTTGGAGCAGTTCGAGATCGTCGCCCGCACACCGTAGGACCGGACCCAGGCGCGCACCAGCAGGTCGGCGGCCGCCTTGGTGGACGAGTACGGGCTCGACGGGTTGTACGGCGTGCCCTCGGTGAACCGGGCCGGGTCGTCGAGTTCGAGATCGCCGTACACCTCGTCGGTGGAGATGTGGTGCAACCGGACGCCGTGCGCACGCACCGCCTCCAGCACGGTGAAGGTGCCGACCACATTGCTGTGCAGGAACGGTTCCGGGTCGGCCAGCGCGTTGTCGACGTGGGTCTCGGCGGCGAAATGGACGACGGCGTCGGCCTCGGCGACCAGTCGGCTCACCAGGCCGGCGTCGGCCACGTCGCCCTGCACGAGCCNGGTAGTTGGTCAGTCCGAGGTAGACGTCGAGTGCCTTGCGACCGACCGTACGCGCCTTGTTCCGGTCGGTGGTCAGCACGACCTTGTGCTCGGGGGCCAGGAACGCATCGGGGCCGATCAGTTCGCGGGCGCCGGCGGTGTGCTCGGGGGTGGTCAGGTAGGGGTGCGCGCCCGCCGAACGCGCCGCCGACACCTGCAGCACCCTGGGGCCGAGCGCGGCGACCACCCGACGGTGTTGCGGCACACCGTATTCGTCGAGCTTGCCCAGGTAGTCGGTGAGCGCGTCGAGGGGTTTGCGGTACTCGCCGATCGCCTCGCGATGCCCGACGCCGATGCCGAGCAGGAACCGGCCGGGGTAGGCCGCCTCGATGCGGTGGAACGACTCGGCCACCGGGCCCGCCGCCGCGCTCCAGATGTTCACGATGCCGGTGGCCAGCTGCAGCGTGGTGGTGGCGGCCAGGATCGGGTCGATCCATTCCAGTTCGGCGGGCGGCGAGCCGCCGGCCCAGATCGCGCCGTACCCGAGCCCTTCGATGTCGCGCAGCTGTTGCGGCGACAGCTGCCGGAACCGCGAATAGTGGCCGAACGCGCCGAACGCGCCGAGGTCGGGCTTGGTGCCCGCGGTGGTCTGGGTCATGAACCTCTCAACCGGGCCGTCGGCGGGGGCTATTCCGAACCGATCAGGCTGATTCTGGGCCTGGTGCGGTCACGCCGCTTCGCTTTGTCACATGCTTTGTCACGCACTTTGTCACGCTGGAGTGACGCTCGCGGCCGAGAGCCACTCCAGCGTGACGCTCGGCCGGAGAGCCACTCCAGCGTCACACTCGCGGCCGAGAGCCACTCCAGCGTGACACTCGGGCGGAGTCGGGGCCGGCGACGCCCGGGCGCGTCACTCCAGCGTGACACTCGGCGCCCAACGCCACTCCAGCGTGACAACGTGACAAGAAGGCGGGCAAAGGCAGGCAACCGGCAGGGACACGAGTGGACAACCGGCGGCGGAGTGCGGAGTGCGGTCACGCCTCCGGTGCGGGGGCCTGTACCGGCAGCAGCACGGTGAAGCGGGTGTCGCCGGGCTTGGACTGCACCCGGAGATCGCCGCCGTGCTTCTCCACCACGATGCGCCAGGCCAGATCCAGCCCCAGCCCGGTGCCCTCACCGAACGGCTTGGTGGTGAAGAACGGCGTGAAGATGCGCTCCATGATCTCGTCGGGAATGCCGGGGCCGTCGTCGCCGATCTCGACCCGGATCAGATCGCCCTGCCAGCCGGTGCGCACCGTCAGCGTGCCGCTGCCGTTCATGGCCTGCACCGCGTTGTGGATGATGTTGCTCCACACTTCGTTGAGATCGCCTGGGTAGCAACCGATCTCGGGCAGCGAGGTGTCCCATTCCTTGACCAGTTTGACCGGCTTGTCGGGGCCGACGCGGTCACCGAAGATGGTCTTGAGGGTGCTGTGCAGCAGCACGTGCACGTCGGCGCTCTGGTAGGGCGCGCGGTCCATCTGCGAGTACTGCTTGGCGCCGGCCAGCAGGGTCGAGATCCGGGTGCTGGCATCGGCGATCTGATTCATCAACAGTTCGGTCTCGATGGTGTACTTCAGCCAGCCGATGGTGCTCGGCATGGATGCCGCGGCGTCGACGTCCGCCAGCGAGGCCTCGATGCGCTCGAGCCACCCGATGTCCAGCCCGGCCTCGACGAAGACCGGGGCGTAGTCCCAGGCCGCGGCGATGCCGTGGTCCTCCAGCCAGTCGCCCATCTCGTCCTCGCGGTCGGATACCTCCAGCGGGGTGAGCCGTTCACACCGGCATTTGGCCACCTGCTCGGCAACCTCGTCCTGCAGGCTGACCACGGTCCGCAGCGCCTCGGGCGGGAACTTGCCGCCGGCCAGCAGCGCGAGCTTGTGCCGCATCCCGGCCACCTTCTCGTGCAGGTCCGCCACCGCCCGGGCCGTCGCGGCCGCCGGGTTGTTGAGCTGGTGGGTCAGGNTTCCGTGCGCGACGACGGCGTCGATCAGCTTGTCGCTGCCCGGCTTGGCGATGTCGTCCTCGGTGAACCCGAGCCGGCGCCAGTTGTTCAGGTAGTTGCTCAGATTCAGGTAGAAGTCGACCGTCTTTCGGCCGATCGCGCGGGCCGCGGCACCGTCGGTGGTCAGCACCACCTTGTGCTCGGGGGCCAGGAACACCGTCTCACCCACCACGTCGCGGGCATGCGCGGTGTGCTCGGGCGTGGTGAGGTACGGGTGGGCGCCGGCGCTGCGCCGGGCCGACAGCTTGAGCACCCGGTCGCCGAGGGCCGCGATCACCAGCCGGCTGGTCGGCACCTTGGCCGCGTCCAGCGCGTCGAGGTATTCCACCAACGCGTCGTAGGGCTTGCGATATTCGTCGGTGTGCTCGGGGTGACCCACTCCGACGCCCAGGAGGAACCGCCCCGGATGTGCCGCCTCGATGCGGTGGAACGATTCGGCGACCGCAGCGGCGTCGGCGGTCCAGATGTTGACGATGCCGGTGGCCACCTGCAGCGTCTCGGTGCGCTCCAGGATGGGCTCGGCGAACGAGAGGTCAGCGGCCGGGGAGCCGCCCACCCATACCGCGCCGTAACCGAGCTTCTCGATCTCGACGGCCTGGTCGGGCTCGACCGCCCCGAACGTCCACACCCCGAAGCGACCCAGATCCGGTTTGAGCGAAAGTGATTCGGTCATCTGAAACGTCCTTGTCTGTTGGTCGTCTAGGTCAGGCCGAGCGGCCCGGCGAGTTCGGCCAGGGCCGGTACCAGTTTGTCCGGTGCGGTCAGCACTTGTACAGGCACGTGGTCTGCCCCGGCCTCCCGGTGCTGGCGCAGCCGGGCGGCGACGTCGTCGGTCGTCCCGTGGGCGACGACGGCATCGATGAACCGGTCACTGCCGGGTTTGGCCAGATCCTCGTCGGTGAAACCCAGCCTCTTGAAGTTGTTGAGGTAGTTGGTCAGTCCGAGGTAGACGTCGAGTGCCTTGCGACCGACCGTACGCGCCTTGTTCCGGTCGGTGGTCAGCACGACCTTGTGCTCGGGGGCCAGGAACGCATCGGGGCCGATCAGTTCGCGGGCGCCGGCGGTGTGCTCGGGGGTGGTCAGGTAGGGGTGCGCGCCCGCCGAACGCGCCGCCGACACCTGCAGCACCCTGGGGCCGAGCGCGGCGACCACCCGACGGTGTTGCGGCACACCGTATTCGTCGAGCTTGCCCAGGTAGTCGGTGAGCGCGTCGAGGGGTTTGCGGTACTCGCCGATCGCCTCGCGATGCCCGACGCCGATGCCGAGCAGGAACCGGCCGGGGTAGGCCGCCTCGATGCGGTGGAACGACTCGGCCACCGGGCCCGCCGCCGCGCTCCAGATGTTCACGATGCCGGTGGCCAGCTGCAGCGTGGTGGTGGCGGCCAGGATCGGGTCGATCCATTCCAGTTCGGCGGGCGGCGAGCCGCCGGCCCAGATCGCGCCGTACCCGAGCCCTTCGATGTCGCGCAGCTGTTGCGGCGACAGCTGCCGGAACCGCGAATAGTGGCCGAACGCGCCGAACGCGCCGAGGTCGGGCTTGG
>NZ_LT546207.1:4195066-4203322 GCF_900078665.2 Mycolicibacterium houstonense | reverse complement strand
CGTCCGCCAGCGAGGCCTCGATGCGCTCGAGCCACCCGATGTCCAGCCCGGCCTCGACGAAGACCGGGGCGTAGTCCCAGGCCGCGGCGATGCCGTGGTCCTCCAGCCAGTCGCCCATCTCGTCCTCGCGGTCGGATACCTCCAGCGGGGTGAGCCGTTCACACCGGCATTTGGCCACCTGCTCGGCAACCTCGTCCTGCAGGCTGACCACGGTCCGCAGCGCCTCGGGCGGGAACTTGCCGCCGGCCAGCAGCGCGAGCTTGTGCCGCATCCCGGCCACCTTCTCGTGCAGGTCCGCCACCGCCCGGGCCGTCGCGGCCGCCGGGTTGTTGAGCTGGTGGGTCAGGCCCGCGGTGATGGTGCCCAACGCGAGCAGCTTCTCCCGCTGGCCGATGAGCTGGCGCTGGCGGCGCCCGCCCACCATGTGGCCTTCGAGCAGATGCACGGCCATCGGAAACTCGTCGCGCATGAACTTCGCGAACGCCGCCGCGTCGAGCACGAAGAACCGGGACGGGCGGGTCACCCGGACCGACGCCTGATAGATCTGCTCCTCGCCCGGGATGTAGGCCGACCAGGCACCGCAGTACACGCCGCGCTGCGAGGTGCGGCTGGTCTCGATGTCCACCCCGCCGGAGTGCTTGGACATCACCAACTCGCCGTCGATCAGCACGTAGAAGCACGTCGCCGGATCACCCTCGGTGATGATCGGGCCGGGCTCGAACACGGCGATGTGCCCGTTGTCGCACAGCGTCTGCAGCTGTTCGTCGTTCAACGCCTCGAACAGGAACAGTGTCCGCAACTCGGACGGCAGGCAGGTCTCGCCCATCGTCGGCTCCTCTCCGGCCTCGCCGGCCGTCACGCTTCTGCCAGGTAGCGGTGCACCAGCATCACCGCCATCGACCCTTCGCCGACGGCGGCCGCCACCCGCTTGGCGGATTCGGCGCGCACATCTCCTGCAACAAACACTCCGGGCACACTTGTTTCCAGGTGATGCGGCGGGCGGTCCAGCGTCCATCCGCACACATCCCGCAGGTCCGGCCCGGCCAGGATGAAGCCGTGGTCGTCGCGGGCCACCACGCCGTCCAGCCAGTCGGTGCGCGGGGTGGCGCCGATGAAGCAGCACAGGCGCGTCGCGGGGACCTCGTGGCGCTCGCCGGACTGCCGGTCCTCCAGCACCAGGCCGACCAGGTGGTCGTCCTCGCCTTCGACGCCGACCACCTCGGTACAGGTGCGCACGTGGATGTTCGGCGTCTGCTCGATCTGCTGGATCAGGTAGTACGACATCGACGCCTCCAGCGACGGCCCGCGCACCAGCAGCGTCACCGACTTCGCCTCGCGCGACATGAACATCGCGGCCTGTCCGGCCGAGTTGGCGCCGCCGACGATGTACACGTCTTCGTCGCGGCACTCGGAGGCGTCCGATACCGAGGCGCCGTAGTACACGCCGCGGCCGACGTAGTTGTTGGGGTTGTCGGGGTCCGCCCAACATCCCGGCACCGGCAGCTGACGGTATTCGACACCGGTGGCCAGGATGACCGCGCGGGCACCGATGGTCTCGCCGTCGGCGAAGGTGATGGTGCGGGCCGCGCCCGCGACGTCGAGGGCCACGGCTTCGCGGGTGGTGATCACCTCGGCGCCGAACCGCTCGGCCTGCCGACGGGCCGCGGTGGCCAGCTCGGCGCCCGAAACGCCGGTCGGGAAGCCCAGGTAGTTCTCGATCCGCGAGCTGCGGCCGGCCTGCCCGCCGGTGGTGGTGCCCTCGATCAGGACCGTTCGCAGACCCTCGGAGGCCCCGTAGACCGCGGCCGCCAGGCCTGCCGGGCCGCCGCCGATCACCGCGAGGTCGTACATCGTCAGTGACGGGGTGGTGGACAGCCCGAGCATGTCGGCAAGCTCGCCGTCGCTGGGTTCGACCAACGTTTCGCCGCCCTCGGTGATCACCACCGGCAGCGTGAGCCCGTCCAGGCCGGCGGCCTCCAGCAGTTGACGGCCCATGGGCTCGTCGGTGGTGAACGCGCGGAACGTGTGCTGGTTGCGGGCCAGGAACTGGCGCACCTCCCAGGAGCGCGAGCTCCACTGGTGGCCGATCACCTTGGTGTGCGGGATGGCGCGGTCGCCGACGGCGTGCCAGGCCTCCAGCAGGCCGTCGATCACCGGGTACAGCTTCTCCTGGGGCGGGTCCCACGGCTTGAGCAGGTAGTGGTCGAGGTCGACGACGTTGATGGCGTCGATCGCCGCGGTGGTGTCGGCGTACGCCGTCAACAGCACGCGCCGCGCCATCGGGTACAGATCCATCGCCGATTCCAGGAACTCGATGCCGCTCATCTGTGGCATCCGGTAATCGGCGACGAACACCGCGACGGTGTCGCCGCGCAGCTTCAACTCGTTGAGGGTCTCCAACGCGTCCGGGCCGGATTCGGCGCGGACGATCCGGTACCGCTCGCCATAGTGGCGCCGCAGGTCGCGGGCGACGGCACGCGACACCGCGGGGTCGTCGTCGACGGTGAGAATTATGGGTTTACGGGGCGCAGAGGCGGGGCCGGTCATCGCTAGTAATTATGCGCCCCGCCGCCAGCAGTTTTCTCACCTCGGGTCGGTAGTCGGCGCAGGCGACGCGGGCTTGCCGTTGGTTGCGGGATCGCCGGATCCCTGCAGCATTGCCGCCACATCGATGCCGGAGGACTTGAGGGCCTCCAGGATGTTGGACACCGCCAGCGGGCTGATGCCGAGCAGGCTGCCCACCGCGCCCTGGGTGTCGCCTGATCCGCCGATGATCGAAAGCCGGTCGATCTCGGCCAGCGGTGCGGCCGCCGCTTCGGTCGCCTTGACCACTGAGGCCAGCACGTCGGGCAGCATCAGCAGGCGCGCCGCCTCGGCGGTGTAGCCGTTGAGGGCCGCGGCGATCTCCTTCTTACCGTTGGCCTCGGCCAGCAGCTTGGCCTCGATACCGGCGGCCTCGGCCTGCTGCTCGACGCGGAGCGCGTCGGCCAGCTCCTTCTTACCGGCGGCCTCGGCGACCAGCTTGGCCTGCAAGCTGTCTGCCTCGGCCTGCTTCTCGACGCGGAGCGCGTCGGCGGCGGCCTTGCGGGCGTCGGCCTCGGCCTGACCCTTGCGCCGCTCGGTCTCNATCTGCGCGTCGCGCTCGGCCTCGGCCGTGCCGACGGTGGCGTCGCGCTTGACCTCGGCGATGCGGCGCTGGCCGAGCGACTTCAGGTAGTCGTTGGCGTCGGAGATGCCGGCGATCTTGAGGACGTCGACCTCCATGCCGATGCGGGCCAGGTCACCGCCGGCCTCCTCGACCACGCTGCGGGCCAGGCTGTCGCGGTTGGAGTTCAGGTCCTCGACGGTCATGGTCGCGGTGATGCCACGCAGCGAACCGGCCAGGATCTCGTTGATCTGCCGCTGCAGCTCGTTGAGGTCGGAGGTCAGGAAGCGCTGCACCGCGGTCTGCACGGCCTCGTCGGCCGAGCCGATGCGGACCAGGCCGACCGCCTCGACGTTGACGGGGACACCGTTGTTGGACAGCGCGTTCTGCAGGTTGATGCTGACGTTGAACGGCTCCAGGCTCATGATGTCGACGCGCTCGATGCCGGGCATCCGGAACCGGGCTCCGCCGCGGACCACCTTGGGTGTGCCGCGGCCGGTGAACACGGCCACCTCGTTGGGCGGCACCTTGATGTAGTTCTTGACGTAGACCATCGGCAGCACCACCAGGATGAGGATCGCGGCGATGGCGGCGAGGACGACGATGAGCAACAGGGACACGATGGTGCCTTTCTGAAGGTTCGGTGCTCGGGGTACTGCTCAGGTCTCTGGAACTGAGACGACGTGGACGAAGTCGGGATCGATGTCGGAGATGTAGACGCGGGTGGCCTTGGGCAGGGCGTCGGCTTCGTCGCTCTTGGCGCGGGAGAACACCCGGTTACCGTCGGCGTCGACGAAGGAGACCTCCCCCCAGCCACCCGGCGGGACCTCGAGGGTGACCGTGCCGAGCAGGCCGACGTAGGAGGACCGGCCCCGGTGCGAGTTGGCCTGCTGGCGACGCATGTAGGGCAGCAGGAGCCCGTTGAGCGCGAACACCAGGACGACGGCGCAGGCCGCGGCCAGTCCGGCGGACCAGACGGAGCCCAGGCCCAGCCAGGTGCCGATCAGGCCGCCGGTGCCGGCGCCGAGCAGGGCAACCGACAGCCCGGTGAGGCTCAGGAACGGCATCCCGTCCCCGTGCCCGACATCGGCCAGCAGCAGGGCGGCCAAAACGGCGATGCCGCCGACGACGAAAGCAGCCAGGTACACAGCCATCACGTGCTCGTGGTCTCCGTTCTCCGAGCGCGGATATGTCCGTACTATTCTCGCCTGTTCCCGGGCTCCGCGGCGCACCAATCCGGAGCGGAGATATTCGGTGGCCGCAGCTGATCAGCCGTGATTTTGGTACAGCCCGTCGAGCGGGTATTGTGGACCAACGGTGCGGCTATCGCGCCGACTTTTTGTGTGCCCCGTCTTGGAACTGCTGAGTTTCTGCTCTGCCTCGATCCGGCTCACGTTTTGAAGTTGGTCGGTGTCCGCAGCACGACGGGCTGCATTGTGACTGATGAAGCTACGAAACGAAAGCAAGGATCGCCGAAGAGTATGGCCAAGAAAGACGGTGCCATCGAGGTCGAGGGTCGCGTGGTCGAACCTCTGCCCAATGCGATGTTCCGCATTGAGCTGGAGAACGGACACAAGGTCCTGGCCCACATCAGCGGCAAGATGCGGCAGCACTACATCCGCATCCTGCCCGAGGACCGCGTGGTGGTGGAGCTCTCGCCCTACGACCTGTCCCGGGGCCGCATCGTGTACCGGTACAAGTGACCCGATAGAAGCCCGACCAGTAACGACGAGAAACGGTGACATGCGCGCCTGCATGACACCAACAAGCCAGAAGGATCGAAACAGCCGTGAAGGTGAACCCGAGCGTCAAGCCCATCTGCGATAAGTGCAGGGTGATCCGCCGGCATGGGCGGGTCATGGTGATCTGCAGCGATCCCCGCCACAAGCAGCGGCAGGGCTGATCCGTCAACTGACGGATCACACCACAACTGAATGATGAACTCCCAGCACCACTGAGCGGATCCGCCGCTCATCCGCGATGAGCACCTCATCCACGTCCGGCACGGAGGCCGGACCCCTTGGAGCCCTTAGGGGCTGAAGGGAACGGGCTGGGACCAGACCTCCGCAGAGAAGAAGGAACACCGCCACATGGCACGCCTCGTAGGCGTTGATCTCCCGCGCGACAAGCGCATGGAGATCGCGCTGACCTACATCTACGGCATCGGCCGTACCCGTTCGAACGAGATTCTCGCCGCGACGGGCATCGACAAGAACATGCGCACCAAGGACCTGACCGACGATCAGGTGACCATCCTGCGCGATTACATCGAAGGCAACCTCAAGGTTGAGGGTGACCTGCGCCGCGAGGTGCAGGCCGACATTCGCCGCAAGATCGAGATCGGCTGCTACCAGGGCCTGCGGCACCGCCGTGGTCTGCCCGTGCGCGGCCAGCGGACCAAGACCAACGCGCGTACCCGCAAGGGCCCCAAGCGCACCATCGCCGGCAAGAAGAAGGCTAGGTAACCCCGATGGCACCTCCGAAGAAGGCTGCCGGCGCCAAGCGCGGCAAGACCACCCGTCGCCGGGAAAAGAAGAACGTCCCGCACGGCGCTGCTCACATCAAGAGCACGTTCAACAACACGATCGTCTCGATCACCGATCCCCAGGGCAACGTCATCGCCTGGGCGTCGTCGGGTCACGTCGGCTTCAAGGGTTCGCGTAAGTCGACCCCGTTCGCCGCGCAGCTGGCCGCCGAGAACGCCGCCCGCAAGGCGCAGGAGCACGGCGTGAAGAAGGTCGACGTGTTCGTCAAGGGTCCGGGTTCGGGCCGTGAGACCGCCATCCGCTCGCTGCAGGCCGCCGGCCTCGAGGTGGGCGCGATTTCCGATGTCACTCCGCAGCCGCACAACGGCTGCCGTCCGCCCAAGCGGCGCCGGGTCTAGGAAGGATCTAGAAAATGGCTCGTTACACCGGCCCCGCCACCCGCAAGTCGCGTCGTCTCGGCGTCGACCTGGTCGGCGGCGATCAGTCGTTCGAAAAGCGCCCCTACCCGCCCGGCCAGCACGGCCGCGCGCGGATCAAGGAGAGCGAATACCGCACCCAGCTGCAGGAGAAGCAGAAGGCTCGCTTCACCTACGGCGTGCTGGAGAAGCAGTTCCGCAAGTACTACGAAGAGGCCAACCGGCAGTCGGGTAAGACCGGCGAGAACTTGCTCCAGATCCTGGAGAGCCGGCTGGACAACGTCGTGTACCGCGCCGGCCTGGCCCGGACCCGCCGGATGGCGCGTCAGCTGGTCAGCCACGGCCACTTCACCGTCAACGGTGTCAAGGTGAACATCCCGAGCTACCGGGTGTCGCAGTACGACATCATCGACATCAAGGAGAAGTCGCTCAACACCCTGCCGTTCGAGATCTCTCGGCAGACCGCGGGTGAGCGTCCCATCCCGTCGTGGCTGCAGGTCGTCGGCGAGCGTCAGCGGGTGCTCGTTCACCAGCTGCCCGAGCGCGCGCAGATCGACGTGCCGCTCACCGAACAGCTCATCGTCGAGTTCTACTCGAAGTAAATGACTTACCGGTCATCCGACCGGTAGGTACCCAGACGGCATCAAATAGCGGGTGCCGAGAAGGAGAAATAGAAATGCTGATCTCTCAGCGACCCACCCTGTCCGAGGAAACCCTCGCCGACAACCGTTCCAAGTTCGTCATCGAGCCCTTGGAGCCCGGTTTCGGTTACACCCTGGGCAACTCGCTGCGGCGCACGCTGCTGTCGTCCATCCCGGGCGCAGCCGTGACGAGCATCCGCATCGACGGTGTGCTGCACGAGTTCACCACCGTCCCCGGGGTGAAGGAAGACGTCACCGACATCATCCTGAACCTCAAGGGCCTGGTCGTGTCCTCCGAGGAGGACGAGCCGGTCACCATGTACCTGCGCAAGCAGGGCCCGGGTGCGGTCACCGCCGGTGACATCGTTCCCCCGGCCGGTGTGACGGTGCACAACCCGGACATGCACATCGCCACCCTCAACGACAAGGGCAAGCTGGAGGTCGAGCTCGTCGTCGAGCGCGGCCGCGGTTACGTCCCGGCCGTGCAGAACAAGGCCTCGGGCGCTGAGATCGGCCGTATCCCGGTCGATTCCATCTACTCGCCGGTCCTCAAGGTCACCTACAAGGTGGAGGCCACCCGCGTCGAGCAGCGCACCGACTTCGACAAGCTGATCCTCGATGTCGAGACCAAGAACTCGATCAGCCCGCGCGACGCCCTGGCGTCGGCCGGCAAGACTCTGGTCGAGCTGTTCGGTCTGGCCCGGGAACTCAACGTCGAGGCCGAGGGCATCGAGATCGGGCCGTCGCCGGCCGAGGCAGACCACATCGCCTCGTTCGCCCTGCCCATCGACGATCTGGACCTGACCGTCCGCTCGTACAACTGCCTCAAGCGCGAGGGTGTGCACACGGTGGGCGAGCTCGTCGCCCGCACGGAGTCCGATCTGCTGGACATCCGTAACTTCGGCCAGAAGTCCATCGACGAGGTGAAGATCAAGCTGCACCAGCTGGGTCTCTCGCTCAAGGACAGCCCGGCCACGTTCGATCCGTCGGAGGTCGCGGGCTACGACGCCGCGACCGGCACCTGGACCGCGGATGCCGGCGGCTACGACCTGGATGACAACCAGGACTACGCCGAAACCGAACAGCTTTAAGGAAAACCGTCCCGGTCCTACCTGATACGGGGGCCGGCCCCATTTAGGAGAAGTCGCAATGCCCAAGCCCACCAAGGGTCCTCGCCTCGGCGGGTCGTCCTCGCACCAGAAGGCGCTCTTGGCCAACCTGGCCACGTCGCTGTTCGAGCACGGCCGGATCAAGACCACCGAGCCGAAGGCACGGGCGCTGCGTCCGTACGCCGAGAAGCTGATCACCCACGCCAAGAAGGGCGAGCTGCACAACCGGCGCGAGGTGATGAAGAAGATCCGCGACAAGGACGTCGTGCACGTTCTGTTCGCCGAGATCGGTCCCTTCTTCGCCGATCGCGAGGGCGGCTACACCCGCATCATCAAGGTCGAGAACCGCAAGGGCGACAACGCCCCCATGGCTGTCATCGAGCTGGTGCGGGAGAAGACCGTGACCTCCGAGGCGGACCGCGCACGCCGCGCTGCCGCCGCGCAGGCCAAGGCGGCCGA
>NZ_LT546207.1:4190122-4194926 GCF_900078665.2 Mycolicibacterium houstonense | reverse complement strand
CCCCCGCCGAGGCAGCTGCCGAGGATGAAGCCAAGTCCTAACCAGGCATTGAACGACATGCCCGCCATCGATTCCGGTGGCGGGCATGTCGCATTGGTCCGCCTGCGGCTCGATATCGCGTACGACGGCACCGATTTCGCGGGCTGGGCGGTGCAGGCCGGTCAGCGCACGGTCGCCGGGGTGATCGACGAGGCCCTCTCGACGGTGTTCCGTACGCCGGTGGTGACCCGTACCGCCGGCCGTACCGATACCGGTGTGCATGCCACCGGCCAGGTCGCCCACGTCGACATCCCGGCCGATGCGGTCGCGCACGCCTACCCGCGGACCACCCGCCCCGGCGACGCTGAGTTCACCCCGCTGGTCCGCCGGCTGGCACGGCTGCTGCCTACCGACGTCCGCATCCGCGACATCGTCCGCGCCCCTGCGGGTTTCGACGCCAGATTCTCGGCGCTTCGCCGCCACTACACCTACCGCCTGAGCCTGGCTCCGTACGGGGTCGAGCCGGCCGAGGCCCGGTTCGTCACGCCGTGGGCCAAGCCGCTCGACCTCGAAGCGATGACGGCGGCGTCACGGGAATTGTTGGGCCTCAACGACTTCGCGGCCTTCTGCCGTCACCGTCCCGGTGCCACCACGATCCGTGACCTGCAGCGGCTGGAGTGGGTCCGAGACGGCCACTACGTCACCGCTCACGTCACCGCCGACGCCTTCTGCTGGAACATGGTGCGCTCGCTGGTCGGCGCGTTGCTCGCGGTGGGGGAGGGTCGGCGATCACCCGATTGGACCGCCGGCCTGCTCGGGGAGTCGAGCCGGTCCAGTGACTTCGCCGCCGCCCCGGCCCGCGGGCTGACGCTCGTGCAGGTCGATTACCCGCCCGACGAGGAGATGGCCGCCCGTAATGTCATCACCCGGGATCTGCGCACCCTCTGAAGGCGTGTGAGGGCTCGGTTCTCAGAGGCGGGCGGCGACGAATTTCGCCGCCTGGGCCACCATGCCCGAGCGGATATAGCCGGGTGCCAGGTGATCCTGCCATCCGGCGCGCCAGTTGTACGGGCTGCTGGGGTTGCACACCGGATCGTCGGAGTGGCACAGGTCGATGGTGCGGTTGCGATAGGCCGGGTTCAGCAGCGTGATCGGCATGGCCCAGTTGGCGCCGTTGCCGAACAGGGCCACCGCGGCGACGTGCCGGTCAGCGCCGCTCGGCAGCGGATTGTTGAACGTGAACGCCGCGACGGGCATGGCCAGGACGAGATCCGTTGCGGCAGCGCCCAAAGAGTAGCCGCCGAGCACCAGGCGCGTCCGGGGGCAGTTGCGGGCCATCCACTGCACGCGCCGGCTCATGTCGTTGGCGCCCACGTCGACCTGGGTGTCGGCCGGGTATTTCACCGGATAGAGGCTGATGTTCGGGCCGCGCAGGATGCGCAACGCATTGATGAAGGCAGCACCGACCTGTCCGGGACCCGGGGGCTCCATGCGGCCGCGGGCGAACACCACCTCGGCGGGCGGGCAGGTGGCGCCGTTCGCGGTGCCGATCATGCTGGGCGCCACCGCCATTGGTACCACGACCGCAGTCAGGGTGGTGATCAGCACGGCCGACATGCGACGGCCAATCACGCATCAGATGGTATTGACGGTCCCGTCGAGAATGGGTGGCGGTCCGGCAACGATCCGGCGACGAAGCCGCCCGGTCGGCGCGGGTCAGATTCGGCCCGCCACGAAATCGGCGGCCTGATTGACCATTCCGGCGTCGATGTAGGCGCTGGCGAGGTGATCGGGCCAGTTGTTGCGCCAGGTATCGGGGTCGGCCGGGTTGCAGATCGGATCGGCACCATGGCACAGCTCGATGGTCCGGTCGGCGTAGACCGGGCTGAAGTTGGAGATGGGACCGACCCAGGCCGCGCCGTTGCCGAACAGTGCGATCGCCGCGATGTGGTCGGCAGCGTTGGCCGGAAGCGGGCTCTTGAAGCCGAAGCCGGTGAACGGAACGGCCAGCACGACGTCGGCGACGGCCGCGCCCAGCGAGTATCCACCGATCACCAGCCGGGTGTCCGGGCAGTTGTTGGCCATGTACTGAATGTGGCCGCTCATGTCGTTGGCGCCGATGTCGATCTCGGTGTCGGCCGGGTACCGGACGGCGTAGACACCGATGTTCTTGTCGGTCCGGGACCGCAGCGCGTTCACGAATGCGTTGCCCAGCGTGCCGACGCCGGCGGGCTCGGTGCGGCCTCGGGCGAACACCACCTCGACCGGTGGACACGGGGCGGCATTTGCCACCGCTGTTGAGCCGGGGATGACGGCCGAGGTGACCGGCAGGATTGCCGCAACCGCCGCGATGATGGCGATCACACACATCCATCGCCGGACCGGACGGGCCCCGGGGCTTTCGATGGGAAGTTCGACCACCTAAGCGATCGTAGCGGACGCCGGCTACAGCAGCCCTGCGACGAAGTTGGCGGCGTCGTTGGCGGCGCCTTCGTAGGCCCGGTGCGCCGGGACGCTGTTGCCGTCGGTGCAGACCGGGTCGCCGGGGTTGCACAGGTCGATGGACCGCGAACCGTACACCGGGCTGGCGGTCATCGGCAGACCGAGCTTTGCCGACGGATTGCCGAAGACCGCGACCGCGGCGACGTGCTCGGGGACGTTCGGCGGAAGTGGGGCGGTGAACCCGACGGCCGGGAACGGGACGGCGGCGATCACGTCGATCACCGCGGCTCCCTGTGAGTAGCCGCCCAGCACCAGTCGGGTGGCCGGACAATTGTCGACCATCCACTGGATGTGCCCGCTGGCGTCGTTGGCGCCGCCTGCCGCGGCCAGGAAGTCGTAGCTGGCCGGGTAGTTCACGTCGTAGGCCCCGACGGAACGACCGCCGACCTTGCCGCGCAGCGCGTTGACGAAGGCGTTGCCGATCCGGCCGAGGCCCGGGCTCTCGCTGGTGCCGCGGGCGAAGACCACCTCGATGTCCGGGCAGTCGGCCGCAGCGGCCACCGGAAGCGTCGAGGCGGGGGTCGGCACCGCAACGGGTGCGACGACGGCGGCAGCAGCGGTCAGCGCTGCCGCCACGAACACGGTGCAGCGACGAACAAGATCAATGGCCACGCCAAATCCTAACGTCCGTGGGCGGCTAGACGATTCCCGCGACGAAGTTTGCCGCCTGATCCGCCATGCCCACATAGTCGCTGTGCGCGAATGGGTTGCGGCCGCGGGAGCAGATCGGATCCCCGTCTTTGCAGATGTCGATCGCCTTGCCGCCGAACACCGACGAGGTGATCGGGATACCGAACTTGGCCGACGGGTTACCGAACACGGCCACGGCGGCGACCTGGGGCACTAGGTTGCCGGCCAGCGGTGGCGCCGAACCGATCTCGCCGACCCGGTTGCCCAGCGGCGGGATGCCGGCCAGCATGTCGACCACCGCCGCGCCCTGCGAGTAGCCGCCCAGCACGACGCGGGTCGACGGGCAGGTGGTCGCCAGCGTGGCGATGCGGTTGGCGGCGTCGGTGGCTCCGTCGGCCGCGGCCAGGAAGTCGTAGCTGGCGGGGTAGTTCACCGCATAGGTGGAGACCGTGCGACCGCCGAGCCGGGATGTCAGCGCGTCGGCGAAGGCCTGACCGGGCCGGCCCAGACCGGGGGCATCGTTGGTACCGCGGGCGAAGATGACCTCCACGTCGGAGCATGGTTCGGCGGCGGCAGGCGAGGCCAGCGCAAGCGGAACGGCGGCACTGACCAGGGTCGATACGATCGCGGCCACCCGGGCCGACTTCCGGAGGAGACTCACGGGGGACATCGTCACACAAAATGGTTAGCCGCGGCTAATCGTTTGCCCGCTCGGTCGCCTCGTGCATGGGCATATCGGGCCAGGTCGGCAGCTCGGCCGCTTCGGGCTGCGCCTGCTCGCCTCGGTCGCCCTGGCGGGCCACGGCCAGACCGACGAGGACCACCGCGCCACCGATCACCTGGCTCGTCGACATCGCCTCACCGAGCATGATCCAGGCGATCAGGACCGCGAACAGCACCTCGGAAAGCCCGACGAGGGAGGCGAACCTCGGCTTGAGCCGGGAGATGCCGACGATGCCGAGGGTGTAGGCCAGCGCGGTCGGGATCAGTCCCAGCGCGATCACGGGCACCAGCCACGAGGTGGTGTGCCCGGCGATGGTCACCGGGTTGGCGGTGAAAGCCAGCGGCATGATTCCGGTCACACCGAGCAGTGTCACCGCGGTGGTGCCGACGATGAGGCCACCGGTGGCCAGGCTGATCGGGCTGAGCCCGTCGCCGTCGGTGCTGGCCCGATTGGACATCATGAAGTAGCAGGCCGCACACACGGCCGCGGCCAGCCCCCAGCCGACCCCGACCAGGTTGATCTGGGCACCGCTGAACACGTTGAGCACCATGATGATTCCGGCGATGGCCAGTGCGACGCCGCCGAACGTCATGGCGCTGGGACGGTGCCGGGTGGTGGCCCAGACCCAGCCGACCACGAGGATCGGTGCGGTGTACTCGAGCAGCAGGGCCACGCCGACCGACAGGTGCGCGACGGCGTTGTAGTAGCAGAGCTGGGCGCCGGCGATCGGGATCAGTCCGTACCCGACGACGGTTCTGGCGTGCCCGGCGACCTCGCGGATCCAGCCGGGGCGGACGACGCTGGCGAACGCGGCCATGATCAGCGCGCCGCCGGCGAGCCGGGCGATGACCGCCGAGGTGGGGCTCCAACCCGACTCCATCAGGGCTTTGGCGAAGGGGCCCGACGACCCGAAGGCCAGCGCGGAACTCACGGCGAACAGTAGGCCGAGCCGGAAATCGTTATCGGCGG
>NZ_LT546207.1:4185802-4188637 GCF_900078665.2 Mycolicibacterium houstonense | reverse complement strand
GACCGACACCGGAGCCTTCGGGGCGGCAGGCTGCGGAGCTGTGCCGCCACTGACCGCCGCCAGTGCGTCGACGACACCGTGCCCGACGATCGGATTCCAGCCGTCCGATGGGGTGCGCGCGGTGTCTTCGATGCGGCGCATCACCTCTCGCGCACTCAACTGGGGAAACCGGGCGCGCACCAGCGCGGCCAGCCCGGCCACCACGGGCGCGGCGTAACTCGTTCCGGAGATGGGGCCGTCGCGCCCGACGACGTCGATCAACCGCTGGCCGTCCGGGTGCAGCGACACCAGATTCTCGCCGGGTGCGGCCACATCGACCCAAGGTCCGGCGAGGCTGAAAACCGATGCGGTGCCGTCGGATCGGACCGAGCCGACACACAACACCAGGTCGTCGTACCAGGCCGGGCTCGACACCGAACGCAGCTTGTCCCAGTCGCTACCCGCCGGGCCGGCGGGGTCTTGCTGGGTACAGCCCGCGCCGACGTTTCCGGCCGCGGCGACCACCACGACGTTCCGCACGTCGACGGCATAGCTCAGGGCCGCGCCGAGGGCACGGTCGTCGGGAGCCGCATCGGCGGCCACACAGGCAGGAGACGAGATGTTGATGACGGTCGCGCCGAGGTCGGCCGCGGTCCGTACCGCCATGGCCAAGGTGTTGACGTCCCCGACGCCGGTCGCGCCGCCGTCGGGAGCGAACTTGTTGCTCGACTGCCGGATCGCCAGGATAGCGGCATCGGGGGCGACCCCGCTGAATCCCGAACTCGGTGCCCCACCGGCGATTCCGGCCACGATCGTGCCGTGGCCGTCACAGTCGGCGGTGCCGTCGCCGCGCGCCACGTAGTCCCCGCCACCGATCAAGTGGGGCAGCAGCCGGTGCCGCGCCACCCCGGTGTCGATCACCGCGATNAGATGCCGGACTGGCATCTGCACCTGGCCTCGGTCGACGATCCACTGGCGCAGCGCATGGGCGCCGAGATGGCGATGGCCCTGGCCGATCTGATCCGCGGCGGTGAACTGCGTCGGCTCAAGATCTGCGCGGCGCCGGACTGTGAGGCGGTGCTGACCGACCTGTCGCGCAACCGGTCCCGGATCTTCTGCGACACCGGCAACTGCGGCAATCGCCAGCACGTCGCGGCCTACCGCCAGCGTCAGCGTGCGGACTGACCCGGCCCGCAAATCGGCGTAATCGCACCGTGCCGGCCGGGGTTAGGGTTGCGCACGGGGGACATATGGCACGGCGACCGGCCACTCGGCTACAGCTCAGCGGGCATCGATTCCTGTTGCGGCGCATGGCACATGCGCTGGTGCGTGGTGACACCCGAATGCTCGACGACCCACTGCGGGCCCAGTCTGTGGCCTTCGGTGCCGGGTGTGTGCTGGCGGCCGTGGCGATCGCCGTGTGCGCCGTCATCACACTGGTCCGCCCCGGTGCGGCGGCGGGCGACGAGCCGATCCTGATGGCCCGCCATACCGGCGCGCTGTACGTGCGCATCGGTGACGTCGTTCACCCCGTGCCGAACCTGACGTCCGCCCGGCTGATCGTCGGTGCACCCGCGAATCCGGTCGTCGTCGACGACGCCACGATCGCGAAGCTCCGGCGGGGGCCGATGGTCGGCATTGCCGGTGCCCCGGCCGAGACCGGCCGACCGATGGGCCTCGACGAGTCGGACTGGGCCGTCTGCGACGTCACCGAGCCGGGCGACACGGTGTTGCTCGCCGGCCGCCCCGGCCGGGACATCTCCGCCCTGCGGCCCGGCCAGGCGCTGCTGGTATCGGCGCGTACGGCAGGCGCACCCGCCTATGTGCTCGCCGACGGGTGGCGAGCCAGGGTGGACCTCCGCGACATCGCGGTGGTTCGCGCCCTGCACCTGGAAGGTGTGGCAGCCCAGCCGGTTTCGCAAACCCTGTTGGACTCCGTACCGGAAGCGCCTGCCCTGCGGGCACCGTCGATCGCCGGTGCGGGCTCACCAGGACCCGCGGCGCTGGGCGGGCCCGCCGTGGGCACCGTGATCCGGGTGGCACGCACCGGCCCCGCCGAGTTCTACGTGGTGCTGGCCGACGGTCTGCAGCGCATCGACCGGGTGGCAGCGGACGTCATCAGGTTCAGCGTCCCGCAACCAGGCCGCGAGCCACCGACCCTTCCCGCTGATCTGGTGGCCGATGTCCCGCTCGCCGCAGGCCTGGCCGTGGCCCGGTTCCCGGAACGGGTGCTGCCCGGTGCGCGAGCGGTGATCTGCGCACGCTGGAATCCACGACAGCCGGATCGGGATTCGAATACCACTGTGGCGATGGCCGATTCGCTGCCCGATGGTGGCGTGCAGCTGGCCCAGGCCGACGCGGCCGGGCCGAACATCGACCGGGTGCAGATCCCGGTCGGCCGCAGCGCGTTCTTACAGGCCCGGGGTATCGCCCGGGAGGCTGTCGCCGGTGGTCCGCTGTATCTGCTCACCGACGTCGGTGTGCTGTTCGGGATTCGCGACGGCGAGACCGCTGAACACCTCGGCGTCGGCGGCAACCCGATACCCGCGCCATGGCCGATGCTGGCCATGCTGCCGCGCGGGCCCGAACTCAACCGGGAGACCGCCTCAGTCGTGCGGGACGCATTGCCCGGCGTCGGGGCGGCGCCCGCGTAACCGCCTGGCCGACAGCGCCAGCGCGGTCAAGACCGATGCGGCCACGCATGCGGCCGCGCCGCCGAAGGCGATCCGCCGCGGTAGCGGGTCGGCGGTTGCCGGGGTGGGCAGGGGGACCGACACCGGAGCCTTCGGGGCGGCAGGCTGCGGAGCTGTGCCGCCACTGACCGCCGCCAGTGCGTCGACGACACCGTGCCCGACG
>NZ_LT546207.1:4159271-4185365 GCF_900078665.2 Mycolicibacterium houstonense | reverse complement strand
CCGACCGCCACGGCGGTGACGACGACGGCTGCCACCGCGGTCGCCGCGATCCGGCCCCAGCCGTGGCTGCCGAGCCCGGCCCACATCAGCGCCACGATGCCCAGTGCACAAGCCCAGAGGCAACCCGTGAGGCGCAGCGCGATGGGCAGGCCACTGTCCGGGGAGTCCGGCGTCAGCGTCGCGACGAGCGCTCGCTGGGGCCTGGGTTGTTCGGACACCGTGGTCAGCACGAGCAGATCGCCGTCTTGAATATCGTTCTGCGCCAAGGTGGTCGACTCATCCAGAATCTGCCCGCCCAGGTGCGTCAGTTGCCAGCGCCGCGAGGTGCCGTCACCGACGTCGAGGGCGTCGACGATCCAGGGCAGTACCTCGCCCACCGTCAGGGCCGCGGGAAGCGACAGGTCCACCGAGGCGCCATCGCCCATCTGGCCCGGTGACCCGAAGTGAATCGACACGTGGCGCAACGAATCCGGCATCGCATCACCCCCCGGTTGACGCCGCTTCTGTCACGTTAACCGACCCGGCACCGGGCCCCGTGCACGAATATTTCCGGTTCCGGAGCGGAACCCGACGGGCCCCGCGTGCGTCCAAACGTCGATGGAACCCATCCGAGCACCTCGCGCCACCGGCGGCCTCACCCTGGCCGAACCGCCGTCCCGTGAGGTCCTGATCGATGCGCCGCCCGCATTACCCCGGCATACCCCGGTCAGCCTGCTGACCCGGCTGCTGCCGCTGGCGCTCGTGGTCGCGATGGCCGGCATGATCGCGGTGTACGTCACCTCGGGTGCGGCGGCCGGCCGTGGACCGGGCTTCATGATGTTCCCGGTCATCATGATCATGTCGGCGCTCGGCACGGTTGCCTACAGCCTCAAGACCGGCGGCCGGGCAACCGAACTGCACCGGGACCGCTGCGAGTACCTGCGGTATCTGGACGGCATCGATGCCGCGGCCGGACACACTGCGCACTCGCAATGGCAGGAGCTCAACAGGGCCCATCCGGAACCGGGGCAGCTGTGGACGCTGGCCGGAGGTGACCTCATGTGGAACCGCGAACCTGATGCACCTGACTTCGGCGAGGTACGGATCGGCGTGGGGGAGCGGCCGCTGTCCACCCGCCTGGTCGCCGCGACCCCCGCCCCGGGACACGACGTGGATCCGGTGACGTCATCGGCTCTGGCACAACTGATCCGGCGGCGCTCGAGGGTCGCGGATGTGCCGATCACCGTCAATCTCCGCGGTCTCGGGCATCTCGGTGTGAGCGGGCCACCCGGCGCGGTCCGGGCTCTGATGCGCGCGGTGGTCTGCCAGTTGGCAACCGCACACGGTCCGCACCACCTTCGGATCGCCGCGGTACTCGACGCGGCGACCGCGCGCGACTGGGACTGGCTGAAATGGCTTGACCACCACTGGCAGCCAGGTTGCGATGGAGAACCCGAGATCCTGCGGTTCCGGACGCTGTCCGCGCTGCCCGCGGCCGAGCCGCCGGCGCACACCGTCGTCATCGTGGACTCCGCTGCCGCACCCGTCGCCGATCCCGGGCCGGGCATCACACTGGTGACCGTCGCGGACCCCACCGAAAGCGTAAGGGCTGACCTACATCTGGTCTTGGGCGCCGAAGGGATGTCCGGCGGCGGGATCTCGGCGCGGCCCGATCAGATGTCCCATGCGCAGGCCGTCACCTGCGCCCGGCGGCTGGCGCGATACCGTGGCGCCGCCCCGCCGGCCAACTCCGGTTGGCTCGAGTTGATCGGCATCCACGACCCGGCCGGCCTCGACCCGCCGACGATGTGGCGGTCGCGGGACGGCCAACGGTTCCTGCGGGTTCCAGTCGGTTGGCGCGACGACGGCACGGTGCTCGACCTCGATCTCAAGGAGGCGGCGCATGGCGGGATGGGACCGCACGGGCTGTGTGTGGGCGCTACCGGATCTGGCAAGTCCGAACTGCTGCGCACGCTGGTGGCCGGACTCATCGCGACGCATTCACCCGACGCGCTCAACCTGGTACTCGTCGACTTCAAGGGCGGCGCCACATTTCTCGGCCTGCAGCGAGCCCGGCATGTCAGTGCGCTGATCACCAATCTGGCCGAGGAGGCGCAGTTGGTGGATCGCATGGCCGATGCGCTGGCCGGCGAGATGACGCGGCGACAAGAGCTGCTGCGGGCGGCCGGGAACCTGGCCAACATCGCCGAATACCGGCGCCGCTCCGATCTGCCCGCGCTGCCCACGCTGCTGATCGTCGTCGACGAATTCTCCGAACTGCTGCAGCAGCACCCCGATTTCGCCGACATGTTCGTGGCGATAGGCCGGGTCGGGCGATCTCTGGGCATGCATCTGCTGTTGGCCAGCCAGCGCCTGGACGAAGGCCGGCTGCGTGGCCTGGAAAGTCACCTGTCCTACCGGGTCTGCCTCAAGACGTTCTCACCCAACGAGTCCCGCTCGGTACTCGGCGTACCCGACGCCTATGAACTACCGAACACGCCAGGCGCGGCCTACCTCAAGACACCCTCCGGTGAGATCGCCAGGTTCCAGGCCGCGTACGCGTCGGCGCACAGCCCGGTGGTCGAACGATCATCACGACCACGCCCGACGGCTGCGCGACGCTTCACAGCGCCCTGGGCCCCGGCTACGGTCCGCCCGGAACCCCCGCCGACGACGACCGTGTTGCAGCGGGTGCTCGGGCGTCTGGACGGGCACGGGACGGCCGCGCACCAGGTCTGGCTTGCTCCGCTGCCGCAGGCGATACCGCTCAGTGACGTGTTGTTGTCCGATGCCCGTCCACTCGAGGTCGCGATCGGGTTGGTGGACCGACCCTACGAGCAGCGCCGCGATCGGTTGATGGTTGCGCTGGGTGGGGGACAGGGCAATGTCGCCATCGTCGGCGGGCCACAGACCGGAAAATCCACGGCGGCAAAGACATTGGCGTTGGCGCTGGCAGCCACCCATCCGCCGGGTGACGTCCAGCTCTATTGCCTGGATTTCGGTGGCGGTGCCATGGGTGCGTTGCGGGAGCTGCCGCACGTCGGAGCGGTGGCCGGGCGCGGGGAAGCCGATCTGGCCTGCCGCATGGTGGCCGAACTGCAGGCCGTGGTCAGCACCCGTGAGGGGCGGTTCGGTGATCTGGGTGTCGGGTCGATGGCCGAGTACCGCGCGCACCGGGCAGCCGGCGAGATCGAGGACCCCTACGGTGATGTCTTCCTGATCATCGACGGTTGGTCGACGTTCCGTGGCGAAGTCGAATCTTTGGAGGCGCCGATCACAGCGCTTGCGGTACAAGGGCTTTCGCGCGGTGTGCATGTGGTGATCACCGCATCACGCTGGGCGGAGTTCCGCCCCGCGCTCAAGGACCAACTGGGCACCCGTATCGAGCTGCGGCTCGGCGATCCGGCGGAATCAGAGATGGACCGCAAGCGGGCCCGGCAGATCGGGCAGTGCGCGCCCGGACGCGGCCTCACCAACGAGGGACGTGACTTGCTGATCGCGCTGCCCCGGCTGGACGGCACCGCGAGCGACGGCGGCATCGGTGCGGCATGGGAGCGGGTGGCAGATACCCTGCGTGCTCAACACGGGACGGCGCAGGCGCCGCCGATCCGGCTGCTGCCGGTGCGGGTGCAGGAGCTGGGTGCGGTGACCCGGAGGTGCCCGGCCACCGAGGTGGTGCTCGGGCTGGGCGAGCGTGAACTCGCCCCGGCGCTGGTCGATTTCGCCGCCCAGCCCGATCTGCTGATCCTCGGCGACGCCGGTTGCGGCAAGTCGACCGCGCTGCGCACGCTGTGCCGAGACCTGGTGGCCGCCAACGAACCGGCCGACGTGCAGCTGCTCATCGTGGACTTTCGCCGGTCCTTGCTGGGCACGGTGGAGTCCGACCATCTGGCGGGGTACGCCGCATCGGCAGGGGCGTTGGACGCCGTGCTGCCTTCGGTGCTCGGGCTGGTGCGGTCCCGCCTGCCCGGGCCTGATGTCACCCAGCGGCAGCTGCGGGACCGCTCGTGGTGGGTCGGTCCGGAGCTGTACATCGTGGTCGACGACTACGACCTGGTCGCCGGGGCCGGGGCGAATCCGCTGTCGGCACTGCTGGAATACCTGCCGCATGCCCGTGACCTCGGGTTGCATCTGATCCTGGCCCGCCGTTCCGGCGGCGCGGCACGCGCGATGTTCGATCCGGTGCTGGCCGCGGTCAAGGATCTGGGCTGCATGGGCCTGATGATGAGCGCGAGCCCCGATGACGGAGTGCTGTTGGGAACGACCCGGCCGGTGCGGCTTCCGCCCGGGCGCGGCACCCTGATCACCCGTGCGGCGCCCGATCAGCTGATTCAGGTCAAACTGTCCGGCGGGGCCGAAACATGGTGAGAGCCGCTGTCATCGAGGCCGGGCCGGTGTCTGTTCGCGGACCGGGACCGGTGCCGGCTGACCGTGCGGCAGCGGCGGTGGCCGGCATCGACGACGAGATCGTGCTGGTCGGAGACGAACTCGTCACGGTGCCTGAGCTGTGGGCGGAGGTCCTCGACGCCGCGGCGGCCGGTGCACCGAATCTCACGGTGGTGTGTCCGTCCCACTGGACGGCCCGAAACAGGGAGCGGGTGCGGGCCGCTGGTGGCGCCGAAGTGGCTGTGATCCAACGTTTCCAGGCTCTGAGCGCGCCTTTGGCGAGCACATCCTGGGTGGTCGTCGAGATCGCCGACGACGTCGTGACGATGACGGCTGCCGATGCCGAACCGGTCATGATGGCCCGGCACCTCGACGCCGAACTCGATCCGGAGATGGTGGTACGCACCGTGATGGCGATGGCCGGTGTGCCGGTCGAGGTGAGCGTCGACGCGCCACCGGAGGTCGCCGGGGCGAGGGTTCTGGGTGAGTCGGTGGTGGCCGGGCTGCGCCGGCGCGGGGTGGTGGCGGCGCTGGCTGACGCACAGCGGTGGCGCGACGTCCTCGACACACCGGAGTCCGCCGTCGGCGACGTCTCGGCCAGGCCGGTGCGTCGCGGCCGCCCGGTGGTCTGCGCCGCACTGGCTCTGGCAGTGACGCTCGGCGGGATCGCCCTCGCCGGCCACGGCCTTCCTGCGGGCGAACCCGCGATGACCGTTCTGGTGGAGGGCCGGGTGGGTATGCGGATTCCGGCCGGATGGACTGTGGACCGGGTGACCGACGGACCGGGATCGGCTCGGGTTCAGGTGGTTTCGCCGTCCGACCCACAGGTGATGGTTCACCTGACCCAGTCCGGGGTCGGCGACGGTCCGGTAGCCGAGATCCTGTATCGGGCACTGCGGGAACAGCCGCCGGGGGTGTTCACCGATTTCGATCCGGCCGCCGTGGTCGCCGCGCGCCAGGTGGTCAGCTACCGGGAGGTCCGTGCCGGGCGGGAGATCCGCTGGGCGGTTTTCGTGGACGGCCCGGTGCGCATCGCGATCGGATGTCAGTGCCCGCCGGGCGGCAGTGAAGCGGTCCGGTCCGCGTGCGAGGCGGCGATCCGCTCTGCGCACGTGGTGTCGTGAAATCAGGTGGAACCGAATCGGGCTGGGCTGCGTCGAATTGTTATATCCCGCAAGACAAGACCGGAGGCCAGAGCACATGTCACCAGGACCGACGGGGCCGCTGGGCGCCGATTTCGACGTAATGAACAGCGTGGCCGGCCGGATCGACGGGCTCAACGACGACATCAGGGCCATGCTGCAACTGTTCATCGGCCGGATGAGCACCGTCCCGCCCACGGTGTGGGGTGGCGCGGCGGCCGTGCGGTTCCGTGACGTGGTGGACCGCTGGAACCGCGAATCGCTGACTCTGCACACCACGCTGGGCCGCATCGCCGAGACCGTTCGCGCCAACGAGCGCACGCTGCGGGCCGCTGCCGATACCCATGCTCAGCGCCTCGGCGCCGTCGGCGACGGCATCTGATCGGGGCGCGTGATGGATCAGGTGCTGTCCTACGACTTCGGCGAGATCGAGTACACCGTCCGCCAGGAGATCCACACCACCTCGAGCCGGTTCAACGCCGCCCTCGATGAATTGCGATCGCAGATCGCGCCGCTGCAGCAGACCTGGACCCGGGAGGCCGCACAGGCCTATGCCGTCGAGCAGGCGCGGTGGAACCAGGCCGCGGCGGCGCTCAACGACATGCTGTTCGCGTTGGGCAATGCGGTACGCGACGGTGCCGACGATGTGGCCGCCACCGATCGCAGTGCCGCGAACGCCTGGGGCGGCTGAGGCCGATCACGAGCCGGTGCGGTCCCGTTCGGTGGAGAGGACCGGGCGGGACCGCACACTTTCGGGCTAGCGGCTGGAGCTGGCGTCGCCGGCCCGTCGGGGGCGCCGGTGCCCGCCNAGGCTGCGGACGTCGGAGACCTGGGCGTCCTGCATGATCGTCACCACGGTGCCCTCGTTGCCTGCGCGGGCGGTGCGCCCCGACCGGTGCAGGTAGGCCTTGTGCTCGACTGGCGGGTCGGCGTGCACGACGAGGCTGACGTCGTCGACGTGGATACCGCGGGCGGCGATGTCGGTCGCGACCAACACCGCGGCGGAGCCGTCGGAGAACGCCGTCAGATTGCGGGTCCGGGCGTTCTGGGACAGGTTCCCGTGCAGCTCCACTGCCGAGATGCCCCGCGAATTGAGCTGACGGGTCAGGTTTTTGGCGCCGTACTTGGTGCGGGCGAAGACGATGGTGCGGCCGGGCGCGGCGGCCAGGTCGGCGACCACGTTGATCCGGGTGGCGTTGTCCACGTGCAGCACGTGGTGCACCATCGCGGCCACCGGCGACTGCGCGGAGTCCACGCTGTGCACCACCGGGTCGTGCAGGTAGCGGTCCACCAGCACGTCCACGCCGGCGTCGAGGGTGGCCGAGAACAGCAGGCGCTGGCAGTTTTTCGGCGTGCGGTCCAGCAGCCGCTTCACACCGGGCAGGAAACCGAGGTCGGCCATGTGGTCGGCCTCGTCGAGCACGGTGATCTCCACCGAGGACAGGTCGGCGTGGCCGGACTTGACGTGGTCCTCGAGCCGCCCGGGGCACGCGATCACGATGTCGACCCCGCGCTGCAGCGCGGCGATCTGCGGGTTGGGTCCCACACCACCGAAGATGTTGATCGAGCGCAGCCCGGTGGCCGCGGCCAGCGGGGCCAGTGAGGCCTCGATCTGGGTGACGAGTTCACGGGTCGGCGCCAGGATCAGGGCGCGGGGGCGGTTCGGCGCCCGGCGGGTGCCGCTGGTGGCCAGGCGGGCGACCAGCGGAAGCAGGAAAGCGTAGGTCTTGCCGGACCCGGTGCGGCCGCGGCCGAGCACATCGCGGCCGGTCAGCGAGTCGGGCAGGGTGGCGGCCTGGATGGGGAAGGGGCTGTGCACCCCGTTGGCGGCGAGGGCGGCCACCAGCTCTGCGGGCAGGCCGAGGTCAGCAAATGAGGTCTGGGCAGACAAGAACAAACTCCGAAGAAAGAGGGCGGTTGTCCTGCCCGGCGCGGGTGAATCCCGCGGCGCTGAGATTGAAGTTCGAGATTGCGGCAGAGGCAGAACAGGCAAGCCGCGACGGCTCAACCATACCGGTACCGGGGCGGTTTCCCCGCCTTCGAGCGGCTGACCTACGGGTGGGATCCATCACAGGTCAGGCCGGTCAACTATCCTGGCGGATACGCGTGAATGCCATGTCAATGGCCCGACGCCGGGAGAGATGATCGCCGTGGCCGCATCGAAGAACGCGGGAGGCCGGATGTCGACCCGGGCCCTTCCCGCGAAGGTGCGCGCTATCCATGATCTGTTCATCGAGGGCCAGGTAGACGCCGCTGCGCTGGATTCCACCCCGGTGCGTCGCGTCATCGTGGAGAGCTGGCAGCGCAGCCTCGCCACCGGGGTGGACCCGGACCTGGGCACTCGGGCGGCCGCCGCAGCGGCCGCGCTGGCCGAGCTGCGCAATGCGCATCCGCTCGCGCCCACCCTGCCGTTGATCCGGCGCCTGCTGGTCGAGGACGCTGTCGACGCCGGCGTCCTGGTGGCGATCACCGCTGCCGACGGCACCCTGTTGTGGGTCGAGGGCGACGCCGGTGTGCGCCGCAAGGCCGAGGCGATGAACTTCGTGCCGGGGTCGGACTGGAGTGAGCGGACGGCCGGGACGAATGCGCCCGGCACCGCCTTGGCGCTCGACCGCGAACTGCAGATCCTGGGNTGCCGATTTGTCGGCTCGCCGACGTGCCGATGCCCCCGGGCCGGGGATTGCCACGGTCGATTCCACGTGTGCAACTGTGCTGCAACCTACTGCTGACTACCTTTAGTGACGACCGACACATATCGGTGTCCGAATGCAGGAGATTGCCATGACCGTATACGCACGTCCGGGCGCGCAGGGCGCCGTGATGTCGTTCGAATCCCGCTACGACAACTACATCGGCGGCGAGTGGGTCGCCCCGGCCGAGGGCCGCTACTTCGAGAACCCGACGCCCGTCACCGGTCAGGTGTTCTGCGAGGTGGCCCGGTCCACCGAGGCCGACGTCGAGAAGGCGCTGGATGCCGCCCACGCGGCCGCGCCCGCATGGGGCAAGACCTCACCGGCCGAGCGCGCCGTCATCCTCAACAAGATCGCCGACCGCATCGAGGAGAACCTCGAATCCGTGGCGCTGGCCGAGTCCTGGGACAACGGCAAGCCGATCCGGGAGACGCTGAACGCCGACATCCCGCTGGCGATCGACCACTTCCGGTACTTCGCCGGCGTGCTGCGCGCCCAGGAAGGCTCGCTGTCGCAGATCGACGAGGACACCGTCGCGTACCACTTCCACGAGCCGCTCGGCGTGGTCGGCCAGATCATCCCGTGGAACTTCCCGATCCTGATGGCGGTGTGGAAGCTGGCCCCCGCGCTGGCCGCGGGCAACGCGGTGGTGCTCAAACCTGCTGAGCAGACCCCGGTTTCGGTGCTGTACCTGATGTCGCTGATCGGGGACCTGCTGCCTGCCGGTGTGGTCAACGTGGTCAACGGCTTCGGTGTGGAGGCCGGCAAGCCGCTGGCCTCGAGCAACCGGATCGCCAAGATCGCGTTCACCGGTGAGACCACCACGGGCCGGCTGATCATGCAGTACGCCAGCCAGAACCTGATCCCGGTGACCCTCGAGCTCGGTGGCAAGAGCCCCAACATCTTCTTCTCCGACGTGCTGTCGGCGGCCGACGACTTCCAGGACAAGGCCCTGGAAGGGTTCACCATGTTCGCCCTGAACCAGGGTGAGGTGTGCACCTGCCCGTCGCGGTCGCTGATCCAGGCCGACATCTACGACGAGTTCCTGGAGCTGGCCGCCATCCGCACCAAGGCGGTGCGTCAGGGCGACCCGCTGGACACCGAGACGATGATCGGCGCCCAGGCCTCCAACGATCAGCTGGAGAAGATCCTGTCCTACATCGAGATCGGGAAATCCGAAGGCGCCCAACTGATCACCGGCGGTGAGCGGGCCGATCTGGGTGGTGATCTCAACGGCGGCTTCTACGTGGCGCCGACGATCTTCACCGGCCACAACAAGATGCGGCTGTTCCAGGAGGAGATCTTCGGTCCCGTCGTGGCGGTCACGTCGTTCAAGGACTACGACGACGCCATCGCGATCGCCAACGACACCCTCTACGGCCTGGGTGCCGGCGTGTGGAGCCGCAACGGCAACACCGCCTACCGGGCCGGTCGCGACATCAAGGCCGGCCGGGTGTGGACCAACTGCTACCACGCCTACCCCGCCCACGCGGCGTTCGGCGGCTACAAGCAGTCCGGCATCGGCCGCGAGAACCACAAGATGATGCTCGATCACTACCAGCAGACCAAGAACCTGCTGGTCAGCTACGCCAACAAGGCCCAGGGCTTCTTCTGACACCGAACTCCGCCGAACGTTGGCTTGTGTGCGACAACCCCCGCAGAGCTCGCACACAAGCCAACGTTCGCGGTCTACCTGGAGAGACATATGACATCGCTGCCGCTGCCGTCCGCGCAGAAGGTAATCGACGCCGCCGTAGTCAAGGCAGAAGAGATCGGCCAGCCGATGAACATCGCCGTGGTCGATGACGGAGGGCACCTGGTCGCCTTCGTGCGCATGGACGGCGCGATCAAGGCCAGCATCGACATCTCGATCCGCAAGGCGCGTACCGCGGTCATGATGAACCTGCCCACCAGCGCGCTGATGGGGGCCTGTCAGCCGGGCGGAGAGTTGTACGGCCTGGAGCAGACCTCAGGCGGATTGGTGGTGTTCGGCGGCGGGATACCGCTCGAAGCCGACGGCGTCGTGATCGGTGCGGTCGGGGTGAGTGCCGGCAGTGTCGATCAGGATGTGGCCGTGGCGACCGCTGGTGTCGCGGCCCTGTAGGCCGTCACGCCAATACGCAGTCACCGCAGTAGCCACCGCCGGGCACCTGATAGAACAGGCAGCAGTTGCGCCGCCGGAACTGTTGTCCCACAACCTCTGCGGTGCCGCGCAACGGCTCGGTGGCGATCAGCGCGTCGATGAGGTCGCGACCGCGCGCCTGCGCTTCGGGACGGGACTGTGCCAGCACGGTGACCGCGCCGTTGGCCGCCGAGGCGATGTTGCCCCACATCACCTGCGGCGAAAGCGATTCCGCCGACTGCATGGTGTCGTTCAACAGGCTCAGCACGTTTCCGATCAACGAACCGGCGATGACGGCTGCGGCGCGGTGCGGATCGGTCTCGCTCACCGATTCGGTGCCAGCCGTTCCGAGAACGGGTCGGTGGGACGAATCCGGTTGCCAGAACAGCGAATCCAGAGTCAACAGCGGGACGGTGCCCAGGCATGCCGCGGCGCCGACAACGGGCGACAGCAGTCTGGCGGTGATCGACAGGTGTACCGAAGACGCGGCCGCTTTGACGGGCACATCGGCTTCGTCGATCCCGAAGCCGGACGCGGTTGCGGCCCGGGTGCGCACCGTGTACTCGTGCACGGCCGCCTGGTCCCCGCACAGGGATCTGATCGGTCGCCAGGTGGCGGGGTCGGCTGCGGAAAGGGCAAAGAATTCACCCAGCGCGGCGATCGGATCGGATTTTCCAGCGTCCATCGTCGGGCCAGGTTAGCCGCACTGACCTGCGGCGCAACCTTGATGCAACGTGATGCAGCGCACAATCGGTCCGCGTTGTGTCGCACGTCGGTGGGAGAACCGCCCCGAGTCAGTTGGAGTAGTGGATGACGGAACCGATCCTCGATCCTTCGGTCGATTACCCGTTGAGCACGCATCGCCAGGATCTGCTGTTCACCCCCAACGGCAAGCCGATCGGCGACATCACGATGGATGCGGTGATGTCTGGTGAGGTCGCCGCGTCGGATCTCCGGATCACCCCGCAGACCCTGCGGCTGCAGGCGCAGATCGCCGAGAAGGTGGGACGCCGGCAGCTCGGCTCGAACCTGCGTCGCGCGGCAGAGATGACCGCGATCAGCGACGAGCGGGTGCTGCAGATCTACAACGCGCTGCGGCCCAACGCCTCCACCAAGGCCGAACTCGACGCGATCGCCGACGAATTGGACACGAAATACGGAGCGGCATTGCTGGCCGAGCTCGTCCGCGAAGCCGCCGACGTCTACGAGCGTCGCGACATCCTGGCCACCAGCGAATAGGAGAACACCGGTGACGGCAGTATCGGCACACCATTCGGCCGGCCCGCGCCGGCAGTCCGAGCGCACCAAGGTACTGGAGGACCGGCCGGTCAACCTCGACGGCTTCGTCGAGGAATGGCCCGAGGTCGGCATGGTCGCGCTGGACAGTGAGTTCGACCCAGCGCCCAGCGTGCGGGTCGCCGACGGGGTGATCGTCGAGATGGACGGCCGGGCCCGTGCCGATTTCGACTTCATCGACCAGTTCATCGCCGACCACGCCATCGACGTGGCGACCACCGAACAGGCCATGGCGATCCCGGCGGTCGAGATCGCGCGGATGCTGGTCGATCCCCACGTGACCCGCGACGAGGTGATCGCGGTGACCGGTGCCTTGACCCCGGCCAAGCTGCTCGAGGTCGCCAAGACGTTGAACATCGTCGAGATCATGATGGGGATGCAGAAGATGCGGGCCCGTCGTACGACGGCCAATCAGGCGCATTGCACCAGCGCTCGTGACAACCCACTCCAGGTGGCCTGTGAAGCCGCTGAGGCGTCCCTGCGCGGATTCTCAGAAGTCGAAACGACTTTGGGCGTGGTGCGCTACGCCCCGCTGGTCGCGATGGCACTGCAGATCGGCAGCCAGGTCGGCTGTGGTGGGCGGCTGACCCAGTGCGCGCTGGAGGAGGCCACCGAGCTGGAGCTGGGCATGCGCGGGATCACCGCCTACGCCGAAACGATCTCGGTGTACGGCACGGAATCGGTGTTCGTCGACGGCGACGACACCCCGTGGTCGAAGGCCTTCCTGGCGGCGGCCTACGCGTCGCGGGGGATCAAGATGCGCTTCACTTCGGGTACCGGTTCCGAGGTGCAGATGGGCAACGCCGAGGGCCGTTCGATGCTGTACCTGGAGATCCGCTGCATCCTGGTGGCGAAAGGTGCCGGCGTACAGGGCCTGCAGAACGGTTCGATCTCGTGCATCGGCGTACCGGGCGCGGTGCCGGCGGGCATCCGGGCGGTGGCCGCCGAGAACCTGATCGCCTCGGCGGTGGACCTGGAATGCGCGTCCGGCAATGACCAGTCCTTCTCGCATTCGCCGATGCGGCGGACGGCGCGGCTGTTGCCTCAGATGATGCCGGGCACCGATTTCATCACCTCCGGGTATTCGGCAACACCGAACTACGACAACATGTTCGCCGGGTCCAATGTCGACGCCGAGGATTTCGACGACTTCAACACCATCCAGCGGGACTTGCAGATCGACGGCGGATTGCGCCATGTCAACGAGTCCGAGATCCTGGCGGCGCGCGGCCGGGCGGGCAAGGCGCTGCAGGCGGTGTTCGCCTACCTCGACCTGCCCGCCATCACCGATGCGGAGATCGAGGCCGCGGTGTACGCCCACGGCAGCCGCGAGCTGATCCCGCGTGACGTCCTGGAAGACCTCAAAGGCGCACAGCAGGTGATGGACCGGGGCGTGACGGGTCTGGACCTGGTGAAAGCGCTTGAATCCACCGGGTTTTCCGACATCGCCGAGAACCTCTTGGCTGTGCTCCGGCAACGGGTGTCGGGCGATCTCCTCCAGACCTCGGCGATCATGACGCGCGAGCTGCAGCCACTGTCGGCGGTCAACGACCGAAATGACTATGCGGGTCCGGGAACCGGTTACCGCCCGACGGGTGCGCGCTGGGAAGAGATGAAGCGGCTGCGTCACGTGACCAGCGCCGAGAACCCTGAACTGGAGGTCGAGTGACATGTCGGCAGTGATCGGGCAGCGCACCTTGACGTTCACCGGCGAGCGGCCGGCCGAACCAGGCAAGCGCTCCGACGAAGTGGTGCTGGCGATTTCGCCGGCATTCGCCGACTTCTTCAGCCAGACCATCGTCGGCCTGTCTCATGCCGAGGTGATCCGCCAGATCCTGGCCGGCATCGAGGAGCAGGAGGTGGCGGCGCGATGCATCCGGGTCAGGCACAGCAGCGACCTCGCCGTGGTCGCGCACGCGGCGGCCAGGCTGAGCGGGTCGGGTATCGGTATCGGCATCCTGTCGCGCGGCACCTCGATGATCCATCAGCGCGATCTCCCGCGGTTGTCCAGCCTCGAGCTGTTCCCGCAGAGCCCGCTGATGACGTTGGAGACCTATCGCCGGATCGGCTCGAACGCCGCCCAGTACGCCAAAGGCGAGTCACCCGAACCGGTTCCGACGCTCAATGACCAGATGGCCCGGCCCCGCTGGCAGGCCAAGGCGGCGCTGCTGCATCTGAAAGAGACCGAGCAGATTCGCAAGCAGGCTCGTCCGGTAGAGGTGACGCCGGAGTTCGCCGCACTGACCCCTGAGGCACTGGGTACCTGATGGCGCTGACCGTTGTCGGTGTCGACATCGGCAACTCGACGACCGAGGCCAGTGCCGCAGTCGTCGCAACCGACGGCTCGATCCGGTTCCGTGGGGCCGCGCTGACGCCGACGACGGGCGTCAAAGGCACCCCTCGCAATGTCGAAGGGGTGGCCCAGGCGGTGGCTCGTGCGCTGGAGGCGAGCTCGATCGGGTTGGCCGAGCTGGACCTGGTCCTGCTGAACGAGGCCACCCCGGTGATCAGCGGCATGGCGATGGAAACCATCACCGAAACCATCATCACCGAGTCGACGATGATCGGCCATGACCCGCGCACCCCTGGTGGCCGGGGTCTCGGTGTCGGCGTCACCGTCGCATTCGACGTGCTCGCGCAAACCCCTTCTGGCACCGAGGTGATCGTCGTGGTCCCCCGGGAAGTGGACTTCGAGGACGCGGCCCGGGCGATCAATGCGGCGGCCGCACGCGGGCTGGTGGTGCGCGGGGTGATCCTGGGCAACGACGATGCCGTTCTGGTGGCCAACCGGCTCGACACCGTGGTTCCGGTGATCGACGAGGTATCGCGCATCGATGCGGTCCCGCTGGGAATGCTGGCCGCGGTCGAGGTGGCCGCGCCCGGCAACTCGATCCGGACCTTGTCCAATGCCTATGGGCTGGCGACGATCTTCGATTTAGACGCAGCCGCGACGAAGGTGATCTCACCGGTGTCCCGGGCACTGACCGGCAACCGTTCGGCGGTGGTGGTGCGCACCCCCGCCGGCGATGTGGCGGATCGCAGTATCCCGGCCGGCTCACTTGAGCTGTCCGGCGTGAACAAACGCGCCACGGTCGACGTGTCGCGCGGTGCACTGGAGATCATGAGTGCGGTCGAGCGAGTCGCTCCGCTGGCAGATGTGGCGGGGGAGTCCGGCACCAACACCGGAGGCATGATCGCCAACGTCCGGCACAGCATGGCCGAACTCTCCGGTCACGCGCCCGCCGACGTGCGGATACAAGATCTGCTGGCGGTGGATACCTTTGTGCCGCAAGAGGTTCGTGGCGGGGTCGCCGGCGAGGTGGCCCTGGAGAACGCGGTCGCGCTGGCTGCGATGGTGCGGACTCGGGAAAGCGGAATGCGTGCGGTGGCCGAGGAGGTGCGCGGTCGGTTGCGCGCTGCCGGGGCACAGGGTGTCGAGGTGATGGTCGGCGGTGTCGAGGCCGAGATGGCGGCGCTGGGCGCGCTGACCACCCCGGGAACCGACAAGCCGCTGGTGGTGCTCGATCTCGGGGGCGGGTCGACGGATGCCGCACTGATCGAGGTGGACGCTGAGATCAGGGCCGTGCATCTGGCCGGTGCGGGGGATCTGGTCACCAAGCTGATCGACGCCGAGCTCGGCCTGGACAACCTGGAACTGGCCGAGGACATCAAGCGGTCGCCATTGGGCAAGGCGGAGAGCTTCTTTCACGTGCGGCTGGAGAACGGGACCGTGATGTTCTTCGAGAAGCCGTTGCCTGCCGCGTCGTTCGCGCGGGTGGTCACGCTGGCCGAGTACGGCATGAATGCGATCCCCACCCGGCATTCCATGGAACGGATCAGGTTGGTGCGCCGCGCGGCCAAGGAGCGGGTCTTCGTCGTCAACGCGCTGCGCGCGCTGCGGACTGTCGCGCCCGGCGGGGACCTGCGTCAGATCGGGTTCGTGGTGCTGCTCGGTGGCTGCGCGCTGGACTTCGAGATCCCCGAGCTCATCGCCGACGCCGTTGGCCCCTTCGGAATAGTCTGCGGCACAGGCAATGTGCGTGGATCGGAAGGTCCGCGCAATGCGGTGGCCACCGGCCTGGTGGCATCTCACGCTCGGCTGGTCGGAGCGAGTGTCAGTGCATAGCGGTGGTCAGCCCGATCGTCCCGCGATCGTGGTGTTGAGTGCGGGCAGCCGTGCGGTCGAACGGGATGTGCTGGCGGGCATCGAGGAAGAAGGTGTCCCGTATCTGCTGGCTCCGGGAGACGCGGAGGTGCCGGCGGCGGAGCTGGCGCGCCGCGCGGCGCTGCGGTCGCCGTTGCATGTAGGGGTGGGCGTGGGTACCGCCGGCGACGTGTGCGTGCAGCACGCGAAGCTGTCAGATCCGTTGCCCGAGTTGTGTTCTGGCGAAGGAGCCGACGCTGTGGCGGCCCGCGTGCTGGGCCACAACGCGGCCCGGATCGTGGTCGGGGTGCCGCTCAAACCCGACGATTGACCACGAATGTTGCCGTTGGGGTAGACACCGCGGCGGAGTGCGGCAATAATCTCCGATTAAAGGTTGAGTTTCATACCTTTGGAAGGTCACCTCGCCGGCGATTCCGGCGTCGACCCGGCGGTGTTGCCGGGTTAAAGGTTGGGCCGGCGCCGGAAAAGACCGTCCTCGGCCGGCGTCGCATACGAGACAACCGAACTGTTGTAAATGAAGGAGTCTGAAATGGCGGGTGTGGAAGAACACCTGGAGAGCGCTGACTATCTCAAGAAACGTCAGCTCAAATCCGGAAGTGCGGGCTGGCTGCTGCTGGCCGGTCTCGGCGTCAGCTACGTCATCTCGGGCGACTTCTCGGGCTGGAACTTCGGCCTCGAGCAGGGCGGTTTCGGTGGCCTGCTGATCGCCGTGGTGATCATCGCCGCCATGTACTTCTGCATGGTGCTGGGGTTGGCCGAGCTGTCCTCGGCGCTGCCCGCGGCAGGTGGCGGCTACACCTTCGCCCGCCGCGCCCTCGGCCCCTGGGGCGGTTTCGCGCCCGGCCCCCCGGTTCTGATCGGGTACTCGATCCCGCCGGCCGCGCTCGCCACCTTCCCTCGCGGGTGTCGTGGNCGCGCCGGCCGCGATCGCCACCTTCATCGGCGGTTATGTCGAATCCCTCGGGCTGTTCGGGATTCACAAGGGCTGGTGGGTCTATCTGGCCGCCTTCATCATCTTCATCGGCATCCACCTCGCCGGAGTCGGCGAGGCGCTGCGGCTGATGTTCGTCATCACCGCCGTGGCGCTGCTGGGCCTGGTCATCTTCGCGGTGAGTGCCATCGGCAGCTTCGACGCCGCAAACCTGACCGACATCGCCCCCGACGCGGCCGCCGCAGGCGCATCGGCGTTCCTGCCGCACGGCTACCTGGGCATCTGGGCCGCCATTCCGTTCGCCATCTGGTTCTTCCTGGCCGTCGAGGGCGTCCCGCTGGCCGCCGAGGAGACCGCCAACCCGGAGCGCAATGTGCCGCGCGGCATCATCGCCGCGATGACCGTGCTGATCGTCACGTGTGTGACGGTGCTGTTCCTGACGACGGGTGCCGGTGGCGCAGAAGCGATGTCGACCGTGGACGACCCGCTGGTGCAGGCGCTCGGCGGTGAGGGCACGGCGGCCAAGCTGGTCAACTACATCGGCCTGGCCGGTCTGATCGCCAGCTTCTTCTCGATCATCTACGCCTACTCGCGGCAGACCTTCGCGTTGTCGCGGGCCGGCTACCTGCCCACCACGCTGTCGGTGACCAACAAGCGCAAGGCCCCGACGCTGGCGCTGATCGTCCCGGGTGTCGTCGCGTTCCTGCTCTCGCTGACCGGCAAGGGCGACCTGGTTCTGAACATGGCGGTCTTCGGCGCGGCACTCAGCTACGTGTTGATGATGGTGAGCCACATCGTGCTGCGGGTGCGCGAACCCAACATGCCGCGGCCGTACCGCACCCCGGGCGGCATCGTCACCACCGGCTTCGCGATGGTCATCGCGATCGTCGCGGTCATCGCGACGTTCCTGGTCGACCCACTCGCCTCGGGCCTGTGCCTGGCCGTGTTCTGCGCGTTCATGCTGTACTTCGCGGTGTACAGCCGCCACCGCCTGGTGGCCAACTCGCCCGATGAGGAATTCGCGATGCTCGCGGAGGCGGAGAGTTCGCTGAAATGAAATACCACCAGCAGGTCTCGGGGGTGACCTACAGGTTCGACGGGCTCGTCGAGGTGATGGCCAAGGCCACCCCGCTGCGCTCCGGCGATCAACTCGCCGGATGCGCGGCCGAGCACGACGGTGAACGCGCCGCGGCAGCCTGGGTGCTCGCGGACCTGCCGTTGGAGGTGTTCCTCAACGAGGAACTGGTGCCGTACGACACCGATGAGGTGACCCGGCTGATCATGGACAGCCATGACCGCCAAGCCTTTTCGGAGATCTCGCATCTGACGGTCGGCGGGCTGCGGGACTGGTTGATGGACATCGCATCCCACGATCACAGCGCCGAGCGGCTCGCCGCCGTCGCACCCGGTTTGACCCCCGAGATGGTCGCCGCGGTCAGCAAGATCATGCGCAACCAGGATCTGATCGCGGTGTCGGCCGCCGCGGAGGTGACCGCGGCGTTCCGCACCACCGTCGGCAAGCGCGGCACCCTGGCCACCCGGCTGCAACCCAACCATCCGACCGACGACCCACGCGGCATCGCCGCGGCGGTGCTCGACGGGCTGCTGCTGGGCTGCGGTGACGCGGTGATCGGGATCAACCCGGCCACCGACTCGCCCCAGGCCACCGCGGACCTGCTGTACCTGCTCGACTCGATCCGCACGCGCTACGACATCCCCGCCCAGTCCTGCGTGTTGTCTCACGTCACCACCACGATCGGCCTGATCGAGGCGGGGGCGCCGGTGGATCTGATGTTCCAGTCGATCGCGGGCACCGAGGGTGCCAACTCCGCGTTCGGGGTGGACCTGCAGCTGCTCCGCGAGGGCAACGAGGCTGCGCGCAGCCTTCATCGCGGCACCGTCGGCGACAACGTGATGTACCTGGAGACCGGGCAGGGCTCGGTGCTCAGCTCGGGGGCGCACCTGGGTGTCGGCGGCAAGCCGGTGGATCAGCAGACGCTGGAGGCCCGGGCCTACGCGGTGGCCCGCGACCTGCAGCCGTTGCTGGTCAACACCGTCGTCGGATTCATCGGGCCGGAGTACCTCTACGACGGCAAGCAGATCATCCGAGCCGGCCTCGAGGACCACTTCTGCGGCAAGCTGCTCGGCCTGCCGATGGGCGTGGACGTCTGCTACACCAACCACGCCGAGGCCGATCAGAACGACATGGACACCCTGCTGACGCTGTTGGCCGCGTCGGGCGTGGCCTTCGTGATCACCGTGCCCGGTGCCGACGACGTCATGCTCGGCTACCAGAGCCTGTCGTTCCACGACGTGCTGACCACCCGCCGCACGCTGGGTCTGCGCCCGGCGGCCGAGTTCGAGGCGTGGCTGCGCCGCGTCGGGATGGTCGATGACTCCGGCAAGCTGACCCCGTTCGATCTGGAAAGTTCGGCGCTGCGGTCGCTCACCTCGGCGGAGCTGCCATGAGCACGAATGACGTTGCCGTTCAGGAGTTCTGGGACGAGCTGCGCAAGACCACGCAGGCCAGGATCGGTCTGGGCCGGGCCGGCAACGCGCTGCCCACCCGCCGGGTGCTCGAGTTGGCCGCGGCGCACGCCGCCGCCCGCGACGCCGTGCACGTGCCGCTGGACGTGGATCGGCTCGTGGAAGCTGTCCTCGAGGTCGGCATCGGCGAGCCGACCGTGGTGACCAGTAAAGCCACCTCGCGCGACGAATATCTGCGCCGCCCCGACCTCGGCCGGGCCCCCGCCGACGGCATGTCGGTACCCGACACCCCGGCTGACATCGGCTTCGTCCTGGCCGACGGGCTGTCGCCGACCGCGCTGGATCACCACGGTGCCGCGGTGTTGGCGGCGTTGGTGGAGCAGCTCAAGGACCGCTACACGCTGGCCCCGCCGGTGATCGCCACGCAGGCCCGGGTCGCGCTCGGTGACCACATAGGAGCCCAGTCGCACGTCCGAACTCTCCTCGTCATCATCGGGGAGCGGCCCGGACTCAGCGTGGCCGACAGCCTCGGTATCTACCTCACCCACCTGCCGATGCCCGGGCGCACCGATGCCGACCGCAACTGCATCTCCAACATCCACCCGCCCGACGGCTTGGGCTATGCCGAGGCCGCACGGGTGGCGGCCGGACTGGTCGATGGCGCACTCGCGCTCGGGCGTTCGGGCGTCGACCTGAAAGACACGTCGCGGACCTCGGTGCTCGGCAGCTCGGGCCAGGCCGAACTCCTCTAGTCACATCCAACTGATGGGAAACCTTGATGACCTCACGTGCGCCGCTGTCCCTGCTCGTCGCCGCGGTGACCGCGGTACTGGCCCTCGCCGGGTGCGGCTCGGGCACCGAGTCCAAGCAACCGGCGGCGCAGTCGCCTGACTGTCGCACGCTGGCCGAGGACGCCGGCTGGTACGGCGACAACCGGGACCGGATCAACGCGATGCTCGCGGAGTTGGGTACCTGCGGGGCGGACGGCTCGGTGGCCGACGGGGCGCCGCTGGCGTTGTTCGACTGGGACAACACCGTGGTCAAGAACGACATCGGCGACGCCACCTTCTTCTGGATGGTGCGCAACGGCAAGCTGCGGGCCCCCGCGGGCGGCGACTGGTCGACCACCAGCCCGTACCTCACGCCGCAGGCCGCGGGCGNACGAACCGGCGTTCGCCGGCTTCAATGCCCGCCGGTTCGAGCCGTCGTACGCCTGGGCCGCGCAGATGCTCGCCGGCTGGCCCGAATCCGAACTGACCGGCTTCGCCGAGGCCGCTCGCAAGGAGAACCTCGACGCGCCCGAGGGCACCGAGCAGAAGGTCGGCAGCGGCGACGAAACCGGCTGGGTCCGCTACTACCCTCAGATGCGGGATCTGGTGGAAACCTTGCGTGCCAACGGTTTCGACGTCCGCATCATCTCCGCATCGGCCGAGCCGGTGGTGCGGGTGTGGGCCGCCGAGCTCGGTTTCACGCCCGACAAGGTGATGGGTGTGCGGACCGAACGCAACGGCGACATCGTGACGTCGAAGCTGGTGCCGTGCGGTGGCGAGACGGCCATCCCGTACATCGAGGGCAAGCGGTGCCGGGTCAACGAAGATGTCTTCGGGGTCAAGGGGCCAGCCGCGTTCGAGCAGCAGCCCGACGCCAAGCGGGCCGCCTTCGCCGCCGGGGATTCCGATACCGACGTCACGTTCCTCAGCGATGCCACCGGGCTGCGTCTGGTGCTCAACCGTCAAAAGACCGAGCTGATGTGCACGGCCTACGACAACTCCGACGGCCGCTGGCTGGTCAACCCGATGTTCATCAAGCCGATGGACAAGGGGGACACCTACGAGTGTGCGACCGAGGGCTACATCGAGCCCAGCGGCAAGGAAGGCCCGCTGCACCGGGCCGACGGCAGCGTGGTGCCCGATCAGCAGGACCGGGTCTCGTAGACGTCGAGTGTTGGCTTGTGTGCGAGATTTCTCGAAAAACTGGTACACAAGCCAACTTTCGTCAGTAGGGAGCCCCCGCGGAGCGCAAGGCGGCGCGGACCCGGCCGATGATCGTGCCCTGCCGGTACCGCAACAGGTCGGCGCCCACTCTGACGATGCGCCACCCGAGGTCCTGGTATTCGACGGTCTGGTCGATGTCCCGCGTGCGTTGCCTCGGATCGGTCCAATGCTGAATCCCGTCGTACTGGACACCCACTTTCCATTCCGGCCAGCCCATGTCGATGCGACCGACCTGTTGGCCATGGTCGAACACCTCGATCTGGGTGTGCGACGGACGCATCCCGGCCGCCGTCAACACCAGCCGGAGCCTGGTCTCCTGTGGTGACTCGGCGCCGTCGTCGGCCAGGTCGAGCACTCGTCGCAGTTGCACCACGCCTCGAACGCCACGGTGCCGGTCGGCAAGCGCCGCCACATCGGGAAGTTTCAGCCGAGTTGCCTGGATGAGTGCATCGACACGGATGACGGCCGTCGTGAGCCCGCGACGGCGGCCGAGGTCGAATGCCGTGCGTTCGGGCGTGGTGGTTCGGATGCCACGGACCAGAGAGCTCCCGCCGTCGGCCAGCCTGTCGCTGTGGATCAGAATGCCCGGCGGCCGGCAGCGGCTCGGCTGATTGATCTCGGCCGGGTGCCAGGCATCGATCCACAAGGCGCCGTGCAGAGCGGCCGCGGACAGCCCGGCAACCGTGGCCTGCCGGTCCGACCACAGCCATGCCGCCACGGCCTTGTCCGCCGGCGTCAGCTCGGTGCCCCTCGCCACGTAGACATTGCGGAACACCGCCTCATACCGGGTGCGCAGCTGGTAGCGGTTGAGCCTGCCGGCGCTCAGCGCCTCGGTGCCCAGGAATGGCATGCGAATAGGACGCTGGCGGACGGGTTGCCGGTTCCCGTTGTGCCCAGTGTTGGCTTGTGTGCGAGATTTCTCGAAGAACTCGCACACAAGCCAACGCTCGGCGCCAGAAGTCGCGTTTTGACCTGCGAGGACGCCGACCGGTAAGCTGCTCCGTTGGTGTGTGCTGCCCTGTTTTGGGGCATGCGGTCCCGGGTCAACGTCGGTCGCCGGGACATCTGCCGCACATGCCTGACCGGCACCCGGATCGCTCCGGGACCCAACCCGAGATAGATAGAGGTAAGCGCTGTGCCTACGTACACGCCGAAGGCAGGTGACACCACGCGCACGTGGTACGTCATCGACGCCCAGGACGTGGTGCTCGGCCGGCTCGCCGCGGCAGCTGCCAACCTGCTGCGCGGCAAGCACAAGCCGACATTCACGCCGAATGTCGATGGTGGCGACTTCGTCATCGTCATCAACGCCGACAAGATTGCCGTCAGCGGCAACAAGCTCACCAACAAGTTCGCTTACAGCCACTCGGGTTACCCGGGCGGTCTGCGCAAGCGCACCATCGGCGAGCTGCTGGAGAAGCACCCGACCCGCGTCGTCGAGAACGCGATCATCGGCATGCTGCCCCACACCAAGCTCGGTCGGCAGATCCAGAAGAAGCTCAAGGTCTACGCGGGCCCGGAGCATCCGCACGCCGCGCAGCAGCCGGTTCCGTACGAGATCAAGCAGGTGGCCCAGTGACCGAAACGATTGAGAACGGCAGTGAGAACACCGACGTCGTCGAAGCCGTGACCGAGAGCGTCGAGGTGGAGCAGGAGCACCGCGAGCCGGTCATCATCGACCGCCCGATCCAGACCGTCGGCCGCCGCAAGGAGGCCGTGGTGCGGGTTCGCCTGGTCCCCGGCACCGGCCAGTTCAACCTGGACGGCCGCACCCTGGAGAACTACTTCCCGAACAAGGTGCACCAGCAGCTGATCAAGGCCCCGCTGGTGACCGTCGACCGCCTCGAGCAGTTCGACATCTACGCCCACCTCGATGGTGGCGGCCCCTCGGGTCAGGCCGGCGCCCTGCGCCTGGCGATTGCCCGTGCGCTGATCCTGGTGCAGCCGGAGGACCGGCCCGCCCTCAAGCGCGCCGGCTTCCTGACGCGTGACCCGCGTGCCATCGAGCGCAAGAAGTACGGCCTCAAGAAGGCCCGCAAGGCGCCTCAGTACAGCAAGCGCTGATCGCCTCGCCATTACGGCCGAACGAACCCGCCGGGTGTGTCACGTACACACTCGGCGGGTTTGTTTTATGTCCTTGACCTGGCTATACGGCTTTGAATGAAACTTTCTCGCCGATTCGGGTTTGAGGCCCACGCGCGCGTGGAAGCCCACCGAGTGGAGAGCTGGGTGCCGCTTTGTGTCAACAAGGTGTGCCCGCAGGACGTTCCTGCCACCGGTGATCGTCGTATCGACCTCGGGGGACCGGGTGCCGCTTTCCGATCGGAAGGAGTAATTGTGGGGAACTTCGTGAAGACAGCGGCCGCGGGCGCGGTGTTCGGCGGATCGCTGCTGTTTACCGTCGGCATGGGTGTCGCCGCCGCGGCGCCTGAGACGACCGGGGACGGCAAGGTGAACCTCTCGCTCGGCAATGTCTCGGTCCTGGAGAACGTCGACAACGCCGCGGCCGCCCAGATCGCGGCCGGAGTGTGCGAATCGACCGACACGGCCTCGCTGACCACGGCCGTCCAGGGAGTCGACGCCAACAGCGCCGACCACGTGGTCTGCACCAACAACCTCGGAACCATCTCGTTCAGCCAGAACGGCAGCACGGAGCGGCCGGGCGGCATGGCCGAGGGCACCGCGCCACGCACCGTCGCACCGTCGACCGTGGCGCCCGCACCGGGTGACAGCGGCTCGTCGTCGGACAGCGAAGGCAGCTAGCTAGCTGACACCGATCACCGCCCGCCCCGCGCGGGCGGTGATTCGGTGATCACAGGGGAATATCGATTCGGCCCCGGGATGGTCGCTGACCTCGTCGGTTGTGTTTCCGGCCGCCAATTATGAGAAGTTTAAGGGCATGGGTCGACTGTTCGGCACCGATGGGGTGCGCGGGGTCGCCAATCGCGATCTGACTGCCGAACTGGCAGTGGCACTCGGTTCGGCGGCGGCACGGCGTCTCGGCAACTCCACCGGCAACGACCGTCGGGTCGCCGTGGTGGGCCGGGATCCGCGGGCCAGCGGCGAGATGCTGGAAGCCGCGGTGCTGGCCGGCATCACCAGCGAGGGAGTCGACGTCCTGCGGGTCGGTGTCTTGCCGACGCCCGCGGTGGCCTACCTGACCAGTGCTTATGACGCCGACTTCGGGGTGATGATCTCCGCGTCGCACAATCCGATGCCCGACAACGGCATCAAGATCTTCGGACCCGGCGGGCACAAGCTCGATGATGCCGCCGAGGACCGGATCGAGGATCTGGTCAACACGGGGCCGGGGCTGCGCCCGACGGGCGCGGGGATCGGTCGGGTCCTCGACGCGGAGGACGCGCTGGACCGCTACCTGCGGCATGCGGGTAAGGCCGTCACGACGCGGCTCGACGGGCTGACCGTCGTGGTCGATTGCGCGCNGGGGCTGGCCCATGACGGCGACGCCGACCGGTGCCTGGCGGTCGACGCCACCGGCCAGGTGGTCGACGGCGACGCGATCATGGTCGTGCTGGCGCTGGCCATGCAGCAGGCGGGCGAACTGGCATCCAACACCCTGGTCGCCACGGTGATGAGCAACCTGGGCTTGCACCTGGCCATGCGGGCGGCCGGCATCGAGGTCCGCACCACCAGCGTCGGCGACCGCTACGTCCTGGAGGAGCTGCGGGCCGGCGAGTTCTCGCTCGGTGGTGAGCAGTCCGGTCACATCGTGTTGCCCGGCTTCGGCACGACCGGTGACGGCATCGTGACGGGTCTGCGGCTGATGTCGCGGATGGCCCAGACCCGCACCTCACTGGCTGCGCTCGCCGAGCCGATGCGCACCTTGCCGCAGGTGCTGATCAACGTTCAGGTCGAGGACAAGGCGGCGGTCGCGGTCGCGCCATCGGTGCAGTCCGCGGTGGCGCAGGCCGAGGCCGAACTCGGCGACACCGGCCGAATTCTGCTGCGGCCCTCCGGAACCGAGCAAGTGGTTCGCGTGATGGTCGAGGCAGCCGATGAGAACACGGCGCGCCTGCTCGCGGCGCGGGTGGCCGAATCGGTCAGCGGTCACACCGCCTGAGGGAACCGGACAGCGCCCGGCTGCGTCTAAACCGGGCATGGGAGATGTAGCTGCCGCTCGCGTCGACGCCGCGGCATTGTCGGCGGTGGCCGCCGGATATGACGCGGTGGCCGCCGATCTCGATGCGGTGGTGCGAGACCGCCTACGCGGACCCGTGTTCGACGGTGCCGCCGCCGGGCAGGCCCACGTTGCCGATGGCGATGCGGTGCGGATCGCGGTCGACGAGCTGACGGATGGGCTGCGTCGTTGGGCGCGGGCCGGTGCGGAGGTTGCGGCGGTGCTGCGTGGCTCGGTCGATCGGTATGCGCTTGCCGACGCACGCGCCGCGGCTCGGGTGGGCTGAGCGGTGGCGGCCGGAGTCGACGCGGCTGTCCGGTTGGACGAGGGCCAGGCTGCCGTCGACACCATCACCGAGTACGTCTGGGCCTGTCATCTGCTCGGTTTCTCCCATCCCGATCTGACCGGGTACCACCACCAGGTGCGGGACTGGTATGCCACCGAGGACGGACTGGACCTGCGGACGTTGACCGCCGAGTGTGACGCGCTGGCCGCTACCGCGGCCGTGGCGGAGGAGGCATTGCGACTGCAGGACAGCCATTTTCAGAATCTGTCACCGGCCTGGCAGGGTGCTGGCGCGCTGGCGTCGACGGAATTTCTGGCCCGGCACGCGTCGTCGGCGTCCCAGGTGGTCATCGGAATCCGCGGCGCGGCAACCATTTTGACCCGGCTGCGGGACGCGCTCTGGCGCGCGGTCGATGCCAAGGTCGATGCCGCGGTGCAGATCGAGGCGCGCCGGGCCGGGCAACGCGGGGCCTGGCTGG
>NZ_LT546207.1:4013677-4159129 GCF_900078665.2 Mycolicibacterium houstonense | reverse complement strand
GCCGGCCACCATGCCCCCCGCCGGGTTGCCCGCCCAGCCGCCCGCTCCCGGGCCCGAGCCCGTCACCCCCGCGGCCACACCCGAGCCGCCGACTGCCGTGCCGGCTTCCGCCGCGGGGTGGAGCGGCCCGGGCCTGGGCAGCGGTGGTGGCATGCCTGGTGTCGGCGGGCTGCCTGACGTCGGCTCAGGATTGGCCGGCGCCGGCCGACAATTGGCCGACCTGTTCGGTGGGCTGATCGGTTCGTCGGCCGACGGCCTGCCAGGCGGTGATCTCGGTGGCCTTTCGGACGGCGAGCTGCCGGAGGACGAACCTGATGACGCGGATGCCGACGAGGACGATCCCGAGTCGGACGACGACGGCGAGAACACCACCGAACCCGGCGGGGAGACCGCCGATGGTGACTCCGCCGAGGACGCCGAAGTGATCCCACCACAGCCGGTTTCGGATCCGCCGGTTGCCGAGGAAGCCCCACCTGAGAGTCCGCCCACTCCGGTGCCGGAACCCCTCGTCGAGCCGCCGGCTGAGCCGCTGGCTGAGCCGCCGGCCGAACCACTGGCCGCACCGGCCGGTGAGACCCCGTGTGAGATCGCCGCCGACGAGTTACCGCAGGTCGGCGGCTAGGCCGACGTCTCTGGCCGCGAGGTGGCCGCATCGCATTCCCTGCCAGTGGGATTTTGGGCGCGAGGACGCCCGGCCTGGTGTTAGACCTGGTGAGGACTTGAACGGCAGTCGCCGTGACACTTTCGGAGGAGGTCCTCGATGGCTATGGAATCCAATTGCGAGGTGCGCCAGATCGAGGCCGAGGCGCCGTCGACGCGTTTCGCCCGCGGCTGGCACTGCCTCGGGTTGACCCGAGACCTCGGCGATGGGCAGCCGCACGAGATCAATGTGTTCGGCCGGAAACTTGTGGTGTTTCGCGGTGGCGACGGCAAGATCAATGTGCTCGACGGATACTGCCGTCACATGGGCGGCGACCTGACCAAGGGGCAGGTCAAGGGCAACGAGATCGCCTGCCCGTTCCACGACTGGCGGTGGGGCGGTGACGGGCGCTGCAAGAACGTGCCGTACAGCAAGCGCACGCCCCGGCTCGCCCGCACCGCTACCTGGACGACGCTGGAGCAGGACGGGATGCTGTTCGTCTGGAACGACCCGGAGGGTAATCCGCCGCCGGCCGACGTGACGATCCCGCGCATCGAAGGTGCAGGCAGCGACGAGTGGACCGATTGGCATTGGTACACCACGGTGGTCAACGCGAACTGTCGTGAGCTCGTGGACAACGTGGTGGACATGGCGCACTTCTTCTATGTGCACGGATCGATGCCGAAATACTTCAAGAACATCTTCGAAGGCCATGTCGCGACCCAGTACATGAACTCGGACACCCGGGCCGACCGCCAGGATGTCGGAGGCCCGGTGATGCTCGGCACCACGTCGGTGGCGTCGTACTACGGACCCTCCTTCATGATCGATCACCTGACGTACCACTATCCCGACACCGACCATCACAGCGTGCTGATCAACTGTCATTACCCGATCGACGCGAATTCGTTTGTCCTGCAGTACGGAATCATCGTCAAGAAGGCCGGGGGGTTGTCCGACGAGCTGGCCATGCAGACGGCCGTCGCGCTGGGCGACTGGGTGAAGATCGGTTTCGAACAGGACGTGGCGATCTGGAAGACCAAGGCCCGCATCGACAACCCGTTGCTGTGTGAGGAAGACGGGCCGGTGTACCAGCTGCGCCGCTGGTACGAGCAGTTCTATGTCGACGTGGCCGATGTGGCCGACGACATGGCCGACCGCTTCGAGTACGAGATCGACACCGAGAGCGCACAACTGGCCTGGCGGCGGGAGATCGAAGAGAACGTCGCGGCCCAGGTCACCGCCGGGTCGGTGCGATGACCGTCCGCCTCGACCCTCGGCTCGAGGACGTACCGATGACGCCGGTGTCGTGCCGCAGCTGTGGTGCCCTCGTATTGGCGCGCAAGAGCAGTTGGCAGCAGACCAGCGTGCAGTGGAATGCCACGGCATCCGGGCTGTGCCGGGAGCGCCGTGACGCTGAGGTGCTGACCGGCCGCTGCGACGGCGGATTGTTCCTCGGCTGCGACTCCATGCGGGCTTCGGTGGTCACCGCGGCCCTCGACGGGGCGTTGCCGGTACCGGATGAACCGGATGCCGGCTGACACATAAGTTGACGATCACGGGGTGGGCACGGCGTGCGTGTCCCACCCCGCGCTCATCGGGTCACGGCCGCATCGCGGCCGGAAGGTCGCTCACCCACTGGTGGCCCCAGTAGCTGTCGGCGGTGATTTCCTCAGCGGTGTAATACGTTTCGTCGACCAACATGCCGTCGGTGCCGAACTCGATGTCCCAGTCACCGGGTGCCCGCACGTAGAACGACACCATCTTGTCGTTGGTGTGCCGGCCCAGCGTCGACGACAGCTGGTACCCGTCCCGGTTCACCCGGTCCAGCGCCTGCCCGACCGTGTCGAGGCTGTCGACCTCCACCATCAGGTGGATCAGCCCCGGGTCGCGCAGCGTGGCAGCCGGGCAGATGGCCAGGCTGTGGTGGCGCTGATTGAGGCCCAGGAACCGGACGCGCATCGGACCGAACTCCGGTGGAGCGGGCACCCGGAACGCGCCGCGGGGCAGGAAACCCAGCACCCCGGTGTAGAACTCGAACAGGCCGTTGGCGTCCACGGCGGGCAGCACCACATGGCCGAGACCCTGTGGCCCGGTGACGAATCGGGCTCCGTGCGGCGTCACGACCGGGCTGTGGTCGAGCACCGCACCGTGGAACACCTCCACCGACGTGCCAGCCGGGTCCGTGAACGCGATGACCTCTTCGACCCGGCGGTCGTCGGCCTCCTGCGGCGTCAGCGTCGTGTATGCCACCCCGGCGGCATCGAGCGCGGTCCGAACCCGGCGCAGTGCGGCGCCGTCACGCACCTCCCATCCCACGGTCACGATCCGGTCGGTCGCGCCGGGAACCACGATGATGCGGGCCTCGCGCTCATCCATTCGCAGATACAGAGCGTCCGGGTCCGAGCCGCCGCCGGTGGCGAAACCCAGTACGTCGAAGGCGAACTGGCGCCACCGGTCGATGTCGGTGGTCGCGACCTTCACATAGCCGAGGCTCTTCACGTCGGCCATGTCAGATCATCGCCCGCAGCGGGCCCTGCGGATCCACACCCAGCGAACTCAGTGCCGAGGCGTGATACACCGTTCCGGGCACATGGATGGCGTGTGCCAGTCCACCATGGGCGTCGCGCCAATACCGTTGCAGCGGTTTGTCCATCCGCAGGGCGTTGCCGCCCGAACGAGCGAAGATCTGGTCGACCGCCGCGACCGCACGCCACACCGCCCGGATCTGGGTGCGCCGCCCGGCGGCCCGGTCCTCGAAGGACACCTCCTTGCCGGAGTCCACGATGTCGTAGATGCGATCGACGTTGGCCAGCAGTTCCTGCCGGGCGGCGTTGATGTCGGCTGCGGCCTCACCGATCCCGTACATGACGTACGGATCGTCCTTGATCGCGGTGCCGTTGGCGCCTACCCGTTCTCGCTGGTAGTCCAGGTGTGCGGCCAGGGCGCCCTCGGCGATGCCGATCACCGCCGACGAGATCCCGAGTGGGAAACATCGTCGACCACGGCATCAAGTACAGCGTGGTGTTCATGCCGGCCTCGCGTTGTGCGGTGCCGTCCATCACCTTGGTCGCATTCATGGTCCGGTACTCCGGGACGAAGGCGTCCTTGACGATGACGTCTTTGGACCCGGTCCCGCGCAGCCCCACCACGTTCCAGGAATCCTCGACGATCTCGTAGTCCTTGCGCGGCAGGATCATGTGGATCATCTGCGGAGGCTGGACGGGGTTGCCCTCGGTGTCACCGAGTAGGGCGCCGAGGATGATCCAGTCGCAGTGGTCGGTGCCGGAACTGAACTGCCAGCGGCCGTTGAACAGATAGCCGCCCTCGACCGGCTTGGCCACGCCCTGCGGCGCGTACGGCGAAGCCACCCAGGTGTCGGCGTCGGTGGCCCATACCTCCTGTGCGACACGCGGATCGGCGTAAGCGAGCTGATAGGGGTGCACGCCCACGACGCCGTTGATCCAGCCCGAGGCCGGGTCGAGTGCGGCGGTCGCCATCACGGTCTCGGCGAACTCCCGCGGATGCACCTCGTAGCCGCCGAACGACTTGGGTTGCAGCAGCCGGATGTTGCCTGCCGACTTGAGCATCTTGACCGTCTCGTCGGGTAGCCGGCCGAGGCGTTCTGCCTCCCAAGCCCGTTCGCGTAGTTCGTCGGCGATGTTGCCGATCCGGTCGATTACCCGATCGCTCATGTCAGGTCCTCTATCTGTCGGTTGTCGGATTCAGGTGTCGGTTCTTCGCTGCTGCGGCGATCGCGTTCGGCGGGGTGGGCTGGGCCCCGGCTCCGGGCGGGCCGGCGATGTCGGTTCGCGGGCGGAGTGACGCGAGTTGCATGCGTGTCCGCTGGTGACGCACGCTACACGGATGTGTACAGTGTACGCAAGCACGTCGGCAAGGGGAGAACTGTGACTGAGAGTGATCTGTTGCCCGCGACGCTCGGACGCGCCGCCGCGGTGCTCGATGCGCTGGCCGGCTCCCGGCAACTCACGCTCAGCGAGATCGTGCGGAGCACCGGCATTCCGCGGTCGTCCGCGCACAGGTTGCTGTGCAACCTCGTCGCACTCCGCTGGCTACGCCGTGACGATGGGCGCTATACGTTGGGCGCGAAGATGTTCGAACTGGGATCGGTGGCCCGCGACCATGACCGGCTCTACGCCGCGGCGATTCCGGCGATGTGTGAGCTCTCGCAAAAGACCGGCCTGACCGTGCATCTCGGTGTGCGTGAGGGGATCGACGTCATCTACCTGGAGCGGATCCTGGGACGGGTCGGAGCCGGACTACCGTCGCGTATCGGAGGCCGCCGCTCGGCGCACTCGACCGGCCTCGGAAAAGTTCTGCTCGCCCACGCATCGGAGTCGACCCTGGAGTTGTTGAGCGCGAGACCGCTGGCCAAGCACACGCCCTTCACGGTCAGTTCGGCGGCGAAACTACGTGAGGAGCTTCGCCGGGTCAGGGCCGCCGGCGTGGCCGTCGACCGCGACGAAACGGTGTTGGGCCTCAGCTGCGTCGGCGCTGCGGTCGGTCCGCCGGGCAACGTGGTGGGGGCCATCTCGGTGGCGGGACCATCCGCACGGCTGAAGTCGAGCAGTGCGCTCGAGGGGCTGGTGCGGTATGCGGCGGGGACGGCCTGGAGCAGATATCGGGGCGAGAATGTGCGGACGACGCCGGTAGACCGTGCCGAGCTGGCGGCCGATGCCGACGCTGGACCTGCCACACTGCATGTTGCCGGTCTCTGACCGGTGACGTGAACGGAGTGATGCGCCTGTGAAACAACGCCTGACGCGGCAACGCATCGTCGAGGCCGCGATCGCCATCGCCGACGAGCATGGCCTGGACGGGCTGTCGATGCGCACCGTCGCCGGTGCGCTCGGCGTCGCCTCGATGGCGTCATACCGGCATATCTCGGGCCGGGATGATCTGATCCGGGCGATGGTCGAGGCCATCATGCTCGAAGTGCCGCTCTTGCCTGCCGATTCGGACATCGACCTGATCGGCCGGCTGCGGTCCATGGCCCACGGCGACTGGGCGGTGTTCCGGGCCCACCCCTGGCTGATCAAGGTCTGGTCCACACCGCGGCGCCGGGTGGACATGGCGTCGTTCAATCAACTCGAGGTCCTGCTGGGCGCCATGGAAGCCGCGGGCCTGTCCCGGGCGGATTCGTACGAGATCATCCTCGGCGTCTTCGCCATCACGCTCGGCATCGCAGCGCTGACGATCGAAGATCCGGCGTCCAAGGCCACTGACGCGGTCACCCTCGATGAGTGGCGTCACCACGTCATCGCCCAGGAGGGCGAGTCCTTCGAACGCACCCACCCGAAATCCGCGCGGTACTTCGCCGGCATGACGCAGGAAGTCGGTGCCGAGGCGTTCTCCAACGCGCTGGAGACCTATCTCGCAGGTCTGGCCCCCAGACTTCGCGGTGAAAGCGGTGATCGGCAAGCCGGGTGATCGCCGCCGCACCACTTGCCTTCGTACCTGTGCTGACAACTCTCGTGGTCACCCGACGCCCTCATCTCTGCGTCAAGATGGTCAGATGAGCGCGACCAAGACCGCGAAGGCCGGGCCGGGACGTCCGGCAGGGATCGACAGCGGTGACACCCGTCAACGGGTCATCGACGCCGCATGCCGGTGTTTCGCCGAGCTCGGTTACGGGCCCGCGACCAACAACCAGATCGCTGAGCTGGCCGGTGTGACGGCAGGCTCGGTCTACTACCACTTCGGCACCAAGAACAAGCTGTTCGAGGCGGTGTGCGATGACGTCTACGGCAAGATCCTGACCAGCGCCACCGCGGCCGTCGTCGGACCGCACACGCTGCGGGATCTGCTGCGCGCAGTGCTGGCCGAATCGATGCGAATCAATACCGAGTTTCCTGAGCTGGCCGGTTTCGTCGCCACCGCTCCGATCGACGCCCGCCGTCACAAGGAACTCGGTCCCGCCTTCGCGCGGCAGGGCGCACGGATGACCGAGGCGTTGGCACGATCCGTGGCCGTCGGGCAGCGGGGTGGTTTGATCCCCGCCGAGCTCGACCCGGTTCAGGTGGCGCGGGTGATCGGCGCGATCGTCGACGGCTTCGCCCACACCGCGGCGGTCACGGACCCCGACGAGATGGACGGAGTCAACCGGCTGTTCGAATCGCTGCTGGTGGACGAGACCCTCAGCCGGGGCCCGGCCGACAACGCTGACTGACCGGTGCGCCGCTAGTTGGTGAGTGACACCAGCTCTTCGCAGAACTTGACTGTCTCGGCGGCGTCGGTGGCCAGCGGGTGCACCAGCATCGTGGTCACCCCCGCCTCGGCGTAGGCGGCGAGCCGTTCCTTGACGAGGCCCTTCGGACCGACCAGGGATACGTTGCGCACCAGGTCGTCGGGCACCGCCGCGATGGCCTCGGCCTTCTTGCCGGCCAGGAAGAGGTCCTGGATGTGATCGGCCACCTCGCCGTAGCCGTACCGGGTGGCCAGCTTGTGATAGAAGTTCTGCCCGCGCGCGCCCATCCCGCCGATGTACAGCGCCAGTTGGGGTTTCGCCCAGGCCAGCCGCTCGTCGACATCGTCGCCGATGGCCAGGCCGGCGCTGACCATGACGTCCAGTGGTCCGAGCTCCGGATCACGCTTGGCCGCCCCGGCGCGCAACGCATCACCCCAGACGTCGTCGGCCTTCTCCGGGTAGTAGAACACCGGCTGCCAGCCCTCGGCGATCTCGGCCGTCAGCTCGACATTCTTCGGTCCCAGCGCCGCGATGGTGATCGGAATGCGTTCGCGCACCGGGTGATTGATCAGATGCAGAGACTTGCCCAGGCCGGTGCCACGGTCGGCGGGCAGCGGCAGCTGGTAGTACTTGCCGTCGTAATCCAGGTTCTCCCGGCGCCAGACCTTGCGGCAGATCTCGACCACCTCGCGAGTGCGGCCCAGGGGTGCGTCGAACGGCACGCCGTGGAAACCCTCCATCACCTGCGGACCGGAGGTGCCGATGCCGAGCCGGAACCGGCCGTCGGACACGTAGTCGACCCCGGCCGCGCTCATGGCCAGCAGCGCCGGGGTGCGGGTGTAGATCGGGACCACGCCGGTGCCGAGTTCCATGGTGGAGGTCTTGGCGGCCAGGTAGCCGAGTTGGCTGATCGCGTCGTAGGAGTACGCCTCCGCGACCAGGGCGATGTCGACGCCCACCTTCTCCAGTTCGACGACTTGGTCGGCGGCCTCTTTGAAGCCGCCGGCGTAGCTCAGGAAGATGCCAGTCCGCATGAGGGGTTTATATCACGATCAACTGGTTGGTTGGGAACCGCGGGTGGATTGAGCGGCCCGATGTATGTGCGTGCAATGACGCTGATGTCCCAGTCATCGCAGATATCACTCGCATGACCACGCCGACCTAGCGGTAGCGAAGTCCTGCGAACATCAACGCGGCGCCAAGGAACGCTGCGACGGTGCGGACATGGTTCCACGCCATCCATGTGGAGAAGTACGCCTGCCATTCGCGTGCGGCTTCGTCAGCCGACAGTTGGGCAGGATTCACACCGTCGAGGCGGTTGTTCAGCGGCACGTTGAACGTCATCGTGATGATCGCGGCACCGACCCCGAAGGTCGCGCCTACCAGCAGCCACCAGCTGCCGGGTTGGTGCAACTGTGTGGCGGCGACGATACCGACCGCCAACGCCGAGAGCGCCGCACCTGCGACCGCGAGGAGAAACGGGAGGTTCGAGTTCGCTTCCGCGTTTATGGCCCGTTTCGCGGTGATGGCCTCGGCGGGATCGGTGCGGTCGAGGCCGCGCATCACGAATGTGGAGAACGCGTACGTTATTCCGCCAACAGCGGCGTTGGCTAACGCGGCGATCGAAGTGAGGATGACAACCAGACCGGCGAACATGGCTGGGAGTCAACCTGCACGGCCAGAACGTAGCAAGCCGCAGGCCCAATTCCGGCCCGGCCCTCACCATCTCGGTACACGTGGGGGCGGTGTGGGGAATGCCGACCATGATGACGGCAACCGGGACGGTCGCGTAGAGAGTGCCCAAGGTGCGGCTGCCAACGTGTCAGTGTCGCGTCAGCCCGATCAGTTCCTCGGACAATGCGCGCGCGGCCGTGATGGGCTTGGTGGAGCGCTCCAGCTTGGAGCCCAGCAGCGCGCCGTCGTAGAGCAATTGGATGTTGCGGGCCAGCGCCGCGGGCGAGTCGGTGCCGGCCTGTTTCAGCAGGGCGGTCAGCGTGGCCCGCAGCCACTTGCGGTGTGCCCGTACCGGTTCGAGCTCTACCCCGGGGTATTCGGTGGCGGCGTTGGCGTACAGGCAGCCGCGGTAGTCGCGCCGGGTCGCCGAGCGTGAGGCGAGGTCGAAGAACGTCAGGATGCGCCGCACCGGATCGTCGACGCCGGCGACCGCCTGTTCCCAGCGGTTGCGATCAGCGTGATCCAAATCGGTGAGGTAGGCGATCACCAAGGCGTCCTTGGAGCCGTAGGTGCTGTAGAGGCTCGCCTTGGCGACCCCGGCCTCGCGCAGGATCTGGTCGATGCCGACGGCGCGAATGCCCTGGCCGGCGAACAGTTCGGCCGCGGTGTCGAGCAATCGCTGGGCCGGCGGCACGGCGCCGGCGGTCGGCGCGGCCTTGGGTGCGGTGACGGTCTGGGGCGTGCTCATGTCGTCAGCGTAACCCGGCCGGTGCGATAGACAGACCTGTCTGTCTATGCAACTGTCGGTGCCGTTCCGCCCCTGCGATGCCGAGGATTGCCACGTGACTCTGTACCTCTACGAAATCACCCCCGACGCCACCGACGCCGCCGCGGTGGGGCAGCTGCTCAAGACACTCGACGCCGAGATCGCCGGCAGCGGTGGAGAACTGATCGAGGCTCAGGTCACCGCGCAGCGCGGGCGAGTCTTCGCGATCGCCGAATTCGCACAGGATGCGACCGCGTTGGACGCCACGCAACTGGCGGCCGCCGCTGTCGCGGGCCCGCATCAGGTGCGGTTGGTCGGCGCGGACCTGCCGGTTCTCAAGGCCGCCCGTCCGCAGGCCGGTTACCTGGTCGAGTGGGACCTGCCTGCCGATCTCGACATGGAGTCCTACCTGGCCCGCAAGAAGGCCAACGCCCCCAAATACGCCGATGTGCCCGAGGTGCAGTTCCTGCGCACCTATGTCCGTGAGGACATGGACAAATGCCTGTGCTTCTACGACGCGCCCGACGAGGCCGCGGTGCGCCGGGCTCGCGACGCGGTGAGCACACCGATCGACCGCCTGCACGGACTGGATGGGCCGCGCCCGTGACCGCCGCGCTCGCGGTGTCCGTCCTGGACCGGGTGGCGCACACCGTCGCCGCTCGCGCCGCCGATCTCGATGAGCAGCGCACCGATGTCCGCACCGATCTGGCCGAACTCGGCCGCGCGGAGCTGCTCGACCTCGAGTTGTCCGACATGGCTCGCGTCATCGATGAGGTGTCGGCGCACAGCCTGGCCGTCGGCTTCTCCACCTGGGCGCACCACATGACCATCCGGTACCTGCACGCGGCGCCCGGCGGTGGCTTCGACGAGCAGATCAGCGTGCTCGCCACGGCAGGCCGGATCGGCGTCACCGCCATGGCGGCCGGGCTCAAGCAGGTCGCCGGTCTCGGGCAGGTGCCGGTCCTCGGCGAGACCGACGGCGCCGGCCTGGTCGTCAGCGGGCCGATTCGCTGGGCCTCCAACGTATTTCCCGATGCCCTGATCGTGATGCCGGTCCGCACGGGGGAGAAGACGCTGGTGGTCGCGGTGGACGTCGGCGCCGACGGGGTGACCGTCAACCCCACTCCCGCGCTCACGGCACTCGGGGCCACGGCGTCCACCTCGTTGCGGCTGGACCGGGTGCGGGTCCCGGCACACCACGTGCTCACCACCGACCTGGATGCGTTCATCGCCGGGATCCGGCCGGCGTTCCTGCTGCTGCAGACGGCGTTCTGCGTCGGGGTCACGCGAGCGGCGCTGACCGCGGCCACCGAGGCGCACATCGGCCCGCTGGCCGGCTTCGGCATCGAGCTGCAGGACGCGGCCGCCCGTGCCGACGATGCCAGATCGCGGCTGTATCGCTGGGCCGCGGACCCCGCTGCGGCGAAGGTGCCCGACCTGATCCGGCTGCGACTGGATGCGGCGCGGGTGGCGGTGGACATCACCCGGCTGGAGCTCTCGTTGACCGGCGGTGCCGGCTACACCCTGGGAAGTGCCGCCAACCGGCGATTCCGGGAAACCGCCTTCCTGCCTGTGCAATCACCGTCGGAAGGACAACTGCGGTGGGAACTGACGCGCTACGAATAGCGCACGGCGCCAGACATTTCGGTTCGACACCGGCGCTGACCGACATCGATCTGCAGATCCGCACGGGAGAGTTCCTCGCGGTGCTGGGTCCCAGTGGCAGCGGCAAGTCGACCTTGCTGCGGATCTGTGCCGGGCTGGACACCCTGAGCTCCGGCACCTTGACCTGGTCGGGCGACGGAGGCCGGCCGCGCACCGGGGTGGTTTTCCAACAGCCCTTGCTGATGCCGTGGCTGAGCGTCGCGGACAACGTGGCCTTCGCGCGCCGATTCACCGCGCAACGCAGCGGGTTCGACGCCGAGGATGCCGCCAAGCTCATCACCCGGTTCGGATTGGACCACCTGGCCGCGCGCTACCCCGACGAGTTGTCGGGTGGGCAGGCCCAACGGGTGGCGATCCTGCGTGCCGTCGCCACCCGCCCGCAGCTGCTGCTTCTCGACGAACCATTCAGCGCGCTGGATCCGGCCACCCGTAACGATCTGGTCGGGTGGCTCCGGGAGTTGGCCCGGGAACTGGACGTCACGGTGCTGCTCGTCACCCATGATGTCGACGAGGCGCTGTCGCTCGCGCAACGCATCGTGCTGCTCGACCGGGGACGGATCCGCGCGGAGTGGACGGTCGGCGGCGACGGAACACCCACGCGCGGCGAGATTCTCGCCCAATACCGGTCCGGCGCCGCGGTGGAGGTGCCGTGACGGTGCTGAGCCGGCGCTCGCTGCTGACCGGAGCTGCCGGATTGACCGCTGCCGGCGGACTCTTCGGCATCGGCGGGTTGGCACACAGCGCGGTCAGCGGCGCGCCGGGCGCCGAAGGTGCGCTGCGGGTGGGCTATCTGCCCATCACCGATGCCGCCCCGCTCCTGATAGCTCACGGTGCCGGGCTGTACCCGGCACGGCCAGTGCTGTTCCGCAGCTGGGCCGCGCTGGCGGAGGCGTTCGTCACGCGCCAGGTCGACGTCGTACACCTGCTGATGCCGATGGCGGTCCAGTTGCGCTACACCCTCGGTGCCGGGGTTCGCGTACTGGGCTGGAACCACACCAACGGATCGGCACTGACGGTAGCGCCGCACGTCCGGGAGCTGAGCGACCTGGCCGGTACCCAGGTGGCCATCCCGTTCTGGTGGTCGATCCACAACGTCGTGCTGCAGCAACTACTCCGAGCGCATGGCCTGCGGCCGGTGTTGCGGCGCAGCGCTTCCCGCACCGACCGGACCGTGGAGCTGATCGTGATGAGCCCATCGGACATGGTGCCCGCCCTGGCCAACGGCACGCTGGGCGGATACGTGGTGGCCGACCCGTTCAACGCCGTCGCGCAGATCAAGAAGATCGGCCGCATCCACACCTTCCTCGGTGACGTATGGCGGGATCATGCCTGCTGTGCGCTGGTCACCCGGGATGATGTCATCGCGAGCCGTCCGCAGGCCGTACAGGCGGTCACCGATGCGGTGGTGGCAGCGCAGCTGCGCATCGATGCCGACCGCGCCGCCGCGGCGGCCGCGCTGACCGGTGGCAAGTATCTACCGCAGCCGACACCGGCGATCGCGCTGGCGCTGACCTACCCCACACCGCCCTATCCGCCGGCGCACCCGGACTGGCAGCCACAGCGTCTGGGGTTTCAGCCCTTCCCGTATCCGAGCTTCACCCGCCGCCTTGCCGAGGCCATGCACGACACCGTTGTCGACGGCGACCGCCGGTTCCTGGACCGGCTCGACCCCGCTGCGGTGCACACCGACCTTGTGGCGGACCGGTTCGTCCGCAGGGCCCTCACGAATCACGGCGGCCCGGGCGCCTTCGGATTGACCGCCGACCTCACCCGAACCGAACAGGTGCAACCGCTATGACCGTCGTCAGCGCAAGCAAATCCCAGACATTCGAAGGTGTTTCGAGTTGGTGGGGCCGGCTCGTGCCGCCGGTCATCGCGATCCTGGCCGCCGTCGTGCTGTGGTGGTTCGCCACCTCTGTGCTCAGCGGACCCGAATCGATTCTGCGTCAGACCGCGCCGCAGCGCGTCTTTCCGGCGCTGGCCGGGCTCCTCGAACGCGGTGTGCTGCTCGGCGATCTCGGCGTCAGCCTGTGGCGGTTGCTGATCGGCCTGGCCGTCGCGGCCATGATCGGGATGCCGCTGGGCTTGCTGATCGGTTCGTCCGGCATCGCCGAACGCGCCGGTGGGCCGATCATCGCATTCCTGCGGATGATCTCGCCGCTGTCGTGGACACCGATCGCGCTGGCGGTGTTCGGTATCGGGAACCAGCCCGTGATCTTCCTGATCGCGGTGGCCGCGGTTTGGCCGGTGCTGCTGAACACCGCGGCCGGGGTGCGTGCCGTCGACCCGGGGCTGCTCAATGTGGCGCGCTCGTTTCACGCCACGCGCCGGGAGTTGCTGCTCGCGGTGATCCTGCCGTCAATCCGCACCCACGTGCAGACCGGGATCCGGCTGGCGCTCGGTGTCGCGTGGATCGTCCTGGTGCCCGCTGAAATGCTCGGGGTGCGTTCGGGATTGGGCTATCAGATCCTGAACGCCCGCGACCAGTTGGCCTACGACCAGGTGGTCGCGGTCATCGTCGTCATCGGTCTGCTGGGATTCCTGCTCGACGCTGCCGCGCGCTGGCTGTTGAATCCGGCCCGGCGCGCCTGACCCGCCAACGCTACGACGGCTTGCGGGATGCCGCGTCGATCGCAGGCAGGTAGATGTCGTCGACCAGCTCGGCGACGGTGCTCGGCTGGATCGGGTTGCGGGCGAACAGCAATTCATTTCGCATGAGTGCCAAGATGCTCAGTGCCACCCGGTCGGAAATCTCGGCGGGTCCGATCTCGCCCCGCTGCCGCGCAGCGTCCAGCGCCCCGCGGATCGTGTGGTCGGTCTTCGCGGCCACCTTCGCCTGGAAAGTCCGCAGGGTGGCGTCGTCGGCTTCGGCGATGAGGCTGCGGTAGGTGTCGATTCCGATCTCTTGCCAATGGTAGATCAGGGACTCGACCATGGTCACGATGTCGTCGCGAAGATTCTGGAACAGCACTTGGGCTGCGGGCGTGCGCAGGGTCGGAAGCGCGTCGGTGACCATCTGCGCCCGAGAACTGTAGCGGCGATAGAGGACCGGTTTTCCGGTCTTCGCGCGGCGGGCTACGCCTTCGAAGGTCACGCCGGCGTAGCCGTGATCCGTCAGCTCGGCCCAAGTGGCGTCACGGATCGCCGACATCAGCACGTCGTCGCGGCGCCGCAATGGAGGCTCGGATTCTGCGGTCGCCTTTTGGTTAGGCACGTTGCGTATCTTAATCGCCCGCGGTAGCATCGGCGCCATAGGGAACGCTCCGTATCCTATTTTCAGGACTTGGAGCGGACCAGTTGACGCGAAGGTGGGAGCCCATGCCTATTCGATTGCCTGATGTCGCGGACCTCGATCCCGCGGGGCGTGAGGTCTACGACTTGTTTCCGGCCAACCTGTCCCGGGGACTGGCCATGACCGGGTCGAGCGCGAAGGCCTATCTGGCACTCGGCCTTTCGTTTCGCACGGGTGCCTTGTCGCCCGAGACGCGGGAGTCGGTGATCTTGCGAGTCGGCTCGGTGACACGTGCGGAGTACGAGATTCACCACCATGTGCGCGAGGCGCGCGATGCCGGAATCGCGAATTCGGTGATCGACAACCTGGTGTCAGGCGCGACATCGTTCGGCGACCGCCGGCTCGATGTGCTCGTCGCGTTTGTCGATGATCTGCTGGCGCGGATCACGGGTGGTGCAGCGGACACCTCGCACATCCAGGAGTTCTACTCCGACAACGAGATCGCCGAGATTGTCCTGCTCACTGGGCACTACGTGATGACCGCGCTGTTCATCAACACCCTTGGCATCGTCCCGGAAGAGGGCGACGCCGATACCGCGGGCATTCTGGCTGAGGCGACCGCCAAGCTGGAAGAAAAGCGAATGAAGGACGGGCGATGACCGGCGAAATTCCTTTCCAGGAAGGCTTGTTCGATCTCGGCCGCGGCGCGCATGTATTTCTCTCCGGCGACCAGGCGTTCGGTCTGGCCAATGCGGGTCTGGTGGTCAGTGCCGGCGAAGCCCTGGTAATCGACACGCTCTATGACGTGCAGCATGCGCGGTCAATGTGCGCCGCCATGGCCGAACTGACCGCAACCGCGCCGGTGCGGTATGTCTTCAATACCCACACCGACGGCGACCACTTCTTCGGCAACCAGGTGTTCTCCGCGGATACCGAGATCATCACCACCGAAGCGGCGAGCGCTCTGATGACCCAGGAACATGCCGACCTCACGGCGCAACTGCTTGGCGCGGAGACCAAACCCGGCGGCGCCCTGCACGCACTGGAACCGCTGGGCCGGCCATTCAACTTCTCTGAGGTGCGGGTGCGGGCCGCGGACACCACGTTTACCGGAGAAAAGGCTCTGCGTGTGGGCAATCTCGACGTGGAGCTTCATGAGCTCGGGCCGGCGCACACTGTTGGTGACGCGATCGCCTATCTGCCGGATTCGGGTGTGTTGTACGCGGGAGATCTGTTGGCTCACAACATCGTTGCTGTCACGTGGGCTGGCTCGATCCCGAACTGGATCACAGCGCTGGAGCGTATCCGCTCCTTCGGGGCTCAGAAAGTCGTCGCGGGTCACGGCCCCGTACTCGTCGGAGGCGAGATCAACGCGGCCATCGATCGCGGAATCCGATTCTGGTCGAACCTGCACACCGACGCGACGCGGCTCTATGACCAAGGTGTGCCGGTGGCCGAGGCGGTCGCTCGAATGGACATCCGAAGCTATCCGGAAGCCATGGCGACGCTGCCGATCATCGTCACCGCGATCTACCACGAACGCGACCCGAATATCCCGTACCTGGACCTCACGCAGGCGATCGAGTCCATCGCTGCACAACTCACTCAACACACCACCGCGTCATGACCGTGCCGCTCATCACCCGACTGTGCGGATCAGCTTCCTGTTGATGAACTCGCCGATGCCGAGCGTGCCGAGCTCACGGCCGAAGCCGGAACGCTTGATGCCGCCGAAGGGCAGTTCGACGCCGTCGGCCTGGACTCCGTTGATGAACACCATGCCGGCGTCGATCTTCCCCGCGACCCGCTTGGCTTGTTCCGCGTCGGTGGTGAAGACGTAGGAGCCCAGCCCGAACGGGGTGTCGTTGGCCAGCTCGACGGCCTCGTCTTCCGAAGCGGCCTTGAAGACCATCGCGATGGGACCGAACAGTTCCTGGTGGTAGACATCGTTGTCGGGCTTGACGTCGGTCAGCACTCCGGTCGGGAAGAACGCGCCGTTGCGTTCGCCGGCACTGGTCAGTGTCGCGCCCTGCTCGACGGCGCTGTCCACCTGCGCCTGCAACCGATCGGCGGCCAGCTCCGACGACAGCGGGGTGATGCCGTCGGCCGCGGCGAGGACGGCTGAGGTGAACTTCTCCAGGAACGCGTCGTAGAGTTCGTCGGCGACGATGAACCGCTTGGCCGCATTACATGCTTGCCCGGTGTTGTCCAGGCGGGCGGCCACCGCCTTGGCGACCGTGTCAGCGAGATCGTCGGTGGACAGCAGGATGAACGGGTCCGAACCGCCCAGTTCGAGTACGACCTTCTTCAGATTGCGACCGGCGATCTCGGCGACAGCCGCACCGGCCCGCTCGGAGCCGGTCAGCGAAACCCCGGCCACCCGTGGGTCTTCGATGAGCCTGGCCACCTGCTCGTTGGTGGCGTAGATGTTGACGTACGCCCCGGCCGGGAAACCGGCGTCGTCGAAGATCTGCTGGATCGCCGCGGCCGACTCCGGGCACTGCGGGGCGTGCTTGAGCAGGATCGTGTTGCCCACACACAGATTGGGCCCGGCGAACCGGGCAACCTGGTAGGCCGGGAAGTTCCACGGCATGATTCCCAGGAGGACGCCGTAGGGGCTGTTCGTGATCACCGCTTCGCCGGTGCCGTCGAGCAGTTCGATCGGCTGGTCGCGTAGGAGAGCCTCGGCATGGTCGGCGTAGTACTCGTAGATCGAGGCGCTGAACTTGACTTCGCCGACGGCAGCGTCGAGCGGCTTGCCCATCTCACGGACGATGATCGCGCCGAGTTCATCCGCACGCTCGGTATGCAACTCACCGACGCGACGGACCAGGGCCGCCCGCTCGGCAACGGTCGTCTCGCGCGCCCATCCCTTGCTCGCGGTCACGGCAACCGACAGAGCGTTGTCGATCTCGGCGTCGGTGGCGGTCGGGTACTTTTTGACGACGTCGCCGGTGGCGGGATCGGTCACGACGTACAAGCTCATTGGTGTTCTCCAGTCTGTGTGGTCAGTAGAGTTCGATGACGAGTTTGTCGCTGAGAGAGCGGGATACGCACAGCGCCATTTCTTCGTTGTTGGCCTTGACGGTTGCCGACAGGCAGTTGTCGCGGTGATCCGGAATGCCCTCGACGACACCGGAGACGCAGGAGCCGCAGATGCCCTCACCGCACGACCTGAACACGTCGCAGCCCGCTTCCTCGAGCACGTCGAGTATCGAGCGGTCGGCCGGGATCTCGAACACCTCACCGGTGGTCAGTTCGACGGTGAACGCCGTGTCGCCGGAGGTGTCGACTTCCTTCGGGGTGAACGCCTCGAGGTGGATGTGGTCGGCACCGATTGCGGGTGTGAAGGCGGCAACCACCTGGTCCATGAACCCCTCTGGGCCGCAGGTGTATACGTGGGTATCGGCAGAAATGGTCGATGCCATCTGTTCGAACAGCGCGGGTTGTTCGGTACGCGGGACTCCGATGTGCAGGGTGACGAAGTCGCGGTATTCGACTCGTTCGGTGAGGAAGTCGTCGAACGCCATCTCCTCCCGCGACCTCGCGAAGTAGTGCAGCTCGAAGTCGGCGCCCCAGCTGTACAGCTCGAAGGCCATGCTCATCAGCGGGGTCAGGCCGATGCCGCCGGCGATCAGGATGTGTTTGGCGGCGTCGGGGACGATTCCGAGCATGTTGCGCGGCTTGCTGATCTTCAGGTGGTCGCCGACCTTGAGTGCATGCATCGCCGCTGAGCCGCCGTGCGGCCCTTCTTTTTTCACCGCGACCCACATCGACGAATCGTCTTTCGGTGAGCCTGCCAGGGAGTACTGGCGAAGCACCCCGGTGGGTCCGGTCACGTCGATGTGCGCGCCGGACCGCCACTCACCGAAGGGAGACCCGTCGAGCTGCTCCAAGCGGAGACCCCGGATGTCGGGTGTCTCGACCTGGATTTCGGCGATACGGACGACGATGCTGTTTTCCATCAGTGGGCCTCCGGGACAGGCGCGCCGGCGGCAATGAAGCCGGCGAGCAGCTGGTACAGCGGTTCCAGCGGTCCGTCGTCATCTTCCGGGTGGAACTGCACACCCAGCACCCAGTCCGTCGGGTGCTCGACGCCTTCGACGACGCCGTCGAGGGCCCGGGCGGCGACGACGAGCTCATCTGCCACGTCGTCGACGGCCTGGTGATGGCCGGACCGGACGACGAGGGGCCCGGCACCGAGGATGACGGCCAGCCGGGTGCCGGGGAGTACCTCGACCTTCTCGTCGATGAAAAGGTGCTCGCCCGGCCCGCCGCGGTGCAGTTGGTAATCGGTGATGTCACCGATGATGGTGCCGCCGTAGCAGACGTTGATCAGCTGTGAACCGCGGCAGATACCCAGCACCGGGCGGCCGGCGTCGATGTACGCCCGGATCATGGCCAGGCTGACCCGGTCGGCTTCCGCGTCGACCCCGTAGGAGTTCGGCACGGGTCCGTCCGGTCCGCCATAGCAGGCCGCGGCGATGTCGCCGCCGCCGAGCACCAGCAGACCGTCGGCATCGACGACCACGTCGACGGCACCGGGTTCGGAAGTGTCCACCAGCTCGAAGCTGGCATCGAGCTCCGCCAGCGCCGTCAGGGCGGTACGGGTGAAGCGGCGGTGCAGTGCCGCGACCGGTGCGGTCAGATCGGGGAAGTTGAGTGACACCAACACCGCGATGTGCGGCCGTCCCGGTTCCCGGGTACGGGTGCCGGACGGTTCGACCTCGTCGCGCACGACGACGGGACTGTTCATACCAAGGCCTCCAACCTGGATCTGGCGGCTCGTTCGGAGAGATCGGCGAAAAGGGCAGCGTCGCTGCCCGAGGATGCGTGGAGATCCTCGGGATGCCATTGCACGGCAAGCAGATTCCCGCCGGCGTGTTCGAGGGCTTCCACGCACCCGTCGTCTGCGGTGGCGACGACCCGCAGGTCGGCGCCGATGGCACCGACCGCCTGATGGTGATAGGACGACACCGGGACCCGGGTGGACCCCGTGACCTGGAACAGTCGGCTGTCCTCGGCCACCATCACGTCGTGCACGGCGTTGCCGTGTGCGACGTCGCTCGGTGGCAGGTGCTGGATCAGATCGCCGCCCTGCACCACGTTGAGGATCTGCATCCCGCGGCAGATCGCCAGGGTCGGGATGCCGAGCCGCACGGCGCACGACATGACCGCCATGTCGAACGCATCCTGGTGTGCCACCGGATCTTCGGTCTCCACCACGGGCTCCTGGCCGTAGTGCCGCGGGTCCAGGTCTGCCCCTCCGGGCATGCAGATGCCGTCGAACCGGGCCAGCCGGTCGGCCAGTTCTGCGGCGGGGTCGCCGTCCGGGCCGTGCAGCACGAGCGGCTCGCCGCCGCCGGCCCACACCGCCTCGCAGATGGCCTCTGCGGCCAGGGTCGCACTGAAGCGCAGGATCGGCACGCGGACGGCGCGCCGGCCCGGCACCGCGATCAGCGGTCGCATGTCACCTCGAAGGGGTAGTCCAGTGTCGGCAGCCACTGCGCCCACGCCGACTTCAGCCGTCCGTCGGCGATGATGCGCTCGAGTGCACCGTCAAGGGCCGCAAGGGTTTCCGGGCGGTCCTTCGCGACGGCGACGCCCCACGGGTTGTTGGTCTTGACGACGAACGCGAGCTCGAAATCCGGGTCGGCGTCTCCGAGCGGGACGAACACCACGTCGTCGTCACAGACGGCGTCGACCTCGCCCGAGCGGAGTGCGGCCAGCATGTCCTCGTAGACGTGGTCCGATTCGAACTCGACCACCTCGGCACCGGCGAACGAGGCGGCCAAGTTGTAGTTGGCCGATGCGCGGATGGCGGCGATCCGTTTGCCGGCCAGGCCCGCGGGGTCGGGCACGGCCTCGCCGCGGCGCATCAGGATGCCTTCGTGGAAGATGCCGTACGGCCGGGTGAAATCGGCCTGCTCCAGGCGAGCGGGGATGATGCCCTGGCCGCACAGCACGCCGTCGACCCGATGGTCGCGCGCGGCTGGCAGCATGTCGCCCCACGGCATGATGACCCACTCCAGTTTCCGGTTCAGTTCGGCCGCAAGGAGTTCGGCCACGGCCGGCTCGTATCCCGACCGGCCACCGGGGGACGAGGCCAGCCCGAACAGCGGGGGAGCGTCGGCGTCGATGCAGGCCAGGCGCAGCGGCTCGGTCACGGGGTGTCCTCCCAGTACATCGTGCGCTCCCAGTCGGTGATCGAGCTGTTGAACCGCGCCCACTCGTCGGTCTTGTACTCCAGCAACAGATTCCCCAGCGGAGCACCCAGCGCGTTGATCAGATAGTCGTCGGCCTTGAACGCCGCCAGCGCATCGCCGAGGGTGAGCGGAAGTTCGCCGAACAGCTCGGGTTCGGTGGACTCGTAGCTCGAGCCGACGGTGGGTGCGCCGGGACTGATCTGGTTCTTCAAGCCGTCGTCGATGGACACCAGCATCGCCGCGTGGGTCAGGTACGGGTTGCATGCGGCATCGGGAAGTTTGTACTCGAGCCGGCCGTTGGCCGACAGGCGCACCGTGCAGGTCTTGTTGTCGAGGCCCCAGTTGATCTTGGACGGGGCGAACTGTCCCGCATCCCAGTATCGCTTGTAGGAGTTGACCGTTGATCCCATGATCAGCATCGCGCCCGGGGTGTGGGTGAGCAGCCCGCCCAGGGCGTACTGCCCCTCCTCGGTCAGGTGCAGATCGTGGCGACCTTCGTCGGCCAGGATGTTGACGTCGCCGCGCCAGAGGCTGAAGTTGTGGTGGCAGCCGTTGCCCATGTAACCCTGGCCCGGTTTGGGCATGAAGCTCGCCTCGATGCCGAGCTCCCGGGCGACCTGCTTACAGATCTGCCGATAGGTCATCAGCCGGTCGGCCGTTGCGTCGCTGTGGTCGAACATCCAGTTGAGCTCGACCTGGCCGGCGTCCTCGAAGTCGCCTTCGACCATCTGGAAGCCCATGAACTTCGCGTAGGAGATCACCTTCTGGTAGATCGCGCGGTACCGCTCGAGGTGCTCGATGTGATAGGCGGGGCTTGAGTCTGGCCGGGATGACGTGGTGAAACCAGGGCCTTCCCAGGTCATCTCGGGCTCAGTGCCGGTACGCAGCTCGAGGCCGGTGCGATCGGTGAACGCGGCGTGCAGTCGCTTCATCAGGCCGCGGGTGTCGGTCGGCAGGGGAGCGCCGGGATCGACCATCACGTGGTCGGGCTCGTACAGGCTGCAGAAGACGCGCGCGGTCTTGTGGTCCCAGGGCAGCACTGAGAAGGTGTCGAGATCGGGCATCGCGCAGTATTCGGGCGCCCCGACTCCACCGCCGAGCAGGATCCCCTCACGGGTGGTCTGCAGGTTGGCGATGGCGGTGCGGTGCTGCATGACGCCGCGGGTCGCCAGCCGCGCGAATTGGTCGGCGGGAACGACTTTTCCGACGACTCGGGCGGTGATCGTCACGGCCTGGAAGTAGACGAACTCGACGCCGTACTCCTCGATCGCCGCGAGAGCGGCGTCGAGGGCTCCGGGTGCGGAATTGGCCTCACGGTGTTGGTCGAGCGCTGTTGTGCTCATGGACGCGGACCTTTCGGGATGAGTGTGTGGGTGGATGGACGGCCCGCTCAGGCCGGGGTGAAGCTGATCGGGAGCTTGTTCGCGCCGGTGTTGCCCGAGTCGGGCATCCAGTCGGCACCGTCGAGCAACTTCGGATCCCGAAGCCGGCGGGCCAGCAGCGGAAGGGCCTCGGCCATGTCGGCACGGGCCACGAAATGCCCCAGGCAGTGGTGCGCCCCACCACCGAAACCGAAGTGCGGCTTGCGTTCTGCGGCGATGTCGAAGCTGGGTGGTCCGAAGACCCGTGGATCGGTGCCCGATGACTCGCTGAACAGGTGGACGGTGGTTCCGGCGCTGATCGCCAGTCCCTGGTATTCGAAGTCCTCGGTTGCCTCTCGGGTGACCCAGCGGACCGTCGGGTTGGTCCGCATCACCTCCTCGACAGCCTTGCCACCGAGAGCGGGGTTCTGCGCGAGCAGATCCCACTGTGCGGGGTTGGCGATGAAGCTCTGCATCGCCAGGCCCAGTTGGTTGCGGGTGGTGTCGTAGCCGCCGAAGATCATCAGGACGAAGGCGTCGCGCAGTTCCTCGGTGGACAGTCCGCCGTCGTTCTTGGCCTGCACCAGCGTGGTCGTGAAGTCGTCGCGCGGATTGGCCTCGCGGTCGGCGATCGCGGCGTCGGCGTACTCGAACAGCGTGGCCAGCGCGGCCTCGATCCGGGGAAGCTCCTGCTTGAAGGTGATGCCCATGGCCAGCCCGATGGTGGCGGACTCACGGGCGATGATCTCCCACTCCGACTCGGGCAGCCCGAGCATGATGGCGATGACCCGGGCGGCATACGGATCGGCGAATTCGCCGATGAACTCGCACTCGCCCCGCTCGGCGAAGGCGTCGATCAGTTCGCCTGCCAGCGCCTGGAATCGGGGCACCAGGCCTTTGATCAATCGTTTGGAGAACGCCGGGTTGAGCAGGGTCCGCAGCCGTCGGTGCTCTTGGCCCTCCTTGTTCAGGATCCAGCTGTTCCACCAGTCCAGGAACGGGCCCTCGGTGACCCCGTTGTGGGCCGGCCAGTGCACGCTGCCCTGTCGCAGGCTCGGATGGTGCATGAGCTTGCTGACCTCGTCGTAGCGCAGCACGGCGATCCCGTATTCGGTATGGGCGAACCAGCTGGCCTCACGGGCATCGTGGACCGCGTCCGAGGTGATCGAGAACGAGGGATCGGTCACGTGCAGCCGTGGAGCCGCGGTGCCGGTATCGGCGGTGATGATGTTCGGAGTCATGGTGACTCTCCTCTGGTGATCGTAATCTGGCAGTTCGGCTAAACCGGTTGCGCCACAACAGGTTTGTCCGGCGAGTCGGCCGCGGCCGTCGGTATCGCGTCAGCGTGGGGCGTGGTGCCGTTCGAGTGGGAGCGGACGATGGCCATGTAGAGCAGGCCCAGCCCGATGACGATGCCCGACATCAGCAGCACGATGTAGTTGTCGTACCAGGGCGCCTCGGGCGTGCGGGGCCAACAGATGTTGATGATGGCTGCCACGCCGTAGATCAGGGCACCGACGTTGACCAGCATTCCCCACCCGCCCAGGCGGTACTTGCCGCTGGGGACCCATCCTTTGATGCGGGCGCGCAGCGCGGCGAACACGACCATCTGGAAGGCGATGTAGATGCCGACCGAGCCGAAGCTGATCAGCTTGGTCAGCGCGTCGGTGGAGACGATCGATCCGATGATGAGGGCGGCGGGGATGACCGCGGCGGCGAGCAAGGCATACGGGGGCACATGGCGCTTCTTGTCGAACCGGGCCCACAGCTTCGAGCCGACGATCATGCCGTCGCGGCCGTAGGAATAGAGCAGGCGGCTGGCCGCCGCCTGCAGGCTCAGGGCGCAGGACACGAACGAGATCAGCACGATGCAGAGCACGATCTTGGATCCGACCGGGCCGAATGCCGTGGCCAGCACGGTCGAGATCGGATCGACGTCCTCGCCGCGGATCACCGCGCCGATGTCGACCACCGACAGAACCAGGCTGAGACAGACGAAAGTGGCTGCGGCGCCGCCGATGTAGATGGTCCGTCGCATCGACTTCGGGATCTGCACCCCGGGGTTACGGACCTCCTCGGCTACGTCGCCGCAGGCCTCGAATCCGTAGTACTGGAAGACACCGATCAGGCTGGCGGCGAGAAACGCGTAGAGGAAGCTGTGCTCGCCCTGCGCGCCGAAGCTGTCGAACAGCACACCCAACCCGTGGTGACGTTGGGTGAGCAACAGCCACCCGCCCACGATCAGCGCGCCGATCAGTTCGGCGGTGAAGCCGAAGATCGCGAAGTAGCTGAGCATCTTGGTGCCGGTGAGGTTGATCACGGTGGCCAGCAGCAGCACGATCAGTGCGCATACGACGGTGGTGTAAACCGTTGAGGTGAAACCGAATACGGTCGCCACGAACGGGCCGGCGCCGTAGGCCACGCCGGCGATGGTGGCCAGCAGCGCGAAGATGTACACCCAACCGGTCATCCACGCCCATTTGCGGCCCCACAGACGGCGGGCCCACGGGTATACGCCGCCGGCCACCGGGAACTGGGCGACGATCTCGCTGAACACCAGCGCGACCAGCATCTGGCCGAAGCCCGCGATCAACAGGCTCCAGATCATCGGCGGACCGGCCGCGGCAAGCGCGAATGCGAAGACGGTGTAGATGCCGACGACCGGCGAGAGATAGGTGAAACCGAGCGAGAAGTTGGCCCAAAGGCTCATGTCTCGTTTGAACTCGGACTGGAAACCGAGCGCGGCGAGTTGCGCGTGGTCCTCGTCGTGCGGCTCGGGAGTTTTAGACATAGGCGGCCGGCTTTCTGTGTCAGGGGCCATGTTCAGGGGCGGGCTGTGAGACAAGCCATAGAATTAAAACATAAAGGACCATAGTTCATAGTTCAAGACTTATCGCGTACCATCGTCGAAATTGCCCTGGCAGGAGGAACAGTGGCGGTCGAACAGTTGCGCGGCCTGACCGCGGTGGGGGCTGTGTTGTCGCCGCTGGCGGGCAGCGGCCCCCGCACCGATGCCGTGGTGGCGCGGATCTCGGCCGCCATCGGACTCGGGGTGATCTCCGACGGAGAGCAACTTCCGAGCGAAATCGATCTGGCCACTCAACTCGGCGTATCGACCATGACCTTGCGCGAAGCGCTGGCGATCTTGCGGGAGCAGGGGCTGGTGGTGACGAAGCGGGGGCGCGGCGGCGGAAGCTTCGTGCGTGCCTCGGCTGAAGACGTGCACACGCGTTCGCTGGCGCTGCTGCAGGAGCTGACCGTTGAGGGGTTGCGCGACCTGGGGGATGAGCATTTCGCGGTCGCCGGTGCCACCGCGGTTCTCGCGACCCGCCGAGCCGTGGCGGCCGACATCGCGCGGCTTCGGACGTTGGCGGACCGCCTTGCGGCCAGCGAGGACGCGATCTCCAGCCGTCGCGCCGACAGCCGCTTCCAGATCGAGATCGCGGTGTGTTCGCAGTCCGCTCGTCTCACCCGCGCAGAGGTGAACATTCAGGCCGAATTGGCGGCGATGGTCTGGCTACCACGCCTGGGATTGGATCCGGCGGATGAGGCGGCCAGGCATCACCAACTCGTCGACGCGATCGAGGGCGGGGATCAAGCCGGCGCGCGATCATTGGCAGAGGAGCACAGCGCGCTGACCATTCGACGGCTCATCGGCCTGCGGATGGAGCTCGCCAGAACATGAGTCCGCAGGTTGATCCGGCATGCTGCCGGGCGCCGGTGCCTAGGCTGACGCCGACACACACGGAAGGGCATTCGAGATGATGGCGAACGGAACGGACCGGTCGTTTCGCGCCGATAACGGCGATGCGGCACTCGGGCTGGTCGCCACGGCGGTGACCTCACTCGTAGAGAACATCTTCGACTCGCTGCGCACCGTCGCGGCGGCCACCCGGGCGCTCTGGGACCGCATCGAAGACTCCGGCGCCAAGCCGAGCTCGTCCGACCTGGTGGCGCTGCGCGACCCGATGGTCGGCGAATTAGAGCGACAAGCCCACCTCGTGAACGGGGTCGGGTTTGTCGTTGCCGACGGCGCGTTGGCCGACGTTCCGCGTTACCTCGAGTGGTGGCGTCCCAACTCCAAACCCGGTGGGGAGGCGCAACGGCTTGAGCTGGATCTCAATCCGGGCAGCGAGTACTTCTATGACTACTCCACGATGGAGTGGTTTTCGGTGCCCCGCGACCGCGGCATCCCGTGGGTGCACGGACCGTTTCTGGACTACACCGGCGTCGATCTGTATGTGTGTACGTTCGCCTTCCCGGTGACCTCGGGGCGTGGGGAGTTCATCGGCGTGGCAGGAGCCGACGTGCCGGTGGCTCGACTGGACGCGGCGCTGTTGCCCACGTTCGCGGCACATCGCACGCCCCTGGCGCTCACCAACTCCGAGGGGCGGGTGATCGTCGCCAACGACGCCGAGCACGTCGCCGGCTCCAAGCTGGAGGATCCGAATTCGCCGACCGCGCTGCCGGTTTCAGCGACGCCATGGTCGTTGGTGTCGCTGGGCAGCGACTCGTGAAAGCCGGCTCAGCGGATCAGAGAGTCGGTCTGGCGAAGAAGTAGCGCGAGCTCGGCGAGTACGGCGGCCCCTCGGGCAACGTCGATGACGCTGTCGCGGCCCAGTTCGGCGCGCATCCGGCCGAATCGGGCCAGCGCCGCCGNCGATGTGGTGTGCGCCCGCAATCCCCGTTCGATCCAATCCAGGTCGAGTTGGTCGTCGATCGCCAGGAACACGCCGGCCACCACCGTGATATCCCCGCCCATCCTGGTGGCGGTGCGGCTGAGGTCCAACGAGTCCGGGCGTAGCCGGGTCCACCGGTCGCCGAAGTCACGGCGCTGGTTGTGCAGGGCGTCGACATGTCGCCGGTAGGCCGCGATGGTCGAGCCGATGTCGAGATTCCCGCTGTGCCGGCGCAACAGGCGTCCCGCGGTGTATTCGATGAAGTGCTGCACCGAGCGCAGTGCCACGTTCCGTTGCGCCGGGTTCGCGGCGGTCCGCTCCAGCGCCTCGCGCCACATGTCGTCGACCCCGAAGAGGTGCCGCACCACCGTGTAGGCCGCGGCAACCGTCGGTGTGGATACGCCGAGGCGCTCGTCGAGTTGATAGATCAGGCCCGGACCGACGTGGTTGATCAGGTCGTCGGCGATCTGGGTGGCGATGATCTCCCGGGCGAGCCGATGGCAGGAGATGTCGGCATCGAGGTGGATGCGAAACGGTGTGGGGAAGTAGTCGCGCAGCGCGGCGGAGAAGATCGGATCGTCGGGCACCGCGGAGTCCAGCAGCTCGTCGCGGACGACGTTCTTGGAATGCGCCAGCAGCACCGCGATCTCCGGACGCGTCAACCCGCGGCCGGCGCGAGTGCGCGAGACGAGTTCGGCTCTACCGGGCAGCATTTCGCCGGCACGGCTGATACCGGAGACCTGTTCGAGATTCTCGATCAGTCGTTCGTGGCGGTTGAGCAGCGCAGGGGCTTGCGCTTCGGCCAGACCGATGGCCAGCACTTGGTTCTCACAGCCGCGCAGGACCGCGGCGGCGACCTCGTCCTCACAGGCGGCCAGCAACTCGTTGCGTTCGGGAACGGTGATCCGCTCGGCGTGCACGGCCGACTGCAGGGCGATCTTGAGGTTGACCTCGCGGTCGGAAGAGGCCACGCCCGCGGAGTTGTCGATGAAGTCGGCGTTGATGCGGCCGCCGCCCAACGCGTATTCGATGCGGGCACGTTGCGTCAGCCCGAGGTTTCCACCCTCGCCGATGACGGACACGCGCAGCTGGTCGGCGTTGACGCGGATGGCGTCGTTGGCCGGATCCGCTGCGTCGGTGTTGTTCTCGCGCGCGGCCTTCACATAGGTGCCGATGCCGCCGTTCCACAGCAGGTCCGCGTCGGCGGTGAGGATGGCCCGGATGACGTCGTTGGGACTGGCCGTTTCGGTGGTGATACCGAGCACCTCGCGCGCCGCGGCGGGCAGGTCGATTCGCTTGACGTTGCGCGACCAGACCCCGCCGCCGGGTGACAGGACGGCGCGGTCGTAGTCGTCCCAGCTGCTGGCCGGCATTGCGGCAAGCCGGGCTCGCTCGGCGTGGCCGGCCCGTGGGTCGGAATCCGGGTCGATGAAGATATGGCGGTGATCGAAGGCGGCGACGAGTTTGAGGTTGCGCGACAACAGCATTCCGTTGCCGAACACGTCACCTGACATGTCGCCGATGCCTACGACAGTGAGGGGGTCGACGTCGGCGTCGCGGCCGAGCTCGGCGAAGTGTGCGCGCACCGACACCCAGGCCCCGCGGGCGGTGATGCCCATCTTCTTGTGGTCGTAGCCCGCTGAACCGCCGGAGGCGAACGCATCGCCCAGCCAGAACCCACGGTCGAGCGCCAGCTCGTTGGCGACGTCGGAGAAGCGAGCGGTGCCCTTGTCGGCGGCCACCACCAGATAGGTGTCGTTTCCGCCGTAGACGACGGTGTGTGGCGGCGGGCAGACCTGGTTGTCGATGAGGTTGTCGGTGAGGTCGAGCAGTCCGGCGACGAAGGTGCGGTAGGCCTGCTCGACGCTGACCCTCGGGTTCTTGCGCACGAATGCGCCCTTGGCGCCGGCCGGAACGATCGGTGAGTTCTTGACGGTCTGAGTCTTCATCAGCCCGAGGACTTCGGTGCGGTAGTCCTCGGGTCGATCGGAGAACCGCAACCCGCCGCGCGCCACCGGCCCACTGCGTGCGTGGATTCCCTCGACGTCCTCGCTGTCGACGAAGATCTCCCGGAACGGGACGATGGGCCCGGGCGGATACAGCGCCGCGGATTCGATCAGATAGGCCGACCGGCGCTGCGGATGGCCATCGGGGCCGCGCTGAAACCAGTTGGTGCGCAAGGTCGCCGACACGAACGAGGTGAAGGCCCGCAGAATCCGGTCCTCGTCTACCGAGGTGGTCACCTCGATCAGGGTGTCGATGCGGTGCTGCGCGGAGGCCGTCCGCGACTCGCGGTCGAGCAACTGCGGGTCGAACCGCGCCGTGAACAACGCGACCAGGGCGGCGACGAAGTCGGCGTGGCGGCTCAACGTGTCGATGACGTAGCCCTCCGACATGCCCAGCCCGGCCTGGCGTAGGAATCGGCTGGCCGAACGCACCAGGCCGACCTCACGCCAGGTGATGTTCGCCGACGGGATCAGGCGTGCGTAGTCATCGATCAGGAATCCATGTGCGGTGCGGGCGGCGAATGCGTCGGCCACCTTGTCCCGTCCGCCCGCACTCCATGGCTGCACGGTCAGGAAATCGAACACCGACACGGTCATCGGGAGTTCGGCGGTGTCGACGGTGTGCTGGGCCGCCACCCGAAGGCCGAAGTGCTCGAACAGCGCGCAGGCCTCGGTGAGCAACGGCGTCGGGTCGGCCCACGCCACCACGGCGCGGATCGTCGCGAGCCCGTCATGGTCGACGAAGACCATCTGTTCGCCAGGCGACTGCATCCGGCCGAGCGCCTCGGCGATCTCCGCGCTGTGCGGCCGCGCGGTGATGGCGACGTCAGAGCCCATGACAGTTTTCCTCCATTCGGCGTCCCCCCGGTTCGACGCCCACAGTGTTGAGGACCCGCCCGCGAACTGGAATCACCGCGATGTACAGTGCGGGCGCGAATTTTGTCCAATACGGCGATAGGATGCCTGGCGGTTCCGTTCGTAATGTGACGCCCACATCGACGGAAGGAATGAGCGAGATGACGATGCTCGACACGGCGGTCGGCGGTCCGGGACTGCGTCAGGAACGCCGACTCGTTACCGAGGTGCCCGGGCCGCGCTCCCGCGAGTTGGCGGCCCGCCGCGCGGGTGCGCTGNGTGGGCAATGCCGCGCCCGCCGTCGTCGAGCGTGCCGCCGACCAGCTGGCCCGCTACACCCACACCTGCTTCCTGGCCACGCCGTACGAGCCCTACATCGAGGTGGCCGAAACGCTGAACCGGCTCACCCCCGGGACACACGAGAAGCGCACCGCGCTGTTCAACACCGGCAGCGAGGCCGTCGAGAACGCGGTCAAGTACGCCCGCGCCGCCACCAAGCGGCCGGCCGTGGTGGTGTTCGACCACGCCTTCCACGGTCGTTCGCTGCTGACGATGACCATGACCGCCAAGAACCAGCCCTACAAGCACAGCTTCGGGCCGTTCGCGCCTGAGGTGTATCGCGCGCCGATGGCCTACCCGTACCGCTGGCCGTCCGGCCCGGAGAATTGTGCCGCCGAGGCATTCAGCCAATTCGCCCAACTCGTCGATGCTCAGATCGGCGCTGACGCGGTGGCCTGCGTCGTGGTCGAACCCATCCAGGGTGAAGGCGGATTCATCGTTCCCGCAGACGGGTTCCTGCGTGCGGTGGCCGACTTCTGCCGTGACCGCGGGATCCTGTTGGTCGCCGACGAGGTGCAGGCCGGCATCGCTCGCACCGGAACGTGGTTTGCCAGTGAGCATGACGGCCTGGTGCCCGACCTGGTGGTCACCGCCAAGGGCCTGGCCGGCGGCATGCCGTTGGCGGCGGTCACCGGGCGCGCCGAGATCATGGACGCCGCGCATCCGGGTGGGATCGGCGGCACGTACAGCGGCAATCCGGTGGCCTGTGCGGCCGCCCTCGGCGTCTTCGACGAGATCGAGAAGCATCAGTTGCTCGACCGTGCGCAGGCCATCGGCGACATCCTGGTGTCCGAACTTCGTGGCATTGCCGCTACCACCGACGTGCTCGGCGACATCCGCGGTCGCGGCGCCATGATCGCCGCCGAACTCGTCGTCCCCGGCACCCGCACCCCCAACCGTGACGCCGTGGCCGCGGTCAGCCGTCACTGCCTCAACAACGGTGTGCTGACGCTGACCGCCGGAACCTTCGGCAATGTGCTGCGCTTCCTGCCGCCGCTGTCCATCTCCGATGATCTGCTCATCGAGGCACTGGCTGTCGTACGCGACGCCTTTGCCGCGCTCTGACCTCACCCACCCAACCAACGCCCAGGAGTTACCCCATGACCGCCACTGCTGTCCCGGCTGCCAAGAAGTCCGTGTACCGGCCGCTGGAGTTGTTCGACACCGACCGGTTGCTTGATCAGGATGAGCGGGATATCGCCGCGACGGTGCGCCAGTTCGTCGAGGCCCGGCTCAAGCCGAATGTGGAGGGCTGGTTCGAATCGGCCACTCTGCCGCGGGAATTGGCCAAGGAGTTCGGTGAGCTGGGTGTGCTGGGCATGCACCTGCAGGGGTATGGGTGCGCGGGCACCAACGCGGTCAGCTACGGGCTGGCCTGTATGGAGTTGGAGGCCGGTGACAGCGGGTTTCGCAGCTTCGTCTCGGTACAGGGCTCGCTGTCGATGTTCTCGATCTACCGGTTCGGCTCCGAGGAGCAGAAGCAGGAGTGGCTGCCGCGGCTTGCCACCGGTGAGGCGATCGGGTGTTTCGGCCTGACCGAGCCCGATTTCGGTTCCAACCCGGCCGGCATGCGCACCCGCGCCCGCCGTGACGGGACCGATTGGGTGCTCAACGGCACCAAGATGTGGATCACCAACGGCAACCTGGCTGATGTGGCCACGGTGTGGGCGCAGACCGATGACGGGATCCGCGGCTTTGTGGTGCCCACCGACACCCCGGGATTCACCGCCAACGCGATCCACCGCAAGTTGTCGTTGCGGGCGTCGGTGACTTCGGAGTTGGTGTTGGACAATGTGCGCCTGCCCGCCTCGGCGCAGTTGCCGTTGGCCCAGGGATTGTCGGGTCCGTTGTCGTGTCTGAACGAGGCCCGGTTCGGGATCGTGTTCGGTGCGCTGGGCGCTGCGCGGGACAGTTTGGAGTCCGCGATCGCCTACACGCACAGCCGTGAGGTGTTCGACAAACCGTTATCGAGCTATCAGCTCACCCAGGAGAAGCTGGCCAACATGACCCTGGAGCTGGGCAAGGGCATGTTGCTGGCGATTCATCTGGGCCGGATCAAGGATGCCGACGGGGTGCGGCCCGAGCAGATCAGCCTGGGCAAGCTCAACAATGTGCGCGAGGCGCTGGCCATCGCGCGGGAATGCCGGACCCTGCTGGGTGGCAGCGGCATCACGCTGGAGTACTCGCCGCTGCGTCACGCCAACAACCTCGAATCGGTGCTGACCTACGAAGGCACTTCAGAGATGCACCTGCTCGCGATCGGCAAAGCACTCACCGGCCAAGCCGCCTTCCGCTGAGCCGCAACCTGATTGGAGCAACCGAATGACCATGCAGACTCCTGTACGGCTGCAGCACCTCGTTGCCGGGCAATGGATTTCCGGCGAGGGTGACGGTGTCCGGAGTGTCGATCCTTCGCGGCCGCAGTCGATCGTCGCCGAAGGCGGCGCCGCGAGCACGGACCATCTGGACGCAGCGGTGGCCGCGGCCGGCGACGCGGTTCGCGGGTGGGCGGCCACCCCGATGGCCGCGCGCGGGGGCGTGCTGCTGGCCGCGGCCGAGATCCTCGACGAGAAGGCCGCCGAGTGGGGGCGTGACCTGTCGGTCGAAGAAGGCAAGACGCTGGCCGAAGGCGTCGGTGAAGTGCGTCGTGCGGCCCAGATCCTGCGTTACTACGGCAACGAGGGCGATCGCCAGGCCGGTGAGATCTACGCCTCGCCGCGTGCCGGTGAACAGATCCTGGTCACCCGCAAGCCGGTTGGCGTCGTCGGGGTCATCACGCCGTTCAACTTCCCCATCGCCATCCCGGCCTGGAAGATCGCGCCGGCTCTGATCTACGGCAACTCGGTGGTGTGGAAGCCCGCCAGCACCGTGCCGTTGCTCGCGATGCACCTGGCGAGCGCGCTGGACACCGCGGGTCTGCCGGCGGGTGTGCTCAATCTGCTCATCGGTGGCTCGGCCATCGGCGACGGAATCGTCAACCATCCCGACGTCGATGCCATTACTTTCACCGGATCGACCGGCATCGGGCGCCGGATCGCGAGCCTGGCGGCCGAGCGCGGCGTGCCCGCGCAGGCCGAGATGGGCGGCAAGAACGCCGCTGTCGTGCTCGACGATGCCGATCTGGACCTGGCGGTCGAGCAGGTGATGCTGGGTGCGTTCCGCTCGACCGGTCAAAAGTGCACCGCCACATCCCGGTTGATCCTCACCGAGAAGATCGCCGACCGTTTCCTGGATGCGCTCACTGACCGGGCCGGGGCGCTCGTGGTGGGCGATCCTGTCGATGAGGCCACCCAGATGGGACCGGTCGTCAGCGAGTCGGCGCACAAGACGATCACGACCGGGATCGAAACGGCGCGGTCGCAGGGAGCGGCCGTTCTGGCCGGCGGGCAGCCCTACACCGACGAAATCCGGTCCCGCGGTTACTTTGTCGCGCCCACCGTCGTCGAACTCGGCGACCAGCCCGCCGACCTGTGGACCGATGAGTTGTTCGGCCCGGTGCTCGCGGTCCGCCGCGCCACCGACGCCGAGGAAGCGTTCGCACTGGCCAATGACAGTGAATTCGGCCTCTCGGCCGCGGTTTTCACCCAGGACCTGACCCGCGCGCTGCAGGCGGTCGAACACCTCGACGTCGGGGTACTGCACGTCAACTCCGAATCCGCCGGGGCCGATCCGCACGTGCCGTTCGGTGGCGCCAAGAAGAGCGGGCTGGGGCCCAAGGAACAAGGATCGGCGGCCCGGGAGTTCTTCACCCACACCACCACGGTGTATCTGCGCGGCGGAGCACCGCGCTCATGAGCGCCGGTGCGCTGGACGGAATCACCGTCGTCGACTTCAGTCGCGTGCTCGCCGGCCCGTACGCCACGATGATGCTCGGCGATTTCGGTGCCGATGTCATCAAGATCGAGCGGCCCGGCGTCGGGGACGACACCCGCGAATGGGGACCGCCCTACGATGCCGACGGCGTCGCCACCTACTTCAATTCCGTCAACCGCAACAAGCGGTCTCTGGTGCTCGATCTCACCGATCCCGGCGATGTCGCCCGGGCCCGCGAGTTGGTCAGCCACGCCGACATCGTCGTCGAGAACTTCCGGCCGGGGACCATGGAAAAGCTCGGACTCGGCTATGACACCCTCCGTGAGGTCAAGCCAGACCTGATCTACTGCGCCATCACCGGATTCGGGCACGACGGCGGGGCGGCCCTGCCCGGCTACGATCTGCTGGTCCAAGCTGTCGGCGGTCTGATGAGCATCACCGGCCCGCAACCCGGCGAACCCACCAAGGTCGGGGTCGCGATGGTCGACGTGCTCACCGGCGTGCACGCCGTCACCGGCATCCTGGTGGCGCTGGCCCACCGCGACCGCACCGGGCAGGGACAACGCGTCGACACCAACCTGCTTTCGGTGTTGTTGTCCTCCATGGTCAACCAGGCCTCTGGCTTCCTGGGGGCGGGAAGCGTCCCGACGATCATGGGAAATCGCCATCCCAGCATTGCGCCGTACCAGACCTTCAACACCGCGGATCGGCCCATCGCGCTGGCCGTCGGCAATGACAAGCAGTTCCGGCTGCTGGCCGCCGCGCTGGAACTCGGCGGCCTCGTCGATGACGAACGCTTCACGTCCAACGCATTACGGGTGCGGCACCGAGACGAACTCTGTGCCCTGCTGGAGGCCCGGCTCATCACCCATGGTGCCGACCACTGGTATGAGGTGCTCACAGCCGCGGGCGTGCCGGCAGGTCCGATCAACGACATGGCGGAGGCGTTCACGTTCGCCGAGAAGCTGGGGCTGACGGTGACCGTGCCGGTTCCCGGCAGCAGCACCCCGCAGGTCGCCAACCCGGTCTCGCTGTCGGTCACACCGCCGCAGTACCGCAGCGGCCCGCCCCGGCTGGGACAGGGCACCACCTGACGAGCGCCCTTACATTAGAACTGTGGTGCACAGTGCTTCCCCGGGTGACGGCACGAGGGTGTGCCCATGACGATGACCGTGCGCCGACTCGCGCAGACTCCCGGGCTGGGCCTGACCTTGATAGCCGGTCGCGACGGGGGTGACCGCTCGATCGGGTGGGCTCATGCGATCGAACTCGAAGACCCGACGCCGTACCTCTCGGGCGGCGAACTCGTCATGACGACCGGCATGAACGTGGGGGACACCGCCGACCGACAGTTCGAATACCTGGCTCGGCTGTCCTCGGCCGGTGTCGCCGCGTTGGCCTTCGACACCGGGACCACGCACCGGGCCGTGCCGGCCGGCATCATCGCCGCGGGCGATGCGCTGGGGTTGCCGGTGCTCAGCGTTCCGCCGGAAACCCCGTTCATCGCCATCACCCGGGCCATCATCGATGAAGTCACCGCCGACCAACTCCGCTCGGTCCAGCGCGTCGTCGATCAACAGGAGGTGCTGGCCCGGGAAACCCTGAGAAACGGTATCCCCGCTGTCGTCGCCGCATTGAGCAAGCTGCTCTCGGCCACCGTCGTCGTCATCGACGTCGACGGTAATGCCTTGGCGGCCAGCGGATCCGAAACCGATCATGTCTGCACGCTGGCCGCAGAGTTGACCGAGGACGGTGCGAACAGGCGGGCCAAACACGCCAGCCGCGTCATCGCCGACGGCTCCGGTTACTGCACGCTGCAGGCGCTCAAGGCGGCCCAGCCGCTGCGCGGGTATCTGGCCGTCAAGACCAACGAGCCACCGTCTCCCACCGAACGCCTGCTCGTCGCCCATGCCGTATCGCTGATCTCCATCGAAATGGGCAAGCCCGCCAAGATCTTGGACGCCGAGCACCGGCTGCGGGTCGCCACCACCGCCGGACTCATCGCCGACCCGCCGACCATCGATCACGCCGTCCTCAGATACTTCCGGTTCGACCCCGACGAGGACATCGTCGTGGTGGCGTTGGCCGGCACCGGCCCCAGCCTCACCGCCGAGACGCACGCGCTTCGCGTGCTCGAGTCCCGGCAATCCCGCTACCTGATCTGTTCCCGCGCAGGAGAATTGATCGTCATCCTGCCTGCCGCCGAATCCGCCGCCGCGCCGTTGCTGGCCACCGAGATCAGCGCCCAGTTGCAGAAGCGGGTGCGCGGAGGCCTGAGCAAGCCTGCCACTTTCGACGACATCGGCACCGCGGTGAATCAGGCCCGCACTGCCGCGCTGATCGGCAACGGCGACGATGCGTTCCAAAACTATTCGGAGATCGGGCTTTTCGACGTCATCCTCGGCGGGCGCAGCGCGGCTGAGTTGCGCCTGATCGCCGAAGCCATTGCTCCGCTTGTCGATCAGGACACGAGCCTCAACAGCACCGGCGACGGACTGCTCGCCACCTTGGAAAGCTACCTGCGGCACAACGGTCACCTGGAAGGCGCGGCGGCCGAACTGGGCATCCACCGCCACACCATGCGCAACCGGGTCGCCAAGATCGCTCAGCTCACCCGGCGAGACCTGCAAAGCCCCGACGTTCGGGCTCAGCTACTCCTTGCGATCAGGGCCCGCGAGCTTCTGCGGATCGACTGTCCGGACTGATGGAGCCGCGCGCAGTCGGCGGGGACAAGTTAGCCGAAACGTCCTTCAATAACATTTGCTGGACGGATGGTGAACGGTTGTGATACCGCGGCCACAGTCGGGCGCCAAAAAATGACACCCATGGTCCTCGCATGGGCGCCAGACACCGATAGCAACCTTACGACGGCGCGCGTTACTCGGGAACCCCGGGCGGGCCGTGCATCAAGTAATCGTTAACGGTTTCGATGCACGTACAGCGTTCGGCCACAGTGCTGCGGCGACCACCCGACACCGGTCAACGGTGGGCCGCGAACCCGCTCGGCACTGGAGGCAACAGCGAGTCGGCAGTCCCTCCAAAGCGGTGAGTTCACGGCATCGCAACTGACCGCCGAACCTGCCCGGCGGGTCCGAAAGTAGTCCGACACGACCGCAACACTCCGGTGTCCTCGCCGTGATACTGGCGCTACTTCGAGCGAATAAATCGTTCCTACCAGCGGGTACAGTTACCCGCCGCCGACCTGGCCGGTGGTTCGGACTCGGATTGCTGAATCGGGGGCCCGCCGACCGGCGCGACGACGGCAACCTTTCGGCTGGGCCAGGCGCAGGAGATTCACGCAAAGCGCCGCCCATGCCGGCGCGGCGCCCTTGGCATCGCTCATCCGCACTGAGCCGCGAGTTCAGCTATTGCGTCACCCCACGGAAAAGCCGGCCGCACGGACTGGTCGTCACTACTCGGAAACGTTTCAACAATTGTTTGCCGAAACATGTCGGCACGGGATGATCCCCACCATTCCGCTACGGAAAAAGAGCAAACGTGCAGCTGGGGCGGTGAAAATTGAAAAAACAACTTCCGCGAATTGGGCTGGTTACTTATCTGGCTCTCAGGTACGGTTTGCTCGTCCAAGATCCACACCTCCCAAAGGGGAAGCCATGGAAGTTGCTGCACGGTCATATCTCACCGCCGGAATCGCGGCGGTCGGGGCGACAGCATTGATTGCTGCTCCGATCGCTCCCGCGCCGCCGGACATCACGGTCAGGGCGGACGATCTGTCGGCCGTATTCGCCGACTACACGCCGACGGCGCTGAGCTCGGCGCTGCTGGGCCTGCCGAGCACGGCCGCCATCCGTGACGCGCTCGGAAACCTCACCCTCGGTGGGCTCGGGGCGTTCAACATCGCCTTGGCGGGCGCGGCTGATGCCGCAGGCATTGGCGCGACGGCATTCTCGGACATCGCGTCGTCCATGGCGCTGACCGGGCAGACCATGAACACCGCTCTGGTGGCGGGATTCCTGGCCGCGATCGGTTTCGAGGTTCCGGCCGGTGACAATGCCTCGGCCGCCGCGGCGACCACTCTGGTCAGCACGGCCGACATCCGCGACGCCATCGGGAACCTGACCCTGGGCTTCCTGACGGCGGTCAACGCCGGCCTCGGTGGGCTGGCCGATGTGTCGGACATCGGCGCGGTGGCGTTCTCGGACATCGCCGCCTCGCTGGCGTTGACCGGCCAGACTGTCGCGACCGCGCTGACCGCAGGGTTCCTGGCCGCCATCGGCTTCGAGATGCCGGCCGAGGGCGGCGTCGTCACCGCGTCCGCGGCACGAACGATGGTCAGCACCAACGATCTTCGCGATGCGGTGGGCAACCTGACCCTGGGCTTCCTGACGGCGGTCAATGCCACCCTCGGCGGACTGGCCGACGCGGCCGATATCGGTGCCGTGGCGTTCTCCGACATCGTGACATCTCTGGCCGTCACCGGCCAGACCGCTGCGACGGCGCTGACGAGTGGGTTCCTGGCCGCCATCGGCTTCCAGGTTCCGGACTCGACGACACCGGCGACGGCGGCCGCGGCGATGGTCAGCCCCGGCGGTATCCGTGATGCCGTGGGCAACCTGACGCTGGGCTTCCTCGGTGCCTTCAACGCGGGTCTGGGCGGGCTGGCCGACGTGGCTGACATCGGTGCGGTGGCGTTCTCGGACATCGCCGCCTCGTTGGCCCTGACCGGGCAAACCGCTGCCACCGCGCTCACCGCCGGCTTCCTGGCCGCCATCGGCTTCCAGGTGCCGACGGAGGAGCAGACCAGCACGCTGGCGAGCGCGGCGATGGTCAGTCCTGGCACCATTCGCGATGCGGTCGGCAATCTCACCCTCGGTGGGCTCGCGGCGTTCAATGCCAGCCTGGCCGGGCTGGCCGATGTGGCTGACATTGGGGCCGTGGCGTTCTCGGACATCGCGGCTTCCCTGGCGCAGACCGGGCAAACCGCTGCGACCGCGCTCACCGCCGGCTTCCTGGCCGCCATCGGCTTCCAGCCGCCGGTGGAGCAGGCCACCGCGACAGCTGCGTCCTTGGTCAGTGCGGGCACCGTCCGCGATGCGGTCGGCAACCTCACCCTCGGTGGGCTCGCGGCGCTGAATGCCAGCCTGGCCGGGCTGGCCGATGTGGCTGACATCGGTGCGGTGGCGTTCTCGGACATCTCCGCCTCGCTGGCGCAGACCGGGCAAACCGCTGCGACCGCGCTCACCGCCGGCTTCCTGGCCGCCATCGGCTTCCAGGTGCCGCAGCCCGAAGCGCCAGAAACCGTTGGGCCGGCGGCTCTTCCGCAGACCAAGGCGCTGGTGAACGTTTCGCTGCCCAAGGCCGAACTTTCCGCGGGCGCAGTCGACGCCGGCGTCAAGCCGGTCTCCGAGAGCAAGACGGACACCACGGCCGGGTCGGAAAGCGGTTCTGCCACGGGATCTGAGGGCACGTCGGCGGGCTCGGCGCCCGGCACGGACGCCACCGACGGCAAGGCCGGTGCCGGCAGCGACACCACCGGGTCGGGTGGATCGGAGTCCGGCACCGGGACCGGTACGGACAACGCGTCGACCGGCGGCACCGACAGCGGCAGTGGCTCGACCGGCAGTGGCTCCGGCACCGGCTCGACCGGCACCGGCAGCGAAGGGGGCACCGGTTCGACCGGTGGAACCGGAGCGGGCAGTGCCACCGACGGCGACGACACCGCACCGGCACCCACCAAGCGGGATGAGCGCAAGCAACTCCGCGACCAGCAGAGCCAGGACCGCAAGGCCACCCGCGCGGAGCAGAAGGCCGACCGGGCGGACAACCAGGAGTCCACCCGGGCCGAGCGCACCGCAGAACGCAAGGCGCAGGCCGCCGAGCGCAAGACGCAGCGGCAGGCCGACAAGCAGGAAAGGAAGACACAGCGCCAGCAGCGCAACGGCGGATCCGACAACGGCGGTTCCGGGGGCGGCTCCAACAACGGCGGCTCCGGCAACGGCGGCTCCGGCGGCGGCTCTGAATAGGTAGACGTACCGGGTAGCTCTCCCTAACCCCGCCCGGTACCGGCCCCGTTTCCTCCTGCTCCCCGACGCAGGCACAGGAAACGGGGCCGTTCCCTATTTCCGTCTCATTCCCAGTACTGGCCCGCGAGCAGGAACACGCCCCAGCTGAAGCCGGCGCCGTAGCGCCTGCCGTTCCATTCGAAGTCGTACACCTCGTGAGCGGGCAGGACCTCGTCGGTGAGGGAGTACCGATGAGTGAGTTCGGCAGGCCCGAAGTGCTCGATGAACTCGTCGGTGTCCATGCTCCACGGCGGCTGGTCGTGGGGCGAAGCGGCGGGCCGCGCATAGCCCCCGGCGCGGCGGTATCGCGCGGTGTCGAGCGTTCCGTCGGCGCCGGCGCGAGCGGTGAACTCGAATCCCGGCCACAACACGCTGCTGAAGGTCAACGCTGTCGACTCGTGTTTCGCCACGCCGACAATCTGCTTGAGGTTGTCGAAGCGAGACGACTCATCTTCGAGCAGCCGGGCGACCCGCTGATGGATGCGTTGCGCGTCGTCGAGCGTGATCCCGTATTCCGACAGCGTCCATTCGATCATGGCCCGTCTCGGGAACATGCCCCACTTCATCGTCATCAGCTGGTGGACTTCGAAATCCGGTACCCCGGATGGCTTCCGGACCAGCAGCGCCGGCGGCTCGATAGGCTCCGCGGCGGGCACCCACGTGACGTCGTCGGGGATTGGATCGTCTCGTTCCGGCATGCCGCATCAGGGCTTGAGCAATGCGACGACCTTGTCCTCGAGCGCCACCGGATCGGCGTTCGGGTCGGCCGTCTCGGTGTGGGGCAGGGCAACCTCGGGATCGGCGAAATCGCGATAGGTCTTGTCGCCGGTCAGCGTGGCCAGCAGATAACCGGTGAGCAGGGCGCGCACCATTTTCTGGGTCTCGCGGTCGGCGCCGGGCAGGCCGAGGAACCGCGCCAGCCGCCGTCCCTGGATCAGGCCGCCGGCCTTGGCCTTGCTGACCGTGCGCAGGGTGGCGCCGTCCCAGGCCCGGGCCAGNGACCGCAAGGCCACCCGCGCGGAGCAGAAGGCCGACCGGGCGGACAACCAGGAGTCCACCCGGGCCGAGCGCACCGCAGAACGCAAGGCGCAGGCCGCCGAGCGCAAGACGCAGCGGCAGGCCGACAAGCAGGAAAGGAAGACACAGCGCCAGCAGCGCAACGGCGGATCCGACAACGGCGGTTCCGGGGGCGGCTCCAACAACGGCGGCTCCGGCAACGGCGGCTCCGGCGGCGGCTCTGAATAGGTAGACGTACCGGGTAGCTCTCCCTAACCCCGCCCGGTACCGGCCCCGTTTCCTCCTGCTCCCCGACGCAGGCACAGGAAACGGGGCCGTTCCCTATTTCCGTCTCATTCCCAGTACTGGCCCGCGAGCAGGAACACGCCCCAGCTGAAGCCGGCGCCGTAGCGCCTGCCGTTCCATTCGAAGTCGTACACCTCGTGAGCGGGCAGGACCTCGTCGGTGAGGGAGTACCGATGAGTGAGTTCGGCAGGCCCGAAGTGCTCGATGAACTCGTCGGTGTCCATGCTCCACGGCGGCTGGTCGTGGGGCGAAGCGGCGGGCCGCGCATAGCCCCCGGCGCGGCGGTATCGCGCGGTGTCGAGCGTTCCGTCGGCGCCGGCGCGAGCGNGAAGGCGAAATTGAGCACCGAGGGCGCCAGCCCCTTCTCGGTGTCGGGCGCCGCGGCGACGATGCCCCAGGAGGCGAGGTGCTCCAGCGTGCCGGTGTAATTGGCGGCCTGGGCCATCCAGTCGTGGCCGAAGACCACGCCTGGAAGGTTCATGCCGGATTCCGGTGTGTACACCACTCCCGGCACGCCGGCGAAAGCCAGGTCGCCACGCAGGACGCGGTGCGGTCCTCGGCGGGTCAACCCTGCGAAGAGCTTCTTTGTGCTGGCCACGCGATGACCGTAGCGCAGGGCGGCGAATCCGCGCCCGGGTGCGACGACGGTGATTTGCGTCAACCGCCGTCTCGCGGAATCGGGCCGGGCGGCCGACTGCACTACCCTGGGACCCTATGTGTGGAATCGTCGGCTATGTCGGGGCGCGCCCGGCCCACGGCATCGTGGTCGACGCGCTGCGCCGGATGGAATACCGGGGCTACGACTCCGCGGGGATTGCGCTGATCGACGGCGATGGCGGGCTGACGGTACGCCGCCGTGCCGGTCGCCTGGCCAACCTCGAAGCCACCCTCGCCGAGACCGACGACGGCGTGCTGACCGGCACCACCGGCCTGGGCCACACCCGCTGGGCCACCCACGGCCGGCCCACCGACCGCAATGCGCACCCGCACCGCGACGCCGCGGGCAAGATCGCCGTCGTCCACAACGGCATCATCGAGAACTTCGCCGGTCTGCGCGCCGAGCTGGAGGCCGACGGGGTCGAGTTCGCCAGCGACACCGACTCCGAGGTGGCCGTGCACCTGGTCGCCCGGCAGTACCGCGAGGGGCCGACTGCCGGAGATTTTCCGGCCTCCGTACTGGCCGTGCTGCAGCGCCTCGAAGGCCACTTCACGCTGGTGTTCGCCAACGCCGACGATCCGGGCACCATCATCGCGGCGCGCCGGTCCACCCCGCTGGTGGTCGGCATCGGCGACGGCGAGATGTTCGTCGGCTCCGACGTCGCGGCCTTCATCGAGCACACCCGGAACGCCGTGGAGCTCGGCCAGGATCAGGCCGTGGTGATCACCGCCGACGGCTATCGGATCACCGACTTCGCCGGCCGCGACGACCTGGAGGCCGGCCGCGACTACCGCGAATTCCACATCGACTGGGATCTCGACGCCGCCGAAAAGGGTGGCTACGACTACTTCATGCTCAAGGAGATCGCCGAGCAGCCGGCCGCGGTTGCCGACACCCTGCTGGGCCACTTCGACGGCCACATCGTGCTCGACGAGCAGCGCTTGAGCGATCAGGAACTCCGCGAGATCGACAAGGTCTTCATCGTGGCCTGTGGCACGGCGTATCACTCGGGCCTGCTGGCCAAGTACGCCATCGAGCACTGGACCCGGCTGCCGGTCGAGGTCGAGCTGGCCAGCGAGTTCCGGTACCGGGACCCGGTGCTGGACCGCAGCACGCTGGTGATCGCCATCTCGCAGTCCGGCGAGACCGCCGACACCCTGGAGGCGGTGCGGCACGCCAAGACGCAGAAGGCCAAGGTGCTGGCGATCTGCAACACCAACGGCAGCCAGATCCCCCGTGAGGCCGATGCGGTGCTCTACACCCGGGCCGGGCCGGAGATCGGCGTGGCCGCCACCAAGACATTCCTGGCGCAGATCGCGGCGAACTACCTGGTGGGGCTGGCCCTGGCGCAGGCCCGCGGCACCAAGTACCCCGACGAGGTGGAGCGCGAGTACCGCGACCTGGAAGCCATGCCGGACATGATCAGCCGGGTGCTGGCCGGCATCGAACCGGTGGCGCAGTTGGCGCAGCGCTTCGCGAAGTCGCCCACGGTGCTGTTCCTGGGCCGGCACGTCGGCTACCCGGTGGCGCTCGAGGGTGCGCTCAAGCTCAAGGAGCTGGCGTACATGCACGCCGAGGGCTTCGCGGCCGGCGAGCTCAAGCACGGGCCGATCGCGCTGATCGACGAGGACCTACCGGTGATCGTGGTGATGCCGTCGCCCAAGAACGCGCAGATGCTGCACGCCAAGCTGCTGTCCAACATCCGCGAGATCCAGGCGCGCGGCGCGATCACGATCGTCATCGCCGAGGAAGGCGACGACACGGTGCGGCCCTACGCCGATCACCTGATCGAGATCCCGGCGGTGTCGACGCTGTTCCAGCCGTTGCTGTCGACGATCCCGCTGCAGGTGTTCGCCGCCGGGGTGGCCCGGGCCCGCGGGTACGACGTGGACAAGCCGCGCAATCTGGCGAAGTCCGTCACGGTCGAGTAGCGCGGGCAGCCTGTCCAACGTGAAGAAGATGGCGAAATTTCCCGGAAATCTCGCCATCTTCTTCACGTTCGGCGTGGGGGTCTCCTAGTGGATCTGCGCGTCCCCGAGGTCAACGTCGCCGGGCGATGGGACCGTGGCGGGCTCGGGGCGTTTGTTTCCGACGCGGCCTTCGCTCATTTCCTGCGTACCTACGAGGCCGGGATGGCGGCCCTGCCGGACTTCGAACTGTTCGACGTGCCAACCGCGTTCGGCACCGTGCGCGCCTACCGGTTCGCCGGCGCGGGGGAGGGCACCCCGGCCGTCCTGCTGCCCGGCCGCAATGCGTCGACACCGATGTACGCCACCAACCTCGGGCCGCTGTTGCGGCACCGCACCGTGTACGGCATCGACCTGCTCGGCGAGGCCGGCCTGTCGGTGCAGCACAACAAGATTCGCGACGCCCGCGACCAGGCCCGGTGGCTCGACGAGACGCTGGCCGGTCTCGGCCTGGACCGGGCCCACCTCCTCGGAGTTTCGGTGGGTGGCTGGACGGCCACGAACTGCGCGGTGCATAGGCCCACGCGGATTGCGTCACTGACCTTGCTCGACCCGGTGTTCACTTTCACCGCAATCCCGGTCAAGGCGATCCTGGCCTCGGTGGCCATGCTCGGTCCTGGCGTGCCGGAGCGCTGGCGCCTTCGGGTGATGAGCTGGATATCGGGTGGCGCCGATATGCAGGCCGCCGCGATCGAGGCCGCGCTGATCGACGCCGGGGCAAAGGATTTCACGTTGCGCATGCCGATGCCGAAGCTCTTCACCGACGATCAGCTGCGCGCCATCGAGGCCCCCGTGCTGGCCTTGATCGCGGGCCGCAGCGTCATGCTCCACCCGGATGGCGCCGTCGCCCGGGCGCGAGAATTGTTGCCGCGGGGCCAGATCGAACTGTGGCCCGAGGCCTCTCACGCCATCAACGGCGAATACCCGGACGAGATCGCGCAGCGTGCGGGGCGCTTCTGGGACGAGGCGTAACCGAGTGCAGTCTTCAGTCGAACCGTCGCGCCCATTCGCTCGGCGATGAACCGAACTGGCGGCGGAAGGCACGGTTGAAGGTGCCGGTCTCGGTGAAGCCGCTGGCTCGGCAGGCCTGGCTCACCGGAGATCCTCGCGAGATCAGGGAGCCGGCGAATTCCACGCGCCGGCGTCGGATCTCGGTAGCGGGTGAGCGACCGTCCTCGGCCAGCAACTGCTGCACCGAGCGCAGCGACAGATGCACTTCGGACGCCAGGGTGGTCGCGGTGAAGTCCGGGTCGCGGAATCGGGCACGAATGTGGGCGAGCAGGTGCGCGCGCAACTGAGCGCGGGAGGGGACAGCGGTAGCTTCGACCGCGGTCCGGACATCGAGATCGTCGGCGGTGGCATCTTCGGCCGCTATGCGTTCCGTCGCATCGCAGAAGGACAGCAGCCGCGACCCGTCGGTTCCCAGTGGACGCGCGGACCAGGTGACCGGAATCGGCTGACCGGCACGAGTGATGAACCATTCGGGATCTGGCGTGACGGATACCCGCTCATGCATGATCGGGCAGGAATGTGATGGGTACCGCGACCCGTCAGGTCGCCACTCGTGCAGTGTGTCGTGGCTGGGTGCACCGATCACTTCACCAGCAGATCTGTAGCCGAGCATGTCGAGTGCTGCTCGATTGGCCAGGGCGACAGTGCCGTCAGCGCCGATCACCCACAACGGGGTTGGCGCGATATCGATCACGGCCGACAAGGCGTCCGCACCGAGTGCGTTCATGGTGAGGCTTGTCCGCGTGCCCATTGGTCCCACCTGACTTCTCCTGAACTTGCAAAGACAGTAGGTGTGAGGCGTTTCGACGTGTTTCCCCGCCTGTTACACCCTGGTTAACCGACGGCTATGCGCGAAATGCCTTACCAGGCGCGTCTTTTGCCATTGGCGCAGCCCGTTCTGACGCGGTGACATGGAAGGCCAGCGGTCGACAGTGACCGCGTGAATTCGGCAACGACAAGGAGACGTCTCGTGACGTATGCCCCTGGGACCACCGAGATCGAAGATCGTCGCATCGAGACCGGCATCGGCTGGCAGGCGATCGCGGACCACATTGACCGGCCACTCGTCTGGACTGTCGCCGCACTCTTGGGAAGCCACCCCGTACCGCAGCAGGAAGCGTCGGCGGTAGGGGAGTTGCTCGGCCTGAGTAACGAAACTGTTGCCGCGCTGCAGCGTCAGCCATACCGGACTTCTGATCCGTCGCTGTCGACCGACCCGACGATCTACCGTTTCGTCGAACTCATCAATGTGTACGGCCCGGCGTTCAAGGCTTTGATCCACGAGGAATTCGGTGACGGGATCATGAGCGCAATCAACTGCAATGTGTCATTCGCGCGACGTCAACATCCGGACGGCGATCGAGTTGTCGTGACCATCGACGGCAAGTTCCTGCCTTACCAGTGGTAGCCCTTCAGGAAGGAAGCGTGCCCATGTCCTACGTCAAGCCCCAGGAACTCGCCACCCGGATCATCGACGCGGGCGAGTCCAAGGTCTTCATGTCAACCCGTGACACCCTCATCCGCGCGTACATGGCCGGGGCGATCCTCGCCCTGGCCGCGGCGTTCGCGGTGACGATCTCCGTCCGGACCGGTGAGCCACTGCTGGGGGCCGTACTGTTTCCGGTCGGCTTCTGCATCCTGCATCTGCTCGGATTCGACCTGTTGACGGCCGTGTTCACCCTTGTACCGTTGGCGTGGCTCGACAAGCGTCCCGGTGTGAGTATTGCTGCGCTGCTGCGTAACTGGGGCCTGGTGTTCATCGGCAACTTCGCCGGTGCGCTCACCGTTGCGGTGTTCATGGCGATCTACTTCACTTACGGTTTCAGCGTCGAGCCAGATGCAGTCGGGCAGGCCATCGGTCAGATCGGTGAGGGCCGCACCGTGGGATACGCCGACCATGGCGCCGCAGGCATGTTGACGCTGTTCCTACGCGGTGTGATGTGCAACTGGATGGTCTCCACCGGAGTGGTCGGGGCGATGATGTCCGACAGTCTGCCCGGCAAGGTGATCGCGATGTGGATGCCGATCACGGTGTTCTTCTATCTCGGTTTCGAGCACTCGATCGTCAACATGTTCCTGTTTCCCTCCGGGCTGATGCTCGGTGGGGATTTCACGATCGGCGACTACCTGCTATGGAACGAGATTCCCACGGTGCTGGGCAATCTCGTCGGCGGTCTCGCGTTCGTCGGACTGGTGATCTACGCGACCCACGGTAAGACCGCGCCGTCCCGGCCCCGGCCGGCGGGGCTGGTCTCTGTGGACAAGCCGGGCAACCTGGCGAAGTCGGTCACGGTGGAATAGCGCTGTCAGCCCGAACGTGAAGACGATCGCGAGGCGATGGGCTCCGGTCAGTACAGCTCGTTCTGATAGTGGTCGTCGATCACGGCATGGAGTGAGCCGGCCAGGTCACCGAGTTTCTCGGCCATCTTCGCCGCGCTCTCGGTGATCGAGAGGGTGTAGAAGTCCCCACCCAACGTCACGGCATCGGCCAGCCCGCGGCTGTCGCCTTCCCACAGCTTGGCCCGGATAACGGCCTTGCCGCACTGCCCGAACACCTCGCGGATACGCACGATGGTGGCCAGCACGGCGGGTTTGCCGTCGGCGCTGAGCATTTCGAGCAGGTCGGGGTCGTCGGTCACGAACGCGTCACCGTTGACCCGGATCACCTCGCGGAGGCCGGGCACAAAGAAGACCAGGCCCACCGCCGGGTGCTTGGTGATGTTCTCGTGGGAGTCGGCGAGCTTGTTGCCGGGACGGTCCGGGATGGCGAGTGTCCACGGATCGAGAATCCGCACCGAACCCGGTGGGTCACCCCGTGGGCTCGTGTCCAATTGACCGTCGGCGCCCACGGTGGCCATGCAGAAGAACGGGCTGTGTGCGATGAACCGGGCCGAGAACTCTCCGAGTTTCGGCTCCTTCTTCTCCGCAATGAACCGCTCGGGGTGCCCGACGATCTCCCTGATCCGCTCCATCGAGACGGGGGTGTACGAGTCCGCGGCTGTGCCTGTGGTTGTCATCACCGGATCCTTTACACGTCGAGAACGAGGCGGGGAGTTTTCGCTCGGGAAACGCAGACGTACATGCGGTCGTTGGCGGCGCGTTCGGACTCGGACAGGATGTCGTCGCGATGGTCGGGCACCCCGTCGACGACGGTGGTCTCGCAGGCGCCGCAGATACCCGATCGGCACGACGACGGCACGCTGACCCCGGCACCGTCGAGTGCGGTCAGAATGCTCTGGCCCGCTTCGACATTCACGGTCTTGCCCGACGCCGCACACACCACTTCGACCGGTTTGTCATCGACCTCGGCCGCGCGCTTGCGCGGTTTGAAGCGCTCGAGATGCAGACTGTCCGCCGGCCAGTGGGCGACGGCGTCCTGCAGCGCCGACAGCAGTTCGGCCGGGCCGCACGCATAGATCTTCACCCCGCTCCGAACCTCGGCGAAGTGCTCGCCGAGCGGGATGCGACCGTCGGTGTCGGAGCGATAGAAGCTCACCTTTGATCCGTATTGCCGCAGTTCTTCGGAGAACGGCATCGAGGCGGCGGTGTGCCCGCCGTAGAGCAGTTCCCAATCCAGGCCCCATGATTCGGCCTGGCGGATCATCGGAAGAATGGGAGTGATCCCGATGCCGCCGGCCACGAACACATATGAGGTGGCCCGCTGCAGCTGGAAGGTGTTCCGCACCCCGGCGACCGTGAGCCGTTGACCGGGCCGCAGAAATGCGTGCACGTACTCGGAGCCGCCGCGGCTGGTTCGTTCTCGCCGCACCCCGATGCGGTAGTACGACCGCTCACCGACCGGCCCGCACAACGAGTATTGGCGCTGGATCCCGGTCGGCAGGACCAGATCGATGTGGGCGCCGGGCTCCCAGGCCGGCAGTGTTTCACCCGAACACGGCTGCAGTTGCACCGACACCACGCCATCGGCTTCCCACCGCAGCTGTCGTACGGCGACGCCGATCCCATCGCCTGCCACTTCGTCTCCCACGTCACGCCCTTCCTCAATTAACAATGTTAATTGCAGGTCAGAGCGTACTGATAACGTTGTTAACGTGTCAACCGCCTCCCCAGGACGTGATCGCGTGACGCTGGCGAATCTGCCGGTGGACCGGGTGGTCGGGGAGGCGCTGGCGCTGGTCAACGAGGGCGGGCTGGAGTCGCTGACGATGCGACGGCTGGCCGACCGGCTCCGGGCCCATCTGCCGACGATCTACCGGCTGGTCGACGGCAAGGACGCCCTGATCGACGAGATGGCCGAGACGATCCTGGCGAAGGCGCTCGAAAACGCCCGGACCGATCAGCCGGCATGGACCGATCGCGCCAAAAGCCTTGCCGTGGGCCTGCGTTCGGCCCTACTGGCGCAACGGGACGGAGCCCGCATCGTCGGCGGCAACTACGCCGCCAAGCGGGCCAACCTCACCTTCGTCGACACCCTCGTCGGCTGCATCCAGGCCGGTGGTCTGACACGTGAACGCGCGTTGTGGGCCGCCAGCTCGTTGTTCTGTTACGTCCTGGGTGAAGTCCTCGAGCAGCAGGGCGCCTCCGGTGGCGAGATCGAAACGCTCGAAGGCGTGGTCGATGCCGGCGACTATCCGCACCTGGCATCTAGCCCCGTCGAGCAGCTGCTCGACTTCGACGCGCGATTCGACTTCGGGCTGAACCTGCTGATGTCGGGCATGCGCTCGGACGGTGGCGCCTGACCGGTGACTCCGGAGTCGCGCAGCCCCAACGCCAGGCCGCACGCGATCAGGCCGACGCCGGCCCATACCGCCGCGGCGGGCAGGGCGCCGGTGACGGGTATCCCGATCACCGCGGCCGCCACCGGTGCCACCCCGGTCAGTAGCCCCGCCGCCCCGGCGCCGAGCCGGCGCACGCAGGTGTACCAGAGGATGAACGCCACCGCCGTGACGCCGACGGCCAGATACCCGATCGCCAGGATCTCGCCGGTGTCGAAATCGCCTGCGGCACGCCACCCCTCGGTGCCCAGTGCGAGCGCGCCGAAGATCGCCGCGGCCAACCAGGTGGTGTGTACCGACACTCCGGCCGGCCCGTGCGAAGCCAGTACCGGCACCGCCAGCAGGGTGAAGCCAGCTTCGCAGCCGAACACCACCAACGCCCAGAGCAGGCCCATGCCGTCGGTATGGCCGAGGCCCTCCACCACGACCGCCCCGACGCTCACCACCATGGCCGCGGCCAGCACCCTGGTTCGGACCCGGCGCCCTTCCAGGAGTGGGCCGGCCACGGCCAGCGCCACCGGCACGCACGCCACCGCGACCGCCAACACCGCAGGCTCGGCATGGCGTGATCCGTACACCAGCGCCACGTTGAACAACACCAGGCCACTGACGGTGACGCCCGACAGCCAGAACCATTCGGCGCCACGGGGGCGGCGCAGGGTTCGGCCGGTCAGCCGGACCCAGGCGAGCAACAGTAGGCAGGCGATGGCATAGCGCAGGGCCTGCGCTGTGTACAGCGGTGCGTCGGCGAGTGCGCCGGAGACGGCCACGCTGCCACCGACGAAAACCATGCCGAGGGCGCCGGACAGGCCGGCGCGAGTGGGGCTGGACATATTTCCATGCTGGGGCCAGCATGGTCCAACAAGTAGAACCAAGTCTGGGTGTTTGTCATGGACCAAGTGGTGGGTGCGGACTTTCTGCAGCTCGACCCGGCGACCGCTCCGGCGCGGGGCCTGACCGACTGGCTCGCCGATGCGTTGCGCAGCGCGATCGCCGATGGCCGGCTCACCGCCGGCACCCGCTTCCCGGCGACCCGGGTGCTGGCCGGCGAACTCGCGANGGACGGCATTCTCGTCACCGAGCTGGCCCGCACCGGGGCGCCCACCGTTTTCCTGACCCCGGCGCATCAGTTCCCGACGGGCGTGGTGCTCGGCCCACAGCGTCGTCGCGAGCTGCTCGCGTGGGATGGGGCGCTGATCATCGAGGACGACTACGACGCCGAGTACCGCTACGACCGGGCGCCGGTTCCGGCGATGCATCCCTCGGCACCGGACCGTATCGCGTATGCCGGCAGCACCTCGAAAAGCTTGGCCCCCGCACTGCGGCTGGGCTGGCTCGTGGCGCCGCACCGACGGCAGCCGGATCTGGTGGCGGCCAAGCACGCCACCGATCTCGGCAGCCCGACCCTGCCGCAGCTCGTGCTGGCCCGGCTGCTGGAATCCGGAGAGTACGACCGGCATGTCCGGCTGGTGCGGGCGCGCCACCGGGCCCGGCGCGATGCCCTGCTGGAGGTGTTGTCGGCCGCAATGCCCACGGCGACGGTGACGGGCGTGGCAGCCGGCCTGCATCTGCTGGTGGTGCTGCCCGACGGCGTCGACGACGTCGCGCTGGCCGACGACCTGCGTGACGCCGGCGTCCTGGTGCATCCCGTGTCGTGGCACCGGCGACTGCCCGGACCACCCGGTCTGGTGCTTGGTTACGCGTCGCATCCGCCGGACCGATTACGCGAGGCTGCAACCACGATCGCGCGGATCGTCGGCGCGAATCTCAGCCCGCGCTGAGCAAACACACGTAACCTGTTGGCGCGCGGCAAAGTCGACGACACCTCGAACGGGCGGGAGCTGATGCGGTACTACTACTCGGCCGATGCGATCCGTGCCGCCGAGGCCCCACTGCTGGCATCGCTGCCCGACGGCGTGTTGATGGGCCGTGCCGCTTATGGTTTGGCGACGGCGATCGCCGCCGAACTCAAGCTTCGCACCGGCGGTATCGCGGGGCGGCGGATCTGCGCGGTGGTGGGCTCCGGTGACAACGGCGGCGACGCCCTGTGGGCCGCGACGTTCCTGCGGCGTCGGGGTGCGGCCGCCGATGCCGTGCTGCTCAACCCGGAGAAAACCCACGCCAAGGGACTGGCCGCGTTCCGGCGATCCGGCGGGCGCGTGGTGTCCGGCATCGCTGCCGGCACCGATCTGGTGATCGACGGCGTCGTCGGGATCTCCGGCCGCGGGGGATTGCGACCCGACGCCGCAGCGGTATTCGAGGCCAACACCGCGCCCGTGGTCGCCGTGGACATCCCCAGCGGACTCGACGTGCAGACCGGGGCAGCCGGCGGGCCGTACGTGCATGCCGTCCTGACCGTCACCTTCGGTGGGCTCAAACCGGTACACGCCCTGGGCGAGTGCGGCCGCGTCGAACTCGTCGACATCGGGTTGGACCTGGCGCCCACCGACCTGGCCGGGCTGGAGGTGGCCGACGTGCGGGCACGGTGGCCGGTCCCGGGACCGCACGACGACAAGTACACCCAGGGGGTGACGGGCGTGGTCTCCGGTTCGGCGACCTATCCCGGCGCGGCCGTGTTGAGCACCGGCGCCGCGGTCGCCGCCACATCCGGCATGGTCCGTTATGCCGGAAGTGCTGCACCGCAAGTGCTTTCACACTGGCCCGAGGTGGTCGCCGCGCCCAGCCCGCGGGAGGCGGGCCGGGTGCAGGCCTGGGTGGTCGGGNAGCCGGATCCGGTGACGTGTTGTCCGGCATGATCGGCGCCCTGCTGGCCGCCGGGCTGCCCGCCGGAGAGGCCGCCGCCGCGGCCGCCTTCGTCCACGCCCGGGCCGCCAACCTGTCGGCGGCCGACCCTGGTCCCAGTCCGGCGCCGACGTCGGCGTCGCGCATCCTCGCTCACGTCCGCGCCGCCATCGCCTCGCTGTAACCAGTTCGCCGCAACGAAAAGGAACTCCATGTCGCACAAGCACCCTCGCACCCCGCACATCTCACCGGCGTATACCGGCCGGCTGGCGATGGCGCCGGTGCCGTCGCTGCGCCTGCCCGATGAGGCGATGGATCCCGCTGCGGCATACCGGTTCATCCACGACGAGCTGATGCTCGACGGCAGCTCCCGGTTGAACCTCGCGACGTTCGTCACCACCTGGATGGACCCCGAGGCCGAGAAACTGATGGCCGAAACGTTCGACAAGAACATGATCGACAAGGACGAGTACCCGGCCACCGCCGCGATCGAAGCGCGGTGCGTGAGCATGGTCGCCGACCTGTTCCACGCCGAGGATCTGCGCGACGACGACCCGTCCAGTGCCATCGGGGTTTCCACCATCGGGTCCAGCGAGGCGGTGATGCTGGGCGGGCTCGCCCTCAAGTGGCGGTGGCGCGAAAAGGTCGGAAAAGACTGGAAGGGGCGGACCCCGAACTTGGTGATGGGCGCCAACGTCCAGGTGGTGTGGGAGAAGTTCTGCCGGTACTTCGACGTCGAGCCGCGTTATCTGCCGATGGAGGAGGGGCGCTATGTCATCACCCCCGAACAGGTGCTCGACGCGGTCGACGAGGACACCATCGGCGTGGTGGCGATCCTCGGCACCACCTACACCGGTGAGCTGGAGCCGATCGCCGAGATCTGTGCCGCGCTCGACCAGCTCGCCGAGGAGAAGAACCTGGACATCCCCGTGCACGTCGACGCGGCCAGCGGCGGGTTCGTCGTCCCGTTCCTGCACCCCGACCTGGAGTGGGATTTCCGGCTGCCGCGCGTGGTGTCCATCAACGTCAGCGGACACAAATACGGGCTGACCTACCCGGGTATCGGTTTCGTGGTGTGGCGCAGCAAGGAGCACCTGCCCGAGGATCTGGTGTTCCGCGTCAACTACCTCGGCGGGGACATGCCGACGTTCACCCTGAACTTCTCCCGGCCCGGCAATCAGGTGGTCGGCCAGTACTACAACTTCCTGCGGTTGGGCCGGGCCGGCTACACCCAGGTGATGCAGTGCCTGTCGCAGACCGCTCGCTGGTTGGGCGACGAGCTGCGCGCCAGTGAGCACTTCGAGCTGATCACCGATGGTTCGGCCATCCCCGTGGTCAGCTTCCGGCTCAAGGGCAAACCGGGATACACCGAGTTCGACGTGTCCGAAGGGTTGCGCTCGTTCGGCTGGCAGGTGCCGGCCTACACGATGCCCGAGGGCGCCACCGACGTCGTGGTGCTGCGCGTCGTCGTGCGGGAGGGCTTCTCGGCGGATCTGGCCCGCGCGCTCAAGGAGGACACGATCACGGTGCTCGGGCGGCTCGACGCGCTCAAACCGCGTGGTGCGTTCAACGACCTGCAGCCGTTTGCGCACTAGACAGGCCCTGACCGGTCCGCCGAACTGCCCGGACGCCCGCCTCTGGGACAATGGTCGGCGGTGATATGACATGCAGACGACCGAACTCGAGACCTCGCTGAGCCCGCACCTCTCGCCGCAGGCGATGGTGGACCTCGGCGCCATCGACCACAACGTCCGCCTGCTGCGCGAGCATGCCGGCAATGCCCAGGTGATGGCGGTGGTCAAGGCCGACGGCTACGGGCACGGCGCCGTCGAGGTGGGCCGGGCCGCTCTGGCTGCCGGGGCCGCCGAGCTCGGCGTGGTGACGATCGCTGAGGCGGTGGCCTTGCGGGCCGGTGGGATCACCGCGCCGGTGCTGTGCTGGCTGCATCCGCCCGGCACGGACTTCGCCCCGGCGCTGCTGGCCGATGTGGAGATCGCGGTGTCCTCGGTACGTCAGGTCGATGACGTGGTGGCCGCGGTACAGCGCACCGGCCGCACCGCGACCGTCACGGTCAAGGTCGACACCGGACTGAGCCGCAACGGGGTCAGCCCGGCTGACTTCCCGGCCGTGATCGCCGGACTCGGCCGCGCCCAGGCCGACGGCGCGGTCCGGGCGCGCGCCATCATGAGTCACCTGGTGCACGGTGACGACCCCGACAATCCGTTCAACGAGCTGCAGGGCCGGCGCCTGACCGCGATGCGGGAGCAGGCCGCCGCGCAGGGCGTGGTGTTCGAAATGGCACACCTGTCCAACTCGCCGGCGGCGCTGACCCGGCCGGACCTGGCGTTCGACATGGTGCGGCCCGGTATCGCGGTCTACGGCCTGAGCCCGATCCCGGAACGCGGCGACATGGGCCTGATCCCCGCGATGACTCTGAAATGCCCTGTCGCGCTGGTCCGTTCAGTTCATGCCGGCGACGGGGTATCCTACGGGCACCGCTGGATCGCCGACCGTGACACCACGCTCGCGCTGCTGCCGGTGGGCTACGCCGACGGCATCTTCCGCTCGTTGAGCGGGCGCATCGAGGTGCTGATCAACGGCAGGCGCCGCCCGGCCGTGGGGCGGATCTGCATGGATCAGTTCGTCGTCGACCTCGGACCGGACGCCACCGACGTCACCGAAGGCGACGATGCGATCCTGTTCGGCCCGGGTACCCACGGAGAGCAGACCGCCCAGGACTGGGCCGAGCTGCTCGGCACCATCAATTATGAGGTGGTGACCAGCCCGCGCGGCCGGATCACCCGCACGTATCTGCAGGCAGGTCACGGGCGTTGAGTCGCAACGCTCAATGGCTGGCCGGCGCGGCCGGGCTGACCGCCGTGGGCACGGTCGCCGGCACCGCGGTGGTGCGGTCCCTGACCCGGCGCGCCGCCGGCGAGGACCCCTACCGCGGTGAGGATTTCGAGCGGCTCGACGCCGACCGCAGCTCGGTGGTGACGACGGACGACGGCGTGCCGTTGGCGGTGCGCGAAGTCGGGCCCAATGACGCGCCACTGACGGTGGTGTTCGCCCACGGTTTCTGTTTGCGCATGGGGGCCTTCTACTTTCAGCGCACCCGGCTGGCCGAACAATGGGGCCCGCAGGTGCGCATGGTGTTCTACGACCAGCGTGGCCACGGCCGGTCCGGATCGGCACCGCCGGACACCTACACCGTCGAGCAACTGGGACGTGACCTGGAAGCGGTTCTGGCGGTGACGGTTCCGCGTGGGCCGGTGGTGCTCGTCGGCCATTCGATGGGCGGCATGACGGTGCTTTCGCACGCCAGGCAGTTCCCGCGCCGCTATCCGAAGCAGATCGTGGGCGCCGCGGTGATCTCGTCGGCGGCCGAAGGGGTGGCGCGGTCGCCGCTGGGGGAGATCCTTCGCAACCCGGCGCTGGAAGCGGTGCGGTTCCTGGCCCGCTATGCCCCGGGCGCGGTGCATCACACCCGCGGCGCGGCCCGTTCGGTGATCGGGCCGATCCTGCGCGCCGCGTCCTATGGGGACGAGGCGGTCAGCCCGAGCGTGGTCGAGTTCTCCCAGCGCATGATGCACGGCACGTCGATCACCACCCTGGTCGAGTTCCTGCACGCCCTGGAGGTGCACGACGAGGCCGGGGCGCTGCGCGTGCTCGCCAAGGTACCGACACTGATCGCCTGTGGTGACCGGGACCTGCTCACTCCAGTGGAATACTCAAAGGCCATGGCCGCACAGTTACCGCGCTCCGAACTCGTGGTCGTCGGGGGAGCGGGTCACCTGGTTCAGCTCGAGGAGCCCGCGGTGATCGACGACGCACTGGTCCGTCTCGTGGAGCGGGCCACCCCCTCCAAGCTGGTCACGCTGACGCGCCGGGTGCGTGATCGGGTCCGGTTCCGTGGCTGAGCGCAGCGCCGGTACCGCCCAACTGGCCACCGCCGAAGACACCATCGCCCTGGGCGCCACCCTGGGTGCCGGGCTGAAGGCGGGCGACGTGGTGGTGTTGTCGGGTCCACTGGGCGCGGGAAAGACCGTGATGGCCAAGGGCATCGCCGCGGCCATGGATGTGGACGGGCCGGTGGTCTCACCCACGTTTGTGCTGGCCCGGGTGCACCGGGCGCGGCAGCCCGGCCGCCCGTCGATGGTGCATGTGGACATGTACCGATTGCTCGACCATCCCGGCGTCGATCTGCTCGGGGAACTCGACGCGCTCGATCTCGACACCGATCTCGACGACGCCGTGGTGGTCGTCGAGTGGGGTGAGGGCCTGGCCGAACGGCTTTCCGATCATCACCTGGACATCCGCATCGAACGGGACACCGAAACCGAGACGCGCACGGTGATCTGGCAGTGGAGCACCCCATGAACGTGTTGACCATCGACACCGCCACCCCGGCCGTCACGGCGGGCGTGGTCCGTCGGGATGAGGACGGCACGGTGCACACCCTCGCCGAGCGCGTCACCGTCGACGCCCGGGCCCACGCCGAGCAGCTCACCCCGAACGTGATGGGTGCGGTGTCCGATGCCGGAATCACCGTCGCGGACCTTGGCGCCGTCGTCGTCGGGTGCGGGCCTGGCCCGTTCACCGGGCTGCGCGTCGGGATGGCCAGCGCTGCGGCGTTCGGCCATGCCCTCGGTATCCCGGTGCACGGGGTGTGCAGCCTGGACGCCATCGGGATCCACACCGAGGGCGACGTACTGGTGGTCACCGATGCGCGCCGGCGTGAGGTGTACTGGGCGCGTTACCGCGACGGCATCCGGGTCGACGGTCCCGCGGTGAACGCACCCGCCGACGTCGCGCTGGATTCCGCAGCGGCGGTGGCCGGCTCACCCGATCACGCGGCATTGTTCGCCGTGCCCCGGCTCGATGTCGTCTACCCGAAATCGGCCGGACTCGTGCGCGCGNCGCCGCGCAGGGCGTGGTGTTCGAAATGGCACACCTGTCCAACTCGCCGGCGGCGCTGACCCGGCCGGACCTGGCGTTCGACATGGTGCGGCCCGGTATCGCGGTCTACGGCCTGAGCCCGATCCCGGAACGCGGCGACATGGGCCTGATCCCCGCGATGACTCTGAAATGCCCTGTCGCGCTGGTCCGTTCAGTTCATGCCGGCGACGGGGTATCCTACGGGCACCGCTGGATCGCCGACCGTGACACCACGCTCGCGCTGCTGCCGGTGGGCTACGCCGACGGCATCTTCCGCTCGTTGAGCGGGCGCATCGAGGTGCTGATCAACGGCAGGCGCCGCCCGGCCGTGGGGCGGATCTGCATGGATCAGTTCGTCGTCGACCTCGGACCGGACGCCACCGACGTCACCGAAGGCGACGATGCGATCCTGTTCGGCCCGGGTACCCACGGAGAGCAGACCGCCCAGGACTGGGCCGAGCTGCTCGGCACCATCAATTATGAGGTGGTGACCAGCCCGCGCGGCCGGATCACCCGCACGTATCTGCAGGCAGGTCACGGGCGTTGAGTCGCAACGCTCAATGGCTGGCCGGCGCGGCCGGGCTGACCGCCGTGGGCACGGTCGCCGGCACCGCGGTGGNCGGCTCGATGTCGTCTACCCGACATCGGCCGGACTCGTGCGCGCGGTCACCGACTGGGACGACGCACAGCCGCTGGTGCCGCTGTATCTGCGCCGGCCCGACGCCAAACCCTCTGTGCCCAAACCCTCTGTGGCGGTGCGGAAATGACGGTATTCGACGCGCTGACCCGGGCTGACGCCGCCCGGTGTGCCGAGCTGGAGGCCAAGCTGTTCGCCGGTGACGACCCGTGGCCGGCGCGGGCGTTCCTGGCCGAGCTCGACGCCAAACACAACCGCTACATCGCGGCCCGCAGCGACGGGGTGCTGGTCGGCTATGCCGGTATCTCCCGGCTGGGCCGAATGCGCCCGTACGAGTACGAGATCCACACGATCGGTGTCGATCCCGACTTCCAGGGGCAGGGCATCGGGCGTCGCCTCCTCGGCGATTTGCTCGACTATGCCTCGGGCGGAACCGTTTTCCTCGAAGTCCGCACCGACAACGAACCGGCCATCGCACTGTACGAGAGCTTCGGATTCGTCAACATCGGCCTGCGCAAGCGGTATTACCGGGCCAGCGGCGCCGACGCCTACACCATGCAACGCCTTCCCCAAGGGGGCCCGACGTGATCATCCTGGCCATCGAAAGTTCTTGTGACGAAACCGGAGTTGGCATCGCCGACCTCGCCGAGGATGGCACGGTGCGGCTGCTCGCCGACGAAGTCGCCTCCAGTGTCGACGAGCACGCCCGGTTCGGCGGCGTCGTCCCCGAGATCGCCTCACGCGCACATCTGGAGGCGCTGGGCCCGACCATGCGCCGTGCGCTGGACGCCGCCGGCATCGAACGGCCCGACGTGGTCGCCGCGACGATCGGACCCGGCCTNTGAAGGGGCAGGTGGCATGAGTTCGATCGCCGACAAGCTTGAGGTGACCGAACTGCTGTACCGCTACGCCGAGCTGATCGACGCAGGCGATTTCGACGGTGTCGGCGAGCTGCTGGGCCGCGGTGCGTTCATGGGGGTGTCGGGTGCGTCGGCCATCGCCGCGCTGTTCGCCTCGACCACCCGCCGGTTTCCAGACCACGGCAATGCTCCGCGGACCCGGCACCTGGTGCTGAACCCGATCGTCGACGTCGACGGTGCCCGCGCGACGGCCCGCTCGACGTTCTGCGTCGTGCAGAACACCGACAACGTGCCGCTGCAGCCCATCGTGGTCGGGCGTTACGCCGACGCGTTCGCCCGCGATGAGCACGGCTGGTACTTCACCGAGCGCACGGTCGATGTGGAGATGGTCGGGGACGTGTCCGAACATCTGATGATCGCGTTGTAGCGGCGGCGCGTCAGGTCGACCGCGCCTACGCGGCGTGGATTCTCACGACGTGGATGTCGCTGGTCAGTACCCGCGCGCCGGTCGGTAGGGGCGGGGCCGTACTTCGATAGGTTCGGCCGGTCGGTGTGGTGATTTCCGTGGTGTGCCGGCCGTATCCGTCGTAGCTCGTAGTGGTGGTCCAACCGGCGCTTTCCTTGATGTAGTTGCATCGTTCGCACAGTCCTTGGCCGTTCTCGGCGCTGGTGGGGCCGCCGTCGGCGTGCCGGGTGATGTGGTCGATGTGCCGGATGGGGGCGTCGCAGTAAGGGGTGCGGCACCTTTGGTCACGCATGGCGATCAGCCAGCGCAGCCCCTTCGGGAACGCCCGCGCGGTGGACTCCATGGCGACCAGGTTGCCGGTGGCCGGATCGGCGTAGAGCTTGCGCACCGCGGCCTCAACCTCGGGGTCCAACAGTGCCGCCAAGGCCATCTTTCGGGCCACCGCTGCCGGGATCGGGCCGTATCCCTGCAGTGCCGCCGGGTCGGCACCGTGGGCAAACAAGCTCTCGTCGGACACCACCAGATTGAGGTTGAGCGGGACCGCGGCGCCGACTTCACGCCCGGTGACCCGCCGGTAGAAGGCGTCGGCCATCAACGGGCCCCGGCCCTCGCATCCGTTTCCGGCTGCGATCGAAGCTGCCGCGGCCGCAGCAGCTTCCGCCTGCAACGCCTGATGGGCCGTGACGCCTTCGGCCGCGGTCAGCAGCGCCGTCACGTACGCCATGCCGTGCGGTGCTGGACGCAGCGTGACAGTGCGATCGCACTGATGGCGGCTGATGCGCTCCATCACCGCGTCGCGGTCGAGCCGAAATGCCACCCGCCCGGCCTCGGCCTCGACCTTTCTGTCCCCGAGGCCGTCCAGGCCTGAGGGATCGGCACACAGCTCGGCGTCCATGATGCGCCGGTCTTCCGGCCGCAGGCACTCAGCGTGGTCCGCGATGATCATCGCCCGGTTCTCGGTCAGCGTGCCGGACTGCAGGGCCGCCAGCGTGTAGGGCATGTCCTCGACCAGGATCCGGGAGGTCTTCAGGAACTTGGCCCCGTGCCACGGAGAAGCCTTGCGGGCCAACCCGACCTCGGAGGCCAGGCCTCTGCCCCGACGCGCGGCGGGCACACCCTGCGCCGATTCGCGGGCCAGGCGCTTGGCTTCCAGCAGCGCCGTCACCCGTACCTGCGTCGCCGCAAGGGTGGCGGTAGCGCGGGCCATTGCGGCGAGCTGATCGACCAACGCCGCCTCCGTGGCGTCGGGATCAACAACGAAACCCGACTCGAACATGTGTTCGATTCTATCACGATTCGCGGGCTCGGGAAGTCCGCACAGACCCATCCTTGAGTGCTAGCACTCGCATGTATAGAGTGCTAGGTGGCACGCGGCCAACCCCAGCGCCGGCACCCGCGACGACGGAGCGAGGGCACGGACGCATGCCGAACACCTGGTTAACCCGAGGGCCCCGGAGCACACCGGGACTCGATACCCAACAAGTGGAGGGCTTCCATCGTGGCAGTCAACATCAAGCCACTCGAGGACAAGATCCTCGTTCAGGCCAACGAGGCCGAGACCACGACCGCTTCCGGTCTGGTCATCCCCGACACCGCCAAGGAAAAGCCGCAGGAAGGCACCGTCGTCGCAGTTGGCCCCGGCCGCTGGGATGAGGACGGCGAGAAGCGGATCCCCCTGGACGTTGCCGAGGGCGACACCGTCATCTACAGCAAGTACGGCGGCACCGAGATCAAGTACAACGGCGAGGAGTACCTGATCCTCTCGGCCCGCGACGTGCTGGCTGTCGTCGCCAAGTAGTTCCTTCTAAGGACCTCGTGTAACCGCCCCGGAGATCCCCGTACATGTGCGGGTGATTTCCGGGGCGGTATGCGTCAGGAGTCATGAAAGAGACTTATGAGCAAGCAGATTGAATTCAACGAAACTGCGCGCCGGGCCATGGAAGCCGGGGTCGACCAGCTCGCCGACGCCGTGAAGGTGACCCTCGGACCGCGCGGCCGCAACGTCGTGCTGGCCAAGGCCTTCGGTGGCCCGCAGGTCACCAACGACGGTGTCACCATCGCCCGCGAGATCGACCTGGAAGACCCGTTCGAGAACTTGGGCGCCCAGCTGGTCAAGTCGGTGGCCACCAAGACCAACGACGTCGCCGGTGACGGCACCACCACCGCGACCGTGCTGGCCCAGGCCCTGGTCAAGGCCGGCCTGCGCAACGTGGCCGCCGGTGCCAACCCGATCGCGCTGGGTCTGGGGATCGGCAAGGCCGCCGACGCGGTGTCCGAGGCCCTGCTGGCCGCGGCCACCCCGGTGTCGGACAAGACCGCCATCGCCCAGGTCGCCACGGTGTCCTCGCGCGACGAGCAGATCGGCGAGCTGGTCGGCGAGGCCATGACCAAGGTCGGTCACGATGGTGTCGTCACCATCGAGGAGTCCTCGACCCTGAACACCGAGCTCGAGGTCACCGAGGGCGTCGGGTTCGACAAGGGCTTCATCTCGGCCTACTTCGTCAACGACTTCGACGCCCAGGAAGCGGTGCTCGAGGACGCGGTGGTGCTGCTGCACCGCGACAAGATCAGCTCGCTGCCCGACCTGCTGCCCCTGCTGGAGAAGGTCGCCGAGGCCGGCAAGCCGCTGCTGATCATCGCCGAGGACGTCGAGGGCGAGGCCCTGTCCACGCTGGTCGTCAACGCCATCCGCAAGACGCTCAAGGCCGTCGCCGTCAAGGCGCCGTTCTTCGGCGATCGCCGCAAGGCGTTCCTGGAGGATCTCGCCATCGTCACCGGTGGCCAGGTGGTCAACCCCGACGTGGGCCTGGTGCTGCGTGAGGCCGGCCTGGACGTGTTGGGCTCCGCCCGTCGCGTGGTGGTGTCCAAGGACAGCACCGTCATCGTCGACGGCGGCGGTTCTGCCGATGCGGTCGCCGATCGGGTCAAGCAGCTCAAGTCCGAGATCGAGACCACCGATTCCGACTGGGATCGGGAGAAGCTGCAGGAGCGGCTGGCCAAGCTCGCCGGCGGCGTTGCGGTGATCAAGGTCGGCGCGGCCACCGAGACCGACCTGAAGAAGCGCAAGGAAGCCGTCGAGGACGCCGTCGCGGCGGCCAAGGCTGCCGTCGAGGAGGGCATCGTCACCGGTGGTGGCGCGGCGCTCGTGCAGGCCCGCGCGGCGCTGGACTCGCTGCGCAGCGAGGTCAAGGGCGACGAGGCCATCGGCGTCGACGTCTTCGCCGCCGCGCTGTCGGCCCCGCTGTACTGGATCGCCACCAACGCGGGCCTGGACGGCTCGGTCGTGGTGAACAAGGTCAGCGAGCTCGGCAACGGCAACGGCTTCAACGCCGCCACGCTGACCTACGGTGACCTGGTCGCCGACGGCATCGTGGACCCGGCCAAGGTGACCCGCTCCGCGGTGCTCAACGCCGCCTCCGTGGCTCGCATGATCCTGACGACCGAGACCGCAGTTGTCGAATTGGTAAGCCAGGATGATGACGCCCACGGTCACCACCACGGGCACGCGCACTAACCCCTGACCAGGCCCCTCTCTCGGAAACTCCACTCCGGGGGAGGGGCTTCGTCGTTAGACTCTCGCCATGAGAACAGCAGTGGTGGCCGCGGCGGCCTTCGTGGCGGCGTTGTTCCTAGCGCCCGCCGCTCACGCCGAACCCGATACGCACGTGCCCAACGGCGACGCGCTGTGGTGCTGGGGCGGTAAGGGGACCGCCGGGCTCGTGACCCCGTACTGTCACGGCGAGCCGTTCCCCGACGGGACCCAGCTCCGGCAGACCGGGTACATGCAAGGGATGCTGCAGCCCCTCGGCTGGAACCCACCCGAGTGCTTCGACGCAGCCGGCGCTCCGGCGCCTAACGGCTGCAAGGGCTGACCAACGCAAAAAGCCCCCTCCTTGAGAGCCCGTGATGGGTTCCCGGAGAGGGGGCGATTTTGCTGTATCAGGCCAGAGTCAGGACCGGTGACGGGGTGCCGTCGGAGTCGATCGTCAGGGTGTTCCCTGCGGTCGCCGTGACGTCCGCCGGGGTGCTGTCCAGCAGGACGTAGGCCAGGACGTTCCCGCCGACCTCGTACAGCACAGCCCAGCGGGCGGTGATACCTGAGCCGGTAGCCGTCCAGACAGGGTTTGAAGCGAACGAAACCGTGACGCTGGTGGTGCCTGCCAGCACGAGGGATACCGCGATCCCACCGGTGGTGTAGCCGTTGGCGTTGGCGACCTCGTTGGTCACCCCGGCGAACGTGGTGGAAGCGGCGCCGATGTTGGACGCGGAGGTGACGAGCGCAACCTTCCAGCTGTCACTGTCGAGGTCGAACGTGCCGTTGAGCAGACTCGTGCGGCCTGCGTTGGTAACAGTCCAAGTTCCTGCAGCCATTCAGAGAATCCTTACGTTGTATGTCAAGTTGGGGCTAATGAGCAGCGACCTCGATGGAAGCGGCCTGCCAGACCGAGAAACCGCCACCGGCGGTGACGGCGACTGACCCGTCCGAGGTAGTGACGTTCTTCGTCAAGACCATCCCGCCCTTGGTGCTGGTGCTGCCCGCGGACGACTGCTTGGTGTAGCCCGACGGGGCGGCTGGCCACGCACTGGTTAGGTTCGACGTGGCGTACGCATGGATCAGAACTGAGGTGCCATCGGTCACTGCAAGCGTGACCGCGGGTGCGGTGAAAGTTGTGCCGATGTTGGCGGTGATTGCGTGTCCGCCGACGGGGTTGGTGCTGCGCTGACCGCGTAGAACAATCGCGGCCATTGCGTCCGCGCCGGTCCAGGACCCCGAGGTGGTATTGGTGGCGGTGGCCACGTGGCTGACGGTGTGCATGCCACCGGCGGCAGAGGTCTGATCGATGGTGACCCAGGCCGGGACGGTCCCGCCGGCAGCCGGCTTAGTGGGTGCTGCGGACACCCCAGTTTGAGCTGCGACCAGGATGATGATGTCGCCGACCTGGTGAGCCGGTATGGCGATCGATGTCGAGGCGGTGGACGTGTTGGTCGCGATGATCGACACCGCAGCGGAGGCCACAGTGACGGTCGGCGTACCCCCGGTGAACGCCAGGGGGGACGTGGTGGGTGAGACCAGTTTGTGGTTCGACACCGTTACCGTTGGTGTTCCACCGATGACGGTGAGGGCCGGGCCCGAGGGGGTGACGACCTTGTGCGCGGTCGCGGTCACTGATGCTGCGTTGCCTGTCAGGGTCAGAACGGTGCCTGTAGGCGTTAGCCGCTTGTGATCGGACACCTGGATGGTCGGCTGACTGCCGACGAGCGTCAGGGCCGGGGCGCTGGGCCGTACGGTTGTGCCGAGCGCCGGGTGGGATCCCACCAGCGTCAGGACGGCGGTCCCGGGCTGGGCTCGGACAGGAGTAGCGACCGCGGGCTGCCATCCGCTGAGGGTGAGCGAAGCAGGATCCGGCCGAACCACTAGGCCAACCGAAGCGAACGGTTCGCCGCCGGTTAGCGATAGCACAGCCGGTGACGGGGCCACCGATTGCTGGTCACTGGCGAAGACCGCGGGCTGTCCCCCTGTTATTGCCATCGGTGCCGCGGTGGGGGCGATCAGCCGGTGTGATGTCGTGGCTATTCCTGGCGCTGAGCCGGACAGCCCGAGAGTCGCTGGGCTCGGGGCGATGAACTTGTGCCCAGTGATCCGGACGTCGGGAACCCCGCCGGTCACCGTCAGCGCCGCGGCTACCGGCCGGAACGTCTCCTCCAGCGCGGGGTGTGATCCGATCAGCTGCAGCTCCGCGGGAGCCGGGGAGAGGAGGCGGTGCTGGGTGATGGCCACGGTCGGCGCGCTGCCGGTGATGATCAGGCTGGCGCTGGCCGGCTGCAGGATGCTGCTGGTGTAGACCCCGGGCACGGAGCCGGTGATCGTCAGGGCGGCAGGTCCGGGCGTGAGCTGGAGCGTAACCTCCGCCCACCAGCCTGTCGGAGGAGTATGCGGCGCGTCGCCTTCATCGGGAGACCAAGGCACAACTCACCTCCGTTTGTTCAATTCGTGCGCCCCCGCTTGGCGCGAGTGGCAAGATTCGGCTTGTGACGGCTCACCGACGAGGCGAGGAGCACTGGGCGGCGAAGCTGTCCCAGGATGATGTCGATGAGATCCGTCGCCTACGTGCTGAAGAGGGCTACTCGTACATCGAGCTTGGGCGGTTGTACCGGATGCACCCCATGTCTATGGGCCGGGTTTGTCGCGGCGATACGTGGCGTTAGGCGCCCAGGTAGACGCAAGTCAGCATCGTGTTACTCATGCCGTCCGAGCTCAGCTTGGGGGTTGTCGCCCCACTATTCTGGAATGTCGTTAGGTCGAACAAATCGTCCTCCGACAAAGAGAACTCGGGGATTGGGTTGTAATCCGCGACGCGCACCATTGCAGAAAAGGTTGACGCTTGCAGGCGACCGGCCACACCCGGAAACTGCACGGTAACGATTTTGATAGTGAACGGTGAACCCATGAAGGTGCTCACCCGTCGAAGAGAGCCCTCTCTAATACCCGTCCCGCCTGCTGTCGACGGATACGCTATCTGACCGGTGACAAACCACATTCCGGGGGTGTTAAACCTGAACCGCGTGTTTGAGCTGTTCTCGAACGTCACCGACGCGGTTCCGTACTGACTCAGGTTCGTTAACACCGTCTCCGTATTGTTGGGAATATCCTGGTACGTCCCGGAATAAATGACCACGTACGGGCGTCCATCGCCCGAGCCGCCAGAGCCGCCCACCTCTGCTGGCAGGTTTATTAACGGGACCACCGAGTTCGTGTTTAGGGGAGCTACGCCGTTAGAGGCGCCTTTCTCACTCGACGACAGGTAGGTGCCGGTAAGGTTGGGTAGCTTAGCGACGGGGACCAATCCATTACCGTCAAGCTGAAGCAGGTCGCCCGTGCCGTTGGTCTGGACGTAGGCCAGGTCCAGCTTCCCGCTACTGGTGAGCTTCGGGACGCCGTTGGCGACGTTCGTCTGGAGGAACGACGTTTCCAGCTTCGCGGACGAGTTCAACGGGGCCACACCGGAAGCGACACCCTTCTGAGACACCGGGATCGCTTGCGACGATCCTCCGCCGAACCAAGAGTTAAACCACGACGACACTGCGCCGACAATCGAGTTGATGGGGGTCACCACCAAGCCGTTGAAAACGTCGCCGATCTGGTTCAGCGTGGTCTGTATATTGCCCAGCGCACCTGTCAGCCCCGACACCAGCGCCTGGGGAATCGAGCCGATCACCGACGCCGGGTCCGACAGCAGGTCGCCGATCAGATTGTCGAGGTTCGCCGACGTCCCCTCGGTATCCAGCAACCAGTCTCCGATCCCGTCGGTCAGGTCCAGGATTTTGTCGACGATGCTGCCGAGTGGGTCGAGCCCGATGGCGCCCAGGAGCTGGTCGATCAAGTCCTCGACGGTGGCTCGGATCCCTGAGTCTTCCAGGAGGGACAGCGGGTTGAGGATCGCGGTGATCACCGAGGACCAGACCGAATCGACGTCCAGCCCGAACAGTTGACTGAGGTTTCCGAGCCCGAACAGCTCCAGGATGCCGTCGAAGGGGCCGTTGCCCGTCTTGGCCAGCGTGGCGTCGTCGAACCAGACATCTCCACCGGTAGCCGTGCTATCGACGACCAGACGCAAACGAACCTGGGAGACACCAGCCGGGACGGTGTAGCTGCCGGACAGTTGAGTCCACATCGCGCCGGGCCCGGCAATCGCCGCGATCGTGGAGGTTCCTACGACGGTGCCCGCGGCATTGTACGTGCGCACGTCCAGGCGGATCGGGGTTCCTGAGCCGGAGTACGCTGCCGTCTTCACCCACACTGAGGGAGCCAGAACCTGCCCGGCCTCGACGTCGGCCGGGTTCGACAGGATCGCTCGCATCGTGCCGTTCGCGGTGGTCTTCGCAGATCCCGGAGTGTTCCGGCCGGTTGTGCTGTCCCACGCCCAGATGCCGGCGCCTGCCAGCGCCGCCGAGCCGTCGAACCCGGGGTTGGTCAACAGGTTGGGGTTCGAGCCGCTGATCGCCGATGCAGGGATCAGCCCGAACAACGACTGCGGAAGCTGGCCCACCAGGTTCAGGACGTTCAGGGGGGAGTTCGGGCCGAGCAGCAGATCCAGCGGCTCGATCATCTGGGTGACGATCCAGTTCCAGAACTCCTCCGGCGTGGGGAGATCCCCGAGGTCCAGGCCGCCGAAGATGTCCGACAGCACGGCGTTCAGCTGCTGGATGATCGCGCTGAGGATCCGCGGGGCGTTGGTCAGCGCACCCATAATGGCGTCGACCGCGCCGGTGACGGTGTTGAAGGCCCCGTCCAGCACGTCCGGGATGAAAGCCTGGAACCGCTGCAACGCCTCCAGCGGGAGGCGAAGTAGGAGCTCCGGCAGTACCGTCAGCGCGTTGAGGGCGTTGAAGTCGGGGATCTCGAACAGCGATCGGGCGATACTCTCGGTCATGTTCTGGCCGAAGCTGAAGTCGCCGCCGCCGAGCTCGTAGGCGCCGTCAGGCGCTGTCAGTGGCCAGTCGGCCATCGCGTGCCTCCGTTGTATGTCAAGTCAGGTTCAGGGCCTCCGGCGGAGCGGGAGGCTTCCGGCCGGGCATGTGCCGGTCGATCCAGGACCACAGGTCGCGGATGTAGGCGATGGCCAGCGAGTGCTGCGCCTCCAGCTTCGAGACGCGCTCTTCCAGCGGCTTCACGAGCGTGACCGCGGCGACGGCGAACGCCTGCGCGGCGTCGGCGTCGGACTTGTTGGCCACCGCGCGGTCGAGGCGCCGGGTGGCCATGCGCTGGCCGAAGGCGCCGAGAGCGACACCGACCGGGCCGGAGACGGCCAGGGCGACGTCGAGGATGACGCTCACTTCTTCACCGGGGTGACCTTGGAGCGGATCAGGAAGCCCAGCACCACCGGCGCTACCACGGCGTAGGCCGCGACCGCCTGATCAATCCAGGCGACGTCGAGCGACTTGCCGACGATCCAGCCGATGATCGGGAGGACCGCGGCGCCGAGGCCGCGGACCACGGCCGGCTCGGGGATCTTGGTCTCGATGCCTTCGATGTCGCCGTCCCCGTCTAGGTCCCAGCCCAGGGCGGCGGCCAGGTCCTGGGTAGAGACGATCGGGATAGTGGGCGAGTCGTCGACGGGGAAGGGAGCTGTCATGGCGGGCCTCTCAGTTCACGACCCGAGCAGTGCTCGGGACCGGACGGTTGTCAGGGAGCCAGCCCTCCGCGCGGTAGATGGCTAGCTGCGCCTCGCGCTCCTGCTGGGTCATGGTGCGAGGGTCTTGGATGCGGAACTTGGGGGGCTCCGGCGTGTCCATAGGGACCCACCGGGCGGCCGGGTTGTACGGGGTCCCGCGGGGGCCGCGGACCGCGGGCTGGTACTTCAGCTCCTGCTTGGGGAGCTTGGAGACGTGGATGTTGCCGTCGGCGTCGGCCAACGCACGGACCTGGTCCACATGCAGCAGCCCGACGCGCACCAGGTGCTCTGACCAGGCCTCGATGATGGCCGGGTGCGTGACCTGGTTACTGCCTCCGTTGGGGTGCGGAAGCCCGACGAGGGCCCATGCGAGGGCCTTCTTCGGATCTCTCCAGTCGGCGGTGTCTTGGGTGTGCTGCATGTGGCGGGTCCTTTGTTCAGTCGTTCAGGAATGCTGAACAGCGCGGATCACTGAACGCGTTGCATGTCAAGTTCGGGCTACAAGATGCCGAGCTGGCCCAGGCCGGAGTTGATGGTCTGGATGAGCTCGAACGCCTTCAGGATCGGGTCCTCGGGCTCGCGGTAGCCGATCGTGATCTTCCAGCCCTCCGGGCCGTCCTTGCCGACGCGGTACTTGATCTGCGTGACGCGTTCGACGAACACGGTGTACGGGATCGGGTAGCCCAGCGGCGAGGTGCCGACGCGGGAGCCGAGCCAGAAGTGGCCGCGACCGTTGTCCCCGATCATGTACGGGGCGGCGTCCGCGATCTTCACGGTGTGCGCGTGATGCGCCCGCGTGGCCCACTGCTTGGCGCGGGCCGCCAGGAGGGCGGAGATGGTGAACGCCTTGTCGGCGCCGTCCGCCCAGCCCTCGTTGTAGTGGAAGTCGCCCAGCCCGGTGACGATGTCTTCCAGGCCCGCGATCGGCAGGCTCAGGCCGGCCGCTCGGAGCGTGGGGATCTCCATGAACGCGAGGATCACGTCGGAGTACAGCGGCTGAGCGACAGCGTCCATCAGGCCGCCCAGAGGCGGTAGGTCGATCGCGCCGCCGAAGGCGCCGAGCGCCGCCAGCTGCGAGTTGATCAGCGAGGTCAGGAAGTCGCCGCCCATGTTGATCGCGGCCGAGATCGCCTCGTTGACGCCCGGCATCGACCGGCCGCCCATGATGAACGACGTGTCCGTGGCCTCGGTGTAGATGAACTCCGAGGACTCGATGCCGTTGTACGGGGACTCCATGAACACCACGTGCGGAGACCGCGGGTTGGTGCCTAGGAACCACGGGGTGTAGTACTCGCCGGGGTAGGTCGGGGCGCCGGTGTAGACGTCGATCCCCTCGGTCATGCCGTCGGAGCCGATGTTCATCACCGCGCGCACGAGACCGACGAGCAGCGAGCCGCCGAACGCGGTCTCGGTGCCCCAGCCGGAGTTGTCGACGATGTCCCAGACCAGCACGCCGTGCCGGAGCGGGATCAGCGAGAACAGGTCCTCGACGAGGTCGATGTTCAGCTCGCCCTGCAGGTCCGCGAACGGGTGGCGGTCCTCCCCGTGCAGGTACCGGCGGCCGACCAGCGTCAGCTGGTTGTCGGCCAGGATCGTCTTGGCGACGTCGTGGAACGACTTGAACCGCGAGAACACGATCGTCAGGCCGGTGTTGTCGCCGATGAACGGGAACGGCTTCACGATGTTGCGCCAGACGCCCGGGTTGAAGCTGAACGGCATCCACTCGGTGGGGTCCAGCGGGTTGTCCGGTAGCGTCCACAGCGACGTCTCTAGCCGCAGGATGTTCACGAACAGCGTCAGGAGCAGGGCCCACTTGGCAGGCCCGAACATCACCCACATCTTCGGGAACTGGAACTCCGCCCGCAGGAACGGGTTGGCCCAGACGTAGATGTGCTTGAGCTCTTCGTAGTCGTGCTTGAACACGACTTCGAGGTAGACGTCGCCTTCTTTGGTACGGACGACGCGGTAGTGGTCCATCCGGCCGGCCCAGCGGGCGCCCTGCTTGTCGAACGTCACGTGAACGTTGCGCTTCGCACGGCCGCGGTGGTTCATGATCCACTTGGCCAGGTAGTGGTCGAGCGACAGCTCGATCGACGCGGTACCGGTCTCGTTCTCGATGAACTCGAACTCCAGCGCCCGCTCGCCGACGATCTGACCGCGGAGGGTGTAGTCGCCGTCCCAGAGGCGGGTGACGGGGGGCTTGAGCCGTTCCAGCTCCATCTGGCGGCGCCGAGCCTGGATCGTGCCCCAGAGGGCCTGGTGGCCCTCCAGGGTGGTCATATCCGCTGGCATCAGGTCACCCCGAAGCCGAAGCCCGTCGACTCCTCTTCGTACTCCTCGTACTCGGTCTCTTCGGGCGCGAAGTCGAACGCGCCGCCGAGGTTGGAGACGTACTCCTCCCCGGGGTCGTCAGCCAGGTGGAGGCTAAAGACTGGGATCCCGAGGGTCCGCATGGTCAGCTTCATTCCAGCCCCCAGGGTCGGGACCAGGCACGCGGCAACCGCAGCGTGATCATCTGGCCAGGTACGGCGCCCGACACCGTGACCTCGAAGGTCACTTCGCCGGTGTAGGGCGGGATGTAATTCAGGAAGCGGACGCCGTTCATCCGGGCCCAGATCTGTGATCCGGACTCCGACGAGACCTGCTCCACGCGGGGGTCGGTGTCGACGACGACGTTCTCGGCCGGGGCAGTCGCGCCCTCGCGCGTGGTGATCACGCGGCCGGTGACACCGGAGCCGCCGGTGAGCGCGGAGGTGTCGATCGTCATCTGCGGAACGTCGATACCGGACAGATCGCTCGTGAACCGAACGGCGTACGGCCGGGAGCCGTCACGGCTGGTGGCCACCTCGACGGTCGGCGAGACGCCGCCGGTGAGGCCCGAGGTGTTCCCGGTGATCAGCGGCATGTTGACGCCGGCCAGGCCGGACTTGAACTCGATCGTGTAGACGCGGTCACCCTCGGTGACGGTCTCTACCTCGATCGCCAGTCCCGCGCCGCCGGACAGCCCGGAGGCGTTCCCGGTCAGCGGCCGGACGTTCACGCCCGACAGGCCGGGGGAGCCGTCTAGGAAGTCACCGATGCCGATCAGCGAGGCGACGTTCTGGGTCAGCTCCTCGATCCAGTCCCCGATCGGGCCGAGGAAGTCGAGGATGTTGTTGACCAGGCCCGCGATCACGTCGACGATGCCGCCGACGATCCCGCCGGTCTCGCCGAACGTGATGGTGTACGGGCTGTTGAACCAGTCGTTCCCGGCCTCTACCCGGACGTCGTTGTTTCCGATCGAGTTCAGCGCGCGGAGCGCGGACTCGACCTGGGCGGCCGTCGCGTTGTACGGGATCGGAGCAGTGGTCTCTCCGGAGAACGTCAGGGTGAACGTGCCCGAAGTCGGTTCCCCGACCAGGCGCACGGTCTGCACCTCGTTGACGCGCTCGGAGGAGACGGCCACGTCGAGCTGCCCGACGCTGGGCAGCGCCTGGATCGCCGACTTCAGGCCGATGTCGGACGGGTTGAACACGATCGGCGCGGTCGTCTCACCGTTGACGGTGAGCGTGAACGTGCCACCGGTGGACCCGCCTGTGAGGCGGAGCAGCTGGACCTCGTTGGTCGCTGCGTCCATCGTGACGTCGACGTCGTTGGCCGAGATGCCGGCCAGCGCGATCAGGGCGGACTCGACGGCCGCGGTGCTGGCGTTGTAGGCCAGCGGGGCCGTGGTCTCACCGTCGTAGCTGAGCGTGAACGTGCCGCCGGTGGGGCGGCCGTCGATGTAGATCTTCTGGACCTCTTCGGTCCGCAGACCGCCGATCAGGTCCGGCATCTGGATCCGACGGGTGGCCATAGCCGGGTCATCGTCCGGCTCCAGCTCGAACTTGTAGTCCGGGACGATCCAGCGGGTGGCCGGAGAGTTCGGGGCGCCCAGCCAGGGCAGCCCCGGCACGTACGGCTCCGACGGCGCCAACGAGGAGCCTGGCAGCGTCCACTTCGCCCAGAGAATCTGGTCGGTGGGGTTTGCGTTCGGGACCGTGATGGTCAGGGTCTCGGTCGGGAGGTCCTCCTGCGGCCAGGGCCACGGCAGGGGGTTCGGGTCGAACGTCGTGTCGAGGGTCGTCACGGCCGGGTAGACGACGTCGTCCTCGTACCAGAACGGGTCTCCGGCGACGGTGACCATCTTGGTGAGGTTGATGACGTTCATGTTCGGGTCGTGGGCCATCTCCACCGAGGGGGACTCGAACAGCCGCAGCTTCAGGTAGCGGGTGCCGGACTCGTCGGTGGTGATGTGCAGCTCGGCGTCCTCGGAGAACGACCAGGCGCGGCGCCACATCGAGTCGCGCCGCGACCACGAGTGCTCCGGGCCGTCCTTCTCGTCGTTGAGGATCTCGACGCCGAACACGACGTCGCGGCGGAGGATGCGGTGGTTCAGGTACCGGGCGCCGGGGAAGTTCCCGGGCTCCTCGTAGACCGCCTTGACGGGCGGGTCGAAGATCCCGGAGACGTCCGTAGCCAGGTAGATCCCTGACGGACCGAGGACAGTGCCGCCCTCGGTTTCGTAATTCCCGTCCGTCAGGTTGAACCACACGCCGTTTACGCCTTTCAGGCGGACGACGGTTGCCATAGATGCCTTTCAGCGTTGTATGTCAAGTTCGAGGCGTGCCTGAAACTCGCTGGCGGTGAGCCGGCCCTTGGCCATGTTGGCGGCCGGGGTGCAGGGCACGATGTTGTCCACCGCGTGAGCGCCGCCGCGGGACAGCGGTGTCATGTGATCAAGGTGAAAGTCAGGGCCAAGCAGCTCCCCGGTGTAGTAGCACCGGGTCGTGCTGATCCCGTTCGCCAGCCAGAACAGCTCCAGGTCGATCGAATCGAAGTCCTCGACCGGGGCGTTGAACCGTCGCGCCCGTGCGGGCATGGCGCTGAGGCGTCCGAACAGCGGGGCTACTTCTCGCTTGGCCCGGAGGTGGCGCCGCATGTTCTGTAGATGCCGCTCGGGATTGGCCGCGGCCCATCCCAAGGCGGACGCTGTTGAGCAGGCTTTGCAGTAGTTCTGGCGCCCGTCCGCACGCTTGCTGTGGCGGTAGAACTGCTCTAGGGGTTTCTCTGTTCGGCACTTACTGCAGGTCTTCACGCGGGCCTTTCTCAGGCCCTGTTGTACTGCAACGCGGCCTTATTCAATTGGTTGTTCTTGACGGCGATGGCGTCGTCGACCGAGCTGACTTGGAAGTTGAAGACGTTGCCCGCGAGTTGCTGGCCGTAATCCAGGCCTTGGTCGAGCGCCGCGGTCAGGGCGCCGCCGCCGATACCCAGATCGGACATGGCCTGGTCGAGGTTGGCGCGGCCGAAGCCTGCGATGGCGTCGACGCCAGAGCTCCAGCCCTGGTCGATCATCTCGGCGATGGTCTGGCCGAGCGTCTTCTGCTTCCCGAGCTCGCCGGTCTGGTCCTGCAGCGTGCCGAGCTCGGCCTTGCGCAGGTCGAGTAGACGCTTCTGCTCGTTGATCTTGTCGATCTGGGCCTGGATTCCGGCCTTCTCATCCTTCGTCCCGGCCTGGTCCTTCTGGACGGCCAGGCGCTTGCGCTGGAGTTCCAGATCCGCGAGCTGCTGCTTCAGGTCGGCGACCTCGGCCTTGGTCTCCGGTCCGACCAGAGACGAGCCCTTGGCCAGGTCTGCGGTCGGAGCGAGGGCCTTGGAGAAGTCCTTCGACGTGTCCGTGACGGCCTGGAGTCCGGACTGGAGGTTGCCGAGGTTCAGGGTCAGGCCCTGCGGCGCCGTGCCGAACGTCTCCTTGAACGCCTCGAAGATCTGCTTGGCGATCGACTTGGCCCGGTCGAGGACCGGATCCAAACCCTGTTCGAGGCCGGTACCCAGGCCCTCCATCAGGGCGTTACCGGCGGGGATCAGCTCCTTGCGGTCCTTCGGCAGAGGGCCCTTGACCGCGGCGATCTTGGCGGCGATGCCGCTCGCGAAGCTCAGGACCGCCTGGAGACCGGCCTTGATACCGGACAGCAGACCGTCCATCAGCGCGCGGCCGGCGCCGACGAGGGCGCCACCCATGTTCCCGGCCGCCGCGGCGATCTTGCCACCCAGGGCGGCGATCTCGGCGACGATCTGACCGGCGCCTGCGACCACGGCTGACAGCGCCTGCGACATCACCGAGGTGACGGTGCTGACCAGCGCGCCGAACGCGGCGGCGGCCAAGCCCGGGAGGGCGGACCATGCACCGGAGATCGCGCTCACGACCTGCTGAGCACCCGAGGTGACTGCAGAGACGACGCTATGCCACGCAGCCGAGACGGCGCTCTGGACCCCGGTGAACGCGGCGGTCGCCGCCGTAGTGATCCCGGTCCAAACGGTGGACAGACTGGTCGAGAACGTGGTGAAAAGCGTCTGGATGGTGGTGAACGCCGTGCTGGCGAACATCGGGATCTGCGCCCAGACCTGCTGGGCCTTGATCTGGATGCCGTCCCAGGCCTGCGACAGCGACTCCATGTACCCGCGCCACGGGGCGTCGGGCGAGGTGAACGGCTTGGTCAGGTCGTCCTTGATGCCCTGTCCGGTCAGCGGGTTCGGGGTGTCCTTGTCCGGGAACAGCTTCGACTCGTTGATCTGGTTCGACAGATTGACAATCGACTGCAGCGTGTCCGCGATCGACTTCAGGCCGTTGTTGAACCCCTCGATCTTCTTGGGGTCCTCCATGAACTTGAGGCCCTCGGAGAGGATCCGACCGGCGCCTTCGAGCAGCGTCTTCAGCGTGGAGCCGAGGCCCTCGAACACCGTGTCGAGCTTGAGCTTGTCGACCCATTTCCGGAAGTCGTCGCCGGTCTTGTTGAACCAGTCGGCGAAGTCGGGCAGCTTCGAGGTGAACTTCTCGGCCAGCGTCAGCAGGCCGTCGGTGAAGCTGCTGATCCCAGGCGCCATCTTCGAGAACGCGGCGCCGATATTGCGGATCGTGCCCTGCAGCTTCTCCAGGCCGGGACCGGACGTGACCGCGGTGACGAAGCCGTTGGCCATGTCGGCCAGGCCTTGGGTCACCGCCAGCAGCGGCGCCTTGAGCGCCGGGAGGACCTTGGCCAGGCTGTCGAAGACGGGCTTGAACTGCGCCTCGACGGGCGCCGTCATGTCCTTCTTCAGCTGAGCGAACGATTCACCCAGGCCCTTGGCCGCGGCCTTGATGCCGTCGATGCCGACGACGAGGGCCCCGATCGGAACAGCGACCGACGCAATCAGTCCGGGCAGGGTCAGCAGCGCCGACGTCAGCAGGCCGATCAGCGGAGCCGCCACAACGGCGATACCAGCGAACAGGGCGGCGTACCCAGCCGGGTTGATCCCGGAACCGAACGAGGGGCCCTTGATGTTGCTGAGCGTCTGGGTGATACGGCCGATGAAGCTGCGGTCGACGTCGGCGTCCACCTTGACCTTGGTCCGCATGCCCTTGGTCTTGGCGGCAACCTCCGACCGGAAGTTGCCCATGTCCGGCTCGACCTGGATCTTGGCGGAGAGCGACCGCTCGATCTTCTCCAGCTCGGTCTTCAGCTCGCGGTAGAACCCCTTGAGATTGGGGGTCACCTTGATGCTGATGCGCCCCACTTCCTTGCCTGCGCCGTCAGCCATTGGCTTCCCCCCTTCTCTTACGTGCCGCTCGCCAGCCGGCGACGATCGCGCCGAACGAACCGGGCTTGTGCTTCTTCTCGCGTGCCGTCATCTCCGGCAGCGGGTACAGCTCCGGCGTGGGGATTCGGCTCCGCTTCTTCGGATCGGTGTTGACCAGCAACAATGCGTGCTGGAGTGCTCGGACAGCGTTGACGACGGCGGCCGTGGCATACCGGGACTCGTCCCAGCCGCGGAACTGGGCGCCGCCCCGCTTCTCGGCGTAGAACCGGGAAGCGGTCGGCAGCTCCTTGATCAGCGCCAGGACTTGGAGGGGGCCGAGGCTGGACTCCGGATCGAACAGATCCGTGAGGTCTATGCCGTACTCGGTCCGGAAGTCGGCCAGCAGCAGGTCGCCGTAGTCGTCGATCAGCTTTCCGAGCTGGAGGCTTCCCCCACCTGGCTGTCCTCCAGCCAGGCGTTGAGGACCTCGATGCCCACGATGACGTCGCCGTCCAGCTCCTTGAGCAGCTTCTTGCTGTCGGCGCCGGCCGCCAGTTCCAGGATGTGGAACACGGCGTCACCGAGCACGAAGGCATCCTCGGTGGTGCGGTCGTCTTCGGGCTTGTCGTTGTGCGCCTGGATCTGGTCCAGGCTCTTGCGGATGGATTCGCGGGTCGGCTTACTCAGCCGGAGGATGTTGCGGAGGGTGACCGTGGAGCCGTCGCTGAGCCCGATCTCGACCGGGGCGCCGTACTTCTTGTCTGCTTCCTCGCGCATCGAGTCGAGGGTGAACACTCTGGACATGGCAGGCCTTTCGTTGGGCGGCGGGCGAAGAGGGGTGTGGGGAGCCCCTGGGCCCGCCATAGGCAGGGGCTCCCCGTCCTGACATGACGTTGCATGTCAAGCTGGTTACGCGACGGTGACCGTGACTCCGGTACCGCCGGTGGTGTTGTCGGTCGCGACCGTGATCGGGACCGGGCTGGTGATGTCGAAGTCCGCGCCGGCCGCGGTGACCGTGAACGCCGACAGCGCCAGGCCGTCGTCGACGGCGGCAATCGCAGCCCGGATCTCCGTATCGGTGTCGTCGAAGTTGATCGCGGCGGTGTCCACGCCGTTCACGTCCAGGACGAAGGAGCCGCCGGTGGCCGCGCCCAGGTCCAGCGTGTAGACCACCGGGGTGGCCGAGACGTTGAACCAGTCCTCGTTGATCCAGGTGTAGAGCAGCTCGTCCTCGTGGTCGAGGAACGTCGCGCGCACCGGCAGGGCGCCGAACTCGTCGGTGGCCAGCGAGATCGCGTCTTCGCGCCGCAGCGAGGCCTTGTGGGAGTGGAATCCCAGCCGGTCGTCGCCGTCCACGATGATGATCAGGAAGGCCCGCTCGTTGGTGACCTGGCCGGACCGGACGCCGAACACGCCGGGCGTGGCCGACTGGTTGGCGCCGTAGTACAGCGACAGGCCGGTCTCGTCGAACTGGTTCAGGTTGACCGTGACGAAGTCAGCGATCTCCTCGGTCGTGATCTCGCGCAGCTTCTTCTTCTGCCACGATCCTCGGACCTCGGTGTCGCCACCGTCGAAGCCGAACTCGGGAAGGTCTTCCTCGGACGTGTGTCCGGTGGACTCCCAGTTGGCGACCGGCCAGGACGCGGGGTTCTCCGGGTTCAGGGTCTTGAGCTGCGCGGGGGTCGGCGCGGGGGTGCCCACCGGGGCGGTGTACACGTATCCGACCGCAGCGAGCAATACGGCATCGTCGTTCTGTGCCATGTGCTTCTCTCGGGGTTAGTTGGGAGGGCGGATACCGAGCCGGATCAGGCCCTGGATGCGCCAGGAAGATTGGGATAGGGAGCTGAACTGCGTCGCACCCATCGGTTCACCGATCGAGTGGATGTAGCCGGCGGGTGTCAGCGTCTGCTTGCGCCGCGCGTCGTACAGCACCTCCAGTGCGTCCTCGTACAGCTGCTCGGTCTTCGGCAGGCTCTCGTTCCCGTATGCGGTCAGCTCGATCACGGGGAACGACAGCTTCTTCGGTCCGCCGGCATACCGGGGACCGCCCAGTCGCCGGACGTTGAGCATCGGCAGGTGTTTGTAGTCGATGTCCTCGATCCAGGACCCGACCTTGGTGTTCTCCAGGCCGGGAAGGATGCTGATCGGGTCGTCGGTGTCCGTGTGACCGCGGAGGAGCGGCAGCACGATCGCCTGTACGCGGGGGATCGCTGACATCGGCTACCTCTTCCCGCGCTTCAGGCCGGACGAGGAGTGCGCCAGGCGGGCGAATCCCGCGGCACCGGTGAGGATGTACAGACCGGCCGGGGCCCGGGTGTCGGTGCCCTCGAACACGCCCGAGGGGGCGTGGCCAAACTCGATGGCCTCGGGGCCGGGGGCCTCCAGATTGGCGAACGCGTCGACGGAGCCCTGGGTGACCGTGATCCGGGTCAGGTGGTCCGGACCGTAGATCTTGTGCCAGCGCGTGGACGCGCGGACCTGGGCCAGGTTGGATTCGGCGCGGCGGCCGATCTGCTTGGCCTCGTCGTGGATCGCGTCCCGGACCCCGGGCATGTGGGCGATCACCTTGTTCAAGCCAGAGCGGCCGTAGTAGAGGTGTGCCACGTCAGTACCGCCGCAGCAGGTAGTCGATGTGCGCGGTCCGGCGCGACCCGTTGAAGCGGTAGGGGTCGCCGAAGATCGTCCAGCGCTTGCCGCGCCACTCGATCTCGGACTGGGCGCCGAGCTCGCCGAGCAGCTCGTCCAGCTTCCGGGGGAACCGCAGCTTGTACATCTGCTCGGACTCGAAGCCCTCGTTGTCCTGCTCAGCGCGCCGCGCCGAGGTGCCGGACATCGACGCCGGCTGGAAACGACCGACCACGGGGCCGTAGCCCGGGATGGTCGAGATGCCGACGGCCGCGGGCCGGGTGATTAGGTTGCCGTCCTCGTCCCGGGCCGTCTCCTCGGGGAACACCGTGCAGGGCTCGTAGTTGGCCCTGTCTTCGAGCAGGCTCACAGGACGTCGTTCCAGAACAACGGGGAGCTCTGCTGCCAGACGACCCACTCGGGCGTCCCGTACGCAGGCATCTCCGATCCGGCCCGCTCGAACGGGGTCTTGGCCCGGACGTCGAACGCAGACACGCCGGACGTCAGCCCGAGCAGCGCCCACTCCTGGTCAGTGAACTGGATCGCGCCGGTGTTCAGCCGCCAGTTCAGCTGGTAGCTGTAGTTGCCGTCGGTCTCGCCGATGTAGCCGTCGGGGTTGCGGACCAGGCGTGCAACTGCGCTGGCCTCCACCCGGATGACCTTCGCCAGGTAGGCGGCGTCGGCCGCGATACGGTCCTCCAGATCGGGGATCCGCTCCAGGAGGTCCTGCTCGGCGTCGTCGAGGAGCGCCTCGACTTGCGTGGTCTCGTCGGCCGTCAGGGTGCGGCCGAGCCGGGCGGCTACGTCGCTGGCTTGAGCGTGTGCCACGTTGCCTCCTCCGGGCTAGGTAGAACGCGCGGTAGGGGACCTCCGAAGAAGCCCCCTACGTTGCATGTCAAGTTAGGGTCACGGAGTCGGGTCGACGTCGTCGATGAACTTGACGAAGCCCTGCTTGTCACCCAGCACCCAGCCGAAGGTGACCTCGATCAGGATGGCGATCTGGTTGGTCTGCCACATCGAGATGGTCTGCGGGGTCGGGCTGGTGTCGTCGGTCAGCGTTGCGGTGTCGCTCATCTTCACGCGGATCTGGTCGGCGAAGCCGTAGCGCAGCTGCGAGAAGTCACCACCGATGACACGGACCTTAGAGTCAGTCGCGGCACCCAGGTCTCCACCGACCGCACGGCCGAACTGAGCGGGCAGGCCCAGCACATCACCCATGTTGGCAGCCAGGTTAATCCGAGCCGGGTCGATGTTGCCGTTGGCGTCGCGATAGGCGCCTTCGCGCAGCAGGTGCGCCCGGAACCGGGGGTCAACCGCCCAGCCGTTGAACTCGAAGCTGGAGTCGGCGGCCACCAAGTCGTAACCGTCCAGCAGACGGTCGTACAGGGAGTCGGTGCCGGTCTGCAGGTAGTTCTCGTTCGTGGTGTTGGCGATGACGTTGGTGGTGTCGATGCCCTGGAGAGCGGAGCCCGTCAGCGGGGACTTGCCGTGGAACACAGCCAAGTCGATACCGCGGCCGATGGCGTAGGCCAGATCACCCTGCAGCTGGGTGTACAGGCCCTGGGGGTTCGATCGAGCGAACTCCTCCGACACGGTGACGATGGTCGCCAGCTTGATCGGAGAGAACGCCTTGGTGGCCCACGCAGTGCCGCTGAGTGGCTTCCGGCCACCCTCTCGCTGCTCATTCGAGGTACCGGCGCCGACCTGGCCCACCTCGGGGCGCTTGGTCGTGGTGGGGATCACGGTCTCGCCGTAGGTGACCGGGATCTGCTGGCCGAGCCGCAGGACGAGCGAGCTCTCCTGGGCCTGGTCGAAGATGGGCCCGACCAGGGTCTTGGGCAGAAGGTCGGAAGGGACGTGGGCCAAACGGCCCTGGTGGTTGGTCCCGACGGTATTCGGGGACAGCTCGTTCAGGGTTGCCACAGGGGCTCCTTACTTGCCTAGTTGTGATTGGAGGAGCGCGGCGAACTGCGCCGCGGGATCGTTGGCGGGGGCACCTGACCCCTGGCCTTGGGAGCGATCGACCGCGGGAGCGGGGCCGCTGGGGATGCCGAACATCGACTTGAGCGCGTCGGCGTGAGCCGCTAGCGCGTCGTCGGAGTCGCCTTGCAACGTGTTGGCGAACGTGAACAGGTGCTCGGGGTTGGGCACCAGCGCCTTGACGGCGGTGGCCAACTTGTCGAAATCGGACTGGACCGCGGTGTGGGATCCGGCCGCCTGGGCCTTCTCTGCGGTCAGCGTCGCGACCTGTTCCTGCAGCGCGTCGCGTTCCTCCTTGACGGCCTTCAGCTCGACGCGCTTCTGCGCGGCTTCGGCGTTGGCGCTGGAGATCTGCTGACGCGCCCAGTCGGGTAGCTCGGCGGGCCCGCTCTTGGGAGCGGGCGCCGCGGGGGCGGCCGGGGCCGTGGGGGCTGCGGGCGTCTCAGCAGGGGTGACGTGTTCGGTCATCGGGATTGCCTCCTGGGCATGGGTCGGGGACCGCTCCTGGCGGTCGTCCGGGGGTTTGGCGGGCTATGCGGCGAGTGCCGCGAATTCAGAGGGGTTTATCTCGCCCCGCTCCAGGCGGCGGCGAAGTGCGTTGATGGCCAGCTCGTTGCGGGTGAACGGCTGCCCCTTCTTCTTGCCGGCGCGGTGGACGAGGCCTTCGTCCTCCAGCGCGATGGCTTCCTTGGTGGCTTCGTTCCACAGCTCCAGGGCGCGGTCGGCGGCTTCCTTGCCGAACCAGTTCTCCTGGGCCTTGAAGACCGGGATGACCTTGCAGTCACAGCCGGTGTGCCACTGCTCCATGTGCTCCGAGATGTCCTCGAAGTACGTCTCGAGGTCGTTGTTCTGGAAGAGCTCCAGCGCGTGTTCCTCGTCGAGGTCGATGCCCGCGGTCTCCGGCAGCACGTAGGTGGGGCCGCGGGAGATGAGCATCAGGCACCAGGCGCAGGTCTCCCGGCCGGTGGCGACGCGGGCCCAGCCCCGAAGGACCTGGGGGTCGTTGTCGACGGCGTGGATGATCTGCTGGCGTCCGGCGTTCTCGACCTCGCGCACCACTCGCAGGGTGAGCAGGGTCTGCGCGTCCTGCGGGGAGTCCGCCTGGGACATCCGCCGCCGGGCCGGCTCCATGTTCTCGACGAACACCTCGAACGTCGTGCCCTCCAGGGGCCGGTCGTTCCGGGGCAGGTCGGGGTAGTTCAGTCGCCGCTGGTCGTCGTAGAACCGGCGCCCCAGCGCCGCGGCCTCGTCGCGCCGCCGCTGGACCTCTGGAAACAGCAGGTTCAGGAAGCGGAGCCATTCGGCCACCGTGAGGGCGGGGCGGGCGAAGAACTGCGTGAACGACTGGACGTATCGAGCGATGCCGGCGGAGATGATCAGCTGCTGGGCTGCGTACTCCTCCGGCGTCACGCCGCGGTCTTCGTCTCGGTCTTGGACTCGGTGACCGTCGGCTTCGGCTGGGCGTCAGCCTGCGCCTTCGTCGTGGAGTACAGGGTGTCGATCATGTCCTCGGTCTCCTGCTTGTCCCACTCGCGCATCTGGTCGCGCTGAGTGGACGTGTAGCCGAGGTCGATCCGGGTCTGCTCCTTCGGAACAGGGCCCTGGCCGTTGGCGTAGAGCTTCGCGGCGGCGTCCGCCTTGGCGGCGGCCGTCGGCGTCGACGGGTCGCGCCACACGGTCTCCAGGCGGCGCCACGAAGCGGGCACGGGCTGGTTCATCACCTTCTTGGCGATGCGCATCGCGCGCTCCCACGAGCCGCCGAACATCCGTGCCTTGCGTTCGGCCGTCCGGACCAGCCGCGAGTCGGTCGCGATGATCGCTTCGGCCGAGGCGGGGTTATCCGAGGAGAACGACAGGTACTGCGGTGGCAGACCTGTGAGGGAGGCGACTTCCTTCTTCAGCGCGTCGAGCTCGTCGGTGAAGTTCCGAAGCTCAGCGGCTGTGAACTCGAAGGTCTTGGCGACGTCGCTGGCTACTGCAAGGATCCGGCCGTAGTAGATGTCCGCGGTGGTGTTCTCACCGTCGTTGGTGAGCTCCTCCTTGGTGACTCCGAAGAAACCGCGCAGCGGAGTTCCGATCAGCTCGGAGGCCGCTTGCAGGTTCATCAGCGTGCGGCTGCCGGCGTCGGTCAGCTTGCGGAGCTCGGGTGTGATCTCGGAGCGGCCGTAGCGGTTGGACAGACGGCCGTCGTTCGTCAGAGGCACCACCGGTACGACGCCGAGGTTGTGATCGACGGGATCGCCGTCCGTGACCCACTGCGAGTTCAATCCGCCGTCGCGCGCCAGGTAGACAGTCTGGTTCGGGAGGTAGAGCGTGGCCTTGTCAGCGACGGCCGAGTCCGCGGCGGTCTTGTACAGACGCACGGCGCGCGTGACGCGCCGAGTCCGCGGGTCGATCTCGGCGTACATGTACAGCGGCGACTCCACCCGGATCAGCGGGACGTCGGGGTCGTCTTCGTCGTCGAACGGACGGCTGATGGTGATGTACGAGCGGCCGAACGTGAACGCGTCGTCGTGGCCGAGGGTGGACTCCTCGTCCAGGCTGTTCGCCTGCCACCAGTCCCAGAGCTCCTCGATCCCCTCGGACTCCTCGGCGATCCGGAAGCCCTCGATGTCGAGCCGGTCGGAGAGGGCACGGAGGTAGATCGCCGGCCAGCCGGGCGTGGTCTCCAGGTAGCGCATCTCGGGCGGAGCCCCGATGCCGATGGTCCGGAGTCGGTGCTCGCCGTTGCGGTAGTTCTGGGAGGCCAGCAGGTTGGGGAGGTCGGTGGACAGGATGCCGGACAGGTGCTCGACGTGCTCCTCGAACGAGGTCACTTCAGAACTCCCACGCCTCGACCGGTGTTCCGGTTGCTCATCAAGAACTCCTGTCGGGAACCCCACGCGAGCACCGCGGTGACAGCCGCGTCGATCTTGCGCTTGGACTCTTTGCCAGGCTTTCGGATCGAGATGGCGTCGTACACGGTCGGATGCTGGTGGGCGTTGGTAATATGGGCTTTGAGCACGGGGTTTCCGTCGTGCAGCACGTCGCGGTTCAGGACCGCGTCCCGGAATCGCTCGCAATCGAGCGCAAACTTCTTTTGCTGGCCGCGCATGTCGAAGGCGACCGGGTTGCCGGGAGAGGCGTTGACCTTGAGCTTGCGACGGAAGTCGCGGCCCCACTGGTCGACGTAGGCCTCGAACTCCTTCACGTCCGCGCGCATCCCGACGACGTCGTACTTCTCGAACGTCGATCGGACGTAGGCGTCGACGTCCTCGCGCGGGATCCGCTCGCGCTCGTAGTTCGCGGGGACCCAGGTCTTGATCAGGAACAGCGCGCCGTCGTCGACGCGGCAGGCCGTCAGGGCCGTGTGGTCGTTGGAGATCGAGCCGTCGAAGCCGAGCGTGATCCGGTCGTTCTTGGCCAGCGGGCGCGGCGGGTTCTCGTGGTCGTAGTTCGCGTCCCACTCGTGCGGGGCGATCCACGACTCCTCGGCCGCGTTGACCTGGTTCAGGAACTTGCGGCGGGACTCGATGATGTCGTTCTTCGCCGTCAGGACCGACATCAGGATGTCGTCGAGCGGGAGCCAGACCGAGTCGCCGCGGGCGATCTCCAGGCCGCGGAGCAGCTGGGCGACGCCGGCCTCGTAGCCTTCCGGGTCCTCGGTCGGGAACGGGATCTCGGACACCGGGGTGTCCGCGGGTGCTTCGAGCGCGTCGTAGAAGATGCCGGTGTCGATGACCTCACCGGCCAGGACGTCCTGCCAGTTCTGGTAGGACTTCTCGGCGACGGTGTCGTCACCGGGACGGTGGGCGTTGCAGATCGACAGCGTTCGGGCGCCGTCGACCTTGGTCATGTTGCCTTCGATGACCTCGGCCATCTGGTGGCCGTCGTTCACCTCTCCGCCTGGACCGACTCCCCACCACTGCGTCTCGTTCTGGACGACGAAGGTGGGGCGGTTGCCCTCCATCGAGGCGGGCGACGACGTCGCGGCTTCCAGCCGGCCGCCGATCTCGGAGTAGATGATGAATCGGTTGACGGACAGGCCGTACTCGGCCTTGAGCCGCTTCGAGATCATTATCGGGAACAGCGAGAACGTGTTCTTCGTCTGGTCCTGCGAGACCGCGGCGATCGTCACCCAGGCCGCGTGGCGCGGCTTGCCGACGGGGTTACCTTCGGCGTCGAAGTGCGAGAAGGCGACGGGCCCGGAAAGCTCGGCCAAGGCCAACGCGGCCACGAGCGGGTCTTTGCCCCAGCCCTTCATCCGGCGGAGCGTGCCTTCGCGGTAGGCGTACTTGCCGTTCTCGTCGACGGCGTACCACCAGACGATGAACCGCGCCTGTTCCAGCGTCGGCATGAACGGGCCGTTGCCGTCGGGGGAGTTGACGTACTCAGCGAGCCACGAGATCACGCCCCAGCCGAGGGTCCTCTCGGGCAGGAACCACGAGCCGTCCTCGTACTGGCGCCAGGTCGGGCCGGTGATGTGGCTGGGGGCGGGGAGCAGAGTCTCCGGGTAGTGGACCGGCATCCCCACCTCCTTCGGTCAGGCCATCCAGAACAGGGCGGTCACGGCGACCCACGCGCGGTGGCGGAAGGACTTCTTGTGGACCTCCCAGAGCCGCGGGTCGTGGGCGCCGCACCAGCGGCACTTCTCGACGTTGTATGTCAAGTTCAGCTCCTCAAAAAGGCCACGGCGGGGTAGATGTTGTAGCCGTGCGCGGTGCCGGTGAAGAACCGGATCGCGTCCGCGATAGCGCGGAACATCGCGGGGATCTCGGTGAACGGGTTGAAGCCCAGCTCCTTGAGCTGCGAGAAGATCGAGTTCTCGCCGGAGTACCAGCCGGTGGCTAGCATGACGATCTTGGCGATGGCGATCTTGTACTCGTCGGTCTGGTCGTCGCGGATCGCGGCGTACATGTCGTTGTCGTGCGCGTAGTCGCGGACCTCGAACGGCATGTGCTCCAGGTCTTCGAGCCGGTCGTCCAGGATGCCGTGGGTGTTCGGCGCGGCGAGCGGGTGGATCCACTCGTCGAACGCGGCGATACCCTGCTGGCGCATCGGGTTGCCCCAGAAGACGACCTTCTTGATCCGGCCGAGGAACCGGTGCAGGCGGCCCTTCGGGTTGATGATCTCGTGCTTCAGCACGTAGGCCACCACCACGGCGCCCTGCGAGTAGCCAGCCAGTGCGGCGTCCGAGTCGTCGGCGCCGAGCTTCGCCTCCAGCTGCTTAACCAGCTCCTCGACGCCTTGCATGATCGAGGTCCACATCGGGAACGCGGACGCCGGGTAGTTGCCGATCGGCTGCCAGCGGTAGAGGTCGAGTACCAGGCGCGCGGTGTCCGCGGGCAGACCGGGCCCGAGCGGGTCGGGCTGGCCGGTGCCGTGGACCGTGAACAGCCACGGCCGCCGGCGGCCCAGCCGATCACGCTGGACCCCGTGTAATAGAAGAGGTTGTACAGCGAGGACGCCTGGGCCTTGCCGTCGCCCGCGGCGGCACCGACCCAGCCCGAGGCGATGGCGTGCGCGCCGAAGAATCCCGCGGTGGCGATCACCAAGCCGATCAGGACCAGGACGACGTTTCCGGCCAGGGTGATCGCGACGCCGGCGATCATGGTGGCGATCGAGCCGAGCAGCACGGGCTTGCGGCCGAATCGGGTGGCCTCGGCGCCGGCCCTGGCCGAGGCCCAGGTGCCGGACAGGTAGGCCACGAATACCAGGCTGACCACGGTCTGCGGCAGCTCGAACGGTGCGGCCAGTAGCCGGAACCCGAGGAAGTTGTACATCGCCACGAATCCGCCCATCAGCAGGAAACCCTGGCTGTAGAGCACGAGTTGACGTGGGGAGCGCAGATTCTCGGCCAGTCTGCCGGCGAGGTTGTGGCTGCGGGTCGGGGTGAAGCCCTGCGCGGGCGGGGCGAGTTTGACGAACGCGAATGCCGACAGGCCGCACAGCGCGGCGACCACCAGCACGCCGATCCGCCAGCCGGCGAACTCCGCGATCGGTCCGGTGATCAGCCGCCCGGCCAGACCGCCGATCGTGGTACCGGCGACGTAGGTGCCCGCGGCGCGGGCGGCATGTCCGGCTTCGATCTCCTCGGTGAGGTANTCGATCGTGGGCAGCGCGCTCACCGGCCGATCCCCGCTCAACACGCGGCAGCTGTTGCTGGTCAACATGATGACCGATGCGCTTCCCGCGGCGGCGTTGGCGGTGAGCCCGACCACCCGTGCGGTGGGCGGCGTCGGTCACGGACCCGATCAGGCCGAACTGTGGCGGACGGTAGCGATCCGAGGTGTCGCGACGGCGGGTGCGGCCACCGGCGCATGGCTGTCGGCGGGCTTCCCGGTGGTACCCCGTCGCGCCTCCACGGTGGGATTGGTGGCCCTGGTCTCGACGCAGCTGGCCCAGACCCTGATCGACTCGCACAGCCCCCTGGTGATCGCCACCGCAGCCGGGTCCCTGCTCACGTTGGGGGCGGCGATCAGCACACCGGGGGTCAGCCAGCTGCTGGGTTGCACTCCGCTGGACCCGCTCGGGTGGGCCCAGGCGCTCGGCGCGGCCGGCGTGGCCACGGGCATCGCCGCCGTCGCACCGAGACTGGTGCCCAAGCTGGCCCAGGCCTCAGGGGCGTCGTCGCCTCAGTCGTCGATGTCGATGACGCCGCAGCGCCACAGCACCGCGTACAGCTCACGCAACGGAAGAACCAAGACGCGGGACACGGCGTCGGTACCGGTGCTGCTGCCGAGCTGTCCGGAGAGCCGGGCCATCAGGTAGGCCGCCTTGTGGTCCCGGCTCTCGAAAACCGCGGCCGCCGCCGGGTCATCCCACAGGTCCATCAACGACTCGACGCCCGGCGTGGCGGTCCGCAGCCGGTCGGCCAGCGCTCGGTAGTACCTGCGGTCGGGTTCCCCGAGTGTCCGGTCCGCGTCGAGCACGACGTAGGCGATGTTGTTGCTGTCGGAATCGCCGAATCGGGTGCCCATCCGCTGCGCCGCCTGAGTGGCGCCGGAATCGGCGGGGNGAGGTGAGCGTGCACGCCAGCACCCCGGCCAGCATCGCCAGGCCCATCACGGTGCCGGCCACCGCCGGCCACCCGGCGGCGTCGAAGGCCAGCCCGCCGGCCCAGCCGATCACGCTGGACCCCGTGTAATAGAAGAGGTTGTACAGCGAGGACGCCTGGGCCTTGCCGTCGCCCGCGGCGGCACCGACCCAGCCCGAGGCGATGGCGTGCGCGCCGAAGAATCCCGCGGTGGCGATCACCAAGCCGATCAGGACCAGGACGACGTTTCCGGCCAGGGTGATCGCGACGCCGGCGATCATGGTGGCGATCGAGCCGAGCAGCACGGGCTTGCGGCCGAATCGGGTGGCCTCGGCGCCGGCCCTGGCCGAGGCCCAGGTGCCGGACAGGTAGGCCACGAATACCAGGCTGACCACGGTCTGCGGCAGCTCGAACGGTGCGGCCAGTAGCCGGAACCCGAGGAAGTTGTACATCGCCACGAATCCGCCCATCAGCAGGAAACCCTGGCTGTAGAGCACGAGTTGACGTGGGGAGCGCAGATTCTCGGCCAGTCTGCCGGCGAGGTTGTGGCTGCGGGTCGGGGTGAAGCCCTGCGCGGGCGGGGCGAGTTTGACGAACGCGAATGCCGACAGGCCGCACAGCGCGGCGACCACCAGCACGCCGATCCGCCAGCCGGCGAACTCCGCGATCGGTCCGGTGATCAGCCGCCCGGCCAGACCGCCGATCGTGGTACCGGCGACGTAGGTGCCCGCGGCGCGGGCGGCATGTCCGGCTTCGATCTCCTCGGTGAGGTAGGCGATGGCGACGGCCGGGACACCGCCCAGCATCAGCCCTTCGAGCAGACGGCCCGACAGCAGCAGTGCCGCCCCCGGGGCCATCGGCACGATCAGACCGAGAACCGTTGCCGCGGTGATGGATATCGTCATGGCCTGGACGCGACCGATCCGGTCGGCCAGGGCCGACCACGGGATCACGCCCAGCGCCAGGCCGACGGTGGCCGCCGAGATGGTCAGCGCGGCATGGGCGGCACCGGTGCCCAGGTCACGAGCGATCAGCGGGAGTACGGCCTGGGGCGAGTACAGCTGGGCGAAGGTGGCGACGCCGGCGCAGAACAGCGCGGCCAGCAGGCGTCGGTACTCGGTCGATCCACGCGAATGCCCCGGCCAGGTAACGGAGGTCAGGGAGGCGGACACTCAGCCGACGGTAGGACTCCGGCAAAGATGTGTCCAATGCATGGATCTACTCAAAGTCATGAATATTTTGCATGACGAATTCCGCCAGCCGCGCCGCCGCGGGTGGCAGCTGCCGGTCCGCGGACCACGTCAGACCGATCTGGCGCTTGGCCGAGCTTTCCGACAACGGCACATATGCCGCGCCTGGTTCGGCGCGTTCGGCCCGCGGCACCGGCACCACGGCCACCCCGAAACCCGCGGCCACCAGACCCTCCATGGTCGAGATCTCCATGGCCTCGAACACCACGGGTGGCGAGATACCGGCCTCGGCCCACAGCTCGTCGGTGAGCTGGCGCAGGCCGAAATCGGGGGCCAGCGCCACGAACGGTTCGGCACCGGCATCGGACAACCGGATCCGGGACCGCCGCGCGAAGCGATGCTCACGGGGAACGGCCAGGCACAACCGCTCCACGTACAGGCCGCGCCAGCGGAGCCCGTCCGGGCGAGGTGAGGTGATCGCCAGGTCGGACTCCCCGTTGGCCAGGCGCTCGACGATCTGATGGGCAGCGCCCTGAAACAGCTCGAAGCGCACCAGCGGGGCCTCGGCCCGGAACCGGCGCAGCAGATCGGGCACGAACCAGCCGGCCTGCGAATGCAGGAACGCCAGCCGCACCGTGCCGGTGTCGGGATCGCGCAACTGCGCGATTCGGTCTGTGGCCGTGCGGATTTCGGCGACGCTGCGGCGGGCATGCTCCAGCAGGATGTGACCGTAGGCGTTGAGGCGCAGCCGCCGGTGAACCCGATCGAACAGCGGTACCCCGACCTGTTCCTCGAGCCGGGCCAGTGCCCGCGACAGGGTGGGCTGGCTGATACCGAGTTCAGCTGCGGCATCGGTGACGTGCTCGGTTTCGGCGAGCACGACGAACCACTGCAGCTCGTCCAGATGCATAGGGCTGACCTTTCCGCCGGGCAGGCGCAAACGCCCGGTTTGTCGCGGCGTGTCGGGTGATTTCGGGATTGTCCGGCGAGAGAAATCGGGCATTGCCGGGGATGCCGCTGTGCGATGCTGAGCCGCATGGCCGCCAAGGTTCGGGTGGTGGTGGGCGATGACCACCCGATGTTCCGCGACGGTGTGGTGCGCGCTCTGACCTCCAGCGGCGAGATCGACGTGGTGGCCGAGGCCGACAACGGCGCCGATGCCCTGCAATTGATCAAGACCCATCGGCCGCAGGTGGCCCTGCTGGATTACCGGATGCCCCAGCTCGACGGGGCACAGGTGGCCGCCGCGGTCACCCGTGACGGGCTGCCCACCCGGGTGTTGCTGGTCTCCGCCCACGACGAGTCGGCGATCGTCTACACGGCGCTGCAGCAGGGCGCGGCCGGGTTCCTGTCCAAGGAGTCCACCCGCGGCGAGTTGGTGAACGCGGTGCTGTCCTGCGCCAAGGGGCGTGACGTCATCGACCCGAACCTGGCGGCCGGCCTGGCCGGCGAGATCCGTCGCCGCAACGAACCCGACGTCCCGGCGCTGAGCCCGCGCGAACGTGAGGTGCTCGACCTGATCGCCAAGGGCCGTTCCATCCCGGCGATGGCCAAGGAGCTGTTCCTGGCGCCGTCGACGGTCAAGACCCACGTCCAGCGGCTGTACGAGAAGCTCGGGGTGAGCGACCGCGGCGCGGCGGTCGCGGAGGCGATGCGCCGCAGGCTGCTGGACTGACATGACAGGCGGGCGCGTCGTCGACTTCTTCACCACGCAACCCGTGCGGGTCTCGGCGCTGCTGCGGCTGCCGCTGATCGGCCTGATCGTGATTCTGGTGTCGGTGTGGGACGTCGACCACTGGCTGCCCGGTCTGTACGCGGTGATCCTGAGCGCTTACGCGGCCGCCGCGGCGCTGTGGCTGGCGGTGGTGTTCCGCGGGCCGATGCCGCCGTGGGCCGAGTGGGCGTCCACCGCGGTCGACGTGCTGGTGCTGGTGGCGCTGTGCGCGGTGTCCGGGGGCGCCACCGCGGCGTTGCTGCCGGTGTTCTTCCTGTTGCCGATATCCGTTGCGTTCCAGGACCGTCCGGTGCTCACGGCGATTCTGGGCGCCAGTACCGCCCTCGGCTACCTGGTGTTGTGGATCCTTTACTCCAAGCGGGACGACCACGTCGGCCTGCCCGACATCGTCTACACCCACGTGGGGTTCCTGGCCTGGCTCGCGGTCGCGTCGGCCGCGTTGTCGTTCGTGCTGGCGCGCCGCTCGGCCCGGGTGCAGGCATTGCTGGAGGTGCGACGTCAGCTGGTATCTGAGTCGACCCGGGCCGAGAACCTGCGCAACGCCGAGCTCGCCGAACATCTTCACGACGGGCCGTTGCAGACCCTGCTCGCCGCGCGCCTGGACCTCGACGAGATCCGCGAACGCATCCCGGACCCCGGGCTGGACCGGGTGCATGCGGCGCTCCAGGAGACCGCGGCCGGGTTGCGCTCCACGGTGACGGCGCTGCATCCGCAGGTGCTGGCTCAGCTGGGGCTCACCCCGGCGGTGCGGGAACTGTTGCGCCAGTACGAGAACCGGCCCGAGGTGACGGTGCGCGCGGACTTGGAGGACGTCGGCCGTCCCGACGGGCAGGCGCTGCTCTACCGGGCGGCTCGCGAACTGCTGGCCAACATCAACAAGCATGCCGAGGCGGCCACGATCTCGGTCGGCCTGCGCCGGTCGGGGGACCAGGTGGTGTTGAGTGTGGCCGACGACGGCAAGGGGTTCGACCCGTCGACGGTGGCCCAATCCGTCGCCGAGGGGCACATCGGGCTGGCGTCGCTGCAGGTGCGCATCGAGGCCATGGGCGGCTCGATGGCGATCAGCTCGGCGGCCGGATACGGCACACAGGTCCGGGTCGCGTTGTAGGCCTGGCTACTTCACGCAGGGGATGCCGGAGACCTTCATCTGGCTGAGGTCGGTGGGCGCCGCGGTGGCCGTCCCGGTGGCGGTCGCGGCCACGGTCGTCACCGGTGTGCTCGGCGTGGTTTCGTCCGTCGTCGTCGCGCCGGTCGAATCCCAGCTCGAATCCGATTCGGCGCTCGAGGTCTCCGTGGTGGTCTCGTCGGATCCGGTCAGGTAGTCCTCGCCGGGGAAGTCGGTTCCCAGCGTCAATTGCACGGTCCCGTCGGCCACCTCGGACGACGGCGTGGCGATCAGTCCGAGTTCGTCGGCCAGGGACTGGGCGCCGGCCTCGGCGCCGGTCCCGTACTCGATGGTGGTGACGGCCGCCAGGGATTCGGCGTCGCCGATCTGGCCCTGGGTGAAACCGTCTGCGGCGAAGGTGGTTTCGAGTTGGGCGGCCAGCCCGATGTAGGTGGAGGCATTGATCACGTCGAGCACCGCGCCGTGGCCTTCGAGCACATGTTCCGGTGCGGTGGGGGCGCTGGTGTGAGCTCCCGGCTCGGCGACCAGGTCGCGGACGATGGCCCGGATGGTGGGGACGTCGACGATGTTGATGTCCTCGCCCATCGAGTTCTGCCCGAACTCCTTGATCGGCAGCGTGTAGAGGGTCGGTGGTTCGCCGGTCAAGGCTGAGGCCCGGCTGGCGAAACTGGCCAGGTCGAAGCCGGAATCCAGGGCGACGTTCTGCTTGGTCACGTCGAGCAGATCGCGCAGCTTGCCCGGGCTGGAGAGGGCGCCGCTGTTCCCCAGGGCCGATACCAGCGCGGCGATGAAGGCCTGCTGACGGCGGGTGCGGTCGAGATCGGTGAAGTTCTCGTCGTTGACGTCGCGGCGCTGGCGCACGAACGCCATCGCCTGCGCGGCGTCGATCTGCTGTACGCCCTTGTGAAAGTCCGCTCCGGAGTAGGGATCTGAGGTGTCGGCGTTGAGACACACGGTGATCGGCGCCACCGCCTTGGCGATCTGGAAGAACGCGCCGAGGGTGACCTCGACGAAATGGTCGATGGGGATGCCGAGCAGATTGCGCACCGTGGCGATCTGGGCCCGGCGCCCGGCCTCGCGGGCCTGCTGCTCGTTGGCCTGCGGATCCTCTGACTCGGCGTCCAGCGATTCCATCTCGCGTTGATAGGCCCAGCCGTAGGCCTGTTTGACCTTGCCCTTGCACGGGTCGACGTCGCAGCCGGCCAGGTCGACGTAGTCGTCACGGGGAATGGAGAACGCGGTGGCCGGGCTGCCGTCGCCGGGCAGGTGCACGACGATCAGCACGTTGGCGTTGTAGCCGCCGACGGTCTCGTCACCGGCGTGCAACGCCTGGTAGATGTCCTCGGGCAGCGGATTGCCGTGCTGGTCCAGCCGGCTGTCCAGACCCATGATCAAGATGTTCTCCGTGTCCCCGGAGGAGACCGGGCCACCTTCGAGCGCGTTCGACGTAGTGATGCCGTCCAGCGCGCCGTGGTAGGACACCCAACCCACCCCGGTCCCGGCCAGCACCGATGCCGCGATCAGGCCGATGGCCGCGCGCCGGGCCGCCCGCACNCCGCTGTCTCGGCATTAGCGTGCGCAGCATGAAACTCCGTATCGCTGTGACCGGGCTGGTGGTGGCGGTGCTGGCACTGCTGGTGAACCAACTGCTGGTGAGCCGGACCCATCGCGCGGCCGGGCCTTTCGCAGGCGGTCATGTCCTGGAGTTGGACGGCCCCGACCTCAATGTGCGGGAGTACGGGCCGCCCGGTGAGCGTGCGGTGGTGCTGCTGCATGGCTACTCGGCCTCGATCGAGTGGTGGGACCGGGTCGCGCCGCAGCTGGCCCGGGATCAGCGGGTGATCGCGATCGACCTGATCGGCCACGGCGGGTCGGAGGCGCCCCGGGACGGCGCGGCCTACGAGGCCTCGGCGCAGGCCGCGGCGGTACGGGACGCCCTGGCGGCACTGGGCGTGCGACAGGCAGTGCTGGTGGGGCATTCGATGGGCGGAGCGGTCTCGGCCGAAGTGGCGCGGCAGAATCCGGATCTCGTGGAGCGGGTCGTGGTGTCCGACACCCCCGGCTCCGATGATCTGGTCACCATGCCGCTGCTCGGACAGATGGTGTGCTGGCCGGTGATCGGGCCGGCGCTGGACCGGTTCCGCAGCGTCGACGCGATCACCGAGGGGTCCCTGCAGACCGGGTTCGCCGCGGATTACCCGGTGCCCGACTATGCGTACCGCTCGTTGCAGCGGCTCACGTATGCCGGGGTGTGCGATTCGACCAACGGTCCGCGGCCTGTCGTGGAAACTCTTGCCGCACTGGACAAGCCGGTGCTGGTGGTGTGGGGTGACGAGGACGTATTGACCCCGACGGCGCCGAACGCCGAACGCTATACAGCTGCCGGTCTGCCGCCAGTGCTGATCGGCGGTTCCGGGCACACGCCGATGATCGAGCAGCCCGATCAGTTCCTGGCCGCGGTGACGCCCTTCCTCAAGAGCCCAGCCGCCTAAACAACCGTCCACGAGCAGACGCAAAGTCGCAGAATTTCGGGTGAGAATGTGCGAGTTTGCGTCTGCTCGCGAGACTCAGGACCCCAGCCCCCGCGAGATGACCAGGCGCTGAATCTGATTGGTGCCCTCGAAGATCTGGGTGATCTTGGCTTCCCGCATGTACCGCTCGACCCGGAAGTCGCGGGTGTACCCGACGCCGCCGAACACCTGCACGGCATCGGTGGTGACCTTCATCGCGGCGTCGGTGGCGACCAGTTTCGCGACGCTGGCCTGGGTGGAGTAGGGCAGGCCGAGGTCGCGACGGCGCGCGGCATCCAGATACGTGGCCCGCGCGCTCACGACGGCCGCCGCCATGTCGGCCAGCAGGAACCCGAGCCCCTGATGGTCGGCGATCTTGCGGCCGAAGGTGGTGCGTTCGTTGGCGTAGCGGACGGCTTCGTCCAGGGCGGCCTGAGCGATGCCGACCGCGACCGCGGCGATGCCGAGGCGCCCCGAGTCCAGCGCGGAGAAGGCGATCGAAAGGCCTTGTCCCTCTTGGCCGATCAGCCGGTCGGCGGGCAGGCGCGCGTTGTCGTAGAACGCCGAGGTGGTGGGCACGGCGTGCAGGCCCATCTTCTCCTCGGGCTTGCCGAAGCTCAGGCCGTCGAGATCGCCGGGGACCAGGAAGCAGGAGATGCCCTTGCTGCCCTCACCGGTGCGGGCGAACAGCGTGTAGAAATCGGCCAGGCCGCCATGGGTGATCCACGCCTTCGAGCCGTTGAGCACGTAGGAGTCCCCGTCACGGGTCGCCTTGCAGCTCAGTGCCGCGGCGTCGGAGCCGGCCTGGGGCTCGGACAGGCTGTAGGCGCCGATCTGCTCGCCGGAGAGCATGCCGGGCAGCCAGCGCTGCTTCTGCTCCTCGGTGCCGTAGGCCAGCAGCGGGTGCGATGAGAGGCTGTGCACGCTGACCGCGACGCCGACCGCGGCCCACCGCGCGGCGATCTCCTCGAGGACCTGCAGGTAGACCTCGTAGGGTTGCCCGCCGCCACCCCACTCCTCGGGCTGGGGCAGGCTCAGCAGTCCCGCCGCGCCCAGCTGCGCGAAGACCCCGTCGGGATAGGTCTCGGCCTTTTCGTGCTGGTCCACGATCGGATCGAGCACCTTGTCGGCGATGTCGCGGGTGAGCTCGATGAGTTCGCGGGCCTCATCGGACGGGAGCAGGCGGTCCACCGACATAGTTGCATCTCCTAGTTTCTGGCTCCTCGCACTCTATCGGCCGACCTGACCGTCAGCTTCTGTCGGCCTGGTCGGTGAGCAGTGACCGCGCCGCGACCTGGGCGGCGTGCAGGGCATCCGGGTTACCGGCCACGCGGGACAGGATGAGCGCGCCTTCGATCAGTGCGACGACCGCCAGTCCGGTGCGGTCCGCATCCGCCGGCGCCCACCCATCGGTTGCCAGCCTCTCGGTGACGGCGTTCGACCAGCTCGCGAACACCTTCGCCGAAGCCTCTCGGATCAGGGGGCTGCCGTGTACCGACTCGCTGGCGATCGGCTCGATGGGGCATCCGTCGCGTTCGTCGGCGGCCAGGCCGGCCACGAGGACGTTGATCCAGCCGTCGACCACGTCGGCGACCGGTGCTCCGCGCTCGAGCAGTTTTCGTAGCAGCTGCTCGATGTCGCCACCTACCACCTCGACCACCGCGGCGGCGAGTTGTTGTTTGCCGTCGGGGAAGTGGTGATACAGCGAGCCCGGCTTGACCTGGGCTTCGGCCAGGATCTGGTTGATCCCGGTCGCGGCATAGCCCTGACGGCGAAACAAACTACCCGCGGTCTGCATGAGCGCGGTCCGACTGCGATCCGGGCGAGGCACCCTCTTGACTTTACTGGAGTGATCACTCAAGAATGCTTGAACGATCTCTCAATAACGGCTCATCTCACGTCAACGCGCGGCATGCCGCCGCAACAAGCGACGACGACGACCGAAAAGGCGGTCGCCGCCTGGAAGCAGTAATCAATCAAAGGAGATTGGAAATGCACCGCTATCTGGCGATCGGAATGATCGGACTCGGCCTCGTCATGGCACCCGTCGCAGGCACCGCCGAAGCGAAGCCCAAGGACGGCAGTGGTTGTGCCACCGCAAGTTCCGAGGAATCAGCTGCTTACAAGAAGATGGTCAACGCCATGATGAACGATGCTCATCCGGTCAACCAGGACTACCTGAAGATCCAGTGGGAATTGGCGGCTGACCGGAAGAAGAAGGCGTGCGCCGGTGGTGGCGAGGCCGGACCGACAAAGGTGCCCCGGCAGTCCCGATCCGGTAAGCGTGGCGACATCTGACAGGGCGCTCGATCACGGGATCGGGGTGCGCAGCAGCCCGGCGATGTCCGGATCGAGTTGCTGCAGCGCGACGATGACCGCGACCCGATAGTCACGTCCGATCTGTGAGCGCACCGTGACGGTGCGGCCGCGCCGTTCGGGCGGTCGGACTTCCTCGATGCGCGCTTCGAGGGCCTCGATGAGTGGTTCGAACTCGGTGATGAGCCCGGACAGGATGAGGACCTGCGGGTCGAGCACAGCTTCGATGAGTAGTGCGGTGCGCGCGATCTGGTCGATCACCTCGTGGATGATCTTCTGGGAGTGCGGGTTCTGGCTTGTGTCGTGTGCGACGGCGGCAAGGTCGATGTCCTTCAGCGGCATCCCCTCGGTCTGCGGGGCGACCGATTGCATGGCGTGCAGGGACATGCTGGCGTTGACGCAACCGACGCGCCCGCAGGTGCACTTCGCGTTGCTGCCTGCGACAGGCATATGTCCGATCGCGCCGGCGACCCCGGTTGCGCCGGCGTAAGGGCGGCCGCCGATGATCAGCCCGACATCAACGTGGCCACCGCAGTTGAGAACCACCGCGGAGCGCACCTCCTGCGCCTCACCGGCGATGGTTTCGGCGAGCGTCATGGCCTGCGTCGCATCCTGCACGGCCGTCGGCACTCCGAGCGCGCGAGCGACCGGTTTGCCCAGTTCCACCCCGGCCCACCCGAGCGCCTTCGACTCGACAACGAATCCGGTTGTGCTGTCTACGAATCCGGGCACACAGATACCGACGGCGGCGACTGGCCCGCCCGTGGGGGCCTTGATCATCTTCTCGGCGATCCGGATGATCGAACGGATCACGGAAGCTGCGGTTCGGTCGGCGGTCGGCGTCTCGTCCTCATGGGAGATGTTGCCAGTGGCGTCGGCGATGAGGACGCGGGCCCGGCGTTCGTCGACCCAGATGGCGAGAACCCGCCGCGCCTCCGGGTTGCAGCCCAGAAGTTTGCGGGGACGGCCGCGGTAGCCCGGTCCTTCCACGCGGGAGTCCAACTCGACCAGGGTGCCCTCGTCGATCAACTCGCTGACGATCGCGGTGATCGACGGTCGGCTGAGTCCCAGGCGGTCGGCCAAGTCGGCCCGGGCCAGCGGGCCGTCCGTGCGCAACAGGTGAACGACACGCTGGCGATGCAACAGGTGCAGCACCTGCGTCTCTTGCCGTGCCGATTCTGACCGTTTCAGCGGAACCTCCTTGACGGCCTCAACAATATGCTGCTATTAAATTCGTCACAGAAATTAAATCGGCCACTAGGGCATCGGAGCCTCGTCATGACCGCTGGAAATCCGCTCTTCAATCAGCACTCCACCTCCTCTTCGTCGGTCCCGCCGGCAGGTTCGGCCCTGTCGCGCCGAACACTTCAAGCTACCGGGCGCATCGGCGCCTACAGCGGCATCGTCGTGACGGGTTGGCTCGTCGCCGCGCTCGCCACGGGCACCGGTGTGGCCACCGCCGACACCACCGGAACGTCGTCCTCGGACGCCTCGACTGCGAGTTCGTCGAGCCCGTCGTCATCGGGCGAGACGGCCACCGAGAATCCAGGCGCCGGCAATTCACCGGGCCAGAGCGGAACGGCGGCGAATGGCCCCGTCAAGCGCGGGACCAAGAAGCCGGTCAAGCCGAAGCGGAGCGGGATGACGTCGTCGACCAGGGAGTTGGCGCCCGGGGTGACGGTCAGTAGCAGCGGTGGGGCGCAGAAGGAGCCGGGCAAGGCGCCGGGGCTGGTCGAGGCGATCGATGCGCATCTGGAGTCGTTGGCGTCGATACCGGACAAGGTGCGGGAGAGTGTGCTGCCCCGCACTGACGGCAAGGTGAAGCCGGAGTTGTCGCTTCCGACGCTCTCACTGCCGGAAGTTTCGTTGCCGGAGGTTGCGTCGCCGCGGGCCGCAGATGCTGTGGCGGACGCCGATTCGAAGACCGCGGCTCCGGTCGGGCCGGTCAAGCTCAGTGCCACCCTTGATCGGGCGCTGACCAAGGCCGAGCAGGTCAGCGACCGGGTGGAGCAGGTCACCGGGACGATCGGCGAGCGGGTAACCGAAAAGCTCGCCGAGAAGTTCGGCGAGACGGCATTGGCGCGGCCGGCGCGGGAAGCCGAGGGCGTGTTCGCCTCTGCCGCAAGTGGTGTCCGTGCCGCGTCCAGTGCCATCGCCACGCCGGTAGACCGGGTCGCGACGCCGGACGACGGTGTCGTCGGTGTCTTGAACAGCATTGTCACCAGCGTGATCAACCCGTTCTTGACGTCGGACCGGTCCGCGCCGGAGCCGGTCAACCCCGCCAGCTGGGCGGTGCTGGCTTGGGTGCGGCGCAATCTGTTCAACCAGGCGCCGGTGGTCAGCAGCCCGACCACGACGGTGCAGACCGGCCAGACGGTGACCGGCAATATCGGGGTGACCGACGCCGAAGGTGATGAGTTGACCTACACCGTGACCGAGCAGCCGAAGTACGGGACGGTGACCATTGATCAGGAGACCGGGGAGTTCACCTACACTCCGAATGATATCGATTACGATGCGGCGCAGCTGGATTCGTTCACCGTGTCGGTGACCGACGGTGACAAGATCAACCTGTTGGCACTCTTCAAGCCCCGCACCGCCCAGAACGACATCGACGTCACGGTGCTCAACCCCACCCTCGAGCGGGTGATCCTCGACCTGCCCGACAACATCACGAATCCGAACACTCCGCGCTTCGCCGGAGACGGGCAATCGCTCTACTTCGCCGCGACCCCGGCGGAGGGCGGTCGCGAGGAGATCTATCGGATCAACGTCGACGGCACCGACGTCGAGTGCATCACCTGCGGCGTGTCTACGGACATCACTGGGGGGCTGGGGAGAGTCGATCCGTTCGACGACGGTTCGGGACGGCTGATGATCCAAGTCAGGACCAGCCCGAACTCCTACGTCGTCTACGAAGAAACCGCAGAAGGCAAGCAACTGGTTCCGGTCATCACGCCGCCTTCCGGTGCACGTGCCATCGATCCGCAACGTGAGATGAGAATCTCGCCCGACGGCACGCATGTGTTGTTCAGCCAGATCCAGATGACCTCGACGGGTCTGATCACGGCGGTGCCGGTGGTGGGCCGGCTGGAGCGCACCGACGCCGGATATGAAATCGCCGACGCCCGTGTGGTTTACCCCGTCGGGGAGGGCAAGCAGTGGACCCCCGACGGGAAGGGAGTGATCATCCTCGGCGGTCGCTACGAGGCGGGCAATGTTGACGACATCGTGGTTGACCTGGAGACCGGCGAGGTCACCCGGCTGACCGGCAACCTCGATTACGACGAGGACATCGACATGTCGCCCAATGGACAGTGGATCGCGGTCGGCAGCACGCGTGGGTATGACGCGCTGACACCGATGTCACGGATCGTGCGGCCGGCGTTCCTGCCGGCGGACATCCAAGGTGCGGTGTACGAGAAGTACCGGGGAACCGGGGATTCCACCAACATCACGAACCAGGAATGGATCGTCGCAATTGAGGATGACCTCAAGGGTGAGAACGGGATTCCGGTGTTCGTCGATGGCGACGGATATACCGCCCGCAGCATGGCGAGCTGGAACGACACCGGCGATGCGGTGGCATTCTGGGAAGCCAGCGGGGCAGATGAGACAGACACCCGGTTGGTGATCGCCAATTTGAACTACGCGACCAGCGTCGGGCCGGTGGAGGGTGATCTGAGAACGCCAGACCCGACGTGGGCCCCCGAACTCAAGACCTACGTGCCCAGCACGGCGCCGTTGCCCCCGACCGGAACCTACGCCGGCGCCGGTGGCGGTACCGCGGTGGTCACCGAGTCCACAGATCCGACGACAGGCCATATCGTGCGCACCGTCACCTACACCGATTACGTCAACGCCGAAGGAATGATCCTCAACGGCACCGAATCAACCGACACCACCGCCAGCCAGTCCAACATCCATTACGTCGCAGACATCACCGTCACCGGTGAGCACACCGGGTATCTGAAGGCGGACGCTACCGTCAACAAGCTCCAGCGCACGATGACCGGCTACATCACCTCCGATCTGGACGGTGACGTGCAGAGCGTCAACGATCAGGACAGGATTGACGAGGACCGGGCAAACATGTAGTCCGGCGCAAGCCGCGTAACCCAACCGCTCCGGCCCGCTCACCGCACGGTGAGTGCGTCGGAGCGGTTGGTGTTCAGCGCATCCGGGCGATGATCTGGATCTCGACGAGCGCGCCGGGCACCGCCAGCTCGGTGACGCCGACCGCGGTCCAGGCCGGATACGGGGCGGCCACGAACTCCTCCTTGACCTCGCTGAATACCTGCACGTGCCGTTGCAGGCCGACGTGGTAGCTGGTCATGTCGGTGACGTCGGCGAACGTTAGGCCCGCTTCGGCGAGCAGCCCGCGCAGGTTCTCGAAGGCCTGGGTGAACTGGGCTCGAGGATCTTCGGCCACGGTCATGTCGGGCCGGATCCCGATCATCCCCGAGCAGCGCAGGTGCTCGCCGTCGATCACCGCTGGGGAGAAATGGTGGGCGTCGCACATCGGCCGCATCCACTGCGGGACAACAATTTTCATCTGTGACTCCTGTTCAGCGCAGTTGCGCGAAGTACTCGGGCCTGACCGCGAAAGACGCGAAAGCCCCCTATTTCCGCAGAAATAGGGGGCTTCGACGTCCGCGAGGCGGAGGAACCTAGACGTGCTCCGCGACGGACAGGGCGGCGTTGATGGCATCAACCCGGTCCTTGGCGTCGCCGAACAGCATCTGGGTGTTCTCCCGGAAGAACAGCGGGTTCTGCACGCCGGCGTAACCCGAGGCCATGGAGCGCTTGAACACGATGACGTGGTCGGCGTTCCACACCGTCAGCACCGGCATGCCGGCGATCGGGCTGCCCGGATCCTCGGCGGCGGCCGGGTTCACGGTGTCGTTGGCGCCGATCACGAGCACGACGGAGGTGCCGTCGAAGTCGTCGTTGATCTCGTCCATCTCCAGCACGATGTCGTAGGGCACCTTGGCCTCGGCCAGCAGCACGTTCATGTGGCCGGGCAGGCGGCCGGCGACGGGGTGGATGCCGAACCGGACGTTGACGCCGCGGTCGCGGAGCTTGCGGGTCAGGTCGGCGACACCGTACTGGGCCTGGGCCACGGCCATGCCGTACCCGGGCGTGATGATCACGGAGTCGGCCGAGCTGAGCAGCTCGGCGGCGCCCTCGGCGGTGATCTCGCGATGCTCGCCGTAATCCTTGTCCTCGGCCGGCCCGGCCTCGATGCCGAACCCGCCGGCGATCACAGAGATGAACGACCGGTTCATCGCCTTGCACATGATGTAGGACAGGTAGGCACCCGAGGAGCCGACGAGCGCACCGGTGATGATCAGCAGGTCGTTGCCGAGCAGGAAGCCGGATGCGGCTGCGGCCCAACCGGAGTAGCTGTTCAGCATCGAGACCACGACGGGCATGTCGCCGCCGCCGATCGAGGCGACGAGGTGCCAGCCCAGCAGCAGCGCCAGCACGGTGACCACGATGAGCAGCCACAGGTGCGGCTCGATGACGAACCACACGGTCAGTGCGAAGAAGACGATCAGCGCGCCGATGTTGAGGAAGTTCTTGCCGGGCAGCATGAGTGGTGCGGACTTGATGCGGGCCGAGAGCTTGAGGTTGGCCACGATCGAGCCGGTGAAGGTCACCGCACCGATGAACACGCCGATGAACACCTCGGCCGAGTGGATGCCGAGCATGCCTTCGCCGGCCAGCTTGGTGGCCTCGGCGCCGCCGAGGTGGTTCTCGACGTGCAGGTAGCCGTTCCAGCCGACCAGCACCGCGGCCAGACCCACGAACGAGTGCAGCAGCGCGATCAATTCGGGCATGCCGGTCATCTCGACGACCTTGGCCCGCCACAGGCCGATCGCCGCACCGACGACCATGGCGCCGATCAGCAGGGCCAGGCCCAGCGGCTCGATCTTGCGGTCGAAGGCCAGCGCGATCGTCGCGATCAGCGCGACGGCCATGCCGACGATGCCGAACGTGTTACCGGCCCGCGACGTCTCGTGTTTCGAGAGGCCGGCCAGAGCGAGGATGAAGAGCAGAGCCGCGACGACGTAAGCGGCCGTGGCAACGTTTTCTAAGGTGAACATGGAATCCATTCCAAAATCTCTGTGGGCACGCAGGTTCTAGCTGCGGGAGAACATCGCGAGCATGCGACGCGTCACCGCGAAGCCGCCGAATACGTTGATACTGGCCAGCAGGATCGCCACGAAGGCCAGCGCCGTGATGACCACGTCGCGTTGGCCGATCTGCAGCAGCGCGCCCACCACGATGATTCCGGAGATCGCGTTGGTCACCGACATCAGCGGGGTGTGCAGGGCGTGGTGCACGTTGCCGATCACGTAGTAGCCGATCACGATCGCGAGCGCGAACACGGTCAGGTGGACCTGCAGCGCGGCCGGTGAGATCGCGATCAGCGCGAAGATCGCGGCCGCCACGGCGAAGGTGAGCCCGAGCCGGCGCCCGGTGGACATCGGCTTCTTCTCTTCCTTGACCGCCGGAGCGGCGGCCGCGGGTTGCGCGGCCGGGGCAGCCGAGACCTGCACCGGTGGCGGGGGCCAGGTGGTCTCCCCGTCNAGCCGGCGATGTTGGCCATCGAGGACAGCACGTCCAGCGACTGGGCGCGCGAGATACGCGGCACCGCGTCCATGGCAAGCACGGTGATCGGGCGCTCGGACAGCTTCTCGACCAATTCGGGCTTGAGCGCGGGTGAGATCAAGCTCACCAGCGTCGCTCCGTCGCGCAGCTTGCCGATCTCGGCATCATCGGGTGCGTTCACCTTGAGGACGACGTCGGCGTCCCAGGGCGAGCCGATTTCGGCACCGGCCTCTACATAGGCGGCGTCGGAGAAGCTCGAGGCAGCACCGGCACCACTTTCTACGACTACCGCGTACCCGAGCTTGATGATCTGCCCGACTGTCTGCGGTGTGGCGGCGACGCGCGTTTCCCCAGGTAGGGACTCGCGCGGGATCCCGATGAGCATCGAATCCGCTCCGTTCTATGTGTCCAGGCCTCTTCGTTCAGCCTGGAAGAGTGTCGCATTTGTGTTCAGATGGCGCGCATGCCCCTTTTGGGGGATGTGACTGCCGGCCCTGGTGCGGCTACAGCCAGTCACGACGTTTGAACATCACATACAACAGGATGACCAGCACAACAATCAAAATGCTGCTGGCGATGAAGCCCACGACGGTGTTGATTCCCGGGTACATGACGTTCTGTCCGTAGAAGCCGGTGATGGCTGTCGGCACCGCGATGATCGCGGCCCAGCCGGTGAGTTTCTTCATCACGGTGTTGAGCCGGGCGTCCTGCAGGGACAGGTTGGTCTCGAACACCGTCGTGACCATGTCGCGCAGCGATTCGGTCCACTCCGAGGCGCGCAGCACGTGGTCGTAGAGGTCCGCGTACAGCGGGTCGAGTTCGGCCGAGGTGGGTGAGTCGAGCCTGCGGTGCTGGATGGTGCTGACCACCTCCCGCGTGGGCAGCACCACGCGGCGCAGCTCGACCAGGTCCTTGCGGAGCTGAAAGGTCCGGCGCTGCAGGCCGCGGCGCGGACCGCCGTCGGCGAACAACTCATCCTCGAGGGATTCGATGGCGTCATCGAGCGCCTCGACCGCCTCGAAGTGGCCGTCGACCACGACGTCGAGCAGGCCGTGTACCAGGGCGCCGACGCCGTAGTTCTGACCGCCGAGGTCATCGAACCGTTGCGACACCTGGCCGACGTCGAACTCGGTGGCCGCACCGTTGACGCTGGGCAGCCGGACGGTGATCAGGCCGCGCGGCAGGACGAAGGCCGAGATGCGATGTTTCACCAACAGCGACGCGACGGCATCCGTACCGGGACTGCGGGTGTCGACGGCGTAGACCGTGAAGAACGTGTGGGTGCGGTACACCGAGGCCTTGGTGCGTTCCTTGGGGGCGACGGCGTCTTCCACCGCCCACATGTTGAGGCCCAATTCCTCGGCGAGTTCGTGAAGCGCGTCGGCGTCCGGGTCGTAGATGTCGGCCCACACCAGCGTGTCCTCGTCGGCCAGGCACTCCGAGATGGTCGAGAACGTGAATCCGTCGACGGGCTGTCCTGATCGCCACACCCGCCCCTGCACCTGTGTCACGACTGTCCAGTCAAGCACCATGGGATCGGCGTACCGGCGGTTCCGTCGGCGCGAGATGGATGCATCCGTACTCGGTACGCTCGGTGGGGACCTGCTGATCTTGAACGCGAGGCCCACACTCCGATGACCGATTCCCCACTCGACGGACTGATGGCGCGTGTCGGCGGTGTCAGCGGCCTGATCTATTCGGCCCTACCGGTCACCGTGTACGCAATCGTCTCGGCGCTCTCGGGGCGCGTGCCCGCGATCGTCGCCGCACTGGTGACCGCGGCCCTGGTGTTCGGCTGGCAGCTGGTGCGCCGCGAATCGGTCCGGCCCGCGCTGTGGGGATTCGTCGGCGTGGCCGCCTGCGCGCTGTNGGGCATGGCGTACTCGTCGGTGGTGGCCGCCGAGCTGTTCAACGGCATCCCCGGTATCGGCGGATTGGTCAAGGACGCAAGCAATTACAACAACACACCGGTCGTGCTGGTCGGGATCTTCGCGATCGGGATCTCGGGTCTGGTGATCGACGCAGGCTTGCGCGCTGCCGAACGGCGCAGCGTCCCCTGGAGAGGAAAAATATGAGAATCGACAAACTGCTCACGCTGCTGGCGGCCGCGACGGTGGCGCTGGCCGGCTGCGCGGTGGGCGGCTCCGGAGGGGACACCGAGAAGCCGACCATTCGCCTTGGCTACCAGTCCTTTCCGAGTGGGGATCTGATCGTCAAGAACAACGGGTGGCTGGAAGAGGCGCTGCCCGGCTACAACATCAAGTGGACCAAGTTCGACTCGGGTGCCGACGTGAACACCGCGTTCATCGCCAAGGAGCTGGACTTCGGCGCCCTGGGTTCGAGTCCGGTGGCCCGCGGCTTGTCGGCCCCGCTGAACATTCCGTACCAGGTGGCCTTCGTGCTCGATGTCGCCGGTGACAACGAGGCCCTGGTGGCCCGTGACGGCGCCGGGGTCAACTCGATCGCCGACCTGCGCGGCAAGCGTGTCGCCACGCCGTTCGCGTCGACCGCGCATTACAGTCTGCTGGCTGCCTTGGCGCAGAACGGCTTGTCGCCCAGCGATGTTCAGCTGATCGACCTGCAGCCGCAGGCCATCCTGGCGGCCTGGGAGCGCGGCGACATCGCCGCGGCCTACAGCTGGTTGCCCACCCTGGATCAGCTGCGCAAGACCGGCAAGGATCTGATCACCAGCCGGCAGCTGGCCAAGGACGGCAAGCCGACGCTGGACCTGGCTGCGGTGTCCGACGACTTCTCCGCCGCCCACCCCGAGGTCGTCGACATCTGGCGGCAGCAGCAGGCCCGCGCGCTCGATGTGATCAAGAACGACCCGCAGGCCGCCGCCAAGGCGATCGCGGCCGAGGTCGGCCTCAGCCCCGAAGATGTTGCGGGACAACTCAAGCAGGGTGTCTACCTGACGCCGGCCGAGGTGGCCTCGCCCGAGTGGCTGGGTACCGACGGCACACCGGGCAACCTGGCCGCCAATCTGCAGAGCGCATCGCAGTTCCTGGCTGATCAGAAGCAGATCCCCGAAGCTGCGCCGCTGCAGGTCTTCAAAGATGCCATCTATACGAAGGGGTTGCCCGATGTCATCGCCAAGCAGTGATGCCTCGGGTGGGCTGCGGATCAAGGACGTGGCGCACCGCTACGGGCATGGTCCGGATGAGGTCACCGCGCTGGGCCCGGTGGACCTCGATGTCGAACCGGGATCCTTCGTCGTCCTGGTCGGGGCGTCCGGATGCGGTAAAAGCACATTGCTGCGCCTGATCGCCGGATTCGAGACGCCGTCGGAGGGCCGGGTCGAGGTGGCCGGCGCCCGTCCCACGCCCGGGGTCAGCTCCGGTGTGGTGTTCCAGCAGCCGCGGCTGTTCCCGTGGCGCACGGTGGGCGGCAACGTGGATCTGGCGCTCAAGTACGCCGGGGTGCCACGGGACCGGCGGGACGAACGGCGCGAGGAACTTCTGGCACCGGGNGGCCTGGAAGGCATTGCCGCACGCAAGATCTGGGAGATCAGCGGCGGCCAGCAGCAGCGGGTGGCGATCGCGCGGGCGCTGGCCGCCGAGACGCCGCTGTTCCTGCTCGACGAACCGTTCGCGGCGTTGGACGCGCTGACCCGCGAGCGGTTGCAGGAGGATGTCCGGCAGGTGAGCGCGGAGTCCGGTCGCACAACGGTTTTCGTCACCCACAGCGCCGACGAGGCCGCTTTCCTCGGGTCACGAATCGTGGTGTTGACCCGGCGCCCGGGAAAGGTCGCGCTGGACCTGCCGGTCGACCTCCCGCGCACCGGCGTCGACCCACACGAACTGCGTCGTTCCCCGGAATACCTCAAGGTGCGCACCGAGGTGAGTGACGCGGTGAAGCTCGCCGCAGCCTGAGCATGCGCCGAAAGTGACGCCATGGTCGTAAACCCTCGCGGGCAACGACCCTGGCGTCACTCTCGTGTCAGGCGCGGCGCTGCAGGAAGTCGTCGATCAGGCCGGCGACCTTGTCGAGGTGGGTTTCCAGCAGGAAGTGCCCGCCGTCGAGCAGGTGGATCTCGGCGTCGACGGCGTCCTTGCCGAAGGCCCGCGCCCCGTCCGGGCCGAAGATCGGATCCCCTTCACCCCACACGGCCAGCACGGGAACCGCGCTGGTGCGCAGGTATTCGTGCAGCGTCGGGTACAGCGGTGCGTTGGTCGCGTAGTCGCGGAACAACTTGAGCTGCACCAAGTCATTACCGGGGCGCGACACCATGGCGGCGTCGTGCACCCAGGTGTCCGGGTTGACCAGGGTCTCGTCGGCAACCCCGGTCAGGTACTGCCATTTGATGCCGTCCACGCTCAATGCGGTCCGCACTGCCGCCTCGGTCTCGGGCGTCTGCTCACGCTGGTAGGCCCACACGCCCGTCCAGAAGCTCTCGACGAAACCTTCGTCGTAGCCATTGCCGTTCTGGCTCACGATCGCGGTGATGGCCTCCGGATGCCGCAGGGCCAGCCGCCAGCCGATCGGGGCGCCGTAGTCCTGGACGTAGATCGCGTAGCGGGACACTCCGAGCTGGTTCAGCAGGCCGTCGGTGAGGTCGGCCAGCGCGTCGAAGGTGTAGTCGAACTCGGTGACCGCGGGTGCGTCCGAGTGCCCGTAGCCCAGGTGATCGGGCGCGATGACGTGGTAGCGCTCGGCCAGTCGCGGGATGAGGTCGCGGAACATGTACGAGCTGGTGGGGAAGCCGTGCAGCAGCACGATCGTCGGTGCGTCCGGGACCCCGGCCTCGCGGTAGAACAGCCGCTGCCCGTCGACGGTGGCGTAGCGATGGTGAACGGTCATGCCTAACTCCTCAAGTCGTTTTATCGGTTAGCGATATCTAACGCCGAGTGACCTAACCTGTCAATAGTTCTATACGGGTTAGGAAATGAGGGCGCGCGGATACGCAGGACGAAAGCGGCTGGTTTGCGAATCGGAGCGCGGAAGGGGGCGAAAAGCCCTGATCGATCCCGAGATGGGATGCGCAGGCCAAGAGTCCTGGGCGATTACGCGCGACCGCCAACCCGGATTACTGGTTGTTCGTGATGGCTCGCGGCAAGTGGCACACCGCATATGGGCGCGCGATGGCTGGTGCGGAAAGAGCATGAAGGCGCGCCGGGATCACCAGCGCGCCAGACTGGCGAACGGCCCTGATCACACCGGGGGATATGCCGGCGGCGGGTAGACGCCGCGCAGACCCCAGGCCAGCCACGGGAAGAAGAAGTCGCTCTCGTCGCTGAGGTCGTAGTCAGGATTCGGATCCATCCCCGCAGTCTAGACACTGGAAGGCAAGGGTGGAACAGCGTCGCAGGCAGAATTGCCTACACTCTTCAACCATCTGGTTGATTGATTTCCTGGGCAAGGTCCGGGCGATGCTGATAGTGAGTGTGTTATGTCATCCGATGCAGAGAGCGGCCGGGGCCGCGGAGGTGCGGCTGCCAACGGGACATCCCGCCGCGATGAGCTGCTGACCGTAGCGGCCAAGCTCTTCGCTGCCCGCGGATATCACGGCACCCGGATGGACGACGTCGCCGAGGCGGTCGGGCTGAACAAGGCGACCGTCTACCACTACTACTCGAGCAAGTCGCTGATCCTGTACGACATCTACAAGGGCACCGCGGACTTCACCGTCGAGGCGTTGCACGACGATCCGACGGCCTCGGCCCGGGAGACCATCTACAACTTCACCCGCCGGTTGATGGTCGGGATCGCAAACGACCTCGAGCGTGCGGCCGTGTACTTCCAGGAGGGCCCCTACATCGCGGAGTGGTTCACCGAGGAGCAGGTCGCCTACATCCGGCGCGCCGAGACCCAGGTGTACGAGCACGTTCGCGACGTGATCGACCGCGGCATCGCCAGCGGCGAGTTCTACGACTGCGATTCGCACGTCCTGGCGCTCGGCTACATCGGGATGACGCTCGGTTCCTACCGCTGGCTCCGCCCCCACGGCAGAAGGACCGCGCAGGAAATCGCCGTGGAGTTCAGTACCGCGCTGCTACGCGGCCTGATCCGCGACGAGACCGTGCGCAACGAGTCCCCGCTCGGCATCGACGTCAACCAGACGTCCTAGAACTCAGGCTGGTGAGCATGACTGATCTGTTCCGACTGGACGGCAAGGTTGCCGTCGTCACCGGGGGTGGCCGTGGCATCGGCCTGATGATGGCCCGCGGCCTGTTGCAGGCCGGGGCGTCCGTGTACCTCTCCAGCCGCAAGGAGGCCGAACTCGACGCGGCGGTGGAGGCGCTGTCCCCACTCGGACGGGTATCCGCGGTGCCTGCCGATCTGGGGACTGCCGAAGGCGTCGCGGCGCTCACCGCGGCCGTCACCGGACGCGAGGATGCCATCCACGCCCTGTTCAACAACGCCGGCGCGGCCTGGGGTGCGCCGTATGAAGAGTTCCCGGAATCCGGGTTCGACAAGGTCTACAACGTCAACGTCAAGGGCGTGTTCCTGCTGACCCGTGCGCTCACACCGTTGCTGAATGCCGCTGCCACCGAGGACGATCCGGCCCGCGTCATCAATACCGGCAGCATCGACGGCATCGTCGCTCCCGGCAAGGGCCGCGACAACTTCTCCTACAGCGCGAGCAAGGCCGCCGTGCACATGCTGACCCGGCACCTGGCCGGCGAGCTGGCCCCGAAGATCCTCGTCAACGCAATCGCGCCGGGTTTGTTCGAATCCCGGATGACCAAGGAGATGCTGCGGGCCGGATCCGATGCCGTAGGTGCCGGCATGCCGCTGGGCCGCATCGGGCAACCCGACGACATCGCCGGCATCTCGGTGTTCCTGGCCAGCCGGGCCAGCGCCTACATCACCGGCGCCGTCATCCCGGTCGACGGCGGCGTGAGCACCATCAGCTGACGGGCTGGGTGAACCAGCCCCAGGCCAAGAAGGCGAAGATGCCGAGATAGACGACATCTCCGGCCATGTAGAGCCACTCGCTGCGACGGAATCTGGTGGTGGCCGCACCGGCCATGAACAGGGCCAGGCCGCAGGCCGCCACCGGGGTCAGGACCGGTGCGATGTTCAACGCCGCGGGTAGCACCAGGCCGATCGCACCGACCAGCTTGATGGTCGCAATCGCCTTGAGGTGACCGTCACCGAAATCGTCGACCCAGTGCTGGGTGGCGCCGATCGCCCGGTACCGCTCCCGCGACATCACCAGCATGGTGGTCCCGCCCGCGGCATAGGCGGCACCGGCAATGATCGTGATGATCCAGAGAGTGATGTTCATTCCTTGCTCCGTTTCGTGGTTACGTCGGGCTTCGTTGTTACGTAGAGCCCTGCCGACTCGTCACTGCTATGACGGATCCACGCGAGGAGAGGTAACTGATGACGCCCGAGGCAGCACTGGCTGACGCATTCGAACAACAGCGCCCGCGGCTACTCGCGGTTGCCCACCGCGTCCTCGGATCACGGGCCGACGCCGAGGACGCCGTCCAGGAGGCGTGGCTGCGCCTGTCCCGTCAGGACCCGGCCTCGATCGAGAACGTCGCCGGATGGCTCACCACCGTGGTGGGCCGAATCTGTATCGACACGTTGCGTTCGCGCAGCAGCCGCGCCGAGGTGTCCGCCGCCGTCGACCTCCCCGAACTCGTCGTCACCGAGGATGTCGACACCCCGGAGGACACCGCGGTGCTGGCCGACTCGGTCGGGCTGGCGATGCTGGTCGTGTTGGGGTCGCTGCGTCCGGACGAACGTCTCGCGTTCGTACTGCACGACATGTTCGCCGTGCCGTTCGCCGAGATCGGGCAGATCCTCGACCGATCCGGCGACGCGGTCAAGATGATGGCCAGCCGGGCGCGCCGCAAGGTTCAGGACGTACCGCCGCCGACGAGGGACCGCCGGCACAAGCAGGAACAGCGGGAGGTCGTCGACGCGTTCCTGGCCGCCGCCCGCGACGGCGACTTCGACGCCCTGCTGCGGGTGCTGGATCCCGACGTGACCTGGCAGCGGTACACGGCCACGGGCATGACCGTCGGGACCGGATCGGACGCCATCGTCGCCGCGGTTCGGCGCGGCCAGGGGACCCGTGTGCTGGCCCGGCGCGTGTCGGTCAACGGCGAGCCCGGGATCCTGGCATGGGGACCCACCGGTCGCCCGCTCAGCGTGATGGCCTGCGTCGTCGACGGCGGCCGGCTCGTCGGGATCGTGTCGATCGTCGATCCGGCCCGGCTGGCCCGGATGTCGCTGCCCGAGCCGCCCGCCGACGACTAACCTGGCTGCATGAAGTCGACGATCCTGTCCCGCCGAGATCTGGATTTCCTGCTCTACGAGTGGCTGGACGTCGAAAAGCTCACGGCGCTGGACCGATTCACCGAGCACTCCCGCGAAACATTCGACGGGGTGCTGGACCTGAGCGAGCAGCTGGCCACCCGCTACTTCGCGCCGCACAACAAGCTCAGTGACGCCGCGGAGCCGACGTTCGACGGGCAGACGGTCACGCTGATCCCCGAGGTGAAGGAGGCCTGGGACGCGTTCGCGGCGGCCGACCTGCTGGCCATGGGTTTCGACGACGAACTCGGCGGTGCGCAACTGCCGGTCACCGTGGCGCAGGCGGCGTTCGCCTGGATCGCCGCGGCGAACGTGTCCACCTCGGGCTATCTGATGCTCACCATCGCCAACGCCAACCTGCTGGCCCACTTCGGCACACCGGAGCAGATCGAGACGTACGTCAAACCCATGCTCGCGGGCCGGTTCTCGGGCACGATGGCGCTGTCGGAGACCCAGGCCGGGTCCTCGCTGGCCGACATCACCACCCGCGCCGAACCGCAGTCCGACGGCAGCTACCGATTGTCCGGCTCGAAGATGTGGATCTCCGGCGCCGAACACGAGCTCACCGAGAACATCGTCAATCTGGTGCTGGCCAAGATCCCGGGTGGACCGGCCGGCACCAAGGGCATCTCGCTGTTCATCGTGCCCAAATTCCTGCCCGATGGCACCCGTAACGGTGTGGCCATCTCCGGGCTGAATCACAAGATGGGGCAACGAGGTATCACCAATACGGTGCTCAACTTCGACGGTGCCGTCGGCTATCTGGTCGGCGAACCACACCGCGGCATCGTCTACATGTTCCACATGATGAACGAGGCCCGGCTCGGCGTCGGAATGGGCGCGGTGGCGCTGGGCTACACCGGCTACCTCAAGTCGGTGGAGTATGCGCGGGAGCGGCCCCAGGGCCGGCCGCTGGGCGTCAAGGACCCGTCGACCCCACAGGTGCCCATCATCGAGCATGCCGACGTCAAGCGAATGCTGTTGGCGCAGAAGGCCTATGTCGAAGGTGGTCTGGCGCTGGCGCTCTACTGCGCGAAGCTGGTCGATACTGGGGATCAGGCGGTGCTCGACATTCTCACCCCCGTGGCCAAGAGCTGGCCGTCGCAGTGGTGTCTGGAGGCCAACAATTTGGCGATCCAGGTGCACGGCGGCTACGGGTATACCCGCGAGTACGACGTCGAGCAGCATTACCGCGACAACCGGCTCAACCCGATCCACGAGGGCACGCACGGCATCCAGAGCCTGGACCTGCTGGGCCGCAAGGTAACCCAGAACGGCGGTACGAGCCTGGCGGCGCTGGGGGAGCGGGTCGCGGTGACGATCTCGGCCGCCCGCGCCGGTGCGGCCCCGGAGCTCGCCGACCAACTCGACGCCAGCTGGCAGCGGCTGGTCGCGGTCACCGGCACGATGTTCACCTCCGGCGACGTCGAGGCCGCGATGGCCAACAGTGCCGTCTACTTGGAGGCATTCGGGCACATCGTGGTGGCGTGGATCTGGCTCGAGCAGGTGCTGGCCGCCGAGGGCCGGGCCGGGGATTTCTATGACGGCAAGCGGCGGGCCGCGCAGTACTTCTTCCGCTACGAACTACCCAAGACAGCACCGCAATTGGATCTGCTGAAGAGCCTGGACCGCACCACGCTGGAGATGCGCGACAGCTGGTTCTAGTCGAATTCGATGATCTGGCGCACCGCGCGCCCGTCGGCGAGTTCGTCCATGCCGGTGTTGATCTGATCGAGCGTGATGGTGCCGGACACCAGGGATTCCACCGGCAGCTTCCCGGCCCGCCACAGTTCGACGAAACGCGGGATGTCGCGCGACGGTACGGCCGACCCCAGGTAGCTGCCGATCAACGACCGGCCCTCGGCCACGAACCCCAACGGCGACACCGAGATCCGGGCGTCGGGTCGCGGCAGGCCGACGGTGATGGTGCGTCCGCCCGGGCCGGTGAGCGCGATCGAGGTCTCCAGTGCGGCCGGGTGCCCCGCCGCCTCGATCACCACGTCGGCCTTGAGTCCGTTCGCCTGCTCGGGGGTGAAGGCCTCGTGTACACCGAGCTCGCGGGCCTTGGCGAGCTTGTCCGGCAGCTGGTCGACGCCGATGACGCGAACATCGTCGTGGGCCAGCGCGGTCAGGGCCGCGGCCATCCCGACGCCACCCAGCCCGACGACCGCGACGGTCTGGCCGGGGCACGGCATACCCACGTTGAGCACCGCGCCGCCGCCGGTGAGTACCGCACATCCCAACAACGAGGCGACCACCGCCGGGACATCGTCGGGCACCGGCACCACCGAACGGCGGTCCACGACGGCGTAGGTGGAGAACCCGGACACCCCGAGGTGGTGGAACACCGGTTGGCCGTCGCGGGTCAGCCGGATATCGCCGTTCATCAGGGTGCCCGCGCCGTTGGCGGCCGAGCCGGGTCCGCACGGCGTCAGCCCGTCGGTCGCACAGGCCGGGCACTGACCGCAGCGCGGCAGGAACGTCATCACCACCCGCTGCCCGATCGGCAGATCGCTGTCGCCGGCCTCGACGATCCCGGCGGCCTCGTGCCCCAGCAGCATCGGGACCGGGCGCACCCGGTTGCCGTCGACCACGGACAGATCCGAGTGGCACAACCCGGCCGCCTCGATGCGCACCAGCAGTTCGCCCGGACCGGGATCGGCGAGCTCCAGCTCGCTCACCCGGATCGGCTGAGATTCGGCGTACGGCCGGGGAAGGCCGATGTGCTCAAGGACGGCTCCGCGGATCAACATGTCGACCAGCCTGTCAGACTTCCGGAATGACCGACGGAGCCGAATTGACCCGCGGAGACTTTCCGGTGCACTGGCCGGTGCTGACCCGGTGGACCGACAACGACATGTTCGGCCATCTCAACAACGCGGTGTACTACGAGCTGTTCGACACCGCGATCAACGCCTGGATCAACACCACCTGTGACGTCGATCCGGTCAACGCGCCCTGGCTCGGTGTCGTCGCCGAATCCGGCTGCCGGTATTACGCCGAGCTGAAGTTCCCGGACCCGCTGGTCGTCGGGCTGGCGGTGGCCCGGCTGGGCAACAGCAGCGTCACCTACCAGCTCGGGTTGTTCGAGCCCGACGGGCCGGTGGCGGCGGTGGGGCACTGGGTGCACGTGTACGTGGACCGGACCACGCGCCGTCCGGTACCGATTCCCGACGTGATCCGCGATCTGCTGCAGTCGATATGCTCGCCGGATGCCGCTCGTCAGCAAGACCGTCGAGGTTGATGCCTCCGCCGAGAAGATCATGGCGATCGTCGCCGACTTCGAGGCCTACCCACAGTGGAACCCCGAGATCAAGGGCTGCTGGATCCTGGCCCGTTACGACGACGGGCGGCCCAGCCAGCTGCGGCTCGACGTCGAGATCCAGGGCCAGTCCGGGGTTTTCATCAATGCCGTGTACTACCCGGCGGAGAATCAGATCTACACCGTGCTGCAGCAGGGCGACCACTTCACCAAGCAGGAGCAGCGCTTCTCGGTGGTCCCCTTGGGCCCGGCCAACACGCTGCTTCAGGTCGATCTCGAGGTCGAGGTCAAGCTGCCGGTCCCGGCCATGATGGTCAAGAAGCTCATCGGCGACACCCTGGACCACCTGGCCAACGCCCTGGTCACCAGGGTGCAGCAGCTGCCCGGTTAGGCGGCGCGATCGGCCGCTGCCGCGCGCAGCTCCAGCACGCGGTTGCGGATGCGGTACTCGGTGCCCCGCGGAATTTCTGCGGGGCGGTAGCGCCCGTGCCTGACTCGACAGACCCGGCCATGGCTCATCTCCCAGCGCAGGGCATCGGAGATCGCCTTCGAAGGCCGCCCCGCCGTGGTGAATCCTTGCTCCTCGAGCGCGTCGACGAGATCGGCGACCGATTGCGCGCCGCACTGCAGCAGCCGCATCGTCAGTACGTAGCGGAGGTCGGTGCCCCGCAGCAGGAGTTTGTCCGTCATGGCGTTACGGTGCCGACTGGGTCTGACAAGTCACACCAGTCACGGATTTCCGAGCCGCAGCCGATGTGCCCGGCTGTCAGCGACAATTCAGCGACAATCGCCACTCTGGTCGCCGCAGCCGCATCAACCTCGTTGTCGCTGGTCCGTTTTGCCACTCTGGCATCTCGGGCCCCGTGCGACCCGTCAGTCCATCGCCCGGCTATCAGCGACTCTGTCGCTGCTAGGTGGGCAACCGGAAATCTGGTGCACACGAGGCTGTTGTTGACGGAGTTGCCCAAGTATCCATAGCGGGTGTGACCGGCGATGCACACGAGGCCGATGAGGCGATTGTCACTGGATTGTCGCTGACAGGCGGGCAGCTCGGTACCTGCCGCCAGACTGGTGCCGATGTGACATCTGGGGCCTGTCGGTCGTGCGTGGCGGGGGGCGGACCGGGAGCCGAGGGTGACAGACGGCGGGGCGAGGATGCCGGACGAGCGGCCAAGGGCGGGTGGCACCGTGGCCGGACAGCTCAGTCCCACATCCCGATCCGCTCGAGGCGCGCGATGAGCCGCTGGGCGGCGTCGGTGAACTGGTTCGCGTTGAGCTCCACCGCGGCGGGCACATCCCGCCGGCGCAGCGCGTCGATCAGCGAGCGGTGGCTTTCCACGGCCTCGGTGCCCCATTTCGGGTCGGTCGAATAGATCAGGGCGGGCAGGTAGCGCGCGACGTGCAGCAGGAACCAGGCCAGCTTGATCCGGCCGCTGGCGTGGTTGAAGGCGCGATGGAAGGCGAACTCGGCCGAGGAGATCCCCTCTGGATCCTGTTCCTGCACGGCGGCCGCGAGCTGGGCGTTGAGCTGTTCGAGCTCATCGATGCCGGCCTCGGTGATGCGGCTGGTGGTGGTGGCGGCGAGCTCGCGCGCGATGGTGGCCTGCAGCCAGAAGATGTCTTCGACGTCGGTGCGGGTCAGCGGCACCACCACGTGTCCGCGGTTCGGCTCGAGCTGCACCATCCCCTCGCCGCGCAGCGTGCGCAGGGCCTCTCGCACCGGCGTGATGCTCACCCCGAGCGCCGCGGCGGTCTCGTCGAGGCGCACGAATGTGCCGGGCCGCAGCACACCGGTCATGATCTCGGCCCGCAGCTGGGCGGCGACCTCGTCGGAGAGCTGCTCGCGCCGTCCCATACGCCGACGTGGCAGGGCCACTCTGGCAGGTGCATTCACGAGATACCGGTCGCCTTTCTGATGGGCTTGTCGCCGAGGCCCCGAGGCCATAGTGTGACCGGGGCAACCCCAATGTTTGATCAAATATCAACTTCGTGCAACTACTCGATCCCGATGGAGTGCAGATCCGTTGACTGCCGAGCCGTTTCCCACTGAGCAGCCGTACCTCGCCCGTCGCCAGAACTGGGCCAACCAGCTGACCCGGCATGCCCTCATGCAGCCCGACAAGACCGCCCTGCGATTCCTGGGGCGCACCATCACCTGGGGCGAGCTCGACCACCGAGTGACCCGCTTGGCCGGGGCGCTGAGCCGGCGCGGCGTCGGCTTCGGCGACCGGGTGCTGATCCTGATGCTCAACCGGCCCGAGTTCATCGAGGCGATGCTGGCCGCCAACCGGCTCGGCGCCATCGCGGTGCCGGTGAACTTCCGGATGACCCCGCCCGAGGTGGCCTACCTGGTCAGCGACTGCGACGCCCGGGTGGTGGTGACCGAACCCGTGCTGGCCGGGGTCGCCACCGCGGTTCGCGATCTCGATGCCACGCTGTCGACGATCGTCGTCGCCGACGCCGCGACGGAAGACGGCGTCCTGGGCTATGAGGACCTGATCGCCGAGGACGGCGAGCCGGCCGGCGCCGTCGACATTCCCAGCGATGCGCCCGCCCTGATCATGTACACCTCCGGCACCACCGGCCGGCCCAAGGGTGCGGTGCTGACCCACAACAACCTGGTGGGCCAAGGCATGACCAACCTGTTCACCACCGGGGTGGACATCAACAACGATGTCGGCTTCATCGGGGTCCCGCTCTTCCACATCGCCGGCGTCGCGGGAAACGTGAACACCGGCCTGACGCTCGGCCTGCCCACCGTGCTATATCCGCTGGGCGCGTTCGATCCGGGCGCCCTGCTCGACGTGCTGGAAGCGGAGAAGGTCACGGCGATCTTCCTGGTGCCCGCGCAGTGGCAGGCGGTTTGCGCCGAGCAGAAGGCCAACCCGCGGAACCTTTGCCTGCGGTCCCTGTCCTGGGGTGCCGCACCGGCATCGGACACGTTGCTGCGGGCCATGGCCGAAACGTTCCCGGGCAGCCAGATTCTGGCCGCGTTCGGACAGACCGAGATGTCGCCGGTCACGTGTATGTTGTTGGCGGACGACGCCATTCGCAAGCTCGGGTCGGTCGGGCAGGTGATCCCGACGGTGTCCGCCCGCATCGTCGACGAGAACATGAACGATGTCCCGGTCGGCGAGGTCGGTGAGATCGTCTACCGCGCCCCAACTTTGATGGCTGGTTACTGGAACAACCCCAAGGCCACGGCGGAAGCGTTCGCTGGCGGCTGGTTCCACTCCGGTGACCTCGTTCGCCAGGACGAGGAGGGCTACATCTGGGTCGTCGACCGCAAGAAGGACATGATCATCTCCGGCGGGGAGAACATCTACTGCGCCGAGGTGGAGAACGTCCTGGCCGGGCACCCGGCCATCACCGAGGTAGCGGTGATCGGCCGGTACGACGAGAAATGGGGCGAGGTCCCGGTCGCGGTGGTCGCCCTCAACGGGGCGGATGGCCTGGATCTCGGGGATCTCGACGGCTTCCTCACCGATCGGCTGGCCCGCTACAAGCACCCGAAGGCGCTCGAGATCGTCGACGCGCTGCCGCGTAACCCCTCGGGCAAGGTCCTCAAAACCGAACTCAGGGAACGTTTCGGCTCCCCGATCACGGCTCAATAGCGGCCGGTGATGTTGACGTCGGTGAAAGTAACTCGGCGTCAACGCTTTCTGCAGGTAGCGACGAAAGTTAGCTGCTACCTGGTGCTCTAGCTAACGGTTGATGGCACAATCCACCCGATGCGGTGCACGGCCCGGTTTCGATCGGGTACAGTCCGGTGGTCTCACTTACTACTGGCGAGTAGGGAGATGTGGATCACACAAGCTGACAGGTGGCGAGGAGGGGGCGTGCGACACGTCCAGAGGGTGCACCGGTGACGGCGCCCGCCGACGGGCTCGTCGGCTACGTACGTGGTCAATTGGAGAAGCCGCTGGCTATGGTCGGTGGCTTCTTCAAGATGAGCGTGCTCACTGGAAAGGCCTTTGTAACACGGCCTTTCCAGTGGAAAGAGTTCGTCCTGCAGAGCTGGTTCCTGATCCGGGTGGCATTCCTGCCCACGCTCGCGGTGTCGATCCCGCTGACCGTGCTCATCATCTTCACGCTCAACATCCTGTTGGCCGAGTTCGGCGCGGCTGACGTATCGGGCGCCGGTGCGGCGCTGGGTGCCGTCACTCAGCTCGGCCCCCTGGTCACCGTGCTCGTGGTGGCCGGCGCGGGCTCGACCGCGATTTGCGCGGACCTGGGTGCGCGCACCGTGCGTGAGGAGATCGACGCGCTCGAGGTGCTCGGCATCGACCCGATCGAGCGGCTGGTCGTCCCCCGCGTGGTGGCCTCCACGTTCGTGGCCTTCATGCTCAACGGCGCGGTGATCACCATCGGCCTCGTCGGTGGCTTCTTCTTCGGCGTCTACATCCAGAACGTCTCCGCCGGCGCCTATGTGTCGACGCTGACGCTGCTCACCGGATTCCCCGAGGTGATGATCTCGGTGGTCAAGGCCACGCTGTTCGGCCTCATCGCCGGGCTCGTCGGCTGCTACCGGGGCCTGACGGTGGCCGGTGGTTCAAAGGGTGTGGGCACCGCGGTGAACGAGACCCTGGTGCTCTGCGTGGTGGCGTTGTTCGCAGTCAACGTCGTGCTCACCACGATCGGCGTGCGATTCGGAACAGGGGGTTGACATGAGTACTACGACAGTCCTTCGCTCCCGGTTCCCCCGGGCGTTCTCGCGCACCTCGGAGTTCGCCGGTGCACCGGGCCGGCTGCTCGACAGCATGGGCCACGTCGCGTGGTTCGTCGTCCAGGCCATCGGCTCCATTCCGCACGCGTTCCGGCACTACCGCCGTGAGGCGCTGCGCCTGGTCGCCGAGATCGGTATGGGCACCGGCGCCATGGCCGTCATCGGCGGCACCGTGGCCATCATCGGGTTCGTGACGCTGTCGGCGGGCTCTCTGATCGCCATCCAGGGTTTCGCCTCCCTCGGCAACATCGGCGTCGAGGCATTTACCGGCTTCTTCGCAGCTTTGGCAAACATCCGCGTCGTTGCTCCGGTCGTCACCGGTCAGGCGCTGGCCGCCACGGTCGGGGCCGGTGCCACCGCCGAGCTCGGCGCCATGCGCATCAGTGAAGAGGTCGACGCGCTGGAAGTGATGGGCATCCGGTCGATTTCGTACCTGGTGTCCACCCGGATCATCGCCGGCTCCATCGTCATCATCCCGCTGTACGCGATGGCGATCCTGCTGTCGTTCCTGTCGGCGCAGTTCGTCACGACGATCTTCTACTCGCAGTCGGTCGGTACGTATGAGCACTACTTCCATACGTTCCTGCGCGTCGACGACGTGATGTGGTCCTTCCTCGAGGTCATCATCATGTCGATCGTGGTCATGTTGAACCACTGCTACTTCGGCTATTACGCCAGTGGCGGTGCTGTCGGTGTGGGTGAGGCCGTGGGGAGGTCGATGCGAACCTCGTTGATCGCGATCGTGTTGGTGGTCCTGTTGGCATCGTTGGCGCTGTACGGCACCGACCCCAACTTCAATCTCACGGTGTAGCGCCATGACTCAGCCTGCAGTGCCTCACGCACCCTTGAACAAGCCGAAGATCCCGCCGTACAAGCTGGCCGGATTGGTGCTCGCGCTCGTCACGATGCTGGTCCTGGCCCTGACGTGGATGCAGTTCCGCGGGTCGTTCGAAGAGAAGACGCAGCTGACCGTGCTGTCCGGCCGGGCCGGTCTGTCGATGGACCCGGGTTCGAAGGTCACGTTCAACGGCGTGCCGATCGGCCGGCTGGCCGCGGTCGATGTGGTTACCGTCGACGACAACCCCGAGGCCAAGCTGACGCTGGACGTCGAGCCGCAGTACCTGAAGCTGATTCCGGAGAATGTGACCGCCGAGCTGCGGGCCACCACCGTGTTCGGCAACAAGTACATCTCGTTCCTGTCGCCGGAAAACCCGTCGGCGCAACGGTTGTCGCCTTCGACGCCGATTCGCGCCCAGGGCGTGACGACGGAGTTCAACACGCTGTTCGAGACGATCACGGCGATCTCCGAGCAGATCGACCCGATCAAGCTGAACCAGACCCTGACCGCGACGGCGCAGGCGCTCGACGGCCTGGGTGACAAGTTCGGTGAGTCGATCGTCAACGGCAACACCATCCTGGCCGACCTCAACGGCCGCATGCCCGAGATCCGGCGCGACATCGCGGGATTGGCCGATCTGGGCGAGGTGTACGCGAATGCCGGACCCGATCTGTTCGACGGGTTGACCAACGCCGTCACCACCGCCCGCACCCTCAACGAGCAGCGTGGCAACCTGGACCAGGCGCTGGTGGCCGCGGTCGGCTTCGGCAACACCGGCGGGGACATCTTCGAACGCGGCGGGCCCTACCTGGTCCGTGGTGCACAAGATCTGCTGCCCACCTCGGCGCTGCTGGACAAGTACAGCCCGGCGCTGTTCTGCACGGTCCGCAACTACCACGATGCCGGCCCCAAACTGGCCGGGGCGCTTGGCGGTAACGGCTACTCGCTGCAGACGCATTCGCTGGTGGTCGGCGTCGGCAACACGTACGTCTATCCCGACAACCTTCCGCGGGTCAACGCCAAGGGCGGGCCCGAGGGCCGGCCCGGCTGCTGGCAGCCGGTCACCAGGGACCTGTGGCCCATGCCGTACCTGGTCATGGACACCGGTGCCTCGATCGCGCCGTACAACCACCTCGAAATGGGCCAACCGCTCGTGACTGAGTACGTCTGGGGTCGCCAAGTGGGGGAGAACACGATCAACCCATGAGTGAAGCTTGCGGAACGAATAATCAGCTGGCATGCGGGACCCGAGCCTGCGAGGGAGCCGCATGAGCATCAAGGGCACGCTTATCAAGCTCGGCATCTTCTCACTGGTGCTGCTTACCTTCACGGGGATCATCTTCGTGGTCTTCGGCCAGATCCGGTTCAACCGGACCTCCGAGTACTCGGCGATCTTCAACAACGTCAGCGGCCTGCGCACCGGGCAGTTCGTCCGGGCCTCCGGAGTGGAGGTCGGCAAGGTCTCGGGCGTCAAGCTGATCAACGGTGGCCAGCAGGCCGAGGTCACGTTCAACGTCGAGAAGTCGCTGCCGTTGTTCGACGAGACCACGGCCTCGATCCGCTACCAGGACCTGATCGGTAACCGCTACCTGGAGCTCAAGCGCGGCACGAGCGACACCAAGATCCCGCCGGGCAGCACCATCCCGCTGGAACGCACCGAGCCCGCGCTCGACCTCGATGCTCTGGTGGGCGGCTTCCGGCCGCTGTTCCAGTCCCTGAGCCCGGAGAAGGTCAACACCATCTCCAAGTCGATCATCACGATCTTCCAGGGCCAGGGCGGCACCATCAACGACATCCTGGACCAGACCGCACAGCTCACCCAGAGCATCGCCGACCGGGACCAGGCGATCGGAGAGGTGATCAAGAACCTGAACATCGTCCTGGACACCACCGTCGCGCATCAGCAGCAGTTCGACGACACCCTCAAGAACTTCGAGACGCTGATCACCGGGCTGAAGAACCGCGCGGATCCGATCGGATCCTCCGTGGCCGACATCAGCAACGCGGCCGGCTCGCTGGCAGACCTGCTGAGCGACAACCGCCCGCTGCTCAAGGACACCGTGGGCTACCTCGAGGTCATCCAGCAGCCGCTGATCGACCAGAAGCAGCAGCTCAATGACATCCTGGTGCAGTTCCCCCAGGCGTTGAAGATCATCGGTCGTGCAGGTGGCATCTATGGTGACTTCTTCAACTTCTATGCCTGCGACCTCTCGTTGAAGCTCAACGGGTTGCAGCCGGGCGGACCCGTCCGAACCGTCAAACTCGCTTCCCAGCCGTCGGGTAGGTGCACGCCGCGATGAGGACACTGCAAGGTTCCGACCGCTTCCGCAAAGGCCTGATGGGCGTCATCGTGGTGGCGCTCGTCATCGGCGTCGGCTCGACGCTGACGAGTGTGCCGATGCTGTTCGCCGTACCCACCTACTACGGCCAGTTCGCCGATACCGGTGGCCTCAACATGGGCGACAAGGTGCGCATCGCCGGCATGGATGTCGGCACCGTGAAGAGCATGGACATCAACGGCGACAAGGTCGAGATCGGCTTCACCCTCGGTGGGAAGACGATCGGGACCGAGAGCCGTGCGGCGATCCGCACCGATACGATCCTGGGGCGCAAGAACATCGAGATCCAGCCGCGCGGCAGCCAGACACTGGCCCCGCGCGGGATGCTGCCGCTGGGCCAGACGACGACGCCGTACCAGATCTACGACGCCTTCCTGGATGTCACGCGCAACGCATCGGGCTGGGACACCAAGTCGGTCAAGGACTCGCTGAACGTCCTGTCCGAGACCGTCGATCAGACCTCGCCGCACCTCAGTGCCGCGCTGGACGGGGTGGCCAAGTTCTCCGAGACGATCGGCAAGCGCGACGAGGACGTCAAGAAGCTGCTGGCCAACGCCAACAAGGTGGCCACGGTGCTCGGCGATCGCAGCACCCAGGTCAACCAGCTGCTGGTGAACGCCCAGACCCTGCTGGCCGCGGTCAACGAGCGCGGCCAGGCCGTGAGCATGCTGCTCGAGCGGGTGTCGTCGGTCTCGCATCAGGTCGAGGGCCTGATCAACGACAACCCGAACCTGAACCGGGTGCTGGAGCAGCTGCGCACGGTCAGCGATCTGCTGGTCGAGCGCAAGCAGGATCTGGCCGACACCCTCACGGTGGCAGGCAAGTTCATCACCTCACTGGCCGAGGCGCTGGCCTCTGGCCCGTACTTCAAGGTGATGCTGGTCAACCTGATCCCGCCGCAGATCCTGCAGCCGTTCGTCGACGCCGCGTTCAAGAAGCGCGGGATCGACCCCGAGGAGTTCTGGCGCAACGCCGGCCTGCCCTCGTTCCGCTTCCCCGATCCCAACGGCGAGCGCCACGAGAACGGTGCTCCGCCGGCCGCCCCGACGCCGCTGGAGGGCACCCCGGAGCATCCGGGCCCCGCCGTCCCGCCGGGATCGCCGTGCTCGTACACGCCGACGGCGGCCGGTATCCCGTCGCCGGGCAACCCGCTTCCGTGCGCGGGCGCCACTCAGGGCCCGTTCGGTCCGGTGCCCGGTGGCTTCGGCCCGCCCGACGTGGCGACCTCGGCGCCCAACCCAGAAGGCATCGCGCATTCGCCGGGTGTGCCCAGCGCGGCCATCCCCGGCCAGATGCCGCCGGATCAGCCGGGTGCACCGGTCGAGCTGGCGCCCGGTCCGCCCGGGGCCCGCACCGTTCCGATCGCCCCGCTGCCGGTGCCGCCGGGACCCCTGCCGGGTTACGCACCACACCCGGCGCCGGTGAACGCACCCCCGGCACCGCCGGGACCGGGGCCGGACGCCGGGCCGGCGGGTACTCCGCCGCTTCCGGGTAATCCGCCGTTCCTTCCGCCCGGGTCGCAGGGATAGGGAGGGGTATAGAGAGCCATGTCTACCGTTTTCAATGTTCGAAACATCCAGTTGCCCAAGGCTTCCCGGGCGGCGGTCATCGTCGGTGCGCTGGCGGTGGTGGCGGCCCTGGTGCTGGGTTACTTCGGCATGAACCTGTACAAGAAGCTGACGAACACCACGATCACCGCGTACTTCCCGCAGGTGCTCGCGCTGTACCCCGGGGACAAGGTCCTCATCATGGGCGTCCGCGTCGGTGCGATCGACAGCATCGAGACGGACGGCGACAAGATGAAGGTCGTCTTCCACGTCAACAACAAGTACAAGGTGCCGGAGAACGCCACGGCGTCCGTACTGAACCCGAGCCTGGTGGCCTCCCGCGTCATTCAGCTGTCCCCGCCGTACACCGGTGGGCCGCAGATGAAGAACAACGCGGTGATCCCGCTCGATCGCACCCAGATCCCGGTCGAGTACGACGATCTGCGTAACCAGATCACGCGTCTGCTGGCCGATCTGGGCCCGACCGCGGCGCAGCCCAAGGGCCCGTTCGGCGACATCATCGATTCGTTCGCCGACGGGTTCCAGGGCAAGGGCGAGCAGCTCAACCGGACGCTCAACGGGTTGTCGGAGGCGCTGACCACGCTCAACCAGGGGCGCGGTGACTTCTTCCAGGTGGTCAAGAGCCTGGCGTTGTTCGTCAATGCCCTGCACAAGAGCGATCAGCAGTTCGTCGCGCTCAACAACGATCTGGCGCAGTTCACCAACTCGTTCACCAACACCGACCAGGAGTTGGCCACCGCCCTGCAGGATCTGAACCGGGTGCTCAAGACCACCCGCGAGTTCCTGGACGAGAACGGTGGCGTGCTCGCGCACGACGTGAACAACCTGTCGGAGGCGACGACGGCGATCCTGCAGCCCGAGCCGCGCAACGGCCTGGAGACGGGTCTGCACGCCTACCCGAACCTGGCCGCCAACGTGCTCAACATCGTCTCGCCCACCCAGGGTGGCATCGTGGGTCTGCCGGTCCTGCCGGGTCTGACCAACTTCTCCAACCCGCTGCAGTTCATCTGCAGCTCCATCCAGGCAGGCAGCCGGTTGGGGTACCAGGATTCGGCCGAGTTGTGTGCGCAGTACCTGGCGCCGATCCTGGACGCGATCAAGTTCAACTACCTGCCGTTCGGCCAGAACCTGGCGAACACCGCCATGACCCTGCCGAAGCAGATCTCCTACTCGGAACCGCGCCTGCACCCGCCCGGCGGATACAAGGACACCACGGTTCCCGGCATCTGGTCGCGCGACACCTTGTTCTCGCACGGCNGTCGCGTGGGACGCCGCGTCGCGGTGTTGTCGGCGTCCGCGCTGATCCTCACCTCGTGTGGGCAGTGGCGCGGTGTGGCCAACGTGCCACTGCCGGGTGGGCCGGGCACCGAGTCCGGCCGCACCACGCTGTATGTGCAGATGCCGGAGACGTTGGCGCTCAACGCCAACAGCCGGGTCCGGGTGCGCGACGTGTTCGTCGGCCGGGTCCGCAGCATCGAGCTGGTCAACTGGGTGCCGACGCTGACCGTCGACATCGAGCCGGGCATCGAGCTGCCGAAGAACACCGAGGCCAAGATCGGCCAGACGAGCTTGCTGGGTTCGCAGCACGTCGAGCTCAACCCGCCGGAGGATCCGTCGCCGGAGAAGCTGCGCAACGGGGACACCATCCCGCTGGCGCAGTCGTCGGCGTATCCGTCGATCGAGCGGACGCTGGCCGGTATCTCCGGCATCCTGACCGGCGGTGGTATCCCGAACATCGAGACCATCCAGACCGAGGTGTACAACATCCTCAACGGTCGCGCCGATCAGATCCGCGACTTCCTGGGCCGGCTCGATACCTTCACCGACGAGCTCAACCAGCAGCGCAACGACATCACCCGCGCGATCGACTCGACCAATCGGTTGCTGAACATCGTGGCGGCGCGCAACGACACGCTGGATCGGGTGCTGACCGAGTTCCCGCCGCTGATCGAGCATTTCGCCGAGACGCGGGACTTGTTCGCCGATGCGGTGACGTCGCTGGGCCGGTTGTCGAAGGCCGCCGACGACACGCTGTCGAACACCAACGCGAACCTGCACACCAACCTGCAGAACCTGCAACGGCCGCTCAAGCAGCTGGCCCGCTCGGCCCCGTATCTGGTCGAAGCGCTCAAGCTGATCCTGACAGTGCCGTTCAACATCGAGAACATCCCGAAGGCCGTGCGCGGCGACTACATCAACGTGTCGCTGACCATCGACCTGACGCTGAGCTCGGTGGACAACGCGTTCCTGTCCGGTACCGGCCTGTCGGGCATGCTCCGCGCGCTGGAACAGGCGTGGGGACGCGATCCGGCGACGATGATCCCGGACGTTCGGTTCACGCCGAACCCGCACGACGCACCTGGCGGCCCGCTCGTGGAAAGGGGGGAGTGAGACATGTTGTTGACCCGCTTCATCAAGATGCAGCTGGTTCTGTTCACGACCCTGACGGTGATCGCGCTGGTCGTGCTCGCGCTGTTCTACCTGCGGTTGCCCACGTGGGCCGGGGTGGGGATGTACAACCTCAGCGCCAACCTGCCGAACTCGGGCGGGTTGTACGCCACGGCCAACGTCACCTACCGCGGAACCACGATCGGCAAGGTCACCTCCGTGGAGCCCACCCAACAGGGCGCCCGGGTGGAGATGGACATCTACGACCAGTTCCGCATCCCGCGGGACGCCAGTGCCAACGTGCACTCGGTGTCGGCGGTCGGTGAGCAGTTCATCGATCTGGTGTCCGAGGGCAGCACGCAGGAGTACTTCCGCGACGGCGACACCATCGAGAAGGGCACTGTGCCCGCCGAGGTGGGTCCCTCGCTCGACGCGGCCCAGCAGGGTCTGGCGGCGTTGCCGAAGGAGAAGCTCGGCGTCCTGCTCGACGAGACGGCCAAGGCCGTCGGCGGGCTCGGGCCGTCGCTGCAGCGCCTGGTCGATTCCACCCAGGCGATCGCGGGCGATTTCAAGGACAACCTCGATCCGGTCAACGACATCATCGAGAACTCCGGGCCGATCATCGACAGCCAGGTGAACTCGGGTGATGCGATCTCGCAGTGGGCGCGCAACCTCAACACGCTGGCCGCGCAGAGCGCCCAGAACGATGCGGAGCTGCGCAGCGGTCTCCAGCAGGCGGCGCCGACGGCAGACCAGCTGAACTCGGTGTTCGGCGACGTCCGTGAGTCGTTGCCGCAGACGCTGGCGAACCTGGAAATCGTCATCGACATGCTCAAGCGCTACAACAAGAACGTCGAGCAGGTCCTGGTCGCACTGCCGCAGGGTGGTGCCGTGGCCCAGACCGCGACGATATTCGCGCCCAAGGGCCTGCTGCACTTCGGTCTCGGCATCAACATGCCGCCGCCGTGCCTGACCGGCTTCCTGCCGGCCTCGGAGTGGCGTTCGCCCGCGGACACCTCGACGGCTCCGCTGCCGTCGGGCCTGTACTGCAAGATCCCGAAGGACGCGTCGAACGCGGTGCGCGGTGCGCGTAACTACCCGTGTGCCGACGTGCCGGGCAAGCGGGCGGCCTCGCCCGCGGAGTGCCGCAGCGAGGAGCCCTACCAGCCGCTGGGCACCAACCCGTGGTACGGCGATCCGAACCAGATCCGCAACTGCCCGGCCCCGGGCGCTCGCTGCGATCAGCCCGTCGATCCGGGCCGGGTGATCCCCGCGCCTTCGGTGAATAATGGGCTGAACCCGTTGCCGGCGAGTCAACTCCCGCCGCCGGAATCCACGGCGCCGCGCAGCGATCCGCTGACCGCGCCGCGGGGTGGCAATGTGACTTGTAGTGGACAGCAGCCGAACCCCTGCATCTACACTCCGGCAGCAGGCTCGACCGCCACCTATAGCCCGTCCAGCGGCGAGGTGGTCGGTCCCGGCGGTGTGAAGTACTCCGTCACCAACTCGAATAACCCAGGAGATGACGGATGGAAGGAGATGCTGGCGCCAGCCAGCTGAACCTCGCCGACCAGCAGGACCCTCAACCCACCGAACCGCACGCGGAGGCCGTCACCGAGATCGCTGATCCGATCGCGGCCCCGGACGCCTCGGCCACGGACGCCGAGGAGGCGTCGCCGGAGTCCCAGCCGCGTGCTTCGCGGCTGGGACGGGGCTGGATGGCGGCCATCGTCGCCGGACTACTGGTCCTGGCGGCGGCCGTCGGTGTGGGCGGCTACCTGGCACTGCGGGCGCATCAGGACAGTGAGCGGATCGCCAGTGACGAGGCCGAGGCCGTGGCCGCGGCCAAGGACTGCGTGACGGCCACCCAGGCACCCGACACCCAGGCGATGATCGCGGCCCAGACCAAGATCATCGAATGCGCCACCGGTGACTTCGGCGCACAGGCCGGCCTCTACAGCGGCATGCTGCTGGAGGCCTACCAGGCCGCCAACGTGACGGTGAAGGTCTCCGACCTGCGGGCTGCGGTGGAGAAGCACAACGACGACGGGTCGATGGACCTGCTGGTCGCGGTGCGTGTGCTGGTCACCAACAGCGAGAAGTCCGACGAGGAGCAGGGGTACCGGTTGCGGGTGAAGATGGCCCGCGCCGAGGACGGCAACTACAAGGTCGCGCGGCTCGACCAGGTCACGTCGTGACCGCTGTGCTGGACAACGCCGACCCGGTGGCCGCCGAGGGCACCGGGACGGACCAGACGCGGTTGGCGTCGTGGCGGGCCCGGGCCGGGGCGTTCGCCATCGACGTGCTCGCCGGCGCCGGATTGATCGCGATCCTGGCGCTGCTGGCGTGGTCGGCACCGTTGTACGGCTGGTTCTGGTGGGTGTGCACGGTGGCCGCCGCACTGGTGACGGCCGCGGTGTTGGTCAACCGGATCGGGCTGCCCGCGTACACCGGGTGGTCGGTGGGCCGTGCGGTGTTCGGTATCCGGGTGGTGTCCGCGGCCGGCGACGCCGGTCTGGTGCGGCTGCTGCTGCGTGACCTGGCGCATCTGCTGGACACCGCGGCGGTGTTCATCGGCTGGCTGTGGCCGTTGTGGGACTCGCGGAACCGGACCTTCGCCGATCTGCTGACCCGCACCGAGGTCCGTCGCGTCGATCCGCCCGAGCACGACGCCCGGCGCCGCGCCGGTGCGCTTCTGCTGGCGGTCGCGGTGCTCAGCGTCATCGCGGGCGGTCTGGGCTACGTGGCCGTGTACCGCGAGGACCGGGCCGTCGACCAGGCTCGTGAGCAGCTCACCGAGCAAGGTCCGCGGATCGTCGAGCAGCTGCTCAGTTACGGGGTGGATTCCCTCGATGCGGATTTCTCCCGGGCGCAGTCGCTGACCACGGACAACTACCGGCAGCAGCTGGTCGACCAGCAGGACGCGGTCCGTAAGGCGGGGCCGACCACCAACGACTACTCGGCGGTGCGCAGTGCGGTGCTGCCGGGGCTGACCAAGAACGACGGGGCGATGCTCGTCGCGTTGCAGGGCATGCGCGGCACCAATCCGCAGGAATTGAAGTTCATCACGGCGACGGTGCGGGTCGAGTTCCGGAAGTCCGGTGACCACTGGCTCGTCGACAACCTCACGGTGCTCAAGCGGCCTGCGCTCGGCGGAGGCGGACAGTGAGCCCGCGTCGCCGGATCGAGGCCGGCGAGCGGGACTACTTCGCCGTCGAGCCCAAGGAACCCATCCGATGGGGGCTGCCGATCGTCGCGATGGTCTCGGCGTTGCTCATCGCCGCCGCCATCGCAGGCAGCACATTCATCCTGGTGCAGCACGAATCGGATCGGCGCGCGGAGATCAAGACCGCGGGCGCGCTGGAGTACGTGCGCGAGTTCATGACGGTCTACACCACCGTCGATCCGTTCCACGCCAACGACTATGCCGACCGCATCGTGGCGCAGGCGACCGGCGATTTTCGAAAGATGTTCCAGGAGAAGCAGAACGAGATCGTCATTCAGGTGGCGCGGTCCGAGCCGACCGAAGGTTCGGTCACGGACGCGGGTATCGAGCGCTGGAACGACAACGGCAGCGCCGACGTGCTGGTCGCCACCAAGACCAGTACGCGTACGCCGGACGGGAAGTCCGTGATCGAGAGCGGCAGCCGTTGGATCGCGACGACGATTTGGGAAGGACAGCAGTGGAAGATCAGCCAGCTGATTCAGGTGATCTGACCACCGGAGCGCCCGACAAGCCGCGCCGCAGACTGCGTTTCGGGCGGCGTCGCCGTGCCGAGGAAGTGGTGGAGCCGGATGCTACGGAATCGGCATCCGAGTCCGACGGTGCCGAATTCGAGGAGGCCGAGGGTTCGGCCGAGCGCCGTACCCCGGTGGGCAAGCGCCGCAAGGTCACCGCCGAGCCAGAAGGTATCGCCGAGCCGGAAGGTGTCGCCGAACCGGAACCGGAAGTCGAGCCCGAGCCTGACGCCGACGCCGACGCCGACGCCGACGCCAAGCCAGATGCAGAGGCCAAGCCAGAGGTTGAGGCGGATGCCGACACCGAGACCGAGGCCGCCACAGAGGATGAGGCGACAGAGGATTCAGACGCCGACGCGGACGGCGAGCCGGCCGAGGAACAGGTCCTGGTGCCCCACCGTCCGGCAGGCAAGCGACTGACGTACGCGGCTGCGGCTGCGGCCGGCGTGTTCGTGCTTGCCGGGGCATTCGGCGGTGCGATGTTGCAGCCGTATCTGGCCGACCGCGCCCTGGTGGCGACCAAACTGCAGGTGGCGCAGACCTCGGCGGACGCCATCACCACGTTGTGGACCTACAACCCGGACAACATCGAATCCCTGCCGGACCGGGCCGAGCGGTACCTGTCCAAGGGCTTCGCCGATCAGTATCGGCAGTTGATCGACTCGATCGTGCCGTCCAACAAGCAGGCTCAGGTCACCAACAACACCGAGGTGATGGGTACCGCGGTGGAGACCATCGGCCGTGACCAGGCCACCGCGATCGTCTACACCAACACCGTGTCGACGAGCCCGGTGACCAAGAACGTACCGTCGCTGCGTTACATGTCGTACCGCGTGATCTTGCAGCGCACCGATGGGGATTGGCGGATCACCGACATGCCGGCGTTGACCCAATTGGACCTGTCTCCGCAGTTGTAGCGGCGAGGATGTAGGCATGGCCATCGCCTCACCGGTGACGCAGCGGTCCACCGTTGTGGCCCTGCTGTTGTTGACGTGTGCCACTGGGATCGTCGATGCGATCAGTGTGTTGGTGCTGGGTCACGTATTCGTCGCCAACATGACGGGAAACGTGATTTTCCTTGGCTTCTGGTTCGTACCGCACTCCGGTGTGGACGTGACCGGCGCGCTGGTCGCGTTCGTCGGGTTCGTGCTGGGCACGGTGGTGGGCGGGCGGTTGCGGCGCCACCTGGACAGTCATGTCCGGAACTGGCTGACCACCGCATTGGGAGTCGAAGTTGTTCTGCTGACGGTGCTTTCGATTCTGACGGGCACGGGGGTACTGCAGTACGACGACAACCGGAAGTTCATCCTCATCGTGCTGGCGATGACGTTCGGGATCCAGAATGCCACCGCGCGCCAATTCGGGATTCAGGAGTTGAGCACCACGGTGCTGACGCAGACCATCGTCGGCATCGGGTTCGACAGCAGGCTGGCCGGTGGCACCGGGGACCGCGAGAAATTGCGTTACGGCGTGGTGCTGACGATGTGCGGCGGCGCGGTTCTGGGGGCGACGCTGTCCCGGTTCACCGTCGCGCCGGTGATCGCGCTGGCGGCAGTGGTGGTGGCGGCCAGTGCGCTCATCTTCAAATTTGGGCCGGCACCGGCAGAGAGTGCTCCTTGATCCACGCCTCGCCCTCTTCCACCGAGTGCTGCAGCGCGGTGAACTCGCCGAAGTAGTCGGCAACCGCGCCGACCACCGGGAGCATTCCGAGGTAGCGGTAAACATTTTGCGGATGAGGTCTTTTCGCCAACTCGCCGCCGACGGCGCGCAGCGTGCCGGCGAACTGCCAGAGCTTCTTCGGGAGCGGTTGCGGCGGTGTTTCCGGGGCCTCGGCGGGACTGCGGGTGAGTTGGCGGTCGCACAGGACCGCGCCCAGCAACCGGACCTGCTCGCCGCGGTCGGTGACGCCTTCTTCACGAGCCACGGCACACAACAGGATGGCCTGGTTGGAGAAGCCAAGGAAGTCCTGAACCGGAAGCCGGTCGACTATCACCCCCAATGCGCCGGGGAACGCCACGAGCACGGTGGTCACCGCACCCGCGCGGTGCACCCACCACTTCACGTGGCCGTCCTGATCGAGGTCGTCCCAGGCCTTGGTGCCGGGCAGCTCGGCGAAATTGAGAAGTGCCGCCGCCAGGTCCAGGGATTTGCCGACCGCATTCTGGGAGGACTGCCGGCGATGCGTCCGCCGCTTCAACCCCAGCGGGTCGAACCAGGTGAACAGATCGAGCGCCGGATTGATCACGGTCACCGCATGACCGAGTGCTCCTGCGACGTCGGCGTCAGACAGACGGGTGAAAGGCAACAGGTTGATCCCCACGGTGGCCATCTTGCCGGATGGTCGTGTTCGTCGTCGTCCGGCTCGACCGCCGAGCTGCGCACATCGGCATCCAGAACGTGTCGTATCCCTCTGCCACAATCGTGTTATGCCTTTGGCTGCAGCTCCTTTCGCCGCTGGGGTGGCCCCAGCGCAGCGTACGGAGGTGTTGTTCGCTGAGTTGTCGGAGCTGACGGGTCAATGCAATGCGATCGATGGCCGCATCGTGGAGAGCGTGGCCGAGTTGGAGCGTGATGAGTTGTGCAACCGGCGCCCGCTCGATCCAGGCGTTGGTGGGAGTCCCTGACGGCGGTTCTTCGTCAAAGTCACCGAGGGCAGGCGCAGCGCACACCTGCACTCCATGACACCGAGCAGTCCGCGGTGGCGCCAACAGCTCGCGTTTCGCGACGCGCTACGCGCAAACCCGATCCTGGTCGCGCTGTACGCCGCGCTGAAACGTGCTCGCGCATCCAAACATGCAGACGATCGCGAGGACTACTCGACTGCCAAAGCAGATTTGGTCGAATCAGTGCTCAACTGCCGTCAATAGCGCGGATAGCTCGTGCGAGGAGTTCAGGCGAAAATCCGCAAGTGACGCTTGCATTGCGACCGTACTCCGAGTGCCCCGACGCACCGGTCCTGGATTCGTAGCCGTCGATCGGTGTCAATCCGGCGGAGGTTTCCAGGTGCTGGAACCGGAATCGTAGGTGCCCATCGTCATTGATGATGTCGTTGGGGTCTGATCCCGAGCCGTGAAAAGGCGCCAACGCACCGATCGGGTTGATGAGATCGTCGGGCGCCGACATCACGAAAAAGTTATTGTCGTTCATGCCGAGTTCGGCTGGTGTGTCGGCCTGAAAACCCGGAGACCCGTACAGCACCGCGTTGTCCAGGTATTGGCCGGCGCCCTCATGCATGGCGATACCCGAAGTCAGCGACCCGTAAGAATGCCCGAACAAGGCGGTGGTCTGGCTGGGGTTCTTCGACGCCGCGTCGAGGTCACCCAAGAACGATGTCAGCTTCGGCGCTCGGGCCTGGGCCAGATCGTCGCTGAGCATCGAGGAATCGCCGAGGTTGGGCGGAGGCTGATAACCCACACCATGATGCGGGGGACAACGGTGAGGATGCGTACTGCGGGCCTGTCGGCGGCAGCGGTGACGGTTTTGTCGGCACCCATAGCCGTCATCAGTGCGGGGGTGTTATCCGGGTTCACAGCGGTCGCATTCTCCGCGGCCATGGGCCAGGTGGGACAAGGCGACACACCAGTAGTCTCCGCGTTCGTCTGGTCCCACCAGGGGAGTCTCAACGACCCAAGACCTGGGTTCAGCGGGTGCGGATGCAGCGTCGTAGGCAACTGCGGCGCCGTGAACGGTACCGGCTCATTGCGGGCGTTCAGTTTGGCCCCAGGGCCCCACAGAGGCCCTCCGCTATGGAGCAGATGCACGATGAGGTTGTGGTAGTCGTCAGGGGGCATAAGGGGCTGTGCCGACATGTTTCTGGCTCTCCTAGCTTGTTGCGCCTGCTCTAGTCGAGCGGATCGTCGCTAGCTCGAACTGCGAGAGTGATTTCATCGCCGCCGGCGACCATCGCCAAACCGGCCAGTGTGATGCTCGCGGTCTGACCGGCAGCACGGTGGGGGACCGCAATCGAGCCAGAGCCCTCGACTTCGGCCAAGCCGCCGGCAGGGCGTGGACTGTGCTCACCAGCCGACATGCTCGCGCACCAGGGATCCCCGCCAAATCGATCGGGACTTGCACGTCAGTCCCGTTGACCGCCAGTTTGATTGCGGCCTGACCGGGTTATGTGGGGTACTTGGCGTCGAGGATGTCGGTGGCGACGTCGGCGAGGCTCGCTTCGGGATTGATCGTTCGGACGATACGTTCCGTGAGCGGGCGGTGGTCATAAATGTGCGCGGCGGCGATCGGGTCCACAGATACCTCGAAGTACCGTTGGGCGAATTCGATGTAGGACCGTGGGGTGGCGTCGGTCAGGATGTCGAGAAACTGGTGAGCCCCCTGAGGGTCATCCTGTTCGTCCATTTCGTTGAAGCTGACTTGTCCTGTTTGCCAGCCACTTTCGGCGTTCTGGTGCCATAGCACATACGTGGCGGCGAAGACGTCGTCATAAGCAAAGGCGGGCTCGGCGAGGAAAGCTCTGAAGGTGTCGGGAACATCGTCGATGAGTCCGGGCCATAGCTGCGGAGGGTCGGTGCGCCAGGGAGTCATCGGTGATTCGTGGTCGAATCCGCGGATGAAGGCTCCAGCAGTCGTGAACACGATGTAGCAGTCGTCGCCGCACCCGTTGCGCATCTGAGCGCAGCTTTCGCCATCGCCCCAGTCGTGGGTGTAGGAGTACCAGCGGTTATCCCAGACGTCCGGGCTCAGAATGGCGTCGAGCATGGCGACCGCCTGGCAGCGTTGCTGCAGTGTCTTGATGTTGGGCAGTCGAGCGGCGATGTGGGCAGCGGTCACGGGCTCAGGATCCCGAGGAGTTGGGTGGCGGCTGATCGGGCGTCGGTGTTCGCTGATTCGTCCCAGAGTTGAGACCATTCGGTGTCTGGGTGTATGACTGCCCGCACGGCGGCGACGGCCTTTTCACGCAGGTGCGGGGTGACAGTTAATCCTGTTCTGTCGCCGAGGGTTTGGGGACCGTAAGTGGTATCCAGGCGTGGCCCGTTAGGGAGTTGAGCGGCTACGACTGCTGCTGCTGCCAGGACGGCTGAGCAGTCGTCGATATCAAGTTGGCCGTGGTCGACGTCATCGGTGAGCGCGAAAGTGTCTTCGATGAAGGCGAGACGCTCGGTGGGGTCGGTCTCGTCGAATTCGTTGGCCCAGTCGGCGGCGTCGTCGTTCTCGAAAATCCCTGCCCCCCATGCACCCATCAGGGAACCTCTCTGTCGTTCTCGTGGATACGGCTGACCAGTTTGGCATGGAAGTCGTTCTCGTAGACCGCATCGATGTCGCGGGGCCGACCGACAACATCGTTGGTTTGGTAGCTCAGGGCGTCGGTCTTGAGGTTGGCGTCCAGATACTCCAGGCGGGGGTGAGACGCCAGGACCTGGAAGTCGGCGGGCTGCAAAGTAGCACTCTCAACTCGGAGGTACCGCAAGTCTGGGGCAGCTGCGATCGGGGCTAGATCCCGGAAGTCCTTGAGCTTTCCGATCTGCACGACTTCTAATTTGGTCAGTTTGTTCAGGTCGGGCACGTCTGCTACTGGCAGGCCGTCCAACCGCAGGCTGGCCAACTGCAAACAGTCACCGATCGGGGCCAAGTCGGTGACTTTAGTGCGATACATCGACAGCATCTGCAGGTTGGGCAGACTTGGTAGCGCCGACAGGTCGTTGAACCGCCCCTGCGTGGTGTGTAGTGCCCCTAGCTGCTGTGCGCTACCGAGAAAATCCAGGTTGTCTCGTTTGACGCTGGCCAGGCTGATCGATCGCAGCGTTGGGATGTCCGACAGGACATCGAGGTCGCGGGAATGGTCGGTGATCGCCAGATGTGCTAGGGCGGGAAGCTGTGTGAGGACGTCCAATGGCACCCGTCGCTTAGATTCTGATAGCGACAGTGTGCGTAACCGAGGTACATGGCGTAACCCATCGAACGATTCGATGGTCCAGCCGACAATATCGAGGCAGGTCAGCCGCTCGAAACCTGCAAGAAACTCCAGATCCGGTATTCCACCGTCGTGTGACTGCACGTCCAGCGTCAGCTGTGGGTAGCGGCGCATATAGTCCGACAGCACCGCCCAATCCGTTGGCGTGGGGGCACCCCGCAGATCGGTGACGAATATCGTCTGAAACTCGGGATCCTCGGGTAGCTGGTCGGCTGTCCACGGCAGTTGAAGGTCCGGAGGCCGCGGGCGCGGCTTCATGGGCAGCTTGTCTGGACCGATGTCGCTCATAGCGTCCACTCTCTCTGCGGTCATCAATCACGGCAAGTCTGTTCGCCCCGGGCCGCGGTCTGCGTGACCGTAAAGGCTCGTCATTTGCCGTTCGGCTTCTGGTGGTTCTGCTTGCTCTTTTTGTCTTTCTTTTTGTCCTTGTCTTGCTTGTCCGCCGATCGGCCCGAAGAACCTGACTGGTCGCTGCCTGAGCTGCGCGACGGTTGATTGGCATCACGCGCTGAACTCTGCGCTGTTGCTCGTTGCGTATCGGCGCTTCGCTGAGCTTGCCCACGTGCGTCTAGACGCCGCTGCACTCGCTGTGGGAGACGTGAGATGTCCGGGTCGCGGTGCTGGCTGCTGAGGAACCGATCGGCTGCCTGGTCGAATTTCTTGGTCTTTGGGTGACCGACCCTCACCCCGCGAATTGAATTGCGCCCCAGGGACCCCGGAACGGGGCGCGAAGGGGGATTGAGAGTGCGGTGGTGATCCATCAACCGTTGTTCGAGGCCCCGCCGGGCCAGACGGCTGTCCGTGCGGTACACCTGCACGCTGTCACCGGCTCGGAGTTTGCCGTTGGGGCCGGCATGTGCAAGCAGTCTGCTGTCGACATTGCGTGAGCGGCCCACGTAGACGGGGTTCATATCCTTGTCGTGGATGACGTACACCCCGCCTTTGGGCTGTTTGGGTGCCGGCGGTGTGGCTTTGGGCGCTGGCATCGGGCAGTTGTGGACAAGCACCGATACAGCTGGGGTGGTGATGTAGAAGGTGTGGGTGCTCTCGATAGTGAGGTCCCACATGTCAGCGTCACCGGCCACCGGGCTGGTCGATTTCACCTGCGCGGCAGCACCATTGGGCGGGTACAGGGCGTCGCCGGGGCGCAGGTCTTTCGCGTCAATCCAGCCGGGCCCGTAGGCGTTGGCGGGTGTGGTGCTCGCTGCCAGTGCGGTCGTGGCGCTGTCCGCGCGGTTGGGGCTGTAGAAGGGGTGCCCGCTGGTGGTGTTGATGACCGAGGACGCACCGGCATTGTTGGTGATGGTCAGGTCGAGCAGGTCGGTATCGTGATTGACCAGCACCGCCTGCACGGTCTGCGGCCCGGACCGGCCCGAGGCTGGATCGGTGGACCACACCTGGTCCCCGACCCGTAGTTGGCTGATGGGTCGGTTGGTGCCGTCAGCGAGCAGTACCAAGGTGTCCGGGGTGAACGATTGTCCCGCGCACGGAACCTCAGTGGGCTTAGCCGCCGGCGGGGCATTCGGAGCCTTTGGTGAAACCCCTGGTGTCACTGGCGGTTTCGCCGTGGCGGCGGCTGCTACGTCGTCGGCGAGCTGGGCGGGTGGGGTGGGTGCGGTTTTGGCGACGTCGATGACATCGTCGGCGTGTTTGGTCAGTTGTTCGACGGCGAGTTCGGTGCCTTCTTTCACGACCTTTTTGGCTGCGCCTTGCGGGGTGACCATGGACGCGGCGCCGAGCACATTGGAGGCGATGCCGAGGGCTTGGTTGTCGGGCAGGGCGGCGGCGGCGATATCCACGGTGGCGCTGGCCAGATTGACCGTGGCTGCGGTGATCATGGCTGCACCTGCAGGTCCCCCAATACCGGTCACGGCCAGTGCGACTCCGCCGACGAGCATGGCTGATTCGAGTGGGTTTTCTTTGACGAACGTTCCGACGGCTTTTGCGCCCGAGGCGGTGGCTGAGGCGACGGTGGTGACCGCTGAGGTTGCGGTGTCGGCGAGTGAGCTGACGGTGTTGGTGAATGAGTCGAGGAACCCTTGGGGCAGCGGAGCGCCGGGGGTGCCGACGTGCAGGGGTGGGTCGACATAGACCGGCCAGGTGGTGCCGGGTTGGGGGTCGATGACTTCGGCCAACGCATAGAGTTGCGGGGCGAGTTGTTTCACCACATACGAACTGGGCACCAACTTGCCGGTGGCGTCGCGGGTTTCGGCTGGGGAGAACATGCCGATGGTCTCGGCGGTCGGGGTGGCCCGGTTGATGGTCAGGTAGCCGTTGGTGTGGGCGAGCATGACGGTGTCGGCGGGGGTCCGAACGAAGGTGGTGACCATTCGGGGCCCGGCTGGGTCGCTGATGCGGGCGACGGTGCGGGTGCCCGAAGCGGTGTTTTCGGCGAGCATGTCAAAGCCGGCACCGGCATTCGGATACACGACCTGTCCGCCGGGGGTGTGCTGAGCGTTCCCGAGTCCGCCGGGCAGCACCACCTGTACCGGGCCGGCGGCGGTGCGTGCGGTCAGGCCGGCCACCGGGGCGTCGGGCAATCCGGCGCGGCGCTGCTCAGTGGTCAGGGCCGGATCAGAGCCGACCGCCGATTCGGTGAACGCAGCGGCCGCGGCGTCGGCGAACCCTTGGGCTGCCGACACTGTTCGTGCCGCCTGATCGGATCGTTGTGACGGTGCCGGTGTGATCAGGTGCAGCCCGCCCAGCGTGACCGCCACCGCGCACAGCGCGGCCAGCCAGCGCGCCGGCCACCTCAACCAGAGACTTTGCTGACCGTCGTGCAGAAAGTTCCCTGAACCCGGCGTACAGCCTCGATCCCCCGACATGCGATCCCCCGATCAGCAATCTCGCCAATAGTCAGGCAGCTATCACCCTGCCTGTTGGACGGGACTGTAAACAACACCACCAATAACCGTCAATTGCCAGGCAATAGGCCATAACAGAGTGTCGCGGCGTACGCGAGTAGATTTCCGATGTGGCAAATTATTGCAGCCAGTTCTCACCTGCAAGTAGCTACTCAAAAGCCGATGCGCCAGCCAATGTGTTGGCATCTTGAGTGCGTTTGCTCACAGCCGTGTTTAGTAACGAGTGCGGACCAGTTGCGATCCGTTCTCTGCTACCAACCTGGTGCTCGTCTGCACCTACCACCACCGGCTACCCCACCGGGGCCTCATCACCATCACCGGACCCTCACACCGGCTCGTGGTCACCGACCCGGCGAACGCGCCGACTGGTGGTGGTACCAACCCTTCCAACCCCAACCATCACCTGAAGTCGCATAACCCGGACACGTCGTGAATGGCCTCACGGCGCGGAGAAACGCCGTTTGTCGACGCCGGTAGCCTGGCCGGTATGCCCAACACCGCGGGCCCGGACGGCGAGTTCGTCAAACACAACCCGGCGGCGCCTCCCGGGTTCTTCGCAGCGGAGGCGGCGGGGCTGAAGTGGCTGGCGGTCGCGGGCGGCGTGCCCTGTGTTCAGGTAATCGATTACAACGCAACGTCATTGACTCTGCAGCGTTTATGCCCGGCCGCGCCGACACCGCAGACGGCCCGGCGGTTCGGTGAGCAACTGGCACATACCCACGACGCCGGGGCACCCGCATTCGGGGCCGCCCCCGCTGGCTACGCAGGCAGCGGGTTCTTTGGCCCGATGTCGCAGCCGCTGCCAATGTCGTTGGTGGAGCACCGTTCTTGGGGCAGGTTCTATGCCGACGAGCGTCTGGCGCCCATGACTCAGCTGGCGGCGAGACGGCTGGGCCACCGAGTGCACGACGCGGTCGTGGAAGTCGCTGAGCTGTGCCGCTCTGGCCTCTTCGATGACGACGACGCGCCGGCACGGCTGCACGGCGACCTGTGGAGCGGCAACGTCATGTGGACCGCCGACCGAGCGGTGCTCATCGACCCCGCGGCGCACGGCGGCCACCGAGAGACCGACCTCGCCATGCTGGCGCTGTTCGGCTGCCCGTATCTCGACGAGGTCCTGGCGGGATATCAATGCGTACGAGGGCTGCGTGACGGCTGGCGCGACCGGATCGGCCTGCATCAGCTCTACCCGTTGCTCGCCCACGTGGTGCTGTTCGGCGGGGAATATTCCGGCCAGGTCGCGGCGGTTGCCGACCACATTCTGGGGAATGTCAGCAAACTGCGGATCGAGTAGGTGCACGCGCCCGCGCAGACCCTTTCGACGTCATGTGCCGCAGGTCGGGGCGGTTTCGGCGCCGAGCGCAATCGGTTGACACCTGTGCGGCGGAGTGACAACGGCAAGAACCGCTTCTCGGGGCACGCAGCAACGCCGTGGGAGATCAACCGCTATCCGGCCGACGCTTGCCTGTCGCAAGCGTCAATATAACTCTGCACAGCACACCGCCGGTTGATGCGAACGCTAACAGTTTGCGATAACTCGCGAAGGCGAAAGATGAAATTCTTGTCAGCAATCTAGTGAGGAAGGTCACATCAGTGTTACGTTGCCTGAGATCAACCTGAGAAACCGCCCGAAGGGACTGGTCAGATGGCAGTCAAACACCGTAGGCAGCGGGGGCGCATCACGAGGGTCGCGACCCTCGGGGCGGCAACCGCAACCGTCACCGCGCTTACGGTGGGCGTGGCTCCGCCACCTCAGGCCCAGGCCGCCGCGGTCCAGCGTGACCTGCGGCTGCAGGCCGGGGCCCATCTCTTCCCGCCGCCGGACCAGATTCCGGACCTCACCGGCGGCTTCGGAACCCAGGTCTACAACGTGTCGCAAGACGTCGGCGCGCAGGTCATGACGGCGTTCGTCAACAACGTCAACCTGGCCGCACTGCTGCAGGCGGCAGGCATCGACCCGACGGCCGCGATCAAGGACCCACTCAACGATGCATTGGGTGATGCCTTGGAGGGGTTGCCCATCGACGTCGGCAAGCTCGGCATCGACCTCGACGACCCGCTGTCGTCAGCCGGGATCAACCTGATCACCACCGGCGGGGTGTTCACGCTGCTGCGCCTCCTCGGCGTGGACCTCGGGTGGGTGGCACCGTTCCCCAACTCGGTCGCCGACGAGATCAACAACACCGAATACCTTGAGATCAGCCTCGAGTCGATCTTCGAGGCAGTTGGCCTGCCCACGAGTGGCGCTGGGCTTGAGGCGATCCGTCTTGCGCTCAAAGCGGTCGGCATCGAGCTGCCGGACCTCAACACCAATGCCGCGGATGTGCGCATCCCCATCGTGGCGGGCTGGGGTCTCGGCGCCTTCGCGGCCGGCGCGGCGTACCAGCAGGTGGTCGACGATTTGCCGAATCAGCCTGGCGGCGCGGCATACACCGGCACCGATCCGCTGCTCGGCAGCTACACGATCTTGCCGATGATCCTGATCGACAACCCGGGCCGGGCCAACGGCGGCATCTTGGCGCGGGCGTACCCGCTGTTCGGGTTGTTCGGGATCGACACCGTGACACCCGATACCCAGGTGCAGAGCAGTGGGACCAGCATCGTGGAGGGCGTACCCGTGGTCGGGGACATCCCGCTGTTCGGGCTCACGCCGGGTGGCGCCAATCTGATCCCGATCAAGATCGACGCCACTGCCGAATACCTGCCGATGTCCGACTTCGCGGCCTGGCCCAACCCGTTCACGATGGCGAACAACGTTGCGGCAGGGCTGTTCCCGACCTACATCCTGCGGAACCAGTCGCTGGACACGCTCACGACAGTGCTGGTCGACCAAATCGTGTCGCAGCTCGGTGCCGATATCACCGACTATCTCGCCGATCCAGGGGACGATCCACAGCTCGGCCCCAAGCTCAACATCTACGTTACGATCCCGGCGAACAGCCTGCCGCTGCTGGAGCCGACGTACCTCGTGGTGGACGTCGTCAACCTGCTGACCGGGGCGAACTTCAACAACCCGATCGGCACGGCGCTGACCCCGGTGCTGACCAGCCTGGTCAATCTCGGCTACACCGACGTGGAATACGACGAGGAGACGGGCATCTATGACCGCACCCTCGACGAGGCCGACATCCCAACGGCATTCGGGACACTTCCGGCCGATGTCGATTGGGCGCAGGTCCCCGGGCACCTGGCCAACAACCTCATCACCGGCATCCAGAAGGCCATCGACGACGGGCTGATTAACCAGAACCCCGTGCCCAGCCCGATCCAGCAGCTGCTCGGGCTGCTCGGGGTGGGCAATCCGCTGGACAGCCTCGTTCCGGACGCGTTGGACACCCTCAATGATGCTGGGACACCGAGCCTTACGGCGACGAGCTTCGAGCCGCAGGCGATCACCCAGACCGACCTCGGCACAGACACCGTCAACCTGACCACCGAACAGGAGGACGATGGGGCGCAGGTCGAGAACAACACCAAGAAGCTGACCACCACCGCCGACGACGCACGCGCCGAGCTGAACAAGACGGTCAAGGCCGCCGGCGATCGCGCGAAATCCTCGGCGCAGCAGGCGCGGGAGCGGACGGCCAAGGCGGTCAAGGACGCCCAGGAGCGGGTGAACGACATCGCGGAGAAGGGCCGCAAGCAGATCGAGGCCGCGGCCGAACGCGTCGAGAAGGGGGTGGAGAAGGCGGTCAAGGGCACCAAGGCCGACACCGACAACGGCACGAAGTCCAAGAAGGCCGACGCCGCATAACTACGATTGCCGGGTGACTTCGGCAAAGCGTGGGCGCGGTCGACCCGCCGGGCCTGGTGTCGACGTCGAGCAGCGGCGTTCGGACCTGCTCGACGCCGCTGAGCGCGCGATCCGCGCTCACGGACCCGAGGTGGGGATCGCGGAGGTGGCCAAAGAGGCCGGTTTCGTGCGCTCGGCCGTCTACGCGGTCTTCCCGAACCGGGCGGCGATCCTGTCTGCCCTCGGCGAACGTCAGGCGCACCGATTGCTGGCCGAGATCACCAGGCGCGCTGCGGGTTCCACCGAGCTGCGTCAGCGCATGTGGTTGTTCTTCGACGTCATCTGCGGCTGGATGCAGGACGACCCGAACCTGTACCGCGCGTTGAGCGTGCATGCCGCCGGCGGTCATGAGATGCCGGGAATCTTCGATGAACTCGCCGCTGCGGTCGAGGCGATGCTGGCGGCGTCGATGGCGGCCGGTGGCGCCGACACGGCGCCCGCGGCACCGTGGGCGCGAGCCATCGTCGGGTCGGCGATGGTCAGCGCGCAGTGGTGGCTCCGGGATTCGTCGATGCCGCGCGCTGAGCTCGTCGAGCACCTGACGACGCTGTGCTGGGACGGCGGCTCGGCCCTGCCGTTCAGCCCGTTCGACGTCTCGGCTATTGACAGCGGTACGTCATAAAAGACACTATGTCTTTTATGGCTGCTCCCGTCTCGCCACAGGTCGACGGTCCCTCGCGGTACTGGGAGGACGTCCCCGGCGAATACGACTTGAAACTGACCGAGATCACCGGCGCGATTCCGCAGGGGTTGACCGGCACGCTCTACCGCAACGGCTCGGGCCGCTGGAACATCGGTGCCTCACGGGTGGACAGCCTGTTCGACGCCGACGGCATGGTGGTGGCCTTCGCCATCGACGGTGACGGCGTGCGGTTCAAGAACCGCTTCGTGCGCACCCAGCATTACCTGACCACCACGGCGGCGGGCCGCATGGTGAAACGTGGCTTCGCCTACCAGCGGCCGGGAGGCATGCGCGCCAACGCCTTCCGGCTACCGGCCAACACCGCCAACACCAACGTGATGATCGGACCGGACCGACTGCTCGCCCTGTGGGAGGGCGGCCGGCCGCACGGCATGGACCTCGACACGCTCAACACGATTGGGATGTGCAGTCTGGACGGCGTGCTCAGGGGCCCGGTGGGTGCCTACTCCGCGCACTACACCTACGACGCGACGACGGACACCAGGGTCAACTTCGGTTTCGACCCGTACTTTCCCCGTCTGGACCTCCGGCACATCCGCAGCGCCCCGAACCGGGACGAAAAGCTCAGACGTCTGGCCGAACTCGTCGGCGAGGCGATTCCCCGGGTCCGGTTGCGCCTGTATGAGACCGACAGCAGCGGGGCGACGCGATACCTGAGGGCGGTCCCGCTGCCCGGCATGGGCCTGATCCATGACATGGCGCTGACCCCGCGGTACGCCGTGTTCATGCTGTCTCCGCTGCGGATCAACCCGTGGGCGATGTTGGGACGTCAGACCTTCTGGGAAGCCATGCGGTTCGAGCACGACGAACCGTCGTACTTCATCCTCGCCCCGCGGAACGGCGGCAGAGTGCGGGTGATCGAGACGGACCCGTTCTACATGTGGCATTACGCCAACGCCTACGAGGACGGTGCCGACGTGGTGGTGGAGCTGCCCCGCTTCGCGCCGGAGACCTTCGGCGGGATGCAGGCCTGGGCGTCCGACAGCCGCACCGACATGGCCCGGATGTATGACGGCATCGCGCCGGACGCGATGCCGGATGCGGTGCGCCTCACCCGGTTCCGCATCACGGCCGACGATCGGGTGGTGGCCGAACCGCTGGCCCAGATGGGTTGTGAATTCCCGCAGATCGATCAGCGGCGGTCGACTCAACCGCACACGGTCACCTATGTGACCGTGCCCAGCGACGATGAGGGCAACCGCGACGGCATCGGACGGTTCAACCATGCCGACGGCACGGTGCAGACGTACTGCCCACCGGGTACCAAACTGGTCGAGCCGATCTTTGTGTCACGTCCCGGCAGCACCGACGAGGCCGATGGCTGGGTGCTGACAGTGGGCTATGACGAAGCCCAGCACCGCAGCCGGCTGATGGTGTTCGACGCGCCGCGGGTCGAGGCGGGCCCGATCGCCGAGGCCTGGCTGCCGTTTCACCTGCCGATGAGCTATCACGGCGCCTTCACCGACCGGGTGGCCAGGTTCTAGAAACTAGTTGGGCGCCAGCGCACTTTCGGCCAACCGGCCCAGCACCGGCGCCAGCAACTCGGCGTACTCGGCGGTGATGTGGTTGTCGTCGCGGAACACCAGGGTGTTGCCGACGATCACCGGGCAGCGCCGGTCGGTGCAGAAGTACTGATCCAGCCGCGCGTACCGCCCACCACCGGCGTGTACCGCGGCGGCCTCGGCGGCAATCCCGGTGTCGTTCACGGCGACCCCGCGATCGGGTGCGCACGCAGTGGCGTCGTCCACATGCGCCGACAAGCAGGTCGGGACCGTGGTGTGCGGGTCGGGCACCGGACCGAGCACCAGCACCCGTGCGCCGGTGCCGCGCAGCTGCGACACCAGCCGGGTCAGCCCGTCCAGCCAGGCCCGGTCGTAGCTGACGAAGCCGAAATCGGCGCCGTAACGGCGCACCATGTCCAGCACGATCAGCGCCGGACGTTCCTTGGCCACCTTGGCCACCTTGGCCAGCACGTCGGCGCGCCATTGCTTGCACTCGGTGAACTCCCGGCCCAGGTACGGGCTGCGGATGGGCAGCTTCATCGGCGGGCAGGTGACCTTGGCCAGCGTTTCCAGCCGCCAGCCCCGTTGCTGCGCCGTGGTTTCCAGGGCCGGTTGCCACATCCCGGCGTGCGAGTCCCCGATCAGGGCGACGGTGGTGCCCGAGGCGGTGTTGCCGGAAACGCATTCCGGCAGCGCGACGTCCTTCCAGGACAACACGCACCCGTTGACGAAGGCCTCCGGTTTGGTGATGTTGTCCAGCGGTGGCGACAGATTCGACGGCACCGCACGCAGGTCGGCAGAGGCGGCCACGGCCGCCTGCACGCGCTGTTCGGGGGTCAGGGCCGGCTCGGCAGCGCGTGGTGTCGCGGTGGCCGCCACCG
>NZ_LT546207.1:3957919-4013347 GCF_900078665.2 Mycolicibacterium houstonense | reverse complement strand
CCATCATCGTGAGGCGTCCCGCCAGTCCGAGGCCGTGACCGAACACCGCGGGCGCCAACAGCAATACCGGCCAGTGCCACAGATACCACGAGTAGGAGACCCGGCCGATGCCCCGCATCACCGGTTTGGACAGCAGCCGGCCCACTCCGAGATCCGGTATCGCACAACCCGCCCCGATCACCAGCGCGGTGCCGAACACCGGTAGCAGCGCCGCCGTACCGGGGTAGGGCGTTGCCGCGCCCAGTTGGGTAGCGGTGGCCACGATCAGGGCCAGACCGCCCCAGCCGACCAATGCCGCGCAGACCGGATGCAGGGTGCGCCAGTGCGCGGCGGTCAACGCGATCAGCCCGCCGGCCGCCAACTCCCAGGCGCGCGTGGGCAGTGAGAAGAACGCCCACGGCGGCATCGTCTGCGTCCAGGCCAGCGCCACCCACAGCGAGGCACCGGCCACCACCGCCAGCACGCCCGCGTACGGGGCGGCAGACCGGTTGTCGCGGCCGGTGCGGGTCAACAGCCATGCGATGCCGACGATCAGGGCCGGCCACAGCAGATAGAACTGTTCCTCGACCCCGAGGGACCAATAGTGCTGCAGCGGTGACGGAGCCGCCTCGGCCGCCAGATAGTCGGTGCCCTCGGCGGCGAAGCGGTAGTTACCGACATACAGAGCGCTGGCGATCGCGTCGGCCAGCACCGAACGCGCCTGCAGCGGTGGCAGGAGAATGGTCGCCGCGACCGAGGTGGCGACCAGCACCAGGGCGGCGGCCGGAAGCAGCCGCCGGGCCCGTCCGGCGTAGAACTGCGCCATCCGGATGGTTCCGGTGCCCTCCGCCCCGGACTGAAGCTCCCGCCACAGCAGGCCGGTGATCAGGAATCCCGACACGACGAAGAACACGTCGACGCCGATGAACCCGCCGCCGAACCCGGGCACCCCGGCGTGGAACAGCACGACGGCCAGCACCGCCACCGCCCGCAGGCCCTCGATGTCGGGACGAAACCGCTTGTTCGGCAGGCGTTTCCGTCCACTCACGGTGTTGCCGCGGCGGGTGGAAGGCTGCGTGGGGGTAGTCACTCTGTTCACTCGAGTAACGATCGTCGCACGTCGACCGGCATTGACCCGGGATTTGCCGGGCCTGTTGCTAGCCTCATGCCGATGGGACGATCACGCGTTGCGGTGCTGGCGGTGCTGTGCGGCCTGCTCTCCGGTTGCTGCGTCCCGACGCAACCCACGTCGTCGCCCACCGCACCGGTGGTTTCCGCGCCGGCTGCGCCGTCGAATCCGTCCAAGCCCTCGACGTCGGCGGCCGCGGAGGGCACCTGCGATCTCGGCAGCCTCCCGCCGGAAGCGAACAAGACGGTGGAGCTGATCGAATCCGGTGGGCCGTTCCCGTATCCACGCAACGACGGCGTCGTCTTCGGCAACTACGAAGGGCGGCTGCCCAAACATGAACGTGGCTACTACCACGAGTACACGGTGCCGACGCCGGGCAGTAAGCACCGCGGCAAGCGTCGCATCGTCACCGGCGGCGCCCCGCTGACCGATCCGCCCGAGTTCTACTACACGGGCGACCATTACGAATCCTTCTGTTTGATCGGAGGCATGTGAAGACCTACCGGATCGATGGCAGCAAGGTGGCGTCCAAGGCGGATTTCTTCACCGAGATCGGCCGGGCGGTCAACGGTGACGACGGCTACTTCGGCTCGAACCTGGATGCATTGGCCGACTGTCTGCGGGGCGGCTTCGGAACCCCCGACAACCGCAAGTTCCGATTCGTCATGACCTCCTACCGCAACATCAAAGCGGCGCTCGGACAGGACACTTGGTCCGCGGTGCTGTCGATCTTCGCCACCGAGGGCGTCGACCTCTGGCTGGAGAACTGACCGTCACCGGCTTCAGCAAATCCGGTCGGTAACCGCTTACGCGCGTCCGGCGGGCGCGACTGTGCGTCGGCCGGGAACTGGCAACGACGTTCTGCCGCAACGGCGCCGACCGCCCCGGCGCGGCCCGCGAAAAGTAGTTACGCTGGCGTTCTGCGCGCCGTCAGGTGCGGGACACTTGGCGAACGAGAGGCGGGAGCGGCGCGCACGTGACCGAGATGCCGGCGACTGAGACGACGTGGCTGATGGCCCGCACCGAAGGGTCCGCCCGTCTGTGGCAAACCGACTCTCGGGGTATGGCCGCCGCGTTGCCGTACTTTCGAGCCACGATCACCCACTTTGTCGCACTCAGTGGCGGAGCACTGTCGGCGAGCCAGACCGCCTGCGACGGCTTCACGGCCGTCTTCGAACGCGCAACCGACGCCGTGTCCTGCGCGCTGTACCTGCAACTGACACCGCTGGATCCGTTCGAGCTGTGTATCGGTGTGCACGGCACTGCTGCAGGCACCGAGCGTCTGCGCGACATCGCCCACGGCGGGCAGACATTGATATCGGGCACGACGGCGACGTTGGTCGCAGGTGATCTTCCGTCCGGCGCGACGCTGAAATACCTTGGCGATCAACGCATGGGAGACACCGAGCCCTCGGAGCGCCTGATGCAGCTCTGCCATCCGGGATTGCGCAGATGCCTGCGGCCGCTGCACATGCCGAATGCTGTGCTCGCCGAAATCCTGGTGAACTAGAACTCAGTTGAAGGCCAGCCAGCTCGGCAGTGCCCGCTCGCGGGAGTCGCACAGCACCTGACGGGTGTCACAGTTGCCGCGCGGTGAGCCGGCCCCGCTCCACATGCCGCCGGTGTCACGGCGCAACACGATCGCCGACGATCCGCCGCCGTCGAGCAGGACCGCGTTGTCGGCGCCCAGGCTGCGGAACAGGTCCTGCATGTTGTCCGGTGTGTAGCTGCCGCCCTGGAAGACGTAGAGCTGATCGCTGGCCCGGCTGTAGCCGACGGCGGTGCGCGCGGCGCTGGGACCGTTGTCGTTGAGCTGGCCCGTGTCGCCGGGGGCCAGCAGACCGATCCCGGCCACCGCGACGAACCGGGCGTTCTGATCGAGCAGGCGCTGGATCACCGGGGTGGCCGAGTCGTAGTCGTTTGGGCTCTTGGGCATCACCACGTAGGGGGCCCCGCCCATCGGGAGGATCATGGTGGCCAGGGCCGACCAGTGCTCGTTGCCGCCGGACAGGCCCTGCTTGCCCGCGTAGGCCAGCGTGCCGGTGACCGCGGTGTTGGCCCGGCCCTGTCCGCGGGTGTTGTCGACGTAGGCACCCAGCGGGGACGAGCACTTGGTGTCGCGCCACGAGCCGCCCTGCTGCCCGCGCACGTCGAAGAAGTTGGCGTTGACGGCGATGGTGGGCTGGCCCAGCACCTGCCATGCGGCCAGCGGCGCATAGGTTTCCGAGGCCTGCCACAGCCCTTCGCCGGTACGCGCGCCCGGGGTGCGCTCGCAACGCGACTGGTAGCCCTGATGAGTGTCGACCAACAGCCGCGGGTTGAGGCGGCTGGAGGCGTTCTTCATCGTCATCAGGTGGCCGCCGTTGTTCAGCGTGTAGGCGCGCCCATCGGCGGTCAGGAAGGGGGCCGCGAACTGGCCGCCGAAGTTGTAGACCAGATAGGCGCCCTTGGTGTTGGCGATCGCCCCGAGCAGCAGTGCCCGGGCATCCTCGGCGCGCGCGACGGGTGATCCGGTGGTGGCCAGCGCCGCGCAGACGGCAACGGCGGCCGCAGACGCGACCGCACGCTGGAGGAGTTTTGCCAGGCCTGGCACGAACTACACAATAACCACACAGGAAACTCTGTCAACATGCGTAACAGCCTGGTCACGGCCCGATCAAGGGGTGATTGCGTCCGGTTCTTCGGTCTTAGCTGGGTCAGCCACCACCGGCTTGCGCATGGCGCCCGGCCGCAAATGGGCGGGCAGTGCCCGCAGGCCCGCGGCACAGAGCGCGGTCACGGCAACCGCACCCGCGGTGGTGAGTACCGCCGGAGCCGCCGGGAAGGCGCCCTCGAGCAACATCGAGACGCCGAACACCACGAACAACGCCGCGGCGCCCAGTTGGATGGCCCGCTCCGGCAGGTGCTTGCCTGCGATGGCGCCGACCACGATGGCCAGCGCGTCGGCGGCCACCATGCCGATGGTCGAGCCGATCCACACCCCGACCCAGTCGTTGTCGGCGGCCAGCGTGATCGTCGCGAGCATCGTCTTGTCACCGAGCTCGGCCAGCAGGAACGCCGAGGTCACCGTCAAGAACGCGGGAGCGGTGGAGCGCTGGGCCCGGGTCGCCTCGTCGTCGGAGAGCTTGTCGCCACGCAGCGTCCACAACCCGAAGAACACGAAGGCCACGCCCGCGAGGATGCCGAGCAGGTGCGTCGGCAGCGCCGCGCCCAGGTAATGGCCGACCGCCACGGAGATCAGGTGCACGCCGGTGGTGGCCGCGGTGATCCCGCCGAGGACCACCCACCAGCGGTAACGCAGCGCGAAGGTCATGGCCATCAACTGCGACTTGTCGCCGAGTTCGGCGACGAAGATGACAGCGAAACTCAAGAGCAGAGCGGACAGCACTCAACAACTCCTCGGTCGTTGGCTGCCTTTCGGGGCTGAACAGATGCCTCCGGCCGGCAACCAATAGGTCTACGGCCGAAGGTCTCGCCCACCGGCCGTGGCCGGTTCGGATAGCCGGGCCGTCGCGCTGCGTTGATGTGCGTGGCCAGTATGTCGAATATCCGATTGGGGGCTACTCCCCTTCGCTGCGGTCCACCATACCCGTGCCGACCGGGGCGGTGCAAACCGTCCCAGTCGAAAAGCCTTATTCGACAATAAGTTTGGGCTTTGACACGAGAAAGTTCGGGTGCCCTGACTGGGTCGGTTCAGCTCCCCACATATTCGGCGAGGTGTCGGCCGGTGAGCGTGCTGCGCTCGGTGACCAGATCGGCCGGGGTGCCCTCGAACACGACGCGGCCGCCGTCGTGACCGGCGCCGGGGCCCAGGTCGATGATCCAATCGGCGTGTGCCATCACGGCCTGATGGTGCTCGATCACGATCACCGACTTGCCGGCATCCACCAGCCGGTCCAGCAGGCCGAGCAGCTGTTCGACATCGGCCAGGTGCAGCCCGGTGGTCGGTTCGTCCAGGATCAACGTGTCGGCCTTGTCGCCACCGGTTTCGGCGAGCCGGGCCGCCAGCTTGAGTCGCTGTCGTTCGCCACCAGACAGCGTGGTCAGCGGCTGGCCGAGGGTCAGGTATCCCAGGCCCACATCCGCCATCCTGGCCAGGATCTTTTGTGCGGCAGGGACTTTCGATTCTCCATCGCTGAAGTACGGCTCGGCTTCACCGACCGGCATGGCCAGCACCTCGGCGATGTTGCGTCCACCGAGGGTGTATTGGAGCACCGAGGCGCCGAACCGCTTGCCCTCGCATTCCTCGCAGGTGGTCTCGACGGTGGCCATCACCCCGAGGTCGGTGTAGATCACCCCGGCGCCGTTGCACGTCGGGCAGGCGCCCTCCGAATTCGAGCTGAACAGTGCCGGTTTGACGCCGTTGGCCTTGGCGAATGCCTTGCGGATCGGCTCGAGCAGCCCGGTGTAGGTGGCCGGGTTGCTGCGTCGGGATCCACGGATCGGGCTCTGATCGACCACCACCACGCCGTCGCGCCCGGCCACCGAGCCGTCGATCAGTGAGCTCTTGCCGGAGCCGGCCACGCCGGTGATCACCACCAGCAGCCCCAGCGGGATGTCCACGTCCACGTCGCGCAGATTGTGGGTGTTCGCGCCGCGGATCTCCAGCGCGCCCTTGGGATCCCGCACCGAATCCTTCAGTGCTGCACGGTAACCCAGATGCTTGCCGGTGGTGGTGTCGCTGGAGCGCAGGCCTGCCACGGTGCCCTCGAAGACCACCTCGCCGCCGGCGGATCCGGCGCCCGGGCCCAGGTCGACGACATGGTCGGCGATCGTGATCGTCTCGGGCTTGTGCTCGACGACGAGCACGGTGTTGCCCTTGTCCCGCAGGGCCAGCAACAGATCGTTCATTCGGGCGATGTCATGCGGGTGCAGGCCGATGGTCGGCTCGTCGAACACGTAGGTGACATCGGTGAGCGACGAGCCCAGATGGCGGATCATCTTGACGCGCTGGGCTTCTCCGCCGGACAGGGTGCCCGCCGGGCGGTCCAGCGACAGGTAGCCCAACCCGATCTCGACGAACGAGTCCAGCGTGTGCTGCAGTGCGGCCAGCAGCGGCGCGACGGACTTTTCTTTGACCGTGCCGAGCCAGGCCGCCAGGTCGGTGATCTGCATCGCGCAGGCCTCGGCGATGTTGATGCCCGCGACCTTGACCGATCGCGCCGTCTCCGAGAGTCGGGTGCCGTCGCATTCCGGGCACGTGGTGAAGGTGACCGCGCGCTCCACGAAGGCCCGGATGTGCGGCTGCATGGCCTCGACGTCCTTGGACAGGAACGACTTCTGGATCTGCGGGAGCAACCCGAGATAGGTCAGATTGACGCCGTCGATCTTGAGTTTGGTGGCCTCCTTGTGCAGCAGCGCATCGAGTTCCTTCTTGGTGAACTTCTTGATCGGCTTGTCCGGGTCGAAGAAGCCGCATCCGCGGAAGATCCGGCCGTACCAGCCGTCCATGCTGAACCCGGGGATGCTCAACGCGCCCTCGTTCAGGGATTTGGTGTCGTCGTACAGCGCGGTCAGATCGATGTCGTTGACCGCGCCGCGGCCCTCACACCGCGGACACATCCCGCCGACGATGTTGAAGTCGCGGCGTTCCTTGACCGTGCGCCCGCCCTTTTCCATGGTGACCGCACCGGCGCCGCTGATCGAGGCGACGTTGAACGAAAACGCCTGCGGTGAACCGATATGCGGCTTGCCCAACCGGCTGAACAGGATGCGCAGCATGGCTCCGGTATCGGTCGCGGTGCCCACCGTGGACCGTGGATCGGAGCCGATGCGCTGCTGGTCGACGATGATCGCGGTGGTCAATCCCTCGAGGACGTCGACCTCGGGGCGGGCCAGGTTCGGCATGAAACCCTGCACGAAGGCGCTGTAGGTCTCGTTGATCAACCGCTGCGATTCCGCGGCGATGGTGTCGAACACCAGCGAGCTCTTACCCGACCCCGAGACGCCGGTGAACACCGTCAACCGGCGTTTGGGCAGCTCGATGTCGACGTCCTTGAGATTGTTCTCCCGGGCGCCGGTGACCCGGATCAGATCGTGGCTGTCGGCGGGGTGGGTCTTGGCGGTGCTCATGGACTAGCGCAGCTCCTGGATTCGGATCATGGTTCCGGCGGGGTCCCGGACGGCGCAATCGCGCACGCCGTAGGGCTGGTCGGTGGGCTCTTGGACGATCTCGGTGTCGGTGGCCTGCAGTTTCTCGAACGCGGCGTCGAGATCCTTGGTGGCAAGCACGACGATGGCGTACGTGCCCTTGGCCATCATCTCGGCGATCAGGCGGCGCTCGTCGTCGGTGATGCCGGGGTCGGCGGCCGGCGGATGCAACACGATGGAGGTGTCGGGCTGGCCGACGGGGCCCACGGTGATCCAGCGCATCTTGCCGCCACCGACATCGAGACGGACCTCGAAACCGAGCACGTCGCGGTAGAAGGCCAGAGACGTCTCGGGGTCGTCGTGCGGCAGGAACGTGTTGTGAATTTTGATGTCTGAGATGGTCATGACTCAGACGCTAGGTGCAGGCCCACCGCGGCCGCTTCTCGATTCCTGATCGGTTTGGTGACGTGCTTCTCCATGCACGACGGCAGGCCGTCGCTGACGCCGGCGGTCTGCTCGCGGTACCGGCTGGGCGGGATGCCGACGAGTTCGGTGAACCGGGTGCTGAACGTGCCCAGCGAGGAGCAGCCGACCGCGAAGCAGACCTCGGTGACCGACATGTCGCCACGGCGCAGCAGTGCCATCGCCCGCTCGATGCGACGGGTCATCAGATACGAATACGGTGACTCGCCGTAGGCGATCTTGAACTGGCGCGACAGGTGCCCGGCGGACATGTTGACGCCGCGGGCAAGGGCTTCGACGTTCAGCGGCTGCGCGTACTCGCGGTCGATGCGGTCGCGGACCCGGCGCAGCAGCTTGAGATCGCCTAGCTGTTGGTCGGCCACATCGGCGATCGTACGTCTAGGGGGCGGTGCTGACCGGATGCCCGGCCAGCCGCCATTCGACCATTCCGTCGTTGAGGCGGATCGCGCGACGGCCGCCGGCGGTCAAGGTTCGGACGGCCTCGTGCGCATACACGCAGTACTCGCCCCGGCAGTACACGACGATGTCGGCGTCGTCGGGCAATTCAGTGATCCGATCGGCGAGTTCGTCCACCGGTATCGACACTGCGCCCGGGATATGGCCGGCGCGAAATTCTTCGTCGGGGCGGACATCGAGCACCACCACCCGCGCATCGGCGTCGTCGAGCCGGGTCCGCAGTGCGTCGCGGTCGATGCCGGGGCCCACCGGCTCACCGAGATAGGCATCGCGCGCGGCACCCACCTCGGCTCGGCGACGGTCGGCAACCGTGCGCAACAACACCAATAACTGAGCGACATCGTCGCCGGCCAGGCGGTAGAAGATCTTGACTCCCTCGCGCCGGGTGTCGACGAAGCCGGTTTGTTTGAGTATCTGCAGGTGCGACGACGCCGACGTCAGGTTCAGGGAGGCCGCACGGGCGAGCGACTCGACGCTGCGTTCCCCCTGGCTCAACAAGTCCAGCAGCTCCAGCCGGCTGGCGTGGGACAGGGCCTTGCCGCTGGCGGCGAACTCTTCGTACAGACGTGTCTTCGCTGGTGAGCGATCCATCCCGACAGTATTCCATAATTTCATGGAATAACGTAGAGTCGATCCATGTCCTTCGCCGATTCCGACCTGATCCCGCTGGTCGACCACGGATTGGGCAACAGCTCCTACCTGGTCGACCTCGGTGACGGTCGAGCCCTGGCCGTCGACGCGAGCCGGGATTTGCGTGCGCTGCGCCGCGCCGCCGGTGCGCGCGGTCTCACCGTGGCGTATGCCGCTGATACCCACCTGCATGCCGACTTCCTGTCGGGGGCGGTGCAGTTGCACCACGACGTCGGCGCGACGATCCTCGCCTCAGCGGCAGGCGGGCGCCGGTTCGACCACACCGGTCTGCACGACGGCGACGAGGTCGATCTCGGTGGACTGCGGCTCCGCGCCATGGCGACCCCGGGGCATACCGACGAGCATTTGTCCTTCGTGCTCGCCGAGGATGGCCGCGAGCTCGGGGTGTTCACCGGCGGATCGCTGATCGTCGGATCGGCGGCACGCACCGACCTGCTCGGCTCCGGCCGCACGATCGAACTCGCCCGCGCGCAGTATCACTCGCTGCAGCGCCTGGCTACCCTCGGCGACGAGGTCGCGGTATGGCCCACCCACGGTGCGGGCTCGTTCTGCTCAGCCCCGCCGGGGGCCGAGCGCGTCACCACCGTCGGTGCCCAGAGGCGCGACAACCCGCTGCTGTCTGCGCCGGACGAGGACACGTTCGTCTCGCTGCTGTTGTCGAGCCTCGGCAGTTACCCGGCCTACTTCGCGCGGCTCGGTGAACGGAACAGGCATGGGGCGGGCGTCATGACCGGTGCGCCGGTGCTCGATGATCTCGACGTCGAACGGGTCAAGGCACTGCTGGATGACGGTGCTGTCGTGATCGACGTGCGATCGCCTGCGGCATTTGCCGACTGCCATGCTGCCGGTGCCCTATCCATCCCCTTGCGGGACCAGTTCGCGACCTGGCTCGGCTGGCTGCTCGACGATGCGGTGCCCTTGGTCTTCGTCGCCGAAGACGGTCAGGATCTGTCCGAAATCGGTTGGCAGGCCTACAAGATCGGCTACGAGAGACTGGCCGGGCGGCTCCGCGGTGGGGTCGAGGCATGGCGGACCGCCGGTGAGCCCGTTCAGCACCTACAGTTCGGCGCCGCGCGCCGGCTCCCGGATCGGCCCTATGTCGACGTCCGCCAGGACGGCGAGTATGCCGGTGGTCACATCTCCGGGGCGCTGCACATCGAACTCGGCGCGCTGCCCGCCCGTGCCGCCGATGTCCCCAACGGCGCCGTCATCGGCTGCGGGCACGGCGAACGGGCGATGACGGCAGCCAGTGTGCTGCAGCGGCACGGGATCACCGATGTCGCCGTGCTCGATGGCGGTCCCAAGGACTATGCCGCCGCGCACGGCCGAGACATGCGAACCGGTTGGTGATGGATTCCGTGTCTGCGGTGCCCTCGGTCCGCCGCGTCGAACTCGGCTTGCGGGAAAACTGGCTGCAATTCACCCTTTTGGTGATCGTCAACATCTGTGTCGGTGCCCTGGTCGGTCTGGAACGCACCACGGTTCCACTGATCGGATCCGAAACCTTCGGGCTGACCAACGATTTGGCGGTCTTCTCGTTCATCATCGCGTTCGGGGTGACCAAGGCGCTGACCAATCTCGCGGCTGGGCCTCTGACCGCGCGATTTTGCCGCAAGCACCTGCTCCTGGCCGGCTGGGCGGTCGGTGTCCCGGTCCCGTTCATGCTGGCCTGGGGACCGTCGTGGGGCTGGATCGTGGCCGCGAACGTGCTGTTGGGCCTCAACCAGGGCCTGGCCTGGTCGATGACCGTGAACATGAAGATCGACCTGGTGGGCCCGGAACGTCGTGGACTGGCCACCGGACTGAACGAGGCCGCCGGCTATGTGGCTGTCGGCGCCACCGCCCTCCTCACCGGTTACCTCGCGACCGCGTACGGGCTGCGCCCGGCACCCGAACTGATCGGCGTGGTGTTCGTCGTCGCCGGTCTGGGGCTGTCACTGGTCATTCGCGACACCGCCGCGCACGTGGCCCTCGAGCTCGACCGTCACCCACACCCGGCTCCCGCCGGAGACGGTGGTTTGCGAACGATCTTCGGGCGCACCAGCTGGGGTGACCGCAGTCTGCGAGGCGCCAGCCAGGCGGGTCTGATCAACAATCTCAACGACGGTCTCACCTGGGGCGTGTTCCCGCTGTTGTTCACCGATCATGGCCTGGGCCTGGCCGCTGTTGGTCTGATCAAAGGGCTCTATCCGCTGTTATGGGGGCTGGGGCAGATCCCGACCGGCCATCTCGCCGACCGGATCGGCCGCAAGCCCCTGATCGTGGCCGGAACGCTGGTCCAGGCGGGCGGATTCGGGTTGGCCGTGACCCTGTTGAATTGGCCGTTGCTTGCCGGTGTCACCTCGGCCATCGCCCTGGGGATCGGGACGGCCATGGTCTACCCGGCGTTGATCGCGGTCATCTCCGATCATGCCCACCCGAGCTGGCGGCCCAATGCCCTTGGTACCTATCGGTTCTGGCGAGATGCCGGCTACGCCGTCGGCGCCCTGGTTGCCGGCGCGATGGGAAACTGGCTCGGGCTGGAGTCCGCGGTCGTCGCGGCCGGACTGCTGACCGCGGTATCGGGAATCCTGGCTGCCCGGTGGATCACGGATCGCCCACACGCCGAAGGAGAGGACTAGGTGGGTGGTGCCAGCCGATACACCGCACCGGCGTAGTCGTCGGTGATGTACACGGCGCCGTCCGGACCGGCGATCGCGGCCACCGGGCGTCCCCACCGGCTGCCGTCGTCGGACTGGAAACCGCCGACCAGCGTCTCCTGCGGCCCCAATATGCCGTCGTTCCAACCGAAGAACGACACCTCGGGAGCTTGCGGTGACTGCCGGTTCCACGAACCGTGCACCCCGACGAGCGCCCCGGGTCCGTAGGGCTCGGGCAGCTCGGCGAAACTCATGCCCAGCGGGGCCGAATGCGCGCCGAGTGTCTGTTCGACCGCGGGCAGGGCCGCGCAGTCCATCTTGGCTCCGTCGGCGTTGGTATCCATGTCCCGGATGAACCCGGCCGGTGGCGGTCCGTCGGGATTGCAGTACGGCCAACCCAATTCGCGTCCGGGTGTCAGCTTGGCGACCGATTCCGGCGGGTGGTCGTCCACATAGTCCGGTATCACCCGGCCCTGCGGGTCGGGCACGTTGTCGCGGTTGTTGATCGCCGTCCACAGTGAACCGTCCGGGGCGAAGGCCAGGCCGGTGCCGTTGCGTACCCCGGTGGCAAACGGCGTGGCGGGCCCGCCGCCGGGCGGCACGCGCATGATGGTGGCCCGCGGTGGTGTCGACGTTCGGTCCTCGGCCGAGATGTTGCCCGTCGAGCCGATCGAAAAGTACACCGCGCCATCGGATCCCACGACCACGCTCTTGAGTGCGTGGGCGTAGGCGCCGTGCAGATCGGGACTCTTGGCATCGGGCAGATCACCGGCGATGGTGCGGGGGTTGACCGCCCGGCCGTCGACGTAGTCATAGGCGTCGACGCGGTTGCTCTCCGCCACGTACAGCGTCGACCCGGCGAAGAACAGGCCGTGCGGCTGTTCCAGGCCATTGAGCAGGGTGCGCTGGTCGGGTCGCACAATCAGCACCTGCCCGGTGCTGGGCTGTGAGATCAGCAGCGCACCGTCCGGGGCGAAGGCGGCCATCCTGGCCTTGGGCACCCGGGCGATCACCTCGATGGTCCAGCCGGCCGGGATCTGGGCGCGGCGGGGCTCGTCGAGCGGGGATTGGGCGAACTGCTCGGGCACCTGTAGGAGCACCGATGCCAGGCCCGCGGGTGGTCGCTCGGTGGTCGACGCCGACGGTGACGGGGGAGGCCCGGTTTCGGGCTGCGCCCCACACGCGGCCAGTGTGGCCGCGGTCATCAGTGCACCCGCGCTACGCGCCGCCCAAACCCGCATTCATCTCCCAGACCAGGATCTCGGCATCGGTGTCGGCGGCGACGCGTTGTCCGCCCGAGTCGGTGAGCCGCGCGGCATCGCCCTCGGCGAGCGGCCCGGACCCCTCCAGCGTGACGGTGCCGCGCGCGACGAACAGGTGGACGTAGCGCGCCTCGGGCAGCTCGATCGCGTTCCCGGGGCGCAGCCGGGCGCCGTGCAGCGTGGCGTTGGCGTTGTGCAGCGTGACGGCGGCGTCGGCTGCACCGGAGGCGATCGGCGTCAGCGCCGCGGCCAGCTCGATCTCTTGCTGCTGATAACTCGGTGTCACACCGGCTTCGTCGGGCAGCACCCACATCTGCACGAAATGCACGGGCTCGCTGTCGGATCCGTTCTTCTCGGAATGCTGCACGCCGGTGCCCGCCGACATCCGCTGCGCCAGGCCCGGGTAGATCACCCCCGAGTTGCCCATCGAATCCCGGTGCGCCAACCGGCCGGACAGCACCCAGGTGACGATCTCCATATCCCGGTGCGGGTGGGTGTCAAACCCGGTCCCGGGGGCGACGATGTCGTCGTTGTTCACCAGCAGGAGCCCGTGATGGGTGTTGGCCGGGTCGTAGTAGTCGGCGAACGAGAACGAGTGCCGGGACCGCAGCCAGTCCGTCGTGCTCAGACCACGGTCGTCGGCGCGGCGGATGTCGACGGTGGCCATGTGCCCCAGCCTAGCGATCGGCGACCAACCGACCGGTAGATCGGGGCGTGATCGAACCGCTTAGTCTGTCGACGTGGATATCAACGGAGCTAGCGCAATCGTCACCGGTGGCGCATCAGGTATCGGCGCGGCAACCGCCCGCCAGCTGGCCGCCAAGGGAGCCAAGGTCGTCGTCGCCGACCTCCAGGCAGACAAGGGTGAGGCCCTCGCCAAGGAGATCGGCGGCGCGTTCGTCAGCGTCGACGTCACCAACACCGAGCAGATCGAGGCCGCCGTCAACAAGGCGACCGAACTCGGCCCGCTGCGCGCCCTGGTGAACTCGGCCGGCATCGGCTGGGCCCAGCGCACCATCGGCAAGGATGGCGAATTCGCCTCCGCGCACAACCTGGACGCCTACAAGAAGGTCCTGGCCATCAACCTGGTCGGCACCTTCGATTGCATCCGGCTGGCCGCCACGGCGATGAGCCGCAACGAGCTCACCGACACCGGCGAGCGCGGCGCGATCGTCAACATGACCAGCGTCGCGGCCTTCGACGGCCAGATCGGCCAGGCCGCCTACTCGTCGTCCAAGGGCGGCGTCGTCGGCCTGACCCTCCCGGTCGCACGCGACCTGTCCGCCGTGGGCATCCGCGTCAACACCGTGGCCCCCGGCCTGATCGACACGCCGATCTACGGCGAGGGCGAAGCCTCCGAGGCGTTCAAGGCCAAGCTGGGCGAGTCGGTGCTGTTCCCGCACCGCCTGGGCAAGCCCGACGAGCTGGCCTCCATGGTCGTCGAGCTGCTGACCAACTCGTACATGAACGCCGAGGTGGTCCGCGTCGACGGCGGCATCCGGATGCCCCCCAAGTAACTTCTCGCGAACAGTCGCAGAATCGCACTCTTCCCTGCGGAGGAGTGCGATTTTGCGTCTGGTGGGCAGAATCATCCTGTGGCCGATACCTGGTGGGGCAGCACGTTGATCGGCCTGGGCGTTGCGCTGCTGGTGAGTTGGCTGATCCTGGTGGTCGCGCTGCTCGTCATGCGCCCGCGCGGGAATCTGCTCACCGAGGCGTTGCGGCTGCTTCCCGACCTGGTCCGATTAATCCGGCGCCTGGCCTCCGACAAGACGCTGCCCCGCGGCGTGCGGGTCCGGTTGGCGCTGTTGCTCGCTTATCTGGCGCTGCCGATCGACCTGATTCCCGACTTCATCCCGGTGCTGGGCTACGCCGACGACGCCATCGTCGTCACCGTGGTGCTGCGCAGCGTGGTGCGCCACGCCGGGCTGGCTGCCGTTCGGGCGCACTGGCCGGGCACCGACGACGGGTTCGATGCCCTGGTGCGGTTGACGGGCCTGAAGTAGCCCGCTCTGGAAAAACAAGATCCCCCTTTTCGACGCTGAAAAGGGGGATCTTGAGGCTGGTGGGCGGAAAGTGTTACCAGTCCGACTCGTCGAACGTGATGACGCCGCGAATGTTGTTGCCGTCCAACATGTCCTGGTAGCCCTGGTTGATGTCCTCGAGCTTGTAGGTCCGGGTGATCATGTCATCGATGTTGAGCAGACCCGACTTGTACAGCGCGGTCAGCCGCGGCGTCTCGACGTGCGAGTTCCCGCCACCGAAGATGTTGCCCTTCAAGGTCTTCTGCAACATGGTGAACAGGAACAGGTTGAGCTTGACGTCGGCGTCCATCATCGAGCCCATGCCCGTCACCACGCAGGTGCCGGTCTTGGCGGTCAGGATCATGGCCTCTTCGATGTACTCGCCCTTCATCTCGCCGACGGCGATGATGACCTTGTCGCCCATCAGGCCGTGGGTGACGTCGATGATGGGCGCGATGGCCTCGGCCATCGACGGGTAGACGTGCGTGGCGCCGAACTTGATGGCCTGCTCACGCTTCCACTCGTTCGGGTCGATCGCGATGACGTGCTTGGCGCCGGAGATCACCGCGCCCTGCAGCGCGCTCATGCCGATACCGCCGACACCGACGATGATGACGGTCTCGCCGGGCTTGACGTCGGCGACGTTGGTGGCCGAGCCGAAGCCGGTCGGTACCGCGCAGCCCATGATGGCCGCGGTCTCGAACGGGATGTCCTTGTCGATCTTGACGACCGAATCCTTGTGCACGGTCATGTACGGCGCGAAGGTGCCGAGCAGGTTCATCGGCGACACCTCACGGCCGCCGGCGTGGATCCAGCTTCTGCCGTCGGCGATGGCCTTGCCGCCGAGCAGGACCGCGCCGCGGTCACACAGCGAGCGGAAGCCCTTCAGACACGGCGGACACTCCCCACACGCCGGGATGAAGGCGAGGATGACGTGGTCGCCCTCCTCGATGCCGGTGACGTTCTTGCCGACCTTGGTGACCACACCGGCGCCTTCGTGGCCGCCGAGCGCGGGCAGCGCCATCGGGGTGGCCCCGGTGGTCAGGTGGTAGTCGGAGTGGCACATGCCCGCGGCATGCATCCGGATCTGCACTTCGTCGGCGACAGGGTCGCCGAGGTCGATCTCATCGACCTTGAATGGCGAGTTGAGTTCCCACAGCAGGGCGCCTTTGGTCTTCATGGGTTGCGATAATAGAACAGGTTGCAGTACTACCGGGTAACTGCCCATCTACCTGGGCCTATCTGAGCTTCATTTCGTCGTCGAGTGGTCGGTTGTGACACGTGTCAGCTGGTTGTGCGGCATCATCTGGCCACTGGGCGTGCGAGCGTCTCGGGGTTGGTCCGCGGGCGCCGAGTGGCCAGTTGTCGCACGGATTCGTGGCGATCGCGTGACATAACTGGCCACTGGGCGATGAACTCCACCCCCCACGCGGGTCTATCCACCATGACCAACATCAACGCAGCCATCGTCCCCAACCTGTGGTTCGACCGCGAGGCCGAGCAAGCCGCGCAGCACTACATCGCGGCATTCGGCGGCAACGGCCGCATCGTCAACACCATCGACTCGCACCCCGACTCGCCTTCCCCGCAGGACGTGCCCGTGGTGGTCGAGTTCGAGCTCTCCGGACAGCGCTTCGTCGGCATCAACGGCGGCCCGCAGTTCACCTTCAACGAAGCCGTATCGCTGGAGGTCCGCGTCACCGGCCAGGACGAGCTGGATCGGCTCTGGGCCGCGCTGGTCGAGGGTGGTGAGGAACTGCCGTGCGGCTGGCTCAAGGACAAGTACGGGCTGGCCTGGCAGCTCACCCCGACCGAGTACTACGACCTGCTGGGCAAGGGAGATCCCGAGGCCGACGCCCGGCTGATGTCCGCGGTGCTGAGCACCCACGGCAAGTTCGACATCGCCGCCCTGCAGGCCGCCTACAAGGGCGCCTGAGCGAGGCCGGGTGGCCAGTTTCTGCACGGTTCCTTTGCGATCGCGTGGCATAACTGGCCACTCGGCTGCATCCACAGCTCGGGATCCATCCACAAGCGACGGATCAGACAGGGCACGCGGGCAGGGTTTGCGTCATAGGAGGCCGAGACCGTGTGCCCATGGCCAGACCATTTCTCGGAACCGAGGCCCTGAACTCGGGTTCGGTGAGTCGACGTACTTTGGCGAGCCGGTATGACGCGGTGTACCGCAACGTCTACCTGGCGAAAGGTGTTGAGATGACGGCCGCGACGCGCGCGGTGGCGGCGTGGTTGTGGTCCGGGCGAAAAGCGACGATGGCGGGCCTCTCGGCAGCCGCGCTGTACGGCACCAAATGGATCGATGCGGCTGAGCCGGCCGAACTGTATCGCCGTAACGGGAAGCCAGTCGATCGTGTCCTCATCCACCGAGACCGATTGCTGGAAGACGAGGTACGCACCCGTGGTGGCATTCTCGTGACGACCCCCGCGCGTACGGCGTTCGACTTGGGCCGACGCCTGGGCCGGGATGAGGCAGTCATGCAGTTGGACGCCCTCTCTCAGGCCACCCACCTGTCCGCGACCGAGATTGTTCCTCTTCTCGAATGTCATCCGGGAGTTCGGGGGCTGGTCCAACTCCGCGCGGTGCTCAACTTGATGGACGGCGGTGCCGAATCCCCGCAGGAAACCCGCACCCGCCTACTACTCATCGACGCGGGACTGCCGAAGCCGCAGACGCAGATCGTCGTGCGCGGCAGCTTCGCCGGCAGGAAGTCGGCGCGCATCGACATGGGATACGAGGAGTTCAAAGTAGGTGTCGAGTACGAGGGCGTGCAGCATTGGACGGATCCTCGCGTTCGGGCCAACGACATCGATCGCTATGCCGAGCTCGCTGCGCAGGGCTGGCTCATTGTCAGAGTCGGCGCTGATCTGCTCAATCGCCGACCCCAGGTGATCGTGGCTCGAGTGTGCGCGGCGTTGCAGGACCGTGGTGCTCAGTGGCCAGTTATCGCACGCCACTGCCTTGATCGCGTGGCATAACTGGCCACTCGGCTATCGCGCGTCGAGAACGGCGGGCAGTCCGAACTTCTCGAACAGCGACGGCTCCATGAAGGCCACCACATGGGAGATGCCGTCCTTGCCGATGTCGAGGACATGCAGCTGAAACGGCTCGTGCCGGCCTGTCTCGCGATTCAGGAAGTACATCGCCGCGGCAGGCTGGCCGTTGGCCGTGGTCGGGATGAGCCGCATGTCGCCGGCCTGCTCGGCCGGGCACTTGTACCGGGACAGATCGCCGATGGCCTGCGGCCCCTGGTACCAGCTGTCGAACGGCGGCATCTCCCAGATCGCCTCGGCGGTGAACAGCTCGACCAGCTTGTCGATGTCGTAGGCCTCGAACGCGGCCATGTAGTTGCGCAGCAGATTCTGGGCGTGCTCGGAATCCGGCGGGGAGATCTCGTCGTCCTGGCTGGGGCCCACCGCGTCGAGCTGAGCCCGGGCCCGCTGCAGCAGGCTGTTGACGGCCGCCGTGGATGCGCCGATCGCCTCACCCACCTCGGCGGCCTTCCACTGCAGCACCTCGCGCATCACCAGGACCGCGCGCTGGCGGGCCGACAGATGCTGCAACGCGGCGACGAACGCCAACCGCACCGAATCCCGCGTTCCCACGATGGTGCTCGGATCCTCCGGGTCGTCGCCGGAATCCGGCAACGGCTGCAACCAGGGAATCTCATGGTGTTCGGAGATCTCATCGGTGGCCGATGAACTCGGGTTGCCCAGGCCGGACGGCAACGGACGGCGTTGCCGCCCCTCCAGCGCCGTGAGGCAGGTGTTGGTGGCGATGCGATACAGCCAGGTACGCACCGAGGATTTGCCCTCGAAGTTTCCGTAGGCCTTCCAGGCCCGCAGATAGGTTTCCTGCACCAGGTCTTCGGCATCGTGCAGTGAGCCGGTCATCCGGTAGCAGTGCGCCAGCAGCTCACGGCGGTAGCGCTGGGCATCGGCCAGGAAGGCATCGGCCGGGCTGTCGTCATCGAGGCGGTGGGCGAGGACCGTCACATTCGCGAGCTTACGCAGCACCTCCGACAACTACGACCGAAAAATGTCCGACCGGTGCGGCTACGCTCGCCAAGGTGACCACCACGCGCAGTGAACAGACCTTCGACGGCGTCGGCGGGGTCCGCATCGTCTACGACGTATGGACTCCCGACGTCACACCGCGCGGCGTCGTCGTCCTCTCCCACGGCCTGGGTGAGCACGCCGGGCGCTACCACCATGTCGCCCAGCGGTTCGGTGCCGCCGGCCTCATGGTCTATGCCCTGGACCACCGCGGGCACGGCCGCTCCGGCGGCAAGCGGGTGTATCTGCGTGACATGTCCGAGTACGTCGGCGACTTCCACACCCTGGTCGGCATCGCCGCCGCCGCGCACCCACAGCTGCCCCTGCTCGTGCTGGGTCACAGCATGGGCGGCGGCATCGTGTTCAGCTACGGCGTCGAGTACCCCGACGAATACACCGCGATGGTGCTGTCCGGACCTGCCGTGGCCGCACAGGCCGCGGTGTCCCCGGTGCTCGCGGCCGTGGCCAAGGCGCTGGGCAAGATCGCACCCGGGCTGCCGGTGGAGAATCTCGACGCCGACGCGGTGTCCCGTGACCCGGAGGTGGTGGCGGCCTACAAGGCCGATCCGCTGGTGTGGCACGGCAAGGTCCCCGCGGGTATCGCCAGGGCGCTGATCATCGTGGGGCAGACCATGCCCCAGCGTGCCTCGGCACTCACCGCGCCGTTGTTGGTGGTGCACGGCGAGAAGGACCGTCTGGTGGCCGCCGACGGCAGCCGCCACCTCGTCGAGTGCGTGGCCTCTGAGGACGTCCACCTCAAGGTCTACCCGGGTCTGTACCACGAGGTGTTCAACGAGCCGGAGAAGGAGCTCGTGCTCGACGACGTCACGTCATGGATCGAGACGCACCTGTGAGATGGGTTGTGGCGGCACTGCTTTCGGTGTTGCTGGTGGCCGGCTGCGGATCGGGTGAGACGCCGCAACCCACGTGGACCGATGACGATGTCACCTTCGACGCCGACGGCCTGACCATTCACGGGACCTACCGCCACCAGGGCACCTCGGGTCCGGCCGCGCTGCTGATCTCCGAGAGCGGGCCGACCGACCGCAACGGCGACAACAAGGTCGTCGGCCCGGTCGGCAACATGCGCCAGCTCGCCGAAACCCTGTCGGACAAGGGCGTGGCCAGCCTGCGCTACGACAAGATCGGCACCGGCGCCACCAAGCTAGGGCCCTACGAGAAGAAACCCACCGAGGTGGTCAGCGGCGTCTACACCAGCGGCGCGGCCGCCGCGTTGCGGTTCCTGGCCGGGCAGCCGGACACCGACGATGCCAAGCTGTCAATCTATGCGGTCGGCGAGGGCGCGATCCACGCCATGACGCTGGCCGGTGCCGGTGACCCGAAAGTGCACTCGGTGGCGCTGTTTCAGCCGTTGTCCGGCCGCTATCTGGACATCATCACCAACCGGGTGCGCGCCGGAGGCACCCCTGACGTGCTCGCCGCCTGGCTGGCCGCCGTCGACGAGATCCGCACCAAGGGCACCGTGCCCGCCAAACTCCCCGAGGGGCTGGGCGCGATCGTCAACCCGGGCAACCTCAAGGCGATCATCGAGGCCGACAGGATCGATCCGCTGCAGCTGGCCGCCGCGCTGCCCGCCGGCATGCCGGTGCTGCTCACCTGTTCGGACTCCGACGCCCAGGCCAACTGCGAGACCGAACGTCCGCTGATCGACGCGCTCGGGCACACCGCCCTGACGGTGGTCCGGCTCAACGGCGTCAACCACGTCCTGCGCGACGATCCCACCGACAGCATCGCCAACTACGGCAAGCCGGGATCGTTGTCACCTCAGGTGGTGGACGCCGTGGGGGGTTTCGTCGGGAAGTGATGTCGGAGCCGGTTTCTAGGATCGCGCCATGAGCGACGACAAGATGTTGGCGCGCATCGCCGCGTTGTTGCGTCAGGCCGAGGGCACGGACAACCTGCACGAGGCCGAGGCATTCATGGCGGCCGCCCAGCGGCTGGCCACCGCCACCTCGATCGACCTGGCCCTGGCCCGCGCGCACTCGGCAGAGCGCACCAAGGCGCAGATGCCGGTGCAGCGCACCATCACCATCGGCCAGGCCGGGACTCGCGGCCTGCGCACCTACGTGCAACTGTTCGTGGTCATCGGCCAGGCCAACGACGTGAAGTGCGATGTGGCGTCCAACTCGACCTTCGTCTACGCCTACGGGTTCGCCGAGGACATCGACGCCACCCACGCGCTGTACACCAGCCTGCTGCTGCAGATGGTCAAGGCCTCGGAGAGCTATATCGCCTCGGGTGCCCACCGGCCAACCCCGACCATCACCGCCCGGCTCAACTTCCAGTTGGCCTTCGGCGCCCGCATCGGCCAGCGGCTGACCCAGGCCCGTGAGGAAGCGCAACGTGAGGCCGACGAGGTATCCCGGCCGGGCACCGCTATCGCCTTGCGGGACAAGGACATCGAGCTGCGTAGTTTCTATCGGGAAGCCTCGCAGGCCCGCGGGACGTGGCGGGCGACGAGCGCGTCGGCCGGCTACTCGTCGGCCGCCCGGCGGGCCGGGGACCGGGCCGGTAGACACGCCCGGCTCGGGGCGAACCCGGAGATCTCCGGGGCGCGCGGCGCCCTCGAGAAGTGAACGCGCGCGACAGCCAACGGGCCCGGGTCTATGCCGCCGAGCAGTTCGTGCGGACCATGTTCGACCGTGCCGCCCAACACAGTTCGCGCGCCATCGACTTCTTCGGTACCTCACTCACCCTGCCGCCCGAGGCGAAATTCGGATCCGTCGAATCCGTGCAGCGCTATGTCGACGACGTGGTCGCCCGGGTCGGTGCCGGCCCGGTGGCCGTCCGGCCGCGCCGGGGTGTCACCGCGGCGCACTACGAGCTGGTCGACGGCAGGGCCGTGATCGCCGTGCCCGAGCGCCACAGCTGGGCTCTGCGAGAGTTGGTGGTGCTGCATGAACTCGCCCACCACGTGAGTGGCGCCGATCCACCCCACGGGCCGGACTTCGTCGCCACCTTCTGCGAGCTGTGCGCGACGGTGATGGGGCCGGAGGTCGGGCTGGTGCTGCGGATGGTGTACGCCAAGGAAGGCGTCGTTTAGCCTGGCGCACATGACCGAACCCCGCGACGTCGACGCGATGTTCAACGAGGTGCTGCACACCGAGGACGAGGCGTTGATCGCGGCCCGGGAATCCGCGCAGGCCGAATGCATGCCGGCCATCGAGGTGTCGGCGCAGCACGGGAAGCTGCTGTCGCTGCTGACCACGATCTCGGGAGCGCGCCGGGTGCTGGAGATCGGCACGCTCGCCGGCTACAGCACCATCAATCTGGCCCGCGGGGCCGGCCCGGACGGCCGCGTCGTCACGCTGGAATACGAGCCGCGTCATGCCGAGGTGGCGCGGGCCAATCTGCAGCGGGCCGGGGTCGCCGACCGTGTCGAGGTGATCGTCGGTGCCGCGCTGGACACGCTGCCGCGGCTGGCCGAGCGGGGCGACACGTTCGATCTCGCCTTCATCGACGCCGACAAGGAGAACAACATCGGCTATGTCGAGTGGGCGGTCAAACTGGGCCGGCCGGGGTCGATCATCGTGGTGGACAACGTCACCCGCTTCGGCCGGGTGCTGGCGCCCGCGGCCGACGATCACCAGGCGCAGGCGGTACGCGACATGCTGGAGATGATGGGCCGCCACCCGCGGCTGGACACTGCGGCGATTCAGACGGTGGGCACCAAGGGCTGGGACGGCTTCGCGGTCGCGCTCGTCAGGTAGCCCGCTCCAACTGCCCCCCTCGAACGCCACGAGCGTGCGCAATCTGCCGGTGGTTGACGGGGTGTCGACCAGCAGACACGCACGCTCGCGGTGCGGCGGTTAAGCCAGGGTGTCCTGCGGCTCGCGCTGGATCGGCTGGGGCCAGGGCTCGGGCTTGGGGCGCTGGCGGACCATCTGCGGCCACCAGAACCACTTGCCGAGCAGCGCCGCGATGGACGGCGTCATGAACGCGCGGATCACCAGGGTGTCGAACAGCAGACCCAGGCCGATCGTGGTGCCCACCTGGCCGATCACCGCCAGCTCGCTGACCGCCATCGACATCATGGTGAACGCGAACACCAGACCGGCGGCCGTCACCACCGACCCACTGCCGCCCATGGCGCGGATGATGCCCGTATTCAGGCCGGCGTGGATCTCCTCCCTGAGTCGGGAGACCAGGAGCAGGTTGTAGTCCGCACCCACGGCCAACAGGATGATCACCGACATGGCCAGCACCATCCAGTGCAGCTCCAGCCCGATCAGGTGCTGCCAGATCAACACCGACAGACCGAACGCGCTGCCCAACGAGATGACCACGGTGCCGACGATGACCGCGGCGGCCACCACGCTGCGCGTGATGAGCAGCATGATGATGAAAATCAGGCAGAGCGAGGCGATTCCGGCGATCAGCAGGTCGTAGTTGGCGCCTTCCTGCATGTCCTTGAAGGTGGCCGCGGTGCCGCCGAGGTAGATCTTGGAGCCCTCCAGCGGGGTGCCCTTGATCGCTTCCTTGGCCGCCAGCTTGATGGCATCGATGTGCTTGATGCCCTCGGGGCTCATCGGGTCGCCCTCGTGGCTGATGATGAAGCGCACCGCGTGCCCGTCGGGGGACAGGAACATCTTCATGCCCCGCTTGAAGTCTTCGTTCTCGAAGGTCTCCGGTGGCAGATAGAACGAGTCGTCGTTCTTGGCGGCGTCGAAGGCCTGACCCATGGCGGTGGAGTTGTCCTGCATGGCCGCCATCTGATCCTGCAGACCGCCCTGGGTGGCCTGCATGGTCAGCATCATGGTCTTCATCGTCTTCATGGTCGCGATCATCGGCTGCATGTTGGCGATCATCACCGGGATCAGCGCGTTCATCTTGTCCATGTCGGGCACGATCTGCTCGAAATCGGCTGTCATGGTGTCGATTCCGTCAAGCGTGTCGAACACCGACCGGATCGACCAGCACATCGGGATGTTGTAGCAGTGCGGTTCCCAGTACAGGTAGTTACGGATCGGCCGGAAGAAATCGTCGAAATCCGAGATGTTGTCCCGCAATTCCTTGATGTCGTCGAGCATCCCGTGCATCTTGCCGACCATGCTATTCATGACGTCGCGCATTTGTTCCATCAGCGCGATCATCTTGTCCATCGTGTCGATGGTGATCTGCATTTCGTCGGCCTGCTTGAGCATGTCGGCCATCCGGTCCTGCATGTACTTCTGGTTCATCGTCTGCGTCGTGCCCTGCATGCTGATGTTGAACGGGATCGAGGTGTGCTCGATCGGCGTTCCCTGCGGCCGCGTGATGGCCTGGACCCGAGAAATGCCGGGCACCTGGAAGATTCGCTTGGCGATCCGCTCGATGACCAGGAAGTCCGCCGAGTTGCGCAGGTCGTGGTCGCTTTCCACCAGCAGCAGCTCGGGGTTCATCCGGGCCGGGGAGAAGTGCCGGTCGGCCGCGGCGTAGCCGCTGTTGGCGGGCAGGTCGGCCGGCATGTAGTCCCGGTCGTTGTAGTTGGTCCGGTAGCCCGGCAGGGTCAGCAGACCGACCAGAGAGATCGCGATGGTGGCGATCAGGATCGGTCCGGGCCAACGCACCACGGCCGCACCGATCTTGCGCCAGCCGCGGGTCCGCGACGCTCGCTTGGGCTCCAGGACCTTGCCGAACCGGCTGGCCACCGTGATGATCGCCGGACCGATGGTCAGCGCCGCACCCACCACGGTCACCATGCCGATGGCCAGTGGGATGCCCAGTGACTGGAAGTACGGCAGGCGGGTGAAGTGCAGGCACAGGGTGGCGCCGGCGATGGTCAGGCCGGAGCCCAGCACCACGTGCGCGGTGCCGTGGAACATCGTGTAGTAGGCCTGTTCCCGGTCTTCACCGACACTTCGGGCCTCTTGATATCGGCCGATCAGGAAGATGGCGTAGTCGGTGGCCGCCGCGATGGCCAATGTCACCAACAGGTTCGTCGCGAACGTCGACAGCCCGATGATGTTGTAGTAGCCCAGGAATGCGATCACGCCGCGGGCCGCCGTGAGCGACAGCACCACCATGACCAGGGTGAGGATCACGGTGATGATGGAGCGGTAGACCATCAGCAGCATGATGATGATGACCGTGAAGGTCAGCGCCTCGATCATCCGCATGCTGCGGTTACCGGCGATCTCCTGATCGGCCGACAGTGCGGCCGGGCCGGTCACATAGGCCTTGACCCCGTCGGGGGCGCTCACGGACTTGACGATGTTGCCGACGGCTTCCACCGATTCGTTGGCCAGGGCCTCACCCTGGTTACCGGCGGTGTAGACCTGCACATAGGAGGACTTGCCGTCGGAGCTCTGGGCGCCGGAGGCGGTCAGCGGGTCGCCCCAGAAATCCTGGACGTGCTCGACGTGGGCCTTGTCGGCCTCGAGCTTGGCGACGATCTCGTCGTAGTACTTGTGTGCGTCCTCGCCGAGCGGCTGGTCGCCCTCGAGCACGACCATCACCGAGCTGTTGGACTTGAACTCCTGGAACACCTCGCCGACGCGCTTCATGGCGATCATCGACGGCGCCTCGTCCGGTGTCATCGACACCGAGCGCATCTTCCCGACCTCTTCGAGCTGGGGAACGATGGTGTTGAAGACGCCGATGATCGCGACCCAGCCGATGATGATCGGGATGGCCAGGCGACGGATCCACTTGGCGATGCCACCGTGGTTGGTGTGCTTGGGCGCGGAGGCGACCGGGAACGCATCGGTCGGGGTGTCGTAATTGCTCATGCAGATTTCACCAGGCAGAAGGTCTGGGCGTTGACGCCGTTGGAGGTTCGCTCGTCCTTGAGTTCGTCATCGACGGTGATCCGGCAGCTGATCGTGCTGCCGTTGCCCTGGGCCACGATGTTGGGGAACACCGACGGGGCGGTGGACTCCAGTCGCAGCGTCCAGGGCAGCGGCACCCCGTCGATGCGCTGGGGCTGGGCGTCGAGATCGAGGTAGTTCACGTCGGCATAGGCCCCGGGCTCGCCGTAGATCTCATAGACCACGACCTTGGGGTCGAACGGCTTGGTGTCGTCGACCTTGGCGCTGGAGATCCCCGAACCGTCGCCGGCGCCGAAGAAGGTGCGCACCCGCATCACCGTGAACGCGCCGACCAACACCACCGCGGCGATGATCAACGGAATCCAGAACCGTCTCAACAGCTTCATGTTCGCGGGTCGGCCTTTCGCAGGTCAGGTACGCGGTGACGTACCGGCTGGCGGTGAAGCTCCACTGCCACTTCGTGATCATGTCGGCGTCGGCGGATTGCCGCCAACAGTTATCTGCGTCCGGATCTCCGTCGGAGTCGTCCCGGAAGGGACTGACGGAAATCTCCGAGATCAGCCTGCTGCCCGGCGCACTGAGCGCGGTGATATCGGCGACGAGTCGACGCTGTTCGTCCAATGGGATGAAGGGTAGTACGCCTTCGACGCTCCACAGGGTGGCCCGGTCGGCGTCGAAACCCGCCCGGATCAGCGCTCCGGGCCAGTCGTCGGCGATGTCGGCAGGCACCCCGCGGACGGTGGTCGTAGGGATGGTGCCGGTCAGCGCGTCGGTCTTGACCTCGAGAATCGCGGGATTGTCGACGACATAGACGGTGGTACCGGCGGGCCAGGGCAGCCGGTACGGGCGCGGGTCCAGGTCGGAGGCGAGGAATACCACCTGGTCGACGCCCGATTGGACGGCCGACAGGAGGTACGTGTCGAGGAGCTGTGCCGGGTTCGCCACGCATGAGCTCGGCATCGGCACTCCTCCCCGCAGACGTCCTTGCCGGATGTAAAGTGAAACTTATACAGTCGGCTAACTGCAATCAAGTTAGTTAATTTAATTTACGGTGTGATCTAGCACCCTTGGGTACGCTCAGCGCGACGAAGGGACTGGTGTTGGCGAAGGCGGTTGCGCCGCGCGGCTTTGCGCGCGAGCGGGTGCTGGAGGCGGCGTTGAGCCTGTTCGCGGAGCACGGCGTCAACGGCACGTCGCTGCAGATGATCGCCGACCGCCTGGGGGTCAGCAAGGCCGCCGTCTACTACCAGTTCCATTCAAAGGACGAGATCGTGCTCGCGGTCATCCAGCCGGTCTTCGACGACATGATGCGGCTGCTCCGGATCGCCGAAGCGATGTCGACGCCGGAGGCGCAGCGCGAGGCCGCGATCAGCGGCATGGTGGAGATGGCCGTGCGGCACCGCCGGGTCACGGCGGTATTTCACGGCGACCCGGTGATCGACGGCCTGGTGCAGAGCCGTGCCGAACTCCAGGACACGATCGAACGACTCACCGCGATCCTGCTCGGCCCCGATCCCGCCGTTGCCGACCGGATCATCATCTCGATGCTGGCCTCCGGCGTGTACGGCAGTGCCACGGACCCCCAACTCAACGACGTCAGCGACGAGGACCTGCACCGCGTGTTGCTCGACTGCACGCAGCGGCTGCTGCGGGCGCCGGTCACCCCGGCCGTGTCGAACTAGCCGCGCAGCGCAGAGGCGAAGATCGCGGGCAGCTTGCCCCAGCCCGGGGCACCGGCGAAATCCACCAGCAGCCGGCCCGTCGTCGCCGCGGTGCGGTTGTTGACGAACCACGGCGGCTTCGGCGACAACGACCACTCGCCCCGGAACACCGAGCGTGGCGCGGGCCGGAACGGGCCCCGCACCACCGTGCGCTCCGGGCGGTCGAGCAGGAAAGCGTTGTGCACCACGCCCGTTCCGCTCTGGATGTCGTTGCGCTTGTGCCCGGGGAACGCGCCCCAGGTGGCGGTCGGGGTCAGGTAGCCGACCCCCGTCCACGCGTTGATCGCGATGGTGCCGTACCGCAGCTGCTCGATCAGGCGGTCGAACTTGTCGCCGAGGCTCGCGATGGAATCAGGATGGCCGATGATGTTCACCCCCAGGGTGCCGACGAACTCGTCGTTGGCGACGCGCACGGCCTCCTCGGCGAAGTTCTCGTCAGGGACGTCGAGCTCGATCACCCCGAGCACCGGACCGAAGTATTCGGTGCGCAACAGCGCTTCGCGGTTGGCCGGATCGACCACCAGCACCCGCGCACCCCGATCACCCAGGTGTCGTGCGTCCGGGTACGACGCGTCGGCGCCGGCGACCCTGGCGTCCGAGCCGGGGTAGTAGGCGGCCCGCGCCGGTGCGTCGTTGACCGCCTTGCCGAGCGCGGCGATGAACTCCTCGCGCTGTGCCCAGCGTTTGGGCAGCACCACCACCTGTGCGGCCACGCAGTTGTAGCCGTTGTTGTGCAACCGTTGCGTGGCAACGTGATTGGCCTGGAACTCGATGTCGGCCCGGCTCCACGAGCCGGGCAGCACGATCGTCGGTGACACCCCGCCGAGCTCGGCGGTCATCTCCTTGTCCAGCACCGGTTCGTCGGCGGCCTTGCGCCGGGCACCGTCCTCGCCGGTGCCGAACACGATGGCGTCATAGGTGAGTGCGCTGCCGGTCATGTGCACGTGGTCGACGAGCTTGTGCCGCACCAGATACGTGCCTGCCTCGGCGCCACCGGTCAGGATCCGCACCGCCCCGATCGCGATGAACGGAGCCAGCACCTTGGTGAGCACCGGCAGCAGCGGATCGGTGATCGGGTTGAGCTTGAGCGCCACCACCCGGTTGTTGGCATACAGCTCATAGATGGTGTCCAGCGGCGCGATCGAGAAGATGTTGCCCGCACCCAGCACCGCGCCGACACCGTTGGTGCGGGACGGATCGCGTTGGGCCAGGCCGGCCGAGCGGATCGCCTCGGCCTTCTCGATGCCGGGTTGCAGCCACACCTCGGCGCTGAACCCGGAGAGCAGCAGCTGATCGAACGTGTTGAGCGGCAAGGCCTTTACGGTGGTGCGGCCGCCGGGCGCATAGCCGAACTCGGCGCCGTCCAGTGGGCTGCGGCCCGCTTCGAGCTTGGCCAGGCTCTCGGACAGGGCGCCCAGGCCCGCGGCCAGCGAGTACGGGCCGGACATCCACTCCTCGCCGACCAGCGGCGACGACGGATCGAGCTGCTTGATGCCGACGGCGGCATCCACCCACTCTCCGGCGTGGCGGACCGTGAGCGTCCGCACTTCGTCGAGCAGACCGCGTCGGGCCGCCAATGTCAGTGAAGACCAAGTCTTCTCGCCCTCGACGAGCTGCTCGAGGGCCTCGTCGATCTGCGTCTCCGTCATGTCAGCTCGCACTCTTGTCGAATTGCACCAATGCGTGATGGTGGTTGTGGGCGCACGGGGTGGGGGCTTTGCCCTTCTCCGGTTTGGCCATGATCGCAGCGTACTGCTGGACCGGGCTGCTCCGGCCCCCTTTGCACCGCGACCGTGCGTGTTTGTCGGCCGCCACGCCGTGAATCGCCGACACTTTGCGCACGCTCGCGGCCGGCGAGCGTGCACCTAGGGCGTGAGGTCTGCGACGGCCTGTGCCGCGGAGGTGACTTCGTCGAGCCGCAGCGCGGTCTCGCCGGCGTACAGCGCCGCGCGGTCCGCCCACTCGGCCGGCATGCCTGCGGTCAGGGTCAGCGGAGTGAGGAACGGCAGCGCCGGGCGTTGCAGGTGCAGCAGGGCGCCGTCGCCGCGGTCGGGGATGCGGGACAGCGGTGCACTGAACCGGTTGATGGCCGCCGGCAGCCGGCGCGCGCTGCCATCCGGGTGGCACCAGCGATTCGTGACGGCGTTGGGCAGGACGCGATGCCGTTGCGGCCAGGACAGGCCGAACGCCATCGTCTCGATCGTCTTGTCCGCGTGGATGATCCGCTGCCGGTAGGCCGGGTGTGCGCCGGACTCGTGGGTGAGCAGAAACCGGGTGCCCGCCACCACCCGGCCGCCCCGGCGGCCAGCGCCGCACGCGTATCGGCCGCACTGGCGATCCCACCCGCGGCAAAGACCGGACGAGAGCCGGCCAGTGCCAATGCCTTTGGCAGGAAATCGGGTTGAGCGACGGTGCCGACCAGATGCCCGCCCGCCTCACGGCCCTGGGCGATCAACCCGTCGGCGCCGTAGGCCAGCGCCTCGGCGGCCTGGGCTTCGGTGCCGACCAGCACCATGACGAAAACCCCAGCCCCGGAAAGCTGCCGGATCAATGCACGGTCGATCGCGAAGGCCATCACCGCGATGTCGATCCGTGCCTTGAGGCAGGTTTCGACATGGCGGCGTCGGGTGAACGGCATCAACAGATTGACCGCAATGGCGCGGCCCGGCGCCTGTTCGCGAACCGCGGCGATGGCCGCTGTGAGCTGAGCCGGCGGCACGAGACCCAAGGTGCCCATTCCGCCGGCCGCCGATACCGCCGCGGCCAGCGGTGCGCCAGCGATGCCGCCGCCCATGCCGGCCTGGGCTACCGGCACATCGAGTTTCAACCGATCGGCGATGTCCATACCGCGATTCTGCGTCATCCACGCGGCCGCGAGCGTGCACAGAGTGTCGGCGAATCACGGCGTGGCGGCCGACAAACACGCACGCTGGCGGTGCAGGTGCAGGTGCAGGTGCAGGTGCAGGGGCAGGAGGGGCAGGGCTACCAGCGGCAGGCGTCGGGGCCCCAGCCCGAGTCGACGGCGCGGAACGCCAGCAGATGCCGTTGCCACCACGGCATCGGGGCTGCGAGCACGGGATCCGCGGTCGCGTCGTCGACCACCCGGGGTGGCCCGTCACGCACGTACGCGATGCGGATGCCGTCGATGCCCGCGTCCTGCCAGAGCAGCACGGTGCGTCGCAGTTCCAGCCAGGGAATCCGGACCGGGGGATCCTCCGACATCCAGCGGGCTTGCCGGCGCAGCGCTGTCATGTCGCCCGACCGCGTCGGGAACTCGAGCCCCACCACGGTCACGGTGTCACGCTGGTAGTCCGTCAGCTGCACGGCGGTGACACCCGGCAGCAGGTGATTGGTGGTGCCCTCCTCGGTGTGCAGATTGCTGAACATCGAGTAGTTGGCGACGGTCTTGAGCCCCAGGTAGGGCGTCAGCCCGTTGGCCAGAGCGAGCAGCGGTACCACCAGCAGTACGACCGGCCGCAGGCGCCATCCCGGGGTTTCGGCGCCGGCGGCCCGGGCGTCGCGGTAGCCGCGCACCACCACGAACATCAGCGGGCCGACGGCCACCAGCCAGGTGAGCACCAGCAGGGTGTGCCAGGGCAGACCGATCGGGCTGGTCGGCGATTCGGCGGAACTCGACACCACACTCAGCAGCACGTGGGCCGCGAAACCGGTGAGCGCCAGGCGCCGCAGCGCGGTGGTCCGCGGGCCGGGAACGGCGAACGCCTCGGTCGGAACCAGCAGCACGTATACCGCGAAGACGACCGTGGCGAAGTCGTAGAAGGAGGCCAGCCCGAGGACCGAGTGAAAGACCACGCCCAGCACCACGCCCCAGTAGCGCAGCCGCGGCACCGCCAGCAGGCCGAGGATGACGGCCTCGGCCACCACGGTCGCGATGGCCACGACCTGCCCCACCGCGGGACTCAACATCACATCGCCGAAGCCGTTGAGCCAGATCAGCTGACCGAACAGCTCACTGCCGCACGAGGTCTCTGGCGTGAAGTAGGCGGTGTTCAGCTTGTCGAACACGGTGAACAGGTAGACCACCAGCAATACCAGCCCGACCGGGGTGCGCGCGGCCGCCGGCCACCGGTCGGCGAAGCGCGGCGGGTTCTTGGCCGGCGGCNGTCGCGAACCAGCCGAGTTGCCGCCGCGCTCCGGTGGTCTCATCCGGTTCGGCGTTGCTGCGCCACCGCATCGGAAACACCCTACTTGGCCCGGGACCGGCGCCCGAGATCGGCGGCCCCAAGGTGTCGATCTCGGCGTAATCTGAGAAGCGATGGATGGGTGCGGCAGGACCCAAACGTCCTGCCGTGTAACGGAAAGGACAAGAAATGAGTACAGTCCATTCATCGATCGACCAGCACCCGGACATCCTGGCCCTGCGGGCGGGCTATGACCGGGTCGCGGAGTCGATGGCCGCGCAGCTCACGTTCGGCCTGACGTTGCTGACGGCGATGTACGTCGCCCTCTCGCCATGGATCGTCGGGTACGACGCCTTCGGCCGGCTGACCGTCAACGATCTGATCGTCGGCGGCGCCATCGCGTTCCTGTCGATGTGTTTCAGCTTTGCGCTGGACCGCGCGCACGGCATGACCTGGACACTGCCGATCTTCGGTGTGTGGCTGATCATTTCGCCGTGGGTGTTCGTCAGCGGACCGACCGCCGGGATGATCTGGTCGCATGTGATCAGCGGTGGCCTCGTGATGCTGCTGGGCTTCAACGCGATGTACTTCGGGATGAGGGTGCGCAATTCTGAGCCGCGACACGCGTAGCCGGTAGGCGATCCCCTGGACCGGCCGGGACCCCGGCTGGTGAGGTCGGCTGCGCCCGAATAGATTGCGCTAGCGCGGCGTTCGTGGCCGCAGCAGGTCGGCGGCCTCGGCCTGATAGGCGTGCTCGGCCCAGGCCAGCGGGGTCGAGCCGAACTGCCGATCGGTGAGACTCGGGTCGGCCCCGGCGTCGAGCAGTCGTCCGATCAGCTCGACGTCGCCTTCCCAAGCCGCGTGGTGCAAGGCCGTTGCGCCCTCGTCGTCGAAAGCGTTCGGGTCGGTCGGGAATTCGGCGGTGACCACCTCCACGCCCGAGACGTCGATTCCGTTGCGGGCCAACAACTCGAGCCGAGCGGTGAAGCCGTGTTCGGCGGCCCAGTCGATCTGCCGGCGCCACATCTGCTCGCGGGTTTCCATCGCCTCACCCAGACGTAGTTCCCACGGGCTCGGCCCGGCGTCGGCCAGCCCGTGGGCGAACAAGAGTTCCAGGTGGGAATCGTCGGGCCGGAACATCCGGTTGTAGAGCGTCTGCTGGTCGACGGGGTGGGCACCGCGATCCAGCAGGAGGGTGGCCAGTTCGGCGGCGAAGGGGTGTCGGGGCTGACGCCGCGGGCCTTGCTCGCCCTCGCCGAACACCCCGGTCAGCGCCGTGAACGGGGTCGACAACCCGCACCAGAGATATCCGGCGTTCGGATCGGCACCGGCATCGAGCAGCAGGGTCGCGGCGCCGAGCACGTCATCGGCGGTGCGGTCCGACGGAACCCGCGAATAACACAGGTACATCAGCGGGGCCCAGCCGAACGGGCCGCCGGTGCGGTTCGCCGGTATGGAACGGTCTCGGAGGTGACGGGCCAGAGCCTCCGGGTCCGCCGCCGAGGCGGCGGCCCAGATGCTGTCATCGACCAGGTTCGGCCGGTTGTTCAGCAGGTCCGCGGCGGCCTGCCGGCGGGGTGGTGCGTCGGTTTCGTTGTAGCGCAACGACGCCCATGAACAGAATCGGTCCGCGAGGTGCAGGGATTTCTCGTCGAGCGCGCCGGGATCGACGCTGAGCTCGGCCGCGTCGCGCAGGTAGTGCACGAGCTTGGGCCAGCTGCTGAATCCGTAGTCGCGGGCGACGGCGAACTGGGCTTCGTGCAGCTGGATGCGATTCGCGCGCTGCCGCTTGCGGGCTTCCTTGCGCAGTCGGTCGATCGAGGGATTGCTCGGCAGACAGCTGGCCATGACGGCCTCCTCTCACACGCCCGCGTCCGCGAATCGGGCCGAGAAGAGGTCGGTCACATGTCAACTGATCGGCAGGGAGGCTGTGCCTCTTCGAGCGGACGTCGGGCGATCCTGCGCGCCCGACGTCACTCTACCGGCCCGCGAGGGTGCGTGGAATGCCGACGTTTTGCGGTGTGCCGGCCGACAGACACGCACGCTCGCGGTGCAGGGGAACTACGTGCAGACGGCGCCGACGGCTGCGGACTGGACCAGCTTGGTGTACTTGGCCAGCACGCCGGTCTTGTACCGCGGGGGCAGCGGCCCGAAACCGGCCTTGCGGGCCTCGAATTCGGCCTCGTCGACCAGCACGTCGAGCGTGCCGTTGGCGACGTCGAGGCGGATCCGGTCACCGTCGCGCACGAACGCGATGGGCCCGCCGTCGACGGCCTCCGGCGCGATGTGCCCGACGCACAGGCCCGTGGTCCCGCCGGAGAACCGGCCGTCGGTCATCAGCAACACGTCCTTGCCCAGACCCGCGCCCTTGATGGCGCCGGTGATGGCCAGCATCTCGCGCATACCGGGACCGCCCTTGGGTCCCTCGTAGCGGATCACGACGACGTCGCCGTGCGTGATGGTGCCGTCCTCCAGTGCATCCAGGGCGGCCCGCTCCCGCTCGAAAACCCGTGCGGTGCCTTCGAACACGTCGGAATCGAAGCCGGCCGACTTCACCACCGCACCCTCGGGGGCCAGCGAGCCGTGCAGGATCGTGATGCCGCCGGTCGGGTGGATCGGGTTGTTCATCGCGCGCAGCACCTTGCCGTCCGGGTCGGGCGGGGCGATGTGGGCGAGGTTCTCGGCCATGGTCTTGCCGGTGATCGTCAGGCAATCACCGTGCAGCAGACCGGCATCCAGCAGGGCGCGCATCACCACCGGCACACCGCCGATCTCGTCGACGTCCTTCATGACGTGGCGGCCGAACGGTTTCACGTCGGCCAGGTGCGGCACCTTGTTGCCGATGCGGGTGAAATCGTCCAGGGTCAGCTCGACCTCGGCCTCGCGGGCGATGGCCAGCAGGTGCAGCACCGCGTTGGTGGACCCGCCGAACGCCATCACCACCGCGATGGCGTTCTCGAACGCCTCCTTGGTCAGGATGTCGCGCGCGGTGATGCCCCGGCGCAGCAGTTCGACGACGGCCTCACCGGACTTGCGGGCGTACTCGTCGCGACGCTTGTCGACGGCCAGCGGAGATGCGCTGCCCGGCAACGACATACCGAGCGCCTCGGCGGCCGAGGCCATGGTGTTGGCGGTGTACATGCCGCCGCACGCGCCCTCGCCCGGACAGATCGCCCGCTCGATGATGTCGACGTCCTCGCGCGACATCAGACCGCGTGCACACGCGCCGACCGCCTCGAAGGCGTCGATGATCGTGACTTCCTTCTCGGTGCCGTCGGTGAGCTTCGCGACACCCGGCATGATCGAGCCGTTGTAGAAGAACACGCTCGCCAGGTTGAGGCGCGCGGCGGCCATCAGCATGCCTGGGATCGACTTGTCGCACCCGGCCAGCAGCACGGTGCCGTCGAGGCGCTCGGCCTGCACCACGGTCTCGACGCTGTCGGCGATCACCTCACGGGAAACCAGGGAGAAGTGCATGCCCTCGTGGCCCATCGAGATGCCGTCGGACACCGAGATGGTGCCGAACTCCAGCGGGTACCCGCCGGCCTCGTGCACGCCGTTCTTGACCGACTGCGCCAGGCGCTGCAGCGACATGTTGCAGGGGGTGATCTCGTTCCACGACGACCCGACGCCGATCTGCGGCTTGACCCAGTCGTCGTCGCCCATACCTACCGCCCGAAGCATTCCCCGGGCTGCGGCCTTCTCCAGGCCGTCGGTGACGTCGCGGCTGCGGGGTTTGATGTCAGGGGTCTCGGCAGACATGCAGGTAAGTATGCCCCTCGGTTAGTTAGCCGCCCAAATTCTTTGCGCTGAGGAACCGCACGATGGTGCGGGCGCCATTTCCCCCGGCCGAAACGATATGCATACCCCTGTGGGGTACCCGTATACTGGGGTCATGGACGCGGTAGACGACTCGGGTGCCCACGGCTACTCGGCGCAGAAGGAAAACTACGCAAAGCGGCTGCGCCGGATCGAAGGCCAGGTCCGGGGCATCGCCAAGATGATCGATGAGGACAAGTACTGCATTGACGTCCTCACGCAGATCAGCGCGGTCAACAGCGCGCTGCAATCGGTCGCGCTCGGCCTGCTCGACGAGCACCTGGGGCATTGCGTGACGCAGGCCGTCTCCGAGGGCGGGGACCAGGCCGACGCCAAGCTGGCCGAGGCATCGGCGGCCATCGCCCGCCTGGTCCGGTCCTGATCAGTCGCCGAGTGCCTGCTCGATCCGCTCGACCTTCGCGGTGAGCTGGCCGGTGTAACCGGGCCGGATGTCGGCTTTGAGTACCAGGCTGACGCGGGGTGACACGGCCGCCACTACGTCCACGGCCTGTTTCACCACCGCCATCACCTCGTCCCATTCACCCTCGATGTTGGTGAACATGGCATTGGTCTCGTTGGGCAGACCCGAGGCACGCACCATACGTACGGCCTCGGCCACCGCGGCGCCGACACTTCCGGTTTCGTCCCCGCCGGCCGGGCTGATGCTGAACGCGACAATCACGGAATCGATTGTGCGCGCTCCTGGTGCTGCGGCCGGACAAAGGCGTCGGGCCCGCCGCCGCGTCGGCGGGCCACCGGACACGTCCGGGCACTACCGTGGCATTCCAGCATGACCTTCAGCGTCACCGGCGAATCGGTCGCCGCCCACGCCAGCCCGTGGACACCGCGTGTTGCGACGCAACTCGCCATCCTCGCTGCGGCGGCCTTCAGCTACGTCACGGCCGAGATGCTTCCGGTCGGCGCCCTGCCTGCGATTGCCACGGACCTGCGCGTCAGCGAGGGTCTGGTGGCCACGTTGATGGCCGGTTATGCCCTGGTGGCCGCGCTCACCACGGTCGCGCTGGTGCGATTGACCGCGCGCTGGCCCCGGCGCCGGACGCTGGTCGTCACCCTGGTGTGCCTGACCATCTCTCAGGTGATCTCGGCACTCGCGCCGAACTTCGCGGTGCTGGCCGGCGGGCGCGTCCTCTGTGCGCTCGCGCACGGGCTGATGTGGTCGGTGATCGCCCCGATCGGCGCCCGGCTGGTCCCGGCCAGCCATGCCGGACGCGCCACCGCGGCGGTCTACGTCGGCACCGGCCTGGCTCTGGTGGTGGGCAATCCGCTCACCGCCGCGCTCAGCGAGCTGTGGGGCTGGCGACCGGCCGCCGCAGTGATCGCCGCGGCCGCCGCGGTGATCGCGCTGGCGGCGTGGACGATNCGTCGACTGATCACCGCCTTCATGGCTGCGGGACTGGTGGGCGGACTGGTGCTCAGCCCGTCGGCGTACGCAGACCCGGAGGTGCCGCCGGCACCCGTCGACCCCGCTGTACCGGGTCCCCCGCCCGGCGCGTACATCCCCCCGCTGCCGGCCGACCCGGCGGCTCCGGCCGCAGCGGCTCCCGGCGCCCCCACGACGCCCGCGCCGATCGTCAACTACGGATCGCCGACCGTCCCCTTCACGGATGGCGACGCGCCGGGGCAGAACTCCACGCCGTTCACCGGTGAGGCGCCGTTCCTGCCGCCGTCGTTCAACCCGGTCAACGGATCGATGGTGGGTGTGGCAAAGCCCATCTACATCAACTTCCAGCGGCCGATCGCCGACCGGCAGATGGCCCAGGACGCCATCCGGATCACCTCGAACCCTCCGGTGGCGGGTCGCTTCTACTGGGTCACCGACACGCAGCTGCGCTGGCGGCCACAGGACTTCTGGCCGTCCAACACGGTGGTGAACATCGACGCGGCCGGTACCAAGTCGAGCTTCCGGGTGGGCGACTACCTGGTGGCCACCATCGACGACAAGACCAAGCAGATGGAGGTCATGCGCAACGGGAAGCTGGAGAAGACCTTCCCGGTGTCGATGGGCAAGCCCGACGGCAAGCATGAGACCAAGAACGGCACCTATTACGTGCTGGAGAAATTCCCCGACATCGTGATGGACTCGTCCACCTACGGCGTCCCGGTCGACTCGGCCGAGGGTTACAAGCTCAAGGTGCAGGATGCGGTCCGCATCGACAACAGCGGCATCTTCGTGCACAGCGCCCCGTGGTCGGTCGGCGACCAGGGCAAGCGCAATGTCAGCCACGGCTGCATCAACCTGAGCCCGGCCAATGCCCAGTGGTTCTACGACAACTTCGGCAGTGGCGATCCGGTGGTGATCAAGAACTCCGTCGGGTTGTACAACGCACCGGACGGCGCGTCGGACTGGCAGATGTTCTAGACCCAACGCATACGACAAAACCCCCGCAGAAATGCGGGGGTTTTGTCGTATCTGTGGCTAGTTCCAGATCCGGACGCGCTGCGCCGGCTCCAGGTACAGCTCGTCGGTGTCGGACACCTCGAACGCCTCGTAGAACGAGTCGATGTTGCGGATGACGCCGTTGCAGCGGAACTCCGGCGGAGAGTGCGGATCCACCGCCAGCCGCCGGATCGCCTCGGCCTCACGGGATTTGGTCCGCCACACCTGAGCCCAGCCGAAGTAGACGCGCTGAACGCCGGTCAGCCCGTCGATCACCGGCGCCTCCTGACCCTTCAGTGACAGCTGATAGGCCAGCAGGGCGATGGACAGGCCGCCGAGGTCGCCGATGTTCTCGCCGACGGTGAACGCGCCGTTCACGTGGTGGGTGGCAGCCAGCCCGCGCGGGCTGAACTTCTCGTATTGGTCGATCAAAGCCTTTGTGCGGACCCCGAATTCGGCGCGGTCGGCATCGGTCCACCAGTCCACCAGATTGCCGTCGCCGTCGTACTTGGCGCCCTGATCGTCGAAGCCGTGCCCGATCTCATGCCCGATCACCGCGCCGATACCGCCGTAGTTGGCCGCGTCGTCGGCCTCGGCGTCGAAGAACGGCGGCTGCAGAATGGCTGCGGGGAAGACGATCTCGTTCATCCCCGGGTTGTAGTAGGCGTTGACCGTCTGCGGCGTCATGAACCATTCGTCGCGGTCCACCGGGCCGCCCAGCTTCGCCAGCTCACGGTCGGAGTTCACCACGTGGCCGCGGCGGTAGTTGCCGTACAGGTCGTCGCGCTCGACCACCAGCGCCGAGTAGTCCCGCCAGCGGGCCGGATAGCCGATCTTCGGCGTGAACTTGTCCAGTTTCACCAGGGCCTTGGCCCGGGTCTCCGGCGTCATCCAGTCCAGGTCGTTGATGCTGACCCGGTAGGCCTCGCGCAGATTGGCCACCAGCTCGTCCATCCGGGCCTTGGCCTCCGGCGGGAAATGCCGCTGGACGTACAGCTTGCCCAGGGCGTCACCCATCAGGCCCTCGACCAGCGACACCCCGCGCTTCCACCGGTCGCGGTTCTGTTCGGTGCCGCTCAGGGTGCGGCCGTAGAAGTCGAAGTTCTCGGCGACCAGATCGTCGGTCAGCAGCCCGGCGCGCGAATGGATGACCCGCCAGCGGGCCCAGGCCTTCCAGTCCTCCAGGTCCGCGCTCGACCACAGCGCGGCGAACGCCGTCACGTAATCGGGCTGGCGCAGCACCAGCTCGGCGGCCTTCTCGGGGCTGCTCCCGAGCGCCCCCAGCCAGCCGGTCCAGTCGAAGCCGGGGGCGTCGGTGGCCAGGTCGGCGAACCGGCGCAGGTTGTAGGTCAGGTCCGCGTCGCGGCGCTTGACCACGTCCCAGTGCGCGGCGGCCAGCTTGGATTCCAGGGCCACGATCCGCGCCGCCGTCTCGCTCTGATCGCCCCCGTAGACCAACGCGAACATCCGCGCGATGTGGGCGGGGTAGGCGGCCAGGATCTCGGCGTGCTGCTCGTCGCGGTAATACGACTCGTCGGGCAGGCCGATGCCGCCCTGGCTCATGTGCAGCAGGTAGCGGGTCGAGTCCTTGGAATCGGTGTCCACGTAGACGCCGGCCCCGCCGGACACCCCGGTGCGCTCCAACCCACCGAGCACCACGGCCAGCGCGTCACTGTCGGCGGCCGCGTCGATCAGGGCCAGCTCTTCGAGCAGCGGGGTGAGGCCGCGGGCCGCGATGGTCTCCTCATCCATGAAGCTGGCGTACAGATCACCGATGCGCTGTTCGTCCGAAGGCGACGTGGACCCGGTCGCGGCAGCCGTTTCACTGGCTTGCGTGATGATGTCGCGGATCTGCTCCTCGGCACGGTCGTGCAGCAGCCGGAAGGCGCCGTCGGTGGCGCGGTCGGCGGGAATCTCGTAGTCGGTCAACCAGCGGCCGTTGACGTGGCCGAACAGATCGTCTTGCGGGCGGGCTTGCGGGTCGACATGGCTCAGGTCGATACCCGACTTGATGGCTTCTACCGTCACCCCGACATTCTTCCAGAAGGCCGCGGGTGCGCTGGTCGAGTTGCGCGGCCGGTACCCTCACGGCCATGCCCGAGGCGCCCTCCAGCACGGACAGCAAGGAAAGCCCAGCCGATCACCCCGGAGGTGTCATCACCGGCTTCGGCTTCGCGTCGGCCGTCGCCGGCCTGATCGCCGTCGTCGCGGTGGTCCTGGGCGTGATGGTGTGGTCCGGGCACCGCAGCGAGGCCGGGGAGCGCGAGTATCAGACCCGGGTGCTGCGCACCGCCGTGGAGTGGACCAACACCCTGATCAACATCAACAAGGACAGCGTCGAGGCGGGGATGCAGAAGCTGCGCGAAGGGACCGTCGGGCAGCTCAACGCCGACTTCGACGCGGCCGTGGCGCCCTACCGCGATCTGGTGCAGCGGCTGCAGACCCGCACCACCGGGCAGATCGACTCGGTGGCCATCGAATCGCTCTACCACCCGCCACCGGGACCGGACGGCAGGCCGATGCCCGCGCCCAAGGCCGATCTGGCCGGGATGGTCTCGCGCACCGACACCGTGCTGGTGGTGGCGACCTCGGTCAGCGAGAACGCCGGCAGTGACAAGCCCCAGACCGTGCGGTGGACACTGCGGTTGGACGTCTCAGACGTCGACGGCACCCTGATGATCTCGCGGCTGGAGCCGATCCGATGAGGAACCGGTTGCGCGTCCTGGCCTTCGACATCGCCGCACCGCTGGCCGCGATCGCCGGGCTGGTGTACATCGGCCTGGCGCTGGCCTGGCCGCTGTGGTGGGTCTCGCTGTGCTCGGTGCTGTGCCTGTTGATCGTGCAAGGCGTCATCGTCAACATCGTGCTGGCCCGCCGGGACGGCGTGACGGTGGGTACCGACGACTACGCCCCGGGCCTGCGGTTCGCGGTCGCCGCTGTGGCCGCGGCGGCGGTGGTGGCCGCGGTGACGGTGGGGTACCTGCGCTGGACGGTTCCGGACCGCACCTTCAACAACGACCGCGACGAGGTGGTGCGTATCGCCAGCAGCGTCTCGGAGGCCACCGCCACCTTCAGCCCGCAGAGCCCGGCCGCCTCGATCGACCGGGCCACCGCCATGATGTCGCCCCAGCAGGCTGAGCGGTTCAAGAGTGAATTCGCCAATGTGGCAAAGGAATTGACGAGCAAGAACGTCTCGGCCACCGCTGCCACGATCTCGGCCGGGGTGGAGGCGCTCGGACCGCAGGTGGCCAGCGTCGCCGTGGTGCTGCGCGGGACGCAGAGCGCACCGGGTAAACCCACCGACAACGCGGTGATGGCACTGCGGGTTGCCTTGAGCAAGACCGACGGCCGCTGGCTCGTCGACAACGTCACTCCACTGCATTCGCGCTAGGCGCCGGCACGAGACCGGCGCCCGGTCCGGGGCTCAGCGCAGTGCGACGATCGCGTCGATCTCGACCGTGGCGCCCAACGGCAGCGCCGCCACTTCGATGGTGGTACGAGCCGGGAACCGCTCGTCGAAGAACTCTGCGTACGCGGCATTGATGTCGGCGAAAGAGCTCAATCGGGTGGTGTAGATCGTGGTCCGCAGGGCACGGTCGAGACCGGTGCCGGCTTCGGCACACACCGCCGCGAGATTGGTCAGGCTCTGGCGCACCTCAGCGGCGATGTCGGAGGCGTCGATGGTCCCGGTGGCCGGATTCAGCGGCAGTGAGCCGGAGCAGTAGAGGACACCGGCGTGGGCAACCGCCTGCACGTAGGGGCCAACCGCTGCCGGGGCTGCGGGTGAGGAAATCGTCTGCAGTTCAGTCATGAGGATTCACTTCCGTTTTCATCGAAGCGGGTCGACGGCGCGCAGCGCTGCCGAGGTTTGGCCGGTGGCGATCTGTCGAGCGAGTAGCTTGCCGGTGACGGGGCCCAACGTGATGCCCCACATGCCGTGTCCGCCGGCGATGAACACCCGGGGACTGGTCGATTGTCCGATCAGTGGCAGTCCGTCAGCGGTGCACGGGCGGGCTCCTACCCACTCGTCCTCACGCTGGTCGAGGTGAGCCCCCGCGAGCAATCCCGCCGCAGCGTCACGCAGCACTCGGATTCGCCGGGGGTCCAGTGGCGCTTCTACGTCGCGGAATTCCATCATCCCGGCGATGCGAAGGCGGTCGCCCACCGGGGTGCACGCCACGCGCTGGGCGGGGAAGTACACGGGGCCGCGCGGCAGATGGTCGACCTTGACGGTGAAGCTGTACCCGCGTCCGGCCTGGACCAGTCGCTTGACCCCGAAGGGCCGCGCGAGCTTGTTGAGCCGTGCTCCGGTGGCGACCACCACGGCGTCGAAGGAGCGGCCGGCGATACGGACACCGCCGGTGCTCTCGTCGATATGGTCAACGGCGGTGTTACGCACGATCTTTCCGCCGCGGGCCGCAACGGCGTCGGCAATGGAATGAACAAAGGCGGCGGGGTTGAGGAACCGCTCGTCGAGGATCTTGATCGCGGCATTGATCTCCGACGAGAGCGCGGGTTCCTGCTCACGGGCCTCGGGTCCGTTGAGTAGCTCGAAGTTGACCGACTGGCCTGCTGCCCGGATGTGTTTGATCTCGTCGAGAAGCACTTCCCGTTCCGCGTAGGTGCGGTAGGCGGCAGTGAAAGGTGCTGCAGGAGACGATTTTTCGGAGAGGTCGAGTTCCATCTCTTCGAGCGCCGCCAAAGCCCCGTTGTTGAGTGGAATCAGGGCCTGCATCGCCTTCTGCCACCGCCTCGCGGTGCTGTTCCGCGCGAACCGGGTCAGGAATCGCAGCAGATTCGGATCGGCGGCCGGTGGGACATAGACCGGCGACGAGTGGCTCAGCAGCGCCCGCAGCCCGTACTTCAGTACCGCGGGTTCCGGTAGGGGAGTGGCAATACTCGGTGTCAGCCAGCCGGCGTTGCCCCAGCTCGATCCCGAGGCGACATCGTCGCGGTCGAACACCGTGACGTCGATGTCGTACTCCTGGAGGTACCAGGCGGTGCACAAACCCACCATGCCGGCGCCGATCACGGCTACTTGCTGCCGCGGGACACTGTTGTGTGTGTTCACGGTTCAATACTGTGGCCTGCAACAGGTTCCACCCCTGTTCGGAACTGACACCGTGCGCGTGAGCGACTGTGCGGTATCTACAATCCGGCTATGCTCCACGGTGTAGACCTTTGCGAGGCGCTGGGTGCTGGGGTCGTCACCACGATGGTGGAGGGCAATCCGCGAGAGGTGTCGGCAGTACACCTGTGGGGTGATCATCGGGCTCCCGGCGCCGGTTCGCTGATCGCCGCCATCGGCGCCACCGACGAGCAGATGCAAATGCAGATCGTCGACGCGGCGGCGGCTTCCGGTGCGGCGGCCTTGGTGCTGCCGCAGCCGGTTTCACCCGCTGTCTGCGCCCACAGCGCCGCGCGTGGTGTCACCTTGGCGGCTCTGAACCCGCAAATGGAGTGGTCGCATTTCATCTGGTTCGTGCGGAGCCTGCTGCTCGAGGAGCAGGCTGCGGTGGCCGGGGCGGAGTCAGCGCAGCAGGGGCTGTTCGCCTTGGCCGAAGTGGTGGCGTCGATTCTGAATTCTTCGGTCACCATCGAGGACGCCCGGAACCGCGTGATCGCTTACTCGGCAACGACGCAGACCGCCGACACTGCCCGCACCTCCACCATCATGGGCCGCGCAGTCCCCACCGAGGTGCTGAAGCGACTGCGGGCCAGTGGGGCACTGAAACGGCTGGCCCGGGAGAGTCGTCCGTTTCTGGTGCCCGCCGAGGGCCCCGGCTTCGCGCAGCGTCTCGTCATCCCGTTGCGGGTCGGCGGACAACTCGTCGGTTCGATCTGGGCCATCTTCGACGGCGAGCTCGACACCGATCTCCAGGCCAGACTTTCCGCGGCGAGTACCGCAGTCGCATTGCACCTGGTGCGGTTCTGCGCAGAACTCGAGTTGACCGGCCGGTATTCGGTAGGCCAATTGCGCGCGGCGTTGACCGGGACGGGCAACGATGCCGGCCAGGACGTGCCGTTGCTGTCTGAACCGGTGAGAGTAGTTGCTTTGCAACGACTCTCGCAGGCGGAAGCTCGAGAGGACCTGGCCCTGTGGCGCACGTTCCTGCGAAAGAAGTCGTGGGAAGATCCCGTGCTCGTCGACATCGACGATGCCGTCTACGCGGTGGTCGGACAACGTGCCGCGCCGGGCGGCTGGCCATGGCTGTGCGAGATCGCCGGATCTGCCTGTCCCGGGGCGGTCGGCGCGAGCAGATCGAGCTCCGGCAACGCGGGGCTGCCGACCGCCCGCGCGGAAGCGGACGACACTCTTGCCGCCGCGCTGCACCTCGGCCTCAGATCCGCGACCCACGAGCAGGTCTGGGACACCATCGTTCTGCGCCGTGCTGCCACCGCGGTGCAGTCCGTGGCACACAGCGAACTGCAGCGAGTGCGCGACGCCGACCGCACGGACGGGACCGAACTGACCATCACGCTGCGCACCTGGCTGGAGCACTGGGGCGACGTCAACCACGCCGCAGCGGCGCTCAACGTCCATCCGAACACCGTCCGGCTGCGCATGAAAAAGGTCGACCGGATTCTGCAGGACCGTCTGAACACCCCGACCCAGCGGATTGCCGCACTATTACTGTTGCGCGGCTGGGAGCGCTAGCTTCCGGCGGAGACGGCGTCGGGAACCGGGAAGATCCCGGGTTATTTCGCGGACCGCTGCGCGGCGAGTTTGGCGAACCGGTCCGAGAGCCGTTGCATACGCAGCAGCAGCGAGGCGGGCGGACTGACCGTGCCCTCCAGATAGTCGGCGAACGACTCGTTGGATACGCCGATGCGCGAAGCGAATTCGGGGGCCTGGAGTTCGGAGCGACGCAGCATGGCCTGGATCTGGCGAGCCACCTCGGCGCGCTCGGTGGCCTCGAGGTGTTCGCGGGTGCGCACCAGCACCTCGGACAACGCCTTCGACACCCCATACGGACGCGCGGTCTGCAGCACTTCTTCGACCTGCCGGGCGGTGCGGCCGTACGGGTCACGCTTGATCGCCGCGACGATGCGCTGCCAGACCGCCATGTCGTCGGTCTCCAGTGCCGCACGGATCGCCGCGGTCGGCCAGTACTCGACCGGCCGGTCGTCGAATGCGGGTTGACGCTGCGGCGGCGCGGCCTGCGCCTGACGCGCGGGTCGCGGCTGCTGCGAGCGCTGTACCGGTGTACGTGGTGTCTGCGTGCCCTGCCCCTGTGTGCTCTTTGCCTGGACGCCCTGTCCGTTCGCACTCCGCGCCGGAGTGCGTTCCTTCTCTGTCCGTTGTACCTGGGCGGGCTGATTCTGGGGGCGTTGTGGCGAAGTGCGTTGGGTCGAAGCGCGAGGTGCCGAACCACGCTGTGCCGGCGTGCGCTGCGTTGCGGTGCGCGGTGTCGAGGTGCGTTGAGCGGCAGTGCGTTGGGCCGGGGGCCCCGCGGGACGCCGAGACGACGGTTGGCCGGGCTGAACCTCGTCGCGCCGCGCAGTCCGCGCGTCCCTGGTTTCCCGGACGTCGGGGGCCAACGTCACTTCGCCTCCTCCAGCATTGCTACCGCAACCGACAGGCAGCGCTGCCTGACCTTCTCCCATTCGGCAGCCGCATCCGGGTCCGACATCACGAAGTCGTGCTCATCGGACGGCTGCGGGTCGGCCAGCCGGCGCACCAGCTGGGTGGCGACCCATCTGCTCTTCGGGTTCTGCCCACAGTAATACCGGTCCATGCCCGACAACACCAGAGCTGCTGTCTCGGTTTCTACCGAATCGACGAGGTCAGCAAACTCCTCATAGTCCTTTGTGCTGTTGCGGCACATGATCAGATAACTTTTCAGCCGCAGCGTTTCGGCGCCGGTCGGAATCTGCAGCCGATCGCCGGTCGGCAGTTGCACATTGGTGGTCTCCACCGGGCCGAGGCGTTCCATCGGTGCCCGCGCTCCGTCGGCTTCGGTCTCTAGAGCGTCGACCGCGACCGAGAGCCGGCCCCGCCACATGGTCACCGGATGCACGCCGGGGCAGCGCTTCGGGCCGCCTGGCCGCCGTGCCGCCAGGCGCGAGGACGGTTTGCTGCAGCCGCTGAACGCCAGCGGGTCGGTGACGATGATCGTCTGCGGGGCAAGGTGTTTCATCTTGGCCGCGGTCCGAACCATCATGCGCAGGTCGGATCCGGTGGGGCCCAGCGCCGAGATGTCGTCGGGAATGATCACCAGATCGGTGACCTCGACCTTGGGCAGCGGCTTCTCGAAGTCCACCTCGGGCAGCAGCCGATCCAGCCAGTGCGGCAGCCACCAGTTCCACTCGTCGAACATCGCCATCAGTGCGGGCACCAGCACCAGCCGGACCACGGTGGCGTCGACCGCGATCGCCACGGCGCAGGCCACGCCGAGCTGGGCCACCAGCGGCATGCCGGCAAAAGCGAAGCCGATGAACACGGCGATCATGATCAGCGCCGCGCTGGTGATGGTGCGCGCGCTCGTGCTGACGCCGTAGGCCACCGCATCACGCGTGTTGTTGGTCTGCAGGAACCGTTCCCGGATCCGGGTGAGCAGGAAGATCTCGTAGTCCATCGACAGCCCGAAGGTCATCGCCAGGACCAGCGGCGGGATGGTGCTGTCGAGCGAGTCGATCTTCTCGAAGCCCAGCCCCTCGAACCAGCCCCACTGGAAGACGACCACGAGGCTGCCGTAGGCCGCGGCCACCGACAGCACCGTCATCAGCACGCCCTTGAGCGCCAGGACCACCGAGCGGATGGACACCAGCAGCATCACGAACGCGATGAGCGCGACGAACAGGAACACCAGCGGCTGCGTGCTGGACACCCGGTCGTCGAAGTCCTTGATCAGCGCGGTCGGCCCGCCGACGTCGATGCGGGCGTTCTCTCCCGCCGCCGCGGGCAGCTTGTCCCGCATCCAGTCGATGGCCTCGCGGGCGGCCAGGTCCTCGGGGTCGACCTTCAGCACCGCCGAAAGCAGCGCGCTGTCGTTGTTGTCGGAGAACACCGGCGGCTGCACGTTCAGCACATGGGGCGCGCCGCTCATCTCCTTGCGGACCGTGTCCAGGGTGGCGGTGGCCTTGGCCCCGTCGGCGTTGCCGTCGGGGAAGCTGACGAGCACGCGCACCGGGCCGAGAGCTCCCGGCCCCAACGCGTCTGCCGCGGCGTTGACGCCGCCGCGGATCTCGTGGGTGGGCTCGAACTGGCGCTGCATGCTGTTGCCGAGCACCATGCCGAACGCGGGGGCCGCCAGCGCCAGCAGCAACACCGTCGCACCGACCGCCGAGGCCCACGGACGGCGCATCACCGCACCGGTCCAGCGGGTCCAGAAGTGTGACTGGCTGGCCTCGGCCCGGCGCGACCAGTGCAGGTACGACGAGCGTTTGGCGGCGGCCTTGCCGAACGTGGCCAGGACCGCGGGGGTCAGTGTGGTGGAGGTCAGCACCGCGACCGCGACGGCGAGGATGGCGCCCGTGGCCATCGACACCAGCACCGGGGTGTTGATGAGGTAGATGCCGGTGACCGAGGCGATCACGGTGAGCCCGGACAGGGCGACCGCCAGGCCGGAGGTGGCCATCGCGGAGTCGACTGCATCGGCGGGATCGCGGCCCGCGCGCAGCTCTTCGCGGAACCGCATCAGGATGAACAGCGAGTAGTCGATGGCCAGCGCGATACCGAACATCGACACCGTCGACGTGACGAACACGCTCATCTGGGTGTACATCGACAGCAGGTAGACCAGCCCCATGGTCACCACGACCGTGCAGATGCCGAGCATCAGCGGCAGCGCCGCGGCGGCCAGCGATCCGAAGACCGCCAGCAGCACGATCAACACGATCGGCATGTTCCACTTCTCGGCCTGGGCGATGTCGTGTTTGGTGGCCTGGGTGGCCGCCGCGCCGAGTGCGCCCTGTCCGATGACGTAGAACTTGACCTTGCCGTTCTCGCTCTCACCCGGCTCTTCGCCGTGCACGCCGACCTTCTGGCGCAGCTGCTTGGCGACGTCTACTGCGCCGGTGTTGTTGAAGTCCAGCTGCAGCGTGATGACGTACGGCCGGTCCGGCTGCGGGCCGGGTTGCTGGGGGTTCGGCATGATCTTGACGCTGGGCACCTCGCCCGCGATCTTCTCCAGCCACACCACCGCGGCGTTCATGTCCTCGAACGAGGCATCCGCCCGCGGTGCCGCGATCAGGGCAAGCGGGGACGCGCCCTGATCCGGGAAATGTTCCTCGAGTTGCCGCTGGACGTGGAGCGACTGTGAACCTTCGACTTCGAACCCGCCGCCGGTGAGGTTGGACGACTGGTTGATCGCGAGGTAGATCGAGGGCACCAGAAGCAACAACCATGTCGCGAAAACCGCCCAGCGGAATCTGCGCAGATAGCTGCTCAAGCGCATCATGAACTGCTGGATTCGAGGTCCCCGCTTTCTCGCCCCGAAGTGGCTGGGCGTGTCCTGAGCTTGTGTCAGCGAGAGCGTACCTCTACTGCGGTAATGTGGCCCGCTCACTTCGGGAAACTGGGATCGCACCGAGATCTGCGCACCCGATGTTCGCCAGAGATATCCGTAGCGTTGGCTGTGTGCCGCTAACAGAACCGGGCGGCCCGACGACATACAGACGAATGACCCCGGCTGACTGTGCGCCGGGGCCTGCGTTGAAGGAGTACTCCATGCAACCGACCAACGGTGGCTTGCGCCGTAGTCTGGCCGTCGCCCTCGCGGTGACCGGAGCGGGCGGCGCGATGGTGGCCGCGCTCTTGGTCCCGTCGGCCACGGCGGCGACCGATCCCTGCGCAGCCAGTGAGGTCGCCCGCACCGCGGGCAGTGTGGCCACCAACGTCGGCAATTACCTGGACAGCCATCCGCAGACCAACCAGGCCCTGACCACGATCAGCCAGCAGCAGGCCGGACCGCAGTCGCTGGCGGCCCTCAAGAGCTACTTCGACGCCAACCCCCAGGCCGCCAAGGACATGCAGCAGTTGCAGCAGCCGCTGGCGAACCTGGGCACCCGGTGCAAACTGCCGATCAGCCTGCCGCAGCTGATGGGGCTGATGCNTTTCTGAGCCGTTAGCCGTCTGGGGTAACGGCCTTCCCCATCCGATGAAGGAGCTTGACCATGTTGCTCTCGGCCCGAAATGCGCGGCGCGTGGTAGCTGGCGTGGCCGGCGCCGGCGCGGTAGCCGGTGCGATGCTGTTCGGGGCCATCCCGTCGGCCCTGGCCGACGACCCGGCGGCCAATCCCCCCAACTGCACCGCGGCCGATCTGGCCGGCGTGGCGTCCGGGGTGTCGGCGTCGACCTCGGCCTACCTGTTCACCCATCCCGATGTGAACAACTTCTTCACCAGCCTGGAAGGCCTGCCGCGCGAAGAGGTCCGCACCAAGGTGCACGACTACCTGGAGGCGAACCCCCAGACCAAGGCCGAACTGACCGGTATCCGTCAGCCGCTGGTCGACCTGAAGAACCGCTGCGGCGACGCTCCGGCTCCTTCGATCCCGTAACCGCGTGCGGGTGGAAACAACCCCCGCCAGCGGCGAAGGACCCGGCACGCCCGACAGCGTGAATCGCACGGTGCTGATGGTCGACGACGACCCGGATGTGCGTACCTCGGTTGCCCGCGGACTGCGGCATTCGGGGTTCGACGTCCGGGTCGCGGCGTCCGGCAAGGAAGCGCTGCGCCTGCTGTCGAGCGAGTCACATGACGCCCTCGTGCTCGACGTCCAGATGCCCGAGCTCGACGGCGTCGCGGTCGTCACCGCACTGCGGGCACTGGGCAACGAGATCCCCATCTGCGTGCTCTCGGCCCGCGACACGGTCAACGACCGCATCGCGGGGCTGGAAGCCGGCGCGGACGACTACCTGACCAAACCTTTCGACCTCGGTGAGCTGGTGGCCAGGCTCAACGCGCTGCTGCGCCGGGCCAGCCACGCCGACCGCCCGTCGGACACCATGACCGTCGGGGCACTGACCATCGACACGGCCCGCCGCCTGGTGTTCGTCGGCGGCGACCGGGTGGATCTGACCAAGCGGGAGTTCGACCTGCTGGCCGTGCTGGCCGAGAACGCCGGTGTGGTGTTGTCCCGGCAGCGGCTGCTCGAGCTGGTCTGGGGATACGACTTCGACGTGGACACCAACGTCGCCGACGTGTTCATCTCGTATCTGCGGCGCAAACTCGAGCGACCTGACGTGCCCCGGGTGATCCACACCGTCCGCGGGATCGGATACGTATTGCGGGAAGAGTCGTGAGGGACCGGCAGTAGGTGCGGGTCCTCAGCCTGATCCGGTCCGCGTCACTTCGTACCAGGGTCGCGGTGGCCTCCGCCCTGGCCGCGGCCGCGGTGGTCGCCGTGTTCACCATCCTGACGTCGGTGGTGCTGGCCAACAACGACTCCGCACAGTTGGACCGCAGGCTCGATGCGATCGTCGACGCCAGCCTCAACCCCGAACAGCTGCAGGATCCGCACCGCGGGGTCCTGACCACCGGCCGGTCGCGGTCGACCGGGCAGGTGGTGTTCCAGCGCGGCCTGCAGCTGCCGGCGCTGCCGCCGGGCACCGAGACCGTCGAGGTCAACGGCGTCGAATACCGGGTGCGCACGATCCACATGGACCAGCAGGGCGGGGTGCTGATGTCGGTGGGCATCCGGGCCGACAGTATCTTGTTGAGCCCCAATCGGATTCCGGTGTACGCCGGGTTCGGTGTGCTCACCGTGCTGGTGGCCGGCGGACTGGGCTGGCTGCTGGCCGGCCCCGCCATCCGGCCGTTGCGCAAGCTCACCGAACACACATCCAAGCTCGACAGCGGCACCGAGACGATGCCGAGGGTGCGCGGCGTGCGCGAGGCCGAAGACCTGTCCGAGGCCATGGCTGGCATGCTCACCCGGTTGGCCGCGGCGCAGCGCGCCACCACCAATTCCCTTCAGGCGGCGCAGGATTTCGCCGCCAACGCCGCGCACGAGCTGCGCACGCCGCTCACCGCGATGCGCGCCGACCTGGACACCCTGCGGATCCACAACCTGCCCGAATCCGAGCGCGCCGAGGTGGTCGCCGACCTGTCTCGCGCCCAGCGCCGGGTGGAGGCGATCATCACGTCGTTGGGCCAGCTGGCCTCCGGGCAACTGGCGCAGGCCGAGGACCGCGAACTGATCGACATCACCGACCTGCTCGACCGGGTGGCCCGGGAGAACACCCGGGCCGGCGGGCAGGTCCGGATCGACGTGCAGGTGGCCGACGACGTCGGCCTGGTGCTGGGCTGGCCCGGCGGGCTGCGCATCGCGGTCGACAACCTGGTCCGGAACGCGATTGTCCACGGCGAGGCCAGCCGGATCGTGCTGACCGCCCATCGCGCCGGCCAGATGTTCGTCATCACCGTCGACGACAACGGACGCGGGCTGCCGATCGAGGAGCACAAGACCGTGCTGGGCCGGTTCCGCCGGGGCAGCAGCGCGGTGGCGGGTGGCTCGGGACTCGGCCTGGCGCTCGTGGCGCAGCAGGCCCAGTTGCACGGTGGGGAGATCAAGCTGTCCGACGGCCCGCTGGGCGGGTTGCGGGCCACCCTGACGGTGTCGACGGCGGTGTCGTCGACCCCGAGCGGGGGCCTACCTCAAGCGGATTGACGACGCCGCGGTCAGGCTGATCGTGTGCGTGAGCGCACGGCGGCCAGCACCCCGCGCCAGCCCAGCAGCAGCACCGCGGTGGTCAGGGACGCGACCACGATGAAGCTGACGGCAACTCCCGCCGAGGTCAGCTTGCGCAGGATCATGCCGATCACCACGGTGCTGATCCACACCACGATGCCGGTGGGCGCCAGCGAGGTCGGACGCTGCCAGCCCCGCGAGAGCAGCCAGCCGGCCAGGGTCCCGGTGAGAAACGGCCACGCGGTCTCGGCGATCCCGGCCACCGTCAGGCCTTCGGCGTGGCTGCGCCGGCCGATGGTGCAGAACACCACGACACAGATCAGGTCGGTCGCCAGGGCGGTCAGGCTAGCTCGTCGCATACGTCATCACATCCAGTACCAGTGGGCTGACGTCCGCCTGGTCGCGGACGGCGAAGCCCGGTTGCCGTGCGGCCGGCTTCCCGTCGAAGAGCGCATCCGACGCGTTCAGCGAGGTGAGCCGGGAATCCAGCCGGAACGATTTGAAGGTAAATGGTAAGCCATTGGACGCCAACGGATCCGGACCGTCCATCACATGGAAGTGCAGGTGCGGGGCATCGGAGTTGCCGGAGTTGCCCAGGCCGCCGATGACCTGCCCGGTGCTGAGCTGATCGCCGGGTTTGACCTTGAGGCTGTTCGGCTGCAGGTGCGCGTAGAAGGCGTAGTTGCCGTCGCCGATGTCCTGCACGATGTGGTTGCCGCCGTACTGCTGCAGGGTCAGGCCGCTCGGCGTGACGCCGGGAACCTGTTCGTTCAGCCCGTCGAGCACCGCCACCACGGGCCCGTCGGCGACCGCGTGGATCTCGGCACCGAAGTACGGGTAGCTCGCCACCTTGGCCCGGTCCCCGGCGTACAGCCGCCCGTCCGCGCCGAGCTGTACGTAGTCGATCGCGAATCGTTCTGCCGCCCAGACTTTTCCGTTGATCGGGTTGAGCGCCATCCGGTGCGGTGTCATATCGCAGCAGCCGTTGGCGTCGACCCAGTTGTCCCCGGTCAGCGGCGGTGAGATGGACACCGGCTTGCGGGTCTGCACCGACACCGGGGCCACCGATTCCGTCAGGGTCGGCGGGACCAGCGGCGGCATCGGCTTCGTCACTGTGATCCCGAGCTCGTGGGTCAGTTCCGAGGGCACCTGCGACGGGTCGTCGGCGACCACGTCGAGCCAGACGTAGGCGCTCTGTCCCGGCCCCAGCACGTTGGTGCCGACGCCGGGATTGCCCACCGCCCTGGTCCAGTATTTGAGGGCGTCGCCGGTCAGGGTCAGCAGCTTGCGGTCCCCGGTCGCGGCGCTGAGGGTGTTCAGGATGACGTTGGCAGGCGAGGTGTTGGTCAGCATCAGCTCATAGGCCAAGTGGGTGCGGCCGTCGGTGGCTGCCACCGGAACCGGTTGCGCCAGAACAGATCCCACCACCGGCGTGACGGCCGCGGGCGGGGCGCTGGTCGTGGTGGGCTCCGGCTCGGGGGCCTGTGCCGACGAACATCCGGCCAGGGTCAGGGCGAGCACGGCGATCGGATACCGGATCCGCATGACGTCTCCTAGCGCTCTGGTTCGGGGTTCGGGGTGGTGTGCGGATCGGTGGTGTGGGGATCTTTGTCGGGGTCGAGGTCCTTCTCGGTGCGGAACATGAAGAAGAACACCACCCAGCCGATCGCGGAGATGAAGATCCAGCTCACCAGCCGGTAGATGAGCATTGCCGAGATGGCCGAGGCCAGCGTCATGCCGGAGGACACCAGGCCGGGCACCAGCACGGCCTCCACGACCAGCAGCCCGCCCGGCATCAACGGGATCGACCCCACCGCCCGCGCTGCGGCGTAGGCGACGGTCACGCCGGCCAGCGACGGGTGCCCGCCTGCGGCGTAGCAGGCGAACGCCAGGCAGGCCACGTCGGCGATCCAGTTGAACATCGACCAGCTGAACGCCACCGCGAGGTCACGCCGGCCCAGGCTGACCGACTCCAGCTGCTGCAGGATCTCGCGCCACTTGGCCAGTCCGGTGTCGGAGGGCTTGCCCCGTAACGAGTTCACCCACGACAACACCTTGGCCCCGATGCCGTCGATCAGCTCCGGCTTGGTGGCGACGGCCTGGGCCAGCAGGATGATCGCCACGAAGGCGCCGAGGGAGAAGATCAGGGACAGGGGGTTCTTGCTGGCCCCGAGCATGAGGGCGCCGCCGAGCCCGAGCAACGCCAGGCCCACGATCTGCAGCACGCCCGACATCACCAGCTGCCAGGAAGCCACCAGGGGTGAGGCACCCCAGATGCGCTGCTGGCGGTAGACGAACGTGGCCGAGAGCACCGGGCCGCCGGGCATCGTCGTCGACAGCGCGTTGCCCGCGTAGTACGCCGCCTCCGAACGCCACTGCTTGACGGGCACCCCCGCCGAGCGCAACAGGGTGCGCTGGATCTGGGCGAAGCTGTGGATCGAGGCCATCGCGGCCACCACGGCCGCCAGCACCCACCAGACATTGGCCGTCAGCAGGCTGCGCCACGCCTTGGCCAGCTGATCCCAGACCAGGGCCACCTCGACCGCGAGCACCGTGACCGCGAGTGCGATGACCACCCACCGCACCCACCAGTACCTGCCGCGCGTCGTGCCGGCCCGGGCCGTGTCGGCCGGCGCGTCCTGTGACACGCCCTACAGGGTAACCGCGCAGGTCGCGACGACATCGCCGGTTTCAGCGGCGCGCCGCGGTTAGGCTACCGACATGTCACTGGATCCCGTTGCTGATGAGGCCGTTACGCCGTTGGTCCGCAAGGTCGCTGCCTGGTCATGGCGTCTGCTGGTCATTTTCGCGGCCATAGTGGCATTGCTGTGGGTGGTCAAACATCTTGAGGTGATCGTGGTGCCGGTGGCGTTGGCCACCATGGTGGCGGCGTTGCTGCTGCCCGCCGTCGACGTCATGGACCGGCGCGGCGCTCCGCGCGGCGCCGCCGTGGCCCTGGTGTTGCTCGCCAGTTTCGCGGTGGTGGGCGGCATCCTGAGCTTCGTCATCTCCCAATTCATCGAGGGCGCACCACAACTCGTGGAGCAGGTGACCCGAAGCATCGACGGGGTGCGGAACTGGCTGATCAACGGTCCGCTGCAGCTGAGCAAGGAGCAGATCGACCAGGCCGGTAACACCGCGATCGAGGCGTTGCAGCGCAACCAGGAGAAGCTCACCACCGGCGCGTTGTCCACCGCGGGCACCCTCACCGAACTGCTCACCGGCGCGCTGTTGGTGTTGTTCACGCTGATCTTCCTGCTGCAGGGCGGCCGCAACATCTTCGCGTTCGTCACCAAGGTGTTTCCCGGCCATGTGCGTGACCGGGTCCGCGACGCCGGGCGGGCCGGGTTCCACTCGCTGGGCGGCTACATGCGGGCGACGTTCCTGGTGGCCCTGGTCGACGCGGTGGGTATCGGGACCGGCCTGGCCATCATGGGCATCCCGCTGGCGCTGCCATTGGCCTCACTGGTGTTCCTGGGCGCGTTCATCCCGCTGGTCGGTGCGGTCGTCGCCGGATTCCTGGCGGTGGTGGTGGCCCTGCTGGCCAAGGGGTTCGTCTACGCCCTGATCACTCTCGGCCTGATCATCGCGGTGCAGCAGCTGGAAGGCCATGTGCTGCAACCGCTGGTGATGGGCCGGGCGGTGTCGATTCACCCGCTGGCGGTGGTGCTGGCCATCGCGGGCGGCGGCGTGCTGGCCGGTATCGTCGGCGCGCTGCTCGCCGTGCCCACGGTGGCGTTCATCAACAGCGCCGCCCGGGTCCTGCTCGCGGAGAACCCGCAGGCCGAAGAGGCCCGGTTGGAGGAGTCCGACGGCACGCTCATCGACGCGGCTCCTGACGACGTGCCGTCGGAGGAGCCGCGTCAACCCGGGAAACGCTGACCCGGGAGCGGAATCTAGCTAGAGCCGGCCCTCGCGGCGCAGCAGATCCTGTGCGCTCATCCCACCGCCGCGACGCGGAGGTTCGTCGCCGCGGGGGTTCAACTTCTCGGTCGACGGATCCTGATCGCGTTGGCGTGGCACCGGATTCGGGCCGGGGCCCGGACCGGGCCGCTGCGCGCTGAACGCCGTGGTCGGTGCACTCTCACCACCGGCCGGAGGACGCTGCTGCGGTTGCGGCATCGCCCGGGTGGCATCGGCCGACGGCCGCGGGGGCGGGGGA
>NZ_LT546207.1:3873171-3957761 GCF_900078665.2 Mycolicibacterium houstonense | reverse complement strand
CCCATCTTCTCCTGGATGACCTTCATCCAGCGCGGAGCCCACCAGCAATCGTCACCGAGCAGTTTCATGACGGCCGGCACCAGGAACATACGGATCACCGTGGCGTCCAGCAGCAGCGCGATCAGCAGGCCGAACGCCAGGTACTTCATCATCACCAGGTCGGAGAAGGCGAACGGGGCGGCCACCACGGCCAGGACCAGGGCCGCGCCGGTGATGAGGCGACCGGTGGTCGCGGTGCCGATCCGGATGGCCTCGGCGGTGGACATGCCGCGTTCGCGCGCCTCCACCATGCGGGAGACGAGGAACACCTCGTAGTCCGTCGACAGACCCCAGATCACCGCGATGATCAGGCCGATCATCGGTGCCATCAGAGGCTGCGGCGTGTAGTTCAACAGGCCCGACCCGTGGCCGTCGACGAACATCCAGGTCAGGATGCCCATCGTCGAGCCAAGTGTCAGCGCGCTCATCAACGCGGCCTTGATGGGCAGCACCACCGATCCGAACGCCAGGAACATCAGCACCGTGGTGGTGATGACCAGGACTGTCACCATCAGCGGCAGCTTGGAGAACAGGCTGTGGATCGAATCCTGCTCCAGCGCGGGCGTGCCACCGACGAACACCTGGATGCCGTGTGGCGGTTGTAGCGCCCGGAGATCTGCGATGTTTCGCGCCGCGTCACCGCGGTCCACCAGACCGTTCTGGATCACCCGTACCGACGGGTCCTTCGACCCGCTGTCGGTGGCCGGACGCTCCTTCCACATCGCCTCTGGGTCGTTGTCCGGATCGGTGAAGCCCTTGACGGTCAGTGCCTTGGCCCGCATGTCGGCGATCTGCGCGTTGGTGATCGGCTCGCCGTCCTCGCGCTTCATCACCAGGGTGATCTGTTCGGTGCGGAACCCGGGGAAAAGCTTGTCGAACTGCTCCTGGGACTGACGCACGGCGTTGTCCGGGGGCAGGTACTTCTCGCTGATACCGGCCAGCGTGAGCGAGCCGATCGGCAGCACCAGCAGCGTCATCACCACCAGGATCGGGGTGGCGAAGGCGACCGGTCGCTTCATCACGACGTTGACCAGCCGACCCCAGAAACCCTGCTCGACTTCCTCACGGGTCTTGGTCTTCTGGGTCTTCTCGGCGAACCAGTCGATGATCTTTCGGGAGAACGGCCAGTTCGCCAGGAACGGCACCTTCAGCAGCGTGGTCACGCCGAGCGCATCGACCCGGGGGCCCAGGATGGCCAGCACGGCTGGCAGCACGGTGATCGACAGGAACGCCGCCAGCATGACCGAGGCGATGATCGCGTAGGTGATCGACCGCAGGAACCCGAGCGGGATCAGCAGCAGCGGCAACGAGGAGGCCACGATGATCACCGCGGAGAACGCCACGGTTCGGCCCGAGGTCATCACCGATCTTCGGACCGCGGCTTCGGTGTCATAGCCCTCGGCGAGTTCCTCTCGGAACCGGCTCACGATGAACAGGCCGTAGTCGATCGCGATACCTAGGCCCATCATCGTCACGACCGGTTGGGCGAAGAAGTGCACCGGCCCGAATTCGGCGGAGAACCGCAGAATGCCCAAGGCGCCGCCGATGGTCAGGCCGCCGATGATCGCGGGGAGGGCCGCCGCGACCGCGCCGCCGAACACGAAGAACAGAACCACGGCCACCAGTGGCACGATGGCGAGCTCGGCGCGTTTCTGGTCGGTGCCGATGGTGCCGGTGAGTTCACTGGCCAGCGGGTTGAGGCCGGCGAGCTTGATGTCGCCGCCGTTGACCTGTTGCAGAGCGGGCTCGACGGCCTGATAGCTCTTGAGGATCGCGTCGTCGTCGTCGCCCTTGAGCGGCACGCTGATGAAGGTGTGGCGCAGGTCCTGCGTCTTCATCTGGCTGACAGTCGGATCGGTGGTGTCGGGGGCCTTGAGCCAGCCGACCCAGCCGATGACCTGGTCCTCGTGATCCTTGACGACCTGATCCAGCTCGTCGGTGACCTTCTTCTGCCACGCCTTGTCGGTGACCTTCTTGTCATCCGGCGGGGTCAGGACGGCGACGACGTGGCTGGTTCGGTCACGGCCGTACACCTCGTCACCCAGCAGCGACGCCTGGACGGACTGGCTGCCCTCGTCGTAGAAACCGCTCTGCGTGACGTGCTGTCCGAGACTGGATCCATAGACGCCGCCACCTAGGCACAGCGCCACCATGACACCGATGACGATGTACCTGAACTGGTACACCGTTCGACCCCACCAGGCGAACACTTAGGCTCCTAACGCTTCAAAACTTGTGGTGACCCGCTGTTGCATATCTCGCGGTCTTCAGTTGTTACACACGCGCGGTCAGTAGCGATGACAGCGGCCTGAACGGCTGCAGCCACGCGCCCTGCTCGGGCAGCGAGTCCAGGCCGATCCGTGGCAACGGCTCCCGGAACACACCGGGAATGTCCTCCAGATCGACAAACTCCAAGGTATCCGACGCTAACGCCCAGCTCGCATGTTCGCGAAATCCGAGCACCTGCACGGGAGTGCCCTCACGGGCTATTTCTTCCAGCGGTTGCCGGAAGGCCTGACCGTCGGCCGACGCCACCAGCACCGCCGCCAGTCCTTCGCTACGACGCAGCGCGATGTGCTCGAGCATGTCGCTGTCCACGTCGCTGTCGTCGTCGATCTTCGGCTTGGCGAAGACGGCGAAACCCACGTTACGCAACGCTTCCACCCACGGGCGGACCACATCGGCGCTACCAGGGGCGATGTTGGTGAACACGGTGGCCTCGGGCTCCAGCGAGACGTCGCTTCCGTGCGTGCCCGCCGCCACCAGATCCGAGGTGTAGCCCAGCAGCCACCGGCCCAGCGCGTCGAAGCGCGGACGGTGTGCGGCCGTCGGGCGGCCACCCAGGATCGCGCCCAGTCCCATGTCGAGATTGGGGGCGTCCCACACCAGCAGGACCCGGCGCGCCGTGGTGGCGCCCACTGCGTCGGATTGGGCCTCGACCTGGGCGGACTCGTCTTGCATGTCTTCGGTCACACTCATGGCCGTTTCTCCCACACCAGCTCGGTGACGTCGGGTCCGGCCAGGGCCTTGCGCTCGTACTTGGTCACCGGCCGCTCGACCGAGATCGGCAGATCCGCCCCCGGGGCCACGCGGCGCAACAGCGGCTCGGCGTCACCCACCTCGGCGATGTGCTCGGCGTATCCGGAGTGATCGGTGGCGGCATGCAGGATCCCGCCGGGCCGCAGCCGGTCGGCGATCAACGCCATGGTGGCCGGTTGCAGCAGGCGGCGCTTGTGGTGGCGGGCCTTGGGCCACGGGTCCGGGAAGAACACCCGGACCCCGGTCAGGGACTCGCTGCCGAACATGTGCTCCAGCACGTCGACGCCGTCGCCGCGGACCAGCCGGATGTTGGTGACGGGCGATTCGGTCTGCGCGGTGCGGTCGATGGCGCTGAGCAGTTGCGCCAGGCCCTTGCGGTAGACCTCGACCGCGATCACGTCGAGGTCCGGTTCGGCCTGGGCCATTGCCAGGGTGGAGGTGCCGGTGCCGGAGCCGATCTCCAGGATCAGCGGGGCCGAGCGGCCGAACCAGGCGGCGGTGTCGAGATCGACGACCGGTCGCGAATCCTCGTCACGGGCCTGGATGCCCAGCTCGGGCCACAACCGGTCCCAGGTCTGTTGCTGGGCGGGGGACAGCGTCGACCGGCGGGTACGGAAGCTGGTTACCCGGGGAAAACGGTGTGGCTGCATGGCCGGCCCGCCGTCGGCTTCATCTGCCGACGCCGGCCCACCGACGTCGGACCTGGACGGGTGCATCCGTCCATGGTCTCTTATCTCCGGCGTTGTGCCCTCATCGTGGTAGAGATTGATACCCAACAGTTGCCTCCAGCTGCTGGTGGTTAAACATCCGTTCGTGATCCCACCGGGGTCATGTGACGATTTTCGGGAGGCACGCAGGTCGCCCGTCACCTTGCAGGGAAGGTGCCAGATTTTCGCAGACGAGCTCACTCGCTTTGCCGACCGTGACGGTGATGCGCGGTTGGCCGAGATCTGTGCGCGCGTGTCGGCTCCGCTGCGGGTCGAGGTGCGCGGACGCCGCGGGGTCGGGGTGCGGACGGTGATCTCGGCGTTGGCCGGGGCGGGTCTGGAGATCGCCGAGGCCGGCGACGTCGGGGTGCTGGTGATCGNGCGCGCTCATCTGTGCCGGGCCCGGCACTGGCGGCGGTACCGCGACGGCCCGGTGAACGCGCTGCACCGGAGGTGCGGTGACGACATCGTGCGCGGGTCGTTGAGACTGTTGGGCATGGCAGTGGGCGACGGGCGATGACCGACGTGGACACGCCCCCGGACGAAGCGGTGGCCGCGCGCACACGTGAAGACCACATCGCTGCCGCCGACGCCGTGGTGGCCGCGATCGATCCCGGGCTGAATTCGCCGGGCGTGGAGACGCGCGATGTGGTGCTGGTGGCCGGGCCCTGGCTGGCCGGGTCGACCAGCGTGATGGCCGCGTTGCGGGACCGGATGCCGCAGACGGTGTTCGTCGAATCCACCGAACTGGTGGCGGGCGAGGCGCCGGCTGCTGTGGTGTTCGTGGTTTCGGCCGCCGCGCCGGTAACCGAATCCGATTGTGCCCTGGTCGATTTGGCGTCGCGGCACACCGATCTGGTGGTCGGGGTGGTGTCCAAGATCGATGCGCACCGGGACTGGCGCGATGTCCGCGACGCCGATGCGGCGATCCTGACGGAACGCGACGCCCGCTACGAACGCATGCCCTGGGTCGGGGTCGCGGCCGCACCGGATCTCGGTGAACCCCAACTCGACGAACTCGTCGACCTGCTCACCGCCCGGTTGGCCGATCCGGACATCGCGCGCCGGAACAGATTGCGCGCCTGGGAAACTCGTCTGGAAGCGGTGATCGGCCGGTACCAGGCCGACGGGTCGGGTGCCGACCGGCAGGCGCGGGTGGACGTGTTGCGGGAGCGCCGGTCCGAACTGGCCAGGGCCCGCAGGCTGACCCGGACCGAGCGCAGCATCGCGTTGCGCAGCCAGCTGCAGCAGGCTCGCGTCCAGCTCGGGTACTTCGCGCGCAACCGGTGTAACTCGGTGCGCTCCGAACTGCAGGAGGATGTCGCCGGCATCAGCCGACGCCGCATCCCGGCGTTCGAGGAGTATGTCCGCCAACGCGCCGACGAGGTCGTCCACGACGTGGACGAAGGCGTCACCCAGCACCTGTCGGGTGTCGCGGCCGAACTGGAGTTGACGGCGCCGCCGGCTGTGGCCGCCGCGCGGGTGCCCGACCTGCCGTCACCGCCGTTGAAATCCCGCACTCCCGAGACCCGGTTGATGCTGGTGCTGGGCGGCGGGTTCGGCCTCGGCGTCGCGGTCGCGGTCAGCCGGTTGCTGACCGGTGCGGCGCCGAAGCTGGCCGTGGCGGGGCTGATGGTCGGCGCCGTGGTGGGTCTGTTGTTGGCGGTCTGGGTGGTGGGCACCCGCGCGCTGCTGCACGACCGGGCGGTGCTCGACCGTTGGGTCGGCGAGATCACCACGACGCTGCGTTCGGCGGTCGAGGAACTCGTCGCGACCCGGGTGCTGGCTGCGGAATCCGCACTCACCGCAGAATCCGCGGCCCGGGAAGAGTCCGAGAGCGCGGCGGCGGCCGAGAAGACCGCCGCGATCGACGCCGAGCTGCGCGAACACGCCATCGCCACGGCTCGGGCGGCCGCCCAGCGGGATCGGCGGATCCCGTCGTTACGGCGAGCTTTGGACGCGGGTCGGGGCGATCTGTACGGCAACAGCGGTGCTACTGGTGAGTAACCACCGGATAACGTTGATCTGAATCGTTCCTGTGAGTCATCGGACATACCACTGGTTCACTGTGGGTATGTCACCCGCGTTAACCTCTAGCCAAGGGGTAGCCGCGACCGCGTCGTAACGCGGATGGGTTACACAAACCTACGCAGGAGAATTTGATGACCTCAGCGACCATTCCGGGTCTGGACACCGCACCGACGAAACATCAGGGACTGCTGGCCTGGGTCCAGGAGGTCGCAGAGCTGACTCAGCCAGACCGGGTGGTTTTCGCCGACGGGTCCGCCGAAGAGTACGACCGCCTGGCTGCCCATCTGGTCGAGCAGGGCACCTTCCAGAAGCTCAACGACGAGAAGCAGCCGAACTCGTACCTGGCGCTCTCGGATCCCTCCGACGTGGCGCGGGTCGAGTCGCGCACCTTCATCTGCTCCGAGCGTGAGATCGACGCCGGGCCCACCAACAACTGGATGGACCCGACCGAGATGCGCGGGATCATGACCGACCTGTACCGCGGTTCGATGCGCGGCCGCACCATGTGGGTGGTCCCGTTCTGCATGGGCCCGCTGGACGCCGAGGACCCCAAGCTGGGCGTGGAGATCACCGACTCCGAGTACGTCGTCGTCTCGATGCGCACCATGACCCGGATGGGCAAGGCCGCGCTGGCGAAGATGGGCGATGACGGCTTCTTCGTCAAGGCGCTGCACTCGATCGGCGCGCCGCTCGAGCCGGGCCAGAAGGATGTGCCGTGGCCGTGCAATGACACCAAGTACATCACCCACTTCCCCGAGACCCGCGAGATCTGGAGCTTCGGCTCCGGCTACGGCGGCAATGCACTGCTGGGCAAGAAGTGCTACTCGCTGCGCATCGCCTCGGCCATGGCCCACGACGAGGGCTGGCTCGCCGAGCACATGCTGATCGTCAAGCTGATCTCCCCGGAGAACAAGGCCTACTTCATCGCCGCGGCGTTCCCGTCGGCCTGCGGTAAGACCAACCTCGCGATGCTGCAGCCGACTATCCCCGGCTGGCGGGCCGAGACCGTCGGCGACGACATCGCCTGGATGCGGTTCGGCAAGGACGGCCGGCTGTACGCCGTCAACCCGGAGTTCGGTTTCTTCGGCGTCGCGCCCGGCACCAACTGGGACTCCAACCCGAACGCGATGAAGACCATCGCCGCGGGCAACACCGTCTTCACCAACGTCGCCAAGACCGACGACAACGATGTGTGGTGGGAAGGCCTGGAGGGCGACCCCGATCACCTGATCGACTGGAAGGGTCAGGACTGGTACCGCGAGTCGGAAGACAAGGCGGCACACCCGAACTCGCGTTACTGCACCCCGATCGCCCAGTGCCCCACGCTGGCCCCCGAGTGGGACGACCCGCAGGGCGTGCCGATCTCGGCCATCCTGTTCGGCGGCCGCCGCAAGACCACGGTGCCGCTGGTGACCCAGGCCCGTGACTGGCAGCACGGGGTCTTCATCGGTGCCACCCTCGGCTCCGAGCAGACCGCCGCCGCCGAGGGCAAGGTCGGCACCGTCCGCCGCGACCCGATGGCCATGCTGCCGTTCCTCGGCTACAACGTCGGTGACTACTTCCAGCACTGGATCAACATCGGCAAGAACGCCGACGAGTCCAAGCTGCCCGCGGTGTTCTTCGTCAACTGGTTCCGCCGTGGCGAGGACGGCCGCTTCCTGTGGCCCGGCTTCGGTGAGAACAGCCGCGTGCTGAAGTGGGCCATCGAGCGCATCGAGCACAAGGCCGACGGCAAGAGCACCCCGATCGGCATCGTTCCCACCGCCGACGACCTCGACCTGTCCGGGCTCGACGTCGACCCCGCCGACGTGAACGAGGCCCTGGCCGTCAACGCCGACGAGTGGCGGGCCGAGCTCCCGCTGATCGAGGAGTGGTTCGAGTTCGTCGGTGAGAAGCTGCCCACCGGCATCAAGGACGAGTTCGACGCCCTCAAGCACCGCCTGGCCGAAGAGTCCTGAGCACCGCGAGCGTGCGTGTCTGTCGGTAGACACGCCGCCAAATGTCAGCACAACGCGCACCCTCGTCGATGACGAGGGTGCGCGTTTGCGTAGGGGGACAAGGCATCACGCCCGGGCCGGCCACCACATGCGCTCGCCCAGCAGGCTCATCGCGGCGGGTACCAGGTAGGTCCGTACCACGGTGATGTCGAGCAGCAGGCCGAGGCCGATGGTGGACCCGATCTGCACCAGGTTCAGCACCGTCCCGCTCATCAGGGCGAACATGGTGATCGCGAAAACCACTCCGGCAGTGGTGATCACGCTGCCGGTGCTGCCGAACCCCCGGATGATGCCGCTGATCACCCCGCTGTGGGATTCCTCGCGGATGCGGGAGGCGAACAGCATGCTGTAGTCGGCACCGACGGCGACCAGCGCCATGAACGACACCGGGAACACCGACCAGTCCAGACTGATGCCGATCAGGTGTTGCCAGATCAGGGTGGACATTCCCGCGGCCGCTCCGAATGACAGCACGACCGCGGCGATCATCAGGACCGGCGCGACCACGCTGCGCAGCATCACGATGAGCACCAGCAGCACGGCCACCACTGCCACGGCACCGAAAAGTGCGAAGTCCCTCCAGGTTTGGTCGATATGGCGTTGGGACAGTGAGGCCAGGCCGGTCGATTCGATCTGTGCGTGCTCCAGCACGGTGCCCGTCGCGGCGTTGTTGGCCGCGGCGATGACGTCGGGCACCGCGCCCATCGCCTCCGCCCCGTACGGATTGACCGACCAGACCACCATCATCCGGGCGCTGCGGCCGTCCGGGGAGATCAGCAGTTGTTCGCCTGCGGTGAAGCGGCGGTCGGTGCGGCCCTCCTCTGGCAGGTAGAAGCCCCGCCCGGCGCCGCTGCTGGTGTCGGCGGACAGTCGGTGCAGGAAGTCGGAAGCGCGGTCGAGCCCCGCGCTGAGCTCGGTGGTCAGCGTGACCATCGTGTCCGTGCCGGCCTTGACCTGCCCCAGGCCCGCGGTCAGGCGGCCCAGACCGGTTGTCAATTGGTTGATCCCGGCGATCAGCCGGTTCAGCTCCTGCCGCGTCTGCTCCGGGGACCGGGTGCCGAGCTGATCGAGCATGGCCCGTAAGCCCTTGATGCCGGCGCGTAGGTCGGGCAGGGTCTCGAGCGCGGTGGTCACCGGTCCTTCGGGTACCAGTGGTGCGGCGAGGGTCAATCCGTTGATCGCCAGCAGGGCCCGCCCCTCGGTGGCCGCGTTGAGTTCGGCGAAGGCCTGTCGGGCGCGCATGCACGAACTGTCCGCCGCGCAGGCTGCCGACGGTTGGGCGCCGGTGAGCGGATCGAACACCGCATGCAGGGCGGCCGTGGGCGCGGCCAATCGTTCTCGGGCCGAATCGACTTCATCGACCACCTGGCCGAGGGCGTCGGTGGCGTTGGAGATGCTGCGCACCGCCGTCGTCACATCCAGCGATCCGCCGGAGAGGCCGGCGACCACGCGATCGGCGGATTCCAGCGTGCTGAGCAGGTTGCGCGCCAGCTCGACCAGAGTCCGGGCGCCGGTGGTGAGTTCGGGCAGCCTGGCGGCCGCGTCGGCGGAGCCGTCGTGCAATTGCGTGACGCCGGAGGCGAGACGTTTCAGCTGGGGGATGGCCTGCTCGACGCGATCATGGGCGTCGTCCAGTCCGTCGCCCACTTGCGCGGTCTGTGATCCGATCGCGGTCTCGGGCAGCGGTTTTCCCTCAGGGCGGGTGATCGAGCGGACGTAGGCGACCTCCGGAAGGTTGCCGATCGACATGGCGATCAGGTCCAGCGCGGCCAGATCGTTGGTGTTGCGCATGTCGTGGTCGGCCCGGATGGTGACGAACTCCGGAGCCGCCTCGTTGACGCCCCAATGCCGGTAGACGGCTTCGTATCCCCGCTTGCTGTCGGTGGCGCGCAGTTGCATGGCGTTCTCGTCGATGTTCGGCTCGAAGGTGAGCAGCGCCGAGCTCATCGCGAGTAGGAATGCCAGTGACGCGGCGACGAGGGCCGGTGCCCGGCGGATGATGGCCACGCCGCGTTTGCGCCAGCGGCGTTCGTCGAGCGGCCGGGGCTCGGCGTATCCGCGCCGGCCCCACAGCGCCATGATCGCGGGTGTGAGCGTCAGGCTGACCGCCGTGGTGATCGCGATGGACAACGCGATGGGCGGTCCCGCGGTCCGGAACATCCCGATCTCGGTGAATATCATGGCCATTCCGGCACCCGCGATGGTGAGCGCGGAGGCGATGACGATACCGGCGGTGTGGGCGCCGGACCGCTCGACCGCGTCGTCGATGCCGAGCCCGCGCCGTCGGCCTTCGTGGTAGTTGGCCAGCAGGAAGATCCCGTAGTCGGTACCGGCGCCGAGCACCATCGCGGTCACCAGGGCGATGGTGAAGTTCGACACCGTCAGCAGCTCGTTGCCGCCCAGCCAGGAGATCACCGGCCGTGCTACCGCGAGTGAGACGCCAACGGTGAGAAGAGGAATCATCGCGGTCAGCAGCGACCGGTACACCATGAGCAGCAGCAGCGTGATCAGCACCACCGAGACCACGGTGATGATGGCCAGCGAGGTGTCGATGGCGGAGAACAGATCCGACAGGGTCGGCGCGGCGCCGGTGAAATGCACGTCGAGCCCCGGCGGCCTTGGGAGGGCCTCGACGGCGGCGCGGACGTTCTCGGTGGACCGGTGCGCCCGGGTGGAGCCGACGTCACCGGTGGTCGCGACGATCAGGTGGATGGCCTTGCCGTCGGGGCTCAGGCCGGTTCCTTCCAGCCCGGGTGTGCCGTACGTGTCGAGCACGTAGGCGACGTCGTCGGTGTCGGCGACCAGCCGCGCCACCAGGTCGCGGTAGTACGCGGTGTCGGCCGCGTCGAGCACCCGGTCGCTGGACACCACGATGCTGCCGATCGCGGTGGTGTCGGGAACGCCGAAGTCGCGGGACATCTGCCGCAGGGTTTCGGTCGTCGGGCTCTCCGGGGTGAACGGCGCGGAGTGCTCGGCCACTGTGCGCTCCAGCTGCGGGATGGTCAGGTTGAGCGCGCCGGCCACGGCCAGCCAGACCCCCAGAACCAGCCACGCATGCTTCGCGCAGACCCGGGTGAGTTTGCCGAAGATCGCCAGGTTGTGCATTTCGGCATCGTAGACCAATCGGTCTATGGATGGCCGACTAGGATGGACCAACCGGTCTATTCGCTGATGGAGAGGGGTTGCGGCAGTGGCGGGCCCGCGCGAGCGTCTCATTCGGAGCGCCATCGAGCTGATGCGTGAGTACGGCGTGCACGCGACCGGCCTGAGCGACCTGCTTGAGCGCAGCAACACCGCCCGGGGATCGATCTACCAGCACTTTCCGGCGGGAAAAACCGAACTGATGGAGCAGGCGACGCTGGAGGCCGGCCGCATCATCACCGCCAAGATCCAAGAACTGACGCAGGTATTGCCGGCCGAGGCGGTGATCGACGCGTTCATCGACGGCTGGAAGCAGAATCTGACGGACAGCTCGTTCGCGGCTGGCTGTCCCATCATGGCCGCTGCCCAGGCCGCCCCGGATGCGCTGGCAGTCCGCGAGGCGTCGGCGAAGGTATTTGCTGACTGGGCCAGGGTGATCGCCGAGTCGATCGAATCCAAGGGCGTTGACGCCGCCACCGCGGCCTCGCTCGGCAGCTTCATCGTCAGCTCGTTGGAAGGCGCCATCATCCAGTGCCGGAGTGCCAGATCGCTGCAACCCCTCGACGATGCCAAGACCGGCCTGATGCTGCTGCTGCGGCGGGTAGGTGCTGACTGACCAGCCACTTGACACCTGTCAAGTGGCGCCGGTTACAGTGCCCTCATGCAGATCCGCGAGCATGCCGAGGCCAACCCCGAGAAGCCGGCGATCATCCTCCACCCGTCGGGCACCGTCGTCACCTTCGGCGAGCTCGAAGCCCGCGCGAATCAGCTCGCCCACTACTTCCGCCGGCGCGGCCTGCAAGAAGGTGACGTGGTCGCGATTCTCATGGAGAACAACGAGCACATCCACGCGGTGATGTGGGCGGCACGGCGCAGCGGGCTGTACTACGTGCCGATCAACACGCATCTGACCCCGGCCGAGGCCGCCTACATCATCGACAACAGCGCGGCCAAGGTGATCGTCGGGTCCGCCGCGCTCAAGGACGTGCTGAGCGGTCTGGACAAGGAACTGCCCAACGGCCTGCCCGCGACTCTGCTCATTGCCGACGGCGAACTGGAGGGCTGGCAGCGCTATCCCGAGGCCGTCGAGGACCTGCCCACCACGCCGATCGACGACGAGCTGGACGGGGATCTGCTGCAGTACTCGTCGGGCACGACGGGTCGCCCCAAGGGCATCAAGCGGGAGTTGCCGCACGTGCCGCCGTCGGAAACTCCCGGATTGATGGCGGCACTCGTCGGGTTCTGGATGCAGCCCGATTCGGTGTATCTCAGCCCCGCGCCGCTGTATCACACCGCGCCATCGGTGTGGTCCATGCAGACCCATGCCGCCGGTATCACCACTGTGGTGCTGGAGAAGTTCGACGCCGAAGGCTGCCTGGAGGCGATCCAGAAGCACAGGGTCACCCAGGGGCAGTTCGTTCCGGTGATGTTCACCCGGATGCTGAAATTGCCTGAAAGCGTGCGTAATTCGTACGATCTGTCCAGCCTGCGCCGCGTCATGCACGCCGCGGCCCCGTGCCCGGTGGAGATCAAGAAGCAGATGATCGACTGGTGGGGTCCGATCGTCGACGAGTACTACGCCTCCTCGGAGGCCATCGGTGCCACGGTGATCTTCGCCGAGGACTGGCTGACCCACCCGGGATCGGTCGGCAAGCCGATGAACGGTGTCGTGCACATCCTCGACGAGGACGGCAAGGAGCTGCCACCAGGTGCGGCCGGTGAGATCTTCTTCGAGGGCGGCGCCGATTTCGAATACCTCAACGACGCCGAGAAAACCGCCTCCTCACGTGACTCCCACGGCTGGAAGACGGTGGGGGACATCGGATATCTCGATGACGACGGCTACCTCTACCTCACCGACCGGCGCCATCACATGATCATCTCGGGCGGGGTGAACATCTACCCGCAGGAAGCCGAGAACATGCTCGTCGTCCACCCGAAGGTGATGGACGCCGCGGTGTTCGGCATCCCGGACGACGAGATGGGGCAGAGCGTCAAAGGTGTGGTGCAGACCGTGGACCCGGCCGATGCGACGCCTGAGTTCGCCGAAGAGCTCCTCGGCTGGCTGCGCGAGCGCCTGACCCACTACAAGTGCCCGCGGACCATCTCGTTCGAGGCCGAGCTGCCCCGCACCGACACCGGCAAGCTGTACAAGCAGGGGCTGATAAACAAGTACTCGTGACCACCGTCGAGCTGCCCGCGGGTATCCGGGTCGGGATCGAGACCCCGACCGATGCCGCGACGTTCACGCTGACCGAGCGGCCCGACGCGGACCGGCGCACCGTCACCGTCGCCTCGATCGAGCGGGCCCTCGACGAACTCACCGAACGCTGCCGGACGTGGCCCCAGGCCGCGGCGGTGTGCGACGACGTGTTGCGCAGCGTCGATGTGCAGGCACCCGCATTCGGCGGGGTGATCACCGAATCCCTGGCCTATTCGACGCTGCAGTCGGGCGGCGAGTTCGCCCGGTGGCTGGCCGAACGGGGACCGGCCGGCGCACCGCAGCTGCCCGACCCGGTGCAGGCCCGCCGCGAGGGCAACACCCCGCATGTCCGGTTCAACCGGCCGCAGCGGCACAACGCGTTCTCGACCGACGCCAGGGCCGCGCTGCTGGAAGCCCTCGAAGTGGCCCGGCTGGATCCATCGGTCGACGAGGTGGTGCTCGGCGGCAACGGCCGATCATTCTGCAGCGGTGGCGATCTGGCCGAATTCGGCTCGTTCGCCGACCCGTCGAGCGCCCACGTCGCCCGCACCCGCCACAGCCCCGCCCTGGTCCTCGACGAGATCACCCGGCGACTGGGGCCACGTTGCCGCGCCGAGGTGCACGGCCAGGTACTCGGCAGCGGACTGGAGATGGCCTGCTTCTGCGGGTGGGTCAGCTGTCATCCCGACGCCACCCTCGGCCTGCCGGAGCTGGCCCTCGGACTGATACCCGGAGCGGGCGGCACGGTGAGCATCACCCGGCGTATCGGCCGGTGGCGCACCGCCTACCTCATCCTGTCCGGGCACACCATCGATGCGGCCACGGCGCTGGCGTGGGGCCTGGTCGACGAGGTGGCATAGTGCCAGGTGTGACGGGTGGTCCCTACTTCGACGATCTGGCAGTCGGCCAGGTGTTCGACACCGCGCCCTCGATGACCCTGACCGCGGGCGCGGCCGCGACGCACCAGGCGATTCTCGGTGACCGGTTGCGGCTGCCGCTGGACGCCGAACTGTCCGCGGCGGTGACTGGGGAGCCGGGCCCGCTGGCCCACCCCGCACTGGTCTGCGACATCGCGATCGGGCAGAGCACGCTGGTGACGCAACGGGTGAAGGCCAACCTGTTCTACCGGGGGCTGGCGTTCCACCGCTGCCCGGTGATCGGCGATACGTTGTTCACGCGCACCGAAGTGGTTGGCCTCAAGCAGAATTCGACGAAACCCACCGGCTTGGCCGCGCTGCGGATGACCACGGTGGACCAGAAGGAACGCAAGGTTCTCGACTTCTACCGCTGTGCGATGCTGCCGCTGTCCGACGGTGCCGGGAACACCGGCCATGCCGACGACCTGTCGGCGATCGGTGCCGACGCCACCGCCCCGGATCCGACGGCCGGCTGGGATGCCGACGCCTACCGCGCCCGGGTGCCCGGCCCGCACTTCGACCCGAGCCTGGCCGGTACGGTGCTCCGCAGTACTGCCGACGTGGTGAGCAGTGCTCCTGAACTGGCCCGGCTGACCCTCAATATCGCGGCCACCCACCATGATCGGCGAGCCGGTGGAACGCGGCTGGTGTACGGCGGGCACACCATCGGACTGGCGCTGGCTCAGGCCACCCGGTTGCTGCCGAACCTGGTCACGGTGCTGGGCTGGGAGTCCTGCGACCACACCGGGCCGGTGCACGAGGGCGACACCCTGTTCAGTGAGCTGCACGTGGAATCGGCCGACGGCGGCGTGCTGCGGCTGCGTTCGCTGGTCTATGCGGCCGGTGAGCACGACGGCGACCCCGACCGACAGGTGCTGGACTGGCGGTTCAGCGCGTTGCAGTTCTGATGACCCCGCTGGCGATACCCAGTGGCCTGCTGCGGCAGGTCCAACTGGTCGCCGACGATTTCGCCGCGCACACCGGCGTGACCGTCGACCCCGTCGAGATCCTCACCGGGCGGGCGGCGATCTCGGACCTCGCGCCCCAGGGACAGCTCTCGGCAGGCGGGGCCACCCGGCTGCTGGCCACCGCCGACGGCTGGTGCGCCCTCACCCTCTCCCCCCGCGATGACATCGCCATGATTCCCGCCCCGCTGCAGCAGGATTCGGCGCCCCACNCCGAACGCATAACGGGCCGGCGCGCGCTGACCCTGTTCCTGGGCAGCGCCGAGAACCCCACCTGCGCCCGGCGGATCGCCCCCGGCCAGCCCGGTGACCTGTGCGTGCTGACGGCCTCCCCGCAGCGCGTGGTCGAGGAGCTCGACGCCGATCTGGTGGCTGCCACCGTCGTCGGCGGTGCGGTGGTGTTTCAGCGGTGAGCCGGTCGGGGATCTGGCGGGTACCTGGCATGCCCGCGTTGTTGGCCTGTGCCGCACTGGGATTCACGGGATTCTCACTGCTGTTGCCGGCGGCCCCGATGTGGGCGGTGCACATCGGCGCCGACAACCTGGGCGCCGGCGTGGTCAACAGCGTGCTGATGCTGTGCACAGTCGTCGCGCAGCTGCTGGTCGGCCAATTGCTGCGCCGAGCCGGTTGGGGCATCACCCTGGCTTCCGGGTTGGTGCTGCTGGGCGCGCCGGCGGTCCTGCACCCGCTCACCGCCTCGCTGTGGCAGGTGCTGCTCCTCGCGGCGTTGCGAGGCTTGGGCTTCGGTGTGCTGACCGTGTGCGGGGTTCGCGGTATCGCCGCGCTGATCCCGCAGGAGCGGCGCGGGCGCGCGATCGGCGCCTACGGGCTCGCCATCGCGGCGCCGCAGTTCGTCTGCACTCCGCTGGCGCCATGGCTGGCCGAGCACGTGGGATATCAACTGGTGTTCGTACTGGCCGCCGCCCCGTTGCTGGCGGTGCCATTGGCGTTCACCCGCCCGGCGCCGCACTTGGCCGAGGAGCCGGGCACGGGTCGGCTTTCGGGGATCAGCGGGCTGGTGCTCCCGATCTCCGCACTGGTGGTGATCACCGCGGCCGGCGGCGGCATCCTCACGTTCGCACCGCAACTGGGTGGCACCGCCACCGCATTCGCCGGGCTGTTGGGCATGACGGGGACAGCGGCTCTGGCCCGGTGGCTGATCGGGGGTGTCGCCGACCGTCACGGTCCGGCCCCGTTCATCGCCCCCATGCTCGGCATCGGCGCGGTCGGTCTGGCGGGGATCGCGATCGGGATAAGCCTGGGTGAGGTCATGGGCGCCGCACTGGTGATCTTGGGCTGCGTGGTGGTCGGCACGGCCTACGGCGCGTTGCAGAACCTCACGCTGGTGCATGCCTTCACCGCCACCGGCAGAAGCGGCGATCAGGTGGGCCACGGGGCGGTCAGTGTGGTGTGGAACGTCGGTTTCGACGCCGGCACCGGTCTGGGGTCGCTCGCGGTCGGTGCGCTGGCCACCTCGTTTTCGTTCCCGACGGCATTCGCGGTGATGACCGCCGCGTGTGTGGGCGTGGCGATGATGTGGGTATTCCCCCGTCATGACGGGTATGGACCAGAGCGAGACGCCGCTGCTTGACGCGCTGCACGCGTACCACAACTCCAACCGCTACGGATTCTCGCCGCCGGGGCACCGGCAGGGCCGCGGGGTCGATCAACGTGTGCTCAACGTGCTGGGACGGGAGCCGTTCTTCAGCGATGTGCTGGCCAGCGGGGGCCTCGACGACCGGCAGATGAACAACGGCTACCTCAAGCGCACCGAGGACCTGATGGCCGAGGCCGTGGGGGCCAAGGTGGCGTGGTTCTCCACGTGCGGCAGTTCGCTGTCGGTCAAGGCCGCCATGATGGCGGTCGCCGGGTGCGACGGCAGCCTGCTGCTGAGCCGCGACAGTCACAAGTCGGTGGTGGCCGGTCTGATCTTCTCGGGCCTGGTGCCACGCTGGATCACCCCGCAGTGGGATGCCGAACGTCACCTCTCGCACCCGCCGTCGCCGCAGCAGGTCGAAGAGGCCTGGCAGCGGCACCCAGACGCCGCGGCCGCCTTGATCGTCAGTCCCAGCCCCTACGGGACCTGCGCCGACATCGAGGGCATCGCCGCGGTCTGCCACGCCCGAGGCAAGCCGCTGATCGTCGACGAGGCGTGGGGCGCTCACCTGCCGTTCCACGAAGACCTGCCCACCTGGGCGATGAACGCCGGCGCCGACGTGTGCGTGGTGAGCGTGCACAAGATGGGCGCCGGTTTCGAGCAGTTATCTGGGGTCAGATTCTGATGTTTACTGTTGTTCCCGCTGAGGCGATCTGATCTAGTCGGGCCTGATCGGAAACAGGTTAGGCTGTTGGTGTTTCCGGTTAGGGGTTGGTTGGTGCGTTCTGGTTGACGCGACGATTCAGGAGCCCATCATTCCGCGGCCGCCCATCATCGGGCCCATCATGGCGGGCATGCCGTCGGTGACGAAGCCGGTGACTTCGTGTGCGTGGGCGCGGATGGTGTTGGTGAGCTCGGGGTCGGAGGAGGTCTCGGTGGCGATAACTCCGTTAGGTGTCAGTGTGATTCGCCGCTGGTAGTCGGTTGCATGGCGGAACAGGGTGGGCAGGCTTTGACTCATGCAGCTCACTTCGGCGCCTTGGTCGAGATGCTGATACATCGAGGAGACGTGGGCGTGCAGTTGCGCGACGAGATCGGGGGCGTCGGATTCGGTGGTGGTACGGATGCCTCCGGGGATGTTTTCCACGGTGCGGCGCAGTTCGGTGTGGCGGGCGAACATGGTCATGTAGCGATCCATGTCGGTGCCGGAGACTCCGCCCATCATGCCGGGACCGTTGGCGTTCCCGGTGGGCATGCGAATACTGTTGGTGCGCAACAGGTATCCCAGTGCGGCGATCGCCCCTGCCCCACTGAGTAGGGCAAGTGCGGCGCGTCTGGTGAATTCGGTCATGTGCGGCTGCTTTCGTGATGGTGTCCCGCTCGGACCCCTTGGCTGCAGGGCAGGTCAGGTGGCAGGGGTTTTGTGGGCGACGACGCGTTCGACGAGGCCGAGTGTGAACCGCTCACGATGGTCGATCGCGAGGTCGGTCGCGGCCCGCAGGTGCTCTAGGGGGCGACGTAGGAAGTGTTCGCCGCCGAGGGGAATGGTGAATAGTTCGAGGCCCCGCTGCACGGCTCGGACTGGGGCGGTGCTGCTGCGGATGTGGTCGACGAGGATGAGTTTTCCGCCGGGGCGCAGGACTCGGGTCATTTCGGTGAGGGCTTGGGTGTGGTCGGGGATGGCGCAGAGCCCGAAGGTGCAGACGACGGTGTCGAAGCTGGCATCGTCGAACGGCAGGTGATGCGCGTCGGCTTGTTGCAGGGTGGCGGGGTGACCGAGGTCGGCGGCGCGTTGGCGGGCGATGTCGAGCATCTGCTGGCTCCAGTCGATCCCGGTCAGGGTGACGTTCTCGGGGTAGAAGGCAAGGTTGAGTCCGGTGCCGATCGCGACCTCCAGGACGTCGCCGGTGGCTTGGCTGCAGACCCATTGGCGGGAGTCGCCGAACAGGTGGCGGTCGAAGAACCCGATCTCACGGTCATAGGTGCGAGATTTCTTGTCCCAGTACCGGTTCCAGCGGGCGGTGCGATCATCGGTGGGCATGGTTCACCTCGCGTCGGCGGTCAGACGGTCAGGCGGCGTCCGATGTAGGGAACGAACCGGCCGACAGCCCCACAGTAGTCCCGGTAGGCCTGGCCGTGGATGGTGTTGAGGTAGGGCTCTTCGACCACTCGTACCTGCAGTTCGATCGTGGCCCACAAGACGGCGAAGGCGGCCAGGGCAAGCGGGTTTGGGGTGATCAGGGTGATGCCGGCGGCGAAGATCAGCATGGCGGTGAAGATGGGGTTGCGTACCAGCGCGAACACGCCGTGGCGCACCAATGTGGTTGTTTCGCTGGGGTCCACTCCGATGCGCCACGATGGGCCCATGTCGCGTTGGGCGTGGACGGTGGCGGCGATCCCGGCGACGGCCAGCACTATGCCGGTGGTCTGGATCCACGGCGCATCAAGCACGGCCATCGGGGTGAGGATGTCGAGCAGTTGCAGCAGGGGCGCGGCCGCCCCGGCGAGGATGGCGGCGATGAATCCGACACCGGCCAACCATTGCAGCGACCCGGGCCGACCGTGGATGCCGCGGAATCCGGTGGATCCGGTGTGGCGGTATTGGGTCCAACTGCGCCAGCCGAACCCTAAGACGGCAAAGATCACGTAGAAGATGAGCGCGGTGGCGGGCATGGGTGAAACCTCCTGGCCGGGACTGGGATAGGTGCCGATGTGGAGATGGGCGTTAAAGCCGATGGACGTGGGACGGCGCGGTTAGTTCTCGGCGAGCGCTTGATCAAGGGCCTTGGCGAGGTCTTCATAGCTGTGCGGTTGGATGCGGGTGCCGTTGAGGAAAAACGTCGGCGTGCCCTGCACCCCCAAGGCCCGGCCGTCGGCCATGTCGAGCCGGATGCGCTCCAGCGTGGCGGGATCGGCGTAGGCCGCGTCGAAAGCGGCCATATCCAGGCCGAGTTCTGCTGCGAATCCACGGAATACGTCATCGGCCGGGGTTTGCTTTTCACCCCACTGAGCCTGGGTGTCATACATTTTGCGATACACCGCCTCCAGCTGGCCCTGCTGGGCGGCGGCTTCCACGGCCCGGGCGGCCCGCTCGGCGTTGACGTGCGCTGGCAGCGGGAAGTGGCGGATCACGAAATTCACCCGGTCCCCGTATTCAGCCCGCAACTTTTCGATCTCCGGGTAAACCGCGCGGCAACCCTCACATTCGAAGTCGAGAAACTCCACGAACGTCACCTTGCTCTCAGGCACCGAGTTGAGCCGGTGACTGTTCTCCCGCACCACCTGCCCGATCTCGCTGGTATCGGACTGCGCTGGGGCGGTCGAGTCACGGTCGCGCACCGACAGGTAGACCAGCGCACCGATCGCCATCGCGGCGATGACGAACGCGGTGAGCAACATGCGGCTGGCGCGCGCCATTCAGATACCTCTTTCGTGGGATCGGCGGCTATATCGCATGGCATCGATGTTGGCGAGGTTGACCGATCAATAGCATTGGACGCTATCATCGTTATGTGGCGATGAAAAGTGGTTCGGTCGATCCCGCGGTGTGCGGGAATGTGGATGCGGCGACGGCGTTGTTTCACAGCCTCTCGGATGCGACCCGGTTGGCGATCCTGCGCCGCCTGGCGGGTGGTGAGGCCCGGGTGGTGGATCTGACGGGCGAGTTGGGGTTGGCGCAGTCGACGGTGTCGGCGCATCTGGCCTGCCTGCGTGACTGCGGGTTGGTGGATTTCCGGCCGCAGGGCCGCGCCTCGGTGTATCGGCTGGCCCGCCCGGAGCTGCTGGAGATGTTGCGCGCGGCCGAGGCGGTGCTGGAGGCCACCGGCAACGCGGTGGCGTTGTGCCCCAACTACGGCCTCCCCGATCAGCGGAAGAAGGTTGCTCGATGAGTGAGGCGTGTGGCTGCGGCAGCGACGAACGTAGCGACGACGAGCACGAACCCGAACGGCTCTGGGAGATCACCGAACTGCGCGCCGCCGCGGTGGCGGGTGTGGTGCTGCTGGCCGGGTATGTGGTCGGCGGGGCCGGCGGGCCCCGCCCGGTCGAAATCGGGTTGTATGCGCTGGCGTTGGCGATCGGGGCCTACACGTTCGTGCCCTCGACGCTGCGCCGGCTGACCCAAGGCAAGATCGGGGTCGGCACGCTGATGACGATCGCCGCGGTCGGCGCAGTGATCCTCGGCGAGGTCGGCGAGGCCGCCATGCTGGCGTTCCTGTTCTCCATCAGCGAAGGTCTCGAAGAATACTCGCTGGCCCGCACCCGCCGCGGCCTGCGCGCCCTGTTGTCGCTGGTGCCCGATGAGGCCACCGTCCTGCGCGACGGCGCCGAAACCATCATCCCGCCAAGCGAATTGCGGGTGGGTGACCGGATGCTGGTCAAACCCGGTGAACGCGTCGCCACCGACGGGGTCATCGTCTCAGGCCGTACCGCGCTGGATGTTTCGGCGATCACCGGCGAATCCGTGCCGGTGGAGGCCGGGCCCGGTGATGAGGTGTTCGCCGGGTCGATCAACGGCACCGGGGTGCTCGAGGTCGAGGTCACCAGCAGCGCCGCCGACAACTCGCTGGCCCGCATTGTGGCCATCGTGGAGGCCGAGCAGTCCCGCAAGGGCGAAGCCCAGCGCCTGGCCGACCGCATCGCCAAACCCCTGGTCCCGACGATCATGATCGCCGGCGTCCTCATCGCGGCCATCGGCAGCGTGTTGGGTGATCCGCTGGTGTGGATCGAACGCGCCCTGGTGGTGCTGGTGGCGGCCTCCCCATGCGCGCTGGCGATCTCGGTGCCGGTCACCGTGGTCGCCGCGATCGGCGCGGCCAGCAAGCTCGGCGTCCTGGTCAAGGGCGGCGCGGCGCTGGAAGCCCTGGGCGCGGTCCGCACCGTGGCGCTGGATAAGACCGGCACATTGACTGCCAACAAGCCCACCGTCATCGACGTCGCCACCACCAACGGCGCCACCCGCGAGCATGTGCTGGAGGTCGCGGCGGCGTTGGAGGCCCGCAGCGAACACCCCCTGGCTGCAGCGATCCTCGCCGCCGCCGAGGGCCCGGTCCGACCCGCCGAGGAGGTGGAGGCGGTCACCGGCGCCGGCCTCACCGGGTATCGCGACGGCCGCCGGTTGCGGCTCGGTCGGCCCGGCTGGCTCGATCCCGGCCCGCTGGCCGAACAGGTCGCCAAGATGCAGGCCGCCGGGGCGACCGCGGTGCTGGTCGAAGACAACGGTCAGGTCATTGGGGCGGTCGCGGTGCGTGACGAACTACGGCCCGAAGCCGCCCGGGTCGTCGAGGCGTTACGCCGTGGGGGTTATCAGGTGGCGATGCTGACCGGTGACAACCAAGCGACCGCGACCGCCCTGGCCAAGCAGGTGGGGATCGATACGGTGCATGCTGATCTGCGGCCCGAAGACAAGGCCGCGCTGATTAGTCAACTGCGCCAACATTCCTCGACGGCCATGGTCGGTGACGGCGTCAACGACGCCCCCGCCCTGGCCACCGCAGACCTCGGCATCGCCATGGGCGCAATGGGCACCGACGTGGCGATCGAAACCGCCGACGTCGCCCTCATGGGTGAAGACCTGCGCCACCTCACCCAAGCCTTCGCCCACGCCCGCCGTGCCCGGCGCATCATGCTGCAAAACGTCGGCCTCTCACTGGGCCTGATCACGGTACTCATTCCGCTCGCCCTCACCGGGATGCTGGGGTTGGCCGCGGTCGTCGCCGTGCACGAACTCGCCGAAATCGTCGTCATCGCCAACGGGGTCCGCGCCGGACGCACCAAACCCCTCCGGGGCGCCATCATCGAAACCGGAACCGACTCCCACCGGCTGGCACACACCCGCACCCAGGAAACCACGACAGCCAGTTGAACTCGGGGCGCAACAGGATCACGTCACAGCCAAGAGGGGTCGGCCGAGCAACGGGGTGAAACCCCGGATCGATCAGGTCAACGGTGTCGCACTCCGCAGCGCCGCCAGCACGCGATCCCTGGTCGGAAGGTCCAATCGGCATGCATCAGCTGCCAACTCAGTGCCCGGCTTCATGATATCCACACCATCAACGAGCACCGTCGGCGATGGATATGCACCGACCCTTTCCACCACCACATCGTCAGCGATACCCACCTCAGACAGACACTCGGCGAGCAAGCGCCGAGCCGCCGCCGCATTCGGACACCCCGGGCTCGTGAGAAGCTCCACACGCATACATCCAGCTTCGCTCAACCCGCGCGAGTTCTGCACGCCTCCAGGCGGGGCCAACTGACACCGCCCAGGCGGAGCCAATTTAGGTTGACATAGGCACGGTGCACGAAATCGTCGTCATCGCCAACGGTGTGCGCGCCGGACGCACCACACCACTGGCCGCTGGTGCCACGACCGAAGCGCCGACGGCGGCTGCAACGCACACATAGGCCCACCACCAGTGGTGGCGCTGCTGGCTGACGCTGGCCTGACCGCTCAGCGGGCGCTATGCGCGAAGCCAGTCCCATGCGGGTTCGAGTTGATCGCGTGGAAACGTCTTCAGTTGACCGCGGATGAGCAGTGCCGCGGGTATTTTGACGCACCATTCTTCCCATTTCGGGGCGCCCAGCATGGCGATCTTGTCGAAGTGACGTCGATGTTTGAGGTCGAAGATCGTGTTGGCCCAGGCCGCGGGAAGGGTCCAGCCTTCAAAGGATTCGTCGATCAGGATCAGCACCCGCAACGTGGTGTACTGCTCCAGAAGGGAGTCGATTCGTGGGCCGAGCACGTCGCGGTAGGTTTGCCGGTTCAGCTTGCCGCTGAACCGGATTCCGACGACATTGCCGGTGCTGCAGGACAGGAACTCGATCACAGCATGCCCCTCCTGGGGAAGTGTCAGTGCGCGCGTGGGCCGTACATGATCACGGCGACGCCGGCCAGGCAGACCAGGGCGCCGATGATGTCCCAGCGGTCGGGTCGAAACCCGTCCAGCGCCATGCCCCAGGCCAGTGAGCCGGCGACGAACACGCCGCCGTAGGCGGCCAGGATCCGGCCGAAATGCGCATCCGGCTGCAGGGTGGCGACAAACCCGTAGATTCCGAGTGCGATGACGCCGAGCCCGGCCCATAGCCAGCCGCGTTGCTCGCGCACACCTTGCCAGATCAGCCACGCGCCTCCGATTTCGGCGACCGCGGCCAACACGAACAACAGGATTGAACGGATCACCATGGTGATGACCCTAGGAGACCTGGCCGGGCACTGGGGCCGCTGCCGGCTGTGATCGTCGGCACCGGCAACTGGTGTTCGTGTTCGGACGAGTGCACTGGCAGGTGTCGGCTCCGCGTCGGCGGTAGGCGCGGATCTGTGACACGACCACCCCGACGACTCCGACGGCGATGAGCGCGAATCCGAGTGGCTCTAGCCACCGGGAACCGACGAGCAGCATGCCACCGCCGGCGATGCCGGCCGCGGCCAGCAGTGGCACGACCACACAGCAGCCCACACATGCCAGCGCCCCGACGCCGATCGATGCCCACCACGCCTTGCGGGCGCGGTCGTCAGCAGCAGCCACCGGTGCCGCCTTTCGTCTCGTTGTCGGGTTCTGCGGTGAATGGTATTGGGCAGCAGGGGCTTTCGGCGCAGGCGAGGAGGTCGTCACAGCCCGCGGCGAGCGCAGCACGCAGCGTGTCGCGCACGGCGGTAAGTTCGGCGAGCTTCTGGTCGACCTCGGCCAGTTTGGTGGCCGCCCGGGTGTGTAGTCCGGCCTCGGAGCGGCTACCGAGTCGGGTGGCGGCCAACAGGTCGGCGACTTCGTCGAGGGTGAAGCCCAACCGTTGCGCGGCCTTGATCACCCGCATCATGGTCACGGTTTCCGGTGGGTATAGGCGGTGTCCACCCAGTGATCGCTGCGGCTGGCGCAGCAGGCCGCGTCGCTCGTAGTAGCGCAGCGTCTCGGTGTTGACCCCGGCTGCGGCCGCGACCTGCCCGCTGCGCAATCCGCTGTCGCTCACCGCGTCTGCCCCGTCGTCATGTCACCGATCCGCTGTGCGAGGGCGTCGAGCACGTCGGTGTGCGACGGGGGAACGCCGATGCTTATCACCACATCCGAACCGGCCGTGTCGAAGTCGAAGCGGAAAAACGAGCAGCAGCCGACTTCGCGTGCCGCCAGGTCGCGGGCAGCGGCCTCGGCGTCGGCGGCCAGCACAAGATCCAACCGTGTGGCACTCACCCGTACCGACCGCAGCACCGATTGACCGAATAGCCCGTCGAACTCGGCCACCCGCAACGGCCGATCAACCGTGGGTAACGAGCACGAATCGGGCACCCAACCCGTAGTTTCCTCGCTGGCCATACGTCGACGATAAACCCGTACCTAGGTACGGAATGCAACCCTCAATCGGTGGCGAACGGCAGCGGGGTGGCCCTCAACCGTCTCGGCGGTCGGATTGTGTTGACTGGCCGGCGGGTGGTGCGGCCGCGGTGGACAAGTTGGCGGCCAGGGCCTGGACGCGCGTGGTGATGTCGTCGCGGATGATTCGCATGCGGTCGATGCCGTCGATGCCGCGCAGGGAGGGTTCGTCGGTGTCCCACCGTTGGATGGTGGTGCCGGGATGGTCCTCGAGTTGGGCTTGGGTGCCGACGATGACGACCAGATCGGCCTCGTCGAGCATCTGCTCGGTGAGTTGGGTGGGCTGATGGTCGCTGATGTCGACGCCGACTTCGGCCAATGCCTGCACCGATTGTTGGTTGACTGCACCCTTGGCGTGGGTGCCCGCCGAGGTCACGCGGATGTGCGGGCCGGCGATCTGCCGCATGAGCCCGGCGGCCATCACCGACTTGCCGGCGTTACTGACGCAGACGAACAACACGGATCTGTCGGCCATATCGGTGTTTTCCTTGGGTTTTCGCGATTAGCGGGTGATGGGCACGTTCAGATCGGTCAGGAGTCGGTGGATGCGTTCTTCGATGTCGTCGCGGATCGGGCGGACCGCGTCGAGGCCTTGGCCGGCGGGGTCGGGGAGTTCCCAGTTTTCGTAGCGTTTTCCGGGGAAGATGGGGCAGGCGTCGCCGCAGCCCATGGTGATGACGACGTCGGCGGCTTGCACGATTTCGTCGGTCCAGGGTTTGGGGTATTCGCCGGTGATGTCGATCCCGACTTCGTGCATGGCCTCGATGGCGGCGGGGTTGATCTCGTTGCCGGGTTCTGACCCTCCGGACCAGGCGATCGCGTTGTCGCCGGCCAGGTGGGTGAAGAAGCCGAGGGCCATCTGGGAGCGGCCGGCGTTGTGGGTGCATAGGAACAGGACGGTCGGTTTGCCGTCGCTGATCTTGCCTTCCACCCGGGCCAGGGCGTGGAGGCGCTGGCGGGCGAACCGTTCGGCCAGCAGCGGCAGGAAGTTGGGAATGGTGGCGCGGCCGGCGAACTGGTCGTAGGACGAGCAGAGGAACCGTTCGATGGTTTCGGTGCCGAAGGTGCCGTCGAACTCGCCGTGCAGACGGCTCGCCGCGGTTTTCAGGGCGAGTTGTTGGTCGATGGAGAGGTCGTGGCGCAGTTGGTGGGTGACGGGGCTGTCAGTCATCGGCTGGTTCCGTTCTCGTCGTCGAGCCGGTGGGCAGGTGTTGGGAGGTGTGGTGGCTGAACCGATTACGTAGCGCCAGCGAGACGTAGACCAATCCGACCAGGACCGGGACTTCGATGAGCGGGCCGACGACCCCGGCCAGCGCTTGGCCGGAGGTGGCGCCGTAGGTGGCGATCGCCACGGCGATGGCCAGTTCGAAGTTGTTGCCGGCGGCGGTGAACGCCAGGGTGGTGGTGCGCTCATAACCCAGATCCAACAGCGTGCCGAGCAGGTAGCCCCCGCCCCACATGACGGCGAAGTACGCCAACAGAGGTAGGGCGATGCGGGCGACGTCCCAGGGTTGGTGGGTGATCTGATCGCCTTGCAGGGCAAAGAGAATCACGATGGTGAACAGCAGACCGTAGAGGGCCCATGGGCCGATCGTCGGTAGGAACTTGGCCTCATACCAGTCGCGGCCCTTGGTTTTCTCGCCGATGCGGCGGGACAGGTAGCCGGCCAATAGCGGGATGCCGAGGAAGATGAGTACGGATTTGGCGATCTGCCACGGTGAGGTGTCGATGGTGGTTTGTTCCAGGCCGAGCCAGCCGGGCAACACCGACAAGTAGAACCAGCCCAGCACGGCGAACATGATGACTTGGAAGATCGAGTTGAGCGCGACGAGGACGGCGGCGGCTTCGCGGTCTCCGCAGGCCAGGTCGTTCCAGATGATGACCATGGCGATGCAGCGGGCCAGTCCGACGATGATCAGGCCGGTGCGGTATTCGGGCAGGTCGGGCAGTAGCAGCCAGGCGAGTGCGAACATCAGCGCGGGTCCGAGCACCCAGTTCAGGACCAGTGAGGAGAGCAGGAGTTTGCGGTCGCCGGTGACGGTGTCGAGGCGGTCGTAGCGGACTTTCGCCAGCACCGGATACATCATGATCAACAGGCCCAGGGCGATCGGCAGCGAAATCCCGTCGATCTGAACCTTTTCCAGAGCGGTGTTCAGGCCGGGGATCCAGCGGCCCAGCAGCAGCCCTGCGACCATGGCCGCGCCGATCCATAAGGGCAGGAACCGGTCGAGGGTGGAGAGCTTGCCGACGACCGCTGGAGGGGATGTGGTGGTGTCGGTCATGCCGATACTCCCGCCACGGTGTGGGCGGTGGTCGCGCCGAGGAGCACGGCCAGGCTGGCCAGCGCTTCGGGCACCACGGCGTAATACACCCACGACGCCCGGCGCTGCGAGGTCAGCAATCCAGCGTCCCGCAGCACTTTGAGGTGATGGCTGATGGTCGGCTGGGAGACTTCCAGCCCGGGTGAGATGTCACAGACGCAGGCCTCGCTGCCGGCGTGGCTGGCGATCGCCGAGAACAGCTGCAGCCGCACCGGATCGGCCAGCGCCTTGAGCTTGACCGCCATATCCGCCGCCACCGCCGCCGATATGGGTTCGTGCAGCAGGGCGCCCGGAGCGCAACACACTTGATCGGCCAACATCTCCCGGGACTTCGACATACATCGATATTGACAGCTATCGAATCAGATGGCAAATGAACGTCAGGTGAAGATGAGCTGGGCCGCGTGGAAGTCGAAATGGCGCCCTGGGTAGCGGTAGACGTCTTCGAGCGTCATGTAATCGGAGAAGAACGGATCCCATCCCGGCGGGAAGTGCATGCCGCGGCGCAGGGAGTCGTCGGTTTCTCGGGCGAGTCGTTGTTGCAGCGCGGCGATGACCCGGTCGAGTTTGGCGCCCATCCTGACCCGGTTGTAAACCAGGGCGGCGGCACACGATCCGTAGTAGTTGACGTGATGAAACGGCGTGGTCGCGGCGTTGAGCACCCGGGCGTAGGTGACGCTGACGCGGTCAGGCAGTCGGCCCATCACCCGCACCAGGGGCAGCAGTCGCTGCACGACCATGTAGCCGAACACCATGTGGAACAGCAATTGCTCGTTGGTCCAACGGGTTCCGCGCGTCGGGGCGCCCCAGTCGTCGGGGCCGGCGGCCGCCAGTAGCTGGTGAAACGTGACACGCGCGCGCTCCAGATCGGCAGCGATGGCGTCGCGGTCCATGCCCCGATCATGCGCCTACCGCGGCCCGTGTGGCCACGGCCGCGGCAGGTCGCGAACGGTCGGCTAGCAGCAGGATGCTGCGGCTTGATCTGACTCCTTGGATGCGCCGCCGCAGCACACATCACCGTCACCCTCACTGGATTCGTCGAGGTGCTGTGGGCTGGCGCCGAATGTGTCGGAGTCGGCCAGCACGGTGTAGACCTCCCATTTCTCCCCGGCCGGGCCGGTCACCCAGACCTTGTCCTGGGTGGCGAAGCAACAGGTGGTGCCGATCTCCTCGTCGGTGAACAGCCCCTCGCCGGTCAGCCGGGCGATCTCGGCATGGACGGCTTCCCTGGACTCCACCTCGACGCCGAGGTGGTTGATGGTGCCGCCCTTACCGGGGTTTTCCAGCAGCACCAGCTTCAGCGGCGGCTCGGTGACGGCGAAGTTGGCATAGCCCGGCTTCACCTTCGCCGGAGTGGTGTTGAACAGCTTGGAGTAGAACGTGATCGCCTCATCGAGATCATCAACATTGAGGGCGAGTTGAACACGGGACATAATCCGCCTCCTCTAGGGCTGAGACATATATCGAATTGACGCGTCGACCTCAGGATGCCACCTTTTTGATATATGTCAAGATTGGTGGCAGGATGGGGTCATGCCCAAAGCGCTGCCCGTGATCGACATGTCCGCGCCGGTATGCTGCGCCCCGGTAGCCGCGGGCCCGATCAGCGACGACGACGCCCTGGCGGTGGCGATGCGCCTGAAGGCGCTCGCCGACCCGATGCGGGTCAAAATCATGTCTCTACTGTTCAGTTCGCGCCCCGGCGAGGAGACCAGCGGGGAACTGGCCGGGGCGCTCGACTTGAGCGAATCCACCGTCAGCCACCACCTGGGCCAACTCCGCAAAGCCGGGCTGGTGATCTCCGACCGTCGCGGCATGAACGTCTTTCACCGCGTCAAACCCGAAGCGCTCCAAGCACTCTGCGTGGTGCTCGACCCCGACTGCTGCACTTAGCCGACAGGTGAGCTGGACACCGTCGCCGCGCGCGCGGGTCAGCTGGGATGCTCCGGAATGACCGCCCCACGGTGAGATGATCAGGTGATCTGTTCGTGAAGGGTGTCGAGTTGGCCGTAGAGCAGCTCGATCGTTGATTGTTGTTCTGCCACGGTGGCTTTGAGTGCGGCGATCTCTTTGTCTTTGGCGGCGAGCCGGTGGCGCAGCGCAGCGTCGATGCTGGTTTCGCGGCCGGCCGGTGCTGGCTGGCGGGCGGCGGGGCGGTCGCGGTACTGCTTGATGAGGGCCACCAGGTCGTCGTGTTTGTAGATGGTCTTGCGGGACACCTTGGCGCGGCGGGACACGGTGGAGAAGTTGATGTCGGCGTTGGTCTTGCGCAGGTAGGCGATCGCTTTTTCGACGGCACGCCGCTTCTCATCGCTGCGGCCGTCGCGGTATTCGGCCAGCGCATTCAGTGCTTTCTGGGTGGGTGGCGGCGGCTTGGGGCGACTCATCGCGGCGTGTCCGGGTCAGCCTTGCGCAACACTGATTCGTGGCTTCCGCGGGCAGCAGTCTGCATCGTGGGTGCCCGGTTGGCGGTACCCGCACCGGCGACGCTGTTTGCGCCGTCATCGGTCACGTCGTCGCGGTGGAGCCGGTCGAGGATGGCGTCCAGGGAGGCGATTTCGCGTCGACGCTCATGGATCCACACGTTGTCGTCGGTGAGCTCGCGCCCGGTGCGGGCACGGTACTGTTCGCGGCGGACGTCGATCAGTTTCAGGGTCCTGGCGCGTTGGTCGACCAGTTCGTCGAGGTGGGTGGCGTCGGTGGCGAAATGCCCGCATGACAAGCAGGCGTTGCCTTTGTCGCAGGTGGCTACCGGTGGCAGCAGGCATACCCCGTTGGGCAGCACCCGGTCGGTGCGGGCCGAGAGCTGGGTCATGTCGTAGATGTCGGACGGGCTGATGGTGATATCGGTGCCATGGGCGCCGATCTTTTTGTGCCGCAGGAACTCCGCTTCGGCGGTCGCTTGCAGGGTGGCGGCATAGCGCAGGGTCATCGCCGGGGAGGCGTGTCCGAGATAGCGCTGCACCACATGGATCGGGACGCCGTCGTTGAGCAGCTCGGTGGCCCGGGTGTGGCGCAGCCGGTGGGTCTGGGAGAACCGCAGCGGGTGGCCGGCGGTGTCGGTGAGACCGTGGATGTTGTCGAGCCGATTGAGGATCCGGCTGTAGGAGTCATAGCTGCGTGGTCGTTGGCCCTGGTGCTGGTAGCGCACCCCGAGGAACAGGTACTTCGTCTCCAAATCCGGGTAACGCCGCCGGATCCAGTCTTGCTGTTCGCTGATCACGTTGACCACGGCCTGCTCGACCAGAATGGTGGGCACCACCCCGTCGACTTTGGTCTGCTGGTAACGCAGTTTGGCCACGAACCCATCGGGAACGTCGGTGGCTCCCGCGGGGCGGTCATGCCCCGGGATCGGCTGCAGCGGGTCGAAATCGAGCATCAGAATCTCCGAGGCCCGGCGCCCGGTCAACGCTTGCAGCAGCCAGATCCGGGCCGCTTGCGGATCGCCGAGACCAGCCACGACCGAGATGGTGGAATCGGGATGGGTGATGACCACCGGTTTGCCCGCATCGGCGGCCAGCACGTCGAGATAGCACAGCATCCGCTGCAGCTCGGCGGTCGAAAACCAGGTCAGCTCCCGGCCGCCGGTAGGGCGTCGGCTGCGAAACGCCGCACCCCACAACCGGGTATGGGTGTCGGTCAACCGGCTCCAGCGAGGATCTCCGGTCGCTGCCGCGGCTTCCTCGGCATGGTCCACCATGAACGTGTAGAACATCTGAATCTTGGACTGGACGACCGCGATCGTCGCCGCCGACAGCGGACGCTCCGGTTTGGCCCGCGCGGCAGGTGATTTGAGGTATTCGGTGAACTCGGTGAACACCAGCCGCAGCGCCGCCCGGTCGGTGCTGATCACCGGATCATCGATCCCGCGTTCGACCAAGAATGGACCCAGATGGCGGGTGATGCCGCGGGTGCGGCCGATCACCGACGACCAGCGCAGCAGTTCAGCCGTCAAACAGGTGCGCAGCCAGAACCGCACCCCTTCACGCAGCCAGACCGGTTCGATCCCTCCGAGGCGGGCAACCTGGTCATGGCAGGGTTCGTGCTCACGCTGCGGGATGCGGGGATCAGCGTCCAGATCCCAGATGTCATGAGCCCACCATGGCCGGTCGGTGCAGCGGACCGACACGTACAGGTGCAGGTGCTCGATGAAACTGGCCACGTTGCGCCGAAACCCGGCCGAGGGCAGCCGACCGGTGCGGCGCTCGAACTCGCGTACCCCGTGACGCACGATGGCCTCGGCGCTCAGATCAGCGACACTGACCGGGTAACGCCGGTGCCGTTGGTGGTAGTCGGCGGCGGCGATGCTCAGTGCACCGCTGGTCCATTTCAGCAGCGACGGTTCGATCTTGCGACGTTCTTCGTGTCCACACAGCCACACCCACCACGCGAGCTCCTCGCACAACCGTTGCGGCACACCCTGCGGGGTGAAGTCGTGGCCGTCCGGGGTGGGCCGGTAGCGCGGGTTGCGCTGAAAGACCGTGTTGGCCGGGCCGGTATCCAGGTGATAGACCAGCCTGCGCCACTGCGGCGGCACTTGTTGCCACTGCTGTGTCCACCGATCCCCGGCGGCACCGCGCGTCGGTGGGGTATGCGCTGGTGCAGGACTGTCATTGCCCGTCACGGTTCACCTTCCACCCAGCGACATAGTTCTTCCATTCGGCCAGCGTGCGCATCTCGGCGTCGGCGGTCACCCACCCGTAGGTCGACAACGTGGTCTGCACGTCGGCGTGACCGAGACGACGCATCACCACATGCACATCCACCCCAGCCAGCAACAACGCGGTGGCGTGGGTGTGGCGCAGCCAGTGCGGCGTCCACTGCTCAGGCAGCACGCCGGTTCGGCGCGCGGTGATCAGATCCACCTTGTCGTAGATGGTTTCCGGTCGCAGCGGGGCATAGCGCACGCCTCGCACCAGGTTGACAAACACGAAACACGACGCCAGATCGCCGACCGTGACATCCGCGCCGGCGGCCACCAACTGCCACACGTACTCGGTGTAGAGGGCGACCAGATCGTCGCCGATGTAAATCCGGCGCGGGCCCGATTTCGCGCGCACCCCGTGCGGATGATCATCACGGCCCGCCACCATCACCGATGGGGTACCGCCACCGGCAATATCAAAATCACTGTGGCGCAACGACAACGCCTCACCGAGCCGCATCCCGGTTTCGGCCAACACCGCGAAGAACAACCGGTCACGCAGCCCCGCCCCGCCGCCCGACCATTCACCCGAGACCGTCTGGACACTGCACGCATCCAAGATGGCGTTGACCTGCACCGGCAGCAGCACCGGTGTTTCGGCGCGCTGCAGGCCGCGGAGCCGGTGAATCGGCCCGTCCTGCTCGCGTTTCGGGCCGACCCCGGCCAGAAACGGTGCATAGCGGCCCCGCCGGGACGTACGAGCATGACTGGCGTACAACCGCCGGTAGGGGCGCACCAGGTCATGGGCATTGGCGAAATACCGGTACATCGACAACACCGCCGCACTGCGCGGCAGCAGCGAGGATTCGGCCAATCTCTGCTCCGGTTCACCGATACGGGCCACCCCAGGCAGATCCCCGGTGCGCAGATAAGCCAGGAACTGGCCAAACAGACTGGTGGGGAAGTCATCCCACGCGGTACCGGTACCCTCCAGCACCGTCCACCACGCCGCCAGCCCATAGGCATAGGCGCGCAGCGTGTTCGGTGAGCCCCCTTGGTTGCGCAGAAACGTCAGGTACTCGCGCGCCGGGGCCACGGGCAGCTTGTCGACGCCGACCACCGTGTAGGTGGGTGGCCGGTCCTCAAAGCGCACCCGCTGCACCTGTGCCACCGTCAGCCGCACCCCACCACATTCACGATGGCCTGCCCTTACGGAAATCGTCCAACCGGATCACCTGGGAGCCGCCATCGGCCGGTGGGGCCGCGGTGCGGCCATGGCCGACACTGGCCGCGACCGGATTATGCTCGGCCGCCGGCGCCGGCCGCTGCGTGGCCAAAAACCAATCCAGCACATCAGCGGGATAGATCATCGAATCCCGGGCGCTCAGCATCCGCACCGACGCGCCGCCGTAGCAGCGCTCCACCCACTTACGCAGCAGCCGGGGCCGCTCCGGGACGCGGTCAGCCCACCCCGGTTCCGTCATACCCCACGTGTGCCCGGTATCCGGGTTGATCCGTGAATGCAGCTGGGTGGTCAACATTTTCGCCCGATCCGGCGCGATCAGCCCCGAATCCCGCAGATGCATGATCAACGACCCCAACGACAGACCCCACTTGGCTTTGAGCGGACGCAGATTCAACAGCGACATCACCCGCGGCAACTCACCGGCGATGACCCCTGCCGGGGCCAACAACTCGGTCGCGAACCGGTTTGCCTCCAACTCGTCGGCGGCACTGACCGAGCAATAGGCGTGACTGTGCAACACCAAATGACCGAGCTCATGGGCGACCGTGAACCGGGTCCGCTCCCACGAGTCGCTATCCCTCAACACCAGCAGCGGCCGGTCCCGTAACCGGCCCACCCAACTCGAATACCCCAAATGCCGCTCATCACGAGAACGCCCACCGGTAGCGGCGAATTCGCTTTCCCATTCACCGGCGACCCGGCGCCGGACAATCACCGGAGCACCCAGCCGCTCGGCCTCATACATCAAATCGTCAAGCGGCTCATCGGGTTCCAGTCCCATCGCCTCACGCAGACGTGCTGCGGCCACCGTGATCGAACTGTGTGCCAGCTCATCGGGACTGACCGTCGGAACCTTCACCGGAGGCAGCTTCGACCGGCCATCGAGCTCACCGAGAAAATCGCCTGCCAACGACGCGAACGTCGCCAGAAACTCCTGCTCACCCAACGTCATTGACTTCGGCGCCCGAAACAGCAACTCGTTCGCGGTGATCCGTGTCCGCGGCTCCGAGCTGAAAAACGCTGCAGGAAACCGGAACAACCCCGCCAGCAACGCAACATCGCCGTCGTCGAGCCGCACCGTCAGCGACTTCTCAATCTGGGACTGCCGTGACGTACTCCAGCCTGTGGCTTCCACCACCGACCGTGCCGTCATCCGCCTCAACAACCGGGCCTGCCGGACCCGTGCACCAAAAACCTCAATCATCGTGCGCTCAATTCAACGTCACCGGGTTGGGAAACCCACATGCACCCAACACTGTGCACGATGGCTACGACGATTTCGGCGGACCGTCCTCCTCGTCCTGATCGCTCGCAGCGTCCTCGTCGACCTCGGCGAAGTCGTCGTCGCGGCGCCGTGTCCCGAAAGTCCCCGGTCCCGCGCCCTCCCGACGGCTCCCGCCGAGACCAACATTGAATGAGCGGTCCTCCATGATCGGCGGCGGCAACGGTGTCCGACCGTAAAGAACCTCCACATTGTCGAGGAGTAGTCCCGCCGCGAGGACCGCGCCGCCGAAAAACCCGCGACCGTCCGGCCACCACAACAGGTATTCCCGATACTTCTGCGGCTCGGGAATACCCTCTTCGCCACCGATCGGGTGACCCAGCACCTCCTCGATGCTGTACTGCTCCCCACCCGGCACAAACGGCACAGTCTCGATCAGCTGACCAGTCCGCCGATTGCGCGGATGCTTGCGCACATAAATCCGCGAGCCCTTCCCGTCGAGCAGAAGAACTCCCATCCCGTTGCCCGCCTTGACTTTTAGAGTCGAATCGGGAGTCTCCCGCCGTAACCGCGATAGCAGAAACGTTTCCAACACCGAGCACGACACCGTGATCGGTCGCACATTGCTGCCCTGATCGACAAAACGATCTGGGACTTCCGGATGCCGCGCAGCCAGATCCCCATGCGCCTCGCCCAAAACCTGAGCATGCTGCCGGACGAGTTCCTCCACCAACTGCTGAGGATCGTCGTGTAGTTCCATGGGGTAAACATTTACCCCGGTATCCCACACTCAACCTCGCGCCACGCCGCTGCCGGTCGGCAAAATTTTGGCTGCTCATACCTAATAGGTTACATGTATGCGTGGATAAAACTGCACTTCAACACACCTTTAAGGCGTGTTTTGAGAATTTAACGCCTGATAAAGGATGGGGTCGGTCTTCCATCTGCAGGGCGATCTGGTGGACCAGAACCGGCTGTCCGCATGCGCCGACCTCTTGATGACCACCAGCCCGAATGTGCTGGTGTACAGCGCGATCGACGGGTGGCGCCGGCAGATGGTGCAGCACGGGCACGAGTTGATGGGTGCGGCATTGGATCTGGCGAACGCCACCCGCCGGGAGATCGAGGAGATCGACGACATCGAGGTTCTCGACGACGAATTGCTTGGCAACGAGGCGTCGCACGATCTCGATCGGCTGCAGGTCCTGATCGACGTCTCGGCGACGGGCACGTCGGGCTATCAGGCGGCGGATTGGTTGCGGGAGTACTGCCAGCTCGACATGGGGATGACCGACCATCGCCGGGTGCTGGCCACGATGTCGCTGGCCGACGGACCGGATACCGCGGGCCGCTTGGTCGAGGCACTCAAGCTGTGGCGCAAGGCCGCCCACGAGTTCGATCCGCCGCCGCGGGTCGCGCTGCCCTCACCCACCGAACTCGAGCTGGAGTCGGTGGTCACGCCACGCGACGCGTTCTTCGGGCCCGTCGAAGACGTCCCGGTGGAGAAGGCGGCCGGCCGGATCGCCGCCGAGCAGATCACCCCGTACCCGCCGGGTATTCCGGCGGTGGTCCCGGGTGAACGGATCAACCAGGCCGTCCTGGACTACTTGCGGACGGGGCTGGTGGCGGGCATGAATGTGCCGGATCCGGCCGATCCTTCGCTGCGCACGGTCCGCGTCGTGAAGTAGGCGGTGTGTAGGTCGGCGACCAATCCGTCGAAGGCTTCCGCGCGGGTGTCCGACGGACCGCGCAACACCGCCGACGGGTGAATCGTCGCCACCAGCGCCGGGTCCTGGCCGTCGATCAGACCGGCAACGTGCAGGATCTCGCCACGGTGGCGCGACACCCGGAAGTCGTTGCCCAACAGGGACTTGGCGGCGGTGGCGCCCAGCAGCACGACGACTTCCGGTGACACCGCGTCCAATTCGGCCAGCAGCCACGGCCGGCACGCCACCACCTCGGTGCGGCTGGGCGTCTTGTGGATCCTCCGCTTGCCCCGCTCGGCGGTGGTGAACTTGAAATGCTTCACCGCATTGGTCAGGTAGAGCTCCTCGCGGTCGATTTCGGCGGCGGCCAGGGCCTTGTCCAACACCCGCCCGGCCGGGCCGACGAACGGCGCGCCGGCGCGGTCCTCACGGTCACCGGGCTGCTCCCCGATCAACAGCACCTTGGCCGTCTTTGGGCCCGCCCCGAACACGGTCTGCGTGGCGTCGCGAAACAGCGGACATCCCTCGCAGCGCCGGGCGGCCTTGGCCAACTCGGCGAGATCACGCGTCTGGGGTACGAATGCCTCGGCACCGGTCATACCCGAGGGATACCCCGCAACAACCGTTTCGCCACGCATCCGGTGGGTACTCGTTTGTTGCAGACAACAGGAGATGGTTCACATGACCAGGGCGCACACGGTCAAACGGGTGCTGCACCGCAGACGGAGCCTGGAATCGTTGGCGTTGGGGGCAGGCTGCCGGGTAGCCGTGAAGAATGTGGTCCGTGCCTGGGCATGGCAGCCCGATCTGGCGTGGCCGCTGGGATCGATCGACCGGATCGTCGGGCTGGTGCCGAGCCGGTTCGCCGCCTCGGTCCGGCCGGTGACGTTGCCGCACTGTTCGGCCGAACTGGTCCGCGCGCAGGGCGCGTCGACCCGTAACGCCATCCTGTACTTGCACGGTGGGGCGTTTCTCGTCTGTGGGCTCAACACCCACCGTGCTCTGGCCACCCGGCTGTCGGCGGCGGCCGACGCCGTGGTGCTCAACGTCGGTTACCGGTTGCTGCCCACGTGCGGGCTCGGCGATGCGATCGACGACGCCACCGCAGGCCTGTCGTGGCTGCGGCGTCGCGGCTACGGCCCGCAGCGCACCGTGATCGCCGGCGACTCGGCAGGCGGCTATCTGGCGTTCGGGACGGCGCTGGCTTCGCTGGCGCGCGGGGTTATTCCCGCCGCGGGCCTGGCCGCGATCTCGCCCCTGGTGGACCTGGATCCGGCACGAAAGCTGGCCCATCGCAACCTCACCCGGTGTTCGATGTTCACCGGGGCGGCATTGTCGGCGTTCGCCCGCTGCGTGCGGCGCAGCCAGTGCCGTGACAGCGGACAGCTGGTGGACCCGGCCACGGCAGACCTCTCCGGCATGCCACCGGTGATGATCCACGTGAGCGCGGACGAATTGCTGTTCGCCGACTCGGAATTGATGGCCGACCGGTTGGCCGAGGCGCGGTCACCGGGTGAGCTGCATGTGTGGCAGGGCCAGATCCACGACTTCCCTCTGGCGGCCGACATCCTCCCGGAAGGGCGGCGGGCCATCGGCTATGTCGGGGACTTCGTGAAGGGTGTCACAGCCTCGCGTGATGCACAGGTGACACCGGGTTTGCCGGTTCCCGGCCCCGGGTATGCGGCGGATGCCAGTTGACCGGCAGTGCCCGGGTGACCCGACGTGCGACGAGGAGGCGTGGTGGCGGACAAGGCAGACCCGAAACAAAAGCAACTCGATGAATCCCGGTTCGAGCGGGCCGAAGGATTCCTGACCACCCAGCAGGGCGTGCGTGTCGACCACACCGACGACGCGCTGACCGTCGGTGATCGCGGACCAACGCTTCTGGAGGATTTTCACGCCAGAGAGAAGATCACCCATTTCGATCATGAGCGGATTCCGGAGCGGGTGGTCCACGCGCGCGGTGCGGGGGCCTACGGCTACTTCGAACCATATGACGACTCACTGACCGAATACACCGCCGCCAAGTTTCTGACCAGCCCCGGCACCCGCACCCCGGTCTTCGTGCGGTTCTCGACCGTGGCCGGGTCCCGCGGTTCGGCCGACACGGTGCGTGACGTCCGCGGGTTCGCCACCAAGTTCTACACCGAACAAGGCAATTACGATCTGGTCGGCAACAACTTCCCGGTCTTCTTCATCCAGGACGGCATCAAGTTCCCCGATTTCGTCCACGCGGTGAAACCCGAGCCCCACAACGAGATTCCGCAGGCCGCATCGGCACACGACACATTGTGGGACTTCGTCTCACTGCAGCCCGAAACCCTGCACACGATCATGTGGCTGATGTCCGACCGGGCGCTGCCCCGCAGCTATCGGATGATGCAGGGATTCGGTGTGCACACCTTCCGGTTCGTCAACGCCGCAGGCGAGGGCACCTTCGTGAAGTTCCACTGGAAGCCCAAGCTGGGCGTGCACTCGCTGCTGTGGGAGGAGTGCCAGAAGGTCGCCGGCACCGATCCGGATTTCAACCGCCGTGACCTGTGGGATGCGATCGAATCGGGCCAGTACCCGGAGTGGGAACTCGGCGTGCAGTTGGTGGCCGAGTCCGACGAATTCAGGTTCCCGTTCGACCTGTTGGATGCCACCAAGATCATCCCGGAGGAAGTCATCCCGGTCCGCCCGGTGGGCAAGATGGTGCTCAACCGCAACCCCGACAACTTCTTCGCCGAGACCGAGCAGGTGGCTTTCCACACCGCCAACGTGGTGCCCGGGATCGACTTCACCAACGACCCGCTGCTGCAGTTCCGCAACTTCTCCTACCTGGACACCCAACTGATCCGGCTGGGCGGCCCGAACTTCGCCCAGCTTCCGGTGAACCGGCCGGTGGCCGAGGTTCACACCAACCAGCATGACGGTTACGGTCAGCAACGGATTGCCCGCGGCAAGACCAGCTATTTCAAGAACAGCCTGGGCGGCGGCTGCCCCGCACTGGCCGACGAGGACGTCTTCCGCCACTACACCCAGCGCGTGGACGGACACAAGATCCGGCAACGGGCAGAGAGCTTCAAGGACTTCTACAGCCAGGCCCGTCTCTTCTGGAAGAGCATGTCGGCGGTGGAGGCCAAACACATCGTGGCCGCCTTCGCCTTCGAACTCGGAAAGGTCCACTCCGACACCGGGATTCGCGAACGCGTGGTGGAGCAGCTCAACCTCGTCGACAACGGCCTGGCCGGCCAGGTGGCCGGGAAGCTCGGGCTGCCCGCGCCCGAGGTGGTGCCCATCGAGCACGATGAGCCGGCCTCGCCTGCGCTGTCGCAGCTCAACACCGCCACCGACAGCGTCGAATCCCGCAAGATCGCCCTGCTCGCCGACCACGGCGTCGCGGTCGACGCCGTAGAACAGTTCAAGAGCGCAATGGCCGAGCGCGGCGCCATCGTCGAGGTGCTGTCCCCGACCGGCGGCGGCACCCTGCGCGGCGCGTCGGGCGGTGAACTCCCGGTCGACAAGGGTTTGACCACGATGGCCTCGGTGCTCTACGACGCGGTCGCGGTGGCCGGCGGAGCCGCCTCGGTCGAAAGCCTGCTGCAGGACGGGTATGCGGTGCACTTCGTCACCGAGGCCTACCGGCACCTGAAGCCGATACTTGCATTCGGGGAAGGTTCAGAGATGCTGCGGGGCGCGGGCGTCATCGCGACGGCGCCCGGAGATCAGGTCGAGTCCAGTGATGGTGTGGTCACCGCACCCGGCGGTGATTTACCCGACGAGTTCGTCGAGGCGACTGTCGCGGTGCTGGCCAAGCATCGGGTCTGGGACCGCGAAACCGACGCGGTGCCAGCCTGATTCGGAGGAGAACATGAGCGATACCGATATGGGCCCGGACGATACCTTGCCGCCCAGCGAGTCAACGGACTCCGACGAGGTCGGCAACGCCGACGGAGACGAAGTGGTGGACCCGCCCGAGGAGTGGCACGGCGCCGACCGGGCGGATACCGACGAGACACTGGATCGCAAGCTCGCCGCCGAGGAGCCGGATCAGCCCGCCGGTGCCCCACGTCGCGACGAGGGAGACGAGGGCGACGACTCGTTCTACGACGTGGTGCGGTGAGAGGTCAGCCGGCCTGGCGTTGCAGGGTGACCGAGGCGGTATTCGCGTCGGCATGGGTGGCGATGCCACTGCCCTTCGCCGTGACCGCCAGCGCCGTGCGGTCCCCACGGAACAGATCGCGGGAGAACTCGCAGGGCGTGCCGTTCTGGTCGTAGGTGACGCGGGTGATCAACAACAGCGCGGCCTTGGGCTTGATGCCGAGCAGAGTGGCCTCGCTGCTGGTGGCACTGACCGCCTCGATGCGTTCGTCGGCGCGTCCGGTGACCAAACCGTACTGGGATTCCAGGATTTCGTAGAGCGATCCGCCGAGTTGCTGGTCGAGCAGGCCGGGAAACGCGTCGGCGGGGAACTGCGCGTGTTCCAGCGAGATGGGGAAGCTGTCGGCCAACCGGACCCGCTGGATCTCGATGACGTAGTCCCCGGGACCGAGCCGAAGCGCGGTCCGGGTGACGTCGTCGGGCGTGGTGATGCGGGTCGAGAGCACTCGGGTGCCCGCGACGTAGCCCTGGTTGGCCAGGAAGGCGGGCACACCGACCACATCGGACAGGTGCCGCTCGACCTGTCCGTGGCTGATGAAGATGCCGCCGGCCCGGCCGATCACCCGGTGCACCAACCCGGCCTCCTCCAGTGCGGCCAGCACCTGCCGCAGGCTGGAGCGGCTCGTGCCGTAGCGTTCGGCCAGGTCACGCTCGCTGCCGAGTTTGGCGCCGGGGGTGCCCGCGTTGATATCCGCGACGATTCGTCTGCGCAATTCCTCGCTGTGAACTGCCACCCCGGCCCCCTTACCGTGTATTGGTACAGCCAATTCTATCCGGGCTGAACTAGAGTTCAGCGATCGCCATGTGCGATTCGGGCAGAATCTGTCCGCCGTCGACCACCAGGGACTGGCCGGTGATGTAGGCGGCCTCGTCGGTGGCGAAGAACAGCGCCGCGTTACCGATGTCGGCGACCGATCCGAGCCGGCCGGCGGGCACCGCCGAGGCCATCTGGTTCAGGTAGTCCTCACCCATGTCGCCCAGGCCCTCGGTGATGATATTGCCGGGCAGCACCGCGTTGACGGTGATCTTCTTGGGCGCCAGTTCCATTGCCGCAGTGCGCAGGAAGCCGAGCTGAGCGGCCTTCGACGCACCGTAGTGGGACCAGCCGGGGTAACCCGTGATCGGGCCGGTGATCGACGACGTGATGACGACGCGGCCGTGACCGCTCGCGGTCAGTGCCTCCAGCGCTGCCTGCACGATGAAGACGGTGCCCTTGAAGTTCACCGCCAGCACGTGATCGATGTCGTCGGGAGTGAGGTCCTCCAGGCGGCCTGAGGGGAAGATGCCGGCGTTGGCGCAGACGATGTCCAGCCCACCGTGCCGCTCGACGGCCGTGTCGACCACCTGGCATGCGTCCTCGGGGCTGGTCACGTCGGCGCGCAGCGCGCTGACCCGCCCCGGAGCGCCGGCGAGCGCCGAGACCGCGTCATCGAGATCGGTCTGATTGCGTCCGGTGATCAGTACGTCCACGCCGGCCTTGGCGAAGGTCTCGGCGATGCCGCGACCGATGCCCTTGCTGCCGCCGGTGACGATGGCCGAGCGGCCCTGAAGCGATGCGAACATGTTGGGGATCCTTTGAGAGTCAGGTCAGGGTAAGGCCGTTGGAGCTCAGATAGCGCTCGGCTAGTTCGCAGCTGCCTGCGGCGTAGCTGATCGCCTTGGTCGCCGATTCCCGGGAGTGGCTGTGGCTGCCCATCCAGGCCAACAGCAACAGCCGGCGCAGCAGCACGAACGAGGCCAGCATCTCCTCGTCCGACGTCGGCAGCTCCCGCCGGGTCCGGTAGCCGCTGACCCAGGCGTCCTGCCATTCGGGCAGGGCCGGGTCGTCTTCGATGAACGACACCGCGGTGCCGAAATCGTAGAAGTACCAGCCGAACCCACAGTCATCGAAGTCGATCACCGTGATGTTCGACGTCGTGGTGGCCGCCGTCCCGCTCGAGTCGACGAGCAGGTTGGCCAGCCTCAGGTCGGCATGGATGAGGCCGTAGACCTCCGGTCCCGTCCCGTAGGACTGCAGCCGCTGACGCAGCAGGTCCTGTGCGCGTTCGAGCACCTGCTGTTCGGCCGCGCCGACGCCTTCGGCGTCCTGCCAGCGTCCCCAGCGCGGCGATGCGCCGAGGCTGTGCTCCCAGTCCCAGGAGAACCGGCCGAACCCGGCCGGGCGGGTCCACCGCTGTGAATGGTCGTGCAGTGCGGCGGTGATCCGGCCCAGCGTGTGGAAGTCGTCGAGGGTCAGCGCGCCCTCATCCGGTTCAGCCCCGGCGACCATGCCGAACTGCACGACGTGGCGGGCTGTTCCTTGGACGTCCACGGTGACCAACCGCCGGCCGTCGCGGGCCGGCAGCACGGTGGGTACCGTGACGTCGCTGTCGGCCCGCAATGCCTGCAGCCAGTCCAGTTCGGACTCGATCTCGTGAGGCTGATGGTAGTCCTGCCGGTGCACCCGAAGGATCGACTGGGTGCCGGCATCCTCGACGAGATAGGTCGCGTTCTCGGACAGGTTCAGCAACCGCAGCGTCGCATCCGTCCCGATGTCGTACTGGCGCAGTGCCAGTTGTGCGACATCGATCTCGTCGGTGATAACCATCAGTGCTGTCTCCTCTTCGCGCAAGCGCTCATCAGTCTTGTCGGTTCTTCGCGCAAGCGCTCATCAGTGCCGGTTCTTCTTCGCGCAAGCGCTCATCAGTGCTCCCGGCCTTCGATCCCATCCAGCACCGCCGTGATCCGGTCCCGCGCCACCGTGACATCGGCCGTGCTGCCACCGATGTAGAGCCTGCCCGCGGCGCCGATCATCTGCACGTCGACCACAGTAAGCCCAGGTGCCGCCCGCTCCGCCTCGTTGGCCGCCACTGCCGCGAACAGGGCCGGGGTCATCTCGTAGACCAGCAGCGACTGCCCGGGCAGGATCATGGAGGCCTGGCGGTTGCGGTTGAGGATCACCGCGTGCTGATCGGTGATGTTCTCGATGATGTCGTGGTAGAGCACCCGCGGCCGCAGCTGGTCGGAGGCCTTGTTGCCGGTGCCGGCCAGGATTGCCTCGCCGGCCCGCTGCACGTCCGCCAGATTGGCCGAGTGGATCTCCAGGACACCGAATTGGCGTTCCACGTAGAGGATTCCGGGCTGGATACCGGGAACCTCACGCAGTGCCAGATCGATCACCCGCTCGATGGCCAGGGCGGGGGACACCTCGACGATCAACGCGTGCTCGCCCTCATACGGCGGGTATCCCCGTGCCCTGGTCGGCGTACCGAGGTAGGCGGCGAACTGGCGCTGCAGGTCCTCCACCAACAGGTAGACGCGGATCTGGGTGTGAATCCGCGTGCTCTCCTCTGCTTCGGTCGGCATGGCTACTTGCTGGCGACCGCGAAGTGCGCGCCGAGCTCGTTGTGCGGACGCGGGATGACGTGCACGCTTACCAGTTCGCCCACCTGCGAGGCGGTTTCGGCGCCGGCCTCGGTGGCCGCCTTGACCGCGCCCACCTCACCGGTGACGATGACGGCGACCAGGCCGTCGCCGACCTGCTGACGGTCGGTGATGGTGACGTTGGCGGCCTTCACCATGGCGTCGGCAGCAGCCAGCGCAGCCACGTAGCCCTTGGTCTCGATCAGTCCGATTGCGTTGCTGGACATAGGTGTTTCTCCTTATTTGTTGGGTTTGGTGTCTGATTTCGAGTCGATGGAACCGATGATGAGTGCGTCGACCGGCGGTGGTGTCCCGGTGAACCAGTTCGCCGCTACCGAGCCCTGGGCGATGAGAACGTGCTCACCGACGCCGGTGCCGAGTACGTCGAACGCGATCATGCGGGACTTGGTTCCGTCGATCTCGACCTCGAGGAACGCCCCTGCCGGGATGCCTTCGATACGCCGGGTCGACCACACGTTGCCGGTGACAGTCGCTGATATCATCTGCGCTCCTTCGTCGCTCGGGCCATCATCTGCGCTCCTTCTCAATCGTGATCCCCAGAGTCCGGGCCTTTTCCCGGGCCAGCGGGGTGAGCACCGCCTTGCGGCCGAGCACCAGCGTGCCGCCGGCCATATCGGCGATGTGCCGTTCGGTGACGGCACCGGATTCGATCCGGTGGACGGCACCGCCGCCGGCGGGCCTGGCCGCCCCGGCGAGCCGGAAACTCAACCGACCGGCCTTCAGATCGGCGCGCGTCTTCGGGCTTTCGAACAGCCGCAACAGCTTCCGGACGAAATTGTCGAGATCCCGGTCATTGCCCAGCTGCACGGTCTCGGTGCGGTTCTTGCCCTCCACCGCTCGCGGCCCGGTGGGCTCCAGTCCCATCTGATCGGCGATCGTGGCGGGTGCTGGTGGAGCCGGGGCCGGTGGTGGGGGGAGCGCCACCGGCCCCGGAGTCTTGGCTGCCGAAGACAATCCGGCGACCGCCTCGCGAACCACCTCGCGCACGAGCGCGCGCAGTTCGTCACGACTTACGTTCATGCGCGATCCGCCTCCGCTTCTCGCTGCCCATTCATGCAGTGGCCCTCGCCAGCGCATCCTGGGCGGCTTCGGCCGCGGTGCGGATGTCGGCCTCGGTACCCGACAGGTACACCCGGCCGGTGGCGCCGATCATCCGGAAGTCGATCACCTTGACGTCGGCGGCCTTCTCGGCCTCGTTGGTGGCCAGGATCGCGTAGGACGCGGGCTGCACCTCGAGGACGAACAGTGATTCACCCGGCAACACCATCGACCCGATCTTGTTGCGGTTGATCAGGAAGGCGTGCTGGTGATCGACGCTGGAGATGATCCGGGAGGCCAGCACCTGCGGCGCCTTCGCGCTGCCGGTGTCACCGCCGAGCTCATCGAGTGCGGCATCGGCCGCGGCCTTGACCGCGCCGGTTTCGCCGTGGAATTCCAGGTAGCCGAATTGGCGCTCTACCACCAGGATTCCGGCCTTGACCTCGGCATGCTTGAGCGCGACGTCGGTCACGCCCTCGATGTCCAGACCAGGCGCCACCTCGATGATCTGAGCGGCCATGTTCGCCCGGGGAAGAGCACCTTTGATCCAGGTGCCCAGATACGACATGGTCTGCGGTTGCAGCCGGTCGATGAAGATGAAGGAACGCAGTTCAGCCACGAATCTACCTCTTGATCAGTTGTGCGAGTTCTTCGGCGACCAGTGCGCGCAGTTCGGCGCGCAGTGCGTCCAGCCCCAGGTCGGTCGAGCGGGTCGGGTGCGACGAGCGCGGAACCGGCCTTGTCCCGGAGGGCATTCCGTTGCGGTCGTTGGAGGCGCGCGGATACTCCGGTACCGGTCCGGCCGGGGCGTGCCACGGGTTGATTCCGGCGAAGTTGCCCATCGGAACCCCGGCGTCGCTGTTGTAGGCGATGCGGGCCCAGTTGATCAGGTTCTGCGGCTGCAGGTTCTCACCGATCGAGCTGCGCCCGACGAACCCGGTGCCGATGGTCATCGACGGCGCCAGGTTGGTGTCCAGCCCGGAGCTGCCGGTCGAGTTGCCGACGTTGACCGACACCCGCAGCACCGGTACCTGGGCCGCGAAATCGGTGATCACCGAAGGGTTCTCGCTGTGGATGGCGGCCGAGTGGCCGGCGCCGCCGATCCGCACCACCGCCCGGGCGGCCCGGATACCGCGCGCGGCGTCGGCCGCCGTGGTCATCCCCAGCACCGGCGACAGCTTCTCGTGGGCCAACATCTCCTCGGCGATCACGTCATCGAACGGCGCGATCAGCACCTTGGTCTTCGGGGTGACCCGCAGACCGGCCTGCCCGGCGATCCAGGCCGCGTCGCGGCCGACGACGTCGGTATTGAGGTGCCCTTCGGTGAACATGTAGGCCCGCAGCCGCCGGGCTCCGTCCTCATCGAGGATGTGGGCGCCGGCGCGGGTCAGTGCACCGCGGAGCTTGTCGGCGATCGCTTCCTCGGCGATCAGCACCGATTCGTTGGTGCACAGCACCGAGTTGTCGAACGCCTTGCTGTTCACGATGTGCTTGGCCGCGGCTGTGATGTCGGCGCTGGCGTCCACGAACACCGGCACGTTGCCGGGCCCGACCCCGAGTGCGGGGTTGCCGGACGAGTAGGCCGCGCGTACCACTCCGGTGCCGCCGGTGGCCACGATCACGTCGGTGCGCTCGTCGCCCATCAGGGCCTGCACCAAGGGGATCGACGGTTCCTCGACCACCTGCACGATGCCGTCGGGTGCCCCCGCGGCGACTGCCGCCTCGGCCAGTACCCGGGCGGCATCGGCGGAGCACCGCTTGGCCCGCGGGTGCGGTGCGATGACGACGGCGTTGCGGGTCATCAGTGCCAGGATGGTCTTGAAGTACACGGTGGCAACGGGATTGGTCGTCGGCGTCAATGCCAGGACCACGCCGGCGGGACGGGGCAACTCGACGATCTTGCGGGCCTCGTCGAGCCGCGGGGATACAAAATCTTCCCCGCGGTAGTAGTCGACGATGCCGCGCGAGCAGGCCCGGTTCTTGGTCACCTTGTCGGCGGCCACCCCCATCCCGGTCTCGACGACGGCCTCGGTGGCGAACCGTTCGGCCTCGGCGTAGCCGGCCTCGGCGACCGCATCGACGATGGTGCTCACCGCCGCCGCGTCGTAATCGGCGTATGCGGCCGCGGCCCAACGGGCCCGCTCCAGCATGTGGCCGGCCTGTGCGGTACTGGTCATGACGCTTTACGTCCTCTCACGACGGTCTCGGCCCTGGCCACCGCAACGGCGAGGCGGTCCAGAACGTCCTCGCAGAGTTCGCGCGAGAGCAACAGACCTGGTTTGAACTGCAGGACACGGGGATCCAGGGTCGAGAAGATCGCCCACACTCCGTTCTCATAGAGCTCGCGCATCACGAACTTGGCGCCTTCGGGGTGATCGAACTCCAGGCCGATCACCACGCCGTTCTGCCGGATGCCGACGAACCAGTCCGGATGGTCGGCCTGGATGCTGCGCAGCCCGTGATCGAAGAGGTCGGCGATGTAGTGCACCATCGAGCGCACCTCGGGCCGGGTGGAGATCTCCAGCGTCTTCAGCGCGGCCACGCAACCGAGCTCGGCACCGCCGAAGGTGGAGATGTGGCCGAAGCCGTCCTCATCGAGCCACTGTGCGGCCCGGTCGCTGAGCAGCGCCGCGGTGATCGGGTACATGCCGCCGGACAAGCCCTTGCCGGTCACCAGGATGTCGGGCTCGATGCCGTGCTTGGTGATGCACCACAGCTCACCCGTGCGCATCAGACCGGTCTGCACCTCATCGGCGATGTAGAGCGTGCCGTGCTTCTCGGTGAGGGCCTTGACCGCCTCGAGGTAACCCGGTGCGGGAAGCGGGAATCCGTAGGTGGCCGGAATGGTCTCCATGATGACCGCGGCGACATCGCCGGGGGCCAGCACGCGTTCCATCGCCTCGATGTCGTTGAACGGCACCTGCAGGAACTCGTCGGGCTGATCGGCCAGGAAGAACTTGGCGAACCGGTCGTCGCCGGTGGCCACGGCCAGGCCGGTGTGGCCGTGGTAGGCCTTGACGATCGAGACGATCTTGCGTCGCTTGGTGGCGTGGCGGGCGCTCTTGAGCGCGATGTCGATTGCCTCGCCGCCTCCGGACCCGTAAGCGACCTTCTTGATCGACGCCGGCGCGGTCTCGACCAGTCGCTGCGCCAGGGCGGTTCGGGCCACCGACGGGAAGTGGTGGTTGCCGACGTCGAAGTGCGTCATGCCCTCCGTAATCGCCTGCATCACTTCGGGATTGCGGTGACCCAGGTTGTAGGTCCCGCCGTTGAGATGCAGGTCGATCAGGCGGCGGCCGCCCATGTCCCACAGGAAATATCCCTCGCGGCGGTCGATCACCAGATCGACGCCGGTATCAGTCCAGAACTGTGTCTTGTCTGGATTCCAGAACGTCTTCGCCCGTTCCAGCACTTCGGCTTTGGAATCGAACGTGAACGTGCCGTAGTCGTACATGCGGCTCCCTTGACTAGCTACCCGGTAGCTGTGACTGGCCTCACCGTAAACGGTTGCAACCATTTGTGTCAATGGTTCAGGGAAATGCTTGCCAACGGCTTTTGGTAGTGCCAATATACGTAGGTCCCAACTGTGGCCCAGGCCACAAGGGGTATTCCACTGTTACCTGGAAGGTATCCCGCTCTATGACCGATCAAGTTGTCGCAGCGAGCGAAAACGCAGCTCAAGACGTCCAACGGCTGAAACGCAACGCCGTAGGGACTGTCGGCGTCATCTTCATGGCGGTAGCTACCGCCGCCCCCATCACCGCAATGGTCGGCAACGTCCCGATCGCTGTCGGATTCGGAAATGGTTCACACGCGCCGGCCGGCTACATCGTCGCGACCGTCGTCCTCGGCCTGTTCGCGGTCGGCTACGCGACCATGGCCAAGCACATCACCACCACCGGCGCCTTCTACGGTTACATCTCCCACGGGCTCGGCCGCATCGTGGGCATGGCCAGCGGCGGGTTGATCACCATGGCCTACGTGGTGTTCGAGGCCTCCCTGATCGGCATCTTCTCGTTCTTCTTCCAGAACTTCATGCAATCCGAGCTGGGCATCCATATCCACTGGATCATCCCGGCGCTGCTGATGCTGGCCACCAACGCGGTGCTGACGTACTTCGACGTCAACCTGACCGCCAAGGTGCTCGGGGTGTTCCTGGTCACCGAGATCGTGATGCTGGCCCTCGGCGCGGTGGCGGTGCTGTTCAAGGGCGGCGGCCCGCAGGGATTCGCCGTGGCCGAGACCATCAACCCGCTGGGCGCGTTCTCACCTGCCGCCGGAATCGCCGGTGCCAGCGCCGGTTTGGGTCTGTTCTTCGCGTTCTGGTCGTGGGTCGGATTCGAGTCGACCGCCATGTACGGTGAGGAGTCGCGTAACCCGAAGAAGATCATTCCCCGGGCCACGATGCTCAGCGTCGTCGGAGTCGGCGTGTTCTACGTGTTCGTGTCCTGGATGGCCATCGCCGGCACCGGCCCGCAGCACGCCGTCGAGCTCGCGCAGGACTCCGCGACGTCCTCGGAGATCTTCTTCGGCCCGGTGCGCAACACCTACGGCGAGTGGGCCATCACGGTCTTCAACGTCCTGCTGGTCACCGGGTCGTTCGCGTGCGGCATGGCGTTCCACAACTGCGCCTCGCGCTACCTGTACGCGCTCGGGCGTGAAGGTCTGTCCACCAGCCTGCAGAAGACCCTCGGCGCAACGCATCCCACGCACGGTTCGCCCTACATCGCGTCCTTCGTCCAGAGCGGCATCGCCCTGGTGATCATCCTGGCCTTCCTGTTCGCCGGGATGGACCCGTACGTGCACATGTACACCCTGCTGGCCATCCTCGGCACCATGGCGATCCTGATCGTGCAGTCGTTGTGTGCCTTCTCGGTGATCAGCTACTTCCACATCCGCAAGAACCATCCGGTGTCCAAGCATTGGTTCAAGACACTGGTCGCACCGGGTCTCGGCGGTATCGGCATGCTCTACGTGGTGTACCTGCTGTGGGAGCACAAGGACACGGCCGCCGGTACGGCATCGGGCACCTTGCTGTTCAAGCTGACCCCGTGGATCGTGGTGGGCATCTTCGTCCTCGGTGCGGGCATGGCGACCTACTTCAAGCTGCGCGATCCGCGCCGCTACGAGTTGATCGGCCGGATTGTATTCGAGGACAACGTTGTTCGAGACTGAACGGTCCGAGACCGGCATGTTCCGCGACTGAGTCACGGACCAGACGGTAAATGGACACCTTCGAACGTCTCCTGCTGAAGTTCGTCCTCGCGTGGGCCCCTTACGGTGGTCCACGCGAGGACGACGTCTGGCTCGAGTTCGGTATGACGACCGACCAGCTGTGCCTGCGCTTCGCCCGGACCGTCCAGCAGCTGGTACCGCGGGCCAGCACCCTGTCGGTTGCCGACCGCTGCCTGCTGGAACGAGCCTGCGTGTATCTGCGTCATCGACGCGAACTAGCCGAACGCCGCCCGTAGATAGGCGGTCTGGCTGGCCATGAAGGCCTGCGCCACCGGGGTTTTCGCCGCGATCTGATCGAACCCGTGGAACGCTCCGTGCACCTGCTCGACCTGGCAGTCGACCCCGGCCGCGCGCAACCGCTCGGCGTAGGCCAGGTCCTCGTCGTGGAACAGGTCCAGGGTGCCCACCCCGATCCAGGCCGGCGGCAGCCCGGCCAGATCCTCGCGCCGGCCCGGCACGGCCACGGCCGGATCGGCATTGCCGAGATAGGCCGACCAGCCGAACCGGTTGCTGCCCTGGGTCCACAGCCGATGCCCCGGGTTCTCCAGCTCCGCACCGACCGAGCGGTCATCGAGCATCGGGTACACCAGGATCTGCGCGGCCAGCGGAATCTCCCCGCGATCCCGGGCCAGCAGGGCCAGCGCAGCGGCCAGNGCTCCTTGGCGAACCGCCGGCACAGGGCATCGTCCTGTGCCGGGCTGCCCAGCACGTAGCCGCCGCCGTGGATCCACAGCAGCGCAGGCGTCGGCTCCGTGACCCCCTTCGGGCGAAACAGCCGGACACCCACTCCCGAACTCAGGGTCAACACCTCGACGTCCTTGGGCGTCTGCCGGTTCTGCAGGGCGGTCAGCCGCTGCAGCAACGGCAGCGAACGCCTGGTCACCAGCTGGCGCGGGATGAAGCGGGCGATGCGTTCGAGGTCGGGGTGGAACGCGGGCCTGATGTCTGTGCTTGAGGTCACAATTACCGTTCTACCGGGCGCTCTCGGCGCCGTGTCAAGCAGGCCCTCCGTCCTCCAGGCGCGCCGTTTTCCACGCCAGGGCCGCGCATCGCGTGTGGCAGCGACCCGCAGGTAGAAACCGGCGAGCCAGCAGCGGCAGTGGGCCCTACTTCAGCAGCGGGTCGCGGGGCAGGCCCAGGATGCGTTCGGCGATGGTGTTGCGGGTGATCTCCGACGTCCCGCCGGCGATCGTCATGGCTCGGTTGCCGAGGTAGGCCCGGGTGAGCTTCGGAGTCTGTCCGGTCACCCCGGCCGAGCCGACCAGGTCCATGCCGAGTTCTGTCAGCTGCTGGGAATGCTCGGCCACCAGCAGCTTGGTGACGTTGCCCTCCGATCCGGGCTCGGTGCCGGCGATGGCCCGGCTGACCCGGCGCAGGTTCAGCAACCGGAGCGTGTGGCCGATCGCGATCACCTCGCCGGCCCGGCGCACGTACCGGGCGCCGTCGGGAGCCGCGTCGATCAGGGCCACCAGCTCGTCGGCGTCGAATCCGGTCGGCGCCGCCGAGCCGCCGCCGATCGAGATGCGTTCGTTGCCCAGCGTGGCCCGAGCCACGAGCCAGCCCATGTTCACGTCGCCGACCACATCGGCATCGGGAACGAACACGTCGTCGAAGAACACCTCGTTGAAGTGAGCGTCACCGGTCAGCCCCCGCAGCGGGTTCACCGTCACCCCAGGGGCTTTCATGTCGATCGCCATCATGGTCACGCCGGCGTGCTTGGGCGCGTCGGGGTCGGTACGCACGGTGGCCAGGCCCCACTGGCAGTGCTGGGCCAGGCTGGTCCAGACCTTCTGTCCGCTGACCCGCCAGCCGCCGTCGACCTTCTTGGCCGCGGTACGCACTGCTGCCGCATCCGAACCGGCGCCCGGCTCGGAGAACAGCTGGCACCACATCACCTGTCCCCGCAGCACGGGTTCGACCCACCGCTCGCGCTGGTCGTCGGTGCCGGCCTGGGCGATGGTCAGGGTCACCCAGCCGGTGATGCCCATGTCGGCACGCTCGATGTCGGCGAATTCTTCCTCGATCACCAACTGCTCCAACACATTCGCCGCACGGCCCCAGGGCTTGGGCCAGTGCGGTACGAGATAGCCGGAGTCCACCAGGTAGTCACGACGCCGGTCCTCGGGCAGCGCCTTGACCGCCGATGCCGCGGCCTGCGCGTCCTGCCGGTACTGCTCGGCCTCCTCCGGAAGTGCGAAGGACGCCCCGCGCGCCTGCCCGCTGCGTTGCGCGTCGACGACGTCAACCAGGGGATCGGCGCCGTCACCGAGTACCGCGGCCAGCGTCCGGGCGCGGCGCAGGTAGAGGTGTGCGTCGTGCTCCCAGGTGAAGGCGATGCCGCCGTGGAGTTGAACGTTGTTCTGCGCGCAGAAGATCTGCGCCCGGATGGCATGGGCAGCGGCCACCGCTGCCGCGAACCAGGCCCCGTCGAGATTGTCGGCGCGGGCGGCGTCCCATACCGCGGCGGTGGTCTGTTCGGCGTCGACGAGCATGTTGGCCGCGTGGTGCTTGACGGCCTGGAACGTGCCGATGGTGCGGCCGAACTGCTCGCGCACCTTCGCGTACTCGACGGCCATGTCCAGAGCCGCCCAGGCGACGCCGACGGCCTCGGCCGAGCCGAGGATGCGGAACACTGTGCGGGCCGCGCGCGCCGCGCCGCGCAGGATCCGGCTCTCGTCGACGGCCACCGCGCGCAGGTCCACCGCACCGATGCTNAGTTCGCGGCCCGCCACCTCGGCCACCACGGCCAGCTCGGGCAGACCGAACCCGGAGCCGCCGTACTCCTCGGCGACGGCGAGGCCGTTCCAGCCGAGTTCGGCACCGGCCGACCAGATCTCGTCGGGGTAATGGCCGGGTTCCTCGAGTGTGGCCCGGGCGGCTGCGCGGCTGCCGAGTCGGTTCAGCTGTCCGAAGGCCGAGTCGGCGAGATCCTGGTGCTCTTCGGTGATGGCCAGCGCAGACGTAGTCATGCTTAGCGAAGCTAACGGGGTGCCGCCCGCACGTCGACGTGATCCAGGTCACATTTCGACGGCAAGTGGACAAGTCGGCGAAGTTGTCGCCTGAGTCAATAGGTTGCGCGGTACGCTCGCGCAATGACGGCACGACCGGATTACCGGTACCCCGCACCGACGCTCGCCGATCGGGCGCGATGGTTGCTGAAGGCCACGCCAGCTGACCATATGCTGGCGCTGAGCGTGGCATCGGCTTCGCTGCCCGTGGTGGGTAAGCACCTGGAACCGTTCGGTGCCATGGCCGCGATGGGGGTCTGGGGTTTCCGTCACCTCCCCGAGTTCGTGACAGCCTCGGCGAAGTCTTGGCTGGCCCCGGGTAACGGCGAACTTCGCAAGGCCGAGCGCGAGCAGACCAACGCGGTGGCGCAAGAGGGACTGCGCGGTGTCGTGCCCGCCGTCGACCTGGCCATCGACTGGCCGGCCCCCGACAACATGCCGCCGTTGTGGCACACCGCCGAGTACCGGCGCGACGTTTACCGGACCTCGGTGCGCTATGGCGACGACCCGGCCCAGCTGCTCGATGTGTGGCGGCCCAAGCACCTGCCCACCGAACCCGCACCGGTGCTGCTGTTCGTGCCCGGGGGCGCCTGGGTGCACGGCGGCCGGATCCTGCAGGGCTACGCGCTGTTGTCGCATCTGGCCCGGCAGGGCTGGGTGTGTCTGTCGATCGACTATCGGGTGGCCCCGCACCACCGCTGGCCGCGTCACATCACCGACGTCAAGGCGGCGATCGCCTGGGCGCGCGCCAACGTCGACAAGTTCGGCGGTGACCGCAACTTCGTCGCCATCGCGGGCTGCTCGGCCGGTGGCCACCTCGCGGCGCTGGCCGGGCTGACCCCGAATCATCCTGACCTGCAAGGTGATCTGCCGGACAATGCGGATACCAGCGTCGACGCCGTGGTCGGTATCTATGGCCGCTATGACTGGGAGGACCGTTCCACCGAGGAGCGGGTCCGATTCGTCGATTTCCTGGAACGAGTCGTGGTGGGCCGCAAGATCGACCGTCATCCCGAGATCTACCGGCAGGCCTCGCCGATCGCCCAGATCCACCCCGACGCGCCACCGTTCCTGGTCATCCACGGAACCGGCGACAGTGTCATCCCGGTGGCGCAGGCCCGCAGTTTCGTCGACCGGCTCAAGGCGGTGTCCCGATCGGTTGTCGGCTACATTGAACTGCCGGGGGCCGGGCACGCCTTCGACATGACCGACGGTGCCCGGACGGGGGCCATGGCCACCGCAATTGGCTTGTTCCTCAACCAAATTCATCGAAACAGGGCGATTGACCGGGATAAAGCGGTTATATAGACGCCTCCACACCTGGGGAGGGACACCGTGAAACGGTTGAGTGGGTGGGACGCGTTCCTGCTGTATACAGAGACGCCCAACGTGCACATGCACACGTTGAAGATCGCGGTCATCGCGCTCGACGACCTGGGGGACCGGACGTTCGGCATCGACGAGTTTCGTGAGGTGATCCGCGGGCGGCTGCACAAGCTCGAACCGTTCTGCTACCAGCTCGTCGACATCCCGTTCAAGTTCCACCACCCGATGTGGCGGGAGAACTGCGACGTCGACCTCGAATACCACGTCCGGCCGTGGCGGGTGCGGGCGCCGGGCGGCCGCCGCGAACTCGACGAGGCCATCGGCGAGATCGGCAGCACCCAGCTGGACCGCACCCGGCCGCTGTGGGAGATGTATTTCGTCGAGGGCCTGGCCAACGGGCGCATCGCCGTGGTCGGCAAGATCCACCACGCGCTCGCCGACGGGATCGCCTCGGCGAACCTGCTGGCCAGGGGAATGGATCTGCAGGACGGGCCGCAGCGTGACGACGATTCGTACGCCGCCGATCCCGCGCCCAGCAATTCCGAGTTGGTGCGTTCGGCGTTTGCCGATCACATGCGTCAGCTCGGCCGCTTGCCGGGAACGTTCCGCTACACCGCGCAGGGCTTCGGTCGGGTGCGACGCAGCCACCGCAAGCTGTCCCCGGAACTGACCCGGCCGTTCACGCCGCCGCCCAGTTTCATGAACCACATCCTCGACGAGAAGCGGCTGTTCGCGACCGCGACGCTGGCGTTGGCCGACGTCAAGGAGACCAGCAAGAAGCTCGGGGTCACGATCAACGACCTGGTGCTGGCCATGTCGTCGGGGGCGCTGCGCAAGCTGTCCCTGAAGTACGACGGCAAGGCCGACCATCCGCTGCTGGCCTCGGTGCCCATGAGCTTCGACTTCTCGCCGGATCGGATCTCGGGCAACCGGTTCAGCGGTGTGCTGGTGGCGCTGCCGGTCGACGTCGCCGACACCGCGGAGCGGGTCCAGCGGGCGCACGACGCCGCGGCCCTGGCCAAGGAGAGCCATCAGCTGATCGGTCCGGAACTGATCGCTCGCTGGGCCGCCTACATGCCACCGGCCCCGGTCGAGGCGGCGTTCAAATGGTTGGCCAACAAGGACGGCCAGAACAAGGTGCTCAACCTCAACATCTCGAACGTGCCGGGCCCGCGGGAACGCGGCAAGGTCGGCGGAGCCACCGTCACCGAGATCTACTCGGTCGGACCCATCACCACCGGCAGCGGGCTCAACATCACGGTGTGGAGCTACGTCGACCAGCTGAACATCTCGGTGCTCTCCGACGATGCCACGGTCGATGACCCGCACGAGGTCACCGACGGCATGGTCGAGGAGTTCCGCGAAATCCGGCGGGTGGCAGGGCTTTCCGAAAAGTTGACCGTGGTCGAGTCCGCGATGCCGCAGTAGTGTCTGGCGGCGGTCAGGCGACCACCGCCAGTAGCGCCGCCGCCGCTTCGGCCAGTTGACGGTCACCGCTCAGTTCGGCGCGTTCCCGTCCTTGCTCCACGGTGATTCCACGGCTGGCCAGACGCCACAACGTGTCCTGGTCCATGCGCACGGTGGCAACCGGATCGTGCTTCGATTCAGCAGTCAGATCCCATTGCGCGCCATCGGAAATCACCGCCCATCGCCCGCCGGCGGGACCGGTGACCTCGACTTCGACCGCCGTACCGGACGGCCGCGGCAGATCGCGCAACGCGACCGGCACGGCATGCAGGAACGTGATCAGAACGGGATTGAGCAGGCGGGGGTCGTCGGCGCCCGCCTGCGACACCCCGTCGCGGATCTGCTGCTGATGCACCCAGAACTCGGTGTAGTCGCGCGCGACGTCGAGCCAGGCCGGGCTCGTCTGGGAGCCGGCCCACGAAACATTCAGATGCGCGGCACCGTCCATAGCGATGTCTGCCCAGACGGCGTCCAGTTGCGGTCCCAGATGGGCCAGCAGGTCGATCATCATCTCTGGGCTGCATTGGCGCATCGCGCGGACGAACTCGCCGTTCACGNGGCGCCCGCCTGCGACACCGCGTCGCGGATCTGCTGCTGATGCACCCAGAACTCGGTGTAGTCGCGCGCGACGTCGAGCCAGGCCGGGCTCGTCTGGGAGCCGGCCCACGAAACATTCAGATGCGCGGCACCGTCCATAGCGATGTCTGCCCAGACGGCGTCCAGTTGCGGTCCCAGATGGGCCAGCAGGTCGATCATCATCTCTGGGCTGCATTGGCGCATCGCGCGGACGAACTCGCCGTTCACGCGAGCCAGGTAGGCCGGCAGCGTCTCGTCGTCGGCGAATGACGCACCAGCGTATCCGTCGCGGCTGCCCGACAGGCGACGCATGTAGTCGTTGAGGATGTGCGCCACGATGTCCTGCACGGCCCAGCCCGGACACACCGTCGGCCTGGCCCAGTCCGCCGGCTGCAGCGTCTCCAGCAGGCTGAGCAGTGCATGCCGTTCCACCGGAAACAGTTGTCGGACATCGAGGCGGATCATGACGCCACGCTAGTGGGCATGCCACGACGGGCGCTCCTGATTATTGGATCGGTTCGTCACCGAGCACGGTGGTGCGCAGCATGTGCCGCGGTGAGTTGGGCTCGTAGGGCGCCGCGCGGTGCAGCACCCCCTGGTTGTCCCAGATGACGGTGTCGCCGACGGACCACTTGTGGCGGTACACCTTGTCCGGCGTGGTGGCGTGGGCGAGGAGTTCGGTGAGCAGGGCACGCCCCTCGTCGCGATCCATCCCGACGATGTAGTCCGCAGAAGCGCCGAGTACCAGTGACTTTCGCCCGTTGCGGTGCGTCCACACCAGCGGGTTCTCGTGGGTCGGGCGGGCCGCCCACCGCTGGCGCTGTTCGGGTGTCGGGTCGGGGTAGACGCGCCGCTGCGACGCCTCGAGGGAGTGCACCACCCGCAGGGCGCCATAGTGCTCCTTCTCGGCCTCGGTGAGCGAGTCGTACGCCGCGTACACGTTGGCGAACTCGGTTTCCCCGCCGCGGGCGGCGACCTCGACCGCCGACAGCACCGTCGCCTTCTGCGGGCATTCGTCATGCATCGGAGTGCAGCCGTCGATGTGCCAGTCGAAGGTCGCCTTGAGGTATTCGGCGGCCTTGTTCTTTGTCTGGTCGAGGGTGATCGGGTAGATCCCCGAGACGGGATGATGACCGTCGGCGGAGCGGTCGACCTCGCCGAGACGTTGGCAGAAGGCCACTTGCGCCGCGGGATTCAGATGCAGGCCGTGGAAGACCAATACGCCGTTGTCCTCCAGCGCGTCCAGCACGGCGGCCGCGAGGCCGTCGTCGGTGCCGAGGCGTTCGGGGTCGATGCCGACAACCTCGGCCCCGACGGACGCGGTCAGCTTGTTGATGGTCAACACACTCATCGGCGTGTCCTTTCGATGGTGGTCACGGCCGTGGTTCTCCGGTGCGGATCATGACGGCGTCGGCGGAGTCGGTCGGGGCCGGTTGATGCATGATCTCCACCGACATCGCCACCATGATCAGCGAATAGATCAGGTGCAGGAGGTTGAGCGCGTCGTCGGGGACATCGTCGAGCGGGAACTTGTCGCAGTATTCGATCGCCTCTTCGAGGCGGGGAAAGAAGGCGTCGTAGAACTCGTGCATCTCGGGCATGGTGCTGGCAAGGCGTCGCTCCCAGCGTTCGGTCTCCGTTGGCAGACACCAAGTTTCGGCGTAGGGCTCCAGTTCGGCGAAGGCGCTGGGCAACCGGGCGGAAGCCATGGTCACGCTCCGGCCGGGGTGAGTTCGTGTTGATAGGTCTCGACCCAGTCGACCGCCATCTTGTGCAGATGACGCACCAGGATCTCCTGGTCGTTGAGCGGGTAGTCGTCGATGACGTCGTACTCGAGGGCGGCCTGGGTGCCGCCGAGCATCCCGGCGTCTTGTAGCGCGAATTCCTTGAGGACCACTGCGGCCACCTCGTGCTCGATGCGCTCGCGGACGGTGCGGGCCGGGTGGAAATAGGTGAATGCCTCGTACCGGTGGGTGTTGTGTGAGGTCGGCCAGTAGCGGTACAGCAGGTACCAGCCGCCGTAGATCAGGATCTCCAGGTTGGGGAAGATCTGGAAGTTGGTGATTCCCCATGGCTCGATGTTGCCGGGGTTGAGTCCGTGCATCGGCAGTTCGCCGATGTCCGGTGTCCGCCACGGGCCCACCAGGCCGCTCTGGGTGGCCCGCTCGATCGGGTACATGTACTCGGGCGCCAGCAGCCAGCGCCGGGTGCCTGCGGTCGAGACCAGCCGGTGCGGACCGTCGAGCTGAAAGTGCCCACAGGTGAAGCCCGCGTTGGGATCCCGGACCTCCGGCGGCACCTGCTGGGTGTGCAGGGACGGCACGTGGTAGTACTCCTGGAAGGCGTCGGCGAAGATCTTCCAGTTGCTGTTGTTGTGTGCCACCCAGTCGTAGCGCTCGGTGAGCTTGTCGAACGGGTAGTCGTCGAGCGCGGTGATCATCGGGCCGAGGAACTCGCGCAGGCTCTGACGCGGTTCCCGGTCGAAGTTCACGAAGACGAATCCGGCCCACACGTCGCAGTGCACGGGGATCAGGCCGTAGTCGGCGGTGTCGAGCCCGGCGAAGCGGTCCGCATCGGGCAGAAAGCGCAGCGTGCCGTCGAGGCCGTATCGCCACCCGCAGTGGGCGCACTCGAGTTCGTGTCCGGTACTGCGTAACTCGGTGGCACGGAAGTCCGCCGGTACCACGGTGTGGCCGCGTCGCCGGCACAGGTTGTGGTAGGCGCGGACGGTGCCGTCGTGGGCCTTCACCAGCAGCAGCGACGCGCCGGCGGCCTCGACCTGGCGGGTGATGTAGCTGCCTGCCTCGGGCGTCTCCTCGACCCGGCTGACGTTGAGCCACGCCCGCTTGAAGATCGTCTCGCGCTCCAGGGCGTAGAACTCGGGAGAGATCGAGTCCCGGAACGGGATCGGCCCGGTACCCAGATCGGGATAGTGCTGGGTCCAGGATCCCTCAGCCGGCTTGGGCCACTTGGTTGCCATCTGAACCTCCTTGTGACTGGTGCGTTTCGGGACTGCTCGGGCGGCTTCGGCGCCGCTACATCACTGCGCCGCCGTTGACCCCGATGGTTTGGCCGGTGATGAAGCCGGCCTCCTCGGAGCACAGGAACCCCACGGCGGCAGCGATATCGGCTCCGGTGCCGAGCCGGCCGAGCGGGATGTTGGCGGCGATGGTCTCGTTGGACGGCAGGTAGCCGGCGGCTTGCGACTGGTGTTGCATCGGCGTCTCGATGCCCGACGGCGGGATGTTGTTGACGGTGATGCCGTGCGCGGCGTACTCACGGGCCAGCGATTTCGTCAGGGTCAACAGTGCGCCCTTGGACGCGGCGTAGTGGGCCGCGAACGGGGTGCCGCGTTGGGCGCTCGACGACGAGATCATCACGATGCGCCCCCAACCGGCCTCGACCATGTCGGGAAGGGCCACCTGAGCGCAGCGGAAGGTCCCGGTGAGATTGACCTCGAGCATCTGCGTCCAGGCCTGTTCGGTGATCTCGGCGAACGACGCGTATCCGAACATGCCGGCGCTGGTGACCAGGATGCCGACCGGTCCGAGCTCACTACGGATCTTCGCGAAGGCCTCCTCGACCGCGGTGCGGTCGGTGATGTCGGCCCCGACGGCGACGGCCGTGACGCCGGCCGACCGCAGGTCGTCGGTGACACGTTGCGCGGCATCGGCATTCACGTCGAGCACGGCGACCTTGTGGCCGCACCGGCCCAACTCGTGGCAGGTCGCCTCACCCATGCCCGACGCTCCGCCGGTCACCACGGCCACCCGGTTTCTCATGTCAGTACCTTCACTCATAGACCACTCGCACGGTGCGGCTGGTGGGCAGCGCCTGACAGGTCACCACCCAGCCCTCGGCGATCTCGTCATCGTCGAGGGCGTCGTTGTTGAGCATGCGTGCGCTGCCCTGCACCACCTGCGCCATACATGTTCCGCACGAACCGGTTTCGCATGACGACGGCGCCTTCAGGCCGGCCAGCCGCGCGGTCTGCAGCAGGGTGTTACCGGCGCGGTAGGGTGCGGTGACGGTGCTGCGGCCGAGCTCGATGGTCACCTCTTCGGTGACGGCGGCTTCGGACGGATCCGGAGCGGGAATCGCGGCGACGGTGAAGCGCTCAAGGTGTAGCTGTTGTCCGGGGATCCCGGCACCGAGCAGGGCGCGTTCGACGGTGTCCATGAACGGCGCGGGGCCGCAGATGTAATAGTCGGCGTGTGTGGTGCCGTCGCCGAGGAAGTCCGTGATGTGCTGCGGCGTGACGACACCGGCCCGGTCGTCGAGATGGTGGTGCAGCTGGAAGCGGCCGCCGTGGCTGTCGGCGAGGTCGGCCAGCGCATTGCCGAAAATCACCGATTCGGGATCGCGGTTGGCATAGAACAGCCGGGCCCGGCGGTCGGTGGTGGCCAGCGCCGACCGCACCAGGGAGTACACCGGCGTGATCCCGCTGCCGCCGGCGAAGGTGACGATGTCGCGGTCGGCGGCGGTGAGAACGAAGCGCCCCTCGGGGGATGCGGTGTGCAGGACGTCGCCGACGCGCACGGTGTCGTTGATCCAGTTGGAGACCAGACCGTCCCGATCGCGCTTGACGGTGATCCGCAGATCGGCCTCGACGGCGGGAGACGAGGACATCGAGTAACAACGGCGATGCTCGGTGCCATTGATCGGTACCAGGATCGTGACGAACTGACCGGCCAGGTAACGGAATTGGTCCCTCGCCGGTGCGGGGATGTCGAGAACGAGCGACACCGCGTCGGCGGTTTCCGGCACCACCTGTTTGACGCGCAAGGGGGTGAATCCGTCGGCATCGGTCAGCTCGCCGGATTCGTATAGCGGTGTCATCGACGTCTCCATTGAGATCGACAATATCAAGTACTTGTCATTAATCTCAAGAGGTTGATACACCAGAGATGAGTTCGGTGCTACGGGTCGATGTGATCCGAGTGCGGTGTGTGTCCGGTGCCCTGTTCGATCACCCGGCGCAGGAGGGTCTTCAGCTGCTCCTGCTCCTCGTCGGTGAGTACACCGAACACCCGATCGTGGGCGGCGACCGCGTCGGCCACCACGGCAGAGGCCACCGCCCGGCCCTCATCGGTCAGGAACACCTGCAGGATGCGCCCGTGCTGCGGGTCTTGTTTGCGTTCGACCAGGCCCCGCTTCTCCAACGCGGTGAGCGCGAGCTGCACGCCCTGCGGGGTGATCAGCAGACGGCGAGCCAACTCGGCCCCGGAGAGCCCGGGTTGATTGGCGAGCTGACGGAGCACGCCGATCTGGGCGGTGCTCACCCCGTGCTCCTTGACCGACTCGTTGACCTCGGTGAGCGAGAAGTAGAACGCCTGCTTGAGCCACCAGAGGGTGTTCTCAGTGAGGTCCATACCCGTCTCCTGCCGCGTGCATCAACTCGACGCTAGCGCACGGGGTTCCTGTAGATCACGCCGTCCTTCATCACGAACCGGACATCGAGCGTCGTCGCGATGTCCACCGTCGGATCACCGGCAACGGCGATGACGTCGGCCAGGTATCCCGGCGCCAGCTGTCCCAGTTCGTCGGCGGCATCGACCAGGTCCGCGGCCACCACCGTCGCGGCCTGCAGGGCCTGCATCGGCGTCATGCCGCGGTCGACCAGTGCGCACAACTCCTTGGCGTTCTCGCCGTGCGGGATCGCCGGGGCGTCGGTGCCGCACGCGATGCGAACACCGGCCGCAATCGCCTTGGGCAGCATGGATTTCGCCCTCGGAAACACGTCGAGCGCCTTCTTGCGCAGTTCCGGTGCGATCCGGTCGATGGCCATCGCGTCGGTCAGGTACGTGGTGGACACCAGGAAGGTGTCGTGGTCGACCATCATCTGGATGGTCTCGTCGCTGGCCAGGAAGCCGTGTTCGATGCAGTCGATGCCGGCCCGGATGCAGGCCTGGATGGCGGTGTCCCCGACGGCGTGGGCGGCGACCTTGACGCCCGCGCGGTGGGCCTCGTCGGCGATGGCGGCGAATTCGGCATCGGAGTACTGCTGGGCGCCCGGGGCGGTGCTGTGCGACATCACCCCGCCGGAGGCGGACACCTTGATGAGTTTGGCGCCGTGTCGGATCTGGTAACGGACGCAGGCGATCACATCCGGGACCCCGTTGGCGATGCCCTCGGCGACCGACAGCGGCATGATGCCCGGGGCCAGCCGCTGGAACACCGTGGGATCGAGGTGCCCGCCGTACGGCGTGACGGCGTGGCCGGCCGGATAAATGCGTGGTCCTTGATGCCAGCCCTGGTCGATGGCCCGCTGCAGCGCCACGTCGAGCAGATAGCCGCCGGTCTTGACCATCAGGCCCAGATTGCGCACGGTGGTGAACCCGGCGTCGAGCGTGGTGCGCGCGTTGACGGCGCCGCGCAGCGTCCGGTAGGCCGGATCGTCCTGCACGCCGTGCATCGGGGTGGGCAGTCCGCCGGGATTGCCCGGCCCGCCGATCAGCAGGTTCAGCTCCATGTCCATCAGCCCGGGCAACAGGGTGACATCACCGAGGTCGACGACGGTGGCCGAATCCGGTAGCGGCTCTTCGGGATTGACGGCAGTGATCCGGTTGCCCTCGATGACCACGACGGCCGGGGACCGCACCTGGCCACCGGTCACGTCCACCCAGCGGGCGGCGCGCAGGACTGTCGTACCGGTTGCGGCCTGGGTCACGGCACCGGCTCGGCGACGCAGTCCAGCGAGGTGGCACCGGAATCCGGTACTCGGGGCTGCTTCCAGCACTCCACCGGGAACGACACCGTCACCATGGAGTACAGCAGGTGCATCAGGTTGAGCACGTCCTCGGGCAAGGCGTCGAGGCTGAACTTGTCGCAGAAGCTGATCGCTTCCTCGGCCCGCGGGGTGATCGAGTCGTAGAACGCCTGCATCTCGGCCATGGTGGAACCGAGGCGCTTGGCGTAGCGCTGCGGTTCGCTGGGCAGGCACCAGTCCGAGAACGGTTCGAGGTCGGCGAATTCAGCCGGAAGTCGGGTGGTCATCGGGTCACACTCCTGCGGTCTTGCGCTGGTAGTCCTCGATCCATGCGGCGGTCTCCTTGTGCAGGTGACGCAGCAGGATCTCCTGGTCGCAGAGCAGGAACTCGTCGACCACCCGGGTCTCGATCGAGCTCTGCGTGGCCTCCAGGGTGTTGGCGTCCTGCAGGCCGTACTCCTTGAACGACACCGCGGCCAGCTCCTGGGCCAACCGCTCCCGCGGTGTGCGCGGCTGCGGGAAATACAGCGTGCATTCGAAGGTGTGCGTGTTGTACGACGTCGGCCAGTAGTGATACGTCAGATACCAGCCCTGACCCCAGAACAACATGACGAAGTTGGGGAACAACTGGAATGAGTCCAAGCCCCACGGGTCGCACTTGGCCGGGTTCAACCCGCCCGGCATGGGGCCCAGGTCCGGCTTGTCCCACGGGCCGAAAAGCCCGCTCTGGCAGATGTCTTCGATGGGTTTGCGCATCTCGTCGGCCATCTCCCAGGCCCGCACGCCGGAGGTGCTGACCAGGCGGTGGGGACCCTCCAGTCGGTAGTGCGGCGCTTCGAAGCCGGCTTCCGCGGCGGCCTTCGAATAGGCGGTTGGGGATTGGTTCGCGTGCAGGATCGGGGCGTGGTAGAACTCCTGGAACGCGTCCATGTAGAGCTTCCAATTCGCCTTCACCTCAGAGCGATACGTGAATCGCGAGGTCATCTTGTCGAACGGATAGCCCTCCAGGCCGGTGATCATCGGGCCCAGGAATTCGCGTAGGGATTGCTCGGGTGTCTTGGCGAAGTTGACGAAGATGAACCCCTCCCACACCTCGCAGTGCACGGGCACCAGGCCGTAACGGCTCTTGTCGAGGTCGAAGAATTCGCCTTCCTGCTGGACGAAGGTCAGCTCGCCATCCAGGTCGTAACGCCAGGCGTGGTACTTGCAGGTGAACTGCCGGCACACCCCGCTGGTCTCCTCCAGCGGCATGTCATCCCACACCAGCTTGTTGCCACGGTGGCGACAGACATTGTGGAAGGCCTTGATCTCCCCGGATTTGGCGCGCACCACGATGATCGAGGTGTTGGCTGCCTTCATCTCCCGGGTGAAGTAGCTGCCTTTGCGTGAAAGTTGTTCGACACGACCGATGTTCAGCCAGGCACGTTTGAAGATCGCCTTGCGTTCCAGCTCGTAGATCTCCGGGCTGATCGAGTCTTCATAGGACACCGGGCCGGTGCCCAGTTCGGGATAGTGCTGAGTCCAGCTGCCTTCAGCCGGCTTGGGAAACCGAGCCATGCCCGCTCCTCTGTGATGTGTTTCGACCGACGTGCCGGCCCGTGGCTGTTGGCGCCGGCGGCTCACGCTCGACGGTAGACGGCAGTTCCGCCAATAACAAGTAGTTGATACTCTGGCGGGGACTGAGGCGGAAGGATCCGAATGGATCAGCATCTTGGGGAGTACCTCGGAATCGAGGCCGACTGGTCGCCCACCGGCGACCCCGCGGAGACGATCGAGGTCGTCTCGCCGCACACCGAACAGCCCATCGCGCGCGTGGTGGCCAGCCGGCCGGCCGATGTGGACGCCGCGATCACGGCCGCCCGCACGGCCGTCGACCAGGGGCCGTGGCCCCGGCTCGGCCCGGCCGAGCGCATCGCGGTGGTGCGACGGCTCGCGGAGATCTACGGTCGGCGACGCGGTGAGATGGCGCAGCTGATCTCGGCCGAGATCGGCGCACCGATCAGCTTCGCCCAACGCGCGCAGGTCGGGCTGCCGGCGATGCTGATGTCCGCGTTCTGCGACCTGGCCGAGGCCTATCCGTGGCAGGAGAGGCGCGGCGGTTTCTTCGGATCCGACGTGCACCTCCGCAAAGAGCCCGTCGGTGTGGTCGCGGCCGTCGTGCCGTGGAACATGCCGCAGTTCCTGATCGTCACCAAGCTGATCCCGGCACTGCTGGCCGGCTGTGCGGTAGTACTGAAGCCTGCGCCCGAATCCCCTTTGGACGCATTGCTTCTAGCTGAGATGCTCAAGGAGGTCGGCCTGCCGGACGGGGTCGTCACCGTGGTGCCGGGCGACGCAACGGTGGGCGCCCACCTGGTGGGGCATCCCGGGGTCGACAAGGTCTCGTTCACCGGCTCCAGCGCCGCCGGCCGGGCGGTGGCCGCGGCGGCCGCGGCCAACCTGACCAAGGTGAGCCTCGAGCTGGGCGGCAAATCCGCGGCCATCGTCCTCGACGATGCCGACCCAGACACCGTCGCCGCCGGAATTCGGGCGGCCAGCCTGTCCAACAGCGGCCAGATCTGCAATGCGCTGACCCGGATCGTGGTCCCGGCCCGCCGCGAGCATGAGTTCGTCGACGCCCTGGCCGCCCGGATGAGTGCGCTGAAAGTGGGTGATCCCGCCGATCCGGCCACTGACCTGGGGCCACTCGTGTCGCAACGGCAACAGCAGCGGGTGCGCGACTACATCGACTTGGGCCAACAAGAGGGCGCCCGGCTGATCTGCGGTGGCGCCGACCTGCCCGACGGCATCGACGCCGGCTGGTACGTCCGACCCACCCTGTTCGCCGGGGCCGACAACGCGATGCGCATCGCCCGCGAGGAGATCTTCGGGCCGGTGCTCACCGTGATCGGGTACCGGGACGAGGACGAGGCCGTCGCGATCGCCAACGACTCCGCATACGGCCTGGCAGGGTCGGTGTGGACGGCCGATACCGACCGCGGCGTCCGCATCGCCGAGCGTGTACAAACCGGAACTTTCGGGGTAAACCAGGGGTACACAATGGATCCGTTCGCACCGTTCGGCGGCATCAAGGACAGCGGATACGGCCGGGAACTCGGCCGCGAAGGCCTTGAGGGCTATCTCGAGACCAAGTCCATCGCCGTCGCAACCACACGTTGAGGGGACGAACATGACCGTCACGGCATCGCCGAGGATTCCGGCCAAAGAGCGTATCGCCGTGCGATGCGTCGACTCCGACGTGCACCCTGTGCCGCGCCGCGGTGTGCTGGTGGAGTACATCCCCGAGCCGTGGCGCAGCCGGTATTTCGGAACCCACGACGTCGGGGAGCTGATCTATTACGACGCGCCGGACTACGCGCACGCCTATGCCATGCGCACCGACACCTTCCCCGACGACGGCGAGTTCGCCGGCAGCGATCCGGATCTGGCTTTCCGGCAACTGATCATGGAGGCCGGCGCGGATATCGCGATCCTCGAACCCGCGGCGTACTCCGCCCATATCCCCGAGGCCAACCACGCGATGAACTGCGCGCTCAACGACTGGCAGGCCAATCACTGGCTGGACAGTCACAACAACTGGCATGAGCGCTGGCGCGGATCCATCTGCCTGGCCGTCGAAGCACCGGAGCTTGGGGCACAGGAGATCGAGCGGTGGGCCGGCCACCCGTACATGGCGCAGATCCTGATCAAGGCCGAGCCGCGGCCGTCGTGGGGCGATCCGAAGTATGACCCGATCTGGGCGGCGGCCACCAAGCACGACATCACCGTGAGCTGCCATCTGTCCCGCGGGGAATACGACGAGCTCCCGCTTCCGCCGGTCGGATTACCGAGCTACAACCACGACTTCATGGTCACCTACTCGCTGTTGGCGGCCAATCAGGTGATGAGCCTGATCTTCGACGGGGTTTTCGATCGGTTCCCGACGCTGCGCATCGTGTTTGTCGAGCACGCGTTCACCTGGATCCTGCCGTTGATGTGGCGCATGGACGCCATCTACCAGGCCCGCAAGAGCTGGATGGACATCAAGCGCAAGCCCAGCGAATACGTCAAGGACCACATCAAGTTCACCACCCAGCCGCTGGACTACCCCGAGGACAAGACCGAGCTGTCCCGGGCCTTCGAGTGGATGGAATGCGAGAAGATCCTGCTGTTCTCCAGCGATTACCCGCACTGGACCTTCGACGACCCGCGCTGGCTGGTCAAGCACCTGCCCGAGCACGCCCGCGAGAACGTGATGTTCCGCAACGGGATTGCCACCTACAAGCTCCCCGACACCGTCCCGGTGCTGGAAGGCCAGGTGCGGGTCTTCTGAACAAACTCCGCCGAGACCACGGTTTTTCGTGCATTTCCCGGCGAATTACGTCAAGAACCGTAGTGTCGGCGGATCGAGTCAGGGCAGCTTGATCGCTGACACGTACATGTCGACGATCGGCCGATAAAGGTCGACGTCATCGAGTTCGCTGCCCAGTACCACCGAATCGCTGGTGGCGATGAGCACCTGGGCGAATGTCTTCGGTGGGATCAGCAGTGTGCCGCCTAGTCTTTCGATGCCTTCGACGATGAACTTCGCCAGCGCGTCGACCACCTCTGACCGCTTGGCCGCGACGCGGTCCCGCGATTCAGGGTTTCTCCTGAGATAGAGGGTGAACTCGTGGCCCAGGGCGGCGTGCTCGGCGCCGCGGTCCTGGCTCAATTCGCGCCAGCGCTTGGCGATCTCGTCGCGTTCCCGTACCCCGACCTGCTTGGCGCTGGCCATCACCTCGGCGAAATTGTCGAAGTAGCGCCGCCAATAGCGGTCGCTCACGGCCAGGAACAGGTCCTCCTTGGTGGCGAAGTGTTTGTAGATGGCGCCCTTCGTATAACCGGCGGCTCGCGCGATGTCATCGAGAGTGGCTGGTGCGAACCCCTTTTCGGCGAACACCTCCTCGGCGGCGTCGAGCAGCACGGAGCGAGTGTGCTCGAGTCTGCGTTCCCGGGTCCAGCGCTCCGCCATGGCAAAAGTCTGCCACAGAATCTCAGTGACCTATTGGAATCTCAGATACCGATGAGTATATTCGCACTCGTTGGTCCAGCTCGCACCGCCGACTGCCTCCACGATTCGCCAAGGGGAACCCGATCATGAGTGATCTGTCCAAGAAGCCTGCCGTCACCGAATCGATCAGCGGAATCGCTGCCCTCGAAAAGCAGGGACCGCCGTCATCGAACGCGTTCAAGATCTGGGCGACCGTCGGCGGCGTGTTTCTGGCGCTGACGTTGTATCTGATCACCCGTTGGGTCACCGGCCCCTATTTCGAGTCGGTGTCGGGCGGCCCGAGCGAGCCGCCGCTGTACATGAAGATCCCGTTGATGGCCAACGCCGTCATGCTGTGGGTCGGCCTGCCGTTTGCCTTGTGGTTCTTCCTCATTCGGCCCTGGGTGCGGGAAAGGCGTATCACGCTCGACGGCATGCTGCTGGTGTCGATGGGCTTGATGATGTTCCAGGATCCGATGCTGAACTACTACAGCACTTGGTGCACGTACAACGCCTGGCTGTTCAACCAGGGGTCCTGGGCGCCGTACTTCCCGGGTTGGGTGGCGCACGAAGAACCGGGCCACACCGTGCCCGAACCGCTGCTGACCAACATCCCCGGCTACGCGTACGGCGTGCTGCTGCTCACCATCGTCGGGTGCGCGATCATGCGCAAGATCAAGAACCGTTGGCCCGGGATCAGCAATCTGCGGCTGGTCTTGGTCACCTACGCGATCGCCTTCGTCTTCGACTTCGTCATGGAGGGGCTGATCCTCCTGCCGATCGGGTTCTACTCCTACCCCGGCGCCATCCAGTCGTTGTCGTTCAACGCCGGCACCTACTACCAGTGGCCCATCTACGAGGGGCTGATGTGGGGCGGCGTCCAGACGGCACTGGTCTGCCTGCGCTTCTTCACCGATGACCGGGGACGCACCGTGGTCGAACGTGGAATCGACCGGGTCCGAGGCGGATTCGTCAAGCAACAGTTCATCCGGTTCCTGGCGATCTTCGGCGGTGTCAGTGCGTGCTTCTTCCTGTTCTACAACGTTCCGGCGACGTGGCTCGGCACGCAGGCCGATGCGTGGCCGGAAGACGTGCAGAAGCGTTCCTACTTCAACCCCGGCATCTGTGGCGAGGGCACCGACCGGCCGTGCCCGAACCCCGACCTGCCGTTGCCGACCCATCGTTCGGGGTACGTCAACCATGACGGTGAACTGGTCCTGCCCGAAGGCACGACCATCCCGCCTGTCGTGCCGATCCAAAGGCCGAACAGCGATGACGGTCAGTAAGTTCCGGCCGATCGCCGAACCGGGTTCACCGCCGCCGTTCTACCGGGCCGCGGGTCGGGAGGCCGAGACCTTCCTGGCAGCCGCCCGCCGCGGTGCGCCGGTTCTGCTCAAAGGACCGACCGGGTGCGGCAAGACCCGTTTCGTCGAGGCGATGGCTCACGAACTCGGCCGTGAGCTCATCACCGTTGCCGGCCACGAGGACATGACCTCGGCCGATCTGGTCGGGCGCTTCCTGCTGAAGGGCGGCGAAACCGTCTGGGTGGACGGCCCGTTGACCAGAGCGGTGCGCGAGGGTGCCATCTGCTATCTCGACGAGATCGTGGAGGCGCGTCAGGACACGACGGTCGTGATCCATCCGCTCGCCGACCACCGGCGCGAGTTGCCCATCGATCGGCTCGCCACCACCTTGCCCGCGGCTCCGGGCTTTCAACTGGTGATCTCCTACAATCCCGGTTACCAGAGCATCCTCAAGAGCCTCAAGGACTCGACCCGGCAGCGTTTCGTCGCGATCAGCCTCGACTTCCCGGCCGCAGAGATCGAAACCGAGATCGTGGCCCACGAGGCAGGAATCGACTCGTCCACCGCCGCCTTGTTGGTCACGCTCGGCAACGCCATCCGGGATCTGGACCGCTCGGCCCTCAGCGAGGTGGCCTCGACCCGGATGCTGATCCTGGCCGGCGGGCTGGTCGCCGAAGGACTCAGCCTGCGCGACGCCGCGCAGTCCGCGGTGGTGGAGGTGCTGTCCGACGATCCCGATGTGATCCGCGGACTCGGAGAACTCGTCGACGCCATCCTGCCACGGCCGTGACCACCGACCGCCCAGAGCCGCAACACTTCCGGTTTCTGGCCGGTTTTCTCGCCGGGCGGCCGGTCGACGTGGCCGTGGCCCGCCCGGGTGAGTTGGCGTACACCGATGGGCGTGTCGTCTTCGTGTCGGCGAGTGCCGATCCGGATCGGCAGCGTCGCGAAGTGCTGGTTCAGAGCGCACTTCTCGGAGCCGGAAGCCTCGACGGTCAGTACGTCAAGCGGCTGCGGGCCCGGCCCTCGACGGCACGCCGCTACTTGGCGCTCGAAGGGCAGCGTGTCCTGGCCAAGCTCGCCCCGCGGATACCTTTGGCGGCGGCCGTCGGACTCGACTCCGGCGCCCGGTCGGCCTGCGCGGAGGAATCGCTGCGCATCGCCATGGGCAGAACCGAACTCGATGCGCCACCGGAGTGGTTCGGGACCGTCAAGCCATCCATCCTGGTTCGGCACCGCGATGGGTCGCGGTCGTCGGCGTCCGACGCCGAGCCCATCGACCTGTCCGAGCTGGATGAGGACGATGACGACGACGGACCGGCCGAGAAGAGCTGGATCCTCAAGCTGTTCGAGGTGCCCGTCGGGGCGCAGGCGCCCGCAAAGTTCCTGCGCACGCTGTTCGGTAGCTCCCGATCCTCCGGAAGTGAGAGTGCCGGGGGCGAATTGGGCCTCGGCTCGATACGACGAACGTCGCAGTCCGGCGTCGATGCGCGTCCGGTGCCCACCCCGATCCGGTTCACCGGGACGCCAGATGCGGCACTCGCGGTCGGTGGCGCCAGGTATCCCGAATGGGACGTTTTCGGAAACCGATATCGGGAGGACTGGTGCCGCGTCATCGATTTTCCGATCACCGCCACGGTAGACGCCTCAGCGGTCGACGTGTCGCGTGACGCGGAGTTGCGGCGCAGCCTGGCGCGAGTGGGCCTCGGTCCCAAAGTGTTGCGCGCCCGCGCGGACGGCGACGACGTGGACCACGAGGCCCTGATCGATCTCTTCGTCGATCTGCGCTCAGGCCACTCCCCGCCAGAGAACGTGTACACGCAGCGCCGCAAGCTTGCCCGCAACCTCGGGGTTCTCATCCTTGTCGACGCATCCGGATCGGCGACCGATGCCGACGGTGACGGTCTCGCCATCCACGAGCACCAACGTCGTGCGGCCGCGACGCTCGCCGTCACACTCGAGGAACTCGGCGACCGTGTTGCGGTATACGGGTTTCGGTCACAGGGGCGACTCGCCGTGCATCTGCTCGCCGTCAAGACCTTCGGCCAACGCTTCGGCGCCGCCGGTCGGGCTCGGCTCGGACAGCTGCGGCCGTTCGGCTACACCCGGCTCGGCGCCGGGATCCGAGGAGCCGGGGAAATTATCAAAAGCCAAGCGGGAACACCCAATCGACTCCTGGTGGTGCTGTCTGACGGCTATCCGTACGACGACGGCTACGAAGGTCGCTATGCGCAGGCCGACGCCGCCAAGGCGCTCGAAGAGCTCCGGTCGGACGGGGTGGCCTGCCTGTGTCTGACCATCGGTTCCGGTGCCGACGTCGATACCCTCGACCGCGCCTTCGGCCCGGCGAGTCATGCCAGCGCCGCGACGTTGCGCGAGCTGAGTCCGCGGATGGGCGAGCTGTTCCTGGCAGCCCTGCGAGAACTCGCCGCACCCAGACCACTGCGCCGGGACTAGCGCAGCACCGCACCAGGATTCAGGATGCCGTGCGGATCGAGTGCCTCCTTGATCCGGCGGGTCAGTGCCATCACGTCGTCGCCGAGCTGCATCGGCAGCCAGTCCCGCTTGAGCCGGCCGACGCCGTGCTCACCGGTGATGGTGCCGCCGAGGGCGATCGCCAGCTGCATCACGCGGGCGAACGCCATCTCCGCGCGGGCGCTCATGTCCGGGTCGTCGGCGTCGAAAACCACCACTGGGTGGGTGTTTCCGTCGCCGGCGTGCGCGACGACGCAGATCAGCACATCACAGTCCTCGGCAACACGTTTGATGCCGGCCACCAACTCGGGCAGGACCGGTATCGGCACCGTGACGTCCTCGAGCAGCAACGTGCCCAGTTGCATCAAGGCCAGCCCGACCAGCCGGCGCGCCGCGGTGAAGCCGGCGCCTTCTTCGGCATCGTCGGTCGCGAACACCTCGGTGGCTCCGGACGTCTCGCAGGCGGCGACGATGTGGGCGATCTCCTCCTGAGCAGCACCCGGTGCGTCGGACTGGATCAGCAGCAGCGCCTGCGCCTCCCGGTCCAGACCCATCCGGCTGTAGTCCTCGACCGCGTTGATGCTGGCGTGGTCCATCAGTTCCAGCATCGCCGGGCGGACCTTGGCGGTGATCGCCACCACGGCATCGGCGGCGTCCTGCACCGAGGCGAACACCGCGACCACCGTTGAGGCCGGGGGCTGGGCCGGGATCAACCGCAGGGTGAGCTCCGTGATCACCCCGAGAATGCCTTCGGAGCCGACGAACAGCTTCGTCAACGACAGTCCGGCAACGTCTTTCAGGCGCGGGCCGCCCAACCGAACCGCGGTGCCGTCGGCCAGCACCACCTCCATGCCCAGGACGTAGTCACTGGTGACCCCGTACTTCACACAGCACAGTCCGCCGGCGTTGGTTGCCGCGTTACCACCGATCGAGGAGATCTCGACCGAGGCGGGGTCTGGTGGATACCACAGGCCGTGCTCGGCCGCGGCCCGCTTCACCTCGGAGTTCAGCACGCCGGGCTGCACCACGGCGGTGCGGTTCGCGGTGTCGATCCGGACCTGCCGCATCCGTTCGGTGCTCAGGATGATGCCGCCGTCGACGGCGTTGGCGCCGCCCGAGAGCCCGGAGCCAGCACCTCTGGGAACCACCGCCACACCATGAGCGCTCGCCCAGCGCAGCATGGCCTGCACGTCCTCGGTGCTGGCGGCGCGGACGACGGCGCGGGGCAGGCCCGACTTCGGATCGGCTGCGGCATCCCGGCGATATCCCTCGATCACAGCGGGATCGGTGAGCACCGCGCCGTCCGACAATCCGGCTGCCAGTGTGGCGATCTCGGTGTCCGGCGTGGACATCTGAGGAATTTTACCGGCCAGCTGCCGAGGCCGCGGTGATCTGCGCCCTGGCTCGGGCCCAGTTCAGGAACTTCCCCACGGCGTCGGCCGTGTAATGCCCGTGTGGCGAACCGAAGATGTCGAACGCGTGCTGGGCGTGCGGAATCTCGGCATAGACAACAGGCGAATTCGACACCTCGCGAAGCGCGGCGACGAAGTCTCGCCCTTCCTGGACCGGGATCAGCGAGTCGTTCGTGCCGTGCAGTACGAAGAACGGCGGGGCATCCGGGTGCACCAGGGTGATCGGCGAGGCTTCGTGATACACCCGGTCATCGGTCGCCAACGGCGCCTTGACGATCAGCCGCTCCAGCACCTCCATGAACTCGGCGCGCCCCGGGCCCGTGGTGGAGAACCAGTCGTAGCGGCCGTAGATCGGCACCGCGGCGGCCACCGAGGTGTCGGCATCCTCGAAGCCGGGCTGCCACTTCGGGTCATTGGGGGTGAGCGCGGCCAGCGCCGTCAGATGCCCACCGGCCGAGCCGCCGGTGATGCAGACCGCGTCGGGATCGCCGCCGTACTCAGCGATGTTCGCCTTCACCCAGGCCAAGGCCTGCTTCACGTCGATGATGTGATTGGGCCACGGGTGTCGTGGGCTGATCCGGTAACCGATCGACACGCAGATCCAGCCCTGCTCGGCCAGGTGGCTCATCAGCGGATACGACTGTGGCCGGCGCATGCCGATCATCCACGCCCCGCCCGGGACCTGCACGAGCACCGGGGCCTTGCCGTCCCGCGGCAGATCCGGACGCATCCAGATGTCGGCCAGGTTGGCCCGATGCGGGCCGTACTGCACCGTCGTCCCCGCGTAACGACGTCGGCTCATCGAGGTGGAGTACACCTCGCCGCGGCGCAGTGGCCGCAGCACCGTCGGGTACTCGTCGGCCAGCGCCTCGTGTACCGGATCTTCGAAATAGGGCCGGGACTGGACACCGCGCCGGTGCACGAGGACCAGCAGAGCCCAGGAAATCGCCTTGAGCACCAGGGAGATTCGTCCACCCGTGGTGCGGTAGTCGCCGCGGATGCCGCGGCGCAGCGCATCGAGTGCGGAAACCGTGATCACCAGTGGCGCGTTCTCCGAGGTCGGCCAGCCGAAGCTGAACGCCGCGATGGTGCTGTACCCCTTGCGGCCGAGCGGCTTCACCGCGTTGGCAGCGTTGAGCAACTCGGCGGCGGCAAGGAGCAGCCGCCTTCTTGGCCCAGGATGGCGGTCAGCCATTCACCTTCTCCTGGAGTTGGCGCCGGTCGATCTTGCCGGTGCTGTTGCGAGGCAATTCCTCGAGCACCGTGATCTCCCGCGGCACTTTGTAATTGGCCAGATTCTCGCGGACGTAGACCTTGAGGTCGTCGGGTGTGACGGCGCCGGAGAGCACCACGAACGCCGCGAGACGTTGACCGAACTGCTCGTCGTCGACGCCGATCACGGCGGCCTCGGCGACGTCGCCGTGGCCGGCGAGGACCTTCTCCACCTCGATCGGGTACACGTTCTCGCCGCCGGAGACGATCATCTCGTCGTCGCGGCCGACCACGAACAGCCGGCCCGCCGCATCGAGGTAGCCGACGTCGCCCGAGCACATGAAGCCATCGCGGAAGGACTTGGTGGAGCCCGACGTGTAGCCGTCGAACTGGGTCGAGTTACGCACGTAGATCGTGCCCACCTCGCCGGTGGGGACCTCACGGAACTCCGCGTCGAGAATGCGAATCTCGGTGCCCTCGGCGGGTTTACCGGCAGTATCCGGTGCGGCCCGCAGATCGGCCGGCGTCGCGGTGGCGATCATGCCGGCCTCGGTGGCGTTGTAGTTGTTGTAGATGATGTCGCCGAACCGGTCCATGAACGCGGTGACGACATCGGGACGCATGCGTGACCCCGACGCCGCGGCGAACCGCAGCGAGCGGCCGTCGTAACGGTTCAGCACGCTCTCCGGCAATTCCATGATCCGGTCGAACATCACCGGCACCACGCACAGTCCCTTCGCCCGGTGCCGGTCGACGAGCTCGAGCGTGGCCTCGGGATCGAACTTTCGCCGGGTGACAATGGTGCAGGCCATCGACGCCGCGAAGGCCAGCTGGGAAAAGCCCCAGGCGTGGAACATCGGCGCGACGATCACCACCCGTTCCTCGGCGTGCCACGGGGTGCGGTCGAGGATCGCCTTGAGTACCTCGGGGCCGCCACCGGAGTGCTTGGCGCCCTTGGGAGTTCCCGTGGTGCCCGAGGTCAGCAGGATCACCTTGCTCTTCTCGGTCGCACGCCGGGGCTCCTCACCACGGTGTTCCTCGACGAGCTTGGCGACGGTGACGTCATGCAGGAAGGTATCGGTCCACGCCACGATTCGCGCCGCGCTCGGCCGCTCGGCGAGAGCCCGGTCGACGGTCTCGGTGAACTCTTCGTCATAGATGACGGCGTCCACCGCCTCGCGGGTCACCACCTCGGCCAGTGCGGGCGCGGCGAACGAGGTGTTGAGCAGCAGTACGTCGGCGCCGATGCGATTGGCCGCGATCAGGGACAACACGAAGCCGCGGTGATTGCGGGCCATGATGCCGAGCACCTTCGGCGCACCACCCGGAAGGGCCTGCAATCCGGCGGCCAGGGCGTCGGCCTGCTGATCGACCTGCTGCCAGGTGAGTGTGCCGAGTTCGTCCACCAGACCGGGCCGGTTCGGGCAACGCTGCGCCGAGGCCGCGAAACCCGAAGTGACGCTCATGTTCTCGCGGGCCATCGCGGCGCCGATGCGCAGGTACTTGTCCGGGCGCATCGCCGCGAGCACCCCGGCCCGGCGCATCGTGGCGACCAGCCCGGCGGTGTCGATCACCCGATCCAGCGGCCCGGTCAGCAGCTCAAGGGGATTCACCGCGGCTCAGCCGATCACCGGGAAGCGGCGCTCTTCGGCCAGTTCGTCCAGGGCGCGCTGCATGACCCGGCGGACATGCGCGTCGACCTCGTCGATGTCGGGATTCTCGCCGAACTCGGCCTCGATGTCGATCGGCGGCAGTGTCTTCATCACGATCTTGGATGGCAGCGGCACGTTGAGCGGCAGCACCGCGGACAGGCCGAACGGGAAACCGAACGACACCGGCACGATCTTGGTGCGGGCCATCCGCGCGATCGGGCCGAGTGCCTTGGCGATCTGGGTGCCGCGAGACAGGAACAAGTGGGTTTCCTGCCCGCCGATGCCGACCATCGGCACGATCGGCACGCCCGCGTTGATCGCCGCCTTCACATACCCGGTGCGTCCGCCGAAGTCGATCTTGTTCGCCGAAAGGGTGGGGCGGTAGACGTCATAGTCACCGCCGGGGAAGACCACCACCACGCCGCCCGAGCGCAGTGCCTCGTCGGCGTTCTCGTGATTGGCCCGGATGAAGCCGGTCTTCTTGAAGAACGCCGCGGTGGGGCCGGTCATCAGCATGTCGTGGCTGAGGGTGAACACCGGGCGGCCGTAGCCGAACTTCTCGTAGAAGCCCGTCGCGAACACCGGCACGTCCAGCGCGAAGAGGCCGCCGGAATGGTTCGACACCACCAGCGCGCCGCCGTTGGGGAAGCTGTCCAGCCCGCGCACCTCGGCGCGGTGGTAGCCCTTGATCAGCGGCCGCAAGAAGCCCATGACCTTTTCCGTCAGGCCCGGATCCCACTTGGTGATTTCGGACGGGTCGATGTCGGTCGCGGCCACAGGGTCCCCCTATGTGGATTGGAACGTGTTCTAGTTTTGCTAGTGTACCCAGGTGGAGGGTCAAAAACCCATTCGCATCTGCGGGCCGCGAACCTACCGCCGGGTAGCTGCGGTCCATACTCTCAAAACCGCAGCTCACGCGGGGCCGACATCGGATTGCTCAGCTGGTCAGCTCGCTGATCTCGGCCGCGACGTTGAGCCGGGCCCGCGCCTCCCAGCGTTTGCGGCCGGCGGCGGTGTGAAAGATCGGCCCGTCGAGCAACGCCGTGAGCACCCGCGCCCGCGCGGGCTTGAACACCTCGTCGGGAACCGCGGCGTACTCCTCGCGCACCGCGTCGGCGTACTCGCGGTAGCGCCCGGTCGACGAGCCGAGCACCGACAGATCGGCATCGCTGAGCACCGCGCCGTTGATGTCTCCGTCGTCGACCTTGTGGGACTTGGTGGTCAGCACCAGACGGGCCAGTTCGTCGCAGTCCGGGGAATCGCCCAGCAATGTGCGGGCCAGATCCGCCGAGCGTTCCTCGTTGTCGTCGCGGCCGATGTCGTAGATCGCATCGTGGAACCACGCCGCGAGTTCGACCGTCTCCCGGTCGAAGTGCAGTCCGTCGTCGGCCAGGACGCCGATCGCGTCGAGCACTTCATGCAGGTGCGCGACGGTGTGATGCTTGCGGTGGGATTCCGACCAGCGGGCCAGCAGATCCTCCCGCAGGCGTTCGGTGAGATGTGCAGCCATGAGACCAGTCTCCTCCGAGGTTGACCTCAACCGCCGTTGAGGCAGCATCATTGGCGACCATGGGATTCGATCTCGCCGCCTACTTCGACCGGATCGGCTATCAGGGTTCGGCGTCAGCCGGCCTGGACACGCTGCGCGACGTCGTCGCCGCCCACGGCCGTTCCATCCCGTTCGAGAACCTGGATCCGCTTCTGGGTATCCCCGTCGGGGACCTCAGCGCGGAGGCGCTGTCGGACAAGCTGGTCACCCGCCGTCGTGGCGGCTACTGCTACGAGCACAACGGCCTGCTGGGCTATGCGCTCGACGAATTGGGGTACGGCGTCGACCGGTTGGCCGGGCGGGTGGTCTGGATGAAGGAGCCGGACGCGCCGCTGCCCGCCCTCACTCACAACGTGCTGGCCGTGACGATCCCCGATGAGCCCGGACGGTTCCTGGTCGACGTCGGCTTCGGCGGGCAGACGCTTTCCTCGCCGATCCGGCTGCACACCGGCGCGGTGCAGCAGACCCGCCACGAGCCCTACCGCCTGCTGGAGCTGCCCACCGTCCACGGCCGGGAGTACGAGTTGGCCGCCCAGATCCGAGGGGCCTGGCAGCCGCTGTACCGGTTCACCACCGCGCCGCAACCGCGCATCGATCTGGAAGTCGGAAGCTGGTATGTCTCAACACATCCCGGTGGCATCTTCGCCGTCGGCCTGACTGCGGCGCTGGTGACCGACGACGCCAGGATCAACCTGCGCGGCCGGAACCTGGCCATCCATCGCAACGGTGAGACCGAACGCGTCCGATTCGACACCGCCACACAGGTTCTCGACGCGCTCACCGGGCGATTCGGCATCAACCTGGCCGATCTCGGCGGCATCGACGTCGAAGCCCGGGTGGCGCAGGTGCTGGACAGCTGAGCTCGGCACCACAGCAGGAAATGTCATGTTCATGCCGGTGCCCGGCGACCATACTCGGTGAACGTGGAGGTTCAACCGAACGGGCGTGACCGGCTGCGGGAACTGCTCGACGCCGTCGTCGACGACGACAACACCGGCGTCGGCGATATGGCCCGCAGCAGCTACGCGTCGGAGTTTCACTTTTCCCGGGAGGTGCGCCGGCTCACCGGGGAGCCGCCGGCGGCGCTGCGGCGGCGCATCATGCTCGAACGCGCGGCCTGGCGGTTGCAGCAGGGCGCCGGGGTGGCGGAGGTGGCCGAGGCCGAGGGCTGGTCGTCGGCCGAGGTGTTCTCCCGGGCGTTTCGCCGGGCGTTCGGGGTGCCGCCGTCGCGTGCCGACGACGTCGGGTTCCGGTTGAGCGCGCCCAACGGAGTGCACTTTCACCCACCGCAGTCGCTGTGGTGCGACGCCGACCCGGGGGAGAGCGCCGGCCCCGATATCGCCCAGTTCATGCTGGTGCACGACGTCGCCGACACCGACTACCTGATCGACGCCGCCGGGGGACTCTCCGAACAGCAATGGGCACAAGAGGTTTCACCGGGCCAGGTGGTGCTGGACTGGGACGGTCCCGAACCCAGTGTGGCAGCCGTGCTCGGGGCGATCGTATGGACCAAAGAGGTGTGGCTGGCCACGATCGAGGGCCGGGACTTCCCGTCGCGAGCCACCACCGCACAGACGACGGCCGCGCAGCTCGCCGGGCACCACCGCGTCATCGGAAAGCGTTGGACCACACTGATCTCCGAGTACTCGGCGGCGGGACGGCTGGGCGACACCGTTATCGACGCGCTGTGCGATCCGCCGGAATCCTTTCAGCTGTACGGGATCATCGCGCACGTGCTGACCTACTCGGCGCACCGGCGGGCACTCGCCCGCGGCATGTTGGCCCGTCACGGGGTCGACACCGACCGGGGTGACCCATTGGAATGGATGAGGAGGGACTGAACGGTGAAGACCGTGTACTACACCGCGTCGAGCCTGGACGGGTTCATCGTGGACGCCGACGGCAGCCTGGACTGGTTGATCTCACGCGACATCGACCAGGATGGCCCGTTCGGCTACGAAGAGTTCATCAAAAACATTGGGGCACTTGCGATGGGGGCGACGACCTATGAGTGGATCGTGCGGAACCACCCCGACGAGTGGATGTACGACCAGCCGACGTGGGTGCTGACCCACCGCCCGGAGATCATCGCCGCCGAACATCCGGTGCAGGTGTTCTCCGGTGATATTGCCGAACTGTATGCCAAGCTCGCGTCGGCCGCGGCGGGCAAGGATGTCTGGGTGGTCGGCGGGGGAGAGGTCGCCGCCCAGTTCGTCGCGGAGGGGCTGATCGACGAGATGATCGTCAGCTACGCCCCGTGTTCACTGGGGGCGGGCGCGCCGGTGCTGCCGGTTCGTTCCGAATGGATGTTGGCCGAATCGGCCGCCAACGGTGAGTTCCTGTGTGCCCGCTGGGTGAAGGCGCAGACCGTCGGCTGAACCGGGCCGCTCAGGCCACTCGGTCGTGCAGGAACTGCGACGAACAGCGCAGCAACATCCTGGGGGTCATGGTGCGCACCGGGCCGTGGGGCGCCCTGACCCGACGAGTGAACCGGTGACCGGCGAGGTTGAGTTCAACGACCCACATCGCGCACCGCCTTTTCTCTATCGTCGACCATTGACCATCGATGGAAGCCGCGCGTGGTGTCGAGCAGTCAACGAGCGTGCGCACCTGCAGACGTCCAGCAAATGAACGGCTGCTGAACGAGGGCGCCACGATCTCGGCCGATAAGACGCGAATGTCCCGGAAAACCGCGGTCTTCCGGGACATTTGCGACTGTTCGAGAATTTACTGCGGGGTGAAACCGAACGGCAGCAGCACACTCTTGGCCTGGGTGTACGCGTCGATGCCCTCGGGGCCGTTCTCGCGGCCGATACCCGAGTTCTTGTATCCGCCGAACGGTGCGCCCGGATCGAAGGCGTACATGTTCACCGCGTAGGTGCCGGTGCGGATCTTCGAGGCGATCTCGATGGCCTTGGGGAAGTCCGTGGTGTACACACTGCCGGCGAGGCCGTACGGCGAATCGTTGGCGATGCGCACCGCGTCGTCCTCGTCGTCGAACGGGATGACCACGAGCACCGGCCCGAAGATCTCCTCCTGGGCGATGGTCATCGAGTTGTCGACGTCGGCGAAGACGGTCGGCTGCACGAACCAGCCCGAATCCAGGCCCTCGGGGCGGCCGCCACCGGTGACGATGCGCGCGCCCTCCTCGACGCCCTTCTTGATGTAGCCCTCGACGCGGTCACGCTGCTTCTCCGAGATCAGCGGGCCGATCATCGAAGCCGGGTCGTCGGGCAGGCCGACCTGCATGGCCGCGACCGCGGCCGAGAGCTTCTCGACGATCTCGTCGTAGCGGGACCGCGGCGCCAGGATGCGGGTCTGGCCCACACAGGCCTGGCCGCAGTTCATCAGGCCGGAGAACACCAGCATCGGCAGGGTGGAGTCCACGTCGGCGTCCTCGAGGATGATCGCCGCGGACTTGCCGCCGAGCTCCAGCGTGCACGGCTTGAGCTTCTCGGCCGCGATCTTGCCGATCTCCTTGCCGACGCCGCTGGAGCCGGTGAAGGTGAACTTGTCCAGCTCCGGGTTGGCGGTCAGGGCGCGGCCGGTCTCCGGGCCGCCGGGCACCACCGAGAGCACGCCCTCGGGCAGGCCGGCCTCGGTCAGCACCTCGGCGAACAGATTGGTGGTCAGCGGGGTCTCACCGGCCGGCTTGAGCACCACGGTGCAGCCGGCGAGCAGGGCCGGGCCCAGCTTGTTGCAGGCGAGGAAGAACGGCACGTTCCAGGCGATGACGGCGCCGACAACCCCGATGGCCTCCTTGATGACCAGGGTCTGGCCGTAGATGCCGTCGCGGATGTCTTTCCAGTCGTACTTGTCGGCCGCGCCGGCGTAGTACTGCAGGCTCGACACACCCGCGCCGAACTGCATCATGTCGACGATGGTCGGCGGCTGGCCGGTCTCCAGCTTCAGCAGATGCTTGAACTCCTCGGCCCGCTCGTTGATGAGCTCGACGGCCTTGGCCAGCACGGCCTGGCGCTCTTCGGGCGACATGTGGGGCCAGGGGCCCTCGTCGAACGCCTTGCGGGCCGCGGCGCACGCGGCGTTGACATCGGCCTCGGCGGCCAGCGGGACCTGGCCGACCTTCTCGCCGGTGGCCGGGGAGAACACTTCGATGATCTCGGTGGTCGAGGGCTCGACCCACTGGCCACCGATGAACAGCTTGTCGAACTCGGTGCGCGTGGCGGTGGAACTCTGTGTCATGAGCGTCACACTACCGAGATTTCGGCCAAACGAGAACCTGTTCCAGTTGGTCGGTTCAGTGGGGCCGCAGAACCAGCACCAGATTGCTCACCAGGAACTCCCGCAACCCCGGCACCGACGTCATCCACCACGCCCATCGTGGGTGGTAGCGGGGAAAAGCGGCGATCAGTGAGCCAGTGGAGCGCGCCCACTGCAGGCCGTCGGCCGCCGACACCGCGAACAACGACGATCCGTAGTCGTTCTTGGGCCGGTGACCGTGCTTGCGGGTGTAGCGCTCGGCGGCCCGGGCGCCGCCGAGGTAGTGCGTCAATCCCATCTCATGGCCGCCGAATGGGCCGAGCCACACCGTGTAGGACAGCACCGCCAGGCCGCCGGGACGGGTGACCCGCAGCATCTCGTTGCCGAGCCGCCACGGATGCCGCACATGCTCGGCCACGTTGGAGGACAGGCAGATGTCGACGCTGTCGTCGGCGAACGGCAGGGCCATCCCGGAGGCCCGGACGAACGTGCCCTCCGAGTCGTCGGCGGCCGGCCCGGCATGCATTTCCCGGGGATCCGGCTCCACCCCGATGTAGCGCATGCCGGCCTGGTCGAACGCCGAGGCGAAGTAACCGGGCCCGCCGCCCACGTCGAGGACCGTGCGCCCGGCCGGGGCCTCCTCGGTGGCCGACGTCCACAGATCGGTGACCAGCGCGACGGTATCGGCGGCCAGCGCGCCGTAGAACCGGGCCGGTTCGCTCTGCTCGAAGCGGAACTGCGCCAGCAATCGCACCGACCGACTCAGCGTCGCGCGGCGGGCGAAGCGTGCCGAGATGTCGCTGGGCTGCACCCACCCAACTTACTGACCGGTACCCTCAACACGATGTCTGCCCGTCCCGACCCGCGCCTGCGGAGCGTTCTGCTCCTGTGCTGGCGTGATACCGGCCATCCCCAGGGCGGTGGCAGCGAGGCCTATCTCCAGCGCATCGGCGCATGTCTGGCCGACGAAGGTGTCCACGTCACGCTGCGCCCCGCGCGCTACCCGGGCGCGGCCCGCCGCGAGGTGGTCGACGGCGTGCAGATCAACCGCGCGGGCGGGCCCTACAGCGTGTACATCTGGGCCGGGCTGGCCATGGTGGCTTCCCGTATCGGCCTCGGGCCGCTGCGCAAGGTCCGGCCCGACGTGGTCGTCGACACCCAGAACGGGCTGCCGTTCCTGGCCCGGCTGGCGTTCGGTCGCCGGGTGGCCGTGCTCGTGCACCATTGCCACCGCGAACTGTGGCCGGTGGCCGGCCCGATGAAGGGACGGATCGGCTGGTTCGTGGAGTCCAAGCTCTCCCCACGGCTGCACCGTCGCAACCAGTACGTCACGGTGTCGCTGCCCTCGGCGCGCGACCTCAACGAGCTCGGTGTCGATTCCGGCCGGATCGCGGTGGTGCGCAACGGGCTGGACGAGGCACCCGGTCGCACCTTGGAGCTGCCTCGGTCGTCGACTCCGCGGCTCGTGGTGCTGTCCCGCCTGGTCCCGCACAAGCAGATCGAGGATGCGCTGGAGGCGGTCGCGACGCTGCGGGCCGAAGTGCCCGGATTGCACCTGGACATCGTCGGCGGGGGCTGGTGGCAGCAGCGACTGGTCGAGCACGCTGAGCTGCTCGGCATCTCCGATTCGGTGACGTTCCACGGTCACGTCGACGAAGAGACCAAACACCGTGTGCTGCAGCAGAGTTGGGTCCACGTACTGCCGTCGCGCAAGGAGGGCTGGGGCCTGGCGGTCACCGAGGCCGCCCAGCACGGCGTGCCCACCATCGGCTACCGGTCCTCGGGTGGGCTGACCGATTCGATCGTCGACGGGGTCACCGGGCTGCTGGTCGAGGACCGCGACGCCCTGGTCGCCGGGGTGCGTCAGCTCCTGAAGGACCCGGTGATGCGAATTCAGTTGGGCAGCAAGGCTCAGACCCGCAGCGACGAATTCTCCTGGACCCTCAGCGCGGACGCGATGCGCTCGGTGCTGGAATCCGTGCACGAGGGCCAGTACGTCAGCGGGCTGGTGTAGGGCTTCGGCCGCCGCCGTGCCGACTGTGACGTTCCGGCACACGATTGGCCCGGATTTCGGGCATCAACGCCACTCTCGTCGCCGGTGGTGCCGATCTAGATCTGGCCCGACGAGCGCCGAGCCCGCCAGAAGCTGACCGCCATCCCGGCGGCCCCACCAGCCAGCACGGCCAACCACACCAGGTGTGCGGCGATCATCACGCCGCGCCGCGTCGACGCGGGTGCCGTGCCGCCCACCCGGTGCACCGTCACCTGGTGATCGGATTCGTGTACCACCCAACCCACGCCGGCCTCGGCCAGTCGCTGATCGGTCGCGCCGGACAGCACCAGGTCCTGCACGGCCCGGGCGTGTGCTCCCTCGCCGGGCACCGTCTGACCACCGATGGACAGGTCACCCGTGATCAGCACCTCGGCGCGGAGCCACCGGGGCAGTGGGTCGAGCACCGGACCGGTCGGTGTCCACGAGAAATCCCGCATGCTGTCGGGCGGCAGCACGGTCACCGGCCGCGGGTCGGCGTTGATCTGCGCGGCTGCAGCGGTCCAGCTGCCGGGATACTGCACGGCGCGCATCTGATTGCCCACGCCCCAGGCCAGATCGGGCAGCACCGCGATCAGCGCCGCGCAACTCACGGTGGCGGCCGCGGCGGCCGGTATCCGCAAGCGGCGCAACGTGTCCG
>NZ_LT546207.1:3608299-3872744 GCF_900078665.2 Mycolicibacterium houstonense | reverse complement strand
CCACCCGCGCGCGGCCCCAGCCGTGACCGGGCGCCGCGACGCACACCAGCGCCACCGTGGCGGCCAGCATCAGGCCCGTCGGTGTCAGCCCGGCCAGCGCGGTCCAGAACAGCAGCCCCCACACCGGCCCGAGCCCGGGATCGGTACGCAACCGCAGCACGCACACCGCCACCCAGGGCAGAGCGCCGTAGCCGATGAGCAGGCTCCAGTGGCCCTGCAGCAACCGTTCGGCCACGTATGGATTCCAGATGGCCAGCGTCGCGGCGATGAACTGGCCCGGCAAAGCCGACCCCAGCACCGTGGCTGCCAGTCGTGCCGCGCCCCAGCCGGCCAGCATCAGACCCGCCACCAGCAGGAACTTGACCACCAGGCCACCGTCGAGCACCGACGACGTTACGGCGACGAAGAAGTCCTGCGGCAGGGCCCGCGGCGCGGCCTCACTCAGGCCGAGGGCCGCGTCGGTCAGATATGACCGCGGGGTGGACACCGCATCGCGCAAAAGCAGGTAGCCGGGCCCCAACAGGGGCCCGGCTACCAGTAACGACAGTGCCAGCGCATAGGCCGGCAGCAGAGCGGAGCGCAGCCTCAGATCTATCGGTCCGGTGGCAGGTCGGACGGTCGCTGCGCAGGCAGTTTCTCGGTCTTGGCCTCGGCGCCGGGGACTTGGAAGCCCTGGGTGTCGAAGAAGCCATGGTCAGCCGTGTCCAGCCCCGGATCGATCAGGGTGGATTCGGCGCGGATTGCGAACGATCCGACCACCGCACCGCCGACCAGCGCCAGCAGGCCCAGCGCGGCGAACGTGATCGGCAGGACGCGAGTCCACAGCGAGACCCGGTCCCGCTCGTCCTGGGCGGCCGCCACCTGCGACTCGACGGTCTCCTCGTTGTAGGTGACCTTGTAATCCACGTAAGTCACCTCGGGCTTGAGCGCGTCCCGGGCGTAGTACTGGTAGCCGTGGTCCTGTGCCTTGACGATGGTGCCCGACACCGGGTCCACCCAGAAGGTGCGCTGCGCGGCGTAGAAGCGATCCATGGTGATCGACTCGTCGGGTTCACCGGGCACGCCCCACATCTCGGCGCGGGCGGTGACCGAGCTGTCGGCGTCGTCCTCGTACAGCGACGAATACTTGACCGGGTCGGCCAGCTTGCCGTCGGTGTCGTAGCCCACGTTCTGGATGAACCGGTATGTGGTCAGCCCGTTGACGTCTTCTTCACCGTCATAGTTCGCATCGAACGGCTTCTGCGCGATCGGATCGAACAGCGGGTACGTCTTCTTCTCGGTGTCGAACGGGAACCGGTAGGTCAGCCCCTCGTGCGGCAGCGCGATGTTCGTCGGCGGCTTCTCGTCCTCGATGGCCCGCGGCTTCTGCAGGGCGCCGCCCGGGTTGTTGTCGCTGGACACCGCCATCGCGGTGCTGCGGTCCATCGTGACGGTGTCCACCATCGCCAACAGCAGGCCGGAGTCCTTCTGCCGGTCCGTGCGCCGCAGCGTGCTGCCCACCTGAAGCGTCACCACCTCGGCATTGGACGGCGATTCCACGCTGACCTGCTGCTGCAGTGCGACCGGCACGTTGCGGTCCACGGCGAACTTCTCGGCCACGAGAGATTCCGGATCGAACGCGGTCGCGGTTCCGTCGCTGACCAGGCTGGTGTCCAGATTGAGCGGGATCTTGGCGATCTTGCCCTCGGTATAGGTGGTGAGCAACAGTGCGGCGATGAGCAGGGCTGCACCCAGCCCCATCAGTCCGCATGCCGCTATACGCAGCGCCACTGCGCGGTTCAAACCGGGCCTCCTTCAGTGTGGGCCAACTCGTCGTGAGGCAAACCCGTTCGACCCTAACAGCACTATTTAAGGCCATTACTTACTCCGGTGACATCCCGCGGGTGCATTGACCCGCAGTTTGGCGGGGTTGGCGGTGCGCGGCACACTGGTCGCCGTGACCACGGGAGGATCGGGCCCCGAAGCCGGTCCGGAGCAAGTCGGCGGGACGCGCAGTTTCCTGCCGGCCGTCGAAGGCATGCGCGCCTGCGCGGCCATGGGCGTGGTGCTCACCCACGTGGCCTTCCAGACCGGGCACACCACGGGGATCAGCGGCCGGTTCTTCGGCCGGTTCGACCTGGCCGTCGCAGTGTTCTTCGCGCTATCGGGTTTCCTGCTGTGGCGCGGTCATGCCGCTGCCGCCCGGGGGCTGCGCCCGCGCCCGCGCACCGGTCACTACCTGCGATCCCGGGTTGTGCGGATCATGCCCGGCTACGTGGTGGCCGTCGTGGTGATCATGCTGCTGCTTCCGGAGGCCAAGGCCGATCTGACGGTGTGGTTGGCCAACCTGACGCTCACCCAGATCTATGTGCCGCTGACGTTGACGGCGGGCCTCACCCAGATGTGGAGCCTGTCGGTGGAGGTCAGTTTCTATCTGGCGCTGCCGGTGCTGGCCCTACTGGCGCGACGCCTGCCGGTGCGGGCCCGCATCGGGGTGATCATCGCGCTGGCGGCGCTGAGCCTGCTGTGGGTACGCATCCCGTTCGACGGCACCACCGGACTCAACCCGTGGAACTGGCCGCCGGCGTTCTTCTCCTGGTTCGCCGCGGGGATGGTGCTCGCCGAACTCACGGTGAGCCCGTTCGGTTGGGTGCACCGACTGGCCCGGCGCCGGGTGTTGATGGGCGTCATCGCCGCGGTGGCATTCGGGATCGCGGCCTCCCCGCTGGCCGGCCTGGAAGGTCTGCATCCCGGCTCGGTCGGTCAGGTCACCCTCAAGACCGCGATGGGTGCGGTCGTCGCGGGTGCGCTGCTGGCCCCGCTGGTCCTCGATCATCCCGGCACCCGCCACCGGATTCTCGGCAACCGGGTGATGGTCACGCTGGGTCGCTGGTCCTATGGGCTGTTCGTCTGGCATCTGGCCGCGCTGGCCATGGTGTTCCCGATGATCGGGGAGTTCCTGTTCAACGGCCAGATGATGGTGGTGCTGGTGCTGACGCTGGTGTTCGGCTTCGCGCTGGCGGCGGTGAGCTATGCGCTGGTGGAGTCGCCGTGCCGGGAGGCGTTGCGGCGCTGGGAGTACCGGAACGAGCGCCCGATACCGCCGCTGGACAGCTCGATCACCCCTGAGCCGGAGCCTGCGCCAGCCGCGCGATGACCTCGTCGCGTACCGCCGTGCGACGGGCCTTGCCCGCATCGTCGCGCAGTGGGTTGTCGACGAATTCCACCGTCGCGGGCACCTTGTAGCCGGACAGGTGCTCGCGGAGAAAGGTCTGCACCGTTTCCTCGTCGAGTTGCGAGCCGTCGGCCTTCTGCACCAGGACATGGGGTACCTGGCCCAGATCCTGATGTGGCACCCCGACGGCCAGGCACGACAGCACATCGGGATGCTCGGCAAGTGCGGCCTCGATCTCGGCCGGGTAGACGTTCTTGCCGCCGACGGTGAACATGTCCACTCGCCGGTCGTTGAGGTAGAAGAACCGCTCCTCGCCGTCGTCGACGTAATACCCCAGATCGCCGAGCGAGTCCCAGCCGTCGCGGTTCTTGGCGGCGCTGCCGACATAGCGGTAGGTCGGCGCGCTGTCCGGCCCCGGACGCATGTAGATCTCGCCGGTCACCCCCGGCGGGCATTCCCGGCCGTCGTCGTCGAGCACCTTCATCTCGCCGGCCACCACCACACCGACGGATCCGGGGTGTCTCAGCCACTGCTCACCGGAGATGAAGGTCAGTGCCTGAAGTTCGGTGCCGCCGTACAGCTCCCACAACGCCTCGGGGCCGAGCAACTCGATCCAGGCTCGCTTGACCGCGGGTGGGCACGGTGCGCCGACATGCCAAAACCTCCGAATGCTGGACAGGTCATAGGCTTCCGGGTCCGCGCGGTACACCGGCAGCAGCCGCTGCATGATCGTGGGCACGGTGGTCAGGAACGTGACGCGGTGATCGGTGACCGAGCGCAGGAACTCGGCCGGGTCGAACCGCGGCATCAGCACCAGATGATGACCCTGCAGCAGCGCGATCGCGAACGTGGTGAAACCGGTGTTGTGGCTCATCGGCACCGACATCAGGGTGACATCGCCTTCTTGCGCGCCCAGCGAGGCGCCGATCAGGGCGGGCACCCGGCTGTCGCCGCCCGCCTCGATCAGCTTCGGGCGTCCGGTGCTTCCTCCGGAAGCCATCGACTTCCACGTCGGGGATACCGCCTGTGGCAGCGGCGCGTCGGACAGCTCGCTGCCGGGGGTGAAACCTGCCGGAACCCACGGTGTTTCACCGGACTCGCGTCCCACCACCAGGGCGCGGCGGCGCAGTCCCAGGATGCCGGCGAACTCGGGTTCCGGCAACCGGGGCGACAGCGGTTGTGGCACGGCGCCGAGTTTCCAGATGGCCAAGGTGGCCTGGACCCATTCGATCGAGTTGGGCAGGCTGATGGTGACGTAATCCCCTTGTCGCACACCGTGTTCGGCGTAGGCGCGGGCCAGTCGATTGGTGGAACGGTCCAGTTCGGCCCGGGTGAGTGTGACGCCCCGGCAGGTCACCGCCGGGCGGTCCGGCTCGGCGGCGGCCAGTTGGCCGAACTGGATGGGGATCGGGGGGATGGCGTCGGTCATCTCAGTACCCGCCCTGACCGTCGAAGATCCGTCGTGGGTTGTCCACCAACATCGTCGTGATCTGCTCCTCGGTGACTCCGCGCGCCCGCAGGGCGGGCAGCACGTCGTTGTGGATGTGCAGGTAATGGCTGTTGGGCAGGGCCGCGGTGGTCATCTCGTCGGGTAGTGCGTCGAAGTAGCACCAGGTGTCGTGTGAGAGCACCATCTTCTCGGCATGGCCGCGCTCGCACATGGTTGCGACGGTGGCGACCCGGTCTGCGAACGGCAGGAAGACGTCCACGCCGAAGCGGTCCATGCCGATGTAGGAACCGTTGGCGATCAGCTCCTCGAGATAGCCGATGTCGGTGGTGTCACCGCAGTGCCCGATCACCACCCGGGACAGGTCGACGCCCTCCTCGGCGAAGATGCGCTGCTGTTGCAGGCCGCGCCGGGTGGGGGCGTGCGTATGGGTCGAGATCGGCACCCCGGTCTGCCGGTGGGCCTGGGCCACGGCGCGCAGGACGCGTTCCACGCCGGGGGTGATGCCCGGTTCGTCGGTGGCGCACTTGAGGATTGCCGCCTTGATCCCGGTGTCGGCGATGCCGGATTCGATGTCGCGGACGAACATCGCGGTCATCGGCTCGGGGCGACCCACGGCGGGGCCGTTGAAGTGAAAGGCCAGCGGCAGGTCGTTGTAGGTGTAGAAGCCGGTGGCCACGACGATGTTGAGGTCGGTGGCCTCGGCGATCCGGGCGATACGCGGAATGTAGCGGCCCAAACCGATCACCGTGAGATCGACGATGGTGTCGACACCGCGGGACTTGAGTTCGGTCAGCCGAGCGATCGCGTCGGCCTCCCGGCTGGCGTCGTCGCCCCAGGACTCCGGATAGTTCTGGGTGAGCTCGGTCGTCATGATGAAGACGTGCTCGTGCATCAGCGTGGTGCCGAGCTCGGAGGTATCGATGGCGCCACGCGCGGTGTTCACAGTCGGCACGGTGCCGATGCTAGGCGGATCAGCCGCCGGTGCGCTGCGATTCAGTCCAGTCTCTGGCGGTGGTGCCCGCGCCGTCGAGGCCCCAGCTGATGATCCGGCGCGGCACGATCCGGATGATGTCGCCGCTCAGTCCACCGTCGGTGGTTCCGGCCCCGGGCATAGCCGTTGCCGTGCCCCGGATTTCGATTCCGCGCGCGTCGGGTGGGCGCACCGAGAGCACGGTGTCGACGATGAATGCCACCTGCGGGTTGCGCAGCACGTTGCGCCACTTCTGCGTTGACGCCAGGGCGTGCCCGACGATGTCGACGGTGGCCTCGCCGGGGCCGAGGTGAACTCCGACCGGGCGGATCTGCGGATCGCCGTTACGGCCGACGGTGCACAGCCGTCCGATCGGTTGCTCGCGCAGGTAGCTCAGCTCGGCGTCGGTGAATGTCATGATGTCTGCTTTCCGTGGGTGTCTTGCAGATGTCGGTCCAGGCGAGTGAACACCCGTGTCACACAGTCGAGTTCGTCGGGCCGGATCTGGTCGAAGAACAACTCGCGCACCGATTCGCTGTGCAGTGGCATGGCGGTTCGAAGCACCTCGACGCCGGTGGCGGTCAGCACCGCTCGGTAGCCTCTCCCATCTTCGGGGACAGATTCGCGCAGTACCAGGCCACGCTTGGCCATCGAGTTGATCTGGTACGTGATCCGGCTGCGGGAGAACACCATCTTCTCGGCGATCTCACTCATCCGCATGCGGTGGTCGGCCGCGTCGTTCAGCAGCATCAGCAGGTGATAGTCGATCAGTGACAGACCCGTGGCCTCCCGAAGGCGCTCATCGAGAAGCGTCTCCAGGCGGACGCTGTACTCGATGTAGGGCCGCCAGGTCTGCGCCTCACCGGCCGACAACTGGGCTGCCATGCGCGTCACCTCCTCGCGTTATTGATTCGAATTTTAACCTGTCTCTCCCGTCTCTTGAAATAAACCCGCAACGTACGTAGTTTCCAATAATACAAATTTTAACTACCGTAAGGAGCCGCGATGACCACCACCTTCGGTCTGATCGACCCGGACGACGCCGTCATGCTGTTGATCGACCATCAGTCCGGCCTGTTCCAGGTCGTCAACGACCAGCCGTTCGATCAGGTACGCCGCAACGCGGTAGCCCTGGCCAAGCTGGCGAAGATCGCCGGTATCCCGGTGATCACCACCGCCTCGGTGCCGCAGGGGCCCAACGGCCCACTGATCCCCGAGATTCACCAGATCGTCCCCGACGCCACCTACGTTCCGCGCAACGGCGAGATCAACGCGTGGGACACCCCGGCGTTCCGTGAAGCCGTCGCCGCCACCGGACGCAAGACCATCATCGTCGCCGCCGTGATCACCTCGGTCTGCCTGGTCGAGCCGGCGTTGAGCGCCCTGGCCGACGGCTACCAGGTGTATGCGGTGATCGACGCGTCCGGAACCTACTCGCAGGTGTCGCAACAGACCGCGATGGCCCGACTGGTCCAGGCGGGGGCCGTGCCGATCGACACCGCGGCGGTGGCCAGCGAGGTGCAGCGCACCTGGAACCGCCCGGACGCCGCCGAGTTCGCCGAGCTGTACTCCGGCGTGATGACCAACTACCGCCTGCTCATCGAGTCATANTCTTCCTGATCGGCTGCGGACAGGCACTGACCGCGCCGGCCTGGCAGGCGATCCAGCCGGACCTGGTTCCCCGCGAACAGATTCCGGCTGCCGCCGCGCTGGGCAGCATGAGCATGAACGGCGCCAGGGCGATCGGTCCGGCCATTGCCGGGGCGCTGGTGTCCCTGTCCGGCCCGACGCTGGTGTTCGCGCTGAACGCGGTGTCGTTCGCCGGGATCGTGGTGGTGCTGCTGCTCTGGCGGCGCCCGGCCGCCGAACACCTGTTGCCCGCCGAACGGCCGCTGGCCGCGCTCAGCGCCGGTGGCCGGTTCATCCGCAGTTCGCCGATCATCCGGCGGATCCTGCTGCGGGCGGTGTTGTTCATCGCACCGGGCAGCGCGCTGTGGGGCCTGCTCGCGGTCATCGCCGAACGCCAGCTGGGGTTGTCGTCGTCCGGATACGGGTTGCTGCTGGGAGCACTCGGGGTCGGGGCGGTGCTCGGCGCTCTGGTGCTGGGCCGGCTGCAGTCGGCCTTCGGGCTGAACACGTTGCTGATCGTCGCGGCGCTCGGATTCGCCGGGGCCACCGCGGTTCTGGCGCTGGTTCACAATTTCGGCGTCGTGCTGGCCGCACTCGTCATCGGTGGCACGTCCTGGCTGTTGGCGCTGTCCACGCTGAACGCGTCGATGCAATTGAGCCTGCCGGCCTGGGTGCGAGCCCGCGGGTTGTCGGTCTACCAACTGACGTTCATGGGCGGCCAGGCGATCGGTTCGCTGGTGTGGGGATTGGTGGCCGGCGCGACGACCACCGTCACGGCCCTGCTGATCAGTGCCGGCCTGCTGGCGCTCTGCGGGGTCTCGGCCTGGTGGTGGCCCTTGCACGCGCGCACCGGTGATCTCGATCTGACCCCGTCGGCGCACTGGCCCGAACCGGCGCTCGTGTTCGAGCCGGAGCCGCCCGATGGTCCGGTTCTGGTGTTGACCAATTACGAGGTGGAACCCGCGAACGAGGCGGAATTCTTCGCCGCCATGGGTGTGCTCGGCCGGTCCCGGCAGCGCACCGGAGCCACCCAGTGGCAGCTGTTCCGCAGCGTCGAGCGCCACGGCATGTTCGTCGAGGCGTTCGTGGTGCGGTCCTGGGACGAGCATGTGCGCCAGCACCGCACCCGGCTCACCGGCAACGACCTGCTCATCGAGCAGGCGGTCGAGCGCTGGGCTCGGGGCGAGCCGGTCTCACACCACCTGATCGCGGTGAACACCCGTCGGCTGCGGCCTTGACTGTGAGGCCGCTCACACTAAAATGACCAGTGGTCATTCTGCAGTGGGAGGGCCGTATGCCAACGGTGACCTGGGCTCGCGTCGATCCGGCGCGCCGCGCCGCGGTGGTGGAAGCCGCGGAGGCGGAGTTCGGCGCGCACGGGTTCTCCCGCGGCAGCCTCAACGTCATCGCCCGGNGCCTGCTACATGCGCTGCCCGCCGAATTGCGCGACGGCTACCTGCAATCCGTGTACCGCGCGGCGGCTCCGGGGGCAAGGCTCTACATCCTGGCCTTCGGCGCCGGGGCGTTCGCCGACCACGACGGCCCGGGGCCGACCCAATTCACCGAAGACCAACTGCGTGAGGTGGTTTCACGTCACTGGCAGGTCGACGAGATCCGCCCGGCCCGGTTGTACGCCGCCATGCCCGATGGGCGCACCCAGATGCCCGGCTTCCTGGTGACCGCGACCAAGGCCTAGCTGTTGTGGCTCGGCGATGGTCCGTCCGGTCACCCCTGGTTGGCCTCCACCACAGCCAGCACCTCCGGGGTGACCGGATCCAGGATGTCGTCGAAGTCGTGATGTTTCTGCACGTATTTGGCGACGTACGGGCAGACCGCCACGATGCGCTTGCCTTCCCCGCGGGCATGGGTCAGCGCGGCTTGGACCAACTCGCCGGCCAGGCCGCGGCCGCCGAACTTGTCGTCGATCTCGGTGTGGTAGAAGATGCGCTGATCACCGGAGTCGATATAGGCCTCCAGGCCGGCGTGCTCACCGTCGACGGTGATCTCGTACTGGCGCGCTTCGGGAATGTTGCGGACTTCAGCCATGTCCCAACTATGCCGCAGCGGCGCTGGCAGCATCATGCAGATGGCAGTCACCACAACGTCGACGTGGGCGCCGTTGGCATCGCCGATCTACCGGGCGCTGTGGATCGCCCAGTTCGTCTCCAACCTCGGGACGTGGATGCAGACGGTCGGTGCGCAGTGGATGCTGGTCGGCGACCCGCGGGCTCCGGTCCTGGTGCCGCTGGTCCAAACCGCCACCACGCTGCCGGTGATGCTGCTGGCGCTGCCCTCCGGGGTGCTGGCCGATCTGGTCGACCGGCGCCGGTTGTTGCTGGCCACCCAGGGGGCGATGGCGGCCGGGGTGGCCGCACTGGCGACCCTGACCGGCGCCGGTCTGGCCACGCCGACCGTGCTGTTGACCCTGCTCTTCCTGATCGGCTGCGGACAGGCACTGACCGCGCCGGCCTGGCAGGCGATCCAGCCGGACCTGGTTCCCCGCGAACAGATTCCGGCTGCCGCCGCGCTGGGCAGCATGAGCATGAACGGCGCCAGGGCGATCGGTCCGGCCATTGCCGGGGCGCTGGTGTCCCTGTCCGGCCCGACGCTGGTGTTCGCGCTGAACGCGGTGTCGTTCGCCGGGATCGTGGTGGTGCTGCTGCTCTGGCGGCGCCCGGCCGCCGAACACCTGTTGCCCGCCGAACGGCCGCTGGCCGCGCTCAGCGCCGGTGGCCGGTTCATCCNTTCATCGCCGACATCGGCAGCCAGCGGGTCCGCGACTACATGGAGGGCCGCATCCGCGACCTCGACCCGAACCGCCCGTTCTTCGAGTTCCTCACCGACTTGCTCGACGACTGGGTGGCCTACTTCGCCGACCATCCCCAGGACCGTTCGTTGCATGCGGCGGCGAGCTTCGAGGTGGATACCGACGCCCGGGTCAGCGTGCGGACCGTCATCCATCGGCACTATCTCGAGGTGCTGCGTCCCTTGGTGCGCGACGCCCAGGTTCGGGGTGATCTGCGGGCCGACGCGGACACCGACGCGTTGCTGTCGCTGCTGTTGATGATCTTCCCGCATCTGGCCCTGGCGCCCTACGTGCGCGGGATGGATCCGATCCTGGGCCTCGACGAGCCCACTCCCGAGCAGCCGGCCCTGGCCGTGCGCCGACTCGTCGGAGTGTTGCAGGCCGCGTTCGCGGTACCCAATCTCCCGGCGTCAATCGAAGCAGCCCACCAGACCTGAGGAGGTCAATTCCCATGCCACACACCAAGTTCGGCTCACTGGCCAAGGGCGGTCTCAACTGGGACAGCGTGCCGCTGCGGCTTTTCGCCGGGGGCAACGCGAAATTCTGGAACCCGGCCGACATCGATTTCTCCCGTGACCGCGCGGATTGGGAGTCGCTCACCGACCGCGAACGTGAATACGCCACCAGGCTGTGCGCCCAATTCATCGCCGGCGAGGAGGCGGTCACCAAGGACATCCAGCCGTTCATGGCGGCGATGCGCGCCGAGGGCCGCCTCGGCGACGAGATGTACCTGACCCAGTTCGCTTTCGAAGAGGCCAAGCACACCCAGGTGTTCCGGCTGTGGCTCGACGCCGTCGGGATCACCGACGATCTGCACAGTTTCTTCGACGACCTGCCGGCGTACCGGCAGATCTTCTACGAGGAACTGCCCGAATGCCTCGACGCGCTGTACACCGATCCGTCACCGGCCGCCCAGGTACGGGCGTCGGTGACCTACAACCACATCGTCGAGGGCATGCTGGCCCTCACGGGATACTATGCGTGGCACAAGATTTGCGTTGACCGCGGCATCCTGCCGGGGATGCAGGAGCTGGTCGGGCGGATCGGGGACGACGAGCGTCGCCACATGGCGTGGGGCACGTTCACCTGTCGCCGCCACGTGGCCGCCGACGACGCCAACTGGGCGGTGTTCGAGGACCGGATGAACCAACTCATCCCGCTGGCGCTGCGGCTGACCGAGGAAGGCTTCGGCCTGTACGCGCCCGACATTCCGTTCGGTCTGGTGCAGGACGAGTTCATGCAGTACTCCGCCGACAAGGGCATGCGCCGGTTCGGCACCATCAGCAGTGCACGCGGCCGGCCGCTCGAGGAGATCGACCTCGACTACTCGCCGCTGACGCTGGAGGACACGTTCGCCGACGAGGATGCGCGGGCCCTGGCGGCCACGGCGTAGGGCCGCTGTGGACGGCGAGGAGTTCGCTGAGGCACGATCTGCCGGGGTGAGAGGCGACTCCCGCAGAAACGGCCGGTGCGGTGTCGGCGAACCCCTCTGCCGCCGACACCGCAGCCGTGCGCACTGCTAAATGCGCAGCCGCGCGATCACAGCTAAGCCGTGAGGCCAGCTGACCAACTGAGTGCCCAGTTACTGCATTCAGTCCTGCACAACCCTGGTCGGCAACCTGCACTCCCCCATGCAGCAAAGTGCTTACCGGATTGAACAACGCGTGCCGGTACCGTAAGTACCGCATACACGTGTTGTCAACAGCTATGGCGAACACGTCGGCGTGAGCCCAGCTCAATCCTGGTCAGCGGGCGCCTGCGCCGGCTCGGTCTCCGGTGTTCGCTGCGGGGACGGCGCAGGGGTGACGGTGGACGCCGCGACGCAGGTGATCGACAGCAACGCGAGCAGTTGAACCCACGGGGAATGCCCGATATAGCCGTCGACCGACCGCCACGGGTACTGACTCAACGCGGCGCCGGCCAGGATCAGCCCGCCGGAGGCCACGGCGACGGTGAGCTTCTCGCGTCGTCCCACGCGGTCGCGCAGCAGGTAGCGCAGCCCCAGGGTGGCACCGGCCACCAGNGCCGCAGCGTGATCGGGTGCGCGAAGCCGGATGCGTCGTACTGGGTGATGGACAGATCGGTGACACCGAACTGAACGCCCCCCGAACCGTCGTCGGTGGCGACGGCGGTGACGCGCACCCAGGGTGACTCACCGACCGGTAGCGGCACGGTCAACGGCTGGCCGGCGGTGTCGAATCGCAGGCTGCTGGTGCCGGTCGCGGTGGCCACCTCGATGCGGCGCACCTGGGCGCCGACCGCGGTCGCGCTGGGGGTGATGGTCAGCGTGGCATTGGTGATCGGGTGTTCGAAATCGACCTGCAGCCACTGGCCGACGGCGGCCTGCAACGCGTTGGACACCCACGCGGTCGAGCTGTCGCCGTCGATCGCCGCCGCGGGCCCGGTGGCCGGTGCGACGTTGGGTAGTGCGGTGGAGTCCGCCGCCGAACTCGACACCGACACCCGGCCGCCGTTCCACTTGCCGAACACGGGCGCGGCCCCGCCGGCCGGATAGTCCGGGACCCGGTTGTGGGTGTGTCGGGCATCGTCGGGGGTGCGGATCGCCGAGGCGTGGTCATCGACCCGGCCATAGTCGATCTCCCGCGAGGTCGGGGTGTCGGTGACGATCACCCCACCGGATTTGTCGGGTTGGACCGGCAATCCGGCTCGCTCGGCATCGGCGGTCAGCAGCATCGGCCCGAGCGGGGGCAGGCCGGTCAGGCGGCGGCGTTCGTCGAGGCGCAGCAGTGCCTCGGGCGCACCGGCCACCCGCGTCATCGCGTCGGTGTCCACCAGGTACGGCGCGTTCGGGTTGGTGGTCCCGGTGTCGACCCGATAGATCTCCACCGCGGGGTAGCGGGGTCGCAGACCGCTGTCGGCGACGAAGCCCTCCAGCGTCCCCGGCCCCACCGACTCCCCGAATTCAGCCACCTTCGACAAGCCGGGCGACCCCTCGATCGCGCGGTGCACCAACACCGGGCGGGCCGAGCGGGACACGTCGGGATCCAGGTCGTTGCGCACCACGACATAGGAAATGCCTTGTCGGACAAGGGTATCGGCCAACCCCTCGGAGGGGCGTCCGGCCGCGAACAGCCGCTGCACCGAATCGAGGGCGCGGATGGTCTCCGGTGGGGTCAGCGGGATCGAATCACGCACACCCCACGGGCTGGATCCGAGCACCTGCAAGGGCTCGTCGTGGCTGTTGCCCCAGGTCTGGGTGGCGAACGGCGCACCGGGAGCGACCAGGACCCGGCCCCGTTCGGTGTTGTTCTGATCGAGCCAGTCGGCGGCGTCGTGCCAGTACTGCGGGATCGCGGTGAACGTCCCCGCCGGGGCGATGCGGCCGGTCCAGGCGATCGAGGTCCCCGCGGCGAGCGCGGCGAGCACCACGATGGCGACCGCGATGCGCTTGTCCCGCTCGGGCCGGGCGAACGCGGTCAGCCACACCGGGCGGGGGGCGCTGCCGGGCAAGGGAATCCGGCCCAGGAGATGGGCCAGACCCAGCGCCAGCGGCAGACGCAGCACCGGATCGAGCTTGGCGAGGTTGCGCAGCGGTGTTCCGGTTCCGTCCAGGAAATCCTGCACGGCGGTGGCCACCGGGGAACCCAGCCCGCCGGAATAGCCCAGGGCCAGCAGCACCACACCGACCATCAGCATGGTGATCAGCCGCCCGCGGGCGGGCATCGAGCGCAGCGCGAGGCCGGCCAGGCCGGCGGCGGCGACCAGGGTGGTGGCCAGCACCGCGACCGTGCTCGTCACCATCGACGCGGCCGCAGTGGCGGTGGGCGCCACGAACGGAGTCCAGCTGTGGGTGCCCCGCAGCATCTCGGTCAGCGACATCCACTGGGTGGTGACGCCCGAGGATTCGATGAAGTCCAGGAACGGAGGGCTGATCCGGCCGAGCATCACCAGCGCCACCACCCACCAGGTGACCGCCAGCGCCCCGCACAGTGCCCACCACGCGGTGAAGCGCCACCACACGCGATTGGGGCGGTGACACGCCCACCAGATGATCGCGGCCAGGCAGCCGGTCAACGTGGCGACGGCGTTCACGGCGCCCATCAGGGCCACCGCGCCGGCGGACCGGGCCGCCATCAGCCGCACGTTGTGCTGCCCGCGCAACGCGAGGATGACGGGCAGCAGCACCCACGGCGCCAGCATCATCGGCAGCGTTTCGGACGAGATCGCGCCCAGGGTGGTCAGCACCCGTGGCGACAGGGTGAATGCGAGCGCACCAAGGACCCGTGAACTGGCACTGCCGATGCCCAGGGCTTCGGCGACCCGGATGAAACCCCAGAAACCCACGGTCAGCAGCAGCGCCCACCAGAGCCGTTGGGTCACCCAGCCCGGAATTCCGAGCAGATCGCCGGCCAGGAAGAAGGTGCCGTGCGGGAAGAGATAGCCGTAGGCCTGGTTCTGGGCCTGTCCGAACGGAAGGTCGCTGTTCCAGAGGTTGAAGGCGCGAGCCAGGAACCGCAGCGGATTGGCGGTCAGGTCGAGCTTGGTGTCGGGTGAGATCTCTCCGGGTGACTGGGCGAAAGTCAGGAGCAGTGTCGCCGCGGCGACCACCCACAGCCAGCGCCGCGACAACTGCGAGTCAGATGCCCGCCGCGTCAGCGGCACATCCAAGCTAGGACCGGTCGCCGTACTCGACCCGGTTGAGCACCGATGACGCCGGGTCGCCCGCCTGCAGCGGAGGCTTTGTGTCCTGCTGCACCATCAGCGTCACACCGAAGACGGCAGCCGCCCCCAACAGCAGGCCGACGACAATGCTGGCCGCGGAGGGGATGACGAACCGATTCACCCGGCCAACCTAGCACGGCGACCCCACCGATCAGTGCGAGGTCGACGTGGGTCGACACGCAGAGAATCGATTACGGCTTGTTCAGCGGCTAAGGTCGGGGCCCATGGCTTCATCGCGTCTCGTCGCAACCTTCGCCGCGTTGTCCGGACTGCTGCTGGCCTGTTCCCCGGGTACACCGGCATCGGCACCAGAGTCACCTGCGCCTCCGGCCATGAAGCCGATGGCCACCGATGCGCCGCTCCCGGCGGCCCCGGCCTGTGACCTGGCCAGCCTGCCGGCCCGGGACAAGCTCGCTCAGCTGCTGACCGTCGGTGTCACCGACGCGGCCGACGCCCGTGCCGTGGTGACGAACCAGCACGTCGGCGGCATCATGATCGGCAGCTGGACCGACCTGTCGATGCTCACCGACGGAACGCTGCCCGCGCTCTCCGCCACCGGCCCGTTGCCGCTGGCCGTCAGCGTCGATGAGGAAGGCGGCCAGGTGTCCAGGTTGTCCTCGCTTATCGGAGCACAGCCCTCCGCTCGCGAGCTGGCCCAGACCCATACTCCCGACGAGGTGTACGGCATCGCGCTGGAGCGTGGCCAGAAGATGCGCGGCCTCGGGATCACCGTCGACTTCGCGCCCGTCGTCGACGTGACCGGCAACAGCGCCGCGATCGGTGACCGGTCGTTCGGCGACGATCCGGCCACCGTCACCGACTATGCCGGCGCCTACGCCCGCGGGCTGCGTGACGCAGGCCTGCTGCCGGTGCTCAAGCACTTCCCCGGCCACGGCCACGCTTCGGGCGATTCGCACACCGGCGCGGTCTCGACGCCGCCGCTGGCCGAACTCAAGAACAACGATCTGGTGCCCTACCAGACCCTGACCACCGCCGCGCCGGTCGCGGTCATGGTCGGACACATGGGGGTGCCGGGCCTGACCGGCTCCGACCCGGCCAGCCTGAGCCCCGCGGCCTACCAGCTGCTGCGTTCGGGTGGCTACGGCGGACCCGGCTTCAACGGCGTGGTCTACACCGACGACCTGTCCAGCATGGCGGCGATCAACCAGCGCTACGGCGTGGCCACCGCGGTGCTGCGGGCCCTGCAGGCCGGTGCCGACAACGCGCTGTGGATCACCACGGGCGAGGTGCCCGCCGTGCTGGACGGCCTGGAGAAGGCGCTGGCCGATGGCCAGCTGAGCCAGGCCAGTGTGGATGCGGCGTTGCAGCGGAATGCCGCGGCCAAGGGCGGGGTCCGCTGCGGCTGAGCCGCACAGACCGGCACGGCGGCTGAGCCGCACAGACCGGCACGGCGGCTGAGCCGCACAGACCGGCACTGCGGCTGAGCCGCAGCGTCACAGCGCGTACACGCGCTCGGCATTGCGGGCCCCGATGAGGTCCACGATCCGGATCGCGTCGCGTTCACTGCAGTCGCCGGCGCGCACCCAGCCGCCCAGCACGCGCCCCATCGCGCGCCGCCACAGCACCGAACCCAGCAGGTGCAGCTCGGGCGGGCCGAAGGCATCCGAGGAGTAGAGCTGCTTGGCGAAGGGTGCGGTTTCCAGCGCCTCGGCGACCAGTGCCGTCGAGCGCGGCCCGAGGTGATTGATGCCCAGGCCCACATCGAAGTTCACGTTGTCGAAGGCCTGGGCCAGGTAGCCGGCCTGCCGGTGGAACGGATAGCAGTGCAACAGCAGCACCGGCACCGGCGGCATCGTGCGCAGCAGAGGCAGCAGCAGCATCGGGTCGGTGCGGTGCAGATCCAGATCGCGATCCCCGAACCCGACGTGCACCTGTATGGGCAGTCCCAGAGCAGCGGCCTCGTGCACGCCGAACGCGATCAGCACGGGGCTGTCGACCCGGATCGTCTGCCGGTCCGACAGCTCGCGGGCGTGCTCGACCACGACCGCGTCGGCGGGACGGGACCAGTCGATGTCGAACGATGTGCGATACGCCGCGATCGTCTTCGAACCAACGACCCGGGCGCCGGCAGTGCGCAGGGCGGTGCGGAACGCGTCGGGAAACTCGTCGGCCCGGGTACCGGCTTCGAGCAGTTGTTCGGTGAGGCGCTCCAGGCGCAGGACCTCCGACGACGGGCGGCCGCTGAGCTCGGTGAGCCGCGCCGGGGTGGTCAGCAGGTGACCGTGAAAGCCGGTGTCGACGATCCAGCGGTCCACGCGGGCCCGCGGCAGCAGCAGCGCGGTCAGCTCGGCCGGGGTGAGCCGNGAAGGTCAGGGTGATGGTCTCGGCGCCGCCGGCCGGGATGACCCAGCCCTGTTGCCACCCGTTGATCTTCACCGGGGTCAGCTCGGTGCCCGCGGCGTCGCGGGCGATCCAGCCCGGGTTCACGCTTTCGGGCACCACCAGGGCCCGTGTGGTCGTGGCGGCCGGCACCTGCACCTGGCGCCGGTCCGGTGACCACGTCGCGGTATCGACGGGAGTTGTTGTGGCCGTGCGCAGTTGGTCGGCTGCCGGGGTGTTGAGCACCACGCCGTCGACGACGAAGGCGGCCCCCGGGCTGACCAGTAGTTCCTGCTGCCCGGCGGGCAGGGTGACCGGTCCCTTCCGGCAGGGCCGCGCCGGAATCGGATTGCCGTCGAGCAGCGCGCCGACGGTCGTGCGAACCGAGGTCTGGATGAACTCTCCCGCGACGCCGATGATCGGGCCCTGTCCGCACGGAAGTGACACGGTCCGTTGGCGATTGGCTGCCGCGTCAGCGGCGGCGATGGGCTTGCCCCGGATGTCGAGCGCGGTCAGCTCGGCCAGGCCGGGCGGCTTGAGCTGATCGAAACCCAGCGACGTGCGGTCGATGATGTCGTTCCATCCCAGCAGTGACACGGTGATCGTGTCCGTCAACCGCGGTTTGAGCTTGGCGGTCTGGACTTCGCCGTTGCCGGGCAGCTTGTGCATCTGGGGACCATCGCCGAGATCGATCGCCACCAGCGTCGGATGTGCGGGCGGTTGGTTGGCGCCCGGATCGATCCGCAGCGCACCCACTTCCGTGGGCGCGGGCAGTTTCAGCGTCAGAGTCGGGGGAGCCTTGAACTGGACGACCCGCTGCGGAGCGGTCCACGACGTCCGCGGGTCGCCGTCGGTGGCGGCGTAGGCCGAACCGAGCACATCGATCGGATCGGCGTCACCGGACGCGCGGGTGGTCCCGGGCTGGGCGACCAGGTCGGCCAGTTTCGGCCCCTGCCGGGACCGGATCCACACCGTCGGCTCGACGTCGGTCGGCGTGGGCACCGACAGGGTGCGGCTGAGGTTGACCGGCTCCTCGGAGGCCAGCGCCAACGACGCCGCGCACCGCACGCCCGCCGGGCTGTCAGCGCATCCGGGNCCGCTTCGAAGCCGGCCCGGTCGACGGGCCGGTCGAAGGCGCCGTGCACATGGTGATCGATCAGCGCGACGGTGCGCAGGTGCTCGGCCAGTGCCCCGGGAACCTCGGCGCCGACACCGTCGAAGATGTCGTCGAGATCGCCTTCGGGCATCGGGTGCCACCTCCGGAGCTCAATACACCACATCCGACCTGCGGACGCGCGGGTACCGAAGTTTCCGAGGATGCTTATCCTGGTCGGATGGCAGGTGGAACCAAGCGGCTGCCGCGAGCCGTACGCGAACAGCAGATGCTCGACGCTGCGGTGCAGATTTTCTCGGTCAACGGCTACCACGAGACCTCGATGGACGCGATCGCCGCGGAGGCCGAGATCTCCAAGCCGATGCTGTACCTGTACTACGGGTCCAAGGAGGAGTTGTTCGGCGCCTGCCTGAACCGTGAGCTGACGCGGTTCGTGGATGTGGTGCGCGGTGAGATCGACTTCACCCAGAGTCCGAAGGATCTGCTGCGCAGCGCCGTGCGGGCGTTCCTCACCTACATCGATACCAATCGCGCGTCGTGGATGGTGCTCTACACCCAGGCCACCAGCTCCCAGGCGTTCGCCCACACGGTGCGCGAGGGTCGTGAGCGGATCATCGACCTGGTGGCCCGGCTGCTGAGTACCGGTACGCGAAACCCCCAGCCCGACAGTGACTTCGAGATGATGGCTGTCGCGCTGGTGGGTGCGGGCGAGGCCATCGCCACCCGGGTCAGCACCGGCGACGCTGATGTCAACGAGGCCGCCGAGTTGATGATCAATCTGTTCTGGCGCGGTCTGAAAGGCACGCCATCGGACGCGGGTTCTCAACCCGTGTCGGCCGGCTAGCAGCTAGCCAGAGCCTCCCGGCACCGAACAAATTGGTGTCCTGACCCCCTCGTCGGGGGCAGTACGCTCCCGATATGGGTTCTGCGCTGACAGTTGCTCCGGCAGCGCTGCAGTCGGCCGCCGCAGCCGAAACCGCGGTGGGTCAGGCCATCACCGGCCTTGACGTCGGGCAACCACTGAACGCGGCGGCAGCGGCCATGCCCGGCCTGCAGAGCGGTGCGGCCTCCGCGCAGGCTGCGCCGATCGTGGACGGTGAAGCCAGGACCATCGGCAGCGAGGTCGGCGCACATGCCGACAAGCTGAGCCAGGCCGCCCGGGCATATCAGGGCACCGACGCCGAGTCCGCCGACCGCCTGAACTCCGCCCAACCAGCGGGCTGAGATGTCGGTCTCGATCTCTCAGGTGGAAGCGTCCAACCCTGAGGCATTGGTGCAGAGCGGCGCCGACGTCGGGACCCGCGCCGCCACCCTGGCGACCCAGATGGACCAGCAGCGCGCCGTGATCGAGAAACTGCGCTCTCACTGGAAGGGCAGCGGGGCCGATGCCGCCATCGACAACGCCACCGCGACCTTGCAGCGCATGCAGCGCCTCCATGACGCGCTCACCGCACTGAGCACCGCCTTGCAGGACGGCGGCGCGGATCTGGTGCAACAGCGCAGCAGCATCGTGAGCAGCGTCGACCAACTTCGCGGGCAGGGATGGCAGGTGGCCGACGACGGAACGGTTTCGATCCGTCCCGGCAGTGCGCTCGACACCTTCTCCCGATTGAGTCCGGTGAACCGGATGATGTTGTTGGCCCTGGCCGCGAAGGCTTCAGCTCAACTCAAAGAGAAACTGGCGCGTTTCGAGGCCACCGACACCAAGGTCGGCCAGCAGGTGCGCGACGCCGTGGCGTCGCTCAATGCACCGGATCCCAAGCAGGCGCCTGACCCGAACAGCCCGAAGGCGCTCGTCGACCGACTGGGCGGGATGACACCCGACGAGCGGGCCGCCTTCTTGGCCGGGCTGAGCCCCGAAACCCTGCACGAGATGGTGCTCGCCGATCCGCAGGTGATGGGCAATACCGACGGTGTGCCGTTCAATACCAGGATCGAGGCCAACGACATCAACATTCGCAACGCGTTGGACGAGGAGCTGAAGAAGCCGTCGCCCGACGATGCCCGGGTCAAGCAGCTGCAGGCCATGCTGACCCCGATCGAGTTTCCTCCCGGCAGCGGTCAGAAGGTGCCACGAAAGTTCGTCGGGTTCTCGCTGGAGGGCAACGGGCGAATGATCGAGATGGTCGGTGAGATCAAGCCGGGTATCAAGGGTGTCGGCGTGGTGGTTCCCGGCACCGGCACCAATCTGAACGGCAGCGGCTCGAACCACAAGGCGGCGGTGGAGCTGGCGAGTCAATCGGGATCGCCCGTGTTCCTGTACATGGGCGACGACTTCCCCCAAGACCTGCTGACCGACGCGACGGACCCGTCGTACGCGGCGTCGATGGCTCCCAAACTGGTGTCGTTCGGCCATGAGATCGACCGGGAGGTCGGTGCGAGGGCGGCGGGCACGCCGGTGACCTATATCGGCCACTCCTACGGTGGCGCGATCGTCGGAACCGCCGAGCAGATGGGGTTGCGCGCAGATCGCATCCTGCATGCCTCGTCGGCGGGCACCGGCATTCTCACCGGCGAATACACCAACCCGAATCCGGACGTTCAGCGCTATTCGATGACCGCGCCGGGAGATCCGATCGGGCCGGTTCAGTCGCTGCCCCGTGACGCCAGCGATCAAGGATGGATCGACTCGATACCCGGGATTCCGCACACCGTCGACGGGCAGGTGGGCAATCCGCTGGGTGGCCTGCCCTCGGCGACCGACCCGGACAAGATCCCCGGTGTCACCCGCCTGGACACCGGGTACTACGGCAGCGACGGTCCGCACCACGGCGAGGTCATCGTGGGGCAGAACGCACACGGGGAGTACTGGAACGACCCCGACTCAGACGCATTCCACAACATGGTCGCCGTCATCAACGGCGGCGAGGCCACCGGCTATGTGGAGCGAGGCATCGAGACGAACTATATGGATATCGATATCGGCGATGACGGGAATTTCCGGGCCGAGGCGTCGGATGCGGCGCGCGGCTTCGGTGCACCCAAGATCCCGGAGCTGCCCTGGGACGATGACGGATCCTACGAACGGCGGCAGCATCCGTGGGACAATCCCCGAGTGACGGACAATCCCGGCAAGGGGCCACGGATACAGGTCAAATGAAGCTGATAACAACGCTTTTCGTGACCGTGCTGGTGGTCTTCACGAGTTCCTGCGGATTCTTCCGAACGGACGGGCCTGCGACTGAAGGTGAGGCGATGACGGAGCCGATTTCGTTGACTGTCACCGAGGCGGCGCGGGTAGTGGCCGGCTACGTGGCGATGATCGTGGGCAGGCCCATCGATCCCGACCCCGCATACGCGGCCCTGCATGGCTGCCGAACAAACGATGCGATGATGCCGGACGGGCCGCCCTGGCGGGTGTACCGCAATGCCTCGATCACCGACCCGGCTCCCGAACTCGTGGAGGCGGCGCTGACCCGGATCGACACCTTGAAAGATCAGGGGTTCGAGCCGATCCCGTGGACCCGCCCAGACCCGGAACCGCCCAATCACAAGGGGTACCGGGATGGTCGCGGCTATCTCGTATCGGTACGGGCGGAGGTCAATTCGGGCGGCATCTATCAGTTGAGGGTGTCGGCAACCTCGCCGTGTGCGAACGAGGATTAGACGGCCACACCCTCCACCAGGCTGAAGGGTGACGCCGTCGGCACCACCTTCGTCAGCTGGAACCCGCTCTGCTCATACAACTTTCGGTACTCATCCTCGGTGCGCTCGCGGGCGGCGATGCCGATCAGCATCTCCATGTCGGTCCATTTGCCGAGGAACTCCCGGTCGTGGTCGGGAATCACTCCCTCGATCAGCAGCAGGGTGGCGCCGGGTGTGGCGGCGGCGCGCACATTGCGCAGGATCGCCAATGCCTCGGCGTCGGGCCAGTCATGAATGATGTTCTTCATGACGTAGGCGTCGGCGCCGGCGGGAACACTGTCGAAGAACGAGCCGGGGATCACGCGGACCTGTTCGGCGACGCCGTGCTTGGCCAGCAGTTCTGGTGCCCCGTCGACCACCTGGGCCAGGTCGTACAGCACGCCCTGAGCGGTGGGAGTGGCCTGCAGGATCGCGGCCAGCAGTCGCCCGTGGCCGCCGCCGATGTCGGCGATGGTGCCGAAGCGGCTGAAGTCGTAGGCCGCCACCACCGGGGCAATCGCGAGTTCGGAGACGCTGGTCATGGCGTCGTTGAAGATCGCTCCCAGTTCGGGCTCGGAGCCCATGTAGTCGAACGCCGCCTTGCCACGCAGCTTGGGGATGACGGCCTCACCGGTGCGCACCGCGTCGGCCAGGTGGCTCCAGTGCTCGCGATGCTGCGGTGACCCGACGAACCTCGCCATCCCGGCGATGGATACCGGCGCGTCGCTGCGCAGCGTGTCGCCCAGCGCGTTGAGCGCGTAGCGGCCGTCGCGCGTGCGACGGAAGATCCCCTCGCTGACCAGGGCACGCATCAGCCGGTCCAGGGCGTCGGGGTTGGCCTCGACTCGTCGGGCCAGGTCCGCGGGGCGCAGCGGGCCATCGGCCAGCGCATCGGCCACCCCGAGTTGGGCGGCGGCGGTGATGCCCTGGGCCACCCAGGCGCCCAGAATCAGCTCCAGCATCGCCGCGGGTGGTGGTACCGCGCGTTGGTGCAGGCGGCGCAGATGGTGACGGACGCGTTCGACGGCGCGAACCAGTCCGGCGGGCGGCACCTTGGCGGGAGTCACCGGATGACTCTAGGGCAGGTGGGCCGCGGGCTGACCCCTTTCGAGATGATGGAGTGGTGACCGGCACGGCTGACATCCCAGAGTTGTATCGGTGGCTTGCTCCCGCAATCGGACCCATCGACGACACGGCCGTGGCGCGGGTGACGGGTCCACGTTCCTGGTGGGGCGGGCCGCTCGATGTGGAAGGGCTCGCTCTGGGCAGTGTCCAGACGGCCCTCACCGCAGCGCGGCTGGCATGTGGACCACGGGAACACTTTCAGACCGAAAGTGGCTCGGTTGCTGCGGCTTTCGCATCCCTGGACCATCTCCGCATCGACGGCCGTAAGCCTGAGGGTTTCGCGCCGATGTCGGGCTTTTTCCCCGCCCGCGACGGCTGGGTGCGGTTACATGCGAACTATCCGCACCATGCCCGCGCCCTGTCGGGCGCCCTCGGTGTCGATGGCAAAGCAGACCTGGCCGACGCGATCGCCTCGTGGTCAGCGGCCGACGTCGCGCAACGGGTTACCGACGCCGATGGGCTCGCCGTCGTCGTCCGTCCGCCCCAGGACTGGCGGCGCAGCCCGGAAGGGCGTTTCGTCGACTCGCAACCATGGATACGGTTCGATCTCGTCGAGGCCCTCGGGCCTGCCCTCGAGGTCGGCCGCCGTCTCACCGGTGTGCGGATTCTCGACCTCACCCGGGTGATCGCCGGACCCGTCGCCACCCGGTTTCTCGCGCTGCTCGGCGCCGACGTGTTGCGGATCGACCCGCCCGCGATCCCTGAGCTGCTCGACCAGTACATCGACAACGGTTTCGGTAAACGAAGCGCCACAGCGGACTTCACCGATCCGGCCCAGCGCGAGAAGCTGACGGCGCTGCTGCAGAACGCCGACGCCCTGATCATGGGCTACCGACCGGGCGCGCTGGAAAAGTTCGGGTTGGACCCGCATGCGTTGCGAGAGCGCTATCCGAACTTGGTGGTGGTCACCCTGGACGCGTGGGGCGACCACGGCCCGTGGGGTGACCGCCGCGGCTTCGATTCGCTGGTTCAAGCCGCCGTCGGTATCGCTCAGCTGTACGGGCAGTCGGACGCCGAAACCGGCCCCCGACCCGGTGCCTTGCCGGTCCAGGCGCTGGACCACTCCACCGGTTATGGCGTGGCGGCAGCGGTCCTGGCCCTCCTCGCCCGGCGTGCCACTGCCGGCGCGGGCTGGGCGCATCTGTGCCTGGCCCGGACGGCGCATCTCCTCTTGGATTTGCCGGCGGCCCATCGTGACCGCCGAGACCTGGAAGTGCCGCGCGAGCAGAGCGAATCAGCCTTCGGCCAGCTGTCGTTCGCGTCGCCACCGGTATTCGTCGACGGCAACCGGATCGGCTATCGCTGGACTCCCGGTCCCTACGGCGCTGACCCGCTGGAATGGGCGGCCGACCGGTAAGGACGTCGCTGGGTCACCGCGGGGTCGTGCGGAGCGGCCACCGCGGACGTGGCCGTCGTCACACTGCCGGACGTCCGGGACGGCCACTGACGGGTGTCGAGCAGGGCCAGGCCTGACCCGGGATGTGGGTAGCAAACGGAACTGCGGCGGGATCTGTGCCGCCAGCCGCCTAAAGTGGTGCCGATGTCCACTGCGAAACGAAGGGCCGGCCATGCCTGACGCTGACACCGGCCATGGGTCGCTGGACCAGCTCTACCAGCTCAATCGTGACGTGGCCGACTCGCGGTCGGCGCGGCTGTTGGCGACCAACAACCTGGCCACCTACCTCACCCTGATGGAGCGCCACCTCGACCGCGGCGCCAAGCTCACCGAGACCGAGCTCGTGGTCCGGCTGGAACGGGACCTGGCCGACCTCGGTTCCGAAACCGAGCAGTCGGGTCTGGCCCTGATCAAGTACTGGGCCGGCCAGGGCTGGCTGCACCGGATCACCGAGCAGTCCGGCGACACCGAGCGCAACGTCTGCTACCTCACCTACGAGGCGCGGGCGGTGCTGGATTTCGCCCGCCGTATGCGCCGCGAGGACACCATCGCCACCGGCGGTTTCATTCCCCGCATCGCCGCNGCTGCCGGTTTGCGGCGGGTGGCCGGCCAGGTCAGCAACGACCCGGACCGAATCCGTGCCGACATCGAAGCCGAAATCGCCAAGCTGCGTGACGAATTGGATGCGCTCGAGCAGGGGCAGCGGCCCGAACCGGACCTGGTCGACATCGAAGACGAGGCCCGGGCCATCGCGCTGCAGATGGAGCAGATCGTCTCCGACATCGGGCAGTACGGCAGCATGCTCAACCGCATCACCACCCGGCTGCTGGACGCCTCCGCCGACACCGATCTCGGCTACCGCGAGCGCCAGCGTCAGCTGTTCGACGACTATGAGTCGTTGTTCGCCTCCCGCGAGAGCGCGTCCTACAGCGCATTCACCCGGATGATCCAGGATCCCGAGCAACGGGCCGCGCTGGTGGCCGACATCGACGCGGTGACCCGTGAGCTGCCGCATCTGGACCCAGGCCTGCGGGAGGTGATGACGGGATTCTTCAGCCTGGTGTCTGCGCAGACCGCCGAGGTGGGGCGCACCCGGCAGCGTTGCGCCCGCCGGATCAAGCGCTTCGTCGCCTCCGGGACCCTGGAACACAGCCGCGGTGTCACCCGTCAGCTCAACGACGCCCTGGCCAGCGCGCATGAGCTGCTCAGCGTGTCGCTCGCCGACAGCCGCATCGGCATCGAGGTGCCCCTGGTCCGCACGGACTTCAATTCCATTGGCGCCGTTGCCTTCAAGATTCGTGACGCCATCCCACCGTCGCAGGCCGAAACTGCGGAAGGGGAGGTCAATCTGTCGGCGTTCTCGGCGCTGGCGTCCCAGGTGGACGCCGCGGAGTTGGCCGACCTGATCAACGGTGCGGTGGCCTCCGGACCGCTGTCGTTGCCGGATGCGATCGGCATGCTGGACTCCGCTTACCTCGGGCACGTGATCGTGCTGTGGTCCTGGGCGCTCAAACAACCCGCCCCCGGCGACGCGGAGTCGGTGCGTGTCCGGTTCCGGTCCCTGGAAGGCGCCGATCGCGAAATCGAGATCCCCCGATTGGTTTTCACCGAACCGATCCCGACTGCCACCGAGAGCATGCTATGACCGACACCCCGAATACGACGCCCGCCTCAGACGCCGTGCCGGTCCAGGACTCGGCGATCGATTTCGATGCGCTGCCGAGCATCGACGCGGTCGAACGGTCCACCGACCAGCGCCGCGCGCCGCGCTTCGACGGAGACGTCAGCGAGCTGCCCGACCGCGCCTGCTGGGCGCTGCAGCACCTGCTGTCACGTCGCTATGTCAGCAAGGACAACCATTCCGAGTTGTGGTCGTGGGTGACGCGCTACCGCACCGAACTCACCGTGCGGCTGTCGGAACTCGATATGCGGCTGTGCATCTCGGACGATCATGACATCGCCTACGTCGAACAGGCCGACTACGAGTCGCAGTGGCGGCGCCGGTTGCTGCGACGAGAGACCCTCAACACCTACGACTCGATCCTGGCCCTGCACCTGGCCAAGCTCATGCGGGCGGCGTCCCGCGACGAGAACGTCCTGATCAGCCGGGACGAGATCCATGAGCTTTTCGCCGGGGTGAACAACGACACCGACCGGGACACCGCGTCGTTCGACAAGCGGATCGACAACGCGATCGAGCGGCTCACCGACATCGAGATGCTGGTCCGCAACCGTGAGGACGAGGACAGTTTCACCATCAGCCCGGTGGTCAACGCGATCATGACCGCTTCCATGATCACCGAGCTACAGCAGCAGTTCGAGCAGCTCAAGCGGGCCGCCACCGGCAGCGATGTCGATATCGATGCGGCCGAACGGCTCGAGGACGGAGTGGACGCCCATGGCTGAACCGACCAACCAGTTTTTTCTGTCACGTCTGCAGGTCATCAACTGGGGCGTTTTCGACGGCTACCACTCGATTCCGTTCAGCCCGCACGGCACGCTGATCACCGGTTCCTCGGGTAGTGGTAAATCCTCACTGCTGGACGCGATTTCGCTGGCCTTCCTGCCCTCGCACCGCCGTAACTTCAACGCCTCGGGTGACACCACCGCCGCTGGCTCGGGCACCGGCAAGCGCACCGTCGACAAGTACGTCCGCGGTGCCTGGGGTGAGCGACGCGAGGGCACCAGCAGGCAGATCATGTACCTGCGCGGAACGGGCCCGGCCTGGTCGGCGGTGGCGGTCACCTACAGCGACCGGACGGGTCGCTCGGTCACCGGTTTGGTGCTCAAATGGCTTGCCGCCGAGAAGACCTCGGACCCGGGCAGTCGCTATTACCTGATCGACGCCGACCGCGACATCTTCGGGTTGTGCAACCGCTGGGCGGCCAACGGCTATGACGCCGCGGTGTTCCGTGACGACGGCTGGACCGGCGGACGCAGCGAGAGCCAGTACCTGGCCCAGTTGTACTCCAGCATCGGCATCCGCGCCTCCGAGGCCGCCCAGCAGCTCCTCGGCAAGGCCAAATCGCTGAAAAGCGTTGGTGGTCTTGAGCAGTTCGTGCGCGAGTTCATGCTCGACGAGCCGGCCAGCCTCAGCGGCGTGGAGGAGGCGCTCGAGCAGATCAACCCGCTGGTGGAGGCTCGTGGCCTGCTCGACGTGGCCCGGCGCAAGCGCAACACCCTGGGCAACATCGCCGCGGTACAGGCCCGGTATGCCGACGAGGCGGCCAAGTTCGGCGTGATCGACACCATCGACAACGCGATGATCCGCGATTACGTCGACCATCTGCGGTTGGCCCAGGCCGGCCCGGAGATCGACAATCTCGACGACCAGATCACCCAGCTCGGCGCGCAACGCGACGAATTCGGGGCCCAGCAGCGCCAGCTCAAGAACGAGCACAACTCGCTGATGGCACAGATCAACACGGTCAGCGTCGATCTGGTGCCGCTGCAGCAGCGGCTCTCCGAGGCCGAGCGCATCAGCGACGAGGTGTCCCGCCGGCGCAGCGGATACGAGGAGAAGGTCGCCTCGCTCGGGCTGACCCCGCCGGACAACGGCGAGGAATTCTGGTCGCTGCGTGAGACTTTGATGGACGAGGCCGACCGGCTGCATCGGGAGCTGTTCACCGGTAACCAGCCTTACGTCGAGGCCTCGGCCAAGGAGGTCCGGGCCAGGGAGGCACGCGAGAGCATCGAGGCCGAGCTGGAGCGCGTGCAGCGGCTGGGCTCCCCGCTGCCGCGCACCGAGTACGAGATGCGGGCCAGGATCGCCCGGGCGCTCGACATCTCCGAGCGTGATCTGGTGTACGTCGCCGAGCTGATGGAGCTCAAGCCCGAGGAGTCGCGCTGGCGACTGGCGGTCGAGAAGACGTTGCGGGGGGCCGGTTTACGTCTGCTGGTTCCCGAGGCCCATCTGGAGCGGGCGCTTCGGTTCGTCAACGAGAACGACATGCGCGGGCGGATCCAGCTGCAGCATGTCCAACACGGGGCGCAGTTGCGCACCCCGCAGCCGGGCACGCTGGCGACCAAGCTCCAGCTGGCCGATCCGACGCACGACAGTGCGGTGGAGGCGCTCAACGTGATCGCGAGTGTCGGTGACTACGTGTGCGTCGACGGGCCCGAGGAGTTCACCGAGCAGGCCCGTGCCGTCACCGACCAGGGTCTGCGCAAGGACAGCGGCCGGCTGTCGATCAAGGACGATCGGTCCCGGCTGCGGCCATCGGACTACATCTTCCTGGGCGGTACGGCCGCGAAAATCGAAGCGCTGCAGGATGATCTGACTGCGGCGCAGGATGTCTACCAGGTGGCGCGCAGTGCCCGCGAACGGCTCGACGAGCACCGCGGTCAGCTCCAGGCGCGTGAACGAGCCTGCCGGGCGTTGTGTGACCAGTTCATGCAGTGGAGCGACATCGACACGGACTCGGTGGACGAGATGCTCGAGCGGCTGCAGGACGAGCACAACCTGCTGGTCTCGGACAATCCCGATGCCGAGCGGATGCAGCAGCGGGCCGACGAATGCTGGGAACGCGTCGAGAAGGTGATCCAGCAGATCGGCTCGCTCAACGAACGCGAGACCATGCTGGATCGCCGGCGGACCGCGCTGCTGGAACTGTCCGAGATGCTGACCGAACGGCTCGGGGACAACGAGTTGCCGCCGCACGCCCGAGACACGATCGACGGCTATGCCGCCGACATGGCGCTGACCCTCGAGCTGCTGGACTCCGAGCCTTATCGGGCCGAGCTGACCCGCGTCATCGGTCGTGAGCGCGACCGGCTGCGGGCGGACCGCAACCGTTCGCACGATGAGCTGGCCGGCATCATGGCCGCCTACGACAGCTCGTTCCCCGACGCCATCCCCAACGACAGCGATGTGTTCGACGAGCGGGTGCACGACTACGTGGCGCTGTGCCGGCGGATCGACGAGCGTGAGCTGCCCGACGCCTACGAGCGCATGCAGCGGCTGATCACCGAGCAGGCACCGGGCGCGATCCTGAACCTGCACATGATCGCCGACAACGAGGCGAGGCGAATCACCGAGCAGATCGCGCGGGTCAACACCGGTCTGGGCGCGGTGGAGTTCAACCGCGGCACCCGGTTGACCCTGCATGCCGGCACCCGGCACCTCGCCGCGGTCGATGAGCTCAACGAGAAGGCCCAGCGCATCTCGGCGCGGGTGTCACTGGTCAGTTTCGGTGACGAGACCGCGATGTTCGAGCAGTACACCGACATCCTGCAACTGCGAAAGTTGTTGGCCGGCACCACACCTGAGGACCGGCAGTGGACCCGTGACGCGCTCGATGTGCGCAACCGCTTCGTGCTGTACTGCGAGGAGCGTGACGCTGAGACCGGTGAGGTGATCCGGACCTACAGCAACTCCGGCGACAACTCCGGCGGTGAGCAGGAGAAGCTGATGGCGTTCTGCCTGGCCGGTGCGCTGAGCTTCAACCTGGCCAGCCCCGACAGCAACGACACGCGGCCGTTGTTCGCCCAGCTCATGCTCGATGAGGCGTTCTCCAAGTCCGATCCGCAGTTCGCCCAGCAGGCGCTGTCGGCGTTCCGCAAGTTCGGTTTCCAGCTGGTGATCGTGTCGACGGTGCAGAACAGCACGACCATCCAGCCCTACATCGACAACGTGGTGATGGTGTCGAAGTCCGACGCGTCGGCGCCCAATGCCCGGCCGGTCGCATCCGTCACGTCGGCGTCGATCTCCGAATTCGCCGATCTGCGAAGGAATTCGGGGGACGCGATACCCGCCACCTGACCCTGCGCGACATGAATGCCGGGAGCTGGTCAACGCCAGCTGTCGCGCTGCCGTTCAAGCCCGTCGAGGATGAGGTCGAGTCCGATGGCGAACTCTTCGGCGTATTCGTAGCCAGGTTTGAGGGCACGGTCGACGATCATCTCGGTGAGATGCGGGAACTCGTCGCGGGGCAGTTGCTTCACGATCGAGCCGGCCACGTCCTCGAGCTCCGAAGATGATCGAAATGGCAGGCTGAGTTCCTGCAGCGTGGAGCCGTAGACGTAGCCGTCCAAGACCGAGAACGCATGTGCCGCACCGGCAATCGAGAAGCCACCCGACCGCAGGCACCCGATTGCCGCGTTGTGCTGGCGCAGCGTCGCGGGCCCCGGGTTCGCCCGTGAGTCCATCAGACGGATCGCCCACGGGTGGCGGATCAGTGCCTCACGCATCGAGACCGCCCGCCGTCGCATCGCCGTGCGCCAGTCCATGTCGTCACCGGGAAGCTCGATCTCGTCGAAGACGATGTCGACCATGCCGTCGAGGATCAGGTCCTTGTTGCGGAAGTGGTGGTACAGCGACATCGATTCGACGCCGAGCCGCTCACCGAGCTTGCGCATGCTCGGCACGCCGCCTCCGGCCTCGTCCGCCAGGGCGACCGCGGTGCGCAGCACCAGCTCCTTGCTGAGCGGGTTGCGGCGGGATTCGGACGGGCCGGCGGCGTCGGTGGTCACGAAGGTCATTCTCCTGTCTGGCTGTCGATGAGGCTTGACAACCTTACGCTGCAAGGCTGTACCTTACGGCGTAAGGCTGCGGTGGTTTCGAGTAGGAGGACAGAGCTGTGGAACTGGTCGGATCAGACGAAGCGGAGAAACCGGCCGCGGGCAAGAAGGTGTGCATCGTCGGTGCGTCCGGGAAGCTCGGGCGTTACCTGGTGCGGCACGCGCTCGACCGGGGGTACGACGTGGTGGGTGTCTGCCGGGAGCAGAGCGTGACCAAGCTCGCCGACTTCGCGGGGCAGATGACGGTCATCCCCGGAGCGACCGACAACGACGCGGTCATCGAACGGGCGGTGCGTGGATGCGACGCCGTGCTCACGGTCTTGGTGCCGTGGGGCGTGCACCACTACGCCTCGGGCACAGCTCAAGCGGTACTCGACCACGCCCGCCCTGGAGCCCGGCTGGTGTTCTCCTGCGGTTGGCACATCACCCGCGACGGCAAGGACGTCTACACCAGGAAATTCCGGCTGTATGCGGCCGTGCTCGGGCGACTGGCCAAGCTGGCCCGGGTCGTGGACGTCGACGATCAGGTGGAGGCATGCCGGCGGATCTTCGCCAGCGACACGCGCTGGACCGTGGTGCGTGGCAGCGACTTGGAGGAGGGCGAGAGTCAGGGCCTGCCCATCTGGAGCCGGCACGTCGGCGACCCGGTCCTGGCGAGCAACCTGACCCGTCGCGTCGACTACGCACTGTTCATGGTCGAGGCAGTGGAGAACGACGCCCTCGTCCACGAGGCCCCGGCGATCGTCGGCCGGCTGACCCCGTCGGCCCTGGCTCATGCCGGTGATGCGGCGTGAGCGTCCGCTTCGAGTCCGCCTCGCGCATCGCACCCAGGACACTTGCGCGAATCGCCGGGGTGCTCTACCTGAGCGTCGCCGTGCTCACGATCTTCGCCGGGGTGGTCAACACACTCATCGTGAAGTCTGGAAACGCCGCGGCCACGGCTGCCGACATCGGCACCTCGGCCTCCCTGTTCCGCGCCGGCATGGTCAGCGAACTCGCAGGGGCCACGGCCTTTCTGGCGACGAGCATGGCCTTGTACCTGCTTTTGCGGCACGTCGACCAAATGGCCGCCGCGGCAATGGTTGTCCTCGTCGCGGTCAGCGTCGCGATCCAGAGCCTGAGCCTGCTCAACCAGAACGCGGCGCTGCTGATCGCCACCGGTCAATACGCCTTCAGTTCAACCGATTCCGACCAGCTGACCATGCTGTTCGCCGACCTGCAACACAACGGATACCTCATCGCCCAGACGTTCTTCGGTCTGTGGCTGCTCCCGCTGGGCTACCTGGTCTTGAAGTCGGGTTACTTCCCCAAGGCGCTGGGCATCCTGCTGGTGCTCGGATGCTTCGGCCACGTCGCGGACGTCTTCTCCCGCTTGCTCGCCCCTGATTTCGGAGCATTCATCTCGCCATTCGTGCTGGCTGTCGCGGCGGTCGCGGAACTCTCGTTCATCGTGTGGCTGTTGGTGAAAGGTATCCGGGCGTGAATCTGCCGAGTGCGCGCACCGTTCGCGACATCGCGAACGGTGCGCACACTCGATGCGTCAGAGTGGGCTGACCGTCGCCGACAGGTGCGGGTAGCCCTTCTTGAGATTGCGCAGCGTCAGTTCCCAGCCGCCGGCGTCGCGCTCGACGTAGAGACCGGCTTTGGCGGGCAGAACCACCGGCTTGGCGAACCGCACCGAGTACTTCACCGCATCCGGCAACTGGCCTTCGATATTGGCCAGCACCGCTGCGGCACTGAACATCCCGTGCGCGATCACGGTCGGGAAGCCGAACAGCTTGGCGGCGATCGCGTTGGTGTGGATGGGGTTGTGGTCCCCGCCGATCGACGCGTAGTTCCGGATCTGGCCCGCGGTGATGTTCAGAACCGCGTTGGGCGGCGGCAGTTTCGGCTGCTTCTGCGGTTCGGGCTTCGGTTCCCCGGACAGGCTGGTCTTCTGCTGATGCAGGAAGGTGGTCACCTGGTGCCAGGCCGTGTCATTGCCGACCTTGAGGTCGGTGACGATGTCGACCAACAGACCCTTGCGGTGTTCGCGCAGGTTCTCCGCATGCACGGCCGCGCTGACGGTGTCGGTCACCTTGATCGGCCGATACTGCGTGATGTGGTTCTCGATGTGCACCGAACCCATTGCCGGGAACGGGAAATCGAACCCGGTGACCAGTGACATGACCGTCGGGAAGGTCAGCGCGAACGGGTAGGTCAACGGCAGGGTGTCGCTGAACCGCAGCCCGGTCACCTGCGCGTAGGCGGCGACGTTGGCCGGATCGATGGACAACTCGTCGACCGTGACGGTGCGGGCCGGCAGGGTGTCGTCACGCGGAATGAACGGCAGGGCGCCGACGACGGCACGCAGCATGTTGTTCACGCCGTCACGCCCCCAACATGGCCTGGCCGCAGACCCGGATGGTGTTGCCGGTGACCGCATTTGACGCCGGGCTGGCGAAGTAGGCGATCAGCTCGGCCACGTCGACCGGCTGTCCGCCCTGGAACAGGGAATTCAGGCGACGACCGACTTCGCGGGTGGCGAGCGGGATCGCCTCGGTCATCTTGGTCTCGATGAAGCCGGGGGCCACGGCGTTGATGGTGATGTTCTTCTCGGCCAGCACCGGCGCCAGCGCCTCGGTGAGCCCGATCATGCCTGCCTTGGTGGCGGCGTAGTTGGTCTGGCCACGGTTGCCGGCGATGCCGGCCATCGACGACAGCCCGATCACCCGGCCGCCCTCGCCCAGCGCACCGGCCTCCACCAAACCTTCCGTGAGCCGCTGCGGGGCAAGCAGGTTCACCGCGATGACGGCGTCCCAGCGGGCCTCGTCCATGTTGGCCAGCAGCTTGTCGCGAGTGATGCCGGCGTTGTTCACCAGCACGTCGACCTTGCCGCCGTGCTGTGCGGTGACATGGGCGACGATCTGCTCGACGGCGTCGTCGGCCGTGACGTCCAGCGTCAGTGCGCTGCCGCCCACCTTCTCGGCGACCTTGCCCAGGTCCTCGGCGGCCTGGGGGACGTCGACGGCCACCACGGTGGCTCCGTCGCGCGCGAACACCTCGGCGATGGTCGCGCCGATGCCGCGCGCGGCACCGGTCACCACGGCGACCTTGCCGGCCAGTGGCTTGTCCCAGTCGGCCGGCGGGGTCGAGTCGGCGGCACCGACCCGGAACACCTGCCCGTCGACGTAGGCCGACTTGGCCGACAGGATGAAGCGCATGGTCGACTCCAGGCCGGTGGCGGCGGGCTTGGCGTCGGCGGCGAGGTAGACCAGCGAGACGGTGGCGCCGCGGCGCAGCTCCTTGCCCAGTGAGCGGGTGAAGCCCTCCAGGGCGCGCTGGGCGATCTGGGCGTGCACGCTGCCGGCCTGGTCGGGGGTGGTGCCGATGACCACGACGCGGGCGCAGGAGCCCAGATTGCGCAGCACCGGGGTGAAGAACTTGTACAACTCCTTGAGGCCGGCCGCGTCCTCGATTCCGGTGGCATCGAGCACCACGCCGCCGAACGAGTCGGCCCAGCGGCCGCCGATGTTGTTGGAGACCACGTCGTAGTCGTCGGCCAGGGCAACTCGCAGGGGCTCGGCGACGCGCCCGTCCCCGCCGATCAGCAGGGATCCGGCCAGGGGTGGATCGCCGGCGCGGTAGCGGCGCAGGGTCTCGGGCTGCGGTACGCCCAGCTGCTTGGCCAGGAATGATCCCGGCCCGGAGTTGACCACTTGGGAAAACAGGTCGGAAGCCATTTCAGCTGCCTTTCGCTTCGCAGTACTGCGTTGTCCACACCGAACTTACTCCAGAGTAAGAACAGTGGGTAATATGGCCCCGGACAACCCGACAGTGGAGGGCAAACAGATGGCCAACAACACGACCCGGCGACGCGTTGCCGTTTTGGGTGGCAACAGGATTCCGTTCGCGCGGTCCGACGGCGCCTATGCCAACGCCTCCAACCAGGACATGTTCACCGCCGCCCTGGACGGGCTGATCGAGCGTTTCGATCTGGCCGGTGAACGCCTCGGCGCGGTGATCGGCGGCGCGGTGCTCAAACACAGCCGCGACTTCAACCTGATGCGCGAATGCGTGCTGGGCAGCGCACTGTCGCCCTACACGCCCGCCTACGACATCCAGCAGGCCTGCGGCACCGGCCTGCAGGCCGCGACAGCGGCGGCCAACGCCATCGCGCTGGGGCAGTACGAATCGGCTGCCGCCGGTGGTGTGGATACCGCCTCCGACGCGCCCATCGCCTTCGGCAACGACCTGCGGCACGTGCTGCTCGGCCTGCGCCGCGCCAAGTCCAACCTCGACCGGCTCAAGCTGGTCGGCAAACTCCCGGCTGCCGTCGGCGTCGAGATCCCCGTCAACAGCGAGCCGCGGACCGGCAAGTCGATGGGCGAGCACGCCGCGGTCACCGCCAAGGAAATGGGCATCAAGCGCGTCGACCAGGACGAACTGGCCGCCGCGAGCCACCGCAACATGGCCGCGGCCTACGACAGCGGCTTCTTCGACGATCTGGTCACGCCGTTCCTCGGCCTCTACCGCGACAACAACCTGCGCGCCGATTCGACGCCGGAGAAGCTGGCCAAGCTCAAGCCGGTGTTCGGCGTCAAGGCCGGCGACGCGACGATGACCGCGGGCAACTCGACCCCATTGACCGACGGCGCCTCGGTGGCGCTGCTGGCCAGCGAGGATTGGGCCGCGGCGCATGGTCACGAGCCGCTGGCCTACTTCGTCGACTCGGAGACGGCGGCCGTGGATTACGTCAACGGGCCCGACGGCCTGCTGATGGCGCCCACCTATGCGGTGCCGCGGTTGCTCGCCCGCAACGGGCTGACGCTGCAGGATTTCGACTTCTACGAGATCCACGAGGCATTCGCCTCGGTGGTACTGGCCACCCTGGCGGCCTGGGATTCCGACGAGTACTGCAAGGAACGGCTCGGGCTGGACAAGGCCCTCGGCACGATCGATCGCTCCAAGCTCAACGTCAACGGCTCCTCGCTCGCGGCCGGTCATCCGTTCGCGGCCACGGGCGGCCGCATCGTGGCCCAGCTCGCCAAGCAGCTGGCCGAGAAGAAGAAGCAGACCGGTCAGCCGGTCCGCGGGCTCATCTCGATCTGTGCGGCGGGTGGGCAGGGCGTCGCGGCGATTTTGGAGGCGTAGCTTGCGGAGCCCGACCGTTGGACCGGAGGCGTAGCTTGCGGAGCCCGACCGTTGGACCGGCGGCTTGAGCCCGGCTGACCAGGCCGGACTGTCGCCGAGAAAACATCCGAAAAGTTTGTTTCGCGGATGTGTAACGGGGGCGGCCTAGAGGTCGATACACGGGTAGCTCCGTGTTGCCGTCTGACCCCCCGACCCGACGGCAACACGGGGCGACCCTAAGCTCTGAACCAGTCCTGAAATTCTGGTGAAATTCGGCCGTATTTTTCTCTGGTTTGAGGGGTGCCCGAGGCGTACGATCGACCCTACGACGGGTTCGGGAGTGACTGATCCAAAGAGTCGGTACAGGGGTGAAAGACCGACTGCGTGAGTCGAATTGAGACGCCCCCAAGTGTCCTCCCGAACCCGCCCTTTTTTGCCCGTTCGGGCTTTCGGCCACCTACCGTGGGGCCATGCAGATCAGCATTCTCGCTTCCCTCAGTGACACCGGCGGCCGCTCTCCGATCGACGCCACCGTGGAGACCCTGGCGCAACTGCGCGGCGAGGGTTTCCGGCGCGTCTGGATGACGCAGATGCCCTACGAACCCGATCTGCTGACCGTGCTGGCGGTGGCGTTCCGCGAGGTCGACGACATCGAGGTGGGCACCGGTGTCATCCCGATCCAGAACCAGCATCCGATGCTGCTGGCGCAGCGCGCACTCACGCTCAGCCTGATCAGCGGCGGCCGATTCCTGCTCGGTCTCGGCATGACGCACGCGGCGGTTACCGAGGGCATGTGGGGGATCCCGTGGGACAAGCCGGTGCGACGACTGCGTGAGTACCTGGACGGACTGCAGCCACTGCTGGCCGGTGAGGCTGCCGACGCACCCGGAGAGACCGTCACCACCCGCGGTGCACTGCAGATCGCGGGGGCATCGGCGCCCGACATCTACATCGCCGCGCTGGGGCCGCAACTGCTCAAGCTCGCAGGCCGCCGGACCGCCGGGACCGTGACCTGGATGACCGGCCCGACCACGTTGGCCGAGCATGTTGGCCCCACATTGCGGGAAGCCGCGGGGGATCGTCCGGTACGGGTGGTCGCCGCGCTGCCGGTTACCGTCACCGATGATGTGGAGGGCGCCCGCGCCCAGGCCGCCAAACAGTTCGCGATGTACGGGCACCTGCCGTCCTACCGGGCGATGCTGGACCGGGAGGGCTACGCCGGTCCCGAGGACGCCGCGATCATCGGGGACGAAAGCACCGTGGCAGAACGTATTCGGTCTCTCGGCGCGGTCGGTGTCGACGAGTACGTCGGGGTGGTATTCGATGCGTCGGCCGAGAATCGGGCCCGCACCAGGGCGCTGTTGCGCTCCCTCGATGGCTGACGGTGTGGGTGGCCACACCCCACATCGGCCGGACAGCACCATCGCCTGTTGCCCGCCACATCCGGCAACGTGGTGACCGTGACTACCACTGCGACCGTCCCCGCCTCGGTACGTGCCGACCGGAGTCGAACCCTGCGTACCCCGTTCACCTCGGCGGCCTGGCGCGGCTATCTGTACTTTCTGCTCGTCAGTGTGCTGGCGGTAGTTGGCGTGGTGTACCTGTTCGTGACCGGGCTGACCTCCGGGGTGCTGCTGGTCACCCTGGTCGGCATTCCGTTGCTGGCCCTCGTGGTGCTGTCGGGTCGCTGGTGGAACGCGCTGTACCGGGCACTGGCCCGCCTGGTCGGCGTCGTCATCGAACCACCGGCCCCGTTCGTCCGGCGGGCCAGTTGGCCGAATACCCTCGCCGCGGCGCTGACCGACGCCGTCGGCTGGCGCAGTCTGGGGTTTCTACTGCTGCAGAGCATCGTGATGACGCCGCTCGGATACGGGATCGTGATCGGTGTCTTGATCTCGGTGGTGCTGACCGTCTCGCCGGTGCTCTGGGCCGCCGGGATCACGACCGTCAGCTTCGATGAACCCGTGGACTCGCTCGGCGCGTACCTGCTGCTGGCGTTGGGCGGGTTGATCGGCGTGTACCTGTTGGCGTGGGCCATGCTCGGGATCGGGCGTGCCCATCTCTGGTTGGCCGCAGCCCTGCTGGCACCGACCGACCGCGAACGCAGGGTCGGTGAACTGGAGCGGGCCCGTGCCGATGTGGTCGACGATTCTGCGGTGACGCTGCGCCGCGTGGAGCGCGACCTGCACGACGGAACCCAGGCCCGGTTGATCGCCGTGGCGATGACGCTGGCCCGCGCCGAGGAGCAGTTGGCCGATCCTGACCAGGCCGACCGGGCCCGGCGACTGGTCTCGGACGCCCTCGCCAACACCAAGGACACCCTGGCCGAACTACGCGATCTGGTGCGTGGGATCCGGCCTCCGGCATTGGATCTGGGGCTGGTGCCGGCCGTGCAGACGCTGGTGGCCCGTAACCCCGTCCCGGTCGAACTGGTCGACGACATCAGCGTGCGGCCCTCGTTGGGGGTGGAGACACTGGCCTATTTCTGCGTCGCCGAGCTGCTGGCGAACGTGTCCCGGCATTCGGGTGCCACGGAGGCCACGGTGCGGCTGCACAGCGATCCTGACGAACTGCGGATCATGGTCAACGACAACGGTTCCGGCGGTGTGGATCCGGCCAACGGCTCGGGGCTGACGGGGTTGGCGGATCGGCTGCGGATGGTCGACGGCCATCTGGACATCGACAGCCCGGCCGGTGGCCCCACCACGGTCACCGTGGTCGTCCCGGCGGGGGCGCCGCGGTGACCCGGTTGGCGATCGCCGAGGACAACGCCATCTTGCGCGACGGGCTCACTCAGTTGCTGATCGAGCGCGGGCACGAGGTGGTGGCCAAGGTGGGCACCGCCGACCAGGTGCGGGAGATCGCCGAGACACTGCGCCCTGAGGTCTTCGTGATCGACATCCGGATGCCGCCGACGTTCACCGACGAGGGCCTGATCGCGGCGGTGTCGTTGCGCCGATCGCACCCTGAGGTGGGTGTGCTGGTGTTCTCGCAGTGGGTCGAGACCCGTTATGCCACCGAGTTGTTGGCCGGGAACCCGGAAGGGGTGGGATATCTGCTCAAGGACCGGGTGGCCGATATCGGCGAGTTCGACGCCGCGGTGCGGCGGGTCGCGGCCGGCGGCACCGCACTCGATCCGGAGGTGGTGCGCCAGCTGATGGGGACCCGGCGCAGCGGCGATGCGCTGGCCCGGCTGACGCCCCGGGAACGCGAGGTGCTCGCCCTGATGGCCGAGGGGCATTCCAACAGTGCTCTGGCCGAACACCTTTCGATTTCGGAGCGGGCCGTGGAGAAACACATCGGCGGCATCTTCACCAAGCTCGATCTACCGCCGTCAGGCGCGCACCACCGCCGCGTGCTGGCGGTGGTCACATACCTGAACTCCTAGGCCCGGGCTCTGGCTCGAGCAGTTCGCGAACCGAGGTGCGTGACCCGTACGGACGCAACATCCGGCTGGCGGGCCGGGGGCGCACGATCTGTGGCCACCAGAACCACCGGCCGAGCAGTGCGGCGATCGACGGTGTCATGAACGATCGGACGATCAACGTGTCGAAGAGCAGGCCGAGGCCGATGGTGGTGCCGATCTGGCCGAGGACGATGAGATCGCTGAAGATGAACGACGACATCGTGGCGGCGAACACCAGCCCGGCGGCGGTCACCACCTTGCCGGTGCCGGCCATGGCGCGGATCACGCCGGTTTTCAGCCCGGCGTCGATCTCCTCCTGGAACCGCGATATCAACAACAGGTTGTAGTCGGCGCCGACCGCCAGCAGCAGGATGATGGCCAGCGCCAGCACGATCCAGTACAGCGGTATTCCGAAGATGTACTGCCACACCAGGACCGACAGGCCGAAGGACGCGCCCAACGACAGCGCCACTGTGCCGACGATGACGAACGCGGCGACCAGACTGCGGGTGATGAACATCATGATGAGCAGGATCAGCGCCATCGCGGCCAGCGCGGCGATGATCAGGTCGTACTTGGCGCCGTCCTGAATATCCTTGTACGCCGAGGCGGTTCCGGCGACGAAGATCTTGGCGTCGGACAGCGGGGTGGCCTTGATCGCGTCGAACGCGGAGTCCCTGATCGCGTCGATGTGCGAGATGCCTTCGGGTGTGGCGGGATTGCCCTCATGAGTGATGATCATGCGGGCGGCCTTGCCGTCGGGGGAGAGGAACAGCTTCAGGCCGCGCTTGAAGTCGGGATTGTCGAACGCTTCCGGTGGTAGGTAGAACGAGTCGTCGTTCTTGGCGGAGTCGAACGCCTGCCCCATCGCGGTCGCGTTGCGCAGCGCCTCCTCGGACTGGGCGTTGGTGCCCGCGGTGGTGGCGTAGTTGGACAGGGTCAGATCGCGGTTGCGCTCCTGGATGGCGATCTGCGGTGGCAACAACGCCAGGAGTTGTGGTTGCAGCGCGTCGAGCTTGTCCAGACTCGCGGTGATCTGCCCGAATTGATCGCTGAGCTTGTCGATCCCGTCGAGGGCGTCGAACACCGAGCGGAACGCCGCACACATCGGGATGTCGAAGCAGTGTGGCTCCCAGTAGAAGTAGTTGCGAATCGGCCGGAACTGATCGTCGAAATCGGCGATCTTGTCGCGCAACTCGTTCACGATCGCCACGGTGTCGTGGAACGCCTGCGTCTGCTCGTGGGTGGCGGCAGCACTGGCCTGTTGTAGCGCGACCTGTTGCTTGAGGATGTTGATGGTGTTGGAGATCTCGTTGGCCTGTTTGAGCAGATCGGCCGCGCGATCCTGCTGATAGCCCAGATTCATGATCTGGCTGGCGCTTTGCGCGCTGATCTGAAATGGGATCGAGCTGTGCTTGATCGGGGTGCCCAGCGGTCGGGTGATCGACTGCACCAGGGACACGCCGCGAGTGTGCAGTACGGCCTTGGCGATACGTTCGAGCACCAGCATGTCCGCGGGGTTGCGCATGTCGTGATCGGTTTCGACCATCAACAGCTCGGGGTTGAGCCTGGCCTCCGAGAAGTGGCGTGAGGCGGCCTCGTAGCCGACGTTCGCCGGCGCTGATTCGGGTAGGTAGGGCCGGCCGTCGTAACTGGTCTCGTACCCCGGCAGGGCGAGCAGGCCGATCAGTGCGATCGCACACGACACCACCAGGATCGGCCCGGGCCAGCGGACGATGGCGGTGCCGATGCGCCGCCAGTTCTGCGCCCGCACTTTGCGTTTCGGTTCCAACAGGCCGAACCGGGTGCAGATGGTCAGCACGGCGGGGCCCAGCGTCAGCGCCGCCGCCAGCGTCACGAGCACGCCGAGGGCGGCCGGTATGCCCAACGTCTGGAAGTAGGGCAGGCGGGTGAAGTGCAGGCAGGCCACCGCGCCGGCGATGGTCAGCCCGGAGCCGACGATCACGTGCACCGTGCCGCGAAACATGTCGTGATAGGCGGCTTCTCGGTCCATCCCTTTGCCGCGGGCCTCGTGGTAGCGGCCGACGATGAAGATGGCGTAGTCGGTGCCGGCGGCGATCGCCAGCAGGGTGAGCAGGTTCGTCGAGTAGGTGGACAGGCCGATGATCCCCGAATGCGCCAGTGCGGAGACCACACCGCGGGCGGCGGCCAGCTCGATCAGAACGACGACGAGCATGATCAGCATGGTGAGTATGGAGCGGTAGACGGCCAGCAGCATCACCGCGATCACCGCGAAGGTCAGGAGGGTCACCTTCTCGGTGCCTTCGCTGCCCACCTCGAAGTTGTCGGTGATCAGCGGCGCCGCGCCGGTGACATAGGCCTTCACCCCGGGCGGTGGGGGAATGCTGGCCACGATGTCTCGCACGGCGTTGACGGACTGGTTGGACAACGCCTCGCCCTGGTTGCCGGCCAGGTACACCTGCACCAGCGCCGCCTTGCCGTCCTTGCTCTGCGAACCGCCCGCGGTCAGCGGATCGCCCCAGAAGTCCTGAATGTGCTCGACGTGCTTGGTGTCCTCGGCCAGTCGCTGAACCAGGGTGTCGTAGAAGCGGTGGGCTTCGTCGCCCAGCGGCTGGTCGCCTTCGAGCACGATCATGGCCGCGCTGTCGGAGTCGAACTCGTCGAAGACCTGGCCGATGTGGCGCATCGCCTGGGTCGACGGCGCATCGGGCGCGTTCAATCCGACCGAGCGCTCCGCACCGACGACCTCGAGCTGAGGCACGAAGATGTTCGTCAGGGCGGCGACGGCGACCCAGATCAGCAGGATCGGCACGGCAAGCACCCGGATGGTGCGGGCGGTCCGCGAACCGGCGACCGCGTCGCCGGTGTGTTGGCCGGTCATGCGGACTTGTCCAGACAGGCGATGTAGCCGTTCACGTTGTCGGTGGACCTTTCGTCCTTGACCAGACCATTGACGGTGATGCGGCAGCCGATGTAATCGCCGTCGCCCTGGGCCCTGAGATCGGCGAACAGCGTCGGGTCATCGGTGACCAGCAGCTGTGACCACGGCAGGGCGACATCCTCGGCCCGTTGGGGTTGGGCGTCGATGTCGAGGTAGTTGATGGTGGCGGTCGAGCCCGGTGGCCCGAACACCTCGAAGAGGACCCGCTTGGGGTTGTAGCCGGTGTTCTCCAGGGTGTCGGCACTCGGGCGCGACACCTGATTGTCGGAACCGAATATGCCGTGCAGCCGGTCGACGGTGAAGGCCACGACAGCCACCACGATGACGGCCACGATCACCGTCCAGCGCCGCCTGATCAGGCTGCCAACCGAGATCCCCTGCATCTCAGAGCCTTTCGAGAACAAGCACACCACACGCCATCGGCGAGAGTCTTCGGCCGTTCCAAGCACCTGATCGGTACCGTACGGTACAGTTTCGAATAGGGCAAGGCCTGCGCACGGCGGCGACGGCGTCCCGGATTCGAAAGGTTCTCAGTGACTTCCACTTCAGCAGCTGCGGCACACGATATTTCGGCCTCGCCATGGACCGAGCGTGAGTCGGAGTTGCTGGCGGTGACGCTGCGGTTGTTGCAGCAGCACGGCTACGACCGATTGACCGTGGAGGCCGTGGCGACCGAGGCCAAATCCAGCAAGGCCACCATCTACCGCCGGTGGCCGTCGAAGACCGAGCTGGTCCTGGCGGCGTTCATCGAGGGCACGCGGGTGCAGCTGGTTCCGCCCCGGACCGGATCGCTGCGCACCGATCTGCTGCGTATCGGTGCCTCGGTGTGCGAGCAGGCGCGCACGCACGCCAGCACCATGACCGCGATCATGAGCGAGATCGCGCACAGTCCGGAATTGAGTGCGGCGCTGCAGAATCAGTTCGTTCTCCAACGCAAGAAGTTGATGACCGAGATCCTGACCGACGCCGTCAACCGGGGCGAGATCGACGCAGCAGCCATTCACCCGGAGCTCTGGGATGTGCTGCCGGGCTATTTGGTGTTCCGGTCGCTGATACCGGGGCGCCCGCCCAGCGAGGACACGGTTCAGGCGTTGGTGGACGACGTCTTGATGCCGAGCCTGACCCGGCTCTGACCGCGGGCGCCCGCCATCAGCGGCGGCGCCACCACCAGAGCAGGCCGATCACCGCGATGACGCCGATCACCGCCGCCGCCGGAATGGCCGGTTTCGATTTCGCCGCGTCCGTGGCGGCGTGGGCCCGGTCGACGACGGCCTCTCTGGTTTCGGCCGCCTTGTCCTGCGCACGGCCCTTGACGTCGAGTTTGTCGGACAGCGCGGCGACGGTCTCGCCGAGCTCGCTGCGGGTCTTGTCGATATCGGACTGAAGCTCGTCGATTCCGGCGTCCGGTCCCGGTTCCGGGGGAAGACGGTCAGCGGTGGCCATGTCGTGCCTCCTTGAGCTCGTCGAGGTCGTGCTTGAGGCTGTCTGCCGACTCGGCGGCCGGCGGCGGGACCTGCCGGACCTGGCTGCGGCTGATTAGTGCGGCCACTCCGGCCGCGACGAACAACACCGCGGCGACGATGATCGCGGCGGCCCAGACCGGCAGGGCCAGGGAGATCGCGGCGACCGCGGCGGCGATGGCCGTCATGAGCCCCAGCACCGCCAGCAGGCCGGCGGCACTGATCAGCCCGGCGCCGATGCCGGCGTGGCGCGCGGACTCCTGAAACTCTCGCTGCGCCAACCGCACCTCGTCACGCACCAGCCGGGTCGTCTGTTCCGACAGCTGACCGAGGAGTTGAACGGTGGACGCTTCGCTCGTGGGTTTTGGTTGGGTAGTCATCGATGGGCCTTTCCCCAGGCGTACTACTACTCCCACAGCAGTGCCCGACGCGTGGCCTGGCGAAACCTTCGAGCGGCCGGTTTCCCCGTTACAACCGTCCGGATCGGGGTATCCGCAAGTGTCAGCCCGACAACCGCTTCCGTCGGGCGGTCGCCGATGCGAGGAGGACCCGTGAGCCGACGCTCCAAGGTGTTGTACATGCCGCTGTCGATGGCGGCGAGTGTGGGCGGAGGGCTGCTGGCCAGCGCGGTGTTCACCCAGATCTGGAAGCGCATCGACGAACCCAACCTGGAGCCGCCCGACCCCAAGGATCTCGACCGCTCCGCGGCCAAGGCACTGACGGCGGCGGCCATCCAAGGGTTGGTGTTCGGCCTGGTGCGCGCCGCCGTCGATCGGGCGAGCGCCAAGGGTTACCAGGCCCTGACCGACGAATCTCCGGTCTGAGCGACCAGGTCCGTCAACGTAATCCGCGTATCGCCCAGATCGTCAGATAGGCCAACCCGAAGAACGCCGCGACGGCGATCGCGACACCCGTCGACTGCACGTAGGCAAGTGGTGAGCGCACCCATTCGAACGTCGCCGCCACCACCGCGTCGGGGCGCGTCACCAGATCCCAGGAGTTCCACCGCTGGAACCGGCCGATCACCACCCCGACCGCGCACAACGCCACGGACAGCACGACGGCCAACCAGCCCCAGAACCGGCCGAATTCGTCGTCCAGGCGCTGGTGTACCAGCAGCAGCGATACGACCCCGAGCAGGATGCCCGTCCACGCGGCGAACCCGTACTGCAGCACGTGCCGCCACAGTTCGTAGCCCTCGCCGAGGTGGACCAGGTCGGTGACCAGATAGGGCGCATTCGGCAGGAAGGCCAGCCAGCCCAGGCCCAGTGGCAGCAGCCACAGCCGGCGTTCCACCAGATCGACGGCGATCGCGAAGATCATCGGGATCCAGGCCAGAAACAGATTCCACACCAGAAACTTGGTCGGATACGACATCGGGGCGGCCGGGTCGGTGATGCCCAGCGCGAGGGTCAACGCCGTCGTCGCCATCAGGGAGACGACCAGCAGGATGCCGCGGGCTTCGGTCATGGGTTCAGTTTGTCATCCGCCGAATGTCGGCTTGTGTCCCATATTTCGGCCGAACTTGGGACACAACCCAACGTTGGGCGCTGGTCAGGGCTACCAGCGCTGGTGCAGCCGGTCGCGGTACGAACGCCCGTCGGGGTCGTAGACGGCGCGGTACACCGGTTTGGCCCACGCCCGGGTGAGCCGGCCGAGGCGCTCGGGTTGATGCGGCCGGAGGCGCCCGGGCGGGCGCGGGCCGNCTGAAGTTGTCGCTGCCCACGCAGGCCCAGACGTCGTCGACCACACACACTTTCGCATGGACGTAAACCGGTGTCCCCATGTCGTTTTCGATGTCGAAGATATGTACCCGCCGTGGGTCGGCGGCGCGGCATGTCTCGATGGCCTGCTGGCGGCCCACCTGGTTGGGCGGCAGGGCCAAGCGGCCATCGACGTCGGGGTGTCGCGGCACTACCGCGATCAGGTGCAGGTCAGGGTTGTTCGCCAACGCGTCGGCGAACAACTGCGAAACCTGTTTGGACCACAAGTACTGGTCTTCGAGGTAGATCAGGCTCGTGGCCCGCTGCACGGCTTTCGTGTAGCCACGTGCCACGCTGCGCTCGCCGCGCGGGGCAAACGCGTACTCGAAGTGGGCATCGGGATAGGTCCGCAGGACTTGCACCGCCTGTCGGCCGCACGGTGCGGGATCGGGCGGCTGCGGCGGCAATGTGCCTGCGCTCAGGTCGGCACGGCGCAGCTTGTCGGTGATCCAGGCGATCGGCGACAGCATGTCCAATGGTGCCGGGTCGGTCCAGCGCTCCCGGAACGTGAAGTCCAGGGCGCCGACCGCCGGTCCTTGGATGCGTAGCTGGATGTCGTGCCACGGCGGGTGTTCGCCGTACTGGCGGGGCCCCCCCCACGGCCGTTGGGGCCCCCGGTGGGGGCGGGCGCGGCGGNGTCACCGTGATGGCCGGCGTCGTCGCGACGCGAGTGGCACAGGTCGATACCGCCGGCGAACGCGACGTCGCGTTCGGATGCGCCGGGATGGCGTAGCACGACGAGCTTTTGGTGATGGGAGCCGCCGATGCGCACCCGTTGGTCGAGCAACACCTCCCCGCCTGCCGCCTCGATCACGTCACCGAGATGCCGGTTCTCCTCCTCGCTGTAGGCGAAGCGGTCCAGGTGCGAGCGCCACATCAGGCCCTTGACGACGACGCCACGTTCTGCGGCCTCGCAGAACAGTTCGGCGATGGTGGGTCCGTCGTCGCGCATCCGCTCGTCGGGATCGCCGCGCCAGTCGGTGAAGAACAGCTGGTCGCCTCGGCGCATCTCGGCCACGTCGGCGGCCAGCCGGTCGAAGTAGGTCGCGCCGTGGATCAGCGGTTCGACCCGGTTACCGGTACACCAGTCCGGCAACGAGGTGTCCGGATTGTCGCGTTCCTCCGTGGTGAGGAACCAATTCGTCAACTCGTCGGGCACCGTCCGGGAGTACCCCATGGCGGTCGCGTCTGCACCCGGTGCATCAAAAGCAAACGCCCCCGGGATGACCCGGGGGCGTTTGACTGCGCGATTCTTAGAACGCGGCCTCGTCGAGCTCCATCACCTCGTTGTCGATGGTCTCGATGACCTGACGGGTGCTGGTGAGCAGCGGCAGCATGTTCTTGGCGAAGAACGATGCGGCGCCGATCTTGCCCTCGAGGTAGGCACGGTCCTCACCGGTGGCGCCGGCGTCGAGCTTCTCGATCGCCACCGCGGCCTGGCGGGCCAGCAGCCAGCCGAGCAGCAGGTCGCCGACCGACAGCAGGAAGCGCACCGAACCGAGGCCGACCTTGTAGATGCTCGCGGCATCTTCCTGCGCGGCCATCAGGTAGCCGGTCAGGGTCGCGGCCATGCCCTGGACATCCTCCAGCGCGGTGGCCAGCAGGGCCCGCTCGGTCTTCAGCCGGCCGTTGCCCGACTCGTTCTTGATGAACTGCTCGATCTCGCCGGCCACGAACGCCAGGGCCTGGCCCTTGTCGCGGACGATCTTGCGGAAGAAGAAGTCCTGCGCCTGGATGGCGGTGGTGCCCTCGTACAGCGAGTCGATCTTGGCGTCGCGGATGTACTGCTCGATCGGGTAGTCCTGCAGGAAGCCGGAACCGCCCAGGGTCTGCAGGCTCTCGGTCAGCTTGGCGTAGGCCTGCTCCGAGCCGAAGCCCTTGACCACCGGCAGCAGCAGGTCGTTGACCTTGTGCGCCAGCTCGCCGTCGACGCCGTGCAGCGCCTTGGCGACGTCCTTGTCCTGGAAGGTCGCGGTGTACAGGTACAGCGCGCGCATGCCCTCGGCGTAGGACTTCTGGGTCATCAGGCTGCGACGGACGTCGGGGTGATGGGTGATGGTGACGCGCGGGGCGGTCTTGTCCATCATCTGGGTCAGGTCGGCACCCTGCACGCGCTCCTTGGCGTACTCCAGAGCGTTGAGGTAACCGGTCGACAGGGTGGCGATGGCCTTGGTGCCCACCATCATTCGAGCCTGCTCGATGACGTCGAACATCTGCGCGATGCCGTTGTGCACCTCGCCGACCAGCCAGCCCTTGGCGGGCTTGTCGTGCTGGCCGAAGGTCAGCTCACAGGTGGCCGAAACCTTGAGGCCCATCTTGTGCTCGACGTTGGTGACGTAGACGCCGTTGCGCTCGCCCAGCTCGCCGGTCTCGAAGTCGAACAGGAACTTCGGTACGAAGAACAGCGACAGACCCTTGGTGCCCGGGCCTGCGCCCTCGGGGCGGGCCAGCACCAGGTGGAAGATGTTCTCGAACAGGTCATCGGAGTCGGCGGAGGTGATGAACCGCTTCACGCCGTCGATGTGCCAGGAGCCGTCGTCCTGCTTGACCGCCTTGGTGCGGCCGGCGCCGACGTCAGAACCGGCGTCGGGCTCGGTGAGCACCATGGTGGCGCCCCAGCCGCGCTCGGAGGCCAACACGGCCCACTTCTTCTGCTCTTCGGTGGCGTTGTCGTAGAAGATCTGCGCGAAGGCGGCACCGCCGGCGTACATCCACACGGCGGGGTTGGCGCCGAGGATGTGCTCGTTGAGCGCCCACAGCAGCGCCTTGGGGGCGGGCACGCCACCGAGCTCTTCGTAGAGGCCGACCTTGTCCCAGCCGCCGTCGATCGCCGCGCGCACCGACTTCTTGAAGGGCTCGGGCAGGGTGACGGTGTGGGTCTTGGGGTCGAACACCGGCGGGTTGCGGTCACCGTCGGCGAACGAGTCGCCGATCGGGCCCTCGGCCAGGCGAGCCATTTCGCTGAGCATCTCGCGGGCGGTGTCGGCATCCAGGTCGCTGTAGTCGCCGGTCCCCAGGGCCTTGTCGAGGCCGAAGACGTCGAACAGGTTAAAGACCTGGTCACGGACATTGCTCTTGTAGTGGCTCACTTTTCCTCCTCGTGAGAATGCCACTTGAGGTTGGGTACTCCGGATAAGTTACCCACCAGTAACTGCGGCCAACTATACCGTTCAGTAACTTCAACGCAAAGAAACTCTGAGCAATTTCTGATGGCTAACCAACCCAGTGGTTGATCGGACTTTGTACCTTGCCTCAGAAAATCGCTTGACCTGCGGGTTTCGCTCAATGTGACGATCCTCACGAATATGCCCACTAAGGTGGGCGGATGCGTCGAATCGCGGTGTGGGGCACCGGAAACATGGGTTCGACGGCAATCAGATCGGCCACGGGGTTTCCGGGCCTGCAACTGGCTGCCGTCATCACGTCATCACCTGATAAGGCCGGCCTCGATGCCGCGACCTTCGCCAAGCTCGACACCCCGACCGGTGTCGCCGCGACCACCGACGTCGCCGCCGCACTCGCACAGTGCGACGCCGTGGCCTACATGTCCTCCGGCGACATCCGGCCGGAGGAGGCGCTCGCCGAGATCGAGCGGTGCCTGCGCGCCGGCAAACAGGTGGTGACCCCGTCGCTGTACTCGCTGTACGACCCGGCCTCGGCGCCCGCCGAGTGGGTCGAGCGGCTCACCGAAGCCGCGGCCGCCGGCAACTCCGCGCTGCTGGTCAGCGGCGTCGACCCCGGCTGGGGTAACGACGCACTGGCGGTCATCGCCGCCGGGCTGTGCACCCGGATCAAGACCATCCGGTGTCAGGAGATCTTCGACTACTCCACCTATAACCAGCCGCATTCGGTGCGGGTGCTCTGCGGCTTCGGCGGGTCGATGGACGAGACGCCGATGATGCTGCTGCCCTCGATCCCGACCATGGTGTGGGGCGGCAACGTCCGGCTCATCGGCCGTGGGCTGGGTCTGGAGATCGACGACATCACCGAAACGGTGGAGCGGCTGCCGCTCACTGAGTCCGTCGACAACGTCATGGGCCGGTTCGAGGCAGGCACGCAGGGCGCCTTCCGGCTCCAGGTCATCGGCTGGGCCGGTGGCGTCGAGCGGGTCATCATCGAACACATCACCCGTATCGACCCGTCCTGCGCCCCGGACTGGCCCAAGCCGGACGAAGGCGTCGGCGACCATCGCGTGATCGTCGACGGTGACCCGCAGCTGAACATCGTGGTCCGCGCCGACGTGCCGGGCGGCACCCGCGCCGACGGCGGCAACACCACCGCCGCCAACCGGCTGCTCGGCGCGATCGACTGGCTGGCCACCCAGAAGCCCGGCATCTACGACGGCCTCGACGTGCCGCTGCACCCGCCACTGCCCGCCGAGGTCGAGGCCACCCGCTGGGTCTGACCTTCACCCAAGAAAGCCGAGCGGCCAGTTATCACACGCGAAACGCGAAAAGGCGTGTCACAACTGGCCACTCGACGGGTTAGTCCTCGGGTTCAGCATCGGGCAGCTGCGCCACCAGATACTCGGCGAGCCCGCCGATGGTCGGATAGTCGAACACCGCGGTCGCGTTGAGCGTGAACTTGCCGCCGAACTGAGTGTGCAGCCGGTTGCGGAGTTCGATCGCCATCAGCGAGTCCGTACCCAGATCCAGGAAGCGGCTGGTCGCGGCCGGCGGTGAAGCCAGCCGCAGGAAGTTCTGCACTTCCTTCTGCAGGAACTCGGTCACGAACCCGGCCCGCTGCGGCACCGGGATCTCCAGCAGCTGCTTGAGCACCTCGCTGTCGCCGACGACCTCACCCGCGGCGCTCGGCAACACCAGATCGAGGATCGGCGGACGCTGACTGCCCAGCACCTTGGCGGCCCGCTGCCAGTTGGCCTTGAGGACCGTGGCCTGTCCGGTGCCGTTGGCGACGACCTCGGCCAGTGCGGCCAGCGCCGCCGACGGATCGAGCGGAATCAGGCCCTGCGCACTGATATTCGCGGTCGCGGCATCGGAGGACGCCATGCCGCCCTGGGCCCACGGACCGAAGTTGATTCCCGTGGCCGGCAGGCCCTGCGCTCGACGCTGCGCGATCAGCCCGTCGAGCAGCGCGTTGGCGGTGGCGTAGTTGGCCTGCCCGGGTGAACCGAACAGGCTTGACACCGAGGAGGACACGATGAAGAAGTCCAGCTCGTCGTCCTTGGTCAGCCGATCCAGATGGCAGGCACCGTATGCCTTGGGCGCCAACGTGGTTCGGAACCGATCGACGCTCTGTTGACCCAGCAGCGCATCGTCGAGCACGCCCGCCAGATGTGCCACACCGGCCAGCGGGGGCAACTCCGCACGGATCCGGTCCACGAGCTTGGCCACCTCGGCCTCGTCGCCGACATCGGCGGTGAAGACGTGGACGCGGGTCTTGTACCGCTCGGTGATCTCATCGATCGCCTTCTGCGCGTCCGCATCAGGCGTGCGCCGGCTCGTCAACACCAGGTCGCCTGCTCCGAGTTGGGCCAGGTAGGCCGCGGTGTGCAGGCCGATCGCGCCGAGTCCGCCGGTGATCAGGTAGCTGCGGTCCGGTCGCGGCTGCAGCGGGGTCGGGATCTGCACCACGATCTTGCCGATGTGCCGGGCCTGCTGCATACGCCGGAACGCGGTCCTTGCTTCGGTCAGCGGGTAGATCTCGGCCGGCAGCGGCTTCCACTCTTCCTTGACCAAGCCCTCCGACACCTCGGTCAGGAGGCGCCGGATGCGTTCGGGTTCGGTGAACATCACCGTGTCCAGGGCGACGATCTCGTAGGCGATGTCGGGTCGGGCCTCGGCCATCTGCTCGGGCGACCAGATGTCGCGCTTGGCGATCTCGGCGAAGCGGCCGTTCTGGGCGGTGGCCTTCAGCGTCGCCTCGATGAAGCCCTCGCTCGTCAGGCTGTTGAGTACCACGTCCACGCCCTGACCGCCGGTGTCCGCCAGGATCTGATCGGCGAAATCGGTTGTCCGCGAGTCGTAGACGTACTTCACGCCCAGCTTGCGCAGGGTGGCCCGTTTGAACGTGCTGGCCGTGGCGAACACCTCGGCCCCGAACTGCTGGGCCATCTGGATCGCCGCCAGTCCGACGCCGCCGCTGGCGGCGTGGATCAGCACCTTGTCGCCCGGCTTCAGCTGCGCCCAGTCGAACGACAGCCGCACCGTCAGCGCCGCAGCGGGAATGGTCGCGGCCTCGACCGCGCTCACGCCGTCCGGGATCGGTGCCAGGAACTGCTCAGGCGCGTTGAACCGACTGGAGAACGCACCCTGCATGGAGCCGTAGACCCGCTGTCCCACCTCGACGCCGGTGACGCCCTCACCCAACTGCGTGACGACGCCGGCGAAGTCACCGCCGATCGGTCCCGGATCGCCCGGGTAGAGCCCGAGGACGTTGAGCACGTCGCGGAAGTTGAGACCCGCGGCCTCCACCCGCACCTGTACGTAGCCCTCGTCCGGCGGGGGTACGTCCTTCTCGGTCAGCCGCAGGTTGTCGATCGCACCACGTTCGGTGGGGGCCAGGACGTAGTCGCCGCCGCGGGGCACCGTCAGATGCCCGCTGCGCGACCACGGCAACAATCGGGATGCCAGCAGCTTTCCTTGGCGCACAGCCAGTTCCGGCTCATCGACCGGCGTGGCCAACAGCTTGGCCAGCGCCTGCACGGCCTCGTCCGACCCGTCGCAGTCGACCAGCTTGGCCCGCAGCGCGGGTTCCTCGTTGATCGTGGTGCGCCCGAAGCCCCACAGTGCCGCCTGCACCGGGTCGACCGGCTCGCCCGACTCGGTGGCGACGGCTCGCTCGGTGACGATCCACAGCCCGTTCGGCAACTTCACCGAGCCGTCCTGCACCGTATGCACCGCGCTGAGCAGGTTGGCGATCTCGGCCTCGAGGCGTCCCTCGGCGTCCGCCGATGCGCCCGGCCCGCTGCTGCGCCAGACGACACCCGAGAACCCCAGGCCGCGCTCGTGGGCCTGCGCCAGCACCTGACCCAGAAGCTCCGGATCGGTGTTGCGGTCGAACGGAATGCAGCCCGGTATCTTCGCGGCCAGTTCGTCGAACCCGGCGATCAGCCAGGTGCCGCTGACCTGCCCGGCCTCTTCGGCGGCCGGCAGCGGCGGAACCTCATGCCACCCAAGGGTGTACAGCAGCCGGGTGGCGTCGCCGCCGAGGCCGCGCAAGAGTGCCTCACGAGGTGCGCGTTTGACGGTGAACTCGCGGACGCCGCCCAGGTGACGACCGTCCCGATCGAGGTATTCGAGATCGAAGACCTGTGTCTCGCTGTCGAGTGCGCTCTCATGCCACCGTGCGCGGCAGTAGAAGCGCCGGGGCATCTTCTCCTTCAACGTCACCTGGCCGTACCGCAGCGGCAGGAACAGATCGTTCACGCCCTGCTCGGCCGCGAGAAGCGCGGGGAACGCCGGGAAGGCGATGCCGGTGCACAGGTCCATCAACACGGGGTGCATCGGTTCGGCTCCGAGTTGTTCGGCGAGTTCCGCGCCGACCAGGATGTCGCCGATCGCCTCGCCCTCGCCGAGCCAGAGTGACTTCAACGAGCCCGACCAGTTTGGGCCCCAGGCCAGTTCGAGGTCGGCAAAGGTCTCGAACAACTCCTGCGGCCGCATGCGTTCGAGCCGCTCGATCGCCTCGTCGACCGGATCCGACGGCTGGGCCGGCTCCTCCTCGTCAGCGGACACACCGGCGACGACGGTGCCCTCGGCGTTCAGTGACCAGTCGGCGCCGCGTTCACCGTACGGCCGGCTGTGCACCTGGAACTTCCAGCCCTCGCCGCCGTCCAGCGGATGCAACGTCAGCTGTACCTCGCGAGAACTCTTCTCGGGCAGGATGATCGGCTCGTAGAAGAAGACGTCCTTCGCATGTGCCGGAGTGCCGACGGCGGCCAGTGCCATCGCGGCGTAGGTCGCGCCGGGGACGACGACGGTGCCGTAGATGACGTGGTCGGACAGCCACGGCTGGGATTTGACGGACAACCGGCTGGTGTAGACCGAATCTCCGGACGCCAGATCCTTTGCACTGCCGAGGATTCCGGTACCGGCGGCGCCGTGCAGATCGGTGCCGGTCATCGCCGCGCCCTTGGGCCAGAACCGTCGGCGCTGGAACGGGTAGGTCGGCAACTCGACGCGCCGGTGCGCCTGCCCGTACAGCGCGGCGAAGTCCGGACGGTGCCCGCCGACGTAGGCCGCGGCCAGCGCATCGGCGATCTGGCGCCGGTCCGCCACGCCCTTGCGCAGCGAGACGATCGCCCGCGGCGCGGCCATATGCTCCGGCCAGACCTGCACCGCGGTGCCGGAGAGCGCCGGTTGCGGGCCGATCTCCATGAGCACCGAGCAGCCCAGTGCCGCAGCGGTGCGCACGCTTTCGGCGAACTGCACCGGCTGACGGGAATGTCGCCGCCAGTACAGCGCGTCGAGCGGGGTCTGGGCGGTCAGCACGGCGCCGGTGCGGTTGCAGATCAGAGGTAGCGTCGGCACGGCGTACTCGATCCGCGATGCGTACGACTCGAAATCGTCGAGCACCGGATCCAGCAGCTCCGAATGGAAGGCGTGGCTGGTCTGCAGCCACGTGCAGCGGATCCCGTCGCTCTCGAACTTGGCGACAGCCTGCTCCAGATCCTCACCGGGACCGGACAACACGGTGTTGGGACCGTTGTAGGCGCCGACCGACACCCGCGGGAGCGCGCCGGCCATCTCCTCGACTTGCTTGGCGTCGGCGAACACCGCCACCATCCGCCCGCCCTCGGGCAGGCTGCCGAACAACCGGCCGCGCTCGGCCATCAGCCGGGCGCCGTCTTCGAGGCTGAACACCCCGGCGACACATGCCGCCGCGTACTGGCCGACGCTGTGCCCCAGCACCACGTCGGGCTGGATCCCCCAGGACTGCCACAGCCGGGCCAGGCCCATCTCAACGGCGAACAGCGCCGGTTGAGCAAATGAGGTGTCCCGCAGGGTGTTCGCGGCGTCCGGGCCCGAGGCGAAGATCACCTCCAGCAACGGCCGCGGCAGGATGTCCTTGACGGCCTCGGCGCAGCGCGTCACCGTTTCGGCGAAAACCGGCTCGGTGTCGAACAATTCGCGGGCCATCCCGGGATACTGGCTGCCCTGACCGGTGAACAGCCAGGCCGTCGTCGGATGGTGAGTGTGTTCGCCGCGCACCACGCCGGGGCGGGTGCGGTTCTCGGCCAGGTCGGCCAGACCAAGGCGGGCGTCCTCGATCGAGTCGACGACCAGGGCGGCGCGATGCTCGAAATGCGATCGACCGGTTCCGGCGGTGAGGCACACGCCGGCCAGGTCGGCGTCCGGATGGGCGCTGAGCCAGGCCTCATAGCGCTGCGCCAGGGCCACGAGCGCCTCCGGCGAGCGTGCCGACAGTGCCAGCACGCTCGTCGCGGATTGCTGCTGGCCGTCGGTCTCGGGGGCGGCAGTGGCATCGGCATCGGCATCGACGGTGACCGGTGGGGCCGGTGCCTCCTCGATGAGCACGTGCGCGTTGGTGCCGGTGAACCCGAACGAGCTGACGCCGGCGCGGCGCGGCTTGCCGTTGGTTCGCCACGGAGTCGCCTTGTCCACCACCTTCACCGGCAGTGAGTCCCACGGGATGTGCGGCGAGGGGTTATCGAAATGCAGGCTCTGCGGCAGCATCTCGTGCTGCAGTGACAGCACCACCTTGATCAGACCCGCTGCGCCCGAAGCCGATTCGGTATGGCCGATGTTGGTCTTCACCGATCCCATCAGCAGCGGGCGGTCCGCCTCGCGCGCCCCGCCGTAAGCGGCCGCGGCCGCCTGAACTTCGATCGGATCACCCAGCGGGGTGCCGGTGCCGTGTGCCTCGAGGTAGTCGACGTCCGCACCGGTCAATCCGGCGCGATTCAGCACCGATCCGATCAGCCGCTGCTGAGCACCGCCATTGGGCACCGTCAGGCCGCTGGAGGCGCCGTCCTGGTTCACCGCACTGGCCGGGATGATCGCGCAGACCCGGTCGCCGTCACGCTCGGCGTCGCTGAGTCGCTTGAGCACGAGGATGCCGCAGCCTTCGCTGCGGACATAACCGTCGGCCGAGGAGTCGAACGTCTTGCAGCGCCCGACGGGTGACAGCATCCTGGCGCGCGATGCGGCGACCACCGTCACCGGGCTCAGCAGCACGTTGACGCCACCGGCCAGGGCCATGTCGCAGTCACCGGCGCGCAGGGCCTGGCAGGCCTGATGGATCGCGACCAACGCCGAGCTGCATGCCGTGTCGATCGCCACGGCCGGCCCCTCGAAGCCCAGCGCGAAGGCGACTCGACCGGAGATGGCGTTGAGGGCGTTGCCGGTGATGAAGTGGGGTTCGATCTTGTCGATCGGCTCGGCCGAGAGCAGGTGCGCGTACTCGTTGGCGGCCACGCCGGTGAAGATGCCGGTTCGGCTGCCGCGCAATGCGGACGGCGCGTAGCCGGCCCTTTCGAGGCCCTCCCACACGGTTTCGAGCATCAGGCGCTGCTGCGGCTCGATCCAGACGGCCTCGCGTGGGGAGATACCGAAGAACTCGGGGTCGAATCCGTCGATACCGTCCAGGAATCCGCCGAAGCGGGTGTACGTCTTGCCCGGCACGTCTGGATCCGGGTCGTAGAACTCGTCGATGTCGAAGCGGTCCTCGGGGACCTCACGGATCGCATCGACTCCGCCGGCGAGCAAGTCCCAGAACGCCTCTGGGTCGGGTGCGCCGGGGAAGCGGCAGGACACGGCGACGATGGCGATCGGGTCGTCCGCGCGGGTAACCGACGGTGTGGTGGCCGATTTGGCCGGAGCCTGGGCATTGAGTTCGAGCACGTCGCCGAGCAGATAGTCGGCCACGTCGGACAGGCGTGGGTGGTCCATCACCAGGGTGATGGGGATTTCGTGGCCCACGCCCTGCTCGATGCGGCGGCGCAGTTCGACGGCCATCAGGGAATCCATGCCGAGATCGAAAAAGCCCGCGTCCTCGCGGATCTCGGCGGTGTCGACGCGGGTGACGTCCGCGACCGCATCGCGCAGATAATCGGTCAGCAGCTTCTTACGCTGCTGCACCGGTGCGCTCTCGAGCTGCTCGACCAACCGGGTCTTGCCCGACCGCGTCAACACCGGTGCCTCCGCCGAAACGGGAAGGGCCTTTTCGAGTTCGGCCAGGAACGCTCTCCGCCCCGCCTGCTGGTAGAGCGGAAGGAAGCGCGCCCAGTCGATCCGGGCGATCACCCCTTGGGCGAGTCCCTGCGCGCCCGACATCGCCATGACATCGGACAGCCCGGCCAGTGCATCGGCGGGCGGCAGGGTCTGGATACCGCGCTGTTCGAGTCGGGCCCGGGATTCCGCGTCGGCCATGCCCGCCGACCAAGGGCCGAAGTTCACGCTGGCTGCGGCGATGCCCTGCTCGCGCAGACGCCAGGCGATCCCGTCCAGGAATGCGTTCGCCGCGCTGTAGGCGGTCTGGCCGTACCCGCCCCACACCGAGGCGATCGACGAGGTGCTGATGAAGAAGTCCAGCTTCTCCCCGGCCGCGGCCTCGCTCAAATGCCAGGCGCCCCAGACCTTCCCGGTGAACACCCGGTCCAGTTCAGCTTGCTGAGCGGCGATGTCGGGTTCGGTCAGCGGTGTGGTGCCGTTCTCACCGGCCGCGTGGACGATGCCCGCCAGCGGCGGCATGTCGGACCGCAGCCCGGCCAGCAGTCGCGCGACGTCGTGCGCGTCGGCGACATCGGCGGTGACCACCCGGGTGTCGCAGCCGNTCGATGCGCTGGGTTGCGGTCTCGCCGGGTGCGCGCCTGCTGGTCAGGGCCAGGTGCCTGGCACCGTTGGCGGCCAGGTAGCCGGCGATCTCCAGCCCGATCGAACCGAGGCCACCGGTCACCAGATACGTTGCATCGCCGCGCAGGTCGAGCGCATCGCCGCTGGGCGCTCCTTCGCGTCGTACCAGCCGGGGGACGTAGACCGTCTGATCGCGCAACGCGATCTGGTCTTCCCGAGCCCCCGAGCCGGGGACTGCCGCGACCATGTCGATGAGCCGTGAGTATTCGGCGGCCGAGCCGTCGGACAGATCGGCCAGCCCACCCCACAGCTGCGGCAGCTCGAGCGCGGCGGCGCGGCCGAACCCCCACAGGGCACTCTGCTCGGGAGCCACGATGTCCGCGTCGGTGGCGCGCTGTGCCTTGCGGGTGACAAACCAGACGGGTGCGCGCACCTCGGCCGCGATCGCGGCGCGCAGCAGTCGCCTGCTGCCGTTCAGGATGCGGTGCTGCATCCGCAACAGCGACTGCATGGACGGCGTGCCCGTGGGGCCGGCGTCGGTATCGGGGGAGGCCAAAAGCACAATGCGGAGACCGGTTTCGGCCGCCGCGGCGTCTGCTGCCGCGACCCGCAAGCTGTCCGCGAGCTGCGCCTCATCGGCGTCGGACGTCGGCAACCCGACGAACCGGTGCTGTTGTCCGCGGGTGGTCAGGGCCTCGACCAGTGGTTGGGCGGACGGGGAATCCTCACCGATGAGCAGCCACGTGGTGTCTGTCCCTGAGACCGGCGCGGGCACCTGATCCCACCGGAACTCGTAGCGGTCATCGGCGATGGACTGCCTGGAGCGCTGCCGGTTGTGCTGTGCCGCAAGCCTGGTCAGTACGTCGAGGGTCTGCGGGTCGGAGTTCGCGCCGTCGAGCAGCGTGGCGAGTTCCTCGATCCGGCCGTCCTCCAGCAGCCCCATGGCCTGGCTGCGCGGGGCGCTGGTGTGCTGCAGGCTGTTCGGGCGCTCGCGGTTGTCGAGATACCAGTACTGGCGGTGCTCGAACGGATAGGTCGGCAGGTCGAGCTTCTTGGCGTGAGGCTGCCGGAGGGCGCTGAATCGGGGCAGATGCCCGTGAACGTAAGCGTCGGCGACGGCCTCGGTGATCTGTCGCTGATCGGTGCTGTTGCGTCGCAGCGAGGCGATCACCCGCGGTGCGGTGGCCGAGTCGGGCCAGGCACTCAGGGCCGCGGCGGTGAGCACCGGCCGTGGGCCGATCTCGACCAGTAGCTTGCAGTTGAGATCGGCCAGGGTGTGGACGCTCTTGGCGAACTCCACCGGTTGGCGGGCGTGGCGGCGCCAGTAGGCCCCGTCGATCTTGACGCTTCTGCCCAGCGCCGCCCCGGTGCGGTTGTCGATCAGGATCCGTTGCGGTGCCGCGAATGTGAATCCGTCCGCAAACGACTCGAACTCGTCGAGGATGGGATCCAGCAGCGCCGAGTGGAACGCATGGCTGGTGTCCAGCCAATCGCAGCGGACGCCGTCGGCCGCGAGGCCGGCCACCGCGCGCTCCAAATCCTCCGCCGGTCCCGACAGCACGGTGTTGGCGCCGTTGTAGGCGGCCACCGACAGGCTGGGGAACTCGTCGGTGAGATTCTCGGCGCGCTCGGCGGTGGTGAACACCGCGACCATCCGGCCGCCGGCAGGCAGGCTGCCGAACAGGCGACCGCGTTCGGCGATCAGTCGCGTGCCGTCCTCGAGTCCGAACACGCCCGCGACGCACGCCGCCGTGTACTGGCCGACGCTGTGCCCCAGCACCACGTCCGGTTCGAATCCCCACGACTGCCAGAGCCGGGCCAGCCCCATTTCGACCGCGAACAGTGCGGGCTGGGCGTAGGAGGTTTGCCGCAGCGTTTCCTCGGCGTCGGCCGACGTATCAAAAATGACGTCCAGCAAAGGCTTTTCGAGAACATCGGCGACCGCGGCCGCGCACCGCGTCAGGGTCTCGGCAAACACCGGCTCGGTGTCGAACAACTCGCGGGCCATGCCGGGGTACTGGCTGCCCTGACCGGTGAACAGCCACGCGGTCTTCGGCGGCTCGTGGGATTCTCCGCGGACCAGGCCGGGTGCCGGCCGGTCCTCCGCGAGGGCGCCGAGCAGCTCGACGGCGGCTTCCCGCGAGTTGACCACCAGCGCGGCCCGGTGCTCCAGGTGCGCTCGCCCCACGCCCGCCGTGAAGCACACGTCGGCCAGGGAAGCTTCGGGATGCGCGCTCAGCCAGCTGCGGTATTGGTCGGCCACCTGCACCAGGGCGGCCGGGGTGCGAGCCGACAGCGGCAGGATGCCGAATCGTCCGTCCGCGGGTTGCTCTGCCGGAGTCGGCTGCGCGGACGGCTCGGGAGCCTCTTCGAGGATGACGTGCGCGTTGGTGCCGGCGAAGCCGAACGAGCTGACCCCGGCGATCCGCGGCCGTCCGTTGCGCTCCCAGGGCGTGGACTCCTTGACGACCTCGAGCGCGAGCCGGTCCCAGGGGATGTGCGGCGACGGGTTCTCGAAGTGGAGGTGCTTCGGCAGGGTCTCGTTCTCGAGCGACAGGATCACCTTGACCACGCCGGCGATACCCGCCGCTGCCTCCAGGTGGCCGATGTTCGTCTTCGCCGAGCCGATCAACAGTGGCTGGTCGGCTCCACGCCCGGCGCCGAGCACCTCGCCTGCGGCCTGGGCCTCGATCGGGTCGCCGAGTGAAGTTCCGGTGCCGTGTGCCTCCAGGTATCCGACGTCGCTGGGTTCGAGGCCGGACCGCTTCAGCGCATCGGCGATGACACGCTGCTGGGCGACGCCGTTCGGCACCGTCAAACCGCCCGATGCGCCGTCCTGGTTGATCGCGCTGCCGCGGATCACGGCCCGAATCCGGTCACCGTCGCGGATCGCGTCGTCGAGTCGTTTGATGACGATGACGCCGCAGCCCTCGCCGCGAACATAACCATCTGCGGCCGCGTCAAAGGTTTTGCAGCGACCGTCAGGTGCCAGCATATGCGCGCTGGAGAAGGTGATCATGGTGGCGGGTGTGAGCAGGACATTCGCCCCGCCGGCCAGGGCCAGGTCGCACTCTCCCAAGCGAAGTGCTTGGCACGCTTGATGGATCGCCACCAGCGACGAGCTGCACGCCGTGTCGACGGCGACGGAAGGGCCCTGCAGGCCCAGTCGATAACTGATCCGGCCCGCTGCGGCGGCGTTCGACGTGCCGATGGCCATGTAGGCCTCGATCTCAGGATACGTCAGCTCGTCGGACGCCATGCCGAGGTAGTCGTGGGTGGCCAGGCCGACGAACACGCCAGTGTTGGTGTTGGCCAGGGCCGTTGGTGCGGTACCCGAGTGTTCCACAGCGCGCCAGGCGGTCTCGAGCAGCAGGCGATGCTGCGGGTCCATCAGCCTGACCTCGCGCGTCGACATCCCGAAGAACGGCGCGTCGAACCCGGTCACGTCATCGACGAACCCCGCGCGACGGGTGACGACCTTGCCGACCGCCCCCGGCTCCGGGTCGAAGAATTCTTCGACGTCCCAGCGGTCCTTCGGAACCTCCGAAATCGCATCGCGACCTGCGCTCAAGAGGTCCCAGTAGCTCTCGGCATCCGGGGCGCCAGGAAAGCGCGCCGCGTAGCCGACGACAGCAAAGCGCATCGGTGGTTCACTTTGATTCACAACGGATCCCATGCCGTTGTCCTCCTCGCATCGGCGTGCAGAATCGCACCTCCGCGCCCCCCCGAAGCGCATGGAGATCAACTTCGAACCACTATCGCATGCGAAGCTGTGAACCGCGCGGCTCCCCTTGCCGCGTCAATTTCTTCCGAGCGTTCGCCGTGGGAGCACGGGTATGTTGAGCCGCGGGGGGTTCCGCGTGCTCGGGCAAGCGGCTGCGTTGGGATCACTACTGGGAGGGCCAGGATTTGCGGATCGGCAAGATAACTGTTGGCGCACTTGATGAATGGTCTTTGAGTCCTGGCGCGGTGACATCCTGGCATCCAACCGCGGCGGCTCAGGAAACTGCGAGGCGCGCTCCGGTGAGCGCGGTGCCGGTTAGCTACATGCAGAGCCAACATCTGCGTAATTACACCGAGCGCAAAGCGGCGGGGTTGAACTTCTCCCGGCAGATCATCGCCAGCTGTGAGGTTGCTGGGCAATGTGATATCGCTGCGATGGATCACGCGGTGAACACTTATCTGCGCCGGCACGACACATTCAGAAGTTGGTTCGAAAAGGTTGGCGACGGCGAATTCGTAAGGCATGCAATCGAAGATCCGGCCGATATCGAGTTCGCCCCGGTCGATCAGGGTGTGATGACCGTCGACGAAATTCGTCGGCACGTCGTGTCGATTCCGAATCCCCTGGAATGGGGCTGTTTTACGTTCGGCATCATCCAGGGCGACGGCCACTTCACTTTCTTCGCGGCCATGGATCACGTGCACGGGGATGCGACATTGATCGGCACGACCATGATGGAAGCCAACGGAATGTATTCGGCGATGAGCGGCAGCGGTCAGGCCCTCACGCTTCCGGAGGCCGGTAGCTTCGACGACTTCTGTATCCGCGAACGTGAATACACCTCGGCGTTAACCCTGGATTCTCCCGGTGTTCGCGCGTGGATTGACTTCGCCGAGAACAACAGTGATGGTTTTCCGGAGTTTCCTTTGCCGCTGGGAAACCCGAACGAGACGATGAGCAGCGCCTGGTCGTCCGAGGTGCTGCTGGATCCGGCGCAAACGGAACGGTTCGATGCGGCGTGTTCGGCGGCCGGCGCACGATTCGTCGGTGGGCTGTTCGCCTGCCTCGGGCTGGTTGAACACGAGTTCACCGGCGCACTCACGTATTACGGCCTCACGCCGAGGGATTCGCGCACCGCGAGCGACAATTTCATGACACAGGGCTGGTTCACCGGGTTGATCCCGATCACGGTCCCGGTGGCGGCGACCTCTTTCAGCGATGCGGCCTGGGCGGCGCAGGCGTCTTTCGATTCCGGCCTGGACATGGCCAGAGTGCCGTACTACCGCGTGTTGGAGTTGGCGCCGTGGTTGAACTGGCCGCGGCCGAACTTCCCGGTATCGAACTTTCTGCACGGCGGCGCCGCGCCACTCAACGCCATACTCGCGGCGGGCGACATGGGCCTCGCCAACAACATCGGAATGTATCCGGACGATCGGTTCTCCTACCAATTGACGATCTACATCTTCCGGTACGGCGAGGGCACGGTCATGGCGATCATGCATCCCGACAACCCGGTCGCCGAGAAATCGATCGCCCGCTACCTGGGCGCGATGAAAGCGGTCTCCTCACGAGTTGCTGACAGCGGGCACTGGGGCCGCGTCGCCTAGCGGAGAGCAAACGATGGTCATGGATTTTCCGCGGTACCCCGACGCCGGGGTGAAGGTGAGGGCGACATGCGACGAATAGCCGACTTCGTTGTGCGGTGGCCGTGGGCGGTGATCGGCGTCTGGGCCGCGATGCTGGTGGCCCTACCTCTGACGTTCCCCTCGCTCGGCGAGATGGCGCAGAAGCATCCGCTCGCGATTTTGCCTGCCGATGCACCGTCCAGCGTCACCGCGAAGAAGATGACCGAGGCGTTCCACGAATCGGCCAACGACGACCTGCTGTTGGTGACGCTGATCAACGAGGGTGGGTTGGGCCCTGCCGATGAGGCGACCTACCGCAAGCTGGTGGACACGCTGCGCGACGACCAGGCCGACGTCGTCAGCGTGCAGGATTTCGTCAGCACCCCGCAGCTGCGACAGTTCCTGACCAGCAAGGACAAGACCACCTGGGTGCTTCCGGTTGGACTCACGGGCGAGTTGGGCACGCCGCGGGCGATCGAGTCGTTCAACCGGGTTTCCGACATCGTCGAACGCAGCACCGCCGGTAGCGCACTGGAGGTGCACCTCACCGGCCCCGCGGCCACGGCTGCCGATCTCACCGTGGCAGGCGAACGCGACCGGCTACCGATCGAGATCGCGATCGCCGTTCTGGTCCTGGCGGTGCTGTTGCTGGTCTATCGCAGCGTGGTGACGATGCTGCTGCCGCTGGTGACCATCGGGTCGTCCCTGCTCATCGCGCAGTCACTGGTGGCGGGCTTCTCGCAGCTGACCGGTGCTGGGGTCTCGAACCAGTCCATCGTGTTCCTGAGCGCGATCATGGCCGGGGCGGGCACCGATTACGCGGTGTTCCTGATCAGCCGTTACCACGACTATCTGCGGTCGGGTAAGGAGTTCGACCAGGCGGTCCGGGCGGCCATGCTGTCGATCGGCAAGGTCATCACCGCGTCGGCCGCGACGGTGGGCATCACCTTCCTGTTGTTGAGCTTCACCAAGATGGGTGTGTTCCGAACCGTCGGAGTGTCGGCCGCGATCGGGATCGGCGTCGCCTACCTTGCCGGGTTGACTCTGCTGCCGGCCATCCTGGTGTTGGCCGGCCCACGCGGGTGGGTCAAGCCGCGGCGTGAGCTGACCTCCCGGTTCTGGCGGCGATCGGGAATCCGCATCGTGCGCCGGCCCGTGCCGCATCTGGTCGCGAGCCTGCTCGTGCTGGCGCTGCTGGCCGGCGCCGCGATCTTCGCCCAGTACAACTACGACGATCGCAAGGTGGTGTCGGCGTCGGCGCCGAGCTCGATCGGCTACGCCGCACTGGAACGTCATTTCCCGATCAGCCAGTCCATTCCCGAGTACATCCTGATCCAGTCGCCGCACGATCTGCGCACCCCGAGAGGCCTGGCCGATCTGGAGCAGCTGGCGTCGCGGGTGGCTCAACTTCCGGACGTCGGTCTGGTCAGCGGGATCACCCGGCCACTCGGGGAGGTGCCCGCCGAATTCCGGGCGACGTTCCAGGCGGGCATCGTCGGCACCAGATTGGCCGACGGTTCCGCCCAGATCGACCAGCGCTCCGGTGACCTCAACCGGCTGTCGGCCGGGGCGAACACCTTGGCGGACAGCCTCGCCGACGTCCGCACCCAGATCAACCAGATCGCGCCGAGCATCCAGAACCTGGTCGACACGTTCTCCTCGGCGCGAAGTGAATACGGTGGCGACAAGCTGGTGCGCGACGTCGAGGTGGCGGCCAAGCTCGTGCAGAGCATCAACGCGCTGGCCAACTCGATGGGTGTCAACTTCGCCGCCGTCAAGAACATCTTCGCCTGGATCGGCCCGGTGCTCGCGGCGCTCCAGAACAACCCGGTCTGCGATTCCAACCCGTCGTGCAGCGACACCCGTCTGCAGTTTCAGCGACTGATGGATGCCAATAACGACGGAAGTCTGGACCGCATCAACGATCTCGCGCACCAGTTGCAGGGGGCCGGCGATGACAACCAGAGCCTCAACACGACGATCACCAAGCTGAACAGTGCACTGGCCGGCGTCAACAAGGCGGTCAAGGCCATGGGGCTGAACAAGCCCGGCGGCGCGAAGTCCGGTGTGAAGGATCTGCAGCAGGGGGCCAACCGCCTGGCCGGTGGCAGCCGGGAAGTGGCCGGCGGCGTCGACGAACTCGTCAAGCAGGTCAAGGTCATCTCGGCCGGGTTGAACCAGGCCTCGTCGTTCCTGCTGTCGATGCGCACCGACGCCGCCGATCCGGCACAGGCCGGGTTCAACATTCCCCCCGAGGTCCTGGATCTCGCGGAGTTCAAGAAGGCGTCCGCGGCCTATGTCTCGCCGGACGGTCGCTCGGTGCGGTACCTGGTTCAGACCAAACTCGACCCGTTCAGCCCCGAGGCGATGGATCAGGTCAATCAGATCCAGGACGTCGCGCGGGGAGCACAGCCGAACACCACGCTGGCCGACGCCTCGATATCGATGGGCGGATACCCCGCCGCGCTGCGGGACACCCGTGACTACTACCAGCAGGACATCCGGTTCATCATCATCGCGACGCTCATCGTGGTGCTCCTGATCCTGATGTTGCTGCTGCGCTCGCTGGTGGCACCGCTGTACCTGGTGGGGTCGGTGGTGGTCTCGTACTTCGCCGCGGTCGGCATCGGTGTCCTGGTGTTCCAATCGATCCTGGGCCAGCAATTGCATTGGAGCGTGCCGCCATTGGCGTTCGTGGTGCTGATCGCGGTGGGTGCGGACTACAACATGCTGCTCGTATCGCGATTACGGGATGAGTCGCCGCACAGCACCCGGTATGGCGTCATCCGCACCCTGAGTTCGACGGGCGGGGTGATCACCGCGGCGGGCCTGATCTTCGCGGCCTCGATGGCCGGCCTGCTGTTCTCCAGCATCGGCATCGTGATCCAGGGCGGATTCGTGATCGGGGTGGGCATCCTGCTGGATACCTTCCTGGTCCGCACGATCACCGTGCCCGCCATCGCTGCCCTGGTCGGCAAGGCGAATTGGTGGCCGTCGCGTGCCGCCGGAAGGAAGGTGCTCACATGAGCGGCAAGGCGGAAGTTGCGCACGGAATGACGGATGAGCGCGCGGGCGCGATGTGTGTGAGACTACGAAACGAAGCGGGGCGATCAGGAGTGGGTATGAAGAAACTCCTTGCAGGACTTGCGGTATTGATGACTGCGGGCGTCACCGGATCGTTGGGTGTGCCCGTGCATGCGTGGGCCGAGGAGCCGCCACCACCTGGGCCTGCGCCGGCCCCGCCGGCTCCGGGTACCTCAGGCCCCGGGACCGCGTACGCGCTCGGCGGCGCCCACGTCCTCGGAATCCCCTACGACGAGTACATCCGGATGACGGGCGAGCACTGGTTCCCCGGCATGAAGCGGGTCAAGGTCGACTACCCGGCCGGGCAGGTTCAGGGACACACCCTCGAACGTCTCTTTCCCGGTATCGGCGCGGTCGGCGAGCGGATCTATCCCGGCCTGGGACTCGACGGTCCCAGCATCGGCGAATCGGTCGACGAGGGTGAAGGCAACCTCGACGCCGCCATCCGCAACGGCGGCAAGGGAACTGCGATGGGACTGTCCGAGGGCGCGCTCGTGCTCAACGCCGTGAAGGCCCGGCTGGCCAACGATCCGACGGCGCCGCCCCCGGACCAACTGTCCTTCGCCACCTTCGGCGATCCGATCGCCAAGCATCCCTTCGGTGAGAGCTTCCTGACCCAGAACTTCCCCGTCGGCAGCGTCGTGCCGTTCATGGACTACCGCATCCCGGCCCCGGTGGAGAGCCAGTACCACACCGACCAGTTCATCTCGGCCTACGACAGCATCGCCGACTGGCCGGACCGGCCCGACAACTGGATGAGCGTCATCAACGCCATCGCGGGGCTGGCCTCGGGTCACACCGCCATCGCGTTCACCAACCCGAGTAACGTTCCGCCGCAGAACATCAGGACGACGGTCAACTCCAAGGGTGCGACGACGACGACGTACCTGGTGCCAGAAGAACACCTTCCCCTGGTGTTGCCCTTCAAGTACCTCGGCTACGACAAGGACACGCTCAACAGGCTGGACGCGGTCCTGCTGCCCATGGTCGACGCGGGCTACTCGCGAAACGATGATCCGGCAACGGCCCCGGTCACGGTGGACCCGGTGAACGGCTTCGACCCCCTGGAAGTCACCGCACCGGCCAACGAGGCGACGTTCGGCGGTGGCGGCGACCCGATGTCGGAGCTCGTCGACGCGGCGATGTCCGTGCTCAACCCCAACGGTGCGGGCTGATGTCCACTCCGCAGTCGACGATTCTCTCGATGCTGCACGGACGTGCGACCCTGCGCCCTGACGACGTCGCCTTCACGTTCACCGAATACGGCACCGATCCGGCGGGTATCACCGAGACCCTGACGTGGTCGCAGTTGTCGCGCCGGACGATGAACGTGGCCCGCGAGATCAGCCTGCACGGGTCGGTCGGTGACCGGGCGGTGATCCTGGCCCCGCAAGGCCTGGAGTACATCCTGGCGTTCCTGGGTTCCATGCAGGCCGGGCTGATCGCGGTGCCGCTGCCCATGCCGCACCGCGGCTCGAGCCATGACCGGGTGAGTGCGGTCTTCGTCGATACGAAGCCGTCGCTGGTCCTGACGACATCCGCCGTCGCCGAGGATGTCGGAGACTACGTCGACCAGTCCCGGATGAACACCGCCCCGAAGATCGTCGCGATCGACTCGTTGAATCTGGACGCCGACGACGGTTCAGGTGGTCTCGACGGGGCCGCCCTGGCCGCCGAGTTCCCGACGACGGCGTATCTGCAGTACAGCTCCGGTTCGACCCGGCTGCCCACCGGCGTCATGATCTCGCACCGCAACGTGCAGGCGAACTTCGAGCAGCTGATGCGGGGGTTCTTCGCGGATGCCCAGGTGAAAACCGCCAACGACGCGACCATCGTGTCGTGGCTGCCCTTCTACCACGACATGGGGCTGGTGCTGGGCGTGTGCGCTCCGATCCTGAGTGGCTATCGCGCCGCGCTGACGAGCCCGGTGGCGTTCCTCGAGCAACCGTCCCGCTGGATCCGGGCGCTCGCCGAGAATCCGCGCGCCTTCTCCGCGGCCCCCAACTTCGCGTTCGACCTGGCCGCCCGCAAGACCAAGGACTCCGACCTCGCCGGACTCGACCTCGGCGGGGTGATCGGCATCATCAACGGTGCCGAGCGCGTCGAGCCGGCTACGTTGGAGCGCTTCGCAGACCGGTTCGCCCACTTCAATTTTCGTGAGGACATGCTGCGCCCCTCGTACGGACTGGCGGAGGCCACCGTGTTCGTGGCGACGGGCACCTGGAGCGAATCCTCGGAGACCGTGCACTTCGATGCCGACGAACTGTCCGCCGGCCGGGTCCGGCGGTGTGCGGCCGGAAAGGGTTCGGCGCTCGTCAAATACGCGGTGCCGCAGTCACCGGCGGTGCGAATCGTCGATGCCGACACCAACCGGGAATGCGCGCCGGACGTGGTCGGTGAGATCTGGGTGCACGGCGACAACGTCGCGGCCGGCTACTGGAGCAGATCGCCGGAGGAACAGCAGTGCTTCGGCGCCACTCTCGTCGACGCGTCGCCGGGAACACCTGACGGCCCTTGGCTCAAGACCGGCGATCTCGGCTTCGTCTCCGAGGGCGCTCTGTTCATCGTCGGGCGCATCAAGGACCTGTTGATCATCCGCGGGCGTAACCACTATCCCGAGGACATCGAGGCGACGGTCCAGCAGATCACCGGGGGCCGGGTCGCGGCGATCTCGGTTCCGGTGAACGCCACCGAGAAACTGGTGACCGTCGTCGAGATCAAGAAGCGGGGCGAGTCCACCGTCGAGGCAGAGCACTGGCTCAAGGAGATCAAGAGCGACGTCACCTCGGCGATATCCAATGCGCACGGGTTGAACGTCGGCGATCTCGTCCTGGTGTCTCCCGGCTCGATTCCCACGACGACGAGCGGCAAGGTCCGGCGCGCAGCCTGTGTCGAGCAGTACCGGCAGGACGAGTTCACTCGGTTGGACGCCTGAGCAAACCTGGTGTAGCCGGGCTTACAGGCCGACGAGCCCGACGACGAGCAACACGGCGCCGACCGTGGCGACCACCGCCGCGAGTTTGCGGTGCCGGTCCGTCTGCAGCCAGTCCTGCAGGGCGGCCAAGGTTGCGCGGGTGCGGTCCGGGGCCACCAGGTAGGAGATCAGCGGGATCTCCACGAGCCCGAACGCCACCACGTTGAACAGCAATAAGGCCCCGACCTGGGTGGCGGCCGCGGCTCCGGAGGCGACGATGAGCGCGAGCGCCGCGAGGTAGTCGATGGACGGCAGGGCGATGCCGAGACCCGCTGCACCTGCCGTCCACAGCGAGTGACCGCGCAGCAGTTGACGCATGCGCGTCGCGAGCGGTCCCGGTTCCCGGTCGGGTCTCGGCCCGCGGAGGCCGGACAGCTTGCCGGTGGCGACGACCGCCGCCACCACGAGCGCCAGGGCCCCCACCGCCACCTGCACCCGGGGCAGGGTGAAGTGGGCCGACCCGAGAGCCGGGCGCAGGATGAACAGCACGATCATGCCCACCGTGGTGCCCATCGCGAAACCGCCGGTGAGGAAGGCCAACAGCTGCAACAGCGGCCGGGGGCGATTGAGCATCAGGACCGTCATCCCGATCCGGAACGGCTCCAGGCTGACGGCGGCGGCCATCACCAGGAGAGCGATCCACATGATGGCCGCCAACTTACCGTCCGGGTCAGCAGTTGTGTTCGGCGTGATCGTGACCCTGGCCGATGTCGCCGGTCGCGACGATGATGGAGCGCGTGACGTCTGTGCGGACGGCCCTGCCGGTCGTCGATCTGAACGACGAGCCCGAGCGGCTGCGCCAGGTTGCCCACGATGTCGGCTTTTTCTATCTGACCGGTCATGGGGTCCCGGACACGCTGTCGTACCAGCTGCTGGACGCCGCGCGGCGGTTCTTCGCGTTGCCCCAGGAGGCCAAGGACGCGATCGCGATGACCAACAGCCCGCATTTCCGGGGCTATACCCGGCTGGGCGGGGAGTTCACCGGCGGACGGGTCGACTGGCGTGAGCAGATCGATATCGGTCCCGAACGCGCTCCGGTGCGCGATCCTGAGCCGGGCTATCTGCGGCTGCAGGGGCCGAACCAGTGGCCTGACGGTCTGCCGGACCTACCCGAGATCATCGCGCAGTGGGATGCCGAGTTGGCCCGCGTCGGCCGAAACCTGTTGCAGCGCTGGGCGGTCGGATTGGGTGCCGATCCCAGTGTGTTCGACGCGGCGTTCGCCGAGGCGCCGGCCACGCTGATCAAGATCGTGCGATACCCGGCTCAGGCCGAGACCGCCCAGGGTGTCGGTGCGCACCGCGACGCCGGGGTGCTGACGCTGCTGCTGGCCGACCCCGGGAGTCGTGGCCTGCAGGTGCGTGGCGGCGACGGCACGTTCATCGACGTCGATCCGTTGCCCGGGGCGTTCATCGTGAACATCGGTGAACTGCTGGAGATCGCCAGCGGCGGCTACCTGCGGGCCACCGAACACCGGGTGCGGGTCGGCTCGGCGGAGCGTATCTCGGTGCCGTACTTCTTCAACCCGCGGCTGGACGCCGAGCTGCCGGTGCTGACCCTGCCCGACGACCTCGCCGCGCATGCCCGCGGCGTCACTGCCGACCCGTCCAACGAGCAGATCTATTCGGTCTACGGGCGCAATGCGTGGAAGAGCCGGATCCGGGCCCACCCGGACGTGGCCGCCGCTCACGGCTATGGGCGGGCGAAGCAGGAGTGACGAGGTGCTGTGTGAAGATGGAGATGTTATGAGCGCAACAGAACTGAGCCCGACGTCGCTGCGTGAAGCGTTCGGCCATTTCCCGTCCGGTGTCATCGCGATCGCTGCCGAGGTGGAGGGCACCCTGGTCGGATTGGCCGCCAGCACCTTCGTGCCGGTGTCGCTCGATCCGCCGCTGGTGTCGTTCTGCGTCCAGAACTCCTCGACCACCTGGCCCAAGCTGAAGGATCGGCCGTCACTGGGGATCAGCGTGCTCGGCGAGTCTCATGATGCCGCGGCCCGCACGCTGGCCGCCAAGACCGGCGATCGGTTCGCCGGGCTGGAGACCGAGTCACGTGAGTCGGGTGCGGTGTTCATCCACGGAACCAGCGTGTGGCTGGAGAGCTCCATCGAGCAACTGGTGGAAGCCGGCGACCACACCATCGTGGTGCTGCGAGTCAGCGACATCACGGTCAACGCCGACGTCGCACCGATCGTTTTCCACCGCAGCACCTTCCGCAAGCTCGGCGCCTGACCTCACGGCGCCCGCCTGCTGCGGAAGGCCCGACTCAGGGTCGTGCGGCCAGTTCTTCGCGGTATATGGCGATGCGTTGTTCGATCTCGCCGGCATCGTCCGGACGGCCCTCTTTGCGGGCCAGGTCGGCCCGGAGCGACAGTTCGCGGATCGCGGTCCGGATTTCGGTGATGCTGTGCGTGTGTCCCATGGTCATGAAGCTGCCTTTCGACGCTGATTGGCTGCTGTGCCTCGAGCCTACGCGCGCATCCGATCGGGCCACCCGGCGTTCAGCACGCTCAAAACAACGAAATGGTCGTTCCCGGCGGTTGGGAACGACCATTTCGTTGATGTCGGTGCGGAGAACTACCTCCGAAACAGCTTGTTGCCCAACCACACGATCGGGTCATACTTGCGGTCGGCCACCCGTTCCTTCATCGGGATCAGAGCGTTGTCGGTAATCTTGATGTTCTCCGGGCACACCTCGGTGCAGCACTTGGTGATGTTGCAGTAGCCCAGCCCGAACTCGTCCTGAGCCATGTCCTTGCGGTCCAGGACATCGAGCGGGTGCATGTCCAACTCCGCGATCCGCATGTGGAACCGCGGCCCGGCGAACGCCTCCTTGTTCTCCTCGTGATCGCGCACCACGTGACAGACGTTCTGGCACAGGAAGCACTCGATGCACTTGCGGAACTCCTGGCTGCGGTTCACATCCTCCTGCTGCATCCGGTATTCGCCGGGCTGCAGATCCTTGGGCGGTGTGAACGACGGGATCTGACGCGCCTTTTCGTAGTTGAACGACACGTCGGTCACCAAGTCGCGCATCACCGGGAACGTCCGCAGCGGAGTCACGGTCACCGTTTCGGACGGGTCGAACGTCGACATCCGGGTCATGCACATCAGCCGTGGCCGGCCATTGATCTCCGCCGAGCAGGACCCACACTTGCCTGCCTTGCAGTTCCAACGCACGGCCAGGTCGGGGGTCTGGGTGGCCTGCAGCCGGTGGATGATGTCGAGCACCACCTCACCGTCGTTCACCTCGACGGTGTAGTCCTGCAACTCGCCACCGGTGTCATCGCCCCGCCAGACTCGCAGGTTCGCGTCGTACGCCGCCATATCAGCCCTTCCGATCGGGGTGCTCGGCCAGTTCTTGTTCGGTGTAATACTTTTCGAGCTCGGACAGTTCGAAGGTGGCCAACAGGTCCGCCCGCATCGGCAGCTGGGACTCCGGCGTGACCGTCACGTCCGGCACCACCTGATCATCGCCGGCCGTACGGCACACCAGCAGCGTGTTGCGCCAGTTGGCGTCCATGTCCGGGTAGTCGTCGCGGGTGTGCCCGCCGCGACTCTCGGTCCTGGCCAGGGCGGCCTTGGCCACGCATTCGCTGACCAGCAGCATGTTGCGCATGTCGATGGCCAGGTGCCAGCCCGGGTTGAACACGCGACCGCCCTCGACGGTGACGTTGTGGATGCGGGTCCGCAACTCGGCGAGCTTGGCCAGGGCTTCCTCGATCTCCTCGGCCTTGCGGATGATGCCGACGAGGTCGTTCATGCACTGCTGGAGTTCGGCGTGCAGGGTGTACGGGTTCTCCGGGTTGGCGTGCGATTCGAAGGGGGCCAGCGCCAGCTCGGTCGCCTCGATGATCGCGGCCTCCGAAACCTTTGGCCGCTCCGGCAGCGCCGCCACATAGTCGGCCGCACCGAGCCCGGCCCGTCGTCCGAACACCAGCAGGTCCGAAAGTGAGTTGCCGCCAAGACGATTGGAGCCGTGCATACCGCCCGAGCACTCACCTGCCGCGAACAGACCGGGGGTGGCCGCGCCACCGGTGTCGGGATCCACCTCGATGCCGCCCATCACGTAGTGACAGGTGGGGCCGACTTCCATCTCGTCCTTGGTGATGTCGACCTCGGCCAGCTCCATGAACTGGTGGTACATCGACGGCAGCCGGCGCTTGATCTCCTCGGTCGGCATGCGCGAGGCGATGTCGAGGTACACGCCGCCATGCGGTGAGCCGCGGCCCGCCTTCACCTCGGAGTTGATGGCCCGGGCCACCTCGTCGCGGGGGAGCAGGTCAGGGGTGCGCCGGGCGGAGTCGTTGTCCTTGAGCCATTGATCGGCTTCTTCCTCGGTCTCGGCGTACTGGCCTTTGAACACCGGGGGGATGTAGTCGAACATGAACCGCTTGCCCTCGGAGTTCTTGAGCACTCCGCCGTCGCCGCGCACGCCCTCGGTGACCAGGATGCCTTTCACCGACAGCGGCCAGACCATGCCGGTGGGGTGGAACTGGATGAACTCCATGTTGATCAGGCCGGACCCGGCGCGCAGGGCCAGGGCATGGCCGTCGCCGGTGTACTCCCACGAGTTCGACGACACCTTGAAGGACTTGCCGATGCCGCCGGTGGCCAGCACGATCGCGGGCGCCTCGAACAGCACGAAATTGCCGGTCTCGCGGTAGTACCCGAATGCGCCGGCGATCCGGTCACCGTCTTTGATCAGCTCGGTGATCGAGCACTCGTGGAAGACCCGGATCCGGGCCTCGTAGTCGCCGAGCTCGGCCTTGTCCTCCTGCTGCAGCGAGACGATCTTCTGCTGGAGCGTCCGGATGATCTCCAGGCCGGTGCGGTCGCCGACGTGGGCCAGCCGCGGATAGGTGTGCCCGCCGAAGTTGCGCTGGCTGATCCGGCCGTCCTTGGTCCGGTCGAACAGCGCGCCGTAGCTCTCCAGTTCCCACACCCGGTCGGGGGCTTCCTGGGCGTGCAGTTCGGCCATCCGCCAGTTGTTGAGGAACTTGCCGCCGCGCATGGTGTCACCGAAGTGCACCTGCCAGGAGTCCTTGGTGTTGACGTTGCGCATCGCGGCCGCACAGCCGCCCTCGGCCATCACGGTGTGGGCCTTGCCGAACAACGACTTGGTCACCACGGCCACTCGCAGACCGCGTTCGCGGGCCTCGATCACCGCGCGTAGACCTGCCCCGCCGGCACCGATCACGACTACGTCGTAGCTGTGCCGTTCCAACTCGCCCATGAAAATCCCCACTCGCCTTCTTGCGTGTACGTACTTGTCGGCCAAAGAAAGTCGGCTCGCCGACTCAGCCGATGAACCTGAGATCGGAGATGGTGCCGCTGGCCACCAACATGATGTAGAAGTCGGTGAGGACCAGGGTGCCCAGCGTGATCCAGGCGAAAAGCATGTGGCGGGTGTTGAGCTTGCTCACCTGTGTCCACATCCAGTAGCGGACAGGGTGTTTGGAGAAATGCTTGAGCCGGCCGCCGGTGACGTGCCGGCACGAATGGCAGGACACCGTGTAGACCCACAGCAGGATGACGTTGACCGTCAGGATGACGTTGCCGAGGCCGAACCCGAATCCGGACGGCGAGTGGAACGCGACGATCGCGTCATAGGTGTTGACCAACGAGATGAGCACCGCGGCATAGAAGAAGTACCGGTGCAGGTTCTGCATGATCAGCGGAAGCTTGGTCTCACCAGTGTATTTCGCGTGCGGTTCGGCGACCGCGCAGGCGGTCGGTGACTGCCACACCGACCGGTAGTACGCCTTGCGGTAGTAGTAACACGTCAGCCGGAAGGCCAACAGGAACGGCAGTGAGATGAACGCCATCGGGATGAACCAGGGCAGTTCCCCGACCCACTGGCCGAAGTGGCTGGCCCCCGGCGCGCACGCGGTGCTGACGCAGGGTGAATAGAAGGGCGTCAGGTAGTGGTAGTCCTCCACCCAGTACGCGCTGCCCCAGAATGCCCGGATCGTCGCGTAGATGACGAACGCCGCAAGCCCCAGGTTGGTCAATAGTGGTGCCTGCCACCACCGATCGGTCCGTAGGGTGCGTTGAGGGATCTGCGCTCGTGTGGACGAGAAGACCCCGGTCGCGCGACGGTCAGCGGTGGGTGCGCTCACGGTTCCCTTTCTTCAGTTCAATTGTTCGCGGGCGGCAAAGGCCCGCGAGCTCAGCGGTATCCGCCGAGACCCTCGTCAGCGACGTCCTGCCAGAACTCGCTGCCGTATTGGGTGTCGGGGATCCCGATCTTTTCGCGGGCCGGTTGTTGGCGTGTCACGCCGTGACGCATCTCCAACTCTTCGGCGTCGATGTCCAACCGCTCGATGTCGTTGAGGATTCGCTCGGCGTCGTTGACCACACGGCGCATGGCGGGGGAATCCCCGTACTTCGCCGCCAACGTGGTGACGCACCGGCGCATGTCGCCGATCAGATTGTGCAGTTCGGTGAACTCGGTGGTGGTGGACAAGTGACCTCCTCGGGCTGAAGGGTGTCAGGGCTCACAGTACGACACCCAATGCTAGCCACATCACGATCGGAACGTGATGCGCATCACGTCCGAAAGGTGGGGCCCGGGCCGCCCGAACGAGCCGTCGAGGCCCGACCCGTAGTGTTGTTTTCGCTGGCTTCGCGGCCGGTCAAGGGACATCTGAGCGCCTGGAGGAACGCATGAGTGAGTCGACGTTGCAGGATCGTGCCGCGGCGCTGTTGGCGCTGCATCAACCCGGTAACCCTGTTGTGCTGCCCACGGTCTGGGACGCCTGGTCGGCCCGGCTGGCCGTCGACGAGGGGTTCTCCGCACTGACCGTGGGTAGCCATCCGGTCGCCGATTCAATCGGCAAGGCCGACGGCGAGGTGATGTCGTTCGACGACCTGCTGGCCCGGGTACGGCAGATCACCGACGCGGTCGACGTGCCGGTGTCGGTCGACATCGAGTCCGGCTATGGCGAGGCGCCGCAGCGCGTGATCGAAGGCCTGCTCGACGTCGGCGCGGTCGGCTTCAACCTGGAGGACACCGTGCACCGGGAGAACAAGCGGCTGCGCAGCCCGGCCGAGCACGCCGAACTGGTGGGGCAGCTGCGTGCGGCTGCCGACTCCGCCGGTGTCCATGTGGTCATCAACGCGCGTACCGACCTGTTCCTGCGCAATGACGGCGAAGACGCCGACCGGGTGGACCGGGCCATCGCCCGGCTGTCCGAAGCGGCGGCCGCGGGTGCCGACTCGCTGTTCCCGGCCGGCCTCCGCGACCCGGAAGGGTTGGCGCGCTTCGTTTCCGAGGTGCCGCTCCCGGTCAGTGTGACGGTTCCGGCCGACACCGCCGACCGTGCGGAGCTGGCGGCGATCGGTGTGGGGCGCATAACCTTCGGGCCGTTCCTGCAGTGGTCGCTGGGTGCTCGGGCCAAGGAGATCCTGGGGCGCTGGCGCTAGGCCGGCCCAGGGGCCGCCGAACCGTTCGGCCAATTTGTGCGAAGTGCCGCTTCTCGACGTGCCCGGTGTGCCAATAATGACGCACTGGCACGTCGAGCAGGCGGGATGCGGGCGATGGTTTGGCGCACAAAACACACGGTGACGCTGGCGGCGACCGGCACGGTGGCGCTGAGTGGGCTCGGGGTGGCCCCGGCCGCGGCGTCGACGTTCGTGCCGTTGTCGATTCAGATCCGGAACTGCGACTTCGTCGCGCCGCTGTTCCTCGACGGCGTGGGTTCCGGGCCCGGCTCGGGCTGGGCCGATATCGGCAGTGACGGGTCCGAGGTGCGCGCCCAGGTCCACATGCAGACGGCCTGGCCCGGCGCCGCCTACCGGGTCCGGCTCATTCAGATGCCCCGTTCGGGTGCGGCCACCTGTAACCCGGGCGACCCGGGGGTGTCCAGCGGTGTGCTGCATACCGACGCCAGCGGCACCGCGACCGTCACGGTCTCCGGGCCTGCCCTCGCCGACGCGACCGAGGCCTACGTGGTGGTCGAGGGGCCGCCGCCGCCGGGGCGTATCCGCGGCGACGTGTACAGCTCGGACTTCCTGGCGAAGATCTGAACTGCGAGGGTTGGTGGAACCCAACGGATTCCACCAACCCTTAGCCGGTCATCGCAGCCGGATGCGGACGGCCAGGGCGGCGCACCCGATCACGACGGCACCGCCGAGTACCGTCGTCCAGGTCAGCCCCTCATGCAGTAACAGGGCCGCCCAGGCGATCGTCATCACCGGCTGGATCAGCTGTACCTGACTCACCTGGGTCATCGGCCCGATCGCCAACCCGCGGTACCACGCGAAGAAACCCAGGTACATGCTGACGACCGCCAGGTAGCCGAACGCGGCCCACTGGGCCGGCGTCGCCTCCGGCGGCTGCTGCACCACCGCCAGTGCCGTGAGGGCCAGCATCACCGGTGCGGCGACCACCAGGGCCCACGACACCGTCTGCCAGGCGCCCAGCTCCCTGGCCAACAACCCGCCCTCGGCGTACCCGACCGCGGCGGCCAGCACGGCACCGAAGAGCAGCAGGTCAGCCCAGCTCAGGTGGCCGAAACCGGAGCCGTGCACCATGGCGAACACCACCGCGGCAATCGCGCCGGCCGCCGCCATCACCCAGAAGGCGACGGGCGGTCGCTCGTGGCCACGCACCACGGCGCACACCGCGGTGGCGGCCGGAAGCAGCGCGACCACGATGGCGCCGTGGCTGGCCGGAACCACGGTGAGTGCATACGACGTCAGTAGCGGGAACCCCGCAACGACGCCGGCCGCGACGACCGTGAGCCGGGCCCATTGCCGGGCGGTCGGCCGCGATTGCCGGGTCAGGGCCAGGGCTACCCCCGCGATGGCGGCGGCGACGACGGCGCGGCCGGCGCCGATGAACAGCGCGGACAGCCCACCGGTGGCGACCTTGGTGAACACGATCGTGAACGAGAAAGCCGTGACACCCAGCAGTCCCCACCACAGCCCCGAGTGGGATAGCGCTGACGACTTCTGCACAGTAGCGCTACTCTGTATCAACATGGATAACGATAGCACTGACCGCATCGTGTCCGGGCTGCGGAAATGGATCGCCACCGCGCCACCCGGGGCGCAGCTGCCGTCCAACCGCGCCCTGGTGGCCGAATATGCGGCCAGTCCGGTCACCGTCGCTAAGGCCATGCGCACGCTGCGCGGCCTCGGGCTGGTGGAAAGCCGCACCGGCGTAGGCACTTTCGTGCGCGCGGTGCGCACGGACCGGCTGCCGGATTACGGCTGGCAGACGGCCGCGCTGCGATCCCCGCACGCGCGGATCCCGGCCTTGTCGACGCCGCTGCGCAGCGTCGCACCCGACGTGATCGCCCTGCACTCCGGTTATCCCGTCGGGGATCTGCTGCCCGAGCGCCTGGTCCGCAGCGCACTGACCCGTGCCGCGCGCGGGGAGGCTGCGGTGAATCCGGCACCCGCACCCGGCCGTCCTGACCTGCAGGCGTGGTTTGCTCAGGAACTAGCCGAGACGTTCGGAGGCGGCGTGACGGCGCCGACCGCGCGCGAGGTGATCGTGCTGCCCGGCAGTCAGAGCGGGCTGAGCTCGATCTTTCGCGCGCTGGTCGGATTCGGGCAGCCGATGTTGATCGAGTCGCCCAGTTACTGGGGGGCGATCCTGGCTGCGGCCCAGTGTGGGGTGCGACTGGTGCCGGTGCCCAGCGGGCCGCACGGACCCGAGCCCGAAGAGCTTTCGCGAGCCTTCGCCGAAACCGGTGCGCGCGTGTTCTACGCGCAGCCCAATTTCGCGAATCCGACCGGGGCGCAATGGCATCCCGACCTCGCCGCCCAGATTCTCGAGGTGGTGCGCAGCCACGGCGCCTTCCTGATCGAGGACGACTGGGCGCATGACTTCGGCATCGACAGCACGGCGCGGCCGGTCGCGGCATCCGACGATGCCGGCCACGTCATCTATCTGAGATCGCTGACCAAGAGTGTGTCGCCGTCCATCCGGGTGGCCGCGATGGTGGTCAGGGGCCCCGCGCGCGATCGGCTCCTGGCCGACCGTGGTGCGGAGTCGATGTATGTCAGCGGGTTGCTGCAGGCCGCCGCGCTCGATGTGGTCACCCAGCCGGCCTGGCGGACCCACCTGCGTGGTCTTCGGCAGCAATTGCGGGTCAGGCGTGACCTGTTGATCGCCGCGGTGGCCGAGCATGCGCCCGGTGCGCGGTTGGAGCAGGTCCCCCGCGGTGGGCTCCACCTGTGGCTGCGCCTGCCCGATGCGACCAACCTGCAGCGTCTGGTGCGCGATTGCGAGGCCGAATCGGTACTGGTGGCGGCGGGCAACGAGTGGTTTCCGGCCGAACCCTCGGGGCCGTACCTGCGGCTCAACTTCTGTGGACCCGATCCGCAACGCTTCGCCGAGGGCGCGCGGATCATCGGCCGGGCGCTGGCCGGCCAGCTGGGATAGCCCGATCGCGGTAGCCGCGCGATCTCACACATCCGCGGCGGGAACCGTGAGGACACCGTGACGGGCGCTTCACACGGCGCGACATTTCGGCAATCTCGGGTTCCTAACCTCGCCGTATGTCGTCAACACAGAACGTCGTGGTCGTCGGACACGGCATGGTGGGCCACCGCTTCGTCGAGGCGTTGCGGTCGCGTGACGCCGAGGGCACCTGGCGGGTCACCATCCTGTCCGAGGAAGCCGATGCCGCCTATGACCGGGTCGGGCTGACCGGTTACACCGAGCACTGGGACCGCGCGCAATTGGCCCTGCCCGGTAACGACTATGCCGGCGACGACCGTGTCGACCTGCGGCTGGGCTGTGCGGTCGCCGAGATCGACCGGGAGGCCAAGACGGTGCGCGCCGTCGGCGGCGAGACCTTCGCCTACGACGCCTTGGTGCTGGCCACCGGGTCGTACGCGTTCGTGCCGCCGGTGCCCGGGCGTGACCTGCCGGGCGTCCACGTCTACCGCACGCTGGATGACCTCGACGCCATCCGGGCCAGCGCGAAGAGTGCGCTGGACTCCAAGTCGCCGGTCGGTGTGGTCATCGGCGGCGGCCTGCTCGGTCTGGAAGCGGCCAACGCGCTGCGTCAGTTCGGGTTGACCACGCACGTGCTGGAGATGTCGCCGCATCTGATGTCGGCCCAGCTCGACGAGGCCGGCGGCACCATGCTGAACCGGATGATGCGGGGTCTCGGCATCGAGGTGCACACCGCGGTCAGCACCGACAGCATCCAACCGGTGCAGAAGAACAAGCCCCTGCGGAAGTCCGCCGTCGATGACTCGATGCGGGTGTCGCTCAACGACGGCACCACCATCGACGCCGGCGTCGTCATCTTTGCCGCCGGTGTGCGCCCGCGGGACGAACTGGCCCGGGCCGCCGGTCTGGACATGGCGCAACGCGGTGGCGTGCTCACCGACCTGACTTGTGTGACAAGCGATCCCAACATCTACGCGATCGGCGAGGTGGCCGCCATCGACGGCCGCTGCTACGGGCTGGTGGCACCGGGGTACACCACTGCCGAGGTGGTGGCCGACCGCCTCTTGGGGGGTGCGGCCGAGTTCCCCGGTGCCGACATGTCCACCAAGCTCAAGCTGCTCGGTGTCGACGTGGCCAGTTTCGGTGATGCCAAAGGCAATACGCCGAACTCGTTGGAGGTCGTGGTCAACGACCCGGTCAAGCAGACCTACGCCAAGCTGGTGCTGTCCGACGATGCCAAGACGCTGCTCGGCGGCATCCTGGTCGGCGACGCGTCGGCCTACGGGGTGCTGCGGCCCATGGTCGCCAGCGAGTTGCCCGGTGACCCGCTGGCGTTGATCGCCCCGGTCTCGGAAGATGGAGCCGGTGGCGCTGCTCTCGGCGTGGCCGCGCTGCCCGACATCGCGCAGATCTGCTCGTGCAACAACGTCACGAAAGGTGATCTGAAGGAAGCGATCTGCGGTGGTTGCGACGATGTGGCCGGCCTGAAGAAGTGCACGCTGGCCGGCACGTCGTGTGGTTCCTGCGTCCCGCTGCTCAAGCAACTGCTGGAGTCAGAGGGCGTCGAGCAGTCCAAGGCGCTGTGCGAGCACTTCACCCAGTCGCGCGCCGAGCTGTTCGAGATCATCAGCGCCACCGAGATCCGCACCTTCTCCGGGCTGATCGAGAAGTTCGGCACCGGAAAAGGTTGCGACATCTGCAAACCCACGATCGCCTCGATCCTGGCGTCCACCAGTTCGGACCACATCCTGGCCGGCGAACAGGCCTCGCTGCAGGATTCCAACGACCACTTCCTGGCCAACATCCAGAAGAACGGCAGCTACTCGGTGGTGCCGCGGTCACCCGGCGGCGAGATCACCCCCGAGCAGTTGATCCTGATCGGCGAGATCGCAAGGGATTTCGATCTCTACACCAAGATCACCGGCGGGCAGCGCATCGACATGTTCGGGGCGCGGGTCGAGCAGCTGCCGCAGATCTGGGCGCGCCTGGTCGAGGGTGGCATGGAATCCGGCCATGCCTACGGCAAGTCGCTGCGCACCGTGAAGAGCTGCGTCGGCAGCACCTGGTGCCGGTACGGCCAGCAGGATTCGGTGAACATGGCCGTCGAGATCGAGAAGCGGTACCGCGGCCTGCGGGCCCCGCACAAGATCAAGATGGCCGTCTCGGGCTGCGCCAGGGAATGCGCGGAAGCGCAGAGCAAGGACGTCGGCATCATCGCCACCGAACAGGGCTGGAATCTCTACGTGTGCGGCAACGGCGGGATGTCACCGCGGCACGCCCAGCTGCTGGCCGGCGATCTCGACGACGAGACGCTGATCCGCTACATCGACCGGTTCCTGATGTTCTACATCCGCACCGCGGATCGCCTGCAAAGGACGGCCCCCTGGTTGGAGGCTCTCGATGGCGGCCTGGACCACCTCCGCGAGGTTGTGTGCAACGACTCCCTGGGCCTGGCAGCCGAATTCGAGGCGGCCATGGAACGCCATGTCGCCGGCTACGCCTGTGAATGGAAGGGCGTGCTGGAGGACCCGGAGAAGCTCTCGCGCTTCGTCTCGTTCGTCAACGCACCCGACGTGGACGACCCGACCATCACGTTCACCGAGCGGGCCGGCCGGAAGGTGCCCGGCGCGACAGACATCGGCATGCCCAAGGTCCGAGGATTCCAGGAGGCGAAATGACCCTGCTCGACGATGGCACAGACCTCTACGACCGTCCGCTGTCGGAGTGGACGACGGCCTGCCGCTACGACTTCCTGATGCCCTGCCGTGGCGTCGCCGTGCTGCTGCCGGACGGCGCTCAGGCGGCGTTGTTCCGTCTCGATGACGGCTCCCTGCACGCGGTGGGCAACATCGATCCGTTCAGCGGCGCAGCGGTGATGTCCCGGGGCATCGTGGGGGACCGCGGCGGCCGGGCGGCGGTGCAGTCGCCGATCAAGAAACAGGCCTTCGCGCTCGACGACGGCAGCTGCCTGGACGACGGCGCGGTGTCCATTCCGGTCTACCGCACCCGGGTCACTCCGGGTGGGTTTGTTCAGATCGCGGCCTGATCGGTCGTCCGGCTCCAGTGGGCATCGCGCCCCTGGAGCTTGCAGCGTTCGACGTCACCGCGCCGTTCCAGCACGGTCAGGTTGCGATACACCGATTCGATGACGACGGGCGCGCGGAAATGCTCGTGCATGTCGTCGCGTAGCTGTGCGGTGGTCATCGGCCGTGACGTCCGTTCCAGGGCGTTTAGCAGGTGCTGACGCAGACGTTCGGCCGGGACCCGGTCACCGGGTCGCACGGCCCTGCGCGCCGTCTCGGCGCTCAGTGTCCAGCGGTGTTGTCACCTGCACCTTTATCCGCACTCCTTACGAATCGTCGACGAACCGGATAACGATAGCTGAGTATTCGGCGTCCTTTTGCCATCCACCGGGTCCGGCAAACGATTGACGCGCTCGTTAACTGGGTCAACCACCTGTACAGAGGGTATTTCCGTTGGAAATTTGCCAGAACTGCATGGTGGCGACATGTCTCCTAAGGCGTGAGGCGGATCTCTCTGGCTAACTAGAATAGTTCGCTGGGTGTGTTTAGACTCCGAGTCAGGGAACGCTTCAAGAGGGGCTGACAAGGGATGTTTGCACGATCGGTTTTGAATCTAGTGGGGGCGGCGGCGATGCTGGGCGCACTCGGGGCAGCGCTGCTGCCGCTGGGTTTGAATGCCGTGGATCGCGCCGGCCAACCCATCCCGTGCGGTAGCGGGGTCAACCCGAACTACGAGGTCGCCGCCCAGCAGGATCGGCTGAATCTGGACCAGCACACGCTCGCGGGCCCCGGGTTCATGGCAAGCGATTACGTCGAGCAATGTTCGGCACTCGTCACCGGACGCCGGACGGCGGCCTTCACGGTCGCCGGTGCCGGCGGTGCACTGGTGTTGATGAGCTTCGCCGGCCCACTCATCGTGCGGTCGCTGTCCTCACGCCGCGGCAGGCAGGCTCAGCACGCCCGCGCGGCGGAACCGGTTCGCTATCAGCCGCACCATGCCAGGGTGGGTGCCGAGGGGCTCGCTCACGAGGTCGGCGCCGGATTCACGCAGCCGATCCTGGAAAAGTCCGTCGGCGAGCAGGTAGGACGCCACAGCTACGCGGCGATGGCTGCGGCGGCGCTGCGCGGCGACGGCTTCCGCGACGGTCGGCGTCCCGGTGGCGGCGAAGGCCAGTTCTACGCGGTCGCCGGTTACCGCTGACAACAGTGCGGCGGTGCGCCGCAGGTCGGATTGTGCGCTGGGGTCTGAGGTTCCGGCTGCGGCCAGGACCACTGAATCGCCCGGGCGCCAGCCCGATTCGATGAGCCGGTCCGCCAGCACCCGGACCGTGCCGGGGCAGGGACCCAGTGGTTTCGTGACGGTGACGGCCGGGTGGGCACTGGCCGCCACGTGCGCGGGCACATCGACCCGGACGTGATATCCGGCGGCGAGGAACGCCGGCACCACCACCGCGGGACAATCGGTCGGCAGCGACGCCAGCACCTCGTGCGGTGTCGGCCCCACCACGTCGACGAACGAGACGTGCACCGGCCGGCTCAACAGGTCCGACACTCGCGCGGCCAGGTCACCGATCATCGCGACGCCGCCCGGCTTGCGGGTGCCGTGGGCGACCAGGACCAGGCTCACAGCGCGCGCGCCATCTCGGAATCGTCGACGGCCAACCGGTAGCCCCGCTTGACGACCGTCGACACGATGTTCTTGTCGCCCAGGGCAGTTCGCAGCCGCAGCACGGCGGTCTCCACGGCGTGGGTGTCGGTGCCGCTGCCGGGCAGGGCGCTGAGCAGGTCGAACCTCGACACCACCGCGCCCGGCCGGTGGGCCAGCGCCCGGATGGTCGCCATCCCGGCCGGGGACAGCGATTTCACCGCTCCGTCGACCAGCACGCAGGTGCCCCGGATCTCCAGCGTGTGCCCGGCGACCCGAACCGTCCGGGCCTGCAGCAGCGGTAGTTCGTCGGTGATATGACGGGCCAAGGCGCCCAATCGCATTCGCTCCGGCGCCGAGGTCGGCACCCCGAGGCGAACCAGCGGCCGCGCGGTGACCGGGCCGACGCACATCGCGTGGACATCGGTGCGCAGCGCCGTCACCACACGCTCGGCCAGGCCCATCTCGGCGGCCCGCATCAGTACCGAGGCGACCGCCATGGCCGAGGTGAAACTGACTGCGTCGAAACGTCGTTCGGCGATACCTGTGACCATCTGGTCGAACTCGCCGTCCCGCGGCGCGGGATGCCAGCGGTACACCCTGATCGGCACCACGTCGGCGCCGGCGGCCCGCATCTCGTCGAGGAACTCGGGGAACGGATCCCACTCGTCGGTGGCTCCGTGCAACTGCACGGCGATCCGCTGCCCCGAGACGCCCTGCTCGAGCAGATAGCGCAACACCTCCCGGGAGGACTCCGATTCCGGCGACCATTCCTCGGGCAGGCCCGCGGCCCGCAGCGCCCCGGTGGCCTTCGGGCCACGGGACACGATGCGGGCCTTGCCGAGGGCTGCGGTCAGATCGCCGTCGAGGCCCCAACCGTCCGCGGCGGCCATCCACCCGCGAAACCCGATCCCGGTGGTGGCCACCACGATGTCCGGCGGTACGTCGATCAGCGCTGCGGTGTGGCTGCGCAGTTCGTCGTCGTCGGGCAGCGGCACCATGGTGATCGCGGCAGCGCTGGTCACGGTCGCACCGCGCCTGCGGAGTAGGGCACTGAGCTCGTCGGCGCGTCGGGAGGAGGTCACCGCCACCCGAAAGCCGGTGAGCGGTGCCCAGTCGGGATCACTCATGTGTCCTGTGTAGGCAGGAGGTGTTTCCAAGGTGTTAACCAACCATTGCTGAGGCGTGTCGGTCTGCCTCGCCCTCCGTGACCTGCGTCGCAACCGGGCGCCGCACGTACCGCATCCAGGTGACGGCCGAGGCCACTACGTAGAACGCCAGGAAGATGCAGAAGGCCGCGGTGGCAGATCCGCTGGACAGGTAGGACTGGCGCAGGGCCAGGTTGATGCCCACACCACCCAGGGCACCGATGGCACCGGCGAACCCGATCAGCGCCCCGGACATGGACAGCGACCACCGCTGCCGCTCCTCCTCGCTGATGTCGAGGGAGTGGCTGCGCGCCTCGAAGATGGACGGGATCATCTTGTAGACCGAGCCGTTGCCCAGCCCGCTGAGCAGGAACAGCGCGATGAACCCGATCACGTAGCCGATCATCATCAGGCCGTTGGCCGCACCGGCGGCGTGATCGTCGTACATGCTGATCGAGACCAGCAGCCCGGCCGCCAGGATCATGCCGCCGAACACCGCCAGGGTCACCCGGCCACCACCGATCCGGTCGGCCAGCTTGCCGCCGTACACCCGCGACAGCGAACCGAGCAGCGGGCCGAGGAAGGCGATCTGTGCGGCGTGCAGTGAGGCCTGTGCCGCGGTCTGGCCGCCTGCGGCGAAGTTGATCTGCAGCACCTGCCCGAAGGCGAACGCGAAGCCGATGAACGAGCCGAAGGTCCCGATGTAGAGCAGCGAGATCACCCAGGTATCGCGTTCTGTCAGAATGGCTTTCATCGCGCCCAGGTCGATCTTGTGCTGTTCCAGGTTGTCCATGTACAGCGCGGCGCCGATCCCGGCGACGGCCAGTGCCACCAGGTAGATGGCGCACACCCAGTAGGGGGAGCGGTTACCCGCGGTGGCGATCACCAGCAGGCCGACCAGCTGGATCATCGGGACGCCGATGTTGCCGCCGCCGGCGTTCAGCCCCAAGGCCCAGCCCTTGAGCCGTTGCGGGTAGAACGCGTTGATGTTGGTCATCGACGACGCGAAGTTGCCGCCGCCGAAACCGGCCAGCGCCGCACACAACAGGTAAGGCCACAGCGGCAGACCGGGATTGGCCAGCAGCACCATGGTGCCGACCGTGGGGATCAGCAGCACGAAGGCCGAGAAGACGGTCCAGTTGCGGCCGCCGAACGTGGCGGTGGCCAGCGTGTAGGGGATCCGCAGGCAGCCGCCGACCAGGGTGGCGGTGGCGCCGAGCAGGAATTTGTCGCCCGCCGAGAAGCCGTACACGGCCTCGGGCATGAACAGGACCATCACCGACCAGATGGACCAGATGGAGAAGCCGACGTGCTCGGCCACCACCGACCAGATCAGGTTGCGGCGCGCGATGTACTTGTTCCCGGCCTCCCAGGCCAGCGTGTCCTCGGGATCCCAGTTGGTGATGCGTTTCGACTTCAGCAGAGTGGGCATGGCGCAACGCTAGGAAGCGTTTATTGCCCGAAAGCTGCCCGCGATGACCCGGCCGTGAACTTCCGCTCACCTGCTCCCCGGCACGAATGTGAGCCGGTGCTTTTCTGGCGGTTACCAGACGTCGCCGTCGCGCCAGTCGCAGGTGATCTCCGCCGAGGTGTCCAGTTCCATGCCCGCGGGTAGACCGACCGGCATCACGAACACCGAATCGTCTTCCTCGGGTGTGCGGGTGATTCCGGTGGGCCGCAACACCGAGGTGGGGCCCTGCCAGGGCAGCCAGCCGCGCGAGAGGTACATCTGCCGGGCGGGGTCGTCCCCCGAGCTCAGCGCGCCCAGCTGATAGGCCCCGCGCAGCACCTGCTCCACGGCGTCCATGACGGCGGTGCCGAGGCCTTGGCCCCGCCAATCCTCGCGCACCGCCACAGCTTCCACATATCCGCAGCGCAACGCGGTGTCGCGGTAGATCAGCCGCCGCTGAACCACCGAGGCGTGAGCGATCAGCGCGCCGTGCTGGCAGATCAGCGCGTGCATACCGCCGAGCGCGTGCTCCCAGTCGGCCTCGCTGAACATGCCGTCGAAGGCCTCGAAGACCATCCGTCTGGCGCCCTCGCGGGTCTCGTGATCGAGGTCGGAGGTATGGATCAACCGTGCGGTGTGCAGGATCCCGCCACTGACGCGCGGTGCACTGACATCCTGGATGGGCACACCCTTGTTCTACCAGCGCCGCGCGCCGGTGTCTCTACGTTGCCGGCCGTCTAGTCGCCGAACGGTTGACGCGGGTGGGCCCAGTGCAGCCGCACGGTCTGTCCCGGCCGCACCTGGCCCAGCTTGTCGATGTCCTCGTCGGTCACCACGCCGATCACCGGGTAGCCACCGGTGACCGGGTGGTCGGGCCCGAGGATCACCGGAAAACCGTTGGGCGGTATCTGGATTGCGCCGCGGGTGGCACCTTCGCTGGGCAGCTGGCGGTCCGGCCAGCGGTAGTCCAGCGGCATGCCGACCAGGCGCATGCCGACCCGGTCGCTGCGGGTGGTCACCAGCCAGTTGGTGCGCACCAGCACGTCGGGGTCGACGAACCAGTCGTCGCGCGGGCCGGGCACCACGTTGAGCTCCACCACCTCGTCGGTGATGGCCGCGACCGGGGCCTGGTCGGTCTCGGGCAGCTCGGCGGTGTGCTCCCCGATCGGCAGGATGTCGCCGGGTTGCAGCGGTGCCGGGCCGATGGCCGACATCACGTCGTAGCTCCGTGAGCCCAGCACGGGTTCGACGGCGATACCGCCGCGCACCGCCAGATAGCTGCGCAGCCCGGAGTGCGGGGCGCCCAGCGAGATCACCTCACCCTCATGTACATGGTGAATGCTGTTGGTGCCGAATGGAATTCCGTTGACGGCTGGGTCGGTGTCGGCGCCGGTGACCGCGATGGACACGTCGCCGCCGCGCACGCGCGCGGTGAATCCGCCGAACATCACCTCGATGGTGGCGTGTTCGCCGGGGTTGGCGACCAGTCGGTTGGCCAGCGCGTGCGCGCGACGGTCCGCGGCACCTGAGCGGGTGACGCCGAGGTGCGCCATGCCGGGACGGCCGAGATCCTCGACCAGGGCCAGCGGTCCGGTCCGCAGAACCTCCAGGCTCGGCGGGCAGGAGCGCAGCGACCCGGGGTTCGATGTAGTGGTCATGGTGTCTCCTTCGCCGGCTAGCCGATGGCCCGGAACTGCACCCACGTACCGGGGGTGAGCAGCGCAGGGGGTTCCCGATGGACGTCGAACAGCACCGCGTCGGTGTGCCCGATCAACTGCCAGCCGCCTGGCGACTGTCGCGGATAGACGCCGCTGAACTCACCGGCCAGCGCCACGGCGCCGGCGGGAACGCTGGTGCGCGGCTCGGCCCGGCGCGGCACCTGCAGGCGCTCGTCACCGCCGATGAGGTAGGCGAATCCGGGTGCGAAGCCCATGAACCCGACCTGCCACGGGCTGCCGGTGTGGGCCGCGATCACCTGGGTCGGGGTCATCCCGGTCAGCGTCGCGACCTCCTGCAGGTCGGCGCCGTCGTAGACGACGTCGATGGTCACATCTGCCCGGCCGCCTGCGGGGCGGACCGGGGCCGAACCGGGTTGTAATCGCAATTTGCTCAGCCGTTGCCGGGTAGGCGCCTGATAGCGGGGATCGGCCAGCTTGATCAAGATCGTGCGCGACGCGGGCACGATATCGACCACGCCGAGCAGTTGGGCCGCGGTGAGCGTGGCGGTCCACGCCAAAACATCGGCAGTGCTGTCGAACTCGAGCAGCAGAGCCTGATCGCCATAGTCGCGGGCCGTGCCGGGGTTGAGGCTCGGTCCCGCGTCCATCACTTCTGATGTCACACTCATGACCTGAAGCTACCCGCGGGTAGCTAAGAAAGCTCCAGCTCTATGAACCTTGCCAGAGCTGCCTTATCGAAGCCTCACACGGCGAGCTGATATGTGGGCTCTCGGCGCTTGATCGCCCCGATCACGCGATAGGTGATCGGCAGCATGATCACCTCGACCGCGGTCTTGTAGACCCAGCCCAGGGCGGTGTAGGTGACGAAGTCGCCGAACGTGCTGATGCCGATCGCGCCGGCCGCGATGGCGCAGAACACCAGGGTGTCGCCGAGCTGGCCGGCGAAAGTCGATCCGACCAGCCGGGCCCACAGGTGCTTCTCCTTGGTCCGTTCCTTGATGGCGACCACGACCCAGGCGTTGATGGTCTGCCCGACGATGAACCCGGCCAGGCCCGCGACGATCAGCTGGGTGTAGGCGCCGACGACGTTCTCGAAGTGCTCCTGGTTGGTGTAGAAGTCGGCGGCAGGCAGGTAGATGGTGATCCAGAACGCCAGTGCGGCCAGGGCATTCATCGAGAAGCCCAGGAAGATCGCGCGACGTGCGGCCTTGAATCCGTACACCTCGGAGAGCACGTCGCCGATCACGTAGGTGAGCGGGAAGACGATGAATCCGCCGTCGGTGATGATCGGCCCGAAGGCGACGCCCTTGGTGGCGGTGACGTTGGAGATGATCACCAGCGCCGTGAAGACCGCGACGAGCACCGGATAGTAGGCCGAGCCGACGATGGCGGTGCCGCGGTGCTCGTGGTTTTCCTGGGTGCTTGTCACCCGGTCATCTTGTCAGGTCAAGACCTGGTTGAGCAGCGGTGGCAACTGGTCGGCCACCACCGGGTAGGACAGCGGTGAGGCGAAGGCGATGGCCCCGGCCAGTTCCTTGGTGGTGAACACGTGGTGCTGGCGGGCGGTTGCCCGGAGTTCGGTGATCGTCGGATCGGCCAACAGCGCGTCCCGCTCCTGATCGCTCTCGGTCGTCCAGATCAGCACGTCGGCGGCGTCGAGCACCGAGGCGAGGTCTGCGCGCGGGATGAGCTCCGGTGTCTCGGGCACGGTGAGGCCCATCTGGGTGAGGAACTCGGTGCGCCAGCCCGTCCGGGTCTGCACGCTGTCGCGGAACAGCGTGCCGCCCAGCAGCATGGCCTTCTTCCCGGCGAAATGCGGGTGGTTGGTTGCCACCGTCTTGAACTTCTCGTCCACCCCGGCGATCAGCCCGGCCATTGCGTCCTTCTGGAACACCGCCTGGCCGATGAGGGTGGCCTGGTCACGCCACGGCTCGAAGAACGCGTCCGGTCCGGACTGCGCGATGGTCGGGGCGATCTCGGACAGTTTGGCGTAGGTGTCGGCGTCGAGTCCGGCGTTGGTGGCCACGATGAGGTCGGGTTTGAGCGCTGCGATCGCGTCTACCTGTATCCCGTCGGTCAGGGCGAGCACGGTGGGCTGGGCGCCGCCGAGCCGCGGTTGCGCCCATGGCCACACCGCGAACGGCTCGCCGCCGAACCATTCGGTGATGGCGATCGGGACGACGCCGAGGGCCAGCAGATCGTCCTGCTCGGTGAAACCCGCGCTGACCACCCGCTGCGGCGGTCCGGGAATGGTGGTGTCGCCGAAGAGGTGGCGGACGGTCACCGAACCGTCTTTGGCGACTTCGCCGGGCTTTTGCGTGCTGCACGCGGCGACCAGGGCCATCGCGGCGGTGACCGCGAAGAACCCTCGCCGTGACAAGGTTGTCGGCACTTAGCCAGGGTAACCGCTACCCGGTGGAGAACGTGCCCAGCAGCCCACCGAACAGGACGGAGGCCAGCGCCAGCGCCACCACGATGTTGACCACGGTGGCCGCGGCGAACAGCAGAATGGGCCGCCACCCGGCCTCTTTGAGGCCGCGCAGCGAGAATTCCAGTCCGATCGCCACGAACGCGAAGATCAGGAACCACGTCCTCAGGTCGTTCACGGTCGCGATCGCGGCCTTGCCGTCGGCCGCGAACTGCAGGTACAGCGTGCCGATCACCGAGGCGGCGATGAAGCCGAGCACGAATTTCGGGAAACGGTCCCAGAATTCGCGGATCGACGGCCGCGCCACCGCGGCGTCGGAGCCGGGGGAGTGCCGTTCGACCTTGAGCGCGAAGTAGGCGGTGAGGGCGATGGCGACGATGCCGATCAGCGCGTTCTGCGTGGTCTTGACGATCGTGGCGATCTGCAGTGCCTGTTCGCCGGCGATCGTGCCCGCGGCGGCCACGGCCGCGGTGGTGTCGATGTTGCCGCCGATCCAGGCGCCGGCAACCGCGTCGGACAGCCCGAACACGTCGGCCAACCAGGGCAACAGGAAGATCGACGGCAGGGCGAAGACGATGACCAGAGACGCGGCGTAGGCCAGCTGTTCTCGTCGGGCCTGAACCGCGCCGGCGGCGGCGATGGCTGCGCTCACCCCGCAGATGGAGACGGCCGAGGCCAATAGGGCCCGCAGTTTGTCGTCGAGGCCGAGCCGACCGCCCAGCCACCAGGTGAACCCGAAGACGATCGAGATCAGCAACAGGGCTTGGATTATCGCGGGGCCGGCTGCGGAGGCGAGCACCTTCAGGTTGATCGAGGCACCGAGCAGCACCAGGCCGGTCTTGATGAAGAACTCGGTGCGGAAGCCGTGAGCCAGGGTTTCCCGAAGCGCCAGCTTGGCCAGCACGGCGTTGCCGATCAGACCGAGAGCGATTGCGTAGACCGGGAATTCGACTGACTTGGCGATCTTCGCCAGCGGCGTGCCCGCGGCCCAGTGCGGCACCTGGGTCTCCAGGAATCGCGTTGCCGCGCCGAGCGTGATGACCACAAACACTCCGGCGATCGCGTAGCCGACGTTGGACGACCGCGGGTCGGTGCGCGCCTCGGTGTCGGTCACGGGATCAGGCTTCCGGGAATGGCGCCGACGAGCACGAGGGTCAGCAACGTGAGGCCGACGATCACGGCCAGCCAGTCTTCGTTCACGCGCGTCACGGTAAGAACCCCGATCTGGCCCGGGAAGCGTTGCGATCGTCGCGAATACAACCGGTTACGTATCCGCTGTTGCCGGCCTGCGCAATGGATGTCGAGCGGTTATTGTCGATCCCGCATATTGCGCCTCCCCTGGGCATATTCTCGGGTCAACGGGGGAACCGATCGAGGAGTGACCATGAGGATCACGTGGTATCCGGTGTTGCTCGGATTCACCGGCTTGGCGCTCCCGATGGCCATCGTCGCGGCCCCGCCCGCCGCGGCAGAATGCATCGACGCCGGGGGCTCTACGGTGTGCGCGCAGGGCGCCGTTCGCGGTGGCGGACCGACGCCGCCGAAGGCAGGCCCTTACTACCCGTACCCCTGTGCCAACGACTGGTACTGCGGTGACTGGGGCTTGGAGATCAACCTGGACCCGCGGCCACCCGATGGCGGGGGCTGGCGGCCAGGACGTCCGTGAGCCATGGTCAACCGAGTCGACTTAGGAGCCACGATGTTTTCCCGTGTGATCGCCACCGGCGCAATCAGCCTGGGGCTCTTGGCTGTTGGGGCGCCTGTCGCCGCGGCAGAAGAGCCGAACTGCACCGCCGCCGACCTGGCCGGGGTGATGGCCGGGGTGCGCGCGTCCACCTCGGCGTATCTGTTCACCCATCCCGACGTCAACGCGTTCTTCACCAGCCTCAAGGGACAGACGAACGACGAGATGGCCGAAAGCGTGCGGGTCTACCTCGAGGACAAGCCGCAGATCCGCGCTGAACTGACGGGGATCCGGCAACCTGCGATCGATTTCCGCAACCGCTGCGGCGGGTAGCCGGCCTACGGCTGAACCAGCCCCCGCAGCAGCACTGCCAGTCCGTACTCGAACGCGTCATCGGCACGCGCGGGCCGAGGCGCGCCGGTGTCCAACGCGGCGCTCAGTTCCGGGCCGACTTCGGCGCCGGCCTCCCACGGCCGGTCGGGGGCGGTGAGGTCCAGCGCGGACCCCAGCACGTAGTTGTCCACCAGGGTGATGGTTCGCAGCGTGTCCGCGGGGCTGAACCCGGCCCGGGCCAAGGTGACGGCGATCGCGTTGTACATGGTCAGCGCCTGGGTGCTGTTGACGGCGTGCGCCGTGAGCAAGGGAATCAGCTGCGGATAGCGGGCGAAGCTGCTGCGGTAGGAGCGCATGATGTCGGCCAGGATGTCGATCCAAGGCAGGTCGGTATCGAGATCTGGCAGGTGGACTTCTGACATCGCGCGTTCGCGGAGCAGCTCGATGATCTGCTCGCGCCCCGAAACGTGGTTGTACAGAGATGACGGGCTGACCTTGAGCTTGCGGGCCAGTTCGGGGATGGTGAATCCGCCTGTTGTGCAGACGAGATCCATTGCCGCACTGGTGATCCGGTCTATCGACAGAATCGGTGTCGGTGGACGTCCCATGGCCTGTTCCCCCCTTGTTCGAACTTTGATCTTTACAAATGGTGGCCTGCATCACAGAATAAAACGAATCATATTCGTTTTAGGAGTCACATGATCACGCTCACCGCGGCCGCAGCCGAGCCGCTGTCGCGCAGCACCGAGTCGGGGCGACCGCCCCTGCGGGTGGGGTTGGTGCAGCACCGCTGGCGCCCTGACGTCGACAAACTCACCAAGGTGCTGCGTGAGGGCATCGACCGCGCCGCCGGTGCCGGCGCGACGGCCGTGTTCCTGCCCGAGATCACCCTGCTGCGCTATCCGGCCGACACCCCGGCGGGGCCCAACCCGGGGGACCAGGCCGAGGATCTGACGGGTGGCCCGACGTTTGCACTGGCAGCCGAGGCGGCACAGGCCAACGGGATCTTCGTGCATGCGTCGCTGTACGAGAAGGCCCCCGCGGCGGACGGCCTGGGCTACAACACGGCGATCCTGGTGTCGCCGTCCGGCGAGCTGGTCGGGCGCACCCGCAAGATGCACATCCCGATTTCGGCGGGCTATTACGAGGACACCTACTTCCGTCCGGGACCGTCCTCGGCGGATGGTGACCCATACCCGGTGTACAACCCCGAAGGGCTGGGCGCGCGGATCGGCCTGCCCACCTGCTGGGATGAGTGGTTCCCCGAGGTGGCCCGCAGCTATTCGCTGGCCGGCGCCGAGGTGGTCGTCTATCCGACAGCGATCGGATCGGAGCCGGTCTTTCCCGCGTTCGACACCCAGCCGCTGTGGCAGCAGGTCATCGTCGCCAACGGCATCGGCAGCGGATTGTTCATGGTGGTGCCCAACCGGACCGGGGACGAGGGCACCCTCTCGTTCTACGGCTCATCGTTCATCTCCGACCCGTACGGCCGGGTGCTGGTTCAGGCGCCACGCGACGAGGAAGCGGTGCTCGTCGCCGATCTCGACCTGGACCAGCGCCGGGACTGGCTGGAGCTGTTCCCGTTCCTGGTCACTCGCCGCCCCGACAGCTATGGCCCGTTGACCGCTCCGGTCGATCCCGCCCACCCGTACGGCGCCGGCCATGCCGCGACGCCCGTCGTGAAATAGGCACCGTCGGTGACCTCATACCTCATGCCCGCCGAGGGCGTGCCGCAAGATCGTGTCTGGATGGCCTTTCCGTGCGAGGGCTACTCGCTGGGCGATGCCGATCAGGCGCGCCACGAGGCCCGGTCGACCTGGGCAGCCGTGGCTCATGCCGTGGCGCAGTTCGAACCGGTGACGATGCTCGTCGACCCCGCCGAGCTGGCGGTCGCGAAACGCTATGTGTCGCACGATGTCGAGCTCGTCGAGGTGCCGTTGAACGATGCCTGGATGCGTGACATCGGGCCCACGTTCGTGCACGCCGACGATGGTTCGGTGGCCGCCGTCGACTGGACATTCAACGGTTGGGGCGCGCAGGACTGGGCCCGTTGGGATCGTGACGCCAAGGTCGGGACCATCGTGGGCGAGTTGGCGGGCGTCACCGTCGTGCCGTCCGCACTTGTCAACGAGGGTGGCGGTATTCAGGCCGACGGGCAGGGTACGGTGCTGGTCACCGAGACCGTGCAACTCGATCCCGGCCGAAATCCCGGTGCGACCAAGGCCTCTGTCGAAGCCGAACTGGCTCGCACCATCGGCGCCACCGAGGTGGTGTGGCTGCCGCGCGGACTGACCCGTGACAACGAGCGCTACGGCACCCGCGGCCACGTGGACATCGTCGCGGCGATCACCGCCCCGGGGCGAGTGCTCCTACACACGCAGAACGCCGAATCGCACCCGGACAACCTGGTCTGTAAGGAGATTCGGTCATCGCTGGCGGGCAGGTTCGAGGTCGTCGAGATGCCCGCGCCGGCCACCCTTACCGATGCCGACGGCTTCGTCGACTACAGCTACATCAACCACCTGGTGGTCAACGGCGGTGTGATCGCCTGTGCGTTCGACGATCCGCATGATGCGGATGCGGTGGCGATCCTGGCCGAGCAGTACCCCGGACGCGAAGTAGTCACAGTCGATGCCCGCCCACTGTTCGAGCGTGGCGGCGGAATTCATTGCATCACCCAACAACAACCATCTCCGATCTACCGGGAGGTAAGCGCGTGACCGTGCTCGACACGACGGCAACTCTGTTCCACGGCGGGACAATCTGGGCTCCGTCAGGGACCACCGATGCGCTGCTGGTCGCCGACGGCGTGGTGCGGGCACTCGGAGCCGATGCGCTGGCTTCGACCGCCGACCGGAACGTCGACCTCGAGGGCGGTTTCCTGATGCCGTCGTTCGGTGACGGCCACGCCCACCCCCTGTTCGGTGGTTTGGAATCGGCGGGCCCCGCGGTGCGGCCCTGCCGATCGATCGACCAGATTGTTTCAGCGGTAAAAGAATTCGCGGATGCGAACCCCGATCAGGAGTGGATCGTCGGTGCCTCGTACGACGGAAGCCTGGCCCCGGGCGGATTGTTCGACGCGCGATGGTTGGACGCCGCGGTTCCGGACCGGCCGGTGGTGCTGCGGGCCTGGGACTATCACACCATGTGGGTGAATTCGGTTGCGCTGCAGCGCGCCGGGATCACCGCCGACACACCCGATCCGGTGCTCGGTGAGATCCCGCGGCGCGAGGACGGCTCCCCCCTGGGCACGCTGCGTGAGTGGGGCGCCACCGACCTGGTCACCGCGGTGATGCCGCCCCGCGACGAGGCGGTGCGAATCGCCGCGCTGAGTACGGCTGCCGACTACTACCTGGCCCGCGGTGTCACCTGGGTTCAAGACGCCTGGGTGGAACCGGCCGAGCTCGACACCTACCTTGCGGCTGCCGGGCAAGGCGCGCTGCGGATGCGGTTCAATCTGGCGTTCTACGCCGATCCACGCCACTTCGACACGCAGGTAACGCAATACGCCGCCGCCAGGGATCGGGTCGAGGCGGCAGGTTCGCCGCTGCTGACCGCGCAGACGGTGAAGTTCTTCGCCGACGGGGTGGTGGAGAACGAAACCGGCGCGCTGCTCGAGCCCTACTGCTCGGGGCTGCATTCGCACGGCATGCAATTGTGGGAGGGCGATGCACTGGCCGAGGCCGCCAGGAAAGTCGACGCCCTTGGTTTTCAGATCCATATCCACGCCATCGGCGATGCCGCGGTCCGTCAGGCTTTGGACGCCATCGAATACGTTGCGCGGCACAATGGCCCGCGGGACCGGCGCCCGGTGATCGCCCATGCCCAGTTGGTGGACGACGCCGACCTGGGCCGGTTCGCCGAACTCGGGGTAATTCCGAACATGCAGCCGTTGTGGGCGCAGATGGACGCCCTCATGACGGTGCTGACCATTCCCCGGCTCGGCGCCGAGCGGGCCGACCGGCAGTACCGGATGCGCACATTGGAGAACTCCGGTGCGGCATTGGCATTCGGATCGGACTGGCCGGTGTCCTCGGGCGCGCCGCTGGACGGGATCGCAGTCGCCATCTCACGCTGCACCTCAGAGGGGGCGCCCGCGGGTGGCTGGACGCCCCAGGAGATTCTCCCGATCGAGCCGGCCCTGTCGTCGTACACCGGCGCGGTGGCGTATCAGGCTTTCGCGGAAAAGGAATGGGGCCACATCGCCCCCGGGGCGAGTGCTGATCTGGTGTGGTTGGACCGCGATCCGCGGTACGTCTCCCCGCCCGATTTGCCGACGGTGCAAGTACGCGCCACTTATTTGCAAGGTACGCAGGTCTATTCGGCCGCGAAGTGAAAGGAACTGTCATGGCCGATGTGACTGACGTCGCGGAGGGACGGCTGCGCCGGGCTCTCGGATTGCCGTCGTTGGTGTTGTTCGGACTGGTCTACATGGTGCCGCTCACGGTGTTCACCACCTACGGCATCGTCACCCAGACCACCGGCGGCCGGCTGTCGGTCGCGTACCTGGTGACGCTGGCCGCCATGGTGTTCACCGCCAGGTCGTACGCCGTGATGGCCGTCGCCTATCCGGTCGCGGGCTCGGCATACACGTACACGCAGAAGACGTTCGGCGCTCCGGTCGGGTTCCTCGCCGGATGGTCGCTGCTGCTGGATTACCTGTTCCTACCGATGATCAATTACCTGGTGATCGGGATCTATCTGAATGCGGCGCTGCCGGCGATTCCGGCTTGGGTGTTCGTCCTACTGTCCATCGCCGTGGTGACGGTGCTCAATGTCGTCGGCATCGTGTCGGTGGCCAGGGCCAACTTCGTCATCATCGCGGTGCAGGCGATCTTCATCGGGACGTTCCTGGTGCTGGCCTGCTCCAAGGTGTTGAGCCTGGGCACGCTCGATCTGATGGCGCCGTTCCACGGTGACGGCAGCGCCGACGGCTTCAGCCCGGTGCTGGCCGGCGCGGCGATCCTGTGTCTGTCGTTCCTGGGCTTCGACGCGGTGTCAACATTGTCGGAGGAGGCCAAGGAGCCCAAACGGTCTGTGCCGCAGGCGATCATGATCGCGACGCTGGTTTCTGGGGTGATATTCGTCGTGCTGTCCTACCTCGGCCAGCTGGTGTTCCCGTCCAATCAGTTCGCCGATGTCGAGTCCGGATCGCTGGATCTGATGCTGGCCGCGGGCGGGCAGTTCCTGCAGACCTTCTTCACGGCGGCCTATGTCGCCGGTGCGCTCGGATCCGCCATCACCTCGCAGGCTTCGGTGGCCCGAATCCTGTTCGCGATGGGCCGCGACGGCATCCTGCCGCGGCAGTTCTTCGGTCACGTCTCGCCACGGTTCGCCACCCCGGTGTACGCGATCCTGGCGGTTTCGGCGGTGTCGCTGCTGGCGATGGTGATCTCGTTGTCCACCCTGGCTTCGCTGATCAGTTTCGGTGCGCTGGTGGCGTTCTCGGCGGTCAACCTGTCCGTCATCAAGCACTACTTCGTCGACCGCGGGGAGCGTGCCGGGGCGGGTGTGGTCAACAACCTGGTCCTACCGTTGATCGGCTTCCTGCTCACCGTGTGGTTGTGGACCAGCCTGTCCGGGGTCACGTTGATCATCGGGTTGGCTTGGTTGGCGGCGGGATTCGTGTGGTTGGCCGGGGTCACTCGCGGTTTCCAACGGCCGACGCCGGTGCTGGACCTGAAGGAGTGACCCCGGCCGGGGGTCAGGCCACGCTGATGGTGACGTCGATGTTGCCGCGAGTCGCCTTCGAGTACGGGCAGACTTGGTGCGCGTCGTCGGCGATGGCCTGGGCGGTCTCCCGGTCGACACCTGGGATGCTGACGTTCAGTCGCGCCCGCAGGGAGAACGCCCCGTCGGTGTTGAGCAGGTCGACCTCGGCGTCCACCGCGGTCTCGGCGGGCAGCTTCACATTGTGCCGGCCCGCGGTCAGGCCCATGGCGCTGAGGAAACATGCCGACCAGCCGGCCGCGAACAGCTGTTCGGGATTGGTGCCGGTGCCCTGGCCTCCCGGGGGCGTGAGCTGGATGTCGAGGTTGCCGTCGGAGCTGTAGGACTCGCCCTGGCGACCGCCGGTGGTGTGGGTCTGGGCGGTGTAGAGCACGTTGCCGGTGTCGCTGGTGGTCATTGCGGTTCTCCTTCGTGAGAGGACGGGTCCGTCCAATTGGATGCGTCAGAGATGAACGCCGGGAGTCCCGAATTCCATCCCGTCCGATTGAATCGGGTCCGATATAATTAGGCATGTCCTCCAAGGCGCCCAAACTGACGGACTTCCTGTGCTTCGCGATCTACTCGGCGAACCTTGCCTATGGGAAGGCCTACAAGCAGATCCTGGACCGGCATGGCATTACCTACACGCAGTACATCGCCATCGTCGCGCTGTCAGAGCAGGACCATCAGACGGTGGGCGGTCTGGGCGAGAAGTTGTTCCTGGAATCCAACACCTTGACCCCGATCCTGAAGAAGCTCGAAACGCTGGGATTCGTGACGCGACGACGTGATCCAGGTGACGAACGCCAGGTGATCGTCAGCCTGACCGATGCCGGCCGCGAACTCCGGGAGGAGGCTCTGGAAACCGAGTTGGTGGCGGCCACCGGCCTGTCGATGGAAGAACTCGCGACCATGCAGCGCGGTGTCTCCGCGCTGCGGGACAACCTGCGTGAGTACATGCAGGCGGCCGTCGACTCTGCGTCCAGGGCGTGAAGGTGCGAGTGCCCCGCGCCCTGAGTGCAGAACGAAACCTCGCTACGGCTTGAGCTGGACCTTCAGGTGCTCACCCGAGCGGGAGAATGCCTTGGCGTAGCCGTCGGCGGCGTCATCCAGTGACAGTGTGGTGGTGAAGATCCCGTCGACGTCGAGCCGGCCGGCCTGCAACAGCGGGATCAGCTCGGGCCACGTCTGCTGAACCGGCGCCGTGGTCAACCGGATGGTGAGGCTGCGCAGCAGGCAGGCCAGCGCGGGCATCGGGTACGGCTGCAGGTCGTGTACTCCGACGATCGACACCGTGCCGCCGGCGCGGACCGCGTCGATGGCGTCGTTGATCGAGGCGTCCATGCCCACCGCGTCGATGACGGAGTCCACGCCGAGGCCGCCGGTGGCCTCGCGGATGGCCTGCGCCGAGGGCGGGGCGAAGGTGATCGCGCCCGATGCGGCCGCGCGGTTGCGCCTAGCCTCCACCGGGTCGACGGCGAAAACCTTTGCCGCACCGAGGGTGATCGCGCTGCGCAGGGCGCACATGCCGACCGCGCCCAGGCCGATCACCGCGACGGAACCACCGATCGGGATGTCGGCGCGTTTGGCCGCCGCCCAGCCGGTGGCCAGGTTGTCGGTCAGCAGCAGCGCCTGTTCGGTGCTGATGTGCTCCGGCATCTTCAACAGCTGGAAGTTGGCGGCCGGTACCGCGAGAAGTTCGGCCTGCGCACCGCCGAGGAATCCGGTACCGAAGATCTGCGGGCCCTGCACGCAGCGGATCGGGTCGCTGGTGGCGCAACCGGCGCAGTGCCCGCAGCCGGCCACCGAGGACACCAATACCCGGTCGCCGACGGCGAAACCGGTGACCTCAGTGCCCAATTCGACGATGGTGCCGACGGCCTCGTGCCCGACCGACACCGGATCGGCGATCGGATAGTGGCCCTCCAGGAAGTGCAGGTCCGATCCGCAGATCGAGGCGGCCTCGACCCGGACGATGGCGCCGTCGGGGCCGGGCAGGACCGGGTCCGGCCGGTTCTCGACGTGAATCTTTCCGGCGCTGTCCACGACGACTGCGCGCATATCATGCCTCCTGCACTGTGAAGTCGGACCAGACGGGTTCGTTGACGGCCGAGCGGTATTCGCTCAGCCGCCACGGGCTCACGGTGTGAATCTCGCCGTCGGGGTTCTTGAAGTACGAATGCTTGACCGAGGGATGTGCCCACACGGTCTGTCGGATCTGTTCCTGCGACCGCTGGTGCCATTCTTTCGTCGGCTCGGGCAGCGGTTCCATGGTCTTGGCGCCCGTGGTGATCAGATGTTCCAGGCACTGGTTGATGTAGCGCATCTGCAGCTCGGAATTGAGGATCAGGCTGCCGCCGTGGGCCAGGTGTGTTCCCGGGCCGTAGGTCATGAAGAAGTTCGGGAACCCAGGAACCGTGATGCCCCGGTAGGCGTAGGGCCGCTGACCCCAGGCCTCGTGCAGGTCGACGCCGTCGCGCCCGGTGATCGTCATCGGGAACAGCACATCGGTGGCCCGAAACCCGGTGGCGTACACGATGATATCGGCGTCGTACGTCTCGCCGTCGGCGGTGACGACGCCGGTCGGGGTGATGCGTTCGATCGGGGTGCGGATCAGGTCGACGTTGTCGCGTTTGAGGGTGCCGAGCCAGCTGCCGTTGTCCTGCAGCGTGCGCTTGCCGGTGGCCGGATAGTCCGGCAGCACCTTGGCCAGAAGGTCGGCGTCGTCGCCGACCTGGGTGGTGATCCAGTCGGTGAACATGATGCGGGCGATGGCGTTGATCTCGCTGACCGCGTTGTCCTGATCGTTGTAGGCCGGGTCGACCCGCGCGGCGTCCAGACCCTTGTCGGCTCCGGGCCACAGCAATAGGAAGCGGTACCAGCGGCCGTAATACGGGAGGTGTTCCATCGCCCAGCGCACGCCGTCGGCGACCGGCTCGTGGTACATCGGATTGGGGAACATCCACTGGGCGGTGCGCTGGAAGACGGTGAGGTGCTCGACCTTGTCGGCAATGGCCGGGGCGATCTGGAAGCCACTGGCGCCGGCGCCGATCAGTGCCACCCGCTTGCCCGTGACATCCACGTCGTGATCCCACGCCGCGGAGTGAAATGCCGGTCCGGCAAAGGTTTCCGCGCCGGGAAAGTCGGGAATCTGGGGCCGGTTCAGCTGGCCGACGGCGGTGATCACCGCGTTGGCCTTGAGGGTCTCCGTGCCGGTCGCCGAGCGCACGGTGACGTTCCACATGTCGCCGTCCCACGCGGCCGAGAGCACCTCGGTGTTCCACCGGATGTGCGGTTCCAGATGGTGGCGGTCCACCACGTCGCGGAAGTACTGGCGCAGCTCGGGCTGTTCGGCGAAGAAGTGATCCCAGTGGTTGCTGGGTTCGAAGCTGTAACAGTAGAAGTGGTTGGCCACGTCCACTCGGGCGCCGGGATAGCTGTTCTCCCACCAGGTTCCGCCCGGCCCGGCGTTCTTCTCGACGATGGTGAAATCGATATCGGCCTGCTTGAGGCGCACCCCGGCCAGTACCCCGGACTCGCCGCAGCCGATGACGACGACGCGGAAACCGTCGGTGTTCTCCAGGGTGGCGGGCCGGCGCGGGTCGACGCCTTCGAGATCGAGTTCTTCGAGCATCAGCGGCACGTTGTCGTCATCCACCGGCTCGCAAGCCGCCCAGTCCATCATCTCCCGGACCACCTCGGCGGGTAGCGGATCGGGGACCGGGCAACCGCGGTCGCGGTAGTCGGCGATCACCGGCAGCGCCACCTCGCGGGCCCGCGCCTTGTCCTCCTCGCTCATGAAGCCCTGGACCTCGTTGAGGAACAACCCGGCCTGTTTGAACTCGCGGATGAAGCGCGGGTCGCCGGTGATGTGCACGAGCGAAAGCAGCAGCGTCGGGATACTGACCTGCTCTAATGCCGCCGCGATGTCGACGTCGGACGTGGTGAACGGCTGGCCGACGTGAAAGCTCCGGGTCACGCGGCGTTACGCTACGCGCCGTAGCGTTATGTGACAAGAGGGTGGTGGAGGCCTGCGGGCAGCTCGCCGATAGCGACGGGCCAGCCTCCACGGAGATCGCAGCTAGGTCGTTTTCGCGCGCACGTGCAGGCGCTGGCCATGTGGCCCGAAGACTGAGAATCTCGACCTGACCGCCCACGCTGCCGAACCAGTGCGGCGTGCGGCTGTCGAACTCCGCGGCCTCGCCCGGGCCCAGGATCACGCTGTAGTGAATCTATTGGTTTGCCGACATGAATGTACAAATGTACATTCACGTCTGGCCGGGTGCCTGCCCGCCGGAACGGCTTGATGACTGCTGTGTAGCGGCCGATGTTCAGAAGGGAACGGATCGACGTGGGTGAACCGACTCGACGACAGGTCATGCTGGGTGCGGCGGCCGCCGCTGCGATGGTGGGTGTTGCTGCATGCTCATCGAACGATGACGCCGGGGCGTCCGGTCCAGTGGATGACGTGCCACCGCTCCCCGAGGCGATGCGAAACGACTTCCGTGGCTTGACAGATGCGCAGAAGGTGCGGGGATGCAGCGTCGCGGCCGTCACGCGCGAAGGCACCGTCTTCGCCGATGCGTGGGGGCTGGCGCGCGACGGGTTGGTGATGACGCCGGCCAGCACGTTGAATATCGGGTCGGTGACCAAGACGGTGACTGCCACCGCGGTGCTTCAGTTGATTGCAGCGGGCCGACTCGATTTGGATGCCGACGTCAACGACGTTCTCGCGCATAGCCGTATGTATGGGCCCGCGAGCGTACGTAGCCCGCATCATCCCGATGCTCCGATCACGGTTCGGCACCTCATCACGCATCTGACGCCGATCGACAGCCCAATTGAACCGGGTCCCTACGGGTATTCGTACCGGGTGGGGCCGGTGGCAGACCCTGCCGAGATGGGGCGGTGGCTGCACGACTTCCTGACGCCGACACCACGGGGTTGGACGTACTCCGGCGACAACTTCACGAAAGCTGTTCCGGGGCAGGCGCATCTGTACTCCGACATCGCATACGACCTGGCCGGACACATTGTCCAAGCCGTCACGGGTCAGTACTTCGCGGACTACTGCCGAGATTCGATTCTTCGCCCGGCGGGCATGAACCGTTCGGACTTCAACCGGGATCACCTGGCCGAGTCGGACCGGGCACACCCGCACGCCTGGTTTGACAACGGTGTCAAGAGGGGGATGTGGCCGGATTACCGCAATCTCATCCCGCATGACATCCCCGACGATTTCACCGGTCACGTCGAGTACGCGCCGTACACGAGTTGTCTGCTTGCCGACGGCGGCCTGCGGTCGAACGCGTTCGATCTGGCTCGCTGGGCGAGAATGTGGCTTGGGCAGGGCACGATTGACGGCACGGAGGTGCTGGAGAAGCGCTGGGCGGTTGCCGCGTTGTCCGATCAGGTCTCGCCCGAAATCCTGGCCGCATCCGACGCGCCGCTGCCGATGATCTCCCAGGGTTTCGCATGGCATCGGGTGGACGGCGACGCCGAGGGAGTCTGGCAGCACGCCGGCAGCGAGTTCGGCACGGCGTCGTATGTGATGCTGGATCTGCAGCGCGGAGTAGGCGCGGCGGTGGTTTGCAATACCGAACTGGCGCTGGAGGGTGACCCGCGCGGCACAATGCTGCAGCAGCTCATGGACGCTGCCACGCGGCGTTGACCGCTTCAACGGTGCATGAGTGCGTTCAATGAGTTGATCAGCAGGTCGCGATCGATCGGGGCGTCGTTGAGTGCCGCGTGCACAGTCACCCCGTCGGCGAAAATTCCGACAGCCGTGGCGTTTTCGCGGCCGATGTGTGGTTCGAGGGCCGCCACGAGGCCCTCGTACCAGCGCAGCGCGTGTACCCGCAGGTCGTTGTTGGTAACCGCGGCGCAGATCAACGCGGTCTCGGCACGGGCGGTCTGGCGATCGTGCAGTTGTGGAAGGTACTTGTCGGCGAAGGCGGCCGCCGACGGGCCGTGGCTGTCGAGAGCCTTCTGGAACTCGGCGATATCGTCGTCGACCTTGTCGGCGAGGTACTGCATGGCGGCCGAGCGGATGTCGTCCAGGGTCGCAAAATACTGAGTTGTCGAACCCAACGGAACCTGTGCCTTAGCCGCGATCTTGCGGTGGGTGAGTTCGATCGAGCCGGTCTCGACGATCAATTCCGCTGCGGCTTGGACAATCTGGCGACGGCGCTTCTCTGGGGCCGGCGACACACGCCGAGCTGGTGTCTTCTTGGCCGAAGGCACGTTTCCTCCCGGTGTTCACAACTAATGTACTAACGTACATTAGTTGTGCGGTCCTAGGCTCCGAGAACTGATCGCAGGTAGTCGTTGGCGAATACCCGCTGGGGATCGAGCTGATCGCGGGCGGTCAGGAAGTCGTCGAACCGCGGATAGCTGCCCTTGAGGTCGAGCGCGGTTCGGTTGTGCATCTTGCCCCAGTGGGGCCTTCCGTCGTAGCGGCGCATGATTTGTTCGACGGCGCAGAAGTATTCGGCCGGATCGTCACGAACGTATCGGTGCACGGCGATGTAGGCGCTGCGCCGACCGTAGGCCATCGACAACCAGTTCTCATCGGCGGCGGATGCGCGTACTTCGATCGGAAAGCCGATGCGCCAACCTCGTTCGGCGATCAACCGCCTGACTTCCTCGAAGGCGTCGACTGCCGACTCGTAGGGGATCGCGTATTCCATCTCCCGGAACCGCACCCGCCGCGGTGAGGTGAAGACACGATCGGACTGCTGGATGTGTTCGCGTTCACCGGCGCATCTGATGACGGCCCTGTTCAGGACAGGAACCGTGGCCGGCGCCGCGCTGCCGAGCGCGCAGACCGCACCGAGGACACCGTTCTCGAGCAGTTCCTGTTCGATCCGATGCCGCAGCTGCCCCGCGCGGTTGGCAGAACTCTGGGCGGGCAGTCGGGTGTTGGTCTTGGTCAGGGCGACATCGGTGTGCGGAAGCCAGAAGAACTCGAAATGGTCGGCCTGGGTCATACGTTGGTCGAATGAGTCGAGGACGTCGTGCAATGGTTCGACCTTCTCCACGGCACGAATCGCGAAACTGGGGACGCACTGCAGGGTCACCTCGACGATGACGCCGAGCGCGCCGAGGCCGACGCGGGCCGCGGGCAGTAACTCGGCGTTGCGAAGCTCGTCGATGTGCACCACCTGTCCGTCGCCCGCCACCAGGGTGAGGCCGACCACCTGGGTGGCCAGACCGCCGAAGGTGGCGCCGGTTCCATGCGTTCCGGTCGAGATGGCGCCCGAGATGGTCTGCCGGTCGATGTCGCCCATGTTCTCCAGGGCCAGCCCGTACGGCGCCAACAGCCGCGAGAGTTGCCACAGCCGTGTTCCGCCACCAACTCTCACCCGCCTGCGGTGGGTGTCGACGTGCAGGATTCCGCTGAGCTGGTGCAGGTCGATCTGGATCTCCGGGGCGACTGCGATCGCCGAGAAGCTGTGGCCGGACCCGACGGCCTTCACGCGGTGACCGGTGGCGGTCGCCCTCGTGACGGCCTTCGAGACGTTCTCGGCGGTGCTGGGCTGAATCACCTGCGCCGGTCGGGCCGACTGAGTCCGGCCCCAGTTGGACCACCCGTGCCGTGTCACAGGAAGACCTTCCCCTCGCCGCGATAGGTCGGGATCTCGTCCACCGCGTGCCCGCGATGAATCACGTTGAACCCGTCGACGTGCTCGCTGAGCTCACCGGCCTTGCTGTGGCGGAACCACACTCGATCACCGACGCGCAGCGCTGCCGCGGGCCGGCCGGCCACCGGCGTCTGGACCTCGCCGGCCATCTCCGCGGGCAACAGGCGCAAGCCCTGGGGCCAAACCGGCAGGGGGACACGGTCATTTCCGGGTGGCCCCGAGGCGATCCAGCCTCCACCGAGCAGCGTTGCTATCTGAGGTGCAGCCTTGCGGACGACGGGGAGTGCGAACGCCGCCGCGGGCGCGGGACTGAAGGCACGGTAGGAGTCGAACAGATGCGAACCGAAAAGTCCGCTGCCCGCGGCTACTTCGGTCACCGACGGGTCGGAAGATGTGAACTCAAGCGAGCCGGTGCCGCCACCGTTGACGAACTCCAGGTCCGCGACCTCACGCACCGCGGCCACTGCGCTGCCACGACGTTCGAGCAACTCTTCCTTGGATTGCCGCTGGATCAATCGGACGATCCCGGATCGGACCCTGCGCCCCCGTACGGCGTCACCGACGCCGGCGATCTGAGCCTCATACGCCATCAGGCCGACGAGCGTGAACCCCTGACGCGAGGCAACGGTTTCGGCGAGTGCCCTGGCCTGTTCCGCGGAATGTACCGGCGACCGCCGCACCCCGAGATGCCCGAGGCCAGGCGCCTTCCATGACGCATCGAGGTCGAGGCACACACGCAACGTCTCCCGCGATGACGCCGCCGCCACCCGGTCCACGAGATCGAGTTGGTCAACGGAATCCACCATGAGCGTGACGCGGGCGGCAAGCTCCGGCGACCGCGCGAGACGGGCGATGGCTGCCCGATCGACGCTCGGATACGCCACCACGACATCACCGATGGGCGGATACAAGTCATCGCCTGCGGCCAGCCACAATGCCTCGGGCAATGTGTAGGCGAGTACCCCGGCGTAGCCGTCCAACGCGAGCACGGCGGCCAGGACGGCGCGTGATCGCACCGACTTCGACGCCACCCGGATCGGGGTCGCTCCGGCGCGCCGGCGCAAGTCGTGCGCGTTGTACGCCAAGGCGTCCAGATCCAGTACTGCCAATGGCGGATCCAGATCGACGGTGGCTTCGGCCAGTAGCGGCCAGTATTCGTCCGGTGCCTCCCACGGGCCGGGGCGCTCAGGCGATGCGGAGAGATCGATCGACATGGTTGGGGAGCTAACCCGACAGAGACATGTGCGAGCGAGGGTTATCGTGACCACAATGGGGGGCAAACCGGACAATGCGGTGAGGGGGTTGCGTGAATCGTTCGGTGCCGACGAGCCTCGGTAGCACGGCCTCGATACCCACCTCGGTGCTCGTCAACGTGGTCGAGGTCGCCGAGCGCCGGAGTCTGCCGGTGCAGCGTTGGCTCGCGGCGGCCGGCCTGGGCGAGGTTCACCTGCGTTCGCCCGATGCCCGGGTGTCTTTTCGGCAGGCCGCGGACTTCCTGCGGCGTGCCGTCGAGGCGATGCCGGATCGCGGCCTGGGCATCGAAGTGGGCTCGCGTGACATGTATCTTTCGTTCGGGGTGCTCGGGCTAGCCATCCGGTCCGCGGAAAACCTCTCTGCGGCAATGGATATCGGCTTGGAACTGCAGCGGACCACGGGAAGCCTGATGGATGTCGATGTCCAGTTCCTCGACGAAATCTGGACTCTGCGTGCACATGAGCGTCACCCGGAGCCCACGATCCTGCCGTTCCTGTGTGAAGAGCTGTTCTGCAGTGTCCTCGTGATGATGCGGTCGGTGTTGGAAGACTCTCGTCCGGCTCCGGAATATGCCCAGTTCAGCTATCCAGCCCCGCGATACGCGCACTTGTACCGCGAGTTCTTCGGCTGTCCGGTCTTGTTCAATGCGGATGGGAACCGGCTGGCATTCCCGCAACGACTGTTGAGCCTTCCCCTGCCACGGCATGACCCGTCCACGCACGCGGTAGCGGTGGCCGCGTGCCGGGACATGCTCGAGCGAACCGAGGCACGTGACGATCTCGTGTTCGTGGTGGAGACGATGCTGCGCGACAGCCTGCGGCAGCCGCCGACCATGTCGGAGGTGGCCACGCGCCTGAACATGACCGAGCGGACGTTGCGCCGCCGACTCGGTTCGAGCGGTGAGCGATTCAGCGCGCTCCGCGACAGGCTCCGCAGCGAACACGCGAAGCGACTCATCCGCGAGACCGGCATGCCGATCCATCAGATCGCGGCCGAAGTCGGCTTTGAAGACGCCCGAGAATTTCGCCGGGCCTATATCAGGTGGACGGGCCACCCGCCGTCACACGAACGATCCGCGGAGCGCTTCGAATAGGTTGCCGTTTCGTCGAATCCGGTGACGACCAGTGACGTTCAGCGCGCCTCCGCTCACGGCTTGGAATGTCGGGTCGGGCTCTGGGGGGATTCCCACTTGGACTCCAATGACCGCGTGACCGGGGTGCCGGCGGCGAACTCGCGCTGAAAAGTCGCACCGTCGTTGCCCTCGAAGGTCACCAGGAAGCCGGACTCCGCCGCCTCCTTGTGCACGACCTTGCAGGCCGGTTCGCCGGTGCCCAGGCCGATGAGGTCACCCGGGGCTACGTCGTCGATGCGGCTGTCGGGGTTCGGTTGAGACATGCGTTGTCGGTAGCCGCTTTGCGGGCGCGCCAAACGTCCGCGTCACTGTGGTGGAGCGCCGCCTGCGATCCACTCCTCGTAGAACGGGGGCATCTCGGAGGCGTGGCCGGAGAACTGCGGTGGCCGCTTTTCGAGGAACGCCCGCACACCGTCGTGCCCGTCGCCGATGCTCGTGTAGAACATCGCCAGTGAGTCCACCCGGTGCGCGTCGACCGGATGCGGCTCGGCGGCGTTTCGGTAGAGCATCTGCCGCATGAGCGCGACCGACACCGGGGAGCGGTCGCGGGTCCACGCGTCGGCCAGCGCACGTGCCTCGGTGATGAGGGCGTCCGGTTCGTACACGGCCTGTGCCAGTCCGATCTCGCGCGCGGCGTCGGCGGTGAGAATGTCCGACCGGTACACCAGATCCAAAGCCGTTGGCAAACCGACGATCCGGGGCAGGAACCAGGTCGAACACGCTTCCGGAGTGATGCCGAGCTTCCCGAAGACCAACCCGAAGCGGGCCTTCGTCGACATCAGCCGGGCGTCCATGGCCAGCGTCATCGTCGCGCCGATCCCGACCGCGGCGCCGTTGATGGCGGCGATCACGGGTTTGCGGCAGGCGTAGATCGCCAGTGTCACCCGGCCGCCGGTGTCCCGGACCCGGCGCAGCTCGGGATCGTCGAGGTCGGCCATGTCGGCCAGGCTCGGCGATTTCGACTCGTCGAGGCCGAACACATTGCCTTGGCTCGACAGGTCCATGCCGGCGCAGAACGCCCGGCCCTCGCCGGTCACGATGACCGCCCGTACCGCGTCGTCGTCGTTGACCGCGACGAAGGTCTGCTCCAACTCGTCGGCCATTTCGACGGTGAAGGCATTGAGATTGTCCGGGCGATCGAGGACGACGGTGAGGATCCCGTCGTCGAGCTGGTGCCGGATCGTGGTGAAGTCCACGGTGTCCTCCTCGGGTCAGTTGGTGTTCAGCTTGCCCAACGAGGGCCACGCCCCGTCATCGACCCCCTCTCACCGCAGGTCACAGTGCTCCGTGGTGGCGGTAGATCACCGCGCAAAGTCGACGCGGTCTAGGTTCGTGGGATGGACTTCGACGAGTACCGGACGCACGACGCCACATCCCTGGCGAAACTGGTTGCCGACAAGCAGGTTTCGGCGGCTGAGCTGCTCGCCACCGCCCGGGAGCGCGCGGCGGCGGTGAACCCGAAGATCAACGCGATCATCCGCGACGTCCCCGCTTCGCCGTCGGAGGACCTGACCGGTCCGTTCGCCGGGGTGCCATTCCTGATCAAGGACCTTGCGCAGGACTATGCGGGTTTGCCGACCTCGGCCGGTTCACGTGCGCAGATGTCGCTGATCGCCCCCGAGCACGCCACGGTCGTCCAGCGGTGGCTCGACGCCGGCCTGGTCATTTTCGGGAAAACCAACACACCGGAGTTTGGGGCGAAGGGGATCACCGAGCCCGACGCGTGGGGGCCGGCGCGCAACCCCTGGGATCTGGCCAGGTCGCCGGGCGGGAGCTCGGGAGGATCGGCGGCCGCNCCGAGTCGTTCGCGTCCTGTGTGGGAGCGGACCCCGGAAAGCTGCGGATCGGGCTGCGGGTGCCGACGGCGATCAACCCGACACCCCACCGGGAGGCGTTCGCCGCCGTCGAGGCAACGGCTGCCGCGCTGACCGAACTCGGCCACCATGTCGAGGAACTGCCCCGAGCGCCCTTCGACGACGCCGCGCTTGCCCGCGACTTCCTGTTGACCTGGTTCGTCTACAGCGCATGGGAGCTCGCCGAGGCCAAGCGGCTGACCGGCGCGGGTGACGACGCGTTCGAACGGGACACGCTCATCATGGCGGCTATCGGTCGCGCCACGAGCAGTGTCGACTACCTGGACGCGGTGCAGCGCCGCCACGAGCACACCCGGCGGCTGAGCACGTACTTCGAGTCGTACGACCTGCTGTTGACGCCCACCCTGGCCACCCCGCCTCCGCGGGTCGGCGAGTTCGATCTGCCGGTCGCGCTGCAGCGCGCCGCGGACGTTCTGATCAAGACCCGGACCGCGAGCATGTTGCGCTACACCAAGATCGTCGATGACATGGTGGACAAGAACCTGGGCTGGGTGCCCTACACGCAGCTGGCGAAACATCACCGGCCGCCCGGCGATCTCGCTGCCACTGCACTGGACGGCCGACGGTCTGCCGCTCGGGGTGCAATTCGTGGCACCACTGGCCGGCGAGTCGCTGCTGCTCAAGCTGGCCGCCCAGCTCGAGCAGGCGATGCCCTGGGCCGATCGCTTCGCCCCGGTGGGGGATGCGCTGGCGGTTTAGCGGAGAGGTGGTGCTCTGAAGCTAGGTGATCGACCACAGCTCCAGCAGGGTGCGGATGGTCGCCACCAGCGGCAGGGGCTGATCCAACATGGGGTGGTGGCCGGCCTCGGCGAGTTCGACGAACGGACCCCGGAGTTGCAGCATCGAGCGGATCTGCTCGGCCATCGGGGGCGGCACCACGCCGTTCTCGCATCGCAAATACCCGACCCGGCAGGGGATTCGGGCGAAGGTGTTCTCCAGGAGCTCTTCGTCGGCGGGGGTTTCGTCGAGGAGCTGACCGCCGAAGATGGCCGGGTCGAACTTCCACACCCAGCCGGCGTCGGTCTTGCGGATGGACTCGGTGGCAATGTGGTGGCCGATGTAGGGCAGCGTCACCTCTTGCTTGGGCACGGCCCGGAACCGGGCCAGGATCTCCTCTTCGCTCGGGTAGCCGGCGCTGTCCCGGCGGGTGCGCAACCGGACCTCTTCAGGGGCGCGGTCGCGTAGCGGTGAATCGATGACCAGGATGCTGTCGATCTGGGCGCCGTAGCGGGTGGCGGCCGAGGCGCCGACCCAGCCGCCCATGCTGTGGCCGACGATCGTGGGGCGCGCGGAGGATCCGGAGGCTTCCGACGCGGCGAGGACTTCTCGGGCCCAGATCGCGAGGGAGTATTCGGTGCGGGTGCCGCTGTCGCCGTGCCCGCTGAGGTCCGGGGCGATGACGCGATGGGTGCGGGTGAAGAACGGTGCGATGTGGTCCCACCAGCCGGAATGGGCGCCGCCGCCGTGGACGAACACCAGCGGGGGATTGGCGGGATCGCCCCAGGTGCGGACGTGGATCGGGCATCCCTCGACATCGATCGCCGAATGCTGCGGAGCCTGGTCCAGTGCCGAGGTGAACCATGCTGGGCCGTTCGCAAGAGACGGTGGGGCCGGGGACGGTTCACGCCGGAACATGCGATTCACCTGGCAATTCTGTCGCATCCCCCACGAGTGATCGAGAGGTCCCCGGTGCAGCGGGCCTCGTCGGCCGCGGGCGATGGTCAAGACACCGCAAGCCCCACGCCGAGCGCGATCATCATCACCGCGATCACTCCGTCGAGGATGCGCCAGGTCATCGGGGTGGCGAACAGCCCGGCCAGGCGGCGCGCGCCCAGGCCCAGGCCGGTGAACCACACCGCACTCGCGGCCACCGCGCCCGCACCGAACAGCCACCGCTGCTCCCGGTGCTCGTTGGCCAGGGACCCGAGCAGCACCACGGTATCGAGATAGACGTGCGGATTCAGCCAGGTCAACGCCAGACAGGTGACCAGCACCTCGGCCAGCCGGGCCGGGGTGCGCTCGGACGGGTTGAGCGTCGATGGCCGAAACGCCCGGCGCGCGGCCAGCACGCCATACCCGACGAGGAAGGCCGCCCCGCCGAACTTCACCACCGTCATGGCGTCGGGATGGGCGGTGATCACCGCGCCGACTCCGGCAATGCCGGCGGCGATCAGGATCAGATCGGAGACCGTGCACACCGCGATCACGGCGATGACGTGCTCGCCACGGATGCCCTGCCGCAACACGAACGCGTTCTGCGCCCCGATCGCGGCGATCAACGCCATCGTGGTGAGGAATCCGATGAGCACGGGTGAAGCCATGCGTTCGAGGCTATGGACGAGTAGTGATCAAGTACAGCTAATGATTCTTTATTGACATTAGCTTCCCTTATTCAATTCAGGACGTGTGCTCGTATGCCCTTTGGCAGAAGACGACGAGACCGAGGGGGGGAACGAGGTGAGGGTCGTATGGGGTCGACCCAGTTCGTAATGCTCACACGATCCTCGCTCCGCCGTCGACATGCAGTGTGGTGCCGGTGATGAAACTTGCCCGGCTGGAGGCGAGGAACATAATGGCTTCAGCGATTTCGAGAGGTGTGCCGACGCGGCCCAGCGGATTCACTCGGCTTCCGGCCACCACGGTATTGATCCGGATGCCGGTTGCGCCGAATTCCGTTGCCCAGCAGCGCGTCAGCGCGGCTGCGGCACCTGTCGCCCCCGACACGACGTTGACGATCGCTCCGCCACCGTGTCGGATCATGCAGGGAGCGACGGCACTGACGAGAAAGTACAGACCGGCCAATGCATCGATGTCCACCACCTCGGCATTATTGACAAGAATGTCGGCCGGAACCTGGCGGGCGAGGTGGTCGACGGACTCCAGGTCAGCCAGGTCGGCGGCGATGAAGCGGGTACCGGGTCCGAGTTCGTCGACCGCAGCCCGTCCGGCGCCGGCGTCCTGGCCGCTGATGATGAGCTGAGCGCCGGCCGTTTTGAGCAGGCGTGCGGTCACCCGTCCCAGCTCCGTGGTCGCATCGGTGACCATGGCCGTGCGCCCCGAAAACCCCGGCGTTCTCTGCACCTGCCCTCCCTCCGGTGTACTTCGACAACCGTGCCAGTCAGATCACCGGCAGGGACCACGGAAAACCCGTAGTTCACAGGTGGCCATGCATTCGGCGGGTCGGCATGTCAGGATTTGCCGGTACCGCGCGGTCAGGAGACCCTGGCCGCATCCGGCGCTCCAGACGGGTGGGCATCTCGATCGTGACGGCGATCCGCGACCGACGCAATGCGGCGTTGCCGGGTCGCACCGCCGAATGCCGGGCACTTACCGAGATGGTGGACGCCGTGCGCTCCGGGCGCAGTGAGGTGCGGGTACTCATGGGTGAGGCCGGTATCGGGAAGACGGCGCTCCTGACGTTTCTACGGGAGGGCGCCGCGGACTGCACGGTGTTGACCACGGTGGGTGTGGAATCCGATATGGAGTTGGCCTTCGCGGGTCTGCAGCAGTTGTGCGCACCGGTGCTGGATTACCGATCGGGTCTGCCGCAACCGCAGCGCGAGGCGTTGGAGCGGGCCTTCGGTCTCAGCGACACCGGTCCAGCGCCGAATCGGTTCCTGGTGGGATTGGCGATCCTGGGACTGCTCGCGGCTGCCGCTGCGGATCGACCGGTGTTGTGCGTGGTCGACGATGTGCAGTGGCTGGATCACGTGTCTGTGCAAACGCTGTTCTTCGTGGCGCGCCGTGTGCAGGCCGAGTCCGTAGGGTTGGTTTTCGCGACGCGTACCCCGATCGACGGCACCGCGGGGTTGCCCACCCTGGCGGTGGGCGGACTCGACGACGGTGACGCACGCAGGTTGTTGGAGTCGGCGTACCCGGGTCGCCTGGACGGGGCGATCCTGGACCGGATCGTGGCCGAAGCGCGGGGAAACCCGTTGGCGCTGCTGGAGACTCCGAAGGACATCGCATCCTTCCACACCGAAAACGTCAGGGCCGGCATCGAAGAGCATTACCGCACGCTGATCGCTGGCCTGCCTGACGACATCCGGATGCTGCTGCTCGTCGCAGCCGCTGAACCGGTGGGCGACCCGGCACTGCTGTCGCGTGCGTTGACACATCTGGATCTCAAACCCACAGTGATGACGCCCGCGTACGACCTTGGCCTGATCGCGATAGACACCCGGGTGCGGTTCCACCATCCGTTGGCGCGGTCGGTGGCATACCGCTCGGCCACCGTCGAGCAACGCCGATTCGCGCACGCGGCGCTGGCGGCCGTCACCGACCCCACTGTCGACCCGGACCGGCGTGCCTGGCACCGCGCCCTGGCCGCCGATTCTCTTGATGAGCAGGTGGCATCGGATCTGGAGCGATCAGCCGGGCGGGCGTTGCAGCGCGGTGGAACCGCCTCTGCCGCAGCATTTCTGGCCCGGGCGGCGGAGTTGACTCCTGACCCCGCAGTCCGTACCGGACGGGCGCTCGCGGCGGCCGAGGCCCACCGCGAGAGCGCGTCGTTCGGCAACGCCCGTCGTCTCCTGGCCACTGCAGATCTGGGCCCGCTGACCGATCTGCAACGCGCCCGCTCCGCGCAACTGAAGACCCGGTTGACGTTTGCCTCCGCACGCGCCGGCGGTGACGCCGACGCGCTCGTCGCCGCCGTAACACAGTTCGCTGCGGCGGCCGGGCAGTTGGAGGCGCTCGACCCCACCCTGGCCACCGAGGCGTACCTGGAAGCGCTGAGCGCCGCGATGTACGTCGGGCGCACCTCAGCCGGGTTGGCCGCCGATGTTGCAGCGACCGCGCACGCCGCGCTGGCGAAACGGCAGCCGCAGACCCCACTCGATCTCGTAACCCATGCGCTGGCCGAGCGGTTGGCGTTCGGTCCGGTCGACGCGATGCCCGCCATGCGCCACGCGTTGGACGCGCTCAAGACGGCCGCCCGGGACGGCAGCCGCGGGTGGTTCTGGCGGGCGTTTCCCGTTGTCCATGAATGTCTGATCCACGAGACGTGGGACGACGGGTGGCGTGACTTCTCGGCGCACACGGCGCAGCTGGCCACCGACAGCGGCGCGCTGGCGCTGCTGCCGCCGGCGCTGTTGTCACGTGCCGGTGCCGCCGTCGAGCGTGGCGAATTGACCGCGGCCAGTTCACTTGTCGCCGAAGCGAATGACCTGGCCATCGCCATCGACTACACCCCGCTGAAGTACTACCGGATCATCGTGTCGGCCTGGCGAGGAGATGAAGCCGAGGCCACCCGATTGGCGACGGCAGCTCTGGAGTCGGGCCGCGCCCGCGGCGAGGGCCGGGTGATCGGACTGGCGTACTACGCCACCGTGGTGCTGAACAACGGGCTGGGCCGGTATGCGGAGGCGCGATCGGCTGCACACAGCGCGTGCGAGTATGACGACCTCGGGTTCCACGGCGAGTTGTTGGTCGAGGCAATCGAAGCCGCTGTCCGCGCCGACGATCGCGGATTCGCCGAGCAGGTTTTCGATCGGCTTCAGGCGCGCACGTCGGCGGCTGGGTCACCGCGGGCGTTGGCCGCACTGGCCCGATCACGGGCCTTGCTGAGCGACGGTGAGCAGGCGGAGGCGCTGTACCTCGAGTCGATCGAGCGTTTCGAAGCGACGTCGCAACGCATCCGCCTGGCCCGGGCCCGACTGCTTTACGGGGAATGGTTGCGCCGCAACGGCCCTGCCACAGTCGCACGGGAGCCGCTGCGTCTCGCCCACCAGGAGCTCGTCCAGATGGGGTCGATGGCCTTCGCCGAACGGGCTCGCCGCGAACTGCTGGCCGCGGGCCAGAAGACCCGTAAGCAGCCGACAGCCGCTGGTGATGAGCTGAGCCCGCAGGAACATCAGATCGCCGAGCTGGCCGGCCAGGGCCTGACCAATCAGGAGATCGCCGGCCAGCTGTACATCAGTGCGCACACCGTGGAGTGGCATCTGCGGAAAGTGTTCACCAAGTTGGGGATTCGTTCGCGCCGTGACCTCAGGAAGAGGCTCAACCAGCCGCCGGGGCAGGCGCCCCCAGCGGTCCGCGCCCCATGAAGCGGGTGTCGCCGTCGATTGCACGCAGATTTCGCCGCGGTATCGGTCCACCGCGCGTCGTCCAGGTCAATCCTTGAGGAAGACGACGTTCTCGATCAGCGGGTTACGTGGGGTGTCGATGCTATTGGCGGCGAATGTGGGGTCGGCGTAGCCGATGCAGACACCGCACAGGACAGTCAATTCGTCGGGGATGTCGAGTACTCGGCGTACCACGTCCGGGTAGAGGGCGGTGGAGACCTGTACACAGCTGTCGAGGCCGCGTTCGGTCAATGCCAGCAGCAACGTCTGTAGGAACATCCCCACGCCGATGGCATCGGGCATGCCGAGGTCGCGATGCATGCACACGATGCCGGCCACCGGGGCGCGGAAGAAGTCCCAGTTGCGTAGCTGCGCGGTCCAGCGGCCAGCGTCGTCGTTGCGGGCGACGCCCATCGCGCCGTACAGCAAGGCACCCAACTGGCGGCGCAGATGGCTGTGCGACTCCGGCAGACCGAGCGTCGGCGGCGGGGTGGTGCGCACCTGGCGGGCCAGCGCCGCGCCGAGGCGTTCCCGGCGTGCACCGGTAGACAGGAACAACCGCCAGGGTTGGACATTGGAATTCGAGGGTGCACGCATGGCCAGTATCAGCGCCTCATGCAGCATTTCCTCGGGCACGGGCTTGTCCGGCAGGAACATTCGTGAGGAGTGCCGGCGGAGCACCACGTCGTCGAAGTCCATGATCGTCCTTTCAGACGGCGGTGCCGCCGCCGTCGACATGAAGGGTGGTTCCGGTGATGAAACTGGCGCGTGCGGAGGCCAGGAAGTAGATCGCCTCGGCGATCTCGGCGGGATCAGCGGTCCGCCCGAGTGGTAATGCGCGGCCGAGTTCATCGTTGGTTTTACCCCATTCGGCCGCGACACCCGCGGTGGCGGTCGGCCCGGGCGCGACGTTGTTGACCCGGATGTTGTGCGGACCGAACTCAACGGCCCACGTCCGGGTCAACTGCTCGACAGCTGCTTTGGACGCGCTGTATACCGAGGCGCCGGGAACACCTTTGGACGCCACCATGGACGTGACGTTGACGATGGCCCCGCCACCGCGGCGGATCATGGTGGGCACCGTCGCGGCCACCAGGAAGTAAAGTCCGCGCACGTTGGTGGCAAAGGTGTGCGCGAACCCGTTCTCATTCTGGTCGACAGTCAGGCCGGCCGGAAAGCGAGCCGCATTGTTGACCAGGATGTCGAGTTCGAATTCCCGGGACAGTCGCTCTACATCGGCTGAGTCGGCCATGTCGGCGGCAACGAATTGCGCTGTCGGCCCGAGCTTTTCCCTAGCGAGGCGGCCGCGTTGGGGATCACGGCCGGTGATGATCACCGAGGCACCCGCTTCTACCAGCCGGTGGGCCGTCGCGAAGCCGATGCCGGCAGTGCCCCCGGTGACCATGGCCGTGCACCCGGCGAGCTCGGTCACCGGGCCAGCCAATCGGAGAGCCGGGTGGTGCCCAGCACGGCGCCCTCGCCAGTCACCAGGCTGTTGTGCTGCACCGGGACACCGAAGTAGGTGGCCTGCGGATCGACGACGACGGGCAGGTCTTTGCCTCGTGCGGCGAAAACGGTGCGGGCGAGGTCGGCGAAGGACATTTTCTCCGGTCCGCCGAAATTCAGCACATCGTTGCGTGGCGCTTCGGTGGCGACCCGCGCGACCACGCCGGCGACTTCGGCTGCCGCGACGGGCTGGATCAAGGCATCCGGTGCATGGGCAACACCTTCGGTGACCAGCGAACCGGCGATGCTCTCGGTGAACTCGTGGAACTGGGTGGCCCGCACGATGGTGTACAGCACGCCGGAGTTGGCTACCAGTTGTTCCTGGAGATGCTTGCCACGCAGATAGCCGTCGGCCTCGATACTGCCGACCCCGACGATCGACAGCACCACGTAGTGCTGCACGCCGGCCTTCTTGGCTTCCGAGAGCAGGGTGGTGGCGGAGGTGGCGAAGAAATCCTCCGCCGCGCCGGGTTCCAGGGTGGGGGAGTTGAGGACGTCGACAACAGCGTCGACGCCGTCGAAAGCTGTCGCCACCCCGTCACCGCTGACGGCGTCCACCCCGGTAGATCGGGAGGCGACCATGACGTCATGACCTGTGCCGGTGAGCAATTCGACGACCTGCGCACCGATCTGGCCGGTAGCCCCTACCACGGTGACTCTCATTCCTGCCCCTCCTGGAAGCGACGGTCTTTGCGCTGTTCGAGTTCTGCATCGTCGACGAGGACAAACATGTCGGCTCCGGGCTGGCAGAGCATCGTCACCAGGAATCGCAGCGGGACGTCGTCGCGATTGTTGCCGTCGGAGTAGTGGATAACGTCACCGCCCGGCTCCCAGAACGCTTCCCCGGCTCTGATGACGCGCGGGGCTTCGCCTTCCAGCTCGAAGAGCATCTCGCCTTCGATGACGAAACCGAAGCACGGTCCGCCGGGATGGCGATGCGGCGGCGCGCCTCTGTCGCCCGGGCCCCATTCGATGATCGCGGTCATTCCGTCGGTGCCGTCCGGAATGTGCGGCGGTTTGACCGACTGGATGACGGTCATCGCCTTCATCAGCTTGTCCATCACATCAGACACGAGTGGTCCCTTTCCTCAGATTCTTCTGCCGTTTCCCGCCTTTGGGCCAGAAGTAGCTGCCCGGTTTGCGGGCCTCCTTGGCCAGGAACGACACCGTTCCTTTGCACACCGATTCTTTGATGGTGGCGGCGAGGTGACCACCTAGGTGCATGGGCAGGGCCACGTCGTCGAAGTGCGACATCTGGATGGTTCCGGCGTAGCGGCCCAGGCTGATGCACTGACCCACCGAGATCGGGTTCAGGTCCTTCGGACGTGTGCCGTCGAGGCGAGCCAACAGGGTGTCAGCGGCGTGGGAGGCCAGGGGCATCGCGAGCTGGCAGCTCATCCGCAATGGGATCCCCGAGGGGGAGGCCGCATCGCCGGCAGCGATGATGCTGGGATCGTCCAGGCTGGTGAGGGTCTCATCGGTGAGCAGCCGGCCGAGCCGGTCTGTACGTAGACCGCTGTCGGCGGCGAGCGCCGGGACACCGAAACCCGCGGTCCACACGGTGACCGCGCTCGGCAGTTCAGTACCGTCGCGCAAGGTGATTCGGTCTTTCGCGACGCGGGTGACGGTGGCGTTGTCCAGCACGGTGACACCCAGTTTCGTCAAGCGCTTGGCCACCGACTTACGCCCGCCCTTGGCCAGTGACGGGCCGAGGGCGCCGGTCACCAGAGTGACACTGCGGCCGACTTCGGCGAGTTCGGAGGCGGCCTCGATACCTGTGAGACCGCCGCCCACCACCACGATCGGCGCCTGCAGTGGAACATCGGCCAGTCTAGCGGTCAGGCGCTGTGCCGCCTCGAATTCTCCCAGCGCATAAGCGAATTCGGCGGCGCCAGGCACGGACGCCGGGACCGGGGCGGTGCTGCCGACGGCATAGACCAGGTAGTCGTAGTCGAGGGTGCTGCCGGATGACAGGCGTAGTTTCTTGGCGCCGGCATCGATGTATTCGGCAGCGTCGACGACAAGCTTCACCGAGTCGGCCAGCACCGCCGAGTAGTCCTCAGTGGCGTCGTCGTTGCCTGCGACCAACTGGTGCAGCCGGATCCGTTCGACGAACTGCGGCCGCGGGTTCACCAGGGTGACGTCGATGTCTGTGCGTTGGCGCAGGCGGTTGGCGGCAAGGACGCCGGCATACCCGCCGCCGACAACCACAACGCGGGTGGTGGTGCTCATCTGTTTCTCCTCGATTGGCGTCGTTGCTGAGCCGTCATGCCTACGACGATGGCATCCAGGGGAGTGGGCAGGGACCACGGAAAACCCGTAGTCGTCGGTTCGTGGGCCGCTCGATGGCAGGACAACCAGATGAGCCCCGATGGCGTCAAGCTGCAGGTAGCAAGAACTACGGGGTTTCCGTGGTCCTTGAGGCGCGCCGTGTCGGCAGGCTGTCGGTATGCGCGTCGTGTGCGGGCACCGGCGGTCCAGGAGTTCGCGAGGTGAGTAACCCGCTGTACCGAAACAGACTGCAACACAGATGCTTCGACAAACAATTGGTGAGGGAATATGGGTGAGAAGTCACTGGTACTCGTGACCGGCGCCGCCGGTTACGTAGGCAGCCACGTCGTCAGTCAGCTGCTCGACCGGGGTTATCCGGTGCGCGTTGCTCTGCGCAGCCGAGCGCGGGCCCAGGAATTCTCCGAAACCGTGGCCTTGCAGGGGCTTGACCCTCGCCTGATCGAGATCGTGACAGCCGACCTCACGGCCGACGACGGGTGGCCGGAGGCGGTCGACGGAGTCGCGGACGTCCTCCACATAGCCTCACCGTTTCCGGCCGAAGCGCCCGCGAACGACGACGAGATCATCGTCCCCGCGGGTGAAGGCACCCTGCGCGTCCTGCGCCATGCCCGCGATGCAGGCTGCCACCGGGTCGTCATGACGTCCTCGTTCGCGGCCGTCGGATACTCCGCCAAAGCGGCCGAGCACTGGACCGAGGACGACTGGACCGACCCAGCCGACGACAACACCGCCTACATCCGGTCCAAGGCCATCGCCGAGCGCGCAGCATGGGACTTTATCGATACGCAGGGAGGTGGCCTCGAACTGACCACGTTGGTGCCCGTCGGCATCTTCGGACCCACCCTCGGAACACATCTGTCTACGTCGGTGAAGTTCATCCAGTCGATGCTCACCGGGGCGCTCGACCGGGTAGCTCCTCAGTATTTCGGCGTCGTCGACGTGCGCGACGTCGCTACAGCTCACCTCCAGGCGATCACGGTGGCCGACGCGGCCGGCGAACGCATCCTGCTGGCAGCTGACGGGCCCGCAGTCAGTTTCCTCGGGATCGCGCGCATACTGCGCGAAGGCCTAGGAGCTGCGGCGTCGAAGCTGCCCACCAGCGAGTACAGCGAAGCCGAAGTACGCGAGCTCGCCCAGACGGTGCCGGCGTTGCGCGAGGCGCTGTCGCGACTCGGTCGGCGACCGCAGATCAGCAACGCCAAAGCCAAGGCGGTACTGGGCTGGGTACCGCGCCCGGTCAGCGAGACCATTCTCGATACTGCCCAGTCACTGATCGCCAAAAACCTGGTGTGAACGACTAAAGGTCCAGACGAGGCCGACGCAAGCATTCGATGCCGATAGCGCCCAAAATCTCCGAGCAGTTCATTTTGTCGAGGGCGGGCTCGCCGACTTCACCATTGACCAGATCATTCCCGGAATGGAACCGTCGTTTCCCATCTTCGCCGATGCCTGACATGGGCACGTCGGTAGCTCCTTGCGGTGATCCGTTCGCAGCGGTGAATGTGCTGAGGGAGGAGCGTTGTGGCTTTCGGTTGTTAACCGCGGATGATTCTCGGGGCGTGGACGTTGTTGTTGTCGATCAGGATGGTCGCCCGCTGTTGCGGGTGCGCATGACGAAAGTACTCACGCTGGCCTTCGATGTACCGATGCATGCTTGGATGGTCAGGGTCGGGTGACGTTCCGTCTCGTAGCGCCATGCGACCAGCTGTTTCGGTAAAATCCACGTCGAGGAAAACAGTGATATCCCAATTAGCGCTGAGCTCGGCACGTTGGAGGAAAATTCCGTCGACGATGAGAATCGATGCTGGGTCGGCAGTTTCAAATGCGGGGACAAGAATTTCATCGGTCGCGTGGCTGTAACTCGCGCGGCGAAATTGCCGTGAACCTCCGGGTCCGAACGGCTCCAGAACATCGTTGCGAAACCGGTCGTAGTTATAGGAGTCCTCGAAAAAGCCCATCGGAGAGTCCCGACCCTGTCGATAACGCAGAGCGCGCACGTTGTGGAAATCGTCGATGGATACGCGGGCGACCGGACGATTCCGGCTTTCTAACACCGCCGCAAGCTGGTCGGCAAAATGGGTCTTACCAGCACCGTCAGGTCCATCGATGGCCACACGAGGGCCGACAGTTGGCAAATCGCTGATGCGACCTACCACGTAGCCCAACACTGCGTGGACCGCGCTGGACGTCATGAGTCGGTGGCTTGGCAGCTGTACGTGTGCCGACCGGCGCCGGCCGGGCAACGCTGCGTCATCGCTGAGGGGACGAAATGCGGCACCTGACCATCATCGCGGACAACGGCAGCGCTTGTCGGATGTCTCGTTCCACAGAAAACAGGTCGCTAGGGTCTTGCCTCGTTTGGGCACGATGATCTGTGCGCTTGGAAGCGCTGCTGGCACGGCACTCCTGGCAATTGAAAGGCGAGGCGGCTCATTGGCATCCGCTACGGTATGCCATCACATGAAGCGTCACAGCGCGCCTAAAATGCGTGCCCGGTAGTCGATCTCGAAGTCTCGAGAGACAGAGAACATTGACGGTTGGTGATGCCGTAAAGCCGCCGATTGTGAGGCATTGTCACGTGGGCGCAGATATGACGGTCAGCGGCCCCTCTTCGCTTGTCGGGATTTCGAAATGATCGAAGTAGTCCGCCGCCAGGTCAGCGCTGAGCTTGAAGTCGTCGGGGTGTCGGGCGGCCCTGGTTCTCAGCCGTTCGAGCACTGTTGCTTTGTCAGTAGCCAGGTACACGGTCTCCGGGATGACATCTAACGGGTGCAGGAGTTCGCGCCAGTCATCGCGCATCTGACGCGACCAGAAGGAGAAGTCGAGAACAACATCCGATCCGAGCCGAACGAGACCGATCAGTCGCTCGCGCAACGCATGTTCGATCTCGCGACACACGTGCTCAGGCAGAGGCATCTCGGTGATGCCGCGCGACCACGCCTCCTCGTCGAACGAAAGCCGGACCATCCCCTGCCGCTCGTACTGCCGGGCAATCGTGGACTTCCCGGACCCTGCCGGACCACACATGAAGATGACCCGTCCCATCCTTGATCACGCACCCCCATTGTGCGGCAGTCGTACTCTCCGAAGCCTAGACGTTGCACGACGAGCCGGGTCAGCGCATAGTGCGTGATTCCGGCGACGACAAACGCGGGCAGCGAGGGGTGGAGTTGCCGTTCGGCGCACGATCCCAATCGAACACCGGGAACGCTGATGCAGCCCGACCTTGTGCGGTCAGAGGCGGTTGCCAGTACCGTAGCTCGCGTTTCTCCGTACAAACCATCCTGTTGGGGGTGTCGTAATGCCGTCCGTGGGACGTGCTGTCATCCGGGTCGGCGATCTCAATGCGGCCATCGATTTCTATTGCCGCGCATTCGGATTCCGAGTGCTCTTTGATGAGGAGCTGCTCGCCGGGTTCCGATCGGTCCATGTCGGCTCCGCCGGCGTAGGTGATGCGGGGATCTGGCTGTTTCCAGCCCCGCCGAAGCCGTCTGCCGCGAGCGACGGACCGGATTTGGTGCTTTTCAGCGAGGACATCGTCGGTGACGCCGACCGTTGCTCGCGCGCCGGTGCCGGTATTGTCCATGTTCTGTCCGGCGCTCCGGGCCGGCGCTCAGTTCAGATGCGCGATCCCTGGGGCACGGTGATCGTGCTCGCCGAACAACCAGCACCACCACAGCGCTAAGTGCAGGGAAGAACTCTGTGCGCGATGAGTGTGACGATATGACCGGCGCGGCCTTTCACGCCCCGGCTGAGTGCCCGGTTACGGCGCGGTAGGCGGCCAGCGCCGCGGTGGCACGGACGATGTCGCGAGGGATGGTCAGATCTAGCCCGGTAAGCACGGTGACCTTGCGCAACCGGTACCCAACGGTGTTGGTGTGCACGTTCAGCCGTTGTGCCGCGACCGAACGATCGCAGCCGCAATCAAGGTAGGCCGCAAACGTTTCCATGATGCTGTCGTGCTCGAAGAGCGGTCGCAGAATCTCGACCAGGACTGCATGAGCCGCACTGGGCCGGGACAACTGGAACTCAACGGCGATGTCGTCGAGGGTGACCACACCACACCGTCGACCGTGACCGTGCGCGACGGCGAGCAGTTCGCGGGTCTCGGCGAGGGTGGTCGGCACGGCGGCGGGGGTACTCGGCGCGAATGCGGCAAGAAGGGATGCGCCGACGGTCCGCTCGATTGCGAGGAGTTGTTCACGCAATCGGTCGCCGGGGACATCGGGCGTCGACGGTACGAGTGCGATCCCGCCATCGGCGGTGACCTCACACATCGCCAGCCCGCGCGCCAGCCGGTTGAGTTCTCGTTGCAGCCGCCGGGCCTTGCGGCACCGGACAACGTCCTGATCGACCTCGGGGAGGTTCTCGTCGGGATGCCGGTCGACGAACAGCGCCACCACCCAGTAGGACGAGGCGATCGCCATACCTAATTGCCCCGCAGTGGAATTCGGATCCGTGCCGGAAACGAGCGCGGTCAGCAATGCCTGTTTTGCGACGTGCTCGTCGTACGTCGGTGTCTGTTCGGCACCGTAGCCGGCGAGCACCGCGGCGGTGGCGGCGCGCAGGTGGGCCTGCAACGTTCCCGCGGCATACGCGAGGAGGTCGACTTCCTCGACGTGTGAACTGATCGCGACCCACAATTGCTCGGCCCCGATGTGATAGGCCCGCAGGATATCTGACAGCGGGATGCGTTCGTCGGCTCGGCGGGCGGCCGACGCGGTGAGCTCGGCCAGCGCAACCTGGTTCGGTTCGCGCCCGGTACGCAGGCTTGACCAGATCAGCTCGAGGTTGCGCCGGATGATGGCCGTCACCTCACCCCGAACAGCCTCGTCGGGCAACGCTTGGTAGGCGGGAATGCGAGCGCACAGCGCCTGTACCGCTTCGACCGTGAGCGCCTGTGTGCGCTGCGCCAATCGGTCGGCCAGTTGCTGCTGTGTGGTTATCGGTGTGTTGGTCGCAGACACAAAACTCTTCCAAATCTCGAATTCCGCCGACAATGCGCAGTGGGGAGTCGCCACACAGCATTGATTGCAACGGTCACCGTTCTTGAACGGTGACGTCCTGCGATCATGCCGAGGAGCGGTACCCCATGCGGAAGGTTAGCTTCGTTCGCGGTGCGCTCGCCGTGACGTTGACCGCCGTGGTCTTCGCGGCCGCATCAGTGGCCTGCGCCGCGCCCGCCGCAGAAGGCGGATCAACCCGCGAGTGGGGATACTTGCCGTTGCCGGACGGTACCCGGATGCGGTATTCGGTGCTGTTGCCTGCCGGGGCGGGTCCGCACCCGGTGCTTGTTGAGTATGACGGGTACTCAGCGGGTTCCGATCCCGACATCGGTCGACGGTGGACGTCGCGTGGTTACGCCGTCGTCGGCGTCAATGTTCCCGGAACGGGTTGCTCGACCGGTGACGACAGGATCTTCGATGACACGGTGGGCGCGGCGGGCGCCGCAGCGGTGGAATGGGCTGCAAGACAACCGTGGTCGACCGGGCGAGTGGGCATGATCGGATATTCGTACTCCGGATACAACCAACTGTGGACCGCCGCCCAACACCCCAACGGCCTAGCAGCCATCACCCCCAGCAAGAACGTCGCAGACCCGTACCGCGACGTCGGCTACCCGGGCGGCATTCAAAACGTCGGCTTCCCCGCCGGATGGTGGAATGAGTTTCCGGCAATTTGGACCCGAGCCGCCGAGATGGCAGCAGCACTCGACGGGGACGCCGAATGCGCCGCGATCGCCGAGCAGAACATCGCCAAGGCACGGCGCCCAGATTTCGACCTCGAACAGTGGCTCAACACCGACCACTTCTACGGCCGGCGCTACGCCGAGAAGAGCGCATACCTTCGTGTGCCTGCCATCGATGTCCCGGCTTTCGGCACGCAGTCCTGGCAGGACGAGCAAGTCGGCACCCGCGCAGGCTATTACGAAGAGCTGATCAACCCTGACACGATGTGGCTGGCCAGCTCCAACGGCGACCACCACACCGATATCACCTCGGCCGACATCGACTCGATGTTGCAGCGTTTTCTCGCCCACTTCGTCAAAGGCGAGGGCAACGGATTCGAGCGTGAACCGCGCGTGCGTCTGCTGCAGGAGATGCGGGCAGTCCGCCCTGGCGATCCCGAGTCGTCGATCGAGCCGGCCTCGATCGCAACCTTCGACCGGCTGCCCGTGAAGGTCGCGCCGATGCGGTTGTGGTTGCGTGAAGGCGGCGTCCTGAGCGACGTCCGGCCCGACGAACTGACCGGTGCGCCAGCCGATTACCGGTATCCCGTCGACGGACCCGCGGTCAACGACCCGGACACCGAAGGCTGGCAACCGAGCGCATCCGACGGGCAGCTGACCTTCACCACCGCCGCGTTGCCCGCTGATCTGAGCTTCTACGGTGCCGGTTCGGCAGATCTGTGGCTCAGCTCGACCGCCACGGACACCGACGTCCAAGTGACCGTGTCCGAGGTGCGTCCCGACGGCACCGAGATGTTCGTCCAACGCGGGTGGCTGCGCGCATCGTTGCGAAGCCTCGACCGCTCCCGCACCACCGAGCTACGCCCGTGGGGCGATTTCACCGAGCCCTCGGCGCAACCGCTGGTGGCCGGGCAACCGGCCTTGCTGCGCATCGAGATCAACAAGTTCGCGCATGTGTTTCGCGCCGGGTCGAGCATCCGCATCACCATCGATGCGCCATCGCGTACCGGCTACTGGGTGTTTGACAAGCTGCCGACTCCCGCAACCAACACCATCTGGACGGATGCGCTGCGGCCTTCGAGCGTGGCACTCGGGTACGTGCCCTACCCGCATGCGCAAGCCCTTCCCGATTGCGCGTCGACCGTTCGCCAGCCCTGCCGGGCGAATCGGCACGCCGTCCCGTCGGGCATCGGGCCACGTCCACCGATGTGACGCACCATGTCTCGCTGACGGAAAATATGGAGAAATTTGAAATGAAGATGCCGTCGCTAGCCCTCGCGCTTCCGATCATTACGGTGGTGGCGGGTGTGTCAATCCTTTACTGGGGAGGAGCGGGCATCGGTTCAGCGCCCACGGATGCGGTGGCTGAACGCCAGATCTGGCAGTCGAATGGATACGGGCACATCCTCGATGTGAATGGCGATTCCGTCGATATCTACAGCTCCACGACGGACAGCTTGGTGCCTTTCGGGAAAGGGCACATCGAGAACGGCGGAGACCTGTATGTAGACCAAACTTTCGCCGCAGACCAGGAAGATCAAGAATTCTTCCTGGGCCGCTTCGTAGACGGGGCAATGACCGACCAACTGGGGTACACGAAGACCTACCGTCGACTCGACCGTCTGCCGGTGACGAAGTACAGCGGATTTTCCGAGGATCCGGTCCGGAATTTCGAAGTGTTTTGGCAGTCCTACCAGGAACAGTTCAGCTTCTTTCCTGTCGTGAAACTCGACTGGGAAGGCATCTATCGTGAATACCGTCCGCAAGTCACCCCGGCGACCACAGCTCAGCAATTGCAGGAAGTCCTTCGGGCCATGATGCGTAGGTTGCACGACGGGCACAGTGTTCTGTTCAGCGGCGACGAGGTCTTCATGTCGCATACAGAATCGCTGCGAGAGCAATTTTTTCAGGAGAATCGAGATGCCATCGCCCAGAACATTCGCGAGCAGTACATCGAGGGCGGGCTGACGAGCACGCTGGACGGCCGAATCGAATATGGCCGGACGAGAAGCGGTGAAGGATATGTAAATCTGCTGGAGTTCGATGTTTCCGATCCGCGGAAAGTGGAACAGGCGCTCAACCACATGGTAGGTGACCTGCATAACTGCCGGAATTTCATCGTCGACCTACGCTTCAACCGCGGTGGCGAAGACTTCTTCGGCATCAAGGTAGCGGGCCTCTTCACTGACGAACGAAAGCTCGCGTATCGCAAGCAGGCAAGGGTCGGCGGGTATGACGAGTTCTCTGAACCGGCGTCCATCTACATCGAACCCGCCGCTAACGGACTTGCGGCGGATAAAGTTGTGGTTCTGACGAGCCCCCTGACCGTCAGTGCGGGTGAGACCGCGACCATGGCATTGAACGAACTCGACCAGGCGGTCACGATCGGTGAACAAACAGCTGGCTTCTTCTCAGATATGTTGTTGAAGATGTTGCCGAACCGACAGTTGTTCTCGCTCAGCAACGAGCGCTACACGACGGCGACCGGTGTGAACTACGAGCAGCTTGGCCTGCCGCCCGATGAGCAGATCACGACTACACAGGCCGATGTGGCCGCGCTGCGAGATCCCGTGATGGACAGGGCGTTGGAGCTGTCGAAGGGGACACGCTGATAGCTCGGCCTGCCGTGGCAACGACGTCGACCAGCGCGATGTGGATGGCCGAGGCGAGGAGTAAGAGCACTGACGAACATCGTTGCCACACACCGCTCTCTGCTGAGCCGTCTGCTGCCCGGCGATAACCCCGACGCCCTGTCGGTACGCCAAGGGCAATTCCACACCGTGGTCATCGGATCAGATCGCGTCGTGTGTTTTCCCCGCACCCGGGCAGCCGCTGGCCGGTTGCCCAGGCGGGCGGCCTCACTGCGCACACTTGCCGGCCTCGACCTCGGCTTCCGCACACCCGAGCCCCTGCTCCAGGGTGAGGCCCACGGCGGCAACGGGACACCATTCTTGGTGCTCACCCGGATCCCCGGGCAGCCCCTCGAAAACGACGCACTCGACGACGAACGAGTGGCCGAAACCGTGGCGGCACAATACGTCACCCTGCTGAGGGCTCTGTCCCGAGCCGGCGCCGATGCGACAGCGCGAGCAGTGCTCCCACAGAACCGGGAAGACCGGTGGCATCAGTTCGCCGAAAGCGTCAAGGCGGAGCTGTTCGGGCTGATGTCCCACAGTGGGCGGCTACGGGCGCAGCGAGAACTCGCAGCACTCGACAAGCTTCCACACCTCACGCAAGCTGTGGTACACGGCGACCTCGGTGCCGAGAATGTGGTGTGGGTATGGCAGAACGGCATGCCGCACCTTGCCGGAGTCCTCGACTGGGACGATGTGACCCTCGGCGACCAGGCCGAGGATCTCGCGGCGATCGGTGCCGGCTACAGCCGCGAGTTCCTGAATCGAGTGCTGACCCTCGGTGACTGGTCAAACCGCGCGCTGCTGGCCCGTATTGCCGCGATCCGCGACACATTCGCTCTGCAGCATGCCCTCTCGGCGATTCGCGACGGCGACGCGGAAGAACTCGCCGACGGGCTGGCGGACTACCGCTGAGCTACACCTGGGGCGAAAACGGAGTCCAGTCATGCCGATGCGCCGCGGAATCCTGATCGGATCGGCTAACTAGTACGCGTCGGCGGCTTGGCCGTCCCAGAGCCGCGGCGCGCTGCCAACAGTGCGATAACACCGATCGCCAACACCAGCCAGCCGCCGGTTACTGGAAAGTAGATGAGTGTCAACGGAATTCCCATCGCCACCAGGAACCATCCGACGCTCGCTGGTATGCGACCGGTTTCTATCACGGCGTAGCGTGTGAGCGCCCCGATCGCCAGTAATGCGATACCGCCCATCATGAACCAGACGCTGGCGTCACGGGCGAAATAATCGGCGCTGTCAGTGTCGACAACGGACGCGACAACACCGTCGCGAATGATATTGGCCCATTCGTTGGGCTGAACCAAACCGTAGGCACAGTGAATGATGGCCGTCGCGATGATCAAGCGCGGCACCCACATTGCGAGCACGTCCTGTTCTCCTTCGTAATCACCACATGCTGTTGAGCTGCTAGAGGGCATGCCGTCTTTCGAAGTTGGCAAGCCCGTACACGGCTCCTAATCGGGATCGTCGGTATGGGATCTGTTCAGCTGGAACGGTCTTCAGGTGCACGGCCGAGGATGAGGTCGGCCGCGTTGGCCACGACCTCGTCGCGAGTGCGGCCGGGATGATCGGCGGCCAGCAAGTGCCGGCCTATGGCCGTGCAGAATGCCAGCAGGCAGCGGGCCTCGACTTCGTCGGGGTCGGGGCAGAACGTGCTGATCGCCTCTCGCAGGAGCTGCATGCGCCGGTTGTCAACGCGTCGAAGGCGTTCGGCGACGTCCTCGTCACGGCGGGCCCAATCGCGGATCGCCAGGTCGATGGCAAGCAGGCGGTCGGTGGCGAAAGTAAGTTGCCCGGCCAGCCGGACCTGGTCGAGAACGTTCTCCTGTCCGTCCTGAACATGGCGAATGACCTCGTCGACGCATTCGCGCTCCCATGTGCTCAGCATCTCGGTCAGCAGCGCGCCGCGGTCTGCGAAATAGCCGTAGAACCCGCCCCTGGTCACACCAAGAGATTTGGCCAACACGTCGATGCGCACGGCGTCAACGCCATGCGCCGCCAGCATCGTCAACCCCGCCTCGATCCACTTTTCACGTGGCGTACGTAGTGTCCCCACTGGACTGATGCACCTCGCCGTCGTCGCAGGCCCTCCCGTCATAGGATGGTGGCCAGGGGTTATACAGTACTGTATAGATCCTGGTGGCGACGGGCGACGAGCATTGGAGTTCCAAATGATCAGATGGGCCGGTTGGCTGATCGTGTTCTTCGGTGCGGCGCACACTGTGGGTGCGCTGACGATCGAAGGCGCTGCGCGTTATCTGGGAGAGTGGTTCGGTGGTGCGCTGCGGCATGACGACCTGGCCAATATGAGTGCGGCCAACAGTGCATTCTGGCTTTCCGTCGACAGCTTCGGGATTCCGCTCGTGTTGGTCGGCCTCATGGTGCTGTGGCTGCACCGCCGAGGCATCACGCCCCCATCGTTTGTTGGGTGGGTGCTGGCGGCCTGGGCAGTCGTCGGCGCTGTGGTCCTGACGTTCACGCCCTGGCCGATACTCTTGGTGGCATCGGGTCTGCTGCTGGCTGGGGTGCGTCGGGCTCACGCATCCGAGACTCAGTGAGTATGGCGGAAAATGCCTGTCTCGCAGCGCAGCTGGAGCTGTCTACCTCGTGGAGCGCCGCTTGCTCCGCGGGGAATCCGGAACAGCCGAATGTGGGCTGGTTGCGGGCGTGTCGAGTGATTCCGCGTACTGGAGGGCGATTTCGGCTGCGCGGTGCATCGCGGCGCGGGTCTGCTCGGCCGATTCCCCCCGTTGGAGGCTGTTGACGGCGGCAGCACTGATGGCACCGGTCAGCGCACCCACGATGCTGGCGGCGACGGTGTCATCGAGCGTTTCCGGGTACGCGTCGCGCAACGCCGCGGCGATCCGGGTCTGAGCGGTGAAAACTGTGTGCAATACCCGGGATTGAACTGCGGGCGTGGTCACCACGAGCTGGGCCCGGAGCGCAGCTACCCCGTTCACCAGGTCGCCACTAGCCGTGTTGGCGATCATGGTCCTGGTTACGTCTTCCAGCACCTCGCGTATCGACATGCCGGGTCGTCGTTCCTCGACTGCCCGCACGGCCAGGTCGGTCCTCATGCCGGCGTCGCCCAGCAGGACGTCCTCCTTGGTGGGGAAGTGCAGGAAGAACGTGCGTTTGCTGACGTCGGCGGCTTCGGCGATGTCGGCCACGCCGGTCTGGTCGTAGCCCCGTTCGGTGAATAGGCGGACGGCGGCGTCCACCAGTGCTTGCCGGGTGAGTTCCTTCTTGCGTTCGCGACGTCCGAGTTCGTCCGGCATGAGGACAGAATAATGCGCTCGCACCATCAATACACTAAGTGCAATAGTACACTCAGTGTAACGATGGCGCTGGTGGCAGAGAGGAGACGGGACTTGTGACGGGCGAACTGACTGGACGGACAGTGCTTGTGACCGGGGCGGGCCGCGGGATCGGTCGGTCCGAGGCGCTGTATCTTGCGGCCGCCGGCGCGAACGTGGTGGTAAACGACCCGGGCGTGCAAATCGATGGACACGGGGGCGACGAACGCGTTGCCGCCGCGGTGGTCGATGAGATCCGCGCGCGGGGCGGGCGCGCGGTGGCAGATACTGGCAGCGTCACCGATTGGGCGGATGCCCGGCGCATGATCGACCTGGCCGTGGCGGAATTCGGCGACCTGCACGCGGTCGTCAACAATGCCACCATCGAGGTGAACAAGGGCCTGGAAAGGTTGTCCGAAGCCGAATTTGACGACGTCGTCGCCGTCAAGCTGAAAGGCACCTTCGCCGTGAGTCGCTGGGCCACGGCGTATTGGCGCAGTCGGGTGGATGCAGGAGTGCGCGCCGACCGCGCCATCGTCAATACTGCGTCGGGTTCGGGCCTGCTCAATCCGCTGCCCACGCAGACGAACTACGCGGCGGCGAACGCTGGAGTCGCGGCGATGACCATGGTGCACGCGTTGGAACTGCGGCGGCTGGGGGTCCGAGTCAACTGCGTCAGCCCGTCGATGGTGCGCAGTCGATTGACGAACTCGGTTCCCGGCATGGACCAGAGACCGTCAGACGGGCAACTGGACCCGAAGGACCCGATCGTGGTGGCTCCACTCGTTGCATATCTGGTCAGCGAGGGGTGCCCACTGACTGGCCAGGTCTTGTCGGTGCGCGGCGGATCGATCACGGTCAACCACGGCTGGACGCGTGGTGCGCAGATCAACAAGGACGCCGGACTTTGGACGGTTCCCGAACTGGCGGAGAACTTGACCGCGTTGCCGCTGGAGGACCCGTTCGACCGGTTGGCGTCCGCGCTCGGAGGCGCGTTAGGTGGCCAGGGCCGCGACGACTTCGAGGCGATGGTCAACGCCGAGCTTGACAAGCGCTGAGCGACAGGGCAGTTCGGAGGCGACAGGACCAGCCGTGACACCGCGGCGGACCTTTATGCGAAGGAGGCGCAGGCCTGAGAAGCTACTGCGGGTGGTCCCGCAGCCAGGTGAGCACCTGTTGGGCGTGTTCATTCGGTGGAAAGATTGGGTAGAAGACATGCTCGATCACACCGGCGCGGACCACCAGGGTCAGTCGTTTGAACAGTCGGTTGCCACCGGCCTCGAACGTGGGCAGCCTGAGCGCGTCGGCCAGAACGAAGTCGGGGTCGGACAGCATGTCGAATGGGAGCGAAAGACGTTCTGTCACTTCGGATTGGTAGGCGGTGTCCTGGCTGGACAACCCGAAGACCCGTCCGGCGCCGGCTTCCAGGAGATCGCGGAAGTGATCGCGGAATCCGCATGATTCGGGGGTGCATCCCCGTGCCCCGGGGATCGAATCCCACCCGTCCGGAAGGTCGGTGCCCGGCCGGCCGGTCAGCGGATAGATGTAGATGACGGTGCGCCGGTCGCCCAGCATGTTCAGGCCGATGGTCTTGCCGGACGTACTCTTCAGTGCGATTGCCGGCATCGTGGTGCCGATCAAATGGTCTGTGGCGTGGTCGTCTTCGGGGACGGGGAGATCGGCCGGCAACGTCAGATAATCGGACGCGTCTTTACTGTTGGTGCCGCTCCGCGATGCTGCCACGTTCAGGGCAGTGATCAACGTCGAGCGTTTCGCGGAGAGTTCTTCGATGCGCTCGGTGAGGTCGTCGATGACGTCGCGATAGCTCGCCAGGGAAGACGGGCATTCGTCGGAATGCGCGCGCCCGGCAGCCAGACATTCGAGGAACGGCCGGGTCCGTTCGACCGGGATTCCCAACCGGTGCAGTGACTTGATCTCGTCGACGAGACGGACGTCGTCGAGGTCGTAGACCCGGTAGCCGTTCGCCAAACGGTCTGGGCTGATCAGGCCCAACGACTCGTAGTAGCGAACAGCCTTGGTGGTCACGCCGGTGCGCCGCGCCAGCTCGCCGATCGTCATGTCGCTCATGTCGACAACGCTAAACCTTGCCCCTTGGGGCAAGGTCAAACGGAATCGGCCGGTGGGCCCAGTTAGTTGCTGGACTCCGACGGCGCGGGCGTCACCTCATTGCCGCCGGAACCCTTGACCGAGGCCTTCGCCCGGTTCTCGGCTCGCACCGCCCTCTTGCCGCGCACGAACCCGGTCGGCGAGATCGTGGCGGACAGCAGCGCATCCTCGCCGCTGACGAACGGGTGGAAACCCACCCCGGCCCCGCCGCGGCCCTTGACCGGAATATCGGCGACTTCGGTGACCTTCCAACCCTTTTCGGAGATCGACAGGATGGCCTCGCCGTTCTGGCATGTGACGGGCAGCGCCGCGATCACGGTGTCCTCCGGATCGCCTGCCACCAGCTTCACCCCGGCCACACCGTTGCCGGCCGCACCCTGCGGGTTCACCGCGGCCGGATCGATGCGCAGGATCTTGCCGCGGCGCGTCACCAGCGCCAGGTGATAGCCGTCCGGGAGCACCCCGGAGCACAGCAGCCCGGTGATATCCGGCGCCACCGGTATGTCGCGGATCTTGAACGGCAAGCCGTTGCCGGTGGTGAACTTGACCCGTCCGTCGGTCCACACCGCCCACCCCAGACCCGAGGTGAGCAGCTCTCCGTGGCTGTCGGAGAACACCCCGCGGTCATCGAGGCGCCAGGCGGCGTTGACCTTGCGCTCGCGCGGACCGTCCTCGTCGGCGCCAGAGGTCACCGGCGTGGCCTCGGCATCCAGCACGGTGCGGCGGTCGAATTCGGGCCCTTTGAACAGTTTGGCGGTTTCGACCAGTTCCTTGTCGATCACGGTGCGGCGGGCGTCCGGGTTGGACACCAGTTCGGTCAGCTCGGCGAACTCGGCGTCCAGTTTGTCGGCCTCGGCCTGCAGCTCGATCACATCGAGCTTGGTCAGCCGTCGAAGCTGCAGCGCCAGAACGTAATTGGCCTGCTCTTCGTCGATCTTGAACTGCTGTTGCAGACCCTGACGGGCGTCGTCGACGGTGTCGGAGGCTCGGATGATCGCGACGGCTTTGTCAATGTCGAGATGGATCTTCATCAGGCCGGCCACCAGATGGCGCCGGGCGGTGACCTTCTCCAGCCGGTACTCGCTGCGGTGCAACACCACCGAGTCACGCAGGTGCAGGAACGCGCCGATCAGCTCGCGCACGTTCCACCAGCGTGGCACCCGATCCTCGTCGAGCGCGACCAGGCTGGCGGCGAACGTCGACTCCAGCGGGGTCAGCGCCAGCAGTTGCTCCCGGATGGTCTCGGCGCTGTGGCCGCGCTTCGCGGTGACGACGATCCGCAGCCCGTTGCGGCGGTCGGTCAGGTCCGACATGTCGGCCACACCCGACAGCTCACCTGATTCGACCAGTGCCCGGATCCGGTCCTGCACGGTGTTGCTCGCGACACCGGGCGGCAGCTCGGTGATCACGCAGTTCTTACCGTCGACGGACACGGTGCCGCGCACGGTGAGCTGGCCACGTCCGGTGGTGATGTACTCCCGTAGCCCGGCGGTGCCGACCACGGTGGCCCCGCAGCCCCAGTCGGGGCCGGGGATGAGCTTCACCAGCCGGTCGTCGGTCATGTTCGGGGTTTTCAGCAGCGCCCGGCAGGCGGCCATCACCTCGCGCGGGTTGTGCGCGGGCACCTTGGTGGCCCAGCCCTCGGCGATGCCCACCGCACCGTTGCACAGCAGCACCGGCCACTGGGCCGGCAGCATCGTCGGTTCGGTCCATTCGCCGTCGAACGTCGAGACCATCGGCACGGCGTGATCGTCGAGTTCGGCGGTCAGCGCCGCACCCGGTGCGGACAGCCGCATTTCCGTGTAGCGGTCGGCGGCCGGGATGTCGCCCTGAATGCGCGGGAAAGCGCCTTGCCCGTCAATGACTTTGACGCGCTGGAACTCTGCCGCCATCAGTGCCGCGGCGCCGTACATCGAGGCGCCGCCGTGCGGATGCAGGTTGCCGGTCACCGCCGAGCAGATCTTCGACGATTTCTGCGGCTTGTTGCCAGGGAACAGCTTCGAATCGTGCATCTGGTACAGCAGCCGGCGCTGGCCCGGCTTGAGTCCGTCGAACGCCGACGGGATCGCGCGGTCGCTGACGCTGTAGAGCGCGAACGTCAGCTGGTAGTGATTCCAGTAGTCGTCGGCGCTCTGGTCGAGCACCAGGTCTTGGTTCTGCTCTGGAACGTCCAGGGTGGCGGTCACGGTATTTCTTCCTAGGTGAGGTCCAGTGCGGAGGTGTCGACGCGGGAGGCGACATCAGCCATCCACGTGCGCCGGCCTTCCGGTGGCCCGCCGAACAGGGTGTGATGCAACTTCTTCTCACTGTCGTCGGGGTGCACCCGAATGACGGTGCGGCGCTGCGGATCCAGCACGGTGTTCCAGAAGTCGTCCGCGTCCATCTCGCCCAGACCCTTGTTGCGCTGCACCTCGACCTTGCGCTTGGAGGTGGCCTTCAGCTGGGCGACGGCGGTGTCGCGCTCGGACTCGTCCTGACAGTAGATCCGCTGCGTACCGTCCTTGACGACGAACAGCGGCGGCAGCGTCACATAGACCATCCCGGCCTCGACCAGCGGGCGGTAGAAATCCAGGAACATCGAGATCAGGCTGGAGTTGATGTTGCCGCCGTCGGGGTCGGCGTCGGAGGCGAACAGGATGCGGTCGTAACGGCACTGCTCGGGGTCGCAGCTGTCGCGGATTCCGCAGCCCAGGATGCGCTCGATCGAATCGAATTCGTCCTTGGCGCGCGCCTTGCTCACGGCGAAGCCATAGACGTTGGGCGGCTTGCCTTTCAGCGGGAATGCCGCCTGGAAGGTGGCGTCGCGAGCGGCCTTGATGGTGCCCAGTGCGGAGTCGCCCTCGCAGAGGAACAGCTCGGCGCCCGATCCGCGTCCGGTCTCCCGGCTGGGCAGCAGTTTCGGCGGCAGCGACAGATTGGTGCCCAGTCCCTTGGCCTTGGATGCCGCGCGGGAGCGGGCCTTGGCGCCTTCGGCGCTGCGGCGGGCGCGGGCCGATTCCAGCGCCAGCTTGGTCCACAGCGACACCGCATCTCCGTTGGCGGGGTTGGCCGCCCAGATGTTCACGCTGCGCGCCACGTCCGGGGCCATCGCCACATTCAGTGACCGCGAGGACACCGCGGTCTTGGCCTGGGAGTCCCACGCCACGTCCGGGGCGCGGGTGTCCACTGCCAGCGCGGTGACCGCGGCGAAGTCCTGTGGCTCTGGGCCGTCCTCACCCTTGGCCAGGCCCAGATCGCGGATCCGGGATGCGCGGTCGGCCAGCGCCTCGGACAGCCCCTTCATCGCGGCGGTGAGGTGCGATCCGCCGTTGGGGGTGCGCACGGTGTTGCAGAACGCGGCCACGGTCGCCGGTTCGGCCGGTCCCGCGGTCAGCGACCAGCGGAACGGGGTCGGGCCGCGGCCGGTGGTGTACTCGCCGCGGCCCTCCACGACGGCCCGCACGACGGGCCACGGCTTGCCTGCGGTGGTGCACCTCAGGTCCAGCAAGGGGTCGCTGCCCCACGGAANGGTGTCGCTGCCCCACGGACCGCTGAACGGCTCCAGCAGCGCCGGCGGAATCTCCTCGCCCGGCCAGCCGTCGTCGACCACGACCAGGTGCACGCCCGGCGACATCCGGGCCGCGGCATGCGCCCGCAGCAGGACCTCGCCGATGTCCACGGTGGAATCCGGCACCACGGCCGTGTCGAACAGGATGCGCACCGTGGTGCCGTGCGCATCGGGCTTGCGGTTGCCGGTGCCGCGCAGTTTCTGCGTGTCGGCGCGCGTGAACGGGGCGTCCGGGTCGAAGTCCTTGCCTTCGAACGTCCCGGGATAACCCCGGCCGAAACACTGCACGTACGTCTTCCCGGCCCGGCGCACCGTCACGTCGGTCCGTGCGGAGATGAACACCGCCGCCGCGGCGCCGATGCCGTTGAGGCCGGCGCCGGTGCTGGCCGCATCGGTGTGGGCGGAGAACTTGCCGCCGGCCCGCGCGGTGCCGAGGGTCTTGACGATGCCGTTCTTCCCGGTGGCGGGGTCGGAGTCGACGGGCAGACCGCGGCCGTCGTCGGCGACGCTCACCGATCCGTCGGCGTGCAGGGTGATGGTGACGGTGGACCCGCCGTGGCTCGGGTCGGCGACCTCTTCGATGGCGTTGTCGACCAGCTCACGCAGCGCGGTGTTGAGTACGTCAAGCCCCAGGTTCACCGCCGGCCGCAGCCGCGTGTGCTGGACATCGTCGAGCTCGGTGATGTCTGAGGCGTTGTAACTCACTGCTGTCCCTTCCAACCAGGCCGCTCCGGTTGGCGGGCGGCCGTAAGCATTGTGCCTTGGCAGACAGACAGCCACCCACCACCACGGCCACGGGTGTCGCCGGTGACGCGTGATTTGCCTAACTCACGAGGTCAGCCGCCCAGGCCGGGTCAGGCGGTGTCGAGGTCGGCTTTGGTCAAGACAGCGTGAACGGTCAGTCCGACGTCACCCAGCACAGTGGCGGGATCGGGGCTTCGGTTGATCGCACAGATGACGGTCGAGACGGTGGCGCGTTCGCGGCGCAGCGCCTCGGTGGCGTCCCTCACGGCGCCGCCGGTGGTGATGACGTCCTCGACGAGGGTGATCGTCCTTCCGTCGATGTCGGCGCCTTCGGCCAGCCTGCAGGTGCCGTAGGTCTTGGCGGCTTTTCGGACGAACAGCGTTGGTATCCCAGTCAGTTGGCTCAGCACTGTGGCCAGTGGAACACCGCCGAGTTCCAGGCCGCCGAGCAGATCGGTATCAGCGGGGATGAGCGGAACCATGGCCTCGCACACGCGGCGGAGTAACCGCGGGTCTGACTCGAACAGGTACTTGTCGAAGTACTCGTGCGAGATCTGGCCTGACCGCAGCTGAAATCGTCCCTGAAGGCGGCAGGCGCGGTTCACGTCGCGGGCGAGCAGTTCGCGGTCCATGTTGTTCATGGTGCCGCAAAAATCGCTGGTACCTGGCCTAACGCGGTACTACCGTGACGGCGTGGCCGATCACTGCGACGACTATGTTCTGCTCGCCGGGATGCAGGAAGCATCCACGGCGAGTTTGTCGTGCGCTGGCACGGCCGGCGCCGAAGGCGTCACATGGCCCACGTTCTTCCTCCGGTCGCTTCGTCGACCGACTTCGACCCGACCGATGGGTGTGAGCGCAGGCCGGAAGCCGGGGCCACAAAAACAATCTCATGAATATCTCAACCTCGCTGTTGTCGCTGGCAGGGACGTCGCCTGACGTCGCTGTAGTTCAGCGCGCCCAATTTTGTTGGTAAACAACATGATTCGGCGAAAAATGCACTCGACAACCCCTTCTCGGCGGCGCATGCTGTTTCCAGCAAAGCGCACGACCAACGTGCACTGCGGCGTGGCGGGGCTGAATGCCTTGTCCTGCCGGTACTTGAAAACTTCATAGTGATGGCATCCGCGCTCGTGGCGGAACTGGAATACGCGCCCGGCTCAGACCCGGGTGCCCACACGGGCATGCAGGTTCGATTCCTGCCGAGCGCACTTGGATGGGGTCGTTGGTGAAATCGTGTATCACTCTTGGCTTTTACCCATGAGTTCCGGGTTCGAGTCCCGGGCGACCCACCGAAGAGTCGCACGCGCCGTTAGCTGAGTTGGGATAGCACCAGACTCTTAATCTGGGGACGGGGGATCGAAACCCTCACGGCGCACCGATGTTCATGCTCTGCACAACATCGACGGATGTAGCTCAATTGGAAGAGCAGCGGTCTCCAAAACCGCAGGTTGAGGGTTCGAGTCCCTCCGTCCGTGCCAACGGGATGTGGCGCAACTTGGGAGCGCACCTGGTTTGGGTCCAGGAGGTTGCACGTTCGAATCGTGCCATCTCGACCACATTGGCCCCCGTAGCTCAGCGGGAGAGCGCCTCGCTTACAACGAGGATGGCGGGAGTTCGAATCTCCCCGGGGGTACGTCGACAACCTGTCCGCGACGACAACGAGAAAGGAGGCACGCGGTCATGAAGCACTTTCGCCAACACAGAAGCCGTCAACGAATTGTGACGGTGTACAACGCCGACTACCGCGTGCTGAGCCACGTGACCTGGCAGGAGGCCGTTCGGCTGCTGCTGCGGGGCTCGGTCTACGTGATCGAGCGCCACGACCCCGTGGTCCACATCCAGAGCCCGTCGACGGTCATCGAACTGCCCGTGTCGGTCGCACTGCGCGAATACGTCCACGTTCCGCACCGGCCTCGTGCTCGGGCGGCGCGGATAGGTGTGCTGGAACGCGATGGCTACATCTGCGTCTACTGCGGTGGGCACGGTGACACGCTGGACCACGTGGTGCCCGAGTCGCGCGGTGGCCAGAACACGTGGCTCAATCTCGTCGCCGCGTGCGCTCCGTGCAACGGGCGCAAGGGCAATCGCACTCCCGAAGAGGCCGGGATGCGACTGCTCTGGGAGCCCTACGAGCCCCGCGACCGAGACCGCTACCGCGTGCCGGAGATGGCCTGATCGACAAGCGGTTCGCCCGGCGGGGCGGGCGACCAGATCAAACGGGAGTCGTCCGCCCCGCCCCTACCTGCGTGCGGTGACGACGGCGTGTCACGGCTGGCTGTAAACCAGTTGCTTCGGCTCAGGGGGTTCGAATCCCTCCGCGCAGACCACTTTCCTTGCCCGCTAGCGCAATTGGTAGCTGCGTCTGGTTCTGAGCCAGAAGGTTTCAGGTTCGAATCCTGAGCGGGCAGCGTTGATATCTTTGACCCGTGGTGTAACTGGCAGCATGGCTGGTTTTGGTTCAGCCGGTTCAGGTTCGAATCCTGGCGGGTCAACGAGGGTGGGGAGACAGGTTCGCATCCCGTTCGTCACCTCACCTGTGTCCATGCCCCTGTAGCTCAATCGGACAGAGCGTCGTCCTCCGGCGGCGAAGGTTGGCGGTTCGAGTCCGTCCAGGGGCGCGGCACGCGATGCCCGCGTAGCTCAGACGGAGAGAGCGCCTGTTTACGAAGCAGGAGGTAGCTGGTTCGAGTCCGGCCGCGGGTGCCCACAAATCCGAATTTTTTAGAACACGTTCCAGTTTTCTCGGTACGGTGGCTGCATGACCGAGGGGGTTACGTCCGAGACGTACAAAGAGCTTTCGCACGATGGGGTGGAAGCCCACAACAACCGCATGATCGCCTCGCTCCGAGCCAACGGCGGCGTGCTTCCCGGTGTCCCGGATTCGGAGATGCGAGTGCTGATCCTGACGATCCAGGGGGCCAAATCGGGCAGACAACGGCTGACGCCGTTGGGTTACATCGACCATCAAGGGCGCCGTTACGTCGCTGGCTCGAACGGCGGGCAGGAGACCCCGCCGGCGTGGATCTTCAACGTGCGGGCCAACCCCTCGGTGACCGCCGAAGTGGCCGGCGAGTCGTTCGCCGCCACCGTCCGGGAACTGGACACCCACGAACGTGACGAGATCTTCGCTGTCCTGGTGGAGAAGCACCCATTCTTCGGCGAGTACCAGGCAGCCATGCGCCGCACCATTCCCGTCTTCGAGGTGGAGCGGGCCGGCGAATAGGACAGAACGCGAACGGGCATAGCAGTAGGGCAGGCCAACACCATACGAAGGTGAGGAACCACCCATGACAATCTCGGCTGACGATGTGCGACGGCTGCTGGCCTCAGATGTTGCCGACGCCGTGCTGGTGCTCGTTCAGGGCCACACCGAGGTGGTGTCCGCTGAACAACTCGAGTCTGATGAGTACCGCGGCGCAATGCGGGTGGCCGCCCGTTCGGATCTGATCGAGCAGAGCCGCGGCGCGCAATTGTCCGAGGAACAGCTGGCCGAAGAGGCCGCCAAGCTGGACTCGGCCGTATCGAATCTCGGTGCCTGAACGGCGCTTTCGGGTATCAGTCGGCGCCGGAGCCCGGCCCACCGGTTTCGGCGGGGTCGTCGGCGCCCTCCGCCTGGTCAGGCTGGGGCCGTAGGCGCTGCGGCTGCATCATCTCGGGATCGGCATCTGGATCGTATTCAGGGTCCTCGCCGGTGCGATCCGCATCTTCGGTATCCATCTGGCCTCCTGCTCGGCGCTTCGCCGGGGCATACCCGAACACCGGCCCGGCAAACCTGGCACGTACCGCGGTAAGGGATTGCCTGAGCTGACCCGAACCGTACTGTCGGAAACGTGTCGATCCGCGAGCTGATCGTGCTCGGTACCGCCAGCCAGGTGCCCACCCGCCACCGCAACCACAACGGGTATCTGTTGCGCTGGGACGGCGAGGGCCTGTTGTTCGACCCCGGTGAGGGCACCCAGCGACAGCTGCTGTTGGCAGGCGTCGCCGCCAGCAGCGTCACCCGGTTGTGCCTCACCCACTTCCATGGTGACCACTGCCTCGGCGTTCCCGGGGTCTTGCAGCGTATGTCGCTGGATCGCGCTCCACATCCGCTGCGGGCGTACTACCCGGCCTCGGGGCAGCAGTACTTCACCCGGCTCCGGCATGCCAGCGTCTTCCACGACACGCTCGACGTCCGCGAGCATCCGGTCGAGGCCGACGGTCCGGTCGCCGAGGGCGCCTTCGGCCGGCTTGAGGCACGTCGGCTCGATCATTCGGTGCCGTCGATCGGCTACCGGCTCATCGAGCCCGACAGCCGGCGCATGGTGCCCGAGTTGTTGGCACGGTTCGGCATCGCCGGACCAACCGTCGGGCAATTACAGCGGACCGGGGAGGTGAACGTCGGTGGCCGGCGGGTGCCGCTGTCCGAGGTGAGCGAGCCGCGACGGGGACAGCGAGTCGCCTTCATCATGGACACCCGATTGTGCGACGCGGTCTTCACGCTGGCCGAGGATGCCGACCTACTGGTGATCGAGGCGACCTTCCTCGACTCGGATGCCGAACTGGCCTCGCGCTACGGGCATCTGACCGCACGACAGGCCGGGCAGGTCGCCGCCGCTGGAGGAGTGCGACGGCTGGTGCTCACGCACTTCTCCCAACGGTACGAGGATGCCTGGCGCCACCGTGACGAGGCGGCGGACGTCTTCGACGGCGAGGTGATCGCGGCCGAGGACCTGATGCGGATCCCGGTTCCCCGGCGGGCGTGACGGCTGCTCGCTGCCATGCCGCTCGCCTACTTGTCAGAGTGTCAACAATTCCACCGGATTCGTTACATTGCGTAATCCTTGCCTGGTGGGCGGGCCACCTAAGGTCTCCGGTGTGCGCGATCACCCGTTGAGGGGACGGCACTGCAAAAGAGTCAGTTCGTCTGTAGAGGTTGCTTCATGAGTGGTGTTTTTGAGCGGCTGGCAACTGCCATGTACATCGCGATCACGGCTGCGTTCTTGGGGCTGGCATTCTCGGCCCTCGTCGCCGTCCTCATCGCTGCCGCACCTCTGAAGCTCTTGGCGTTGATCGACAGGTAAAACTGATCCCGGACCAACGCTGACCAGCGTCGGCCCGGGATCCCGGACTCTGGCGGCAGGGCTGGGCATGCCGCTCGGGCGACCGAGCCAGAGACCCCTCATCGATCGGGTGAACCTTCGGTGGCGTTTGGGCGTACTCCTACGGGTACTGACCCGACACACAGAGGTAGGTCGCTCATGGTTCGCAGATCGGTGGTTTCTCCTTCACGGCGGAGTGGTGTGGTCACTCGGCGGAGCGTCGTCCTCGGTATCGCGGCCGTCGGCGGTTTCCTGGCTGCAGATCTCGGCGCGGTGCTGTACGCCCGCGGGCCGCTCGGATCGCGGGGACGGTTAACCCCGCAGAAGTTCGTCGACGCATTCCACGAGGTCGCCGGAGTCCATCCCGGCTACCGGCTCAATCATGCGAAAGGCGTTGCGGTCAGCGGGTTCTTCGAGAGCAACGGTGCCGGGGCGGAAGTTACGAAGGCTGCCGTTTTCCGTACCGGCCGGACCCCGTTGGTCGGGCGGTTCTCTGTGCCGGGTGGTAATCCCACGGTGGCCGACACCGTCAATGCTCCGCGCGGGCTGGGTCTGGTCATGGGATATCCCGGTGACGGGCAATGGCGTACCGCGATGCTGAACCTTCCGGTATTCCAAGACAATTCCGTACAGGGATTCTACGATCGGTTGCTTGCCTCTCGGCCGGTGCCCGGCACCGGTAAACCGGATCCCGAGGCTATGGCGCATTTTCTGGCCGTGCATCCCGAAACCGCGCGCGCCATGACGGCGATCAAGCGGCAACCGCTCACCTCGGGCTTTGCCGACAGCACCTTCCGGGGGCTCAACGCCTTCTACTTCGTGAACGCGGACGGCGACCGCACACCCGTGCGCTGGTCACTGAGCCCGATGCGTGAGGTGAAGCCTCCCGGCAAATCATCGAACGACCCGAACATGTTGTTCGACACCGTTATTCGCGACATCCGCACCGGGCCCCTGCGGTGGCGGTTACTGGTGACGGTCGGTGAGCCGGAGGACGATGTGCGCGACGCGACCATCGCCTGGCCGGCCGATCGACGCACCATCGACACCGGGACGGTGGTGCTCGACTCCATCGCGACAGAGGCGGCCGGGAACGGCCGCGATGTCAACTTCGACCCCATGGTGCTGCCGGACGGGATCGAGCCCTCGGAGGACCCGCTGCTGCCCGCTCGCTCGGCGGTGTACGCGGCGTCGTTTCGCCGACGCGCCGGGGTCGCCGGAGCCGTCCCGCAGGTCGAGGCACAGCAGGTCGAGCAGTGATCGCATCGGCGCCAAGATCCGGCTCCCGCTACGCTTCCGGGACTCGCGTTCTGCATTGGTTGGCCGCAGTGCTCGTGTTCAGCACGCTCCTGGCCGGGTTCGTCCTGGCCAACGCCCTTGCGGACTACGCAGTGCTCCTCAGCGTGCACAAGGTGCTGGGCACACTCGTGTTCGTGGTGTTCGTCATCCGCGTGATCAACAGGCTCATCGATCGTGGGCCGGCCCTCCCCGTGACTGTCGGCCGGGTCGAGCGCGTCGCGATCATCGGCTCCGAGCTCGGCATGTACGTATTGCTGTTGGCGCAGCCGCTGCTGGGGTGGGCGATGGTGTCGGCGAGTGGGGTTCCGGTCGTGTTGGGCGGCGCGCTTCGGCTGCCATCGATCGCCCCCGTGGACGCTGAGCTGTTCGGATTGCTTCGCAACGGCCACTCGGTCGTGGCGTATGCGCTGGTCGTGATGATCGCCGCACACGTGTCGGCGGTGCTCTTACACACCCTGGCACTGCGTGATGGCATGCTGCGCCGAATGACTTTCGGGCGCGGTGAACCACTTGAGCTTCGCCGGCGTACGTAAGGCCGTGGATATCAATCGGATGAGAAGAACTGTTGGTGCAGCCCTATTTTCCGCGGGCGTGGTGGCCGGACTCGCTGCGCCGGGCTACGCGAACGCCGACGAGCCGGTCAAACCGGGACCGATCCTCGCAAAACAGGCATCGGACTTGGGCGAGATCATCGTCGACGCCAGGGGAATGACGGTGTACGCGTTCCAAGGTGATACTCCCGCGAGCAGTGGATGCGTCGAGGGCTGCCTGCAGAAGTGGCCCGTCGTCCTCGCCCCTGATCCCTTGCCGACGCACGTGGCAGGGGTTGACGGAGTATTGGGTGTGTACCTACGTCCGGATGGCACCCGCCAATTGACCTTGAATTCACACCCGCTGTACACGTTCGTCAAGGACAAGGCGGTGGGGCAGCACAACGGTGTCGGTAAGGAATTGGGGAACTCAAAGTGGGGGATTGTGCAATCTGACGGGCTCCCGCGGTACTGAACGTGCCGAACCGTCCACGAGGTCGCCGATCGTCGGCCGCACAGCGTGAACGTGCGGCTGACGACCGGCTCTTGACCATGCTGTACACCCTTCACGGCGAGGCGGTCCGGCGATTCGTCGCCGGCCATGTCGTCGATGCACAGCACCGTGAGGACGTCGTGCAGGAGACGTTCGCGCGGGCATGGAAGAACATCGACCAGATCGACGCGGCAGAAGGCAATCCCAGATCGTTCCTGTTCACGGTTGCCCGGAACGTCATCGTCGATCAATGGCGGCGAAGGTCACGGCGAGGCGAGGTGCTTGTCGACACGGATATTGCACTGCCTACCGCCGACGCCGTCAACAAGTCACTGGAGCGGATCGTCATCGGTGAATCCTTGCAACGGTTGTCCCCAGAACATCGCGAGGTGGTCAAGGCGCTGTACTTCGACGACCTCACTCTTGCTGAAGCCGCGGATCGGCTCAATGTTGCTGTGGGTACCGTGAAGTCACGCAGTTACTACGCAGTGCGCGCATTGCGAGCGGTGTTCGACGAGATGGGGCTGCTGTGATCGACGAACCTCATATTCTTCTCGGCGCTTATATCCTCGGCGGCCTCGACGCCGAGGAACGTGGGCGGTTCGAGGCGCACCTCAAAGAATGCGCACAGTGCCGCGCCGAAGCCGCGGATTTCGCGCCGCTGCCGGCTCTCCTGGGCAAAGTCGACCCGGCAGATCTGGATACCGACACGACCGAGGACGGGGAGTCGGAACTGGCTCTGCGCGACATGCTCGCCGCCCGACGTGCGGCAGCGAACCGTCGCGTCCGCCGCCGGGTAGTGCTGGCCGCGTGTGCCGCCGTACTCGCCGTCGTCGCACTTGTGTTGGTCATTCCGCGCGGCCAGCCGATCCCGCCGGGTACGGGCACCTTCACCATGCATTCGGTAGCTGCCGCCGGCGCCTCCGGGTCGGTAACCCTGACGCCGAAGCCGTGGGGAACCGCCATCCTGCTCGACCTGAAACAGTTGCCACCCGACGGCGTATTCACGCTGCGGACGATGGACGACAGCGGTGCGATGCAGCCCGCGGCCACCTGGGCGGCAATGCCCAACGGGGCCGGAATCGTCGAAGGGGCAACATCCATTCCGATGCCGAAGCTCCGAAAGCTGAACATCGTCGACGCCAGCAACACTGTGCTGGCCAGCCTGGAACGGTGAACGGGCAAGCGTCGGCGCGACCGAGAAAGCGGGTGTTGGAACCGGCACGATGATCCATTGTCGACGGCGCCCTGACCAACTAGGCCGGGGCGCCGTTCGCATGTCTGAAGCGAAGTGGCGGTATCCGGCAGCGAGCGCAATCGTCATGTCGATCCAGCGTCGTAGCCATGTTCCGACGGCGGGGAAGTCTCATAGATTTCCAGCCTGAACTCAGGGATCAGGCGCCGACGCGGAGGTGACATGGCGAACGAAGACCAGCAGGGGCACAACGTAACGCTCAAGCGCGTACTCACGCTGCGGTATCTGGTCGTTTTCGGACTGGCCTATCTGGCCCCGACGGTGGTCTTCAACTACTACGGCATCATCACCAGCCTCACCGGCGGAATGATGGCCCTCGCGTACGTAATCACCACTGTCGTCATGTGTTTCACCGCCTATAGCTACGCCAACATGGTCAAGGCGTTCCCGGTGGCCGGCTCGGCCTACACGTATGTGCAGAAAGCGGTCAGCCCGTGGCTCGGTTTCTTCACCGGCTGGGTCATGCTGGTGGACTATCTGCTGCTGCCGATGGTCTGCTATCTGCTGGTCGGCATCTACCTGAACGAGTTCATGCCTGCGGTGCCGGTCTGGGTGTGGGTTGTCGCCGCCGCCACCCTCGGTGCGTGGACCAACATCGTCGGCGTCAAGGTGACCGGGCGCATCAACACCGTGATCATCGCCGCCCAGGTCCTGTTCTCGGTGGCCTTGATCGGTTTGATCGGCTTCTACGTGGTGCGAGGCGGAGGCAGCGGGACGCTGTTCTCCCCGGCCGCGCTGTTCGATCCGCAGACCTTCGACTCGGGCAACGTGTTGTTGGCGGCGTCTATCCTCGCGGTGTCGTTCCTCGGATTCGACGCCGTGTCCACCATGGCGGAGGAGACCGTCGACCCCGCCAGGACGGTGCCGAGAGCGATCATGATTGTCCCGATCGCCGCGGGCACCGGATTCGCCATCATCTCGTACTTCACTCAGATCGCTTGGCCGGCTGCCAATTCGGAGATAGCGAACCCGGACGCCGGTATCTTCGAGCTGCTCACCAGAGTCGGCGGAACCACGTTGTCCACCGTATTCCTGGTAACCGACAACCTGGCCAGCCTGATCTGTGCCATGGCTGGACTGGCGGCCGCGTCGCGCATCCTCTACGGAATGGGCCGGGACGGCGCACTGCCGCGGCGGTTCTTCGGCTCGCTCAATACGCGGTTCCGCACGCCGGTCAACAACATCGTGCTCACCTCGGTGATAGCGCTGAGCGCAGTGCTATACGCCGACAACCTTACTGGTGCAGCATCTTTGATGAGCTTTGGTGCGCTCACCGGGTTCGTGCTCGTCAACTACTCGGTGATCAGTCACTATTTCATCCGCAATCGGCGGCGCCAAGGTGCGGACATGCTGCGCTTCCTGATCCTGCCGGCCGTCGGCGTCGCCGTGAGCCTGCTGCTCTGGCTCAACGTCGACAACTCGGCCAAATTGCTGGGGCTGAGCTGGCTGGCTCTGGGCGTCGTCTATATCGCCTTCACCACCAAGGGGTTCCGGAACCCTCCGGTCACGTTGCGTCTGGAGGACGCCGCCCGCGAAGACCCCGAGGACAACCACACACCACTACGGGAGGCCAGTACATCGTGAATGTCGACACCAATTTCGCTCTGCTATCTGTGACCGTCGTCGATGGCCGCGGCGGAGATCCGGTCCCGGACCAGGCCGTGGTTGTCCGGGATGGACGGATCGACTCGGTCGTCCCGATGGCGCAGTACCGACGCTGCGACGACATCACCGAACTGGACCTCGACGGTCACTACGTGATGCCGGGGCTCATCGATGCCCATGTCCACCTGTCCGGCGGCCGCGCGCAGATCGACGACCAAGAGTTGGGGGTGATCGCCGAGCCGAAGTTGATGCGGGCGGTGCGCTCGGTGTACGAGGCGCAGCAACTGCTCAAGCGCGGATTCACCACCGTGCGTGACATCTCTTGGAACGGACTGTATCTCAAACGGTTGTTCTTCGAGCAGCAGATCCCCGGCCCTAAGGTCATCGCCTGCGGCCCCGGCCTTACCCGCACCGGCGGCCACGCCGACCTGTTCCAGTTCACCCCTGAGTATGTGCGGGAGAACGGGGTGTGGGGCCTGGTTGCCGATGGCCGTGACGAGATAGTCAAGGCGGTCCGCTTCCTTCTGCGCGAAGGGGCCGACGCGATCAAGATCTGGGCGAGCGGCGGGGACAACTGGCCGCACGACCGCAACGGGGACGTGCATTACTCGCTGGAGGAGATGCGAGCGGCTGTGGAGGAGGCACACCGCCAGAAGGGCACCATCGTGCTGTGCCATGCCGAAAACCGCGAGGCGATCCAGATGGCGGTCGACGCCGGCTGCGACACCATCGAACACGGCGAGGACATCGACGAACAACTCGCCCGCCAGATGGCCGAGCAGGGCACCATCCTGGTGCCGACATTGCAACTGATCGTCAACTGGTATCGGGATTTCATCCCGGTCGGTGAGGCAGCCCAGCCCAAGACGCGACCCGACGCCTTCTTGTACCGCGACCACTATCACCACCACGACGAGGCCTTCGGCGAGGAATACAGCAAGCGTGCGGTCGAGAGCTTCCAGACGGCGAAGGCCGCGGGGGTCAAGATCGCGCTGGGTTCCGACACCGTTTACGAACCCCTCACCAAGTACGGCGAATACAGCGCCCTCGAATTTCGCGCCCTGGTCCAACACGGGCTGACCACCAGCGAGGCCATCACCGCGGCAACGCTGACGGGTTCGGAGGCCGTGGGAATGTCTCACGTGCTCGGCACCGTGGAGTCGGGCAAGCTGGCGGACCTGCTGGTGTTGCGGCGTGATCCGACCGAGGACCCCATGGTCGTCTACGACGCCTCGAACATCTACCTGACCTTCTGCGACGGCAGGCTGACGGTGGAGAACGGTCAGTTCGTTTGGTAGTGGTTTGTCCGGGCGATACGCTGGGCGCTCCGGTCGTCCGGATCGGAGAAGCCCGGCAGCTCGCCGGGGCAATGGAGGCGCCCCGCGCGGGCGGCACGGTGATGTTCGAGGCGGTCGTCAACTTCGCTGCTGGCACAGCGGTGCGGACCGGCGTGCAATCGATCCGGCGTACCAACCTGCACAGACACCCCGGGGTCGTCGAAATCGCCTATGCGCTGCGTGGCGGTCTACATGTCCAGGTCAGTTGCGAGACCTTCGAACTGGAACCCGGCGACTTTGCGGTCATCAACGCCGGCGATCCGCACATTCTGAGCGGATCGGCCGACAACGTGACCGCGCTGGTGCATATCGATCTCGCACAGTTCGACGCTGTGGATCCGTTTGTCCAACAGATCATCTTCGCCTGCGAATCGTTCGATCTTCCGCGCTACCGTCGCCAAGAGGCGTTGATGCGGGGCATGCTGCTCGATCTCATCGGGGGCGGGACGGAATCTGCCGGTATCGATCCGGAGCGGACCCGCGCCGTGGCCGATGAGCTGGTGCGGCTGCTCTGCACCGGTTACTCGCTGGAGAATTACTACAACCGCGAGACCGCGCCCCGGTCGGGGCAGCGCGAAAAGTTCCTCACCATCCTCGGTTTCGTTCGTGACAACGTGGACCGCCGCGACGTCCTGGAACTGACGGCCGCGGCGCTGCATTACTCGAAATCGTATGTGTCGCATCTGGTCAAAGACGTCGCGGCGGTCAGCTTCAGTGATCTGCTCGGGTTTCTTCGGGTGTCGCGAGCAGAGCTGCTTCTACTGACCACCGACCTCACCATGCTGGAGATCGCCGCGGCGTGTGGGTTCTCCGACGTCAAGTACTTCACCCGGACATTCGTGGACTGGTTTCACAAGTCCCCGATGGAGTACCGAAAGCACTGCGTGCCAGAGGTCTTGCGGGATAGTGAGACTGGCGAGGTGTCCGTCGCTTCGGCGGCGGCACTCGTCCAGGACCATCGCAGGCAGGTCGCTTCCCCGGCAGAACGCCCGCGGTTGAGCGTCACGCCGCTGCTGCTGAAGAACATCGGCTCTCGGCTGGATCTGTTCGATGCAGTCCGTTCCCACCGGCAGGACTTGATTCCCAGTCGCCCACTACCTGCCGACCCGCCGAACGGTCTGCCTCACCTGGTGCCGATCAGAATCGACATGTCGGATCTGGAAGACGGCCATCTGGTCAACGGTCTTCCGTCGTTCGAACAGATCCATGCCACCGCGTGCCTGGTCTTGGGATTCTCGAGCAAAGCCGCCACGCTGGCCCTCGTCGATGCATTGGCGAAACAACTGCCTGATACGCGGCAAGCCCCGATCTGGTTGACCTATGGCGCCGTTCACGACCGGGGCAGCGTCGACGACGTTCTTGCCCACGCAGAGGCCGAGCACGGCCTGCAGGTTCAGGCGATCTTCATTCCCTGACCTCAGCCCCCGGTCACCGCGGCGTAGGTGGCCGCGAAGCCCTTGGTCTGCTCGTCGCTGAGTGCGGGCCACTGCTTCACGCGGTTGAGCGTCGACTGCGGCGGATTGATCAGTGGGTTGGCGGCGGCACCAGGGTCGACCTTGTTGAGGTCGTCGGTCATCTCCGTCAGAACCGGGATGTACCGGGTGAAGGCGACGAGCTTCGCGTAGTTGGGCCTGTCGTACACATAGTCGATCCAGGCTTCAGCGGCCGCCTGGTTCTCCGCGGTATACGGGATCACCATGCTTTGCAGCGTCAATGTTCCGCCAGAATCCGGGATGATGAACTTCAGGTCGGGGTTGTCCTTCTGCAGCTGCACGATATCGCCCGAATACGCCTGTGCGACAACGATGTTGCCCGCAGCGAGGTCGCTGGCATAGTCGTTCCCGGTGAATCGCCGGATCTGCCCCCTGTCCTTCTGTTCGCGGACCAGGTCGGTGGCCTTCTGAACGGATTCACTGGTCGGATTCTCGGGGGAGTTGCCCTGGGACAGCATGACCATTCCGAGCCCGTCCTGTACGTCGGACAGCATGCTGATCTTGCCCTTGAACGCCGGGTCCCAGAGGTCGTCGATCTTGGCGATGTCCCGGCCGGTCGCGGCCCGGTTGTACGCGATCCCGACCATGCCGGACATGTAGGGCGCGGTGAACTTGCGGCCGGGGTCGATACTGGCGTTGAGAAGGCCGGGCTGGAGGTTCTTCTTGTTGGGCCAGCGCGACTCCCGGATGTCGTTGAGCCAGCCCAGCCGGTGCAGACGTGCGGCAATGGTCTCCGAAGGGATCACCAGATCGCAGCCGATGGACTGGCGCTGAGACAGGGGTTCCCGAAACTTGGAAAACCACTCCTCGTCGTCGTTGTAGTCCTCGCGGTAATCGACCGTCAGACCCGACGCCTGCTGGAATCGGGCGACAAAGCCGTCGGCGATATACAGCGGCCAGTTGGACACGCGCAACACCCCGGTGGCCGGCGCGCCGTCATCTGCGGAAACGGTTGCCGATGTGGAGCCTGGACCGGCGTCCGATCCGCATGCCGCCAGCAGCGACGGACCCACCACGGCGGCCGCGGCCACTGCCGCACCGCCCCCGAGGAAGCGTCGGCGATTGAAATGGATCGTCGCCGCCGGTGCCGAGAGTCCCTGACTGCCTTCGTTGAACATGGCATTGGACGCTAGGCCAGGTCAGACCACCCGGAACATGCCGATGACGCTGACCCGACAGGACGATTGCGCCGAGTCGCGTATTACGACGTGAGCAAGGCCGCCTTATCCGCCTCGTCCCGCATCCGCGGGTACGTCGGGTACTCGATCCCCGACAGGTACTGCACGGTCCGCACGACCTGGGACGAGTAACCGAATTCGTTGTCGTACCAGACGTAGAGGATCACGTTCTCGCCGTCGACGATCGTCGCGTTGGCGTCGATGATGCTCGCCGCGCGTGAGCCGATGAAGTCGCTGGACACGGCGTCGGTTGCCGCGGTGTAGTCGAGGTTGCGGCTCAACGGTCCCGACAGCGAGGCCTGGCGCAGGTACTCCAGGGCCTCTTCCTTGGTGGTCGGCCGGTGCAGCTGCAGGTTCAGGATCGCCACCGACACATCCGGGGTGGGAACGCGGATCGAGCTGCCGCTGATCTTGGCCTTCAGGTCCGGCATGGCCTTGGCGACCGCGGAGGCGGCACCGGTCTCGGTGAGCACCAGGTTGAACGGCGCGGACCGGCCGCGTCGGTCGGCCTTGTGGTAGTTGTCCAGCAGATTCTGGTCGTTGGTGAACGAGTGCACGGTCTCGACGTGACAGCGCTCGATGCCGTACTCGTCGTCCATCGCCTTCAGCGGCGGCACGATCGCGTTGGTGGTGCAGGACGCGCACGAGAAGATCTGCTGCTCGAGATCGAGCGTGCGGTGGTTGACCCCGTGCACGATGTTAGGCACGTCGCCCTTGCCCGGCGCGGTCAGCAGGACCTTGGAGATGCCGGGACGCAGATGCTTGGACAGGCCTTCGCGGTCACGCCACTTACCGGTGTTGTCGATCAGGATCGCGTTGTTGATCCCGTACTCGGTGTAGTCGACGGTCGACGGGTCGTTGCTGTGGATGAACTTGATGACGTTGCCGTTGGCGATGAGGCAGTTGTTCTCGGTGTCGACCTTGATCGAGCCGTTGAACTGGCCGTGGACCGAGTCGCGGCGCAGCAACGACGCACGCTTGGCCAGGTCGCCTTCGCCGTTACTGCGGATGACGACGGCCCGCAGGTTCAGGCCGTTTCCGGAACCGGCCTTCTCGATGAGCAGGCGCGCGACCAACCGGCCGATGCGGCCGAACCCGTAGAGCACCACGTCCCGCGGGCCTTGCGGTTCGGGCTTGTTCTCGCCGGTGACCTCGGCGAGCACCTGCGCGGTGAACTCGGGGACCGACAGCCCCGCGTCGCTGCAGCGGTAGGCCATGACCAGCAGCCCCAGGTCGATCTTCGACGGGCCCAGGTCCAGATCGGCCAGGGCCTGTAGGAACGGGAAGGTCTCTTCGACCGACAGCTCGTCGCCGCCGACCTGGCGGGCGAAGCGGTGGGTCCGCAGGATGCTGATCACGGACTTGTTCACCAGCGACCGGCTGTGCAGCAGGACTGTCACGCCCTTGGCCCGGTGCAAGGTGCCGATGATCGGGATCATCGCCTCCGCGAGTGCTTCCTGAGCATTCCAATGGGCGAGTTCTGGCGAGTTCAAATCAAGCGTCCTGTGGGTCGTGCGGGCTGGCCCCTCGGATGAGTTGCGCTTCGATGTTAACGACCGCCAGAACGCGCAATGCGTCGTGGTTGTGTCCTGAGGCCGGTAGTGGCCCAGGTCACAGCAGATTTCTCGCCGGAGCCCAGGGGAACGTCGTCACTCGGTCAGCCTGCTGGGGGCGGCTTGTTGCCAGGAATCGACCAGGATGTCGCGCAGCTCCTGCTCATCTTCGAGCGCGGCCAGCCGGACGCGGACCCACGCCGATGCGGCCTCGTGCTGCGGTACCCAGAACTTGTCCGGCTCCGCGGCGATCAGCTCCTGGCGGTCGAGCCTGGGGCAGCGCACCGCGAAGGACGTCTGGTCGTCCGGGATGGTGACGAACATCTTGCCCGCCACGTCGAAGGTGGGGTGGTGCCAGCGCTCCTTCTCCCTGGTTTCAGGAAGAGACAGCGCGATGCGGCGCACGTCGTTGTCGTCGAGCACGGTGAGCGCCTCCTGCTCAGCCGGGCAGCCGGCCGAGCCAGTCCGAGTTCCCGTCGACGGGGTTGCCGTCGATGACCACCAGCGGCACGCCGGGCTCGGGGAAACCGCGCAGCAGGGGGAGGTTGTTGGCCGCGATGATGCGCGCGTCGTACGGGACCGGAAGCCCCAGCTTGATCATGTCCTGGGCCGACGGTGGCGCCCCGGCGCGATCAGCCAGACCGGCGAGCTGATCGTTGCTCAGATCGGTAGGGCCTTCTTCGTGCGGCTGCTGATCGGCGGAGAAGATCTGCTCGATGAATCGCCAGGTGACGTCACTCGATCGCGAGTGGTCGGCCACGACGAAGGCGGCGTAGATCGCCCGGGTGTCGTACGTGCCACTGGCCGAGTACTTTTCGAGAAAATTGACGAGCCGCAGATTGACGTGCAGCTGGCCGGCCTCGATGCGCCGGCCGATCTCGGCGCCCTGCTCCCGGACCATCTTTCCGCTGTACGGGCACAGCGGATCCAGATAGAGGTCGATCTGTCCCGGTGCCCCGGGGTCGCCGATGGAAAGCACGTCGCCCGCGGGCGACGCGTCGGCCGCGTAAGCCCGCCCGATGCCGGGGCCCCACACCACCAGCGCCGCCAGCAGGCCGAGCATCATCGCGAAGGCGGCCGACCTTCCCGCAGGCCGGTCCGCTGTGGCGGTTCCCATGGTGGCTGTCATGGTGTCCATCATGTCGGACGGGTTCAGGCTCAAGGCGCGAGCCCATTGAGGACGAGATGCATGACGTCATCGGCGACTTCGTCCGGTGATTTCCCGGAATCGATGACGTTGTGCAGCATGGCGGTCATCATGATCGCGCCGAAGATGCTGATCGCGGTGGTTTCGGCATCGGCAAGGCTCCGTAGCGAGCCATCGTCAGCCCCGGTCCGGAGCACCCGGGCGATGGGTTCGTAGAACGCCTCTTGAACGGCCGACGCGAGTTCGGGTAGTCGGATCGCGCGGCCGAGGTCCCCGACCAGCGCCTGGGCGGTTCCGGGGCGGCTCATGGTGTGCGCGACCTGGACCTGGATCACGGCCGCCAAGCGATCTCTGCCCGGTCCGGTGGCATCGGCCGCCGCGGCAACGTCGCGGGCCAGCGCATCGAGGGAATCCCGGAAGAGGAAGGCGAGGATGTCGTCCTTGCCCTTGAAGTAGTAGTACAGCGTTGCCTTCGGGACGCCGGACGCCGTCGCGATGTCCTCGATCTTGGTCTTCTCCAGCCCGCGGGCGGCGATGAGATCGGTCGCGGCATACAGCTTCTCGGCCACCGCAGGGGGCACTGTCCGCCCGGTCTGTCCAGCCACGAGCGCAGTCTACGAGCGGATTGCGCATAGTTTGTACTTTGAGTACAAACTATGAGTTCAAGCTCGGTGTCGATCACATTCAGGGAGAGTCATGCCAGACGCGCGCACAGTCGACATCCTCGTGGTCGGATACGGAGCCGCCGGCGTCTCCGCTGCCCTGGAAGCACGGTCGAAAGGCGCAGACGTGCTGGCCATCGACCGCTTCAACGGTGGCGGCGCCACCCAGGTGTCCGGCGGGATCATCTATGCCGGCGGCGGCACCTGGGTACAGCGTCAGGCCGGGGTAGAGGACACCGCCGATGGGATGTACGCCTACCTGCACGCCGAGATCGGCGATGCCGTGCGTCCGGAAACGCTGCGCCGTTTCGTCGACACCAGCCCGGCGATGATCGACTGGCTCACCGAACACGGCGTGCCGTTCGAAGCCTCAGTGTGTCCGTACAAGACGTCGTACCCGAACAACAAGTACTACCTGTACTACTCGGGCAGTGAGAACTCCGGGCGCTTCCGTGCCATCACCCCGCCGACGCAGCGCGGCCACCGGGCCAAAGGGCCGGGAGCATCCGGCAAGAAGATCTATCAGCCCCTTGCGGCATCGGCCGCCCGGCTCGGCGTTCGCACGCAATTCCATACCCGCGCCGTCGCGCTGTTGACCGACCCCGACGGCCGGGTGATCGGCGTGCGGGCCAGCACCCTCACCGATGCGCCGGCCTGGGTGCGGCGCCGCTATCGTGCGTACGCCGACCTCGCGGTGAAGCCGGGCATCTACTACCCGCCACTACGGGCTGCCATGGAAAAGCTGCTGAACGGTCTGGAGCGTCGATACGCCCGAACCATCGACATTCATGTACGCAAAGCGGTCATCCTCAGCGCGGGCGGGTATATCGCCAATCGCGAGTGGATCGCCGAGCACGCGCCCGGTTACCGCGAGGGACTACAACTGGGCACCAGCGCAGATGACGGCAGCGGAATCACTTTGGCTGCCGATGTCGGTGCCGCCGTCGATCGCATCGACAACGTCTCGGCATGGCGGTTCATCACTCCACCGAGCGCGTTCCTTGGCGCACTGGTCGTCAACCAGCACGGACAACGATTCATCGACGAGACCCGTTACGGCGCGGCTGTCGGCCACGCGATGATTCAGGACCACGGGGGCCGGGGCTGGATCCTGGCCGACCACCGATTGCTCACAGAGGCGCGAGCCCAACTTCCCAAGCAGGCCATCTGGTTTCAGCGTCTGCAGATGGAAGCCATGCTGCGCACGGACCGGGTCGTCGGCGACACGCTCGAGGACGTGGCGGCCAAGGCCGGTGTCGATCCGGCGGGACTGCGGGCGACCGTCGAGGCCCACAACGCCGCGGCCGCGGCCGGGTTGCCAGACCCGATGGGCAAGCCCGCCGAGTTCGTGCGCCCCGTCGAACAGGGCCCTTTCTCGCTGATCTCGATCTCGATCAAACGCAGCCTGATCAACCCGTGCCCGATGTTCACCCTCGGTGGCCTCGTCGTGGACGAACTCACCGGATCGGTGACAACTCCTGGGGGAGAGCCGATTCCCGGCCTTTACGCAGCGGGGCGCACGGCGATCGGAATTTGCGCCAATTCGTATGTCAGCGGGTTGTCGATCGCCGACTGCGTGTTTTCGGGACGCCGGGCCGCCGAGCATGCGGTCGAGCCGTTCGAGTCCCGCCGGGCCGAGCGGTGACGGGTGGGCCGGCGGGTTGCGACTGGCGCATCTCGCGTCGCGCCATTACTTTCCCTGAGGTGATGTCCTCAGCTGCTGGCGCAGTCGCGCGGTTGATCGCTCCTTTCCTGACGGTTGCCTCCGTGGCTGCCGTGGGCCTTGCCTCCCAGCCGGCGCCGGCGGTGCGCCTGGCCGCTGACGGCAACCCGCTCGAGGGGCACTCGTTCTACGTCAATCCCTCGTCGAAGGCGGCGCGCGCCGCGCAAGGCAACCCGAGCCCGGAGTTGCAGCTCATCGCCAACACACCCACGGCGTACTGGATGGACCATGTGTCCAGCCCCGCGGTGGATGCCAAGTACATCGCCGCGGCGCAGGCCGCAGGCACGATGCCGATCCTGGCGCTCTACGCGATCCCGCATCGCGACTGCGGGAGCTACGCCGCGGGTGGGTTCGGCTCGGGTGACGCCTACAAGGGCTGGATTGACGGCGTCGCCGCCGCGATCGGCAGCGGGCCGGCCGCGGTCATCCTCGAGCCCGATGCCCTCGCCATGGCCGACTGCCTGTCGGGTGATCAGCGCGAGGAGCGCTACAACCTGATGAGCTACGCCGTCGACACGCTCACCCGCAACCCGGGCACCGCGGTGTACGTCGACGCGGGCCACTCCCGTTGGGTGGCCGCTGACGAGATGGCCAACCGGCTCAACCGGGTCGGCGTGGCCAAGGCCCGCGGATTCAGCCTCAACACCGCCAACTTCTTCACCACCGAGGAGGAGGTCGGTTACGGCGACGCCATCTCCGGCATGACCGGCGGCAAGCCCTACGTGATCGACACGTCACGCAACGGCGCCGGACCCGCCGAGGGCGAGATGTACTGGTGCAACCCCAGCGGGCGGGCACTCGGCGCGGCGCCGACGACGGCGACCGGACACGGCAACGTCGACGCGTTCCTGTGGGTGAAGCGTCCCGGTGAGTCCGACGGCGCGTGCGGCGACGGCGAGGCGTCCGCGGGCACCTTCGTCAGCCAGTACGCCATCGACCTCACCCGCAACGCGGGCCGGTAGGGCTACTGCGGCGGCGGAGCCGTCGCACACTCGGCGAGCATCGGCGGTGAGAAGGTCACCGAGCCGACGCCGCCCAGCGTCATCCCGTTGTCGGCAAGCGTCGTCGTCGTCGTGTAGCGGCAGGTCTGATTCACCGTCAGCCCGGTGAGGAACTCGACGTCGTAGGTGTAGAGGAACGACCGCACAAGCTGATTCGGATCCCAGGGCACATCGAGTGCGAATCCGAGCGAAGACCCGGACAGGGCATTGAGCAGCCGGGGTCCGACCTCACCGATGCCCGGCGTCAGATAGAACGGCGTGCCGTCGAGCTTGTTGCCGGACACGCTGATGCTTCTGATGCGATAGCCGGTGGTGCCGGCCGGGACAAGTGGGCCGCGTCTGATGTTCGTGCTGAACAAGATTGAGTAGTTCGTGCCGCCCACGATCGCCGTGGTGCTGAAACTGGTCGAGGTGAACTCCTGCGGCAGCTGAGCCGCGCAATTGCCGACTTTGCCGGACGGGTCACCGCATTCGGGCGGTGCGGCCATGGCAACAGGCGCGACCACCGCGGCTCCGACGACGGGCACCGTCAAGGCGGCACCGCGGATGAACGTGCGGCGGGAGAACGCGCTCCCTGATTGATTCGTCATTGGTCTTCCTCCTTTTCGCTCGTGCTTTTCATCGGCATTCGAACCTACAAGGGTGACCTGCGGTTTGGCGGAGAATGCCAACCACCGTTGAGATTGCGTCCAGGGCCGCAGCCGGCCCGAGATTGCGACCTTCTCTGCAATCTCAACCGCGCTCACCCTTATTTTGTGGACTTGCTGGTCCATTTTTATCGGTGCATGCTCGCGGAGGTATCAGCGTATGACGGGAGGTATGCAGTGAAACTCGGCGAATTCGGTGTCTGGCAGCCGGCCTATGCGACGACACCGGAAATGGCGAAACGGATCGAGGATCTGGGCTACACGGCGTTGTGGCTGGGCGGCCCACAGCCCGACTTGGCGGAGATCGATGGAATTCTCGCTGCCACAGATCATTTGGTGGTGGCCAGCAGCATCTACAACATCTACCGGGGTGAACCCGCGACACTGGCCGCGGCGTATCGACGCATCGAGCGGGCGTACCCGGACCGCCTGCTGCTGGGCCTCGGTGTGGGGCACCCGGAACAGGTGGGCAACTATCGCACCCCGATGGCGGCCCTGAATGAATTCCTCGACGGTCTCGATGCGCACGGGGTTCCGCGTGAGAAGAGGCTGCTGGCCGCACTCGGGCCGAAGATGCTCGCACTGGCTGTCGAGCGTGCGGCCGGATCAGTGCCCTACCTGGTCACACCCGAGCACACTCGCCGGGCCCGGGAGGCGCTCGGTCCGCGCGGGATTCTGACGCCGGAACAGAAGGTGGTCGTCGAGCCCGACGTGAACCGGGCCCGGGCGTTGGCCCGGCCGCGGATCAAACACCCGTACCTCGGATTGGTGAACTACACCAACAACTTACGGCGGCTCGGGTTCACCGACGACGATCTGGCCGGTGACGGCAGCGACCGGTTGATCGACCAACTCGCCGTCAACGGCGACGCGGCGACGGTCGCGCGCGGGATTCGTGCGCACCTGAGTGCCGGCGCGAATCACGTGCAGATTCAGGTGATCGGCGAGCATTCGGCGCCGCACCCGCAGATGCCGGAGGTGCTGCTGCAGGTCTACGACGAGGCGGCGTTCGGGTTCTACGAGTCCCTGGCCGAGGCGTTGACAATCACGCCGTGACTTCGGGGCACTACGGCGCCGAACCGGCTCCCTGCCACACCGTGTCGAACGGTGCATTGCCGCCGATCCGGTTGACGATGCCGGCCGTGGTGAACTCCTTGGCCAGTTTCACCGCATCCCGGACGCTGGATCCCTTGGCCAGGCCGGCCGTGATGGCCGCTGCCAGCGTGCATCCTGCGCCGGCGACCCGCGCCTGACCGACTTTCGGTGCGCGCAGGACCTCGGTGTCGGTGCCGTCGAACAGGACGTCGACCGCGTCCTCGCCGGGGAACTCGACCCCACCCTTCACCAGCACATACGAGGGTCCGAGGTCGGCGATGCGCCGGGCCGCTTCGATCAGATCGTCGATCGTGGCGATGGTGTCCATCCCGGAAAGGGTGCGGGCCTCGAAAAGATTGGGGGTGGTGACCGTGGCCAGCGGCAGGATCTGCCGGCGCAGGGCGGTGTCGGTGTCGAGCGCGGCGCCGGGTTCCTGGCCTTTGCAGATCAGCACGGGGTCGACCACGATGTGCCGCCACGGTTGGCGGGCGAGGGCGTCAGCGACGACGTCAATGGTGGCCGGGGTGCCGAGCATGCCGATCTTGACGACGTCGAGGCTGTAGGCCGAGGTCGCCGCCTCGATCTGGTCGGCGATGACCTGCGGGTCCACCGGGACGAATCGGTGGCCCCAATTCGCTTTGGGGTCGAACGACACGATGCAGGTCACGGTGCCCACGCCGTAGGTGCCGAATTGCTGAAAGGTGCGCAGGTCGGCCTGGAGCCCGGCGCCACCGGTTGCTTCGGAACCGGCAATGACATACGAGAGATCGACCACGTGGGCGAGCGTACGCCTGTGCCGTTCATCGCCCACCGCGACCTCGGCGGATACTGGTGGGCGTTGCCGTTCTCTTCAGAGATGAGAGGTCAATGCCCCGTTCTCGTGCCTTCGCCCAGGTCGACGTGTTCTCCCGCACGCCGTATCTGGGCAATCCGGTCGCGGTCGTGCTCGATGGCGACGGCCTCGACGACGTTGCGATGCAACGACTTGCCCGTTGGACCAACCTGTCCGAGACGACGTTCGTCCTACCGCCGACCAGCTCGGAGGCCGACTATCGTCTGCGCATCTTCACTCCGGACAGCGAGCTGCCGTTCGCCGGGCATCCGACGCTCGGCTCGGCACGTGCCTGGCTCGGACACGGCGGACAACCACGGCATGAGGGACATGTCGTGCAGGAGTGCGGTGCCGGACTCGTCCAGATCCGGCAACGAGACGCTGAGCTATATTTCCAGGCGCCACCGACGCTGCGGTCCGGACTGCTCGACGACGCGTATCTGGATGCGATCGCCGATGCCTTCGGGTTGACCCGGACGGACGTCGTCGCGCACCAGTGGGTGGACAACGGTCCCGGTTGGGCCGTACTGGTGCTGAGCAGCGCGCAGCAGGTACTCGAACTGGAACCCGACCTGTCCCGGATTCCCACGGCCATGGTCGGTTTCGTCGGCCCGTATCCGGCCGGATCGGCGCACGATTACGAGATGCGGACGTTCGCACCAGGAGTGGGTGTCCCGGAGGATCCGGTGTGCGGCAGCATGAATGCCTCGGTGGGGCAGTGGCTGACGAGTACCGGCGCAGCGCCTGCGAGCTACCGGGTTTCCCAAGGCGCACGGCTCGGCCGGGCCGGTGAGATCAGTGTGGTGTCGGAATCCGACGGCTCGGTCTGGGTCGGTGGCGTCGTCACCACGTGTTTCGAAGGTGTCGCCAACCTCTGAGCCGTCCGGGTTTTGGCAATTCGAGATTTTTTCGAAAGCGCGGTCGGGTGATCGCTTGTTATGTTGCGATTTTGGCCGGTTGCTGGAATCTGACCATGCGCGCCGGCGCGCCGTCCGAACGGTGAGCCAATTCCGTTGTCGTGCTGAGGTTTAGCGTAGATCGCGAATGCCAAGAACGAAGTTCGCCGCACTTGGCAGCGGGTGTGATCGTTAGCTGATAGCGTCGGGCCTATGAAGCTCGTGCAAAGTATGGCCACAGCCGTGGCTGCACTGGCGGTCCTTGGCGCCGCAGCGTGCAGCAACACGGCGACCGACCAGGCTCCGACCACCAGCTCCGTGCCGGCCAAGACGTCGGCCGGCAATCCTGCCCCGGCCAAATCGCCGGGCGCGCCCACGCAACCGATGATGCCGAACCCCAACGGCGACGGCTCGATGGTGCCGTGTGAGGGCACGATCTGCACCAACCCGAATCATGGTGCCGGTGATGATCCGGAGGAGAACGGTGGTGCGGTGATGCCGAACCCGAATGGTGACGGTTCGGATGTGCCGTGTGAGGGCAGCATCTGCACCAATCCGAATCATGGTGCCGGTGATGATCCGGAGGAGAACGGTGGTGCGGTGATGCCGAACCCGAATGGTGATGGTTCGGATGTGCCCTGCGAAGGCAGCATCTGCACCAACCCGAACCACGGTGCCGGTGACGACGGGCAGTAGCTGGTCTGACCCGGTGCCTCACCTGCCCGGAAGGGTACGCATCGCCTGGAGGGCGATACCGGGGACAGTCCTCGCCAGGTCGGGGCGCCGCTTGCCGAAGGCTCGCAGGGTTCGGTAGAACGACCAGAGTTGCGGCGGGCTCGGGATTTTCGGCACCCAGGCCAGCTCCCAGTGGATGCCGTTGATCGGATCGTCGAAGAACACCGCGTAGTAGCCGGGCCAATACTGTGGGTAGTCTGTCGGTTCATCGGTGACGGTGATGCCGCGGGGAATCAGGAACTCGCGGTGAAAGCGGTCCACTTCCTTGCGGTTTCGGGCCCACAACGCGACGTGATTGATACCGGCGGCCTGATCGGCGTGGGTCAGTTTGTTCCCGGTGCGGGCCGGCTGGATGCCGATGTAGCTGTGCGGGTTGACGAAACGTGTCATGTAATAGATGGACTGGTACTCCATGTCCAGCGACGAGAAGCTGCTGAACCCCAGCCAACCGAACATCGCGTCGTAGAACGCGATCGATTCGTCGTAATCCAACACCGCGAACTCGACATGACTCACGCCGCGCCACCGCATCGTGCCCCCTAGGAGTCGTCTACTACGGAATGTAGTACTGGTAAGCGGTGTTGTGAAGACCCAGGTTCAGTGCGCGCCCGAGGCGCCACGGGTTGCTCGTCGGCGCGCGGCATCGTGCGCGTTGTTGAGCAGGCTGACGGCCAGCCCTTCGGTGAGTGCGCCCGGGTTGATGATCGCGATCCAACCCTGCGTGCGATAGACCGGGTGCGGAAGGACGGTGTCGACGGCGGTGAAGTCGACACCGGCCGGTTCGAGCCGCGGATCAGTGCCGAGGAGTTCGATGAAGGCGCTGCGGCCGACATGAATGTTCAGCCGCCATCGCCCCAGTTGGTCGAGGTCGCAGGAGGCGTCGCCGGGATAGTTTTTCGTGACGATCGTGGCGTAGGGCTGTTCACGTTGGGGCACTTGGCCATCGGGTGCGTAGTAGAAGAAGTGGTCGCCCCAGGCGATCTCCGGGTACGCGCTGCCCGCGGTCGGGGCCAGTTCGAATACTCCCTCGAAGCGGCGGATCGTCTCCAGTATCTGCTCCATACTCATGGTTGAAGTGTGGAGTTGAAGTGCTTATGGAGGGTTGGATGCTGACCGTATCGGCGGTGGCAGCCGAGACGGGATACTCGGTCCAGCAGATTCGCGATCTGGAACGTCTCGGTGTCATCGCTTCCGCAGCCCGCGCCGCAAATGGATACCGGCAGTTCCCGACGGCCGCGGTTCGCGAGCTACGTGCCTACCGCGATCTGGCCCACGCCGTGGGGCCGGTCGAGGCCCGTCGGACAATGCGCACGATCCGCACGCTGCCGCCAGGGGAGGCGGCAGCTCAGGTGTGTTCCTTGCACGCCGGGCTGAACCGCGAGCGCGAGCAGGCCCTCGTCGCGCGCCGAGCGCTCGAGGCCATTCAAGACGAGGCCAAGTCGGAAGCCGCCCCGGTGGAATCCGACGCGATGACCATCACCGAACTGTCGCGGGCGCTCGGCGTCCGGGCCTCCACGCTCCGATTCTGGGAGAAGGCAGGCCTGGTGAAGCCGGAGCGGACACTCAAGCAGGCCGGATCGGCCCGGATCTATCCGGTCGAGGCCATCCGCGAGGCGCGCGTCGCGGCAGCTCTGCGCGCCGCCGGCTACCGCATTCCAGATGTTCAGCGGGCGATTGCCGCGATCCGGGACCTCGACGATGTGAGTCGCTCGCTCCAGGCGCTCGACGCGCGGTTGAATTCCATCACCGACCGCACTCTGTCGCTGTTCGGCGCGGCGGCGACGCTGGCTCAGATCATTCGACCCGGATAGTGGGTGGCTGTGGCTGGTGGCGGCGCTGGTCGACTTCAGGCCGACATCTGGCAGAGAAAGTCAGGGCCGCCGGCGTAGACGATCCCGGACGGGTACGGTGCGGACGCGGCGCGCGCGATCGTCGTCGCCAACTCGCGGTCCGACATCACCTCGCCGGACACCACGGTGAAATCGATTCCCCGCCGGTCGAATTCGGAACGCATGGCATACAGCGCGGTCTCGCCGGCGCGCTTGCTGGCGGCGATCGCCGCGTAGCCCTTCGGCACGGCCTTGTTCGGGAAGAAGTGAGCCTGATGGCTGGTGACGAACACGATTTGGCCGCCCACCGGCATCAGCGGCAGGGCCAGCTTGGCCAGGCGGCGCTGAGCATCGCGGTTCAGCCGCATCGCGTAGCCCGGATCGATCCCCGGTTCCAGCCCGGTCGATGCGTTGAGCACCAGGACGTCCAGGCGGCCGAACTCGCGGCCCACCTGGTCGATCATCGCGGCGGCAGCCGCCTCGTCGGAAATGTCGGCACCGAGAGTGGAGGCGCGTCCACCCGCGCGACGGATCGCGTCGACGACGGAGTTGGCGCGGTTGGCCTTCTCGCGGTAGTTGACGACGACGTGGGTGTCCGGACCGGCGAGCTGCTGTGCGACGTCGGCGCCGATTCCCCGCGATGCGCCGGTGACAAGAGCGATCCGGGTGGCTGCAGGCTGCATGTCGGGTTCCTTTCCGTCACTGCCGAGGCGGCCGGTCCGAGTTCGACCTCCAATCACACGGTGGTGTGCCGGTGATCACAACCGCCCTGAGCACCCACGGTACACCAACTCTAAGAAAAATAAGACTCTTCTAAGGTCACGGTAAGGGCAATGTCGTGTCGCAAGTGTGTTGCTGGGCGCCACCGCCTAACCTGGCCTCATGGTCGGCCAACGCGTCCCCGGCGGGGTGGTGCACACGTTGCCCGCCGACTTGCGGGAAGCCCTCGTCGGCAATGCCACGGCACTGGCGGCGTGGAAGGACATCACGCCACTCGCGCGCAACGAGTTCATCTGCTGGGTCGAAGACGCCAAGCAGTCCGCGACGCGCGAGCGGCGGATCCGTCGGACTCAGGAAGAGTTGGAGGAAGGCCAGCGACGGCCGTGCTGCTGGCCCGGGTGCAAGCACCGCGAGCGCACCGGCAAGTAGCCCCGCGCCCTACCGAATCGACAGGCCGGTGATCGCGCGGGAGATCACCAGGCGCTGAATCTCGCTGGTGCCCTCGAAGATCGTGAAGATCTTGGCGTCGCGGTGCATCCGCTCGACCGGGTAATCGCGGGTGTAGCCGTTGCCGCCGAGGATCTGGATGGCCTCGTCGGTCACATAGACCGCGGTCTCACTGGCCACCAGCTTGGCCATCGAACCCTCGGCGTTCTCGAACGGCTGGTTGTTGCGGGCCATCCAGCCGGCCCGCCACACCAGCATCCGGGCCGCGTCGATACGGCTCTTCATGTCGGCGAGCTTGAACGCGACGGCCTGGAATTCGCCGATCTTGCGGCCGAACTGCTCACGCTGACAGGCGTAATCGAGGGCGTACTCGTAGGCGGCGCGGGCCACGCCGACCGCCATGGCGCCGACGCTGGGCCGGGTGCGTTCGAAGGTCTTCATCGCGGCCTGGCCACCGGCCGAGGCCCCGGACTTCACCCGCGCGATACGCTCCTCGAACTTCTCGCGCCCGCCCAGGATCATGTCCTCGGGCAGTCGGACGTTGTCGAGCACCACCTCGGCGGTGTGCGACGCCCGGATGCCGTGCTTCTTGAACTTCTGTCCCTGCGTCAGACCGTGGGTGTCCGGCGGGATGATAAACGTGGCCTGGCCCCGCGAGCCCAGCTCGGGGTAGACCGAGGCGACCACGATGTGGACGTTGGCGATGCCGCCGTTGGTGGCCCAGGTCTTGGTGCCGTTGAGCACCCACTCACGGGTCGCCTCGTCGAAACGGGCGCGGGTGCGGATGGCGCCGACGTCAGACCCGGCGTCGGGTTCCGACGAGCAGAACGCGCCCAGCTTCGGATCGCCCGGGGTGCCGAACATCGGGGGAAGCCATCGGCCGATCTGTTCGGGGGTCCCGTTGCCCGCCAAGGCCGCCGCGGCCAGGCCGGTACCCAGGATCGACAGGGCGATACCGGCGTCGCCCCAGAACAATTCCTCGAAAACGGTGAGCATGCCCAGTCCCGAGGGTTCGCCGGCCTGCTGGGCGAACAGTTCAGGAGAGTAGAGCCCAACCTTGGCGGCCTCCTGGATCACCGGCCACGGGGTTTCTTCGCGTTCGTCCCACTCGGCGGCGGCCGGACGCACCACTTCGGCGGCGAACTGGTGCACCCAATCGCGGACTTCGATGACGTCATCGCTCAGCTGCATGGAGAAGGTCACGGTTGGCTCCTGAAATCGGTTGGAGATCAATTGGTTTGAGAGCGGTGTTGCTTGATCATGCTGACGGTCTGGGTGACCCAGGCCTCGAAGAAACGTTCATGGTCGACGTTGCCCGGCAAGCGGCCGGTCAACGCCTGCAGGGTTGCCGCGTAGGACAAACCGGAGATGGCGACCGCCGCGGCGGCCTCGGGATCGGGGATCTGAAAGCGGCCGGAGCGATTGGACGCCGCCAGCTCATCGGCGAACCGCTGATAGGCGTTGTCGGTGATGACCTGCCACGTCTTCTCGTCGAGCTCGCCGAGTTCGTCGGGCTCGCGCAGCATGACCCGTAGCAGCTCCTCGCTCTGGGTCAGGTTGGTCCAGATCAATTGCCCCGCACTGCGAACCGCCTCTTCGACGGTCTTGGGATTGCCGGCGTCGTACTGCTCGCGGGCACTGACGATGGCATCGATGCGGTGCGAGACCGCGGCCTCGAGCAGTTCTCGTTTCGAGCCGAAGTGCTTGTAGAGCGCGCCCGAGCCCGGCGCCAGGCCGGCGGCCTGCTGGATGTGGGCGACCGACGTCGCGGCGTACCCCTTCGCGGCGAACAGCTTCAATGCTGTGGCCAGGAGTCGGTCCCGTCCCGTCGACATGGTGAGAGAGTACTCACTCACCAGTATGAGCTGCAAAGGGCCCCCTGCAAGCCGCGGGATCGATATGTTCGCCTGGACCGGGTCGGGGTGACGGGGGAGGCGTGACGATGGCAATGCTGACACGAAACGACAAGATTTTGTGTGGCACCTATGCGGTGATCGCCCTCATCGCGTTGGTTGCCACCTGGTGGAACAACGTCGGCTTCTTCACCACCGAGAGCACGAGCCTGATCGACTTCGTCCGCAGCGGCTACGTCAATTACGGGGCGTCCTCGCTCACCAACGACCTGCTGCTGTTCGCCTTGGCGGCGTTCGTGTTCATGGTTGTCGAGGCCCGGCGGATCGAGGTCCCCAAGGTCTGGATCTACCTCGTGCTCAGTGCGGTCATCGCGGTCAGCGTGGCGTTTCCGCTGTTCCTGATTCGACGGCAGCTGGTGCTGGCTGAGCGGCGGGCGGCTGCGGGTGTTGAGATGCAGTGAAGATTAACGAGCTGACGATGATTGTCTAACAAGTTGATTAGACTGACTAACTATTTGTACTGACCTCATTGGTCAGGCCGGAGCTATCGGGGTATTGCTCGAGCGGGTATGCGTCGGGGCAGTGCACTCTGCACCCCTACGACCGAAATCTGCGACCGGATGCTGTAGTCGCGCGGGCCGAGGTTCGCCCATTGTGGAGTCCCGGATCACACGGACCCAACAAAGGAAGTGTCGCCGCCATGCCTGCAATTGCCACCGCGAAACTACGCACGATCGCCAGCACAGCTCCGGTCGACGAGATTCTGTCGATCGTCCGCGAGGATGGCGGTGTCATCCTCAAGGGACTTCTTACGCCGGATCAGGTCGCACGATTCAATGCCGAGATCGACCCGGCCCTGCACGAGCTAGATCCCGGTTCCCAGCACGACAACGCAATCGTCGCTGAATTCCACGGCCGGAACACCAAGCGCCTCACCAACCTGATCAGCCGGAGCGAGACGTTCCGCCGCGAAGTGATCGATCACGACCTCGTTCATGCGCTGGCCGATGCGGTATTTCTCGAAGAATCGGGAACCTACTGGATGACGACGGCTCAAGTGATCGAGATCGGTCCGGGCAGCGCCGCCCAGATGCTCCACCGCGATCTGGAGAACTGGTTTCCGTTCGTCGGCATGGGGCCCGCCGGGCCCGAGGTGACCGTCAACTTCCTGATTGCCCTGACCGACTTCACCGAGGAGAACGGCGCCACCCGAGTGATCCCGGGTAGCCACAAGTGGGATGACTTCGAGGACCGCGGCACGCCTGAGCAGACCATTCCAGCCGAGATGAGCGCTGGCGACGCGCTGTTCTTCAGCGGCAAGACCGCCCACGGCGGTGGCGCAAACCGCACTTCCGACGAGTACCGCCGTGCGGTCAGCTTCGCACTCAACCCCGGCTTCTTGGTAGGCGAGGAGGCCTACCCGTTCCTCGTCGACCGAGAACTCGCACGATCGCTTCCGCCCCGCGTGCAGAGCCTCATCGGATTCCGCTCGCAATATCCGACTGGCTCTCCGGGACTTTGGCAGGTCGACTACAGCGAGCTAGCGGACTACCTCGACCTCTGACCGACGAGTGCGGGCCAGACGGGCGGAGCCGCTCCGTATTGCGGCCGGAATCCGACAACCTTGAGGAGATGTCATGACCATCGAATTCGACGCCGCCGTCTTCCGGACCGCGAATGCGCCACTCGCGATCGAAAAGGTCTCGATACCCTCGACTCCGCCGCCCGGCGACGTGCTCGTGCGGATGCAGGCGAGCGGGTTGTGCCACAGCGATCTGCATGTGATTGCCGGTGAATGGGACGCGCCCACCCCCATGATCCTCGGCCACGAGGGCGCCGGGATCGTCGAGAGCGTCGGGGAGGGTGTCACGACGTCGGCGCCCGGCGATCACGTTGTTCTCTCCTGGACGCCCTCGTGCCGTCGGTGCCGCTACTGCGTCAGCGGCCGGCCCGTCCTGTGCGACATGGTGAGCCAGCATTCGGCGAACCATCTCTCCTTCGACGGTCGGTCGCGTGTCACGGATGCGGACGGAGACGTGCTCAGCTTCGCCGGCCTCGGTACGTTCGGCCAGTATGTGATGGTGCCCGAATCGGGTGCGATCGTCATCCGGAACGACGCTCCCTTCGAACCGTCGTCGCTCATCGGCTGCGCAGTCACTACGGGCGTCGGGGCAGCGATCAACACCGCAAAGGTGCGTCCGAGCGACACGGTTCTGGTCATCGGCTGTGGCGGCGTCGGGTTGAATGCGATTCAGGGTGCTCGTCTCGCCGGCGCGCAGAAGATCATCGCTGCCGATATCTCCGACAAAAAGCTCTACCACGCAAGCGTTTTCGGAGCCACCGAGGTCATCAACAGCGCGAGCGAAGATCTGGCGGCGAAGGTCGTGCAGTTCACTGGCGGTCGGGGCGTGGAGGTCGCGATCGAGGCCATCGGATTGCCGCAGACCATCGAGGCCGCCTACGCGGTGTTGGCCCGCGGCGGCACTGCCGTGGTCGCCGGGCAAGTGGCGGACGGCGTGAAGGTCACGATCGATCCGTTTGTCATGTCCGACCAGGAGCTTTCGCTCATCGGCTCGAACTATGGTTCAAGCAAGGCCGACGTCGATTTCCCCATGCTCGTCGAGCACTACATGAACAACCGCATCGATCTCGACTCACTCATAACTCGGGTCATCGACCTGGAAGACATCAACGAGGGGTTCGACGAGATGAAGCGTGGCGTCGGAATCCGATCGGTGATCAAGTACTGATGAACATCTCGTCCGCCCGCTGGAAGTCTGCAGAACAACAAGCAAGGGAGTCCCGCGGTGGCGTTGGATAGTTCGCGTCTTGCGTTCGACCGTGCTCGTCGCAGTCTCGGCGGGGGAGTAGGGTCCGGCCTTCGCGCTGCCATGCGTCCCCACCCGCTCTTCGTGCGGGAGGCGCGCGGCGCGTACGTCTGGGACTTGGACGGTGACCGATATGTCGACTACGTGATGGCATGGGGCCCACTACTTCTCGGGCACAGTGATCCGCGCATCCTCGATGCAGTCCGCCACGTTGCCGGCACGATGCAAGTGGTCGGCACGAGCCACGAGCTCGAGTACGTGGCCGCCGAGGCGGTGCTGGAGGCCGTGCCCCATGGCGAACGGCTGCTCTGGAGCAATACCGGGACTGAAGCGGTACAGGTGGCGCTGAGACTTGCTCGAGCAGCCACTGGCCGGCGGCGGATCGTGAAGTTCGCCAAGAGCTATCACGGTTGGCACGACACCGTGTACGCCAGCCTTTCTGAGGACGACAGCGGCAGGTCCGCGGTGCCTGCCAGCAAAGGACAGTCGCCCAGTGTGCTGGACGATCTGGTGGTGGCGAGCTTCAACGATGTCCACATGGCCGAACAGTTGCTGAGTGCGGCCGAAGAGCGCGACATCGCAGCAGTCCTACTGGACCCCGTGATGAGCAATGCTGGTGTCGAAGCTCCCGATCCAGACTTCCTGCAGACCCTGCGGGCCATGTGCGATCGGCACGGAGTGGTGCTCATCTTCGACGAAGTGATCGCCGGTTTCCGGCTGGCGCGTGGCGGCGCGGCCGAGAAATACGGTGTGCTGCCGCACCTTTCGGTGTTCGGGAAGGCGATGGCAGGTGGGTTCACCCAGAGCGCTGTCGTCGGCCGCGCCGAGCTGGTCGATCAGGTCACCGACGGCGTCGTCCATGCCGGCACCTTCAACGGCAACCCGATCGCACTCGCTGCGGTTGAGGCGACAATGCGTATTCTGGCAGACCCGGCCGTGTACGAGGAGTTGGAGAACCGGTCGTCTGAGTTCGCGAGCCTGGTTTCAGGCGCGCTCGCATCAGTGCCGGACGGCGGCAGCCTCAACCGGGTCGGCTCGCTCCTTCAGTACGTTCCCGCCGGCGGGAACACCGGCCTCCACGGAACCGGCGGCCGCTGGGCTTCGGTCCTGGACGGGATGGTGCGGCGCGGCTTCCTGTTCATGCCCTCGGGCAAGGTCTTCCTCTCCACGGCGCACACCACCTCCGACATCGAGGCGACCGCCGAGGCCCTCAAACACATACTCCGACAACCCCACTGAAGAAGTGAGGAGCCATGGCTATCAGGCCGCTCTGGCTATCTGTTGAAGCACTTGGAATGCGATCGCCACGACAAGTGCGTTGTACAGAAAGCTGACGATGCTGTGGATGGTGACGATGTTGCGCATGGGCCGGCACCGCACACTCACGTCGGAAACGGCGAAGCTGGTACCGATGCTGAAGGAGAAGTAGATGAACTCGGCGAATCCCGGTTCATCGGGTTGGCCGGGGAAGTCGAGGCAGCGATGTTCCCCGCCATGTCCATATCGCGATACGTAGATATTCGCGAACCCGATCTGCAACAGCATCCAGGACAAGATGATTCCCACCGCACCGAGGACGGAATCCCAGGAGATGCCAGTTTGACTCTGTCCGAGCAGCGCGACCAGCGCTGCGTTGATTCCGGCCAGGCTCGCGACCAACGGGAAGATCCACGATGTCACCTCAGCGGCGCCGGCTCGACTCTCGGCGAGGTCGCCCATCGCGCCCGCACCGATGATGATCGCCCCTCCGATGAGGTAAACGATTGCACCAATTACCCATAGTGCCAGTGCGTCGATGCTGCCAACGGCGATACTCACGACCGCAAGTAATGCCACGATGAGGTCGCCAGCGGAGACGATGTATCCGATGCGATTGGTGCGTTCTGAACGATCCGACACGTATCCCAGTCCTGTCATTTGCCGTGAACGTGTGACGGCCGAAAGATTACCTGCTCAAACGCGTAGCTCCAGCACGCCACCGACTTTCGTCGAAACAAGACCCCGGGAGTGAAACTCGATCTCTCGAGTCAGACTTCGGGGTCTTACATCACTGCCGTCCAAGCTCACTCACGGTTGTGGCAGATCGCTATTCGCGTCCCGCATCCTCCACCCGTCGGCCGATGACAAGCCCGACCGCGTAAGCACACAGGAGAGAAACGACGATCGCGACAGACATCGTCCGGTTGTCTCCGGTGAGCAGGTCGAGGTTGAGGACCATCATCGCCAAGAAAGCGAGCAAGCCGGCCAGGCCAAGCAGGGGAGCGATCAGTGTTCTTGCCGCGGAAGGGTTTTCGGGCGGTCGACGAAAGAACTGCAGGACGGCCAGGCAGGTCACGACCAACAGCACGACGTAACCCACCGATCCCAAAGCCGCGGTCCAGGTGTAGAGCTCGGCGATCGGGTCCAGCCCGATCACCACAGCGCTGCCCACCCCCACGAAGATTCCCAGCGCCGTGGCAATCGAGCCGACGTGTGGCGATCCGTGGGTCGCATGAGTGACCGACAAAGCGCGGGGGAGCAGCTGCTGCGACGACATCGCGAACAGGTAGCGGGCGATCACGTTGTGGAACGTCAGCGAAGCGGCGAAGGTGCTCGTCACGAACAGAATCGCGACGAGATCTGCGCCGACGCGTCCGAGATAGTGCACCGCCAGCGAGGGCAGCACGTCCTCCGGCCCGGCTGCTGCGGTGTCGACGACCTGGCTGTCACCGACAGCACTGATCATCGCCCAACAGGTGAACGCATAGAAGATGCCGATTGCGGCGACAGACAGGATGGTGGCGCGCCGGATCGCGGGCCTCATCGCGGAACACGACTGCAGCCTCGATGCCGATGAAACTGAGGACGGCGAACAGCAAGGCGACTCCGGGCGCACCGCTGAGAACCGTGGAGAGTGAACTGAACCCGTGCGACAACCCTTCCGAACCGCCGCCGTGGGCGACGATCCGCGCGTCGAGCACGAGCACGATGGCCACCGCGGCGACCAACAGAACCCCGAGAACCTTTCCGGACAGTTCGATATTGCGGTAGCCGAGGAAAGACACAACCGCCAGTCCGGCGGACGCCCACATCCACCACGGCAGGTTCGGGCCGTCGAACGTCTCGACCAACGCGCCGAGTCCGGTGCCGAAGAGCACGTACAAACCGATGTAGATCGATACGTACGACAGCAACGCCGCGTATCCGGTGCCGATGCCCGCGACTCGTCCCAAACCGGCCTGCACGTACGCGTAAAAGGCGCCGGCGGAGTGGATGAACGGTGTCATGGCCGTGAAGCCGATCGCGAAGAGCAACAACACGATCGTAGTCGCCAAGAACGCGGTCGGCAGTCCGGCCCCGTTTCCGATGGCCAATCCCATCGCCATGGGACCGCCGACCACCGTCAGTGGCGCGGCGCCAGCGATGACCATGAAGGAGATGGCGACAACGCCGAGGTTGCCGTGAAGCCGCTGTTCGGTGGGTGCCGACGTATCCACGGCAATTTTGGTGCTCATGAATATCCTTCTGGTTCAGCGGGAGTGGAGGACGCGAGCTGCTTCTTCAGCTGAAACTTCTGGATCTTCCCGGTGGCCGTCTTTGGCAACTCCGTGAACTCGATCCGGTCCGGGATCTTGAACTTCGCGATTCGGTCGCACAGGTGGTCGCGGATGTCGTCACCGGTGACGTCGACGCCGGAGCGCAGGGACACGAATGCGACTGGTCGTTCACCCCAATGCGCATGGGGCATGGCGACAACCGCAGCTTCGAGCACCGCGGGATGCTCAAGGATGGCGCGCTCGATCTCCACCGAGCTGATGTTCTCGCCGCCGGAGATGATGAGGTCCTTCGCGCGGTCGCGAATCTCGAGGTAGCCATCGGGGTGCCGTACAGCGAGGTCGCCGCTGCGAAACCAGCCATCGGGCACAGCTGCCGCGGTCGCGGCCGGGTCGAGGTAGTACTCGGGGGTCACGTTGTTCCCGCGCAACGCGATTTCTCCGACGGTTGTGGCATCGGCGGGTACGTCTCGTCCTTGCTCGTCCAACACCCGCACGACGTCGGAGACGATGTTGCCGATGCCCTGACGAGCATTGAGCCGGTCTCGGTCGCTACCGGGTAGCGAGTTCCACTCCCGCTTCCACTCGTTGATCACGGCCGGGCCGTAGGTCTCGGTCATGCCGTACAGGTGAGTGACGTCGAGTCCACATGCGCGAGCCCGCGCCAATAGGGCGGGTGCCGGCGGCGCACCGCCACTGGCCACCCACACCGAGCGGTTGCCGGACTTCTCGCGTGCATCAGCCGTCATGGTCGACAACACGGTCGGCGCTGCGCACATGTGCGTGATCTCGTGCTGGTCGACCGCACGCCAGATCGCGTCGGCTTCCACTTTGGGCAAGCACACGTGTGTGGCTCCCACTGCGGTCACTGCCCAGGTGAAGCACCAGCCATTGCAGTGGAACATCGGCAGCGTCCACAGATACGACGAGTTGAGGTCCATACCGGAGTGAAAGGCCATCGCAAGCGACTGCAGGTAGGCGCCGCGATGGGAGTACACGACGCCTTTCGGCTTGCCGGTGGTGCCGGATGTGTAGTTGATCGCCACCGGCGACAGCTCGTCGGTCAGCAGGTTGTCCACGGGCGCGGCCGCGGCGATTTTCGCCTCGTACTCCTCGCTGCCGGCGATGGTTCGTATGCCCCGACCTGTCAATGTGATCGCCTCGATGGCGAGCGATGTCAGGGCATCCGTGGCGATCAGAACGTCGGCTTCGCAGTGCTGCAGGATGTACGCGATCTCGCCGGAGCTGAGCCGAGAGTTGATTGGTACCAGTACGCCTGCCGCGGAAGGAACCGCATAGTGTGCTTCCAGCATCTCCCGGGTGTTGTGCGACAACACGGCCACCCGGGCGCCCGGCTGCAGACCGTCGTCCAGCAAGGCGCCAGCGAGTTGACGACACCTTTGATGGAGCTCGCGATAGGTGAAGGAATGCGAGCCGTCGACGACCGCGACCTTGTCGCCGTAGACCGCAGCCGCCCGGCCGAGGAAGCTCACCGGCGTAAGTGCGGACAGCGCGTGCGTCCAGGTCAGGAGCTTCATGCCGTGGGCACCAGTTCGGCAGCGCGACGGATGGTGTGGATGCTCATGACAGTGCTGTCACTTTCTGGTCCGGCTTTGCATCGGCGGAAATGTTGTGGGCGTGCATTGCGCGATAGGCGAGGTAGTAGACCAAGCCCTGAGCGCCCCACGTCGTCAGCGCGGCAGTGAAGAAGATCGTGCGAAGTTCGTCGTCGAAGGGGAGTGGAAAGAAGTCGTAGGTGACCGCGATCGCGGTCCCCGCAGCCGTGACCAACGTCGCCCAGCCGGCAAGCCGCTTGGCGCCGATCGCCCACAGCCGCGTCACGAAGTACGCGAGGAACAGCGTGGTGAGCAGGTTCATCACGACGTAGAAGGTGGCGGGGCCGACGTGCAGCGTCGAGTGGTCGAGCCCGCCCAGGACGAATCCGCCCACAAGGGCGAGTCCGAACGCGCCGACTTCGACCGCCAGGGTCGGCTTGTACCGGTGGGTCACCATCATCAGGCCCAACACCAGGACGAGCGTGAAGCCGAATGACCGGGAGAACGCGTCGAGGAAGAAGGCGACGGAAAATGGGACGCTTCCGGTTTCGGGGCCGAGCAGCGAGCCCACGAGGAAGTTTGTCGCCGATACACCGACGACCAAGCATTCAAGGCCGAGCAGCCAGTTGCCGTAGTTGCGGAGGAACTTCCAGCCGCACGAGAAGCCGACGATGATCAGCCACACATCGGACAGGAGGAACGCGATGTCCTTCATTGCCAGGGTTCCTTTCGAGATCCAGGTGCCTCAACTGTCGCCAGCTGGTGACTGCGGTCACAACGACACCGCGCACCTGTTCGGGGCGCACCAAGTGCACCGTGCACCCGTCAGAAACCCCGGCACCGCTTCCGGTGCACCCTGCACTCGCTAGGACGAAAGGAGGTGCGCGCTGTCGTAGTGAGAAACGCCATGCCTCAGCCACTGTGGATGTCACGAAGTCACCAGGACGACGAGGAGTTGGCAGCCATGACAACTGAGGTATTGAGCGAGGTCGAGGAGTTCGATGTCGTAATCATCGGAGCAGGAATCTCGGGGATCGGCGCGGCAACCTATTTCAGCCGGGAGCTATCCGACAAGTCCCTCGTCGTGTTGGAGGGCCGCGACGACATCGGCGGCACGTGGGATCTCTTCCGCTACCCAGGTATCCGCTCCGACTCGGATCTTCACACCTTCGGCTACGAGTTCAAGCCGTGGCGTCACGAGTCGGCGATCGCCGATGCACATCTGATCCGGGAGTACCTCCAGGAAACGGTTGACGAGAACAACCTGGCGAGCCTCATCAAGTTCCGGCACCGCGTCGTGCAGTCCGAATGGTCCTCGTCGGATTCGAAGTGGACGCTCACCGTCGAAGCGACCGACCCGGTCACCGGCTCGACTGTCGCGAAGACGATCCGCACCGGGTGGGTTTTCGCGGCCACCGGCTACTACCGCTACGACCAGGGGTTCTCACCGGAGTTTCCGGGCCGCGACGACTTCGCGGGTCTGGTGGTTCATCCGCAGCACTGGCCGGAGAACCTCGACTACAGCGGCAAGAAGGTCGTGATCATCGGCAGCGGCGCGACCGCGGTCACGATGGTGCCGGCGATGTTGACCGGCCCTGGCGCCGCCGGTCACGTGACGATGCTGCAGCGCACTCCCACCTACATCATGGCGATTCCTCGTGTTGACCGTCTCGCCGTTGCACTCACGAAACTCCTCGGTGCCAAGCGCGGCTACGCCGTCACTCGGTTCAAGAACATCTGGATCGAACGCGGGATCGTCAAGGGGCTTCGGATGTTCCCGCACGCTGGGCGAAAACTGATTCGCCGCGCGAACATCAAGCGGCTCCCCAAGGGTTTCGACGTCGACAAGCACTTCAACCCGCCGTATGACCCATGGGACCAGCGCCTGTGCGCAGCGCCCGACGGCGACTTCTTCGACGCGATCAAGGACGGCAGCGCCTCGGTGGTCACTGACTCCATCGTGCGTTTCAGCGAACGCGGAATCGTCTTGAAGTCGGGTGAAGAGTTGGACGCCGATATCATCGTGACCGCCACCGGCCTGAATCTGCAACTGTTCGGCGGAATGCCGATCGTGGTCGACGGGCAGCAGGTGGACCTAGCCGACTCCTTCGCCTATCGCGGGATGCTGCTGAGCGGAATTCCTAACTGGGCGATGGCCATTGGCTACACGACGTCGTCCTGGACTCTCAAGGTGAGCCTGATGTGCCGCTACTTCATCGACCTGGTCAAGCACATGGATGCTCATGGCTACGACCGGGCGGTCCCGGTCCCGCTGCCGGGAATGGATCGCAGGCCAGTGATGGACCTCCAATCCGGCTACGCCAAGCGCGGAGCGAAGATCCTGCCCAAGCAGGGCCCGGTCGCCCCGTGGCGGATGGCGATGTCGTACCAGGAGGACGCCAAGGCGCTGCGCGGTCCGGTCGCCGATGAGCACCTCGAGTTCGGCGTCAGCGAGAGGGCACACGCCCATGTCTGACTCAGACCAGTACGCAACCCTCTCATCCGGAGTGACGATCTGCTTCCGCGAGTCGGGAGACAGGGCAGACCCCGCCATCCTGCTCATCGCCGGGCTGGGCGAGGACCTCACCTTCTGGAGTGACTCGTTCGTCAGATCGATTGCCGCCCGAGGATTTCGGGTTATCGCCATGGACAACCGGGACGTCGGACAGTCGACATTCGCGGCTAGTCCGGCACCTGCACTCTGGCGTCAGGTGATGGGGCGTCCCCGAAGCGACGCGTACTCACTTGCGGATATGGCCAACGATTGTGTCGGCCTGCTCGACCACCTCGAAATCACACAGGCCCACCTTGTTGGGCGGTCCATGGGCGGAATGATCGCGCAGACGCTCGCCGCGACAGAACCCCACCGGGTGCTGTCCCTGACGTCCATCTTCTCGACCACCGGGGCGAGCAAGGTCGGCCAGCCGGCGCTGTCGACGATTCGGCTGCTCCTCGCACCAACCGCACGAACCAGGACCGCAGCGGTGCGCGCCCACCTGCGGATCACGGCGCACATCGCCGGAACGGCGTACCCCGTCGACGACGCAGAGGAAGCCGCGATCGCAGCACACGGCTGGGATCGCAGCGCCGGTGACACCGCTGCCGGTGTGGCGCGTCAGATTCAGGCGATCCAGTGCTCCGGAGACCGCACTGCCCAGCTGAGCAGGATCACAGCTCCAACCCTGGTCATCAACGGTGACCGGGACCTGATGGTGAACCCCAGCGGCGGCATCGCAACTGCCGAGGCGATCCGTTCGGCGCAGCACGTCGTCATTCCCGGCATGGGCCATCACATTCCGGAGGCCCTGGTCGACCCGATCACCCAATACATCGCCCAACACGCACACCGCGTGAGTCAAGGAGGAAACCATGTCGAAATCTGTTGAGAGCGGCTCCAAGGCCGCTGAAGTCGATGTCGTGATCGTCGGTGCGGGCTTCGCCGGCCTGAGCGCCGCCGACCGGCTCGTGAGTATGGGCGTGTCCGTGCTTGTCGTAGAAGGGCGGGACAGGGTCGGCGGCCGATCGTTCTCAGGCGAGGTAGCCGGTGTCAAGGTCGACCTCGGAGCAACCTGGGTTGCTGAGCGCCACACCGCAATCCGTGACCTCATGGACCGCTTGGGCTGTTCGCTGACCCCGCAGCACGACGATGGCGTCAACGTGTTGTGGATGGGCGGGCAACGCCAGACCTACACCGGCACGCTGCCGACAGTCGGTCCCGTGGACGTGGAGGATCTGGGCCGCATCCAATTGGCGCTGAACACATTGCTGGAGACCATCGACGTCGATGCGGCGTGGAAATCTCCTGACGCCGGAAAGCTCGACGCGATGTCGTTCGGCGAATGGCTCGACCAGCAGCAGGCGACGACCAGCACACGTGCGCTGATGTACATCGTCACCAGGGTGCAGTGGGGCTGCAGCCCGCTGGACGTGTCTCTGCTGCATGTGTTGCGCTATATCCAGGCCGTGGGCGGGCTCGATCATATGCTCGCCGTCGAAGGCGGGCAGCAGGAGTATCGCGTCACCGAAACCACTCAAGAGATCGCCAGGCGGCTCGCCGCGCAACTCGGTGACAGAGTTGTCCTGGATATCCGTGTTCGTCGGATCTCCCAAGACGGCAACGGCGTCACGGTCTACACCGAGTCGGCGACAATCAAAGCCAAGTACGCCATCGTCACCGCAGCCCCCGAGCACCGGGCTTACATCAAGTACCAGCCGGCCCTGCCGAACAAGATCGAGGGGCTCACGACCAGCTTCCCGATGGGCGCGCTGAGCAAGGCGTTCGTCGCGTACGACAAGCCGTTCTGGCGAGCGGAAGGGCTTTCCGGTGAGGCGCTGACCGATACCGTGCCGGTGTTCATCACCTTCGACGTCTCGCCCAGTGACAGTGGACCGGGCATCCTGATGGTCTTCTGCACCGCTCGGGTGTACGACTGCTTCGGCCCGGAGGTTCGCCGGAAACTGGTTCTCAAACAATTGGTCGACCTGTACGGCGAGCAGGCGAACACCCCGATCGACTACGTCGACCATTGCTGGGGCACCGAACCGTTCGCCCCTGGTGGCCCACATCCGGCCGCGCCGCCCTACGCAACGGTGAGCTACGGTGACGCCCTCACCGAGCCGCACGGGCGCATCCACTGGGCCGGCACCGAAACCGCAGGCGAATGGGTCGGAACCATGAACGGCGCCATCCTGACAGGTCTGCACACCGCCGAGCAGGTCGCTGGACTTCTCGGCGTAGAAGGAGAATCCTCGGCGTAACTCCCGTTCGGCGCCTAGGAGCCAGGGGAGACTGTCGGCATGGAGGATTTGTGGTCCCTGCCCACCGTCGAGGCCGCTGACGCAATCCGAACACTGTGTCAGCGGCTCTTGACGGAGACGGATGCGATGACCGAAACCATCGCGGGGTCCGCCCTCTTGGCGCAGTACGATGCTGCGCTGTTTCCGGATGCGTCGCTGGTCGAGGAGGATCGTGACCTCAACCGTTCCGATCTTGTCCAGTGGCTCACCTCGAATATTCAGCAACCGGGGCGAAGAGTCGAGCCCTACATCGGCCCGAGGACAACCGAGTACATTCGCGACCTCGTCTCCCGCGGCATCGCACCTGATTTCGCTGGGGGATGGCGGGTGGCACTCGGTATCGGCTGGCGCCGATGGCTCGAAGAATGCGTGGCGTACTGCGCAGACGCTGACCTGCTCGTCGATGTGCTCGAGGTGTCGGCGAAGTCGCTCGTGCAGTACGCCCTCGACTCGGTCGCGGCGTTGCGCGAGGCCAGCCTTGCCGCCGCGATGGGCAACGCGGATGCCGATGCGATTGCTCTGATCCAACTGATCGCCAGCGGGGCTCCCATGACCGAGGACCTCGCTGAGGGGCGCCTGAGGTACCGAATGGCGCGCCCGCACGTAGGTCTCGTCTTGTGGACCGACGATCTTGCGCAGGCCGACGCATTGGACGAGGTGGTCGCGGCCGTGCGTTCCGCTTCGGGGGAGAGAAGCGTCCTGGTAGCTCGTGCCAGTGCTACCTCGCGGTGGATCTGGCTATCCGGGGCCGCGACCCCGAACGTCCAGCACGTCGAGAAGGTCGTGGCAAAGGCGGAGGACGTTCGGACGGCCGTCGGAAGGCCAGGACACGGACTCGAAGGGTTCAGGTCGAGCCACCAAGACGCCTTGGCTGCCCAGGCGTTGGTCATTCGGCTCGGATCCGACCGGCGCTTCACGGCGTACGCCGATGTCGAACTCATCGACAGCCTCACGAAGGACCGCGCCAGCGCACAACGGTTCGTGGCCAAGACTCTCGGTCCGTTGGCCGAAGCGGACGAAGCGTTGCGGCAGGCGCTCCTGACCTATGTGCAGTGCGGCTTCAACACCACTCGGGCGGCAGCCAACCTTTACGCACACCGAAACACGGTCGAGCGCCGGGTCTCTCGCGCAAACGAACTCTCCGTGGTCAAAGTGGAAGACAACCCCACACACGTCGCGGCAGCACTTCTGGTGCTGGATATTGCGCCCGATATCACGGCGACCACACCCTTCTAAACGCAGAAGACGTTGCGTCAAACTGGTGACAGGCGTTCGGCGACCAGCGGTCCGGCTGAAAACACCAAGAGCACTGAGCTGGGGCTTGCAACGAAGATTCACGAGCGTCCGCGACACGCCGAAGTCTTGAGAAAGTACCCAGGCGAGTCCTGTCAGTCTTCGCTGTATCTCGACAACGGTGGGCGCTGCGGAGTTGACGCCGTAGTCCACGCGGCGTGAGCTGATTCGAGCCCCGGTTTCAGGGGAACTCTGAGCCAATGGCTACCTATCGAGTTCTCAATCCCAAAGGTGAGGTCGTCGACACAAAGGACATCGAGAGCGCCGGCGACGCGCATGCCTGGTTCGTCGACCAGAAGGCCAAGCCCGAGTTGGGCTGGCGCATGGAGGTGCTCTCGGCCGACGGTGACTGGGCGTTCTTCGATGACAGTGAAGGCGGTCGAAAGTACTGATCGGCCGAAGCTTCGGGTTGGCCGCGTCGCTAATCGGCCAATCCGAGCATTTGGCGGGTCATCTGGTTCAGCTGGACCCGGAGTGTCTCGCCGTCGATGTCGGCGAGCAGCGGATGCGTGACGGCGACGCTGATCGCGCTGGAGCACGTTCAGGTGGAACATCCGTCACCACCCCAAACGCGAATTGTGGTTGGCGTGGTAGGTGATGTTGTTCTTCTACCAGCTCTACGGCGTGCTGTTCTTCTTCGTCACCCGCGTGCAGCCGCCCCCCAGCCCGGCCTGGGACACCCCAACGGTCGTGCATTGGGTGACCGACCACCGGTTCGGTGTTCTTGCCGGCTTCACCATCGTCTTCCTCGTCACCGGCATGTGTGCACCGATGAACGCCCTGCTCGCGTACTCGATGCGACGCATGTCGGGCAGCCCGGCGTTCGCCTACTCCTATCTGATCATGTACTCGCTCAGTGCGATTCCAGGCATGCTGGTCATGGCAATCGCGATGACCGCGGCCGCCCTGCGACCCGACCGCGACCTCGAGATCATCCACTGGCTTCATGAATTCGCGTTCCTGTCGTTCAGCGGCACCTTGGGTGTGTTCCTGATCGGCTCCCTGGTGTGGATGACCGCGATCCTCATCGGTGTCTGCCTGCTGGGCAGCTACTTCGTCGGCTCGGCGATTGCCGCCTAGGTGCCGTACAGATGCAGCGCCCGAGCGGCTTCGGTGGCGATGTCACCGCTCAGCCCCACGATCGGCGGGCCGCCGCGCTGATGGATCACGTTCCCGAACACGATCACGTAGGTATCTGAACCGGGGTCCATCCACAGCGTCACACCCGTGAAACCGGTGTGGCCGAAGCTGCCGACGGGAAAGACCGTGCCGCGCGGTCGGGAATGGGGCGTATCGATGTCCCAGCCAAAGCCGCGGAGATCCGTGGTGTGCCCGGGCTGCTGCGGAGTCGTCATCAACTCCACCGTTGACTGCTTCAGCGGAAACGGGCTCGGCCGGCCGGCGCGGCGATCGAGGAGGGCCTGCGCGTACTTACCGATGTCGTCGACCGTCGAGAACACCCCGGCGCTGCCCGTCACCCCGCCCATGCGGCGGGCGGTCGGGTCGTGCACGGTGCCGCGCAACGGGTGTCCGTAATCGGGGTTGAGGCCCGGGGTGTCCTCGTCGAGCGCCGTCGGTGCGATGCGCTCCAAGAGGTCGGTGCGCCAGGTGCCCGGCGGGCAATCCTCGACCGCGGCAGCATCCGGGTCGAGGGCGAGCGCCGTTCCCCGAACCTGATGCGGGCCACACGCTTTCGTCGCAGGAAGATAGCGGGTATCCGACATGCCGAGCGGGCCGAACACATTGGCTTGCACGTAGTCGTCCAGGGGCTGGCCGGTGACCTTCTCGATGATCGCGCCGACCAGGACGAAGCCGATGTCGGAGTAGTGGAACAGCTCGCCGGGGTTGTGCACCACCCACGCGCCGAGCGCCCGGTGCAGGCCTTCGGCCTTGTCGGCGTGCTCCAGCCCCCACGGTCCGTCCAGGCTCAGATCTCCGGCGATGCCCGAGGTGTGGGTCAGCAACATGCGCAGGGTCACCGCGGCCCGTCGTGGGTCGTCGGCCGGGTTGAAGTCCGGCAAATAGGTCTGCACCGGTTCGTCGATCCGCACCTTGCCCTGCTCGTAGAGCTGGAGCAGGGCAACGGTCGTCGCGATGCCCTTCGACAACGACGCCAGATCGAAGATGGTGTCCTCGGTCATCGGCTCGGCGGGTGCGGGTTTCCCGTCCAGTCCGGGTTCGCCGGGCAGTTTCCGCGAACCGAAAGCCTGGCGGAAGACGACGTTGCCGCCGTGTCCTATCTGAACCACTGCGCCCGGCAGCCTTGGGGCCGCAATCGCGTCGTTGACCAGCCGGGACACCGCGGTGAAATCCCCTGCGGGCACGACGGCGGCGAGGGTAGGTGCCGGCGGCGTGGTCGTGGCCGGGGCGGGGGCTGTCGTGAATGTGGACGTGGCAGCCGGTGGCGAAACTTCGGACTGCCCGCATGACGAGACCGCTGCGACGGTGAACAGGATGGTTCCCGCCGCGCAGAGTCGGGTCAGTGGCGATCGTGACGCCGTCACCGGATCGACGGTACCGGGCGAGCACCGTTCGGTGATGGCATGAACCCGGCGCGCGGCGTACACAAGGACGCGCTTACTCCGAGGGCTGCGGTCAGTATGTGGCAGGAATCCGCGGGCGTAGTGCTCAGCGCTCGACGACGTCGACTACCGGCGTCCGCGGCTCCAGATGTTTCGCCCACCCGGACGCGCACACCGCGGTGCAGACAAGAGCCAGTAGGCCGACAAAAGTCAGCATCACCGGATAGCTGAACCAGTGCTCCAGTGCGGCCAGTGCGGCGGGCAGCAGGAACCCGAGGTAGGCCAGGGAGTAGTAGACCCCGGAGATCCCCGCGAGCTCGTCGGGTGGCGCAATGCGTTGGATCTCAAGCAGACCCGACACGATGGCGATGCCGTAGGCGCTGCCGAGCAGCATCGCGACCAGTGGCGCGACGAGCACCGACCGGGTGACGGCGGTGGCCACGGCGGCGAAGATCCCGACCGCCATCAGGGCCATCGACACCACCACGGCGCGCGAACTGGACACATCGTCGAGCCGACGTGCCACCGGCTGAATCGCCACGCCGCAGGCCAGCGTCAACACCGTCAGCCCCACGGTGTAGAGCAGGGCCCACGACCCGAGCTGGTCGGCGACCAGTGCCGGCACCACCGCGTAGGCGATGGCCGCGGAGCCGAAGATCCACGGGGCCATGGGAACAACGACATGGAGGAACCGGCGGTGTCCGGCCGCGGGCACCTTCAGACCGTCGAGGAACGGCCGCGGAGTCATGCCGAACCGGGTCTCGGCGGTGCGGCTCCACACCGCCCACAGCACCGGCACGCACAGCGCGGCGTGCACCAGGTAGGTCAGCACCAAGGGCAGCGGCGCGTACACGGTGAGCAGCCCGGCGCACAGCGGCCCCACGCCGAAACCGAGCGACAGACAGATCGAGGCGCGCCGGGCACCGGCTCCGGCCGACGCGTTGTCATATGGCGGCCGGGACAATTCGGTGATCCAGGCCGAGCCCACGGCCATGGCGATACCGACGGCCAGCCCGCTGAACAACCGGCCCACGAACAGCGCGGGGAAGCCCCACCCGTCACCGATCGCCAGGATGAGACTGCCCAGCGCGGAACTGATCACGCCGGCCGCCATCACGGTGCGTCGACCGTGGCGGTCCGACAGCGTCGACGCGATCAACAACCCAGGAATCAGGCCGAGCACGTAGGCGCCCAGCAGAATGTCGACGTCCACCCGGGTGTAGCCGGCGTGCTGGGCGTAGGCGATCAGCAGCGGGGTGAACTGGTTGCCGCCCCAACCGATGCAGAAGACGGCGATGGCCACCGCGAGCCATGGCCGCAGGCGACGCCGGCCCCGTTTCGGAACCTCATGGGGCTCAAGGGCGACGGCCGTCATGCCAGCACCACTCGGTAGGTCGCTTCCAGATGGGCCAGCAGGGCTGCTTCGAAGCCCGCGACGTCGCGCCGGCCGATGGCATCCGCGAGATCCGCGTGCTCACCGATCAGCTCGGTCAGCCGGGCCGAATCCGAGCGGGCCGCGTCGGCCATCATGCGGCGCTGCCGATCGCTCAGGGATCCGTAGAAGCGCCCGGCGATCGAATTCCCGGCGACCTGGACGATCCGCCGGTGGAACGCGTCATCGGCGGCCGCGAACTCATCGGCGTCACCGATCGCGGCGCCGTGGCGCTGGCGCTCCACCAACTCCGTCAGCTCCCCGAACAACGTGTCGATGGAGTCCGATGACCGGCAGAGTCGGCGCACCGCCGCCGTCTCCAGGGCCAGGCGCATCTCCAGCAGATCGGTGGCTTCCTGGGCGGACACCGGTACGACGACGGCGCCGCGCCGCGGCACCAGATCGAGGAAATCTTCGGCGGCCAGGCGGAGGAAGGCTTCGTGGACGGGCGTGCGGCTGACACCGAGCTGGGTCGCCACCTCGACCTCGCTGAGGAGCTGCCCGCCGCGGAACTCACCGGAGAGGATCTGATCCTTGGTCATCCGGTAGACGCGCTGGCTGTTGCTCGATTTCTCGTCGGTCACCACGAGATACCACGATACCCCTTGCATGCAAGCTTGCATGCAAGGGGTTTATCCCGCGGAAACTGCTAAAAGGGACTGCTGTTGGACTGGTACTTGGCCGATTCCGGACGAGGCCCGAACCGCCGGATGTAGTCCTCGTGCTTCTGCTGGTCCTTCTTGTACTGGATCTCGTCGACCAGGTTGGGATCGAGACCGTGCTGGGCCAGCCGGTGCCGGCGCCAGATCTTGTTGAGCGCGAGCGCCATCAACAGGGCCCAGACGTAGATCGGCACGGTCATCTCGATGTGCACATACAGCGAGGCGGGCAGCAGCCAGAACGGCGCCAGCACGAACAGCGGTGGGATCGCCATCCGAATCATGTGCCGGCGGATGGCTCCGTGGTCGGCCAGGTCATGGGCCACCCAGTCGCGCATCGAATCGGGCAACCGCTTGCCGTAGCAGTAGGCGATGTACTGAAAGAAGTTGGGACGGTCTTTGGTTTTCTTCTGGCCGGCCATGGTGGGCTCCTGGTGTCAATCGGTGAGGGAATTGGCCGCCAGCGCGGCTTCGTTGAGGCGGGTCAGTGCCCGATGCAGGTCTTCGAGTTCGGCAAGGCTGATGCCGAGGCGTTCCACCACCGCGTGCGGGATGGCCACGGCGCGTTCACGCAACGCGATCCCGGCCTCGGTGAGCTCGACGTCGGTGGCGCGTTCATCGCCGGCCCGGCGGCTGCGAGTGATCAGCCCGAGTCCTTCGAGCCGCTTGAGCATCGGCGACAGCGTGGCCGAATCGATCTGCAGGGCGGCCGCGATCTCCTTGACCGACAGCGGCGGAACGCCGTCGGCGCGTGACTTGTGGTGATCCCACAGGGCCAGCATCACCAGGTACTTCGGGTGGGTCAGACCGAGCGGCTCCAGGAGCGGGCGGTAGACCGCGAGTACGGCGCGGTTGCTGACGGCCAGGGCAAAACACACCTGCCGCTCGAGGGCGAGCGGATCAACATCGTCCGGCGCCGAGGGCGTTGCCGATACTGCGGACACAAAAAGACCGTACCCTCATAGTTAGGGCACTAACAATGTCTCGGTGATCACACCCGCTAATGAGCGCGTTTGGCCAGCCGCTCGGGGTTGTCGATCAGGATGCTGCGGCCCTGAACGCGGATCCAGCCACGTTGCGCGAAGTCCGACAGCGCCTTGTTGACCGTCTCCCGGGAAGAACCGACGAGCTGCGCGATCTCCTCCTGCGTCAGCTCGTGGTCGACGCGCAGCGCGGTGCCGTCACGGCTGCCGAACCGCTGCGCCAGGTAGAGCAATTGCTTGGCCACCCGGCCCGGCACATCCGTGAAGATCAGGTCGGACAGGTTGTCGTTGGTGCGCCGCAACCGGCGGGCCAGCACGCGCAGCAATTGTTCGGCGATCTCGGGACGGTCGGCGATCCAGCTGCGCAGCACGCTGCGGCTCATCGTCACCGCCTTCACCTCGGTCAGGGCGGTCACCGTAGAGGTCCGTGGGCCGGGGTCGAAGATCGCGAGTTCGCCGAACATGTCGGACGGGCCCATCAGCGTGATCAGGCTGTCGCGCCCGTCGGCCGACTTGCGGCCGATCTTCACCTTGCCCGCGGTGATGATGTACAGGGTGTCGCCCGGTTCGCCTTCGACGAAGGCCACCTCGCCGCGGCGGAAGGTCACCGGTTCCAGCTGACGGACGAGTGCGGCCACGGCGTCCGGCGACACACCCTGGAAGATGCCGGCGCGCGCCAGCACTTCATTCATGGTTCCTCCCTAAACGGATGTGCCGAACCTGGCTGCCCGGAGTGTTTGCACTGGTGGCAGCCGGAAGTGCGACCGCCTTTCTACTTTACAAGGGCCGGCGGACTCCGCTAGCCGCCGGGTTTACAGTTGCGATCGGTTTCGTAATGTCATCTGCCCCGAAGGAGACGGGTTCAGATCGTTGAACAGCAGATTCGCTGAGCTTCGGCGACGGAATCCGCCAGCGGACGGCGCGTATTGATCAGGTGGGCGTCGGACCAGTCGGCGTCGCCGGCCGCCAGGCCCTCGGCGATCTGCGGGGTGGCGTCCGAGTTGGTGATCCGCCGTTGCGTGATACGTTCCTTGGCCTCGTCCAGGGGCACTGTGCAGGCCAATTGTGTTGTCGGGCAATGGCGTTCTGCGGCCAGTTCACGCGCGCGTTGCCGGAGGGCGGGGTCACGCCACGTACCGTCCAGGATCACCGATCGGCCCCCGGCCAAGGCGGAGTCGGCTTTGCCCAGGACTGCGTCGTATACGGCGGCCACGTTCTCGCTGCTGTACAGGCCCTCGTTCAGGATTCCCGCATCGCCGGTGAGGACGCCTCGTTCCTGCAACTCGCGGCGCACGTCGTCGGTGGAAATGACCTGTGCTGACAACTGCTCAGCCAGTGCGCGCGCCAGTGTGGTCTTGCCGGTGCCAGGGCCACCGCCGACGACGACCAGCCGGACCGCGCCTCGGCGGAGGTGATCGAGGGCGAGGTCGAGATGGCGTCGGGCGTCGTCCGCGGCGACTTGATTGCCCTGTTCGACCCTGATGCAGTCTGTCTTGGCGCGGACCCCGGCACGGTAGGCGACGTAGAAGTCCACCAGCGCAGTCGGGGCGGCGTCGCCAGAGAACCGGCGGTACTCGGCGAGGAAGTGGTCAGCCAGATCTTTCCGGCCGAGAAATTCCAGGTCCATCGCCAGGAACGCGGCGTCGTCAATGCAGTCGACGTGACGCAAGTTGTCATCGAACTCAAGGCAATCCAGGATCGCCGGCCCCTCGGGCATACAAAATATGTCACCGGTCAGCAGGTCACCGTGACCATCGACGATGCGGTGGTTCGCGATCCGGTCGGCAAACAACGCGGCCCGCCCGTCGATGAACTGGTCGACCAGCCGGCCGATCTCTGTCACCGATTCGGCGGACACCACGGTTCCGGCGTGCCGGTGCAGCTCCCTGAGGTTGTCGTGCCAGCGGCCGGATACGGCGGAAATCCGTGCCGCCGTATCGATGTCGTCTGAACGCTGCGCGTCGGCGTGGAAGTGCGACAGTGCTTCCGCGATCGCCGACAGGTGCTCGACGGCGGGCTCGCCATTGACGACGATTGATGTCAGCCGGCGGGCGTCGGGGTACCGGCGCATCACGATCACCGGCTCGGGCGGACCGCCTTGCGGATCCGAGAGGTGGGCGACACCCAGATAGCTGTCCGGTGCCAGTCGCTGGTTCAACCGGACCTCACGGTCGCAAACCTGTTCGCGACGCTCGACCGAGCTGAAGTCGAGAAAATCGGTGACGACGGGCTTTTTGACCTTGTAGGCCCGGTCCCCGACCAGGGCGACGATCCCGGTGTGCGTCTCGTGGATCTCGGCCACGGCGCTCGTGGTCTCGGATTCAGCGGTCGGCACCGGCGCAGGCCAAGCTGAACTACCCATAACCCCATGATGGCCGCGTGGGATCCCGTGGCGGTAGGGCCATAGGTCCTCGAGGTTGGTTCACCGGGGGCTGACCAGGCCGGTGTCGTAGGCGTGGATGATCGCGGCGGCACGGTCACGCAGGTCGAGCTTGATGAAGATGTGGCCGATGTGGCTCTTGACCGTGAGCCCGGAAATGCTGAGTTGGTCGGCGATCTCGGCGTTCGAATGGCCCTTGGCGATCAGCCTCAGCACGTCGAGTTCGCGCGCGGTGAGGTCGCCGACGGCCGCGTGGCGCGGCTCTGCCGACTTGCGGTAGGTGGTGAGCACCCGGGAGGTCACCGCCGGATCGAGGTAGCTGTCCCCCTGCGCCACCGCGCGCACCGCCCGGATCAGTTCCTCGGCCGACGAATCCTTGAGCACGAATCCGTTGGCTCCGGCACGCAGCGCGCCGGAGAGCAACTCGTCGTCGTTGAACGTGGTCAGCGCCAGCACCGGCGGACCGTCGGCCGCGGTGAGCCTGCGGGTGGCCTCTATTCCGTCGACGCGCTTCATGCGCAGGTCCATCACCACGACGTCGGGGCGGTACCGGGCCACGGCGTCGGGAACCTCGTCGCCGTCGGCGCATTCGGCGATGATCGTGAAGCCGTCCTTGCGCCGCAGGATGCGCCGGAGCCCCGACCGCACCAGGTCCTGATCGTCGACCAGCAGGACGTCGACCTCGGTGGCTGGATCCGTCATGACATCAGCGGACACCCGCGGGGTGCCTGGTCGGTGTCGTCCAGCGGAATGTTGGTGCGCACCGCCCAGCCGTCGTCGGCCGGTCCGACGCTGATGATCCCACCGAGCTGCTCGACGCGCTGGCGCATCCCGTGCACGCCACGGCCCTCCACACCCCGGCCACCCGGACCGGCGAGGGCGCCCACCGGAAGCCGATTGGTGACGGTCAAGGTGGCCGACGTCCGTGAAATCCTCAGCAACACGGTCGATTCCGCATCGGACGCGTGCTTGGCGATGTTGGCCAGCGACTCCTGGGCGATCCGATACAGCGCCAAACCCACCGCCGCCGAGACGGCATCGGTGCGGCCGGTGGCATCGAACCGCACATTCAGCCCGGCACGCACGAAATCGTCGACCAGGCGGGCGATGTCGTCGACCCCCGGCTCGGGAGCCATGCCCATCGGGGCGCCGTCGAGCAGCCCGACCGTGCGGCGGATGTCGGCCATCGCCTGGCGGCCCAGCCGCTCGGCCTGCTCCAGCGCCTCCACCGCGTCGTCCACATCGCGGTCCTGCTGCAACCCGCGGCGTGCCCCGGTCACGTGCAGCAAGGTCACGCTCAGGGAATGCGCGATCACGTCGTGCACCTCGCGAGCGATCCGCCGCCGCTCGTCGGATGCGGCGTGCTGGGCCAGCGCGGCCTGGGCGTCCTGCTGCTGACGCATCAGCTCCTGCTGGGTGTGCACGAGATAACCCACCAGCCAACCCATTCCGAGGATGCCGAGATAGAGCGGCACGGCGTCGAGGCGGTGCTGCGCGGCGGCGGTCAGGATCAGCGTGGCGCCGGACAGGGTGGCCAGGAAGCCGCCCCACACTCCGGTCAGTGAGGCGACCTCGCCGACCATCAGCACCGCGATCAGCGGCGCGAAGTCATCGGCGATCGGTGTGGATGTGCCGAACAGCAACACCGCCGTGGCCGTGCACCACGTCGCCCAGACGATCGGCGCCTTGAACTCGATACCGGAGATATAGAACAAGGCGAACGGCGCGATGCAGACCACGAGGGCGAGCAGGCCGGCCGGGAGATCGGACGCCGGCCGCTGCAGGACGGCGACGACGCCGGCGCCAACCACGGTGGTGTCGAACGCCAGCACGATGGCCCAGTTGTAGCCCACCGGAAGGGAATGACCCCGCCGGCGCGCGTGCGCCCGTATGCCGCGTGTGATGCCACCGAGCATGTTGTGATCGTAGAAGGTGCGAACGCTGTAGCGCCTCCTACTGCGGTCGGATTTCCTGGGGTCGGATTTCGGATCGGATCTCAGCACTCAGAGTCGCCACATCTCGCGTGCCATCGCGGCGTCCTCGACGAAGCCCTCCCGTAGGGGCGGGTAGTACGGCCGCTTCAGCCGGGGCGCCGCCGCCAAGGCCGCGCGTACGGTGGCGACCGCGCGGTGCCAGAGGCCGCCGTCGCGGCGGTCCCGGTCGAGCGGGACCCCTGGGACCGGAACGACGAGCGTGCCTTTCGCGGTCCATCCACGGGCGACGCCGGTCATTGATTCGGCTATCGAGATAGCTGGGGAACGCTGTGCTCGTGTCATGGCTCGACGCTATGAAGAACGCAGGTCAGCACACATCGCGCTGCCGTCCGATCTTGGTCTACGACCGTGGTAGGACAACCGCACCGACCACAGGACGATCACCTCGCCAATGGTTAGGCTCATGCGGTGGTCTCGAGTACGACCCGCAGACGCGGGCCCCGGCGCGACGTCGACACCCGAGCACTGATCATCGACACCGCCGAGCGAATGTTCGCCGAGCTGTCGATCGGTGCGGTGGCCACGCGGGCGGTGGCCCGTGAGGCGGGCGTGGCCAGTCGCGCGGTGGCCTATCACTTCCCGGTCAAGCGGGATCTGGTCGTCGCGGTCGCGCTCCGGCGGGCCCCGTCGGTGTTCGCGGCGGTGGTCGACGAGTTGGTTCGGGTCGGCCAGTCGGACAACGAGGTCGGCGTCCGAGATGTCGTCGAGGCGTTGATCGCCCCCTACGTCCGATTGCTCGACGAGGATCCGGTCGGTGGCTTGCGCTGGCTCAAGGTGATGAATCAGCTGGCCCTCGACGAAGACCAACTCTGGCTCGACCAGTTGTCGGGCACGCCGAACCTGCCCGAGTTGTTCTTCGCCGCGGCGGGGCGCGCGGTTCCGGATATCCGAACCGGAGAAGGACAGCAGCGCAGCACGATTGCCATCTTCTCGATGATCGGTGCGCTGGCCAGTTCGGACCTCTCCCTGTACGGGCAGCCGTTGGGTCCCGACGGCTTGGACCGGCGATGGCTCGACGAGCTCATCCAGTTCACCAGCGGCGGATTGCGGGGCGCCGCCGGCGTGCCCGATTAGGATCGGGACGTGCGGATCGACGGCCAGCAGCTCGCCGCCTTCGCCGCGGTGGTCGAACTGGGCAGCTTCGATGCGGCCGCGCACCGGCTGCACGTGACCCCGTCGGCGATCAGCCAACGGATCAAGGCCCTCGAACAGCGGGTCGGCCAGGTTCTCGTGGTCCGCGAAAAGCCCTGCACGGCAACAGCGGCCGGGGTGCCGCTGCTCAGGCTGGCCGCGCAGACCGCCCTGCTGGAATCCGAGACGCTGGCCGAGATGGGTGGAGGTTCCACGCACCGCACCCGGATCGCGCTGGCCGTCAACGCCGATTCGATGGCGACCTGGTTCACCGGGGTGTTCGCCGCAGCCGCCGAGTTCCTGTTCGACATCAGGATCGAGGATCAGGACCTTTCGGCGCGGCTGCTGCGCGAGGGGGTCGTAATGGGGGCCGTCACCACCGAGCGGCGTCCGGTGCCGGGCTGCCGGGTGCACCCGCTGGGTGCGATGCGCTACGTGCCGGTGGCCAGCGCCGAGTATGTACGGCGCTATCTGCCCGACGGATTCACTCGCGACGCCGCGCCCGAGGCGCCGTCGCTGTCCTGGAACCGTGACGATGCGCTGCAGGACCAATTGGTGCGCAAGGTGTTTCGCAAGGATGTCGTCCGCCCGACGCACTACATTCCGACGGCAGAGGGGTTCGGGGCCGCCGTGCGGGCCGGGCTGGGCTGGGGCATGTATCCGGAGGAATTGGTCGACGACGACTTCGTCCGGATCACCGATCAGTTCCTGGACGTGCCGCTGTACTGGCAGTGCTGGAAGCTGGACAGTCCGATGGTGGAGACCATCACGGCCGCGGTGCGCGCGGCGGCAGGGAGTCTGCGTGGCGCACCCCGCTGAGGGGGGACCGCCTAGCGCACCAAGGGTGCGAGATGCCGGCGCGCGTAGGCGCGGACCGCGTCGTCGTCCTCGACATCCAGCAGCGGTGTGGGCAGCTGGGCGAGCGAACATGCGAGCCGGATGTGCAGTTCGGCAACGGCCAGCAGATCCGCGTCGGGCATGGTGGCCCCGGCGGCACGAAGCGCCTTGGCCATCGCCGTTGAGGCATGGTGCAGGAAGGCCGGCGCCTGGTCGTAGGCTCCGGCCACCGCGGTGAAGTCGGTGTCCAGGCGCAGGAACCTGCGCATCACCGGTTCGGTGGTCAGCAGCCGCAACCCCTCGCAGAACGCCGCCACCGCCGCGTCGTTGGGGCCGGAATCGATTGCGACCGTGCGCAGCCGAGTCATCGCGTCGTCGAAGGTGCGGCGTCCGAGTTCGGTGATCAGGGCGTCGCGGGTGGGGAACCGGCGGTACAACGTCCGGCGGCTCACCCCGGCCTGCTTGGCGATGACGTCCAGGCTGGCCCGGCCCAGCCCGACGAGCGCCACCTCCTCGGCCGCGGCCTTGAGGATGGCGTCCTCCTGTTCGGACTGACTGGCGTTGCTGCGGGGCATCGCTATCAGTGTGTCAGCCCGCGGCCGGGCATCCCAGCGGCGCGAATGAGTCCAGCGCCACCGATCGGTGCAGGCGCACCAGCTTTTCGTACTGCAGCCGGTTGTAGGCCAGCGGGATCAGCAGCAGCCGGTCCGGCAACACCCGCCAGGCCAGCTGCAGCAGCCGCGTGTACACGGCGAACTCCCGGTCATGGCGAGAGTCCCAGCGGAATCCGGTCAGCTCGCGGACCCCCGGGTGCATGATCCCGAAGGAACACACCTTGATCACCCGACCGGCGATCGGCCGCACCGCCAGCCAGGAGGGAGTCAACGCCAACCTCAGCGGGCCGGGCAGCAGCAGGGTGGGCAGTGGCAGACGGGTCAGCCCCGCGGTCACCCGTGTCAGGAACACGTTGTCGCGCAGCTGATTTTCCACCATGTCGTCGTAATAGCGGACAGCCTCGGCATAGGACTCCGGCAGCTTGGCCGACGCGCCGGGCAGTTCGATGGCACTGAACGCGTCGAGCAGTTGACGGTACGCCGCCTCTTGTTCGGCGGGATTCATCGTGATGCCGGTCGCCGGGGTGAACGAGTTCAGGACGACGAAGATCCCGCTGATCGCGATCCAGTTCCACAGCTGCGGGTTCAGGGCGCTGTAGCGGACGTCGGCGAACTCGCCCTTGCCGTGGCCGCGGACGTCGCGGTGCATGGTTTGCAGGCGACGGCCTTCCGCCGCGCGATCGTCGGCGTCACCCCAGATGGCCAGCAACGCCGAGAACCCGCTGCGCACCCCGCGGTCGAGGAAGTTGCGCTCGAACCGGCCGCTGCGGTCCACCGCCGCGGCGACCGGGACCAAGGCCACTTCATCGAACGCCGCCGCTCCGAACGCACCTCCCAAGATGCTGCCCGAGTGCCTGCGGAAATTCGCCAGCACGTCCTGTCGAACCACGTCTGCTTCGGCCACGCTGCCAATGGACATGGCACAAAGGCTAGCAATCTGTGCCAATGTGTCAATAGTTGTCTACCCGTTCGAGGCTCGGGCCAGGCTGGCCCGGAAGACCGTGGTCCGGGTGTGGCACGTTGGTATCTTCGCGAACATGGCCAACCGGACACATCGATACGAGGTCGAACTCACCTGGACCGGCAACACCGGTTCGGGGACCAGCGGTTACCGCGACTACGCCCGCGACCACGAGGTGACGGGTGTCGATGACTCCGGCAAGCCGGTGATCCAGGGGAGCGCCGATCCGTCCTTCCGGGGCAGCCCGCAGCGGTGGAACCCCGAGGAACTGCTCGTGGTCAGCCTGTCCCAGTGCCACATGCTCTGGTACCTCGCGCTGTGTGCCAAGGAGGGCATCACGGTCACCGCCTACCGCGACCGCCCGGAGGGGACGATGAGCGAGAATGCCGAGGGCGGAGGGGCTTTCACCGACGTGACGCTACGGCCGGAGGTGACCATCGCCGAGCCCGACCGGGTCGAGGACGCCACCGAGCTGCATCACGAAGCCCACCGGCTGTGCTTCATCGCCAACTCGGTCAACTTTCCGGTGACCGCTACGCCGACGGTGACGGCGCCGACCACAGCGTGAACGGCGCCGCCACGGGGGTTATCGATGGAGCCGACGCAGCTGCGCCGAGGCCACCGACAGCACAGCCAGGTCGGGCTCGTCGGATTCGAGGAACTCGTCCAGCGTGCGCCGCGCCCGGTCCAGCCGCGGCCGGTTGTAGGCCTCGAAGTCACGGATGCTGCTCGTCGTCTGGTCCTCGTCGACGCCGAACTTGGTGACGTCGATCGTGAGGTCGCGCAGCGAGCGGTACAGATCCTCCCGCAGCGCGAGCCTGGCCAGGGCGTGCCAGCGACCGCCCCGGGGCAGCGTCGACACCGCCAGCAGGAGCCGGTCCACTCCGAGCCGATCGGACAGTTCGAAGTAGATCTTGGCGAGTTGGGCCGAGTCCTCACCGTGAGCGTGCGCGACCTCGACGATGTCGAGAAGGCTGAAGGCATAGAGTGATTCGCTGATCCGCTGAGCGATGCTGCCCGGCACTCCGCGGGCGACCATGTCGTCGTGTGCCTGCGCCACCGTGTCGCGTTCCTGTCCGCCCAGCATCGATCGAAGCTGCCCGCGCAGCATCGCCACCTGGTTGCTGAACCGGGTGATCTCGGCGTCCACGTCGAGCGGTTGCGGCCGGTTGAGCACGAACCACCGTGCCGCCCGGTCGAGCAGGCGGCGGCCCTCGATGATCAAGGTGTTGGTCAGCTCGGGCGAGAGGTCGGCGGCATAGATGTCCGCCCACAGCGTGTCCAGGTCGAACACCTCGGACACCACTGCGTGGGCGCGCACGATATCGCCTGTGGCAGCGCCGGTTTCCTCCGCCAGCCGGAACGCGAAGGTCAGACCCGAGGTGGCCAGCACACGATTCACGATCGAGGTGGTGATGATCTGTCGGCGGAGTGGATGCTCCGGCAACGGCTCGCCGAGCCGGCGCCGCAACGTCGGGGGAAAGTACCGCGTGAGCAGCGCATCGAAGTACGGGTCGTCGAACCTCTCGCCGTCGAGCAGCTCGGCCTTGAGGTCGAGCTTGACGTGCGCCATCAAGGTGGCCAGCTGCGGCGCGGTGAGTCCGGTGTCGCCCTTGGCCAGGTCGGCGAATTCCGCAGGGGTGGGCATGTTTTCGCGCGACCGGTGCAGTCCGCGGCGGGCTTCCAGATCGGCGGTCATGCGCGCGTGCACCTGGACCATCTGGGCGGCGTTCGAGCGGGCGTCGCTGAGCAGCCGATTGTGCGCCCGGTTGTTGGCCAGGACGTGCTGTGCCACTTCATCGGTCATATCGGTCAGCAGCCGATTGCGGGCGCTGCCGCTGATCAGGCCGGAACGTGCGGCGCCGTCGAGCAGGATCTTGATGTTGACCTCGTGGTCGGAGCAGTCGACCCCTGCGGCGTTGTCGATGGCGTCGGTGTTCACCAGGCCCCCGCGCCGGGCGTATTCGATCCGGGCGCGCTGGGAGAGTCCGAGGTTCCCGCCCTCGACGATCACCCGTGCGCGGACGTCCTCGGCGTTGACCCGTACCGGATCGTTCACCTTGTCGGCGATGTCGGCGTGCTGTTCGCCGGTGGCCTTGATGTAGGTCCCGATCCCACCGTTGAACAGCAGGTCCACCGGGGCGCGCAGGATGTGGCTGATCAATTGGGTGGGGGTCAGCCGTGACTCGTCGTCACCGAGACCGAGTGCGGCGCGCATCTCCGGTGTGGTGGCAATGGTTTTCGCGGTTCGTGGCCACACCCCGCCGCCAGGACTGATCGAGGCACGATCGTAGTCGTCCCATGATGACTGGGGCAGTTCGAAGAGTCGCCGGCGCTCCTTGCGTGCCCGTGCGGTGTCGGGTTGGGGGTCGACGAAGATGTGGCGGTGGTCGAACGCGGCCACCAACCGGAGCCCCGGGCGCAGCAGCATGCCGTTGCCGAAGACGTCACCGCTCATGTCACCGACGCCGACGGCGGTGAACTCGTCGGACTCGGAGTCGATGCCGAGTTGGGCCAGGTGGCTGTCGCCGCTGACCCACGCGCCACGAGCCGTGATGCCCATCGCCTTGTGGTCGTAGCCGGCCGAGCCGCCGGAGGCGAAGGCGTCACCCATCCAGTAGCCACGGTCGAGCGCCACCGCGTTGGCCGAATCCGAGAACGTCGCGGTGCCCTTGTCCGCGGCCACCACCAGGTAGGGGTCCGGCCCGTCGTGGCACACCACGCCGCCGAAGCGGGGCCGCTGATCGCTGCCGGAACCGGAATCGGCGTTCTTGTCGACCACGTCGAGCAACGCGGCGATGAACTGCCGGTAGCTGCGCAGGCCCTGCACGCGCGGCGATTCGCCCGCGACGGGACGGGCCTTGACGACGAACACGCCCTTGGCTCCGGCCGGCACGATCATCGCGTTCTTGACCGCCTGCGCCTTGACCAGGCCCAGGACTTCGGTGCGGTAGTCGTCGTGGCGGTCAGACCAGCGCAGGCCGCCGCGTGCGACCAGCCCGAAGCGAAGATGAACGCCCTCGAATTCAGGTGAGTACACGAAGATTTCGGACAGCGGACGCGGCTGCGGCAGCTCGTCGACGGACCGGGCGTCGAGCTTGTGCACCAGATACGGCGCCCAGACCGTGAGGGCATCGGGTGCGAACGCGTTGGTGCGTACCGTGGCGTTGATCAGATTGTGGTAGGCGCGCAGGATCCGGTCTGCATCGATGTTCAGCACCTGGTCGATCTCGGTGGCCACCCGATGCTCGGCCTCGGCGATGCGGGCGATGCGGTGCGGGCTGTCGGCAGGTTGCTCGGTCTGATCGAACCGGGACTCGAACAGCTCCAGCAGGGCGCGGGCGGCCTCCGGATTGTCCAGTAGCACCCGCTGGATACGGGCCTGACCGTACGGCAACGGCAGCTGGCGCAGGTAGCGGCTGTAGCTACGCAGCACGGTGACCTGCCGCCAGCTCACGGCGGCCCGCAGGAGCAACGCGTTGAATCCGTCGGATTCGATGCGCCCCGCCCACATCGCCAGGAAGGTCTCGCGGATGCGATCGGTGGTGCCGTCCTGGGGCGCGGCCAGCGCGTCCGCCGCGTCGGGACCGGGCTGTAGCAGGAGGTGATACACGTGGCACAGCCGACCGTCGGGCCTGGTCCAGGTGTCGGCCTGTTCCTCGAGGACCTCGAGATCCATGCTCTGCAGCGCGGGAAGCATCCGGCGCAGCGGAACCGGCTCGAGCGCGGCGAGCGCGAAGTTCAGCCGGCCCTCCGCGGATTCGGCCCAATCGAGGTTCACCGCGACGGCATCGCCCATCAGATCGTTGAGCGCCGTGGCCTCCAGGAGCCGGCTGGGTACCACAACCCCGGCCTGCCGGTCTTGCATGTCTGGTGCAATGTGGTTGGCGCGCAACGAGTCCACGGTTGGTCCCCTCAATCGTCGTTGATCGAAGCCGCCGGTTGCGTTCGGCGGACGGTCCAATCCTGTGGTGTGGAACACCGACGCGGAGGGTTCAAACTGTCAATGATCCAGGGGCGGTCCTTACACTCTGTAACCCGCGATCGGTGGGCTCAGGAGGCGGGCACCACGCCCCGAGGCAGGATGAGGGGGAGATGGTTGTAGGTGACGATGCCGGGCGCGGCGTCGACCACCGCGGGAATCGCGTTGATCGGGGGCGTGGCCGTCATGATGTGTCCCAGCACCATGAACTCCTCCAGTGTGGTGGCCTCGAAGTCCGGCGGTGGCAGGAAGCCGACCTTCATCGTCACGGTCGGGCGCCCGGCCACCTCGATCATCCAGCCGTCCTGGTCGATCTGCCAATCCGGTTGCAGCGTCTGGCCTTTGCGCCACCGCAGGGTGAGCTCCACGCGGGTGGCATCCCCAACGATGCCCTTCCAGCTGACGAATACGCCGGCAACGCCGCCGGCCGGTATGGTCCACGAGCCCAGGTCGAGATCCTCTGTGGTCTGGGCGTATTCGGCGTCGCAGCGGACCTCGTCGAACTCGATTCCGAGCGCGTCACCGATCATCCGCACCGCTTCTCCGAACACGCCGGTGCCGTGGGCGGTCATGGCCTGCAGATCGGGGTGGTCGATGGGTTGGCCGAAGCCCACGGGCTTCTCGGTGTCGGGGGAGTCGTAGAACGTGGTGTCCGCGGCTTCGTTGACGGTGATCTTGTCGACCCGGTCGCAGATGCCCGCCGCGACGATCGCCAGTTGATTCACGTAGCCGGGGCTGATGCCGGATCCGAACATCGTGGAGCCGCCCTTGCGGCAGGCCTCGGCGATCCGGTCCCGGCCCTCGCCCTGGTTGTGCCCGGTGATGAACGAGGCCGTCGCGACGACGTTGACTCCGGCGGAGAGGATCTCGACGAGTTCGTCGACATCGATCCACATCGGGTTGTAGACCACCACGTCCGGTTTGAGGGCGAGCAGCGCCTGCACATCGTTGGTGGCCGCCACGCCGAGCGGCTCGATGCCCGCCAGTTCCCCGACGTCCTTGCCCGCCTTGTCCGGTGACCAGGCGTAGCAGCCGACCAGTTCCAGGGTGGGGTTGCGGGCGATGGCCGCCACCGAACTCTTGCCGACGTTTCCCGTCGTCCACTGAACAACCCGGTACGGAGAGGTTTGTGACACTGCCGCGGCTCCCTTCGTCGGTTTCGGGCAGTTTTCCACGCCCGTGAGAAAAAGGGAAGAGCCGGCGTCGCGCCCGCCGTGGCGAACTAGAATCCGGGTGTGACCTCCGGAAACGCGCCCCGCCGCGGGCGCGGCCGTCCACCGCGCATCGATCAGGGACAGATCGTCGCCGCGGCACGAGCGATACCTCCGGGCGAGTTGACGATGCAGGCGGTGGCCGACGCGCTCGGTGTGGACCGCACCACGTTGCACTACTACGTCGGTGACCGCGACGGGCTGCTCGAGCTGGTTGTGGCCGACCTGTTCGACACCGAGCTGCGCTCGATCGATTTGCCCGAGGACGCGAGTTGGCAGGAGATCCTGCGGGCCTACGGGAGTGCCATCCGTCAGGGAGTGCTGAAACTCGGTGTGACGGCAACGAGTTTCCGGCTGAGTGGTACCGGCGGAGCGGCCAGCCTGGCGCTGGCCGAGCAGGTGCTGCGGGCGCTGACGGACGGTGGGTTCGGTACCGCCGACGCCGGGCGGGTCCTCACGCTGGTGTCCGGGCTGGCGATGTCGGCCGCGCACGACGTTCTCGGCTCGGCCGCGTCCCGGCTGCACCACCAGACTCCCGAGGTGGTCCGCGCCCTGAAAGACCTTTCCGCCGAAGACTTCCCGTTGCTCAGCACGGTCGTCACCGACCGCGACGTCGACGCGACCGCGGTCAAGGACTTCGAGTTCAACCTCGACATCGTGATCGCCGGGCTGGAGCAGTTTCTGGCCGACCGGGCTCGATGACAGGGCCGCGCCGGCGTTTCGTCACCGCCGAGCCGAACCTGCGGGTCACCGGGTGTAGATTCGAAGGTGGACCGTGCACATCAGTGCGTCAAATGCGGCGTTCGACTGTCACTGCGTTGGATGTTTGATCGGTCAGCCGGTGATTAACCCTCGCTTGCTTTCGACTAGCTGTGCGGTAGTCCCGCACCTTTCAAGGACACGTCTATGGAATCGTCCGCACTGTTCTCCCACATCGAGCAGCAGGAGTCGAAGCCGACTCTCGATCGCTCGACCGAATCGGCGTCGGGTCCGGTCTTCTCCGATCAGACCGCATCGCAGCCTCGTACCGATCTTCTTTCGCCGTCGTGAACGGCCTCACCGGAGCGCGACGGCTGGCCAGTCCGGTCCGAATCGCCCTCGCCGACCAGCTGGGTGCCGACATCGACGGGGCATGGTGGCCACACACCGCGTCGGTGGCCGGGGAATTGCCGGAACTCGTTGGCGCCCTTCATCCATCGCTCGGCGAAGTCGTCGATATCCGAATCAACTGGTCAGCAGCGGAGGGCCAGTTGGACCTCAACACGATCGTGACCGGCAACCGATGGACGCAGGGGCGAAGCCGAGCCGTCCCCGGCTCATGGTGGTGGCGGGCCGGCACGAGTGCGCGAAACTGCTTGTCATCCCGTGCAAGACATCGACCGCACTCGGTGCGCTGGTGATGCGTTGTGCCGCCGGGATGCCGGTGGTGGAGACGGTGCGTCGAACACCCCTGTTCGAGACCGCGGATTGCGTGCTCAGGGTCGCACAGACCGAGTCAGCCAAATGGCTGGGGCCTATGCAGAGCACACCCTTGTGAACAAGAACGGGCTGGTACGGAACCTGTCCGTACCAGCCCGCCATCAGGTCTCAGCGCGGTTAGACCGCGGTAACTCCTACTGCCTGGGGGCCCTTGGCGCCCTGGGTGATCTCGAATTCGACGCGCTGGTTCTCTTCCAGCGACCGATAACCGTTTCCGGTGATCTCGGAGTAGTGAACGAAGACGTCGGCAGCGCCGCCGTCAGGGGCGATGAAGCCGAAGCCCTTTTCGCCGTTGAACCATTTCACAGTTCCCTGTGCCATATTTTGCTTCTCTCATTGTTCAAACCGGACGTACGAAAAACGTCCGAGTCCAAGTATGGCACGTCGAAACCTATTGACCTAAAAAGTATTTGTTCGGTGAACCTGTTACCCGGGACGTCCGCCCCGCCACGCGCACAGCTTCCGGCGCTGTGTCCGGGATCAGACCCCGCGGCTGAAACCGCTGTGTGACAGCTGTTTTCGAGCAATTGGCGAGGAATTTCCGGACTCCCGCCCAGGTGCCGTCAGTGCCCGGATTGAGTCGCGTCGTCCTTGGCCTTCTTGCCGAACGGCAGCACGTGCATGATGCCCACGACCACGGTGCCGACCACCAGCCCGATGACGGCTGATACGCCGGTGTTCACCAGCCAGGCCAGTACACCACCGAATCCACCGCCGACCGCGTGGTGCACCGCCTCCTCGGCATGGTGGACCAGCCCGTACAGCGTGTGCCAGCCGAGAGTGTCGGTGCCCACCAGCAGGATGTGCCCGCCGACCCACAGCATCGCGACGGTGCCGATGGTCGACAGCGCCGAGAGCAGCTTGGGCATCCCGGCCACCAGGCCGCGCCCAATCGCCTGGGACGTGCGCGACGAGCGCTGCGACATCAGCAGGCCGACGTCGTCCATCTTCACGATGCCCGCCACCACGCCGTACACCGCGGCGGTGATCACCAGCGCGACGATCACCAAGATGATCAGCCGTGGCACGAAGGTCTGGTGGGCCACCTCGTTGAGTGCGATCACCATGATCTCGGCCGACAGGATGAAGTCGGTGCGGATCGCGCCGGTCACCATGAACTTCTCGGCATCGACGCCGGCGGCCGCGGTGAGTTCACCGTGCGCCCCACCACCGTGTCCGCCGTGGCCCATGAAACGGCCCCACACCTTCTCGGCGCCTTCGTAACAGAGGTACGTCGCGCCCAGCATCAAGATGGGGGTCAGCAACCATGGTGCGAACTGGCTGAGCAGCAGCGCCGCGGGGAGGATGAACAGGAGCTTGTTGCGCAGCGACCCGATGGCGATGCGCTTGATGACGGGCAGTTCCCGGTCGGCGGTCAGGCCGTGCACGTACTGCGGCGTGACGGCGGTGTCATCGATCACCACGCCCGCGGCCTTGGCTGTCGCCTTACCGGTCGCGGCGCCGATGTCGTCGATCGAAGCCGCCGCCAGCCGGGCCAGCGCGGCAACATCGTCGAGCAAACCGAACAGGCCGGCGCTCACAGTCGTCTCTCTTCGCGCTCGAGGCTCATCGGCGCAGTCATCCCCATGGGGGTGAAGGTTACCGGCCGGACGCCATACTCGTCGCCGGCAGTGGTGAGCCGCGGCATCACATCCCGATGAGCGACTCGATCCAGCCCCTGGCGAAGTAGAGGATGAAACCGGCGGCCACGATCCACAGCAGTGGGCTGACCTCGCGGGCCTTGCCCGCGGCCGACCGCAGCACCGCCCAGGCCACGAAACCGACGCCGATGCCGTTGGCGATCGAGTAGCTGAACGCCATGGTGGCGACGGTGAGCACCACGGGCAGCGCGACCGAGAACTCCGACAGGTCGATGTGGCGCAGCTGCGACACCATCATCGCGCCGACGATGACCAGTGCCGCGGCGGCCACTTCGGTCGGCACGATCGAGGCCAGTGGAGAGACGAACATGGCCGCCAGGAACAGCAGGCCGGTGATCAGGTTGGCGAAGCCGGTGCGGGCGCCTTCCTCGATCCCGGCGCCCGATTCGATGAAAACCGTGTTGGACGACGCCGACGAGGAACCGCCGACCACCGCGCCGGCGCCCTCGACGATCAGTGCCGATTTCAGTCGCGGGAAATTGCCCTGGGAGTCGGACAGCCCGGCCTCCCGCGACAGCCCGGTCATCGTTCCCATGGCGTCGAAGAAGTTGGCGAAGACCAACGTGAACACCAGCATGATCGCGGCCAGCGCGCCGATGCGGCTGAAACTGCCCATGCTGACCTCACCGACCAGGGACAGGTCCGGCAGTGCGAACGGTGAACCGGACAGGGTCGGGACCGACAGGCCCCAGCCGCCCGGCTTGTCCTGCGCCGATCCGAGGTGCCAGATCGCCTCGACGATCACCGCGACCACGGTGCCGGTCACCAGACCGATGAGGATGCCGCCGCGCACCTTTCGCGCCACCAGGATGCCGGTGACCAGCAGGGTGAACACGAAGACGACCGTCGGCACGGTATTGATCGAGCCGACGCCGCCGGTGCCGAGGCCGACGGGCGGAGAAGGTAGGCCGGTGGAGCCGACGAATCCGGCGTCGACCAGACCGATGAACAGGATGAACAAGCCGATGCCTGCGGTGATGGCCAGCTTGAGCTGCATGGGGACGGCATCGAACACCATGCGGCGGAACCCGCTGGCCGCCAGCGCCACGATGATGAGCCCGTCGATGACGACGAGGCCCATGGCCTCGGGCCAGGTCACGGTGCCGACCACGGTGGTGGCCAGGAACGAGTTGATGCCCAACCCGGCGGCGAAGGCGAACGGTAGGCGGGCGATGATGCCGAACAGGATCGTCATCACGCCCGCGGCCAGGCAGGTGGTGGCCGAGACCTGAGCGAATTCGAGCTTGTTGCCGTCGACGTCGGCCGACGCGGAGAGGACCACCGGGTTCAGCACGATGATGTAGGCCATCGCGATGAAGGTGACCAGGCCGCCGCGGACCTCCGAGGAGACCGTCGAGCCACGCGCTGAGATCTCGAAGAAACGATCGACTCGATTCATAACCGATGAGCCTAAGGTGGCGGCGCTCCGGTTTCCCGCTGTATGTGGATGATCGAGTCGGGGCGGGTGGTGACGTTCATCCCCGCTCTCGTGGGTGAGACGCTCGCGGCGATGCCGACGGGCGGGACCGCTGACCGGGGCCTGGCCTCAGATAACCATCGGCCGCAACAATATTGGGTTGCGGTACGTGCTAGTGATCCTCGGTTCGGGAACGGCCTCGCCGTGGCGACGATCACGCCGGAAAACCGTTTGACCTCAAGTTAGGTTGAGATGCCATGCTCCCTACATGACAGTGCGGCACAGCCGGTGCGGTGTGGAAAACCGCCGGGAACCTGGGGGTAATCCCCCTGGGGGATTCGGGGTGCGGTGGATAGCTTCAAGTGACGAAAGTGTCTGAGGCATCGAGATGAGCAATGGCAGGAGCGGGGCCGTGCCGACTTGCACAGATGAGACCGTGAACGTTGAGGATTGTCGGCAGGCGCGGTTCGAGCGCGATGCGCTTCCGTTGGTGGACCAGCTCTACGCGGTCGCGCGCCGGTACACCCGCAACGCGCTGGACGCGGAGGACCTGGTCCAGGAAACAATGCTCAAGGCGTACAGCAGCTTTCACACCTATCAGGACGGCACGAACATCCGAGCCTGGTTGTTCCGCATCCTGAGCAACACGTGGATCAACTCGTACCGCACCGCGCAGCGCCGGCCGCAGGAGGTGTTCGCCGAGGCGCTCACGGATTCCCAGCTGGCCGAAGTCGCACAGCGGTACCCGCTGGGCGTGGCGTCCGCGGAACTGGCGGCGCTGGAGTCGATGGGCGATGAGGAGGTGCGCCGGGCGATGCGCGCGTTGCCGGAGCCGCAGGGCATCGTGGTGTACTACGCCGACGTCATGGGATTCCGGTACAAGGAGATCGCCGAGATCGTCGATGTGCCGGTCGGCACGGTGATGTCCCGGTTGCACCGGGGGCGGAGGAATCTACGTGCCCTGCTGGTGGATGCGGATGTGGCGGGGGGCTTCCGCACCGGAAGCCGATTGCCCTGCACCGCAGCCTGATTGGCGAATCGGTTCAGTTCACCGCTCGGCAGGTCTCGATGAACGCCGCGGCCGGCCGGGTGAGCTTGGCGCCGGCGAGCGTCACCGCCTTGACCGCGAGCCCGGGATGGTTGCCTGCGAGCGGCCGCGTGATGAATCCGCGGCCCTCGTAGCTCACCGAGATCTGGGTGCGCTGGCTGAGGATGGAATAGCCCAGCCGGCGCGCCACCAGCGAGCGGACGAGCTCGAAGTTGGTGGCGCGGTACCGGACTCGTGGCTCCAGGCCCTCGGCCTTGAAGAGGGAGAGAAAATAGTCCCCGCCCGGTGGCAGGCTGAACAGGATCATCGGATGGGTGACCAGTTGGTGCAGCGCCACGACATTGTGCACGGCCAGCGGGTGGTCCTCCGCCAGCAAGACGTACGGCGGTGCGGCGACGATGATTTCGGATTGCAGGTCGTCGCGGGGTGAGGACAGATCCGACCCGTAGTCGTAGAGCAGCACCAGGTCGAGGGTGCCGTTGCGAAGGTTGTCGATGAGGGTGTCGTGTGGGCCTTCGGTGAACGTGAGATCGACGCCTGGGAAGCGCACGACGTACTCACTCAGCACCGGCGGTAACAGCACCGGCGACAGCGTGCTGTAACACCCCACCATCAGTTTGCCGGTGAGCCCGTATTGGCTTTCGCGGGCCGATGTCTGCAGGTCTTGCAGATCGACCAACAGCCGGCGGGCGTCGACAAGCACCTGTTCGCCGATCCCGGTCGGCCGAACCCCGCGCCGGTGCCGGACGAGCACCTGGACACCGAGCGCGCGCTCGAGTTCGCTCAGCGCCATCGACAGCGCCGATTGGGACAAGTGCAGGCGCTGCGCGGCCGCGGTCACCGAGCCTTCTTCGACGGCGGCGATGAAGTACTCGAGCTGGCGAAGCGTGGCATCAGACATCAACAAAACCGATCGATAGCTTCAACTAGTTCGACTGTACAGGGTATGTGATCGGCGACATAGTCGACGGGACCACTCATCCTGACGGCAGGAGTTCCCATGAACCAGCGCGGTGGATCGGCGCCCCAATCCACGGAGCCGCACCGGGTGCCCGACAGCGGTGCCCCGCCGGGCGGCGGGCTGAGGCGCAGCCTGGAAAACCGTCACATCGTGATGATCGCCCTGGGCGGCATCATCGGTGCCGGGCTGTTCGTCGGCAGTGGTGCGGTGATCAACCGCACCGGTCCGGCCGCAGTGCTCAGCTATGCCCTGTCCGGGGTGCTGATGATCCTCGTCATCCGTGCGATCGGCGAAATGGCCGTGGCCCGACCGTCATCGGGATCGGTGGCCAACTTTTCCAGAGAAGGCCTGGGCAACTGGGCCGGGTTCAGCGTCGGCTGGCTGTACTGGTACTTCTGGGTCGTCGTCGCCGCCATCGAGGCCGTCGCCGGCGCCGGCATCCTGGTCAACTACATCCCGGGGGTCCCGGCCTGGCTGCTCTGTCTGGGCCTGGTGCTCGTACTCACCGCGATAAACCTGTTGTCGGTCAAGGCATATGGTGAGGCCGAGTTCTGGTTCGCGTCCATCAAGGTCATCGCGATCATCTTCTTCATCTGCGTCACCGGCCTGTTCCTGCTCGGACTGGTGGGCAAGCCCGAGAGCCCCGGCCTGACCAACCTGTTCTCCCACGGTGGCATGTTCCCGTACGGTGTCGTGGCCGCGCTCGTGGGCAGCGTGACGGTGCTGTTCTCGATGGGTGGAGCCGAGATCGCCACCATTGCCGCCGCCGAGTCGAAGAAGCCCGTCGAGTTCGCCGCGAAGGCGACCAAACAGGTGATGGCCCGGGTGTTCATGTTCTACGTGCTGTCGATCCTGCTGATCGTTGCCGCGATTCCCTGGGACACGCCGTTCACCGGTGAGAGCATCCGCAGCCCCTTCGCGGTGGTGCTGGAATACATCGGAATTCCCGGCATGTCGGTGGTGATGGAGGCCATCGTCCTCACCGCGGTACTGAGCTCACTGAACTCCTGCCTCTACATCACCTCGCGAATGTTGTTCGCACTGGCCGAAAAAGGTGATGCGCCTGCGGCATTGGTCAAGGTCAACAGCAGGGGAGTGCCGGTGCGGGCGATCCTGGCCGGCACCTCCATGGGCTATGCGGCCGTGGTGGCCAACTACTTCTTCCCCGAGCAGGTCTTCATCTTCCTGATCAACTCGTCGGGCGCCATCCAGCTCATCTACTACATCATTCTCGTCGGCGCCGAGATCCGGCTGCGCCGAAGGCTCGAGGTCAGCGACCCCGGCGCACTGCGCATGAAGATGTGGTGCTTCCCGTACCTGTCCTGGTTCTCCATCGCCTGGATGGCCGTAGTCCTCGGGCTGATGGCGGTGATCGAGGAGACCCGCTCGCAGTTCCTGCTGAGCCTGGTCGCCTTCGGAGTGATCCTGCTCGCCTACCGCTTTCGCGCCGCTCGCGGTGCTGCGCCCGCCACCGGCTCCACCCCAAGCGTCTGACCGGCGCCGTCTAGATAAAGGAAGAAGCAATGATCAGAACCGGAGAAGATTACCGGGAGTCGATCCGCGACGGACGAAACGTCTGGATCGACGGGGAACGCGTTGGCGATGTGACCACCCATCCGGCGTTCCAGCCCATCGTCGATGTCCGCGCCCGGATCTACGACCTCGGCCATGACGAATTGACCAGGGACGCGATGACGTATGTCGACGAAGACAGCGGCGAAACCTGCGCCATCGGCTCCAAACCCCCGATGACCAAGGAGGACTGGCACGCCAAGCGACGCGGCGTGGACGTCATCCTCGACCATGCGGGTGGCGTGGTCACCCGCGTCGGTGACGAGACGGTGGGCGAGATGTGGTCGTTGGCCGACGGCCAAGACGTTCTCGACAAGATCAACTCGGCGTTCTCCGAGAACATCGTCAGGCACGTTCGCAACGCCACCCTGACCGATCCGTTCCATGTTTCCGCCAACACCGATCCGAAGGGTGACCGGTCGAAGTGGCCGCAAGAGCAGGACCCGGATGTCCTGCTCCGGGTAGTGGGTGAGAACGACCGCGGAATCGTGGTGCGCGGCGCCAAATTCGAGACGGCCGCCGCGTACTCGAATCAGGCGTTCGTCAAACCGACGATCGGCGACTGGAACAATCAGACCCACTCCGAGTACGCCGTCGGATTCCTCGCCGACATGGGCCATCCCGACATCATGCACATCTGCCGCTCCGGATTCCGGGGTATGCGGTCGCCGGACGACTACCCGCTGACCAACCGCGTCGACGAGATCGACACGATGATCGTGTTCGACGACGTGGAAATCCCGTGGGAGAACGTCTTCTTCTACCGGCACACCGAGGCGGCGAGCTTCATCCGGGCCACGCTGCACCGGTACAGCATCTTCCCCTTCATCCAGCGCCACCTGCGCTGGGCCGATCTCCTGCTGGGATTCGCCCACGCCAGCGCCCGCCAGACCGGGGTCAAGATGCATCAGGGCGTGCGGGAGAAGATCGCCGAGGTGGCCGCCTACCGCGAAGGGATCAACGCCTTCCTCACCGCGGCAATCGAACTCGCCGAGCCGAGCCCCGGTGGCTTCCTGATGCCGCACCAGCCGACGATGTACTCGGGTCGGGTGTTCGCCTGCAGCAACCTGCCCAGGATCGTGCACCTGGTACGCGATCTGGCAGGCTGCCAGATCAGCCTGACCCCCAGCGCGGCCACATTCGCCAACGAGGAAGCGTCCGGGTGGCTCAAGAAGTACTTCGCCATCGGCGACGTGGAAGCCGAGGAGCGACGGAAGCTCCTGGCCTACGGGCGTGACCTGCTCAACTCCGACTACGCCAACCATCGGCTGACGTTCCAGCTGTTCGCTCAATCACCGCCCTTCTCACACCTGTTGGCGATCTACAACAACTACGACTTCGAGCCGGCGACCGAAATCATGTGCCAATCCGCCGGTATCAAGACAATCGATGGGAGAAACCGATGACCACCACCTCCAGCACCGAAACCCTTGTGGTCGGCGGACATCGCCGGATTCGGCCGTTCAACACCGCCAACACCTATCCCGAGCAGAATCTGTCCAACGACCTCTGCCAGGCCGTGGTCGCCGGAAACACCGTGTATCTACGCGGTCAGGTGGCCCAGGACCTGGATACCCGTGAGTGCGTGGCCGTGGGTGATCCGGCCGGGCAGGCACACAAGACGATGGACAACATCGAGATGCTGTTGGCGGAGGCCGGGGCCGCCCTTGAGCACATCGTCTCCTGCCATGTGTATCTCACCGATGTGCGTTACCGCGAGGACGTCTACCGCGTTCTCGGGGAACGGCTCAAGGGCGTGTTCTACGCGTCCACCGGACTGGTCGTCGACTCCTTGGCCCGCCCGGAATGGGTGGTGGAAGTGACTGTGACGGCGGTGATTCCGTGACGTTCTCGTTGGCCGGGCGATGCGCCCGGACCGGGATGTTCGGCGCGGTGGTGACGTCGTCGAGTCCGGCGGTGGCGGCCCGCTGCATATCGGCCCGGTCCGGTGTCGGCGTCGCGTGCACCCAGAACGTCACCGATCCGACGCTCAGCACGAAGCTACTGGACCGGCTCGCGCACGGGGACGATGCTCAGCGCGCGATGGACCTGGTGGTTGCGGCGGCTGCCTACGCGGAATACCGGCAACTCACCGTCGTCGGCGCGAAAGGCGCCGGGGCATTTCACTCGGGTGCCCGTACCTTGGGCACCCACACCGTCGCCACCGGTGCCGATGCGGTGGCCGCGGGCAACCTCCTGTCATCCGAGAAGGTGCCGCAGGCAATGGTCGAGGCGTTCGAAGCCGACCCCGAGGCGGAACTCGCCGAGCGACTGCTGGCCGGGCTGCGAGCCGGTGAGGAGGCCGGTGGCGAGGAGGGCCCCGTACATTCCTGCGGGCTGCTCGTGGTCTCGGACGCCGAATGGCCGCTTACCGACCTTCGGGTGGATTGGGATGACGACCCGATCACCCGCCTCGAGCACACCTGGCGGGTGTGGCAGCCGCAGGCCGCCGACTACACGCTACGGGCGCGCCGTCCGGACTTGGCGCCGTCCTACGGAGTTCCGGGTGACGAATGATCTCAAAGACCGCGTAAGAAGCGCTGTGGAAGAGGTCTTTCCCTCGCTGATCGCGCTGTCGGAGAAACTGCATGCCAATCCCGAGCTCGCCTGGTCCGAACATCAGGCGGTCCGGTGGGTGAGCGGACGCCTCGCCGACGGTGAGTTCGAGTTCGTCACACCCTATTTGGGGTTGGACACCGCGTTCCACGCGCGGAGCGGGAGCGGTCCGGTCCGGATCGGTTTGTGTGCCGAGTACGACGCGCTACCTGGGCTCGGCCATGCCTGCGGACACAATCTGATCGCCGCCATGTCGGTGGGCGCCGCCCTGGCGCTGGCCGGCGTCGCCGACGACGCCGGCCTCACGGTCGAGGTCTTCGGAACGCCGGCCGAGGAGGGCGGCGGGGGAAAGATCGAAATGCTGGAGCGCGGCGCGTTTCACGGCCTCGATCTGGCGTTGATGGCTCACCCCGCCCCGGTCGACGTCGCCGAGGCGCGACCATTCGCGGTCTCGCATTCGGAGATCAGCTTCACCGGCAAGGCGGCTCACGCCGCGGCCTACCCAGAGCACGGTCGAAATGCCGCCGACGCCTTCACGATCGCGCAAGTGGCGCTCGGTCTGCTCCGTCAGCAGCTGCCGCCGACGGTCCGGGTGCACGGCGTGGTGACCGATGGCGGGGAGGCCCCCAACGCCATACCTGAGCGCACCCGTGGCAGGTGGTATGTGCGTGCCGAAACGCTGGCCGAACTCGCCGAGCTGGAACCGAGGGTGATGCGGTGCTTCGAGGCGGGTGCGCTGGCGAGCGATTGTGAGCTGGCGGTGCGGCCGGAGAGCCGGCCGTACGCGGAGTTCCGCACCGACGAGCGAGCTTTGGCGGCCTACCGGCGTAACGCCGAGGCTCTGGGACGCACGTTCGTCGAGGACGGTGCCGGCCGGATGAACCGGGCATCGACCGATATGGGAAACGTCTCCCAGGTGGTGCCCGCGATCCATCCCTACATCGGGATCGGTTCGCTGCCCGCTCTCAATCACCAACGTGAGTTCGCCGACCACTGCGTGGGGGACAAGGCAGAGCGCGCGATCCACGACGGCGCCGTCGCCTTGGCGTGGACCGTGCTCGACGTCTTCGCCGATCGCGTGCCGCGATGACGCCACCGGTGCGCGTCGAACGCGATCTGATTGGCGCCCGGGATGTTCCGGCCAATGTCTACTGGGGCGTGCATACCGCACGGGCGCTGGAGAACTTCCAGGTCAGTGGCATCACCCTGGCCAGTCATCGGCCGCTCATCGCGGCATTGGGCGCGGTCAAGCAGGCGGCGGCGCGGGCCAACCGCGAGCTCGGTGTGCTCGACGCGGACCGCGCCGCGGTGATCGACCGAGCTTGTCAGGAGGTGATCGACGGCGCACTGGACGGCGAGTTCGTGGTCGACGTGGTCCAGGGCGGTGCGGGCACGTCGACGAACATGAACGCCAACGAGGTCATCGCCAACCGGGCGCTCGAGTTGCTCGGTCACCCACGGGGCAGCTATGACAAGCTGCATCCCAATGATCATGTGAACCGGGGGCAGTCGACCAACGACGTCTATCCGACGGCGGTCAAGCTGGCGCTCATCGCGGCCCTCACTGAGCTGGCGGGGAGTGTCGAGGCCCTCGGTGGCGCCTTCGGCGCGAAGGCCGACGAATTCGCCCGCGTGCCCAAGATCGGGCGCACCCAGCTGCAGGATGCCGTGCCGATGACGGTTGGTCAGGAGTTCGGGGCCTGGCGTTCGACAGTGCACGAAGAAATCGACCGCATCGCCGAGGCGCAACGCCTGTTGTGTGAAATCAACTTGGGTGCAACGGCTATCGGCACCGGGATCACGAGTGTGGCCGGCTATGCCGCCGCCGCGGCGCGTCATCTCCGCGAGATCACCGGGGTACCGGTGACAACGGCCTCCGATCTCGTCGAGGCGACCTCGGATACCGGCTCGTTCCTGCATCTGTCGGCAGTGCTCAAGCGCACCGCGGTGAAGGTATCGAAGATCTGCAACGATCTGCGGTTGCTGTCGTCGGGACCTCAGGCCGGATTGGGCGAGCTGCGGCTACCGGCGCGCCAAGCCGGATCCAGCATCATGCCCGGCAAGGTCAATCCGGTGATCCCGGAGTTGGTGAACCAGGTCGCATTCGCGGTGATCGGCAACGACGTCACCGTGACCATGGCGGCTGAGGCAGGGCAACTCCAGCTCAACGCGTTCGAGCCCATCATCTGCCACGGCCTGTTGCAGTCGATCGGGTGGATGCGGCGGGCCTTCGACACGTTGCGTACGCACTGTGTCGAGGGAATCGAGGTCAACCATGAACATCTGCAGGATATTTCGGCGCGGAGCGCCAGCGTGGTCACGGCACTGATTCCGGTGCTCGGCTACGCGCGAGCCAGTCAGGTCGCCGCGGCGGTGCTCGAAGGCAGGGGCGAGGTACGAGACCTGGCGTTGGCTACGGGATCGATCGCCGCCGGGGACCTGGACCGTCTGCTGGGAGACGGCCGACACCCCGGTCCCTTGCCACGTCGCTGAGCAGCTCGCGTAGCCGGCATCGGCCGCGGGCCAGCCGCGACATCACGGTCCCGATGGGAGTGCCCATGAGGGAAGCGATTTCACGGTAGGCATAGCCTTCCACATCGGCCAGGTAAACCGTGACGCGGTTGACTGCCGGGATGGCGCCGAGGGCATCGGCTATCTCGTCGTCGCGCATCGTCTCCAATGCCTCGACCTCCGCCGACCGCAGGCCGCACGACATGTGCCCGGCCGCAGCGGACAACTGCCAGTCCGTAAAGTCTTCGCAGAGTTGCTCGCCCACCCCGCGCTGACGAACGCGGTAAGTGTTGACCCAGTTGTTGTACATGATCCGGAAGAGCCACGCGCGGGCGTTCGAGCCCGGCTGGAATGTATGAAAACCGCTGTAGGCCTTGAGCAGTGTTTCCTGCAGCAGGTCTTCGGCGTCGTATCTGTTGGCGGTCAACCGCTGTGCGCGCCGTGCGATCTGGTCGATACAGGGCAGCACGGTGTTGACGAAAAGAGTCGCATTGTGGGCGGCGGTAAGCGAATCCGTATCGCGGTCAGATCGCATGAGACACCTCCGAATATGCATAGAAAAACTATGCATAAGTCTAGTTCATCTAGATAGCCACGCTCCGGTGGGGTGGCCCAGATGTTCGGCGGGCCTGTTACTTGGGGGGCGTCAGGCGCGAGCGGGGAGGCGTCATTCCTAGCTTCTTTCCAGGAGATTCACAGGAATGACCCTTCGCTGCAATTGGTTGCGGACCGGTGTAAAGTTCTCTCCCGCTGTACATAGTTATTCGAACTAATTCGCCCGGCGTGCGTGCTGCCGGGCCGTTCGGATAGGCGTCGGGAGGTACGGGTGAGTCCTGGTCGGGGAGCTCGTGTGGTGAAACATGCCTGGATACCGCTGGTTCTGGTGGTCGTGTTGGCGATATCGGGCCTGGTGGTCTCCCGTCTGCACCGGATCTTCGGCTCAGAGGATCTGAACGCGAATGCGGGTGCCGGCATCGAGATCGTCCAGTTCAACCCGAAGGTCCTCGTCTACGACGTATACGGGGCGCCGGGGACCACGGCGCAGATCAGTTATTTCGATCCGGATGCCAAGGTGCATCAGGTGACCGCCCCCTTGCCCTGGTCGATCACGTTGTCCACCACCCTGCCGACCGTCAGCGCCAACCTCATGGCCCGCGCCGACGGTGGCGAGATCGGATGCCGCGTCACTGTGAACGGTGTTGTCCGCGAGGAGAAATCAGCCAACGGCGTCAACGCCCAGACCTACTGCCTGGTGAAGTCCGCATGACCAACTCCGCTCACGCACAACCCAAGCGACCGTTCATCGCTCACAGCCTGCGCATCCTGGCGGTGCCGGTGATCCTGTTCTGGCTCGCCTTCGCCGTCGTCGTCAACGTGATCGCGCCGCAACTCGAGATCGTCGGCGAGGAGCACTCGGCACCGATGGCGCCCGAGGATGCGCCCTCGATGATCGCCATGAAGCGGATGGGCGCGAACTTTCAGGAGTTCGATTCCAACAGCACGGTGATGATCGTGGTGGAGGGGGACCGGGCGCTCGGTCCCGATGCCCACCGGTATTACGACGAGATCATCCGCAAGCTGCGGCAGGACCCCGGGCATATCCAGCACATCCAGGACTTCTGGGGTGACACCCTGACGGCGGCCGGAGCGCAGAGCGCCGACGGCAAGGCCTCTTATGTGATGCTGAATCTGGCTGGGCAGCAGGGGCAGACGCTGGCCAACGAGGGCGTGCAGAGGGTGCGCGAGGTCATCGAGGACACCGCCGCTCCACCCGGTGTGCGTGCGTACGTCGCCGGACCGGCGGCACTGACCGACGACATGCACGTCATCGGCAACGCCAGCCTCGGCAAGATCACCTTGTTCACGCTGGTGGCGATCGCGATCATGCTGCTGATCGTCTACCGCTCGATCATCACCACGTTGATTCAGCTGGTGCTCACCGGCGTCGGATTGCTCGCCTCACGCGGGCTGGTCTCGGTCCTGGCCACCCACGACGTGTACGGGCTGACCACCTTCGCCGGGAACATCCTCACCATGCTGGCGATCGCGGCGGCCACCGACTACGGAATCTTCCTGTTCGGTCGCTATCGTGAGGCGCGCAGTGCCGGGGAGGACCGGGAAACGGCGTACTACACCACGTTTCGGTCGGTGGCGCCGGTCATCATCGGCTCGGGTCTGACGATCGCCGGGGCGACATACTGCCTGAGCTTTGCCCGGTTGCCGTACTTCAGCACCATGGGCGCGCCGGTGGCGATCGGGATGCTGGTGGTCATCGCATCGGCGGTCACGATGGGCCCGGCGGTGCTGTTCCTCGGCAGCAAGGTCGGGCTGTACGAAGCCAAGCGGCCACCCAAGGGCCGATTCTGGTACAAGGTCGGCACCGCCGTGGTCCGTTGGCCGGCGCCGATCCTGGTCGCCAGCTCGTTCGTGGTCCTGATCGGCGTGGTCGCCGTGCCCGGCTACAAGGCCGCCTACAACGACCGCTGGTACCTACCGAGCGAGGCTCCGGTGAACGTCGGATTCGCCGCGGCCGACCGGCATTTCAGCCAGGCCCGGATGAACCCGGACATCCTCATGGTCGAATCGACCCACGACATGCGCAATCCGGCCGACATGCTGGTGCTGGACCGCGTCGCCAAGAATGTGCTGCGCACCGAGGGCATCGCGATGGTGCAGAGCATCACCCGCCCGCTGGGCATCCCGATCCAGCACAGCTCGATTCCGTTCCAGACCGCGATTCAGGGGCAGACCAGCAACCTGAACCTGCCGTTCCAGCGCGATCAGCTGGAGAACCAGCTCAAAATGGTTGAGGCGACGAATGTCTCGATCGGCATCCTGGAGGAGCAGTACCGGCTGTCGCTCGAGCAGACCAGGCTCACCCAGGACTCGGCGGCAAAATCGCAGGAGTTGCTCGAGGTCACCAAGAAGATGCGAGACAACATCGCGAACTTCGATGACCAGTTCCGCCCGATGCGCAATTACTTCTACTGGGAACCGCACTGCTTCGACATCCCGATGTGTTCCGCCGCGCGCTCGGTCTTCGACGCCCTCGACGGTATCGACGAGCTGACCGACAGAACGTCATCGGTCCAGGTCAACACCGATCAGCTGGCCGACCTGGCGCCGAAATTGACTGCGCTGCTTCCGCAGACGATCGCCTCCATGAAAACCAGCCGAGACTTGTCGCTGGCGTCGTACAACTCGCAGAAGGCCCTGCTCGATCAGATGCAGGCGATGAACGACACCGCGCTGGCGATGGGGGAGAGTTTCGACCAGGCGAAGAACGACGACCTGTTCTACCTGCCGCCGGAGGCGTTCACCAACCCGGACTTCGAGCGCGGCCTGAAGATGTTCCTTTCTCCGGACGGCAAATCGGCGCGGATGTTCATCACCCACCAGACCGATCCGGCGACGCCGGAGGGGATCGCGAGGGTGAACGCCGAACGCACCGCAGCCCAGGAGGGCCTGAAGATGTCCTCGCTGTCGGACGCCAAGATCTACCTCGGCGGCGTGGCGGCGACATACAAGGACATGAGTGACGGGGCCCGCTACGACCTGATGATCGCGGTGGTGTCGGCGTTGACGCTGATCTTCATGATCATGCTGATCCTGACCCGCAGCGCGGTGGCGGCGCTGGTGATCGTCGGCACGGCGGCCAGTTCCATCGCCGCCTCGTTCGGTATCTCGGTGTTGTTGTGGCAGGACCTGTTCGGCATCCATGTGCACTGGCTGGTCATGCTGATGTCGGTGATCATCCTGCTGGCGGTCGGCTCGGACTACAACCTGCTGCTCGTCTCCCGCTTCAAGGAGGAGATCCACGCCGGTCTCAAGACCGGCATCATCCGCTCGATGGGCGGCACCGGTGGCGTGGTGACGTCGGCGGGCATGGTGTTCGCGGCCACGATGGCCGCCATGCTCGGCAGTGATCTCGTGGTGCTGGCCCAGATGGGATCGACGATCGCGATCGGCCTGCTGCTGGACACGCTGATCGTCCGCTCGCTGCTGATGCCTTCGATCGCCACCCTGCTGGGGCGGTGGTTCTGGTGGCCGCAGGTGGTGTATCCGCGCGGGGACAACCACTTCCGGAAGCCGGCGACGCGGCGTCCACCCCGCGCGGATGACGAGGACACGGCGGCCATCCCGGTGCCCACCAGCTAGTGGCCGGCCTTCCACCGCCGGTAGGCGTCGGGTAGGCAGACGGCGCAGGGCCGGTACCCGGCCGAGACGGCGGTGTGTTCGTCGGCGAAGAACNGGCAGACGGCGCAGGGCCGGTACCCGGCCGAGACGGCGGTGTGTTCGTCGGCGAAGAACACCCGGTGCGCGACGTAGCCGCCGCCGGCGAGGGCGCGCAACGCCGACGGACAGTCGAGCCGGCCGTAGATCTTGCTACGGCGGTGTCCGCCAACGGTTCCCGGTCTGCTGCTGTGGTACGGCAGGCCGTCCGCGTCGACGAGGGTGTAGGGCTGGGCCGGATTCATGCCGCGTCGTGGAAAACCAGACCCAGTGTGAACCTGGTTCCGGATCGGACCGTGGAGACACCGTGGCGGATGGCTGCCGCCGACCACCCCCGCACCGACTTGGCCGGCCGGTCGCGGGTGGTGAACACCAGCCCGTGCCCGTGCGGGATGACGGTGGCGGTGCCGCGCGATTGCGCGCGAGGCCGCTGTTCGTACAGCAGGAACTCGCCGCCGGTGTAATCGACGCCCGGTTCGGTCAGGTTGATCACGACCTGCAGCGGGAAGATCAGGTCCCCATACAGGTCGCGGTGCAACGCATTCCAGTCCCCGGCTCCGTACTTGAGCAGGATCGCCGTCGTCTTGCTCTGACCCGCCGCATGGCACATCCGCAGCCAGTCATCGAAACCGTCCGGCCATGGCGCCTCCCGGCCGAGCCGGCTCCACCAGGTGCGCGCGATCGGCAGCAGGTGCGGATACAGCGCCTGTTTCAGCGCGGTCACCACCGGGGGATAGGGCCGGCCGAAGTAGCGGTACTGGCCCTCCCCGAACCGGTAGCGGCCCATGTCGATCGTCGACCGGAACCGGGAGGCGTCGGGATACAGTGCCACGATCTCGGCTGCCTCCGCCGGTGTCAGCAGCGGCCCGGTCAACGCGCATCCGACGGTGTCGAGTTCGTCGCGGACACCGTCCCAGTCGGTGGCGTCCACCCGCTTGCGCCAGGGATCTCGGGCCGTCATGCCGCGGCCTCCAGGTCGAGTAGCAGGCGCTTGGCCTCCGCCCCGCCGAGGTAGCCGCCCATCGCACCGTCGCTGCGGACCACACGGTGGCACGGAATAACAACGGGCAAGGGGTTTTTCGCGCATGCGGTGCCGACTGCGCGCACTGCCTTCGGGCTGCCGGCCAGCGCCGCGACGGCGGCGTAGCTGGCGGTCTGGCCGTAGCAGATCTCGGGCAGATGCTGGAGCACGGTGCCGCGGAAGCCGGCCGCGAGCCGCCAGTCCAGCGGTAGGTCGAAGGTGCGCCGGGCCCCGGTGAAGTACTCGCCGAGTTGACGGGCGGCGGCGTCGAGACGCGCCGGTGCGCGCAGGATGCGTGGACTCACCTTGTCAGCCAGCTGCTGCAGCACGGCGTCATGGTCTTCGCGGGCATATGCGACGCGGACCAGGCCCTGCTCGGTGGCTGCCAGCAGCAGCGGTCCGACCGGGCTGTCGACGGTGCGGTAGGCGATGTCGAGTAGACCGTCGCGCTGGGCGGCAATCGTGAGCCTGGCGTGCAGTTCGGTCAGGTCGTCGGGGCGCGGCTGGGTGATTCGGTCCAGGTCGCGCAGGACGGCGTCGCCGTTATTCATGGGACTCTCCTTTCCGGGAAGCACCTACCTCGGCGCGCTCGCCGAGGTAGGTGCGTCGTAGCGTGGCGATGCCGTCGCTGGCGGCACGACGAGCGGCCGCGGCGCTGCCGCCGAGGATTTCGGCGATCTCGTCGTAGGGCAGGCCGGCCAGGTAGTGATAGGCGACGGCGTGTTTCTGTTTGTGCGGCAGTTGCTCGACCGCGGCGGCCAGGTCGGTGAGGTTCTCCGTCTCGGGGGCGCCGGGCCTGTCGGGGACGACGTCGGTGGGAACGGGCTGACGGGTTCGGGTCCGGGTGAGGTCGATCGCCTTGTGGTGGGCGACGGTGACCAGCCAAGCTTCGAGGTTGGCGTCAGCCGGCAGGTCCGGGTACGCCTTGAGCGCCGCAAGGAAGGTGTCCGACCAGGCGTCATCGGCGTCGTGCGCGCCGACGACGGCGCGGCAGACCCGAAAGACGGTGGGGCCGTGGTCGCGGACCACGGTCTCAAACGGCGGTTTGGCTTTCACACCCTGTAGACGCTCCGCGGCCGAATTTTGTGAGGTCTCCATCCTCGGCGATGCCGGCGGTCACGTCGAGGGCGGATCGATTGCCTTTACAATTTATTGCAAAAGTGTCACGGTGTGCTGATGGACTTCGCGCACGTCGAGTTATCCGATCAAGACGAGGCCTTCCGCGATGAGCTGCGGGCATTCCTCGCCGAGGTGGTCACCGACGAGGTGATCCGGCGTGATCGCGAGACCGGCGAGAACTTCGACGAGGCAGTGCATCTGGCCCTGGGCAAGGCTGGCTATCTGGCCGGCGACTATCGGGCCGAGGCCGACGGCGGGTTCAGCGCGGTCCGGCGGCGGATCTGGGAGCTGGAGATCGCCCGGGCCCACACCCCGTGGTTCCACTGGGGGACGACCGCGATGGTCGCCCACACGGTGGAGAAATTCGCCTCGCCGGAACTGCTCGACGAGGTCTTGCCCGGTGTCCTGGACGGGAGCCTGCGGCTGTGCCTGGGCTACACCGAACCCGAAGGTGGATCCGACGTCGCGACCTGCAAGACGCGCGCGGTGCGGGAAGCCGACGGAACCAGCTGGGTTGTCAACGGCTCCAAGATGTTCACGTCGAACGCCCACAATGCGCACTACGTGTTCCTGGTGACCAACACCGACCCGGCCGCAGCGAAGCACAAGAGCCTCACGATGTTCCTGGTGCCGCTGGATTCCGACGGCGTCGAGATCCAACCGCTGCGCACCGTCGACGGTGACCGCACCAACATCACCTATTACAGCGACGTGCGGGTCAGCGACCGGTACCGCGTCGGCGAGGTGAACGGTGGATGGGCGGTGTTGCGCGGTGCGCTCGAACTCGAGCACGGCACCTTCGAACGCGAGACCCGCGGCCTGCAGAAGCTCGCCACGATGACCGAGCACATCAACTTGATGGCCGAGGCGGTGGACCGGGTGGCCGCCGTGGCACCGCCCGACGCCGCCTCGCGCTACCGGCTGGGCCGGGGCATCGCGCGGCTGGAAGCCGCGATGAGCAGCCCTGGCATGTACGGGCGCGTGGCGATCGCGCAGACCATGCGCGACGTATCTCCAGACCTGATGGACATCATCGGAGCGGCCGGTGCCCTGCCGGTCGGCACGGCCGGTGCCGCCGACGACGGCGGCGCCGAATACATCTTCCGCCTGGCCGGGCCCACGGGCATCTATGGCGGCACCCTGGAGGTGTTCCGCAACATGATCGCGCAGCAGGCCCTCGGCCTGGGGCGGCCGAACTATTCGCCGGTCAAGTGACCGGAGCCGCGGCGGTCAACCTTTCTGACGACCGTTCCACCAGGTCGTGCCGCCCAGAGGCCGGGCAACACGTCTGCCGAGCCTGGGTACTGTGAATCGGGTGCATCCCTTGGACAAGGCGCTTGAGCTCGAATCATCCGGTGACGGTCAGTGGCGCGGACGCACGGTACCGGAGTGGGCCAACATGGTCGGCCCGTTCGGTGGCATCACCGCGGCCACGCTGGTGCGGGCGGTCGAGCTGCACCCGAAACGGCACGGCCAGCCCATCGCGCTGACCGTGAACTACTTGGCCCCGATCGCCGACGGCGACTTCGACATCACAACCAGGGTCGTCAAGACCAACCGCTCCAACCAGCATTGGATCGTCGAACTCAGCCAGGACGGCGAGCCCAAGACCACGGCGACCGCCGTCTTCGGGCTGCGCAGGCAGGGCTGGTCGGACACCGAGATCACCACGCCGGACGCCCCGGCTCCCGAGGACATCGCGCGCTCGGTCCCGCCGTTCGGGGTGGTGTGGTTCGACAACTACGACATGCGGTTCGTCGACGGGGCGATGCCCGACCCGGGCGCCGCGCCGACCGAGTCGCCGAGTTCCACCACCACCCTGTGGGTGCGGAACAACCCTTCGAGGCCAATGGATTTCGCGGCCCTGACTTCGGTGAGCGACATCTTCTACCCTCGGGTGTTCCTGCGACACGGCCAGTTCGTGCCGGCCGGGACGGTGTCAATCACGGTGTACTTCCATGCCGACGATGAGCAACTCGCCGCGCAGGGCGACGATTTCGTGCTCGCCACGGCCCGGGCGCACAAGTTCTCCGGTGGCTACTTCGACCAGAGTGCGCAGCTGTTCGGCCGCAGCGGGGTGCTGCTGGCGACGAGTCACCAGTTCGTCTATTTCAAGGCGTGAGGTCGTCGGGGATCGACTGCAGCGCGATCCACGCACTCACCCGGGTCTGCGGGTCATCGAGCCGGCCGGGCAGCACCGCCTCGATCGCCGCGAGACGATTGCGCACGGTGTTGCGGTGCAGCCCGAGTTCTTCGGCGACNCGGGTCGGCCAGTTCACTGGTGGCCACCCATCGGACCGCCGCGTCGGGGCGGCAGACGTGGACGCCACGCAGCGCGAGTGAGCTCACCGTCAGCAGGTCACCGACCACGACCATGCTGCCAGTTTTGCACAATGCGGAGACAGCGCGCTATGCATTTCGACACTGCCGTCGGCGCCGGAGAGTCCTTAGCGTTACGGCAAAAGACCGCCAGCAGCAGGAGGAACACGTGACCATCGCCGAGATCGCGGGTGCAGCCGTCACCCAGGAACGCCGGCTCGTCACCGCGATTCCAGGCCCCATCTCGCAGGAGATGCAGGCCAGGAAGACCGCTGCGGTGGCCGGTGGCGTGGGGACCACGCTGCCCGTCTACGTGGTGGCCGCAGGCGGTGGCATCCTGCGCGATGCCGACGGCAACCAGCTGATCGACTTCGGCTCCGGCATTGCGGTGACCACCGTCGGCAACAGCGCGCCGGCCGTCGTCGAGGCCGTCACCGAGCAGGTCGCGGCGTTCACCCACACCTGTTTCATGGTCACGCCCTACGAGGGCTATGTGCGGGTGGCCGAGGAGCTCAACCGGCTCACCCCCGGTGACCACGACAAGCGCAGTGTGCTGTTCAACTCCGGTGCCGAAGCCGTCGAGAACGCCGTGAAGATCGCCCGCGCCCACACCCGGCGGCAGGCCGTCGTGGTGTTCGACCACGCCTACCACGGCCGCACCAACCTCACCATGGCCATGACCGCCAAGAACCAGCCGTACAAGCACGGCTTCGGCCCGTTCGCCGGTGAGGTGTACCGCGTGCCGACGTCGTTCCCGTTCCGGGACGGCGAGACCGACGGTGCGGCCGCCGCTGCCCGCGCCCTGGACCTGATCGACAAGCAGGTCGGCGCGGACAACGTGGCCGCCGTCGTCATCGAACCCATTCAGGGTGAGGGCGGATTCATCGTCCCCGCACCGGGATTCCTGCGCGCGCTGCAGAACTGGTGCACCGACAACGGCGCGGTGTTCGTCGCCGACGAGGTGCAGTCCGGCTTCGCCCGGACCGGCGCGATGTTCGCCGTCGAGCACGAGGACGTGGTGCCCGATCTCATCGTCACCGCGAAGGGCATCGCCGGCGGACTGCCGTTGTCGGCCGTGACCGGCCGCGCCGAGATCATGGACGCGCCGCACGCCGGTGGCCTCGGCGGCACCTACGGCGGCAACCCGANCTGCCGGTCGGCACGGCCGGTGCCGCCGACGACGGCGGCGCCGAATACATCTTCCGCCTGGCCGGGCCCACGGGCATCTATGGCGGCACCCTGGAGGTGTTCCGCAACATGATCGCGCAGCAGGCCCTCGGCCTGGGGCGGCCGAACTATTCGCCGGTCAAGTGACCGGAGCCGCGGCGGTCAACCTTTCTGACGACCGTTCCACCAGGTCGTGCCGCCCAGAGGCCGGGCAACACGTCTGCCGAGCCTGGGTACTGTGAATCGGGTGCATCCCTTGGACAAGGCGCTTGAGCTCGAATCATCCGGTGACGGTCAGTGGCGCGGACGCACGGTACCGGAGTGGGCCAACATGGTCGGCCCGTTCGGTGGCATCACCGCGGCCACGCTGGTGCGGGCGGTCGAGCTGCACCCGAAACGGCACGGCCAGCCCATCGCGCTGACCGTGAACTACTTGGCCCCGATCGCCGACGGCGACTTCGACATCACAACCAGGGTCGTCAAGACCAACCGCTCCAACCAGCATTGGATCGTCGAACTCAGCCAGGACGGCGAGCCCAAGACCACGGCGACCGCCGTCTTCGGGCTGCGCAGGCAGGGCTGGTCGGACACCGAGATCACCACGCCGGACGCCCCGGCTCCCGAGGACATCGCGCGCTCGGTCCCGCCGTTCGGGGTGGTGTGGTTCGACAACTACGACATGCGGTTCGTCGACGGGGCGATGCCCGACCCGGGCGCCGCGCCGACCGAGTCGCCGAGTTCCACCACCACCCTGTGGGTGCGGAACAACCCTTCGAGGCCAATGGATTTCGCGGCCCTGACTTCGGTGAGCGACATCTTCTACCCTCGGGTGTTCCTGCGACACGGCCAGTTCGTGCCGGCCGGGACGGTGTCAATCACGGTGTACTTCCATGCCGACGATGAGCAACTCGCCGCGCAGGGCGACGATTTCGTGCTCGCCACGGCCCGGGCGCACAAGTTCTCCGGTGGCTACTTCGACCAGAGTGCGCAGCTGTTCGGCCGCAGCGGGGTGCTGCTGGCGACGAGTCACCAGTTCGTCTATTTCAAGGCGTGAGGTCGTCGGGGATCGACTGCAGCGCGATCCACGCACTCACCCGGGTCTGCGGGTCATCGAGCCGGCCGGGCAGCACCGCCTCGATCGCCGCGAGACGATTGCGCACGGTGTTGCGGTGCAGCCCGAGTTCTTCGGCGACCTTGAGCCGCGAACCGTGGTGACGCAGAAAGCAACGAAGCGTCTCCAGCTGTTCGGAATCCAGTCCGTCCAACCAGTGTTCGGCGAAAGCGGTGGCCTTCTCCGGATCGATCAGGCCGAGCGGGCCGTCGTCGATCACCCGGTCCCACACCACCGCACCGGACACCTCGGTGGCCTGGGCCAGCGCCAGTCCGGCGGTCCGGTAGCCGGTTGCGCCGTCACGCGGCGTGACCGAGTTCCCGATACCGACCTGCAGCCCGTCGTCGGCCAGCCGGCGGCCGGNCCGCTGACCGCCTTGGCGATCGCCGGGATCCTCTCGGACGCAGGCGTTCCCGACGGTGTGGTGAACATGGTGCCCACCACCGATGCCGCCGCCGTGGTCGAGAACTGGCTCAGCGACGAGCGGGTCCGCAAGATCTCCTTCACGGGTTCCACCGGCGTCGGCCGCGTGCTGCTGAAGCAGGCCGCCGACCGGATCGTCAACGCCAGCATGGAACTCGGCGGCAACGCCCCGTTCGTGGTCACCGCCGACGCCGACGTCGAGGCCGCTGTCGCGGGTGCGATGGTGGCCAAGTTCCGCGGTGGCGGGCAGGCCTGCACCGCGGCCAACCGGTTCTACGTGCATGCCTCGGTGGCCGAGGACTTCGTCGCCCGCTTGGCCGACGAGGTCGCGGCGTTGCGCGTCGGCCCGGCCTCTGACCCGGACTCACAGGTCGGCCCGCTGGTGAGCGAACGCGCCGCACAGCGCGTCACCGAGGCTATCGATGCCGCGGTGGCCGACGGCGCCGTGGTGGCCGCTCGATCCGAGGCGCCCACCGAGGGCTGGTTCGTCGCACCGACGCTGCTGACCGGCGTGGCCCCCGACGCCGCGATCCTGGCCGACGAGATCTTCGGACCCGTCGCGCCCGTTGTGGTCTGGGAGCACGAGGACGATCTGCTGCGTTGGGTCAACGACACCGAATACGGTTTGGCCGCATACATTTACGCGGGCCGACTGCAGGATGCCGTTCGCCTGGCGGAGTCGTTCGACGCCGGCATGGTCGGCATCAACCGCGGCATCGTGTCCGACCCGTCCACCCCGTTCGGCGGCATGAAGCAGAGCGGGCTCGGCCGGGAGGGCGCCCGAGACGGCCTGCACGAGTTCCAGGAGACGCAGTACTTCAGCGTCGCGTTCGACTGAACTGCTGACGGCCGGCTCAGAACGGCGAGGTGTGCGACATCAGGCTCAGCATCAGCACGGTCGCGCCGAGCAGCAGGCCGAACATGGCCAGGCCCATGACGGTGACGATGAACCACGTTACGCAGAGCTGCTTGCCGTGCTTGATCTTCGCGAGTCGCTCGTCGTGCACGAATTCCCGCGCGACGACGGCGAATTCGACATCGTCGAGTTCGGCATCGGCGGCCGGTGCCCCGGAGGCGATCTCACGCAGACGGGCCGCGCCGATGCCGACACCGACCCCGGCGAATCGCCGACTCATCTGACGCGCTTGCCGCCGGGTTAGCCGGTGATCGAGCGCGCACATCGCATGCGGCCACTGCCCCCACCCGCCGCCATGGGCGCTTGACGGGGTCGTCACAAACTTTGAGTCTATGCCTGTTCGGCCGCGGGCGGGCCGGGTATTTGCCTGGTTCAGCGAATGACGCGGTGCACGTCGTCGGTCTGGTCGGGCCCCTCCTGAGCGATCCACGGGCCTTCGATCGACGGGTCGATGATCCCGTCCTCCAGCCACGTGTAGCGGTCGGCGAGCACACCGTGCGTCAAGACCCGGTCCGATTCGTCGCTGTTGTCCCAGAGTTCGTGGAACAACCGGTCGGCCCGCACCCGGGCCTGCCGGCAGAACGCGTCGGCGAGCTCCACGGCCGCCTCGTCGCCGCCGGCCCGGACGCATGCGGCCGTCATCGCGAACAACTCCGCCCCGATGTCGACGATCCGGCCCAGGAACCGTTGCTTGTGCTCCAACTTGCCCTGCCACCGGGACATCGCGTAGAANCGCCGAGGATTCCCGGATCGGCGAGGTCCGCGGCCGTGGCGCCATGATCGCCGTCGAACTGGTCAAGGCGGGCACCACCGAGCCGGACGCCGACCTGGCCAAGCGGCTCTCCGCCCTCGCCCACGCCCAGGGGCTGGTCGTGTTGACCTGCGGCACCTACGGCAACGTGCTCCGGTTCCTGCCGCCGCTGTCCATGCCCGACCACCTGCTCGACGAGGGGCTGGACATCCTGGCCGCCGTCTTCGCCGAGACCCGCTGAGCCCTGGTCGGCTCGAACCCTGGAGATTTCAGTGAACCCGCAGAACGCGATCGCCGCCCTGGATGCCAAGCACGGCATCCTCATCGACGGCCAGGCCCACGGTGCCGCCACGACCTTCGACGTCGCGGACCCGGCCACCGGCAAGACCATCGCCGAGGTGGCCGACGGCACCGTCGCCGACGCCCGGTCGGCAGTGGACGCCGCCCACCGTGCGTTCCCGGACTGGGCCCGCACCAGCCCCCGCCGCCGCNGCCACCGGGACATCGCGTAGAAGGTGCTGCGGGCCAGTTTGCGGCTGGCGCGCTCGACGTATCGCAGGTGTTCGGCCAGCGGCCCGAATTCGGCGAATGACGTTGGCAGCTGGCCTTTTCCGGTGACCAAGGTGGGTAACCAGCGCGCGTAGAACTTCCCGGCCTGAGTGGCGGCCCTGGCCTTCTGTTTGAGATCGGCATCCGGGTCGATGATGTCGCCGGCCACCGACAGGTGAGCGTCCACCGCCTCACGGGCCAGCATCAGATGCATGATCTCGGTGGAGCCCTCGAAGATCCGGTTGATGCGCATATCGCGCAGGATCTGTTCGACGGGCACACCGCGTTCACCGCGGGCGGCCAGCGATTCGGCGGTCTCGAAGCCGCGGCCGCCGCGGATCTGCACGAGTTCGTCGGCGATCAGCCAGGTCATCTCCGAGCCGTAGAGCTTGGCCAGCGCCGCCTCGATCCGGATGTCGGTGCGGCCCGCATCGGCCAGCTCGCTTGCCAGTTCGACCATCGATTCGATGCCATAGGCGGTGGCCGCGATGAAGGCCACCTTGCCGGCCACCGCGTCGTGCTCACCGACCGGCCGGCCCCATTGCACCCGTTCCCTCGACCATTCCCGCGCGATCTTCAGGCACCATTTCGCCGTTCCGGTGCACACCGCGGGCAACGACAGGCGTCCGACATTGAGCGTGGACAACGCGATCTTCAGGCCCTCGCCTTCCTTGCCGATGCGGTTGGCGGCCGGTACCCGGACATCGGTCAGCTTGGTCAGCCCGTTCTCGATACCGCGCAGCCCCATGAAGGCGTTGCGGTTGGTGACGACGATGCCGGGGGTGTCGGCTTCGACGACGAAGGCGGTGATGCCGCCGCGACGCCCCTCGGCCTTCGGGACTTGCGCCATCACCACCAGCAGATCGGCGATGACACCGTTGGTGGTCCAGAGTTTGACGCCGTTGAGCACGTAGTCGTCCCCGTCCGGGATGGCGGTGGCGTGCAACCGGGCCGGATCGCTGCCGACGTCCGGTTCGGTCAGCAGGAAGGCACTGATCTCGCGGGTGCACCTGGGCAGCCAGGTCCGCTTCTGCTCGTCAGTCCCGAACATCGACACCGGCTGGGGTACGCCGATCGACTGATGCGCCGACAGCAACGCGCCCAGCGCCGGGTGTACCGAGCCCACCAGGGACAGCGCCTTGTTGTAGTACACCTGCGACAACCCGAGGCCGTCGTACTCGGTACCGATCTTCATGCCGAACGCGCCGAGTTCCTTCAGGCCCCGGATCACCTTGTCCGGGATTTGCGCATCGCGTTCGATCACCGCGGCGTCGATCTGCGACTCGCAGAATTCCCGCAGCTTCGACAGGAACGCCTCGCCGCGTTCGGATGTCACAGCTGGTCCGCGAGGGTACGGATGGACCAGGTCCAGCCGCAACCTGCCGAGGAACAACTCTTTGCCGAAACTGGGTCGGCGCCACTGCGCCTCGCGCGCCTCTTCGGCAACCTGCCTGGCCTGTCGTTCGTTGATTTCTCCGGTAGCGGTCATAGCCGGCCTCCATGCATCGGGCCCTACTCGACGGTAACTCCGTTCGATGGTGGGATACCCGCAAACCGTCAGACCACACTCGCCACGAACCGGTCTCGCTACACTTACCGTAAGTCCAACGGTTAGGAGCCGCGTTGATCAAGGTCATGCAGGGCGTGCGAGTACTGGAGGTCGCACAGTTCACGTTCGTCCCGGCGGCCGGGGCCATCCTCGCCGACTGGGGTGCCGACGTCATCAAGGTGGAGCATCCGGTGCGCGGGGACACCCAGCGCGGCTTCATCAACATGGGCGGGTTCGAGCTCGACCCGAACCGGCATCCGCTCATCGAGCATCCCAACCGCGGCAAGCGCAGCGTCGGCATCGATATCTCGACGGCCGGCGGCCAGGAGATCCTGTACGAGATCGCCAAGACTGCTGACGTGTTCCTGACGAATTACATGCCGCAGGCTCGGCAGAAGAACAAGTTCGACGTCGAACACATCCGGGCGGTGAACCCGAACATCATCTACGCCCGTGGTAGTGCCTACGGCGACAAGGGGCCCGAGCGCCTGGTCGGCGGATTCGACGGCACCGCGTTCTGGACCCGCAGCGGCGTCGGGCACGCGCTCACCCCCGAGGAGCTGGGCGGTGCGCTGTCCCAAGGTATTCCGGCGTTCGGCGACTCGATCGGCGGGATGAACATCGCCGGTGGCATCTCGGCGGCGTTGTTCCACCGCGACCGCACCGGCGAGGCGCTCGAGGTGGACGTGTCACTGCTGAGCACCGCGTGGTGGGCGGCCGGAGCCAGCGTGACGCAGGGCATGGAGACGGGGGAGACCATGCGGTCCCTGATGCCCGATTCCATTGGGCCGACGGTCAATCCGTTCCTCGGCAACTACCTGACGTCCGACGGCGGCACCATCAACCTGTGCATCGTCAGCCCGACCGGCTACATCCGCGACGCCTTCGAGCATCTCGGTCTGCCCGAACTCGCCGACGACCCGAGGTTCTCCGACGTCCTTCCGCTGATCGAAAATGCTGAGGCGGCAGCACAACTGATCGCCGAGTCGATCCGCAGCAAGCCCTTCGAATACTGGCGTCAGCATCTCAAGACGATGAAGGGGCAGTGGGCGCCGTTCCAGAGCCTGGTCGACCTGGCCACCGACGACCAGGCCGTCGCCAACGACATGATCGTCGAGGTCGAGGCGACCGACGGTGGCAAGCCGTTCCGGGTGGTGCGCGGGCCGGTGCAGTTCAACCACGAGCCACTCGAGACCACTCGGGCCCCACAGGCATCGGAGCACACCGAGATCGTGCTGATGGAACTCGGCATCGACTGGGACCGGATCAGCGAGCTGAAGGACTCCGGCGCGATCGCCTGACCTGGCCGGGGTTCTTGGGACTGTTGCCGCCGCTTTCTGCGTGGGGGCTGCCGACCGCGCCGGGACCGCAACCCCTACGGAGAAAACGACGGATGGCGGTCAGGCGCTAGTTGCAGCCGCCGGCGTGGACCCAGCGGCCGTTGTAGCCGATGCAGCCACTGACGTTCGAGCCTGGTGGCGGCGGGGGCGGCGGTGGCGGGTCCTCCGGCAGCGGGGCGTAGTACGCCGGCGGCGGGACGTAGGGAGCCACGGCATCGGCGATGTTGACGCACCCGCCCACCGAGATCCGGCGTCCGGCGCTGGCACACACGTCCGCTGCGGCCGTGCCGGCCGGGGCGAACAGCACGATCGCGCCGGGCAGTGCGGTGACGGCGAGCGCGGCCGTCGCTGCGCGGCGCCAGGGTGATGGTGATGATGAGCTGAACATCATTGNCCTTCCCGAGGTGGGCAGGTGCCGATTGCATCGCCCGGCGGGCCGAACATTAGCAGGCAGGGCGGGCGGTGCGCGACGGATGCTTCGCTCGGCAAGGACGTGGCTTGGCTTGCGGTGTCGATGTTTAGGGCCGCGGCGGCGAGGCGATCCGGGTGTTGCGATAGGCCGTCGGCGTCGTGCCGAACCAGCGTTTGCAGGCCCGGGTGAGCACACTCTGCTCGGCATAACCGAGTTGGTGGCAGAGCTGGTCGAGGCTCAGGTCGGTGTCCAACAGCAGCCGTTGTGCGGACTCGCGGCGGGTCTGGTCGACCAGATCGGCGAACGTGGCATTCTCGGCGGACAGTCGCCGTTGCAGGGCTTTGGGATGAAGGCCGATGTGACGAGCAATGTCGGTCAGGCCGACGGCCCCGGTCGGGAGCAGTTGGCGTACCAGGGTGCGCACCAATTGGGCGGTCGCCGGGTGGAACTCGCCGATGACCTGGGCGAGGTAGTCGACAGCGGTCTGGTGGGCGAGCTGATCGGTGGGCAGCGGTCGTTGCAGATCGGTGGTGCGCAGGGTGAATCCGGCGACCGATTCGGAAAAGCTGGGCGGGCAGCCGAAATAGCTCTGGTAGTCGTCGGCCGGGGTCAGCGCGGGATGGGGCAGGTGCACCGCGACGGGACGATAGGCCGGGCCGAGGAACAGTCGCAGGACCTGCAGGGTGACTCCCAACGAGAGTTCGATGGCCTGCGCCTGCGGCGGCGACGGATCGAGCTGGTACTCGAATTCGAAGCGCCGCAGCTCGGGGTCCAGATGTGCGGTCACCCGCGCGGTGATCGACGGGCTGTACGCCGCCATGAACTTGTCGAAGATCACGAAGGCCTCGGCGACGGTGGCGGCGTTGCGCCCGGCAAGCCCGACCGGGCCGAGAATCTCGATGCCCTGCCGCAATGCCAAACGCCGTCCGAAATCCGGCGTTTCGAGTGTGATCGCGGCATCTTCGAGCATCCGGGCGCCGTTGGGCAGCGAGATGAACCGGTCGTGCCGGCCGACGTCGTCGTAGGGAATGTGGGCGGCGGTCACCAGAGCGCGACTGTTTCCGCCGAGTTCGGTGACGAGCTGGTGAAAATTCGTGAGCGCCGTCCCACGAATCACCGCCATGTCCCAGACTGTCAAAGATTTGTCCTGGAAAGTCAAGACGCAAGGCGGCGATTTGCTGCACAGTAGATGCCCGGGTCGGGGTCACATTGCTTTGGAGGGAAAGGGGCACGGTGTCTGACGTGCAGAGTGACAAGGTGGTGGCGCCGGTTCTGCCGGGAGGCGGGGTTTTGCCGTTCGCGCCGGTTGCCTCGGGCAGCATCGCGGGCCGGACGTTGCAGGAATCGACGTACAGTCCGCGGACGGCACCGAAGCGACTGCACGACGACTCGCCGAACATCGTCATCGTCCTCATCGACGACGCCGGGCCGGGCCTGCCCTCGACGTTCGGCGGCGAGGTGACCACCGCGACCCTCGACCGCATCTGTGCTGAAGGCGTGTCCTACAACCGCTTTCACACCACCGCGATGTGCTCGCCGACCCGCGCCTCGTTGCTGACCGGTCGCAACCACCACGAGATCGGCAACGGCCAGATCGCCGAACTGGCCAACGACTGGGACGGATACGCGGGCAAGATCCCGCGGTCGAGCGCCACCGTGGCCGAGGTGCTCAAGCAGTACGGCTACGCGACGTCGGCCTTCGGGAAGTGGCACAACACCCCCGCGGAGGAAACCACCGCGGCCGGACCGTTCGAGAACTGGCCCACCGGACTGGGTTTCGAGTACTTCTACGGTTTTCTGGCCGGCGAGGCGTCGCAGTACGAGCCGCACCTGGTGCGTAACACCACCGTGGTGGCCCCGCCGAAGACGGCCGAGGAGGGCTACCACCTGTCCGAGGACCTGGCCGACGACGCCATCTCTTGGCTGCGCCGGCACAAGGCCTTCAACGCCGACAAGCCGTTCTTCATGTACTGGGCCAGCGGCTGCCTGCACGGGCCGCACCACATCATGAAGGAATGGGCCGACAAGTACGCGGGCAAGTTCGACGACGGCTGGGATGCCTACCGGCAACGGGTTTTCGATCGTGCCAAAGAGAAGGGCTGGATCCCGTCAGACTGTGAGCTGACGGCGCGGGACGAGCAACTGGCGGCCTGGGACGACATCCCCGAGGACGAGAAGCCGTTCCAGCGCCGCCTGATGGAGGTGGCTGCCGGGTACGCCGAACATGTCGACGTGCAGGTCGGCCGGATCGCCGACGAGCTCGAAGAGCTGGGCTACGCCGACAACACGTTGTTCCTCTACATCTGGGGCGACAACGGCTCCTCCGGTGAAGGACAGAACGGCACCATCGCCGAACTGTTGGCGCAGAACGGTATTCCGACCACGGTGCGTCAGCACATCGACGCTCTCGATGAGCTCGGCGGGCTGGATGTGCTGGGATCGCCGCTGGTCGACAACCAGTACCACGCGGCCTGGGCCTGGGCCGGCAGCACGCCGTACAAGGGGATGAAGCTGCTGGCCTCGCATCTCGGCGGTACGCGCAACCCGATGGCGGTGCGCTGGCCGGCCAAGGTAGGTGCCGACGCCACACCGCGCGACGTGTTCCTGCACTGCAACGACATCGTGCCGACCATCTACGACATCGTCGGCATCGCACCGCCGCAGGTCGTCAACGGCGAACCCCAGATGCCGCTGGCCGGTGCCAGCTTTGCCCGGACCTTGGTCGACCGGAATGCGCCCGGCGGCAAGAAGACTCAGTACTTCGAGATCATGGGCAGCCGGGCCATCTACCACGATGGGTGGATGGCCTCGGCTCGTGGACCGCGTCTGCCGTGGGTGCCGGGCACGCCACCTGGCATCGCGACCTGGACTCCGGACAACGACACCTGGGAGCTCTATCACCTCGACGAGGACTGGACGCAGGCGCACGACCTCGCCGACCAGATGCCCGAGAAGGTCGCGCAGATGCGCGAGATGTTCATGGTCGAGGCGGCCCGCAATGCCGTGCTGCCCATCGGCGGCGGGTTGTGGGTGCCGGTCTATCACCCCGAACTACGGATCGCCCCGCCGTACCAGGAATGGGAGTTCTCGGGCGACATGGTCCGGATGCCCGAGTTCTGTGCACCGGCGCTGGGCAACAAGAACAACGTCGTCACCATCGACGTCGACATTCCCGCCAATGCCAATGGGGTGTTGTACGCGCTCGGTGCGGGGGCCGGCGGGCTGACCGTCTACCTCGATGAAGGGCAACTCTGCTACGAGTACAACCTTTTCATCCTGTCGCGCACCAAAATCCGTTCGGAGAGCAAGATCCCGCCGGGACGCGCCACCCTCACGGTCACCACCCAATACGCCGATCCCCGCCCGGCCGGCCCACTGGACATCACGGTCGCGCGCAACGGCGAAACCATTGCCAGTGGCCAGGTCCCGATCAGCGCACCGCTGCTGTTCACCGCCAACGATTGCCTCGACATCGGAACCTGCCTCGGCTCGCCGGTTTCGCTCGACTACCGCGAGCGTGCCCCGTTCCCCTTCGAAGGCCGTATCCACCGCGTCCACGTCGCCTACACGTAGTCGACGAAAACCAAAGAAAGGTATGACTTTTCGTGAAGCATGATCGGCGCATGGCCAAATGGCTGGTCGCCCTCGGTACCGCGATGCTGATGGTGGCCACGTTGGCCTGCTCGCCGTCCGACGAATCTCGGCCGTCCGGACCCGGGCAGCTGACGCCCGAGGAGGCCAAAGCCATTGCCTTGGACGCGTATGTCTACGGCTACTCACTGGTGACCGTCGAGATGACGCGGCGGGTGATGACCAACGTGGAAAAGGTGGACGGCCCACGCGCTCCCATGGGTCAGCTGATGCGGATGCGCGAGTACCCCAACGCGCAGTTCCGGGACGTGACCGCGCCCAACGCCGACACGTTGTACACCAACGGATTCATCGACGTCAAAGACGAGCCGTGGGTGCTGAGCCTGCCCGAGGCGCATGACCGCTACTACCTGTTCCCGATGCTCGACGGCTACACGAACGTCTTCGAGGTGCCCGGGAAACGCACCACCGGAACCGGGCCGCAGACCTACGCGATCACCGGTCCCGGCTGGAAGGGCACGCTGCCCGCGGGCGTGACGGAGTACAAGTCGCCCACGTCGACCGTCTGGCTGATGGGCCGCATCTACTGTGACGGCACGCCCGAGGACTACGCCGTCGTGCACAAGATGCAGGACGAGATCTCACTGGTCCCGCTCAGCTCGTACGGCAAGCCCTACACCCCGCCGGCCGGCGACGTCGATCCCGCCATCGACATGAAGACGCCGGTGCGCGATCAGGTCAACAACCTGAGCACCGAGGCGTACTTCGACCTGATGGCCGGCCTGATGAAGGACAACCCGCCGACCGAGGCCGACCGGCCGATCGTGGACAGGATGGCCAAGCTCGGCATCATCCCCGGCGAGAAGTTCGACATCGACAAGCTCGGCTCGGACGTGGCGGCAGCCCTGCAGTCGGTTCCCAAGGAGGGTGTCGACAAGATCCTCGCCCGGTTCAAGGAACTCGACGACGTCAACGGCTGGCGGTTCACCACCCAGACCGGTCAGTACGGCACCGACTATCTGCAGCGCGCGATGATCACCTACGTCGGGCTCGGCGCCAACCGGCCGCAAGACGCCGTCTACCCGACCTCGGAGGCCGATGCCGACGGCCGGCCGTACGACGGTGCCAACAAGTACACGGTGCATTTCGACAAGGGACAGTTCCCTCCGGTCGACGGGTTCTGGTCACTGACCATGTACGACGAGGGCTACTTCTTCGTCGACAACCCGCTCAACCGGTACACACTCAGCCAGCGGAACACGTTCGTCACGAACCCCGACGGGTCGGTCGATCTGTACCTGCAGCACGACAACCCCGGCCCGGAAAAGGAAGCCAACTGGCTGCCGGCGCCGGCCGGGAAGTTCAACCTCATGCTGCGCCTGTACTGGCCGAAGGAAACTCCGCCGTCGATCATCGACGGCACCTGGAAGCCGCCGGCCATCGCCAAGGTGTCCTGACCGCTCCAATCGATCCACACCCGTCAAAGGAGTCCGATGCACAAACACACACCAGCAATCCTGGTGGCGGCAGTAATCGCTGGAGCCACTCTCGTCGGCGCCCCACTCGCCATTGCGCCAAGTGCCGGTGCCGACGTGTGCGCCGGAGCTGGTGGGCGCCACTTCTCGGCCGGTGGCTGCACCAACATCGCCGGCGACGTCGCTGCGGGCGCAGCGATTGCCGCCGCCCATGTGCCCTATGTTCCTGGCGAGGTTCCCTGCTACACGGTCGAAGGTGTCCCGTACTTCACGCCACCGGGAGACCCCTGCTGACCGAGGACGCCGCGTAGGGGGGCCTTGACGCGAACACAGTCACCGAAAGCCGAAATGGCTGCCAGACCGTAGTCCGGCAGCCATTTCGGCGGTGTGGGTTCTAGTGCGCAGCCAGTTGCGGGTGCAGCACCCGGCGGCGGTGGCGCAGGAAGCTGGTCAACCAGCGAACATCGATCAACATGGCGTGGGCCTTTCTGTCAGGCGCTCTTGATAAGCAGGGGCAGCAACCGGCGGCGTGCCATGTTGCCTTCGGCGAAGTGGTGCAGGGCTTCGGGTACCGACGCGGTGAACGGGACGTCCATCTCCTGGCGGCGGACCTCGGTGAGCACCGGCTGGCTGGCGACCACCGCCCAATCCACACCGAGGGCGCCGCAGCGCTCATCGATGTCGAAGAAGAGGGAGATTGCCTGCGGCGCAAAGCTGTTCACGCCGCTCAAATCGAGTGCCAACGGCTTCTCCGCGAGGATGAAGCGATTCACGTACGACGCGATCTGGTCGATGTTGTTGCTGTCGATGTCACCCTTGATGGTCACCACTGTCGCCAGCTGGCGGCAGTGAGCGCGCATCGAGGCGCCGTCGCAAACCACTGCCGGGGTGTTGTTCGTGAAAGTCATGATCAGCCTCCCGCCTTTTCCCTGAGCTCTGGCTGAGCTCCGTCGCGTCAACCTGTCCCCAAAGTTATGCGGGCAATCTAAGGCGGCTGGGTGCCAGCGTTAATACTTTGCTAAGAACCGTCGGGGGCTTACTCGTCGGTAAGGTTCACACGATCAGTACGTCGAGTGTTCGGGGTCCGTGGACGCCTTCTACCCGCTGTAGTTCGATGTCGCTGGTGGCGCTCGGGCCGGAGATGAAGGTCAGCGGACGCGCCGGCGTCAACGCGGCGAACGCCTGGGGCACGGTGTCGACGATCTGCTCAGCGCGCACCACGCAGATGTGATGGTCGGGCACCAGGGTGAGCGCACGCCGGCCCTGACCAGTGCCGGCGTCGAGCACGATCGTCCCGGTCGCGGCGATGCCCAGGGCACATGCGGTCAGCACCGCATCGGCCCGGTCGAGCTGTTCGACGCTCAGCGCGGGTGCGTCGGGCAGCGTCGTCAGCCCGCTGACCCACTCGGGTGACAGATCGGCAGGCACGACCACCGTGGCGTCCGGTCCCACCAGGCGAAGGACGGTCGTCGCGATGTCCGGTTCGCTGATGCGGTGCACGCGCGCCCGGTATTCGGCGACCGTCTCGGCGAACCGTCCGACGTTGCCCGCGCCGGTGCGCGGCTCGTGGTGATAGTCCCGCGGCACCTCGACGGCCTGCGGCGGTGCCGATGCCAGGGCGGCGCGAATCCGGCCCAGCACCGCGCTGCGTGCCGTGCTCACCGGTCACTCCCGCCGTGGGTGCGCCGCCACCACTGACGGAACGTCTCGGCCGGCGGTTCGGGAATGTCGCGGCTGGCGGTCCACTTCGATGCCGGCCACGGCAGGGTGGAGATGCGGTGATCGCGCCCGGCGATCAGCCGCCCGGCGCCCAGAGCTTTCTCGGCCAGCGCGAACCGGCCCGCACGCGCCATCGCCCAGCCCGCGGCCTTCATCGCCAGATCCTGCCCGCCGGGTAACCCTGCTCTGTCTTGGTCGACCTGCTCGGCGCGCAGGTGCACCAGGATCGACGGGATGTCGATACGCACCGGGCAGGCCTCGAAGCAGGCCCCGCACAGCGACGACGCGAAGGGCAGGCTGGCGTTGGGATCGTCATGGCCGGAGGTACCGGTGAGTTGCGGGCTCAGGATCGCCCCGATGGGTCCTGGATAGACCGAGCCGTAGGCGTGCCCGCCGGTGCGTTCGTACACCGGGCACACGTTCAGGCAGGCGCTGCAGCGGATGCAGTGCAGGGCCGCACGTCCCACCTCGTCGGCCAGCACCCGGGTGCGGCCGTTGTCCAACAGGACCAGGTGGAACTCCTGGGGTCCGTCGCCGGGGTGCACCCCGGTCCACATCGAGGTGTACGGGTTCATCCGTTCGGCCGTCGACGAGCGCGGCAGCAGCTGCATGAACACCTCGAGGTCGGTGAAGGCGGGGATGACCTTCTCGATGCCCATCACGGTGATCAACGTCTGCGGCAGGGTCAGGCACATCCGGCCGTTGCCTTCCGATTCCACGACCGCCAGCGTGCCTGTTTCGGCGATGCCGAAATTCGCCCCGCTGATCGCCACCTTCGCGGTGAGGAACTTGCGGCGCAGATGCGCCCGGGCCGCCATGGCCAGCACCCGCGGATCGTCGGTGAGCTCGCCCGCCTCGGGCATCTCGCGGGTGAAGATCTCGCGGATCTCGGCGCGGTTGCGGTGGATCGCCGGCACCAGGATGTGGCTCGGTTTGTCGTGGCCGAGTTGCACGATCAGCTCGGCCAGATCGGTTTCGAACGCGGCGATGCCCTGGGCCTCCAGGTACTCGTTGAGCCCGATCTCCTGGGTCGCCATCGATTTCACCTTGACCACTTCGTCGGCCCCGGTGGCCCGGATCAATTCGGTGACGATGCGATTGGCCTCGTCGGCGTCACGGGCCCAGTGCACCATGCCGCCGCGGGCAATGACGTTGCGCTCCAATTGTTCCAGGAGCTCGGGCAGGTTCGCCATCACCTGCTGCTTGAGCGCGCTGCCCGCGGCGCGCAGCTGTTCCCAGTCGTCGCACTCGCGTATTGCGTTGAGGCGCTTGGTGCGGATCGTGTGGGTGGCATGGCCGATGTTGCGGCGCAATTGGGAATCGGCCAGCGCTGTGCGGGCGGCTTGCGGGAAAGGCGCGTCGCCGCGCAGGTTGCCGACGCCGGGCGTGCCGAGAAACGTCATGACCCGGCCGCCAGGATCTCGGCCAGGTGCACCGTGCGCACCCCCGACCGCAGCCGGCTCAACCCGCCGCCGATGTGCATCAGGCACGACGAATCGCCTGCGCTGCACACCTCGGCCTCGGTCGCCAGGATGTGGGCCATCTTGTCGGCCAGCATCGCCGTGGACGTATCGGCGTTCTTGATCGCGAAGGTTCCGCCGAAACCACAACAGGATTCGGCCTCCGGCAGTTCCACCAGCGTCAGCCCCCGCACCTTGCGCAGCAGCCGCAGCGGCTTGTCGCCCACCCCGAGCATGCGCAGCGAGTGGCAGGTCGGGTGATAGGTGACGCGGTGCGGATAGTAGGCGCCGACGTCGTCGACACCGAGCACGTCGATCAGGAACTCGGACAGCTCGTAGGTCTTGGCGGCCAGGCGTTCGGCACGGATGGTGAGGTCCTCGTCACCGGCGCGGCGGGCCACCATCGCGTGCTGATGACGCACCGACCCGACACATGAGCCGGACGGGGCCACGATGGCCTCGCAGTCCGCGGACTCGAAGGCCTCCACGTGGTTGCGTACCAGCGCGGTGGCTTCATCGAGGTAGCCGGTATTGACATGCATTTGGCCACAACAGGTTTGGCCTTGTGGAAACGTCACCTGATGGCCGAGGCGCTCAAGCAGTTCAACCGTGGCGATCGCTGCGGGCGGAAACATCGCATCCGCCAGGCAGGTCGCGAACAGGGCGATTCGCATGCGCACTCCTCAAGCGTGACGTGTCCACAGTACCGATCGGGTGGTGATGCGTTTTCCGATTCGAATCAGGGCAGCCGTCGTAAATCCAGCGCGTAGAACAACTTGTCGTATCGCCGTTCACCCACCGCGACGAATCTCTCAAGCACCCCGTACCTCTTGAAGTCCAAGGACTCGTAGAGCCGGGCGGCGCGCTTGTTGTCAGCTCGGAGGTCCAGGGTCAGCACCTCGACGTGTGATTCGGTAGCGGCCCGGATCAGTCCCTGCATCAGGAGCCGGCCGATGCCCAGGCCTTGCCACCGTGGGTCGACTGCCACCTTCTCGACGTCCGCGTGGGGTCGGTGCGTCGGACGCGCATACCGGCGCCAATAAGCGAATCCGGCCGGCTGCCCCTCCACTTCCGCGACGAGCAATGCGGCGTCACCGGTCACCACCGCGTCGGCTGTTGCACCCAGCAGTTCGGCAACCTCGCCCTCGGTCGGTGGATCGACCCAACCCAACGCGGCGCCTCCGGCCACCAAGTGCTGGAGGAGTGCCGTGATGGCTCCGGTCAGCGGTGGTACCAGATCAGGTGAGTCGACGGAAACAATCCGAACTGCTTTCGACCCGAGCATCACCGAAGTATCCCAAGCCCTCTCGTAAGCCTCAGTGCTTCCACTGCGCGCCGCGGTAGTGTTCCCACGGGTTGTAGTCGGCGAGCAGCTCCTCCTGCGGCGGACGCTCGGCCTCGGGAACGTGCTGCAGATTGATCCGCACCCGGTACCAGATCGAGCTCGGACCCCGCATCCCGTCGAGCAGGACGTCGACGGGCTCGAGTCGCTCGGCCGCCGCGGGATGGCGCTGCCGCCACACGTCCAGCGCCGCCAGCGCCTCGTCCTTGGTCTTGGTCTTGGCGATCTCGATCAGCGGCATGCTCGATTGCCTGCGGCCATCGGGCGAGGCGGCTTTCGGTGCCTTCTCGGCCGGGCCGAGCTCCTTGGCGAGCGCGAGCAACGCGTCCAACCCGCCGACCGTGATGTCCATGCCCTCCCAGGGGTCGCCGATCTCGGCGAACCGGTCGGGCACGGTGGCGACCGTGAACGCCTCCGGGCGACACTCGTCGACCTCGTCCCAGCGCAACGGCGTGGACACCCGGGCGTCGGGCGTCGCACGCACCGAATAGGCCGATGCCACCGTGCGGTCCTTGGCGTTCTGATTGAAGTCGACGAAGACCCGGGTGCCTCGTTCCTCCTTCCACCAGCGTGCTGTCGCGAGGTCGGGGACGCGTCGCTCCACCTCCCGCGCCACGGTCTCGGCGGCCAGTCGCACCTTGGTGAACGGCCACCGCGGGTGGATGCGGGCATAGATGTGGAAGCCCCGTGAGCCCGACGTCTTGGGCCAGGCGGTCAGGCCGTGCTCCTCCAGCACCTCGCGGGCAACGTGGGCGACATCGACGATCTGCGACCACTCGACCCCGGGCATCGGGTCCAGGTCGACCCGCAGCTCGTCGGGATGATCGAGGTCCTCGGCCCGTACCGGATGCGGGTTGAGGTCCACACACCCCAGGTTCACCGCCCACGCCAGGCCCGCGGCGTCGCGCAACACCGCCTCCTTGGCGGAGGTGCCCGACCGGTATTTGAGCTCGGCGACGTCGACATAGTCCGGCCGCTTCTCCGGTGCCCGCTTCTGGAAGATGGCCTCGGTAGAAATGCCTTTCACGAACCGCTTGAGGATCATCGGGCGGCCGTAGACACCGCGCAGCGCGCCGTCGGCCACTGATCGGTAGTAGTTGATCAGATCCAGCTTGGTAACGTGCGCGTCAGGGAAAACCACCTTGTCAGGGTTGGTGACGGCCACCTCGAGGCCGTCGATCTCCAGCGACGTTGCACCGGCCATGACCACATGCTAGTTACCGCCCCCGGTGCGACGGCCGTCACTTATTGTGGCGACATGCCAAGTTTGTCTGATCTGCCGGCGAACCTCGCGGCCAAGGCCAAGCAGTATGCGGAGCGGGGCGCGGCCGAATTGCACTACGCGCGCAAGATGTTCGAGGCGGGTGCACTGCGGCTGGAGCCACCACAACACGTTGCGGCCATGCTGGGGGACATCCGGACCTGGGGCGAGATCGGCATGATCCCGGCGCTCAACGCGCGTCGGCACCCCCAACGCCTCGCGGTCATCGACGACGAGGGCGAGATGACGTTCGGTGAGCTCGACGCCGCGGCGCACGCGGTCGCCAACGAACTGCTGACGATGGGGGTCAGAGGCGGTGACGGGGTCGGGATCCTGGCCCGCAACCACCGCTGGTTCCTGGTCGCGCTGTACGGCGCGGCCCGGGTGGGCGCCCGGATCATCATGCTCAATTCCGAGTTCTCCGGCCCGCAGATCAAAGAGGTCGCCGAGCGCGAGGGCGCCAAGGTGATCATCTACGACGACGAGTACACCGCCGCGGTCGCGCAGTCCGAGCCCGAGTTGGGCAAGCTGCGGGCGCTGGGCGTCAACCCCGATTCCGACCAGCCGTCCGGCAGCACGGACGAAACCCTGGCCGACGTCATCGCCCGCAGCAACGGCAGGCGCGCGCCCAAGGCCTCCCAGCATCCGTCGATCATCATCCTGACCAGCGGCACCACCGGAACACCCAAGGGCGCCAATCGCGCTGCTCCGCCGTCGCTGGCCCCGGTCGGCGGTGTGCTGTCGCACGTCCCGTTCAAGGCCGGTGAGGTGACCGCACTGCCGGCGCCGATGTTCCACGCGCTCGGGTTCCTGCATTCCACCATCGCGATGATGCTGGGCAGCACGCTGGTGCTGCGTCGACGGTTCAAGCCGGCCACCGTGTTCGAAGACGTCGAGAAACACAAGGTCACCGCCATGGTCGTGGTGCCGGTGATGCTCTCCCGCATGCTCGACCATCTCGAGAAGATGCAGCCCAAGCCCAACCTGTCCTCGCTGCGGATCGTGTTCGTCTCGGGCTCCCAGCTCGGGTCGGAGCTGGCGTCCCGCGCGCTCAAGGATCTCGGGCCGATCATCTACAACCTGTACGGGTCGACCGAGATCGCCTTCGCGAGCATCGCGCGGCCCAAAGATCTGTCGATCAACCCGTCCACCGTCGGCCCGGTGGTCAAGGGCATCACCGTCAAGATCATCGACGACAACGGCAAGGAACTCCCGCAGGGACAGGTGGGCCGCATCTTCGTGCGAAACACGTTCCCGTTCAAGGGTTATACCGGCGGTGGAGGCAAGGAGATCATCGACGGGATGCTGTCGTCCGGTGACGTCGGATACTTCGACGAGCACGGACTGCTCTACGTCAGTGGACGTGACGACGAGATGATCGTCTCCGGCGGGGAGAACGTGTTCCCGGCCGAGGTCGAGGATCTGATCAGCGGGCATCCCGAGGTCATCGAGGCCACCGCGCTGGGGGTCGAGGACAAGGAGTGGGGCCACCGGCTGAAGGCGTTCGTGGTGAAGGCCGAGGGGGCCAGCATCGACGAGGACACCATCAAGACCTACGTCAAGGAGCATCTGGCCCGCTACAAGGTGCCGCGTGAGGTGGTCTTCCTCGACGAGCTGCCGCGGAACCCCACCGGCAAGATCCTCAAGCGGGAACTCCGCAACCTGGAATAGATCGCCCGCGGCGGTGGTAGTACAGCCTTGTGAACATCGACCTGAGCGGAAAGACGGCACTCGTCACCGGTTCGACCCAGGGCATCGGGCTGGCCATCGCCGAACAACTGGCGCGCAGCGGTGCCCGTGTTGCGGTCAACGGTCGGACACCGGTCCGCGTCGATGAAGCCGTCGCGAAACTGGACGGGTTCGACGTGGTCGGTATCGCCGCCGACGTCGCCTCCGAAGACGGGGCGGCCGACCTGCTGCGTCAGCTGCCCGACGTCGACATCCTGGTGAACAATCTCGGGATCTTCGGCGCGGTACCGGCGCGGGAGGTCACCGACGAGCAGTGGCGCACCTACTTCGACGTGAATGTCCTTGCCACTGTGCGGCTCATCCGTAGCTACCTGCCGGGGATGATCGAGCGTGGCTGGGGCCGGGCCATCCAGATCGCGAGTGACTCCGCCATCGTCACGCCCGCCGAGATGATCCACTACGGAGTGTCCAAGACCGCGTTGCTCGCGGTGTCCCGGGGCTTCGCCAAGGACGCCGCGGGTACCGGGGTGACCGTGAACTCGGTGATCGCCGGCCCGACCCACACCGGGGGTGTGGAGGATTTCGTCTATCAGCTCGTCGACAAGTCGCTGCCCTGGGACGAGGCGCAACGGGAGTTCATGCGCAAGCACCGGCCGCAGTCGCTGATCCAGCGGCTCATCGAACCGGAGGAAATCGCGAACATGGTGACTTACCTGGCGTCCCCGCTGGCCTCGGCCACCACGGGTGGAGCGTTGCGGGTCGACGGCGGCTACGTGGACTCGATCCTGCCGTAGCGTTCCTTCGCCGAGCAGACACAAAACTGTCCCTTATGGCACGAAAATGGGCAGGTTTGCGTCTGCTCGCGAGGCTTCAGGAGAGCATCGCGGTGCCCGGCACGGCCAGGCACAGCAGCGACAACGCGAGCAGGAACCAACCTGCGCCGTGCCAGATCGGCCACGTCCCCTCCGCCCGCCACACCTGGTAGGTGCGGAGGAAGGCACCGAGCCCCCCGACGAACAGAATCGTGGGCACCAGCGCCGCCGAGAGCACGGAATGATCAAATGCGTAGAACGCCAGGGCAAGTCCGGCAACGGCGATCACCGCGAGCACGTAACCCACCGCGGCGCGGAACATTTGCGGGTCGTGCCAACGCTTTTCGACGTCGTTCCGGTCACTGTCCATATCGTCGGCTCATATCGTCACGGCCCGTTGATGTACCAGGCCAGGCATCCCGGCCTGTCCCGGCACGCGATGATGGCGCCGGCATCCGGGGCGGCACCGCGCACCCGGGGTTGGCGGGGCGGCAGATTGCAGTTCACCACGTAGGGGTTCCACGGGATGACCCCGTTGACGCACGGCCGGGCCTGGGTGTCGGTGGGGGCCGGAATGTTCTGCGCCCACACGGCGGTCGGAGCGACGACGACTGACAGCACGGCCGCTCCCACCAGTACCGGGCGCAGCATGCGTTGTCGTGACGTACTCATATCGAGTGCCAACCATTCCTGATCGCCGTCTATTTCGACGGTAGCACTGGAACGTTCGCCGGTGTTCTGCGTTCTCGGTCGATTTGACGCGCCAGGAAATTAGGATGCGCGTGTGGCAGCGCGGACCGACGGCGCGGCCGCGAGCCCGCAGAAGCGGACGCGCGGGCGGCCGAAGCTGGACATCGACTGCGACGCCGTCGCCGACGCCGCAGCCGAACTGTTCGCCGAGGGCGGCTATGACGCGGTGACGATCGTCAATGCCGCCGACAAGCTCGCCGTGTCCAGGGCCACGCTGTACCGCACCGTGCCCACGAAGGACGACCTGCTGCGCATCCTGTTCGAGCGCAGCACCGCTCAACTGACGGCGCGGGCTCAGGACGTGCTGGGCGCGACCGACGATCCCCGGGAACGGCTGGCAGGGCTGATCCGGGTGCAGGCCGTGGCCGCGATCCGGATGCGGGGGCACATGTCGGTGTTCTTCGAATCCGGCCAGCTGCCGCCCGAAGTGCTGGGCCGGTGGCGCAGATGGAGCCGCAAGTACGAGAGCGCCTGGATCGGCCTGGTGGCCGACAACATCGAGGCAGGCACCCTCGACATCGGCGGCGGCGATCCGCGGGTGGCCGCCCGGCTGATCTTCGGAATGCTGATCTCGGTGTGCCGGTGGTACCGGCCCGGCGAGGCCATCACGCCCGAGGAGGTGGCCGAGGTGGCCATCCGGTTGCTCGGTCTGTCGGCAACCGGACGGCCCCGCTGAGGCCTGCGGGCTACGGATCGCGCGGCAGGCCGAGCAGGCGTTCGGCGATGATGTTGAGCTGCACCTCGGTGGTACCGCCGTAGATCGTGGTGGCCCGGCTGGCCAGCAGGTATTCGGCCCAGCGGCCGTATTCCTGCTCGGCGTCGCCGATGGCTCCGTCGGTGCCGAAGGACGCCACCGCGAACTCCGCGTAGCCCTGACCGGTCTTCATCGACAGCAACTTGGAGATCGCCGCGGCCGGCATCGCATCACCGCCGGCCAGGGTCAAGAGGGTGGACCGCAGGTTGAGCACCTTGGCGGCGTGGCCCTCGGCGATCAACTGGCCCGCGCGGTTCTGGTCGATCTGGTCGAACTGGCCTTCGCCCAGGAACGCCACGAACTGGTCGAGATTGGCCAGGAACGGCGGCTCGCTGCTGCCGATCGACACCCGCTCGTTGGTGAGCGTGTTGCGGCTGACCTCCCAGCCGCGGTTGACCTCGCCGAGCACCATGTCGTCGGGCACGAACACGTCATCGATGAACACGGTGTTGAACATCGCGTTGCCGGTGAGCTCGCGCAGCGGCTTGACCTCGACGCCCGGCGCGGTCATGTCCAGCAGGAAGTACGTGATGCCCTGATGCTTGGGAGCGTTTGGCTCCGTTCTGGCCAGCAGCGCACCCCAGGCTGAGAACTGCGCACCCGTGGTCCAGATCTTCTGCCCGGTGATCCGCCAGCCACCGTCGACCTTCGTCGCCTTGGTGGTCAGGCTGGCCAGGTCCGAACCCGCTCCGGGCTCGGAAAACAGCTGGCACCAGATCATCTCGCCACGGAACGTCGGCGGCAGGAAGCGCTGCTTCTGCTCCTCGGTGCCGAACGCCACGATCGACGGGATGATCCAGGAGGCGATGCCCATCTGCGGACGCCGCACCCGTCCGGTGCTGAACTCCTGGGCGATGATGATCTGCTCGATCGGCTCCGAGGCCCGGCCCCACGGCCGGGGCAGGTGCGGCTGCACCCAGCCGCCCTCGGCGATCGCGGTATTGCGCTCGGAACCACTCGGAAGGGCTTTCAGCGCAGCCACTTCCGCACGGATCTCGTCGCGGATCTTCTCGGTGTCCGGATCCAGGTCGATGTCGACCGGACGCATTCCCGACGTGGTCGCGGTGTCGACCACCAACTGCGGGTAGTCCGCGGCCCGGCCGAAGCACGCGGCCAGCACGAGTGCCCGGCGGTAGTACACGTTGGTGTCGTGCTCCCAGGTGAATCCGATGCCACCGTGCACCTGGATGCAGTCCTGGGTGGTGTGCTGCGCGGCCGCCGGGGCCAGCGTGGCGGCCACCGCGGCGGCGAACTCGAAATGGGTTCCCACCGAATCCCCGTCACGCACGTCGTCCAGCGCGCGGGCGGCGTCCCAGACGGCGGCGGTGGCCCGCTCGGTCTCGGCGATCATCCCGGCGCACTTGTGCTTGATCGCCTGGAACTGGCCGATCGGCCTGCCGAACTGTTCGCGGATCTTCGCGTAGCCGCTGGCCGTATCGGTGGCCCAGCGGGCCACGCCGATCGCCTCGGCCGACAACAGCGTCGTGATCAGGGCTCTGGCGTGGGCGCGGCTCAGGTTGGACAGCACTCGGTCGGCCTCCTCGCCGGAGCTGACCTCGACGGCGTTGGCCCGCACGTGCGCCAGCGGGCGCAGCGGGTCGACGCTCTTGACCGGTTCGATCTCCAGCTGAGCGGCGTCCAGCACCACCCACTCGACGCCGGAGTCGATCGCGACCGGGAGTACCAGCACCGATGCCTGCGCGGCGGCAGGTACCGCCCGGGCCTCGCCGCGGATGACCAGACCGTCGCCGTGCCGGGTGGCGGTCAGGCCCGAGTCGATGGCGTAGGCGGAGATGGTGTCGCCGGATGCCAGGCCGCTCAAGACTTTCGCGTCGGGGTTGTTCGCCGAGATCAGGGCGCTGGCGATCGCCGACGGCACGAACGGCCCCGGGACGGCGCCGTAACCGAACTCGGCCAGCGTGATGGCCAGCTCGAGGATGCCGAAGCCTTGCCCGCCAATGGATTCCGAGAGGTGGACACCTGGCAGGCCCTGTTCGGCTGCGGCCTTCCAGTAGGGCGGGGGATTGGGGACGGGAGTTTCGAGGGCCTCGTGCAGCACGTCGGACGGCGCCACCCGCGCCACCAGGGACCGAACCGAATCGGCCAGGTCGTTGTGCTCAGACGTGATCGCAATGGGCATGCGGTACCTCCATCTGGGGGCATATTTCTAATAACCGGTCGGTTGGGCCGAGGGTACCCCGCAGTGACGCGCGCCACTCCGGCGGCCTATGTAACCCCGTTAACTACGTGAGCCAGATGTTCGCCGTCGCGGATGCGGCGGCAGTTGTCAACCGCCATGGTCAGATAGCGGCGCATCGTGTCGACCGTGTACCAGGTGACGTGGGGGGTGAGCACCACATTGGGCAGCTCCAGCAGGGGATTGCCCGGCGGTACCGGCTCCTCGGCGAACACGTCCAGGCCGGCCGCGGACAGCTGCCCGCTGCGAAGCGCCTCCACCAGGGCGGGCTCGTCGATGATCGGACCGCGCGCGGTGTTGACGACGACGGCGCCGGGCTTCATCGCGGCCAGCGCCTTGCTGTCGAGCAGGCCCCTGGTGGCGTCGGTCAGCGGCAGGTGCAGCGAGACGATGTCGCTGGCGGCCAACAGATCTGGCAGGCTGCGCCACTGCGGATGTCCGGTGTTGCGGGTGCTGGTGTGGATCACCTGTGACGGGTCGGCGCCCATGGCCACGACGATCTTTTCGACTCGCTTGGCCACGTTGCCGTAGCCGAGCAAACCGACTGTGCACCCGCTGATGTCGCGCACGGTCTCACCGAGACTGTGGTCGGACGGCCAGCCCTTCCCGGCTCGGGTGGCCCGGTCGAGTTCGGGCAACCGCCGCAGTGCGGCGAGCATCAGCAGGACGGTGCCCTCGGCCACCGACGGTGCGTTGGCGCCGGGCATGTTGGCCACCAGGATGCCCAGCCGGCTGGCGGTGTCCACATCGATGGTGTTCACCCCGGCGCCGAGCTTGTGGACCAACCGCAGCCGCAGCCCGCGTTCCAGATCGTCGCCGGAGACCGGCCGCAGGACATGCCAGAGCACCTCGGCCGTCGGCAGTTCGCGATAGAAGGTGTCGTCGTCGTCTTCGGCGCAGAACGTGACATCCAGCCAGTCACGATGCGGTGCAAGGAAATCCAGCACCTTGTCGCCGGGGGTGAAATGGGCGAGAACCCTGATCCGGCCGGGGTTCACCGCCACCGCTTCGCGATCCATCGAGCGATGGTATCGGCCTGCTCGCTACGGGCGCCCGGAGTGGTGAAGTAGTGATCGGTGTCGATCGAGCACTGCTCCTTGTCCGCGCTCGCGAGTGCGTCGTAGATGCGTTTGGCGTCGGACGGGTACACCCCGGTGTCCTGGTCGGCGTTGATCACCAGGGCCGGGCAGGTGATCCGGGCCAGGTGGGGTTCGGCCCGGGTCTGGGCGTGCCGCAGGCTCCACATGCCGATCCAGTTGCGCACCGTGGTGGCCGCGGCGATACCGCGGGCCGAGCGGTTGGCCTTGACCGGCACCCCGGCGTAGCACAGATTGGCCTGCCGGTTGGTGGGCTCGATCGTGGGGTCGACCATCCGCGGGTCGGCCCAGGTGCGCATGACGGTGAAGGGGCGGTCCGAATATCCGGCCGCCTGAATCCTCTTGAGCTCGTCGGTGGCCCAGTCGGTGATCTTCTCGTTGCGTGCGACCTGCGCGGCCCGGTAGCGCGCCACGAAATCGGCGGAAAAGGGCGCGGGGTTGCGTTCGTCGAACAGATCCAGCTCGGGATCGGCGGCGATCGCGTCGTTCTCGTCGACCACCGAGGCATCCATCCAGGCGGTCAGCACGTCCGGGCGACCGGGATGAGCGGCGCTGGCCACATACCCGTCGGCAGGCAGCAGTTCGGTCAGGCCCGCCGCGGGCCGCATCCCCTCCAGCGGCGTGACATGGTGATCGGTAGCCTGGGCCTGGTAGGCCGACATCAGCGATCCGCCCCCGGAATTACCCAGCAGGACAACGGTTTCGATGCCCTGGACCTCGCGCAGCCACCGCACCCCGACGCCGATGTCGACCAGGGCGTGGTCGAGCAGGAAGCTGCTCTCGAATCCGCGGAACCGGGTGTTCCAGCCCAGGAAGCCGATGCCCCGGGTGGCCAGGTAATCGGCGATGTAGTGCTCGGAGAAGTCGATTTGATAGTGCGTGGCGATCACGGCCACCTTGGGTTTGCGTCCCACCCCGCGGTGATAGAGGCCCTGGCACGGGTGCCCGCCCGCACCGGCGCGGTGGGCGGTCGGAGATTCCAGGCCGACGAACTCGCGGACCACGCCGGCCGCCGCTGAGGTCTTGGTCATTCGTGAGGCTTCCCGTCGTGGTAGATGGTCCGGTAGAAGATGTTGGCCAAGGTGGTGATGCAGGCGGTGTCGTCGGCCACGGCGTCACGGCCGCCCGACAGTTGGACGTAGCAGAACTGGTTGAGCATCGACACCAGGGCGACGGCGGTCAGGTGGGGGTCGTCGTCAGGGCAGAACCCTTGGTGCTGAGCATGTTTGACCATGTCGGTGATCATCGAGACCGGCAGCTGGCAGATCTCGTCCCAGTATTCGGCGAAGTCGTCGTCGATCATCGCCATCTGGTACACGCTGATGATCTCGGCCAGGCGGTGCCGGTACGTCGTCCAGTGCGCGGACGCCGCCTGGTGGCTGCGTTCCCAGTTGGTCAGGTTCGGCCCGGTTGCGGGAAGGGCTCGTTCGCGGGCCTCGTTTCGGAACCGAAGTGCCCATTCCCGGACCATGGCCTCCTTCGAGGCGTAATAGTTGTAGAACGATGCGGCCGACCGGCCCGCCTCGGTGGCGATGTCGGCGATCGTGGTGGCCAGGATGCCCTTGCGGGCCACCACGGCGCGGGCGGCGCTGTCGATCGCGGCCTGGGTCTGGCGGCCACGCGCGGTGGGCAGGGGTGTTCGGGGACTGATGGTCACGGATTTCCTCACTCCGGCGGGCCGGGAAATCTTGCAGGGCCATTGTTCGTATCTGAATCTGATGTTAGATTCAGATACGCTACTGCGCCAGTGTTTGGTGCATTCGAGTGCGTTCGCCCGGAGGTGTGTCGACGTGATCAAGCCCAACAATCCCAACCCGGAGTTCGAATTCGGCGGCATCAACCATGTGGCCCTGGTGTGTGCCGACATGGAGCGCACGGTCGACTTCTACACCAACGTCCTCGGCATGCCCCTGATCAAGGCGCTCGATCTGCCCGGCGGCATGGGGCAGCACTTCTTCTTCGACGCCGGCAACGGAGATTGCATCGCGTTCTTCTGGTTCCGCGATGCCCCCGACGGGGTGCCCGGCATCTCGGCGCCGGCGGCGATCCCTGGCATCGGCGAGTTCATGAGCTCCACCGGGTCGCTGAACCACATCGCCTTGCACGTGCCCGCCGAGAAGTTCGACGAGTACCGGCAGAAGCTCAAGGCCAAGGGCGTCCGCGTCGGTCCGGTGCTCAACCACGACGACAGCCCGATGCAGGCCTCGGCCACCGTGCACCCCGGCGTCTACGTCCGGTCGTTCTACTTCCTCGACCCGGACGGCATCACCCTCGAATTCGCATGTTGGACCAAGGAATTCACCGACGAGGACGCACAGGTGGCTCCCAAGACGGCCGCTGACCGGCGTCCGTCGGTGACTGCTGCGGGGTAGTCCGACCGGTTCCTGGTGTTTCCGGGCTTACCACGGCGGCCGTTCGGGCGCCGTGCCGCCGCCATTGTCACGCCAGCCGGGTTGTCCGGGTTCCCTGGGCGCCTTGCAGGCGTGAAAATGGGTGTGGGTTGCCTGTCGACGTCGTTGCCACTTTGGGACGTGTTGAGCTTGTACGCCAGCCTGACGCCGGGGCCCGGACCTGGAAGGGTCATGCATTGTTGCTGTGAGCACGCCGGTCAGAATTTCGGTTTTCCCTTGACCGAGGCCCCCGGGCAGCCCGCCCACCGCGATGGTGTTGATGGGTGAGGAGGGCAGCTGAGGTGAAGCATAAGAAGGGTCCGGCCGGGGTTGAGGAGATTGCCGACGCCGAGCATGAGTTGGTCATCGAGCGGGTCGCTGCCATTGACGTGGCCAAGGCCTCGGGGGTGGTGTGTGTCCGCCTTCCTGGTCCTGCCCGTCGGGTCAGCAAGGTCTGGGAGGTCCAAGCCACCACCAGCGCGGTGGCTGAGTTGGCCGCCAAGTTGGTCGGGTGGGGTGTCGAGAAACTCACCATCGAGTCCACCTCGGATTATTGGCGGATCTGGTATTACCTGGCCGAGGCTGCTGGGTTGGATGTGCAGTTGGTCAACGCCTGCGAGGTCAAAAACGTCCCGGGGCGGCCCAAGACCGACAAGCTCGACGCGGTGTGGCTGGCCAAACTCACCGAAAAAGGTCTGCTGAGGCCGAGCTTTGTTCCGCCGGCCCCGATTCGGCAACTGCGCGATTACACCCGGTTGCGGGTGGATCTGACTCGTGAACGGGCCCGTTATTGGCAGCGGCTGGAGAAACTGCTCGAAGACGCGTTGATCAAGGTGTCGGCGGTGGCTTCACGGCTGGACACTATTTCGGTGCGGGCCATGGTCGAGGCGTTGATCGCCGGTGAACGCGATCCGCGGCAGTTGGCTGATCTGGCCCGCGGACGGATGACAGTCAAACGCACCGAGCTGATCAAGGCGCTCGATGGTCGTTTTGATGATCATCACGGCGAGTTGGCCCGGATGCTGCTCGATCAGATCGACGCACTCGATGCCCAGATCGCCACCTTGACCGCACGGATCGCTCAGCGACTGGCACGCACCGAGCCCGACGATCACGACCAGGATCGGCCCGGTGGTGGCCTGGCGTCGACGGACCTTTCGGCCGTCCAACGGTTGTGTGAGATCCCAGGTATCGGCCCGACCACAGCGCAGATCATTCTGGCCGAGATCGGTATGGACATGACCCGATTCCCCACCGCAGCGCACCTGGTGTCCTGGGCCAAACTGTGCCCACGCACCATCCAGTCCGGGCCGGTAACCCGAGCCGGCAGAACCGGAACCGGCAACCCCTACCTCAGAGGCGCTCTCGGGGAGGCCGCTGCGACCGTGGCCAAGACCGACACCTTCCTCGGGGAGCGGTATCGACGACTGGTCAAACGCCGCGGCAAGCTCAAAGCCCTTGTCGCGGTGGCCCGCTCGATCTTTACCATCGTCTGGCAGCTGCTCGCCGATGCCACCGCACGTTTCCATGACCTAGGAGCCGACTACTACACCCGGCGGGTCAACATCGAACGCCGCATGCGTAACCACATCGCCCAACTGACGGCCATGGGCTACCGCGTCAGCGTCGAACCCGCCGCCTAACCACACCAAAACACAGAGCCGGCTGCGCCGGCTGCCTTCGGCCTGCCCACTCACCCTGGGACATTTTCCGGTCAGAGTGGCTGTCGGCGCCGAGTGTCACTCCAGCGTGACAATGGCCGGGAGTCGGCCGACTTCGCTGCGGAGTTTGTCACGCTGGCGTGGCTGCCGAGCCCGACAGTCACTCTGGCGTGACAATGAGAGAGCGGGAGGCCCGGGCGTCGTGCCGGACGCCGGGCCGGCCGGGGTCAGGCCAGGCTCTCGGGCCGACGTGGGGTAGTCCCGGCTACCGCTTGGTGGCGGTGACGAAGTATCCGCGCGGTATGCCGGGAACGTCCAGTGGTACCGCGGGTGCGAACCACCTATTCCACCGGTTGCCCGGTTCGGCCACATCGGTGACGGTTGCCGACCAGCCGAGCCGCTCACACAGCTGCCCCGGCGCATCGGTGCCGAAAAGCCATGGCGCACCGTTGTGGGCCATCCGTTCGCGGACCGCCGTCAGCATCACGCTGTCCAGCAGTGTCTTGCCGACGATGTCGTAGAGCAAGACCGAACCGGGCGCCGACAGGGCGTCCACCCGCTCGAAAAGGGTGTGCACGGCGCCCTCGTCGAGATATTGCAGCAGGCCCTCCATCAGCCAGACGGTCGGCGCATCGCCGTCGAAGCCGTTGGACCGCAGGGAATCTGTCCAGTCGGTCGTCAGGTCGACGCCGATGGCCGTCCGCCGGCAGCGCGGCCGGTCACCGGCCAGCAGCTCGGCCTTGGCGGCGATCACCGCAGGCTGGTCGAGCTCGAACACGGTGGTGCCATCGGGCCAGGGCAACCGGTAGGAGCGGGCATCGAGTCCGGCGGCGAGGATCACCACCTGCCGCACCGTAGGCGCCGCCGCCAGCAGTGCCTCGTCCCAGAAGCGCGTCCGCACCACGATCTGCAGCGTGGATTTGTCTCCGGTGGCGGCCACGGACTCGGCGAGCATGCGCCGCCCGGACTCTCCAGCGAGCTTCTCGGCGAACGGATCGGTGAAAAGCCGGTCGGCGCGGCGGTTTTCCTCGGCGCGGATCGCTGCCACGAGCACGCCGGTATCGGCGACGGCCTGGCCTGAGTTGGTCATGTCGCCATCATGCGCGTTCCGCGGTGCCCGGGTCTTGGATATTTTTGCCGGAGCCGACGCCCACATGGCTGGGCAACCACGTGCGGCGCTGGGTGTACTGGGTCGGCGTCATGCCGGTGAACGATCTGAACTCCCGGACGAAATGTGCCTGGTCGAAGTAGCCGAGATCGGTGGCGATCCGGGCCCCGCGAGCGTCTCCCGCGTCGAGTAGTCGCATCGCGGCCTGGACCCGGCGCACCCGCAGATAGCTCTTGGGTGTCTGGCCCACCTCGGAACGAAACGATGCGATCAGCCGTCTGGCCGACAACCCGGTCAACGTGCATGCCTCGGCCACCCGCAGCGAGGGTCGGCTTTCGGCCGCACGGAGCACCGCGCCCACCGCGGGGTCACGGGACCGCATGCGCGCCAACAGGAACGACTCCACCAGTGCCAGCCGGTCCGCAACGGAGCCTGCTGCGATCAGGCGGGCGCGCAGGTCCGCCGCCGCCCGGCCCCAGATCGCTTCCAGCCCGACGCACTCGTCCTCCAGGTCGTGCAGTGGGGCGGGCAGGAATGCCGCGGCGCCGCCGGGGAGGAAGTGGATGGTGAGCACGGTCTGTGCCGGCTCGATCTGGCTGACGTACGAGGTGACGCCGGCCCCGGCGATGAAGGCGGCGCCGACGTCGAGGCGGGTGCTGCCGTCGGCCGCATAGAAATCGACCTGATCGCGGGCGTCGAGGTCGATGATCACCGTCGCGGCGCCGCGGGGCAGGGCGCGGCTGCGATGGGTCGCGGCCTGGGTGTTTCGCCAGTATCCGAAGAACTGGACGTGGGCGGCCAGGGCCGGGCCGGGGCGCAGCAATACCGGGCCCGGCACGTCAGCTCCCCGGTTGTGGCAGGCCCGCCAGGGCGTCGAGCATCGAGCGCAGCTGGTGGATGAGCTGATCGGGGGACAGGTTCACCTCGCCGGACAGCCAGGCGCTGATGGTCTGCGTCACGCCGCCGACGGCGAAATGCGAAGTGGCCCTGAGGTAGTCGTTCTCCCTGAGGTCGAGAGCATCTCCGGCGTGCTGTCCGAGCAGCGCGGCGAACAGTGCGGTGGACTCCACGCGCTTGCGGGTCAGCACCTCGTTGGACAGTTTGACGCTGAACAGCAGCCGGCCGATCCGTGGATCCTCGGCGATCAGGTGCACGATGTTGGCCATCCCGGCGGCGGTCTGGTCGGCCAGCGGGACGGCGGCGACGGCGGCCTGCGTCGAGGTCGCGATGTCGGTGATCACCCAGTCGTAGACGGCGCCGATGAAATCGTCCTTGTCGGCGAAGCTCTCGTAGAAGTATCTGGCCGCCAGGCCGGCGGTGCGGCAGACCGCGCGCACCGTGATCTCGGCGTCTTCGGCTCCCAGCAGGTCCAGCCCGGCCTCGAGCAGCTGGCTGCGGCGCTGCGCGACGCGGTCGGCCGCTTCGACACCGCGGTAGGGACGGACCTGCTTCACCCAAACATCTTGACACCCGTCAGACCGGCGGGCCACTATCAGGAAACAGACGTTCTCAGTTTTAGAAGGGGTGGCCATGACGGTCAGCGAACCGATCCCGCACGTCGAACGGACGATGAGCGATGCCTCACGTCCCGTGGCCCCGCCGAGGCGGCGCCGTCGCGGTGCCGGCTTCGACGACGGACTGATGGGCGTGGCGCTGCTGGCCGGGCCGGCCAACGTGATCATGCAGCTGGCCAATCCGGCGGTGGGCTACGGCGTGGTCGAGAGCCGCGTCGACAGCGGCCGCACCGATCTGCACCCGATCAAGCGGGCCAGGACCACGTTCACCTATCTGGCCGTGGCCACGCGTGGCACCGACGCACAGAAGAAGGCATACCGACGCGCGGTCAACAAGGCGCATGCACAGGTGTACTCCACCGAGGACAGCCCGGTGCAGTACAACGCCTTCGACAAGAACCTGCAGTTGTGGGTGGCGGCCTGCCTCTACAAGGGCGGCGTCGACGTCTTCCGGATGTTCGTCGGCGAGATGGACGACGAGACCGCCGATCAGCACTACCGCGACAGCGTCACGATGGGCACCACGCTGCAGGTACCCGAGGACATGTGGCCGGCGGACCGGGCCGCGTTCGATCGGTACTGGGAAGAATCGCTGGAGAAGCTGCACATCGACGACACGGTGCGCGGATACCTGTATCCGATCGCGGCGGGCCGGCCCAAGAACCCGAAGCTGCCCCGCGCGGTGCAGCGCCGGCTCGATGCGGTGGCCCTGCTGATCACCACCGGCTTCCTCCCGCAGCGGTTCCGCGACGAGATGCGGCTGCCGTGGGATGCCAAGAGTCAGAAGCGGTTCGACCGGCTGATCGCGGTGCTGCGCACGGTCAACGATCTGCTGCCGTCCTTCGCGCGCCAGTTCCCGTTCAACCTGCTGCTCAAGGATCTCGACTGGCGCATCCGCACCGGTCGTCCCTTGGTGTAGCTGTCAGGTTGGCGGCGTACCCTCGCGCGGGTGCGTACCGATGACGACAACTGGGACATCACCACGAGCGTTGGGCAGACGGCGTTATTCGTAGCCGCCTCAAGGGCGTTGGAGGCGCGAAAGCCCGACCCGCTGGCAGTGGACGAGTACGCCGAGGTGTTCTGCCGCGCGGCCGGGGGCGATTGGACGGTCGCGGTCGAAGGCAGCGACCCCGAGCATCCGCTGCAGACCGAATTCGGGGAACACTTCGTCAACTTCCAGGGCGCCCGGACGAAGTACTTCGACGAGTACTTCAGGCGGGCCATCGACGCAGGCGTCAAGCAGGTGGTGCTGTTGGCGGCGGGCCTGGACTCACGGGCCTACCGGCTGCCGTGGGCCGACGGCACCGTGGTCTACGAACTGGACCAGCCGCGGGTGCTCGCGTTCAAGCGCGACACCATGGATGAACTCGGGGTGAGCCCGACCGCCGAGCGGCGTGAGATAGCGATCGATCTGCGAGAGGACTGGCCCCAGGCGCTGCGGTCGAACGGCTTCGACCCGGCGCGCCCCTCGGCCTGGATCGCCGAGGGATTGCTGATCTATCTACCGGCCGCAGCACAGGAGCGGTTGTTTGCTGGAATCGACGCGTTGGCTGCGCCGGGCAGCTTTGTCGGGGTCGAGGAGGCCGTACCGATGCCGGCCGACGCCTTCGATGCCAAGCGGGCCGAGGCGCACGCCTCCGGGGATGAGAACGCGTTCTTCAACCTGGTGTACAACCAGCAGCACGCACCCGCTAACCAGTGGTTTGGTGCACGGGGCTGGAATGCAGTGGCTACGCCGTTGCACGAGTATCTGACCCGGGTGGGCCGGCCCGTGCCTGGTCAAGATTCCGAAGCCGGCCTGATGACGGGAACTATCACCTTGGTGGCCGCGACCAAAAGGTGAGGCAGTTCACGAGCTAGCCCGGATACGTGCCTCTCGACAGTAAAGTTATGCAATGCTAACTTCAGCAAAAGTTAGCTTAGCCATACATAAGGGAGAGAATCGGGGGCTTCGCTCCCGTGCACGCATATGGGTAGTGACACGCTTGCGGCTCCGCCTCAGGGAGCGCCCCGGCTCGATCGCGATGTGGTCAGCCGTTTCGCCACATGTTGTCGTGCGCTGGGCCTGACGGTGAACGACCGCCAACGGCCGGCCGATCTCACCGCCGCCCGGGCCGGCTTTGCCGCCCTGACGCACCTCGCACACGACCACTGTGACGCCTGGACCGGCCTGGCCGCCGCGGGCGATGTCTCCGGACCCGTGATCGACGCCGTCTGGCGGACCCGCGCCAGCGCCGGTCTGCTGCAACGCGAGATCGATCTGGCTGCCGGTGACCTCGGGTTCACCTATGACAGCGGGCTGTATCTGCAATTCCGAGCCTGCGACGTGGACGACTTCCAGCTGGCCTTCGCCGCGCGGCGTGCTGCTGCGGGTGCGCTCGCCGAGGCCGACGAGCTGGTGGGCGAGGTGCTCGTCCGCAGGCCGGGGTGGCTGCACGCCACCTGGCTGCGGGTGGCCATCAACCACCGCGCCCAGCGGTGGTCGGACGTGGTGCGGCTGCTCACCCCGGTGGTCACCGACCCGTCGCTCGACGAGGTCTCCGGGCACGCCGCCCGCATCACGCTGGGCATCGCACTGGCCCGGCTCGGCATGCTCGCGCCCGCGCTGTCCTATCTGGAGGATCCGACCGGCCCGATCGCGGTGGCCGCCCTCGACGGCGCGCTCGCCAAGGCGCTGACCCTGCGTGCCCAGGGCGAGGACGATGACGCCAACGAGGTGCTGCAAGACCTCTTCGCCGCCCACCCCGAGGACAAGCAGGTCGAAGAGGCCCTGTCCGACCCGACGTTCGGGCTGCTGATCACCAATGCCGCCCGCATCGACGCCCGCACCGATCCGTGGGACCCGGAAACCGAGCCCTCGGAGTCCGATTTCGTCGATCCGGGTGCCAAGGAGCGCAAGGCGCACCTGCTCATCGAGGCCGAGGCGGAGCTCGCCGAATTCATCGGCCTGGAAGAAGTGAAGTTCCAGGTGGCCCGCCTGAAGAGCTCGGTCGCCATGTCGATCCGGCGTCAGGAACGCGGGCTGGCCGTGGCGCAGCGCACCAACCACCTGGTGTTCGCCGGCCCGCCCGGAACCGGTAAGACCACCATCGCCCGCGTCGTCGCCAAGATCTATTGCGGTCTCGGGCTTCTGAAGAAGGAGACGGTCCGCGAGGTGCACCGCGCCGACCTGATCGGTCAGCACATCGGTGAGACCGAGGCCAAGACCAACGCCATCATCGACAGTGCGCTCGACGGCGTGCTGTTCCTCGACGAGGCCTATGCGCTGGTGTCCACCGGGGCCAAGAACGACTTCGGTCTGGTGGCCATCGACACGCTGCTGGCCCGCATGGAGAACGACCGCGACCGGCTCGTGGTGATCGTCGCGGGCTATCGCAAGGACCTCGACATGTTCCTGGACACCAACGAGGGTCTGCGTTCCCGCTTCACCCGCAGCATCGACTTCCCGTCCTACTCGTCCTCCGAACTCGTCGAGATCGCCGAGCGGATGGCCGAAAAGCGGGACAGCACCTTCGAAAAGGCCGCGCACGACGAGATGGAGAAGCTGTTCGGCCATCTGGCGGCGGCCACCATGCCCGACGCCGCGGGCGTGCAGCGGCGCAGCCTGGACATCGCCGGTAACGGCCGTTTCGTCCGCAACCTGGTCGAGCGTTCCGAGGAGGAGCGCGAGTACCGCCTCGATCATTCCGACCACGACGACTTCACCGACGAGGAGATGATGACGATCACCGCCGGTGACGTGACGAATTCGGCTGCCCCGCTGCTGCGTGGCCTCGGCCTGACGGTGCCCGAATGACCACGCAGGGACCCGACGAGCGCCGCTCCTTCTCCTCTCGCACCCCGTCCAACGACAACCCCGATCAGGTCGGCTACCGGCGTGGCTTCGTCACCCGCCACCAGGTCTCGGGCTGGCGGTTCGTCATGCGCCGCATCGCATCCGGGGTGGCGCTGCACGACACCCGCATGCTGGTCGACCCGTTGCGCACCCAGAGCCGTGCGGTGCTGACCGGTGCGCTGATCCTGGTCACCGGGCTGATCGGCTGCTTCCTGTTCTCGCTGATCCGCCCGGGCGGAGCCGCGGGCAACGACGTGATCCTCGCCGACCGGTCCACCGCGGCGCTGTATGTCCGGGTCGGTGAGCAGCTGCACCCGGTGCTCAACCTGACCTCGGCGCGGCTGATCGCCGGCAAGGCGGACAACCCGACCACGGTCAAGACCAGCGAGATCGACAAGTTCCCGCGCGGCAACCTGCTCGGTATCCCCGGCGCGCCGGAGCGCATGGTGCAGAGCGCCAGCACCAGTGCGGATTGGACTGTGTGCGATAGCAATTCGGGCGACAACGCCGGCGTGACGCTGATCGCCGGAACGCTGGCCGCCGGCGATGAGCGCGCCCTGCCGCTGTCCGCGAACCAGGCGGTGCTCGTGCACCACAGCGGCGGCCCCACCCCCGGTGACTGGCTGCTGTGGGACGGCAAGCGCAGCCCGATCGACCTGGCCAACCGTGCCGTCACCGATGCACTCGGATTCGGCGCCGAGATCCCGGCCCCGCGGCCCATCGCATCGGGCCTGTTCAACGCGATCCCCGAGGCTCCCGCACTGACCGCCCCGGCCATCGCCGGTGCGGGTGCGCCCGCACAGTTCCCGCTGTCTGCGCCGGCGCCGGTGGGTGCGGTGGTCTCGGCGGCGGAAGCCGACAACACCGTCCGCTACTACGCCGTGCTGACCGACGGCCTGCAGCCGATCTCTCCGGTGCTGGCCTCGATCCTGCGCAACACCGATTCCTATGGGCTGCACGAGCCGCCGAGGCTCGGCGCCGATGAAGTGGCCCGCACCCCGGTGGCGCACGGCATCGACACCGCCGCCTACCCGGCGGACCCCGTCACCCTGGTGTCGGCCTCGACGGCACCGGTGACGTGTGCCCAGTGGAGCAAGCCCGCCGGTGCGACAGAGAGCCGCCTGACCGTGCTGTCCGGTGCGGCGCTGCCCGTGCCCGATGGTCAGCGCAGCGTTGGCCTGGTGGGCGCGGGCGCCAACGGTGCAGCCAGCCGCGTCGCCCTGGCACCCGGCAGTGGATACCTGGTGCAGACCGTGGGCGCCGAACCCGGATCGCCGACCGCAGGCTCGATGTTCTGGGTGAGCGACACCGGTGTGCGCTACGGCATCGACACCAATGGTGACGACAAAACCCTTGCCGCGCTTGGTCTCACCGCGCCGGCTCTGCCCATTCCGTGGTCGATCCTGACGCAGTTCGCAGCCGGCCCGACCCTTTCCCGCGGCGACGCCCTGACCGCACACGATGCGCTGTCGTCGAACGCCAATGCTGCCCGCCTGGAGGCCACACGATGAGCCGGCTGATTTTCGAGCACCAGCGCAGGCTGGCGCCGCCGACGACCCGCAAGGGCACCATCACGATCGAGCCGCCACCGCAGTTGCCGCGGCTGGTTCCGCCGTCGTTGTTGCGCCGGGTGCTGCCCTACCTGATCGTCATCCTGATCGTCGGCATGATCGTGGCCCTGGTGGCCACCGGCATGCGGATGATCTCGCCGACCACGCTGTTCTTCCCGTTCGTGCTGCTGCTGGCCGCCACCGCGCTGTATCGCGGCTCGGACAACAAGATGCGCACCGAGGAAGTCGACGCCGAGCGCGCCGACTACCTGCGTTACCTGTCGGTGGTCCGCGACAACGTTCGCGCCCATGCCGCCGAGCAGCGTGCGGCGCTGGAGTGGTCGCACCCCGAGCCCGAGGCGCTGGCCGTCATTCCGGGCACCCGCAGGCAGTGGGAACGCGACCCACGTGACCGTGACTTCCTGGTGCTGCGGGCCGGCCTGCACGACGTGCCGCTGGACGCGGCGCTGAAGGTCAAGGACACCGCCGACGAGATCGACCTGGAGCCGGTGTCACACAGCACCCTTCGCGGTCTGCTCGATGTGCAGCGCACCGTGCGTGACGCCCCGACCGGTATCGACGTCACCAAGCTCGCCCGGATCACCGTGATCGGTGAGGCCGACGAGGTCCGGGATGCGTTGCGGGCCTGGATCGCCCAGGCCGTCACCTGGCACGACCCGACCATGCTCGGGGTGGCGCTGGCCTCTCCCGACATCGACGCCGATACCTGGTCTTGGCTCAAATGGCTTCCGCACGTGGACATTCCGGCCCAGGCCGACGGCGTCGGCCCGGCCCGGTACCTGACCACCGGTGTCGCGGAGCTGCGCGGGCGCCTCGATTCGGCCCTGTCCGGCCGCCCCGCGTTCCCGGCCGAACCGGACCAGGCCCTCAAGCATCTACTGGTGGTGCTCGACGATCCCGAAGCCGATCCCGACGACATCGCGCGTAAGCCCGGCCTGACCGGGGTGACCGTGATCCACCGCAGCGACAAGCTGCCCAACCGCGAGCAGTACCCCGACCCCGAACGGCCCATCCTGCGGGTCGTCGACGGCCGGATCGAGCGCTGGCAGAGCAGCGGATGGCAGCCCTACGTGGACAAGGCCGATTCGATGTCGGCCGCCGCGGCCGCGCACGTCGCGCGCCGTCTGTCGCGCTGGGACTCGAACCCCGGTTACGTGCGGTCCACCGCCACCGGCGGTGCCACTTTCACCACGCTGCTGGACATCCCGGATGCCTCGTCCCTGGACGTGGCCAGCCTATGGGCCCCGCGCAACCGTGACGAGGAACTGCGCGTGCCCATCGGTGTCACCGCCACCGGCGAACCGCTGTACTTCGACCTCAAGGACGAGGCCGAGGGCGGCATGGGTCCGCACGGCCTGATGATCGGTATGACCGGTTCGGGCAAGTCCCAGACGCTGATGTCGATCCTGTTGTCGCTGTTGACCACTCACTCGGCCGACCGGCTCATCGTGATCTACGCCGACTTCAAGGGTGAGGCCGGAGCCGACATCTTCCGCAACTTCCCGCAGGTCGTGGCGGTCATCTCGAACATGGCCGAGAAGCGGTCGCTGGCCGACCGGTTCGCCGACACCCTGCGCGGTGAGGTGGCCCGCCGTGAACAGCTGCTCAAGGAGGCCGGCCGTCGCGTCCAGGGCAGCGCCTTCAACTCGGTCACCGAGTACGAGGCCGCCATCGCAGCGGGACACGATCTGCCCCCGATGCCGACGCTGTTCGTGGTCGCCGACGAGTTCACCCTGATGCTCGCCGAGCACCCCGAGTACGCCGACCTGTTCGATTACGTTGCGCGCAAGGGCCGTTCGTTCCGGATCCATATCCTGTTCGCGTCGCAGACGCTGGACGTGGGCCGGATCAAGGACATCGACAAGAACACGTCGTACCGGATCGGTCTGAAGGTGGCCAGCCCCAGCATCTCTCGCCAGATCATCGGGGTCGAGGACGCCTATCACATCGAATCGGGCCGCGAGCACAAGGGCGAGGGCTTCCTGGTGCCCGCCCCAGGTGCGGTGCCGATCAAGTTCCGCAGCACCTATGTCGACGGCATCTACGATCCGCCGCGCGCCGAGAAGTCGATCGTGGTGCGTGCACTGCCGCAGCCGCAGCTGTTCACCGCCTCGCGGGTCGAGCCCGAGCCCGATACCGTGATCGTCACGAACGAGCCCGAGATCAACGTCGCGCCACCGCGCAAGCTGATCGCCACCATCGGCGACCAGCTGGCCGCCTACGGCCCGCAGGCACCCAAGCTGTGGCTGCCGCCGCTGGACAACGCGATCGCGCTGGACGACGTGCTCGCCGGCACCGATGTGGAGCCCGGTCAGCTGCGTTGGCCGCTGGGCGAGATCGACAAGCCGTTCGAGATGCGCCGCGAGGCACTGGTGTACGACGCCAACTCGTCGGCCGCCAACGTGCTCATCCACGGCGGTCCACGCTCGGGCAAGTCCACCGCGCTGCAGACCTTCGTCCTGTCGGCGGCCGCGTTGCACTCGCCGAGCGAGGTCAGCTTCTACTGCCTCGACTACGGCGGCGGACAGCTGGCCGGCCTGGCCGATCTGGCCCACGTCGGCAGTGTGGCCACCCCGCTGGAGCCCGAGCGCATCCGCCGCACCTTCGGTGAGCTCGAGCAGCTGCTGCGGGCGCGTCAGCAGCAGGGCGCGGTGAGCCGGGTGGGTTCCTACTCCGATGGCTATGGCGAAGTTTTCTTGGTCATCGACAACCTCTACGCGTTCAGCCGCGACAACACCGACACCTTCAACACCCGGAACCCGTTGCTGGCCAAGGTGACCGAGCTGGCCAACACCGGCCTGGCGTACGGCATCCACGTGGTGATCACCACGCCGAACTGGCTGGAGGTGCCGCTGGCGATGCGCGACGGCCTGGGCCTGCGTCTGGAGCTGAAGCTGCACGACAGCCACGACAGCATCGTGCGGGTGGTGGGTGCCCTGCGTCGCCCGGCCGAATCCGTGCCGGCCGACCAGCCCGGGCGCGGCCTGACCATGGCCGCCGAACACTTCCTGTTCGCGCAGCCGGCATTGAGCGACATCGCCGTCATCAACTCCCGGTACCCGGGCCAGAGCGCACCCCCGGTGCGACTCCTGCCCACCACGCTGGCCCCGGCCGCGCTGGCACCGCTGTACCCGGCCCCCGAGCAGGTGGTCATCGGACAGCGCGAAGAGGATCTGGCGCCGGTGGTGCTCGACTTCAAGAACAACCCGCTGCTGGCGGTGTTCGGCGATGCGAGGTCCGGCAAGACCACGCTGCTGCGGCACATCATCCGGACCATCCGGGAGAACTCCCGGCCGGACGAGGTGGCCTTCACCGTCATCGACCGGCGGCTGCACCTGGTGGAGGAACCGTTGTTCCCGGACAACGAGTACACCGCCAACATCGACCGCGTGCTGCCCGCCATGCTCGGGCTGTCGGCACTCATCGAGAAGCGCCGTCCGCCTGCGGGTTTGAGTCCGCAGGAGCTCAGCACATGGAATTACCGGTCCGGGCCCGATGGCCACACGCACTACCTGATCATCGACGACGTGGACCAGATCCCCGACGGTCCGGCGGTCAGCGGACCGTTCGCCGGTCAGCGGCCGTGGACCAACATCGTCAACCTGCTGTCGGAAGCCGGCGATCTGGGTCTGCGCGTGATCGTGACGGCCCGGGCCACCGGATCGGCACACGCGGTGATGACCGCACCTCTGCTCCGTCGCCTCAACGACCTACAGGCGACCACGTTGATGCTGTCGGGCAATCCCGCCGACAGCGGCAAGCTCCGCGGACACCGGTTCGCCCGGTTCCCCGCGGGACGCGGCATGTTGCTCGGAGACGGCGACGCCCCCGAGTTCGTTCAGCTCGTCAACCCACTCATCGATGACACGGCGCTGTCCGTGAACAACGGGAGAAAGGAATTCTGATGACACTGCGAGTAGTTCCGGAAGGACTGACCGCCGCCAGCGCGGCCGTCGAGGCGCTCACCGCACGGCTGGCCGCCGCCC
>NZ_LT546207.1:3541418-3608245 GCF_900078665.2 Mycolicibacterium houstonense | reverse complement strand
TCGGCGGTGATCCCGCCTGCGGCCGATGCGGTTTCGCTGCAGACCGCCACCGGTTTCAGCGCTCACGGCGCCCAGCACTCGGCGCTGGCCGCGCAGGGCGTCGAGGAACTCGGTCGCTCCGGCGCCGGTGTTGCGGAATCCGGCGCCAGCTACGTGACCGGCGACGCGATGGCCGCCGCGTCCTACCTGACTGCGCGCGGCATCTGAGATGACCGCCCCCATCTGGATGGCCCTACCACCCGAGGTGCATTCGGCGCTGCTCTCCAGCGGTCCGGGCGCCGGGTCGTTGCTGGCCGCAGCGGGGGCCTGGCAGTCGCTGAGCGCTGAATACGCCTCGGCGGCGGCCGAACTCACCAGCGTGCTGGGCGGGGTGCAGGCCGGTGCGTGGGAAGGCCCGAGTTCGGAGCAGTACGTGGCCGCCCACGGCCCCTACCTGACCTGGCTGGCGCAGCAGAGTGCCAACAGCGCCGCAGTCGCCGTCCAGCACGAGACCGCCGCCGCGGCCTACACCACGGCCCTGGCGACGATGCCGACGCTGCCCGAGCTCGCCCTCAACCACGTCGTGCACGGCGTGCTGCTGGCCACGAACTTCTTCGGGATCAACACGATTCCGATCGCGGTCAACGAGGCCGACTATGTCCGGATGTGGATCCAGGCGGCCACCACCATGGCCACCTACCAAGCCGTCTCGGGTGCCGCGGTGATGGCCGCTCCGACCAGTGCACCGGCGCCGATGCTGCTCAAACCGGGCGTGGGAGAGGCCGGTACCGCCTCGGCCAACGCGCAGCAGATGATGGCGCAGGGCACCGCGACGGATTCCGGGTCGGCGATGGAAAATTCGAACATCATCTCCGATCTGCTCGAGCAATATCTGAAGAACGTGCCCGGCGGCCAGGACATCATCGACTTCCTCAAGGATCCGCTCGGCAATCTGCAGAAGATGCTCAACGACTTCATGACCGATCCGATCGGGGCGTGGGGGACGTGGGGGCCGCTGTTGTCCGCGGTGGCCTACCAGGTGTTCACCAACCTGGTGGGCTGGCCCACCTGGGCCATGATCCTGTCGTCACCGTTCCTGATACCGGCCCTGGCTGCATTGGGAATCACGGGACTGGTGCTGCTGATCGACCACGTCATGCAGCCGCCGGCGGCGCCCGCACCCGCGGCCGCGCCCACCGAGATCGCACCGCAGGCAGAGCAACAACGCTCGTACCCGCTGNAAGCGGGGTGCGGCACTGGAAGACCACGCCTACGCGGATGCCTACATGGACTACGAGGCGCCCGATCCGGAGCCGGCGCCCAAGCCGGAGCCGCGCGTGCGTGCCTCTGAACGGGGTGCCGGAACCATGGGATTCACCGGCACCGAAACGAAATCCGAAGCGACTGCGGCCGGCCTGACCACCTTGGCCGGCGAGAGATTCGACGAGAGCCCTGTCTCGCCGATGCTGCCCGGTTCCTGGGACCCCGACGAGGCCCCGGGCGATCCGGAAGGGGGTTCGCGCAGCTGACCAGACCGCTCGTGCACGACCATCCACCAACGATCCGAAAGGAAAATCCATGAGTCTGTTGGACGCTCACATCCCGCAGTTGATCGCCTCCGAGGCCGCCTTCGGCGCCAAGGCCGCGCTGATGCGCAGCACCATCGCCCAGGCCGAGCAGGCCGCCATGTCCTCGCAGGCCTTCCACATGGGCGAGGCCTCGGCCGCGTTCCAGGCCGCCCACGCCCGGTTTGTCGAGGTGTCGGCCAAGGTCAATGCGCTGCTCGACGTCGCGCAGCTCAACCTCGGCGACGCCGCGGGCACCTACGTGGCCCAGGACGCCGCCGCCGCCAGCACCTACACCTCCGTCTAACCGAAAAAGTAACGGATACAGGAGTTTTCATGTCGCAGATCATGTACAACTACCCGGCCATGCTCGCTCACGCCGGAGAGATGAACACCTACTCGGGTGCCCTGCACGCCGTCGGTGCCGACATCGCCGCCGAGCAGGCCGCGTTGAGCAGCGCCTGGCAGGGTGACACCGGTATGACCTACCAGGCCTGGCAGGCCCAGTGGAACCAGGCGATGGAAGAGCTGACCCGGGCCTACCGGGCCATGGCCTCCACTCACGAGATGAACACCATGTCGATGAGCGCGCGGGACGCCGCCGAAGGGGCCAAGTGGGGCTAGTGCCGGTAACCTTCTGGAGCCGGAGGCTCAGCATTGAGCACAGGAGCTAATGCTGTCGAGCTGACCACCGATCAGGCCTGGTACCTCGCCGAGGTACTGGGCGCCGGGGCGTTCCCGTGGGTGCTGGCCATCACGCCTGCCTACAGCGAACCGGCGCAGCGGCCCGGCTTTGTCGCCGAACAGGCCGCTGAACTGACCGCGATGGGTGTGCTCGACGCCAGCGGTGGGGTGAACCCGCAGGTGGCGCAATGGATCCGGCTGACCTGCCGGGCAACCCAGTGGCTCGACCTGCGGTTCGTCTCCGGTCCGGGGGATTTGTTGCGCGGCATCGTGGCGCGCGGACTCGACCAGCACGGAGTCGACGAAAGCCGCGACGTCAAGACCGTCGTGGTGTTGCGCAACGCGCAGCTGGTGACGTTCACCGAGATGGACATCACCCATCCGCATTCGCTGGTACCGGTGCTCACCGCCGGGCTGTCGCAACGCCGGCCCGCGCGGTTCGAGGAGTTCGCGCTGCCGGCCGCGGCGGGCGCACGGGCCGACGAGCAGATCCGCAACGGCACTCCGCTGACCGAAGTGCTGGGATTCCTCGGCGTCCCGGCCTCGGCCCGGCCCATCGTGGAATCGGTGTTCGACGGACGGCGGACCTACGTCGAGATCGTCGCAGGCGAACACCGAGACGGCCACCGGGTCACCACCCAAGTGGGGGTCAGCATCATCGACACCCCCGAGGGCCGGATCCTGGTCGCCCCGTCGAAAGCCTTCGACGGGGAATGGGTTTCGACCTTCACGGCGGGACATGCCGATGCGATCGCCATGGCGGTCGAACGGCTCACCGCCTCCCTGCCCAGCGGTTCCTGGTTCCCCGACCAACCGCTCGTCCGCGATTTCGACGAAGTCGTGGTCACCTACAACCAGTAACCGACAGCGCCGTATCCCACCGAGATTCACGCTCCATGAGAAGAACCCAGAAAGCATAGGAATGTCCGACAACACTGTGATGCCGATCGTCCGAGTGGCCGTGCTGGCCGCTGGAGACGACGGTGGCCGGCTGACCGAGATGGCGCTGCCGTCCGAGCTGCCGCTGCGCGAGATCCTGCCCGCGGTCCAGCGCATCGTGCTCCCCGCCTCCGGCGATGACGGAGCGAGCGCCCCGGACCCGGTGCGGCTCAGCCTGGCCCCGGTCGGTGGTGCGCCGTTCAGCCTGGACGCCACCCTCGACACGGTCGGTGTGGTGGACGGTGACCTGCTTGCGCTGCAAGCTGTTCCGGCCGGCCCCGCCGCCCCGCGCATTGTCGAGGACATCGCCGACGCCGCGGTGATCTTCTCCGCGGCCCGTCAACATCCATGGGGTGCGGCCAATATCGCCAAGGCCGCATCGCTGGCGCTGATCGGACTGATACTGGTGGGCACCGCGCTGGGCGTCGTGCACCGCGTGGTCACCGGTGAACTGCTGGGCCTGTTCGTGGTCGGCGGTATCGCCGTGGCCACCGTGCTGGCCGGACTGTCGACCCGCGGCCGCTCGCCGGTACTGGCCACCGCACTCGCGGTCACCGCGCTGGTCCCCGTGGCCGCCGCGTTCGCACTCGGTGTGCCAGGCGAATTCGGCGCCCCGAGCATCCTGCTGGCCGCCGCCGGGGTGGCGGCATGGTCGTTGATCAGCATGGCCAGCTCGCCTGACGACCGCGGAATCGCGGTGTTCACCGCGACCGCCCTGGCCGGTGCCGGCGTGCTGCTGGTGGCCGGTGCGGCCACGCTGTGGGAGATCTCCTGGACGGTCATCGGCTGCGCCCTGATCCTGATCGCGCTGGTGATCACCGTGCAGGCCGCCCAGCTGTCGGCGATGTGGGCCCGCTTCCCCCTGCCCGTGATCCCGGCGCCCGGTGATCCGTCGCCTTCCGCGCAGCCGCTGTCGGTGCTGGCCGACCTGCCGCGCCGGGTGCGGGTCAGCCAGTCGCACCAGACCGGGGTGATCGCCGCGGGTGTGCTGCTCGGAGTTGCGGGTTCGGTGGCGCTGGTCGCCGCGCCGGCCGCCTCGCCCTGGGCCTGGTACGTCGTTGTGGCCGCCGCGCTCGGTGCCGCCCTGCGGGCCCGGGTGTGGGATTCGGCCTCGTGCAAGGCCTGGCTGCTGGGCCACCCCTACCTGCTCACCGTTGCCCTGCTGGTGGCGTTCGCGATCGACGGTCGCTACCTGGCCGCCTGGTGGGCGCTGGCCGCGCTGGCCGCGCTCGTCGTGGTGTGGCTGATCGCTGCCCTGAATCCGCGGGTTGCCTCCCCGGACACCTACTCGCTGCCGATGCGGCGACTGGTCGGCTTCCTGGCCACCGGTCTCGACGCTTCGCTGATCCCGGTGATGGCCTTCCTCGTCGGGTTGTTCAGCCTCGTTCTCGACAGGTGATGAATCGGTGATCCACAAGAGCCTGGGGGTTGTGGCCACAGCCGGACTCGTGCTGTTGGTCAGCTCCCCGTCGGCGGGTGCCATCAGCCCGCCCGAGGTCGATCCGCAGATCGCCCCGCCGGCCGGCAGCGCCGGTCCGGTGGAGGCGATGACGCAACGTTCGGCATGCGCCACCACCGGCGTCCTGCCGGGCTCCGACCCCGGCGCGGTCAACCCGAACCAATTGGCGCTCAACCTGTCCGGTGCGTGGAAACACAGCCGTGGGCAGGGCCAGACCGTCGCGGTCATCGACACCGGTGTGCAGCCGGGCCCCCGGCTGCCTCACGTCGAAGGCGGCGGCGACTTCATCGAGTCGACCGACGGCCTGACCGATTGTGACGGCCACGGCACGTCGGTCGCCGGCCTCATCGCCGGTCAACCCGGCCCCGACGGCTTTTCCGGTGTGGCACCCGAGGCCCGGCTGATCTCGATCCGGCAGAACTCGCCGCGGTTCGCCCCGCGAACGCCTGCCGCCGACGCCGCGGAGGCCCGCGCGGCCGCAGATGTGGCCAGCCTGGCCCGGTCCGTCGTGCGTGCGGCCGACATGGGCGCGCGCGTCATCAACATCTCCGTGGTGACCTGTGTGCCCGCCGACAAGCAGGTCGATCAGACCGAACTCGGTGCGGCCCTGCGTTACGCGGCGGTCGAGAAGGACGCGGTCATCGTCGCCGCGGCCGGAAACACCCAGGGCGGGGTGACGACGGGTTCGGCGTGCGGGTCCAATCCGTTGTCCGGCTCTCCGAACGACCCGCGCAACTGGGGCGGCGTCTCCTCGGTCTCCGTGCCGTCGTGGTGGCAGCCCTACGTGTTGTCCGTGGGCTCCCTCAATGCCACCGGTCAGCCCTCGGCATTCACCATGGCCGGGCCGTGGGTCGGCATCGCGGCGCCGGGGGAGAACATCTCCTCGGTCAGCAACGCCCCGGGAGGCGGGCTGTCGAACGGCATGCTCACCGATCAGGACAAGCTGATTCCGCTCAGCGGCACCAGTTACGCCACGGCATATGTGTCCGGGGTTGCGGCCCTGGTACGCAGCAAGTTTCCCGACCTGAGCGCGCGTCAGGTGGTGCACCGGCTGACCACGACGGCCCAGGGCGCCGCCCGCTCGCCGTCCAATGTGATCGGTGCCGGCGGTGTCGATCCGGTGGCCGCACTCACCTGGGATGTCGCCGACATGCCACTGGATGGACCGGCGGCCCCCGAAGGCAAGCCGATTGCCGCACCACCGGAACCCGCCCCGCGTGACAACACCCCGCGGATCGTCGCGTTCGTCGGCACCGGAGCCCTGGCATTGGCGGCGCTGGCCTGTACGTTTCTTGCTCCTCGCGTGCGCACCGCCTCCGCCGCGAACCGACGGAAGGACCCCACCTCATGACCGCCCGACTCGCGCTGGCGTCGCTGTTCATCGTCGCGGCGGTCCTGGCCCGGCCGTGGCAGACCAACACCGAACGCTGGGTGCTCGGTGTGTCCGTCGCCGCCGTGGTGTTGCTGCTGGCCTGGTGGGGCGGGTTGTTCCTGACCACCAGGATCGCCCGGCGGATCGGCATGTGGCGGCGCAACCTCGCCAAGAAACCGGCCGAGCAGCCGGTCGATTCCGAGACCGTCGTGCTGCGGGTCGATCCCGCCGACCCGGCCCAGCTGCCGGTGGTGGTCGGTTATCTGGACCGCTACGGCATCCGCTGCGACAAGGTTCGCCTCACCCACCGCGATGCGGGCGGTGCCCGGCGCAGCTGGATCAGCCTGACGGTGGCCGCGGCCGACAACCTCGATGCGCTGCGCGCGCGGTCGTCGCGAATCCCGTTGCGGGACACCACGGAGATCGTCGGACGCCGGCTCGCCGATCACCTGCGCGAGCAGGGCTGGACGGTCACGCTGGTGGACGGGGTGGACTCGCCGCTGCCGGACCCGGGCAAGGAAACCTGGCGCGGGATGCAGGACGACTCCGGATACGTTGCGGCCTACCGGGTCAACGTCAACGACAAGCTGGATGCCGTCCTCGCCGGCATCGGTGCGCTGCCGGCGCAGGAGACCTGGACTGCGCTGGAGTTCACCGGATCCCCGGTGACGCCGCAGATCACCGTCGGTGCGGCGATCCGCACGGCCGACCGGCCGTCGGCCAAGGCTCCGTTGGCCGGTCTCATCCCGGTCCGCGGGCGGCACCGCCCGGCGCTGGCGGCACTCAACCCGTTGTCCACGGAGCGTCTGGACGGCACGCCGACCAACCCGCCGCAGGCATTGCTGTCGTCAGTCGAACATGAAATCCCGCAGGAAGCGGGTCATCCGGCGTAGGTAGTCCGGCTGGCTCACATGCAGCAGGTGGTTGCCGGGGAACCAGTGGAACGCACAGCGATCCCAGTGTTCCCAGAGCATTTCGGCCTGCTGCGGTGGAGCCAGCCGGTCACCCAGCCCGGTGATGATCAACCGTCGTTCCTTCGGTACCAGCGGGCGATAGTTCAGCGGCGAGGCGTACCGGGTGGCCGCCTCGGTCAGGGCGGGATCGGTGCGGGCCACGAGCCGCTGCAGGGCCACCAGCTTGTTGGCCGGGAACCATTCGTCGACCGTGCGATCCGGCGTCACCACAGGGACATTGGGGACCACAGCCTGAATCCGGTCCTCCACACTGGCCAGCAGTGCCGAGGTGAACCCGCCCAGCGAGATGCCGGTCAGGGCGATCCGGTCGACGCCGGTGAACTCCAGATAGTCGATGACCGAACGGAAATCGTGCACGGCCTGGGCCATGCCCTCGGCGAATCCGGCGAATCCGTGCGAGAAGAAACCGTATCCGCTGAACGGTGAGAACGGTTCGGCGCGGCGACCGTGAAACGGCAAGGTGTACAACAACACGTCGTATCCGGAGCGGTAGAACCACGGCAGGGACAGAAACAGGCCGTTCGCGAGATACGGCGACCCCATGAACCCGTGGATCACGCACAGCGTGGGATGCGGTCCGTCGTCGTGACGCCAATGTTGCGCCCGCACAACGTTGTTGCGAGCGAAACCGCCGCACATGTCGCGCATGGCCGGGTTCACGGCGGTGAAGCTGCTCTGGAACCGCAGGTTCTCCACCCGCCCGTGCGCGATCCATTCGGCCACCGGATTGGCCTGGCGCGTCGACACCAGCGGTGGCTCGGTGGGTGCCGGGAACGACACCGCGGGATCCTGAGCGGCGGCCAGCTCGGCGTAGAACCGCATGTGGGCGTGCTCGGTTCGCGACGCCGCCGGGCGCACGATCGACGCCACCGTGCTGGGCACCATCGAGGTGGCCACGATCGAGGCGACGCCGGTCCGTAATGCGATGTCAGCGACGGCGGAGGCCTCGACGACGGCCCGTTGCCGGATGCTCAGATCGGCGCGGCGGGGCAGGCCCTTTGCGCCGGCGTCACCGCCGGGAACATCGGGGATGGGGACCGGAGGTGCTACCGGATCGGCGGGATCGACGGAGGACTGGTCCACGATTCCCGATGCTAACCAACGGGTCAGCTCAGCCCGAACAACTTGGCGGCGTTGTCGTGCAGGACATTGCGGCGCCAGGTGTCGTCGACGCCGGGCAGGTCGATCAGGTGGTGCACGGCCTCGGCGTACCCGTACGGGATGTTCGGGAAGTCGCTGCCGAACAGGATGTGCTCACCCAGAGCGATCAACCGGGCTGACTCCGAGTGGGGAAACGGCATCGTGGCCTCGACGAACGGCGTGAACGCCATCGTGGTGTCGAGGCGGACGTGTTCGTAGCGCTCGGCGAGACCGAGGAATGCGGAGTATTCGGGCATCCCCATGTGGGCGACGACGAGCGCCAGACGTGGGTGGCGGGCCAACAGGCGCTCGATCGGGTCCGGGCCGGTGAACTTCCCCGGCGCCGGGCCGGACCCGCAGTGGATCACGACCGGGATGCCGGCGTCCTCGATCAGCCCCCAGACCTCGTCGAGCAGGGGATTGTTCGGGTCGTAGTCGCCCACCTGGATGTGCGCCTTGAACACCTGGGTGCCTGCGGTGATCGCCTCTTCGACGTAGCCGGCGGCCTCGGGCTCGGGATAGAAGGTGGCGGTGGCCAGGCAGTCCGGGGTATCCCGGGCGAAGCCCCTGGCCCATTGGTTGAGCCACGCGGCCATGTCCGGCTTGTGCGGGTAGACCAGCGAGGAGAACTTCCGGATGCCGAACTCCCGCAGCGTGGCGACTCGTTGGGCCTCGTCGGCGCGGTAGGTGATCGGCCATTCCCGGCCGATCAACGGACCCTGGCTGTCGAAGTACTGCCAGACCTTGTCCATCACGTTCTTGGGCATGAAGTGCGTGTGCACGTCGACGATGCCGGGCAGGCCCAGCTCCGTCCAGATCGTCCGCACCTTTTTCGCTTCGTCCATCGTTGTCCGACGATATCGATCCACGCGAGAGCCGGGCATGATCAGGGTCATGTGGAATCCGGATACCTATCTGGCCTTCGCCGACCATCGCGGGCGCCCGTTCTACGAGCTGCTGTCGCGGGTCGCCGCGGAGGCGCCGCGCCGGGTGGTCGATCTGGGCTGCGGGCCAGGGAACTTGACGGAGACGCTGGCCCGGCGCTGGCCCGGCGCAACGGTGGNCGGCGGAGTGGCTGACCCGGTGCGCTCACGGCTGGTGGCCCTCGCCGTCATCGCGGTGTCCGTGGTCCTGCTCGGCTGGGGGTTCTTCGAGGCGATGCGGGTGCCTCGGGTGAAACAGGTCGTGGTCCGGATCCCTCGGCTCGGCCCTGGTTTGGACGGGCTGCGCGTCGCGATGATCACCGACACCCACTACGGGCCGCTGGAGCGGTCGAGGTGGTCAGCGGCAATGGTGGCCCGGGTGAACGAGCTCGAAGCCGACGTGGTGTGCCATGTCGGCGACATCGCCGACGGGCCCGTCGCCGCTCGCCGCGAGCAGGCGGCTCCGCTCGGCGCGGTGCGCGCCGCCTCGGCACGGGTGTACGTGACCGGCAACCACGAGTACTTCGGCGAGGCGCAGGGCTGGCTCGACTACATGGAGAGCATCGGGTGGGACGTCCTGCACAACCGGCACATCATCGTCGAGCGGGCCGGCGACCGGCTGGTCGTCGCCGGTGTGGACGACGCCACCGCCGGGTCATCCGGGGTGCGCGGTCACGGCGAGGATCTCGACTCCGCCCTGTCGGGGACAGATCCCGGGCTGCCGGTGCTGCTGCTGGCACACCAGCCGAAACAGGTCCCGCAGGCGGTGGCCGCCGGGGTGGATCTGCAGATCTCCGGGCACACCCACGGCGGTCAGATCTGGCCGTTCAACTTCCTGGTCCGGCTCGACCAGCCGTCCGTGCACGGGCTGAGCCGGCACGGTGACCGGACCCAGCTCTACACCAGCCGCGGCACCGGGTTCTGGGGTCCGCCGTTCCGGGTGTTCGCCCCCAGTGAGATCACCCTTCTGACGCTTCGGGCGGGGTGACCGGCCGGCACCCGGCCCAGCCCAATCGGCCTCGCGCGGTGAGCATTACCTGCGACGTAATCGATTTTCGGATCGGCCTCGGTGACCATTGAGCCATGTCCACGTTAGAGACCGCCGACCGCACCGCGATCCACTACACCGACACCGGGACCGGTCCGGTCCTGGTCTTCACCCACTCGTGGGGCCTCAACTCCGGCCAGTGGGCCCAGATCGTCACCCGCCTGGCGGACAACGGTTTTCGCTGCGTCACCTACGACCGGCGTGGCCACGGGCGCTCCGGCGCTCATGACGGCGAGTGGACGGTGGATCTGCTGGCCGATGATCTGGCCGCCCTGCTCGATCACCTGGATCTCACCGAGGTGACGTTGGTGGGGCACTCCCTGGGATGCGGCGAGATCGTACGGTATCTCAGCCGGCACGGCTCCGGCCGGGTCGGCCGTGCGGTGCTCGTGGCGCCTCAGCTGCCGCTGCTGGTCAAGACGCCGGACAATCCCGACGGGGTCGATGAGGCCATCATCGACGGCATGCTGGCCGTCTTGGAACGCGATGTGCGGCAATGGTGTATCGACAACGCGGCACCGTTCTTCGGCGACCATGCGGTGTCACCCGAGGTGGTCGAGTGGACCGTGGAGCAGCCGGTGCTCCTCCCCGTCGAGACCCTGCTCGCCACCCAGCGGATCGGGGCCCACACCGACTACCGGGCCGAGCTCGCCGAACTCCAACTCCCGGTGCTGATCCTGCACGGCGATGCCGATGTGTCGACACCCATCGACCTGACCGGACGCCGTGCGGCCGCCCTGCTGCCGCACGCGGAGCTCATCGAGATCCCCGGCGCCGCGCATGGGTTGTACCTCACCCACGCCGACCGTGTGATCGACGCGATTTCGGCGCAATCACCGGCGCCCACCGCCGCTGGATGCACCGAAATCACTCGTGGGTAGGCCCTGTTCCTCGGCGTCGCGGCGGTAGCGGTCCACCCATTCGTCGGAACGCTGATCGGCCTGGCGTTCCAGGACCGGCGCCGGCGCCAGCCGCGGGTCCAGCCCCAGCGCCTCCAGCACCGTGGCCACCACGGTCGTGAGGTTGCGCCACAGATACGGGTAGGACACGTCGATGGGAGAGATGTTCTCCTCGGCGAACCAGGCTCGCCAACCCTCCTCCTGGGCCTGCAGAATCTGGATCACATGGGCGATCGCCCCGGCGTGGTACTCGGCCCGCGCGTCGCGCACCGGATCGGCGCGCCCGCGCCAGACCCTGGTCTGAACCGCCCGCCAGAACGAAACCGCTTGTGACACAACATCTGGCCGGTACACGTGGATCAGCACCGGGTCGGTGCCGGTGACATCTCGGATCGCGGCGAGCAGGCCGGGCCCGGACCGCTCCGGCAGGCCCGCGGCGCGGTCCAACAGCAGCGGCGTCTGGTTCCACATCAGCTTCCCGCCCCACACCCCGTTGGGGGTGCGGCCGACCGTGCGAATGTAGTCGCGCCAGATCTCCGCCGGTGCCAGATCCGGTTTGCCCTCCACCAGCGGGTCGAGCAGACGAAGGATCGACTCGTCCTCGACGCCGGCGAACCATTCCCGCGGCTGCGGCGACATGCTGGTCGTCGGCAGGTACTGGAAGAACTCCTGGGGCTCACCGGCCATCCCGGTGGCGCGCAGGGATTCCACCAGCAGGGTGCTGCCGCTGCGCTGGGACGCGAGCACCAGGTAGGCGGTCGGATGATCTGGCATGGCCGAGACTGTAACGGTCATTGGTTTGCGGCGCCTACTCGAACAAGAGTCAATAGTTTTCGCGCACCGTGATGAAATCTATTGGTGCAAATCGGTGATTCCGCGGTCGGTGGCGATCGCGGACCGGCTGGTGGCGGGGCGCCCGTGAATGCTCAGATAGGTCTCTGTGTAGCGCTCTGATATCCGGGTGCCGGCAAATTCGGAAGGAATGACGTCGAGGGTCTTCTGGCGCCAGTCGTTCAGGGTCATTGCCAGGTCGTTGGCGATGGCCTCGTCCTTGTCCGTGGCATCGGGTCCGAGCAGGTTGTTGCGCTCCGTAGGGTCGGTGACGAGGTCATAGAGCTCCCGGCTCGGGCGCGGCGCGCGGACCCGGTCGCCGACGGCCCGCCCGGGTGGGCTGTCGGCGATGTCCCACGGCAGATCCAACAATGGTCGCGCCGCGTAATTCTCGATATAGCTGTATTCCTTTGTCCGAATGGCGCGAATCGGATCGAAAGAATCGTGATAGGTCTTCGTGGTGTACACCTCGGACCGGATCTGATCCGTTTCTCCGACGGTTGCCGAGAGGTTGCTGGCGTGTGACAGTCCCTCGATGTCGCCGGGGATCTCGACGCCGAGCAACTCCAACAGGGTGGGCAGGAGATCGACGCCGCTGAAGAGTTCGTCGTAGCGGCGCGGCGGTATGCCGGCACCTCGCGGCGGGCGCACGATCAACGCGATCCCGGTCCCCGCGTCGTACAGCGTCGACTTGGCACGCGGCAACGCCGGTCCGTGATCGGTCAGGAAAACCACCCAGGTGGTCCGGTCGAGGCCGGTCTGCTCCAGGGTGTCGAGCAGCTCGCCGACCTTGGCGTCGGCCACCGCGATCGACCCGTAGAACTCGGCGAGATCCTCACGCACATCACCGGTATCGGGCAGATAGTCGGGCACGGCGACCTCGTCGGCGGCGGCCGGTTCGTACCGGTCACGCGGATACGGCCGGTGCGTCTCGAAGAACCCGGCCGTCAACAGGAACGGCAGGCGCGGCGGATCGGCCAGCCAGGCGGTGGCCTGCTCGACGACGTACTCGCAGAACGAATTCGACACGTCGAATTCGTCGTAGCCAAGACCCGCCGGGTAGGACGTCTCGTGTTGCATACCGAACAGCGCGGTGTACCAACCTGATTCAGCCAGAATGTGGGGGAGGGTGCGTACTCCCGCGCGGTACTCCCAACCGTGGTGGGCCAGGCCCACCAGACCGTTGCTCTGCGGGTACCGGCCGGTGAACAGCGACCCGCGCGACGGCGAGCACAACGGCGCGGTCGCGTGCGCGCGGGTGAACAGGATCCCGTCGGCGGCGAGCTGGTCGAGGTTCGGGCTGGCCACGTCCGAGTGGCCGTACACCCCCAGATAGCGCCCGAGATCATGCCAGTGCACGATCAGCACGTTCTGCCGTTGCGGCTCCGTCACGTCACATCCTTTCCGTCCACTGCCCGACCGAACAGCCTGCGCCCTCCGGTGGCAACCCTTTGGCTCATCGTGAGCAGCAGCCGGCCCAGTGGTGGCGGCTGGGTTTGCTCTATGGGTGGTACGGCACTCCCACGGCGCGGAACACGTACTCCGGGCCCACGTCGAACGCCAACGATCGGGTGGGCAGTTGCGCCAGAACGTCCTCGGGTATCGCGGTCTTGTAGTGCAGCGACAGCTGACCGCGGCAGCGCTCGTCGATCTCGGCCACGTCGGCCTCCAGCGTGAGACCGTCCGCCGTGAACTCGGCATGTACCGCGCCGAGCTGTGGCGCCGACCAGGGCTGGTCGATGCTGCGACCGGCAAGCTTGGGCAGCGTGGACATGGTGGCCAGCGCGCGGTGGTTCGTCAGCACCACCGAACCGGCGTAGCTCGCGACACTGCCCGCGGACCGCTTACCCGGGATCGAGCCGGTGAAGCGCCTGGTCACCGGGACGTACTCGGCGAGAAACAGGATGCCTTCGGCTTCGGCTTCCGCCCGTAGATCGTCCGGCAAGCCACCGATGCGCATCAGCTTTCGCAGGAACAGGGCCATGACTTCGACGGTAGCGCGCAAACATGGCAAAAACGTTGGAGCTGGTAGAAATCATCTGGTGGGAACCCGCGACAGATGGCTGATCGTTACCGCGGTGCCGGCCGTCGCGGTGTATGCCGCGCTGTGGATCGGATACGCGACGCACTGGCCCTGGCTGGCCGAGATCGACGCCGCCGGGTTGGCCGGGCCCTACCGGTACGGCTCGACGCACCAGGGCTGGGTGACGGGCTGGAGCGTGTTCTGCGCGGTCCTGGGCCCCTTTGCGTTCCGGTTGCTGGCATTGGTGATGATCGTGGTCGCGCTGGTGCGCCGCCAGCGGCGCATCGCCCTGTTCCTGGTGTTGACCATCGAACTCAGCGCGGTCACCACCGAGGTGGCCAAGGCCATCGCGGACCGACCGCGGCCGTCCACCGCACTGGTCTACGCGTTGTCCACCTCGTTCCCGTCCGGGCACGCACTGGGAGTGATGGTGGCGGTGCTGGCCCTGCTGGCCCTGGCGTGGCCGAGGCTGCGCCCCGCTCAGCGGGGATGGTGGCTGGCGGCCGGTGTGCTGCTGATCGTCGCGATCGGCGTGGGACGGGTGGTGCTCAACGTCCACCATCCCTCAGACGTGGTGGCCGGCTGGGCGTTGGGCTACGCGTGGTTCGTGGCGGTGTTCCTGACGTTCCCGCCGTATCCGAGGGCCACGTCAACCGACGAAATACCGGCAGCGCCCGGTACCGCACACTGAAACTCGCTTCGCTGAGCGACTCACCGACCTCGCCGTCATGGGCCAGGGCGGTGGGCCCGTCGACCGAGACGAACCGGAACTCGGGTACCCGCAACTCGTGATACAGCGGGCTGCGTTCGAGCCGGCCCAGTGCCACCGACACGGCGATGCGCAGCCGGCTGAACCGGCGCCCGGTCTCCAGGATCCGCACGTCGATCAGGCCGTCGTCGAGGCGGGGCCGCTGCGACGGCGCGAAGCCCGACGGAAAGTACGTCGAGTTGCCCAGGAAGAACAATGAGGTCTGAAGTGTCTTGTCGTCATAGCTGATTCGCACCGGGGCGTCCCGGCGCAGGGTCAGATAGAGCGAGCACATCCCGGCCAGGCGCTTGCCCATGCGGTGCTCGAGTTTCTCGCGCATGCGCACGTACCTGGGGTAGGCGCCGATGCTCGCGGTGTTGATCACCATGTGTTCCTCGTTGAGGCACACCAGGTCGACGTATGCCGCGGTGCCCTCGGAGATCGCCTTGACCGTCGCCGCCACCGAGTCGCAGCCGATGTCCTTGGCGAAGTGGTTGAACGTGCCGCCGGGGAACACCGCAAGCGGGATCCCGGTCTCGACGGCGATGCCCGCCGCAGCCGCCACCGAGCCGTCTCCGCCGCCGACCGCGAGCACCTCGGTACTCGCGGCGGCCTCGCGTAACGCGGCCGCAAGATCATCGCCATCGCCGAGCTCGACAATCTTGGTTCCGGGCAAGGCTTTTCGCACGTCGTCGATGATCCGCGCGCCCGTCCCGTCACCCGAGGCCGGGTTGATCACCAGCGTCACCCCGCTGCCGTCGGGCCGGGGTTTGGTGGTGAACCGCAGTGGGTCCGACGTGGGCAGGGTGGCGGTGGGGATGGTGGGCACGACGCGGGAGCCGAGGATCGCGATCGCGGCCCCGATGCCGAAACCGGCGAACACGTCGCCGGGATAGTGCGCACCGGTGGCCACCCGGGACAGTCCGACCAGCCCGGCCAGCAGGGCCAACGGCAGTCCGGCCGGCGGGGATTCCAGGCCGACACCCACGGCGAACGCGGCGNCGAAGACCTCGCGGTCCAGCGTGCCCAAGCCTTTGCCGATTCTTCGCACGTCCATGTGGCCAAGGTATCTGCCGCCATCTGATCGTGTCCGAACCTTTATCGGGGGTATAGCCGCGGCGTCGACCATGGACGGATGCGCCGACTGTTCGCCATGCTGTGTGCCGGGGTGCTGGCATTGGCGTGCGCACCCACGGCCGCAGCCGTCGATCCACCCTGGTTCGCGCGTTCCGTCGGCAATGCCACGCAGGTGATTTCCGTTGTCGGCGTGGGCGGTTCGAAGGCCAAGATGGACGTCTGGCAACGAGGCCCGGCCGGATGGCAGCCGATCGGTGCCGGGATCCCGGCCAATATCGGCTCCAACGGCATGGCCCCGCAGACCCACGACGGGCAGATGAAGACCCCCATGGGCGTGTTCACGCTCGACTTCGCCTTCGGCACCGCACCCAACCCGGGCGGCGGCCTGCCCTATGTCCAGGTGGGCCCCGACCATTGGTGGGACGGGGACATGAAGAGCCCGACCTACAACACCATGCAGGTGTGCAAGAAGGCGCAGTGCCCGTTCAACACCGACCCGAGCAGCGGCACGGAGAATCTGCAGATCCCGCAGTACAAACATGCCGTGGTGATGGGCGTCAACAAGGCCAGGGTGCCCGGCAACGGCGGCGCCTTCTTCGTGCACACCACCGATGGCGGGCCCACCGCCGGCTGCGTGGCGATCGAGGACGCCACGTTGGTGAAGATCATGCAGTGGCTACGCCCGGGAGCGTTGATCGCCGTCGCGAAGTAACCGTCAAATATTGAGCGCGGTACCGGGTTCCAGCTTGAAGTTGAGCCCTTCCAGCGACACGGTGGCGTCGTAGGTGCGGTCATAACCGGTGCTGCTGATCTTCCAGCCGTCGGCCGTCCGCCGGTAGGTGTCGTGGTAGAACGCCGAGCCGAACAGCATGAAGTTGATGCTGGCGACGATCACCCGGTCCTGCAGGTACCAGGTGCCGGTGGCCTCGTCGCCGTTGACCACGATCTCCGGGTGCGCGACGCGATGCTCGGTGATCACCTCCGGCCCCAGCGAGCTCCTCATGTACTCCACCAACGCGCCCCGCTCGGTGAAGTGCAGAGTCTGGCCCATGGACTGCCCGTAGTCGCCCACGACGTCCTCGGTGAGGGTGTCGGCGAACTCGTCCCAGTGCTTGGTGTCCAGGGCGCGCAGGTACCGGTACTTGACTTGCTTGATGTCGTCGATGTCACCCATGCCCGACATTTGAGCACACCCGCCGCAGCGGGTCACGGCTTATCCGGAACGGGTGAGGTCGCGGGTGGCCGGCCCCTCCAGCAGGGTGCCGTCCGGCGCGAAACGCGAGCCGTGCAGCGGGCACTCCCAGGACTTGTCGGCGTCGTTCCAATTGACGATGCCCCCCAGGTGCGGACACACCGGGGACACGGTGCGGGCGATGCCGTCGACGACGCTGTGCGCCTCCAGGTGCCACGGGGGACCACTCACCACGCCGCAGTCCTCGACGGCGGCGGTGCCGATGCGGGTCATCGGCGCGATCCAGCCCTTGGCCAGGTTGAACCCGACGGTCAGGTTGGCCTGCACCGCGGTGGGGATCCCGGACAGTTCGTGCGGGCTCCAGCTCGCGTAGGCCGCGGCCCAATCCATCCGGCCACCCAGGATGCGGGCGGCCAGTGCCAGCGCCGCGGCGACGCCGTTGGTCATGCCCCACTTGTCGAAACCCGTTGCCACCGAGATCTTGTCGTGGCCCGGCAGGATCGGGCCGACGTAGGGCAGCGCACCGACCGGCTCGTAGTCCTGCGCCGACCAGTAGTGCGTCTGCACGGCGCCCGGCCAGTGGAACTTGGCCCAGGTGGCCAGCTCCTCGACCGCCGCGGCGGCGTCGCTGCGGCGTCCCACCGGATGCCCGGCCCCGCCGACGATCAACTGTTCCCCGTCGGCAGTCGGAGCCGTACGAGTTGACCGGGTGGGTGAGTCAGCCGAGATGTACATCCCTCGGGTGATGTTGCCCGGCACCCGGAATGCCATGCAGTAGGAACGATGTGGGGTCAGGCGGGCGAAGAATCCGCCGCGGTCCAGGATCGGGGTACCGGTGGCCAGTACGCACTGATCGGCGACAACGTCGAGCTCGGCGCCGGCATGCGTGCGCACCCGCAGTCGAAGGCCCGGCCCGTCGTGGCTGACCCGGTGCACCCTGGTGCCTTCGGCCAAGCGCCCGCCACGCTCCTCGAGTTCGTCGATCAGGCTGTCCAGCAACGGCATCGGATCGAACTGGGCTTGATCGGCCAACCGCACGCCACCGTGGAACGGGAACGGTACGTCGGCCTCGTCGACCCAGTCCACATCGAGCCCGGCGGTTCGGCAGGCGCTCAACTCGGCCTCGACGGGCCCGAGCCCCTCCAACGTCTGCGCATAGGTGTAGGCGTGCTCGCGCTGCACGTCGATGCCGCGGGTTTCGCAGTAATCGATCAACCACTGTTGGCCTTCGAGATTTCCCTGTACGTACTGCTTGGCCACTTTCGGTGAATGCTTGGCCACGATGTCGGTCAGCCTGGTGCCCTGCAGCAGGCTGATCTTCGCGGTGGTGTTGCCGGTGGTGCCCGCCCCGGCGGTGCGTGCCTCCAGCACCAGGACGTCCTTCCCGGCCCGCGCCAGCAGTACGGCGGTGACCAGGCCGGTGATCCCGGCACCGACCACGACGACGTCGGCGTTGCGGTCCGATTCGGCGAGCGTGGGCGCGATCGGGCGGTCTGGGCGGTCGGCGAGCCATAGCGACGTCATGGTGGTGGCTGTACCCCTGAACTGGGGAATCAAACGCCGCGTCGGGGCGGCCGTAGAAGCGTTGACGGGAAACAGCTTTGGGAAGCGGGATATTCGGCCTGCGTGACAGCGTGAAATGGTTGCCGTGTCATCTAATTGACGATCATCTGCGGTAACCACCGATGTTGCTGTGTGCCACGTGAGCGTTGCTGACGACGTCAAAGCGACGCCGCCGGAACGCGCTTGACCTGCCCGCAGCGGAGTGTCGGGGCTGCTCCGGCGCGGTGGGGCGGCTATCGTGGCGGCGTTATGAGCGGCCCGTTGGGGTTGTCGATCGGGACCACCAACTTGGTTGCGGCGCGTGTCGGCAATCAACCTGTCAGCCGGCGTTCGGTGTTGACCTTGTCGACCGACCGGACGCCGCAGGTCGGCGTGCCCGTATCCGGTCCCGGTGTCACGCTGAGCGGGTTTGTCGAGCGGGTCGGAGATCCGGTGCCGCTGGTGGCGCCCGACGGTGCGTCCTATGCCGCCGACACGCTGCTGGTCGAGGCCCTCGACGCAATGGTGGAGCTGGCCGGTGGGCCGTCCGACCAACTGGCCATCGCCGTGCCCGCGCACTGGGGCGCGCCGACCTTGCGCGCCCTGCGCAACGCGTTGCGCACCAACCCGAGCCTGTCCCGCGACGGGATGCCGGCCCGGCTCGTCCCCGATGCGGTGGCATCCCTCGCGGCGCTGCGCGCCAACCCCGGCCTGCCGGCCAACGGTGTGGTGGCGCTGCTGGACTTCGGTGGCGGCGGAACGAGCATCACGCTCGCCGATGCCGCATCAGGGTTCGACCCGATCGACGAGACCACCCGTTACCCGGATTTCTCCGGAGACCAGATCGACCAGGCGCTGCTGACACACGTGCTCGACGGCGTCGCCCAGGCCGGTGGGATCGACCCGGCCGGTACCGCGGCGGTCGGGTCCCTGGCCCGGCTGCGCGAGGAATGCCGTCAGGCCAAGGAACGGTTGTCGGCGGAGACCGCCACCGATCTGGTGGTGGAACTGCCCGGGTATTCCGCCACCGTGCGGGTGACCCGCACCGAACTCGAATCGCTGATGCAGACACCGCTCGCGGGCGCATTGGATGCGTTGGAAAAATCGTTGGAGCGCAACGCGATCGGCTGGCCGGCGATCTCGGCGGTGGTGACCATCGGTGGCGGTGCCAGCATTCCGCTTGTCACCCAGAAACTTTCGGAGCATTCGCGGGCCGCGGTGGTGACCACGCCCCAGCCGGCGCTGGACGCCGCGATCGGTGCCGCGCTGTCGGCCGCGTATCTCGCCGATGCCGACGCGCANGAATGGGACAAGCCGTTCAACATGGGGCGCTACGTCACCGATGCCGAACACGCCTTCCAGGACGGCAAGGGCAATCTGGTGATCCGCGCGACGCGCGGGCCGGGCACCACCGTGCAGGAGAAGTACGCCAGCGCCAAGGTGGTCGGCAACTGGCGTGGCGGCATCGGCACCACGTGGGAGGCCCGGGTCAAGCTCAACTGCCTGACCGACGGTGCCTGGCCGGCGTTCTGGTTGCTCAACGACGATCCGGTCCGCGGCGGCGAGGTCGACCTGGTGGAGTGGTACGGCAACCGGGATTGGCCGTCGGGCACCACGGTGCACGCTCGGCTGGACGGTGAATCGTTCGCCACCAATCCGCATCCCATCGACAGCGCCTGGCACACCTGGCGGATGTCGTGGACACCGCAGGGCATGTACTTCTGGAAGGACTATGCCCCCGGCATGGAGCCCTTCTTCGAGGTCCCGGCGAACTCGTTGCAGGACTGGCCTTTCAACGATCCCGGCTACACCATGGTGCCGGTGTTCAACATCGCCGTCGGTGGCTCGGGCGGCCGCGATCCGAGCGGCGGCAACTACCCGGCCGAGATGCTGGTCGACTGGATCCGCGTCTTCCAGGGCTGATTCTCTTCCCGGCTTTCCGCGAAACTACGGGTTTTGGCGAGCTTTCAGTGATTTCACGCCAATACCCGTAGTTTCGTTGTTTCAGGGGGCAACTGCCGTCCGCAGCTTGCCGGGCGGCGGCGGGCGCAACGCCGACGCGATCTGCGCGAGCGGCACCGGGGAAGCGACGAGCGACTCCCACGGAAAGCGCCCGCGGGTGCGGTCCAGAAACTCCACCGCCCGGTGCAGGTGCCGCGGCTCGTAATTGTGCACACCGGTGATCGTCAACCAGTGCCGCACAACGGTTTCCGGATCGACCGCCACCGGCGGCCCAGGCGTGACCGACCCGGCCAGCACCAGGGTGCCGCCGATATCGAGACGGCCCAAGGCATCCGCGACGGCCTCCGACGATCCGGTGTAGTCGATTGCCACATCGACAGGTGCGCCGTCGCCGGCCCGGCCACCGAAACGCGACGCCAACGCCATCCGGTCGTCATTGCGGTCGACCACCTGAACGTCGGCTCCAGCCTCGGCACACGCGGCGACCGCGGTGAGCCCGAGCATGCCCGCCCCGCCGATGAGCACCCGGCGCCCGGCCAGTTCGACCGCTGCCTCCAGCGTGGCCATCACCGTCGCCGTCGCACACGCGGCCGGTGCGGCGACGGCATCGGGCAACGTGTCGGGGACCACGGCGATCGTCGTTCCCCCGGGCAGAACCACGTGTGCCGCATAGGAACCCGACAGCGGCCAGTCCCCGTCGAACGCCTCGTGGCCCACCTTGCGCACCGACAGACATTTGGCGCTGCGGCCGGCGCGGCAGCGCGTACAGGTGCCGCACGCCACCGTCACCGACCAGATGACCCGTTGTCCCACCATGACTTCGGCGCCCGGACCGACGCCGACGACCTCACCGACCGCCTCGTGGCCGAGCACCGACGGGCAGGCGGCGGGCCGCCGGCCTGAGACGGTGTGCAGGTCGCTGCCGCACACCGTGGCGAACCGTACCCGGACCAGGACCTCACCGGCGTCGAGCTCGGGAATCTGCACCGTGCGCAGGTCGATATCGGCGCCGCCGGTCCACACCGCGGCCGCCGTCACACGAGGCGGGACCGAATCCATCCGGACAACCTTTCGATGGCGTAGACGATGACGAAGATGACGATGACGATCGCTCCCGCGACGTCGAAGTTCAACGTCCGGATCGACTCGAAGAGCAGGTAGCCCACCCCTCCCGCGCCGACGATGCCCAGGATCGTCGAGGTCCGCACGTTCACGTCGAACAGGTAGAGGCTGGAACCGACCATCGCGGGCATGGCCTGCGGAATCACCGCGGAGAACAACGTCTTCCACCATCCGCCACCGACCGAACGCACCGCCTCCATCGGACCGGGGTCGATCTCCTCGACCGCGTCGGCGACCAGTTTGGCCAGGAACCCGATCGATCCGATGGCCAGCGCGCAGGTACCGGCGATGGGACCCAGGCCCAGGGCCGCGACGAACACCACGGCGAGAATCAGCTCGGGGACCGCGCGCACCACCAGGATCCAGCTGCGGGCCAGCCAGTAGACCACCGGATGCGGGGTGATGTTGCGGGCCGCCAGGATGCCGACCGGGATCGACAGCACCACGCCGATGGCGGTCGACACCACACCGATCGCCACGGTTTGTCCTGCGGCGGCGAACAATTCACTACCGAGGGCCGAAAAGTTGGGCGGGATCATCCGGGCGAACACCTCGATGGCCGGTCCCACCCAGGTGAACAGGGCCAGTGGGCTGATCTTGAGCACCACCAACGCGGCCAGGCACACCGCGGCCAGCGCGCCGCCGAAGACGAACCGGGCCGCGCGCTCAAGCGTCGGGTTCGACTGCGCGGAATCCAGCAGCGTCCGCCGGATCACGATCGACAGCAGTTCCATCGCGGCGATGATGGCCAGGATGACGCAGGCGATGCCGAGGGCACGCGGATAGATCAAGCCGCGCAACGCATCCTGCAACGCGAAGCCGATGCCGCCGGCGCCGACGAAGCCGAGCACCACCGACATGCGCAGGTTGATGTCGATGCGGTAGATGAACGTGGCGATCCAGGACGGGACCACCTGGGGGACGACGGCGTTGAGCATTTCACGGAAGTAGCCGACGCCGGTGCTGCGCACCGCCTCCCGCGGTCCGGCATCGGTCTGCTCGATGGCATCGGCGAACAACTTGCCGAGCATGCCGATCGAGTGCAGTGCGAGCGCGAGAATGCCTGGGAGCACGCCGATCCCGAGTGCACGGACCAGCAGCACCGCGAACAGCAGATCCGGCATGGCCCGGCAGAACGTGATGATCGCGCGGGCCACCGCATGCACGGCCGGGTGCGGTGTGGTGTTGCGGGCGGCCATGAACGCCAGCGGCACCGAGGCGAGGGCGGCGAGCACGGTCCCCAGCACGGCCATCAAGAGGGTCTCGACCGCCAGTCCGCCGATGCGGCCCGGATCGTCCAGCCGCGGCGGGATCATCCGCTCCAGCAGCGCGACGACCTCGTCGAACCCGTTCAGCAGGGTGGCCGGGGCGAAGTCGATCGACCAGGCCGCGACGATGGTGGCCACCACGGCGGCGACCGAGATCAGGGGCAGGAGACCGGGCAGCGGCCGTCGCTGGGGGGCGGGCGGTGCGGACGGGGCCGGACGCTCGGTGAGGTCGGTGCTCACGACGGACGGGCCGCCGATTGGGCTGCGGGGTCGACGCGCTGGTAGATCTCCATGACATCGTCGCGGGTCATCCCGACCGCGGGGCGGTCCAGGATCTTCTCCCCGTTGCGCAGACCGACCAGGCGATGCGCCCAGCCCAGCGCGAGGTCGACCTGGTGCAGCGTGCACACCACCGTCAGCTTCTCCTCGATGCACACCCGGAACAGCAGATCCATGACCACACCGGCGTTTTCGGGATCCAGCGAGGCGACGGGCTCGTCGGCCAGCAGCAGGCCGGGCTTCTGCATCAGGGTGCGGGCAATCGCGACCCGCTGCTGCTGGCCGCCGGACAGGGTATCGGCGCGCCGGTCGGCGTAGTCGGCCAGACCGACGCGGTCCAGATAGCCGAGGGCCTCGGCCCGCATCGCCTTCGGGTAGGTCAGCGCACCGTAGCGGGGGAGCCGCAGCTGGCCGAGGCCGCCGATGAGGACGTTCTCCAGGCAGCTCAGCCGGCCGACCAGATTGAAGTGCTGAAACACGAACCCTACGTTGCGGCGCAGGGCGCGAAGCTGTTTGGCCGAGGCGGTGTCGACGTGGGTGCCGCCGACCTCGACACTGCCCGAGGTGACCGGGTGCAGGCCGTTGAGGCAGCGCAGCAGCGTGGACTTGCCCGACCCGGACAGGCCGAGCAGCACCAGCATCTCGCTGCGCCGGACATCGAGACTGACCCGGTCCAGGGCCAGGGTGTCACCGAAGCGTTTGGTGACGTCGCGGGCGATGACGACGAGATCGTCGCCCGCGACGGGATGGTGGGGGCCGGTGGTGGTCATGGGTTTTCAGCCCTTGCACTTCTCGGAGCCGGTGACGTCGCAGACGTGGCGGACGCCGCTGTAGTCCGAATCCTCGACCGGGACGAAGCCCCAGGCGCGTTCGTCGGTGATCCGGCAGGCGTCGCCCTCGCAGAAGCCCTCGGCCTCGAGGTTGGTGACGTTGACCTTGTCGGCGAACAGGGTCTTGAGCTTGCCGACGGCCTCGCTGCCCAGCGCGTCGTTGGCGGCGAACACCGAACCGGCGATCATCTCCGACTTCCACACGGTCTTGAGCTGGCCGGGCTTGAGATCACCCTTGGCGATCATGGTCTTGTCGACCATGGTGTCGAACGCGAAGCCGGCGTCGCAGTCGCCGTTGGCGATGGCCAGCGCGGAGGAGTCATGCCCGCCGGCGTAGATCGGCGACATCGCCGCGGACAGATCGCCCTCGGAGCCCGACTTGATCACCCCGGCCTCGATCAGCCCGGCGGTCGGATAGAGGAAGCCCGACGTCGAACCCGGGTCCACGAAGCACACCTTCTTGCCGGCGAAGTCCTTGAGGCCGTTGATGTTCGCCTCGTCCGCCCGGGCCAGGCCGTAGGACTGGTAGCCGGGCTTGGCGCCCTGCTCCTGGATCACCGCGCCGACCGGGGTGATCTTGGCGCCGTTGACCCCGGCGACCACGTAGGCGAACGGGCCGAAGAATGCCAGGTCTACGTTGTTGGCGATGATGCCCTCGACCACCCCGGCGTAATCAGAGGCCTGGACGAACTCGACCTTGGAGCCGGTTTCCTTCTCCAACAGCTTGATCAGTGGCTCGTAGCTGGCCTTGAGGTCGGTGGAGTTCTCGGCCGGGATCGCGGCCAGGGTCAGGGTTTCGGGGAAGCCCTGGGCGGTCTTGGCGTCGGAATTGTCGGAACTTGAACAGCCTGACAACACGAGGGCGGCGCTGGCGGCTGCGACGGCGGCAAGGCGACAGGTGCGAAACATCATGGTGCGCGGGACCTTTCAGGGGCGGGGAGGTTGGCCGGACGTGCACGCCGGTGGCGGGCAACTGCTCTGCCCCACACCCTGTGGGTTGGTCTATACCAACGGGTGCATCGAAGTTGGCCGCGAGGTTAACAACACGGCAAGTCTTGGTCTATACCAAAACTTGCTACGGTTGGTGGGTGTCCGCGAGTGCAGAACCACGGGTTCTCAAGCACCAGGTTGTCCGCGCGCAACTGGAGCGATTGCTCGACGATCTGGAGGTCGGCGATCCATTCCCGGCGGAGCGGGAGATCGCCGAGCGCTTCGACGTCGCCCGCGAGACGGTCCGGCAGGCGTTGCGGGAGTTGTTGTTGGCCGGGCGTATTGAACGTCGTGGCCGGACCACCATCGTTGCGCGGCCCAAGATTCTGCAGCCTCTTTCCATGGGGTCCTACACCGAGGCGGTCAAGGAGCAGGGCCGCACCGGCGGACGCATCCTGGTCGGCTGGAGCGACTTGGTGGCCGACGAGATCCTGGCCGGACAGCTCGCCATCAAGGTGGGTGCGCCCATCCTGCAGCTCGAGCGCGTGCTGACCACCGACGGCATCCGGGTCGGCCTGGAGACCACCAAGCTGCCGGCCGCGCGGTACCCGGGATTGCGGGAGGCCTTCGACTACCGCGAGTCGCTGTATGCCGAGATCCGCAGCCGCGGGATTCGCTTCGAGCGGACCGTCGACACCATCGACACCGCGCTGCCCGACTCGCGTGAATCGGCGCTTCTCACCGTCGACAGTCGCACGCCGATGTTTCTGCTCAATCGGGTGTCCTACGACCAGAACGGAATTCCGATCGAACAGCGGCGTTCGCTGTACCGGGGCGATCGGATGACGTTCACCGCGGTGATGACCGCCTCGTAGGCCGCCCGTCAGGTGCTGCCCCTGAGCCCAACCAAGTGGTTAGCCGAAAATGCAGGGCCGCTTCCGTATGGTGGCGGTCGACTCCCTTTTCAAGTGTCGGCGACTACGGGTCGTAATGTTCAAATAATTCTGGTGCGGCAAACGTAGAACCATCTTGTTCGGCACTGGTGCAATCGCTTGAACTGCGACGAAGCACGCCATCGCATGTGCCGCTTCCATATCCCGGTTGTTCGGTGAAAAAGAATGTGTAAGTCCACAATTCGGCACTGAAACATGTTTCAGAAAAATGCTCATGTCGGTGCGACGGCCGCATTACATTTCGCCCGTCGGCCTTAACGCCGGTGTCGGTTCAGAACGAAACTTCACCAATCTGCAGCGTCATCTCGAAGGGAAGTCCAAGTGGAAGTATCCGTTCGTTCATGTCTCACCGCCACCACCGCGCTTGTCGGTGCTGGTGCGATGGCTTTGAGTCCCGTCAGTCCCGTCGATCCGAATCTGGATGACCTGCGGGCCCCCGTGGTGGAGGCGGATGTCGGGTTGGTGGCCGCGCCGTTCCCATTGCAGACGTGGCTCAACACCGCGATCAATGCGGCCAACAACGTGACCACAGTGGGGCAGGCGGCGTGGACCTTGCCGGCACCCCTGTTGCGGCAGATGACCGCCAACGTGATCGAGTTCGCCGCAATCGATATCGGCGCGTATCAGGCGGCGGCCAAGGCTGCCGTGACGTATTTCGGGACCACGTATCCCGAGATCATGCAGACCGCGATCGCGGCGCTGGATGCCGGCGATTTCGAGGGATTCATGGATGGGGTGAACTCGGCGATCTTTGGCACGTTCCTCAACGTGCTGCTGCCGTTGCAGGGGGCGCTGGTGATTCCGCGGCACCTCGCGACCAGCCTCGCTGCCATGGCGAACTACCTCGCGGGCGACTTCGCGACTGCTGCCGGGGCAGTGGTGGTGCAGGGCACGATTCCCGCGCTTACGGATGCCATCGGCGCCGACTTGCAGGCAAGCTATGACGCGGCCACCAGCGGTAACTGGGTGGGGACGATCGCCGCGCTCGCCGACCTGCCAGGCGCGGTGAGCAACGCAGTTCTCAACGGGGTGAACGGAGTTGGGGGCCTGACCGGGCCCGCCGCCGGGATCATCACCGGCGGCGGCTTCCTGGGTCTGCTCGTGCAGACCCTGCCTCAACAGCTGGCCGCGGTCTCGGTGGTGCCGGGCGCGGAGAACATCATGACCGGGGGCACCGTCCAGGCGGCGTTGCAGGACTTCGCCACCCAGATGACCACCGGGTGGCCCACACCCAACGAGCTGGCCGCCATCCCAACAGGTATCGCGGCAGGGCTGCAGGGCTTGCCGGAAGCGGCGTTCAATGCGGCCGGTAGAGCATTGGGTGGGTTGATCGGTGGCGGGGCCAGCACTACCAACCCCACGGGCGCACAAGCCAACTCGGTCAGCCGGTCTGGTGGCGGGGAATCTGGGGCCGCGCCGGTGAGTAACGGTGTGGCGGCCAAGCCGGCCGGGGTGAATCTTGACGGCCTCGACATGGGTGGCCGTGGGCTGATCGGAATGTTCGTGGGTGACGGCACCGCCGAGAATCCCAACGCCGGGCTCCTGATCGGGAAGGGCTACAGCTACGGCACGGTGGACGGCGACTGCGCCTCCAGCTGTGATGGCGGCCGGGGCGGAATGCTGTTCGGCCAGGGCGGCAACGGCTTCGGTGGCGGGTCCGGCGGCAGCGTCGGCCTGATCGGCAATGGCGGAGCCGGCGGCGCAGGTACCGCCGATCATCTCAACGGTGGTGTCGGCGGCACCGGTGGCATCTTCGGTAACGGCGGCGCAGGCGGCGCCGGGGTCGGGAACGGCAGCGGGGGGCACTGTCTCTTTTTCACCACTNGCACCGCCAGTGTCTCCACCACCAAACCGGCAGGCTCCGGCGGTACGGGAGGCACCGGTGGCACGGGATTCGGCGGCAGCCGCCCGGGCAGTGCCGGGGAATCCGGCAGTGCGTCCAGCGATGGCAAGACCGGCGGAAGCGGTGGAGCCGGCGGCGCGGGCGGTGGCCTCTGAACCAATCTCGGCCAAAACATCGGTGGGCCAGTGCAACCCACCGTGACGAGTCGTGACATCGGCACCGGAGTTCCGCTCTAGCCAGTCATGACAGCGACGATCCACCCCCTCCCCGCCATCACGGAGGGGGTGGATTGCGCTGTGGGTCAGCCGGGTCGGCGACTCATGTGAAAACATCTGTGAATTAACATCTTTCGGTCGTCGCCACTGCTAACGTCGCGGTCATGTCAGAGCCCAGCCGTACCCCACTCACCGTGGCGATCGTCGCATTGGTGGCCGCGTTGGCCGCGGCCGGGGTCGCGATTACGGCGCTATTGGACAGGCCCGAGGCATCCAACAATGCTGTGGCGCCGGCGCCGCAGCCGACCTCGGAGCAGGTGAGCGCCGCCCGCACGCGCACGTGCGACAACTTCAGGAAGGTCGCGTCCGGGGTCGCGATCCAGACGCATACCCAGCCGGAAGACAATCCCACCTCGGGGCAGGCCGTTGCGGCCAATGCCCGGCTGTCGATGCTCGGCGGTGGCACCTATCTGCTGGACAATCTCGATCCGGCCGCGCCCGGTGACCTCAACGATGCGGTCAAGGAATTCGCCGGCACCTTGCAGACGGTCGCGGTGAACGCGCTGGCCGGCATGGGCAACGATGCGTCGGATCAGGCGGCGCTGCTGCAGAAGGCGCAAGCCGAGACCGAGCGGATCGAAGCGCTCTGCACATAGTCGGCGCTCAGCGGTTACCACGGTAGACACGAGGCGACACCCCGACGCGGCGCCGAAACGCCGTGGCGAAGTGGTTCGGTGTCGAAAAGCCCACCATCGCACTGATTTCGGTGATCGTCCGCGAGGTACGTCGCAACAGGGTCTTGGCGCGTTCGATGCGCCGGTCCAGGAGGTACTGGTACGGAGTGGTGTGAAACGCTGCACGGAACGCCGATATGAATACCCCCACCGGCATGTTCGCCTGTTGGGCAAGCGATTCCAGGGTGATCTCGGAATCGAGACTGTCCTCTAGGAACGCGGTGATCATCGAGCGAGTGGCCGAGTCCAGGGTTTGAGGCCTGCGCTCGGTCAAGGGTGGTGGATTCACCGTGTACATATCGGTGATCAACAACCGCATCGCTTCACTCACCGAGTCGGTGAGTAACCGCGCAAGCGCGTCGTCGCGATCGGCGACGTCGTGGATGCGCTCCACCATCTGATGGATCAGCGGATCGCGGTGCCGAACGCGCGGTATCAGCGTCGTCGGGCCGAGCAGGCCGTCCGGGATGGCGATCTCGCAGTATTCGGCGGTGTCGCCTTCGACCAGCGACGCGCATTTGTCGCCGGCCGGCACCACCCACATGTCGCCCACCCTGGGCACGCCTCGCCCCGATGGGCCCCAGTCCAGGTCGGTCTCCATCGAGCGCAGCTGTCCGGCGCGGTGCACGAAGACGAGGTGACGGGCGTCGTCAAAGCAGCACCAATCGGTCGTGGTGTCGATCTGCTCGGTGGCGAATCTGAGGGACATGCCGCGGGTGGCAACGGCCTTCTCGCCCAGCACGACGCGGCGGGACAGGGGTCGGTCGCCGTCCCAGAGCTTCATCGCCACCCGCGAAACCTCCTGCGCGATTTGCGGCCGCGTCAATCCGGATCGCAGCGTATCGAGGGTCGGTGAAGAGGGTGACGATTTTGAATCGAAATCACTGTCAATCGGGCGATGTGCCTCTTAGAAAAATCCCGGCGCCGTGACCAATTTGTGACCTTTGACCTTGGGAAACACGCCACATATGTGCTTGACACGTTTCTGAGGAAACTCTCAGAACGGGGGAGCGGTTGCTGCAACGCTCAAGAACGGCCCGTATGGTGCCCGTGTGGGCCGACACTCATTAGCCAGCCCAGGCCAGCGCAAACTGCCGGCCGTCGCGGCTGCGTTCATCGCGCCGGTCGCTGCGTTCTTCGCAGGCGGCAGTGATACTGCTTCATCCCCATTCGCGGAGGAGCTCAAACCTGCCGCGGCGCCGGCGCCGGCCCCGGAACCGCCGTGCTGCATGGAGGTGGTGGCCGCGCCGGCCGCGTCCGCGTCGTCCCCCGTCGTACAGACGGTCGGCCTGAGTGCGACGCAGGCACAACCCGCTGCCGCGGCCTCGCGGTGGCGCGTCATCAACATCCCACAACTGCTGCCGGTCGGAGTGGCGCCGGAACGCGGCCTGCAGGTCAAGACCATCCTGGCGGCCCGCAGCGTCAGCGCGGACTTCCCGGAGATCCGCGAGATCGGCGGCGTCCGCGCCGACGCCCTACGTTGGCACCCCAACGGTCTGGCTCTCGACATCATGATCCCCAACGCCACCAGCTCTGCGGGCATCGCGCTCGGCAACCGGATCGTCGCCTACGCATTGAAGAATGCCGAGCGCTTCGCCCTGCAGGACGCGATCTGGCGGGGCACCTATTACACGCCCGGTGGCGGCGCCAAGGCCGGCGGCTACGGCCACTACGACCACGTCCACCTCACCACCAAGGGCGGCGGTTACCCGACGGGCGGCGAGCTCTACCTGCGCTGAGCCCCGTGTTCGCCCAGCGTGTCCCATGATCGGGGCTGCGAGCGCCGCCTAGATTCACATCGTGGCGCGCAAAATGTCGTTCCGCCGGGCCCGGTCGGTGCTGAGCGCCGAGATCGCCGCGATCCGCCGCACCGATCCCGATCTCGATCCGGGTGACATCGCCGGATTTACCCTGCCGATCCTGCTGCGCGCCCTGGGGGTCGCGGCCATCGGCGTCGTCCCACTCCTGGTGGTCCGCAACGGCGAGACCGCGAACGAACAACTGGTCCCCGTCATCGGCTCACTGGCGCTGGTGATCATCTGCGCGGCCGTGGTGGCCTGGCTGCTCGCCATCGTCATCTCCGGCCTGGTGGTGATGATCCTGTACCGGACCCGGCCGTCGTCCTCCTCGCGACTGGTGATGCGCATCCTGACCGACTCCTTCATGCGCATCGACGACTCGACCTCGGCACTGATGCTGCTCGCCCTGCTGGCCGGGCTGCTGTCGCTGGCCTTCGGCCTGCCGACCCGCAGCGGCGACGAGCTGGCCAACTCGGTGCTCGACGATCTGCTGGCCGCCCAGATCGGGGTGCTGCTGGTGGCGCTCGGCTTCGCGTTCGTCGCCGAATCGATCCGCTCGGCCGCCGACATCGTCGACGATCAGTCACTGCTGCTCGCGTGGCCCTGGGCCCTGCTCATCGCCTCGCTGAGTTGGGTGCTGGCCACCGTCGCCGGCCCGTTCGAGGCGACCCGCATGCTGACCATCCTGTTGCACGAATGGCTGCCCGCCGTCGTCGACGGTCAGCCCAGCTCCCAGGTGATCGCCGAACTGGTTCCGCCGTCGGCGCGGTGGTGGGTGGCGTTCGGCCCGCTGCCGATCATCGCGGCGATCTGGGCCTACGAGGCGTACCGGCGCGGCGGGTTCGTCGCGATCCGGCAGTTTTTCGAGGACGACGAGCCTTCCGAGCCGGACGCTCCCCGCGACAGCGACGAACCCGCGGGTTAGCCTTCGCGGAAAAAGGGGGTGCCGGTGACTGTGGCCTCGTCGCTGCTCCTGGTGTGGCGCAGCCTCGGCATGCTGCGTGCGGTCCGGAGCGTGCTGGCTCTGCTGTTGGTGATCGGTGTGATCGCCTCGGCATTGCCCTACGTCACGGTGGCTGCCTTCGGTCCGATGGTCCAGGTCATCTCAGAAGCAGGGAACAGCGGAAACCTCAGCGACGTATGGGATTTGAGCGGACCGCTGGTGGCCCGTCAGGATGGTCTATTGCACTCCCTGGCCGGGCCGGTACCGTTCGCCGTGCTGCTGACGGTCTGGGCGTCCTCGCTGGTGCTGACCCAGCTCATGTACTTCGTCAACGCCTGGATCGGCGCCCGGGTCGAGCGGGTCCTGGTGGTCGACATCCGTCAGCGCGTCCACGACCACCTGCAGTCGCTGTCCCTGGATTTCTTCCTGGGCGCGCGCAGCGGCGAGCTGATGCACCGCGTGATGACGGAATCTACTGCGGTGCAACGCCTCCTGACCGATTGCCTGCTGCCACCGGTGATCGACGCGGTGGTGCTGATGGTGGTGATCAGCTACCTGCTGGCCATCTCGTGGCAGATGACGGCGGCCACGCTGCTGCTGACGCCGCTGGCGCTGCTCACCCTCAGATTCGCCGGCCGTCACGTGCAGGCGGTGATGACACGGGTGCGAAACTCCGAGCGGGCGATGGCCACCGAGGTCGAGCAGACGATCAGCGGGATCGCCGAGATCCAGATGTTCAACGCACAACCCGTCCGCAGCAGGCGGTTTCATGCCGTCTCCGAGGAAGCCGCGAAGGGATCGGCGGCCTCGGTGGTGTGGATGCAGGCCACCGTCAACGGCTCACAAATCTTCGTCGCACTGAGCACGGTGGTCGTACTCCTCGTCGGCGTCGGGCTAAGCGGGCACTTCGGCCTGACGTTCGCCGGCCTCCTGGTGTTCGCGGGTGCGGTTCCGGTGATGTTCAGTGCTGCGCAAAGGGTTCTAGGGTCGTACACGACATATCGGGCACTGGCACCAAATGTGACGTCCACCTACGAGTTGCTCGACACACAGCCGTCGGTACGTGAGGTGACTGACGCCGTCGCGCTGGAGGCGGTGCACGGCAACCTGGTTTTCGACGAAGTGACCTTCGGGTACGTGCCCGGCGAGAACGTGCTCGATGGGTTGTCGTTCAGTGTCGCCGAGGGGGAGACGGTGGGGCTGGTCGGCGGCATCGGGTCGGGCAAGTCGACGGTGTTCAACCTGCTTCTGCGATTCCGCGACCCGCAGAGGGGTCGAATCCTGTTGGACAGCAACGATATTTCGACCGTCACCATCGACTCACTGCGCGAACAGGTGTCCAAGCTCGCCCAGTTCCCGTTCTTCACCAAGGACACCATCCGGGAAAACATCCGGCTGGCGCGGCCCGATGCGACGGACGCCGACATCGAAGAAGCCTGCACCGAGGCTCACATTCATTCCCTCATCACAACGAAGATGCACGACGGGTACGACACCGTGGTCGATGTGCAAGTGCCCTCCGGCGGCCAGAAGCGGCTGATCGCGCTGGCGCGCTGCCTGCTGCGGCGACCGGAGGTGTTGCTGCTCGACGAGCCGACCGAGAACCTCGACGCCGACCAGCGGGCCTGGATGATCGGCGTCATTCGTGACTATGCCAAGGACCGCACCTGCCTGGTGGTCAGCCATGATCTGGATTTCCTTGCGGCGGTGGCCGACCGGATCCTGGTGCTGGAAGACGGGCGCATCACGCAGAGTGGTGACCATGAGACCCTCATGGCGCAAGGTGGCCTGTACAAACGGCTGCACGAAGTGCAGAGCGGGGGCCGGCCGTCCTCTGGTCCGGCATAGGGTACGGATACTGCCTGCGGGTTAAGCGTTGTATTTCAGGCATAACTGCTTGACTGCCCCGTGAGTCGGATGCGATGGTAGTTGTGCGTTATTTTTCAAGCATAGGGGTGAGATGGCAGTCCCGCGGCGTACCAGACCCTCGACCCAAGGTTCTATGCCTGAAATTGCACGCATAGGCCGACTCTTTGCCGAGCGCCGCATCACGTTGCGGCTCACCCAGCAGGCCGTGGCCGACCTGGCTGGCGTGTCCCGCTCCAGCGTGCAGTCGCTGGAGCGGGGAAGCGGGTCGATCAAGTTCGGTTCGGTCCTCGAGATCGCCGATGTCTTGGGCTTGCACTTCGTCGTCAGCAAGACGGCCGAATGACGAGTTCCGAAACTCCGGACTTACGCGGCATCGTCGAGGCTGACGTTTACCTCGGCGAGCACCGCGTTGCGCATCTCGTGCGGGAGAGCGGTGACCAGATCAGCTTCTACTACGCCGCCGATGGGCCCGCTGGTGGTGGCTCACTCCGAGAGCGGTCGGTCGCGTGGTCATTGTTGCGCTCGCGCGATTACCCCGTCGTCACCACCGGTGGTGCCGTACCGGCGTTCTTCGCGGGATTGTTGCCGGAAGGGGTGCGGCTGGGAGTCGTGACGACATCGACCAAGACGTCCGCCGACGATCACCTGACGTTGTTGTTGGCGATCGGAGCGGACACCATCGGCAATGTCCGGGTGTTCCCGGCTGGGGCCGAACCGGTTCGCCCGGCAGCGATGTTCGACCCTGAGCGAGACACCGACTTCCGATTGGTCTTCGAGAAGCTGACCGGTTCGGTATCGGCCGATCCCGTGGGTTTGGCGGGGGTCCAGCCGAAGGTCAGTGCCGCCATGATCTCGGCTCCTACGCAAACCCGTTCGGGGCCGGCGATACTGAAGCTCAATCCGGCGGAGTACCCGAACCTCGTCGAGAATGAGCACTTCTTCATGACCATGGCCGCCGCATGTGGACTGCGGGTTGCCCCCACTTCACTGCTGCATGATGCCGCCGGCCGCAGCGCCCTGCTCGTCACCAGATTCGACCGCGTGGATGCGACACGCATCGCGCAGGAGGACGCGTGTCAGGTGGCCGATATGTATCCGGCGTCGAAATACCGCATCACCACCGAGGCTGCGATCACCGGCCTCGCCGAGGCGTGTGCGCGAGGCGGCGGCTCCAAGGTGGCCGCCACCGCTGAGCTACTCAAGGCCGTCGTGTTCTCCTGGCTCATCGGAAATGGCGACCTGCACGGCAAGAACTTGTCGATCTATGACCTCGACGGCGTATGGCAACCGACCCCTGCCTACGACCTGCTCTGCACGCAACCGTACGCAGGTTGGCGAGACCCTATGGCGCTCAATTTATTCGGTCGCGCCAACCGGTTGTCCCGGTCTGACTTCGTCGATGCCGGCGAGCGTCTCGGTGTCAGGCCGCGCGCGACGACGAGGATGATCGACGAACTTGTCGACGCCGCACACAGCTGGCCGGACAGATGCGCCCAGATCGGTTTCGGCGACCGGCAGACGGAGCTTCTTGCCGACATGCTGCGGACCAGAATCGACAGCCTGAAATGACCGGCCCACGAGTGATGTACGGCTAATCGGCAGCGGCGTCGGTCTCGGGTTCGGAATCGGGCACGTCGACTCGTCGCGAGAACATCAACACGATGTCGCGGATCGGCGCCTCGCGAAGCGCGCCCCACTGCGGTCCGGCGGCGTAATCGGTATCGGTGGCCACGAAGCGGTAACCCGGCAGATCGCGTTGCGGTGCGAACGGAAATTTCATGTGCCACAAGCGTTCCGCGACGGCCACGGCGGCGTCGGCGGGCATCGGCCGGTCGATCCCGAGGGGGATGCAGATGTCCTGGGTATGGACCAGAACGTCCATCAGCGGATCGACTTCCTTGGTCATCGGCGGCCGCTTCCGGGAACCGGCCATGGCGCGCAGGCGTGCCGTGATGGCCGCCGGGTCGGCCGGGTCTTCCAGCGCCGCCCGGCGGACCATGGCGTCGAACCGGAAGCCCGACTTGAGCGCCCCCAGCAGCATTTCGCCGAGGCGCACGTGGGACTGCGTGATGTGGACGGCAACCTCACGTACCGTCCAACCCGCACAGAGCGACGGCGTCGCCCACTGTTCGGGTTGGAAGGTGTCGAGAAGATCGGCGAGCCGGCCACGCTGCTCATCGATGTGGCGCCAGATCGTGTCAGAGTCCACGGTCGCTCCTATCGTCAGGATTCCAGACCAAAATAGTCGGGACGCACGACATGCGTTGACGGATCCGCCCCTGTCACCTGACGGTGACAGGGGCGGATCCCGGCTCGAAGCGTCAGTCCGTGGCGAACGCCGCCTGCGCCTCGCGGTCGAGATCGACGTAGGACTCCTCGCTCACGTCGACCGCGACGCCCTTGATGGTGCCGCCGGTGAACCGTCCCGGGTTCTGGTAGAGCTGGGACACGTTGTCGCCGCTGTCGAACCCGACACACAGGCCGTCACCGGCGAGCGTGAACTTGCCGGTCTGCGCCCGCATCGGTCCTCGAGCCGCCTCCTTACCGTCCACGTAAAGCACTGTGGTGCCGGTGGATTCGCCGTACTGGCCCTTGCCTTCCCGAATGAACTCCATGCCAAGGGCGTGCTTGCCCTCCGGAAGTGGTCCCGAGACGAACACCTGCTCGGGCTTGATGCCCAGGAAGTTGTAGACGTAGTGCAGCTTGTTGTCCTTGACGAACAGGGCATGACCGCCGAAGCGCGAACCGTGGGCGAACAGCACGCCCTGGGCGTCCTTGGTCATGTCGACATCGGCGATGATCTTGTAGGACCGGCCGCGGATGTTGGCCGCCACACCTTCCGGCACCGGGGCGGTGTCGGGGTAGTAAACGTAGCGAGTGCGGGGCGGTTCGAACTGCGGCCGCTCGATGGTGAGCAATTCGACCGGGACGCGGTCATCGAGCGGCAGGACGTAGTTGTCCTTGGCCTCCTGGTTCCAGATATCGATCAGCTCCTTGAGCTTCTCCGGATTCTGGTCGGCCAAGTTCTTGGACTCGGAGCGATCCTCGTCGACGTGGAACAGCTCCCACTTGTCCTGATCGAAATGGCCCTTCCCGCTGATCGGTGCGTGTAGCGCCGACGCCTTCCAGCCGTCGGCCCAGATGCCTCGGGTGCCAAGCATCGCGTAATACTGGCGCTTCTTGGTGGTCGGCTCATCGGCGCCGTCGAAGCTGTATCGCATCGACACTCCGTTGACCGGGTACTGCTTGATGCCGCGGTACTCCTCGGGCATCTCGATACCGGTGACGTCGAGGATGGTCGGCACGATGTCGGTCGCGTGGTGATATTGGTGGCGCACCTGCCCCTTGGCCTTGATGCCCTTGGGCCAGCTGATCACCATCGGATCGCAGGTGCCGCCGGAGAACTGCGAGTAGCGCTTGAACATCTGGAACGGCGTGGAGAACGCGACGGCCCAGCCCGTCGGATAGTGGTTGTAGGTGTCCGGGGTGCCGAGCCGGTCGAGCATCTTCATGTTCTCGGCGAGATCGTCGGGGTAGCCGTTGAAGAACTTGTTCTCGTTGACCGAGCCGTTGGGCGACCCCTCGCCGGACGCGCCGTTGTCCGCGCAGTAGAAGACGATGGTGTTGTCCAATTGACCGGTCTGCTCCAGATAGTCGATCACCCGGCCGATCTGGGCATCTGTGTATTCGGAGAAACCGGCGAAAACCTCGGCCATCCGGCTGAACAGCTTCTTCTCGTCCGCGCTCAGCGAATCCCACGGCCGCACCGCGTCGGCCTCCGATGCCACGTCCTCGGGCAGTGGGTTGATCGGGGTGAGCTCGGTGCCCTCGGGCATGATGCCCTTGTCGATCATCCGGGCGAGCACCCATTCGCGGTAGGCCTCGTAGCCGTCGTCGAACTTGCCCTTGTACTTGGCGGCGTACTCTTCCGGGCTGTGGTGCGGTGCGTGGTTCGCACCGGGGCAGAACCACATGTACCAGGGCTTGGACGGGTTGCTGGACCGCTGGTCGCGTAGCATCCGGATCGCTTGATCGGCAAGGTCTTTGGACAGGTGGTAACCCTGCTCAGGGGAGTACGGCTGCTCGATGAAGCGGTTGTCCTCGACCAGATCCGGATACCAGTTGTTGGTCTCGCCGCCGAGGAAGCCGTAGAAGCGGTCGAACCCCTTCTGCAGCGGCCACTCCGATTTGCTGCCGCCACTGGAAACGTCCTCTTCGGGGACGTTGTGGTTCTTGCCGACCCAGAAGGTGCTGTAGCCGTTGTCCTGGAGCACCTGCCCGATCGTCGCGCACTGCGCGGGCAGGCGGGCCGCCGCGCCCGGAAACCCGTCGGAACCCTCGGTGATGCTGGCGAACCGGTTCACGTGGTGGTTGCGGCCGGTCAAGAAGCAGGACCGGGTGGGCGAGCACAGCGCCGTGGTGTGCCACTGCGAATAGATCAGGCCGTTGTCAGCCAGACGCTGCATGGTCGGCATGTTGATCCGGCCGCCGTACGGGGACCAGGACGCCATACCGGTGTCGTCGAAGAGCACCACGAGAACGTTGGGTGCGCCCTCCGGCGCGTGCTTGAGCTCGAACGGTGTCCAATCCGGTTTCGAATCCCGAACATCGAGCTCGATCTTGCCGTTGAAGCCTTCGTTGATGCCGGTGCCGAAGTCGGGTGGGCCCGCGTCGCCTGCGGCGCCGGGCTTGTCGGAGTTCTCGCAGCCGGAGACGAGTGCGCCGGCGGCGGCGACTCCGACTCCGGTGGCGGCGATGCCTCCCAGCATCGAACGTCTCGACAGTTTGCCTCGGGTATTGCGCGCGGTCTCGGACATGTCATCGTTGTTCGATTCCATGTTGATTCACGGTATTCCTGATGAGGCATATTGACTCGAGAAATCACCGCACGACTTGATAACAGTCCATAACGACTGTGTCCCAAGACATTTCCTCAAGCCGCCCGTCGTCGAAAGGCATCGGAAAAGCGATCTGTCAATCGCCCGATTCGGGTGAGAACCTACAACGGAATCGGGCGATTCAGATCGTCGTGATCATCTTCGACGAGTAGCTCGTGGAAACTGCGCAATGCCGACGCGCAGGCCGCGCGCTCATCCGGATCGAGCCGGTCGAGCACCCGGGCCAGTTCCCGCCGGCGGCGGGTGGTGACCTGGCGGACCAGTTTGCGTCCACGCTCGGTCAGTGCCAGCGTGACGACGCTGCGGTTGGTCGGGTCCGATCCGCGGCTCAGGTGGCCGGACGCGTCCAGCCGGTCGGCCAGGCGCGTCACCGTCGAACCCACCACCCCGAGCGCCTGAGCGCACTCCGTCGACGTCAGCTTGCCGCGCTCCTGCAAAACCAGCAACAGCCGGAACTGCGGCAGCGAGATCTCCAGTTGGTCGACGCTACGCAGCGCCACCCCTACCAGATCTCGGGTTGCCACTTCGAACGCCGACAACTCGTCGACGGGGGTTCGGGTCATCTCGTGCTGCTGCGCGCGGCCCATCCAGTGAGTATCCCACGGCCCGGCCCTGATGGCGGGTGTCTTCGTGGTGCTCGCGCGGTCAGTTTCGGTCTACCGGTTGCCTGGTTTGGATTGAAAATGGTGTCGGTCAAGCTGATTCGCGGTTGTGGTGTCGCTCGGCTGTTGGCGTCGAAATTGCACTGAGGGTCGTTGTGGATGCGTATTCACGACCCTGAGCGCAATCTCGACGAGCCGGCCGTGGCTCACTCGCCCGGCTGCGAAAGCAGTGCCACCACCGCGTCGGTCAGTGCGGCGCGGGCGATGTCGAGGTCCGAGGTGAAACCGATCTCGCGCTCGTTGCTGAGGCCCCGGATAGCGGCGGGGAGCAGGCACCGCACCCGGTAGAGCTTGTCCGGATCCAGCTCGAGCCCATCCATCAGATAGTCGAAGCCTTGAATCCAATCGAGTTCGCGCGCCGCGAAAGCGGCTGCTGTCCGGGGGTATTCGACGGCGATATCGGAGCGGCGCGCGGGAAGAGAGGTTCGCAGTGCGGTGAGTGCCCGCCCCTCGGTGGTGGCCAGGTAGGTCCAGACCGAGTCGATGACGTTGGCCACCCGCTCACGCAAGGTGCCGCTGCGCGTCGGCGGCCGATCTTGATTGGATACCCAACTGCGGGAATGGATCTCGGAGATAACCGCCACCCATAGCCCGTCCAGGTCACCGAACTGATGCTGCACCGTGCCCCAGGTGACCCCGGCGTCTTTGGCGATGCGATTCGCCGAGACCGGCTCGCCACTGCTGTCGGCCAGGCAGCGGATGGCGACGTCGAGTAGGCGGGCGCGGGTCTCAAGGCCACGCTTGTTCAGTCGGGTGCCCGCGGCCGACTGCGGGGCCGCGGCGGGAACCGCATCACGCCACTGCTCCTCAGCCCGGGCGGCCTGCGGGGATTCGCCGGCGTTCAGGCGAACTTCCCCGGGTTGGCTGCGACGGCCCGCCGCAGCGTCGGCCGGTTGGCCCGGTAGGCACGGACGACGGGTTCGAGTTCCTGTGGGCTCGCCCCGTGCATGATCACCGAGTGGGTGCCGAGGTCGTACTGGCGGGCTATGGTCTTCGCGCAGTCCTGCGGCGACCCCTTGGCCACCGAGTCCAGCCATTCGGCCGGGATCAACTCGGCGATCTGCTGCAGCGTCTCGAATGAGGCACTGGCGTCGATCGGTCCCGCCGCGGCCGCCGCGGTGAACAGTTCGGTCTGCTTGATCCGCTCCCAGGCGGCGGGATCCCAGCCGTTGGCCGACACCAGCACGCCCGCGTACGCCTGCAGATAGGTGGCCAGCCGCCCGACCCCGCGACGTAACTGATCCTCCTCCGACAACGTGTCGCAGACCGTCGCCAGGCATGCCCAGATGCGAACGCTGTCCGGATCCCGGCCCGCGCGCTCGGCGCCCCGGCGTACCGCCGCGACCGATGTCTCCGTCGCCTCGTCGGAGAAGAAGGTATGCAGCACAACGAAATCCGCGATCTCGCCGGCGAGCTCCATGGTCTTCGGGCCGACCGCCACCAGGCCGATGGGAGGTCCCTCGTCCAGGCCGTTCGCGTGGCGCAGGAACGGGAACTTCCCGGCCGGGCCGTCGTGGTTCACGATCATCTCGCCGGCCCAGAGGCGACGGAGAATGCCGAAGAAATCGCGCAGCCGGGCCTCGGTCACCACCGGGAGGGCCATTGCCTGCCAGTACGCCGCCATCCCGCGTCCGAAGGCCATCGCGAACCGGCCCTCCGTGAGCGCGTGCATCGTGGATCCGATCGTCGCGGTGACAGTGGGGTGGCGGGTGTGGTGGTTGGTCGACGGGGCGATGCCCAGCGTCGTGCTGCAGCCGGCCAGCGCGCCCGAGAGCACCGCGGGGTCCTTCACCGTGAACCGCTCGCCGATGTGGCAGGAACCCAAGCCCAGCGCCTCGGCGGCGCGGGCCTCGGGCAGCACCACTCGGACATCCGCCGGGTGCCGCGTCACCGCGTAATAGCCGAGCTCGTTGAGCTGCTCGAGCTGATTGTCGGTGCGCGACGGATCGGTGACCTGCGCGGCAGTGCTCATGTGGCGCCTCTCGTTCGTGGACGCCTAGCACTGTCGACCACGGTGACCACAATTGTCAATGAGGGTTCTCAATAAATGAGGTAACCGGTAAGAGCCGTCGGCCGCCACCGGGCAATCGACCGCTCAGGTTCGCGACGTGGTCACGGTCGTGAGAGGTCGACCTCCACCATGCTGTTCTGGTTCTGGTCGGTGGTCATGTCGCGGCACTCGCCGAACAGTTCGAGGCCACGGGTGGTGTCGCTGACGCTCTGTGGACCCAGCAGCGCCACCACGCCGCCCTTGGTCAGCGCGGTGCTGTGGCTGTGGAAATCGGAGGCATCGGTCCACCCCTTGCTCCGAAGCTGCTGAATCATTTGGTCCGCTTCGGTTACGGATGCGTCGAAGTTCGGCGCCAGCGGATAGGAGATCCGCATCTCGCCGCGGTAGGGCGGTTCGCCCTGGTCGTTGCACGAGGCACGCCAAAAGACCGCCTTCACGACCTCCAAGTCGAGGGTGGCCACGATGTCCTTTGCGGCATCGATTACCTGTGCCTTGGACTGCTCCGGGGTGATCGGATTCTCAACGCCGTCGTTCATGATCCCGCTCACTACTCCACATCCTGAAACCAGAGTTGCTGCCCCTATTGCAGCCATGGTTGCCTTGGCCGCGGCGAAAGCTTTGCGCTTCTTCGTGTTTGGCATCTCAAACTTCTCGTCGTCGGTGCTATCCATGGGTGTGTCCCGATGTACCTGGACGATACGTTTCTGGGTCGTTCAGTACCGGGAGACCGGAGAATTCGGGGATTCGGTGCCGGGCGGTCATCCCATGTTGCTCGAGGAGATCGCCGTGGCCGGAAACGATTTCGGCCATGCTGAACAGTGATTCACCCCCGCGGGTGTAGTACTGGCTGTGGTCACCGATCGGCGAGGTCAAGCCGGGGACCTCGGCTTTGAATCGGGTGGACCCGTAGCCGTCCATCGCGGGGTCGTCGCCGAGTGCGATGCTCCAGCCGGTGCCGGGTACCGGCGTCTGGGGAATTGCCGAACCCAGCAATGTCACCGGGTCGCTCGAGGCCGCCCCCACATAAAGCTGTCCACCCTCATTGAGGTGAAAATCCGCTGCGCTGTCGGCCAAGTCGGTGCCCGGACAGCCGACCAGAACCACATCGTCGGTGTTCATGCCATACCCGGCGGCGGCGTCAGCGACGGTCGTCGATCCGTAGGAGTGCCCGAGCACCGTCATATGGCCGTCACCTTCATGAGTAGCGTTGAGAGCGTTGACATCCGAAGCCAGCAACTGGCCGCCCTCGCGAGCCAGGGCAGTGGCTCCGACCCGGGGATCGGACATGCCATCCGGAGCGTCGTACCCCATCCACGCGACCACCGCCGTGGACCTCGACAGATCAGCGGCTCTGCTCTCGTTGTAAAGGTTGACTGCGTCGTTGGACTGATTCGGATCCCCGCTGCCGAGCCAACCTGAACCCACGCTGTTTCCGGTGCCGGGCACGACGACCGCGGTGTTGTCGGCATGATCGGGGTCGCCGATCGCGATGGCCGCTCGCCCGTCGCCACCGAATGCCTCGGGCTCATACACCTGCAGGAAGGTGGGCGCACCTGTCTTGTTGGCGTTGGCTTCGAGGGCCTCTTTGACCTTGACCGCATTGTTGTACCGGTCCATCATCGGCCCCGCCATGCCGTACAGCTCAGGATGGGCCAGCACCTCTTCTGTCGTCACGCCGCGGGCCTCGGCCACCTCGGCGAGGCGATCGATGTCGCGCTGCATGATGGCCTGGTTCGCGGTGTTCCGGTCGGCGACGGGGATGCCGTCGAGATTGCCGAGCTTCTCAGGCCAGTCTTTCAGCAGTTGCGCGCGCTTTTCCTCCGGGAGCGACGTCCACCAGTCCTTGACCGCCTTGGCGTCCTGCCCGACCGGGATCTCTGAGCCGGTGTCATAAGGAGCTTGTGGACGAGGGGCGCCATCTGACCCGAACTTCTGCGGCGCGGATTCCAAACCTCCGACGGCGGTCCGAAGGTTCTGGTTGAGCTGCCGATCGGCGGTGTCGAAGCTCGCCAACTGCGTCTTGATGCTCAGTGTGTTCGCGGCCGCCAACTGCTGAAGCATCATGGCGTTGACCGAGCCGGCCTTGCCGTACTGGTCCAAGGCGCTTCCGGGGCGCACCGACACCGTGCCGTCGGGGGCGACCTGCCAGCCCTGGGCCTTCAGCTGGTCGACGGCGCCGAGCAGGCTGCTGCGGGTCTGGGCGAGTTGAGTGCCGCCGTCCCGCAGCACAGTCTCAGCCCGCGTCAGCGCGTCGTGGATCTGTTGCATGCGCGCCAGCGTCGGTTGGGCGTTCGCGACCGCCGCGTCGGACGCGGTGCCCTGCCACGCCGACCGCAAGCCGTCGATGTTGGCGCGTTGGCCTTCGATGCGACCGGCCAAACCCGAAGCCTTCTGGCCGAGTTCGGTTGCGGTGGCCGTGAGCGTCTCGGGTTGAGAGGCCTGCACCTGCGGAATCGTCACCGCCACCGGGCAGACCTCAGACCGACGGGATCAGTCATGGAGCGAACTTGCGTAGGCGGCGCCCGGACGCCTCGTCCATGCCGTGATAGTGCTCTGCGGCGGTCGACAGACGGGTGGCATGCTCGGTCAGGTCTTCGTGGACCGCACCCAGCGCGGTGTCCATCGTCGAGCCGGCGAACTGGCAGGCCCCTTCGCTGAGCAGTCCGGGGACCCCGGTGCCCGCCGTGGTCAGGGACTGGCCGACCGCCATGCCCGAGATGAAGTCACCGACTTCGGACTGCGCCCGCGCAGTATTGCGGAGCGACTCCGCATCGACACGCAAGGGTCCTGGCATGGGAGAAATTTTACGGACGCCACACATGCCTCAGCTGCACATATTTGGGGCTCCGCACGCGGCATCGGCGGTGGCCGTAGGGCAGCGCGCGCTCGTAATCGTGGAGCCGATGACGGGAATCGAACCCGCGTATTCAGCTTGGGAAGCTGATGTTCTGCCATTGAACTACATCGGCATTGCTGCTGACGAAGGATAGCAAGCCGGCCGCGACCGTGTGTGAGGCGGTGCGAGCATCGCCCGGCGAGTCTAAGAAATTGACGCCGGAGGTGCCGCCGGACGGATAGTGCCGGGTGGCTCCGGGTGGCGAAAGCCGTCGGCGCTGGTGGCCGGCGGTTGCCCAGTGCGGACTGGACCGCGTGGATGCCATGGCGAAACATAGGACGCCAGAACATGTTTGCCATCTGCGCCCCACCCTGAGAGTCGCGTAAAAGCTTGCGACGAAGTTCTCAGTTGCGCTCTCTACCGTCGATTGCACGGGTCTCCATCCGGTGCTGAATGGAGCGAACAGGCCCGCACATCGGGCCGCATCAACCGAGGGATTCAACCAATGGATGTCGTTATCGGTATTGCCATGACCTCGCGTGACGCCCGGCTCCTCCTGATGGAGGGGGCTCGCGGCGACGGCGCGGTGATCGACCACGATTCGTTCGACGCCGATACCGGTGTCGGCGTCGAGCGGCCCGGCTTCAGCGAGCACGTGGTCAGCGCGGTGCTCGGCACCTACGCCGCGGCCGCGGCCAACGGGAACACCGTCGCCCGTGTCGCCTTGACCTGGACCGACGCGGTGTCCATCGAGGCCAAACTGGTGCTCGACGCACTCGAGGAGCTGGCCATCAACAACGTCGCGTTGGTGCCCACCGCCGACGCGCTCGAAGCGGCTGCCGAATACACCGTCCAGATCGCCGAGCGCGACTCGATCGCGCTGTGCATCGTGGAGCCCGACGTGACCATGCTGGCGTTGATCGGTGCCGAGCGCGAGGACGGTACGCGCCGGTTGCGTAGCCGTCAGCTCAACGGCCCGGATGAGGCCACCACGGTGCTCGCGCTGCGTGGCGCCTGCGACAGCTTCCCGGAGCCGATCGGCGCCGTCGCCATCGCCGGATCGGCCCCCGGTGCGGAAAGTCTTGTCGAGGAGGTGAATTCGGTGATGTCACGGCCGGTCGTGCTCGGCGACGACGCGGCACTGCTGCTGGGACGCGGGGCGCTGCTCGCCAGCGTCGACATCGTGCCACCCGAACGCGACGCGGACGCCACGACCGGGTCGATCTTCGTCCCGCGCGCCGCGAGACTGGCGGCCGCGCCCGAACTCGATGAGCCCGATGCCGACGCCGTGCCGCAGCCGAAGCGCGATCCGCTGGTGCGCACGCTGACGATGATCGTCGCCACCGCGGTGCTGGTCCTGGCCGGCTCGGTGTTTCTGGCGCTGACCGTACGAGGAGAAGACGGCGGCACCCCGGCGCAAGCGTCGAGGCCGGCCCAACATGCCGAACCGCTCCCGCCGGCCACACCGGCTCCGCCGCCCCCACCTGCGCTGATATTGCCGCCCAATGCCAACCCGGCCGCCTTCCCGGCACCTGCGGCCGCCCCGCAGCCGCCCAACCCCCTGCTCGTGGCGGCCCTGAGCAACCCGCAGATCAATGCCGTGGCGCAGAAGGTGCTGCCGCCGGCCGTGCAGGCGGCACAGACGCCCATCACGGTGCCGCACACCGACATCACCTTGCCGCCGTTGGCGGAGGTGATCCGTCGCTAACCGATACGCTCGTCGGGTGCTGCTCTCCGATCGAGACATCCGGGCCGAGATCGCCGCGAAGCGGCTGGCCATCGAGCCGTTCGACGATGCGCTGGTGCAGCCGTCAAGCGTCGACGTCCGCCTGGACAACCTGTTCCGGGTGTTCAACAACACCCGCTACACCCACATCGACCCGGCCAAACAGCAAGACGAGCTGACCTCGCTGGTGGAACCGGGCGAAGGTGAGCCTTTCGTGCTGCACCCGGGTGAGTTCGTGCTGGGCTCCACGCTCGAGGTGTGCACGCTGCCCGACGATCTGGCCGGGCGGCTGGAAGGCAAGTCCTCGCTGGGTCGTCTCGGATTGTTGACCCACTCGACGGCCGGGTTCATCGACCCCGGCTTCTCCGGGCACATCACCCTCGAGCTGTCCAACGTCGCCAATTTGCCCATCACGTTGTGGCCGGGCATGAAGATCGGACAGCTCTGCCTGCTGCGGCTGACCAGCCCGGCCGAGCATCCGTACGGCAGCGACAAGGTCGGCTCCAAGTATCAGGGTCAGCGCGGCCCGACGCCGTCACGCTCGCACTTGAACTTCATCAAGTCGTAGACCCGGCGCCGAGTGGCCACTTATGACAGGCAGACCAGCGATTCGCGTGTCATAAGTGGCCACTGGGTGTGACGCAGCGGCGGCCGCAAGAGCCCCGGTGAACTTCCAGTAACCACGCCGCAACACGAAACACGCCGGAAACACGCTCGCCGCGCAGCTGAAACGCGGGCCGGAGATTCTCGTCGGGACCGAAGGAGCCCGACGTGCAAGAGATCGATCCGGCTGCCACTGCCTGGCTGCTCGCCAGCACCGCGCTGGTCCTGTTGATGACCCCCGGCCTCGCCATCTTCTACGGCGGCATGGTCCGCACCACCGGCGTGCTCAACATGATCATGATGAGCTTCATCTCGATCCCGCTGGTCACCGTGGCCTGGCTGTTGGTCGGCTACACCCTGGCCTTCTCCGACGACGCCGGCGGCGGCCTGATCGGCGGTCTGCAGCACATCGGCATGCTCGGCATCACCCCGAGCACGGCCCACGGCTCGGTCCCTGAGTTGTTGTTCGCCACCTTCCAGCTGAGCTTCGCGATCATCACCGCCGCCCTGGTCAGCGGGGCCATCGCGGACCGGGCGAAGTTCGCCGCCTGGATGCTGTTCGTCCCGCTCTGGGCGGTCGCGGTGTACGCCGTCGTCGCGCACTGGGTCTGGGGTCCGGGCGGCTGGCTGGCCGGCCTCGGAGTGCTCGACTACGCCGGCGGCCTCGTCGTCGAGATCGTCTCCGGCTCGTCTGCGCTGGCACTGGCCCTGGTGCTCGGCCCCCGCATCGGCTTCAAGCAGGACGCGATGCGCCCGCACAACCTGCCCTTCGTGCTGCTCGGCGTCGGCCTGCTGTGGTTCGGCTGGTTCGGCTTCAATGCGGGCTCGGCGCTGGCCGCCAATGGCACCGCCGCCGCGATCTTCCTCAACACCCTGGTCGCGGGCTGCCTCGGCATGCTCGGCTGGCTGACTGTCGAGCAGGTCCGCGACGGCAAGCCCACCACCTTCGGCGCCGCGTCGGGCGTGGTGGCCGGCCTGGTGGCGATCACCCCGTCGTGCGGCACGGTCAACACCCTCGGCGCGGTGGTGGTCGGTCTGGCCGCAGGCGTGGTGTGTTCCTTTGCAATCGGCCTGAAATTCCGCTTCGGATATGACGACTCGCTCGATGTCGTCGGCGTGCACTTCGTCGGCGGCGTGGTCGGTGTGCTGCTGATCGGATTCCTGGCCACCGAGGTGATGACCACCGGCCCGCAGGGACTGTTCTACGGCGGCGGGCTCACCCAGTTGGGTAAGCAGCTGCTCGGTGCGGTCGTGGTCGCCGTCTATGCGTTCACGGTGTCCTATCTGCTGGCCAAGGCGATCGACCGGTTCATGGGATTCCGGGTCAGCGCGGAGGACGAGACCACCGGCGTCGACTTCACCCAGCACGCCGAATCCGCATACGCCGAAGGCGTTCACGGGCATCTGCCGCAGCGTCGGCCGGGCCTGTTCGGCGGCGCGCTGGGTCAGCTGGGAACCCTGGATCAGCGCCCCGATCCGGCCGAGGAAGACAAGATGGGATGAACCGGCCGGAGCCGTTTGTCGTAATGCCGAGTAGGGTCTAACTAACCGTCGCCGGCGTACACCATGCCGTCGCGGTCCGACCGGAATCTCAGCGCCGTAGCTAATGCGCTCGGGTGTAACGATCGAGCAGGTTACACCGATGAAGGTTCTAGTTGTCGGCTCGTGCGGAATGTGTGTGCAATGACGACAACGGCAGTGCAGCAAACACATTGGAGGGCTTGGTGGACATCGTACTCGGTGTGGCGATGGCACCTACGACGGTCCGCATGGTGCTGGTCGAGGGCGAGAAAGCCGACGGGGTCACGGTCGACCACGACGTCTTCGACGTCACCGCCGGTGACGATTCGGCAACCACCAGCGCGGCCGATCAAGTGGTTGCCGCCATCCTCGGAACGCAGGAGAGTGCCGCTTCGGGCGGGCACCATCTGAAGTCGATCGGTGTCACCTGGACCGACCATTCGGACGCGGCCGCGCTGCGCGACAAATTGTCCGCGCACGGCATCGACGACGTCATGCTGGTCTCCGAAGGCCACGCCGCCGCGGCGCTGGCCCAGGCGGTCGGCCGCGCGGTCGGATACGACACGACGGCGCTGCTGTTCATCGATCGTGACACCGCGACGCTGTCGGTGGTACAGACCGAGGACGGTTCGGTGGTCAAGGTGCTGGGCCGGTCCCTGCACAGTGCGGACGCCATGGCCGTGCTCACCGAGATGGCCGCCGCGGTCGACGCCGCCGATTCGGCACCGCAGGGCATGTTCGTCCTGGGTGCAGGCGTGGACGTCGCCTCGGTCAAGGCGCACCTGGAAAACCTGGTGTCGCTTCCGATCAGTGCTCCCGACGAGCCCGAGATGGCGCTGGCCCGCGGCGCGGCGCTGGCCTCGGCCAACGCTCCGGCCTTCGAGGCCACCACAGTCGGATTGGCCTACTCCCAGGATCCCGACGGCACCACCGCGGGCAGCGCCTACGGACTGGCCGGCCTGGCCACCGAGATGGCGCCGGCCGGTGACGCACCGATCGACGGGTTGGACCTCGTCGCCGACGACATGCCGCTGGAGGAGGAACGCAAACCCTTCCTCCTGGTCGGTAGCGCGTTGACTTCGGTGTTCGTGGTAGGCGTTGTGGCCTTGGTTATTTCGCTTGCGGTGAGCATCCGGCCGACGGTCGATCAGCGGCCGGCTCCGGCACAGGGCGCCGTGGTGCCCAGTGCCCCGGCCAAGCTCCCGGCACCCGCGCCAGAGGCGCAGCCTGCGCAGNCCCGGCGGCTCGGGCTCCGGTAATTGGAACCCCGGGCGCTCCGGTGGCTCCGACGACTGGAATCCCGGCCGTGGCTCCGGTGACTGGAACCCCGGCGGTTCCCGCGGTGGTTCTGACGGCGACGGTGGTTCCCTGTGGCCGTTCCCGTTCGGTGGCGGTCACTGACCCACACCGAGTGCGACGCCATGGTTGTCGTCAGGGCCTGACAGCGGCCATGGCGTTGTCTTGGCGGACGTCGAACGTGCCCCGCCACCAAGCGTTACCTGACGTTGGCCTGCCGCTCAGTGTCACGTAGCGGCTAGCTCATTCTGGGCGCCTATCCAGGCAGTATGCGATGCACCGTTTTCGGCACCGGCTATCTGGGCGCGACTCATGCCGCGGGGATGGCCGAACTCGGCCACGAGGTGATCGGAGTCGACATCGACCCCGGCAAGGTGGCCAAACTCGCCGCCGGTGACATCCCGTTCTACGAGCCCGGCCTGCGCAAGGTGTTGAACGACAACCTGTCCGCCGGACGGCTGCGGTTCACCACCGACTATGACGAGGCGGCCGACTTCGCCGATGTGCATTTCCTCGGGGTCGGCACCCCGCAGAAGAAGGGCGAGTACAGCGCCGATCTGCGCCACGTGCACGCCGTCATCGACACCCTGGTGCCGCGGCTGCGCCGGTCGGCGGTGATCGTCGGCAAGTCGACCGTGCCGGTCGGCACCGCAGCCGATCTGGCCGAGCGGGCCCGTGGCCTGGCGCCTGCGGGCGTCGACGTCGAGGTGGCGTGGAACCCGGAGTTTCTCCGCGAGGGCTACGCCGTGCACGACACCCTGCACCCGGACCGCATCGTCGTTGGGGTGCAGCGTGATTCACAGCGCGGTGAGTCGGCGGTGCGCGAGCTGTACGCGCCGCTGATCGAGGAGGGCGTGCCGTTCCTGGTCACCGATCTGGAGACCGCGGAGCTGGTGAAGGTGTCGGCCAACGCGTTCCTGGCCACCAAGATCTCGTTCATCAACGCGATCTCCGAGGTATGCGAAGCCGTCGGCGCCGACGTCACGCTGCTGGCCGACGCCCTGGGCTACGACCCTCGCATCGGGCGCCGATTCCTCAACGCCGGCTTGGGCTTTGGCGGAGGCTGCCTGCCCAAGGACATCCGGGCGTTCATGGCCCGCGCCGGCGAACTGGGCGCCAACCACGCGCTGACCTTCCTGCGTGAGGTCGACAGCATCAACATGCGCCGCCGCACCGCGATGGTGGAACTGACCACCCGGGCCTGCGGCGGGTCGCTGCTGGGCGCGAACATCGCCGTCCTGGGTGCGGCGTTCAAACCTGAATCCGACGATGTGCGGGATTCGCCCGCGCTCAACGTGGCCGGCATGCTGCAGCTGAACGGCGCCGCCGTCAACGTGTATGACCCCAAGGCGATGGACAACTCGCAGCGGGTGTTCCCCACGCTGAACTACTCCACCTCGGTCATCGAGGCGTGTGATCGGGCCGATGCGGTGCTGGTGCTCACCGAGTGGGCCGAGTTCGTCGACCTGGACCCGGACGAGCTGGCCGACACGGTGCGCGTCAAAGTCGTTGTGGACGGGCGCAATTGCCTGGATGCGCAGCGGTGGCGGGACGCCGGCTGGCGGGTCTATGCGTTGGGGCGCCCGGCCGCTCTTGTTTGACGCTTGTCGAACAAAATTCGCGGCCGTAGGCTCAGGCCATGCGGGAACGAATCCGGTGGGCGGCCCTGCACGGGGTGGTTCGGGGGCTCTCTGCGTACGGGATGCGTCACGGTGATCCGCAGGCGCGGCTGATCGCGGACCCGCGGGTGCGGGCCGACCCGGCGCCCTTCGCCGACGAAATGCGCCGGCGCGGACCGATCGTGCGCGGGCGGGCGATCCTGATGACCTTCGACCACGACGTGGCCACCGCGCTGCTGCGCTCCGACGATTTCCGGGTTTCGATGCTGGGCGGCAATCTGCCGCGCCCGCTGCGCTGGATCGTCGACAAGACCGACAGGGGCGCGCTGCACCCGCTGCGGCCCCCGTCGCTGCTCTCGGTGGAACCGCCCGATCACACCCGGTACCGCAAGCTGGTCTCCTCGGTGTTCACCACCCGCGCGGTCGCCCGGCTGCGGGAACGAGTCCAGGAGACCGCCGACCAGCTGTTGGACTCCATGGATGACGACGGTGTGGTCGACATCGTCGACCGGTACTGCGCGCAGCTGCCGGTTGCGGTGATCAGCGACATCCTCGGTGTGCCCGACGCCGACCGGTCCGAGATCCTGCGGTTCGGCGAACTCGGCGCGCCCAGCCTGGACATCGGCCTCACCTGGCGGCAGTACCAGCAGGTCAACGCCGGCATCCACGGGTTCGAGACCTGGCTGACCCAGCATCTGCGCCAGCTGCGCCGCAACCCCGGTGAGGACCTGCTCAGCCAGATCATCCAGGCCTCCGAAGCCGGTGCGGCCGGGGAGCCGCTCAACGAGGCCGAACTGCGGGCCCTGGCCGGGCTGGTGCTCGCGGCCGGGTTCGAGACCACGGTGAACCTGCTGGGCAACGGGATCCGGATGCTGCTCGACCATCCCGAACACCTGCAGACCCTGGCCGCCCGCCCCGAGTTGTGGCCCAACACGGTGGAGGAGATCCTGCGGCTGGACTCGCCGGTGCTGATGAGCGCGCGGGTGGCGCTCGTCGACACCGAGGTGGCCGGCACGCCGGTGCAGGCCGGCGAACTCGTCATCATCCACCTGGCCGGGGCCAATCGAGACCCGGCGGTGTTCAGCGATCCGCACCGATTCGACATCGAACGGGACAACGCCGGACGGCACCTGTCGTTCTCCGGGGGCAGGCACTTCTGCCTCGGCGCCGCGCTGGCCCGAGCCGAGGGCCAGGTCGGTCTACAGACCTTCTTCGAGCGGTTCCCCGAGGCCCGTACCGCCGGTGCGGGCAGCCGCCGCGAGACCCGAATCCTGCGCGGCTGGTCGACTCTGCCGATCACGCTCGGAAAGGCGCGCACAGCGGTAAGTTCGTGACGTGGACTTCCGAGCTGCCCTGCTCGACCAGACCCGAATCTTCGGGGAACTGATCGCCTCCAACGATCCCGAGACGCCGGTGCCGACCTGCCCGGACTGGACGCTCAAGCAGCTGTTCCGTCACGTCGGGCGCGGAAACCGTTGGGCGGCACAGATAATCTCGGAGCGACGGGTATCACCGCTCGATCCGCGCGACGTTCACGAGGGCAAGCCCCCCGACGATCTCGACGGCGCGATCGAGTGGCTCAACACCGGCGCGGCCCTGGTCCTCAAGGCCGTCGACCAGGTCGGCACCGATGCCAGGGTCTGGACGTTCCTGGGGCCCAAACCCGGGGGCTGGTGGATCCGGCGGCGGCTGCACGAGGCGACGGTGCACCGTGCCGACGCGGCGCTGGCCGTGGGAGCCGGCTTCGAGTTACCGCCCGAACTGGCCGCCGATGCCGTCAGCGAGTGGCTGCAGATCGCCACCGGCATGGCCAACAAACATCACGCGGAACCGCTCGCGCGGGGCGACAGCGTGCACCTGCACGCCACCGACGACGGCCTGGGACCGACCGGGGAGTGGACCATCACCCACGACGAGGACGGGCTCGAGTGGTCCCACAGCCACGGCAAGGGCAGCGTCGCGCTGCGTGGGCCGGCCACAAACCTGTTGTTGGCGGCGACCCGGCGGGGCAGCGCGGCCGACCTCGGGCTGGAGGTGTTCGGCGACACTGCGGTGTGGGACGCCTGGCTCGACCGCACACCGTTCTGAGTGGCGTACGTTGCGTTCATGACCACTTCCGAGATCGCCACGGTTCTGGCCTGGCACGATGCGCTGAACGAGAAGGACATCGACACCCTGGTCGCCCTGTCCAGCGAGGACATCGAGGTGGGCGATGCCGGCGGAGCCGCCCAGGGCCACAGCGCCCTGCGCGATTGGGCCGCATCCGCCGTCGACACCGTGACGCCGGGCCGGATGTTCGTACATGACGGCGTGGTCGTCGTCGAGCAGACCATCACCGCCGCGGACGGCACCGCCCGCAGCGGAGCCGCCGCCTTCCGGGTGGTGCGCGACCACGTCACGTCGGCATTCCGCCATGACACCCTGGCAGCCGCGCTGGCGGCCACCGAACTCACCGAGCAGGACCTCGTCGGCTAATCGAGCCCGGCCAACACCTTGTCGAGGGTGACCGGCAGCTCCCGGACCCGAACCCCGGTGGCGTGGTGGATGGCGTTGACCACCGCCGCGGCCGCGCCGACGATGCCGATCTCGCCCGCACCGCGCGACCCCATCGGGTTGAGGTGTTTCTCGGCCTCGTCGAGCCAGATCGCCTCGACATCAGGGACATCGGCGTGCGCGCTGATGTGATATGACGCGAGGTCCTGCGTGACCACATGCCCGTAGCGCGGGTCCCGGATGCTCTCCTCGTGTAGCGCCATGGACAACCCCATCGTCATGCCGCCGATCAGTTGCGACCGCAGCGTGCGGGGGTTGATGGCGCGACCCACCGAGAAGACCCCGAGCATCCGGGGGATCCGGATCTCCGCGGTGTCGCAGTTGACGTGTGCCTCGACGAAATGGGCGCCGAACGACTGCACGGTGAACTTCTCGGCGTCGGGGTTCTGCGGTGCCTCGGCCGTCGTCGTCACACCGATATGGGGGTGTTCTCCGTGCTCGCGACGAAACTGTTTGGCCGCCGCCACGATTGCCGAGCCCCATGAGGTGATTCCGGACGAGCCACCGGCCACCGACGCCTGCGGCAGATCGGTGTCACCGATCCGCAGGTCCACCGCGGCGACATCGCAACCCAGTGCGTCGGCGGCGATCTGGGTCAGCGCGGTCCACGTGCCGGTGCCGATGTCGGCCGCACCGATCTGCACCGTGTAGCGCCCCTGCTCGGTATGGCTGATGCGCGCCGAGTTGCCCTCCATGGCCATGCCGGGATAGGTGGCCGCGGCCACCCCGGTTCCGATGAACCAGTTGCCGGCAAGGTATTTGGCGGGCCGTGGATCGCGGGGATACCAGTCGAAACGCTCCGCGCCGACGCGCAGACACTCGAGGAGGTGACGCCCCGACCACGGCTTGCCCGACTCCGGGTCGACCGCGGGTTCGTTGCGTATCCGCAGCTCGATCGGATCGAGTTTGCATGCCACCGCGAGCTCGTCCATCGCGACCTCGGCGGCGAAGGTGCCGGGACATTCACCTGGCGCCCGCATCCAGAACGGCACGGGCACGTCGAGCGCGGCCAGCCGGTGGGACGTGCGGCGGTTCGGGCAGGCGTACATCTTGCGTGAGGTCACCGCGGTCTGTTCGGCGAATTCCTTGACGGTCGCGGTCTGTTCGACTACATCGTGGACCAGCGCGACGAGTCGGCCGTCCGAATCGGCACCGAGCCGCAGGCGCTGGATGGTCGGTGTTCGATAGCCGACGAGGGAGAACATCTGTTGCCGGGTCAGTGCCAGCTTCACCGGCCGGCCGTCGGCACGCTGGGCGGCCAGCAGCACCAGCACATCGTGCGCGTGTGGCGCGCCTTTCGACCCGAATCCACCACCCACGTGCGGTGCCACCACCCGAAGTTGCTCGGGCTGCAGGCCGAACAGCGGGGCCAGCGTCTTACGCACCGCGTGCACACCCTGCGTCGAGTCGTACATGGTCACCGAGGGCCGGCCGTCGCGCATCGTCCAGTGCGCGATGCACGCGTGTGGTTCCATCGGGTTGTTGTGCTCGATCGGCGTGCGGTAGGTCGCGTCGACGGTGACCTCGGCGCCCGCCAGGGCGGTCTCCACGTCGCCCTCATCGGTGTCGGACGGGAACGACGGATTGACCGACTCGGGGGTGTACAGGGCGGGATGATCTGCGGTCAGCTCCACGTCGTGCGGTTCCTCGCGATAGTCGACCCGCACCAGAGCGCTTGCCTCCCGGGCGATCTCGGCCGACTCGGCGACAACGCCACCGATGATCTGTCCGCGGAAGCGCACCCGATCGTCCTGGAGGATCGTCAGTTCGCCGTCGGGGGTATCGGCCAGCGTGGGCGCGTCGAACACCGTCAGCACATCGAGAACGCCGTCGAGAGCGACCGCCGCGGTGGTGTCCATGGCAACGACCCGGCCCCGAGCGATGGTGGCCTGGATCGGATGAAGATATGCGGGATTCTCGACTTGTTGCTCGTACGCGTACCGGGCAGTGCCGGTGACCTTCGCGCGGCCGTCGGTGCGGGTCATCGGCTGCCCGATGGCATGCGGTTCGACGAGGGTCATGGCCGTCTCCGTTCGGTGAGCATGCGCAGCTGCGCGATCAGGGTGCGGCGGGCCAGCTCGACCTTGAACTCGTTGCCCGGCAATGGCTCAGCCTGTCTGAGCTCGGCATCGGCCGCGGCGGCGAACGTCTCGTCCGAGGGCTGGTCGCCGATCAACAGCTGCTCGGCTCTGCGGGCTCGCCATGGCTTGTGCGCCACACCGCCCAGCGCGATACGTGCCGAGCCGATCTGGAACGTCGATGTAAAGGTCATCTCGGCGGCCACGGACACCAGGGCGAACGCGTAGGACGCCCGGTCGCGCACCTTGCGGTAGTCCGACACCGCCCCCGCGGGCGGCGCGGGCAGTTCGACCGCGGTGATCAATTCGCCATGCTCCAGCACCGTGTCCCGGTCGGGCCGGTCGCCGGGGAGTCGATGGAAATCCTCGACCGGGATGCGACGTTCGCCGTCGCGAGTCTGCACCACCACCTGTGCGTCCAGCGCGCACATCGCCACCGCCATGTCCGACGGGTGCACGGCCACGCAGTGCGGGGATGCGCCGAGGATGGCGTGGTACCGGACATAGCCGCCCAGCGCCGCGCACCCGCTGCCGGGATCGCGTTTGTTGCACGGTGTCGTGACGTCTTGGAAGTACACACATCTGGTCCGCTGCAGGAGATTTCCGGCGGTCGTGGCAGCGTTGCGCAATTGCCCCGACGCCCCGGACAGCAACGCCCGGGCCAACATCGGATAGTGCGAGCGGATCACCGGGTCGGCGGCCAGGTCACTGTTGCGAACGTTCGCGCCGATGCGAACGCCACCGTCGCCGGTGACCGCGGTCTCCGACAGACAGAGATGACTGACATCGACCAGCAGATCCGGCTCTGTGACACCGAGTTTCATATGGTCGACGAGATTCGTTCCGCCGGCGATGTATGCGGCATGCGGGTGCGTGGTCAACATCGCCATCGCATCGGCGGGACTGGCGGCCCGGTGGTAGTCGAACGGCTTCATTGCGCCGCCGCCCGGCCGATTGCGGCGACGATGTTCGGATAAGCCGCGCATCGGCACAGATTGCCGCTCATCCGCTCGCGGATCTCGTCATCGGTGAGCACCGGGGTCAGCTCGAGATCGTCGGTGACAAAACTGGGAGCACCCGCCTTGGCCTCGTCCAACATCCCTACCGCGGAACAGATCTGGCCGGGTGTGCAATAGCCGCATTGGAAGCCGTCCTCGTCGCAGAATGACTGCGCCACCGGGTGCAGTTCGCCGTTCTGCTCAAGCCCGGCGGCTGTGGTGATCTGCGCCCCGTCGGCGGCGACGGCGAACGTCAGGCATGTGGTCACGCGACGCCCGTCCAGCAATACGGTGCACGAGCCGCACTGGCCGTGATCGCAGCCCTTCTTGGGTGCGGTGACACCCAGCCGTTCGCGCAGCGCGTCCAGCAGCGTCATGCGGTTGTCGACAGTCAGACGACGTCGGGTTCCGTCGACCTCGAGGGTCACCTCGCTGTGATGGCGATCGGGCTGGCTCACCGTCGCCGGATACCCCACGGCCGAGGGTGGCCAAACGTGCCGGCTCAGTGCCTGCTGGTCTGCGGGGTGGCGAGCACCGCGGCGATGCCTGTGGTCAACGGGACCGACAGGGCCAGGGCGATGCCACCGACCGCGGAGCGGGCGATCTCGATCGCCACGCTCTCGCCGGTCAGTACGTCGGGCAGCGACCGGTTGGCCACGCTGAACAACAACAGCAGCGGCAACGCGCTGCCGGCGTAGGCGAGCACCAGCGTGTAGACCGTGCTGGCGATGTGATCACTGCCCACCCGCATGGCGCCGGTGAAAATAGACCGGCGGGTGCCACCGTGCTCGGCGAGCTCGAACACAGCCGACGCCTGGGTGATGGTCACGTCGTTGAGCACACCCAGGGAGCCGATGATGAACCCGGCCAGTAGCAGCCCGGTGATCGACACGTTGCCCAGATATGCCGCCACCTCGTTGTTCTGGTCCTCAGACAGGCCGGTGAGGTGAGCCAATTCGATTGCTGCCCAAGACAATATGGCGGCCAGCAGCAATGAGGTCAGAGTGCCCAGCAGGGCCGCGCTGGTGCGCAGGCTGACGCCGTGGGCCAGATAGATCACTGCGTAGAGGATGGCTGCCGACGCCACCAGCGCCACCGGAACCGCTGGGGCTCCGTCGCGCAGCGCGGGTAACAGGAAGATCATCAGCACCGCGAAGGCCACCACGATGCCGATGATCGCCCGCAGACCGCGCCAGCGCGCCACCGCGACGATCACCACCGCGAACACCGTGGTCAGCGCGATCAGCGGCCAGGTGCGTTCGTAGTCGAAGAAGGCGTAGCTCGTTGCACCGGCCTCGTCGACCTGCCGGCTCACCCGGATGCTGTCTCCGGCAACAAGATTCGGCTGCCCTGGCCCGGTGCTGAACTCGAGCAGCGTCTTGGCGCCCTTGTTCGGCCCCGAATCGATGGCCACCATGTTCTGCACACACGTGCCGCCGCCCGGCACGGCGGGCAGTGGAGAGGCGGTCAGCACACCGCCGGCCGACGGGCTGCCGCAATCGGCCAGGCTGCTGGACAGCACGTGCCCGGACTCGGTGGTGACGGCGCCTCCCGCGGCGTTCTGGAAGGGCAGCGGGATGTCCACCCGCTGCTGGCTCGGCCACAGCAGCGCGGCGCCGGCCAGCACCGCGACACCGATCGCGACCAGCAGGCCGACGACGACGCGGGCGGCCAGCGGGCCCAACGGCGACGGTCCGGCCAGGGAATGGGAGTGGGAATGGGTGTGCGCCACCCGGACAGCGTAGAGGGGCCGGCTGTGGGGTCACCGATGCGCCGACACTACGGTTTCTGCCTGATTCTGGGCAGATTGGCGCCAGAAACCGTCGTCTGGGTGGGACACCTACTGGCGGTAGCCGGCCAGGAAGTTACCGAGGCGCTCGATGGCCTGGGCCAGGTCCCGCGACCACGGCAGGGTGACGATGCGCAGGTGATCCGGTGTGGGCCAGTTGAACCCCGTGCCCTGCGTCAGCAGAATTTTCTCCTGCAGCAACAGGTCGAGCACCAGTTGCTCGTCGTCGTGGATGTCGTGGACCTCGGGATCCAGGCGCGGGAACGCGTACAGCGCACCGGCAGGCCTCACACAGGACACACCGGGGATCTCGTTGAGCTTCGTCCACGCGGTGTCCCGCTGCTCGAGCAGCCGGCCGCCCGGCAACACCAGGTCGTCGATGCTCTGATGGCCGCCGAGCGCCACCTGGATCGCGTGCTGGGCGGGCACGTTCGGGCACAGCCGCATGTTCGACAGCAGGCTGATGCCCTCGATGAAGCTGGTCGCGTGTTCCTTGGGGCCGGTGATGACCAGCCAGCCGGAGCGGTACCCGGCCACCCGGTAGGCCTTGGACAGCCCGTTGAAGGTCAGGCACAGCAGGTCAGGTGCCAACGTGGCCAGCGAGATGTGCTTGGCGTCGTCGTAGAGGATCTTGTCGTAGATCTCGTCGGCCAGCAGCAGCAGCTGATGCCTGCGGGCCAGGTCCACCATCTGTTCGAGGGTCTCGCGGCTGTACACCGCGCCGGTGGGGTTGTTCGGGTTGATCACGACGAGGGCCTTGGTGCGCTCGGTGATCTTGGACTCGATGTCGGCGACGTCGGGATTCCAGCCCTGCGTCTCGTCGCACAGGTAATGCACCGGGGTGCCACCGGCCAGGGCGGTCGAGGCCGTCCACAGCGGGTAATCCGGGGCCGGGATGAGCACCTGGTCGCCGTTGTCCAGCAGCGCCTGCAGGGTCATCGTGATGAGCTCGGAGACGCCGTTGCCCAGGTAGACGTCGTCGATGTCGAACTTCGGGAACCCCTCGACCAGCTCGTAGCGGGTGAACACCGCGCGGCGCGCGCTGGCGATGCCTTTGGAGTCGGAGTAGCCCTGCGCGTACGGCAGCGCCTGGATCATGTCGCGCATGATCACGTCGGGTGCCTCGAAGCCGAACGGCGCGGGATTGCCGATGTTCAGCTTGAGGATGCGGTGCCCTTCAGCTTCCAGCCGTGAGGCGTGCTCGTGTACCGGTCCACGGATCTCGTACAGGACGTCCTGCAGCTTCGTGGACTGGGCGAACGTACGCGGCTTCGGGTGCTGACCGGTCTGCCACGGCAACTGATGGGTAGTCACGCTCACCATGGTCTCATCACAGTCCACTGATTTTGGAATTTGCCCATCTGCCATCCAAACGCCAGTGGCCAGTTATGGCACACGATCCGGCTGGACCCGTGTCGTAACTGGCCACTGGGCGCGGTTTGGTATCAGCGCTTGCCGGGGCGCTTGGCGCCCGGCTTGATGCCGAGACCCACGACCGGAGGCTCCGGCTTGGCGGGCTCGGCCGGCGCCTCGGCGGGCTTGTCGGCTNCGACCACGGGTGCCGGTGCGGAGGCTTCGGCCTTGGCCTCCGCCGCGGCACGTGCCTCGGCCCGCTTCTCGGATTCCTTTGCCGCCGTGCCCTTCTCGGGCAGCGTGACGGAGCTCTTGTCCAGCGAGTTCAGCAGCAGCTGGGCCACGTCGAGCACTTCGGCCTTCTCGACGTTGCGGGCAGCGGCCACGTCGTCGACACCGTCGGTGATCATCACGCGGCAGAACGGGCAGCCGGTCGCGATGGTCGAGGCGGTATCCATCGCCTCTTCGGTGCGCTCGACGTTCACGCGCTTGCCGATGTGCTCTTCCATCCACATCCGCGCACCACCGGCACCGCAGCACAGGCCGCGGTCGGCGTGGCGGGGCATTTCCTTCAGCGTCACACCGGAGGCCTCGACCAGCTCACGCGGAGCCTCGTAGACCTTGTTGTGGCGGCCCAGGAAGCACGGATCATGGTAGGTGACCTCGGGGCCGCCGGTGGACTTGACCGGCACCAGCTTCTTGTCCCGGACCAGCCGGTTGAGCAGCTGCGTGTGGTGTACGACGGTGTAGTTGGCGCCCAGTTGCGGGTACTCGCGGCCGATCGTGTTGAAGCAGTGCGGGCAGGTCACGATGATCTTGCGATCGACCGTCTCGACACCCTCGAACAGCTCGTTGATGGTCTCGACGTTCTGCGCCGCCAGCTGCTGGAACAGGAACTCGTTGCCGGAGCGGCGGGCCGAGTCGCCCGTACAGGTCTCACCGGTACCCAGCACCAGGAACTTCACGCCCGAGGCGGCCAGCAGTTCGGCGACGGCCTTGGTGGTTTTCTTGGCGCGATCCTCGTAGGCGCCGGCGCAGCCGACCCAGAACAGGTACTCGAAGCCGTCGAAGCTCTCCACGTCCTCGCCGTAGACCGGGACGTCGAAGTCGACCTCGTCGATCCAGGTGGTGCGGTCCTTGGCGTTCTGGCCCCAGGGGTTGCCCTTGGTCTCCAGGTTCTTGAACAGCACACCGAGCTCACCGGGGAACTCCGACTCGACCATGACCTGGTAGCGGCGCATGTCGACGATGTGGTCGATGTGCTCGATGTCCACCGGGCACTGCTCGACGCAGGCGCCACAGTTGGTGCAGGACCACAGCACGTCGGGGTCGATGACGCCACCCTGCTCGGCGGTGCCTACCAGCGGGCGCAGCGCCTGCTCGGGGCCGGAACCTTCGATGCGGGCGAAGCCGTCCTCGGGCACACCGTGGCCGTGCAGGCTGTCGCCCAGCTTGGCGAAGTCGACCGACCCCTCTTCGGGCATCGGCTTGCCCTCGATGATGTAGGGAGCCTTGGCGAACAGGTGGTCGCGTAGGTTCATGATCACGAGCTTGGGCGACAGCGGCTTGCCGGTGTTCCAGGCCGGGCACTGCGATTGGCAGCGACCGCACTCGGTGCAGGTCGCCATGTCGAGGTTGCCCTTCCAGGTGAAGTCCTCGATGCGGCCCTTGCCGAACACCGCGTCTTCGGCGGGATCCTCGAAGTCGATCTTGTCGCCCTTGTACTCCATGGGCAGCAGCGGGCCGAGGCCGTCGGGCAGGCGCTTGAAGGTGACGTTGATCGGGGCCAGACCGATGTGCAGGTGCTTGGAGTGCAGCACGATCAGCAGGAAGGCCAGCATGACGCCCAGGTGGGCCAGCAGCGCGATGGTCTCCAGCCAGACGTTGGCGGTGTGGCCCAGCGGAGCCAGCACCGCGGCCATGGCATCGGAGAAGAAGGCGCCGGACTGGTAGGGGAAGTCCTCTTCCAGCACGTTGACGGCGGCACCGCGGAACACCGCGTAGGTCGCGATGACCAGGAAGATCATGATCAGGATGGTCCAGGCGCCGCCGTTGTGCGAGCCGTAGAAGCGGGATTCGCGGCCCAGCTGCTCGGGGTTCTTCCGGATGCGGATGATCGCGAAGACGATGATGCCGGCGAGCACGGCGACGGCGAAGAAGTCCTGCAGGAAGCCCAGCACGGCCCATCGGCCGACCAGCGGAATGTGGAACTCGGGGTCGAACAGCACACCGTAGGCCTCGAGGTACACGGTGGCGAGGACGAAGAAGCCCCACATGGTGAAGAAGTGCGCGATGCCGGGGATCGACCATTTCAGCAGCTTCGACTGGGCGAAGACTTCCTTGTTCTGATTCAGGAAGCGCTGAACCAGGTGGTCCTTACGGCCACGCTCGTCTCCGACCTTCTGGCCCGAGCTGATCAGCTTGGTCAGCCACAGCACGCGCTTGGCGGCGAACGCCAAAACGACGAGCGTGGCGAGCAGACCGAGAATCAGCCGCGACACCGCGAGGGTGTGTTCGAGACTCTCCACAGAAACGCCTCCATTTCGCGAGTTACCGGGCGGTAACTTCAGCATAGTTACTCGTCGGTAACTTAGCTTCTTTCAGCTCATAGTGACATTTACGAGTTTCTTACCGCTACCGAGGCTTACCTAACTTCGCGGCGACTGTGGTATAGGTCTCAGCCTTGTGGCGCCAGCATTGCCCGCAGCATCGAGAGCATTTCGGTACGCGAATCGGCTCCCAGGCGCCGCCGAATTCGCGCCACGTGATGCTCGACGGTCTTGGCCGAGATGAACAATTGACTGCCGATATCGCGATAGGGCATACCGAGCAGCAACAGCTCGGCCACTTCGCGCTCGCGGTCGGACAGCTTGGTGGACGACGGGGCCGGGGCGGACCGTGCCGCGGTACCGGCCGCAGACAACGCCGGGTTCGGGGCGACCTCGGTCTCCTCGACCGCACTCGTCTGTTTCAGATCGCGGGCCAGTTGCAGCATCGCCTGGGACACCCGGGCATCCGGGGTCTGCAGCGCCGCCTGGCTGGCCAGCCGGGTGCCGTCCCAGGTCAGGCCGAACTGGGAGAGGGCTCGGGCGGCGGCGGTCACCTCATCGGTGTCGACATGATTGGCCAGCACCCGCAGCCAGGTGCGACCGGCGTTGGCCAGCGCCCGGGCGAACGCGCTCTGCCNCGCGGGCAGCCAACGGAAGCTCCGGAACGGGTTCCGGCGCCGGGGCGGTCATCTGTGTCGCCTAGGCGCCGTCGTCGGGAACCTCGGCCGCGGTGGTGGTGACCGGAGGCTGCGTGGTGGTCGGCGGTCGTGTTGTCGTCGGCGGCTGGGTCGTCGTTGTCGGCGGCTGAGTGGTGGTGGTCGTGGTGCGGGTGGTCGTCGTTGTCGTCGGCGTGGTGGTCGTGGTGGTTGTCGTCGTGGTCGGATTGGTCGTCGTCGTGGTTTCCGGCGCCGACGTCGTGGTCTCCGGCGGCGGCGGGGGCGGCACCACGACAGTGGTGGTCTTGACCCCGTCGGGCCCCTCGGTGACGGTGGTGACCGGCTCGGGCGGCGGCCCCTCCGGGGACGGACCCATCGAATACGTGGTGCTGGTCTCGGTGACCGGTGTGGAATCGCCTTCGGACCCGGTCAGGGTCACCGCGAGCCCGCCGCCGGCCAGCAGCACGGCAGCCGCCGCCGCGCCGAACAGGATCGCGGGGCGCTTGTACCAGGCGAGCGGGGCCGGCTCGTCGTCGTACCGCTCTTCTTCGTGGCTGAACTCCAGCGGTGGCCGGGCCGAGGCCGTGCCCGGCGCGGTTTCGTAGTCGGCGCCCGCGTACGGCACCGGTTCGTTGCCGGGCGCGTCGTCTTGTGACCAGGCCAGGGCGCCGAAGTTGCCCGAGTCCGCGGCCGCGGGCCCAAGGCTGGTCGGGGCCATGCCCGTCGGAGCATCGGCGCCGGATACCTCGGGGGCCAAACCGGTCGGCGCATCGGCAGCCGCCACCATGGGCGCCATGCCGGTCGGTGCGCCGGCCTCGGCCACGGTGTAGGCGAGCAGCGCCGCTCCGGTGGCCACCGCAATCTGGGGCCGCGGCGTGGTCACCACCGGCGCCCGCAGCCGCTCCGACAGCCGTTGCGTCACAAGTGGAATCGCTGCGCCGCCACCCACCGTGGCGACCGCGTTGACACTCGACAATGCAATGTTGTTGCGCTGCAATGTGTCTTCGACGGCATCCAGGAGTCCGGACAGTGGTTCGGACATCAACTGGTCGAGTTCGGGCCGGGTGACCCTGACATCACCTGCGTAACCGGGCAATTCGGTGGGTATCGCCGCCGCGGTGTCGGCAGACAACCGTTCCTTGGCCTGACGGCATTCGGCGCGCAACCGCGTCAGGGAACCGACCGCCGCCGTGCCCGCCGGGTCGGCGTCGTTGGCGCTGGCGACCCCGCTGAGCACGTGGTTGAGCAACGCCTGGTCGATCTGGTCGCCGGAGAATTCGGGGTAGCGCATCGTGGGGCCGATGGGGGCGAAACCGGCGCCGGCGTCGGCCAGCGTCACGCTCGTGCCGCTGCCACCGAAATCGCACAACACCACGACGCCCTCGGTGGGCAGTCCCGGGTCCGAACGCAGGGCCGCCAGTGCGGTCAGGGAATCGGGCACCAGAGCGGGCGGGGTGCCATTGGGTGCCAGCGCGGGCTTGTGGCGCAGGGCGCCTTGCAAGGCGGCCACGGTGCTCGGGCCCCAATGCGNGCGGGCAGCCAACGGAAGCTCCGGAACGGGTTCCGGCGCCGGGGCGGTCATCTGTGTCGCCTAGGCGCCGTCGTCGGGAACCTCGGCCGCGGTGGTGGTGACCGGAGGCTGCGTGGTGGTCGGCGGTCGTGTTGTCGTCGGCGGCTGGGTCGTCGTTGTCGGCGGCTGAGTGGTGGTGGTCGTGGTGCGGGTGGTCGTCGTTGTCGTCGGCGTGGTGGTCGTGGTGGTTGTCGTCGTGGTCGGATTGGTCGTCGTCGTGGTTTCCGGCGCCGACGTCGTGGTCTCCGGCGGCGGCGGGGGCGGCACCACGACAGTGGTGGTCTTGACCCCGTCGGGCCCCTCGGTGACGGTGGTGACCGGCTCGGGCGGCGGCCCCTCCGGGGACGGACCCATCGAATACGTGGTGCTGGTCTCGGTGACCGGTGTGGAATCGCCTTCGGACCCGGTCAGGGTCACCGCGAGCCCGCCGCCGGCCAGCAGCACGGCAGCCGCCGCCGCGCCGAACAGGATCGCGGGGCGCTTGTACCAGGCGAGCGGGGCCGGCTCGTCGTCGTACCGCTCTTCTTCGTGGCTGAACTCCAGCGGTGGCCGGGCCGAGGCCGTGCCCGGCGCGGTTTCGTAGTCGGCGCCCGCGTACGGCACCGGTTCGTTGCCGGGCGCGTCGTCTTGTGACCAGGCCAGGGCGCCGAAGTTGCCCGAGTCCGCGGCCGCGGGCCCAAGGCTGGTCGGGGCCATGCCCGTCGGAGCATCGGCGCCGGATACCTCGGGGGCCAAACCGGTCGGCGCATCGGCAGCCGCCACCATGGGCGCCATGCCGGTCGGTGCGCCGGCCTCGGCCACGGTGTAGGCGAGCAGCGCCGCTCCGGTGGCCACCGCAATCTGGGGCCGCGGCGTGGTCACCACCGGCGCCCGCAGCCGCTCCGACAGCCGTTGCGTCACAAGTGGAATCGCTGCGCCGCCACCCACCGTGGCGACCGCGTTGACACTCGACAATGCAATGTTGTTGCGCTGCAATGTGTCTTCGACGGCATCCAGGAGTCCGGACAGTGGTTCGGACATCAACTGGTCGAGTTCGGGCCGGGTGACCCTGACATCACCTGCGTAACCGGGCAATTCGGTGGGTATCGCCGCCGCGGTGTCGGCAGACAACCGTTCCTTGGCCTGACGGCATTCGGCGCGCAACCGCGTCAGGGAACCGACCGCCGCCGTGCCCGCCGGGTCGGCGTCGTTGGCGCTGGCGACCCCGCTGAGCACGTGGTTGAGCAACGCCTGGTCGATCTGGTCGCCGGAGAATTCGGGGTAGCGCATCGTGGGGCCGATGGGGGCGAAACCGGCGCCGGCGTCGGCCAGCGTCACGCTCGTGCCGCTGCCACCGAAATCGCACAACACCACGACGCCCTCGGTGGGCAGTCCCGGGTCCGAACGCAGGGCCGCCAGTGCGGTCAGGGAATCGGGCACCAGAGCGGGCGGGGTGCCATTGGGTGCCAGCGCGGGCTTGTGGCGCAGGGCGCCTTGCAAGGCGGCCACGGTGCTCGGGCCCCAATGCGCGGGAACGGCGATGGTGACGGGCGCGCCGCCACCGGCGGCACGGGCCATCACGTCCAGCGCCTCGGCCAGAACCCGTTCACCCCGGTGCTGGGATCCGTCGGCGGCGACCAGTGGCACCGGATCGCCGACCCGCTCGACGAAGCCGGCCAGCGGCAATCCGCTGCCCGGGTATTCGCCCACCTCGGGTGCGCGGTCGTTGTGCAGGGTGAGAATCGATCGGCGGATCACCGGTGCGCGGCCTTCGCGGGCTGCTACCAGGTTGGTCATCCCGATCGACAACCCCAGTGAGTCGGTCATCAGGCGTCACTCCTGTTGTCTGGGCCGACCCTCACCTTAACCGCTGCGTCCCCCGCAGCCCGTGATTGTTCCCCTAGTGGCGTCAATCCCCTAATGTCGGGCCCCCTAATCGTCGGTTGGTAGGGGTGGGGTCGGCACCGATCCCAGCGGCCCCACGGCTGGCTAGCATTCGAATCGAACTGTTGAGGAGGTGGAGCATGGCGAACTCGTTGCTGGACTTTGTGATGTCGCTGGTGCGCGACCCCGATGCCGCTGCCCGCTATGCCGCCGACCCGGCCCAGGCCATCGCGGATGCTCAGCTGACCGATGTGACCAGCACCGACGTCAACAACCTGATCCCGGTGGTCTCCGAGTCGCTGTCCGCGAGCGGTGCGAACACCGGCTTCGGGGATTTCGGTGCCGCGGACCCGGGCGGCAACGTGTGGGCCAGCGGTGCGGCCACCGCGGCATTCGACGCGTTCGGCGATCACGTGCCGCTCGATGCCCCCAACGACGCCTGGGATGCGACGGCCGGCCGGGTCATCGACTCGTCGGTTTCGGCGGACCAGCTGGTGTCGTCGGGACCGGCCATCGACGACATCGGCCCGCTGAATCAGCCGTTGGACGAGCTGTCGTTGCAGGTCAACAACGCTGTCATCGAGGACCTGCCGACCGTCGACGCCGAGCCGGCGTCCGAATGGGGCAACCCGGTGGTCGACGAGCAGCGCCACACCGACGGTGCCGGCGGATTCGACATCTTCGACTGATCTGACCAGCGGTCCAATAAGCGCACCACCCAATGGGTGGTGCGCTTATTGCGTTTTACCTGCGGAAACGTCAAAGGAAGCGGACGCCCCTAGGTTTCCCCTAACCCCCTATTGGGGGACCCCCATCCACCCCGAGTGGGGGCAATGCGGGGAGGGGAATCGACCCCGTTTCCGGCGTCGTGCCGCGCCCATAAATTTGTCTTCAGATCGCCGGAGAGCCCGGCGGGGGACTTCGGAAGAACTTCCCGACAACAACCGAAAGGGTTGGAGCAATGGCAATCTCTCTGATCGACTTCATCCTCGACCTGTTCCGCAGCCCCGCCTCGGCGGCCTCGTTCATCGCCGACCCGGACGGCAGCCTGCGTGACGCGGGCCTGCCGAACGTGACCGCGGCCCAGCTGCACGCCGTCGCGGC
>NZ_LT546207.1:3308466-3541152 GCF_900078665.2 Mycolicibacterium houstonense | reverse complement strand
CCCGGCCCAGTTCGGCAACCAGGTTGCCTCGCCGTTCTCCCCGCAGACGCAGTTCGCGCCGGAGGTGGCCAGCCGCAACAACACCGATTTCGCCAGCCACAATGACACCGACCTGGCCAGCCACAACAACGTGCCGATCATGAGCCCCAACCAGGACGCCGGCGCCAACGCCCAGCAGGGTGCGTTCAACCTGGGCTTCGGTGACATCACCCTCGGCGACAAGAGCACCAACACCGCCACCAACGGCGGCGTGGTGGTCGACGGGGACAACGACGGCGACATCGTCAGCGGTGACGGCGCGGTCCTCGGTGACGGCAACACCATGAACAACGGCGACATCCTGGCCGGCGCCGGCTCCAACGTCGCCGTCGGTAGGGACAACGACATCGAGGACAACTCGCAGACCGCCGGTGGCGACCTGATCTCCGACAACGAGGGCCCGGTCATCAGCGACGTCGACATGAGCGGTGGCCACGGCGGCGGCGCCTCCGGTGGTGACAGCCTGATCGGCATCGGCAGCGGTGGTGCGTCCGGTGGCGACGGCGGCAACGCCGGCTCGATCATCCTGACCGACGCCTCCACCAACGCGGTGGCCGGCAACCAGACCACCGTCGACGGTGACTACGGCAGCCGCAACACCCAGGACAACTCGGTCAGCACCACGGTGGAGACCGAGACGCACTCCAGCGTCGAGGACAACTCCTCGTCCTACGAGTCGAACATCGCCTCGGGCAACGAGACCGCGTTCGGTTCCGGCAACGAGACCAACACCGCGCTCGCGTCGGGCAACAGCTACGACACCAGCTCGGCATTCGGTTCCGGCAACAGCTACGAGGCGCAGTCCGACACCGATGTCGCGTCGAACAACTCGACGAACACCGGGTTCGACGCCTTCTGATCCGCATCGCACTAAGGGGCGGGGACCATCCGACAGCCGGGTGGTCCCCGTCCCATTGGCGCGCCTACCGTTGAGCCCGGCAGGAGGGAACTTCCGATGACGCAACCGAGTGACCCGCGCAAGGTCGCGGCCGGCGGGCCGGCCCGGCCGGTCAAGGTGATCGTCGAACTCATCGACCACACCAGCACGATCGCCGCCACCTACGACCGCGGTGATCTGGTGGAGCGGCTGCGGGTGGCGAAGGTGCGCATCAGCGATCCCCAGATCCGTGTCGTCATCGCCGGCCAGCTCAAGCAGGGCAAGAGCCAGCTGCTCAACTCGCTGCTCAACATTCCGGTGGCCCGCGTCGGCGACGACGAATCCACCGTGCTCGCGACCGTCGTCTCCTACGGCGAACAGGCCTCGGCGCGACTGGTGGTGGCACGGCCGGAAGGGGCCGAGCCCGAACTGATCGAGATCCCGCCGTCGGAGGTCACCAACGATCTACGCCGTGCCCCGCAGGCCGGTGGCCGTGAGGTGCTGCGGGTCGAGGTGACCGCCCCGAGCCCGCTGCTCAAGGGTGGGCTGGCGTTCGTCGACACCCCCGGCGTCGGCGGCCATGGGCAGCCGCATCTTTCGGCGACGCTGGGCCTGCTGCCCGATGCCGACGCACTGCTGATGGTCAGTGACACCAGCCAGGAGTTCACCGAACCGGAGATGACCTTCATCCGGCAGGCAATCGAAATCTGCCCGGTGGCAACGATTGTCGCGACCAAGACCGACCTGTACCCGCACTGGCGCCAGATCGTCGGCGCCAACACGTCACACCTGCAGCGGGCCGGGCTGAACGTCCCGATCACCCCCGTCTCGAGCGTGTTGCGCAGCCATGCGATCCAGCTCAATGACAAAGAGCTCAACGAGGAGTCCAACTTCCCGGCGATCGTGAAGTTCCTGTCCGATCGGGTGCTGACGCGCGAGACTGACCGGATCCGCGACCAGGTGGTGGCCGAAATCTATTCGGCGGCAGAGCATCTGCTACTTGCAGTGGATTCCGAGCTGTCGGCGTTCAACGATCCCAGTGAGCGTGAGCGCCTCACCGCCGATCTGGAGCGGCGCAAGCAGGAAGCGCAGGACGCACTGCAGCAGACCGCGTTGTGGCAGCAGGTGCTCAACGACGGCATCTCCGACCTGACCGCCGATGTCGATCACGATCTACGTAATCGGTTCCGCAACATCACCGCCCACACCGAAAAGGTGATCGACTCCGGCGATCCCACCCTGCACTGGGCCGAGATCGGTTCGGAGCTGGAGGAGTCCGTGGCCACCGCGGTCGGCGACAACTTCGTCTGGGCCTATCAACGCGCCGAGGCGCTGGCCGCCGAGGTGGCGCGCACCTTCACCGAAGCGGGTCTGGAGGCCGTGCAACTGCCGCAGATCGACGCCCGCGACATGGGCGCCGGATTCGGCGAGATGAAATCGCTGGCCCGGTTGGAGGCCAAACCGATCAAGGCCGGACACAAGGTCATCACCGGCATGCGGGGCTCCTACGGCGGCGTGCTGATGTTCGGCATGCTCACCTCGTTCGCCGGCCTCGGCATGTTCAACCCGCTGTCCCTGGGCGCCGGCCTGGTGCTGGGCCGCAAGGCCTACAAGGAGGACATGGAGAACCGCATGTTGCGGGTGCGCAGCGAGGCCAAGACCAACATGCGCAAGTTCGTCGACGACGTCGCCTTCGTCGTCGGCAAGGAATCGCGGGACCGGCTCAAAGGCATCCAGCGTCAGCTGCGCGATCACTACCGCGACATCGCCAACCAGACCACGCGCTCGCTCAACGAATCGCTGCAGGCCACGCTGGCCGCGGCGAAGACCGAGGAAGCCGAACGCAACACCCGCGTCCGAGAACTGGAACGGCAGAAGAACATCCTGACCCAAGTGATCGACCACGCCCGGAACCTGGCCGACGTGGGCAACTAAGCTCCAATAGCTGGTTTCTGTATGAACCCCGGGTTGACTTCGGGGTTGAAAGGGGTGGACTCGGCAGCGTGAGCACGGCCGATCAGGTGCGCTCGATTCTGGGCGGCACCATCAAGGCGTACCGGGGCGACCCGGCCTATCGCAATCGGCCCGACGTGCACAACGAGCTCGACCGCATCGGGCGCCGGCTCAACCAGCCGATTCGCATCGCGCTGGCCGGAACGCTCAAGGCAGGCAAGTCGACCCTCGTCAACGCCCTGGTCGGGGAGGACATCGCGCCCACCGACGCCACCGAGGCGACGCGCATCGTCACCTGGTTCCGGCACGGCCCCACCCCCAAGGTGACGGCCAACCACCGCGGCGGACGGCGTGCCAACGTGCCGATCGCGCGGGACCCGCACGATCGCGGGTTGACGTTCAGCTTCGCCGGGCTCAATCCCGACGACGTGGTGGACCTCGACGTCGAGTGGCCGGCCGCCGAGCTGATCGACACCACGATCATCGATACCCCGGGAACGTCGTCGCTGTCGCGGGACGTCTCGTTGCGCACCCACCGGTTACTGGTCCCCGAGGACGGCGTGCCCCGGGTCGACGCCGTGGTGTTCCTGCTGCGCACGCTCAACGCCGCCGACATCGCCCTGCTCAAGCAGATCGGTGAGCTGGTCGGCGGCTCCTCGGGCGCGCTCGGCGTCATCGGCGTGGCCTCGCGAGCCGACGAGATCGGGGCTGGGCGCATCGACGCGATGATGTCGGCCAAGGACGTCGCCAAGCGGTTCACCGAAGAGATGGACAAGACCGGCATCTGCCAGGCCGTCGTCCCGGTGTCGGGTCTGCTCGCCCTCACCGCCCGCACACTGCGCCAGAGCGAGTTCGTCGCACTGGAGAAACTCGCCGCGGTCGAGCCGGCACAACTGACCAAGGCGATGCTGTCGGTGGACCGCTTCGTCCGCGAGGACATCACCCTGCCGGTCGATGCGGCCACCCGTGCGGCGCTGCTGGACCGGTTCGGCATGTTCGGCATCCGCATCTCGATCGCCGTGCTGCACGCCGGGGTCTCCGACTCGGTCGCGCTGGCCGACGAACTGCTGGAGCGCAGCGGGCTGATCGCCTTGCGCGATGTGATCGACCAGCAGTTCGCGCAACGGTCCGAGCTGCTCAAGGCGCACACGGCGTTGCTGTCGTTGCGCCAGTTCGTGCAGCACAACCCGATCTATGCGACGCCCCACATCCTCGCCGACATCGACCCGCTGCTGGCCGATACGCACGCCTTCGAGGAGCTCCGGTTGCTCAGCCTGCTGCGGTCACGGCCGACGACGCTGAACGAGGACGAGATGGCCTCACTGCGCCGCATCATCGGCGGGCAGGGCACCGATGCCGCCAGCCGCCTCGGCCTGCAGCCCGACGAGCCGTTCGACGGGCCCCGGGCNACGAAATGGTCCCCTCCGTCGACATACAGGTATGCGTGATTGCCTGGGGTTGTCTGTGGGCGCGACCAATCTGGTGGCGATCGCCGACTACACGCCGCTGGTGCGGCCGGCGACGCTCGCGGCCGACGGACTGGTGTTCACCGACTTCGTGGACCGAGTCGGTGACCCGGTGCCGCTGGTCGCGGCCGACGGGTCGACGCATCGTGCCGAACGGTTGCTGGCCGGCGCAATCGAGGCACTGACGGTGGAGGCCAGCCCGGCCCGACGGCCCGACGACACCGTGGTGGCGGTGCCGGCCCACTGGAGCGCCGCCGGCTTCGAGGCGCTGCGCGGCGCCGTGCCCGGTGTCCGGGTGGTTGCTGATTCGGTCGCGGCGTTGACCGCCATCCAGGCGCATCCCGGCCTGCCGGCGCGCGGGGTGGTCGCACTGTGCGATTTCGGTGCCTCCGGCACGAGCCTGACCCTGGCCGACGCGGGCGCGGGGTTCACCACCATCGGGCAGACGTTGCGCTACGACGAGTTCTCCGGTGACCTGATCGACCAGGAACTGCTGCGCCGCGTTCTCAACGAGCTGGATGCCGAACCCGCGGGCACGGCAGCGGTGACCGCACTGGCGCAGCTGCGCCAACAGTGCCGCGACGCCAAGGAGCAGCTGAGCGACCAGAGCGCCACCAGTGTGGCCGGCCCGGGTGGCGCCATCAGGCTCACCCGCGCCGAGCTGGACGCCGTGGTGGACCCGCCGCTCGCCGGCGTGGTCGAGGCATTGCTGGACCTGCTGCGCCGCAACGGAATTCACCCAGCGCAGCTGGCCGCCGTGGTCACCGTAGGCGGTGGGGCCCGGATACCCCTTGTCACCCAACGGCTTTCCGAAGCATTCCGGATGCCCGTCACCACCGTGCCGCAGGCCCAGGTGATNACCGTCAGGGGCCTTCCTCTGCGGGCGGCGTCGTAGTCGTCGTCACCGGCGCGGTCGTCGTGGTTGTGGTCGTCGTGGTGGTGGTTGTGGTCGTCGTGGGTGGCTCTGTGGTCGTCGTGGTGGTTGGCGGCTGCTCAGTCGTGGTGGCCGGCACGGTCTCGGTCACGGTGTGAGTAGGTGCCGGGACCACGGGGGCCGAGGTGGCGACCGAGGTGGTGGTCGTCGTGGTCGACGTGGTGGTTGTCGTGGTCGACGGGGTGTCCGACGAGAACAGCTGCACCAGCGCGTAGATGACCAGTGCTGCGATGACGGCTCCGAGAGCACCCATGCCGATCAGTGCGGCAGGCTTGCGGTACCACGGAACGGGTTCGGGAGCGGGTGGCTCTCCGTATTCGCCGTAGCTGGGCGCGTACTGGGTGGGCTCGTCGTCGTCGTAATAGTTCGACACCCGCCGATGGTAGGCAGGCTCAGCCGACGGGCGCTGGATAAACGGTGCGTGTCACGTTGGTGCGAGGACGGTTGCGGGTCGTGGTGGTCTCGTCGTCCTCGGTTTCCGACTCGGTCTCTGTCGGCTCCGTCGTGGGTGTGGTGGTCGGGGTGGTGGTCTCCGTGGTCGAGGTGCCCGACGTACCGGAGGTCTCCGACGTCGTCCCCGACGGATCCGGCACGCCCGGCAGGCCGAACTCGGTGGTCTCCAGCGGACGGGTGGTGGTGATCGTCCGGCTCGTCGTGGACTTCGAGGTCTTCGCCGACGTCGAGGCGTAGGTGGGCGGCACAAAGTCGATCGGTGCGTCCTCGGGCCTGCCGGAGCTGGTGAGCGCGATCGCGGCCCACAACACCAGGCCGATCACGGCGAGGGCGGCCACGCTGGCCCCCAGAACTGCCGGCGTCGAGTGATGCCAGGGCGCCTCGGGTGGCTGCCCCTGATCGTCGTTGTCACCGGTCACGGGCACCGATACTATGCCCGGCCCCGGAGCGGGTCTCGGTCAGCTCAGCTGACGGATGACTTCGCCGGCGAACAGCTCGAGATGCTCCAGATCGGACTGGTCCAGCATCTGCAGGTAGACCCGCTGTACCCCGGCCTCCAGGAAGGGCCCGAGTTTGTCGACGATCTCGGCAGGCGTGCCGACCAGCGGTGAATTGCTGCGGAGTTCGTCCACCTCGCGACTGATCGCGGCGGCCCGCTGGGCGATCTGCGCTTCGTCGCGGCCCGCGCACAGAACGAAGGCCGCCGAGTAGGTCATGGAGTCCGCCGCTCGCCCGGCTGCGACCACCGCATCGGCGACCCGGGTGAACTGGGTCTTGAGGGTGTCCAGTGGCACGAACGGCACGTTGAACTCGGCGGCGAACTCCGCGGCCAATGCCGGTGTGCGCTTGGCGCCCATGCCGCCGATGACGATCGGCGGATGTGGGTTCTGGGTGGGCTTGGGCAGGGCCGGCGAGTCGACGACGGAATAGTGCTTGCCGGCGAAGTCGAACGTCTCGCCCACGGGCGTGTCCCACAGGCCGGTGAGGATGCGGAGCTGCTCTTCGAGGCGGTCGAACCGCTCGCCCAGCGGCGGGAACGGGATGGCGTAGGCCTGATGTTCGGCTTCGAACCAGCCGGCACCCAAACCCAATTCGACTCGGCCACCGCTCATTTCATCGACCTGCGCCACCGAGATCGCCAGCGGACCCGGGTGCCGGAAGGTGGCCGAGGTGACCATGGTGCCCAGCCGGATCGTCGAGGTTTCGCGTGCGATGCCGGCCAGCGTCACCCAGGAGTCGGTCGGCCCGGGCAGGCCGTCACCGCTCATTGCCAGATAGTGGTCGGATCTGAAGAACGCGGAGTATCCGAGCGCCTCGGCGGCCCTGGCCACCGCGAGCTGGTCGGAGTAGGTAGCACCTTGCTGGGGTTCGACGAAGACACGGAAATCCACGACGCCAGCTTAGGTCGCTACAGCCCGCGACGGGCAGCGCGCAGGGCCGCGACGGCGCCGTCGTCACCGGAGAACGTCACCTGAGCGGGCTCGCGGCCGGCGGCGAACATCAGCAACTCGCCGGGATCTCCGGTGACGGTGACCTCCGGGCCGGAGCCGACGGTGGCCAGTGTCTTGCCTTCCGGCGTGGTCAACGCGACCCGGGCGGGGGACTTGCCCATGGTCATGCGGGCCATGCCGGTGATCGCGCGGGACAGCGCGGACACCGTCGCGTCATCGAGAGGCCTTGGCTCCCAGTCGGTTTGCGCCCGGCGCACGTCCTCGTTATGGATGAACATCTCGGCCACGTTCACCAGCGGGTCGAGCAGCTTGAACGGCGAGTACAGCGGAGGGCCCGCGGCGATCTGATCGACCAGGTCACCCCATTCGGTGCTCTCGGTCACCTTCTGCTGCACGCGCTCGGTGTAACCGGCGAGCTGGGGCAGCAGGATGCCGGGGGCCGCATCGAGCCGACGCTCGCGCACCACCAGGTGCGCGGCCAGGTCGCGGGTGGTCCAGCCCTCGCAGAGCGTGGGAGCGTCGGGCCCTGCGGCCCGCATGGTCTCGACCAGTGCGGCACGTTCGCGTTGAGCGGCGGTCATGCGCGATCCGCCTTCGGCTTCTCGCTTGAAGTCATACGCCGACTCTAAGCTCTAGAAGGTTTCCACGCCCTCGACAGCGATGCTCATGCCGTGACCGGTCTTGTCGTTGCTGATGCGGGTGCCTTCGCTGCTGGCATCGATGGTCCAGCCCACGGCGCTGTACCGGCGGTAGTCGAGGGTGACGACGGGAATGTCACCCAGGTTGCCCAGCACCCAGTCGATCTGGCCGTCGGGGGTGAGCCGCACGCCGTTGGCGGGTTCTCCGTCGACGGTCGGCGCATTGCTGAAGTCCGACTCGCATCCGACTTCCTGCTTGGACAGTTGGCAGCGGGTCTTGCCGGATTTGGTCTCGATGAATACGTAGCCGTTTTCGGGCTCCAGAGGGGTGGCGTCGGAGGGTGGGGCGGCCGTAGGCGTGCTGGGCGGAACCGGGGCAGTGGTGGTCGGGGACGGCACCGGGCTCGACCGGGTGGGTTTCTCGGTCGGGAAACTGGGTTCGGTAGGCGATTGCGGGCTGGTACGCGGGGTGCCGTCGATGCTCGATTGGCAGCCGGACAACAACAGGCCGGCGGCCAGCAACGCGCTCAGCGATCGCGACGCCTTCACCGCGACAAGGCTACTCATCGCATCCGGCCAGGCTGGGTTATGACGCGCCGAACAACTCCGCATAACCGTCGGACAACGCGCGCAACTGCCCGGCACCGTCGCCGCGGAACGACGCACCGTGCATGAGCGCCAACGTGGTCGGGTTCAGGTCGGCGAGTTGAGCCAATGTGGGCATCAGATTGGTGGTCAGGCCGGTGGCGTGGAACACCGATTCGGCTTCCAGAGCCGGTGCCACACAATCGGATTCGGTCAGCGCTGGGCATTGTCCGGTGTGGGTGAACAAGTCGCCGGCCAGCAACGTCGACGTCGTTTCGTCGAACCACAGCCCGGCCTCCCAGTTGTGTGGCACATGCGGTGTGGCGATGAACCGCAGGCGGTGCCCGCCGATATCGTGCGCGTCGGCCGCCGGTGCCACGACCGGGGGCCGGTCGCACATGTCGTTCAGTGACAACATGATGGCCAGCGGTCCGTGGATGACCTCGGCGTGGGGCGCGGCGGCCAGGAACTGGTTGACCGATCCGCACTCATCGGCCTCCAAGTGCCCGAACGAGATCCAGCGGAGCCGGGGCAGTGGCAGCACCCGCTCGATGGCAGTGGAAACCTGCTCGAACAGGAACCGCTGGCCGGTGTGGAACAGGAACGGCTCGTCACCGGTGAGCAGGAACTGGTTGAAGGTGAAGCCGTGCTCGGTGATCCCGGGTATCCAGGTAGACAACCGGTAGATTTCCGGGGCGATCTCGTCGACGCGGGTGTCCAGGTCGGAAGCCATGAAGACATGGTCCGCTCGGGCGGAACCGAATGGACGGCTTTTGCCGTCTTGGGAGATTCCCAGCTGGGTTACCTACAGTCGCCGCGTGCTCGGTAAAGCCCTCGACGCGTTTCTGGACTCCCCGTTGTCCGGCATCGCGCCGTGGGCGCTGATGGCCATCCTTGCCGGTCCCGGTCGCTACGAGATCGCCGTGATGAGTGCTCTCGGCCTCTCGCTGTCGGTGCTGGCGCTGACCTGGCGTCGCAGCATTCCGGTGCACGTGCTGGAGATTCTCGGCGTGGCCTACTTCGTGGTGCTGGCCGCGGTCGGGCTGGTCGCCTCCAGCGGTCAGAAGGCATGGCTGGAAATGTGGTCAGGGGAGGTGACCAATGCCTCGCTCGCGCTGATGGCTCTGTTCAGCCTGCTGATCGGGCGGCCGTACACGACGGCCTACGCGCGCGACGTGACTCCGCCCGAGCATTGGGATACGCCGCTGTTCACCCGCATCAACGTGGTGGTGACGGCGGTGTGGGCGGCGGCATTCGGCTTCTCAGTGGGCGTTGGCTTCCTGGGTGATGTCCTCTTCGGCAGTACCGACAACTTTTGGACCGGGTGGATTCTGCAGTTGGCCGCATTGTTCTTCGCGGTTGCCGTCACGGAGTTCTATCCCGGTTACGCCCGGGCCAAGGCGGCGGCACACGTACTGCAGCCCGTGCCGTCGTGGTATCGGGTGTTCGAGTGGGTGCCACCGTTCGTGTTGGCCACCGGTGTTGCGGGCTGGCTGTTGGCGACGGTCAGCACCGGGCTGGCTTCTGATCTGGTTGTGATCGGTGCGTTCGGGACGGCATTGCTGCGGCGACGCGATGAGCGGGCCCGGGTGATGTAGTCCTCACGACTCACTCGGCACCGTCGCTGCGTCACTGACATGCAGGATCGTGTCAGCGGATTGGATGACGGCGTCGTCGAGGGGGAAATACCCCTGATCGGGGGTGACGTCGACGCGGGGGCGCCCGCCGTCGATGGGTGTCGGCGAAACCAGGCCCCAGCTGGATACTGCCTTTCCCAGCAGGCCCTCGTACGTGTCCTGCGGTGGCGGCTGCAATCCCAGGCAACTGCTGCTTCCGAGGCTGCCTGCGACAAACGTGTAGTGCCCGCCGATCACGCTGTCGATGATGGCTCCGGCGCTGGACCAGTTCAGATTCATGCCGCCGAGAGTCCACTGACTGTGTCGGCGCTGCAGGTGGCGATTGTGCGCGAAGACGAGGGTCGCGCCCCGACCCGCTTCCTCGGCGCGGATGTCGATCAAGTTCTGAGCCATGATCGCGTCGCGGGTAGCCAGCAAGCCGTTCACCCGCGCCACTTCGTCGATACGTTGCGCCGCCTGTCTGTGGTAGGCAAGCAGATTCAGCGCAGTGACCAGATGAATCCTTGCGGTGTGCCAAGCTCTGAGGGAGGTCGATGCGATGAGTTCGGGTGCTCTGGCATACAACGAGACGAGCAAGTCATGTGTGATCGCCCGCAGCGTGATTGCCGCCGAGGTGGCTCCCGGCGACGAGTGAGCGTCCATGACTGCCCGCGGATCTGACCACTGTTCGTCATCTCCGACGAGTTCGTCGATATCGATGTCGGCCTCAAGGTAGTTGCATGCGGGCAGGAGAAACCGCCGAGGACTTGGGGCACTCGTGAATTCCGTTGGAGCATCGAAGCCGTGCACCGTCACTCGCTCTGCCTCGGGTCGGGACTGATTGAAATCGTGCAACCACGCGATGCATCGGCGGTTCGCCACCAATGCCCCGAGTCCGTGAGAAAACCCGTGTTCCATCGCCTGGTCGAGAGTTCCTCGTCCGTGGTGCACGAAGTCGTTGAGGGTCAACGCGGCGGCACGATCCGTTTCCAGAACGAGAGAACGGAACCCCCTGTTGATCAGCTCCGGCATGAGTGCGTTGCGGATCCACTGGAAGGCGGGCTCACCATGTGTCGGTTCACCCAGACCCAGGAGCTCACATGATGCGGGGACGGCTTCGCTGATATTCGCGCTCACGTCCTTAGAGCATATCCTTGAAGTTACGGTTGAGTCCTAGTGGCAAAAAACCCAGGATGTCATCCGCTGAACCTTCAAACGGTGGTGAAGTGAGGCCGGTACAACTAGCTCGCGAGCACGGTATTTCGACGCAGGCGGTGCGCAATTACGAGGACGCCGGGTTGATTCCCCAAGCCCGGCGCACAGCTGCGGGCCACCGCGTCTACACCGAGACCCATGCCGCCGCCCTGCGCACCTACCTATCGCTGATTCCGGCCTACGGCTACTCAGCTGCCGGGCAGATCATGACGGCGGTCAACCATTGCCGCATCGACCAAGCGATGGAAGCTATCGACCATGGTCATGCTCTGTTGCTGCGGGACCGATCCACCCTCCGAATGGTGGAATCCGCACTGGCGCAGCTGAACAAGGAGTCCGCCGGCAGCGATAGTTCGAAACAACATCGCGCAGATCGCGGGTCGTTCAGTATCGGCGAACTCGGCAGGCGCCTGAATGTCAGCCCAGCGACGCTTCGTACCTGGGAAAGGGCAGGCATTCTCGCACCACAACGGGACCGCGTGACCGGCCACCGCAGCTACGACGCCGACGATATTCGCGATGCCGAACTGGCCCACCTGCTTCGACGCGGTGGGTATCTACTCCACGATATCGCCGTGGTCACGCAGCAGATCCGCGATGGCGGCGGAATCAGGGCTCTGAGCGAAGCGCTCCAGGCATGGAAAGACAGAGTCACGGCACGGGGTGTCGCGATGCTGACCGCGTCGGCCAATCTCGCTGTGTATACGGACCTGATTCGCGCCGATGGCAACTTCGATCTGGATACCAACTAGGCGCCGCCCGCAAGCAACCCGCGCAGCGCGGTAAGTGCCAGTCTGCGGGCGTGTTCCTCAGTGAGGTCGTAATGGCCGCTGATACGCCGGAAGATCAACGGGCCGAACAGGATGTCGATCACATCGTCGATCGCGATACCGGGGTCGACATCGTCACGGTCCACCCCGCGCTGCCAGAGCTGCGTGATGGCCGCACGGCGGCCGTTGAGGAAGTACTCCCGGAAATACGCTGCGCCCGTGGCGTCCTCGACGCAGGCGGCGAGTAGCTGCGCGAAGACCTCGCCGCGGGCGCTGGCATAGAACGCCGAGACTCTTACTACCTGTTCGACGAGATCGCCTGCGGTGCTTCCGGTGTCGGGAAGCGGAAGGCTCTGGGCCATCAACGCACCGAAAGCCTCTGCTGCCACCGCGGTCCGCGACGGCCAGTGCTTGTAGATGGTGGCCTTGCTGGCGCCCGAGCGGGCCGCGATCGCGTCGACCGTGGTCGCGGGGTAGCCGCCCTCATCGAGCAGTTCTGCCGTCGCATCCAAGATGCCCTGGTGGATGCGGTCGCTGCGCGCGCCGGTGGGGCGGGCGAAGGTGTATTCGCCCGCCCCGGTGGCGGTTTCAGGCGACGACATCATCGAAGTCGGTGGACTCGGAGACGGTGCGCCACTGCGCCAACTCGCTTTGAACGTGGGCGATCTTGCCCTCGACCGCAGCGATGGTGTCGTTGCCCAGCAGCAGGCGCAGGGGAGGCTGCGGGGCCTCCACGACGTCGATGATGGCCTTGGCTGCCTTCACCGGGTCACCGGGCTGATCGTGGTTGCGCTCGCCTGCGGCGACACGCATCTGGCCGGCCGGGCCGTCGGTGTAGTCCTCGATCACGGTGCGCTGTGTCTGCAGGCTGGACGAATCGAGGAAGTCGGTGCGGAAGTAGCCGGGCTCGACCACCATGACGTGTACGCCCAGCGGTTGCAGTTCAGCGTGCAGGGCCTCGGACAGTGCCTCGACGGCGAACTTCGTCGAGGCGTATACGCCCCAACCGGGCGAGCCGACGAATCCGCCGACCGAGGAGATGTTGACGATCGTGCCCGATCGTTGGGACCGCAGCACCGGGGTGACCGCGCGGGTGACGGTCAGCAGGCCGAACACGTTGGTTTCGTACACGGCCCGGACCTCGGCGTCGGTGGCCTCCTCGACGGCGCCGAGCAGTCCGCGCCCGGCGTTGTTGACCAGGACGTCGATCCGGCCGAAGCGATCGACCGCGGCCTGCGCGGCTTGTTGTGCCTGCTCCTCGTTGGTGACATCCAGCGCGACGGCGAGCACGTTCTCGTTGTCGCCCAGGGCGGCGGTGACGGCGGACGCGTCGCGAGCGGTGGCGACGACCTGATGGCCGCGGTCCAGCGCGTCGCGGGCGATCTGCAGACCGAATCCGCGGGAAGCTCCGGTGATGAACCAAACGCTCATGTCTTTGACCACCTGTTTCTCGAAGTAACTGAACTGTACGATCAGTTTAGTTTTGTTGGACGGTGGCTGCAACGGGGTCGGTCCCGCGATTATTCCGCTGACGTCACGCGAGGAACGGATTGTGCTCGGGCAGCGGTTTGATCAGCGGGTCGAGCAGCTTCGCCGACTGCTCGACAGTGAGGACATCAGCTGGATCGAGCTGGATGAACTCCCTGGCAGTTTCGTCGTACTCCCAGACGTCTTCGCCGACCAGGCGGCCGTCCTCGTACGGCCAGATCATGTGCTCGGCGGTCTTGACCAGATAGGTGGCCTCGGGATCGGCCGGCACACCTTCGGCGGCGAGGAGGACGCCGGGCGTCTGCTGATAGATGTATGACGTCGACACGATCATGTCATCGCTGATGGCCAGCTTCTCGTCGTCGGCGTAGAAGATGCACTGGGCGGTGTCCTTCCACGCGTGGTACAGCCCCTTGACCGCCTCGGTGCCTTCCACGGTGACGCTCTTGCCGAGCATGTTGAAGTGGTAGACCGGCTTCTCGACGGTCATGTCCGGGGCGAAGATCTCCTCGTAGCGCCCGGCCATCTCGAGGTACCGGTGCCGGTTGTAGGCGTGCAGCATGTACAGGTGACGCGGGTTGTCGGTCGTCTCGATCAACCGCTCTACGGCGCGGTTGGTCTGGGTGATGTCGTAGCGGCTCATTTGTTCATTTCCTTTCAGGCTGTCAAGAACAGGTTGCGGAGTTCGGATTTCTTGAATTTGCCGGTGGCAGTGCAGGGAATCGCTTCGACGAACTCGAAGCGGTCGGGCAGCTGCCACTTGGCGAAGTCCCGGGCGAGGTGCTCGCGTAGGGCTTCGGCGGAGGCGTGGCCCCCGTCCTGAAGCACCACCACGGCCAGAGGCCGCTCGCCCCAGCGTTCGTCGGGCACGGCGATCACCGCGGCCTGTGCGACCGCCGGGTGCGACATCAGCTGGTTCTCCAGGTCTACCGAGGAGATCCACTCGCCGCCGGATTTCACCAGATCTTTTGAGCGGTCGCAGATTCTGATGCAGCCGTGCGGATCGATGCGCACCACATCGCCGGTCTTGAACCAGCCGTCCGAGGTGAAGCTGTCCGCACCCCGGCCGCCGTGGTAGCTGCCCGCGACCCAGGGGCCGCGGACTTCGAGCTCGCCCATGGCGGCGTCGTCCCAGGCGATGGTTTCGCCGTTTTCGTCGCGGGCGCGGATGTCGAAGAACGGGGTGGCGACACCCTGCCTCATGCGGTAGTCGTACTGCTCGTCCCGTTCACCCTCATCAAGGCGCGCCGGCGGGCGACAGACCGCGCCAAGGGGAGCGGTCTCGGTCATTCCCCAGGCCTGCACGACGGTGAGTCCGTGGCGATCGAAGCCCTCGAACATCGACCGTGGAACGGCGGCGCCTCCCACGATCAGGCGGTCGAGCTCCGTCAGGTTCCACCGGCTCGGTTCGGCGTCGATGGCGGCGAGCATGCCCATCCATACCGTCGGCACACCCGCTGTCATGGTGACCCGCTCGACGGCACACAGGTCGAGGATGTTCTCCGGATCGAGCCGGGGGCCGGGCAGGACCAGGCGTGCCCCCGTCAACGCCGCGGCGTACGGCAGGCCCCACGCGTTGGCGTGGAACATCGGGACGACGGGAAGGACTGTGTCCCTGGCTGATACCGAAAGTTGGTCGGGCAAAGCCGCGACCAGCGAGTGCAGCACCAGCGCTCGATGCGAGTACACCACCCCTTTGGGACGGCCGGTGGTGCCGGAGGTGTAACACATCGCTGCCGCACGATGTTCGTCGAGGACCGGCCACTCGGCCGGTTCGGCGTCGGCGAGCAGAGTCTCGTAGTCGAGCGTTCCCGCCGGGGCCGGCTTTTCGTGGGTGACGACGATGACGTGGCGGAATTCGTGTCCGGCTCGGAAGGTTTCGAACACTTCGAGCAGAGACTCATCGACGACGATCACCTGGTCTCCGGCGTCCTCGACGATGAACGCGAGTTCGTCGGGGAACAGTCGGGGGTTGAGGGTGTGGATCACCGCGCCCATCGCGGGCACCGCGAAGTACAGCTCCAGGTGTTCGCTCTGGTTCCACAACAGCGTGGCCACCGGGTCACCCTCACGAACGCCCAGGGCGCTCAGCGCACTCGCCACACGACGCGCACGAGCTGCACAGTCGCCGAAAGTGGTGCGCGATACCGCACCCGAAGGGCGGCGTGACACCACATCCACGTCGGCGTGAAAGCGCTCGGCGCGCTCGACGATGCTCGTCAGGGTGAGCGGATAGGCATCCATGCTGTTGCTGCCCAACAGGGTTTCGGTCATGAGGTCGCCTTTCGCCGGCTCGCGGTCTTGGGCTTCGGTGTCTGGGTGGCGTTGCGCAGCTCGTCCAGTCCGTCGCCGAGTGCGGCCAGGATCGGCCATGGATCATCGACGAGTTCGCGGTCGACGACTATCCCGAACTCCAGTGAATCCTGGTAGCTCATCACGGTGATGTTGATGCCGATCCCGTCGAGCACTCCGGAAACCGGGAACTGTGCGCGCTGACGCGCCCCGCCGAGATACAGGGGCGTAGACGGTCCGGGGACATTCGAGATCATCACGTTCGCAGGCTGATTGAGCCCACGCATGCCGGCCAACCGCGACAGCGACCGGGCCGCCTGGGCGAACAGGGCAGGCGGGATGAAGTGGTTGGCATCCTGCAGCAGCGAGGCCGGGAGCGCACGCTGGCGTTCCTTGGCGGCATTCATCGATTCGTTGATCCGGCGCACGCGCTCAACGGGATCCGGCACATCGGTGGGCAACCCTGTGATCATCACCGAGACCCGGTTGCCGAAAGTGCCTTGCTGCTCGGGCGTCCGTACCGACATCGGGATGAAACTGGCGAGGGGTTGATCTGGCAGCTCACCTTCCTTATCGAGCCAGGATCGCAGCCCTGCTGTACAGATCGCCAGGACGACGTCGTTGACGGTGCAGCCGAGAGCGTTCTTGACGGCCTTGACTTCGGCAAGCGACATCGAGCCGAAGGCAACGCGTCGGTGCGGCGACACCCGTGCCTGAAACCTGGTCCGGGGAGCGGTGACATCGCTGCCCCGCAGGCCCGGCCCGTCGGCGCCGGCTCGCAGAGCGCGTTTGACCAGCCGGCTACTGCGCGCGATGGCCTTGACTCCCGGCAGATGACGGATTGTCGGGACGTCGTCGAGATGCGGCAGCGCCGTGGGGCCGGCGCGCAGGACCCGCAGCGGCTGGCGCGCGAGACCGATGAGACCGCGACCGAGCATCGCCACCTCCGACGGGTAGTTTTCCGCGGCGATGGTGGGTGCAGATTCGCGTTCAGCGCCGGTGGTGTCATCGAGAAGGATGCTCATGACCTCGGCGCCGGAGACTCCGTCGACCGCGGCGTGGTGCATCTTCGTCAGCACCGCCACGCCGCCGTCGTCGAGTCCGTGGATGACGTACACCTCCCACAGCGGGCGGGCCCGGTCGAGTTGGCGGCCGATGATTCGCGCCACCTGCTCGGAGAGCTGACGCTGATCGCCCGGTGCGGGCAGCGCCAGTTCGCGGACGTGATACTCGATGTCAAACGAGCCGTCATCGACCCAGTACGGGTAGTCGAGCGAGAACGGCACCTGGGCGAGGCGCCATCGGAAAGTGGGCAGCAAGTGCAGCCGTTCGCTGATCAGGCCACGAACCAGTGCGGCGTCAAGGGGTTCACCCGATGCGGTGTGGGAGTCATAGATGCCGAGGACGCTGACGTGGCCCTGCACCCGGTCGTTCTCCATGGCCAGGAACTGTGCGTCGAGGCTGGTCAGTTGTCGCATGTGAAGATCGTCCGCCGGCGGGCGCGGCCTTCTCTTGTCTGCGCGCGCCAACGCTGCGCCCGGCGGTTGTTCAATTTGCGCACCGCCGGTCCAGCCTGGCGCTACCGTGCACAGCATGGAGCCGGCCTGGGCGGGCGCACAGGATGACGAGCAGCAGCGCGTGTGGCGGGCGGTGCTGCGTCCTGCCGCTGCCGAACTTATCGAGCGTGCCGGTGAAATCTCAGCAGCGGTGAACGATTACACCCAGGCGCGGCTCGCCGACCTCCTCGTCAACGAACAGGCCCTCGAGGTCAATCGTGCGAGCACCGAGGCGAGCATTCGCGACTTCGGTCAGGTGTTGTCGGCCGGGGCCGATCCCGCCCAGGCGACACAGCTGCAGACACCGACTCTCGACTATGCACGGGATGGGGCGCAACACGGCATACCGCTCACCACGCTCATGCGCAGTTATCGCCTCGCGCACGCCGCAACGTCGACTCACTTCAACGCGATCCTCCAACGCCACGCGCGCAACGCCGAAGAACTGCGCCTGGCATCGGAATTGGGTGGCGCATGGATGTTCTCCTACGTCGACGCCGCGCTGTGCCTGGTAGAGGCGGCGTACACCGCTGAGCGTGACCGTTGGTTGCGCAGTGCCGCCGCCAGCCAGGCCGAGACCATCGGAACCATCCTGGCCGGCCAACCCATCGACACCGACGTGGCTACGCGGCGACTCCGCCATGATGTCCGTCGGGTCCATGTCGCCGCCATCGCATGGCTCGAATCACATGAAGAAGGCCGCAACACACAAGCCGTTCTCGAGGCTGCGATCCGCGACATCGCTTCCGCGATCGGCAATCAGAAACCACTCGTGCACCCGCTCGGAATACTGTCGACGGCGGCCTGGATCAGCTCACACAGTCATATTCCGTCGAAAGTGTTGGACGAGTTGCGGTTTCGGACGGCAGCCGCACCGGGTGTACGCGTTGCGATCGGCGAGCCGGCACCGGGGATCGCGGGCTTTCGTTCCAGTTACGTGGAAGCGGTTGAGGCACAACGTGTCGCGCGACTCGCCGACCGTCCGGCCGGCAGTGTCACCCGTTATGACAATGTCGTGCTGAGGGCGATCGCAACGGCCAACCTGGACCAGGCGAGGCAGTTCGTGCGACGTGAACTCGGGCCGCTCGGTGCGGCAGACGAAACCACGCGACGGCTCGCCGCCACGGTGCGCGCCTATCTCGACGAGAACTGCAGTCGCGGACGAACGGCCAAAAGACTTCACGTCCACGACAACACGGTCGCCTATCGGATCCGGCAGGCAGAGGAATTGTTGGGAAGGCCCTTGGAGCGGCGCACGCTCGAGCTGCGCGTCGCATTGGCTCTGGCCGACGTCGTCGCCGAAACCTCCGATTCCGCAGCGACGGGTCCTGCGCAGACCGATTCGTTGCGGCCGGCCAACTGATCGACGTGCGCGTGCCTGCGCCCTGTTACAGCCGCCCGAGCATGGCGTCGCGAACCCGCCCGACCCCGGCGAGGCGCGCGATGTCACCGATCAGAACCGGCGCGACGGAACCGATCCCGGCCAGCAGCCGCACACCGGCCGACGCGACCGTCGTCTCCGGGATGCCGCGTTCGATCGCCCCGGCGACCGCCCGCGCGACATCCTCGGGCGAACTCGTACCGAATCCTCGCGGAAGGGTAACTCCGGTCTCCGCCAGCATCCCGGCATCACGGATCGGGCCGGGAAAGATCGTGGAGACGCCGACGCCGGTACCGTGCAGCTCTTGGCGTAGGGCAAGTCCCAGCCCGCGCAATCCCCATTTCGTGGCGGTGTACACCGCGCCGTTCCCCGGCGTCGCGACAAGGCCGGCTCCCGACGAGATGAAGACGATGTGGCCCCGGCCGCGGCGTTTCATCGATATCGCCGCCGCACGCGCGAGTGCGGTGGGGGCCAGCAGGTTGACGCGCACCGCCGCCTCGATCTCGCTGTCGCTCAGCATCGTGAGATCCTGCGGGATACCGACGCCCGCGTTGGCGACGAGTATGTCCACCTCGCCGGCACGGTCCATCAGGTCGTCCGCTTCGTCGAGGCGGCTGAGATCAGCGGTCAAGGCGCAGGCGGGCGGCCCGAGCTCGTCGACCAATTTACGTAGTTCCAGCTCGCGTCGGCCCGTCATGGTGAGTGCGGAGCCTCGTCCGGCGAGTTCGCGTGCGATGGCCCGGCCGATGCCACCCGTGGCTCCGGTCACCAGCGCGCTGCTGCCGTTCAGTTGCATTTCAGATCCTCAAATGTGGCTTGTTACTTGGAAAGTTCTGCCGCGCGTGCCGCGACCCACCGGGCCAGCGGTGGCGCGGTGCGCGAGAGGAGGTACATCAGGTGGGCTTCAGCGGCGACGGGCGCCACCGCGCGATTGCGGGCCACGGCGCGAAGGATGTTCGTTGCGACGCGCTCGGGGGTGTATCCGCGTTTCTGATAGGTCGATGCGAGGTGCTTTCGCCGTTCGTCAACATCCCCGGTGCCGCGGATGACGCTGTTCTGCGTGATGGCGGTGTTGATGATGCCGGGACACACTGCGGTGACACCGATGCGATGAGGCTTCAGTTCCATGCGCAGCGCTTCAGATAACCCGAGTACGGCGAATTTCGTGGCGCTGTAGGCGGTCAGTTGAGGATTGGCCAAGAGGCCGGCGGCCGAGGACAGATTGACGACGTGGCCGCCGCGCCCTGATCGGATCATGCGGGGCAGGAAGCTGTTGCAGCCGTGCACCACACCCATCAGATTGACATTGATCAACCACTGCCAATCTTTGACGTTGGTGTCCAGGAAGCCCCCGACCAAACCGACTCCGGCGTTGTTGACCAACAAGTCGACCTGTCCGAAATGTTCGAAGGCGGCGTCCGCGAAACTGCTCATCGAATCGGCGTCGGACACGTCGACGTGGCAGGTCAGCACCTCGGCGCCAAGCTTCTCGGCCATCTCGGCGGTGCCGTCGAGGGCCCGCTCGCTGAGGTCACACAGCGCCAGGCGGGCGTGGCGCCGGGCGCACAACAGCGCCACCTCCCGGCCGATACCGCTGCCGGCGCCGGTGACCACCACCACCCGATCGGTGAGGTCGGCGGTCTTTAGTCGGAATCGCGTTCTGGGCATGCCTCGACGCTAGGGACGCGACGCGGCGGCGCGCTCGTGCGGATGAGCCAACATGTGCCAGGTCAGTTGTCGCGACGCGCCAATGGCCGGGGCTCACCGCAGGTGCCGGATCAGGTGGGCGGCAATGCGTTCCATCGCGTCGTGGGCGGTGGCTGCTTCTGACTTGGCGAAGCCATGGTCGATGCCGGGAAAGCGACGGTGGGTGACCGGGACGCCCCCGCTGGACAGTCGCAACGCCAGCTCGTCGCCCTCGGGTCCGAGCGTATCGAGGGCGCCGGTCAAGACCAGTGTCGGCGGCATCGCGGCGGCCAGCTCGTCGTCGAACCGGGGAGAGGCCAGCGGCTCTCTCGAGCGACTCGTGTCCACGAGGTAGGCGTCGATCGCCAGTCGTTGGATTCTGCGCGATATGCGTGGACGCGCCTTGTCAGACGTGCGGTCGCTGCGGCTGAGGTCGACGACCGGGAAGGCCAGCCCCGCTGCCCGCAACATGACATCGCCTGTGCGGTAAGCCTGTTGGCACACATTGACGGCCAGCTTCGCGCCGGCACTGGCACCCGTCACCGACATCCGGGCCGCGTCCCAGCCGCAGCGGGCGGCTTCAGTGCGTATCCACGACGCCACATCGAAACACTGCTCTTCGGCCACCGGATATCGCACCTGCGGCGCCGTCGCGTAGTCGGCCAGCACGACCACCGCGCCGACTTCTGCGGCGATGTAGTGCGCGATGTACTCCTCCTGCCGTGGGTTGCGCACGATGAAGGCGCCGCCGTGCAGGTGCAGATTGACCGGCGGCCCGTCCACCCCGGTGCCTGCGAGGGGAGCGTCCGGGTGGGGCGAATAGATGAGGCACCGGACGGCGCCGTGGCGCGTCGGTACGGAAACGATCTCTGGGCGGGCTACCCGCCGTGTCGCCGAACTGAAACTGCGAGGCGTAGGTATCAGCGGTAACAGGCGCTGCGCCAGGTGGGCCGCGATCCAGGCGCCGGCTCGCCGCGGCGTGGTAGACGTGACTGCGTTCACTCGCCGAGACGGTAGCCATGCAGGCACTACCCCAGCTTGTCTCGAATGGCTGAAAAGCAGGGACGTGGTTGTGGCAGGAACACAAGGTGCCGGGCCGATCGAAAAAATTCCTCCGAACGCCGGGAACAAATCCGCCGAAACCCCCGTTGACCTCATCGACAGCAAGTTGAGTGACACCGACTCAAGTCTAGGTTGACAATCTAGGCTCACCCGGAGCAGGCTTGAGCGCAGTCCGCTCAGACCCCTATATGTCTACAGGAGGCAACACCATGGCTCGTGCGGTCGGCATCGACCTCGGGACCACCAACTCTTGCGTGGCGGTCCTGGAAGGCGGCGACCCCGTCGTCGTCGCAAACTCTGAGGGCTCCCGGACCACGCCGTCCGTCGTCGCATTCGCGCGCAACGGCGAGGTGCTGGTGGGCCAGCCCGCCAAGAACCAGGCGGTAACCAACGTCGACCGGACCATCCGTTCGGTCAAGCGTCACATGGGCAGTGACTGGTCGGTCGAGATCGACGGCAAGCAGTACACCGCCCAGGAGATCAGCGCGCGTGTGCTGATGAAGCTCAAGCGCGACGCAGAGGCCTACCTCGGCGAGGACATCACCGACGCCGTCATCACCGTGCCCGCGTACTTCAACGACGCTCAGCGCCAGGCCACCAAGGAAGCCGGGCAGATCGCCGGCATGAACGTCCTGCGCATCGTCAACGAGCCGACCGCGGCCGCCCTGGCCTACGGCCTGGACAAGGGCAGCAAGGAACAGACCATCCTGGTGTTCGACCTCGGTGGCGGCACGTTCGACGTCTCGCTGCTGGAGATCGGCGACGGTGTCGTCGAGGTGCGTGCCACCTCGGGCGACAACCACCTCGGTGGCGACGACTGGGATGACCGGATCGTCGATTGGCTGGTCGACAAGTTCAAGGCCACCAGCGGCATCGATCTGACCAAGGACAAGATGGCGATGCAGCGGCTGCGTGAGGCCGCGGAGAAGGCCAAGATCGAACTCTCCAGCTCGCAGAGCACCTCGATCAACCTGCCCTACATCACCGTCGACGCCGACAAGAATCCGCTGTTCCTCGACGAGCAGCTGACCCGCGCCGAGTTCCAGAAGATCACGCAGGATCTGCTGGACCGCACCCGTCAGCCGTTCCAGTCGGTGATCAAGGACGCCGGCATCTCGGTCGGCGAGATCGACCACGTGGTTCTGGTCGGCGGCTCGACCCGTATGCCTGCCGTGACCGACTTGGTCAAGGAACTGACCGGCGGCAAGGAGCCCAACAAGGGCGTCAACCCGGACGAGGTTGTCGCGGTGGGCGCCGCGCTGCAGGCCGGCGTGCTCAAGGGCGAGGTGAAAGACGTTCTGCTGCTTGACGTCACCCCGCTGTCCCTCGGTATCGAGACCAAGGGTGGCGTGATGACCAAGCTGATCGAGCGCAACACCACGATCCCGACCAAGCGGTCGGAGACCTTCACCACCGCCGACGACAATCAGCCGTCGGTGCAGATCCAGGTCTTCCAGGGTGAGCGTGAAATCGCTTCGCACAACAAGCTGCTCGGTTCCTTCGAGCTGACCGGTATCCCGCCGGCTCCCCGCGGCGTGCCGCAGATCGAGGTCACCTTCGACATCGACGCCAACGGCATCGTGCACGTCACCGCCAAGGACAAGGGCACCGGCAAGGAAAACACGATCAAGATCCAGGAAGGCTCCGGCCTGTCCAAGGAGGAGATCGACCGGATGATCAAGGACGCCGAGGCGCACGCCGAGGAAGACCGCAAGCGTCGCGAAGAGGCCGACGTCCGCAACCAGGCCGAGTCGCTGGTCTACCAGACGGAGAAGTTCGTCAAGGAGCAGCGTGAGGCCGAAGGCGGATCGAAGGTTCCCGAGGACACCTTGGCCAAGGTCGACGGTGCCATCGCCGAGGCCAAGTCGGCGCTGGAAGGCACTGACATCTCGGCGATCAAGTCCGCCATGGAGAAGCTGGGTCAGGAGAGCCAGGGTCTCGGCCAGGCGATCTACGAGGCCACTCAGGCCGAGCAGGCCGCCGGTGGAGCGGACGCCGCCGCGGGCTCGTCCAACGCGGACGACAACGTGGTGGACGCCGAAGTTGTTGACGACGACCGGGAGACCAAGTGACCGAGAACGATTCGCACGAGCCGGTGACCATCACCGACAAACGGCGCATCGATCCCGACACCGGTGAGGTTCGTGAGGCGCCGGCCCCTGAGGGGCCGGCGCCGGCCTCCGGCGAGCCGACGGGCGATAGCGACGAGGTTGCCGAGCTCAAAGCCACACTGCAGCGCGTCAAGGCGGAATACGACAACTACCGCAAGCGGGCACTCCGCGATCAGCAGGTCGTTGCCGACCGGGCGAAGGCCGGGGTCATCACCCAGTTGCTGGGTGTGCTCGACGATCTGGACCGGGCCCGCAGCCACGGTGACCTGGAATCCGGGCCACTCAAGTCGGTTGCCGACAAGCTCGTCGGCGCCCTTGAAGGTCAGGGTCTTTCCGGTTTCGGCGAGGAGGGTGACGAGTTCGACCCGTCGCTGCACGAAGCCGTGCAGCACGAGGGAGACGGCACCCACCCGGTGATCGGCACCGTGATGCGCCGGGGTTACCGGATCGGTGACCAGGTGGTCCGGCACGCCCTGGTCGGCGTCGTGGACACCGTGCCCGACGCCGAAGCCGGTGCGCAGCCAGCGGATAACGGTGACGCCGACGGCGATCAGGCCGCAGAATCAGACAAATAGTCAATCCATTAGAGAGAAGAGGTAAGGAGGTGGCGCAGCATGGCCCAACGCGAGTGGGTCGAGAAGGACTTCTACAAAGAACTCGGCGTCTCCTCTGACGCCAGCGCCGACGAGATCAAGAAGGCCTACCGGAAACTGGCCTCCGAACTGCATCCCGACCGCAATCCCGATGCGGGCGCGGCCGAGCGGTTCAAGGCGGTTTCCGAGGCGAACAGTGTTCTGTCGGATCCCGCGAAGCGTAAGGAGTATGACGAGACTCGCCGGCTGTTCGCCGGGGGTGGTCGTCGGTTCAACCCGGGCGGGAACTTCGGTGGCGGATTCGGCTCCGACGGAGCCGAATTCAACCTCGGGGACCTGTTCGACGCGGCCGGTCAGAGCGGCGGCGCCAACATCGGTGACCTCTTCGGCGGGCTGTTCGGTCGCGGTGCACAACCGCGGCCGAGCCGTCCCCGCCGGGGTAATGACCTGGAAACCGAAACCGAACTGTCGTTCCTGGAAGCCACCAAGGGCGTGGCCATGCCGCTGCGGCTGACCAGCCCGGCACCGTGCACCAACTGCCATGGCAGCGGTGCACGGCCGGGTACCAGCCCCAAGGTGTGCCCGAACTGCAACGGCTCCGGTGTCATCAACCGCAACCAAGGGGCGTTCGGATTCTCCGAGCCCTGCACCGAGTGCCGGGGGAGCGGCTCGATCATCGAGCACCCCTGCGCCGAGTGTCAGGGCACCGGCGTCACCACCCGCACCCGCACCATCAACGTGCGGATTCCTCCCGGCGTCGAGGACGGTCAGCGCATCCGGCTGGCCGGTCAGGGCGAAGCCGGGTTGCGGGGCGCACCGTCGGGCGATCTCTACGTCACCGTGCACGTACGGCCCGACAAGGTGTTCGGGCGTGACGGTGACGACCTCACCGTGGCGGTGCCCGTGAGCTTCCACGAGTTAGCACTGGGCACAACGCTTTCCGTTCCCACCCTGGACGGAAAGGTCGGTGTGCGGGTGCCCAAGGGCACCTCCGACGGCCGGATCCTGCGGGTACGTGGACGCGGGGTGCCCAAGCGCTCCGGCGGTCACGGTGACCTGTTGGTCACGGTGAAGGTGGCGGTGCCGCCGAACCTGGAAGGCGAAGCGGCCGAGGCGCTCGAGGCGTATGCGAAAGCCGAACGGGCCAGCGGGTTCGACCCAAGGGCCGGATGGGCAGGCAACACATGAGCCAGCGCAAAGAGGAAGCCCGTACGTTTCTGATCTCGGTGGCCGCCGAGCTGGCCGGTATGCACGCGCAGACCCTGCGCACATACGACCGGCTCGGCCTGGTCAGCCCGCAGCGCAGTTCCGGTGGCGGGCGCCGTTACTCGGAACGTGACGTCGACCTGCTCCGTGAGGTGCAGCGACTGTCGCAGGACGAGGGCGTCAACCTCGCCGGGATCAAACGCATCATCGAGCTCACCAATCAGGTTGATGCGTTGCGCACCAGGGTTTCCGAGTTGACCCAGCAGGTCGAGCAGCTCACCTCGGATCAGCGCCACGATGTGTCGGTGGCGTCGAAAGCGGTGGTGCTGTGGCAGCCCGGCGCCGCTCGGCGGCGACATCGGCCCTAGCCCACAGCGCCGCGGTGGTCGCTAGCCGACCCTGATCGAAAAGATGGCCGTCTCCGGTTCTCCGGGGGCGGCCGTCGTGTATTTCCCGGTGTGCAACGCGTCGGTTGGGGCAGCCATCGGCTCGATGCCCACCACGGCGTCGGCGCGCGGCGCGAACAATTGGGCGGCCGGGTAACCACGTTCGAACGTGACCTCGACCCGGTGCTCACCGCCGGACAGCGTGAACACCGCTCCCGTCTCGACGTCGTCGAATCCGTCGTCCAATTCGGTGGTGCGCAGCTGTCGCGCTCCACCCGGCCACTCACGTGTCTCGCCGGTGGGCAAGCCCCGGTCATCGACGATCAGGTGCTGCATGCGGGGCGTCTGCAATCGCCAAACCTCGCGTGGCACAACGGGAATAGTCACGTACGGGTGGTAGCCGTGGCACAGTGGAACAGCCTGCGCGGCCGTCGGCGTCACGGTGGTGGCCACGGTCAGGGCCCGGTCGGCCAGCGTCGCCGTCATCGTGAGACGGTGCGGGAAAGGGAACGTCGCCAGCAGTCGCGGCTCGGCCCAGTCCAGCGTCGCCGACAGTGTGTTGGTGGTTTGCTCGGTCACCTGCCAGTCGGGACTGGCGGCCAGTACACCGTGGATCGGCGCCCCGTTGGCGTCGGCGCGCACCCCATTCTCCCCGGGCGTCAGCTTCACCTCGGTGTCACCGACGCGATAGGTGTTGCTGCTCAAGCGGTTTGCCCATGGATAGAGGATCGGAATCCCCATCGTCTTGCCGTCGGTGACGTAGGCCTGCAGGCCGCGGCGCTGGCCCAGGTACTCGACGCGTTCGCCGGACCGGATATCGGCCAACGAGGTGCACACCATGCCCACCGCCGGAACATATGTCGCCGTCATCGATGACGACGGGTCATGGAGAGTGACAGCTTGCAAGTCGGCCATAGGGCCAGTGTGGCACGCGGTCAGCGCGTCAGCGGGTCATGCTGAATGCGCTCGGGCGGCGCTCCCCGTTCGATCAGGGCGGCTTTGGTGGCGGTGACCATGTCCGGGCCACCGCAGATGAGGATCTGGCGATCGCCCCAATTGCCGTACCGGGTCACCACTTCGGGCAGCAGGCCGGTCTGACGCACGTGGAGGCCACGCGGCGGCCGGACGTCGGGATACTGGCCGGCCCACGGTGGATCGGTGCTGTACTCGGACACCGGGGTGACCGACAGCCACGGATTCGTGGACGCGATGTGCCACAGGGTCTTCAGGTCGTACAGATCGCACGGGTAGCGGCCACCGAAGAACAGGTGCACCCGCGGATTCACCCCGTGCAAGGTCATGTCCATGATCAGGTTGCGCAGCGGGGCCAGGCCGGTGCTGCCCGCCACCATCAGCACATCCTCGCCATCCCGGTCGACGTGGAGGCCGCCGTGCGGGCTGGACATTCGCCAACGGTCCCCGATTCTGGTCTCGTTGACGATGGCAGTGCTCACCATGCCGCCGGGAACGGATCGGACGTGGAACTCGATGCCGCCGGAGCGGTCGGCCGGAATGGCCGGGCTTAGGTAGCGCCACCGCCGCGGCCACTGGGGCACCTGGACGGTGACGTACTGGCCAGGGTGGTAGAACAGCGCCTGGTCGAGTTGCAGCCGGATGACCGAGACGTCGCGGGTGACCCGGTGATGCTCGATGACGGTGCCGTCGCAGTAGGCCGGAGAGTCCTCGGCGTCGGCGGCGCCGCGCATCACCCCGATGATCAGGGCGACCGCATCATGCGTGGTTTCGGCCAGCCGGTCGTCCCAGTGCGCCTCAAGGTGGCTGCGGAAGGCGTTGTACAGCGCGTCCTGCATGGAGTCGTAATGGCTCTGCAGCACCCCGTACTTGCGGTGGTCCCTGCCGAGCTGCGCCAGAAACGCCACCGGCTCCTCGGCGCGCTGGGCAATCAGCTCCCCGAACAGCCAGGTCAGAGCGCGGGCGAAGACTTCGCGCTGGCTGCCCATGTCCGGGGGAAACAGATCGCGGGCCGAGAGGTCGGTGGCGAACCACTGGGTGTAGAAATCGCGAATCAGCGTCTCTGAGCCGTGCGCGGGGTCGACGGCGTGCTGCAGTGTCTGCAACGCTTCCCGGTCATCGAGTCCCACGGAGCTGCATCTTAGGCGTGGTCCGCCCGGGACGCCGCAAAGCCGCGATGATCACCAGAAACAGGCCGGCGAGCGCCCAGCAACTGAGCACCAGGATCGCGGTATCCGCCCCGGCTCCGCCGAAGTACGCGGTGGAGCGCAGCAACGTGGCGTTGGCGCCCTGCGGCAACAGCTGGCCGAGCTGGCCCCAGCCTGCGGGCAGCATCTCCGGGGCGGCCGTCAGGCCGGACAACGGGTTGCCCAGCAGCAGTGCGAGCGCGGCGCCCACGCCCAGCCCGACCTTGCCCAACAGTGAGCCGAGTCCGAGCATGAACACCCCGGCCGCGGCGATCCCGAGCGTCAGGCCCGCGGCCACTCCCCAGAAATTGGAGTCGATGGAGCCGAACGCGTAGCGGAGCAGGGCCGCGATCGTGATGCCGGCGACCACGCAGAACACCAACGTGGCGATCAGCCGGGTCCACACCTCGCGCCGCAAGACCAGCACCAGCGCGACCGCCGGCAGCATCCCCGCCAACGTGATCGGCAGCGCCGAGGCTGCCAGTCCGGTTCCGCGCGGATCTTGGGTGGTGGGCGGGGCCAGGTCCTCGGTGCGCAGGGGCGCCCCGGTCTTGGCGGCGATGCCGTTCCCGATCTGGGTGAGCAGTTGCGCGACGGCCGGACTGCCTCCGGTGGCCATGAGTAAGATCGGGCCTTGCGGCCCGAAGGCGATGCCGCCGTAGACGTTTCGGTTCAAGATCGCCTCGCGCAACGCCTGCTCACCGGGATAGTAGGTGACCGCGAATGCGCCGGGTGCCTGCTCTTCGAGGGTTTGCGCGATCTGGCTGGTGGCGGCCTGGGGTCCGGCCGCGCCGATCGGCACGTCGTGCGGCTTGGACCGCGACGCGGGCAGGGCGAACGCGATCGCCACGATGGCAATCGCGATGGTCAGCACCGTGACGATGCCTGCGGCGCGCAGCGCGGCTGGCGGTTCGTGTTCGGGTGCGGCGTGGTGGTGAACGGGGGTGGGGGCCGGGATTGAGAGCATTGTTCCCTCTTTTCATCCGATGTTGAATTAATCGGTTGATGTGAGAGTAGCGCCCCTCGGGGTCGATTTTCAACACTCATTGAAATGATAGTCTCGATGTGTGGCACCACCTGCGAAAACGACGAAGCGACGCGGACGTCGACAGGGCGATCCGGTGTCCCGCGACGCCGTCTTGGCGGCGGCCAAGCAGCGCTTCGCCGCGGAGGGGTACGAGAAGACGACGCTGCGCGCCATTGCCTCGGATGCGCACGTCGACGCGTCGATGGTGCTCTATCTATTCGGATCCAAGGCCGACCTGTTCCGGGAATCGTTGCGGCTGATCCTCGACCCCGACGTGCTGGTGGCCGCGCTGCAAGGGCCGCCCGAGAACGTGGGCGAGCGGATGGTGCGCGTCTACCTCAAAATCTGGGAATCGCCCGACAGCGCGGCCAGCATGCGGACCATGTTGCAGTCGGCGACGTCGAATTCCGATGCGCACGTGGCATTTCGGGCCTTTATGCAGGAGTATGTGCTCGCCGCGGTGTCCGGCGTGCTCGGTGGCGGCGAGCAGGCGCGGCTACGCGCCATGCTCGCCGCGTCCAGCCTGGTCGGAACCGCCATGCTGCGCTACGTGATGGAAGTGCCGCCGATGGCCACGCTCGACAGTGAGCAGATGGTGCGACTGCTCGCGCCGACGATCACCCGCTATCTCACCGCTGATGCCGCCGAGCTGGGGTTGCCCGATCTGTAGTTGATCAGTGTGCCCGGTCGGAATGCCGTGCGATGAGCGCAAGTTCGGCCTCGCCGGCCTGCTCGGGCGTCGCGAACGGCATGTTGGTCCCGACGAAGTCCCGTGCTTCCTGGAAGTCCATGCCCTGCTCGACCATCATGTTGACCACGCCGATGTGCACCACTGCCGTCGCACGCTTGGCGGCGACGCCGGCCACGAAACGGATTTCGTCCGCCAGTTGAGCCTCGGTCAGCGCGGTCACCTTCGGATCCAGATCCACCTGGGCGACGGAGCCGTTGAGGTACGCCGTGACAGTGACGGTGCCCGGTGGGTTGATCGCCTGGACCACCGGAATCTGTTCTTCGTCTTCGGGCTCGGGTTCGGCGTCGATGGCGGCGAAGCTGTCATGTTCGTCGTCGACGACCTCGTGGTTGGCGTAGTCGTGAACCGCATCGAATCCCGTGCCGTGGTCGCCGTCGTGGTGGACGTCGGCACCAAAGGCATAGTCCGGCAGCGCGTCGAGACCGGATGAGTCGTCATCGTGCTGGGGCGCGCCGAAGTCGAACGCGTCGAGGCCGCTGTCGTCGTCGGCGTCGTCCCAGTCGTCCGAACCGTTTGGCGTCATGCGTTAGTCATACCTGTTCCGGGTCAGTTATCGAATACCTGGTCCGACATGTCACCGCGGATGCATCTGTTTGCCCAGGTTGGCTCCGCCCTGCGCATCCGTCTGGTCGTAATACATGGCGGAGATATTCAGTTTCTCCGCCATATCCTGCGACACGGATGCCATAGCGGCGCATGCCATGTGGCGGGCGATGTTGGCCATCGCCAGGGCGTCGATGCTGGTCGCGCAGATCACGCCATGGTTCACGAACATGGAGTCGCTGACACCGTCGGTGACATCGGCTGTCAGCTCGATATACCGCTTTGCCGTGTTTTGACCGTCGGACAGTTCGCGAACATGCGCAGTGGTAACTCCCAGCGTGCCGTCAGACATTGATCGATCCCTCTCCGGTACCTGTCGACGTGCCATTGGATGGCGACCACGGAGTTGAAGTCGTATTCCCGCCTGGTGGCGACATCGACGCCGGTGGTGCTCCGGACGGCTTGGCGCCAGCGGCGACCTCTTGGTAGGCGCTGGCTGCCTTTGCGAACTTCATCGCATTTTGCATCGCAAGGCCGGTCATTGTCGTAACGGCGATGAGCGCTGGGGGCATCGCTATGCCGACCGCGCTGAGTTCGAACGCCATCTGTTGAGCCGGGCCGGTCGGCGGAGTCTTTCCGATAACTATCGCCACCGGGATGCAGACGGTGAGGTAGGTCGCCGCGATGTCGAGGGCCATACGTGTTTTCTTGATCTGATCCGCCTGGTTGGCGATGATGCCCTGCACCTCGGTGTCGATCTTGCTCATCGTCGCGGCACGTGCCTGCTGCCGCTCATTCTCGCCGGCGTAGGCATTCGCCCCTGAGCCATGCCACAGCTCGGTAGGCGTTGCCCGTTTCAGAGTGTCCGAAATCGCCGTGAAACCGTCAGCGCCCTTCTTGAACCGGTCGCCTGTCTCCGGGTCTTCGAAGCCACACGTCAACTGCATCGTGTTGATAGCCAGGAGGGCCGCGCCGATGATGGGCGTCCCGAATCCTTGAATCTTGGGTTTCGGTGAACTATATGAGCTGAAGTTGGTGGTGGGCTTCTTGAGAACGTGTTCGGTGAATAGTTCGGCGACCAGGTGCCCGCCGCCGATAACGTCAGCGCCAAGACCGGCCTGGGCTACGGCCGCCTCGACCGGGTTCTCCTCGTCTTTCCCGTTCCAGTGCTCCCAGCCGCCCTTGCCTGCGAAGGCGACTTCGATGACCGATTGGACATGCTCCAGCTTGCTCATTTGCCCCCTCATTTGCGCCTCCGCGAGCCTAACAGCGGGTTTACGGGGGCTGGCGCACCAAATTGAGCACTTGGCGCGGTGGCCGTTGCTGCGGCCTAGCTAGACTGCGGCAATGCTGGTTCTGGGGGGAGTGTTCATCCCGCTGTCCGTACGTAACTGGCCGGACACTCCAGAGGAAGCGTTGGCTCGCTTCGTCGCGATATGCCTCGTGACGGCGGTGGTTCTCGCTGTCGCAGCCGGACTCTGGTGGTGGTTCAACACGAGTCGACCGAATGCCTACCGACGGCGTTTGGAGCAGGAATCGGCCCAGTTCCGTGCCCGTTGGCCCGCTGACCGGCTGGGAAGCGCTCCCTACGGTGAGTTGGACAAGGAAGCGCAACGGTGTTGGCTGGTGCTTCTCCTGCTCGAGGAGGGGAAGCTGGTGGCCCCCAATAGCGAGGAGCGCGCCAAAGAGATTGCCGCCGTGCGTCATTGGATAGGCATTGTGGTGGCTGCGTTGAACACAGCCGCCGCGCGCGATCGGCAGGCTGCCGTTGCGGAAGGGTTCAGATGATATGGGTGCCGAATTCGATCTCGATTCCTTCATCGATGCATCCATCCCCTCGGCGATTACCTTCCTGGTAGCGGGGATCGGAGGCTCGGCCTTCTTCGCTGGGGTCGTGTGGTACAGCGGCAGGGCCTCCTATCGCACCCTCGCACGGCTATATACGCACTCGTCGGCATTCTGGGCGCGCTGGCCGGGCGATCGCCTCTGGGTGGCGCCGTACGAGGAACTGGCCGCTGAAGCGGACAGGTGCAATGAGCTCGTTGGATATGTGGGCGAAAAGCGAATGAGACTGCCTCTGAGGGGGCCAGCGAGGAAGCGGGCCGAGCCCATACATGCTGAGTTCCGTCAGCAGCTCGAACGCGAAGAAGCCATGTACCAAAGCATGCTCGCCACCGTCCACGCCGCCATGAACTACGCGACCGCGCAAGGTAGGGGCCCGCAGGCGCCGCCTTTTGCGTGAATTGCCTTGCGGCAGTTCCAACCCAGGTCGCCGGAATGCTGAGGTTAGGCTGTGGGCGTGCAGGGGGACACGCTGGCAGTTGAGTTTGTCGCACGGGGGGACATCCCGACGACCAAAGAGGAATGGCTCGGCATTCTGGTCGCCGTTGTCATGGTGTGGACAACGGTGAAGTTAGTGGGCTTCTGGGTTGACCGCAGAGAGTCCAGTCAACTGGATGCAGAGGAGGCGCGACTCACGGCCGAGTCTGCCCAGTTCCGGTCGCGTTGGCCGGTTCAGTGGTTATGGCAGGTGCCGTACGCCGAACTCGAAGCGGAGGCGGAGCGTTGTTGGCGCATCGTCTTCGTCCTGGAGAAGCGACGCGGTCGCGCGCGTGAAGGACAAGACGTAGGCCTTGCTGCCCAGATCGCGGCCGTCCGCGCCTGGATATCCACCGTCGTCAACGCGATGAATGCGGTGGCCAGACGATGATTGATCAGGTGCTCGCCTCCAGCTCGGATAGGGCCTTGAGTTTCACCACGATCGTGACCGTTGGTCTGGTGCTGTCCGCTGTGTTTGTGGCGGTGTTCATTGGCATCGCGATGCTGCCGTCAACCAAGGCAGATCGAGTGGATGCCGAGCGGGCGCGGCTATTCGTTCAGTCCGAAGCGTTCTGGGGTCGGTGGCCGCACAATCGTCTGTACGAGGCGCCCTATGCGGAGTTGGCGGCCGAGGCGACCAGATGCGCGCGGCTCCTCGAGATCTTCCAAGAAACGCTGAGTTACGGCAAGCGGCCGGACCCGGGGGCGTTTCGCGGGATGTATGACGAAGCCGGCCGTTCTTTACCCGCGTACCAGCACCTGCTCAATTCGGTACACACTGCCATGAACTACGCGATCTCTCAGGGCCGTGGCCCGCAGCAGCCCTACGGTCAACTGCCTTCGAAGTGATTGTGCCCCAGGCTATCCACGAACGTAGGCCCTCGGAGTTCGAGCTCGCCCAGATATTCGTCGACCCAGGTGCCGAATGGCTTGTGTGCCAGGTATTCGTTGCGGAACCGGTCGTCCTCGGACACCTCGGAAATGCAGAACGCCGGAATTGCCAGATCGACCACGGGCCCACCACGCTCCACTTCGGACAGCAGTAAGGGTGCGTTGCCGCCGAGGAACCGGTCGATGATCCAGCCGTCCTCGCCCAGCCACATCGAGTAGCGAACTTTGGCGACGACGTTTTCGGCTCGGCGCACAATCTGCGCCGCCACCAATGGATCGAGCTCTCGTTCGGCCTCATAGCGGGTGCCGCCCACCGCGGGGCCTTTGGCCGTCATGGTCCCCAGCGATTCCTCGCCGAATGCCTCCACGAGCTCGGCGGGAGGAAGAGCCAAGTCAGCCGGGGCCGGCCCTTGTACCCGGACGCGGACGGCGTATCCGTCGGCTGCGAACAGATATGCCTGCACGATCAGGGCAGGCATGGGATCCGATGCCGCTACCGCGGGCAATTCGCGGACAAAGAACTTCCGCTCGAATTCGAAATCACCGAAACCGGATTCGGACATGCGCACACCGTAGCGTGATTTTCGCCGAAATCGGTCCCCTAAAGCGCGTGAATTCCCTTGTAGAGCACGAGAAGGCCGATGACCACGAGAATTGCCGCGACCAGCACGGCATGCTGGCGTTCCATCCATTCCTTGAGCCGTGCCAGTGCGGGATCGAGCCGATCACCGGATACCGCGTAGGCGAGGATCGGCAGTGCCACCGTCGATCCGGCGAACAACACGAAGTAGAGGCCGGCCGCCCAGACGCCGGGCTGGCCCAGGCCGGCGCTGCCGATCGCCAAACCCGCTGCCACGCAGATGAAGAGCACCTTGGGGTTCACCACCGTGAGCACCAGCCCGGCGATCCCGGCCTTGTTGGGCGTCAGCTTGCTCAGGCTGGCCATCCACTTGGGGCTGTGCTCGGACTTCGCTCGGGTGAGATAGCGGTACACGCCGAAGGCGATCAGGGCGGCGCCCACCACGATGCGCAACCACGATGCCCACGTCGGGGGTTCGTCGAGCCGGCCGAACAATCCGGAGATCCCCACGAAGAGCGCGGTCAAGGCCGCGAGGCCGACGAACCATCCGGCCAGGAACGCCAGGCCGGTCGGCCGGGGCCGGGGGGAGTGCAGCACGAGCACCGCCGGAATGATGGACAGTGGCGACAACGCCACCACCAGTGCCAGCGGGATGAGTTCGGCAAAAATCGAACCCCAGCTCTGCGTCATCGGCGCCCTCTCAGTGCAGCAATCCAGGCAGTACCCCGAGCAAACCTAGCAACACCGACACGTCCCGATCGCGAATCCTCACCATCGCCCGACGGCGACGTCTTCCACCGCGTCGGCGGCGTGCTCCGGCCCACCGAGGGCATGGATCTCCGCGCCGATCGTGTCGAGGGCCAGCCGGACCTGCGAGTCGGCCGCAACGCCGAGGACGGCGTCGCGGATATCGCCGACGCTGGGCAGGTGGTCGGTCAGGTGGCGGCCGACGCCGATGGCCTCGAGACGTGCGGCATTGGCCGGCTGATCGACGGCTTGTGGAATCGCCACCATGGGCACTCCGAACCACAGCCCCTCGGTGCATGAACCCATGCCGGCGTGGGTGATGAAGCAGTCTGCCACCCGCAACACCGCGGGCTGGGGAACGGTGTCGCGCAACTGAACCCACGATGGAACCGGGCCCACGTCGGCGCGGCCGGTGGCCAGCACCAGCCGCCAGCCCGCACCGTCGAGTGCCTCGATCACGTTGCGGTACACGTCGGCCCGGTCGGTATAGGCGGTGCCGAAAGCCAGCAGGGCGAGCGGGCCGTCGCCGGGGGGCGGGGGCCCGTCGCGCGGATCTTCCCCACGGGGGGCGATGCACGGGCTGTCTCTTATACCCCTCTTGATTTGGATAAAAGACCGCTGTGGTTGTTNGCCGAAAGCCAGCAGGGCGAGCGGGCCGTCGCCGGGAGGCGGGGACCAGTCGCGCGGATCTTCCCGACGGGGATCGATGCACGGGCCGACGAATCGGTAGCGGCCACCGACGCGATCAGCGTTGCGCTGCATCACCCGTGGGATCAAAACCAGGCAGCGCCGGGGTGCGCCGGTCACATCGTCGAACGTCAGTCCGGTGCCGGAATCGGTCAGCCAGTCGTCGAACGCCTGGCGATAGGACGCACCGCTCGGGCCGTTGAGAATCGGATCCAGGATCTCGGCCATGTCCTCGTGGTAGCCGTCCCAGGCGACCTCGCTGGGCGACAGTTGGGCGGCGGGCACGCCCCACCGCTCGGCGGCCACCGGACCGGCCATGCCGCCGATGTCGTAGAGCACGATGTCGGGCCGATCCGAATCGAGTGCCGAATGCAGTTGAGGCAATACGTGGATGGCCTCGTCGAGGAACATCCGCATGCCGGTCACCGGATCGTTCTCGTCGCCCCAGCCTTCCGGTGCCCCAGGGGCACCGGGCAGCACCGACGTGCATTCGATGACGTCGGCGCCGGTCGGGCGCACCAGCCACGACATGTGGCCGCTCACCAGATAGCTCACCCGGTGACCGCGGCGGACAAGTTCGTGAACGACCGCCAAATGTGGGTACATGTGGCTGGGTGCGGAGGCGGCAACCAAGGCGATGTGCACGGAGTCGAGTGTGCCCGACGAACGCTTTCATCGACCTCTGGCGTGGTAGCCGCGGCCTACGGCCTCCCTTCGCGCAGGCCGACTCTATCTGGGCTCGGAGAAGCAGATATGCACCAGTGCGCTTCGGAATGAACACGCTACGGTGGGCTTGGCTCGATCCGGTTCGACTTGTCGACGTGGTTTGGGGAGGAAGCAACCGTGACGCTGCCACTGTCGGGATGGTTCGCCGACCCGTGGAATGTCAGTCAACTTCGTTACCACGACGGACACCGTTGGACTGACGATGTGGCGGCGCCTGAACGGGTAGCGGGTTTTCCGCTTGGGCAGCGCACCTTGACCTTTCGCAGTGTCCCCGCTCATCAGCGTGGAGGACTGTGCTGTTCAGTGTCGGGTGATCGAGGTGTGCACGTCGCAACGGTTCGTTCGCGCTCGCGGATACCGGCGATCGTCGGCCGGGATCGTCGGTCGCTCGTATTCGATGTGGTCGAACCCAGCGGTGCCCCGATCCTGACCATTGCGCGACACGGAGCCAACCGCCAACTTCGGATAGATGCTGAGAGCCCTGATGGGCGGCGGGTCGGCCAGCTGCGCCAGATCAGCTCCGCGGGGCGGCAGTTTCGCACCGGCCAGGTGACGTTTGCAGTGGACAGTGGACTCCAGCAGGTGGCGACCGCCGACTTCGGGATCCGGCCCAGCGATAACCGCTATGCCGACGTTCAGGAGTCGATCCTTGATCCATCGGGTGCGTGCATAGCCACTGTCACGCGGCAGGGAAGGTTCGTCGCGAACTTCGATCTCGCGGGCACCAGCGACAGTGCGTTTGTCTACAAGCTGGACTGTTTGCACCGCCTGGCCGAGCCGACCCCCACGCTTCTGCTGGTTACTGCGTTCACCTACTACTTAATCAACCGACTGGCAGACAGCGGGATTTTTGGTGCGATCAGCCGATTTGTCCTGCAGCCGTCGTGGGAGCGGTAGTCGTAACCGTCGGAATCAGTAGCAGCCGGAGCGTCCCCCCGAAAATTTTTAAAGTTGAGCGGAACAGACTCAACCTTGACTACGTTGAACATCACGACAAGCATTTTCTCTATCGGAAAAGGGAGGTGTCGTGGACTCGTTCAACCCGACCACGAAGACCCAAGCGGCGCTGACCTCGGCGTTGCAGGCGGCGACCGCCGCAGGCAACCCCCAGATCACCCCCGCTCATTTGTTGATGGCGTTGCTGACGCAGAACGACGGCATCGCCGCCCCACTGCTGGAAGCGGTCGGAGTCGAGCCCGCAACCATCCGCGCCGAGGCAGAACGCCTGATCGGCCGGCTGCCCAGCGTCAGTGGCTCCAGCTCACAGCCGCAGCTGTCGCCGGAGTCGATCACGGCGGTGACCACGGCCCAGCACCTGGCCACCGAGATGGACGACGAGTACGTGTCCACCGAGCACCTCATGGTCGGCCTGGCCACGGGCAGCTCCGAGGTCGCCAAGCTGTTGACCAATCACGGTGCGTCCCCGCAGGCGCTGCGCGAGGCGTTCACCAAGGTGCGCGGCAGTGCCCGCGTCACCAGCCCGGACCCCGAGGGCAGCTACCAGGCGCTGGAGAAGTACTCCACCGACCTGACCGCCCGCGCGCGGGAGGGCAAGCTCGACCCGGTCATCGGGCGTGACAACGAGATTCGACGTGTCGTGCAGGTGCTGAGCCGCCGTACCAAGAACAACCCCGTGCTCATCGGTGAGCCCGGTGTCGGCAAGACCGCCATCGTCGAGGGCCTGGCGCAGCGCATCGTCGCCGGCGACGTGCCGGAAAGCCTTCGGGACAAGACCGTCATCAGCCTGGACCTCGGCTCGATGGTGGCCGGGGCCAAGTACCGCGGTGAGTTCGAGGAACGCCTCAAGGCCGTGCTGGACGACATCAAGAACTCGGCCGGCCAGGTCATCACGTTCATCGACGAGCTGCACACCATTGTCGGCGCCGGTGCCACCGGCGAATCCGCGATGGATGCGGGCAACATGATCAAGCCGATGCTGGCCCGCGGCGAGCTTCGACTGGTCGGTGCGACCACGCTCGACGAGTACCGCAAGTACATCGAGAAGGACGCCGCGTTGGAGCGCCGTTTCCAGCAGGTGCTGGTCGGCGAGCCCTCCGTCGAGGACACCGTCGGCATCTTGCGTGGTCTCAAGGACCGCTACGAGGTGCACCACGGTGTGCGCATCACCGACTCCGCTCTGGTTGCCGCCGCGACCCTTTCGGATCGCTACATCACCGCGCGCTTCCTGCCGGACAAGGCCATCGACCTGGTCGACGAGGCCGCGTCCCGGCTGCGCATGGAGATCGATTCGAGGCCGGTCGAGATCGACGAGGTCGAGCGGCTGGTCCGCCGTCTCGAGATCGAAGAGATGGCGCTGGAGAAGGAAGAGGATGACGCCTCCAAGGAGCGGCTGGAGAAGCTGCGTGGCGAGCTGGCCGACTACAAGGAGAAGTTGTCGGAGCTGACCACTCGCTGGCAGAACGAGAAGGGCGCCATCGACGTGGTCCGCGAGCTCAAGGAGCGGCTCGACAGCTTGCGTGGCGAGGCCGACCGGGCCGAGCGCGACGGTGACCTGGCCAAGGCGGCGGAACTGCGCTATGGCCGGATCCCCGAGGTCGAGAAGAAGCTCGATGCCGCGCTGCCGGTGGCCGAGGCTCGCGAGAACGTGATGCTCAAGGAAGAGGTCGGTCCCGACGACATCGCCGAGGTGGTCGAGGCGTGGACCGGTATTCCGGCCGGCCGGATGCTCGAAGGCGAGACGGCCAAGCTGCTGCGCATGGAGGAGGAGCTGGGCAAGCGCGTCATCGGCCAGAAGGCCGCGGTGACCGCGGTCTCGGACGCGGTGCGCCGCAGCCGGGCCGGGGTGGCCGACCCCAACCGGCCGACGGGCTCGTTCATGTTCCTTGGCCCGACCGGTGTCGGTAAGACCGAGCTGGCAAAGGCGTTGGCGGAGTTTCTCTTCGATGACGAGCGCGCCATGGTCCGCATCGACATGAGTGAGTACGGCGAGAAGCACTCGGTGGCTCGGCTGGTCGGTGCGCCTCCGGGATACATCGGCTACGACCAGGGTGGTCAGCTGACCGAGGCGGTGCGGCGACGTCCCTACACGGTGGTGCTGTTCGACGAGATCGAGAAGGCCCACCCGGACGTGTTCGACGTGCTGTTGCAGGTGCTCGACGAGGGTCGGTTGACCGACGGCCAGGGCCGCACGGTCGACTTCCGCAACACGATCCTGATCCTGACCTCCAACCTGGGTGCCGGTGGCACCGAGGAGCAGGTGATGGCGGCGGTGCGGGCGGCGTTCAAGCCGGAGTTCATCAACCGGCTGGACGACGTGATCATCTTCCACGGCCTCGAACCCGGCGAGCTGGTGTCGATCGTCGACATCCAGTTGCAGCAGCTGCAGAAGCGGCTGGCGCAGCGCCGGCTCACGTTGGAAGTGTCGCTGCCTGCCAAGCAGTGGCTGGCCCAGCGCGGCTTCGACCCGCTCTACGGTGCCCGTCCCCTGCGCCGCCTGGTGCAGCAGGCGATCGGTGACCAGCTGGCCAAGATGCTGCTGGCCGGCGAGGTGCACGACGGTGACGTGGTGCCGGTCAACGTCAGCGCCGACGGCGAGGGCCTGGTCCTGGGCTGAGCCGGCAGTGAAGAGCCCCGCCACACATGAAGTGTGGCGGGGCTTTTCGCGTTGTAACGCTAGATGTTGAACCGCCCGGCGAAGCCGCGCAGCGGCACGTCGGCGCTTGTCAGCAGCCCCGGCGGGGCCTTGACCACCGATGCGATGGCATTGAGTGCGGGCAGCCCGGTGACCGTCATGCCGATCGAGGCGAAGGAATCGGGATCGGACAGGTCCACCCCGGGTTTCGGGAAGATCATGTGCTTGTTGTAGACGCACGGATCGCCCTTGATCTGAGTGATGTAGCAGCCCTTGATATCCCAGCTCGGATCGGTATGCGGGGTCATCTGCCACTCCAGGTGGGTTTCGACGCGCGGCACGCCGTCGACCATGCCCTGGTACTTGATGTAGTTGCCGCCCAGCGATCCTTTGGGCAGCGTGTACCAGCCCAGATCCACATCCTTGGTGCAGGCACCGAGCTCGTAGCTGAACTTGACCTCGTCGAGTGTCAGGCCGAAGCAGTCGGCCATCATCAGCACGCTGTCGGCGAACACGCGGGTGTACTTCTCCAGCTTGCCGGGGATCGACGGGTCATCGACCGGCAGGCCGTAGCCCACTTCGATCCAGGTGTCCTTGCTGTGATGGCAGGACACGTCGACGGATTCGATGGTGGTGACGTTCTCGATCTCGGCGACATCGGCCGAGCACACCACCCCGAGGATCTGGTTGAGGCCGGGGTTCATCCCGGTGCCGTAGAACGTAGAACCACCCTTCTCACAAGCCTCGGCCAGCAGCTGGGACACCGGCTTGCCGGAGGGATGCGGGTGGTTGGTGTCGCGGTGCCAACCGGTGATCCAGTCCGCGGTGGTGACGATATTGATCCCGGCCTCAAGGACTTTCACGTACAAGTCCTCGTCGGGAAAGACGCCATGGAAGGTCAGCACGTCGGGACGCGCCGCGATGATCTCGTCGACCGAGCCTGTCGCGGTTACCCCAATCGGCTCCATCCCGGCGATCTCACCGGCGTCGCGACCGACTTTTTCCGTTGTGTAGCAGTGCAATCCGATCAGTTCGAGATCGGGCCGTTTGCCGATGCGTTTGATCATCTCGGTGCCGACGTTGCCGGTCGCCACCTGGAATACGCGGATCTTCTCGGTCATGTGAAATCGGCCTTTCGTCCTGATGTTGGATTGGTGGCTCCGCCACCGGAAGCGAGGTCCGCGGCGCTGCCGCCCAGACCGTCTGGATAGAACTGCATGGCCCACTTGCGGATTGCGGTGAACCCCTCGTATTCGGCGGTGGCCAGCGCTGGGGGATCGGAGTAGCGCTGGTGCGACCAGATGTGGATGTCCTGGGTGAACTGGCGGATCACCTCGTCGCCGAACTCGGCGGCCTTCGCGGCGGCGCGCTCGGAATCTTTCCCTGGGGTCCGGCCGATGTAGACCATGAACCGCACGTCGGAGGTGGACTCGTCGACGGGCGTGACCGCCGAGATCGTGCGGTTGTCGATCATGCCCCAGCTCTTGGTCACCGCGATGCCCAGTCCGCCGTTGATCGCCTCGACGCCGCTTTTCACATCGTCGATCGACTGCTGGTCGTCGCCCTCGAAGGTGATGGTGAAGTCGACGTAGGAGATCGGCGCGGCGAAATCGTGACGGGTGAACACCGGCACGATCGGGGTCTGGTGCACGAACTTGAAGTGGGCGAAGTCGACGCCGTTCTCCAGCACGTACTGCGGATGCAGCTCGAGCGCTTCACGGAAGAGACGCTGCTGCGGGTAGTAATCGGCCGCGTTGCTGCCGTCGTTGAAAGACGCGAACACATCCGGCGCGTCGAAGAACGGCTCACGTCCTTCGATGTCGTGCCAGATATAGATGGCCTCGTTGAGCTCGGCGACGGGGTAGGTGCGCATCCGGCGGCCGCGGTTGGGCCGGTCCTGGTACGGGATGCAGACGTTGCGTCCCTCGGCGTTCCACTGCCAGCCGTGGAACGGGCACTGGATCACCTCACCGACGACGTGGCCGCCGAATCCCAGATGGGCGCCGAGGTGCTCACAGTAGGCGTTCATCACGGTGACCCGCCCGGATTCCGAGCGCCAGGCGACCATCTCCTCGCCGAAGTACTTCATGGCGTGCACGGACCCGACCCCGACCTGGTCTGACCAGGCGACTTGGAACCATCCCGTCGGTTTCATCGACAACGGTGGTTTTGCCATGTCCGGAATCGTAGGAGCTTCTGTGAAACTTTGGAAGAGGGTTCTGTGAAAACGGGGTAGCCTCTCGAAGATGACCGACGCTGACGTTGTTGCGCGCCGCACCAACCGGCGCGGTGAAGCTACCCGCGAGAGCATGCTGGAGGCCGCGCGCAAGGCCCTGGCCACCGGAGACCCCGGGGCGGTATCGGCCAATCGGATCGCCAAAGAGATCGGTGTCACCTGGGGTGCGGTGAAGTACCAGTTCGGCGATATCGACGGATTCTGGGCCGCTGTGCTGCGCCGCACCGCTGAACGGCGCGCGGGCGTCCTCGGCCAGCACGACAGCGCCGCACCGCTGCGAGAACGCGTCGCTGCCGTCATCGATCTGCTCTACGACGGGCTGACCGTCGGAGATTCGCGGGCGATCGAGAATCTGCGCGCCGCCCTGCCGCGGGACGGGGCCGAACTCGAGCGGCAGTATCCGAAGACGGCGGCCGAGCTGTCGTCCTGGGGGCAGGGCTGGCTGCAAACCTGTCAGCAGGCCTTCGGCGGCCTGGATGTGGACCCCGAACGGGTGCGTGAGGTTGCCTCCTTCATCCCCGGGGCGATGCGCGGCATCGCCTCCGAGCGTCAACTCGGCACGTACACCGACCTCGACATGGCTCGCCGGGGGCTCACGAATGCGATCGTCGCCTACCTCGAGCAGTCTCGGTAACAGCGGCCTGATCACCAGTAATCGGGTTGTGACCTCACAAGGCTGGGGCATTCCCGCGGTCAACAAGTAGGCTAGGCCCGATGGTCCCGCTCTGGTTCACGCTGTCCGCACTCTGTTTCGTGGGTGCGGCGGTGCTGCTGTACGTCGACATCGACCGTCGACGTGGGTTGGGACGGCGCCGCAAGTCGTGGGCGAAGTCGCATGGCTTCGATTACGAGCACGAGTCGAACGAGATCCTCAAGCGCTGGAAGCGCGGGGTGATGTCGACCATCGGTGACGTCACGGCCAAGAACGTCGTGCTCGGCCAAATTCGTGGCGAGGCGGTGTTCATCTTTGACATCGAAGAGGTGGCGACGGTGATCGCGCTGCACCGCAAGGTCGGCACGAACGTGGTCGTCGATCTGCGGCTCAAGGGCATCAAGGAGCCCCGGGAGAGCGACATCTGGCTGCTCGGTGCGATCGGTCCGCGGATGGTGTACTCCACCACCCTCGACGCCGCCCGCCGGGCCTGCGACCGCCGGATGGTCACGTTCGCCCACACCGCTCCCGACTGCGCCGAGATCATGTGGAACGAGCAGCACTGGACGCTCGTCAGCATGCCGGTCACCAGTACCCGCGCCCAATGGGACGAGGGGCTGCGCACGGTGCGTCAGTTCAACGACCTGTTGCGGGTTCTGCCGCCGGTTCCGCAGAACGGCGTGGCGCCGCAGTCCGGCCAGGGTAGCCAGGCCGCGCTGGCTCGTCGCGCCGGCTCGCCCANGCAGTTCAGTACGCTATCGGCATGCCTCGCCCTGTCGCGCTGATCACCGGACCGACCTCAGGCCTCGGCGCCGGATTCGCCCACCGCTACGCGCGTGACGGCTACGACCTGGTCCTCGTGGCGCGCGACGTCCAGCGGCTCGAACAGCTGGCGGCCGAGTTGCGCGACGAGGCCGGTGCGGCCGTCGAAGTCCTGCCTGCGGATCTTTCATCCGCGCCCGACCGTGCCAAGGTCGCCGATCGGCTCCGGGCCGGCGTGCAGGTTCTGGTGAACAATGCCGGATTCGGCACGTCGGGTGAGTTCTGGACCGCCGAATTGGCGCAGTTGCAGGCCCAATTGGATGTCAACGTCACCGCGGTGATGGAACTGACTCATGCCGCGCTGCCGTCGATGATCGAGGCCGGCCGCGGCACTGTCATCAACGTGGCGAGCGTGGCGGGCCTGGTGCCGGGGCGCGGATCGACCTATTCGGCGTCCAAGGCGTGGGTGGTTTCGTTCAGTGAGGGACTGGCCAACGGGCTCGGTGGCACCGGGGTCGGCGTGCACGCCCTGTGCCCGGGGTTCGTCCATACCGAGTTTCATGCCCGCGCGGGCATCGATATGGCGGGCACACCGTCGTTCCTGTGGCTGCAGGTCGAGGACGTCATTCGTGACTGCCTGGTCGACGTGGCCGCGGGCAAGGTGGTTATCGTGCCGGGCCTGCAGTACAAGGCGCTCACCACGGGAAGCCGGTTGGTTCCGCGAAACTTGGTGCGCGCCATGACAAAAGCAGTGGGAAAAGGTCGTGGGAGAACTTAGAACTGAACTGACGTGGCGGTGCGGGGGCTGATCGCTGCGGTGATGGCGGTGCTTCTCGTCGTCACCGTGGGTTGTGGCTCTGATCAACCCGGTCGCATCTACGAAGCCTCGACCGGTGCAGTCGGCGACTCGCTGGACATTCTCGGTTGGAATCTGAAGGTATCGGATCTGCGGTTCGACGCCGAGCGGGTGCTGATCGACGTCGAAGGCACCGCGTCGGGTGAGGGCCACGCCAAACCGGAGGACATCCGATTCGGGCTGTACGGCGCGCTGGCGCATCCGATCGAGTCTGACGCGCTGCATGGCTGTGACGGCGTGACCAGCCTGGGGATCCGGCCACTGTCGGCGCCGGCGCCCGACAAGCTCACCGGCACAGTGTGTTTGGGGCCGTTGCGTGATCAGAGTCAGGTGCGCGGAGTCTATGCCTACTCGCCGCGTGAGCGGATCGCAGGCACCACCGTGGCCTATCCGGCCGCATTCCCGGTCGGGGTGTTGCCCACCAACGTCAACGACACCGGGGTGACGATCAAGTCCACCAGTGTGGACGCCTTCCGCGCCGACGGTGGCCAGCTGGCCCCGACCGCGCTCGGGGACCCCGCCGCGTTCAGCGGGAACGGCTACATGCTGCTCGGTCTCGAAATCATCGGTGAGGCAAAGCGTTACGGAGACGACGCGGTGGCCCGGGGTGGACCGTTGATGGTGGTCGTCGGCCCGACGATGCCGCCTCCGGGACTCAGCCATGCCTGTTCGGCATACGGCTCTTCGGTGCTGATCCTGCCGGAGGCCTCACGGGGGGCGGTCAATGTGCGCGCTTCGCTGTGTACTCAGGGCGAGATCAACGCGGCGTTGCTGTATGCGTCGGTATCGGTGATCGGTACCCACGCCGCACTGTGGACCACCGGTGGCTGAGGCCGTCGGCCCCAGCGAATGGGGTGAGTCGCCGGGAGTGGGTCCCTGGGAAGGGCCGCTGCCCTCGGGCGACGACGCCGCCCGCTACGACCCGGACCTGCTGCGCGACGGGGACACCCGCAATGTCGTTGACGCCTACCGTTATTGGAAACGTGAGGCGATCATCGCCGACATCGACCGCAGGCGACACCCGTTGCACATCGCGATCGAGAACTTCGGCAACGACGCCAACATCGGTGCGGTGGTGCGCACCGCCAACGCCTTCGCCGTCGACACGGTGCACATCGTCGGCCGTCGGCGGTGGAACCGGCGGGGCGCGATGGTGACCGACCGCTATCAACGGCTGCACCACCATGACACCACCGCCGAGCTGCTGTCCTTCGCCGCCGAGGCCGGGCTGACCGTCGTCGCGGTGGACAACGTGCCCGGCGCCGTGCGGCTGGAAGAGACCGAACTACCTCGCGACTGCCTGCTGATCTTCGGCCAGGAGGGCCCGGGCATCACGCCCGAGGCGCAGTCCGGCGCGGCCGTCACGGTGTCGATCGCCCAATTCGGGTCGACCCGCAGCATCAACGCCGGCGTCGCTGCAGGGATTGCCATGCACGCGTGGATCACTCGTCACGCGGATTTCTCCCAGGCTTGGTGATCAGAATGGCTTCGTCGGCAGGTATTTGCCGTCGAAGGTGATCACGGCGCGTTCTCCGCCTTCGGGTCGGCGACCTTGCGCACATCGAGCTTGACGTCGATCGCCGATGTCGGCGCGGAAAACTGCCCGACATGCCGACACTTCGCAGGGCTGGTAAGGCAGGATCGTCAACATGGATCAGCTATGGGCTAACCGTGCGGCCAGCGCCGAAGCTGCGATCACCCAACGGCACCTGACGAAACTCTGGGGCCTGCCCGGCACCCAGCTCGGCGTGGTGGCCTGGCCGGCGACCAAGAAGTACCGGCAGTTCGGAACGTGGCATTACTGGTGGCAGGCGCATCTCCTGGACTGCCTGGTCGATGCGCAGGTACGCGATCCCCAGCCCGAGCGGAAGACCCGAATCGAGCGGCAGATCCGTGCCCACTGGTTGCGCAACAACCTGTCCTGGACCAACAACTACTACGACGATATGGCCTGGCTGGCGTTGGCCATCGAACGGGCCGGGCGGCTGGCGGGCGTCGAGAAGCATCGTGCGCTAGAGAAACTGTGCAAGCAGTTCATCGAGGCCTGGGTGCCCGAGGACGGTGGCGGCATCCCGTGGCGCAAACAGGACCAGTTCTTCAACGCCCCGGCCAACGGCCCGGCCGGAATCTTCCTGGCCCGCTACGACGACCGGCTGCGCCGGGCCCAGCAGATGGCCGACTGGATCGACGACACCCTGATCGATCCGGAAACGCACCTGGTGTTCGACGGCATCAAGGCCGGCTCGATGGTCCGTGCGCAGTACACCTACTGCCAGGGCGTGGTGCTGGGCCTGGAGGTGGAGCTCGCGGTACGCACCCAGGACTCCCGGCATGCCGAACGGGTACGTCGTCTGGTGGCCGCGGTGGACAAGGAGATGGCCCCCGACGGCGTCATCAAGGGTGCCGGTGGCGGTGACGGCGGGCTGTTCAACAGCATCCTGGCCCGGTACCTGGCGTTGGTGGCCAAGACGTTGCCGGGCGACTCGGCGCAGGACCAGGCCGCTCGCGAGACGGCCAGGAGGATCGTGCTGAAATCCGCCGAGTCGGCGTGGAATTATCGCCAGACCGTGGACGGGCTGCCGTTGTTCGGACCGTTCTGGGACCGTACCGCGGAAGTGCCGGGGGCCGACGGCGGGAAGAGTGGAGAAGCCCAGTTCATCGATGGCGCGGTCAATGCGTCGGAGATCCCCGAGCGTGACTTGTCGGTTCAGGTTTCGGGTTGGATGTTGCTGGAAGCTGCGCACACCCTCGCCGAGTAATCCGGGTGTGGTCAGAGTCGACGAGCCGAGCAAGTTGAGGAGTGGTCAGTGACGCGTGCCAACATCGATTTCCCCAGCCGGATCGGCGTGTGGTGGGCAAGTGAGACCTGGTCGATGCCGGACGCGCAGGAAGTCGCCAGAGAGATCGAGGCACTCGGCTTCGGGTCGTTGTTCCTCCCCGAGGTCACCGGGAAGGAATGCCTGACCCAGTCGGCGGCGTTCCTGGCCGCCACCGACCGTCTGGTGGTGGGTACCGGCATCGCCAACATCCACGTCCGGGTTCCGAGCGCGGCCGAGACCGGCGCTCGCACTCTCACCGCGATGTATCCGGGCCGGTTCGTGCTCGGTCTCGGTGTCAGCCACGGGCCGCTGGTCGAGCACGGCCTGGGTGGCGTCTACCAGAAACCGCTGGCCACCATGCGTGACTATCTGGATCGGATGGCGGCGGTGCCCGAGCAGATCGAACCCGGTGTCGGCCGTCCGCCCCGGTTGCTGGCGGCATTGGGCCCCAAGATGATCGAGTTGTCGGGCACCCATGCCGACGGCGCCCATCCCTATCTGGTGACCCCCGAGCAGACCCGGGTCACCCGGGACATCCTCGGTCCGGAGAAGTGGATCGTCTCGGAGCAGGCGGTGGCAGTCGGATCTACCGATGACGATCAACTCCGCCGCGCCCACGCGCACCTCGAGGTCTACAGCGGTCTGCCGAACTACCGGAATTCGTGGCTGCGGCAGGGTTTTGACGAGTCCGACCTGGTCCGTGGTGGCTCCGAACGGTTGGCCCGGGCCGTGGTGGGGATGGGATCGGTCGACAACGCCGCGAAGGCCGTCACGGCTCATCTCGACGCCGGTGCCGACCATGTCGTGCTGCAGGTGCTCGGGGACAGCCCGATGGCGGATCCGCGACCGGCGTTGCGAGAACTCGCCGATGCGCTGGGGCTGGGTAAGGCCTGAGCCAGGCCCTGCCGCTGCTCATCCGAGAAGCGGGATCACCTTCTGCGCAACCAGTTCGAGGTGGGCCAGGGCCCGCTCATGGCCGATGTGCGGGATTCGGTACCAGAACACGACCTCGTGATACGGCGCGTCGGCGCGAATCTCCTTGAGACGTCGCGCGATGTTCTCGGGAGTGTCAACCAGCATGCTCTCCCGCTGCCACGGCGTGTCGGATTCGGCGTGGACGCCGACCTTGGAGCGGTCTCCGGCCCAGCTGGCGTACTGGCCGAACTGGTACTCGATCGCGTCCTTGTAGAAGAGTTCCCAGTCCCGCTCGGGATCCTCGGACGCCCACAACGGAACACAGATGATGAAGCGGAAGTCGTCGAGCGATCGACCGTGACGTGCCAGCGCCGGTGCGAGCCGCTCCTCCCACATGTCGGCGAATCCCGTGTCGGGCGAAAAGAAGTCGACCGGCATCACGCCGTCGGCAAGCCGAACGGCACGATCGAGCACCTTCGGCGCGCCGCCACCCAGATACACCGGGATGCGGTCCTGAACCGGACGCGGTAACACCGGCACGTCGGTGCCGTCCGGGCCATCGGGCAGGGAACCCTCGTGAAGTCCTTGCCGAATGAACGCCAAGCCCCGTTCCATCAATTCGGCGCGCTTGCGGAAATCGATGCCGAACAGGTCGAACTCGCGCTCGTATCCGCCCGCTGCGACGCCGAGTGCCAGCCGTCCACCCGACAGCAGATCCGCCACCATGGCCTGTTCGACGACCTGGCGCCACGGATGCAACGGCAGCAGTAGGGCATTGGTCATGAACCGGATCCGCTGCGTGGCAACGCCCAAGCCCGCGATCAGCGGGAGTTGAGCGGGCAGATAGCCGTCGTCGACGCCGTGTTGTTCGGTTGTGGCGAACGTGTGAAAGGGCAGCGTGTCGGCCAGTCGCGCCTCCTCCAGCAGCTCGGCGTAGCGCCGCTCGCCGCGGTGTTCGCCGGGTTCGGGCCGTGCGTCGGTCCAGATACTGACCTTGGGCGCTTCGTGGTCTTCTCGCATGCGGAGTACGGCGCTTTCAGGTTCACAAATATTCCGGTTTAGATTGAATGGCGTGAGAGATGTGCTGAGCACTCTGTTAGCGGTCTGGCGTGCCGGCGGCACCGCGGGTGTCGGGACAGTGGTGCGCACATTTCGGTCGGCCCCACGCCCCGCGGGTGCGGCGATGGTGGTCGCGCCCGACGGCACCGTCTCCGGGTCGGTCTCCGGTGGGTGCGTCGAGGGCGCGGTGTACGAACTGGCGACTGAGGTGATGGCCGGCGGCCGCCCGGTGCTGCAACGCTACGGCGTCAGTGATGATGACGCCTTCGAGGTCGGGCTCACGTGCGGCGGCATCCTCGACGTGTTCGTGGAACCGGTGTCCGCGAACACCTTTCACCAATTGGGTGCGATCGCCGACGACATCGAGGCGCATCGCCCGGTCGCGGTGGCCACGGTCGTGGCACATCCCGATGCGTCGTGGGTCGGCAGGCGGTTGGTGGTGCACCGCGACGACCCGGATGCGGCGGAGGTCGGCTCGCTTGGATCGCCGCGCGCGGATGCCGCCGTCATCGACGATGCCCGTGGGCTGTTGGCGGCGGGTCGCACTGAGGTCCTGACCTACGGACCGGACGGTCAGCGCCGTGGTGAGGGCATGGAGGTTTTCGTCGCGAGCCATGCGCCGCGACCGCGGATGCTGGTGTTCGGCGCGATCGATTTCGCGGCGGCCGTCGCGCAGCAGGGCACGTTCCTGGGCTACCGGGTCACGGTGTGCGATGCGCGCCCGGTATTCGCCACCGCGGCACGATTCCCGACGGCCGACGAGGTGGTGGTGGACTGGCCGCATCGCTACCTCGCGACGCTGGCCGAGGCCGGGGAGATCGATGCCCGCACGGTGATCTGTGTGCTCACCCATGACCCCAAGTTCGACGTGCCGCTGCTGGAGGTGGCGCTGCGCCTGCCCGAAGTCGAATACGTCGGAGCGATGGGATCACGGCGCACCCACGAGGACCGGGTGGCCCGGCTGCGCGAAGCTGGGATCACCGAGGTCGAGCTGGCCAAGCTGTCCAGTCCGATCGGGCTGGATCTCGGCGGTCGGACACCCGAGGAGACCGCGGTGTCCATCGCCGCCGAGATCATCGCGCGGCGGTGGGGAGGCGGCGGACGACCGCTGGCCCGGACCGACGGCCGCATCCATCACGAGCAGGGTGAACGCCGGTCGTTGCCGGCGCGATAGTCAGGTCTGCTGCTCGGCGCCTTTGTTGGCGGCACGGCGGCGCTTGAACCACTCGATGAACATGGGCGCCACCGAGGCCACGACGATCAGGATGAAGATCGGCTCGAGCAGCTTCTGGATGATCTCGAACTGACCCAGCCAGTAGCCCAGCAGCACCAGCCCGACGCCCCAGATCAGGGCGCCCAGGATGTTGAACGTCGAGAACACCGAGTAGCGCATCTTGGCGGCGCCGGCCACGATCGGCGCCAGGGTCCGCACGATCGGCACGAAACGTGCGATGACGATCGCGAACGGGCCGCGCTGCTCGAAGAACGCATGGGCCTCGTCGAGATACTTCTGCTTCAGCACCCGGGCGTCGGGTTTGAACATCTCGACCCCGATGAACCGGCCGATGAGGTAGCCGACCTGGCCGCCGAAGATCGCCGCGACCGGGATGAACACCAGCAGCTGCCAGAGTTCGAAGTTGGCGTCCACCGACGTGCCCTGGGCGGCGGTGCCCGCGGCGAGCATGCCCGCGACGAACAGCAACGAGTCGCCAGGAAGGACCGGGAACAGCACACCGGACTCGACGAAGACGACGACCAGGATGCCCACCAGGGCCCAGGTGCCGAAGGATCCGATGAGGTGCAGGGGATCCATGAAATCCGGCATGAGTGCCAGATTGGTCGTAGCCTCAGGGAGGGCGGTGTCGATCACGACTCCCAAGGGTACCTGGGGCCCACCAGCGGTCTTCACCTGCGATAACTCACGTCCAACCGGAAGGACAACCCATGCCGATCGCCACGCCTGAGGTGTACGCCGAGATGCTGGGCCGGGCCAAGGAGCATTCCTTCGCGTTCCCGGCCATCAACTGCACGTCGTCGGAAACGATCAACGCCGCCATCAAGGGCTTTGCCGACGCGGGCAGCGACGGCATCATCCAGTTCTCCACCGGTGGCGCCGAGTTCGCCTCGGGCCTCGGGGTCAAGGACATGGTCACCGGTGCCGTCGCGCTGGCCGAGTTCGCGCACGTGATCGCCGAGAAGTACCCGATCACGGTGGCCCTGCACACCGACCACTGTCCGAAGGACAAATTGGACACCTACGTGCGGCCGCTGCTGGCGATCTCGGCCGAGCGGGTCGCGGCCGGCCGCAACCCGCTGTTCCAGTCGCACATGTGGGACGGGTCGGCCGTGCCGATCGACGAGAACCTCACCATCGCGCAGGAGCTGTTGAAGGTCGCGGCGGCCGCCAAGATCGTCCTGGAGGTGGAGATCGGCGTTGTCGGTGGCGAGGAGGACGGGGTCGAGGCCGAGATCAACGACAAGCTCTACACGTCGTCAGAGGATTTCGAGAAGACCATCGACGCGCTGGGCGCTGGTGAGCACGGGGCGTACCTGCTGGCGGCGACGTTCGGGAACGTGCACGGCGTCTACAAGCCCGGCAACGTGGTGCTCAAGCCCGAGGTGCTGGCCGAGGGGCAGCGGGTGGCTGCGGCCAAGCTGGGATTGCCCGGTGACGCAAAGCCTTTCGATTTCGTCTTCCACGGCGGTTCGGGTTCGTTGAAGTCCGAGATCGAGGATTCGCTCAAGTACGGCGTGGTGAAGATGAACGTCGACACCGACACCCAGTACGCCTTCACCCGGCCGCTGGCCGCGCACATGTTCACCAACTACGACGGGGTGCTCAAGGTCGACGGCGAGGTCGGCAACAAGAAGGTCTACGACCCGCGCAGCTATCTGAAGAAGGCCGAGGCGTCGATGACCGAGCGTGTCATCGAGGCCTGCAACGATCTGCACAGCGCGGGCCGCAGCGTCACCGGCGGCTAAGCGCTCAGTCGGCCGTACCCGAGGATGCCGGCGAGTTCGGCGTCGTCGAGGGTGTGCACCCGGATCCCGCCCTGCTCGTTCCCGCCGACCGTGGTGATGGCGTTGCCCTCCACGGCCAGAACGAAATTCGTGTGTAGCCCGAGTGGGCTGCCCTCGACGTACATCACCACATCACCGGTGGAGGGCCGGTAGTCATCCGGGCCGGCGAACCGCCCGGTGCCCTGGTAGTACTCCTGCAGCGTGTACACGCCGGGGATGCGCCAATGGCCCGAGTTCGGGTTGGCCAACGGTTGGCCCGCCTCGTTGAGCACCCAGCTGACGAAGTCGGCACACCAGGGTTCTTCGACCCCCTCGGAGAAATGGCTGCCGCCGGGCTGGGCCTCGTATTGCGCCTGCAGGACGTCGACGATGCGGGTCTGCGGTGGGCTGAGTGCGCTGCGGTCGATGGCGGGGAACGGTGCCGGTTTGCCCGGCAGCACGTCGAACGAAGAGTCCGGACGGCCCAGCAGCAGTGCCGACAGGCCGACTGCACCGACCACGAGCAGCGCGGACAGCGCCAGCCAGAGCTTCGGTCCGCGCCGGGTCACCCGATCAGGCTAACTGGTGGGGGCCTGGCAGATCTTCCACTGATTGTCGCGGAACTCCAGATCGAAGCTGCGGGTGGAACGGGTTTGCGGGGCGAACGCCATGAAGCTGGTGACGTTGGCCTCGGCGTGATCGCCGTTCACGATCACCTGGTCGATGCTGGCGACCACCGGGTACTGCTTGGCGGCCTCGACCCGGGCGTGGGTCTCGTCCCAGGCCTTCTGGTCGTACTTGACGTAGTTGTCGCGAGTGGTGCCGCAGGTGATCGATCGCAACGTCGAGAGGTCGCCGCGCTGAATCGCCGAGTCGAAGTTCTGGATCGTCGCGCGCACCTCATCCTCCTGCGAGGACGTCGACGACGAGTTGCGGGTGAGCAGCACGGTGCCGAGCACCGCGATCGCCACCAGCGCGGCGATCACCAGCACGACGGCGATCACCCAGCCCCAGCTGCGGCGCGTGGTGGGCGGCGGCGTCGGTGCGGCCTCTTCGCGGGGCGGGATGACCTGCGGTGCAGCGCCTTTCGGTGCCTCGGCGGCGACGGTGTCACCCTCGGCCGGCGGTGCGAACACCTCGGTCTCCGGGTCGGGAGGGGTGTCGATCTTCTGAGTGGAACTGTCGAACCCGGACGGCGCGGTGAAACGTCGCTCCTCGCTGCGGATCACCGCCTCGGTGACTTCGTCGGCCGAGCCGATGATCTCGGTGGCCGGATCGGTGACCTCCGACGCCAGGGGCAACTGAACCTGTTCGGTCGGGGTATCGCTGTGGTCGGTGGACGGGCGGGCCTGCTCGGCCGGCTGGCCCGGTGCGTTGTGCTCGTCCGGTCCCGTTGGGTTCGACATCCCTGCTGCGGTCCTCCCGTATGTCGGTACCGGTGGAGCTTATCCGTCGGTGCGGCGATCTGTGGCGAACTGATCCGCGGTGGCGGCGGTGACCCGGCGTCGGTGCACAATGGGCCCATGACACGGATGGGTGATCTGCTGGGACCGGATCCGGTCCTCCTTCCCGGGGACCCGGAGGCCGAAGACGAACTGGCTGCGGGGGAGAAGGCTGCCGTGGTGGCAGCCGCGCATCCGTCGGCGTCGATCGCATGGGCGGTGCTGGCGGAGCAGGCGCTCGCCGACGACAAGGCCGTCACCGCGTATGCCTACGCCCGAACGGGTTATCACCGCGGGCTGGACCAGCTGCGCCGCAACGGCTGGAAGGGCTTCGGCCCGGTGCCCTTCGCCCACGAGCCCAATCAGGGTTTCCTGCGGTGCGTGGCAGCGCTGGCGCGGGCCGCCGACGACATCGGCGAGACCGACGAGTTCCAGCGCTGCCTGGATCTGCTCGACGACTGCGATCCGTCGGCGCGGGCCGAGCTCGGCCTGGCCTGAGCCCTCAGTCCTTCGCCTCGCACGAGCAGTCTTCTGCCGCGTCGGGCGGCTCCACCTGAACCGTGGCGTGCGCCAGGCCGCGCGCGTTCAGCACCGCCCGTGCGTCATCGAGCACTCGCGCGGTGTCGCCGCTACTCGTGAGGTGCGCGGTGACCATGTCCTTGCCGGGCACCAGGGTCCACACGTGCAGGTCGTGCACGCCGGTCACTCCGTTTACCTCGCCGAGCGCGGAGCGCAGTTCCTCGACGTCGATGTGTGACGGGGAGGACTCACTCAGGATCCGCAGCGCAGCCCGGGCCAACGCGATCGCGCGGGGCAGCACCCACAGGGCGACGAGCACAGCGACCACCACGTCCGCGTACGGCCAGCGGGTGGTGACGGTCACGATGCCGGCGACCAGGACACCGATGCTGCCGACGGTGTCGGCCATGACCTCCATGTAGGCGCCCTTGACGGCCAGGCTGTCCTTGGAGTGCGAACGCAGCAGCAGCACCACGACGGCGTTGGCGGCCAGGCCGGCCAGCGCCACCACGATCATCGGCACGCCGGGCACGTCGGGCGCATTGCCGAGGCGTTCGATGGCCTCGTAGAGGATGAAGCCCGCCATGCCCAGCAGCAGCGCGGCGTTGGCCACCGCGGTGAAGACCTCGGCCCGGTGCCAGCCGTAGGTGCGGGCGGGTGAGGAGCTGCCGCGCTTGGCCAGCAGCACCGCCGTCAACCCCATGAACATCGCGACGAGATCGGTGAGCATGTGGCCGGCGTCGGCCAGCAGGGCGATCGAGTTGATCAGCAGCGCGGTGACTAACTCGAGCACGAAGAACGCGCTGAGGATCGCCGCGGCGATGACCATTCTGCTGACGCGGGTATCGCTGCTGTGGTGACTGTGATCGTGACCGGCTCCCATGTCCGCAATATATGCGGAAGTATGCATATGTTGCAAGTGTCTGGTCCGGCCATGCCCGGGCCGCCACCCCGCCCGCGGTGCCACCCAGCCCGTGCAGCCACGCAGTCCGGGCCTCACTTCGTCACGCCAGAGTGGCGCCCGGTCGCGAGAGTCACGCTGGCGTGACGACGACGGGCGTGACGCGCTCGACCACAAGGGCCGGGGCCGACGAGGGTGTCAGAGCCAGGCAGACCAGAACCGGGTGAGCTGGCTGCCGATCGCCACGAGCTGGCTCGGCACGCCGGACAGGTCGACGAACCAGAAGACCACGGAGAAGAACCACCGGTTGAGTACGGGCGTGAACAGCAGGATCAGCAGGATGAACAGGCCCCACTGCTTGGCCGGCTCAAGTGCTCGCTGGGTGTCGGGGCTCAGGTGCGGCTCCAGCGCGCCGTAGCCGTCGAGTCCGGGCACCGGCAGCAGATTCAGCACCACCGCGGTGACCTGCAGGAAGCCCAGGAAGGCCAGGCCGGACCAGAACACCGCGTGCTCCGGCTCGGCGAACAGTCGCGTGATGCCGAGCAACAGCACCGCCAGCACCAGGTTGGCGGCCGGGCCGGCCAAGCTGACCATGGTTTTCTGCCTGGCGGTCATCCATGATGTCCGGACGTAGACCGCCCCGCCCGGCAACCCGATTCCGCCGAGAGCGATGACCAGCACCGGCAATCCGAGCGACAGCAGGGGATGGGAGTACTTGAACGGGTTGAGGGTCAGATACCCGCGCACCGCGACGTCATGGTCACCGAACCGCCACGCGGTGAAGGCATGGCCGAACTCGTGCAGGCACAGCGACACCAACCAGCCGGCGATCACCAGGATGAACACGCCGACGTAGGACAGCGGTGTGCGCTCCATCCCGGCCAGCCAGGCCAGCACCCCGCCGGCCACGGTGAGCGCGATGACGGCCAGGAAAACCGGGCTGGGCCGTACCGACTGATGCAGCGGGCGGATGTTCACGATTCGACGCTACCGGCTGCGGCCGCGGTTTCAGCCGACGCGCAGCCAACCCTCGGTGTGCCGGTAGAACGTCGAGCGCCGGACGGTTCGCGGTGCGGGCACGCCGTCGCGGATCACCTGCGCGCCGGGGGTGCCCAGCTGCGCGGCACGCCCGACCACCCAGCGGNTGAGCACGCTCGCACGCAGGCCCGGCATGTCAGGGGTGGGTTCGACGCGAACGCCGGGCGCCTCGCCGTCGAACAGCACATGATCGTCGACGATGGCCTCACCCACCAGCGGCGCACCCTCGTCGCCGCGCCAGTAGGCCGCCTTGACCAGCACTGTTCCGGTCTCATCGCGGATCAGCGGGACACGCCGGGCCGCGGCACGAAGCGCTCGACGCGCCGACCAGCCGCCCGTGGCGACACCCACCTCGACATCGAGTCGATCGGCGCGCAGCAACGCGGTGAGTACGGCCGCCAGCTCGGCGTCGCCGCCGGTCACGATCACTCGGCGGTGTGCGCCGAGGTTGTCGACGTCGGCCTTCGGCAGGTTGCGGAGCGGACCCGGAACGGGTGCAGTACCGACCACCGCAACCCCGTCTGAGGTGGTCAAAACTGCTCCTCGGGGTCGGAGAAATGGGTTCCTGGCGTGAGCTGGGATAAGGTGACCTACCGGCTGCATCACATTAGTGCGGAAGATTAGGCGGGAGATTACGCCATGCCGGCAATCGTCCTCATCGGCGCCCAGTGGGGCGACGAGGGCAAAGGTAAAGCCACCGATCTGCTCGGTGGCCGCGTGCAGTGGGTCGTTCGGTACCAGGGGGGTAACAACGCCGGGCACACCGTCGTGCTCCCCACCGGGGAGAACTTCGCACTGCACCTCATCCCCTCGGGCATCCTGACACCGGGGGTCACCAACGTCATCGGCAACGGTGTGGTGGTCGATCCCGGGGTGCTGCTCACGGAGCTGTCCGGGCTTGAGGACCGTGGGGTGGACACGTCGCGGTTGCTGATCTCCGCCGATGCGCACCTGCTGATGCCGTACCACGTCGCGATCGACAAGGTGGTCGAGCGGTACGCGGGCAGTAAGAAGATCGGCACCACCGGTCGCGGTATCGGTCCCTGTTACCAGGACAAGATCGCGCGCATCGGCATCCGGGTGGCCGACGTGCTCGACGAGCAGCTGCTGGCCGAAAAGATCGAGGCGGCGCTGGAATTCAAGAACCAGGTGCTGGTCAAGATCTACAACCGCAAGGCGCTCGAACCGGCCGAGGTGCTGGAGAACCTGCTCAGCCAGGCCGAGGGGTTCAAGCACCGCATCGCCGATGCCCGGCTGCTGCTCAACGAGGCCCTGGAAGGCGGCGAGACCGTGCTGCTGGAGGGGTCGCAGGGCACTCTGCTCGACGTCGACCACGGCACGTACCCGTTCGTCACCTCCTCGAATCCGACGGCGGGCGGCGCCGCGGTCGGTTCCGGGATCGGGCCGACGCGGATCACCACGGTGCTCGGAATCCTCAAGGCCTACACCACTCGTGTCGGCTCCGGTCCGTTCCCGACCGAGCTGTTCGACGAGCACGGCGCCTACCTGGCCAAGACCGGCGGCGAGGTGGGCGTGACCACCGGCCGGGCCCGCCGTTGCGGCTGGTTCGACGCGGTGATCGCGCGCTACGCGACCCGGGTCAACGGCATCACCGACTACTTCCTGACCAAGCTCGACGTGCTGTCCAGCCTGGAGACCGTGCCGGTGTGCGTCGGCTACAAGGTCGACGGCAAGCGCACCAACGAGATGCCGATGACGCAGTCCGACATCCACCGCGCCGAGCCGATCTATGAGGAATTGCCCGGCTGGTGGGAGGACATCTCCGGCGCACGTGAGTTCTCCGATCTGCCCGCGAAGGCGCAGGACTACGTCTTGCGACTGGAAGAGCTTGCCGGAGCGCATGTTTCCTGCATCGGTGTCGGCCCGGGCCGTGAGCAGACGATCGTGCGGCGTGACATCTTGGCCGCCAAGTGAGTGACGAACCATCGGTATTCGAGCAGCACGGCGGATTCCCGGTTTTCGAGACGGCCGATCCGGGGCCGGGTTTCGCTCGTTTTCTAACCGCGATGCGCCGGGCGCAGGACCTGGCCGTGTCGGCCAATCCGGACGGCGACACCTGGGACGACGCCGCCGACCGCGTCGAGGAACTGGTCAAGCTGCTCGGCCCCTACGAGGCCGCGGAAGGCGTCGGACCGGCCAACCGGGTGCCGTCGCTGCCCGGTGTCGGCAGTCTGCTGATGCCGCCGTTCACGGTGTCGAAGTTCGAGCCCGAGGGCGTCGAACTGAAGGTCGAGTTCAGCCGCTTCCACGTCGGTGGCAACTATGCGGTGCACGGCGGCGTGCTGCCGCTGCTGTTCGACTCGGTCTTCGGCATGGTGATCCACGCCGCCGGGCGTCCGATCAGCCGAACGGCCTTCCTGCACGTGGACTACCGCAAGGTGACGCCGATCGACACCGAGCTGACCGCCCGGGGCTGGGTGCGAGAGGACGAGGGGCGCAAGGCATTTGTGAACGCCGAACTGCGTGATCCCGACGAGAACCTGCTCGCCGAGGCCAACGGCCTGATGATCAGACTGCTGCCCGGCCAGCCCTGAGACATCAGATCGCGCATCATCGTAGGGCTCGAATGTCGTCGCGGCGCAGCGGTTGGGGTGTCACTATGGCGCTGTGGTCCAACAACATCTGCACCGATTGTCGACCCCGCGAGCGGCGGCACTGGCGGGGGTCCTGTTCGCCGTGCTGTTCGGCGTGGCACTCGTGCTGATCCGCACCGCGCTGCCCGAGGGCGCCGAGCCCGGTTCGCAATGGATCGACGGTGCGACCACTCGACTGCGGGTGGCCTCGGTGCTGATGCCGTTCGCCGGCATTGCGTTCCTGTGGTTCATCGGGGTGGTGCGTGACGGTTTCGGCCGTTTCGAGGACCGGTTCTTCTCGTCGGTGTTCCTCGGCAGCGGCATCTTGTTCCTGGCGATGATGTTCGTGTCGTCCGCTGTCGGGGCGGGATTGATCGCCAGCCGGGCGGGCATCACCGACGCGACCGCGTACAGTCACGTCGCCACGTTCGGCCAGATGGTGCTGATGGCGTTGAGCAAGACCTACGGCGTCCGGATGGCCGCGGTGTTCATGATGTCGTTGGCCACGATCTGGTTGAAGACCGGACTGATGCCACGTCCGCTGGTGTACGCGACTTACCTTGTCGCAGTGGCACTTCTGATCGCCGGAAACGTCAGCATGTGGATCGTGCTGGCCTTCCCGCTCTGGGTGCTCGCGGTCAGTCTGTTGATCCTGATTCGGGCCGGCGTGATCGATTTTCACGCCGAGGGGGAGGGCCCCGCGTAGCTCACGTTCGCCGGGTATCAGCCCAGCCAAGCACCGATCCGGCGCAGGGCCTCTTCGATGTCGCTGGTCGGGCCGGCGAAGGACAGCCGAACATAGGAGCTGCCGCGCACGGTGTCGAAGTCGATACCGGGTGCGATGGCGACGCCGGTGTCGGCCAACAGCTTTGAGCACCAAACCAGGGAGTCGTCGGTGTGGTCGCTGACGTCGGCGTACACGTAGAAGGCGCCGTCGGTCGGAGCCAACCGATCGATCCCGATGCCGCGCAGCCCGTCGAGCAGAAGCGTGCGGTTGTCGGCGTAGTGCGACAACAGACCTTCGGCCTCGGCCAGCGATTCGGAGGTGAAGGCGGCCACCGCGGCATGCTGGGCCAACGCGGGTGGGCAGATGGTGAAGTTCCCGGTGAGCCGATCCACCGCACGCTGCAGTTCGGTGGGCACCAGCAGCCAGCCCAGCCGCCAGCCGGTCATCGCGAAATACTTCGAGAAGCTGTTGACCACCACGGCATTTCGTGAGGTCTCCCAGGCACAGCTGGTCTCGGGAGCGCCGGGGTAGACCAGGCCGTGATAGACCTCGTCGCTGATCAGCCGCACCCCAGAGGTATCACACCAGCGAGTGATCGCGGCCAATTCCTCGGGCGGGATGACGGTGCCGGTCGGATTGGCCGGGCTCGCGACGATGACGCCGGCTACCCGGGGATCGAGCGCGTCGAGCATCGCGACGGTCGGCTGGAAGCGGGTCTCAGGCCCGCACGGGATCTCGACCACCTCGCAACCCAGCGCGGTGAGGATGTTGCGGTAACAGGGGTAGCCGGGGCTGGCGATCGCGACCCGATCGCCGGCGTCGAAACAGGCGAGGAACGTCAGCAGGAACCCGCCCGAGGAGCCGGTGGTGAGCACCACCTCGTCGACGCCGACCTCGACGCCGTATTTGCGGTACGACGCGGCGATCTCAGCGCGGAGCTCGGGGATGCCGAGGGCGACGGTGTAGCCCAGAGCGCCCTGGTTCAGCGCGGCGACGGCGGCCTCACGCACCGCCGTCGGCGCTCCGGCGCTCGGTTGCCCCGCAGACAGGTTGACCAGGTCGCCGTGCGTGCGCTGGCGTTCCGCCGCGGCCAGCCACACGTCCATGACATGGAACGGCGGGATCCCTGCTCTGAGCGACACGTCCATCCGAGCCAGGCTAGAACACCCCGGCGGCCGAGCCGCCTAGAACACCTGAGCTTCGAGGCGGCGCAGATGCTCGCGCGGGGGCCCGAGCAGCTGGGCGCTGCCGTGGGCCCGCTTGAAGTACAGCTGGATGTCGCTCTCCCAGGTGATGGCGATACCGCCGTGCAGCTGGATGGCCTCGGCAGTCACCGCCGACAGCGCCTCACTGGCGAAGTAGCGGGCCAGGGACGCATTGGTGGGCGACGGGGCGGCGATGGCGTCGTTGACGACGGCGCGGGCCGAGGACACCTTCACGTACAGGTCGGCCATCCGGTGCTTGAGCGCCTGGAAGCTGCCGATGGCACGGCCGAACTGGACCCGGTCCTTGGTGTAGGCGACGGTCAGATCGAGGCAGCGGGATGCGGCACCGATCTGCTCGGCCGCCATCAGCAGTGCCGCGGTGTCGGCCAGGCCGGGATCGGCGCCGAGGACGACGGTGTCCCCGGGGATCACCGCGGACAGCCGGCGAGTGAGATCCATGGTGGTTCTTGGCGTGGCGGTGAACGTCGCCCAACGGGTCAGGTGCTCTCCGTCGGCGGCGATGACGACATCGGCTACGTCCCCGTTGATCACGTACTCGGGATTGAAAACCACGGTGCCGATGGCTGCGCCCTCGGCGAGTCCCTCCAGCGGTTCATGATCGTCGACGGCCAGCAGCGCGAGCTCGGCCAGCGTGGTGCCGAGCAGCGGGGTCGGCACCAGCGCCTTACCGAGTTCTTCGAGAACCACTGCGGCGTCGGCGAGTTCGCCTCCGGCGCCGCCGAGTTCCTCGGGAACCACCAGCGCCGCCGCCCCGACCTGCTCGCACAGCAGGCCCCAGAGCTTCTCGTCGTAGCCGCGTTCCGATTCCATCGCCGCGCGGACAGCCTCGGGCGAGGCGTGCTTCTCCACGAGCGCGGCGACGGTTTCGCGCAGTAGTTGCCGTTCTTCACTCATCAGAGGGCCTCCAGCAGTCGACGACGGTGTGCGGTGGGATCGCCCCAGGCGCTGCGCAGGGCTTGTACCCGCAGCAGCGACAGGGACAGGTCGTGTTCCTGAGTGAACCCGATGGCGCCGTGGGTCTGCAGCGCGGAGCGGGCGGAAAGCAGCGCGGCGTCGGCGGCGGCCACCTTGGCGGCACTGACGTCACGTGCGGTGTCGGGCAAGCCCTCGGCCAGCGACAGTGCCGCGCCGTAGACCAGCGGGCGGGCCAGCTCGACGGCGATCAGCACGTCGGCCAGCTTGTGCTTGATGGCCTGGTACGAGCCGATGATCCGGCCGAACTGCGCACGCTGCTTGGCGTACTCGACGGACTGGTCCAGCATCGCCTGGCCGGCGCCCACCAACTGGGCGGCGGTGGCCAGGACACCGAACTCGTAGGCCCGTGCGGTGTCGGCAGTCTGGGTGTCACCGGATGCGCTGACGTCGAACAGCTTCCGGGCCGGGTCGACGGAATCGTGGGCAGCTCCGGCGGTGGCATCACCGACCTGTCCGTCGGCGGCCAGCAACGTCAGTCCGGCGAAGTCGGCGTTGACTGCTCGCGGCGCCTGGGGCGGCATGGCCACGGTGGCGATCAGCTCCCCGGCCGCCAGCCCGCCCGCGCGTTCGTCGTCCGCGAGCAGGATCGGTGCCACGGCGATGGATTCTGTCACCGGCCCGGGCACTGCCCAGTAGCCCAGCCGTTCCAGGGCCACGACCAGGTCGACCGGGCTGGCGTCGATGCCGTCGTACTTCTCGGGCACCAGCAGTGCGGTGACGCCGAGGTCGGTCAGCTGCGCCCATACCTTTCGGCCCGGCCCGGTGTCACCCTCGCTCCAGGCCCGCACGGCGGCCGGGACATTGGCGGCGCTCAGCGCCGCGTCGATGCTGGCGGCGAAGTCGCGCTGCTGTTCGTCAATCTCGAAGTTCATGCCTCGACTCCCACTCGCTCCGGTCCTCGCTCGTCACTCGCTGCGATCCTCACTCGCGGTCGTCCTCGGGTGTTCACTTAGGCTCCCGGGGCAGGCCGAGAAGGCGCTCGGCAATGATGTTGCGCTGGATCTCGTTGGTGCCGGCGTAGATCGGGCCGCCCAGGGCGAACAGCAACCCCTCGGTCCAGTGATCGACCAACTCAGCGTCAGGACCCTGCATATCGAGTGCGGTCTGGTGCAGGGCGACGTCCAGGTCCGACCAGAACACCTTGGTCACCGACGACTCCGCGCCGAGTTCGCCACCATTGGCCAGCCGGGTCACGGTGCCGAAGGTGTGCAGCCGGTAGGCCTGCGCCTTGATCCAGGCATCGGCAACGCGATCGGTGAAGACCGGATCCGGGTTGGACTTCCACTGCGCGACAAGACGTTCCGCCGGGGCCAGGAAGCGGGCCGGGCTGCGCAGCGACATGCCGCGCTCGTTGCTCGACGTGCTCATCGCCGCGCGCCAGCCCTCGTGCACGCCGCCGATCACATCGTTGTCCGGCACGAACACGTCGTCGAGGAAGATCTCGCCGAAACCGGTGTCGCCGCCGAGCTGGGCGATCGGACGCACGGTGATCCCGGGTGCCTTGAGGTCGAACATGAAGTAGGTCAGACCCTTGTGGCGCTGGGCCTCCGGATCGGAACGGAACAGGCCGAAGCCACGCTCGCCGAACGGTGCGCGTGAGCTCCAGATCTTCTGTCCGTTGAGCTTCCAGCCGCCGTCGACCTTGGTGGCCGTCGAACGCAGCGAGGCCAGGTCGCTACCCGACTCGGGCTCCGACCACGCCTGGGCCCAGATCTCCTCACCACTGGCCATTTTCGGCAGCACGCGCTGCAACTGCTCTTCGGTGCCGTGGGCGAACAGGGTAGGCGCCAACATCGCGGTGCCGTTGGCGCTGGCCCGGCCGGGCGCGCCGGCGTGGAAGTACTCCTCCTCGAACACCACCCACTGCAGCAGGGTGGCATCACGGCCGCCGTACTCCTTCGGCCAGGCGATCACCGAGAGGCCGGCGTCGAAAAGCACCTTGTCCCAACGGCGGTGTTGCTCGAAACCCTCAAGGGTGTCGTACGACTTCGTCGGGAACGAATCCCGATTGGCCGCCAGAAATTCACGGACCTCGGCCCGGAAGGCCTCGGTCTCGTCGTCGAATGTCAGGTCCATTGCACCCCTTCTCGGGTCCCTCTGCTGCGCAGCACCGGCTTGATCACCTTGCCGCCCGGATTTCGCGGCAGTACGTCAAGAAACTCCACCGACCGCGGCACCTTGAAGTTCGCCAGATGCTCACGGGCGTGGGCGATTACGGCCGACTCATCCAGGGACGCCCCTGGCTTCACGACCACGAACGCCTTACCGACCTCGCCGAGCCGCTCGTCGGGCACGCCGATCACCGCTGACTCGGCGACGCCGTCCAGCCGGGCCAGCACCTGCTCGATCTCGGCGGGATACACGTTGAACCCGCCGCAGATGTACATGTCCTTGAGCCGGTCGGTGATGGTCAGGTTCCCGCGTTCGTCGAGGGTGCCGATGTCACCGGTGTGCAGCCAGCCGTCGGCGTCGATGGCCGCCGCGGTGGCCTCCGGATCGTCGAGGTAGCCGAGCATCACGTTCGGTCCGCGTAGCAGCACCTCGCCCGAATCATCCAGGCGCAGTTCGAAATCGGCGATGGGCCGACCGCATGTGGTGGCCACGGTGACGGCGTCGTCGTCGGCGCTGCACATGGTGCCGAACCCGGCCGCCTCGGTCAGGCCGTAGGCGGTCAGCACGATGTCGATGTCGAGTTCGGACTGCATCCGCTCGATCAGCACGACCGGCACCACCGCCGCTCCGGTGACCGAGAAGCGCAGCGACGACAGGTCGTACTCGGCGCGCTTGGGATGGTCCAGCAGGGTCTGGAAGATGGTGGGCGGGCCGGGTAGCACGGTGATGCGCTGCTCGGCAATGCTTTTCAGCGCCTGCTCGGGGTTGAACGTCAGCACCGGGTACAGCGTCGCGCCGGTCTGCAGGCAGGCCAGGATGCCGGCCTTGTAGCCGAAGTTGTGGAAGAACGGGTTGATGCACAGATAACGGTCGGTGCTGGTGACCTGGCCGCACTCGGCCCAGGCCGCCGATCCGTCCAGCGACTGGCGGTGCGCGCACCGGACACCCTTGCTGCGCCCGGTGGTGCCGGAGGTGAACAGGATGTCGGACACGTCGTCGGGTTGCACCGCGGCCGCACGCGCGTCGACCGCTTCCAGGTCAGTGCCCCGGGCGACGAACTCGTCCCAGGTTCCATCCTGTTTCTCGACGGGCACCCGCACGATGTGTCGCAGCGCGGGAAGTGCCTCGCGGTCCAGTTCGGACGCGCGGTCGGAACCGAGGAACTCGCCCGAGGCAATCAGCAACGGGGCCTCGGTGCGGGCCAGGATGTCGGTGGCCTCACTGGCGGTATAGCGGGTGTTCAGCGGCACCATCTCCGCGCCGGCGTAATGCGTGGCCAGGCAGGCCACCACCCAGTGCCAGGTGTTGGGAGACCAGATCGCCACTCGGTCGCCGGGCTCGACACCGAGGTCGATCATCGCCGCGGCGGCCTGGCGTACGTGGGCGCGCAGTTCCGAGTAGGTGAGGCTCTTATGATCGCTGACCAGCGCGTCACGGTCGGAAAACTGCTCGGCAACCCGGTCCAGCACCGCCGGAACGGTGCGGCGATCTTGCCCCGCGAGCGGGTGGTGTGCCCTGGCCATCGACTCCCCTAACAAAGCAAGTGCTTGGTAGGTTAGCCTACAAGGGTGATAGAGGTCCAGGAGTTCCGGGCCGAGGTCCGGCAGTGGCTCGCAGACAATCTCGTAGGCGAATTCGCAGCGCTCAAGGGCCTGGGTGGACCGGGGCGTGAACACGAAGCCTTCGAAGAGCGGCGGGCGTGGAATCAGCATCTCGCCGCCGCGGGATTGACCTGCCTCGGCTGGCCGGTGGAGCACGGCGGCCGTGGGCTGTCGGTCGCGCACCGCGTCGCCTTCTACGAGGAGTACGCCCGCGCCAACGCGCCGGACAAGGTCAACCACCTGGGCGAGGAGCTGCTCGGGCCGACGCTCATCGAGTACGGCACCCCCGAACAGCAGCAGCGGTTCCTGCCCAAGATCCTCGACGTCACCGAGCTGTGGAGTCAGGGCTACTCCGAACCCAACGCGGGTAGCGACCTGGCCAACGTGGCGACGACGGCCGAGCTGGTCGGCGACGAGTGGGTGATCAACGGTCAGAAGGTGTGGACGTCACTGGCCCACTGGGCCCAGTGGTGCTTCGTGGTGGCGCGCACGGAGAAGGGCTCCAAGCGGCACGCCGGGCTGTCCTATCTTCTGGTGCCGCTGGATCAGCCGGGCGTCGAGATCCGCCCGATCATCCAGTTGACCGGCGACTCCGAATTCAACGAGGTGTTCTTCGACGACGCCCGTACCGAGGCCTCGCTGGTCGTCGGCCAGCCCGGCGACGGCTGGCGCGTGGCCATGGGCACGCTGACGTTCGAGCGTGGCGTGTCCACGCTGGGCCAGCAGATTCGCTACGCCCGTGAGCACTCGAACCTGGTCGAGCTGGCCAAGCGCACCGGCGCGGCCGACGATCCGCTGATCCGTCAGAAGCTGACCGAGTCGTGGACCGGACTGCAGGCCATGCGTTCCTACGCGCTGGCCACGATGGATGTCGAGCAGCCGGGCCAGGACAACGTGTCGAAGCTGTTGTGGGCCAACTGGCACCGTGAACTCGGCGAGATCGCCATGGACGTGCAGGGAACGGCCGGGCTGACGCTGGAAGACGGCGAGTTCGACGAGTGGCAGCGGCTCTATCTGTTTTCGCGGTCGGACACCATCTACGGCGGGTCCAACGAAATTCAGCGCAACATCATCGCCGAGCGGGTGCTCGGCCTACCCCGAGAGGCAAAAGGCTGATGAGCGATCTCTCCGTCGCCCCCAACGAGATTGAGGGTCACGGCCTGCTCAAGGGCAAGGTCGTTCTCGTGACCGCCGCCGCCGGCACCGGCATCGGCTCGTCCACCGCCCGGCGCGCCCTGCTGGAGGGTGCCGACGTCGTGGTGTCCGACTACCACGAGCGGCGACTGAACGAGACCCGCGACCAGCTCGCCGAGCTCGGCCTGGGCCGGGTCGAGGCCGTGGTCTGCGACGTCACCTCCACCGAGGCGGTCGACGCGCTGATCGCCCGGTCGGTCGAGAAGATGGGTCGCCTCGACGTCCTGGTGAACAACGCCGGACTGGGTGGCGAGACCCCGCTGGTCGACATGACCGACGACGAGTGGGATCGCGTTCTCAACGTGACGCTGAACTCGGTCATGCGGGCCACCCGCGCCGCGCTGCGGTACTTCCGCGACGTCGAACACGGCGGTGTGATCGTCAACAACGCCAGCGTTCTCGGCTGGCGCGCACAGCACTCGCAGTCGCACTACGCCGCCGCCAAGGCCGGCGTGATGGCACTGACCCGTTGCAGCGCAATCGAAGCCGTCGAATACGGCGTGCGGATCAACGCGGTCTCGCCGAGCATCGCGCGGCACAAGTTCCTCGAGAAGTCGGCGGATGCGGCCCTGCTGGACCGGCTGTCCTCGGACGAGGCGTTCGGCCGCGCGGCCGAACCGTGGGAGATCGCCACCACGATCGCCTACCTGGCCAGCGACTACTCCAGCTACCTGACCGGCGAGGTCATCTCGGTTTCCAGCCAGCGCGCCTGATCTGGTTCCTGCAATGCGGCCCCTGTCCGGAACTCCGGGCAGGGGCCGCATTGTGTGGTGCTAGCTGTCGCTGCCGGAGTCGGAGCTACCGGTTGCGTCCTTCGCGCTGCTGCTGGCCTCGCTAGTGGTGGTCGTCTTGCTGATTCGATCTTTCAGTCCGGTGACCGACTTCTCGATACCCTGGCGAATGTCGTTGAGGCCCTTGTTGACTTCATTGGCCGCACTCTCCACCGAGGTACGGATCTGCTGGGCGGGCCGGCTTGAAGTGGTACCGATCTTGCCGGGTTCTGCCTTGTTTCCGGCCGAAAGATCGGTTGCGCCATTGGAACTGACGGTCGCTGCGGCGGGAGCGGCAGCTTCGGTGGTGTCATCCGTGGCCGTGTCGGCCTCGGTCGGCACGGATGGAGCCTCGGGCGCCGACACGGCCGCAATGTCCGGCTGGGGCGACGTGTCGGTTGTGGAAGCTGCCACGGCGGTGGGTGGTGCGGGAGGGGTGATCGCTGCCGCGATCGCCTGCGGAATCTTGACGAACAAAGCCTCGGCGGGGGACCAGTAGGTGAATCCGCTCTTAGTCAGGATCCCGACACCTCGTGCCGGGGGCCAGGGTGGCCGTCGGATGATGAGTTGCCCGTTGAGCATTCCGTCAGTGAACTCGGCGGGAGCGTTGACGATCGTGCTGACTGCGGCGATCGGGTCACCGGCAGTTGCTGCATCAACGAAGGATTGAGCGATGGTGGCCGTCACGGCGATCATATTCTGCGCCAGACTGAGCAAGCCAAACGCGGGCTTGCCTATGATTCCGGTGTCCAAGCCCTGCGCCGCAATCAACTTCGCTACGTTCGCGATGTTCTGGGTGATTTGGCCAGGAATGGAGAGCATCGAGAGCATCGGGAAGAGCGCGGTGCCCATGGCCATGAGGGCGAAGCTGATCTGTTGTGCAGCATCTTTCACATTGCCGTCGGCGAGCGACTCCTGGGCTTTTGTGAGTAACGTGGGTAGGTCGCCGGCGCCGTTGCCAGTTACAAACGTGAAGAGGCCCTGAGCGCTTGACGACAGGGCGGTGCCGACTGTGTTCGCGTACCGCGTCTGGTTCTCGATGACCTGAGTCAGCACTGGAAACGGTTTGGCGGATGCCGCGTCGACGATCCTCTGCAGATTTGTCTGCGTCGTCGTGAGCACCTCGCTCCAGCGGGCGATGGGGTCCACGAAGGTGGAGGCGGCGAGTTGTACGGAGGCCGACGACATCGCCGGCGTTTGGACTTCCGGCATGGGTGCCGTAATAGGCGCGACGGCGACCACGCTCGCCGCAGTCAGGGCTATTGCAGCCGTGGAGAACGGACGTAGAGCTCTGTGCATCAAAACCCCTTCGAGGGCACTAGGTGTCAGTGACCGGACGAAGGTATCTGAGAGTCAGCTGAGAAAGCTTTTCAATTCTTGGCTACTTTTCGATTCTTGTGGAACACGTTTCAATTACTTCAATCCGCAACGATTCCGATCTAATGGCTCGGGACGGCGTAGGGGTGAGGTGAATTCGGGATTCGGCCCTGTATCAGGGTCTATCGCACTGACCGGCGGTAGGCGCGAGGCGATAGACCGACACGACGTCCGAACGTGGCGGCAAAGTGACTCGGGTTCGGAAAGCCCACCGCAGAGCCGATTTCTGTCATCGACAAGGAGGTGCTCACCAGCAAGGTCTTGGCCTGCTCGATGCGGCGATCCAACAGGAATTGATACGGGGTGGTGTGGAACGCCCGCCGGAATGCCTTGATGAATGTTTCGACGGGCATCCCGGCGAACCGCGCCAGCGAGTCCACGCTGATCTCGGAGTCCAAGCCGTCGTTCAGGTACTCGACGATCGCCGCCTGAGTGGTGGCGTCCAGAGACCGACGCTCGTCGCGCTTTCCTTGCCGGCCTAGCGTGTGGGCGTCGACGATGAGCAGTCGCAGTGTCTCTGCCGAAGATTCTTTGAGTAACCGAGCGACCGTGTCCTCACGACCGGCAACGCTGCAGATCTCCTCAACGAGATGATGGATCAGCGGGTTTCGATATTTGACCCGCGGAATCAAAGCCGCATCGCCAATCGCACGACCAGGAATTGAGATCTCGCAATATCCCGCAGTGTCGCCTTGGACCAGTGCTGCGCAGGCAAGGCCGGCAGGTTTCCACCAGATGTCTCCCGCGCTGGGCGGAACACGTCCTGAGGGGCCCCAGTCGAGCAGCGTCTCCATTGAGCGCATGGCTCCGTGCCGATATACGTACATCACGTGGTTGGTGGCGTCGACGCTGCACCAATCGGTGGGTGCGGATATCCGTTCGCTGACGAAGTTGAACGACAAGCCGCGGGCCGAGACGATGTCCTGCTTGAGCACCGTACGTGGAGTCTGGGGTCGGTCACCGTCCCACGGCTTCATGGCCATGCGCGGGAGTGTATCCACGCGGACAGGCGAGCATCGGGGAAATGAATGCATTCAAGGGCGACGGTGACGAACACCCCTTGGCAAGGTGCGGATCAGCGAGCGCCTAGGGCTCGTCCATCCCGCGCTGGGCGAGGCCGGTCCGGTCCGCCCAGCCACGGATGTCGCCCTTGGCGATGGCCAGCGCCAGCAGCTCGGGAAAGGCGTCGGGGGTGCACGCGAACGCGGGAACTTCCATGGCGGCCAGATCGGCGGCGATCTCCCGATCGAATGACGGTGCGCCCGAATCGGACAGCGCCAGCAGCACGACGACAGTGACTCCCGCGTCGACGAGTTGTTTGACGCGGGCCAGCATCTCGTCGCGGACGCCACCTTCGTAAAGGTCGGAGATCAGCACGAAGATGCTGTCGGTCGGCCGCGTGATCAGGGTCTGGCAGTAGGCGATGGCCCGGTTGATGTCGGTGCCGCCACCGAGTTGGGTGCCGAACAGCACGTCGACGGGGTCGTCGAGCAGGTCGGTCAGGTCGACGACTTCAGTGTCGAACACCACGAGCGACGTGCGCAGGGAGCGCATCGACGCGATAACCGCGCCGAAAACCGCGGAGTACACGATCGATTCGGCCATCGAACCGGACTGGTCGATGGCCAGCACGATGTCCTTGGTCACCGACCGCCCGGCGCGGCGGAACCCGACCAGCCGCTCGGGGATGATCGTCTTCAGGTCCGGCTGGAACGTTTTCAGGTTGCGTGCGATGGTGCGGTTCCAGTCGATGTCGGAGGCCAGCGGCCGGTTGGTCCGTGCGCTGCGCGACAGCGCGCCGCGCAGCGTGGCCCGAGTGCCGTCGGCGATGCGGCGCTCGATGTCCTCGACCACCTTGCGTACCAGGGCCCGCGCCGAGGCCTTCGATTCGTCGGGAATGGCCTCGCCGAGCGTGATCAACGTGGTGGCCAACGACAGGTCCGGGACGATGCTGTCCATCATCTCCGGTTCGAGCAGCAGCATGCGCAGGTTGAGCCGTTCGATGGCATCCTGCTGCATCACCTGAACCACGGTGCTGGGGAAGTACTTTCGGATGTCTCCCAACCATCGCGCCACCTTCGGTGCCGATCCGCCGAGGCCGCCCTTGCGGTCGTACAACGCCGACAGGGCCTTGTCCATCTCGACGTCACCGGCGTGCAGGCTGGGCAGCGATTCGGCATCCGACCCCAGCACCAGCCGCCACCGGCGGTCGCGTTCGTCGGGCGTGGTGTCGTCAGCCATCGGTGATCCCCCGTGCGAAGATGGCCGCCGCCGCGATCACTGCGGGCCGGGCGCGGTCGGCGTCGACGTCGAATTCGGTGTGGGCGGCCGAACCCGCGGTGGCCACCGCGTGCCCGATGTTGCGTTTGACACCGGCGTCGAACGTGCTGAAGGTGCGACGCACCAGCGGTAGGACATCGGTGAACTCGGTTGCGGTCAGACCGATCAGCCATTCGTCGATCACCGAGAGCAGTTCGGTGTCGTGTACCAGCAGCAGTCCGCTGCCGGACAGGAAGCCCTCGATCCACGCGGACTTCTCGTCGGCCGGCGCGCCGATGCTCAACGCGCGCCGCATGCGGTGGGCCGCCTCGGTGGTGGTGAACATGGCTCCGTCGACCCCGATCCGGACGAACCGGCCGATCAGGCTTCCGTGCAGGTCATCGCGATCGGCCAGCCGTGCGATGGTGGCGAGCCATTCGCCGCGGACATCCGTATCGAGCAGATCGACGGTTTCGGTCACCGCGTTGACGTGCACGAGTATCTCGGCGGCGGCGTCCGGACCGAGCCCGGTCAGCGTCGCGGGCAGGCCGACGTTGACCCGGCGCAGCAGCGACGTGGTGACCTCGCCGAGCGCGGCCGCGTCGGTGCGACGCACATCGCCGTAGCGCAGGGACCGGGCCAGGGCGGGCAGAGCCGCCATGAGTTCGGTGAGGTCGCGGTCGACGGCGGCCTTGTTCTCCAGGATGCTCAGCAGGTGCGGGACGGCCTCGTCGACGCCTCCCAGCAGGGCGGCCTCGATGGCTGCGGTGACCTCGCCCAGATGCGCGGCGTTCCCGGCGACATCGATCAGTTTGGCCTTGCAGGCGCGATATACCGTGTTGCCCCACACCGACGAAATCACGACCTTCACGGCGAACTCCGGTAGCCACTGCAGGGTCCATGGTTCCTTGAACGTGCCCTGCCCGGTGGCGATCTCGGGCTCGCCCCACGGAATGTCGAGAACGGCGAGCCGGTGCAGCAGATGGGATTTGGCCAGATCGTTGGGTTTGCGCAGGTCTAGGGTGACCTGCTTGGCGGCGGCATCTGGCTTGAGCCGCAACGACTTCTGCTGTTTGGTGAGGTCGGCCAGCAGCGGCACCATCGGCAGGTGTTCGGGAATGCTGCCGAGCCGTTCACCCACCACCAGCTCCCGCACGATGAGCCCGAACCGGGTATCGGAACCCTCGCACAGCACGGCCTCGGTGGCCTCGTTGACCTCGCTCAACCCGGGATGGGCGCGGCCCCGCATCGCCGCCAGCGCGTTGGCCAGGCGGACGCCTTCGATGACATGCGCGGAGGAGACGAAGATGTCGTGTTCGCGCAATGCCCGGGCCGCCAACGTCAGCCAGGTTTCCACCGGGCGCTCGCGTTCTAGGAACGCGTGCTGATACCAGCCGGGCGACCGGATGCCCGCGCCGTAACCCGAGGCCGCGGCCAGCCGTGAATGGGTCCACGGCACCCACACCGTCGCGGACTTCACCTTCGGCAGCCCACGCAGCAGCGCCGAATCCGCGCTGGCGGCGGGAAGTTTGCCGGATAGTGCGGGTGCGTGCCAGGCCCCGCACACCACGACGACCGTCGCGAATTCCTTGGCGGCTTTGCGGATTACCTGACGCATGTGTGCTTCACGCTGATGCTCGATCGGATCGTCCTCGGCGGGTTCGAGCTCCCGCACGGTCCGCATTGCCTCGGTGATCGCGTCGAATCCGGTTCCATCGGTGCGAGATTCAACAACGTCATCCCACCAGCGTTCAGGGTCGTCGTAACCCGCGGCCTCGGCGAGCGCCCCGATCGGATCGATGCGCACGAACGATGCGCTCTCGTGCCGCTCGTCGCGCTGGGCCAGCACGGTGGCCGCGGGCAGATCGCAGAACCGCACCGGAACCTCGTTGCGCGCGGCCCACAGCAGCGCCTGCCACTCCGGGGAGAATCCGCCGAACGGCCAGAATGCCGACACCGCGGGATCGTCGACCGCATACGCCATGATCGCGACGGGCGGCACCATCTCGGTGTGGTCGACGTCGGTGGTCAGCGCGTTCGCGTCGGCCGGTCCTTCGATCACCACGATGTCGGGCCGGATCCGGTCGAGCTCGGACACCACGGCACGGGCAGACCCCGGACCGTGATGCCGAACCCCCAGGACGTGGGTGGTCACGAGTTCAGCACGTCCCGCGATGCCCGGTAGAAGTCGGCCCACCCGTCACGTTCCCGCACGACGGCCTCGAGGTATTCCAGCCACACCACCGCGTCGTTGACCGGATCCTTCACCACCGCACCGACGATGCCCGCGGCGGTATCGGCCGGCCGCAGCACGCCATCGCCGAAGTGTGCCGACATCGCGATGCCCTGCGTGACCACGGAGATCGCCTCGGCGGTGGACAGCGTGCCGGACGGCTGCTTGAGCTTGTTGCGGCCGTCGGCGGTCAACCCGGAGCGCAGTTCGCGGAACACCGTGACCACACGGCGAATTTCGTCGGCGGAGGTCGGAACCGCGGGCAGCTGCAGGGATCCACTGATGTCGGCGACCCGGCGCGTCACGATCTCCACCTCGTCGTCGAGGCTCGCCGGCAGCGGAAGTACCACGGTGTTGAACCGCCGCCGCAGCGCCGAGGACAAATCGTTGACACCTCGGTCGCGGTCGTTGGCCGTCGCTATCACGTTGAAACCCTGGGTGGCCTGCACCTCGGTGCCGAGTTCCGGGATGGGAAGCGTCTTTTCGGAGAGCACCGTGATGAGTGCGTCCTGCACCTCCGACGGGATGCGGGTGAGCTCTTCGAGGCGGGCGATCTTGCCGTCGCGCATCGCGGTCATGATCGGTGACGGAACCAGGGCCTGCTCGGACGGGCCTTCGGCGATCAGCCGAGCGTAGTTCCAGCCATACCGGACGGCCTCCTCGACGGTGCCCGCGGTGCCCTGCACCAGCAGCGTCGAATCCCCGGTGACGGCCGCGGCCAGATGCTCCGACACCCAGGTCTTGGCGGTGCCGGGGACGCCGAGCAGCAGCAGTGCCCGGTCGGTGGCCAGCGTCGCCACGGCCACCTCGATGATGCGCCGGGGTCCGATGTACTTCGGGGTGATCTCCACTCCGTCAACGGTTTCCCCGCCCAGCAGATAGCGCACCACGGCGTGCGGCGACATCGACCAGTTCGGTGGTACGGGTTTGTCGTCGGCCGACCGCAGGGCGGCGAGTTCGGCGGCGAACAACTGCTCGGCGTGCGGGCGCAGGAGGGCGGGTGTCATCGGAGTTCCTTTGCAAGGTCGAATCGCAGGGTGAGCAGCTCGAATATGGTCGCGTAGAACGTGTGCAGTTCTTCGTCGGTGGTGAGGTCGGCGAGCTTCGCGAAGCGCGGCAGCCAGTCCAGCGGGTACCCGGCGGCGAGGTATGCGGCGGCCTCGCGGCGTTGACGCGCCGTGCCCCAGCCCGCCCCGGCCAGCGATCCGAACAGAGCCGCGGCAACGTCGGGGGCGAACGGTCGCGGCAGGCTCGCCACGATGCGTACCAAGGGCGCGGCCTGTGCGGTATGGGTGAGCGCGCGGATCATCTCGGCCGAGATCGCCGGATGCGCCGTGGCGGCGTCGAAGTAGGTGGCGTAATCGCCGGGCAGGCAACGCTGCAACAGCGGCACCGCCCAGGTGGGATTGTTGCCGCGCAGCGCACTGGCGGTCAGCGCGGCCAGGACGGCCTGATCAGTGTCATATAGCGCGCGGGCCACCTTCTCCGGTGCGACGGCGCCGAACACCTCGGACCAGAACGCGATCGGGGTGCGGGCGACGACGGCTTCCGGTTTGGTGGTGCTCAGCCCGTCACGGACCGCCGCGGCGTCGGGCCCGGGCAACGAATGGACCGCGATCTTCACGCCCAACATCGACTTCTTGACCGAGAAGAGCTGAGCGGCACGGGCTTTCATACGGTCGAGGTAGCGGCTGCGGCGGCGCCCGCCGAGCACGGCGATGGCGGCGCTACGCACGGTGACCGCCCGGTCGTCCAGGGCGGCCTCCAAGAACGGTTCGTCGGCGTCATGTTCGGGTGACGCGAACGCCGCCAACAGAGCGGCCCGGGACTCGGCATCCTCGCTGGACCAGTGCTGAGCCACCAGGTCGCGGGCCCGGTCCGGGTCGAGCGTCCTGGCGGTGGCGAGCCAGTTCAGGCGCTTGGTGGTATCACCGTGGGTGTAGTCGGATTCCTTGGGCCACTCCGTGGACTGACCGTGGAGAACCTGGCGCAAGGCGCGGTGATTGCGACCGTAGTGCTCGACGGCATACCACTGGCCGCCGGAGCCGATCGCATCCCAGAGTGCCTGCGTCACAACGTCACTCTGCTGTAGCCGCAACAGCATCGGGATGAGCCGCGGGGGCAGACGCAGGCCGGCCATGGCGATGTCGGTGACCGCGCCGTCGAGGATGGGGCGGGCGGTGAGCGCACGTTCGATGAGGAACGCATGGGCGTCGGTGATGAGTGGCCGGGTTTCCGGAGGCGCCGGATCACTGCCCACCTCGACGTGCTCAGAACGCTGCCCGGCCCGTCGTGCCAGCGCGTAGAGGCCGGCCACCCGCAACACCGATCCGACCGGATCGGCCGCGTCGCACACCGCAGCCACGCTGCCGTCGACCGGAGCGTCGAAGGCGGCCGTGGGGAAGGGCTTTGCGCCGAAGCCGACGGTTGCGGCCGAGATCATCCGCTGATAGTCGCTCACAGCGCAGTCACCGCCGGTCCGGTCAGACGCGACGGCGGCGCGTCGCTCAACAGCGACAGCGGATCGACGCCGTCCGTGGTGATCTCGACCAGCAGCGGCTGCAAACGCCCGCCGCTTCCGGCCTGCAGTCGCGCCCAGCGGTCGTCGTCGCAGATCGCCGGCAGGGCGTTGCCCTCGGCGTCGACCAGATGCCGGCGTTTGGGCCTGCTGTGCTGTACGGCGCGGGCGGTGACGATCGCCGGAAAACACAGCAGCCACGGATCGACGGCCAGTGCGCGAGCCCGTGCCGCGAGCGCGTCGTCGATACCGGTACCGGTCACGTTGAGGTGTTGCACGGGGACGGTCGGCACGTCGCCGTCGGGGATTGCCACGCGGAAGCTCGACGGGCCGCCCGGATAGAGGTGGACACCGCCGGCGAACTCGCGGCCGGGAACAACCCGGTTGTCGAAGCTGGTGCCGCTCGGTGCGGTCGACTGCACGTTGACCAACAGCCCGGTGTCCGTGCCGCTCAACCACATCCGCCGGGTGGTGTACCGATCCTCCAGCGTCTCGGCATATCCGAGCACCTGCCAGGTGTCGTTCACGGCATCGGTGGCGAGTACCTCGGCCCGCGACACGGTGAATCCGATGTGGCGCCGGACGGCGGCGGCAGTCTCCTCGGGCAGGGCGTCGATGGTGCGGTATGCGTCGGTCAGCAGGCGCATCAACCCGAGATCCTCGATGATCTTCCGTGGCCACTCGTCATCCGTGAGATGGCCGGGCAGGCTGCGCAGCCAGCGCGCCAGGCCGGGTGCCTTCGCGTCGACCATGCGTCTGGCGATCGGCTCGCTCCATCCGGCGTAAGGATCGGCGCTGATCCCGGCGATGCCGTTGCGGACCTGATCGTCGATCCACCGACGGAGTTGCTCCAGGCCCTCGGCGACGCTGTGCTCCCGCGCCGCGAGGGCTTTCTCGCTGACCTCACGCGGGGCCCTCGGGGGCGCGGGGGTGACCACGGTGTCGGCCGGAGCCTCGGCCGTCGCGTCCACACTGCCGCCGCACCACCGCAGCACCAGGCCGACCACGTGCTTGCAGGGGAACTGCCGCGACGGGCACGAGCATTTGTACGTCGGACCCACCAGATTGACCTGCACGCGGTACGGGGTGCGTCCGCTGCCCTGGAAGTCGCCCCACAACAAGGTCTGGGTGGCGCCGGTGTTGGACCAACCCGCCGCGCCCGCCAGTTTCCGGCCCGCGGCGAAGGCCTTCCCGGCAAACTGGCGTACCTCGTCGGTGGACCACGTCGTGTTCTGGTCCACGCTGTTGTTCACCGCCGCCCCTCCAGATACCTGCTGACCCCGGCCAGCGTAACCAGGTCGGCCGACACCCGACTACAGCAAATTTCCGGCGGTCTCCACAAGATCTTCACAATCGCTGCCCGGCGGCACCACAACCTGCACCTAGAGTCGGATTCGTGAAGCGAATCCTGGTGGTCGACGACGAGCCGACCATCTTGTCCGCGGTCGCCACCCGGCTGCGCGCCGAGGCGTTCGAGGTCGACACGGCCGTCGACGGACCATCGGCGGTGGCAACCGCCGCGGCGACCCAGCCGGATCTGGTGGTGCTCGATGTGATGCTGCCGGGCTTCGACGGGCTGGAGGTGTGCCGGCGCATCCAGGCCGAACGGGTCGTGCCGGTCCTCATGCTGACCGCACGCACCGATGAGACCGACATGCTGATCGGTCTTGGTATCGGTGCCGATGACTACCTGACCAAGCCGTTCAGCATGCGTGAGCTGGTGGCCCGGGTCCGGGTGCTGCTGCGCCGGGTGGACCGGGCCGCCGCCGATCAGCCGCTGTCGGTGGGTGAATACCGCATCGACCTGACCGAGCGCCGGGTTCACCAGGGCGACCGGGAGATTCACCTCACCCGAACCGAATTCGACCTGCTGGCCTTCTTGGCCGGCCGCCCCAGGGCCGCGGTGGCCCGCGAGACGCTGCTGGAACAGGTTTGGGGTTGGGCCTCGGAGGTGGAGAGCCGCACGGTGGACAGCCACGTCAAGGCGTTGCGCCGCAAGCTCGGATCAGAGTTGATCCGCACGGTGCACGGGGTCGGCTACGCGCTCGAGGTACCCCGGTGAGCATCGTCGCCGAACTGTGGGATCGGCTGCCCAGACCGCTTGACCCATTCGCGTCGTTCAAGGTCAAGACCGGTCTGTTGGTGGGCGGGGCGATCCTGCTGGCCTCGTTCACGTTCTGGATCGGCGCCAGCTGGCAGTTCCGGTATGCGCTGCTGGCCGCGCTCGCCACGTCGCTGATTCTGACGCAGTTCCTCGCCCACGGCATGACCTCACCGCTGCGGCAGATGACCGCAGCCGCGCGCGCCATGGCCCGAGGCGACTACAGCATCCGGGTACGCGCCACCTCACGCGACGAAATCGGGCAACTGGCAACGGCTTTCAACCAGATGGCGGCGGACCTCGGCGCCGCCGACGAGTACCGGCGGGGCCTGATCGGCAATGTGTCCCACGAGCTTCGTACACCGATCACCGCGCTGCAGGCCGTCCTAGAGAACGTGGTCGACGGGGTCGTCGAACCAGACGCCCAGACCATGCGGATGGCACTGTCACAGACCGAACGCCTCGGCGAGCTGGTGACCAACCTGCTCGATCTGTCCCGCATCGAGGGCGGGGCGATCCCGTTGCAGATCAGCCGGTTCGACGTCGACGAATTTCTGCGCGAGGCCGTGGCACATGTTTCCGTGTCGGCGGGTGACGTGGCGGTGGACATCAGGGTGTCACCGCTGGGCCTGAAGGCCGTTGCGGATCCGGCGCGGCTGCGGCAGGTCGTGGTCAACCTGGTGGACAACGCGATTCGGCACAGCCCGGCCGGTGGCCGGGTGACGGTGCAGGCCGGCCGCGGGGCATCCGGACTGCGGCTCGAGGTGTCCGATCAGGGCCCGGGGATCGCGGCCGCCGAGCGGGAACGCGTTTTCGAGCGGTTCACCCGCGGCGCCACCTCCGATGGGGGCACCGGGCTGGGTCTGGCCATCGCGCGCTGGGCGGTCGAATTGCACGGCGGGGTTATCGAAGTGATGAACGCCGAGGCGGGGTGCCGGATCAGGGTCGGCATCCCGGAGCCGACGACGGGGGAGGAAACGACATGACGACGGTGGTTCCAGGAGTTCCGGCCTATCCGGGACAGCCCGTGATGCCGCCACTGATCGGTCCCGCGTTGCCGAGTTCGGGAGAGCCCGGATGGACGATGTGGCCGCGGCGCGTCTGGCCGATCGTCCCGCTGGCGTCGGCGCCGTACCGGGTGTTGGGGCCGGCGGTGGTGGTGGGCCTGGTGGGCACCGCGCTGTGGCGTCCGTCGGTGCTCAGCATCGGGTACCTGGTTGTCGGGTTGATGGTGTTCGCCGTGGTGTACGGCACCGCGGAGCGTCGGCCCACTCGTACGGAGTGGGCCGGGATGGCGTTGACCCTGGCACTTCTCGCCGTTCCCGCGGTGCTGGCCGCGGAGTGGCTGGGCGTGCTGTGTGTCATGGCGGCCTGGATCGTCGGTTGGTGCACGCTGTTCGGTGGGCGAACCTGGACTGCGGTGTTCTCCGGGCCGTTCCTGCCGTGGCTGTTGCCGGCGCGGGTGAGCGGGTGGGTGCGACGTGGAATGCCGTCGCGGGGAGGCGTCGCCAACCCGGGGCGCATCGCGGTGGTCGTCGGCCTCACCGTGGTCATGGTGCTGGTGTTCGGGGCCCTGTTCGCCTCGGCGGATGCGGCTTTCGCTCATTGGGCCGGAACCCTGGTGCCGTCCTTCGACGGAGCCGAGGGCATCGCACGGATCGTGGTGTTCGGGATCGTGGCGTCCTTCGTCCTCGGTGGTGCCTACCTGACTCGATTCCCACCGCGGCTGGACGCCCTGGCCCCGGCGCCGATGCGGCCGGTGCCGCGGTGGGAGTGGGCGCTGCCGCTCGGGGTGCTCGACGTGTTGTTCATCGCGTTCGTGGTGGTGCAGGCCGCGGTGCTGTTCGGCGGCCACACCCACGTGTTGGAAACCGAAGGGCTGACCTACGCGGAGTACGCCAGGCAGGGCTTCTGGCAGCTGCTCTGGGTGTCTGCGCTGACCCTCTTGGTGCTCGCCGTGGTGATCCGGGTGGCCGGCCGGACCGACACCGGTGATCGCCGATTGCTGCGGGTCCTGGTCGGAATCCTCTGTGCCACCTCGGTTGTCGTGGTGATCTCGGCGATCCATCGGATGTGGCTGTACCAGCAGGCATACGGGTTCAGCACCGATCGGGTGATGGTCGTGACCATCGAACTGTGGCTGGGCGTGGTGTTCCTCCTGGTGGCCGCGACCGGGATCCGGATGTCGGGACGCTGGCTACCGCACGCGGTATTGGTGGCGGGAGTGGCCGCCCTGCTCGGACTGGCGGTGCTCAATCCCGAGAGGCTGGTCGCCGATAAGAACATCGACCGGTTCGAACAGAACGGCCAGCTCGACGCCGAATACCTGTCCAACCTGTCCTCAGACATCGATCCGGCATTGCACCGGCTGCCTGAGCACATCCGGGCGTGCGTGCGATCCGATGGGCCCGAGTCGGATCCGTGGTATCTGTTCAATCTGTCCCGGGCTCTTGCGGACCGGCCGGTGGTCACCGAGCTGCCCGAGTACTGCTCTCCGTACTGGTCGTATCCGCAGTACCGGTAAACGCCAGAATCGTGCCGATTCAAACGCTGTCAACGGCGCTGCCGTCGGCCGAAGGTATGCCGTGTGACCGCACTCTCCGTCGAGGACCTCTCTCGAACCACTCCGCTGGAACCGATCGCGCTCGATCCTGAGGCGCTGGGATATCCGACCGACAATCGAGCCGCCATCCCGCCGCTCGCCAAGCAGTGGGAGAGGCTCGACTTCCGTGAGATCTTGTCCCGGCCCGCGGCGTTTCTGTCGATCAGCCAGTCCAACTCGCTGTACAAGCCGGGCGGGGTCCAATATGCCGAAGGTCATGCTTTCCGGGGCAGCCTTGAGGCGACCGTGAAGGTGGCAAAGGCGGCGCGATCGGCGGCGAACTTCGTGTCGTTCAACTGGATCGGGTTCTCCGTGTTCCGCGACGACTACCCGAAGACAGATTTCGATCGCGTGCAGTACGACGGCTGGACCGGCCATATCGACGCCACGCCCGAGCAGATCGCCTGGGACAACGAACTCGTGGGCGAGCTGCGCGAGCTGGTTGAACCCGGTGACAACGAGTTGTACGAAAAGGCGTTGCAGACGGCCTTCGTCGGTACCGACCTGCCCGGCGCGTTGAGTCGGCAGCGGGTGGAGGTGTTGGTGCTCACCGGGATCCATCTCGACTGGTGCGTCGAGGGCAATGCGCGCGCGGCGCGCGATCACGGCCTGTTGCCCATCGTGATCGGCGATGCGACCGGTGCCGCCCACCCCGATCAGGAGCGGGCCGCCTTCGAACGGATCAACAACTTCTTCGCGCCGGTGATCACGTCGGATCAGTTCGTGGAGTGGGTCGGCCGCTGATGGGAAACGTCGGTCTGCTTCTCGTGGGTGTGGCGCTGTTCGTCAACGGACTCGTCTCGGTCGGTCTGGTCAGCGGGCGCGGCGCCGCCCCGATCAACCTGTTCGTCGGTGCCGCCCAGGTCGTCCTGCCGACGCTGGTGCTCGTGCAGTCGGGCGGCGATCCCGCCATCGTCAACGCGACCTGGCCGAGTTATCTGTTCGGATTCACCTACCTGTGGTTCGGGTTCATCCAGATCTTCGACATCGATCCGCGCGGATTCGGTTGGTACAGCACGTTCGTCGCGGCCATCGCGGCGTACTACGCGATAACGAGTGTCGGGTCCGATCCGGTGTTCGCCGTCATCTGGGCGACCTGGGCGATCATGTGGACGTTGTTCTTCGTGCTGTTGGGGCTCGGGGTCGGCAAGGTCGGTCGGCTCGATCTGGGCCACTTCACCGGATGGTTCCTGGTGCTGCTCGGCATTCCGACCTGCACCGTGCCGGCGATCCTGCTGTTGAACGGGATCTGGCCGACCTCACCGGTGGCCGGCGCGGCTGCGCTGGTGGTGCTGCTGGCCGCCACTGCGCTGTCGGTCGTGCTCTCCCGGCGCAGTGCCGGCGGTGACGTCGCGNGCACCGGGCTGGGTCTGGCCATCGCGCGCTGGGCGGTCGAATTGCACGGCGGGGTTATCGAAGTGATGAACGCCGAGGCGGGGTGCCGGATCAGGGTCGGCATCCCGGAGCCGACGACGGGGGAGGAAACGACATGACGACGGTGGTTCCAGGAGTTCCGGCCTATCCGGGACAGCCCGTGATGCCGCCACTGATCGGTCCCGCGTTGCCGAGTTCGGGAGAGCCCGGATGGACGATGTGGCCGCGGCGCGTCTGGCCGATCGTCCCGCTGGCGTCGGCGCCGTACCGGGTGTTGGGGCCGGCGGTGGTGGTGGGCCTGGTGGGCNGGGGGCCGGTTTCCCGTGCGAGTGACGAGAGCGCTGCGCCCATACGTGACCTAGCAAGCGCTTGGTTGCTATGCTGGGGCGATGGGGGAAACACCCGCCCAGCCGGCGAGCAGACGCGACGAGCTACTCGATCTTGCCGCAACGATGTTTGCCGAACGCGGACTGAAGGCGACGACGGTCCGCGATATCGCCGACTCCGCGGGAATTCTGTCCGGCAGCCTCTACCACCACTTCAAGTCCAAAGAGCAGATGGTCGAAGAGGTGCTCAAGGACTTTCTGGACTGGCTTTTCGCCCGCTACCAGCAGATTCTCGACACCGAGACCACGCCGCTGGGCCGACTCACCGGGCTGTTCATGACGTCGTTCGAGGCGATCGAGCACCGGCACGCGCAGGTGGTCATCTACCAGGACGAGGCCAAGCGGCTGTCCGCACAGCCGCAGTTCTCTTTCGTCGATGAGCGCAATCGTGAGCAGCGCAAGATGTGGGTGGACATCCTGCACGAGGGCGTCGCCGACGGTTCCTTCCGCCCCGATCTCGACGTCGACCTGGTGTACCGGTTCATCCGCGATACCACCTGGGTGTCGGTCCGCTGGTACCAACCGGGTGGGCCACTCACGGCCGAGCAGGTCGGCCGCCAATACCTCGCCGTAGTTCTCGGCGGAATCACGCTGTCAAAGGAGACCAACAATGCCTGAGGCCTACATCATCGACGCGGTGCGTACGCCGGTCGGGAAGAAGAACGGCTCGCTGGCCCAGGTGCACCCGATCGACCTCGGCGTGCACGCGTTCAAGGCCATCTTCGACCGCAACGACGTCGACCCGGGTGCCGTGGACGACGTCATCGTCGGCTGCGTCGACGCAATCGGTGGGCAGGCCGGCAACATCGGCCGGTTGACCTGGCTGGCCGCCGGATACCCCGAGTCGGTCCCCGGCGTCACCGTGGACCGGCAGTGCGGTTCCAGCCAGCAGGCCATTTCCTTTGGCGCGCAGGCCATCATGTCCGGCACCGCTGATCTCATCCTGGCCGGCGGCATGCAGAACATGAGCTGGATCCCGATCTCGTCGGCCATGGTGGTCGGCAAGGAATTCGGATTCACCTCGCCCACAAACGAATCCAAGAACTGGCTGCACCGCTACGGTGACCAGGAGATCTCCCAATTCCGCGGCTCGGAAATGATCGCCGAGAAGTGGGACATCTCCCGCGAAGAGATGGAGCAGTTCGCCTACAACAGCCACCAGCGAGCGTTCGCCGCGATCCGGGCCGGGCACTTCGACAACGAGATCGTCCCGGTCGGCGACTTCGGCGTCGACGAGGGCCCGCGGGAGTCGACGCTGGAGAAGCTCGCCTCCCTGAAGCCGCTCGTCGAGGGTGGCCGGCTCACCGCGGCGCTGGCCAGCCAGATCTCCGACGGCGCGGCGGCTGTGCTGCTGGCGTCCGAAGAAGCGGTCAACAAGTACAACCTCAAGCCCCGGGCCCGCATTCACCACATCAGTGCTCGCGGCGACGATCCGGTGATGATGCTGACCGGCCCGATCCCGGCCACGCAATATGCGCTGGAGAAGACCGGCCTGACGATCGACGACATCGACACCGTCGAGATCAACGAGGCATTCGCGCCCGTCGTGCTGGCCTGGCTCAAGGAAACCAAGGCCGATCCGGCCAAGGTCAACCCGAGCGGCGGCGCCATCGCCCTGGGCCACCCGCTCGGCGCCACCGGCGCCAAGCTGTTCGCCACCATGCTGAACACCCTGGAGCGCACCGGCGGCCGCTACGGCCTGCAGACCATGTGCGAGGGCGGCGGCACCGCCAACGTCACCATCATCGAGCGCCTCTAGTCTCTCCGCGACCAGACGCAAAACTGCCCTTTTCCCACGGGAATTGGGCAGTTTTGCGTCTGCTCGTCCGGGTGACAGTCACACCCAACGGCTACGCGGCGGCGGGGCCTGTGGTGTCACCCACGCCTTGGCGTAACGGTTCTTGCCGGCGCGTTGGGGGTCGCGGCTGCGGTAGATCACGAAGGGACGCACCAGGTAGCCGATCGGTGCGCTGAACATGTGGACCAGCCGCGTGTACGGCCAGAATCCGAGCAGGGCGAGCACCACCAGTACATGTGCCTGGAAGCTCCATGGGGTTTCGGCCATCAACTCCGGCGAGGGGTGCAGCGTGAACAGACTGCGAAACCACGGCGACACGGTCTCGCGATAGTTGTAGGTGGAGAAGACGTTGGTGAGTGTGTTCAGCATCCCGGTCGACAACGCACCGACCAGCAGCAGGTACATCAGCTTGTCGTTGAACGTGGTGGCGGTGCGGACCTCCGGGACGGTGATCCGGCGGTAGAGCAGGATGGCGACACCGGCGACGACCGCCAGGCCGGCAATCGATCCCATGCCCACCGACATCAGGTGGTAGGCGTGTTCGGAGATCCCGACTGCTGCCGTCCACGACTGCGGGATCATCAACCCGACGACGTGCCCGGCCAGCACACCGAGGATGCCGAAGTGGAACAGCGGGCTGCCCAGTCGCAGCAACCTGCTCTCGTAGATCTGCGAAGACCTTGTGGTCCAACCGAACTGGTCGGCCTTGTAGCGCCAGATGTGCCCGAGCAGGAACGAGGTGAAGGCGATGTACGGCAGGGTCATCCACAGCACGTTGCTCATACGCGTCCTCCTGAAGACATCGGATCCATCGCGAACGGGTCGAGGCCGACGTCCTCGTCGGGCGGACCTTCCGCGGCGAGCTGGGCGATGCGGCGACGGTCGGCGCTGTTCACCGGGGGCAGGGTGGTCAGGATCGCGGCGAGCAGCCCGGCGTAGTAGGACTCGTTGTCCTGCAACGAAAGCCGCAGGAGTTCGAGCACCGGGACGTGCTCGGCCAGCAGCCGTTCGCCTTGCACTTGATCGACCGTCGCGGCGAACTCGAGCACCATGGGCAGGTAGTCGGGCAACTCTGAATTCTCCAGGTCACCGACTTCCAGGCCGGCCTGCCGGTAGGCGTGCTTGAACCGCAGCAGAGCCATCCCGCGTTTGCGGGTATCGCCATAGGCGTAGTAGGTCAGATGCAGGCTGCTGCGTCGTTGCATGTCGAACGTCTCGACGTAGTTCGACGCGCGCCGCATCGGATCGGTGTCGCCGAATCGGCGCAGGAACTCCGCCAGCGGTTCCCGTGCCGAGTCCGGTAGTTCCGCTGCGGCAGCGGCCAGTTGGTCGATGAGCGCAGCGGTTTCGGCAGTCGGATAGTCGAGCAGCAGCGCGGCGATGCGCCACACGAGTCGCTGCTGGTGTTCGGACAGGGCAGTGCCGGTCCCGGTTCTGCGGCCGAGGGTGAGTAGCTTCATGTGGTCGGCAACAGCCCGTCTGTGCTCCGGCCGTCCCAGTTGAGCAGGTTCACCCGGGTGGGGTCACCTTGCGGGACAGCATCGTTGGTGTGCGTCAGGTGGAACTTGTCCACCATTGTGTCAAACGCGGTCATGCCCGGGCCGCCGTCACCGTCCAGGCTGCAGCCGGTGGCCAGCGCATCGAGGCGATGCGCATCGGACCCGGCCCCGGTGGGGATGACGTACCGGTCCTGGTACTTGGCGATGGCCAGCAGCCGGTACATCGACCCGATCTCGTCGCCGCTCAGGCGCACCGATTCGGGTATGGTCTCGTCGAACTCCTCGCCGAGATTGGCGGCCCGCATGTAGGCGCGCATCGCCGCCAGCCGCTGCAGGGCGGCCCGGACGGGGCCCACGTCACCGGCGGTGAACAACTCGGCGAGGTACTCGACCGGGATTCGCAGCGTGTCTATGGCGCCGAACAGGTTGTTCTTGTTCTCTCCGTCGTGTCCGGTCTCCTTGAGGATGTCCACGACCGGCGACAGCGGCGGCACGTACCAGACCATCGGCATGGTCCGGTATTCCGGATGTAGCGGCAGCGCCACCTGGTAGTCGACGATCAGCCGGTACACCGGTGAATTCTGCGCGGCCTCAATCCATTCCGTGGATATCCCGGCGCGTTCGGCCTCGGCGACGACGCGCGGGTCGTGCGGGTTGAGGAACACGCCGAGCTGTGACGGGTAGAGGTCCTTGTCCTCGGTGACCGACGCGGCCTCCAGGACCGCGTCGGCGTCGTAGAGCATCACGCCGATGTAGCGGAGCCGCCCGACGCAGGTCTCCGAGCACACCGTGGGGATGCCGACCTCGACGCGCGGGTAGCAGAACGTGCATTTCTCGGCCTTGCCGGTCTTGTGGTTGAAGTAGATCTTCTTGTACGGGCATCCGGTGACGCATTGCCGCCAGCCCCGGCACTTGTCTTGATCCACCAGCACGATGCCGTCTTCGGAGCGCTTGTAGATCGCACCGGACGGGCACGATGCCGCGCAGGCCGGGTTGAGGCAGTGCTCGCAGATCCGTGGTAGGTAGAACATGAAGGTCTGCTCGAACTCGAGTTTGACCTGGTCTTCAAGCTTGCCCAGCAACGGGTCCCGGCTCACCTGCTCCGGACCGCCGCCCAAGTCGTCGTCCCAGTTGGCGCCCCAGGTGACCTTGGTGTCGCGTCCGGTGATCAACGATTTGGGCCGCGCGACGGGTGTGGTGTCCATGGCCGGCGCGGCGAGCAGGTTCTCGTAGTCGTACGTCCAGGGGTCGTAGTAATCCGACACCGTGGGCAGGTCGGGGTTGGCGAAGATGTTCAGCAGGCGTTTGAACCGCGAGCCGGACTTGAGGGTCAGCTTGCCGCGCTTGTTCAGCGTCCAGCCGCCCTTCCACTTCTCCTGGTCCTGGTACTGCCGCGGATAGCCTTGTCCTGGGCGGGTTTCCACGTTGTTGAACCACACGTACTCCACACCGCTGCGGTTGGTCCACGCCTGCTTGCACGTGACACTGCAGGTGTGACAGCCGATGCACTTGTCGAGGTTCATCACCATCGCGAGCTGCGCCATGACTCTCATGTCAGTACTCCACATCCTGCGAACGGCGACGAATGGTGGTGACCTCATCGCGCTGGTTTCCGGTGGGCCCGTGGTAATTCAGGGCGAACGACTGCTGCGCGTAACCGCCGATCAGATGCGTCGGCTTGATCATGATCCGGGTCAGCGCGTTGTGGATGCCGCCGCGTTTGCCGTTCTTCTCGGTGCGCGGCACGTCGACCGCCTTGTCCTGGGCGTGGTACATGAACACCAGGCCCTCGGGCATGCGGTGGCTGACGATCGCGCGGGCGTTCACCACGCCATTGCGGTTGGTGCACTCGATCCAGTCGTTGTCCTTGACCCCGATCTTGGCGGCGTCCACGTCCGACATCCAGATGCACTGACCGCCACGGGACAGCGTCAGCATGTACAGGTTGTCCTGGTACGCAGAGTGAATCGACCACTTCGAGTGCGGCGTCAGATACCGCACGGTGATTCCTCCGCTCGTATCTCCGACAGCCGGTTCGTTGAAGAGTGCCGTCATGTCCAGCGGTGGCCGGAAGGTCGGCAGCTGCTCGCCGAGCTCACTCATCCAGTCGTGGTCGAGATAGAAATGCTGGCGGCCGGTCAGGGTGTGCCACGGCTTGAGCCGCTCGGTGTTGATGGTGAAGGGGGAGTAGCGGCGGCCGCCGGTTTCCGAGCCTGACCATTCCGGTGAGGTGTTGACGGGCACTGGCCGGGCCTGGGTGTCGGCGAACGTGATGCGCTTGCCCTCGCTCTCCTTGGCCAGGTCGACCAACTCGGTTCCGGTGCGCCGTTCCAGCGCCTCGAAACCCTCGACCGCCAGGCGCCCATTGGTGGTACCCGACAGCGCGAGGATGGCCTCCGCGGCATGGGTGTCCTTGGCCAGTGACGGCCGCCCCACCGCGACACCGCTGACCACCGTGCCGTTGACCCCGCGGAGGTACTCGACCTCGGCCTCGGGATGCGTGGTCACGCCCTTGGTGGTGAGGCCGACGGTTTCCACCATCGGTCCCAGCGCCGCCATCTTCTCGGCGACTGCGGGGTAGTCGCGGTCCACCAGGACCAGGCGCGGCATGGTCTTCCCGGGAATCGGTTCGCATTCACCGGATTTCCAATCGAGCACGCGGCCGCCGGGCTGAGCGGTCGCATCGGCGCTGTCATGCTGCAAGGGCATGGCCACGATGTCCTTGCGCTTGCCCAGGTGTTTCTCGGCCAGCCAGGAGAACCCGCGGGCGATGCGGTGGAATGCGTCGAAGTCGGTCTTGGTCTCCCACGGCGGGGAGATGGCCGGCGAGAAGGCATGCACGAACGGGTGCATGTCGGTGCTCGACAGGTCGTGCTTCTCGTACCAGGTGGCCGCCGGCAACACGATGTCGGAGAACAGCGTCGTGCTGGTGTTGCGGAAGTCCAGGGACAGCAGCAGGTCCAGCTTGCCGACCGGGGCGTCGTCGCGCCAGCGCACCTCCTGTGGCCGGATACCGTCCTCGTCGCGCGCCGCGACCGCGGAGTCGGTGCCGAGCAGGTGTTTGAGGAAGTACTCGTTGCCCTTGGCCGAGGAGCCGAGCAGATTCGATCGCCACACCGTCAGGCAGCGCGGGAAGTTCTCCGGGGCATCAGGATCCTCGCAGGCGAACTGCAGATGGCCGGATTTCAGCCCGTCCACAACGTATTCCGCGGCATCCTTGTCCATCCGGGCCGCCTCGTCCGCCAGATCCAGCGGATTGCGGTTGAAGGTCGGGTAACTGGGCATCCAGCCGAGCCGGCTGGCCAACGCGATGTTGTCGGCGGCGGTGCGGCCGGCGAACCGGCCCTCGGCCAGCGGTGAGGCCATCACCTCCGAGGTGAACGGGTCATAACGCCACTGATCGGTCGCCAGATACCAGAACACGGTGCCCTGCATCTGCCGTGGCGGCCGCTGCCAGTCCAGGCCGAATGCCAAGGTGGCCCACCCGGTGACCGGCCGGCATTTCTCCTGTCCGACGTAATGTGCCCACCCGCCGCCGTTGACGCCCTGACAGCCGGTGAGCATGACCAGCGTGAGGAATGACCGATAGATCTGATCGGAATGGAACCAGTGGTTGGTGCCCGCGCCCATCAGGATCATCGACCGGCCCTTGGACCGTTCGGCGTTGTCGGCGAACTCGCGTGCGATGCGCTCGGCGGCCGCCGCGGGCACGCCGGTGATCTCTTCCTGCCAGGCCGGCGTGTATGGCTCGGCGGCGTCGTCGTAACCGGACGGCCACTGCCCGGGCAGCCCGTCGCGAGCGACGCCGTACTGCGCCAGCATCAGGTCGAACACCGTCGTCACCCGCTGTCCGGCAACGATTTTGGTCGGCACCCCGCGCTCCAGCACGCCCGGCTGGTCACTGTCGAACCGGGGGAGCGAGACGCCGGCCGGCTCGCCGTCCGCATCGTGCAGGGTCAACAATGGGTGGACGCCCTGCAGGTCCAGGTTCCAATGTCCCTCGCCGGATGCGGTGAACCGGTGTCCCAGCGAGCCGTTGGGCACCACGGGCCGCCCGGCCTGGTCCAGCAGCACCGTCTTCGACTCCGCGCCTTCACCGGTGTCACCGAGATCGGCAGCGGTGAGGAACTTCCCGGGCAGCACCCGGCCGTCGCGTTCGACGAGGGTGACCAGGAACGGCAGGTCGGTGTACTTCTTGACGTAGTCGCTGAAGTACGGCGTCTGCCTCTCGACGAAGAACTCCTTGAGGATGACATGGCCCATCGCCATGGCGAGGGCGGCGTCGGTGCCGGGGCGGGCCGGCAGCCATTCGTCGGCGAACTTGGTGTTGTCGGCATAGTCCGGCGAGACCACGACGACCTTCTGGCCGCGGTAGCGCGCCTCGGTCATGTAGTGCGCGTCCGGGGTGCGGGTGACCGGGACGTTGGATCCCCACATGATCAGGTAGCCCGCATCGAACCAGTCGGCAGATTCCGGTACGTCGGTCTGGTCCCCGAAGACTTGCGGTGAGGCAACCGGCAGATCGGCGTACCAGTCGTAGAACGACAGCATCGACCCACCGAGCAGTGAGATGAACCGGGCGCCGACGGCATGGCTGACCATCGACATCGCCGGGATCGGCGAGAAGCCGGCCACCCGGTCCGGTCCGTACTTCTTGATGGTGTGGACGTGGGCGGCAGCGGCGATCTCGGCGGCCTCCCACCATTCGGCCCGCACGAATCCGCCCTTGCCGCGGGCGGCCTTGTACCGTGCGGACTTCTCGGGGTCTTCGACGATGTCGGCCCAGGCGAGCACCGGATCCTTGAGCCGCTCCTTGGCCTCCCGGTAATACTCGAGCAGTACACCCCGGATGTATGGATAGCGCACGCGCGCAGGCGAATACGTGTACCACGAGAACGACGCGCCGCGCGGGCACCCGCGGGGCTCATACTCGGGCTTGTCGGCACCGACCGACGGGTAGTCGGTTTGTTGTGACTCCCAGGTGATCACACCGTCCTTGACGTAGATCTTCCACGAGCAGGAGCCGGTGCAGTTGACGCCGTGGGTCGATCGGACCACCTTGTCGTGCGCCCAGCGGTCCCGGTAGAAGTCGTCAGCCGACCGGCCGCCGATCTTGTGCAGGGTCCGCTGATCCGCTGAGACTTCACCGCGGTGGAAGTACTTGCCCAATCGCAGCAAAGCATCGGCAGGTGTCGCGCTGCCCGCGTGTGAATCGACCACGATCGTCCCTCCAAGTGCGTTGATTCACGAGCGTAGGAGGGTTGCGAGGACCGTCAAAAGAACGCACTCAAGGGTCTGTACCGCTGTGAAATCGCGTTAACGCCCAAGTCATTTCACAGGAACACGCCGGTTATCAAGCGGGTCGGACGTGTTGCCCAGCCAACCTGTCTTACCTGGGAAGATGGCGTGATCAGGGGCCAAATCGAGGGTATCGGCGGCGGTGTCATGTGACCGGGCAGCGCGGCCAGGCAGCCCAGGATTTATCACCGCGGTAACACGCGGGCCGACGCGAGCGTGATGACGTCACGGTCATTTCGTCCAGGCGATGGTGTGGCGGAACGCCAGCCGTCGGCGCATTTCGGCGCCCGGCAGGATGCTGTCGACCATCGCCCGCAGTTCGTCGAAGCTGAGCTGCGGATCGCGGACCGGGAACGGTGGCGGCACCGGCCCGCCCGGTGCCGGACGCGGGTGCTTGATCAGGCCGATGAGTGGGTTGGTGACCGCGGACGCCACATCCCACGCGGTATCGCGGATCGAGGCCGGGGCGGCCAGACCGACCACCAGGAACCGTCCGCCCGGGGCCAGCAGTCGTTTGACGTCGATCAGCGCTTGCTCGACGTCGAGGTGGTGGAGCACGGCGACCATGGTGATCAGGTCTGCGGGTCCGTCGAGGTCGGCGAGCTGGCTGTCGTCGATCGTCACGTTGGGCAAGTGGGCGCAGCGCCGGGCCGCCTCCGCGCGCATGCCGGCGTCGCGATCCGTGCCGTGGGCCCGGGCGAACCGGGTGCCCAGTTGAGCCACCAAGGTGCCCTGACCGCACCCGACGTCGATCGCGGTTCCGCGTCGGTCCGGCAGATTCGCCAGGATCCAGCGGTGGAAATGATCGTTGTGGCTCCACGGGTGCCGACTGTTGAATTGATGCAGCCCTTCGGCCACGCGGCGGATCACCGGGTTCTCGACGCGACGGATGTCCATCACTCCACTGTGCCTAGCGCCGCGAAAGACCGCGAGCAGTCCCCCGCAAGCGGGAGGGGCCCCAGCAGAATCGCCCCTTTCGCATCGGAAAAGGGCGATTCTGTGTCTGCTCGGCGAGAAAGCTACTGGATGTAGCTCGTGGCGGATTGCAGGTGTGCGACGGCCTCGTCGACGATCGCCGGCACCAGCTCGGCGCAGGACGGTAGGTCGTTGATGATGCCGGCCACCTGCCCGGAGGCCAGCACCCCGGCCTCGGTGTTGCCTTCCACCAGACCGGCTTTGAGCAGCATCGGGGTATTGGCCGCCATCACGACCTGCGACCAGGTGAGTTCCTTGCCGTGCCGCATGGCCAGGCCGTCCTTGACCATCGACAGCCAGGTCATCCCGGAGAGCTTCTTGAACTTCTGGGCGTTGCCGACGGCGGCGGCGAAACCGCGTGCCCGCGAACCGCTTTCCAGCTTCTCCACCAGGCCGGTGCGCAGCACGCGATGGGGCATGCCGTCGACCCGGGTGGACACCACGGTGCCGTCCAGCGCGGCCTGCAGGTACCGTTCCTTGACCGCGTCAGGCACGGTCGAATCCGAGGTCAGCAGGAACCGGGTGCCCATTGCCACGCCCGCCGCGCCGTAGGACAGCGCCGCGGCCAGGCCACGCCCGTCGAAGAAACCGCCCGCGGCGATCACGGGCATGCCGGTGTCCTTGACGGCGTCGAGCACCGAGGGCAGCAGCAGGGTGGTGGCGACGGGGCCGGTGTGGCCGCCGCCCTCACCGCCCTGCACGATCACCGCGTCGGCGCCCCAGCCGGCCACCTTCTTGGCGTGCTTGGCCGCACCGACCGACGGGATCACCACGACGCCCGCATCTTTCAGCTTGGCGATCAGCTCGGGCTTGGGAGCTAGGGCGAAGGAGGCGACTTTGACTCCTTCGCGGATCAGGAGGTCTACGCGGGCACCGGCGTCGCCCGCGTCGGCACGCATGTTGATGCCGAAGGGTTTGTCGGTGGCGGCCTTGACCTTGGTGACGGCGGTCTGCAGCTCCTCGAGCGTCATGGTCGCAGACGCCAGGATGCCGAGCCCGCCGGCATTGGAGGTGGCGGCGACCAGGCGAGCCCCGGCCACCCAGCCCATTCCGGTCTGCACGACGGGATGCTCGATGCCGACCAGTTCGGTCAGCGGAGTCTTGAGCTTGCCCATTCGTTAAACCTTGACCTCTTTGTCGCGCAACGACTTCGGATCGATGACCTCGCGGAGCAGCTTGAGTTCCTCGTCGGTGGCCAGCCGGGTGGTCTCGGCCTCTTCCAGGCCGTGCACCTCGAACGAGGTGTTGTCGGCGACCTGCTGGGCCTCGACGCCCGGGTGCAGCGACACGGCCCGCATCTGGTGGTCGGGGCCGTTGAAGTCGAACACGCCCAGGTTGGACACCACCCGGTAAATGTTGGCGAACCGGTAGGCGGGGTTCTCCGGATCGATCTTGTCCCAGCCGATTCCGGAGACGATGTCCACCGACTCGCAGAACACCCGCTTGGAGTGGTTGCCCACGAAGTAGCTGGTGGTGTGGTTGATGGTGTTGCCCGGGGCGCCGCGGACGCCGAACATCTGGCGGGTCGGCTGCTGGATCGGGCCGAACGCCGACAGGTTCTGGTTGCCGTAGCGGTCGATCTGGTTGGCACCCATCACCACATGGCGCTTGCCCCAGGCCAGGGTCTCGAAGACCCGGTTGAACGGCATCCAGCCCTCCATGGCGAAGGGAGCACCGATGGCAGGGGTATCGGCCAGAATCCGGGCCTCACCGTCGGTCAGCACGATGTCGGGGGAGAAGGTCAGCCGGGCCAGCCGGGCACCGATCTGAACGACGGTGGTCATCGGGCTGGCCATGATCTCGCCGGCGTCACGGAACAGTTCGGCGCAGGCGACGGCGCACACCTCGGCGCGGGTCACGGCGATCATGCTTGCTCCTCCTTGAACTTCCGGACCGCAGCTTGGTAATCGGCCTCGCTGCCGGACAGATACGTCTTGACGAACTCGGCCCAGGTCTCATCGGAGCCCGCGGCCTCTGCGTAATGGCGCTGGAACTTCTCGTCGCGCCGGTAGTCGGGCTCGTTGGTGGTGAAGTGCGCGCCGTTGGGCGCCTCCACCACAGAGTCGACCATCATTCGGTTGATCAGAAGTGCCTGCGTCGGAACGGCCTTGATGAGTTCCTCGGTCGAGACCACACGCTCGACCGACAGGAAGCGGCGCTGGGCCGACATGAGGAACAGGTCATCGAAGTACGGGTCGATACCGGTGTAGGCCGCATTGCCTTGGGCGTCACCGAGGTTCATGTGCACGAAGGCCGCGTCGAGGTTCAGCGCGGGCATCGCGATGAGTTCCTCGTAGGCGCCGTCCGTCGGGTACGGCGACTTCACGGTCTTGAGCTCGTCACCCCAGAACGCGCGGACGTCGCTGCCGAGGCCGGCGCGGATCGGCAGGAACGGCAGCCGCTGGGCGGCGGCCTGCAGCCCGCAGCGCAGCATGCCCTCGTCCATCTCGCGTGCCTCGATCGCACCGCTGGTGCGGGCCTTGGCGAACCACGGGTCGTAGAACGGCGGCGAGTCCAGCGACACGAAGCCGTAGTAGACGCGCTTGACCTTGCCGGCCGAGCACAGCAGGCCGAGGTCGGGCCCGCCGTAGGTGACCACGGTCAGGTCCTTGACGTCGGTGCGCAGCAGCGCGCGCACGAAGGCCATGGGCTTGCGCCGCGAGCCCCAGCCACCGATGCCGATGGTCATGCCGCTCTCGATCGAGGCGACGGCCTCGTCGAGGGTTGTTCTCTTGTCTGCCATGTTATTTCGACCCCTTGTCAGTTCCGGCGAAGGCATCGCGGTGCTCGTCGGACACACCGGACAGGTTGAGTTCGAACGTGAAGCCCTGCTCCATGCGGTACCGCGCGTTGACGGGCTGGACGTCGATGAAGTTCAGCGCTTCCTTGGCGGCCCGGATCACCCGGGTGTCCTTGCTGGCGATGTCGCGGGCGACGCGCAGCGCGGCCTCGTCGAGCTCCTCGCGGGGCACCACCTCGTGCACCGAACCGAAGTGGTGCAGCGTCTCGGCGGGAACGGTGGCGGCGGTGAAGAACAGCCGGCGCATCAGATGCTGGGGGACCAGCCGGGACAGGTGGGTGGCCGCGCCAAGGGCGCCCCGCTCCACCTCGGGCAGGCCGAACTTGGCGTCATCCGAGGCGACGATCACGTCGGCGTTGCCGACCAGGCCGATGCCGCCGCCGACGCAGAAGCCGTTGACGGCGGCGACGACGGGGACCTCGCACTCATATACGGACTTGAACGCGTGGTAGCAGCCACGGTTGGCGTCGATCAGCGCGGTGAAGCCCTCGGTGTTCTGCATTTCCTTGATGTCCACACCGGCGTTGAAGCCACGGCCCTCGGCCCGCAGGATCACCACGTGGGTGCTGCGGTCGCGGCCGGCGGCGGTGATGGCATCGCCGAGTTCGAACCAACCGGCCGACGGGATGGCGTTGACCGGCGGGTAGTTGACGGTGACCGAGACGATGCCCGGCTCGACTGTCTTGGTGGTGATCGTCATCAATCCACTTCCTGGAGGGGTCGCTACCTAAGCAAGCACTTGCTTGGTACGCTAGCACAGTGACAGTTACGCCAGAAGCCGGTGCAATCAACTTGGGTTTGACCGGCAAGGTGGTCCTGGTAACCGGCGGTGTGCGAGGGGTTGGCGCTGGGATCAGCGCGGTTTTCGCCGGTCAGGGCGCCACCGTGGTGACCTGCGCACGCCGCCCGGTCGAGGGATTGCCGTATGAGTTCCACTCTTGCGACATCCGCGACGACGACTCGGTGAAGTCGCTCATCGAAAGCATCGTGGAAAAGCACGGCCGCCTCGACGTGGTCGTCAACAACGCCGGCGGCTCGCCGTACGTGCTGGCCGCCGACGCATCGGCGAAGTTCAGCACCAAGATCATCGAGCTCAACCTGATCGGTGCGCTGTCGGTGTCCACGCACGCCAATGCCGTGATGCAGGGCCAGGACTCGGGCGGCTCGATCGTCAACATCTCCAGTGTCAGTGGACACCGGCCCACGCCGGGCACGGCGGCCTACGGTGCGGCGAAGGCCGGCATCGACAACCTCACCTCGACGCTGGCCGTCGAGTGGGCGCCGAAGGTCCGGGTGAACTCGGTGGTGGTCGGCATGGTCGAGACCGAACAGTCCGAACTGTTCTACGGCGACGCCGACTCCATCGCGGCGATCTCCCGCAATGTTCCGCTGGGACGGCTCGCCAAGCCGGCCGATATCGGCTGGGCCTCAGCGTTTTTGTCGTCGGCAGCCGCCTCGTATATCAGCGGCGCCACGCTGGAGGTGCACGGTGGCGGCGAGCCGCCGCACTACCTGTCGACCACGACCGCCGATATCAAGTAACTCGAAAAAGGAGACATCACAATGGGATTGCTCGACGGCCGCGTGGTCATCGTGACGGGTGCCGGTGGCGGTATCGGGCGTGAGCACGCACTCGCGTTCGCCGCGGAGGGTGCCCGCGTCGTGGTCAACGACATCGGAGTGGGGCTGGACGGGTCGCCCGCGGGCGGCGGTAGCGCCGCGCAGAACGTGGTCGACGAGATCGTCGCCGCCGGTGGCGAAGCCGTGGCCAACGGTTCCAATGTCGCCGATTGGGGGCAGGCCGAGGCCCTGATCCAGAACGCCATAGATAGTTTTGGCGACCTTCACGTGCTGGTGAACAACGCAGGCATCGTGCGCGACCGGATGTTCGCCAACGCCACCGAGGAGGAGTTCGACGCCGTCACCGCCGTGCATCTCAAGGGGCACTTCGCCACCATGAAGCACGCCGCGGCGTACTGGCGGGCCAAGACCAAGGCCGGCGAGACGGTTGACGCGCGAATCATCAACACCAGCTCCGGAGCCGGGCTGCAGGGCAGCGTCGGCCAGGCCACCTACAGCGCTTCCAAGGCCGGCATCGCCGCGCTGACTCTGGTGGCCGCGGCCGAGATGGGCCGCTACGGCGTCACCGCCAACGCCATCGCCCCCTCGGCCCGAACCCGGATGACCGAGACCGTCTTTGCCGAGATGATGGCCACTCAGGACCAGGCCTTCGACGCCATGGCCGCGGAGAACATCTCGCCGCTCGTGGTGTGGCTGGGCAGCGTCGAATCGCGCGACGTCACCGGCAAGATGTTCGAGATCGAGGGCGGCAAGATCCGCATCGCCGAGGGTTGGGCGCACGGTCCGGAGATCGACAAGGGGGCGAAGTGGGATCCGGCTGAGCTGGGCCCGGTGGTCAAGGACCTGCTGGCCCAGGCGCGTCCCGCGGTGCCGGTGTACGGCGCCTGATTTCCTCTTGTTTTGCCGAGTGTGCGCTCAGATCGTGAAATCCAGTGGATTCTCGATCTGAGCGCACTCTCGTTGCCCTAGCTGCAGACTCGATTTCTTTGTCAGTCTTCTGATTTGACCTTGCGCTGGTCGCCGGCTGGCTTCGCGTCAGCATGTGACGCCTTGGCGACGGCCTTTCGGACGGCGTCTCCGGCCTTCTCGATCGAGGACTTGACCCGCTCCCGAGCGTCCACAACCGAGGCCTTCGCCTGGTCGCCCGAGCGCTTCAGTGCCTTCGCCGCGCCGGGGACAGCCTCGTTCCTATCGCTGAGATCCGGTGCCGCAGAACGTGCCTTGAGTTTGGTCTGCACCTGGGTGACAGCCGGTGCGGGTGCGGACTGTACCTGCTGGGCGGCCGTGTCGCCGGCTGCCTGAACATCATCGGCTGTGGCATCCTCCTTCTTCGGGATCACCTTGTCGATGCGTTTGACGATGTCCGCGTTGATCGCCCGGCTGAACTTGGTCACGGAGAAGGCGGCGTCGGCAATGCTGCGGTTGATCGCGGTGGCGATGGCCGCCGGATCGCGAGTGGCGAAGGAATCCGTCACCTGCTGAACGGCCGCATCCAGCTGCCGCGACAGCGTTCGCACCTGACGCAAAACCTCGACATGGAACGCGGTTTCGGGCCCGACCTCAGTGCCGTTCCAGTTGACGACGCGCCAACCGTCTTCAGGGTTGCCCTCGACCACGACGTAGCCCGTGTTGCGTAGCGGATTGGTCATCAGCCACATCGGGTCCGCGTTCTCGGCATTCAGGAACACCCAGAACATGATTGCGCCGCCGTGTGAGAACGCGGCCACATTCCGGTCCCCGTTGTCGTACATGGTCTGAATCGCACCGTCCATGCGCGCATCGAACTCGCGACCGTTGATCGACCCCGGGATCCGCGCGTCCAGATCGCCCTGCAGCCACTTCAGCGGTGCCTGCAGATAGCCCTTGACCGCATCGGATTCCGGAGTGCCCTCGTAGATTCCGGCCTCGATCTCCTGAAGGCCGGGCACTACCTGGATCGGCAGCCCCAGGTACTCGGCCATCGGAGCGGCGGTCAACTGGGTCCGGACCATGGTCGAGGCGTAGATGGCGTCGTAGTTGTTGTCGCCGAGCACCTTGACGATGTCACGTGCCTGTTGCTGCCCCTTTTCGGTGAGGACTGGGCCCGGCACCGACGAGTCGGCGATGTTCGCCGCATTCGCGGTCGATTCGCCGTGGCGGATGAAGGTGATCCGCATGACCTCCGCTGCGTGGGCAACCGGAATGGCAAGAAGAAACGCCAGGAGCATCATTCCTATGCTCACGGTCGCCGCCCGGAATCCCGAGCGTCTGAAATAACTCATCGTGCTGCTTTCCTCCAATCGACATGAACAGGTGGAGCAGACACAACGTATGGAGATCTGACTCGAATGGGTGCCGCCGTCTCGGTGTCCGAGACGCAGAGTGTGATGAAAAATCAACGGAGGCAATGTATTTCGTGCAAATGGCAACGCGTCGGGCGCAACGGAATTGGCTCCTTCCCGAACGAAAGGAGCCAATTCCGTCGGTCTGGTGTTTAGGCGGCGTCCTTGGTATCGGTGGCGCCACCGTCTCCGGATGCATCACCGGATTGACCGGTGGCCTTCTTGACGGCTTCCCCGAAGTTCTTGATCGACGATGACACCTGGTCGCGGGCCTCCTCGACGGCTGCCCGAACCTGCTCGCCGGTGCGACTGATCACCTTCTTGGCGCCCGGCACGACCTTGTTTCCGTCGGACAGATCGGTCGCGCGACGCGGTGTCGCGATGCCGTCCAGGGTCTCGTGAACCTTCGACTTGACCGCTGTGCCGGTCGACGTCTTATCGTCCGGCTGACTTGCGGCCGTGGTGGTTTCGTCGACCGCCCCCGGAGCCGAGGCGAGATTGCGCGTGAGGACGTTGGACTTCACCGCGGCCTTCACGTTCTCCACGCTGGTCGAAACCCGCTCCTGCGCATCCTCGGTGCTGGTCGGGATCGCGCCGGTGGTCCGTTTGATGATCTCGGCGTTGATCGCGCGACCGAACTTGAGCATCGAGAAGCCGGCTTCTGCGACTCCGCGGTTGATCGCGGTGGCGATGGTGGCGGGATTGCCCGAGGCGAAGGACTCTACGACGCCGTTCATGGCCTGCTGCAGCTGGTGGCTCAAGGTGCGCAGCTGAAGCCCAACCTCATGTTCGAACGTCGGCTCCGGGGCGAACTTCTGCCCATTCCAGTCGGTCAGCACCCAGCCGTCCTCGGGATTGCCCTCGATGACGACGTAATCGGTGTTGCCCAACGTGTACTGGCTGAGCAACATGCCCTTTTGCGCCAGCGTCAGGTTGTTCACGTTCATGATCGTCCAGAACATGATCGTGCCGCCATGCGAGAACACGATGGCGTTGCGATCGCCCTTGTCGTACATGGCCTTCAGGGCATTGTCGACGCCGGCGTCGAAATCGTTCCCGTCGAAGTCGGTGCCCGGCTGGGGGACATTGCGGTTGGCCGGCATGTTGGGAATGAGGCCGGCCCACATGAGCGGCCCCATGATGTAGGCCGTCCCGTACTCGTCTTGGGACTTGCCTTCCAGATTGCCTGCAGTGATCTCCTGGATGCCGTCGACCACCTGGATCGGCAGACCGAGATACTGCGACATCGGGGTCGCGGTCTGCTGGGTCCTCAGCATGGTCGAGGCGTAGATCGCGTCGTAGTTGTTGTCGCCGAGCCTGTCCACCAGGTCCTTCGCCTGCTGTTGGCCGGTCGGGGTGAGGCCGGGGCCGGGAACGGTGGTATCGATGATGTGGTTCGCGTTGGCCGTCGACTCGGCGTGGCGGACGAATGTCACCCGCATGACCTCGGCGGCGTGGGCGACGGGGATCGCCAGGAACAGGGCGAGGAAGGCTAGGGCGACACCCCCTAGTATGCTTCTGTATCGCGACGCCGAGGCGTCACCGTGAGAGCGGATCATGTGTTACCTCCATTGCGGCAGTGCGGATTTCACGTGACCTGCCGGTGACATGCAGTTGGCCGGCCAGTTGCATTGTCTGATGAATTCCAGCCAACGCAATCGGTTATCCCGTTGTGCGAGACGGTAATTGACAAAAATCTCGTGTTCCGCTACGGCCACTGCGGACGTGGCTCGGTCCCCCTCCCCGGGCGGAAGAGGGGGACCATCCCAGGCGTACTACCTTGTGACGCCTGTTATTTCACGCGGCGTCTTTCGAGGCCTTCTTGTCCGCGGTGTCCTTGTCGGCCTTCTTGTCGGGACGGGTGAGCTTCTTGACCGTCTCGCCGGCCTGCTTGGCCGAGGATTCGATTCCGCTGCGCACCTCGTCCGCTACCCGGTTGACCCGGTCGCGCGCCGCGGAGACGGCCTTGCCCGGTTCCACCTTGTTGCCCGCAGTGAGCTTGGTGGCGCCGTTGGCCGTCCGGACGGCGGGGGCCTTGGTCCGCACCGACTCGGTGGTGTTCGCCACCGCGGCCTTGGCGCCCTCGGTGACATCGAGCACGGCGGCAGGCCCGCTGTCCGCGGTGCTCACAGTGCTCACGGTGCCCAGCTTCGACACCTGGGTGGGGGACTGGTTGATGGAGTTCGGGATGTTGGTGATGGCGTTGACGGTGTCCGTCACCGAATCTCGCACGAACTTCACGCCGGCCTCGGCAACGTCCTGGATGCCCTGCGCGCCCGTGGTGACGATGCCCTGCGCATCCAGCGACAGCACCGGAATGCGCATGTTGTAGATCGCCTTCTGCGGAGCAACGATCAGATCGCGCACGTTGACGAACATCTGGGTCGGGTAGTTGGCCGGACCGACCTCTTGGCCGGCCCACTCCTTGAGAGTCCAGCTGCCGTCCTCGTTCTTCTCGACGACCACCGTCTCGGTGTTGTTCAGCGGATGCTGGGCGAACAACAGGAGATTCGGGTTGTCGACGTTCATCATCGTCCACATCATGATGGTGGCGCCGTGCGAGAACACCGCGGCGTCGGTCTCTCCGTCGCCATTGGTGTCGGTGGTGCCCGACTCCACGTCGGCGAGTGCATTCGTCACGCGCTCGTTGAACTCGAGGCCGGTCTCGCCGCCGGGGATCGGGACGAACTGCAGTCCCATGGTCCACGCCAGCGGGGCGAGGATGTAGCCGATGCGGCCGATGCCTTCGCCCTCGGGCAAGCCCTCGAAGATGCCGGCGCTGATCTCCTGCACGCCGGAATTCCGCTGGGGATTCTCCGGGTCGAACGTGCCCAGGATCGTCACCGGCAACCCGCGCTTCTCGGCGAACGGCGCCGCGGTCTCCTGGGTGCGAATCATGGTCGAGGCGTAGAGCGCGTCGTACTTCGTGCAGGGCGAACTCGGGCACTGGGCATCGGCCCACGCCTGGGCCTGCTCTTCGCCGGTCGCACCACCGTTCTGGTTCACCTGGTCGTTGGTCAGGTGCGGCCCCGGGGTGCTGGTGTCGATGTAACCGGAGGCATTGCCCTGCGACTCGGCGTGCCTGATGAACGTCACGGTCAGTGCGGAGGCGGGCAGGGTCGCGGCCGCGAACAGCGAGCATGCGGTGAGGGTGGTCGCGGCGGCACCGGCAGCCCGGCGTCGGGTGGGTCGTTGCATAGGGTCTCCATCGGTTCACGCGGGTGTGGGCTGCCGCTCACTGGGTGTTAAGTGTGTGCGGGCTCACAGTACATAATCAGAATTCTGTTCACTCGTCAATTCAGCTACCAAGAGTTGCGTAATTGGCCGGCTGGAGGACACCTGCAACAAAGAAAGCGCCCCCGACCTGAGGGTCGGGGGCGCTGCTCGTCGTTGGGGTCAGGCCGGGTCGCAGATGACGATCGGGATCTTGCGGTCGGTGTAGGACCGGTAGTTCGCGAAGTCGGCGTACATGGCATCCAGCTTGGGCCAGTACACGTCGCGCTCGGCGTCGGTGGCGTCGCGCGCGACCAACTCCAGCGTCTCGTGCTTGGTCTGGAACTTCACCCGGGGGTTGGCCACCAGGTTCAGGTACCACATCGGGTTGGTGGCCCGGCCGCCCTGTGAGGCGACCAGGACGATGCGCTTGCCCTCCTGCAGGAACAGCAGGGGGCTGTCCCGTTCTTCGCCCGACTTGCGTCCGATGGTGGTCAGGATCCCCACTTCGGCGCCGCGCAGGAACTTGTCACCGAAACGTCCGCCGGTCTTCTTGAAGATCCAGGTCTGCGCACGCGACATCCACTTGATGGCGGTGCCGGTGGACTTCGCGTTGAGCCGCTCGATCTGCTTGGGGCTCAGCGGGCGAGGGGTGTTGGCCATGGGGCGACCTTAGCGGCTGATGAACGGGGTCAGGGAGGCGCGGATGTGGTGGATCTTTCCGTCGGACGCCGGGATCAGGAACGTCTCGTCGACGTGTGAGCACACCCGCCGGCCGAACAGCCGCGGCTTGGTCAGCACGTCGAACTTGGCGCGGATGTTGTCGCCGTCGACCGAGAACTCCGGCGTCGTCGTCTTCTCGATCAACCTGAACTGCGGACCGTTGTTCAGGCTGCGCCGCAAGTGGTCACCGGAGCGTCCCGTCTTCAGGCCCATCTCGATGCGGATGCAGTCCGGTGCGAACGGGACTGCATCCGCTTGGTGGCTCACCAGCGCATCGATGTAGGCCTGTGCGGCCGCGATGCGCTCGGCGTCACTGATGGCCACTAGATGCGCTCGATGATGGTGCCGGTCGACAGCGCACCGCCGGCACACATGGTGATCAGGGCAGTGCTCCGGTCGGTGCGCTCCAGCTCGTGCAGCGCGGTGGTGATCAGGCGGGAGCCGGTCGACCCGACGGGGTGTCCCAGGGCGATGGCGCCGCCGTTGACGTTGACCTTGTCCATGTCGGCGCCGTGCACCTGAGCCCAGGACAGCACGACCGATGCGAAGGCCTCGTTGATCTCGACCAGGTCGATGTCGCCGAGCTTCATGCCGGCCTTCTCCAGCACCTTGGCGGTGGACTGCACCGGGCCGTCGAGGTGGTAGTAGGTCTCGGCGCCGACGTTGGCCTGCGCAACAATGCGGGCTCGCGGCTTGAGGCCCAGCGCCTTCGCCTTGTCCTCGTCCATCCACAGCACCGCGGCCGCGCCGTCGGAGATCTGCGACGACGTACCGGCAGTGTGGATTCCGCCCTCCATCACCGGCTTCAGCGACGCCAGGCCCTCGGCGGTGGTGTCGCGCAGGCCCTGGTCGCGGCTGACCGTGTTCCATTCGGCGGTCGGCTGCTTGTTCTCGTCGATGACCGGGGCCTCGATCGGCGAGATCTCCCGGTCGAAGCGGCCCTCGGCCCACGCCTGCTTGGCCCGGTTCTGAGAGGCCAGGCCCAGCGCGTCCACATCGGCGCGGGTGATGCCGCGACGCTTGGCGATGCGTTCGGCGGCCTCGAACTGGTTGGGCAGGTCGATATCCCACGACGCGGCGCGGGCGCCGCCGCCATTCTGGCCGAGACCCACCCGGCTCATGGCCTCGATGCCGCAGGCGATGCCGATGTCGATCGCGCCGGTGGCGATCAGGCCGGCCACCAGGTGGTTGGCCTGCTGGGCGCTGCCGCACTGGCAGTCGATGCTGGTGGCGCCGACGTGCTCGGGGAGACCGGCGATGAGCCAGGACTGCCGGGTGACGTTGTTGGCCTGTTCGCCGTATTGCGTGACGCAACCGCCGATGACCTGCTCGACGCTGCCGGGGTCGATGCCGGCCTTCTCGACGAGGGCCTTCTGGACGGCGCCGAGGAGCTCGGTGGCGTGCAGGCCGGACAACCAGCCGTTGCGCTTGCCGATGGGGCTACGGGTGGCTTCGACGATGACAGGGTTACCCATGAAGCCAGGCTAGAACACGTTTCATTACTCTGACAAGCGCCGATGCATCACTGCCTTTGATCTGCGGTCTAGCCGTGTTTCAATGGTCCCAATTGGTACTAGACCACGTTGTTTCAAGCATTGCTGGCTACGCGCACGGCTTGCTACAGACACTAGGAGTTAGACACATGGGCTGCCCGAACATCCCCAAGGACTTCGACTTCCTCGATTCCGAACTGAACCTCAAGGGTCTGCCGGTCAAGGAACTCGCCGAGCTTCGCAAGGCCGAGCCGGTTCGCTGGGTCGACGTGCCCGGCGGCACCGGAGGCTTCGGCGACAAGGGCTACTGGTTGGTGACCCGGCACGAAGACGTCAAGGACGTCTCGCTGCGCAGCGATGTGTTCTCCAGTGCCATGAACGGCGCGATCCCGGTCTGGCCCCAGGAGATGACCCGCGAGGCAGTCGATCTGCAGCGCGCCGTCCTGCTGAACATGGACGCCCCGCACCACACCCGGCTGCGCAAGATCATCTCCCGTGGCTTCACCCCGCGTGCGCTCTCGCGGCTCGAGGAGGAGCTGAACAATCGCGCGCAGGCGATCGCGAAGAATGCCGCGGCGTCCAACACGGGCGACTTCGTCGAGCAGGTGTCCTGCGAGCTGCCGCTGCAGGCCATCGCCGAGCTGCTCGGTGTGCCCCAGGACGATCGCGACAAGCTGTTCCGCTGGTCCAACGAGATGACCGCCGGTGACGATCCCGAGTACGCCGACATCGATCCGGCCATGTCCTCGTTCGAGGTCATCACCTACGCCATGAAGATGGCCGAGGAGCGCGGCAAGAACCCGACCGACGACATCGTCACCAAGCTGATCCAGGCCGACATCGACGGCGAGAAGCTCAGCGACGACGAGTTCGGCTTCTTCGTGATCATGCTGGCCGTCGCGGGCAACGAGACCAGCCGCAACTCGATCACGCACGGCATGATCGCGTTCTCGCAGCACCCCGAGCAGTGGGAGCTGTTCAAGAAGGAGCGCCCGAAGACCGCCGTGGACGAGATCATCCGCTGGGCCACCCCGGTGTCGGCCTTCCAGCGCACCGCCAGCGAGGACACCGAGATCGCCGGCGTCAAGATCAAGGCCGGTGAGCGGGTGGTGATGTCCTACCGCTCCGCCAACTTCGACGAGACGGTGTTCGAGGACCCGTTCACCTTCAACATCCTGCGCGACCCGAACCCGCACGTCGGCTTCGGCGGCACCGGCGCGCACTACTGCATCGGGGCGAACCTGGCCCGCCTGACGATCAATCTGATCTTCAACGCGGTGGCCGACCACATGCCCGACCTCAAGCCGATGGGCGAGCCCGAGCGGCTAAAGTCCGGTTGGCTCAACGGCATCAAGCACTGGCCGGTGGATTACACGGGCGCGTGCCCGGTCGCCCACTGAGCCCACTGACTGCCCAACGGATCAAGGAGGATTCGGGTGGATTTCACACCGAACCCGGAACAGCAGGCTGTTGCCGATGTGGTGACCTCTGTTCTGGAACGCGACAACACCTGGGACGCATTGGTTTCCGGTGGGGTTGCGGCGCTGGGAGTGCCGGAACGCCTCGGTGGTGACGGTCTGGGTCTGCCCGAACTTTCCACCGCGCTGACCGAGATCGGTCGGCACGGCACCACCGGGCCGGCGCTGGGCACCATCGGCCTCGGTCTGGTGTCACTGCTGGACCTGGCCTCCGATGCTCAGCAGGACCGCTACCTGGCCGGGGTTGCGACCGGTGCGGTGCTCTCCGCCGCGCTGAACGAGCCGGGCCACTCGCTTCCGGAGCGTCCCACCGTGAACTTCGCGGACGGCAAGCTCAACGGCACCAAAGTCGGTGTGCCCTATGCCGAGACGGCGAAGTGGCTGGTGGTCACCGCCGACAACGCGGTGGTGGTGGTTTCTCCGGAGGCCGACGGGGTGACGGTCACCAAGACCCCGACCTCCAACGATTCCGACGAATACGTGGTCACCTTCGCTGACGTCGTGGTCGACGCCGCCGACGTGCTCGAGGGTGCGACCGCCCACCGGGTCAACCAGCTGGCCCTGGCGGCCACCGGGGCGTTCGCGGCCGGCCTGGTCGCGGGTGCGCTGCGGTTGACCGCCGACTACGTGGCCACGCGCGAGCAGTTCGGTCGCCCGCTCTCGACGTTCCAGACCGTGGCGGCGCAGCTGTCCGAGGTCTACATCGCGTCGCGGACGATCTCTCTGCTGTCCACCTCCGCGGTCTGGCGGTTGTCCGAGNGCCGGCATCGGCGCCACCGACTTTTCCAAGAACTCCGGTCGCAGCGAGCTGCGGCTGGCCGCCGAGGCCGTCCTCGACGCACTGGACGACGCCGGCCTCAAGCCGTCCGACGTCGACGGTCTGGTCACCTTCACGATGGACTCCAACCTGGAGACTGCCGTGGCCCGCTCCACCGGGATCGGGGATCTGAAGTTCTTCAGCCAGATCGGCTACGGCGGCGGCGCCGCGGCCGCGACCGTTCAGCAGGCGGCTCTGGCCGTCGCGTCCGGCGTCGCGGAAGTCGTCGTGGCCTACCGGGCCTTCAACGAGCGCTCGGAGTTCCGGTTCGGCCAGGTGATGACCGGTCTTACCGTCAACGCCGATTCGCGTGGCGTCGAGTACAGCTGGTCCTACCCGCACGGGCTGAGCACCCCGGCCGCGTCGGTGGCGATGATCGCCCAGCGCTACATGCACGAATACGGCGCCACGAGTGCCGATTTCGGTGTGGTGTCGGTTGCCGACCGCAAGCACGCCGCCACCAACCCGAAGGCGTTCTTCTACGGTAAGCCCATCACCATCGAGGATCACCAGAACTCGCGGTGGATCGCCGAACCGCTGCGGCTGCTGGACTGCTGCCAGGAGAGCGACGGGGGCGTCGCCATCGTCGTCACGACCCCCGAGCGGGCCAAGGATCTCAAGCACCGGCTGGCGATCATAGAGGCCGCCGCCCAGGGTGCGGGCACGGATCAGTTCACGATGTACTCGTACTACCGCGACGAGCTCGGGCTGCCCGAGATGGGTTTGGTGGGCCGTCAGCTCTGGCAGCAGAGCGGACTGTCGCCCGACGACATCCAGACCGCGATCCTCTACGACCACTTCACGCCGTACACCCTGATCCAGCTCGAGGAGCTGGGCTTCTGCGGTAAGGGCGAGGCCAAGGATTTCATTGCTGGTGGCGCCATCGAGATCGGCGGCCGGCTGCCGATCAACACCCACGGCGGTCAGCTCGGCGAGGCCTACATCCACGGGATGAACGGCATTGCCGAGGGCGTCCGTCAATTGCGGGGAACCTCGGTCAACCAGGTCGACAACGTCGAGCATGTCCTGGTCACCGCGGGCACCGGCGTCCCGACGTCAGGACTGATCCTCGGATAAAGGTGCATCGGGGCCCCCGTCCGGCACGGTAATGTTTGCTCCGGATGTGCATCACGCGTAGAAGGGGGCCGTGGCATGGGGATGCCGCGCGACAGCAGCCCGTACGGGTCGCAGACCTTGCAGGGGCCGGCTTGGCCGAACGTCGATGAGGAGCAGCTGACGGCGGCTGCGACGTCGTACAGCAAGGTCGCGCTCCAGATCAGCGGTTCCGTCGTTCCGGAGCAGACCAGTCAGCTCGCGAAGCTCGGCGAGGGTTGGAAGGGCGCCAGCTCATTGGCAGCCGCAGGCGAGGCGAACACAATGATTGGCGGCCACGAGGCGAACGCCGCCCAAGCTCAGGCCATCTCCACCGCGTTGACCAAGATGGCAGCGTCCGTGGTGGCGACCAAGACGGCTGTGAACGCGGTGGCGCAAGAGGTCCAGCAGGAGGTCACGATCCTGCAGGGGTTGCCGCTCCAGAACAAGCAAGAGCTGATCGAGAGCCGAATCAAGGCGGGGCTCGCGCAGAACACCGCGACCGTCTCGGCCGCGAGCAGTGAGATGGCCAGCAGCCTCAGCACGATTGCCAACCTCCCGCAGGTCGGCACGCCCCCGACGGCCCAGGCAACGCAGGCGGCCCAAAAGGGTGGCGAGCAGATGATGCAGCTGATCAGCCAGCTCCCGCAGATGCTGGGGCAGATCCCGCAGATGCTCGGCCAGATTCCGCAGCAGCTGTCCCAACCACTGCAGCAGCTGTCTCAGCCTTTGCAGCAATTGACCTCGATGCTCGGCTCGGGTGGTAAGGGCTCCGGCGCTGGGCCCAGCCCGTTCTCGTCGTTCTCGAACCATCCGCTGGCCGGCGGGTCTGGCCCGGGCAGCGGTTCGGGCATGGTCAAGGCAGCAGGATTACCCGGCGGACCGGGTGGCGGCAGCCCACAGACCCCGCTGATGTCGAATCTCGTCGGTGGCAATACCGCCCCGGTCTCCGTTGACCCCGGCGCCAATGGCGCGGTGATGGCCGGTGTGGCGCCGGTGGCCGCGGCCAACGCCGCGGGTATGGGTGGCGGCGCTCCGATGGGCATGATGGGCCAACGCGGAGGCAGCGGCGGGGGGACCACGTCAGGTCTCGCCGTACCGGCTCCCCTTGAACACGAATTGGGCGATGGTGATGATGAATACGACGATTGGTGAGCTGATTCAAGGGGGAATTTGTGAGTGATCCGCTCTCAACTCCGGATGCGCCGCTGAGCTGGAACGCCGCTTCGGTGCAGCTGCCGGAGATGCCTCCGATTCAGCCGGGCGAAGATGCTATGAGCATGACCATCGCCGGCATCTTGCCGACCCTGGCGGCCTCGCTGACCACGAATGTGACGGCGTTGTCGGCCAAGGAAAACATGTTCAACGCCAAGCTTTCTGACGCCCAGGGCGCATACGACAAGGCGGACCAGGGCGGCGGAGAAGGCGTCGGTCAGCTCGGCCAGATGATGGGTCAGCTCGGCCAGATGGGCCAGATGGCCGGTGCCCCCGCACAAGCCGCCGGCCAGATGGGCGGGCAGTTCGGTTCGCTGATGGAACCGTTGATGAAGGCCATGGAGGGCGCCAAGGGCGGTGGCTCGGAGAACGGCGCTCCCGGCGCCGGCCAGCCCGGCGGCCCGGGCNCCCGCTTTTTTTGCCTGCTTCTCGGGACTTTTTGGCCCGCGCTCTCGGTACTGTGGCGCCTGCACACTGTCACGCTGGAGTGGCTGCCGAGCTTGAGCGCCACGCTGGCGTGACAAAGAGGTTGTCTGCCAACGCCCGTGCCCGCACACTGTCACGCTGGAGCGGCTGCCGAGCCTGAGCGCCACGCTAGCGTGACACTCGGCAGGCACGTGCCGCGTTGACGCGCCGCAGAATATCGGTCTTGCGCTCGCCGGCTGCGATGCGCACGTTGATCCAGTCCTGCCGCTGTATGCGCTCTGCTCGTCGCAAGTCCCAGTTGTACCGCCAATTGCTGGATCGGTGTTCCTCACCGTCGTACTCAACCGCGACTTTGATGTCCTCCCAACCCATGTCGAGATAGGCGAACGGATCACCCGGACCGTCGAACACCGGGATCTGAGTTTGCGGCCGAGGAAGGCCCGCATCGATGAGTATCAACCGCAACCAGGTTTCCTGAGGCGACTGCGCGCCGCCGTCCATCAAGTCCAGGGCTGTGCGCGCACGCTGGATACCCCGGCGACGGGCATGGCGTTGCGCCAGCAGGTCGACGTCGGCGGCCTTGAGGTCGGTGGCCCGGGCCAGGGCGTCTAGCGCAGCGACGGCGTTGTCTCGTGGATACCAGCAACCGATGTCGAGTGCGGTGCGAGCCGCCGAGGTAACCGGAATCCCGTCAACCCGAACGATCTCGTCGTCTGCGATCTCTTCGGTTCGAACTCGCAGTCCGGCAATGGGATTGCGGTTGGAATGGATCATCTCGAATGGTGCGTCGAGGTCCACCCATTTCGCACCGTGCACTGCGGCGGCCGAGTTGCCGGCCACGATACCGCGACGACGAGACCACAACCAGGCGGCACGGGCACGGATGAGTGGTGTGAGTTCGGTGCCAGGTGAGACGTAGACGTCACGGAAGACCCGGGTGTACCTGGTGCGCAGGGCGCTCTTGCGCAATTCGCCGCTGGCGACAGCCTCACTGCCGAGAAATGGTTCCCCCATGCCGAGAAAGTGTGCAGCGCAATACGGTTTCCGTCACCTCGGTTATCCACAGGCGTCGGCGTGACCCGCGTTGTCCACATCTGCGCTGGTGTGACAGATGACGGGTCCGGTGAGTTGTGCTAGCGCGGCGGCTCCTCTGGTTGCTGCGTTCACGTTGTCACACTGGAGTGGCTCTGGAGGTCGATAGCCACTCTGGCGTGACAAAGCGTTTGGTCGCCAATGCCATTGCCCTCACAATGCAACGCTGGAGTGGCCGTCGAGGTCGACAGCCACTCCAGCGTGACAAAGTGAGCGCGAGAAGCGCGGGCAAGCGAGAAGCGTGCGGACTACGCCGGGACGAGCTCCACGCCCGACAGCACGACGGCGTTGTCCCGCGACGGCGCGGTCAGCACACCGATGAACTTGCCGTCTTCCTTCCAGACGTTGGCCTGCAGGGTTTCTCCGGGGATCACGACGCCGGCGAACCGGGCACCGTAGGAAGCCACCTGAGAAACGTCACCGTCCAGAAGGTTGTCGACGATGGCCTTGCATCCGATGCCGTAGGTGCACAGCCCGTGCAGGATCGGCCGGTCGAAGCCGGCAGCCTTGGCGAAAGCCGGATCGGAGTGCAGCGGATTGCGGTCACCGCACAACCGGTACAGCAGGGCCTGCTGCGGCAGTGTCGGCAACGAGATCTCGACATCCGGTGCACGGTCGGGCATTTCGACCGACGTAGACGGACCACGCTCGCCGCCGAAACCACCTTCGCCGCGGGCGAAGATGGACCGCTTGGTGGTCCACAGCACCTTGCCGGACTCGTCGGTGACCGTGGATTCACTGACGATGACGGCGGCCTTGCCCTTGTCCCAGATCTCGGTGAAGCGCTGCACCGACTTGGCGGTCCCGCTGGTCGGGATCGGGCCGGGCACGCTGACCGCCTCGCTGGCGTGCAGCACCTTGGACAGCTCGATGTCGATGCCGGGGAACTGCACCTTGGGCGGCTCGGTCATGTGGAAGCTGGCCGCCACGTTGCCGAACGTCGGCAGCACCTGCGGGGTGTCGTCGACGAGGTAGCGCAGCTCGCGCTCGTCCATCGGATCGGCGCCCGCGCCGAGGCCCAGGTGGTACAGCTGGATGTCGCTGCTGGTCCAGGAGAACTCGATGGGTTCCAGTTCGGCGCCCAGCGCCTTGTCGAGATCGATTGGCATCTACTTCTTCCCTGCAATGTCGAGTGCCGCGAGGTATCCGAACGTCATGGCGGGACCGATGGTGCCGCCGGGGCCCGGGTAGGTATGACCCATCACCGGTGAGCTGACGTTACCCGCGGCGTAGAGGCCCTCGATCACCGAGTTGTCGTCGCGCAGGGCGCGGCCCTTCACGTCGGTGCGGATGCCGCCCTTGGTGCCCAGGTCGCCCGGGACCATCTTGGCCGCGTAGAAGGGGCCGTGCTTGATCTCGCCGAGGTTCGGGTTCGGCTTGTTGGTGGGGTCGCCGTAGTAGCGGTCGTAGGCACTCTCGCCGCGGTGGAAGTCCTCGTCGGTGCCGGACCGGGCGAAGCCGTTGAACCGATCGATGGTGGCGGCGAACGCATCGGCGGGCAGACCGGTCTTGGCGGCCAGCTCCTCGATGGTGTCGGCCTTGACGATGACGCCCGATTCCAGCCACTTCTTCGGAATGCGCTGTCCGGGCTGCAGTCCCGCGAAGATGAAGCGATCGCGGTACTGCTGATCGAAGATCAGCCAGGCCGGGATGTTCTCGCCGGGGCCGGGGCCCTGGCCGTACTCGCCGCCGTACATGTGGTGGCAGGCCTCGACGTAGGGCATCGACTCGTTCATGAACCGCTTGCCGGCCATGTTGACGATGATCGAGCCGGGGGAGTTTCGCTCAGACAGGGCGAACCACGGTGAGTCGACCAGCGGGACCGTCGGGCCCCACCACGAGTCCTCCATGAATTCGAGTGCCGCACCCAGCTTTTCGGCGGCCAGGATGCCGTCGCCGGTGTTGGCGACCGCGCCCACGGTCCATTCGGTGGTGATCGGTGCGCGCTGGTACTTCACCCGCATCTGCTCGTTGTGCTCGAATCCGCCGGAGCCCAGGATCACGCCGCGGCGGGCCCGGATCAGTTGCGGCTCAGCGGAAGCGTCGCGGGGATCGACAACGTAGATGCCACGGACGACGCCGTCCTCGATGTAGAGATCGGTCAGCGCGGTGTTCAGCAGGACGGGAACACCGGCCTTCTGCAGGCCGATACGCAGTGGGGCGATGAGGGCGCGGCCCATGCCGACCAGGTTCTTACCGGTGGCGTTGGCCCAGACGGAGCGGACGCCCACCTTGATGCTGCGCAGCACGCCGCGGGGATGACGCTTGAGCTGGTTGAGCCGGACGTAGTCCTGCTGCATCACCACCATGTTCATCGGCACCTTGCCGTACGGCGGTTCCAGGCCCTTCTCGTCCGCGCCGAGCTTCTTGGCATTGAACGGCTTGGGCTCGACCGAGCGGCCGGTGGGCTTGCCGCCGGGGGTCTCGGGGTAGTAGTCGGAGTACCCGGGCACCCAGCACAGCTTCAGCGGCGAGTGCTTCAGGACGAACGACAGCATCTCGGGCGAACGGTCGAGATAGGTGTCGATCTTCTCCGCGGGCACCACGTCACCGATGATCTTGTGGAGGTAGGTGCGGGCGGCTTCGGGGGTGTCCTTGACCCCGTCACGCTTGAGAATCTCGTTGTTCGGGATCCAGACCCCACCACCGGACCGCGCAGTGGATCCTCCATAGTGCGGCGCCTTCTCTACGACTACTGTCGAGAGGCCCTGGTGGGCTGCGGTGAGGGCGGCGACCATGCCGGCAGCGCCGCTGCCGACCACGACAACGTCGTACTCCTGTCCAGTCATGTAGAACACGTTATAGAATTGCCGGGCCCGTGGACAACTGCGCCGGTCAAAGAAGCGAGGGGAATTCACCAAAATGCTTAGTGTCGAGGTGCGCGACGAGCTGGCGGCCGATCTCGCTCAGGCCGAGCGGAGCCGGGTTCCGATGACGCCGCTGACGGACCGGTACGCCGACATCGATGTGGTGGATGCCTACGAGATCCAGCTGATCAACATCCGCCAGCGCGTCGCCGAGGGCGCCCGGGTGATCGGCCACAAGGTCGGGCTGTCCAGCAAGGCCATGCAGGACATGATGGGTGTCGACGAGCCGGACTACGGCCATCTCCTCGACGAGATGGAGGTGTTCGAGAACGTCCCGGTGAAGTCGTCGAATTTCCTGTACCCCCGCGTAGAGGTCGAGGTCGGGTTCATCCTGGCCGACGATCTGCCCGGTGCCGGGTGCACCGAAGAGGACGTGCTCGCCGCGACGGCCGCGTTCGCGCCGGCCATCGAGCTGATCGACACCCGGATCACCAACTGGCAGATCAAGTTGTGCGACACCATCGCCGACAACGCCAGCAGCGCAGGCTGGGTGCTCGGTGAGGCGCGGGTCTCGCCCAAGGACATCGATATCTGCAACATCGATGCGGTCCTGACCAACCACGGCGAGGTCGTGGCCGAGGGCCGCAGCGATGCGGTACTGGGAAATCCGGTGACCGCGGTGGCCTGGTTGGCCCGCAAGGTGGAGAGCTTCGGGGTGCGTCTGAAGGCCGGTGACATCGTGCTGCCGGGCTCGTGCACGCGTGCGATAGATGCACCTCCCGGCAGCGATTTCGTCGCTGACTTCGCCGGGTTAGGTTCAGTAAGACTGAGTTTCGAATAAGGGAGCCGAATCATGGCTGAGAAAGCATCAGTTGCCATCGTCGGGTCGGGCAATATCAGCACCGACCTGCTGTACAAGTTGTTGCGGTCGGAGTGGCTCGAGCCGCGCTGGATGATCGGCATCGATCCGGAATCCGAGGGCTTGGCGCGGGCGCGCAAGCTGGGCCTGGAAACCTCCCACGAGGGGGTGGACTGGCTGCTGGCTCAGAGCGAAAAGCCGGATCTGGTGTTCGAGGCCACCAGCGCCTACGTGCACCGTGACGCCGCCCCGCGGTATGAAGAGGCCGGTATCCGGGCCATCGACCTGACCCCGGCGGCCGTCGGCCCTGGCGTCATCCCGCCGGCCAACCTGCGCGCTCACCTGGACGCGCCGAACGTCAACATGGTCACCTGCGGTGGCCAGGCCACCATCCCGATGGTCTACGCCGTGTCCCGCGTGGTGGACGTGCCCTACGCCGAGATCGTGGCGTCGGTGTCGTCGGCATCGGCCGGTCCGGGCACCCGCGCCAACATCGACGAGTTCACCAAGACCACCAGTGCGGGTGTGCGTGACATCGGCGGCGCGCAAAAGGGCAAGGCGATCATCATCCTTAACCCCGCCGAGCCGCCGATGATCATGCGCGACACCATCTTCTGCGCGATCCCGGAAGATGCCGACCACGCCGCGATCACACAGTCCATCAAGGACGTGGTCGCCGAGGTGCAGACCTATGTGCCCGGCTACCGGCTGCTCAACGAACCGCAGTTCGACGAACCGTCGGTGGTCAACGGTGGAAACCACCTGGTCACCGTGTTCGTGGAAGTGGAGGGTGCCGGTGACTACCTGCCGCCCTACGCTGGAAATCTGGACATCATGACCGCCGCGGCGACCAAGGTCGGCGAGGAAATCGCCAAAGAGCGCCTGGCCGCGCCGGCCGGAGGAGGCCAAGCATGAGTGACATTTTCTTCAACCCCGTGTGGGACGTCCGGATGACCGACACGTCGCTGCGCGACGGGTCGCACCACAAGCGGCACCAGTTCACCAAGGACGAGGTCGGTGCCATCGTCGCCGCCCTGGACACCGCGGGTGTCCCGGTCATCGAGGTGACCCACGGTGACGGGCTGGGCGGGTCGAGCTTCAACTACGGGTTCTCCAAGACCCCGGAGCAGGAGCTGATCAAGCTGGCCGCCGAGACAGCCAAGGAAGCCAAGATCGCCTTCCTGATGCTGCCGGGTGTGGGCACCAAGGAAGACATCAAGGAAGCCCAGAACAACGGTGGCTCGATCTGCCGCATCGCGACCCACTGCACCGAGGCCGACGTGTCGATCCAGCACTTCGGGCTGGCCCGCGAGCTGGGCCTGGAGACCGTCGGTTTCCTGATGATGAGCCACACCATCTCCCCGGAGAAGTTGGCCAAGCAGGCGCGCATCATGGCGGACGCCGGATGCCAGTGCGTCTACGTCGTGGACTCCGCCGGTGCGCTGGTGCTCGACGGTGTCGCCGATCGGGTGTCCGCGTTGGTCGCCGAGCTGGGTGACGACGCGCAGGTGGGTTTCCACGGGCACGAGAACCTCGGCCTGGGCGTGGCCAACAGCATCGAGGCCGTGCGCGCCGGGGCCAAGCAGATCGACGGCTCCTGCCGCCGGTTCGGTGCGGGTGCGGGCAATGCACCCGTCGAGGCGCTGATCGGCGTGTTCGACAAGATCGGGGTCAAGACCGGCATCGACTTCTTCGACATCGCCGATGCCGCTGAAGAGGTCGTCGCGCCCGCCATGCCGGCCGAGTGCCTGCTGGATCGCAATGCGCTGATCATGGGCTACTCGGGGGTGTACTCCAGCTTCCTCAAGCACGCCATCCGGCAGTCCGAGCGCTACGGCGTGCCCGCGCACCAGCTGCTGCACCGCGCCGGGCAGCGCAAGCTGATCGGCGGCCAGGAAGACCAGCTGATCGACATCGCGCTGGAGATCAAGCGGGAACAGGAAGCCGAGGCCGCAAAGGCCTGATCTCTCAAGCACTGCTGCACTGGGCCTTCCGGAAACGGAAGGCCCAGTGTGCTTTGTAGGGGTGTCGGTCGCGCCCGGCATCATGGGGGCCATGGCAACCCGCGAGCAGGCCCAGGCGATCCTCGAACAACTGGCCGGCCCCGCGGCGCGACTGCGTGACGATCAATGGGCGGCCATCGAGGCGTTGGTGGTGCAGCGCCGCCGCGCCTTGGTGGTGCAGAGGACCGGGTGGGGCAAGTCCGCGGTCTACTTCATCGCGGCCAAGCTGCTGCGTGCCTCCGGGCGCGGGCCGACGGTCATCGTGTCGCCGCTGCTGGCGTTGATGCGCAACCAGGTCGCCTCGGCCGAGCGGGCCGGGGTGCGGGCGGCCACCATCAACTCCGGCAATGTCACCGAGTGGGACGCGATCCATCGCCAGGTCACCGAGGGCGAACTCGACGTTCTCCTGGTCAGTCCGGAGCGCCTCAACAATCCCGACTTCCGGGACAACGTGCTGCCCGCGCTGGCCGCCGATGCCGGTCTCGTCGTGGTCGACGAGGCGCATTGCGTATCGGACTGGGGACACGACTTTCGGCCCGACTATCGCCGCATCCGTACCCTGATCGGTGAATTGGGTTCGCAGATACCGGTTCTCGCCACAACGGCGACTGCCAACGATCGTGTGGTCGGCGATGTCGCGGCCCAACTGGGTGTCGGCGGGGCGGACACCCTGGTGTTGCGCGGCGGCCTCGACCGGGAGTCGCTGCGGCTGTCGGTGGTTCAGGTGGGTACCCCCGCACAGCGGGCCGCCTGGATCGCGGCACACCTGGATTCCCTGCCCGGCTCCGGCATCATCTATACCCTCACGGTGGCCCAGGCACACGATGTCGCCGCACTGTTGGCCGAGCGCGGCCACAAGGTGGCCGCCTACACCGGATCCACCGACAACACCGAGCGAGAACAGCTGGAAGCCGATCTGCTCGACAACCGGGTCAAAGCCCTGGTGGCGACATCGGCGTTGGGAATGGGCTTCGACAAACCCGACCTGGGCTTCGTCGTGCACCTGGGCGCACCGTCGTCCCCGATCGCCTACTACCAGCAGGTGGGGAGGGCCGGGCGGGCTACCGACAGCGCTGAGGTGATCCTGCTGCCCGGCACCGAGGACCAGGACGTGTGGCGGTACTTCGCGTCGGTGGCGTTCCCATCGGAAGCCATGGTGCGCAACGTGATCGGTGCACTGGAGTCCGACCGGGCGCAGTCCACCCAGGCGCTGGAGCCGCTGGTCGATCTGAATCGGTCTCGTCTCGAGATGGTGCTCAAGGTGCTCGACGTCGACGGTGCGGTCCGCCGCGTCAAGGGCGGCTGGATCGGCACCGGTGTCCCATGGAGTTACGACGAGGCCCGCTACCGCGCGCTGGACGAGGCGCGACGGCGGGAGCAGCAGGCGATGCTGGACTATCAGGCGACCGACAGCTGCCGAATGGCGTTCTTGCGCGGCCAACTCGACGATCCCGAACTGGTACCGGACGCGCAGTGCGGGCGGTGTGACAACTGCACCGGCCGGCGCTATCCGGCTGCTGTCGCACAGGACATCCTGACCGACACTGCGCAACGATTGTCCCGCCCCGGTGTACTGGTGGCCCCACGCAAGCAGTGGCCATCCGGGCTGACGGCCTTGGGGGTGCAATTGTCGGGCCGGATCACCGAGGGGGCATCGCCGGGCCGGGCGATCGGCCGACTCACCGACCTGGGCTGGGGAGCTCGGTTACGGCGTCTGCTGGCCGAACCCGACGGCGAGGTACCCGACGACGTGGTGGCGGCGGCCGTCGAGGTGCTCAAGGCGTGGGATTGGGATCGCCGGCCGGCCGCGGTGGTGGGGTTGGATTCTCTGAACCACCCGGTGTTGATCTCGTCGACGGTGCAGCGGCTGGCGCAGATCGGCCGGCTGACGAATCTGGGCATCCTGGCTTACGCCCCGCAGCATCGCCCTGTCACCGCTGCGAATTCGGCGTATCGGGTGGCGGCGCTGGACGGCGCGTGGGAGCCGCCGCACATCGATGTCGACGGACCGGTGCTGCTCATCGACGACATGACCGACACCGGGTGGACGCTGACGATGGCAGCCCGCCTGCTGCGCGATGCCGGCGTGTCCGAGGTATTGCCGCTGGTATTGGCCAGCGTCGGCTGAGCTTGGCGGCTCGGCCGCTGTTTCACTACTCAAAAACCAGCTTTTGTGCACTCGGTGCATTTGATGTTGATTCCGGGATTGCTAAAAGTGGCGCGATCTTGAAAGTTCGCCTGTGTTTTCAATCGCAAATTTTGATACAGCGCGTCTTGGCCACCACTACTCTGCACCATTCTGCGCAGGTCTGGCTAACACAATGCTTGTGAGTGGAACTGCGTGGGGCTTTGCCCACAAAGTTGCATTCAACGGCTGGGACGTTTGCTGAGTATTTGAAGTGTTCCATATTGGATGCGCTCTCCCCGGCTATGGGGTGTTCTCCCACTTCAGGGGCCCTCCAGCCCACTTCGCTGGATTGAACTACACCCTTGTCATTGCCGTGTTGACCCGCCGAGCGTCGACCTGTGATCCTCCTGTCAATGTGTTCTTGGGCGGGCGGATGTGCACCGATGTGTGCTGAATTTGCATCTCGATGACAACGCATTTCGGCTGGTGGACGATCGGACGGGTTCGAAGCCGGGCGACCGTCGAGATCACGCAGGGCAAATCACATGCGGCCGGCGGGCCTGGCGGCACCCCGTTTGGCGGCACATGTGCCCCGTGCGTCCCGTGGGTCTCGATAGTGACCGTGCCTCCTGGCTCGGTGCGCAAAGGCCCTTTTACCTGGCCTTCTGGGTCCGGTCGGACTTCTGTGAGGGCGCCGCTCGGCGATTGGTCCTGACCGCGATCTGTCCTGGGGGCCGGCCCCCTGCCTCGGCTGCAGTCGCCGAGCTACCGGATGTCACGGCCACCGGAAACGCCGACCCATCCCGGGCGCACCTGCCCATCACGCCAGCTGTTTACCGCATTTAACGAATGCGGACGGGATTTGCTAAAAGCGCGTCATTGCGTCGAATAAGAAGTCGAATGGCAGATGCGCAGCAACCGAAAATTTTGAGATCCCTGATTTCTGCACGCGCGTTAAACGGAAGTGGATATGCTGGCGCTCTGCAACTAGACACGGCATAGCTGGAGTAGGCCAAAGATACATACAACGCAACGCAAGGTGCGAGGCAGGACTGCCCCGCATCCTCGTCGTTGAGCGATTTTCGCTGGTCGACTCGGTGCTGGGGGAGGACCAGATGACTATCAACCCGTTTGACGATGACAATGGCCGATTTCTCGTCCTGATCAACGACGAGGAGCAGCACAGCTTATGGCCGACCTTCGCCGAGATTCCCGCCGGCTGGAAGGTCGTCTTCGGCGAAGCGGACCGCACGGCGTGCCTGGACTACATCGAACAGAACTGGCCGGATATCCGACCGAAGAGCCTGCGCGACAGATTGGCGCAAGCACAACGGGTCGACGGCTAACCGGTCCCTTGGGGCGTGCAGCACATCTCGCAGTGGGAGAGTTCGATGCAGCTTGATGAACAGTCGCTGCCGGTAACACGCGCGCAGCTCGATATTTGGCTTGCGCACGACGTGGCTGAATCCGGCACAGAGTGGTTACTCGGTCTATTCGTGAGGATCGCGGGCGTGCTCGACCGCGATGCCCTTGAGTGGGCGATCCGCCGAGTGGTGCGAGAGGCCGAACCGCTCAGGGCCACCTTCTTCGAGGTGGACGGGCAGGTCTTCCAGAAGGCGGTCGACTATCCCGAAGTCGAGCTGGACTTCTACGACTTGCGCAGTGCATCCGACCCCGTGCAGGAAGCTCGCGACATGGCAGCGTCGATCGAACGCATGCCGATGTCCTTCACCGGGCCACTGTTCCGGTTTGCACTGTTCCAGACACAGAACGACGAACACTTCCTTCTGGCCTGCTGTCACCACATCGTGCTCGACGGGACCGGGATTGCGCTGCTCGGCTCCCGGCTGGCATCGGTCTACTCGGCAGTGTCCTCAGGCGAGCCCGTACCCCCGTCGATTTTCGGATCGCTGGCAGATCTGATCGAAAACGAGTCGAAGTACGAAGCGTCCGGTGACTACCTCGATGACGAGGTCTATTGGAACGGAAACCTTCCGCCGGAAACGGGCGCAGATTCGTGGCCGATGGCATCCTTCGATACTCAGGAAGTCCATTGGCCCTCTGCCCCAGTCCAATTGGACTCGGAGGTACTGCGCCAGGTCGACATATTGGCGCGGTCGAAGAATGTTCCGCGCTCATCGGTCATCACCGCAGCGTGTGCCTTGCTCGTGCACGGGTGGTGTGCCGACGGCACGGATGTCGTGCTCGACTTCCCGGTCAGTCGCCGCGTAAGCCCTGAGTCGCGGACGCTTCCCGGCATGGTGGCCGGGGTGGTTCCGCTTGTGTTGACGGCCTCACCTGCGACATCGATCTCGGAGTTCATCGACGATGTCGAGAGTCGGATCCAGGAAGCACTGCAGCATCAGCGGTTTCCGGTCCATGCGTTGGAGCGCAAGGTCAACCCGCGGGCCGCGGGTCAGATGGCGAATCGGGTCAGCATCAACTTCCTGCCGTCGACCTTCACACTGGACTTCGGCGGTGCGCAGGCGTCGGCGTCGTTGACCAATGTCGGCGTGGTGGGCGGCTTCGGTCTCGTCTTCTCCAGTGCCGGAGACCAACTGCTTCTCAGCACGATGGGCACGGGCCAACCCTTCGCCAGTTTCGATGTGGAGGATCTCGCGTCGCGGTTGCAGCGGGTGTTGGTGGCGTTTGTTTCTGATCCGGCTCGGCGGTTGTCGTCGGTGGATGTGCTTGATGCTGCTGATCGGGCGCGGCTGGATGAGGTGGGTCATCGGGCGGTGTTGTCGGGTTCGGTGGTGGGGTCGTCGATTCCGGGGTTGTTCGCCGCTCAGGTGGAGCGTGCGCCTGATGCGGTGGCGGTGTGTTTTGAGGGCGCGTCGTTGTCGTATCGGGAGTTGGATGAGGCGTCGAATCGGTTGGCGCGGTTTCTGGTTGCCGAGGGTGCTGGGCCGGGTGCGTGTGTCGGTTTGTTGATGGGCCGTTCGGCGCAGGCTGTGGTGGCGATTTTGGCGGTGTTGAAGTCGGGTGCGGCGTATTTGCCGATTGATCCGGTGGTTCCGGATGCTCGGGTGGAGTTCATGTTGGCTGATGCGGCGCCGGTGGCGGTGATCTCGACGGCGGAGTTGGCTGAGCGGTTGCGCGCGTCCGGTGTTCCGGTGCTCGAGGTTGATGACCCCCGCGTAGATGCGCAGTCCTCAAGTGCACTGCCGGTTCCGGCGGCGGATGATGTGGCGCACATTATTTATACGTCGGGGACGACGGGGACGCCGAAAGGTGTTGCGGTTACGCATCAGAACGTGACGCGTTTGTTTGATGGTATGGATGTTGGGTTCGGGTTGGGGCCGGGCCAGGTGTGGGCGGCGTGTTCGTCGTTGGCGTTCGATTATTCGGTGTGGGAGATCTGGGGTGCCCTGCTGCATGGTGCACGCCTGGTGGTGGTGCCTGAGCAGACCACTCGTTCCCCGCAGGATCTGGAAGCGTTGGTTGTTGCTGAGGGTGTGACGGTGTTGAGTCAGACTCCGTCGGCGGTGGGGGTTTTGGACCCCGAACAGTTGGGTTCGGTGTCGGCGTTGATGGTGGCTGCTGAGGCGTGCCCGCCGGATGTGGTGGATCGGTGGGCGCCGGGTCGGGTGATGATCAATGGTTACGGGCCGACCGAGACGACGGTGTACGCGACGATCAGCAAGCCGATGCAGCCGGGGATGGGTGTGGTGCCGATTGGGGTGCCGGTGCCGGGGGCGGCGTTGTTTGTTCTTGATCGGGCTTTGCGTCCGGTGCCTGCGGGTGTGGTGGGTGAGTTGTATGTGGCCGGCCGCGGTGTCGGGCTCGGGTATGTGCGGCGTGCGGGCTTGAGTGCTTCGCGGTTTGTGGCGTGTCCGTTCGGTGAGCCGGGTGCGCGGATGTATCGGACCGGGGATTTGGTGTCGTGGGGTCCGGATGGGCAGTTGCGGTATGCCGGGCGGTCTGATGATCAGGTCAAGATCCGGGGTTATCGCATCGAGTTGGGTGAGATCCAAACAGCGTTGGCCGCGGTGGATGGTGTGCAGCAGGCCGTGGTGGTGGTGCGTGAGGATCGGCCCGGCGATAAGCGACTGGTCGGTTATGTCACCGGTACCGCCGAGCCGGTCGAGGTTCGGGCGCAGCTTTCACAGCGGTTGCCGGCCTACATGGTGCCGGCGGCCATCGTGGCTCTTGATGCGTTGCCGTTGACGGTCAACGGCAAGCTCGACAAACGAGCCCTGCCGGCACCGGAATATGTTGATACCGAGCACTATCGGGCGCCGAGCACGGCGACCGAGGAGATCCTGGTCGGCATCTACGCCCAAGTGCTGGGTATGGACCGTGTCGGTGTCGACGACTCCTTCTTCGACCTCGGCGGCGACAGCATTCTGGCGATGCGAGTGGTCGCCGCCGTCAACACCAATTTGGATGCCGGACTGGCCGTACGCACGTTGTTCGACGCACCGACGGTCGCGCAGTTGGCGCCACACGTCGGCGAAGATTCGGACCGGCGCGCACCGTTGGTGGCGGGCGAACGGCCTGATCGGATTCCGCTGTCCTACGCGCAGAACCGGATGTGGTTCCTCAACCGGTTCGAGGACGGGGCGGCGACCTACAACATGCCGATCGCGTTCCGCATCAACGGCGCGTTGGACTTGGGTGCACTCGATGCCGCCCTCGATGATGTAATCGCCCGTCACGAATCGCTGCGCACGGTATTCCCCGATATCGACGGTGTGCCCTCACAGAAGGTGCTGCCCACACGGCCGGGGCTCTGGCGGCGCGGCGGCCCGGCCCTGTTGCAGGTCGCAGAGCACGATCTCGTCGACGAACTGATCACGCTGGCCGGATACCGGTTTGACCTGGCCACCGAGATCCCGATCCGGGCCCAGATCTATGCCGTGGGACCCGAGCGGTACGTCCTCGGAATCGTGTTGCACCACATCGCCTTCGACGGCTGGTCGATGGCGCCGATGGCCCGGGACGTCGGCGAGGCGTATCGGGCGCGGGTCCTCGGCCGGGCGCCCGAATGGTCACCGCTGCCCGTCCAGTACGCCGATTACACGCTGTGGCAACAAGACTGGCTGGGTTCCGAGTCTGATCCCGACAGTGTGCTCGCTAACCAGTTGAGCTATTGGCGGCGGGAATTGGCGGACCTTCCCGAGGTGGTGTCGTTGCCAACGGATCGCCCGCGTCCGCCGGTGCCCAGCTACCGTGGCGACGCGGTTGACCTGCGCATCGATCCCGGATCCTGGGCGGGCATCAAAGCGGTTGCCGCAAAACATAATGCAACGGTTTCGATGGTGTTGCAGGCCGCCATGGCGGTGGCACTGCACCGGGCCGGCGTCGGCGAGGACATCGCACTGGGAACCCCGATCGCCGGGCGGATGGACCAGGCCCTCGACGAGTTGGTGGGATTCTTCGTCAACACCTGGGTGCTACGCGTCGGCGTTGACCCGGCCCTGCCCTTCAATGAAGTGTTGGACCGTGTGCGGCAGAAGGCACTCGACGCCTATGCGAACCAAGATGTGCCGTTCGAATTGTTGGTTGAGCGGCTCAATCCGACGCGATCCACCTCACACCACCCGCTGTTCCAGGTGGCGTTGGCCTTCCAGAACAACGTGCGTCCCGAGATCCAGATGGACGGTCTCGACGTCGAACCGGACACCGCCGACATCCGCACGGCGCGGTTCGACCTCGAATTCGACCTGCGAGAGATGCCCAGCGGAGACGCGAATGCGCTGTTCGATCTGAAGGCACCGACGGCCGGAGACCGCGGTGAGTTGATGGCGGCCGGCACGGTCGCCTACGCCACAGATCTGTACGACCGATCCAGCGTCGAGCGGTTGGTGGGTTGGTTTGGCCGGGTGATCGAGGCCGTGGTTGCCGACTCATCGGTGCTCGTCGGCGAGGTGGGCCTGCTGGACGATGATGAGCAGGATCTGGTGCTGCACAAGTGGTCCGGTGCCGCGGTAAACGCCCCGGTGGGATTGGCGCCCGAATTGCTGGCTGCGGCGGCTACCGCTGACCCCGACGCCGTCGCGGTGGTGGACGGATCGCGCGAGCTGTCGTACCGGGAGCTCGACGAAGCCTCCAACCGGTTGGCTCGCGCGTTGATCGAGGCGGGGGTCGGCCCCGAGCGTGCCGTCGGCGTGGCGATGGGTCGCTGCGCGGAACTGGTGGTCGCATGGTGGGCGGTGCTCAAGGCCGGTGGGGTGTACGTACCCGTCGATCCGGGCCACCCGGCTGAGCGCATCGCCACCGTTCTGGACACCGCCGAGGCGGTGTGTGTGCTGACGTGCGGCTTCGGTGACGTCGAGGGGACCGGCAGTCGCCTCGTGGTTCCGCTCGATGTGGTCGATGTGTCCGAGCACAGCCCGGGTCCCGTCGCGGATTCGGATCGACTGGCGCCGTTGACCGTTGACGACGCGGCGTATGTGATCTTCACCTCGGGATCGACGGGTACTCCGAAGGGCGTGGCGATCAGTCATGCCGGCGTGCTCGGGGTGGCGGCCGCGCACCGCGATCTGCTCGGCGTGGCTCCGCGGTCCCGGATCTTGATGGTCGCCGCGCCGACATTCGATGCGTCGGTATTCGAGTGGTTGTGGGCAGTGGCCTCGAGGGCGGCGCTGGTGATCGCACCGCCGGATTCCTACGCGGGCGAGGCACTGACCGAAGTTCTGACGAGGTCGCGCGTCGATGCGGCGCTGATCACGCCAACCGTGTTGGCGACGCTGGACCCGGCTCGGATCGACGGGTTGGACACGCTGGTCACCGGTGGCGAGGCGTGCCCGGCGGAGTTGGTGGCCGCATGGGCTGCACCCGAGGAGGGAAATAACCCACCGCGGCGGATGTTCAATGCCTACGGACCGACCGAGGTGACCATCTGGTCGACGTGGAGTGCGCTGGCTGCCGGGGAGCCGGTACGGATCGGCGCACCGGTTCCGGGCACCCACGCGTTGGTGCTCGATGCGCGGCTGAACCCGGCTCCGGTCGGCGTCGTGGGTGAGCTCTACCTTGCCGGCCCGGCGGTGGCCCGAGGTTATGTGGGCCGCCCCGATCTCACAGCGGATCGCTTCGTGGCCAACCCCTTTGGTGCGCCGGGGACTCGGTTGTATCGCACCGGCGACCTGGTGCGCTGGACCGAAACCGGCAGCTTGGAATACCTCGGGCGTGCCGATGCCCAGATCAAGCTGCGTGGGCAGCGGCTCGAGCTCGGCGAGATCGAGAACACCTTGCTGACCTGCCCGCAGGTGACGCGTGCGGCTGCGGCCGTGCGTCGCGGAAGCACCGGTATCGATCATCTGGTCGGCTACATCGCCCTCGAGCAGACGAGCCCGGCCGATTACGACGCCGATGTGGTCGACCAGTGGCAAGGCATATACGACGAGCTCTATGACGCCGAACTCGACGGGGTCGAATTCGGCAACGATTTCCGTGGCTGGAACAGCAGTTACACCGACGATCCGATTCCCCTACCGGAGATGGAGGAGTGGCGCTCGGTCACCGTCGACCGGATTCTGGGACTGCGGCCCCGGCGGGTGCTCGAACTCGGCGTGGGGTCTGGCTTGCTGCTGTCCCAACTGGCTCCGAACTGTGTCGAGTATTGGGGCACCGACTTTTCCGCACCGACCATCCAGAAGCTGCAGTCAGCGGTGGCCGGCCAACCGTGGGGAGATCGGGTTCATCTGTTGACCCGGCCCGCGCACATCACCGAGGGCCTGCCCCAGAACCAGTTCGATGTGGTGGTCATCAACTCGGTGGTCCAGTACTTCCCGAGCGCTGGGTACCTGGCCGAGGTCATCGACAAGGCAGTCGATCTGCTGGCACCGGGCGGCGCATTGTTCATCGGGGACGTACGCAACCACAGCTTGCAGGGCGCCTTCCAGACCGGTATCGCGTTGGCCCGCAGCCGGAACGGTACCGATACCGACGAAATCCGGCAGCGCGTACAGCGCGCGATGCTGGGTGAGCACGAATTGCTGCTAGCCCCAGAGTTCTTCACGACTTGGGCCGCCGACCATCCGTCGGTGGGCGGCATCGGTATCCAGGTCAAACGTGGTGAGGCCGACAACGAGCTGAGCCGGTACCGCTACGACGTGATCGTCCACAAGGCACCCACCCAGGTGTGCTCGCTGGCCAGCGCCCCGACCTGGACGTGGACCGACTGCGCGGGCCTGAGCGGGCTGCATGCCGAGTTGATGGCTCAGCAACCGACCACCGTCCGGGTCAGTGGTATTCCCCGCGCCGGGGTGATTGCCGATGTGGTGACCGAGCAAGCCCTGGGCGCCGGACTTCCCATCGTGGAGGCGCTCGTCCACGCCGACTCTGCCACCGCCGATGGAGCCGTCACGCCGGAGATGGTGTACCGGCTCGGCGAGGCAGCCGGATACCACGTCGCGGTCACCTGGGGCGCCCAACCCGGAACGCTGGACGCCGTCTTCCTCGCCGCCTCCGATGGGCAGGATCCGCCCGCGCTCACCGATCTCTACCTGCCGGCAACGGAATCTCGTCAGCGTGGCGGCCACGCCAACGACCCGCACACCAATTCGAAGGTCACCGCGGTCCGTCAGTGGCTGGCCGAGCGGTTACCCGAATACATGGTGCCGTCCCAGATCGTGGTGCTCGACGAGTTCCCGTTGACTTCCTCCGGCAAGATCGATCGGAAGGCTCTGCCTGAACCCACCTTTGTCGCCACCTCATTCCGGGCACCTCAGACCGATATGGAGAAGATCGTCGCCGAGGTGTTCACCGAGGTGCTGGGACTTGGCCGGGCGGGCCTCGATGACGACTTCTTCGTCCTTGGCGGCGATTCGCTGATCGCCATCCGGGTCTGTGCGCGTCTACAGTCCGCTCTCGGCCGGGATGTGCCGGTCCGCTACCTGTTCGACGCGCCCACCGTCGGTGGGTTGGCCGATTACCTCGACCGGCATCAGGACGGCGTCGTCCGGCCGCCGCTCACTGCACGGCATCGCCCGGCGACGGTTCCGTTGTCGTATGCCCAGCAACGGTTGTGGTTCCTGGAGCAATTGCAGGGGCCGTCGCCGATCTACAACATGGCCGTGGCGCTACGACTCAGCGGGAACCTGGACGAAGAAGCACTCGGTGCCGCACTGGCAGACGTCATAGGTCGGCAGGAGAGCCTCCGCACCGTGTTCACGTCGGTCGCCGGGGTGCCTCAGCAGGTGGTCCTCGACCCCGAGCACGCTGACCTGGGATGGCGAATCGTCGACGCGGCCGGATGGTCCAAAGCCCGCATCGACGAGGCAATCGGTGACACTGCACGTCACAGTTTCGACCTCACGAGTGAGATCCCGATCAAGGCAACGCTTTTCCGGATCGACGAGGACGAACACGTGCTGGCGGCAGTCGTGCACCATATCGCCGCCGACGGCTGGTCGGTGACGCCGCTGGTGATAGATCTGGCGGCTGCGTATGCGAGCCGGTGTGCGGGCCAAGCGCCGGACTGGGCGCCACTTCCGGTCCAGTACGCCGATTACACGCTGTGGCAACAGGAGTGGCTGGGATCGGTATCTGACCCCGACAGCGTCATCAGCGGCCAGCTGAACTACTGGGAGACCGAGCTGGCAGATCTTCCCGAACGTCTGGAGCTCCCGACGGATCGCCCGTATCCGCCTGTGGCCGACTACCAAGGTTCCAGCGTGACGGTGGATTGGCCGGCCGACTTGCAGCAACAGATCGCTCGGGTGGCACGCGAGCACGGCGCGACGAGCTTCATGGTGGTCCAGGCCGCGCTGGCGGCGTTGATGGCCCAGCTGAGCGCTAGTAGCGAGGTGGCCGTGGGCATTGCGTCCGCAGGCCGTGGCGAGCAGGCGCTCGATGATCTGGTGGGCTTCTTCGTCAACACCTTGGTGCTCAGGGTTGACCTGGCCGGAGATCCCACGGTGGCCGACCTGCTCGGTCAGGTCCGGCGGCGCAGTCTGGCGGCGTTTGAGCATCAGGATGTGCCCTTCGAGGTGCTGGTGGACCGGCTCAACCCGACTCGCAGCTTGACCCATCATCCACTGGTCCAGGTCATGCTGACGTGGCAGAACCTGCCCTGGCAGCACAGTGATCCCGCTGCCGCTCTGGCGTTGGGTGACGTTGGCGTCACCCGTTTGGAGGCGGAAACCCAGACCGCCCGGATGGATCTGGTGTTCTCACTGGCCGAACGTTTCAACGGCTCGGGCACGCCGACCGGTATCGACGGATCAGTTGAGTTCCGTACCGACGTGTTCGACTCGGCCAGCATCGAGACGCTGATCGAGCGGTTGCAGCGGGTGTTGGTGGCGTTTGTTTCTGATCCGGCTCGGCGGTTGTCGTCGGTGGATGTGCTTGATGCTGCTGATTATGTGCGGCTGGATGAGGTTGGTCATCGGGCGGTGTTGATGCGGCCGGTGGTGGAGTCGTCGATTCCGGGGTTGTTTGGGGTGCAGGTGGAGCGTGCGCCTGATGCGGTGGCGGTGCGTTTCGACGGCACTTCGTTTACGTACCGAGAACTCGACGAGGCGTCGAATCGGTTGGCGTACTTGTTGGCCGACTATGGTGCTGGGCCTGGTGAGTGTGTTGCCCTACTGCTGGAGCGCTCGGCGCAGGCTGTCGTGGCGATTTTGGGTGTGTTGAAGTCGGGTGCGGCGTATCTGCCGATTGATCCTGCCCATCCTGATGCTCGGGTTGAGTTCATGTTGGCCGATGCCCAGCCGGTGGTGGTGGTCACCATGGGCGCGTTGGGTGAGCGGTTGGCTGGATCTGGTGTGCCGGTGGTGGAGGTTGACGATCCCCGGATTGAAACTGCGTCTAGTGCGGCGTTGCCGGTTCCGGCGGCGGATGATGTGGCGCACATTATTTATACGTCGGGGACGACGGGGACGCCGAAAGGTGTTGCGGTTACGCATCAGAACGTGGCGCGGTTGTTTGACGGTATGGATGTTGGTTTTGATTTGGGGCCGCAGCAGGTGTGGTCGCAGTGTTCGTCGTTGGCGTTCGATTATTCGGTGTGGGAGATCTGGGGTGCGCTGCTGCACGGTGGCTGTCTGGTGGTCGTGCCCGAGCAGACCACCCGTTCATCGCAAGATCTGCATGCCCTTCTGGTCGATGAACACGTCACCGTCTTGAGTCAGACGCCGTCGGCGGTGGGGGTTTTGGATCCGGACGCGTTGGGTTCGGTGTCGGCGTTGATGGTGGCTGCCGAGGCGTGTCCGCCGGATGTGGTGGATCGGTGGGCGCCGGGTCGGGTGATGATCAACGGGTATGGGCCGACCGAGACGACGGTGTATGCCACGATCAGTGCTCCGTTGGAGGCTGGTTCGGGTGTGGTGCCGATCGGGGTGCCGGTGCCGGGGGCGGCGCTTTTCGTCTTGGACCGGTCGCTCCGTCCGGTTCCTGCGGGTGTGGTGGGGGAGTTGTATGTGGCCGGCCGCGGTGTAGGCGTCGGCTACGTACGCCGGCCAGGTTTGACCGCATCGCGGTTTGTGCCATGTCCGTTCGGAACGCCGGGTTCACGGATGTATCGGACCGGGGATTTGGTGTCGTGGGGTCCGGATGGGCAGTTGCGGTATGCCGGACGTGCCGATGAGCAGGTCAAGGTCCGCGGTTATCGCATCGAGTTGGGTGAGATCCAAAGCGCGCTAGCCGATCTGGACGGTGTGCAACAGGCAGTGGTGGTCGCCCGCGAGGATCAGCCTGGCGACAAGCGACTGGTCGGCTACCTCACTGGCACCGCGGACCCGGTGCAAGTACGTGGGGCACTGGCCGAGCGGTTGCCGGCCTACATGGTGCCCTCAGCCGTCGTCGTTCTCGACGCCTTGCCGTTGACGGTCAACGGCAAGCTCGACAAGCGCGCCCTGCCCGCACCGGAATACACCGACACCGATCACTATCGCGCTCCGAGCACGGCGACCGAGGAAATCCTGGCCGGCATCTACGCCCAGGTGCTGGGCCTAGAACGCGTCGGGGTCGACGACTCCTTCTTCGACCTCGGCGGGGACTCCCTGACGGCGATGCGACTGATCGCCGCCGTCAATGCCGGCTTCGACGCCGAAGTCAGTGTCCGTACCTTGTTCGACGCGCCCACCGTCGCCCAGCTGGTACCGCACATCAAGGCCGGCTCGGGCGGACGTCCGCAGTTGGTCGCGCAACAGCGGCCGGACGTCATTCCGCTCTCCTATGCGCAACAGCGGTTGTGGTTCCTGGAGCAGCTGCAGGGGCCATCGGCGATCTACAACATGGCGGTTGCGCTGCGGCTGGACGGCGACCTGAACGCCGATGCGCTGGGGCGGGCGTTGGCCGATGTCGTGGGTCGGCACGAAACTCTGCGCACCATGTTCGGCGCGGTTGACGGGGTTCCCCAGCAGTTGGTGCTGCCGGCCGCGGACGCAGAATTCGGGTGGCGGATAGTCGACGCCTCCGGATGGTCGCCGGAACGGTTGGAGGAGGCCGCCGGAGCTGTCGGGCGGCGGCACTTCGATCTCAGTAGCGAGATCCCCTTACGGGCTACGCTGTTCCGGGTCGCCGAGGACGAGCATGTGCTGGTGGCGGTGGTACACCATATTGCCGCCGATGGTTGGTCGATCACCCCGTTTGTGGCGGATCTGAGTTCGGCGTACGCGAGTCGCTGCACCGGCCACGCCCCCGACTGGTCACCGCTGCCGGTCCAGTACGCCGATTACACGCTGTGGCAACAGGAGTGGTTGGGATCGGAGTCCGATCCCAGCAGCGTGCTCGCCACGCAGCTGGCCTACTGGGAGCAGGAGTTGGCGGGGTTGCCCGAGCGGCTCGAGCTGCCCACAGATCGCCCGTATCCGCCAGTGGCCGACTACCAGGGTTCCAGCGTCGCGTTGGACTGGCCTGCCGAGTTGCAGCAGCAGGTGGCGCGCGTCGCCCGGGAGAACAACACAACCAGTTTCATGGTCGTCCAGGCCGCACTGGCGGCGCTGCTCGCGCAACTGAGCGCCAGTTCCGATGTGGCGGTGGGTATTGCGACCGCCGGACGCCGCGACCCAGGCCTTGATGAACTGGTGGGCTTCTTTGTGAACACCCTGGTTCTGCGGCTCGATCTGGCCGGGGATCCGACAATCGCCGATCTGCTGGACCAGGTACGTCAACGGGGCCTGGCGGCGCTCGAGCATCAGGATGTGCCCTTCGAGTTGTTGGTCGAACGACTCAACCCGGCCCGAAGCCTGACCCACCACCCGCTGGTCCAGGTCATGGTTTCCTGGCAGAACTTCGCCGCGGAACAGGCGTCCAGTCTGGATCTGGGCGATGTCCTGGCCACGCCGCTCGATGCGGAGACCCGAACCGCTCGGATGGATTTGGTGTTCTCCCTCGCTGAACGTTTCAGCGAGGCCGGCGCCCCGGCCGGCATCGGCGGCGTGGTCGAGTTCCGCACCGACGTATTCGATGCGACGAGTATTCGGACCCTCGTCGAGCGGTTGCACCGGGTGTTGGTGGCGTTTGTTTCTGATCCGGCTCGGCGGTTGTCGTCGGTGGATGTGCTTGATGCTGCTGATCGGGCGCGGCTGGATGAGGTGGGTCATCGGGCGGTGTTGTCGGGTTCGGTGGCGGGGTCGTCGATTCCGGAGTTGTTCGCCGCCCGAGTGCAGAGTTCTCCCGATGCGGTGGCGGTGTGTTTTGAGGGCGCGTCGTTGTCGTATCGGGAGTTGGATGAGGCGTCGAATCGGTTGGCGCATGTGCTGACGGGGTCGGGTGCTGGTCCTGGCGAATGTGTTGCCTTGCTGCTTGAGCGTTCGGCGCACGCTGTGGTGGCGATCCTGGCGGTGTTGAAGTCGGGTGCGGCGTATTTGCCGATTGATCCGGCGCATCCGGATGCTCGGGTGGAGTTCATGTTGGCTGATGCGCGACCGGTGGTGGCGGTCACCATGGGCGCGTTGGGTGAGCGGTTGCGCGCGTCCGGTGTTCCGGTGCTCGAGGTTGATGACCCCCGCATAGATGCGCAGTCCTCACGTGCACTGCCGGTTCCGGCTGCCGATGATGTGGCGCATGTGATTTACACGTCGGGGACGACGGGGACGCCGAAAGGTGTTGCGGTTACCCATCAGAACGTGACGCGCCTGTTTGACGGTATGGATGTTGGGTTCGAATTGAGCCCGGCGCAGGTGTGGGCGGCGTGTTCGTCGTTGGCGTTCGACTATTCGGTGTGGGAGATCTGGGGTGCTTTGCTGCACGGTGCACGCCTGGTGATCGTTCCTGAACAGACCACCCGTTCACCGCAAGACCTGGAAGAGTTGGTTGTTGCTGAGGGTGTGACGGTGTTGAGCCAGACACCTTCTGCGGTCGGAATGCTCTCGCCTGAGAAGCTGAAGCAGGTCCCGGCGTTGATGGTGGCTGCTGAGGCGTGCCCGCCGGATGTGGTGGATCGGTGGGCGCCGGGTCGGGTGATGATCAATGGTTACGGGCCGACCGAGACCACGGTGTACGCGACGATCAGCGCTCCATTACAGCCCGGCTCGGGGATCGTCCCGGTGGGTGTGCCGGTGCCCGGTGCTGGTTTGTTCGTCCTGGACGGATCGCTCCGTCCGGTCCCTCCGGGTGTGGTGGGGGAGTTGTATGTGGCCGGCCGCGGTGTCGGGCTCGGGTATGTGCGGCGTGCCGGCTTGAGTGCCTCGCGGTTTGTGGCGTGTCCGTTCGGTGAGCCGGGTGCGCGGATGTATCGGACCGGGGATTTGGTGTCGTGGGGTCCGGATGGGCAGTTGCGGTATGCCGGGCGCTCTGATGAGCAGGTCAAGATCCGGGGTTATCGCATCGAGTTGGGTGAGATCCAAACAGCGCTCGCTGGGTTGGATGGTGTGCAGCAGGCCGTGGTGGTGGTGCGTGAGGATCAGCCCGGCGACAAGCGGCTGGTCGGTTACCTCACCGGCACCGCCGAGCCGGCCGAGGTTCGGGCGCAGCTTTCACAGCGGCTACCGGCCTACATGGTGCCCGCCGCCATCGTGGCTCTTGATGCGTTGCCGTTGACGGTCAACGGCAAGCTCGACAAACGAGCCCTGCCGGCACCGGAGTATGTCGACGGTGATCACTATCGGGCGCCGAGCACGGCGACCGAGGAAATCCTGGCCGGCATCTACGCCCAAGTGCTCGGCCTGCAACGCGTCGGCGTCGACGACTCTTTCTTCGACCTCGGCGGCGACTCCCTGTCGGCAATGCGGTTGCTCGCCGCGGTCAACAGCCACCTCGACGTCGACCTGGCAGTGCGCACCTTGTTCGACGCACCGACCGTCGCCCAACTCGCGTCGCGCATTGTTTCGGGCTCGAGTGAACGCCGACCGCTGGTTCCGCAGGAGCGGCCCGCCATCATCCCGTTGTCGTATGCGCAACAGCGACTGTGGTTCCTCAACCGGTTCGAGGGCGGGGTCGCGACCTACAACATGCCGATCGCGTTCCGGATCAACGGAGCGTTGGACCTCGGCGCGCTCGAATCAGCGCTTGATGACGTGATCGGTCGCCACGAGTCGCTGCGCACCGTGTTCCCCGACATCGACGGGGTGCCTTCACAAAAGGTGCTGCCCGCACAACTGGGGCTGTGGCGGCGCGGTGGGCCGGCAGTGGCGCAGGTGGCAGCAGACCAAGAAGACGCCGTCATGCGGGAGTTGGTTGCCTTGGCGGGCTACCGGTTCGATCTGGCCACCGAGATCCCGATCCGAGCCCAGATCTATGCCGTAGGCCCGGAACAGTACGTCCTCGGAATCGTCTTGCACCACATCGCCTTCGACGGCTGGTCGATGGCGCCCATGGTCAAGGATGTCGGGATCGCCTATGCGGCTCGGTGTGCCGGGCAGGTTCCGGATTGGTCTCCCTTGCCGGTCCAGTACGCCGATTACTCGCTGTGGCAGCGTGAACACCTCGGAGACCTCGATGATCCGGGCAGCCGAATCGCCGAGCAACTGTCGTATTGGCGAAAAGAACTGGCGGGTCTGCCCGAGGTGGTGTCGCTACCCACCGATCGACCGCGTCCACCGGTGCCCAGCTACCGCGGCGACGGCGTCGATCTGCGCATCGATCCCGAATCATGGGCAGGGATCAAAGCGGTTGCCGCAGAACACAACGTCACCACGTCGATGGTGTTGCAGGCCGTGATGTCCGTCGTGCTGCACCGGGCCGGCGTCGGCGAGGACATCGCACTGGGAACCCCGATCGCCGGACGCAACGACCAAGCCCTGCAGGAGCTGGTCGGGTTCTTCGTCAACACCTGGGTGCTACGCGTCGGGCTGAATTCTCAGCAGCGGTTCAGCGATGTGCTCGAGCAGGTGCGGCAGAAGGCGCTGGACGGGTACACCAATCAGGACGTGCCCTTCGAATTGCTGGTGGAGCAGCTCAACCCGGCCCGATCCACCTCGCACCATCCGCTGTTCCAGGTGGCCTTGGTATTCCAGAACAACGTGCGCCCCGAGGTGGCGTTGGCGGGTGCAGGCATCGAGCCGATGTCGATGGTCACCCGCACGGCGAAATTCGATCTTGACGTGGATATCAGGGAGGTACCCGACGAGGGTTCGGGCGCCCCGATGGCCGCCGGAGTGCTGACATATGCCACCGACCTTTTCGACCGGTCCACCATCGAGCGCCTGGTCGGTTGGTTCGGCCGGGTGGTCGACGCCGTGGTGGCTGACTCGTCGGTGGTGGTCGGCGAGGTTGGCTTGCTGGATCACGACGAGCAGGATCTGTTGCTGCACAGGTGGTCCGGGGCCGGCATAGAGCCTCAGATGGGGCTGGCTCCGGAGCTTCTGGCTGCCGCCGTGGCTGCGGATCCTGACGGGCTGGCACTGGTGGACGGCGCGCGGGCGTTCAGCTACCGGGAGCTCGATGAGGCCTCCAACCGGCTGGCGCGGGCGTTGATCGAAGCGGGGGTTGGCCCTGAGCGCGCCGTCGGTGTGGCGATCGGCAGGTCTGCCGAGTTGGTGATCGCGTGGTGGGCAGTGCTCAAGGCCGGCGGAGTGTACGTACCGGTGGACCGCACTCACCCGGCCGATCGGATCTCGACGGTGCTGGACACCGTCGAAGCGGTGTGTGTCCTCACTCGTGGTGGTGACCACGTGGCCGGAGCCGGGACTTGCCCCGTCATGGATATCGAGGCGCTGGACATTTCGCGACGTTCCGCTGAGCCGATCACCGACGCGGATCGGTCGGCCCCGTTGACCATCGACGATGCGGCGTACGCGATCTTCACCTCGGGATCCACCGGTACTCCGAAGGGCGTAGCGATCAGCCATGCCGGCGTGCTCGGTGTGGCAGCGGCGGCCCGTGACTTGTTAGGGATCAGTGCGGGTGCGCGCGTCCTGATGGTGGCGGCACCGACCTTCGACGCCTCGGTCTTCGAGTGGTTGTGGGCGACGGCTTCCAGAGCGGCGCTGGTGGTGGCACCACCGGATTCGTACGCGGGTGAGGCGTTGACGGCAGTGATCGCCGATCAGCGGATCGAAGCGGGATTGATCACACCGACCGTGCTGGCGACGCTCGACCGGAGTCGAGTGGGTGGTTTGACGACGTTGGCCACCGGAGGTGAGGCGTGTCCCGCGGAGTTGGTGGCGGCGTGGGCACCCGAGCGCCGGATGTTCAACCTCTATGGGCCGACCGAGATCACCATCTGGGCGACCTGGAGTGCGGTGACGTCCGGGCAGCCGGTGCGGATCGGCGCGCCGGTACCGGGGACCCAGGCATACGTGCTCGATGCGCGGCTGAACCCGGTGCCGGTCGGGGTGGTGGGCGAGTTGTATGTGGCCGGTCCCGTACTGGCCCGGGGCTATGTGGGTCGTCCCGACCTGACAGCGGATCGCTTCGTGGCCAACCCCTTCGGCGCTCCGGGGTCTCGGCTGTATCGCACCGGCGATCTGGTGCGCTGGACCGAAACCGGCAGCCTGGAGTACCTCGGCCGCGCGGATGCTCAGGTGAAGCTGCGTGGGCAGCGCCTGGAGCTGGGCGAGATCGAGAACACCTTGCTGTCCTGCCCGCAAGTCAGCCGCGCAGCCGCCACTGTTTACCACGACGATGCCGCTGATCACCTCATCGCGTATGTCGCTCTGGCGCGTGCCAGCAGTGCCGATCACGATGCGGAAGTCGTCGACCAGTGGCAAACCGTCTACGACGAGCTCTACGACGCCGACCTCGAAGCGGCGGATTTCGGTAGCGATTTCCGAGGCTGGAACAGCAGTTACACCTCAGATCCGATCCCGCTCGATCAGATGGAGGAATGGCGCTCAGGTGCCGTCAACCGGATTCTGGCGCTCCGGCCACAGCGGGTGCTCGAGCTCGGCGTCGGTTCGGGACTTGTGCTCTCACAGGTTGCTCCGAAGTGCGTGGAGTATTGGGGTACAGACTTTTCCGCGCCGACCATTCGGACGCTGGAATCAGCGGTCACTGGCCAACCATGGGGAGACCGGGTCCGGTTGCGGGTGCAACCGGCAGATGTGGTCGACGGGTTGCCGAGTGAATACTTCGACACGATCATCATCAACTCGGTCATTCAGTACTTCCCCAATGCGGCGTACCTCACTGCGGTCATCGACCACGCGGTGAGCCTGCTGGCTCCCGGCGGAACGCTATTCGTCGGCGATGTGCGCAACCACAGCCTGCAGGGCGCCTTCCAGACCGGTATCGCGTTGGCCCGTAGCGGGTCCGATGCCGGCACCGACGAGATCCGACAGCGTGTGCAACGCGCGATCGTCGGCGAGCCTGAGTTGCTGCTGGCCCCCGAGTTCTTCAGCACGTGGGCTGCGGATCACCCGTCGGTGAGCGGGATCGGCATTCAGGTCAAGCGCGGTGAGGCCGACAACGAGCTCACGCGGTACCGCTACGACGTCGCTATTCACAAATCAGCGGCGGAGATCCGATCCCTCGAAACTGCAACCGTCTGGGAATGGTCTGATTGTGCAGGGCTGAGCGGACTGCACGCCGAGTTGACCACTCAACGGCCGGAAACCGTACGAGTCAGCGCGATTCCGCGCGCGGGCGTGATCGCCGACGTGGTGGTCGAACAGGCTCTTGCCGAGGGACACTCGATCGCCGATGCCTTGGCAGAGGCTGCCGCGGTGGCGTCTCCCGAGACTGCCGTGACCCCCGAACAGTTGTACCGCCTCGGTGAGGCCGCCGGATACCGCGTTGCGGTCACCTGGGGCCCCAATCCCGGCACGGTCGACGCATTGTTCATCGACGGCGCCGACGACGGTGATTTGCCCGTGCTGACCGATCTCTACCTGCCGCCGGCCGGGACACAAGAGCGGGGCGCGCACGCCAATGACCCTGACACCAACAGCAAGGTCAGCGAAGTGCGGCAGTGGTTGACCAGTCGCCTTCCGGAGTACATGGTGCCCAGTCAGATCGTGGTCCTGGAGGAGTTCCCGTTGACCTCCTCGGGCAAGATCGACCGGAAAGCCTTGCCCGAGCCGGTGTTCACGGCCGCCACCTTCCGGCCGCCTCAGACACCGACCGAAAAGACGGTCGCCGAGGTGTTCGCCGAGGTGCTGGGCCTCGACCGCGTCGGCCTCGACGACGACTTCTTTGCCCTTGGCGGGGATTCGTTGATCGCCATCCGGGTCAGCGCTCGCCTTCAGTCGGCCCTCGGCAAGGACGTCCCGGTCCGCTATCTGTTCGACGCGCCCACCGTCGGGCGCCTGGCGGAGTGCCTCGACCACCAACAGAGCGATGCGGCACGGCCGCCACTGCAGGTGATGCCGCGTCCGCAGACGATCCCGTTGTCATATGCGCAGCAACGGCTGTGGTTCTTCGACCAATTGAACGGCCCCTCACCGGTTTACAACCTGCCCGTGGGCCTGCGCCTGACCGGTGACCTCGATCCTGACGCGCTCGGGCAGGCATTGGTCGATGTGGTGGGGCGCCACGAGAGTCTGCGCACGATGTTCACTCTCACCGGCGAGGCGCCCCAGCAGGTAGTGGTGCCGGCAGAGAGGATCCCAACGCTGTGCCAGGTGGTCGATGCAGTCGGGTGGCCGGCGGACCGTTTGGTGGAAGCCGCCAGCGCTGTCGCGCGGTATCCGTTCGATCTGTCGGCCGAATTGCCCTTGAAGGCAACACTGTTCCGTGTCGCGGAGAACGACCACGTGCTTGTGGCGGTGGTCCACCACATTGCTGCTGACGGGTGGTCGGTTACCCCGTTGGTGGCCGATCTCGGCGCGGCCTATGCCAACCGGTGTGCGGGGCAGGCGCCCGATTGGTCACCGTTGCCGGTGCAGTACGCGGACTACACGTTGTGGCAACGCTCGTATCTGGGTGACCTGAACGATCCGGACAGCCGCATCTCCGGGCAGCTGGCCTATTGGGAGCAGGCGCTAGCCGGGCTGCCGGAGCGGCTCGAGTTGCCGACAGATCGGCCGTACCCGCCGGTGGCGGACTATCAGGGTGGCGGTCTGGTGGTCGAATGGCCCGCCGAGCTCCAACAGCGGATCGCCCGGGTGGCTCGGGAACAGAATGCCACCAGTTTCATGGTGGTGCAGGCCGGGCTTGCGCTGCTGCTGTCGAAGCTCAGCGCGAGTGCTGATGTGGCGGTGGGGATCTCTATCGCCGGCCGCAACGATCCCGCACTTGACAACCTGGTCGGGTTCTTCGTCAACACATTGGTCCTGCGCGTCGACTTCTCCGGTGATCCCACCATCGGTGAACTGCTGGAGCAGGTGCGTCAGCGTGGCTTGGCGGCCTTCGAGCACCAGGATGTGCCATTCGAGCTCGTGGTGGATCGGCTGAACCCGACCCGCAGTCTGACCCATCACCCGCTCGTGCAGGTCATGTTGTCCTGGCAGAACCTGGAATGGCAGCACAGCGCAGACGCTGCTGGAGGCCTGACGCTCGGGGATGTGCAGGTGACGCCGCTACCTGCTCAGACCCACACCGCCCGTACTGACCTCACCTTTGCGTTGGGTGAACGGTGGACTGAGTCCGGCGAGCCTGCCGGGATTGGAGGGACTGTGGAGTTTCGCACCGATGTCTATGACGAGGCCACAGTTGTGCGGTTGATCGATCGGTTGCGAAAGGTCTTGGTGGCGATGACGGCCGAGGCGGAGGCGTCGTCGTGACTGCCGACCTGAGCCGGCGCTTGTCGTCGATGGATTTCCTGGACGAGGACGAGCACGCTGAGCTGTTCAGGTGGGGCAACCGTGCGGTATTGACCGAGCCGGCCTCGGTGCCGGGGTCGATTCCGGAGTTGTTGGCCGCGCAAGTGGCCCGTGCACCGGAGGCGGCGGCGGTGACGTTCAACGGTCACTCGATGTCATACGCCGAGCTGGACGAGGCGTCGAATCGGTTGGCGCACCACCTTGTCGGCCTGGGCGTGGGTCCCGGGATGCGGGTGGCATTGCTCTTCCCGCGTTCGGTCGAGGCGATCGTTTCCATTGTCGCGGTGTTGAAGTCAGGAGCGGCCTACCTGCCGATCGATCCGATGCATCCCGATGCGCGGATCCAGTTCATGCTTGCCGATGCCGAGCCTGCCGTGGCAGTCACGACAACGGAGTTGATCGGCCGGTTCACCGGCTGCGATCTGGAGGTCATCGATTTCAACGACGTGCCGCCGCGCCCCGAACAGCGGCGAGAGTTGCCGGCGCCGACGGCCGATCACATCGCATATCTGATCTACACCTCGGGGACGACGGGTCGTCCCAAGGGGGTGGCGATCACGCACTCCACCGTGGTTCGGCTGTTGGAGACGTTGGATGCGGAGTTGGGCCTTTCAGGGCAGGTATGGACCCAGTGTCATTCGCTGGCCTTCGACTATTCGGTGTGGGAAATCTGGGGCGCCTTGCTTTACGGCGGCCGGCTGGTCGTGGTGCCCGAGTCGGTGACCCAGGCTCCCGAGGACTTGTACGCCTTGCTGGTTGCCGAGCAGGTCACCATGTTCAGCCAGACGCCGTCGGCGTTTTACGCGCTACAGGCCGTTGACGCGCTGCAACCCGGCGCGGGCGGTCAGTTGAAGCTGGAGACCGTGGTCTTCGGCGGGGAAGCGCTTGAGCCGCAGCGTCTTCGGGGGTGGCTCGATCGTCATCCGGGTGCGCCGCGGTTGATCAACATGTACGGGATCACCGAGACGACGGTGCATGCGTCGTTCCGGGAAATCTTGGCGGGTGACGCCGAGGGCAGCGTCAGCCCGATCGGCGTACCGCTGGCCCATCTCGGGTTCTTCGTGCTGGATTCGTCATTACAGCCGGTGCCGGTCGGTGTGGTGGGCGAGTTGTATGTGGTCGGCGCCGGACTGGGGTGCGGATATTGGCGTCGCGGCGGACTGAGCGCATCACGCTTTGTGGCGTGCCCGTTCGGCGGTGCCGGGGCCCGAATGTACCGGACCGGTGATCTGGCGTCCTGGGACAGCCATGGGCAGTTACGGTACGGCGGTCGTGCCGATGAGCAGGTCAAGATCCGCGGGTACCGCATCGAACTCGGCGAGATTCAAACCGCTTTGGCAGAAATCGAGGGAGCGGGCCAGGCGGCGGTGATCGCCAGGGAGGACCGCCCCGGCGACAAGCGCCTGGTCGGCTACATCACCGGTAGCGCGGACCCGGCCGCCGTGCGTGCCGCATTGTCGGAGCGACTGCCGGGCTACATGGTGCCGACGGCGATCGTGGTGCTGGAAAGCTTGCCGTTGACGGTCAACGGAAAGCTCGACAGGCGGGCCCTGCCGGCGCCCGACTATGTCAACGGTCAGGGCTACCGTGCCCCGGCGACTCCGGTCGAGGAAGTCGTGGCCGGAATCTATGCCCACGTACTGGGATTGGAGCGGGTCGGGGTAGACGACTCGTTCTTCGACCTCGGTGGAGATTCGTTGTCGGCGACCCGCTTGATCAATGCCATCAATGCCAGTCTGGACGCCGATTTCGCGGTGCGGGCGGTGTTCGAGACGCCCACCGTGGCGCAACTGGCGGCGCGCGTGAGTGAGGGTTCGGGCCGGCGCGAACCGCTGGTGGCCCAACAACGGCCGGATGTCCTCCCGTTGTCGTATGCGCAACAGCGCTTGTGGTTCCTCGATCAGTTGGAGGGGCCGTCGCCGATCTACAACATGCCGGTGGCACTGCGGGTCACCGGGCATCTGGATACCGATGCACTCGGCGCGGCGCTGGCCGATGTGGTGGAGCGCCACGAGTCCTTGCGCACGGTGTTCCGGTCGGTCGAGGGCGTCCCGCAGCAAGTGGTGCTGCCTGCCGAGAACGCTGACTGTGGGTGGCGAGTGGTCGACGCGGGTAGTTGGTCGGCGACGGAGTTGCGCGAGGCCATCGAAACCATGGCCGGCCACGCCTTCGATCTGGGTAGCGAAATACCCCTGCGGGCCATGCTTTTGCGTTTGAGCGGCGACGAGCACGTGTTGGTGGCCGTGGTGCACCACATCGCCGCCGACGGATGGTCCGTGGCCCCGTTGATCACGGACCTGCAGGTGGCTTACGCCGGCCGGTCGACCGGACAATCGCCGGACTGGGCGCCCCTGCCGGTGCAGTACGCGGACTACACCCTGTGGCAACGCGCACATCTGGGCGACCTGGCGGACACCGACAGCCGCATCTCGGGGCAGGTGGCGTATTGGGAGCAGGCGTTGGCGGGGCTGCCCGAACGACTGGAACTGCCGACCGACCGGCCCTATCCACCGGTCGCCGATCACCGGGGCGCCAGCATGCCCGTGTTGTTGCCGGCCGGTCTGCACAAGCGGATCCGCGATGTGGCGCGCGAACACAATGCCACGACATACATGGTGGTCCAGGCCGCACTGACGATGCTGTTGTCGAAGCTCAGTGCCAATCCGGATGTAGCGGTGGGCGTTCCGATCGCCGGCCGGGGGGATGCCGCCCTGGACCGCGTGGTCGGGTTTTTCGTCAACACGCTGGTGCTGCGGGTGGATCTGGCCGGCGACCCGACCGCGGCCGAGCTGCTGGCGCAGGTGCGCCAGCGCAGCCTGGCCACGCTCGAGCACCAGGATGTGCCGTTCGAGGTACTGGTGGATCGGCTCAAACCGACTCGTTCACTGGCCCATCATCCGCTGGTCCAGGTGGCATTGGCCTGGCAGAACTTCACTGCCGACGCCGCGACTGAATCGACCCTGGGGGAGGCGCAGGTCTCCCCGCTGTCGGTCGACACCCGCGTGGCCCGGATGGATCTCACGTTCTCGTTGGCCGAACGCTGGGACGACGCCGGCGAGCCGGCCGGGATCGGCGGCACCGTGGAGTTCCGAACCGACGTGTTCGACCCGGCCAGCATCGCAACAATGGTCGAGCGGTTGGTGCGGGTAGCAGAGGCGCTTTCCGTTGATCCGGAACGGCGGTTGTCATCGATCGATGTGCTGGATCCCGTCGAGCACGTCCGCCTCGATCATGTCGGTAACCGGGCGGTGTTGACCGAGCCTCCGGTATCTGCGATGTCGATCCCCGGACTGTTCGCCGCTCAGGTGGGACGCGCGCCTGAGGCGGTAGCGGTGAGTTTCGGTGGGCGCTCGATGACGTATCGGGAGCTCGACGATGCCTCGAATCGGCTGGCGCACTGGTTGGTTGGCCTGGGTGCCGGTCGGGGTGAATGCGTGGCCGTGTTGGTGCCCCGGTCGGTTGAGGCGATCGTTGCGATTCTGGGGGCGTTGAAGGCCGGTGCGGCGTATCTGCCGATCGATCCGATGCACCCTGACACGCGGATCCGGTTCATGCTCGGCGACGCGGCTCCGGTCGTCGCGGTGACCACCGCTGAGTTGCGGGGGCGGCTGGAAGGGATCGACCTGACCGTCGTGGACGTTGCCGACGCCGCGATCGAGGCTCAACCGGCTACTGCATTACCAACGCCGGTCGCTGATGACGTCGCGTACTTGATCTATACGTCGGGGACGACCGGCGTTCCGAAGGGCGTGGCGATCAGCCATCGGAACGTGGCTCGGTTGTTGGGGACCTTGGACGCCGAACTGGGACTTGCCGGGCAGGTGTGGACGCAGTGCCATTCGCTGGCCTTCGACTATTCGGTGTGGGAGATCTGGGGCGCATTACTGTACGGCGGCCGGCTGGTCGTGGTGTCGGAGTCGGTGACGCGAGCTCCGGAGGAGCTGCTGGCGCTGTTGGTTGCCGAGCAGGTGACGGTGTTGAGTCAGACGCCGTCCGCGTTCTATGCATTGCAGTCCGCCGACGCGTTGCTTCCTGAATTGGGCCGCCAGTTGAAGCTGGAGACAGTGGTCTTCGGTGGGGAAGCGCTTGAACCGCAGCGCCTCCGGCCCTGGTTCGAGGGACATTCTGGTGCGCCGCGGTTGATCAACATGTATGGGATCACCGAGACGACGGTGCATGCGTCGTTCCGGGAGATTCTGGTGAGCGACGCCGAGGGCAGCGTCAGCCCTATTGGCCTGCCATTGCCGCACCTTGGGTTCTTCGTGCTGGATTCGTCGCTACAGCCGGTGCCGAACGGCGTGGTGGGTGAGTTGTATGTGGTCGGAGCCGGATTGGGGCTCGGCTATTGGCGCCGTGGCGGGTTGACCGCGACGCGGTTCGTGGCGTGTCCGTTCGGCGGAGCCGGCGCCCGGATGTACCGGACGGGAGACCTGGCGTCCTGGGGCGCCGATGGGCAGTTGCGCTATCTGGGCCGCGCCGACGAGCAGGTCAAGATTCGCGGATACCGCATCGAGTTGGGCGAAATCCAATCTGCGCTGGCAGATCTGGACGGCGTAAGACAGGCCGAAGTCATCGCGCGAGAGGACCGCCCCGGTGACAAGCGCCTGGTCGGCTACATCACCGGCAACGCGGATCCGGTCGCGGTGCGTGCCGCATTGTCGGAGCGGCTGCCCGGCTACATGGTGCCCGCGGCGGTGGTGGTTCTCGACGCGTTGCCGTTGACGGTGAACGGAAAACTCGACAAACGCGCGCTGCCGGCTCCCGACTATGTCAACGATCAGGAATACCGGGCCCCGGCCACTCCCGTCGAGGAGATGCTGGTGGGCATCTATGCCCAGGTTCTCGGTCTGGAACGGGTCGGGGTGGATGATTCCTTCTTCGACCTGGGCGGCGACTCTCTCTCGGCGATGCGATTGATCAACGCGGTCAACGCCGGGTTGGAGACCGATCTTGCGGTGCGGGCTGTGTTCGAGACGCCGACTGCGGCCCAACTGGCTCTGCGTGCCGCTGAGGGTTCGGGGCGGCGCGAACCGCTGGTGGCCCAACGGCGGCCGGACATCCTGCCGTTGTCGTATGCCCAACAACGGTTGTGGTTCCTGGACCAGCTCGAAGGACCGTCACCGATCTACAACATGCCGACCGCGTACCGGATCACCGGCGGGTTGGATGTCGATGCGCTCGGTGCGGCACTGGCCGACGTGGTGGAGCGCCACGAGTCCTTGCGCACGGTGTTCCCGGCGGTCGACGGCGTGCCCCGACAGGTTGTCATGTCCGCGCGACAGGTGGATCTCGGGTGGCAGGTGGTCGACGCCGTCGGCTGGTCGGCGGATCGACTTCACGACGCGATCCAGGCCACCGTCGGGCACCACTTCGATCTGTCGGCCGAGATTCCGCTGAAGGCAACTCTTTTCCGAGTCGCCCAAGATGAACACGTCCTGGTTGCGGTGGTCCATCACATCGCCGGTGACGGCTGGTCGATCGGCCCGTTGGTGCGTGATATCGGGGTCGCCTACGCGAGCCGGTGCGCGGGGCAGGTGCCCGCCTGGGCGCCGCTACCGGTGCAGTATGCGGATTACACGTTGTGGCAGCGGTCGTACCTGGGTGATCTGGCCGATCCCGACAGCCGGATCGCCGGGCAGTTGGCGTACTGGGAGCAGGCGCTGGCGGGACTGCCGGAGCGTCTGGAGCTACCGACCGACCGGCCGTATCCGCCGGTGGCCGACTACCGTGGTGCCAGCGTTGCGATGGAGTGGCCGGTCGAGCTGCAGCGGCAGATCGCGCGGGCGGCGGCCGAGCACAACGCGACCAGCTTCATGGTGGTGCAAGCGGCGCTGGCGGTGCTGCTGTCGAATTTGACCGGGAATTCGGATGTGGCGGTGGGCTTCCCGATTGCCGGCCGTAGTGACCCGGCGCTGGACGAGTTGGTCGGGGTCTTCATCAACACGCTGGTGCTGCGTGTCGAGCTCGACGGCGATCCCACGGTGGCCGATCTGTTGAACCAGGTGCGTCGGCGCAGTCTGGCTGCCTATGAGCACCAAGACGTGCCCTTCGAGATGGTTGTCGATCGGCTCAACCCGGCGCGCAGCCTGACTCACCATCCGTTGGTCCAAGTGATGATGGCGTGGCAGAACCTGGCCAAGCAGGACGACGATCAGGCGCCCGCGCCAAGTTTGGGTGGTATGCAGGCCACACCCCTGGAAGCGGATACCCAGGCCGCCCGCATGGATCTGACGATCTCGTTGGCAGAACGCTGGAGCGCGGGTGAGCCGGCCGGGATCACCGGGGCCGTCGAGTTCCGCACCGATGTGTTCGATGCCGCCACCATCGAGGTGTTCATCGAGCGCCTGCAGCGGGTGGTGGAAGCTCTCACCGCCGATCCCACGGCGAGGTTGTCGTCGATAAATCTGCTGGGGGCGGATGACCACACCCGCCTCGACGGCTGGGGAAACCGCGCGGTGTTGGCCGAAACCGTGGCCGCGGTGTCGATTCCGGTGGTGTTCGCCGCGCAGGTGGCGCGCGACCCGGACGCGGTGGCGGTGGTGTGTGGTGACATTTCGTGGACCTATCGCAACCTCGATGAGGCGTCGAACCGCCTGGCGCACCTGCTGGTCGAGCATGGTGCGGGACCGGGCGCATCGGTGGCGTTGCTGCTGAACCATTCGGCCGAGGCAATCGTCGCGATCCTGTCGGTGCTCAAGTCGGGCGCGGCGTATCTGCCGATTGACCCGATGGTTCCGGATGCGCGTATCGAATTCATGCTCGGCGACGCCCGTCCGGTCGCCGCGATCACCACCACCGGGTTGCGGGACCGGCTCGCCGACGCCGACCTGGCCGTCATCGACGTCGCCGACGCCCGGATCGAGAGGCAACCCAGCAGTGCGTTGCCCGCCCCGGCTGCCGATGACGTCGCCTACCTGATCTACACCTCGGGGACGACAGGTGTGCCGAAGGGCGTGGCGATCACTCACCAGAACGTGACGCAGTTCCTCGGGGCTGTCGACCCGGCGTTGGTGGGACCGGGAACCGTTTGGTCACAGTGGCATTCGCTGGTGTTCGACGTCTCGGTATGGGACATCTTCGGTGCGCTGCTGCACGGCGGCCGGTTGGTGGTGGTACCCGAGGAGGTGGCACGGTCGCCGCAGGATCTGCACGCGTTGTTGGTCGCCGAGAAGGTGAGCGTCCTGAGCCAGACACCGTCAGCCGCGGGGATGCTGTCCCCACAAGGCTTGGAATCCGCCGCCTTGGTGGTGGCGGGTGAGGCCTGTCCGGCCGAGTTGGTGCAGCGTTGGGCGCCGGGGCGGGTCCTGATAAACGCCTACGGACCGACCGAGGCCACGGTATACGCGACGATCAGTGCGCCCTTGACCGCTGACGCGGCGGGTTCGACTGTTGTTCCCATCGGTGCTCCGGTACCGGGGGCTGCGTTGTTCGTGCTGGATCGCTGGCTGCGGGAAGTACCTCCGGGTGTGGTCGGGGAGCTGTATGTGGCCGGCCGCGGCGTCGGGGTCGGCTACGTCGGACGAAGCGGGCTGACCGCATCCCGTTTCGTCCCTTGCCCGTTCGGCGGTGCGGGAGCCCGCATGTACCGGACGGGAGACCTGGTGCGCTGGGGCAGCGACGGGCAGATGCAGTACCTGGGCCGTGCCGACGAACAGGTCAAGATCCGGGGCTACCGGATCGAACTCGGCGAAATCCAGGTCGCCCTGGCGGATTTGGATGGCGTGGAACAAGCCGTCGTCGTCGCCCGTGAGGACCGACCAGGGGACAAGCGTCTCGTCGGTTATGTCACCGAGTCCGTGACCGGAATGGTCGACGCCGGCAAGGCCCGAGCTCAGCTTGCCGAACACCTCCCGGCGTACATGGTGCCCGCCGCCGTGATGGTGGTGGACGCCATACCGTTGACCGTCAACGGCAAACTGGACAGACGCGCCCTACCCGCACCGGACTACCTCGACGCCGACAGCTATCGGGCCCCGACCACCCCGACCGAGGAGATCCTCGTCGGCATCTTCGCTCAGGTGCTGGGACTGGAACGGGTGGGTGTCGACGACTCGTTCTTCGACCTCGGTGGCGATTCGCTCTCAGCCATACGGCTGATCAATGCCATCAACACCGCATTCGACAGTGATCTGGCAGTCCGCGCGGTATTCGACGCGCCGGCCGTGACGCAGCTGGAGGCGCGAATCGCCGCCGGAACGGGTGGGCGAACGCCGTTGGTGGCTCAACCGCGACCGGATGTCATACCGCTGTCCTATGCCCAGCAGCGGTTGTGGTTCCTGGACCAATTGCACGGTCCGTCACCGATTTACAACATGCCGATGATGTACCGGGTCACCGGATTGGACGTCGATGCCCTCCGCCTGGCCCTGGCCGATGTGGCAGCCCGGCACGAGAGTCTGCGTACAGTCTTCCCCGAGGTGGACGGTGTCCCCCGGCAGCTGGTCCTCCCGGCCGACCAAGCGGATTTCGGGTGGCAGGAGGTTGACGCCGCGGATTGGCCGACCGACCAGTTGGCGAGGGCCATCGATGCGGCAGTACGGCACCCCTTCGATCTGAACAACGAGATCCCGATCTGGGCAAGGCTTTTCCGCGTCTCCGAAGATGAGCATGTGCTGGTTGCGGTGGTGCACCATATCGCCGGGGACGCTTGGTCGTTCGCACCGCTGGCCCGTGACGTGGCCGTCGCCTACGCCGCGCGCTGTGGCGGCCAGGCGCCACAGTGGTCTCCGCTGCCGGTGCAGTACGTTGACTACACATTGTGGCAGCGGGAGCAGCTCGGTGACCTGTCCGACCCCGAGAGCCGGATCTCGGGGCAACTGGTTTACTGGCAGGACGCGCTCGCGGGCCTGCCTGACCGCCTCGAGTTGCCGACGGACCGCCCGTACCCGGCGGTGGCCGATCACCGCGGTGCTGTCGTCGAAGTGGAGTGGCCGGCGGAGTTGCAGCGGCGGGTGGCCGCGGTGGCGCGGGAGCACGATGCGACCAGTTTCATGGTGGTGCAGGCCGCGTTGTCGGTTCTGCTCTCGAAGCTGAGTGCCAGTTCTGATGTGGCGGTGGGTTTCCCGATTGCGGGGCGTAACGATCCCGCCTTGAATGATCTGGTCGGGTTCTTCGTGAACACCTTGGTGCTTCGAGTCGACCTGGCCGACGACCCCACCGTAGGTGAGCTGCTGGGGCAGGTGCGTCAGCGCAGTTTGGCAGCGTTTGAGCATCAGGACGTGCCGTTCGAGGTGTTGGTGGACCGGCTCAACCCGAGCCGTAGCCTGAGCCATCACCCATTGATCCAGGTGATGTTGGCCTGGCAGAACCCCGCGAATTCAACCGGCTCCGAGCCGGGGGTGGGTGATGTGCACGCTGCGGCACAGATGGCCGAAACCCATACCGCCCGTATGGATCTGGTCTTTGCCCTTGGAGAAAGGTACGACGACCAGGACGCTTGGGCCGGAATCGGTGGTTCGGTGGAGTTCCGCACTGATGTGTTTGACGCCGACACAATCGAGGTGATCGTCGGGCGGTTGGAGCGGATTCTGGCGGCTATGACGGCCGATCCGGCGCAGCGCTTGTCGTCCATCGATGTGTTGGACACCGACGAGCATGCTCGCCTCGATGGGCTCGGGAACCGAGCCGCGTTGACCGCACCGGCGAGGGTGGCGGGCTCGATTCCGGAGGTGTTCGCCCAGCAGGTGGCTCGGGTGCCGGATGCGGTGGCCGTGACCTTCGACGGCAGGTCCATGTCGTATCGAGAACTCGACGAAGCCTCGAATCGGTTGGCGCACCTCCTTGCCGGCCATGGTGCCGGGCCCGGTGAGTGTGTGGCCTTGGTGCTGAATCGTTCGGTTGACGCGATTGTGGCGATTCTGGCGGTGTTGAAGACAGGGGCGGCTTACCTGCCGTTGGATCCGGCGTACCCGGATGCACGGATCGCTGTGGTGGTCGGTGACGCCCGACCGGTGGCCGCGGTCACTGCAGGTGCGTCGGCGGGGCGGCTGGACCAGCTGGGTGTGGCCGTTGTCGATGTGGCGGACCGGCGGATCGTCATGCAACCGAGCAGCGCGTTGTCAATGCCGGCTGCCGATGATGTGGCGTACGTGATCTACACGTCGGGCACGACGGGGGTGCCGAAGGGAGTGGCAGTCCCGCATCGCAATGTGACGGGGTTGTTGGCGTCGTTGGATGTGGGGTTGCCGACCGCGGGGGTGTGGTCGCAGTGGCATTCGTATGCCTTTGATGTGTCGGTGTGGGAGATCTTCGGTGCGTTGCTCAGTGGTGGTCGGTTGGTGGTGGTGCCTGATGGGTTGGTGGGTTCACCGGATGAGTTGCACGCGTTGCTGGTTGCCGAGGGTGTGACGGTGTTGAATCAGACGCCGTCGGCGGCGGCGGCGTTGTCGTCGCAGGGTTTGGGGTCTGCGGCGTTGGTGGTGGCTGGTGAGGCATGTCCGGTGGAGTTGGTGGATCGGTGGGCACCGGGTCGGGTGATGGTCAATGGTTATGGTCCGACGGAGACGTGGTACACGTCGTTTAGTGCGCCGTTGGTGGCAGGGTCGGGTGTTGTCCCGATCGGAAGGCCGATTCCGGGGGCGGCGTTTTTTGTGTTGGATCGGTGGTTGCGTCCGGTGCCGGTCGGTGTGGTGGGTGAGTTGTATGTGGCCGGGTCTGGTTTGGCCGTCGGGTATCTGGGTCGGGGTGGGTTGACGGGGTCTCGGTTTGTGGCGTGTCCGTTTGCTGTGGGGCAGCGGATGTATCGGACTGGGGATTTGGTGCGTTGGGGTGTCGATGGTCAGGTGCAGTATTTGGGTCGGGCTGATGAGCAGGTCAAGATTCGTGGGTATCGGGTTGAGTTGGGTGAGATTCAAACGGTGTTGGCTGGTTTGGCGGGGGTGGATCAGGCGGCGGTGATCGCTCGGGAGGACCGCCCGGGTGACAAACGCCTGGTTGGCTACATCACCGGTACCGCAGACCCGGCGGAAATCCGGGCAGCCCTGGCGCAACGGTTGCCGGGCTACATGGTGCCGGCGGCGGTGATGGTGGTCGAAAGTCTGCCGTTGACGGTCAATGGGAAGTTGGATCGTCGCGCATTCCCGGTGCCGGACTATGTCGATGCTCGGCAGTATCGAGCCCCGGAAACACTCACCGAGGAGATCCTGGCCGGCATCTACGCCGAAGTCCTCGGTCTGGAGCGGGTCGGAGTGGACGATTCGTTCTTTGATCTGGGTGGGGATTCGTTGTCGGCGATGCGGGTGATTGCCGCGGCCAATGCCAGTCTCGATGCCGATCTGGCGGTGCGGGTGATGTTCGATGCGCCGACGGTGCGTGGTTTGGCCCGGCAGGTGGGTCGGGCCGACAGTTCGCGGGAAGTGGTTCCGGTCGAGGTGCTCAAGCCCGGTGACGGTGTGCCGTTGTGTTGTGTGCACGATGGTTTCGGCCTGAGTTGGTCGTATCGGGCGTTGGGTCGGTATGTGGATGGGCCGATCGTGGGGATCAATCAGGCTCAGGCCGAGGACGAGACCGAAGTGCGGTCGATCAACGACATGGCGGTGCGGTATGCCGATCGGTTGCAGCAGTTGTATCCGGTGGGGCCGTATCGCATCTTGGGTTGGTCGTTTGGTGGTGTGGTGGCTCATGCACTGGCGATTGAGCTTCAGCGGCGTGGGTGTGAAGTGCAGCGGCTGGTGTTGCTCGATGGGTTGTTGAACCCCAACAAATTCTGGAAACGCATCACCCGAAAGATCGCCAGGAATCAGGCGGTATCTGAGGGATGGGTATTGGACTACATCCTCCGGACCAATAAAGTTCGCGTTCCGGTGCACTGGGGTCTTTTGACGTATGCCCGGGTCGCCGACATCATTGCGCGGCACGGGGTCAGTCCGCCGTCGCGTCAGTTGGTGGAGTTCATGGCGCGCAGTGTCAGTGCGGGGCAGCTGATGCTTCTCGATCATCGGCCGGGTGTGTTCGACGGTGACGTCGTGATGTTCTCGGCGGCGCGTCGGCGGTGCGCCGATAGCGGTGGGGATGGGATCGGGTCGCGGTTGGCGCGGTTGCGCAACGGCAGGGCCGCCCGGTCGCTGCTGCGCAGTTGGCGCTCCTATGTGTCCGGGGAGATCACCGTGCTTCCGGTGGGCTGCACACACTTCGAGATGTTCACACCCGAATCACTGAGTGGATACGCAGAACAGCTCAAGACCTTGTTGGAAAGTACCGCGGAATAGTTTCGTAACGATGCGCTGGCGTGAAAGCGTCAAGCGGCTGATGTGGGGATGGTGATCGCCGATGCGGGCCACGTACACAACCGACGCACGCGAATCCAACGCGGATGCAGTTCCGAAGCTGAGCAACGTTCTCGATGTGCTCGACCAGCGCACGTTCGACCTCGGACTGGCGATCGGCGTCAACAGCCTGCTGCAGAGTGTCTGGGTGTACGACCGCCCGATCGATATCGACGGTCTCCGCCGGTTCCATGAGAATCTCCGGCGGGGGCGGTTGTCCCGCGGCATCGAACGGTCGCCGCTGCCGTTCGGCCGGCACCGCTGGGTGGCAGCGGACACTTCCTCCGACCTCGAGATCGTCGAGACCGCCAGGCCACGTGGAGAATTCGATGACTGGCTGGACGAGCAGATCAATACTCCACTTGACTGCGAGCACGGACCCGGCTGGCATCTCGCAGTGCTCCCGTTCACTGACGGAGGGTCGGGCGTCAGCTTGGTCGTCTCGCATTGCCTCATCGACGGCGTCGGGTTGTGTGAGGCACTGGCTGATGCGGCTCTCGGCCGCGAAGACCCGATCCGCTGGCCTGCTGCGGCATCGCGTGGTCGTTGGAAAGCCCTGTGGGAGGACAGCTGGCAAGCCGTGCGGGACATCCCGGCCGTGTGCCGTGGTGTTGTCGCTGCGAATCGGCTGGCACGCCGTAGCCGCGACAGTGCCGGTGCTGCTGGGCCGCCCCCTTCGTCGACGAACACTGCACCTGTACCTACCGGCGGTTCCGACGAAACGATCGCGGTTCCGATGGCAACGGTCCTGGTCGATGCCGGCGAGTGGGACGCTCGCGCACAGGCACTCGGCGGGACCAGCAACAGCCTTCTCGTGGGGTTGGCGGCGCGGCTTGCCCATCGAGCAAGACGCGTCGGTCCAGACGGTTCGGTGATCGTGATGATGCCGGTCAATCAGCGTGCCGACGGCGATACCCGCGCCAACGCGAGAAGCAGCGTGGCCGTCACGGTCGACCCCGCGCTTGCGACCACGGATCTGCGCGAGGTCCGGGCCGCGGTCAAACAAGCATTGATTCGCCATGGGGAGGTGCCCGACGAGGAACACGTAGTGAATGCCATTATTCCGCTGTTACCCAAGCGGTTCCTCGGGGCCACTTCTCGTGTCGGTTCACCCAACCAGGTCGGTTCGTCCAACCTCGGTGTGGTCAATCCGGCCGCCAGCAGAGTGGACGGCACGGAGTCCGACCACTTCGCGATCAAGGTTCTTCCCCACTTGGGGCTGACCGAGGCGATGCTCAACCGGTTCGGCGGGACGCAGTCGTTCCTGTCCGGACGAGCGAACGGACGAGTCTTCATCTCGGCCCATTCCTATCTGCCCGGTCGAGTCAACACCAATGACCGCTTACGCCAAGATATTTCAAATGCCTTGAACGACTTTTCGCTGACCGGCACCTACCTTTGAGCGCGGTTCACACACGTAGGAGGATCACATGAACACCAATATCCGGGTGGCTGTTCAATCAGTTTTCGGCCTGTTGCTGTTGGGCGCACTGCTCTTCGTTCCGGCGGGGACATTCGACTACTGGCAGGCATGGGTTTTCCTGACCGTGTATTCGGTCATGGCGATTCTGTCCACCGTCTACCTGCTGAGGAGGGACAAGGCGGTCGTGGAGCGGCGCATGCGCGTCGGGCAGAAGTCGGAATCGAGACCGGTGCAGAAGGCCATCATCGGCGTCATCGCGGTAATGTCCATTGCCCTACCGGTGTTCTGCGGTCTCGATCATCGCTTCGGTTGGTCCCCGGTGCCCACCGTCGTATCGTGGATCGGCAACGTGATGTTTGCGATCGGCCTTGTGGTCACGATCTTCACGATCGTCCAGAACAGCTACGCGTCCGCCAACATCACGGTGGAATCGGAGCAGAAGCTGGTCTCCACCGGACTCTACGGGCTTGTCCGGCACCCGATGTACATGGGGGCCCTGCTCATGGTGGCGGGAATGCCGCTGGCGCTTGGGTCCTGGTGGGGGCTGGCTGTTCTCATTCCTGTCCTGATCATCTACACCTTCCGGATCCAAGACGAGGAGAAGCTGCTCCGCCAGCAGCTCGCCGGGTATGGGGAGTACACGCAGAAGGTGCACTACCGGCTGGTGCCGCTCGTCTGGTGACGGACGGGGCTGCTCCGGCCGATCAGAGATAGGTGCCGCTGAGCGAGAACTCTTTCAACGCGGTCGAAAGATCCAGGCGCAATTCATCGTTCGAGTTCACGCGTCCCGGCAGGTATGAAATCAGCGAAATGAAGATCTGTCCGTTCATCGTCCCCGACAGCATGGTCTGCACACCGCCGTACCGGTGCAACGTCGATGTGGCGACACCGAGGTGATGCAGTCTCAATGCGAACGAAGCGGCGTCCGTGCCATCTGCCCGGCCCGCGGCCGGATCCATCTCTCCGACGTTCGATGCGCCGACCAGATTGAACGGGTTGCCCCTGGTCGCGCTCCGGGCGGCTTTGAGAACCCGCTCGGACATGAGGGGCACCAACGCATTCATCACCTGCTGAGGGTCGGGCTCCTCCGAATGCCGAATCAGTTCTCGTTTCACCGCAGCCCGGATCTCGCCCAGGTCTGTGGTGGCGGACGCGGGGTTGACGGTGGCCCGCACGCCGCTGATCGCGTTGGCGCGAGTGTCGTCGCTGGTGCGCTCGTTGACCGGGAGTGTCACCACCACTGAGCCATCCGTCGCAACCCGGCCGGCGTGGTGCGCGAGGCGGGCTGCGAGTCCCACGAGCAGCGTGTTGCGCGTTCCTCCGAGGGCCCGCGCGCGGGCGTCCCACGCATCGGCATCGACGAAGATCGTTGCGGTGGGGAGGAGGTGGGAGCCATCGGTCTCAGGAGGCGGTGCCGGCGATGCGGCGGTGGTTGGTGCGGCAGCAGCGGCGCCGTTGCGACCTTGCCGTCCCATCTGAATCGCGCCGGCGAGGGCACGGCCGATGGCCGGGATGTCTCTGACGGTCTGGCCGGTGTCTTGGCGAATGGCCTGCCACCGTCCGCGTGACGCTGCGGCAGGCCAGCTGATGGGGTCGTCGCGGCCGAGCGCCGCATCCGCCATCGCCTCCCACAGTCCGACACCGTCGGTGAGGCAGTGTGAGATGACCAGGCTCACGCCCGCGCCGCCGTCGGTGAACGGCACGGTGGCGAGATGCCATGCCGGCCCGTGCTCGCAGTTCAGCGGATAGTTGACCTGCTCGCCGAGCCAGTCGTCGAATTCTTCGCGTGGGCGAGGCGAGTCGACGATCTCCAGGTTCGATGTGTGGTCGGGCTTCACCCAACGGCTGCGACCGAACGGCAATGGCGACCGGGCGATGCAGCGAGACAGCCGTCCTCGCTCAAGATGGCCGTGGAACTGCCGCAGACCGTCGATGTCGATCGGGCGGTCGTATGCCCAGACGCACTGCAGCAGGGTATTCGATTGCGTCGCTTGTCCGATGTCGTACATGGTCTGATCGAGCAGGTCGAGTACGTTGCTCATTTTTGTACGGTACGAGCCCGAACGCGGTTTCACTTGGCAATTGCGGGGAAATTCCCCGGAATCGGCTGCAATGACGCCTTTTACACGGTGTTCGCCAAGCGATCGGCCAGAATTCCGGCGAACTTGGCCGGATCGTCGGGCACCCCACCTTCGGCAAGAAGGGCTGTGCCGTAGAGCAATTGGGCGGTCTCGGCGAGACGACGCGAATCGGCCTCTTCGCCGCCTGCCGCGTGTGCCTGCCGCAGGCCGATGACCAGTGGGTGGTTCGGGTTGAGTTCGAGTATCCGTTTCCCGGTAGGGACCACCTGCCCGGAGGCCCGGTACATGCGCGCCAGCGCCGGCGTGATGCCGAACGTCGGGGTGATCAGGCAGGCCGGTGACTCGGTCAGGCGACTGGACAGTCGCACTTCCGAGACCTGTTCGCTCAATGTCTCCTTCAGCCAGGTCATGAGGTCGGAGAACTCCTGCTTCTGGGCCTCCCGTTCGGCCTCGTGCGCGGCCTTGTCTTCGTCGGAATCGAGATCGACCTCGCCTTTGGCGACCGACTGCAGCGGCTTGCCGTCGAACTCCGGCACCGCGCCCACCCAGATTTCGTCGACCGGGTCCGTGAGCAGAAGCACCTCGTACCCCTTGGCCTTGAACGCCTCCAGGTGCGGTGACTTCCTCAGTTGCTCGGCGGATGGCCCGGTGGCGTAGAAGATCTGTTCCTGGCCGTCTTTCATGCGTCCGACGTACTCCGCCAGGGTCGTCGCACCCTCGCCGTCCTCTGCGTCGGTGAACGTGGAGGCGAAGGACGAAACCCGCAGTAGCGTCTCTCGGTTGTCCATGTCGGACATCAGGCCCTCTTTGAGGACGGCGCCGAACTGCGTCCAGAGCGTGCGGTAATCCTCGGGCTTGGTGGACTGCAGTTCCGCGATCGTCGACAGGATCTTCTTCGTCAGACGGCGCCGGATCGCGGTGACCTGCCGATCCTGCTGCAGGATCTCGCGAGAGACATTGAGTGACATACCCTGTGCGTCGACGACACCCTTCACGAAGCGCAGATAGCCGGGCATGAGCTCTTCGCAGTCCCCCATCACGAAGACGCGCTTGATGTAGAGCTGCACGCCGGTCTTGGCGTCCCTGGTGAACATGTCGAAGGGGGCGTGCGACGGGATGAACAGCAAGGCCTGGTATTCGAAGGTGCCCTCACCCCGCATCGAGATGACCGCGAGCGGATCGTCCCAGGCGTGGGCGATGTGCTTGTAGAACTCGTGATACTCCTCTTCGGACACCTCTTCTTTGGGCCTGGCCCACAACGCCTTCATCGAGTTGAGCGTTTGCGTTTCGATCGTGACGGTGTCCGGACCGCCGTCCTCGGAAGCCGGCGTACGGCGCTCGACTTGCATCCGGACCGGCCAGGCGATGAAGTCGGAGTACTTCTTGACCAGCTCTCGGATCTTCCACTCAGCCGTGTAGTCGTGGAGCTGGTCCTCGATATCCTCGGGTTTAAGATAGAGCGTGATCGACGTGCCTTGCGGTGCGTCGTCGACGGATTCGATCGTGTAGGTGCCGTCGCCGCTCGACACCCATCGGGTGGCCCCGCTCTCACCTGCCTTGCGGGTGAGAAGTTCAACCTTGTCGGCCACCATGAAGGTGGAATAGAAGCCGACACCGAACTGCCCGATCAATTCCTCGGAGGCGGCGGCCTTCTTGGCCTCCTGCAGTTGCCGGCGCAGCTCCGCGGTACCGGACTTCGCGAGGGTGCCGATCAGGTCCACCACTTCGTCGCGCGTCATGCCGATGCCGTTGTCGCGCACGGTGAGTGTCCGCGGATCCTGCCCCACTTCGATGTCGATGTGGAGGTCGGAGGTATCGGCGGTCAGGTCCTTGTTCCGCAGTGTTTCGAGGCGGAGCTTGTCCAGGGCGTCCGAGGCATTCGAGATCAGCTCCCGGAGAAACGAGTCCTTGTTCGAGTAGACCGAGTGAACCAGCAGATCCAAGAGTTGGCGAGCCTCCGCCTGAAACTCCAACTGCTCGACGCGTGCAGACATGTGATTCCATCCCCACAGATCAACTTACGTTGGCTACCACCGAGGAGAATACCGACCGGCAGTCGTCACCGATGACGGCCACTGACCGGCCCTGACCGCCGGCCGATCTTGAACGGCCGAACGTGACGCGACCTCCCTGCGGCCCGACATTCGAACGTGATCCGAGATAGCCATAACGCCTTGATCTTGAATGTTTGCCATGTTTGCAGTCGCAAATTCCATTGAAGGCGGTGTCGAAGGTGGATGTCGAGTTCGCCCTGGCTAACTTCCCGTTGCCGGCCGGCCCCGGAAATGCGGTGAGCGGGATATGGTCAAGATCGGAATCAATATTTGCTGTACCTGTTCCGCTCTGGGTGGCGGCCCAGTTCTACTGGGAATGTCGAACGGTGCGGGCACGGGTCGCTTCGCTGGACTGAATTACGTCCCTGTCATGCATCGGCTGGCGAGGTGCGATCGTCGATGAGTCAAGCGGCGAGCGAACCGCGGGGGAGGAGGCGATCATCGGCGACCCCGCAGCACACCGCTAAATATCGCGGTGAACTGCGCAATTATCCGCCCACGATTCCGGTCCGGTTGTCCCGCTCGGCGCGCGAAAGGCCCATCGTCGCCCAGGGTGTCGGTGACCCGCGGGTGCATTGACGATCATGGCTCGGTAGTTGCAGTTTTTGAGGCCGCCGAGCTGTGCGATGTCCGAGGTGGGCGATCTGATGGCGGCCATTTGCCGAAGTCACTTCGATTGCCAAACAATAGCGGGAGTGCCCGAAACGAGGTCGTGGCCGTGGCGTGGCGGGCGAATGTTTATCGGATTCTCGAATCGGACTCCATGGCAACTCGAAGTGGTTATGCTGGCGCTCTGCAACGAGACATTAGATAGCTGGAGTGGGCCAAGGGCATATGACGAGGACGCGAGGCGGAGACAACCGCCGTGCAGCCTGATCGCTGAGCGATTTATCGCTGGTCGACTCGGTGCGAGGGAGGACCAGGTGCGCATCCGGCCGCTGGGCGACGGTGATCGTCACCCTCTTGTCTTGACCATTCGCGGGGCTTCGTCGTGACTGCTGATTTGACTCGGCGGTTGTCGTCGCTGGATTTCCTGGATGAGGACGAGCACGAGGAGCTGTTCGAGTTCGGTCATCGCGCGGTGTTGTCGGGGTCGGTGGTGGGGTCGTCGATTCCGGAGTTGTTCGCCGCCCGGGTGGAGCAAGCGCCGGATGCGGTGGCGGTGTGTTTTGAGGGCGCGTCGTTGTCGTATCGGGAGTTGGATGAGGCGTCGAATCGGTTGGCGCGGTTTCTGGTTGCCGAGGGTGCTGGGCCGGGTGCCTGTGTTGGGTTGTTGATGGGCCGTTCGGCTGATGCGGTGGTGGCGATCCTGGCGGTGCTCAAGTCGGGTGCGGCGTATCTGCCGATTGATCCGGTGGTTCCGGATGCTCGGGTGGAGTTCATGCTCGGTGATGCGGCGCCGGTGGCGGTGATCTCGACGGCGGAGTTGGCTGAGCGGTTGCGCGCGTCCGGTGTTCCGGTGCTCGAGGTTGATGACCCCCGCATAGATGCACAGTCCTCAAGTGCGTTGCCGGGTCCGGCTGCCGATGATGTGGCGCACATTATTTATACGTCGGGGACGACGGGGACGCCGAAAGGTGTTGCGGTTACCCATCAGAACGTGACGCGTTTGTTTGACGGTATGGATGTTGGGTTCGGGTTGGGCCCGGGCCAGGTGTGGGCGGCGTGTTCGTCGTTGGCGTTTGATTATTCGGTGTGGGAGATCTGGGGTGCTTTGCTGCATGGTGCACGCCTGGTGGTCGTGCCCGAGCAGACCACCCGTTCACCGCAGGATCTGCATGCCCTTCTGGTCGATGAACACGTCACCGTCTTGAGTCAGACTCCGTCGGCGGTGGGGGTTTTGGATCCGGACAGGTTGGGTTCGGTGTCGGCGTTGATGGTGGCTGCTGAGGCGTGCCCGCCGGATGTGGTGGATCGGTGGGCGCCGGGTCGGGTGATGATCAATGGTTATGGGCCGACCGAGACCACGGTGTACGCGACGATCAGTAAGCCGATGCAGCCGGGGATGGGTGTGGTGCCGATTGGGGTGCCGGTGCCGGGGGCGGCGTTGTTTGTTCTTGATCGGGCTTTGCGTCCGGTGCCTGCCGGTGTGGTGGGGGAGTTGTATGTGGCCGGTCGCGGTGTCGGGCTCGGGTATGTGCGGCGTGCCGGCTTGAGTGCTTCGCGGTTTGTGGCGTGTCCGTTCGGTGAGCCGGGTGCGCGGATGTATCGGACCGGGGATTTGGTGTCGTGGGGTCCGGATGGGCAGTTGCGGTATGCCGGGCGGTCCGATGATCAGGTCAAGGTCCGCGGTTACCGCATCGAGTTGGGTGAGATCCAAAGCGCGCTAGCCGATCTGGACGGTGTGCAACAGGCCGTGGTGGTCGCCCGCGAGGATCAGCCTGGCGACAAGCGGCTGGTCGGTTATGTCACTGGCACCGCGGACCCGGTGCAAGTACGTGGGGTACTGGCCGAGCGGTTGCCGGCTTATATGGTGCCCGCGGCGGTCGTGGCTCTTGATGCGTTGCCGTTGACGGTCAACGGCAAGCTCGACAAACGTGCCCTGCCGGCACCGGAGTATGTCGACAGTGATCACTATCGGGCGCCGAGCACCGCGACCGAGGAGATCCTGGCCGGCATCTACGCCCAGGTCCTGGGTATGGACCGCGTCGGCGTCGACGACTCCTTCTTCGACCTCGGCGGCGACTCCCTGTCGGCGACACGCCTGGTCAATGCGATCAATACGAGTCTGGACGCCGACCTTCGGGTTCGCTCGGTGTTCGAGGCGCCGACGGTCGCCGGGCTCGCGGCTGCCGTGAACTCCGGTGGCGGTGGGCGTCAGCCGCTGATCGCCCGACAACGGCCGGCGGTTATCCCGTTGTCGTATGCCCAGCAACGGTTGTGGTTCCTGGATCAGTTGGAGGGCCCGTCGCCCATTTACAACATGGCGGTGGCGTTGCGGCTGAGTGGACGCGTGGACATCGGTGCGCTGGGGCAGGCGCTGGCCGATGTGGTGGACCGTCACGAGTCGTTGCGCACGGTGTTTCGCGCGGTTGACGGTGTGCCGGAACAGGTGGTGGTGCCGACCGGGCAAGCTGAAGTCGGATGGCAGGTCGTTGATGCCAGCGGTTGGACGGCAGGTGAGCAGCGCCAGGCTATCGAGCGTGTGGTCGGTTACACGTTTGACCTATCGGCCGAGTGCCCTTTGCGCGCAACGCTGTTCCGCGTAGACGCGGATGAATATGTGCTGGCGGGGGTGGTGCACCATATCGCCGGGGACGGTTCATCGGTCGCGCCGTTGATCGCGGATCTGGGTGTGGCCTACACCAGCCGGTCCGTGGGTCGCGCCCCGGACTGGGCGCCATTGCCGGTCCAGTATGTGGATTACACCCTCTGGCAGCGTGAGTATCTGGGCGATCTGGCCGACCCCGACAGCCGTATTGCCGGGCAAGTGGCCTACTGGCGAGAGGCGTTGGCGAACTTACCTGAACGGCTGAACCTACCCACCGACCGGCCGTATCCGCGAGTGGCCGACTACCAGGGGGCCAGCATCGATGTCGATTGGCCGGCCGACCTACAGCGGAGCGTCAGGCAGCTGGCACGCGACCACGGTGCGACCAGCTTCATGGTGATCCAAGCCGCACTGGCGGTACTGCTGGCCAAGACCAGCGCCACTTCCGATGTGGCGGTGGGTATCGCGACTGCCGGCCGGAGCGATCCGGCGCTGGATGCGTTGGTGGGCTACTTCGTCAACACCCTGGTGCTTCGGGTCGATGTGAGCGGCGACCTCACTGTCGCCGACCTACTGGCGCAGGTTCGCCGGCGCAGCCTGGCCGCGTACGACAACCAGGATGTGCCGTTCGAGGTGCTGGTCGAGCGGCTCAACCCGGCCCGCACCCTGGCCCACCACCCGTTGGTGCAGGTACTGTTGGCGTGGCAGAACTTCGCCGACGCTCCCACCGCCGGGGCCACCTTGGGTGATGTGCGCGTCGCGCCGCTGACGGCGGAAACCCACACCGCACGAATGGATTTGACCTTCTCCCTGTCGGAGCGCTTCGCGGCGGACGGAGAACCCGCAGGAATCGGTGGGACCGTCGAGTTCCGTACCGACGTCTATGATGCCTCCAGCGTCGAGACGCTGATCGACCGATGGCACCGGGTGTTGGTGGCGATGACGTCCGACTCGACCCAACGGTTGTCGTCGGTGGACCTACTCGATGCCTCCGACCATATCTGGCTGGGGCGGTTCGGGAATCGGGCGGTGTTGACCGAACCCGCACATTCGGCGTCGATTCCGGAACTTTTCGCACAACAGGTCGCCAGGTCGCCGGAGACGGTCGCGGTAACCTTCGATGGCCGATCGCTGACCTATCGTGAGCTGGACGAGGCATCGAATCAGTTGGCGCACTTGCTGGTTGACTGCGGCGCGCGTCCCGGTCAGTGCGTTGCGTTGTTGTTCAACCGGTGCACCGAGGCAGTGGTGGCGATTCTGGCGGTGTTGAAGGCCGGGGCCGCCTATCTGCCGATAGAACCGGCGATTCCGGACGCCCGGGTGCAGTTCATGATCTCCGATGCCGCGCCCGTGGCGGCGGTGACCACTGCCGGATTGGCGGAGCGGCTTGACGGGACCGATCTGGTCGTCATCGACGTCGACGACGCGCGGATCGACGGTTGTCCGGCTACCTCTCTGCCGGTGCCGGCGCCCCACGATCTGGCGTACGTGATGTATACCTCGGGCACCACGGGCGTGCCGAAAGGCGTCGCAATCACCCACGGCAACGTCACCCAGCTCATGAGCTCGGTGGACCCGGCCCTGGTCTCGTCACAATCGGTGTGGACGCAATGGCACTCGTTGGTCTTCGATGTTTCGGTATGGGACATGTTCGGTGCGTTGCTGCACGGTGGTCGCCTGGTGGTGGTGCCCGATTCGGTGGCACGTAGCCCGCAGGAACTGAATGACCTGCTGGTCACCGAACGCGTCACCGTGTTGAGCCAGACTCCTTCGGCCGCAGGGATGTTGTCGGAGCAGGGCCTGGAGTCGGCGGCGCTGGTAGTGGCGGGTGAAGCCTGCCCGCCCGAGGTGATGGATCGGTGGGCTCAGGACCGCGTGATGATCAACGCCTACGGTCCGACCGAGACGACGGTGTATGCCACGATCAGCGCGCCGCTGCGGCCGGGTTCGGGCGTGGTGCCGATCGGCGCACCGGTACCGGGGGCGGCGTTGTTCGTGCTGGATCAATGGCTGCGTCCGGTACCTGCCGGAGTGGTGGGCGAGTTGTACGTGGCCGGCCGCGGTGTCGGCGTGGGTTACGTGCACCGGTCGGGACTGAGCGCATCCCGGTTTGTGGCGTGTCCGTTCGGTGGAGCGGGCACACGCATGTATCGCACCGGGGATCTGGTGTCCTGGGGCAGTGACGGGCAGTTGCGGTACCTCGGCCGTGCCGACGAGCAGGTGAAGATCCGCGGATACCGCATCGAACTCGGTGAAGTCCAAACCGCGCTCGCCGATCTCGACGGTGTGCGGCTGGCGGTCGTGATCGCCCGCGAGGACCGTCCGGGCGACAGGCGGCTGGTCGCCTATGTCACCGGCTCCGCCGATCCGGCGGAGCTGCGGGCTCAACTTGCGCAGCGATTGCCCGACTATATGGTGCCGGCGGCGGTCATGGTGTTGGAGGCGCTGCCGCTGACGGTCAACGGCAAGCTCGACCGGCGGGCGCTCCCGGTACCCGAGTACGCCGACGCCGAGTGCTACCGCGCCCCCACCACGCCCATCGAGGAGATCCTGACCGGCATCTACGCCCATGTGCTCGGACTGGAGCGGGTCGGGATCGACGACTCGTTCTTCGACCTCGGTGGGGATTCGTTGTCGGCGATGCGGGTGACCGCAGCCATCCACAAGGCTGTAGGTGTTGCCGTCGCGGTACGCACCCTGTTCGACGCCCCGGCGATAGCCCAGCTGGCTGGGCGTCTCGGCGAGGGCACGGCAGGATTGCCGCCGCTGATTCCGGTTGAACGGCCAGAGGTGGTGCCGCTGTCGTATGCGCAGCAACGGCTCTGGTTCTTGAGCCAGTTCGAGGGCGAGGCAGCGACCTACAACATGCCGACGGCGTTGCGCATCGATGGGAAGCTGAATGTGGAGGCGTTGGGTGCGGCGCTGGCGGACGTGATCGGCCGCCATGAGTCGCTGCGCACGATTTTTGCCGCGTCCGACGGGTTGCCCCAGCAGGTGGTGCTGTCGGCTGGAGCGGCCGATTTCGGGTGGCAGGTGGTTGACGGTAGTGGTTGGTCGGTGGACCAGTTGATGGAGGCCGTCGGGACCGCCGTGTCGCACAACTTCGACCTGGAAACCGAGATACCGGTCCGTGCCTGGCTTTTCCGTCTCGCCGACGACCAGCATGTGTTCGTGGCAGTGGTGCACCACATTGCCGGAGACGGTTCGTCGGTCGGACCGCTGGTGCGTGATCTTGGTATCGCCTACGCGAGCCGGTCGGCGGATCAAGCGCCGGATTGGGAACCGTTGCCGGTTCAGTACGTCGATTACACGCTGTGGCAACGGGGTTACCTCGGTGACCTGGCCGACCCGGACAGCCGCATCTCTGCGCAGGTGGCGTACTGGGAGCGAGCTCTGGCCGGCATGCCGGAACGGCTGGAGTTGCCGACGGATCGGCCGTATCCCGCCGTGGCCGATTACCGCGGTGCCAGCGTGGACGTGCGTTGGTCGGCGCGGTTGCAGCAGCGGGTCGCCCGGGTGGCACGCGAACACAATGCGACCAGTTTCATGGTGATGCAGGCCGGCCTGGCCGTCCTACTGTCGAATTTGAGTGCGAGTTCCGATGTGGCGGTCGGGTTCCCGATCGCCGGACGTAGTGACCCGGCGCTCGACGATCTCGTCGGTTTCTTCGTCAACACGTTGGTGTTGCGGGTCGATCTGACCGGCGATCCGACCGTCGCCGAGTTGTTGGAGCAGGTGCGCCAGCGCAGCCTGGGTGCTTTCGAGCACCAGGATGTGCCGTTCGAGGTATTGGTGGACCGGCTCAACCCGAGCCGTAGCCTCACCCACCACCCCTTGATCCAGGTGATGTTCGCCTGGCAGAACTTCGCCGGGCAGGGTGGCGGTGCTCCCGATGCCGAGGCGACCATGGGCGACCTGCGGGTCACACCGTTGTCGGCTGAGACACACACCGCCCGTATGGATTTGGCGTTCTTCCTGCGGGAAGTCTGGACCGACGCCGGAGAGCCGGACGGAATTCACGGGACGGTCGAGTTCCGTACCGATGTGTTCGATGCGGTCACCATCGAGGCGTTGATCGGGCGCTTGGAACGAGTGCTGGAAGCAATGACGGCCGATCCGGCCGGGTTGCTGTCCTCGATCGGCATTCTCGATGACGCCGAGCGCGCCGAACTGGACGCGATCGGCAATCGCGGCGTCTTGTCTGAGCCGGCGAGTCCGGTGTCGATACCGGTGGTGTTCGCCCAGCAGGTCGCGCGAGACCCGGATGCGGTGGCGCTGCGGTTCGCCGGGCGCTCGACCACGTATCGGGAGTTGGATGAGGCATCGAATCGGTTGGCGCGCTGTCTGATCAGCCGGGGTGCCGGCCCCGGGCAGTGCGTGGCGCTGTTGTTCAACCGCTGCTCCGAAGCGATCGTATCGATCATGGCGGTGCTGAAAACGGGCGCTGCCTACCTGCCGATCGACCCGGTCCACCCTGACTCGCGGATCGCCTTCATGCTCGAAGACGCCGCGCCGGTCGCCGCAGTCACCACAGCCGCGCTGGCAGGTCGGCTGGACGGTCACAAGTTGCCGATCATCGATGTCGATGATTCGTCCGTCACAGATCTCGAATGCGCGGAACTGCCCGGGCCTCGGCCCGATGACATCGCCTACATCATCTATACGTCGGGTACCACCGGCGTCCCGAAAGGTGTTGCCATCGCGCACCACAACGTGATTCAACTGCTGGAATCACTCGACCCGAACCTGACCGAGTCCGGGCGGGCCTGGACCCAGTGGCACTCCTACAGCTTCGACATCTCGGGCTGGGAGATCTTCATGGCTCTCCTTCACGGTGGCAGGCTGGTTGTGGTGCCCGAGTCGGTAGCGCTCTCTCCGACGGATTTTCACGCACTTCTGGTCGACGAGAAAGTCGATGTGCTGGGCCAGACGCCGTCCGCGGTCGGAGGGCTGTCGCCCGACGGTCTGGAATCGATGGCCCTGCTGGTGGGCGGCGAGGCCTGTCCCGCCGAGCTGGTGGAACGCTGGGCCCCGGGCCGGTCGATGATCAACCAGTACGGGCCGACCGAAACCACGATGTGGGTGGCGATCAGTGACCCGTTGAAGGCGCTCGGTGACGGCGGGACGGGCGTTGTCCCGATCGGATACCCGATGCCCGGTACAGCCTTGTTCGTACTGGATCGATGGCTGCGCCCGGTGCCGGTGGGTGTGATCGGTGAGCTGTATGTGGCAGGCCGCGGTGTCGGAGTCGGGTATTGGGGACGGTCGGGTCTGACCGCATCACGGTTCATGGCGTGCCCGTTCGACGGTACGGGAGCCCGGATGTATCGCACCGGCGATCTGGTGCGCTGGGGCGCGGATGGTCAGCTGCTGTATGAGGGACGTGCCGATGAGCAGGTCAAGATCCGCGGGTACCGCATCGAACTCGGCGAGGTCCAGTCGGTACTGGCAGCCCATCCCCGTGTGGCGCAGGCCGTGGTCGTCGCTCGAGCGCCGGTTTCGGCCGAGGGCCGGACCGATGACCACGACGACAAGTTGTTGGGCGGCTATGTCGTTTTCGATCCGGAGCTGATGCTGGTTCGGGAGCCTGAGCGCGAGGAGCAGCTTGTCAAGCAGTGGCAGGGAGTGTGGGGCGGCGTCTATTCGAAGGCGCAGGCCGAGGTCGAACCGGCCGTGCTCGGTGAGGATTTCGGCGGCTGGATCAGCAGTTACACCGGCGAGCCGATACCGCTGGATCAGATGCGGGAATGGCGGTCGGCGACCGTTGATCGCATCATGGCTCTGCGCCCGCAACGGGTTCTCGAGATCGGTGTGGGTTCGGGGTTGCTGCTGTCGCAGATCGCTCCGACATGCCAGGAGTACTGGGGCACCGATTTCTCCACACCGACGGTTCAGAGGTTGCAGACGGCGCTGGGCTCTCAGCCGTGGGGTGATCGGGTTCAGCTCCGGATCCAGCCTGCCGATGCGCCAGATGGGTTGCCGGAGGGATATTTCGATGTCGTGGTGCTCAACTCGGTCATCCAGTATTTCCCCAGCGCGGGTTACTTGCTGGATGTGCTGGCGCTGGCGACGCGCCTGCTGGCGCCGGCCGGAGCGGTGTTCCTCGGTGACGTGCGCAATCTGTCGTTGTTGCGGGCGTTCACCACCGGGATCGTGTGCGCTGCGGGGACCGATGACAGCGCCGCGTCGGTTCGTGAGCGGGTGCGCCGGGAAATGCTTGCCGAGCAAGAACTTCTGCTTGCCCCCGAATTCTTCACGGCGTTGCCGGGGCAACTCGGCGACATCGGCGCCGTTGAGATGCATCTCAAACAGATGCACGCGGTGAACGAACTCAGCAGCTACCGGTACGACGTGGTTCTGCGGAAGGCTCCGGCTCCGGCGCGCTCCGTGGCCCAACTGCCGTCGGAGCCGTGGCAGCGGTTCGGCAGTCTCGCCGGGCTCGAGAAGTCTTTGCGAACCCGGGGGCTGCCCGAGCTACGCGTAACCGGAGTGCCCCACGCCGGAATTCGGCCGGATGCCCTTCTGGCGCAGGCGCTGATCCACGCCCGGGACGGAGTGCCGGTCGGTGAGTTGCGTGGTGACATATCCGTCGCCGATGCGGTGCTGCCGCACGAGTGCTATCAGCTGGGTGAAGAACTTGGATACCTCACGTCGGTGACGTGGTCGCCTACTGCCGGTCTGATGGATATCGTCCTCACTCGCGGCACCGGTGCGCTGGAGGCTCTCTCCGATCTCTATCTGCCGGCCGACACGGGCTGCACCCTGGCCGGGGCCGTCAACGATCCCGCGATCATCGAGCGCGTTGCGGAACTTCGGGCCTATCTGGCCGAGAGGTTGCCCGAGTATATGGTGCCCGCCTCCATCACGGTGTTGGATGCCCTGCCGCTGACGGTCAACGGCAAGCTGGACAAACGGGCACTGCCCGCGCCCGAATTCCACAGTGGCGCGGCCTATCGGGCGCCGCGCAATCACCGCGAACGCGCGCTGGCGGCCCTGTTCAGCGACATCCTCGGCGGAACGCGAGTCGGCATCGATGATTCGTTCTTCGATCTGGGTGGTCACTCACTGTCGGCGACGCGGCTGCTCGCACGAATTCGGAACGAACTGGGCGTCGCTGTCCCGATCCGGGTGTTGTTCGACGTTTCCACGGTGGCCGGGCTGGCGGACTGGATGTGTCTGCATGCCGGCGACCGACCCGGTGCGCCACTGACGGCTCAACCGCGGCCGGAAGTGGTGCCGTTGTCGTATGCCCAGCAGCGGTTGTGGTTCTTGAGCCAGTTCGAGGGTGAGGTCGCGACGTACAACATGCCGACCGCGTTGCGGATCACCGGAGGGTTGAACGTCGGAGCATTGGCCGAGTCATTGGCCGATGTGGTGGGTCGGCACGAATCGTTGCGTACTGTGTTCGTGGCGCACGAAGGGGTGCCGCAACAGGTTGTGGTGCCTGCCGGAGAGGCCGATTTCGGCTGGCAGGTGGTTGACGCCGGAGACTGGTCGGCGGATCGGCTGGAGCAAGCCGTCGGCGAGGCGGTTCGTCATCACTTCGACCTGGAAGTTGAACTACCGCTGAGGGCTTGGCTTTTCCGAGTTTCGGACAGCGAGCACCTTTTGGTGACGGTGGTGCACCATATCGCCGGTGATGGTTCATCGGTTGGTCCACTGGTGGCAGATCTAGCGCTGGCATACACCGCTCGGTGTGCCGGACAGGCGCCGCAGTGGTCCCCGTTGCCGGTGCAATATGTGGATTACACGCTGTGGCAGCGAGCTCATCTGGGTGATCTCGCCGACCCGGATAGTCGTATCTCTGCGCAGGTGGCGTACTGGGAGCGCACCCTGGCGGGGTTGCCGGATCGGTTGGAGTTGCCGACGGACCGCCCGTACCCGGCGGTGGCCGATCACCGCGGTGCCAGCGTGGAGGTGGAGTGGTCGGCGGAGTTGCAGCGGCGGGTGGCCGCGGTGGCGCGGGAGCACGGTGCGACCAGTTTCATGGTGGTGCAGGCTGCGTTGGCGGTGCTGTTGTCGAGTTTGAGTGCCAGTTCTGATGTGGCGGTGGGTTTCCCGATTGCGGGGCGTAACGATCCGGCCCTCGATGATCTGGTCGGGTTCTTCGTGAACACGTTGGTGTTGCGGGTCGACTTGGCTGACGATCCCACCGTGGGCGAGCTGCTGGGGCAGGTGCGTCAGCGTAGCCTGGGGGCGTTTGAGCATCAGGATGTGCCGTTCGAGGTGTTGGTGGACCGGCTCAACCCGACGCGCAGTCGGACGCATAGCCCATTGGTCCAGGTGTTGTTCGCGTGGCAGAACTTCGCCGGCCGTGGCGGTGGCACTCCGGTCACCGGGGCGGGTATGGGTGATGTTGCCGTGACGCCGTTGTCCGCTGAAACCCATGTCGCTCGTATGGATTTGGTGTTCTCCTTGGGGGAGAGGTTCGACGCGGAGGACGCTTGGGCGGGGATTGGTGGTTCGGTGGAGTTCCGTACGGATGTGTTTGATGCCGGCACGATCGAGGTGATGGTTGGGCGGTTGGAGCGGATTTTGGCGGCGATGACGGCTGATCCGGCGCGGCGCTTGTCGTCTATCGATGTGTTGGACTGCGACGAGCGTGTTCGTCTGGATGAGTTGGGTAATCGGGCTGCGTTGACCGCATCGGCGAGGGTGGCGGGTTCGATTCCGGAGGTGTTTGCCGGGCAGGTGGTTCGGGTGCCGGATGCGGTGGCGGTGAGTTTCGACGGCAGGTCCATGTCGTATCGAGAACTCGACGAAGCCTCGAATCGGTTGGCGCACCTGCTTGTTGGTCAGGGTGCTGGTCCGGGTGAGTGTGTGGCGTTGGTGCTGAATCGTTCGGTTGATGCGATTGTGGCGATTTTGGGTGTGTTGAAGTCGGGGGCGGCGTATTTGCCGTTGGATCCGGCGTACCCGGATGCGCGGATCGCTGTGGTGGTCGGTGATGCCCGACCGGTGGCCGCGGTCACCACTAGCGGGTTGGCGGGCCGGTTCGATGGTCTGGGTGTGGCCGTTGTCGACGTCCAGGATCGGCGCATCGAGGCGCAACCCTGTTCCGCGGTGCAGCCGGTGCCGTCCGGGGACGACATTGCTTATCTCATTTATACGTCGGGGACGACGGGGGTGCCGAAGGGGGTGGCGGTCCCGCACAGCAATGTGACGGGGTTGTTGGCGTCGTTGGATGTGGGGTTGCCGACCGCGGGGGTGTGGTCGCAGTGGCACTCGTATGCCTTTGACGTGTCGGTGTGGGAGATCTTCGGTGCGCTGCTGAGCGGTGGCCGGTTGGTGGTGGTGCCTGATGGGTTGGTGGGTTCACCGGATGAGTTGCATGCGTTGCTGGTTGCCGAGGGTGTGACGGTGTTGAATCAGACGCCGTCGGCGGCGGCGGCGTTGTCGTCGCAGGGTTTGGGGTCTGCGGCGTTGGTGGTGGCTGGTGAGGCGTGTCCGGTGGAGTTGGTGGATCGGTGGGCGCCGGGTCGGGTGATGGTCAATGGTTATGGCCCGACGGAGACGTGGTACACGTCGTTTAGTGCCCCGTTGGTGGCAGGGTCGGGTGTTGTCCCGATCGGAAGGCCGATTCCGGGGGCGGCGTTTTTTGTGTTGGATCGGTGGTTGCGTCCGGTGCCGGTTGGTGTGGTGGGTGAGTTGTATGTGGCTGGGTCTGGTTTGGCCGTCGGGTATCTGGGTCGGGGTGGGTTGACGGGGTCTCGGTTTGTGGCGTGTCCGTTTGCTGGGGGGCAGCGGATGTATCGGACTGGGGATTTGGTGCGGTGGGGTGTGGATGGTCAGTTGCAGTATTTGGGTCGGGCTGATGAGCAGGTCAAGATTCGTGGGTATCGGGTTGAGTTGGGTGAGATTCAAACGGTGTTGGCTGGTTTGGCGGGGGTGGATCAGGCGGCGGTGATCGCTCGGGAGGACCGCCCGGGTGACAAGCGCCTGGTCGCGTACGTGACGGGCAAAGCCGAACCAGCGCAGGTGCGTACTCAGCTTGCTGAACGATTACCGGGCTACATGGTGCCGGCAAGCGTGATGGTGCTCGACGTGCTGCCGTTGACGGTCAACGGAAAACTCGACAAACGAGCGCTGCCGGCACCCGACTATGCCGAAGGGCAGCACTATCGCGCCCCCGAAACCCCGACCGAGGACATCTTGGCCGGTATTTATGCTCAGGTTTTGGGGGTGCAGCGGGTCGGAGTGGACGATTCGTTCTTTGATCTGGGTGGGGATTCGTTGTCGGCGATGCGGGTGATTGCCGCGGCTAATGCCCGTCTCGGTGCCGATCTGGCGGTGCGGGTGATGTTCGATGCGCCGACGGTGCGTGGGTTGGCCCGGCAGGTGGGTCGGGCCGACAGTTCGCGGGAAGTGGTTCCGGTCGAGGTGCTCAAGCCTGGTGACGGTGTGCCGTTGTGTTGTGTGCACGATGGTTTCGGGTTGAGTTGGTCGTATCGGGCGTTGGGTCGGTATGTGGATGGGCCGATCGTGGGGATCAATCAGGCTCAGGCCGAGGGCGAGACCGAGGTGCGGTCGATCAACGACATGGCGGTGCGGTATGCCGATCGGTTGCAGGAGTTGTATCCGGTGGGGCCGTATCGCATCTTGGGTTGGTCGTTTGGTGGTGTGGTGGCTCATGCGCTGGCGATTGAGCTTCAGCGGCGTGGGTGTGAAGTGCAGCGGCTGGTGCTGCTCGATGGGTTGTTGAACCCCAACAAATTCTGGAAACGCATCACGCAGGCCATTGCGAAAGATCAGGCCATCGCCGAGGGATGGGTACTGGATTACATCCTGCGCACCAACGACATTGGTGTCCCCTTGCATTGGAGACCCCTGACGTATCCGCGAGTTTCGGAAATGATTCTGAAGAAAGGTTCCAGCCCGCCGTCGCGTCAGTTGGTGGAGTTCATGGCGCGCAGTGTCAGTGCGGGTCAGCTGATGCTTCTCGATCATCGGCCGGGTGTGTTCGACGGTGACGTCGTGATGTTCTCGGCGGCGCGTCCGCGGTGCGCCGATAGCGGTGGGGATGGGATCGGGTCGCGGTTGGCGCGGTTGCGCAACGGCAGGGCCGCCCGGTCGCTGCTGCGCAGTTGGCGTCCCTATGTGTCCGGGGAGATCACCGTGCTTCCGGTGGGCTGCACACACTTCGAGATGTTCACACCCGAATCACTGAGTGGATACGTACAACAGCTCACATCCGTACTGAGTCCTTGATGCGGAGCAGTGTGGCCGCTTCGAGCACCGCGAGCCGATTCTTTGCCCTCCAGGTCGTCACCAAATGAGCGGGACCATGCGGTAGCGAACCGCCTGCGTGTACTCGCGGTATCCATCAAGTTCTTCCCGGAGCAGCCGTTCTTCGTCGTGGATGCGGAGGACGAGGACCACCAGGCACGGGACGGCGAAAAGCAGCCCCCAGTACGACCCGAGCGCCGGGGGAATCCCGGCCAACAGAAAGATGTCGCTGCTGTACATCGGATGCCGAACCAGCCCGTACAAGCCTGTCGAGACAAGCTGCTGGCCCTCCTCGACGCGGATGGTCACCGCCGCATGGTTGTTCTGTGCGAGGACGAGCGTCAGGCCGCCGATACCGAGCGCCACCAGAACGTTGCCGACCACGGAGACCGACGTTGGAACCGCGGACCAGCCGAAGCGATGGTCGAGTGCGCTGACCACGATCATTGCCCCCCACAGCAGCAACAGCGCGGTGGCAAGGATCTTCTGTGGCTTTCGGCTCTCGGCCGCCGGCATTCGGCGTTGGAGTACCGCGGGATTCGTCCGCAGGAAGTAGGCGCCAGCAACCCATCCCGAGATGACGACAACGGCGAGGAACACCCATGCTTGCCAGTAATCGAGCGTGCCTGCGGGCACGAAGATCAGCAATCCGACCACCACGATGCCGAGCGTGCCGCTGGCCAGAATATTCATCAAAGATTTCATGGCACCTCGATGCTGCACATTGATTTCCCCAGCTAGCAGCGTACATCCGCCTCGGTTGGGGTGCCGGATTTTTGGTTCTTCACAGCCGGAGAATGGCAAGCCTGCGCGCAAGGCGATCTGGGGCCGGCATCAGCGGAGAACGTGACAGGGTGTGACCTCCGCCGGTCCGACAAACCGCTCGCGGTCGATTCAGCGAATTCTGTCGACTTCCGCACCCGCTGCCCGGTGGATCACCGATTCAGAGCCCGCCCAAGCCCCGGAGCACCAGGGAAGCGCCGACCACCGCGCAGATGGCCGCGGCGAACGTCTGACGATGCGCACTGGCCCATTCGTGCAACTTACGTAGTGCCGCTTGAGTTCTCGCGGGCGCGATGACGTTGCTGACGAGGATGAACTCCTCCACCATGAGCACGCCGAAGACGAATACGATCAGTGCGATCAGTTGGACCTCGAACGAAGCGCCCGAGGCGACGACGATGGCGAGGGCGAACAGGATTCCGTCGAGTGGTGGGACCACGATGATTCCGATGACGAACGGGATCCAGGGGGATCCGTTCTGCCACGCCTCCCGAACACGGCCGATCAGTCGACGAGATTTGGGATCGGCGTCGGCGTCGGCCGGGGTGGGGTACAACAGCCTCGTGATGGCCGGCGGGGCACCCGAATCGTCCACGAGTGTGGTGGTGGTACCGCTGCCGTCTCCCGCCGCTCGCTGACGGCTGCCTGCAGTGACCGGTTTCCGTAGCACATTGCGCGCCACCATGAATGCGGCGATGGCCAGCAGGGTAATGCCGAGTCCGATGGTGATGCGCTGTGTCATCGGGTCTGCGGTGGGGTGAGCGAATCTCTTCGCGAACGCGGACGACGCCGGAGTGGAGTGGAGCACGATCAGTGGAATGACGAGGCTGGCGAGTCCGATCAGGACCGCGCCCGCCCAATAGGCGAACAGGTTTTGCACGGGCCGTGGTCGAGAGAGCACCAGAAGAATGATTCCGAGGCGCACGGGATTGATCGTCGTCAAGAGTGCCAGTACCACCAACGAGCCCCACATGACCGGAATACTACCTCGTGTGTTATTTGCTGCAGGGATTCTCGAAACTTGATCGCGAGCACTTTGAGCGCGTTTGGCCATGCGAAACCGCGGGCCTGTGCACGTCACGGTCGGCGACACCTGAACGGCGTGGCCCCATCGCGCACCGGCTCCGAGGATTCGGTGTGACTCTGCTGTTGTTTCCTGTTAGGCCGTCATCGGATGCGTTGTGAAGTAACTAGTTTCGCGGCGTCCGTGCCGGTTGCCGCCCCGCCGGGGTTGAACCTGGCGGGTCGGCGTAGGACCTGTCAGGAGCCGAGGTGGACGGGATGACCGAGGGGAACGACGGTTCGTCACCGGACTCGGACACCCACCCGGTCGATGTGAGGGCATATCGGCACCTAACCTCTCTCCGGGTTTGCTGAAGCGGTGGCTCCTGCGGGCAGGAGCTTCTCGCACAGCAGGTCGGCCAAACCGTGCACGGTCGTGATGCCCGTGGCCGAGATGCGAATGCCGGTTTCATTCTCGATGCGGGTTCGCAATTCGAGTGCCCCGAGCGAGTCCATCCCGTACTCGGAGAGGGGACGGTCCGGATCGACGCTGCGGCGCAGGATCACGCTGATCTGATCGGAGATCACGTGCCGCAGCTTGGCGGCCCACTCCTCGGGTGGCAGATCGTCGAGTTCGGCGCGCAACTTGCTGGTTCCCGTCGCGCTCTGGCGGGTTGAGCGGAAGGCCTCGGCGAACGGGCTGCGTTCGGCGAACACCGAAAGCCACGGCGTGCCCGCGATCGGGGCGTACCCGGTGTATGCCCGGTCGTGACGCAGCAGCGCTTCGAACGCGTACGCACCTTCGTCCGGTGCGATGGCGGCGCCGGCGCTCTCGGCCAGGTCGGTGCCGCGGCCGATCTGCCCCCACGCGCCCCAGGCGATCGCGGTGCCCGGCAACCCCTTGGAGCGGCGCCACAAGCTGAAGGCGTCCAGCCAGCTGTTGGCCGCAGCGTATGCACCCTGTCCGGGAGAGCCGACCAGTGCCGCCGCCGACGAGAACGAGCAAAACCAGTCCAACGGCTGGTCGGCCGTCGCGGTGTGCAGGTTCCACGCACCGTAAACCTTTGGTGCCCAGTCGCGCTCGATCAGTTCATCGGTGATGTTGGTCAGAGCGGCATCTTCGATCACGCCCGCCGCATGCAAGACGCCCCGCACCGGAAGTCCGCCGGCGGTCGCCACCGCCACCAACCGTTCCGCCGTTTCGGGTTCGGCGATGTCACCGCACTCGACGACGACGTCCACCCCGGTGGCCCGGATGCGATCGAGGACCTGGAGCACGGGTTCGCTCGGTTGCGAGCGGGAGGACAACACGATGCGTCCACATCCGTTGGTCGCCATCTTCTCGGCGATGAACAATCCGAGACCACCGAGACCGCCGGTGATGATGTACGCACCGTCCGAACGGAACACCCGCACCTGCGATGGTGGAACCACGAGCCGGCTGGATCCGGTGTGCGGGATGTCGAGCACGAGCTTGCCGGTGTGTTGGGCGCCGCTCATCGTCCGAATGGCGTTGGCCGCATCGGCAAGTGGGTAGCGGGTGAACTCGGGCATCGGAAGGTCGCCCTCGGCGCTCAGCAGGTAGACCGTGGACAGCAGTTCACGAAGCCGGTCCGGATGGCTGACGGACATCAGCGCCAGATCCACGGCATAGAACGACAGGTTGCGCCGGAAGGGGAAGAGGCCCAACCGGCTGTCGCCGTAGATGTCCCGCTTGCCGATCTCCACGAATCGTCCGCCGAATGCCAGCAATTCGAGGCCGGCCCGCTGGGCGGCGCCGGTCACCGAGTTCAGCACGATGTCCACGCCGTATCCCTGGGTGTCCTGACGTATCTGATCGGCGAACTCCAGGGACCGGGAGTCATAGACGTGCTCAACGCCCATATCCCGCAACAACTGTCGACGCTCTTCACTGCCGGCCGTAGCGAAGATCTCCGCACCGGCCGCGCGGGCGATGGCCATCGCCGCCTGGCCGACGCCACCGGTCGCCGAGTGGATCAACACCTTGTCGCCCGACTTGATGCGCGCCATGTCGTTGAGGCCGTAATAGGCCGTGGCGGTCGCGATGGTCAGCGCCGCCGCCTCGGCGTCGGTCAGTCCCGTCGGCAAGGTGGTGGCCAGCCGCGCGTCACAGGTGACGAACGTTCCCCAACAACCGTCGGCGCACAGACCGCCGACCCGATCGCCGACCTTGTGATCGGTCACCTCGGGGCCGACCGCGGTCACCACTCCGGCGAAGTCGATGCCGAGCTGGGGAAGCCGGCCGTCGAAGGCGGGGTAGCGGCCGAAGGCGACCAGTACATCGGCGAAGTTGACACTGGATGCGGTGACCGCCACCTCGATCTGCCCGGGCCCCGGCGGGACATGCTCGCAGGCTACGAGTTCCATCGACTCCAAGTCGCCGGGCGTCCGGATCTGCAGCCGCATTCTGTCGCGTTCGTGATGGGCGACGGTGGTCTGGCGCTCCTCGGGACGCAGTGGGGCCAGACACAGCCGCGCCGTGTACCACCGCCCGTTGCGCCACGCGGTCTCGTCCTCCTCGGATCCGCTGAGCAGCTGTGCGGCCAGTTGCTCGACATCGACGGTCTGGTCGACATCGATCTGAGTGGCGGCCAGGTGCGGGTGTTCGGTGCCGATGACCCGGATCAGGCCGCGCAGCTCAGCCTGCTCCAAATTGGCGACGTCGCCGGCCAGCACCGTCTGCGCATTGCGTGTGACGACGTACAGGCGGGGCAGTTCACCACGGATTTCCGGCAACTCGCGGGTGATGTGGACGAGATGGCGCACATAGTCCCGTCCCAGCAGCGGGGAGCGTTCGGCGTGGTCACCGTCATTCGGTGCGGTCACGATGACCACCCCGGTGAATCGGCCGGCCCGCAGGTGAGTGCCGAGCTGCTCGCAGGTCAGCGAGTCATCGGCTTGGTTGGGCCAACTCATGCTGGTGCACAGTGCGCCACGGTCTTTCAAGATGCCGCACAGCTTGTCGGCTACCACGTCGGGGCCGGAGGCCGCGCTGATCACCAGCCACGAGCCGGCATCGGCGTATTCCACCTCGGGCAGTTCGCGCGGACGCCATTCGACGGCGAGCAGTCTCTCGCTGAGCACCTGGTCGTGGTGGGCGCCGGCCGACGCGCCGGTGCCCAGGCGTAGCCCCTGCACGCTCAGCAGCACCGCGCCGTCCGGGTCGAGAACGTCGATGTCGACTTCGATGCCCGTGGCGTCGGCCGAGGTCAATCGCGCATAGCAGTAGTGCGCATTGCGGGCCGAACCGTACATGCGTAACCGTCGCACCCCGAGTGGCAACCCGAGGACGTCGCCGCCGACGGCCTGGACGTCGGGATGTGCCTCGACAGACTGGAAACACGCATCGAGGAGCGCCGGGTGCACCCCGTACGCGTCCTGCTGTGAGCGGATCGAACGGGGAAGTGCCACCTCGGCGAGCACCGTGCGCGCCTCTGCCTCGCCGGTGTGCACCGAGGCCAGGCCGGTGAACGCCGGACCGTACTGAATACCGTGTTGGCCCACCCGATTACGCACCTCGGCGCCATCGTCGGAACCGGGATGGGCGGCCAGGATCGCGGAAATGTCGTAGCTGGGCGGGATCTCATCCGCCGCGGCGCGCAGGACGGCCGTTGCGTGCCGCACCTGCCGGCCCTCCTCGTCGGTCTCGACGGTGAAGTCGGCGACACCAGGTGACGACAGCGACGCGGACGCGCTGACCACCGTGTGCTCGTCCAGCAACAGCGCCTGCTCGAACCGGATGTCGCGAACCTCGCAGGCCTCGCCCAGCACGGTCCGGGCCGCAGCCAGCGCCATCTCGCAGTAGGCGGCGCCCGGTAGCACGGCGACCGAGCGAACCTGGTGGTCTGCGAGCCACGGCTGAGCCGTGGTGCCGATATCGGCCTGCCAGACATGACGTTCCGGTTCCTCGTGCAGCCTGACGTTGGCCCCCAGCAGCGGATGGACCGCGATGGTGCAGCCGCCGTGGGTCGGAGCCTCCTGGCCACTGCCGCTGAGCCACAGCCTGCGGTGCGTCCAGGTGGGCAGCGGGGCATCGACCAATTGACCGCCGGGGGCCAGTACCGAGAAGTCGACCGCGGCGCCGGCACTGTGCAAATCGACCAGGAGCCCGCGCAGGCCGTTCGGCATCGGCTGTTGGCGGCGCATTGCCGCCACGGCGGCCATCGGTGTCTCGCGACCGGCGGCGGTCTGTTCGAGCGCCCGGGTCAGCAGTGGATGCGGCGACAGTTCGGCGAAGACCCGGTAGCCGTCCTCCAGGGCGGCTTGTACGGCGGTGGCGAAGCGCACCATTCGGCGCATGTTGGTCACCCAATAATTGGCATCGCACACCGGTTGCTCGCGCGGGTCGAACAGAGTCGCCGAATAGAACGGAATCTCCGGCGTCCGCGGTCGCAGATCCGCCAGCGCCGCGGCCAGATCGTCGACGACCGGATCCATCTGTGGTGAATGGAACGCCACGTCGACCGGGACCTCGCGCGCCAACACCCCGCGTTGCTCCCAGTCCGCGACGAGTTCGCGCACTGTCTCAGTGGTGCCGGCGATGACCGTGGACTGCGGGGAAGCCACCACCGCCACCACGACGTCGTCGATGCCGCGGCCGGTCAGCTCCGAAAGTACTTTTTTGGCGGGAAGTTCCACCGCGGCGGTGGCGCCCTTGCCGGCAACCCGAGACATCAGCCGGGACCGGCGGCAGATGAGGCGCAGCCCGTCCTCCAACGAGAGTGCGCCCGCCACAACGGCCGCCGCGGCCTCTCCCAGGGAATGGCCGATCACTGCTCCCGGGACCACTCCGTGTGCCTTCATGGCGGCGGCCATGGCGACCTGCATGGTGAACAATGTCGGCTGCAACCGGTCCTGTCCGGTCACGGCCTCCGCCGCCGACATCGCCTCGGTCACAGAGAATCCGGACTCCGCGGCGATGATCGGTTCGGCCTGCGCCACGGTGGCGGCGAACGCCGGTTCGGTCGCCAAGAGATCGGCACCCATTCCCGCCCACTGCGAACCCTGTCCGGAGAACACCCATACCGGACCGCGATCGTCGCGACCGACCGCGGCTGGGTATTCGGTGTCGCCCTCGGCGACCTCGCGCAACGCGGCGATGAGTTCCCGTCGGGTCCCAGCGCTGACGGCGGTGCGGACCGGCCGGTGCACGCGGCGGCGCGCCAACGTGTATGCCAGATCGGGCAGGGCGACATCGTCGTGTGCCAGAACCCAGTCGGCCAGCCGGCCGGCGGTGCGTCGCAGTTCTTCGGACGAGGTGGATGACAACGGGAACATCAGGAGCGCCGGCGAGTCGGAGACGGAGTGTTCCTGGGCCGGGACCGGCGCCTGTTCGACGATCGCGTGAACATTGGTCCCCGACAGTCCGTACGACGACACCGCGGCCCGCCGGGGGTGATGACCGTTGGTGCACCACGGAGTGGTCTCCTGTGGGACAAAGAGATTGGTCCGAATCTCGGCGAGTTTGTCGGGCAGGCGGGTGAAATGCAGGTTCTGTGGAACCTCGCCGTGCTGTACGGCGAGGACCGCCTTCATGAGTCCTAGGGCCCCGGAGGCCGCCTGGGCATGTCCGAGGTTGGTCTTGACCGACGCCAGCGCGCAGGGGCCGTCGATGCCGTAAACCTTCGCCAGACTGGCGTATTCGATGGGATCGCCCACCGGTGTGCCGGTACCGTGCGCCTCGACCATGCCGACGGTGCCGGGATCGACTCCGGCGGCCCTCAACGCCGACCGGTACACCGCGGTCTGCGCGGCATCCGACGGTGTCGCAATGTTCACGGTGTGGCCGTCCTGATTCGCGGCCGTGCCACGAATCACGGCAAGGATCCGGTCTCCGTCCCGCACGGCGTCGGACAACCGCTTGAGCAGGACCACGACGCAGCCCTCACCGCTCACGAATCCGTCGGCCGCGACATCGAACGCGTGACAGCGTCCGGTCGCCGACAGCATTCCCTCGGCCGAACCCGAGGCGAACTTGCGCGGGTCCAAAGCCAGTGTGGCGCCGCCCGCCAGAGCGAAATCGCTCTCACCCTCGTGCAGGCTGCGGCATGCCAGGTGTACCGCCGTCAGACCCGACGAACACGCCGTGTCGACGGTGAGCGCGGGGCCGTGCACGCCGAGTGCGTAAGCGATCCGGCCAGATGCCAAGCTGAAGTTGTTGCCGCTGAAGCCATACGCCGCCTCCAGCGCCTGAGCGTCGGCCGCCAGCATCTGGTAGTCGGCGTGTGTCAATCCGACGAACACTCCGGTCGATGACTCGGCCAGCGCTTCCCTCGTGAGACCCGCGTGCTCCATGGCCTCCCACGCGGTCTCCAGCAGCAACCGCTGCTGCGGATCGAGTGCGGCACTTTCGCGTTCGTTGATGCCGAAGAACTCGGCGTCGAATCCGGCAACGTCATCGAGGAACGCGCCCCATTTCGACACCGACCGGCCGGGCACGCCAGGCTCCGGGTCGTAATACTCGTCGGCGTCCCAGCGATCGGGTGGAACCTCGGTGACCAGGTCGTCGCCTCGAAGCAAGGCCTCCCACAGTCGCTCGGGGGAGTCGATCCCGCCGGGAAGCCGGCAGGACATGCCGATGATGGCAACGGGAGTCACCGGTTTGGCGGCCTGGGTTTTCCCCATGTCGGCGTCCGCTCCTGTTGTCCCCCCGCGCACAATTTCGGACGCAGTCAATTGCCACTCCTCCCGGCCGGCCTTTCCGCGGTTCATCCGCGACGAGGCCCCATGCCTGCATTCGTGCGCCGGCCGCGGAATTGGACCGGTGGTGCCACGCGGCCATTAGCAGCTCAGCGTCCGTCGCGGGCGCTCACAATCACCAACAGTATGTTCGCTGCGGGATTGTTGTCCCAGGATCGAAACAATCCGCAGGTGAGATGCGGGAGATTTCAACTACTTCGTGGCCCCGCTTCGGCCCGCTCCGTAACAGTCAAGATCAGAGGCGTTTCGATGCGTTCGCAAACGTGTTTCGCTCACGTTGGTGCGTTGGCGCGGAATGACGTGGCTGTGATTCATAAGACCTTTCAAATAGAGTTTGCTGGCTGTTCCGGATATGTCGGCGCAGTTACCGCGATACCCTGACCTGCGTGGGCGAGGCATCCATTTTGACGTTGCTGCGGGAGCGTGCGGGTCTGCAGGGCGATGACACGGCGGTCACGTTTGTTGACTACGAACAGAATTGGGACGGCTCCGCCGAGAGCCTGACGTACTCCCAGCTGTATCGGCGGGCGTGCAATGTCGCGCGAGAGCTCGACAGATTCGGCTCACCCGGTGACCGCGCCCTCATCCTGGCGCCGCAGGGATTGGACTACATCGTCGCCTTCTACGGTGCGCTGCAGGCGGGCCGGATCGCGGTCCCGCTGGCGGTTCCCATGGGCGGTGTCAGCGACGAGCGCGTCAGCTCGGTGCTGCAAGATGCGGAGCCGACGGTCATCCTCACCACGTCGGCAGTCGCCGGTGTGGTCACCGACTATCTCAGAACGAATTCCCTGGCATCGCCGGCGATCGTCGAGGTCGACGCTTTGGACCTCGATGCCCCGGCCGGTTCCGCGGCGCAGCGCGAAAACCCCACGGATACCGCGTATTTGCAGTACACATCTGGGTCGACTCGGCTGCCTGCCGGGGTGATGATGTCGCACCGGAACCTGTTGGCCAACTTCGAGCAGCTGATGTCGGGCTACTTCGCCGAATTCGGGAATGTCGTTCCGGAGGGCTCGACGATCGTCTCCTGGCTGCCGTTCTATCACGACATGGGTTTGTATCTGGGAGTCTGCGGTCCGGTGTTGTCGGGAGTCCCGGCGGTGCTGATGAGTCCCGTGGCATTCCTGCAACGGCCGGCCCGGTGGATGCAGATGCTGGCGACCTACGGTCGCACCTACACGGCCGCACCGAACTTCGCATTCGAACTCGCGGTACGCAAGACGTCGGACGAAGACATGGCCGGGCTGGACCTGTCGAAGGTGCTCGTCATCATCACCGGCAGTGAGCGGGTGCACCCGGCGACGCTCGAGCGGTTCGTCCAGCGATTTGCCAGGTTCAACCTCGACCCGGCCGTGATCCGGCCTTCTTACGGGATGGCCGAAGCCACGGTGTACATCGCGACCCGAGAATCGGGTGCGCCGCCGGCGATCGTGCGGTTCGAATCCGAACCGCTGACCGCGGGCACCGCGCAACGTTGCGGGAACGGCGCGGGCACACCCCTGGTCAGCTACGGCGTTCCAGTCTCGCCGGCGATCCGGATCGTGGATTCCGAGACGCACGCCGAATGCCCGCCCGGAGCCATCGGGGAGATCTGGGTGCACGGTGACAACGTGGCCAGCGGCTACTGGAACAGGCCCGATGAGACGGCGTCGACCTTCGGTGGGCGGATCGTCGCTCCGTCGGCCGGTACGCCGGAAGGACCCTGGTTGCGCACCGGGGATTCGGGATTCGTGTTCGACGGCGAGCTGTACGTCATCGGGCGCATCAAGGATTTGCTGATTGTTTACGGGCGCAATCATTCTCCCGACGACATCGAGGCGACGATCCAGGAGATCAGCCGGAGCCGGTGTGCGGCGATCGCGGTTCCGGACGGCCATACCGAAAAGCTCGTCGTCATCATCGAATACCGGAAGCGGCCAGAGTCGTCCGAGCAGCCCGCGGATCAACTCTCGGCGGTGAAACGCGAGGTGACGTCGGCCATTTTCAACACGCACAGCCTCGGGGTCGCAGACCTGGTTCTGGTACCGCCGGGTTCGATCCCGATCACTACGAGCGGCAAGGTACGCCGTGCAGCCTGTGTCGACCAGTACCGGCAGGGTGAATTCGCCCGCCTGGACGCATGAGTGCAGGTTCGGGGAATCGGACGTGAACCTGGCCTATGACGATCGCGGCGACGGCGAACCGGTGTTGTTCATCGCCGGTCAGGGTGGTGTCGGGCGCACCTGGGATCTGCATCAGGTGCCCGCATTCCGCGCCGCCGGGTATCGGGTGGTCACCTTCGACAACCGGGGGGTGGGCGCGACCGCTGACGCCGTCGGATTCAGTTCGGCGACGATGGTGGCCGACACGGTCGAGCTGATCGAGCGGCTCGGCATTGCTCCGGTCCGGATCGTGGCGATCTCGATGGGCTCCTACATCGCACAGGAGCTGATGTTGTCGCACCCCGAGCTGGTCAGTCAGGCCGCATTGATGGCCACCCGGGCGCGGCATGATCGCGCGCGCGAGTTCTTCGGTATCGCCGAGCGGGATCTCGCCGATGCGGGGGTGCGACTGCCTGCGACGTATGACGCGAAACTACGTTTGCTTGAGAACTTTTCGCCAAAGACCTTGAACGACGAGAGCGCCGTCCGGGACTGGATCGACACGTTCACCAGGTGGCCGGCGAAGGTGACGCCGGGGATCCGGGCGCAGTACGAGGTCGGGCCACAGAGCGACCGGAGGCCCGCCTACCGGTCGATCACCACACCGGTGCTCGTCATCGGTTTCGCCGACGATCTCGTGATGCCGCCGCATCTCGGAGCGGAGGTGGCAGATGCCTTGCCCAACGGTCGATATCTCGAGATCGCCGATACCGGTCACCTCGGCTTTCTGGAACGGCCCGAGGTGGTGAACTCGGCGATTTTGAATTTTTTCGCCAGCGTCTGCAGCCGTGCGTAGCCCGCACGGAATTGTCTCGGCCCACAACAGTTCCGCGACGGCCATCAGCAAAGCGGAATCAATTAGCTGTATTAATTCAGTTCCCAAGTGGGAGGTCCCCGAAATGCATTACGATCGCGTATCACCTTGGGAGTGGGCCGATATGGAGGTGGGCTGAATGATCTACTTGTCAGGTTCGAACTGTCCTGCCCGAGCTGTTGTGTTTCTGCCATGACCATTCAGCGCGGCCGGCTTCGAATGCCAGGCGCATCCGAGCTGCCGGTGCTCCGTCGAGAATCGCGGCCGATACACTTCGCCTGTTCTCGCGGTACGGATAGTCCGGAATAGGCCGCGGATTCAGGGGGTTCGTGAAACGTGGGGGTTCTGAAGCGGGTATGGATTCCGCTGTTGATCCTGGTGGTCCTCGGTGCCGGGGGATTCACGGTCATGCGGCTGCATGGCGTATTCGGCTCCGAGACCCGTCCTACGTATGCCGACACCGAACTCGAGGAACGCAAACCCTACGACCCCAAACAATTGGTGTACGAGGTGTTCGGCCCGCCCGGAACGGTCGCCAACATCAGCTATTTCGACGTCGACGCGGAGCCGCAGTTCGTCGAGGGAGCAAGCTTGCCATGGACATTGAAATTTCCGATGACCGAGGCCACGTCCATGGTCAATGTCATTGCGCAAGGCGACAGCAACCGAATCGGCTGCCGGATCACCGTCGATGACGAGGTCAAGGCGGAGAAGGTCGAAAATGGCGAAAGCGCCTTCACCTACTGCCTTCTGAAGGCCGCATGAGCACCAACCCGGAGACCGGCACCAAGCCGCCATTGATAGCGCGGGCGATCCGCGTGCTGGCGTTGCCCATCATTCTCGGGTGGTTGGTGATCGCGTACGTGTTGAGTGCGGTCGTCCCCCCGTTGGAGCAGGTCGAAAAAGAGCACTCCGTATCGCTGATCCCCAACGACGCGCCGTCGTTCGAGGCGATCCAGCGGATGGGCAGGAACTTCGGCGAGGCCACCTCGAACAGCGCGGCGATCATCGTCCTGGAGGGGGAGCAGCCCCTCGGGGACGAGGCGCACCGCTATTACGACGATCTGGTTCGCCAGCTCAAGGCCGATACCGCGCACGTGCAGCACGTGCAGGATTTCTGGGGCGATCCTCTGATGGCGGGCGCGGCGCAAAGCGCCGACGGCAAAGCCGTTTACGTCCAGATGGGCCTCGCGGGCGATCTCGGCCAGGCATTGTCGAACGAGTCGCTGGAGGCAGTCCGAGGCATCGTCGAGCGGAGTGCACCGCCGCCGGGAATCAAGGCGTACGTGACCGGGCCGGCGGCGATGGTCGCCGACCTGAGCGCGAGCGGTAACAAGACCGTCCTGCTGGTGACGGGCCTCAGCCTCGCCGTGATCCTGACGATGTTGCTGTTCTTCTTCCGTTCGATCTTCACGGCCGTGATCCTGTTGTTCCTGGTGGGCATTCAGTTGCAGGTGGCCCGCGGGGTGGTCGCGCTTCTCGGTGATCAGGGCCTCATCGGCCTGTCCACGTATGCGGTCAACCTCCTGGTGACGCTCGGTATCGCGGCGGGAACCGATTACGGCATCTTCTTCGTCGGGCGCTACCAGGAGGCACGTCAGGCCGGCGAGGACAAGGAACAGGCTTTCTACACCACGTACCGCAGCGTCGGAAAGGTGGTGCTGGCATCGGGTTTGACCATCGCCGGAGCGGTTTTCTGCCTCAGCTTCACCCGCTTGCCGTACTTCCGCACCCTCGGTATCCCGTGTGCGCTGGGCATGGTCGTGGCGGTCGCGGTGGCACTGACACTGATCCCGGCGGTCCTCGCGCTGGGCAGTCGGCTCGGATTGTTCGAACCCAAACGCAAGATCATCGCTCGCCGATGGCGACGCATCGGCACGGCGATCGTCCGCTGGCCCGCACCGATTCTCGTCGCCGCCTGCGCGGTCTCCCTGATCGGGCTGCTGGCCCTGCCGGCATACCAGGCCGGCTACAACGACCAGAACTATCTGCCCAAGGACATTCCCGCCAACGCCGGTTACGAAGCCGCCGGCCGGCACTTCCAACAGTCGCTGATGGCCTCGCCGGATGTGCTGCTGGTCGAGGCCGACCATGACATGCGGAACGCCTCCGATTTCCTGGTGCTGAACAAGCTGGCCAAGGGTGTTCTGGCCGTGCCCGGCGTGGCCCGGGTGCAGGCGGCGACCCGGCCGGAAGGTGTTCCCCTCAAGCACACCACGATTCCGTTCATCATCAGCTCCTCGAACGCCGGCCAACTGCAGCTCCTGCCGTTCCAGAAGGCCCGCATGAACGACCTTCTCGTCCAGGCCGAGGAGATCTCCAAAACCATTGCGGTGATGGAACGCATGTACGCGCTGATGCAGCAGCTCGCCGCCACCACCAACAATCTGGTGGGCAAGACGCACGAACTCGAAGACACCACGCTCGAGTTGCGCGACCACATGGCCGACTTCGACGACTTCTGGCGACCGGTACGCAACTATTTGTACTGGGAGCCGCACTGTTTCAACATCCCGCTCTGCTGGTCGATCAAGTCCCTGTTCGAGGCCTTGGACGGCGTGGACCAACTCACGGTGTCGATGCACGATCTGATCGGCAACCTCGACCAGCTCAACCTGTTGATGCCGCAGATGATCGCCCAGTTCCCGGCGATGATCGCGACGATGCAGAGCACGCGGACCATGATGCTGTCGATGCGCAGCACCATGGCGGGGGTGCTGGCACAGATGGACGAGATGTCCGACGGTGCCACGGCCATGGGCCGGGCCTTCGACGATGCCAGGAATGACGATTCCTTCTACATTCCGCCAGAGGTATTCAAGAACGCGGACTTCAAGCGCGTCATGGATGTGTTCTTGTCGCCGGACGGGAAGACGGCGCGCCTGCTGATCTCGCAGCGCGGAGATCCGGCGACGCCCGAGGGTATCGCCCGGGTCGATCCGATCAGGACGGCCGCGGAGGAGGCGCTCAAGGGAACTCCGCTGGAGAGCGCCAGGCTCTTCGTGACCGGAAGCTCGGCCATGGCGAAAGATCAGGTGGACGGGTCGACCTACGACCTGATGATCGCCGGAATCGCTGCGCTGTGCCTGATCTTCATCATCATGCTGATCATGATCCGCAGCCTCGTCGCGGCCTTGGTGATCGTCGGCACGGTGGCACTGTCCCTCGGCGCGGCTTTCGGTTTGTCCGTACTGATCTGGCAGCACATCCTGGGCATCCAGCTGAACTGGATCGTGCTGGCGATCGCACTGATCATCCTTCTGGCGGTCGGCTCTGACTACAACCTGTTGCTGGTGTCCCGGATGAAGGAGGAGATCGCGGCGGGCATCAACACCGGCATCATCCGCGCCATGGCCGGCAGCGGAAAGGTGGTGACGATCGCCGGTCTGGTGTTCGCCGCGACCATGTTGGCGATGTTGGCCAGCGATGTGCTCACCATCGGCCAGGTCGGATCCACCATCGGTATCGGTCTGCTGTTCGACACCCTGATCGTGCGTGCGTTCATGACACCGTCCATCGCCGCGCTGCTGGGTCGATGGTTCTGGTGGCCGCTGCACGTGCGTCAGCGTCCGGCCAGTGCGATGCTGCGGCCGATCGGGCCGCGACCGCTGGTCCGTTCCCTGTTGCTCAACCCTGACGAACGCTGATCGTGGTGAGCAACAACAAGCCACCGCTCATCGCGAGGATCATTCACCGGCTGGCGGTGCCGATCATTCTCGGCTGGTTGGTGATCGTCGCCGTCGTCACCTTCGCCCTTCCGTCGCTCGAACAAGTGGGGCGGCAGTATTCGGTGTCGTTGGTCCCCAAGGACGCCCCGGCGTTCCAGGCCATGCAGCAGATGGGCCGGAATTTCGCTGAATCGGATTCCGACAGCGTGGCGATGATCGTCCTGGAGAGCCAGCAGCCCCTCGGCGACGAGGCGCACCGCTATTACGACGATCTGGTGCGGCAACTCAAGGCCGACACCCGTCACGTGCAGCACGTGCAGGACTACTGGGGCGATCCGCTCACCGCGCCCGCGGTCCAGAGCGCCGATGACAAAGCGGTCTACGTTCAGCTGAATCTCGCTGGTAACCAAGGCGAATCCCTGGCGACCGAATCCGTCGAGGCAATCCGCGGCATCGTCGACCGGACACCGCCACCAGAGGGACTGAAGGCCTACGTCACCGGCCCGGCTCCACTGGTCGCCGACATGAACCATGCCGGGGACAAATCCATCATCAAGATCACCATCGTCACCCTCGTGGTGATCCTGGCGATGCTGCTGTTGGTCTACCGCTCGGTGGTCACTGCGGTCCTCCTCCTCGTCATGGTGGGGATCCAGGTTCAGGCGGCGCGCGGAGTGGTGGCCTTCCTCGGCCTGCACCAGGTGATCGGGTTGTCCACGTTCGCGGTCAACCTGCTCGTGTCGCTCGGCATCGCGGTGGGTACCGACTACGGCATCTTCTTCCTCGGGCGATATCAGGAGGCGCGACAGGCCGGGGAAGACCGGGAAACGGCCTTCTACACCACCTTTCAGAGTGTGGCCAAGGTCGTCCTGGGCTCAGGGTTGACCATCGCCGGGGCGATCTTCTGCCTGAGTTTCGCTCGCCTGCCCTATTTCCAGACGATGGGTGTCCCGACCGCCGTGGCGATGGTTGTCGCGGTCGCCGTCGCACTCACACTCATCCCGGCCGTGCTCGCGGTGGGCGGGCGTTTCGGGCTGTTCGAACCCAAGCGCAAGATCATCGTCCGCCGGTGGCGGCGCCTCGCGACGGCGATCGTCCGATGGCCGGCACCCATTCTGATCACGGCGTGTGTGATCGCACTGACCGGATTGCTGGCGCTGCCGGCTTACAAGACCAGTTACAACGATCGCCTGTACGTGCCTGGTGACATTCCGGCCAACGTCGGATACGCGGCTGCCGAGAGGCACTTCCCGCAGTCCAGGATGACGCCCGACATCTTGATGCTCGAAGCCGATCACGATATGCGCAATCCCGCCGATCTGCTGGTCCTGAACAAGGTGGCCAAGGGAATCTTCGCGGTGCAGGGCATATCCCGCGTGCAGGGCATAACGCGTCCCGAGGGAAACCCGATCGACCGGACATCGATACCGTTTCTGCTCAGTTTGCAAAGTGCCAATCAACAGCAGGTGATGCCGTTCCAGCGGAACCGGATGAAAGACCTGTTGAAGCAGGCCGACGACATCACCACGCTGATCAACATCACGCAGCGGCTCTACAGTATCGGCCAGCAAATGGTCAGTACGACGAATCGAATGACCAACGACACGCGCGAACTGGCGGAGGTCACCGATGAACTGCGTGACCACATCGCCGACTTCGACGACTTCTTCCGGCCGATCCGCAACTACTTCTACTGGGAACCGCACTGCTTCAACATCCCGCTTTGCTGGTCGACGAGATCTCTGTTCGACGCGCTCGACGGGGTCGACGCCGTCTCCGATCAGATGCGTGACCTCAGCCTGGAGACCGACAAGCTGAATGTGCTCATGCCCCAGCTGATGGGGCAGTTCCCGAAGATGATCGCGAGCATGCAGACGATGCGATCGGCGCTTCTGACCATGCACAGCACCATGGCAGGCACCTTCGCCCTGATGGACGAGATGAGCGAAAATGCCACCGCGATGGGGCAGGCATTCGACGCCGCCCGAAACGACGACTCCTTCTATCTCCCGCCCGAAGTGCTGGAGAACGAGGACTTCAAACGCGCGATGAACCTGTTCTTCTCGCCGGACGGCAAGTCGGCCCGTTTCATCATTTCGCACCGGGGGGATCCGGCCACGCCCGAAGGCATCTCCCGGGTCGACTCGGTGGTCAACGCGGCCCAAGAGGCGCTCAAGCTGACTCCGCTGGAGAACGCGAGGGTGTACCTGGCCGGCACTGCCCCGACGTTCAAGGACATGCGCGACGGCTCGACCTACGACCTGTTGATCGCCGGTGTGGCGGCACTGTGTCTGATCTTCGTCATCATGCTGTTGGTGACGCGCAGCCTGATCGCCGCGTTGGTCATCGTCGGCACGGTGGCGCTGTCGCTCGGCGCGGCGTTCGGGCTCTCGGTGCTGATCTGGCAGCACATTCTCGGGATACACCTGCATTGGCTGGTGCTCGCGATGTCCGTGATCGTGCTGTTGGCGGTCGGTTCCGATTACAACCTGTTGTTGGTGTCCCGGATGAAGGAGGAACTCGCGGCGGGCATCAACACCGGCATCATCCGCGCCATGGGTGGTAGCGGAAAGGTGGTCACCGCAGCGGGTCTGGTCTTCGCCTTCACGATGATGTCGATGGTCGTCAGCGATCTGCGAATCATCGGTCAGGTGGGTTCCACGATCGGCATCGGCCTGTTGCTGGACACCCTGGTGGTCCGCGCGCTGATGACACCGTCCATCGCGGCGCTGCTCGGCCCGTGGTTCTGGTGGCCGCAACGGGTGCGCCGACGACCGGCCAGCGCACTGTTGCGGGACACTGCTCCGCGGCCGGTGGTGCGGTCGCTGCTGCTGCCCTCAGACGAGCGCTGATTCCTGGGAGTTCCCGCTCCGCGCCGACGAACTACTTTTTGTGGAAATTAATAAAATTCGTCGACCGGGCAGCAAATTGCCAAAACCTGCAAGCACATTCGCGATCGACGGGTAGAGTCCGGGCATCGGGGGGAGGAGGTCCGCGAATGATGAAACTATCGCCGATCAAAGTGGCTGTCGCCATCGGCGCCATGGCAATATCGCTGTCCGCCGGCGCGGGAATCGCGTCCGCAGATCCCAGGCTGGATTCGGCCGTGAATACCACCTGCAACTATTCGCAGGTGATGGGTGCGGTGAATGCGCAGAGTCCGATGGCCGGGGCATCGCCCGCGGTGCAGTCGGTTTTGCAACAGTTCCTGAATGCGCCGCGGGATGAGCGCCAGCGGATGGCCGAGGGTATTGCCGCTCAACCGGCCAACCAGCCCTACCTCGGGCTGCTGCAGACGGTATTCGACACCTGCAACAACTACTGAGCGGCGTCAGCGCTGCGGCTTGGTGCCGCCGAGCTGTTTGGTGACGGCGTCGGCTGTGGCCACCAGCGCGCGGGCCCGCTCGGTGATCTCCTTGTCCGTCAAGGCCGTTCCGATGTGCAGGGACGCCGCCATGATTTGACGCTGGTAGTGGTCGAACACCGGCGCGGAGATGACGCTGATGTCGTGTGGGGTGCGATGGCCCGGCTCTTCATCGCGCAGGTATACCCGCTCGCCGATATCGGACACCAACTCGCTCAGCAGCGCGCGCAGCTCGTCGGGCAGGTTGGTCGACATCCCCGCCATCAGCGCATAGAGCCTGCGTCCACCCGGCGTCAGCCGCTCGACCAGATACCCGTCGATACGGCAGTTTTCGATCACCCGCTGCAGGCGAGCGGACTCGGTGCGAAGTGGGACGGTCGGGGCCTTGGCCAGCCAGGCCCGTAGCGCATCGTCGTCCCACAACACGAACATCAGGCCGACGGGCGGTGCGAACGGATAGCTCTGTCCGACCTGCACGCCCGGGTCCCGGCCCGCCGGGCCGACCAGCTCGAGGACGGTGATCCGGTCATCGACGACCGCGGACAGGCCCGCGGAGGTATTGAACGCGGCTGACAGCGAGAGCAGTTCGGCGCGTGCGGAGGGATTGACGCGCATCGACTCCTGGGCCACGTGGCCCAGGGTGATCAGCGCCGGGCCGAGCCGATAGGACTTGTCCTTGCCGTTGTCGGCGGTCTCGCGCACCAGATATCCGGATTCGGTGAGGGTGCTGAGAATGCCCAGGCAGGTCGGCTTGCTCAGTCCGACCCGGCGGGCCAGCTCGGACAGGCCGAACCGCTCCTGCGGGTGGCGGGACAGGAAGTCCAGGATGGCCACCACACGGGCTGTGGGCGGTGAGGCGCGGCCGGCCGATTCGTCTGGCACCGATCCTCCTGGTGGTTCCGAGCGTTGACGCGAATTGGAACGCGTTCTAGTGTCAGGTAGGAAACTCTACCACTACGGTCCAATATTGGACCGAGAGAGCAGGGGTGGCATGTACTCGCAACCACTGGCCGACGCGATCGCCGAGGCCGAACGCCTGGTTACGGAGGCGCCGTTCATCGAATCTGAGGCGGATCTCCTGGAAGGCCTGCAGTACCTGGCCGGGTGTATCGCGGCCTGCACCCACGTCGCCTTCGACTACGACCGTGACCATCCGTTCCTGCACAGCGGCACCGGGCCCTTCACCAAGATGGCATTGGACAATCCCGACACGATGTACTTCGGCACCAGGTTGCAGCCTGGCCATGAGTACGTCGTGACCGGACGTCGTGGCACCACCACCGATGTGAGCTTCCAGCTGCTCGGCGGTGAGTACACCGACGAGGTGGTGCCCGACAGCGAGACGGCGTTCGACGACCGCAGGCTCGACATCGCCGCCGACGGCACCTTCGAATGGCGGTTCACCCCGGACACGCCGTCGCAGCTGGTGATTCGCGAGGTGTACAACGACTGGTCGGCGCAGCGCGGAACCTTCGCCATCGCGCGCACGGACACGGCAGGCACCGCACCGGCGCCGCTGACCCGGGAACTCATCGAGAAGCGTTACGCCGTTGCGGGCAAGCAACTGGTGCAGCGGGTGAAGACCTGGCTGCAGTTCCCGAAGTGGTTCTACGACAACCTGCCGGTCAACACCCTGACCGCGCCGCGGCTGACCCCGGGCGGGCTGGCCACCCAGTACTCCTCGGTGGGGCATTACGACATCACGCCCGAGCAGGCGATCGTCATCACGTTGCCGGAGACCGATGCGCCCTACCTCGGTTTCCAGCTCGGCAGCCTGTGGTACATCTCGCTGGACTACATCAACCACCAGACCTCGCTGAACGGCACGCAGGCCCAGGTTGATCCGGACGGCAAGATCCGCATCGTGGTGTCCGACGCCAATCCGGGCGTCACCAACTGGTGCGAGGCCCTCGGGCACCTGAAGGGTTACCTGCAGTTCCGGTGGCAGCGGGTGTCGCGTGAGCTCACCGAGGCCGACGGCCCGACCCTCGAGATCGTCGACGTCGACCAGATCGCCTCGGTACTGCCGTACTACGACTCCAACAAGATTTCCGAGCAGGACTGGCGCGAGCGAATCGCCCTGCGTCAAAAGCAGATCGGCGAAAGGATGGTGGGTTAGCCCATGACACTTCTGGAGAACAAGGTCGTGGTGATCAGCGGTGTCGGCCCCGCGCTGGGTACCACCCTGGCGCGGCGGTGTGCCGAGGCCGGCGCCGATCTGGTGCTGGCCGCCCGCACCGTCGAACGCCTCGACGAGGTGGCCAAGCAGGTCACCGACCTGGGCCGCCGCGCGGTCTCGGTCGGTACCGACATCACCGACGAGGAGCAGGTGAAGAACCTCGTCGATACGTCCCTCGAGGCCTACGGCAAGGTCGACGTGTTGATCAACAACGCGTTCCGGGTGCCGTCGATGAAACCGTTCGCCAACACCACGTTCGAGCACATGCGCGATGCCATCGAGCTCACCGTGTTCGGCGCCCTGCGGATGGTGCAGGCCTTCACCCCGGCCCTGGCTGAGAGCAACGGCTCCGTCGTCAACGTCAACTCGATGGTGATCCGGCATTCCCAGGCCAAGTACGGCGCCTACAAGATGGCCAAGTCGGCGCTGCTCGCGATGTCGCAGACGCTGGCCACCGAACTCGGCGAGCAAGGTATCCGGGTGAATTCGGTGCTGCCCGGTTACATCTGGGGCGGGACCCTGGAGAGCTACTTCACCCACCAGGCCGGCAAATACGGCACCACCGTCGAGGAGATCTACAAGGCGACCGCGGCGTCCTCGGACCTCAAGCGGCTGCCGACCGAGGACGAGGTGGCCTCGGCCATCCTGTTCCTGGCCAGCGACCTGTCCAGCGGCATCACCGGCCAGTCGCTCGATGTCAACTGCGGGGAGTACAAGGCATGAGCCGGACCAATGTCGGCACGGTCGAGGATCTGCACGCCTCGGCCGTAAAGGCCTGCGGTCTGGAGGATTTCGGTACCGACGATGACAACTATCTGGAAGCGCTCGGCGTGCTCCTGGAGTCCTACCAGCGCGACGCCGATCTGACCGAGCTCGGCAGCAAGATGCAACGCTTCTTCACCCGGAACGCACTGGTGGCCCGCCTGGTGTCGGAGGCTGCGTTCAAGCAGTACCCGCAGCACGCCGACGTGCCGATCGAGCGGCCGATCTTCGTCACCGGTCTGCCGCGCACCGGCACCACGGTGATCCACCGGTTGTTGGCCGCAGACCCGATGCACCAGGGTCTGGAGATGTGGCTGGCGGAGTTCCCCCAGCCGCGGCCGCCGCGGGAAACCTGGCCGGACAACCCGGTTTTCAGTGCGCTCGATGCCCGGTTCAAGCAGGCGCACGAGGAGAACCCGGACTACACCGGCCTGCATTACATGACCGCGGACGAGGTCGAGGAATGCTGGCAGTTGCTGCGGCAGTCCTTGCACTCGGTGTCATACGAGACGCTGGCCCACGTGCCGACCTACTCGCGGTGGCTGGCCCGGCAGGACTGGACGAAGTCCTACCGGCGGCACCGGAGGAACCTGCAGCTCATCGGGCTCAACGAACCCGAAAAGCGTTGGGTGCTCAAGAACCCCAGTCATCTGTTCGCCCTGGACGCGCTGTTCGCCACCTATCCGGACGCATTGGTCGTGCAGTGCCACCGCCCGGCCGAGACCATCATGGCCTCGATGTGCTCACTGTCGCAGCACACCACGGCCGGCTGGTCGAACACCTTCACCGGAAACGTGATCGGCGAAGATGCCATGGAGACCTGGTCGCGTGGGCTGGAATTGTTCAATGCCGAACGGGCCAAGCATGATCCGGCCCAGTTCTGCGATGTGGACTACTTCGAGTTCATCAAGGATCCCGTCGGTGCCGTCGAAGGCATCTATCGCACCTTTGGCCTGGAGTTCACCGACGCCGCCCGGCAGGCGATGATCGACAGCCACACGGCGAGCCAGCAGGGGCCACGCGCACCGAAGCACACCTACTCGCTGGCCGACTACGGGTTGACCGCCGAGGCGGTCAAGGAGCGGTTCAAGGGGCTCTGACCCTCCCGGTAGATACCGCAAACTGCCCGATTTCATTCGAAATCGGGCAGTTTTCGTCTGCCTGGGAAGGATCTAGCCGTCGCCGGGGGAGGGCGCCGAGGACACCTCTTCGAGGCATCCTTCTGCGACGGCATGCTTGATGCTGTCGCTCAGTCGCGGGCATGCCCGGGCCCGGGCCGGATCGCCGCCGGTGGCACGGATTTCGGCAAATGTCGCGCATCGCTGCACGGCCTCGGTGTTCCACTGCACCGAGGTGTGTTCTGCGCTGAGCTTCTTCACCTGCACGGTCACGTGGCAGAACCGGCAGTCGACCGATACCAGGCCGGAGGTCAGATAGCGCTCGCGATCACGTGCGCTGGCCTCGCGGACGGCAGCGGCACGTTCCGGATCGGACGCGAAATCCGGTGCTTTGGACCAGGTCCCGGCAGGCGAACCCGGCCGGGTGGCGCTGCCGTGATGGGCGTCGTCGTGGTCGTCATGCGCGCCGTGCAGCAGCAACATAGAACGGGCCAGGTCCTCGACGTCGGGGGCCTGGCTCCGCTCGTTGCGTGTCGTCATCAGCTGGACTGTGCGGTTTCTTTTTCGGCGGACTTCTGTTCGGCCTGAATCTTCAGGTTCTCCTCGACCTCCACATGCCACTTCTCGTTGGCCGCGGTGGTGTCGATCTCCATCTCGAACCGGTCGGTCATGTCCGGCGTGATGTCGGCGACGTCGACGTAGAACTGCTGGTACCAGCGGCGCATCTGGTAGACGGCGCCGTCCTCCTCGACCAGCAGCGGGTTGTCGATGCGGGTCTTGTGCTTCCAGATCTCCACGTCCTGCATGAAGCCCTGGCTGACCCCGTCGGTCATCGCGTTGGCCAGCTTCTGGGTGGTCTTGTCGTCCATGCCCTTGGGCTTCTCGACGATGACGCCCCACTGCAGCATGAACGAATCCTGGGTCACCGGGTAGTGGCAGTTGATCAGGATCGACTCGGCCTTGTAGCCGCTGTAGTTGTTGTGCAGCCAGTTGATCATGAACGACGGACCGAAGTACGAAGCTTCGGAATCCAGATGCGATTCGCCGTACTGGGTGCCCATGCCGCCGATGTCCTGACGGCCCACGTTGTGCAGGTACTGCGAGGCGATGTGCCCCTCGAAGACGTTCTTGAAGTACGTCGGCAAACCGAAGTGGATGTAGAAGAAGTGCGCCATGTCGGTGACGTTGTCGATGATCTCGCGGCAGTTGCTGCCCTCGATCAGCATCGAGTTCCACTGCCAGTCGGTCCACTCGTCGCTCGCCGCCTCGGGAATCTCGGGGATCCGAACCTCGGGCTGCGGGTCGTTGCCCTCGTGGTCGTGCCACACGAACAGCAGGCCGCCACGCACGTCGGTGTGCCATGCGCGGGTGCGGGCCAGCCGCGGGGTGCGCTTGGCGTACGGGACGAGTTTGCACTTGCCGTCGCCGCCCCAGCGCCAGTCGTGGAACGGGCAGGCCACCTCGTCGCCCTTGATGGTGCCCTGTGACAGGTCACCGCCCATGTGCCGGCAGTAGCCGTCGAGAATCTTCAACTCGCCCTTGGAATCGGCGAACACGACCAGCTTCGTGCCGAAGATCTCGACAGAGTGAGGCTGACCGTCAAGGAAGTTCTTGACCGGTCCCAGGCAGTGCCAACCCCGCGCGTAGCGGTCTGGCAGGGCGCCGGTGTCGATCTCTCTGATGCCGGCATGTTCGGTAGTCACGGTGGGCCTCCCGTATCTGTGCTCTCTAACTAGAACACGTTACAGTTTTTTGCTCCCTTCTGGCAATTACCGGGGCGTGACCTGCGGCATACCCGGCCCGTAAGTGTCTTATTCGCGCTCCGGCAGACCGATTCGGAGGGCGATTTGTTGCATCCGGCCGACGCTGGCGACCGTCTCCGGAGACACCGGATCGTCCGGGTTGCTGTCGAACTCCAGACGTACGACGGCGCGGCCCTGGGTGTACATCAGCAGCGTGACGGCCTTGGACCCGTCGGGCGCGGTGCCCGAGATCACGGTGCCGTTCGAACCGACCGGCACCGGCTGGGGCGGGCCGCCGGTCACCATGGTGCTCACCGCGGCGGAGGCCTGCTTGAGCGTTGCGGTGGCGGTTTCCACGTCCGGATAGATGAGGATCGTGTCGGCGATGGCTCGGGTGTCATCGGCGTTGACGAACAGCGCGCTGGCCCCGGACTGTCCGTCCGGGTTGACGTTGCTGGACCTGGCCGTGAACGTGTCCGGCGGAATGCTGACGTCCTCGGCCTGCAGCAGCAGGTGGCTGTAGTCGGACGCCTGCGACTTGGGCGACTTGGGAGCGGCCGACGATGTGGTCGGCGTGGCAACCCACGGGGTGCTCGGTGGGTTGTCGGCCGGGGCGCATGCGCCGGCGGTGCCGACGACGGCCGTGGCGAGACCGGTGATGAGCAGTGTCCTGAGGCGATGGGTTGTCGTGAGCGACATAGTTACTGATCAGGGTACGCGTCGCCGCGCTGAGGCCACTTTCCTGCGGTATATCTGAACGATGCCGCAGTATTCGTTCGAGGGCCGTGCGCCCGTGGTGGACCCAGGCGCGTTCGTCGCCCCGACGGCAACCCTGATCGGCGACGTGACGGTCGAGGCGGGCGCCTCGGTGTGGTTCAACGCCGTGCTGCGCGGTGACTTCGCGCCGATCGTCATCCGTCAGGGTGCCAACGTTCAGGACGGTTCCGTGTTGCACGCCCCGCCCGGAATCCCGGTCGACATCGGCCCGGGCGCCACCGTTGCCCACATGTGTGTGGTGCACGGCGCACACGTGGGCGAGGAGGCGCTGATCGCCAACCACTGCACGGTGCTCGACGGGGCAGTGATCGGCCGCCGCAGCCTGATCGCCGCGCATTCACTCGTGGTCGGCGGGACCAAGATTCCCGACGAGGTGCTGGTCACCGGGGCGCCGGCGAAGATTCGGGGGCCGATCGCGGGCACCGGTGCCCAGACGTGGGTGCAGACCAACCCGGCGGCATACCGGGAGCTGGCCCAGCGCTATCTCACGGGGCTCGTCGAGCTCTAGGCTCGCCGATCGCGGAAAGGTCGCCCTCGAGCGCGAGTACCTCGAGGCTCAGGTGGATTGCGGTGATCAGTGTCGGTGAACGCAACGATTCACCGAACATCGACTCGACGCGTTTGACTCTGTGCCGCACGGTATTCGGATGTACGTTGAGTGCCTTCGCCGTTTCTACGACGTCGAGGTCATGGCTGAAGAACGTGCGAATGAAGTCCAGGTAGCCGTCGTGCTGCCCGAGCACGGCGAGCTGTTCGGTGGCCTTGGCGGCGGTGGTCTCGCGGTGTTGTCCGGTCAAGAGCCAGTCCGCGATACCAACGTCTTCGAACTTTGTGTGGCGAAGGTTTCGGGTCTGTGCGGCCCGCAGCGCGCGCTGTGCGTTTCTGAGACGTTCCGGACCGGTGCGCACATCCTGAAACGGTTCGGAGAAACCGCAGACGGCGCCTTCCGGTTGGTTGGCGATCCAGCCGTTGACGGCGGGCACATCGGCAGCAAGCACGCCGATCAGCTGATCGGCGAGCTGTGCGAACATCACCGGCAGGCGCATCAACCTGGCGAGATCGAGCGCGTCGGTCTCCAGTGCGTCGAGCGCGGTGGCGGCTCGGGTCACCCAGCGTCCGGCGTCGTAACCATCCGAGGGAGACATCGCGAACACGCGCAACTGGGGCCGGTGCCCGAACCGTAACGACTCCAAATGCCCTTCGGCGCTGAATTGATCGATGATCTCACCGGCAACCAGCTCGCGCACGAACGCAGCCTGGCGTGCCCGGTTCTCCACCGCCGCCCGATAGCGCGACCGCTCGATCGCGTTGAGCAGGCGGACGGAGACCTGGAGAGTCGACCGGGCCAGAGCGTCGGGAACCTCGTGACGGGTCGAGGCGACCACCAGCCAGTGTGGTTCTCCGCCGGGCTCGATCGGATCCGCGGTAACCGACCACTTGCCGACGCTGAACCGTAGATGGCCGCTGCGGCCACGCAGTTGGGACCGCATCAGATGTGACGGTGCCTTGCCGGAGGACGCGACGACGTCGCCCAGCTCGTTGTACAGCAGTACGCTGCACCGCAATATCGCGGCCAGACGGGATATCAGCTCCTGCTCGGGATCGGCGGCGCCCAGCGCGTCGAGCAGCTGATCCTGCATCTGCAGTGCCCGCCGCAACGAGTGCGACTCGACTGAATGAGTCTGTTCCGCAACACGATCGATCACCGTCATGAAGGCGACTTCGCGGGGCACGGTGAACACCGCGAAGTGATGACGGTTCGCCTCGTCCACCAAGGCCCGAGGAACTTCATCGGTGACAACCCCGAGTCCGTACCCGAGCGCAGCGACGCCGGCCGAGACCAGCTCGCGCACCAGGCCCCGGAGCGCCTGCGCTGCTTTCCCGCTCTTGGCCTCATGGCCGTACAGCGAACCCGTCGTCAGCATGACGGTTCCAGGCTGCAGCCATTCGGATGGATGGGCGATCTCGATCGCGTGCGCGCCCGACAGTGGTACGTGCGGATTGCAGTCGCTCACCAGGGCGAGGCCGAGGGACTGATCCAACAGCAGATCAACTAGGCGGAAATCGTCTTTCTCCACTGGTTGCGGCGACCTCACCCCGGACGGTTAAAAACTCCAACGTGAGTGTAGTCGACAGTCACTTTCTCCAATTGGCTGCGGATTAGTGCAGCTCAATACTTGACCACACTTCACCAGAGGAGGCTTGCCAATGAAGCAGAACACAGCCACGAAGACCCTTCGTGTTGCTGTCGACGTGGGTGGGACGTTTACCGACGTGTGCATCTTCGACGAGCGTGACCAGAGCACGCGTGTCGCCAAGGTGCCGTCGACCCCGCACGACCCGATGGAAGCGGTCGTGGCCGGGGTGCGATCAGCGGGTGTCGACCTTTCGGCGGTGACCCTGTTCTCGCACGGCACGACGGTCGCCACCAACGCGTTGATCACGCGTCGTTTTCCGGCCGCCGCGATGGTGTGCAGCGAGGGGTTCCGCGACATCCTGGAGATACGCGACGGCACGAAAGACGAACTCTGGGATTCCTACGTCGACGTCGGCGCCCCGTACATCAAGCGGCGCAACCGGTACGAGGTGCCGGAACGAATCGACTATGTCGGATCGATCGTCACACCCCTCGACGAAGACAAGGCGCGAGACGTCGCACGCATCCTGCGGCGCAAAGGTGTGCTGACCGTGGCTGTCTGCTTCATGAACTCCTACGTCAACGACATCCACGAACGGCGAATGCGCGAGATTCTCATCGACGAGATCCCCGGCGTCACGGTGTCGACGTCAAGTGAGATCCTGCCGGAGATCTTCGAATACGACCGCGCGTCCACGACGGTGGCCAATGCGGTGCTCGCCCCGCTGGTGAGTGGTTATGTGAACCGACTGGAAGGCTCCCTGCGCGCCGACGGCTACGACGGCGACCTGTTGCTGTTGCACTCAGGCGGTGGATCGATGACGCCGGCCATGGTGGACCGGTATCCGGTGCGGTTGGCCGCCTCGGGTATTGCCGCGGGCGCCATCGCAGTGGCCGACATTGCTTCCCGCTGCGGATATCCCAATGCAATCGGCCTCGACATGGGCGGGACCAGTACGGATATCTCGCTGGTCTACGACGGCGAGATCCGCACCACCAAACGCTGGCAGGTCGAGTACGGCTTCCCGATCTGTTTCCCCAGCATCGAGGTGCTCACCATCGGCGCAGGCGGCGGCTCGCTCGCCTGGATCGACGAGGCCGGCTCCCTGCGGAACGGACCGCAATCCGCAGGTGCGGCACCCGGCCCGGCCTGCTATCGGCGCGGCGGTACCGAACCGACCAACACCGACGCCAACCTGGTGCTCGGCCGGCTGGGTGAGTCGCTGATCGGCGGCGAGCTGACGCTTGACGTGGACGCGGCGCGTGAAGCCGTGCGTAGCGGCATCGCCGAGCGTCTCGACCTCGACGTCGATACCGCCGCGTCGAATGTCATCCAGGTCGCCAATGCGAACATGGCCGACGCAGTGCGGCTGTTGTCCATCCGCCGCGGATACGACCCCAGGGACTTCGTCCTCGTGGTGTGTGGCGGGGCCGGCGCACTTCACGGAGCCGCTCTGGCCAAAGAGCTGTCGATCCCCACGGTCGTGGTGCCGGCTCATCCTGGAATCACCTCGGCGCAAGGGTGTTTGCTCGTCGACATCCGGCACGACTTGTCGGCGATGTTCCAGCGCATCGCTTCCGACGTCAACCCGGCAGAGCTCGAATCCGAATTCGCGCAGCTCGAAAAGGAGGGCCTCGCCCGGCTCCGGCATGAGGGGGTCGATGAGGATCGCATGCGTATCGACCGCTCGATCAGCATGCGCTACGCGGGACAATGGCGGTCGCTGAGCGTCACGGCAGACAACCGGGACGGGTTCTTGAACCGTGCGGTCGAACTCTTTCACGAAGAACACGAACGCGACTATTCGTTCCGCCGCGACGACGTCGACGTCGAGATCTACCAAATCGGCGTCCGCGCCATCGGTGAGACCCCGAAACCGCGGTTCCCCCAGCAGAATGCGTCGGATTCACCGGCACCGTCGCCCCTGACAATTCGTCAGGTCTACTTCGACGAGGTCGGCGGGCGCATGCCGACGCCGGTCTTCGACCGCGACGAACTCGTCGCCGGGAACTCGGTCGACGGGCCCGCCATCATCGACCAGCTCGACTCGACGACCGTCATACCGCCGTCGACCACCGCGGTCGTCGACGAGTGGGGCAACATTCGAATCCACATCCATCAGGAGCAGCAGTGAACGCCGCCAACACCACCCGCCGCCGCCTCGATCCGGTTACGTTCGAGGTCCTCAAGAACGCATTCGTGACCTCGGTCGACCTGATGAGTGAGCAGATCTTGCGCACCTGCTACTCGTTCGTCATCTACAGCCGAGACTTCTCCTCGGCGTTGTGTGACGCCCAGGGCAATACCGTCATGCAGGGCAGCCAAGACATCGCCGTGCACGTCGGAACGCTCCACTTCCAATGCAAAGCCGTGCTCGACGAGTTCGGCGACGACATCAACCGCGGTGACGTGTTCTGCGTCAACGATCCCTACCGCGGTGGCACCCACCTCAACGATGTCAGCTTCATCCGGCCGATCTTCGCCGACGGCCAGCTGATCGGATTCGCCCAGAACAAGGGGCACTGGGCCGATATCGGCGGCAGCGTCCCCGGATCTTTCGACGTCACCGCCACCGAGCATTTCGCCGAGGGACTGCGGATAACTCCGGTTCGCATCTGGCATGAGGGCCGATTTCTCGCAGATGTCGCCAAACTGCTGGTGGCCAACACGCGGGCTCCGGAGATCAGCTTGGGTGACCTGCACGCCCAGGCGGAGGCAACCGGCGTGTGCGAGCGCGAGATTCAACGACTTGTCGCCAAGTACGGCCGGGGCACCGTCGTCGACGCCATGGCCGAGGTGCAGGACTATGTGGAGCGCATCGTCCGGCAACGCGTCGCAGAACTGCCCGACGGCGAGTGGGTGACCGAGGACTATCTCGACTCGGATCCTTCGAAACCGGAAGGGATGGTGCCGATCCGGGTGAAGATGACCATCCAGGGCGATCAGCTCAGTTATGACCTGTCCGGCAGCGCTCCCGCGGTGGCGAGCTTCCTCAATTGTGGGTACGGCACGGCCTTCTCCGGAATCGTCGCGGGCACCAAGACCTTCTTTCCCGACGTGCCGCTGAACTCCGGACTCTACGCCGCCATCAACACCGATATCGGGCCCGAAGGCACCGTGGTCAACGCCGGCTGGCCGATCGCGGTGACCGGATTCTGTTCTGGTCCTTACGAAAAGATCATGAACGCCATCTTCGAACTATGGTCGGCGATCATGCCCGAGCGTGCCATCGCTTGCTCGTTCAACCTTGAGTACCTTCTCGTCGGCGGCCGCGACGCTCGAGGCGACGAACGCCCGTTCTTCATGTGGTACGACTGGATGGCCGGCGGTTGGGGAGGGCGCAGCACCAAGGACGGATCCACGGCGACGGCGCCGGTGTTCGGTGTGGGACTGGCCGTGCAGCCGTGCGAGGGGCAAGAACGCCTGACTCCGGTGCTGACGACCAAACACGCGATCATTCCCGACTCCGGCGGACCGGGTTTGTACCGCGGAGGCTGCGGCGTGACCAAGGGCGGCACGCTGACCGACTGCGAGAACACCGTGATGTCCTACTGTTGCGACCGATCCCGGTCGGTTACCTGGGGTATCAACGGCGGGCTCCCCTCGATTCCGCACGGCGTCTGGCTCAACCGTGGGACGGCCGAGGAAGCCTTCTTGGGATCGGTGTTCTCCAGCGTTGCGGTGCAGGCCGGCGACACCTTCGAGCGGCCGTCGGCAGGTGGCGGGGGACTCGGCGATCCCCTCGACCGCGCTCCGGAGGCTGTGCTGGAGGACGTGATCGACGGCTATGTGACCGTTGCGGGCGGCGCGCGCGACTACGGTGTGGTGATCACGCCGATCGACCCTGAGATCGACGAGTACGAGATCGACCACACCGCAACCACTGCGCTGCGCGCCGAGATCCGCGCAGCTCGCAAACAGTGGCTCGACGTCGACCCTGCCGAGGTCGCCGCCCGCTTCCGTGACCGAGAGCTCGACACGTTCGATCTGGTGCGCCGCTACGGCGTCGTGGTCGACTGGGGCACCGGTGAACTGCTCCCGAACACCACCAAACAATTCCGCGACCTGCTGCGGGTGCGGGCCGCCGAACACTGGGGCTGACGACGCGATCGGTTGGGCCCGGGTAAGGCACCATCGCCGTACCCGGGCTCTGCCGTCATCGGATCGCCGGGCTCAGCTCTCGATCTTCTCGGCGCTCGCGCGGTCCACTTCCCAGTAGGCGCGCAGCGCGACTAGTTGGCCCGCCTCGTTCGCCCGGTAGGTGAACACACCCGGGGTGGTGATGCGATGCCCGCCCATGGTGGTGACGATGCTGCCGATGTTGGCTTCCTCGTTGCCGCACTGGAACGTGTCGAGGAAGTTGAACTCGAGGTTGTCGGTCGGGGCGATGGCCTTGTCCCAGAACGCCGCAATGGCTTCCTTGCCTTGGTGGCCCTTGCCCTCCGGATCGAAGAACGACGGACCGATGGGGTCCTGCACGATCGCGTCGTCGGCGAAATTGTCCAGCCAGGCCTGTTTGTCCCTGGCCGCAACCGCGTCTCTGGACCGCTTGCCTGCCAGGTGAGCGGGGTGCTGGGGATCGGTGATGGGCATGTCAGTCCTGCCAGCCGGAGTGGATGTAGGTGTCGGCGAACCGCTTGAGTGAATCCTGTTTCTTCTCCAGCGGAGCGTCGAAACCCAGGCCTTCCAGCATCCACGGGATCACGATGTTGTCGGTGATGCCTGCCGCGGCGAGCTCACGGTGCCCGTCGAGATCGAACTTGTCGATGCACACCGCCTGGAACTCGAAAGGCTCCTCGGCCCGGCCGTATTCGGCCCGCAGCTTGTTGAGCGCCGTCACCGTCTCGGCCAGCTGCGCACACGTCATCATCGCGCTGGTCCAGCCGTCACCGACCCGGGCCGCCCGCTTGAGAGCCACCGGGGTGTGCCCCCCGACATAGAACGGAACGGGCTGCGAAGGAGCCGGGCTCATCTGCAGACGCTCGAAATCGTAGAACTCGCCGTGGTATTCGACCATGCCACCGGCGAGCACCAGCTTGAGCACCTCGATCATCTCGTCGACACGGGCCCCGCGCTTGGCGAACGGCACCCCGCACCACTCGAATTCCTCAGGTGCCCAGCCGATCCCTACGCCGAAGCCGAACCGGTTATTGGTCAGGTTCGCCACCGAGCCGACCTGGCGGGCCAGCAGGAGTGGGTTACGCGAGCCCAGCTTCATCACGTTGGTGTAGAACCGCAGCGTCGAGGTCACCGCACCCATCGACGCCGCCGCGATCAGCGGATCCACCCACGGGGTCTCGGCATTCCACATCCGCGAGCCGTCCGGGGTGTACGGATAGTCCGCGGCCTGCTTCTCCATGTAGAACAGCGAGTCAGGTAGCGCGATCGCATCGAACCCGACTTCCTCGGCGGTACGGGCCAATCCGGTCAGATGCTCGAGCGGGCCCATGGCCACACTGAGCGTGTACTTCATGCGCGTCATGACGTCGGCTTGTCAGAAGAGACCACCCACATGGAGTAGTACTGGGCGCCGCCGCCGTAGGCGTGGCCCAGCGCCTTGCGGGCGCCCTCGACCTGGTGATCGCCGGCCTTGCCCATCACCTGGATGGCCGACTCGGCGAACCGGATCATGCCGGACGCGCCGATCGGGTTACTCGAGAGCACACCGCCGGAGGCATTGAACGGGATCTTGCCACCGATGGCCGTTTCGCCGGCCTCGGTGAGCTTCCAGCCCTCGCCCTCGGCGGCAAAACCGAGGTTCTCCAACCACATCGGCTCGAACCAGGAGAACGGCACGTACACCTCGGCCACGTCGATCTCGTCGATCGGGCTGGTGATCCCGGCGTCACGCCAGAGGGCGGCCGCGGCATCACGACCGGCCTGCGGGTTCACCTGGTCGCGACCCGAGTAGGCCAGCGGTTCGGTGCGCAGTGCGGTGGCATGGACCCACGCGACTGGGTGTCCCTCGGCCACGCGGGCGTCGGCGGCGGCCTCGTCGCCGATCACCATGGCGGCCGCGCCGTCCGAGGACGGGCACGTCTCGTCGAAGCGGATCGGGTCCCACAGCATCTGGGAGGCCATCACCTTCTCCAGCGTGATGTCCGGTTGATGCAGGTGAGCCAGCGGGTTCTTGGCGCCGTTGAGCCGGTCCTTGACCGCGACCATCGCGCCGATGTGATTCGGCGCGCCCGAGCGGCGGATGTAGGCCCGCACGTGCGGCGCGAAGTAACCACCGGCACCCGCGCCCACCGGCTTGGTGAACGGCACCGGAATGCTCAACGCCCACATGGCATTCGATTCCGACTGCTTCTCCCAGGCCATGGTCAGCACCCGGCGGTACTTGCCGGACTTGACCAGGCTGGCGGCCACGATGGCGGTCGACCCGCCCACCGAGCCAGCGGTGTGCACGCGGATCAGCGGCTTGTTGGTCGCGCCGGTGGCATCGGCCATGAACAGCTCGGGCATCATCACGCCCTCGAAGAAGTCCGGCGCCTTGCCGACCACGACGGCGTCGATGTCGGCCATGGTGGAGCCGGAATCGACGAGTGCGCGGTCGATGGCCTCGCGGACCAATCCGTTCATCGAGACATCCGTGCGCTTGGCGACGTACTTGGTCTGGCCCGTTCCGAGGACCGCTGCTTTGTTAGCCATTATTTGCCCTCCAAGACCGCGACCAGATTCTGTTGCAGCGCAGCGCCGCTGGTGGCATGAGCGAGCACGCGCCCGGCGGATCCGTCGAAGATGTGCTGCGCGGCGAAGCCGATGCGCTCCAGGCCTGCCGAGAACATCGGGTTGGCGGCCAGCGCGCCGCCGGAGGGGTTGATCTTCGTGTTCTGTCCCAGTCCGATCGCCTCGGTGAGGATCAGGTGCTGGTGGGTGAACGGGGCGTAGATCTCGGCCACCTCGATCGAGCTCACGTCACCGCCGGTGGCGGCCTGAGCCGACGCGGCAGTCGAGGTCGAGACGGTCAGATCGCGGGCACCCAGTACCGGGGTCTCGATGCGGTGCTCGAAACCGGTGATCCAGGCCGGGTTTTCGCGGAGCTCACGAGCCCGGTCGCCGGCGGCCAGCACGATCGCGGAGGCGCCGTCGGTGATCGGGGCGATGTCGTGGCGTCGCAGCGGGTCGGCGAAGTACGGCCGGTCCAGCAATTCGCTGATGCTGCCGGTGACCTGCTCGCTGTCGGTGCGGCCGCCCGCGGCATACGAATCGAGGGCCACCTGCGCCATCTGCTCGGCGGTCCACTTTCCGGCGTCCAGGCCGAACCGGGCCTGAAGTCCGGCCAGCGACACGGCGTCCGGCCACAGCGGTGCGACGGTGTAGGGGTCGGTCTGCAGGGCCAGCACCCGGCGCAGCACACCCGCCGAGGACTTGCCGAAGCCGTAGACCAGCGCGGTGTCGACCTCGCCGGTGAGGATCTTGATGTAGGCCTCGTACAGCGCCCAGGCCGCGTCCATCTCGACGTGCGACTCGTTGATCGGCGGCACCGCGCCGATCGAGTCGATCGCCGAGATGAACGAGAAGGCCCGGCCGGCAAGGTAATCGGATGAGCCCGAGCACCAGAAACCGATATCGGTCTGCTGCAGGCCGAGCTCCTCATAGAGGCTGGCGAAACACGGCATCAACATCTCGACGCCGTTGGTGGTGCCATCAGTACGGCGCACATGCGGGGCATGCGCGAAACCGACGACAGCGACATCACGAAGAGTCATGTGGGGTTTCCCTTTACAGGTGGTGCTTGTAGCTGTCGTAGTCGGCGTCGGGCTCACCCGTCGGCCGGAAATGCGAGATGTTGTCGATGCCGAGGCCCCATTCCTCCTGGGGCTTCCACACCGCTTCGACTCGCATGCCCATCCGCACCTCGGACGCATCGATGTCGGTGACCAGATGCAGGAACGGGATGTCGGCGCCATCGAGCAGCACGTACGCCGCGACATACGGCGGCTTGATGCGCTGGCCCGCGAACGGGATGTTGATGATCGCGAACGTGGTGACCGTGCCCTTGTCGACCAGCTCCACGAACTGGTCGAGCTCCTGCCCGGTGGCCGGATCGGCCTCCTTTGGCGGGAAGTAGACCTTGCCCGTGTCACCGGTGCGTGCACCCAGCAGCTTGCCGTCGCGCAGGCCCCGCAGGTAGGTGCTCTCGGGACGCGAGGCGGTGTGCTGGATCTCGATGGAGGAGGGCACGACCAGCATGGTCACCGGTTCACGATCATCGGTAGCCACCGCGGGGACGTCCTCGGCGGTCTCGCCGGGGACGAAGTACGCGATATCGGTGATGGCACCAACTGGCTCGTCGACCCAGTGCACGTGCACCCGGGCACCGGTGGTCAGCTCGCCTTCGGCAACGTCCACGGCGTGCAGCAGCGGCGTGTCGGCGCCGTCGAGCTTGATCAACGCCCAGGCGAACGGCCGGTCCAGCGGCTGGCCTTCCAGCGGCTCGGGCTGCCAGGTCCAGGACATGACGGTCCCGACGCTGGAGACCGGTACGACCTCGGTCAACGGCTCGTAGGTGACCGGGTCATACTCAGCGGGTGGCACGTGCACGCGTCCGTCGGACCCGCGTACGCCGACGATCCGGCGCTCGCGCAGGGCGGTGAAGAACTGACTGAGCAGTGAGCCCACTGAACGGGTGTAGTCAAACGACAGTTTCAGTGGCGCGGAAAGTGGCGGCTCACGGTGATCTGTCGAGGCCGGGCGGCTTTGGCTGGCTGTCACACATCGAGTAGAACAGGTTCTAACAATCGTGGCAAGGACACGTCGGAAGGCAATCTAAATGAAGCTGGGTCTGCAACTCGGATACTGGGGCGCACAGCCGCCGACCAATCACGCCGAACTCGTGGCCGCGGCCGAGGAGGCAGACTTCGACACTGTCTTCACCGCGGAGGCCTGGGGCTCGGACGCCTACACCCCGCTGGCCTGGTGGGGCCGCGAAACCAAGCGGATGCGCTTGGGTACCTCGGTCATCCAGATGTCCGCCCGCACGCCCACGGCGTGCGCGATGGCCGCGCTGACGCTCGACCACCTCTCCGGTGGCCGTCACATCCTCGGTCTCGGGGTGTCCGGCCCGCAGGTGGTGGAGGGGTGGTACGGCGCGAAGTTCCCGAAGCCGCTGGCCCGCACCCGCGAGTACATCGACATCCTGCGTCAGGTCTGGGCGCGCGAGGCCCCGGTGCACAGCGACGGACCGCACTATCCGCTGCCGGTGACCGGTGAGGGCACCACCGGCCTGGGCAAGAACCTCAAGCCGATAACTCATCCGTTGCGCGCCGACATCCCGGTCATGCTGGGTGCCGAGGGGCCCAAGAACGTCGCGCTGGCCGCCGAGATCGCCGACGGCTGGCTGCCGATCTTCTACTCGCCGCGCATCGCCGGCATGTACAACGAGTGGCTCGACGAGGGCTTCGCCCGGCCGGGCGCGCGTCGCACCCGCGAGACCTTCGAGATCTGCGCCACCGCGCAGGTCGTGGTCACCGACGACCGGCCCGCGATCATGGAGTTGATGAAGCCGCACCTGGCGCTGTACATGGGCGGAATGGGTGCCGAGGACACCAACTTCCACGCCGACGTGTACCGCCGGATGGGTTACGCGGAGGTCGTCGACGACGTCACCAAACTGTTCCGCAGTGACCGCAAAGACGAAGCGGCCAAGATCATCCCCGATGAACTGGTCGACGACTCCGCGATCGTCGGGAACCTCGACTACGTCAAGGAGCAGATCAAGGCGTGGGAGGCCGCAGGCGTGACGATGATGGTCGTCGGCGCCCGCTCCGTCGAGCAGATCCGTGACCTCGCGGCTCTCGTCTGAGTCCCGACTAGACACTTTCTTGCAACGTGTCTACTCGAGGTTCTAGATTTATGGCGTGAGTCACAGCGCTCCCGCTTCTGGGCCTTCGCAACACACGATCGCCGGCACCGTGCTCACGATGCCGGTGCAGATCCGCACCGCCGAGCAGCACATGGCGATGTTCTCGGTGGACGCCGATGCCGCGCAGCGCATGATCGATTACAGCGGGCTGCGCGTGTATCGGTTCCGGCCGCGCCGCGCCGTCGTCGTGCTGATGCTGATGCACTACATCGACGGCGACCTGGGGCCGTACCTGGAGTACGGCACCAACGTCATGGTGAACCGGCCCGGGTCCGAGGAGTCCGGGCTGCGCGGCCTTGGCTCGGCGGGGGCCTTCGTGCACCACCTGCCGGTCGACGGCGAGTTCACGCTGCAGGCCGGCCGGCAGATCTGGGGATACCCGAAGGTGTTGGCGGACTTCACCGTCCGCGACGCGGACAATGGGGCCGGGGTCCGCGACGGCAAGCCGTTCAGCTTCGACGTGAACATCGACGGCAGGTTCGCGGTCGGGATGGACTTCAAGCGTGGGCTCCCGGTGCCGTCGGCGTTCACCGCCAAGCCCCAGGTGCAGTCCACCTTCTCCCACCTCGACGGGGTACTACGCGAAACCGAAGGCATCATGCGGCTTTCCGGTGTGCGGTACCGGCCGGGCGGGGTTCGGCTCCGGCTCGGCGACCACCCGTACGCCGAAGAACTTGCCGCGCTGGGCCTGCCCAAACGGGCGATGTTGTCCAGCTCGGTCCGCAATGTGCAGATGACGTTTGCCGACGCCAAGGAGATTTCGTGACCCAGACCCTTCCCCCTACCAAGCCTGACGTCGATTTGGCCGACGGGAGGTTCTACTCCGACGGGGGCGCGCGCGAGGCCTACCGGTGGATGCGGGCGAATGAGCCGGTATTTCGCGACCGCAACGGCCAGGCGGCCGCAACGACGTATCAAGCCGTCCTCGATGCCGAACGCGCACCGGAACTGTTCTCCAGCGCCGGCGGTATCCGCCCGGATCAGCCCGGCATGCCGTACATGATCGACATGGACGATCCGGCCCACCTGTTGCGGCGCAAGCTGGTCAACTCGGGCTTCACCCGCAAGCGCGTGATGGACAAGGTCCCGTCGATCATGAATCTGTGCGACACCCTGATCGATGCGGTGTGCGAGCGCGGGGAATGCGACTTCGTCCGCGACATCGCCGCCCCGCTGCCGATGGCGGTGATCGGGGACATGCTCGGGGTGCTGCCCAGTGAACGCGAAATGCTGCTGAAGTGGTCCGACGACCTGGTGTGCGGGCTGTCCTCACACGTCGACGAGACCGTGATCCAGAAACTGATGGAGACCTTCGCCGCCTACACCGAGTTCACCAAGGATGAGATCACGAAGCGGCGGGCCAATCCGTCCGACGACCTGTTCTCGATCCTGGTCAACGCCGAGGTCGAGGGCCAGCGCATGAGTGACGACGAGATCGTCTTCGAGACGTTGCTCATCCTGATCGGCGGTGACGAGACCACGCGGCACACCCTGTCCGGAGGCGTCGAACAACTGCTGCGCAACCACGATCAGTGGGAGACGCTCGTCGCGAAACCGGATGCACTACCCGGCGCGATCGAGGAAATGCTGCGCTGGACGTCGCCGGTGAAGAACATGTGCCGCACGCTGACCGCCGACACCACATTCCACGGCACCGACCTCAAAGAGGGCGAGAAGGTCATGCTGATGTTCGAGTCGGCCAACTTCGACGAAGCCGTCTTCGAGAATCCCGACGAGTTCCGGATCGACCGGAACCCCAACAGCCACTTGGCGTTCGGCTTCGGAACCCACTTCTGCCTGGGTAACCAGCTGGCGCGCCTCGAGCTCAAGCTGATGGTCGAGCGGTTGCTCGTCCGGCTGCCTGACCTGCGCCTGGCCGACGGCGCACAGGTGCCGCTGCGGCCGGCCAACTTCGTCAGTGGCCCCGAAGCCATGCCGGTCGTGTTCACCCCGACGGCGCCGGTCGGGCCCTAGTCCGTTCGGAACACGACGTTGTCGCCGAGCGGATTGCGCGGCGTGCGTAGCGAATTCACCGGGAAGTCGCGGTCCGGGTAGCCGATCGCCAGGCCGCACAGAACGCGCAGATCGTCCGGTATCCCGAGCTGGTCGTGCACCACCTCGGGATACCCGGCGATCGAGACCTGGGTGCAGGTGCCCAACCCGCGGGCGGTCAACGCCAGGATGAGTGTCTGCAGGAACATGCCGACACTCATGCTGTCGACGTGGTCGAGGTCGCGATGCACGCAGACGACCCCGACCAGGGGCGCCCCGAAGAACTCCCAGTTGCGCAGCACCACGGCACGCCGGGCCTCGGCATCGTCACGGGAAATCCCGAGCGCGCCGAACACCGCGGCGCCGACCTCGAATCGATGGTGCTCGAATTGTGTAGGCAGAGCGGGAATCTGCGGTTCTGACATCTGAGCGGCCGCCAGGAGCGCCTTCACCAGCCGATCGCGTGCCGCGCCCGTGGCGAACACGGCCTGCCACGGTTGGATGTTGGAATTGGACGGCGCCCGGATCGCGAGTTCCAGCGCCTCGTCGACCAATTCCCGCGGAACGGGTTTGTCCGGCAGAAACTTCCGGGTGGAGCACCGCTGGTGGATCGCATCTTCGAGGTCGTACACAGCGCGCACGGTATCGATCTCGCTGCCGGCTGACCACCGGTTTTTCCGGTGGACCGCGAGATTGCTATGTGTGAGTTAAGTATTCGCTGTGCAAGGCGTGCCACCGGTTTCGCATAGCTAATCTAATTAGATAGTCTCGCAATATCGGGGGACATGGCGCGACGATTAGAGGAGTGCACGAGATGGCACGACATTCAACTGGGCGAAGCGTGTTGAGCGGAGTGGTGCTGGGTGGGGCGCTGTTGGCCGGAGCCGTCGGAATAGCCGGTCAGGCCAACGCGGCACTGGCCCCGGCGCCGACGAGCGTGCAGGCTGGGGGACCGGCGCCGTTGTCTTCGATGCCAACTCCGCCGTTGCACCCGTGGGGCCCGCCACCTCCACCGCCGCCACCGCCGTTCTGGGGTCCGCCCCCGCCGCCCCCACCGCCGTTCTGGGGTCCGCCACCGCCACCGCGGTTCTGGGGACCGCCGCCTCCGCCGCCGCATTGGGGGCCGCCGCCACCCGGACATTGGCGCTGAGCATTTGAGGGTGGCAAGACGACAACGCGGAGGATTGCTGCCACATGTTGACCGCAATCCTCCGCGTAAACGTCTGCCAGGAACTACTTCATCTGGAAGTTGGGCGGGCGCTTCTCGGCGAACGCGCGCGGGCCTTCCTTGGCGTCGTCGGACAGGAACACCGGGATGCCGTTGGCGGTGTCGGGCTTGAACGCCTCGTCCTCGTGCATGCCCTCGGTCTCGCGGATGGTCTTGAGGATCGCCTGCACGGCCAGCGGGCCGTTGTTGTTGATCACCTCGGCGATCTCCAGCGCCTTGTCCAGCGCGGTGCCGTCCGGGACGACGTGACCGATCAGGCCGTATTCGAGCGCCTGGGCCGCGGTGATGTGGCGGCCGGTCAGCAGCATGTCGCACGCGATGGTGTAGGGGATCTGGCGCACCAGGCGCACCGCCGAGCCGCCCATCGGGTACAGGCTCCACTTGGCCTCGGAGATGCCGAACTTGGCGCTCTCGCCGGCGACGCGGATATCGGTGCCCTGCAGGATCTCGGTACCGCCGGCGATGGCCGGACCCTCGACCGCGGCGATCAGGGGCTTCTTCAGCCGGCGGCCCTTGAGCAGACCGTCGATCCGTGACGGGTCGTAGCTGCCGTCCTTGAAGGAATCACCCGGCGGCTTCTTGGTCGCGCCCTTGAGATCCATGCCCGCGCAGAAGTACCCGCCCGCCCCGGTGAGGATGCAGGTACGGATCTCCGGATCGTTGTCGACGCGGTCCCAGGCCTCGACCATGATCGAGAGCATCTCGGTGGAAAGCGCGTTGCGCGCCTCCGGCCGGTTCAGCGTGACGATCAGGGTGTGTCCGCGCTGCTCAATGAGGGCGTCGGGCCCTTTTTCGGTATCGCTCACAGGGGATAGCCTCTCTGCATTTTCAACCCAGACTTGTCTCGAAATGTAACACGTTCTAGTTTAGGTTCTGTGGCTCTGAATATTGCTGATCTTGCCGAGCACGCCATCGACGCTGTGCCGGACCGTGTCGCGCTGATTTCCGGCGACGAGCAGCTGACCTACGGGCAGTTGGAGGAAAAGGCCAACCGCCTGGCCCACTATCTGATCGATCAGGGCGTCAAGAAGGACGACAAGGTCGGCCTGTACTGCCGCAACCGCATCGAAATCGTGATCGGGATGCTGGGCATCGTGAAGGCCGGCGCCATCCTGGTCAACGTCAACTTCCGGTACGTCGAGGGCGAACTCAAGTACCTGTTCGACAACTCCGACATGGTCGCGCTGATCCACGAGCGCCGCTACGCCGACCGGGTGGCCAACGTGCTGCCCGAGACTCCGGACGTGAAGACCATCCTGGTGGTCGAGGACGGGTCGGACGACGACTTCCAGCGCTACGGCGGCGTGGCCTTCGAGGATGCCCTGGCCCAGGGCTCGCCCGAGCGTGACTTCGGGCCCCGCAGCGCCGACGACATCTACCTGCTCTACACCGGCGGCACCACCGGCTTCCCCAAGGGCGTCATGTGGCGTCACGAGGACATCTACCGAGTGCTGTTCGGCGGCACCGACTTCGCCACCGGTGAGCCCGTCGCCGACGAGTACGACCTGTCCAAGCAGGCCGTGGCCAACCCGCCGATGATCCGGCTGCCCATCCCGCCGATGATCCACGGTGCCACGCAGTCGGCCACCTGGATGTCGCTGTTCTCCGGCCAGACCGTGGTGCTGGCACCGGAGTTCAACGCCGACGAGGTCTGGCAGATGATCCACGACTACAAGGTCAATCTGCTGTTCTTCACCGGCGACGCGATGGCCCGCCCGCTGCTGGACTCGCTGCTCGCCGCGCAGGCCCAGGGCAAGGAGTACGACCTGTCGAGCCTGTTCCTGCTCGCCAGCACCGCGGCCCTGTTCTCCACCAGCCTGAAGGAGAAGTTCCTCGAGCTGCTGCCCAACCGGATCATCACCGATTCGATCGGCTCGTCGGAGACCGGCTTCGGTGGCACCAGCATCGTGGCCAAGGGCCAGTCGCACACCGGCGGGCCGCGGGTCACCATCGACAAGAACACCAAGGTGCTCGACGAGGACGGCAACGAGGTCAAGCCGGGATCCGGTGTGCGCGGCATCATCGCCAAGTGCGGCCACATTCCGGTCGGCTACTTCAAGGACGAGAAGAAGACCGCCGAGACGTTCCGCACCTACAACGGGGTGCGCTACGCCATCCCCGGTGACTACGCCGAGGTGGAGGCCGACGGCAGCGTGACCATGCTGGGCCGCGGCTCGGTGTCGATCAACTCCGGTGGCGAGAAGATCTACCCCGAAGAAGTCGAGGCCGCGCTCAAGGGCCACCCGGACGTGTTCGACGCGTTGGTGGTCGGCGTGCCCGACGAGCGCTTCGGTCAGCACGTCGCCGCCGTCGTGCAGCCGCGCGAGGGGGCCCGCCCTACCCTCGCCGAACTCGATGCGTTCGTGCGCAGCGAGATCGCGGGATACAAAGTGCCGCGCAGCCTTTGGCTGGTCGACGAGGTTAAGCGTTCGCCGGCGGGCAAGCCCGACTACCGCTGGGCCAAGGACACCACCGAAGAACGGCCCGCCGATGACGTGCACGCCAATCACGTGGGAGCGAAATGACGGGGCGAGCGAAGCGACGGGAGAAATAGATGAAGACCGAACTCTGCGAACGGTTCGGGATCGAATACCCGATCTTCGTTTTCACCCCGTCGGAGAAAGTGGCCGCCGCGGTCAGCAAGGCCGGCGGTCTGGGTGTGCTCGGCTGCGTGCGGTTCAACGACGCCGACGACCTCGAAGAGGTCCTGCAGTGGATGGACGCCAACACCGGCGGTAAGCCCTATGGCGTCGACGTGGTGATGCCGGCCAAGATTCCCACCGAGGGCACGGCCGTCGACATCAACAAGCTCATCCCGCAGAGCCACCGCGACTTCGTCGCGAAAACCCTTGCCGATCTCGGTGTTCCGCCGCTGCCCGAAGACGAGGAGCGCAACGAGGGCGTGCTGGGCTGGCTGCACTCGGTGGCCCGCAGCCACGTCGAGGTGGCCCTCAAGCACCCGATCAAGCTGATCGCCAACGCGCTGGGATCGCCGCCGGTCGACGTGATCGAGCAGGCGCATGCCGCCGGGGTTCCGGTGGCCGCGCTGGCCGGCAGCGCCAAGCACGCGCTGCGCCACGTCGAGAACGGCGTCGACATCGTCGTTGCCCAGGGACACGAGGCCGGTGGCCACACCGGTGAGATCGGTTCGATGGTGTTGTGGCCGGAAATCGTTGACGCCCTTGACGGTAAGGCCCCGGTGCTGGCTGCCGGCGGTATCGGCACCGGCAAGCAGGTGGCGGCCGCGCTGGCGCTGGGTGCCTCCGGTGTGTGGATGGGCTCGGCGTTCCTGACCTCTCAGGAGTACGACCTGGGCCACCGGCTGCCGGGTGGCACCTCCACGATTCAGGAGGCGCTGCTCAAGGCCACCACCGCCGACACCGTGCGTCGCAAGATCTACACCGGCAAGCCGGCCCGGCTGCTCAAGACCAAGTGGACCGACGCGTGGGATGCCCCGGACGCACCGGAGCCGCTGCCGATGCCACTGCAGAACATCCTCGTCAGCGAGGCGCACCAGCGGATGAACGAGTCGGACAACCCCGACACCGTGTCGATGCCGGTCGGTCAGATCGTGGGCCGGATGAACGAGATCCGCCCGGTCGCCGACATCATCGCCGAACTGGTCTCCGGTTTCGAGGCGGCCACCAAGCGGCTGGACGGCATCGCCGAGAGCTGAGCCTCCGTACAGCGCGCTGAGCCTGCGTTCAGATCGCGATTTCGCACGATTTCACGATCTGGGCGCAGGCTCGACCGGGTTTACGGTCGGTATGGTTGAGCCGGTGAACGTTCAGGATGCGCTGGCCGCCAACCGGGCCAACTGGGACGACCGGGCCGAGGTACACGCCCGGTCCGAGATGTACGACGTGGCAGGGTTTCTCGCCGACCCCACCGACATCTCCTGGGTGGTGCGCAACGACCTGGAGGTGCTCGCGCCCCACCTGGGTGAGGGCGGGGTGAAGGGCCGCTCGCTGCTGCATCTGCAGTGCCACATCGGTACCGACACCATCTCCTGGGCGCGGCTCGGCGCCCGCGATGTCCACGGAGTCGACCTGTCGCCGAACTCGCTGCGGCACGCGGCCCGGATCGCCGAGGCGGACGGCCGGGACATCACCTGGGTGGAGGGCGATGCGCGGTTCGCGTCGGGTTTGATCCATCGACGCTTCGACACCGTGGTGACGAGTACCGGAACCATCGTCTGGCTGCCCGAACTCGCCAACTGGGCCAAGTCCATCCACGATCTGCTCGAACCCGGCGGAGTGTTCATGATCCGCGATGACCACCCCGTCCTGAGCGCCATGGACTACGAGCCGTGGGACATCACCGACGACTACCTCAGCGGCGGGGGAGTCCGAACCTACGACGACGCAGGGACGTACACCGAGAACTCGGCCGGTCAGATCAACAACGTGCGCAACCACGAGTGGCGCCACGACCTGTCCGAAATCGTCACGTGCCTGCTGCAGGCCGGGCTCGTCATCGAGGCATTGGCCGAACTGCCCTACATGGACTGGCAGGCATTCCCGGCCCTCGTGCCGTGTGAGCAGGGTTGGGCGCTGCCGCCGGGAGCGCCGCGGATCCCGCTGAACTTCGCGGTCGTCGCGCGGCGTCCCCGGTAACCCGGTTCAGCGTCCGGGCAGCTTCTGCACCGCCCGGATCATCGGGGTCAGCGCCTTCTGCCACACCGTCTGCGAGATCCCCAGCGGCGGATCGAGATTGATCACCCGTGCGGTGGAGACGGTCTGCGACTCGGTGTACTTCAGGATGCCGTCGGCGCCGTGGCGCCGTCCGACACCCGAGGCCTTCATGCCGCCCATCGGGGCCGCGGTGCTGCCGAACGCCAGGGCATAGCCCTCGTCGACGTTGACCGTGCCGGAGTTGATCCGGGCGGCGATCTCCTCGCCCTCGGACTTGGATCCGGCCCACACGCTGGCGTTCAGGCCGTATTCGGTGTCGTTGGCCTTCTCGATGGCCTCGGCGACCGAATCGACGGGGTAGATCGAGACCAGCGGACCGAAGGTCTCGTTGCGCGCGCATTCCATCTCGTCGGTGACACCGGTGAGCACGGTCGGTTCGTAGAACAGCGGCCCGATGTCAGGGCGGGCGTTACCTCCGGCGACGACCTTGGCGCCCTTGACCTTTGCGTCGTCGACGTGACCGGAGACCGTCTTGATCTGATCCTCGGAGATGAGGCTGCCCATATCGGCGGTGAAGTCGTAGGCGGCGGACAGGTTCATCTTGCGGACCTGCTCGCCGAACTTGGCGGTGAACTCGTTGGCGACCTCGCGCTCGACGTAGATTCGCTCGATCGAGATACACAGCTGGCCGGCGTTGGAGAAGCAGGCGCGGGTGGCAGCCTTCGCGACCACGTCCAGGTTGGCGCCCTTGGTGACGATCATCGGGTTCTTGCCGCCGAGTTCGGCGGAGAAGCCGATCAGCCGGCGGCCGCACTGCTCGGCCAGTGACCGACCGGTGGCGGTCGAACCGGTGAACATCAGGTAGTCGCAGTTCTCGACGATCGCGGTGCCCACCACCGAACCGGGTCCGGGCACGACCGCGAACAGCTCACGCGGCAGGCCGGCCTGGTACAGCAGCTCGGCATTGGCCAGCGTGCAGTACGGGGTCTGGCTGTCGGGTTTGATCACCACGGCGTTTCCGGCCAGCAGGGCCGGGATGGAGTCCGAGATCGACAGCGTCATCGGGTAGTTCCACGGCGAGATGACGCCGACGACGCCCTTGGGGTGGTGGTTGACCACGGTCTTGACGAATCCCGGCAGCAGGCCCTGCACCCGTTTGGGGGCGAGCAGCTTGGCAGCCTGCCGCGCGTAGTAGCGCGCGTTCAAGATGATGTCGACGATCTCTTCCTGCGCCGCCGAACGGGCCTTGCCGGTTTCGGCCTGGGCCACGTCCATCAGGAAGTCGCGATTGCGGGCCACCAGGTCGCCGAAGCGCTCGAGGATCGCCGCGCGCTCCTTGACCGGGCGCTTGGCCCACTGCTCCTGTGCGGCACGGGCTTTGGTGAATGCGGTGGTCACGTCCTCGGCGGTCCCGACCGGAATGGTGGTCAGCTCCTTGCCGGTGAACACCTCCTCGATCGGCCTGGACTGCCGGGCGCCGACGTCGTCGATGGCAACGAGAGCGCGCAGGCGGGCGAAATCGGCAGCGGACGGAGCGGGCATCGGGACTCTCCCTACTGGCGAGTAACTATCAGTCATGGTCAACCTACTCGGTACCCACGGTACGACCAAGACCGCGTTGTCCGATCTGTTCACGACAGGTCCCGTCCTCGCGTCCTAACCTGCGGATATGGCTTTGAACCTGAACTCGGCGGTCATCGAGATCGTCGCCGCGGACCTGCCCCGATCCCTCGACTTCTACCGGCTGCTGGGCCTGGAGGTGCCCGGGCCCGACGGCCCCCACGTCGAGGTGGCGTTGCCAGGGGGAAACCGGCTCGCATTCGACACCGAGGAGGTGATTGCGGGCATGCACCCCGGCTGGACGCCACCTGGCGGACCTGGCCGCGTGGCGCTGGCATTCGGGTTGGACTCGCCGGCCGACGTCGACGCGCTCTATGCGCGGATCACCGCGGCCGGACATCCCGGCACTCTTGAGCCCTTCGATGCGCCGTGGGGGCAGCGCTACGCGACCGTCGAAGATCCCGACGGCACCTCGGTGGATCTGTTCGCGGCGCTGGGGGACTGACCGAGTTGGCGCAATCCCACGCCCGTCAACGCACGGACCTCCCGGTGCAGATGGGACTGATCCGCATAGCCGGCCTGCGCCGCGACCGCCCCGGCGCTCAGCCCCGTGACGAGTAGTCCGACGGCGCGCCGGAAACGGAGGATGCGACGCAGGGTGGCCGGCCCGTACCCGTAGACCGCCGCGCACTGCCGCTGCAGTGTCCGATTTGACCAGCCGGCCCGGTGGGCCGCCGCGGCGACGGACCCGCCCCCTGCCAGTTGGCGCGTGACATCGGCGAGCACCGGCAGCGGCCACGGGGCGGTCTCGGTGCGCGGTGTCTCCGCGGCCAGTGTGGTGGTGAGCTCTTCGAGTGAACCGGGCGAGCCGACCGCACGCAGATCGCGTAGCTCGACCCGGATATCCCGCAGTTCGGACGCCGGAACACCGAGCAGGCGCGGCAGCACGCCGGGCCGAAACCGCAGCCCCCGCACCGGATCCCGGCTTCCCGCGGTGATGAATGCCGAGGTGTCCGGGCCGGCCACGACGATCGTGCCGTCCATCTCGATCAGGTCCATGCAACCGTCGGGCAGGATCCGGCCGGAGTCGGCCGGGCCGGTGCGAACCCATCGGCACTCCACGAGTTCGCGCAGCCGCGGCGGGGGTTGCAGTTCGCGGTAGCCCACGTCCCCGACGCTACCCGGGCCGTCGTGCGGTTGAATCGGGGAATGGCCGGGCGACCACGTGACACGTCGATCGACGAGCGGGTGCTCGCGGTGACCCGTGAACTGCTGGTCGAGGTGGGCTGGGACGATCTGAGCGTCCGCCTGGTCGCGGCTCGCTCCGGGGTCGGGCGGTCCAGCTTGAATCGGCGGTGGGCATCGAAAGCCGAACTGGTGCTGCACGCGATCCTCGGCGAGGCACCCGACATGTCGCCGTTTTCCGGCACGGATCTGGCCGGGTGGATCGAGTGGGTGGTGCGCGGCAGCCACGAACTGTTCAGCCGCGCCGACGTGAGCGAGGCGGTGCCGGGGTTGCTGCTCGCGTTGCGCGAGAACGCGGCGTTGCGCAAGGCGTTGTGGGACGGCTTCAGCGGGCCGGCGATCGAGATGTTCGCCGCCCGGGGATACGGGTCGGAATCGGTCGCGAAGGCCGTGCTGTCCATGGCGGCCGGCGCTGCGCTGTTCACCACCACGGTGGCGACCGACGACGATTCGCCCGAACTTCAGCAGCAGCTGGTGCGGTTGCTCAGCGACGCCCTGGGAGTGTCACCGCCGGAATGACGCGAGCATCGCCGCCTGTGGCGAGCGCCAGGCATCGATGCCCAGATCGGCCAGTGTGCTCTTGTCCTCGGTCGGGGTGGCGGCGGTGAGCAGCATGGCGGCCTCGTAGCTGATCCCGTCGCCGAGCGGCAGGATCCCGGCGAGCAGATCCGAGCACCAGCCGATGCCCCGGAACAGGCTTGCCGACAACGGGATCCGGCGGATCCGGCGTCCGGTGCCCTGTTCCAGTACGTCGATCATCTCGTTGAACGACACCATCACGCCGCCGCAGACATAGCGGCTGGGCCCGCGCCCCGGCGCCATCAGCCGCTCGTGTACCAGCGCGACGTCGCGCACGTCGATCATCTGCATCCCACCCGGCATACGCGGCGCCACACCGGCTTTGGCGATCGGGGCCCACCCGCGCTCGGTCACTCCGGCGGCGGTGAAATAGGCCGGGCCGACGACGCTCGACGGATACGTCACGACGACGGGTGCCCCGGATTCCTGCAACCGCCGGGCCACCCGATCGGCGTAGGCCTTGGTCTGCGCATACGGGCTGCGGCCTGTGGCGGGTGGGGTGTCGGCGGAGATCACGCCGTCGGGCGGTGGGAACAGCGAGCTGTAACTGCTGACCGAGACGACCGGATCGAGGCCGGCCTGGACGGCGCGGTGCAATACGGCCTCGGTGGCATGGGCGTTGATCTCCCACATCAGCTTCTCGCGTCGGCGATCGGTGCCGACGATGCCCGCGGCGTGGATCAGGGCGTCGCAGCCCTCGATCAGGTCAGCGACGGTGGCGCCGTCGCGGATGTCGCCCTCCAGCACGGTCATCTCACCGAGCGCGGCGAGATGACCGATCACCTCGTCGCCGGCGCAGCCGGGTGCGACCAGCAGGCGGATGCGATGGCCCGCCTCGAGCAGGCCTCGAACGGTGTGCGCGCCGAGGTAGCCGGTGCCGCCGGTGACTGCGATGTGCATGCTGCGCCTCCCAAGTTTCGATGCCGATGGTATCGAAATGGTTGGCGTGGGCGCCGCGCAGGTGTTCGCCTAGCGCGAGATCGGCCAGACCGGGTCGGCGCACTCGGTGCCCTCGGCCGACAACTGCCGCTTGATCACCTTGAACGTCTCGGTGCGCGGCAGCGCGGCGCCCACCCGCACGTATGACGGCCACTGTTTGGGCCCGAGGTCGGGCTGCTCCTGCAGAAACCGCCGGAACTTGTCGACATCGAACGCCGCATCCGGCGTCAACACCACGGCGGCCATCACTTGATCGCCGACCGAAGGATCGGGGATGGGGTAGACCGCGACCTCGGCAACATCGGGATGGCGTAACAGGATTCGCTCGATCGGCGCGGTACCGAGATTCTCGCCGTCCACCCGCATCCAGTCGCCGAGCCGCCCGGCGAAGTGGGCAAAACCGTTGTCGTCGAGGTAGGCCAGGTCGCCGGTGTGGTAGACGCCGCCGGCCATCCGGGCCGTCTCGGCGTCGGGATCGTTGTAGTAGCCGCGGAACCAGCCGGCGCCGGTGGGGTTCACCAGTTCGCCGACCACCCCGGGCGGACACGGCTGCCCGGTGTCCACGTCGACGATCGCCACCTGGTCGGTGAGCGGACCGAGGGCGTCTTCGGGGGTGTCGGGGGTACGGGCGATGGCGACACCGCCCTCGGTGGAACCGAATCCGTCGACCACCGTGACACCGAACCGCTCGGCGAAGCGGCGCAGGTCCCGCGGCGCACCCTCATTGCCGTAGAGGATCTTGAGCGGGTTGTCGGCATCGTCGGGCGCCGGCTCGGTGGCCAGGATGTAGGACAGCGGCTTGCCGACATAGTTGGCGTAGGTGGCGCCGTAGCGCCGGATGTCGGGCATGAAACCGGAGGCGGAAAACTTGCGCCGCAATGCGATCGACGCACCGGCCGCCGTCGCGACGGCCCAACCCGCCATGATCGCGTTGGAGTGGAACAGCGGCATCGACAGGTACACCGTGTCGGCCGGGCCCAGCCCGAAGCGGTCGGCCAGCATCTGTCCCGGAAATGCCACCTTGTCATGGGTGACCCGGACGGCCTTAGGATCGCCGCTGGTTCCCGAGGTGAAGATCAGCATGAACAGGTCGTCGGCCGACAGCTCGGCGAAGGACACCGGGGCATCCCGATACGAGGCGAGTTCGGTTGCCCAGTCGGCGGATTCGACGTCGATGTAGTCCACCCCGGGTGGGACGGTGATCGAGGAATCGGCCAGTACCAGCTGGCAGTCGGCATGCGCGACGTCGCGGGCCAGCGCCTCGCCGCGGCGGGTCTGGTTGAGCCCGACCGGCACCAGCCCGTCGAGGCCGGCGGCCACCAGCAGGCTGGAGAAGAACGTGGTGTTGCCCAGGAGCGCCCCGACATGCGGGGGTTCGGAGGGGTCCAACCGTGCCCGCAGCGCCGCAGCCAATTGCGCGCCGGCGGCGATGTGGTCAGCCCAGCTGACGAACGAATCGTCTTGGTGGATACCGCGTTCGGTGACCTCGGCCAGCGGAGCCAGCAGCTGGGTGACGGTTGGACCCCCCATCCGCTAGACCGGGGTGTCGGCGAGTTCGCGGCCGATGCGCAGCAGCTGCCCGGTTGCCCCGCCGACGCCGAACTCGGTCTGCTTGGCGGCCAGGAAGTACCGGTGCACCGGGTGGTCCATGTCGATGCCGACGCCACCGTGGACGTGCACCGCGGTGTGCGCCACGCGGTGGCCGGCCTCGGCGGCCCAGAACGCCGCGCTGGCGACATCGATGTCGGCGGGCAGATCCTCCGACAACCGCCAGGCCGCCTGGGTCAGCGTCAGGCGCAGGCCCTTGACGTCGATGTAGCCGTCGGCCAGCCGCGACGAGACCGCCTGGAAGCTGCCGATCGGGCGGTCGAACTGCTCGCGCTCGCGGGCATATTCAGACGTGAGTTCCAGGGCCCGCTCCAGCACACCGAGCTGGAAAGCGCTGCGGCCCAATGCCGCGTACGTGGTCAGCCAGGCCGCGACGTCCGCTCCGCCGACGAGGCGGGCGGCGTCCACGGTGGTGCCCTCGAGTTCCAGCAGGGCCACGCTGCCCTTGCCGGTGGTGCTCAATGGGGACACCGTGACGCCGGGATCGTCCTTGGCGACCAGGAAGACCGATGTACCCGAAGGGGATTCAGCGGGCACCAGGAACGCGTCGGCCACCGGCCCGTAGGTGACCAGGGTGCGGCTGCCGGTGAGCTTGTGGCCGGAACCGTCGGCCTGGGCCTGCACCGGACCCTGGCCCATCTCGCCGTCGAGCGCCACCGTGAGGACCTTGTCGCCGGCCACCGCGGGCTGTGCCCACTCGCTGCGCAGTTCCTCGGAACCGAACGCGGCCAGCGCGCCCGCACCCAGCACCACCGACTCCAGGTAGGGCACGGCGGCCAGTTGGCGGCCGAGTGCGGTCAGCACGGCCGCCTGCTCGAGCACACCGAACCCGCCGCCGCCCACCGACTCCGGTGCCGCGGCCGACAGTACGGCGGCCTCGACCAGCTTGGCCCACAGTTCGGCGTCGAAGGGCTGCTCCAGTTTGTCGAGCTCACGCTGGTGTTCGGGCGTGCACACCGATTCGGTGATCGTGCGCACCAGGCCGCCCAGATCGTCGGCGGCTTCAGTCGTCTTGAAATCCATTGGGATGCCGTCCTTACCGGTTCACTCGGGGCAGGCCGAGCGCGACCATGCCGATGATGTCACGCTGAATCTCGTTGGTGCCACCGCCGAACGTCAGGATCAGCGCCGACCGGTGGAACCGCTCGATGCGGCCCCGCAGCAGCGCGCCCTTGCTGTCCGGACGCAGCGTCGCCGCGGTGCCCAGCACCTCCATCAGCAAGCGATAGGCCTCGGTGGCCAGCTCGGTGCCGTACACCTTGGCCGCAGAGGCGTCCGCCGGAGAAGGTGCGCCGTCCGCTGAGGCCAGCTCCCAGTTGATCAGCTTGAGCACCTCGGCCTTGGCGTGCACGCGGGCCAGGTTGAGCTGGACCCACTCGGAGTCGATCACGCGCTTGCCGTGTACGTCCTTGGTGTTCTGGGCCCACTCGCGGACCCCGTCCAGCGCGACGTAGATCGGCTGCGCGGACACCAGGGCGACGCGCTCGTGGTTGAGCTGGTTGGTCACCAGCTTCCAGCCGGCATTCTCCTCGCCGACCAGGTTGCTGACCGGGATGCGAACGTCCTGGTAGTAGGTGGCGCTGGTGTCCACCCCGGACATGGTGTGCACCGGCGTCCAGGAGAAGCCTTCGNCTCGACCAGCTTGGCCCACAGTTCGGCGTCGAAGCGCTGCTCCAGTTTGTCGAGCTCACGCTGGTGTTCGGGCGTGCACACCGATTCGGTGATCGTGCGCACCAGGCCGCCCAGATCGTCGGCGGCTTCAGTCGTCTTGAAATCCATTGGGATGCCGTCCTTACCGGTTCACTCGGGGCAGGCCGAGCGCGACCATGCCGATGATGTCACGCTGAATCTCGTTGGTGCCACCGCCGAACGTCAGGATCAGCGCCGACCGGTGGAACCGCTCGATGCGGCCCCGCAGCAGCGCGCCCTTGCTGTCCGGACGCAGCGTCGCCGCGGTGCCCAGCACCTCCATCAGCAAGCGATAGGCCTCGGTGGCCAGCTCGGTGCCGTACACCTTGGCCGCAGAGGCGTCCGCCGGAGAAGGTGCGCCGTCCGCTGAGGCCAGCTCCCAGTTGATCAGCTTGAGCACCTCGGCCTTGGCGTGCACGCGGGCCAGGTTGAGCTGGACCCACTCGGAGTCGATCACGCGCTTGCCGTGTACGTCCTTGGTGTTCTGGGCCCACTCGCGGACCCCGTCCAGCGCGACGTAGATCGGCTGCGCGGACACCAGGGCGACGCGCTCGTGGTTGAGCTGGTTGGTCACCAGCTTCCAGCCGGCATTCTCCTCGCCGACCAGGTTGCTGACCGGGATGCGAACGTCCTGGTAGTAGGTGGCGCTGGTGTCCACCCCGGACATGGTGTGCACCGGCGTCCAGGAGAAGCCTTCGGCCGTGGTCGGCATGATCAGCATCGAGATGCCGCGGTGCTTCTTGGCCTCGGGGTTGGTGCGCACCGCCAGCCAGACGTAGTCGGCGTAGGCGATCAGCGATGTCCACATCTTCTGGCCGTTGACCACGTAGTCGTCGCCGTCGCGCACCGCGGTGGTCCGCAGTGCGGCCAGGTCGGTGCCCGCGCCGGGCTCGGAGTAACCGATCGAGAAGTGCAGCTCGCCGGCGGCGATCTTGGGCAGGAAGAACTTCTTCTGTTCCTCGGTGCCGAAGTGCATGATCGTCGGCGCGACGCTGTTGATGGTCAGGAACGGCACCGGGGCGCCGGCGATCGCGGCCTCGTCGGTGAAGATCAGCCCGTCCATCGGCGGCCGGGCCTGGCCGCCGAACTCCTCGGGCCAGCTCAGCGTGAGCCAGCCGTCCTTGCCCATCTGCGCGACGGTGTCCCGGTAGACGTTGCCGCGACCCATCTCGCCTTCGGAGGAGCTGAGGGCCTCAACCCGCTCCGGCGTCATCAACTTGGAGAAGTACGCGCGCAACTCGCGGCGCAGCTCCTCCTGCTCGGGGGTGTAACCGATCCGCATACCGCTGCATCCTCACTGCTTGATAGACCTGAGTTCTCACCTGGTTGTAACACGTTCTAGTCTTAGGATCCAGGCCGGTATCGGACTGGTATCCGTCAGGTGGGGTCGTATTCTGTGGCTGCGTGCACGCAGCCCCGTGTGCGCACACGTCACGAGGAGGTCGCCATGCGAGTTGAAGTTGACCGGGATCGTTGCGAAGGCAATGCGGTGTGCGTGGGTATTGCCCCCGATTTGTTCGATCTTGATGACGACGACTACGCCGTGGTCAAGTCTGATCCGGTGCCTGCCGACCAGGAGGATCTGGCCGAGCAGTCCATCGCCGAATGCCCCCGGGCAGCCCTGATCCGAAAAGACTAGAGGTATTCATAAACTATGACTGACGACGCACAGATCGACCTGTCCGGGAAGGTGGCCGTGGTCACCGGTGCGGCCGCCGGATTGGGCCGCGCCGAAGCCATCGGCCTGGCCAAGGCCGGGGCGACCGTGGTGGTCAACGACATGGCCGGCGCGCTGGATGCCTCTGACGTCCTCGACGAGATCGCAGCGGCGGGCTCCAAGGGTGTCGCGGTTGCCGGCGACATCAGCGCGCGCTCGACAGCCGACGAGCTGATCGCCGCCGCCGACGGTCTCGGCGGACTGGGCATCGTCGTCAACAACGCCGGCATCACCCGCGACCGGATCCTCTTCAACATGAGTGACGAGGAGTGGGACGCGGTCATCGCGGTGCACCTGCGGGGTCACTTCCTGCTGACCCGCAACGCGGCCGTTTACTGGCGCAACAAGGCCAAGGCGGGCGACGGTACCGTCTACGGCCGGATCATCAACACCTCGTCGGAGGCCGGGCTGTCGGGCCCGGTCGGTCAGCCCAACTACGGCGCCGCGAAGGCGGGCATCACGGCACTCACCGTGTCGGCGGCCCGGGCCCTGGAGCGCTTCGGTGTGCGGGCCAATGCCATCGCTCCGCGCGCCCGCACCGCCATGACGGCGGGCGGATTCGGCGACGCGCCCGAGTTGGCCAGCGGCCAGGTCGATCCGCTGTCGACCGACCATGTGGTCACTTTGGTGCGATTCCTGGCTTCGCCTGCATCCGAAGCGGTGAACGGTCAGCTGTTCATCGTCTATGGTCCAACTGTCACGTTGGTCGCGCCCCCTACGGCGGAGAAGCACTTCACCGCGGACTCCGCCGCCTGGGATCCGGCAGACCTGAGCGGGACACTGCACGAGTACTTTGCTGATCGTGATCCGGAGCGTGGATTCTCGGCCACCGAGCTGATGACTTCACGAGACTGACGGTCTCGTTAACCGAGGCTCAGCGGAAGTAGAACTTGTTCCAGTGTGCATCTGGCTCTGCTTGCTCTGAGCTGCGAAAACGTCGCCTGACATCAAGATTTTGAATTCTTTGACAGTGCGAACGTGTTCTAGTTAATATGATCCGGCTCACTAAGAGCGCGATAAGACAAAGGGGTGGGAGAGCGATCACGACATGTGGTCGCCGGATTTTCGCCAACGCGAGTTTCCGCAAATTCACCTACCTCTGAGTCCCACCCAGACGTACGAGAACGGAGCCCAGGTTGATCGAACAGCTTGCGGTTCCGGCCCGGGCCGTGGGCGGCTTCGTCGAGATGTCCTTGGACACCTTCGCCAAGATGTTCCGTCGACCGTTCCAGTTCAAGGAGTTCCTCGATCAGACCTGGATGATCGCGCGGGTCTCCCTGGTGCCGACGCTGTTGGTCGCCATTCCGTTCACGGTCCTGGTCGCGTTCACGCTCAACATCCTCCTTCGTGAGATCGGTGCCGCCGACCTGTCCGGCGCCGGCACCGCCTTCGGCACCATCACCCAGCTCGGTCCGGTCGTGACCGTGCTGGTGGTGGCCGGCGCAGGCGCCACCGCGATCTGCGCCGACCTGGGCGCCCGCACCATCCGCGAGGAGATCGACGCCATGCGGGTGCTGGGTATCGACCCGATCCAACGGCTGGTCGTGCCCCGGGTGCTCGCCTCGACGTTCGTCGCGCTGCTGCTCAACGGCCTGGTCTGTGCGATCGGCCTGGCCGGCGGCTATGTCTTCTCGGTGTTCCTGCAGGGCGTCAACCCGGGCTCCTTCATCAACGGCCTGACCGTGCTCACCGGACTCGGCGAGCTGGTGCTGGCCGAGATCAAGGCGCTGCTGTTCGGCGTGGTGGCCGGCCTGGTCGGGTGCTACCGCGGGTTGACCGTAAAAGGAGGCCCGAAGGGTGTCGGTAACGCAGTGAACGAAACGGTGGTCTACGCCTTCATCTGCCTGTTCGTGATCAACGTGATCATGACGGCCATCGGGGTGAGAGTGCTGGTGCGTTGATGAGCGCTTGCGCGAAGAACATGGACCTGATGAGCGCTTGCGCGAAGAACATGGATCTGATGAGCGCTTGCGCGAAGAAGAGACAACTATGAGTTACGACGCCACCCTCCGCTTCCGCCGGCTGTTCCGCGGCGTGCCCAAGACCGTCGACACCGTCGGCGAGCAGGCGCTGTTCTACGGCGAGACCATGCGGTACCTGCCGAATGCGATCAACCGGTACCGCAAGGAGACCATCCGGCTGGTGGCCGAGATGACCATGGGCGCCGGCGCGCTGGTGATGATCGGCGGCACCGTCGGTGTCGCGGCCTTCCTCACCCTGGCCTCCGGCGGCGTCATCGCGGTGCAGGGTTATTCGTCGCTGGGCAACATCGGCATCGAAGCCCTGACCGGCTTCCTGTCCGCATTCCTCAACGTGCGCATCGTGGCGCCGGTGATCGCCGGTATCGCGCTGGCCGCGACGATCGGCGCGGGTGCCACCGCCCAGCTCGGGGCCATGCGGGTCGCCGAGGAGATCGACGCCGTCGAGGCGATGGCCGTCCACGCGGTGTCCTACCTGGTCTCGACCCGCCTGTTGGCCGGTCTGATCGCGATCGTCCCGCTGTACTCGCTGTCCGTGCTGGCCGCGTTCTTCGCCGCGAGGTTCACCACGGTGTTCATCAACGGCCAGTCCGCGGGCCTGTACGACCACTACTTCAATACCTTCCTGATACCGAGCGACCTGCTGTGGTCGTTCCTGCAGGCGATCGTGATGGCGATCGCGGTGATGCTGGTGCACACCTATTACGGCTACAACGCCTCCGGTGGACCGGTCGGTGTGGGCATCGCGGTCGGTCAGGCCGTGCGCACCTCGCTGATCGTGGTGGTCACCATCACCCTGTTCATCTCCCTGGCCGTCTACGGCGCGTCCGGCAACTTCAACCTCGCGGGTTAGGTGGCAGGAATCTCCATGTCAGACGCAACGTCCAAACACCGGCGCCATGTCCGGATCGCCGCCGCCATCCTGGCTGCGATCGTGGCAGCCGCGGTGATCTTCACCTACCTGTCCTACACCGCCGCGTTCACGCCGACCGACACCGTCAGCCTGACCGCACCGCGCGCGGGCCTGGTGATGGAGCAAGACGCCAAGGTGAAGTACCGGGGCATCCAGATCGGCAAGGTCACCGACATCGCGTACGCCGGCAACGAAGCGAAGCTGACGCTCTCGATCAAGCGCGGCGAGATGCAGTACATCCCGTCCAACGCCACAGTGCGGATCGCGGGCAACACGATCTTCGGCGCCAAGTCGGTGGAGTTCCTGCCGCCGGAGGAGCCGCAGCCCACCTCACTGCGACCGGGCAGCACCGTCGCGGCCAAGGACGTGCAGCTGGAGGTCAACACCCTCTTCCAGACGCTGTCCGACGTGCTCAACAAGATCGACCCGGTCAGCCTGAACGCCACCCTGACCGCGCTCGGTGAAGGCCTGCGCGGCCACGGTGACGATCTGGGCGCGGCGATGTCGGGCCTCAACGGCTATCTGCAGCAGATCAATCCGAAGCTCCCGACCCTGCAGGACGACTTCGCCAAGGCGGCCGTGGTCGCCAACATCTACGGCGACGCCGGACCCGATCTGGCCCGGGTGATCGACAACGTGCCCGCGCTGAACCAGACCATCGTCGACGAGAAGACCAACCTCAACGCCACGTTGCTGGCCGCGACCGGGCTGGCCAACAACGGCACCGCGACCCTGCAGCCGGCCGCCGACGACTACATCGCCGCGATTCAGCGGCTGCGCGCCCCGCTCAAGGTGGCGGGCGACTACTCGCCCGAATTCGGCTGTGTGTTGAAGGGTGTATCGGTCGGTGTGGACCGGTTCGCGCCGATCATCGGTGGTATCCGCCCCGGCCTGTTCGTGTCGTCGAACTTCCTGCCGGGCGCACCGGCCTACACCTACCCCGAGAGCCTGCCGATCGTGAACGCCTCCGGCGGCCCCAACTGCCGTGGCTTGCCGGACATGCCGTCGAAGCAGTTCGGCGGTAGCTGGTTCCACTCGCCGTTCCTGGTGACCGACAACGCCTACGTCCCGTTCCAGCCCAACACCGAGGTGCAGTTCGACGCCCCGGCGACCCTGCAGTTCCTGTTCAACGGCGCGTACGCGGAAAGGGACGATTACTGATGGCGTCCAGTGCGCGTCCTGACCGGACCATGCTCAAGGTCAGCATCTTCACCATCGCGATGCTGTTGGTGGCGGCGATGCTGGTCGTGGTGTTCGGCGAGTTCCGGTTCGCCTCGGAGAACGGCTACCACGCGACATTCCGTGAGGCGTCGCGGCTGAAGGCCGGTCAGGATGTCCGCATCGCGGGCGTCCCGGTGGGCACGGTCAATGCGGTCAAACTCAACCCGGACAACACCGTCGATGTGTCGTTCGACGTCAACAAGCGCTACCAGCTCTACACGTCCAGCCGGGCTCAGGTGCGTTACGAGAATCTGGTCGGCGACCGGTATCTGGAGATCACCTCGGGTCCCGGAGAGCTGCGCAAGCTCGCGCCCGGGGCGACCATCCCGCCGGAGAACACCCAGCCGGCGCTGGATCTCGACGCCCTGTTGGGTGGGCTGCGGCCGGTGCTCAAGGGCCTCGACGGCAACAAGGTCAACGAGATCTCCAACGCGGTGATCGAGCTGCTGCAGGGCCAGGGCGGGGCGCTGGCGAACATGCTGACCAGCACGAGCGCGTTCACCCAGAACCTGGCCGCCCGCGACCAGTTGATCGGTGACGTGATCACCAACCTGAACACGGTGCTGAGCACGGTCGACGAGAAGGGCGCTCAGTTCGACACCAGCGTCGACGAACTGCAGAAGCTGATCACCGGCCTCGCCGAGGGGCGCGACCCGATCGCCGGTGCGATCGGACCGCTGGCCTCGGCCGAGAACGACCTGACCGAGATGCTGGAGAAGTCGCGTCGACCGATCCAGGGCGTGATCGAGAACGCGCGGCCGCTCGCGCAGCGTCTCGACGAACGCAAGGGCGACGTCAACAAGGTCATCGAACCGCTCGCCGAGAACTACCTGCGGCTCAATGCGCTCGGCGCCTATGGCTCGTTCTTCAACATCTACTACTGCTCGATCCGGATGAAGGTCAACGGTCCGGCCGGCAGCGACATCCTGATTCCGTTCGGCGGCCCGCCGGACCCGTCCAAGGGGAGGTGTTCGGAAAGTGGCTAAGCGCGACGGCGATACGGCGCTGCGCACCGGCATATTCGGAATTGCCCTCGTCGCGTGCGTGGTGCTGGTGTCGTTCGGCTACACCGGGCTTCCGTTCTTCCCGCAGGGCAAGCAGTACGAGGCGTATTTCAGCGACGCAGGCGGCATCGACCCGGGCAACGACGTTCACGTCTCAGGGATCACGGTGGGCAAGGTCACCGAGGTATCCCTGGCCGGTGACACCGCCAAGGTCAACTTCACCGTGGACCGCAAGATCAAGGTGGGCGACCAATCGCTTGTCGCGATCAAGACCGAAACCGTGCTCGGGCAGAAGGCATTGTCGGTGACGCCGAAGGGCACCGGCACGTCGACGGTGATCCCGTTGGGCCGCACCACGACTCCGTACACGCTCAATACCGCCCTGCAGGATCTGGGCCAGAACGCCACCGCGCTGGACAAGCCGAAGTTCGAGCAGGCCCTCCAGACGTTGACCGACACGCTGCGCGACGCCACGCCGCAGCTGCGGGGTGCACTCGACGGGGTTGCCAACCTGTCGCGCAGCATCAACAAGCGCGACGAGGCCCTGGACGGGTTGCTCACCCACGCCAAGCGCGTGTCGGATCTGCTGGCCGCGCGCGCCGGGCAGGTCAACCAGTTGGTGACCGACGGCAACCAACTGTTCGCCGCACTCGCCGAGCGCAGGCAGGCGTTGAGCAACCTGATCGCCGGAATCGACGATGTGTCCCGGCAACTTTCGGGATTCGTCGCCGACAACCGCAAGGAGTTCAAGCCGGCGCTCGACAACCTCAACCTGGTGATGGACAACCTGCTGGAGCGTCGCGAGCACATCGGCGAGGCGCTCAAGAGATTGCCGCCGTACGCGACGGCGCTCGCCGAGGTGGTCGGCAACGGCCCCGGCTTCAACATCAACCTGTACGGTCTGCCGCCCGCGGCGATGTCCGAGGTGCTGCTCGACACCTACTTCCAGCCGGGCAAGCTGCCCGACAGCCTTGCCGACATGCTGCGTGGATACATTTCCGAACGGACGATCATTAGGCCGAAATCGCCATGACACAACAGAATTCGGGTTCCGGGCGGAACCGCTGGATACGGTTTGCGCTGGCCGCGCTGCTGATCGGCGTACTCGCCGTCGGTGTGTACCAGGTGTGGCCGTCGCGCACTGGCCCCAAGCTCACGGCGTACTTCACCAACGCGGTCGGCCTGTACCCGGGCGACGAGGTGCGGATCGTGGGTGTGCCCGTTGGCACGATCGACTCGATCGAGCCGCGAGCGTCGGACGTCAAGATCGAGATGACCCTCGATCGGGGTATCAAGGTGCCCGCGGATGCCAAGGCGTTGATTCTCTCGCCGAACCTGGTTTCTGCCAGGTTCATTCAGCTCACGCCCGCCTACACCGAGGGCGAGGTGATGGCCGACGGCGCCTCGATCGGGCTCGACCGCACCGGGGTTCCGGTCGAGTGGGACGAGGTCAAGGAGCAACTGACCCAGCTGAGTACGCAGCTCGGACCCCAGCCCGGCTCGGTGCAGGGCCCGATCGCGCAGTTCGTCGACCAGGCCGCCGCCACGTTCGACGGCAACGGAGACTCGTTCCGCAATGCGCTGCGTGAGTTGTCCCAAACTGCGGGACGGTTGGGCGACTCCCGCACCGACCTGTTCGGCACCGTGAAAAACCTGCAGGTCTTGGTCGACGCGCTGTCCAACAGCAACGAACAGATCGTGCAGTTCACCAATCACGTGGCGTCGGTCTCGCAGGTGCTGGCCGACAGCTCCAGCGGTCTCGACCAGACCCTGGGCACCCTGAATCAGGCACTGAGCGACGTCCGCGGTTTCCTGAACGAGAACAACGAGGCATTGATCGCGCAGGTGGGCAAGCTCGCCGACTTCACCCAGATCATGACCGACCACAGCGACGACATCGAGCAGATCCTGCACGTCACGCCCCACGGGTTGGCGAACTTCTACAACATCTACAACCCGGCGCAGGGCACCGTCGGTGGTCTGCTGTCGCTGCCCAACTTCGCCAACCCGGTGCAGTTCATCTGCGGTGGCACGTTCGACACCGGCGCCAACCCGGACAACTTCAAGCGTGCCGAGATCTGCCGGCAGCGCATGGGCCCCGTGCTCAAGCGCATCACGATGAACTACCCGCCGGTGCTGTTCCACCCGGTCAACAGCATCACGGCCTACAAGGGGCAGATCATCTACGACACCCCGCAGACCGAGGCCAAGTCGGAGACGCCGGTGCCGTATCTGCAGTGGCAGAACGCCCCGGGTGTGACTCCGCCGCAGATCCCGCCTGACGCGTCGCTGAGCTCGCTGATCCTGCCGCCGGACGGAGCCGCGCCCCCGCCCGGCACCGGGGTCGGCCCGCAACCCGGACC
>NZ_LT546207.1:3193135-3308312 GCF_900078665.2 Mycolicibacterium houstonense | reverse complement strand
ATTGAGGGGTAAGGCATCTCGGATCGGTGGCCGCACGCTGGCGATCGGCAGCGGCGCGGTGCTGCTGGCCGGCTGTCAGTTCGGTGGGCTGAACTCGCTCAACATGCCCGGTACGGCCGGGCACGGTAAGGGCTCATACACGGTCACCGTGGAACTGCCGGATGTGGCGACCCTGCCGCAGAACTCGCCGGTGATGGTCGACGACGTCACGGTCGGCAGCGTGTCCGGTCTGGACGCCGTGCAGCGCCCGGACGGCACCTTCTATGCGGCGGTGGAACTGTCGCTGGCGGGTGACGTGAAGCTTCCGGCGAATGCCGTTGCGCGCGTTGCCCAGACATCGCTGCTGGGCTCCCAGCACGTGGAGCTGTCCGAGCCGGTCGACGAACCGCCCCAGGGGCAGTTGCGGCAGGGATCCAACATCTCGCTCGACCAGACCGACCGCTATCCCACCACGGAGGAAACGCTGTCCTCGCTGGGCATGGTGGTGAACAAGGGCAATCTCGGTGCGCTGCAGGACATCACCGATGAGGCATACGCCGCGGTAGCCGGTCGCGCCGGCAGCTTCGCCGACCTGATCCCGCGGCTGGCCGAGCTGACCGCGTCGCTGGACCAGCAGACCAATGACATCATCGCTGCCGCGGATGGATTGAACCGCTTCGCCTCGATCTTGGCCCGCAGCCAGGACAACCTGGGCCGCACGCTCGACACCCTGCCCGGGGCGCTCAAGGTGCTCAACGAGAACCGCGCCAGCATCGTCGAGGCGTTCACCGCGCTGCGCGGCTTCGCCGAGGTCGGGTCGCGAATCCTGTCGGAGACCAAGGACGACTTCGCCGCCGACATGAAGGATCTCTATCCGGTGATCAAGGCGTTCAACGACAATGCCGACGATTTCATCAAGGACCTGGAGTTCCTGCCGACCTTCCCGTTCCACTACAAGTACCTTCGCAACGCCGTTCGCGGCGACTATCTGAACGTGTTCGTCACCTTCGACCTGACCCTGCGCAGGTTCGGTGAGTCGATCTTCACCACCGGCGGATTCGACCCGAACATGAAGCACCTCGGCGAAGTGATCAACCCGCCGGACTGGCTGACCGGATCGATGGCGAACCTGTCCGGCCAGGCCGCCGATCCGTTCAAGATCCCCGCCGGAACCGCCACCCAGCACGAGGAGAAGCCGTAATGATCGACCGGCTGACCCGTATGCAGTTGATGATCTTCGCAGTCGTGACGGTCCTGACTGTGGGTGCGATTTCGCTGTTCTATCTGCATCTGCCTGCCGCGGTGGGTATCGGCACGTACAAGGTCAACGCCAATTTCGTTGCCGGCGGCGGCATCTACGAGAATGCCAACGTCACTTATCGCGGTGTGACGGTCGGTCGGGTCGAATCGGTCGGCCTGGCCCCCGATGGCGTGGTCGCCAGGATGCAGCTCAACAGCGGAACGGCGATCCCGGAGAACGTCACCGCCACCGTCAAGAGCGTCTCGGCGGTCGGCGAGCAGTACATCGATCTGGTTCCACCGGAATCGCCGTCGACCGACAAACTGCGCAACGGCGCCACCATCGACCAGCAGAACACCCGCGTCGGTCAGGACATCGCCGGCCTGCTGCACGAGGCCGACGCCCTGGTCAGCAGCATCGGCAACAGCCGGCTGCAGGACCTGCTGCGCGAATCGTTCAAGGCGTTCAACGGATCCGGGCCCGAACTCGCCCGGCTCATCGAGTCCTCGCGCCTGCTGATCGACGAGGCCAATGCCAGCTCCGGAGAGACGACCCAGCTGATCGATCAGGCCGGGCCGTTCCTGGAAGCACAGATGCGCAGCGGTGACAGCATCCGCTCGCTGGCCGACGGGCTGGCCCGGTTCACCGGTGAGCTGAACAACGCCGACCCGCAGCTGCGCACCACCCTCAAGACGGTGCCGGGCGCCACCGAGGCGGCCAACACCGCGTTCAGCGGCATCCGCCCCACGTTCCCGGTGCTCGCGGCCAACCTGGCCAACTTCGGCCGCATCGGCGTCATCTACAGCAAGTCGCTCGAACAGGCTCTGGTGATCTTCCCGGCCCTGATGGCCGCGCTGAACACCGTGGCCGGTGGCGTGCCGTCCGATGAGGGCGGCAAGCTCGACTTCAAGGTCGACCTGGGCGACGCACCGCCGTGCCTCACCGGCTTCATCCCGCCCACGCAGATCCGGTCCCCGGCCGACCTGACGCTGCGGGACCTGCCGACGGATCTGTACTGCAAGACCGCGCAGAACGACCCGTCGGTCGTGCGCGGTGCGCGCAACTACCCGTGCCAGGAGTTCCCGGGCAAGCGGGCCCCCACGATCCAGCTGTGCCGCGATCCCAATGGGTACATCCCGATCGGCTCCAACCCGTGGCGCGGCCCGCCGGTGCCCTACGGAACGCCGATCGAGGATGGGCGCAACATCCTGCCGCCCAACAAGTTCCCGATGATCCCGCCGCAGGTCGATCCTGATCCGGGGCCGCCGGTGGTACAGCTGCCNGGCGTGGCGACCGCGGCATTGGGCGGTCTGGCCTACGTCATGGTCGATCAGCAACAGGGTGTGGACGCGGCGCAGGCCCGCAACGAGCGCTTCGTCGACACCGGCAAGCAGACGGTGATCAACATGTTCACCTACTCCCAGGACACCATCGACGAGAGCGTGAATCGCTTCATCGACGGCACCAGCGGTCCGCTGCGGGACATGATGAGCCAGGGGAACAACGCGGACAACCTGAAGGCGCTGTTCCGGGACACCAACGCCAGCTCGGAAGCCGTGGTCAACGGTGCGGCGCTGGAGAAGGTCGACGAGATCGCCGGGAATGCCTCGGTGCTGGTGGCGGTGCGCGTGACGGTCACCGACCTGGACGGGGTCAATTCACCCACGCGGCCGTACCGGCTGCGGGTGATCGTGCACGAGGACGACAACGGGCACATGACCGGTTACGACCTCAAGTACCCCGACGGTGGTAACTGATGCGTTCGAAACTCATTGCCGCGACGATCGGCCTGCTGACGGTGGCTTTCGTCGCCCTGGCCGGCGTCGGCGGCTCGCTGTACTGGAATCGCGTCGCGCAACGCGGCCAGGAGGCCGCCCGGACCGAGCTGCCCGCGCTGGCGGCAGACCAGATCCCGAAGGTGTTCGGCTACGACTACCAGACCGTCGAGCGCAGCTTGATGGAGACCTACCCACTGCTCGCCCCCGACTTCCGGCAGAAGTTCGAAGAGGACGCCAGTGCGAAGGTGATCCCCGAGGCGCGCAAGCGTCAGCTGGTGGTCCAGATCAGCGTTGTCGGTGTCGGTGTGATGACCGCGCAGCGGGAGTCCGGGACGGTGCTGGTGTACATGAACCGCACGGTGACCGACCAGTCCCGCCAGCCGCTGTATGACGGCAGCCGGCTGAAGGTCGACTACCGCAAGATCGACGGCAACTGGTTGATCAACGGAATCAACCCGATCTAGTCAGTTCTGGCTGGATTCGCGCTGGCCAGCACTCAGGCCGGATTCGCGCTTGCCAGCGCTCAGGCCGGATTCGCGCTTGCCAGCGCTCAGGCTGGATTCGCGCTTGCCAGCGCGTCGAGAAACGCGCGGGCCCACCGATCCACATCGTGCGCCAGCACCTGCCGCCGCAGTGCCCGCATCCGGCGCTTGCCTTCCTCCGGGCTCTGGTTCAGGGCCGCCTCGATCGCATCCTTGACGCCTTCGAGGTGATGCGGATTGGTCAGGTAGGCCTGACGCAGCTCGGCCGCGGCACCGGTGAACTCCGAAAGCACGAGCGCGCCACCGAGGTCACTGCGGCAGGCCACATACTCCTTGGCCACCAGGTTCATGCCGTCGCGCAGCGGGGTGACCAGCATGACGTCGGCCGCGACGAAGAACGCGATGAGCTCGTCCCGCGGCACCGGGCGGTGCAGGTAATGCACCACCGGATGGCCGACCTCGCCGTACTCACCATTGATGTGGCCGACCTGCCGCTCGATGTCCTCGCGCATCGCCTTGTAGCTTTCGACGCGCTCGCGGCTGGGTGTGGCGAGCTGCACCAGGACGGTGTCGTCACGTTTGACCCGTTGCTCGGCGAGCAACTCGGAGAACGCCCGCAGCCGCACGTCGATGCCCTTGGTGTAGTCGAGCCGGTCGACGCCGAGCAGGATCTTGCGGGGGTTGCCGAGTTCGGCGCGAATCTGGCGGGCCCGCTGGCGAACCGCACGATTGCGGGCCTGGGCATCCAGGTCGGCCGAGTCGATGGAGATCGGGAACGCCCCGACCTTGACGGTGCGGAACCCATAGGAGACCTCGCCGAAGCGGGATCGGACGCCGACCGACGCTCGTGAGGTGTTCGCGCCGACCAGCCGGCGCGCCAAGACCAGGAAGTTCTGCGCGCCGCCGGGCAGGTGGAACCCGACCAGGTCGGCTCCGAGCAGGCCCTCCACGATCTCCGTGCGCCAGGGCATCTGCATGAACAGTTCGACCGGCGGGAACGGGATGTGCAGGAAGAACCCGATGGTCACGTCGGGACGCAGCATGCGCAGCATCTTCGGGACGAGCTGCAGCTGATAGTCCTGGATCCAGACCGTGGCGCCCGGTGCCGCGGCGCGGGCGGTGGCCTCGGCGAACCGCCGGTTCACGTCGACGTAGCTGTCCCACCACTCGCGGTGGTATTCGGGCTTGACGATCAGGTCGTGATACAGCGGCCACAGCGTGGCGTTGGAGAAGCCCTCGTAGTAGTCCGCGACGTCCTGCGCGGACAGCTCCACCGGGAAGAGCTGGAGGTCCTCCTCGACGATCGGTTCCTCACCGCTGTCGGGGATACCGGCCCAACCGATCCACGCACCGCGACGTTTGCGCAGCAGCGGCTCCAGCGCGGTCACCAGACCGCCGGGACTGCGCTTCCAGGACGTGCTGCCATCCGGCAACCGCTCCATGTCGATGGGCAGCCGATTGGCCACCACGACGAAGTCGGAGTTACCGGAGACGGCCTTGCGGCCGCCTTCCGGACTCACTTACGCCTCGATTTTCGAGGGCCCAATGCCGAGCATCGAGAGGAACATCCGGCACTCGTCGGCGTCGGCGGCGTAGGTCGCGACTACGCGGCGGGCCTGGCTGGCGGTGCTGTCGGCGAGCGGTTCGACTTCGTCGATGTCGGCGGGATCAGATTTCGCAGGCATGACACAACTGTATGCGACCGGGGAAACCCCGGTCGCCGCACGTCGTCAGCCGATGGAGCCGTGCACCGTCGGGCTGCTGCCGACGGTCGACTCAGGCACCGGCTGCGGACCCTGCGCCTGCTGCTCCTCGGCCAGGCCGATGCACTCGCCGGTGTTGGCGCCGGTGCAGGGGATCGAGCCGCCGCCACCGGGCAGGTTCACCGCGGGCAGGTTGGGGTTACCGGGAATGCCACTGAACGAACCGGGGGAGTTCGGCACGGTGTGCGGGACGCACACGCCGGTGTACAGGTCTTCCTCTTCGCCGGCCGGGCAGGCCACCGCCGGACCGGATGAGGCGGGCACGGGGAGCGCGGCGATGGCCGGGGCTGCGGCCGCGGCGACCGCAAATCCGCAGGCAAAGATCAGTCGTCGCATTGAGATCGGGAAGGTCGCCATCGTCACGCTTTCTCTAGTTATTCGATTGTTTCGTCGCCGAGGATTGTATGGAAGCTGGGAAAGTTCTGCATCTGATCTACCAGGCGGCTGGGAGTTCTACGGGCTGGCGCTGATGGTCGACCGTGGAACCGGTCGCGGCCCTTCGGCCTCGTCCTCTTCGGCCAATCCGATGCACTCGCCGGCGTTGTGGCCGGTGCACGGGATCGCTCCGCCTCCGCCGGGCAGATTCACCGCGGGCAAATCCGGATTGCCGGGAATTCCGCTGAACGGCGACGGCGAATTGGGCACCAGAAACGGTGTGCACGTGGTGGTGTAGACGTCCGCTTCCTCACCGGATGTACAGGTCGCGTGTGCGGCGTGCGCACCCAGCCACAGGGAAAGCGCGCAACCCGCACCGGCGACGGACAACGCGGCGGGTACGGCAAGCAACCTCACCCCTGCAGTCTAGGACTGCTGAGGGTTTACTGTGCGATCTCTGCGATCAGCCGATGTGGCCGGTCACGGTAGGGCTGCTGCCGACCGTCGACTGTGGAATCGGTTGCGGGCCCTGGGCTTGCTGCTCCTCGGACAGGCCGATGCACTCACCGGAATTGGCGCCGGTGCACGGGATCCCGTCGATCTGCGGCAGTTGGTCCGGGGCCGAGTGAAACGCCGGTGAATTCGGCACCAGATCCGGGACGCACACCCCGGTGTACATGTCCTCGCTCTCCCCGTTGGGGCATGCGGCCAGGGCGACGGCCGGTGTCGACAACAGGCCGAGCATCGGCACCGAGACGATGGCCGCGGCGATACCTGCCGCGGCGACGAAGCGGGAGGCGGAGATCGGGACAAAGGCCATCGTCGTACGTTCCCTTCACTGACCGTCGCAGTTTGCTGGCAACCCTACTGTGCGATGGGCTTCCTGGTTGCGGCTGATGTCGTTCGCTGCGTCATATCCTACGACTTACCGGGGATTATCGCCGTGGGGCAGGCCGAAATCTGAGGCATCTGCGGCGAGTCTGTGAGGCCGCTTCTTGGTTGCTGTGATCCCGGTGTGAGCTCGGTTACGTGATACACGTAATGTGCAGTCCGTTACTTACTTATTCTGCCTAAGAGGTGGTCCGACATGGTCAGTTCCGACGACGCAGCCAGCCAGGTCGAATACGAGACACTCGATGACGGACGCATCGCGCGGATCTGGCTGAACCGACCGGATGCGCAGAACGCCCAGTCCCGGACCCTGCTGGTTCAACTCGACGAAGCGTTCGGCCGGGCCGAGGCCGATGACGCCGTTCGGGTAGTGATCCTGGCCGCCCGTGGCAAGAACTTTTCGGCCGGGCACGACCTGGGCTCCGAGGCGGCGCTCGCCGAGCGCCAGCCGGGGCCGGGCCAGCACCCGACGTTTCGCTCGCACGGCGCCACCGCAGCCGGGGTCGCGGAGCGAACGTACCTGCAGGAGTGGCACTTCTATTTCGAGAACACCCGGCGTTGGCGGGATCTGCGCAAGATCACCATCGCCCAGGTTCAGGGCAACGCGATCTCGGCGGCGCTGATGCTGATCTGGGCATGCGATCTGATCGTGGCCGCCGACGACGCCAAGTTCAGCGATGTCGTCGCCGTACGAATGGGGATGCCTGGCGTCGAGTACTACGCCCATCCATGGGAATTCGGTCCGCGTAAGGCCAAAGAACTCCTGCTGACCGGCGATTCGATCGATGCCGACGAGGCATACCGGTTGGGCATGGTGTCGAAGGTCTTCGCGCGCGACGAACTAGAGGACAAGACACTGGAATTCGCGCGGCGCATCGCCGAGCGCCCCACGATGGCGGCTCTGCTGGTCAAGGATTCCGTCAACGCGGCCAGCGACGCGATGGGCTTCACCGAGGCGCTGCGCCACGCCTTCCACATTCACGAACTCGGGCACGCGCACTGGGCGTCGGCCAACGAGAACCGCTGGCCGGTCGGCATGCCACCGGACGTGCCGGACTGGCGCACCCTGGGTGCTCCCAAACCGGCCCGGCGCGACACACCGTAAGGGATGAGGTAAATGGAACTGTCGTTGAAGGATCGCACCTACCTGGTCACCGGTGGCGGTAGCGGCATCGGCAAGGGTGCCGCGGCCGCGATCGTCGCGGCCGGCGGCAACGCCATGCTGGTCGGCCGCAATGCCGACAAGCTCAGCGCCGCCGCCGACGAATTGTCGGGCCAGGGGCCGGGATCGGTGCGGTACGAGCCCGCCGACGTCACCAAGGAGGATGAGGTCAGCGGTGCGGTCGACGCCGCCACGGCGTGGCACGGCCGGTTGCACGGTGTGGTGCACAGCGCAGGCGGGTCGGAGACCATCGGACCGATCACGCAGATCGACTCCGAACTGTGGCGACGCACCATCGATCTGAATGTCAACGGAACGATGTATCTGCTCAAGCACGCCGGCCGGGAGCTGGTTCGCGGCGGTGGCGGCTCGTTCGTCGGGATCTCCTCGATCGCGTCGAGCAACACGCACCGGTGGTTCGGCGCCTACGGCGTCAGCAAGGCCGCGCTGGACCATCTGCTCAAGCTGGCCGCGGACGAACTCGGACCGTCCTGGGTGCGCGTCAACAGCATTCGGCCCGGCCTGACCCGCACCGACATGGTCGGCCCGGTCTTCGAACTGCCCGCGGCCCGCGACGACTATCAGGCCTGCACGCCGCTGCCGCGGTTCGGCGAGGTCGAGGACATCGCGAACCTGGCGGTGTTCCTGCTCAGCGATGCCTCCGGCTGGATCACCGGCCAGGCCATCAATGTCGATGGCGGGCACGGCTTGCGTCGCGGACCCGACATCTCCGGAATGATCGAGCCGATCTTCGGCGCTGACGGCCTACGGGGCGTCGTGGCATCCGACTAGTCGGCTACGACTTGTACGCCGTGGATCGCGGTCGGTCGGCCGCGATCCACGGCGTTGTCGGTCCTAGGCCGGGTGGTCGGCGCCGGCCTCCCACGCGCTCAGTGCACCCATCGCCGACCAATCCAATTCACCGCCGCCGGTGGCCAGCAGAGTCAGGAAACGATCGCGCAGCAGGCTCGCGATGGGCAGGGGCACCTGCAGCTCGTCCCCGGCGCTCAACGCCAGCTTGACGTCCTTGAGCCCGAGGGTGGCCGCGAACCCGGCCGGACTGAATTCTTCGCGGGCCAGCAGCCCGCCGTAGGTGCGATAGACCGGCGCGTCGAACAGCGTCGAGGTCAGCAGCTCCAGGTACTGCTGTTTGTCGACGCCGGATTTGCCTACGAGAGCCATTGCCTCACCAAGGGATTCGATCACCGAGGCGATCAGGAAGTTGCCGCTGATCTTGACGAGGTTCGCGGCCTGAGGGTCCTCGCCGACCACGAATGTGCGCTGGCCCATCGCATCGAAAACCGGCGACACCGTATCGACAGCGCCTGGGGAGCCGGCCGCCACGACGAACAACTTGGCCGCAGCGGCGGCCTCGGGCCTGCCGAACACCGGGGCGGCGACGAATCCCTGGCCGGCCTCGCCATGAGCTTCGGTCAGTCTTTGGGCCATGGCGACGCTGATGGTCGACGACGAGACATGGACAGCGCCGGCCGGCAGCGAGGCAACTACACCGTCGTCCCCGAATGTCACTGCCCCAACCGCGTCGTCATTTGCGAGCATGGTGACCACCACGTCGCCCTGACAAGCATCGCCGACAGACGCGGCGGCCGATGCACCCTGCTCGACCAGGGCGGCCACCTTGCCCGGCGAGCGGTTGTACGCGATGACCTCGTGTCCGGCCTTGAGCAGGTTGGCGGCCATGGCCGCGCCCATGTTGCCCAGGCCGATGAAACCGATCTTCATGACTCCACTTCTACCGGTTGGCGCCGGCGAGCGGAGGACTCAGCGCCCAGTGGTCACTGTTGGCCCGCCGGGTCGAGCTCCGCTGAGGTTTCCTGAGCGCTCTCGCAGGCTCGGTGCACCGCGTTGACGATGCCCTGGTAGCCGGTGCAGCGGCAGAAGTTTCCCGACAGTCCCTCTCGGATCTCCGCATCGGTGGGGTTCGGATTGTCGCGCAGCATGGCGGTGATCGAGGTGACGAAACCCGGTGTGCAGAAACCACACTGCAGGCCGTGGCATTCCTTGAGGGCGGCCTGTACCGGGGACAGGCCGCCGTCCGGATCGGCGATGCCCTCGACCGTGGTGACCTCCTGCCCCTCCACCTGGACCGCGAACACCAGACACGACCGCACCGCCTGCCCGTCGAGCAGGACGGTGCAGGCGCCGCATGCGCCGTGTTCGCAGCCGAGGTGGGTCCCGGTCAGGCCGCAGGCGTCCCGCAGGAAATCGACCAGCGTCACCCGCGGCTCGACCACGCCCCGGTAGTCGCGGCCGTTGACCGAAACCGCAACCGGCAGTTCATGCATTGATGGCCTCCTGGGTGGCGTTGGTGGTGGCCTGGGTCCAGGCCCGGGACACCATGGCCGCGCCGACCCGGGCCCGGTAGGCGGCCGTGCCCTGAAGGTCGGACGGAATGTCGGTGAGTTCGGACATCGCCAGCCGGCCGATCTCGTCCGCGGGGATACCGCCGATCGGGGTGCCGAGCACCGCGGATTCGGCCGGGGTGGCCCGCAGTGGGGTGGAACCGAGCCCGAGCAGACCGATGCCGCAGCGGGTGATGCGGTCGTCCTCGTCGAGTTCGATTCCCACGACGGCGCCGGCGATCGCGAAATCACCGTGGCGCCGCGCGAACTCGGCAATACCGAAACCGCTGCGGCCGGAGACGACCGGGAAGCGCACCGCGGTGAGGATCTCGTCTGCGGCCAGCGATGTCTCCCACAGGCCCGTGAAGAACTGGGCGGCCGGGATCTGGCGGATGCCGCGCGACGAGGTGGCCTCGATCGTCGCGTCCAGTGCCAGGGCGACGGCGGCGTACTCGGCAGCCGGATCAGCATGCGCGATCGCGCCGCCCAGGGTGCCGCGGCTGCGGATCTGGAAATGCCCGATGTGCGGGGTGACCAGGGTCAGCAGCGGCACCGAGTCGGCGATCTCGTCATCGATCCCCACGAGGGCGTGCGGGGTGGCCGCGCCGATCCGAACCTCGTTGCCCTGCAAGGTGATGTCGTTCAGCTCGGTCAGGCGTGAGATGTCGATCAGGTTGTCGAAGTGGGTCAGGCGCATGGCCAGCATGGGTACCAGGCTCTGACCGCCGGCCAGGATCTTGGCGTCCTCGCCGTACTCGCCGAGCATGGCGACTGCCTCGCCCACGCTGGCGGGCCGGTGGTAGGCGAACGGGGCGGGTTTCATGACACCAACCGCAACAGCGCGGCCTGCAGGTCCTCGGTGGTGATGGTGTGAGGTCTGCGGTTCTTGCGGCCGGCGCGGCCGATGAGGAAGCCGAGTACGCCCGCGGCGGCGGCCGCACCGATGGCGGGGGCGAAGCGCTTGGCCATCGGCACCGCCATCACCTTGGCCAAGGCGAGCGCGTTGATCGGGGCGGCCTCCTGAGGCGCCTGCGCGGAAGCGGGAGAACCGGTTTCGGCGGCCGGCTCAGAACCGCCGATCAGTTCGGCTTCGAGGCTGCGGGCGAACTGGTCGATCAGGCTGCCGGCCACATCGGCCAGCACACCGCGGCCGAACTGGGCGGCCTTGCCGGAGATGGCCAGATCGGTGGTCACCACGACCGTTGTACTTTCCGCGGAATCGTCCTCTTTGAGCTGCGCCGTGACGACGGCCGAGGCGGTGCCGTTGCCCCGCGTCTCCTTACCGTTGGCCTTGAGCACCACCCGCTGAGCCGCGGTGTCCTTTTCCTGGAACGCCGCATCGCCCTTATAGGACACCGTGATCGGGCCGACCTTCACCTTGACCGCTCCGGTGAAGTGGTCGCCGTCGACGCTCAGCAGGGTGGCTCCGGGCAGGCAGGGTGCGACACGTTCGACGTCGGTGAGCACTTCCCAGGTTTTCGCCGCAGGCACCGCGACCCGAAATTCGTTGTTGAGCTCCACGATCAGTGGTCCCTTTCTTGTTGTTCCTGCGAGCGGGCCTGTTCGATGGCTTCGACGATGGCCGCCGGGGTGGCGGGCAGGGTGGTCAATGTGACGCCCAGCGGCGACAGCGCGTCGTTGACGGCGTTGATGACCGCGGGGGTGGAGCCGATGGCGCCGCCCTCGCCCGCCCCCTTGTAGCCGCCGACGCCGGGGCCGGGAATCTCGACGTGGCCGTACTCGATCGTCGGCACCTCGGTGGCGGTGGGCAGCAGATAGTCGACAAACGTTGAGGACAAGGGGTTTCCGGCGTCGTCGTAGGACAGCTTCTCCAACAACGCGCCACCGATGCCCTGCACGGTGCCGCCGGCGATCTGGCCCTCCACCACGTTGGGGTTGATCATCGGGCCGACGTCCTCGCTAACGATGTAGCGGGTGAGGGTGACGTGCCCGGTGACGACGTCCACCTCGCACGTGCAGGCGTGGGTGGCATTGGCCCAGTGGATCGGGGCGGTGGGCGGTGCGGTGTAGCGGGCGGTCGCCTCGAGGCTGGCCGACATGCCCGGCGGCAGCATCTGCGGTTCGTAGTGCGCGCGGTAAGCCAGATCGGCGAAGCTCACGCTCTTCTCGGGGTCATTGCGTGCGACCGCCTTTGAGCCACCGAGCTCGATCTCTGACTCGTCGACCTCCAACCGGGCCGCGGCCATGGCGACCAGCTGCTTGCGCAGGATGGTGCCCGCCTCGTTGACCGCCCCCGCCGTCATCGGGGCGCTGCGGCTGCCCTGGGTGCCCGCACCGTACGGAGTCACCGCGGTATCGCCTTGAATGGTGGCGACGTCGTCGATGTCGGCACCCAGCGCGTCGGCGGTGAGCTGGATGACGGTGGTTTCCAAGCTGTTTCCGGTGGAACCGCCGTTGACGTACACATTGATCTTGCCGGTCGGCTCCATCCGGATCGTGCAGCCTTCGCTGGCGAGATGGCCGGTGGCGGCACCGGTCGGCTCGATGTAGGCCGACAAGCCCAAACCGAGGTAGCGGCCCTGGGCCAGCGCCTCGGCCTGCTCCTTGCGGAAGCCCTCGTGGTCGAGGATCTTGACGGCCTGCTCGAATGTCTCGATCGGGGCAACGTGGTCATAGGGCATGCCGTTCGGGTTGAAGTACGGCATCTCGTCGCCGCGGAGCAGGTTCTTGCGCCGCAACTCCACCGGATCCATGCCCATCTTGCGGGCGGCGATGTCGAGAAGTATTTCGCGGGTGAGGGTTTCGTACTGCCACGGCCCGCGGTAGGCATGCAGGCCTGCGGTGTTGGAGAACACCGTCTTGTAGTTGAAGCTGGCCTTGGGCACCCGGTACGGGCCGGGGAAGAACATGCCGATGGCCGCGGTGGTGAGTACCGGATACGGAGTGGGGTAGGAGCCGACGTCCTGGATGAAGTCGATGTCGGCGGCCAGGATGTTGCCGTCGTCGTCGAAAGCCATTCGCGCGTCGCCGTCGACGTGCCGGGATTGACCCGCCGACATCAGGTTTTCCCGGCGGTCCTCGATCCATTTCAGCGCGGCCGGTACGCGGCGGGCCGCCAGCATGATGCACATGTCCTCGCGCATCGGGACGACCTTCTGGCCGAAGCCGCCGCCGGTGTCGCGCATGATGACCCGGACGTGCTGAGCCGGGATGCCGAGCAGGCGGGCCGCGAACGCCCGCAGCTCGTGCGGCGTCTGGGTGGAGGCCCAGATAGTCAGTTCGCCTGAGGTCGCCGACCATTCGGTGACCATGCCGCGTGTCTCGATCGGCACCGGCACGTGCATCTGCTGATAGATGTGCGCTTTGACCACGTGCGCGGCGGACCCGAAGACCTCTTCATCCGGCGGCATGCCGGCCATCCCGCCGGCGTTGTTGTCCGGGAAAGCCTCGTGGACGGACACCTCGGAGGCCAGGGCCCCGCGGAAGTCGGCGATGGCGGGCAGCGGCTCGTAGTCGACATCGACCAGGTCGACCGCGTCCTCGGCGACATACCGGCTCTCGGCGATGACCAGGGCCACCGGATCGCCGACAAACTTCACCTCACCCTCGGCGAGAGGCGGGCGCGGAGTGTCGGGCACATCCTTGCCTGCGACGGCGTGCCAGGCCTCCTTGACCTCGGGGTTGAGGTCGGCCGCGGTGAACACGGCGTGCACGCCGGGCAGTGCGAGCGCCGCGGTGGCGTCGACACCGCTGATTTTGGCGCGTGCGTACGGGCTGCGGACGAAGCAGGCGTGCAGCATGCCGGGCCGGGTGATGTCGTCGACGTATGTGCCGCGACCGGTGAGCAGGCGGGTGTCCTCCACCCGTTCGACCCGCCTGCCGGCATAGCGGGTGGCGACGGTCTCCGGTACGGCTGACGCCATAGGATCGCTCCAATCCGTCGGTTGACTTGTGGCGCTGTACTTATGCGCATAACCAGGTGGCCGCCGGGGCTCCGGTGCCGTATCAAGAGTGCGGTTATCGTACATCGGAAAGCAATATGCCTGAAGAGGAGAGTGCTATTTCCGCTGGTTTTCGCCTCGTGCTCGGCGCGTTACTGATCGTGATCGCCGGCACGATTCAGGTGGTGCAGGCGCCCCGCGCGCTGGCCCGGCCTGCGGCAGAGGCCGGACTCGTCGACGTGCGTTCGGTAATCCCCGATGCGGTGGTCGACCTGCGCTACGCCACCCCCGACAACTTCGTCGGTCAACAGCTGTACCCGGCAGGGGCGCCATGCCTGGTGCATGAATCGATGGTCGCCGGGCTGGCGGCGGCCGCGGCCGCCCTGCGTCCCGAGACTCTGGTGTTCTGGGACTGCTACCGCCCGCACGACGTCCAGGTGAGGATGTTCGAGGTGGTGTCCAACCCCAACTGGGTGGCGCGGCCGGGTCCCTATGCGCGCAGCCACGAGGCCGGTCGTTCGGTTGACGTGACGATCGCCGGCGCCGACATGGGCACCGGCTTCGACGATTTCAGCCCGCGCAGCCTGGCTTATGCCACCGACGGCGTCAGCCCGACGGCCCAGGCCAACCGCGCTCGGCTGCGCGACGCGATGGGGTCAGGCGGGCTCACTGTGTACTCCGGGGAGTGGTGGCATTTTGACGGCCCGGGCGCGGCAGATCCGCGGCCCCACCTCGACGTGCCGCTGGGATAGAAAGCCGTTCGCAACTACCTCTGGTTTTCCTGGTTTGGGATGTGTCAGCATGGGGAATCGAAACGTTCGTCACGATCCGGGTAGGCGTGGAGTCGATATGAACGTCGTCAAGCTGATCCAGGGCGCGGTGCTCATCGCCGCCTGCGCCATTCCGATTGCACCTGTGCCCGTCGCGTCGGCGCAGCCGTGCCCCGATGTCGAGGTGGTATTTGCTCGCGGTACCTACGAGCCACCCGGTGTCGGCGGACCCGGACAATCCTTCGTCGATGCCCTGCGCGGCCGCGTCGGGGAGCGTTCGGTCGAGGTCTACCCGGTGAACTACCCGGCCAGTGGAAACTTCGGTGATCGGATCGAGTTCGCAAGGACGGTCGTCGACGGTATCCGTGACGCGGCCGACCACATCAAGGCGACCGCCAGGGACTGCCCCAAGACCAAGGTGGTGCTGGGCGGCTACTCCCAAGGTGCGGTGGTAGCGGGTTACACCACGGCGGCCACCGTGCCGGAGGGCATCCCGCCCGAGTACAAGCAGTACATCCCCGAACCCATGGCGCCCGAGATCGCCGACCACGTGGCATCGGTGGTGTTGCTCGGGGCACCGTCAGACGAGTTCATGCGCGACATCGGCGCACCGCCGATGGTGATCGGTCCGCGGTACCAGGACAAGACCATCGAGCTGTGCGAGCCTGGCGACACCATCTGCGACGGAACACCGGCCGGGGTCCCCAACTTCGCGCACACCGCCTATGTGCTCAACGGCATGCCGGGCCAGGCCGCTGATTTCACGGTGGGCCGGCTGTAGCCGGTTGATAACGATCTGAAACCTCAATGGTTGCAATGTGATACGTGAGGCCTGAATATTTGCTGGGCGCCACTATGTTCACAAAGTGCACCGTCGAACGGCCCTCAAGATCCCGCTGGTACTGGCAGCATCAGCGGCCCTCGCCCCGACACTGTCCACACTCTCGGTACTTCCACGTGCCACCGCCGCGCCCGGCCAATGGCCGGTCGAACGCGCCAACGCGTGGTACCAGGCGCAGGGCTGGCTGGTCGGCACCAACTTCATCACGTCGAACGCGATCAACCAGCTCGAGATGTTCTCACCGGGCACCTACGACGCGCGGCGCATCGACAGTGAGTTGGGGGCCTGCCGTCTGCTCGGCTTCAACACCGTGCGAGTCTTCCTGCACGATCTGCTGTGGGCGCAGGATCGCGCCGGATTCCAAAGCCGGCTAGGACAATTCGTCGCCATTGCGGCGCGGCACGGCATCAAGCCGTTGTTCGTCTTCTTCGATTCGTGCTGGGATCCGCATCCGAAGGTGGGCCCACAACGGGCTCCGACGCCGGGCGTGCACAACTCGGGTTGGGTGCAGAGCCCCGGCGCGCAGCGCATCGACGATCCCCGCTACCGCCCTGTGCTGCGTGATTACGTGGTGGGGGTGATGAGCCAGTTCCGCAACGACAACCGGGTCTTGGGCTGGGACCTGTGGAACGAGCCGGACAACCCGGCCAAGCAGTATCGCAAGGTCGAACGCAAGGACAAGATCGACGCGGTCGGCGGACTGTTGCCCCAGGTGTTCGGCTGGGCCCGATCGGTCAACGCGGCGCAGCCGCTGACCAGTGGCGTCTGGCAGGGCAGCTGGGATCGCGGAAGCCGCAGCGAGATGGACAGTTTCCAGCTCGACAACTCCGACGTCATCTCCTTCCATTCATATGCCGGCCCGGCGGATTTCGAGGCGCGCATCGCCGAACTCGCCCCGCTCGGACGGCCGATCCTGTGCACCGAGTATCTGGCCCGCGACCAGGGCAGCACGGTCGAGGGCGTGCTGCCGGTCGCCAAGCGGCACAACGTCGCCGCCTACAGCTGGGGCCTGGTGGCCGGCAAGACGCAGACGTATTTCCCGTGGGATTCCTGGGACAAGCCGTACACCAAGGTGCCGAACGTGTGGTTCAGCGATCTGCTGCAGCCCGATGGTCGGCCGTACAAGGACAGCGAGTACCAGACCCTGCGGAAGCTGACCACGCGGGTTTAGCTGTAGCTGACGCGGTAGGTCCCGTGGATCTTGTACTTGAGGACACCGTCGACCGAGATCGTGAAGGGCTCAGTGAACTGCTCATCGACGGCGCCGGGATCTCCGGGCGGCCCCTGGCGGGACAGCGGCACCGTGATCTCGTCGCCGGAATGCTGCAGGCAGCCGTCTGCGCTCCAACTGTCCTTCCAGGACTCGCCTTCCATGGGTGGGCCGTGGCCGATAGTGCAGTCAAAGGTCAGTACCTCGAAGGCGTCCTGGTCGTCGTCATAACCGGCCACTCCGAGCAAGAGGTCGTTCGGGGCGTTGGTGAAGCCGGCCGAGACGTCGATCGGCGCGGTCGTCCCGCTGCCGATGCTCTGCTTGTTGTCGGAATCGCCGTACCAGATCGGGTCCAGATCGCCGACCCCGAAGACGAAGAAGCAGTCGCAGTCGCCGTCGAGCGGGCCGTCGGTGTCCTCGATCATCTGAACCTTGTCGAAATCCACCGCCACGCGCCGGGTCAGCGTCGTGAACTTGCCGGTCTTGACCTGCTCGTGTCCCTTGAGGTGGGCCCGCACGACGTAGTGGTAGGTGGTGTTCGGCTGCAGGTTGGGCAGTCCCGGCGCGTAGCGGTCGGTCGGGATGACCGTCCCGACGGAGGCGGCGATGGCGTTGGGATCGCTCCAATTGCCGTTCACGTCCGGCGGCGTGGTGCTCGCCTCGACCGTGATCACCATCGTCTTGCTGGTCTCGATCGTGAATTGCGCCCAGCCACCGTGTGGTTGAACGTCGACGCTCTTGATGCACCGCTGCGCGCACAGCTGCAGATCGATTTGGGGCTTGTCTGTGGTGATCGTGAGCGGTGCACCCAAGGGCTTGCCGAAGGCATCCGTGAGTTGCGCGGTGTACGTCTTGCCGTAGGCGACCGTCAACGGCACCGTGCCCTCACCGCTCGCCGAACTCACCGTCGGATTGATCACCGGCGCACCGCCTTCGGTGACGGAGAGAATCGCCACCTGAAACGGATTAAGGCTCCATTCGAGATCGACGTTCTTCGTGGTGAAATGCGGGTAGGCGATAAGGACGGGGTTCTCGCTCGTCGTGACCTCCGGAGGTGCCGCGCCGGCGGAGCCCGGGATCGTCAGCGCGAACAGCAACGCGCACAGCGTGATAAGCCGGATGATCAATACGCCGCTGGACTTCGACATCGCAAACCACCACACCCTCGTTGCCGGACCGCCCGACGATAAGGTGCTCGACGGGGGAGGGGCTGGAGTAATCGACTACCTCACTTTCACGTGCCCCCGTATTGCTTTCGAGAGTGTGAATCAGCAGCCGGTCCTTAGAACGACTGGCCGTTGGCATACCGCTGCCGGCGGAAGTGGCGCCCGTTGCCACGGTTGCGACTCTTGTACGTCGGGAGCTGGGAGTCGCAGTTCGGGCAGACCAGGCGCAGGTTGTCCCGTCGGTTGTTCGTCGGGTTCCCGTCGATGTGGTCCATGATCAAGGTCAGGGGCCGACCCTGCCACACGCTGGCTGCGCCACAGATCGCGCAGCAACCCGACTGAGTGTTGATCAGGTACAGCCGGATGTATTTGCCTTGCTCGCCCCTGACCCGGGCTTCGCCAGATTCGAGCCAGCGTTTCGTCATGGCGTCTCGTCGTGCCACAGCCTGACATGCGTTACCGCAATAGACCTTCTGGCTGCGCTTCGAAAGCGGCGCTTTACAAGCCTGGCACCGTCTCATGGATTGAAGCTACGAGAGTGGACCGACAAGTGAGCCTGCGTGGAGCCCCCGGTCGGGATTGAACCGACGGCCTACGCTTTACAAGAGCGTTGCTCTACCACTGAGCTACGGAGGCGGGTCGAACGCGGCCTAGTTTAGCGGGTCAGTCGTCGGCGTCGATAACTCGCTGTGAGGTGACCGGTCGCGGGGAGCTTCGTCGGGACGAGCGGCGCGGCAGCGGGATGCGGTCGGCGATGTTGCTCAGCGGATTGACCACCTGGCTCAGCGTGATGACCGCCTCGTGCAGTGCGTCGATGGTGGGGGCGAGCGCTTCCAGCCCGGGTGCCAGCCGGTTCAGGGTGTCGGCCACGTCGGCAAGCTTGAGCAGTGGGCCGTCCGGATCGGTCAGGGTGTCCAGCAGGCCGCCCTCGGCCAGCAGTCGGTCGGCGACCCCGTCCTCGCGGAGCACCCGCTCGAACAGGCCGTCGTTGGCCAGCAGTTGATCGGCCAGCCCGCCGGGCGCGATCACCCGGGACAGTGCGCCGTCCTCTGTGGTCAGCCGGTCGAGCAGCCCGCCCTCCATGGTGACCTGATCCACCAGCCCGCCGGGAGCCACCGCCCGGGCCACGGCGCCGTTGTCCGCGGTCAACCGGTCCAGCAGGCCACCCTCGGCTGTCAATTGGTCGACCAGACCGCCGGGCCGCAGCAAACGATTCACCGGGCCGTCGGGCGCCAGTGCCCGGCCCAGCGGAGCATCGTCGTCCAACAGGCGCGCCAGCCGGTTCGCCCGCTCCACGGCGTCGTCGATGCCGAACAGCGAGGCCATCGATGACCTGCCGTTGAGCGGGTTCGCGTCGTTGATTCCGCGCTGCACCGCGTTGAGTGTCTCGTTGGCGATACCGAGTCCGGCGTCGGCCACGGCCAACCCGATTCGCACGGGCGCGGTAGCAACCTGGACCAGCGTCTTGCCGAGGTTCATGGGCGTCAGTGTAGTTACCCGCGTCACAGCTAAACTCACAGGAACTGCACAGCGTGCATGCAGGATCAGTTCAACAGGCACCACCAACATCAGGGAATGGCCATGCCAGCAGTACCTGAGAGCGTCCCCGAAGCCCGGATCCTCGTCGTCGACGATGAGGCCAACATCGTGGAGCTGCTGTCCGTCAGCCTCAAGTTCCAGGGTTTCGAGGTGCATACGGCGTCCAATGGCGCCGCGGCCCTCGACAAGGCCAGGGAAATCCGGCCCGACGCGGTGATCCTGGACGTGATGATGCCCGGCATGGACGGCTTCGGGCTGCTGCGCCGGCTGCGCGCCGACGGCATCGACGCCCCTGCGCTGTTTCTGACCGCCCGCGACAGCCTGCAGGACAAGATCGCCGGACTGACCCTCGGTGGCGACGACTACGTGACCAAACCGTTCAGCCTCGAAGAGGTGGTGGCGCGGCTGCGCGTCATCCTGCGCAGGTCCGGCAAGGGCATCGAGGAGCCGCGCAGCGCCAAGCTGTCCTTCGCCGACATCGAACTCGACGAGGACACCCACGAGGTGTGGAAGGCCGGCGAGCCGGTCTCCCTGTCGCCGACGGAGTTCACGCTGCTGCGCTACTTCATCATCAATGCCGGGACCGTGTTGTCGAAGCCCAAGATTCTCGACCACGTCTGGCGCTACGACTTCGGCGGCGACGTCAACGTCGTCGAGTCCTACGTCTCCTACCTGCGCCGCAAGATCGACACCGGCGAGAAGCGCCTGCTGCACACGCTGCGCGGCGTCGGCTACGTTTTGCGCGAGCCGCGCTGACCGGCTCGCCGTCGGCGGCATACTTTTCACGTGTTTGACCGGGTGGAGCGGCACGGAGTGCCGCTGCGGGTCGGACTGGTGGCTGTCGCCCTGGTCCTGGTGGCCTGCGGCCTGCTCGCTTCCGGCGTTGCGGTGACCTCGATCATGCGGCACACCGAGATCAGTCGCGTCGACCAGACATTGCTCGACGCCTCGCAGAGCTGGGCACAGGAGCCGCGCCCGGCGCCGTCGACGCCCCTGGAAGGACCCAATCCGGCCCGTCCGCCGTCCAACTTCTACGTCCGCGGCGTGGACGCGGACGGCCGCACCTGGATCGCGATCAACGACCGCGAGGCGGAGCCCGCGCTGCCCGACGACAACGACGTCGGTCCGGAACCGGTCACCGTCGACTCCGTCGGCAACTCCGCCGTGCAGTGGCGGGCCATGACCGTGGAGGGTCCGAACGGTGAGCGCACCACCGTTGCGATCGACCTGTCCGACGTGCAGTCGTCGGTCCGCGCATTGATCTGGTCGCAGGTGGGCATCGGCACGGTGGTGCTGCTGATCCTCGGCATCGTCGGCTACGCCGTCGTGCATCGCAGCCTGCGCCCTCTGGTCGAGGTGGAACGCACCGCGGCGGCCATCGCCGCCGGGGAACTGGATCGCCGTGTCCCCGAGCGTGATCCGCGCACCGAGGTGGGCCGGCTGTCGTCGGCGCTCAACGGCATGCTCGCCCAGATTCAGCGTGCGGTGGCCGCCTCGGAGGACTCCGCCGAGCAGGCGCGCACCTCCGAGGAACGCATGCGGCGGTTCATCACCGATGCCAGCCACGAGCTGCGGACCCCGCTCACCACGATTCGCGGATTCGCCGAGCTGTACCGGCAGGGCGCCGCCCGCGATGTCGAGATGTTGATGGGCCGGATCGAGAGTGAGTCCCGGCGGATGGGGCTGCTCGTCGAAGACCTGCTGCTGCTGGCTCGGCTCGACGCGCAGCGGCCCCTGGATCAGCACCGGGTGGACTTGTTGACGCTGGCCACCGACGCCGTGCACGACGCTCGTTCGATCGCCCCGTCCCGCCGGGTCGGCGTGGAGGTGTTCGACGGGCCCGGTACCCCGGAGGTGCTCGGGGACGAGGCCCGGCTACGTCAGGTGCTGAGCAATTTGATGGCCAACGCGGTGCAGCACACCCCCGAATCCGCCGGGATCACGGTGCGGGTCGGCACCGAGGGTGACAACGCCGTGATCGAGGTGTGCGACGAGGGGCCGGGGATGAGCGCCGACGACGCCCGACGGGTGTTCGAACGGTTCTACCGCGCCGACTCTTCCCGAACCCGGGCCAGCGGTGGGACCGGGCTGGGTCTGTCGATCGTGCACTCCTTGGTGGCCGCACACGGCGGAACCGTGCGCGTCACCACGGCGCCGGGTCAGGGCTGCCGGTTCACCGTCAGCTTGCCGCGGATTGCAGATCTGCCAGCGCGGCTTTGATTTTCGCCTGGGCCTCGTCGAGTGATTCCGGTGACGGGTTGTTGTCGACGTGGGCGAACCCGAAATCGGCCAGGTTGTAGGCCGGGAACACGTGCACATGCAGGTGCGGCACTTCGAGCCCGGCGATGATCACCCCGGCACGCTGCGCGCCGAATGCGCGGCACACGGCCTTGCCGATCAGCTGCGACACCTCCATCACCCGGCCGAACACGGCGGGCTCGACGTCCTGCCAGTTGTCGATCTCGGCGCGGGGGACAACCAGGGTGTGTCCCTGTGTCATCGGCGCGATGGTGAGGAACGCGACGATCTCATCGTCTTCGTAGACGAATCGCCCGGGCAGTTCTCCGTTGATGATCTTGGTGAAGACGGATGCCATGGTGACGAGCATAGTGAGCGCCGAATGAGACGCCGATCTCGTTGCGCAGGTAAGCACCACCGGGTTGACTAGCAGGGCTTAGTAATCGTGCGTGGAAGGGCGAATGTGTCGTGACCGATGCGGTCAAGTGGGAAGCCGACGGTGACGACCCGGTCCTGCCGAGCCTGCGATCCGGGCATTTCGAGTGGATCGACCTGGATGTGCCCGCGGAGAGCTGGTGGGAGGTCGTCGACCATCCCGAAGTCCTCGACCGCGGGCTATCCGGCTGGAATTTCCATTCCTGCAGCCCTTCCCCGGAGGGTGAGGATCGCGTCGTGCTCACCTACTACCGTCCGCACAAGTTGCCGGCGATGCACTCGCGCGGCCCGGCCGGTCGATTGGGTCGACAGGTAGCGCGTAGCGGACGGTCCGGAAGGGGCTTCTGCCGCTAGTCGCTGCCGATCAGGCCGTGCAATTCGGCCGGGGTCCAGGGCGGCGCGCTGTGATGGTCCCGGTATCCGATGAAACCGGGTGTGGGCCGGGCGAATTCGCCGACGAAGCCGCCCGCCGCGATGAAGATGCGGCCGGTCACCTGGCGTGCGGCGTCGCTGACCAGATAGGCGTAGGTCGGGGCGACGTATTCCGGTGGGGCGGCGTCCAGTGCGCCCTGCATGCTGACGTCGTCGAGCAGCCCGCGCCGGTTGAGGTCGGCGATGTGCTGTTCGTAGCCCGCTCCGGTGGACAACCGGGTGCGGGCGCCCGGGCACACCACGTTGGCCCGCACGCCGTGTTCCTTAAGTTCGGCGGCGATGGCCAGGGTGAGGCCGTTGACGGCACCTTTTCCGGCCGGATACCCGGTGCCGCCGTAATCGCCGAGAAAGGCGAACGAGCTGGTGTTGACGATGGCGCCGCCACCCTGCGCCACCATCTTGGGCGCCGCCGCGCGGCACGTTTCGAACACCGTGGCCAGGTGCGCGTCGAGCAGGTCCCGGAATTGGGCGCTGGTCACGTTCAAGATCGAGGAGCCGGCCGGCTCGGCGGTACCGGCGCAGTTGATCAGGATGTCGACGCGCCCGAATTCGCGTGTGCAGGTGTCGACGAGCGCGTCGGCCACGTCGGGGTCGGCGGGCGAACCGGCATGGGCCACACCGGAAATCCGCTGTGCGGCAGCGTGTGCGGCCTCGGTGTCGCGGCCGTTGACCACCACGNTGAAGACGCCCCGCACGGTGGCGGTGAAGCCGTTGGGAAACTTGGTGCGCAGCACCAGGATGTAGGCGATCTCGCTCGGCGAGCTGGACGGGAACGTCTCCTCGCAGGTGACGGTCAGCTCGTTGGGGCCGATGTTGGTGTCGTAGAAGGCGGCCAGCGCCTCCTTGCCTTTGACGCCGGTGCCGTCGGGGTTGGTGACGGCTTCGCCGATCGGATCCTCGACCACGACGTCGTCGGCCATCAGGGCCAACCAGCCCTCGCGGTCGCCGGACTGCACGCACCGCCACGACGATCGGGAGGCGGTGACGACGGGTGTCTCGGTTTGGGTTTCGGTCATGGCGCTCCTGGCGGGTCGTCGTACACGCCGAATGTCACGCTGGAGTGACTCTCGATTGCCAGAGCCACGCTGGCGTGACATTCGGCGCGAAATGTCGGGTCGGGTCAGCGATCGGCGTCGGTGTAGCGGATGACGCCGCGGATGTTACGACCTTCGAGCATGTCGGCGTAGCCGTCGTTGATCTGCTCGAGCTTGTACTGCCGGGTGACCATGTCGTCGAGATTCAGCCGGCCCGCTTTGTACATGCTCAGCAGCTGAGGGATGTCGTGATGCGGGTTGCCGCCGCCGAAGATGGTGCCCTGCAGGCGCTTCTGCAGCAGCGTCAGCATCGACAGGTTGAGCTTCACGTCGTTGCTGGCCATGTTGGCGACCGCGGTCGCCACCACGGTGCCGCCCTTGGCGGTGATGTTCATGTAGTGGTCGATGTCCTCGCCCTTGAGCTCACCGACGGTGACGATGGTCTTGTGGGCCATCCGACCCTGCGTGACCTCGGCGACCCCGGCCATCGCGCTGAAGATGTCGGGGTAGGCGTGGGTGGCGCCGAACTTCAACGCGTTCTCGCGCTTGAATTCGACGGGATCGACGGCGAACACGTTGCGGGCACCGGCTGCCAGGGCACCCTGCAGCGCGCCGGTGCCGACCCCGCCGACGCCGACGATCACCACGTCGTCGCCCGGACGGACGTCGCCGCTGCGCACGGCCGAGCCGTAGCCGGTGGTCACACCGCAACCGACGAGGCAGGCCACCTCGAATGGGATGGACGGATCGATCTTCACGACCGAGCTCTTGTGCACCACCATGTACGGGCTGAAGGTGCCCAGCAGGGTCATCGGGATGACGGGCTGGCCGTTCTTGACGGCGTGGATGCGATGCGTGCCGTCGGACACCGCGGTGCCGGCCAGCAGGCCCGCCCCCAGGTCGCAGAGGTTGCGCAGACCTTCCTGACATGCCGGACACTCACCGCAGGACGGGATGAACGACAGCACGACGTGGTCGCCCGGCTGGATGTGGTCGACGCCGGGGCCGACCTCGGTGACGATGCCCGCGCCTTCGTGGCCGCCGAGCACCGGGAAACCGGCCATCGGGATGTCGCCGGTCACCAGGTGGTGGTCGGAATGGCACATGCCCGAGGCTTCCATCTGAATCTTGACCTCGTCCTTGACGGGGTCGCCGATCTCGATCTCCTCGATCGACCACGGTTGGTTGAACTCCCAGATGAGAGCGCCTTTTGTCTTCATCCGCATGTGCCTTCCACTAGAGCCGCTGATCACAGACTAGAGCCATTAGTTGCGTGGGTCACACGCACCCCCAAGCAACTGCTTGGCCGGGAATTACCAGATCTTGACCGGTGCCTCGCCGAGCGGGTAGTAGCCGGGCAGCTTCTCGCCGGCCAGGCTGCGCTCGATTCGCTTCTGCATGGCGGGAGTCAGGTCGCCGGACTCGATGAGCTTTGCGTAGCCCTTCGCCACGTGGCCGAAGTCGAAGAAGTCACGTTGCCACTCGATGAGCAGCTGATCGTTGAGCCGGAACCAGCTGCCGCCGATGCCGTAGATCTCGTCGCGGGTGCCGTCGCTCTTGTTGGCGATCTGCTTCCAGAAGCCCACGATCTCGTTCTGCTTCTCATCGATCAGCACGCGCTGGTACTCGTAGACCCAGTTCTCCAGGCCTTCCATCTCCAGACCCAGTGCCACGTCGCGGATTTCGTCGCGCCCGACGCACATCACGTCTTCCTTGGGCCCGATGTTCCAGCCGTAGGTGGCATCTTCGGTGTAGAAGTCGGCCAGCGGCTTCCAGTCACCGGCCTTTTCGGCCTCCTGGTTGGCCTTCAGCCAGCGATCGGACCAGTCTTCGAGCTCGTTTCTTGACGCCATTGGCCTTTCCTTTCAGTCGTTCTCAATGATTGAGAGTGCTCGGGTAGGACACATCTCGACGGCCATCTCGACGGCATCGCGGAGCTCGTCGGGTGGTTCGGAGTCGAGGATCTCGACGACGCCGCGTTTGGGAACCCGGAACACGTCCGGAGCTTCGAGCTCACACATCGCGTGGCCCTGGCACAGATCCTCGTCGACTTCAACGCGGTAGCAGCCCATGGGCGCTCTCCTAAGCCCGCTTCCGGTAGCGCACCTTGGCCGGGCGGGCCAACTGCACCACCATCTTCGAGTGGTCGTTCTGGTACGTCTCTGGAGCCTGGGACATCTCGAATTCGTACTCGCGCAACAGAACCGAGAAGATCGCCTTGATCTGCATCTGCGCGAACGCCGCACCTACGCAGCGGTGCCGGCCGGCGCCGAACGGGATCCAGGTCCACCGGTTGACCAGGTCTTCCTGGCGCGGCTTCACATAGCGATCGGGGTCGAAGCCGTCCGGGTTGGGGAAGTCCTCGGCGATCCGGTTGGAGATCGCCGGGGAGGCGGCCACCATCTGTCCCTTGTGGATCGGGTAGCCGGCCACCTCGAACTCATCCTGCGCCACCCGCATCAGGATGATCAACGGCGGATGCAGCCGCAGGGTCTCCTTGAGCGCATTGTCGATGTTGGGAATCTGCCGCAGCGCATGGAAACTCACCTCCTGGCCGTCGGCGTACAGCTCGTCGAGTTCTTTCTGCACCTTGGCGTAGAACTCCGGGTGGCGCAGCAGCTCGATCAGGGTCCAGGACGAGGTACCCGAGCTGGTGTGGTGGCCGGCAAACATCAGTGAGATGAACATGCCGGTGACCTCATTGGCCGAGAAGCGCGGATTGCCCTCCTCGTCCTTGATCGACACCAGCACGTCGAGCAGATCGCGATCGCTCTTGTCCTTGGGCGGATTGGCAATTCGCCCGTTCATCACCTCCTGGACCAGCTCCACCAGGTTGGCCCTGGCCTCGTCCCGGATGCGGAAGCTCTCGATCGGCAGGTAGGGGTCGACGTAGCACAGCGGATCGGTGCCGCGCTCCAGCAGGTGGTAGTAGTTGGCGAATCGGGAATCGAGCTGGTTGCGGAACTTCGGTCCGATCAGGCACGCCGTCGAGGTGTAGATCGTCAGCTCGGAGAAGAACTCCAGTAGATCGATTTCCCCGCTCTCGCCCCAGTTCTCGATCATCCGCCGCACCTCGTGCTCGATGGTGGCGGCGTGCCCCTTCATCTGCTCGCCGCGAAGCGCGGTGTTGTGCAGCATCTCGGCCCGGCGCTCGGGGTCGGCGTCGAACACCACCCCCTCACCGAAGATCGGGGTCATGAACGGGTAGGCCTCGGCCTGGTTCAGCTCGCTGTCGCTGGAACGGAAGAAGAATTCGTTGGCTTCCGCGCCGCTGAGCAGCACCACCTGTTTGTCGGCCAGCTGGAACCAGCCCACATCGCCGCACTCGTCACGGATGCGCTGCATCAGACCGATCGGGTCGGTGCGGAACTCCTCCAGGTGGCCGTGTTCTTCTTCGCCACCTGAGACGCGCTGTACTTCTTTGAGGGTGCTGCTCATTGGTTCGGCATCCCTTCCTCGCCCAGGGCGAGCTTCTGGCGGTCCTTGGTGTCGGCGAGCGGGGCCTCGGGCTGCAGCTCCATGTTCGCGATGAAACTGCCGCGCGGCGTCTCCGCGACGAATGTGATGGCGCGGGCCAGATCGGAGGCGCGCATGAAGTAGTCATGACGCGCCTGGCCCCACTTGGCCCAGTCCTCCAGTGCGGGACCGATTTTCTCGGCGGGCAGGCTCCAGCCCATCGATGTCCGCGTGGGGCCGGGATGCACGATCGAGGCGCGCACACCGGTGCCCTCCAGCTCCATCTGGTAGTTGGTCACCATCGCCACGAGACCGGCCTTGGCCGCCCCGTAGGCGCCCATGTGTGGACGCTGGCGCAGTGCCACATCGGAGCCGACGAAGATGAGATCGCCGCGTTGCCGTTCCAACATGCCCGGCAGCACCGCGGTGGCCATCCGATTCGCGCCGACCAGGTGGATCTGCAATTGGTCGGCGAACTCATCGGTGCTCATCTCGTGCAGCTTTCCGAAGTTGGTATCACCGGCACCCGCGACCAGCACCTCGATATCGCCGAGTTCGGAGGTGGCCTGCTCGACGGCCGCCTTCACCGAGTCGGGGTCGGTCACGTCCAGGTGCACCGCGACGGCCTCGCCGCCGTCGGCACGAATCTTGTCGACGATCTCCTTCAGCTTCTCCACCCGACGGGCGCCGAGCGCGACGGGAAATCCATTGGCGGCGAGCTTGATCGCGGTCGCCTCACCGATTCCGGATGAGGCGCCGGCGACCAGGGCGGGCCGACGGTCGGGCAAGGGGGCAAATCGAGGCATGTAGCGAGGCCTTTCAGCGCTTTGTCACTGTGATGGGCAGATGCGCGAATCCACGGACACTGCTGGAATGCACCCGCACAGCCGCGGATTCATCCACCTCGTATCCGCGGATACGCTTGAACAACTCGGTCAGCGCTACCCGGGCCTCCATGCGGGCCAGGTGTGCACCGAGGCAGAAGTGGGCACCACTGCCGAAACTCACCAATTTGGGACCGATCTCGCGATCGATCCGATACTCGTCGGGATTCTCGAAGACACGTTCGTCGCGGTTCGCCGAGCCGATCAGCAGCACGAGTACATCCCCCGCGGGCACCGTGGTGTCGTAGAACGTGAGGTCCTCGGTGACCAGCCGGGCCAGAATCTGGCTGGAGGCGTCATAGCGCAGGGTCTCCTCGACCCACGGCACGACCAAGTCGTGGTTGTCGAACACCGGAGCCAGCTGGTCTGGGTTCTTGTATCCCCAATATGCGGCATTGGCAAGCAGTTTCGTGGTGGTCTCGTTACCCGCGACCACCATGAGGAACAGGAATGCCATGATCTCGTCGTCGGTGAGCCGGTCGCCGTCGATCTCTGCTTCCACCAGTGCCGACGTCAGATCGTCGCTGCGGTTCTTGCGGCGCTGTTTCACCATGTCGGCGTAGTAGACCAGCAGTTCGCCGGAGGCGGCGATCGCGGACTCAGGGACATCGGCGACGCCGTCCTCGCGGTGCATGACACCGTCGGCCAGCGCGCGGATCCGGACCCGGTCCTCCTCGGGGACACCCATCAGTTCGGAGATGACGTCCATGGGCAACTTGCCCGCGAATTCGTCGACGTAGTCGAATGTGGTGCTCTGCAGGGCGGTGTCCAGGTGCTGGTGGGCGATCTCGGTGACGCGGCCCTCCAGTTCGCGGATGCGCCGCGGGGTGAAGCCCTTGGACACCAGCGTGCGCAACCGGAGGTGACCGGGGTCGTCGAGCGCCAGGAACGACATGACGCGGTGTGCTTCGTCGTTGCGCGAGATCGGGTCTAGGGAGACCCCGTGCTTGTTGGACAGGGTGACGCTGTTGCGAAAACCCTGCACCACGTCCTTGTGCCGGGACAGCGCCCAGAACTTGAGTTCTTCGTTGTGATAGATCGGGGCTTCGTCGCGCAACCGCTTGTAGTACGGGTACGGATCCTCGTGGAAGTCGTAGTCGTACGGGTCGAAGATCAGCTCGACGGCATTCAAGGTCATCTGTCCTCTCCAAGGCTCAAGCTCATTTGTCCTCTCCGAGGACGAGTCCGACGACGTAGGTCAGTCGGTCGGCGATCTGGTGGTAGGTGAAGGCACCGCTGCCGGCATTGACCAGCGCGCCGAAGAACGTCATCTCCAGGGCGGAGACGACGCGGGAATCGGCGTCGGGTCCGACGGCCGAACGGATCCGTTTGTGGATTTCCGCGCCGATCCGGTCTCGTACCTTGCGCACGGCAGGATCGGAGCCGCCGCCCAACAGGGCGGTGGTGCAGGCCGCAGCGACTTCAGGTTCATCGGCGACGACCAGGGTCAGCGCACGCAACGCCGCATCGACGCGGGTGGTCATGGTGTCGTTCACATCGGTGAAGTAGGGGACCCGGCTGACCAGATCCAGGTACATCTCGGCGATCAGGTGGTTCTTCGACGAGAAGTAGGTGTAGGCCGTGGCCGGGGCAACCCCGGCGCGTGCGGCGACCGCGCGCACCGTCAGATCGGCGTAGGACGATTCGCGCAACATCTCGGTCCCGGCGGTCAGGACCTTGCGGAAGGTCTCCTCCTGCCTGCGGTTGCGCGGCGTTTCCTTGCCTGGCTCCGGAGTGGGCTCTGTGACTGCGGACACGGCATCGCTGGACACATGTCCAAGTTATCCGACGATATCGGGATTGAGCAAGTGTGGATCCGTGAAGGGCGGAATGAACTGCGAATTTGTGGAGATAGCGGGTATGGCAAGCGGCCACCCTTGCGGCTCGACATTGTCTGCGGCTATCGTTCGAGACGAGACAGCCGGACAGTTGTCCAGAATCTTCTGAAGTGGAGTTCACCGATGCCGGTACTGGCCGATCGCCAGAGTCAACTGCTGATCGACGGCAAGCTCGTCGCCGGCGGTGGCGGAGTATTCGAGACCGTCAACCCCGCAACCGAGGAGGTGCTCGGCGTCGCGGCCGACGCGAACGCCGAGGACATGGGCAATGCCATCGAGGCGGCCCGTCGGGCATTTGATGACACCGACTGGTCGACGAACCACGCGCTGCGGGTGCGCTGCCTGCGCCAGCTGCGCGACGCATTGCGCGAAAATGTGGAAGAGCTACGGGAACTGACCATCGCCGAGGTCGGCGCCCCGCGCATGCTCACCGCCGGTGCACAACTGGAAGGTCCGATCGATGATCTGGCCTTCTCCGCGGACACTGCCGAGAATTACGAGTGGACAACAGATCTCGGCCACGCAACGCCGCAGGGCATCCCGACCAACCGCAAGATCGCCCGCGAGGCCGTCGGCGTCGTCGGCGCCATCACGCCGTGGAACTTCCCGCACCAGATCAACCTGGCCAAGGTCGGCCCGGCGCTGGCCGCAGGCAACACCCTGATCCTCAAGCCGGCCCCGGACACCCCGTGGGCCGCGGCGGCCATCGGCCAGATCATCGCCGAGCAGACCGATTTCCCGGCCGGCGTGATCAACATCGTCACCTCCAACGACCACTCGGTGGGCGCGCTGCTGTCCAAAGACCCTCGGGTCGACATGGTTTCGTTCACCGGGTCGACCGCGACCGGGCGCGCGGTGATGACCGACGCGGCGCTGACCATCAAGAAGGTGTTCCTTGAACTCGGCGGCAAGTCGGCGTTCCTGGTGCTCGATGACGCCGACCTGGCCGGCGCCTGCTCGATGGCGGCCTTCACCGTCGCCATGCATGCCGGGCAGGGTTGCGCCATCACCACCCGTCTGGTGGTGCCGAGATCCCGCTACGACGAAGCGGTCGAGGCCGCGGCGGCCACGCTGGGCGGCATCAAGCCCGGCGATCCCAACAGCAAGCGCACTGTGTGCGGCCCGCTGATCTCGGCGCGCCAGCGTGACCGGGTGCAGTCCTATCTGGACCTTGCTCTCCAAGAGGGCGGTCGGTTCGCCTGCGGCGGTGGGCGTCCGGCGGGCCTGGACACCGGGTTCTTCATCGAGCCGACGGTAATCGCGGGCCTGGACAACGATGCCCGGGTGTCCCGCGAGGAGATCTTCGGGCCGGTGCTGACCGTGATCGCTCACGACGGTGACGACGACGCGGTACGCATCGCCAACGACTCGCCGTACGGCCTGTCCGGCACGGTGTTCTCCGGTGACGACGCCCGTGCCCAGGCCGTGGCGTCGCGCATGCGGGTCGGCACCGTCAACGTCAACGGCGGCGTCTGGTACTCGGCCGATGCCCCGTTCGGCGGCTACAAGCAATCCGGTGTCGGCCGCGAGATGGGCCTGGCCGGTTTCGAGGAATACACCGAGATCAAGTGCATCGCGACCTTGGCCAACTAGGAAGGTGTCGAGTGGCCAGTTATGACCCGCAATCTCGCGGATACCGTGCAACAACTGGCCATTCGGCGGGAAAGGAATAAGACATGGGACAGTTCACAGATAAGGTCGCGATTGTCACCGGCGCCGGTGGTGGCATCGGTCAGGCCTACGCCGAGGCGCTGGCACGCGAAGGCGCCGCAGTGGTGGTGGCCGACATCAACACCGAGGGCGCGCAGAAGGTCGCCGACGGTATCAAGGGCGAGGGTGGCAACGCGCTGGCGGTGCGGGTCGACGTCTCCGACATCGACTCGGCCAAGGACATGGCCGCGCAGACGCTTTCGGAGTTCGGCGGCATCGACTACCTGGTCAACAACGCCGCGATCTTCGGCGGCATGAAGCTCGACTTCCTGCTGACCGTCGACTGGGACTACTACAAGAAGTTCATGAGCGTGAACCTCGACGGCGCGCTGGTGTGCACCCGCGCGGTGTACCGCAAGATGGCCAAGCGCGGCGGCGGTGCGATCGTCAATCAGTCCTCGACTGCGGCCTGGCTGTACGCCAACTACTACGGTCTGGCGAAGGTCGGCATCAACGGCCTGACCCAGCAGCTGTCCCGGGAGCTCGGCGGCCAGAACATCCGGATCAACGCGGTCGCGCCAGGTCCCATCGACACCGAGGCCAACCGCACCACCACGCCCAAGGAGATGGTGGACGACATCGTCAAGGGAATCCCATTGTCCCGCATGGGTCAGCCGGAGGACCTGGTCGGCATGTGCCTGTTCCTGCTCAGCGATCAGGCCAAGTGGATCACCGGTCAGATCTTCAATGTCGACGGCGGACAGATCATCCGGTCATGAGCACCTGCGTGACGAGCAGAGGGCACGGCTCATGAGCGATCTGAAATACGGCTATATCGGGCTGGGCAACATGGGGGCCCCGATGGCCAAGCGGCTGGCCGAGTGGCCGGGCGGGTTCGTCGTCTACGACGTGCGCGCCGACTCCATGGCGCCGTTCGAGGAACTCGGGGCGACCCTGGCCGGCGACGTCGCCGACGTCGCCGAGGCCGACATCATCAGCATCACCGTGCTGAACGACGAGCAGGTGCGGTCGGTGATCGCGGATCTGGCGCCGAAGGTCAAGCCGGACACCGTGATCGTCATCCACTCGACGATCAGCGACACCACTGCGGCCGAACTCGCCGAGCAGTACAAGCCGCAGGGCATCCACATCGTCGATGCTCCGGTCAGCGGTGGCGGCGCGGCCGCCGAGAAGGGTGAGCTGGCCATCATGGTCGGTGCTGAGCGGCCCGTCTACGAGCGGATCAAGCCCGCGCTCAAGCAGTTCGGCACGATGGTGATCCACGCCGGTGAGCCCGGTGCCGGCACCCGGATGAAGCTGGCCCGCAACATGCTGACCTTCACCTCGTATGCCGCGGCATGTGAGGCGATGAAGCTGGCCGAGGCCGCCGGGCTGGACCTCGGCGCGTTGGGGCGCGTGGTGCGTCACACCGACGCACTGACCAGCGGGCCGGGCGCCATCATCGTCCGCGACAGCATGGCCGAGTTGACCCCGGATCACTGGCTCTACGAGGCCTTCACCCACACCCGCGGGCTCGGCGAGAAGGATCTGAGCCTGGCTCTCGGGCTGGGTGAGGTTGTGGGCGTGGACCTTCCGTTGGCCCAGGTGGCCCTGCAACGCCTCGCTGAGGGCCTCGGCGTACCGCACAAGAACGACTAGGAGAACTTTCTATGGACGAGTTGCGCGCCAAGGGCCTGGCCAAGATGAACGAGGTCTACGGCTGGGAGATGCCGAACATCGAGGGAGATCCCTACTTCGATCTCACCGTGGATCACCTGTTCGGCAGCATCTGGACCAAGCCCGGGCTGTCGATGCGGGAGAAGCGGCTGATGACGTTGTCGGCGGTGACCGCCGTCGGCTCGCAGGACCTCGCCGAGATCCAGGTCAATGCCGCGTTGCTCAACGGTGAGTTCACCGAAGAAGAGCTCAAGGACATCGCGATCTTCCTCACCCAGTACCTCGGATTCCCGCTCGGCTCTGCGCTCAACGGCACGGTGTCCAAGGTCGTGGCCAAGCGGCGCAAGGCCGCCGAGAAGGGGCTGGCCGAGGATCGGAAAGCGAACGTCAATGCCGCAGTCAAGATGAACACCGGGAGCGAGCTCGATGACAAGTAGGTACGCCTCGCTGACCCGCGAGCAGCTGGTCAAGCTGGTGCCCGAGCTGCTGCTCATGGGGCAGATGATCGACCGCTCCGGGATGGCTTGGTGCATCAGCAATTTCGGCCGGCCGGAGATGCTGCAGATCGCCATCGAGGAATGGGCGGCATCCAGTCCGATCTACACCAGGCGGATGCAGAAGGCGCTCAAATACGAGGGCGTCGACGTCATCACGATCTTCAAAGGGTTGCAGCTCGACATCGGTGCCCCGCCGCAGTTTATGGACTTCCGGTACACCGTCCATGACCGCTGGCACGGCGAGTTTCACCTCGATCACTGCGGTGCGCTGCTCGACGTCGAGCCGATGGGCGAGGACTACGTGCGCGGAATGTGCCACGACATCGAGGACCCGACCTTCGACGCCACCGCGCTGGCCACCAACCGCAAGTGCCAGGTGCGTCCCATTCACCGGCCGCCCCGGACACCCGCCGACCGGCAGCCGCACTGTGCCTGGACCGTCATCATCGACGAGTCCTACCCCGAGGTCGACGACATCCCGGCACTCGAAGTGATCGGCCGGACCCGGGCTGCGCAAACGGTTTTGGATGCCATCGATCCCTCCGATGAAGGAGCCTCCGACTACTCGGGGCCGTTGTTGTCGGACTTCGACTTCGCGGCGTTCTCGCACTCGGCTCTGGTCCGAATCGCCGACGAAGTGTGTCTGCAGATGCACCTGCTGAACCTGTCGTTCATTCTGGCGGTGGGTGCACGGGCCGGGGCGAATACCGAACTCGCGACAGAGATCTGCACCAAGCAGCTGATCGGCGTGGCCGGCCTGGGTGCCGAGCGCATCCACCGGGCGCTGAATCTGCCCGGTGGTATCGATGGTGCGGTGCGGGTCCTCGAGTTGCATCCGATGTTCAATCCCGCGGCATACGTCGACGCCGAGTTCGGTCCCGACACGGTGTCGGTGCGCCGCTCGCCGGCACACGAAGACGGTTCCTGGGTGGCCCTCACCGGGCCCGCCGAGACCCGGCCGTTGGAGGCCGTCGTCGCCGCAGTCAACCCCCACCTTTCCGTCGAGGTCATCGGCTCGGATACCGAGTGGACCGCTCGTATTATCGAAACTGGTGCCGCAGCAAAGGAATTCGATGAGGTCGCGGTGACGAAGTTCAGCGGTGGCGCCTCGTTCGTATTCGAGCCGCGGAAGTCACTGCCGCTGACCGTCGTGTGACTCTCGCGCCCATCAGCTCAGTCTTGCTGTCTGGCTAGCTGGTCGGAGATCTTGGATACGACGTCATCAGTGTTGAACGGACCGATCGCGGACACATAGATCACAGCTGATTGCGCGATACGGTAGACGTAGTTCGCCTCTTCGCCGTCGAACACGATTGTCGATGGGTCGGGGCGGCGCGGAACTTTGCTGAAATACTCGATATTGGCTGCGGCACAACGCGGTACGGCATCCTGAAGTCGGTTGAACGTGGCTTGCGCCTGGGCGTTGTCGGGATAGACGGCGATCGTCTGGACGACGTTGACGATTGGCGGTATGAACGGATCATCGATCGTGGCACTGTGGACGACACGCCGGAACTGTGTCCAGTCAGTGCCGAAGACAGTCGGTTCGTGGTACACGGCAAGGCAAGGTTCGGGAATGTCCGGGTACGCCGTAGGCGCTGTTCGCTCAGCGTCTGAATTTTCCTGGAATTCAGGAATGCCTGAGATGTTCCGTACGACTTCTACTGAGACTACGTTTAATTCAACGCTTTTCGGCGTCGTAGTCGCATCGGTTCCTGACGTGCAAGCTTGTGCCAGCAAAGTAAAACAGCAGACGCTTGCGCAGTATGCGCCCCTACCCATGGTAGACAACAACTTTCGTGTCACGGTTGGGCCTGTTGGAGTTGGTCGAGCACTGCGAGTGCGACGCGGTCATCGTCGGTCAATCCGAGCGACGACACACTGAACACCGTCGACGATGTCAAGCGGTACGCCGTGTCCCCACCTCGGCCATCCAGAAGAATGGTTGATTCGTCTGGTTGCCGCACTGCCGCGTCGTACGATTCTATCCCCGCTTTAACACAGTGAGGAACAGCCGCTCTCAATGAGTCGAAGGTAGCTTCGGCGGTGTGGCGGTCGGGGTATACCGCTACCGTTTGGGTGATTCTTGCGAAGCCGGGTATCAGTGGGTGCTTGATCACCGCACCGTAGGCCACCGTCCGAAACTGTTCTGTGCCGGAACCGAATACGGTGACATCGTCGTAAACCGAACGGCATGGTTCCGGTGTGTTCGGGTCGGATGATGGGCCGGCCAAATCCCAATCTGGCTCTGGTCTGAAGTCCTGAATTTGTGAAATGGCCCGTACATCGTTGATAGAAAGCACGATTGGCGTGGCGCGTGGCGATGGTGAACTGGAGGGTGTTGTCTCGCCCGATCCTGTGGCGCATGCAGTTGCCAAGAGCAGCGCCAAGCAGCTCGCGGCCGTTCGGATCTGCGTCATGGCAGCCGTGGTCTCGCGAAACTAGCGCCTCTGATGGCGCCCGAAGTGCTGGTAGGCGCCGAGGTTATATCGCCATCATCAGTGTATGTAGGAGAATTCAGTTTCGACACGTCGGCTCGATTTTTCGGCGGGTGGCTGCCGGCGGTTTCCTCATATACTCTGCCGAGTGCGCGCACCCGTTCGCCAATGGCACCCATTTCCTCAGTGGACTGCTGCACGGTGTCGCTGACCTGACTGAGGCCGCGGCGAGCCAGGATCATTCGCATCGTCTCGCCGGACTGGCCGCCGGGGAGTGCAGCCGCCATGCTCTGCACCCAACTCTGCGTCTGTTCGAGATTCTGCCGACCGGAATTGACCACCTCGGCCGCCCGGCTGATCTCGGCCGCCATGCGCTGGTCGAGATCCGCGAGCTTGCCGTAGACAGCGGCGTGTTCGGCATTCTTGGCGGCATACGCCTGCGAGGCCGTGCCCTGCCAGCGGTCGTCGGGCGCAGCTGACTCGATGGTCGATTGCATCTGGCGGAGTCGCTCACTGCCGTCGAACTCATCACCCGTTTTGGGCGCACCCGCACCGAACGTGGTGCGCGCTTGCGACCACGTCGTGTAGAAGGCGTCGAGTGCCCCCATGCTTCACCGCCCCGGCTGAGTGTCGGGCTCAAGTCTAAGTCCCGGCAAACGTCTGCCCTGGCGCCAATTTTCCTCTCTGGGATCACGGCGGATGGTCATCCCCGCGATCTAGAGTGATGGGGTGGGCATCGCTACCGTCCGCGCATGTGCCCTGGTGGCAGGCCTGATGGCCGGGTGCACGGCGGCGTGTGCCGATGGTCCACCCGAACCGGTGCGGGCACCCGAAACCACCTCGGCCTCGCCGCAGCATTCGCCGCCCAGTGCGAAGCCGGAGCAACCCGCGTGGGTACAACCCGTCGACGCGGCGGCTCTGGGTGCCAGCTGGCGGCCGGGTTGCCCCGTACCGCCCGCCGGCCTTCGCCGAATCACGCTGTCGTATCTCGGTTTTGACGGCAGAACCCACCGCGGTGAGTTGGTCGTACACCGTGATGTGGTCAGCGATGTGATCGAGATCTTCAAAGTCTTGTACTCGGCGCGATTCCCGGTCGAGAAGATGCGCCCGGTGGAGCACTATCCGCGCGCCGACGATGAGCTGTCCATGCAGGACAACAACACCTCGGCGTTCAATTGCCGGTCGCTGCCGAGTGGGTCGTGGTCATTGCACGCCTACGGTCGCGCCATCGACATCAATCCGCTGGTGAACCCGTACATCTCGGCCTCTGGTGACTTGCAGCCGGCCACCGCGCGAGCATATCTGGACCGTGCCCGCACTGATCAGGGGATGATCCGAGACGGAGATGTCGTGGTGCGGACGTTCGTCGAGCGGGGCTGGCGGTGGGGTGGTCATTGGCGTGACCCGGTCGACTACCAGCACTTCGAACGACGCTGATGTCCAAAGGTCCTACACGCCGGCCGGCGGGCTCTCGGACGCCGGATGCCCGGCCACCACCGCCGAGCCGACCCACCGGCGCAGGTAGCTGCGCAGTGCTTCGCCGGTCCGCGGGGGCCGGCCCGGGTCGATGACGAAGGACTGGATGATCCGCAGCAGGTGCTCGGCAAGCTCGTCGAGATCGGCGTCGGTGTAGCCGAGGCCGGCCCAGTCGACGTCGAACTTGCGCAGCAGGGCGCGGGCAAAGTCGACCGCGACGTCGGAGGTCACCGACTCGGTATGCGCGTCGGCGCGGCCCGGGGCGACCAGCAATCCGATGTGCTTGTCCTCGGGCAGCCACTCCAGCGCGATGGCGATGCCTTCGGCGACCGCCTCCACCGGGTCGGTGACGCCCTGCAGGTGGGCAGCCACCCGGTCCAGGAAGTCGCTGGCCGCATTGACCGCCGACGCCACCAGCAGGGCGTCTGTGCTCGGAAAATAGCGGTACACGGTCTGGCGGGTCACGCCGAGGCTGCGTGCCACGTCGGCGATGGAGAAGTCGGCGCCCCGCTCGTCGATGGCGTTACCCGCGGCGGCGAGGATGCGGGCAATTGCCTCCTCGTCGCTGGCCGGCGCTGAGCCAGACCACCCGTGCGTACGCATGGGCGAATCCTAGAACAACGAGCGGGTCAGACCGCCGGTCAACCGTGGTAGGAGACCGGCAACTCCTTGACGCCGTTGATCCAGCCGGACCGCAGACGTTGCGGCTCACCGAGTTTGGTGATGTCGGGGATCTGGTCGGCGATCTGGTTGAACATCAGCTTGATCTCCATCCGCGCCAGATTGGCACCGATGCAGTAGTGGGCTCCGTTGCCGCCGAAGGCCAGGTGGGGGTTGGGATTGCGCAGGATATTGAACTGGAACGGGGATTCGAAGACTTCTTCGTCATAGTTGGCCGAGCTGTAGAACAGGCCGACGCGCTGCCCGGCCTTCACGGTCACGTCACCGATCGGTGTGTCGACCAGTGCGGTGCGTTGGAAGCAGTGCACCGGTGTGGCCCAGCGGATGATTTCGTCGACCGCGGTCTCCGGCCGCTCCCGCTTGAAAAGCTCCCACTGGTCGGGGTTTTCGAGGAACGCATTCATCCCGTGCGTCATGGCGTTGCGGGTGGTCTCGTTGCCGGCCACGGCGAGCAGGATGACGAAGAACGCGAATTCCACCTCGCCGAGCGAATCACCATCGACATCCGCTTGCACCAGCCGCGTCACGATGTCATCGGCCGGACACTTCCGCCGCTGCTCGGCCATGGTGTAGGCGTAGCCCATCAGCTCGGCGTTGGCCATCGTCGGGTCGCTGTCGAAATCCGGATCGTCGGTGTTCATGATGGCGTTGGTCCAGTGGAACAGCTTCTCCCGATCTTCCTCGGGAACGCCGATCAGATCCGCAATCGCCAGCAACGGCAGGCTCATCGCGATGTCGTCGACGAAGTTGCCGCTGTCCTTCTCGGCCGCCGCAGCCACGATCTCGCGGGCCGCCACGGCCAGTTTCTCCTCCAGCGTCGCCACCGAACGGGGGGTGAACAGCCGCGACACCAGCTTGCGCAGCCGGGTGTGCTCGGGAGCGTCGTGATTGATCAGCAGCGCCTTGGTGAGGTCGAGCTGTTCGGAGGTCACGCCTTCGGGGAGTCGCATGACCGCCCCCTTGGCGTTGGTCGACCACACCGCTCCGCCGTCGCGGGAGATGGTCTTGATGTCCTCGTGACGGGTGATCACCCAGTAACCGCCGTCGTTGAAGATCGATTCACCCTGCTCGTTCCACCACACCGGCGCCGTCTTGCGCAGCTGGGCGAACTCTTCGACGGGGATCCCGCGGAGCAGGACGTCGGGATCGGTGAAGTCGTACCCGGCACCGAACGGGCATGCATTCATGGTGGTCAAGGCGGGTCATCTCCCTCATGTGACGTCGAACACGTTCTAGCCTCGACCATACACTGTGGCGTCAAGTGTATGCCCGCACGTTTGCCGCTACGCTACGACCGTGCGCGTCCTCGTAATCGGATCCGGAGCCCGTGAACACGCCCTGCTGCTGGCCCTGCGCCGGGATCCGCAGGTGGAGGAATTGGCGGTGGCTCCCGGCAACGCCGGAACCCAGGCCATCGCCGACCAGTACGACGTCGACATCACCTCCGGTGAAGCCGTGGTGAAGCTGGCCAAACGTCTGGAGAGCGATCTGGTGGTGATCGGCCCCGAGGTCCCGCTGGTGCTCGGCGTGGCCGACGCGATACGCGCCGCCGGTATCGCCTGCTTCGGCGCCAGCAAGGACGCCGCCCGCATCGAGGGCTCGAAGGCTTTCGCCAAGGACGTGATGGCCGCGGCGGGGGTACGCACCGCGAGCAGCGAGATCGTCGACAACCCCGGCCACCTCGACGCCGCGCTCGACCGCTTCGGGCCGCCCGCCGGTCAGGCCGCCTGGGTGGTCAAGGATGACGGCCTGGCCGCCGGGAAGGGCGTGGTGGTGAGCGCCGACCGCGATGCCGCCCGCGCCCACGCCGCGAGCCTGCTCGACTCCGGCCACCCCGTCCTGTTGGAGTCGTTCCTCGACGGCCCCGAGGTGTCGCTGTTCTGTGTGGTCGACGGTGCCACCGTGGTGCCCTTGCTCCCCGCGCAGGACTTCAAGCGCGTGGGCGACGGAGACACCGGGCCCAACACCGGCGGCATGGGCGCCTACGCGCCACTGCCGTGGCTGTCCGACGAGGTGAAGAACCAGATCGTCGACGAGGTCGTCAAACCCGTTGCGGCAGAACTGGTTGCCCGCGGCAGCTCGTTCTCGGGGCTGCTCTACGCCGGACTGGCAATCACCTCGAACGGTCCGGCCGTGGTGGAGTTCAACTGTCGCTTCGGCGATCCGGAGACACAATCCGTTCTGGCCCTGCTGGATTCACCGCTCGGCCAGCTGCTGTACGCCGCGGCCACCGGTGAGCTCGCCTCCTTCGGAGACCTGCAGTGGCGCGACGGCTATGCGGTAACCATCGTGGTGGCCGCGGAGAACTACCCGGGCCGGCCGCGCGTCGGCGACGTCATCCACGGGGCGGAGGCCGACGGGGTGCTGCACGCCGGCACCGCGCGCCGCGACGACGGCGCGGTGACGTCCTCTGGCGGCCGCGTGCTCTCGGTGGTCGGCACCGGGCCGGACCTGCCGGCCGCGCGTGACGCCGCATACACCCTGGCGAAGTCGATCCGCTTGCCGGGCAGCCATTTTCGCAGTGATATCGGGTTGGCCGCCGCCGAAGGCCGAATCAGCCTCTAGGCGACGAGCAGCGGGGCCATCCAGGAGATTTCGGCCGGCAGCTGCGAACTCCAGAACCCACCGTCGTGACCGCCGGGAGAGAACCCGCCGGCGGGCGGGTTGGGCAGTTGGGCGATGAACTGCTTGGTGGCCGAATAGAACGGATCGCTGTTGCCGCAATCGATCCGAATCGGGATCGAACCCAGCGCGGGCTGGCCCCAGACGCTGTTGGCGGCATAATCGGCGGCACTGTCGAAGGCGCCGGGCGCGGCGGCCCCGGACGACGTCCACAGCGCCGGGCTCACCGCGCAGATCGCGGCGGTCCGGGCCGGACCCAGCCGTGAGCCCAGCAGCAACGCGCCATAGCCGCCCATCGACCAGCCCAGGAACCCGACCCGCGACGTGTCCAGGCCTTGGTCGCCGAGCATCGGGATGAGCTCGTCGAGCACCATGGCGCCCGAGTCCTCGCCGGATGCGCGCTTGTGCCAATAACTTCCGCCACCGTCAACGGCAACGACGGCAAAGGGGGGCAGTCCGGCCGCGACGGCCTCCGCCAGGCCCTGTTCCACCCCGCCGGCCATCACCCCGGCAGCATCCTGTCCCTTGCCGTGCAGGGCGATCACCGGGCGCAGCTTGCCGGTCTGCCCTGGCGGGCGGGCGATGGCCCAGTTGGTGTTCGTGCCACCGCGGGCAGCCGAGACGAACGAGCCACTGGCGAACGTGGGAGCGGAAACCGGGCTGGCCGCAGCGAACGGGGCACCGGCGAGGGCCATGGCGCCGGCGGCGCCGGCGGCTGCACCGACGCCGAGGCGCAGGACTGCGCGACGGCTCAAGTTGGGCATGCCGGCCATCTTGCCATCGCCCGAAGGTGGCATTCGCCGGTGGCATTCTTGCGGTGTCACGTAACGGTGGCAAAACCTGAGTAAAGGCTGATGATTGGGCGAAACCCCCATGTGAAGAGGGCCTGGCTGGCAGCATGCTAAAGGTGACGGCAGCAGTCACTCCTAAAGGGGAGCGTCGGCGGTACGCCCTCGTCAGGGCGGCCGCTGAGTTGCTGTGTGAAGGCGGTTTCGACGCCGTGCGGCACCGCGCCGTGGCACGGCGGGCCGGGCTGCCGCTGGCCTCCACGACGTACTACTTCTCCTCACTCGACGACCTCATCGCGAAGGCGGTCGAATACATCGGCACCCGCGAAACCGAGCAACTGACGGCCGGTGTGGCCGCGCTCTCGAGGCGGCGTCGCGGTGCCGAGTCGACCGCTGACATCCTCGTCGATTTGTTGCTCGGCGAGTCGCCGGAGTGGCGCGGCACCGAGGAGTTGATCTCGCGCTACGAGCGTTACATCGCGTGCGCCCGGCAGCCCGGGCTGCGCGACATTCAGCGCCGTATCCTTCAACAGCGCACCGACGCTGTGGTCGAGGTGGTGGAACGCTCGGGCCGCTCGGTGCGGGCCGAACTGGTCACCGCCCTCGTGTGCGCCGTCGACGGAGCGGTTGTGGCATCGTTGGTCGACGAAGGGGAGGGGCCCAGAGCCAGTGCCCGCGCCACGTTGATCGACGTCATCGACGTGCTTGCGCCCGTCGACGAGCGGGCGGGTACGCGTCTGACCGGCTGAAGGAGGGGGAATGTCGCAACCCGCAACTGCGGAGAAGCCACAGCTGAAGCGGGTGATGGGGCCCGGTCTGCTGCTGCTGTTCGTCGTCGGAGACATCCTCGGCACGGGTGTGTATGCCCTGACCGGGCAGGTCGCCAAGGAAGTCGGTGGCGCCGCCTGGATCCCGTTCCTGGCGGCGTTCCTGATCGCCACCATCACCGCCTTCAGCTATCTGGAGCTGGTCACCAAGTATCCGCAGGCCGCCGGCGCAGCGCTCTACGCGCACAAGGCTTTCGGGATCCACTTCGTGACATTCCTGGTGGCCTTCATCGTGATGTGCTCCGGAATCACCTCGGCATCAACGGCATCGAGATTCTTCGCGATCAGCTTCTTCGACGCGATCGAGGTCAACTTCGACCAGTTCTTCGACGATCATGTCGCCGGCCTGAAGACGGTCGGGGTCGTCCTGCTGGCCCTGCTGTTCATGGCCCTGATCGCCACGGTGAACCTGCGCGGTGTCAGTGAAAGCGTCAAGCTGAACGTGGTTCTCACGTTCATCGAGATCACCGGTCTGGTCATCGTGGTCACAGTGGGGCTGTGGGCGATCATCAGCGGTGTCGATGTCGACTTCTCCCGCGTCGTCGCGTTCGAGACAGCGGAACAGAAGAACGCGTTCGTCGCGGTCACGGCCGCCACGTCACTGGCCTTCTTCGCGATGGTGGGCTTCGAGGACTCGGTCAACATGGCCGAGGAGACCAAGGACCCGGTGCGGATCTTCCCGAAAGTGTTGTTGACCGGCCTTGGCATCGCGGGCTTGGTCTACGTGGTCGTGGCCGTCATCGCCGTCGCCCTCGTCCCGGTCGGCGTCCTGTCCGAATCGGACTCCTCCCCGCTGGTGAAGGTGATGGAGGCCGCCGCACCGGGTCTGCCGTTCGCGAACATCCTGCCGATCATCTCGATGTTCGCGGTGTCGAACACCGCGCTGATCAACATGCTCATGGCCAGCCGGCTGATCTACGGGATGGCCCGTCAGCACGTCTTGCCGCCGGTGCTCGGAACCGTGCACCCGAAACGGCACACGCCATGGGTGGCAATCCTTTTCACCACGCTCATCGCATTCGGGCTGATCTTCTACGTGTCGGCCTTCGCCAGCGGCGACACCGTGGCGATCCTCGGCGGCACCACCTCACTGCTGCTGCTCGCGGTGTTCTCGGTGGTCAATGTCGCGGTGCTGGTGCTGCGTCGCGACGTTCGCGCCGAGGGCGGGCACTTCAAGACACCCACCGTCCTTCCCGTCATCGGGTTCATCGCGTCGATGTATCTGGTGCTGCCGACATCTGGCCGGCCGGCCGTGCAGTACGTGCTGGCCCTGGTGCTCGTCGTCATCGGCGTGGTGCTGTTCGTGATCACCAAGGCGATCAACCGGCAGCTGGGAATCCGTGGGCCGGGCATCACCGACCCGACCCACCTGGCCGACGCGCCCTAGGACTCGCTGCGCAGCTTCCCGATCCGGTTCTGCAGCAAGGCGATCCGATGCCCATTGCCGTCCAGTTCGATATAGCGCTCACCGAAGACCGCGAGCAGCGCATCATCGAGGCGGCGCACCGCGCCGGGAGGGAACCGGTAGTCCATCAGGCGGTTGATCTCATCGGTGTCCACCGAATCCAGCACGCCCGTCAGGGCATCCAGTGAGGTGATGCCGAGTTCGAGCAGCAGGCCTGAGATCCAGCCGTAGTGGTCGGTCCGCGACCAGCCGGCGTCGGCGAAGCGATGCCCCAGATAGGTGGCGAGCACCGGGGTGGCGATCCGCGCATCCTCCGATGGCTTCTCGTCCTCGTCGGACATGGTGAGGCGCAAGCGTTCCCGGATTTCGGTGAACTCGCGGTCGGCCAGCTCCAGCAGCCCGGCGGCCAGCGTGAACCGGCGGTCCAGCTCGCTGACATGCTCGGCCGGGATGGACCCCTTGTAGCGCACGTCGTGCTCGAACTCGGCCCACGCGTGCTGCAGCACGGTACGCACCTGGACCGACGCCGGATGCTGCTCACCTTCCACCCCGATCAGCAGATGCCGGCTGGCATACCCCCACCGGCCCTGCCGCGCGGTCTGCAGACCCATGTCCTGGTCGTCGAGCAGGCGCATCTCCTCGGCCAGCAGATTGGCCACCGCGTCGACATCCTCACGCAGATAGGTGATGACCCGCAGGCCCACTTGATCGGTGATCTCGACCAGCGGGTCGCTGTACATGCGGGTGCCGTCGGGGGCCCGGCGCTCGGCCTTCGTCGCGAACGATTCCACACTCTTGGTGCGTGCCGTGATACTCAGGTAGTTGATGCCCGCATCGTCGAGCAGCCCGGTCACCAGCTTGAGGTACTGCTCGGTGGCCGCCACCAGGTCAGGGCGCCGGGCCGCGTATTCGGCGACCGCCGCCGACAGCACCGGTTCACGGACCGGGGCCGTCCGGGTTCGCGGTCGCGGCAGACGATCGGCGGGCAGGGACGGGGTGACGATGTAACCCGAGGCGTAATCGCCGTAGATGGTCACGTCCTCGGGCCGGTGATACCAGTACAGCGCGATATAGGCGCACAGCAGGGCGTCGACCGGGTCCTCGTCGCGGTCCAGCTGCCCGGGCCGGGTGGCTGCCTCGATCCGCTTGCGTAGCTCCACCCAGCCGACGTTGCGGTTCGCCCGCAGCCTCGGCGTCGCGGTGTCGAGGTCCTCGATGAACGTCATCAACCGCAGCAGCTCGCGCTGCCGGTCACCGAAGGTGCCGCGCTTGTACTTCAGCGTCTTGTCGAGCCCGAACAGCGCGACGGTCGCCGGGTGCGGGTAGACCTCGATCGCGCGGCGGCTCGACGGCGACGACGGATCCAGGTCGAGACCCAGCGCCGCGGCGATGCGGGCGCCGCGCGGATGCTTGAACTCCGGCCGCTCGGTGAACGCCGGACGTGCCCCGGCGTCGAACCGCTGGAAATCCCGGTTGAGATCCCGCTCGCACGGACGGTGGCCCGTCGGGTTCTTCACGATGAGCGGTGCATCGATCGCGACCAGGCAGTCGCCGCTGACATACGGCTCGATGGCCGCCGCGATGTCGTCGTCGTCCTGCGCCACACCGACGTGGAGAACCCGGCCACCCGAGTCGATGACCGCGACACCCGTCTGATTCTTCTCGCCCCACGCGAGGTCGAGTCCGACGAAGTACATCCGTCCACTGTCTCATTGGTGACCCGGCCCGGGCCGTAAGCTGTGTGTTCGTGACGATCCCGAATGTTCTGGCCAACCGCTACGCCAGCGACGAAATGGTCGCGATCTGGTCGCCGGAGGCCAAGATCGTCGCCGAACGACGACTCTGGCTGGCCGTGCTGCGGGCACAGGTCGAGCTGGGTGTCCCCGTTCCCGACGGTGTGATCGACGACTACGAGCGCGTCCTGGAGAACGTCGACCTCGCCTCGATCGCCGCCCGCGAGCGCGTCACCCGCCACGACGTCAAGGCCCGCATCGAGGAGTTCAACGCGCTGGCCGGCCACGAGCACGTGCACAAGGGCATGACCAGCCGCGACCTCACCGAGAACGTCGAACAGCTGCAGATCCGCAATTCTTTGGAGCTGGTGTTCTCGCACGGAGTGGCGGTGGTGGCCCGGCTGGCCGAACGGTCGGTGGTCTACCGCGACCTGGTGATGGCCGGGCGTTCGCACAACGTCGCCGCGCAGGCCACCACGCTGGGCAAGCGGTTCGCCTCGGCGGCCGAAGAGACGCTGGTGGCCCTCACCCGGCTGCGTGAGCTCATCGACCGCTACCCGCTGCGCGGCATCAAGGGTCCGATGGGTACCGCCCAGGACATGCTCGATCTGTTCGACGGGGACACCGCCAAGCTTGCCGAGCTGGAGCGTCGGGTCGCCCAATTCCTGGGATTCACAGACGTTTTCACCAGCGTCGGGCAGGTGTACCCGCGCTCGCTCGACCACGACGTGCTCTCGGCGCTGGTGCAGGTGGGTGCCGGACCGTCCTCGCTGGCGCACACCATCCGGCTGATGGCCGGCCACGAGCTGGTGACCGAAGGCTTCGCGCCCGGGCAGGTCGGGTCCTCGGCCATGCCGCACAAGATGAACACCCGGTCGTGTGAGCGGGTCAACGGTCTGCAGGTGGTGCTGCGCGGCTACGCCTCGATGGCCGCCGAACTGGCCGGTGCGCAGTGGAACGAGGGCGACGTGTTCTGCTCGGTGGTGCGCCGCGTCGCACTGCCCGACGGGTTCTTCGCCATCGACGGGCAGACCGAGACCTTCCTGACCGTGCTCGACGAGTTCGGTGCCTACCCGGCCGTCATCCAGCGTGAGCTGGACCGCTACCTGCCGTTCCTGGCCACCACCCGCATCCTGATCGCCGCGGTCCGGGCCGGGGTGGGCCGCGAAACCGCGCACGAGGTGATCAAGGAACACGCCGTGGCCGTGGCTCTGGCGATGCGCGAGCAGGGACGTGAGCCCGATCTGCTGGACCGGCTGGCCGCCGACCCGCGGCTGCCGCTCGACCGGGCCGCCCTGGAAGCCGCACTGGCCGACAAGCAGGCCTTCACCTGTCTCTTATACACATNGTGCCATCTTGTGAGCCTGGCGGTCGATCTCACCGACCTGGACAACTTCGCCGCCGGATTCCCGCACGAGTTGTTCGCCGAGCACCGGCGCGAAGCCCCGGTGTACTGGCACGCGCCCACCGAACACACCCCGGACGGCGAAGGCTTCTGGTCCGTGGCCACCCACGCCGAAACGCTCTCGGTGCTGCGGGATGCCGAGACCTATTCGTCGGTGACCGGTGGTGACCGGCCCTACGGCGGCACCCTGCTGCAGGACCTGTCCATCGCCGGGCAGGTGCTCAACATGATGGACGACCCGCGCCATTCCGAGATCCGCCGGCTGGTCAGCTCCGGGCTGACGCCACGGATGATCCGGCGGGTCGAAGACGATCTGCGATCGCGGGCGCGCCGGTTGCTCGACGAGGTGGCGGCCGGCGAACCGCTGGACTTCCTGGTCGAGGTGGCCGCCGAACTGCCGATGCAGATGATCTGCATTCTGCTGGGAGTGCCTGAATCCGAACGGCATTGGCTGTTCCGCGCGATCGAGCCGCAGTTCGACTTCGGCGGCTCCCGCTCGGCGGCCATGGCGCAGATGACGGCCGAAGAGGCCGGATCCCGGATGTACACCTACGGGTCCGAGTTGATCGCGGCAAAGCGGGCTGAGCCGACCGACGACATGCTGTCGGTGGTGGCCAACGCGTCGGATGCCGAGATGAGCGATCTTGAGCTGTACCTGTTCTTCAGCCTGCTGTTCAGCGCCGGCGCCGAGACCACCCGCAATGCGGTGGCCGGCGGCCTGTTGGCGTTGATCGAGCATCCCGACCAGATGGCGTTGCTCCGTGACGATCTGGGTCTGCTGCCCACCGCGATCGAGGAGATGGTGCGCTGGACCTCGCCGTCGCCGTCCAAGCGGCGCACCGCAACCCGAGCGGTCACGCTGGGTGGCTGCGACATCGAGGCCGGGCAGAAGGTGCAGGTGTGGGAGGGGTCGGCGAACCGGGACGGTCTGGTGTTCGAGCGGCCGGACGTCTTCGACATCACGCGTAAACCCAACCCACACTTGGGTTTCGGCTACGGAGTCCACTACTGCCTGGGCGCCAACCTGGCCCGGCTGGAATTGCGCGTGCTGTTCGAGGAACTCCTGGGCCGGTTCTCGTCGGCCCGGTTGGCCAAGCCCGTCGAATGGGCCCGCAGCAACCGCCACACCGGGATCCGGCATCTGGTCGTGGAATTCGCCTAACCTCGGGACCATGGACTCAGGCCAACACGACCATCTCCGAGTCTCAGACGCCGAGCGCGCCAGAGTGGGACAACTGCTCGAACGCGCGGTGGGCGAAGGCATGATCACGCTCGACGAGTTCACCGAGCGCTACGACGCCGCACTGGCCGCCCGCACGCGCGGTGAGCTGAGCGCCGTCGTCGCCGATCTGCCGCTGGCGGCACCGGCCCCGGCACCGTCGCGTCCGGCGGTTGCGCCCGAGGAACTGCGCGGGTGGATGTCGTCGATCGTGCGTCGCGGCCAGTGGACCGTGACGCCCACCCTGCGCCTGAACACCCGGCTGTGCAGCACGACCCTCGACTTCACCTCGGCGGTCCTGCCCAGCCGGGTCGTCGAGATCCTCGTCGACGATTACTGCAGTTCGACCGAGATCATCGTGCCCACTGCGGCCACCGCCGACCTCAACGGCGTCAACGCCGTCGCCGGCAGCGCCACGGTCAAGGTACGCACCAGCCCGCCGTCGGACCAGCTGCATCTCATCGTGCGTGGCCGCGTGCGGATGGGCTCGGTCACCGTCCGGCACCCGTTCGGAAGCTGGCTGCGGCGACTGAGCGGTACTGGATAGCGCACCGAATCTCGGTGATCACCCGCTGCGGATACTCGGTGAGATCCAGCCAGGTGAACCGCAGCACCTGCCAGCCCATCAGCGCGATCTCGTTCTGTCGGACGCGGTCATTCTGGAAGACCTCCTGGTCGTGGTGGAACGCCCAGCCGTCGGTTTCGATCGCGAGCTTCTCGGCGGGAAAGGCCACGTCGATCACGTATCGGCCGAGGCGGTGGTTCGCCTTCCAGCCGGTGACGCCGGCTTCCTTGAGCAGCTTCACGAGCAGACGCTCGGCTTCGGATCTGGCCCCGTCGTCGGCGGCTTGCAGCAGAATGCGGGCGGCGGGCGAGCCGTGCCTGCCCTTGTTGTTCAGGTGTGCGCGCCACAGGTCACGCAGGTTGGTGTGCCGCTGCAACGCACTGTCCATGAGCTTGGCGCCGCCGCCACGCCGGACCGCCGCTTCGACCACGGTCAGCGGCAGCGCGGTCAGCCGCAGGCCCCTGCGTTCGACGATGTCGTGTGGGTCGAGGTCACGCCGGCGCAACTTGGTCTCAGGTCGACGCCGAAAATTGCTGACCTTCGGAACGGTGACTTCGATGGTTTCCGGGGCGTACGTTGTCACTCCGTGCCACCACGCCGCGGCAAGCCCACTGGCCGTTGCCTTCGTACCCAACGACCAGACCGCGACCCGGATTCGGGCGGCGTCGGTGAACGGTCGGTCATCGGCGAAGTAGACGCCGCGTGCACAGTGCAGCCATTTCCCGGACCGCACGCGGCGATGCACAGCTTGGCGTGAGAGGCCCGCCTGCGCGGCCTGAGCAAGCGTGATGACTCCGTCGTGGTCGCGCAAGTAGTCCTCAAGCATGCAGATTCGACGGCGTTACCGGTCGAACGGTTCCCGGTCCCGTGATTTGTGCACCTCCAGTAACGGTGGGCGTTACGAGAGGTGCACAAATCACTAGTCGATGCGGCGGAGGCGCATGCCGGCCGAGCGGAGTTCCAGGGCAGCCAGGCCGCGAATGGCCTGCTGGTCCTGGCTGCGCCAGGCGCCGACCGGGTCGTCGGACACCCGGGTCAGCTTGGCCAGCGGCCGGTTGGCCAACGCCCGCAGCGCCAGCAGCTGCTCCCCCGCGGCCGTCGAGGCCAGGGTGATCGCCGTCCACTTGCGTCGGAAGAACCGCACCCGCAGGTACAGCCACGGCATGGCGACGAACAGGATGGGGGCGGCCGCGACAGCCAGGGCCAGTACCCAGGCCAGCCAGCTCGCCGTGCTGTCCAGGTTGGCCCCGGCCCCGGCGATGTCGAGGGCCGCCTCACTCGCCGCGCGCAGCGGTTTGCTCAACGTGTCGCCGACCAGCGGAACGTTGTCGGTGCTGTCCCCGGCGGAGCCGAGGTTGTCGGCCACCCCGTTGGCGCCGCTCTCGACCTGCCTGCCGACCTCGGCGATGGTGGACACCGCGGAATGCACCGCGACCCCGACCAATATCCACACCGCCGTCCACGTGACGACGGCCACGTCGCTGAACAGCTGCGCCAACAAGCGGCCGGGTCTGCTGGCATAGGGCAGGTACCGCGATCTCATGGGACCGATCCCAACACATAGGCTGGCCCAATGCGCCCCGCTCTGTCCGACTACCAGCACCTGGCCAGCGGCAAGGTCCGCGAGTTGTACCGCATCGACGATGACCATCTGCTCTTCGTGGCGTCCGACCGCATCTCGGCCTACGACTACGTCCTGGACTCGCAGATCCCGGACAAGGGCCGGATCCTGACCGCGATGAGCGTGTTCTTCTTCGACCTGATCAGCGCGCCCAACCATCTGGCCGGGCCGCCGGACGACGAGCGCATCCCCGAGGACGTGCTGGGCCGGGCGCTGGTGGTGCGCCGGCTCAAGATGCTGCCGGTCGAGTGTGTGGCCCGGGGCTACCTCACCGGCTCTGGCCTGCTCGACTACCAGGCCTCCGGTTCGGTGTGCGGCATCCCGCTGCCGTCCGGGCTGGGCGAGGCCAGCCGGTTCGACGAGCCGCTGTTCACCCCGGCCACCAAGGCCGACCTCGGTGAGCACGACGAGAACATCTCGTTCGCCAAGGTGGTCGACCTGGTCGGACCGGAATTGGCCGGCCGGCTGAAGGAACGCACGCTGCAGACCTACCTGCAAGGGGCCGAACACGCGCTGACCAAGGGCATCATCATCGCCGACACCAAGTTCGAGTTCGGTGTCGATGCCGACGGCACCGTGGTGCTCGCCGATGAGGTGTTCACCCCGGATTCCTCTCGGTACTGGCGCGCTGAGACGTATCAACAGGGCGTGGTTCAGGACAGCTTCGACAAGCAGTTCGTCCGCAACTGGCTGACGGGTCCGGACTCCGGCTGGGACCGCCACGGTGACACCCCGCCCCCACCGCTGCCCGATGAGATCGTGGCCGCTACCCGCGACCGGTACATCGAGGCGTACGAACGGATTTCGGGCCTGCGGTTCGACGATTGGATCGGCGCATGACCGAGCCTGTGACGCCGCCGATCGCCAAACGTGGCAACCACCGCCGCGAGCATCACGGCGACGTGTTCATCGACCCGTACGAGTGGCTGCGCGACAAGGACGATCCCGAGGTGATCGCCTACCTCGAGGCCGAGAACGCCTACACCGAGGATGCCACCGCACATCTGGAGCCGTTGCGGCAGAAGATCTTCGACGAGATCAAGGCCCGCACCAAGGAGACCGACCTGTCGGTGCCGATGCGCCGGGCCGGCTGGTGGTACTACGCCCGCAGCTTCGAGGGCAAGCAGTACGCGGTCCACTGCCGTTGTCCGATCAGCGATCCCGATGACTGGACCCCGCCCGCGCTCGATGAGAACACCGAGATTCCCGGCGAGCAGGTGTTGCTGGACGAGAACGTCGAGGCCGAGGGGCACGACTACTTCTCGCTCGGCGCGGCCACGGTGAGTCTGGACGGCAACGTCCTGGCCTATTCGGTCGACGTCCTCGGCGACGAGCGATACACCTTGAAGTTCAAGGACTTACGTACCGGCGAGCTCTACCCCGACACCATCACAGGGATCGGGGCCGGCGGCACCTGGGCGGCCGACAGTCGCACGCTGTACTACACGACCGTGGACGCGGCGTGGCGGCCCGACACGGTGTGGCGGCATCGACTGGCCTCGGGCCTGCCCGCCGAAAAGGTGTACCACGAACCCGACGAACGGTTCTGGGTCGCGATCGGCCGCAGCCGCAGCGACAAGTACCTGTTCATCGCCTCGGGCAGTGCGGTCACCGCCGAAGTCCACTACGTCGACGCCAACGATCCGAGCGCAGAGCTCACCACCGTGTGGGGCCGTCGCGACCTGGTGGAGTACTCCGTCGAGCATGCCGTCGTCGGGGGCGAGGACCGGTTCCTGATCCTGCACAACGACGGCGCCGAGAACTTCATGCTGGTGGATGCCCCGGTCAGCGACCCCAGCGACTTCCGGACGCTGATCGAGCACCGGGCGGATGTGCGCCTGGACGGCGTGGATGCGTTCGACGGCTTCCTGGTGATCAGCTACCGCAGCGAGGCCCTGCCGAAAATGGCGTTGTGGCGACTCACGGAGGACGGCTACGGCGCGCGCGAGGAACTGACCTTCGATTCCGAGCTGACCGCCGCGGGCATGGGCGGGAACCCGAACTGGTCGGCGCCGAAGCTGCGCATCGGTGCCACGTCGTTCATCACCCCGGCCCGCATCTACGACCTGGACCTGGCCACCGGGGAGCGCACGCTGCTGCGTGAGCAACCGGTGCTGGGCGGTTACCGGCCGGAAGACTATGTGGAGCGCCGGGATTGGGCGGTCGCCTCCGACGGGGCCCGGATTCCGATCTCGATCATCCACCGGGCCGGGCTGCAGTTCCCGGCGCCGGCGCTGCTCTACGGTTACGGCGCCTACGAGTCGTGTGAGGATCCGCGATTCTCGATCGCCCGGTTGTCCCTGCTGGACCGGGGCATGGTGTTCGCGATCGCGCATGTGCGGGGCGGCGGCGAGCTGGGCCGGCCGTGGTACGAACACGGCAAGCTGCTGGAGAAGACCAACACGTTCACCGATTTCATCGCCGCGGCACGGCATCTGGTCGATACCGGGGTGACCCGTCCGCAGAATCTGGTGGCCCTCGGTGGCAGCGCGGGCGGGCTGCTGGTGGGTGCGGTGGCCAACATGGCGCCGGAGCTGTTCGCCGGCATCCTGGCCCAGGTGCCGTTCGTGGACGCGTTGACCACGATCCTGGATCCGTCGCTGCCGCTGACCGTCACCGAGTGGGACGAGTGGGGAAATCCATTGGAGGACCCCGAGGTGTACCACTACATGAAGTCCTACACGCCGTACGAGAACGTTGCGGCGCAGGACTATCCGGCGATCCTGGCGATGACCTCACTCAACGACACCCGGGTGTACTACGTCGAGCCCGCGAAATGGGTTGCCGTCCTGCGGCATACCAAGACCGATGGCCACCCGGTGCTGTTGAAGACCGAGATGGTGGCCGGCCACGGCGGTCTGTCCGGCCGTTACGAGCGGTGGAAGGAGGCCGCATTCCAGTACGCCTGGTTGCTGGCCGCCGCCGATCCGGAGAATTTCGGCAATGGTCAGGTGGGCAGCCTGTTCGCGGGCCCGGGGTCGTCCAGCATCTAGGCGCTGTCAAGATGTGGGCCTAAGATGCTCACATGGGTTATCACCACGGTGATCTCAAGGCCGTGATCCTCGCGCAGGCCGCGACGCTGGTGGCCGAGCGCGGTGCCGACGGCATCTCGCTGCGCGAGCTGGCGCGCGCCGCCGGAGTGTCACACGCCGCGCCCGCACACCACTTCAACGACCGGCGTGGGTTGTTCACGGCACTGGCCACCGAGGGTTTCCAGTTGCTCACCGCCGCACTGGCCGGGGCGCGACCGCAATTCATCGACGCCGCCAAGGCCTACGTGCGCTTCGCCCTCGACCACCCCGGTCACTACGAGGTGATGTTCGACAAGTCGCTGTACGACGACACCGACCCCGAACTGGCCGCTGCAGCGTCGGCCGCCGGCGCCGAACTCAACAGCGGCGTCGGTACCTTGGCCGACCCGAAGGCCGCCGCCGATCCGGCCGCCGCGGCGCTCGCCGCTTGGTCGCTGGTGCACGGCTTTTCGATGCTGTGGCTCAATGACGCAATCGAGACGGCGGGCGATCCGATCGCCCAGGTGGAACGTCTGGCCGCGATCCTGTTCGACGACTAGCGTCGGGTACCGTCCCTGCCATGAGCCTCAACGAGATTCCGCTGACCACCCTCGACGGCAAGTCGACGACGTTGGCCGAGTTGGCGACCGGTGCCGCACTGGTGGTCAACGTGGCCTCCAAATGCGGGCTGACGCCGCAGTACACCGCGCTGGAGAAGCTCGCCCAGGAGTACGGCGCGCGCGGGCTGACCGTCGTCGGTGTGCCGTGCAACCAGTTCATGGGGCAGGAACCCGGCAGCGCCGAGGAGATCCAGACGTTCTGCTCGACCACCTACGGTGTGACGTTCCCGTTGCTGGCCAAGACCGACGTCAACGGCGCCGACCGGCACCCGCTGTACGCCGAGCTCACGCAGGCCGCCGACGCCGACGGCGAGGCCGGCGACATCCAATGGAACTTCGAGAAGTTCCTGCTCGCCCCGGGCGGCACGGTGGTCAACCGGTTCCGGCCCCGCACCGAGCCCGACGCGCCCGAGGTCATTGCGGCCATCGAGGCGGTCCTGCCGGGCTGACCGCAGGGTCTATCCCAATGGACACTCGGCGTCAGAGTGTTCGACACCGTCCCGACATGTGACGTTGCCACACTGGCAGCGTGACCGGACAACTCATCGTCTCGATATCGCAGATCAGCGATCGCACGCTGGGCGATGTCGCGTCGTTCTGTGCCGAGCTCGACGCACGTGGCGTCCCCGCCTCGCTGATGGTGGCGCCGCGGCTCAAGGGCGGCTACCGGTTGGACCGCGACGCGGCGACCGTCGAATGGGTGGCCCAGCGACGTCGCGGTGGTGACGCCGTCGTCCTGCACGGATACGACGAGGCCGCCACCAAGAAACGTCGCGGTGAGTTCGCCTCGCTGCCCGCGCACGAGGCAAACCTGCGCCTGATGGGCGCCGACCGGGTGCTCGAGCATCTGGGGCTGCGTACCAGGCTGTTCGCCGCCCCCGGCTGGACCGTGTCACAGGGAACTGTGACGGCTTTGCCACGCAACGGTTTTCGCCTGCTGGCCGAGCTGAACGGGATCACCGACCTGGTCCGCCACACCACCACGCGGGCCCGGGTGGTGGGGATCGGCGAAGGTTTCCTGACCGAGCCGTGGTGGTGCCGCACCGTGGTGTTGGCCGCCGAACGCACCGCGCGGCGCGAGGGCCTGGTGCGGGTCGCGGTCNGGTACTGACCGAGGCCGCCTGACAAGGTCTAGTCTTGCGTCTCATGGCAGACGCCGATGTCATTGTCGTGGGGGCGGGTCTGGCCGGACTGGTCGCCGCATGTGAACTGATCGAGCGCGGGCACAGAGTGCTGATCCTCGACCAGGAGAACGCCGCCAACCTCGGCGGCCAGGCATTCTGGTCGTTCGGCGGATTGTTCTTCGTCGACAGCCCCGAACAGCGCAGGCTCGGCATTCGCGACAGCCAGGAACTGGCCCTGCAGGATTGGCTCGGCACCGCCGGGTTCGACCGGCCCGAGGATCACTGGCCGCGGGAGTGGGCGCATGCCTATGTCGACTTCGCTGCCGGGGAGAAGCGCAGCTGGCTGCGGGCCCGCGGCCTGCAGACCTTCCCGTTGGTCGGATGGGCCGAGCGGGGCGGCTACGGGGCGCTGGGGCACGGCAATTCGGTGCCGCGCTTCCACATCACCTGGGGGACCGGGCCGGCCATCGTCGACGTGTTCGCCCGCCGTCTGGTGGGCGACCCCCGGGTCCGGTTCGCGCACCGCCACCGCGTCGACGAGCTCATCGTCTCCGACGGTGTCGTCGTCGGGGTCCGGGGGTCGGTGCTGGAACCGTCCGATGCGCCCCGAGGGGCGGCGTCGTCGCGAAACGTCGTCGGCGACTTCGAGTTCCGCGCGTCGGCGGTGATCGTCGCCAGTGGCGGGATCGGCGGCAACCACGAACTGGTGCGCAAGAACTGGCCGGCGCGCATGGGCCGGGTCCCCGAGCAGCTGCTCAGCGGGGTGCCCGCGCATGTCGACGGCCGCATGATCGGTATCTCCGAGTCTGCCGGTGCCCGCGTCATCAACAGCGACCGGATGTGGCACTACACCGAGGGCATCACCAACTACGACCCGATCTGGCCCGACCACGGTATCCGCATCCTGCCCGGGCCGTCGTCATTGTGGTTGGACGCCAACGGGAAACGGCTCCCCGGCCCGCTCTACCCCGGCTTCGACACCCTGGGCACGCTCGAACACATCTGCCGCACCGGGCAGGACTACACGTGGTTCATCCTCAACGCGCGCATCATCGCCAAGGAGTTCGCGTTGTCCGGTCAGGAGCAGAACCCCGACCTCACCTCGCGCAGCCTGCGGGACGTGCTGGCCCGCGTCAAGCCCGGTGCCCCGGCGCCGGTTCAGGCTTTCGTCGACCGTGGCGTCGACTTCGTCAGCGCCCACTCACTGCGGGAACTCGTCACTGCCATGAACGGTGTGCCGGATGTGGTCGAACTCGACTATGCCACCGTGGCGGCCGAGGTCACCGCGCGAGATCGCGAGGTGGCCAACAAGTTCACCAAGGACGGGCAGATCACCGCGATCCACGGGGCACGCAGCTACCTGGGGGACCGGTTCACCCGCGTCGTGCCTCCGCACCGGCTCACCGATCCGAAAGCCGGCCCGATGATCGCCGTGAAGCTGCACATCCTCACCCGAAAGTCGTTGGGCGGGTTGGAGACCGACCTGAGCTCACGCGTGCTCAAAGCCGACGGTACCGCATTCGGCGGCCTGTACGCCGCCGGCGAGGCGGCCGGGTTCGGCGGGGGTGGGGTGCACGGCTATCGCTCGCTGGAAGGCACCTTCCTGGGTGGTTGCATCTTCTCCGGGCGCGCCGCCGGTCGGGGCGCGGCAGCCGATATCGCCTGAGTCAGAATTCCGTGCCGTTTTCCTCGGTGAGAACTTGGAATTCGGTGTTCGTCATCTCGGCCAGCCGCCCGTAGTAGATGCCACGCGCACCAGGATCGATGATGCCCTGGTGAATCGGCACCGCCCGGGCCGGGGCGACCGCGCGCAGGTAGTCCACCGCCTCGGAGATCTTCATCCAGGGTGCGGCCGCCGGGGTGGCCAGCACATCGACCGGCTCGTCGGGAACGAACAGCGCATCGCCCGGATGCATCAGACGGGCAGCATGCTCGTCGTCGCCCAACAGATACGAAATGTTGTCGATCACAGGGATTTCCGGATGGATGACGGCGTGCCTGCCGCCCGTGCCGCGGACGTTGAGTGAGCCGATGCGGAACTCGTCACCGGGGTGGACGGCCCGCCAGGGTTCGCCCAGCTGAGCGGCGGTCTGCGGATCGGCGTACAGCGCCGCCTGCGGATTGGCGTCGATGAGCGCGGGCAACCGCGCGGTGTCGGCGTGGTCGGGGTGCTGATGGGTGATCAGGATGGCCGCCAGGCCGGTGATGCCCTCGAAACCGTGGGAGAAGTTGCCCGGGTCGAACAGCACGGTGGTGTCGGAAATGCTGGCCAGTAGGCACGAATGTCCGAAATGCGTGAGTTGCATGCCTATATTGTGGCGCTCGGTGGGGATCTGGCGGGTGATCGCGACAATGTCGCTCATGCTCTGCGGGCTGGCCGCAGCGCCGCCTTCGGCTTGGCCGGATCCGAGTGCCGACTGTCCGCCGCTGTGCGACCGCATCCCGGACTCGGCCTGGGTGAACCCGGCTCAGCTTCCGATGGCCCGCGACTACCGCTGGCCCGGCCTGGCCGGTCTGGCCGTGACCGCGGTGGCGCCGCGCTTCCGCTTCGAGGACGAGTGCGCCGTGCCGCCGGTGCCCGGCGACCCACGCACCTACGCCGTTGCGGCGCGAGCCGACGTCGGACAGCCCCCGGGCCACTGGCAACTGCAGGTACAGGTCATCCACTGGCGCGGGGAGACGTGGCAGGGCGGGCAGACCGCACTGGCCGTCGTGCAGGGGGCCGTGGCCGCGCTGCGTGGTTGCCGGCCCGACGCCCCGACGATCACCACCGACCGGCCCGGACGGCTGGCCGCGGTCCTCGACCTCGACGGTGGGCGGGTGTTGCACCAGTATCTGGTCGCCGACCCGCGCAACAGCACCATCGTCGAGTTGGCCATGTGGTCGACGGTGCCGCCACAGGTGGCGTGGTCGGCGCCGTCGGACCGCCGGGTGCTCGATGCGCTGGAGGCCCCACTGTGCACGGCTTACATCGGGTCGTGCCGGTAGAGTGTGCGCCGTGGCAAAGGTGGTTGTGCACGTCATGCCCAAGGCAGAGATCCTCGACCCGCAGGGTCAGGCGATTGTCGGGGCACTCGGTCGGCTCGGACACGGCGGTATCTCCGACGTCCGGCAAGGTAAGCGTTTCGAGCTCGAAGTCGACGACTCCGTGGCCGACGACACCCTCGCCGAGATCGCGGAATCGCTGCTGGCCAACACGGTGATCGAGGACTTCTCGGTGAGCCGGGAGGACTCGTGACCACACGGGTCGGGGTGATCACCTTCCCCGGCACGCTCGACGACATCGACGCGGCCCGCGCGGTGCGGCTGGCCGGTGCCGAGGCGGTCAGCCTGTGGCACGCCGACGCCGACCTCAAGGGGGTCGACGCGGTCGTGGTGCCGGGCGGTTTCTCCTACGGCGACTACCTGCGCTGCGGGGCCATCGCGACGTTCGCGCCCGTCCTGGGCTCGGTGGTGACGGCGGCTGGTAAGGGCNGTTCGCGCCCGTCATGGGCTCGGTGGTGGAGGCGGCCGGTAAGGGCATGCCGGTGCTGGGCATCTGCAACGGCTTTCAGGTGCTGTGCGAGGCCGGTCTGCTGCCGGGGGCGCTGACCCGCAATGCCGGGCTGCATTTCATCTGCCGCGACGTGTGGCTGGAGGTGGCCTCCAACACCACAGCCTGGACCACCCGCTACGACGCCGGCGCGGACCTGCTGATCCCCTTGAAGTCGGGGGAGGGCCGCTATGTCGCGTCCGAGGCCGTGCTCGACGAGCTCGAGGGCGAAGACCGCGTGGTCTTCCGCTACCGCGAGAACCTCAACGGCTCCATGCGCGGCATCGCCGGTGTGTGCTCGGCCAACCGTCGCGTCGTCGGCCTGATGCCGCACCCGGAACATGCCACCGAGGCGCTGACCGGACCGTCCGATGACGGGCTCGGCTTGTTCTACTCCGCGCTGGACGCGGTTCTGTCGGTCTAGCTCTCTGTCTCACTCGCTGCCCGCGAGCGTGCGCAGAGTGCTGCCCGCGAGCGGCGTGTCGGGCAGCAGACACGCCCGCTCGCGGAGCAAGGGGACTCAGGCGGTGAGGGCGACGGACGCCTCGGCCGTGTAGCAGAGGAACGTCAGGGTCTCCTGCAGGTACAGCTGCACGCTCTCGGCGTCGTGGGACAGGTAGCCGATCGACACATCGGTGCCCAGCTGCAGGTCGAAATCGCCACCGCGGGTGGACAGTACGAACGCACCGTCGATCGCGGGCGCCCAGATGATCTCCCCGTCGACCAGCCGGCTCAGGTGCTCACGAATCGGATAGCCGTGTGCGGTGGTCTCGCTGACCTTGGTGTAGGTCTCGGCCGAGAGCAGCACCGAGTACGGCCCGTCGACACCGGCCAGCCGCAGCTCGGAAAGGGCCTGGGCGATCACGTCGGGAATCTCGCGGGCGTCGTCGGGCAGGGCCAGCGCCGGGTTGGAGCTGGAGCTGCGGATGCCCTCGATCGAGGCGGCCGGATAGCCCTCGAAGATCGCCCGGTCCTCGACGAAGGCCAGCTTCTTGGCGGCGTCCTTGACCGGATCCCAGTCCGAATCCTGTGATCCGCGTTCGACGTCGTCGATGTCCTTGCGCGCCACCGTGAACGGAACCCGCAGGCGCACCAGCGGCTTGGCGTCGCGCAGGTGGGCGACCACGCCGTCACCGGGGGAGGCGACATCGAGCAGATGGCCCGTGCTGATCGCCGCGGTGACCGGACCGCCGGGATCGCTCACATCGACCACGCGCCGGCCGGCGATGTGCCGCTTGAAGGTCCGGCTGGCCTCGAGTTCGATTTCGGCCCACGCGGACTCGGTGATCGGGGCCAGCTCGCGGTACAGGTTGTTCATTGCGGGATTCCTTTCAGACTGCCGATGCCGAGCGAGCCGTCGCGCCGGCCCTGAGTGGGTGAATCATCTTGCGCTGCCGACGTTTCGTCTAACGACGGCGACGGCAGCGGCGGTGGATCGTCCAGAAAATCGATCGTGGGGGTGAAGAACAGCCCGCCGGTGAGGGCGGTGGAGAAATCGAGGATGCGGTCGGTGTTGCCGGGCGGGTCGCCGATGAACATGTTGTTCAGCATCCGCTCGGTGACCGCCGGTGTGCGGGAGTAGCCGATGTAGTAGGTGCCGAATTCGCCCTTGCCGATCTCACCGAACGGCATGTTGTGCCGAATGATCTTCAGCTCGTTGCCCTCGTCGTCCTCGATCACGTTGAGCGCCACGTGCGAATTGGCGGGTTTCACCGCATCGTCGAGTTCGATGTCGTCGAGTTTGGTGCGGCCGATCACCCGCTCCTGCTCCTCGGTGGACAGCGAGTTCCAGGAGCCCATGTCGTGCACGTACTTCTGCACGTGGACGTAGCAGCCTCCGGCGAATTCCGGGTCCTCGTCGCCGATCTGGCTGGCGTTGACGGCCACCGAGCCGTTCGGGTTCTCGGTGCCGTCGACGAAGCCCATCAGATCGCGATTGTCGAAGAACTTGAACCCGTGCACCTCGTCGACGATGGTGACGGCGCCGGCGAGCGCCTCGGCGAACTTGGTGGCCAGCTCGAAGCACACATCCATCGACTCCGCGCGCAGGTGGAACAACAGGTCACCCGGGGTGGCCGGGGCGCGGTGACGCGGACCGTCCAACGGGATGAACGGGTGCAGCTCGGCCGGGCGCGGACCGGAGAACAACCGGTCCCAGGCGTCGGAGCCGATGGAGACGATCGCCGACAGGTGCTTGGTGGGGTCACGGAAGCCGATGGCACGCACCAGACCTGAGATATCGGCCAGGGCGTCGTGGACCGTGGCCTCGCCGCCCTCGTCGATGGTCGCGACCATGAACACGGCCGCGGGCGTCAACGGGGCCAGAACCGGTTGGGGCTGTGGTGCAGGCACATATGGGACCCTAACGCGGCACGCGTCGAAATCCCGGTCAAGATAGAGATATGGCAGCCAGCCCACAGAGCCTGTGCGAATTCATCGACGCCTCACCTTCGCCTTTTCATGTCTGCGAGACCACGGCGCGACGATTGCGTGACGCGGGATACACCGAATTGGCCGAAACCGACCGTTGGCCGGCCGCCGCGGGCGGTGAATCGGGCGCGGGCGGAAAGTTCTTCACGGTGCGGGCCGGATCGCTCGTCGCCTGGCAGACCGATACCGCCGCCGCGGATGCGCCGTTCCGGATCGTCGGCGGGCACACCGACAGCCCCAATCTTCGGGTCAAACAGCATCCCGACCGCGTTGTCGCGGGCTGGCAGGTGGTCGCCCTGCAGCCCTACGGTGGCGCCTGGCTGAACTCTTGGCTCGATCGCGACCTCGGGATCAGCGGCCGGCTCTCGGTCCGCCGGGGTGACGCCGTCGAGCATCGCCTGGTGCGGATCGACGACCCGATCCTGCGGGTGCCGCAGCTCGCGATCCACCTGTCCGAGGATCGCAAGGGGGTCAGCCCCGACCCGCAGCGTCACGTCAACGCGGTCTGGGGGCTGGGCCAGCGGCCGCGGTCTTTCCTCGGATACGTCGCCGAGCGGGCCGGGGTCGAACCGGATGGGCTGCTCGGCTTTGATCTGATGACCCACGACCTGACCCCGTCGGCGATCACCGGGGCCGAGGGGGAGTTCGTCAGCGCGCCCCGGCTGGACAACCAGGCCACCTGCTATGCCGGGCTGGAGGCCTTCCTGGCCGCCGAGGCCGGCGCCCAGGTGCCGGTGCTGGCGCTGTTCGACCACGAGGAGGTCGGATCGACATCGGATCACGGCGCGCAGTCCGAGCTGCTGCCGACGGTCCTGGAACGCATCGTGCTGGCCGCCGGCGGCGGCCGCGAGGACTATCTGCGCCGGGCGGCGGGGTCGATGGTGGCCTCCGGGGACATGGCCCATGCGACGCATCCGAACTATCCGGACCGCCACGAGCCGGGGCATCTGATCGAGGTCAACGGCGGGCCCGTGCTCAAGGTGCAGCCCAATCTGCGGTATGCCACCGACGGCCGGACCGCGGCCGCATTCGCGCTGGCCTGCGATCAGGCGGGGGTGCCGTTGCAGCGGTATGAGCACCGGGCGGATCTGCCGTGCGGGTCGACCATCGGGCCGATGACCTCCGCGCGCACCGGCATCCCGACCGTCGACGTGGGCGCCGCACAGCTCGCCATGCACTCGGCCCGCGAGTTCATGGGGGCCGACGACGTCGCCGCTTACTCAGCGGCGTTGCAGGCGTTTCTCTCGCCGCGCTGACGAGATGTCACCGGGTCGGTCTATCGTCGGCGCCATGGGACTGTCCGTAGAGATGATCACCGTTGACTCCACCGATCCCGATGCCTTGGCGCAGTGGTGGGCGCAGGCGCTCGGCGGTGAGGTGAACGCCGTGATGCCAGGCGAATTCGTGATGGTGGCACAGCCCGACGGGCCGCGCCTGGGCTTTCAGAAGGTCGCGGATCCCACCCCGGGCAAGAACCGCGTCCACCTCGACCTGGCCGCGACCGACGGTGAGGCGGAGGTGGCCCGGATGGTGAGCCTCGGGGCCAGAGAGACCGAGCGCCACAGCTTCGGCGAGAACTTCAGCTGGGTGGTGCTGGCCGACCCCGAGGGCAACGCGTTCTGTATCGGGCTCTGACGCGCCTAGGTGATCCGGTTGGCCAGCAGGTGCTTGGCCATCTCGGCGCCCTTGCGGCTGTCGGCCTGCGCCTTGCGGAACAGTTCCACCACTTCCTTGTCGCCGTCGCGTTCGGCGTCGGCGATGTAGGTCTCCATCCGCAGCGCGTTCTCCAGGCACTGCTCGGTGTACCAGATCAGGTTGTAGTTCTTGTCCTTGGTGCCGGTGATGTGGCCGGTTTCGGTGGTCGCGGTCATGGTTCACTCTCCTTCGCTTCCTGGGTTGTCGTGCGTCGGCTACCCGCGGGGTTCGGTACGCAAACCAGAACCGGTAAGCACTTCTGCCGCCTTGTTTTTCGCGATCTCGGCAATCAGGTGCCAGCCGTTCGGATCGCCCTTGGCGACCGCCTCGACGGTCGATTTGGCCTGCTCGTAGGTGACGTGCGGCGGGATGGGCGGAACCTCGGGATCGGTGTGCACGTCGAGCACCACCGGTCCGTCCGCGCTCAGTGCGGCGTCCCACGCCGGCCCGAGCTGATCGGTTTCCTCGACCGTGATCGCCTGCAGACCCATGGCCTTCGCAAGCTCCGCGTAGGACACGTCCGGCAGGTTCTGCGAACCCTCGAACTTGGGTGCCCCGCCCAGGGCCCGCAACTCCCACGTCACGTGGGCCAGATCGTTGTTGTGGAACACGCACACCACGAGGCGAGGGTCGGCCCACTGATCGGCGTACCGGCGGACGGTCAGCAGTTCGGCCAATCCGTTCATCTGCATGGCCCCGTCGCCGGCCAGGGCGATGACCGGGCGATCCGGCTGGGCGAACTTGGCGCCGATCGCATACGGCACCGCCGAACCCATGGTCGCCAGCGTGCCCGACAGCGATCCGCTGGTGGTGTCCCGAAAACGCAGACAGCGGGCATACCAATTGGTCGAGGAACCGGAATCCCCGGTGACGATCGCGTAGTCGGGCAGCCTGGCCGACAGCTCCCACACCACACGCATCGGGTTGATCGGATCGGCCGACAACATCGACTGCCGCTCGACCGTTTCCCACCACCGCGCGACACCGGCCTCCACAGCGCTGCGCCAGGACCGGTCCGATTTGCGGGTCAGCAGCGGAATCAGCTCCCCGAGGGCGGTTTTCGCATCGGCGACGATGTTGACCTCGGTGGGATAGCGCATGCCGATGTTGGCGCCGTCGATGTCGATCTCCACGGCACGGGCCTGCCCGAACCCGGGCAGGAACTGGCTGTAGGGAAAGTTCGAGCCGACGATCAGCAGGGTGTCGCACTCGCGCATCAGGTCATAACTGGGCCGCGTACCGAGCAGGCCGATCGCGCCGGTGACGTACGGCAGATCGTCGGGCAGTACATCCTTGCCGAGCAGGGCCTTGGCCACGCCCGCCCCGGTCAGCTCGGCCACCTGCGCCACTTCGTCGGCGGCGCTGCGGGCGCCCTGCCCGATCAGGATCGCCACCTTCGAGCCGGCGTTGAGGATGTCGGCCGCGGTCTGCAGTGCCACGGGATCGGGCGCCGCCACGGGCTCGGCATCGTTCGGGCCGCTGGACGGCACCTGCTTGAACGCGTGGCCGGGCGGCTCGTACGGCTGCTCCTGCAGATCCGACGGGATCACCACCGCGGTGGGTGCCTGGCGCGCGCGTGCGGTGCGAAACGCGCGGTCCAAGGCGTTGGGCAGCTGGCTGGCGACGTTGACCTCGACCAGGAAATCGCTGGCCACATCGGAGAACAACGCCTGCAGATCCACTTCCTGCTGGTAGCTGCCGCCCATCGCGCTGCGCGCCGTCTGCCCGACGATCGCGACGACCGGGGTGTGATCCAGCTTGGCGTCGTAGAGCCCGTTGAGCAGATGGATCGCCCCTGGCCCCGAGGTGGCCATGCACACCCCGATTTGGCCGGAGAACTTGGCGTAGCCCGTCGCGGCCAGCGCGGCCATCTCCTCGTGCCGGGTCTGGACGAACTGCGGCCCGGCCGACCGGTCCTTGCCGAACGCGGCCACCAAGCCGTTGATGCCGTCGCCCGGATAGCCGAACACCTGTGGAACGTGCCATTGACGGAGGCGGGCGAGGATGAACTCAGCGACGGTTTGACTCATCTGGCGGTGGTACCCGCGCCACCGGCGGAAAAACCTGCACGGCCGCCGGAAAGTGGGGCGGAACCGGCCGCACCAGCGGCTGCCCGCGACCATGCGCGAGCAACAATTAAACTGGTCACGTGACGTCTGAGCTCACCCACGGCCGTACATCGACCCAGGACACTGTGGAGCGGGCAGCCGCCACCCCTGATCAGCCGCAGCCCTACCGCGAACTCGGTCTCAAGGACGACGAGTACCAGCGGATTCGCGAGATCCTTGGCCGCCGCCCCACCGATGCCGAGCTGGCGATGTACTCGGTGATGTGGAGCGAACACTGCTCCTACAAGTCCTCGAAGGTGCACCTGCGCTACTTCGGTGAGACCACCACCGAGGAGATGCGCGCCGGCATGCTGGCCGGCATCGGCGAGAACGCCGGCGTCGTCGACATCGGCGACGGCTGGGCCGTCACCTTCAAGGTCGAGTCCCACAACCACCCGTCCTACGTCGAGCCCTATCAGGGTGCGGCGACCGGCGTCGGCGGCATCGTCCGCGACATCATGGCGATGGGGGCCCGGCCGGTGGCGGTCATGGACCAGCTGCGCTTCGGGGCGGCCGACGCGCCAGACACCCGCCGCGTGCTCGACGGCGTGGTACGTGGGGTCGGCGGCTACGGCAACTCGCTCGGCCTGCCGAACATCGGCGGCGAGACGATCTTCGACCCGTCCTATGCGGGCAACCCGTTGGTCAACGCGCTGTGCGTTGGTGCGCTGCGCAAGGAAGACCTGCACCTGGCCTTCGCCTCGGGCACCGGCAACAAGATCATCCTGTTCGGCGCGCGTACCGGCCTGGACGGCATCGGCGGCGTGTCGGTGCTGGCCTCTGACACCTTCTCCGGCGACGAGAGCGGAGCGGGCCGCAAGAAGCTGCCGAGCGTGCAGGTGGGCGACCCGTTCACCGAGAAGGTGCTGATCGAGTGCTGCCTCGAGCTGTACGCGGCCGGCCTGGTGGTCGGCATTCAGGACCTCGGTGGTGCCGGATTGTCCTGTGCCACATCAGAACTCGCGTCCGCCGGCGACGGCGGTATGCACATCGAGCTGGACCGGGTGCCGCTGCGGGCCAAGGACATGACCCCGGCCGAGGTGCTCTCCAGCGAATCCCAGGAACGCATGTGCGCCGTGGTGACGCCGGAGAACGTCGAGGCGTTCATGGCCGTCTGCCGCAAGTGGGACGTGCTGGCCACCGTGATCGGTGAGGTCACCGACGGGGACCGGCTGCAGATCACCTGGCACGGCGAAACGGTGGTCGACGTGCCACCGCGCACCGTCGCCCACGAGGGCCCGGTCTACCAGCGCCCGGTGGCCCGGCCCGACACGCAGGACGCCCTGGTCGCCGACACCTCGGCCAAGCTGCCCCGGCCCCAGACCGGCGACGAGCTCAAGGCCACCCTGCTGGCGATGATCGGCAGCCCGCACCTGTGCAGCCGGGCGTTCATCACCGAGCAGTACGACCGCTACGTGCGCGGCAACACCGTGCTGGCCGAGCATGCCGACGGCGGCGTGCTGCGCATCGACGAGACCACCGGCCGCGGCATCGCCGTCTCCACCGACGCATCCGGCCGCTACACGCAACTCGACCCGTACACCGGGGCGCAGCTGGCGCTGGCCGAGGCCTACCGCAACGTCGCGGTCACCGGGGCCACCCCGGTCGCCGTGACCAACTGCCTGAACTTCGGCTCCCCCGAGGACCCGGGCGTGATGTGGCAGTTCAGCCAGGCCGTCCGCGGTTTGGCCGACGGCTGTGCGGCCCTTGGCATCCCGGTCACCGGCGGCAACGTCAGCTTCTACAACCAGACCGGTTCGACCGCGATCCTGCCGACCCCGGTGGTCGGGGTGCTCGGCGTGATCGACGATGTGAAACGCCGCATCCCCACCGGATTCGGCGCCGAACCGGGTGAGACGCTGCTGCTCCTCGGCGACACCCACGACGAGTTCGACGGGTCGATCTGGGCCCAGGTCACCGCCGACCACCTGGGCGGGGTGCCGCCGAAGGTGGACCTGGCCCGCGAGAAGCTGCTGTCGGAGGTGCTGACCGCGGCATCGCGCGACGGCCTGATCTCGGCGGCCCACGATCTCTCCGAAGGCGGACTGATCCAGGCCGTCGTCGAATCCGCGCTGGCCGGTGAAACCGGTTGCCGGGTAATCCTTCCCGAGAACGTCGATCCCTTCGTGTTCCTGTTCTCCGAGTCGGCGGGCCGGGTCCTGGTGGCCGTACCCCGCACCGAGGAGAGCCGCTTCCGGTCGATGTGTGAGGCCAGGGACCTGCCGGTCACCAGGGTCGGCGTGGTGGACCAGGGCCCCGAAGGGGGAGAACCCGTCATCGAGGTCCAGGGACAGTTCAGCATCACTCTCGCGGAGCTACGGAGCACGTCGGAGGGCGTGCTGCCCGGGCTGTTCGGGTGACGGCCGAAGCCCTCGACAAACGTCATCCTCTGCTGCGCTGGGCCTGGGGCCTGGTGCGATTGGACTTCGCCGGCATCGCCGTCGGAGCCCTGTTCTTCTGTCTGTCCCTGACCCCGTCGCTGCTGCCGCGGGACTGGTTGTTCGCCGGGCTGATCGGCGGCATCAACGCCGCGATCGGCTACGGCATCGGCGTGCTGCTCGGAAAAGTGTTGTACCGCTTGGTGTTGCGCAACCGTGCCTGGTGGCCGCCGTCCAAGCGGGTGTTGTACTGGCTCAAGGCGCTCGTGGTGACCGGATCGGCCACGGCGTGCGTGCTGATGCTGATCCCCGCGGCGGCCTGGCAACGACAGGTCTCGGCGCTGATGGGTATCGAAGGCCCGGCCACCCTCGGGTATCTGCGCACCCTGATCATCGCTGTCGCGGTGGCCGCCGCGTTGATCGCCACCGCGCGCCTGCTGCGTGACACGGTCCGGCTGCTGGCCAAGCTGTTCATCCGGCGCTGGCATCTGCACCGCGAGGTCGCCCAGTTCATCGGCACCGCGATCGTGGTCGTGCTGGTCGTCATGCTCGTCAACGGCGTGCTGTACCGCGGCTTCCTGGCCGGGGCCAGCCGGGTGTTCCAGCCGCAGAACACCACCACCCGTGAGGGGATCAGCCAGCCGAGCGAGTCCGAAAGATCCGGCAGCCCAGCCTCGTTCGCATCCTGGGACTCCCTGGGTTTTCAGGGCCGCAACTTCGTGGCAACCGGCCCGCGACGCGCCGAACTGGAAGAACTCAACGGCGCACCCGCCAAAGAACCCATCCGGGTCTACGCCGGCCTGCACACCGCCGACACCGACGATCAGCGGATCGCGGTGCTGCTGAGCGAACTCGAACGTACCCACGCGTTCGAGCGCAAGCTGCTGGTGATCGTCCCGACCACCGGTACGGGCTGGGTGAATCCGGTGGCCGCCCGCGCGCTGGAACTGATGTACAACGGTGACACCACGATGGTCGGCATGCAGTATTCCTATCTGCCGAGCTGGATTTCGTTCATGGGTGACCGGCAGAAGTCGATGGTCATCGGCCGCCTGATGATCGACGCCATCCATGCGCGCTGGGAGCAACTGCCGCCCGAGCGACGTCCCAAACTGGTGCTGTACGGGGAGAGCCTGGGCTCGATGGCCGGGCAGGGCGCGTTCAGCTGGCTGCCCGACATCTCCCGGATGGGCTTCTCCTCGGTGCTGTGGGTGGGGCCGCCCAACGCCAGTCCGTTGTGGCGCGGACTGACCGTGCGCCGTGACCCGGGCACCCCGCAGGTGCGGCCCCGCTACGACAACGGCCGGACGGTGCGCTTCTCCGAGGCCGCCGACGCCGCCGAGATCGCGCGCGACACCGCCGCACCGTGGGAGGGCACCCGAGTGTTGTTCCTGCAGCACCCGTCGGACCCGATCATCTGGTGGTCGACGGATCTGCTGTTCTCCGAACCGGATTGGCTCGTGGAGCCGCCGGGGACAGACCGTACCGCCTCGATGCGCTGGTACCCGATCATCACGTTCTGGCAGGTGGCCGCCGACATCACCAACGCGTCGAGCGTCCCGGCCGGGCACGGACACAACTACGGGCAGTCCGTGCTCGACGGCTGGGCGGCGGTGGCCCCGCCGGAGGGATGGACGCCCGAGGACACCGAACGGATCCGTGTCGCGCTGGAAAAGACCGCCGCCAACGACGGGCCTGAAAACTGATGAGCTCCAGCCGGATTCGCGCGCTGGCCCTGGCCGCGGGCCTGGTGGCGTGGAACGGGCTGGTCGATCCGCGGCNCCCGACCGTGCTGGTCACCGGACTCGCCGGGTGGGTGTTCGGCAGGCTGGCGCAGCACACGGCCAGCCTGGCCGCGCCGATCCTGGCGCATCTGGCGATCAATGAGGCGGGGGCGCTGGCCGCACTGGCCTACCAATCCTGGCCAACAGCGCCGCCAGCGCGAGGATTGCGGCCGTGACCGCCACCGGCCACAGCGCGGGCAACGCGTAGTCGGTGACCCGCAACGGGATCAACACCACGCAGACGGCCACCACGGTCAGGATCAGCCGCGGTGCCTGCTGTGCGGCCGCCGAACCCGCGATACGCGAATTGGCCTCCGCCACAAGTATGTACACCACGAGCAACAGCAGGGCCGGGACCATCATCTGCAGCCGGCCGATGTAGTCCTGAAACCGGCAGAACACCACGGCCAGCACACACATCACCGCGGGGACCAGCATCGCGACCTGCGGGCCGGACCCGAACAGCCGGGCCGCGACGCGGGTGGCCGCCCAGGTCAGCGTCAGCAGCGCCGCCGACCCCAGGCACAACGCCCCGGTGGCGAACCAGTAGAACCCGGCGTCGGCGAAGAACTCCGAGATGATCAGCGAGAGGCTGGCGGCATTGGTGTGCAAGCCGCCCGTCGCGCCGATGTTGGCGGCGCACAGCAGCGCCACGGTGGCCGCCACCGTCACGCCCAGCGCCGCTCCCATCGGGCGTGCCACCGACTCGAGCCGGCCGCTGACCACCGTGGCGGCCTCGAAGCCCACCAGGCCGAGGGCGAGCGGGATCGCGGCCGCCGTGGCGAGCAGGAAGGAATCGACACGGGCGGGCCCGAACTCCATCGGCGGTGTGCCCGTGGCGACTCGGGCCACGATGGCCAGCGCGATGTAGAGGAAGATCAGCAGGCCCACGCCGGCCAGCGCCGCGGCCGTCGCACCCACCGCCCGGGTGGGCAGGTAGGCCACCACGGCGCCGGCGATCACCACCACGGCCACCGCCCAGCCGGGCCACCACCAGCCGGCCAGCGCGGTCTCCAGATCCGGGACACCCGTCAACGGTTGCAGGGCCAGCATGAGTGCGGCCCCCACCCCGAGCAGTACATAGGCCGCCAGCTGTACGAGGCTGGTGAACCGCCCGGCCGCCGAACCCACGGTGGCGGCGACCAGATCACCCGTCGACACCGCATGCGGCGCGTGCCGGTGCAGGCGGCCGAAGGAAAAGATCAGAACGGCGACGACGACCGCGGCGCCAAGGGCGGCCACCCCGTTGAAGGCTGCGCCACCGATCGGGGCCAGCGACAGACCGACGGCACGCCATGCGGGAAGCGCAGGAGGCCACGCCGGGGCCAGCTCCGCGCCCGCCGGCACCGCGCGCTTAGGCATCGGCACTACCGTTCACAAATCCCCCATTTCGCGCGAAGCTCCCCTGGATCAAGATCGTAAGGCCGTCACGGGTTGATCGTGGGCTCACCGATCTGGCGGCCCCAGACGTAGTCGACGAAGATCGGCGAGCCGAGTTCGACATGGTTGTAGGGCGCGATCGACAGGCCCGTGTCCATCACCAGATACGGCGCGGGCCACAGGTCCTTGGTGATCGGCTGCCAGCAGCCCGGCTTGCCCTCGGGCCCGCCTTTGGCGTTGACCCGCGGCAGATTGTCCGGATAGACGTAGGTGTTGCCGACGCCGATGCTCGACAACGTCCCTGTGCTCTCGAACGAATATCCGTTGTCGCCGCCGAACGTCGCATAGAAGGCGGGCGCGACGTCGTGGTAGTTGCGGATGGTGCAGAACAGCTGCCCCTGGTACTCGTCGAACAATTTCGACGTCGGGATCAGGTCCTGCGCGCCCCGCTCCAGATACGGTCCGCCCCGTTCGAGGATGTCCGAACTGGTTCCGGCGAATCCGATCGCCGCGATCAGGGCGGCGTTGAGATCGCCACGCCGGGAGTTGAACGTGGCGGCGCTGCGCGCGGCGTGGCCCAGACCGTCGAACAGATCCGGCCCGGCCGCCGCATAGCGGTCGCCGAGATCGGCCAGCCCGGCGATGTCGTGGCGCAGCGCGGGCATCCGCCCGTTCAGGTCGGCGAGGATGGTGTTGCCGTCGGTCAGCGACTGCCCGAACGCGTTGCCCAGGCCGGTCAGCGCCTGCGCGGTGGCCTCGAGAGTCTGGTTCAGCTTGATCGGGTCGATCTGCTCGGTGATGGCGGTGATCGTCTCGAACAACGAGTTGAACTCGGTGGTGACCGCCGTGACGTCGATCGGGGCGGAGCTCGAAACCCGTTCCGCGCTCGGATGTTCCGGCGAGGTGAACGCGACGTACTTGTTGCCGAACACCGTCGTCGCCTGGATTGTCGCCGAAACGTTGGCCGGCAGCAGGTCCAGGTACTTCGGGTCGATGTTCAGCCGTACCAGGGCCCGCACCGGATCGCCGTGGTCCGTGGTCATCGCGGCCACCCGGCCGATCGGAACCCCGTTGTAGGTCACCTTCGACCCCGGATCGAGAACCAGGCCGGCGCGTGCGGCCAGCAGCGTCAGCGGGGCCTTGGGTTCGAACGCGCCCCGAAACTGCGCCACGATCAACCCGAATACGAGCGCGAGAATTGCCAAGAACACAGCACCGGCCGTGCGGTACGGCAGATTTCGGTGATCGGCAATCACTTTGCGAGACTCTAGGGCATGGCCGCGCGAGGCAAAGTCGATCCGGAAAAGACCAGGGCCGCGGTCGCCGTGGTGGCCGACTGGTTACGCGAACCGACCCGCCCGGAACCCGCCCGTGCCGAACTGGCCGAGGCGGTCCGGCTGACCGCGCGCACGCTGGCGGCACTGGCACCGGGCGCCAGTGTCGAGGTGCGGGTTCCGCCCTTCGTCGCGGTGCAGTGCATCGAAGGGCCGCGCCACACCCGCGGCAACCCGCCCAACGTCGTCGAAACCGATCCCCGCACCTGGCTGCTGCTGGCGACCGGCCTGCTCGGCCTCGACGGGGCCGGGCAGGCCGTGCAGATGTCGGGTTCACGGGCCGGTGAGGTGGCCCGGTGGCTGCCGTTGGTGCCGCTGGCGGGCTGAATCCGGTTTGCCGGACGCGCCCTAACCCGGTTCGCGCGCGGTCGCGACGGTGATGGCTCGCTCGAACGTGCTGACGAGCACCGCGCGCCGTTCGGTCTTGTACGTGTCATCCGGCTCGAGCTCGTCGATGTACTCGTCCCACACGCGCAGGTAGCGATCACGCCAGTCGTGCAGCGTCGCCGCCGGAGGAAACGTGGCACCGACCCGCCCCGGTTCGACGATGTCGACCAGGATCTCGAGCCAGGCGGGCACCATCTCGCCGCCCCACTCGTCGGGCTGCAGAGCGGAATCGTCGGATCCGTCTTCGAACTCTTCCGAAATCTGGTCGATGATCCGTTTCGTCAGCTCGCCCAACCCGTCGGCCACGGTGTCGCTGTCGAAGTTGCCTGGGCCCCAAACTCCCACAAAGTCCTCCTCATCCGGCAGATGTCCGACGAGGTTATCGGCGCCGCCGCGACTCACCGGAAGTAGGGATACTCCTGCACCCAGTTGAAGCCCCGGTTTCTCAGGGTGAACTGGTTGAGGTCCAGCCGATCCAGCCAGATGGTCACGTCGCGGCCGGACAACTCACCGGTCAGCTGCAGCTGCTCGGGCGTCGGCCGAGACGCGGTGAGCGTGGCCAGCGCCGTGCCGTCCGGCCCGGACACCGTGAGGTTGTCCCCGTCGGCCTTGAGAAGCGCGTCCACCAACTCGCCGTTCATCCGCTGGTAGGTGACGACCTCGGGCAGGTCGAACACGACCCGCTGCCACCGGTACTGATCGGTGGTCAGCGGTGGCGCCGTCCTGCCGTCGACATCGAAGCGGCTCACCGTCCAGATCCCGTACAACTCGGGTTTGACGCGGCCCCCGCCGTACTCGCTCCAGCTCTGCCAGCTGGTCAGCACGCAGCCGGCGACCATCCAGATGCCGAGTGCGACCTGTACCCGGGCCGCGATGGTGTTGGCCCGGCCATCGGCGAACAGTTCGGGTTGGACCGCAGGCTCGGTGGTGCGCTGCAGCATCAGGAAGTCGGCCAGCCGGCGGTATTGCGGCGCCAGCAGCACCAGACCCATCAGCAACAGATGCCCGGACAAGATCTTGACCGGCACATCGAAGGTCATGTTCAGCAGGAACACCTGCACCATGCTGGCCACGGCGAGCAGGGCGCCCAGCGTCCCGGTGCGCGGCAGGAACAACAACAGCCCGGCCAGCACCTCGACCGCGCCGAGCGCCATCTCGTACGGATAGGAGCTGCCCACCTGCAGCCACAGCACCGAGGCCGGGCTGAAGTCGCCGTAGGGCCGCAGCAGCGCCGCCAGCGGCGGGGCCGGCATCTGCGTCGGGACGAGTTTGGCGAAACCGTAGAACAGCATCTGCCCGGCCACGCACAGCCGCACGAAGGTCAGGAACCAGGCCGACAGCCGCGCGTAGTCCGGCCGCCGTCGGTCCAGCCACGACCACACCGCGGCGCCGACGATCGCGACCACGAGCAAACAGAACACCAGGACCCAGATCGCGGCCTGATCCCCGCTGCCCGAGTCCTGGTGCAGCACCGCCTCGACGCCGAAGACGTGGCGGCCGACCCAGCTCACCGCCGGGCCCAGCACGGTCATCTGCCACATCACGGCCCGCTCCGGCAGCCAGTGGCCCACGATTCCCAGGAACGCGAAGGTGATTTGCGCGAACAGCAGGCAGAACAGGCCGAAGTACAAGAAGCAGAACCGGAATGCGATCTTCGTCACCTCCGGCCACGGTTGCGGCCCGGGCTCCGCGCCGGAATCGAGGGGATCGGTTGTCGGTTTCTCCGAGAGCTGGCGCGTCACGAAATCCATCCTTGCCGTTGGCATGTGGTGGGTCGATGGGGTTTTCCCGACGGATCGGGGTGGGGCTGGCCACACCGCGGGGAGGTGGGGCGGGAATGTCGACGCCCCCGCCGGCTGTTGCAAAACCCGGTGCCAGACCGGCCATTCGATTCTTTTCTTGGCCCGGCTGGACCGTAGACTCGCTTATGTCACCAACCGCCGCCCCGGGAGCAGCCTTATCGTGACTGATCACCAGATCGACGAGAACGAGCCGCGCGAGGAGTGCGGCGTATTCGGGGTCTGGGCCCCGGGTGAAGACGTCGCCAAGCTCACCTACTACGGCCTGTACGCGCTGCAGCACCGTGGGCAGGAAGCCGCGGGCATCGCGGTGTCCGACGGGTCACAGATCCTGGTGTTCAAGGACCTCGGGTTGGTCAGCCAGGTGTTCGACGAGCAGACCCTGGCCGCCATGCCGGGCCACGTCGCCGTCGGCCACTGCCGCTACTCCACCACCGGCTCCACCACCTGGGAGAACGCCCAGCCGGTGTTCCGCAACACCGCCGCCGGGACCGGCGTCGCGCTCGGCCACAACGGCAACCTGGTCAACACCGCCGAGCTGGCGGCCCGCGCCAGGGAAGCCGGGCTGATCGACATGAAGGGCGCCCCGACCGCCACCACCGATTCCGACATCCTGGGCGCGCTGCTGGCCCACGGCGCCGCCGACGCCACCCTCGAGCAGGCCGCCCTCGAGCTGCTGCCGACGGTGCGCGGCGCCTTCTGCCTGACCTTCATGGACGAGAACACCCTCTATGCCGCGCGCGACCCGCACGGTGTGCGTCCGCTGGCGCTCGGCCGGCTCGACCGCGGCTGGGTGGTGGCCTCCGAGACCGCCGCCCTCGACATCGTCGGCGCCTCGTTCGTCCGCGACATCGAACCCGGCGAACTGCTCGCCATCGACGCCGATGGGGTGCGCTCCACCCGGTTCGCCAACCCCGAACCCAAGGGCTGTGTCTTCGAGTACGTCTACCTGGCCCGCCCCGACAGCACGCTGGTCGGCCGCTCGGTGCACGCCACCCGCGTCGACATCGGCCGGCGTCTGGCCCGCGAGCATCCCGTCGACGCCGACCTGGTGATCGGTGTTCCCGAATCCGGAACGCCGGCTGCGGTCGGCTACGCCCAGGAATCGGGCATCCCGTTCGGCCAGGGCCTGATGAAGAACGCCTACGTGGGCCGCACCTTCATCCAGCCCTCACAGACCATTCGGCAGCTGGGCATCCGTCTCAAGCTCAACCCGTTGCGTGAAGTCATCCGGGGCAAGCGGCTGATCGTCGTCGACGACTCGATCGTGCGCGGCAACACCCAGCGGGCCCTGGTCCGGATGCTGCGGGAGGCCGGGGCCCTGGAGGTCCACGTCCGGATCGCCTCGCCGCCGGTGCGCTGGCCCTGCTTCTACGGCATCGACTTCGCCACCCCGGCCGAGCTGATCGCCAACGCGGCGTCCGCCGAGCACGAGGGCGAGATGCTGGAGGCCGTGCGGCACGCCATCGGCGCCGACAGCCTGGGCTACATCTCCCAGCAGGGCATGATCGCGGCCACCGAACAGCCCCCGACCCGGCTGTGCTCGGCCTGCTTCGACGGCAATTACCCGATCGAGCTGCCGGGTGAGACCGCGCTGGGCAAGAACGTCGTCGAGCACATGCTGGCTTCTGCGCACGCGAGGAGCGAGATCGTCCCCGCCCGCACCGGCGGGCCGCTGCAGGCCGACAACGACAACGCGTCGGCCTTGAGACGTCCTTAACGCCTCCTGCGCTGTACCCCCGCAACAGCGGGGCGGTAGCCTTGCTTGCGATGACTAAGGGCGCCGAACAGCACGGCATCGCCGAACACAGCAGCATTTCCTACGCATCGGCCGGAGTGGACATCGAGGCCGGTGACCGCGCTGTAGAACTCTTCAAACCGCTCGCCGCCAAGGCCACCCGTCCCGAGGTGCGCGGCGGCCTGGGTGGCTTTGCCGGCCTGTTCGCCTTACGTGGCGGATACCGCGAGCCGGTGCTGGCCTCCTCGACCGACGGGGTGGGCACCAAGCTCGCCGTGGCGCAGGCCATGGACAAGCACGACACCGTCGGGCTGGACCTGGTCGCGATGGTGGTCGACGACCTCGTGGTGTGCGGCGCCGAGCCGCTGTTCCTGCAGGACTACATCGCCGTCGGCCGGACCGTGCCGGAGCGGGTCAGCGCGATCGTGTCCGGTATCGCCGAGGGCTGTGTCCAGGCCGGCTGCGCGTTGCTGGGCGGCGAGACGGCCGAACACCCCGGCCTGATGGAACCCGACCATTACGACATCTCGGCGACCGGTGTCGGCATCGTCGAGGCCGACGACGTGCTGGGCCCCGACCGCGTGCGGCCCGGCGACGTGATCATCGCCATGCGTTCCAGCGGCCTGCACTCCAACGGCTATTCACTGGCCCGCAAGGTGTTGCTGGAGATCGACCGGATGAACCTGGCCGGCCACGTCGAGGAGTTCGGCCGCACGCTCGGCGAGGAGCTGCTCGAGCCGACCCGCATCTATGCCAAGGACTGCCTGGCGCTGGCCGCCGAGACCCAGGTCCGCACCTTCTGCCACGTCACCGGAGGCGGGTTGGCGGGCAACCTGGAGCGGGTGGTGCCGCACGGCCTGACCGCAGAGCTGGATCGCGGCACGTGGACGCCGGCACCGGTGTTCCAGATGATCGCCCAGCGCGGACGCATCGAGCGTGCCGAGATGGAGAAGACGTTCAACATGGGCGTCGGGATGGTCGCGGTCGTGGCCCCGGAGGACACCGACCGCGCGTTGGCCATCCTGACCGCACGGCATCTGGACTGCTGGACGCTGGGAACCGTCAAGAAGGGCGGCAAGGACAGTGTGCGCGCCCAGCTGGTCGGACAGCATCCGCGGTTCTAGACAATTAGACAAGGTCGCGCTGGTGAGCGACTTGCGCAACCAGCGCGACCTGCGTCTAAGTTGTGGGACGGAGTGCCGGCGGCTCAGCGCCGCCAGTCATCCTCACCCGACCACTCATCGGCGTCGTCATTGACGTCGCCGGAATCGGGAGATCCCGACAGCTCACGTTGGAGCTGACTGAAGTCGGTGTTCGGTGAGCTGTACTTCAACTCACGTGCCACCTTGGTCTGCTTTGCCTTCGCCCGGCCGCGGCCCATGGGGGGACCCCCTCGCGCAATAACGGAGCGGCCCAATTGCTAGGCGGCTCCGATCTGTGTGTCTTTATTGTCCTGCCAACACTTTACCGTGCCCGCCCGCGAAGTGCTGTCAGGCCCTGCCTCACGGTGGTCCGGAACACGCCGAATCGAACAGTTCACGCCTCGTCGAACAGGATGACCTGGCGGATGGCCCGGCCATCGGCCAGCCGATCCATCGCCTCGTTGATCTGATCGAGCCTGATCCTGCTGGATATGAGCCTGTCCACCGGTAGCTTCCCCTCCCGCCACAACTGTGCGTACCGGGGGATGTCGCGGGCCGGGATGGCCGAACCCAGATAGCTGCCGACCACCGTTCTGGCCTCGGCTGTGATGGTCAGCGGAGAGACCGCGGCCAGCGCGGTGGCCGCGGGCAGGCCCACCGTGATCGTGTTGCCGCCCGGCTGGGTCGCCCCGAAGGCGGTCTCGAAGGCCCGGGGATGGCCGGCGCAGTCGATGACGTGACGGGCTTTGATGCCGAGTTCGGCGAGCTGAGCCGGGCTGTAGGTCTCGGTTGCGCCCAGCGCGGCGGCCTGGCCGAGCTTGCTCTCTTCCGTGTCCACCGCGATGACGCGGCTGACCTGCAGTGCCCGAGCGGTGATGACGGCGGCCATGCCGACCCCGCCCAGCCCGACCACCATCAGGCTGTCGGTCGGCGCGGGTTTGGCGACGTTGAGCACCGCACCGCCCCCGGTGAGCACCGCGCAGCCCAGCACTGCGGCCACCTCGGCCGGGATATCCGGGCCGACGGGCACGGCGGAAGCCCGGTCCACCACGGCGTACGTGGCGAAACCGGACACTCCGAGATGGTGGTGCACCGGGCGCCCGGCCCGGGTCAGCCGACGGCCGCCCAGGAGGGTGCCCGCGGTGTTCGCCGCCGACCCGGCCGAACACGGCAGCCTGCCGCCCTGACCGCATTCGTGGCACCGACCGCAGCGGGGGAGGAAGGACATCACCACTCGCTGCCCGGGGCCGATGTCGTCGACGGCAGTACCGGCGCCGATCACGACACCTGCGGCCTCGTGCCCCAACAGCATCGGGGTGGGGCGGGGCCGGTTCCCGTCGACCACGCTGAGGTCCGAATGGCAGACCCCGGCCGCTTCGATCTTGACCAGCAACTCCGTCGGGCCGGGATCCGCCAGCTCCACCTCGCCGACGGTGATCGGCCGCGATCTCGCGTATGGCCGGGGCCGGCCTGACTTTTCGAGGACCGCGCCGACGATCTTCATCGCCGGGCCAATGCGGCGAAGGCATCGTCGGTGCGCTCGAGGGCATCGTCGATGTCGGCCGTGGTGTGTGCCGCGTTGAGGAACCAGTTGTGGTAAGGGTGCAGGTAGACGCCGCGGGCGCCGACTTCGTCACACCACCGCCGGGTCTGGCTGAAATCGTCGTCCCCGGCGAACCGCAGCAGCGGCATCTGTACCGGACCTGTCTGCACCACCTCGAATCCGTGCGCGCGGGCCTGGGCGGCCAATCCGTCGCGCAGCCGTTGCCCGGAGGCGCGCATGCGCTCCATCGCGTCGGTGTCGCGCAATTCTCGGATGGTGGCGATCGCAGCGGCCATCGACACCGCCGAGAACCAGAACGATCCCGTGGCGTAGATCTCGCGGGCCGCGGTGCGGAGGGCATCGGTGCCGGTCACCGCCGCCAGCGCGTAGCCGTTCGCGATGGCCTTGGACCAGGCGGACAGATCGGGGCGAACCCCCAACGGCTCCCAGCTGCCGGCCAGGTCCAGGCGGAAGCCGCAGCGGACGTCGTCGAGAATGAGTGCGGCACCGGTGCGGTCGCACAGCTCGCGCAACCCGCGGGCGAACCCGGGGTCGGCGAGCTCTTGATCGCGATGCACATCGTGGCGGAACGGGCAGACGATCACCGCGGCCAGATCGGCGCCGGCCCGCTCGGCGGCGGCCCGAACCGAGCCGAGGTCGTTGTACTCGAAGTAGTCGAGGTGGGCTCGGTCCTCCGGCGTCACCCCGGCGGTGACCGGGGTGCACCACGGCACGGCACCGTGATACGCGCCGTTGGCGATCAGCACCTTGCGCCGACCGGTCGCGGCGCGCGCGATGGTGACGCAGGTGGTGGTGGCGTCGGTACCGTTCTTGGCCAGCAGCGCCCAGTCGGCGTGTGCGACGGTGTCGACGAGCAGCTCGGCGAGTTCGACCATCGTCGGAGCTGCCCCGTTGAGGCAGTCACCTCTCGAGATCTGATCCGAAACTGCCTGTTGCACAGCGGGGTTGCGATGACCGAGGACGACAGGACCCCACCCGCACATGAAGTCCAGGTAGGTGTTGCCATCGGTGTCGGTGATCCGGCAGCCGTCACCGGACGCCATGTACTGCGGCAGGGTCGCGGAGAACGACCGCACATTCATGTGCCCGTACATGCCGCCGGGGACGACGAGCTCGGCCCGTTTGGTCAGCGCGGAGTCGTTGTGGTCGATCATCGCAGCAGCTCCCTGGCCACCGCCGCGACGCCGGGGGCGTCCAGCCGGTACTTCGCGTAGAGCGCCGCCGGAGGGCCGACCGGGATGTACTCGTCGGGCACACCGTGTTTGGCGAGCCGCACCCCGGCCGCGCCACTCAGCAGCAGCGCTTCGGCGACCGCGGTCCCCAGACCGTTGGTGACGTTGTGTTCCTCGACGGTGAGAATGGCGCCGGTGTCCCGCGCCGCGGCCAGGACCTCGTCGACATCGAGCGGCGCGACGGTGTGCATGTCGACGACGCGTGCGCTGACACCCTCGTCGGCCAGGATGGCCGCGGCCTCAAGCGCCGGGTGAACTTCGCTGCCGGTGGCGATGATCGTGAGATCGACGCCCTCGCGCAGCCGGATGGCCTTGCCGAAGGTCAGTTCGGGGACCGTCGGATAGACCTCGGGGTCGCGTCCGCGACCCAACCGGATATACATCGCTCCCGGGTGGTCGACGGATGCCCGCAGGACCGCGCGCAGATGGTTGGCATCGGTCGCGCAGACCACCGTCAGCTCGGCGAACGTGCGCAGCACGCCGATGTCTTCCAGCGCATGGTGGCTGGTGCCGTAGAACCCCATGGACATCCCGGAGTGGTGCCCGACGATCCGCACTGGCATCCGCGGATAAGCGCAGTCGGTGCGGATCTGCTCGGCGCACAACAGTGCGGAGAACGACGCGAATGTGGCGGCGAACGGTATGTATCCGCACGAGGCCATGCCGGCCGCGGAGGTGATCATGCCCTTCTCGGCGATGCCCATGTTGAAGAACCGGTCCGGGTGGCGCCCCGCGAAATCGGTCGCCCGGTTGGCGCTGGCCAGATCGGCGGTCAGCACGACGACGCGCGGATCGTTGTCGGCCAGGTCGGCCAGTTCCTCGCCGAACACGAACGCGGGGATGGTGCTGACGTCGCTGCCGTCGAACGAGCGCTTGTCCCGTAGCTCGGTCGAGCCGCCGCCGAAGATCTCTGCCTGGTCTTGGGTTTCGGTCATTTCGCTGCCTCCAGCGGACGCAGGCCGGCCTGCAGTTCCGCGATCACGTCGTCGAAGTCGGCGCCGACGAGGTTGCCGACATGCCAATCGGGGTTGTATTCCATGAGCTTCACGCCGCGGCCCTTGACCGTGTCGGCCACGATGAGCTGTGGTGGTCCGTCGGGTGTATCGGCCAGGCCGCCGAAAAGCTCCAGCAGTGCGTCGACGTCGTGGCCGTCGACCCGGTGGGTCTGCCAGCCGAAGGCGGCGAAACGGTCTTCGATCGGCTCGACACTCATCACGTCGTCGGTGAAACCGTCGATGCACAGTCTGTTCCGGTCGACGATGGTGACCAGCCGGCCGAGGCGATAGTGCCCGGCGGCGTTGGCCGCCTCCCAGATCTGTCCCTCGTGCAGCTCCCCGTCACCCAGCATGCAGAACGTGCGGAACGGGTGATCACCGACGCGGCCGGCGAAGGCCATGCCGACGGCGATCGACAGACCGTGACCCAGTGAGCCCGAGCTGAAATCGATGCCGGGGATCTTCTTCATGTCGGGATGGTCGCCGAACGGGCTGCCCAACCGCGTGTAATTGTCGAGCTCGGACGGGGCGAAGAAACCCACGTCGGCCAGCACCGGGTACAGGCCGATGGCGGCGTGGCCCTTGCTGAGCACGAACCGGTCGCGGTCGGCCCATTTTGGTTCTTCCGGGCGGTATTTCAGCACCGAGTAGTACAGTGCCGCGAACAGTTCGGCGGCCGAGAAGGACGATGTGTAATGGCCCGCTCCGGCGATCCGGGACAACCGCACCGTCTCGAGCCGGATGAACTTCGCCCGGTCGGTGAGCCGTTCCAGCGCGGCCGCGCGTTCGGGTGTGCCCGTCGGTGGAATCATCTTCTGCTCCCTTGCACTCGGTGGATGTGCCGACCGGGGTGCGCCAATGGTGATGTGGCGCAACGGCTATGGCGCTTATCGCAGTGCCGGCTGTGGTCGGCCTCACGCTATGGTGGGAGATTCTTCGCAAGTTGGGCCCAGGAGCTGAAGTTTGTTCGGAAACTAGGGCAAACAACACTCTTTTTTCGTCGACGGGCCGTATTGTCCGTGTTGCTCCGAAGGATGTGCAGCCGGAATGCGGGTCCGGCCGCTGCGGATTCAGGCTGTTCGACGAGGAGGTTGCAATGCAGCGGTATGAGGACGAGCGGGGCCGAGAGGTCAAGACCGACGAGATCGACGAGCTGTTGCTCTGGGAGCTGACCACGAACGGCCGGATGTCGAACAACGAGTTGTCGCGCAAGGCGGGCATCGCGCCGTCCACCTGCCACGCCCGCATCAAACGGCTCGAGCAACTCGGCGTGATCCGGTCGATCAACGCCTTCGTGAACTACGAGGCGCTCGGGTTCCCGGTCCAGGCCATCGTGTTCGTCCGGTTACCCGCGCCCGCCCGTGACCAGGTGAAGAGTTACGCCAGTCGGGTGATCCGGTTTCCCCAGGTGCTCAACGTGTTTCACATGGGCGGCCCCGACGACTTCCTGATCCACGTGGCCTGCACCTCGACCAGCCAGCTGCGCGACTTCGTCGCCACCAAGCTCAGTTCCGGTCCGGTGGCCGCCACCACGACCAGCATCGTGTTCGACCACTACATCGGTGTGCAGAACATGGAATATGTCAGCGGGTACGAGGAGATGCGCCGGCCGATCCGGTAAATACCGAACAAGCTTCGGTGCACAGCGGCGTACGTCGAGGTTGCTTCGAAAAACATCGCAATATCCGGACCGCAATGCGCACGACGTTCGGAATCCTCTCGCGGCCGCGAATGTGTTCTGCATCATAGGCGCGTCGTCCTGCCGACGCGGCCGGCGGCACTCCACGTCACGGCGCCACACCACGGGCCGCCCGGCACTCGCCCCGAGAGGAATTCGACGATGACCGCACCGATGGAACTACTCGTCAAACACCGGATGTCGATCGGTGGCCGGGCGCGTGACAGCGCCGATGGCGCGATCATCGAGATCCGCGACAAGTTCGACGGCCATCTCATCGGCACCGTCCCCGCGGGCACTGTCGAGGATGCGCAGGAGGCGCTCGATGCCGCGCCCGGTGGAGCTGAAATATGGGCGGCGACACCGGCTTTCCGTCGCGCAGCGATCCTCAGGGCGGCGGCGGCCCAGATCCGGGCCGACCGTGAGGAACTGAGCCGCACGCTGTCGGCCGAGAACGGCAAGACCATAGCTCACGCCAGGATGGAGATCGACACCACCGCACGCATCTTCGACGGTTTCGCCGAGGAGTCGCTGCGCCTGTTCGGGCAGACCATCCCACTGGACATCCAGGACGGGCTTGAGTCCGATTTGATGCTGACGGTGCGGGAGCCGCTCGGGGTCATGGTGGGCATCGTTCCGTTCAATTTCCCGGCCGAGCTGTACGCCCACAAGGTCGGTGCCGCGCTCGCCGCGGGCAACGCGATGATCGTCAAACCGCCGGAGGACGATCCGATCGTGACGATCATGCTCACCGAGATCCTGCATCGGGCCGGAGTCCCCGGTGCCGCACTGCAATTGGTCACCGGATACGGCCACATCGTCGGAGAGCACCTGTGCGGCAGTCCCGATATCGCCGCGGTCACGTTCACCGGCAGCACCGCGGTCGGCGCCGTCATCGCGGCCAACGCGGGCCGCAACATCGTGCGGGTCTTCCTCGAGCTCAGCGGGAATGACGCGTTCATCGTCTGCGAGGATGCCGACCTGGACGCCGCAGTCGAGCACGCGATCGCGGGGCGCACCTACGCCAACGGGCAGGTGTGCGTGGCCACCAAACGCATCATGGTGGTCAGGTCGCGATACCAGGAATTCGTGGAACGCCTGCGTGATCGCGTCGGGGCGCTCCGGATCGGTGACCAGCGCTGCGAAGCCACCGACGTCGGGCCGCTGATCAGCGTCGAGGCGGCCCGGACCGTCGAAACACAGATCCATGCGGCAGTCGAGCAGGGCGCGCGGTTGCTGGTCGGTGGCACCCGGCGCGGTGCCTTCGTCGACCCCACCCTGTTGGAGATCGACACGAGCATCGGTATCGCCACCGACGAAGAGATCTTCGGGCCGGTGTTCTCGGTGCTCGCCGTCGACGACCTCGACGAGGCCATCGACATCGCCAACGCCTCCCAGTTCGGCCTCAACGCCGCCGTTTTCACCAATGACATCACCCAGGCCATCCGGGCCGGGCGACGCATCAAAGCCGGCATCGTCTCGGTCAACGGCGGCAATACCTACCGCCCGGATGTGGCCGCGTTCGGCGGCTACAAGAAAAGCGGGATCGGACGTGAGGGGCTCGGCTACACGCTCGATGAATTCACCCAAGTCAAAAGCATCGTGTTGCGGGGCGTGCTCACCGACTGACCATCCATCCGACAATGTCGTCAGAAAGCCGAAAACCAATGATCAACAGTCAGCAATCCGAACCCGCGATGACCGCGCAGACCGCGCCCGAGGCCCACGCCATGCTGCAGCGCGGGCTGGGCGTGGGATCGATCGTGTTCATGGTGGTGGCCGCGGCCGCGCCGCTGGCCGTCGTCACCGCGAGCGTGCCGATCATCATCTCGGTCAGCGGCAGCGCGGCCGCACCACAGTTCTTCCTGATCGCCATGGGCATCCTGGCGCTGTTCTCGGTCGGCTTCACCGCGATGAGCAAGTACGTACCGAACGCCGGCGCGTTCTACTCCTACATTCAGCGCGGGCTGGGACGCCACATCGGTGTAGGCGCAGCGGCATTGGCGCTGGGGTCCTACGGGGTGATGCTGATCGGGCTCTACACCTACCTCGGCGTGGCCACCTCGACGTTGTTGTCCGAGGTGCACATCGGAATTCCGTGGTGGGCCAGTGCGATCGGCTGGGTGTCGCTGGTGGGACTCCTCGGCTACCGCGACATCGAGCTGAGCTCGAAGGTGCTGGGCGTGTTGCTGATCGCCGAGACGCTGGCCGTGGTGGTGGTCGACGTCGGCGTCATCAGCGCCGGCGGCGCCGGCGGGCTGAGCCTGGCTCCGTTGTCGCCGTCCGAATTCGCCACCGGTGCACCGAGTCTCGGACTGATGTTCGCGTTCTTCTGTTTCATCGGGTTCGAGGCCACCGCGGTGTTCCGCAACGAGGCCAAGGACCCCGACCGAACCATTCCGCGGGCGACGTACACGGCGGTGGTCTTCATCGGCCTGTTCTACGCCCTGGCCGCCTGGGTGGTGGTCGAGGGCCTGGGCGTCGATCACGCCGTCGAAGTCGCTTCGGCCGAGCCGGAGAGCGTGGTACAGAACCTGGCCAGCTCCTACGTATCGCCGATCCTCACCGACGTGATCCAGGTGCTGTTGGTCACCAGCTTCTTCGCCTGCGTGCTGTCGTTCCACAACGTCATCACCCGCTATCAGTTCACGTTGGCCACCAAGGGCCTGCTCCCGCCGACGCTGGCCGAGATCAACCACCGGCACCGCACGCCGTCACGGTCATCGCTCGTGTTCACGGTGATTTCGTTGACCGCCATGGTGGCGGTGGCGGTCAGCGGCTGGGATCCGATCACCCAGATCTACATGTGGTTCTCGGGTGCGTCGACGCTCGGTCTGATCGCGCTGATGGCGATGACCAGCCTGGCGGTGATCGTCTTCTTCCGGACCCGGCAGAGCGGGCCGAGTCTGTGGCACACGATGATCGCCCCCGGTCTGGCGTTCCTCGGACTCACCGCGATCCTGCTTCTGGTGATCGGCAACTTCCCGCTGCTGGTCGGCAGCACCACCACCGCGGTCGTGCTCGGCGGGCTCATCGTGGCGATCTTCGCCGCGGGCATCCTGGTCGCGGAGCGGGTCAGGCGCCGCCGGCCGGACAGTTATCAAGCGCTCCGGCAGGAAAGCTAGCCCAGCGAGCGGCGGTGCCTACCGGGCGCCGCCGCGCAACCGGTCCACTGCGGCGCGCCCCNGGCCAACCCGGGGCCCAGCAGCGACAGCACCGCCAGATCCGCCGGCTCGATCTGGACATCGGCCCAGAACACCATCTTGCGGAGGTAGGCCAGCAGCGGTTCGCCCCGCCACGGCTCGGTGTCCAGGTAGGTGGTGCCACCGAGATCGGTCTGGATCCAGTGGTCTTCCACCCGACCCTGCAGGTCCAGGCTGAGGTTCTCGGCGACCGCGCCTTCCGGCAGTGCACTGACGTGCTGGCTGGAGATACTGTGCAGCCACGTCTGACGGTCCTTGCCGGTCAGCGTCAGCACCGCGCGGTGCGACCGGTCCACCACGATCGCGGCATCGGCAGCGGCCCGTTGCTCTCCGAGCGGATCACCGTAATGCCACACGGCCCCGGAGTCGGGGCTGCCCTCGGGCGTGGGCACTGCTGACGGTAGTGCGGTCATAGGCCAACTCTACGTTTGTCGCTACGCTGGCCACCCATGGCAAGCCCACCAGCCGTGCTGGTCACCCTCGACGGGCAGATCCACGATCCCGACGCCCCGCTGCTGCACGCCGACGACCTGGCCGCGGTGCGCGGCGACGGGGTTTTCGAGACGCTACTGGTGCGTGACGGCAGGCCCTGCCTGCTCGAGGCGCACCTGGCCCGGCTGACCCAGTCCGCCAAGATGCTGGACCTGCCGGCACCCGACCTGGACGCGTGGCGTGCGGCGGTGGCGCTCGGGGCCCGGCGTTGGGTCGACGACCACGACGGTGAGGGCGTGCTGCGCCTGGTGTACAGCCGGGGACGCGNGCCGGGGACGTCATCTTCGTCAGCTCCGACGGCTATCTGCTGGAGGGGCCGCGCTCGACCGTGGTGATCGCCACCTTGGGGCCCGAGGGCGATCCACTGCTGCTCACCCCGCCGCCCTGGTATCCGATCCTGCGCGGAACCACCCAGCAGGCGCTGTTCGAGGTGGCGCGCAACAAGGGCTACGACTGCGACTTCCGTGCCCTCACTCCTGCGGATCTGTTTACCGCCCAAGGGGTTTGGCTGGTATCGAGCATCACGCTGGCGGCCAGGGTGCACACCCTGGACGGGCAGCGGCTACCCGACGCGCCGCTGGCGGCCGACATCGCCGGCCTGGTGGACACGGCGTTGACCAGCGGCCGCTGAGCTGCGAATAAATCGCTTGTCGGGGTGCGCGCACGGGGGTACCTTCGTGGGCACACAGGGAAGGAGGTGGTCCGTCAAATTGAGTGACTTATGGACATGTGAGGTGGCTGCCCGCTAGCAGCGCCGGGGTATTGCCTGCAGCGCGCTGGCGAATTCCCCGCAGCCACCCGGCCCCCGAGCCCCTCGGTCAGTCCAACCAGGTACCAAGGCTCGGGGGCCGCCCCATATCTGGGGCAGCCCGAACCCGGTGTGGAAAGGCTGGCGCGGGTGTCAGCTCGGGCCGGGCGCCAGCGTCGAACACGCCTCCGTGGCGTCCTGCCAAGTCTGCTCGTCGACCCCGGACGGCGGGCCCACCATCGGACCCGGCGCGGCCGGTACGCCGTGCTCGGACAGGCAATGGGCATAACTGCCGTGCTCGGCGGGCGGCGAGGTGGGTGCCGGCTGAGGGCCTTCCGACGAACAGGCGCCGAGAACAACTGCTGCGGCAAGCAGGCCTGCCGCGATGATCGGTCGCCGCATCAGCCGACGATCCTCGACAGCCGGGCCGAGAGATGCGGTACCAGACCGCCATCGGCGTCCACGCGTTCCTCGACATAGCCCAGATCGCCGCCTTCGACAATGCCGTAGAGCCGCTTGGCGCCACCGACGAGAAGCCCGGACTTGCTGCGCGCCAGCGCATCGGTGACCAGCTCCCAGGAGGCCTGGGTCAGCGGCTTGCCGTAGAACAGCTCGACGTAGCCGGCGGAATGGGCCAGCAACAGCTCGATGGCCTGGGATTCGTCACGGCCTGCCGGATCGTCGGGGTCGGTCACGAAACGCCAGAAGCCGGTCTCGCGCAGACCGGGGGAGTCGTACTCACCCGATTCGGTCAACCGCCAGGACCGGGAATCCCAGTTCAGGTAGTCGCCGCCGTCATGGGAGACCACGATCTGCTGACCGAAACGGTAATCACCGTTGGTGTCGCGGCCCTCACCCTCGCCGCGCCAGACGCCGACCAACGGCAACAGCGCCAGCAGCGCATCGTTGAGTTCGACGCCGTCCCGCAGATTGGCGGTGTCGGCAGGCATCGGCAGATCGTCGAATGCCGGGATGTTACGGGCGGCGGTGGCCTTGGCCCGTTCGGCGGCTGCCGCTACGGCCCGGTCACCGGATCCCGGCTCCGGCACGGAGGCCTCGGCCGGAATGTTGCCGCCGGAGGTCACGACTCGTCGGTGACGAGGCGGTACAGCGTGTACAGCGCGAACCACGTGATGACCACGACGGCCGCGACGAGCAGAATCTCGAAGAAGAGCACCACGGCGTTGAGTCTAGTTCCTAGTCGAGGGTGTCGGCGCCCCGGGTGGGGACGCCCCATAGCAGCCGAACGTGGGCTTGTGTGCGAAATATGGACGAATCTTCGTACACAAGCCCACGTTCGAAGCGCAGGTGCTAGCTAGGCGACCTTGACGTCGACCTCGTGGATGCCCGCGCCGGACGGGGCCACGCTGGCATCGCCGTTGCCCGCGGGGGACAGGGCGCGCAGCGTCCAGGTGCCCGGGGCGGCGAAGAACCGGAAGTCACCGGTGGCCGAGGCGACGACCTCAGCGGTGAATTCGTCGCTGGAGTCCAGCAGGCGCACGAAGGCGCCGCCGACCGCCTGACCCGAGCCGTCGACCACACGACCGGTGATCACGGTTTCCTTCTCCAGGTCGACGCCGGCGGGCAACGTCAGTCCTTGCTTCGGTGCAGAGCACATATCAACTTCCCAACTCGATCGGGGCGCCCACCAGGGAGCCGTATTCCGTCCAACTGCCGTCGTAGTTCTTGACGTTCTGGTGTCCCAGCAGCTCCTGCAGCACGAACCAGGTGTGCGACGAACGCTCACCGATCCGGCAGTAGGCGATGGTCTCCTTCGCGCCGTCCAGGCCGGCCTCGGCGTACAGCTTGGCCAGATCCTCGTCGGACTTGAAGGTGCCATCCTCGTTGGCTGCCTTGCTCCACGGAACGTTGATGGCGCCGGGGATATGCCCGGGGCGCTGGCTCTGTTCCTGCGGCAGGTGCGCCGGGGCCAGGATCTTGCCGGAGAACTCGTCAGGGGAGCGCACGTCGACCAGGTTCTTCGCGCCGATCGCGGCGATGACCTCGTCGCGGAAGGCGCGGATGTTGTTGTCGGGTGCCTTGGCCGAGTACGAGGTAGCCGGGCGGCTGACGGCGTCGGTGACCAGCGGGCGGCCGTCGAGCTGCCAGCGCTTGCGGCCGCCGTCGAGCAGCTTGACGTCGTTGTGGCCGTACAGCTTGAAGTACCAGTAGGCGTAGGCCGCGAACCAGTTGTTGTTGCCGCCGTACAGGATCACCGTGTCGTCGTTGCTGATGCCCTTGTCGGACAACAACTTCGAGAACTGCTGCTGGTCGACGAAGTCGCGCTTGACCGCGTCCTGCAGATCGTCGCGCCAGTCCAGCTTGACGGCGCCCGGGATGTGGCCCTCGTCGTCGTAGGCGCTGGTGTTCTCGTCGACCTCGACGAACACCACGCCAGGGGTGTCGAGATTGTTCCCGGCCCACTCGGTCGAGACCAGGACGTCGGAACGTGCCATGTACGAATTCCTTTCGGTTGCTTCAGGTTTGGGTTCAGGCGGGTTGGGTGGTGGCAACCGCCGTGCGACGAAACCGCGTCACCAGCGGGTAGATCTGGCAGCCGAGGCAGATGCCGAAGGCGGCGTTCAGGAAGGCCGCCACCAACGCGAGGGCGGTGGCGGTCAGGCCGAGCGCGGTGATGCCGAGGGCGAAGCCGATGACCCCGACGGCGGCGAACACGAAGCCGACCAGCTGGGCGAACTTCAACGGCGGCACCGGCTCACGCTCGGTGACCGGCGCCAGCCGCGGTGCGACGAAGGCGGCGAACAACCGGCCGTAGGGATGGCGGCGCGGGCCTCCGACCGCGCCGATGGCGAACACCACGGCCTGGGCGCCGAGCAGCACCGCGGCCGCGGACTCACTCGCGCCGGCGACCAGGAAGGTGGCGATCAGTACCGCGGTGGTGACCCAGGCCGCGAACCGGGGACCCCGCACGTCCACCTGGGCGTGCTGACCGGAAACCGGCCGGGGGGATGTCGATGACATGTGAACGAAAACTCCTGTTGTCGAGGGTCTGGTTGTGTGCAGGCTCAGGGCACGACACCCGAGCGGGCGCGCGAAAGCGCGCGGCTGCGCTCAACAGCAACAACAACAGCAGCAACCCGCGACGCGGCACAGATCCACTGCGCGGCGCTTGGTGAGCACAAGCTCAAGGCGGGCTGACACGAGCGACAGCTTACCCAATGACCGCCGAGTCAGGCCAACAGTGGTTCCAGGGCCGACCGCAGGTCAGCGGCATTGGGAACTCCGCTCGTGCGGAACCGGGGCCGCCCGTCGGCGTCGAAGATGATCGTCGTCGGAAGCGACAGCACCGAAAGCCGCCGGGCCGCCTCCGGATTGGCGTCCATGTCGATCTCCACATGTGCCACCTGCGGCAGCTCGGCGCACACCTGATCGACCACGCGGCGCACCGCGGCGCACGGGCCGCACCAGGAGGCCGAGAAATGCAGCACCGTCGGCCCGGTGTCGGACAATCCCAGGCCACTGGTGTCGATATCGGCGGCTGCTTCGCCTGCCTTGAGCAGCCCGGCCCGCAACGTGAGCAGCCGGCCGATCACATAGGCCACCCCGAGTGCTGCGATCAGCACCACGATCACCAACACCCACGACGAGCTCATGACTGTCTGAACCCGCTGAGGTCGATGGTTACTCCCTCGGCGATGCCCTCGATGATCACGTCCGAGCCGCGAGCGCCCGCGGTGGTCGGGGCGACGCCGAACGGCAGCTTCTGCCCGGTGATCGTGTCGCTGAACTCCGCGAGGACCGCCGCGGTCTTGTCCTCGGGCACCGGCTCGTCGGCGGTTCCGGGTCCGGTCATGATCCCGGTCGCGGTCAGCACGAGCGTGGTCTGGTCGTTGTCGGCGAACGACAGGTCGACGGAGACACTGACCCGCTTGTCCAGGCCGGAGGCCTTCGGCGTGCCGGTGAACACGAGCCCCTGGCTGCTGGAGATGCCGGATTCGGTGGTGCCGCCGGTGGCGTCGTTGGATTCCCGGGCCGGGGCTTCGACCAGCAGATCGTCGATGCCCATCGTTCGGCCGATGTGGGTGGAGTCGATGATGATGCGGCTCTCGGCCTTTTTGACCGGCAGCTTCGCGTCCGGCGGGATCAGCCAGGACGAGCCGGCGATGTCGATGCCGTGCAGGGTGGCCTCCAGGGAGGCCTTGCCCACCACGGGATGGTCGACGCCGGCGGCCCGGATCTCGATCTCCCGGTAGCGGTGGTTGCGGACCTGCGTCAGGAACGGGAAGCCCAGGATGGCCACCCACGGATCCCAGTTGAGCCCGGCCGCGCTGCGGACGTTGCGGGCCAGTCGGTACTCGGCGTAGATCGCGGAGCCGAAATCGGTGCCGACGACCCCGACGATGAGTGCGGTGACGGTCGCGGTCAGTCCGATCAGCAGTTTGCGCACCGCCACATTGTCGCCCACGGCCTCGGAATCGAACCGCTCGGCGCGGCTAATCAGCAGGTGAGGCGTTATCGTTAGTTCACTAAAGGCCGGTAACGGCTACATGTCAGTCATGAATCCGACCGTGCGGACATCGGGGTCCGGGCGATCGTAGGGAGTGATTGCCGGCGCGCCGGAGGACCTGTTGGATCTGCTACTACTGACCGTCGACCCGCATCCCGAGTCAGTCCTGCCCTCCCTGGCTCTGCTGGCCCACACCGTGCGCACCGCCCCGACAGAGGTGTCCTCGCTGCTGGAGGCGGGTAGTGCCGATGTGGCGATCGTCGACGCGCGTGCCGATCTGGCGGCCGCTCGCGGCCTGTGCCGACTGCTCGGCACGACGGGCACCGCGGTCCCGGTCGTCGCGGTGATCAACGAGGGCGGACTGGTCGCGGTCAACCACGAGTGGGGCCTGGACGAGATCCTGCTGCCCAGCACCGGCCCGGCCGAGATCGATGCCCGGCTGCGGCTGCTCGTCGGGCGCCGTGGCGGCAGCGCCAACCAGGAGAACGTCGGCAAGATCACGCTGGGTGAGCTGGTGATCGACGAGGGCACCTACACCGCGCGCCTGCGCGGCCGTCCGCTCGATCTCACCTACAAGGAATTCGAGCTGCTCAAATACCTCGCGCAGCACGCCGGGCGGGTCTTCACCCGGGCGCAGCTGCTGCAGGAGGTGTGGGGTTACGACTTCTTCGGCGGCACCCGCACGGTCGACGTGCACGTCCGCCGGCTGCGCGCCAAGCTCGGCACCGAGTACGAATCGCTGATCGGAACGGTTCGCAACGTCGGGTACAAGGCCGTGCGCCCGTCCCGTGGCCGCGCTGCGGCCACCGAGGCGGCGGGTGGACCCGACGATGGTGACGACTTCGATCCGGCGCTGGACGACGCCGACGAGCCGATGGCCGGGCGGTTACCCAGCCAGTGACCGAACTCGATTGGCGTACCGGGCTGTCAGCCGCCGAGCAGACCGGGATACGTGACCTCATCGCGGCAGCCACCGCGGTCGACGGCGTGGCACCGGTCGGCGACCAGGTGCTGCGCGAGCTCGCCCATGACCGGACCCGCCACCTGCTGGCCACCGACGGCACCGAGCTGGTCGGCTACCTGAATCTGGCGCCGGCCNGATCCTGCGGGTCAACAACGCCGCCTTCGCCTGGCATCCGGAGCAGGGCGGCTGGACCACCGACGAGATCGCCGAACGCCGGGGCGAGCCGTGGTTCGACCCCGAGGGACTGTTCGAGGCGGTCGACGAGCACACCGGGGCCCTGCTGGGCTTCCACTGGACGAAGGTTCACGCCGCGCCCTCCGGCGAGATCCACGCGCCCGCGCTCGGCGAGGTCTACGTCGTCGGCGTCGACCCCGCCGCGCAGGGGCGTGGTCTCGGCTCGGTGCTCACGCTGGTCGGTCTGCACCATCTCGCGCAGCGGTCCCTGCCGACGGTCCTGCTGTACGTCGAGGCAGATAACTCGGCGGCCGTGGCGACGTACCGAAACTTGGGTTTCGAGGTGTTCAGCGTCGACGCGGCGTACGCCGCCGGTTAACCCGTTTAGCTGTGAACACGCTGAACCTGTTCACTGTTGATTTACCTGCTGTCCCCGAGCCGTCCACTGCGGCCGCATACGTTGCCGGAGAGTTCGAAGCCGTCAACTGAAAGTGGGACAAGTGAAGCTCCTCAGCATTGGCAAGAGTGTTGGCAAGCCGTTCGGTGTCGCTCTGTCCGCGACGGCGATCGCAGCACTCACCCTGACCGCGTGCGGCAGCGACAACAACGCCGCAGGCACCAGCTCGCCGGCCTCGGGCACCGGCGCGGCCTCGTCCGCCGCCTGCGCCGGCAAGAACTCGGTGACGGCAGAGGGCTCGACGGCTCAGCAGAACGCCATTGCGGAGTTCAACAAGGTGTGGGGCCAGGTGTGCTCCGGCAAGACGCTGGCCTACAACCCGACCGGCTCGGGCGCGGGTGTGGATCAGTTCATCGCCAAGCAGGTCGACTTCGCGGGCTCCGACTCGCCGCTCAAGGACGACCAGGTGGCCAAGGCCGCCGAGCGGTGCGGTGGCAACGAGGCCTGGAACCTGCCGCTGGTGTTCGGCCCGGTCGCGCTGGCCTACAACGTCGAGGGCGTCGACAAGCTCGTGGTGAGCCCCGAGGTGCTGGCCAAGATCTTCCAGGGCCAGATCACCAAGTGGAACGACCCGGCCGTGGCCGCGCTGAACGCCGGCGCCACGCTGCCCGACATCGACATCAAGCCGATCTACCGCTCGGATTCCTCGGGCACCACCGACAACTTCCAGAAGTACCTGGCCGCCGCCGCGCCGCAGGCGTGGACCAAGGGTGACGGCAAGGAGTTCAACGGTGGCGCCGGCGAGGGCGCCCAGAAGTCATCCGGTGTGGTGCAGGCCGTGCAGGCCACCCCCGGCTCGATCGGCTACGTCGAGAAGAGCCCGGCCGCCGCGGCCGGCCTGCCGTACGCCCAGATCGACAGTGGCGCCGGCGCGGTGCCGCTGGACGACCAGTCCACCACCAAGGCCGTCGGCGCCGCCAAGGTCAAGGGCGACGGCAACGACCTGGTGCTGGACCTGAACGCGCTGTACGCCTCGAAGGAGGCCGGGGTCTACCCGCTGGTGCTGGCCACCTACGAGATTGTTTGCTCCAAGGGGTATGACGCCGACACCGCCTCGGCCGTCAAGTCCTTCCTGACCGTGGCCGCCAACGAGGGCCAGGCCAGCCTGTCGCAGGCCGGATACATCGCGCTCCCCGACGAGTTCAAGCAGCGCCTGCTGACCTCGGTCGAGGCGATCGCGTAGTTGCCCGGCTGGCATAAGAGGACGAATTTGGGCGAGGATGGGTATTCGACTACATGACCACCAGAGGCCCCGACGGGACAACAGTGACAACGCCGAATCCATCTGATTCGGGGTCTGGGGAGACGCTTGCCTCCCCGTTCCCCGAACCGGAACCCATCTCGACCAATCCGTCCAAGGGAGCCAAGGTTCGCCTGGGCGACCGCATTTTCCGTTGGCTTGCCGAAGGTTCGGGCATCCTGATCGTCGCGCTCATCGCGGCGATCGGGGTGTTCCTGCTCTGGCGCGCGGTTCCGGCGCTGACCCGCAACGAGGAGAACTTCTTCCTCTACGGCGGTAACTGGATCACCACCGACACCTCGGCGATGCACTTCGGCATCCTCGACCTGCTGCAGGTGACGGTGTTCGTCTCGGTGTTCGCGTTGATCCTGGCGATGCCGGTGGCGCTGGGCATCGCGATCTACCTGACCCAGTACGCCACGCGCCGGCTGGCCGGCCCGCTGGCATACCTGGTCGACCTGCTGGCCGCGGTGCCGTCGATCGTGTACGGCGTCTGGGGCCTGTACGTGCTGGCCCCGGTGATCAAACCCGTTGCGGTATGGCTGAATACGAACTTGGACTGGCTGTTCCTGTTCAAGACCGGCAACGCTTCGGTGGCCGGTGGCGGCACCATCTTCACCGCAGGCATCGTGTTGGCGGTGATGATCCTGCCGATCATCACGGCGGTGACCCGCGAGGTGTTCACCCAGACCCCGCGCGGGCAGATCGAGGCCGCGTTGGCCCTCGGCGCCACCCGCTGGGAAGTCGTGCGCACCACGGTGTTGCCGTTCGGTCTGTCCGGCTACATCAGCGGCGCCATGCTGGGCCTGGGCCGCGCGCTCGGTGAGACCATCGCGCTGCTGATCATCCTGCGCGGCACGCAGACCGCGTTCAGCTGGTCGCTGTTCGACGGTGGCTACACATTCGCGAGCAAGATCGCCGCCACCGCAAGCGAATTCAACGACCAGTACAAGGCCGGTGCCTACATTGCCGCCGGCCTGGTGCTGTTCATCCTCACCTTCGTGGTGAACTCGCTGGCCCGCGCCGCGGTCGCCGGAAAGGGACGCTCATGACCTCCACTCTCGAGCGGCCGGTCAAAGTCGCCGCGTTCCAAGGGGTCAGCCTGCGCCGCAAGCTGACCAACCACCTCGCCACGGTGCTGGTGACCCTGTCCCTGCTGATCGCGCTGGTTCCGCTGGCCTGGGTGCTGTTCTCGGTGATCACCAAGGGCATGGCCGCATTGACCTCGCCCACGTGGTTCACCAACTCTCAGGCCGGCATGACCACGTTCACCGCCGGTGGCGGCGTCTATCACGCGCTCATCGGCACCCTGCTGCAGGGCCTGGTGTGCTCGCTGATCTCGATCCCGATCGGCGTGATGGTCGGTGTGTACCTCGTCGAGTACGGCGGTGGGACGCGGTTGGGCAAGATCACCACGTTCATGGTGGACATCCTCACCGGCGTGCCCTCGATCGTCGCCGCGCTGTTCATCTACGCCTTGTGGGTGGCCACCTTCGGGTTCGGCCGGTCCGGCTTCGCGGTGTCACTGTCGTTGGTGCTGTTGATGATTCCGGTGATCGTGCGGGCCACCGAGGAGATGCTGCGGATCGTGCCGATGGATCTGCGTGAGGCCAGTTACGCGCTCGGCGTGCCGAAGTGGAAGACCATCGTGCGGATCGTGATCCCGACGGCCCTTTCGGGCATCGTCACCGGCATCATGCTGGCACTGGCCCGCGTGATGGGCGAGACCGCGCCGCTGCTGATCCTGGTCGGCTACGCCCAGGCCATGAACTTCGACATGTTCAGCGGGTTCATGGGATCGCTGCCGGGCATGATGTACGACCAGATCTCGGCCGGGGCCGGTGCCAACCCGGTGCCCACCGATCGCCTGTGGGGTGCGGCGCTGACGCTGATCCTGCTGATCGCGGTCCTCAACATCGGCGCTCGCGCGGTCGCCAAACTCTTTTCCCCCAAGAAGGTTTAGGAGCCATCCATGGCCAAGCGGCTGGATCTCAAAGACGTCAACATCTACTACGGCGCTTTCCACGCTGTTGCCGAGGTTTCCCTTTCGGTGCAGCCGCGCAGCGTGATGGCCTTCATCGGCCCGTCGGGCTGCGGCAAGTCGACGGTGTTGCGCACGCTGAACCGTATGCACGAGGTGATCCCCGGGGCCCGCGTCGAGGGGTCGGTGCTGCTCGACGGTGAGGACATCTACGGCGCCGGGGTGGACCCGGTAGGTGTGCGCAAGACCATCGGCATGGTGTTCCAGCGCCCGAACCCGTTCCCCACCATGTCGATTCGCGACAACGTGGTGGCCGGCCTGAAGCTGCAGGGCGTGCGCAACAAGAAGACCCTCGACGAGGTGGCCGAGCGCTCGCTGCGCGGCGCCAACCTGTGGAACGAGGTCAAGGACCGGCTGGACAAGCCTGGCGGTGGCCTGTCGGGTGGTCAGCAGCAGCGGTTGTGCATCGCCCGCGCCATCGCGGTGCAGCCCGACGTGCTGTTGATGGACGAGCCCTGCTCGGCGCTGGATCCGATCTCGACGCTGGCGATCGAGGATCTGATCTCCACGCTCAAGCAGGATTTCACCATCGTCATCGTGACGCACAACATGCAGCAGGCCGCCCGGGTGAGCGATCAGACGGCATTCTTCAATCTCGAGGCCACCGGCAAGCCGGGCAAGCTGATCGAGATCGACGACACCGAGAAGATCTTCTCGAACCCGACGCAGAAGGCCACCGAGGACTACATCTCGGGTCGCTTCGGCTGAGTTCGCGCGCGGTTCGTCACGGCGTCAGCACCACGCGGGTTCCCGACGGCTCGCCGGCGTCCCAGACCTCGGCGACGTCGGCCAACGGCCGTGTCTGAGTGCGCAATTCGAGCCGGCCATCGGCGACCATGCCGAACAACGTCGGGAGCGCCTCGGTGCGGGCCCGGCCCAGCACCTCGGGCGGCACGCTGCCGATGCCTACCCCGCTCAACGTGATTCCGGTGCTGCGGAGCACCGCGGCGTCGAGCGGCAGTGTCGGCCCGGCCATCGACCCGATCTGGACGAACCGGGTCCGGTGGTGGTGTGCGGCCGGATGGCTGGTCGTCAGGGCGGTGAGCACCTGGGCGGCGGGCTCGCCCCATAGATAGTCGAGGACCGCGTCGAACGGGCGCCGGGCGTGCATGTCGGCCACCTGCGCACCCAGCTCCTGCTCGCCCAGCGCGATCGTGGCGTGCGCGCCGGCCGAGCGGAGCCAGGCCAGCCGTTCGGTGTTGCGGCCTGCGGCCACCACCGTTTCGGCGCCGAACATGGCGGTGGCCAATTGCACTGCCATGGAACCGGTTACGCCGGTGGCGCCCAGCACCAGGACGTGATCGCCCGGCTTGACCGCGGCGGCGTGAGACAGTGCGGTCCAGGCCGAGATGCCGGGATTGGGCAAGGCAGCCGCCGTCACCGAGTCCACCTGCTCAGGGATGTCGACGCCGCCCGCAGGGTCGACCAACGCCCGCTGCGCCATCATCCCGGAGTATCCGAGCGCGCCGGTGTAGACCCGTCTCCCGTCGGCCAGCCGGGCGACACCGTCGACGCCGGGAATGGCCGGTAGCGCAATCTCCTTGCTGGCGTAGTGCTTTCCCGAGACGAGGGCCCGGGTGAGGTTGGTCAGGGCCGAGGCTTCTACCTCGGCCACCTCTGCGCCGTCACGCGGCTGCGGCTCGGGCACATCGGTGTAGACGGGGTGCCGGCCCCATTCGGTGACCAGTGCGGCCTTCATGAGCGCCTCCTTTGGTTTCCATAGATATGGTTTCTGTGGAAACAATCTACTCAGGCTTGCGGAGGGTGGCAAGATGGTTTCCGTGAAAACCAAACTCGAGCTGATCGACGCCATCACCGGGTTGATGTCCACGGTGGGGGACCGGCTCGGGAACGACGGCGAGGGAGACGCCGAGCGCGATTTCATGGCTGCCCGATGCCCCGAACGACTACAGCAGGTGGTGCAGACACTGCCGACGTCCTCGCTGCACCTGCTGGCCGAGATCGCCGAAGGGCCGATCAGCGTGGTCGGGTTGGCGGCGCGCACCGGCCGGCTCAAGGGCACGGTGTCCAAACACGTGCAACGGCTGGTAGAGGCGGGTCTGGTGATCCGGAAACCGGTACCGGGCAACCGCAAGGAGATCGAACTGGAGCTCAGCCCCGACGGCGAGCTCGTCGCCGGGGTGCACCAGGAGATGCACGACGAGATGGACCGCGGGGCTCGCGACTTCCTGCTGCGTTACCCCAACGCCGATCTGCAGGTGCTGGTCAAGGTGCTGGGGGACCTGGCGAGGGCGCACAAGGACGGAGTCCGTCTGGTGGCGCCCACCGACCAGTCCTGACGCCTTACGTCGAGGGGACGGACTCCCCGTCCGGGTAGGAGCCGGTGACCTGGAAGATGACCCGGCGGGCCACCTCGACGGCGTGGTCGGCGAAGCGCTCGTAGAAGCGGCTCAACAGCGTCACGTCCACGGCCGCGGTCACGCCGTGCTTCCACTCCCGGTCCATCAGCACCGAGAACAGGTGACGATGCAGGTCGTCCATCGCATCGTCTTCCTCCTGGATGCGGGCCGCCTTCTCCGGATCCTGGGTCAGCAGCACCTCGCGCGCGGCGTGACCCAACTCCACGGCCACCCGGCCCATCTCGGCGAAGTAGCCGTTCACCTCTTCCGGCAGCGCGTGCTGCGGATGACGACGGCGGGCGATCTTGGCCACGTGCAGTGCTAGCGCGCCCATCCGGTCCACGTCGGCGACGATCTGGATCGACCCCACCACGGAGCGCAGATCGCCTGCGACCGGCGCCTGCAGGGCCAGCAGCACGAACGCCGACTCCTCGGCCTGGGCGCTCAGGGTCGCCATCTGGTCGTGATCGCTGATGACCTGCTCGGCCAGCGCCAGGTCAGCCTGCAGAAGCGCCTGGGTGGCTCGCTCCATTGCGGTACCCGCCAACTCGCACATCTCGCCGAGTTGATCCGTCAGTGAACGCAATTGCTCGTGGTACTGGGTACGCATGCTGCAAGATTAGGCGGTAACCGGCCGTGTCGTCACGATGCAACGATGAACGAACGGTGAATGGCGTCTGCCTGCCCTTTCCTCCGCCTATTCGCAGGTGGTGTCCGCGGCGTTGGTGACGGTGAGGTCTTCCGGCAGGTGCGTCGGGGTGCTGCTGTTGGTGCCCTTCAGCACGTGCACCTGCACCTCCGACCCGCTGGGTGTGGGCGGGTTGACCGAGTTGAAGTCAGATCCCAGCACCACCTGCACCACGTCGCCCATACCCGTCACCCGTTCGATGGTCGGGTTGGCGAAGGAGCTGGCCACCGTCGCGGCCGCCTCCTCGTTGCCGGGGGAGAAGAACACCGTGGTCGCCGACAGGGTGTTCGGGTAATCGTCGGGGGTGTTGACGTTGAACCCGTGTTCCTGCAGCTCAGTGGCGGCGGTGGAGGCCAGGCCGCTCTGGCCGGTCGAGTTCGACACCTGCACCGTGACCTGCTGTGGTTCGGTGGTGACGGCGCTGACCGTTTCGCCGCTGTCCGTGCTCGCCGGGTCAGGGGCCGCCGCCGTCGACTGCGGCGTTTCCGAGGGAGCCGCGGCCTGGACCGACGACGTCGCCGATTCCGGCGTGCCGGGCACCGGGGTGTTGTCCGGGTTCTTCTCACCGGGCAGCGGTTCGTCGCTGATGATCGCGTCGAACAGGGCCCGCATGTCCTCGGTGCGGGGCACCTCGTTGCCGTAGTCGTCGGCGTATCCGACCGTCGGCACCGTCACGAACGTGATCCGGCCTGCGTTGACACCCTGCACCGACTGGCCGAGGTCGACGAGGTCCTTGGTCCGGATGTTGTCTACGAAGCTGTCGCTGATGAACATGTTGACCACGTTGTTCAGCTTGTTCAGCGAGAAGAACGTGTCCCGGGAGATCAGCGTGCGCAGCAGTGAGGACAGGAACAGCTGCTGGCGTTTGATGCGGCCGTAGTCGCCGTTGAACTCCGTGGTGACCTGGCGGGCCCGCACGTAGTTCAGCGCGGTGTGACCGTCGATGGTCTGGCGTCCGGCCGTGGGCAGGACCGTGCCGAGCTCGTAGTCCTCGAGCGGGGTGGTGCTGCACACCTCGATCCCGCCGAGGGCGTCGACCATCTTCGAGAACCCGGCGAAATCGACGGCCATGAAGCGGTTGATGGACAGACCGGAGAGCTTCTGGATCACCTTGACCAGGCACTTCGGGCCGCCGAAGGCGAAGGCTGAGTTCAGCTTGGTCTCGGTGTAGACGGTGTCCGGCCCGTAGGTCTCGGTCTCCTCGTCGTAGAGCGGACCGTAGGACGCCGTCTCCGGGTTCCACGGCTCGCACTCCATCGGGGTGATCGACAGGTCGCGTGGGAACGACACGGCGACGACGCGTTCCCGGTTGGCCGGGATGTTCACCAGCATGATGGTGTCCGAGCGGGCGCCGCCGGCGTCTTCGGTGCCGCCGGCCCCCATGCCGCCGTTCTCGCCGAACCGGCTGTCGGTCCCGACGATCAGGAAGTTCTCGTCACCGAACTGGGCGTTGGGGTCGAGGATGTCGCGCGAATTGGGATCCAGGGCGGCGACCTTGTTGAGGCTGTTGTTCTTCGATGTCTGCCACTGCCAGGCCCCGCCCGTCAGCACCAGGGCCAAGACGGCCATCATCGCCGCGATGGCACGGCCGGCCAGCATCACCCGGGGGTTGCGCTCCGGCGCGGGCTCGTGGTCGCCCTCGGTCCATTCGCCGTGCTCGTCGGTGTCGTGCTCGTCCGGCGGCACCCGGCCGACCCGCCACGACGGCCGTTGCTGCGGCATGTCGTAGTCGTAGACCGCCAGGGCCGGGAGCACGTCGGTGTTGGCGTTGTCGGTGACGGCGTCGTCGTGCCCGGAGTCGGGCGCCGCTTCGTCGAACGGCTGCTCGAAAGGCTCCGCGAACGGCTCGTCGAAGGCGTCGCCGAAGTGCTCCGGGAACATCTCGGTGTCGGGGAAGTCCTCGGCCTCGGGGAAATCCTCGGGCTCGGGCTCGATCCGGACCGCCTCGATGACGTCGGTCGGATCGGGCACCTCGGGACGGCTGTACGCCGGCGCGGGGAGCGGTTCGTCGAGGTACGCCGGTTCGGGTTCCGGCTCGAACTCCGCTTCCGGCTCGAACTCCGCTTCCGGCTCGAACTCCGCTTCCGGTTCGTACTCGGGCTCGGGTTCGGCAACCTCCTCATACCCGGCCTCGTACTCGGGTTCGTCGTCGTCCTCGAGCCGGTGGCGGGTCGGCGTGAATCCGGTCCCGGCGACCTTGGCGATCAGATCGGCGACAGTTACCCCGTCGGCGTGGCTTCCGGTGGGCTCATCAGGAACCGAAACGTCCGGGAAATCCTCGGGCAGCGATCGATCTTGGCGTTCCCACGGCGCGGCGCCTGGCAAAGGCTGCGGCGATCGGGTAATCCATTGGTTGTCCGACGAATCCCCCGGGGAGCGGCGCCGACGGCCGGGAGTGGCGTTGTCACCGTCACTCATGTCCTAACCGGCCTCCGACTCTTCGAGATTGCGCGTGCGCGTCGGTGCGCATCGTTCCTGCGGTTCTGCTGGCGCTGCTGAGGTTTTCTCCTCATCTCTTCTAGCAGCAGTGTGCGGCGCCGGCCACTTGAGCCGGCCGCAGCGAGGTTCTCATCGTACTGAGACATCCTGAGACTGATCTAGACCCATCCCGGTGACAGGGGCGTCTCGATGTCATCTCGACGCGACCGCGATCAGCCTCCGGAATGCATCACATCGGCCCCGACCGGCACCGCGCAGTCGTCGGGATCGTCGAGCCAGCCCTCCGGCAGCGACACCGACGCGGCCGATCCCTGCCGGCCGCGCGGCCCGNCCCAGGCAGCCACGGCCGATCACCACGCCGTCGCATCCGGTCGCAGCCATCATGGCCAGGGCGTCGTCGGCCTCGAAGATGTCGCCGTTGCCCAGCACCGGGATGCCGGTGACGTGCGCCTTCAGTGCGGCGATCTGGTCCCAGTCAGCCGTCCCGGAGTAGCGCTGTGCCGCGGTACGGGCATGCAGCGCCACGGCCGCCGCGCCCTCCTCGGCGGCGATCCGCCCGGCGTCCAGGTGCGTGTGGTGGGCATCGTCGATGCCGATCCGGAACTTCACCGTCACCGGAATGTCGGTACCTTGCACGCCGCGCACCGCGGCGGCCACGATCTGGCCGAACAGCCGGCGCTTGTAGGGCAGGGCCGACCCGCCGCCGCGCTTGGTGACCTTGGGCACCGGGCAGCCGAAGTTCATGTCGATGTGGTCGGCCATGCCCTCGTCGGCGATCATCTTGGCCGCCAGGTAGGTGGTCTCCGGGTCCACAGTGTAGAGCTGCAGCGACCGCGGAGATTCCTCGGGCGCGAACGTGGTCATGTGCATGGTCACCGGGTGCCGCTCGACCAGGGCCCGAGCGGTGACCATCTCGCACACGTAGAGCCCGCTGACGGTGCCGGCGCGGGCGATCTCGAGTTCACGGCACAGGGTGCGGAACGCCACGTTGGTGACCCCGGCCATGGGTGCCAGCACGACGGGGCTGGGCAACGCGAACGGCCCGATCCGCAGTTGGGATCGGGCCGGCGCTGCCGTCTGGGCGGGGGGACTTGCTACGACGATGACGACACCAACAGGTTCTTCATGGCCTTCTTCTCGGCCATCTTGCGCTCGCGCTCCAGGCGACGCTCCTTGGCGACCTCGAACTTGTCGCAGGCGTCCTCGAGTTCCTCGACGATGCGGCCGAGGTCGTCGCGCAGGCGTGCACCCTCGCCGGTGAAGTCCTCACGTTCGAAGATGCGCCACTTGCGCAGAACCGGCATCACCACATCGTCCAGGTGGATGCGCGGGTCGTAGACACCGCCGACGGCGATGACGACGGCCTTGCGGCGGAAGTCGGGCACGGTGTAGCCGGGCATCTTGAAGTTGTCCAGGACGCGGTGCAGCGAGGCCATGCCCTGGTTGGGGGCGATGTCCAGGCCGGCCGCGGAGACGTCCCGGTAGAAGATCATGTGCAGGTTCTCGTCGGCGGAGATGCGCTGCAGCAGCTGGTCGGCGATCGGGTCGTCGCAGGCCTTGCCGGTGTTGCGGTGGCTGACGCGGGTGGCGAGCTCCTGGAACGACACGTACATCACCGAGTCGAAGAGGCTCTCGGCGAACAGGTCGCCCTGCTGGTTCTGGCCGGGGGAGAAGCCGCGGGTGACCTGCTCGACGCGCAGCTCTTCCAGCTCGACGGGGTCGACGGCGCGGGTGACGACGAGGTAGTCGCGCAGGGCGATGCCGTGGCGGTTCTCTTCGGCGGTCCAGCGGTTGACCCACTGGCCCCAGGCTCCGTCCATGCCCATGTTCATCGCGATCTCGCGGTGGTAGGAGGGCAGGTTGTCCTCGGTGAGCAGGTTCTGCACCATCGCGGTCTTGGCGACCTCGGACAGCTTGGACTGCTCGGGATCCCAATCCTGACCGCCGAGCGCGTAATAGTTCTTGCCGTCCGACCACGGAATGAAGTCGTGCGGGTTCCAGTCCTTACGCATCCGCATGTGGCGGTTGATGCTGGTTTCGACGACAGGCTCGAGTTCGTGTAGGAGCTGCAGGTCCGTGTATTCCTGCGTCATGTGCCCTCACCCTCCTCGCGTCGCGAAGACGCTCAGTTATCTGTACCTGTTGGTTGCAGTCAATATATCTGTGTAACCCGGTGACATCAAGTTGCCCCCGGTGCGTGTCCGATGTTCCTGCGCGGACCAGACGGCGCCGGTACGATCCGCACGAACATCTGTCGGATACCCACACTCGGAGGTAGGGCACACGTGAAGAAGCTCGTCGTCCTCGGCGCCGGAACACTCACCCTTGGTGCCGTGTCGGCGTCGATGCTCGGAGCCGGTACGGCCGGCGCCGACCCCAACCTGGTAGGGCACCCCTACTCGGATGTCGCGACGGCGATCGAGGATTCCGGCGGTACCCCCAAGATCGCCGTGACGGTGGGCGGAAAGCTGTCCCAGGACGACTGCATCGTCACCAATACCTGGAAAGCGCCGACCTTCGAGCACACCGGCGGTGTCGTGATGGTGGCACTGAACTGCGACGGGGATCATGCCACGGCCACCAACCCGGGCGCCTCGGTGGCCAGCCCGGCCGGCCGGCAGGCNAATCTCGCGGACTGACGTTGGTGCAGGACCGTGAGGAGTGGGGCGCATATGAGGAAGCTCGTCGTTGCCGGGGCTGGAACGGCCATAGCTTTGAGCGCAGCCGGCCTGTTCGGAGCAGGTATCGCCGCCGCCGCCCCTGATGTGGTGGGCGAGACGTACGCGGACGCCGCTTCGGCCATCGAGGATGACGGCGGCGAGGCCAAGGTGGCGGTGACCGTCGGCTCCAAGTTGTCGCAGGACGAATGCGTGGTCACCAATGCCTGGGATGCGCCGTTCGTACGCGACGCCGGTGACGAGTACACCCACGCCGAGGACGAGGTGATGCTCTCCCTCAACTGCGACGGCGGCTACGCCTCGGCCACCCACTCGGGTGCGTCGTTGGCCAGCCCGGCCGGGCGAGAGGCCAAGAAGGCCGCCGACGAGGCCGCTGCGGCCGAGGAGGCCGAGCTTGCCGAGGCCAGCACGCCGGACGAGTGAGAATTCCGGCTCGTCAACCCTCCCGACGGCTAGAATTCACCTAGCTCCTGGAGTCCGCGACGTGCGGGCCGTGGGGCGACCGAAACCACGATTGAAGGCGCTGGCCGCCCCACCTCTCCGGGACAGATCACCGGACGGGGAGGTCGAGCTGGATGAATATCGCGATCGGGTTCGGAAGTGTTGTTGCGGCGTCGGCGGCGGGTTTCGCGCTCGCGATGGCCGGCGCGGGGACGGCCGGTGCGGTCCCCGATGTGGTGGGTCAGCCGTACAGCGACGCGGTGACTGCCATCGAGGATGAAGGCGGCACGGCGCACGTCGCCGTCACTGTCGGTAGCCGGTTACCGCGCGAGGAGTGCATCGTCACCAATGCCTGGAGTGTCCGGACGTTGGTGCCGCAGACCGACGACACCTACTTCGAGTACACCGAGGACGTGACTCAGGTGTCGCTCAACTGCGATGGCGACCATGCCACCGAGACCAATCCGGGTGCGTCGATCGCCAGCCCGGCCGGCCGGGAGGCCAAGGCCGCCGCCGATGAGGCCGCCGCGGCCGAGCAGGAAGAGCTCGCCGGGGTCAGCACCCCCGACGAGTAACGGGCGCCCGTAAGGTTCAGAAGCTTCCGGCCCGTCCGAGCAGCATGTCGACGCAGTAGTCGATGAACTGTTCGCGGCTGGCCGGCAACCGGTCGTCGAGGTACGCGGTGAACAGCGCGGTGAGCGCGCCGATCAGGCTGGTGGCGACCATGGCTTGCCGTACCGGATCGGCAATGCGGGTGAGTTTGCGCTGCAACAGCCCGATGAAGTTGGGCATCCACTCCGCGCCCGACCGGGTGAGCACGGGTTCGGATTCGGGGGCCAATAGCAGTACCCGGCCGCGGGTGGGGTCGTCGACCATCAGTGCCACAAAGCGTTCTACCGCGTCGCGCGGGGTGACGGCCGTGGTCAGGGCGCTCATGGCTCGCGCGCAGACATCGTCGTAGACCGCCCGCACGAACGCGTCGCGGTCGGAGAAGCTCTCGTAGAAGTACCGTTCGGTGAGCTCGGCCGCCCGGCACACGGCACGTACCGTCAGGGCCGGACCGTCGGCCTTGCCCAGCAATGTGACGCCCGCAGCGATCAGTTCGTCGCGGCGGCGGGCGGTGCGTTCCTGCAGCGGAACACCCGACCATCGGCCGCGTCGTTGACCGGAAGGCACATCTACTCCTAAGCTCAGATGACAACAGATGTAGTCAGAATTGATTCAGGACCACCGTTCTGTCGGCAGAAAGTGCACCTGTGACACAAGATACTTCTGAGGCATGCCCCGTGACCAGCGGATCCGCGGCGGTGGGGGCCGGTTGTCCGGCTGCTCCCGGCGGATACGAGGCGCCGCCGATACCGCTCGGACCGGATTCGCTGACCTGGAAGTACTTCGGTGACTGGCGGGGCATGCTCCAGGGGCCGTGGGCCGGCTCGATGCAGAACATGCATCCGCAGCTCGGCGCGGCCGTCATGGAGCACTCGATCTTCTTCCAGGAACGCTGGCCCCGGCTGTTGCGCTCGCTGTATCCCATCGGCGGTGTGGTGTTCGACGGCGACCGGGCACCGCAGACCGGTGCCGAGGTGCGCGACTACCACGTCAACATCAAGGGCGTCGACGAGCAGGGGCGGCGCTACCACGCACTGAATCCCGACGTCTTCTACTGGGCGCATTCGACCTTCTTCGTCGGCACCCTGATCGTGGCCGAGCGGCTCGCGGGCGGGCTCACCGAGGCCGAGAAGCGCCAGCTGTTCGACGAGCACATCCAGTGGTACTCGATGTACGGCATGAGCATGCGGCCGGTGCCCAAGACCTGGGAGGAATTCCAGGAGTACTGGGAACACATGTGCCGCAACGTGTTAGAGGACAACAAGGCCGCCCGCGACGTGCTGGACCTCAGTGAGTTGCCGAAGCCGCCGTTCGCCTCGAAGATGCCCGATTGGATGTGGGCGCTGCAGCGCAAGTACATCGTGCATCCGTTGTTCGTCTGGTTCACCGTCGGCCTGTACCACCCCGCGGTTCGCGAACTGATGGGCTACACCTGGTCGGACCGCGACGAGAAGCGGCATCGCTTGCTGGGCAAGGTAATTGGCAAGGTGTTCACGCTGGTGCCCCGGCGTCGCCGCATGCATCCGCGGGCGCGCAGCGCATGGGACCGCGCCACCGGGCGCATTCCGGCCGACGCCCCGCTGGTGCACACCCCGGCCCGTAATCTGCCGCCGGTCGGGCACCGCGACAACGGCATGCACTACTGCCCGAAGGTGTGAGCGGGCGGGCCTCAGCGCCCGAGGAATGACGCGTACTGCGGGCAGTAGATCTTGACCGCACCCCTGACCAGGTTCGCCGCCTGGTGTTTGTCGATGCCCGCCTGGCTCATCAGCTGATTGATGACTCCGCGCACGGTGCGGGCGGGCTCGATCCTGCCCTTCTCGAACGCATCGCAGACGCCGCGGCCGACCGTGCCGGCCTCTTCCGCCGAGTTCGATGGGATCCCCAGATCCTTGACGATCGTGAAGAACTGGTCGTCCTGGGCGGTGGCGTGGGCCGGTGCGACGCCGAAGATGGCGCCGGCGGTCAGTGCCGCCGCACCGATCGCGGTGGCCAAGGCTCGAGTGCTCAGGCGCCGGGACGACATTCTGCTGACTCCTTCGATCAAACTGCGAACGTGAAGACGATGGCGGGATTTCCCGAGAATCTCGCGATCTTGTTCACGCTGGGCCGCACGACCCTCCCGACACGATAGACGGGAGTGGCCGGTGGTGCTCGTGAGTCGGTCACGCGGAGCGCGTGACCTGCTCATGACCTCGCCATGTGGCGATCCTGGTGCCCCCACCAGGGCTCGAACCTGGGACCTGCGGATTAAAAGTCCGTAGCTCTACCAACTGAGCTATAGGGGCGCGAGAAGACAGGGTACAAGATGCTTGATTTTCGTGCTGCGACCACACGGTTTGAGGATTTGGGCCTCCGTACCCTAAGCTATCGAAGCTCCCAACGAACGAGGTTGATGAGTACCCCGGAGAGATTCGGATTAGGCCCCCATCGTCTAGTGGCCTAGGACGCCGCCCTTTCACGGCGGTAGCACGGGTTCGAATCCCGTTGGGGGTACGCATCGCGGAAACGCGGAGCACGCAGGAAAGCAAGGCCCTGTGGCGCAGTTGGTTAGCGCGCCGCCCTGTCACGGCGGAGGTCGCGGGTTCGAGTCCCGTCAGGGTCGCCATCACGGCGAGGCAGTTCGGTTTGCAAGAGCCGGTGCCTTCCGGCCAGGTAGCTCAGTTGGTACGAGCGTCCGCCTGAAAAGCGGAAGGTCGCCGGTTCGATCCCGGCCCTGGCCACTGAGAGAACCCGCTCCCGTTGGCGGGTTTTTTCTATTTGGTCAGCAGCGACCGCAATCGCAACCACAGCCGGCGCCTTGGGGCAGCCGCTCCCGCGTGCGCATCCCGCTTGTGTCGGCACACCTCGCCCGCCGCGGCCACCGCCGCCGGGTCGAACCCGTCCGGCACCGGACCACCGGCCACCAGGGCCCGCACCAGAGCTTCCTGCCGTCGCGCCAAGCTGTCGCTCATGCCCATGCCTTTCGTGCCCGGGTGGTGATGGGTGCGGCGCCCGCGGCCGCGGCGATGGCGTCCAGTTCGTCGAACAGTTCGACCGCCGGTGGGTAGCGGCCGTCGCGCTCGAGCATGAACGGCGTATCCACCCGCTCCCGCAAGGCGGTGACCAGCTCCAGCACCTCGGGCGGAGTCCGGTCGGTGTGGGTGTCGTGGTAGAAATCGCCGCCGTCGTGGCCGCCTGCGACGTGGCAGTAGGCCACCCGCTCGACCGGTAGCCGGGCCAGCTCCCGCTGCGGGTCCAGGCCGCGATTGCGGGCGTTGGCGTAGACGTTCGCCACGTCGAGCACTAGCAGCACGCCCGTGCGGTCGACCAGTTCGGTGAGGAACTCCGACTCGGTGAGATCCGACTCCGGCCATTCCACGAACGAGGCGATGTTCTCCACCGCCAGCGGCACCGGTAACTGCCCGGCGGTGCGTTCGATGTTGCGGGCCAAGACATCCAGGGCCTCACGCGTGCGGGGGACCGGCAGCAGATGCCCGGCCTCGATGCCGCCGGCCCGCACGAAGGCGATGTGCTCGCTGACCAGTGGTGCGCTCAACGCCTGCGCGCAGGCCGCCAGCCGGCCGACNGCCGGGCCATAGGTCTCGAATGCCGGGCGTTCGGCCGGCTTCAGGTAGGCCAGACGCTCCTGTTCGGCGGCCAGGAGGCGTCGTCCGGCCCGGGTCAGCCGGTCTACCGAGAGCAGGCGCGGCAACACGACGACGACGTACCCGATCGACGCCACGATGACCGCCATGAGCGGCACCACGTTCTGGGGGCGTTCGTTCACGTGGTTGACCAGGAGCACGGCATACGCGATGCCCATTGCCAGCACCAGGAACGACGGTGCCGCGCCCCACCGCATCCGGATCCGGTCGGCTCGGGTGCGGACCAGGCCCCGCCGGCTCAACTGCTCTTCCAGAGCGGCCAGGTCGCCCCGAGACGCGTCGTACAGGTTCGGCACGGTGTGGTCCTGGTCGCCGACGACCCGGTTCAGCAGCCGTTCGGTGAACCGGTCGGTGTCCTGGGCCGGCACCGAGTGGTCCACCCGGCGGTTCGCGGTGATCCGTCCACCGGCGCGCAGGGCGGCCAGGGCGGCCACCACCGGGGCGATGTCCGACCGCAGGAACGCCAGCTCGGTCGCGCTCACGGGTTCGCCGGTCACCGGGTGTCGTGGTGCCGTGGCGATCCGCCAGAGCACCGCGAACACGGCCGCCGCGGCCAGTGCCGCCAGGTATCCGTACGCTCCCGCGGTCATTGCCGCGGAGTAGTCGTTGATCGACATCGCCTTCACCTCCGTGTGTTTCGGGTCGAGCCATGATGTGCGGACCCGGCCCGCTACCGGTCACAAGTTTCAGATCCGTCGTTTCGTCGTGCGGGCCGGCTGAACCAGTCACTGTGCACGGTTGGAGACAGGAGGCGGTGAGGAGTTGGTGGCGGTTGTCTGAGGAAAATCCAGGCCGGCCCGCACGTGCCGGAGATGACGGCCGACGCGGCCGAAAGTAACAGAAGGCACAATGCGCCTCACGGAGCATATCTGTAACATCGCCCTCATTGGCACCGATAATCACGCGTGTCGCAATCTGATGGGGGTGAGACCGTGCGCCGAGCGCGTGCATCGGCCGGCCGCTTGCGGCGATTCCTGGCGACGACGGTGCTGGCCCTGGCTGTCGCGTGCGGCGGTCTCACCCCGGCGGTGGCACATGCGGCGCCGGCCGTGGCGGGCAAGGACTTCACCAAGCCCGCGATCGTGATCCTGGGTTACGGTCTGCAGCCGGACGGATCGATGCGCACGATCCTCTATCACCGCGTGCTCACCGGCCTCGCAGTCGCCCAGGCGTTTCCGCAATCACCGGTGATCGTCACCGGTGGAAATCCGCGCAACGGCAAGACCGAAGCCGGGCAGATGCGCAATCTGCTACTGACACTTGGTTTTCCGGCCAACCGCATCTCGTCGAAGACCGGGCCAACAGCACCGTGCAGAACGCGCGGTTCTCGGTTCCGCTGGCCAAGAAGGCGGGTGCGACGGGCATCATCGTGGTGACGTCCTCGACACACCAGGGCCGCGCCGATCAGAATTTCGCCGACGCCGGCGGGAACGTGCTCGCGACGGTGAGCTTCCCGGACGGCGATCCGTCGGTGAACATCGCCCAATTCGTGCGGGATGTGTTGAGCCCATTCACGGCGATCGGCTGATCACCGCGCGTTACGCTGCGCTGTACATGGTCGACCGTGCGCCGCTGATCGGCACTACGATGGCAGCCCGAGATGAACAGTTCCACCACATCGGTTGAGGCCGGCAAGAGCGCGTATCGGACGCGTCTGCTCGAAGCCCTGCTCGAATCGATCGTCGAGGACGGCTACCAGAACACCACGGTCGCCGACATTGTGCGGCGGGCCAAGACCTCGCGCCGCACCTTCTACGAGTATTTCGACAGCCGCGAGCAGTGTTTCGTGGCGCTGCTGAGCAGCGTCACCGCCCAGCAGGCACGGGGGATCGTCGGCGCGGTGGATCGCAGTGCCCCTTGGCAGGCCCAGGTGCGTCAGGCTGTCGAGGCATGGATCGCCTCCTACGAGGATCATCCGGAGTTGATGCTGGCCTGGATTCGTGACGTGCCGACGCTGGGAAGCGCGGCGCGGGCACTGCAGCGGGAGTCGATGGAGGGATTCATCGCGATGGTGCAGGCGATGATCGCGACGGACGCGTTCCGCTCGGCGGGGGTGGCGATCTCGCGGAATCGCATCATCATGATGCTGGGCGGCCTGCGCGAGCTCACCGCGGTCACGGTGGAGAGCGGTGGTCAGGTTCGCGAGATCACCGAGGATGCCGTGGTGGCCTGCACCGCGTTGTTGACGCCGCTCAGTTGACCGCGACCTCGGCCCGTTGGTGGCGGCGCTGGCGTTCCATGGTCGCGAAGTAGAAGGCGAATGCGAACGCGAAGCTGGTGAACAGGCTCGCGACGAAGAAGAGCCAGGGATGGCGGATTCCGCGCCGCAGCCCGTCGATGATCGTGAACAGCGGCAGCAGAACGACATTGGCGATCGTGTAGTCGGCGCTTGCCGAACTCGCGGCGGGGTTGGTGTACCCCAGGGTGATGAACTCGGTCCAACTTCCGGGTCCCCAGATCGGGTTGCCGTCCGGTACGGCGTATTGCGCGATGAACTGCGCGTTGAAATACCAGCAGATCGGGATCGATGCGAGGCCGACGAGGTAATAGGCCAACTCGGCGCGGGACAGGGCAGGCCCGGGCGGCCTCGAGAAGATGTGTGGGTTGAGGCGGATCACCAGGACGACGACGGCGACGCCCAGGATCGCGTGAACGATGAGAGACACCATGCCGTGAGCACACTCGCCCGCCGAAGTTTTGTCAATATTGACATTTCGTGGGGCTCGGATGTGTCGACGGATGCGGTAACTTCACCGGCATGGTCAGGCCCGCGCAGACCGCGCGCAGTGAGCGCACCCGCGAGGCGCTGCGTCAGGCCGCCCTGGTGCGGTTCCTGGCGCAGGGGGTCGAGGACACCTCGGCCGAGCAGATCGCCGCGGACGCCGGGGTGTCGCTGCGTACCTTCTACCGCCACTTCACGTCCAAACACGATCTGCTGTTTGCCGATTACGACGCCGGCTTGCACTGGTTCCGTGCCGCCCTGGCTGAGCGGCCTGCCACCGAATCGGTCCTCGACTCGGTGCAGTCGGCGATCCTGGCATTCCCCTACGACGTCGACGCGGTGACCAAGATCGCCAGCATGCGTGCCGCCGAACTCGATCCGGAACGCATTGTGCGGCACATCCGTCAGGTCGAATCCGACTTCGCCGATGCGGTGGCCGATCTGCTGGTGGCCCGCCACGCCGGGGTGCCGCGGGGCGATGAGCGGCTGCGGATCGTGGTCAATGCCAGGTGCGTGGCGGCGGCCGTGTTCGGCGCCATGGAGCTGTGGATGGTGGGCAATGACGCGGGGGAGCGGTCGCTGCCCGAACTGGCGCGGATGTGCCGGACCGCGCTGGAAGCGCTGCGGTCGGGTCTGGACTGACGCCCGCGAAGTACCAGTTTTGTCATTATTGACAAAACTGGCGTTCCGATGTCAGCCTCAGTCGATGGCGGACTACGACGCGATCGTGATCGGTGCCGGGCACAACGGACTGGCCGCGGCGGCCCTGTTGGCCCGTGCCGGAATGCGGACACTGTGCCTGGAGGCCGGGCGGTACGCCGGCGGGATGGCGTCGACCGTGGAGTTGTTCGACGGCTACCGGTTCGAGATCGCCGGGTCGCTGCAGTTCCCCACCTCGGCGGTGGTGAGCGCCGAACTCGGACTGGACACCTTGCCGACCGTGGACCTGGAGGTCATGTCGGTATCGCTGCGCGGGATCGGCGATCCGCCGGTCGTCTACTACGCCGACCCGATGAAGATGCTCGCCCACCTCGGTGAGGTGCACGGCGCCGACGCGGTCACCGGGATGGCCGGACTGATGGCGTGGAGCCTGGCCCCAACCCGGGCGCTGGGTCGGTTCGACGCGGGCCGCCCGCCGCGGTCGCTCGACGAGATGTATGCCTGTGCGACAACCGAATCCGAACGGTCGGCGGTCGACGATCTGCTGTTCGGATCGGTCAGCGGCGTGCTGGACCGCTACCTGCCGGATCGGGAGAAGCACGGCGCGTTGCGCGGCATGCTGGCCTTCCTGGCGGTCAACACCACCTACCGCGGGCCCGAGACGCCGGGCAGTGCGGCCGCCCTTGCCTACGGACTCGCGGTACCCGACGAGAACGCCATGTTGATGAAGAAGCTCGCAGGCGGGATCGGTGCCCTGACCGACCACTTGTCCGGCCGGTTCACCGCGGCGGACGGGGAATTGCGATTGCGCAGCAGCGTCGAACACATCCTGGTCGACGACGGCCGGATCCGCGGGGTCCGCCTGGCCGGCGGAGCGACGATCACCGCACCGGTCGTGGTGTCGGCGATCGCCCCGGACACCACGATCACCGAGCTGATCGACCCCGACGCGCTGCCCGCCGAGGTGCGCGAGCGGTTCACTCGGGTCGACCACCGTGGCAGCTATCTGCAGATGCACTTCGCCCTCGACGGAGCGCCGACGTTCGGCTCCCCGTACGAGATGTTGAACGACCCGGAAATGCAGGCTGCCATCGGTCTTTTCAGCACGCCGGAAGAACTGCAGCAGCAGTGGCAGGATGCCCGGCGCGGGATCGTGCCTGCCGATCCGGCGATCGCGTTCCAGGTTCCGTCGGCGCACGACCCCACCCTGGCCCCGGCGGGAAAGCACGCTGCTTCGGCGTTCGCCCTATGGTTTCCGGTCGAGGAGTCGGCCTCCGGTTACGGCGAACGGAAGGCCGAGATGGGCCGGCGGGTCATCGAGAAGATCACCCGGCTGGCACCGGATTTCCAGCGCCGCATCATTCGGCACACCACGTTCACGCCGCGGCACATGGGCACCATGTTCGGCGCCCCCGGTGGCGACTACTGCCACGGCCTGATCCATCCCGAGCAGATGGGCCCCAACCGTCCCGGACCGAAAGGCTATGTCGGTCAACCGATTCCCATCGACGGGCTGTACCTGGCCAGTGCCGGGTGCCACGGTGGGCCCGGGATCACCTTCATCCCTGGTTACAACGCCGCCAAGGCCGTGCTGGGCGGCTAACGATTGCGAAGCTGAGCGGCCCAGTCCACGGGCACGCGGCCTTTCGGGCCGGGCACCGGCTGGTCTCGCGGGTGGGACTGGGGTGGTGCGAGCTCGGGGCCGTCGTAGTACTGGTTGGTCTCGAAGTTCCAGAACCAGTCCTCACCCGGCTCGAACGACCGGATGATCGGATGGCCGGTGGCGCGCCAGTGCGCCGACGCGTGGCGTGCCAGCGAGTCATCGCAGCAGCCGATGTGCCCGCACGCCGCGCAGCGCCGCAGGTGCACCCACCACCCGCCGTCGGCTTCGCAGTCCACACAGCCGGTCCCGCTGGGGCGCACCGTCGGATCAACCGCATCGCTCATATTGTCGAGGTTAGCCCGGGTACCCTTCGGCCCATGGCAACCAGCGATTCTCGTGAAGTAGTGATCGAGGCGACCCCGGAGGAGATCCTCGACGTCGTCGCGGACGTGGAGGCGACGCCCACCTGGTCACCGCAGTACCAGCGCGCGGAGATCCTCGAGACCTACGAGGACGGCAGGCCCAAGCAGGTCAAGATGACCGTCAAGGCCGCCGGGCTGACCGACGAGCAGGTGATCGAATACACCTGGGGTGACAACAAGGTGAGCTGGACGCTGGTGAGCGCGGGCCAGCTCAAGGCGCAGGACGCCAGCTACACGTTGACGCCCGAAGGGGACAAGACCCGGGTTCGGTTCGACATCACCATCGATCTGTCGGTGCCCCTGCCCGGCTTCATCCTCAAGCGGACCATGAAGGGCGGGGTCGAGACCGCCACCGACGGCCTGCGCAAGCAGGTGCTCAAGGTCAAGAAGGGCTGAGCCGCCGGATTCAACCCGCGTTGGCCGCCGAGGCCGACTGTGCCAATTCGGTCAGCAGCGGCGGGATGTCCATCCGGCCCAGCATCACCTCCAGGAACACCATGCGCTGCGGCGTTTCGGCTGCGGCGCTCAGCGCGTCGTCGAGCTCGCCATAGGTGCTGACCCGGAAGGTGAGCGCGTCGGGCACCCCGAGCGCGGCGGGCAGCTCGGTCCAGCGCCATCCGGTGATGTCGTTGTATTCGGCTGTGACACCGTGGATTGCGCGTTCCACGGTGTACCCGTCGTTGTTGACCACGATGACGACGGGCGCCAGGCCCTCGCGGCCGAACGCGCCCAATTCCTGGATGGTGAGCTGGGCCGCGCCGTCGCCGATCAGCAGCACGGTGCGCCGCGCGCGGTCGGCCAGCCCGGC
>NZ_LT546207.1:3190924-3193041 GCF_900078665.2 Mycolicibacterium houstonense | reverse complement strand
GGGTCGGAGTGGGCGCGGACCGGCGCGGGCGGCAGCGCCGCCGAGGTGACGCCGCGCTCGGTGAGGATCGCGGTGACGGCATCGAGTGCGGCCGCCATGTCCAGCGGGGCGTAGACCTGCCCGGCCACCACACTCTGGTTGACGCCGATGTCGATGGTGCGGGCCGGGTCGATGCGCTGGCTGAAGAATCCACTGACCATGTCGGTGAACAACACCCCCGCGGTCACCAGCACCGGAGCCTCCTCGATCGCCTCGCGCACCGAATCCTCGCTGGCCGCACCGGCATAGATGCCCAGGTAGTTCGGCGAGCTCTCGTCGACCAGACTCTTGCCCCACATCAGGGTGGCGTGCGGCACGGTGTCGGCGGCCAGCAGCGCACCGAGCTCGTCGACGCAGCCCAGCCGGTGCACCAGGAAATCGGCCAGCACCGTCAGTCGGTGATCGCCGATCATCTCGCCGACCGCGGCGCGGAACATCGACAGCGCCCGCGGACTCGTGCCGCCGGTGTAGCGGGCCAGCGGCGCGGTGGGCGGCTCGGTGGGGAACCGGGCCACGTCGGTGGCGATCAGCAGATAGCCCGGCCGCTTCTGCTCACGCACTTCCGAGAGCACCCGGTCGATCTCTCGGGTCGCCGTAGCGGGCACCAGATTGGCCTGCGCACAGGTAATTTCACGACTCATCCGCAGGAAGTGCTCGAAGTCGCCGTCGCCGAGGGTGTGGTGCACGATACGGCGGGCGCCCTGGGAATCCTTGGACGGCGCGCCGACGATGTGGACCACCGGGACGTGCTCGGCGTAACTGCCGGCAATGGCATTGGCCGCCGACAGTTCGCCGACGCCGAAGGTGGTGACCAAGGCGGCCATACCCCGCAGCCGGCCGTAGCCGTCGGCGGCGTAACCGGCGTTGAGCTCGTTGGCGCCGCCGACCCAGTTGACCTTCGGGTGAGCCAGGATGTGGTCGAGAAACTCCAGCTGATAGTCGCCGGGAACGCCGAAGACCTCGGTCACCCCGAGTTCGGCGAGCCGGTCCAGTAGATAGTCACCGACGGTGTAGCCGTTTTCGCCCATCCCTTAGTGTGCCTCGCATGACCAACACCGGACCGCTCGCCGGAGTGCGAGTTATCGAACTCGGCGGCATCGGCCCCGGGCCACACGCCGCGATGATGCTGTCGGACCTGGGGGCCGACGTGGTGCGAGTGCGTCGCCCCGGTGGCCTGACCATGCCCGCCGAGAACGTCGACCTGCTGCACCGCGGCAAGCGCATCGTCGATCTGGACGTCAAGTCCGAGCCGGGCAAGCTGCTGGACCTGGTCGCCAAAGCCGATGTGCTGCTGGACTGTTTCCGGCCCGGCACCTGTGAACGCCTCGGTATCGGCCCGGCCGAGTGCGAAGCGGTCAATCCGCGGCTGATCTTCGCCCGCATCACCGGCTGGGGCCAGGACGGCCCGCTGGCCACCACCGCCGGTCACGACATCAACTACCTGTCGCAGACCGGTGCCCTCTCGGCGATCGGCTTCCGCGACCGTCCGCCGGTGGCCCCGCTGAACCTCGTGGCCGACTTCGGTGGCGGCTCGATGCTGGTGGTCATCGGCATCGTCACCGCACTGTTCGAGCGCGAGAAATCCGGCAAGGGCCAGGTGATCGACGCCGCGATGGTCGACGGCGTCAGCATGTTGTCCCAGATGATGTGGACCATGCGGGCCACCGGCTCGTTGCGCGACGAACGCGAGTCGTTCCTGCTCGACGGCGGCGCCCCGTATTACCGGACCTACGAGACGTCCGACGGCGGTTACATGGCCGTCGGATCCATCGAGCCGCAATTCTTCGCGCAGCTGGTGGCCGGCCTCGGCCTGGACGCCGCCGAGATCCCCGGTCAGTTCGAGCTGGCCCGCTACGACGAACTGCGCGACATCTTCACCGAGCGGTTCAAGACCAAGACCCGTGATGAGTGGACAAAGATCTTCGCCGGCACCGACGCCTGCGTGACACCGGTACTGACCTGGGGTGAGGCGGCCGAAAGCGAGCATCTGCTGGCCCGGTCGACGCTGGTCGACGTCGAGGGCGTGGCCCAGGCCGCGCCCGCGCCGCGGTTCTCCCGGACGCCGGCAGGCGCGCCCG
>NZ_LT546207.1:3185279-3189463 GCF_900078665.2 Mycolicibacterium houstonense | reverse complement strand
CGCGACCCCGCGTGGTGGCGATGGTGCCGACCCTGGTCGATGACGATGCAGACGCCGCCCGCGATGCCGCGGCGCAGCAACTGGCCTTCTACGAGACCATCCCGTCCTATCAGAAAGTCATTGCCCGCGAGCAGGTTTCCAGTGTCGCCGAGCTGGCGGCCGTCGGGTCGCCCGCCCAGGTGCGGGCGCAGCTGCAACGCTATCTCGACGCCGGGGCCACCGACGTGGCACTCAGCCCGATCCGCAGAGAGCCCGAGGATCTGGCCGCGTTGTGGGCGGTGGCCGCGAGCCTGCCCTAGTAGTCGGTGGGGATCCGGCCCCGGATCGCGTAGGCGACGGCGACCGCGCGTGCGGGCTCGGCGGTGCCGCAGAGGTCGACCGCGACGACGATGTTGGACTTGGCTGCCAGGGCCTGGGTGCAATCAGCGGTTGTGTCAGCGGAAGCCGAATCGGGCACCGACAGAACGCCTTCCTGCAGTCCAGGCGAGCCGAGTGTGCGGATCTGGGCTTCCCCGGGCCGGTCTACTGCGGCAGCCCGGCCCACGCAATAGCCCCAGTGGTCTTGCACGCGGGCCAAGAAATCCTCGGCCGCGGCCGGACTGGGAAAAACCATGGCGCGTTGCCGCAACCAGGTCCGCCCGCTGTCATCGGTGATCTCGCGTTCCCGCGTTGCTTCGACCTCCTCGGGATAGGCCGGAAGCGCAGACGGAACATCTTCGGACGCACAGCCTTTCGCCGAGGCATCGCCGACGGCAGAAGGAGCCGCGGCGGCACTCGTGTCGGGGCCGGCGGCGCGAAGGCCGTCCGCCTGCACGATGGTCTGCGCGTCTTCAGGACCGATCAGGATCGGCTCGAGATCACCCTTCTGATAGGTGCGGACCAGCTCCGGACACTGCCAGAACGGGTCCACGCTGGGGCCTTTCGCCACGGGCGTGGAATCCACGACCGCGGTCACACGGTGTGTCGCATCGGGGGTGAGGGTGATCGCGTAGCCGCGTTCCCGCGACCATCTGGCCGGCACCAGCACATAGCTGCCTCCGTGCGCTTCGAGGACACGCAGGCACTGGTAGCGGTAGACCGGCGGGGCGGGCGTGCCCTGTGCCGGCAGGACTGTCACCTTGACCAGATCGCCCGGGAGATTCAGGGCCTCGGTGGTGTCGAGCTGCACTGCGGTGTAATCGCCGTCGGCGGCCCACAGGTTGGCCGCGGTGAACGCGCCGTTGCGCGTGCCCTGCTCCGCGGCATACATGTCGGTGACCCAGAACAGCGCCACCACCAGGCCGGTCGCCGCCAGCCCGAGCAGGACCCGCTCGGCCGAGACCGGCAGCCGGCCGAGGTGACCGATGCCGCCGGTGAGCGCCAGGATCCAGTAGCCGGCGGCGANGGCGTTCCTGAAGGCCGCCGATGAGGCCGTGCGGGCCGACCGTCCGGATTTGGCGGTGTCCACGGTGTCGTTCAACGAGGCCGCCGACCAGGTGTTGATCGAGGCCAGCCACGATGCGCGGCTGGTTGTGCTCGGTGGGAGGACGGTCACCCCGGCGGCGGCCCTGCTGCTCGGCTCGACGGCGCTGTCCGTGGCGACCCGGTCGAAGTGTCCGGTGGTCGCCTTCCGCGGCGAGTCGCTGTCCCCGGGGGACGACCCCGTCGTGGTCGGGGTCGACGACAGCCCCGCCGCGCAGGAGGCGCTGAAAACGGCATTCGAGTTCGCGGATCGGTTCGGCCTCGCGGTCGAGGCGGTGCGCTCGTTGTCATTGGCCGCGCCGGCCGAGACCGGGGTGACCATTCCGTTGCTGATCGACTGGGACGGTGTCGAGTCCGCCGAACTGGCGGCGCTGACCGAGACCGTCGACGTCCACAACAAACGTCACCCCGCCGTCGAGGCCAAGTGTTTCGTCGAGCCCGAATCCCCGGGCAAGGCCTTGTTGAAGCATGTCGGGGATTCGGGCCTGGTGGTGGTCGGATCGCGAGGCCGCAACGCGCTGGCCGGCGTGCTGCTGGGCTCGACGAGTCTCAACCTGCTGCACCACAGCCCGGTACCGGTGATCATCTGCCGCTCGGCACAAGGAGATTCGAATGAGTGAACACGACGTACGGCACGGCATCGTCGTCGGAGTGGACGGGTCGCCGTCGTCGGACGCCGCAGTCGCGTGGGCCGCCCGGGACGCGGCCTTGCGCGGCGTCCAGCTCACGCTGGTGTATGCGCTGCCCGGTGCGATGTCGCCGATCTGGCTCGATGTTGCCCTGCCTCAAGACTATTGGGATTTCCAGGACCAGCAGGGGCGGGAGGCCCTGGACGCCGCGCGCCGGGTCGCCACCGAGGCGACCGCCGGGACGGGGCCGCTGCGCATCGTGGACAAGGCGGTTCCCGGGCACGCCGTTGCCACCCTGATCGAATACTCGCGGCACGCCGATCTGGTGGTGGTGGGCTCGCGCGGCCTGAGCAAGTGGGGACGCCGGCTGCTCGGTTCGGTGAGCTCGAGCGTGGCCCACCATGCGCATGGTCCGGTGGCGGTGATCCCCGAGAACGAACGCCCTGGGACGGCACCCGTGGTTGTCGGGGTCGACGGCTCACCTGCCTCCGAACTCGCCACCGAGATCGCCTTCGACGAGGCCTCGCGGCGCGGGGTCGAGCTCGTGGTGGTCCACACCTGGACCGATCTGAATGCCGAGTTCCCCGACGTCAGGTGGGACGATCTGGGCCCTCAGGCCGAGCGCGCACTGGCCGAACAGCTGGCCGGGTGGGGCGAGCGGTATCCCGACGTCACGGTGCGGCGGGTGGTCATGCCCGACAAACCGGCTCGGCAACTGTTGGCCCAGGCCGAAACCGCGCAGCTGGTGGTGGTCGGCAACCGGGGACGGGGCGGATTCACCGGGCTGCTGCTTGGCTCGGTCAGCTCCGCGGTGGTCCATTCGTCGCCGGCCCCGGTGATCGTGGCGAGACAACGCGGCTGATCATTTGCTGACCGGCTCGCGCCGGAGAATGACAGCCTCCGGCGGCACGCTTCGCTAGATTTGGAGGCGTGGCCGTGCAGGCATCACGCGAGGTGGTCTTTGACGCCTCACCGGAGGCGATCATGGAGGTGCTCGCCGATGTCGAGGCGCTGCCGTCTTGGTCGGCACTGCACCGCCAGGTCAAGGTCATCGACCGTTACCCCGACGGCAAGCCCCACCACGTCACCGCGACGATGCGGTTGCTGGGCATCACGGACAAGGAGCTGCTCGAGTACCACTGGGGCGACTACTGGATGGTGTGGGATGCCGAGCCCAATCTGCAGCAGCGGGGGCAGCACGTCGAATACAACCTGACACCCGAGGTGGACAAGACGCGGGTGCGGTTCGACATCATCGTCGACGTCGCGATGCCGATCCCGGAGTTCCTCATCAAGCGCGCCAGGAAGCTGGTGCTCGACGTCGCCATCGAACGGTTGCGTCAGCGCGTCATGAACAACGCCCGCCGCGCTTAGCCCCTCGAGCACGTCGCCGCGGCCGGTGCAGCGGCATGTCACGGGTATGGCGCAGCGTGAGCGGAACGGAATAGCCGGCGCGGCCGCGGCGGTTCGTGTCGATATGCCGACCGGAGTTGTCCTTCCCCTGAACCCGTCCGCCCCCAACGTCGTCGATGCCGCGATTTCGCAGGCCCGCAACGCGTATGCCGGCGGGGTCCGCCAGATCTGGCTGGCCCAGCAGTTCGATGTCGACGCCATCACGCTGGCGGCGCTGGTCGGCGCGGCGGTGCCCGGCCTCGGCGTGGGTACCTCGGTGGTGCCAATCAATCCCCGTCACCCGCTGCTGGTCGCCTCGGCAGCCCAGACCGCTCAGGCCGGCACCCACGGGAATTTCACGTTGGGCCTCGGTCTGGGATCGCATGCGCCGGAGCATCGGGCGTTCGGCACGGTGTGGTCCGATCCGGTGGGCCGGTTACGCGAACACCTACAGGTGCTGCGCGCGATCTTTCATGACGGTGCCGTCGACTTCCACGGCAGCGCGTTCACCGCTAATCCGGAATGGCCCGTCCATGTGTCCGGTGGCGCTCCGGTGCCGGTGTACGTTGCGGCGATGGGGCCCAAGGCCCTGCGCGTGACCGGCGAGTTGGCCGACGGGACATTGCCGTACCTGGCCGGCCCGCGCACCGTCGGCGAGTTCATCGTGCCGACGATCACCGCGGCGGCCGCGGACGCCGGCCG
>NZ_LT546207.1:3153680-3184418 GCF_900078665.2 Mycolicibacterium houstonense | reverse complement strand
CCCGCCGCTCCGAGGGCGATCAAGAGCCAGGAGATGCTGCGCAGCAGCGCGATGCGGCGCCCTGTGGCCACCCACCGTCGCACGGCCACCGCCAGCACCACGAGCACGGCGAGGACGACGAGCACGCGCAGGGCCGCGAAGAAGAAGATCCCGATGGTGGTCACGGCGTAATCGGCCGAGGTGTAGCCGAGGGTCGCCGGGTCGACCCCGAAGTACTGCAACCGGTTCCGGATGAACAGCAGACCGAAGAAGTAGCACAGCCCGGTGATCAGCGACGTCGGCGCCACGACGAGGGCCGCCAGGCTCAGCCACCGCTCGGCGGAGTGGGTGAGCGACTTCGATTCGTCGCTCACGAGGGCGGCGCCGGCGACGCGGTCGTGGTGGGCGGGGTGACCGTGGTGGTGGTCAGTGTCGTGGTCGTCGGCGGAACCGTGAGCGTCGTCGTCGTGGAGGTCGTCGTGGTGGTGTAACCACCCGTGCCGAGCGCGGTGGTCGTCGGGTCGGAGAACGTGGTGGCCGGACCCGACTTGGTCGTCGTGGTCGTCGGTAGGGACACGCTGGCCTGGGTCGGCACCTTTGGCGTCGTCTCGGTGTGCTCGTCCTGACCGCCACAGGCGACAGCCAATATCGCGCACGCGGCGACCGCCGCGAGTCCCGCAGCCCGCCCAAGCGTTGTCGCTCCTGGGTTCATTACGCCTCCCACCAGTGTCTTTTCGATGGTGGCAAACCCGGTGAGAGTGCGCGCGAGTACCTGACTACCCGATTCTCGGACGCTCTCGGTCACCGCCCGGCATACCACTCAATTGCCCGCGGCGTGCCGGAATGAGGCAGCAAAGTGTCGCGATCTGCGGTCGATTCTTTACAAGGTGACAACCTGTTGCGCGAGCCTGGGCTGGCAGCATGGCAGGCCGTACACCAACTTCCGCAAAGGGGTGAACGCCGTGTCCCGTACGCTTTTCGACAGCCAGCCACCACTGGAAATCGTTGCGCGACAGGAGATACGCGATGTCGCCGCGCCCCGTCCGGCGATTCCGGTCTACCGCTCGCCACGCAATCTGCCGCCACCGGCCCTCGATGAGTGGAGCTGGCAGCAGCGCGGCCGCTGCCGGGACCATCCGTCAGAGGTGTTCTTCCCGGACGAGGTGCGGGGGCGTCCGTTGCGCAGGCGGGAGGACGCGGCCAAGGCGATCTGCCGGGAATGCCCGGTGTTGGAGCGGTGTCGCACGCATGCACTCTCCGCACCCGAGCCCTACGGCATCTGGGGCGCGATGACGGCCAGGGAACGCGCCATCGAACTCAGCGGACTCAGCGGCGAAGGCTAGGCACGCAGCACCTCAAGTCGGCGAATCGCCTCGTCCATGGTGTCGTCGCGCTTGCAGAATGCGAAGCGCACCAAGTGATTCCACAGATCGGCATGCGGAGCTTCTGGATCGCAGAACGCCGACATCGGGATCGCCGCCACCCCGGCCTTGTGCGGCAACTCGGCGCAGAACTGCGTGCTGTCGGAATAGCCCAGCGGCCGCGGGTCGGCGCACAGGAAATATGTGCCGCGGCTGTCATGCACCTCGAAGCCGATGTCGGCGAGCGCATTGCCAAGCCTGTCCCGCTTGGCCTCGAATGACTGGCGCAGGTCGGCCACCCAGCCGTCCTCGTGGTTGAGGGCGTGGGCCACCGCGGGCTGGAACGGGCTGCCGCCCACGTAGGTGAGGTATTGCTTGGCGGCGCGCACCCCGGCGATCAGATCGGCAGGCCCGCACGCCCAGCCGATCTTCCAGCCGGTGACGTTGAACATCTTGGCCGCGCTGGAGATGGTCACGGTCCGTTCCGCCATGCCCGGGTAGCCGGCCACCGGTCGGTGCTCGACACCGAACACCAGTTGCTCGTACACCTCGTCGCTGATCACCAGCAGGTCGTGTTCGACGGCCAGGGCCGCGATGGCACTCAGCTCGGCATCGGAGGCCACCGCGCCGGTCGGGTTGTGCGGCGAGTTCAGGATCAGCGCCCGGGTTCGTGGAGTGACCGCCCGGCGCAGTGCGTCGACGTCGATGGCGAACCCGGCCCCGGCCGCCACCAGCGGCACGGCCTTGCGCACACAGCCGGCCATCGCGATCACCGGGGAGTAGGAGTCGTAGAACGGCTCGATCACCAGAACTTCCGAGCCCGGCTCGACCAAGCCCAGGACCGCCGCGGCGATGGCCTCGGTCGCTCCGACGGTCACCAGCACCTCGGTGTCGGCGTCGTAGTCGATGCCATAGTGGCGTTTGCGCTGCGCGGCGATCGCCGTGCGCAGCTCGGGAATGCCGAGGCCGGGCGGGTATTGGTTGTCACCCTCCGCGATGGCATTCTGCGCCACCTTGAGCATCTCGGCCGGGCCGTCCTCGTCGGGGAAACCCTGTCCGAGGTTGACCGCGCCCAGCCGGCCGGCCAGCGCGGACATCTCGGCGAAGATGGTGACGGCGAAGGGCTGCAGCCGTTGAACGGTCATGAGCGTCGAGGGTAGGCGCGGATGCCCGCCGAGACTGCGGTGAGATCGCAAATTTCGGCGAATCCGCGCTCTGGACGCAGGCGCGGTGCGCTGGGCGCAGGCGCGGCGATCACACGGCGGGAATGATCCGGACGCCGATCGCGCTGAACAGCGGCGTGACCCAGAAACTGAACGCCGACGCCGCGCTGCTGCAGCCGATCCAGGTCGGCGACACCGCCGCCGCCAACCGTCTGTTCATGGCGCCGCTGACGCGTTCCCGCGCCGATGCCGACGGCACGCCGTCGCCGCTGGCCGCGCAGTACTACACGCAGCGCGCCGGGGCCGGCCTGATCATCAGTGAGGCCACCGCCGTCGCCGAGACCGCCAACGGCGCGTACATGAACACGCCCGGCCTCTACACCGACCGGCACCAGCACGGCTGGGCCGAGATCGCGGACTCGGTGCACGCCGCGGGCGGCAAGATGTTCGTCCAGTTGTGGCACGTCGGCCGCCTGGCACATCCCGAGATCAGTGGGTTCGAGTCCGTCGCACCGTCGGCGATCGCGGCCGACGTGGTCACCCACACGCCCACCGGCAAGAAGCCGCTGCAGACGCCGCGGGCCCTCGATACCGCCGAGATCCCGGCCATCGTCGAGCAGTTCCGCGCCGCCGCGCGCCGGGCGATCGACGCCGGCATGGACGGTGTCGAGATCCACGGAGCCAACGGCTATCTGCTGCACCAGTTCGCCTCCGATGTGGTCAACCAGCGCACCGATGCCTACGGCGGGTCGCCGGAGAACCGGGCCCGGCTGACCGCCGAGGTGGTCGAGGCCGTGGTGGACGAGATCGGCGCCGGCCGGGTCGGGCTGCGCATCTCGCCCGGGAACTCCGCCGGGGGCATGCGGGAGAACGACACGGTCAGCACCTATGAGGCGCTGCTGGATCGGATCGCCCCGCTGGGCCTGGCCTACCTGCACGTGCTCATCGACCCGGCCGAGCACACGTTCGGCGTCATCCGTGCGCTGTGGTCGGGCACGTTCGTGCTCAACACCGGCCGGGCCACCGGCACCGACTTCTCTCAGCTGGAGGGCTACGCCCAGTGGGGCGCGATCAGCGCGGCCGCGGTCGGGCGGGCGTACCTGGCCAACCCAGACCTGATCGACCGGCTGCTGTTGGGCGCGGAGCTCAACGAGCCCGACATGTCTACCTTCTATGCGCCAGGGCCGGTCGGCTACACCGACTATCCGACGCTGCTGGCGATCGAGGAGCCCCGCTCGGCGTAACTCTCGGCAGTTCTCGCGCACGCTGTGACTCTCGCGCAGCCGTGCGCACGTGCCGCTGCGTCGTTTTCCACCGAGGGGTCGCTGCGCCGCGCGTGGGGCAGCCCTGGCGTCGAAAGCGGCGATGCGGCGACCGTCGACTCGTAGGTGTATCCCGCGAAAGATGACGCTGAGCACAGGCCCAACCAACGGGTTGGGAGAGGCTGCTATTCTCCGGGCAGAGGACAGTCCACATCGGTGGGCTAACCCACAACCCAACCTCAACAGGACCTGGAGCTAAGACATGTCCGAAGAAGCCTTCATCTACGAGGCGATCCGCACGCCGCGCGGCAAGCAGCGCAACGGCGCCCTCAACGAGATCAAGCCGGTCAACCTGGTTGTCGGCCTGATCAACGAATTGCGGACCCGCTTCCCCAACCTCGACGAGACGCTGATCAGCGACGTCATCCTGGGTGTGGTGTCCCCGGTCGGTGACCAGGGTGGCGACATCGCCCGCACCGCGGGCCTGGTGGCCAAGCTGCCGGAGACCACCGGTGGTTTCCAGCTCAACCGCTTCTGCGCCTCGGGCCTGGAGGCCGTCAACCTGGCCGCCCAGAAGGTCCGTTCGGGCTGGGACGACCTGGTGCTGGCCGGCGGTGTCGAGTCGATGAGCCGCGTCCCGATGGGCTCCGACGGTGGCGCCTGGGCCTCTGACCCGGAGACCAACTACCGCATCGGCTTCGTCCCGCAGGGCATCGGCGCCGACCTGATCGCCACCATCGAGGGCTTCTCCCGCGAGGACGTCGACGCCTACGCGGCCCGCTCGCAGGAGCGCGCGGCGGCAGCCTGGTCCGGCGGCTACTTCGCCAAGTCGGTCGTTCCGGTCAAGGACCAGAACGGCCTGGTCGTCCTCGATCACGACGAGCACATGCGTCCCGGCACCACGGTGGCCGACCTGGGCAAGCTCAAGTCCGCGTTCGAGGGTCTGGGCGCGATGGGCGGCTTCGACGACGTGGCGCTGCAGAAGTACCACTACGTCGAGAAGATCAACCATGTCCACACCGGCGGCAACAGCTCGGGCATCGTCGACGGCGCGGGCTTGCTGCTGATCGGTACCGAGAAAGCCGGCCAGAGCCAGGGCCTGACCCCGCGGGCGCGCATCGTGGCCACCGCCACCAGCGGTGCCGACCCGGTCATCATGCTCACCGGCCCCACTCCGGCCACCCAGAAGGTGCTGGACCGCGCCGGCCTGACCGTCGATGACATCGACCTGTTCGAGCTCAACGAGGCCTTCGCCTCCGTGGTGCTGAAGTTCCAGAAGGACCTCAACATCCCCGACGAGAAGCTCAACGTCAACGGTGGCGCCATCGCGATGGGCCACCCGCTGGGCGCCACCGGCGCCATGATCACCGGAACCATGGTCGACGAGCTCGAGCGTCGCGGCGCTCGGCGTGCCCTGATCACGCTGTGCATCGGCGGCGGCATGGGCGTGGCCACCATCATCGAGCGCGTCTGAGAGGGCTGAAAACCAATGGCTGAGAACACCATTCAGTGGGACAAGGATGCCGACGGCATCGTCACCCTGACGTTGGACGACCCGACCGGTTCGGCCAACGTGATGAACGAGCACTACAAGGAATCCATGCACAATGCCGTGGAAAAACTTGTTGCTGAGCAGGATTCGATCACCGGTGTGGTGATCACCAGCGCGAAGAAGACGTTCTTCGCCGGTGGCGACCTCAAGGGCATGATGAACATCGGCCCGGACGACGCCGCCGAGGCGTTCGAGATGGTCGAGACCATCAAGGCCGACCTGCGCAAGCTGGAGACCCTGCCCAAGCCCGTCGTGGCCGCCATCAACGGCGCCGCGCTCGGCGGCGGCCTGGAGATCGCGCTGGCCACCAACCACCGCATCGCCGCCGACGTCAAGGGCAGCCAGATCGGTCTGCCCGAGGTCACCCTGGGTCTGCTGCCCGGTGGTGGCGGCGTGGCCCGCACCGTGCGCATGTTCGGCATCCAGAAGGCCTTCATGGAGGTCCTGAGCCAGGGCACCCGCTTCAACCCGGCCAAAGCCAAGGACACCGGTCTGGTTGACGAGCTGGTCGGCTCGGTCGAGGAGCTTGTTCCGGCGGCCAAGGCATGGATCAAGGCCAACCCCGAGGCCCACACCCAGCCGTGGGACGTCAAGGGCTACAAGATCCCCGGTGGCACCCCGTCCACCCCGGCGCTCGCCGCGGTCCTGCCGTCCTTCCCGGCGCTGCTGAAGAAGCAGCTCAAGGGCGCCCCGATGCCGGCACCGCGAGCGATCCTGGACGCCGCTGTCGAGGGTGCGCAGGTCGACTTCGACACCGCGAGCCGCATCGAGAGCCGTTACTTCGTCTCGCTGGTCACCGGCCAGACCGCCAAAAACATGATTCAGGCGTTCTTCCTGGACCTGCAGGCCATCAACGGCGGCGCTTCGCGGCCCGAGGGCATCGCCAAGCAGGAGATCAAGAAGATCGGCGTGCTGGGCGCGGGCATGATGGGCGCCGGCATCGCCTACGTGTCGGCCAAGGCCGGCTACGACGTCGTCCTCAAGGACGTCAGCATCGAAGCGGCCCAGAAGGGCAAGGCGTACTCGGAGGGCCTGGAGGCCAAGGCGCTCAAGCGCGGCAAGACCACCGAGGAGAAGTCGGCGGCGCTGCTGGCCCGGATCACCCCGACCGCCGATCCGCAGGATCTCAAGGGCGTCGACTTCGTGATCGAGGCCGTGTTCGAGAACCAGGAACTCAAGCACAAGGTGTTCCAGGAGATCGAGGACATCGTCGAGCCCAACGCGCTGCTCGGGTCGAACACCTCCACGCTGCCGATCACCGGTCTGGCGACCGGCGTGAAGCGCCAGGAGGACTTCATCGGTATCCACTTCTTCTCACCGGTCGACAAGATGCCGCTGGTGGAGATCATCAAGGGCGAGAAGACCTCTGACGAGGCGCTGGCCCGGGTGTTCGACTACACGCTGGCCATCAAGAAGACCCCGATCGTGGTCAACGACAGCCGTGGCTTCTTCACCAGCCGCGTGATCGGCACGTTCGTCAACGAGGCGCTGGCCATGCTCGGCGAGGGCGTGGAGCCCGCGTCGATCGAGCAGGCCGGTTCGCAGGCCGGTTACCCGGCGGCGCCGCTGCAGCTGAGCGATGAGCTCAACCTGGAGCTCATGCACAAGATCGCCGTGGCCACCAAGGAAGGCATCGAGGCTGCCGGTGGCACCCACGTGCCGCACCCGGCCGAGGCTGTCGTGGAGAAGATGATCGAGCTCGGCCGCCCGTCGCGTCTGAAGGGTGCCGGCTTCTACGAGTACGTCGACGGCAAGCGGACCCAGCTGTGGCCCGGCCTGCGCGAGACGTTCAACTCCGGGTCCTCGCAGCCGCCGCTGCAGGACATGATCGACCGCATGCTGTTCGCCGAGGCGCTGGAGACCCAGAAGTGCATCGACGAGGGCGTTCTCACCTCGACCGCTGACGCGAACATCGGCTCGATCATGGGTATCGGCTTCCCGCCGTACACCGGTGGTTCGGCGCAGTTCATCGTCGGCTACCAGGGCGAGCTCGGTGTCGGCAAGGAGGCCTTCGTGGCCCGGGCCAAGGAGCTGGCCGCCAAGTACGGCGACCGCTTCCTGCCGCCGGCCTCGCTGGAGAGCTAAGCGCTGAACGTCAAATGCCCCCGACCAGGTGTCGGGGGCATTTGCGTTTGTGGGCGTCGAGATTGCGCTCAGGGCTGTTGATTTCGAGATTTCACGACCCTGTACGCAATATCGACGTCAACCCGGGTTCGAATACACCCGGGTGGGGGAGATGAAGACCGCGGCGCGACGCTCCTCGCGCATGACGCGGTCGTAGGTGTCCCAGTCGTCATGGGTGCCGCCGGCAGCCTCGAAGACGGCGCGCAGCAGAAGCCGCAACCCCTCGGCGTCGGTGCCGGGGCTCGGATCGTCGGGGCCGATGATCTCGGTGGTGCCCTCGGCCGTCACCCACTGCCAGCCGGACCGGGCGACGGCGGTGGCCCGGGGATCGGTGCGCAGGTGCTGCAGTTTGCGGCTCCCGCCGATCGCGACGAGGGAGACGGCGGGCTCGCCGGTGCGTGGGTGTGCCATCACACCGGCGTTCACCACGGAGGACTGGATGCTGCCGTCGGCGCGCAGGGTGCTGAGCACGCAGAGGCCCTGGTCGCGGGACAGCATGTCGGCGAATGCGGAGATCTCGGTCACGGCAGCCACGTCAATCCGCCACGTCGAACGCGGCATGGACCTTCGTCGGTTTGACTCGCACCACGAGTTCCCCCGGCACCCCGTTGCGCCGGCCGAATTCCTCGGCACGCTCGGCGCCCATGTATCGGCCGCCGGTGCGGGTGGCGATGTCGAGCAGCTCGTCCGGATCCTCGCTGATGGTCGCGATGCCCTGGACTTGGACGAAGGCAAACGGCGGGTTGGTGTCGTCGACGCACATCACCACGCGTGGGTCGCGGGTCAGGGCCCGGCCCTTGGCGGTGTCCTTCCCGGTGTTGAACACGAGCGCCCCGTCATCCACCACGAACCACACGGGTGCGGCCAAGGGGCGGCCGTCGGCGGCAACCCAACCCAGCACCGCGGTGCGAGTGCCCTCGGATAGGAACGCGATCACTTTGTCGGTGAGTTCGCCCATGTGGCCACGGTACTGCCGCGGGTGGACGGTTTCACCCTTTCAGTTGGGCGGGCCAGCTCGGCAGCGGCATGGTGTCGTAGAGCCGCACGCCCTTGGTGTTGAGCCGGGCCAGTGACTGGACCACACCCAGTGGCAGCAGCGAGATCAGCCGGCCGGCTCCCACCAGTGCACGAATTCCCAAGCCGCTCATGGGCACCAACGTCTTCGCGTTGACCCGGGCCAGCTTCCGGCTACCGACGACCGGCGCCCGCATCGTGCGTTCATAGGCGGCGAACGCCGCGGCGTAATCGTCACCCGCTCGTACCAGTTCGGCGGCCAGGACGTAGGCGCCGTACACCGCCAGGCTGGTGCTTCCGCCGACAGCGGGGCCGGGGCAGTAGCCGGCATCCCCGACCAGGGTGACCCGGTCCTGTGACCACGTGGGCATCTCCAGCTGGGTGATGGCGTCGAAGTAGAACGTCGGCGTCCGCGGCACCTCGTCCAGCCAGCTGTCCACCTCGGCACCCATGTGTGCGAATGCGGCGCGCAGTTGCGCCTTTTGGCGGTCCACATCGCGGTAGTCGTAATCCAGCGGTTGGATCGGGCGGAAGATGAAGACCGCACGGGCATCGTCGAGGTGGTCGGCGGTGTAAATGCCGGCCATGTGGCCGGGTTTGAGGTAGCCGGTCATCTCACCGTCTCGGGCCAAGTCCTTCGGCACCGAAACCACCGAGAGGTATCCACCGAGGAAGTTCTCGGAAACGTTGGCGCCGAACGTCAGCCGACGTACCCCGGAGTGCAGCCCGTCGGCTCCCACCACCACGTCGAACCGTCGGGGTGAGTGGCGCTCGAATGTCACGTCGCGGTCGGGTGAGATCGAGGTGATGGTGTCGCCGAAGAGATACTCGACATCGTCACGGCCCGCGTTGAAGTAGATCTCGCTGAGGTCGTCGCGCATGATCTCGACGTGCCGGTCGGACATGGTCCCGATGATCTTGAGATAGTCCAGGCGGGTGGAGCGTGACGTGCCGGGCCGATGGATGATCATGTCGGTGGTGCCGGTGGCGTGCGCCTCGATCTCCGGCAGCACGCCCATGCGTTCGGAGATCTCCATGGCGGGCCGGAACAGGTCGACGGCGTGGCCGCCGGTCTTGCGTAGTGCGGGTGAGCGTTCGACCACGGTGACCTCGAATCCGTGGCGAGACAGCCAGTAGGCGAGTACCGGTCCGGAGATGCTGGCGCCGGAGATGAGTACCTTCACGTTGCCCCCTTACTTAACGGTCGGTAAGTAACAGTCTCGTCAGCTTACCGCCCGTTAAGTAAGTTAGGGTAGCTACGTGGCCAAGCCCGCGATGGATACTCGACAGCGCATCCAGGATGTGGCGCGTGAGCTGTTCGCCGAGAAGGGTGTGCTGCGCACCAGCCTGCAGGACATCGCCGACCGCCTCGGCATCACCAAACCCGCGCTGTACTACCACTTCCGATCCCGGGAGGATCTGGTGCGCAGCATCGTGCAGCCGCTGTTCGACGAGGGTGAGGCCTTCATCGCCGAGCAGGAGCGCAAGCGCGGGGCCGCGCGGCCCACCCCGCGAGAGCTCCTCGAGGGCTACTTCGACTTCCATCATCGGCATCGCGCCGATCTGGTGTTGCTGGTTTCCGAGCTGACCACGCTGGCCGATCTCGGGTTGATCGACAAGATGCTGGCCTGGCGGGCCCGGCTCAGTGTGCTGGTGTTCGGCAGGCGGCCGACACTGGAGCAGTCCACCCGCGCGGTGATCGCCTTCGGCGGCCTGCAGGACTGTTGCCTGCAGTTCCCCGATGTGCCCTACGAAGAACTGCGCGCGGCCACCGTCGACGGAGCGATGGCTGCCTTGGACCTCTGACTGCCGCTACCGTCGAGTGGGCATGATGGATCGCAGTGCCGAAGACGGGAGTCGGAATGTCAGATGACACGGGAGACGCGAAACTCATCCCGCTCGAGGTCCTGCTGGGCCAACCGCAACGGGTCGCGGCGCAGATATCGCCGGACGGCACGCGGCTGTCCTACGTCGCCCCACTCGAGGGCGTGTTGAACGTCTTTGTCGGTGACGCCGGGTCGGGCACGGAGAAACCGGTCACCCGCGACACCGACCGGGGGATACAGGGCTACTTCTGGGCACATGACAACCGCCACCTTCTGTACGTCCGGGACAAGGACGGCAGCGAGAACTTCCGGTTGTTCGATGTGGATCTGGAGACCGGGATCGAGCGTGATCTGACGCCGATAGACGGTGTGCAGTGCCGACTCCTCGCGCACCGCAAGAGATTTCCCAACGACGTGCTCGTGGCCATCAACAAGGACAACCCGCAGTTGCACGATGTGTATCACCTGGACTTGAGTACCGGTGAGCTGCGCAAGGTGGTCGAGAATCCCGGCTATCTCAGCTGGGTCGTCGACGATGACCTCAAGGTGCGGGGCGCATCGGCACCGACCGCGGACGGCGGCCTGATCATCGTGGTGCGCGACGACGAGACGTCCCCGTGGCGGACGTTGCTCGAAGTCGGGCCGGAGGACGCGGAATCCACCGGGCCGGTGGGGTTTACAAAGGACGGCACGGCGATGTATCTGCAATCCTCGGTCGGTTCGAACACCAGCCGGCTGGTCAGGATGGACATCGAAACCGGCGCGACAGAGGTGATCGCCGAGGACCCGACCTACGACATCAACGATGTGATCATCCATCCCGACACCAGAGAAGTTCAGGGCGTGACGGTGTACGGCGAGCGGCTGGAGTACCGGATCTTCGACGATTCGATTCGTGGGGACGTGGAGGCACTCGAGCGGCTGCATCAGGGCACGCTGATGATCAGCGACCGCGATCACGACGACACGACGTGGCTCGTCGCATTCGACCAGGACTCGGGACCGGTGAAGTTCTACCGCTGGGATCGTGTTTCACAAGAGGCGACGTTTCTGTTCGACCATCGGCCCGAGCTGAACGAGTATCCGCTCGTGCCCATGGAACCGTTCAGCTACACCGCCCGTGACGGCCTGACGATCCACGGCTACCTGTCATTTCCCCCGGGCACCGACCGCAAGAATCTGCCCACGGTCCTCAACGTGCACGGCGGGCCGTGGGGCCGGGTCGGCTGGGGTCTGGATCCCGAGGCGCAGTGGCTCGCCAATCGCGGCTACTTGTGCGTGCAGGTGAACTTCCGTGGTTCCGCCGGCTACGGCAAGGATTTCCTCAACGCCGGCAACCGTGAATGGGCCGCCAAGATGCACGATGACCTGCTGGACGCGATCGATCACCTTGCCGGCCAGGGGATCGTCGACCGTAACCGGGTGGCGATCTACGGCGGTTCCTATGGTGGCTATGCGGCGCTGGTCGGTGCGACCTTCACGCCCGACGTGTTCCGATGCGCGATCTCCATGGTCGGCCCATCCAACCTGAACACCCTCATCGAGTCGTTCCCGGAGTACTGGAAGCCGATGATCATGCTGTGGCACAAGCGAGTTGGTGAGGACCCCGAGTTTCTGTGGTCCCGGTCGCCGCTGTCGCGGGTGGATGCGATCCGGATTCCGATCCTGATCGCTCAAGGCGAGAACGATCCGAGGGTGAAGCGGGCCGAGTCCGAGCAGATCGTGGCGGCCATGGAAGAACGTGGCCTCGACTACGAGTACGCGATGTACGAGAACGAGGGCCACGGTTTCGTCAAACCCGAGAACCGCCTCGACTTCTACCACCGGGCCGATCGGTTCCTGGCCAAGCATCTCGGCGGTCGTGCCGAGTGAGGGGCGCTGCGCTGATCAACCGGCCCGGCCGAACAGATAGTGCCGTGCCGGGTTTCTGCCGTTGTGGTCCATCGCCGGTTCGTCACCGCTGGTGATCAGCGTCCAGCCGTCCTTGAAACGCCGCACCACCTCGTCGAAACCGATGCCGGGCACGCCCATCGACGCGCCTGGGATGAACGCCACGATCAGCAGGCGCGCGTCGGGCGCGGCCACCGCGGTGACCTCCCGGACATAGGCGTCCCGGTCGGCGTCACTCATGCCGTGCAGGCAGCCACTGTCGATGATGAGTCGGTAGCCGGCACCGATCCTGGCCACACTCAGCTGTGTCACATCGGCTTTGACGAAATTGACGGGCAGCGGGCCGGCCTTGGCGCGGGCCTTCTTGAGCGCCTTGTCCACATAGTCCACAGCGGTGACCTGCCAACCGTGGCTGGCCAGGTACACCGCGTTGTCCCCGGTGCCGCACCCGAGATCGAGTGCGGCACCCGGGCGCAGCCCGCCGCCTTCCACGAGGCCGATCAGGCTGTGCGCCAACGGGTGGCCGTCCCAGGGCGTGAACCCGAGCCGGTAGAGCCACCGGAACAGCCGTTGACGCGAGCTCATGGCGTCACAGCGACCCCAGATCGGCAGACAGCCAATGCTCGGGCTTGAGGTACACCGCGACGCTCTCGCCGTGCTCGCGCCGGGCGAACTCCAGATAGGGCTCCACCTTCTCGGGGGCCAGATAGCGTTTGGTCATCTCGACCAGCTGCTCATCGGTGCCCGGCTCGATCCGGCTGACCGCCCCGTCGACGGCCACGTAACGCACCGTCGGCTCCAGCCGCTCGACCATCAGGCTCAGATGCCCGGCCGCCTCGATCAACCGGTGCTTGCGCGACCCGGTGCCGGTCAACACCCACGGCTCACCACCGGGCGTGTATTGGTACCAGATCGGGACGGTCAACGGGCCGCGCTTGTCGCCGGCATACACCGACATCGCGGCGATGTGTGGCTCGGCCAGAAACTGTTCGCGTTCTTCCTTGGAAAGGGCCATGAAAACCAGGCTAGCCCGGTACCGCGACACACGTCGGCGTCGTAGAGTCGGGGTCCATGCGCTTCGGATTCTTCATCCCGCAGGGCTGGCGCCTTGACCTCGTCGACATCCCCACTCAAGACCACTGGCCGGTGATGCGTGACCTGGCCACCTACGCCGACGCGGGCAGCTGGGATTCGCTGTGGGTGTACGACCACTTCCACACCGTCCCGGTGCCCACCGACGAGGCCACCCATGAGGCCTGGTCGCTGATGTCGGCCTATGCGGCCACGACGTCGCGGATCAAGCTCGGCCAGATGTGCACCGCGATGAGCTACCGCAACCCGGTCTACCTGGCCAAGGTCGCCGCCACCGCCGACATCATCTCGGGCGGCCGCGTGCAGATGGGCATCGGCGGCGGCTGGTACGAGCACGAGTGGCGGGCGTACGGCTATGGCTTCCCGTCGGCTGGGGTCCGGCTGGGCCGGCTCGACGAGGGCGTTCAGATTATGCGTGACGCCTGGCGCGACGGACGAGTCAGCTTCAACGGCAAGCACTATCAGGTCGACGACGCCATCGTCGCCCCGAAGCCGTTGCAGGACAACGGCCTCCCGATGTGGATCGCCGGTGGTGGCGAGAAGGTGACGCTGCGGATCGCGGCCAAGTACGCGCAGTACACCAACTTCACCTCCGATCCCGACGGCTTTACCCACAAGTCGCAGGTCCTTGCCGATCATTGCCGCGACGTCGGCACCGACTACGGCGCGATCGTTCGGTCGGCCAACTTCAACGCCGTCATCGGCGACTCCGATGCCGACGTCGCCGACCGGGTGGCACGGTTGCGCGCCCGCCAGACCCCGGTGGCCGGCGAGGCTGCCGTCGATGCCATGCTCGCCAACGTCACCGCCCCCGAATCGGCAAGCGGAACCCCCGACCAGGTCATCGAGAAGCTGCAGCGGATGCGCGATCGGGGGTGCGAGTACGCCATTCTCTACTTCCCGGAGGCCGCCTACGACCGGTCCGGCATCGAGCTGTTCGAGCAGAAGGTCATCCCGGCACTGAGTTGACCGCACCGTCGTAAGTGGCTCAATGCCCGGCGCTCTGACCCCCGTCGACGTGCAGGATCTCGCCGGTCACGAACCCGGCCTGCTCCAGGTACAGCACCGCCTGAACGACGTCGTCGATATCGCCCATACGGCCCACTGGTTGCAGCGCCGAAAGGAACTCGTGCGTCTCCGGTGCATGCATCGGAGTCCGGATGATGCCCAGTGCCACTGCGTTGGAACGGATTCCGCGCGACGCGTACTCGACGGCCAGCGCCTTGGTCGCGGCATTGAGTCCCCCCTTGGTCAGGGAGGCCAATACCGAGGGCGCCTGCGAGATGGCGTGGTCCACCAGGCTGGTGGAGATCGAGACGACGTGGCCGCCCTCGCCGTGGGCCTCGATGGCCGCGATGCCGGCCCGGGTCAGCTCGAAGAATCCTCGCTGGTTCACACCGGTGACGGCGTCGTAGTCCTCGTCGGTGTATTCGGTGAACGGCTTGGCGATGAAGATGCCCGCGTTGTTCACGATGGTGTCGACCCGGCCGAAGTGCTCGATCGCTGCGTCGACGAGGCGGCGGCCCATGCCTCGCTCCGCGATGTCACCGGCCACGGCCAGCACCATCGGATCATCGCTGCCGGCGATGTTGCGGGAGTTGGCGACGACGGCGTAGCCCAGTTTGCGATAGCCGGTGACCAGGGCCTCGCCGATGCCCTGGGAGGCGCCGGTGATGATGGCGACGCGGGTGTGGTTGCTCATTTCGGGGTCCTTTCGAGGTCGGATGCACTGCTCAACACGCTCGCCGGGTGCGACGATGCCTCGTCGGTGCGACCGGATCACTCGTTGGTGCGAGGTTCCGCCTAATACGCTGACCGGGTGGAATTGCGCCAGCTGCGGTATTTCGTGACCGTGGCCGAAGAGCTGAACTTCGGCCGCGCGGCCGAGCGTCTGCGCATCGCGGGCCCGTCGTTGTCGCAGCAGATCAAGGCACTGGAACGGGACCTCAAGGTGCAGTTGTTCGACCGTGACCGGCGTTCTGTGGCGCTCACCGCGGCCGGTGCCGCGCTGTTGCCGGGTGCGCAGGCCCTGATCCACCAGGCTGACGAATTACGCAGGAGCGCAACGGGTATGGCCACGACTGAGCCGGTGCGGCTCGGTTACGTGAACTGGTGCCCGGGCGACCTTGCGGAGCGGGCGGCCGGAGTGGCGCAGCTGCGGGTCGACACCTGGGTGATGCCGTCACACACGCAGGCGGCCCGGGTGGCCGAAGGCAGCCTCGATCTCGCGATCTGCTGGGTGCAGACCACCGACCTCGATGCGCTGGGTCTCGACGCCCGACTGATGGGTGTCGACCGCTTGTACGCCTTGTCCGCCGGACCGGATGACACCCCGGTGCCGGCCTCCGATGTGTTGGTGCTGGTGGACGCCGATGTTGCCAGCTGGTCCTCCTGGAACCGCTACGGCGAGCAGTTCGCCGCCGATACCGGGGCGCGCGTGATGCGTACCGACGACGGCGGCGTCACCGGGCCGACCTTCTTCGAGCACGTCCGGGAACTTCGGCGTCCCGTGCTCAACAACCCGAAAGGACAGGGTGCCGCTCTGCCCAAGGACCTGGTCAGGCGTCCCGTGCTGGCGCCGGTGCCGCTGTGGACGTGGTCACTGGTCTGGCGACGCGATGAGGACAGCGTGGCTGTGCACGCCCTGATCGACGCGTTCACCCGCGGTATCGGCGACCTCGGGGTGCATGACGCCGGAGCCTGGTTGCCGGCTGACGACCCGTATCGCGACGGCAGCGACGGCGGCGAGTAGGACGACGATGGTCCCGACTGCCAGCGCGGTGCGAAACCCGTTGTGCACGAACGGCGAAACCGCCACCGGGCCGATGATCTGGCCGACCGAGTATCCCGCGGTCAGCAGCGCGACAGCGCCCGGGAATTGCAGCAGCCGCCCGGCGGCCAGCGCCAGCGTGCTGATGCCGATGAAGGTTCCGCCGAACAGCACCGCGCCGGCGAGCGCGGCGAAAGCGTTGCCGGTGCAGGCCAGCCCGATCCCACCCGCCTGGAGCAGCAGTGCCGTGGTCAGCAGGGCCGGGTGCGAGAACCGGGTACTCAGCCGCGCCCACACCGCGGCCGAGGGAATTGCCGCCAAGCCGACCACCAGCCATGCACTGGTGCCCAGCCGCCCCGGGGACCACTGGGCGATGGCGGCCACCAGGAAGGTCCCGGCGATGATGTAACCGATGCCTTCCAGGGTGTAACTGCCGAACAGCAGGGCGAACGGTCGGCGCATGGTATTCCGTTGGCCGGAGACAACATTGGTGATAGGCGACGGCGGAGGCGGACGCATGGCCCAGGCCGCGAGGCTCAAAACCACGGTGACCCCGGCGGCCAGCCACCACGCCGCCTGCCATCCGGTCCGCCCGGGCGGGGTGAGCACCAGCGCGGCGGACAGGGCGATGCCGATGCCGACTCCGCCGAACGCCCATCCGGGCAGGTGCGGCGGGGGGGCGTGCAAATGGTCCAGCACCGTGTTGATCGCGATGACGAACACCAGGGCGCTGGCCGCCCCTGCGACCAGGCGCAGCGTCATCCAGCCGAAGACACTGCCGGTCAACGGCATCGCCGCCAGGCTGGCCGCCAGCACGACCAGCGACAGCCGGCATGCGGCGACCGAACGGGACAGCCGGGACGAACAGGCCCCGGCCACCGCGCCGACGAGATAGCCGACGTAGTTGGCGGTGGCCAGGTGTCCCGCCCACGTAGCGCTGAGTCCGGCGTGCGCGGTCATCAACGGCAGGATCGGGGTATAGGCGAACCGTCCGATGCCCATGGCCGCGGCCAGCGCGGCCGCACTGTGAACAACATGTCTCCACGGGTGATTACGCATTTCCGCATGGTGCGCCGGACCTGCTTCGGGTCGCCACGATCAAATGGCTCGCAAGTGAGAGGCACGACCTCGCAGCGCCGGTCGGTTGGCGAACCAGCCGTGGCCGGCCGGTGACGGATCTGGGTGCTGCGGGTTAAACCTGTGCGGTCGCTGTGAAGCCGGATGTCGGCCATGATCCTGATGTGTCGCTGATATCACGGGAATTCGGTAGCGGAAGTGTCTCCGCCCCGGCAGCCGGGGCCGATGTGGCCGCGGTGTTCGATCCCACGCCGCGCGCGGCGTCTCGCGCGGTGACGCCGTTGGACTGTGCCAGGCCCGCGCACAGTGCTGACGTCGCGCAATCACGCCTGTTCGAGGACCTGCTGCTGGAGGAGATCGCCGAACTGCGGGACACGCTTGCGGGTGCCGAACTGCGGTGGCGGCGGCTTCGTGATCGCAGCCGAGTGGCCGACGCGCCGGTGCCGGATGCGTTGCTCCGGCTGCATGCGCGCATCGCGGAGGCCGAGCGTCTGCTCGTCCAACTGCGGTGCCGGTTCGGCTACGAGGGGGATTCGCTCCGCGTGATTTAAACGCCCACGTCCCCGCGCAGGATCGAGATCAGCTGTTCTCGGCTGTTGGCGGCGACGCGCTGGGAGGCGCGGAACAGGTGCCCTTCCACGGAGCGGATCGACATGGTGAGCCGGTCGGCGATCTGCTTGTTGGAGAGCCCTTGTGCGGCAAGCGAAATGATCTCGCGCTGCCGGGCGGTGAAGGGCTGTGCCGTCGTTCCCGCCCGCAGCGCCGGAGTCTGGGCGCCTTGGCATTCGGTTGTCAGTCGTTGTGCGGTGGCCGACGCGGTCATGGCCGCGCCGCGCAGGCCCGCGTGCTGGTATGNCCGCTGCCGTGCGCATGATCGAGATGGCTTGCGATACCGCACCTTCGGTGGCGCACACCCAGGCCTCGGCCAGGCGCAGGTAGGGGTCGAACATGCAGGCCGCCGGGTCCTGGGCCCACCACTGGATGGCGTCGAACTCACGGCGTGCGTCGGTCGCCAGCCCGGCCATCGCGGTCACCGTGGCCAGCCAGGTCCGCCCGAAGGTCTTCACCATGCGGCCGCTGTCGCCGGTGCCGAGGTAGGCGAGTGCGTCTCGCAGCGAACATCGTGCGTCGTCGAGAGCGCCTCGGCTCATCGCGGACAGGCCGACCATCACCCGATGCCAGGATTCCTCGAACGGCACGTCCAGCGTGTCGCGCCTGATGCGGTCCACCACGGCATCGGACCGCGCCAGGGTGCCCGCCAGTCGGTAACCGTGGGTTTCCTGGAATGCCAAGCGCCGCCGCAGATGTCCCACTTCCGGGGATCTGTCGGCGACCGCGTAGCCGGTGTTCGCCGCGGACTCGATCTCATCGATCTGGCCGAGGTCACCGCGGCCGGTGACGAACACCCAGGCCAGGAAGATCTTGGCCACATCACTGGCTTCCGCACTCGCCTCGGCGGCGATCGCCATCTCGACCGCGGCACCGGAGTTCCCGCGCACCAACTCGATCAGCGGCCGGAGCGCGGTGGCGATGGCCTGCGCGGATTCGTCGTCCGCCGGTAGCACGTCGAGTTCGCGTTCCGCGTCGGCCACCCGGCCGAGGATCAACAGGAAGTTCATCGCACGCAGGATCGCCACCTGTGTGCGCTCCAGCCCGGTCGCCTGAGCGGCTTGCTCGCCCAGGACCGCCTCGGCTTCGACGCCGCGTTCCTGCCAGGTGATCGCCATGGCGTGCGCGATCTTGGCCCACGGCCCGCCCCCTACGGCCACGGCCCGCGCGGCCAGCGTCTCGGCGAGCCGGTGGTCCAACAGTTGCATGGCAGCCGCCGCGGCGGCCAGCAGCAGTTCCGGATCGGGAGTGAGGTCGGATTCGATGAGCAACGCCGCGCGCCGGATCAGGTCGCGCGGGTCGGTCGAGCGCTTGCGGCCCAGTTCGGTGGCGATGCGTCCCCGCAACCGTTGCAGCCGTAGGGATCCGGTGCGCCGGACCTCACCGAGCAGCGGGTGCGCCAACCGCACCGACGCGGGTCGCAGGTGGGCGTCGACGGTGATGAGTCCGAGTGACTCGGCCTCGGCCAGCGCATCGGCGTCGGCGATCGCCTCGAGCACGTCGCTCTCCAGCGGCTCGGCGATCGCGAGGGCGTCGAGCACCTCGCGGACGGAGCCCGGCACGTCGCTCATCCGCGCCTCGAGCAGCTCGGCCAGGGTGGGGGAGAGCCGGGGTTGTCCCTCCCACAGCCATACCCCGGCACGCTGCGTCACCCGGCCGGCCGCCACCTCGTTGTCCAGCAGGTGGCGCAGATACAGGGCATTGCCCTGGGTGTATTGCCAGAGCCGTTGTGCGCTGAAGGAATCCACCGGTCCGGCCAGCACCCGCTGCAACAGGTCAGCGATCTCCGGAGGCGAGAGTGGTTGCAGCTCAAGCCGTTCCAGATGCTGGTCTTTCCAGATCGCGGTGATGGCGTCGGGCGGGGATTCGCCTGAGCGGATCGTCAGGATCACGGTGGCCAGCCGCCGGGTGACCAGCTGGTGCACGGTGAACGCCGACAGGTCGTCGAGCAGGTGGGCGTCGTCGACACCGACGACCACCTCGCCGAACCGGGCATCGCCGATGAGCCCGTCGATCACCTCACGGACCCGGCGCAGCGGATCAGGACCGAAATCGCTGGCGACGTCCACGAATGCGCCCAGCGGGACGCCGCGGGCCGAAGCCGTGCCGACGATCCAATGCCGGCGTGTGCTCCGTGACCCGCAGCCGGCGACGGCTTCGCGCGCCACCCGGGTCTTGCCGACACCGGCGGAGCCGGACAACACGATTCCGCGGGCGCGTTCGGCGCCCGCCCGCGTGGCGTCGGCGATCACTTCGAGCTCTTCGGATCGCCCGACCAGTGGCCACTGGCGGATCACGGCCAGATTTTAACCCGGTGCGGGGGTTCTGACCGGTCAGTGCGTGGATCAGGTGGGCGGCAGATCGGAGGCCGCCGCCAGCTTCGCTTCGGCGAGGCGCATGAAGGTGGGCAGTGCCTCGGGATCCACTCCGACCTGCTCGGCGATCACGTCGTCGGCGATGCCGGCGTCCCGCAACCGCAACGCGGTCGCATACGGCAGAGGCAACCGCCGCAGCTTCTCGGCCCGGCGGGCATCGGTGGCCATGTCGCAACACTGATGCCGTCCGCGATAACCGGCTGGGGTAATCGACTACCCCAGTCGCGATCTCGTGCCACCGCCCGGCGATGACGTAGCCGTGCCGGTGGGAACTGGGGTAGTCGGTTACCTCAGCCGCACCCCGGCGCCCGCCTTACGTTCACCTACGTCATGTAGCGAACCCAGCGGAATCCGTGGCGATTTCGCGAACGAAAGGGAAGACCGATGAAGCGAATTGTCACGGCGTTGATCGGCTTGGCGGCGAGTGCCGGTGTGCTGGTGGGTTGTTCCGACGACAAGAGCGACAGCGTGCCGGCGGCGGCGCCCGCGACGGAGGTGGCCGCGGGCGATGCCGAACTCAGCACGGGAGGTGCGGCCGAGGTAACGGTCGACGGCGGNGGCACGTCGCTCATCCGCGCCTCGAGCAGCTCGGCCAGGGTGGGGGAGAGCCGGGGTTGTCCCTCCCACAGCCATACCCCGGCACGCTGCGTCACCCGGCCGGCCGCCACCTCGTTGTCCAGCAGGTGGCGCAGATACAGGGCATTGCCCTGGGTGTATTGCCAGAGCCGTTGTGCGCTGAAGGAATCCACCGGTCCGGCCAGCACCCGCTGCAACAGGTCAGCGATCTCCGGAGGCGAGAGTGGTTGCAGCTCAAGCCGTTCCAGATGCTGGTCTTTCCAGATCGCGGTGATGGCGTCGGGCGGGGATTCGCCTGAGCGGATCGTCAGGATCACGGTGGCCAGCCGCCGGGTGACCAGCTGGTGCACGGTGAACGCCGACAGGTCGTCGAGCAGGTGGGCGTCGTCGACACCGACGACCACCTCGCCGAACCGGGCATCGCCGATGAGCCCGTCGATCACCTCACGGACCCGGCGCAGCGGATCAGGACCGAAATCGCTGGCGACGTCCACGAATGCGCCCAGCGGGACGCCGCGGGCCGAAGCCGTGCCGACGATCCAATGCCGGCGTGTGCTCCGTGACCCGCAGCCGGCGACGGCTTCGCGCGCCACCCGGGTCTTGCCGACACCGGCGGAGCCGGACAACACGATTCCGCGGGCGCGTTCGGCGCCCGCCCGCGTGGCGTCGGCGATCACTTCGAGCTCTTCGGATCGCCCGACCAGTGGCCACTGGCGGATCACGGCCAGATTTTAACCCGGTGCGGGGGTTCTGACCGGTCAGTGCGTGGATCAGGTGGGCGGCAGATCGGAGGCCGCCGCCAGCTTCGCTTCGGCGAGGCGCATGAAGGTGGGCAGTGCCTCGGGATCCACTCCGACCTGCTCGGCGATCACGTCGTCGGCGATGCCGGCGTCCCGCAACCGCAACGCGGTCGCATACGGCAGAGGCAACCGCCGCAGCTTCTCGGCCCGGCGGGCATCGGTGGCCATGTCGCAACACTGATGCCGTCCGCGATAACCGGCTGGGGTAATCGACTACCCCAGTCGCGATCTCGTGCCACCGCCCGGCGATGACGTAGCCGTGCCGGTGGGAACTGGGGTAGTCGGTTACCTCAGCCGCACCCCGGCGCCCGCCTTACGTTCACCTACGTCATGTAGCGAACCCAGCGGAATCCGTGGCGATTTCGCGAACGAAAGGGAAGACCGATGAAGCGAATTGTCACGGCGTTGATCGGCTTGGCGGCGAGTGCCGGTGTGCTGGTGGGTTGTTCCGACGACAAGAGCGACAGCGTGCCGGCGGCGGCGCCCGCGACGGAGGTGGCCGCGGGCGATGCCGAACTCAGCACGGGAGGTGCGGCCGAGGTAACGGTCGACGGCGGTGCGCTGGCCGATCTGGACCCGGCCTCGGTCAGCTGCGTGCGCCAGGGCGGGAAGATCAGTATCGGTAGCGGATCGGCGGGTCCACAGCAGGCGGGTGCCGTCGTGATGACCGACGAGGCGACTCCGAAAGTCGAGTCGGTGGCGCTCATGGTGGACGGCAACGCGCTCGGCGTCAGCGACATGATGGGGGTCAAGACGGGTTCGGCGGACGTCACGGTCGACGGCGACACCTACACCATCTCCGGTGAGGCCCAGGGCGCTGACGTGAAGAACCCCATGGCCGGAATGATCACCAAGCCGTTCACCATCAAGGTGAGCTGCGGCTGACACATAACAAACTGCTGACCTGCCCGAAAATCAGCCCCCGGAGGTGGCACGATCTGAAGGTATGGAGAAGATCTCGCTCACCGCGATCGCCCGTCAGCAGTTGGCCGCAGCCCGGACGGCCAGCAGCGGGCGCAGTGCCCACACGGTGTACGGCGGGCACGAACACCAGCTGCGCCAGACGCTGATCGCGCTGACCGAGGGCAACGGCCTCGACGAGCACGAGAGCCCCGGTGAGGCCACCCTGCAGGTGATCGAGGGCCGGGTGAAGCTGGCCAACGCCGAGGCCAGCTGGGAGGGATCGCCGGGCGATCACATCGTGATCCCACGCACCCGGCACAGCCTGCACGCCCTCGCCGATTCGGTGGTGCTGCTGACCGTCGTCAAGGCGATGGGTCCGCACACTTAGGGTCTGGCCTTAACCCGGTACCGCCGGTACTGTATACCCAGAGTCCGGGCCAGCTGCCCGGCACTCACCCGGGGAGGTGGCCGGATGTCTGTACCGAGTACACACACTGCAAACGGCACATGCCCAGCTCGCGGGACGGGTGCGCTGCACCCGCCGCGCTGGGCGCCGACACCGGTGCGCTGGCAGCACACCGAGATCGGATACCTCACGTCGTGGTGGCTGGCGCTCAAGGCGATCTGGGCCGGCTACCGGCACACCATCTACGAGTACGCCACCGAACTGCCGGGCCAGGACGACATCGTCGTCGCCCGCACGCCACTGGCCAAATTCGTGGTGGTACGTAACCCCGACATCGCCCGTCACATCCTGGTCTCCAACCAGGACAACTACGCCAAGAACGCCGAGTACGACCTCTTGGCGGTGGCCTTCGGGCGCGGTTTGGTCACTGACCTCAATGATGAACTGTGGCAACGTAATCGGCGTTTGGTCCAGCCCATCTTCGCCAAGCGGCAGGTGGATGCCTTCGCGCCGCAGATGACCGAGGCCAGCGTGGCCGCCGCCCGGCGCTGGGAGGCAAGTCTGGCGGCCGGTCAACCGGTGGACATCGCCGCCGAGATGAACTACGTGACCCTGGACATCATCGCCCGCACGATGTTCGGCATCGAGCTCAATGGCCCGCTCGCGGAACGGATGCGCACCGACTTCGCCCGCCTGCTGACACTTTTCGGCTACGGGTTCCTGCTCGGGGCGGCCCGGCCGCTGCGCCGGATCGCCGAGGGCTTCTCGTCGCCGCGGTTCTCGATCAACGCGTTGCGGCGCGGCGCCTGGGTGGTGGCGCCCCGGGCTCGCCGCGGTTTGCGGCGCATCGAACGGTTCATCGATCAGCTCATTGCCGACCATCGCAGCGGCAAGATCGAGCGCACCGACAATCTGCTGGCCTTGTTGATCGCGGCGGAGGATCCTGAAACCGGTTACCGCTACAGCGATCTGGAGATCCGCGACGAGGTGATGACCTTCCTCGGCGCCGGCTTCGAAACCACCGCGGCGGCATTGGCGTGGACCTGGTACCTGCTGTCGCAGAATCCCGATGCGCGCGACCGGCTCGGGCGTGAACTCGACGACGTGCTCGGCGGTCGCGAACCCACCGCCGAGGACGTCGACAACCTGCCGTGGACGCAGGCCGTGATCGCTGAGGCGATGCGCGTCTACCCGCCCATCATGGGTGTGGCCCGCGTGGCGAAATCCGATGACGTGCTGGGTGATTACCCGATCAAGGCCGGCACCAGTGTCGCCGTTCTCACGCACAGCATCCACCACAACGATCGGGTGTGGGAGAACGCCGACACCTACGATCCGGAGCGGTTCCTGAAGCAGAACCTCGACGGGCCGCAGCGCCGTGCCCAGATGCCGTTCGGCGCGGGCCGGCGGATGTGCATCGCCTCGGGGTTCGCCAGCTTCGAGGCCACCTTGGTGATCGCCACCCTCGCACAGCGGTTCGAGCTCGACCTCGTCCCCGGTCAGCGGCTCCGCCGCGAGCTCACCTTCACCGGCGGCCCGGACGGTGAACTGCTGATGACGGTGCGCAAGCGCGACTAGGCACGGTGGCTCAGCACGTTGACGACGTTGCCCGACCGATCGGCGAAGAAGAACCGGCGCACACCCCAGTCCTCGTCGCTCAATGGATGCACGATCTCCAAACCCGCCTCGACGGCCTCGGCATAGGCGGCATCGACGTCGTCGACCTCGATGGACACCGACGGATTCACCGCAGCGGTGGCGTCCTTGGTCATCAGGCTCACCTGGTGGCGGAGCTCGGCGTCGGCCAGGGTGACGATCCAGCCGTGGTTCATCACCTCGGTCAGGCCGAGCGTCTGGGTATATGCCCCGGCCACCGACAAGTCGGCCACGGTGAGGACCGGCATCACCCGGCGGACCTGCTGGGTCATATCGCCGGTCCCAGCAGGTCGTCGGCGTCCTTGATCACGTAGCCGTATCCCTGCTCGGCCAGGAACCGTTGCCGGTGCGCGGCGTACTCGGCGTCCAGCGAGTCACGGGAGACCACCGAGTAGAACACCGCGCCGCCGCCGTGGGCCTTGGGTCGCAGCAGCCGGCCCAGCCGCTGCGCCTCTTCCTGGCGGGAGCCGAAGGTTCCCGAGACTTGAACGGCCACAGAGGCTTCCGGTAGATCGATGGAGAAGTTCGCCACCTTGCTGACCACCAGGGTGGAGATCTCGCCGCGCCGGAACGCGTCGAACAGCGCTTCGCGCTCGGAGTTCTTCGTCGACCCCTGGATCACCGGGGCATCCAGCTCCTGCCCGAGCTCCTCCAGCTGGTCCAGGTAGGCGCCGATCACCAGGGTCGGTTCGCCGGGATGACGCTCCAGGATCGAGCGGACCACCGCGATCTTGGTGTGCACCGTCGAGCACAGCTTGTAGCGTTCCTCGGGCTCGGCGGTGGCGTACAGCATCCGCTCGTTGTCGGTCATCGTCACCCGCACCTCGATGCACTCGGCGGGGGCGATCCAGCCCTGGGCCTCGATGTCCTTCCACGGGGCGTCGTACCGCTTGGGCCCGATCAGCGAGAACACGTCGCCCTCGCGGCCGTCCTCGCGGATCAACGTCGCGGTGAGCCCGAGCCGCCGCCGGGACTGCAGGTCGGCGGTCATCCGGAACACCGGCGCAGGCAGCAGGTGCACCTCGTCGTAGATGATCAGGCCCCAGTCGCGGCTGTCGAAGATCTCCAGGTTCTTGTACTCGCCCTTACTGCGGCGGGTGATCACCTGGTAGGTGGCGATGGTGACCGGGCGGATCTCCTTCTTCTCACCCGAGTACTCGCCGATCTCGTCCTCGGTCAGCGAGGTGCGGGCCACCAGCTCGCGTTTCCACTGCCGGCCGGCCACGGTGTTGGTGACCAGGATCAGCGTCGTGGCACCGGCCTTGGCCATCGCGGCCGCCCCGACCAGGGTCTTGCCGGCACCGCAGGGCAGCACCACCACTCCGGAGCCGCCGGCCCAGAACGAGTCGGCCGCCATCTCCTGATAGTCGCGCAGCTGCCAGCCGTCCTGGGCCAGCGCGATCGGATGGGCCTCGCCGTCGACGTAACCGGCCAGGTCCTCGGCCGGCCAGCCGATCTTGAGCAGCATCTGCTTGACCCGGCCGCGCTCGCTGTTGTGCACGATCACGGTGTCGTCGTCGATGCGCGCGCCCAGCATCGGGGCGATTTTCTTGTTGCGCAGCACCTCCTCGAGCACCGCGCGGTCGAGGCTCACCAGCGTCAACCCGTGCGCGGGGTGCTTGACCAGCTGCAGCCGCCCGTACCGGGCCATGGTGTCGACGATGTCGACCAGCAGCGGCTGCGGAACGGGGTAGCGCGAGAAGCTGACCAGCGCGTCGACCACCTGCTCGGCGTCGTGGCCGGCCGCGCGGGCGTTCCACAACGCCAGCGGGGTGATGCGGTAGGTGTGCACGTGTTCGGGGGCGCGTTCGAGCTCGGCGAAGGGCGCGATCGCAGCGCGTGCCGCTCCTGCTTGTTCGTGGTCGACCTCGAGCAGGACCGTCTTGTCGGACTGCACGATCAAAGGGCCGTCAGTCATGCGCAGAAAGTCCGTTCACTCACGGCGGGAAAACTCATCCCGCCCATTATTCCGAATTGCCCGGCGCGGGCGCTCGCAGCGCACCTGGCCGAGATCGACGTGAAGGCCGTGATCTGTGGCGACGATGTCCCTGCCACCAGTCTCGACGGCCGCTAATCGGTGTCCGCCGACACCACGGACGTGACCCGATGGATCGCGAATTCCCGCACCCGTCCGGCGGCCGGGTCGAACGCGGTCAACTGACCGCCGCGCACGTTGATGGGGGAGACCACGCGCTGGGTGGCCACTCCGGCGGGGTCGACGTAACCGATGACCACCGAGGTCTGGTTGAGCGCGGCATCCTGCAGTTGGGTGATCGCCATGGCCGGGTCCAGCCGGACATTGGCGAACGGGCCGGCGGCCACCTTGCGCAGCACCGCGACGATCGCCCCGAGGGTCTGGGCGGTGGGCGGGCTGGGCGGCCGGTAGATGCGACGCCGGGTCGGGGCCGCGANACTCGCAGCTGACCGTGACGCCGCGCCACATCGTCGATCAGGTATGTCAGCCCTTGCGGCACAGGGGTTTTCGAGTGCTTCTCGAACAGGGCGTGCAACTCGCCTGCGGTCCGCCCGGCGTCGAGCGCACGCCGGATGGACGGTTCGCTGATCCGGTAGACCATCGCCGCGCCCGCCGATTCCACCGTGGCGACCTCGGCCAGCTGCTCGGCCAGATCCCGCTCCAACGGGCCCGGCACGATCACCGTGAGATCGGCCTGCAGCAGGAAATGATCGAGAGGTTTGGGCAGTGCCTTGGCCATCGCGGCCAGCACCTCGTCGTCGGCATCGCCGGCCAACATGCCCCGCGCCGGAGTGCTGATCGCGCCGCGACCGGCCATGCCGAGCGCATGTGCCTCGGAGAGCAGGCCGTTGACCGTGCCCGGCTGCAGGCGCACCGCCCAGCGTGGCCGGCGCCAGATCATGGCCCTGGAGGCCTCGTCGGNGGAGAACTGCAGGCCGCCGTGGTAGCCGTTTCCGGTGTTGATCGCCCAGTTGCCGCCGGATTCGCAGCGGGCTACCTGATCCCACTCACCGTCGGTCGCGGCCATGGCCTGACCGGCCATGGCGAGGCCGCTGCCACCGAGCACAGCGCCGGTGAAGGCGATCTTGGCGACGCTTTTAGCTGAAGACGAGGAAGTGGGCTTGCGGTGCCGTCCACTCATAAGTGCGAAGTTCCTCTCGTATGCGCCCACGAGGTCAGCTGTCGGGTTCGGGTAGGAGAGGTCACCCGGCCGTCGTCGTCGGAACGGTGACGGCTTCACCCCAAGGGGCCGCACGCGGCTCCTGGTCCTGAGAAAAATCGGTGGACCGGTTGGGTCCCCCGCCTCCATCCTTGTTGTTCGTCGTTACCCCCGACCGATGGATGGAGCTCGGCGCTATCGGTATGGGGCAGGTCAACTGATTAGGGTCGGTTGACTTGGGAATGAACGGTAACTGCTCCCCGCTATCGCGTCATCTTTAGCGGCCTCGGGCGTTTTCGTGCCGAGCAAACCTTAAAAGTTGTTTAAAGGTCCAGGTTGCCGACGCGTTGTCGCAGGTGAGCGCGGGGCTCCACCCCGCTGTAGCCAGCTCGTGACCATTTCGTTATGTGATGCAAATCACGCTAGCCGCCGGCGAAGGGCGGTAACACATCGAGGGTCTGAGGCGTTGATATCGGCTTGTCCGTATCGCGGACGGCCACCCCGTCGCACAGGTATGAGCAGCGCTTTAGCACCCGCGCGAGCTCCGCGTCGCGACCGCTGAGTCGCTCGACGAGCGTCGCGATCGAGGTGTCTTTCTCGATATCTAACGTTTCCGTATCAACTCCGGCAGCGGCCGCCGCGGCGGCGAAATAACGGATCGTGACGGCAATCGTGTCGGTTGTCATCTACCCGCCGATNCAGGACCAGCAGCGCATCCAGGACCGCCAGCCGCAAGAAGTCCAGTGCGTCTGTCGCGGCCTTGACCGACTGCCGCGAGGTGGCGCGCGCAGCCAGCGCGGCGATGGTCCCCGGGGGCGGCTGGCTCAAGTCAGGCCGCAGCTCCAGCAGGCGGATCAGGGCCTTGTCGTCGAGGTCGGACAGCCAGGCGCCCAGCGGGATTCCGGGAGTCTGTGCGGCGGTCATATCCTGACCAGCGTAAAGCTACTTCGGGTGGTGCGCCGCGCCGGTCTCGCCACCGGATCGGCGGCCTGCCACAATGTGGGGCGTGGCTGACAAGAAGAAGAACCATTACGTCGACAACGGCTGGCCCGTGCTCTCCGACGGCGACGACCACGCCGTGAGTGAGCTCGCCACCGACCGCACCGGTGCGCTGTCCCCGTTCGGCGATGTGACCTTTCCGCTGCCGGCCGAAGAGCTGCCCTTCATCCAGTCGGACACCGTCGTCAACCGGTAACGGTGGGACTGTCGCACCTCGACGAGTCCGGCGCGGCCCACATGGTCGACGTCTCGGCCAAGGACGTCACCAAGCGCACCGCGGTGGCCGTGGGCACCGTACACACGCGCCCGGACGTGGTGGCCCTGATCGCCTCGGGCGGGCTGCCCAAGGGTGATGCCCTGGCGACCGCGCGGGTGGCCGGGATCATGGCCGCCAAGCGGACTCCCGAGCTGATCCCCCTGTGCCATCAGCTGGCGCTGACGGGCGTCGACGTGGACTTCGACGCCCGCGACGCGCAGGTGGCCGTCACGGCCACCGTGCGCAGCACCGACCGCACCGGGGTCGAGATGGAGGCGTTGACTGCGGTGAGCGTGGCCGCGCTGACGTTGTACGACATGATCAAGGCCGTCGACCCCGCCGCGCGCATCGACGACATCAAGGTGATGCGCAAAGAAGGCGGTAAAACGGGATTGTGGGAAAGAACAGCACAGTGACGCGTTCGGCGCGGGTCATCATCGCCTCTACCCGTGCCGCAGCCGGGGTGTACGACGACCGGACGGGGCCCCTCATCGTCGGCTGGCTCTCCGACCGCGGGTATGACGTCACCGAACAGATGGTGGTTGCCGACGGGCGTGCCGTCGGGGACGCCCTGCGCGCCGCCCTGTCCGAGCACGTCGACGTCATCATCACCTCCGGCGGTACGGGTATCTCGCCCACCGACGCCACGCCGGAGGCGACCATGTCGGTGCTGGACTATCAGATCCCCGGGCTGGCCGATGCCATCCGGCGGGCCGGCGTGCACAAGGTGCCTACCGCGGTGTTGTCCCGCGGCGTCTGCGGAGTCGCCGGCCGCACCCTGATCGTGAACCTTCCCGGATCGCCCGGCGGCGTCAAAGACGGCCTGGGTGTCCTGGCCGGCGTGCTGGAGCACGCGCTGGATCAGCTCGGTGGGAAGGACCACGCCAGATGAGCGCAAACGTTGTGCGGGTCGAACTGACCGAGACACCGATCTCGCTGACGGAGTACGAGGCGCTGGTCGCTCACGAAGCGGCCGGAGCCGTGGTGGGCTTTTCCGGCGTGGTGCGTGATCACGACGCCGGCCGTTCCGTCACCCGGCTGGACTACTCCGCGCATCCCAACGCGCTGCAGACCCTGCAGGAGGTGGCTGCCGAGGTGGCCGCCGAGGCTGCCGGGGTCCGTGCGATCGCGGTCAGCCATCGCATCGGAACGTTGAACATCGGAGACGCCGCTCTGGTGGCCGCTGTGGCGGCCGACCATCGCAAGGCGGCGTTCGAAACCTGTGCCCGCCTCGTCGACACCGTCAAAGAGCGGCTCCCGGTGTGGAAGCACCAGTACTTCGCCGACGGTAGCGACGAATGGGTCGGCTCGGCCTAGCCCCTGGGACCTCACTCCCTGCAGTCACGGCTGGGCCGCCGGGTGCCGGGCAGATCGACTATCGCTTTCGAGCTGGTACCGCTGGGGTGAATGCGACTCAGGACCGACGAGGACGAGAAACGACAGCACCGAATCGCGGCACCCAAAGGCGCCGCGATTCAGTGCTGAGTTGGCTCAGGCCTGCGGGGCCGGGGCGGGTGCCGGGGCCGGGGCCGGATCAACCGGGGCGACCGGAAGATTCGGGGCCTGACCACCCGGGTTGTCCGGGGTGGTCAGCGGACGCTGGGTCAGCGCCAGCAGGGCGTCCTTACCGCTGATGTCCTGGGTCTGGATGGCGTGCCAGATCTCCCGCAGGTAGGTCATGTTCGGGCCCTGGCCCGGAACCTGCGACGGACTGTCGGTGGTGGTGCCCGGCGGCAGGTTCTGCGGGCTGGCCAGATGCGGGACGCCCTCGACGGCGGGGACGCCGTTGGTGGCGATCTGCTCGGCCATGTCGAAGGCCGGCTGCGGGATGTCCACGTTGTTGAGCGGGGCCAGCGGATCGGCTGCGGGTGCGGCAGCCGCAGGTGCGGCGGCGGGTGCCGGAGCCGGGGCGGG
>NZ_LT546207.1:3103098-3152474 GCF_900078665.2 Mycolicibacterium houstonense | reverse complement strand
ACCCGCCGATCGCACTCATCGGCCGCACCGGCTGCACGAAATCCGGGTCGTTGATGCCGTGCCCCGCGGGCTTGGCCCACATCGCCGTCCGCCAGGCCGCCTCGAGGGCGTCGTCGTCGGCGCCGCCACGCAGCAGGGCGCGCAGATCGCTCTCCTCTGTCGAGAACAGGCAGCTGCGGATCTGGCCGTCGGCCGTCAACCGGGTGCGGTCACAGGCCGAACAGAAGGCGTGCGACACCGAGGCGATCACCCCGACCGTGCCCGCGGGATGCGCATCGGACCTGGCCACCTGCCACAGCTCGGCCGGGGCCGAGCCACGTGGTTTCGGATCGGGCCGCAGGTCGAAGTGCTGCCGCAGCGTGCCCAGGATCGCGTCGGCGTCGATCACCGCGCCGCGCTGCCAGGTATGGCCGGCGTCCAGCGGCATCTGCTCGATGATCCGCAGCTGGTAGCCGTGGTCCAGGCAGTACCGCAGGAGCCCGACCGCGTCGTCGAGGCCGGATACCGGATCGAGCACTGCGTTGACCTTCACCGGATCCAGGCCCGCGGCCTTGGCGGCCGCCAACCCCTCGAGGACGTCGGCCAGCCGGTCGCGGCGCGTGATCCGGGCGAAGTGCGCGGCGTCGACGCTGTCCAGCGACACGTTGATCCGGTCCAGGCCCGCCTGCTTGAGCCCGGCCGCGCGCCGGGCCAGTCCGATGCCGTTGGTGGTCAGCGTGATCTCCGGCCGGGGCTGCAGGGCCGCGGCGGCGGCAACCACGTCCTCCAGGTGACGGGTGACCAGTGGTTCGCCGCCGGTGAAGCGCACGCTGGTGATGCCCAGCCGGGTGACGGCGATCCGTAGCAGCCGGCTCAGTTCCGCGGTGCTCAGCAGGGCTTCGCCGGGCAGCCAGTCGAGGCCCTCGGCAGGCATGCAATAGGTACAGCGCAGGTTGCACTTGTCGGTCAGTGAGACGCGCAGGTCGGTGGCCACCCGGCCATAGGTGTCCACCAGCGGGCCGCTCGTCGGCGCCGGGTCGAGGGGAGCGCCGACTGCCGATCCGCCGGATCGGCTCACGGTGGGCAACCCGAGCGGGGTCAGCGTCATGCCGGGACCTTCGTCGAGTCGACCGGGACGATGTCCTTGCCCAACGGCACGAGCGAGACCGGGATCATCTTGAGATCGGCCAGCGCCAGCGGGATTCCGATGATCGTGACGGCCATGGCCGCCGCGCTGAGCAGATGGCCCAGCGCCAGCCACCAACCGAACAGGATGATCCAGATGATGTTGCCGATCAACGCCCCGGGGCGAGTGCCGGGCTTGTCCACGATCGTGCGGCCGAACGGCCACAGCGCGTAGGAGGCGATGCGCAGCGAGGCGAACCCGAACGGGATCGTGATGATCAGGACGAAACAGAGCAGTGCGGCCAGCAGGTAGCCCAGCGCCAACCACAGGCCGCCGAAGACCAACCAGATGATATTGAGTACCACTCGCATTACCGGCACATCTCTCTTCCAGAAGTGCTGCCAGCCTACCGAGTAATCGGGGTGAATCACCCGGGCAGGGCCGAGTAAGATCGCTGCATCGCGTCCCGGCGCTGACGGGACGCGAACTTTATGTGTGTAGGTAGTTCTGACAAGACGAGCGGGTGAGCAGCAGTGCCGACCGGCAAGGTTAAGTGGTACGACGCCGAAAAGGGCTTCGGCTTTTTGTCCCAGGAGGACGGCGAGGACGTGTACGTGCGTTCTTCGGCGCTGCCCGCAGGCGTCGAGGCCCTCAAGGCCGGTCAACGCGTCGAGTTCGGCGTGGCCGCCGGCCGCCGTGGCCCGCAGGCGCTGAGCCTCAAACTGATCGATCCGCCGCCGAGCCTGAGTCGGGCCCGCCGCGAGGCCGAGCGTCCCGAACACAAGCACACTCCCGATGAACTGCACGGCATGGTCTCGGACATGATCACGCTGCTCGAGGACATCGTGCAGCCCGAGCTGCGCAAGGGGCGCTACCCCGACCGCAAGGTCGCGCGCCGGGTGTCCGAGGTGGTCAAGGCTGTCGCGCAGGAGCTCGACGCCTGACGCTCGCGCGCCCAACGTCGGCTTGTGTTCGAGAATCGGCTGATTTCACGAACACAAGCCAACTCTGGACGTGGAGACTGGAGCCATGGCCCAGGGTTCCTACGTTGCGACCGGCAGCGGCGAGTTCAATCGAGATACCAACTACATCACCACCCGCATCACGCGCGATGGTCGTGACGGCTATCCCGTGGAGGCCGGCCGGTACCGGCTGATCGTGGCACGGGCCTGCCCGTGGGCGAACCGCACGATCATCGTGCGCCGGCTGCTGGGCCTGGAAGATGCTCTGTCGATTGGGTTTTGCGGGCCGACGCACGACGCGCGCAGCTGGACGTTCGACCTCGATCCCGACGGGCTCGACCCGGTGCTGGGTATCCCGCGCCTGCAGGACGCCTACTTCAAACGCGACCCGGACTACCCGAAGGGCATCACCGTGCCCGCGATCGTCGAAATCGCCACGGGCGCCGTGGTGACCAACGACTTCGCGCAGATGACGCTGGACTTCTCCACGGAGTGGACGGAATACCACCGCGAGGGCGCGCCGCAGCTCTATCCCGAGCCGTTGCGCGACGAGATCGACTCAGTGGCCGAGCGCATCTACACCGAGGTGAACAACGGGGTCTACCGGTGCGGTTTCGCCGGGTCCCAGGAGGCCTACGACAAGGCCTACGACCGCTTGTTCACCGCGCTGGACTGGCTGTCCGAGCGGCTGGCCTCCCAGCGGTATCTGGTGGGCGACACCATCACCGAGGCCGATGTCCGGCTTTTCACCACGCTGGCCCGGTTCGACCCGGTCTATCACGGCCACTTCAAGTGCAACCGGTCCAAGCTCAGCGAGCTGCCGGTGCTGTGGGCCTATGCCCGGGACCTGTTCCAGACCCCGGGTTTCGGTGACACCATCGATTTCGTCCAGATCAAGCAGCACTACTACGTCGTGCATTCGGACATCAACCCGACGCAGGTGGTCCCCAAGGGGCCGGACCTGGCCAACTGGCTGACGCCCCACGGCCGGGAATCCCTGGGCGGCAGGCCTTTCGGTGACGGCACGCCGCCGGGGCCGACGCGCGAGGGTGAGCGGGTACCGGCCGCGCACTCAGCGGGCTAGCTCAGGCTTCTCCGGCCAGACCGTGCTGATCGACCATTCGGCGTGCGGCAACGCGAACTGCTCGCCGTTCTGATCCTGGACCAGGGTCAGCAGCTGCACGGCCAGGCCGGTGAGCCGGCCGCGGTGCGGGTCGACGGTCGGGATCGTCACGGCCAGTGTGGATTTGGGCGTGTAGTAGGTGACCGTGGTGTCGATGGGGTTCTCGTACACCCGCAGCAGCCGCCAGGGCGCCCGGCTCACCGAGCTGGGCACCGAGAGTTGCACGGGGTTCTTCTCGGTGACCGGCAGCTCGCCCGCGTCGCGCGTTTCCTTGCAGTCGTCGAGGTTGAGCACGTCGCAGTACTGGAACGGCCCGATCCGCACCGAGTGGCCGTGCGAGTAGGCGCTGATCTGCGGCAGTTGATCGCCGTGGCCGCTGCTCAGCCGCCAGATGCCCACCGCGGTACCGGCGATGGCCAGCACAACGACGGCGGCCAGGATCATCAGGGTGCGCTTCACCGCGCCTCCCACGGGGCGTTCGTCGGGGCCGCGGCGGGCNCGCAACACCGAGAAGGATTTGGACAGCACCATCATGCCCAGCGCGCACGGGTAGAGCACCCACGACGGATAGCTGCCGGTGACGCCGTCGTAGTTGGCGATCAGCACCACGATCAGCACGGTGCGCAGCGCGAACGACGCGGCCAGTGCCACCCGGCGGCCGTGCTGCAGCCGGTCGAGTGCCGGACCGATCAGCGGGGCGATCACCGCGAACGGGGCGATGGTGATCAGCAGGTACAGCGCGACCTTGCTCTTGGATTCTCCGCTGGCGGCCGCGAAGAACAGGGTATTGGCCAGCGCGACGGCCATGGCCGCGTCAACGGCGAAGTTGGCCACCACCGGCCAGGTCAGCGCGGTCAGCCCGGATTTGTCGGCGCCGTCGGCGGTGGCGGCGCGATGCACGAAACCGTACATCCGCGAACCCATTTCGCGGCTGCGGGCGGCGGCGGCCCGGGTGACGGTGACCTTCTCACCGGCGGCCGCACCGACGCCGGGGGAGTGCGGCGGAACATCGTGCGCCGAGTACCTGGCGGTGTGCTGGTCGTCGAGCGGCGGCAACCAGCGGTTGGAGCTGGGCACCGACTGCCGGGGTGGCCGGCGGTGGGTCTCGTCGCTCGGGTAGTTGGCCATTCCGGGATGTTCCGCGCCGTGATCGGCCGGCGGCCGCGGCGGGTAGTAGGTCACCCCCCGATTCTCTCTTATCCGGCGCGCTGCCGGCCGACAGGCAACCGGTGTGGCCCGAGGTTGTGCCGGTCAGGCACTATGGAGGCGATGGAAAGCGTGACCGAATCTGCTGAGCAGACCCCCGAGACGCCCCCGGCGGCACCGTCGCAGGAGCAGGAGGCGGTGCTGTTGGGTGCCGCCGAGCAGGCGCGTGCGGCCCTGATCGAGTTCAGCGGCGAGGACGCCGTCGGGGAGTACCTCGGCGCGAGCATCGAGGATTCCGCCTCGGCCACACACCGGTTCCTGGCTGATCTGCTTGGTTACCGCGGCTGGCAGTGGGCCGTCGTGGTGGCCACCTACCCGGGCGCCGACCACGTGACGATCAGTGAGCTGGTCCTGGTGCCGGGGCCCACGGCGCTGCTGGCGCCGCAGTGGGTGCCGTGGCAGGACCGGATCCGTCCCGGCGACCTCGGGCCCGGCGATCTGCTGGCCCCGCCACCGGACGATCCGCGCCTGGTGCCGGGCTATATGGCCACCGGCGATCCGCTGATCGACGACACCGCGATGGAGCTCGGCCTCGGCCGGCGTCAGGTCCTCGGTGAGTGGGGCCGGGCACAGGCGGCACAGCGCTGGCACGATGGCGATTACGGGCCGGGCTCGGCGATGGCCCGCTCGACGCGCCGGGTCTGCCGGGACTGCGGGTTCTACCTTCCGCTCGGCGGCGCGCTGGGCATGATGTTCGGGGTGTGCGCCAACGAGCTGTCGGCCGACGGTCACGTGGTGGAAGCCGAGTACGGCTGCGGCGCTCATTCGGATACGCCGCAACCGCCGGGCACCGGTTCGCCGATGTACGAACCGTATGACGACGGCGTGCTCGACCTCGCCGAGCCGCCCAGCAACAGTTAGGCCACGCTCTCCCAGAAGCGGGTGAGCACCTCCGCGGCGCGTTCGGGGGCCTGGACCATCCACCAATGCCCCAGCCCGTCCAGCACCTCGGTGCGGGCACCGGCGCGCTCCGCCGCGCGATGCCTGATCTCGGCCGACCCGATGTAGGGATCGTCGGTGGCCAGCAGGGACAACCCCGGCCGCGCCCGCGCGTTCTCCAGTGCTTGCCCGGCCTCGGCCATCTCGGGTTGCCGCGCCGACCGGTACAGGGCCAGGATGGCCCGGCCCATCTCGGGTCCCTGGGCTTCGGCGATCGATGTGGCGATGCCGGCCGGTATGCCCAGCGCGCTCATCTGGGCGGCGCGATCCTCGACCGTCCCGCTCAACATGGTCTCGACCAGCTGCTCACCCTCGCCGGGGGTCTGCCACACCTGCGCCAGGTCGTGCCAGACGTAGTCCGGGTCGAACAACCCGACGACGTCGCTGGCCCAGCTGCGGACGAGTTCGGGCCGGTGCATCGCCAGGTTCACCACGTGGCCGCCGCCCCAGTCGTGCCCGACCAGGTCGACCGGGCCGCCGAGGGACTCCAGTTCGCCTTCGAGCCAGTCCCGGTAGGCCAGATAGGTGGCAGGGAACTCGGCGGGAAGGGGTGCCCCGAAGCCTGGCGGCGACAGTCGCACCACGTCGCCGCGGCCCAGGGCTTCGATCAGCGGCTCCCAGATCGCGTCCGTCTCCGGGTTTCCGTGCACGAGGACGACAGTCATGACGTCATCCTGTCACGGGCCGCCCGGGCCGGGGGTCGGATCGGTTCGGTGCTGCGGTGAAAGTCGTTGGCGGCGACGGTGATTGGCCAAGCGAGCCGAGGGGCTCAGTTCTCGGCGGCGGCCTTGATCCGCGCCAGCGAGGCGTTCATCCCATCGACGAGCTCGTCCTCGAAGCTGGGCACACCGCCGAACAACGCATTCACCAGGGCGTTGGACACCGCGGTGGTGCCGTTCTCGGCGTGGCGGGATTCGGTCACCCGGGTGCCGGTGGCGGTCGGCTCCAGTTCGTAGCTCCAGATCGTGTTGTTGCCCTCGACCAGGAAGGCCAGCTTCTGCTTGTCGATGACCTCGGTGATGCGCGAGGTGGTCGGCCAGAACACGAACTTGCGCCGGTTGAGGTTGAAGGTGCGGGTTCCCGGACGCACCGGCCCGAGCGGCTTCATCAGCCGGCACTGCGGGCTCCACTGCGGCATGCGGCGCAGGTCGGAGATCAGTGCCCATACCTTGTCGACCGGCGCGTCGATGTCGACGGTGGCTTGCAGGAGTGGTGCGGCCATGGTGCCTCCTCAGGTCAATCCGCTTTGTGCACCGCGGGATCCGCGGCGCACGGCACGGCGCTGGATCAGGAAGATACACGTGCCGAGAACGCCGATCCCCAGCCCGGCGACGGTGTACGGCCGCCAGTGGTGCAGTCCGGCCACGGTGAAGGCCAGGACCGTGGCGACCAGCCAGCCGGTGGCGATCACCAGGATCACCGGCCACGGCTCCAGCAGGGCGGCAGGCAGGGCCGGCGGCTGGGGCGTCGGCTCGTCGGGCTCCTCGGTCATCGTGCACCAACGTATCGGATGCGGCGGGGATTCATTGGTCTTGGTTTTAGCCCTTTACCTTCGGGCGCTCAGTACTATTTCCGATGTGAAGGATCCGGAGGCGCGACTTGCGAATGATCTGGCTCTGGCCGTTGTCCGTCTCGCGCGTCAATTACGCACGCGGCGTGCGGAATCCCCGGTTTCGCTGACCCAGTTCTCCGCGCTGGCCACCCTGGCCAAGGAGGGCGCGATGACGCCGAGCGCCTTGGCGTTGCGGGAGCGTGTGCGTCCGCCGTCAATGACGCGGGTGATCGCCTCGCTGGCCGAGCAGGGGCTGGTGGCCCGGGCCGCCCACCCCCTCGACGGCCGTCAGATCGTGGTGTCGGCCTCGCCGGCCGGGATGAACCTGGTCGAGGCCGAGCGCCGCGCCAGCCAGGAGTGGCTCAAGGCGCAGTTGTCGCGGCTGGATCCCGACGACCGCCAGACGCTGGTCACCGCCGCCGACCTGATGTCGGCGATGGTCCTCGAAGGCGCGTGAGTCTGCTGGACGTCATCGATATCGACGATCCGGCCGATGCCCGGTTGGACGACTTCCGCGATCTCAACAGCGTGGACCGCAGGCCCGATCTGCCCAGCGGAAAAGGCCTGGTGATCGCCGAAGGGGTGTTGGTGGTCCAGCGCATGCTGGCCTCGCGCTTCATTCCGCGTGCCCTGCTGGGCACCGACCGGCGCCTGGGTGAACTGGTGGCCGACCTCGACGGGGTGGACGTGCCGTTCTACCGGGCCAGCGCGGAGGTGATGGCTGACACGGTCGGATTCCATCTCAATCGCGGAGTACTGGCCTCGGCCTCACGAGCGCCGGAGTTGTCTGTCGCGGAGGTGATCTCGGGCGCACGCACCGTGGCCGTGCTCGAAGGGGTCAACGATCACGAGAACCTGGGCTCGATCTTCCGTAACGCCGCCGGGCTGGCCGTGGACGCCGTGGTGTTCGGGGCCGGATGTGCCGACCCGCTGTACCGCCGGGCGGTGCGGGTGTCGATGGGGCATGCCCTGCTAGTTCCCTTCGCCCGCGCCGGCGCGTGGCCCGACGATCTGGAGCTTTTGCGGGACAATGGTTTTCGTCTGCTGGCCATGACGCCGGACCCGGCGGCAGCGACCCTCTCGGACGCGATGGTCCAGCTGGAAGGGGACCGGGTCGCGGTGCTGGTCGGGGCCGAGGGGCCCGGATTGACCGAGCGCACGATGCGGGCCAGCGACGTGCGGGTGCGGATCCCGATGTCGCGTGGCACCGATTCGCTCAACGTCGCCACCGCCGCCGCGCTGGCGTTCTACGAACGAGCCAGGCTCAGGCACTGAGACCACGTTAGATTGACCTCGTGACCGACGATTCCACGCCGTGGGGGACCGGCCTGACGGTGGCCGGGTTCGTGGCCGCGGTGATCGGCGCGGCGATAGTGGTGCTCGGCGTTGGATTGTTGCGCGTGCACCCGCTGCTGGCGATCGGCCTCAACATGGTGGCGGTCGGCGGGCTGGCACCCACGGTGTGGGGCTGGCGGCACCGCCCGGTGTGGCGTTGGTTCGTGCTCGGCTCGGGCGTCGGGGTGGCCTTCGGGTGGATTGCGCTGTTGGCCATCGGGTTGACGCAGGGCTGACCGCAGCTGGTAATTGGCCACTATGACTGACCCAGAAGGGTGTGGGCGAGTCGCGCCTGCCACACCGCGACGTCCTCGATACCCAGAATGCGCAGCACCACCTGATCGGCGCCTGCCGCGTGATACTCGGCGATGCGCTGCGAGATGTGTTCGGGCGTGCCCCACGCCGTGATGCCGTCGAGCAACCGGTCGGCGACGGTGTCGATGTCGGACTCGGTGAAACCCTGACGGATCAGGTTGCGGCGATACCCGCCCTGAGCGGTGAGGAACCGCAGCGGTTCGGCAGCCGCGGCACGTGCCTGCTCGTGGTCGGCCGCGGGGATGACCATGAGCAGCACCGCCAGCAGCCGGTCGGGGCCCAGCACCGACCGCGCCGAGGCCACGTATGACGGGGTCACCAGGTACGGGTACGCGCCGGCGGAACGGTCCCGCGCCAGCGCCAGCAGATTCGGTCCGAGTGCGGCCAGGATCCGGCGTTCGGCACCGATGCCGGCCGCATCGAGCGCGTCCAGATAGGTGTTGAGGGTGGCCACCGGCCGTGGGCCGTGGGCGCCACCGAGGCCGACGAGAAAGCGATCGGGGTGCTCGCGCTGAAGGTCGTCGTAGGTGCTGACCACCTCGGTGGTCGGCACTCGCGCCACCGGAACGATGCCTGTCGCGACCGGGATCGACGTGGTCGCACGGACCGCCGCGGCGAGCATCGGGAGATTTCCCGAGCGCCACAGCGTCGAGTACCCGAGGTCCTCGGCACGACGGGCTTCGTCGGCCACCACGGCCGCGTCGTCGGTGTAGGGATTGCTGCCGGCCAGCCCGATGGGGCCAAGGGAGATCATGCGGGTGACGCTATGACCTCAAGAACGCTTCAGGTCAAGCGATCAGGGCTGGGTGCCCGAGGAGCGCACACCCAGCAGCACGTCTTCCCAGGCCGGAACCGTGGCACGGGCCTTGCGGCTGCGCTTGGGTGCCGGGGGAGCGGGCGCCGGTACGGGTTCGGCCGGCCCGCTGAACTGATCCGGCGCGGCGGCCGGGGTCTCGACGGGCTCGTCCGTCTCGTGGTGATCGAACAGGTGCGGCACGGCGGCAACGGGACGCAGCGGCCGGTTGAAATCGGGGTTGATCAGCTGGCGGGCCGCATCGTCGGACGCCGTGACGGTTCCGCCGTGGGCGCCCGGGGTGAACCGGAAGTGTGCGACGTTGTCCGAGCGGCCGGCCTTCCAGGCCAGCTGGACGGTCCAGCGGCTGTCCTCGTTGCGCCACGCGTCCCAGCCGATGGAATCGGGATCCAGGCCGCGGGCCACCAGTGCCGTGGTGACGGTCTCCAACAGCGTCAGCACCGCGGGTCCGTCGGTCAGCACCGGGTGCGCCGCGGTGGCCAGCTCGGCCGCGCGGGCGCGTTCCAGCAGCACCGGGTGGGCGAACCGCTCGACCCGCTCGACGGGCACACCCGCTGCGGCGGCCAACTGCTCGACCGATGCCCCAGCGCGGATCTTGGCCTGAATCTCCTTGGGTCGCAGCACGTTCTGTACCTCTGCATCGATCTCGGTCTGATTCGAGGCGACCTGATCGCCGCGCATCGCGGCACGCAGCCGGTCGTCGACACGCAAGCTGAACATGTCCTTGGCGGAGTCGTCGGATTCGCAGATGATGCGCCTGCCGTCGACGTTCAATCCAACGACTCTGAGTTCTCGCATACCGACCAAACCTCCTGCGCGAACCCTACTGCGTTATCGGCCCGTTACCGGGCTGACACGCTGGCGGGAGGTGACCCGACTCAGAGATTCTCGACGACCCAGTCGACACAGCTGGTCAGGGCGCTCACGTCGTCGGGATCCACGGCCGGGAACATGCCGATCCGCAACTGGTTCCGGCCCAGCTTGCGGTAGGGCTCGGTGTCCACGATGCCGTTGGCCCGCAGCACCTTGGCGACCGCGGCGGCGTCCACCGCATCGTTGAAGTCGATGGTGCCGACCACCTGCGAGCGCAGCGCCGGATCGGTGACGAACGGAGTGGCGAAGGACGTGCGCTCGGCCCATGAGTACAGGCGCTGCGAGGAATCGGCGGTGCGCTTGACGGCCCAGTCCAGCCCGCCGTTGCCGTTGAGCCAGTCGAGCTGCTCGGCCAGCAGGATCAGCGTCGCGATGGCCGGGGTGTTGTACGTCTGGTTCTTGAGGCTGTTCTCCACCGCGATCGGCAGCGACAGGAAATCGGGCACCCAGCGGTCCGATGCGGCGATCGACTCGATGCGGGCCAGCGCCGCCGGGCTGACGATGGCCAGCCACAGGCCGCCGTCACCGGCGAAATTCTTCTGCGGCGCAAAGTAGTACGCGTCGGTGTCGGCGATGTCGACCGGCAGCCCGCCGGCCGCCGAGGTGGCGTCGATCAGGACCAGCGCGTCGCCGTTCGGACGCTGGACGGGCACCGAGACCCCCGTCGAGGTCTCGTTGTGAGCCCAGGCGACGACGTCCACCGACGGGTCGGACTGCGGCTGCGGCGCGGTGCCCGGGTCGGTCTTGATGATGATCGGGTCGCCGATGAACGGGTTCTTGGCCACGCACGAGGCGAACTTGGAGCTGAACTCGCCGTAGGTCAAGTGCAGCGAACGCTTGTCGATCAGGCCGAACGCCGCGGCGTCCCAGAATGCGGTCGAGCCGCCGTTGCCGAGGATGACCTCGTAGCCGTCCGGCACCGAGAACAGGGTGCGCAGCCCGTCGCGGACGCGGCCCACCAGATTCTTGATCGGCGCCTGGCGATGGGAGGTGCCGAACAGGTCCCCGGCGTTGGCCAGCGCGGTCAGCTGTTCGGGGCGGACCTTGGAGGGGCCGCAACCGAAGCGTCCGTCTTTCGGCTTGAGGTCGGCGGGGATCGTCAGTTCAGCCATGGCGTTCAGATTATCGGCCCGGGACGATCCGGCCGAAATCACCCGGCCTGGGGCACCACGTAGCTGGGTTGGTACCGGTTCTGCCCGCTCTCGATCGCCTTGGCCTTCAGGTAGTCCTCGGCGCTCGGATAACCCGCGATCTCGGCCTGCTTCTGCAGCGCCATCTGGCGGGCCGGCTCGGTCTGGGGCTGCGCCGCCGCCTTCTCGGCCTCGGCCTTGGCGCGGGCGGCGTTGGCGTCAGACCGGACGCGATTTCGGCCGCGAACCGGGCCGTGGCAGCGTTTACACAGCCGGTCTGCAATGTTTTTTCAAGCGTGAACGGGCCCGATGGCGGCGCTTTTACCTGGCATTTTTGCTCATGGAAGGCGGTGAAAGCCGATTCGATGGCAAACTTTTCAAATCCGGCATGGACATTTACTCGATACCTGCGGTACCGTTGTACAACAAGTGGGTAGATGTAAACCTCAGACAATATAGAGAGGTCTGCAACATGGCTCGGACCAAGATGGTCAGGCGCTGGCGCAAGAACATGGATGTCAGCGACGACGCCCAGTACGTCGAAATGCTCACCACACTGTCCGAGGGGTCGGTGCGGCGCAACTTCAACCCGTACAAGGACATCGAGTGGGACTCGCCGGAGTTCGCCGTCGTCCCCAACGATCCGCGCTGGATCCTCCCGGCGACCGACCCGATGGGCGGTCACCCGTGGTACCAGGCTCAGCCGGTCGAGCGGCAGATCGAGATCGGCATGTGGCGTCAGGCCAACGTCGCCAAGGTCGGCCTGCACTTCGAGAACATCCTGATCCGCGGGCTGATGGAGTACTCGTTCTGGGTGCCCAACGGCTCGCCGGAGTATCGGTACTGCCTGCACGAGTCCGTTGAGGAGTGCAACCACACCCTGATGTTCCAGGAGATGGTGAACCGCATCGGCAAGGACGTGCCGGGCATGCCGCGCTTGCTCAAGTGGTTGCAGCCGCTGATCCCGCTGGCCGCAGGCCCGCTGCCGATCCCGTTCTTCTTCGGCGTGCTCGCCGGCGAGGAGCCCATCGACCACACGCAGAAGAACGTGCTGCGCGAGGGCAAGGCCCTGCATCCGATCATGGAACGGGTGATGGCGATTCACGTCGCCGAGGAGGCGCGGCACATCTCGTTCGCGCACCAGTACCTGCACAAGCGGGTGCCCAACCTGCGTCGCCGCCAGCGCTGGATTCTGTCGCTGTTCGTGCCGCTGACCATGCGCATCCTGTGCTCGGCGATCATCGTGCCGCCGCGCGCGTTTTGGAAGGAATTCGACATTCCGCGCTCGGTGCGCAAGGAGCTGTTCTTCGGTTCGCCCGAGTCCCGCAAGATGCTGCGCGACATGTTCGGCGACGTCCGGATGCTCTGCCACGACACCGGTCTGATGAACCCGATCGCCAAGCTGATGTGGCGCATCTGCAAGATCGACGGGCCGCCGAGCCGCTACCGTAGCGAACCGCAGCGCGAGCACCTGGTCTCGGTCGCCTAAAGCTCGCCCCGGAGGGTTCTGAGGTCTTTTATGCCCCACGTGATCACCCAGTCGTGTTGCAGCGACGGGTCCTGTGTCTACGCGTGCCCGGTGAACTGCATCCATCCGTCACCGGATGAGCCGGGCTTCGCCACGGCCGAGATGCTCTACATCGACCCCGAGGCCTGTGTGGACTGCGGCGCCTGCGTCTCCGCCTGCCCGGTGGGCGCGATCGCGGCCGACACCCGGCTGACGGAGAAGCAGCTGCCGTTCATCGAGCTCAACGCGGCCTTCTATCCGAAGCGCGAGGGCAAGCTGCCGCCGACGTCCAAGCTGGCCCCGGTGATCGCGGCGCCGAAGGTGGCGGCGCGACCCGGTGGCCCGTTGACGGTGGCCATCGTGGGTTCGGGGCCGGCCGCCATGTACGCGGCCGACGAGTTGCTGACCCAGCGTGGCGTGCGGGTGAACGTCTTCGAGAAGCTGCCGACGCCGTACGGGTTGGTACGGGCCGGTGTCGCGCCGGATCATCAGAGCACCAAACGGGTGACGAGTCTGTTCGACACCATCGCCAAGCAGTCGGGCTTCAAGTTCTTCCTCAATGTCGAGGTGGGCAAGCACGTTTCGCATGCCGATCTGTTGGAGCACCACCACGCCGTGTTGTACGCGGTGGGCGCGCCCAACGACCGTCGTCTCGACATCGACGGCATGGCCCTGCCGGGCACCGGGACCGCGACCGAGATGGTGGCCTGGATCAACGGGCATCCGGAGTTCACCGACCTGCCGGTGGACCTGAGCCACGAGCGGGTCGTCATCGTGGGCAACGGCAACGTCGCATTCGACGTGGCCCGGGTGCTCACCACCGACCCGGATGTGTTGGCGCGCACCGATATTTCGGATCATGCGCTGGCAGCACTGCGCGCGTCGAAGGTCACCGAGGTGGTGGTGGCGGCCCGCCGCGGCCCCGCGGAGTCGGCCTTCACCCTGCCCGAGCTGATCGGGCTGACCGCGACCTGCGACGTCGTGCTCGACGAGGCGGACCATGCGCTGGTGGTCGCGGACCTGGCGCGGGTGACCGATCCGCTGACCCGCAACAAGCTGGAGATCCTGGCCAAGCTGGGTGACGCCTCGGCACCCATCACCCGGCCCCGCATCCGGCTGGCCTACCGCCTCACCCCGCAGCGGGTGCTCGGTGCGGATCGGGTGACCGGTATCGAATTCGGCGTGACCGGCACCGATGAGGTGCGCACGCTCGACGCCGGGCTGGTGCTGACCTCGATCGGCTACCGCGGCAAGGCGATCACCGATCTGCCGTTCGACGACGACGCCTCCGTCGTGCCCAATGACGGTGGCCGGGTGATCAATTCGTCCGGTGCCTATGTGGCCGGCTGGATCAAGCGTGGCCCCACCGGGTTCATCGGCACCAACAAGTCCTGTGCGGCGCAGACCGTGCGGCAGTTGGTCGACGATTACAACGCCGGTGTGCTGACCGATCCGGTGCACAAGCCCGCGGCCCTGGACAAGTTGGTGCGGACGCGTCAGCCCGCCGTGGTCGACGCCGCCGGTTGGCACGCGATCGACGCGGCCGAGATCGCTCGGGGTGGTCAGGACCGTCCGCGCGACAAGTTCACCTCGGTGGCCGACATGCTCGCGATCGCCGCGACCGCACCGAAACCGACGGTGCGACAGCGGGTCCTGGCGGGCCTGCGCGACTAGCGACTAACCCGGAGCCTCGAACTCGAAACCGGCTGCGGTGGGCGTGGCGATCAGATCGGCACATTCCCTGGGCCGGAACCGGGCGATGAACACGTCTTCTTGGGCGGCCCATCGGTCCCAGTGCGGCCGGTAGGTGTCACCGTCGCGTTCCAGCGCCCGTCGCTTGCGTTGGGCGTCGTCGGCATCGACCCAGATGCCGAGATCGGCACACGCCCGGGTGGCCGGGGTGAGCGCACCGATGCCCTCGACGACGAGGCGCTGTTGTGGCTCGACCGGGTGCCACCCGCTCGGTGCGTTGGTGGCCCAATCCCATTGGCGCCAGCGCCCGGTGAGCCCGCGGGCCCGCGGTTCGAGCAGTGATCGCTGCACATGACCGGCGGCCCAGAGCAGGCCGTCCCAGCCGGGATAGATGTCGTCCAGTCGGACCACGATGCTGCCGGGCCAGGCGTCGCGCAACTGCACTGCCAGCGTCGACTTGCCCGATCCCGACCGGCCGTCGATCAGGACCGTCGTCGCCGCGGCGCCGAGGCGGCCCACGACATCATCGAGTGCCAATGAAGTTCCAACTTCCGGAGGCCACCGACACCGCGATCGCGCCCGCCGCGATCACGAACCCCGCGGCGATCAAAGCAACTTCGCGTTTCCCGAACGGCGATGGGCGGGCCCAGGTCCGCGTCGGGTAGGCGCCGAACCCACGCGCTTCCATCGCGGTGGCGAGCTTCGACCCACGGCGCACCGCGAACACCAGCAGTGCGAACGCCTGCCCGGCCACGCGCCGTGCCCTGGCGTGGTCGGCCACACCGCGGGCCCGGCGGGCATACCCGAGGTAGCGCCAGTCCTGCCCGAGCAGTCCGACCATGCGCAACCCGGCCAGTGCGCCGAGCACGAACCGGGCCGGCAGCCGTAACACCTGTCCCAAACCGTCTGCTAATTCGGTCGATTCGACGTCGATGAACAGGATTACCGAGGGCAGGGCGATGGCGAGCACCCGCAGGAAGGTGGCCAGCGCGAGCGCGATCGAGCTGTCGCTGATCGTGACGAGAAGGAAGTGCCAGTACACGGTGCCGCCGACCTGCCCGTAGAGCAGGATGGTGACGGCGGTGAGCGCGGCCGCGATGGCGACGACGGCACCCCGCGTCAGGGCCGCCCGCAGCTTGACACCGATGGCCGCGAACAGCACCATCTCGCCGATCAGGGCGGTCAGCGCCGACACCCAGTCCACCGAGAGCACCAGCGCGCCGGCGATGACCAGGGCGGTGAGCAGGCGGGCGACCGGGTTGATGGTGCGCGGCGCGGCCGCTTCGGCGAGATTCGACGCGGTCACGGCGTCGCCTCCGCGGTGGGTTGCCAGTCCGGCAACGCAATCCGGGTATCGGCGAGCAGGGTGGTGAAGTCGAGATCGTGGGTCGCCGCGACCACGGCGGTGCCCTCGTCGCAGATCCCGGCGAGCAGCCGGGTCAGTTCCTCCCAGGTGCGACGGTCCTGCCCGAAGGTCGGCTCGTCGAGGATGATCACCCTTGGGGCGGTGGCCAGCATGGTCGCCACCGACAGGCGGCGCTTCTCGCCACCGGACAGGGTGTACGGATTCACCGTGGCCAGGTGCGTCAGGTGCAGGCGTTCCAGGAGTTCGTCGGTGCGCGTGGCGATTTCGGCCGCCCCGACCTTGAGCGCCTTGGGGCCCAGCGCGAGTTCGTCGCGCACGGAACCGGTGAGGAACTGGTGTTCGGGATCTTGGAACACACTGCCGATGCGGGTGAGCAGTTCTTTCGACCGCCACTCGATCGGGGTGCGGCGCGACGGCGCCGGCGCGAAGTCGGCGTGCGCTTCCAGGCGCCCGGCCGGGGCGGGCAAGAGCCCGCCGAGGGTGAGGGCCAGGGTCGATTTGCCTGCCCCGTTGGAGCCGGTGATCACCGTCGTCCGGCCCGCTTCGACGGCGAAACTCAGACCCAGGTGCATCGGGGGATCACCGGGGTGCCCGAGTGCCAGATCCGTGGCCTGCAACAAGGTTTCAGTCGTGGGGGACCGGCGGCGGCCGATCTCGGGCAGCGCGGTGTCGGGTACCCACACCCCGGACCGGACGAGGTAGTCGTGGTGGCGGTGGAGGGTCTGCTCGGGTGTCCCGTCGGCGATCACCTCACCGTCGGGACCAAGCGCGATGACCCGGTCGATGACCGGCAGCCACACCTCGGTGCGGTGCTCGATGACGATGAGGGTGGCTCCGGTCCGCGCGACCGATTCGGCGACCGCGTCGCGCACCTCGACGACCCCGCCGGGGTCGAGATTGGCCGTCGGCTCGTCGAGCAGGATCAGGCCGGGGTTCATCGCGATCACCCCGGCCAGCGCGAGGCGCTGTTTCTGTCCGCCGGACAGCTGTGAAGTCGGCTGGGACAGGCCGAGTTTCAGCCCGACCGCGTCGAGTGCGGCCCGGACCCGAGGCCAGATCTCGTCGCGCGCGACGCCGAAGTTCTCCATGCCGAAGGCGACATCGTCACCGATGCGGGTCAGGATCACCTGGGAGTCGGGGTCCTGCAGCACCATGCCGATGCGGTGACGCCGGTCGGCAGGCGCGGCGCCGTCGACCCGCAGAGTGCCCGTCTGCCGCCCCTCCTCGGCACCGCCGAGCAGACCGGCAATACCATGCAGCAGAGTCGATTTCCCGGCTCCGGACGGACCGAGCAACAGCACCCGCTCGCCGGGCTCGATCCGCAGATCGAGATCGCGCACGGCCCACGCGGCGCGTCCGGCGTGGCTCCAACCCCAGCCCTGTGCCGTGACGGTGACACCGGTGCCGTGCGATGAGGTCATCGAGCGTCCGGCGCGATCCGGCCTGAGGCGAACCGGCTCAGCGCGCCCGTCCTGGCCAGCCCCCGCACGGCGAACCAGGACAGCAGGCCGGCGACCAGGGCGCCGGAGACGATCGCCGAGACTGTGTAGATCACCGCGAAGGTGTTCGCCGAGCCCGGATACCACAGGATGAGGTCGTTGACGGCCAGCGCCAGCCCGGCGGCCGCACCTGCCAGCACGGCGACGGGCAGTCCCCACCGGCGGTAGAGGAAGACCGCGAAGACGAGTTCCGCGCCGAGGCCCTGCACCAGGCCCGACTCGATGGTCAGCACGCCCCACTGGTTGCCGACCAGCGCCGACACGGTGGCGGCGACCAGTTCGCCGTAGAGCGCGGCGCCCGGCTTGCGGATCACCAGGGCGGTGAGCACACCGGCGAACAACCAGCCCCCGGCGAGCAATGCCTGCAGTCCGGGCAACAGGGCCGTCAGTGGCGCGCCGATCGGGTTGGACGCGATGTTCCACACCACGAACACCAGGCCCGCCGCCGTCGCGAGGACGCTGGCGACGACGATGTCGACCACCCGCCAGCGCAGCGCGGGGGTGCCTGCCGTCGTGTCCGTGGACCGCTCGTTCATCTGTCTCCTTCATGACGCATCGAGATGCCATGCGTGGGGATCAGTATGAACGGCGCAGCTGGTGAGAGCCGACACCGCGGCGCTGCCTCACCGAAACCGGCGGTCAGACAGCGCCCGGTGCGCAGTTTGGGCTATTGCCCGGACTTCATCGCCTTCTCGATCTCCTGCGGGCTGACCTCGCGCACCGGCTGCCCGAGTGACCACTGGTGTCCGAACGGGTCGCGCACGATGCCGTACCGATCGCCCCAGAACTGGTCCTCGAGTTCCGCCACCACCTCGGCGCCCGCCTCGACCGCGCGGGCGAACTTCGTTTCGACATCGGTCACGGTGAGGTGGATGGTCACCGGGGTGCCACCGAGGGCCTTGGGGGTCATCGACTTGCCACCGCTGTACTCCGGGAAGTCGTCGTTGAGCATGACGGTGGACCCGTTGATGCTGAGCGCGGCGTGGATGAGCTTGCCGTCGGGACCGGGAACACGGCCCAGCTCGGTCGCGCCGAAAGCCTTGACATAGAAATCAATTGCCGCGGCGGCGTCGTCGACAACCAGGTGGGGAAGGACTGCGGGGGTTACTTCGATCGCCATGTTTCTCTCCTCATTGTGAGATGGTGAGCGGACTCAATGCAGACCCGCGCGGCGGGCGGATCTCATCGCCATGCAACCACCACGGTCTGACAAGTGCATGAACCGCGAGCCGACGCTTTGTGCCGGATAACCGCCCTGATCTGGCGATAAACCGTCGTCTCGGCAGGGAAGGATCAGGTGACGGAGAACGGGTGCGGCAGCTCGGCACGCCCGGTGAGCGCCAGCAGCACGGCCTCACCCTCGCCGAGTTCCACCGCGATCTGCGTGGCGAGGGTGGTCGCCGCCGCGAGCACCTCGTTGGGCAGGCCGGCCGAAAGACCCGTGGCCCGGGCGATGTCGAGGCTGTGCACGGCGAGCTCGAAGATGCGGGTGGGCAGGTAACCGCTCAACCGCATGCCGAACCCGNATAGGTGCTGACGGTGATCAGCGATCGGGAGGTGTGGCCGACCAGGGCCCGCAGATCCCACTCACCCAAGCCGGGCCCGTCCAACGAATCCGCCGGCAGCGCCTGCACCAACCGGGCGAAACCGTGTGCAGCCGAAGCGAATACGTCGCGGACGCTCGTCATGAGCCGGCGATCTTGTCCCATCCCGCGACGGACTCGACGCTGCGCGGTTCCGGGCCGACGTAGATGGCCGCCGGGCGCACCAGCTTGCCCAGCCGCTTCTGCTCCATGATGTGCGCGCACCAGCCCGCGGTCCGGCCGCAGGTGAACATCGCCGGCATCATCGAGGCGGGCACCTGGGCGAAGTCGAGGATCACCGCGGCCCAGAACTCGACGTTGGTCTCGATGGCCCGGTCCGGGCGGCGCTCACGAAGCTCGGCCAGCGCGGCCTGCTCCAGTGCCGCTGCCACCTCGTAGCGGGGGGCCTCAAGGCGTTTTGCGGTGGCCCGCAGCACCCGCGCCCGCGGGTCCTCGGCCCGGTAGACGCGGTGGCCGAAGCCCATCAGCTTGTCGCCGCGATCGAGGATCGACTTGACCACCGTCCGGGCGTCACCGGTCTTCTCGACCTCTTCGATCATCGGCAGCACCCGGGCCGGGGCGCCGCCGTGCAGTGGGCCGCTCATCGCGCCGACGGCCCCCGACAGTGAGGCCGCCACGTCGGCGCCGGTGGAGGCGATCACCCGGGCGGTGAACGTCGAGGCGTTCATCCCGTGCTCGGCCGCCGTCACCCAGTAGGCGTCGATCGCCTCGATGTGGCGGGGATCCGGGTCGCCCTGCCACCGGGTCATGAAAAGCGCTGTCACGGTGGGGCATTCGTCGATCATGCGTTGTGGCACCGCCGGCTGATAGATGCCACGGGCGGATTGGGCGACGTAGGACAGTGCCATCACCGAGGCCCGGGCCAGCTGGTCGCGAGCCGTCGAATCATCGATGTCCAGCAGGGGCGCATATCCCCAGATCGGTGCCAGCATGGCCAGCCCGGCCTGGACGTCGACGCGCACGTCGCCGCTGTGGATGGGCAGCGGGAACGGTTCGGCCGGGGGCAGCCCCGTGCCGAAACTGCCGTCGACCAGCAGCCCCCACACGTCGCCGAACGTGACGTGGCGGTCGACCAGTTCCTCGATGTCCACGCCCCGGTAGCGCAGCGCGCCGCCGTCCTTGTCCGGTTCGGCGATCTCGGTGGTGAAGGCGACGACGCCTTCCAGGCCGGCAACGAAGTCTTCCGGTACGGCTGGCATGGCCAGATTGTTGCACCAACCTCAGGCGTAGCGTTATCGCGGTGCCAATACCCGGTGACCGAGACGAACACGACCTGGCTGCCATGCGCGTGGACTATGTGGAGAAAGACGGCTGCGGCGATCTCGACGTCGACTGGCTCGGCGAGGATCCGGCGACCGGTTGGCTGATGCTGCTGCGGACCTGGCTGGCCGATGCCTACCGGGCCGGGGTGGCCGAGCCCAACGCCATGGTCGTCGGCACCACCGACGGCGAGGGAAGACCCGTGACGCGAACGGTGTTGTGCAAGAGCATGGGCGAGACCGGTATCACGTTCTTCACCAACTACGACTCGGCCAAGGGCGTACAGCTGGCCGTGAACCCGTATGCGTCGGCGACGTTCCCCTGGTACCAGTTGGGGCGCCAGGTGCACGTGCGCGGTCCGGTGCGCCGGGTCAGCCGCGAGGCCACCGAGGAGTACTGGTCCAAGCGGCCCCGCGGTTCACAGCTGGGTGCGTGGGCGTCGCAGCAGTCCAGCCCGATCGCGTCCCGGGCGGCGCTGCTGGCTCAGCTGGCCGAGGTGACCGAGCGGTTCGCCGATCTCGAAACGGTTCCGGTGCCGCCCAATTGGGGCGGATACCTGATCGAGCCGGAGAGCGTGGAGTTCTGGCAGGGCCGGGAGAACCGGGTACACAACCGTATTCGCGTGACCGGTGACCAAACGGAACGCCTGCAGCCATGAAATTTCCCCGTCGCTTCGCTCGCCCCAGGGCGAAATTTCCCCGTCGCTTCGCTCGCCCCGGGGCGAAATTTCCCCGTCGCTTCGCTCGCCCGGCATAGTGGGTAGATTCTTCGCCGACACCACACCGCTACGCACCCCGGATTTCCGGCGGTTGTGGCTGGCCGGGATCCCGACGGTCATCGGTGCGAACCTGACCATCTTCGCGGTGCCGGTGCAGCTGTACGTGCTCACCGAGAACTCGGCGTACGTCGGTCTGGCCGGTCTGTTCGCACTGGTCCCGCTGGTCGTGTTCGGGCTGTGGGGCGGAGCCTGGGCCGACGCGATGGACCGCCGACTGCTGCTGATCATCGCCTCGATCGGGTTGGCCGGTGCCTCGGTGCTGCTGTGGTTACAGGCCGCGCTCAAGCTGAACAACGTGTGGGTGGTGCTGTGCCTGCTTGGAGTGCAGCAGGCCTTCTATGCGGTCAACAGTCCGACCCGTTCGGCGGCCATCCCGCGGATGCTGCCGGACGAGCAGTTGCCCGCGGCCAACTCGCTGAACATGACGGTGATGCAGTTCGGCGCGATCGTCGGCCCGCTGATGGCGGGCTTCCTGCTGAACTGGGTGGATCTGTCGACGTTGTACCTGATCGACGCCGTGACCTGTCTGGCCCCGATCTGGGCCACCTTCCGATTGGCGCCGATGCCTCCGGCGAGCACCGAGCAGGGCTCGTCGCGGTGGGGCCTGGCGGCGGTGCTCGACGGTTTCCGCTACCTGGCCGGCAACCAGGTGGTGTTGATGTCGTTCGTCGTCGATCTGGTGGCGATGATCTTCGGGATGCCGCGGGCGTTGTTCCCCCAGATGGCGCACGAGAGCTTCGGCGGCCCGGTCGAGGGTGGCACCGCGATGGCGTTGCTGGCGGCCGCCATGTCGGTCGGCGCGGTGGCCGGAGGCGTGTTCTCGGGCTGGCTGCCGCGGGTCCGAAGACAGGGCCTGGCCGTTGTGGCGGCCATCGTGGTCTGGGGCGTGGCGATGGTCGGGTTCGGCCTGGCCGGTGGTCTGGCCGCCGGCACCGCCGGGCTGATGTTGTGGATCGCCTTGGCGTTCTTGGCCATTGGCGGTGCCGCCGACATGGTGTCGGCCGCGTTCCGGTCGACGATCCTGCAGCAGGCCGCCTCCGACGAGCTGCGCGGCCGATTGCAGGGGGTGTTCACCGTGGTGGTCGCGGGTGGCCCACGACTGGCCGACACGGTGCACGGGGCGGCAGCGGCGGCGGTCGGCACCACGGTTGCCGCGGCCGGTGGCGGCGTCCTGGTGGTCATCGGTGTGGTGATCGCCGCGCTCGCGGTGCCCGCATTCGTCCGCTACCGGGTTGGGGTGGCCACCCGCGAGCCGCGGGACGAGACCGAGCCTGACAAAGTGTGACCATCGGCAAATTGCACGGGATGCCACATAGTTGCCGAATCCGCCGAAACAACGCTGCCCGGTCGATAGCATCCCGTCTCGTGGTTGACGTGGCGCGACAGGCCGGACCGGGTTTGCGCGAGCGCAAGAAGCAACGCACCCGGGCGATGTTGATCGAGGCGGCGATCGACCTGTGCGACCGGCAGGGATTCGAGCAGACCACGGTCGAGCAGATCGCGGCTGTCGCCGATGTGTCACCACGCACGTTCAGCCGCTACTTCGCCACCAAGGATGCCGTCGTGCTGGCGTTCGTCGACGAGGTGATCGAGATCGTCGCGGTCGAGCTCGCGGCCCAGCCGGCCGGAATCGGTGATATCGAGGCGTTGTACCGGGCGCATGTGCGGGCGTTCCTCAAGACCAAATCCGCGCCGCCGACGGAGCTCACCGCCGAGCGTCTGCTGGCCTCGGCGCGCATCATCACCTCCTCTCCCGCGCTGATGCAGTCGGCCTCGGAGTTCCGGGCGGACGCGGTCAACGAGGTTCTGTCGCGGCGGATGGGGGTGCCCGGTGATGATCGCCGGCTCAAGCTGACGGCGTTGGTGTGGGGTTCGATCGTGATGACCGCCATCGCTGAGCTGGGATCTCAGCGGGATTGGGCCGGGGTGACGGTGGACGACATCGTCAGTCAGATCGACGCGGCATACGCGGATTTCCTGGAGGTCGTCGCGGGCGTGAAGCAGCCCGCGGGCGCATTGTCGTGACCCGTTGGTAACCCCCCGCGGGCAGTGCTGATCGATTGCGACTACCTTTTGTAGAGCAGTTGTCGGTTCCCAGGACGATGAAGGGATTCCCGTGGCCGAAAACCCGTCGAGTGGGCAGGAGCTTGCCACTCTGAAGTACCCCGGTGGCGAGCTTGATCTGGAGATCGTCCATGCGACCGAGGGCAGTGACGGCATCGCGCTTGGCCCGTTGCTGGCCAAGACCGGCTACACCACGTTCGATGGTGGCTTCGTCAACACCGCGTCCACCAAGTCGGCCATCACCTACATCGACGGCGACGCAGGCATCCTGCGCTACCGGGGCATCCCGATCGAGCAGCTGGCCGAGAACTCGACGTTCATCGAGGTCAGCTACCTGTTGATCTATGGTGAGCTGCCGACGGCCGAGCAGTTGGAGAAGTTCACCACCCAGATCCAGCGGCACACCCTGCTGCACGAGGATCTGAAGCGGTTCTTCGACGGTTTCCCGCGCAACGCGCATCCGATGCCGGTGCTGTCGAGTGCGGTGAACGCGCTGAGCGCCTACTACCAGGATTCGCTGGATCCGCTCGACAACAAGCAGGTGGAGCTGTCGACCATCCGTTTGCTGGCCAAGCTGCCCACGATCGCGGCGTATGCGTACAAGAAGTCCGAGGGGCAGCCGTTCCTGTACCCGGACAACTCGCTGACGCTGGTGGAGAACTTCCTGCGGATGACGTTCGGCTTCCCGGCCGAGCCGTACGAGGTTGATCCGGAGATCGTCCGGGCGCTGGACATGCTGCTGATCCTGCACGCCGATCACGAGCAGAACTGCTCGACCTCGACGGTACGTCTGGTCGGTTCGTCGCAGGCCAACCTGTTCACCTCGATCTCCGGTGGCATCAACGCGTTGTGGGGTCCGCTGCACGGCGGCGCCAACCAGGCGGTGCTGGAGATGCTGGAGAAGATCCGGACCGGCGACGACGATGTGAAGACGTTCGTCAAGAAGGTCAAGAACCGCGAAGACGGCGTGAAGCTGATGGGCTTCGGCCACCGGGTCTACAAGAACTACGATCCGCGTGCCCGCATCGTCAAGGAGCAGGCCGACAAGATCCTGGGCAAGCTGGGCGGCGACGACGAGTTGCTCGACATCGCCAAGCAGCTCGAAGAGATCGCGTTGACCGATGACTTCTTCATCGAGCGCAAGCTGTACCCGAACGTCGATTACTACACCGGCGTGATCTACCGGGCGATGGGCTTCCCGACCCGCATGTTCACCGTGCTGTTCGCGCTGGGCCGGCTGCCCGGGTGGATCGCGCACTGGCGGGAGATGCATTCGGAGCCCAACAAGATCGGCCGCCCGCGCCAGATCTACACCGGCTACACCGAGCGCGCCTACGTCGACATCAACAAGCGCTGAGCGTCCCTCGGCGACCAGACCTAGAACTGCCCCAGAGCTCCGGTTCTGGGGCAGTTCGCTGTTTGTCGACAGGTGGCGGATCAGCGCACGGCAAGCGCGACGCCCCCGGTGAGCGTCAGGAGCTGTTCGTAGGTCAGCGGCATCACCGAATCGGCCGTGCCGGCCGCGGTCCAGATCACCGGGTAGGACGCCAGCGTCTGATCGACGACCGTGCGCAGCGGCGCGGGATGACCGGTGGGGGCCACGCCGCCGATGACCTGTCCGGTCGCGCTGCGCACGAACTTGGGGTCGGCCTTGCGGAGCGCGCTCGCGCCGAGGTGGTCCGCGACGACCCCGGTGTCGATGCGTGCGGCCCCGCTGGCCATCACGAGCAGTGGTGCACCGTCGCATTCGAAGACCAGGCTGTTGGCGATTGCGCCGACTTCGCAGCCGAGTTGTGCGGCCGCGGCTGCGGCGGTCTTGGCATCGGCGGGCAGGATCTGGATGGCCGGCTCGATGCCTGCGGCGGCCACGGCAGCGGCGACTAGGGAGTTCCGTTCGTTCACCTCCGCCATTCTGTCGGATCGGTTGCCGCCGCGCTCGGATTATTTCTCTGGGGGACAACGCCGTTCATCATCGCCGGCCGGACGTCGGCTCGATGTGTGGTGCGGCCGGCTTGCCTGAAGGACGGTTGTAGTTTCACAATAGTTGTGTGAATACAACTGTCGGTCCGCTCGGTGCCCGGCGCAAGGCGATAATCCTCGTCTCGTGTTGCCTGAGCCTGCTGATCGTGTCGATGGACGCCACCATCGTCAACGTCGCGCTGCCGAGCATCCGGGACGACCTGGGCGCCTCGCCGTCCCAGCTGCAGTGGATCGTCGACGTCTACACGCTGGTGCTTGCCTCGCTGTTGCTGCTGGCCGGTGCCACCGGCGATCGGCTGGGCCGCCGGCGGACGTTCCAGCTGGGCCTGACCATCTTCGCGGTGGCCTCGCTGCTGTGCAGCCTCGCGCCGAACATCGAAACCCTGATCGCGGCGCGCCTCCTGCAGGCCATCGGCGGTTCGATGCTGAACCCGGTGGCGATGTCGATCATCACGCAGGTGTTCACCGGCCGGGTCGAACGGGCCCGCGCCATCGGTGTGTGGGGCGGGGTGGTCGGCATCGCAATGGCGCTCGGCCCGATCGTGGGCGGCGCGCTGATCCAGTACGTCGACTGGCGCGCGGTGTTCTGGATCAACCTGCCCATCTGCGTGCTGGCGGTGGTGCTCACCGCGGTGTTCGTCCCGGAATCCAGGTCGGCGACCATGCGGGACCTCGACCCGATCGGCCAAGCCCTGGGGGTGGCCTTCCTGTTCGGTCTCGTCTTCGTGCTCATCGAGGGCCCGGGACTCGGCTGGACCGATCCGCGCACACTGGCCGTCGCGGTGATCGCAGTGCTGGCCCTGCTGGCGTTCCTGCGCTACGAATCACGGCGCCGGGATCCCTTTATCGATCTGAGGTTCTTTCGCAGCGTGCCGTTCGCCTCGGCCACGCTGATTGCGGTCTGTGCGTTCGCGGCCTACGGCGCGTTCCTGTTCATGATGTCGCTGTACCTGCAGACCGAGCGGGGTTACTCCGCGATGCACACCGGATTGCTCTATCTGCCGGTCGCCGTCGGCGCGCTGATCTTCTCGCCGCTGTCGGGTCGGTTGGTGGGCCGGTACGGCAGCCGGCCGTCGCTCCTGGCGGCCGGGGCGACCATCACCGCCGCGACCATCCTGCTGACCCGGCTGACCGCCGACACCCCGGTATGGCAGCTGCTGGTCATGTTCGGGGTGTTCGGCATCGGCTTCTCGATGGTCAATGCCCCGATCACCACCACCGCCGTCAGCGGCATGCCCATCGACCGCGCAGGTGCAGCCTCGGCGGTCGCCTCCACCAGCCGTCAGGTCGGCGTGAGCATCGGTGTGGCCCTGTGTGGTTCGGTGGCCGGATCGGCGCTCGCCGCGGCAGATACGGATTTCGCCGCGGCCGCCCGCCCCCTGTGGTTCGTCTGTGCCGCACTGGGATTGGTGATCTTCACGCTGGGCCTCGTCTCGACGACGCCGTGGGCCCTGCGCTCGGCGCAGAAACTGGCTCCCCTGATCGGTGAGCATCACGTTCCGGAGGTGTCCCGTGTCCGGTGACCGGCAGGAGCTGGCCGATGAGGTGTGGCGGGGATTGACCCGGCTGGTGTTCGACCATCGAGACAGCTGGAAACGTGCGGTCATCGAGGAGAGCGGACTGCCGTTCAGTCGAATCCGGATCCTGCGCCGCCTGGAACGGGCCCCAATGACGGTCAAGCAGTTGGCGCATGCCGCGACGGTGGATGCACCGGCCGCCACCGTCGCGGTCAACGATCTTGAGGAACGCGGGCTCGTGGTGCGCGAGGTCGACCCCGACAACCGGCGCTGCAAGCTGGTGTCGCTCACCGGAACCGGACGCGCGCTGCTGGCACGCATCGACCGGGTCGACGATCCCGCGCCCGATGTGCTGGCCGCACTCGGCGCCGACGATCTCACGACGCTCCGCGAGATCCTGCGCCGGATCGTCTCCCCGTAGCCGCGCCGATCAGCCCTGACCCCACCCGCCCTGCACCATCGTCTGGAATTTCCAGTCGCCGTCGCGCTTGACGAGCAGGTCGCCGTAGCGCACCTGTTGGCTGAACCCGTCGGCGGTGAACGTCGCGTCGGTGATGACGAACACCAGGTTCTCGTTGATGAAATGCGGTGTGCGGGTGGACTCCATCGCGAAGTTGGTGCTCTCGCCCAGCTGCTGGGTCATCTGCGCGACGAATCCGGCGCGATCCACGGCCTCGGCGCTGCCGTCGGTCACCTCGTTGAGCGGGAACATCGCCTCGTCCGCCATGGCTTCGACGTTCTTGTCCAGGGCCAGCGCGTCGTATCGAGCGAACCAGGCCAGCACCGAGTCGACATCGGCTGCGGTGGGGCTGAACTCGGCGGCCTGCGGCATGTTGACCATGTTTCTCCTCGGATGGAAGTATTCTGTACGAAGTACACTGTACATAGTACAGAGAGGGTGTCACGGTGATGGGAAGCGCTGGAAGGGATCGCAGTAGCGCAGGCGATCCGGTGCGCACGCTGGAGCTGCTCTGGCGCGAGCCCGGTCACGGCGGCCGAGGCCGGGGCCCGAAGCAACGCACGACGGTGGACGCGGTGGTAGCCGCCGCCATCCGGATCGCCGATGCCGACGGCCTCGACGCGCTCACCATGCGGGCGGTCGCCCTGGAACTGGGCCTGACCCCGATGGCTACCTACACCTATGTGCCGGGCAAGGCCGAGCTGCTGGACCTGATGGTCGACACCGTCTACCGCCAGATGCCGCGCCACGACCTCACCGGAAAGTCATGGCGGAAAAAGGTTTCCGCCGTCGCCCAGGAGAATCTGGCGATGTTCGACAGCCACCCCTGGCTGACCTACCTGCCCACCACCCGCCCGCCGCTCGGGCCGGGCATGATGGCCAAGTACGACCACGAGTTGAGCGCATTCGATGCTCTCGGACTCACCGACCTCGAGATGGACGGTGCCCTGACGTACGTGCTCGGCTTCGTGAACTCGGTCGCCCGGATCGCCATCGATACGCGCCGGGCCGCGGCCGACAGCGGTCAGAGTGACGGGCAGTGGTGGGAACGGGTCGGCCCGCTGCTGGAGCAGGTGCTCGACGGGGCCAGGTTCCCGCTGGCCTCGCGGGTCGGCACCGCGGCCGGACAGACGTTCGACGCGGCATACAGCGCCACGCACGCCTACGAGTTCGGATTGGCGCGCGTGCTGGACGGTTTGGCCGAGCTGATCGACGGCCGCTGAGCCCGTCAGCTTTCGAGCACGGCCATCGCGGCGTTGTGGCCTCCGATGCCGGAGACCGCGCCGCCGCGCAGCGATCCCGAGCCGCACAACAGGATCCGGTCATGGCCGGTGGCCACGCCCCAGCGTCGCGCCGGGGTATCGAGGGGGTCGTCGTCTTCGGCGAACGGCCACCGCAGCGCGCCGTGGAAGATGTTGCCCGCGGTCATCCCCAGGGCCTGTTCCAGATCGGCGGTGGTCTTGGTCTCGATGCACAGCCGGCCCGAACTGTCCTCCATGAGGACGTCCTGGATCGGCTCGGCCAGAACCGAATTCAACGAATTCAACACCGCCGAGGTCAGGCGATCCCGCATCCGGTCGGGATTCTCCTGGGCCAGTGAGTGTGGCGTGTGCAGGCCGAACACGGTCAAGGTCTGCGCACCCGAGGCGCGCAGTTCCTCCGACAGGATGCTGGGATCGGTCAACGAGTGGCAGTAGATCTCGCACGGCAACGGATCCGGTACCCGCCCGGCGGCGGCAGTGTCGTACGCCGCGGCCAGTTGTCCGAACGTCTCGTTGATGTGGAACGTGCCGCCGAAAGCCTGTTCGGGCGTGACGCTTTCATCCCGCAGTCGGGGAAGCCGGCGCAGCATCAGGTTGACCTTTACCTGCGCGCCGGGAGCGGTCACCGGTGCCGGGTCCCCGAGCAGTTCGGCCAGCACGGCAGGCGTCACGTTCGCCAACACGTGCCCGGCTCGGACCCGCCGTGTCGCCCCGTGCGTCCGGTAGCACACCTCGCCGTCCGGGTCGACGGCGTAAACATCTGCACCGGTGACGATTTCGGCCCCGAACCCGCTTGCGGCGGCGGCCAGGGCCCCGCTCACCGCGCCCATCCCGCCGACCGGGACGTCCCAGTCGCCGGTGCCGCCGCCGATCAGGTGGTAGAGGAAGCACACATTCTGGATCAGCGAAGCATCGTCGATGCCGGCGAACGTACCGATCAGCGCGTCGGTGGCCATCACGCCGCGGACCAGGTCGTGCGATACCGCGGCGGTGATCGCCTCGCCGATTGGCCGTTCGATCAAGGCATCCCAGGCCGCGGCGGTCTCGGTGTCGTCACCGCCCAGCACTGCCCGGCGCATCTCGGTCCGGCTGCGCAGCGGCTGCAGCAGCGTCGGCCAGATCCGGGAGGTGATCAGCCCGCACCGGCGGTAGAACTCGTCGAATCCGGCGGCATCGGCACCCGCGCCGACCGCGTCGAACGTCGACTTCGGTCCGATCAGCAGACCGGCCGCTCCACGAGTGGCCGGATCCGGTGTGTACGACGAGTACCGTCGCCGCGAGAGCCGGATCCGGGCGCCCAGATCGGTGATGATGCGCTGCGGCAGCAGGCTGACCAGATACGAGTAGCGCGACAACCGGGCATCCACGCCGTCGAAGGCATGCGCCGAAACCGCTGCGCCACCTACGTGGTCGAGGCGTTCGAGCACCTGCACCCGGCGTCCCGCCCGGGCCAGGTACGCGGCGGCCACCAGGCCGTTGTGCCCGCCGCCGATGATGACGGCGTCGGCCGTTTCCGTCACGTCACTCCCGCCCGGTCAGCCCCGGTAGCCTTCGACCTCGTCGGCCCCGCGTTTCTGGGCCAGGCCCGGATCCTGTCCGGTGTCACGCAGCGCCCGGCGCTGACGCAACAGGTCCCAGCACTGATCGAGTGCGACTTCCAGCGACCGTAGCCGCTGTTGCTCTTCGGTTTCGTTTATCTCCCGGCGCTGCAGTTTCGACCGTAGCTCCTGCTCTTCGGCAACGAGGCGGTGAACTTCGGCCAGGATGTCCTGATCTTTGGCCACACCACCAGTCTGCCGGACTACCGTTGTTCCGGTGAGCACAAAACCAGAGATCGAGTTTCCGGATGGACCTGCCCCCAGCGAATTGGTGATCAAGGACCTGGTGGTGGGTGACGGCGCCGAGGCCGTGCCCGGCGCCACCGTCGAGGTCCATTACGTGGGTGTCGAATACGACTCCGGTGAGGAGTTCGACAGCTCGTGGAATCGGGGAGAATCCATCGAATTTCCGTTGCGGGGCCTGATTCAGGGCTGGCAGGACGGAATTCCCGGCATGCGGGTGGGCGGTCGCCGCCAACTTGTCATCCCGCCGGCGCAGGCCTACGGACCGGCCGGCTCGGGGCACCGGCTTTCGGGCAAGACGCTGATCTTCGTGATCGATCTGCTCGCCACCCGTTGACGCAACGGTAAGGCCGGGCGGTCTTCCCCGAACCTAACCGTTGAATTCCATTTGCTGCTACCGTCAACCTGTTTCGCTGCTGTTGATAACTGTTCGTCGACTTTCAGGAGTGCCCAAATGTCGGGTTCGGACGAATCTCAGACAATCACAGGCTGGCAAACAGCCTCCAAATTTTATCGACGACCACCAGGTTTGGGTTGGTTGTTGGCGCTGGCGGCAGTTCCATTGTTGCTGGGGCTGATCGGTTGGGGCGGGCTCGACCGCTCGGGCAAGGATGCCGATCTCACGCTTCCCGATATCAACCCCACGGCCACGATGACCGCTCCGGATGTGAATGCCCCGGATGTCAACGCACCTGACGTGAATTTGCCGAACCTTTCGTTCGCGCCGTTGTCGATTTCTCGTAACGGCAACGATTTCACGCTCACCGGTGATCTGCCCGACGCGAATGCCAAGACCGCGCTGCTCGATTGGTTGCGCGGAAAATTCGGCGCGGACGTCAATCTCATCGACAACCTGAATCTGCGGGCCGGCGTGAACACGCCCGATGTCGCGGCGCTGGGGACGGTTTTCGACGCCGCGGGTGAGGGCATTCCGGATTTCAATTTCAAGGTCGACGGTGACACCGTGACGCTGACCGGTACCGCACCGACGGCCGAGGCGCGCGACGCCGTCGAAGCGGCGGTCAAGTCGGCATGGCCGAACATCAAGGTGGTCAACAACATTCAGGTCGGACCCGCCCCGGCTGCTCCCGCGCCCGCGCCGCCGGCCGCTCCGGCCCCGGGTGCGCCGGGAGCTCCCGGAGGTACTCCGGGTCCGTGCGCGGTGCTGCAGGACGACGTGAGTGCACTGCTGCGCACGCCGATCAACTTCAGCACCGACGGGTTCGTGCTCGCTCCGGCGTCGCAGCAGTTGTTGTCGCAGGTCGCCGAGAAGCTCAAGACCTGCGCGGGTGCCAAGGTGGCCGTCATCGGCTACACGGACAGCTCGGGCAATGACGCCATCAACGTCCCGCTGAGCGGCAACCGGGCCAAAGCCGTTGCCGATTACCTGGTTTCGCAGGGCCTGCCGGCCGATCACGTGACCTCGTCCGGTGCCGGGTCGGCCAATCCGATCGCCAGCAATGACACCCCCGAAGGCAAGGCGCAGAACCGCCGCGTCGAGATCACGGTCAACTAGGGAGATTCGACATGGACTTCGTAATCCAATGGTTGTGGTATCTGCTCGCGTTCGTGGTGGGGTCGCTGGTGGCCTGGCTGATTTCCGTGGTCACCGTCAAGCCCACCAGTGAGGAAGAGGCATTCGCCGAACTGCCCGGCTCACGTGAGATTGGAGCACGACGATGAGCGATGTGAACTGGTGGTTGATGGCCCTGGCCTTTGTGCTCGGGCTGGTACTGACGCTCGCCCTGACGCTGCGCCGGGTGAAACGGGAGGTGCCGGTGTACGGGGCCCTGGGCCGTCGTCCCGACACCGGTGGCGACGCGCGCGCCCGGGGTGCCACCGCTGCCGGAACCTCCGCTGCCGGAACCNACGCGTTCCTCCTCGGGCACCCCGACGCCGTCGTCGTCGATCGCGATCTCCACGCCCTCGCGAGAGCTGACCGCCGACAACTGGACCCGGGTGGCGCCGCCGTGTTTCACAGCGTTGGCGATCGCGTTGTCGACGGCGAGGCGTAGGCCGGTCGGCAGCCCGATGATGATCACGGTCGGCGAAGGGGCCAGGGACACTTCGAGATCGGGGTAGACGCGCATGGCGTCGTGGGCGGCACGGTCGAGCAGTTCGGTGATGTCGACGGTGACATGGTCGTCGGTGGTGGTCAGCTCTCCCTGGGCCAGCCGTTCCAATGCGCCGAGGGTGGCCTCGATCCGGGACTGGGTCCGGATGACGTCGTTGACCACTTCCTTGCGTTGGTCGTCGGGCAGGTCGAGGGTCGACAACACCTCCAGGTTGGTCCGCATCGCGGTCAGCGGGGTGCGCAACTCGTGGGCCGAGACCGAGGCGAAGTCGCGGGCCGAGGCCAGCGCGGCCTTGGTGCGGTCCTGCTCCTTCCAGATGCGTTGCAGCATGCCGTTTACCGCGTCGGCGATCTCGACGGCTTCACTGGCGCCCCGTACCTCGACGTCGGGTGCCTCGTCACCCGCCTCGATCTGCCGGGTCTGCTGGGCCAGCCGTTTGAGCGGGCGGACCGCGAACGCGGCCAGCACCCAGCCCAGCACCGTGGCCGCGCCGACCGCGAACACGCAGATGATGATCACCCGCCGGTGCAGGTTGTTGGTGTCGGCGATGGTGGCGTCGTAGGTCGCGCCGACCGCCACCCACATCGGCCCCGGCGCGGGAATCTGCACCGTGCGCACCCGCCACCGGACGCCGTCGATGTAGGTGTCGGCGTAGCCGTCGGGCAGTTCGGGCAGCACGACGTTCGAGTTCGACGAGACGTCCCCGGCCCGGCGCACCGTGATCACGGCGTCCTGGTCGCTGGGGGAGCGGGGGATCTCGCCGAGGCCACGCGGCAGGAACGGGATGGCGAAACCGGCGGCCTCGTCGAGGCGGCGGTCCAGCCGTTCCTTGCGGTCGTTGGTGATGCCGACCCAGACGATGGTGCCGACGATGACGACGACGATCGCGGCACCGATAGCGGTGGCGAACGCGACCCGGGTCCGCAGCGACGGGGTGCGGCGGAAGATCCGGGTCAGCAGGCTCATCTCGCTATTGCGTCCTGAGCACGAATCCGACCCCGCGCACGGTGTGCAGCAGCCGTGGTGCGCCGCCCGCCTCGAGTTTGCGGCGCAGGTAGCCGATGAACACGTCCACCACGTTGGTGTCGGCGGCGAAGTCGTAGCCCCAGACCAGTTCCAGCAACTGTGCGCGGGAGAGCACCGCGGTCTTGTGCTCGGCCAGCACGGCCAGCAGGTCGAACTCGCGCTTGGTCAGGTCCACGTCGACGCCGTTGACCCTGGCGCGTCGGCCCGGGATGTCGACCTCGAGCGGGCCGACCTGGATCGTCTCGGACGAGAAGGTGGCCGAGGCCCCGCGCCTGCGCAGCAGGGCCTTGACCCGGGCCACCAGTTCTTGCAGCACGAACGGCTTGACCAGGTAGTCGTCGGCCCCGGCCTCCAGGCCGGCCACGCGGTCGTCGACGCTGCTGCGGGCGGACAGCACGCACACCGGCACATCGTTGTCCATCGCGCGCAGCGCGGTCACCACGCTCACGCCGTCGAGCACGGGCATGTTGATGTCGAGCACGATCGCGTCGGGACGGGTCTCGGTGGCGCTGCGCAGCGCCTCGGCCCCGTCCACGGCCGTCGATACGGTGAACCCGGACAGCCGCAGCCCCCGTTCCAGCGAGGCGAGCACGTCGGGGTCGTCGTCTACGACGAGGACCCGGGGCGAGGCCATGCCACCGGTAGCGCTATCCATGACCGCCATCTTGCCCGATGACGGGCGGCGAATCGCGCAGGCACCCGGGAAGTCTTTGACCTCAATAATTGTTCAGGTTTTACCGTGAGGCTCATGAGCATGGAATCGGTGGCCGCGCAGGCGCTGTACCGGCAGACCCACGCCCGCGAGGGCGACCTGCGCGCTCTGGCCGACCGGCGGCTGTTGTCCCGGATCTGGCGGTTCGCCGCGCGCCATCACCGCAGGTTGGGCTGGTTCGTCGCGGTCAGCGTGGTCAGTGCGCTGTTGACGGTGACGACGCCGGTGCTGGCCGGCCGGGTGGTCGACGCGATCACCCACGGCGGCCCGGTGTCGGCGGTGGTGCTGTTGGCGGTGATGATCGCCGCGATCGCGGTCGCCGAGGCCGCGGTGGCCCTGCTGACCCGGTGGCTGTCGTCGAACATCGGTGAGGGGCTGATCCTGGATCTGCGCACCGCGGTGTTCGACCATGTGCAGCGCATGCCGGTGGCCTTCTTCACCCGCACCCGCACCGGGGCGCTGGTGAGCCGGCTCGGCAACGACGTGATCGGCGCCCAGCGCGCGTTCTCCGACACGTTGTCGGGCATCGTCGCCAACCTGGTGACCCTGACCCTGACGCTCGTGGTGATGCTCAGCATCTCGTGGCAGATCACCCTGGTGTCGCTGGCGCTGCTGCCGGTGTTCGTGTTGCCCGCGCGTCGCATCGGGTCCCGCATGGCCGGGTTGTCCCGTGAGGCAGCGGCACACAACGCCACGATGAACACTCAGATGACCGAACGGTTCTCGGCCCCGGGCGCCACTCTGGTCAAACTGTTCGGCAGCCCGGAGGCCGAATCCGGCGAGTTCGCGGTGCGCGCTGACCGGGTGCGTGACATCGGCGTGCGGACGGCGATGTTGCAGTCGACGTTCATGAACTCGCTGACGCTGATGTCGGCACTCGCGCTGGCCCTGGTGTACGGGCTGGGCGGGGTGCTGGCGATCGGCGGGCAGTTGCAGGCCGGTGCGGTGGTGTCATTGGCGTTGCTGCTGACCAGGCTGTACGCGCCGCTGACGGCTTTGGCCAACGCGCGGGTCGAGATCGCCAGTGCGCTGGTGTCGTTCGAGCGGGTTTTCGAGGTGCTGGACCTGGTGCCGCTGATCGTCGAGGAACCCGACGCCGTGACGGTGCCGGCCGGCCCGGTCGAGATCGAATTCGACAATGTCCACTTCTCGTATCCCTCGGCGGACAAGGTGTCGCTCGCGTCCCTGGAAGAGGTCGCGACGCTGGATGACCGAGGTGGCGACGAGGTATTGCACGGGATCTCGTTCACCGCGCGGCCCGGTCAGATGGTGGCCCTCGTTGGTTCGTCGGGAGCCGGGAAGTCGACGATCGCCTCGCTGCTGGCCCGGCTCTACGACGTCGACTCCGGCTCGATCACGCTCAACGGGACCGACGTGCGTGACGTGACGTTCGCGTCGCTCAAGGACACCGTCGGCATGGTGACGCAGGACGGGCACCTGTTCCATGAGTCGATCCGCGCCAACCTGCTGCTGGCCGCGCCGGAAGCCGGCGAGGACCAGCTGTGGGAGGCGCTGCGCCGGGCCCGGTTGGACGACGTGGTCGCCGCGATGCCCGACGGCCTGGACACGGTTGTCGGTGAGCGTGGATACCGTCTGTCCGGAGGACAGCGGCAGCGGTTGACCATCGCGCGCCTGCTGTTGGGACGATCGCGGGTGGTGGTGCTCGATGAGGCGACGGCGTCGCTGGACTCGGCCTCGGAGGCCGCCGTGCAGCACGCGCTCGGCGAGGCNCCGAGCTGTACGACACCCAATTCGCCGACGCGGCCGCGTGAGGTTAATCGCTTGCTTGTGATGGGAAGATTGATCCAGTGAGCCAATCCGCGATCGCCCCATCTCCGAAGCGGGTTCGGACCAGTTCAGATCTGTGGCGGCTGTTGCCCTATCTGTTGCCGTACCGAGCGCGCTGGATCGTGATGGTCGTGGTCGCGGTGGCCAGTCTGGCCGCCACGGTAGCCATTCCGTTGATGACCAAGGCCGTCATCGACGGTCCGGTGCGGCACCAGGATCAGCACGGCTTGTGGGTTCTGGGTTCGGCGGCGGTGGCCGTCGGCATCTCCGAGGCGGTGCTGTGGTTCATCCGGCGGTGGCTGGTGGCCCGCGCCACCATGGGCGTCGAGGCCGACATTCGCAAGGATCTCTACGCCCGGCTGCAGATCCTGCCGATGAGCTTCCACGGCCGCTGGCAGTCCGGCCAGCTGCTGTCCCGCGTGATGAACGATCTCTCCACCATCCGCCGGTTCCTGTCCTTCGGCCTGGTGTTCCTGATCCTCAACACCCTGCAGATCGTCGTCGTGACGTCGATCCTGCTGGCCATGTACTGGCCGCTGGGTGTGGTCGTGGTGGTATCGATCGTGCCCATCGCGGCCACCGTGTTGCACTTCGAGCGGGAGTACACCCGGTTGTCGCGGCTGGCCCAGGACCAGACCGGCCATGTCGCGACCCACGTCGAGGAAGCGGCGCTGGGCCTGCGGGTGGTCAAGGCGTTCGGCCGGGAGGACTACGTGTTCGACCGGTTCGACGAGCAGGCCTCGCAGCTGTACGACACGCAGGTCGCCAGGGTCGGCGTCTCGGCGAAGTTCTGGACCCTACTGGAGGTCATCCCCAACCTGACGTTGATCGTGGTGCTGGGTTTCGGTGCCTACGCGGCGGGCCATGGCCAGGTCACCATGGGCACCCTGGTCGCGTTCATCACCATGATGTTGTCGCTGGTGTGGCCGATCGCCTCTTTGGGGTTCCTGTTGTCGATGACGCAGGAGTCGTTCACCGCGGCCAACCGCATCGCCGAGATCTTCGACGCGCCGATCGACATCGCCGACGGTCCGGTGTCGCAGGCGCCCCGCGGCGGCCGGCTGGAGTTGCGTGATGTGGGCTTCAAGTTCCCCGACGCCGACCCTGAGGACTGGGCCCTGCGCCATATCGACCTCGTCGTGGAGCCCGGTGAGACGGTCGCGTTGGTCGGCGCGACCGGATCGGGCAAATCGGTACTGGCCGCGTTGTTCTCGCGGCTCTATGACGTGACCGAGGGCCAGATCCTCATCGATGGCCGCGACATCCGGGAGCTGAGCCTGCCGGTGCTGCGCCAGACCGTGGCCACGGCGTTCGAGGACCCGACGCTGTTCTCGATGTCGGTTGCCGAGAACCTGCGGCTGGGCCGCGCCGATGCCACCGACGAGCAGTTGGACCAGGCCATCGGGATCGCGGCCGCGCAGTTCGTCTACGACCTGCCGTTCGGCCTGGACACCCGCATCGGGGAACAGGGTATGAGCCTGTCCGGTGGTCAGCGCCAACGCCTTTCGCTGGCCCGGGCGATTCTGGCCGCACCGAAGATCCTGGTGCTCGACGACACGTTGTCGGCGCTGGACGTGCACACCGAGGCCGTCGTGACCGAGGCGCTGGGCCGCGTCCTCGACGAGGTCACCGGCGTCATCGTGGCCCACCGCGCGTCGACGGTGCTGTTGGCCGACAAGGTCGCGCTGCTGCAGGACGGCACCATCACCCACGTCGGGACCCACGCCCAACTGCTCGCGCAGGTGCCGCAGTACCGCTACCTGCTGGCCGCCGACGATCAGCTCGACGACGCCTGCGAGCGCAGCTGTGAGTGGGAGGACGAGGAGGAACTGGGCCGGTTGCAGCGTGGGCACGTCGAACGCACGGCCATCGATGAAGCAGGCGAGCCACCGCATCTGCGTGCGGAGGTGCAGCGGCGATGACCGTGACAGATTGGCGCGGGCAGGTCACCGACGACGAGACGGACGGCGGCCCGTCCGCGAACTCCGAGCTTCCGATCGACGAAAGCCTGCCGCGGCGCCGGGAGGCCCGGGCGCTGCTCGGGTCGCTGCTGCGTCCGTACCGGTGGACGGTCGCGGTGCTGGCCCTGGTCGTCATCGTGGAAAACGTTGCCCGGCTCTCGGTTCCGATCCTGGTGCAGCGCGGCATCGACCGCGGCATCCCGCCGATCCTCGAGGACGGCCCGGCCCGGGAGCTGATGCTCATCGTCGGCGCGCTGTGCGTGGTGGTGATCGTGCAGGCGATCAGCCGGATGTTCTTCCTGCGCCGCTCCGGGCGGGTCGGCCAGCGGGTGCTGCTGGAATTGCGCCGCCGGGTGTTCCGGCATTTCGGCCGTCTCGATGTGGCGTTCCACGACCGCTACACGTCGGGCCGGGTGGTCAGCCGGTCCACAAACGACGTCGAGGCCATCCAGGACATGCTGGAGACCGGGTTCGACAGCCTGATCACCGCGGTCCTGACGTTGTTCGGCACGGCGATCCTGCTGGTGGCGCTGGACTGGCGGTTGGGCCTGATGTGCCTGGCGGCATTCCCGGTGCTGGTCGCCCTGGTGTGGTGGTTCCGCAACGAGTCGGCCAAGACCTACCGGCTGGTTCGCGAGAGCGCCGCACTGGTGATCGTGCAGTTCGTCGAGACGATGACCGGGATCAAGGCCGTTCAGGCCTATCGGCGGGAGCCGCGCAATCAGGAGATCTTCGACGACGTCGCAGACGGCTACCGGGCGATCAACGAGAAGACCTTCAAGCTGCTCGCCATCTTCATGCCCGGGGTCAAACTGGTCGGCAACCTGACCACCGGCGTGGTGTTGCTCTACGGCGGCTATCGGGTGCTGAACGGGGAGATGACCATCGGCACGCTGGCCGCGTTCCTGCTGTATCTGCGGATGTTCTTCGAGCCGATGCAGGAGATCTCGCAGTTCTTCAACACCTTCCAATCCGCGTCCTCAGCCCTGGAGAAGCTGGCCGGGGTGCTGGCGCAGCAGCCGGGTATCGCCGACCCGGAACAGCCGGTGCCGCTGCCGGAACCGAAGGGCGACATCGGGTTCCACGATGTGCGGTTCGAGTACACGCCCGGTCGCCCGGTCCTGCCGGGCCTCGAGCTCGCGGTGCCGGCCGGCCAGACGGTGGCCCTGGTCGGCACCACCGGGGCGGGCAAGACCACCATCGCCAAGCTGATCGCCCGGTTCTACGACCCCACCGCCGGGTCCGTGACCCTGGACGGCGTGGACCTGCGCGCGCTCGACCAGTCCGAACTGCGCCGCCACGTCGTGATGGTCACCCAGGAGAACTTCATGTTCTCCGGAACGGTGGCCGACAACATCCGGTTCGGCCGGCCCGACGCCACCGACGCGCAGGTGCGCGCGGGCGCGACGGCGGTNNGCGACGGCGGTCGGCGCCGACCGGTTCATCGAGACGTTGCCCGACGGATACGACACCGACGTCGCCAAGCGCGGCGGCCGGCTCTCGGCCGGGCAGCGTCAGCTGGTGGCGTTCGCCCGGGCGTTCCTGGCGGATCCGGCCGTGCTGATCCTGGACGAGGCGACCTCCTCGCTCGACATCCCGAGCGAGCGCATGGTGCAGCGGGCGTTGGAGACCGTGCTGGCCGACCGCACCGCGCTGGTGATCGCGCACCGGCTCTCGACGGTGCAGATCGCCGATCGGGTGCTGGTGCTCGAGCATGGACGCATCGTCGAGGACGGGGCACCGTCCGATCTCATCGGCCGCACCGAAGGCGCCTATGCGGCGCTGCACCGTGCCTGGGTCGATTCGCTGGCCTAAGCGCCGTACCTGGCGAGCGGGAGCGAGCTACAGCTTCTCGATATCGGGAAGCGCCCAGGTCTTGTCGAACAGCGCCGGCTTCGGCCCGTAGAGCCGGAACAGCACCTCGAACTGGCCACCGGGCGCCGTCGGAATCCAGTTGGACTGCTTGTCTTCCGAAACGGACGGGGCAAAGTAGACGTCGACGGAGCCGTCGGGGTTCGTCACGAGGTCTGGCCGGTGGGATGACCGGCTGGCGTACGGCTGGTCCCGGATCAGGGCATGGGTGGCGCGGTCGTACACCGTCGCCGACCAGTACAGCGAGACCGGCGCGTCGGCGGGTACGCGCAGCCGATAGGTGGCGGCACCGTCGAACGGCCGGCCGTCGGCGTCGGCGATCGTCATGACGTAGAACTGGCCCTGGCCAAGGTGTTTGGCGCTGAAGTAGATGAACGAGTACAGCAGGCCGCGGTCGTCGACGGGATAGCTGACCGGATCGGCGAATCCGCTCTGCATGCCCTGCACCACCTCCGGCGACGCCGGCACGGCCCAGTGTGTTCCGTCGAAGTACGGCACGGCGAAGAAACGCGGATAGTTGGTTTCGAGCCAGTTGTGTGCTTCCGCCACGGCCGCCTCGAGCACCGTTTTCAGCTCGGCGCTCGGTTCGAACAGCTTGCCCTGTTCGATGCCGATCGACTTCAGCACCGAGATCATCACCCGGTCCCGCTGTAGCCACGGCTCGCGCTGGACGAACTGATCGAGCAGTTCGAAGAACCGGATGTCGTAGGGAATCGTGTTGTCGTACACCAAATCCACGGCGTCGATGAAGCCGGTGGCCTCGGGCCCGGAGAGCGGGTAGATCTTGATCCGTTGTCCGTATTCGGCGGCGGTGGCCACGTCGGCGTCGTCGCTCGATGCGATGTTGGACCGCAGCGCCCCGAATCCGGTGTACGTCGCCGACGGCAGGGGGATGAAGCCGCCGGGAACCTCGCCGTCGAAATCCGGCGGCAGGATCAGGTACTTGCCGCCGACGCCCTTGTCGAGGCCTGCGGGGCCGACGTCCTCGAGCGCCTCCTGCCAGCCGTTGTCCACCGACCCGGTGATCGAACCGCCTTCAGCGGGCGGGATTTCGAGCACCACCGGGCCGGCCACGGTGTTGTAGAACGGGAAGAAGTACAGGGTGTCCGGATTCGGGGTCAGCGTCTGGTTCTTCCAGTCGAACAGCCGCGACCAGAACACCACCTGGTTGTCGCCCGCGCCGAGCCCGGCCGCAGCCTCACGCAGCAGCTCGAAGTTGACGGCGGGCATCCCCCAGATCACGGCCTGCACCGCACGGGAGCGCACCAAAGGGTCCATGCCCCCCGACGCTAGTACCTCAGCGCACGGTGTCGAAGAACTTCGTCACGTCCTCGACGAACAGGTCCGGCTGCTCGAAGGCGGCGAAGTGCCCGCCCCGCGGCATCGTCGTGTAATGGGTGACGTTATAGCCGGTTTCGCACCAGCTGCGGGGCGCGCGCAGGATCTCCATCGGGAACGACGCGATGCCCGTGGGCAGGCTGACGTATTCACCACCGCCGCCCCAGGTGTCGTGGCTCTCCCAGTACAGCCGAGCCGACGACGCCGCCGATGCGGTGGCCCAGTAGAGCATCACGTTGTCGAGCATCTCGTCTTTGGACACCACGTTCTCGGGGTTTCCGTCGCAGTCCATCCATGACCAGAACTTCTCCACGATCCACGCCAGCTGACCGACGGGGGAATCCACCAGGCCGTACCCGAGCGTCTGCGGCCGGGTCGACTGTTGCTTCATGTAGCCCGAATCCCACTTGCGGTAGTAGTCGATCCGGGCCAGGGCCTTCTGCAGGTCCTCGGTCATCTCGCCGATGCCGTCGGCGGGCGGCCCGGCGATCGGCATGTTGACGTGGATGCCCACGCAGGAGCCGACGTTGCGGCCGATCTGCGTCGTCACCGCGGCACCCCAGTCGCCGCCCTGCGCGCCGTAGCGGTCGTAGCCGAGCCGGGTCGTCATCAGGGTGTCCCAGGCCTGCGCGATCTTGTCGACGCCCCAGCCGGTGGTGGTCGGCTTACCGGAGAACCCGTAGCCGGGTAGTGAGGGGCACACCACGTCGAACCCGGCCTCGGTCAGCGGCTCGATCACCTTGTGGAATTCGACGATGGACCCGGGCCAGCCGTGGGTGATCAGCAGCGGGAAGGCATCCTCGCGTCCGGATCGCTGGTGGATGAAATGAATGTCCAGCCCGTCGATCTCGGTGGTGAAGTGGTCGAAGCGATTGAGTGCGGCCTCACGGGCTCGCCAGTCGTAGTCGTTGGCCCAGTAGCTGGCGAGGTCCTTGGTGTAGTCCAGTGGGATGCCCTGGGTCCAGTCCTCCACGCACTCCGCCTCGGGCCATCGGGTTCGGTTCAGTCGCGTCTTGAGGTCGTCGAGGTCGGCGTCGGAGACTGCGATGCGGAACGGTGTGATCTGGGCCATGGCTCCCAATCTGCCAGAGGTCAGGGGATCTGCCGCAGCCGCCTGGCCTTGGACACCGCCTCGTGGCGATTGCGGGCCCCGAGTTTTGCCGCCGCGCTGCGCAGATAGCTCTTCACGGTCTCCGGCTTCAGCGAAAGCCGTTCGGCAGCTTCGGCATTGGTGCACCCCAGCGCGACCTGGGCGAGGACGTCAACCTCGCGGCTGGTCAACGGCGCGCTGGCCGGCGGGTCGCCGCGCAGCGCCACCGCCAACCGGTCGGCGAGCTCNCGCAGCTCGGCGCGCACCGCGTCGGCGTCGCGGGGCCTGAGCAACGAGGGGCGCATGGGCGGGTACCCACTTTCGGGGGTAGCGGTCGGTGAGTGTGACGTAGAGCATAACGGTCATGAATTCCGTCGCGAGCAACACAGACCGCTACCGCGGTGCCCGTGACCAGCTGGTCGCCACCATCGCGGATTACGAGAAGGCCGTCGAGGGGTTCGCCTGGCCCCAGCTGGACGGCACCTTCAACTGGGCCACCGACTGGTTCGACGCGATCGCCCGCAACAACGACCGCACGGCGCTGTGGATCGTCGAGGAGGACGGCGCCGAGCAGAAGCTGAGCTTTGCCGAGATGGCCGATCGTTCCGACCGGGTCGCGACCTGGCTGGCCGGCCTCGGGGTGGGCAAGGGCGACCGCGTCATCCTCATGCTCGGCAACCAGGTCGAGCTCTGGGAGGCCATGCTGGCCATCGCCAAGCTCGGCGCGGTCATCATGCCGACCACCGGCGCGCTGGGGCCCGCGGACCTGTCCGACCGGATCACCCGCGGTGGGGCCCGCTTCGTCATCGCCAATGCGGCGGACGCGGCCAAGTTCGACGAGGTGCCGGGGCCCTACACCCGCATCGCGGTCGGTGCCGCGCCCTCCGGCTGGCACCGCTACGCCGACGGCTACGAGGTGCAGCCGCGCCGATTCGAGGCCTGCACCACGGTCGACGACCCGATGCTCATCTATTTCACCTCCGGGACCACCAGCAAGCCCAAGCTGGTCGAGCACTCGCAGGTGAGCTATCCCGTCGGGCATCTGACCACGATGGCCTGGATCGGGGTGCGGCCCGGTGATGTGCACCTGGCGATCAGCTCGCCCGGTTGGGCCAAGCACGCCTGGAGTTGCTTCTTCGCGCCGTGGATCGCCGAGGCGACGATCTTCGTCTACAACTACGCGCGCTTCGATGCGGCGGCCCTGCTCACGCAACTGCGCCGTGCCGGCGTCAACACGTTCTGTGCGCCGCCGACCGTCTGGCGGATGTTGATCCAGTCCGACCTCGGTGCGCGGCCCGAGGGACTGCGCGAGATCCTGGGTGCCGGTGAGCCGCTCAACCCCGACGTGATCGCCCAGGTCGAGAAGGCCTGGGGGTTGACGATCCGCGACGGGTTCGGACAGACCGAGACCACGCTGCAGGTGGGCAACACCCCGGGACAGCCGGTCAAGCCCGGCTCGATGGGACGGCCGATGCCCGGTGTCCCGGTGGTGCTGGTGGATCCGATCTCCGGGGAACTGGCCGACGAGGGCGAGATCTGCCTGGATCTGGCGGCGCATCCGCGCAACCTGATGACCGGCTATCTCGGTGACCCGCAGCGCAACGAGGCCGTGATGGCCGGTGGCTACTACCACACCGGCGACGTGGCGAGCCGCGACGCGGACGGGTACATCACCTACATCGGCCGCACCGACGACGTGTTCAAGTCCAGCGATTACAAGGTGTCGCCGTTCGAGTTGGAGAGCGTGCTGATCGAGCATCCGGCGGTGGTCGAGGCCGCGGTGGTGCCGCAGCCCGACGACACCCGGTTGGCGGTGCCCAAGGCGTACGTGGCGCTGGCCGAAGGCTGGGATGCCAACGCCGACACCGCGAAAGACGTCATGGCCTATGCCCGTGACCACCTCGCGCCGTACCTGAAGGTGCGCCGGGTCGAGTTCTTCGAGCTGCCCAAGACCATCTCGGGCAAGATCCGCCGTGTCGAACTGCGCAAGCGCGAGGACGCGGCTCACGAAGCGGGCGAACCGATCTCCACCGAATTCCGATACGAGGATTTACTGGGATGAAGTCGTACGACGCCGGCCCCACCGATGTACCCGTGCTCGAGGAGACCATCGGGGCCAACTTCGAGCGCATGGTGGCCGCCCAGCCGGACGCCGAGGCGTTGGTCGAGGTGGCCACGGGTCGCCGCTGGACCTATGCCGAACTCGACGCCGAGGTCGACACCGTGGCGCGGGGGCTGATGGCCTCGGGCGTGGACAAGGGCGACCGGGTCGGCATCTGGGCGCCGAACTGCGCCGAGTGGGTGATGCTGCAGCTGGCGATGGCCAAGGTCGGCGCGATCCTGGTGAACATCAACCCGGCGTACCGCACCCATGAGCTGGCCTACGTGCTGCGGCAGTCGCAGGTGCGAATGCTGGTGTCGGCCACTGCGTTCAAGACCTCCGACTACGTGACGATGGTGGCCGAGGTGCGGCAGGACTGCCCGGCGCTGAAAGACGTCATCTTCCTCGGGACCCTCGACTGGGACCGGTTGCGCACCGAGCAGGTCGGCGACGATCGGCTGCGCGCGCGAAGCGCCGAACTGTCCAACACCGACCCGATCAACATCCAATACACCTCGGGGACAACCGGTTTCCCCAAGGGGGCGACGCTGAGCCACCGCAACATCCTCAACAACGGGTTCTTCGTCGGCGGCCTGATCAATTTCGGCCGCGGTGATCGGGTGTGCGTCCCGGTGCCGTTTTACCACTGCTTCGGCATGGTGATGGGCAATCTCGGGGCACTGACCCACGGCTCGACGATCGTGATCCCCGCGCCCGGGTTCGACCCCGGGATCACTCTGGCCGCAGTCGAATCCGAGCGGTGCACCGCACTCTACGGCGTGCCGACGATGTTCATCGCCATGCTGGGACATCCCGATTTCGCCCAGTTCGACCTGTCCACGCTGCGCACCGGGATCATGGCGGGCTCGGTCTGCCCGGTCGAGGTGATGAAGCGGGTGGTGGCCGATATGCACATGGCCGAGGTGGCGATCTGTTACGGCATGACCGAGACATCACCGGTGTCCTGCCAGACTCTGGTCGACGACGATCTGGAACGTCGCACCGCCACGATCGGACGGGCCCATCCGCACATCGAGGTCAAGATCGTCGACCCGGACACCGGGGAGACCGTCGAGCGCGGGCAGCCCGGCGAATTCTGCACTCGCGGGTACTCGGTGATGGTGGGCTATTGGAACGAGCCGGCGAAAACTTCCGAGGCCATCGACGCCGAGGGCTGGATGCACACCGGGGATCTCGCGGTGATGCGGGCGGACGGCTACTGCACGGTGGTCGGCCGGATCAAGGACATGGTGATCCGCGGCGGCGAGAACGTGTACCCCCGCGAGATCGAGGAGTTTCTCTACACCCATCCCGACATCGACGACGCCCAGGTGATCGGCGTTCCCGATGAGCGCTTCGGCGAGGAGATCTGCGCCTGGATCCGGATGAAACCCGGCCGGGCTCCCCTCGATGCCGATGCGGTGCGGGCGTACGCCACCGACAAGCTCGCCCACTACAAGATTCCGCGCTACGTGCTCGTGGTGGACGAGTTCCCGATGACGGTCACCGGCAAGATCCGCAAGGTCGACATGCGCGACGAGAGCGTCAAGCTGCTCGGTCTGGAGGGCGCTTAGCGGCCCGGCGGATCAGCCCCAGCGGCTGATCACATCCCGCACCGGCTGCCGGGTGGCCAGGGCGGCCATCATCAACACCCGCGCCTGGCTCGGCCGCAGGCTGGGCACCATCACGGCGCCGGCCTTGACCATGTCGTCGCCCGGACCGTATTCGGCGATGACCTCCCCGGTCGGGACGCGGGAGGAGATCCCGAAGGCCACCCCGGCCGGAGCGTGCCGGCGCACCGCGTCCACCACGCCCTCGCCGGCGTTGCCGGATCCCAGTGCCTCCACCACGATTCCGCGCGCGCCCGCCGCCACCGCGGCATCGATCGGTCCAGCGCCGTCGCCCGGGTAGGCCGCGACGATGTCCACCCGTGGTGCGGTGGCGGCCGGCACGTCGCCGATGAACGGGCGCTTCGCGGGGTGGTCGAGCGTGAAGGTGTCGTCGGCCACCGATCCGATGGGTGGCGTGCCGCCGAATGCCTTGAGGTCCTGGGTGGTGGTCTTGTGGGTGCCCAGGGCCTGGAACGTGTCACCGGCGAACATGATCAGCACGCCCTGGTCGCGGGCGGCGGGGCTGGACGCGACGGTGATCGCGTCGCGCAGGTTGGTCGGCCCGTCGGCGTCCGGGGCGTCGGAACTGCGCTGCGCGCCGGTCAGCACGATCGGTGCCGGCCCGTTGTACGTGACGTCGAGCCACATCGCGGTGTCTTCCATGGTGTCGGTGCCATGGGTGATCACCACGCCGGTGGCGCCGTCCGCCACCGCCTTCTTGGCCGCCGTGCCGATCGCGTCCCAGTCCCGCGGCGTCAGCTGGGAACTGTCCTTCTTCATCACGTCCACCACCTCGACGTCGAGACCTTCCGCCAGCTCCGCTCCGCCGACCGTCGGGCGGCGCACGCCGTTGGCGTCGGTGCTGGTCGCGATGGTCCCGCCGGTGGTGATCACCACGACGCGGCCCGATGCGGCATCACCATTCGCCGGTCCGGTGGTGTTCGTCGCGGTGTCCGTCGACGTCGGGTTGCTCGAACATGCCGCAGTCATCGCGATCGTCAGCAGAAGGGTGCCCATCATCCGTCGCGACCGGGCTGGGCGGGCTGCGAAGTTGGTCATACGGCTGACGGTACGTCGGCAGGCGAACCGGCACCGCCGTTTCCCGCTCATGAGTGGCGGCACCGAATGTCGCCTCGTGGTCGAGATCCGGCCGATTTTTCGCACACAAGCCGACGTTCAGCCCGCGCTCACGCCAGCAGCGGGCCCAATCGCGTTGCACAGTCCCGCAATACGGGGATCTGCCGCTCCAGCAGTTGCTCCTGATCGGCCCGCCCGGACATCGCGACGGCCGCCACCAGTGCCCCGGCCGGTGAGCGGACGGGCACCGCCACACACGCCGATTCCTCGCNCCATCGCGGCCCCCGCGTATCCGACCAGCACCGACCAGCCGGTCGCGATGCCCGGAATCGGCCCCAGTCCCTTCACGGTATAGCTGTAGAGCCCGCTGACCCCGACCATCCGGGTGGAGAACTGGGACACGCAGTAGCCGACCGCGGTCATCAGCAGCGCGGTCACTAGGAACACGCCCAGCGTCGCGCCGCCGGCCGCGGGCATGACCAGCGCGGGCAGGGTCACCATGACCGCCGACGGTGCGACGGCCGAGACGGACTGACCCAACACCTGGGCGAACGAGAGCTGGCCGCGCCGGAGCCCCGAGACCGGCGAACTGCTCCTCATCCCTGCACGAGGACCTGGTTGCCGTCTCACCCGTCGCAACGTAGCCGATCGCGGGCCACTCCGACAGCGCAAACCCAGGAAATTCTTCAAATGAGAATCCGGGTTCTTCGGCATCCCGGTAACTCGACGTCTGGGGCGGTCGACCGGGCATTTCCCGATGGCTCGAATGAGAATCGCGACCCTTTTCAAATGAGAATGGAAAACGGCGAAATACCCATTCGAAATAAGTGGTGACGCGCACCACATCGAGGCGTAAGTATGACGTCCATGACATCCGTTCTCAGCTCAGAACTGGACCCACGCACCGTCGAATTCACCGCCGCGCCGCGGCGCATGTTCGTCGACGGCCAATGGGTCGACGCGTTGTCCGGACGTCGGTTCGACACCGTCGACCCCGCCACCGAGCAGGTCATCACCACGGTCCCGCACAGCGGCCCCGAGGACGTCGACCGCGCCGTNCAGCTTGCCCACGGCGCACGCATGCAGATGATGGTTGAGCACGGATTCCTCTGCGGGCGGCGGGTATTCGTCGTCGGATTCGGCCAGTCGCACCGAGGTGTTGGTGAAGTAGAACAGGTGCACGCCGAAGCGCACCGACAGCCGCAGCTCGGCCAACGTCTCGCGGGCCGCCGTGCACACCGTCGGTGCGACCGCGGCGTCGATCAACACGCCCATGCGCGGTCCGAGGGAGAACCCGGACAGGTCGGGCAGCCGAACGATATAGCCGTCGGCGACAAGAAGATTCAGCAGCCGGTAGGTGGTGGCCGACGGCATGGCGAGCCGTTCGGCGATTTCCTTCGCGGTCACGCCGACGCCGGCCAGCGCCACGGCTTCGAGCACCCGCAGTGCACTCTGGACGGCCTTGGGCTGGCGGCCGGACAGCGCGCCGTCGGCGGGACTCATCGACGCACCTCCCAGGGGTTGTAGTCGGCGAACACGTCGCCCGCGACGGTTTCGTCGAAGACGCCGACCCGCTCGGCGAGATCGGGGATCGTACGGCGCCGAATGGCGAAAATCCCGAAGCCCGTTGCCAACAGCACAGCGTAGACGGCCGTGGCGATCCACACCGGCGATTCGACGGTCAGCGCGGCCCACCCGATGATCGCGATCATCATCGCAGCCGTGGCGGGTCCGATCACCAACGGTATCCAGGTGAGTTCGCCGATGCGCCGCAGGAACGCCGGAGTGGCCAGGCACACCAGCAGATAGGCACCGATGTATCCGTGCGCGGACACCGCGAGCAGTCCGACGAGCACCTCGCGGCTGGAGCCCACGACAAACAGGTACCCCACCGGCACCGCGACGATGATCGGCATCGTGAGGCACAGCGCCACGTGCGGCGTGCGGAAGGTCTGGTGTGCCCGCCCGAACCGTTCCGGGACGACGCCTTCGCGTCCCATCGCGAACAGCGTCCGTGACAGCGCCGTGGCCGAGCCGATCACACACGCGAACCATGAAGCGGTGATGCCCATTTCCATCAGGATCGACAATGCGACGGACGCCGTGCCTGCCGATTCCGGCAGCCTCAGCACGATGGGTGTCGAGCCGATTCCGGCCCGGATGCTGCCGCTGGACTGCATGGCCACGGCGAAGACGTAGAGCACCCCCAGTGCCAGCGGCGTCCAGCGAATCGCCCGGGTGACGGTGATGAAGGGTCGCTGCGCCTCTCTGGCGACCGTGGACGCACTCTCGAATCCGACGTAGGACGTGATGGCCAGCAGCAACGCGAAGCCGAGCGCCGAATGAGGTTCGGGGCCAGCTGCTTTCGGTGGGTCATGGCCTCCGGCCATCGCTTCGGAGAAGACGATCACCAGGACGGCCGCGGCGGCCGCGATCGCGAACACCTCGACGGTCAGCGAGGTTCGGGCCGACAGCCGGACGCCGCGCACCATGAGCAGCAGCGCCACCGCACCGACCAGTACGGCCAGCAGCGCGGCGGCCA
>NZ_LT546207.1:3094165-3102848 GCF_900078665.2 Mycolicibacterium houstonense | reverse complement strand
CCGTGGCCGGCCATGACCCCGGCCGAGCGGCAGCGGATGCTCTGGCGCATCGCCGAGGGCATCACGGCGCGGGCCGACCAGTTCGCCCAGCTGGAAAGCATCGACAACGGCAAGTCGGTGGCGGTCGCCAAGGCCGTCGACGTGACGTGGGCCGCCGAGATCTTCTACTACTACGCCGGCTGGGCCACCAAGATCGAGGGCCGGACCATCCCGGTGTCGGTGCCGTGGGCACCCGGTGCGACGTTCCACGCCTTCACGCTGCGCGAGCCCGTCGGCGTGTGCGCCCAGATCATCCCGTGGAACTTCCCGCTGGTCATGGCCGCGTTCAAGGTGGCGCCCGCGCTGGCCTGCGGCAACACCGTGATCCTCAAACCCGCCGAGCAGACCCCACTGACGGCGCTGCTGCTGGCTGAGGTGATCGCCGAGGCCGGGATCCCGGCCGGGGTGTTCAACCTGCTGACCGGTTTCGGAGACATCGGCGCCGCGCTATCCGCGCACGACGGCGTCGACAAGGTCGCCTTCACGGGATCCACCGAGGTGGGAAAGAAGATCGTCAACGCCGCGTCGGGCAACCTGAAGAAGGTCTCGCTGGAACTCGGCGGCAAGAGTCCGCAGGTGATCTTCGCCGACGCCGACCTGGAGGCCGCGATCCCGGGCGTGGCCGGCGGGTTCCTGTTCAATCACGGCCAGACCTGCACCGCGGGCACGCGGTTGCTGGTCGAGGACGCCATCTTCGACGAGTTCACCGCGGGCGTCGCCGAGCACGCCGCGGGCCTGCGGATCGGCCCCGGCCTGGATCCCACCAACGACATCGGCCCGCTGGTCTCGCGCGAGCAGCTCACCAAGGTCACCGGCTATCTCGACGCCGGGATCGCGCAGGGTGCCCGCGCCCTGGCCGGCGGTGGTCGGCACGGCGACACCGGCTTCTACGTGCAGCCGACCCTGCTGGTCGACGTGGATCGCGAGTTCAGCGTGTACCAGGAGGAGATCTTCGGGCCGGTCGCCGTGGCGGTGCCGTTCAACCGTGAGCGGGGGGTGCGGGCTTCGTCTGTTATCGGGCAAGCCAACGACACGCCCTATGGGCTCGCGGCCAGTGTGTGGACCCGCGACGTGTCCACCGCGCACCGGGTGGCTGCCCAGATCAAGGCGGGCACGGTGTGGGTCAACTGCCACAACGCGTTCGACACCGCATTGCCGTTCGGCGGATACAAACAATCCGGGTGGGGCCGTGAACTGGGTGAGGGTGCCATCGCCGAATACACCCAGACCAAGGCCGTCAATATTTCGCTCTGAACCCATTCAAATGAGAATTCGGCACAACCGAAATTCTCATTTGACCCGCCATATCCGATTCCACCGAAAGAAATGCGATGTCAACTGACGCAGTTCTGCGGATGAGCGCCGGAAGCCAGGCCCACCGCCTGGCGGGCAAGCTCGGTCCCACCGCGATCGTGTTCATGGTGGTCGCGGCCGCCGCGCCGCTGACCGTGGTCGCGGGCACCTTCCCGATCGGTATCGCCGCGGGCAACGGCGCCGCGTTCCCGGCGTCCTACGGTGTCTGCACGGCGGTGCTGCTGTTGTTCGCCGTCGGCTTCACGGCGATGACCCGCCACATCCGGGGTGCGGGCGCTTTCTACACCTACATCGCGCACGGGTTCGGCAGGCATGCCGGGCTCGGCGCGGCGTTCCTGGCCCTGCTGTCCTACACCGCCGTGCAGGGCGGCGTGTACGGCTACATCGGTGCGGCACTGGGTGAACTGGTCACGAGTCACGGTGGTCCGGCGGTGCCGTGGTACGTGTACGCGCTGGCGATGATGGCGATCGTCGGCACGCTCGGCTACCGCCACATCGAACTGTCCGGCAAGGTGCTCGGCGTCCTGTTGGTCTGCGAGGTCGGCATCGTGCTGGTGATCAACCTCGCGGTAATCGGCCGCGGCGGCGCCGAGGGACTGTCCACCGCGGTGCTGCATCCCGGCAACTTCTTCTCGGGCGCGCCAGGTATCGCCCTGATCTTCGCGCTGGCCGGCTACATCGGCTTCGAGGCCACCGCGGTATTCCGCGATGAGGCGCGCGACCCGGTGCGCACGATCCCGCGGGCCACCTACGTGGCGTTGCTGCTCATCGGCGGCTTCTACGCGCTGTCCAGCTGGGCCATGGTGTCGGCGTGGGGCGATGCGGGCGCGGTCACGCAGGCCACCGACAACCCGGCCAACATGCTCACCGACACCGCGATCCACTACGTCGGCTCGGTGTCCGGCGACCTGGTCCAGATCTTTCTGATCACCAGCCTTTTCGCCGCGCTGCTGTCATTCCACAACGTGCTGGCGCGCTACATCTTCTCGCTCGGCAACACCCGGGCGCTGCCCGAGCGGTGCGGCCGGTCGCACCTGCGCCACGATTCCCCGCACGTCGCGTCGGTCGTGCAGACGGTCTCGGCACTCGTGCTGGTCGCCGCTTCCGTTGTGGCACAGCTCGACCCGGTGACAGAGGTGTTCACCTGGTTCGTCGGCGCGGCGTCGGTGGGCATCGTGGTGCTGATGACGCTGACGTCGGCGGCCGTCGTCGTCTACTTCCGCCGCACCCGCTTCGACACCCGGCCGTGGCACACCCTGATCGCACCCACCCTCGGCTTCGTGGGTCTGGCGGTGCTGTCGGTGATGACCGCGGCGAACCTGCCGCTGCTGGTCGGTGGTTCCGACACGCTGGCCGCCATCATCGGCGTGCTGCTGGTCGGTGCCTTCCTCGGCGGCATCGCGGTCGCGATCGGCCGCCCCCATGCCGGACACCAACACGAAAACCCCGATAACACAAAGGAGATCGCACGATGATCGCAACATTCGAGAAGGCGGGCGCCGGTATCGACACGGTAGCGCCGGATCACCCACTCACCCCGCTGAGCGCCGACGAGATCCGGGCGGTGCGCCGCATCATCGACGAGAACGGGTTGTTGGGTGAGAGTGGCCGATTCGTCTATGTCGCCCTGGAGGAGCCGCACAAGAACGTCGTGTTGTCGTTCGCGCCGGGTGATCCGATCGAGCGGCGCGCCCGGGTCATCATGCTGGACCGCGACAGCGGTCAGGGCACCGACCTGATCGTGTCGATCACCGACGAGCAGATCGTGTACCGCCACGACGTCGACCCGGTGACCGACGGCCAGGTTCCGGTGCTCGACGAGGAATTCGGTGACGTCGAGGCAATCCTGCTGGAGTGCGACGAATGGCTGGCCGCGATGCGCAAGCGCGGACTGGACCCGGCCAAGGTGCGCGCACTTCCGTTGTCGGCCGGGGCATTCGGCCACGAGGACGAGGTGGGTAAACGCGTCGCCCGCGTGCTGGGCTTCTACCAGTTCGACGAGGCCGATCTGCCGTGGGGACATCCCATCGACGGCGTCGTCGCCCATATCGACCTCACGGCCAAGCAGGTCATGACGGTCATCGATCACGATGAACTGCCCTTCCCGAGCGAGCGGGCCGAGTGGGATGCCGAGCCGCACGCGACGCCGGCCCGCACCGACCTCAAGCCGATCGAGATCACTCAGCCCGAGGGGCCGAGCTTCACCGTCGAAGGCAACAAGATCACCTGGGCGGACTGGTCGTTCCGGTTCGGCTTCGATGTCCGCGAGGGTCTGACGCTGCACCAGTTGTCGCTCAAGGACGGCAATGCCGAGCGCCCGGTGATCTACCGCGCGTCGATCGCCGAGATGGTGGTGCCGTACGCCCACCCGTCACCCTCGCGGTACTGGATCAACTATTTCGACCAGGGCGAGTACATGTTCGCCCGCTACACGAATTCCCTTGAACTGGGTTGTGATTGCCTCGGCGAGATCAAGTACTTCGATGCCACCATCGCCGACGAGCACTGCGAACCGCGGGTGATCAAGAACGCCATCTGTCTGCACGAGGAGGACTACGGCGTGCTGTGGAAGCACGTCGACATGTTCAACGGCATGTCCGAGGTGCGCCGGTCACGGCGCCTGGTGATCTCGTTCTTCCTGACCATCGGCAACTACGACTACGGGTTCTACTGGTACCTCTACCTCGACGGCACCATCGAGATGGAGGTCAAGGCCACCGGTGTGGTGTTCGCCTCGGGGTATCGGGCACCCGATCAGTTCGCGTCCGAGCTGGCGCCCGGGCTCGGCGCGCCGTATCACCAGCACCTGTTCTCGGCGCGGCTGGACATGGCCGTCGACGGGCATGCCAACACCGTCGAGGAGGTCGACGCCGTCGCCGCGCCGATGGGCCCCGACAACCCGTGGGGCAACGGGTTCACCCAGCAGAAGACGAAGCTGACCCACGAGCTGGGCGCGATGCGTACGGCCGACAACCTCAAGGCCCGCGTCTGGCACATCGTCAACCCGAACAAGCAGAACCGGTTGGGCCAGAACGTGTCCTATGCGCTGTACCCCGAGGGGCAGCCCACGCTGCTGGCCGACCCGTCGAGCTCGGTCGCCGCGCGGGCCGCGTTCACCACCAAGCACCTCTGGGTGACCAAATACGATGCCGGCCAGCGGTACCCGGCCGGTCATCTGGTCAACCAGCATCCCGGTGGCGACGGTCTGCCTGCGTTCGTCGCCGGGGATCGCAATATCGAGAACGAGGACATCGTGCTGTGGCACACCTTCGGGCTGACGCACTTCCCGCGGCCCGAGGACTGGCCGGTGATGCCGGTGGACTACGCCGGGTTCAAGCTCAAGCCGGTGAGCTTCTTCGACCGCAATCCCGCTCTCGACGTTCCGGCCGCACCGAAGTCGCATTGCTGCGAGGATTAGGTCATGTCCGCTGTTCACACGTCCGCCGTCCTCGGACGGCGGGCGTGTGCCCTGCTTGCCGCGACGTCAGCACTGCTGCACGTGCTGATGCTCGGTCACGCGGGCAACGCCGTCGTCGGGGGACTGCTGGCGGTGATGATCATCGGCTGCCTGTACTGCGCCCGTGACCTGTGGCAGCGGGGCACACCGAGCGTGTGGTGCACGGTCGCGCTGATGAACCTGGCGATGATCGCCGTGCACACGCCCATGCCCAGCCACCATCACGGGGCCGGAGCCGCAGCGATGCCGGCACCGTCGACGCTGATGAGCCTGACGATGTCTCTGGCGCTGACGGAGGTGGTGATCGCGGCGGCGGTGCTGTTCTATCGCACCCGCAACCGCACGGTCATCATTCCGGCGGGCTGAACTCGCTCAGCACCAGCCGGGCGCCCTGCGGGTCCTGGATCAACGCGGTCTTGGCCCACATCGTGTCCTCGCCGGAAACGACTGCGGCGCCGAGCTTTTCGGCCAGGGCCGCGGATTCGTCGCGGTTCGCCACGGCGAATGTCACCTGCCAGTGCTCGGGCTGTTGTTCGTCGGATAGTTGCCCGACCCAGCCGATCGCGTCGGAGAAGCCGGGCGGGGTGCCGGTGGCGGTGTGGCGTTCCAAGATGCCGGGGTCGACGGTCGCGGCGAGGTGGTCGGCGTATCCCGGGCGGCGGATCATCGTCGCGAACCCGGCGTCGTCGAACTCCCAGCCGAACAGCGGCCCGTAGAAGCTGGCCGCGGCCTGCGGATCGGTGGTCTGCAGGTCGCTGAAGTTCCAGGTGCCCGGCACGTTGACCAGCTGGGCACCCAGTCGCCGCCGCGGCTGCCACAGTTTGAAGTGGGCGCCGCGCGGGTCGGTGCATGCCGCCTGCCGGCCGCNGATCAGATAGTCCTCCTGGACATCATCCGGCAGCACGTTCTCGAACGCCCAACCGAACAGCCGGCCGTAAAAGTCCTGGGCGGCAGGCACATCCTGCTGATCGGTGTCCACCCAGCACGGCACCCCGGCCGGATAGGTCCTTGGTTCGGTCATCTGCCCATCGTCGCATCTGCGGTGACCCGCGTCCGGCGTTGCGATCCCTAGAGTGGCGTCATGAGTCGTAGCACCGTGCCGCAGCCCGAGGATCTGGAAACCGTTCGCGATTCCTACGATCGGGTTGCCGACAACTATGTGCGCATGGTGCAGACCACCGGCATCGGTGACGTCCGGACCCATCCGTGGTTGAAGGCGGCGATCGACGTCTTCGCCGACGCCGTCGCCGATCTGGGCCCGGTTCTCGATGTCGGTTGCGGGCCGGGCACGGTCACCGGGTACCTCGCCGAACGCGGGGTCGACGTCGCCGGTATCGACCTGTCGCCGCGCATGATCGAGCATGCCCGGCGCCTCTATCCCGGTTGCCGGTTCACCGTCGGCTCGGCGACCGAGCTCGACCTTGCGGACTCGTCGTTGGGCGGGGTGCTGGGCTGGTGGTCGCTGTTCAACCTGCCGCGGGACGTGTTGCCCGCGGTGCTGGCCACGTTCGCCCGCGCGCTGCGCCCGGGCGGGCAGCTGATCGTCGCCACCCACGTGGGCGACGATGACGTGGCGCGCACCGAGGGTTACGGCGGGGGGCCGGTGCAGTGGACGACGTATCAGTGGCGGCCGGAAGAACTTGCCGCGCTGGTGATCCGGGCCGGGCTCGATCCCGTGGCCGAGCTGCGCCTACCCCCGGACGGTGAGGTCGGGCCGACGGTCGTCCTCGTCGCCGCACGCCCGGCCGGCGACTAGGCCTCCAACTCGCCGAGGATGCCGCGCTCGATGCTTGCCCGCGTCGCGGTGGGCAGCACGATCAACCCGTCGAGTTCCTTCTGCGCGCGGGTGTAGGCGTTCTGGCGTTCCTGCGGGGTGGCGCCGTCGTCGGAGGCGAGCCGCAACAGCTGCTGGGCCCGGGCCAGGCGTTCCTGTGCTTCGGCGGAGAAATCGCTGCGCCGTCGGCGCACCGCCTCGGCCTCGGCGATGTCGAACGCCGACACGTAGTCGTGTACCGCGTCGCGGTATTCGAGTTGGGCGGCGCGGTCGGGGAGCAGGTCGGTCACGGATTCGGGCCGCAGCAGGTCGGCGCGGCCGCGTGCCTGGTGAAAGGCCATCGTCAGCGGATCGCGCATATCCGTCATCAGTGGGAAGTCCAGCAGTTTGGCGATGTCGATCTCGTAGTCGAGCCACCGGGCATTCGTGCGGTCGTGCGTCTCGAGCGTCTTGGTCAGCTCGCGCTGCCGGGCGGCCGCCGATGATTGCGTCGCCGAGGCGGCACGGGCCATCTCGACCTTGGTCTGCTGCTTGATCCGGTAGCGCTCCAGCCGGCGTTCGGCGCGGCGTTCATTGGCGGCGGAGACGGCCCTGATGCCGCCGCCGATCATTCCTCCCAGCGGGAAGATCAGCCACCAGAAGTTCCCTGCGAACTGCAGCAGAGGCTCCATGAAACCCAGAATGCCATTCTCTGTGCCGGCCCTGCCGATGTGTTGTGATTGGGCCATGCCTCAGCTAAGTCCCGAGCCCGACACCGGCGAGGACGAGCAAAAGCCGCCGGCCATCACCGCCCGCGGGATCTCGATGCGCGGCCCGTGGGGCCCCGTCTACGGTCCGGTCGACCTCGACATCGAGGAAGGCGGAGTCACGGTGCTGGTGGCGCCCGCGGGTACCGGACGCACCGCGCTCCTGATGACCCTGGCCGGACGCATGAGACCGGTGTCGGGGCAACTGAGCGTGTTCGGGCGGACCCGGGCGCGCGAGATCTTCCGGTCGGCGGCGCTGGCCGGGATCGATGAGCTCGACCGGGTGTCGGAGTCGGTGACGGTGCGAGACCTGGTCACCGAGCAACGCCGGTGGGATGCGCCGTGGTACACGCTGGTGGGCCGGGCCGACGCCGGTGACCTCGCACAGTTGTGTGCTCCGGTGTTCGGTGACCTGCCGCTGCCCTCGTTGACGTCGTACTTCGACGGGCTCACCGAGCTCGATCAGATTCTGCTGCGGATCGCGCTGGCCAACACCGCGAACCCGCCGCTGCTGGTGGTCGGCAACCTCGACCACCTCACCGACGATCGCAACCGCGACGTGCTGCTGGGACGCCTGATCGCACTGGGGGAGAAACAGACCGTGATCACCGCGACTGTGAACGGCGTGCCCGATCATCTGGCCTCGGCCGTGCGGGCCCAGCTGTCCGTGCCCAACACCGCGCCGGCCGAGCCGGCCGCTTCGCAGAAAGGTGGCGAGTAGCCGTGCTGGCCGGAATGTCTTTGGGCACCGATCTCAAGCGCTTCTCCCGCGGCACGATGCCGCGCATCGCCCTGATCACCGTCATCCTGCTGCCGCTGCTGTACGGCGCGATGTACCTGTGGGCGTTCTGGAATCCGTTCGGCGAGGTGGACAAGGTCCCGGTGGCACTGGTCAACGAAGACCGGGGCACCGTCGTGGAGGGTCAGCAGGTCAAGGCCGGTGACGAGGTCTCCGACGCCCTGGTCGACTCGGGACAGCTTCAGCTGCACCGGGTTTCGGCGCAGGAAGCCGCCGACGGGGTGGCCGACGGCAAGTACTACTTCTCGATCACGCTGCCGGAGGATTTCAGCACCAGCATCTCGTCGCCGTCGGGTGGGTCGCCGCACCAGGCCAACATCCGCTTCACCTTCAACGACGCCAACAACTACCTGGGCTCGATCATCGGCCAGAACGCGGCGCGTGAGGTGATCAACCAGATCAACGCCAAAATCGGCGAGCGCACGGTCGGCACCGTGCTGACCGGCCTGACCGACGCCGGGGCCGGCCTGGTCAAGGCCGCCGACGGGGCACAACAGCTGGCCACCGGCAGTGCCGCGGCCAACGACGGGGCGCACCGGCTGTCAACCGGGGCC
>NZ_LT546207.1:2997837-3093685 GCF_900078665.2 Mycolicibacterium houstonense | reverse complement strand
GCTGTCAACCGGGGCCGACGCGCTGACCGCGGGCCTGGTCACCGCGCGCGACGGCTCGGCGCAGCTGGCCGCGGGTACCCGGCAGTTGTCGACCGCGGTCGACACCGCCACCGATCCGCTGCTCACGGTGCTGGACCGGGTCAGCGGGCTCGGCCTGGACCCCAACGAGGTCGGCATGGCCGCCCAGCGGCTGTCGGGGGCGGTGCGCTCCACCACCGACCGGATCGCCGCGCTCAACATCGACCAGGCGCAGGCCGCGGCGATCGTCGACCAGGCCGTCGGCATCCTGCGCACCAGTCCCGATCCGACCGTGCGCGACACCGGGGAGTTCCTGGCCGGTGCGCACCGGCTGCTCGTCGCCCGCGGTCTCGATCCGGCCACCGATGAGGGCCTGATCCGTCTGCGCGACAACGCCACTCAGCTGGAGAACGAGCTGGGCGACCCGAACAGCAAGCTGCGGGTGTTCATCAACAAGGCGCTCACCGGCGGGCTGCGCGCCGACGTCGTCAAATTGCGCGACGGTGCCCATCAACTCAACGACGGCGCCCAGCGGCTCAGCAGCGGCCTGGTTCAGCTGGCCAACGGCGGGCGCCAACTGTCCAACGGGGCGGGCGAACTGGCGGCGGGCACGGAGAAACTGCAGGCCGGCAATCAGCAGTTGGCCACCGCGCTCAAAGAGGGTTCCACCCAGGTGCCGTCGTGGACCCCGCAACAGCGCACCGAGGTGGCCCGCACCCTGGCCGCGCCGGTGGCGCTGGACATCCAGACGCACAATCCGGCCGCCACGTTCGGCACCGGTTTCGCGCCGTTCTTCCTGCCGCTGGCACTGTTCATCGGTGCGCTGATCATCTGGATGTTGTTGCAGCCGTTGCAGTCCCGTCCGGTGGTCAACGGGTTGGGTGCGCTGCGGGTGGTGCTGGCCTCCTACTGGCCCGCCCTGCTGATCGTGGTCTGCCAGGTCGTGGTGATGTACGTGGTGGTCCACTTCGGGGTCGGCCTGCAGGCCAAATATCCACTGGCCACGGTGGCGTTTCTGCTGTTGGTGGCCGGCGCGTTCCTCGCGTTGATCCAGGCGTTCAACGCGCTGTTCGGGGTGTCGGTGGGCCGGGTCGTCACGCTGGCCTTCCTCATGCTGCAGCTCGTCTCGGCCGGGGGCATCTATCCGGTGGAGACCACGGCCAAACCGTTCCAGATCCTGCACCCGGTCGACCCGATGACCTACGCGGTCAACGGACTTCGGCAGTTGATCGTCGGTGGGATCGACTCGCGGTTGTGGATCGCGATCGCGGTGCTGGCCGGGGTGCTGGCGGCCTCGCTGGCGGCCAGTTCGTGGGCGGCCCGGCGAAACCGGCAGTACACCATGGATCGATTGCATCCGCCGATCGAAGTGTGAACCCAGTGATTTGGGTGCGTCTGGTAGCGGTCAGCGTTACCGAACGCACCCAAATCACCCGAGCCCGATGCGCCGGTAACGCTCCAACCGGGCCTGCAACCGCTGCTCGGCGGGCATGGCGCGCAGCGCGGCCAGCTCACCGGCAACCGCTGTCGACAACCGTTCGGTGAAGGCCCGCGGCTCGTCGGCGGCGTCGGGGTGCTCGGGCACGATCGCGTCGGCGATGCCGTGGCGCACCAGATCCGCCGANCGGTTCGCCGTACAGGTGCTCGTACACCCGCGGCCCGAGGAAGCCGATCAGCGCGCCGGGCTCGGCGGCGGTGACGTGCCCGAGCGAACCCCATGACGCGAACACGCCGCCCGTGGTCGGGTGCCGCAGGTAGACCAGGTACGGCAGATGAGCCTGCTTGTGCAGCTCGACGGCCGCGGCGATCTTCACCATCTGCAGGAAGGCCACGGTGCCCTCCTGCATCCGGGTTCCGCCCGAACTCGGCGACGCCAGCAGCGGCAGGCCCTCGGCCGTGGCTCTGGTCACCGCGGCGGTGATCCGCTCGGCGGCGGCCACCCCGATCGATCCGGCCAGGAAGTCGAACTCACAGGCCACCACGGCCACGCGGCGCCCGAAGATGGTGCCCTCGCCGGTCAGCACCGATTCGTCGAGCCCGGTCAACGCCTTGGCCTCGGCCAACTCACGGCGGTAGTCCTCGCTGGTGGCGACGTCACGGGGCGGGGCATCCCAGCTCCGGAACGAACCTTCGTCGAGCACTGCATCACGAAGCGCGCGGGCGCCGATCCGACTCACGGCACGAGCCTATATAGGCTGACCACATGATTGGTGTGACCAGAGACGGCAGTGTCCTGACCCTGGAACTGCAACGCGAGGAGCGGCGCAACGCGCTGAACTGCGAGCTCGTCGACAGCCTGCGGGAAGCGGTGGAGAACGCCGCGTCCGAGGACATCAGGGCGATCGTGCTGACCGGTGCCGGCCCGGTGTTCAGCTCCGGAGCCGACCTCACCGACGCCGCGGGCATGGCCGAGAAGCTTCCCGACAAGGCCCTGGCCCTGAACCTGGCGATCGATGCCGCCCCGGTGCCGGTGATCGGCGCGATCAATGGCCCGGCGATCGGCGCGGGTGTGATCCTCTCGATGATCTGCGATCTGCGGGTTGTCGCCCCCAACGCCTACTTCCAGTTCCCGGTCGCCAAGTACGGCCTGGCCCTGGACAACTGGAGCATCCGCCGGTTGACCTCGCTGGTCGGCTACGGCCGCGCGCGGGGCATGCTGCTCGGCGCCGAGAAGCTGACCGCCGAAACCGCGCTGCAGACCGGCATGGCCAACCGCATCGGCACCCTGGCCGACGCGCAGAAGTGGGCCGCCGAACTGGCCGGGTACGCACCGCTGGCACTGCAGCACGCCAAGCGGGTGCTCAACGACGACGGCGCCTACGAGGAGTCCTGGCCGGCCCACAAGGAGCTGTTCGACAAGGCGTGGGCGTCCAAGGACGTGATCGAGGCGCAGGTGGCGCGGATCGAGAAGCGGCCGCCGAACTTCACCGGGGCCTGACGTGCTGCGCGCCGCGCTTCGGTACGGGGCCCGGTCGGCCTCGTTGCTGGCCGGTGGCTGGCTGTTGCGCGCGCTGAACGGGACCTATGCCTCGGTGGGGGCCCTGCCCCGCGACATCCGTCCGGTGGCGCAGCGGTCCCTGCACTACGCCGACGGGGTGTTCGTCAACATCGAACCGGCCTCGCCGGGCATCAGCATGGGCCGCGAAGAGTGGCGCCTGCTGCTCACCGAGATGTTCGGCCCCGGTTCGGCCAGCCGTTGTCTCCTATNCGACTGCATGAGCCACCACTGCCGATGGAGGCGCTGCCCGCTGTCGACGCCGTCCTGATCAGCCACGATCACTACGACCACCTCGACATCGACACCATCCAGGGATTGGCCCGTACCCAACGCGCCCCGTTCTTGGTGCCGCTGGGCATCGGGGCGCACCTGCGCAAGTGGCGGATCCCCGAGGATCGGATCATCGAGCTGGACTGGAACGAGAGCCACCGGATCGGCGAGCTGACGCTGGTGTGCACCCCGGCCCGGCACTTCTCGGGCCGGTTGTTCCAGCGCAACACCACGCTGTGGGCATCATGGGCCATCGTCGGGCCGCAGCACCGGGCGTTCTTCGGCGGTGACACCGGCTACACCAAGAGTTTCTCCGAAATCGGTTCGGAGTACGGGCCTTTCGACCTGACCCTGCTCCCGGTCGGGGCGTACCACCCCAGCTGGCCCGACATCCACATGAACCCCGAGGAAGCGGTGCGGGCCCACCGGGACGTCACCGATTCGGGGTTGTTGGTGCCGGTGCACTGGGCGACGTTCCGGCTGGCGCCGCATCCGTGGGCCGAGCCGGTGCGACGCTTGCTGACGGCGGCCGACCCGGCGGGCATTCAGGTCGCGGTGCCGCGGCCCGGGCAGCGGGTGGACGCCGAATCCGCTGCGCTCGACCCGTGGTGGGAGCTGTAACGCGGCCGCATTCGCCGAGGCAGCGGCGGTCCGCGATGGCAAACTGACGTTCGAGCTTGACGACACCGAACGGGACGAGGGCGAATGACGACGATCAACCTCACCGGCCTCACCGAGGCCGAGGTGACGCAGCGGGTTGCCGAAGGGAAGAGCAACGACGTCCCGACGCGGGCGGCGCGCAGTGTCTCCGAGATCGTCCGGGCCAACGTCTTCACCCGCATCAACGCCATCCTGGGTGTGCTGTTCCTGATCGTGTTGTCCACCGGCTCGTTGATCAACGGTGCGTTCGGCCTGTTGATCATCGCCAACAGCGCGATCGGCATCATCCAGGAGATCCGCGCCAAGCAGACCCTGGACAAGCTGGCGATCGTCGGGCAGGCCAAGCCGACGGTGCGTCGGGCGTCCGGCCGTCGCGACGTGTTGCCCAGTGAGGTGGTGCTCGACGACATCATCGAGCTGGGGCCCGGCGATCAGATCGTGGTGGACGGCGAGATCATCGAGGAATCCAACCTCGAGGTCGACGAATCGCTGCTGACCGGTGAGGCCGATCCGATCGCCAAGGACACCGGTGACGCGGTGATGTCGGGCAGTTTCGTGGTGGCCGGGTCCGGCGCCTATCGGGCCACCAGAGTGGGCCGGGAGGCGTACGCCGCCAAGCTCGCCGAGGAGGCGTCCAAGTTCACCTTGGTGAAATCCGAACTGCGCAACGGCATCAACAAGATCTTGCAGTTCATCACCTACCTGCTGGTGCCTGCCGGGCTGCTCACCATCTACACCCAGCTGTTCACCACCCACGCCGATTGGCAGGACGCGGTGCTGCGTATGGTCGGTGCGCTGGTGCCGATGGTGCCAGAAGGTCTGGTGCTGATGACTTCGATCGCGTTCGCCGTCGGGGTGGTCCGGCTGGGCCGGCGGCAGTGCCTGGTCAACGAGCTTCCCGCGATCGAGGGCCTGGCCCGCGTCGACGTGGTGTGCGCCGACAAGACCGGCACGCTGACCGAAAACGGTATGCGGCTCAGCGATCTGACCACGTTCACGCAGGACGACGTGACGGCGGTGCTGGCGCAACTGGCCGCCGACGATGCCCGCCCCAACGCCAGCATGCTGGCCATCGCCGAGGCCTACCCGACGCCGCCGGGGTGGACGGCCACCGCGACGGCCCCGTTCAAATCGGCCACCAAGTGGAGTGGCGCGTCCTACGGCGACCACGGCAACTGGGTGATCGGCGCACCGGATGTGTTGTTGGACCCCACATCCCCGGAAGCCGAGCAGGCCGAGCAGATCGGCGCCCAGGGTTTGCGGGTGCTGCTGTTGGGGTCGTCCGATCAATCGGTCGACGCGCCGCAGGCACCCGGGACCGTCACCCCCGTCGCGCTGGTGGTGCTGGAACAACGGATCCGCCCCGACGCCGGTGACACCCTCGACTACTTTGCCTCCCAGCATGTTTCGGTCAAGGTGATCTCCGGTGACAATGCCGTGTCGGTGGGCGCGGTGGCGGGCAAGCTGGGCCTGCACGGCGAGACGATGGATGCCAGGCAGTTGCCCCACGAGCCGGAGCCGCTGGCTGACACGCTCGAGGAGTACACCACCTTCGGCCGCGTGCGCCCCGATCAGAAGCGGGCCATGGTGCATGCCCTGCAATCGCGTGGGCACACGGTGGCGATGACGGGTGACGGCGTCAACGACGTGCTGGCGCTCAAGGATGCCGACATCGGAGTCGCGATGGGTTCGGGTAGTTCCGCCTCGCGTGCGGTGGCGCAGATCGTGTTGCTGGACAACAAGTTCGCCACCCTGCCCTATGTGGTCGGCGAGGGCAGACGGGTGATCGGCAACATCGAGCGGGTCTCGAACCTGTTCCTCACCAAGACCGTGTACTCGGTGCTGCTGGCCATCCTCGTCGGGTTGGCCGGCCTGTCCTCCGAGTGGTTCGACACCGATCCGCTGCTGTTCCCGTTCCAGCCGATCCACGTCACGATCGCGGCCTGGTTCACCATCGGCATCCCGGCGTTCATCCTGTCCCTGGCCCCGAACAACGAACGGGCCCACACCGGGTTCGTCCGCCGGGTTATGACGGCGGCGTTGCCGTCGGGCCTGGTGGTCGGCACCGTCACGTTCATCTCGTACTTGGTGGCCTATCAGGGCCGGGCGGCGACGCCGGTCGAGCAGACGCAGGCCTCGACGGCGGCGCTGATCACGTTGCTGGTGTCCTCGCTGTGGGTGCTGTCGGTGGTGGCCCGGCCCTATGAGTGGTGGCGGGTGGCGCTGGTCGCCGGCTCGGGGTTGGCATATGTGCTGATTTTTTGTTTGCCGCTGGCTCAGCGCCTGTTCATGCTGGATCCGTCGAACCTCAAGGTCACCGGCATTGCGCTGGGTATCGGCCTGGTCGGGGCGTTGCTGATCGAGGTGTCGTGGTGGGTGCAGGGCATCGTGCTGGGGGAGAAGCGCCGGTTGTGGAGATAGCTGACAGCGGGGAGAATATCGGGCGTTCGGATGACAATCGAGAAAGATAGGGTGGGCTGATGGGATTCCTGGACAAAGCGAAGGACCTCTTGTCGAAGAACGCCGACAAGGTGGACACCGCGATCGACAAGGCCGGTGACATCGTCGACCAGAAGACGCAGGGCAAATACAGCCAGCACGTCGACAAGGCGCAGGACGCGGCCAAGAACGCGATCCGCAAGGAAGGGCCGCAGCAGTAACCCATGGCCAAGTTGTCTGTCTCCGTCGATGTTCCGTTGCCGCCGGAGAAGGCGTGGGAGTACGCCTCTGATCTGTCCCGCTACGACGAGTGGTTGAGCATCCACCGGGCCTGGCGGTCGAAGTTGCCCGAAACCCTGGAGAAGGGCACGGTCATCGACTCGATCGTCGAGGTCAAGGGCATGCTGAACCGGGTGAAGTGGACGCTGGTGAGCTATAAGCCGCCGCAGTCCCTGACCCTCAACGGCGATGGCCGGGGTGGGGTCAAGGTCAAGCTGATCGGAAAGATCAAGCCCGCCGTGGTCGACGGGACCGATGGCGCGACCGTCGCCTTCGATGTGCACCTCGGCGGGCCCGCATTGTTCGGGCCGATCGGCATGGTGGTGGCTGCCGCGCTCAAGGGCGATATCCAGCAGTCGCTGAACAAGTTCAAGGCGCTTTACGCGTCGTAATTTCCTCTCGCGAGCAGACGCAGAATCGCACGAAATCACTGGTGAAAGTGCGATTCTGCGTCTGCTCGGCGTTAGAGGGTCACCAGCAGCCAAATCGCCAGGATCGAGCCGAGTGCGGCCGCGCCGTAGCTGATCACCGCGATGGCCCGGTCGAAGCGGCCGAGTTTCAGGCCGTGTTCGATCATGAAGCGGAACCGGTGGGCCCAATGGAACAGGCCGAGTACGAACACGCCGGCCAGCACGATGCGGGTCAGCGGATGGCGCACCACGGCCAGCAGGTGCTCGGGGTCGGGCGCATCGAGCAGGCCGAGCGGGAACGCCACGCCGAACAGCAGCATCAGCACCGGTAGCACCAGCGCGCTCACCATGCCGCCGGCCGAGAACAACAGCCACAAGAACGGTTCCGGGGTCCGGCGAGTTGTCGCGTTCATGCGGCTCATGCCAGCACCACCCACGCGATCGCCGCGGACACCACCAACCACGCGGCGTAATGCCCGATCAGCACCGCACCGGCCGGCACGCGTCGGCCGCGCACATGCACCACCATCGCGCGAGGCGCCAGGCCGAACCAGGTCACGGTGTGCAGCAACAGGAATGCCAGCGTCAGCAGGTTCAGCACGATCACCACCGGATGGGTGCTGAAGTCCTGGAACCAGTCGTAGCGCCCGCTCGCCAGCGCCCAGACGAGCACGCCGAGATAGATCACCGACCAGGCCACGAACTCGCAACTGAGCTCGCGCAGCATGTACCTCAGATATGAACCGCGTTTGGCCCACCACAACAGTGGGACGGGCTGACGGTAGGTCGTCATCTCGCGGCCCTCGGCAGGAGCAGGCTCTTCACCGAATGCGTTGCCGCCGTGAGCTTGTAGCGCTGGATCGCGCCGGCCGGATCGACGCCCTTCGGGCAGGCTACCGAGCACTCGCCGACGTAGGTGCACCCCCACGCGCCGTCGGCGGCGGCCAGCACGTCGCGCCGGTCGTGTGCGCCCTCGTCGCGGGAATCCAGGTTGTACCGTTGCGCCAACGCGATCGCCGCCGGGCCGAGAAAGTCCGGGTCCAGTGCGTACACCGGACACGCCGAGTAGCACAGCATGCAGTTGATGCACATGCTGAACTGCTTGAACTCGTCGAGTTCGGCTGGGGTCTGGCGGTATTCGGTGTCGGCAGCGGGTTCGTCGTCGTTGATGATCCACGGCTTCACGCGCGGCAGCTTGGTCATGAAGTCGCTGATGTCGACGACGAGATCGCGGATCACCGGGAAGTTGCGCATCGGCTCAACCCGCACCGGCCCCGGCAGGTAGTCGACCAGAAACGTGGCGCACGCCAGCTTCGGATCGCCGTTGATCGTCATGCCGCAGCTGCCACAGATCCCCATGCGGCACGACCACCGGAAGCTCAGCGTGCCGTCCAGGCGGTCCTTGATGTAGTTCAGCCCGTCGAGCACTGCCCACTCGCGGGTCAGCGGAACGTCGTAGGACTGCATCACCGGCTCGGTATCGGTTTCGGGGCGATACCGGGCCACCTCCATGACAATTCGGTCTGCCATCTCACCTCCCGTATACCCGTTCGCCCGGTGGCCAGCGCGTGACGGTGACCGGCAGGTAGTCGATCCGCGGTGAGCCGTCGGGCTCTCGATGGGCCATGGTGTGGGCCAGGAAGTTCTCGTCGTCGCGGCTCGGGAAGTCGGTCCGCTGGTGTGCGCCGCGGGATTCGGTTCGGTGCGAGGCGGATTCGACGATCGTCTGAGCGATGTCGAGCATTCCGGACAGCTCCAGGAAGGCCAGCAGTTCGGTGTTGAAGGTGTGGCTGTGATCGTCGATCCCGGCGTGGGCGAAGCGCTCCTGCAGTTCGCGTATCTGGGTGGCGGCCTTGGTCAGGGTGGGTCCGTCGCGGTAGATACCGGCCGAGGTCTCCAGCACCGTCTGCATGTCGGTGCGGATGTCGGCGATGCGTTCACCGCCGCTCTCGGCGCGCCGGCTCAGATCCTGTTCGAGGCGCCGCTCCTCGCTGCGGGCCTGGGTGTAAACCGCCGCGGGAACGGTTCCGGCCGCGGACACGTATTCGGCCGCCGTGTGCCCGGCCCTGGCCCCGAACACCAGCAGCTCGGGCAGCGAGTTCGACCCGAGCCGGTTGGCACCGTTGATGCTGACGCACGCCGTCTCACCGGCGGCGTAGAGCCCGGGAAGCCCGGTGGCGCCGGAGATGTCGGTGTGGACGCCGCCCATCATGTAGTGCACGACGGGCCGCACCGGCACCAGTTCGGTGACCGGGTCGATGTGCTGGTAGTCGCGGCACAGCTCCCGCACGAACGGCAGCTTGGCGTCGATGAGCTTGGCACCCAGGTGCCGCAGATCCAGGTAAACCACAGGACCGTACGGGGTTTCGTCGGTGCGACCCTTGTCCAGCTCGTGCACGAACGCCTGCGACAACCGGTCCCGCGGGCCCAGTTCCATGCTGCGCAGCTTGGGTTCCGGGGTGGGCGTGCCCAGGTCATAATCCTGCAGGTACCGGTAGCCGTCCTTGTTGAGCAGCCAGCCGCCCTCGGCCCGGGCGGCCTCGGTGATCAGGATGCCGGTGAACGGCAGCCCCGTCGGGTGGTACTGAACGAATTCCATGTCTTTGAGCGGTGCGCCGGCCCGGAACGCCAGCGCCATCCCGTCGCCGGTCTTGATGTTGGCGTTGGTGGTGAACGGGAAGACCCGGCCGCAGCCGCCGGTACACATGATCACCGCGTTGGCCAGGATGGTCTCGATGCGACCGCTGGCCAGTTCGATCGCCACCAGGCCCCGCACCACACCGTCGTCGACGAGCAGGGTGGTCGCGAACCATTCGTCGTAACGCACGATGTCGGGATAGGCGAGAGCCCGCTGAAAAAGTGTGTGCAACAGGTGAAATCCGGTCTTGTCGGCCGCGAACCAGGTGCGCAGTTTCTTCATGCCACCGAATGCGCGAACGGCGATGTGCCCGTCCGGGGTTCGGCTCCACGGACATCCCCAGTGTTCGAGCTGCATGAGCTCCAGCGGCGCCTCGGCGACGAAGGCTTCGACCGCGTCCTGGTCACACAGCCAGTCGCCACCGGAAATGGTGTCGTAGGCATGCTCGTCGATGGTGTCGTCGGCACCGGCCACCGCGGCGGCACCGCCCTCGGCCGAGACGGTGTGGCTGCGCATCGGATACACCTTCGACACGATCGCCACGTTCAACCGCGGGTTGGTCTCGGCGATCGCGATCGCGGCGCGCAAACCGGCGCCGCCCCCTCCGATCACCACGATGTCGTGTGAGGCGGTCATCGCCTGGCCTCACACTTCGAAGGCCTCATGCTCTCTGCAGCGCTCGTCCCGCAGCACCTTCCCGTCATGTCTCACGGTGCGGATGGCCACGCATCCGTCGTGGTAGACATGGCGGCTCTCGCGGCAGCCGCAGGAGAATTTGAGGTCGTCGTAGCTGAAGCCGTCGTCGTCGCTCTCGACGTGACGATCACCCTCGACCATGCGCCCGCAGGGCGCCTTCTGCTTGGGAAAATGCGTGGTCTGTTGTAGAGAGTTGGCGGCCATCATCCCGCCTCCTCGGGTCTCTCGCGAGTGAGCTGGGTCACATCAGCGTATTCCCGTCGGCACCCGCCCGTCCATGGTTCAGACCAAACGTTCCCGCAGCTCGCGTTTGAGCACCTTGCCGTAGCTGTTCTTCGGCAGGGCATCGATGAACTCGTAGCGCTTGGGCCGCTTGAACCGCGCGATGCGTTCCAGCAGGTGCGCGTCGAGCGCCGCCGCGTCCACGTCACCGACCACGAAGGCGACCACCACCTCGCCCCAGTCGGCGTCGGGTGCCCCCACCACGCCGGCCTCGATCACGTCCGGGTGCTCCAGCAGGGCTTCCTCGACCTCGCGGGGGTAGATGTTGCTGCCGCCGCTGATCACCACATCCTTGGAACGGTCGCGCAGGGTGAGGTAGCCGTGCCCATCGAACGACCCCATGTCGCCGGTGTGCAGCCAGCCGTCTTTTAGCGTGGCGGCGGTGGCGCCCGGGTTGTTCCAGTAGCCGGACATGACGACGTCGCCGCGGCAGACGATTTCACCGATCTCGCCAACGGCGGCGGCGGTGCCGTCCGTCGCGTGCACAGCCACGTCGACGCCGGAGCGCGGGTAGCCCACCGAGCCCAGCGTGGCGTCGTCTGCTTCGATGTGGTCGGCCCGGCGCAGCCCGGTAATGGTCATGGGTGCCTCGCCCTGCCCGTAGAGCTGCACGAAGATCGGGCCGTAGGCGGCCAGCGCCTTCTTGAGGCTGTCGACATACATCGGCCCGCCGCCGTACACAACGGTTTTCAGGTTGTCCGGGCGGGGCCGCCCGGTCTGGATCAGGCGCTGCACCATGGTCGGGGCCAGGAACGCGCTGCAGCCGGGGTGATGGCCGCACAGGTCCAGGAACTCGTCGGGCTCGAACGCGGCCGATTCCGGGATCACCTGACGCGCACCGCGCAGCACATAGGGCGGGATGTACAGGCCGGATCCGTGCGACATCGGGGCGCCGTGGATCAGGCTGCAGTTCTCGTCGGGGTCGTCGAAGTCGGCCAGATGCGCCACCGTCATCGCCATCAGGTTGCGGTGAGACAGCATGGCGCCCTTGGACTTTCCGGTGGTGCCGCTGGTGTAGAACAGCCATGCCAGCGCAGTCGGATCCGCGGTGGGCGCGGCGGCGGGCTCGGCGTGGAACCGCTGAGCGTAGGCCGGGTCTGCGATGGTTTCGACGGGTACCTCGGTGGCGGGGCTGAGGCTCTCGGCGATCGTGGGCGACGCGAACGCCTGGGCGGCACCGGAATCGGCCAGGATGTCGGCCATCTCGCGGGGATGCAGCTTGTAGTTGATCGGCACGAACACACAATCGGCCGCCCAGATGGCGAACATCAGCTCGACGATCTCGGGCCGGTTCTCGCTGGCGACGGCGATCCGCGTGCCAGGCCCGCCGAGCGGCCGCAGCGAGGTCGCCAGCCGCAGCGCGCGGTCACGCAGTTGTGCCCAGGTGTGCAGCTGACGCCGGCCCAGAAACACCGCGCCTCGGTCGCCGAATTGGGCCGCCGCCTGATCGAGCACCGTGAAAACGTTCACCGCCCCACCCAATTCGAGTTCAGCGCAAAGTCGGAGAGGTACTTCGTCGAGCTCCAGCCGCCGTCGACGACGATGGTCTGGCCGTTGATGAAGCTGCCGCCCTCCGAGCACAGGAACGCCACGGTGGCGGCGATGTCCTCGATGCGGCCGAGCCGGGTGTGCGGGGTCATCTCGGTCTGCATCTTGCGGAAGCCTTCGTTCTCCAGTCGGTGCTCGACCATCGGGGTCACCGTGACGCCCGGAGCCACGGCGTTGCAGCGGATGCCCTGGGCCCCGTACTGGCAGGCGATATGGGTGGTGAGTGCCGTCAATCCGCCCTTGGCGGCCGAGTACGCGCCGCCGCGCAGGCCGCCGACGACGGCGAAGGTCGAGGTGACATTGATGATGGCCGAGCCGGAACCCAGGTGCGGCAGTACATCTCGGGCTATCCGGAAGGGTGCACGCAGCATGATCCCCAGGAAGTGGTCCAGGGTCTCGTCGTCGGTCTCGTGCAGGGGTTTGGGGCTGCCGATACCGGCGTTGTTGATCAGGAAGTCGATGCGGCCCCACCGGGACAGTGCGGCGTCCACGATGCATTGGGGCGCCTCGTCGGCAGTGAGGTCGACGGACACCGTGGCGACCCGGTCCGGGTCGCCGATCGCTCGCTCGAGTTCGGCCAGCCGGCCCTCGTCGCGCCCGGTGCCGAGCACCGCCATGCCGGCCTCGGCGAGTTTGACGGCACAGCCGAACCCGATGCCACTGCTGGCCCCGGTGACGATCGCAACCTGCATGTCTGTCACCCTTCCGTCGCTTCGGTCAGCCTCGCTCGGATGCGGTGCTTCAACACCTTGCCCGCATCGTTCTTGGGCAGCGCATCCCAAATCTCAATCTGCTCGGGCGTTTTGAACCGGGCCAGGCCCTGCTCGGCCAGCAACCGGCCCACCTCGGCCACTCCGGGTCGGTGACCGTCGGCGGTCACCAGGACCGCGCAGGCGCGCTCTCCGGTGCGCTCGTCGGGCAGACCCACGACCGCGGCCTCGGTGATGCCGAGTGCGCCGACCAGGAGATCCTCGACCTCCTTCGGGGAGATGTTCTCGCCGTTGCGGATGATCAGGTCCTTGGCGCGTCCGGTCACTTGCAGGTAGTCGTCGTCCACCCATCGGCCGAGATCGCCGGTCCGGAAAAACCCGTCGGGGCTGAAGGATCCGATCTCGTCCTCGGGATGCAGGTAGCCCAGCAGCATCTGCGGTCCGCGGGCGGTGATCTCGCCGGAGTCCAGCCGAACCTCGGCAATGCCGGGGCGACCGTCGGTGCCGGCGGCGTGTTCCACGTCGCCCGGTGCCAGTGAGCCGACCGTGGTGACCGGCACTTCGGTGGACCCGTACACCCGGCTGACCACTGCCTTGTCGAAGTAGTCCGCGGCGCGCCGGATCAGCGATGGGGGTACCGATGCGCCGCCGCAGATGAACACCTTGAGGTCGGGAAGCCGGGTTCCTGTTCGCTCGGCCGCAGCCATCAGTTGCTCCAGAAACGGTGTCGCCCCGGCCATGTGGGTGCACCGGTGTTCCGTCATGAGCTCGACGCCGGCTTCGGCGTTCCAGCGCTGCATCAGGACCGCGGTGCTGCCCAGCAGCAGCGGACATTCGAACGCGTAGATCGAGCCGCCGATATGTGCGATGGGGGAGGCCACCAGGAAGGTGTCACCCGGTTCGATCATCCAGTGCTCGCGTAGTTGGCGGATCAGCGCGTGGATCGAGTTGTGGCTGTGCAGTACCCCTTTGGGTCGACCGGTGGTGCCTGAGGTGTACATGATCATGCGGACGGCGTCCGGGTCGAGCGTGGGAAGCTCCCGCTCGGGTGCGTCCGTCGGACCGGAGAATGCGCGGTGCGGGCCCGGTTCCCCGCGCAGCACCACCACTTCCGGTGGCGTATCCAATTGGGTGCACACCCGGGTGAGCATCGCCGCGTAGTCATGGTTGCCGAACTCGGCCGGGATGAAGATCGCACGGATCTGAGCATCGCCGAGGATGAACGCCAGTTCGCGATCGCGCAGCGAGGGCAGGATCGGGTTGACCACCATGCCGGCCAGCGTGGCGCCCAGATAGATGATCGCCGCCTCGTGCCAGTTGGGCAGCATGAACGACACCACGCTGCCGGTGGGCATCCATTCGGCCAGCTGTCTGGCCAGAGTCTGTGCCCGCGCATGCAATTCGCCGGCGGTCAGGGTGAGGTCGCCATCGACCACCAGCACCCGGTCCGGGGTGTCACGCGCCGCGTCGGCCAGGGTGTCGGCCAGTGTGGTGGACACCCACAGCCCACGGGAGTAGGCGTCGTCGTTGCGAACGTGGTCGCGCGGTACCACGCTCAGCCCTTGACCCGGCGCATCGTCATCGCGTGCCGGAACCGGTCCGACGGGTGAGTGTTGATGGTGACCTGGGCGATCTCGCCGTCGGAGGTCGTGTAGGTACGCTGCATCTGCAGGGCCGCGGCACCGGCAGCCACCTTCAATCCCGCGGCGAGTTCGCTGGTCACTGAGATCGCTGAAATTACTTGGTGTACCTCGACGATGCTCACCCCGAACAGATCCTCGATCAGCGGGAAGATCGGACCCGAATGGCGTTGCAGCAGCCGGCCCACCGCGGCGAAGTTGCGGTTGATGTAGTACTCGGTGCGGCACAGCGGCGCCTCGTCGTGATCGGTCTGCCGGTAGCCGCGGACCGCCAGCCATTGCTCGCCGAGGGGGAGCCCGGTGCGTTCGGACAGCTCTTCGTCGATGGTGACCATGGCATTGGACTCGATGGTGAACTGCGCCCCGGTGGCGAAGGCCAGCAGATCGTTGATCGAGACCACGTCCTGCGCATAGCTGTTCGTCGCTGCCCGTTGAGCCACCGTGGTCCCGGCCCGCGGCCGTGAGATGACCAGATTGTCGTCCCGCAGCCGCCGCAGCGCCTCGCGCACGGTGTAGCGACTGACTTCGAAACGCTCGCACAGTTCGTGCTCGGTGGGCAGCTGGGTACCCACCGGGTACACGCCGTCGACGATCTCCTTGCGCAACGTCCGTGCCACTTGCAGGTAGCGGTGTTCTGCGGGGGTGATTGTCATGGTTGTGCTCAACTCCGCCGCAGCGCCAGCACGCTGCCGTCGCCGTCTCCTGAGATGTACAGGGGTCCATCAGGTCCCGAGGTGATGCCGGCGAACGGGCCCTGCGGACCGGAGAACGGCGGCATACCCTTGAGCGGCTTGGGGGTCACCCCGGGCGGCGGGCCGACCGGCAGCCCGGCGGCAATCGTGGTGCGGGCGGCCGTATCGAGGTCATACTGCACCACCTCCTTGCTGCCGGAGTCGACGATGAACAGCGCCCCGTCGCGCACCAGAATGCCGTGTGGCGTGTGCAATCCGTCGACCAGCGGTGCGGTCTGCCCTCCATTGACGCGAACTATCGCCCCGGCCACCGAGACCAGCGGTGCGTCGTCGGGGCCGAGCGCCACCGCGACCGGGGTGTCCAGTCCCGTGGCCAGCACGGTGGTGGACCCGTCGCGCACCGAAAGCAGCTGTCCGGCACCCTGTTCGACCACCAGCACCGAACCGTCCGAGGCCACGGCCACACCGTAAGGCTGGTCGATACCGGCGGCCAGGACCTGGCTCACCTCGTCCTCGGGACCGCCCGGGCGGTAGCGGGTCACGGTGTCGGCGGCAGTGGTGACGATGAATTCCCCTGGGCCGGTGGCCGTCACGCCGCGAAGGAAGCCCGGGTAGCCCGGCGAGAACAGCATCGCCACGGTCTCCAGGGCGCCGTTGGGGCCGACCCGGTAGAAGTAGGTGCCGTCGGCGACATACAGATTGCCGTCGGGGCCGACGGTCAGATCCAGTGGCCAGTTCAGCCCACCTGGCAGCAGGGCCTGAGTGCTGCCGCCGGACAGGATCTCGGTGATCTCGCCGGTGAAGTTCGAGACGAACAGCCGGCCGTCGACGAAGGTGCAGTTGTCCAGACCGGGAGTGAGCTGGGCCAGCAGTGTCTGCTCGCCGGTGCGCGGATCGATGCGCAGCACTTGGCCGCTGGCCACCTGCGTCGAGACGAGGTGGCCGTCGGCGTCGAACTTGACCGCGTCCGGAACACCGAGACCGCCGGCCACCACCTCTGGCCTGCCGCCATCGGGATCGATGCGCCAGATCTCGTTGGCGCCCATCACCGGGAAGTACAGCAGGCCGTCGGGGCCGACCTCCATGGCGTTGGGGGAGGGCACGTTGTCTAGCAGGATGCGCGGGGCGCCGCCGGTGAGGTCGAACTCCATGAGCCGGCCACCCTCTCGACACTCACCGACGAACAGGCGGCCCTGGTGGAACGTGATGCCGTTGGCCGAGGGCACGTCGTCGCGCAGCACCCGGGTGTAGCCGTCGGCCGCGCGCACGCTGACCCGGCCGTCCATCACCTCGGTGGCGTAGAGATTGCCGCTCGCGTCGAACGCGATGTCGTCGGGCGCGATGATGTCGCCGCCCTTGGCGCTGATGGTTTCCAGCCGCCCGGTGTCGGGGTCGAGGGCGCTGATCTGACTGCCGGTCACCTGCGCGACGTATATACGGCCGTCGGGCCCGGTGCGCAGGCCGTTCGCCCCGAACAACCGGCTCGGGCCGGTGACCTGCTCCAGCGTCCAGTCCCCGGCCGTCGTGGGATTTGCGGTGTACCTCGCGTCGGTGACCGAAGGGGCGCTCATGACCTCGGACGTTAGCAACTCGTTGTAGTCCAGACAATAGCTGTCGATGGGTCCATATCCGCTCTTGACGGTTGAATAATCCCTGCGGAATAGTGTTCTCCAATATGAAGATCGCTATATGTTGTCCGGACAAATAAGGCGACAGGGTTGCGCATGGACAGTTCGCTGAACCTGGACGGCCGGGTGGTCGTGGTGTCGGGCGCCGGCGGTGGCGGCATCGGGACCACCGTGACCCGGATGGCGGCCGAGGCCGGGGCGACCGTCGTGGCGGTCAGCCGCTCACAGGACAACCTCGATACCCACGTCGCACCGCTGGCCGACAAGGGGCTGAAGGTCGTGACCGTGGCCGCCGACGCCTCCACCGATGGGGGGATCGCCACGGTGCTGGAAGCGGCCCGTGAGGCCGACGGCGCGCTCTATGGATTGGTCAATGTGGCGGGAGGCGCCGCCCCGTCCACCTGGATGCCGGCCACCCGGGTGTCACGGGCCGACTGGCGCGAATTGTTCACGGCCAACCTCGAAACCATGTTCTTCATGAGCCAGGCGGTGGCTGCCGAGATCCGCTCGCAAGGCAAGCCCGGCTCGATCGTCTCGGTGTCCTCGATCAGCGGGATGAACACCGCGCCCTATCACGTGGCCTACGGCACCGCGAAGGCCGCGATCGTCGCCGCCACCCGCACTATGGCCGCTGAGCTCGCCGCGGGCGGCATCCGGGTCAACGCCGTCGCCCCCGGGGTGACCGAAACCGCCGCCTCGGCAACCTATGTCGACGCTGATCCCGACCGTGACCAACGAGCCATCGCGATGGGCCGGCGCGGCACCCCCGAGGAGCAGGCCGGCGCCATCCTGTTCCTGCTCTCCGACCTGTCGAGCTACATCACCGGTCAGACGATCCTGGTCGACGGCGGGCTCAATCTGCGCTGGACGCATCTCGGTGCCGACAACACCTCGCTGTTCCTCAAGGACGAATCCTTCCGCGAAGCCATCAGGAGGATCTAGTGGCCCATACCGAATCCGATCTCGACGCTGCGATGGAAGTCGACGCCGAACCGGACGACTCGACCGGCGTCATCGCCGAGGACCTGTCTGCGCCGACGACCATCCCGGTCGAGGCCTATATCTCCGCGGATTACGCCCGCGCCGAACGGGATCGGCTGTGGCGCAAGGTGTGGCAGCAGGTCGGCCGGGTCGAGGAGATACCCGAGGTCGGCAGCTATCTGACGTACGACATCCTCGACGACTCGATCATCATCGTACGAACCGGCGCGGACACCTTTGTCGCCCACCACAACGTCTGTATGCACCGTGGCCGCAAGCTCATCGACACTCCCGATGGGGCCAAGAACGCGACCGGCCGGGCCCGGAAATCCTTTGTCTGCGGCTTCCACGGCTGGACGTACGGACTTGACGGGGCCTGCACCCACATCCGGGAACAGGACGACTGGCAGGGCAAGCTCACTGCCCGCAACACGCATCTGGCGCCCGTGCAGGTGGACACCTGGGGCGGGTGGCTGTTCATCAACATGGACCCGCACTGCGAGCCGCTGATCGACTACCTGTACCCGGCGGCCAAGATCCTCGACCCGTTCGGGTTGGAGAACATGCGCTACAAGTGGCGCAAGTGGTTGTACTTCGACTGCAACTGGAAGGTCGCGATGGAGGCCTTCAACGAGACCTACCACGTGTTCACCACCCACCCTGAGTTCAACAAGTTCGGTGAGTTCAAGGGCTGGGCGAAGGCGCAGGGCAAGCACAGCAACATCGGTTACGACGCGCCGAAGGGCATGGACGAGACCAAGTCCAAGATCCGCCTGGGCACCGGTGATCCGCGCATCTCCACTGCCGAGATGCAGGTGTACACCATGGAAGAAACCAACGCGACCACGACGCAAACCCTGGTGAATGCCGCCAAGCGGTTGGTCGACGAACTGCCCGAGGGCACCCCCGCCGACGAGGTGCTGCAGCACTGGCTGGCCTCGGCCCGCCGCGATGACGAGGCGCGTGGCGTGATCTGGCCGACCATCCCGCCGGACATCCTGGGGCAGAGCGGCACGGCGTGGCAGATCTTCCCGAACTTCCAGGTGGGGCAGGGCCTGACCAGCGCGCTCTGCTACAGCGCCCGCCCCGATCCGAGCTACAACCCGGACAAGTGCATCTTCGAGGTCGCGGTCTTCGAGCTGTACCCCAAAGGTGAAGAGCCGCAGACCGAATGGGCCTACACCCCGAAGGACTCACCGAACTGGCTGTCGGTGCTGCCGCAGGATTTCTCGAACATGGCCGCGGTGCAGCAGGGGATGAAATCGGCAGGTTTCCCGGGAACTTTGCCGAATCCCTACCGCGAACGCAGCACGGTCAACCTGCACTACCAACTTTCCAAGTACATGGGGACCGGAGAGCCCCGAGACATCCAGTGATTTGTGCACCTCCGGTAACGGTCAGCGTTACCGGAGGTGCACAAATCGCCCGCAAAGGAGCGAACATGAAGGTCAATCTGGGTACCGGGGCGCAGAACTCCCACGACTGGGAGCGGGTGCTGGCGGGGAACTTCAGCACCCCGCCGGCCACGCCGGACTACAAGTGCGTGCAGGCCGCGCTGGCCCTCGGCGATCTCGCCGAGCCGCTCGGCTTCGACGGGATCTGGTTCCCCGAACACCACGGCACGCCATATGGCATGACGCCCAACCCGATTCAGGCGCTCACCTATTTCGCCGGCCGCACCGAGCGGGTCAGCCTGGGTACGTTCGTCGCGGTGGTGCCGTGGTGGAACCCGATCCGGCTGGCCACCCAGATCGCCTACCTCGACATCGTCTCCAACGGGCGCTACACCACGATCGGCCTGGGCCGCGGGGTGTCGAAGGGGGAGTTCGCCGCGGTCGGTGTGCCACGCGAGGAGAGCCGTGACCGCTTCAACGAGACGCTGGACATCCTGAAGCTGGCCTTCTCGGGTCAGCGGTTCTCATACGAGGGCAAGATCTTCAGCTTCCCGGAGATGTCGCTGCGCCCTGAGCCGATCAGCACCGACCTGTTCGATCGGATCTACAGCTCGTCTTCGACCGCCGAGTCGCTGGAGATCCTGTCCCGGCGCGGCATGGTGCCGCTGTTCGTGGGCAACAAGCCGATCACCGACGCCGGCGAAGAGGTGCGCAAGGTCAACACCTTCCGCGCCGAAGAGGGCCTTGGACCGTGCCAACCCAAGAACGTGATGTTCATGTACTGCGTGGGTTCCGAAGACGAGGTGGCCGAGACCGAGGAGTGGATCTGGACCGCCAACCGGGACGTCAACGTGCACTACGGTTTTGCCGACGCGTCGAACTTCAAGGGCGTCAAGGGGTATGAGGCGTACGCGGCCCGCGAGGCGAGCGCCACAGCGGTGCTGGCATCGGAGGTCGGCAATCAGAAGAAGGGTGGGCCGCCCGGGTACCACGCCTCCAACCTGCTGATCGGCACGCCCGACACGGTGTTCGAAAAGCTCAAGGCCGCCCAGGAGGCGTGCTCGTTCTGCGAGGTCACCATCGTCCCGCAGTTCGGCACCATGCCGTACGAAAAGGCGATGGAGTCCACCAAGCTGTTCGCCGCCGAGGTGTTGCCCGCGGTGCACGACATGCCCGCGCCGCTGCACGCCGCCGCACTGCCGGAGAAGGCCAACGCATGACTGCCGACGAGCGCTTGCGCGAGGAGCCATCAGCAGAGTCGTGTGGCCCCACCGACGTTCCCACCGATATCGACATCGACGCGATCCGGGAGAAGTACGCCGCCGAGCGAGCCAAGCGGCTCCGGCCCGAGGGCGCCGACCAATACCTGGAACTCGAAGGTGAGTTCGCCGAGTTCTACGAGGTCGACCCGTATACGGCCGTGACCGAACGGGATCCGATCGTCGAGGACGCCGACGTCGTCATCCTCGGCGGCGGGTTCGCGGGCCTGCTGGCGGGGGCGTACCTGAAGAAGGCCGGCGTCGAGGGCATCCGGGTCATCGAGATGGCCGGCGACTTCGGCGGGGTCTGGTATTGGAACCGCTTCCCGGGGATCCAGTGTGACAACGACTCGTACTGCTACATCCCGCTGCTCGAAGAGCTGGACTTCATGCCCAGCAAGAAGTTCGCCGACGGCGCCGAGATCTTCCAGCACTGCCGCAACATCGGCAAGCACTTCGGCCTGTACGACGGTGCGCTGTTCTCCACCCAGGTGCGCGAACTGCGCTGGGCCGACGCGGCACAGCGCTGGCAGATCCACACCAACCGGGGCGACGAGATCCGGGCCCGGTTCGTGGTCATGGCCCAAGGCTCCTACAACCGACCGAAGCTGCCGGGCATCCCCGGCATCAAGGACTTCACCGGACACGTATTTCACTCCGCCCGCTGGGATTACGACTACACCGGCGGTGACGCCGACGGTGGCCTGCACAAACTGGTCGACAAGCGCGTCGCCCTCGTGGGCACCGGCGCCACCGGCATCCAGTTGGTACCGCACCTGGGGCGCGATGCCAAGCAGCTGTTCGTCTTCCAACGGACCCCGTCCTCGGTCGACGCGCGCACCAACCCACCCACCGATCCGGCCTGGGCCGCGACCCTGCAGCCGGGGTGGCAGGAAGAGCGCAAGCGCAACTTTCACAACTGGTCGCCGTTCGTCGGGGTGGTGTTCGGCGAACCAGATCTGGTGTGCGACTTCTGGACCGAGCTTGGTCGCAACCTCACGGCCCGGATCGCGGCCAGTGATAACCCGGCAGAGGTGACCATCGAGCAGATCATGGCCTTCCGGGAGGAAGAAGACTTCAAGATCATGGAGCGGCTGCGGCGGCTCGTGGCCGAGATCGTCGAGGACCCCGCGACCGCCGAGGCGCTCAAGCCGTACTACCGCTTCATGTGTAAGCGGCCGACGTCCAGCGAGCACTACCTGGCCACGTTCAACCGCCCCAATGTGACGCTCGTCGACGTGTCGGCATCCAAGGGGGTCGAGCGGCTGACCGAAACGGGGATCGTCGCCGACGGCGTCGAATACGAGGTCGACTGCGTGATCTTCGCGAGCGGCTTCGAGATCTCCACCGAGATCAGCCGCCGGTTCGCGATAGAGAACATCGTGGGCCGCGACGGGCTGTCACTGTTCGACTACTGGCAGGACGACTACAAGACCCTGCACGGGATGACCAGCCGCGGATTCCCCAACCAATTCTTCATGGGCTTCATCCAGGGCGGCGTATCGGCCAACACCACGGCGATGTTCGAACAGCAGGCCAAGCACATCGCCTACATCATCGCCGAGGCGCAGAACCGCGGTGCCACCACCGTCGAGCCCAGCCAGGAGGGCCAGGACGCCTGGGTGGCCACGGTCCGCGAACTCGCGATCGACAACTCCGCGTTCGAACTGTCCTGCACGCCCGGCTACTACAACAACGAGGGTCGGGGTGGGGCGGAGCGCAACGGCGCCTTCCTCGGCGACTTCTACTCGCCCGGCTTCTACGCGTTCGACGAGTTGATCGCGGACTGGCGGGCCAAGGGTGACCTCGACGGATTAGAGCTCACCACGTGACGACCACCACTGCGCTGCAGAGCCGGGACATCAAGCCTCGCATCGATACCCCGCACGAGGGTGAGGAGCCCTGCGCTTGAGCACCCTCAGATTCGACGATCGCGTCGCCGTCATCACCGGTGCCGGCCGAGGCTTGGGCCGCGAATACGCCCTGCTGCTGGCATCAAAGGGCGCCAAGGTGGTTGTCAACGATCCGGGCGGCAGCCTCACCGGCGACGGCGTCGACACCGCGCCGGCCCAGCAGGTGGTCGATGAAATCACCACGGCGGGCGGGGAAGCCGTCGCCGTCACCGATTCGGTGTCCACCGCCGAAGGTGGACAGGCGATCATCGGCACAGCCGTCGAGCGGTTCGGCCGCGTCGACATCCTGATCCACAATGCCGGGACGGTGCGCCGCGGGTCGCTGAAGGAACTCACCTACGACGATTTTGACGCCGTGCTCGACGTGCACCTGCGGGGCGCGTTTCACGTTGTGCGACCGGCATTTCCCCTCATGTGCGACGCGGGATACGGCCGCGTGGTGCTGACCTCCTCGATCGGCGGGCTGTACGGCAATCATCAGGTCGCCAACTACGCCGCGGCCAAGGCCGGGATCCTCGGTCTGTGCAACGTGGTCGCCCTGGAGGGGGCCGCCGAGGGGGTGCGGTGCAATGCGATCATTCCCGGCGCGGTCACCCGGATGGCCGAGGGTCTGGATACCTCAGCCTATCCGCCGATGGGGCCGGACCTGGTTGCTCCAGCGGTGGGCTGGCTGGCCCACGAATCCTGTTCGGTCACCGGTGAGTACTTCGTGGCGATCGCCGGAAGGCTCGCGCGTGCCGTTGTGGTCGAGAGTCCGGGGGTGTACCAACCGTCGTGGTCGATGGAACAAGTCGGCGAGCAGATGGCGCGCATCCGTGATCTCAGCGAACCGGTGGAGTTCCCCGTGGTACCCGACGGACATTCCGACCACATCCGCTACAGCTTCGGAGCCGCCCAGGGGGTGACAGCATGACAACCGGACCACTCCAAGGCGTTCGGGTCATCGACCTCACCGCCATGGTGATGGGGCCCTACTGCACCCAGATCATGGCGGACATGGGCGCCGACGTGATCAAGGTCGAGACACCGGCGGGGGACAACACCCGCTACATCTCGGTGGGCCCGAGCCCCGGCATGAGCGGGGTGTTCGTCAACGTCAACCGCGGTAAACGCAGCGTGGTGCTGGATCTGCGCTCGGCGGAGGGCAAGGAGGCCCTGCGCGCGCTGATTGCCGATGCCGATGTGTTCATCCACTCGATGCGGGCCAAGGCCATCACCAAACTCGGTTTCGGCTACGACGATGTGGCGGCGATCAACCCGCGCATCGTCTACACCAACTGTTACGGGTACGGACGCCGCGGCCCGGACGCCGACCGGCCGGCCTACGACGACACCATTCAGGCCGAGTGCGGCTTACCCGCGGTACAGCAGGAATTGACGGGTGAGGCGTCCTACGTCGGCACCATCATGGCCGACAAGGTCGCCGGGCTGACGGCGTTGTACGCGACGACGATGGCGCTGTTCCACCGGGAGCGCACCGGCGAGGGTCAGGAGGTCGAGGTCAGCATGTTCGAGACCATGGCCTCCTTCATGCTGGTCGAGCATGCCAACGGCGCGATGTTCGACCCTCCGCTCGGAACTGCGGTGTATCCGCGGGCGGTCACGCCCAACCGCAGACCGTACGAGACCAAGGACGGGCACATCGCGGCGCTGGTCTACAACGACAAGCACTGGAACGCCTTCATCGACCGAGTGCAGCCGAGTTGGAACAGCGCCGAGTACGCGACCTTGGAGCAGCGGGCGAAAAAGATCGACACGGTGTACGGACTGGTGGCGCAGACCCTCAAAGAGCGCACCACCGCCGAATGGCTGGATCTGTTCGCGGAGCTGGAAATTCCGGCTGCGCCGATGCTCGCCCCCGCGGACCTGTTCGACAACGAGCACCTCAACGCCGTCGGGCTGTTCGAGACCATCGACACCCCACACGGGCGGGTGCGCATGCCCGGTGTGCCGACCTGGTTCTCGCGGACTCCGGGCCGGGTCGCCGGGTACGCACCGGAACTGGGAGCGGACACCGCCGAGGTGCTCGCCGGGCTCGGCACGGCAACGGCGGAATAGGAAGGCCGGGAGTGGATTTCGACTTTGGTGAGACGGCCGACGCGCTGCGCGGTGAGCTGCGTACGCTGATTGCCGAAAACGTGCCCGCCGACTTCCTCGGCGCGTTCACCGACGATCCCGCAGATCTCGCGGTGGCGCAGCAGTTCTGCCGAACGCTGGCAGAACGGCACCTGCTGTGCATGTCGTGGCCGAAGGAATTCGGCGGCGGTGACGCCTCGGTGTGGGAGCAGACCGTGGTGCGCGAGGAGATGTGGGCGCATCACGAGCCGCGCGGCGCGCAGTACATGGGCGTCAACTGGGTGGGCCCGATCATCATGCGGCACGGCACCGAAGCGCAGCGGCGCAGGCACCTGCCGCCGATCGCCAACGGTGAAGTGATCTGGTGCCAGGGCTTTTCCGAGCCCGAGTCGGGTTCCGACCTGGCCTCGCTGCGCACCTTTGCCCGCCGGGAGGGCGACGGCTGGCGGGTCAATGGCCAGAAGATCTGGACCTCTTACGCCACGATGGCGCAATGGTGCTTCCTACTGGCCCGCACCGCCAAGGGGGAGAAGAAACAACACGGCATGACCATTTTTCTGGTGCCGATGGATTCGCCGGGTATTCAGGTGCGTCCGATCCGCACCATGATGGGCCCGCACCATCTCAACGAGGTGTTCTTCGATGACCTCAAGGTCACCGACGCCGATGTGCTGGGCACTGTGGACCAGGGCTGGTCGATCGTGCAGGACGTGGTGTCGTTCGAGCGCGTCGGCATCGCCCGCTACGCGCGATGTGAACGGCTGTTGCAGGCCGCACCCGAGGTGCTCGGCGACAAGTGGGAGCAGCTGCCCGCCGAGTTGCGAGGTAGGTGGACCCGGATGCTCACGCACTGCCGCCGGGCCCGGCTGATGGCCTATCGCGTGGTGTCGATGCAGGCCACCGGGCGGGTGAATCCCGGTGACTCCGCGGCATATCGGATCGCGGTCACGCGGCTGGACCAGGAGAGTGCCGAGGTTCTCATGGAGATTGCCGCTGCCCTGCCCCGGGGCGGGAGTCCTGACGCAGAGTACTTCCGGGCCGAGGTGGAGGACCACTGGCGATATTCGCAGGCGTCGACGGTGTCCTCGGGCAGCATCGAGATGCAGCGCATCTTGTTGTCGCGGACCATGCTGGCCGGAAAGGCGTGACGGCGATGATTCTTGATCTCAGCGATGACGCCAAAGAGTATGGCCGCCAGGCCCTGAAGGCGTTCGAAGCCGCCGGTGGCGATCAGTTGCTCGTGCAGGCCGACGCGAAGCCGGAGACGCGCGCCGGGCTGGTGACGCCCGTGTTGGACGGCCTGGGAGTCTTCGAGCTCGAACCACGCAGCGATGCGGACTCATTGGAGGCCGCGGCCGCGCTGTGCCGCGCCGCCGGTTACTGGGCCCTGCCATATCCGGTGGCCGAGCGGCTGGCGCGTCCGGCGGATCTGGACGTCGACGGGTTGGTCGTCGTCGATGCCGACACCCCGGAGGCGGCGTTGCAGGGGCTGGACAGCCGTTGGGCTGCCGTCACATTGAGCGGCAAGCGCAGCACCGTGACCGGTCTGGGGTCCGCTGGCCCGTCGTTCGCCACCGCACTGGAACTGTGGGCCGTGGACCAGTCAGGAGTCGGCGACGTTGCGTTGGCCCTCACACTGCCGTCCTGGACTCTGCTCGGCATGCTGGACCGCGCCATCGACCTGACGGTCGCACACGTCAGTTTGCGCAAGCAGTTCGGTCAGACGTTATCGTCCTTCCAGGGGGTGCAGTTCCAGCTGACCGACGCCGAGGTGGAGCGCAGCGGCGTCGACATGCTGGCCAAGTACGCGCTGTGGAGTGTGGTCACCAACGAGGCCGATGAGGCGATCAACGACGCACTGGCGTTGCGACTGGCCACGATCGAGGCCGCCGAGGTGGTGTTCCGGGTGTGTCATCAGCTGCACGGTGCGGTCGGTTTTTGCGATGAGACCACGCTGTCATGGCTGTCGCGGTACAGCCAGCCCTTGCGCCGCTTGCCGTTCGGGGTGTCTAAGACCCGCGACACGTTGACCACCCGTTTGGGTCGGCGCGGACTCACCGGATTGTTCTCGTCATGACCGACCTCGACGACTTCCGGGTCTCCGTGCGGGACTGGTGCGCGGCGCACGTCCCGAAAGGCTGGCGCCCCAACCAGACCGGAGTCAGTGCCGACGAATTCGTGGCGTTCCAGAAGTCCTGGTTCGCCGAGCTGCACACCGCCGGATACGCCGTGCCACATTGGCCGGCCGAGTGGGGTGGTGGCATGGGTGTGCCCGAACAGATCGTGTTGTACCAGGAACTGGCGGCACATGACGCGCCCCGGCTGGTGCTGGCCTTCGTCGGCATCCACCATGCCGCGTCCACCCTGCTCGCTGCCGGCACCGACGAGCAACGACAACGGCACCTGCCCGCCATCCTCGATGGGGAGATCTGGGTGCAGGGCTTCTCCGAACCCGAGGCCGGTTCCGATCTGGCCGCGCTGCGGACGACCGCCAAGGCCGACGGCGACAACTTCATCGTCAACGGCCAGAAGCTCTGGGCCAGCGGGGCCATGCACGCCGACTGGTGTCTGCTGCTCGCCCGCACCGATCCAGAGGCGCCCAAGCGACACGGCATCTCGTACTTCCTGATGGACATGACCACGCCAGGAATCGATGTGCGGCCGATCCGAAACGCGGTGGGGGATTCGCATTTCTGTGAGATCTTCCTCAACGACGTCGCCGTACCGGCAGCCAACCTCATCGGCCCGGTGCACAAGGGCTGGCAGGTCGCCCAGGCCACGCTCGGTGCCGAGCGCGGCATGACCATGCTGGAGCTCTCCGAGCGGTTGGGCAACGCGGGCTTCAACTGGCTGCTGGAGGCTGCCCCCGTCGAAGACCCGGTGGTGGCAGACCGGTTGGCGCAGTTCGAGATCGAGTTGACCGGTCTGCGCGCACTGTGCCGGGATCTGGTCGAACGCACCGAGGCAGGAAAGGTCGGACCCGCCGACGCCTCGATCGTCAAGCTCTATTACAGCGAGCTGCTGCAACGGATGACCGGATTCGGCGCCGAGATCGGCGGTCTCGACGCTCACACGGTGCTGACGAAACCCGTTTCCAGCGGCTGGGAGTCGGGAGCCTGGATGCTCGACTTCATCGGCTCGTGGGAATGGACCATTCCCGGTGGGGCCAGCGAGATCCAGCGCACCATCATCGGTGAGCGTGGCTTGGGTCTGCCCAGAGAACCGAGTGCGGTGTGAGATGAGCGAATTCTCCGAGATCCATGATGAATTGCGGTCGGTCGCGGCCGGTCTGCTGGCCAAAGACACCGTTGATTGGTCGATGTTGGTCTCCGCCGGCTGGGTCGGGCTGGATGCGCGAGAGGAGCACGGTGGCGCCGGCGCCACGTTCGCCGAGGTCGCGGTGATCTGCGAGGAACTGGGCCGGGCTGCCGCGCCCAGCTCATACCTGGGTGGTGCCGTGCTGGCCGTGAGCGCCCTGAAAGCGCTGCAGCCCAACGATTCCCGTGACCCGCTGTTGCGGGCGGTGGTCGCCGGGAACACCCGCGCCGCGCTGGCCATGCCGGGGGGAGCGGAGCCGGCACCGTTCGAGCTGGCCACCACCAGGCTGGGCTGGCGCATTCACGGGCGGGCCACCTTTGTGCCCGACGCGGCCGGCGCCCAGAGGCTGCTGCTGCCGGCCCGCGATGTCGACGGGATTGCGGTGCTGGTCGACGTGGCCGCCGATGCGCCCGGGCTGACGGTCACCGAGCAGCCGGTGCTCGACGAGACCCGCCGGCTGGCGATTGTGACGGCCGATGGGCTGGAGGTCCACGAGGACTCGGTGTGGCGATTCGAGGGTGATCCGGACACTCAGCTGCGTGCGCTGACCGACCGGGCAGCGCTGGCCGTGGCGTGTGACAGCCTGGGCATCGCCCAAGCCATGCTCGACAACACGGTGTCCTACACCGGAGTTCGGCAGCAGTTCGGCCGTCCGATCGGCTCGTTCCAGGCCGTCAAACACGCCTGTGCCGACATGCTGGTGCAGATTTCGGTGGCCCGTCAGCTGCTCAGCACGGCCATCGCCGAGCCGCAGTCCCGCACCGTATCGATGGCCAAGGCCTACGCCACCGACACGGCTGTCGAGGTGGCCGGCAAGGCCATGCAACTACACGGTGGCATCGGCTACACATGGGAGAGCGGCGTGCATGTCTATCTCAAGCGGGCCGCGCTCAACCGGTCGCTGTTCGGCTCGCCGGCCGAACACCGCGCCAGGATCGCCCAGCGCTATCGCTAGCCCCGCGAGCAGACACAAACTCGCACTTTTGAGGCCCAAAGAGTGCGAGTTTGCGTCTGCTCGGCGGGGTGCGATGAGTTTTCCGCGCGGCCACGGTCAAAACCTAGCGACCGACCACTCACCCTGAAGGAGACATCATCGTGGTTACCCGTCAGAGCGCCCCGCTGGGCGCGCCCACCTGGACCGACCTGACCACCTCCGACCTCGAGCGTGCCCAGCAGTTCTACGGCGCCGTGTTCGGGTGGACGTTCGAGACAGGCGGCCCGGAATACGGTGGGTACGTCACCGCATCGGTCGACGGCCACGTGGTCGCGGGGCTGATGCGCAATGACCCGCAGTGGAACGCGCCGGACGCCTGGACGGTCTACCTGCACACGGCCGACGCCGATGCCGCCGTCGCCGCGGTGACCGCGGCCGGCGGGAGCAACTGTGGTGGGGTGATGGACATCCCGGCCAAGGGCCGGATGGCGATGATGACGGATCCGACGGGAGCATTCTTCGGGGTCTGGCAGCCGGGCGGGCACGACGGCTTCGCGGTGTTCAACGAGGCCGGTGCGCCGGTGTATCACCAGGTGACCACCCGCGACTACGCCAAGGCTCTGGACTTCTACCGCACGGCGTTCGGGTGGACCACCGAGACCGTCTCGGACAGCGACGAATTTCGGTACAGCACAGCCAACTTCGACGGTGAGGCGCTCATCGGTGTGATGGACGGTGCGGCGTTCATGCCCGAAGGGATGCCGTCGCACTGGTGCTCGTTCCTGGGGTCCGATGACGTGGACAAGACCATCGAGCTGATTGTCGCCAACGGTGGCTCGGTGGTGCGCCCGGCCGAGGACACGCCGTATGGCCGGCTGGCCGCGGTCGCCGACCCGACCGGCGCCGAGTTCAATCTGTCGTCGCTGCAGGGCTGAGCGCGAAGTCCGCGAAGTCGAAACCCGGCACCACCACACAGCTGACCAGGGCGGGCTCGTCGTCGCGGGGCACCGCACGTTGCCAGTGGCCGGGTGGCACCAGCAGTTGCGGGTGCTGCCCGGCGGCGACGTCCGGGCCGAGGAGTCGCGCGGCCGCCGTGTTCTTCTCCGGCCCGATCTCCAGGACCAACGGGCTGCCCCGGTGATGGAACCACAGCTCGGCACTCCGCACCGTGTGCCAGGCCGACTGCTGGCCGGGCATCAACAGGAACAGGATTGCGGTGCCGGCGTTACGCGGCCCGGAGTAGCCCGACGGCAGCGAGGACTGGCTGACGGTCAGTTCGCTGCGCCAGGTCTCGCGGTACCAGCCGCCCTCGGGATGCGGGGCCAGATCGAGCTGTCTGGCCCAGTCGGGTAGTTCGGTCACACCCGATAGTCTCGTCGTCATGGTTCGTCTGCGTCCAGGTTGGCTGGTAGCCCTGTGTGCTGCGGTCCTGATCGTGGTGGCCTGGTTGCCGTGGCTGACCACCAGCGCCAACGGCGGCGGCCGGGCCAACGCGATCGGCGGCGCGGTGGGAAGCATCGTTCTGCCACGCGGTTTCGGTGCCGGGCAGCTGATCGTCCTGCTGGGCAGCGTCCTCATCGTGGCCGGGGCGATGGCCGGCCGCGGCCTGTCGCAGCGGTGGGCTTCGGCTGCGGGGCTGCTACTTTCGCTGACGCTGGTGGGGCTGACGGTCTGGTACTACCTGCTCAACGTGAAGGGACCGGTGGCCGCCGGCTACGGGCTCTATGTCGGTGGCGCGATGGCGGTGCTGGCCGGGCTGTGCTCGGTGTGGTCGTTGCTGACGACGTTCGGAGGGCGATGATGGGCGAGTTCGTGACCCCGGTCGAGCTGACCGGGCAACGCTGGGTGCGGTTGGAGCCGTTGACCCACGAGCACATCCCCGAGATCGATGACGCCGCCGCGGATGGTGAGCTGGGGTCGTTGTGGTACACCATGACGCCCCGGCCCGGTGCCGCCGCCGAGTGGGTACGGCGCATGCTCGAACTGCGCGCGGCCGACCACGGGGTGAGTTTCGTGGTGCGCGACCTCGCCGGCAGGCTTGTGGGTTCGACGAGTTATCTGCACGTGGACGGGGCCAACCGGCGGCTGGAGATCGGGCACACCTGGTACGTTGCCGACGTCCGCGGCACCGGGGTGAACGCCGAGACCAAGCTGTTGATGCTCAGCCATGCGTTCGATGAACTTGAATGTGTGGCAGTCGAATTCCGCACCCACTTCTTCAACTTTGCCAGCCGTTCGGCCATCGAGCGGCTGGGCGCCAAACTTGACGGGGTGCTGCGCAGTCACCAGATCGCGCCGGACGGTTCCCGCCGAGACACCGTCGTGTATTCGGTCCTGGACATCGAATGGCCCGCGGCGCGGTCCAACCTGAAGTTCAGGTTGGACCGCCGCGGCGGGATCAATTAATCGGCGTCGACAGTGGTTTCGATCGACTTGCGGTCGGCGCCGTGCGCGACCTCGATCTTGCGGGGCCGGGCGCGTTCGGCTACGGGGATCGTGACGGTGAGGACACCGTTCTCGTATGTGGCGGAGATCGCCGACGAATCGATCCCGTCGCCGAGCGACAGCTGGCGTCGATAGCTGCCGAAGAACCGCTCATTGGCCAGCCACTGGACCGATTCCTCGGAGCGCGCCGTTCGATGCGCCGAGATGGTCAGTGTGCCGTTGTCGACATTGACGTCCACCGAGCCCGGATCGATGCCGGGAAGGTCGGCCGTGAGGACGTAATGGTCGCCGATCTTGCAGAGGTCCATCGGCATGAACCTAGGTGTGCGCGTTGACCCGGTATCACCTGCCAGCAAACTTCTGGTCAACACGTCGAGGTCGCTGAACGGATCAAAACGAAGCACAGTAATCCACCTCCCGTACCGTCTCAGAGCCCGCCACCCTGGCGGGCAGCCAATCACTGTGCAACGCCGATATTAGCACTCGAGTCTCGAGAGTGCCAGCACAATTTTGACGCCGACTTTGGATAGTATTGCCACGTCAAAGCTGTCTCGACGGATGAATCCCGGTGCCCGAACCGTTGACGGCGCGCCAACGCCCGCACCCGCGCGGCGGCGCTTCGGTATCGAGGTCAGCTGTCCAAGGGAGCCGAACTAGCGTGGGTCTGCCGCCGGTTGCCGGGGCAAATGGGCGGAGCTCTCAGCAACTGTCGGATCGATAACGGCCACCGTGGCCCCGGCGAGCCGGTCGCCGCACTGATCGCACCGCAGCGCCGGAGTGAAGGGTCCGTCGCAAGCGGTGTGGATGAGGGTCACGGCGGGGCCTTCGGCGTCCGGAAAGGAACGCTGGGCCCACGCCAACGCCGTCACCAGCACCGGCAGGAAGGCCGCGCCCTTCGGGGTCAGCCGGTAGTGCGGACCCTCGTCGGTGGTGAGAATCCCGTTGTCGCGGAATGTCTGCAGCCGGTCGGCGATCGATCCGGGCGGGGCGGCCAGCAGTCGCTGGAAGTCGGAGAATCTGCTGGTGCCGGTGAAGCTGGCTACCAGGATCGCAAACGCCCAGCGGTTGCCGAGAACGCTCATGGTCTGGGGGTACTGGCCGGCCGGAGAGTCGCGCCGGTCATCGGCGGACCGGCGCCGGGTGGTCACCGGGGGCAGCGATCGTGACCAGCCCCCGCTCGGTCCCCACGTGGCCGTCACCTCACCGGACATGGTCGGCTCACCGCACGTGCCACAGCTGAGCATCGGGGTGAAATCGGCGCCGCAGGTGAGATGGCGCATGGCAGGCAGGGATTCGCGATGCTCGGGCACCCAGTGGCGTTCCCAGTCCCAGATCGTCAGCAGCACCGGCCACAGCCCGCGCCCGCGCGCGGTGACCAAATACTCGTCGCGCGGGGGCCGTTCCTGATAGCGGTGACGCGTGAGCAGCCCATCGTCGGTGAGGGTGCCCAGTCGGCGGGTCAGCACCGAGTTGGAGATCGGCAGCCGTGTCCGGAACTGCCCGAAGCGGGTGGCGCCCAGCAGAGCCTGCTGCATCACCAGCATCGTCCACTCGTCGCCGACCAGGCTCAGCATCTGTCCGACGGCGTTGGTGCCGCCGGCCGGTGCGTCAGTCACGCACCAGCCATCGGCGCAACTCGTCGCCGGGAGCCCAGGTGGAGTGGGTTCCGCTGGAAACCCGTTCCGGTAGAGCCAGTTTGCACACCGGGCCGTCAGGCACCCGGGCCGCGTCGAACACCAGGCAGTAGGACGCGTCGTCGTTCATGTCCGTGGTGATGGTGACCAGATAGCCGTCGTCCTCGCCTGAGCTGCCCACGCGCGGCGCCATGGCCGTCTCGCTGCCGTACACGCCCTCGCCGAAGGCGTACCGCTGTTCGGAACCGGAGTGTAGGTCGTGACGAACCAATCCGTCGAACAGGAACCAGCCCGGCTTGCCCGTGGCGGCGTAGGCGTAGCGGTAGCCCCGTCCGGCATGACCGGGATTGATCATGCCGAATTCGGTGATGCTGTCGGACAATTGCTCCTCGCGGGTCTGGCCGGTCACCAGGTTGAACCGCCACCGGTGCAGCCTGGTCTGCATCTTGTCCAGTGCCAGGGCCGGCACGGCGTTGCCCTGGAAGAAGCCGTCGAGCACGATCTCGTCACCGTCCTCGTAGGCGTTGGTGAAGTGCAGCACGTAAGTGGTGTCGGCCTCGAACCACTTGATCTCCTCGGCTTCACCGCGGCGTGGCAGCACACCGAACCGGGACGGCATGTCGCGGTGCAACTTCGGCAGGTGGATATTGCTCTCGAGGAACTTCGCATCCCAGAACAACGGAAAATCATTGAGGATCACGTAATTCTCGGTGAATGCCATATCGTGTGGCAGCCGGGGGCCGGGCAGTTCCACGTCGACGTAGTGCACCAACTGGTTGTCGGCATCCACCACGCCGTAGTGCATGTACGGGGCCTGCTTGCCGTAGTTGAAGAACAGCAGTTCGCCGGTGGTGTCGTCGGCCTTGGGGTGGGCCGACACGCCCCACGCGGCGGGAAACGCTCCGCCCCAATCTTCCTTGCCCAGATCGGCACCGCTGTAGGGATCGAATCGGTACAGGTCGCCACACTGATAGAAGCTGGTGAGCGCGACGCCGCGGTGCACCGTGACGTCGGTGCTGGACGCGTCCTTCATCAGGGTGCGGGCGCCCCAGCCATGATCGCGCCGGGCCAGGTCGACGGGTTCGGCGACCCCCGGCCACAGCGGTCCGCCGGCCTCGATCTCGGCCAGCAATCCGTCGGTCCGCACGAATCGATTGCGGTAGAACGCCTTTCCGTCGCGGAAGCCGACGATGTGCAGCATCCCGTCCCCGTCGAACGGATGGTAGGTCTGCAACGCGGGATGCAGCGGATTCTCGGTGTTGCGCAGATAGACGCCGTCGAGGTCGGTGGGAATCTCGCCGTCGACGACCCGCAGATCCTCGGCGTCCCATTCGGTGGTCTGCGGCCGCCACGGCCCGGTGCGGTACGGGTGGGTGTCGTCCTCGGGCAGGGTGGACAGAAATCTGGCCACCACTTCGGTGTTCATTCCGGTGCTCCTTTCACGACGAAGCTAACGGTTGTGGCGGTACTACCGCCAAAGTTCAACGTGCCGAAGGTCGTTGCGCCCTCGACCTGATAGGCGCCGGCTCCGGCGCTGACCTGTTTGGTGGCGTCGAGCAACATCCGCACCCCCGAGGCTCCGACCGGATGCCCACCGCCGATCAGCCCGCCGCTCGGATTAATCGGCAGGCGTCCGCCGATCTCGATCTCACCGTTCTCAATGGCCTTCCAGGATTCGCCGGGACCGGTCAGCCCCAGGTGGTCGATGGCCAGGTACTCGCTGGGCGTGAAGCAGTCGTGCACCTCGAACCCGTCCACGTCATCGAGCGTGACGTGCGCCCGGTCGAAGGCGTCGAGCGCAGCCTGCCGAACATGGGGTAGCAGATACGGTCCCGCCGCGGCGCGTTCGAGCTTCTGCCGGAGTCCCAAACCCACTGTGCGATGGCCCCATCCGGCGATGCGGGCCAACGGTCGGGCCTGCGGATGTGCCCGCAGATAGCTGTCGGTGACCAGCACCAGGCCCGCCCCACCGTCGGTCATCTGGCTGCAGTCCAAGCGGCGCAGACGTCCCTCGACCACGGGGTTGGCGGCGTCGTCGGCCTCGATGGGGTCGGGCACCGTCCACGCGCGGGTCTGGGCGTTGGGGTTGGCCCGCGCGTTACGGAAGTTCAGTGTGGCGATGGCTCGCAGATGCGTCGGATCCAGTCCGTAGCGAGCGTCGTAGGCATCGGCCACTTCGGAGAACATCGACGGCCACAGGAAACTCGCGCCGGCGCCCTCATGGCCGGCCCACGCGGCGGTGCCGAGATGAGTGGCCGCGGTGTCCCCGGGCACCGTCTTCTCCAGCTCGACGCCGACCACCAGCGCACAGTCATAGGCGCCCGAGCGCAGGTCAGCACCGGCGGCCAGGACGGCGATGCTGCCGGATGCGCACGCGGCCTCGTGGCGCGACGCCGGCGTGCCCCAGAGTTCGGGATGCACGGTGGCCGGCATGGCACCCAGGTGCGCCTGCGCGGCGAACAGCTCACCGAAGGCGTTCGCGACGTGGACGACGCCGATGTCGGCGGCGGGGACGTGGGCATCCTCCAGCGTGTGCTCGACCACCTCGCGGGTCAGCTCGGCGAAGTCGACGCGCTCGCGCTGGAGGTTGCGGGCGAAATCGCTCTGGTAGCCGCCGAGAATCCAAACGTCCTCCATGAGCGCGACGGTACTACAACTAAGAGAGTGACTCGAGCGGGTCAAACGAATAACGCCGTGGCAGAAATCCAGGTTCGGATTCCTGCCACGGCGTTACCCGTGGTTGAGTCGCTCAGTCGTCGTGGCCGTGCCCGTGACCATGACCGTGGCCGCGGCCACGCCATCCGTCGTCGTACCACGGACGGACCCAGCCCGGGCCCTCGACGCAAGCGCTCACGTAGCCGTACGGGCCCGTCGCGCAGATCTCGGGACCGGCCGAGGCCGGAGCTGCTCCCGCAACCGCCACGCCGACCGGCACCGCCAATGCGCCCAGCCCGACTGCCGCGGCCCTCATCAGTTTCGAACGGATCACTTTTCACCTCCGGGTTGTTTGCCGTGTTCGAGCTCAAAACCCCCGTCTGTAGATAACATTAGTGCATCGAATCATCTTCCTGAGAATCGCCTGGACCAGCACATTCCAGCAACTTTGCTCTCCGCGAGGTCTTCCCGGTCAGGCTATTGGATTCATTTGCCATCGCAATCTGCCCGCTGCGGCCCCGCCTCAGCGTGTTGCCAGTCAGGCGGCGCGGGCTCCGGGCCGGTGCGGGGCAGCGATGAGTTTTGCCACCGTGGCGGGGTCTGTATCCAGGGGCTGACGACAGAAGGATGGGTATGGGTGCACTTGAGGGCAAGACCGCGTTGATCACCGGAGGCGCGCGCGGGCAGGGGCGGGCCCACGCCACGACGCTGGCGCGCGAAGGCGCCGACATCGTGGTGTGCGACATCGCCGCGCCGATCGAGACCATCGACTACCCGTTGTCCACACCGGCGGATCTGGAGCAGACCGTGGACGAGGTGTCCGCGCTCGGCCGGCGCTGCGTGGCGCTGACCGCCGATGTCCGGGACTTGGCGGCCATGCGATCGGTGGCGGACGCCGCGCTGGCTCAGCTCGGCGGTATCGACATCGTGATCGCCAACGCTGGCATCGCCAGTAGCGAGCCGATCGCCGCCATGTCTGAGCAACGCTGGCACGACATGATCGACATCAATCTGACCGGGGTGTTCAACACGTTCCGGGCCGTGCTGCCGCACCTGATCGAACGTCGGGCCGGCCGGATCGTGGCGACCTCGTCGATCGTCGCGGGAACCGGCGCGACCAACAGCGGCCACTACGCGGCGGCCAAGGCCGGCGTGGTGGCCCTGGTGAAATCGGTGGCCTTCGAGGTCGCCGAACACGGCATCACGATCAACGCGGTGCTGCCGTCCGGGGTAAACACGCCGATGATCCACAACCCGTCCACCTACCGGGTGATCCGGCCCGACTTGGAGAACCCAGGACTCGACGACGTCGAGGAGATGTTCGCCCAGGGCCGCCCACGGCCGGGTCTGCTCGAGCCGCAGGATGTCGCCGAGGCCGTGCTGTACCTGGTCTCCGACCGGGGCCGGCTGCAGACCGGCGAATCGATGATCCTGTCGAACGGGCTGAATTAGCCGGTGGTACTCGGCGACCGAACGGCGTCGAAGATTGGAGGCTCAGTACCCCCTAGGGGTATTCTGTCGGCATGTTCACCAGGATGTGCATCGGCGCACTGGCCGTTGTCGCTGCCATGTCGCTGACTTCGTGTGGTTCACCGTCCGGGGCGCCGTCGGTCACCTCCACCGAGGGCGCGGCGACGAGCGTCGTGCTCCATCGACTGGTCGGTCCCGATGAATTCGCCAGCGCTATCGCGGAATCCGACCGACTGACGATCAACGTTCACGTGCCCTTCGAAGGCGACATCGCCGGCACCGACTTGTCGATTCCGTTCGACCGGATCGCCGAGCAGGTCGATCGGCTGCCTTCCGACCGTGATGCCCCGATCGCCATCTACTGCCGCACCGGTCCCATGAGCGCGACTGCCGCCGAGGCGTTGAGATCGCTGGGCTACACCGACGTGGTCGAACTCAAGGGTGGGATGAAGGCCTGGCAGGCCAGCGGCCGGCCTCTGACCGGAAACTGACCGTAGACCCGGCGACCTGAGCCGCTCAGTCCGAGGACAGGGTGAGCAGCCGCCGAAGGATCCACACGACTCGCGCGAGTGACGCGACGGCGGCGACGGCGGCGCCGATGATCGTGGCCTGTATCCACCAGTGGCCGGCATCGAGGTTGGCATCGGTCATCAGCCCGACGATCGCCACCGCGAACAACGCGAACAGGCTAGGCAATACCGAGATGAAGGCGGTGCCCACCCGGCGTTTGTCATTGGCCGGTAGGAGCCTGTCCACAGTCGTCATCGGTGCCCGCAGCAGGTTCACCAGGATGGAGATGCTGGTCAGCGTGAACCCGCCCATCGTGGCTGCCACCGTCGCCAAGATCTGGTAGGCGGTTCGACGGGCGTCGCGGGGGACTTCGGCCAGCGCCCACGGCAGCCAACCGGCCCGGCCCAGTGCCAGCCATGCGCCGACCACGATCAGGGCGACCAGCCAGTCCGCCCACTGATGGCGAACCCAGTTGTGCTGCAGCCTTTCCCGCAGGCTGAACTGCACGACCGGGCGCTTATTCGCGTTCATCGTCAGGCAATTCGATCAGCGTGTCGGCGTACGTCGCGGGTTCGCCGGCAAGCTCGGGCACGGCGGACAGGAGATACGCATGATTGCGAGTCAGTGACTGCCGCAACAGCTCTCGCGCGTATGCGGTCGACCGCTCGGGGTCGTTCAGCCGGTCGGCATCGACCTCGGTCCGCTCGACGAATCGGTCCTCAAGCAGATCGACGGATTGCGGCGTGCCGCTGATGGAGCCGACGACGCGTGCACTTTCGAACTCCGACAGCGCGCCGGAGCCCCGCAGGTTGTCGATCAGTTCGCGTATCCGCCGGCGGATGGCGTCCTTCTGTGTTCCGGTGCCGCGACGGCCCACCGAGATCCCGATGCGCACCACACCATCCTGGGCCAGCGCGCGGGCTCCGTCGAGCGCCTGGACCCAGTCACCGCCCACAAGCTCGCGGTTGATGCGATTGGCCGGGATCGCCACATCGACCCTGGACACGCTCATCGCGTCGAGCGCCTGGTCGAGGTTCTGGGTGAGTATTGGCTCGATACCGACCTCGATGCCGAGCTTGTGCTCCAGATAGTCGACCAGCCGACGGGCCCGCGGGCCGTCACCGCTGGTCAGCAGAGCAACAATGTTGCGCTCACCGAACAGGCAATATGTCGGTTCCAGCAGCCCCTCGTCGGGAGTCAGCCCGATGGCGCGCCGAGCGCCGGCGGCGCTGCCGATGCTGGGCAGGTTCTCCCGCCGCACCTTGTCGAGAATCAGCATCCGGGCGTCGCGCGTGCCGTGCGCGATCAGCAGCATCCCGTCGGTGCAGCGGCGGTAGCGGTTGAGGCCGTCGGCCTCCGCTCGTTGCAGCCGCCGCACCACCTGCTCGGCCGGAAATTCACCGGGCAGCGGCGCACCGTCCGGCTGCAAAAGCCGCCAGTACTGCACCGTGCGGTTCACCTGCATCCCCCTGATCTCGATCTGCCGATGACGCTACTGGGGCGTGCCGACAAGCACGGGGCGATCCAGGGAGTGTCAAGTATCAACCGAAACAGGTGTAAGGCATCAGCGGAAACACTGTCAGCCATCGACCGGAGCCAAAGCGTCACGCATCATGCGAGGTAATACAGCGAAAAAGTGCCCCCGGCAGGATTCGAACCTGCGACACCGGCTTTAGGAGAGCCGTGCTCTATCCCCTGAGCTACGGGGGCGGGGCCCTATCGGAATAGGCGTGAAAAACCCGCGGGACGCTTCATGGTAATTGGCCGAGCGTCAGTTGGTGGCATCGGGGCCACCGCCGGCGGATCGGAACTGCCCCCGGTTTGCCTGACTCCTGACCTGGGATTCGGGGCCCTGAGCACTGCCGGTTCAAGATCACCAAGACGGTGCCGACCGAGCCCGGGTCTGCGGAAGCCGCTGCTGGTGTGTCGGCGCAGCCGCGCGGTCGGCTCCCTCTTCAAGGACACCAACCGAAAACGTCGTACGTTGGCCCTCGACCGATGACGGATCCCTGCCACCGTGACCTGCGGGGTCCTTGGGGTCTCCCACCCAGGGGTTACCAGGAAGGCGTAAAGCAGTTGTGTGACAGCGGAATTGGTTGTTGCGCACGCGGCCGAAGCTGGCACCGACAACACCGTCGGCGCAGAAGATTCCGGTGCCCCGCGGGGTGGGTACCATTGGCGCATGACACCGGCCGATCTCCTGCGCCGCCCTGCGATCCTGGGCTCTGCCTGGCATCGTTGGAGTGCGGAGTCGATGATCGACCACGGCCGGGCAGCCAGACGCCGGGAGGCCAGATGACGACGACGCACGGATACTCAGCGCAGAAGGACAACCACGCCAAACGGTTGCGCCGTGTCGAAGGCCAGGTTCGCGGCATCGCCAAGATGATCGATGACGACAAATACTGCATCGATATCCTGACCCAGATCAGCGCGGTCAACAGTGCCATGCGCTCGGTGGCGCTGAGCCTCCTCGACGAGCACCTTGCACACTGCGTGACCCGGGCGGCCGCCCAGGGCGGCGATGAGGCCAACGCGAAGCTGGCTGAGGCCTCCGCTGCTATCGCACGCCTCGTACGTTCCTGACGCTTCTGCACGACAGGTCGGTCTCAGTTGGGCCGCCACTGGGCATCCCGTGACGATCGTGATCGCACAACCGGTTTGGCTATCGCATCACCAGACCCAGACCGACATATCGTCGGGCGGGTAGTTCATGCAGACCGAGGTGGCCGCGGCGGCGACGCCCTTGTTGTTGAAGAAAACCTTGGCCCAGTTGGGCCAGTTCCAGGCCAGCTGTTCGTAGAAGGCGTTGGTGGCGGTGTTCTCGGAGTACTGGCGCCGGCCGGCGTAGTCCATGGAGAAGAACCAGTGGATGCGGTCCTGGACTGCGCGGTGCACCTCGGGGGACTTGTTGTTGTAGTCGATCATGTAGCGCTCGTAGTAGACCGGGTTGGTGTCGCGGGTGGCGGCCAGGATCTGCTCGGCCGTGCACGGGGTGTGCAGGATTCTGCGCGGGATCGGATAATCTTCGGTCGCGTCGGCCGACGCGGAGGGGGCCAGGGTCACCGCGGCGGCCGTGGCCAGTGCGGCCAGACTCAGCTTCTCGAGTTTCATGGTGTGTTCCCTACTTTTTGGGTGAGCAGGACGCGCTTGTCCGGGCAGTAGTAATTCATTGCCGCACCAAGGAATTGGTAGGCCTGCTCGGTGCTGGAGCCGCGGGGTAGTTGGTCGGCGACGAACTTCGCCGACTCCGCTGCAGTGACGTCGACACCACGGTCGAGGCGTTTGCAGGCGATCTTGCCGATCCAGGCGTTGAAGTCTTTCTGCCCGTAGATCCCGTAGACGTGCAACTCCCTGGCGAAGTCGCTGTCGGGATCGGCCTGTGCAGGTGCCGCGAAGGTAAGCGCGGCCGTACTGGCGAACAACACGGCCGCCCATGTCTTCTTCAACATCATCAATTCGTTTCTAGCCGAGGAGTTTCCGGCGCAACCGGCTCGGACGCCGGCTTGCTCGACCGCTGTCGGGCGGAGGCGACCGCCTCGGACGGTACGACCATGGTTGGTCGACGGGCATGATGGAGCACGTTTACCGATGTGCTGCCGAGCACGGCCGACCACAGCCCACGGCGGCCCCGGGAGCCGAGAACGATGAGGGCCGCGTCGATCTCCTCGGCGGCCTGCACGATCGCCTCCGATGCGGTGGACATTCGGGACAGCACCCGTGGCTCGGCGTCCAAACCGGCGGCGCGCGCACGCTCCGCGCCTTCGAACGCGATTCGTTCGGAGGCGTCGAGGCTGGCTTTTTCAACGCCCCGAAGGTCCTCCAGGGCGCGATGCCCTTCGAGGTGAGCAGCGAGGCCTTCCAGCGGCTGGCGGGCATACAGGACAACCGCTTTGGCGCCAGGGAGCAGCCTGGCCACCTCGGCAATCGCCGTGCGCGCGTCGGCAGAGCCGTCGTAGGCGATGAGAACACGGGCTGTGGTCATGGTGATCCTGTCTCTAGAGGTGGTGTGATCGGCCGTGCATTCAGGCGTGTTCTGCTGCGGATTCGCCGTCGGGAACGGAACTTTCGAGCTGAGGTGTGCGGAGAGTCAGCGCAGCGATCACCGCGCCCGCCAGGGCAATCAGACCGGCTCCGAGGAAGGCGGACGAGAAGCCGTCGGTGAGCGCGGAGGAGTCGCCGAGCTGGTCCGCGCCGTAGGAAGCGGCGACGGCGGTCATGGCCGCCAGGCCCAGTGCGGAACCGATCTGGTAGCTGGTGTTGACGATCCCCGACGCGAGGCCGCCCTCTTCGGGCCGAGCGGACGAAATGGCAGTTCCGAGCGAGGGAATGAAGGCGAGCGACATACCGAGTGCCGCCACCAGCGATGCGGGCAGCACGTCGGCCCAGAAGTTGCCGTCGGGCCGGATGAAGGACAACCAACCCATGCCGATGGCGAGTATCACCAGGCCGGCCACAATCATCGTCTTGGGCCCGAAGCGGTTGATCGCCCGCGGTGCGAGGGCGATCATTCCGATCATGATGAGGATCGTCATCGGCAGCAGGGCGGCGCCGGACGGGAAGGCGCTGTAGCCGAGAACCTGCTGCAGGTACAGGTTCAGGAAGAACCACATCGGGATCCACGCACCGCCAAGCAGCAGCTGTGCGATGTTGGCCGCACCCAGGTTCGGCGTGCGGAAGATGGACAGGCGCATCAACGGTTCACGATGGGCTGCCTGTAGTCCGACGAAGATTCCAAGCAGGACAACCGAGAGGGCGAGCACGCCCCACGTCTGAACGGAGTCCCAACCGACCTCAGGAGCCCGGACGATGGCGTACACCGCCGCGCCAAGTCCTGCGGTGACCGTGACCGCGCCGGTAACGTCAACCGCGCCCCTCACCCTGGCGCCGCCTGCCGGCATCAGGACAGGCACGGCGGCCAGCGCGAGTACTGCGACCGGAATGTTGATGAAGAAAACCCATGGCCACGACAAGTATTCGGTGATCAGTCCGCCGAGAAACACACCGGCCGTGCCGCCGGCCGGGGCCGCGGCGCCATAAAGCGCGAGAGCCTTGGTCAGCTCCCGCGGGTCTGAGCCGAAGAACATCATCAACAGAGTCAGAGCCGACGGCGCGATGAGCGCCGCGCCGGCTCCCTGCACGGCACGGCCGGCGAGCTCGACGCCCACGGTTCCGGCGAGGCCGGCTACAGCAGACCCGACCAGGAGGATGGCCCACCCGGCGCTGAACATCCGGCGCGCCCCAAAGAGGTCAGACAGACGACCGCCCAGCAAGAGCAGACCGCCGAGTGCGACCACGTAGGCGTTGAACACCCAGGACAGATTCTCTTGCGAGAAGCCGAGGTCTTCCTGGATGCGGGGCAGCGCGACACCAATGATCGAGGTGTCCATGATGACGATGAACTGAGCTGTGGCGATCAGTGCGAGCGCCCACCAACGTCGAGAGTGGGGCGGTGATGCGATTGACATTCCGTTACCTCATACCGGTAAGGGTATGCAGCCAATGCTGGCCAGATACCGGGAGTTCGAAAGGTGTGTGTTCGCGTCGATCACATTCCGTGCGCGACGCGGTTGATACCCTACCAGGGTATGGTACATAGGCAAGGGCTGCTGCCCGCGGACCCGCTAGGTGCAAGTGGAACGGCTGCAGTCGGCGCGTGCCCGACAGGAAAGTGCGCGTCCAAAACCCTTGGCGCACTGAAGTTGCCAGAAGCGATCGTTGTCAACGGCATTGCACGCGTGGTGATCTCGATACCCGTGAGTGACGAACTGGTGACAGGGTTGCGAGTTCGGCAATGACCGAAAACTCTGGAGTAGAGGCGACCGCCGGATTGGGTGGGGCTTGCCCAAGGCGGTCCGGGGACCGAGGACCTGAATCCCGCGAGGTGCGCCAGTTTCAGTGGGCCACCGTTTGTGTCCCGCCCGGCAAGCCGGGACGGTCCGCACTATCGGTTGCCTTTGTGCGGCAGTGTCTTTGATCCAGGGCTATTTGGGCGCCGCAGTAGGTCGGGTGATACGCGGCTTGTCGAAGGTGAGGAGAACAACGCTGGTGCTGATGACCAGCAGTCCCAGCAACAGGGCTGGCGTGAAGGGTTCGCCGAGCCAACCCACGCCGAGTCCGACGCCGGCGACCGGGACCAAGAGGGTCACGGTGGAAGCGGCGACGGGACCGGCGTGGCGGATGATCCAAAAGTAGAGCAGGTAACCGCCGGCGGTGGCGCCCAGCCCGAGCGCCGCGACCGCTGTGATCGCGGCGGCGGTCACAGGCCCTGGCGGCGCTGCCGCCCAGGTGGCGCCCACGGTCACGGGAATCAACAGAAGTGTGGCGGCTACTTGTTGGCCCAGCGCCAGAGTCATCGGTGCGGTGTCGGGGAAGGCTCTACGGGCATAAGTGCCGCCCAGGGCGTAGGACAGCGCTGCCGTCAGGGATGCCGCCGCGGCCAGGGCGGTGCCGGTGTCTGGTGGTAACGAGGCTCCGCCGAGCAGGATGACAACACCGAAGACACCCGCGGCGACACCGAGCGTCCGGCTCCAGGTTATGCGCTGACCGAGCCAGGCCGCTGCGACCAGGATGGTGAACATCGGGGTGGTGGCGTTGAGGATCGCTGCCATCGACGCGTTGAGCCCTACGATGGCGGTGGCCACCAGCGTCAGGGGGATCGCGACGTTGAGGGCGGCCAGTAGCGCAAATGCTCCGAAGCGTTGGGACACCCCGCGCCAGAGGTCGCGGCGAATGGCGGCGATCAGGGCGAGAACGACCGCGGCCACCGCCAGCCGGATGTGGGTCGTTCCGACCGGGCCGAAAGCCGGTGCCGCGACCTTGATCAGCGGGAACGCGCCGCCCCATAAGGTGCCGAGCAGTAGCAGGGCGCCGAGGATCAGTCCCGAACTTGGCTTGCCGGTGGTCGGGGAGGGGGCACCGATGGTGCGGCCGGATTCGCCCCTCGGCGCGGTGCGTATGCACCGCGCGTGGTCCTCCTTGCGGTGGATGTAGCCGTGCGACATGTGGTGTGCGCGGGCTTGCATCTGCTGCCTCTCACTCGGGGTCGCCGGCGATGCCGTACTGCAACACCTACCCCCTAACGTATTACGGACGATACCCTACGGAGGTATGGTACTGAGAAGCTGGCTCTGGCCTCGCCGGCCACAGCGAATCTGCTGTCGCCCGGCCAAAACCCAGCCGAAACACCGTTCACCACTCTCTGGAAGGACTTCGTATGGCGACCATGCGCCCTCTCTTCATCGCGGTCAGGCGATCCACGACCACCCGGCGTGTGTTGCACTGCGTGGCCGCTTGCGCCGTCAACATCGTGATGGCCGGGCGTCGGACGCAGGGCTCCTGCTCGCTCGGCAGCTGCCGCTAGGCAAGACCGGCGTCTCCCGGCAACAACCACCAGGTGCGTCCCTGAGACCCGGTATCGAAGGAGAAATTGATGACACGGTTTCCCCGGCTCACCCCGGATACCGCTCAAGGCGCCGCGCGCGACCTTCTGGGCGACCTCGTCGCCCGGCACGGCGAAATCGGCTCCATGGTCGCCACGATGGCCCACTCACCTGCCGTCCTGGGCGGCTACCTCGACCTGAGCCGGGCAACGAAGCGATCCAAACTGCCCCGGCACATCACCGAACGCATTTCCATTGCGGTGCAACACCGCCAAGGGTGCGCCCTCTGCCTGGCTGCGCACATCAGCGGAGCGCGTGCTGCAGGGGTGGATGACTCGGAGATCGAGAACGCGCGCGAAGGGACTTCCGCCGACCCTGCGATTGCCGCGATCGTGGCATTCGGACTTCAGGTCTACACCGCACCCGCCGCCATCACCGATGACCAGATCGCCGGGCTGCGCCACCACGGCTACACCGATCGGCAGATCATCGACGTCGTCGGCATCGTGGCCGTCAACGTCCTCACCGGGGCCTTCAACCTCGTCGCAGGCCTTCAACCCACCGAAGTTCCCGGCTCGCACGGAACCTGCGGCACGGTCGAACGACCACTCGGTTAGCCCTGTGCCCTCACCGGGGCATCGGTGCGTCGCCAACCGTTGGTGGCGGGCGATCCGCCTGTACGAGGTTGGCTCAGCGGAGGATCAGCGCCAATTTCCGGATACCCATACGGGGTATATCTCTGGGTCGCTTGTAGATAGAAGAACAAGTTGCCTTCCTGGTTGTCGATCCATGTAGGTCCTATCCACGCCTGCGGGATCGGCCTTCATGCCGAGCGGTGCAGCGAAGGACTTGTGCCGACACCTCGGCGTCGACGGTGATTGGCCGGACCGATCACTGTCTGCAGCGTTCTGGCGGCTGGTGGCGTGCCGGCTGCAATCGCTTCCCAAGCAGCTGAACATTTTTCGGTGCCTATCGCGAACTACCTGCTCACGATGGATTTGGGTGATCGGCGACCTCGCGGCGTGAGCGTTGTGCTGCGGCGCAGGCTACTTCGTCCACCGATCGCGATCAGCGTGCCCAAAACGTCGCCGCCGCAATGCTTACTGGCGGCTGTGCATCCCTCGGCGCGGAGCGTTCCCGACAATCGCCATATACTCCATAGGGGTATGGGGTGTACGCTCCGAGCAGACGTTGACACACCATGGCGCCCGAGAGCAGCGCGCCAATGCTGCTGTTGTTCACGTCGGTATGGCTGACGCATTGAAGGGACAAGAGATGTTTAGGGTCGTGCAGCGAATATGGATACCGATGGTGGTGGTGATGGTGGCCGCGATCGCAGTGTTCGCGGTGTCGCGGTTGCAGGGGGTGGCCGGTTCGCCTCTGCACGTGCCGGCCGCCATCAGGGATGGATCTGAGCCCGTCATTCCCAAAGACGTGACGTACGAAGTGTTCGGCCCGGCGGGAACAAAGGGCCAGGCGAACTTCCTCGACGAGCATGCTCAGCCGCAGCGTGCGGATTTCGCGACACTGCCGTGGTCGTACACGATTTCGACCAAACTGATGTCGGTCTTCGCGAATGTGGTTGCGCAGGGGAACAGCGGCGAGCTGGGCTGCCGAATCACCGTCAACGGCGAGGTGCGCGATGAGCAGTCGGTGACCGCTCATAACGCCCAGGTCTTCTGCTTGGTGAAATCCGCATGAGAACAGTCATGGCCGTTGCCAAGCCATCCCGCATCGCGACGGCCATCAGCCGGGTGCCCGTCCTGATCATCGTGGCCTGGCTGGTGGCGATGGTGGCGGTGAGTGTCGTTGTGCCGTCGCTCGAAAAGGTTGGGCAAGCGAACCTGGTCTCGCTGGCATCCGAGGACGCGCCGTCCTACAAGGCGATCAAGAGGCTGGGCGTCGAGTTCGAACAGTTCGACTACGACGGCATGCTGATGGTGCTGCTGGAAAGCGACACAGAACTCGGCGATGAGGCGCGCGACTACTATCGCGGACTGGTCGCCCAGTTCAAAGACGACCACGAGCATGTCGATCACGTTCAGGACTTCTGGGGCGACCGCGTCACCGCCGGAGGTTCCCAGAGCATGGACGGCAAGGCGGCCTACGTCCTGCTGAATATCATCGGTGACCAAGGGACGACGCCGGCCAAGAAATCCGTTGAAGCGGTGCGCGATATCGTCGATCGAAGCAATCCGCCGGCTGGGCTGAAAGTCTATGTCACCGGTCCCGCCGCGCTCACGATGGACCTGAACGCCGCAGCTGACGATAGTCAGCTCGAGATGACGTTGATCACCTTCGCGATCATCGCACTCATTCTGTTGTTCATCTATCGCTCGATCGCCACGGTGTTGCTCATCACCATCACGGTCTTCATCGAACTCAGTGCCGCGCGCGGAGTCGTCGCCATCCTTGGGCATCACCAGGTCATGGGGTTGTCGAACCTCGCGGTGAACCTACTGACGATGCTGGGCATCGCCGCGGCCACCGACTACGCGATCTTCTTCCTCGGCCGGTACCACGAGGCGCGCGCGGCGGGGCAGGACCGTATGGCGGCCTATTACACGACATACCACAGCGTTTCGCATGTGGTCCTGGGTTCGGGTTTGACGATTGCCGGCGCGACTTTCTGTCTGGCATTCACCCGGCTGCCGTACTTCGCTGCGGTGGGTGTGCCTACCGCTGTTGCCATGATCGTCGTGGTCGCCGCGGCACTCACGCTCATGCCGGCGGTGCTGGTAGTCGGCACTCGATTCGGGCTGCTCGAATCGAAGCGCAAGATCCAGACCCGCCGGTGGCGCCGGATCGGTACCGGTCTCGTCCGCTGGCCGGGACCGATTCTGGTCGTGACGATGATCGTCTCGCTGATCGGTTTGGCCATCCTGCCTTCGTACACGGTCAATTACAACGATCGGTATTACATCCCGGAGAGCCTCCCTTCCATTCAGGGCTATCAAGCCGCGGATCGGCATTTCTCGAAGGCAAAGATGGACCCCGACATCATGCTGATCGTGGCCGACCAGGATCTGCGCACTCCCTCCAACATGCTGATCCTCGACAGGATCGCGAGAAACGTCCTGCGTGTTGAGGGAATCAACAAGGTGCAGAGCATCACCCGGCCCCTTGGGGCTCCGATCGACCACAGTTCGGTCCCGTTCCAGGTGAGCATGCAGTCGGTGTCGATGACCGAGAACTTGCAATACATGAAAGACCGCATGGGTGACATGCTCAAGATGACCGATCAACTCGGCGCGATGATCGCGATCATGGAGCGCATGCACGGCCTCATGCAGCAACAGGCCGACATCACCCATGACATGGTCGGCGATTCACGCGACCTGAAATCGACCTCTGACGAAATGCGCGACCACATGGCCAATTTCGACGATTTCTGGCGACCGATACGCAACTACCTGTATTGGGAACCGCATTGCGCCAACATTCCGCTCTGCTCGTCGACGCGGTCGTTGTTCGACGGTCTTGATGGGATCGACAAGCTCAGCGAGAACATGACCTCGATGCTGGTCAATCTGGAGAAGATGGACGCGCTGACGCCGCAGCAGGTCGCTCAGTTGCCGCCGATGATCGCAATTTCAAAAGACATCCGGTCCACCATGCTGACCCTGCACAGCAGCTTCAACGGCATGATTGATCAGATCGGCCGCATGACCGACACGGCGACCGTGATGGGCCAGGCGTTCGACGCGGCGAAAAACGACGACTACTTCTACCTTCCGCCGGAAGCCTTCGACAACGCGGACTTCCAGAAGGGTCTCAAGCTGCTGGTATCACCGGACGGCAGGTCCGCCCAGATGATCATCACGCATGAAGGTGATCCGGCGGGAACTCAGGCGCTCGCCACGACACCGCGAGAGCTGATTGCGGCCAAGGAGGCGATAAAGGGCACGCCGTTGGAGGGATCGGAAATCCATCTCGGCGGTACCGCCGCGACCTTCCATGACATCGAGGAGTTCGTCCGCTATGACCTGATGATCGTCGCGATCGCGGCGCTCAGCCTGATCTTGATCATCATGTTGGTCATGACGCGAAGCATCGTCGCGGCCACCGTGATCGTCGGAACGATCGCGATTTCACTGGGTTCGTCATTCGGGCTGTCTGTACTCGTCTGGCAGCACCTTCTCGGCCAGCAACTGCACTGGTTCGTACTGCCGATCACGGTCATCATCTTGTTGGCGGTGGGATCGGACTACAACCTGCTGCTGGTGTCCCGGTTCAAGGAAGAGCTACACGCCGGCCTGAACACCTCGATCATCCGAGGGGTGGCCGGTTCCGGAAGCGTGGCCACGCAGGCGGGTCTGGTGTTCGCAATCACCATGGGCTCCATGGTCACCAATGATCTGATCGCCATCGGTCAGGTGGGATCTGCGATCTGTCTGGGCTTGTTGTTCGACACGTTCGTAATCCGTGCGTTCATGACGCCAACCGTGGCAGCGCTGTTGGGCCGCTGGTTCTGGTGGCCGATCAAGGTGCTCCCCACCTCGGCGCTCAATCGGAGGGCCGCCAAACCCGACGATCCCGCCGGCGAGGACACCACCGAGATCCCGGTGCCGGTCCACTGAGGTCGCCCCGGGTTCCACCCAGGGCAGCTGCGGGCCAATTGCGAGCCTGAACCCGCCCCGGACGCGCCGGCCGTGAATCACGGCCGGCGCGCCCATCCTCTCCTGCACCAACGACGGGTTGCCACGCCGATCCGCGACAGCCCAACGTCCACTCAAGCGGGTGTTCGTGAGCCCGTTGTTCGAAGGCGCGCTGTCGGGAGGCCGACAACGCACCGCACACACTTGACGAAATACCCCTAAGGGGTATGGTGGTCTTCGTGTCTGATACCCCCTGGGGGTATATACGAAAGTGAAGGGAACTCGATGACTACGACCACGTACCACGTGACTGGAATGACCTGTGGGCATTGCGAAGGAGCGATCACTCGGGAAGTCGGCCAGGTGGCCGGCGTCCAGCGAGTCGACGTTTCCGCAAGCACCGGCATTCTCGCGGTGACCAGCGCGGGCGAACTTGACGACGCCGCGGTGTTGGCTGCCGTCGAGGAAGCCGGATACACCGGAGTGCGCGCCTGACATGCGCGCACCGTTAAGGCTCGGGTTGTACGTCGCAGCGCTGGTTGCGATATTCGTCGCCGGCTTCGTCGGCGCCCGCGCATTCATCCCCGCAGACGCATCCGCGTCGTGGAAAAGGCAAACGGAGGCAACACAAATGGATCACGGAGCACACCACGGCGGCCACAACGGATCGGCCTCATCGGCTGAGGTGCCGGGCCTGTCGATCGAACGTAGCGGATATCAGATCCGCGATGTGGCAGCACCCGACGTCGTCGGAGAGGACGGCACGCTGTCGTTCCGATTGACCGGCCCCGGTGGCGTTGCGCTCACCGAGTACGACACCGCTCACGACAAAGACCTCCACCTGATCGTCGTCCGTAGCGACGGCGCCGAGTTCCGGCACGTGCATCCCCACTACGACGGCGACGGCCGGTGGTCGATGCCGTGGCGCTGGAATGCGGCGGGCTCCTACCGGATCTTCGCCGACGCCGTTCCCACCGACCTCGGCAGCAACGTGACGCTGACCTCAACCACGTCAGTCGCCGGCAACTTGGTCCCGCGGCCACTGCCGCCGGAGTCCGCCGTCGCCACGGTCGGCGATTTCACCGTCACTCTCGACGGATCGCTCGGCGTCGGCGCAACTTCCACCCTGACGTTCACCGTCACACGCGCAGGACGGCCGGTCCAGACCTTGGAGCCGTATCTCGGCGCCTACGGCCACCTGGTGGCGCTTCGGACCGGTGACCTCGGGTACCTGCACGTGCACCCGATGGGTGAGCCGGGCGACGGAATCACCCAGCCGGGACCCGAGATTGAGTTCATGGCTGCCGCACCGACCGATGGCACTTACCTGCTGTACCTGGACTTCAAGGTGGACGGACAGGTTCACACCGCAGAGTTCACCGTCACCGCGGCGCCGGGCATTGCCACCGCGGGCTCGCCCGAGCCCGAACACTCCGGCGCCGGTCACTGACCGGAGCGAACTGAAAGGAGTCATGTCGTGACGACCTCGTCCGATCACCCGCCGGAGCAGGCAGACAATATCGAACTCGACATCAGTGGCATGACCTGTGCGTCATGCGCCATGCGAATCGAGAAGAAGCTCAACAAGATCGACGGAATCTCGGCGACGGTGAACTACGCCACCGAGAAGGCCCGTGTCAGTGCCCCGCGGGGGTTCGACATCGAGGTCTTGATCGCCGAGGTCGAGAAAACCGGTTATGGCGCTACTCTGCCTGCGGCCAAGATCACCGCATCCGACGCTGATGAACAGCGGGAGGAGCCGGAGCTGACGGCTCTGCGTAACCGCCTCATCGGGTCGGTCGTGCTGTCGCTGCCGGTGATCGTCCTCGCGATGGCTCCCGCGCTGCAGTTCACGTACTGGCAGTGGGCGTCGCTGGCGCTCGCCGCACCGGTGATCGTCTGGGCCGCATGGCCGTTCCATAAGGCCGCGTTCGCCATCCTCCGGCACGGCGCCGCGACGATGGACACACTCATCTCGGTAGGCACCTCCGCGGCCTTCCTATGGTCGCTGTATGCGCTGTTCTTCGGCACCGCCGGGGTGCCCGGAATGACGCACGCGTTCGAGTTCACCATCACCCCTGGCGACGGCTCGGCCAACATCTATCTGGAGGTCGCCGCCGGTGTCACCACGTTCGTCCTGGCCGGACGCTACTTCGAGAAGCGATCCAAGCGTCAGGCCGGGGCGGCCATGCGGGCACTTTTGGAGCTGGGCGCCAAAGACGTTGCGGTACTGCGCAATGGCGTAGAGACCCGGATCCCGACCGAGGACTTGGCAGCCGGCGACGAGTTCATCGTGCGGCCAGGGGAGAAGATCGCCACCGACGGCGTCATCATCGACGGCACGTCTGCGGTCGATGCATCGATGCTGACCGGCGAATCGGTGCCGGTCGAAGTCGGCGAAGGCGACACCGTGGTCGGCGCTACCGTCAACGCCGGCGGACGCCTGGTCGTCCGTGCCACCCGGGTCGGATCGGACACGCAGCTCGCACAGATGGCCAAGCTTGTCGAGGATGCACAATCCGGCAAGGCAGAGGTCCAGCGCTTGGCGGACAAGATCTCCGGCGTCTTCGTGCCGATCGTGATCGGTATCGCCGTCGCTACCCTCGCGGTGTGGCTGGGCGGCGGCTTCGGGATCTCGGCCGCGTTCACCGCTGCGGTAGCTGTGTTGATCATCGCGTGCCCCTGTGCGCTCGGATTGGCCACCCCGACAGCACTTTTGGTCGGGACCGGCCGCGGCGCTCAGCTCGGCATCCTGATCAAGGGCCCCGAGGTGCTCGAATCGACCCGCAAGATCGACACCATCGTGCTGGACAAGACCGGGACGGTCACCACTGGCAAGATGACCCTGCTCGGTGTCACGACCACCGGTGACACCAGTGGTGACGAAGTGTTGCGGCTAGCCGGAGCCGTCGAGGACGCGTCCGAACACCCGATCGCTCAGGCGATTGCCAAGGGTGCGGTGCAGCGGGTTGGCGCTCTGCCCACCCCGGAGTCCTTCAAGAACGTCGAAGGCAAGGGTGTGCAGGGGATCGTCGACGGGCACCTCGTGGTGGTGGGACGAGCATCATTGCTCGAAGACTGGTCAATCACCATGGACGCAGAGTTGGCCGCCGCCAAAGAGGCCGCCGAGAAGACCGGTCAGACTGCGGTTGTGGTGGCCTGGGACGGAGCCGCCCGCGGCGTACTGGTGGTCGCAGACGCAGTCAAAGGCACCAGCGCCGAAGCCATCGGCCAGCTCAAGGCGCTGGGATTGACCCCAGTTCTGTTGACCGGCGACAACCGAACCGTGGCTGAGCGGGTCGCCGGGCAAGTCGGGATCGAGCAGGTCGTCGCGGAGGTCCTGCCACGGGACAAAGTCGATGTCGTGAGCCGCCTGCAAGCCGAGGGCAAGGTCGTCGCGATGGTCGGCGACGGCGTCAACGACGCTGCCGCACTTGCGCAGGCGGATCTCGGCCTGGCGATGGGCACTGGAACCGACGCTGCGATCGAGGCTGCCGACCTGACCCTGGTGCGTGGCGACCTTCGATCGGCGGCCGATGCAATACGGCTGGCACGCAAGACATTGACGACAATCAAGGTGAATCTGTTCTGGGCGTTTGCCTACAACGTCGCCGCGATCCCATTGGCCGCGCTCGGGCTGCTCAACCCGATGCTCGCGGGCGCCGCGATGGCGTTCTCGAGTGTGTTCGTCGTCAGCAACAGCCTGCGGTTGCGCGCATTCCGCTCCCAAGCTGACGGCACCGCCGATCTCGACCCGCGGCGTGCGTCGGCGTCGCCTTCCCCGCAGTACGCATGATTGTCACGGCGATGGTAAGAGGCTGGTTGGGTAATTCTGATGTTAGCCCGGGTGTATCCGGGCAGGCTGATCACGATCGTCGCTCCGGTTTCTCGAACACGGCGTGGTAGGCGAACCGGGGCCCGTAGCGATGGGCTGAACCGAATCCGGCTGCCTCGGCCAGCTCGTGTGCCCGGCGGAATGACACGAAGTCGGGGTCGATTGCGACCTCGGCGATGACCAACCGGCCCTTGGGGGTCAGCACCCGGTTCAGCTCTGTCATCATCGCTGCGGGTTCGGGGATCTCGCCGAGCACGCTCGCCAGATAAACTGCGTCAAAATGAGAGTCGCTGTAGGGCAATCGTTCCGAACCGTCGGTTCGGCGAGGCACCACAGTCACGCCACGGCGGGTGGCGCGAGCCGACGTGGCGTTCAACATCTGTTGCTGGACGTCAAGGATCAAGTACTACCAGCGGGAAGGATTGTTGCCGCCCGGTGTGCACACGCATCCGAATCAGGTCGATTACGACGACGGTCACGCCGATCGGTTGCGTCTGATCAGGGCGCTCATCGACATTGGTGGTATGTCCGCCAGCGCGACCGCAGATCTGCTGGCGGTCCTGGATGCCACCAGCCGGAACGCTTGGCAGTCACTTGGCGAGGTGCAACACGCCCTGGCCAATCGACGCAAGACGCGTCGGGATGAGCCTGACGAAGATAACGCCCGCCGAATAGTGGACGCACTGCTGGAGCGACGCGGATGGGCCGTCGACGACCGCAGCCCGGCTCACCGTGTCCTGGTCGATACTTGCATCACGCTGCGCCAACTCGGGCACGATGACGTGATCTCGGCCCTTGACGATTATGCCGAGGCGACCGAGGCGATCGCGACGATCGACACCAACCTCGTCAAGAGCAAGAGTTCGATGTCCTCGATGACCGAAACGATGATCATCGCAACTACTTTGGGGGACACGATGCTGTCTGCCCTACGTCAACTCGCTCAGGAACACGTTTCACGGCCGATTCTGTCGCAGCTGAAACCCCGCGACGATTGATCACCGTACGATCAGAACCTTAACTGGCGCAACGCCGGTGTGGGTTACCCGCGACCCGAGCACATCTGCGGTGGACACTTCGGCTCCTTCGGTGACGCGGGTTCCGATCGCGGCTGCTCCGAACGTTGCTGAGGAGCTTGCCGTGGGGCGGGGGCCTCGCGGGCCGGCGGTTCCGGTCGCGCGGGTGCCTCCCGAGTGGGTCGCTGTCGGGCAGGCGCCTCTTGCGGGGGCGCTTGCTGAGCGGGCGGCTGCCAGACCGGGGTCTGGCGTTCGGGAGCCTGATACCTGGGAGCCGGCGCTTCCTTGGGGGCGGGAGCCTGGGGCTCGGGCGCGGGTTCCTGCCACACCGGTGCCTCGCGAACAGGGGCCTGTGTCTTGGGAGCCGGTGTCTCGGGCTCGGGCGTTGTGGGGATCTGGGGTGCCGGTTCCCGCTGCGCCGGAGGCTGTTCCGGCCGATTCCGTTGCTGCGGAGGCTCCTGTTGGCGCGGTGCCTCCCCAGGTGCGGGCGCTTGGGACGCCGGCACCTGCGGATCCGGAGCGGTGTGACGTGGCGCCGGGGTCTCGCGTGGGCGATCCGGCGCAACGCTGGGCGGGCTGGCCGGGTCGGGTTGGTCCGGCGACGCTTCACCCGGGTTCGGTCGGTCAGACCGTGGGGGTGCCGCCGGTAGACCTGAGGAGACATCCGGTTCTGCTTCCGGTGCCGGTGCGGTCTCCGGCCTTCGATCCGGTTTGTCGGTCGTCGGCGGTGTGTAGGCGGGCACCGGCTCAAGTTTGGGTGCGTTGAACTCGGGTGACACTTTCGACGGCGGAGCAGCTGGCACAGGTGCCGTCAATGCCGGTGGTGCAATTGGTGTCTCGTGGTTTGCGGCAACTGGTTCGGATTGCTTGCGCAGCGCCGACTCCAGCGCCGGTCCGGTGAGGGTGAAATGCCGCGGCGAGAGTTCCTTGGTGAAGTCACGGGTGGATTTGTCCGCGAGGCTCTTCATGAGCGGCCCAGAGGCAGCCGTCGCCTTGTCATTGGAGATGAACTGCGCCAGTGAGGCGTTCAGGTTCACCACCGGCGCGGAGACGCGGATGTCCACCTTGATCACCGGGTCGGGGAGGCGGGCCCAGTCCCGGTTGCGCGGGTTGTGCCAATCCCGGTTCCGGTTCCAGTCCCGGTACCGATCCGGGTTGAACCCGTGGGCCCGATGCCACTGCGCGCGGCGGTACACCGGATTGTGGACGTGGAACTTCCACTGGAAGTACAGCCGGTACGGGTGGTGGCGGTCGTACCAGTCCCGCCTGCGCGGGTCACCCGGGTGGTCGCGGCGCTGGCCCCATTCGTTCCAGCCGTTGCGGTCCCAACCGTGGCGGTCGTAGCCAGCCCAGTTGTACCCGGCCCAGTTGTATCCCCAGCGGTCATAGCCCCACCGGTCGTAACCCCAGCGGTCGTAGCCCCACCGGTCAAAGCCGAGGAAATCGTAGCCGTACCGGTTGTAGCCGCCGAGGTCGTAGTTGTACCAGTCATAGGAGTTGTAGCCGTAGAGCTGGCCCCAGGACGGGTCGTAGTAACCCAGGTATCCGAGGTTCGGAGTCAACGGAGGATCCACCGGCTGGGGCCAATCGGCCGCCGGGGCGAGGGGAACATCGGGTGGCGGTGGGATGAAGTCGTCCCCAGCCGTGCCCGGGTACCCCCAGGTCGGCGCAGACGCGCTCGTCAGCGCCGCGTCAGGCACCGGTGGTGTCGTAGCTGGTGGTGCGGGCAATGCAACCAGTCGTTGTACCGAATCCGGTGTGTACTGCATAAGTTGTTGTGTCAGTTGCAGATACAGGTTCTGCAGGCTGGTGCGCTCAGGTGACGGGGACACGTAGTCCAAGCCCTGCTTGGCCTTGTTGAGGGCGGTGCGTGCGTCGGTCAGCTGCTCCGGCGTGGGCTGCTGTCCGCTCCCGAGGATGTCCTGTGCCGTCTTCAAGTCGTCGACGACTGCGGCCAGGGCAACCTCCTGCGCATGGTCGGAGAAGATCACCTTCTGGACGCCCCATAAGGTGCCTCCCGGCGAGGTTGTGTACGTCGCGCCGAGGAACCCGGCGACGAGCAGCACGACCAGTCCACCGGCGACGACCGCCTTGCCTCGGCGTGACCGGGGAATGAGCCGGCGTCGCCGCGGCAGCGGCTCGGCCGGCTGCAGGGACCTCAAGTCGACGGGTGGGGGGACGAGTGCAGTCATGCCGACCTCCTTGATGATGACCAGTGACCTGGCCACATCACTCCCGACCCCGTGATTTCCAGATGTTCAGGCGCTCATCAGCGACCCGATGTGTATGCCTAAGCAATATTAAGCATAACTAAATGTCGCGCGGTGACAACAGGGGCCGGTGCCCCGGCGGCGAGCTCGGCGGCTGCTATTGCTCGCCAGTCTCCACGACATCCTTGATGCGCTCCAGCGTCTTGCGCATGTCACGGATGTTGCGGCGGGTGCGGAGCTGTCCTCCGAGGACGGAGAACACCGTGGTGAACGCGCCGGGGGTCATCCGAAAGGATTCGGTGACGTCGGTGTCGGTGCCGGCCGGCTCCAACCGGTAGTGCCAGTTGTTGACCGGCCGGTCGCCGACGAGCACCGCGAAGCCGAATTCCCGGCCCGGCTCGCAGGCGGTCACCTCGCACGTCGTCCAATAGACGGGCCCGATCTCGTTGCGCTTCACATGACCGCGAAACCGCGCGCCGAGTGCGGGTCCGGTGGCGCCGCCGAGCCACTCGGCTTCCATCACCTCGGGCGAGAATTTTCCGGTATTGCGAACATCGGAGATGAGGTCCCAGATGCGGTCGGCCGGCGCGGCCATCCGCACCGTTACCGAGCCTTCCATGGCCATGAGTCTGCCTCCCCGGGCGGGCTTGTGCGTCGATGCGCAGCGTCTTGTCCGTCAACGTAGCACCGCCCGGCCCGGTGAGGTATGGCCCGGCACAACTGGTTTCGCCGGGGATTCCCGGGGCTCTCGAGGCGGCGGGCTGTCGGGACGTGATGGCAGCATCGTGAGCATGACGTCGACAGAGCGGCCGAGGCCGCCACTGAATGCTGGTGAGCGCACGACGCTGGAGGGGTGGCTGGAGTTCTACCGCGCCACGTTGGCGCAGAAATGCGAAGGCCTGGATGACGAGCGGCTGCGCTCGGCGCCGGTGCCGCCGTCCGAGTTGACCCTGCTCGGTCTGGTGCAGCACGCGGCAGAGGTGGAACGCAATTGGTTCCGCAGGGTGCTCGCCGGTGAGGATGTGCCGCCGATCTTCGGGCCGCGGGGCTCCGACGGCCACGACGGCGGTTTCGGGGTATCGGCGCTGTCGTCATTTCGCGACGCAGCACAGATCTGGCAGGGCGAGATCGAGCAGGCGCGGATCAACTGTGCGGCGCGTGGGCTCGACGACACCGCGCCATTCATGGGTGGCGAGGTCAGCTTGCGCTGGATCTACCTGCACATGATCGCCGAGTACGCCCGCCACTGTGGGCATGCGGATCTGATCCGTGAGCGCATCGACGGACGGATCGGCGTCTAACGGCGCTGGTCAAGCCGGATGCTCCCGCCCGAGCGCATCGAGCAGGCAATCGACGGCCAGCTTTCCCAGCGCATCGGAGGCCAGCGGGCTGTCGCCGGTGAGCAGGCGGCGGTCTTGGTGCACGGTGCCCGCCATCTCGTCGTTGACGATGGTGAGGCCTTGCTTGGCCAACAGGTCGGCGACCAGCCACTGCAGGCGTCCGGGCAGATACCCGATGTCGATGTTGGGACCCTCGTCGAGGGCGTCGGGGAACACGCACACCGAATAGCCGGCCAGCGGTGACTGCGACTTGCCGAGTCCCGCGGCCAGCAGCGCCGCCGGACCGTGGCACAGGGTGATGATGAACCGCCCGTGGTCCAGTGCCCAGTTCAGCGTCTGGCCGACCTCATGGCTGCCCGGCAGCCCGACGACGGCGCCGTGGCCGCCGGGAATGAAGACGGCGAGATAGTCGGAGGCCGCCTTGAGATCGGCGACCACGTTGGACAGCTTGAGGGGCTGCTTGAGCCTGGTCTTGAGAGCCTCGTAGGTTGACGTGACGGCGGGGTCTTCGTGCGGCATGGCCCACAGTTCCAACTTGGCCGGGTATCCGGAGATGGTCGCGACGTCGACGTCGAATCCGGTTTGCATCAGATGGTGCAGCGGCAGCAGCATCTCCACCGGATGGTTGCCGGTGGAGAACATCTTCCCGTTCTGGCACAACACATATCGCTCTTCGGTGGCGATCATCAGTACCTTCCACCGGCCCTCGGCATATGCACCTTTGTGCTCGACCCCGGCGAAGTCGGTCTTCGGCGAGGTGTACTGACTCAACGAGTAGGGCGACGGGAAGTAGGCGTCGTCCTCGGCCGGATCCGGGGTAGGTACCTTGCTGAGGTCGTCTGCGTCTTGCGACATCTGGTTCACCACTTCCTTTTCCCGACTCGTGCGGTGTGGTCAGTGATACCCGGCGTTCGCCCGCCTCATGCCTGTCATCGCAACGGCAGCTCGGCGAAGATCGGTGTGGTTGGTTCGGTCGAGCCAGCGCCCGGCTCGACCGTGAAAGCCAAGGCCGATGCGTCGCCTAGGTCCGGTAGCACCGCCGTGGTCGACGGCGCGACAGCGGCGGAGTCCATGGTGCCCGCAGACGTTGCTCCGCCCTCACGTAGTAGCCACATCTGATACACCGTGCCGGTTTGCGGGGGCGTGACGCCGTTCATCACCAGCACCCCGGCGTTGCGCTCGCGGGAAAACACGACGGTCGCCGTGCCGCCGGTGGGGATGGCCCCGGAGACAGTCCGTACGTCGGGTGCGGCGAAGATCTGCTCGGCCGTCGTCGATTGTGGGCCCGGGCGCAGCGCGATGCCGATTCCGATGCCGGCGAGGGCGATGACGACCGCGGCCGCGGCCGCCAAAGCCGTCTTGCGCCAGCGCGGGGTGGGCCGCAGCTCACGCACCGAGACCGCGGCCAGCAGCTGTTCACGCAGATGCGGTGGTGGCTCCAGGGTGGTGGACCCGGCCAGCCGCGCCATGGTTTCCCGCACCTCCCGCACTTCGCGCGCGAACTGGGCCGCGACCTCCGAAGGGGCCACGGCGAGGCGTTGTTCGATGTCAGCCCGCTCGCTCTCGGACACCGCGTGCAGGGCATACGGGGTCGCCAGCTCGATCAGTTCGGGGTCAACGGGTTCGGTCATGCCGCCCCCAGGCAGTTGCGAAGGCCGCGGAGGGCGTCGCGCATCCGCGATTTGATGGTGGCGAGGTTGGCCGCCAACCGTTGAGAGACCTGGCTGTAGGTCAGCCCGTCGTAGTAGGCGAGATGGATGCACTCGCGCTGGGCGTCCGTCAGCGACGACAGGCATTCGGCGACGCGGCGCTGCTCGTCCTGGATGATCACCGAGTCGGCGACATTGTCGGTGGGCGGCTCCACGCTGGTTGCGCCATAGCGTGACTCACGATGGCTGGCGGCCTGTTCGGCGCGAACCCGGTCCACCGCCCGCCGGTGCGCGAGCGTCATCAGCCAGGCCATCGGTGATCCGGCCGCCGGGTCGTAGCTGTCCGCGGTGCGCCACACCTGGAGATAGATGTCCTGAGTGGTTTCCTCGCTGTAACCAGGATCGCGCAGAACGCGGGTGACCAGACCGAATACCCGCGACCGCGTACGGTCGTAGAGCTCGGCGAAGGCGTCGACGTCGCGTCGGGCCACCCGCCGCAGCAACGCGTCGAGTTCGGCGGTCACCCACAGCAGCCTAGCCACTCGGGCCTGCGCCGTCACGTTTATCCGTATCTCGGTGCCCTGGGGATGAAAAAGGAAGTGCGCGAACAGTATTCCGCGAACCCGGGCCGGCCCGACATGTGCTTTTCGGCCAGTCGGGCACCGGTTGCGTATACGAGGAAATACGTCATCAACACCGGGGAGAGCACCGTCGCCAGCGACAGCCAGCCGCAGATGCTCGACAGCCATAATCCCCACCACACGCAGCAGTCGCCGAAATAGTTGGGATGGCGGGTCCAGGCCCACAACCCGCGGTCCATGATGGCTCCCCGGTTGGCCGGGTCGGATTTGAAGCGGCGCAGCTGGTGGTCGCCGATCGCTTCGAACGCCAGGCCGACGGCCCAGATCAACACGCCCCCAAACAGAACCGGCCGCAGGACGGCTGGAGTCGGCCCCAACGTCGCTGACAGCTGGACGGGAAAGGACACGAACCAGGTTGCCGCTCCCTGGACCACGAACACCTTGCGCAGCACATGAGCGGTCGAGTAGTCGCCGCCCAGCAGCTCCTCATAACGCGGATCCTCACCTTTGCCCGCGGACTTCAGCACCATGTGCCAGGACAATCGGCCCGCCCAGAGGGCGATCAACACCAATAGCAGGACGCGCCGGAGGAGGTCGCCGGTGCCGAGAACGGCGCTGACGGCCGCGATCGCGATGAAGCCTATGCCCCAGGCCACGTCGACGACGTTGTACCGCCCGATTTTTCGTCCGATCAAGAATGTCGCGCCGTGGACCACGGCGAGTGCGGCCAGCGATACCGTGGTGACGATGAGCAGGTTCACCGGTGTCCTCCTGTCGGGGCGAATGTCCACTGGTAGACGTCGAGGTAGCCCGAGGTGAAACCGGCTTCGGAGTACGCCAGATACAGCTCCCACATGCGGACGAAGATGTCGTCGAATCCGAGTGCTGCCACGGCGTCGCGGCGGGAGACGAAGCGTTCCCGCCACAGTCGCAGGGTCTCGGCGTAATGCGGCCGCAGCGACATCATGTCAACGGTGCGTAGCCGGGTATGCCGTTCGGTGAGACCGATGATCGCTTCGGTAGACGGCAGCAGCCCGCCGGGGAAGATGTACTTCTGGATCCAGGTGTGAGTGTCGCGCGAGGCCAGCATGCGGTCGTGCGGCATGGTGATCGCCTGGATTGCGACCCGGCCTCCGGGGGTGACCAGTCGGTCGAGCGCTCGAAAATACGTGGGCCAGAATCGGTAACCCACGGCTTCGACCATCTCAACCGACACCACTGCGTCGTAGCAGCCGTCGACATCGCGGTAGTCGCGCAGGTCGATACCGACCCGGTCCGCCAGACCGGCCGCCGACACCCGTTGCCGGCCCAGCCGTTGTTGCTCGGCTGACAGGGTGATCGAACGGACCTCGGCGCCGCGTTCGGCGGCCTGGATGCAGAGTTGACCCCAGCCGGTACCGATCTCCAATACTCGGCTGCCCGGCCGCACTCCCGCGGCGTCGAGCAGTCGGTCGATCTTCCGGCGCTGAGCCTCGGCCAGCCCGGCCGCTGTCCCGGGCAGTTGCGGGAACAGCGCGCTGGAGTAACTCATCGTCTCGTCGAGAAACTCCGAGAACAGCTCGTTCGACAGGTCGTAGTGCGCCGCGATGTTCCGCCGGGACTGAGCAGGATCGTTGTGGGCCGAGCGTGGTGACCGGGGCAGCGCCACGGTGCGGAACCGTTGCAGCGCAGCGGGAACCAAATCGCCCATCGACCGGCCGAACGAGGTGAGCAAGCCGACGAGATCATCGGAATGCCACTCACCGGCCATATAGGACTCACCGAAGCCGATCAGGCCGTGGCAACCGATCCTCCTGGCCAGCGCTGCCGGCCGTTCGATGACCATGGTGGGCAGCGTCGGGTCCGCGGCCCCGATCACGGTGCCGTCCGGAAACGACAGCCGCACCGGCAATGTCGCCGCGGCCCGTCGCAGCAGCCGGTCGGCCACTGCGCCGGATACCGCGGCCATCGGGCCGCGCGGTGGATGTGCCACGTCCGGCCAGCGGCTGGGGTCGATGGCGGGGGACGTTCCGGTCCGGGTGTTCACAGTGGCCTTCCTTGGTTCTCGGTAACGGACTCAACGGCTACTTCGGCAGGGCGGGGGACCACCGGGACGCGGCGCAGCCACAACGTGATTCCTTCGACACGGATGGCGAGGGCTCCGGCCAGCGGCGCCAGCGGCGCGGCCAGTTGCAGACGAAGAACTTCCCAGGTGTTCACCGGCCTCCGGTCACCGCGAAGGGTGGCGACGAAGGCCGGATGACCTTGGCGGTGAAGCGAAACCGTCACGTCGACATGTTCGCCGGGCTCTGGGGCGCGCACCCGGTAGTGCCCGTCGACGGCGTTGAACGGTGAGACGTACATGCGCTTGGGCACGTTCGCGCACTGCCCGGCGGGAAGCAGATAAGCATGCCGCCGGCCGTAGGTGTTGTGGACCTCGGCGACCACGAAGCGCAGCGTGCCGGAGGCGTCGTGGCACCAGTACAGGCTCAGTGGGTTGAACACATATCCGAGCACCCGCGCCTGGAGCAGCGCGGTCACCCTACCGCCGTCGAGGTCCACGTCGTGCGACAACAAGAATTCGTCGACGCGTTGGCGTAGTGAGTCTTTCGGTCCGCCCGCGAAATGGTCGTCTGCCTCGAATCGGGCGAACGGTCGCAGCCAGCGCGGTAACTGCGGCATCCGGTCGAGGTCCACATACCAGCTGTAACCGCGGTAGCTGAAGCGATGGCGCACGGGGGCGCGGCGGACGTGGGTGATCCTGGTGCGGTACAGCGCCGGCGTCAGCATGCCAGCGGCTCCGCAACCGTGCCGCCGGCCCATCGTGCGCCCAATCGCTGCGCGGCCCGCAATCCCGATGCGGCACCGTCCTCGTGGAACCCCCAACCGTGATAGGCCCCGGCGAAGACGACGCGGTCGTCGTTGAGCTGAGGCAGCAGTCGTTGCGCGGCTACGGATTCGGTGGTGTAGGCCGGATGGGCGTAGATCATCTCGGCCACGACTTTCGACGGGTCCACCCGATGGGCCCCACCCAGGGTCACCAGGTAGCGCCGGCCGCCACCGAGCTTCATGAGTCTGGTGATGTCGTATGTGACGGTGACGGCATGATCAACCGGGTCGATCAGATAGTTCCAGGACGCGCGGGCTCGGGGCAGCCGTGGCAGTACCGACTCGTCGGTGTGCAGCTGAGCCCGATTGAGGCTGTAGGGGATGGCTCCGAGGATGTGCCGCTCGTCCTCGCTCGGGTGGTCGAGCATCAGTAGCGCCTGGTCGGGGTGGGTGGCGATGACAGCGGCATCGAACCGCCGTGGTGGCTGGCCGTCGACGGTGATGAGCACGCCGTCGGCGCATCGGCGCACGGATCGCACGTGCGCGCCGGTCACCGCCTCGGGCAGTCGGGACACAATCGCGTCGACGTAGTTGGCCGACCCGCCGACTACCGTGCGCCACGTCGGCGATCCGAAGACCGACAGCATGCCGTGGTGCTGCAGGAAGACCAACAGGTACCGCGCCGGATAGCGCAAGGCTTCACCCGGCGGGCACGACCAGACCGCGGCAACCAGCGGGGTCATGAATCGCTCGGTGAAATACCGGGAGAACCCGTGGCGGTGCAGAAACTCGCCGAGGGTTTCCTCGTTCCCGGTTGTCTCGCGCCGCAGCAATTGAGTTGCCAGCCGGTGGAATCGGGTGACCTCGCCCAGCATCAGCAGGTAGCGGGGCCGACCCAGATTGGACCAGCTGGGAAACAATCCGCTCAGGCCACGGGCTCCGGCGTACTCCAGACCGGTACCGTCATCACGCACGGACATTGACATGTCGGTGTCTTGAGTACGGATCCCGAGTTCGCCGAACAACCGGCACAGGGTCGGGTACGTGCGGTCGTTGTGAACCAGGAAGGCCGTGTCGAGTGCGACGGTGTGGCCGTCTTCGACAACATGCTGGGTATGGGCATGTCCGCCGAATCGGGTGTCGGCTTCGAGCAGGGTCACGCGGTCACGTGCGGACAGGGCATACGCGGCGGTCAGACCGGCGACACCGCTACCGATCACCGCGACGGCGCGCCCACCAGGATGAATGTGTTCCACACCCGGTATTCGGAGCCGGGCCCGGCCCGGATGGAAAGAACTTCTACCGGAGTTCGGCGATCACCTTCCCGAAGGCCTCGGCGTGGGCGATCTGCACGATGATGTAACTGATCCCATAGTTCTCTCGCAGGCCGCGCAGGCGATCGGCGATCGCGCTGACCGATCCGGACAGCACCCCCGGATGCCGCAGCAGCTCTTCGTCGCTGAGGTAGGGCAGGAAATGGCGCGGGACGTTGAGGATGGGCATCTCGCTGCCGGGGGCAGGCATCGCGGTGATGGCGATGTTGAGTTCGAGATCGTCGAATCGTTGCCCGGCGGCATTGCGCAGGAAGGAAATGCGTTCTGCCAGAGGGTCACCCGTGACGTGGTCGCCACCGGTGAGGCCCACGATATCGGCGGTCTGGGCGGCCACCGTCAGCAATCGGTCCCCGTTGCCCGCGATGAGGATCGGGATGTCGGGCGCATGCTCGCGCATGTACTCGGTGGTGTGGCGCAGGTAGTCGATGCGCTCGCGGGCACTGGGGTACGGCAGCTCGGCCGCCTCGAACTCCTCACGCACGTAGCCGGCGCCGAGGCCCAGGTCGAACCGGCCCCCGGACAGGTCCCGCAGCGCGGTGGCGTCGCGAGCCAGCAGGGCGGGCTTGTAGAAGCAGGCGTTCAGCACGAACGTCCCGACCCGCAGGGAGCTGGTCGCCGCGGCGATCGCGATGAGCGTCGGGAACGGTGCGGGTGCACCGAGATGGTCGGGCACGTTGAGCACGTCGAATCCGAGGTCTTCGGCGCGACGTGCCGCGTCGGCAACCTGGGATTGGGATTCGGCCGTACGCAGGCTGACGCCGAAGCGGAAGTCCTTGGGCATCACCCGATCTTAGGCATGAGCGTCCCAGGTTTGGGAGTGTCGGGTGCGGGCAATTCTCAGCCGTGACGAGTCATCCGACGGTGGGTGTGGAAGAGGAGTTCCTGCTCGTCGACCCCCAGGGCGGTGAACCGATCGCCCGCAACAAGCAGGTCGCCGCGTGCGCGGCTGAGCACGGTGTGAAACTGCAACTGGAGCTGACCAGCTGTCAGATCGAGACCAACACCGACGTGATGGACACCAGCGGCGCGTTGCGTTCCGAGTTGGCCAGGTTGCGCCGGATTACCGCCGAGGCCGCTGCGGCCAACGGGGCGCAGTTGTTGGCGGCCGCGCTCCCGCCGACCGTGCCGCACAAGTTCCCCGTCACCCCGACGCCGCGCTACCGCAAGATCGCCCACCGGTTCGGCATGATCGCCCACGAACAGGGCATCTGTGGTTGTCATGTGCACGTCGCGGTACCTGACCGGGAAGCCGCGATTCACGTCAGCAACTGGCTGCGACCCTGGCTGCACGTGCTGCTGGCGCTGACCGCCAACTCGTCGATCTACCGCAACACCGACAGCGGCTACGCGAGCTTCCGCAGCGTGCTGTGGACACGCTGGCCCAGCTCGGGCCCGCCGCCGCACTTCGATTCGGCGGCGGAGTACGACGCCGCCGTCGACATGCTGCAGCGCGCCGGTGTCGCGTTGGACGACGGGATGATCTATTGGGATGTGCGCCCGTCGGCGAACTTTCCGACGGTGGAGACCCGGGTGTCGGACGTGCCGGCCACGGTGGCCGAGACGGTGGTGCTGGCGACTCTGATTCGCGCCGGTGTGATGACCGCGTTGCGGGCACACGACGACGGCGAAGCAGCACCGCGGCTCACCGATTGCGCGATACGAGCGGCGCATTGGAAGGCCGCGCACGACGGCCTGGAAGGTGACGGCATCTATCTGGCCGGGGATCAGTCGGTGATGCCGGCGCGCGAGCTACTGACGCGGTTCGTCGAGACGCTGCAGCCGGCGCTCGAGGAGTTGGGCGACGTCGACATGGTGTGTGAGGAGCTGGCCCGTATCGCCGCCGATGGCAACGGCGCGATTCGGCAGCGGCGAGCCTGGCGGCGGCGCGGTGAAATCAGCGACGTGATAGGCGAATTGGCAGCGGCGACCACCCGCGATTGAATCTAGTGCGCCCAGCGCCGCAGGAACTCGATCCAGGTGTGCGGCAGCTCGTGGTGCGTCGCACCGTCGAGAATGCGTTCCAGATAGCCCGGCCGCGGCGGACCGGGTCGGACGCGGTGATCGATATAGACCCAGGCCGCCTCGGGGCCCCCGGTCGTGTGCACGGTGAGCCGGTCCCGGCGGTAGCGCACCGGCACACCCTCGGCGCTGTCGAGCGCGGCCAGATCGTGGTCGGTGAGTTGCCACAGCACACCGTGTACTTGCGATGATCCGACGGGTTCGATGGTGGCCACGCCGCGCTGGTTGATCAGCCATCCGTGGCCGTCCAGGCGGGCCGGTCTGGGATCGATCGCGCCCGGACAGCGCCGGCCCATCTGCGCCACGCACAGATTGGAGCCGTAGGCGAAGTACGAATGCCGCATTCAGCCTGTGACGGTCAGATAGATGAGCACCACATTGAGCACACTAATCAATCCGGCCACCACCCAGCCGAGTGCCGAGGTCACGCGGTGGTTGACGTCCTCGCCCATCAGGCTCGCGTTGCTGGTCAGCCGGATCAGTGGGATCAGCGCCAAGGGAATGCCGAAGGAGAGCACGACTTGTGAGAGCACCAGCGCCCGGCTGGGGTCGACGCCGAAGGCCAGGATGGCCAGGGCGGGAATCAGCGTGACCAGGCGGCGCAGCAGCAGCGGGTAGGAGCGCTGCAGCAGGCCCTGCATGATCATGGCGCCGGCGTAGGCGCCGACCGAGGTGGACGCCAGGCCGGAGGCCAGCAGTCCGATGGCGAACAACAGCGCGACCGTCGGGCCCAGCGTGTCACGCACCGCGGCGTGGGCTCCCTCGATCGAGTCGGTGTTGTCACGCCCTTGCAGGTTGGTGGCCGCGACCAGCAGCATGGCCAGGTTCACCGCCCCGGCCAGCAGCATCGCCATCCCGACGTCGAACCGGGTGACTTTGAGCAGGAACCGGCGCCGGGCACCGGCCTCGGGCCGGCCGTGCCGGTCGCGGGCCAGGCCTGAATGCAGGTAGACCGCGTGCGGCATCACCGTGGCGCCGAGCATCGCGGTGGCCAGCAGCAGGCTTTCGGCACCCTCGAACCGGGGGATCAGCCCGGCCGCGACCTCAGCGGCCGGGGGAGTCTCCACGAACAGGCTGGTCAAGAAACCGATGGCGATGATCAGCAGCAGTCCGGTGATCACCCGCTCGAATACCCGCTGGCCGCTGCGGTTCTGCACGCTGAGCAGGAGAAGTGACACGGCACCGGTGATGACGCCGCCCACCAGCAGCGGCAGATCGAACAGCAGGTACAGGGCGATCGCGCCACCGACGACCTCGGCGAGATCGGTGGCCATGGCGACCAATTCGGCCTGGATCCAGTAGGCGATGCGGGTGGGGGTGCGGGTGTGGTCGGCGACCACCTCGGGCAACGACCGTCCGGTGACCAGGCCGAGCTTGGCCGAGAGGTATTGCACCAGGCCGGCCATGGCGTTGGCCACCACGATCACCCAGACGAGCAGGTAGCCGAACTGGGCTCCCGCGCTGACGTTGGCGGCCACGTTGCCGGGGTCGACGTACGCGATCGCCGCGACGAAAGCCGGCCCGAGCAGCAACCAGCTCGGTGCCGTGCGCGTCCTGGTGTCCTCCAGCAACGACTCACCTCTCTATCCGGGTATGCGAATAGAAAAGTTAGGTTAGCCGAAACCTCGGCATTCAGCTAGCGCCGGTGAGGGTGACGCCCACCTCCGCCGCCGTCGTGATCCCCGCCGCCGATATTGATCGCGATGCCGGGAATGTCGTCATAACAGAGGGCGGCGTAGGCCGGGTCGCAGCCGTACGGGAGATACGGCCCACGCTGAGTCGGCGTGGCATTGATCTGCACATTGCCCGGGCTCGAGCACCGGGTCGCGCCACCCACATCGGTGCATTCCGGATCGGCGGCAGCCGACGGCGCGGCGATGAGTCCTACTGCGAATCCCGCTGTGGCCGACAGGATTGCCGCGCCGAAAATAAGCTTCACCATCCAAGAATGATGCCGGTTCCGAATGCCGGCCCGTACCAGGGACCGTAGTTCATTGCCGGAGGCGAAGTGACGATCTGCGTGCTGCCCTTGGTCTGGCATTGCGTGGTGCTCGGTCCGGTGTTGGTGCACTGCGGTGCAGCCGCGCCGGCCGGGGCGCCGAGAATCGCCAGACACGGCACCGCGACCAACGTCGCCAGGTACCGAATGATGTGGGTCATGACCTACTCCGATCGCTGGAGTAAGTCTACGTCCGAAAAGAGTTGTCGGCGCTGGTCAGAGGACGAAAAACTCGTCGTCCCAAGGGAACATCCCGTAGCTCGGCTGCGGGGGTGTCGAGTCGATCTGCACGTTGCCCTCGGACGCGCATTCGGTGGTCTGCCCACCCTCGACGGAGCTGCCGCCGGTCACCTCGCATTGAGGCAGCAAGCGAGGTTCGCTCGGGGCGCTGGGTTCGGCCGCGGCCAGCGGTGCCATGGCGATCGCCGCCGCGGCGCCGCCGGTCAGCAGGCAACCGGCCAGCGTGGTGAGGCGAAACTTCATCGGAACGCTCCTTCGCGCAGGGGACTAACCGGCAGCGTACAGACCCCGGCCGGTGATCAACGGCAGATCGAGCGTCGTCCGGATTCCGGGATCCGCGGCCACCACTGCGGGGATCGCGTTGACCACCCGCGCAGCCGTCGCGACCAGGCCCGCATGGTTGTGGTCACCATTGGGGCTGCTCAGGCACAGGTCCAGCGTGTAGGACGGCTCACCGGTGACCACTACGCGATAGGACCCGCCTTCCTGGGCGGGCTGCGGCCAATCCGGGCACAGGTCGTCGCGCAGCCGCGTGACATGTTCCAGCACCACGGCGACCTTGCCGTCCTTCATGCCGCGCACCTCGAATCGCAGTGCGGCGGTGGTGCCCGCTGGAATATGTCCGGCCGCGATGTCGAAATCCTCCGGCGCCGGCACCCGGGTGTGCTCCTCGGTCACCTCGTCGAGTTCGATACCGAGACCGGCGGCCAGCTGCCGGACCACCGAACCCCACGCCAGGCTCAGCACACCGGGCTGCAGCAACATCGGGGTTTCGTCGATCGTCTTGCCGAAGCCCATCACGTCGAACATCACCGCCGCACTGTTGTAGGTGGCGTAGTCGACGATCTCCATGCACCGGATCTGCTCGATCTGCTGGCACGTGCCCGCAAGGGCAAGGGGCAGAAGGTCATTGGCGAAGCCGGGGTCGATGCCGTTCACGAAGATGCTCGCGCCGCCCGCCTGCGCCGCAGTTTCGATGGGCTCGATCAGCTCGGCGGGCAGCACCTGCCACGGATACTGCAGGAACACCGCAGAACTGGCCACCACGTTGACGCCGGCGGCCAGAATGCGCCGGTAGTCTTCCAGGGCCTCGGGCAGCCGGTTGTCGGCCAACGCCGTGTAGACCGCGCAGTCCGGCTTGTCGGCCAGGATCGCGTCGAGATCATCGGTGGCTCGAACGCCGGTCGAAACATCAAGTCCGGCAATCTCTCCGGCGTCCTTGCCGGCCTTGGCTGCCGACGACACCCACACCCCGGTGAGGTCGTAGTCCGGGTTGGCGATCAGCTGCGCCAGCGCATGCTGACCGACGTTTCCGGTACCGATCGCCGCTACGCGAATAGCCACACTGCTCCTTCGGGGTCGAGTCGTCGGGTCAGAGGTCGGGGATGGGCAGGTCGAGATTGGGCATGTTGAGGCCGCCGTCGACCTCGAGCACCTTGCCGGTGAGGTAGCTGCCGGCGGGGGAGGCCAGATATACCGCGGCCGCGGCGATATCGGCCGGATCGCCGAGCCGCCGCAACGGCGTGGCCTTCTCCATCGGATCGCGCAGCGCCTCGTTGGACGCGACGATGTCCAGCGCCGAGGTGAGGATCGAGCCCGGTGCGATGGCGTTGACGCGGATGCGCGGGCACAGATCCAGCGCGGACAGCCGCGTGTAGTGCGCCAGTGCGGCTTTCGCGGTGCCGTAGGCGGCGAACCCGCGCCCGGCCAGCCGGCCCACCGTGGAGGTGATGTTGATGATGCTGCCGCCACCCGAGTGCTCGAGGATCAGCGGCACCGCCGCGCACGTCAGGGCGTGCGCCGTCGACACGTTGAACGTGAAGGCATCGCGCAGGTCCTTGGTGGAGGTGTTCATCAGTGGTGCGGGCATGGTGCCGCCGACATTGTTGACGACGATGTCGAGCTTGCCGAACGCATCGACCGCGGCGGCCGCGAGCTCCGCGGTGGCCTCGGGGTGGGCCAGGTCGGCGGCGACGACGTGGGCCCGCCGTCCGGCCTCGGCGATCTGCCCGGCCACCTCATCGAGTTGGGCCTGTGTGCGGGCCGCGATCAGCACGTCGGCACCGGCCTCGGCGAACGCGAGTGCGGTGGCCGCCCCCAGTCCACGTCCTGCTCCGGTGACGATCGCAACCTTGTCGTCCAGTCGGAATCTGTCGAGAATCACCTACGCTCCGTTCCCTAGCTCGGCGCCACGCTAGCAGGGTGTCACGGCGTGCGGGAGGCGTTTTTGAAACACGTTCTAGTTGACTTCGGTTTCTCCTGCATGTCACTTGCGCGTTGTCCAAAGCCGCTCCGCGGCGGTGCTGACAGGCGCACACTGGAGTGGTCAGCTCAAGGTGGGGAGCCGCGATGACCCAGCAACGATATGACTTCTTCGGCGATGTTTTCGCGGGGCATTTCAGGCCCGCGATCGACCGATATCCGTCGACGGCGGGTGCGCTGGTTCATCGCCTGCTGGCCTGCACCGATGACGTGCAGGATCGCCTGGCGCAGGCGCGCCTCGCGGCGGCCGCGTGGGGAGAGGAGGAGTTCGGCCATGCGCGCGCCGCGCATCCGGCCTCGGAACTGTTCGTATTCACCCAGTGCGGGCTGATGTACGGCGCACGATTCGCCGATGCCCGTCACGCCCACTACTACCTGGCCACACCGCGCACGTTGTTCGACGAGTTCGTCGACCAGATCGAGCACATGCCGTTGCGCTTGGGCACGGTGGTCGCCGTAGACCGCCGGTGCAGCCGCGATCTGGAATCGGCCCATCCGATGGACGCCGCGCTGCGCCGCATCCTCGACGAGCACGAGGCCTTGCGCGTCGACGTGCCCGCCTAGCGTCGCTTCGAGCGGGTGTATGTAAACGCGGTGTTGCGACGGTGTTCGCTGCAGATTAACCGGTATGGATTCGGTATGAGATTGGCGGACAACGGAATTCGGACACTTAGAGTTCAGCCCACGTCAACGGAACCGAAAGGATCGGCTGAACCCTGTGAAACGGAACTTGAAGCACGCGCTTGTCGCCGGTGCCGGATTATGTGGACTCGACATCGCACTGGCGGCAACGGCTACCGCCGCGCCGACACCTGAGTCGTCGGCGAGCGAGACCATCAGTCAGCTGCAGAGCGAGGGATACCGGGTGATCTTGAGCAAGGTCGGCAGCGGTGCCATCGACAATTGCACGGTAAGCGCCGTGCGCCCAGGGCATTCGGTCATGGGTACGCAACCGCCGGCCGGTGCCGTCGGGATCACGTCCTTCAACCCCGGGCAGGTATTGCAGTACACGACGGTGTACGTGGATCTGGACTGCCGTCGCTGAGCTCGCGAGGTGACGGCCCGTGCCAGGCTAGTCCCGGCTACTTCTTCGCGGCAGTCTTCTTGGCCGCCGCCTTCTTGGCGGGTGCCTTCTTCGCCGGGGCTTTCTTGGCCGGCTCCTTGCCATCCTTGCTCGAATCCTTGCCGCCGCCGCGCGCCTTCACGCTGGCCTCGAGCTTGGCCAGCAGGTCGGACACATCCTCGGTCTCGTCGAGCTCGGTGGGTTGCTCTTCGACCGCGAAGGCTTCTCCGCCTTCGAGTTTGGCCTGCACCAGCTCGTGCAGCTGTTCCTGATAATCGTCGCGGAACTGATCGGGCTTGAAGTCGTCGGTCATCGACTCGACCACCTGCCCGGCCATCTTCAACTCGGCCGGCTTGATCTCGACTTCCTTGTCCAACACCGGGAAATCGGGATCGCGGATCTCGTCGGGCCACAGCAGGGTATGGATCATCATGACGTTGCGCTTGCTGAAGTCCTTGACCCGCAATGCGGCCAGCCGGGTCTTGTTGCGCAGCGAGAAGTGCACGATGGCCACCCGTTCGGTCTCGGCGAGGGTCTTGGCCAGCAGCACGTAGGACTTCGACGACTTGGAGTCGGGCTCCAGGAAGTAGCTCTTGTCGTACATCAACGGGTCGAGTTGTTCGGCCGGGATGAACTCCACGACCTCGATCTCACGACTGCGTTCCTCGGGCAGGGTGGCGATGTCCTCGTCGGTGATCACCACCATCTGGCCGTCGTCGGATTCGAAGGCCTTGTTGATGTCGCGGTATTCGACGACCTCGCCACACACCTCGCACACCCGCTTGTAGCGGATGCGTCCGTTGTCCTTGGCGTGGACCTGGTGGAACTTGATGTCGTGGTCCTCGGTCGCGCTGTAGACCTTGACCGGTACGTTCACCAGGCCGAAGGCGATCGAACCCTTCCAGATGGATCGCATAAGGCCAGTATGGCCCACCAGGTCGCCGAGAATCCTCACCTCACGTATCACCGGCGATTGGCATCCGTCCCCGTGGGCGGAGCGAGGGGGCCGAGCCGGAGCTCATTTGCCCCCTTTGCCCAGCCGATCAGGTGCGCTCGACGAGGCGGCGAACGGACTTGGGTACGTCGACGTCTGCGCCGACCCACGGCGCGGGAACGGGATCGCCGGCCACGGTCCGGAGCGGCACCACACCCGCCCATCCGCCGGCGGGAGTCGACTCGTCCGGTGCCGGCGGCGGTGCGTCGCGTACTTTGACCGTCCAGCCGTCGGGGGTGATCGGCAGGGCAATCGTCAGCGTCGCGGCGAGCTCCTTCTTGGTGCTGGCACGAACCTCTGCGCTGCGCCCGGGGATCAGCGAATCGCTCATCAGATCCAGTGCGTATGCCGACTCATGGGCGTCGATGACCGTCAGATGTCCACGCACCACCGCCGAGCGGTAATTGGCCGTGGAATCGAAAAGCGTGTCTGCCACGACGATTCCGTCGAGCAACGTGACGCAGAATGCCGCCGGCGCCCCGGCCGCGACCTGCCGCAGCGCACCGGCGCCGGTCGAGCCGTGGAGGATGACCCGGTCACCGTCGCGGGCGTAGAGCATCGGCACAACCCAGGGTTGTCCATCCGCCACGGTCGCGAGTGTGCCCACCGCCGCGGCGTCGAGCACGGCGTCGAGGTCGGCGCGATCGGTGCGGGCGCGGTGGCTTTCTCTTCTGATCTGCTTCACGAATCGAAGTCTGGCTTGATTCCGGATTGGTCAGAAGATCCAGAACTAGGTAAAAAGTGCAGACCACTATTGTGGTCGTCATGGCTCGCCACGCTACTGACCTGCACCTGGCCTTGCGGCTGCCATCCGGCGAGTCGCCGCTGCGTCAGCGGATCGCGACGGCCATCGTCGAACAGATCAGGATGGGCAGGCTCGGCCCCGGAGATGCGCTGCCGTCCACCCGCAGTCTCGCGGCCGAACTCGCGGTCGCGCGCTCATCCGTCGTCGACGCGTACGACGAGCTGGCCGCGGCCGGGTACACCACATCGAGACCCGGATCGGGCACCCGGATCGCCGACGGGGCGGACACCGCGGCCCTGGCGGGCGCGGCCTCACACGTCACTTCGGCTCCGGCCGCACCACAGGTGGCGCCCGGGCCGGGCCGGCGCCGGCCGGCCTGGGATCTCATGCCGGGACACCCTGACCCCGAGCTGATCGTCGCCACGGATTGGCGGCGNGATCGATGACACCGCGATCACCGCCGCACTCCGCGACCGGGGCGTCGCTGTGTCGCCGCTGTCCACGTTCTTCGCCGGCTCGCCAAGTGTCAGGGGACTGGTGTGCGGATATGCCCGCATGCCCGAGACGCAGGCCGACGCGGTGGCCGCAGTCATCGCGGACGTCATCAGGCCATGAAGCACGTTGCGCCACGGCGGAACGACTGTCCCGGGCGAAACGTCAGGCTTGAGCACCGTCGAGTGTCGCCCGGTCGGGCAGGTCCGCCCCGGCCCGCGCCACCGTCAGTGCCGAGGCTCGAACCGCCGCCGACAGCACCTGCTCCAGTGTCTCGGCGCTGATCCGCGCCAGGTCACGGCGGTGATCGGCGCCGAGCAGCCCGAACGACCACAGTGCATCGAGCATGCCGGTCATGAAGGCGTCGCCGGCTCCCACGGTGTCCACGACGTTCACGTGCTGCGCGGGTACCGACACGGAACCGGCCCGGCACACCGCGAACGCCCCGCGCTCGCCCGCCGTCACCGCGACGATCGACGGGCCGACCTCGAGCCAGGCCCGCGCGGTCTGTTCAGGGGTGTGGCGGGGGGGCACCCCGCGCCAGCTGTGGTCGGNGGCGCTGCGCACTCTCACGGTGGCGGCCGGGTTGGCCGGGCGGGACATCGCGTTCGAAGAACCAGGCTATGCCGAGGCGCGGCGGGCCTTCGAGATGTCCGGCGCCCGAACCCGTCCCGTGACGGTCGACACCGACGGCCTCGACCCGGCAGCGTTGCGCGCCGGCGACTCGGCCGTGTATTGCACACCGGCACACCAGTATCCGCTCGGATCCCGGCTACCTGTGCCCCGGCGCGCGCGTCTCGTGCAGTGGGCCGCGCGGACCGGCAGCCTGCTCATCGAGGACGACTACGACGGCGAGTTCCGGTACGACGTATCCGCACTGCCCGCATTGCGCGGCATCGACGGCGGGCGCGACTGCGTGGCCTACATCGGTACCGCATCGAAGATCCTCACGCCCGCGCTGCGGCTGGCCTGGCTGCTGCCACCACCGAGGCTACGGGGGCCCGCCGCCGATGCACTTGACGACAGTGGTGAATCGGTCTGCGGGATAACCGCTCTCGCCTTGGCTCGGTTCATCGAATCGGGTGCGCTCACCCGCCATCTCGCCCGGGCGGCGCGCACGTACTCGGCCCGACGATCGGCGCTCGTCGGCGCGCTCGAACGCCGGTGCCCAGGCGTCCAGCTACAGGGCGTCGAGGCCGGTCTGCACGTGGTGGTGCGGCTGGACGAGGGGATCGATGACACCGCGATCACCGCCGCACTCCGCGACCGGGGCGTCGCTGTGTCGCCGCTGTCCACGTTCTTCGCCGGCTCGCCAAGTGTCAGGGGACTGGTGTGCGGATATGCCCGCATGCCCGAGACGCAGGCCGACGCGGTGGCCGCAGTCATCGCGGACGTCATCAGGCCATGAAGCACGTTGCGCCACGGCGGAACGACTGTCCCGGGCGAAACGTCAGGCTTGAGCACCGTCGAGTGTCGCCCGGTCGGGCAGGTCCGCCCCGGCCCGCGCCACCGTCAGTGCCGAGGCTCGAACCGCCGCCGACAGCACCTGCTCCAGTGTCTCGGCGCTGATCCGCGCCAGGTCACGGCGGTGATCGGCGCCGAGCAGCCCGAACGACCACAGTGCATCGAGCATGCCGGTCATGAAGGCGTCGCCGGCTCCCACGGTGTCCACGACGTTCACGTGCTGCGCGGGTACCGACACGGAACCGGCCCGGCACACCGCGAACGCCCCGCGCTCGCCCGCCGTCACCGCGACGATCGACGGGCCGACCTCGAGCCAGGCCCGCGCGGTCTGTTCAGGGGTGTGGCGGGGATCCACCCAGCGCAGGTCGTCGTCGGAGGCCTTGACGATGTCGGCCCGTTCCACGAGCCGGTCGATCCGCCCGCGGGCGATGTCGTCGTCCTCGATCACGGCCGGCCGCACATTCGGATCGAAGCTGATGGTTGCCGACATGCGGTAGGCATCCAGCAGGGCGGCGGTGGCCCGGCAGCCCGGCTCCAGCACGGTGGCGATCGAGCCGGTGTGGACCAGCAGCGGGGTCGCCACCTCAGGGGTGCCGGCCAGCTGCCAGTCGATGTCGAACTCGTATCGGGCCGATCCCGAGGAGTCCAGGATGGCCGATGCAGTGGGTGTCCGGCCGGCCGTCAAGCTGCCCGAAACCAGTTGTACTCCAGAGCCTTCCACATAGTCGACGATGCGCTTGCCGTAGTCGTCCTCGGCGATGTGGGTGAGGAAGTCGACACCGCGCCCCAGGCGGCTCAGACCGACGGCCACGTTGAGCGGGCTGCCGCCGACGTACTCCGTGCGGTCGTTCCCCGCCGTTTCGGATGATCTCTCGACGATGTCGATCAATGCCTCACCGATGATCAGTGCGCGACTCATGACTGCAGGGCCTCCAGCGTTGCGCGGGCACCCACATTGTGCAGCGAATCCAGGGCCCACAGGTAGTCGTCGACAAATCGTGGCTGTTGGGCGAGGTCGCCGAACAGCGTGGTGTTCTCGATGAACGCCGTCGGGTGCCGGTGCTGGGAGCGGGCCAGCGGCACCAGGGAATCGGCCAGCGGGTCCTGAACGTCGATCGGTGCCCCCTGCTCGTCGACACCTTCGGCGTACCTGGCCCAGCTGGCCACCACGGCAGCCGACAACCGGACCGGCGCACCGGTTTTCAGGTTCTCGCGGATCACCGGGAGCAACCATTTCGGGATGCGGTCAGACGATGCGAAGCACAGTCGCGCGATGGTGTCGCGGACCCCGGGGTTGGCGAAGCGCTCGATGAGCGTGCGTTGGTAATCGGACAGGTCGATGCCGGGAACGGGCTGCAGCGTGGGGCTGCCCTCCGAATCCATGTAGGCGAGCAGGAATTGGGCGAACAAGGGATCGGCTGCGGCGTCGTGCACCAGCCGATACCCGGCCAGATAACCGAAGTAGCACAGTGCCTGATGGCCGGCGTTGAGCAACCGGAGCTTCATCAATTCGTAGGGTGTCACGTCATCGACCAGCAGTACCGCGGCCTGTTCGTATGGCGGCCGGCCCGCGGAAAACGAATCCTCCAGCACCCACGACGTGAACGGCTCGGCGACCACGGGCCACGCGTCGTAGACGCCGAATTCGGTGTGCACCGTTTCGATCACGTCAGCAGTGGTGACCGGGGTGATCCGGTCGACCATGGAATTGGGGAACCGGGTGTTGGCGCTGATCCACTCGCCCAGTCCGGGATGCCTGAGGTCGGCGTAGGTGGTGAAGGCGTGCCGGGCCACGTCGCCGTTGCCCTCGATGTTGTCGCACGACACGATCGTCGGCGACCCGGTGCCGCGGTCCCGGCGGCGCGCCAGGGCCTCGGTGACCAGGCCGAACACGTTCACCTCGGGCAGGCCGTCGAGTTGATAGCCGCCCTCGGTGATGGTCAGGGAGATGATCCGGACGGCCGGGTCGGCCAGCAGTTCGATGACGCTCTCGGGATCGTCGGGGGCGTAGCGGTAGTCGACGATCGAACCGATCACCCGCGCCTCACGACGACCGTCGGGATGCACCAGCATCAAGGTGTAGAGGCCGTCCTGGGCGGCCATCACCTCAGCCATCCGCCGGTCGGCCGGCAGCACGCCGACGCCGCAGATACCCCAGTCGCCGGCCACGCCCTGCTCGAGCAGGCGATCGAGATACATGGCCTGGTGCGCGCGGTGGAACCCGCCGACGCCGAAATGCACGATGCCGACGCGTACTTGGTCTCGGTCGTAGCTCGGCCCGGGGATCGGCAGCTGCGCCAATGTCGATGCGGCGAGCTTCATGACACGGTCACCACGCTTTTGACGCTACCCGGCACGCGATCGGAATCCAGTGCTTCAGCGGCCTTTTCCAGCGGGAAGCGCGCCGTCACCATGGCATCGAGGTCGACGAGTCCCGAGGAGACCAGAGAGATGGCGGTCGGCCAGGTGTTCGCGTATCGGAAGACCCCGGTGAGCAGCAGTTCCCGGTTCTGGATGAGCTGGGTGGGCAACGGCATCGTCTCCGCGCCCGACCCGACGAGCACCACCGTTCCGGCTGGGCGAACGGCCGCGATACCGGAGGCCACCGCGGCCGGTGCCCCGGAGGCGTCGATGAAGGTGTCGGTGCGCACGCCGGCGACATCGGCCGGCTGCAGCACTGTCGTCGCGCCGAAGCGCGCGGCCTGACCACGGCGGTACTCATCCGGATCGCTCACGATGATCTCGGTGGCGCCGTAGGCGCGCGCCACCTGGGTCAGGACGATGCCGATGGGGCCGGCCCCGGCGATGAGCACCGACGATCCGCCACGGATACCGGCCTTCCGGGTGGCGGCGATGCCGACGGACAACGGTTCGCACAGGGCTGCCGCATCGTCGGACATGGTGTCGGGCACCGGATGGGCGAACGCGGCGCCGATGGTGACGTAGTCGCAGAACGCGCCGTCCACCGGCGGCGTCGCGAAGAACCGCATGTGCGGGCACAGGTTGTAGTGGCCGGCGCGGGTCTCCGCGCTGTCGGGGTCCGGCCGTTGCGGCTCGATGGATACCCGCTGCCCGATGCGATCGGTGTCCACGCCGTCGCCCACGCCGACGATCGTCCCCGCCGCCTCGTGTCCGAGGACCAGCGGTGCGTCGACGACGAAACTGCCCACCCTCCCGTGCCGGTAATAGTGCGTGTCGGAGCCGCACACGCCCACCGACGAGACCCGGATCAGCACGTCACCGGCGGTTGGAATGGGAATGGGGCGCTCGGTGAGCTCTATGCGGCCGGGCTCGGTCAGCACCGCCGCCCGCATCGAGGCTGTCGCATTGACTGTTGTGTGGGTCACATTTCACATGTTAGCGTCATGAGCATCTACTCGCACCCGTGAGCATTTGCTCACAGTTGGAGGGGACGTGACCACACCGACGCCCGAGGATCTGCGTCTCGCGCTCCGCGCCGCGACGCTGTACTACCTCGACGGCCTCACCCAGGCCGAAATCGCGTCGCGATTGGGTGTCTCCCGCCCCACCGCGGGGCGGTTGGTCGCCCGGGCCAAGGCGAACGGCTTGGTTCGCATCGAGGTGGTGGTGCCGCCGGACCTGCGTGAGGATTTCCACGCCGACGAGGAGCGGGAGCTGGAGCGGCGGTTCGGGCTCACCGAGGCCGTCGTCGCGGCCAATGCCAGCCGGGCAGGTGCGGCGTTGTTGATCCGGCGGCTCGGCGCCGACGACGTGCTCGGATTCACGTGGGGCCCAGAGCAGGTCGGGGTGGCATCCGCGCTCGTGCCCGGGGTGGCGAGCTGCCGCGCGGTGGTGCAGCTCGACGGCGCCATGTCGACCGCGGCGTACCAGACCGGCACCGAGATCATCCTGACGCGCTGCGCGGATACCTTGCGGGCCGAGACCTTCCGGCTTCCCGCGCCCCTGTACGCCGACCCCGCCACGGTCGTCTCCATGCGGGGTGACTCGGTGATCTCCCGAACGCTGGACGCCGGCAGGCGGGCCGATGTGATGCTCTTCGGAGTGGGCGCCGTCTCGACGTCGACCACGCTGTTCGAAGGGAGCTTTCTCGACATCGGAATGATCGACCAGCTGGTGTCGCTGGGCGCGGTCGGCGAGATCGGCGGCCGCTTCTTCAACGCCGCCGGGGAGCCGGTGCACGACGAACTGCAGCAGCGCGCCATGTCGGTCCCGCTCGAGGACATCCGTACCTGCGACCGGACCATTCTGGTGTCCGGCGGGGAGGGCAAGTATCACGCGATTCTGGGCGCCCTGCGCGGCAAGCTGGCGCGCCTGCTGGTATGCGACATCGATTGCGCGCGTTGGCTGTTGGCGCAGTGAAGGGATGGGTTGACCGATGAGCATGATCAAGAGACTGGCGACCTGCCTGGCCACGGCGGCGGTGGTGATGACCGCCGGTTGCGCGGGGGCGGGCACCCTGGGTGCCACTGATCAAACGGTGACCATCGCGATGGTGTCGAACTCGCAGATGACCGACGCTCGTGACCTGGCCGACCGGTTCGAGGCGGCCAACCCGGACATCAAACTCCGGTTCGTCACCCTGTCGGAGAACCAGGCCCGAGCCAAGATCACCGCCTCGACCGCGATGGGCGGCGGGGAGTTCGACGTGGTGATGATCAGCAACTACGAAGCTCCGCAGTGGGCCGAGAACGGCTGGCTGGTCAACCTTTCCGAGCATGCCCGCAACACCCCGGGCTATGACGAGGACGATTTCATCCCATCCCTCAAGGAGTCCTTGTCCTACCAGGGCAGCATGTACGCCGTCCCGTTCTACGGCGAATCCTCGTTCCTGATGTATCGCAAGGACCTGTTCGAGCAGGCCGGGATCGAGATGCCGCGCAACCCCACCTGGCGGCACGTGGCCGACGCGGCCGCCAAACTCGACAAGCCGGGCGAGATGGTCGGAATCTGTCTCCGCGGCAAGCCCGGATGGGGAGAGGTGCTGGCACCGCTCGACACCGTGATCAACACTTTCGGCGGGCGCTGGTACGACGAGCAGTGGAATGCCCAGCTCACCAGCCCCGAGGTGCAGAAGGCGGTCAACTTCTACGTCGACCTGGTCCGCACTCACGGTGAGCCAGGCGCGGCGACAAGTGGTTTCGGCGAATGCGCGACCCAGTTCGCCCAGGGCCGCGCCGCGATGTGGTACGACGCCACCTCGGCGGTCTCGGTGCTGGAGGACCCGGCGTCGTCCAACGTAGTGGGCAAGGTCGGTTATGCGATGGCGCCGATGGTGGAAAAGCCCAACTCGGGATGGCTCTACACCTGGGCCCTCGGTATTCCCAAGAGCAGCGACAAACCCGATGCCGCATGGAGATTCATCTCCTGGATGACGGACAAGAACTACATCAGGTTGGTCGGCGAGGAACTCGGCTGGGCGCGGGTGCCCCCGGGCAGCCGGCTCTCCACCTACGACATCCCCGAATACCAGGAAGCATCAAAGGCATTCGGCAAGGTCACCCTCGATTCGATCGAAGGCGCCACCCCGGCCCGACCCACCGTCCAGCCCGTGCCGTACACCGGCGTGCAGTTCCTGGCCATCCCAGAGTTCCAGGATCTCGGCACCCGGGTGAGTCAACAGATCAGCGCGGCGATCGCGGGCCAGAAGTCGGTGACCGAGGCCCTCGAACAGTCGCAGCAGTACGCGGAAGTCGTCGGTCGGACCTACCAGGAGAAGCCATGACAACCACCGAGGCGCAGGCCGGGGCGCAGGCAGCGGCCGAGGCCGAACACGTCGCACGCATCAAACAGAAGCAGGACCCCGGGGTGTCGCGTGCAGAAGGTTGGCGCCGCCGCGGGCCGCTGCTGCCGGCGCTCATCTTCATGATCGTCGTCACCCAGATCCCGTTCCTGTTCACGCTGTACTACTCCACGCTCTCGTGGAATCTGGTGCGCCCGGGGTCCCGGGAGTTCGTCGGACTGCAGAACTACCTCGACGTGATCGGGGACAGCACCTTCTGGCAGGTGGCGATCAACACGGTGCTGATCATCGTGGCCACGGTGCTCATCTCGGTGGTGCTCGGGCTGATCCTGGCACTGCTGCTCGACCGGGCGTTCCTGGGGCGCGGTGTGGTCCGCACCCTGCTCATCACCCCGTTTTTGGTGACGCCGGTAGCCGGCGCGCTGATGTGGAAGACCGCGATGCTCGACCCGGTGTTCGGCATCGTGAACTGGGTGCTGTCGCCGTTCGGCGTCGAGCACATCGACTGGGTGAGCAGCTTCCCGCGCGCGGCGATCATTCTTGCCCTGGTGTGGCAGTGGACGCCGTTCATGATGCTGCTGATCCTCGCCGGGCTGCAGTCGATGCCCCGGGACATCCTGGAGGCGGGCCGAGTCGACGGCGCCACGTCACTGCAGCTGTTCCGTGAACTGACGTTGCCGCACCTGCGCCGCTTCATCGAACTGGGCACGGTGCTGGGGGCGATCTATCTGGTCAACACCTTCGACCAGATCTACATGATGACCCAGGGCGGTCCGGGTACGGCCAGCGCGAACCTGCCCTTCTACATCTACCAGCGCGCTTTCCTCGGCTTCGACATCGGCCAAGCCGCGGCGATGGGCGTCATCGTGGTGATCTTCACGATGATCATCGCCAGTTTCGCGCTGCGGCTGATCTTCAAATCGTTCACCGGCAACGAGGAGGCGGCCTGATGAGCACCGTCACGAAGACGACCGAGACCGCGGTGAAACCGGCAAAGGTCAAGCGCCGCAAGTTCGATCCGTGGGGTGCGGTGGCCTGGCTCGTGGGCCTGTGGTTCTTCTTCCCGGTGTTGTGGATGGTGTTGACCGCGTTCAAGCAGGAAGTCGACGCCTACACCACCACACCGAAGCTGTTCTTCGTGCCGACCCTCGACGAGTTCCGCGCGGTGTTCGCCCAGGGTGTCGGCACCAGCTTGCTGAACTCGCTGTTCGCCACCACTGTGTCGACGATTCTGGTTCTGGCCCTCGGCATTCCGGCCGCATTCGCGTTGTCGCTGCGTCCGGTGCGCAAGACGAAGGACGCGCTGTTCTTCTTCATGAGCACGAAGATGCTGCCGATCGTCGCCGCGATCATCCCGATGTACGTCATCGTGTCGAACATCGGTCTGCTGGACAACATCTGGGCGTTGATCATCCTGTACACGGCGATGAACCTGCCGATCGCGGTGTGGATGATGCGGTCGTTCTTTCTCGAGGTCCCCGGCGAACTCCTGGAGGCGGCAAGCCTCGACGGTGCCAGCACGTGGCGCTCGGTGCGCGAGGTGATCCTTCCGCTGGTCTCACCCGGCATCGCGGCCACCGCACTGATCTGCGTGATCTTCGCGTGGAATGAGTTCTTCTTCGCGGTGAATCTCACTGCGGTACAAGCTCAGACGATGCCGGTGTTCTTGGTCGGCTTCATCGCGGGCGAGGGCCTGTACTGGGCCAAGCTGTGCGCGGCGGCGACGATGGCCGCGCTTCCGGTGGTTCTGGCGGGCTGGATCGCCCAGAACAAGCTGGTTCGTGGACTGTCGTTCGGCGCCATCAAGTAAGGGGATAACACTCATGGCTGCAATCACTTACCGCAACGCCTCGTGCATCTACGAGGGCTCGGACCGCCTGGCTGTCGACTCGCTGAACCTCGACATCGCCGACGGGGAGTTCGTGGTGCTCGTCGGCCCCTCCGGATCCGGGAAGAGCACCGCGCTGCGCATGCTCGCCGGCCTGGAGGACATCGACGAGGGCAGCATCGAGATCGGTGGCAAGGACATGGTCGGCGTGCCGTCCAAAGACCGCGACATCGCGATGGTGTTCCAGAACTACGCGCTGTACCCGACCAAAACCGTTGCCGAGAACATGGGTTTCGCGCTCAAACTGCGCGGGGTTCCGGCAGCCGAACGGCGTCGCAAGGTGGAGGAGGCGGCCAAACTGCTCGACCTGGAGCAGTTCCTGGACCGCAAGCCCGCCAAGTTGTCCGGTGGGCAGCGCCAGCGCGTCGCGATGGGTCGCGCGATCGTGCGGGAGCCGCAGGTGTTCTGCATGGATGAGCCGCTGTCGAACCTGGACGCCAAACTGCGCGTGCAGACCCGCACCCAGATCGCCGCGCTGCAACGCCGGCTGGGGACCACCACGGTCTATGTCACCCACGACCAGGTCGAGGCGATGACGATGGGCGACCGGGTCGCGGTGCTGCGCAACGGGAAGCTGCAGCAGTTCGCCTCGCCCGCCGAGCTCTACAACAAGCCGGCCAACGCCTTCGTCGCAGGGTTCATCGGATCGCCCGCGATGAACCTGGTGACCGGGCCGATCGTCAGCGACGGTGTGCGGATCGGCGACGATGCCACCCTGCGGATCGAGCGGGATCAGCTGACCCTGCTGCACGACGCCGGGCTGGAGCAGGTCACCGTCGGCGTGCGGCCCGAACACCTCCAGGTTTCCGACAGCGGCGGAATCGACGTGGTCATCGACCTGATCGAGGACCTGGGCAGCGAGATCTACCTGTACACCCATGCCGGGCCGGACGTTCAGATCGTCGCCCGGGCGTTGTCGCGGGGTCCGGTCAAGCTGGCCGACAGCGTCGAGTTGCGCAAGACGCCGGAAGGTGTGGTCCATCTGTTCCACCCCGACACCGGCGAGCGCCTCTGAACTTGTGAGTACGCGAACTGCATCTGTATAGCCGGTTCGGACGAATCAGACCAGCCCCGCGACGAAGGCAGCGGCCTGATCCGGGTATGGCGGCAGCTCGTAGTTGCTGTGCGCGGCGCGGGTGCGCCCACCTTGCACACAGATCGGATCACCGGGGCTACACAGGTCGACAGCCCGCCCGGCGAACAGGCCGGTGCTCGACAGGGGAGTGCCGAACCTGTTGCCGGGATTGCCGAACACCGCGACGGCTGCGACGCGGTCAGCGCCGTATGGCGGCAGCGCGGGCGCTGAGCCGAACGTGCCGATGCGGTCCCCGATCGGCGGCACCCCGGCCAGCATCGAGACGGCGGCGGCGCCCTGCGAGAAGCCGCCCAACACGATTCGGGTGGCCGGGCAGTTGTCGGCCATCCAGCCAATGTGGCCTGCCGCGTCGTTCGCGCCTTCGGCGGTGGTCAGGAAGTTGATGCCGGCGGGATAGTTCACCGCGTAGATGCCGAGGCTGCGGGCACCGAGGAGCGATCGCAGCCGGTCGGCCAGTGCCTGACCCACCCGTCCGATGCCGGGTGGTTCGCCGGTGCCGCGGGCGAACAGCAGCTCGACGTCGGGGCACGGTTCGGCCGATGCCGCGGGGACCGGGCCGCAGGTGATGCCCACCGATATCAACGCGGCCGCGGCGCAGCCGGCGAGTACGCGAGTGAACGCCATCGAGTGATGTTCACACACGAGCGGTCGACTCGGCACCAAGAGTGCGCACAGATCGCGTCTTCTCCCCGAACCGCTGTCTCACCGCAGGCTCGTCAGAGCATCGCCGGTTGACCCGTCAAGCCAGCAAAAGTGGGTACTTTGAGTTCATGGAGCGCTATGAACGGGTTCGGCTGACGAACCCTGACAAGGTGCTCTATCCCGCGTCCGGCACCACCAAAGCCGAGGTGTTCGACTACTACCTGAGCATCGCCGAGGTCATGGTGGCGCACATCGCCGGCCGCCCGGTTACCCGCAAACGCTGGCCCAACGGGGTCGAACAGGCATCGTTCTTCGAAAAGCAGTTGGCGTCGTCGGCGCCGAACTGGCTGGAGCGCGGCACCCTCGTGCACAAGTCGGGCACCACCACCTACCCGATCATCAATACCAGGGAGGGGCTGGCCTGGATCGCCCAGCAGGCCTCCCTCGAAGTGCATGTGCCGCAATGGCGTTTCTCGCCCGACGGCGATCAGGGCCCGGCGACCCGGATCGTGTTCGATCTCGATCCTGGCGAGGGCGTCACGATGCCGCAGTTGTGCGAGGTGGCCCAGGCGGTGCGAGAGCTGATGGGCGACATCGGGTTGACGACGTATCCGCTCACCAGTGGCAGTAAGGGCCTGCATCTGTATGTGCCACTGGCCGACCCGATCAGTTCCCGCGGCGCCTCGGTGCTGGCCAAGCGGGTGGCCGTGCAGCTGGAGCAGTCGATGCCCAAGCTGGTCACCGCCACGATGACGCGCAGTGTGCGGGCGCAGAAGGTTTTCCTGGACTGGAGCCAGAACAACGGGGCCAAGACCACGATCGCGCCGTACTCGCTGCGCGGTCGGAAGTACCCGACCGTCGCCGCGCCCCGCACCTGGGACGAGATCGCCGACCCAGATCTGCGTCATCTACGGTTCGATGAAGTGCTGCAACGGGTTTCCGATGACGGGGACCTGCTGGCCGGGCTGGACGAGGACGCGCCACGCCCCGACAAGCTCACCACCTATCGCAGCATGCGTGACGCGGCCAAGACACCTGAGCCCGTGCCGCAGGACATTCCGGCCACCGGCAACAACGACCGGTTCGTGATCCAGGAGCATCACGCGCGGCGCCTGCACTACGACCTGCGACTGGAACGCGACGGAGTGCTGGTCAGTTGGGCGGTGCCCAAGAACCTGCCCGAGACCACCGCGGTGAATCACCTTGCGGTGCACACCGAAGACCACCCGATCGAGTACCTGACCTTCCACGGCGACATTCCCAAGGGGGAGTACGGCGCCGGGAAGATGGTCATCTGGGACAGCGGAACGTATGAGGCCGAGAAGTTCCGTGACAATGCACCGGACGGTCCCGAGAAGGGCGGGGAGGTCATCTTCACGCTGCGCGGCAACCGGATCGACGGCCGGTACGCGCTGATCCAGACCGAGGGCAAGAACTGGCTCGCGCACCGGATGAAGGACCAGAAATCGGCAACACCCGACCCGCAGGATTTCGCGCCGATGCTGGCCACCGAGGGGTCGGTGGACAAACTCAAGGCCGGCCAGTGGGCTTTCGAGGGCAAGTGGGACGGCTACCGAGTGCTGGTCGATGCCGATCACGGACGGCTGCAACTGCGTTCGCGCCGCGGGCGCGATGTCACCCGCGAGTACCCGCAATTGCAGGCGCTGGCCGCCGATCTCGCCGATCACCACGTGGTGCTCGACGGCGAGGCGGTGGCCCTCGACGAATCCGGGGTGCCCAGTTTCGGGGAGATGCAGAACCGGGCCCGCTCCACCCGCGTCGAGTACTGGGCCTTCGACATCCTGTGGCTCGACGGCCGGTCATTGTTGCGGGCCAAGTATTCCGACCGGCGAAAGGTGTTGGAGGCGTTGGCCGCCGGCGGCGGGCTGATCGTTCCCGAGCCGCTGCCCGGAGACGGTCCGGAGGCCATGGAGCATGCCCGCCGACACCGGTTCGAGGGCGTGATCGCGAAGAGGCGGGATTCGACCTACCAGCCGGGCCGGCGGTCGGCGTCCTGGATCAAGGACAAGATCTGGAACACCCAGGAGGTCGTCATCGGCGGCTGGCGTCAGGGCGAGGGCGGGCGTAGCAGCGGGATCGGGGCACTGCTGCTCGGGGTGCCCGGCCCGGACGGCCTGCAGTTCGCAGGCCGGGTCGGTACCGGTTTCACCGACAAGGAGCTGACGAAGCTCAAGGGCATGCTCAAGCCGCTGCACACGGACGAATCGCCCTTCGACAAGCCGCTGCCGAAGCTCGATGCCAAAGGGGTCACCTTCGTGCGGCCCGAGCTGGTAGGGGAGGTCCGCTACAGCGAGCGCACCTCGGATCACCGTCTGCGCCAACCGAGTTGGCGCGGCCTGCGGCCGGACAAGATCCCGGACGAGGTGGTGTGGGAATCAGGGCACTAGATCGCGGGTCCCGTCGAGCGCTTCCCGCAGGCCTCGCGTGGCCAGCTCGTCGGCCAACTCGTTGTCGGCGATACCGGAGTGCCCTTTCACCCAGAACCACTCGACTTGGTGCTGGGCGCAGGCGGCCTGCAGGCGCTGCCAAAGGTCGACGTTCTTGACCGGCTGCTTGGCGGCGGTCAGCCACCCGTTGCGTTCCCAGCCGAGCACCCATTTTGTGATGCCGTTGCGGACATAGGTGCTGTCGGTGTGCAGATGCACCACCACGGGCCGGGTGAGCGCTTCGAGCGCCATGATGGGCGCCATCAGCTCCATCCGGTTGTTGCTCGTGGTGCCGGGGTCCCCGCCGTACATCTCCCGGACATGGGTGCCGTGGCGCAGCACCGCGCCCCAGCCGCCAGGACCAGGGTTCGGGCGGCACCCGCCATCGGTGTGGATGACGACGACGTTGCTGTCCATCATTTCTCCTGTGCCTCGGCGAGAAGGCGTACTGCGCTCGGGCCGACGCCGTGAAGGGCGAGAAGTTCATCGAGATCTGCGGGCAGATCGGCAAGGGTTCGGTAACCGGCGTCGATGAGGGCGCCGGTCGCGGGCCGACCGATCCGGATGCCGTCGAACAGCGGGCCTCGGTCGGCGGGATCGGTCACCTGCTGAGGATAGGCAACAGCGTCGAGCGGCCGGCGCCCCGACACACGTCACCGGCGGGGAGTCGCCGAGATCACCGCCGTCGGGACCGTCATGCCGAGGTCGCGATGCCGCAGCGTGGTGATCCGGCGGCCGGGCTGCACCGCGTCCTTGACGGGCCCGGCGCAGTCGCCGAAAAACCTCGCCGTCGCGTCGAGGTCGGTGGCGACGTAGGTGATTCCCCAGAGCGTCGAGGCACCGTCACCCGTCGACTCCGGAGATCCGACGACCTCGAGGATCACTTCACCGAGCCGGAAGAAGATCTGCCGGATCCGGCGCCCGCCCAGTTCGCCGTCCCGCTCCCGGCGGGCGGCCACGCCGATCTTGGCCAGTGACGCCACCGTGCGGTCCAGGTCAGCGGACATCAGCACGACATGGTCGATCGCGATGACGCCGTTGGGGTGGGTGGCCGGCTCCGTGGTTGCCCGGTCTGAGCTCGTCGTCGGGATTCCGTCGAGGTGTTCGACGGGAGCGTCCCACGGCAGACCGCGCAATGACCACCCGAGAATGCCGGTGCCCTGGTCACGCAGTCGGATCCGCACGCCGCCGATCCGGCACAGCGGATCCGCGGTGCCGCGGGAGTCGACACTGAACCCGGCCCGTGCCCAGGATTCCGGTGCATCTGCGACGTCGATCGCGTCGAGGGTGACGGTCATCGACGTGAGAGCTTATCGGCACGGTCACCTGCGGGGCGGCCGTAAGGCTTTCATGGCCAGCCGCATCACCGGTTCGGGCAGCCGGTCCTTGGCCGACAGTGCCGCGTCGGCGGCCCGGGTCCGCAGCGGCGTGCCGCGGCCGAACCACCGGTTCAACGGGCCACCGGATGGTTCGAGGTCGACGTGCAGGGGCGGCTTGCCGTCGGCGGCGCCGAGCGCGTGCGCGATGACGATGCGCTGGATCTCACTGGTGCCCTCAAAGATGGTGTACAGCTTGGCATCCCGGTACCACTTCTCGACCGGATGGTCGGTGACATAGCCCCAGCCACCCAACGTCTGGATGGCGCGCTCGGTAGTCCTGACCGCCACCTCGCTGGCGGCCAACTTCGACATCGAGCCCTCGCCGCGATCGAACGGCACGCCGGTGGCCGCCATCCAGGATGCCCGCCAGGTGAGCAGGCGGGCGGCATCGATCTGGGTGGCCAGGTCGGCGAGCGGAAAGGCGATGCCCTGGTTGTCGATGATGGGTCCGCCGAAGGCCACCCGGCGGTTCGCATACTCCGTTGCGTATTCCATTGCCGCCCGGGCGATCCCAAGGGCCTGCGCTGCCACCATCGGCCGGGTCTGCTCGAAGGTTCCCAGGGTGGCGGAGCCGGAATGCCGGGCGCCCTCGACCACCTCATGGGCTCGGGCCAGCTTGCGCTCCAGTTTCTCCGGACCGCCCAGCAGATTGCCGGCCGGAACCCGGACGTCGTCGAACTTGAGCTCGGCGGTATGTGAGGCGCGGCAGCCCAGCTTGTCCAGTTTGCGCACCATCTCCAGCCCCGGCGTGCCGCCTTCCACGATGAACAGCGCCTGGCCCTTGTGTCCGAGCTCCTTGTCGACGACGGCATTGACCACGTGCACGTTGGCGATGCCGCCGTTACCGATCCACATCTTGTGGCCGGTGATGATCCAGTCCGCGTCCGGTCCGGAGCCATCGCGGACGGCGTAGGTGCGCAAGTTGCGCACATCGCTACCACCCTCGGGTTCGGAGATCGCCAGCGCTGCGAGCTTGAGATCGCCCGGGGTCCCGAAGCATTCGGGTGCCCACTGCAGCATCTGTTCCGGCGTGGCGGCTTGGCCGATGGCCGACAGCGCCAATGCCGGCATGACGATCGCGAGCCCGATCCCGGCGCAGCCCCAGAACAGTTCTTCCATGAACATGGGCAGGGACAGCCCTGTCGGGTCGCCGATCAGATCGCGATAGAACAGTGGACTGTAGAAGCCCTGGGTGGCCGCTTCCTCCAGCACCGGCCACGGAAACTCCTGCCGCTGGTCATAGTCGGCCGCGACGGGCCGTATGACCTGCTCGGCGAATTCGTGTGTTCGGCGGGCCAGGTCATGTTGAGCGGCGGTAGGCGTGATGTCGAAGGCCACGGACAGTCGGATACCCAGCAGACGCGGCCGTCGAACGCACCTGCCGTGTTCAGTCGGTGGACTGGCTGGCGGCGGCGATTCGCTGCTGCGCCTCGGCGGGGGGGATGGGGAGCCGCCCCGNGGGTCAGCGCGTGGACCGACAGTGCGTCGATTTCCTTGCAGGCGGCGTTCAGGTGATCGAGGGCTTCACCGACGATGGTCCGCTCGATGTCCCTCTCGGATACCATTATCGAACTCATGTTCGGTACCGTACTCCGGCGCACCGACAAGTCCGGCGGCCTCGCACAAAACAATCGGCCGCACAAATTGTGCGGCCGATCGTAGGCGCTGATATTCGCCAAACCGCGATAAACGGTTTGGTGGCTCAAACAAATGTGTGCCCTGTTTTATTCCCCACTCAGCAGGCCACGTCGACATAAACGGTCTTTGAAATCACCGTCGTGTTGACCGAGCCGCCACCCCTGGAGTCGGTGGTGGAGTGTGTCTGCCCTTGGCGCACGCCCAGCACCGTGCAGTTGGACAGTGGTGCCGCTCCGGTACGGTTGACGATCACGTGATAGCCGCTGGTCTGGAGGCTTTTCACGGTTTGTTCTGCCGATTGCCCGGTCGGGGCGGCGGCGGCGATGCCGCCGAGGAATGTGCCTGCGGCCAGCGTGCCCGCGGCGAGCGCAGCGATGGTGTATACCTTCATTTCCCAACCCTCCATTGCAGGCGTACCGGGAGTCCCGCTACTTCCGGTTGCCGCCTATAACGTCTAATTGGGAATCGGGTCGGAAAATTCCGTAGTTCTCAGCTGAAAATACGAAATTTCTCAGATTGGTCGGCGGACGCCGCGGGTGCTCAGGTCTCCTCGACGGTGATCCGGAGTCTCGGCTTGCGCGCGGCTTCGGTGCTGCCCATGCGGTCCCATACCGCGTCCACCAGCGGTGCCAGCAGCATGTCGCCCATCTGGCGTACCAGGACGGCCACGATCTGGGTTGACTGCCGTCGTTTGGTCGACGCGCGGCCGGACTTCCGCAGCGCACTGACCTCGCGTTCGGTGAGTTCGACGAGGACGTCGAGCAAGTGCAGATTCTCCCCTGAAGGGTCGAGCAGCGCCCGGCGCACGTAATTGACCACCGGTGGGTTGGCCTCCAGCATCCGGCGCACGGCCTCATCGCGGGCCGCGGCGAGGCCGTTGGGGTGGTCGGTGTCGGGTACCTCGGCAAGCGCGTCCGCGAAGTAGTCCACCACCAGCTGATCCACCGCGTCGCGCAGGCCCGCCTTGGTCTTGTAGTGGTGTTGCACCAGTCCCAGCGTCACGCCTGCTTCGGAGGCGATGGCGCGCAACGAGATTCGGTCCTGGCCGTGCTTCGCGTACAGGTCGAGCGCGGCGTTGCGGATGCGAGCCTTCGCTGTCAGGTCCTCATCCCTGGCGCGCGGGTTGGCCATGTTGTCTCCTCCCGGCCGCACATGTTACTTGACCAGCAGGCTTTACAGCCGTTATGTAGACGATACAGTTGTATCGGAATCCAACGAGGTGAGGTATAGCCGTGTCTGCACTCTTTCCCGATTACCGGGCGTCCTGGGAGACCGATCAGCATCGCGAACTGCGCCGGCATGCCGCGGAGTTCTTCCGCAGAGAAGCCACCCCGAACCAGGAACGCTGGGCTCGTAATCACCAGGTCGACCGCGAATTCTGGAACAAGCTCGGCGACGCCGGGCTGCTGGGTCTTGACCTGCCGGAGGAGTTCGGCGGTGCCGGCGGTGACTTCGGCTTCTCAGCGGTGGTCGCCGAGGAGTTGGCGCTGGCCCACGATTCGGCCTCGGGCTGGGTGGTGCACTCGCCGATCGTCGCGCACTACATCGATACCTATGCCAACGCCCAGCAGAAGCAGCGCTGGATGCCGAAGATCATCAGCGGTGAGGCGGTGCTGGCCATCGCGATGACCGAACCGGGCACCGGGTCGGACCTGCAGGCGGTACGGACCACTGCCGTCCGTGATGGGGGCGATTACGTTATCAACGGGTCGAAGACGTTCATCTCCAACGGAACTCACTGCGATCTGCTGGTGATCGTCGCCAAGACGGACCCCGCACAGGGGGCGGCGGGCATCTCGCTGATCGTTGCCGAGACCAACGACCAGCTGCAGGGCTTCGAACGGGGACGGGTGCTGGAGAAGGTCGGGCAGCACGGTCAGGACACCCGGGAACTGTTCTTCTCCGACATGCGGGTTCCGGTGGCGAACCTGCTCGGGGAACAGGAGGGGCTGGGTTTCTATCAGCTGATGGAGCAGTTGGCCCGCGAGCGCCTGGCGATCGCGTCTGTGTGCTCCGGTATGGCGGAGGCTGCTGTGTTGGAGGCGATCCGCTATACGAAAGAGCGTGAGGCCTTCGGGAAACCGCTGATCGGCTTCCAGCACAATCGGTTCGCCCTCGCCGAGCTCAAGGCTGAAGTGCTGTCGATCAAGACGACGGTCGACTACTGCGTGCAGTCCTACATCGACGGCCGCAACGATCCCGCGACGGCATCGATGGCCAAGCTGGTGGCCGCCGACAAGGGTGTTGCCGTGGTCGACCGCTGTGTGCAGTTCTTCGGCGGCTACGGCTACATGATGGAGTACCCGATCGGCCGGGCCTATGCGGCCGCGCGGGTCAACAAGATCTACGGCGGGACAAGCGAAATCATGAAGGAGATCATCAGCCGGTCGCTCTGACAGGCGGAGTTCCTTGCTTGCGGTCGGTACTTCCGCCCGGCAAGGCGGCGCAGGTCGGCCCAACCTGTGCCATCGTTGAAAGATGAGTACTGACGGGTACAGCGTCGACGACGAAGACCAGTTGACCCAGGAAGACACTCTGATCGATCGGGGCGTCGATGACCTGCTCGACGAGGGCTACTCGCCGCCCGACCGCTGGCGGGAACCGCGCGACAACGAAAGCCTCGACGAGTTGCTGGCCGAGGAAGAACCGGACCCTGCGATGCAGCTCGACGACGCCGACTACCCAGACGAACAGGCCGGCGACGACGAGGTCGGCGGCCGGCGATCAGGCCGGTTGGTCGCCCCCGATGCGGGCTTCGGCGTGGACGACGAGGCCGAGCTGCTCGGCACCGATGTCGGCATCGACGGAGGCGCGGCCTCCGCCGAGGAGGCCGCGGTCCACATCATCGAGGAGTAGAACGCCGTCCTTGGAGCGCCACCGAGACGGTGAACACCAGCAGCCCGCCGACTGCCAGTAGTGCGCCGGCCGCCGCGGGCGCGGTGTAGCCGAGCCCGGCCGCGATCACCAGGCCACCCACCCAGGCGCCCGTGGCATTGCCGATGTTGAGCGCGGAGTGGTTCAGCGCGGCGGCCAGCGTCTGCGCATCGTGAGCGACGTCCATCAACCGGGTCTGCAATGCCGGGCCGACCGCCGAACCCGCCACGCCGACACCGAACAGCAGCGGCAACGCGGTCCACGGGTTGTGCGATCCCACCGAGAACGCGGCCAACAGCGCGGCCAGTGAGCCCAGCGACAGGTACAGCGCACGGACCACCGAGACGTCGGCCAATCGGCCGCCGATCAGGTTGCCCACGACCATGCCGAGCCCGAACACCATGAGCGCCACGGGAACCAGGGACCGGGGGAGGCCCGTCACGTCGGTCATCGTGGTGCTGATGTAGGTGTACACCGCGAACATTCCGCCGAAGCCGATCATGCCGACGAGCACAGCGAGCCACACCTGAGGGCGACGCAGCGCGCCGAGCTCGGTCAGCGGGCTGGTGACGTGCATCGACCGCAGATGGTCGGGCAGCCACCGCCACAACGCGGTCAGCGTCAGCACCCCGACCGCGACCACGAGGCCGAACGCGCTGCGCCACCCCAGCGCCTGGCCGAGCCACGAGGCGAGTGGGACGCCGAGCACGGTCGCGACGGTCAGGCCGCACAGCACGTAGGCCACGGCCTTCGCGCGGTTCCGCGGCCCCATCAGATGTGCGGCGGCCAGCGCGGCAATCCCGAAAAACGCACCGTGTGGCAGGCCGGTGACGAACCGGGCGAACACCAGGGTCAGATAGGTCGGCGCGAGCATGCTGGCCACGTTGCCGAGGGTGAAGACCGCCATCAGAGTGAGCAGCAGAACCTTGCGCGGCCAGCGCGCGGTGAGTGCGGCGATGACGGGCGCGCCGACCACCACGCCCAGCGCGTAGGCGGAGATGACGTGACCCGCGGTGGGCTCGCTGATCCCGAAGCCGGTGGCGATGTCGGGCAGCAGGCCCATCGCGACGAATTCGGTGGTGCCGATCCCGAAGCCGCCGAGGGCCAGGGCGAGCACCGCCAGCGTCCGCACGGTGGGGTCGGGCGCGACAACGGCACGCGACGGCGGGCCGTCCATCGGGGTCGGACGTTCGAGGGAGGTCGTCATATGCAGGCTTTCCGAGGGTTCACTGATTGGAGCTCTCGGACAGCGTTGGCGAGAACGGCGGGTGCAACGCTAACGGCGCGCCCGCTGTTCCCTCAAATTCATCGTTCGATGCCCACCGCTTTCCACACCTGGGCTGTTGATCGGCGACGGCCGCGACCCAGCTGTGGAAAACGGCGCAACGAAAACGCCCTAGACCTTGGCGATGACGTTCTCCGCGAACTTCTCCAGGTGCCGGATCTTGCGGTCCAACGGCTCGGGGTCGTCGCCCTTGATGTAGGGCAGGCGGAAGCCGACGATCACGTCGGTGACGCCCTTGTCCTCAAGCCGTTTGATGCCGTCGGGCGTGTACGCGTCGGCGGAGATGACGTGGACCTCAAACGGTCCCGTCCGGCCTTCCTCCGCTCGAATCTCGTCGAGTCGGTTGAGCAGGACGTCGAGATCGTCGGTTCCGCCGCCGTGCATCCAGCCGTCGTTGCGGGCCGCGCGGCGAAGGGCGGCCTCGGCGTGCCCGCCGACGAGGATGGACACGGGCTTCGACGGTGCCGGGGTCATCTTGGTCTTGGGGATGTCGTAGAACTCGCCGTGGTACTCGAAGTAGTCACCGCTGGTCAGTCCTCGGATGATGTCGATGCACTCGTCCATGCGCTTGCCGCGCCGCGCGAACGGCACGCCCATCAGCTCGTAATCCTCGGGCCACGGGCTGGTTCCCACCCCCAAACCCAGCCGGTTGTCGAACAGCGCGTTGAGTGAGCCGACCTGCTTGGCCACCAGCGCCGGCGGGCGGATCGGCAGCTTGAGCACGAAGAAGTTGAACTTCAGCGTGGTGGTGACCGCACACAGGGCCGAGGCCATGACGAAGGCCTCGATGAACGGCTTGCCGTCGAGGAACTCCCGGTTGCCGTCGGGGGTGTAGGGGTACTTCGAATCGGATTCGAAGGGGTAGGCGACGCTGTCGGCGATCGTCATGGCGTGATAGCCGGCCGCCTCGGCGGCCTGGGCCAACGGCATGTAGTAGGTGGGATCGGTCATCGCTTCGGCGTAGGTGAACCGCATGCCGTACACACTAGAACGTGTTCTAGTTCTATGGGGCCGATCGGGCAGGCATGATGACCGGGTGCCCGCCTGGCTGACCCGCAATGTCCGGGTGCTGTCGGCGGTGTCCTTCCTGCAGGACGCCGCGAGTGAGCTGCTCTACCCGCTGCTGCCGATCTATCTGACCACCGTGCTCGGCGCACCGCCGGCGGTGGTCGGCGCGGTGGAGGGGGCCGCCGAGGGCGCCGCCGCGATGACCAAACTCGCCGCGGGACCACTCGGCGATCGGTTCGCCAAGCGGCCCCTCATCGCCACCGGCTACGGGATGGCGGCCCTGGGCAAGGTGATGGTGGCGGCCGCCGGCGCGTGGTCCGGCGTGCTCGCGGGCCGGGTGG
>NZ_LT546207.1:2951493-2996936 GCF_900078665.2 Mycolicibacterium houstonense | reverse complement strand
GGCGTCCGCGGCGCGCCCCGCGACGCGCTGCTGGTGACCGGGATCGACGACGCCGCGCGCGGCCGGGTGTTCGGATTCCACCGCGCGATGGACACTTTCGGCGCGGTGCTCGGTCCGCTGCTCGGCCTGGTCGGCTATGAACTGCTCGACCATCAGATCGCCCCGCTGCTGTGGGTGGCAGTGGTGCCCGCGGGCCTCAGCGTGCTGCTGGTGTTCCTGGTGGCCGAGCAACGCCGCACCCGGCCGGCCAAGGAGCGTCAACCGATCTTCGCCCGCGTGCGCGACCTGCCCGGGCGGTACTGGCGGGTGACGGCCGTGCTGGTGGCGTTCGGCCTGGTGAATTTCCCCGACGCGCTGCTCTTGTTGCGGCTCAACGAGATCGGCTTCTCGGTGGTCGAGGTGATCCTGGCCTACGTCACCTACAACGCCGTGTACGCCGTCTCAAGCTTTCCCGCCGGGCTGCTGGCCGACCGGATCGGGCGGCTACCGGTGTTCGGTATCGGCCTGGTGTTCTTCGCGGTCGGCTACGCCGGGCTGGGACTGACCACCGACCCGCTGCTGGCCTGGCTGCTGATCGGGTCCTACGGCTTGTTCACGGGCTGTACCGACGGGGTCAGCAAGGCCTGGGTGTCGTCACTGGTCGGATCTGACCTGCAAGGCAGCGCCCAAGGGGTGTTTCAGGGTCTCAGCGGATTCGCCGTGCTGGGCGCGGGAATCTGGGCCGGGCTGCTCTGGACCGTGGTTCCAGGTCAGCCCGGCCAATTGCCCCTGCTGATCTCCGGGATCTGCGGTGGGGTGTTCGCGGTCGGGTTGCTCGGACGCTCGGTAGTTATCCGGCGACCGTGACGTCTGCGCCTTCGAGTTCGAAGGGCGGTTCGCCCACGCCGGCGACGGAGTGCGTGCCCTGCGAGGTGCGCTCGGTGATGCGGGCGTCCACGGTGCGCGTACCGATGCTGATCCGCACGGGCCCGGGCGCGACCGACTTTGGCGCGTCGAGAATGGTTCCGCGCCAGTGGAATTTGCCGTCGATCGGATCCAGATGGCCGGCCAGCCGCACGTGGACGCGACGATCGGCGTCACCGGTGTCGAGCACCGCGAACCCGTCGTAAACCTCCTCGGTCACGGCCTCGTCGGAACCGATGGGACCGGCCGACAGCGCGGTGGGACCCTCCGGGGTGCGAGCCGGGAGGAAGCCGGCCCGCCGCCACATCCGGCGGCCGATCCGGCCCATCAACCCGACCTCTTCGAGGAAGGCGGCCAGCGGGGCGAAGCCGGAGATCTGCACCTCGCGGCGGTGCGCGCTGGTCCGGGCCATGCGGCGTGCGGCGCGCGGATCCAGGCCGACGCGTGCGTACTGCACCTTGTTGGTGAACAGGTAGCGGAAGAACGGCCCGCCCGCACCGTTGAGATTGGCCACCCAGGCCCGCTTGTACCAGGGCATGGACGGGGTGCGCTTGCGCAGGCCGTCGCGGGCGAACTGGATGTGCCGGGCCTCCTCGGTGACGTGAATGCGCATGAGGCGCTGCACCATCGGCTGCAGCTCGGGGTCATCCATCATCTGCCGTTGCAGCGAGTCGAAGATCTCCTCGCCGACCAGCGCGGCCACCCACAGCACCGAACCGCGGAACACGAACGGCAGCGAGTTGATGATGATGCGCTGATACAGCCGCGGCCGCACCGGCTTGGCGCCGATCTTGTCGATGGCCTTGCCGAACATCACCATGTGCCGGGTCTCGTCACCCAGTTCGGTGAGCTCGTAATGCGTGGAATGCGACGTCGGGTCCTGATGCATCATCTTGCGCAGCAGCGACTGGTTGAGGATGTTCTCGAACCAGATCCCGGCCGACAGGGTGTTGGCCAACTCCTGACGCGACAGCTCGATCTGCTCCGCGCGGGACATCTTGTCCCACAACGGGGTTCCATACAGCGACACGATTCGCGGGGGCAGGAAGAACTTGTCCGGATCCAGCGGCGCATCCCAGTCGATGTCGACGACGGGCGCATAGGACTTGCGCACCGACCCCTTGAGCAGGCGTGCGGAAAACGCGTCCCGCGCCGCGACATTGGCCGATGTGGCACCGGAGCTGACCGAAGCTGTCACCGTTGACGTCCCTTCGTTGAGGTTGCCCTGATTCGACGTTAGGTACCGACAATGCGTGATGTCAATACCCCGGGTACCGGATACTTCGGGTACCCGGTTCCGGGTCGGTTAACCTTCGTCTGTGCGTCGCATCCATGTCATCGGAATCGGGGCCGGTGATCCGGACTTCGTCACGGCCCAGGCCGTTTCCGCGCTCAACGACACCCAGGTTTTCTTCGCGATGGACAAGGGCCAGCGCCGGGGCTCGTCGGATGATCTGGTGGCCGTGCGCAAGCTCATCTGCGACCGGTTCATCACCGAGCCGGGCTACCGGTTCGTCGAGCTGGTCGATCCGCCGCGCGCCGCCGCCGGCGACGTACCGGGCTACCGCCAGGTCGTCGCGGACTGGCATGCCGAGCGCGCCCGGATCTGGGCGAAAGCGATCGAGACCGAACTCGGGCCCGACGGCACCGGGGCCTTTCTGGCGTGGGGCGATCCATCGCTGTACGACAGCACGCTGCGGATCCTGGAAAAAGTGGCCGACCACCTCGACATCCAATACGACGTCATCCCCGGCATCACCGCGATCCAGGTGTTGACCGCGCGCCACCGTATCCCGCTCAACGACGTCGGCGAACCGGTGCTCATCACGACCGGACGCCAGTTGCGCGAGCACGGGCTGACCGGCAGCGCTGTGGTGATGCTCGATGCCGATTGCTCATTCCAGCAGTGCCCGCCGCAGACCCGGATCTGGTGGGGGGCGTATCTCGGCACCCCCGACGAGTTGCTCTATGCGGGAACGGTCGGCGCGGTCGGCGACGAAATCGTTGCTGCGCGTGCCGAAGCCAGAGCCCGTCACGGCTGGATCATGGACACGTACCTGCTGCGCTCGGCAGACTAGACCGCCATGAGCTCATTTCTCCTGCGCGCCGCGATTACCGGATTCGCGCTCTGGGTGGTCACTCTCATCGTGCCGGGGATCTACTTCATCGGGGGCGACACGACCCTCGCCCGGGTCGGCATCATCTTCGTCGTCGCGGTGATCTTCGGTCTGGTCAACGCGTTCATCAAGCCCATCGTGCAGATCCTGTCGATCCCGCTCTACATCCTGACGCTCGGCCTGATCCACATCGTGATCAACGCGCTGATGTTGTGGATCACGTCGTGGATCACCGACAACACCACCGGTTGGGGTCTGCATATCGACCAGTTCTGGTGGACTGCCATCTGGGCGGCCATCGTGCTGTCGTTGGTGAGCTGGCTGTTGTCGTTCGTCAAGGCCCTCGCGTAGGGCTGCCGCCTGTTCGGTGAGCGCGGCCGCGGTGTCCGCCGCCGCCTCGGCGCCGGCTTCGGTGTCGCTGTCCCGCTCGGCGCTCCAGCACGCCGCCAGCGTGCGGTAGGCGAGTTGTTCGGCGGCCACGATCGTCGGCCACATGCGTTCGGCCGCAAGCCGTTGCGTGGCCGATCCGCCGACACTCGCGTCATAGGCGGGTAGCAGTTCCGTGGCCCGCAGTTGCAGATCGCGCCGCTCGGTGCGGGCCGCCGGCGAGGTGGCATCGCCGACGGCCAGGTGCGGCAAGGTGGCGGTGACCGCGTCGATGGTGTCGGTGACGGCCCGGCGCAGGCCGGTCGGGTGGCGCAGCCGCTGCGTGGCCCAGTACACCGCCAGTGCCACCGCGCAGCCGATCAACGTGTCGCTGCCGCGGGTGAGCAGCAGTTCGCCGAGATCGTCGACGGGTGCACCGCCGGAGGCGATGGTCAGCGCGGCGGGCGTGATGAACACGACGGCCAGGGTGTAGTTGCGCAGCACGTACATCTCGATGACGAACTGCAGCGTCCCGATCACCAGGGCCAGCCACAGCCCGTGCGGGTGCAGCGCGAGGATCAACCCGGCCACCCCGAGCCCGAGCCAGGTGCCCAGCGTGCGCTCGACGCCGCGCGCCACGGTGCGGTGCCAGGCGAACCCCTGATGCAGCATGAGCACCGCGGCGGCCATCGCCCAATAGGCGTGGGTCATCGTGAGAGCCTGCGAGATCCACACGGCGATGACGCCGGAGATCAGCACCGCGATACCCACCCGCACCGCCAGCTGCAGTGACACCGATCCGGGTGTCAGTGCCCGACGCAGCAGGCGGCGCGCACTGGGCCGGCCCAGCGGAACTCCTTCGGCGCCATGATCATCGGTGATCGCGTCGGCCGGCACGGTGGCCAGATGTCGCGCCAGTGCGGCGCCCTCGGGTGGCGCGGGCTCGCCGGCATCGGCCGCCCGCATCGCCTCGGCGAACAAGGCGTGCAGCCGACGGTTGACGACCCGCAGCCGGTACAGCGCCTGGTCGGGTTTGGGCTGCACCGGTTGATAGGTGACCAGGGTGACCCATGCGGTGTGCAGCAGCAGGGCGGCCCGGTGGCGAGCCGCGGCCTGGGCGGAGTCATCCTCGGATCCGATGGTGTCGATGTAAGCGGCGACGGCGGCGGCCGCGGCGGCCACGGCCGCCTTCTCCGGCCCGCGAGGACGGATCAGCGCGCCCGACATGTGCACCAGCCAGGCGAACGCGCCGCCGGCCAGGACGAGTGTGGCGTGATGGCTCGGGCTGAGGTGCAGCGTCGCCGGGGTGCCCGTACCGGCGGCGCAGGCCAGCACCACCAGGTAGGCCCCGGGCGGTCCGACCGACAGGGCGTGGCAGACCAGCGTGGCCACGACCGCGATCATCGTCACGGTCAGCACGCCCAGCCACGGCGCCGACGACGCCCAGTCTCCGAGCGCCACCGCGGCGGCGAAGCAGACCGCGACCACCGCAAGAAACCCGCCGCGATTCAGGTAGGGGCGGCCGCTGCCGTACAGCGAGGTGAATCCGCCGATGGTGGCGATCAACCCGGCCGCGACATCTCCGGCCAGCCAGCCCACCAGAACCGGCACTGCCATACAGATTCCGGCACGCAGCGCGAACGGCCAGCGACGCGGCACGCTGTTGATCACGAAGATCGTGCGCAGTGGGTGAGTGGGCGCCCGTGGAGCAGGCCGATCGGACATGTCTACAGCATGCGCGGCGTTTCGCTGACACACTGGAGCCATGCCCGAACTGCCCGAGGTCGAGGCGCTGGCCGATCACCTGCGCCGGCATGCGACCGGCCGGGAGGTCACCCGGATCGACGTGTCCGCGTTGTCGGTGTTGAAGACCTTCGATCCGCCGACCACCGCGTTGCACGGCCAGACCGTCACCGGGGCGAACCGCTGGGGCAAGTACCTGGGTCTGGAAGTGGGCCCCTGGCACCTGATCACGCACCTGTCCCGGGCGGGTTGGTTGCGCTGGTCGGACAAGCTGGCGCCGACGCCGCTGCGGCCGGGCAAGGGGCCGATCGCGCTGCGGGTGCACCTCGGAGACGGGTTGGGTTTCGACCTGACCGAGGCCGGCACGCAGAAGCGGTTGGCGGTCTGGGTGGTCGATGATCCGATGGCGGTGCCTCAGATCGCCTCACTCGGGCCGGACGCAATGTCGCTCGATGCCGCCGCGCTGGCCGGTGTGCTGTCCGGAAATTCGGGACGGATCAAGACCGTGATCACCGACCAGAAGGTGATCGCGGGGATCGGCAATGCCTACAGCGACGAGATCCTGCACGTGGCCAAGCTGTCGCCGTTCGCGACCGCGGGCAAGCTGACCGATGCCCAGCTCGCCGCGCTGCACGACGCAATGATCACGGTGCTCACCGATGCGGTCACCAGATCGGCGGGCCAGCAAGCCGCAACGCTCAAGGGGGAGAAGCGGTCTGGTCTGCGGGTGCATGCGCGCACCGGCCTGCCGTGCCCCGTGTGCGGTGACACCGTGCGGGAGGTGTCGTTCGCCGACAAGTCGTTCCAGTACTGCCCGACGTGTCAGACCGGGGGCAAGGTGCTGGCCGACCGGCGGATGTCGCGTCTGCTCAAGTAGGCAGTCTCCGTTTCTTGACAGTTGTCTAACTCGGTTATCCTGCAGCGATGACCCGTCAGAAGATCCTGATCACCGGTGCCAGCTCTGGACTGGGCGCCGGCATGGCCCGTCAGTTCGCGGCCAAGGGCCGTGACCTCGCGTTGTGCGCTCGCCGCACCGAGCGGCTCGATGAGCTGAAAGCCGAATTGGCCGACCGGCATCCCTACATCAAGGTGGCGGTCGCCGCATTGGACGTCAACGACCACGAGGCCGTGCCGCGGGTGTTCGGCGAACTGTCCGAGGAGCTCGGCGGTATCGACCGGGTGATCGTCAACGCCGGCATCGGCAAGGGCTGGCCGCTGGGGGAGGGCAAGCCGTGGGCGAACAAGGCCACCATCGAGACCAACCTGATCGCCGGCCTGGTGCAGATCGAGACCGCGCTGGAGATGTTCAAGAAGTCCGGCAGCGGTCATCTGGTGCTGATCTCATCGGTCCTCGGCAACACCGGTGTCCCCGGCGGCAAGGCGGCCTACTGCGCATCGAAGGCCGGTATGACCTCCTTGGGTGAGTCGCTGCGCGCCGAGTACGACAAGGGCCCGATCCGGGTGACGGTCATCGAGCCGGGATACATCGAGTCCGAGATGACGGCCAAGGCGGCGAGCACGATGCTGATGGTCGACAACGAGACCGGCGTCCGCGCGATGGTCGACGCCATCGAGAAGGAGAAGGGCCGCGCCGTGGTGCCGCGCTGGCCGTGGGCGCCGTTGACTCAGGTGATGCGGTTGCTGCCGCCGAAGTACACCAAGCGATTCGCTTAGCCGCAGGCGTCACGGCGTCACGGCGTCACACAGTCACACCAGTCGCGGCTTCGCCTGGCACCAGCACAGACAGGCGTTAACGCCGCGGATTGCGGTCAGTATTGAGCAGTAGACATCCGCGTCGAACGCTTGATCCGGCGGCGACGCGAAATCTGGCCCGCGTTTGCAACGCTACGGCGGGGGAAACGTCGTCTGGGCCGCCAAACAGTCGCCGCTCAAGGTCACCTGACCGAAACCCGCCCGGATTTCAGCGCCGGGTTTCGGCACCGGGTGCCCCTGGGTAGACCTCGGTCATGACCTCAAAATTGATTGCCTCAATGTTCTTTGCAGGCGCTGCGGCGGGGGCCGTCGCATTCGGCCCGGTCGCCATGGCTGAGCCCGCTCCGCCGCCTCCGTGCGTGAACGCCGACGGCACCCCGTGCGCTGACCTGGGCACGGCCGGTCCCGGCGGCGCCACCGGTCAGATTCCCGGTGGACCTGGCGGCACGGCAGGCCCGGGTGGCGCCAGTGGCGCGATCCCCGGCGGCCCCGGTGGAGCGGCCGGACCTGAGGGTGCGACGGGCGTCATCCCCGGTGGCCCGGGCGGCACCGCCGGACCTGAGGGTGCGACAGGCTCGATCCCCGGTGGTCCTGGCGGTACAGCCGGTCCCGGCGGTGCCGAGGGTTGCATCCCGAACGTCGGCTGCGCTTCGATCCCGGCACCGTAAGCCCTAGGCGGACCGTCCGCGCTCCGCTCGATACCGGCGCACCAGCGCGTCGGTCGACGAGTCGGACTGCTGGCCCGGCGACCCGGATTCGGTGATCACCGGCAGCAATGCCTTGGCTTGCGTCTTGCCCAGCTCGACGCCCCATTGATCGAAGGAGTCGATCCCCCACACCACTCCCTCGGTGAACACCTGGTGTTCGTAGAGGGCGATGAGCTGGCCCACCACCGACGGCGTCAACCTGGTTGCCAGGATTGACGTCGTCGGTCGGTTCCCGGGCATCACCTTGTGCGGTACCACCGCCGCCGAAGTGCCTTCGGCGGCAATCGCTTCGGCAGTCTTGCCGAACGCCAGCACCTGGGTCTGGGCGAAGAAGTTGCTCATCAGCAGGTCGTGCATGCTGCCGGTGCCGTCGGCCGTCGGCAGGTCGTCGGTGGGTTGGGAGAAGCCGATGAAATCGGCCGGAACCAGCCGGGTCCCCTGGTGCAGCAGCTGGTAGAAGGCATGCTGGCCGTTGGTTCCCGGCTCGCCCCAGAAGATCTCACCGGTCTGCGTGGTGACCGCCGAACCATCGGCCCGCACGGACTTTCCGTTGGACTCCATGGTCAGCTGCTGCAGATACGCCGCGAACCGGGACAGATCGTTGGAGTAGGGCAGCACCGCACGCGATTGCGCGCCAAAGAAATTCGAATACCACAGGCCGATCAGCCCCAACAGCGCCGGAGCGTTCTCCGAGAGCGGTGCGGTGCGGAAGTGCTCGTCGACCAGATGGAAACCGGCCAGGAACTCGGCGAACCGCTCACGACCGATCACGGCCATCACCGACAACCCGATCGCCGAGTCCACCGAATACCGGCCACCGACCCAGTCCCAGAAACCGAACATGTTGTCGGTGTCGATGCCGAACTCACTCACCAGCTTGGCGTTGGTGGACACGGCCACGAAGTGCTTGGACACCGCCGCCTCGCCCAGCGCGTCCACCAACCAGCGGCGCGCGGCCGCCGCGTTGGTCAGGGTCTCCAGCGTGGAGAACGTCTTGGAGGCGACGATGAAAAGTGTTGTGGCGGGCTCGAGATCGGCCAGGGTGGCGACCATGTCGGCCGGGTCGACGTTGGACACGAAGCGGGCGCTGATGCCGGCGTCGGCGTAGTGGCGTAGCGCGTCGTACACCATGACCGGGCCCAGATCCGAACCACCGATGCCGATGTTGACCACGGTGGTGATGCGCTCGCCGGTGGCGCCGGTCCACTCGCCACTGCGCAGCCGATCGGTGAACGCGCCCATCCGGTCGAGCACCTCGTGTACGTCGGCCACCACGTCTTGGCCGTCGACCGTCAACGTCGCATCGGCGGGCAACCGCAGGGCGGTGTGCAACACCGCGCGGTCCTCGGAGGTGTTGATGTGCTCCCCGGCGAACATCGCGTCACGGCGGGCCTCCAGCCCGGCAGCGCCGGCCAGATCGGTCAGCAACTCCAGCGTGCGACGGGTGACGCGGTGCTTGCTGTAGTCGATGTAGAGGTCGCCGACGGTCAGCACGAGCTCGGTTCCACGGGCCGGATCCTGATCGAACAACTCCGTCAGATGGGTGTCGCGGATCTCCTCGTAGTGCTTCGTCAAGGCCTGCCATGCGGGGGTTGCGGTGATGTCAGCACTCATTCCGCTGACCTTAGTGCGGCGGTCGGTTGAAGGGTGTACATGATGGATGTATGGCCATTGAAGACTTGATTTCATCCGTGCCCACCGGGCTGTGGATCGGTGGTGAGGAACGCCAGGCCGCTTCGACATTCAATGTGCTCGATCCGAGCGACGATCAGGTGTTGGCCACCGTGGCCGACGCGACCGCCGCCGATGCCGTCGCGGCGTTGGACGCCGCATGTGCGGTGCAGGCCGAATGGGCCGCGACCGCGCCGCGCAAGCGGGGCGAGATCCTGCGATCGGTGTTCGAGAAGATCACCGAGAACGCCGACGACATCGCCGCGCTGATGACCCTGGAGATGGGCAAGGTGCTCGCGGAGAGCAAGGGCGAGGTCACCTACGGCGCCGAGTTCTTCCGCTGGTTCTCCGAGGAGGCGGTGCGCATCGCCGGGCGCTACACCCCGGCGCCGGCGGGCGCCGGCCGCATTCTCGTCACCAAGCAGGCCGTCGGCCCGTGTTACGCGATCACGCCCTGGAACTTCCCGCTGGCCATGGGCACTCGCAAGATGGGCCCGGCCTTCGCGGCGGGCTGCACGATGATCGTCAAACCCGCCCAGGAAACCCCGCTGACCATGCTGCTGCTGGCCAAGCTGATGGATGAGGCGGGCCTGCCCAAGGGCGTGCTCTCGGTGCTGCCGACGACCAGCCCGGGGGAGGTGACCACGGCGCTGATCGACGACGGACGGCTGCGCAAGCTCACCTTCACAGGCTCCACCGGTGTGGGCAAGTCGTTGGTCAAGCAGTCCGCGGACAAGCTGCTGCGCACGTCGATGGAGCTGGGCGGCAATGCTCCGTTCATCGTGTTCGACGACGCCGATGTGGACGCGGCCGTCGACGGCGCCATCCTGGCCAAGATGCGCAACGGCGGCGAGGCCTGCACCGCGGCCAACCGCTTTCACGTGGCCAACGCGGTGCGTGAGGAGTTCACCGAGAAGCTCGTCAAGCGGATGAGCGAGTTCAACCTCGGCAAGGGCATCGACCCGGCCTCCACGTTGGGCCCACTGATCAATTCCAAGCAGGTTTCCACCGTGACCGAACTCGTCTCCGACGCGGTCTCGCGTGGCGCGACGGTCGCCGTCGGCGGCGTCGCCCCCGGCGGTCCGGGCAATTTCTATCCGGCCACCGTCCTGACGGACGTGCCCGCCGACGCCCGCATCCTCAAGGAGGAGGTCTTCGGGCCGGTTGCCCCGATCACCGGTTTCGACACCGAGGACGACGGTGTGGCCGCCGCGAACGACACCGAATACGGCTTGGCGGCATACGTTTACACCCGGTCGTTGGATCGCGCCCTGCGGGTGGCCGAGGGCATCGAGTCCGGCATGGTCGGCATCAACCGTGGCGTCATCTCGGATGCGGCCGCGCCGTTCGGCGGCATCAAGGAGTCCGGCTTCGGCCGTGAGGGCGGCTCAGAAGGTATCGAGGAGTACCTCGACACCAAATATATTGCGCTAACGCGTTAGCGCTCCGTCGCGCCTTCCCGGTTCGGCGCCCGCGGCCCCCTAAACTCTGGGGCTCGGACGCCAAGACAGGAGGGCATGACGTGACTGCGGCGCCAGTCCGTGCTGCCGGTCGGCGTCGGCGTGCCTCCATTCGGCGTGACATCCCCGCACTCGACGGCATCCGCGCCATCGCGGTGGCCCTGGTGCTGGCCGGCCACGGCGGAGTGCCCGGGGTGGCCGGGGGGTTCATCGGCGTCGACATCTTCTTCGTGCTCAGCGGATTCCTGATCACCTCGCTGCTGCTCGACGAGTACCGCCGCACCGAACACATCGACCTCAAGGGGTTCTGGATCCGGCGGGCCAAGCGGCTGCTGCCCGCAATGGTGCTGATGGCGCTGGCCGTGGTGATCGCGCGGGACCTGTTCCCACCCGAGGCGGTGGCCACGCTCCGTGAGGACGCCGTCGCGGCGTTCTTCTGGATGGCCAACTGGGTCTTCGTCGCCGCCGACACCGACTACTTCAGCCAGGGCGCCACCCCGTCACCGCTGCAGCACACCTGGTCGCTGGCGGTCGAGGAGCAGTACTACGTCCTGTGGCCGCTGCTGGTGCTCGGCGCGATCCTGCTGTTGCGTCGGCGCCGCCCCGCCGCGGTGCGTGCCGCGGTGTTCGTGATCGCGGTGCTCGGCGTCACCGCCTCGGCGGTNTGCGGCATCGCCCGCGGCGGCCCGTACCGCTCGGCCGGGGAGACGCTCAATCAGAAACCCGAGTGCGACTCGTGGCCGGAACGGTGGGCACAACGGATCGCCCATGACCGCCCGGAAACCGTGCTGTTGATGATCGGGCGCTGGGAGGCCGTCGACCGCACCTGGCGCGGGCGATGGACACACATCGGCAACGACGCCTACGACGCGTATCTCAAGAGTGAACTGAAGCGCGCGCTGGACATTCTCAGCTCGACCGGAGCGCGCGTGGTGGTGACCACGGCGCCCTACAACCGGCGCGGCGAGCGGTCCGACGGGACGCTGTATCCAGAGGATCAGCCGGGCCGGGTTCAGGAGTGGAACACCATGTTGCGCGAGGAGGCCGCGCGACGACCCAACGTGTCGGTGCTGGACTTCAACGCCAAGCTCAATCCGGACGGCGAGTACACCGCGAAGATCAACGGGGTGCGGATGCGCAGCGACGGCGTGCACCCGACCTCAGAGGCCGTGCAGTGGTTGACGCCGTGGCTGCTCGACTCGCTGAAGACACCGAAGCCGTAGCGGCCTCATCGGGGGCAGGTGTCGAACTGCTGGCGCAGGCGTTCCTGCAGCGCCTTTTCCGCGGGCGACAGGTTGTCCCCTTGGGGTGTGGTCGGGTATCCACAAGCGCCTACATGCACTGTCCCGTCCGGTGCCGCGGGGAGGAAGATCTGATCGACGTACCAGGTCAACATCAGCGGTGAGTCGGGTCCGGCACCGAGCGCCGCGATGACATCGTTCAGTTCGGATTCCGCAGCCTGGCTGTCGGTGACCGCGATGTCGAGCTCGGTGATGACGCCGGAACTGACCGTCACCCCACCGACCTGAACGGAGAGCGACTCGAGTTGAGTGTCGACGTGTCGTTCTTGATCGGGTGAGAACGGAAAATAGACTCTCCAGCGAGACACGCGGCTCGACCTTCCGGGCCATATCTCGGCTTTGCCAATTCTGCCCAGGCCCTCCCGGATCGTGGCGAGTGTGGCGTCCACTGGCGATTCGACCGATACGTAGAGGTCGCCGTTCGGCATATCGTCACGGGTCCACTTGATCACCGACTCCGGACCCAGTGCGGGGGTGAGTTGACGCAGGCGCTCGACATCGTCGATCAACTGATCGGCATCAATGTCGGCGACCGTTCCGCGGACTGAAATCAGTGGCTTTTCGGAGACGCGGATGTCGACGGTTTCCAGATCCTCGTTCGGGTTGTTCTTGAGCGTTTCGAGGACCGTGCGGATCTGCTGGGGCGTCGCCGTCATCATCATCACCCAGAGATTTGGCAGCGTGACGGTTGCCAACCCCTCTTCGTTCGTCGAAAACCCGGCGCGGGTCACTCCGGGCATGGCGGCGACGGTGTCTTTCAGTTTCTCAGCGCCATTGTCTTTGCCGTAGAAGCACCCACCGAGCAGGCCGGCCACCAGCAAGGCAATCGCGGTCACTTTTGTCACGCCGCTCCTGGGGTTCGACCCTCAGTGGGGTAGGGGGTCGGGTCGCCGGGCGGAACATCCTTGGGGTCGCCCCCGGGCAGGCCTGGCGTCAATGCCGGGTCATCGCTCCAAGTCACACCGGCGCCATCCTTGGTCACAATCACGGTGTCGCCGCCCCTCACCGCCGATTCCACTAGATCGGCGAGTTCCTGGGGCGACGCGTCGGGATTGGCCATTCCGATCTGGCGGCCGATCTCGTTGTTGTACAGATCCATCGCTTCGCGGGGTGCGGGATCGTGCTGCTCTCGAACAAAGGGGCGCCGGGCTGCGGCGTGCCGCTACCGAAGCTCGCCCGCGCGACTCGGGATGTCGTCAGGAAAGCGTCGAGCACGCTCACCGGCGCCACCTGAGTCTTGTCACCCACTCATTATTGGGGCGGTCGGTGATGGGCTTACGCGGCAATTTTTCGGGAGAGTCGGTGGACATCCCGGGGCGAAGCTCTGCGCCCGGGAACTCTCAGTGGCCCAAACGGCCACGACCCAGGCGCAGCAACAGCATGGCGAGGTCTTTGCCCTCGGGGCCGAGCACGCTGTAGCGCTCGATGACCTTCATCTCGCGGCTGTGCACCAGGCGGGTGCCGCCGGAGGCCATGCGGGCTTTGCCGATCTCTTTCGAGACCTCGGTTCGCCGCTGGATGGCGGCCAGGATGGTGGCATCGAGTTCGTCGATCTCTCGACGCAGGTCATCGATCTCAGGCACGTTCACGATGGTCTCAGTCATGGTGGGCTCCTCGTTGTGCGGGGTGTCCTCGCCGGTTCCGGGCCTCACTCATGAAAATAGCCCCGGATCCGGATGCGGACCGCGGGGCTGGCAGGAATACAGCTAAACCACGGGCACCGCGAACCGGTACCCGTAGAAAAATCGCTGCTGCTCGGTGAGCATGCAAATGAGTGTGCCACCAGGCGTAGTGCCAGCGCAAAGTTGTCGTGGGGCAGCGGTAAGTTTGAAGCAATATGACCTCCGTTTCTCCGGCCACCGAAATCGACCAACTCCTCGAGGGGCTCAATCCGCAACAACGCCAGGCGGTGCTCCACGAGGGTTCGCCACTGCTGATCGTGGCCGGTGCCGGCTCGGGCAAGACGGCCGTGCTGACCCGGCGCATCGCCTATCTGCTGGCCGCACGCGAGGTCGGGGTGGGCCAGATCCTGGCCATCACGTTCACCAACAAGGCCGCCGCCGAGATGCGGGAGCGCGTGGTCCAGTTGGTGGGCCCACGGGCCCGCAACATGTGGGTGTCGACGTTCCACTCGACGTGCGTGCGCATCCTGCGCAACCAGGCCTCGCTGCTGCCGGGCCTGAACTCCAACTTCTCGATCTACGACTCCGACGATTCGCGGCGTCTGCTGATGATGATCGGCAAGGACATGGGGTTGGACACCAAGCGGTACTCGCCGCGGTTGCTGGCCAACGGCATCTCGAACCTGAAGAACGAGCTGATCGGCCCCGAGCAGGCGGCCGCCGAGGCGTCGGAGGCGGCCGAAGAGATGGCCGGCATCATCGCCCAGGTCTACGGCGAGTACCAGCGCCGGCTGCGCGCGGCCAATGCGCTCGACTTCGACGATCTGATCGGGGAGACCGTCGGGATCCTGCAGGCCTTCCCGCAGATCGCCCAGTACTATCGGCGCCGGTTCCGGCACATCCTGGTCGACGAGTACCAGGACACCAACCACGCGCAGTACGTGTTGGTGCGCGAACTGGTGGGGCACCACCTCGACGAGAACGAGGGGGTGGGCCCGTCGGAACTGTGCGTGGTGGGTGACGCCGATCAGTCCATCTACGCGTTCCGCGGGGCGACGATCCGCAACATCGAGGACTTCGAGCGCGACTATCCGGACGCGACCACGATCCTGCTGGAGCAGAACTACCGCTCCACCCAGACCATCCTGAACGCGGCCAATTCGGTGATCGCCCGCAACACGGGCCGCCGCGAGAAGCGGCTGTGGACCGAGGAGGGCGAGGGCGAGCTGATCGTCGGCTACGTGGCCGACAACGAACACGACGAAGCCCGGTTCGTCGCCGAGGAGATCGACGCGCTGGCCGACAGCGAAGGCCTGAAATACGGTGACGTCGCGGTGTTCTACCGCACCAACAACTCCTCGCGCGCGCTGGAAGAGGTGTTCATCCGCGCCGGCATCCCGTACAAGGTCGTCGGCGGCGTGCGCTTCTACGAGCGCCGCGAAATTCGCGACGTCGTGGCTTACCTGCGGGTGCTGGACAACCCGGGTGACTCGGTGAGCATGCGCCGCATCCTCAATACCCCGCGCCGCGGTATCGGCGACCGGGCCGAGGCCTGTGTCGCGGTGTACGCCGAGAACACCGGGGCCAGCTTCAACGACGCGTTGCAGGCCGCGGCCGAGGGCCGGGTGCCGATGCTCAACACCCGCTCGGAGAAGGCCATCGCGAGCTTCGTGGAGATGCTGGACCAGTTGCGGGCCAAGCTCGATGACGAGCTGGGGGATCTGGTCGAGGCCGTGCTGGAACGCACCGGCTACCGCCGCGAACTGGAAGCCTCCAGCGATCCGCAGGATCTGGCCCGATTGGACAACCTCAACGAACTGGTCAGCGTCGCACACGAATTCAGTACCGACCTGGCCAATGCCCGGGCTCTGGCCGAACAAGGCGAGGATGAGCCGGTCGACGAGGACATCCCGGACACCGGGGTGCTGGCCCAGTTCCTGGAGCGGGTGTCGCTGGTCGCCGATGCCGACGAGATCCCTGAAGACGGTGCGGGCGTCGTCACGATGATGACGCTGCACACCGCCAAGGGCCTGGAGTTCCCGGCGGTGTTCGTCACCGGCTGGGAGGACGGCATGTTCCCGCACATGCGGGCACTGGGCGACCCCAACGAGCTGTCCGAGGAACGCCGGCTGGCGTATGTCGGCATCACCCGCGCCCGCAAACGGCTGTACCTGTCGCGGGCCAAGGTGCGCTCGTCGTGGGGTCAGCCCATGCTCAACCCGGAATCGCGGTTCCTGCGCGAGATTCCGGAGGACCTGATCAACTGGCGACGCGTCGAACAGCCGTCGTCATCGCTGAGCGCCCCGGTCGGTAACGCCGGTCGCTACGGCACTCCGCGTCCGTCGCCGTCACGGCCGGCACCCGCGCGCAACCGCCCGGTCATCACGCTGCAACCCGGCGATCGGGTCACGCACGACAAGTACGGGCTGGGTCGCGTCGAGGAAGTTTCGGGTGTCGGCGAATCAGCGATGTCACTGATCGACTTCGGCAGTGCGGGCCGGGTCAAGCTCATGCACAACCACGCGCCGGTGCAGAAGCTCTAGCGCCCCAATCGACGACAGACGCCAGACAACAGCGCACAGATCAGGGTGACGGCGGGCAGACCGAAGGTTTGTACGTCGGATTCGCCAGCCGTGTCGTTGAACACGGCGAGGTTGGCAGCCGACAACGTGAGGCTGGTGGCCGAGGCCGCCACGATCAGTACCACTCCGGACATCTTGCGGCGCAACAACATGATTGCGCCACCGAGGAACATCGCCGCAGCGATGAACATCCCGACAACGGTCGCAGGCTGGACCACCAGGGGCGGGTAGAACATCGCGGTGCCCATCGGCGCGAACACCCAGGTGGCCAACAACGACAGAGCCATCGCCCCCAGACAGTTCAACATGCAGGGCAGGCTCAGGAGGGCCGTCGCGATGGCGAGGACACCGCTCGGTTGTACGCGCGCCGAAGCCGGCGGGTTCATCGCCGCGCCTCGGCCCGTTTCCTCTGGCGTCGTGCTCGTCATGGCGTTCCTCCTGACCGGTACAGCGAACGTAACAGCGCTCGGGAGGTAGCCGATGCACCAGATTTTCCGACCGCCGCGCCCGCGTGATCATGCCAGGGCCGGCCGTCAACCCGGCGGCTCCGAGCGGCTGTAGCCGGCCAGCCACTGCGCGGTGAGCTCATCCTCTTCGGCGTGGCCGAACGTGTAGGCCGGTGATCGCATCGGCAGCGCGCGTTCGACGTGCACGAGAACGGCTCGGTTGGCCGGATACCCCGGCCCGTTCCGCTCGAGCAGCCATTCGTTCAGCCAGTTGTACGCTGCGCTGCCGGCCTCGTGGATCTCGGCCGTGCCGGAGAATCGATAACCTCTGCGGCGCAGAAAATCGACGACGGCAATCTCCACCCGAGGGTTGGCAATCAGATTGGCCACGGTGCGTGGGGAATCGATGTCCATGAACACGAGGTGTTCGTCGCCGAAGACCCGAACAGATCCCTTCGGTGAGACGTTCGGCGACCCGTCCGGGCTGACCGTGGCGACGAACGCCAACTTGGCGCTGTCGACGATGCGACGCATGTCGGTGTCGATATGGGGCATGGATCAGGTCCTTTCAGGGCAATGTGCGGTTCACCGGAAGTGCGGCATGATGGCGTCGGCGTAGGTGGACAGCTGGTGGCGGTGGACGTCGTTGTGCTCGTCGTCGGGCAGCGCCTGGCCCCAGGTCTCATAGACCAGCCAATCCAACTCGCCGTCGCCGTACACCGTCGCCACCTCCGCCACCTGCTGGCGAACTTGTTCAGCTGTGCCGCAGAGCAAGTGGCCGCATTCGATCATTCGTTGGGTCAGGGCTCGTGCATCGCCGAGGTCCAGCGGCCGGTCGGATGCGTCGTCGGCGGTACGGAACACCTCGTTGAAATGGAAGTGCTGGAAGTAGTTCTGGTACCAGTAACCGAACGTCCGGGCCGCGTAGTCGAAGGCCTCCGCGTACGTATCGCCGAAGGCGATCTTGACGACGATGCCGAAGTTCTCGCCCACGCGCAGGTCTCGTCCGGAATCACGCGCGGTGTCGCGGTAGAGCGCGGCCGTCTTGCGGGCCTGCTCGCGGCTCCCCGCGGCCACCACGACATTACGACCGTTTCGGGCGGAGTCGATCGCGGTCTGTGGTGAGAACGTGTTCGGGACGAAGACGGTCGGGCGGTGCAACGGTTTGGGGATGACGCCGATATTCCGGATCGTGCCGTCGGCATCGACCTCGTCGGCACTGCCGTAGGTCCGGGTCCAATCCGCCAGTGCCCAATCGCGGATGCCGTCGGCGGGAAACGGCACCTGGTACGACTCGCCGTGGTGGTGGAACGCATCCTGTGCCCACGCTTTCTCGACGATCGAGACGTACTCGTCGAACCTGGCCCGATTCCGTTGGTCGGACACCGGATTCAACGCGGCGATGTTGTCCGACTGGGTCAGTGTCTGCATCCACCGGGTCTGGTAGCCGCGAGCGAACTGGACGCCGGCCAACCGTCCGGGGAACAGGTGGGTGAACAGGGCGATGTCCTCGGCCACTCGAATGGGGTCGTGCGATGTCACCACGACCGACATGGGCATGAACTGGATCCGCGAGGTTACTGCCGCCAATTTGGCATATGCGAGAAGTGGGTTCGGCATCGACTCGCCACCCTCGGTCTGCAGGTGGTGTTCGGTGCTACCGAATCCGTCGAAGCCGAGTTCGTCGGCGAGGCGGACGGTCGCCTCGTACTTGCCGAGCATGCGCTGGTACAGGTCGACGTCGCGGGCCACCGGCCGCGCCGAACGGCGTTCCTCCGGCGTCACCGGTACGGCCGCGGTGCTCATCAACAGGGTTTTCATGCTTCCTCCTAGACGGTGCGTGGTGTGGGTTGGGGTGTGACGAGTCGGTCCAGTCGAAGGATGTGGCTGTCATCGGGCGCCGCGGCGAGCAGCAGTGACGCGGCGGCGGCGCTGAAAACAGATGCGCTGAACGGTGTCTCGAATCCGGAGAAGAGAAACATCGAAACACCGAAGACGAGCAGGGTGACCGTGCTGGCGAACGCCGTCCACCTCAGTGCAATTCCCGCCAGCAGGGCGATCCCGAGGGCGAGTTCGGCCAGGGTCGCGCCCCAGGCGGTCGCGCCGAGCAGGGCGTCGGGCAGGTACGGCGCCAGGACCCCGACATACTCGGTGAAGGCGTCGAAGGATCCCCAGGCCACGTCGTTCGTCCCGGCCGGACCCCACAGGCCGAATCGGTCGGCTACCGCCGACAGGAACCCGGCGCCCACTGCCGCGCGGGCGAAAACTGTTGCCGCATAGCGCGTGTACGTGCGCTCGGACGGGTGCGATGTCATGACGTCTCCTCAGTGTCGTGCCGCCGGATGACGGTTCCATGGCGACCGCATGCGATAACGGGGTTCCCACAGCGCCCGGTGGAGCAGGCGGAGTGGTCGCGGGACCAGGCCGAGCACCTTGGCGTGTACTTCTGCGGATGCGTCGTCGAGTAGCCACGGAAAGAACCAGCCGGCCTCGTCGAAGCCGATGCGACGGCGCTGGTCATCGCCGAACGCCTGCCATTCCTCTGCGGTGAGGATTTCTTGTACGAGTGGCAGAACCGTGGATTCTTCGTGCTCGAGATGGTCGGTCAACACCGCGGCGAGCCGGTCGAACAGCGCCTCCAGGTTGTCGGCCGATCCCTGGGCCAGGTTGTCGTCGACCTCGCGCAGCACCGGGTCGAGCCGGGCATGCTCGTCGGTCATCTCGTGTAAGAGATTGCGCGCTGTGGTGTGGTCGCCGAGTTTCGCCTGCATCGACGGCCACAGAACCTCGTCCTCGGCCGTGTGGTGAACGGTCAAGTACCGGCTGAATGTCTGCCATCCGCTTCGTAGCGCCGATCGTATGTCGGCGTTACCTATCTGTGCTGCAGCGAATTTCATTCGGGCAAGGTCGCGTCGGAACGCGTCGTGAACGACAAGCATCATCGTGGTGTCCGGCCGGTCCATAGAAGTTCCTTCCTCATCTTCGAAACAAACTGTGCCATAACTATGGAACAGTGTGTACCACAAATGCCTTTGGTGCAAGATGTTCCGAAAGAGGTGATCGCCATGGCGAGGGAAGGAGGCCCATGACGGATGTTCGGCCACCGTCCGGTGAGGCCGCGCTGGAGCGCGGCCCCGACCCCAGGGTGATGCGGAGCCGCCAGGCCGCGCTGTCTGCCGTTCGGGAACTGCTCGCCGAGGAGGGCTGGACCGGCGTCACCCACGTAGCCGTCGCTGCCCGCAGCGGCGTCGGACGCACCACGCTCTATCGGCACTGGCCGGACGTCGGGTCTCTCATCCACGATGCGATCGTCGAGCGGATCGGTGAGGCACGGACGGCGAGAACGGGTCAGCTCCGCACGGATCTGCTCAGCGAGGTGAACGGCCTGCGACGGCTGCTCCACGACCCGGCGGCCGCCCACACCATGCGAGCAGTGCTGGAGCGGTCACCGTTCGATCCGGTGTTCGCGTCACTCCGGAACACGCTCTATCACTCTGGATCTGCCGGGTTCCGAACGATTTTGGAGACCGCCGCGTCCGATGGTGATCTCCGACCCGACACCGATATCGACCTGGTCATCGACCAGTTGGCTGGTCCGCTCGTGTATCGGCGACTGTTCGCCGGGCGCGACATCGACGAAGAGTACGTGCAGACGGTCGTCGACAGCGTCCTGCAGGTCCATGGCGCGGTGGCCGCGCCGCGTCGCGGTCGTCGCCGCAAAGGCTGAGGGCCGCGGCTTCACGAACCGGCGCCGGTCAGAGCTCCGGGTGGTTCCAGGGTCCGTCAGCCAGCACCGCGGGGGAACCCAACCGCGGCTCGGGCAACGGCGGCACCGACGTCAACACCGGGTTCTGGTCCCGCCGGGATCCCGGCGTGCGACCCCGGCCCCACCCGACCATCTCCCGGTAACCGCCGAGCAGACCCGAACTGCGCACCGCTTCTTCCGACGCATGCGGGCTGTCGACGCCGACGGGCGTGGATACCGGCGCGACGTAGAGCGCATCGGTGGGGCAGTACGCCTCACACATGAAACAAGTCTGGCAGTCGGACTGGCGCGCGATGACGGGAATGCCGTCGGAGCCACGGTCGAATACGTCGGTGGGGCACACTTTGATGCAGACGTCGCACTTGACGCAGGCGGTCGGGCTGACGATCTCGATCACGCCACTGCCTCCGACGAGATGAGTTGCGGCGCGACGGGATCGGGCGACGTCCAGACCTCGTCGAGGCCGCCGACGAGGATGCGGTGCTCGAAGCGGCGGTCGGGATCGGGCAGATCCTCGCGCCGGTGCAGGCCGCGGGTCTCGGGCCGGGCNCCAGGCGTAGGCCACCGGTGCCACGCACCGATCCCTCGTAGACCATCCGCACCGGGTAGGCCGTGGTGAACGGATCGATGCCGGCCTTGTCGAGCGGGAGAAAATAGTTCGGCTGCGCGTCGCGCATGGTCTGCCGGAGGTGTTCGGGTGCCCGGTCGAGCCGGGCGAAGACCCGCTGACCACGAGTCAGCGCGCGCTGCGCATCCTGACGCCCACTCAATCCGCGCTGTGTGCTGAACGGTCGCCCGTGCTCGTCATAGAAGCTGCCCCACTGCAGCATTCGGCCCTTGGTGTGCACGCCCCACTCGGGAGCCAGCGCATAGGCGGTGCAGAATTCCATTCCCGACAGGTGGGCACCGTGTTCGGCGGCCATCAGCAGACCCTCACCGGTGTCGACGTTGGTGCCGAAAGTTCCCGACAGGAACGCGGTTCCGCCGGTGGCCAGCACGACGGCACCCGCGCTGACCTGCCACGGCCGGCCGCCGTCCTGGCGGGCGATACCGCAGGCACCGCTGATGACACCGTCGGCATCGGCGGTCATGTCCAGCGCCGGGTGGTGATCGAGGATGCGTACCCCACTGCGATGGGCCTTGCGCCGCATTCGGCGCATGTACTCGGGGCCCTGCAGACTGCTGCGCATCTCCCGGCCGTCGGTGCCGACCGGGAAGGGGTAACCCCACTCGGAGAGCTGCTCGAGGCGGTCCCATGACGTCGCCAGGACGCGAAACATCCACTCGGAGTCGGTGATCCGGCCCGCGGACAGCTCGCGTTCACGCACCGACTCCACGCGTCGCGGGCCGGGACCGATCGCCCACAGGTTGTTGCCGCCGGCAGCGGTCGCTCCGCTGGTGCCGCAGTACCCCTTGTCCACCAGGATGACCCGGGCACCGGATTCGGCAGCCGAGATCGCCGCCCAGGTGGCCGCGGGGCCGCCGCCGATCACCAGGACGTCGGTGCTCAGCGTGTCAGTCATGGCCCACCTCTTCGCGGACGCCGAGTGCGGACAGCAGGGCACGGCGCAGGTCGTCGAAGCCGTCGGCGCTGCGCGTCCGGGGGAACGGCAGCTCGACCCGCCGGTCCAGTGACACGCGCCCGTCGGAGAGCACCACGACGCGATCGGCGAGCAGGATCGCCTCGTCGACGTCGTGAGTCACGTGCAGTACCGCCATGTGCCTACGTGACCACAGATTGTGCAGGAGCCCGTACATCTTCAGCCGGGTCAGCGCATCGAGTGCGCCGAAAGGTTCATCGAGCAGCAACAGGTCTGGTTCGCGCACCAGCGCGCGGGCCAACGAAACACGTTGGGCCTCTCCGCCGGACAACGACAACGGCCAGGCCTTCGCCTTGTCGGACAGGCCGACCTCCTCCAGCACGGCACGCCCGCGCGCGGCCCGGGTGGGCGAGTCGGGCCCGGCGTCGGGCAGGGCGAAGGTCACGTTGGCCAGGGCGCGACGCCAGGGCAGCAGCCGCGGGTTCTGGAACACCACCGCACGCGACCGGGGGACGACGACCGATCCGGTGACCTGACCGTCGAGGCCGGCCAGTATTCGCAGCAGGGTGCTCTTACCGGAACCGGACCGACCCAGCATCGCGACGAATTCACCGGCGCCGATCTGCAACTCGAGATCGTCGAGCACGCGCTGCTCGCCGAAGGCGCGGTGAAGGCCGTGCACCGCCACGACACCGGAACTCATGCCGGTGCTCCGAGGCCGTCGAAGCCGTTGCGCCATGACAGCAGCCAGCGCTCCAGCACCCGCACCAGTGTGTAGGACAGCAGCCCCGCGACCGCGTAGATGACGATGACCAGCAGCGAGACGTCGAACTGCAGGTTGGTCTGGGCACGTGACATCAGGTAGCCGATGCCCTCGGTGGTGTTGATCATCTCGGCGAAGATCAGGCTCAGCCAGGCGCTGGACAGCCCGAGCCGCAGACCGACGAGGAAGTTCGGCATCGCCCCGGGCAGGATCACCTGGGCGATCAGGGTTGATCGTCGCGCCTCCAAAGTCTGTGCCATCTCGATGAGTTGGCGATCGACACCGCGGATGCCCGAATAGGTGTTGATGTAGATCGCGATCGCCACGCCGGTGGTGATCAACACGATCTTGGGGCCTTCGCCGATACCCATCCAGATGATCAGCAGTGGGGTCAGGGCGAAATTCGGTACCGCCTTGAGGATCTGCATCGTCCAGTCGAGCAGATCCTCACCGGTGCGGGTGAGCCCGGCCACGACTGCGAGCAGCACGCCGATCACGATGCCGAGTACGGTGCCGGTCAGCACCCGCACCGCCGAGGCGCCGACGTGCGTGGCGAGTTGACCGTCGCCCAGCAGTCGCCACGCCGTGGCCGCGACCTGGGCCGGCGGCGGAAACAGGTCGGTGTTGAGCAGCCCGGTGGACGAGCCGATGGTCCAGGCCACCAGGATCAGGGCGGGACTCATCAACCGCCGCACGGCCCGGGGAACGCGTGCCCACAGCCCTTTTCGCCCGCCGAGCCCGGCGGCGACGTCGATGAGTTCGGGGCCCGCGGCCGCCGGTCGGACAACGGTTGCCGCGGTCATGACTTGGCTCCGGCCCATTCCCGCACCGAGTACTCGTGGTCGAACGATCCATCGGCGTTGAGGAACTTGTAGGCCGCCTCCAGCTGGTCCACCCCGACCTGGGGGAACGGCTCGGTGTTGAATTCGTCTTTCCGCGTCGACTTTTCGACGAACTGCAGCTCGGTGTCATCGGTCTGGGCCACCCAGGACAGGTAGTCGCCGAAGTGCTCGGTGATGTCGCGGTTGACGGCGGTGACCGCTTGCTGCCAGGCGGGCGCGAATTCCGGGTGTGCGTCGGTGAACGAGGTGAGGGCGATGTTGGTTCCGGTGCTACCGAATCCGTGACGCGACAGGCTGTCGATGATCGGGAAGCCCTTGGCCTCCAGTTCGGCCGCACTGGCACCGGTCACGATGGCCGCGTCGATCTTGCCGGAACTCAGCCCGGCAATCGATTCGGGAGTCGGCACGTCGCGCACGTGGATCTGCCCGTTGAGTCCGGCGGCGTCGATTAGCTGCCGCGCCGCGCGGTCGCGGATGGTGCCCTGTGGGGCGGTGATGTCCTTGCCGACCAAACCCCTGATCTCGCTCGGGCCACCCTTGGCGCCGACCAGCCACGCGTCACCGTTGACTGAATCAAGGGACAACAGAACGACTTTCGGGTCGCGGCTGCGTGCCCGTAGCGCTGGGTTGTCACCGATGGCCGCGACGTCGATCGCGCCGGCGAACAATGCCGAGGCAACATCGCTGCCGGACTGGAAGAACGAGTACTCGATCTTGCCGACCCCGGCCGATTTCAGCTGTTCGGCGAGGATGCCCTGGCGGTCGCCCCAGCCGAGCGAACCGGCGGGGGTCCCGGTCACCGAGGTCGCGCCGATGCGCAGCGTGTAACCGTCGGCGTCGGTGTCGTTGCTGCCGCAGGAGATTGCCGTCGTGATCAGGGTGAGCGCGAACGCGGTACGCAATAGGCGGTTGAGCATTGGAGCGGCCTCCGGGCGGGGTCAGGGCGTGAACACACGCGAATCCGCCCAAGTAGACTCCCGCCCCCGATGCCGGGCGACGGTTTGGATCAGGCTGACTGCAAGCCCACGGGTATTCACGGCAAGCGAACGGGTAATTGACCGGCGAACGAGCCGCCCAATACGTGGAACAACTATTTGATACCGCGGATGGGGAAGTGGATCGAAGGCCGCGGACACCTCAGTTTCGGGCAGGGGCTGCACTTCTGCCTGGGCTCGGCGCTGGCCCGGTTGGAGGCCCGGGTCGCGTTCGAGGAGGTGCTCAAGCGCTGGACGGACTGGGAAGTGGACTACGACAACGCCTTCCGTGCCCACACCTCCAGCGTGCGTGGCTGGGCGCGCCTGCCGGTCAAGTTCTAGGGCGCTATTGACGCGCGGTCCAGCGGCCGGTCGACGGCAGCACGGTGAACACGATCGCCGCCAACGGTAGTGCCGGCATCGCGTAGACGACAGGATGCAGCCGGGCCCCGGCGATGAACAGACTGCCGAAGATCAGCACGCCGATGACCGCGCCGACGACCACCAGCAGCCGGCCCATCCGCTTGCGCAGCAACATCGCGATGAGCCCGCCGATGGTTGCTGCGGCCGAGATCGCGGCCAGGAATCCGATGGCCACACAGAACAATCGGTCGGTGCGCCACCAGCCGGCGATCAGGTCGGTGGCGATGACGCCGGTGGCCCAGCCGCTGAGGATGGCCAGCGTGGCGGCCACGATCGCGGTGCGGGGATCGGTACCGGCCGAGGAACGCGGGATGACCACGGGCCGGGCGCGGGGGACATAGCCGGTGGCTGCTTCGTCGCCGACGCGGCCGATTAGGCCGGTCTGTGCCTCGCTGCCGGTCAATCCCGAGATCAGGCTGGTCTGTGGTTCCGCACTGCCTGCGGTGGGGATGGCGCCGGTGGGATGACGCCGGATGATGCTGGTCTTCGGATCGTCGGCGGCCGCTACGGGACGGGAAATCGGGTCCTGCGGTTGGCGCCGGATGATGCTGGTCTTGGGATCGTCAGCGTCGGGATGATCGGGTGCCAACTGACCGTCGTCGCTCACTCAGCCAACACTAGTCGCCGGGGGTGAGGCCTCGCTTTGCCAGCCAGCCGGACGGATCGATGCGGCTGGAGCCGTTCACCAGCACCTCGAAATGCAGGTGGGGGCCGGTGGAATTGCCTCGGTTGCCCATCGTGGCGATCTGATCGCCTGCCATCACCCGCTCGCCGACACTGACCAGCCAGGTGTTGATGTGGCCATACAGCGTGACGGTGCCGTCCGAGTGACGAATCTTGACCCAGGCGCCGTAGCCGGCGGTCGGGCCGACGTCGATGACAACGCCGTCGGAGGCGGCCAGGATCGGGGTGCCGATCGAGTTGGCGATGTCGATGCCCGCGTGCAGCACGCCCCAGCGGTAGCCGTAGCTCGACGTCCACACGCCCTTGGTCGGCATCACGAACAGCGGGCGCGACAGCCGGGCCTCGCGCTCGGCGCGCTCCTGGGCGAAGGCGGCGGCCTTGGTGATCTCCTCGGCGTGCACCGCGGAGTCGGCGGTCGAGGAGACCGAGACGATCTGCATGCCGTCCACCGAACCGGTGACGGATGCGCCTTCGATCCGGGTGCCCTCCGACGCCAGGATGGTGTCGTCGGCCTGGGTCTCGGGGCCGTTGCCCAACGAGTAGGCGCCGGCGGCGGTGGCGCCCGCAGCCATGGCGGCGATCATCAGACGGCTCTTGACGGCCCCGGCGGGCTCCTTGCGGTGTGCACCGCGCCGACCGGACAGGTTGATCACGTCGGTGGCGGCGACGCCGTCACTCACATCGGTGTGGCTGTCGCGGTAGGCGTAACGCGAGCTGCGCTCGGTGCCGGCGTCGGGGCGGAATCGCGAGGGCACGGCCAGCCGGACGGGCACCAGATCGTCGGTGTCGTTTAGATCATCGAGTTCGGGGGCATAGATAACGCTGGTTTCCCGGTCAGAGCGGTCTTCTTCGAGGTCGTCAAAGGCGCTGAACGGGATGATGTCGGTGATTTCCGCGGCGTCCAGTTCGTCCGGGGAGAGGGGCCTGCGCCGACGTGCGTCCGTCGGCACCCCTCGCGGAGCTGCGGACGAACGATGCTGCGGCAAGACTCGAGAATCCTTCTTCGTCGTGACCTGAACGTTATCTGGACCAGAGGCACGTTAACCAAATCCCAATGATGGTGGCAACTTATGGGTCTATTCCGCGTCAGAATGTGATCCGTATCACCTCGCGTGGGCGGTGAGATCTACCACATGAGCCGGAGGCGATGCCAATGCATCACGCGGCGATGGATAAAGTTCCTGCGGGCCCGTCACAGGTATGCGGACCGGGCAGCTTCGAAGCGCGCTAGAAGCCAAGCAGACAGACAACGCCTATCTAGGAAGCACATGGATCTCTTCGAATATCAGGCGAAAGAGCTGTTCGCCAAGCACAACGTCCCCACGACTCCGGGCCGCGTGACCGACTCGGCAGAGGACGCCAAGGCGATCGCCACCGAAATCGGCAAGCCCGTGATGATCAAGGCGCAGGTGAAGGTCGGCGGCCGCGGCAAGGCCGGCGGTGTGAAGTACGCAGCCACCCCCGAGGACGCGCTCACCCACGCGCAGAACATCCTCGGTCTCGACATCAAGGGTCACGTCGTCAAAAAGTTGCTGGTGGCCGAGGCGAGCGACATCGCCGAGGAGTACTACATCTCCTTCCTGCTCGATCGCGCCAACCGCACCTACCTCGCCATGTGCTCGGTTGAGGGCGGCATGGAGATCGAGGAAGTCGCCGCCACCAAGCCCGAGCGGCTGGCCAAGGTGCCCGTCGACGCGGTCAAGGGTGTCGACTTGGCGTTCGCGCGCGAGATCGCCGAGAAGGGCCACCTGCCCGCCGAGGTGCTCGACGCCGCCGCGGTGACCATCCAGAAGCTGTGGGAGGTGTTCGTCAAGGAGGACGCCACCCTGGTCGAGGTCAACCCGCTGGTGCGCACGCCCGACGATCAGATCCTGGCCCTGGACGGCAAGGTCACCCTCGACGCCAACGCCGACTTCCGGCAGCCCGGCCACGCCGAGTTCGAGGACAAGGATGCGACCGATCCGCTGGAGCTCAAGGCCAAGGAGAACGACCTCAACTACGTCAAGCTCGACGGCGCCGTCGGCATCATCGGTAACGGTGCCGGCCTGGTCATGTCGACGCTGGACGTCGTCGCCTACGCCGGTGAGAAGCACGGCGGTGTGAAGCCGGCCAACTTCCTCGACATCGGCGGTGGCGCTTCGGCCGAGGTGATGGCCAACGGTCTGGACGTCATCCTGAACGACAGCCAGGTCAAGAGCGTGTTCGTCAACGTGTTCGGCGGCATCACCGCGTGTGACGCGGTCGCCAACGGCATCGTCAAGGCGCTGCAGATCCTCGGTGACGAGGCCAACAAGCCGCTCGTCGTCCGCCTGGACGGCAACAACGTCGAAGAGGGCCGCCGCATCCTGGCCGAGGCCAACCACCCGCTGGTGATCCAGGCCGACACCATGGACGCCGGTGCCGACAAGGCCGCCGAGCTGGCGAATAAGTAAGGGAGCCAACCAGAATGTCTATCTTCCTGAACAAGGATTCCAAGGTCATCGTCCAGGGCATCACCGGCGGTGAGGGCACCAAGCACACCGCGCTGATGCTCAAGGCCGGCACCCAGGTCGTCGGTGGCGTGAACGCGCGCAAGGCCGGCACCAAGGTCAGCCACAAGGACAAGGACGGCAACGACATCGAGCTGCCGGTGTTCGCATCGGTCGCCGAGGCCATGAAGGAGACCGGCGCCGACGTGTCGATCGCCTTCGTGCCGCCGGCCTTCTCGAAGGACGCCATCATCGAGGCCATCGACGCCGAGATCCCGCTGCTGGTGGTCATCACCGAGGGAATCCCGGTGCAGGACAGCGCTTATGCCTGGGCCTACAACGTCGAGAAGGGGCAGAAGACCCGCATCATCGGCCCCAACTGCCCGGGCATCATCACCCCCGGCGAGTCGCTGGTCGGCATCACGCCGAACAACATCACCGGCAAGGGCCCGATCGGTCTGGTGTCGAAGTCGGGCACCCTGACCTACCAGATGATGTACGAGCTGCGCGATCTCGGTTTCTCGACCGCCATCGGCATCGGCGGCGACCCGGTCATCGGCACCACCCACATCGACGCGATCGAGGCGTTCGAGAAGGATCCCGAGACCAAGATCATCGTGATGATCGGTGAGATCGGTGGCGACGCCGAAGAGCGTGCCGCCGACTACATCAAGGCCAACGTCACCAAGCCGGTCGTCGGCTACGTCGCGGGCTTCACCGCGCCGGAGGGCAAGACCATGGGCCACGCCGGCGCCATCGTGTCGGGCTCGTCGGGCACCGCCGCGGCCAAGAAGGAGGCCCTGGAGGCCGCCGGTGTGAAGGTCGGCAAGACGCCGTCCGAGACCGCCAAGCTGGCTCGCGAGCTCTTCGAAAGCCTGTAAGTCGTTACAACGGAAAGGCCCCCGCCACGGCGGGGGCCTTTCTTGTGGAGCTGGTCAGACGCGGCCGCCCAGGTGCTCGGCCAGGAATCGCTCGACGGCGTGGTACATGTCGATCTGGTTGTCCGGGTTGAGGAAGCCGTGGCCCTCGTCGTCCTTGACCATGTACTCGACGTCGACGCCGCGCTGGCGTAATGCCTCGACCAGGTTGTCGGATTCGGCTTGGACGACGCGAGAGTCGTTGGCGCCCTGGACGACCAGCAGCGGCGTGCGTATCTGATCGACCTTGGTGATGGGGGAGCGGGCCAGCATGTCGGCTTCCTGGGCCGGGTCATTCGGGTCACCCACGTAGAGGTGCCAGTTGGTGGCGAGGAACGGCCGGGCCACCGTCGGCAGCGTGCGCATGAAGTTTGCCAGGCTGGAGATGCCGACGTAATCGATGGCCGCGGCGAAGACATCCGGGGTGAACGTGACCCCGACCAGCGAGGCATAGCCGCCGTAGGAGCCGCCGAAGATCGCCACCTTGTCGCGGTCGGCGTAACCCTGTTTGACGGCCCAGTCCACCGCGTCGATCAGGTCGTCGTGCATCTTGCCCGCGAACTCACCGATCGCGGCCTTGGTGAAGGCCTTTCCGTAGCCGGTCGAGCCGCGAAAGTTGACCTGCAGCACCGCATATCCGCGGTTGGCCAGCATCTGCACGTCGGGCTGAAAGCCCCAGCAGTCGCGGGACCACGGGCCGCCGTGCACCAGCAGCACCATGGGTAGGTCGGTCGGCTCGATTCCGGCGGGCAGGGTCAGATACGCATGCAGTTCCAGCCCGTCGCGTGCGGTGATCGTCACCGGCGTCATCGGTGCTAACGAATCTGAATTCAGATTCGGATACGGTCGGAACAGCAGCCTGTTCTCGCCGGTGGTGTGGTCGTAGAGGTAGGTGACCCAGGGGTCGCGGTCATGGGTGAAGTTGACGACCCATCGCTGTCCGCTGTCGTCGGAGGAGAGTCCACCGAGATCGCCGTCGGACAGTTTGGTCAGATTCTCCAGTACCGCAGCGAAATTCGGGTCGAGCGCATGGATCACCTGGCGTTCCCCGTAATACCGGGCGCCGATCAGCTCACCCGTGCGCTCGCTGATGATCACCGGTGACGGCAGCATCATCTGCGCGGCCAGATCGTAGGTCGGGTGGCTGTCCACCTCGGTCTCGGTACCGGTGGCTACGTCGATACGGACCAACCGAGTGCGGTCCGTGCCGGTGTTGGCGCCCAACCAGATTCCGGTGCCGTCCGGGGTGATGGTGATGGGGTAGATGCCCAGCGGGTAGTCGGTCCCGTCGAAGGTGGTGATCGTCCGCAGCGAGCCGGTCTCCGGAACCCATTGCGACAGTTCGACATCGCCGTCGGCCGTCAGCGTCGAACTGAACAGCTCGCCGGTGCGGCTGGACAGCCAGCTGAACACGTTGCCCGGATTCTCGGCGAGCAGCGTGAGTTCACCGGTGGCCACGTCGAGCTCGTACACGTCGAGCAGTTCCGGGTTGCGGTTGTTGATCTGGACGACGGCCTTGCCGGGCCGGCCCTTGGGTAGCTCGAGCTCTGCCCGAGAGCCGGGGAACGGCGTGAGGTCGACGGCGGCAGAGTCCGGATCTTCCAGGTCGACTCGGTAGACGTGCCAGTTCTCGTCACCGCCGGTGTCCTGCAGGTAGAGCAGCCACCGCGGATCGTCGGTCCAGTGGTAGATGTACACGCTGCGGGTCTCGTCCGCGGTGACGCACCGCGGTGGCGCGTCACCGTCGAGGTCCTGAACCCACACGTTGAGGCGGTTCTTCCACGGCGCCAGATAGGCGATCTTGGTTCCGTCGGGCGAGATTCTGGCGCCGGTGCGCTCGGGCGGGCTGAAGAATTCCTCTACCGAGATGAGTTCGGGCAACGCCATGACGCTCCTTTCGCGGGTGCGGACAAGCTCTTTCGGCTGTGCTCAGGACGCCACGGGCCCGCCGAGGCGCCCGTTGGTGGCTTCCCGGATGGCGCGGTCGATCAAGGCCAGGGCCTGCTCCTGAGTCACCTGTTTGCCTTCGACGATCACCGCCACGCTGACGTCCTCGTCGACGACGCGGAACGCGCCGGTGACAGCGGCCGCGCAGAGTCGCACGGTGAGATCCGCTTCGGGCAGACCGAGCCGGTCGGCGATCACCGGGATGAAACCCTGCTCCATCCGGTCATGGACCATCAGGTACGACGTACGCAGGGCCGGTTCTGAGCTGGTCATGGTGGCGATCCGCATCGCGCTGACCTCGTCCTCGACATCCTGAGGGGTCAGCGGGTGTGAAACACCGTCGGCCGCAAGGTGTTCGGACAAAGACAGCTCATGTGGCCAGCGGTTCAAGATGGCGATGAAGCGGTCGGCCGATTTGGCCAGGACTGGTTCGACACAACTTTCCTTGGCGCGGAAGTAGCGCCAGATCGTTCGGGTGGAAAGCCCTGCGGCCGCGGCGATGTCGTCACCGCTGGTGCCTGCGACGCCGCGCTCCCAGAACAACGCGCAAGCGTGCCGAGACACCGCGAGACGGGCCTGGTCCTGCTTGTCGCCCATCGCTCACCTCCAGAACTTGTCACTTAGTGACAGCACCAATGTGTCACTAAGTGACAGCCTCGTCAAGGTGCGCTGGTAGGTGGCCATGCCGTCCCGCCGATTTCTGCGCCTGGGCTGTACTCGCTGCGGAGAACGACTAAGGCGTGGAAATCGACGACGCTGGTTGCTCCGCTTCGGTCTTCGTGGCACCGATTTCACTCTGCTGGCAGCAGTCCGTTAGCCTCACGAATTAACACCTGTCAAGGAGATTGTCATGGTCGATCCGCGCACCCCTGTCATCGTCGGCGTCGGGCAGTTCACCGAACGCATCGATCTCGATGGCTACCGCGGGATGTCCTCGGTCGAGTTGGCCACCGAAGCGGCCCGGGCCGCGCTCCATGACTGCGGGGCGGACACCGCCGCCGTGGCCCAAGCCATCGACACGGTGGCGGGCACGCGCCAGTTCGAGATCTCCGGTCCGCAATCGGTGACCCTGGGCGTGTCCAACAACTACCCGCGCTCGGTGGCGCGCCATGTTGGCGCCGAGCCGGCCCGCGCCATCCTCGAGGTGATCGGCGGCCAGAGCCCCCAGCATCTCGTCACCGAGTTCTCGGCAGCCATCGCGGCAGGCGAGGCCGAGGTGGTGCTGCTGTTCGGTTCCGAGAACACCTCGACGCTGCGCCACTTCTCCAAGCGCGACGACAAGCCCGATCACTCCGAGACCATCGACGGTCAGCTGGAGGACCGCGGCTACGGCTATGACGGCATTTTCGACGAGTACACCGTCAAGCACGGACTGATCGGCGCCCCGGTGCAATACGGCCTGCTGGAGAATGCCCGCCGGGCCCGGTTGGGCGTGTCCGTGGCGGACTACCGGCAGGCGATGGCCGAGCTGTTCGCACCGTTCTCCAAAGTCGCGGCCAAGAACCCGTACTCATCTGCCCCGGTGGAGCGCTCGGCAGAAGAGCTGGCCACCGTCACTGAGAGCAACCGGATGATCTGCGACCCGTACCCCCGCATGATGGTGGCGCGCGACCAGGTCAACCAGGGTGCGGCCGTACTGCTGATGTCCGTCGAGTCGGCCCGGAAACTCGGTGTGCCCGAAGAAAAGTGGGTATACCTGCGCGGGCACGCCGACATGAAGGAGATCAAACTTCTCGAGCGCGCCGACCTCGGCTACAGCGAGGCCGCGATCATCGCGGTGAAGGAGGCACTGCGCGTCGCCGGCATCGGGCTCGACGACATCGCGGCCTTCGACCTCTACAGCTGCTTCCCGTTCCCGGTGTTCAACATCTGCGACGGCACCGGCCTGGCCACCGACGATGAACGCGGTCTGACCCTTACCGGCGGCCTGCCCTTCTTCGGCGGCCCGGGCAACAACTACTCGATGCACGGCATCGCCGAGGCCGTCAGCGAAATGCGAGAGAAGCCGGGACAGTTCGCGCTTGTCGGGGGAAATGGCGGTATCGCCAGCAAGTACTCCGTCGGTATCTACTCCACCGAGCCCGCCGATTGGGCGGCCGATGACAGCGCCGCTCTGCAGGAGAAGTTCAACGCTCAGGATCGGATTGCCATCACCGAAAAGGCCGACGGCCCAGCCACTATCGAGACGTACACCGTGCGTTATGACTGGACGCCGCGGACGGGCATCATCATCGGACGCCTGGATTCCGACGGCAGCCGATTCCTGGCGACGACGACCGACGAGGCGCTGGTGGAACTGCTCTCGGACGGCGAGCCACTCGGCGCGTCGATCATCGTGACATCTGGGGAGAAGCGGAACACCGCGACGTTGGCGTAGCCGTCGGGGGTAGAGGTGCTAGGGCTGGAAACCTGATATCACGCCGACCACCCACGAAATCAACGCCATGGTCGTTCCCCTCGAACTCTTACGACCATGGCGTTGATCTCGGCGCGAGCCGGCTAATGCGGCAAATCCAGAACTAGACCAGCGAGGCGAGCTTGCCCGCGAGCCGTTCCACGTACGCCGACACCTCGGCCTCGGACTTGTCCGGCAGGCCGAACAACACCTCGGTGACACCCAGCTCGCGCCAGTGGGCCAGCTTCTCGGGGTCGGGCTTGAAGTCCAGCGCCACGATCTGCGGGGCGCCGGAGCGCCCGGCCGCGGCCCACGTGTCCTGCAGCAGCTTGACCGGCTCGTCGATGTTGAAATCGCGCGGCGTGGTGATCCAGCCGTCGGCCGACTTCGCGATCCACTTGAAGTTCTTCTCGGTGCCGGCGGCCCCGACCAGCACCGGGATGTGCGACTGCACGGGCTTGGGCCACGCCCAGGACGGCCCGAAGTTCACGAATTCGCCTTCATAGGAGGCTTCTTCCTCGGTCCACAGCGCGCGCATGGCTTCCAGATACTCGCGCAGCATGGTGCGGCGGCGGCCCGGGGGAACGTTGTGGTCGGCGAGTTCGTCGGTGTTCCAACCGAATCCGACGCCCAGCGACACGCGCCCGCCGGACAGGTGGTCCAGGGTGGCGATCGATTTCGCCAGCGTGATCGGGTCGTGCTCGACAGGCAGCGCGACGGCCGTCGACAACCGCACCCGCTCGGTCACCGCGCACGCGGTACCCAGCGACACCCACGGATCCAGGGTGCGCATGTAGCGATCGTCGGGCAGGGTCTCGTCACCCGTGGTGGGGTGGGCGGCCTGCCGCTTGATCGGGATGTGGGTGTGCTCGGGCACGTAGAACGTCGTGAAACCGTGATCGTCGGCGAGTTTGGCGGCCTTGGCCGGGGCGATGCCGCGGTCGCTGGTGAAGAGAACGAGCCCATAGTCCATATCCAGAATTAGAACGTGTTTCAGTCCCAGTAGCAAGACGGTCCGTCTCGTTAGTCTCCGGCGGAAGGAGAAAACTTCACCGCGAGCGATACCCGCGACGTGCGCGGAACCGTTTGCTGGGATCACCGGCATGACGACCGAACGCATCGCCGACCACGTCAAGTTCGCCTACTGGGTGCCCAACGTCAGTGGCGGCCTGGTCACCAGCGACATCGAGCAGCGCACCGACTGGAACTACGAATACAACAAGAAGCTCGCGCAGACCGCCGAGAACAACGGCTTCGAGTACGCGCTGAGCCAGGTTCGCTACGAGGCCAGCTACGGTGCCGAGTACCAGCACGAGTCCACCAGCTTCAGCCTTGCGCTGCTCCTTGCCACTCAGAAACTCAAGGTCATCGCGGCCGTCCATCCCGGGTTGTGGCAGCCCGCGGTGCTGGCCAAGCTGGGCGCGACCGCCGATCACCTCAGCAACGGCCGCTTCGCCGTCAACGTCGTCTCCGGCTGGTTCAAGGACGAGTTCACCCACCTGGGTGAGCCCTGGCTCGAACACGACGAGCGGTACCGCCGCAGCGCGGAGTTCCTCCAGGTGCTGCGAAAGATCTGGACCGAGGACGATGTGGATTTCCGCGGCGACTTCTACCGCATCCACGACTTCACCCTCAAGCCCAAGCCGCTCAATACCCCTGAGCGACCCAACCCGGAGTTGTTCCAGGGTGGCAACTCGACGGCAGCGCGCCGCAACGGCGGGTACTACGCCGACTGGTACTTCTCCAACGGCAAAGGCTTCGACGGCATCACCGAGCAGGTCGTCGAGGTACGTGACCATGCTCGCAATGCCGACCGGGAAGTCAAGTTCGGCCTCAACGGGTTCATCATCGCGAGGGACTCGGAGAGAGAGGCAAAAGAAGTCCTCAAAGAGATCATCGCCAAGGCCAACAAACCCGCCGTCGAGGGTTTCCACAATGCCGTGCAACAAGCCGGCAACTCCACGGGCGACAAGAAAGGTATGTGGGCCGATTCCAGCTTCGAGGACCTGGTGCAGTACAACGACGGCTTCCGCACCCAATTGATCGGAACCCCTGAGCAGATCGCCGAAAGGATTGCCGCATACCGCAAACGTGGCGTCGACCTGATCCTCGGCGGATTCCTACACTTCCAAGAGGAAATCGAATATTTCGGCGCCAAGGTGTTGCCGCTCGTCCGCGAAATCGAGGCCGCCGAAACGGATTCCGCCGACGCACCCGTACTGGTATCAGCTTGAGACCGCTCTGACACACAGCAGGCCCGACCAGCACTCCGTCGGGTGCGCTAGCGTGGAAGCTCGAATCGCTCACGTGGTCGGTATTCATGCCTGCGTGAACACGTCGCGAAGCTCGATAGCACAGGAGAGGTCATGACCTACCCGCCCAGTAACCCCGGATACCCGCCAGCGCCACAGTCGGGTTCCCAATTCGACGCGACTCAGCAGTTCGCCAAGGCCGCCCCTGCGTCGGTGCCCGCCGCCCAGGCTCCCGCGGCCGCGCCTCGGGAGAACAACCTCTCCGCGATCCTGCTCGGCGTCGCGGCCGGCGCCGGCATCATCGCCTTCCTGGTGGGCTTCGGCATCGACGCCAAGGCGGTGTACCTCACCACCCTCGTGCCCGCGCTGCTCCTGATCGCCCTGTTCGGCGGTCTGCTGGCCGGCGTCGGGCTGCTGCCGAAGCAGAACAACTACACCGCGGTCTCTGCGGTACTCGGCGTCGCCGCGCTCCTGGTGTCGGTCTACGTCGTGTTCTCCATCGACGGCGAGGTCGGCGGAGCGCTGTGGACGATCCTCGCGCTCACCCTGATCCAGGCCGCAGCCGCGATCACGGCGTTGCTGTTCGACGCCGGCGTCCTCACGCCTCCGGCGCCCAAGCCGCAGTTCGACCAGCAGGCACAGTACGGCCAGTACGGCGGTCCGTCGCAGTACTACGGGCAGCAGCACCAGCCGCAGGTCGGCGGCCAGCCCTACCAGCAGGCTCAGCCGCAGCGCCCCGGCTACCCGTCGCAGTACGGCGGCTACTCCGGCCAGAACACCGGAGGATTCCCGATCCAGGCGCCGCAGGGCCAGCAGGGGCAGCAGCCGAGCGGCCCGCCGACCCCTCCGACGGGCTACCCGACCTACGGCCAGCCGCAGCAGGGGGGCTCCTCGGCGCCCACCACTGCCTTCCCGGCAGAACAGCAGGCACAGCAGTCGTCCTCACAGCAATCCGGCCCCGCGCCGTCGTAAGCTGATCGGCGCGTGCGCTGCCCGCGCACGCGCCGATCATTGCGAGGAGCAGCCCAGCTAGTGAGTAACCGGCCAGTCGGCACCCGTCAGGCACGCGAGTTGCTCCGGGTCGCGTTCGGGCCCTCGGTCGTCGCGCTGGTGATCATCGCAGCGGTTGTGCTGCTGCAGCTGCTGATCGCCAACAGTGACATGACGGGCGCATTCGGTGCGATCGCCAGCATGTGGCTGGGCGTGCACCAGGTGCCGGTTTCGATCGGCGGCAGCGAACTCGGAGTGATGCCGCTGCTGCCGGTGCTGGCCATGATCTGGGGCACCGCCCGCACCACGGCCGCCGCCACCGCGCCCAACACCTCCTGGTTCGTCACCCGCTGGGTGGTGGCCTCCGCCCTCGGCGGGCCCATTCTCATCGCGGCCATCCTGTTGGCCGTCATCCATGACGCCGCCTCGGTGATCGGCGAACTGCAGACCCCGAGTGCGCTGCGCGCTTTCACCAGCGTGCTGGTGGTCCACGCGATCGGCGCCGTCATCGGCGTCGGTTCGAAGGTGGGCCGGCGCACCCTGGCCGCTTCACCGCTGCCCGGCTGGCTGCCCGACGCCCTTCGCGCCGCAGTGGCCGGGGTGCTGGCGCTATTCGGGCTGTCCGGCGCGGTCACCGCGGTCTCACTGGTGGTGCATTGGGGCACCATGCACGACCTGTTCGCCATCACCGACAGCCTGTTCGGCCAGCTCAGCCTGACCCTGCTGTCGATCCTCTACATCCCCAACGTGATCGTGGGGACCTCGGCGATCGCCGTTGGCTCCAGTGCCCACATCGGGCTGGCCACTTTCAGTNGATCGGCGGGTTGACGGTGGCCATGTCCGGTGGCCTGACCCGCAAGCCCCGCCCTGTGGCGGCGCCCCAGCCCGAGCCCGAACCGGAACCCGAAGCCGACGACACGCCCGAGCCTGCGCCCGAACAAGCCGAGGACGTCTACCTCGAGGCAGACCCCGAGCCGGACCTCGAACCCGGCGAACCCCTGGTGTCGTGGTCGGCCGAGGAGCCGCCTGCTGAAGAGCCGGAGTACGAGCCGCAGTCCGAGGCCGAATATGACGCCGAGTATGAGCCGGAAACCGTCTACGAGCGCCGTCCCCGCACCTACGAGGACCTCGGTGACGATCCCGAGGACCACTTCATCGTCGACGACCTGCCCGACGACCCAGTGACCGGCGATCAGCCGCGTCGCGCGGGCGACTAGGCTGCTGCGCGTGCAGCAACCGCTACGAGTACCTCCGAGTGCTCCGGCACGGCTGGTAGTGCTGGCTTCGGGGACAGGGTCGTTGCTCGCCTCGCTACTGGCTGCCGCCGTCGACGACTACCCGGCGCGCGTCGTCGCCGTCGGAACCGACCGCAAATGTGCTGCCCTGGACATCGCATCGGCGGCCGGGGTGCCGTCCTACACCGTCCGGCTGGGGGATTACCCCGACCGCGGCGCCTGGGATGCCGCGCTCACCGCCGCCACGGCCGAACACGAGCCCGATTTGGTGGTCTCGGCCGGGTTCATGAAGATTCTCGGTGGTCAATTCCTCTCCCGTTTTCCGGGCCGGGTGGTCAACACCCATCCCGCACTGCTGCCGGCTTTCCCGGGGGCGCATGCGGTGCCCGAAGCATTGGCTTATGGGGTGCGGGTGACGGGCTGCACGGTGCATCTCGTGGACGCAGGTATGGATACCGGGCCGATTCTGGCCCAGCAGCCCATCGAGGTGCTCGATGATGACACCGAAGAGACTTTGCACGAGCGCATCAAGGTGGTCGAACGGCGACTGCTGGTTGATGTGTTGGCCGCGCTGGCAACCCGCGGCGTGACCTGGACTGGACGAAAGGCGACCATAGGGTGAGCGAGAAGAAACCGATCCGGCGAGCGCTGATCAGTGTCTATGACAAGACCGGCCTGGCCGATCTGGCCCGCGGCCTGCACGAGGCGGGCGTGGCCATCGTCTCCACCGGGTCGACTGCGAAAACCATTGCCGCCGCAGGTGTTCCGGTCACCCCGGTCGAGGACGTGACGGGCTTTCCCGAGGTGCTCGACGGCCGCGTCAAGACCCTGCACCCGCGCGTGCACGCCGGTCTGCTGGCCGATACCCGCAAGCCCGAGCACGTTGCGGCCCTGGCCGAGCTCGAGGTCGAGGCGTTCGAGCTGGTGGTCGTGAACCTGTATCCGTTCTCCGAGACCGTGGAATCCGGGGCGTCGGTGGACGAGTGCGTCGAGCAGATCGACATCGGCGGGCCGTCGATGGTCCGGGCGGCCGCCAAGAATCATCCGAGTGTGGCCGTGGTCGTCGATCCGCTGGGTTACGACGGGGTGCTGGCCGCCGTGCGGGCCGGAGGCTTCACTCTTGCTGAGCGGAAGATCTTGGCGTCCTTGGCATTTCGGCACACCGCCGAGTACGACGTGGCGGTGGCCAGCTGGATGGGGTCGACGCTGGCGCCGGAAGAGCCCGCCCAGAAGCTGCCGCAGTGGTACGGCGGCACCTGGCACCGCAGCGCGGTGCTGCGCTACGGCGAGAACCCGCATCAGCAGGCCGCCGTCTACCGCGACGACTCCGCGTGGCCCGGACTGGCCCAGGCCGAGCAGTTGCACGGCAAGGAGATGTCCTACAACAACTACACCGACGCCGATGCGGCGTGGCGGGCCGCGTTCGACCACGAAGAGATCTGCGTGGCGATCATCAAGCACGCCAACCCGTGTGGCATCGCGATCTCCTCGAAGTCGGTGGCCGATGCCCACCGCAAGGCCCACGAGTGTGACCCGCTGAGCGCGTTCGGTGGCGTGATCGCCGCCAACACCGAGGTCAGCGTCGAGATGGCCGAGACCGTCGCCGACATCTTCACCGAGGTGATCATCGCCCCGGCGTACGAGCCCGGTGCGGTGGAAGTGTTGGCCCGCAAGAAGAACATCCGGATCCTGGTGGCCTCCGAGCCGCTGGTCGGTGGCATCGAGATGCGCCAGATCAGTGGCGGGGTGCTGCTGCAGGAGCGCGATGCACTGGACGCCGAGGGTGACGACCCGGCCAACTGGACGCTGGCCACCGGCGAGCCGGCCGACCCGGAGACGCTGAGCGATCTGGTGTTCGCCTGGCGCTCCTGCCGCGCGGTGAAGTCCAACGCGATCGTGGTCGTCAAGGACGGCGCCACCGTGGGTGTCGGTATGGGGCAGGTCAATCGCGTCGACGCGGCCGGACTGGCAGTGCAGCGCGCCGGGGATCGGGTGGCCGGTGCGGTCGCGGCCTCCGATGCGTTCTTCCCGTTCCCCGACGGCCTGGAGACGCTGACGAACGCCGGCGTGAAGGCCGTCGTGCACCCGGGTGGATCGGTGCGTGACGCCGAGGTGACCGCGGCCGCCGAGGCTGCGGGCATCACGCTGTACCTCACCGGGGCAAGGCATTTCGCGCATTAACCGCTGGGCTTTGCGCCGTTTCCTACGCTCGGGCTGTGACCGTCGTGGCGTCACGACCCGGGTGTGGGAAACGGTGAAGCGCCACGCCGGGCAAACGCCTCTCGAACGCGGTGCAGGATGAACGTCTTGCTGTGCTCGGCGACGACGCGGATGTCGATCCAGCCTTCGCGTTCGATGAGTTCACCGCGGCCGATGTCGTGCACGTACCGCGGTCGATCCGCGGCATGGTGCTTACCTTCGTAATCCAGGCCCACCTTGACGTCGTCATACCCCATGTCGATGAACGCCTCGCTGAAACTGTCGCTGACCCGGATCTGCGTGCGTGGCCGGCGGAAACCCGCGTCGATGAGCAGTAGCCGCAGCCAGGTCTCCCGCGGTGACTGCCCACCGGCGTCCATCAGGTCGAGTGCCGTTCGGGCGCTTCGAATTCCACGTAGTCCGCGATACCGCGCGGCGAGTTCCAGCACGTGCTCGGCTTCGACGCCGGTCGCGATGGCCAGCGCGTCGAGGTGAGCAACTGCCGGGTCCCGCGGAAGAAAGCGCGCGAGGTCTAGCGCCGTGTGTAGCGGTGTGGTGACGCTGAATTCGCCGATCCGGCAGTTTTCGTCGGGCCGGATGCGTTCCTCGCGCACGATGACGCCGGGTCGGCGACGCCCGTGCTCGGTGATCAGTTCGACCGGGGCGTCGTCGTGGACCCATTGCGCACCGTGTAGTGCCGCGGCCGCGCGCCCGGCGACGATTCCGCGGCGGCCGGTCCACAGCCATGCGGCCATGGTGTTGGCGTGCAGTGTTCGGACGGTGTCCTTCGGCAGATACACGCGCGGATGTGCCGCGGCGTAACGCCATCGCAGCTGACCCCGGGTGAGGACCCCTGCCGCGAGCGCTTCGGGTCCGATGAATGGCAGGTTCATGGCTACCGATGGTCGACAGCGCGCCCGACGGATCAACGGTGCTCCGACGTTCATCGGTTGGCGTTGGGGATGAACCGCGTGCTGTGGATCAACGGTCGGCGCGGCCGCCCACCGGTTTCTACCTAGGGGGCGTGATCGCGCAGGCGTGACAGCCCGCAGGTAGAAAGCGGCGGGGTCGGTCGACGCGGCCGCTCACCGGTTTTTACCTAGGGGTCGCTGAGCCACGCGATCTACCGCCCACATGTAGAAAGCGGCGCACGCGCAGGCGCAGACAGGCCGTATGCACGCGGCGCGCGCACTCGCGGGCAACGCCAACAGCCCTACGCGCTGACTTCGTCCTCGGCCTCGGTGGTCGCATATGCGATGAACGAGGTGATCTCCTCGACCGCGCGGCGCGCATCGGGGTTGATGTCGAAGCTGAGCTGGAACATGTGCATTGCCCTGTCCCACACCTGAACCCAGGCCGGCACACCGGCGGCCTGCAGCTTGTCGGCCAGGGCAAAGGTGTCGTTCAACAGCATCTCGTGGGTGCCGACCTGCAGCAGGAACGGACCCAACCCGTGCAGGTCGGCCTCGGGCGGCATCACCGGGGTGGGCCGGGTGCCGTTGACGGTGGCGAACACGTCGTAGATGAACTTCACCGTCATGAACGGGAACATCACGTCGCGATGCTCTTGCAGGGCACGGTATTTCAGGTCCATGTCGGAGGAGGTCAGCGGTGACAGCAGGACCTGCCCGGCGGGCACCGGTAGCCCGGCGTCGCGGGCGGCCAGCGCGGTGTCGGCGGCGAACAGTCCACCGGCCGAATCCCCGGCCAGGACAATCTTTTCGGGGGCGTATCCGAGCGACAGTGCCAGGCGGTACCCGTCGAGGCCGTCGGCGACGGCATCGTCGATGTCGGCCTGCGGGGCCAGCCGGTAGCCGACGTTGAGCACGCGCGCGCCGGTGGTGGCCGACAGCTTGGACACGAAGCGCCGATGTGAGTTGAGGCCGAGGGTGACGAGTGCCGACCCGTGCAGGTACACGATCACCCGATCGGAGTCGCGGGCCTCGGGGGCGATCACCCATTCCGCCGGGCAGTTGGCCAGCGCCACGGGTGTCACCTCGGTGCCGGGCAGCGGCTTGATGACCCGCAGCGGCTTGTCGATGACATCGAGGCGGGCCCGCTGCAGCAGCGCGGGGGAGACGCGGTTGATACCCAGGCCGATCAGGGTCAGCAGACCCAGCAAGGGGCGGACGAAGATCGCGGTGGTCCAGCCGAGTGCCCTGGACTGCAGAGATGCGGGGCCGAAGTTCACGGTGGCCGGCTGGCTACGCCAATCGAGCGAATTCACGGTACCAAGGGTACTGGGTACCTGAAGTACCTCCCGCTCAGGGCAGCGTGATGGTGGCCTGGCCCTCGATTGCCTTGTTGACGTCGGCCAGCGCGCCCCGGTCGCGTTCGGGTGCGTCGGCGTTGATCTGCAAAACGTAGACGTTGCCCGGCGCCTGGATCACCACGGTGGTCTGGGTGATCGCGCGACGCTGATCGCCCTTGGCGTACGTGCCGCCCAGATGCACGCTGGGGAACCCGCTGATGTTTCCGCGCGTCACGTCGCCCTCGGGCTTGTAGTCCGCCAGGTTCTGCAGCTCGCTGGGTGCGAACTCGAGCAGCTTGTTGGGGTCGACGTTGCCGGCCAGCTTGGAGATCAGCGAGATGACCGACGGTGGATCGGTCGGGTTCGCCGGATCGTTGACGATCGCCGAGTAGGCCCAGTCCGGGGTGCGGGTGCCGGCGTCGATCCAGCCCGGCGGGGTCGGCATGTTGAACGTCGGAGAGCCCGGATCGCCACGGTGGACCGGGGTTTCGACGATGCCGTTCTGCTTGATGTAGTCGGCGATCGTGAAGGCGTGGGTGCCGGCCGCCTTGGGTGAGGCCGACGTCGACGCGGGGCTGGTGTCGGTGGCCACCGCTGACGTGGTCTCGCCGCCGCCGCCGCCGCCGTTGTCGTCGCCGCCGGAGGTCATGGCCACGGTGATGCCGCCGACGAGCAAGATCACCGCGCCCAGCGCGGCGGCGGCCATGACGAGGTTGCGTCGCTTGTTCGACTTCTGGGGGAGCGGGGTGTGGGGCAGCGGAGGCGGCCGGAAGTTCGTCTGCGGCGGACCGCCCGGCCCCGGCGGCCCCACCGGTGCAGGCGGTCCGCTCAGGCCTTGCATGCCGACCGGCCCTTGGCTCGCGACAGGTTTGCTGGATGAGGTCTCGTTGCCGGCCCACGACGAGGTGAACACCGGCGGCTCCGACGGTGGCATGGGCCGCGGGTTCGACGGCGACAGCGGCGTCGGCGGCGGGGGCACCGTCTTCGGGATGATCAGCGGGGTGGTCGGCGGGGCCGGCTCGTGGGCCGGTGCGGGCGGGCGTGCCACCGGGACCGTCTTGGTGGCCGCCTCGGCAAGTGCGACGGCGAAGTCATGGCAGGTTTCGTAGCGGTCCTTGGCGTCCTTCGCCAGGGCCTTGGCCATCACCGAATCGAACACGGCCAGTTCGGGTTTCGTATCGGCGAGCTTCGGTGGCGGGGAGTTCAGATGGTGGCTGATCACCACTGCCGGGTTGCTGTGCGCGAACGGCGGGGCGCCGGTGAACAAACGGTAGGCGGTGGCGGCCAGCGAGTACTGGTCGGCGCGGCCGTCGAGCGGCTGGCCCATCAACTGCTCGGGTGCCGTGTACGACATCGAGCCCACGGTGATGTTGGTCGAGGTGAGCCCGTTGACCTCATCGGCGCGACGCGCGATGCCGAAGTCGGTGAGCATGATGCGACGCTTGGCGCCCTGTTTGCTGGTGAGCAGAATGTTGGCCGGTTTGACGTCGCGGTGCAGCAGCTTGCGCTGATGCGCGTAGTCCAGCGCATCGCCGACGGCGGTGACCACCTCGACGACATCCTCGGCCGGCATGCCCGACGGGTACTGGTCGTGGAGCAGTCGCGCGGCGTCATGCCCGTCGACGTAATCCATCGAGATCCACAACCGGCCCTCGAACTCGCCGCGGTCGTGCACGCCGACGATGTGCGGGTGCCACAGCGTGGCGGCCATGTCGGCCTCGCGAATGAACCGCTGCCGGAATTCGTCGTCCGAGCTGACGCTGATGGGCAGCACCTTGAGAGCGTCCTCACGGGGCAACCGTGGGTGGGACGCCAGATAGACCTCGCCCATGCCACCAGTGCCCACCAACTTCACGATGGTGAACCCTGCGAATTCCTGACCGCTAGCCAACGGCATGGGCGCAGACTACCGGTCTCGGCGCTCGGACAACGACTATGTCGGGCGGTGCGGTCATGCGCGGCGGGTCGCGGCCGCGAGCGGCCCCGAGTACTCGAGTCTGGCGGGTGGCGATGTGTGTGCGCGTGTTCAGTCGTAGCGTGGAGTGGTGAGCCAACCCAAGGATCTGCCTCGCACCGTCGGTGAGCTGCGTGCCTCCGGCCATCGTGAGCGGGGCGTGAAAGCCGAAATTCGGGAGAACCTGCTGGCCGCGCTCGCGGACCGTCGCGATGTGTGGCCGGGCATCCTGGGATTTGACGACACGGTGATCCCGCAGCTGGAACGGGCCTTGATCGCCGGGCACGACGTGGTGCTGCTCGGTGAGCGTGGCCAGGGCAAGACGCGGCTGTTGCGCGCGCTGACGGGTCTGCTCGACGAGTGGACGCCGGTGATCGCCGGGTCGGAACTGGGCGAGCACCCATACAGCCCGATCACGCCGGAGTCGATCCGCCGGGCCGCCGATTCCGGGGACGACCTACCGATCGAGTGGCGCCACCGCAGCGAGCGCTACACCGAGAAGCTGGCGACACCGGACACCAGCGTGGCCGATCTCGTCGGCGACATCGACCCGATCAAGGTGGCCGAGGGGCGCAGCCTGGGTGACCCGGAAACGATCGCCTACGGGCTGATCCCGCGGGCGCACCGCGGCATCGTGGCGGTCAACGAGCTGCCCGATCTGGCCGAGCGCATTCAGGTGTCGATGCTCAATGTGATGGAGGAGCGCGACATTCAGGTCCGCGGGTACACCCTGCGGCTGCCGTTGGACGTGCTCGTCGTCGCGAGCGCCAACCCGGAGGACTACACCAACCGCGGCCGGATCATCACGCCGCTCAAGGACCGGTTCGGCGCCGAGATCCGCACCCACTACCCGTTGGAGATCGACGACGAGGTCGGCGTGATCCGGCAGGAGGCCCAATTGGCCGCCGAGGTGCCTGATTACCTACTCGCGGTGCTGGCCCGGTTCGCCCGCAATCTGCGTGAGTCGAGTTCGATCGACCAGCGTTCCGGGGTGTCGGCACGGTTCGCGATCGCCGCGGCCGAGACGGTGGCCGCCTCGGCACGGCACCGCTCGGCGATCCTCGGCGAGGACGATCCGGTGGCTCGCGTGGTGGACCTGGCCACCGTGATCGACGTGCTCCGCGGCAAGTTGGAGTTCGAGACCGGCGAGGAAGGGCGGGAGCAGGCGGTGCTGGAGCACCTGCTGCGACGCGCCACCGCCGACACCGCGC
>NZ_LT546207.1:2932016-2950904 GCF_900078665.2 Mycolicibacterium houstonense | reverse complement strand
CGGCGCGGCCGGGGAATTGACCGGCGCGACGCGGCCGTGGCAGTTCGGCGACACCGAGCCGTGGAACGTCACCCGCACGGTCACCAACGCGGTGTTGCGTCAGGCCGGTACGGGCATTGCCGAAAGGCCGATCCGGTTCGCGGTCGAGGATGTGGAGATCTCCGAGACCGAGACCCGCACGCAGGCCTGTGTGGCACTGCTGGTGGACACCTCGTTCTCGATGGTGATGGAGAACCGCTGGCTGCCGATGAAGCGCACCGCCCTGGCGCTGAACCATCTGGTCAGTACCCGGTTCCGCTCAGATGAGTTGCAGATCATCGCTTTTGGCCGCTACGCCCGCACGGTGACGGCGGGTGAGCTGACCGGGCTGGAAGGTGTCTACGAGCAGGGCACCAACCTGCACCATGCGCTGGCGCTGGCGTCGCGTCATCTGCGTCGTCATCCCAACGCGCAACCGGTCGTGCTGGTGGTGACCGACGGCGAGCCCACCGCGCACCTGGAGGCATACGGACACGGGGCCGGGCCTGATTCGGCGACTCCGTCGCCGGAGGTGTTCTTCGACTACCCGCCACACCCACGCACCATCGCCCACACCGTGCGTGGGTTCGACGAGGTGGCCCGCCTGGGCGCACAGGTGACGATCTTCCGGCTGGGTTCCGATCCGGGTCTGGCCCGGTTCATCGACCAGGTTGCCCGCCGCGTGCAAGGCCGTGTGGTGGTGCCCGATCTCGACGGTCTGGGCGCCGCGGTGGTGGGCGATTACCTGCACTCGCGCCGGCGCTGATTCGCACCGAACGCGACGCTGGTGTCTTTCCGCGGTGCCGCCGACGAGGTTTGCGTCACGCTCGACGTCGTAGGGAGCCATACGGCAGACTCCCGCGTCGCATTCGGCCCGGGGTGGGCTCGCGTAGTGTCTGACGGCGATGAGATTCATGAAGCTGGGTGTGGTCGCGGTGGCGGCCGGGGTGATTCTCAGCGGGTGTACCCGGATGACGGAGGGCACCGCGACGGCCGGGTTCGAGCCGTCCTCGAACTCGTCGGGTTCGGAAGGCTCGTCCGGCTACAGGGCCCAGCCGTGCGAACAGTTGCACTCCGATCGCTGGATCGAGCTGTCCGGGCTCGCGCCCGAGGAACCTCGGGTCCGCATCGCGCAGCCGCCGGGCTGGGAGCCGGTTCCCGAGTTGGCCACAGGGGCAGTCCGATTGGTGCTGCGCAATGTCTCGCTCAGCGACGGCGTGACGAATCCGGCGCTTTCGGTGGCGACCGCCGATGCCACCGACGGCAACCGCTCACCCGAAGATCTGCTCAACGACAGCATCAAGGGCTTCGAAGCCGGTGGCGGACAGGGCATCACGCAGGTGCCCGCGGAGATCTGCGGGTTCCCGGCGCTGATGGCCAATTACACGATTCCGCCCGACGGAGGCGGCAAGACCATCTACGTGACCGCGGTGACGGTGATGGTTCCACTCGGACCGAAGGTGTGGAACCTGGTCGCGATGACGCAGAGCACCTCGCCCAACAACGAGACCTATATGGCCGATGCCCAGGTGATGCTCGCGGGGTTGCGGATCGCCATGCCTCGCTGACCGTTGGGCGATGCCCAAATGCCGAATACGCCAAAGCCTTCGATGCATTCGCAATTCCGCCACGGATCGGATCGCAATTTACCATTGCGTAACCCGGTGATAATGCGGCGTTTGCCGGGCGGTGAGTTCAATTCATTGCATTTGCAATCATCGGGGACCGATGGTCCCGGAAAATTGATGGACTCGCTACTCTGACCCGGCCGGCTCTGGTGCTTCTGAGCCGCTTGGGCCGGGTGGTGACATCGAGTGATGGGCGTTGGTGCGGCACGTCTGACCTGCGGTGAACCCACGCCGGGGCAAGGCCGCGGCGGTCGATCGGGCGGTGGCGATATCGCGTAAATCGCTGATCTCGGGAAGGCGATTCTGTGTCACTACATTCGATGGGCGGGCGGCTTTCCGATTGGTCGGCAATTGTCCGTATTGAAAGGTTGCAGGAGCGCAAACCGCCCCTTAGCATTCTCAGCAGTTTCTAAGTTGTCGCCGGCGCCGGCGACAACTTTTTCGGTATCGGCCGTTTCGTCCTCGAGATAGGGGCCCACCGCATGGCTGTACGTCCGCTTGTCACCACGGGTGTCGCAATGCTCAGCGCCGGGGCACTCATCGCCGCGACGCCGGCGCTGTTCGTTCCCCGCAGTGAGATCACCGTCGCCGCCACCGCACCGGGCCCGACCAAGCTGACCCAGGAGCAGATCGACCTGCTCGCGCTGTCGCTGCAGGGCGCCTGGCAGTCGTTCACCCAGGGGTACGGCGGGATCTGGTTCCCGGGCGAAGATCCGGATACCGGTGATCCGGTAGCAGGGGACTGCACGTTGGAGGGAGCGGTGTGCCTGGATGGCTTCCCCGGCTTGGCGTACTACCTGAGCGACAACATCCTTCCCCTCGGCGATCTGGACAACATCTTCTTCGAGGGCGGCTTCACCGAGCTCGCACATCAGGCCGTACGCGCCGTGGCGGTGGCGATCGATGCGGTTGACCCGACCGGCCGGCTGGACCTGACCCGCCGCGTCGACGATTTCTTCGAGGGGGGTGCAACGCAACTCGTCGGCAATCTGCTGCTCGACAACCTGCCGCAGGACGGTTATGCCTACGGCCTGACCAATTCGTTCTTCTTCGGTTACGGCGCCAACACCGGCATCACTGCCGCGATCACCTATGTCGTCGATGCCATCGCGCAGGGCACTCCGACGCCGACGCCGAATCTGATCAATCCGCTCACGTCCGAGGTGGAGGTCCAGGACACCGACGAGTCGGAGCTCGACACCACCCTGCTGGCCGCCAAGGAAACCGGCGTGACCTCCACCGGCCTGCCCGAGCCCGGGTCGCTGCTGAAACTGCCGACGCCGACGTTCGAATCGCCGCTGAAAGACCTCAAGTTGCCGTTCAAGGCTCCGGCGGTCGAGGAGCCCGTGGTCGTCGAAGATGTCGACGGCACAGACAATCTCGTCGACGGCGGCACCGAAACCACCCCGGTGGGCATCGAGGTGCCGGCACCGCAAGCCCCGGAGGTCGAGCTCCCCGCGGCGCCCGAGTTCAAGCTTCCGGAGTTCAAGGCACCGGAGTTGAAGCTCGACATCGTTCCCAAGGCCCCGCCCAAGACCGCGACGGTCGACGAGGGTGTGGGCGCCGGAACGAACGTCGACACCAAGACGGGCAACAAGGTCACCCCGCCCGTCCTGTTCGGCGGCGGTGGGCCGAAGGGCGAGACCAATGGCAGCAAGTTCCTGAAGAAGCTGGACAAGGCTTTCCGGGATGCCACCGGGGCCGGCGATGACGGCGGAGCCGACTCCGGGGACAGCGGCGACAAATAGCGGTCGGCACCTGAGCGTGCTCTCAGGTTTTCTTCAGGGTCTGACGACGGGCGAGATGTTCGCTCACGGCCGTGACCTGCGGTTATTGACCGCCGCGTAAGGCGCCGTCGCGCCTGTGGTTTCCCACTCCGGTGTTTTTTGGTGGAGTTGATCCGAACAATGGCGGCCACGATCATTTTTTTCGCGGCGGTGGGTTGAACGTGGGCACGTCGAACGCCGCCGCTGCCGCCGTGGCTCGCTCCGGTTCGTGTCAACGCGCGGCGGACACGACGAGCGTCGGTGAATCAGCGAGTGAGTCTCGCCGGAAGTATGCGGGCTGACCTAGGGTTTTCAGCCCCTGGGCGCAGTGTGCGCCGGACTGGCCCGGCCGCCGGCGCAAGTGTGCCGGATCCGCACTTCTGGTGGTCACGCGACGGATTCCGGGCCCGGTAACCCGCACCTTTGTGCGCATTGACCCGGCCGGCAACGGTATTCGAAATTAGCTGGACTCGCACCGGCCCGTAACGTCTCTTATTCCGTCGAAAAACAAACCCGACCTCGCCCTGAAAAAGTGGCGGCGCGGAGGCGCATCAGAGTCGTCCGGCGCGCGTCGATACAGGTTGCGGGAGGTTGTGACGGGCCTTACCCTTCTCAAAGACTTTTAAGGTAGTACGCAGGTACGTGAGCCGGATTCTCAGGAATCCGGCTCACGCTTGAGATAAGGGGCCCCACCCATATGGCAGTCCGTCCGCTCGTCACCACTGGTGTCGCACTCCTCAGCGCCGGTGCGCTCGTCGCCGGGACCCCTGCGCTGTTCGTTCCCAACGACGAGATCACGGTTGCCGCCTCGACCGCGGAAGCGCCGTCGAAGAAGACCCTGACGCAAGACCAGATCAACCTGATGGCGTTCTCGCTGCAGGGTGCGTGGCAGGCCTTCACCCAGGGCTACGGCGGGTACTACTACCAGGGCGTCGTCACCGTCCCCACTGCCGGCTATGTCGAGGTGGACGACAAGATCGTGGTGCCGGACGAGGACACCCCTGCCGGCACAGCGCTCGTCGACTCGGAGGGCAACGCCCTCTACAAGGAAGTGAACGGCACGCTCGTCCCCGCCACGGTCGGCGACATGGGCGACGGCGTCCAGTTCTACGACGCGGCCGGCAACAAGTCCGAGGAATACGCCTACGCTCCGGGCAACTGCTCTGCCACCGGCGCGGTCTGCAAGGACGGCTTCACCGGCCTCGCGTACTACGCCAGCCAGAACTTCCTGCCGTTCCTAGGCCCGGTCGACGACATCTTCTTCGAGGCCGGATTCACCGAATTCGCCTACATCGCATCGTATGTCGCCGCCTCGCTGGTCCCAGACCCCACCGGTCGCCTCGACCTGCCCAAGCGTGTGGACGAGTTCTTCTCGGGCGGCGTCGCGACCGTCGTCGGCAGCATCCTGAACGACAACCTGCCCGACGGTGGCTTCGCGCAGAATCTGAGCAACTCGTTCTTCTTCGGATACGGCGAGAACACCGGCATCACGGCCGCCGTCACCTACATCGTCGATGCCATCGCTCAGGGGACCGTCAACCCGAACCCGACTCCGGTCAACCCGCTGTTGGCGACGCTCGAAGAGGAAACGGCCGGCACGGAATTGGTGGCCGAGACCGAGTCCGGCGTGAGCTCCACGGCCCTGCCGAGCGTCAGCAAGCTCCTGAGTCTGCCGACGCCGAAGGTCGAGTCGCCGTTGGCGAAGCTCGCTGAGAAGCTCGGCGTCCCGACCGAGTCCACGGTCGTCAAGGACGTCGAGGTCGTCGACGAGGGCACGGTCGACGAGACGGTGAAGAGCGGTACCGAGACCACCTCCCCGGCGGTCGAGGTGTCCCTGCCCGAGGCCCCAGAAGTCAAGGCGCCCAAGCTTCCTGAGCTGAAGCTGCCGGAGATCAAGCTGCCGGAGCTCAAGACCGAGGAAGTCAAGCCCGAGACGGTCAAGACCGAGGAAGTCAAGGCCGAGGTGGTCAAGACCGAGACCGTCAAGACCGACACCGAGACGGCCACGACGGACACCACCGCGGGCAACAAGGTCGAGCCCACGAAGCGTGCCACCGAGCGCAAGAAGTCGGCCGGCGAGAAGTTCGTCGAGAACGCTACGAAGAACCTCGAGAACGCCTTCAAGCCCAAGACCAAGGCCGGCAAGGACGCCCAGGCGAAGGACAAGGACACCGCCAAGGCCGGCGCCGGCTCCACCGACGGTGGCAGCGGCAGCGACAGCGACAGCGGTAGCGGTAGCGACAAATAGCATCCGGCTTCAGTCAACGGCCCCCTCCAAATCGGAGGGGGCCGTTGCGTTTTCACGTAGTCGGGCGGTTTCTATGTACGTGCTGTGAACGCTTGTGATCGGGTCCGGAACAGCTAATGAACACCATCGCCAACATCTATCGTCGGCGCCCGCGGTGTCTTAGGTTCGCTGCGGGCCAGCGGCAATGCCTGCCTCCTGGTCCCAATCTAGCTGCGGCGCAACGCCACTCACGAGAGGTAACGGCATGGCAAAACATCGGAAGATCTCCGAGCGGTCGGTACGAAGCCGGACGTTGGTTGGTGGGATCCTCGCGGGCGGTGCGCTGGCGATGGCCGGTCCGGCCGGCGTCGCGCTGGCCGTCCCGACCAACACCGGCAACCCGTCGGCTGACGCGGTGGGACGGCCCGATCTGGGCAACCCGGCGCCCGGCGTCCGCGCCGTCCAGGCGGTCGGCGATCAGGTCTTCAACCAGCGGACCCCCGTCAACAAGGCCCTCGACGACAGCGAGCTCGGCCGCGTGTACCACCTGAACTACGGCACCACGAGTGTCGACGGTGTCACCCCCGGCACCAACGGCGTCGTCAAGGGCGAGCTGAACGTCAACGCCGGCAAGTACTACTACGACCAGGCCCAGAGCGCCGGTGTCCCGCTGCCGGACGAGAAGGATCTGCCGGGCGTGCTGCCTCGGGCGCTTAGCGGCAACACCTCGACCGCCACCAAGTCGGGCTCCAGCGCGAAGGTGTCGTCGACCTGCACCACCTCGACCGCCAAGACGTCGGTGAGCGCGCAGGCCGCCAGCTGCTGACGGTCCCAGATACAGCGACGGGCGGGCCTTCGGGCCCGCCCGTTTTTCTTTCAATCGTTCTGGTTGCGGCGCTTCTTGCGCTTGACGCTGACGCTGCCCCAGAGGGAGAACCCGCGAATGTGGACGCGCGGCGCCCCCGCCGAGCCCTCGCCGTTGACGCTCTGGTCGAAGTTCCCCATCACGCCCACGCCGTGCAGATCCACATTGACTTCCGGCGGCACCAGGATGGTCTGCCCACCGAAGATCGAGTAGGTGCGGACGTCGACATCGGGCGCGGTGAAATCCGCGTAGCGAAGGTCGACGACGCCGCCGCCGAAGAGCGCGAACGTGGTCAGCTTCTTCGGCACGTTCCACCGGCCGCGGCGCTCGAACCCGCTCATGATCGCCAGCAGCAGTGTCGACGGCGCCGGGCGACAGGTGCCGGCCGAACAGTTCACCGCACCGGGCAGGTCACGGCTGAGCCGGGCCAGATCGTCATAGGTTTGCGCCGCGTAGGCCTTTGCTAGCCGTTCCTCGTATTCGGTCATCGGGAGCCGGCCCGCGGCGGCAGCATCGGTGAGGAGCTGCGCCACCTGAATGCGGTCGGTGTCGGCAGCCCGCATCGACCTGCCCTGCGGCGCTGAAGTGCTCATCGGTGTCGAGCCTACGACGATCGCTGTCACTTGCAACACCGGTAGCCAAACTGTGTCGCCGGGGTTGCGACAGTGAACCCTGCCAACTCCCGGCGAGCTATGCGCCGGTACCCAGATAGTCCTGGAAAGATGCCCCGTCGATCGCGTTTTCCGGGGTCAGATTCTCCCCCGACCTGTAACCCGCGACGATCCGGCCCGGGAGGGTGAATCTGGCCACCCGGCGCACGCTGTTGTGTGCTGTTAGATACATCTGTCCCAATTCTGGGTGACTGTGAACTGCGGGGCCGCCGATGTCGGTGGCCCGGCCTGCGGGCTCTGTATCGATCAGACCAACCAGCCGGGTGGCCACATCGCGGGTGTCGATGGGCTGGAATCGGACGTCGCGCAGCGCCCACAAAACGGGTGAGAAACGCTGCGTCGAGAACGTCTTTTCGATTAGCTCGTGGAACTGGGTGGCGCGCAGGATCGTGTGCCCGACGCCGGAGGCCGCGAGCGTCTGTTCGACCCGCAACTTGGTCTTGTAATAGGGCAGCGGGATGTCCTCGATACCGACGATCGAGATGTAGATGAGGTGCCCGACGCCGGTGCGCCGGGCGGCCTCGATCAGATTCCTGGCCGCCTTGACATCCTTGCCGCCGGTGGCCTGCGTGGCGCAGTGGACAACGACGTCGACGCCGTCGAGGGCGGCGTCCAAGCCATCGGGCGAGAGCAGGTCGGCCTGGTGCCAATGCACACCGGTGTAGCCGACCCGATCCTGACGACTCAGTGCCCGGACATGATGACCGGCTTCGGTCGCCTCGGGGACCACATGGTGGCCGAGAGTGCCGGTCGCCCCGGTGACGAGCACAGTGCGTGGCATGCCTGTCACGCTACCGACGCGTCGCCGGGGCTGTCAGCGATTACGCGGCAGCGTCGGCCGTCTTCTCTTTCTTCTCCTTGGTCGGAGCCTTGGCCTTCTTCGGCTTCTTCACATCTTCGGAGGCGTCCTTGAGACCCTTGGTGGCGCCGTCGACGGCATCGCGCACCTTGGCAACGGTCTCCTTGACGGTCTTCTTCGCCGGATCGTTGGCATCCGCGGCGTGGCGGGCCTTGCCTTTGGCCTTCGTCTTGACCTTGAGTGAATCCTTGTCCAAACCAAGGCCTTTGAGGACATCCTTCGGCGGGGCGGGCGTGGCCTCGGCGTCCTTGGTCTCGGTGCCCTCGTTATCTGTGGCCGGGGCCTGCAGGCTCAGGGCCTTCAGCGGGCTGTCGCTGTCCGGAACCGCGGTGATGGCCTGCTTGGTGGACTGCTTGCCGGCGGTGCCGTTGACCTTCAGCATGCCGTCGATGGCGGCCTCGATCTGAGCGTTCACCCCGTCCAGGGCGGTGGTGACGGGGGACAGGCCCTTCTCGACGGCGTCGAACACCGGATCGGCACCGTCCTGCACCAGTTGGAGCGCGTCCCGCATCGCCTTCGCGGCCGCCACCGTCACGGCGTTCTGCACGATCGGCTTGAAATCCATGCCCGGCAACTTCGGGGTCCAGGCTTCGGGGTTCAGCGCGTTGGCCTGAATGCCGTCGATCAGCGCGTCGAACACGATCTCGGTGGCCGCCAGCTGCTGCGTCGGCGTGAGCGGCGAATGCCAGAGATAGGCCTGCTCGCCGGCCTCGGCGTACGTGCGCTCCAGGTCGTCGGGGTCGACGTCCTGGTAGCCCATGTTCACCAACTTCCGCAGCGCGTCTTCGACGCTGTCGGTCAGCGGAGTCGGGATATCAACGCCCGGAATCAGATTCAACAGGTGCGGGGCCACCCGAAACGGTTCGAGCAATGGGAGATTGCCCGAGTCGTAGGTGATGTAGGTGGCGTTTCCCGGAAAATCAAGCAGTTTGATCCCGAGACTGTCCAGCAGCTTGCCGAGGCCTGGGATCAGGGAGGTGCCCTGCCCGCCGGTGGGGTCGACCATCACCTTCACGCCGTCGGCGATGCCGGCGATCAACTTCGGCAGCACGTGGTTGCCGATGTTGTTGTCCTCGTCGGGCAGGAGATACGTCAGGAAGATCCCGGCCGCGGCGGCGTTGGCCCAGGCGAGCGGGTTCAGCGTGGTGGGCGCATCCGACAGTGGGTTGTAGGCCCAGGTGATGTCGAGGATCGAGGTGTTGAGGACCTTGGTCTTGTCCGGGTTGGTGTAGCTGCCCGCGTCGGGTGTCGTGAGATTCAGTCCGAACAGGTTGGTGAAAGGCGTTGCCAGGGCGAACAATCCACCGCCGGGGCGGCTGACGTTGTTGACGAAGATCAGCCACTGGCCCGTCACGCCGACGCCCCAGTTCGGGTCGTCGGACTGCACCGCGTTGATCATGTCGCGGTAGGCCAGCGACGTGGTCAGCCCGCCCAGGCTCTCGGACAGGATGATGGCGCGACGCTGATTCAGGATCGGTGCGTTGCCGACGAGCCAGTCGATGATCTTGTCCATCACCGACCCGTCGCGGACGCCGAGCAGCTGCGCCAGGGCGTCGGTGGTGTAAGTCAGCCCGTTCACGGCGTCATACACGTCACTCGGCATCGGGCCCTTCACACCGGCCTCGATCGGTGAGACGGCGTCGATCAGGTTCAGCAGCCCAATGACCGTGTCGGCCAACGCGGTATTGCCGGTCAACCCGCCCGCGGCCTTGATCACGTTCTCGGGGGTGATCCCGAGGATCTGCGCGGTCCAGAAGATCGGGCCGACCCCGTAGAGCCCGACGATATCGGGGATCTGGCCGGCGTCGGCGGTCAGCGCGACTTCGGTGTGCAGGCTGCGGTTGTGGGCGGCGAGCGCCTCCGGGGCGGAGGATCCGAGGCCTGCGGTCAGCGCCGCGGTGGTGGCGACGACTGCTGCCGCGGTGGCGGCGGCCTTGGCCTTGGGCAGACGGGGAGAGGTGGGCTGTGAGATCAAGCGCTCCGCCTTAGGGACTGTGACGCAACCGACAAATGCTTGCACACTGTAGCAACGTCCCTTTGCCCCGGCGCAAATTTGCCCAAGTGGACAATCCACGTCGCGTCCGAGCGGTCTGTGGCACGATCTCGAAGCAACGTGCGGGGTGATCTGAGTGCACTGCGCGAGCCGCTCCGGCCTCGGCGGACCGCGCGAACCCCACCTCAAGTTGTATTCAAATCTGGGTGCGCACCTGCGATCCGCCGGCGCCGGTGAGGCGCCGTGCCGGTTCGGCATCACCGCCGAACCGGCAAAGGCGGTCGCAGTGAAGATATTTCGTCGTCGGGCTAGGCCGGTGTCGTCGTCTGCTGCGCTCCGGCGGGAATGAGTCCGAGTTGCTGGAGCATGCCGAGGGTGTCCCAGGTGACCCAGCTCTCGGCGATCTTGCCGTCCTCGATCCGGTCGACATCGGTCAGGTTGATCCGGCTGTGTTTGCCGGTGGCCGGCTGGCCCATGATCTCGCCGGTGTTGTCGCCCTGCGCCTCGATCATCGTGCAGACGTAATCGCCCTCGGCGATCTGGTTCTTGATGTCGAATCTCATGTTGGAGAAGGACTTCCGGTACATCCCCATCAGGTTTCGCATGTGTTCGGGGCCGCGCTGATCACCGAACGGATCCTGGGTGTCGTGGAAGGCGGCGCCGGGGGCGACGAGGTCGTCGAGCTCATTCAGGTCGCCGGAGGCAAATACCTCCCATACGCGTCGGGAAATCGCCTTGTTCTGGTCATCGGCCATGATTCCGGCCTTTCGGGGGAAACCGCGCGGCAGAGGATGTCCGCAGCAAAACGTTATGCCCGCGGCGCGCGATCCGACAGACGTGCCGGCGGGGGTGCTGCCGGTGGAAACTATCGGCGGTTACCGTGGCAGCGGCTGACCTGTGCCATTCGTGTCGCCGCCGCGGCGAGAAGTGCTCAGATTTGCTGAGGCTGCGGATTCGGGTCGGTGAGGTATCGCTGCACGGTCGGTCCCATCCATGCGATCAGTTCGTCGACGCTGACCGATGCGATCGGTTCGATCTTGAGTTGGTAGCGCGCGAACGCGAGGCCCAGCAGATGGACGGTCACCAACTCGACGCGCAGCTCGGCGTTGTCCACGCCGAACTCGGCGGCCACTCGCTCGGCGACCGGTCCGGCCAGAGTGTCGTGGAGCAGCTTGCGCGCCAGTGGCTGCATGCTCGCCGACCGCCACACCGTCAGCAAGGGGTCGAACATGGCGCCCTCATCCCACCGTTCGACGAAATGCCGGATGAGCCGCGCCCCGATCTCGTCGCGCCCCTCGTCCAATAGGCCCGCCAGTTGGTGCAGGGGATGCTCCGGAATGTCGATGACCGACGCGGTGAAGAGTCCTTCCTTGTTGCCGAAGAAGTAGTAGACCATCGCCACGTCCACGCCGGCGTCGGCGGCTATCCGGCGCACCGTGGCCTGCTCGTAGCCGTCGCGCATGAAGTGTTCGCGCGCCGCCTCGATGATGCGCTGCTTGTTCTGCTGGCCAGTGCGCCAGCGTCCGCTCCGACGCGTCTCCGACATGGCCGAAAGTTTAGTTCAACAAGCGTTGACCTATTGCGTCGGCGCGGCGTACCGTCAAAGTTCAACACCCGTTGAAGAAGGAGGAATCGACATGACGGAACGACGGTTGTGGTGGCGGCACACGATTTCGGTTCTGATCGCCCCGGCGACCATGACGGTGTTCATCCCGGCCGCGATCATCGCGTTGACCGGCGTCAAGGCGCCCGACCTGAGCACCACTTCGGGGCTTCTCCTCGGGATCGCGGGCGCCGCGCTGATCGCGTTCGGGCTGTGGTTCCTGGTGTGGACGGTGATCCTGTTCGATCGCATCGGCAAGGGTGCGCTGGCCATCGGATCGCCGGTCAACCTCGTCGTGGAGGGTCCATACCGGCACGTCCGCAATCCGATGATGACCGCGGTATTCGCGATTCAACTCGGCACCGCGGTCGCCACGGCTTCACCATGGTTGTACGGCTGGTTCGCACTGTTCTGCACACTCGTGGCGATCGCGATCCCGGTGTTCGAGGAACCACATCTGCGCAAGCGGTTCGGCGCCCAGTACGACGAATTCCGCCGGAACGTGCCGCGGTGGATCCCGCGTGTCACCCCGTGGAGCCCGGTCTATGCCGGTTCGAATTCCACGGCAGCGTAGGAAAAGTCACGATGCAGTGTGGCGCACGGTCCGATCGACCGTGCGCCACTCCTTACCCCGTCCAGTTCGGCGGGCGCTTCTGCAGAAACGCCATCATGCCTTCGCGCGCCTCGTCCGAGACGAACAACTGCGCGGACTGCCGGGTGAGATCTTCGGCGAGCGCATCGAATCCACGCAGGATGGACGCGGTGGTCAACGCCTTCGATGTGGCCAGCCCCTGCGGCGAACCCTTCGCGATCTCGGCCGTCAGCGCCGCCACGGTGCCCTCGACGTCATCGGCGGCCACGGTGATCAGCCCGATCTCGGCCGCCTCGGCGGCACCGAATTTCTCACCGGTGACGAAGTAGCGTCCCGCGGCCCTTGCGGTCATCTTCGGCAGCAGTGTCAGCGAAATGATCGACGGCGCAACGCCGATGCGAGCCTCGGTCAGCGCGAACGTGCTCGCCGGGCCGGCGACCACGAGATCGCAGGCCCCGACCAGGCCCATCCCGCCGGCCCGCACATGCCCGTCGATCGCGCCGATCACCGGAATGGGCAACTCCAGGATCGCCCGCAGCGTCTTGGTCATCTCTCGGGCGCGGTCCACCGCGATGTCGCCGGGATCCTGGCCGGCAGCCTCGCTCAGATCGGCTCCGGCGCAGAAGGTTCCGCCGGTGTGTCCCAGTACCACCACCCGTACCCGCGGATCGGCGGCCGCCGCGTCCAGGCCCTGGTGCAGCTGGGTGACCAGGGCCGTGGACAGGGCGTTGCGGTTGTGCGGGGAATCGAGCGTCAGCCGGGCAACGGCACCGTCGGCCTCGTAGTGAACGAGTTCGGACATCAGTAAGACCGAGGCAGTCCGAGCGAGGTCTGCGCGACGAAGTTGAGGATCATCTCCCGGCTCACCGGCGCGATGCGCGCCAGCTTCGACGCCGTCACCGCGGCCGCGATGCCGTACTCCTTGGTCAGGCCGTTGCCGCCCAGGGACTGCACGGCCTGATCGACCGCCCGCACCGATGCCTCACCCGCCGCGTACTTGGCCATGTTGGCCGCCTCTGCCGCACCGAAGTCCTCGCCGGCGTCATACAGCGTCGCGGCCTTCTGCATCATCAGCTTGGCCAGCTCGACTTCGATGTGGTTCTGCGCCAAGGGGTGTGAGATACCTTGATGTGCACCTACTGGGACTTTCCATACCTGGCGGGTCTTCACGTAGTCGACCGCCTTGTTGATGGCGAACCGGCCCACACCCACCGCGCTGGCGGCGCCCATGATGCGTTCGGGGTTCAGCCCCGCGAACAACTGCGCGATCGCGGCATCTTCCGAACCGACCAGCGCATCGGCCGGCAGCCGCACGTCGTCCAGGAACACTTGGAACTGACTCTCCGGGCTGATGATCTCCATCTCGATCTTGGTCCAGTGCAGGCCCGGGGTGTCGGTGGGCACGACGAACAGTGCGGGCTTGAGGTTTCCGGTCTTGTGGTCCTCGGTGCGGCCGACGACGAGCACGGCCTGGGCCTGGTCGATACCGGAGATGAACGTCTTCTGGCCCTTGAGGATCCAGTCGCTGCCATCGCGACGCGCCGTGGTGGTGATGCGGTGGCTGTTGGACCCGGCATCCGGTTCGGTGATCGCGAACGCCATGGTGATCGACCCGTCGGCGATGCCGGGGATCCAGCGCTTCTTCTGCTCCTCGGTGCCGAACTTGGAGATGATCGTGCCGTTGATCGCGGGGGAGACCACCATCATCAGCAGCGCCGACCCGGCCGCCGACATCTCTTCCATCACCATCGACAGCTCGTACATGCCGGCGCCGCCGCCACCGTACTCCTCGGGCAGGTTCACCCCGATGAAGCCGAGTTTGCCTGCCTCGTTCCACAATTCGGTGGTGTGCTGGCCGGACCGGGCCTTCTCCAGGTAGTAGTCCTGGCCGTAGTTGGCGGCCATCGCGGCCACCGCCTGACGCAGGGCCTTCTGTTCTTCGGTTTCGATGAAGCTCATGATTGTTCTCCTTCAGCGGTCTCTACGCGGGCAAGTACGGCGCCGACCTCGACCTGTTGGCCCGCGGCGACATTGAGTTCGGCGAGCACGCCGTCCTCGGGTGCGGCGATGGTGTGCTCCATCTTCATGGCTTCCAGCCAGATCAGTGGTTGTCCGGCCGTGACGGTGTCGCCGACGGCGGCGCCGACGCGGATCACCGAACCGGGCATCGGCGCCAGGAGCGAACCGTGGGCCACCGCGGAGTCCGGATCGGGGAAGCGGGGCAACGCGGTGAACTGCACCGGCCCCAGTGGGGAGTCGACGAACACCTGATCGCCATACGCGGCCACATCGAATGCGCGCTCGACGCCGTTGACCGACAGCACCACCCGGTCCGGCGCCGCCGACACCAGGGAGACCCCGTCGTCGTCGGGCAGCTCGACCCCGGTGCGGGTGTACCGGTAGCGCACCGGGACGTCGTCGCCTGTGGCGTCGCGATACGTCCGCGACTGGTACCCGGAGGCCAGGTTGCGCCAGCCGCTGGGCGCGGCCCCGAACACGCGCGCCGTGGCGCGGNTTGGTGCGCAGCCCGTGGATCCGGGTGCGGGCCAACGCATCGGCGAGCACGGTCGCGGCCTGCCTGCGGGTGGGCGCATAGGAGATGACCTTGGCCAGCATCGGGTCGTAGAAGATCGACACCACCGAACCGTCTTCGATGCCCGTGTCGACGCGTACCTGCCCGGGCACCTCGAATCGGTGTACCGCGCCCGCTTGCGGCTGCCAGCCCTTGGCCGGGTCCTCGGCGTACAGCCGGGATTCGATGGCCGACCCGCGCGATGCCGGGGGTTCGGGATCGAGCCGTCCGCCGTCGGCGACCAGGATCTGCAGTTCGACCAGATCCAGACCCGTGGTGGCCTCGGTGACCGGATGTTCGACCTGCAGACGGGTGTTCATCTCCAGGAAGAAGAAGTCGCCCTGCTCGTCCGCCATGAACTCGACGGTGCCGGCCCCGGCATAGCCGATCGCCGACGCGGCCAGCCTGGCCGCGTCGAACAACTTCTCCCGCATTCCGGGCGTGCGCTCCACCAGAGGCGACGGGGCCTCCTCGATGACCTTCTGATGACGACGCTGGATCGAGCATTCACGCTCACCGACCGACCACACGGTGCCGTGCTCATCGGCGAGCACCTGCACCTCGACGTGATGGCCGGCGGCCAGATAGCGCTCGCAGAAAACCGTCGGATCGCCGAACGCGGACTGCGCCTCGCGTTGGGCGGCGGCGACTTCGCCTGGCAGATCGGCCAGTTCCCGCACCACCCGCATACCGCGGCCGCCACCACCGGCCGACGCTTTCACCAGCACTGGCAGCTGATCGGCCGTCACGGTCGCCGGGTCGAGCTCGGTGAGTACCGGGACGCCGGCCGCGGCCATCATCTTCTTGGCCTCGATCTTGGAGCCCATGGCCCGCACCGCATCGACCGGCGGGCCGATCCAGGTCAGCCCGGCTTCGAGCACCGCGGCCGCGAAATCAGGGTTTTCCGACAGGAACCCGTAGCCGGGATGGATCGCGTCGGCGCCGGCGGCCTGGGCGGCCGCGATGATCTGGGCGGCGTCGAGGTAGCCGTTGTTGCCCTCGAGCCGCACCCGCACATCGGCCTCGGCGACGTGTGGGGACCCGGCGTCGGGGTCGGTGTAGACGGCGACCGTCCCGATCCCGAGACGGCGGCAGGTGGCGAACACCCGGCGGGCGATTTCCCCGCGGTTGGCGACCAGAACAGTCTTCATTTTCCTCCTCCGCCGAAACTACGGTTCGTGGCGGGATTCGGCGCGAATGTCAGCAGAATGCGTAGTGTCGGCGCGAACATGTGCAGCCTCACATCCTGAAGACGCCGAAGTTCGACGTCCCCTCGATCGGCGCATTCGCGATGGCGGACAAGCACATTCCCACCACCGTGCGGGTGTCGCGGGGATCGATCACGCCGTCGTCGTACAGCCGGCCGGACAGGAACGTCGGCAGCGACTCGGCCTCGATCTGTGCCTCCACGGCCGCCCGCAGCGCCGCATCGGCGGCCTCGTCGACCTGTTGGCCGCGGGCCTCGGCGGCGGCGCGGCTGACGATCGACAGCACGCCGGCCAGTTGGGTGCCACCCATCACCGCCGACTTCGACGACGGCCAGGCGAACAGGAAGCGCGGGTCGTAGGCCCGCCCGCACATGCCGTAGTGGCCCGCGCCGTAGGAGGCCCCGAGCAGCAGCGAGATGTGCGGCACGGTCGAGTTGGACACCGCATTGATCATCATCGAGCCGTGCTTGATCATGCCGCCCTCTTCGTACTGCTTACCCACCATGTAGCCGGTGGTGTTGTGCAGGAACAGAAGTGGGGTGTCGGAACGGTTGGCCAGCTGGATGAACTGAGTGGCCTTCTGAGACTCCTCGGAGAACAGCACGCCGCGGGCATTGGCCAGGATCCCGACCGGGTAGCCGTACAGCGTGGCCCAACCCGTCACCAGCGACGAGCCGTACAGCGGCTTGAACTCGTCGAAATCCGAGCCGTCGACGATGCGGGCGATCACGTCGCGCGGGTCGAACGGGATCCGCAGATCGGCGGGGACGATGCCGATCAACTCCTCGGGATCGAACAGCGGCTCGACCACCGGTGCGGGCACCGGGCCCTTCTTCCGCCAGTTCAGCCGGGCCACGATGCGTCGGCCGATGCGGATCGCATCGAGCTCGTCGTTGGCCAGGTAGTCACCGAGACCCGAGGTGCGGGAGTGCATCTCGGCCCCACCGAGTGACTCGTCGTCGGACTCCTCGCCGGTGGCCATCTTCACCAGCGGCGGCCCGGCCAGGAACACCTTGGAGCGTTCCTTGATCATCACCACGTGGTCGGACATGCCGGGGATGTAGGCGCCGCCCGCGGTCGAGTTGCCGAACACCAGCGAGATCGTCGGGATGCCCGCGGCCGAGAGCCGGGTCAGGTCGCGGAACATCTGCCCGCCCGGGATGAAGATCTCCTTCTGCGTCGGCAGGTCCGCGCCACCGGACTCGACCAGGGAGATCACCGGCAGCCGGTTCTCCATCGCGATCTGGTTGGCGCGCAGGATCTTCTTGAGCGTCCACGGATTGCTGGTGCCGCCCTTGACCGTCGGGTCGTTCGCGACGATCAGGCACTCGACGCCCTCGACGGCGCCGATGCCGCACACGACGCTGGCGCCCACGGTGAAATCGCTGCCCCAGGCCGCCAGCGGACTCAGCTCCAAGAAGGGCGCATCCGGATCCAGCAGCAGCTCGACCCGCTCGCGCGCCGTCAGCTTGCCGCGGCCGTGGTGGCGGTCCACATATTTGGGACCACCACCGGCCAGGGCCTTGGCGTGCTCGGCGTCGAGCTCGGCGAGCTTGGTGGTCATCACCTCGGCCGCCTCGATGAACGCGGGGGAGCCCGGGTCGATCGTGGACTTCAGCGTGGTCATGACTGGAACCCCAATGTCTTGGCGGCCAACGAGGTCAGGATCTCGGTGGTGCCGCCGCCGATGCCCAGGATCCGCATGTCGCGGTACTGCCGCTCGACCTCGGACTCGGCCATGTAGCCCATGCCGCCGAACAGCTGCACGGCCTGATTGGCCACCCACTCACCGGTCTCGACCGCGGTGTTCTTGGCGAAGCACACCTCGGTGATCAGATTCGTCTCACCCGCCAACTGCCGTTCCACCACGTGCCGCGTATATACCCGGGCCACGTCGATGCGCCGGGCCATCTCGGCGAGCGTGTTCTGCACCGACTGCCGCGAGATCAGTGGCTTGCCGAAGGTTTCGCGGTTGCGGCACCACTCGACGGTGAGGTCCAGGCAGCGTTGCGCGCTGGCATAGGCCTGGACGGCCAGACCGACCCGCTCCGAGACGAAGGCCGCGGCGATCTGGAAGAACCCGGAGTTCTCGGCGCCGATCAGGTTCGCGACCGGCACCCGCACGTCGGTGTAGGACAGCTCGGCGGTATCGCTTGAGCGCCAACCCATCTTGTCGAGCTTGCGGCTCACCTCGAACCCGGGTGTGCCCTTGTCGACCACGATCAGCGAGACGCCTGCGGCACCGGGGCCGCCGGTGCGCGACGCGGTCACCACGTAATCCGCCCGCACGCCCGAGGTGATGTAGGTCTTGGCGCCGTTGAGGATGTAGTCATCCCCGTCACGGGTGGCCTTGGTCGTGAGGTGCCCGACGTCGGAGCCGCCACCGGGTTCGGTGATGGCCAGCGAGCCGATCTTCTCGCCGCGCAGCGTGGGCTTCACGTACGTCTCGATCAACCGCTCGTCACCGGAGGCGATCATGTGCGGCACCGCGATGCCGCAGGTGAACAACGAGGCGAACACGCCGCCTGGCGAACCGGCGTAATGCATTTCCTCGCAGATGATCACGGCGTCGGCGCCGTCGCCGCCGCCACCGCCGGCCGACTCGGGGAAGTTGGCCCCGAGCAGGCCCGCCGCACCGGCCTTGCGGTGCAGTTCGCGGGGAAGTTCGCCGGTGCGCTCCCACTCGGCGGCATGGGGCAGCACCTCGCGTTCGGCGAAGGTGCGCACGGTCTTGCGCAGTGCCTCGCGTTCGGGGGTGGTCCAGATACTCACGAAAGGAATTCCTCCGGGATGTCGAGATGACGGCTGCGCAACCATTCGCCCAGCCCCTTGGCCTGCGGATCGAACCGGGCCTGGTAGGCCACGCCCTGTCCGAGAATGTCTTCG
>NZ_LT546207.1:2848179-2931826 GCF_900078665.2 Mycolicibacterium houstonense | reverse complement strand
CGGACGGCAGGGGGTCCGGCAACGCGGGCCCATCGGCCGGCACGACCGGGAGGGTTTCGGCGGCGGGGGCGATCCCGACGCGGGTGCCGTCGGCGTGCACGGCGATGTGCGGCACCTCGGCGGCGTCGACGTAGCCGGGAACGAACACGCCGTAGATCTGACCGTCGCCCGGCGGGGCCGTGGTGGTGAACCCCGGATAGCTCGCCAACGCGAGTTCCACGCCCGCCGCGGAGAATTGGCGGCCGACGAGGTTGGGATCGGGATCGCGGACCACGCAGTGCAACAGCGCGCTGGCGGTTTCCTCGGTGTCGGCGTCGGGATGGTCGGTGCGGGCCAGGTTCCAATCCAGTTCGGCCGGACGGGCTTTCAGTCCGGCCTCCAACTGGCTGCGCACCAGCTGCGCCTTGGCCTCGATGTCCAGACCGGTCAGGACGAACGTCGCGGAATTGCGGAAACCGCCGATGCTGTTGCACGACACCTTCAGTGTCGGGGGCGGGGCCTCACCCGCCACACCCGAGATGCGCACGCGGTCGGGGCCGTCCTGGCTCAGCTGCAGCGAGTCCACCCGCAGCGTCACATCGGGATTGGCGTAACGGGCCCCGGTGATCTCGTAGAGCAGCTGCGCGGTGACCGTGCCGACGCTGACCTGCCCGCCGGTGCCGGGATGTTTGGTGATCACCGAGGAGCCGTCGGCCGAGATCTCGGCGATCGGGAATCCGGGCCGGGCGAGATCGGGGATTTCCGCGAAGAAGGAGTAGTTGCCGCCGGTGGCCTGGGTGCCGCACTCGATCACGTGACCGGCGGCCACCGCCCCGGCCAGGGCGTCGTAGTCGGTGGTCGACCAGCCGAAGTGCGCGGCCGCCGGGCCGACGATCACCGATGCGTCGGTGACCCGGCCGGTGACGACGACATCGGCCCCCGAGTTCAGGCAGTCGACGATGCCCCAGGCGNGCGATGTCCATGGTGGCCATGGTGGTGGTGCTGATGGCCGTCGCCGTCTACGCCGTGGTGTCCCGCGCGCTCTACGACGACCTGGACAACCAGCTGCACAGCCGGGCCCGGCTGCTCATCGAGAGCGGCTCGCTGGCCGCCGATCCCGGCAAGGCGATCGAGGGCACCGCGTACTCCGACGTCAACGCGATGCTGGTGATCCCCGGCCGGTCCATCTACACGGCCAACCAGCAGGGGCAGATGCTGCCGCTGGGCAAGCCCGAGAAGGACGTCATCTCCGGCGAGCTGTTGATGTCGTTGCGCACCGCCAACCACCAGCGGGTGCTCGCGGTGCACCTGGCCAACGGCAGCTCGCTGCTGATCTCCAAGAGCCTGGCCCCCACCGGCCAAGTGTTGCGGCGGTTGGGCACCGTGCTGCTCATCGTCGGTGGCGTCGGGGTGGTCGTGGCCGCGATGGCCGGTGGTGCCGTCGCCCGAGCGGGCCTGCGGCCGGTGGGCAGACTCACCGAAGCCGCTGAACGGGTCGCCCGCACCGACGACNGCGCCCAGGTACGCGTTGGCGGCCAGGGGAGTGCCCAACCCGAGTTCGGCGGCGCGCCCCACCAGGTCGTCCCCCTCGACATGAGCGACGTTGACGTTGAGGCCCAGACGTTCGGCCAGGGCGCGGACCGCGGTGGCCAGCCCGGCCGGGTTCAGTCCGCCGGCGTTGGCCACGATCTTCACGCCGTTGTCGAGAGCCAGCCCGAGGGACTGCTCGAGCTGCGTCAGGAAGGTCTTCGCGTATCCGCGGTCGGGATTCTTGGCGCGGTCACGTGCCAGGATCAGCATGGTGAGTTCGGCGAGATAGTCGCCCGTCAGATAGTCGAGCTCGCCGCCGGTGAGCATGTCGCGCATCGCGGACAGCCGGTCACCGTAAAAGCCCGAACAATTGCCGATGCGGACCGCACCAGACTGCAAAGGCACACGTACTCCCGTCGACGCTGACTTTCGGTACCAACCAACCGGTAGGTTAGCGGGTACCGCCGGTCTCACGTCAAGAGGTGGTCCGGCCGTGACGGGCACGTTTTGGAGCGCACGCAGGTCAACCGTTACTCTGTACCTAATCGTCGCCGCCGGCGAGCTCATTCGACACGCGCGGCAACAACCCAGAGCAAGGAGATGCACGTCATGGCTGTGCCCAAGCGCAGAATGTCGCGCGCGAACACCCGTAGCCGGCGCGCGCAGTGGAAGGCCGAGGCCACCGGTCTCGTCGGCGTCAATGTCGCCGGGCAGCAGCACAAGGTGCCGCGCCGTCTGCTCAAGGCCGCTCGTCTCGGCCTGGTCGATCTCGACAAGCGCTAGTACCGCAGAGACTTCTTCAAAAAGCGCTATCCGGTGGGATAGCGCTTTTTGTCGTGTCCGAACATCCTCCGGGCCTGGTGGCCGCGTCAAAACGCTCGGCGAATTTGCGGCGCGCCTCTCAGCCCTCTCTCAGATAGCGGGTTGAGACTGTGCCTGTGCGCATTCTTGTCGTTGACGACGATCGCGCTGTGCGCGAATCCCTGCGCCGGTCGCTTTCCTTCAATGGTTATTCGGTCGAGCTCGCCCAAGATGGTGTCGAGGCCCTCGACGCGATAGCCGCCGACCGGCCCGACGCCGTGGTCCTGGACGTGATGATGCCCAGGCTCGACGGCCTCGAAGTGTGCCGGCAGCTGCGAAGCACCGGTGACGATCTGCCGATCCTGGTCCTGACCGCTCGCGACTCGGTTTCCGAGCGGGTGGCGGGCCTGGACGCCGGAGCCGACGACTACCTGCCCAAGCCGTTCGCGCTGGAGGAGTTGCTGGCCCGGATGCGCGCATTGTTGCGCCGGACCGTGAGCGATGACGGCGCCGACTCGCAGAAGATGACCTTCTCCGACCTGACCCTGGACCCGGTGACCCGCGAGGTGACGCGTGGCCAGCGTCAGATCAGCCTCACCCGCACCGAGTTCTCGCTCCTGGAGATGCTGATCGCCAACCCGCGGCGGGTGCTCACCCGTAGCCGCATCCTCGAAGAGGTGTGGGGATTCGACTTCCCCACCTCAGGCAACGCCCTCGAGGTGTACATCGGGTACCTGCGCCGCAAGACCGAGGCAGAAGGCGAGCCCCGGCTGATCCACACCGTGCGCGGCGTCGGCTACGTGCTGCGCGAAACACCCCCCTGATTTGATGTCAATTACTCCCGACGCTGGGCGCTCCGCCGCCGCAGATCCTGGGCGGCCCGCCGCCGTCGATGACGGGCGGCCCACTGCCGCAGACCCCGGGCGGCCCGCCGTCGTGAACACCTGGCGGTCCGCCACGAACCTCCGCAACACCAGCTCGCTGTCGTTGCGCTGGCGCGTGATGATGCTCGCGATGTCCATGGTGGCCATGGTGGTGGTGCTGATGGCCGTCGCCGTCTACGCCGTGGTGTCCCGCGCGCTCTACGACGACCTGGACAACCAGCTGCACAGCCGGGCCCGGCTGCTCATCGAGAGCGGCTCGCTGGCCGCCGATCCCGGCAAGGCGATCGAGGGCACCGCGTACTCCGACGTCAACGCGATGCTGGTGATCCCCGGCCGGTCCATCTACACGGCCAACCAGCAGGGGCAGATGCTGCCGCTGGGCAAGCCCGAGAAGGACGTCATCTCCGGCGAGCTGTTGATGTCGTTGCGCACCGCCAACCACCAGCGGGTGCTCGCGGTGCACCTGGCCAACGGCAGCTCGCTGCTGATCTCCAAGAGCCTGGCCCCCACCGGCCAAGTGTTGCGGCGGTTGGGCACCGTGCTGCTCATCGTCGGTGGCGTCGGGGTGGTCGTGGCCGCGATGGCCGGTGGTGCCGTCGCCCGAGCGGGCCTGCGGCCGGTGGGCAGACTCACCGAAGCCGCTGAACGGGTCGCCCGCACCGACGACCTGCGGCCCATCCCGGTGGTGGGCAGTGACGAGCTGGCCCGGCTCACCGAGGCGTTCAACATGATGCTGCGGGCGCTGGCCGAATCCCGGGAACGCCAGGCTCGGCTGGTGTCCGATGCCGGGCATGAGCTGAGAACCCCGCTGACCTCACTGCGCACCAACGTCGAATTGCTCATGGCCGCACAGGCGCCCGGGGCGCCGCCGCTGCCCAAGGACGAGATGGACGGTCTGCAGCAGGATGTGATCGCCCAGATCGAAGAGCTCTCCACTCTGGTCGGTGACCTCGTCGACCTCACCCGCGACGACGCCGGCGGCATCACCCCGGAAGCCGTCGACATGTCCGAGGTCGTCGACCGCAGCCTCGAGCGGGTCCGGCGGCGCCGCAACGACATCGAGTTCGACGTCGACGTCATCGGCTGGCAGGTGTACGGCGACGCGCCCGGTCTCGGTCGCGCGGTGCTCAACCTGCTCGACAACGCCGCCAAGTGGAGTCCACCCGGCGGGAGGGTCGGGGTGCGGTTGCATCAGGTCGACCCGACACACGCCGAACTCGTTGTCTCCGACCACGGGCCGGGCATTCCGCCGCAGGAACGCGCGCTGGTTTTCGAGCGGTTCTACCGTTCGGACGCGGCGAGGGCGATGCCGGGCTCCGGCCTCGGATTGGCTATCGTCCAGCAGGTGGTGCTCAAGCACGGTGGGGCACTGCGGATTGACGAGACCGTGCCGGGCGGTACTCCACCGGGGGCTTCGATTCACATGGTGCTGCCGGGACAGCCGATTCCCAATGCCGATGCGACACACATGTACCCGGCCGGGGGCGGGCGCACCGTCGGCGCGGACAAAAAGTGAGACAGTTAGGTCAGTCGGGGGACTGGTCATGGATGGATTGAAGATCTCTAAGTGGATTCTCAGCACATCTGGGCAACCTGAGGGGCCTCACCTTCGTTTGACGAAGTGAACGCGAGGGTTGGACATACGGGTCGGGCCGGCCGGGTATCACAGGCCGGCGGACCGTTTACAAGAGAAGAGCACGCAGCGCAATGACGAACCACCCGAGGTACCCCCAGCAGCCGGAGCATCATCCCGGCGGCGCCCCCGGATACGCCGGTGCGCGTCCTGACCCTTACCAGCAGCCGCAGTACGACTGGCGCTACGCGCGTCAGCAGCCGCAGCAGCACCAACCGCACCAGACGCAGCAGCATCAGACTCAGACGCACCAGACCCAGACACATCAGACCCAGCAGCACGCGTACCGCTCGCCGTATGACCCCTACCGCATCCCGGCCAGCCCGCAGCCCGTCCCGGCGAAGAAGCGCTCGAAGGGCGGTCTGGTCGCCGGTGCGCTCGCCGTGGCCGTGGTGTCGGCCGGCGTCGGTGGCGGCGTGGCCACGCTGGNACGTCGTCCAGGCCGCCAAGCCCGGTGGGCCCAGCCCCATTCCGGGCGCCGCACCGGCCGCCGCCCAGACCAAGGTGACGTTCTCCGACGGGACCACCAAGCCGTTCACCGTGGTGGGCACCGACCCGAGTAGCGATATCGCGGTGGTTCGCGCGCAGGACGCGTCGGGTCTGACCCCGATCACGCTCGGTTCGTCGGCCAATCTGCGGGTCGGACAGGACGTGGTGGCCATCGGTTCGCCGCTGGGTCTTGAGGGCACCGTCACCACCGGCATCATCAGCGCGCTGAACCGTCCGGTCGCCGCGGGTGGCGACACCCGCAACCAGAACACTGTGCTCGACGCCATCCAGACCGATGCCGCGATCAACCCGGGCAACTCCGGTGGCGCACTGGTCAACATGAACGGCGAACTGGTCGGCATCAACTCGGCGATCGCCACCATGGGCGGGGATTCGCCTCAGGCCCAGAGCGGTTCGATCGGGCTGGGTTTCGCGATCCCGGTCGACCAGGCCAAGCGCATCGCCGATGAGCTGATCCAGAACGGGTCGGCCTCACATGCCTCGCTGGGTGTCCAGGTCGCCAACGACAAGACCAGTGACGGCGCCAAGATCGTCGAGGTGACCAATGGCGGGGCGGCGTCCGCGGCCGGGTTGCCCAGTGGCGTGGTGGTCACCAAGGTCGACGACCGGGTGATCGGCAGCGCCGACGCGCTGGTGGCCGCGGTGCGGTCCAAGGCTCCGGGCGACAAGGTCACGTTGACGTTCCTGGACCAAGGTGGCAAACCTCAGACCATCGAGGTGACTCTCGGAAGGGCGGAACAGTGAGCACGTTGATCGGACCTGTTGGGATGGCCACGCTCCGTCTGGCTACGCCGTTGTCGGCTGCCGGATATACGGTTGCAGGCATGGAACAGCCAGGGGAGTTGGTGGGCCGGGCGCTCGTCGTCGTCGTGGATGATCGCACCGCACACGGCGAGGAGGACCACAGCGGTCCGTTGGTCACGGAGTTGTTGGGTGAGGCCGGCTTCGTCGTCGACGGCGTCGTGGTGGTGGCCGCCGACGAGGTGGAGATCCGCAACGCGCTGAACACCGCGGTCATCGGTGGCGTCGATCTTGTGGTGTCCGTCGGCGGGACGGGCGTGACGCCGCGCGATGTGACGCCGGAGGCCACGCTCGACATTCTCGATCGCGAGCTGCTGGGCATCGCCGAAGCGCTGCGCGCGTCGGGGCTGTCGGCAGGCATCGTCGACGCCGGGCTCTCGCGCGGCCTGTCCGGAGTTTCGGGCAGCACGCTGGTGGTGAACATCGCCGGATCGCGCGCAGCGGTGCGCGACGGGATGGCCACACTCGGTCCGCTGGCCGCCCAAGTCATAGGCCAGCTATCAAGCTTGGAGATCTAGCAACCATGGAAACGGCGGCCATCGGCCGCCGTTTCTGTTTCCAGGCGAATGCTGTTTCCGGCTCCGACGATTGGTTAAGCGCAGGTTAACGGACGTTGCACCGCCGTCTACGATGAGATGTGATCTTCGTCACAAAGGGGATTCGCGATGCCAGAAGTGAATAAAAAGTCCCGTCACGCAGTTAACAAGATCTTTGGTGACGCTCTCCCCGAGATCGCTCCCGACGAACGTGACACCGCTTCGCCGGACGATGACGCCGACCGCGACCGGTGGTTGCGCGACAACATTCCGCCCCATCATCAATAGATAGGTGAGAGCTAGGTAAGAGCCGGAAACCGCCGGTCATCAGCTGTGGTCTGGCCCTCAGTTCGTTACCAAGGCGAACGGCGTCACAGCATTGCCCGGTAGTTCAAATCCCTGCGTCACGGTCTAGTGGGTCAACTCTCAGCTTGCTTTCAGCAAATTTCGATCAAGTGATCGCATGCAGCCCTGGAGATATGTGCTTGCGTTGCCGCCCGGATGCCCTCCCGTTATGTTCCTCGTGTCAACGATGAGCAGTACGTAAGAGCGATGTGTGAGGTTTCTAATCCCCGTCACATGTAGGTCTTGCGCAGTAGTACGGTCTGCGGGGACCGGACGCCAACCACGAATTCGGTGGACCTCCGGGATCACCGGCGATATAGCTAGGGAGAACATGAAGGCATTCAGTCGGGTGCTGGTCGCGATGGTGACCGCAATAGCTGGAGTTATTGCGGGCTTGTTCGTCGGCGCAGGCACTTCCCATGCCGGTCTGGATAACGAGCTGAGCCTGGTCGATGGCCAGGATCGGACCCTGACCGTTCAGCAGTGGGATACCTTCCTCAACGGTGTGTTCCCGCTGGACCGCAACCGGCTGACCCGTGAGTGGTTCCACTCCGGCCGGGCCAAGTACATCGTGGCCGGCCCGGGTGCCGAGGAGTTCGAGGGCACCTTGGAGCTGGGCTACCAGATCGGCTTCCCCTGGTCGCTGGGTGTGGGGATCAACTTCTCCTACACCACCCCCAACATCCTGATCGACGATGGTGACATCACCGGTCCTCCGTTCGGTCTGGAGTCGGTCATCACCCCGAACCTGTTCCCGGGTGTGTCGATCAGCGCGGACCTGGGCAACGGCCCCGGTATCCAGGAAGTGGCCACCTTCTCGGTGGATGTGGCCGGTGCGGCCGGTGGGGTGGCGGTGTCCAACGCCCACGGCACGGTGACCGGTGCCGCCGGTGGCGTGCTGCTGCGTCCCTTCGCCCGCCTGATCGCCTCCACCGGTGACAGCGTCACCACCTACGGCGAACCCTGGAACATGAACTGAGCATGTGAACGTCATGTTCTGAGCGCTCATCAAAAGCAGCCCCTGGATATTTCCAGGGGCTGCTTTTTGTATGTGCAGCTACTTGTCGCGGTCGGCGCTCGTGTACTCGGCGGTGTCGGGGCTGGGGCCGGTGCCCGGGCCGGTGACGTGCTTGCCGGTGGAGCCGTTTTCGGACAAGAGGTCGCGGATCTCGGTCAACAGGCTCAACTCGGTGTCCTGAGCCTGTTCGACCTCGCCTCGCTCACGCAGCTTCTTGTACGGCAGGACGATGACGAAGTAGATCACCGCGGCGACCAGGATGAAGTTGATGAAGGCCGACAGTACGGCGTTGAAGTCGACGAACGTCTCGGGATCGCCGCCCAGCGAGATCTTGAGGATGCCGTACTCCCTGCCGGGGCCGGCGCCGACGCGGTCGACCAGTGGTTGAACCACCTTCTCGGTGAACGCGGTGACCAGTCCGGTGAAAGCGGCGCCGATGACCACAGCAACCGCAAGGTCGATGACGTTGCCACGGGAAAGAAACTCTTTGAAGCCCTTCAACATGCGGGGACCCTTCCTGCAATGTGATCTGTTTGGTGGGACAAGCAAACAGTAACCGTTTCATCGAACGGCAGGGCGTTTGTTCTGCAACAGCTTGGCGACGCTCGAATTGCGTTGTCCGGCAATCCAAGCCAGGGTCAGCGGATCGTCACCGTGACCGCTTGCACCAGGCTGGTGGCCGCAACCTCATTGGCTGAACGGGCCGGCAGCGCCACCAGCGCCACTCGGTCGCTGCCTGCCCCGGCCGCCCGGGGCCTCTCCGAGACCAGGACCACCACCGCGCCGGAGGCGACCACGACGGGCCGGGCGGGCTGCTTGTCGTCCTGGTCGCCGGCCACCGTCAGCACGTCGACCACGTCTCCGGCGCGGATCAGATCGAGCAGGGCGGTGTCGCTGAGCTGCAGCGGAACGATCCGCGCATCCGGACCTGCCGCGGACTCGGCCAGCCGCGAGCCGAGCAGCCGGACATCGGTGAGCACCTCGCCGCGGCGGGCGGGTGCGGTCAGCGTCGCGCCGACCACCTCGTCGACATCACGCTGGGCCCCGTCGGGCAGCGACGTAGTGCTGCGTCGCTCCAGACGCACGTCGGCGGCGGTCAGCGCGGTGCCGGGGGACAGGTCATGGACCGCGACCGCGACCTCGGTGTACTCACCGCGCGGATCCGAGCGCAGCGCTGCGATGGCCGCCAACACCACCAACCCGGCAGCGGCCACCCGGCGTGCGGCGACCGTGCGGGTCCAGTCGGGCCGGGCAGCGGTCAGCCGACGCCACGGCGGCAGGTTGAGTGATTCGGCCATGGCGCCACGGTAAGCGTGGGAAGGCCAGGTGAGAACGGCGACTTCGCCGTCCTGTGGATAACTGTCGGCTAGCTGGAAGCGGCCGCGGCGGGGGCGGCGCTGGAGCTGCTCGAGCTGCTCGACGACGAAGTGCTCGACGAAGAGGAAGACGACGACGAGTCGGAGGAGGTGCTCGACGAGCTGCTGTCCGAGCTCTTGGCCGAGCCGTTGGAGGAGCTCTTGCCCGACTCGCGGTTGTCGGTGCGGTAGAAGCCACTGCCCTTGAACACCACGCCGACCGAGCCGAACAGCTTGCGCAGCTTGCCGGAGCACTTGGGGCAGGTGGTCAGTGCGTCGTCGGTGAAGGCCTGCACCGCGTCGAACCGATTGCCGCACTCAGTGCACGCGTAGGAATAGGTAGGCACGAAAACCCTCCGAGTTGGTCAAACTTGTTAGCACTCTACCGGCTCAAGTGCTAGAACCGCTACGTGGGTCATCTCATTCCCGCGGGCCGCGGCCGTCGCCGGCGCACCGGAAGGTTAGCGGTGTTGCTCGTGGTGGCGGTAATCCTGGCGGTGCTGGCCGTGCTCGTCGTGGCCCGGATGCGGGAAGCCCGCTCCGCCGAGGACTCGGTCCCGCCCACGGCGCAGCCCTCCGGATCGGCCCCGGCCCCGCAGCGGAGCGCGGGCTTAGACCACGCCCGTGCGCAGTTGGCCGGGCTGCCGGTCAAAGGCTGGGACCGCCACACCGACTACTCGAGGCGCCACTTCGGCGAGGCGTGGAGCGACGACGTCAACGTCGAGTTCGGGCACAACGGCTGCAACACCCGTGACGACATCCTGCGCCGCGACCTGGCCCAGCTGACGGTCCGGCCCGGCACCTGTTACGCCGCCACCGGCGTGCTGCACGATCCGTACACCGGCGTCGAGATCCCGTTCACCCGCGGCCCCGACACCTCCGGCGCGGTGCAGATCGATCATGTGGTGTCGCTGTCGGACGCTTGGTACAAGGGTGCACGCACCTGGGATCCGCAGCGCCGCAAGGACTTCGCGAACGATCCGCGCAATCTCGTGGCTGTCGCGGCGAAACCCAATTTCGACAAGGCTTTTCGCGATGCGGCCAGCTGGCTGCCGTCCAATGTGGCGTACCGATGCGATTTCGTGGCCCGTCAGGTCGAGGTGAAAACCGCCTACCAGCTCTGGGTTTCGGAGAAAGAGAAGCACACCATGGCGGCGGTGCTGAACAACTGCTAACCCGCCTTGTAGCTCGGCGCGATCATCACCGGCACCGGTGAGCGGCGCAGGATCTTGCCGGCCGCCGAACCGAGGAACACCTGGGCGCTCGGGGCGGCTGCCCCCGAACCGAGCACCAGCATGTCTCCGGTGTCCCACCCGATGCTCTCCACCGCGGCGTTCCAATCGTGGCCGGCGCCGACCACCACATCGACGTCGGGGACGGCCATCCGGTCACGAATGGTGTTGAGCTGCTTGGTGATCTCGGCGATCGTGCGTCGTGACCACTGCTGCACCACCAACTCCTCGGCCGAGGATTCGATGGTGCCGGCGAAGGCCATGGTGTTGCGCACGGTGAACGACACGATGCGCAGCCGGGCCTTCCACGATGCTGCCATTTCCGCGGTGGCCGGAATGAGTCCGTTGACGTCGGCCTCGCCGCCGTAGGCCGCGGTGAGCCGGCGGATCCGCCCGCCCGTCTGGGCGTAGGCGCGGGGCGCGAACGCCACCGGCACCCGGGCGGTGTGCACCAGGCGCTCGGTGACACTGCCCAGTGTGACGCGGCCGATCATGCCCGACGAAGACGATCCGACCGACACCAGTGATGCTCGGTGGGCATCGGCCAGCTCCATCAAACCGGTTGGTATCGAGGTGGATTCGTGCACCACGGGAGTCAGGTCCACGTCGACCGGCAGCACCGCGACGGCCCGCTGCAACGCCTCGGTGGCTTGCGCACGGACGTAGGCGAGGTACTCGCCCTCCACCGGGTCGTCACGCGGCGGCCAGGCCCGTTCCACCACCGCCGCGGCGATCACCTGCTCGCCGGTGGTGCGGGCGAGCTGGACGGCCAGGTTCAGCGGTGCGCTGCTGTGCCGGCTCGCGCTGAACGCGGCCAGGATCGTCACGACGCGTGCTCCTGGGTACGCAGCCGCGACACCACGTGCGTCACCGGGATCTGGTACTCGGAGCGGGCCCGGTCGACGACATCGAAGCGGTGCCACACCGATTCCTCGGGCGGCAGGGTCGAGATCACGATCTGGTCGGGCCGGAAGGTTTCGACGGCATGCGCCAGCGCCCGCAGCGGACGGTAGTCACCCAGCTCGCCGTCGGCCTGCAATTGCTCGGACCGCAGTGTCCCCAACGTCTGGTCGAGGCGCTGCTGGGCGGCCCGCGTCGTGGCCTCCGAGATGTCGAGCGGCCCATGGGTCTCGGCCACCCCGGTGTCGATCGGATTGGCCGGCACCACAACCTGATAGACGGCGTCGCGGTCCGCACCGATGCGGCGGAGTTCGTCGAGCAACTCGCTGGATTCCACGGTCTGATTGGCCAGCACCAGCACCCGGTGCGGATGCGCGGCCCCGGCAGCCGGGATCGCCCCGGCAACCTCGGGCCGGTGTCCGATGAACCAGCGGTTGGCCAGGAACAGCAGGATCACCACGGCCCACGACAACAGGCTCATGGTCAGCGCCTTCCGGTTGTCGCCGCCCTGGACGAACATCTGCACCAGGATCGCGAAGATGCAGCCGGCGGTGAGGATCGACAGCACCGGGAACAACCACATCTTCACCTTGAGCTGATCGGTCGAGGTCCGGTATCGCAGTACGATCTGCGAGATGGCGATCAGCAGGTAGACGAACAGGATCACCGCGCCGCTGGAATCCAGCAGGAATTTGAAGATGAAGTCCGGGGAGAAGGCCGAGGCGATCACCCCGAGGAAGCCGATCACCGACGACGCCAGGATCGCGGCGGCCGGCACGCCGCGCCGGGTCACCGACACCAGCTGCGGCGGCGCCTCGCGGCGGGCGGCCAGCACGAACAGCATCCGCGATGCGGTGTACATGCCCGAGTTCAGGCAGCTCAGCACGGCCGTGAGCACCACGGCGTTCATGATGTGGTCGGCGTAGGGGATGCCGATCTCGGTGAACGCCGAGACGAACGGCGAGGCGGCGACCTGCTCGCTGTTCCACGGCAGGATCGTCACCAACAGGAACGCCGAGCCGACGAAGAACACCGCGATGCGCAGGATCACCGAGTTGGCGGCCTTGGCGACGGCACGCTCCGGATCGGCCGACTCGGCCGCGGCGATGGTGGCGATCTCGGCGCCGACCATCGAGAAGATCACCGTCACCACGCCGACCGTGACGGCCATGGCGCCCAGCGGGAAGAAGCCGCCGTTGACCCACAGGTTCGAGAAGTCCATGTCCTTGTTCGGCCAGGCCCCGATGACGTACAGCGAGCCCAGTCCGATGAACGCCAGGATCGCGGCCACCTTGATGCCGGCGAACCAGTACTCGAACTCGCCGAACGACGACACCGAGAACAGGTTGGTCGCCGTCATCGCGATCAACAGGATCAGCGCCGTCAGCCAGATGGGTACGTCGATCCAGTACTGAATGATCTTGGCGCCGGCGATCGCCTCGAAGCCGACCACGATCACCCAGAAGTACCAATACAGCCAGCCCACCGAGAAGCCGGCCCAATTGCCCATCGCATTGCGCGCGTAATCCGCGAATGATCCGGTCGACGGATTGGCCACCGCCATCTCGGCCAGCATCCGCATCACCATGATGATCAGCACGCCCGCCAGGGCATACGTGATGAACACGCCCGGGCCGGTCTTGCCGATCACCACGCCGGAGCCCACGAACAGACCGGCGCCGATGACGCCGCCGATCGCGATCATCCGCAGCTGTCGCTGACTGAGCGCCTTTTTCAATCCGGGTGTCTCACCCATGTGCGTTCTGACTCCTCCGTGATGTGTGACTCGGGTCACAAGCGGCCAGAAGAGAACGCTATGCCTGGCGAACGGTCGGCGGAGCAGAAATTGGGCCGAAACTGTAGGAAACTCGGCCGGCTGGTTCAGACAGCTGTCGAACCGGGTTGATACAGCCCGGCCAGACGCGCCAGCCGCAGGCTCAGCATCAGGTCGAATCGGATCTCGCCGTCGCCGAGATCGCCGTCGACGGCCTCGGTCAGCTTCTCCAGCCGGTAGTACAGCGTGGACCGGTGCAGGAACATGTCCTCGGCCGTGCGCCGCACGTCACCGCCGTTGGCCAGATAGGTCTCCAGCGTGAGCAGGAGGTCTTCGCGGCCCTGCTCGATCAGGCTGACGATGCCGGGGTGGACCAGGTCGCCGAGCCGGTCCGGACGGTAGGCCTGGCTCAGCAACGCCAGGGTGCGCCACGATCCGAGCGCGGACCAGTCGGCCACCTGGGCCCTGCCCACGCCGGCCTTCGCCAGGGTCAGCGCCAGGCTGGCGTGGCGAAAGCCAAGGGCGGCTTGCGTTATCGGCAGGGGAACGCCGGAAGCGCCGATCGCCGGGTGCGTTCCGTAGCTGGCGCGCACGGCCTCGGCCACCGTCTCCGCGGTGTCGGCAGATTCGATGCCGGGCGGCGACACCGCCAGGATCGTGGTCGTCGCTCCGGCCAGGGTGTACCAGCGGCGCGTCCGGTCGGTGGCCGTCAACCGGAGCCGCAGCGCCATGCTCCGATTCACCGGATCGCCCGCGCCGTCGGGCTCGAACCGGAAAACCTGGACCAGATCGTGCGGCTCGGCCATCGCCCTGGCGTGCAGTTCGCCGACCACCGCCTGGGCCTGCGCCGGGTCATCGGCGGCGACCAACCGCATCAGCAGGCCCTGTTGCGATGACTCTTCGGCGCGCAGCACCGCATGGCGACGGTCGAGAATGGCCAGCAGGTCGGCCGCCGCCTGTTTGGCCAGCTGCTGGCCCTGCTCGGGCAGGGAACCGTCGGGGGCGATGATCCACAGGTAGCCGAACCGCTCGGACGCCGATCGCACCGGCACGCACAACCGCGCCATCAGCCCGTAGTGCGGCAGCGCCGGAGTCCACACCGCCGAGTCCGCGGTGCCGATCCCGGAGTCGAACAGCGCGGCCTTGACCTCCGCGCGGGTCTCACGTTGCAGCACGCTGTGCACCCGCACGTCGTCGAGTTCGCCCAGCTGGCGGCTGTGCGTGATCGGGGTCAGCTCCTCGTCGTCCAACAGCACGGCCCGGTCCAGGGTTTGGGCCAGGACGTCGACGATCAGCTGCATGCGGACACTGAAGTCCGCGCTCAGCGCATCGGACACCTGACGATTCTGGACCAGCTCAGCGCTGTAACGTCACGATTCCGCCCGACGGCGTCAGCGCATGCGTCATCCGCACGTCGTGCGGATCGGCGGGGAGCTCGTCGACCAATTCGTCGTCACGGACCACCGCGACCAGCCGCGCGTGCGGCGCCGCGTAGATCAGGCTGCGGTCGTAGAAACCGGCGCCCCGGCCCAGCCGGGTCCCGGTCCGGTCGACGGCCAGGGCGGGCACCAGGATCACCTCGGCATCCGCGATGCGGCCGGCGGGCAACCACGGTGCCGGCGGCTCGCGCAGACCGAACTGTGCCGCCACCAATGTGCCGGGCTCATACGGGCCCCACTCCATCGGCAGTCCACGGCCGTCCTGGTCATTGCGGGCCACCGGAAGCAGTACCCGCACACCGAGTTCCAGCAGGGTGTCCAACAGCGCCTGCGACCCGGGTTCGGAGCCCACCGGAACATAGGCGCACACCGTCTGTCCGCTGCGTACCAGGGACGGCAGCCACCGGCAGAGCGCCTGCGCCTCGGAGGCGCGCCGGTCTGCCGGCACCGCCCGCCTTGCACGTAGAACGCCATCTCGCAACTCAGTCTTGGTCGGCGGGGTCACGCCCTCCACCATTTCAGAACGGGCGTTAGTGTGTGAACGATGAGCACCTCTCCCAAGGCGCCTGAAGTGCCGATTCCCTATACGGCCGTGGTCCCCGCGGCCGGTCTGGGCACGCGCTTCCTGCCGGCGACCAAGACGGTCCCCAAGGAACTGCTGCCCGTGGTCGACACCCCTGGCATCGAGCTGGTCGCGGCCGAGGCCGCCGAGGCCGGCGCCGAGCGGCTGATCATCATCACCTCCGAGGGCAAAGACGGTGTCGTCGCGCACTTCGTCGAGGACCTGGTGCTCGAGGGCACGCTGGAGGCCCGCGGCAAGAAGACCATGCTGGAGAAGGTGCGCCGGGCGCCCGCTTTGATCAAGGTCGAATCCGTGGTGCAGGCCGAACCGCTGGGCCTCGGGCACGCGATCGGCTGCGTCGAGAGCGCCCTGTCGCCCGACGAGGACGCGATTGCGGTGCTGCTGCCCGACGATCTGGTGCTGCCCACGGGTGTGTTGGAAACCATGTCGAAGGTGCGGGCCAAGCGTGGCGGCACCGTGCTGTGCGCCATCGAGGTCCCCGAGGACAAGATCAGCGCCTACGGCGTGTTCGATGTCGAGACCGTGCCCGATGCCGCCAACCCGAACGTGCTGCGGGTCAACGGCATGGTGGAGAAGCCCAAGGCCGAGGATGCGCCGTCGCCGTACGCCGCGGCCGGCCGCTACCTGTTGGACCGGGCGATTTTCGATGCGCTGCGGCGGGTTTCGCGCGGCGTGGGCGGGGAGATCCAGCTCACCGACGCCATCGCGTTGCTGATCGAAGAGGGCCATCCGGTCCATGTGGTCGTGCACCGCGGTGCCCGACACGACCTGGGAAATCCCGGCGGCTACCTGAAGGCTGCGGTTGACTTTGCGTTGGAACGTGACGACTACGGCCCCGAATTGCGGCGGTGGTTGGTCGAACGATTGGGCCTGACCGGACAGGACGGCTAGCAACGCGTCGGGTGGTACGCCGGGCGTTGTCCGGCGGCCGGGGCCCGTAGACAGGAAGGCGTGTTGTGCGTTCGGTGGAGGAACAGCAGGCTCGGGTAGCGGCTGCCGCGGTAGCGCCCCGGCCGGTGCGGGTGGCCATCGCCGAGTCACAGGGTCTGATGTGCGCCGAGGAGGTCGTCACCGAGCGGCCGATGCCGGGGTTCGATCAGGCCGCCATCGACGGTTACGCGGTGCGCAGCGTCGACGTGCTGTCGGTGGGCGACGGCGCCGGTGAGATCAGCCTGCCGGTGATGGGCTCGATCGAGGCCGGGGCCCGCACGCCCAGTCGACTGCAGCCCCGGCAGGCCGCACGCGTCCAGACCGGCGCGCCGATGCCGACCCTGGCCGACGCGGTGCTGCCGTTGCGGTGGACCGACGGCGGCCAGAACCGGGTGCGGATCCTGCGCAGCGTGCGCTCGGGTGCCTACGTCCGGCGCACCGGCGACGACGTCCAGCCCGGTGACGTCGCGGTGCGGGCAGGCACCATCATCGGCCCGGCGCAGGTTGGGTTGTTGGCTGCGGTCGGCCGCGACCGCGTGCTGGTGCACCCCCGGCCCCGGCTGTCGGTGATGTGCGTGGGCGGTGAGCTCGTCGACGTCTCCCGCACCCCGGGGACCGGGCAGGTGTACGACGTGAACTCCTACGCGCTGGCCGCGGCCGGGCGCGACGCGGGTGCCGAGGTCAATCGGGTCGGCATCATCAGCACCGACCCACGTGAACTGCGGGAAACCGTTGAGGGCCAAGTTAATCGCAACGAGATCGTGGTGATCGCCGGTGCCGTGGGCGGCGCCGCCGCCGATTCGGTGCGCAACGTGCTCGCCGAACTCGGCGAGATGGAGGTGGCCCGCATCGCGATGCACCCCGGCTCGGTGCAGGGTTTCGGTCAGCTCGGCCGCGACCGCGTCCCGGTCTTCCTGTTGCCCGCCAACCCGGTGAGCGCGCTGGTGGTGTTCGAGGTGATGGTGCGCCCGTTGATCCGGCTGTCCCTGGGCAAGCGTCAGCCGATGCGGCGCGTGGTCCAGGCCCGCACCTTGGCGCCGATCAGCTCGGTGGCCGGCCGCACCGGATACCTGCGCGGGCAGTTGATGCGTGATCAGGACACCGGCGAGTACCTGGTGCAGGCCCTCGGCGGAGCACCGGGAGCGTCCACCCATCTGTTGGCGACGCTGGCCGAGGCCAACTGTCTCGTGGTGATTCCCAGCGAGGTCGAAGAGGTTCGCACCGGCGAAACCGTGGATGTGGCATTCCTGGCCCAGCGCGGCTGATAAGACTTCATTCGATGAATGACGGTCTGACGAAACGAATGTGTGGATGAGCCTGCTGCGGTCCAGTGCTTTTCACCCGGGTTGGCCCGGTCCGATCGGGCCGTTGCGGGTGCAGGCCGGGGTGGTGCGGCTGCGTCCGGTGCGGCTGCGCGACGCCGCGGTGTGGAGCCGGATCCGGTTGGCCGACCAGGCGCACTTGGAGCCGTGGGAGCCGGTCAGCGGCGTGGATTGGCGTGTCCGCCATGCTGTTTCGTCCTGGCCCGCGATCTGTTCGGGTCTGCGCAGCGAGGCCCGGCGCGGCCGCATGCTGCCGTACGTGATCGAACTCGACGGGCAGTTCGCCGGCCAGCTCACCATCGGCAACGTCACTCACGGCGCTCTGCGGTCGGCCTGGATCGGCTATTGGGTGGCCAGTGACAAGACCGGCGGGGGAGTCGCGACCGCGGCCCTGGCGCTGGGGCTCGACCACTGCTTCGCTGGGGTGCAGCTGCACCGGGTGGAGGCGACGGTGCGGCCGGAGAATGCCGCGAGCCGGGCCGTGCTGGAGCGCGTGGGCTTCCGTGAGGAGGGGCTGCTGCGCCGCTATCTCGAGGTGGACGGCGCCTGGCGCGACCACCTTCTGGTGGCGATCACGTTGGAAGAATTGACGCATTCGGCGGCCCAGGCCCTGGTTTCGGCCGGGCGGGCCAGTTGGTGCTGAACTTCGGCCGTCCGCGCGACGCGCCGCGTTGAGATTGAGCCTGCGGTCGTGATTTCGCCGGATCGACAGCCCTGGAAGCAATCTCAGCGAAACCGGCCCCGTCAGCTGTTACCAATGTGACTTGTGTGACTGTTGGTGCTTGTATCGATCGAATTACAGGTGTGTAATTGTGTCGGCGCGCCGCCCATGGATGCGCTGGTCACAGACCTAGCCTGAAGGGGAAAGGAGCAGGCGTCATGCCAAGCATCCCCCAGTCACTACTGTGGATTTCCCTCGTCGTTCTCTGGCTTTTCGTGCTGGTTCCGATGTTGATCAGCAAGCGCGACTCGGTGCGTCGTACCAGCGACGTCGCCCTGGCGACTCGAGTGCTCAACAGCGGCCGCAACGCGCAACGGCTACGACGTGGCCCGGCGGCCGGGCATCACAGCGATCCACACTGGCAGCCCCCGGCTGACCATCTCGACGACGACCTCGATGACGAGTTCGAAGAGGAGGAGCCGCCGGTCGAGGTGCGCGTGCAACGCACCGTCGTCGTCGCGGCCGCCGTCGTCGAGACCCCCGAACCCGACTACCTCGACGTCGACATCGTCGACGAGGATTCCGGTGCGCTGCCGGTCGGTGCGATGGAGCCCGAGGCTGAAGAAGCGCCCGCCGAGCCCGAGGAACTCGACGAGCCCGAGCTCGAGCTGGAATTCGAGACCGAGCCCGAGGCCGCGGTTGAGCCAGAGGCCGAGGTCGAGCCGGAACCCGAGCCGGCTCCCGAACCGGAACCGGTCGCGGTCGAGGATCCCGTCGACCTCACCGAGTCGGAGGCCCAAACCGAGCGGATCGCAGTCGATCTCGACGAGGGCGAGGATCCCGAGGATCTTTCCGATGACGAGTACGAGTACGTCGCCGACTCGTCGGGTCTGGAACCCGAAGCCGAAGACGAACCGTCTGACGAGGAGCGGGCCGAGGCGCCCGTCGCCTCGTTGAGCGCGACCCGGCAACGCCGGTTCGAATCGAAGAAGGCCGCGGAGATCAGTGCCCGCAAGTTCCGGTTCCGCAAGCGCGTGCTCGCGGTGCTGGCCGCCACCATGCTGTTCTCGGCAGGCGCCGCCTTCCTGGTGACGCCATCGGCCTGGTGGGTGTGTGGCGGCGCCGCCACCCTGACCGTGCTCTACCTGGCCTACCTGCGCCGTCAGACGCGTATCGAGGAGCAGCTGCGGCGACGTCGCGCACAACGGATGGCGCGCTCGCGGCTGGGGGTGGAGAGCACCGACGACCACAAGCTCGACGTGGTGCCCGCCCGCCTGCGCCGGCCCGGCGCGGTGGTGCTCGACATCGACGACGAGGACCCCATCTTCGAGCATCTGGCCTACACATCGATGGCCCGCGAATACGATCTACCGCGTGCCGCCGGGCAGTAGAGCGGCCGGTTTCCGGTTCCGGGCCGGCGACTGGTAGCCTTTGCTTCCGGTATCAGGGGCTATAGCGCAGTTGGTAGCGCGTCTCGTTCGCATCGAGAAGGTCAGGGGTTCGATTCCCCTTAGCTCCACCAAGTTTGGGCAGATCAGCGGGCATTGCCCCGCTCGGCTTCCGAGGCCACCCGCAAAAGCGGCGGATTGCCGCGCCCAGGCGGTCCGCGACTTGTTCTCGCTACCAGGGCTCTTCTTCGCCAAGGTGTTCACTCTCAGCGTTCTGGCCAACTGCGCGGACACTAGCGTTCTCGGCTTTTATCGGTCGCTTGCGCGGTGGCTTTTGTTCACGCGCCCGGCCTTCGGCGATGGGATGGCGGGTTCCCAGTTGACCAATCGGCAGCCGCCTCGAACGGCCAGCGTTGTGTCTCTCGCTGGACGATTCGGCCAGTTGACCTGGCTCAGGAGGCTTTGGGATGGACGCCGGGGTGTTCAGTTTTTGAACATGTTCAGCATTGTTGAACGCGCCATTAGGATGAACATATGGAAACTATCCCTGCGTCGGTTGCCGCAGAGATTGAGCACCAACTCGCGAAATACGGGATCCAGCCGCACGGAGATGTATCCCAGTTGAACTGGTCGGATCCGGTGCCGTTGGCATTGGAGGTAGGAGGCCAGATTGTCGACACGGCTGCCTTGTATATGCCAGAGATGTCGGCAACTGCTGCCCTGAGAGCTGCACACTCCATTCCGCTAGATGTCCCCTTATTCGTTGTCGGTTCGCGGATCCATGCGTCGAGCGCGGACACCATGCGGACGCGCGGTATCTGGTTCATCGACGAGGTCGGCAATGCCTACCTACGTGGACATGGCCTATTGATAGACGTTCGTGGGCAACGAGGGCACGTATCGGTGCACTCAGGTGCGCGCGACAAGTCCAGTCCCGCAAATCCGTTCACACCAAAACGTGCTCAGGTGGTCCTCGTCTTGTTGTATGAGCCAGCGCTTGCTGACGCGCCATTGCGCGAGATCGCCGAGAGATCGGGAGTGTCGCTTGGCATGGCGAAGGATGCGATAGACGCGTTGGAACATATCGGGTTTGTCGAGCAACTCGGTTCGCGCCGACGCCTTATCCGCCAAGGCGAGCTTCTCGACCTCTGGGCGTCCGCTTATCCAGCTGGTCTCGGCCGGGCTAACAGGCTGGCGGTGGTGCGCGGTGATGTCTATCACTGGGCTACGCCAGTGGAAGTAGATTTCGCAGTGAGCGGTGAGTGCGCGGTGCCGAGACTGATCAGGAATCCAGAATCGTTGGTTCTGTATATCGACGGTGGGCGAGATAAGCGGCTGCTACGCAGCTTGATGTTGATGAACCGTTGGCACAACGACCCGCACGGCAACATCGTTGTTCGCGATCTGTTTTGGCGTGATCTTCATCCGACTGGTCAACCTAACACCGCACCGGTTCAGTTGGTCTACGCCGACTTACTGGCGTCCCGCGAATCGCGGCAGTTGGAAGTCGCCGATGAAATGAGAAGGAACAATGAGGGATTGGTCGAGCTCTGACCGGAGTTTCTTCGCTGAGGTTGAACCCGTTGTTGCCGAGCTATCCGAGATCGTCCCGCCGGATCAGATCCTGCTGGTCGGGGCACGGAGTCGGGATCTTCTGAGCTGGGCTTTCGGATGCGATGTGTCTCAGCGAAGTACTAACGACACAGATGTCGCCGTTGCGCTCCAAGACTGGGATCAATTCGTACGGGTGCAGGACACATTTTCGTCGGCGGGCCACTCAGGGCATCGATTCCTCATCGCAGGTATTCCCACGGATGTTGTTCCCTTCGGGAACGTTGAAGCTCCGCCGGGGATCTCGAGTAGGCCCCCGGGAAAGCACGCATTGAACGTGCACGGCTTCCGTGACGTATATGAGCGCGCGGATTCACTTTCGTTGAGTGAAGGAGTGCGCATCAGGATTCCGATGCCGGAGGGGTACGCGGTACTCAAAACACATGCGTGGCTGGATCGCTTGGTTAGGAACGAGTACAAGGACGCGGCTGACCTCGCCCTCGTGGCGCACTGGTACACCGAAGATGTCGACCGCCTATACGCAGAAGAAAACGTCTGGGCAATGGACCTCCATGATTTCGATCTGCGGTTGGCTGCGGCGGCACTGCTAGGACGGGATATGGCGAACGGCCTGAGCTCAGGAGAGCGGACCTTCTTGGCGGACCGTATCGGCAGCGCGGATCGTGATCTGCTTGCGCACTACTTTGCCGTGGGAGCGCCTGGATGGCCGGTCAAGGACCGAGATCGACGCTTGATCGTTAACGCAGCGTTCGACCAGTTGATGGCGTAATCGCGTTCAGGACTGCTGAGTGTTCAATATTAATGAACAGCTCTGGCTAGTGAACGCCGGTCGAAGCCCGCATCTCATGACCTCCATCTCAGTACGCGGTCAGCAGCCGTAAATGCCCAAGTCGTCTTGTCCGCATCGAGAAGGTCAGGGGTTCGATTCCCCTTAGCTCCATCAGTTTTCTCGGTCAACGCGGTTCGGGAGACATCCTGGGCCGCGTTTCTGTTTGGATCCGCCGGAGCGTGATCGGCAGGTCATCGGCCGGCATCGGCCCGGTGCCCCAGGTCAGCTGTGGGCGATAGTCGTGCGGCACGCTCCACTCGAAGCGGCGCAGCATCTGGTGCATGGTGGTCTTGACCGTCATGTCGGCGAACTGCCGGCCGATGCATTTGTGCGCCCCGCCGCCGAAGGGCGCGAACACGTAGCGGCTGACCGCGTCGCGGGTGGCGGCGTTGTTCACGAAGCGCTCGGGATTGAACGTGTCCGGGTCGGGCCACCAGTCGGAAAGCCGCATGGAGGCATAGACATTGATGGCCACCTGGGTCTTGCGTGGGACGAAGTGGCCGAGGATCTCGGTGTCGCGGACGGTTTGGCGGAACAGCGCCCCGGCCGGCGCGTACATCCGCAGGATCTCTTTGAAGGCGGCGTCCAGTAAGGGGTAGGCGTCCAGGTCGAGCACCGTGGGGGTGTCATTCGGCCGGCTGACGGCCTCATCGCGAAGCACGTCCTGCCACTGTCGGTTTCGGCCCAGCTCATAGGTCAGCATGGACAGGGCGATGGCGGTGGTGTCGTGGGCGGCCATCAGCAGGAAGATCATGTGGTTGACGATGTCGGCCGGGGTGAACCGCGCGCCGTCTTCGTCCTCGCTGCGGCACAGCATCGAGAACAGGTCGGTGCCCTCGCCGCGCACGCGGTCGGGAACCTGGTCGGCGAAATAGCGTTCCAACCGCTCCCGGGCGCGCAAGCCTCTGGCCCACACGCCGCCGCGCACGTCGGCCCGCACCAGCGCCTGCCCGCCGCGGACGGTGGCGTGGAAATCGGCCGACAGCTGATCGGACTCGGGTCCGAGGTGCGTTCCGACGAACACCTCGGCGGCCTGTTCGAGCAGCAGGTGCTTGATCGACGGGTAGAAGGGAAAGCCCTGTGTCGATGGCCAATTGCGCAAGGTGCGGTCGATGCTGGGCCGCATCAGCTCGAGGTAACCGTCCAGCGCACTGCGGGTGAAGGCCTGCTGCATGATGCGGCGGTGGTCACGGTGTTCCTCGAAGTCCAACAACATGATTCCGCGGTGGAAGAACGGTCCGATGACCGGTGCCCAGCCCCGCGTGCTGGAGAACACCTTGTCCTTGTTGATCCACGCGGTTTCCAGGGCGTCGGGGCCCATCAGGCCGACGACACGGAAACCGACACCGCCGGCCCACGACACCGGTCCGTAGCGCTCGTAGCGGTCGCGGGCAAAGGACAGGGGGTCGGCCAGTGAGCTCAGCACATGGCCGAGGAACGGAAAGCCGTAGTTGCCCATGACGGGCTTCAGATCCGATCCCGGTGGTGGTGTGGCCAGGGGACGCTCCCCGCTGGGAAACCGGGAGGTGACAGCGGCGCCGAAGGCTTGGAGGCGGTGCGTGTTCGCGGGCGAACAGAGTGTCATGGTGCCCTCCTGGTAACCATCTGGTACGAAACCGTGCCAGAATGTGCCGGTGGTGTCAACGACCGATCGCACCTATGGCGGACAATCGGCGGACGCGCGCCGGCGGCAGCGGCGCGTGCGTCTGCTCGATGCCGCCATGGATGCGATGGCGCGCAACGAATGGCGGGGCGCCACCGTCGAGAAGCTCTGTGCGGCCGCCGCTCTCAACAAGCGCTACTTCTACGAGAGCTTCACCGATCTGGACGCGCTGTCCGCCGCCGTGGTCGATGCCATCGCCGAGGATGTGCGCAGCGCGACCGTCGCCGCCGCGGAGGCGACGGCCCAGGAGCCGTTGGAGGCCCGGGCCATGGCCAGTGTGGCGGCCGCGGTCCGGGTCCTCGTCGACGACCCGCGGCGCGCACGCGTGCTGCTCGGTGGCGTCGCGGCCTCACCGGAGCTGCATGCGCACCGCACCACGGTCATGCACCGGCTCACCGCCGTACTCATCGATCACGGACGCGCGGTGCACGGCGTCGAGTTGGAGAAGGACCCGCTGGCCAAGGTGGCACCGGCGTTCATCGTCGGCGGCACCGCCGACGCCATCCTCGAATTCGTCAACGGAGGCGTCGATTTGTCCATCGACGAGTTCATCGCCCAACTCGCCACCCTCTGGTTGATCACCGGCAATGGTGCGGCACAGCTGGCCCGCGGGCGGATCGCTTCGTCCTAGTGCGCGGCTTCACGGGAAGGTGACACCCGTGAGTTCCTCGGACACCGTCCACAGGCGCGCCGCGTTGTCGTTGTCGCGCAGCGGTTTCCAGAGTTTCTGCTCCCCGGGCGGTCCGCCGAGATGCCCCGGCCACTGCGGCCCGTAGAACGCGCCGTCCCGGGCCTGGGCCGACGTCGCGGCCAGCACTGCGGGCAGTTGCGCGCTGTCCACGGTTCCCACGATGAGGCCCCGCGCGGAGAACCAGCGGATCAGGCGCACGCCCACGGTGTCGCTGGCCCGTCCGACTTCCGGGCGCGCCGCCAGCAGGCTGGTGGGTGCGACGCCGGGATGCGAGATATTGCTGGTGATTCCCCAGCCCGCGGCCATGCTGCGACGGCTGAGCTCAAGGCCGAACAGACCAGTCGCAATCTTGGACTGCCGGTAAGCGGCCATGCCGTCGTAGCTGTGCTCCCAGCTCAGGTCGTTCCAGTTGATGGCGCCGCTGCGGGCGGCGACGCTGGTCTGAGACGTCACGCGCGCGCGGCCGGCCCGCAGCAGAGGCAGCAGCTGGGCGGTGAGCGCGAAGTGGCCCAGATGGTTCGTGCCGAACTGCAGCTCGAACCCGTCGTTGCTGGTCTGCCGGTCAGGCGGGGTCATCACCCCGGCGTTGTTGACCAGCACGTGAATGGGAGCGCCCTCGGCGCACAGTTTCTGACCGAGCGCTGCCACCGAGGCCAGCGAGGACAGATCGAGTTCCTCCAGCACCAGCTTCGCGTGCGGATGCTGCTCGCGGATCTTGGCGACGGCCGCCTGGCCCTTGCTCGGGTTCCGGACCGGCATGACCACTTCGGCGCCGGCACCGGCGAGCCGTGTCGCGATACCGAGTCCGATGCCGTCGCTCGCGCCGGTCACCACCGCCCGGCGTCCGGACAGGTCGTCGATCGTGATGTCGTCATCATGTGCCATGTGTTCGAGCGTGCCCACCTGGCTGCGTCGTATCCACGGTCTGACGATCCGTGGCTGAGCGATCCGGCCCGGGAGAAAATGGCGGGCATGATCGATCGAGCCGGCCTGGCGGAATTCCTCGCCCGCCGTCGCGGGGCCTTACAGCCCGAGGACGTCGGACTGCCGCGCGGACAACGTCGCCGAACGAGCGGACTGCGGCGCGAGGAAGTCGCCGCGTTGTGCCACATGTCGACCGACTACTACTCGCGGCTCGAACAGGAACGCGGTCCGCACCCTTCTGAACAGATGATCGCATCGATCGCCCAAGGGTTGCACTTGTCTCTCGACGAGCGTGACCACCTGTTCCGCTTGGCCGGGCATCAACCGCCGGTACGGGGCTCGAGCAGCGACCACGTCAGCCCCGGAATGCTGCGAATCTTCGACCGGCTCACCGACACCCCGGCCGAGATCGTCACCGAGTTGGGGGAGACGCTGCGGCAGACCCCACTCGGTGTCGCGCTCGTCGGAGACCTGTGCCGATACACCGGCCCGGCGCGCAGCATCGGGTACCGCTGGTTCACCGACCCCGCGGCGCGGAACATCTACCCGCGCGAAGACCACGAGTTCTATTCGCGGATGTACGTTTCCGGGCTTCGAGGAGTGCTCGCGCTGCGTGGCCCGGACTCCAAGGCCGCTCGATACGCCGACCTGCTGGCCGCCGAAAGCCGAGAGTTCAGGCTCCTGTGGGACCAACACGAGGTCGGTATCAGGCCGCGACAGATCAAGCGCTATCAGCACCCGGAGGTGGGGAGCCTGGAACTCAACTGCCAGATCCTGCTGGACCCCGAGCAGTCCCACTCCCTTCTGGTCTACACCGCGGCGCCGGGCAGCGAGAGTTACGAGAAGTTGCAGCTGCTCTCGGTGATCGGCGCGCCGACATGACCGCCCGGTCCACCCGCGGTGCGGACCCCGAGCGTCAGTCGGCCTGCGCGGACGGGAAACGCGGCGTGCGCTTTTCGCGCAGCGCGGTGTACCCCTCCACCACGTCGGGCCCCAGGAAGGTCAGCATCTCGTAGGCGGCGGATTGGTCGAAGATCGGGCCGGCGTTGCGCAGCCAGTTGTTCAACGCGCGTTTCGTCAGCCGGATCGCCTGCTGTGCCCCGGTCGCCAGGTTGTCGGCGATACGTAGCGCCTCATCCAGAACCTCCTCGCGCGGAAGGGCTTTGGCCACCATCCCGATCCGCTCGGCCTCGACGCCGTCGATCATCTCGCCGGTCATCAAGTAGTACTTGGCCTTCGCCGTCCCGGCCAGCAGCGGCCAGATGATGGCGGCGTGATCGCCTGCGGCCACCCCGAGCTTCACGTGCCCGTCCCCGATGCGGGCATCCTCGGCGATGATGGCGATATCTGCGAGGAGGGCGGCCACCGCACCGGCTCCCACTGCGACGCCGTTGATCGCGGACACGATCGGCTTGTCGCAATTGACCATGTTGTAGACCAGGTCGCTCATCTCGGTGAGCATGTGGGACACCCGGTCGTAGTCGCCGGCCATCCGCTCGACCATGGCGAGATCGCCGCCGGCGCTGAAGGCCTTGCCGGCACCGGTGATCACCGCAACCCGGGTCTGCGGATCGGCCGCGACGTCCTTCCAGATGGTGGCCAGCTCGGTGTGCATGCCCTCATCGGCGGCGTTGTACTTTTCCGGCCGGTCCAGCGTGATCAGCAGGACGCCGTTGTCGCGGCGAGTCAGGGTCAGTTGCCGGTAGTCAGAAAAATTCGTCTGGGGCATGACGTCCATACCACCGTAGATCGCGGCCGTGGCGTGGCGAGTTCCGAGGAATCGGCCACCCCGAAGGGCTCGCGCCGGGGGAGTGAAACCATCCGCGCTCGCGCGGGCACGGCAAAGATCGCCGACATTGCCAGATTCGCGAGCCCGGTGCGGAGGTCCGGAGGGAGGGCATTCGCCGGCGCGCGAGTCGCGTCCTCGCCTCCGCCGTGTCGGCGCCGCACAAGATCACCGGGCCCCGGAGCGACCCTGGCGGTGTTTGCCCTGGACTGACCGGCCGCGGACGGTCTGATTCGCTTCCCGCGTCGATCGGCGATGGACCGAACGGGGCGATCCCGATCCGTTGCGTGGCGAAATCTGAGAACGTTGTAAACGCTGCGTTGCCTGTCGGCTCAGACGGTGCCAGCACGATTACTGGCCAAGTCCACAGTGTCAGTGGAGGCTTGACTATGGCCGGTTGATGTCCGGATGGTGGCCGACAGGCGTCGGAAGGGGTCTTGGTCGATGCCAGTTGGCAGTGGCATACTTGCTCCGCCGCCTGGGCTCACCTCAGCCAAATCGGTTAGCCCAGGGGAGCAGATGGGCCAGTTGGGGGATTGCTGTGGCAAACGATCTGAGAGTGGACCCGGGGGCGCTGCGTGCGGGGGCCACCAGCAGCGAGATGATCGCTGCCGAGTTGGGCGCGTCATTGGTCGAGCCCGACGTCGGGAACTATCCGAGTTGCACCGGAGTCGCGGCGATGGACGCCGCGGTGACCACGGTGCGAGCCACCCAGTCGAGTCGCGTCAGCGCGCAGGCAGGAGATCTGTCAGCGGCCGCTCTGCAATATGACGCGGCCGACGAACACACCGCTGGAGGCCTGGCGGAGTTGATGTGAAGGACGTAGCCGCCACCGGTCCATCAGGTGGAGCGCTGACCCGTACCCAGCTAGAAAGTTGGGACACAACATATCTCGCGGATGCTGCGGCGCGCTGGAGGCAACTGGCTGCGGAGTCCGAGGAACTGTTCGAATGGCATCGGCAGAACATCTTCGCTCCCGGCGGTGCCGAATGGTCCGGAACCGCAGGCGAGGCGGCGGGGGACCGGGTCAGCGCCGACGCCATGGTGGTGCGCAAGCAGGGCGACATCCAGCGTGAGGCCTCCGAGATCGCCGAGAACGGCTGCCGGGACATCCGGCTGGCCGTCGGGCAGGTGCTCGATGCCATCGCCGCGGCCGAGAACGACGGCTTCCACGTGACCGAGGACCTCATGGTGCGCGACACCCGCCGTATCGACGTATCCACCATGGCGGTGCGATACACGGCGTCCCGCGAACATGCCGAGGACATCCGTTGGTACTGCGAGCGACTCATGCAGGCGGAGATCTACCTCGGCCAGCGGCTCGAAGGGAAGGCGCTCGAGCTTGCGGACGTCCGGTTCTCGCTCTGAGTCCGAGTGCGGCAAGCTCTGGGGCATGACTCGGAGCATGGTGGCTTGTTGTGCGGTGGCTGCGGCCGCCCTGATCAGTGGTTGCACGAGCGCGTCGGACACCCCATCGGATCCGGCTGCTGGTTCGATCACGGTGTTCGCCGCGGCCTCGCTGAAATCGGTGTTCACCGAGATCGGCGAGCAGTTCGAAACCGACAATCCGGGGACGGCGGTCGAGTTCTCGTTCGCCGGCTCCTCGGACCTGGTCACCCAGCTGAGCCAGGGAGCCGACGCCGACGTATTCGCCTCCGCCGACACCCGGAACATGGACAAGGCGGTCGCGGCGGGCCTCGTCGAAGGTGGACCGGTCAACTTCGCCACCAACACTCTGACCATCGCCGTTGCGCCGGGAAACCCCAAGGGCATCAAGTCTTTTGCCGACCTCGCCAAGCCGGGCACCAGCGTGGTGGTGTGCGCCCCGCCGGTGCCGTGCGGCGGTGCCACCGAGAAGATCGAAAAGGCCACCGGGGTGACGTTGTCCCCGGTGAGTGAGGAGACCTCGGTCACCGATGTGCTGGGCAAGGTGACCAGCGGACAGGCCGACGCCGGCGTGGTGTACGTCACCGACGCCGCGGGCGCCGGGGACAAGGTGACCAGCGTGCCGTTCCCCGAGGCTGACCAGGCCGTCAACACCTATCCCATCGCGGTGCTCGAACAGTCGGCGCACTCCGAGCTCGCGCACCGCTTCGTCGACCTGGTCACCGGTGAGGCCGGCCAAAAAGCGCTCGCCAAGGCGGGTTTCGCCAAGCCCTGACCGCACCCGCGGTGGCGTCGTAGCCTGGGGGCGTGGCCGAGCTGACCGAGATCAGTGCCGACGACCTGGCGGCGCTGGAGTTCTTCGCCGGCTGCCGGGCGTCCGTACTGGTGCCGTTGACCACCCTGCTGCGGCCGCTGTCCGCCGCGGTGGGTCAGGTGCTGATCCGCCAGGGCGACCCGGCGCTGACGTTCATGCTGATCGCCTCGGGCAAGACGCAGGTGGTCCATGACGGGCCTGACGGCCAGGCCGTGGTGGCCGATCTCGAACCCGGCCTGATCATCGGGGAGATCGCGCTCCTGCGCGATGCCCACCGCACCGCCACGGTGACGGCCGTCGAGCCGGTGACAGGGTGGGTCGGCGACCGCCAGGCCTTCGAGGTCATCCTGCACCTACCCGGGATGTTCGACCGGCTGGTGCGCATCGCCCGGCAGCGGTTGGCGGCCTTCATCACTCCCATCCCGGTGCAGGTGCGCAACGACGACTGGTTCTATCTGCGACCCGTCCTGCCCGGCGATGTCGAGCGCACCATGAACGGGCCCGTCGAATTCTCCAGCGAAACCCTCTACCGGCGTTTCCAATCCGTACGCAAGCCCACCAAGGCCCTGCTCGAGTACCTCTTCGAGGTCGACTACGCCGATCACTTCGTCTGGGTGATGACCGAGGGTGCCTTGGGGCCGGTGGTCGCCGATGCCCGAGTCGTCCGCGAGGGTCACGATGCCACGACGGCGGAGGTGGCCTTCACCGTCGGTGACGACTATCAGGGCCGCGGCATCGGCACCTTTCTGATGGACGCCTTGGTGGTATCGGCGAATTACCTTGGCATCGAGCGTTTTACCGCGCGGGTGTTGAGTGACAACTACGCCATGCGGAGGATCATGGACCGGCTCGGGGCGGTGTGGCAACGTGAGGATCTCGGCGTCGTCATCACCGAGGTGCCGGTGCCCGCCGACAGCACGCTGGCGCTGGCGCCTGAGCTGACCGCGCGCATCAAAGATGCGACCCGACAAGTGATCCGGGCGGTGAGCCAGTGAGTCTGCCGCCGCTGACCGCCGGTGGCCGGAGGCCGCCATTGACCAAGGACACCACGGTCTGCATCTCGCTGGCCGCTCGGCCGAGCAACATCGGCACCCGGTTCCACAACTATCTCTACGAGGAGCTGGGCCTGGATTTCCTCTACAAGGCCTTCACCACAACGGATATCGCGGCGGCGATCGGTGGCGTGCGGGCGTTGGGTATCCGGGGTTGTTCGGTGTCGATGCCGTTCAAGAAGGCCGTCATGTCCCTCGTCGACGAGGTCGAACCGTCGGCCAGGGCGATCGACGCGGTCAACACCATCGTCAACGACCTGTCGGAGCCGGGCGGTCGGCTTGTCGCGTCCAACACCGACTATCTGGCCGTGCAACAACTCGTCGAGCAGCTGGACTGCGAGGGTCCGGTACTGCTGCGTGGCAGCGGCGGCATGGCCAATGCCGTTGGTGCCGCATTGCGGGACAAGGGCTTTCGCGACGGGACCATCGTCGCCCGCAATCCCGAAACCGGGCGCGCATTGGCCGACCGGCTGGGCTACGGCTATGCGCCGGAGGTCGGAACGCTCACCGCGCCCATCCTGGTCAACGTCACCCCGATCGGGATGGCCGGCGGGCCCGACGAACACCACAGCGCGTTCGAACCTCCGACTGTCGAGGCGGCCGCCGCGGTGATGGACGTCGTGGCCATGCCGGCCGAAACCCCGCTGATCACCGCGGCCAGGGCCGCCGGCCTGCCGGTCATCACCGGCGCGGAGGTGATCGCCCTGCAGGCCGCCGAGCAGTTCGAGCGTTACACCGGTGTGCGGCCGACAGCCGAGCAGGTGGCCGCGGCGTCGGCCTACTCGCGGCAGCCGGCTACGGGGTGATGACCGTCTGCTCGTCGATGACCGACGTGGCGTCCATCAGTACACCCATCTGATCCTCGGTGCCATCGGCGTTGAGCTGCAAGACGAACAGCCCGTCGGCGCCGGGAATCACCACGGTCTTCTGCGCGATCAACCGCGTCGCGCCGTCCTTGACGTAGGTGCCACCGATCTGGAATGCCTCGAACCCGCTCAGCTCGTCGGCGGAGCCGTCGCCCTGATTCTCGTAACCCGGCAGGTTCCTGATCTCGTTCGGCGCGTACTCCAGGATCTTGGCCGGGTCCACGTCGCCGGTCAGCTTGGACATCAGCGCGATGATCGACGGCGGATCTTCGGCATATTGTGGATCGGTGGAAACGATTGCGCCCCAGGCCCATTCCGGTGCCGAATCGGTGGCGTCCGCCCAGCCGGGAGGAACCGGCAGGTCCAGGCTCGGGGTGCCCGGATCGCCGCGGTGCACCGGGGTCTCGGTGATGCCGTTGTCACGGATGTAGTCGACGATGGTGTAGTGCTTTCCGGATGCCGGGGTGCTCGGCTCGTCGGTCTTGCTCGGTGCGGCGTTGGGCTCGCTGCTCTCGGCCGCGCCGGGAGCTTCGGTTGCCGTGCCCTCGACGGTCTTTCCGCCGCAGCCGGCGAGCATGACCCCCAGTGCCACGGCGACGGCGGCGAATCCGCCGGCCCTCAGGGAGATGGTCATGGGTCTCCAATCGGTGGGACGCCCCGGCGAGGCGCAACTGGTTTGCACGATATCGGTCATTGCGGTCGACCGACGGATGAACATGCAGTTCCAGAAGGCACTCTCTTGCGGAGTGAAGTGATCGGCGCATTGCCGAACCACACGAATGTCGGTCGTCAGCAGTTCGCGGAGAGGTGCACCGTCCGATCGGGGGCCTGTGCCGGGCGCACCGATGCGATGGTGCAGCGATCCAGCGGTTTCGTGCCGGCCCGGTAGATCACGACGGCGAAGCCCTGATTCTCCAGCTCGTTCACCGCGTCCTGCGCTGATCCGATCCCTGACGGCGCCGCCGGCGCCACGGCGGGGAAACCGAGAGTGAGCGCCGACAACGCACCTCCGGTCAACATCGCCCCCGTCAATCCGTGCACCTGCCCCACCCCTTGTGCTCTCCGGCGTTCCAACTGTGGCAACCAGCTCGGCGGCGATTAAATTCCGCTGTATCGCAACACTTGTCGCGCCGTTCGCGCCGAAAAATGCGTTGACAGGCGGGCCGGTGCCCGTCCTCGACAGCAAATCTGGGCTGTGGTATCAACACGCCGTGCGTCTTTTCGCCGTCGCGACGGTTCTCGTGTGCACGGCGGCCTGCGGGCCGCGACCGGCACCGGACCCCGCGCCGGCGTCGNTCCGGCGGATACCACGTGTTCATCACCGTCATCACCGATCCCGGGTCGCCCGAGCCGGCGCTCGATTCTGCCTTCACCGCCGACCTGCTGGTGAAAACGGTTTCGGCGTTACGCGGCTGAGCCCGGCCTGCCGGGTAAGTCGGCGGGCCCCAGGTATGTTAACCAGCGATGTGGAACCGCAACGTCTTACTCGCCACCGCGGGCGTTCTCGCCTGCACCGCCGGATTGGTCGCATGCGGTCAATCGGACCAGGCGGAGTCCGCTACCGCGGACATCGCCAACGTCAGCAAGGTGCGTTCCAGCTTCGGGCCGGAGTTCAAGGTGACCGATGTCGCCCCGAGCGGCATCGACCCGAAAATGCTGGCGCCGCAAAAGATGCCGCCCGGAGTGAAGATCGAGCCCGCCGACTGCGCGAAGTTCGCCGAAGGGCAGTCCTTGCCGGAGGGCCTGAAGGGGAACATGGCCGCCACCTCGGCCGAGGGTGCGGGTAACCGGTTCATCGTGATGGCCGTCGAGACGTCCGAATCGATCCCGCTGAACGACCCGGGTGATGCGTGTAAACAGGTGAAATTCCTGGGCCCGGGCGTGCGCGGGCAGGTGGACGTGGTGGAGGCGCCGCAGATCGAGGGCGCGCGGACGACCGGAACGCATCGGATCGTCCAGACCGTGGTGGGCGGGCAGCCGCGCACCGGGGAGTTGTACAACTTCGTCGCCAGCTTCGACACGTTCATGGTGATCGTGACGGCCAACCCGTTGGTGGTGCCGGGCAAGCCGGTCGCGAAGGTGGACGACAAGCGGGCCAGGGAGTTGCTCACCACCGCGGTGGCCAGCGTAAGAGGCTAGCTTCTCAGCGCACGTCGTGCGGGCGGAACTGGATGCTGATCCGCGGGCCGACCAGACTGGTGGTCTTCGGGATCGAATGCTCCCAGGTGCGCTGGCACGAGCCGCCCATCACCAGCAGATCCCCATGCCGGTGCTGCAGCCGCAGCGCGTGACCGCCGCCGCGCGGGCGGAGCGCGAAAACCCTTGTGGCGCCGAGCCCGACGATGGCCACCATGGTGTCCTGGGTGCGGCTACGGCCGATCGTGTCGCCGTGCCAGGCGACACTGTCGTTGCCGTCGCGGTAGAGGCACAGGCCTGCCGTGGTGAAGGGCTCGCCGAGCTCGCCGCCATAGGTGTCGTTGAGCCTGCGGCGGATCTGTTTGAGCCGGGGATGCGGCACCGGCTCGTTGAGCAGGTGGTGAAAACTCACCAGGCGCGGCACGGCGACCACCCGGTCGTACATCTCACGCTCTTCGGAACGCCACGGAATCGTGTCCATCAACTCTTCGAACAACGAGTCGGCGTCGGGCAACCAGCCCGAGCGCAGCTCGACCCAGGCGTCGTTGCCGAGTCGACGACGTTCAGCGTGCTCGAAGAGTGAGCCTTGCAACGCCAGCTCCATGCGCGCGAGTGTATCGCACAAGCGTTCGATTGCGTTAGAGGCGGGAGGCCCCCGGCCCCTGCTCGGCGAGGACGTCGCCGGGGTTGGTCAACTGGCAGGTTTTCAGGCTCAGGCAGCCGCACCCGATGCAACCGGTCAGGTTGTCGCGCAAGCGTTGTAGATGCAGGATGCGGTCATCGAGGTCTTGACGCCACCCGGCCGACAGTTTGGCCCAGTCCTTGCTGGTCGGAATCCGGTCGGAGGGCAGCGTGGCCAGCGCCTCACGAATCCGGGCGAGCGGGATACCCAGCCGCTGCGACATCCGGATGAACGCCACTCGGCGCAGCGTCTCCCGCGCATAGCGGCGCTGATTGCCCGAGGTGCGGCGGCTGACGATGAGCCCTTCGCGCTCGTAGAAGTGCAGGGCCGACACCGCCACGCCGCTGCGCAGCGACATCTCACCAGGGCTCAGCTCGTGCGTCTCCATACACCTCAACCATAGTTGAGTTAACGTCATGGGGTGGAAACTGGGGCGTTCGGTTCCAACTCAGAGGTCGGCACACTGCGCGCCGTGATTCTGCACCGGCCGGGACCGGAGCTGCAGCGGCTGACCCCGCGCAACAACGATGCCTTGCTGTTCGATGGCCTGCCGTGGGTGGCCAAGGCGCAACGCGAGCACGACGCCTTCGCCGCCCTGTTGCGCGCCCGCGGGGTGGAGGTGCTGCTGCTCGCCGATCTGCTGACCGAGGCGCTGGCCCACAGCGGTGCCGCTCGCATGCACGGCATCTCCGCGGCCGTCGACGCGCGTCGTCTCGGTGCGCCTCTGGCCCACGAGCTTTCGGCGTACCTGCGCACACTGCCGCCGGTGGATCTCGCGCACATCCTGATGGCCGGGATGACCTTCAACGAGGTGCCCTTTCACGGCGCCGAGCTGTCACTGGTCCGGCTCATGCACCACGGCGGGGATTTCGTCATCGACCCGCTGCCCAATCTGTTGTTCACCCGCGACTCGTCGTTCTGGATCGGGCCGCGCGTGGCCATCACGTCGCTGGCCCTGCCCGCACGAGTGCGCGAGACGTCGCTGACCGACCTCATCTACGCCCACCATCCGCGGTTCCTCGGCGTGCGGCGGGCCTACGAATCTCGGTCGGCGCCCGTCGAGGGCGGTGATGTGCTGCTGCTCGCGCCCGGCGTGGTGGCCGTCGGGGTGGGGGAGCGCACGACGCCGGCCGGTGCCGAAGCCTTGGCGCGCAGCCTGTTCGACGACGATCTGGCCCACACCGTGCTCGCGGTGCCGATCCGCCAGGAGCGTGCCCAGATGCACCTGGACACCGTGTGCACGATGGTCGACGTCGACGCGGTGGTGATGTACCCCAACATCGTGGACTCGTTGTCGGCGTTCACTATTCACCGCACGGAAGGTGAGATCCGCATCGACGACGAGGCGCCGTTCGTGCAGGCCGCCGCCGACGCGATGGGCATCGAACGGTTGCGGGTGATCGACACCGGGCTCGACCCGGTGACCGCCGAGCGTGAGCAATGGGATGACGGCAACAACACCCTGGCCCTGGCGCCCGGTGTGGTGGTGGCCTACGAACGCAATTCGGAAACCAATGCGCGGCTGGCCGATTCGGGGATCGAAGTGCTGTCGATCGAGGCGTCGGAGCTGGGTACCGGCCGAGGCGGGCCACGGTGCATGTCCTGCCCGGCGGCGCGGGACCCGGTGTAAGTCTTTCCGCCGGCCGTGCCCGCCGCGCCGGCCGCGCCGTTTCGTTGAGATTGCGTACAGGGCTGTGGGTCGGGCGATTTCACGACCCTGTGCGCAATCTCAACGCCTCGCGGGCACGATGCAGGATGAAGGCCGTGCTGTGCTCGACCACCACGTGGATGTCGATCCACTTCTGCCGCGCGATCAGCTCGTTGCGGCCGATGTCATGCACATATCGCGGACGGTCGGTGGCGTGGTGTTTGCCGTCGTAGTCGAGGCCCACCATGGCGTCGTCGTAGCCCATGTCGATGAATGCCTCGTTGAAGCCGTCGGTCACCCGGATCTGGGTGCGCGGGCGCGGTAGACCGCCATCGATGAGTACGAGACGAAGCCACGATTCTTGCGGTGATTGTGCACCGGAGTCCATCAGGTCCAGGGCGATCTCTGCTCGACGTAGACCACGGGCTCTCGGGAGGCGATCGCCGAGGTGAAGGGCATCGGCGGCCTTGACGTCAGTGGCCCGCGCGAGCGCGTCGAGGCTTTGAACGGCCAGGTCCCGGTGCAGATGTCGAGCCAGGTCCAGTGCCGTCCGAGGCGGCGTCGTCACCGGAAGGCCGGCTGTGACGGTGATCTCGTCGGCCTCTATCCGCTCATTCCGGACGACGATGCCATCCGGTGGGCGGCCGTTGCGCCAGATCATCTCGATCGGAGTGGTGTTGGGAACCCACAGTGCTCCATGCAGAGCTGCCGCCGCGCGTCCGGCCATCACCCCGTTGCGGCCTGACCACAGCCAGGCCCCGATGATTCTGTGCCGCAGCGACAGCCTCGCCGACTTCGGGACGTACACGTCGGGAAATATCGCCCGGTAATTCCACCGCAGATGACTACGCGTCAGCGCGCCACGCTTGAGCGCTTCGCTGCCGATGAAGACCTCTCGCATGCCGTGATGTTGGGATGCGTGTCCGACAAGAAGCGCCGTCGATGATGAGATTGCGCTCTGGGCTGTGGATAACCGAAACGCACGACCCTGTGCGCAATCTCACCGCCACGACGGCAGCCAGATCTCCAGATTCCAGGTCGACTGGGAGATCGGGATGCCCGTCAGAATCGGGTAGAGCCACGCGAAGTTCGCGATCACCAGTGCCACGTAGAAGCACACCGCCAGCAGCCCCAATGTTCGGCGTTCGGGGTTCTGCCGGGGTTGGTACAGGATGTCGCCGAGGATCAGCGCGATCGCCAGCACCAGGAACGGCGCCATCACCGTGGCGTAGAAGAAGTACATCTGCCGGTCGATGTCGGCGAACCACGGCAGGAAGCCGGCCGAATAACCCACCAGCACCACGCCGTAGCGCCAGTCCCGGCGCACCACGGCCCGCCACAGGGCCCAGCCGAGCACCGGCACCGCGATGAACCACATCGCCGGAGTGCCCACCAGCATCACGGCTTTGACGCAGGACTGGGCACCGCAGCCGGCCACGTCCTGGTTGTCGATCGCATAGAGCACCGGCCGCAGCGACATCGGCCAGGTCCACGGTTTGGATTCCCACGGGTGGTGATTGCCGTCGGCGTTGGTCAGCCCGGAATGGAAGCGGTAGGCCGCATAGGTGTAGTGCCAGAGCGAGCGCACGGCATCGGGCAGCGGGATGATGCTGTTCTCGCCGATGGACTGGCCGACCTCGTGCCGGTCCACCCCCGTCTCGGAGGCGAACCACGGGGCGTAGGACGCCAGGTACACCGCGAACGGGATCAGCCCGAGGGCGTACACCGCAGGCCCCACATCCCGGCGCAGCATGCCCCGCCACGGCTGCGGCGCGTGGTACTGCTTGCGTGCCACCGCATCGAGCACGAGCGTCATCACCCCGAAGAACACCACGAAGTACAGGCCGGACCACTTCGTCGCGCAGGCCAGACCGAGCAGCACGCCCGCGCCGAACCGCCACCAGCGCACGCCCAGCCGCGGACCCCAGGGCGTCTCGGCGATCCGCCCCTCCATGAACACGTTGTGCATGCGCCGGCGGACGTCGTCGCGGTCCACCATCAAGCACGCGAAGGCCGCCACCACGAAGGTCACCAGGAACACGTCGAGCAGGGCCGTGCGGGCCGAGACGAAGCTGACGCCGTCGGCGATCAGCAGCAGCCCGGCGATTCCGCCGACCAGGGTGGACCGGCTGATCCGGCGGGCGATCCGCACCACCAGCATCACGATCAGCACGCCGCACAGCGCCCCGGAGAAACGCCAGCCCAGCCCGTTGTAGCCGAACAGTGCCTCGCCGATCGCGATGAGCTGCTTGCCCACCGGCGGGTGGACCACCAGCCCGTAGCCGGGGTTGTCCTCGACGCCGTGGTTGTGCAGCAGCTGCCAGGCCTGCGGCGCGTAGTGCTTCTCGTCGAACACCGGCGTGCCGGCATCGGTCGGGGAACCCAGGTTCAGGAACCGGCTGATCGCGGCCAATGCCGTGATGATGGCCGTCATGGCCCAGCCCTGCAGCCGGTCCGTCGGGCCGAAATCGGAGGCCGGGATCAGCGGCGCGGGGCTGATCAACGGGACCGAGCGACCAGCCGTCGGCGATTCGGTGGCAGGGGCGGTCACGCAAGCGATCGTAGGCTGTCGGTCGTGACACCCGGCAAACTACTGATCGGCGCCACGCCGTTGGGTCGGCCCTCGGATGCCTCTGCGCGTCTCATCGAGGCACTCACCGCGGCCGACATCGTGGCGGCCGAGGACACCCGCCGGGTACGCGCGTTGGCCCAGTCGCTCGGCGTGCAACCGACCGGCCGGATCATGAGTTTCTTCGACCAGAACGAGGCCAGCCGTGTGCCCGGTCTGGTCGACGAGATCGCCGCGGGTGCGACGGTGCTGGTGGTCAGCGACGCCGGCATGCCCTTGATCAATGACCCCGGCTACCGCCTGGTGGCGGCCTGCGCGGAGGCGGATCTGCCGGTGACGTGTCTGCCGGGCCCGTCGGCGGTCACCACGGCCCTGGCCGTCTCCGGCCTGGCCTCGGACCGGTTCTGCTTCGAGGGCTTCGCCCCGCGCAAACATGCCGCCCGGCTGGCCTGGCTGCAGACCCTGACCGCGGAGCCACGCACCACGGTGTTCTTCGAGTCGCCGCGCCGGCTGGCCGAGACGCTGCGCGACGCCGTCGAGGTGCTGGGACCCGCCCGGCGCGCCGTGGTCTGCCGTGAGCTCACCAAGACGCACGAGGAGATCCGCCGCGGCAGCCTGGCCGAGCTGGCCGAGTGGGCCGCCGACGGTGTGCTGGGGGAGATCACCGTGGTGCTCGCCGGGGGCACCCCGACCGTCGAACTGCCGGACCTCGTCGCCGAGGTCGAAGAGCTGGTGGCCGACGGAGCCCGGGTCAAGGACGCCTGCGCCCAGGTGATCGCCGCGCATCCGGGGGCGCCGTCGCGGCGTGAGCTCTACGACGCCGTGCTGCGCGCCCGGGGCTGAGGTTCGGACGAGGCCACAATGCTCGATGCTTTGTGCAGGCACTCCTCCCATTCGGCGTCGACGTCGGAATCGGCGGTGATGCCGCCGCCCACACCGAGGACTGCCGACCCGTCGGCGCCGAACTCCACGGTGCGGATCGCCACGTTGAGCTCGCAGCCCGCCACGGGCGACGCCAAACCGATTGTGCCGCAATACACTCCGCGCCGTGTGGGCTCCCACTGACGTAGCAGTTGCCTGGCCCGGCGCTTGGGGGTGCCGGTCACCGATGCGGGCGGGAAGGTCGCGTCGAGCAGCGCGGCCGTCGGCAGGTCATCGGGCACCTCGGCGGTGACCGTCGAGACCAGATGCCACACGCCCGGTGCGGGACGCACCGTGAGCAGCTCGGGCACCGTCACGCTGCCCGTCGTCGCCACCCGGCCCAGGTCGTTACGCACCAGGTCGACGATCATCACGTTCTCCGCGACATCCTTGACCGACGCCAACAGGCCGGCCGGATCCGCCGAGCTGGGCAATGTGCCCTTGATGGGGCTGGACGCCACCGCTGTGCCGGCGCGGCGCAAGAACAGCTCCGGGGACAGTGAGGCCACCGCGCCCCAATCGCCGGCCAGGTACGCAGCCCGTGCCGGGGCGGTGCGGGCCACCGCGTCGGTGAAGAAGTCGATCGGTTCTCCCTCGATCCGCCCGGTGAATCGGGTGCACACGCAGGCCTGGTACACCTCGCCGGCCGCGATGGCGTCCAGGCAGGCCAGCACTCCGCGGCGGTGATCCTCGCGATCAGGCGGCGTCCATGCCAGGGTGTAGCTGCCCGACGCGGCCGGCCCGAGAGTGCCGAACCATGCGGGAAGCGCTGCGCCACTGAGACTCTCGAACCACCAGATGCCCTCGCCATCCTGGCGCAGCACGCAGTCCGACCAGCCGCCGGCGGCCACCGGGATACGGGGCGGGGCACCGTCGGCGCCTGGATCCGGATAGCAGAGGTACCCGAACCAGCCCCCGCCGACGGCTGCAGAGTCGACGTTGCCAGACGTCCACGGAAAGGCGGAGTCGGTGCTCACCGCGGCCGCATTGACCGATGGCGCGATGATCGCGCGCGATCCGAACCACTCACCGATCAGCGCTGCGGGTGGCGGCAGGCCGGCGCGGGCGGCGGCGGCCGCGACAGTCCGAAGCACCCCGGGGGCATCACCCAGGTCACCGAGCCGATCGATCCGCACCGACCTAGCTTGCTGCGTGGCGTGAGCAGAAGCAAAGCACGGTACTCCGCGCTGTCGCGGTTGGCCTTTTGTCGATTCATCGGCCAGATGATGGACAGATGTCCTGTTGTGTACGCCACAGTGGCTTCCTAACGTGATCGCACGCACCGCAAGTGGGCGGTGAGCTCCGACGGACTTTCGTTCAGTAAGGAAGCGCATGGCGACAGATTCGGCCCCGACCGAGCGGCCAAGGCGGGCTGCGCTCGCCGCCCTCGCAGGCACCAGTATCGAGTGGTACGACTTCTTCATCTACGCGACGGCGGCCGCGTTGGTTTTCCGCGAAGTGTTCTTCCCGCCGGACATGGATCCCCTTCTCGGTACCATTGTTGCTTTTGGCACAACATCTTTCGGCTATCTGGGGCGCCCGCTCGGCGCCTTCGTCTTCGGGCACTTCGGCGACCGCTACGGGCGCAAGCCAGTGCTCATCGCGACGCTGCTGTTGATGGGCGGTGGAACGGTGGGAATCGGCTTGCTCCCGTCGTACGCGGCTGTCGGTGCGGTCGCCCCGTTGCTGTTGATCATTCTTCGGTTGCTGCAGGGCGTCGCGATGGGCGGCGAATGGGGCGGCGCGGCACTGCTGGCGATCGAGCATGCCCCGCCCGGCCGTCGCTCGTTCTTCGGATCGTTCGCCCAACTGGGATCGTCGGTCGGTGCCACGTTGTCGGCGGCGGTGTTCGCGGTGTCCGAACACGTGGGCGACGGTCTGGCCGCAGGATCGTGGCGGATTCCGTTCCTGTTGTCGTCCGTGCTCGTCGTCATCGGGCTCATCGTGCGGCTTGTGGTCGGTGAGTCCCCGGAGTTCGCCAGGGCCCGTGACGCCCAAGAACTTTCGTCGACGCCCGTCCGGGAGGTGTTCCGCTCACCGCGGCCGCTGCTGATCGGCATCGGCGCGATGCTGGTTGCGACCGGCGGTTACTACGTCACCTCGTCGTTCTTCCTGTCGTATGCGTCCGAGCAAGCCGGTGTCGCGGTGGATCTTCTGCTCAACGGCCTGATCATCGCCGGGATCTTCGAGATGATGTTCGTCCCGTTCGCCGGTTGGCTGGGGGACCGGTGGAAGCCGCAGTACGTGGTCGTGGTCGGGCTGCTTGGGATCGCGGTCATCGCTGTCCCGCTGTACCTGCTCGCTCACACCGGGTCGTTCCTCATCATCACGGTGATGCTGGCGGTGACGGCACTGTTCACCGGATTCAACTACGGACCGATTGCCGCGGTGCTAGCCGAGATCTTCCCGGTCCGAGTGCGCTACACGGGGACATCGCTCGCGTACCAGGGGGCAGCGCTGACCTCGGGCGCGCTCACCCCGATCGTGTTGCCCACGCTGCTGGGCATGTCGGCCGGGTCGCCGGTGCTCATCTTCGCCTACCTCATCGTGCTGTGCGGGGTCGCGGCGGGATGCGTGCTGGCGACACGTCAGCTGGTGCGTAACCCGGTCCCCGCTGCCCCGGAGGTTGTGTCATGACGGTCGGCCTCGACGAAGTGCTGGTCCTGGGCGGCGTGATCCGCCCGTTCGCCGACGGCCGATCCGTACCGGCGATGCTCATCCGGGGTGACCGGATCGTCGCAGTGGGCACTGAGGACGATTGCCGGGCACATGCGCTGGGGCAGCCTGGTGTCGTCGATGCCACCGGCGTGACGGTGCTCCCGGGGTTCGTCGACGCGCATTGCCATCCGTTGATGTACGGGCAGTTCTCGTCCTGGGTGGACTGTGGGTGGGATGCCGCTCCCACCATCGGCGACGTGGTCGCAGCGCTTGCCGCGTCAGCGCGCCGCCGTCCGGGCGCGGTGCGCGGCAAAGGTTTTCACCACGGGAACGTGGCGGAGCAACGCATGCTCACCCGACAGGATCTCGACCGGGTGGCCGACGATCGCGAAGTCCTGGTGTTCCACTCGAGCGGACACGGTGCCATCGTCAACAGCTGGACGATGCGCGAAATGGGTGTCGACACCCACACTCCTGATCCACCGGGTGGACATTTCGGCAGGGAAGCCGACGGTTCGCCGGACGGCACCGTGTGGGATGCCGCAGCTGATTGGCTCACCGGCCGGCGCGGGGTGAAGATCACCAACAACGGGCCGAACTTTCACCTACCCGACGATGCCACCGCGCTGGACGTTCAACTGCTGGCCGCACAGACCGATCTGCACGCGCAAGGCATCACGACCGTCGTCGACGCGCAGGTGACCAGCCGTGAACTCGGCGCCTACCTGCGCGCGAAAGCAGCTGGTGCGCTGACGATGCGGGCCGAGATGCTGATGATCTCCAGCCTGATCGACCAGCTGGAGGCACTCGGCATCTGTGGCCGCTTCGGCGATGACCGGCTCGCGATCGCGGGCGTCAAGCTGTATGCCGACGGTGCACTCACCGCCGGGACCGCCCGGTTCTCCGCGCCGTACTGCTGCAGTACCGATGATTTCGGCTATCTCTACCATCCGAACGGGGAGCTGGCGGAGCTGATCAGCCGGGTCACGGAACTCGGGCTACAGGCGTGCACGCACGCACAGGGTGACGCCGCCATCCAGGTGGTGCTAGATGCCCACGCAGGCCTACCCGCACCCACCACACCTGACAAACGCCACCGGATCGAACACTTCGGGGCACCAACCGCCGAACAGGTCCGTCAGTGCCGCGAGCTTGACCTGTGGCCGATCACCCAGCCGCAGTACCTGCTTCGCTACGGCGATGAACTGATCGCCGCCCTCGGCCACCGCGCGCAGCGCATCAGCCCGCTCGGGGAGATCAGAGACATGGGTGTGCCGGTAGTGCTCTCCTCGGATGCCCCGGTGTGTCCGCCATATCCTCTGGAGGCCGTGTCCGCGGCGGTGCGGCGACGGACCTTGTCGGGCCGGCGTCTCGGCACCGACGAGCAGTGTCTGACCGTCGAACAGGCTCTACGGGGACACACCTTCGGGGCGGCCGCCTCGGTTCATCGTGAACGGTTCATCGGTTCGCTGGAGCCGGGGAAATTCGCCGATTTCGTGGCGCTCAGCGGCGACCCGCTGTGCGTAGCAGTCGACGAAATCGGCGGCATCGCAGTCGAGATGACGTGGGTCGGCGGACAGCGAGTTTTCGACCGTAACGGCTCAGCCGACGAAGGGCGCGTTGCCTGACCGAACCGACGGCAGAGGGCTCAGTCTTCGGTCATGAGCTGCACCGCCACCCACAGCTCGAGGCGGTCCCGCAGGACATCCAGGTCGAGATTGAGCAGCCGTCCAGTCAGCTGGATCCGGTTGCGCAGCGTATGGCGGTGAATGCCGAGTTCGCGAGCCGTTGTATCCCAGGCGCATTCGTTGTTCACCCAGACGCGCGCGGTGGTGAGCAGATCGGAACCCTTCTCCGCGTCATGCTCGTGGAGCACCCGCAGGATGCCACGGGCCACCGTGCCTGCGTGTTCGCGTCGCAGCAACCCGAGTACACCGCGGTCGAGGAACTCCTGGAATGTCACATTCGGCTGCCCGGTTTCGACGGCGTGGCGCAGTGCGCGTTCGGCTTCGGCCACCCCGCGTGGCAGGGTGTCGACCGACGCTGCTGTAGATGCCCCGATGGGAATGCCGTGTTGGGTGAGCAGTTGGAGCAGCTCGTCGGGAGGTGTCGCCTCAGCCAACACCACGATGCGGTCCTCGCGTTGAGTGAAGAAGACCCGGCCGCGGTGTTCGGCTGCCTCACGCTCGAGCGCGTCCAACAGAAAGTCGCTGCTGTCCGGCTTCGGCGTGACGATGACCGTCAGGGGAGCCCTCGGCAGCCCGCCCCATACCGACGTCGCGGTGCGGGTGGCCAATTCTCGGTCGCCCCTCAGCAACTGCTCGAACAGGCCCGCTCGCAGATGGTGATGTGCCATGTCCAGTGCTCGGGTCTGTGTGAGCGCGAGGCCAGCCAAGGCGATCACGCTGTTGACAAGGTCGGTCGCCGCTGGGTCCGGCCAGTCCAGGCCGCCGAGGGCCAGCACGCCATCCAGTCGTTTGCCGTGGCCGATGGTCTGCAACATGAATTCTCGCCTACCGATCATGACATGGGACGCCGAGCGGGTTCCACGCTCCAGCGCACTCCGTACAGCATCGCGAAACATGTTGTCCTGTTGGATGTTCGCTCCATCGGTAGGTGCACGGATGCACGTCCCGACGGCATCGAACAGCAGTGCCGAACAGTTCAGTTGCTTCTCCAGCTCGGCCAGAATCGACGTCAGGCCGTCAGGGCGCATGGCGGCCCTGGCAATCGCCCGTTGCGCGTCCAGAGACCATCGGATACGGGCTGTCTGCTCGCGGGCCAGCTCGTCGGCGACGAAGCGGGAGAACGCCAGAAACGGTGTGAGGTCGGTGATCAAGAACAGCGGCAGTCCGTGGCGGCGACACGCTTCCTCCAGTTCGGCCGGCAGTTCGGAGTGGATCAGCGATGTGCCGAAACCCAGCCCGGCGATCCCGTGCTCGGACAGCCGTGCCACGTAGCTGTCGTAGATGTTCCGGTCATGAGGCTGCTTCTGGAACTGGGTGCCATCGGTCAACAAAAGATGGCCGTCGTCGAGGAACGGCGTTGGATCGGCCAACTCTGAACTGTGTACCCACCGCAGTGGTTCGTCGATCGAAGGTCCTTCTGTGCCGCCGACGACCAGCCGCGTGCTGCCGTTCCATTGGTTCAGCAGAGAGCGGATGGTGACGGGCACGATGTGACAGTACGACGTCCCGCCTCCGGCGGGAGCATGCGCAGGAAGGCTAGCGGCTGATCACCCGCGGGATGTCGATGCCGGTCAGCTTGTCCGGGTTGCGCATCGCATAGAAGTGGGTGATCTTGCCGTCGACGACCTCCACGGTGACGACGCCCTCGAAACTGTCCTCGAGGTACAGCTTGAACGCGGGGGCGTTGTTGTAGGTCGTCGGCTCGAAGCGGCCGCCCTGGTGGACGAACCGCATCAGACCCACCACCAGCTTGGCCACCGACTGTGCCCCGGACACCGGCCTGCGCGCCGCGCTGCGCTTGCCGTCGCTGTCGGCGGTCCACACCACGTCCGGTGCGAGCAACTCCAGCAACACGGCCATGTCACCGGTGGTCGCCGCGGCGAAAAACCGTTGAGTGACCTCCGTGGACACCTGCGGGTCGACCGGATCGAACCGCTTGCGCCGCGACTGCACGTGGTTGCGGGCCCGGTGGGCCATCTGGCGCACCGACGCACTGGTTTTGCCGATCGCCGAGGCGATTTCGTCGTGACTGAATCCGAACACCTCGCGCAACACGAACACGGCGCGCTCATCAGGCGTCAGCGTCTCGAGCACCACCAGCATGGCCATCGAAACCGACTCGGCCAGCACCACATCCGCTGACGGATCGCCCGCGTCGCCGAAACTGGTCGGCGCCAGCAGCAGTGGTTCGGGCAGCCACGGGCCCACGTACTCCTCGCGGCGCCGGGATTCGGCGCGGAGCGCATTGAGGGCCTGGCGGGTGACCAACTTGGCCAGATAGGCCTTGGTGTCGGTCACCGTCGCCAGGTCGACCTGCGCCCAACGCAGGTAGCTCTCCTGCAGCACATCGTCGGATTCGGTTGCCGATCCGAGGATTTCGTAGGCGATGGTGAACAGCAGCGGCCGCAGCAGCGTGAACCGTTCGGCGTGCTCGTCCGAGTTACCTGCGCTGGGATGTGTCATCAGTTGTTCGTGCTCCTCGCGTCGGCGCCGACGTAGCTTTCCCGGCGTGCCTCGGCGAGCTGGCGTTCCCGGTTGCCACCCTTGAACCAGAAGTAGGACCCCGGCTTGCGGCCTTCCTTGGCCAGGAACGTGATGGTCGCACGGCACACCTGCTCCTTGAAGTAGGCGCCCGTGCGTCCCCCGATGAACACGCGGCGCGGGCTGTCGTCCGAGTGGCAGAGCTGCACGGTTCCCGCGTTGCGGCCGCCGCTCACGCACTGTCCGGCGAAGGCCTGGTTGAGCGGCTGGGCCGGAGTGCCCGCGATCCGGGCCAGCACGGTGTTGGCGGCCTGGACTCCCATCGGACCCGCCGCCTGGCAGCTCATCCGCAGCGGGATCCCCGACGGTGCGGCGGCGTCGCCGGCCGCCACGATGTGCGAATCGTCGACGCTGGTCAGGGTTTCGTCGGTGAGCAGCCGGCCCAGCTCATCGGTGCGCAGCCCGCTGGCCGCGGCCAGCCCGGGGACTCCGAATCCGGTGGTCCACACGGTTGCCGCGCTGGGCAGCCGGTTGCCGTCGGCCAAGGTGATCGCGTCGGGTTCGACTCCGGTCACCAGGATCTCGGGCCCGTCGATGATCGAGACGCCGAGTTTGGTCAGCGCCTTGACCACCGACCGACGGCCCCCGACGCCCAAGGATGCGCCCACCACATCGGTGACGAGGGTGACGTTGCGGCCGGCCTCGGCCAGCTCGCCCGCCGCCTCGATCCCGGTCAGCCCGCCGCCGACCACGACCACCGGAGCCGACATCGGCACATCCTGCAGCCGGGACCGCAGTCGCTGAGCTTGCTCGAATTCCGAAAGCGGGTAAGCGAATTCGGCAGCGCCGGGCACCGAGGCCGGCACCCCGCTGGTGCTGCCGACGGCGTAGACCAGGTAGTCGTAGTCCAGCACATCGCCGGAGGTCAGCTGCACCTGGCGGATATCGGCGTCGATGTACTCGGCACCGTCGACCAGCAGCCGCACCCCGGCGCCCAGCATCGTCTCGTAGGCCGCGGTGGCCTCGTGGTTGCCGACGGCCAGCTGGTGCAGCCGAATCCGTTCGACGAATGCGGGCCGCGGATTGATCAGCGTGACAGCCACTCCCGTTGCGCCCTGCAGCCGGTTGGCCGCCAGCACTCCGGCGTACCCACCGCCGATCACGACCACGTGGGTGTTCTGCGCAGTTCTTTCGGTCATCGGAGCGTCTCCTGTCCTCGAAGGCTTGTGCCCTCAAGACACCGCGCGGACCGGATTTGTGACAACCGCCGGAGGGGTGTGGCCTAGATCACTTTCTAGACCAGGCCCAGTGCCAGCATCGCGTCGGCCACCCGGATGAAACCGGCGATGTTGGCGCCGGCCACGTAGTTGCCCGGTTGTCCGTACTCGTCGGCGGTGGTCAGGCACCGGTCGTGGATGCGCCGCATGATGTCGGCCAGCCGCGCCTCGGTGTCGTCGAAGGTCCACGAGTCGCGCGAGGCGTTCTGCTGCATCTCCAGCGCGCTGGTGGCCACGCCGCCGGCGTTGGCCGCCTTACCCGGGGCGAACCGCACCCCGGCCTCCTCGAAGTACTTCACCGCGTCGGGCGTGCACGGCATGTTGGCGCCCTCGGCCACGATCTGGCAGCCGGACTTGATCAGGGCGGTGGCGTCGGCACCGGAGACCTCGTTCTGGGTGGCGCACGGGAGAGCGATGTCGCACGGCACCTCCCAGACGCTGCGGCCGGTCACGACGCGCGCCGCGCCGCCACGGGCCTCGGCGTAATCCTCGATCCGGCCCCGGCGCAGTTCCTTGACCTCCTTGAGCAGGTCGAGGTCGATGCCCTTCTCGTCGTGCACGTAGCCGCTGGAGTCCGAGCAGGCCACCACGGTGCCGCCCAGCGCGTGCACCTTCTCGATCGCATAGATCGCCACGTTGCCCGAACCGGACACCACCACCTGCTTGCCGTCGAAGGACTGCCCGGTGGAACGCAGGATCTCGTCGACGAAGAACACGGTGCCGTAGCCGGTAGCCTCGGTGCGCACCTGCGATCCACCCCACGTCAGGCCCTTGCCGGTGAGCACTCCGGACTCGTAGCGGTTCGTGATCCGCTTGTATTGGCCGAAGAGGTAACCGATTTCGCGCATGCCGACGCCGATGTCGCCGGCAGGCACATCGGTGTACTCGCCGATGTGCCGGTACAGCTCGGTCATGAACGACTGACAGAACCGCATCACCTCGGCGTCGGAGCGGCCCTTGGGGTCGAAGTCGGACCCACCCTTGCCGCCGCCGATCGGCAGGCCGGTGAGTGAGTTCTTGAAGATCTGCTCGAAGCCGAGGAACTTCACGATGCCGAGGTACACCGACGGGTGGAACCGCAGCCCGCCCTTGAACGGGCCGAGGGCCGAGTTGAACTCGACGCGGAAGCCGCGGTTGATCTGTGCGGTGCCGGAGTCGTCCAGCCACGGCACGCGGAAGATGATCTGCCGCTCGGGCTCGCACAGCCGGCGGATGATGGCGCCGTCGGCGTACTCGGGATGCTTGGCCACCACCGGTCCGAGGCTGGTCAGCACCTCGTAGACGGCTTGATGGAATTCCTGCTCGCCGGCGTTCCGTTGCGCTACTTCTTCGTAGATCGCCTGCAGTTTCTCGTGTAGTCCAGCCATGTCAGTCCATCTGGTAGCGGGGGAAAACCCCCGTCGGAGCGGGCAGTTCGGTGCCGGGCTTGATCCGGGCACCGATCGAGTCGAAGTCGCGTGCGTCGGTCGGCTGGCCCAGCAGGTCGAGCAGCTTGGCCGTCGAGTCGGGCATCACCGGCTGCGTGAGCAGCGTTGCAATGCGCAACACTTCGAGCGTCGTGTAGAGCACCGTACCGAACCGCTGTTGGTCGGCGGGATCCTCGGACTTGCGCAGTACCCAGGGCTCCTGGGCCGAGAAATAGCGGTTGGCCGCCCCCAGCACCGACCAGATCGCTTCCAGGGCAAGGTGCATCGCCGGCACGTCATAGTGGGCGCGCACCTGCTCGAGCAGGCCGTCGGCCAGCGCCAGCAGCGCCGTGTCGTCGTCGGTCAACGTTCCGGGGTCGGGCACCACGCCGTCGAGGTTCTTGGCCACCATCGACAGCGAGCGCTGCGCCAGATTGCCCAGTTCGTTGGCCAGGTCGGCGTTGATCCGGCCGATGATGGCTTCCTCGCTGTAGCTGCCGTCCTGGCCGAACGAGACCTCACGGAGGAAGAAGTACCGCACCTGGTCCAGGCCGAAGGTGTCGACGAGCGCGATCGGATCGACCACGTTGCCGACCGACTTGCTCATCTTCTCGCCTTTGACGTTGATGAAGCCGTGCGCGAAAACCCGCTCGGGAAGCGCGATCCCGGCCGACATCAAGAACGCCGGCCAGTACACGCTGTGGAACCGGATGATGTCCTTGCCGATCATGTGCAGCTTCGCCGGCCAGTACTTGCCGAACGCATCGGAGGACGTGTCCGGGAACCCCACGCCGGTCAGGTAATTGGTCAGCGCATCCACCCACACGTACATCACGTGGTCGGGATGGTCGGGGACCGGCACGCCCCAGTCGAACGTGGTCCGCGAGATGGACAGGTCCTTCAGCCCGCCGGAGACGAAGCTGACGATCTCGTTGCGGCGCACGTCGGGGCCGATGAACTCGGGATGCGCCTCGTAGTGGGCCAGCAGCCGCTCGGCGTAGGCCGACAGCCGGAAGAAGTAGGTCTGTTCCTCGGTCCAGGTGACCGGCGTGCCCGTCTCGATCGCGGTGCGGGTGCCGTCTGGCCCCTCGGTGGTCTCGTCCTCGGCGAAGAAGCGCTCGTCGCGCACCGAGTACCACCCCGAGTAGGTGCCCAGATAGATGTCACCGGCCTCGTTCATCGCGCGCCAGATCGCCTTGGACGCCTCATAGTGGTCGGCGTCGGAGGTGCGGATGAACCGGTCGAAGGAGATGTTGAGTTTCTCCTGCAGCCGCTGGAACACGTCGGAGTTGCGGTTGGCCAGCTCGGCCGCCGAGATCCCCTCGGCGGCCGCGGTCTCCGCCATCTTCTGACCGTGCACGTCGGTGCCGGTCAGGTAGCGCACGTCGAAGCCGTCGAGTCGCTTGAACCGCGCGATGGCGTCGGTGGCGATGTACTCGTAGGCATGCCCGATGTGCGGCGCACCGTTGGGGTAGGCGATGGCCGTAGTGATGTAGAAAGGCTCACTCATTTGGACCCCACCTTATGGTGTTGCCGTGGGTTCGAAACGCACAGCCAGGGAGAAGCCGCCCGCGCCGGAGCCGTTGGCGCCGTTGGTCGACGCACACACCCATCTCGACGCGTGTGGTGCGCAGACCGCCGAGGATGTCCGCGCGATCGTGGACCGGGCGGCCGCCGTCGGGGTCGGCCAGGTGGTCACCATCGCCGATGACCTGGACTCGGCGCGGTGGGTGACCACGGCCGTGGACGCGGACGACCGGGTCTACGGCGCGGTGGCGCTGCATCCCACCCGGGCCAACGCGCTCGACGACGCGGCCAGGGCCGAGCTGGAGCGGTTGGCCGCCCATCCGCGGGTGGTGGCGGTCGGCGAGACCGGGATGGACCTGTACTGGCCGGGCCGGTTGGACGGCTGCGCGACGCCCGCCGAGCAGCGGGAGGCCTTCGCGTGGCACATCGACCTGGCCAAGCGCACCGGCAAGCCGCTGATGATCCACAACCGCGACGCCGACGCCGAGGTGCTCGACGTGCTGCGCGCCGAGGGGGCGCCCGAGACAGTGATCTTCCACTGTTTTTCCTCCGGACCGGAGATGGCTCACACTTGTGTGAAGGCCGGCTGGGTGCTGAGTCTTTCCGGAACGGTCAGCTTCAAGAACGCCGCTGATCTGCGTGAAGCGGCGCGGCTGATTCCGCCGGGGCAGATGTTGGTCGAGACCGATGCGCCGTTTCTGACCCCGCACCCGTTCCGCGGAGCACCGAATGAGCCGTACTGCCTGCCATACACTGTCCGGGCACTCGCAGAGTTGCTGGACCGGACCGCTGAGGAGGTCGCGTCCGAGACCGCAGCCACTGCGGGGCGGGTGTACGGACTTAACGGGAGCGGCCGGGCGTAGTTGCCGGGTGTGAGCCTTTTCGTTACCGTCTTGTGATCAAAGCTCAACCGCCGGCGGTGCTCTATGCCGTCCGCAGCCGAAACGCGGGGTTATATGGACGCGCTCAACAAACTTCATGAATCTCGGTCGCCGCTGCTGCGCGGTGTGGTGGGGGCCCTTCTGGTCACGCTCACCGCGGCCGGGGGCTACGCCGTCGGATCGCACAAGACCGTCACGTTGAGCGTCGACGGCGCCCCGATGACGGTGACGACGATGAAGTCGCGGGTGATCGACGTGGTCGAGGAGAACGGATTTTCCGTTGGCGATCGCGATGATCTTTACCCCGCCGCCGACGAGTCCGTGAGCCAGGCCGACACCATCGTCCTGCGCCGCAGCCGGCCGCTGCAGTTGTCGCTCGATGGTCAAGACAGCAAGCAGGTGTGGACCACCGCTTCGACCGTGGACGAGGCCCTCGCGCAGCTGCGGATGACCGACAAGGCGCCGGCCGCGGCGTCGCGTGGCAGCCGGGTACCGCTGGGCGGTATGGCACTGCCCGTCGTGAGCGCCAAGACCGTCCACATCGACGATGGCGGCAAGCCCTCCACCGTGCATCTCGCCGCGCCCAACGTGGCCGGTCTGCTCGCCGCCGCTGGGGCGCCGCTGGAGCAGAACGACACCGTGGTTCCGGCCGCATCGACGCCGGTCACCGAGGGTATGCACGTGCAGGTCACCCGGATGCGCATCGAGAAGGTCACCGAGCGGATTCCGCTGGCGCCGGGCAATCAGCGCATCGAAGACGTCGAACTCAACATGAGCCGCAAGATCGTCGAGGATCCGGGCGCCCCGGGAACCCAGGACGTGACCTACGCGGTGGCGAAGGTGAATGGCGTCGAGACGGGCAGACTGCCAGTAGCCAATGTCGTGATCGCCCCGGCCCGTGACGGCGTGCTGCGGGTTGGAGCAAAGCCGGGCACCGAAGTCCCGCCGGTTTCCAACGCAGCGACGTGGGACGCTCTCGCGCAGTGTGAAGCGGGAGGTAACTGGGCGATTAACACGGGTAACGGATTCTTCGGCGGCGTCCAATTCGACCAAAACACCTGGGAGCGACAGGGCGGTCTGCGGTATGCTCCGAGAGCCGATCTGGCGACAAGAGAAGAGCAGATTGCGATTGCTACGGTGACGCAGGCCCGGCAGGGATGGGGAGCTTGGCCGACGTGTAGTGGGAGGATTGGGGCGCGCTGACTATTCGATTGCTCGGGCGGACCGAGATACGACGCTTGGCGAAAGAAATCGACTTTCGGCCACGCAAGGCCTTTGGCCAGAACTTTGTCCACGATGCCAACACCGTTCGGCGCATCGTGTCGGCCTCCGGTATCCACCGGAACGACCATGTGCTGGAAGTCGGACCGGGCCTCGGGTCCCTGACCCTGCCCCTGCTCGATCGCGGCGCGAAGGTGACCGCCATCGAGATCGACCCGGTGCTGGCCAAGCAACTGCCGGCCACCATCGCCGATCACTCACACAGCGAGATCAACCGGCTCACGGTCATCAATCAGGACATCCTGACGCTGGTGCCGTCCGACCTGAACGAGCAGCCCACCGCGCTCGTGGCGAACTTGCCGTACAACGTGGCGGTGCCCGCACTGCTTCACCTGTTGGCGGAGTTCCCGTCGATTCGCACGGTGATGGTCATGGTGCAGGCCGAGGTGGCGGAGCGGCTGGCGGCCGAACCCGGCGGCAAGGACTACGGGGTGCCCAGTGCCAAGGTGCGTTTCTACGGAAACGTGCGTCGGCACGGCATGGTGTCACCCACGGTGTTCTGGCCGATCCCGCGGGTGTACTCCGGACTGGTCCGCATCGACCGGTACGAGACCTCGCCGTGGCCCACCGATGCCGAGTTCCGCGATGAGGTGTTCCAGCTCATCGACATCGGGTTCGCGCAGCGCCGCAAGACCTCGCGCAACGCGTTCGCGGACTGGGCGGGTTCGGGCAACGAGTCGGCGGAGCGGCTGCTGGCCGCCAGCATCGACCCGTCGCGCCGTGGCGAGACGCTCGGGATCGCCGACTTCGTCCGGCTGTTGCCGGGGGCCAAGGAGGCCGAGGGCGAGGCCGCGGCCAAGCTGGAGGCGGCCCAGAAGGCCTAGCCACTGCTCCAACGTGAAGAAGATCGCGAGATTGTTCGACAATCTCGCGATCTTCTTCACGTTGGGCGGTCCAACGCCTCGCCGACCAGGCCGATGAACTCGGTGCAGGACGCGTGGCGTCGTTCGGCGTCCTTCGCCAGCGCCTTGGCCACCACCGGGTCCACCCCACGGGGAATCCCGTTGCCCCGCTCCGAGATTCGTGGCACCCGGCTGTGCAGGTGATGGTCGATCAGGCCCATCGCGTCGCTCGCGGTGAACGGTGGCGAGCCGGTCAGCAGTTCCACCGTCGTGCAGGCCAGCGCGTACTGGTCGGTGGCGCCCGACGGGGCCCGGCCGGCGAGCAGTTCGGGTGCCGAATAGGGCAGCGACGCCTGGATGTTCAGGTGGGCTTCGGGTGCCTGACGGGTGATCCGCCGGGCCGGATCGAGACTGAGGCGGGCGGGATCGTGCGCCAGCCGGGCGGCGACATCCTCGGCCATCGAGTGCGCCACCCCGAAGTCGATCAGCACCGCCCTCGAAAACGGTTGATCGACAAGAATGTTGGCGGGTTTGACATCGCAGTGCACGATCCCGCGACGGTGGGCGTGATCGAGTGCGCCGGCGATCTGGGCCAGCGCGGTCAGCCGTGTGGCGGTGCCGGGCAGATCGCTCACCGTCCCGCCGTCGACGAACTCCATCGCCAGCCAGCCCGGGCCGGTCGCGTACACCGTGACGATGTTGGGATGGTCGAGCCGGCGGGCGAAATCGAACTCGCGCTGCAGCCGGGCCTGGTCGCCGGGGCGGCGCTCACCGTCGAGAACCTTGAGCGCGACGACGGCGCCGTCGGGGTCAGTCGCGATGTATACGACCGCCGAGCCGCCGCGCCCGACGACTTGTGTTGCGGTGTATCCCGCGACGATCACCTCGGGTGAGGGCACCGTCTCAGCTTAAGTTCACCGACAACGGCCCCTGGGCGGCGATAGTGTCGTGGCCGTGTCAGCATCCGACGGCAGTACCGCCTCCGAATGGGTCCCCACCGGTTCGGTCACCGTGCGCGTCCCCGGCAAGGTGAATCTGTACCTGGCAGTCGGCGACGTGCGCGACGACGGCTATCACGACCTCACCACCGTGTTCCACGCCGTGTCGCTGCTGGATGAGGTGACGGTGCGCAACGCCGACATGCTGTCGCTGACGGTCGCGGGGGAGGGCGTGGAGTCGGTGCCCACCGACGAACGCAACCTGGCCTGGCGCGCCGCCGAGCTGTTGGCCGAGCACGTCGGCCGGTCACCCGACGTGTCGATCAGCATCGACAAGTCGATTCCGGTGGCCGGTGGCATGGCCGGGGGCAGTGCGGACGCCGCGGCTGTCCTGGTCGCGATGAACACGCTGTGGGAGCTCGGCGTACCCAGGCGCGATCTGCATGCGCTGGCCGCCCGGCTGGGCAGCGACGTTCCGTTCGCGCTGCACGGCGGAACGGCCCTGGGCACCGGCCGGGGCGANCCCCAGAGTGGAAACGGCGAGATGCGCCTTCGACGTCGGTCTGAGAATGTGACCCAGGCCTCAATTAACGCGAGGGTTTGGCCAGTTACTTAAGGGTCTCTTAAGATGATCGGCGGTGAATGCTAGCGGTCTTGCGTCGGATGCGACTTGTGCGCCCGCCACCTCTGATGGTGGGCGGTCGCGTAGCCGTAGGCGCGGACCTGGGGCATCACCTGATCGAGACATAACTGCTCCCCAATTGTGTGCGCGCGCCTACCCAAAAGCGGTGCACAGCGGGCGGAGCATGGATAACCGGGCAATTGCACCGCGCGCCCTGTCGCCGGTGTCGGGGCCGCGGAACCCAAGGAGGTCGTCGTGAGCAGATTCACCGAGAAGATGTTCCGCAACGCTCGGGAGAGCAAACGCGGGATGGTGACTGGCGAACCGCACGAGCCGATTCGCCACACCTGGGGTGAGGTTCACGAACGGGCCCGCTGCATCGCGGGTGGCTTGGCCGCCGCGGGCATCGGCCACGGCGACGCCGTCGGCGTGCTGGCCGGATTCCCGGTGGAGATCGCGCCGACTGCGCAGGGTGTGTGGATGCGCGGCGCCAGCCTGACGATGCTGCACCAGCCGACTCCGCGTACCGACCTGGCGGTCTGGGCCGAGGACACCATGAACGTGATCGGCATGATCGAGGCCGATGCCGTCATCGTCTCCGAGCCCTTCCTGGTCGCCATCCCGGTGCTCGAAGAAAAGGGCATCAAGGTGCTCAAGGTCGCCGACCTGCTGGCCGCCGACCCGATCGACCCGGTGGAGACCGGCGAGGACGATCTGGCCCTGATGCAGTTGACGTCGGGCTCGACTGGATCTCCTAAGGCCGTGCAGATCACGCACCGCAACATCCACTCCAACGCCGAGGCGATGTTCATCGGTGCCGAGTACGACGTCGACAAGGACGTCATGGTCAGCTGGCTGCCCTGCTTCCACGACATGGGCATGGTCGGCTTCCTGACCATCCCGATGTACTTCGGCGCCGAGCTGGTCAAGGTCACGCCGATGGACTTCCTGCGTGACACGCTGCTGTGGGCCAAGCTCATCGACAAGTACAAGGGCACCATGACCGCGGCGCCCAACTTCGCCTACGCGCTGTTCGCCAAGCGGTTGCGCCGCCAGGCCAAGCCCGGCGAGTACGACCTGTCCACGCTGCGCTTCGCGCTGTCGGGCGCCGAGCCGGTGGAACCGGCTGACGTCGAGGACCTCATCGACGCCGGTAAGCCGTTCGGATTGAAGCCGTCGGCGATCCTGCCGGCCTACGGCATGGCAGAGACCTGCCTGGCGGTGTCGTTCTCGCCGTGCAACGCCGGCCTGGTGGTCGATGAGGTCGACGCCGACCTGCTGGCCGCGCTGCGCCGGGCCGTGCCCGCCACCAAGGGCAACACCAAGCGGCTGGCCTCACTGGGCCCGCTGCTGCAAGACCTCGAGGCTCGCGTCGTCGACGAGCACGGTGATGTCATGCCGGCCCGCGGCGTCGGCGTCATCGAACTGCGCGGCGAATCGCTGACCCCCGGTTACATCACCATGGGCGGCTTCCTGCCCGCCCAGGATGAGCACGGCTGGTATGACACCGGCGACCTCGGCTACATCACCGAGGAGGGCAACATCGTCGTGTGCGGTCGCGTCAAGGACGTGATCATCATGGCCGGGCGCAACATCTACCCGACCGACATCGAGCGGGCGGCCGGCCGCGTCGAGGGCGTGCGTCCCGGCTGTGCTGTGGCGGTGCGTCTGGACGCCGGGCATTCGCGCGAAACCTTCGCGGTCGCAGTCGAATCCAATGCCTGGCAGGATCCGGCCGAGGTGCGCCGGATCGAGCACCAGGTGGCGCACGAGGTGGTGTCCGAGGTCGACATGCGTCCGCGCAACGTCGTGGTGCTCGGACCCGGCAGCATCCCGAAGACCCCGTCGGGCAAGCTGCGTCGCGCCAACTCGGTGTCCCTGGTCACCGGCTGACGTTCTCCCCGAGCGGCCGGGCCTGCTGCCCGGCACGTGCGCTCGCGGGCAGCATATTGCGTGTGCTCGCACTTTCTATTTGCGCCCGTCGCGACAACCTGATTTCAATGCGTTCTTCGCTGTGCAAGCGCGACCGGACATCCGCTGATTACTAATTCGGTGATAGCACGGTCGATTTGCCCATCGTTCATGCAGTGTTTTTGTATTCTGTGGCAGAAATCACTTTGACGAGAGGGCTGCAATGGTCAAATCCAAACGGGTTTCGGCGATCCTCGGCGTGGGCGTCGTCGTTGCCGGGATTTCCGCGGGCACCGCGTGGGCAGGTGGCCCGGGTGGATATGTGGAGGGCGACCCCGAAGACATGTTCGTGGCGGTCGGTACCGGCGATTTCATCAACACCATCGCGGGCTTCACCGCAACCGGTGACACCAGCGAAGAGGCCTCGGCGGCGGTGATCGCGGCGTGCGAAGCCGCCGGTGGCGTGGAATGCACCGCCGACGAGGTGACGAACGACAATCTCTGCATCGTGTCGGTCGCCAGCGACAGCAACTGGGTGGTGGCCGGTGGTGCCGGACCGACTGTCGAAGCTGCTCGTCAGGACGCCTTCAACCGTGCGGCGGCAAACAACACCCCGCTCGATGCGGATTCCCCCGTTGTCGTATCGGCCTGCCCCTGATGAGCGAAATGATGCCGGCGCGCTCCGCGCATGACGTTTCTGGTATCGCGGTCGTAGCCCGGAAGGGGAAGGACATGATGAAAGGTCGCGGTAAGTTTGCTTTTGCGATGGCGGGTCTGATTGCAGTGTCGGTAATTTCGGCTCCCATTGCGGCCGCTCGACCGACCTGCCAGGACACGGCCACCAAGACCATCTGCTCGACCAATGGCAGCACGTCGATAAAGGCGCGGCCCGGAACCACGGCGCCGCCCGCCAACATCCCGGTGTTCCCCTGGCTGGGGATGCCGGGCGCTCGCCGCTAGCACAAGACGAGCTTCAGCGCTGCGAGGGCGTATGTCCGCTGTCGGGCATGCACCCTCGCAGCGTGTTGTTCGGCATGCTCTCCGCCGCGGCGGCCCGGTTCTGGCGCAGCACATGCCAGCGCAGCGCCAACAGGATCGCGGCGGGTGCTGCCATCAGTGCGAGCACCTCGAACATGTCGGACATCAGTTCGCCTGCCGGGTGCTCGTGGCGCTGTCCTGCATGAGGTTGTAGACCTGCCACCAGGTCAGCTCGTGGTCGACGGCGGTGATCTCGCCGCGGGCGCGGTCCTCGTCGGCCCGCAGCAGGATCGCCGCCAGCGCGACCAGTCGGTCTCGCAACGCGCACGAATCCGGGTCGTCATAGCCGCCCATCGTGGTCGCGCTCATCGTGCGCACCCGGTGGTAGCCGCCACCGGACAGGCCGAGCGTGACGGCCCCGGTGGCCGCGGCGACTGCCGTGGAGATCCCGAACGCGAGCCAGGGTGACATCTGGCCAGCCAGCCAGATCTGGCACAGCAACCACAGCGTCATTCCCCACAGCGGCCAGCCTCGGGCCAGCCGGACCAGGCGGTGCTCGGTCCGGCTCAGGTCCGGCGGGTACACCACCAGGCGGTAGTAGGTGATGCCGAAGCGACCGGGCCGGACCTGCACGCAGCCCCACGGCCGGGAGCCGTCGAGTAGCGGGGTCAGCAGTCGGTTCGTGTCCATACCTCGGGTGTACCCCTGCGGCGTGGGTCTGCATCGGGGTCTGAACGCTTTCTTTACGCCGGTAGGAGCAATCCTTGCATGCTGAGTATAGATATCTATACTCAGATGGATGAAGCCGAATCTCCCGCCCCGGTTGGCCGACCATCCCACGGTGCGGGCGGTCCGCGCCCGTGCGGCCGCGGCGGTCCCGGACGTGATCGATGCCGACTGGTTGCGGCAGCTGTGCCTGGACTCCGGGGCCGACGACGTCGCGTTCGCCGCCGTGGACAACCCGGCCCTGGATTCCGAGCGGGAGCACGTGGAGATCGCGCTACCGGGAGTGCGGAGTTACATCTCGCTGGTGGTGAAGATGAACCGCGACAACGTGCGCTCATCGACCCGCAGCGTCGCGAACCAGGAGTTCCACCGCAGCGGCGAGATCATCAACGAGGCCGCCCACCGGATCACCCGGGCATTGGAGGACGCCGGCCACCGTGCGGTGAACCCGTCGGCCACCTTCCCGATGGAGATGGACCGATTCCCGGGGCGGATCTGGGTGGTGGCGCACAAACCCGTGGCGGTGGCCTCCGGTCTGGGGGTGATGGGGATCCACCGCAACGTGATCCACCCGAGATTCGGTAACTTCATCCTGCTGGCCACCATCCTGGTGGCCGCGCCGATCAGCAGTTACGGTGCGCCGCTGGACTATTCACCTTGTCTGGAATGCAAGCTCTGTGTGGCGGCCTGCCCGGTCGGCGCGATCGGCAAGGATGGGGAATTCGATTTCGTCGCGTGTTCGGTGCACAACTACCGCGAGTTCATGGGCGGGTTCACCGACTGGGCGCAGACCATCGCCGACAGCACCGACGCCGCCGACTTCCGCTCCCGGGTCAGCGATTCGGAAAATGCGTCGATGTGGCAGAGCCTGTCCTTCAAGGCGAATTACAAGGCGGCCTACTGCCTGGCGGTGTGCCCGGCGGGGGAGGATGTGATCGAGCCATACCTCGATGACCGCAAGGAGTTCATGGACCGCGTGCTCAAACCGCTACGGGACAAACGCGAAACCCTGTACGTGCTGCCGAACTCGGCGGCCAAGGCGCACGCCGAGAAGCGGTTTCCGCACAAGACCGTCAAGGTCGTCGACAGCGGGATCCGGAGGCGCTGACCGGACTTTGGAATCAGCCTGATCGCAACGCCGGACGGCGTCACCGCGGCGTGGCTATCGTTGCGCGGCGATGGCCACACAGCGGGAAGACTTTCGGCTCTGGGCGTTCGGTGACGCTCACGTCGGGACCGACAAGCGGTTCGGCCGGGAGAGCCTGGCCGATGCCATCCGCCAGTCCGAGTTCGGTGGGGCACAAGGCGGCCCGCCGTTCGACTGGGACATCGCAGTCGACGTCGGCGACATGTCCGGGGCGCATCACAGCCTGCCGGACGACGCCGAGGGAGATGAGGTACGCAGGCAGCTTTCGGTCATGCGCAAGCATCGCCGCGAGGATGTGTACTCGGTGTGCGGAAACCACGACCGCAGTGGGCTTTCCGAACCCGATGCATGGTGGTGGCAGAAGTGGGTCGATCCGCTCGGGGCGCACACCGCACACTCCGGTGTCGACGCCGGCGCCCGGCCGTACCCGGTCAGCGGGACCTGGGAACGGTACGCGTTCCGGGTGGGCAACCTGCTCTTCCTGATGCTCAGTGATCGCAACGAGCCGTCGCAGACGGTCGGCCGCGGCACCCTCGGCGGCAACCCCGGCGGCGTGGTTTCGTCCGAGACGTTTCGGTGGTGGGCGAACATGGTTGAGCAGAACCGCGATTCGATCATCGTCACGGTGCACCACTACGTGCTCAAGGACACCACTGTGGCATCGGGCGAGTGGGAGGGTGTGCGCCGCGGCGCCGACGGCCGGCTCTACGAGCACTACCACCGCCCGTTCCCGCAGGGCACGCCACAAGGAGCGTCCTACCTGTACTGGGTCGGCGGCAAGCCGGATTCCGGCGCCTTCGAGCGGTACCTGACGGAGCATCCCGGGGCCGTCGCACTCTGGCTGGCCGGGCACACCCACACCAACCCCGAGGACTCCCACGGCGGCAAGACCCACATCGAGCAGGCTTGGGGTGGAACGTACTTCATGAATGTGGCGTCGCTGAGTCGCCACCACATGCCGATCACCACGCTGCCGATCAGCCGACTGCTCACCTTCAGTCCCGGCAGCTCGCAGGTACGGGTGCAGTGCTACCTGCACACCGACCAGTACGCGCCGCAGGGCTGGTATGCGCCGGCCGAACGGACGTTGACTCTCGGGCGACCCTTCAGTTGGTGAGGATCACCAGGCGTGCACGGTGTTCTGGGCCGGCTCCAAGCCCTGGGCGATCAACAGCTCCGTGGCGTCGGCAGCCTGCTCGCAGATGGTCGGCAGCTCGGTGCGTTCGGCGGCGTTGAAGGCCTCGAGCACGAACGCCGCCGGGTCCTTGCGGCCGGGTGGGCGTCCCACGCCGATGCGGACCCGCTGAAAATCCTTGCTGCCCAAGGCTGACGCCACCGACCGCAGCCCGTTGTGGCCGCCCTCGCCGCCACCGACCTTGAGCCGGATGCGGCCGAAGTCGATGTCCAGCTCGTCGTGGATCACCACGATCCGGCCGGGCGGCACGGAGTAGAACTTGGCCAACGGCCCGACCTGACGACCGGACTCGTTCATGTAGCACCGAGGTTTGGCCAGCACCACCGGCGCTCCGGCGAGCTGCCCGGTGACCACCTCGGCACCGGATTTCTTGTGCACCTTGAAGGCCGAGCCGATGCGGGCGGCCAGTACCTCGGCCACCATGAACCCGACGTTGTGCCGGGTCTTGGCGTAGGCGGGCCCGGGGTTACCCAGGCCCACCACCAGCAGCGGCTCGGCCATTCGAGGAGTGTCCTACGTAGTGGTCCGGAGGCTTACTCGGAAGCTTCGGCAGCCTCGGCGGCCGGCTCCTCGGCGGCCGGGGCCTCGGCGGTCTCACCGGCACCCTCGGACTCGAGCGCCTCGGCGCTCGGAGCCTCGACGACGTTGACCACCAGCAGCTCGGCATCCGAGACCAGCGAAACGCCGGCGGGCAGCTCGATCTGGCCGGCCAGGATCTGGGTGCCGGCCTCGACGCCCTCGACCGACACGGTGAGGTGCTCGGGGATCGACAGGGCCTCGGCCTCGATCTCGATGGTGTTGGCGTCCTGGGTCACCAGGGTGCCCGGGGCGGCGTCACCCTCGACGGTGACGGTGACCTCGACGGTGACCTTCTCGCCGCGGCGCACGACCAGCAGGTCGGCGTGCTGGATGTTGCGGCGGATCGGGTGGATGTCCAGGGCCTTGGTCAGGGCCAGCTGCTCGGTGCCCTCGATGTCCAGGGTCAGCACGGCGTTGGTGCCCGAGTGGCGCAGCACGGCGGCGAACTCGCGGGCGTTGATCTCCAGGTGCTGGGGCTCGGTGCCGTGGCCGTACAGCACGCTGGGCACGTTGCCGTCGCGACGGGCCTGGCGCGAGGCGCCCTTGCCGGTGCGGGTACGCACGGTCGCGGTCAGCTTGTTGGGGATGTTCTTGGCTGCGGCCTTGGCCATGGTGTTGCTCCTCTGGATTGCGGTACTGCGGTCAGATCGTCAGCACGGCAAGGGTCGCAACACTTGAAGAAGTTCCCGCCGATAACGGTGGCCCAAATGGTCCACCCTCGCCGTGACGCCAGGTCAGGGTAGCAAAGACCGGCCCGTCCCCAAAAATCGTGCAGACGCCCTACAGGGGATAGGTGGTCTTGGTGAGCTGCTCGGACAGGTCCCACAGCGCCTTCTGAGTGGCGACGTTGCGGGCCAGCGGGCTGCGCCCGACGGGCTGGCTGACACCGAACTGGCCGAACCGCGGGCCGATGAAACTGTCGCCGGGGACATCCTGGGAGATCGCGAACAGTGTCTGGCGGGCACCGAACGTGGCGTCGCTGGCGAACATCCGGTTGGCGGTGGACATCATGCGCTCACCGAACTTGTTGCCGGTCTGGCCCTGCAGATTGGTGGCCGAATAGCCGGGGTGGGCCGCCACCGCACGCACCTGCGAACCCGAGGCCGTCAGCCGTCGTTGCAGCTCGGAGGTGAACATCAGGTTGGCCAGCTTGGACTGCCCGTACGCCAGCCACGCCGAATAGGGCCGCGACTTCCAGTTCAGGTCACGAAGGCTGATCTTCCCGATCCAGTGCATCAACGACGACACCGTGACCACCCGGTCGGTGATCTTGGGCAGCAGCAGGTTGGTCAGGGCGAAATGACCGAGGTGATTGGTGCCGATCTGGCTCTCGAAGCCGTCGACGGTCCGGCTCAGCGGCACGGCCATGATGCCGGCGTTGTTCACCAGCACGTCGACGCTCTCGACCGTGTCGGCGAACTCGTGCACCGAAGCCAGGTCCTGCAGGTCGAGTTTGCGTACCTCGACCTGCCCGCCCGTCATGGTCTCGGCGGCCGCGGTGCCCTTCTCCAGGTTGCGCACCGCGACGGTGACCTTGGCGCCCACCCGGGCGAGCTCACGTGCCGTGACGAGCCCCAGCCCGCTGTTGGCGCCGGTGACGATCACCCGGCGGCCGGAGTATGAAGGCAGGTCGGCGCTGGTCCATCCACTCATGCTGACCACCCTACGGTCGCGCCGTCACTTCTTCCCGACGTTGAACCCCGAGATGATCGATTCGATGTCCGGCCCCTGCGCCTGTGCCTCGTCGGCGTAGGTGGTGATGGTCAGCTGGATGAGGTAGCGCTGCGGCGGTTGCAGTCCGTCGGCGGGGATCACGACGCGGTTGTAGCTCTGCATGCGCTTGCCGTTGAGGTCGTAGCTGCCCTCGATCATCGCCGACGGGAAGCCCTTCCAGTCCGCGGTGGATGCGTTGAGCTGCTTGAAGTTCTCCGACAGTTGGGCGTCGGCGTAACCGTGGTCCTTGAGCGCCTGGGGTACGTCGAAATCCCCGTGCAACTTGAATGCCAGCAGCATCGCGGTCGGATAGGTGTCGCCCTTGGCGATCATCCGGGTGCCCGGGGCCAGGTTGGGGTTGTTGTACGGGTGCCAGCCCGGCGGGCTCGGCATGGTGACGGTCAGATGCGGGATCTTCTCCGGTGCGATGGGCTCACCCACCACGCCGGACTCCTCCAGGAACTGCCACAGTGGCACCGGCTGCTGGCCCGCGTCGGCGGCAGGGGTGGTCGAACTCGTCGTCCAGATTGACTTGTAGTCAGGCGTTTCGGCGCCACAACCGGAGACCAGGACGGCCAGCGCACCGGCCGTGGCGAGCAGCCGCTTCACAGAATCTCGCGCACCGAATCGATCGGCCGGGCCAACCGGGTGCCGTTGTCGGTGACGACGAACGGCCGCTCGATCAGGATCGGGTGCTCGGCCATTGCGTCGAGCAGCTCGTCATCGGACGCGTCGGCCAAACCCAGCTCGGTGTACAGGGATTCGCGCTTACGCACCGCGGTGCGGACGTCGATGCCGGCGTCGGTGATCATCTGCTTCAGCTCCGCGCGCGTCGGCGGCGTCTTCAGATACTGCACCACCTCGGGCTCGATCCCGTTCTCCCGCAACAGATCCAGGGTCTTGCGGGAGGTCGAGCACTTGGGGTTGTGGTAAATACGCGCCATTAGGCGGACCCGTCGAACAGCCCGGTCACCGAACCGTTCTCGAACACCGCGCGAATGGTGCTGGCCAGCAGCGGTGCGATGGACAGCTCGGTCAGCTGCGGGAACTGCTTGTCCTCGGTGATCGGCAGCGTGTTGGTGACGATCACCTCGCGGGCACCGCACTCGGCCAGGCGCTGGGCGGCCGGGTCGGACAGCACGCCGTGGGTGGCGGCGATCACCACGTCCTTGGCGCCGTCCTCACGCAGCAGCTTGACGGCGCCGGCGATGGTGCCGCCGGTGTCGATCATGTCGTCGGTCAGGATGCAGGTCTTGCCCTTGACGTCACCGACCACGCGGTTGGCCTTGACCTGGTTGGGCACCAACGGGTCACGGGTCTTGTGGATGAAGGCCAGCGGGACACCGCCGAGTGAGTCGGCCCACTTCTCGGCGACGCGGACGCGACCGGAATCGGGGGAGACGACCACCATGTCGGTGTCGGAGTACTTGTCGGCGATGTAGCCGCACAGCAGCGACTGGGCGCGCATGTGGTCGACGGGGCCGTCGAAGAAGCCCTGGATCTGATCGGTGTGCAGGTCCACCGAGACGATGCGGTCGGCGCCTGCGGTCTTGAGCAGGTCGGCGACCAGGCGGGCCGAGATGGGCTCACGGCCGCGGTGCTTCTTGTCCTGGCGCGCATACGGATAGAACGGCAGGATCGCGGTGATCCGCTTGGCGCTACCGCGCTTGAGCGCGTCGATCATGATGAGCTGCTCCATCAGCCACTGGTTCAGTGGCGCCGGATGGCTCTGCAGCACGAAGGCGTCGCAGCCACGCACGGACTCGTCGAACCGGACGAAGATCTCGCCGTTGGCAAAGTCCCGGGCGGTCTGGGCAGTGACCTCGATACCGAGTTCCTTGGCCACTTGCTCCGCCAACTCGGGGTGGGCACGCCCCGAGAACAGCATCAGGTTTTTTCGATTGTCGGTCCAGTCCGTGGCCACTATGGCTGCCTTCGCGGTTGGGGATCGATACGGAGCAATCGTACGTAGCGTTTCTGGTTGTTCGTAGCCGGGTTACCAGATTGCCAACACAAAACGTCGGTCTGTACGCCCCAGCGGGTGCCGACTGTGGCGTTCCCGTACGCGTTTGCCACGGATTTCGTGCAGCAGCGTCACGCTCGCGGCCGGCCTACTCCTCGCGGGCCCTGCGGGCGGCTTCGGCCGCAGCCGAGCCCGGGCGCTTGCGCTCCACCCAGCCCTCGATGGTGCGCTGGGCGTTGTCCGAGACCGCCAGCGCGCCGGGCGGCACGTCGTCGCGCAGCACGGTCCCGGCGCCGGTGTAGGCGCCGTCGCCGACGGTGACCGGGGCGATGAACATGGTGTCGGAGCCGGTGCGCACGTGGGAGCCGATGGTGGTCCGGTGCTTGTTCTCGCCGTCGTAGTTGACGAAGACGCTGGAGGCGCCGATGTTGCTGTGATCGCCGATGTCGGCGTCGCCGACGTAGGTCAGGTGCGGAACCTTGGTGCCGGCGCCGATCGTGGAGTTCTTGGTCTCGACGAAGGCCCCGAGCTTGCCCTCGGCGCCGAGGATCGTGCCGGGCCGCAGGTAGCTGAACGGTCCGACCGTCGCGCCGGCGCCGATGACCGCGAGCTGCGCGTGCGTCCGCACCACCGATGCGCCGTCGCCCACCTCGACGTCGGTCAGGGTGGAGTCCGGTCCGATCTCGCAGCCGGCTCCGATCTCGGACGCGCCGAGCAGTTGGGTGCCGGGGCGGACGACGGTGTCGCGGCCGATGCTGACGTCGACGTCGATCCAGGTGGTGGCCGGGTCGATGATCGTCACGCCGGCGCGCTGGTGGCGGGCCACGATGCGGCGGTTCAGCTCGGCGCCGAGGTCGGCGAGCTGCACCCGGTCGTTGACGCCGGCGACCAGCGCGCTGTCGTCGACGTGCATGGCCCGCACGGTGCGGCCGTCCTGGCGCACGATCGCGATCACGTCGGTGAGGTACAGCTCCTGCTGGGCGTTGTTGGAGCTCAGCCGGCTCAGCGCCGAACGCAGGTCGGCGATGTCGAAGGCGTACACCCCGGCGTTGACCTCGTGGATGGCCCGCTGGGAATCGGTGGCGTCGGCCTGCTCGACGATGCCGATGACCTCGTTGTCCTGGGTCCGCAGGATGCGGCCGTACCCGGTTGGGTCGGGCACGGTGGTGGTCACCACGGTGGCGGCCGCCGTCGCGGTGCTGTGGGTCTCGATCAGCGCGGCCAGGGTGTCGGCATCGAGCAATGGGACGTCACCGGAGGTCACCACGACCGTGCCGGCGAATTCGTCGGGCAGCGAGCTCAGGCCGCACGCCACGGCGTGCCCGGTGCCCAGCTGCTGGTCCTGGATCGCGATGTCGATGGTGCGGCCCAGCTTGTCGGCCAGCTCACTGACCGCGGGGGCGATGCGCTCCCGGTCGTGCCCGAGCACGACGACGAGATGCTGGGCCGTCGCATTGGCGACGGTGTGGACGGCGTGGCTGAGCATGCTGCGCCCGGCCAGGGTGTGCAACACCTTGGGGGTGTCCGAGCGCATTCGGGTCCCGGCACCTGCTGCCAGCACTACGACAGCTGCGTCGGATCCGTCTCGAGTCGTCATCGTTCCCCACTTCCCAACGTCGCAATCCCGCACGGACAGCGTGTCATTCTCGGTCAGAGTGCCGCAAAACTGCTGCGCAGGGGCCCGGGGCAGCCGCCATAGGCTTGCCCGATGGATGTGTTTGCCCAAGGGGTTCCGGTGGACTGGTCCCAAGCCCGGCCGCTGCTGCGGCCGGTCCTGCGACCGCAGAGTTACGTCACCGCGATGACCCGGCGGGACGATCCGATCTGGGCACGTCAGCTGTGGCCGCTGGTCAGCGAGCTCGTCGTGGTCGATCTGCCCGACCGGCGGGTAGTGGTCACCGTTGCGGCCACCGAACGGTGGGGTGTCACCGGGCTTGAGGTGTTCGCCGCGGCCAGGGAGAACCTTGCTGGGCGGTTGCCCGAGGTCGCCCCGGGGCAGAAGGTCATGCTCAGAGATGCCGACGGCGGAACGTACGTCGATGCGCTCATCGTCGTCGACGGGTGGCTCAGCTCGTTGGCCGTGCCCGGGCAGGGCCGGCCGCTGGTGTTCATGCCGGGGGACGGAGTGCTGTTGGTGGGCACCGACGATCCCGCCGATGCACCGGGGTTGTTCGAGGCCGCTGAACGCATGTATCTCGATGCCGACAGGTTCATGTCCCCACAGGGCTACACCATCGGTGACGGGACGATCGTGCCGCTGGATCAGGCCGGGCCTCATCCGATGCGTCATCTCGCGCTGCGCGCCCGCGCTGTGCAGGCGGCAAGGGAGTACGGGTCTCAGACCGACTTTCTGCAGGATCACTACGAGCGCGAAATGATCCCGCAGTATGTCGGCCGTGTCGGAACCGTCGAGACGCCCTGGGGCGTGCGAACCGTGTCCGTCTGGGGCAAGGGCGCCGAATGGGACCTGCCCGAAACCGACTACATCATGATCGGGTCCGAACCGGACGGATCGGACCTGTTCACCGTTCCGTTCGGGGTGCTCGTCGACGCGGTGGGGTTACGGCCGCTGCCGGGGCCGGTGCCGACGCGTTATCGCACCCCGCCGTTCCCATCCGCCGAAACCCTGGCCGCGCTGCGTGCGCACGCGGTGGATCTGCCGCCTAGCTCCGTCGCCAGGACTCGAACCTGAACTATCTGAACCAAAATCAGAGGTGCTGCCGATTACACCACGACGGAATGTCCGGGAGAGACTCTAGTCGAACGGTCTAGCCTGATATGCGTGGCAGCACCCGAGAAGGAAGTCCGGGCCCCTCGCGCCCGGATGACCGGCACCGAACGACGACAACAGCTCATCGAGATCGCCAAGTCGTTGTTCGCCGAACGGGGCTATGAGGGCACCTCCATCGAGGAGATCGCCCAGCGCGCCAACGTCTCCAAACCCGTGGTGTACGAGCATTTCGGCGGTAAGGAAGGGCTGTACGCCGTCGTCGTCGACCGTGAGATGTCGGCCCTGCTGGACGGGATCACCTCGTCGCTGACCAACAACCGGTCGCGGGTGCGGGTCGAACGCGTCGCGCTGGCCCTGCTGACCTACGTCGAGGAACACACCGACGGCTTCCGGATCCTGATCCGCGACTCACCGGCGGCCATCACCTCCGGCACCTACGCCACCCTGCTCAACGACGCCGTCAACCAGGTGTCGTCGATCCTGGCCGGGGACTTCTCTCGGCGTGGGCTCGACCCGGATCTGGCGCCGCTGTACGCCCAGGCCCTGGTCGGGTCGGTGTCGATGACCGCGCAGTGGTGGCTCGATGTCCGCGAACCCAAGAAGGAAGTGGTGGCCGCGCACGTGGTCAATCTGGCGTGGAATGGGCTGACCCATCTGGAGTCCGACCCGATCCTGCACGAGGAGTAGATCTGCGGCGTTAGTCCTTCGGTTGCATGACGAAAAACCCGGCGAGCTTGCCGCGGTCGCGCGGGATCGACATCTCAAGTACCAGGGCGATGCGCTTGTCGAAGGACCGACGGAAACCGTTGCCGGGCCTCCACGTGATGTAGTTGACGGTCCATTCACCCGAAGTGGTACTGCTGTCTGCGGTTCGGCTATACCCGAATCGGTCGAAATACGCATCGCCCGACTTGCGAACCGCATCCCATACCCGTCCGTTGTCGACGAACAGCCGCTCCTCGGTGACCGTGGCGTCGGGCAGGACGTCGGCGGCCGCCGCTCGGAGCCGTTCGGTGAATCGTTTCTCGTCCGCCTCCGACTCGGTGCTCAGGGCAACGAATTTCGGTGCGCCCTGCCACGAGGGGGCTTGGTCGATGGTTTCAAGAAGGTTCTGCTGCGACGGACGATATTGGGTGTAGACCATGGCAGCTAGCACCGCAACGAGGACGCTGACGATCGCGATGAGAACCCACTTAGCTGACAACGCCGGCCCCCTTGCCTATAGCTGTCCGATGTTGACGTTCCCAACGGGCCCGTCGCCGGTGGCGCCTGACCACCCCGATCCCACGAGATCACCCAGCCGGACGGTCTTGACCTTATCGTCGACGTCCCACGGATTGCGGACTGTCACCAGTGCCTCGCTTCCGGTGCCAGTTATGCCGATGACGGTGTAGGCGTGATTGCCGACCAGGCCGGTGTTGCCCGGATTGCCTGTCGTGGATAACACGACCGGCTGGTGGGTCTGTAATGCCTGCGAGATCTGCTGATCGATGTTGAGGGTCCGGTACCACTCCTGTGAGGGATCTATCGAAATGCCGCGATTTCCGGTCAGCGCTTCCATCGCTGCACTGGTCTGTCCGCCCTGCCCGATGCCGGGTAAGAGGTTCTGACCGGGCGCCTTGAGCTTGCCGTACGCGCTTTCGATCACTGCCGGCCACAACGCACCTTGGTGGTTGATCTGTGTGGGGTCATCAGTATCCAGACCACTGCCGCCTTGGGCGGCCATATTCGCATCGATGTCGGCCTGAGTTACCGGGACGTGCCGCCACTCGTTGCCATCCCACAAAGTGACGTCGAACTCGCCGGTCTCCGGGTTGAAGCTGATCTTGTTCTTGATGCGCTCGGGGTCGGCGTCGGCAAGCGCCCCCATGGCGGCGACCAGATAGCAGTCGCCCAGTGCATTTTGACCGATGTCGGCGGATGAGGGGTTGCCTCGGTAGAGGTCCCTGTCGGTCCACTTGTACGGCGAATCCTCGCCTCCGATTCCCGCTTGCGATGCTGCTCCCGGACCGGCCTCGCCGCTGTTGGCCTGGAGTTCGGCGGCAGTGGCCTGATCTATTCGATCGAACTGAGTCAGGAGGCCGCGCAAGATGTCGGTGTATTTCTTGGCGACCTGCGGAGTGAGCAGGCTGCTGAAGGGTGACGGAGTAACGGTGCCATCTCCTGCGACCAGACCACCGATCGATATCGCCTGCTTCACCATGTTCAGGATCTCAGTTCGCAGAGCAGTCAGATTCGTCCCCGCCGAGCTCAGAGCGGCTTGTGTCTTGGCAAGCTGATTTTTCAGGCCGATCTGGCGGGTGAGCATCGCCTTGGCCTGTGCCTGTGCTGCCTCGGAGGCGGTCCCTTTCCATTTCTCGCCAAGGCGGCCCAGTGCGGCTTGTTGCGCGGCGATTTCCGCTTCGAGACGCGTCACCTGTGTCTTCAGTTGCGCCGCAGCGTCGTTCAAGAGAGTCGGATTGGTGTCGGCTACCACAGATATGGTGACCGTCATCGCGCCAACCCCCCGTGCGTCCCCTCAACGACGGATAAACGCTAGCACCGATGTTATTAGCTGCGTTGCACCAGAATTCATCCCAGATCCCGCGATAACAGGTCGGCCGTCGTCTCCCGTCGCACCAGCACCCGCGTGGCACCGTCACGCACTGCGATCAGCGGGGGTCTGCCGACCATGTTGTAGGTCGAGGCCATGCTGTGCTGATAGGCCCCGGTGCAAGCCACGGCCAGCAGGTCGCCGGCATGGATGTCGGCCGGTAGTTCGACGTCACGCACGATCTCGTCGCCGGACTCGCAGTGCCGACCCGCCACCGTGGTGACCGTCGTCGGTCCGAGGGAGTGCCGATTGGCCAGGGCCACTGTGTATTTCGCGCCATAGAGGGCGACTCTCGGGTTGTCGCTCATGCCGCCGTCTACCGCAACGAAGGTGCGACCGCCCGGCTGCGACTTCACGCCGCACACCCGGTACAGCGTGACTCCGGCCCGGGCGCTGATGGCGCGTCCGGGTTCGACGACCAGACGGGGCCGCGGGAACCGTTCGGCGGCACAGGCCGCCGTCAGGGCATCCTCGATGACGGCGGCCAACTCGCTGGTGTCCAGGCCCGCATCGCCGCGCACATACGGAACGCCATGGCCGCCACCGATGTTGAGCTCGGTCAGCACCAGGCCGTGTTCGGCGCGGATGTCGGCCATCGCGCCGATCAGCCGGCGCACCGCCTCGCCATAGGGCGCGGGATCGGTGATCTGCGAACCGATATGGCAATGCAGGCCCACCAGGTCGAGGTTGGGTGTGGCCAGGATTCGGGCGACGGCCCGGGCAGCGCGCCGGTCGGCGAGCGCGAAGCCGAACTTCTGATCGGTCACCCCGGTGGTGACGGCACGGTGGCCGTGGATGTCGATGTCGGGGGTGACCCGGATCAGCACCGGCTGCGGCCTACGGGCCAGCCCGGCCAGATAGGTGATCTCCATCGGGGAGTCGATCACGATCCGGCCTACCCCGACGTCGATTGCATCGCGCAGCTCGTCACACGACTTGGCGTTGCCGTGCAGCACGATTCGCTTGGGGTCGACTCCGCCGGCCAATGCCGTCGCCAGCTCGGCCGCGGAGCAGACGTCGACCCCGAGCCCCTCTTCGCCTGCCCATCGGGCCACCGCCGTCGTCAGCAGCGACTTGCCGGCGTACACCACCTCGGCCTGACCGAGGGCGGCCCGGTAACGCCGGGCCCGGGTCCGGAAATCGGTTTCGTCCAGAACGTAGGCGGGGGTGCGGTACTCGTCGGCGATGTCGGCCAGTGCCACCCGGCCGACGGTGATTCGGCCCGACTCGTCGACGCCGGTCGTCAGCGGCCAGATGGTCGGATCGAGCCGCGGTCGGGTTGTGGCGCGCAGTGACGGGAGGATGTCCAGCAGGGTCATGACTTCACCGTCCGCCCAGGTGGGGTCGGTGTCATCGGGCTTGACGATCCCTTGACGCCCGCGGCGGCGATCTTGACGGTGCGCGTTACTTCGGCGCTGCCTCGCGGGCCTTTCGCTTGTCCTCGGCGGTCAGATAGCAGCCGGTGGTGACCTGCATGGTTGAGGCCTCCAGGGAACCGAACGCGAGCCGGCCACCGTCTGCGTCCCGGATGGTCAGGTCCTTGTGCGTCTCGTCGGTAGCGTTCTCGGTCCGGCTCGTCACGTCGGTGTAGCCATACTTGGCCGCGATGTCGATGACGGCTTGTGAAGCCCTGGGCCACAGCGATGCCGGAACGGGTATCTGCGAAACGTAGTGCGGACCGAAATCGATTTCGCCGTCGGTAGAGCCGAACTCGCCGCAGGGAGTGCTGGTTCCTTCGCTGTCACGCAGCCAATTTCCTCCCGGCACTATCTGCGATAGTTCGGCGGTAATCTCGGTGATCATCCGGTCGCGGTCGGCGAGGACTTCTTCGGCGTCGCGGCGGGCCAGCAGGGCGCCGAGTTCTTTCGGTGTTCCATAGCCGTAGTCGCCTTCCCCTTTGACCGGAGGCATGGTGTCAAACATGTGGCCGCACCCGGCCAGTGCGAGGGCGACTATCAGTGCGCCGACGATTCGTCGCATGGAATTACTTCGGTGCGGCTTCGCGGGCTTGCCGCTTGTCTTCTGCGGTGAGGTAGCAGCCAGTGACAACCTGCAGTACGGCGTTCGCCTGAGATCCGAAGGACAGCCTGCCACCGTCACTGTCGGTGATGGTCAGATCGGTCGATTCGTCGCCGACCGGGTTTTCGGTGCGTCCAGTGATGTTGGTGTAGCCGTATTTGGCGGCGATGTCGACGACGGCTTGAGATGCCTGGTTCCACAGGGCTGCGGGCACGGCGACCTCGGAGGTGAAGATCTGCCCGAAGATCCGCTTGCCGTAGGTGGAGCCGAACTCGCCACAGCCGCTGCGGCGCTCCTGACGATGCGGCAACCACTGTGACCCTGGGACGATCTGAGATAGTTCCGCGATGATCTCTGTGATCATCCGGTCGCGATCGGCGAGGACTTCTTCGGCGTCGCGTCGGGCCAGCAGTGGTTCGAGTTCTTCCGGGGCGCCATAGCCATAGTCGCCTTCGGCGGGGCCTTCGTACTTGGACTCAAACATTGGTCCACAGCCGGTCAATGTAATGGCGAAAATCAGAGAGACCATTAACCGCCACATCAATCCTCCACTCGTACGAATTTTTCGTTCTGCCCCAGGCCTGCAACTACGACGGCCTGGTTGTACAGCCCACTGGTGTTGATAAACGAGTACTCGCTGTGCCCGGTGGACTGATTCCGGTCGCCCAACGGCGTTGACTCTGAGTTGGTCGACAAGTCGATGAAGCCTGGCAGGCTCGACGGAACGGCGTAGCCGAACCGCGCGAGGTTTGCCACGATGTCGTTGTCTGCGTGCTCGACGAAAACATGGCCCTCCGACAAATGTAGGTCGGAGGGCGTTGTCGCATGGAGTGTTTGCCATGGATTCGTTTCCAGTCCCGGCGAACCCATGAACACGACATCGTCCGCGGCGGTACCGCGTTGCAATGCCTCGCTGGCGAGCGTTGAACCGTAGGAGTGGCCGAGCACGGTCAGATGCGGATCGGTGTCGCGGGAACTGTCCAGCCCGTTGATGAATGAGGCCAGCTTCGGCGCGTTGTCATCGGCGTAGTGGGCGCTGGCTGCCTCGTCTATCCAATCAGGCGGTTCATAACCCATCCAGGTCACGGTGGCGACGGTCTCATTGTGCTTGTCGGCTTTCTCGAGCACGAGTTCGGTCTCGGATTTCAACCATTCAGCCTGTTCGACATACGTCGGTAGGTCGTTGCCTTCCTTAGGTTTGTCATAGGTCACCGAACCAGTGCCCGGCACGTACACGCTGACGTGGTCAGCAGTGTCAACATTGCCGATCGCCAGCGCCACCTTCGGATGCTCGCCATCGAAATCGACAACGAGAAGCTGGCGATCTGGCTCGGACAGCGCCTTGTCGATCTCGACCAGCGTGGCCCGTTCTTCTGCAGTCAGATTCGGATCGTTGCGCAGTGTGCCCAGCCGGTTGCGATTGGCCAGGTCGCGCGCGGTGCCGGGCACTCCGTCGAGATTTCCGACCCATTCCGGGCGCTCGACGATGATCCGGTTGCGTTCCTCCTCACTCAACGAGTCCCACCATTGGTTGACCTCGGTGTCGGTGGCGCCGTCAGGTGGCTTGAGGGATTCGAGATCGCGCTTGAGCGGCGACGCCGGCAGGTCGCCCAGATTGCCTGCAATCGGATCGCCGGTTCCCGATGCGCTCTGTCTGACAGCGTTGGCAAGCGCTTCGTCGACCGAGCCGAACTGCTGCAGAAGGCTTTTCAGCGTGGACGTGTAGGCGGCGGCCAACGTGGGTGTCATGAGCTTGCTGGAGCCCGAGGCGGTGACGGTGCCGTCGTCGCTGACGGTCGCGCCGAGGCTCATCGCCTGCTTGGCGACATTGAGGATCTCGGTGCGCAGCGGTGTGAGGTTGGATTCGCCGGACTTCAGGGCGATCTGGATGTTCTCCAGCCGAGACCGTAGACCGGACAGCCGTTCGAGGTTCTGGTTACCACTGGCGATCGCCGCGTCGGCCGCGGTGCCTTTCCAGTCGGCCCCAAGCTCGGCGAGAATTTGCCTTTGCTTACTGATCTGCATGTCGAGCTGTTCGACCTTGCCCTTGAGTTGGGCTGCGGCCTCGGACAGGGTGGTGGGGGTGCTGGCGGTGACGGTGGAGATTGTGACGGTCATCGGCGCACTCGGCCCATCACTGCTCCTGTCTGAAGATTTGCTGTTCGAAACCTAGCACCGTCTGGACCGGGCTCAGCGCGCCAAACTCAGGACCGGCCGAACGTCGTCGTCCCAGTGGCAGTGGCGACGAACCCGTTGCCCTTCACTGGGTCGGCCATTCGACAAGGCCAGCCGGATGTCGTCGGTATAGACGCAGGTGGCGTTGCCCACCTCGAAGCGCCGGCCGGCCGGCAGCATCGGCGCCTCGTCCTCGCTGAGGCCGTCGACCGGGCTGAGCGGTTCGTCGGACCGGGAGAAGCTCATCGGAATCGCGCCGTTGGTGGTGCCGTAGCTGAACAGGTGGGCCAGGTTGGCGCCGTCGGGGGCACCGACGAATGGCCCCCGGCAGTCCAGCGCGTACATCGCCCGGTGTTGGGTGGTCATGCAGACGAAGCCGTCGGGCGTGCGGAAACCCTGCACGGGGAAACCCCGGCCCCGGCGCAGGACGTACTCGGTCGGATCGACGGCGGGGTAGGCGGTGAAGTCGGGGACGCCGTCGGGTCCGAGGTGCGTCGCCACCGCATCGCGCGGTGCCGTCCGAGTGGTGAGCCACAGTCCGGCGAGCACCGCCGTCAGCACCAGAACGAGTGCCACCGCGATACGCCGCATTTCTCCATGATCGCCCCACCGAGAGCGGGGCGGACCGGAAAACCAAGCCCCGTAGAATGGGTCCCATCATGACCGCACCGGGGCACAACCATGTCCAGACCCCGATCGCGGGTCTCGTCGAGCTGGCTTTAACCGATCCGTCCCTGCAGGACGTCGTTCGTCGCGCCGCCGACCGGCCCGCCGATCTCGCACTCGTCGGGCCGGCCAGTGCCCGCGTCCTGGTGGCCGCCGGGCTGGCCCAGCACGGCCCGTTGCTGGTGGTCGCCGCCACCGGACGCGAGGCCGATGATCTGACCGCCGAACTACGCGGAGTCTTCGGAGACGCCGTCGCGCTGTTCCCGTCCTGGGAGACGCTGCCGCACGAGCGGCTGTCCCCGGGGGTGGAGACGGTCGCCGCCCGGTTGCTGCTGCTGCGCCGGCTGGCCCGTCCGGACGACGAGACGCTGGGCCCGCCGCTGCGGGTCGTGGTGACCACCACCCGCTCGCTGCTGCAGCCGATGTCTCCCGACATCGTTGGGGTCGAGCCGGTCATCCTGACCGTCGGTGCCGAGGCCGAGTTCGAGGCGATCATCGCCCGGCTGGTCGATCTGGCCTACACCCGCGTCGACATGGTCGGCAAACGTGGCGAGTTTGCGGTGCGCGGCGGCATCCTCGATGTGTTCCCGCCCACGGCCGAGCACCCGGTGCGTGTCGAGTTCTGGGGCGACGAGATCTCCGAGATGCGGATGTTCTCGATCGCTGACCAGCGCTCGATTCCCGAGATCCCGGTGCAGAACGTCATCGCGGTGCCGTGCCGCGAACTGTTGATGACCGACGACGTACGCGAGCGCGCCGCCGCCCTCGCCGCCGAGCATCCCACCCACGAGAACAGCGTGCCGGGCAGCGTGCCCGACATGCTGGCCAAGCTCGCCGAGGGCATCCCGGTCGATGGGATGGAGGCGCTGCTGCCGCTGCTGCATCCGGTGCAGCCGACGACGCTGACGCATCATCTGCCCGAGGGGGCTCCGGTGCTGTTGTGCGACCCGGAGAAGGTACGTACCCGCGCGGCCGACCTGATCAAGACCGGCCGGGAGTTCCTGGAGGCCTCGTGGTCGACGGCCGCGGTCGGCGGCGACGCGCCCATCGACATCGAGGCGCTGGGCGCCTCTGGTTTCGTGCCGTTCGACCAGGCCCGTGAGGATGCCGTCGCCGGTGGGCACCCGTGGTGGACGCTGAGCCAGCTGCCCGACGAGAAGGCCACCGAACTCGATCTGCGGCCCTCGCCATCGGCCCGCAGCCAGCAGAGCCTCGAAGAGATCTTCGCGATGTTGCGCGCCCATGTGGCCACCGGCGGGTACGCCGCGGTGGTCACCCCGGGAACCGGTACCGCGCACCGCGTCGTCGAGCAGCTCGGTGAATCCGATACTCCTGCAGGCATGTTGGAGCCCGGCGCGGCTCCCAAGGCCGGCGTGGTCGGGGTACTCAAGGGCCCGCTGCACGATGGTGTGATCCTGCCCGGGGCCAACCTCGTGGTCATCACCGAGACCGATCTGACCGGTAACCGGGTGACCGCGTCGGAGGGCAAAAAGCTTGCCGCCAAACGGCGCAACGTCGTCGATCCGCTGGCGTTGACCGCGGGCGACCTGGTGGTCCACGATCAGCACGGCATCGGCAAGTTCGTCGAGATGACCGAGCGGGTGGTCGGCGGCGCCCGCCGCGAGTATCTGGTGCTGGAGTACGCGTCGTCCAAGCGGGGTGGTGGATCCGACCGGCTGTATGTGCCGATGGATTCGCTCGATCAGCTCTCGCGTTACGTCGGCGGCGAGGCGCCTTCGTTGTCGAAGCTTGGCGGCAGTGACTGGGCCAACACGAAAACCAAGGCACGCAAGGCTGTTCGCGAGATCGCCAGTGAACTGGTTGCGCTCTACGCCAAGCGGCAATCCGCACCCGGGCACGCGTTCGGCCCGGACACTCCATGGCAGAACGAGATGGAGGACGCGTTCGGCTTCACCGAGACCATGGATCAGCTGACCGCGATCACCGAGGTCAAATCCGATATGGAGAAGCCGGTTCCGATGGACCGGGTGATCTGCGGTGACGTGGGCTACGGCAAGACCGAGATCGCGGTGCGGGCGGCGTTCAAGGCCGTGCAGGACGGCAAGCAGGTTGCGGTGCTGGTGCCGACGACGCTGCTGGCGGATCAGCATCTGCAGACCTTCACCAACCGGATGGCGGGCTTCCCGGTGACGGTGAAGGGGTTGTCTCGATTCACCGATCCGGCCGAGTCGCGCGCCACCATGGAGGGCATGGCCGACGGGTCGGTCGACGTGGTGATCGGCACGCATAGGTTGTTGCAGACCGGTGTGACCTGGAAAGACCTGGGCCTCATCATCGTTGACGAGGAACAGCGCTTCGGCGTCGAGCACAAAGAGCACATCAAGTCGATGCGGACCCATGTCGACGTGCTCACCATGAGCGCCACCCCCATCCCACGCACCTTGGAGATGAGCCTGGCCGGCATCCGCGAGATGTCGACGATCCTCACCCCGCCCGAGGAGCGCTACCCGGTGCTCACCTACGTCGGTCCGCACGACGACAAACAGGTGGCCGCGGCGCTGCGCCGCGAGTTGCTGCGCGACGGGCAGGCCTTCTACATCCATAACCGGGTCCGCACGATCGATCAGGCCGCAGCCCGGATCCGCCAGCTGGTGCCCGAAGCCAGAGTGGTTGTGGCGCACGGCCAGATGAACGAGGAGACGCTGGAGAAGACCGTCGAGGGCTTCTGGAACCGCGAGTACGACATCCTGGTCTGCACCACGATCGTCGAGACGGGCCTGGACATCTCCAACGCCAACACGTTGATCGTCGAGCGGGCCGACACCTTCGGCTTGTCGCAGCTGCATCAGCTGCGTGGCCGGGTGGGCCGCAGCCGCGAACGTGGTTACGCCTATTTCCTGTACCCGCCGAACTCCCCGCTGACCGAGACGGCCTACGACCGGCTGGCCACCATCGCGCAGAACAACGAACTGGGCGCCGGAATGGCCGTGGCCATGAAGGATCTGGAAATTCGCGGTGCCGGCAACGTGCTGGGTGTCGAGCAGTCCGGTCACGTCGCCGGGGTGGGGTTCGATCTCTACGTCCGGCTGGTCGGCGAGGCCGTCGAGGCCTACCGCGCCGCCGCCGACGGGAAAACTGTTGCCACACCGCAGGAACAGAAGGAAGTGCGGGTCGATCTGCCGGTCGATGCGCACTTGCCGCCGGAGTACATCGGCAGTGACCGGTTGCGGCTGGAAGGCTATCGACGGCTCGCCGCGGCCACGGACGAGGACGCGATTCGGGCCGTCGTCGACGAACTTGTCGACCGCTACGGACCCCTGCCCGAGCCCGCGCAGCGTCTGGTCGCGGTGGCGCGGCTGCGGCTGTTGTGCCGGGAGTACGGCATCACCGAGATCGGTGCCGTGTCCGCCTCGACGGTGAAGCTGTCGCCGATGGTGCTGCCGGATTCGGCGCAGCTGAGGCTCAAGCGCATGTACCCCGGTGGGCATTATCGGGCGACGACGTCGACCGTGCAGGTGCCGCTGCCGCGGGCCGGTGACGGTGTCGGCGCGCCACGTATTCGCGATCTTGAATTGGTGCAGTGGGTGGCCGGTCTGGTGCTCGTGCTCAACGGGCAGACGCAGGGCAGCATCGACATGACCGCTGGACTTTTTTCACCCGCCTGATCGCCTGGTAGCGGGGTCTTTTTGGGGTCCCGCAGCGGCCGAATCCGCGAAGCGCTGATAACGCATCGGGGTGCCGGGCCCGACATACAAGTGGGGGGTCAAGGTATTGCGTTGTCGTCCAAAGGAGAGGCGACACGGTCGTCGGAGATACGGCGGTCACGCAATTTCCTAAACCGAACATCACGCGATGGCCACCGTTTGGTGGTGGTCGCGATGAGGCAAGGCGAAGGAGTGACCATGAACTTCAAGAAGTTCGCAGTAACCACCACCATGACCGGTGCACTGGGATTGGGTGCGTTTGGCCTGAGTACGGGTATGGCGCACGCCCTGCCCGATGTGCCGCAGCCGCCTCCGGTGCCGGGCCCGGCCGTGCCGGGAGTGAATGTTCCTGATGTGAACGTGCCCGGGGTGAATGTTCCTGACGTGAATGTTCCGAGCGTGAACGTTCCTGACGTGAATGTTCCGAGCGTGAACGTTCCTGACGTGAATGTTCCGAGCGTCAACGTTCCTGACGTGGACGTTCCGAGCGTGAACGTTCCCGATGTGAACGTGCCGGATGTCAACCTTCCTGACGTGGACGTGCCCAGCGTGCAGTTCCCTGAGGTCGACAATTTCTTCCGGCTTCCGAACGGAAACATTCCGCCCGGGCAGCTGGTGAACACCCCGGTGATCAACGGCGTTACCAACCCGTTCTTCGGAATTCCGCCCGGCCAGTTGAAGAAGCTGCCGACGGTGGACGGGATCGTCAACCCGTTCTTCGAGGAGACGCCGGGGCACTGGGAGATCCCGGACGGCCCGTTCCCGCCGGAGTCGTAAGTCACCGAATGTGACATGATGGCCGCCTTGCCTTCGGGCAGGGCGGCCATCCCACGCAAGGGACGACGCGTCGCCGGGCAAAGCGCAGCGCTGCCGGTGCTATAACCGAGATCAGCAGTCTCATCGAAATGCGTGAGGGGGTTCAGCCCAATGACGGTCGTTTTGGTCGACCCCCGCCGCCCTTCGCTGGTTCCGGTCGAGGCGATCGAGTTTCTCACCGGTGATGTGCAATACACCGAAGAGATGCCGATCAAGGTGCCGTGGACGTTGCCCGCCGCGCGGCCCATCTATGGCGATGACGAACAGAATCCGGCGCCCGTGCTGCTGTCCTCGGATCCCGAGCATCCGGCGGTCAAGGCACGACTGGCGGCCGGCGACCGCTTGATCGCGGCTCCGCAAGCCCAGGCGGGGGAGCGGCTCGTTGATGCCGTCGCGATGATGGACAAGCTGCGCACCGCCGGACCTTGGGAGAGTGAGCAGACGCACGATTCGCTGCGCCGCTACCTGCTGGAAGAGACTTACGAGCTGTTCGACGCGGTCCGCGGTGGCAATGCCGACGAGCTGCGTGAAGAACTCGGCGATGTGCTGCTGCAGGTGCTGTTTCACGCTCGCATCGCCGAGGACGCGCCGGTGCATCCGTTCAGCATCGACGACGTGGCCGACGCACTGGTGCGCAAGCTCGGTAACCGGGTGCCGGCAGTGCTTGCCGGAGAAACGATTTCACTGGACGAGCAGCTGGCCCAATGGGAAGAGCGCAAGGCCCAGGAGCAGAAGGTGAAGGCCCGCGGCTCGTCCATGGACGACGTGCCCACCGGACAGCCGGCGCTGGCCTTGGCGCAGAAGGTGCTGGCCCGGGTGGCCCAGGCCGGGTTGCCCGCCGACCTGGTTCCCGCAGCGCTGACGTCCGTGGCCGTGTCGGCCGACGTCGATGCCGAGAACGACTTGCGCAGCGCGGTTTTGGAGTTCATGGATACCGTGCGGCTGGTGGAATCCGACGTCGCGGCGGGCCGTCGCGGTGAGGATGTTCCCGAGGAACTCGACGTCACACCGCTGGGCTCGATCACCGAGGACGAGTGGCGGACTTACTGGCCCACTGCGGTTCCCGAGGTTGACGAGTTCGAGGAAGTCGATTCGGACGACGCCGAATATGCGGGTGAGTCCGAGGAACCCGCCCAGGCCGAGGACATCGACGACACGGACCCTGACGACGCCGACGCCACGGACGCCGACCCCGACAACGACGACGACGAGCGAAGCTGACCCTGCCCAATCCTCAGCGACAGAGTCGCCGATAATCGGGCAGCACCACATCGGCCCGCCGAGGGGTGCTGCTGTGAAACGCGCAGCCCCGTCACGAACTCACAACAGCCCTGTGTCAGCTCGGGTGCGCCCGGCAGGGCATGCCGCCGGCCCAGGTGCGTCCGAAATAGCGTGAGCCAATGCTCGTGCTGCGGATCGCCGCCGTCATGGTGGCGCTCGCCCTGGGAATGACGGCACCGCAGGCCAAGGCGGACTGTGCAGCCACGGGTTGCGATCTGCGCTCGCGCATCGCGGCCGCGGATGCTTACCTGGCGTCGCGGCCCGGCACCGTCGGCTATGTACTCCGGGACCGCGCCGCCGGCACGCGCTACGCGAATACCAATGCGAATGCGATGATCTGGACGGCCTCCACCATCAAGCTGGCCATGGTGGTCGACCTGCTGACCCGCGAGCGTTCCGGCGCACTCCGACTGTCGGCCAACGACCGGCAGCTCATGTCGAACATGTTGCGGGACTCCGACAATGACGCGGCTGATTCGCTGTGGACACGCTACGGCGGAGCCGATCACAAGGCATTCAACGCCGGCTTCCCGCGCTACGGGATGACCGACCTGCGGCCGCAGCCGGGGTTCGGCGACATGTTCCCGTACTGGGGCTTCCAGAAGTCCACCACCAACGATCTCGACCGGCTGATGAATTACACACTGACCCAACTGAACCCAGCGGACCGGACCGCGGTGGTCGGCGAGATGCAACGGGTCGGAGGGGATCAGCAGTGGGGCGTGTGGGGCGCCGGACCGTCAATGACCCCGGGCAACAAGAACGGGTGGTCGCAGGAGCAGGGTGGCTGGGTCATCAACTCGGTCGGCTTCGCCGGGCCCAATCAGCGCTACACCCTGGCGATCATGAACAGCCTCAACGGACAGGGCGGCTACCACGACGGCGTCGCGACCACCACCCGGCTCAGCCAGATCCTGCTCGGTCCCTGAGCTCGGCCCGCCAGGAATTCACTCGAACAGCGTCGAACCCCAGTAGCCCGTGGTGTCACCTTCGCGCAGGCCCGGTGGGCATGCGAACACCGCGGTGCCGGTGTGGGTGATGTACTCGTTCATCGCGTCCTTGCGCGACATCTCGCCGAGCATCGGGATGAACTGCTTGTCCGGGCTGCGGACGAATGCGATGAAGAACAAGCCCGCGTCCAGGTGGCCGAATCCGTCGGTGCCGTCGGTGAAGTTGTAACCGCGACGGAGGATTTCGATGCCGCCGAGGTTCTGCGGCGAGACCAGCCGGACGTGCGCGTCGACGTCGATCTTGGGAACGCCCTTGCCGTCGGTGATCTCGAAATTGAGCTCGTCGAACTCGTCGGTCAACCCGTTGGGCGCGCCGCTGCCCTTCTGCCTGCCGATGACGCGCTCCTGCTCAAGAAGCGTGGTGCGGTCCCAGTTCTCGATCCGCATCCGGATACGTCGGGTGATCAGATACGTGCCGCCGGTCAGCCAGGCCGGCCCGTCACCCTCGCCGACCCAAACCTGCTGATCGAGCAGCTCGGTCTCGTCGGCCTTGATGTTGTTGGTTCCGTCCTTGAACCCGAACAGGTTTCGCGGGGTGGCCTGGTCGCGTGTGGTCGACGAGGTACGGCCGAAGCCCAACTGGGAGTAGCGCACCGCGACCGTGCCGAAGCCGACGCGGGCCAGGTTGCGGATCGCGTGCACCGCCACCTGCGGATCGTTGGCGCACGCCTGGACGCAGATGTCTCCGCCGCTGCGGGCCGGGTCCATTGTCTCGTTGGGGAACTTCGGCAAGTCCTTCAACTCGGCGGGCCGCTGGTCGGCGATGCCGAAGCGGTCCTTGCCGTCCTTGAGGAAGAACGACGGGCCGAACCCGATGGTCAGGGTCAACTGGGAGGCGGGCAGGCCCAGTGCCTCCCCGGTGTCCGACGGCGGGGCATACGGATTGCCGTCAACGGCGCCGCCCTCTTCGGTCTCCTCGCCCCGGGTCATCCGCTCGGCCATCTCGGTCCACTGCTTGAGCAGCGCGACCACGTCCTCACGGCTGTCGGTGGTGACGTCGAACGCGCAGAAATGCATCCGGTCCTGCGCCTCGGTGATGATGCCTGCCTGACGCTCGCCTCGAAACGGCACAGGACGGGTCAACCCGCTCTGCGGCGCACTGGCCGCCGACGAACGGCCGGCCAGCGCTCCCGCGCTGGCCGCACCGACTACCGCGGCAGTGACACCCGCCGCGCCGAACAGCTTGCGACGGGAGATCCCTGACGACGGTGGGGTTTCTTGTTCAGTGGGGGACGACTCACTGTGGGGCGATGACACCTTGCACCTGGCTCACCTCTTTGCTCAGCGCGTCGATGGCGCGAGACAGCTCCTGGCGTTGCGGCTCAGTCACCTTGTCGTAGGAGACAAAACCATCTCCTTCACGATACTTCTGCAGCAACTTCTCGACCTCGGCGAATCTCTGATCCACCCGCTTACCCAGCTCCGGGTCACGTTCGTCGAGGATCGGCCGCACCGAGGCCACCGCGGTCTGCGAACCCTCGACGTTGGAGTTGAAATCCCAGAGGTCGGTGTGGCTGAAGATGTCTTCCTCGCCGGAGATCTTGCTGATCGCGATCTCGTCGAGCAGACCCTGCGCGCCGCCGGCGATCTGGGTCGAGTCGATCGTCCAGTCCGGCGCCTTCACCCCGGCCTGCAGTTCCTTCACGTCGGCCACCAATTGGTCGGCGATCGCGTTGGTGTCGGGCTGCAGCCCGGTGACCCACAGGTCCTTCTCCAGG
>NZ_LT546207.1:2840230-2847708 GCF_900078665.2 Mycolicibacterium houstonense | reverse complement strand
TCATCGGCCTGGCCGCCGACGATCAGCGACTCGTCGACCAGGCACTGCTGGACCTCGACGGCACGCCCGACAAGTCCCGGTTGGGCGCGAACGCGATCCTCGGTGTCTCGCTGGCAGTCGCCAAGGCCGCCGCCGACAGCGCCGCGCTGCCGCTGTTCCGCTACCTGGGTGGGCCGAACGCGCACATCCTGCCGGTGCCGATGATGAACATCCTCAACGGCGGTGCCCACGCCGACACCGGGGTGGACGTCCAGGAGTTCATGGTCGCCCCGATCGGCGCGCCTTCGTTCAAGGAGTCGCTGCGCTGGGGTGCGGAGGTCTACCACTCGCTCAAGTCGGTGCTCAAGAAGCAGGGGCTGTCCACCGGGCTCGGCGATGAGGGCGGGTTCGCCCCCGACGTCGCGGGCACGAAGGCCGCGCTGGACCTGATCGCGACGGCCATCGAGGCCACCGGCTTCAAGCTCGGCAGCGATGTGGCGCTGGCGCTGGATGTCGCGGCGACCGAGTTCTACACCGAGGGTTCGGGTTACGCCTTCGAGAAGGAGACCCGGACCGCCGAGCAGATGGCCGAGTTCTACGCCGGTCTGCTCGACTCCTACCCGCTGGTGTCGATCGGGGATCCGCTGNTTCAGTGGGGGACGACTCACTGTGGGGCGATGACACCTTGCACCTGGCTCACCTCTTTGCTCAGCGCGTCGATGGCGCGAGACAGCTCCTGGCGTTGCGGCTCAGTCACCTTGTCGTAGGAGACAAAACCATCTCCTTCACGATACTTCTGCAGCAACTTCTCGACCTCGGCGAATCTCTGATCCACCCGCTTACCCAGCTCCGGGTCACGTTCGTCGAGGATCGGCCGCACCGAGGCCACCGCGGTCTGCGAACCCTCGACGTTGGAGTTGAAATCCCAGAGGTCGGTGTGGCTGAAGATGTCTTCCTCGCCGGAGATCTTGCTGATCGCGATCTCGTCGAGCAGACCCTGCGCGCCGCCGGCGATCTGGGTCGAGTCGATCGTCCAGTCCGGCGCCTTCACCCCGGCCTGCAGTTCCTTCACGTCGGCCACCAATTGGTCGGCGATCGCGTTGGTGTCGGGCTGCAGCCCGGTGACCCACAGGTCCTTCTCCAGGCGATGGAAGCCGGTCCACTTCTGACCGGGCTCCAGATCGGCCTCACGCAGGTCGACCCGCGGGTCGAGGTCGTTGGGGAAGGACTCGGCCACCGGCTCGATGCGCTCCCAGTACACCCGAGAGGTGGGGAACTGTGCCTTGGCGGCAGCGATGTCCTTGGCCTTGATGGCGGCGACGAACGCCTCGGTGGCCGGCACCAGCGCGTCGGCCTGGCTGATCACGTAGCGCCGGTAGCTGTCGGCGGCTTCCTTGAACTTGCCCTCGGTGTCGACCTGCACGGCCTCACCGCTGACCGTGAAGTCCCCGCGGATGCCCTCACCGACCATGCCGGGACGGCACGAGGTCTGGTAGGTGCCGGGTTGGGTGAGTTGGACGATCAGCTGACGCTTGAGCCCGGGGGAGATGTTCTCCACCTCGCCCATGACGCGCTCGCCCTCGCCATAGACGTAGAACTCGGTGACCTTGTTGCCGTTGTTGGTGACGACGAAGGTGCTCTGCCCCGTCGTCGCGGTGGTCCCCGACAGCTTGCACTCGGTGTCGGAGGCGTCGACGGTGATCGGGGCGGCCTTGTCGGCGCCGTTCCCGCCTGCGCTGCCGCTGTCGCTCTCCTTGGCCTGGCAGCCGCTCATCGCGATACCTGCCAGCACCGCGGCGGTTGCCGCGAAACCGGTCTTGACGGCAGGAGTGATCTTCACTTGGTCGACCTTTCGGATGCGGTTGGGGTCTCCGGCTCGACAGTGGGCTCGGAGGAAGTAGAGGTGGCTCCCGCGGTGCGCGTCGGCTTCAGGAACAGCGCCAGCACCACGACGATGTAGGCGAGCCAGGCGGCGAACTGCAGCACGGTCGGCGTGGGGTCGATGTTGAAGACACCCTGGATCACCTCGCCGTACCAGGCCGACCAGTCGAACGCGCCGCTCATGTCGAACGCCTTGGCGCTGAGCCCAGGGATCCAGCCGACGGTCTGTAGCGCCTTGATGCCGTAGGCCAGGATTCCGGCCGCCACCACGATCAGGAAGATGCCGGTGTATTTGAAGAACTTGGCCAGGTTGATGCGGACGGCGCCGGCGTACATGCCGTAGGCGATCGCCGCCGCGATCAGCACACCGATGATCAGGCCCGTCAGCGGCCACAGCGTCTCGGCCTCGGCGTAGCCGACCATGAACAGCGCGGTCTCCACCCCTTCGCGACCCACCGCCAGGAAGGACAGCAGGGCCACCGCCAGGCCGCCGGTCTGCAGCGCCTGCGACATCTCGCTGCGGAGTTCGCCGGACAGGGAGGCCGACGCCCGCTTCATCCACAGCACCATGGTGGTGACGATGACGACGGCGATCAGCGAGGCGATCCCGGCGATGGCCTCGGCGCCCAGACCGCTGATGGTGTTCTCGCCGAACTGGATGACCAGAAAGATCGTGACGGTCATGGCGATCGCGGCGCCGACGCCCAACCACACCCATTTGAGGGCGTCGCGGCGTTTGGATTTGACCAGAAAAGCGACCAGGATCGACACCACGATGGCGGCTTCGAGGCCCTCCCGCAAACCGATCAGACCACTGCCGAACACCTGTGAGGTGATGTTCGATGCGGCCAGCGTGCTGGTCGGAACGTCCGAGATGGCAGTGATCAAAGCGTCCTCGTTCGACCCGGGTGAAATCACGATGAAAACCGTAGCCTTGGCTTGCCATAGCAAGGCGTGGCTCACCTTAGCAGGGGAGTCTGGGGACACGGCCGTGTTCACCTGCTGTCTTCCCAGCACGCGACCGTCGCCCGACGCGTTCATAGCCGCGCATGCGACGATGGCCAATCAGATAGAGCGGGGTTGAGGGAGTCCGGTGTCGCCAGTGCGTTGGCTGCGGGCTGTCGCCGTAGTTGCTGCGACAGCGCTGCTGTTGGCATCCAGCTGTTCGTGGCATCTCGGCACCCCAATTCCCGAAGGAGTGCCGCCTCCGGCCGGGGCCCAGGTGCCCGCGGTCGACACCTACGCCAAGGGCAGACCCGCGGATCAGCTGCACGAATGGGCCGCCGAGCGGGCGCCCGCGCTGGGCATGCCCGTCAACGCCCTGGAGGCCTACGCCTACGCCGCCCGCGTTGCCGAGGTGGAGAACCCCAATTGCCAGCTGGCCTGGACCACGCTGGCCGGCATCGGCATGGTCGAGAGTCACCACGGCACCTACCGGGGCGCGATGATTGCCCGCAACGGCGATGTCACCCCGCCGATCCGGGGGGTGCAGCTCGATGGCACCGCGGGCAACCTGCACATTCCTGACACCGACCAGGGCAAGCTGGACGGAGACCCGCTGATGGACCGGGCCATGGGCCCGATGCAGTTCATCCCGGAGACCTGGGGTCATTTCGGCGTGGACGCCAACAACGACGGGGTGGTCAGCCCCGACAACTTCGACGATGCCGCGCTCTCGGCGGCCGGGCTGCTGTGCTGGTACGGCAAGGACCTGTCCACCCCGAGGGGCTGGATGAAGGCGCTGAAGGCCTACAACAACTCCGAGCAGTACGCCCGGGCGGTTCGGGACTGGGCGACGGCCTATGCCGCCGGTCATGGCTTGTGACACGTGTGACAAGCCCAAACACGCCGTCGGGCCGACCACGATCTAGTCTCATCCCTACACGCCGGACTCAATAAGGAGAAGCCAGTGCCCATCATCGAGCAGGTTGGAGCCCGCGAGATCCTCGATTCCCGCGGCAACCCGACGGTCGAGGTCGAGGTGGCCCTGACCGACGGCACGTTCGCCCGGGCGGCGGTGCCGTCGGGTGCGTCGACCGGCGAGCACGAGGCGGTGGAGCTGCGCGACGGCGGTGCCCGCTATGGCGGCAAGGGCGTCGAGAAGGCCGTGGAGGCCGTGCTCGACGAGATCGCCCCGGCGATCATCGGCCTGGCCGCCGACGATCAGCGACTCGTCGACCAGGCACTGCTGGACCTCGACGGCACGCCCGACAAGTCCCGGTTGGGCGCGAACGCGATCCTCGGTGTCTCGCTGGCAGTCGCCAAGGCCGCCGCCGACAGCGCCGCGCTGCCGCTGTTCCGCTACCTGGGTGGGCCGAACGCGCACATCCTGCCGGTGCCGATGATGAACATCCTCAACGGCGGTGCCCACGCCGACACCGGGGTGGACGTCCAGGAGTTCATGGTCGCCCCGATCGGCGCGCCTTCGTTCAAGGAGTCGCTGCGCTGGGGTGCGGAGGTCTACCACTCGCTCAAGTCGGTGCTCAAGAAGCAGGGGCTGTCCACCGGGCTCGGCGATGAGGGCGGGTTCGCCCCCGACGTCGCGGGCACGAAGGCCGCGCTGGACCTGATCGCGACGGCCATCGAGGCCACCGGCTTCAAGCTCGGCAGCGATGTGGCGCTGGCGCTGGATGTCGCGGCGACCGAGTTCTACACCGAGGGTTCGGGTTACGCCTTCGAGAAGGAGACCCGGACCGCCGAGCAGATGGCCGAGTTCTACGCCGGTCTGCTCGACTCCTACCCGCTGGTGTCGATCGAGGATCCGCTGTCCGAGGATGACTGGGACGGCTGGGTGGCGCTGACGTCGGCCATCGGTGACCGGATCCAGCTCGTCGGCGACGACCTGTTCGTCACCAACCCGGAGCGCCTCGAGGACGGCATCGAACGCGGCGCCGCCAACGCGCTGCTGGTGAAGGTCAACCAGATCGGCACGCTCACCGAGACCCTGGATGCCGTTGCGCTGGCGCACAACAGCGGCTACCGGACGATGATGAGCCACCGCAGCGGTGAGACCGAGGACACCACCATCGCCGACCTGGCGGTGGCGGTGGGCAGTGGCCAGATCAAGACCGGCGCCCCGGCCCGCAGTGAGCGCGTGGCCAAGTACAACCAGTTGCTGCGTATCGAGGAGGCCCTGGGCGACGCCGCGCGCTACGCCGGCGACCTGGCGTTCCCCCGGTTCGAGGCCAAGTAGCGCAGGCGCCTGCGCACCACGCTGATGCCCGAAGCGAAGCGGCCCGATCCGAAGCGACGTTCCCCGGCCTCCCGGCCCGGTAAGCCGGGCAAGGCCGGGGAGTCGAATCGGCCGCGCGCTTCTCAGACCCGCCGCCGCGTGGCGGACACCCGCGCGGCTCAGCCAGAGCCGGTGGCCGACGAAACCGTCACCAAAGCCATTGCCGTACAAGCCCAACAGCAGGCCGAGATGCAGTCCGAACTGCGGTTCGGGTCGACGGCGCGGCGGGCGGCGATCCTGGCCGCGGTGGTGTGTGTGCTGACGTTGACCATCGCCGGGCCGGTGCGTACGTACTTCGCCCAGCGCACCGAGATGAAGCAGCTCAAGGCCAGCGAGGAACAGTTGCGGGCCCAGATCGCCGAACTGGAGCAGCAGAAGGTCAAGCTGGCCGACCCGGTGTACATCGCGGCCCAGGCCCGTGAGCGGCTCGGCTTCGTGATGCCGGGCGACACCCCCTATCAGGTGCAGCTGCCCCCCGGTGCATTGGCGCCGAACGACCCGGGGGAGGTGGCCCTGCCGGGGTCGACGGTACCGGCCGGACAACCCTGGTACACGTCGCTGTGGCACACGATTGCCGATGAGCCGCATGGTGTTTCACCGACCATCGGTGGCCCCCCGCCGCCACCGGGCGGGCCACCCGCCCCACCACCCGCCGATCCGTCCAGAGGTCCCAATGGTTGATGCCGCCGACATCGCGGCCGTGGAACGGCAATTGGGCCGTGAGCCGCGCGGCGTCCTCGAGATCGCCTACCGCTGTCCCAACGGTGAACCCGGCGTGGTGAAAACCGCACCGAGGCTTCCCGATGGCACGCCGTTCCCGACGCTGTACTACCTGACGCATCCCGCGTTGACCGCGGCCGCCAGCCGCCTTGAGTCGTCGGGTTTGATGCGGGAGATGACCGAACGCCTGCAGCAGGACGAGGAATTGGCCGCGGCCTACCGGCGGGCACACGAGTCCTACCTGGCCGAGCGGGATGCGATCGAATCGCTGGGGACCACGTTCACCGGCGGCGGCATGCCGGATCGGGTCAAGTGCCTGCATGTAGTGATGGCCCACTCACTGGCGAAAGGCCCCGGAGTCAATCCTTTCGGTGATGAGGCGCTGGCGGTGCTGGCCGCCGAGCCGGCGATGGCCGGAATCCTGGATCGTGAGGTGTGGGCTTGAGGCGGGTCGGCGCAATCGACTGTGGCACCAACTCCATTCGCCTGCTGATCGCCGACGTGGTGGACGGCAAGTTGCGCGACGTGCACCGCGAGATGAGGATCGTGCGGCTCGGGCAGGGTGTCGACGCCACCGGCCAGTTCGCGCCGGAAGCCTTGGCCCGCACCGAATCCGCCCTTGCCGATTATGCGGCGCTGATGGCCGAGCAGTCGGTGAGCGCCGTGCGGATGGTGGCGACCTCTGCGGCGCGCGATGCCGGTAACCGTGACGAGTTCTTCGCGATGACGGCGCGTCTGCTGGGCAAGGTGGTGTCAGGATCGGTGGCCGAGGTGATCACCGGCACCGAGGAGGCCGAGCTGTCGTTCCGCGGCGCGGTCGGTGAACTCGACGCAGCCGCAGGCCCTTTCGTGGTCGTGGACCTGGGCGGCGGTTCGACCGAGGTGGTGCTGGGCGGCACGGCGGTGCAGGCGAGCTTCTCCGCCGACATCGGGTGTGTCCGGCTCACCGAGCGGTGCCTGCATTCCGACCCGCCGACTGCTGCCGAGGTGGCGCAGTCGCGGGCCGTGGTCCGCGACGGTCTGGCCGAGGCGCTGCGGGTGGTGCCGGTCGACGGCGCGCACACCTGGGTGGGCGTGGCCGGGACGATGACCACGCTCTCGGCGTTGGCCCAGGGCATGACCGAATACGATGCCGATGCGATTCACTTGTCCCGCATCGGTTTCGAGGATCTGCTGCGGGTATGCGAGCAGCTGATCGGCATGACGAAGCAGGACCGTCTGGCGCTCGGGCCGATGCATGCCGGCCGTGCCGATGTGATAGGTGGCGGCGCGATCATCGTCGAGGAACTCGCGGCCGTGCTCGGTGAGCGGGCCGGCATCGGTGAACTCGTGGTCAGTGAGCACGACATTCTCGACGGCATCGCGCTGTCGATCGCCTGATCTGTTCCCGTAAAGGTCTGGCCGCGCGCCGTTTTCCACCGCAAGGTTGTGATCTCGGCGTCAAGCAGCCCTGGTGTAGAAAGCGGCGTCCTCAAGCGCCTCCGCACATAAAACAACGGCCGAACGCGGTTGCCCGCGCCCGGCCGTTGCCGTGTCTAGCTAATTCAGGATGCGCTGCCGTGGCTGCTCGCCGGTGCGACCGCAGGGGCCGGGGCGGGCGTGGTGACCACGGGCTGGGTGCCGGCGGGAACCAGCGCCGGCTCGGAAGCCGGGGCCGGAGCGGCCG
>NZ_LT546207.1:2813610-2840216 GCF_900078665.2 Mycolicibacterium houstonense | reverse complement strand
GGGGGCCGGACGCTTGGGGGCACCGGCGGCGGCGGGTGCAGCCGCGGGAGCGCTGGCCTTGTCCCACACCAGCAGGTCGCGACCGCCGGCGTTGTAGACGACGGTGGTCGGCTCGGCCTCGGTCACGTCGAAGTAGATCTTGCCGCTGGTCTTCTGGCCCTGCGCGATGGTGGCCGGGTTGACGCCCTGCGGGCTGGCAACCTGGAACAGCGCGCGGTAGTTCTTGCCGTCAGCCGCGCGGATGTTGAAGTTGGAGACGATCGGCGTCACCGAGCCCTCGAGAGCCTCGTTGGTGGCGGTGACTTCCCAGAGGGTGCCGCGGGGCTGGTAGTCGATGGTGTCGGTGCTGGGCTTGAGATCGGTGATCGTCCAGCCCTGAACCACATTGCCGTTGTCGAGCTTGGCCTGGCTACCGAGCGAGGCGGTGGTGACAGCGCTGTCGTCGGCCAACGCACCTGGGGCGCTGGCGACGATCGCTGCGGCGGCAATGGCCGCTGCGGCGAAGGCCGTACTGAGATTGGTCATCTTCAAGGCATTCACTCCTGACTGGTCCAAAAAAGGTGGCAGGCCCCCGGCAGTGGGACACCCACTTCAAGCGAAGTTAGCAGCTTAAGAGGACGGTTAGGAACAGTAGTTCACAGTTTCTGCCACTGGTGCCTGGCAGCAACGCGCCGCCGGGGGGTTGCGGGTCCGTTCGTTTGCGCCGATCACGATCGCCGCCACCAGCGCAATCATCGTGGTGTGCGTCGTCGCAGGCTCATCGAATCTCGATGAGCGGTAAGGCCTGTCCGGCCGACAGCGACAGGCGTTGCCGGCCGAGCGCGGGCCAGGCCTGCACGGCGCAGAACGGGGCGCACTGATGCTGTGTGGAGCGGGTGCCGACGTGCACACAGCACTGAGTCAGGCGTTCCTCGATCATCGTGGACATGTCCATGAACGGCTTGACCGTCAGCCGGACCACCCGCTCACCGAGCAGTCGGCGGACCTTGCGGCGGCGGCCGGGCAGTGCCGACGACGCCAGCGTCAGTAGCGTCCCCATACCCAGATCGCAGCTCTCACAGATGGCCCGCCACACATCGCCGATCTGTGGGTGCGACAGGGACGACTGCTCGGAAAGCAGGCCGAGCAGGGATTCCTGGACCGCGATGCGCAGCTGCCGTGGGATCTCGGTGTCGGCGATCCGGTTGGACACGAGGCCGAGCTTCTCTTTCAGGCTGTCGGTGCCGATCAGCGAGACCAGGGAGCGCCACTGCCCGCCGTCGTCGCGCACCAGGTAACCCACCGAGCAGCAGTGCGGATGAGAGCACGGCAGCGCGGTCAGATCGCGCCAGGTGACCGCGCCGCCGGTCTGCGGTCCCAGCCGTTTGAGCACTCCGGTGTGGGTGAGCCGGTGCAGCGGGTCGATCGTGCCGGAACGGCCGGAGCCGAACTGGGGCTGGATGGTGAGGCCACCGACGTAGGGCGTGTCGAGGGCGAGCCGGACCATGTCGCCGATCTCGTCGTCGTTGACTCCGAGCGCGGTGGTCATCACAAGGGTGGTGAAGATCTCCCGCTGGGAGAGTCGCTGGAGGGCTTGGTGCTTGGCCCTGCGCAGATCACCGCCGCGGTGATGGCGGTGTGCGCGCTCGGACAGACCGTCGTACTGCAGATATACCTCGACGCGCTCGCGGTGTGCGGTCAGCAGGTCGAGCAACGCGTCATCGCTGCCGATGCGGATACCGTTGCTGTTGATCAGGATCCGGGTGATCGGCCGGGCCACCAGCTGTTCGAGCAATGCGGCCAGGTCCGGGTGCAGGGTCGGTTCCCCGCCGCTGAGCATCAAGACGTCGAGGCGGCCGTTCTCCCGGGCCAATCGCTGGTCGACACTGGCCAGCACATCGGCGGTGGGCACCACATGGCGCAGATCGGGTGAGCTGTCGGTAAAGCAGGTCGGGCAACGCAGGTTACAGGTCTCGGCGATGTCCTCGAGCAGGATGCAGGTGTGCTGGGTCTGCATCTCGGGCAGGCCGCGCAGGTAGGCCGACGGGATCGGGTCGAAATTGCCCGCGACGTCAGGCGTGTGGGCCTTGGTCGGGGCGGTCCACTCCTCCAGGTAGGACAAGATCTCGGGATCCTCATCGTAGAGCGTGCGGACCAATCCGTGTGTGCGGCAGCCGCGTTCGAGCCAGATCTGCCCGTCCCGCTCCACCAGGACACCGGACAGGCGGGCCACGTCGGCCAGTGGGCGCTCGGGAGCCTCGTCGTGACAGTGTGGGCAGAAGGCAGTGACATACCGGTGCAGCCGGTCGCCACGCAACGCCATTCCCGCGCTCATAGATACATCGTGGGATTGACGCCGGTGCAGATGCCGGCGGTGACGAGCGAGGTCAGTGCCCAGCCGACCATCAGACCCAGGCCCAGACCCCGGGTGTCCGCGCTGGTGGACCGCAGCATCATGGCGCCCCCGCCGAAAGCAAGGAGTGCCAGCAGCGCTGCGCCTAGGCCCAGGACCACGTCGGAACTGATGCCGGCGCTGTCGGCCCATCCGGTCATCATGACCGTGCTGAATCCGACGATCACATTGAGCACGACAAAGATCAACGGCCCGAGCAGGACCGTGACCGTGGAGATCCGCCGCTGGCGCGGCTGCTGCGGCGGTGGGCCGGCCGGGTAGTCCAGTGGATACGGGTAGACCGGGTAGCTGGATGGCGGTGGCCCGTGGTAGCCGGGCGGAATGCCTTGCGGCTCAAAGCTGTCAGGGCCGTCACCGTGCGGAGGCGTGTCGTCAGGTGGGCCGGGCGGCGGTGTCGTCATGCGGGCACCTCCTGAGGGTGGGCTGGTTTGCGATAGTACCCGCGGCGGTAGCCGTACCACAGCCGAAATCCCAGGATCAGCAACGATGGCAGCAGGAACCATTGCGGGCGGGTCAGATCCAGCCACACCGTCTGGTTGGCGCGGACGAACTCGACGAGGAACCGGAACACCGCGTAGCCGGCGACGTAGAGCACGAACAGCTCGCCGGGCCGGCCGATTCGGGGGCGCAGCCACAACAGCACGGCGAATGCGGCCAGCTGGAACGCGATTTCGTACAGGAATGACGGGTGCATCGCAGCGCCGGTCAGGCAACCCGGGCATTCGGGGGTATCGGCCGGTGCATGGATGCCCCACGGCAGAGAGGTGGGCCGGCCGGGGGCTTCGGTGAGATGGCAGCCGATCCGGCCGACCGCCATACCGAGAGCCACCGCCGGCGCGAACAGGTCGCCCGTCTTGCCCCGGTAGCCGCCCAGGCGCTTGGCGATCAGTACCCCGACATAGGCACCGAGCAGGCCGCCCAGGATGCTGCGGGAGCCGAATTCCCAGGCCTGGGCCAGGCTCGGGTTGGCGCTGAGATCGAGATGCCGCAGCCAGCCCGTCAGCCTCATCCCGATCGCGCCGCCGATCAGCGCTCCGGCCGCGGCGACCACGGACTGCTCGTTGACCGCGCCGCGGCGCCGCGCCTCGGCGATGAACACCAGAAGCGCGGTGAGCACCCCCAGGGCGACGAACAGGTTGTGCACCCCGACGCTGACGGGTCCGAGGTGCCACTGCGCAGTCACCAGCCGAACCTATCCCTGGGTCCGTTCAGCCGGCCAGGGAAAGTCCGGCCGCGACCGCGAATCCCAGTACCGCGGCGAGGCCGGCATTTTCGCCCGCCTTCTCGGTGGCCTCGGGGATCATCGAGCCGACCAGCATCACCAGCAGTGCTCCGGCGGCGAAACCGTTGATCCCACCCTGGAATTGGGCGCCGGCGACATTCTGCAGCTGGTAGCCGCCGACGGTGGCCAGCGCGCACAGCGCGGCGATCGCGGCCCAACCGCCCACGATCCGGCGCGTCGGCTCGTTCGCGGCTCTCATGTCGCTGGCCGATCCGATGGCCTCGGGCAGGTTCGAGACGAAGATGGACACCACCAGTGCCAGACTGACGCCGGCGCCGGTGGCGATACCGATGCCGAGCGCGGCCTGCTCGGGGATGCCGTCGAGCAGCGCGCCCAGCAGCAGAGGTAGTCCGGCCGTCTGGGTTCCGTTGCGGCCCAGTCGATCCACTGCCTTGTCGGCGAGGTAGAACACCACCGCGCCGATCGCCAGGCCGAGCGCCACGGCCCACGCGCCGCTGGCGCGGAAACCTTCCTCGGCGAGTTCGAAGGAGATGCTGGAGATGAGTGCGCCTGCGCCGAAGCCCAGGACGAGGCCGACGAGGCGTGGGTTCCAGTCCCGGATCACACCCGCGACGGCGCCGAGCAGCAGCGAGGAGGCAGCGACCAGTCCCCAGGTCAGCGCGGTGAGCACACGCCGCAGCATAGGTCAGCGCAGGCGCGGAAGGTGGGAAGCTGCAGGGGAGTGGGAGGAACGCAGAGGCGTGAGGGAACGCGAGATCGCACGACCGATCGGTGGCGATCGGGAAGGTCGGGGTCGGAGGTCGAGGCGGCGGATCAGGTACCTGTGGTGACCTGTCGCCGGTCGCCCGGGCGACAGGTCACCGCGGGCGTCAGCGCCGTGCGTTGCAGTTCGGGGGGTTTCCGCAGTGGTGGCCACCATCGCAGGCATTGCAGCGACAGGTGCACGATCCCTTGGTTGCCATGCGCATCGTTGTTCAACTCCTCACTGTTCGGGTACCACCGGTAGGGCCGGTAGCAAACTCCCGAGTATGGGCGGACATCAACATATAACGACTTCACAATAGTTCGGGCCACCGTGAAAATAAAGGATTCCGACACTGGCGCGGGTTTTTGCCGTGCTGCTCGTCCGGGGCGGTGTGCCACGGTGAACACTCGGTGAAACTCTTTGTCCGCAGCGGCTTCCGGGCTCAGGCGGTGGTGTCGCGGGCGCCGAGTCGCAGATGCTCGATGTGGTAGATCGCTTCGTCGAGCAGTTGTGCGACGTGGTTGTCGTACAGCCGGTAAACGATATTGCGGCCGGAGCGGTCGCCGGTCACCAGGCCGAGTGCCCGCAATAGCCGGAGTTGGTTGGAAACCGCCGGCTGCTCCATCCCGACCGCCGCGGACAGCTCGGTGACCGAGCACGGCGATTCCCGCAGCCGGGTCAGGATCAGCAACCGGTTGGGGGAGGCCAGGGCCTGAAGGGTCTCGGCCACCTTGGCCGCCGACGCCGCATCGAGCGATGCCGCGGGCGTCGCGCGCCCCTCAACTCCGTGACCCATGGCATTCATTCAAGCATGGCAAGCAAGTATCGATTGATACATTTCAATCTATACATGTATAAAGGTGTGCGTTGTTGCATCTGACGGGAGACGTTTCATGACCGCATTGGCGCCCACACCGGCACGCAGCCGTCCCACCCCGGCGCCCGGTGGGTCGTTGGGCTGGCTGTGGTCGGTGGCGTCGGTGCGATGGGCGGCCGCCGCGTTGGTCCTGTTCCTGGCCGGGCTGGCGGCGCAGCTCGCGGGGGCGCCCGGACCGGTGTGGTGGGCGCTGTATCTGGCCTGCTATGCCACCGGCGGTTGGGGACCCGCGTGGGCGGGGCTGCAGGCACTGCGCGAGCGGACGCTCGATGTGGACCTGCTGATGATCCTGGCGGCGATCGGTGCGGCATCCATCGGGCAGGTGTTCGACGGCGCCCTGCTGATCGTCATCTTCGCGACCTCAGGTGCACTCGAGGACGTCGCGACCACCCGCACCGAGCGGTCCGTGCGGGGTCTGCTCGATCTCGCCCCCGACAGCGCGACGCTGGTGACCTCCGACGGCGGCGAACACGCTGTCGCCGCCGACGTGCTGCGGCCCGGTGACCACATCATGGTCCGGCCGGGCGAGCGGATCTCCGCCGACGGGACCGTGACCGCCGGATCGTCGGACGTCGACCAATCGTCGATCACCGGGGAACCGTTGCCCGTGCCCAAACAGACCGGTGACGAGGTCTTCGCTGGCACCCTCAACGGGTCTGGGGCGCTGCGGGTGACCGTCACGCACGACCCGTCCCAAACCGTGGTGGCCCGCATCGTGGCGATGGTCGCCGAGGCGTCGGCCACCAAGGCGAAAACGCAGCTGTTCATCGAGAAGGTCGAACAGCGTTACTCGGTGATCGTGGTGATCGCGACCGTGGCGCTGTTCGTGGTGCCACTGCTGCTCGGTGCCGACCTGCGCTCAACCCTGTTGCGCGCCATGACCTTCATGATCGTCGCATCACCGTGCGCCGTGGTACTGGCCACCATGCCGCCCCTGCTGTCCGCGATCGCCAACGCCAGTAGGCATGGTGTGCTGGTGAAGTCCGCTGTCGCGATGGAGCGGCTGGCCGACACCGACGTGGTGGCCCTGGACAAGACCGGGACGCTGACCGCAGGGGCACCACAGGTGGCGTCGGTGGTGGCACTCGACGCGTCCTCTGATGAACAGCTGATCGAAAAAGCCGCAGCAGCAGAACAATTCAGTGAGCATCCGCTGGGGCGGGCAATCGTCGCCGAGGCCAAGGAGCGCGGCATCGCGGTGCCCGGCGCCACGGACTTCACCGCCCTGCCCGGCCGCGGGGTGCGCGCCGTCGNCCGAACTGCTGCCCGACGACAAAGCGAGTGCGGTGCAACGACTCGAGGCCGACGGACTGCGGGTCCTGGTGGTCGGCGACGGGGTCAACGACGCACCGGCGATGGCGGCGGCGCACACGTCGATGGCGATGGGGCGGTCCGGGGCCGACCTGACGGTGGAGACCGCCGACGTCGTCACCATCCGCGACGAGCTGTCCACCATTCCCACCGTCGTCGCCCTGGCGCGGCGGGCCCGCCGGATGGTCATCGCCAACCTGGCGATCGCGGCGACCGCCATCACGGTGCTGGTCGCCTGGGACCTGTTCGGGCACTTGCCGTTACCGCTCGGCGTGGCCGGGCACGAGGGGTCGACCATCCTGGTCGCGCTCAACGGGTTGCGGTTGCTGAGCAACCGGGCCTGGCGCCGCGCCGCCCGTTAGTACCCCGCGGGAGCGTCAGGGCCGCAGCACGTCCTTGAGGGCGTCCAGCACGGCGGGGTCCTCGATGGTCGACGGCACCGGCTCGTCGAGGCCGTCGGCGATACCGCGCATGGTCTTACGCAGGATCTTGCCCGACCGGGTCTTCGGCAGCGCGGCTACCACGTCGACCTTCTTGAAAACTGCCACTGCGCCGATGCTTTCGCGTACCCGGTCGATCAGCTCGTCGGTGATCCTCTCGGCTGAGGCGCCGGCCTTGAGCACCACGAAGCCGCGCGGCACCTGTCCCTTGAGCTCGTCGGCGACTCCGATCACCGCGCACTCGGCCACCGAGGGATGGTCGGCCAGCACCGCCTCGATCGACCCGGTCGAGAGCCGGTGTCCGGCCACGTTGATCACATCGTCGGTGCGGCCCATCACGAACAGGTAGCCGTCGGAGTCCATGTAGCCGCCGTCGCCGGTCAGGTAATACCCGGGGAACGCCGAGAGATAGGACGCGACGTAGCGCTGATCGTCGCCCCACAGCGTCGGCAGCGTGCCCGGTGGCAGCGGCAGCTTGATGCAGATGGCGCCTTCCTCGCCGGGCTCACACGGTGTGCCGTCCGCGCCCAGGATCTGCACGTCATAGCCGGGCATCGGCACGGTGGCCGAACCGGCCTTGATCGGCAGGGCTTCCACGCCCATCGGGTCGGCCGCGATGGCCCATCCGGTTTCGGTCTGCCACCAGTGATCGACCACCGGGATACCGAGTTTGTCCGAGGCCCAGTGATAGGTGTCGGGGTCGAGTCGCTCGCCGGCCTGGAACAGATACTTGAGGCCGGACAGGTCGTAGTCGGCGAGCAGAGCGGCCTCGGGGTCGAGCTTCTTGATCGCGCGGATCGCCGTCGGGGCGGTGAACAGTGCCTTGACGCCGTACTCGGCGGCCACCCGCCAGAACGCGCCTGCGTCGGGCGTGCCGACCGGTTTGCCTTCGTACAGAACGGTTGTCGCGCCCAGCAGCAGCGGGGCGTAGACGATGTAGGAGTGGCCGACCACCCAGCCGACGTCGGACGCGGCCCAGAACACTTCACCGGGCGCCACGTCGTAGATGTGGCGCATGCTCCACAACAGCGCCACCGCATGTCCGCCGTTGTCGCGGACGATGCCCTTCGGTTTGCCGGTGGTGCCCGAGGTGTAGAGCACGTACAGCGGGTCGGTGGCGGCCACCGGCACCGGATCGACCGGTTCGGCGCCGGCGATCAGCTGTTGCCAGTCGTGATCGCGCCCGTCGACCAGCTGGCACGGGCACTGCTCGCGTTGCAGGATGACGCACGCCCGCGGCTTGTGCTCGGCGAGTTCCAGGGCGGTGTCGAGCATCGGCTTGTACTCGACGACGCGTGTCGGCTCGATACCGCAGGAGGCGCTCACCACCGCCACCGGGCGGGCGTCGTCGATGCGGGTGGCCAACTCGTGTGCGGCGAACCCACCGAACACCACCGAGTGCACGGCACCGAGCCGGGCGCAGGCCAGCATCGCGATGACCGCCTCGGGAACCATCGGCATATAGATCACGACGAGGTCGCCCTTGCCGACCCCGAGCCCACGCAGGGCGCCGGCGAACTTGGCGGTGGCGTCGCGCAACTCGCGGTAGGTGTAGGTGGCCTTGGTGCCGGTGACGGGGGAGTCGTAGATCAGCGCGGTCTGGTCGCCGCGTTCGGCCACATGCCGGTCGAGGGCGTTGGCGCAGGTGTTGAGCTCGGCGTCCGGGAACCACCGGTAGAACGGCGGGTTGGTGTCGTCCAGTACGCGCTGCGGCTCGGTGGTCCAGGTGACCGCCTTGGCGGCGTCGGCCCAAAAAGTGGCTGGGTCATTGATGCTGGCTTCGAACAAGGCACGGTAACCGGACATAGCGCAAACCGTAATCTGCGTCACTTGCAACGGGCGTGCAACCCGGCAAATGATCGACAAGCGGTGCTCTTTTGTCTGCGGACGGCGGACAGGTTTGACCCGGCCACCGCCGGGTAGCCCAGCGGGCATGTCTGACACCTCTCCACTGGCACTGGTGACCGGCGCGTCCAGCGGTATCGGGTACGAGCTGGCCAAGTTGCTCGCCGCCGACGGGTATGACCTGGTGTTGGTGGCCGACGACGAGGCCATCCACGCCCGTGCCGAGGAACTCGGGTCGAGCGGCGTGAGTGCCCGCGCCATCCAGGCCGATCTGCGTAACCCCGATGACGTCGACCAGCTGTACTACGCGGCGACCCAGGGCGCCACCGACGGCGCGCGCCACCTCCATGTGGCCGTACTCAACGCCGGCGCGGGACGTGCCGGGCCGTTCGTCGAGGGCGATCTGCAGACCGATCTGGGCATCGTCGACCTGAACGTGCGGTCGACCACCCAGCTGGCCAAGCTCGTGCTGCGCGACATGGCGGCACACGGAACCGGCAAGGTGCTGTTCACCTCGTCGATCGCCGCGACCATGCCCGGCTCGCTGCAAACCGTCTACAACGCCTCCAAGTCGTACATCCAGTCGCTGTCCGAGGCACTGCACGACGAGTTCCGGGACAGCGGCGTCTTCGTCACCGCTCTGATGCCCGGTCCCACCGACACCAACTTCTTCCGGCGCGGCCACATGCAGGACACCGTGGCGGGGCAGGGGCCCAAGGACGATCCGGCCGCAGTGGCCAAGCAGGGTTACGACGCGCTGATGCGGGGCCGGCGCAAGGTCGTCGCCGCATCGGTGCCGACCAAGGCCCTGGGACTGGCCAACCGGGTGCTGCCGGATTCGGTGAAGGCGGCGGTGAGCCGGCTCATATCCAGTCCTGCGGCACGCCATTGAACCCGAAAGGACCGTGCGCCATGGAATCTTCTCCGGCCGCTGTGGACAGCCCCCTGACCGTCAAACGCGAGACGACTGCGACCAGGCAACAGGTCTGGGACGTCATCGCCGACGGGTGGACCTACTCCCAGTGGGTGGTGGGCAACACCCGGATGCGCGCGGTCGACCCGAGCTGGCCGGCCCCGGGCAGCCGTATCCACCACACGATCGGGGTCTGGCCCGTGGTGCTCAATGACGAGACCGAGGTGGAGTCCTGCACGCCCACGCAGGAACTCGTGCTGTTGGCCAAGACCCGGCCCTTCGGCATGGCACGAATCGTGCTGCGGCTCAGTGACACTCCCACCGGGTCGTGCGTCGAGATGGCCGAGGTGCCGGTCGGCGGGCCGCTCAACTGGATACCGCGCCGGCTGGCCCTGATGGCCGTCTACCCCCGCAACCGGGAATGCACCGAACGATTGGTGGCCTTGGCCGAGCGTCGGACCGAGCCGGAATGACCCGTGACACCGCGGACGCGGTGGTGATCGGTGCCGGGCACAACGGGCTGGTCGCCGCGGCGATGCTGGCCGATGCGGGGTGGGATGTGGTGGTGCTGGAGGCCCAGCCCGAACCCGGGGGAGCGGTGAAGAGCGCCGAGTTGTTCCCGGGCTACACCAGTGACCTTTACAGCGCCTTCTACCCGCTGTCGGTGGTGTCTCCCGCGCTGCAGGCGCTGCATCTGGAGGACCACGGGCTCCAGTGGACGCACGCGCCGGCGGTGGTGGGCCACCCGCGCGCCGCCGACGATGATGACGCCCCGGTGATCTATCGCGAGATCGACCGCACGGCAGATGAATTGGATCGTCGTCAACCCGGTGATGGCCAGCGTTGGTACGGGCTGTTCGAACAATGGCAGCAGATCCGCGCGGATCTCGTGTCGACGTTGTTCGCGCCGTTTCCGCCCGTGCGTGGACCGGTGGGGCTGTTGCGCAAGCTCGGCACCACCGAGGCGCTGCGCCTGGCGCACTTGCTGCTACTGCCGGCCGGTGTCCTGGCCGAGCAGTTGTTCGATGGCGAAGCGGCTCGATTACTGTTGCTGGGCAACGCGATGCACGCCGATGTGCCGATCGACGCACCGGGTAGCGGAGTGATGGGTTATCTGCTCGTGATGATGGCGCAGGACGGTGGCTGGCCGGTGCCGGTGGGCGGCGCGGGGCAACTGGCGGCGGCGCTGGTGAACCGGGCCCGCTCGGCCGGCGCCNCTGAACTACGCGCTGGACGCGCCGGTGCCGTGGCGGTCCAAGAGCCTGCACGACGCGGGTACGGTCCACCTGGGAGCCGATCGGGACGGTCTGATCCGGTGGATGGCCGATCTGAACACCGACACGCTGCCGCGGCGACCGTTCATGTTGTTCGGGCAGATGTCGACCGCCGACCCCAGCCGTTCGCCGCTCGGCACCGAAAGCGCTTGGGCCTACACGCATCTGCCGCGCGGCCTGGCCGACGACGACTCCGCGGCGCGGTTGGCCCGGACGGTGGAGCAGGTGATCGAGGAGCACGCCCCCGGCTTCGCGGACCGGGTCGTCGGCAGCAGCATCCAGCGGCCGTCCGATCTGCAAGCCGAGGATGCGAACCTGCACGCCGGCGCGGTGAATGGTGGCACCTCACAGCTGTTCCAGCAGTTGATCTTCCGCCCGGCTCCCGGTTTCGGCCGGGCCGAGACTCCGGTGCCGAACGTCTACTTGGGCAGCGCGGGCGCCACACCGGGTGGAGGCGTGCACGGAATCTGCGGGCGCAACGCGGCCCGTGCCGCGCTGGCCGACGGCGGCCTGCTCGGCAGGCCGCGCCGTCGCCTGAACCGGGCGGTGCTGGCACTCACCGTGGGTTCGCGGTAGCCGAAGGGAAAGTCATTCCTGGAAGCGGTATCCCATGCCCGCCTCGGTCAGCAGGTGCACGGGTTGTGACGGATCGTCCTCGAGCTTGCGGCGCAGCTGTGCGAGGTACACCCGCAGGTAATGGGTCTCCTTGGCATAGGCCGGACCCCACACCTCGCGCAGCAGTTCTTCGCGGCCGACCAACTTGCCCCGGTTGCGGACCAGCATCTCCAGCATGCCCCACTCGGTGGGGGTGAGGTGGACCTCGGTGTTGTTCTTGGTCACCTTCTTGGCCGCCAGATCGACGGTGAACGAGGAGGTTTCGACGACGGGCTCGTCGGTCTCGGAGGCCGCGGCGCCGCGACGCACCGCCGCGCGCAGCCGGGCCAGGAACTCGTCCATGCCGAAGGGTTTGGTGACGTAATCGTCGGCCCCGGCGTCGAGAGCCTCCACCTTGTCGGAGGAATCGGTGCGGGCCGAGAGCACGATCACCGGTGCCGACAGCCAACCCCTCAGCCCGGCCAACACGTCGATCCCCGACATATCGGGCAGGCCGAGATCGAGCACGATCACATCGGGCCGATGATCGGCGGCGCTGCGCAGCGCGTCGGCCCCGGTGGCGGCAGTCGCGACCTCGTAGCCGCGCACCGACAGATTGATCCGCAGCGCACGCAGGATCTGCGGTTCGTCGTCGATCACCAGAACGCGGGTCTTGGCGGCATTGCTGGGCGTCATGCGGATTCATCCTTCGGCGGTGCAGCGAGGTCGATTTCGACGGTCAATCCACCGCCGGGGGTGTCGGTGGCCGATATCGTTCCGCCCATGGCCTCGACGAAGCCGCGGGCGACCGACAGACCCAGACCGACGCCGATCGAGGTGTCGTGATCGCCGAGCCGCTGGAACGGCGCGAACAATTGTTCCTCGGCGCCGCGCGGCATTCCGGGCCCTTCGTCGATCACCGCGACGAGCACCCGGTCGGCCACCTGCCCGGCGGTGACGCGAATGGGGCCGTCGGGCGCGTAGCGCAGGGCGTTGTCGATCAGGTTGGCCAGTACCCGCTCCAGCAGCCCGGAGTCGGCCATAGCCATCGCATCACCGACGTCGACCTTCACCCGATCCAATCCTTCGCGGGTGAATCCGGTGGTGCCCTTGCTGATTCCCAGCAGCGCGCGTTGCACGGTCTCCTCCAGATACACCCGACGCAGCTCGGGCCGTACCACCCCGGCCGCCAGCCGTGAGGAGTCCAACAGGTTTCCGACCAGGGCAGTGAGCGCGTCGACGGATTCCTCGATGGTGGCCAGCAGTTCCGCGGTGTCCTCGTCCGAGAAGTCGATGTCCTCGCTGCGCAGGCTCGAGGCGGCGGCCTTGGCCGCGGCCAGGGGGGTGCGCAGATCATGGCTGACGGCGGAGAGCAGCGAGCGGCGCAGTTCGTCGGCTTGCTCGATGGCGGCGGCCTTTCCGGCCGCCTCGGTGAGCTCGCGTTGCTTGACCAGACCGGCCGCCTGCTTGGCGACCGCACTGAGCACCCTCCGGTCACGGGCGGCCAGCTTGCGCCCGGCCATCAGCAGCCAGAATTCGTCGTCACCGACTTCGATTGCGGTATCCGCGGTCTCGACCTGTACGCACGGATCCTTGCCGATACAGGCGACGATGCGCGCCTCCCCGTTGGACTCCCGCAGCAGGCTGACGGAGCGCTGCGAGTAGGTTTCCCGCAGCCGTTCCAGCAGGGTGTTCAGGTCGGCGCCGCGCAGCACCGAGCCGGCGAACAGGGTCAGCAGTTCTGCTTCCTGCGAGGCCCTCCTGGCTTCCCGGGCCCGGCTGGCCGCGCCGTCGACCAGAGCGGCGACCGCCACCGCGACGGCCAGCAGCACCACGATGGTCAGCGCGCTGTCCGGGTCGGAGATGGTGAAGGTGTGCCGCGGTGTGATCAGGAAATAGTTGAGTAGCAAGCCCGACAGCACCGCCGACAACGCCGCCGGTGCCACGCCGCCCAGTAGCGCCACGATCAGCACGCCCACGAAGAACAGTGCACTCTCGCCGCCGACGCCGAGGAAGTTGTCGAGCATCAGCACCGTCACGGCGCAGATTGCCGACGGCACCACAAGGCCCGCAAGCCAGGACGCGATGTGGCGCTGCCGCGGCGTGGCCGACGACCAGGTGAACCCGCGGCGGGCCTGCTCGTGGGTCACCATGTGGACGTCGATCTTGTTGGACTGCTGCACGACGGTGGCGCCGATGCCCTCGTCGAACATGCGGGCCCAGCGGGAGCGTCTCGAGGTGCCTAGTACCAACTGGGTGGCGTTGCGTTCGCGCGCGAAATCGAGAAGGGCCGCCGGCACGTCGTCGCCGACCACGGTGTGCAGGGTGGCGCCCAGGCTGGTCGCGAGCTCGCGGACCTTCCCCATCTGCGGGGCCGAGACGCCGGACAGTCCGTCCCCGCGAACGACGTGTACGACCATCAATTCGGCGCTCGACTTCGAGGCTATCCGAGATGCCCTGCGCACCAAGGTTTCCGATTCGGGGCCGCCGGTGACCGCGACGACGACGCGCTCGCGGGCTTCCCAGGTATCGGTGATCTTGTTGTCGGCCCGGTACTTGGCCAGCGCCGCATCGACCTGGTCGGCCAGCCACAGCAGGGCGAGTTCGCGCAGGGCGGTGAGGTTTCCGCGCCGGAAGTAGTTGGACAGTGCGGCGTCGATACGTTCGGGCGTGTAGACGTTGCCATGGGACAGCCTGCGGCGCAGCGCCTCCGGGGTGATGTCGACCAGCTCGATCTGGTCGGCGGCCCGCACCACCTCGTCGGGAACCTTCTCCTGCTGCTCGATTCCGGTGATCTGGGTGACCACGTCGTTGAGGCTTTCCAGGTGCTGGACGTTGACCGTCGAGATCACGGTGATCCCCGCGTCGAGCAGTTCCTCGACGTCCTGCCAGCGCTTCGGGTTCTTGCTACCCGGGGTGTTGGTGTGGGCGAGCTCGTCGACCAGCACCACCTGCGGATTGCGGGCGAGCACCGCGGGCACGTCGAGTTCGGGAAACCGCCCGCCCCGGTACTCGACGTAGCGCGGCGGGATGATCTCGATGCCGTCGAGCAAGCCGGCGGTCTTCTTGCGGCCGTGCGTCTCCACCACCGCCGCCACCACGTCAGTGCCGCGTTCGAGGCGGCGGTGCGCTTCGCCGAGCATCGCATAGGTCTTGCCGACGCCGGGTGCGGCGCCGAGATATATGCGCAGCTCACCGCGTTTGGCGGGGCTCGACGACGGCGTGTTCACAAGACCATCATCCTCGCGCCTAGCGGGAGTCGAGGGCGATGTTGAGTTCGAGCACGTTGACCCGCGGTTCGCCGAAGACACCCAGGGTGCGGCCTTCGGTGTGGTCGGCGACCAGCTGACGCACCGCGTCGGGGCTCATCCCGCGGGCCTTGGCCACCCGGTTCACCTGCAGCTCGGCGTAGGCCACCGAGATATGCGGGTCCAGCCCGCTGCCGCTGGCGGTGACCGCGTCGGCCGGCACCGCGGGATTGACCGGCGCGCTGCCGGGAACCGGGACGATCAGCCCGACGCTGTAGTCCTCACCGGCCTTGGCGCATTCGACCCGCACGCCCTCGTAGGTATTGAGGAACGGCGTCCTGGTGGTGTCGCACGGCTCGTTGACGCTGACCACCTGGGTCGGGTGGATGACGTTGCCGCGGGCATCGCGGGGACCGATCACCGACAACACGGCACCGACCCCGCCACCGGTGCAGAACGGGCGGGCACCGCTGACCCCGTCGAGTTCGCCGACGGCGAGGCTGCGCTGGCACACCTGGGTGAGCAGGCTGGGCTTGTCGGGTTGATCGACGATGCTTTCGGGGCCGAGATTGCCCGCGCCGCTGGACATCGGGTCATAGCCGGTGCCGGCGTTGGACGGGCGGCTCTGGAAATACCGGGGCAGCGGGTTGCCGTCGGCGTCGGTGAACGACTGGCCGATCAGGCTGCTGCCGACCGGTTTTCCGTTCACCTCGACCAGCGATCCATCGGCGTTCCCGCGCACGCCTGGGATCTGGGCCACCAGCCAGATGAATACGGGGTAGCCGATGCCGAGGATCACGGTGAGCACCAGCAGTGCGCGCAGCGCCGCGGTGTGTTGGCGAACCAGGTTGGAGATATTCATGTCACATTCCCGGGAAGAGTTGGACGACGAGATCGATCAGCTTGATACCGATGAACGGCGCGATGATGCCGCCGAGACCGTAGACGTACAGGTTGCGGCTCAACAGCTTGGAGGCACTGCTGGGGGTGTAGCGGACACCCTTGAGCGCCAACGGGATCAGCACCACGATGATGATCGCGTTGAAGATCACCGCGGACAGGATCGCCGATTGCGGGCTGTGCAGCCGCATGATGTTGAGCAGGTCCAGCCCGGGGAACAACGCCACGAACAACGCCGGGATGATGGCGAAGTACTTGGCGATGTCGTTGGCGATCGAGAACGTGGTCAGCGCCCCGCGCGTGATCAGCAACTGCTTGCCGATCTCGACGATCTCGATGAGCTTGGTCGGGTCGGAGTCCAGATCGACCATGTTGCCGGCCTCTTTGGCCGCCGAGGTGCCGCTGTTCATCGCGACGCCGACATCGGCCTGGGCCAGGGCGGGCGCGTCGTTGGTGCCGTCGCCGGTCATCGCGACGAGCTTGCCGCCGGCCTGCTCCTTCTTGATCAGCGCCATCTTGTCCTCGGGCGTAGCCTCGGCCAGGAAGTCGTCCACCCCGGCCTCGTCGGCAATCGCCTTGGCGGTCAACGGATTGTCGCCGGTGATCATCACGGTGCGGATGCCCATCCGGCGCATCTCGTCGAAGCGTTCCCGCATGCCCTGCTTGACGACGTCCTTGAGGTGGATCACGCCGAGCACCTCGGACTTGCCGTCGACGGTGTGGCCGACCACCAGCGGGGTGCCGCCCGCGGCAGAGATGCCGTCGACGATGTCGCCGAGTTCGGTTGGGACACGGCCCCCTTCGGAACGCACCCACTCCGCGACCGCGCCGGCCGCGCCCTTGCGCAGTCGGTGGTCGCCGGGCAGATCGACCCCGGACATGCGGGTGTTGGCGCTGAACTCGACCCAGTGGGCCTGGTCGAGCTCACCGGGAGTGCGGGCGCGCAGGCCGTACTCCTGCTTGGCGAACACCACGATCGAACGGCCCTCGGGGGTTTCGTCGGCCAAACTCGACAGCTGGGCGGCGTCGGCGAGCTGCTCCGGGGTGATTCCCGACAGCGGTACGAACGCGGCGGCCTGCCGGTTTCCGAGTGTGATGGTGCCGGTCTTGTCCAGCAACAGGGTGTTGACGTCGCCGGCGGCCTCGACGGCGCGCCCCGACATGGCCAGCACGTTGCGCTGCACCAGCCGGTCCATCCCGGCGATGCCGATCGCCGACAACAGCGCCCCGATGGTGGTCGGGATGAGACACACCAGCAGTGAGACCATCACGATGCCGGTGATGCCGTCACCGTTGAGCGCCAAGCTGTCCGCGACGCCCGGATTGTTGGCCTTGGAGAAGATGGCCAGCGGCTGCAGGGTCGCGACGGCGAAGACGAAGATGATCGTCAGCGACGCCAGCAGGATGTTGAGCGCCACCTCGTTCGGCGTCTTCTGCCGGTTGGCGCCCTCGACCAGGTTGATCATCCGGTCGATGAAGCTCTCACCGGGCTTTTGGGTGATCCGGATGACGATGCGGTCGCTCAGCACGGTGGTGCCGCCGGTGACGGCGCTGCGGTCGCCGCCGGACTCGCGGATCACCGGTGCGGATTCGCCGGTGATCGCCGATTCATCCACTGAGGCAATGCCTTCCACGACGTCTCCGTCGCCCGGAATCACCTGGCCGGCCTCGACCACCACGACGTCACCCTGCTGCAGCAGAGGCGCGGCGACCTCTTCTTCGCGACCCGGGACACCCGGCGCCCAGCCGGTCAACCGCCGGGCCATGGTGGAGGTCTTGGTCTTCCGCAGTGACTCGGCCTGGGCCTTGCCGCGGCCCTCGGCGACGGCCTCGGCCAGGTTGGCGAAGATCACCGTGAGCCACAGCCAGATGACGATCAGCCAGGAGAACCACGACGGATTCACGACGGCCAACACGGTGCTCCACACCGCGCCGATCTCGACGATGAACATCACCGGGTTCCGCCACAGCGTGCGCGGGTCGAGCTTGCGCAGCGCATCGGGCATCGAGCTCCACAACATCTTCGGATCCAGCAGGCCGCCCTTGATGCGTGAGCCAGTCGAGCCCGCAGCGGAGCCCTTGGCGCCGGCCGCCGCGCTCGTTGTCACGCTGGAGTGGCTGTCGCCGTCGGGAGCCACTCCAGTGTGACGGTCGCCGACGGAGGTGGGGTTAACGCTTGACATGTCAGTGAATTCCTTCAGCAAGGGGCCCGAGCGCGAGCATGGGCAAGAAGGTGAGGGCGACCAGGATCAGGGTCACGCCGGCGACCATGCCGACGAACTGGGGCCGATGGGTGGGCAGGGTGCCGATGGACTCCGGGGTCTTGCCTTGGCGAGCAAGCGATCCGGCCAAGGCCAGCACCAGGATGATCGGCAGGAAGCGGCCGAACACCATGGCCAGGCCCAGCGCGGTGTTGTACCACTCGGTGTTGACGCTCAGGCCGGCGAAGGCAGAACCGTTGTTGTTGGCCGCCGAGGTGAACGCGTACAGCACTTCCGACAGGCCGTGCGGGCCGGTGTTGAGCATGCCGGCCCGTTGGCCGGGCATCGCCATCGCCAGCGCGGTGCCGGTCAGCACGATCAGCGGAGTCACCAGGAAATAGGTTGCGGCCAGCTTGATCTCGCGGGGCGTGATCTTCTTGCCGAGATACTCCGGCGTGCGGCCCACCATGAGGCCGGCGATGAACACCGTGATGATCGCCAGGATCAGCATGCCGTACAGGCCGGAGCCGACACCGCCGGGGGCGACCTCACCCAGCTGCATGTTGAACATCGTGATCATGCCGCCCAGGCTCGTATAGGAATCATGGAACGAGTCCACCGCGCCGGTCGAGGTCAGCGTGGTCGAGGCGGCGAACACCGCGGAGTTGGCGACGCCGAAGCGCTGCTCGACGCCCTCCATCGCCGCGCCGACCGCGGTCGGGACGGTGCCGTGCGCCTGCAGCTGGAACAGCATCATCAAGCTGACGCTGATCGTCGCGATCACGCCCATCACCGCCGCGATGGCCACCCCCTGCCTGGGGCTACCGACCATGCGGCCGAACGTGCGCGGCAACGAGAACGGGATCAGCAGGATCAGGAAGATCTCCACCCAGTTCGTCCAGGTGGTGGGGTTCTCGAAGGGGTGCGAGGAGTTGGCGTTGAAGAAGCCACCGCCGTTGGTGCCGAGTTCCTTGATGACCTCCTGGCTGGCCACCGGGCCGCCCGGAATGGTCTGGCTGCCGCCGACGAGTGTGTTGACCACCTGGTTGTGCAGGTCGAAGTTCTGGATGGCGCCGCCGGCCACCAGGACCAGCGCGCCGATGATCGAAATCGGCAGCAGGATACGGAGAGTGCCGCGCACCAGGTCCACCCAGAAGTTACCGAGGTCGCCGGTGCTGCGCCGGACCAGGCCGCGCACGAACGCGATGGCCACCGCCATGCCGACCGCCGCCGAGACGAAGTTCTGCACCGCCAGGCCTGCCATCTGGACGACGTGGCCTTGTGTGGATTCACCCGAATAGGCCTGCCAGTTCGTGTTGGTCACGAAGCTGACCGCGGTGTTCCAGGCCAGCGCCGGGGTCATCGGCGTCGCCGGGTCGTTCAGGTGCAGCGGCAGCCTGCCCTGCACCAGCTGCAAGGTGAACAGGAACAGCAGGCTGATCGCCGAGAAGGCCAGCACACTGCGGGCATAGGCGCCCCAGGTCTGCTCGGCTTTCGGATCGGCACCGATCATCCGGTAGATGACTCGCTCGGCGCGGGAATGCTTGTCCGAGGTGTACACGCGGTACATGTAGTCGCCGAGCGGAACATGGACCGCGACCACCGCGATGACGAGGACGGCGAGGAAGACGATCCCCGCGGTTGTAGTAGTCACTAGAACCTCTCCGGAAACAGCAGCGCCGCGAAGAGAAACAGCGCGATCAGGATCGCCAGAACCAGGCCGACGACGTTTTCGTAGCTCACAGTCGCTCGACCAACTTCTGGACCAGGCCGAGCAGCGCGAAGATCGCCACCGTCAGCACCACGAACACCACTACGGACATGGGAACTCCCACACGTACAGGGCCGCCGGATCTCGGCGACTGCTCAAGGCTCCGTCCGCCGCGGCCTGCCGGCCATGATCTTTATGTCTTCTTTACGCTCGCCCGCCCGACCTTTACGGGTTCTTTCCCGGCAGCCCCACGACCGGCTTCCGGCGGCGTAAAGATGGCGTCAACCACGCCCGGTTCCGGTGTAGGAATTGCGTAATCGGTGTCGAATTCGTCCGGCGCCGGTCCCTAGCGTGTGGCCGGTAACTCACTGTGTGGAGGAGCTGGAGCCATCGACGATCCATCGCATTGGGGGATGGCGGCCTGGGGGCAACTGGCCGCGATCGCCGCACTTGTCGTGTTTTTGCATGTCCCCCTGGGCAATTACCTGGCCCGGGTGTACACCGCCGACGGTCACTGGCGGGTCGAGCGGATGATCTTCCGTCTGGTCGGGGTCGAGGCCGACGGACAGCAGCGCTGGGGCGGCTATCTGACTGCGGTACTGGCATTTTCGGCCGTCAGTGTGGTGTTTCTGTACGCGCTGCTGCTATTACAGGTGCATTTGCCCGAACCATGGGGTCATTAAGGCATGACGCCGGCATTAGCGTTCAACACCGCAATTTCATTTACGACCAATACCAGTTGGCAGAACTATCCGGGTGAATCGACTCTGGGCCACGTCGGATTGGTGGCAGGTCTGGGCGTGCAGGCTTTCGGCAGCCTCGCGGTCGGCATGTGCGTGGCGGTGACATTGATCCGCGGGCTGGCACAGTATCAGAACCAGGAGCTCGGTAACTTCTGGGTGGATTTGGTGCGCACGGTGATCCGGATCTGCTGCCGCTCTCGGTAATCGTCGCTGTCATCCTGCTGGCGCTGGGCGTGGTGAACAACGTCCATGGTGCGCAGGAGATTTCGCCTACCCTGGGGCGCAGTCTGACGCGCTTCAGTTGACCGAGGCGATCAAGGCGCCGTCAAGGTTGTGCCAGGCGGCGTCAAGAGAGCGCTAAAACCCTGGTCGTCGTGTGTCGGCCGGAGGACCGTCAGATCATGGCCGCTGGCAGCGGGCCGCGGCCTCGATGAGGAAGAAACGTTCCCGGTGACTCTCTCGGATTTCCTGACGCATGTGTTGTCCGCACAAACGGCGCGCGCCCGCGCGGCAGTGAAGGGAAACGCCGGCCTCCGAAGTCCGCGCGATCTGGGCGAGGGTGAGGTTCTGAGCCGGTACCAGGACTACCGGAAAACGTTCCGCTCGTCCGAAGTGCCCGTACCCGCAGCGGTCCTCGGTGATCGCATCGTGGCCAGGTGGGCCCGAGATCATCGAGTGAGCGTCGAAGTGCGTTCGGCCGCCGACATCGCGACCGTGGTCGCGGCGAGCATTCCGCTGTCGCGGGTCACGGTTTTCGCCGACGCCTTGTCGGAGTCAGAGCTGCGTGCCGCCACCGCCCTCGGGTTCGGCCACATCGTGGCCGGCACAGTACAGGACGTCGAGGTACTGAGATCGGTTGTCGTGCAACAGCAGGACGTCATCATCCGGATGTGCGACACGAGCGTGAAGATGCGTGCCGTCGCCGGTGCCGGTGGATTCCGGTTCGACAGCTTCGAGTCCGATGCTGTGATGCGGGCGGTCATCGGGCACGACCGGCTCAATCTGGTTGGGCTGCATTGTGAAGTCGGCGGCGGTGGCGACGATTTCATCAGCTACCCGGCCGCGATCGGGCAGATGATCGCCGAGATGACGCAGATCCGCCGCAACCACGGTGTCTTGTTGACCAGGCTCGGTCTTGGCAGTGGGCGGGTCATCTCCGATCACGTGTGGGCGGCCGAATTGCGCAGGCTGGCCACAGACATCGAACTGTCTCTCGACGACGCCTGCGGAACGTTGAGGTTCCCGAGGCCGCTGGTGGTGTTGTCCACCACCGTCGCCATCGGGGGACGGAGCGCGGCGTGACCACTCAGTTCATCGAGCGGCCGCGTGCGCTGCTGGACGAGACCGTGGTGCTGCGACGGTGTGCGCTGTGGCGCAACGCGTTCAAAGGCTTGTCGGTGAGTTTCCCCGGCGAGTTGCTCGGTTTCCACTCGACGGCGGCATGGATGCGCCGGCACCGCGTCACCGTCGACGTCGCGACCGCCGCCGAACTCAACCTGGCTCTGGCGGCGGGTATTCGGCCGGCCCAGCTCGTCATGCATCCGCGTAACGGGGCGGCGATCGCCCGGGCCGGCACCGGGGACGCGGCGAGGTTTGTGATCGACACGGCGCAGCAGGCCACGGCCATCGCACGTGGCGCCCAGCGGGTCGAGCAGGTGCTCGCCATTGCGGGCGACGCGTTACCCAGCGTGGCCGCCGAGGTGCTGCGACATCGTCAGCTCGAACTGATCGGCCTACACTGCACGGCCGAGCCGTCGGACGATCCGATCGGGCTCGGGGCGCTGCGCACCGCCCTCGCAGATATGGCGATGATCCGGCGCAGGTATTCATTGGTACTGGGCCGGATCAGCCTGGCGGGCTTGGACGGTGGCCTGTTGTACCTGCGGCCGTGGGCACTGCGCCGCGTGGCCGACGCGCTCGGTGACGTCTTGGACGAGCAGTGCGCGCACCACCGATATCCGCGCCCGGCACTGACCGTGGCTCCCTTGACCTGCGCATTGTTGCCACGAGATGTCAACGCGGCGTGAATATTCCGCCGCCCTGCGTCAAGGGACCGCAAGGAACTCTGGTTGGCTCCCTGTCCCGGCGGAAGACTCAGAACAGGCGCATGCGGCAACCGGTCGCGGCGCAGTGAAGAAGAAGGTTCTGGTGACATTGTCGACAGGGTTGTGGTCCTCATCTGCGGCGACGCTGCAGCGGTCGCCCGAGCGGGAGGCGATGCGCCGATGCGCCGCGTGCTGCCGCTCGCTCGATCCCGTCGAGCTGGCCCTGCCCGCCGCGGCGCTGCGGGACAACAACGTGGCGAAGTGGGCGCGCGATCACGGGTTGGCGGTCGCCGTGGGCAACAGTCCCGACCTCGCGGTGGCGATCGGCACGGGCATCCATCCGATGCGGCTCGTGGTCCACGCCAACGGGTTCAGCGNGGTGGCTGCTGGCGCTGCCGCAGATCGTCATGTGCTGGGCCATGGAGGCGCTGCTGCAAGTGTTGTGCGTGATCTCGGCGGTACGGCTGTTGGCGCGCGGGACGATTTCGCAAGACATGTTCGATCTGCTGATGGGCATCGTCCGATGGCGGTATCGGGTCGCCGTGTACGTGTCGTTGATGACCGACGAATATCCACCGTTCCGGATGGATCTGGGGGCACGTGATTGAACCATTCACCGCCCGCGTCCGTGCCTGAAGTGGGTGCTGGGTGTGCACCCGGAAGGGTGGGCTCGCGATGAAATCAGCGATGAAATCAGCCAAGCTCGTCAGCATCTGTGTCGGCGGTCCGGTCGCGGCGCTCTGTTTCGGGGCGGGAACCGCGTGGGCCGCGCCGTCGACGAGTGAGGATTCCTCTGCCACGTCCTCGGTGCAGCAGACCAATACGGGCGGGTTCGCGGTGTCGGCGGGAGGTCGCAACCTGGCTCAGGTCGGCGGCAGCACCGCGACCACCAGCGGACGTAGCGTCGCGGTCGCGTTCGACCTGCCCGGGCAGAACGCCAGCACCGCCACCGCCAACGGTGACCGCAACTTCGTCCTGGCAATCAACGGCAGCACGGCCCGCGCCGACGGCGACCGCAACTTCGTCTTCGCCGGCGACGACAGCACATCGATCGTGGAAGGGGACGACAACGACGTCCGCGCCGCGTTCGGCAGCACCAACCGGGTCACTGGCAACGACAACACCTCGTACGCGATCCCGAACAGCGACGCGCGCATCACCGGCGACGGCAACTTCGCGGCGTCGCTCTGTGGGGGCAACGTCAACATCTCCGGCCAGGGTCAGCGCGTCACCAGTGCACCCTGCGTAGGCCGGTGAGTGGAGGTCGATGAAGCACCGTAACCCGTTGTTCCCGTACGTGTATCGGCTCGGCATGCCGGTGTTCGACCGGCTGTTCTACCGCCGGTACCGGCGGGGGGGCCCGCGCCCCCCGAGGGGGCGGCCGCTGTTGGTGGGGGGCCGGGCCGGGACCCGCCCCCCGTTTGTGCCGCCCCCGGGGGACCTTTTCTCTTTTTCAACCCTTTATNCCTCGCGGTGGCGATCGGCACGGGCATCCATCCGATGCGGCTCGTGGTCCACGCCAACGGGTTCAGCGGTGACGAACTGGTGTTCTGTAGTGCCAACCTCGGGGTGGGACGGGTGGTGGCGAGCAGTGTCGAGCAGATCGACCTGCTGACCTCGTGTGCCGTGCGGCACCGGCGGCAACGGGTGATCCTGGCAGGGTCGGACAACGACGCGGTGACCGCCGTCCTGAACGGGCCCCGTCTGGACCTGGTCGGGATGTACCGCGAGATCGACTCGGGGCGCGACGATTTCACCGGAGCTGCCGCGGTGGTCGGTGACCTGGTTGCGGCGATGGCCGACGTCCACCGTGCCCACGGCGTGGTGCTCACCCGGGTGCTCGTCGGCAGCGCGGACCTCGACCTGGCAGTGGGACCAGACGATCTGTCGGGGTTCGCCCAGGCCATCGAGATGACACTCGACGATGCGTGCGCGACGCTGCGCTTCCCCCGGCCTGTCGTGGTGATCGCCGCCGGGTTGGCCGGGCGCCGGTAGCGCGCCGCGGCGGCCCTGTACAGCGGCCGGGTAACGGACATAAATTGAGCCGTGGGCCCAAACCGGCCCCGTGGCGGGCACCAACTGCAGCCAGCGCCGAAGGGATCGCCAAAGATCCTGGTCGTCGGCGCTGGGGTGGGTGGTATCTCCATCGCCAGGGGCCTGCTCCGCGACGGCCATGACGTCACCGTGTTCGAGCAGCGCCCCGCGTTGCGCGCCGGCGGCGGTGCGGTGACCATCTGGTCCAACGGCGACACCGTGCTCGGCCAGCTCGGCGTCGACATGGACGGCGCCGGTCAGCAGCTGTCGTCCGTGCGGGTGGTGACCTCGACGGGGCGCCCGGTGACAACTTTGGACGTCACCGCGATCGTGAACCGGCTGGGCGCACCGGTGCGCATGGTGCCGCGCCGCGTGCTGCTCGAACGGCTGCTGGAAGGCTTTCCCGCGGAACGGATCCGGTGCAACGCGCAGGTGGTCGGGGTGGCCAGGGGCAGCGCCGGTGTCCGGATCGATTTCGCCGACGGCAGTTGCGCACACGGCGATCTGGTGATCGGTGCCGACGGTTTGCACTCCAAGATCCGCGAGATCGTCGGCGCCCCACCGGCGGTGCCGACCGGCTGGTGCAGCTGGCAGGGCCTGGCCACCCGTCCCGACGGCATCGACCAGCATGTCGCCATGATCGTCATCGGCGAGCACGGCAACCTCGGCCTCTGGCCGGCCGGAGGCACCGAGGTGCAATGGTGGTTCGATCTGCCATGGTCGTCCGACTTCGTCCGGCCACCCCGTCCGATCGAGACCATCCGGTCCCATTTCACCGGGTGGTCCGAGCCGGTCGACCGGTTACTCGCCGCGCTGACCGACGACGATCTCGCCCATTCGCCGTACCCGCATTTCCGCCATCCCATCCCCGGTCCGGGCCGTGGAGCGATGACGCTGCTCGGCGATGCGGCGCACACTATGCCGCCCACGCTCGCCCAGGGCACCAACCAGGCGCTGCTCGACACGATGGTGTTGTGCAAGGCGCTGGCCGACTGCCGGAACGGCGATAACGAGAATCTGGCCGCCGCGCTGCGTTGGTACGAAAAGACGCGACGGCACCGGGTTGCGGTGGTGGCCCGGGTGGCCTCGCTGCAGGTGTCACACGGGGAGGCGGTGTTGAAGCCCGCGGCGCTGGTCTCGGACCGGTTGATGACCTGGGCGCTGGCGACGTTCCTACGCGCCTCGAGCCACCGCCGGATGGCCGCGGACATCGGCCGGGACCTCGCGGGCGCGACAACTTCCCGGAAGGCATGACCGTGGCAGGACAGGTTCGGGTCCGTGGGTCGATCGACGCGCCGTCACCGCGGCTGTGGCTCGTCAAATGGTGCGCGCTGGCGGTGCCGCACTATCCGATCCTGATCGGCCTCTACCTGGTCTATCCGCTGGTGGTTCTGGCCGCCGGCGTCGCGATCCTGTTCACCGGGCGGTATCCGCGCGCCCTGTTCGATTTCAACGTCGGCGTGCTGCGGTGGTCATGGCGGGTGATGAACTACCGGTTCCCGATGAACAGCACCGACAAATACCCGCCGTTCACGCTGGCGCCGCGGGCCGACTATCCCGGCGACCTCGAGGTGGACTATCCCGACCGGCTCAACCGGTGGGCGGTGCTGGTGAAGTGGTGGCTGCTGGCGCTGCCGCAGATCGTCATGTGCTGGGCCATGGAGGCGCTGCTGCAAGTGTTGTGCGTGATCTCGGCGGTACGGCTGTTGGCGCGCGGGACGATTTCGCAAGACATGTTCGATCTGCTGATGGGCATCGTCCGATGGCGGTATCGGGTCGCCGTGTACGTGTCGTTGATGACCGACGAATATCCACCGTTCCGGATGGATCTGGGGGCACGTGATTGAACCATTCACCGCCCGCGTCCGTGCCTGAAGTGGGTGCTGGGTGTGCACCCGGAAGGGTGGGCTCGCGATGAAATCAGCGATGAAATCAGCCAAGCTCGTCAGCATCTGTGTCGGCGGTCCGGTCGCGGCGCTCTGTTTCGGGGCGGGAACCGCGTGGGCCGCGCCGTCGACGAGTGAGGATTCCTCTGCCACGTCCTCGGTGCAGCAGACCAATACGGGCGGGTTCGCGGTGTCGGCGGGAGG
>NZ_LT546207.1:2752317-2812874 GCF_900078665.2 Mycolicibacterium houstonense | reverse complement strand
CCGCCGCACCGTCGACGCGATCGGCGCGGCCGGATTCGACACCAGCGGGCTGCGCAGCGTCCGGCGCACCCTGGTACCACCTCCCTGCACACCACACCTGCAGGGAGTGGCCACTATTCGACGCTGACCGCCTCGATGATGTTGAGCCGCGCGGCCCGTCGCGCGGGTGGCACGGACCCCAGCAGGCTGATCGCCAGCGCGCCGAGGGTGAACACCATCGCCATCGGGCTCGGCCGGAACGTCACGTCGAAGTTCATGATGTCCCCGCTGACGAGGCTGAACAGCCATTGATCGACCAGGCCGAGCGCCAGACCCAGCACACCGCCCACGATGCCGATGGCGGCCGCCTCGGCCAGCACCATGGCCAGGGTGTAACGGCGGCTGGATCCCATCGCCCGCAGCACCCCGATCTCACGACGTCGTTCGAGTACCGACAGCGTCAATGTGTTGAGCAGCGCGACGGCGGCGACGAACACCACGATGATCCACACCGCGTTGGCGATCAACATGCTCTGGTGCAGCGGTGCCTCGAGGCCGGCGAGTGCGGTGCGGCCGTCGTAGGTGTGGTTCGGCGCCTGCGCCACCCGGGCGATGTCCTGAAGCAACCGGTTCGGATCCACGCCGTCGGCCGCGGTGATCTGCAACGTCGTCGACCCCGGTCGGTCGAACCAGGCCCGCAGCTGATCGAGGTCCATGCCCACGGTGCCGATCACCGTCGAGAAGTACGGGACCAGGGCCAGCACGGTGGTCCGCTGCGGGCCGTGGGGCGTCTGCAACTCCAGGGCGTCGCCCGTCTTCACGCCGAGTGTCGTGCCGAGGTTCTGGGAGAGCACCACCCCGCGGCCGGCCAGCACGTCGTCGCGGATCCGGTCGTCGAGCGCGCGGAAGAGCGGGTCGTGGGTGCCGGGAGCGAAGCCGTCGAGCAGCACGCGGGTGCCGCTGACAATGGCGAATCCCAGGGCACCCTCCGTCACGGTCGCAACCCCCGGGACGTCGGCGAGCTTCTCGGAAAGGCCTTGCGGCAGAAGGTCGGTGGGGTACTGGTCGGGCGAGTTGGCGCTCACCCACGCGTCGACGTCGGCGACCGGCGCGAAGATGTCGCGGGCCGAGCGGATCATGTCGTTGTTGGTCCCCGTGATTACCACCGTGGTGACGACGGCGATCAGCACGGTCATCACGGTGGCCCACACCCGCCGCGGCGCGCGTTCGATCGTGGCCGCCGCCAGTGNTCGAGGCGGCCAGCACCGCCACCGCCGCCACGCCGCTGGTGATGCGCAGCCAGCGGGCCACGAAGTCGGCCGCCGACACCCCGACCGGGGCCAGTGCCTCGATCGGGGACACCTTGTAGACCTGGCGCGCGGCCATCGCAGACGCGGCCACACTGGTGAGTACGGTGGCGGCGATGGCGACCGGGATCGCGTAGCTGGGCAGCCAGTACTCGATACGCGCCTCGAGTCCCTGAGTCACCGTCGGTGGGAGGCGGCCGATCGCCAAGCGGCCCAAGGCGATTCCGAGGAGTGAGCCGATGGTGCCGCCGATCAGCCCGAGGATCGCGGCCTCGGCGAGCATGTCGCGGACGATGGTGGTGCGCCGGCCACCGATGGCCCGCAGCATCGAGATCACCGGGCGGCGTTGCGCGATCGCCATCGTCATCGTCGTGTAGATGAGGAACGCGCCGACCACCAAGGCGACCGCCGCGCCCATCAGCGCCATGTAGTTCATCAGTTTGACGCCGTCGCCGGCGCGGGCGGCCCGCAGGCTCGGGTCGGCGACGATGGCCCGGCCGCCCACGGCGGCGGTGACCTGGTCTCGCACCGCGGCCAGATCGGCGTCCGGTGCGATGGTGATCAGTATCGAGTCCAGTTGGCCTCGGCGTCCCGTCACGCTCTGAGCCACCGGAAGTGGGGCCAGCACGTAGTGGCCGCCGTTGAGTTCCGCGAGTTGCTCACCCCCAAGCACGTCCGCGACGGTGACCGACCCCGAACCCAGCTGAAACGTCTCGCCTTTCGCGTGACCGACGGCCGGACCGACACGAACTCCCTCGGCGGCGGTGGGGGCCTCGACCTGCACACCGACCGCGTCTTTCAGCGCGCCCTCCAAGGCGCGGCTGCGGTCGTCGGCGCCGAACAACAGCACCGGCTCGGCCGCGGTGGGTGCGGACATCCGGATCATCGGTGCTGCGGTCGCGACACCGGGAACCTTGGCTACGTCGGCCAGCACCGATTCGGGGAAGCCCGCGTCGGTGATGCCCGAGACCTCCAGCGCGGCGACGCCGGCGATGCCGTCGGCCAGCCGATTGACCGACCCGGTGATCGAGCCGAAGATGCCGAAGATCGCGACGAGATACATTGCCGATACGGCCATTACGGCGATCGAGGCCAGTGTGCGCCGCCGGTGCACGGTGAGCTCGCGCAGGCTGAACACTCGCAGCCGACTTGCCGTGGCGGCGAGTCTCACCGGACCACCGATACCTCGTCGGAGCCCAGCCGGCCGTCCTGCAGCGTGATCACCCGGTCGGTGGCCGCCGCGGCATCGGCATTGTGGGTCACCATCACCACGAGGCGACGGCTGCCTTCTTCGTGCGCGACCTCGCCGAGCAGCGTCAAAATGGCCGCGCCCGTCGTGGAATCCAGGTTGCCGGTCGGTTCGTCGGCCAGGATCAGCGGCGGGTCCATCATCATGGCGCGGGCCACCGCGACCCGCTGCATCTGACCGCCGGACAGCTCGGAGGGCCGGTGCTCGGTCCGGTTGCCCAGACCGACGCGCTCCAGCAGCTGCACGGCCTGCGGTTTGACCTTGCCCAGCCGGACCCCGTCGAGCAGCTTCGGCACCGCCACGTTTTCCCACGCCGACAGGGTGGGCAGCAGGTTGAAGAACTGGAAGATGAAGCCGACCCGATGGTGGCGGAATGCCGACTGCTGCTCGTCGCCGAGGCGCCCGATCTCCTCGCCGTCGAAGGTGATCGACCCGGAATCGGGGGAGTCCAGCGCGCCGAGCAGGTGCAGCAACGTGCTCTTACCCGCGCCCGACGGGCCGATGATCGACACGAACTGCCCGCCGTTGAGCTGCAGGCTGACCTCGTCGAGGGCACGCACCGGCTGTCCGCCGACCTTGTACTCGCGCACCACGTCGCGCAGCTCGATGGTCAGTTCGGGCATGGCCGCCTCCCGAGGCTCGGGATAGGGGGAGCCTACGCCCGTTGTGGTGCCCCAACTGGCCGTATGCGCGTCTCTCTTGTCTCCGCGAGTGTGCGTGTTTGCTGCCCGACACGCCGCATTTCGTCAGTAATCTGCGCACGCTCGGCGGGGTTGAGCGATCAGAATCTGTTCCCACCACGGCTGCGACGCCGGTTTCGACACCAGGGTCGCGCCGCCATATTTTCACGACCCAGCTGTGGAAACCGGCGCCAATGAGGCAACGAACCGCGCCTTCTGGTCGGTGGCCGGGATGATCCGAGGATTGGTCAGCCGGTAGTGCCTGCCGCGATGCGTCATTCCCGCCCTACCCGCAGCCTGGATGTTGCGCACCCAATCCGAGTGCGTGCCGTAGTTCAGCACCACCCAGACGGACTTCGCGTCGACGAACGCCATGACCGGCGTGCGGTACGGCCGGCCCGACTTGCGGCCGGTGTGCTCGATGACCGCCATGTACGGCAGCCACGGTGCCCACAGCCGCTGCACCGGGTTGGTGACATACTTGTTGAACTTGGCGATCATTCGCATCGCGCGTGGTCCGAGGATCGATGCGATCCTTTCGGCAACTACGGCAATAGAATTCGCGATACTGCTCGGCATGTGCGGCCCCCGTCGCTGTCCAGCCCTGCCGGTTATTCAACCACCGCGACACACCCCCTCTTCGCACCTCTTTCGGCGCACTCTCCGCGCGAGAGTGGGCTGGCAATCTTCGCTCACCCGACCGCCAGGTACGGTGCTACCGATCGCCCCCATAGCCCAATTGGCAGAGGCAGCGGACTTAAAATCCGCGTCCCTGGTCTGATTAGAGTTGCTGTAACGCCGTCTCGAGATCCAATTTCGGATCTAATCCCCTAATCTTCCTAGGTCGGAACGGTTGCCGGCTGCATCAGATCGGATCTGTTGAACATCTACCCAGTTTGCCCAGTTGGCGGCAGTTTGTGGACGCGGTGTGGACGTAGCGAGTCTGCGCAGCGGGTGGGCGCTTTCTGTTACACGGTCAATCGCAGGTGTACTGTGGCGTCTGCAGCAGCTCCGCGACGCGGTGTATGGCCGTGGTTGCCCGGTTTGCGTCCGGTTACCAGACGTGGCCCCACAGAAGCGAGTTGTTGAGAGCGCACCCCACTGGGCGCTAGGTGAGCAAGGGGTTTCCCTGTTCGCGCCTATCTATAGGGGTACCGATGTCTGTCGCCGATGATCACGTCCGCACGCACGGGCAGCCACTGAATCATGATGCAGCCCTGGAGCTAGACGAACAGATCCAGGTTGTGGCCGGTAAAACCGGGGAGCACCTGGACTACCTGTCGGCTCTGCTGCTCGAAGCCAAGGCGGGCGAGATCCATAAGTCCCTAGGGTTCCCAAGCTGGACGGCGTATTCGATCGAACGGCTCCGGCCAATCGCGGTGGCGCTGAACGTTCAGGACCGACGGACGCTGGTAGCTCAGCTGCACAGGCACGGCTTGAGTGTGCGGGCTGTCGCGGAAGCCGTAGGTATGTCTAAATCCTCGGTGGGCCGACAGGTGTCCCAATGTGGGACAGGTGGCGAGGCCGCGCAGTCGGCGGAGACCACGACTGGCACAGACGGCAAGGACTACCCGCGCCGCCGTAACGGTGGACCTAGAGGACCGCTGCCCGCTGAGATGGCGTTGAAGCGTTATAGGTCAGCTATCCGTAACTTGGACGGCCTTCCGGAAGAGGCTGAGTCTCTAAAGGATCGGATCTGCGAGGAGATCGACGAGCTCATCTCTCTCGTCAACGGTGAGCTGGTGAACCTGGACGGGTAGGTGTCTCTCCCGCCTTGGTTGAAACCGATGGAACCGATGCCGCCCCACGTGCGTCTAACACGTCATGGACGACATAGAGCGCGAGGCAATCCGTGCTGAAGGTGGCGACCCCGACGACCCTGATGCGCAGAACGCCTTAGAGCTAGTACGGCTTGAGCTGGGATTATTAGGCGTGCAACTAGGTCTCGGCGCGCCACTCTTCGACGCGCCCTGACACTCACCTTAGGCTGCTGACGTGGACAAGAACCGGCTGTACTACGGCGACAATCTCAAAGTCTTGAAGGACCAGGGGTCGCACCGAATTGACTCTGAGTCTGTCGACCTCATCTATCTTGATCCACCGTTCAATTCTGAACAGATCTACAACGTCGTATTTGCAACTGCACCCGGCGACCCGAGCGCACAGATACACGCCTTCGACGACACCTGGAAGTGGACGACAGAGACAAGCAGTACGTACAACTTCCTGGTTAATGAGGGTGGTCTCCCGTCCGCGCCAGCCGAAGCGCTTCGCGCAGTGCGGACGCTCGTGAGTGAGACTCCGATGACCGCCTATATGACGAATATGGCCCCTCGACTTGTCGAACTGCATCGTGTTCTCAAGTCAACGGGATCGCTATACCTGCATTGCGATCCGAGCGCTAGCCATTATCTCAAGATCATGTTGGACGCAATCTTCGGGCCGCGTTGCTTCCGTAGCGAAATCATTTGGCGGCGCACCGGCGCCCATGGGAAGGCAAGGCGTTGGACTCCGGTGCACGATGTCATCCTCTTTTACACCAAGACTGACGGCGACGGTTACACCTGGAACCGCCCCACCCTGCCCTACATGAAGGGCCATGTCGAGGAGTATTTCGAGCAAGACGGCGACGAGTGGCGCACTGCGTATTACGGAAACGTCATGACTGGCAGCGGTCTACGTGGCGGAGAGAGCGGAAAGCCCTGGAAGGGTATCGATCCCTCTGCGAAGGGTAGGCACTGGGCCATACCCGGGAAGCTAGTAGAGGATGCTGGCGAGGACTTCACCGGCATGAGTCAGCACGAAAAGCTAGACCGCCTATACGAACTGGGCTTCATCACTATCGAGCCGGGTGAGGCGTGGCCCATCTATTCACACACCATCAAGCCGTCCGATGGAGTGACTGCGCCGGACATCTGGGCATACCAGCCTTACACCGAAGGCACAGTCTTCGACCTGGCCGCACCCGACTTCACTTCGTCGCGCGGTATCGACGCCGATGTTCGTTGGCTGTCGCCGCGTGACAGGGAGCGCATGGGTTATCCGACGCAAAAGCCAGTTGGCCTCCTGGAAAGAATCATCAAAGCCTCGTCGAATCCGGGTGACGTCGTTCTGGATCCGTTCTGTGGTTGCGGTACCACGTTGGACGCTGCGATCAGAACTGGCCGGCGTTGGATCGGAATCGATATCACCTACATCGCAGTTGATCTGATCCGCAACAGGCTGGAGACGACTCACGGCTCCGCCATCGAGGACACCTATGACGTACTAGGCGTTCCGGAGGATCTGGCTGCAGCGCACGCCCTGTTTGAGCGCGATCCACTGGACTTCGAGAGGTGGGCTGTGTCGCTTGTACGCGGAACACCCAACAGAAAGCAGATCGCGGACAGAGGCATCGACGGCAACATTCGCTACTACCGAGGCAAAAAGGAGAAGCCGGGACGAATCGCTGTCAGCGTGAAAGGCGGGAAGCAGCTCAATCCGCAGATGGTCCGCGACCTTGGTGGAGTTGTTGCGCAAGATGATTCGATAGATGGCGGCGTCCTGATCACCCTTTGGAAACCCACGCGCGGCATGCTTCAGGCAGCGGACACCGCAGGCACCTACGAAGATATTGTCAAGAACTCCTATCCGAAGCTGCAGATTTTGACGGTCGAAGAATTGCTGAACGGTGCTCGCGCAAGCACCCCAACGGTTATTCCTCCTTACACAGAGGCCCGTCCAGTCGAAGAGGTAGTTGAGCAGTTGGAACTGGGATTCTAGCGGCCTACGTTCGGCTCACCCGGACGATCGGATCGGACGCTGGTGTAGTACCCCTATACCTTCCACCTTCCGACGGTGGCCTGCCTCGGAGACTGGCCGGCTCGATACCTTCGCCCCAACAGAATTCTGATGCGCTGCTATCCAGTTCGGTCATGTTCAGCGGGCGCTGTATGTCACCCACTGTGCCCACCTTCCTCCCCGGCCACGGTTGCTTGCTCAAGAGCTGCATTGGCGCGCGCTACCGCCACGAGCACGTCGGCCAGATGCGCACGGAGCCACTGAGAGGCTGCTGTATCCATCTGATTGCCTACTTACTTCGGGATCACCGGAACGTCATAACTGCCGCTGGCCTTGATCTGGACAACGGCGGCCTGGCCGCGCCGACGGGTACCAACACCGAAAGCCCTAGACAGGAAGCTGTCTTGGAGCGGGTAGTCGGTGGCTCCCGGAATGACCCGTAGCCCCTGGTAGACCGGGCTCGTGTGCTGCCGGAAACCAATAGCGTTGTCGGGTGAATTCGGCCCGTACGTTGCCACCACGCTGAAGTAGTCCTCAGGGATGAAGTCGCTCTGGATGATCCAGACCGGCCCGTAACTACCTTGCACTGCTAAGCCGTTGTACTTCTCTGGCGCCACCTGGCCGACAATGTTGTCGGGCTGCAGGTAGGCCGGAGCTCCGGCGCTCGGGATGTAGTCATGCTTGGCAACGATCCCGGTGGCGTTCTCTTCGCCAGCCTTGAATGTAGACACAACCTCGGCCTGCGCCGGATTCATTAGAGCCAGTAGTCGGCTGTTAGGTGTGGTACCAAATCCATGCTCGGTCACCAGCTTCGTAGCCTGCTCCAAGTCGCCGGAGTCGATAACCGCGCCACCCGATACAAGATAGTGCTGGTGTGCGGTGGGAAAGCTCTTGCCCAGATATGCGGGAGGCGCCATAGCGTCACCGTTGTATAGACCGTAAACCGAGTGCCCCCATTCGTTTTCACCCTGAGTGGGATCAAACAGACGTTGCAGGATGGTGCCGGTAGTCAGGCGGTTGTCGGCCTCGAGTGCGTAGTTGAGCTGAGCACGGACCTGTTCGGCCGTAGCGTCTCTAAGGAAGAACCTCGTGTAGCGCAGCGCCTTGTCGTAATCCTTGAAGGTGTAACCCATGAGCGCGTATTCGCTAGGCGGCCTGAGGCTCTCAGGCTGACCGTACTCGCTGGCTTCCTCGAAGCTGTCCTCCGACTTGCTCTGCGGGATTGCGTCAGCCGTGTTGGTCGTAGCAAACGTCAGAAGGCTAGTCAGAGCCGAGCGCTCGTTGTTCCAGGCTGCGATTACCTGCGCCACCTCGGCCCAGATGGCATTCAGATCTACACCGTCAGCCGTGACGTTGACCAGAACGTCACCCTGAGTGGCAATACCACCCTCAGCGCCGTAGGGAGGAAATCTAAGAAGATCCGCGAGTGATCGCGGGGTAGTGAGTGTGGTCACTTCAACGCCCTTCGTTGTTAAGGGAACCGGGTCTCGTTGAGTCCCTGGGGAATCAACGCCGGCCCCAACAACATGTGGCGTTGTTGGTAATGCCTTACTTGAGAGCTGGAAGGACCTCTCGCACATGCATTTCTAGGTGCCGATTATACCTGCGTCGGGATCGTCGGGATCCGCTGCGCGCCAGCGCTTTTGGCTTCATCGAACGGCGTCGACCGGCGTGGCGCGGCGTATCATGTTGACAGGCAACGAAAGAAGATCCCCATGTCCCGAACGTATCCACATCTGTCCGACCGCGTGTACTTCAGTTTTGACGATGCGGCGGCATATCTGCGGAGCAAGGGATTGGACAACGCCAGTAAGCACACAATTGATCATCACTACCGGCGCACCGGAAAGCTCACGCCACCCAAACGGGCGGGCAGAAAGGTGTACTGGCACCGCCAACAGCTCGACGCGCTCATCGAGGCGTTGTGACTCAGCAGCTTCCCTCGGCACAAATACGCGCAGTGAAGCTGCGTGGCAGTGACCCGCCCCAGTGCGTAGGACGGGTCACTGTGCTCTGCCCGTTCTGCACTCAACTGCACGCCCACCGCGTATTCACGAACGATCCTGTCCAGTTCACACGCACGGCACCGTGTTCGACAGAGCACGACGTGCGGAGCTACCGGGTTGACCTTGGTGTGCATAGACGTGAGGCTTCCCAGCCTCGCCCTGTGTACGAGTCCGGCGAAGACCTCAACGACAACGCAATTGATTTGCCAGTACCGAATTGGGAGGAATAGATGGGTTTCGATGACGACCTCACCGGCACGTCGCGATTGCAGGAGATGAACCAGCTACTGTCGCAGTCGGAATACGGCAGACCCATATCGCCGGACGACTGGAAAGCTGCGAGCCAAGACGCTGAGCAGCTCAACGCAGTAGTCGCGGATCAGTTTTCGATGTTGGACGACAACCCCTTAGCGCAACGGTTAGCAGCCAATCTTGTGTCGAAGCGCGTTGCGCACTGGCGTTTGACTGGCGAGCGCTGGATTGACGACCGTTTCTGCCCGAGTTATGACGACGGTCGACAGATTGAACTGACGCGGCTGTACGCATTGGTCCACAACAACCTATGCGCGTACCCCTTAGCCAACCCAGCCCAATACAGGCAGGCGGCCGAAGACCTGTTGGAGCTCATCGACAGCTGCCAGGCTGGTATCACCAAGCACTGCCACGAGGCCGATTTGAAGCCAACCGAGCTAGTCGCAATCAAGCGCGGTGAGCACCTCTGTCTGTTCAAGGTCTGCGTGCAGTGCCTGAACGCCCTAGGCACATTAAGCCCAGACAGCGCGGAGTACACCGGCCCACCCGAGTGGTTTGACGACCTCAAGGTTGAGCCACCCAAGGATCTGCCGCCCAACCCCTGGGCGTCGGCAAACGTCGACCCGTGGAGCATCTGATGGCAGGGGTAGACAGCCAGATCCTTGACCTCCACAGGCAAGGCCTTGTCACAGGTGCCATTGCGATCAAGCTGCGAGTCGAGAGTTCATATGTGAGGCAAGTGGTCCGGACACACCTGGAGATCGCCGAAGCGGCCAAGCCGTCGTACACGAAAGAGCGGCACAAGCGCCGAGCACTCGAAGCCAAGGTCGACAAGGCCCAGCGAGAGTTTGAGAAAGCCAAAGCCGCCCTGGCAGATACGGACTAGCGGCGACCCACATTTCAGCAACCAAAAGGCGGTGAAGCCTAGGAGAAAGGAAGTGGCGCCACCCGAATGTGTTTGGCAGACAACGGGTGACGCCACCGGAGATGACAAGTGATGACAGACATCATACCGGCCACCGGCGCAGTTGTCGGCCCCGCCAACGGCGTTGCGCCGCAGAGTCTCACGCAGGACGAGTGGCTACAACAGGCGGACAACAACGGTCTCAACGGGTGGCTCGGTGCGATCCCTATCGGCAAGGAACACAAGGGTAGATACAAACTTCCCTGGGTATCGGCGCACCACGGTTTCTCCGCCTCAGACGCCGACCCGGACACTTGGGAGCAATTGGCCGCGCAGGCAGCGCAACGGAACAACGGCACGGCGGGAATCTTGGCACTGGGCGAGCGGCTGCCCGCTGGTGTGCTCGGTATCGACGTGGACGCCTACGACGGCAAGAACGGCAAGACAACGCTAGAAGACTGGGAACGCCAGTGGGGTCCGCTGCCACCTACGTACATCATCACCGCCCGGCGTGACGGAGTATCGGGCATCCGCCTGTATCGAGTGCCGGAGGACTACTACCCCAAAGAGATCCCGAACAGCGGCGTGGAGTTCCTAGACAGGCATCACCGCTACATCGTCGCGCCGCCCAGCTGGCACCACACCGGCAAGCGCTACGCGCTGTACCTTCCCGGCGGGAAACGTAGTAGGTCTGGTGTTCTGCCACCTGTCGAGAGAATCCCGCTTCTGCCCGACAGCTACGTGTCCGGCTTGCCGGCACTCGCAACCGGGGCGGCGGGGGAGCATGCAACACCTACTGAAGTGGCCGAATTCGCTGCCAAGTACAGCCACGGTCCGCAACCTGACGCTGTGCAGTGGGTCATTGACTTCACGATCAACGCGGCCGATGCCGACGGAACGCGTAACCCGATGCGGGACGCGCTGTGCAAAGCGGCCCGCGAGGCTAAGGGAAGGCGGTACGGCTGGGACAACGCGGTCGAGCAGATCCGCCTTGCGGCGATGCAAGCCTACGAGTCTCGCAGCGGCCGGCTGGATGCTGACGAGTTCGACCGCCTGGTGGCGTATGCCGTAGGTGAGGTACGAGATTCCGACGAGCGCCAGCTGTACGACGCGTGGCAGGATCCCGACTTCACGGCAGTTGACGATCTGTTTGCCTCTGACGTAGACCCGGAACGGCGCATCGAGCAGCTGGTCGCCAAGGAACTAGAGAAGCAGGAAGTCCAGCGTCGTGTCGCTGCGCGCACAGCACAGGCTCTACTGGACAGCTGCAGCGATCAGGCGTTTGACGGCGTGGCCTTCCTTGAGTCAGGTATCGACGCAGAGCCGTTGTGGGGAGTCGGACAACAGGCACTCATGGCGCCCGGTCAAGGCTCGATGGTGTTCGGTACCGATGGTGCGGGCAAGAGCACGATCATGCAGCAGTTCATGTTGGCTCGAACCGGCCTGGGTGACGATGACGTCCTAGGGTTTCCAGTTGACCAAAGCGACCAACCGATCCTCTACCTTGCACTTGACCGGCCAGAGCAGATACGCCGCAGCATCGCCCGCATGGTGGACCTAACCGACCCTGCTGTGCGTGACCGCCTCAAACGCAAGGTGATCGTCTGGCGGGGCGCCCTTCCGTTTCACTGTGACCTGGACCCGAAGGCATTCGCAGATTGGGTGATGCAGATCGGTGGCGATGATCTGGGCCTGGTCGTCGCAGACAGCGTCAAGGACATGGTTTCCAGCTGCACCGAGGATTCTGCCGGTATGGGGTTCAACGACACGGTGCAACACATCACTACCCGTGGTGTCGAGTTTGCGTGCTGTCACCACAACCGAAAGCCCAACGCCGCCAACATGCGGCCGCGCCAGCTGGCTGACGTGTACGGATCTCGGTGGCTTACTGCCGGTTTGGGGTCGGTGCTCAATATCTGGAAGCTGGACGATCAACGCCGAGAGCTTACACAGCTCAAGACTCCCTACGGCAGCCCAGTCGACCCCGTTGAGTACACCGACGATTACACACGCGGCGTATCCAGCACCACAACCAACTGGACCGATGCGCTGGTGTCCGCGTTAGTGACCGCTGGCAGCAGCGGTCTCACAGACGCCGAAGCCGTGGCGGAGGCGTTCAACGTGGCCCCGAAAGATGATGCCTTTCATGCGTGTCGAAAGCGGATCACCCGATTGCTTCGGCACTGGACCGAGGAACCCGGCACCGCATATGAGCGGACAGAAACCCTTAGGAACGGCAAGGAGTACAAGGTATGGCGGATCAAGAACAGCTGAAACCAAGGCGGGACACGGCGTTTGTATGTGGCCCGGCAATGGACGCCCGCGATGCCCGCGCGCATCGTCGCAGGTCACAGGCTTGGACGCGTCCAATGGACGCCTCGAATGGACGGGCATGGACGTCCAGTGGACGCCGACACGAAATCGCATGTCAGGCAATGGACGCGGGCAGTGGACGGTCATGGACGGTGGGAATGGACGCGCCCCACTCTCTAAAGGGGCGTCCATCCGTCCCGAGGCAGGCAGCCAGTTTCGACTATGGCTGCAGGCGAACACAGCACAGATCGATACGGAAGGGCCGATAGACGATGAGCAACGACGAACCCGAGATCATCGACGCGGAAATCGTTGAGAGCGACAATCTCCCAGCTTTGGTGGACGATCAATGGAACGCCGAAGCCTTGGAAGGGGATAGCGTCACACGTAGTAACGGAGTGACGTACACGGCGAAACCGGGCAGGAGTGCTGACGGCGTCTCTCTAAATCCGGAGACAGTTGCCAGGCACGACGCGGCGCTTGCGGCGAATCCCGAGAGACGGTGCGTCGCTACGACTTCCAAAGGGCAGTGTCGCAAATTCGCGATACTCGGCAGCACGGTGTGCAAGACCCACGGCGGCGCTGCGAAGCAAGTAGCAGAAAAGGCACGCGTTCGTGTCCAGAATGCTAGTAACCGATTGATGGGCAAGCTCATTGAGTTCGCGTTCGACGACACGAAGCCACCTGATACACAGCTGCGAGCGATCCGAGATTCTCTCGACCGCGCTGGCCTGCGTCCTCCTGCGGAAGTTGTACTGAGCCAGGGTGAGCAGAAGCCTTACGAGGAACTGTTCGAGGGCATCTCTACCGTCAGTCGCACTGAGTCTCGTAGAGCTCGAGACGTTTCCGATCCTGAGAGTTATCCGCCGGCGTCGAAACTGACCGAAGAACGTAGTAGCTCTAGTGGATACGCACTCAATGTCAGCCGGCCTGAAGCTGACGAGCAGCAGCCCGATACCCCTCCCGCCATGGCTGCTCAGTCCTACGCACAGTCCGCACCGCCACGACGGACTGGGCCCCGCCAGTTCGACCGCGAGCGCGATGCTCAGCCACCTGTGACAGGTGCCGACGCGCTTCGCATCGCCGGGCAGCTGGCGCGTCAGAAGGCCATCGAGAGTCCACACAAGCGCTATCCGCGTCCCTAGAGGTCAGAAGTGCAGGTCAGGACGCTCTGACGGTTTGTGCCAGCCGTTGTACCAAGTCGGCTATAAGTAGTGGCTGAGGTGGATGTCGCCCGACAGCCGCCATAACCACCACCAGGAGAGCAGGATGGACAATACGAAAGCCATAGGCTACATACGGGTTTCGACCAACAGGCAGGCCGACAACGGCTACGGCCTAGAAGCACAGACTGATCAGATCGAGCGGTACTGCGCAGACAACGGGCTGCAGCTGGTCGCGCTGATTCCTGACGTCATGAGCGGCAAGCGCAGCGATAAGTTGTACGGACGCATAGCCGCAATCACAGCTATTCGCACTGGCATGGCGAATGTGTTGGTAGTCAATACTCTTGACCGATCATCGCGCAGCATGGCAGATGGCGCCAAGCTGGTCGCAGACGCGAAGGCCGAAGGTTGGCGCATCGTTGGGCTGGACGGAACCGATAGCAACACAGTGTCGCAACTGACCGCGCACGCCAGACTCCTAGTCGCAGAGGAAGAACGGGAGCTGATCAGCAAGCGCACCAAACAGGGATTGATCAAGGCCAGGCAAGCCGGCAAGCAGCTCGGGAAGCCAAGCACCATCGACCGAAAGGTGGTGCAACACATCATCGAACTGCGTCTTGCCGGCAAGGGCACCAAGGCAATCGCTAACGCTCTCACTGAGTCTGGTGTTGCTGCTCCAAGAGGTGGCGCCTGGTCCTACAGCACCGTTCGTGACGTGCTGGCGCGAGAGGGAGTGGCGTGATGTTGCGAGCTGGTGATCGTGTCCAGATCACGGGCGTAATGCCTGACGAACCTAACCCTGTGCCGGTCGGCACCCAGGGAACCGTAGTGGGAGTCAACCTCTGGGCGCAGCAAGCCGACGTCAAGTGGGACAACGGCCGCAGGCTGTTCCTGCTGCTCGACGTTGACCCGTACGAGGTGATCGCCCAAGCGCCAGAGCCTACCTGCAAGGGCATGGCAGACATACCCAGAGACGATCAGGAAGAGGTGTAGCCGTGGCTGCAACTATCCGCAAGCGCACCACAGGCAAGCTGGACAAGCGTGGCAATCCCTTAGTCAGCTATCAGGTTCGGTGGCGTGAGCCTGTGAGGGACAGTTTTGGAGTCCCGAGCATTGACGATCAGGGGCGGCAGAAGTTTCGGCAAACAAGCGAGACGTTCGACACCGAGCGCAAGGCCAAGGCACACGCTCGCAAGGTGGACAACGCGCTGGAGTCCAGCCATATCGACCCGAGCACCGCTAAGGCCAAGGCCAATCTGCCGCTAGGGCATTACGCCAAGCAATACCTGGACTCGCTGGTGGGCAGCTTGGATGACTCCACGATCGAAGGCTACGAGAAGATCTACCGCACCCACCTTGCGCCCGTATTCGGTAGCAAGCCAGTGGCTTCGATTACGTCGGCAGACGTAGCGAGCTTTAGAGCCAACCTGCTGGCACCGCACGAGTATCACCAACATGTGAGCCGACGTGTCGGTGAACAATCCCCTCGCACCGTTGTGCGCAGCGCTGGCACGGTGAAGCACATCATCGGAACGCTCAAGAGGATCCTAGACACTGCGCAGGACGATCAGGCCATTCCCGCTAACCCTGTGATCAGCGGCCGTCGTCAGCGCACCACGAAGCGCCGTGTCAGCAGTGACGGCAAGGCACCGTTTAAGCACCACCCGTTGACAGCTAACCAGGTAGCGGCGGTACATGACTGGATTGCCTCTGACCACATTGTGACCCGCACTGCGGAGAACAGCAGTGGACCCAAGGGCAGCACTTACACCAGGGAAGGCAACGGTATCTACGCTTTAGCTGTGCTGTTTGCGGCGCATACCGGAGTTCGGGCCAGCGAGCTACAGGGTCTACAGGTCCAAGACATCACCCTCCCCGCCGCGGTTGATAAGGGTCAAGTAGCTACTGTTCGCATTTCACGCACAGCCAAGCGCAAGGGACGGGAGTGGATCTACGGCACGCCCAAGAGTGAGGCGTCAACGGATCGAGTAGTGCCGCTAGCGCCGTGGTTGGCTGAGGAGCTGCGCCAGTACCTGGACATCGTCCACCCGTTTGCCGGCCAAGTGCGCGACGGTAAAGGCAAGACGCACTACATTGCCCACGCGCCACTTTTCCCAGGCAGAGGCAACCGCTACACGTTTGATTGGGCGCACCCTGTTCACGCCGGAAACCTGTACGAGAACTACCTAGCTCCGGCCTGCCAAGCGCTGGGAATCGATAAGGCAGTAGGCGGTACGGTGCGCTTCCACGATCTGCGGCACACGTTCGCCACGATGAACCTGAGCGCGGGGGAGCACTACATGCAGGTGAGCAAGTGGCTGGGACACAGCACTTACGTACTGACGCTAAGCGTGTATGCGGACTACATCACTGAGGAGCAGGTGGTAGTCCCCAAGGTGGGGCGTGGCAGCTCTGGCAGTGCAGCTGGCGCTCTGCCGAGCAACGTAGTGCCCCTACGTCGGAAGGCGAATTAACCCAGGTCCTCAATCGCTTGCTTGATTGCCCGCTCGGCCGTCTTGTATGCGTTTGCCGCCTTGGTGTCGTCGATAGCCGCAGCAGGGTGTCTACGCATATCTGCCCACATCACATGTAGTTCGGAATTGAGCTTGCGGACAGCGTGTTCGGCAGTGCCAAAGTTGTAGAGCGGCAACTTGCTGGCTGTTAGTGCGTGTTTGTCAGACAGCGCTGACATTGTCTCCGCCGCCGCTGCGATCTTCTCTGCCCGCTGTGCTGGGTCCGCAATCTTGTTTAGTCGCTCAAGCGCTCTCGTCAGCTTGAAGACTGCCGCCCAAGCGTCTGTGAGCACGGCAACTTTTTCCGCTCTACGGTTCTCTTTGCGCGTTGTACGGGTCGTGATCGTCACGCCAACCACGGCTGCGACAGCGCCGGTGACTGCAATAGCTGCCGCTATCACGGTCGCCCACGGTTGACTGAGTCCGCCAGCATCCACAGCGGCAGGACACGTATCCGCAGCAAGCCATACGTGAGTCATGACTAAAGCGTGAACGACAGAGGGAGCCTAGGAGACACTTTTCGGCTCAAAAGTGCAGCCACGTTCTGGCTTTAGTCAGCCGCTGCCGTCGCTATCCGCATCTGTCGGCCCTGCAATCATTGCGTCCAGTTCGTATGCCAGATTGATCAGTTGGCGTGTAAACGTGGCCACATCGTTTGCCTCCGTAGCCGATACTGCGGCGAGGTCATGGTTCGCCTCGTTTCCTACGTCTTTGATCCGTTCAACCCAGGGCCGCATACGGGTTGTAATGACACCGGATACTTCAAGGTGATTCAACGCTTCGACGAAGGTTGGCGCACGGCCCCTCGAATCCTTATCGGGCAGTCCGTGTTCAACCGCGACGTGGAATAGCAGCTTGCGACACATCATTACTGCTGCAGTAGTCGCGCCGACGGACAAGCAACGCCGTACCTCCTGCCAGGCCGTCAGAGCTTCGCCGGTGAGCGCTCGTGGTGTGTCGAGTGGCAGCGTAGCGGGGCTGACCCCATTGCCGTTTCTAACGATTCCACGCAAGCAGTTGGTGCAGCGAAGCCACTGTACATAATCTTCGCTTCCTGGATCCACGGTGTTGAAGGCGACGACAAACATTTGTGTCCCACCGCAAAATGGGCAGTCGAGTCGCTCCCACGAACGTGGATCTTTGTCCTCCAGAGCGCCGTAACGCGCGGAGGTTATGAAGAGGTCCGAGTTCAGACTCACCATGTACTGATGATGTCACCCGGTGCTCGCGTCTAGCTCCCTGCCAGCGCCGTGTGTTGTGCACGGGCTAGGGTTGGCGCGTGCTCAGCTCACGGACAGGTTGCGTCCACATGTGGACGCGGTGTGGACGTAGCTGGCTGACGCAGGCATCCAGCGGCCTGTTCGGGGCCTAGAAATAGGCTCTGAGCTGGGAAAGCCCCCATAGCCCAATTGGCAGAGGCAGCGGACTTAAAATCCGCCAAGTGTCGGTTCGAGTCCGACTGGGGGCACGTAAGTGGCCTTGTCGCTAGAGGCAGTGTCTACGCTGAATACGCGACTCGGTTGTTGGGCCTTGAAAGGTTCGTGTCAGCACCGCGACAGCGAGCAACTTCGACCAATACCTAGACTCCGAGAATGCGCGTTCCTCGCCGAGTCGCAGAGTTCAACAGGCGAGTCACCAATCCGGCGGCCCGCACGATTACGCCGTGGCTCCCGAGCCTCGGGACGCTCGAGCACGTGGGGCGGAGGTCGGGTAAGCGATATCGAACGCCCCTTCTGGTATTCAAGACCCATGATGGCTACGCCATCCTCATCGGCTACGGCCTGCAGACGGACTGGTTGAAGAACGTGCTGGCCGGCGGACCGACGGTGCTGCACAAGCGCGGACGGACTGTCGCGCTCGTCAACCCACGGGTGGTGAGCAAGGCCGAGGCCGCGGCGCTCGTCATACCCAGTTCTCGACTGTTCTACCGAGCGTTTCCCTATAACGAGGCCGCCGTGCTGCTGACGAATGCGCGCTCTGCGGGTTGACCCCTGTGCCGCATCGGACTGAGAACCGGGGAAGCGGCTCAACTCCGCCAAGTGTCGGTTCGAGTCCCGAGGTTCTCGCAGGCAGATCCGTTGTCGACGGGACGACTGCAGGCCGCCTCTCAAGCGGTCCTACGATCGATCGGTATGACCAGCAAGCCCGCATTGATCCTGGCATTCGCGGCAGTGGCCGCAGCGGTCCCGACGATGACGCCCCCGCAGGCTGCAGCGGCACCGTGCTCCGACGTCGAGGTGGTATTCGCTCGCGGCACGAACGAGCCGCCCGGCCTGGGCAGTGTCGGCGGTCCCTTCGTCGAGGACCTCCGGGCCCGGGTGGCCCCGCGCACCGTCGCCGCAACGCCGGTCGATTACCCCGCGACCAACGACTTCAACGTCAGTACCCCGGCCGGCACTGACGCCGCGCGATCCCTTATCGAGTCCATCGCCGCCAGCTGTCCGAACACGAAAATGGTGCTCGGCGGCTACTCGCAGGGCGCGGCGGTCATCGAAAAGGCCACCAACGAGGCGGCTCCTCAGGTCTCTGAGCATGTCGCGGCCACCGCACTGTTCGGTACACCGCTCACCAGCTTCTCAGGTCTTCTGGCAGCCGGGCAGGCGTTGCCGACGCTGGCGCCGCAGTACGCGGCCAACTCCATCGCTCAGTGCAACGAGGGCGACCCGATCTGCTGGGAAGGCGGCTGGGACATGGGCGCCCACGTCTCCTACGTGCAGTCCGGAAAGGTCGCGCAGGCAGCCGATTTCGCCGCGTCCCGGCTCTAGGCTGCTTCGAACTTCTGTCTTCTCGCCGAATCCGACCCGGACGGCACAGCTTCCCGGCTAGCGTGACAAAGGTTGGTTCCTATGTAACGGGGGCGGGGAATGGCGCGAGTAGCAGCGTGGGTGGGTGCCGGAGTTTTCACGGCCGGACTTTCGGCGGCCGTGTTGGCGGGGGCGGGAACCGCCAATGCCGACGAGGACGGCCCGTCAAAGCAAGACGCGAAGCCATCGTCGACGCAGAACGACGCGAGCCCCCGCCCCACGAAACAGCGTCCCAAGCCTGCAGCCCCAGACACCACCACGAAGACCACGAAGACAACGAAAGACCGGTCCGAGGCACCCGATCGGCCGGTGCGCCAACTCGCCGAGTCTGTCCGGGCAAAGGTACGCACCGAGGTGCGGGAGGCCACCCGCCAGCTACGAAACCCATTGCGCGACAGCGACACGGCACGCGTGGACACCGAGGTCACTGAAAAGGCACCGGAGCCCGTCGAGGTCAGGGTCCGACCGCCGATCAGCATCCGGTCGGCCCTCGCCGCGCAACGTGAACGCGTGCAGGTGCCGACGTGGAAACCGGGGCCCGTAACTGAACCACGCGACATCCAGGTCACATCGCCGCTGCGCGACGCGCTCAAGCCGGCCGAACCCGACCAGTCCGACCACCGCATCGAAAGCCTCGCTTCGGCGGCCGGCACTGCAGACCAGCCCGATCCGGTCGAGACGATCCACGACGTCCTGCGCAGCCTCGGGGCGCTGGCGCTCAACCCCGAGCCGCAGGAATACCCCAAGCCGCTGTCGGTGCTCGGCGACGTCATCTTCGACACGCTGGCGACCCTGGAGCGGGCCGTCGGCGGCGATCCGGTCATCCCGCCGGAGCTGCGCAACGAGGTCGAGGTCAGCAGCTCCACCTTGGTCATCTCCGAAGGCCACGAAGTCGAATCCAATTGGTATTTCCCGACTACCGACAACGGTGAGCCCCCGACCCGACTGATCTATCTGCAGCACGGCTTCCTGGCGAACGGGCCGCTGTACAGCTACACCGCGTCCTATCTGGCGCATACGACCAACAGCGTCGTCGTCACCACCACGTTCACGTCCAACCCGTTCGAGGCCGACGGCATGTGGCTCGGCGGCGACAAACTGCATGAGGCCGTCGCCCAGTTGTTCCTCGATCCGGACCGCACCGCACTCAACGCCAGCATGGACACCGCCGAGCTGAAGGCCGGCCGCACCGACATCGATGTGCCGACACAGTTCGTGCTCGTCGGGCACTCGCTGGGCGGTGGCTTCGCTCCGGGGGTTGCCGGGTACTACGCCGAGGGGCTGACCCGCCGCCGCGAACAGGGCCTGGAGGCACCCAATGAACTTGCCGGCGTGGTGATTTACGACGCGGTGCCGATGGGCTCGATCATCCCCGACGCCATGGACCGGCTGGATGAGCTGGAGACCAACGGCACCGCCGATCCCAGCGACGACGACCCGAACGACTACATCCCGATCTACGAGATCGGCGCCCCGCTGAACTTCCTGAACGTGTTCAGTGACGTCAACGACCAGCTGTTGGACGCGCGACCGGGCCAGTTCACTGGTGTGGTGCTCGAAGACGGTGTGCACATGGATCCCATGCAGGGCGGCAATCCGCTGATCCAGGTCGCCGCGTATGTGATCGCCGGATTCCCGCAACCGCAGAATCCGCTGGCCGTCCGCGAGCTGTCGGCCGGGTGGATCAACGACATGTTCGACGAGAAGATCGATCCCACGACCGGGACGTGCCTCACCGATTGCGCCGGGCAGTACGGCGATGGCGACGACTCGTTCACGATCACCACGGACCGCGGCGATGCCGTGGCGGTGTTGATCGGCACGCAGAAGGCCACCGACCTGACCTCACTGCACGCCATCAGCGGAACCGACTTCGTCACCGCCATCCCGGCCGGCGTGCTCAACGGGCTGCGGACTACGTGTGAGCTGTTCACCGGGGGCACTTGCTCGGTGTAATCCGGCGCTACTTGCCGCAGATCGTCTGCATCGAGGTGCCGTCGCGGGCGGCGACATCGGCTGGGTTGAGCCAGCCCTGGCCTTCGAAGTAGTAGGTGTCCGGAGGATGTTGCGCGGACTCGGCGATCGGAATGGCGAGTTGGGTGGTTTTGCTCCACACGAGGTTGCGGTCATGGACACGCAGCTGCTCGGCGTCGAACAGTCGCACGAGCGCTGATTGGGCTGTGCGCCAGTCGAAATCGTGGGGGAGTGCGCGGATGACGGTGAAGTTGGGCTCGGGCTTGTCGAGGGAGATGCGCTCGATGTCGGTGCCTGGAGAGCTGTTCTTCCGGAGGATGGTTTCAGCTTGTCCCGGTTGGAAGGTTAGGACCACCCCGTCCTCGACGGGGCAGGGCGCGCCCGTCCAGAATCGGAGACCGCCGTCGGTGACGCGGACTCCGACGACCGACTCCTCGGATTCCCGCTTGGCGGGGTCAGGGGTGCAGACGGTCAGAAACTCGTTGCCGTCTTTGGCGGCTACCTCGGTTGGGGTGAGCCAGCCGATCCTGGGGAAGTAGAAGGTGTCCTGGGGGTGCTCGGCCGAGTGTTCGCTGATCTCAGTCGCGATCGGAGCGAAATCCACCGTGCCGAGCCCTCGGGCAACTGGCGGGCCATCGACCTGGAAAGAGAATCGCTGTGCTGTGCGCCAGTCGAATCCGGATGGCAGGGCGTCTTTGATGCTGAAGCCGGGGTAAGGTCCGCCGAGGGTGAGGTATTCGAAGCTGACACCGGGTACGAGCCCAGCTGCCTCTGGAACACTGGGCGTGAATAAAACCAGCTCGGGCGCATCTCTTTCCGCAGCGGTGAACCTGACGACGACCCGAGTGGTCCCTTCGCACGGCGTTCCGGTCCAGATGCGCAGTTTCCCGTCCGTGACGCGCAATCCCAAATTCGACGACGGAAGCGACGTCTCGAACGGATCCCCACGGAAGGCCCAGCATGCGCTGAGTGGCAGAGCGACAGCCATGATCGCCAGGACACAGAACAGGCGGCGCATCAGTGGTGCCCCCCGTCGCGGCCGCCGGCATTGGTCTCGAAGGGATTGGGATCGGCAGCGTCGGGCTTTGAATTGCGAATCTTCGACACCGTATACGCCACGCCGCCCCCAATCTGCTGACTCCATTCTCACCCGGGTCACCGAAGCTCAGCTGCACCAATCTCGACGAAGCCAACGCGGATACCGTCCTGACAGCAGGGCCGGACGTAGTGTTCAGACATGACCGAAGCACTGCCCAAGACCGCCCTGGAACTGCGGTCGCTGGTGACCGAGAACGGCATGCTCGAGTTGTCGCTGCACGAGGTTGCGGTGCCCACGCCGGCGCAGGACGAAGTGGTGGTCCGGGTCGAGGCATCGCCGATCAACCCATCGGACCTGGGCCTGCTGATGCCCAGCTCCGCCGACATGTCGGCGGCCACGGTCGCGGGCACGCCGGACCGTCCCGTCGTGACCGCACCGCTGCGGGACGGGGCGCTGGCCGGTCTGGCCGCACGCGTCGGCATCTCACTTCCGGTGGGCAATGAAGGCGCGGGCACTGTGGTGGCGGCGGGGGAGTCGGCGCAGGCGCAAGCGCTGATCGGCAAGACCGTCGGGATCGCCGGCGGTGCGATGTATGCGCAGTACCGGGTGGTCAAGGCCGAGGCGTGTCTGGTGCTGCCCGAGGGGGCGACGGCCAAGGACGGCGCCTCGTCCTTCGTCAACCCGCTGACGGCACTGGGCATGCTGGAAACCATGCGCCGCGAAGGACATTCGGCTCTGGTGCACACCGCCGCGGCGTCGAATGTCGGCCAGATGCTCGTCAAGGCCTGTCTGGCCGACGGGGTGCCGCTGGTCAACATCGTCCGCAAGGCTGAGCAGGAAGAGATTCTGCGCGGTCTGGGCGCGGTCCATGTCTGCAATTCGTCGGCGCCGGCGTTCGAGACGGATCTTGTCGAGGCGCTCAAGGCGACGTCGGCCACGCTGGCCTTCGACGCCACCGGCGGGGGCACGTTGGCGAGCCAGATCCTCAACGGCATGGAGCGGGCCGCCAACGCCACTGCCGCGCAGTACTCCCGATACGGGTCGAGCGTCCACAAGCAGGTGTACATCTACGGCAGCCTCGACACCGGCCCCACCGTCCTGACCCGAAATTTCGGAATGGCCTGGGGTGTCGGCGGTTGGCTGCTCACCCCGTTTCTCGCCGGCGCCGGCCCGGAGACGATCGCGAGGCTGCGCGCCCGCGTCGCCGCGGAGCTCACCACGACGTTCGCGAGCACCTACACGCAAGAGGTCTCACTGGCCGGCATGCTCATGCCCGAGGTGTTCAACAGCTACCTGCAGAAGGCGACGGGCGAGAAGTACCTGGTGACGCCCCAGGTGCCTTAAACCCCCACCTGCTCGTCGAGCCAGTCGAACATCACCTGGTTCGCCCGTGAGGCGGCACCCATGTGGCAGTGCTCGCCCGCACCGTCGGCCTCATGGAGCGTCACCAGCGTGGTCTTCGCGTTGACCATCGCCTGGGCTGCCCGCACCGGCTCGCCCTTGAAGAACTGGTCGTTCTCGGCGTCGAGCACCAGCACCGGCGTGGTGATCCGATCGGCGACGTCGGCGATCGTGTACGCCTTGAACGCTCGGGCCAGCTCGGCGGGCGAGTCGAATCCCAACGCCCACAGTCCGTTTCGTACTGCCCAGCGGGTCTGGGTGTTCACCGCCATCAATAGTCCGAGCACGGCCTCGGCGGCCTCGTCATTGCCTTCGTCGACCCATTTGGTCAGGAACGGCGGCATCATGTTGGCCAGCGCCGCGTAGAAGTCATGGACACCGTCGTTGAGGATCACCGCGGCAGGGCGATTCTCGAAGGCGGCGGCGCGACCCACCAGATAACCACCCAGGCTGTAGCCGAAGACGGCGATGGCGTCAGGCGCGATCTCGGCACGGGTGAGGGCGAAATCCACCACCGGCGTCAGCACGGCCTCCCAGTCAGATCGGAACGTCAGGCCCTGCTCACGGAGCGTGGCACCTTGGCCGGGTCCGTCGAACGCCAGCACGTTGTAGCCGCGCACCAATGCTACGGCGGCGAGGGCGACGTAGGACTCTTCGAGCGTCGAGTCGTATCCACCGTTGAAGATGACGGTGGGGCGGGGGAGTCCGGAGTCGTCGACGAGATAGAGGTACCCGGGCAGCGTGGTGTCCTGGTACGGGATGGCGATGCGCTCGAAACCGAAGTCGAACAACGCCATTGATTCCAGGAATGTCTCACGCGAGCGGTTGAAGAGCTCCTCGGCCTCGGGGTCGTGGGCGGGGTTCTCGCGGAGGTAGAACTCGGCGGTCCGGTAGTAATTGGACGCCCGCAGCAGTGCCTCACGCGCGCTGACGGTGTGGCCGGCGGCCAGCGATTGGCGGCCGAGGGTCTCGACCCGCTGCGCGGTCGCCTTCCATTCGCGATGCCAGGCCGCCTCATCGCCCTCGGGGATGGCCCGGGCGGTCACCAAGATCTCGCCCAGATCGGCGCCGCCGGCATTGGCGTAACCGGCTGCGCGCAGCGTCTCGAACGAGAACGACTCGTCGTCGAACAGGAATTTCATGGTTCCTCCTTAACGAAACGGAACTGCATCGTCTCGTTTACCGTAGATCGAGAACAAACGGAACGCAACCGTTCCGTCTCGTACAATCGGCCCGTGCCTTCCTCCCCGCGCCGGACTTCCGGCGGTCCCGTCCTTCTCGATGACGTGACCGCCGCGATCGAGTCCGCGTTCTTCGAGGAGTTGGCTGCTGTCGGTTACGGCAGGCTCTCGGTCGACGCCGTGGCCAAACGCGCCGGCGTCGGCAAGGCGGCGATCTACCGCCGCTGGAGATCGAAGCAGGACTTGGCCGTCGACCTGGTGACCAAGGTGGCCGTCGCGGCGATCGACGTCCCCGACACCGGCACCCTCCGAGGAGACATCCGGGCGTACCTGCACAACGGTCGTGAGGCGCTCGCTCACCGGCTGGCCCGCACCATCATCCCGGACCTGCTCGCCGAGGCCGCGCGGGATCCCGACTACGCCGCCACCGTCGCCGGTCAGATCCGAGAACCTCGCCGGCTCAAGGTTACTCAGCTTTTCGATCGGGCCCGCCGCCGCGGCGAGATCGCTGAGGACGCCGACATCGACGTCGCGCTCGACGTGATCGGGGGAGCGCTGTACTGGCGCCAGTCGGTCATGCAGATCGACGCCGACGACGACTACCTGGACCGGCTGACCGACGCCATCATCACGCTCGTCGCCGCCGATTCACCCAAGCGCTGATACCGCACCCTCACCGGTCGGTGATGTCGGCGTACTCCGGATGCTTGTCGATGTACTCGGCGACCATCCAGCACGTCGGCACGATGCGCAGCCCGGCAGCGCGCGTGGAGCGCAGGGCCTCGGCGATGAGGATGGTGGCCAGTCCGCGGCCACGATACTGGGGCTGAACCTCGGTGTGCGGAAAGATGCGGCGACCGTCGTGATCGTGGAAGTCGGCAAAACCCACTGTGTGGCCGTCGACGTCGATGGTGAACGTGTCAGGTTGTTCGGTGACCGTGGTCGCAGCGCCGGTGCGGTCGAGTTGGATCTCGGAACTCATAAGCCTCTCCATTCGCCGTTCCACCACGATAATCGCGGTCGGACCGGTATTTGCCAGCGCCTTTGCTGGCGCTCGCGTTGATTCGAAGCGTATTCGGTGCGACGCCTCGGCATATGATTTCTGGCCACCGCGACCGAGCGCCAAACGAGCAGGTAAACGTAGGAAGATGCCTGAGTCGCCCCCGAATTGAAACGGCAAGATGACGGCACGCGGGATCCCCGTCCCTCATTTGGGCATTCCGTCCCAGGATTTTCGTATGTTGCTGACGAGACCTTGTTCCGGTGTTACGTTCGGAAAATGAACCCAAAGTTGATGAAAAGCGCAGGTGTGCTGGCTGCAACTTTCGCCATCACCGGGGCGGCGGCCGTTGCGTGCTCGCAGGAGACAAAAGACCAAACCAAGGACGCGCTGTCCAGTGCCACGAGTGCCGCGTCGTCTGCCATCGACGCCGGCACCAGTGAGGCCAAATCCGGGGCAAGTTCCGCATCGAGTGCGGTCTCGTCTGCCATCGAAGGCGCTCCCAGCACGATGAACGCCCCGGGTGTCGGCGAGGTGGTCCTGGATGCCCCCATCGCAGAGGCGTACTCCGATGCCGGCGGCGAAGCCAAGCTGGGGCCTCCGACGGCGCAACCGGAGAAGGTCGGCGATGGCACGGTGCAGGCCTTCGCCAACGGCACGATCTTCTCTTCGCCGTCGACCGGCGCGCACGTGGTGCAGGGCGAGATCTTGCGCGTCTACACCGCCAACGGCGGTCCCGCGGGCAAGCTGGGATTCCCCACCGAGGACGAGGACGAGACGGCCGGTGGCCCGGATGCGGCCAACGGCGGCTGGATCTCCGAGTTCCAACACGGGACCATCACCTGGTTGAACAAGGGTGACGGCACGTTCGCCGAGACGGTGACACCCAAGTAGGTTGGCCGCGGCAGTTCGGTTCAGAGCGTTTCCATAACGAACGCTTCACTGCTCCTCAGTCAACGCGGGGACAGTGGGTTGCATGACCACACCGATCGACTCGTCGCGCCGGGCGATTACCCACTTCGTGTCCGGGCTGCGGCGCCGGGAATGGCGGCGCAGCCCGCTGACCGCCGGACTGGTACTCGCCGGAGCGGTGGTCGCCATCCTGCTCGGCGTCGCCACCAGCGGGGAGTGGGCCGCCGTGCTCGCCTCCCTTGCCGGATTCGCGACGGCCATCACGGTGATCGCTGCTGTGGTGATCAGCTGGGAGCGCACCGTGGTCAACGCCCGCAGCCACGGATTGGTCGAAACCGAGGTCGAATCGCGCTGACGGCCCGGGCGACGCCCGACGCCTTTGTGTTCCTCGGCAACTTCCCGATTTCCGCCTGACCTTGATGCGATAGTCAGCAACATTGGCAGCCGCATCGGAGGTGGAAGTGGACACCGAGGACAAGCACTATTGGCGCCGGTCGTTCTGGGCGCTGGTGGGTGTGGCGGTTCTGGGCCTGGGGGCAGCGGTGCTGCGCGTCGCGCAGGTGGGTGTCGATCCGTACACCGCGGCCAACATCGGTATCAGCACCGCGATCGGACTCGACCTTGGTACCTATCAGCTGATCAGCAACGCCGTACTGCTGATCCCGATCTTCTTTCTCGGCCGCGAGTACACCGGGATCGGCACGGTCATCAACATGGTGATGACCGGCTACTTCATCCAGTGGTTCTCGGCCTTGCTGACCCCGTTGGTGCCCAGCGAGCCGACTCGGCTGGAGCAGACGGCGATGTTCCTGTTCGGCATTACGCTGTTCGCCGCGGGCGCCTCGATGTACATGACCGTCGCGCTGGGCAATGCCCCCTACGACGCGATCGCTCCGCTCATCGTCGACCGGACACGGGTGCCATACCGGGTGGTGCGGGTGATCCAGGACCTCACCTTTGTGGGTTTGGCCCTGGCGTTCCATGGACAGGTCGGCATCGGAACCGTGATGACGGCGTTCTTCGCCGGCCCACTCATCGACTTCTTCACGGAGAAGGTCAACAAGCCGCTGCTCAAGAAGGACCTTGCCGCGGTCAGTGCGCTGCAGCGGCGCGTCAAGACAACCAGATGGCATTTCTGACCGCGGGTGACAGCCCCCTGAGCCGACCGCCGGCCAAAGGCCGTGTGCCCGCGCCCTCTTCGTGTGAGATGCTTCGCCCGGTCATCTGTGGGTCGGGGTTGATTCGAGGAGCGCGATGAGGTTTGTCATGGGCATTTTTCCGGCGATGGTGCTCGCCGGAACAGCGGTCGGTCTCGCAAGTCCTGCCGCCGCCGACGATTTCAGTGGCACCTATCGCTATGACCACAACGGCCCGTCGACCTGGAGCACCTGGAGCGTGACGCCGTGTGGTCCCGGATGTGCCGACGTGGCGGCCACCGGTGGCGCGGGGTGGGCGCCCTACGGCGGCCAGGCTCGACTGGAGGGCGGGCGTTGGACGATGGTGAGCCCGTGGCCCGATGCGGGGGACTGTGACGGCACCCCGCTGGTCGCCTCACGCACTCTGTCCTGGGACGCCGCGACACTGGTCGGCTCGGGCTTCGCCACCTGGGAGGCGAGCGACTGTGGTCCGGCCGAACGCAGCGATCGGTTCCCGTTCACGTTGACCAAGCTGTCCTAGAGGAGTTTCAGCAGCGCCCGTGGACCGGGCGCCGAAATGGGGTAGTCCGTTACCCCGTACCTGGTTGCGGCCGGATCACAGGATGTCCCCACGAGAGCAACGCCTCACGAAGGGGACAACCATGACGCGCCAGTTCGTGGCACGGCGTCGGCTGGTACTGGTGGTCGCGACGCCGAAAGATCGTCATCTGCGCGACGCGTGACGGACTGACCGTCAGTACCCGTTCACCAATCCGCTGCTGTGTGTCGTCGTCTCTGTTCCCGGTATGCCGCCGCTGACCATCGGAACCCGAGACTCGTGCTCAGGACTGGATTTTCGATACTCCTGGCCCGACCACGTGCCGACCCGCCATGATCGTGCCGAGTATGTGGTGTCCGGAGCGGACTGGCTGACCCTTGTCGAGGCGTTCGGCCTGCCCTATCTGGAAAAACGAGGGAAAGAAGGTGCGGCCCCGGCCTGACGCTTCTGGCCTACGATGCGGAAGTGGTAGCGGGATCCTGGCCGGCACACGTTCCGGTGGCGACTGTCGGACGGCCGGCGGCCGCCCGCACCGGGGTGCCCCGGCCGGCGGTGATCCGCTCGTTGCAGGACCGTGCCGGGCTGGTCGTGGTGGCCGCCCCGGCGGGTTACGGCAAGACCACGGTGGTGGCGCAATGGGATGACGCCGACGCACGCCCCTTCGCGTGGGCTCGGCTCGACAACCTCGACAACGATCCCGCCCACCTGCTGTTGCACCTGGCGACGGCGTTGAACCAGATCACGCCCCTCGACCCGGCGTTGTTGCAATACCTGCAGGGCGCGGGCCGGGCGGAGGCCCAACTGGTACGCGCATTCGTCCAGGCGCTGGAAAGCTGCGGGCCGATCGTGCTGGTGCTCGACGACGTCCACGAGCTGTCGGCGAGCGCCGCTGTCGACGCCCTGCGCGCCGTGGTGGACCTGGCGCCGAGCTCGACGACGCTGGCGCTGATCGGCCGACAGCTACCCGCGCTCGATCTGGCGCGGCGCCGGCTGCAAGGCTACGTCACCGAGATCGGCATTCCGGAACTGAAGTTGTCGAGTTCCGAAGGCGCGGCAGCATTCGCGGCCATCGGCGGTGGCACGGACCAGGCCACGATCACGCGGGTGCTCGACAAGTGTGAAGGCTGGGCGGCCGGTGTGGTCATGGCGGCGTGGGCGCTGCGGGACGGCGCTCCCGCCGCTGCGGTCACGGGTCGGCACCGGCTGCTGGCCGACTACCTCGTCGAGGAGGTGCTCAATCAGCTCGACCCGGACACCGCCACATTTCTCATGGAATCGGCGGTGCTCGATCGCTTCAACGCCGACGAGCTGGATGCGCTGCTGGGGCGGACCGATTCAGCTGCGATGCTCGACGCCATCATCCACTCCGGCAGTATGTTCCTGGTTTCCCTTGACGCCCAGGGGATCTGGTACCGCTATCACCAGCTGTTCGGCGATCTGCTGCGGGCGCGACTGCACGACCGTGATCCTGACCGGTTCCGCGCGTTGGCGGCCAAGGCGGCGGATCGGCTGGCCCGGACCGGCGACGTCGACGGTGCACTGATCCAGGCCCTGGCTGCCGATGACCGCGCCCACGCAGCCGCGCTGGTAGGGATCGAGGCCGTGCGACTGGGGTTCGACGGTCGCGTCGGGATTCTGGCCCGGCGTCTCGGTCTGATCGACGAGCAGACGTTCACTGATCACCCTGACGCCGCGATCGCGCGAGCCTGGCTGGGGGTGATGACCGGCGACGCCGAGTTGATCCAACGTTCGTTGCTGACCGCGAGCGCGGCCGACAACGGAGAACCGCTTGCCGACGGTACCCCGTCGGTGGAGGTGGCCGCGGCGTTGATCGGCTCCCTGCTCGGGGTCGGTGGGGTGAGGGAGGTCATCCGTCACGCCGAAACAGTCTGTGACGCAGGCGATCACCTGGTCAACCCGTGGTGGGGTGCGGCCACCACGATGAAAGGCGCCGCGCTCGCGATGCTCGGTGAGTCCGATCGCGCCCGAGCCACATTGGAATCGGCGCTCCCGGTGCTGGAGGACCTTCCCGGCTTCCAGGCTGCCGCGTTCGCGCATCTGGCCTTGCTGGACCTCGACGCCGACGATTTGCCGGGTGCGATCGAACACACCACGGCCGCACGGGCGATCGTCGATTCACGCGATCTGTCCGACATGGTTCCGATGGTCGTGGTCTACGCAGTCGACGGGCTGGTTCGGGCCCGACGCGGCGATATCGCCGGCGCGCGCTCGGCCATCCGCGCCACCGAGCGGCTGCTCGATCGGCTGGGCGACCTGTCCGCCCGCACCGCCCTGATGGCGCATGTGCTTGTCGCGGTCACCGCAGTCGAGATCGATGACACCCCACTGTCTGACCGGCACCTGGACGCGGCGCAGCGTGCCCATGGACGTGAGCCCGATGCCGTCGGCATCGGGCGCCGGCTGGACGAGATCCGTGCCCTGTCCACAATGCGGGCAGCGCGGGGAGCTCGGCCGTCGCTGACGACGGCCGAGCTGCGCCTGATGCCTCATCTGGCGTCTCACCTGTCTTTGCAGCGGATTGCGGACCAGCTGACCGTCAGCCGGGAAACGGTGAAAAGCCAGGCGAAGTCGATCTACCGCAAGCTCGGAGTCTCCTCCCGCACAGCCGCGGTGACCGAGGCCGACCGGCTCGGACTACTCAGTGACGCCGGGCGAGCCGCCGCGCGAACGGCAGCAGCATCAGAAATTCGACGATCAACACCACGGTGATCATCACGACCACCTTCGGGTCGTCGAAATTCTGGCCCGCGACCACGAACGCCGCCGCGGCGTTGCGCTGAGCCGTCCCCAGCGCCAGGACGTCCCGTGCCCCAGCACCTCCCACCAGCCAGCCGATCCCGGCGCAGAGGACGGTGTACACGATGGCCGCCAGGATGCCGAATGTCCCGAAAACCGATAGGACGCTGCTGAAATGGGCCGCGATCGTGAATACGATCACGAGGATCATGCTGATCGTCGAGACCTTCCCGACGATGGGGCGGATGCGCTCGGCGACAGCGGGACCGCGGGCCCGCAGCAGCAGGCCCGCGGCCAACGGGATCAGCATCAGCACCACGAGAGACAGCGCGATCTGTGCGGGGTTTACCGCCGTGCCGGCGACGAAGATCGGTAGCACCAGCGGCACGTAGCCCACGGTGACGACCATCAACAGCACCATCAGGCCCACCGCGAAGGCCAGGTCGGCCTTCGCGAACTCGGCCAGCTTGATCAGGAACGGCGCCCCCGCCGCGAGCCCGCACAGCAGTAATCCGATGCCGAGCGGTTCATCGAGATCGAACACCCGCCACAACCCGAACGCAACAAGTGGTGCGAGTACGAAGTTCGCCGCGAGGGACAACGCGACCAGACGAACGTTCCTCAACGGCCCCAGGATCTGGCCGACGGTCAGGCTCAGACCGACGGCCAGCGTGCTGGACACCACGAAGAAGACGACGGCGATGTTCGAACCTCGCAAGAGGAGATCGTTCATGCCGGCCCCGTCAAGCCATCGTCACAAGATTGCGCCAGAAGGACTTCAGGCTGTCACTGGCCCCGAACAGGGTAGTGAAGTGTGTCGAGTCGACCAGCACGATGTCACCGGCGCGCTCTCCGGATGGCGGCATGTGGATCAGTGCGTTGAACTCGGTGTTGCCCGCCATCGTGAACGGATGCGGCCGGGTCATGTCGATCGGTTGCCGGCCCAACACTCGCAGCTCAGGGCCCTCTGGCGCGGTCAGCTCGTAGTGCGGCAGGTGCGGATGCAGAGCCAGTGTCGTGACGTCCCGCAGCAGGCCGGCGGAATCCAGGTCGCGGAAAGTGGTCAGCGGCACAATCTGTTTGGTGCCCTCGGCCGTGGCCGGCCGCAGGCCCCAGGTGTTGTGCACCGGGATGTTCAGCCCGGTCAACAGTGACCGGGCGTATCCGCTGAAGCGCTGGATTCGCGGGGTCAGCGGATCGCCGTGGTGCAGGAACTCCATCTGCTGCTGCTCTTTGTCGTCGGTGAACCCGACGTCATGGTGCGGTGCCAGCATCAGGCAGGTGCCCTCGCGCTTCAACCACTGCTGGATCGCGGCGATCTCTTCTTCCGTGGCGGCCTCGTCGCCGAGCAGGTGGTCCAGACCGAAGATCATCAGGGTGTCGGTGTCGTCCAAGATGCGTTCGTCGATCGGCAGCCGGTACCCGGCCTGATCGACGCGCTGGAACACCGCCACCGGATGTCCGGTCGCCTCACCTGCGACGTCCTGGAATGACAGGGACGAGCGGTGGAACAGTTCCAGGGTGCCGTCGATACCCTGCAGGAACTCCTTGGGGCTGTACTCGGGCGTCTCGTACGCCGGCCAGGTGGCCAGGCGAACCTCGGTGACCGTGGAGAACCGGTTGTACAGTTCGGCAGGGTCGCGCTGAACCTCCCACGGGTAGCTCCACGACCAGTAGATGGACACGCGCCGCTTGCCATTGCGCGGGCGGGCGATGTGGGCCTGGTTGTAAGTACGGGCATATGACTGTGTCGCCATGGTCTCTCCTAATGTGCGAGTGTGGTGAGGTAGCGCATCGCGCTCAGGCCGGGCAGGAAGAAGTACGCCCCGCCGCGCAGCGTGGTGAACGCCGGTAACCCCTTGTGGACCTTCCGGATCGGGCGCTTCGGAATTCTGAAGTCCAGGGTGCCGTCCTGGGTACCGCAGATAGGGTCGTGTTCGTTGCCGAGATCTTTGAACGCCGCGTCGTTGATCCAGACGTTCTGGGCGAACTCGAATTGCCGCACCAGGCTGGCGCAGATCAGGAACATCCCGACACCGCGTTCTACACCGTCATCGGGGACGCCTTCCGGCAGCGCCGGACCATAGGTGCCGCTGCGCCGGATCAGCCTGCGCCGATTCGGGTTCGGTTCGGTATCGCGCGGGTTGAGGCGACGTGCATGGGCCCCGATCGGACAGGCGTAGCCGTACGGATCCATCGTGGCGTAGTCGAAATCGTTGTTACGCATCGGATCCGCACCCAGCTCCGGATCATCGTGCTCGGGTGCCAGCACCAACGGTGCACCGCTGCGCCAGCGGCCCATGAACTTGGCGGCCAGCAGCTCCTCGCCCTCGGCGTTCTCGGCGTTCTGTCTCAAGTAGTCACGGAAGACCCCGACATGTTCCTCCAGCCGGCGGTATGCCATATAACTGCCGTTGCGCGAAAGTGCCTCGGGCATGGGCTGGTTCGATACCAGCCCCTCCTCGTCGGGATACCCGAGGAGGAACTCGCCTGGTGCCAGTGAGCCGCCGGAGCCGGGGATCAACGCCTCTCCGGAACCCTTTATCTGTGGCTGCGAGATCGGGTCGCGGTAGCCGAAATGATCGTGGTCATACTCGAACGGCGCGGTGGCGGCCAGGTCCAGGTGCGACAGTGACCGAACCCCGGGGCAGCGGGCCAGGAGTGCGTCGTGTTCGCCGACGCATCGCACGCGTTCCTCCTCGTCACGCGCGAACAGGATGACGATCGCGTGCAGATCGTCGCCCGCCAACCCGCCCACCCAGTGCTCGGGCGCGGCCGCGCCGGTATCGCCGAGGATGTCGGCTCGCGCCGCCATACCCTCCCGGAACTCGTCGGGGAAGGAGGTGAGCGACTGCTCGTCCAGGCCCAGCGCCCGCAATCCGTTCCAGGTGAAGGCCAGGTTCACCCAGCGCTTGAAGACGTTGACCGTCTGGCGGACATCGGTGGCCGACTGCACGAGGGGGACCATCTCGGCCAGCCAGGCTTGACCGGCCTCGGGGGTGTCGAAGGACAGGAACTCGTACCGGCCGGTCAGGTGAGGCGTGCCGGTCAGCATGATGTGCTGGATATCGTCGAATTCGAGCTCGGTCATTGCATCTGATCCAGCATGTCGGAGAAGGCGGCCTTGAGCCGCAGTGCTTTCTTGACCTCCTCGGACGTCACATACGGGTACTCGCCATACTCCAGGAAGCTGGGTACGTGGTGGTCGCGAACGAACATGATGAAGGCTTCCGGGTTGGTCTTCCAGTCCTCGGGAAAGCCCTCCAGGTGGGTGAACGCCGTGGTGATGCCGGTCGAGCTGAACAGTTTGACGGCGTCCTCGGTGTACTTGTCGAAGTCGGTGTCGAAGATGCCCTGGTACTGGAAGTGCAGACCGGAGCCGACGTCGAACAACTGCCAGCGCAGGTAATGCAGCTTCAGCGGGGCGAGCACATCGGGCTGCGCGGCGACAGCCGCCTCGAGCTGCTTGCCGTAGTCGCGGATCGCCTGTTCGTGTCCATCGAGCACCTTGGCGATGATGTTGAAGCCGTAGCACGCCGGGGTGCGGGGGTAGACCGGGCCGTACCGCCCCCGGGTCAGCTCGAAGTACCCCTCCTTGGGAAGGGCAAGGGCTGCGGGCTGGGACCAATCGTTGTTTCCGTTGTGCGCCATGGCAACGACGTTATGGATGCGCCGTTCTCACGTCGTCCCCCAGTTCGGGGGAAATCTGCCATTGGGAGCCGCGGCAATGTCGTCGAGGTGGTCGACGTCATACCGGTCCTGAGCTCGGATGCGCGGGAGCTTTTGCTCCATTTCTCACCCAGCGGCATGTCAGGTGGGAGTGGTGTCGATGCCACTCCTACGAAATATCCTCAAGGCAAGCGATATTCACCGCTGGAGGATGGGCGGGGTGGTGCGGGCGTTGGTGCCGGAGTGCGAACGTCGCACTCGCCGATCTCAACGCTGCAGGTTTTCGGTGCCACCGTTAACAGATTGATCTAGTAGAGTAGTCTGTGCGTGTGACTGCCAGTTCCCCAGCGACGCGCAAGCCGGTTGAAACACGAGTGCGCCTCTTGGAGTCCGCAGCAGATCTATTCAGTCGGCAGGGCTTTGGGGCGACTGGTATCAAGGCCGTTCTGTCGGCGGCCGCAGCGCCGTACGGTTCCCTATACCACTTCTTCCCCGGCGGTAAGCAGGAGTTGGGTGCCGCCGCGCTCACCTACGGCGGTGACCGTTATCGCGAACTACTCGAGTCCGTGTACCCGCAGGAAGTCGACGTTGTCGAGGCGACGGCGGCTGCGTTCCGGCAAGCCGCGCACCATCTCGAAGAATCTGATTACGGCTACGCGTGCCCGGTTGCCACGATCGCGTTGGAAGTGGCCAACAATGACGAGTTGATGCGGGCCGCCGCCGCTGAGGCATTCGAATCGTGGCTGAGCGTCCTGCAGCAGCGTTTCACTGCGGCAGGCATGACCGGCGAGCGTGCTCGTGATGTGTCAGTGGAGATCTTCTGTCTTATCGAGGGTGCGGTTCTGTTGTCGCGCACCACGCGGTCGTCCGCGCCGATGCACACGGCCGGAAAGGCGGCGGCCAATGCCGTTGCCGCCGGACTCGCTGCGCCCAACGGGGAGTGAAGGTGTCGGCTTCGGGCGCAAGCCGGGTGTACGGCGGAGTCACCGGAGAAGAGCGGATCGCTGAACGGCGGCGGAAGCTGGTCGAGGCGGGCATGAGCCTGTTCGGTTCTGCCGATTCCGGGATTGTCCGGGTCAAGGACGTGATCACCGAGGCGGGGCTGACCGAGCGGTATTTCTACGAGAACTTCGCCGATCTGGACACGCTGTTCGATGCGGTGCTCGAGAACACCATGGATACGGTCGAGCGCGAAGTGGACGCCGCCGTCGCCGATGCCTCTGGTGATGCCTTCGCCCGGATCTCGGCCGCATTGCGAACCGCGGTCGACGCCCTCGCCGCCGACCCGCGCATGATCCGCATCATTTTCGTCGAGGCGCTCGGCAAAGGGGGCCGTGCCGGTACCCGCCGGAACGAGATCCTGACCCGCGCTGCCGCGAACTTCTTCCGATGGTCGGGTAGCGCAGTGGGTGACTTCGCCAGCAGCCCGGTCGACGCCCGTATGAAGGCCTTCGCCGTCTCGGGGGCCGCCTCGGAACTGTTGATCTCGTGGGCCGAAGGCCTCCTTGAGATCACGCCGGCCGACCTGTCCGATTTTCTCATCGGACTGTACTGGCGAATCAACCTGCCCTGAGGGGTTCGACCGCCCCGGGGGCGACATCGAGGCCGACGTCAGGTCAGCCGCTCGACCTCGACGAACACGATCGAGTCGCGGTTACCGCGATTCTCGACCGTGTGCTCGGAGCCAGCAGGGCGTGAATAGCTCTGTCCTGCGACCAGATTGGCGACGATCTCGACGCCGTCGGCCGTCACGACGTGCATGGTGTCGGTGACCAGCGGGACCACCACGTACTCGTGTTCATGCCGGTGCATCGGGATCGCCCCACCGGGTTCGATCGTCCACTTCGTCACCCGGAACAAATCGTTCTCCAGCTGGATCTCACCCCGGGAACCCGTCGAATCGGCCATCAGAAGTCCGGCGTGCTGACGTCTTCGAGTTCCTCCTCGGGCTGCTGTGGAGCCACAGGTGGGGGCGCCGCGGGCGGAACTTGCGCCGACCCGCATTCGGTGCCGCCCACCCCGGGCGGGCACAACGTGGCGGCGCCCGGTGAATTCGGCACCAGGTACGGGATGCACGTACCGGTGTAGGTGTCGTTGTCCTCGCCTGCCGGGCACGATGCCGCCGCGGTCGACGGGGCCGCGAGGGCTGCGATGGGTGCTGCGGCGGCCATGGCCAATCCGGCAATGACGACGAGTCGGCGAACCTTGTGTTGTCGAGGTGGCATTACGTCACGCCCTTCGCTTGTTGTCGTCGCCGGCGTACCGCAATGGCGCACCGAGGTCGAACGAGACGACGTCACGGGCGTATCGGGCGGTCAGTGCATCGAGATCGCGCGCACGGATCGCGTTCACACCCTCGGCGATGCGCTGTCGCACGGCGTCCTCGGTCACGAACGCCACGGTAGGCCAACATGCCGGGGCCGTGGGGCCGATCTCGGCGACTCCGTTTCCGTGCTTGGCGTGCCGCTCCACGTGTCAGGGGTTACAGTTCCGTCAATTCAAGTGACTCTCAGGATTGGGGTTCGTGCATGGACGGAGCGGTGCGCCCGTGGTTTGCCACCGGAGTCGCGATGGTCGGCGCGGCGGCGGTGGCGATGGCACCGATCGCGCCGTCGTGGCCGGCGCCAGATGTGCAAGTGGCGCCACCCAAGGTCGTGCCCGAATTTCAGCTCACCGATTTCGAGTTGCCCTACATCCTGACCCTGCCCATCGTGCGGCAGTCGATCCGCAACTGGGCCGAGAACTGGGCGGTATATCTGGCGGGACTGGCGCAGGCCGGCATCGGTCTGGGCCAGTCCGTGCTCGCCATTCCCGGTGTCACGGTGGAGATCATCCAGGAGATCTTCGCCCGCGATTTCGTCGGCGCATTCGATACCTTCACCTCCGCGGCGCGCGACGCTGTGGTGGCCGTCGGGCAACCGCTGCTGGATTCGGCGATCTGGCGCAACCAGAAGTATCTGGTGGTGGAGGCGGCGCTGCAGGCCGCGTGGCCGCAAGCGGTCATCGACGTGGCGAACGGATTTCTCGATGCCGGCAGTGGCGTTGCGACCGCCTTTATCCAGGGCACGCAGAATCTGATCGCCGCGGTACTGACCTTCAACCTCAGCAATATCGTCGATGCCACGGTCGAAGGAACGAGGAACTTCCTGATCTCACTCGGAGACGGCGCGAGGTCCGTCGTGGAAGGCATCGAGGCCGCACAGCTGGGGATCGCCACCGCGCTGGCGACCGCACCGCCACCGCCGCCGGACTTCGGAACGTCAGAACTGCGCACCCCGTCGGTGGAGCGGCCCCTCGGCGTCGACGCGACGTTCAAGACCGTCACCCTTGACGTTCCCGCCGCCACAGCCGTGCCTGAGCCTCCGCCGACGAAAATGCTTGCTGAAGAACAGGTTTCGCCCGTGGTGGCGCGTGCGGTCGCGCCGATGCCGAAGAAGCGAATCGGTCAACCGGCCAGGGATGTGGCCGAACAGGTCGGGGCGGAAGTCAAGAGCTTTGCCGATCGGGTGACCGCGGACGTCAAGAAGCGGATCGGGGTCAAGCCCGAGGGCACGAAGGCCCACACCAAGTCCGAGGACAACAACACTCCCGCTGCCGCGAAACCGTCCGCCGGGGGGCCGAAGCGCAGCGACGCCTGATCCACTCACCCGAGGATCATCTGCCGGATCAAAGCCCCAGATCGGTGAGCAGTATGCGAACCCGCCGTTCGATGTCATCGCGGATCGGGCGCACCGCTTCGACCCCGAGGCCGGCCGGGTCGGCCAGGTCCCAGTTCTCATAGCGCTTGCCGGGAAAGTAGGGGCAGGTGTCTCCGCACCCCATGGACACGACGACATCCGCTGTCTCGACGATGTCGTCGGTCCACCGCCGGGGCTGTGCATGGGCGATGTCGATGCCGACCTCGGCCATTGCCGCGACAGCGGCGGGATTCACCTGGGCGGCGGGCTGCGAGCCGGCCGAGAACACGATAGCCCGATCACCTGCGAGGTGAGCGAAAAAGCCCATCGCCATCTGTGATCGACCGGCGTTGTGTGTGCACAGGAAGAGCACGCTGGGCCGCGGGCGCTCTGGCATCAACTGCTCCTCACCGGTTGGTCATCTCCTATGGGGCTGAACCGTTTTCGCAGTCCCAGTGACACGTAGACGAGCGCGACCAGGACGGGCACCTCGATGAGTGGGCCGACGACGCCGGCCAGGGCTTGACCCGACGTGGCGCCGTAGGTGGCGATGGCCACCGCGATGGCGAGTTCGAAGTTGTTGCCCGCGGCGGTGAACGCGAGGGTGGTGGCGCGCTGGTAGCTCAGTTTCAGGATCGCGCCCAACGCGTATCCGCCGCCCCACATGATCGCGAAGTAGATCAGCAGCGGCACCGCGATGCGCGCGACGTCCCACGGCCGGCCGGTGATCTGATCGCCCTGCAACGCGAACAGCACCACGATGGTGAACAGCAGTCCGTACAGGGCCCACGGGCCGATCCGGGGCAGGAATGTCGATTCGTACCAGTCCCTGCCTTTCGCCGATTCACCGATACGGCGTGACAGATAGCCGGCCAACAGCGGAATGCCGAGGAAGATGAGCACCGACTTGGCGATCTGCCATGGCGACGTGTCGATGGTGGTCTGCTCCAGGCCGAGCCAGCCGGGGAGCACAGAGAGATAGAACCAACCGAGCACGGCGAACATTGCGACCTGGAACATCGAATTGAGCGCCACCAGGACGGCGGCCGCCTCCCGGTCGCCGCACGCCAGGTCATTCCAGATGATGACCATCGCGATGCAGCGGGCCAGTCCGACGATGATGAGGCCCGTTCGGTACTCGGGCAGGTCCGGCAGGAACAGCCAGGCCAGTGCGAACATCAGGGCGGGGCCCAATACCCAGTTGAGGATCAGCGAGCTGATCAGCAGCCGGCGGTCACCGGTGACGGTGTCGAGGCGGTCGTAGCGGACCTTTGCCAGCACCGGGTACATCATGATGAGCAGGCCCAGGGCGATCGGCAGTGAAATGCCGTCGACCTGAACTTGATTCAAGGCATCGGCGATGCCCGGAACGAACCGTCCGAGCAGCAATCCGGCGGCCATCGCCACCCCGATCCACACCGGCAGGAACCGGTCCAGCGTGGAGAGCTTGGCTACGACGGTCTGGCTCACGCCGATGTCTCAGCCGCGCTCGCGCCGCAACACACGCCGCCCGACTCGGGGGAATCCAGGGCCGACGACTGGGTGCCGAAGGTTTCCGAGTCGGCCAGAACCGTGTAAACCTCCCATTTCTCGCCGGCCGGACCGGTCACCCAGACCTTGTCCTGAGTGGCGAAACAGCAGGTGGTCCCGATCTCTTCTTCGGTGAACAGGCCCTCATCGGTAAGCCGGGCGATCTCGGTGTGTACCTGCTGGCTGGACTCCACTTCGATGCCCAGGTGGTTGAGAGTCCCACCGTGCCCAGGGTTTTCGATGAGGACCAACTTCAACGGGGGAGTGGCGATCGCGAAGTTGGCGTAACCGGGCTTGACCTTCGCGGGGGCGGTGTTGAACAGCTTGGAGTAGAACGTGATGGCCTCGTCAAGGTCGTCGACGTTCAAGGCGAGTTGTGTGCGGGACATGGCAGCCTTCTCAACCTCTATGACTTATGTCGAACTATCGGACAACATCGATGATGCCACCTCTTCGACATAAGTCAATATCCTCTGGCAGAATAGTTTCATGCCCAAGGCGTTACCGGTGGTCGACACCTCCGAACCGGTCTGCTGCTCACCTGTTGCCGCCGGCCCGATCGATGATGACGACGCGCTTGAGATCGCGCTGCGGCTCAAGGCGCTCGCCGACCCGGTGCGGGTCAAACTGATCTCGCTGCTGTTCAGCGCGGAGGCGGGGGAAGTATGCGGCTGCGATCTGGCGGCTGCGGTCGGCTTGGCCGAATCAACGGTCAGCCACCACCTGTCGCAATTGCGACGAGCCGGAATGGTGGAGTCCGAACGGCGCGGCATGAACGTCTATCACCGTCCGCGCCGGGACTCGCTCGTCGCGTTGTGCACTGTGCTCGACCCGAACTGCTGCCGTTAGTAGACGGCCGCGGTTGGGAGTGCTGGTCGATTACGTCAGACGCACTCGACGCAGAGCTGCTGGTCACCCTTCTGGAGCGCCAGCCGATTGCGGTGCTGCACCAGGAAACAACTCGAACAGGTGAACTCGTCGTCCTGCTTGGGGATGACCCGCACGGTCAGCTCTTCGCCGGAGAGGTCGGCGTCGGGCAGGTCGAACGAATCAACCACCTCGTCCTCATCGATGACCGCGGTGTTGGCCGAGCTGCGCCGCTGGGCTGCCAGCTCCTCGAGCGACTCGTCGCTCGCCTCGTCCGTCTCCTTGACGCGGGGCGCGTCGTAATCGGTTGCCATAGATGATCCTCCTAATTGCCAGACCAATGTTTGGCCAACGCCGCAGCGGGACTCGTTGTTCCCCGGGCGAACAGCCTGTAAACGTCGGATGCACGTTAGCGCCCGGAGCCCCCCTGGGTCTTCATGGGAGGACGTGATGCTGGGTACAGTCTTCGGCGTGCATGACGATGTCAGGGGCCCGGACGGCGAGATCTTCGATGATGCCGAGCTCGACGAGTACCTCGACGACCACGATGCCGAGCTGGAGGACCTGGACTCCAACGGCCAGGTGATCTCGATCCGTCGCGCCAACGGCGAGGAGATCCTCACCATCGTCGCCCAGGACGACGAGTGGAATGTCGATCTGCAGCCGGGCGGGGCCGTGCAGAGTGCGTTCCTCGGGTCGCGCCGCGACACCCCGGTGTGGATCAACACCCTCGACGGCCAGATCGAGCGCGACGACGACGGCACGTACGTCATCCGTATCGACTGATCTTTGCGCTCGCGCTGAGCGCAAAGATGGTGCTCGGCCGCCCCGTCGCCGATGGTGACGGGGTGTCCTCTCTCCGCGTAGTGAAGCTCGGCGCCCACATCGGGGCCCGCATCGATGGAATCGACGTCAGCGGCAACCTCGACGTGCGGACGGTGTCCGCGATCAACGCAGCCCTGCTCGAGCACAAGGTCATCTTCTTCCGTGGGCAACACCAGCTCGACGATGAAGGACAGTTGGCCTTCGCCAGGCTGCTCGGCACCCCGACGGGGGCTCATCCGACCGTCACCTCGCGCGGAGACCGGATCCTGCCCATCGACTCTCGGTATGACCGGGCCAACAGCTGGCACACCGATGTGACGTTCGTCGACCGCATCCCCAAGGCCTCCCTGCTGCGGGCGGTGACACTGCCCAACTACGGCGGGACCACGACGTGGGCGTCCACCGAGGCGGCCTACGACCGGCTGCCCGAGGCGTTGCGCGCGCTGGTCGAGAAGCTGTGGGCGGTGCACACCAACCAGTACGACTACGCGGCCGACTACGACGGGCGCCACGACCAGCTCGCCGAAACCGAACGGCAGTACCGCGCCGAGTTCGAGTCCGAGTATTACGAGACCGAGCATCCGGTGGTGCGCGTCCATCCGGAGACCGGGAAGCGCGTGCTGTTGCTGGGGCACTTCGTCAAGCAGTTCGTGGGATTGAGTGCGGCCGAATCGGCCACCCTGTTCCAGCTGCTGCAGAATCGGGTGATCAAGCTGGAGAACACGATTCGATGGAACTGGGAGTTGGGCGACCTGGCCATCTGGGACAACCGGGCCACCCAGCACTACGCGGTGTCCGACTACGACGACCAGTACCGCCGGCTGAGCCGGATCACGTTGGCCGGCGATGTCCCGATCGATGTCCACGGCCGGCACAGCCGGGTCATCGCCGGTGACGCATCGCGCTACTCCGAGGTGGTGGTCCCCGTCGCCCTGGCCGGGTGATCGGGCCCGCCGATCAGAGCCGGTCCATCTCTCGCGCCATCATGCTGTGCTCGAGATAGCTGCACGGCGGCGGGTAGTAGTGCGCGTGCCGCCGCTCGGCGCGCGCATGCCAGCGTTCGGCCACTGAGGCCACCGCGTGCGACATCATCGCGACGACGTTGCGCCGGGCGGGAGACCGCACCGCCGCGGCGGTGCCGAACAGCACCTGTTGTTCGGTGATCAGCACCGGCTCCGAAGAACGCGGGTGTGCTGTGGTTGGTTGTGCGGCTTCGCGCCTGACGACGGAAACCGGATGGAAAACGCTCATGTCGCACTTCCTCTGCCCCAAGCGCCGAACTCTCCAGCGCTCTGATGCAGAAAACGTACGATCCGCGGCCGCTCCTCCTCACGCGTAGTGCACTACCTCTTTTCCCGAGGTTCGGTGCCCGGCACGCAGTTTGCCATTGGCTGGTGGCGCCGCGGCTCGGAGCTTTCCTGTGCAACTAATCCTCTCCCGCACAGCGCAATTGGATGAACCGGCACCTCGGCGACGCGCACACACACCGTCAGAAACACTATGGCGCAAGCGGACTGGGTTGTGGTGCGCACCGGCGCCCTCGCTTGCGGTGGCGAAATTCGCTTGCACCGCGTAGAAGCCCTCGGTAGAACACACGCTGTGACTGCCACGGTGCGACTTGAACATCTGACTGTCGACAACTGGGAGGAGGTGGCGGAGCTCAGCGTTGCGGAGGAACAGCAGGGCACAGTGGCCTCGAACCTCTACTCGATCGCGGAGAGTCGCTTCCTTCCGGGCTTTCTGACCAAGGCCGTGATCTCTGAGACGGACACCGTTGGTTTCGCCATGTACGGTCCGGATCCCGATGACGGGCATATCTGGCTCTATCGGCTGATGATCGACCACCGCTTTCAGCGCCGAGGATTTGGGCGTTTGGCGCTTCGAGAAGTGGTCAGGGCAGTCTCGCATGAGTTCGGAGCGCAGATTTTGCGCCTCGGGGTCGCGCCGAAGAATGGCGCCGCGATCTCCCTCTACGAATCGTCCGGGTTCCGGCCTACCGGGCAGTTCATCGGAAGCGAGAAGATCTACCAGCTGGAAATCACCAATGCGCCCTCGTGACACCTGCGAACTGTCCCGGGCCCCGGCGGCCGCGCGTCGGCGAAGAAGGTGAGCCCAGGAGTGAACAGGGACGATCTCCTCGTCGATCTCGTCAACGGGCTTCTGCCTGCGGTCCCGATCGAGGGCCGTATGCAGCCGATGAACATTCACGAGCGTATGGAACACCATCGTGTGCCCGGTGTTTCGCTTGCGCTCGGAGATAGCTCGGGTATGGCGACGTTCGCACTCGGAAGTTCCGATCATCAGCGCCCGATGGCGGAAACAACAAGGTTGCAGGCGGCTTCGGCCGGCAAGGCGATAGCTGCTTTTCTGTCGCTGATGATGGTGGAGGAAGGCCTACTGCCGCTCGATTCCGATGTTCGTCCGCTCCTCAAGCGATGGAGGCCGGAAAACTCTGATGCATTCACGCTGCGCCAGCTGGCCAGCCACACGGCCGGCTTCAATGTTCACGGATTTGACGGCTATGCGCATGGAGAAGTACTGCCGACATTGGCGCAAATCCTTGGCGGCGAAGCGCCCGCCAAGAACGCGGCAATCGAACAAATCGGAAGCCCTGGGTCGCGATTCAGCTATTCAGGCGGCGGATATACCGTCCTCGAGTTGCTTGTCGAAGATGTCTCTGGCCGATCATTCGAATCGCTGGTCGCGGACTACGTCTTCGGGCCGTTGTCGATGGAAGCCTCAGGTTTCCGGCCGGTGCCACCGCACGACATTGCTGCCGGCTTCGACGCGGACGGGAAGCGAGTGCCGGGCGGACACCTGATTTACCCGCAGCGAGCAGCGGCGGGTCTGTGGACGACACCTGGTGATCTGGTGAAGTTCTGCGGGGGTGTCCGCGCGTCAATTGCTGGAGCAGGAATTCTCTCAGGGGAGCTCGCGAGCTTGTTCATCCAGCCCCAGGATGGCCTCGACATCATGAATTTCGGGTTTTTCAACGGTCCTGACGGATGGATCGAGCATGGCGGGGCGAATGCGGGCTTTCGGGTGCAGATGTGGCTGTGCGGACATCAGGCCTTCGTCGTCATGAGCAATGGTGACGGCGGTACGCTGCTCAACCGGGAGATTCTTCACGGCTTGGCCCACATGGCGGGGTGGAATGAGATTCTGCCGGTCCCCGCGGTACCCCACCGTTTGGAAGCCCCGGATACAGACGAATTCTGCGGACGCTACGAGTTTTCATCCGACAGCGATCTCGGAATTCCCGGATGCGAAATCGCTTTTCGTGACGGAATGCTGAGTTGGTCCGATGAAGATGAACGCCTGGAACTCATTCACGTTGGCGATGGGGCCTTCATCGTCCCGACTCACCCCGGCTTCCGCGTTGTCATCGACGGATCGCGGCTCGACCTCCACATTTACGAAGACACATTCCGGGCTTCGCGACGGGGACACGACTAGCTGACGCACACCGGCCCCTCATCAGTGCGATGCCTCGCGGTTTGTCGTCGTTCGGATCGAGCGTTGGGCCGAAAACCTCTGTGGCGTCATCGGTTGAGACTTGATCCGTCTGGTGTACCCGAACAGTTCCCAGGGCATTCTCAGAGACTCGGTCATATCACCGATGCCGAGCCGGTGATGTCCGCCGTGGCCCGAAATCCCGCCCTAATCGGTGTCGCGGCGATAGCGTGGGGACTCGTCGTTTCACACCTGGATAGGAGACTGGACGATGAGAGCCGAATCCGCGTCGGGCGAGGGCATCGCCGGAGTGACCCGGTCCCCGCACCGGCTGCTGGCCGCGCTACTGGCAACCCTGGTCGGGCTGTTCGGCGCGGCCATGCTGGCCCCGGCGCGCGCCGCGGCCGAGGGGGAGACCTACGTCGTCGCCACCGACATCACCTTCGCGCCGTTCGAATTCCAGGATGCCGCAGGGAAGTTCGTCGGAATCGACATCGACCTCATCAACGAGATCGCGGCGAATCAGAAGTTCAACGTCACCATCAAACCGCTGGGCTTCGATGCCGCGCTGCAGGCGGTCCAGGCCAATCAGGCCGACGGCGTGATCGCCGGCATGTCGATCACCGACGAGCGCAAGAAGGTCTTCGACTTCTCCGACCCGTACTTCGAGTCGGGCGTGCAGATGGCGGTGCTGGCGACCAACGAGGACATCAAGTCCTACGCGGACCTGAAGGGCAAGCGCGTCGCGGTCAAGAACGGCACCGAAGGTGCGGAGTTCGCCGAGTCGATCAAGGACAAGTACGGCTTCCAGATCGTCTCGTTCGCGGATTCGGCGTCGATGTTCGAGGAAGTCAAGACGGGTAACTCCCAGGCGATTTTCGAGGACTATCCGGTGCTGAACTACGGCATCCAGCAGGGCAACGGGTTCAAGACCGTCACCCCGAAGGAGAAGGGTTCCAGCTACGGATTCGCGGTCAACAAGGGCCGCAACGCCGAATTGTTGAGCAAGTTCAACGCCGGTCTGAAGGAGCTCAAGGACTCCGGACGGTACGACGAGATCCTCGAGAACTACCTCGGCGAGGGCGCCAATGAGGCCGACAACTCCTTCATCGGCCTGCTCAAGAGCACGTTCCCGTTCCTGATGGCCGGCCTGAAGATGACGCTGATCCTCACGGTGGTGTCGATCGCCATCGCGCTGGTGCTAGGCATCGTCTTCGGCCTCTTCCGGGTTTCGCGATCGATCGTGCTGCGCGGGATCGGCACCACCTACGTCGACATCTTCCGAGGAACGCCCCTGCTGGTGCAGGCGTTCTTCATCTACTTCGGCATCCCGACCGCGCTGGGTTTCCAGATGACCGCGCTGACCGCGGGCATCATCACGCTTTCGCTCAACGCGGGGGCGTACATGACCGAGATCGTCCGCGGCGGAATCCAGTCGGTGGACAAAGGGCAGATGGAGGCGTCCCGCAGCCTGGGCATCGGATACCTGCCGACGATGCGGAAAGTGATTCTGCCGCAGGCGGTCCGCACGATGATCCCGTCCTACGTGAACCAGTTCGTGATCACCCTCAAGGACACCTCGATCCTGTCGGTCATCGGCATCGCCGAGCTGACCCAGACCGGACGGCTGATCATCGCTCGCAACTACCAGTCGTTCACCATGTGGCTGATCATCGGCATCATCTACTTCATCGTCATCATGGCGCTGACCAAACTCTCCGACCGGCTAGAGAAGAGGCTCGTGAAATGACCCAGCTGGTACCGGAAGCCGCGGCGGCCGAACCCGAGGGCACCGTCAAGATCCGCATCGAGGGCCTGAAGAAATCATTCGGAGATCTGGTGGTGCTCGACGGCATCGACACCACGATCAGCAAGGGTGAGGTGGTCTGCGTCATCGGCCCGTCGGGGTCGGGCAAGTCCACCTTCCTGCGCTGCCTCAACAAGCTCGAGGACATCACCGCGGGCAAGGTCACCGTCGACGGTTTCGACCTCACTGACCGAAAGGTGAACCTGGACAAGGTTCGTCAGCACATCGGGATGGTGTTCCAGCACTTCAACCTGTTCCCGCACATGACCGTGATCGACAACGTGACGCTGGCGCCGTTGTTGACCAAGAAGATGGACAAGGCCGCCGCGGAGAAGCGCGCGATGGAGTTGCTGACCCAGGTGGGCCTGGCGGAGAAGGCCCACGTCAAGCCGGCCACGTTGTCCGGTGGTCAGAAGCAGCGCGTCGCGATCGCCCGGGCCCTGGCGATGAACCCGTCGATCATGCTGTTCGACGAGGCCACCAGCGCGCTCGATCCGGAGATGGTGGGCGACGTGCTGCAGGTGCTGCGCGATCTGGCCGAAGGCGGCATGACGATGGTGGTGGTCACCCACGAGATGGGGTTTGCCCGTGAGGTGGCCTCCCGGGTGATCTTCATGGCCGACGGCAACATCGTCGAGGACGACACTCCGGCCGCGGTATTCGACAGCCCCAAACACCCTCGGCTGCAGGAGTTTCTGTCGAAGGTGCTGTAGTGGTCTACTTCGCGAACAGTCCGGCGACCAGGGCCTGGGCCACGGCTCCGGCATCGCGTCGCGCCCCGGCGGGATCGTCGGCGGTCGCGATCAGCAGGGCGGCCTCGTCCAGCGCCCCGATGAGCATGGACGCGAGAGTGTCGACCGGAAGGCCGGCGAGTTCGCCCGTGTCGATGGCGGTGCGGATGCCGTCCCGCAGGGTGCCCAGGTAGTTGCGATTGTCGATCTCGCGCATCTGGGCGAACCCCAGTGCGGCCGGCGCCTGCAGCACGCTGATCCGGGCCACCGTGGGGTCCAGGCAGCCGTCGAGGAATTCCTCGATGCCGGCCTCGAGCTGGCCGCGGATGGTGTCGTGGGCCGCCGCTGCCGGGAGCACCCGCTGGGCCAGTTGGCCTTCGACATCCTCGTAGACCGCGCGGAACACCGCCTCCTTGGTGGGGAAGTGGTAGTACAGCGCGTTGCGGGTGACGGCGGCGACGCGGGCGATATCTCCGGTGGAGACCGCCGCATAGCCACGTTCGACGAACAGCGAGCGGGCCGCGGCGACGAGGGCGGCTCGGGTGGCTTCGCTGCGCTGTTCGCGGCCGTCGCGCGGGTCTTCGCTCATCGGGGAATTTTAACAAGCCGTATGTATTGATGTTCGGGCGTTCATGTGTTTGCATACAGCCTGTATTGATTTGTCCGAATGCTCTGGCGAGAGGACACGATGATGAACACACTCACCTCCCGACGGCTGGTGCCGCTGCCCTGCGGCCCCGTCGGGGTGCGCGAACACGGCAGCGGCAGGCCCGTGGTGCTGCTGCACGGTCTGGTGGCCAACGGCCTCGTCTGGCGCCATGTCGTGCATGGCCTCGGAGAGCAGATCCGTTGCATCGCACCTGATCTGGCGTTGGGATCGCATACACCCGCGCTGCCGGCGGCCGACCTCACCCTGCCCGGCCTGGCCCGCACGGTCGTCGACCTGTTCGACGCGCTCGGCATCGAACAGGCCGTGCTGGTCGGTAACGGTTACGGCGGTGACATCGCCCAGGTGGTCGCCGCCGAGTACCCAAAGCGGGTCGAGGGCCTGGTGCTCGTGGCCACGAACGCGTTCGACTCCGACCCGTGGCCCGTCAAAGTTCTGTCACGGCTCACCGCGCTTCCCGGCGCCGCGCTGCTGCAATCGCTGGCGATCGGACTGAAACCGTTCCAGCGGCTCCCGGTCACCTATGGTGGTGCGACCAAGCGCCCGATCCCGGCCGACGTCATGGCCGATTACCTACGGCCGCTGCGCAGTGACCCTCTGGTGCGCAAGGATTTCCGACGGTTCCTCGACGGCCTGTCGCCGGCATACCTGGCGAGGTACTCACCACGGCTGGCCGATTACGACCGGCCCGCACTCGTGGTCTGGCCGCGCGATGAGCGTTACTTTCCGGCCGAGGGCGCACCGCGGCTGGCGCGGACGCTGCCGCAGGGCGTGCTGGAGTTCATCGAGGACTCGTATGCCTGGGTGCCCGAAGACAATCCGGAGCCGCTGGTGGGTCTGCTGAGCGAGTTCCTGGGGCGGCTGGAGAACGCCGATCAGCCCTGTTCGACCACGTTGGACTGACCGGATTTCGACACGTCGGGTTGCCCGGTATGGAAGGTGACCCGGTTCTCGAACCCCGAGACCCCGATGGTGTCCGCGGACTCGACGGTGATGACATTGTCGACACCGGAGACGGTGACGGCGACGCAGTGGCCGGTGATCTCCAGCTGATTCTCGATACCGCTGACGATCACGGTGTTGTCCCGGCAATCAATGGCCCGGTTCTCGCCGATGCCCGAGACGATGACTGTCTCGCCCGGCGAGACCTGCGTCGGCGCAACCGCTTCGGGTTCCGGGAAGCGGCTGACCGCCGTTTGCCGGATGGTCGTCGACTCGCTGTCGGACTGGGTGTCGGTACCGGCCCCACCTGAATCGCCGAACATCAGATAGGCCGCGACGCCGCCGGCCACCAGCATCATGGTCACCGCGCCGATGAGGATCATCAGCGGCGCGCCGCCCGAACTCGGCCGCGGTGGGGTCGCCCCGGGGTACGGCTCGTATCCCGGCCAGGGAGCCGGCGGGCCCGGAGGCGGCGGCGGGAACGGGTTTCCGTGGGGCCACGGCTGGGTCGGCGGCGGATCCGCAGGACTCGCCGGCTCACCGGTTCCGAGCTCGGAGGCGCGGGCCACCTCGGCGAGTGGGCGTTCCAGCTCCCGGATGCGGGCCTCGGGGTCATCCTTCGGGTCCATGCGCAGATGCTCGCACATCGCCCCGACCTGTGTACGGGAAGTGCGGTATCGGTTGACGATCGCGTTAGCTGGTGTGGTTCCCCGCGAATACTCGCGCCGCGGCCCGTGCTGGTGTGTCGCCGGTGAGCAAAGATCTTGGGTGATAACCAGTCTGGCGGAACCGGTAAGCCCGGGCCGATGTCGGGGCCCGCGCGTAGCCTTGTGGTGCCAGAGTGTTTGCTACGTGGAGAAGGGATCTCAGTGCCACAGACAGGACGATGGACCGGTGATCCGGTCTGGCTGGCCGACGTACTCCGGGACGAAGGCGTCGACCTCGTCGAGCATCCGGGCTGGCGCACGCGAGGGCAAGGCGATTTCAAGGATATCCGCGGGGTGATGGTGCACCACACCGGATCTGACCGTGCCAGTGCGGCGTCGATCGCCGACGGACGCCCGGACTTGCCGGGTCCGTTGTCGCAGCTGCACATCGCGCGCGACGGCACTGTGACGGTGGTGGCACTGGGGGTGGCCTGGCATGCCGGCGTCGGCATGTACCCGTGGCTGCCGGCGAACATGGGCAACTGGCATCTGATCGGCATCGAATGCGCCAACAGCGGCACCAGTCCGACTGCGCAGCATCGCCAGAACTGGCCTGACGCACAGTATTCCGCGATGGTGCGATGCTGTGCGGCGATCAATCGCCGGTTGGCGCAGAGCTCAGCGCGCACCATCGGACACAAGGAGTACGCGGGCCGAGCGCAAGGCAAGTGGGATCCGGGTGCCATCGACATGAACGTCCTGCGCGCCGACGTTCAAGAGCGGATCGGCGATATCGGGAAGCCGGCGCCGACGCCGCGACCGCCCGTTCCGGTGGGGGAGTACGCCGACATCCTGCTGTTCCGGCCGATGGAGGACCCGCTGGTCGCGGTCTTGCAGCGCCGGCTCAAGACCGCCTACGCGGCCTATGCGGGTGATCTTGTGGTCGACGGCGTCTTCGGCCCGAAAACCGAGGCCGCGGTCAGGGAGTTCCAGCGCCGCACTCCCGGCTTGAGGGTCGACGGCATCGTCGGGCCGGCCACTGCCGCCGCGTTGCGGCTCTGACGCCGTCTCTGGTGGGTTGCCACGTGCAGCGAACTGCCCGGTCGGCACGGCACATCTTTCACAGGGGTAACACCCGGCTCACATCGTCGCCGGTCGCAGGGCGTTGACGTCAAAGAAAGTTTGCTGGCGTGTCGTAGTGTGATTTACCGCTCACTTTTGCCGGAGTGGGTAAGAATTGTTATTGACGGACCAGTCCGCCGCGGAATGTGTGGCGCTTATCCCCCGCTGCGAAGTCCCTGGTAGCAAGCATTTAATCGGACGCGGCCAAAAGGTAACGGGTCGATAACGAAGAATTTCTTAAGCGCATTCTGAGAGACTGTTGACAGCTGTCGCGTATTCGCTGCGAAGTGGTCCGGAAGCTGTCGGTTTCGTCGCTAGACTCAATGCAACCGCGCCACTCCCGGCGCAGATAGACCTGGAATCTAGAGCCGGTGAAAGCCTTGCCGGCGGAGGTGCCGATAACGATGGCAAAGAACTTCCTGCGCGCGCTGACCGATGCGGTGCGCCCTGGCCGCAATGACCGCGCCATCGACGACATGTCAGCCCGCAGCGTCGCGTTCGACGGTGCGCTCGACGACATCGACGTGGCCGGTCTGGCCGAGATCGGTCTCGGGCCCATCGGCGACATCGCCGTCGATCCCGACCGCGACACCGTGGTGGTCACCAACGCCGCCACCCGGAGCCTGACGGTCATCAACCCGCACACCATGGGTGTGGTCGGGTCGGTCCGTCTGCCCGGAGACCCGTTCGCCGTCGTGGTCGCCGACGACCGCGCTTATGTGAGCGTCTCCACCGCCGCGCACGACTCGATCGTCACCGTCGACACCATCACCGGCGCCACGTTGACCGAATACCCCCTGGCCTTCGCCGTCACCGCCCTGGCCATCAGCCCGGACGGCAAGCGGGTGTTCGCCGGTCGCGCCGGCCACGAGCGCATCGACATCGCCGTCATCGACACCACCGCCGAGCGGGTCGGCACGATCGACATCGCCACCGGTTCCGGCATGAACCTCGATGCCCTGCGGATCGACGCGACGGGCAAGCGGTTGTACGTCGCCACCTCCGATGTCCGCGGCAGCCGGCTGGTCATCGTCAACACCGAGACCGCCCAGGTGCAGGCCACGGTGTGGATCGGTGCCCCCATCCGCGACATCGCGATCGGCGACGGCGCCGCCTACGTGCTGACCTCCGACCTGGAGCACCGCGGCGCGGTGCACACCGTCGACCTGTCCGGGGCCACCGTCGTGGATGCGGTCGAGGTCGGCGGGGCGCCCACCCAGCTGGTGCTGAGCCCCGACGCCACCCGCGCGTACCTGGTGGACTACGACCGCGTCACCGTCTGGTGCGCGCTGACCAGCCAGATCCAGGGCAGCATGGACGTGCACGCGCAACCGTCGGCGGTCGCCGTGCGCCACGACGGCACCCGGCTGTACATCGCCGACTATGCCGGCCAGGTCAACGTCTTCGACGTCGCCGAGTCGCTGTACTCGCAGCTGGCCGCCGTGGACGCCGTCGAGATGCACGTGATGCCCGCCCTGGAGCCGGCCGGCGCCTGATTCAGCGCCATCGGTAGCGAGTGCGCGGCCGCCCAGCCTTGCCGTACTCCGTCGTACGGTTGACGGTGCCGTCATCGGCCAGGCGCTCGAGATAGCGCCACGCCGTCACCCGCGACACTCCCACGCGTTTGGCCGCCTCGTCGGCGGTCAGTCCGTCGGGCTCGTCCCGCACCGCGGCCGCGATGCCCTCGGTGGTCTGCGGTGCCGCCCCTTTCGGTGCGGTGGATTTGTCGGTCGTCACCCGTAGCTCGGCCAGGGCCCGGTCCACCTCGGCCTGGCTCGCGGCGTCGGTTCCCGACGGCAGCGCCGAGCGATAACGGCGGTAGCGCTCCAGCCGATCGCGAAAAGCCGCGAATGCAAACGGTTTCAGCAGATAGGCGAGGGCGCCGTGGGCCACCGCCGCGCGCACCATCTCCAGATCCCGCTCGGACGTGATGGCGATGATGTCGGGCGCGGGGCTCAGCCCGGAGAGACCGGATGCCAACGAGATCCCACTGGCGTCCGGCAAGCCGATATCCAGGAGCACCAGATCGATGGGGTGCTCCGACGCCGCGGCCGCGGCTGCCGCCCGCATCGCATCACGTGCGGTATGTGCCACCGCCGCCAGCGAAAACCCTTCCAGGCGGCCAAGATAGGTCTGGTGAGCCTCGGCGATCAGCGGATCGTCCTCAACGATCAGCACTCGGATGGCAGGTCCGGTCATGTGGGCACCGTCGCGGTCACCACCGAACCGTACGTGACGTCGGCACGCAGCGTTCCGCCGTGCCGCCGCACCGTCTGGGCGACCAGGGCCAGCCCCAGGCCGTGGCCGGGAGCATCCGACTTGGTCGAATACCCCCGCTGCATGGCTTTGTCGAACGTGGCGGGATCCATACCTGGGCCACTGTCTGCCACCCGGATCAACAACTCATGTTCGTCCTGGTTCACCGTGACCTCGATCCATGGATCGTCCCGGTCACAGGCATCCATCGCATTGTCGATGAGATTGCCCAGCACCGTCACCATCTCCTGCCCGGACAGCACGGCGTCCGTGGACAACTGGGTGTCCTCGGTGACGGTCAGCGTTATCCCGCGTTCGTCGGCCTGAGCCGTCTTGCCGAGCAGCAAGGCCACCAGCGCCGGTTCGCCGACGGCCTGCGACAGCCGGTCCACCAGCCGCTGCGACAGCTCGAGCTCGCTGGTGGCGAACCGCACCGCGTCCTCGGGCCGGCCCATCTCCACCATGGTGATCACCGTGTGCAGTTTGTTCGCCGATTCGTGCGCCTGCGCCCGCAGCGAGTCGGCCAGCACCTGCAGCGAGCTGAGTTCGCCCAGTGCGCCCTGCAATTCGGTCCGGTCGCGAATCGTGACGACTTCTGCCCCGGAGCCGGCAACTCGGGCCCGGTTCACCACCAGCACCCGGTTGTCGGTGACATGGACCTCGTCGCGGACGCCCGGATCGTGGCTGCGCAGGAACTCCGGAAGCTCACTCTGGCGCACCGGCCCCGACGGCAGGGACAGCAGGCGTCGTGCTTCGTCATTGGCCAGCGCCACGCCGTCGCGGTCCAGCACGATCAGGCCCTCCGACACCGAATGCAGGATCGCGTCGTGGTGGTCGTACATCACGCGGAGCTCGTCCGGCCGCAGGCCATGGGTCTGGCGGAGTAACCTGCGCCGGATCGCCCACACCCCGATGAGTGAAACCGCAAGGGCCGCAGCGGTTACCGCGGCGATCGTCGGAATCTGCGCCGACCAGCGCTGGGCCAGGGTCTGCTGGGTGATCCCCGCCGACACCAGCCCCACGATCGTCCCGTCGCGATCCCGGACCGGGGCGACCGCGCGCACCGACGGTCCCAGCGTCCCGGTGTAGACCTCGCTGAACGTCTCACCGCGCAGCGCCGGCTCGACCGTCCCGAGGTACCGTCCACCGATCTGGCCCGGATCGGTGTGGGTGAAGCGGGTCCGGTCGGGCGCCATGATCGTGATGAACGCGATGTCGGTGTCCTTGCGCACCGCCTCGGTGACCGGCTGCAGCGTCTCCGTCGCGCGTCCGGACCGGATGGCCGCCGCGGTCGACGGGGAATCGGCCAGCGCGGTGGCAATCCCGATCACCTGCTGACGGGCGGCGGCTTCGCCGTCCCGGCGGGCGTCGAACAGGGCCAACCCCGAAGCGGCCAGGACCACTACCGCCACCACGATGACCTGCAGCGCGATCGCCTGCCCGGCCAGGGACCACCTGGCCGGCCGCCACCCGTTCATCGCACTCACCACCGGTCGTTTCGTTGTCGTCGCTGAACGTAATGAACTTAAACGTGACCTGGCTCACCCTCGACCCCGAACATCGTTGCAGACCCGATTTCGTCATACGGAGGACACGCCATGACCACCACCATGGACCGGCAACCCCAACCCGCGCCGCCACAGCGCCGCGACCGTACCCATTGGCTCTACATCGCCGTCATCGTCGCGGTGTTCGCCGGGGTGGCGGTCGGCCTGGTGGCGCCTGAGGTCGGCAAGAGCGTCGGCGTGCTCGGCACGATGTTCGTCAGCCTGATCAAGATGATGATCGCGCCGGTGATCTTCTGCACGATCGTGCTGGGCATCGGCTCGGTCCGCAAGGCGGCTACCGTCGGCAAGGTCGGCGGCCTGGCCTTCGTCTATTTCCTGGTGATGTCCACCTTCGCGCTGGCGATCGGTCTGGTGGTCGGCAACCTGATCCACCCCGGCAGTGGCATGCACCTGTCCGAGTCCACGGCGGGCAAGGGCGCCGAGCTCGCGGAGAAGGCCCACGAAGCGGGCGGGCTGATGGACTTCGTCCAGGGCATCATCCCCGAGACGCTGTTCTCGTCGCTGACGGCGGGAAGCGTGCTGCAGGCGCTGTTCGTCGCACTCCTGGTGGGCTTCGCCCTGCAGGCGATGGGCAGCGCGGGCGAGCCGATCCTGCGTGGCATCGAGCATCTGCAGAAGCTGGTGTTCAAGGTGCTGATCATGATCCTGTGGTTGGCCCCGATCGGTGCGTTCGGCGCGATCGCCAACGTCGTCGGCCAGACCGGCTGGACCGCCGTGACTCAGCTGCTGACCCTGATGCTCGGCTTCTATGTCACCTGCGTGCTGTTCGTGTTCGGTGTGCTCGGGGTGCTGCTGCGGGTGGTGGCCGGCGTCTCGATCTTCAAGCTGGTGCGCTACCTGGCCCGCGAGTACCTGTTGATCTTCTCGACCTCGTCGTCGGAATCCGCGCTGCCGCGTCTCATCGCCAAGATGGAGCATCTCGGTGTCGACCGCAGCACGGTGGGAGTCGTTGTGCCGACGGGGTATTCGTTCAACCTCGACGGCACCGCGATCTACCTGACCATGGCGTCGCTGTTCATCGCCGACGCCCTGGGCGCCCCGATGTCGGTCGGGCAGCAAGTCGGCCTGCTGGTGTTCATGATCGTCGCCTCCAAGGGCGCCGCCGGGGTGACCGGGGCCGGGCTGGCCACGCTGGCCGGCGGCCTGCAGAGCCACCGTCCCGACCTGCTCGACGGCGTCGGCCTGATCGTCGGGATCGACCGGTTCATGTCCGAGGCACGGGCGGTCACCAACTTCTCGGGCAATGCGGTGGCCACCCTGCTCGTCGGCTCGTGGACCCACACCGTCGACCGCGCCAAGGTGAACTCGGTGTTGCGCGGCGAGGATCCGTTCGACGAACTGACGATGGTCGACGACCACCCGTCGGTCACCGCCGAACCCGCACGCGTGTAGTCGTTCGAGAGCGGCCCGGTCGGTGTATCCGGCCGGGCCCTTCTGTGCATTGAACCCGTGGCCGCCCTCGCCCGTAACAACGGTGAAGAGATCACCGAAAAGGTGAGTGCGACAAGAAAGAAGACACGGTCATGCGAGCAACAATCGTCATGCTGGCCGCGTCGGGGGCGGCAGTAGGCACCATTCTGGCGCCGGCAGCACCGGCAGCCGCGGAGTCACCGATTGTGACCATCGGGCAGCTGGAAGCAGAAGGGTTCCAGGTCAACATCGACCGGGTGGGCAATGCGCCGCTCGATCAGTGCATCGTCACCAGCGTCCGCAACCCTCAGACCCAGACCAAGCTCATCCGGGTCGAGCGGTTCGGCAAGAACGGTAAGCGGGATTTCGATCTGGTTCCGGTCGTGGTGCGACGCACCATCACGGTGTCGCTGGACTGTACGCGGTAAGCCTCAGCGCTGGCAGTTCAGGGACACCGACACCGTCTGGCTGGTGACCGAGGGGATCAGGATCCGGTCACCGCCGAGGCCGGGGCCGACATACGGCACCCACTGGGTGACTTTCTGCGGATTGCGCACGCTGGTGACGGTGCACTGGTCCAGCGGTGCGGTGCCGATCCGGTCGATCTTCACCGTGTACCCCTCCGACTCCAGCCGGCTGATCACCTGCTGGGCGGTTTCCTCGGCCGAGGCCACTGCGGACGACGCACCGATCATCCCGAATACAGCCATCGCGACTGCTGCCAGGGACCACTTCATGCGCATCGGCCGCACCCTTTCGTCGTTACGAACCATCTTCCTCCACATACATCGTTTGAGGAATTCGTTTCGTTCCCGCCGGCGCCGACCGGTGAGCGCATAGCATCGCGCCCGTGAACAGCACCATGCAGAACTGGCCGTTGACGATCACCGCGATCCTGAGGCACGCCTGCGGAGTAAACGGCGACCGGACCGTGACCACCGCCAGTGGCCAGGGCCGCTACCGCACGATCAGCTACCGGGAGCTCGGTGAGCGGGTGGCTCAGCTCGCCCATGCCCTGCGCGGGCTCGGGGTCGGCAGTGGTGATCGGGTCGGCACCTTCATGTGGAACAACACCGAACATCTGGCCGCCTACCTCGCCGCCCCGGCGATGGGCGCGGTGCTGCATACGCTCAACATCCGGCTGGCGCCCGAACAGATCGCCTACATCGCCAACGAGGCCGCTGATCGCGTCGTCATCGCCGATGCGTCCCTGGTGCCGCTGCTGGCCCCGGTGCTGCCGCGGCTGGAGACCGTGGACACCGTGATCGTGGTGGGCGACGGCGATACCGGCGCGCTGACGGGAAAGACCGTGCTGCGCTGGGGCGAGCTGCTGGCCACCCAACCCACAGTGTTCGACTGGCCCGAGATCGACGAAAACTCTGCGGCGGCAATGTGTTACACGAGTGGTACCACCGGCAACCCCAAGGGGGTGGTGTACAGCCACCGGTCGAGTTACCTGCATGCACTGAACACCTGCACGGGCAACGCACTCGACGTCAGCTGCAGTGACACGGTGTTGCCGATCGTGCCGATGTTCCATGCCAACGCCTGGGGTCTGCCGTATGCCGCGCTGATGGCCGGCGCCAACCTGGTGATGCCGGACCGGTTCATGGACGGTGCCTCGCTGATCGACCTCATCGAATCCCAGCGCCCGACCCTGGCCGGTGCGGTGCCGACCATCTGGAACGACGTCATGCACTGCCTGGAAAAGAATCCGGGACACGACGTTTCGTCGCTGCGGTTGGTGGCGTGCGGTGGTTCGGCGGTGCCGCGCTCGCTGATGCAGGCCTTCCAGGAGCGATACGGCGTGTACATCCAGCAGGCCTGGGGCATGACCGAGACCTCGCCGCTGGCCACGGTGGCCAAGCCGATGCCCGGGGCGTCGGAGGAACGGCAGTGGGAGATGCGGGTCAGCCAGGGCCGGCCGATGTGCGGGGTGGAGGTGCGCCTCGTCGACGATGCGGGTGAACCCCTGCCCAACGACGGCAAGGCGGTCGGCGAGGTCGAGGTGCGCGGGCCGTGGATCACCGGCTCGTACTACCTGGACCGCGACGCCGAGAAGTTCGACTCCGGCTGGCTGCGCACCGGTGACGTCGGCTCGATCGATCAACAGGGCTACGTGACGCTGACCGACCGGGCCAAGGACGTGATCAAATCCGGCGGCGAGTGGATCTCCTCGGTCGAGCTGGAGAACCACCTGATCGCCCATCCGGCAGTGTTGGAGGCGGCCGTCGTCGGGGTTCCCGACGAGCGTTGGCAGGAACGCCCGCTGGCGGTGGTGGTGCTCAACGAGGATGCCTCGGCCAGCCCGGAAGAGCTTCGTGAGTTCTTGGCGGACAAGGTGGTTCGCTGGTGGCTGCCCGAGCGGTGGGCCTTCATCGAGCAGGTGCCGCGGACCAGTGTGGGCAAGTACGACAAAAAGACCATCCGGGCCCGCCACGCCGACGGTGCCTATGAGGTGATCACGCTCTAGTTTCGCGTGGGGTGGCTCTTCGCGGGTTTGTCACGCTGGAGTGGCTCTCGCGCCCGAGCGCCACTCTGGCGTGACGAAGTGTGGTGGGCCGGCTACGCACTGTCACGCCAGAGCAGCTGTCGATGCCGAGGGCCGCTCCAGCGTGACAATGCAGTCGCCGGGAACGGACGATGCGGTGGCCGGCGGTGAGGCAGCTGACGCTAGGCGCGCACGGCGATCGACGAGAGCAGATCAGCCAGGCGGTCCGGCCGGTCGACCATCGAGTAGGTGCGCGCACCGTCGATGACCTCGAACCGCGCGTTCGGAATGATGTCGGCGAGCCGCTTGCCGTCACCGAGTTCGAAGAGCAGGTCGTCGGCCGACCATGCGACGAGCGTCGGCTTGTCGAATTCCGGCAACCGTGCGGCCACTGCGGTGGTGACCTCGGTGCGCAGGGACAGGGAGAACTGCCGGAGATCCTCGACGATCGCCGGGTTTGACAGCGCGGTGCGCACCCACTCGCGGGTGAACGCGTCGATGTTCGCGTGCGCCAGCCCGTCGAACGCCCGCCGGCGCACCACGGGGATCCGCATGGCCTGGGCGCCGACGCGGAACAGGGTCTTGGACCGAGCGCCCACGATCACCGGCTTGAGGATCGGCGGCGGAAAGTGTTCGAACGCATCACAACTCGTCAGCACCAGGGCGCCGATCCGGTCCGGATGATGGACCGCCACGAGCTGGGTGACCACCCCTCCGGTGTCGTTGCCGACGAGCACGACGTCCTGTAAATCGAGTGCGGCCAGGGTGTCGGCGACGATCCCGGCCATCCCGCGGATGCTGCGGTCTGCACCGGGGCGCAGCGGTTCGGGATGCGCGCCCAGGGGCCAGGTCGGAACGATGCACCGCAGGCCGCGCTCGGCGAGCCGGGAGCTGACCTGCCGCCACAACTGACCGCCCATCATGTAGCCGTGGACGAAGACCACCGGCCTGCCGTCGGTTGGGCCGAATTCCTCGTAATGGATGGTTCCGGCGCTAATCTCAATGATCGACATGGATGACTCCCGGCTCGATACACATTTACGAACAGTCTGCCGGTAACTTACCAACAGGGTGTATGGAAAACAAGAGACGTACTCAAGAGGAGCGCTCCGCGGCCACCCGTGAGGCGCTGATCTCGGCTGCCCGGCAGCTGTGGGGCGAACGCGGCTACGCCGACGTCGGCACCCCCGAGATCGCGACTGCCGCCGGGGTGACCCGCGGCGCGATGTATCACCAATTCGCCGACAAGGCAGCGCTTTTCCTGGCCGTTGCCGAGGCGGTGGAGCAGGACGTGATGGCGCGGTTGGCCGAGGCGGTGGCCGCATCGAGCGCGACCACGCCTGCCGATGCGATCCGGGCTGCGGTCGACGCGTGGCTGGAGGTGTCCGGTGATCCCGAGGTGCGGCAGTTGATCTTGCTCGACGCGCCGAGTGTGCTGGGCTGGGCAGGCTTCCGCGACGTGGCCCAGCGTTACAGCCTGGGGATGACCGAGCAGCTGCTGGCCGAGGCGATCAAGGCCGGTCAGCTCGCCAAGCAGCCGGTGCGGGCGCTGGCGCACGTGCTGATCGGTGCGCTCGACGAGGCGGCCATGGCCATCGCGACCGCCGAGGATCCGAAGAAGGCCCGCCGCGAGGTCAGGCAGGTGTTACGCCGCCTGATCGACGCGATGTTGACGGGCTGAGTGCGCCGTCTCGACTTCTCCGGCTCCACTTTCTCGGGCTCTACATTTTCGGGCTTTGTCACCCCAGAGTGGCTGTCGGCTTCGACGGCCACTCTGGCGTGACAGCGGGAAGGCGGGCCGCCCCGGACTGTCACGCTGGAGTGACGCTCGGGCGCGAGAGCCACTCTGGCGTGACAAACCGGGGCGCGCGGCGGGAGTGCCCGAGGTCCGGAGGCGGGGTGCGCGGCGGGAGTGCCCGGGGTCCGGCGGGGTGCGCGGGAGTGCCCGGGGCCCGGCGGCGGGGATGCGCGGGCGTGGCGGGG
>NZ_LT546207.1:2733391-2752239 GCF_900078665.2 Mycolicibacterium houstonense | reverse complement strand
GATGCCCCTTGGAGATCAACCCGCCTGACGGGTTGACCACCCAGCGACCGCCGTAGGTGGTGTCGTTGTTGTCGATCAGCCGCGGCGCCTCACCCTCGCCGCACAGGCCGAGGGCCTCGTACAGCAGCAGTTCGTTGGCGGAGAAGCAGTCGTGCAGCTCGATGACCTGGAAGTCCTCGGGGCCCAGGCCGGACTGCGCGTAAACCTGCTGTGCGGCTTGCACATTCATGTCGTAGCCGATGATGTTGGCCGCGCTGCCGTCGAAGGTCGAGGTGAAGTCGGTGGTCATCGCCTGCCCGACGATCTCGACGGCCCGACCGGCCAGGCCGTGCTTGTCGACGAACGCCTCGCTGGCCACGATCGCCGCGCCCGACCCGTCCGAGGTGGGGGAGCACTGCAGCTTGGTCAGCGGATCGGAGATCATCTTGGCGGCCAGGATGTCGTCGAGGGTGTACTCGTCCTGGAACTGCGCATACGGGTTGTTCACCGAGTGCTTGTGGTTCTTGTAGCCGATCTTCGCGAAGTGTTCGGCCGTGGTGCCGTACTTCTTCATGTGCTCGCGGCCGGCCGCACCGAACATCCACGGCGCGACGGGGAAGGCGAACTCATCGATCTCGGCCAGTGCCTTGACGTGTTTGCCGAGCGGGGATTCGCGGTCCTGGGCGCCCGCCTGAAGCGAGCCGGGCTGCATCTTCTCGAAGCCCAGCGCGATCGTGCAATCCGCGAGCCCGCCGCGAATGGCTTGTGCGGCAAGGTAAAGCGCGGTCGAACCGGTGGAACAGTTGTTGTTGACGTTGACGATCGGGATGCCGGTCATGCCGAGCTCGTAGAGCGCACGCTGCCCCGACGTGGAGTCACCCGAGCAGTACCCGACGTAGCCCTGCTGCACCTGGTCGTAGGAGATGCCGGCATCCTCGAGCGCCTTGGTGCCCGACTCACGCGCCATGTCCGGGTAGTCCCAGCCTTCGCGACGCCCGGGTTTCTCGAATTTCGTCATCCCGACACCGACGACGAACACTTTGTTAGCCATGCAACGGAACATACTTCATCGGGAAACCGGGTCAATCGTCTTCAACTGGAGTTGACGCAGCCGCACCGCCAAGGCCGCAGCGGCCAGCAACGAGAACACCCCGAGCTGCCACCAGTCGGACGGATTGCCGCCGTCGCGGTCGAGGAAGTGGTTGACCGCATGCAGCGTGTTGGCCACCAGGAACCCCGTCAGCACCACGGCGATGACGTCGCGCCACCACAGCGCGAACAGCATCGTCACCGCGATGCCGATCTGGAACACGCCGGCGTCGTGCAGGAAGTGCACGTGATTGGGCCAGTTGGCCCACCGCGCGAACGATGCGGGGTCGATACGCATCCACACTCCGGTCACCAGCATGCTCAGCGACGCCACCACCACGACGATCTGGACGAATCTCATCTGCATACCGATCAGACGGCGCAGCCCGCCCGGATGTGACAGTCACGTTCGGCTCGGCTGCCTCGTCAACCCGGTATGACCATCCTTGCCGACCATTCATTGCTGCTCACGATCCCCGCATTTCTGCCTGCCGTCCTGGTGGTGCTGGTGATCTCGTACCTGGCCCGGAGAGATCGTGCTTCCGCTGACGACGACGGTGGTGTAGACCAGTAGAACGTGTTCTAGTTTCGCCGAGGAGGGGTCTTGACGCTCAAAGTGGTGCAGTGGGCAACCGGCGGAGTCGGCGTCGCCGCCATCAAGGGCGTGCTCGAACATCCCGACCTCGAACTGGCCGGCTGCTGGGTGCATTCCGACGCCAAGAACGGCAAGGACGTCGGTGAGATCATCGGCACCGAACCCATCGGCGTCACCGCCACCAGCAGCGCCGACGAGATCCTGGCGCTGGACGCCGACGCGGTGATCTACGCACCACTGATCCCCAACCCGGACGAGGTGGCTGCGCTGCTGCGCTCGGGAAAGAACGTGATCACGCCGGTCGGTTGGTTGTACCCGAGCGAGAAGCAGGCCGCACCGATGCGGGAAGCCGCGCTGGAAGGCAACGCCACCCTGCACGGCACCGGTATCGCGCCCGGCGGGATCAGCGAGAAGTTCCCGCTGGTCTTCTCGGCGATGGCCACCGGGGTGAACTTCGTTCGCGCCGAAGAGTTTTCCGATCTACGCACGTATGAGGCACCCGATGTGGTGCGCCATGTCATGGGATTCGGGGGTGCCCCGGACACCGCGTTGAGCGGGCCGATGCAGAAGATGCTCGACGGCGGTTTCATCCAGGCCGTCAAGATGGTCGTCGACCACGTGGGCTTCAAGACCGACCCGCGGATCCGCTCGTCGCAGGAGATCGCGGTGGCCACCGCGCCCATCGACTCACCGATCGGCGTGATCGAACCCGGCCAGGTCGCCGGCCGCAAGTTCCAATGGGAGGCCCTCGTCGATGGCGAGCCGGTCGTCCGGGTCACGGTGAACTGGCTGATGGGTGAGGAAAACCTCGACCCCGCATGGACTTTCGGACCGGCCGGGCAGCGGTACGAGATGGAGGTCCGCGGCAACCCGGACTTCACCGTCATCATCAAGGGCTTCCAGTCCGAGGCCGGTGAGGACGGGCCGGAATCCGGCGTCGTCGCCACCGCCGCGCATTGCGTCAACTCGGTGCCCGCGGTGTGCGCGGCCGAACCCGGCGTGGTCACCTACCCGGACCTGCCACTCATCAGCGGGAAGGCCGCTCTCGGCCTGCGGTGACCGTCGGCTTGTGGTCGTGATAGCGCGAGCCGACACTCGGCGCGGAAAATTCAGGGCCGCACCAGGATCCGGATCGGATTGCCCTCCTGGCGTTCCAGCTTCTCGATGCCGTCCGCCACGTCCTCCAGCGAAACCACCTCGCTGATCGACCGGGACAGATCCAGCCGGCCCAGCGACACCAGCGTGGCAAGCGTCGAAATGTCGACGTTCTGGTAGCCGAGGTGGCCGAGCACCTGCTTCTGCGTCAGGCCGAACATCGACGTCGGCCCGATGGTGGGCTCCTGCGCGCTCATGCCGACGGCGACCAAGCGGCCGCCGACGGTCAGCTGGCCCAGCGCCTGCTCGAACGTCGACTTGAGTCCCACCGCATCGAATGCCACATCCAGCCCGCGGCCCCCGGTGACCTCGGCGATCTTCTCGCCGAGTTGCTCGTCACCGGCGTCGAACGCATAGTCCGCACCGACCTCCAACGCCCGGTCCAGCACGTCGGGTTTGATGTCGACCGCCACGATCGGTGCGGCGCCGACCAGCCGGGCCAGTTGGGCGATGTGGGTACCGACCCCGCCGAGACCCCACACCCCGACCGACTCGCCGATGCCGACCTTGCCGGTGCGCACCACCGCGCCGTACGGCGTGGACACCGCATCGGCGAGGATCGCGGCCTGCTCCAGCGGCACATTGTCCGGAACCCGGGTCAGCCCGACCGCCTGCGCCAGCGTGTACTCGGCCCACGCCCCGTCATAGGCGAAGGCCATCAACTGGATTCGCATGCAGTTGGCGATGTCACCACGCCGGCAGTTGGGGCATTCCAGGCATGGGCGGCCCGCCGCGACGATCACCCGGTCGCCCTCGGCCCAGCCGGTGACACCCGGGCCCAGCTTGGCAATGGTGCCCGACGCCTCGTGGCCCTGCGTCACCACCGGGGCCTGTGCCGGGAACGTCCCGTTGATCAGGCTCAGATCGGAATGGCAGATGCCGCAGAACGCGACCTTGACCAGCACCTCGCCCGGTCCCGGCTCGGGGATCGGAACATCCTCCACCACAATTCTTTTGGTGTCGGCGTAGAAGCGTTCTGCCCGCATGGTGCTCGTCATCGCGTTCTCCTCGTCTCACCGGTTACTATCCGCATCATGGCACTTCATCGGGTGCGCTGAGGTCATGTGCCGATTGTTCGGCCTGCACGCCGGCCGCGAACTGGTGACGGCGACCTTCTGGCTGCTCGACGCCCCGGACAACCTCGCCGAGCAGAGCAGGCGCAACCCGGACGGCACCGGCCTGGGCGTGTTCGGCCCGGACGGCGTGGCAGTGCTGCACAAGGAGCCCGTCGCGGCGTGGCAGGACAGCGAATTCGCCACCGAGGCACACGATGTCACCGCGACGACGTTCATCGCGCACGTCCGCTACGCCTCGACCGGAGCGTTGGACACGGCGAACACCCACCCCTTCCTGCAGGACGGCCGGATCTTCGCGCACAACGGAGTGGTCGAGGGCCTGGACCTGCTCGACGAGCGGATCCGCGAGCTGGGTGTGGCTGACCTGGTGGCGGGCCAGACCGACTCCGAACGGGTCTTCGCGCTCATCACCGCGGCGGTTCGGGACCGTGCCGGCGACATCGGTGTGGGCATCGTCGACGCGATCGGCTGGCTCGCCGACAACGTGCCGATCTACGCCGTCAACATCCTGCTCAGCACGGCCACCGACATGTGGGCGCTGCGCTACCCGGACACCCACGAACTGTTTGTGCTCGACCGCACCGTGCCGGCGCAGCGACGGCTGCGGCTGCGCAGCCCGCGAATCCGCGCCGAGTCCGAGCATCTGACCTCTCAGCCGTCGGTGGTGTTCGCCAGCGAGCCGATGGACGGCGAGGACTGGCAGCTGATCGCGCCCGGCGAGCTGGTTCACGTCGCAGCGGATCTGCGGATCGATCGTCGGACGGTTCTCCCGCGACCGCCTCGGCACCTTCTGCAGCACGCGGATCTGAGCGCGCAGGCCGCCGCGTCGCAGCACGTCTAGCGGCCGGCTTCCGGGGCCCTGGCACACTCGGTGTTCGTGACTTCCAAACGTGCACTGGTGCTCGCCGGTGGTGGCATCGCCGGAATCGCCTGGGAAACCGGCATCCTGCAGGGCATCGCCGACGAATCTCCCGAAACCGCTGACGCCCTGCTCGCCTCCGACGTCCTGGTGGGTACCTCGGCGGGGTCGACGGTGTCGGCGCAACTCGGCAGCGGGCTGAGCCTCGAGCAACTGTTCGACCGGCAGATCGGCGCGGAATCGGCCGAGCTGGATCCCGGCGTGAGCATCGACAACGTCACGGACCTGTTCGTCAAGGCGATGCTGAAGCCCAACACCACCAAGGCCCAGAAATTACAGGGCATCGGCGCGGTGGCGCTGACCACCGACACCGTCGACCCTGAGGTGCGGCGCAAGGTGATCGAGGCACGCCTGCCGTCGCACGACTGGCCGGACCGCATCCTGCGGATCTCGGCCATCGACATCGACACCGGCGAGCTGGTGACGCTGGACCGGAACTCGGGGGTCTCGCTGGTCGACGCCGTCGCCGCCAGCTGCGCGGTGCCCGCGGTGTGGCCGGTCGTGACGATCGGCGACCGCCGGTTCATGGACGGTGGCATCGGCAGCGCGGTCAACATGGTCATGGCCGCCGACTGCGACACCGCGGTGGCGCTGGTGCCGCAGGGCCGCTCGACCCCGTCTCCGTTCGGCACCGGGGCGGCCGAGGAGGTGGACGGATTCGGCGGCCGGTCGTTCGGGATCTTCGCCGACGACGACGCCCTGATCGCCTTCGGCAAGAATCCGCTCGACCCGGCCTGCCGGGTTCCCTCGGCCCGGGCCGGGCGGGCGCAGGGACGACGGGTGGCGGCCGAGGTCGCGGCGTTCCTGGCGGGCTGAGTCAGCCGTCAGCTGTCGAGGGCGCGGGCGGTCAATTCCTGCCCGACCTCGATCACCTCGGCGGCACGGTGGAATTCCAGGCTGCGGCACAGCGAGCGGGGAATCTCGATCAGCAGGTCGGGCGGATACGCCGCCAGCGTGTGCCGGGCCAGTGCGGCCTGGGCGATGTCGATGGTGCGGTTCATCACCTCGAAGCTGCCCAGCTTCGGTACGTCGGCCGGCTCCGGCACCTCGGCGTCGTCACCCGGGGCGTCGGGATCGAGGCCGTCGTCGGGTGGCAGTGACGCCCCGAACCGGCTCAGCACCGCCCGCGCGGTGGGCCGGTCCAGCACGGCCCGCACCGACGCCGTGTCCAGCACCGCCGAGGTGCTGCGCATCATGCGGTTGAGCCATTCGGTGGTGGGCCGCCGCTCGGGGTCGCCCGGGGTGGCCGCGGTCCCCGGATCACCGCCGGCCAGGCTGACCGCGACGGTCAGATCGGCGTTGACCGCGGCGATCGGCGCCATGGGCAGCGGGTCGAGGATGCCGCCGTCACCGAGCAGCCGGCCGTTGAGGACGTGCGGGGCGATCACACCGGGGATCGCGATCGACGCCCGGATCGCGGCATCCACCGGGCCGCGTTGCAGCCACACCGACTTGCCGGCGATCAGGTCGGTGGCGACGGCCGTGTAGGGGATCGGCAGCTCCTCGATCGTGGCCTCGCCGATGATGTCGCGGACCGCGTCGAGGATCTTCTCCGCGCGCAGGATGCCCGCCGCGGTGATCGATGGATCCAGCAGCCGCAGCACCGCCCGCTGGGTCAAAGTCCGCGCCCAGTCGGCGAAATCGTCGAGTTTGCCGGCCGCATGCAGCCCGCCGACCAGCGCACCCATCGACGAGCCCGACACCCCGACGACCTCATAACCGCGGTCGCGCAGCTCGTTGATCACCCCGATGTGCGCGTAGCCGCGGGCCCCACCACTGCCGAGCGCCAGAGCAACACGCATGTGTCCATTCTGCGGCATTTCCGGATGACGTTCGCCTTCTCGCCGGCATCTATCGCGCTGCTTCCCGAAGTCTTAGAACATGGTTTGAGACCTGTTGTGCACCCGCCGCGCACCGACGATCCCAATTAACATCAACACGAGGACGTTTCGGCCTGGCCCGCACCGTCGGCCCCGCTCGGTGGCCAGATTTTCGGCTGTCACAGTTGCACAGTCGGCATTCGAAAGATGTGCAGATCGGCACTGCTGGGTCGGTTCCCGAATGCCTAGCGTTCTGGCATCAGGTCAACCAACAACAGGAGAAGGCGTGACCACGATCGAACACACCGAGGCCGCTCTCGCCCGACGACCCCAGTTGGCCACAGCGCCCGCAAGCCCGTTCGACGACGCACGTGCTCAACTGCACGAGGCTGTCACGATTCTCGGTTACGACGATGGCATGTACGAGCTGCTGGCCAACCCGCGGCGTGAGCTCACCGTGGCCGTGCCGCTCCACCGGGATTCCGGTGAGATGGAACTGCTCATCGGACATCGGGTGCAACACAACGTCTCTCGCGGTCCGGCGAAGGGCGGACTGCGCTACGCACCCGATGTGACACTCGACGAAGTGCGTGCCCTGGCGATGTGGATGACGTGGAAGTGCGCCCTGCTCGACGTCCCCTACGGCGGGGCCAAAGGTGGCATCCGCATCGATCCGCGTCGATACAGCCGTTCCGAACTGGAACGGGTCACCCGTCGCTACACCAGTGAGATCAGTCCGCTGATCGGGCCCGACCATGACATCCCCGCGCCGGATGTCGGGACCGACGAGCAAACCATGGCCTGGATGATGGACACCTATTCCGTCCAGAAGGGGCACACCGTGCTCGGAGTCAGCACCGGAAAACCGGTGAGCCTCGGCGGTTCTCTGGGGCGTGCCACGGCGACGTCGCGCGGAGTCGTCCACGTCGCACTGGCGGCGTTGCGGTCTCGAGGCATCCGAGTCGAAGGCGCCACCGCCGCGGTGCAGGGCTTCGGCAAGGTCGGCCGGCACGCTGCGCGATTCCTGGCGGACGCGGGTATGCGCGTGGTCGCCGTGTCCGACCAGTACGGCGCCGTCAGAGCAGATTCCGGCCTCGACATCGCGGCCCTGGCCAATCATGTCGACGCCACCGGATCGGTGATCGACTTTGTCGACGCCGATGCGATCACCAACGAGGACCTGCTCGCGGCAGACGTCGATCTGCTGGTCCCGGCGGCCGTCGAAGGGGTGATCCACGTAGGAAATGCACCACAGATCAAGGCCTCCGTAGTCGTCGAAGGCGCCAACGGTCCCACGACACCGGAGGCCGACCGCCTACTCAACGCGGCTGGGACACTCGTCGTTCCGGACATCCTGGCCAACGCCGGCGGCGTCATCGTGTCGTATTTCGAATGGGTACAGGCCAATCAGGCGTACTGGTGGGGCGCCGACGAAGTCGAGACCCGGCTGGCCGAACGAATGCTGAGCGCCTGGCAACACGTCAGCGCTCATGCCGATAAGTTGCACCTACCGCTTCGTGCCGCCGCGACCTGCCTGGCTGTCGAACGTGTCGCTCAGGCCGGGCAACTGCGCGGGCTCTACCCGTAGCGGTCCGCGCAGACCGGTCGACCGGCAGCGTCTGAGTGATCAAGTGCGACTGTGCGTTTGGTGATCCGGCGGCGATGCCGGCACCTCTGGTGACCGCGTACACCACCAGCGCCGGCCCGCAGCCATTCGCGCTGATACGGAAGGATTCCGGGCACGCGTAGATTCGAAGTATCGCCCACCGCGTAACCATTCGTGGGAGGGTTGGAGCGTGGGTCCGTCAACATTTCTACGGAAGCTCGGTCGCCCCAAGCCCCGCGATGCGATAGCCGGACTGGTCACGGGATTGTTCTCCATCCCGGAGGGCATGGCCTATGCCAGCATCGGCGGCTTCAACCCGGTCACCGGTATCTACGCCGGCATCGTTCCCGGAATCATCGGATCTCTGTTCGCCCGAACGGTGCTGATGGTGACCACCCTGACCAGTGCCATCGCGCTGACGTCGCGCAGTGTGCTCAAGGAGGCCGGGCTCGACCCGCAGGATCCGGCCAACGTCGCCGCCCTGGTGATCGTGGTCGGCGCGGTGATGCTGCTGTTCGGCCTGTTGCGGTTCGGCTCGATCATGAACTTCGTCTCCAACGCCGTGATGACGGGCTTTTCCACGGGTATCGCGCTGCAGATCGTGGCCGGCGTGCTGGGCGACGCCACCGGCTATAAACCCGACAGCGGCAACACAATTGGCAAGTTCATCGACTCGCTGGCCCACATCGGGCTGTGGCATCCGGCGTCCGTCGCGGTGGCCGTTGGCACGGTCGCGGTGTGGGCGGTGTTCCACTTCATCAAGCCACTCGAGTCGTTCGCCACGTTGCTGGCGCTCGTCGTGGTCACGGCGGCGACCGCGGCGTTCAGTATCGACGTCGAGACCGTCGGTGACATCGCCTCGATCGCCAACGCGCTTCCACCGGTGACGGTTCCGAACTTTGCCGCGATGCCCGAACTGATTGTCGGCGGTGTCGCGGTGGCGCTCGTCGCGCTGGCCCAAGCCGCCGGGATCTCTGCCGCGGTACCCAATCCAGATGGCAGCCGCACCAACATGAACGGTGATTTCCTGGCGCAGGGCGCGGCAAACGTGGCCGGTGGCCTGTTCGGTGCACTGCCCGCCGGTGGTTCGCTGTCGCGCACCGGGGTGGCGACCTCGGCGGGTGCCCAGACCCGGTGGGCCGGCATCTTCGCCGGGCTGTGGCTCGCGGGGCTGGGCCTGGTCGCCGGCTCGGCCACCGAGATCATCCCGATGCCGGGGATCGGGGGCTTGATNACCGAGATCATCCCGATGCCGGTGATCGGAGGCTTGATCCTGGTGATCGGAGCCGAGCTGGTGGTCGGCCGGCTGCCGGACATCAAGCTGGTGCTGCGGGTCGCACCGCTGTCGGCGGTGGCCATGCTGGTGACCTTCGCGGCCACCACGCAGCTGCCGCTGCACACCGCGATCGTCAGCGGTGTCATCACCTCGCTGGTGCTCTACTGCGCCAAGGCCGCCGAGGCCGCGCAATTGGTGGCGCTGGAACCGACCGCGGACGGGGGCTGGCACCAAGCCCCGGTGCCCGAGCAGTGCGCCAGCAATGACGTCACCGTCCTGCACTACGCCGGGGTGGGGCTGTTCGCCGAGGTGGCGCGGATCGACGAGACCTGGCCGCGGGCCGAAGGCACCACCAACGCCGTCGTCGTGCTCAGCTTGCGATCGCTGCCCGACGTGCCATCTTCGGTGACGATCAAGGCCCTGCGCCGGTGGGCCGGGCAGTTGGCCGCCAACGACGGCAGGCTGATCGTGGCCGGGGTCAACCCCGGCACCGCAGAGGTGCTGCGCCGCGGCGGTCTCGACGACGTGCTCGGCGACGACGGCATCGTGCCGGCCGCCGACCGGATCTTCGGCGCGCTGGACATCGCCGTCGAGCGCGGCCGTGCCTGGCTGGCCGCCCGGGGCGATCCGGGGGATTTACCGCAGCGTGATTCGAACTAGCTGCAGAGCTCGTCGGCCGCCGCCCGCGCCGCCACGATGACCGCGGCCTGGCGGGCCGGCTCGAGCTTGGCCCACGGCACGTTGTACGTGCCCGGGCCGGGTGCCGCGTCGGGTGCCTGCAGGCTCGCCAGGTATGGCTCGATCTGCGCCTTCAGGTCCCCGCCCTTGGCCTGCATCCAGACCTTCGCGGCGTGACAGGCCTGGAAATACTCCTCTTCCGTGGACTGCGCGTCGGCTCCGACCGCGGTGGTGACGCCGCCGGGGGAGACCGCGACCTCACCCGGTTTGGCCGTCGGCGTCGCCGCCTCGGCGGTCGTGGTGGCCGGTGCGGAGGACTCCGCCGGCTTCCCGGCCTGATCCGTGTCGGCCTCGGTCGAGCATCCGATCAGCAGGCTCAGGCCGGCTGCGGCGACGGCTCCGGCGGTCAGGCGTGCGGTCCACGTGTAACTGCGCATGAAGCCAATCTATGCAACACTGGCCGCCATGACGGAACGGACCGGATCGCAGAGGTGTTGTCGGGCTCGCTAACGCGCCCGTCTGCCCTGTTCCGCCGTCATTCCTGGAGCTTCTCTGATGCTGTCCACCCTTGCGTCCGTTCCTGCCGTCTCCGCGCCCACCCGCCTGCGGCTGCCCGACCTGCTGCACACCACCGACCGCGCCGCCGACGATGTGTTGTCCGGCCGCTACGACCGCCTGCTGCGGGGGCTGCCGACCGACGATCGGTGGTACACCCGGCTGTCCGGTGACGACGAGGTCGAGGTCTGGCTGATCAGCTGGGTGCCCGACAAATCGACCGAACTGCACGACCACGGCGGGTCGCTGGGTGCCCTGACCGTGGTGTCCGGGGAGTTGGCCGAAACACGTTGGGACGGTGAGCTGTTACGGCATCGGCGGCTCACGGCCGGCGATCAGGCCGCCTTCCCGCTCGGATGGGTGCACGACGTGGTCAAGGCGCCTGGGCCGGTCACGGTGACGGGGCCGACGTTGAGCGTGCACGCCTACTCGCCACCGCTGACCGCGATGTCCTACTACGAAGTGACGCCGCAGAACACGTTGCGTCGCAACCGCACCGAACTCACCGACGCACCGGAGGGATAGCGATGAGCCGCATCGACACCGTGCTGGCACAGGCCCGCACCCGCCTGGACCGACTGCCCGCCTCGGACCTGCCCGCCGCNACGTCTACTGGGTGATCCTGTGCTCGGAGGGCTACACCTCCAGCCTGGCCGCCGCCTCGCTGGTGGACCTGGGCCTGCACCGGTCCACCGATGTCGTCGGCGGGTATCACGCGCTGGTGGCCGCCGGTCAGGTCTGAGGTCAGGCGTTCTCGTTGTTGGAGAGCATCGGCCGTAGCTTCGCGGTCATCTCCGGCGTCCATCCCGGTGGCTGCAACACCGCGGCCCAGGCGTTGGCGACATCCTTGACGTAGACGTGGCCGTGCCCGTCGGGTACGTCGACAGCCACCGCCATGTCCGCCGACACCTGCAGGAAGGTCACCACGGGGATCCATTGCATGCGCCCGGACACGTCGTAGCCGCGGGGCTCCTTGAGCCAATCTGGTTCGGCGAACAGCAGATCGGTGTTCCACCACGCGATCGGATCCGACGCGTGTTGCAGGTACACCGCCCGCGGATGGCCCCACGGCGCGTCGGGCCGGTCCAGATTCTCGGCCTTCGCGCTGAACCGGACGTTCTCGCCGTTGTCGTAGATGGGCAACCACTCCGGCGAGCCGGCGTCGCGGTCACGGGTGAGCGTGGTCCAGATCGTGTTCTGGAACGTCGGGCCGGAGAACAGTGCGCCATCGGTGCGGGCAACCAGATTGTTCAGGGCCAGGAACGGGGCCTCACCGCCGAACGATCCGAGGCTCTCGCCGAACACGACGAGCTTGGGGCGCTTGCCTTCTGGACGTTCCCGCACCAACGCGTCGACCGCCTCGAACAGGGCCTGCCCGGCCTGGCGGGCATTCTCCTTGTCCACCAGGAACGACAACCAGCTCGGCAGGAACGAGTACTGCATCGACACGATCGCGGTGTTGCCGTTGTACATGTACTCCAGCGCCGAGGCTTCCGCCTCGTTGATCCAGCCGGTGCCGGTGGTGGTGGCCACGGCGACCACGGCGCGGTCCAGCCCGCCGGTGCGTTCCAGCTCGCGTGCGGCCAGCGCCGCCGTCGCCTTGATGCCGTCGGCGGAGTGCAGGCCGGCATACGCGCGGATCGGTTCGACCGCGGGCTTGCCGCTGAACTGCGAAAGCTGTTGCACGGAAGGCCCGGCCGCGACGAACACCCGGCCCTGATGACCCAGGGATTCCCAGCTGGCCAACGATTCCGGACCGCCTGACCGGCGTATCGACGTCGGCGCCTTGAAATCGGGGTTGTCCTCGTCGTTGACGGCCGAGAACGTGCTGTTGATCTTGTCCATCGCGAACCGCACCACGATGCCGTTGAGCAGGGCGATGCTGAACACCAGCAGCAGTACCACCACAACGACGGCCGAAACCCGCGGCGGGGCAAAGCGATTGAGCTGGCGCACCAGGAACCGCACCAGCCAGCCGACCAACTGCCCGATCTCGACGAAGACGAACAGCACGATGATCGACAGCACGGCCGTGAGCGGATGGTCCCAGAACGTCAGCCGCGGCACGCCCATGAAGTCGCGGACCTCGTCCTGCCACACGTGGAAGTAGATGATCATCAGGATCTGTCCGACGATCCCGACCACCACCAGCGCCAGCCACGCCCACCTCGGCGCCTTGGGACTGGTTTCCGCCGACCGCATGTAACGCACCAGCCAGACGCCGAAAACGCCGAGGCCGTAGCCGATTGCCCCGGCGCCCCCGCTGACCAGTGCCTGGAACAGCGGGCCGCGCGGCAGCAGTGACGGGGTCAGCGAAAACCAGATGAACACCAGCCCCACCGCGGTTCCGAAGAACGTGTAGTGGCGCACCCACCAGTCCGGTTTGTCCGGCTCGGCCGGGACCCCGGCTTCGGTGGCGTCGGCGGTGCTCTCGGTGTCTTCCACGGGTGTGGTCACCCGTCGACCTTAACGATGGGTGAAGTTCGCGGCGCGCTTCTCGGTGAACGCCGCCATGCCTTCCTTCTGATCGGCGGTCGCGAACGCCGAGTGGAACAGCCGCCGCTCATACAGCAGGCCCTCGGCCAGCGACGATTCGAACGCCCGGTTGACCGCTTCCTTGGCCATCCGTGACGCCGACAGCGACATCCCGGCGATGGTTTCGGCCACGGCCAGCGCCTCGTCGATCAGGGTGTCGGCGGGCACCAGGCGTGACACCAGGCCGGCCCGTTCGGCTTCCTGGGCGTCGATGGTGCGGCCGGTGAGGATCAGGTCCATGGCCTTGGCCTTGCCGATGGCGCGCGTGAGCCGCTGCGAACCGCCCATGCCGGGCAGGACACCCAGCTTGATCTCGGGCTGTCCGAACTTCGCCGAGTCCGCGGCGATCAAGATGTCGCACATCATCGCCAGCTCGCAGCCGCCGCCGAGCGCGTAGCCGGCGACCGCGGCGATCGTCGGGGTGCGGGTGGCGGCGAACTTGGACCACAGCTCGAAGAAGTCGGCCGAGTACACGTCGGCGAACGACAGCTCGGCCATCTCCTTGATGTCGGCACCGGCGGCGAACGCCTTCTCGTTACCGGTGACGATAATCGCGCCGACGCCCGGATCGGCATCGAGTTCGGCTGCGGCCGTGGTCACTTCGGTCATCACCTGGCTGTTGAGCGCGTTGAGCGCCTTGGGCCGGTTCAGCTTGATGGTGGCGACCCGGTCGGTACGGGTCACCAGGATCGTCTCGAACTCGCTCATTTGCTCTCCTCCTGGAACGTCAGATCAGGTTCTGCCGGAACGAAGTACGCCTCGACGTCGGCGGGGCTGACCGCCGCGATCGAAGCCGGGGCCCACTGCGGGTTGCGGTCCTTGTCGACCAGCTGCGCCCGGATGCCCTCGACGAAATCGTGGGACCTCACCGAAGCGCACGAGGTGCGGTACTCCTGGCGCAGCACATCCTCCAGTGTCTCCAGCTTGGCCGCACGGCGCACCGCTTCCAGCGTCACGGACAGGGCGATGGGGGAGCGGGTGGAGATCAAATCGGCTGCCTTCTCGGCTGCGGCTCCATGGCCCCGCAGCGCGGCGATGATGTCGGCGACGGTCTCGCCGGCGTAGCACTCGTCGATCCAGTCGCGCTGCTCGAGCAGCGGGCTGGCGGGCGGCTCGACGGCGTAGGCGGCCAGCGCCTTCTCCACACCGTCGGCGACCACGGCCTCGGCGAAGCCGGCCAGTTGATCGTGCGGCACGTAGTGATCGGCGAAGCCCATCGCGATCGCGTCGGCCCCGGAGAACGGCGCCCCGGTGAGTGCGGCGTGCAACCCGAGCGCGCCCGGGGCCCGAGACAGCAGATAGGTGCCGCCGACGTCGGGAATGAAGCCGATGCCGACCTCCGGCATCGCCATCTTGGTGGTGTCCGTGACCACCCGGACGCTGCCGTGCGCGGCAACTCCGACGCCGCCGCCCATGACGATGCCGTCCATCAGCGCCACATACGGTTTGGGGTAGCGGCCGATGTAGGCGTTGAGGACGTACTCGTCGAACCAGAACCGCCGCGCGTCGGCGCCGCCCGCCTTGGCGCTGTGATAGAGCGCCACCACGTCGCCGCCCGCGCACAGGCCGCGTTCGCCGGCGCCGGTCAGCAGCACGGTGTGGACGGAGTCGTCGCCCGCCCAGGCGTGCAGTGCGTCGGCCATGCCTGCGACCATGGCGTCGTTGAGCGAGTTGATCGCTTTCGGCCGGTTCAGCGTGAGGATCCCGACGCCGTTCCGGACACTTACTAGGACGTCCTCGTTTTCTGTCACGAGTTGCAATCTAGTTCGGGCCCCCAGCAGGGGTGCGCTACGGGTAGGGTTTGCCTCAAGATCAACCTGGAAGTTTCCTGAGAGTCTTTTCGCGTCGACGGGAACCCGCCAGGAACATCGATCGTTGAGCTACTAGTTCGTACTCGAACACATCTCATAGGAGAGGACCGACGGTGCGCGAATCCAGCAACCCGGTATTCCGCAGCCTGCCGAAGCAGCAGGGCGGATACGCACAATTTGGTACCGGAGCCGCCGGCTTCGGTGCACAGCAGGTGCATGCGCAGCCCTACGCGCAGGAGTACCTGGAGCAGCCGCAGACCGGCGTCTCACGTCCGCTGACGATCGATGACGTCGTCACCAAGACCGGCATCACGTTGGCCGTGCTCTCGGCCGTCGCGGTGGTGTCCTACTTCCTGGTGTCCGGCAGCATCACCACCCTGGCTGATGGCACGGTTACGAGCCTCGGCCTTGCGACGCCGTTCGCCCTGATCGGCGGCCTGGGTGGCCTGGTGCTGGTTCTGATCGCCACCTTCGGCCGCAAGCAGGACAACCCGGCGATCGTGCTGAGCTACGCGGCGCTGGAGGGCCTGTTCCTCGGTGCGGTGTCGTTCATCATCGCCAACGTTGCCTCGGTCGGCGGCGTCGGCATGATCGCGCAGGCGATCGTCGGCACCATGGGCGTGTTCTTCGGCATGCTGGTGGTCTACAAGACCGGTGCCATCCGTGTGACGCCGAAGTTCACCCGCATGATCGTCGCCGGCCTGTTCGGTGTCGTCGCGCTGATGTTGCTCAACTTCGTGTTGGCCATCTTCGGCGTGGGTGGCGGTGCCGGCCTGGGTCTGCGTGACGGCGGCATGCTGGCGATCGGCTTCTCGCTGCTGTGCATCGGCCTGGCCGCGTTCAGCTTCCTGATCGACTTCGACGCTGCCGACCAGATGGTCCGTGCCGGTGCTCCGGAGAAGGCCGCTTGGGGCATCGCCCTTGGCCTGACCGTCACCCTGGTCTGGCTGTACATCGAGATCCTCCGGTTGCTGTCGTACTTCAACAACGACTAGCAACCCTGCCCCGAGAAAGGCGTCCGCGATTGCGGGCGCCTTTTTCTTATGGGTTGGCGCTTGCGCCGAGTCTGCGGTGAGTGCGCCGAGTCTGCGCTGAGGGCGCGGAATTGCGTGCTTTCGCGATCTGCGCGCAGGCTCGAAGATCAGCACACAGCGTCGAATTCATCCACAGCTGTTGTTCCCGGAGACGTTCGCGGACGGCAGCTGTCGGAGATGCCTCGCAATGTCGGCAGCGTGACCATCTTCGACATGCCGTTCATCGGCTCAGAAGCGGTGCGGGACGGTGTGATCCGCAAGCATCAGTTGCGCGCCAACTTCCGCGCGATATTGCCCGATGTCTATGTGGCGCGGGACTACCACCCCACACTGGCCGATCGGGCCCGGGCGGCGTGGCTGTGGTCGCACCGCCAGGGAGTCCTGGCCGGTCTCACCGCGGCGGCTCTGCACGGGGCGAAGTGGGTCGACGATTCCGCACCCATCGAGTTGATCTGGACCAATGCCAGGAGTCCGCGCGGCGTGCGGACATCCGCGATGCGGTTGCAGCCGAACGAGATCGCACAGGTCGGCGAGCTCCCCGTGACGACGCCGGAGCGGACGGCCTTCGACATCGGCCGCACATCAGGGGTCGGTCGCGCGGTGGCTCGGCTCGATTCCCTCACAAGGGCAACGGGATTGAAGGTCTGTGATGTCGAAGCAGTGGCTGCGCGGCATCGCGGAGCCCGCGGACTGCGTCAACTCGAGAGGGTGCTTCCCATGGTTGATGCCGGGTCGCAATCGCCGAAGGAGACCTGGCTGCGCCTGCTCCTCGTCGAGGATGGTCTGCCGCGCCCGCAGACTCAGATCTCGGTGCTGGGGCCAACCGGATATCCGTTCGCCTACCTCGATATGGGCTGGACCGAGTGGATGGTCGCGGTGGAGTACGACGGGGACCAACATCGCACTGATCGCACGCAGTATGTGAAGGACATCCGCCGGACAGCCGAGCTGGAGCGGATGGGCTGGATCATCGTCAGGGTGGTGGCCGAAGACCGACCGGCCGAGATTCTGCGACGGGTCCGAACAGCAATCGCCGATGGGCAATCGACGCTGCGCTGAGAGCAGCGAGTCTGCGTACAGATCGCGAAATCGGGTGAAATCCCGATCTGTACGCAGACTCGGCGAAAAGCGAACTAGCTCAGGCGCTCCACAACCATCGCCATACCCTGGCCGCCACCGACGCACATGGTCTCGATGCCGAAGGTCTTGTCGTGGGTCTGCAGGTTGTTCAGCAGCGTGGCGGTGATGCGGGCACCGGTCATGCCGAACGGGTGGCCCAGGGCGATCGCGCCGCCGGAGACGTTCAGCTTGTCCTCGTCCATGCCGAGCGCGCGGGCCGAGCCGAGCACCTGCACTGCGAACGCCTCGTTGATCTCGTAGAGGTCGATGTCATCGATGGTCATCTTGGCGTTGGCCAGCGCCTGCTTGACGGCCTCGATCGGGCCCAGACCCATGATCTCGGGCGACAGCCCGGACACACCGGTCGACACCACGCGGGCCAGCGGGGTCAGGCCCAGCTCCTTGGCCCGCACATCGCTCATCACCACGAGCGCGGCGGCGCCGTCGTTCAGCGGGCAGGCGTTGCCTGCGGTGATGGTGCCGTTGGGCCGGAACACCGGCTTGAGCTGGCTGATCTTCTCGTAGGTGGTGCCGGGGCGCGGGCCGTCGTCGGTGGACACCACGGTGCCGTCGGGCAGGGTCACCGGCGTGATCTCGCGCTCGAAGAAGCCGCTCTTGATCGCTTCCTCGGCCCGGTTTTGCGACCGCACACCCCAGTGGTCCTGGTCCTCACGGCTGATGCCGGTGTGCAGCACGACGTTTTCGGCGGTCTGGCCCATGGCGATGTAGACGTCGGGCAGCAGGCCGTCCTCGCGCGGGTCATGCCACTCGTCGGCGCCCTCGGCGGCCTTGGCGGAGCGGGCCATCGCATCGGCGTACAGCGGGTTCTTGGTGTCGGGCCAGCCGTCGGCGTTGCCGCTGGCGAAGTTCGACACGGTCTCCACGCCCGCGGAGATGAACGCGTGGCCCTCGCCGGCCTTGATCGCGTGGAAGGCCATCCGGGTGCTCTGCAACGACGACGAGCAGTAGCGGTTGACGGTGGTGCCCGGCAGGAAGTCGTAGCCCAGCTGCACGGCCACGGTGCGGCCGATGTTGAAGCCGGCCATACCGCCGGGCTGGCCACAACCCATGATCAGGTCGTCGATGTCGCGCGGATCCAGGGCGGGCACCTTGTCCAGGACGGCCTTGACCATCTGGGCGGCCAGATCGTCGGGGCGCATGCTGACCAGGGACCCCTTACCGGCCCGGCCGATCGGCGAACGGGCAGTGGCGACGATGACGGCTTCGGGCATGACAGGCTCCTGCTGATCGAATGGCTTGAAAACTCAGCTGTGAAACTATCCCGCGGACACCACGACGGGAGCGGGGACCCCGGTGGAGCGGTGCCACAGCCTGGTCACACCGCCCAGCCGGCTCAGCAACGAGTTGTCGTCCGCGGACCCCGTTTCGAGGGCCTCGTCGCCGTCCCACTCGCCGAGCGCACCGCACAGTGCCGGCAACAACTGCTTGGCCGCGAGTGCATAGCCCGCCGCCGACGGATGGAACATGTCGTCGGAAAACAGCAGCTCAGGTGCCTTGTAGAAGTCCGGGGCCAGCAGGTCCGAGAAGGGCACCGGCACGCCGCCCGCGCCCCGTACGGCACCGGCCTGGGCGCGGGCGAG
>NZ_LT546207.1:2651972-2733367 GCF_900078665.2 Mycolicibacterium houstonense | reverse complement strand
GCAGGCCACGGGCACGGGTGAAGGCACGCAACGGCTGGGGGATGGCGGTGACCACGCCGAAATCCGGGCAGGTACCGACCACGACGACGGCCCCCGCCGCGCGCAGCCGCCGGACCGCATCGCCCAACCGGCGGGCCGACGGTCCGATGCCGTTGGGTTTGGTGATGTCGTTGGCGCCGATCATGATCACGGCGGCGTCGGGCGGCGGGCCTGCCACGAACATGGCGTCGATCTGGCCGGACAAACCCTTGGAGGTGGCGCCGACGATCGCCTTGGTGCTCAAGCGGATTCGCTTGCCGAACTGTTCGGCCACCCCGCGCGCGATCAACACCCCGGGCACCTCGTCGGCCACGCGGCAGCCGTAACCGGTGGCCGTCGAGTCGCCGAAGATCATCAGGTGCAGGTCGAACGGGACACCGCGTTCCCACTTCTGCACCGGGCCACCGCCGGGTTGGTACACGCCGTCGGCGCGTGGCGGGATGTCCCAGGATTTGGGGATGACCTGCCGGGCCTGGTCCGCTTGCCCGCTCAGCAGGTTGCGCGCTCCGATATAGGCCGATCCCGTAGAGGCCAGTGTTGCCGCAGCGGCGAGGGCGATGGTCGCCCGACGCGATGTGCCCACATGATCAGTCTAGGTGGACAGGGCGGGTTCTCCGCGTGGCGAAACCGTCGCCGCGATCACAGTGCTGTATCAAGTCCGGTATCAAATCAGTTTATTTGACTGTTGAACTGTTTACGGATGTCAAGCTAAGTTACCCGGGTTGTCTGAGTGACGAAGCTCACCTAGCACTACAAAGACGTAGGAAGTGGTGACGATGACTGCACCGAGCAAGGTAACCAGGTCCCATCACGCTGGCATACGCCCAGCTAGGCCCCACCGCGCACGCAGGTTTCCGGTCAGTGACGGCGCACCCGTCGAGGTCGTCGAAGACGGACCGAGCCTGGCGGGCCGATTGGCTTCGCTGGCGGCCATGCTGACAATCAAGCCGACCTTGGCAATTGGTAGCCATGTGCCGCATCTTCCGTGGCCGTTCGGGCTCGTCAACTTCGCCGCTCGGCTGATCCGGCCGGTGCCGGGAACCATCAAGGCCACGATCGCGCTGCCGCACTGCACCGCGCAGCTGGTCCGGGCCGACGGCGTGCTGCCCGCCGACGGGAAGCGCAGCGTCATCCTCTACCTGCACGGCGGGGCGTTCCTGGCCTGCGGGGCCAACACGCACTCCGGCATCGTGACCGCGCTGTCGGGCTACGCCGACAGCCCCGTGCTGGTCGTGGACTACCGGATGGTGCCCAAGCACTCGGTGGGCACCGCGATCGACGACTGTTACGACGCCTACCAGTGGCTGCGGCTGACCGGCTACGAGCCGGAGCAGATCGTGCTGGCCGGCGACTCGGCGGGCGGCTACCTGTCGCTGGCCCTGGCCGAGCGGCTGCTCGACGAGGGGGAGATGCCCGCCGCACTGGTGACGATGTCACCGCTGTTCGAGATCGACAACGAGACGCGCGCCAACCACCCCAACATTCACTCCGACGCGATGTTCCCGGCCAAGGCCTTCGACGCACTCGTCGAGCTGGTCGAGGCGGCCGCCGAACGCAAGGGCGAGACGGTCTACGAGCCGCTCGACCACATCGAGTCCGGTCTACCGCGCACGCTGATCCACGCGTCCGGCTCGGAGGCGCTGCTCAGTGACGCCCGCAAGGCCGCGCACATGCTGGCCGCCGCCGGGGTTCCGGTCGAGCTCCGGATCTGGCCCGGTCAGATGCACGTCTTCCAGCTCGCGTCGCCTCTGGTGTCCGAAGCGAAGCGATCGTTGCGCCAGATCGGCGAGTACATTCGAGAGGCCACCTGGTAACCGTTTTGCGGGCCTGAGACCATTGACGCATGCGCATAGCCAGGCACATCAGTGAGCTCATCGGCAACACCCCGCTGGTACGGCTGAACTCCGTTGTCCCAGAAGGCTCGGGCACGGTCCTGGCCAAGATCGAGTACCTCAACCCCGGTGGCAGCTCCAAGGATCGCATCGCCGCCAAGATGATCGACGCCGCCGAGGCCAGCGGTGAACTCAAGCCCGGCGGCACGATCGTCGAGCCGACCTCCGGCAACACCGGCGTCGGTCTGGCGCTGGTGGCCCAGCAGCGCGGTTACAAGTGCATCTTCGTCTGCCCCGACAAGGTCAGCGAGGACAAGCAGAATGTCCTGCGCGCGTACGGCGCCGAGGTCGTGGTGTGCCCGACGGCGGTGCCGCCGGATCACCCGGACAGCTACTACAGCGTCTCCAACCGCCTGGTCACCGAGATCGACGGCGCCTGGAAGCCCGACCAGTACTCCAACCCGATGGGGCCGGAGTCGCACTACGAGACGACGGGTCCGGAGATCTGGGCCGACACCGACGGCACGGTCACGCATTTCGTCGCCGGGGTCGGCACGGGTGGCACCATCACCGGCGCGGGCCGCTACCTCAAGGAGGTGTCGGCCGGCCGCGACGGCGGCCCGGTGCAGGTCGTCGGAGCCGATCCGGAAGGGTCGGTGTACTCGGGCGGCACCGGCCGTCCCTACCTCGTCGAGGGCGTCGGTGAGGATTTCTGGCCGTCGGCCTACGACCCCAACGTGCCCGACGAGATCATCGCCGTCTCCGATGCCGATTCGTTCGACATGACCCGGCGGCTGGCGCGGGAAGAGGCGCTGCTGGTCGGTGGATCGTGTGGCATGGCGGTCGTGGCTGCCATCGAGGTGGCCCGCAAGGCCGGGCCCGATTCGGTCGTCGTGGTCCTGCTGCCCGACGGCGGACGCGGTTACATGTCAAAGATTTTCAACGACGCCTGGATGTCGTCGTACGGCTTCCTGCGCAACCGGCTGGACGGTTCGATCGAGCAGCCGACGGTCGGCGACGTGCTGCGCGGCAAGTCCGGTGCGCTGCCGGACCTGGTGCACACCCACCCGTCGGAAACGGTTCGCGACGCGATCGGCATCCTGCGGGAGTACGGCGTCTCGCAGATGCCCGTCGTCGGGGCCGAACCGCCGGTGATGGCAGGCGAGGTGGCCGGCAGTGTGTCCGAGCGCGAACTGCTCTCCGCGGTGTTCGAGGGCCGGGCGAAACTGGCGGACGCGGTCGCCGAGCACATGAGCCCGCCGCTGCCGCTCATCGGCGCCGGAGAGCTGGTGTCCACCGCAGCTAAGACTCTGCGCGAATCCGACGCGGTGATGGTCGTCGAAGACGGCAAACCCGTTGGTGTGCTGACGCGGCACGATCTTCTGGGCTTCCTGTCGGAGGGCGGCAGCCGCCACTAGCGCCTGCCACCTCGTCATCCGGTGGTGACCGACACCGCGTGGAATGCATTGCGTCCAGCGACTTCTCAGATAGGGTGAGCTGGCCTAGGGCTAGCAAACTCAGACACCACCGTCGCCCGCGGCGGCGCCTGGCCGTCGGCGCACGAGGAAACAGGCCTCGTGTTGTCCTGTCAAAGGGGGTTGACGGTGCGTAATCTGCCTGTGGAGCAGTTCCGCTCGCTGTACATCTAGGTGCTGGCAGAAAGTAGCGTCCGTAAGCGGAGCGCTATCCGAGATGAGGAGAGCTTTCGACGTGACCGACCAACCGCCCCCGCCGGGGAACTACCCGCCGCCTGGGAACTACCCGCCGCCGCCAGAGGGTGGATACCCGCCCCCGCCTCAGCAGGGTGGCTTCCCGCCTCAGCAAGGTGGCTTCCCGCCGCCGCCGTCGCCCGGCGGCTACCCGCCTCCGCCGCACCTGTCTCTTATAACCATCTGTTNCCCGTCGAGCTGATCGTGCCGACGCTGGTGTTCGGTGTCATTTACATTGTGTTGCAGTACCTGTTCCAGCTGATCCAGGCGCCGTTCATGACGGTCGACAGTGAACCCGGCTCCTACAGCTTCTCGATGGGCGCGACGGGCATCGTGGTCTCGCTCGTGATCGCCCTCATCGGTGTGGTGATCGGCGCCGTGATCCAGTCCGCCTACCTGGGCGGCATGCTCGATATCGCCAACGGCACCCCGGTCACGGTCGGGTCGTTCTTCCGGCCGCGCAACATCGGCAACGTCATCATCGCCTCGGTGGTCGCCTCGATCATCATCGGTATCGGCGTCATCCTGTGCATCATCCCGGGCTTCATCGCGGCAATCATGTTGATGTTCACCACGGTTGCTGTGGTGGATCGCAACCTGCCCGGCATCGAGGGCATCACGACCAGTTTCGAAATCGCCAAGGCCAACTTCGGTTCGGTGGCTTTGACCTGGCTCGTCACGCTTGCTGTCGGCCTGGCCGGTGCCCTGGTGTGCGGCGTCGGCCTGCTGGTCGCGTACCCGCTGCTCACGCTGATCACGGTGTACGCCTGGCGGCGGCTCAGCGGCGGTCAGGTGGCACCGCTGACTCCGTAGCACCACCGACTCGACGCCCGCGGCGCGTATGGCAGAAAATGCTTGCGCCGTGGGCGTTGTGGTCCGTGACATCATTTGTTCCAGCCTGCCGATGCCCCCGAACCGGGGCTCGGTGTTCGAGAAAGTCGGGGCCGCAATGTCGATGCCAAATCAGCCGGGGGACATGTACGGGATGCCTCCCCAGGGAGTGCCTCCGCAGGGAGTGCCTCCCCAAGGAGCGCCGCCGCAAGGAATGCCGCCGCAAGGGGTTCCGTCGTACGGCGGTTACCCGCCCCAGGGCCCCCCGGCCGGGGACCCGCCTCAGGGGCCTCCGCCGGGATATCCGCCCCAGGCGCCCCCACCGGGCTACCCCGGGCAGCCCCAGCCGGGATACGCCGGCCAGCCGCAGGCCTACGGTGCCTATGGCGCCGACCCGTCGGCGCCGTTCGGTCGTGACCCGCTGACCGGGGAACCGCTGTCCGACAAGTCCGCCATCACCGCCGGTCTGCTGCAGTTCTTCCTGGGCGCGTTCGGCGTCGGGCGGTTCTACATCGGGTCGACCAACATCGGCGCGATCCAGCTCGGGCTGACCATCGTCGGCATCCTCACGTCGATCCTGTTCGTCGGGTTGTTCCTGGTGGCCGGTGTCGGGATCTGGGCGCTGGTGGATTCCGTGATGATGTTCACCCGCTCGGTTCCCGACAAGTACGGACGCAAGCTGCGTAGCTGATCGGTCGCCGCGCGGACTTCGGTGGCGGGACGGGCGTGCCGTTGCCCGCCCCGATAGGCTCATGACGTTATGAGTGAACAGCGCAGGTGGCACGGTCTGGCCACAAAAGCCATCCACGCCGGTTACCGACCCGACCCGGGTACCGGTGCCGTCAACACCCCGATCTACGCCAGCTCGACCTTCGCCCAGGACGGCGTCGGCGGCCTGCGCGGCGGATTCGAATACGCCCGCACCGGCAACCCGACCCGGCAGGCGCTGGAGTCGTCGCTGGCCGCGGTCGAGGAGGCCACCTACGGGCGGGCCTTCGCCTCGGGCATGGCCGCCACCGACTGTGCCCTGCGCGCGGTGCTGCGGCCCGGCGACCACGTGGTGATTCCCGACGACGCCTACGGCGGCACGTTCCGGCTCATCGACAAGGTGTTCTCGCAGTGGAACGTCACCCACACGCCGGTCCCGCTCAGTGATCTGGACGCGGTCCGCTCGGCGATCACTCCCCGCACCCGGATGATCTGGGTGGAGACGCCCACCAACCCGCTGCTGAGCATCGCCGACATCGCCGCGATCGTGCAGATCGCGTCGTCCTCTGGCGTCAAGGTGTTGGTGGACAACACATTTGCCTCGCCGGCGCTGCAGCAGCCGCTGCTGCTGGGCGCCGACATCGTGCTGCACTCGACCACCAAGTACATCGGCGGCCACTCCGATGTGGTGGGCGGCGCGCTGCTGACCAACGACGAGGAACTGGACGCGGCATTCGCGTTCCTGCAGAACGGTGCCGGAGCCGTGCCGGGGCCGTTCGACGCGTACCTGACCATGCGCGGACTCAAGACGCTGGTGCTGCGGATGCGTCAGCACAGCGAAAACGCCGCGCTGATCGCCGAGTTCCTCGACGGACACCCCGCCGTGGAGACCGTGCTGTATCCCGGCCTGGAGAGCCATCCCAATCATCAGGTGGCCGCCAAGCAGATGTCCGGATTCGGCGGCATGGTGAGCCTGCGGTTGCGTGGCGGCGCGCGGGCGGCACGTGAACTATGCTCGCGCACCGAGCTTTTCATCCTCGCCGAGTCACTGGGCGGCGTGGAGTCGTTGATCGAATACCCGGGCGCGATGACCCACGCGTCGACGGCGGGCTCCCAGCTCGAGGTGCCCGACGATCTGGTGCGGCTGTCGGTGGGGATCGAGCATGCCGCCGACCTGCTGGCCGACCTGGAGCAGGCCCTCGGCAAGTAGCGCCCGAGTAGGCCGCTAGTTCATCAGGGCCGGACGCAGCGCCGACGTCGTTACTGCCAGATTCATCTCCGGCAGTGCCGACGCGGTCTCGTCCACCCAACTGCCCGTGGCGATCTCGGTGGCCCGGGCATGCACCCACCGCCAGCCGCGATCGTTGAGGCTCAAGATCGCACCCAACCCGTCGACAGCGTGCAGCAGGCAGATGATCGCGGCGATGGGCGGTACCGGGGCGTGCCCGTCGAACAACGCCGCCAACAGCGCAGTCCGGGCCTGACTGACCCGATCCCGGTTGGTCAGCGGCCAGCAGTACACCGTGCGCCCCGGAAAGCCCTTGCCGGGCATCCGGACTCGCCGGATCTGCCCGATGCGTTCGAGATGCTGTTCCAGGGCGGGCTGGGTGTGCCTGCTCAATTTGGCCAGCGCCGTCTCGGCCGGCAACGGACGGCGTTGCAATAGTTCGAACGCCGCGTCGCCGACCGGATCGGCAGGCCAGTTGCCGGCCAACGCGATCAATCGGCCGGCCTCGATCGGTTCGCCACCCATGGCGGGACGGATCCGGCAGGCGTAGGCCAAATCCAGCAATACCGCGGCGCTGAGTACCTTCTCCCTGCGCTGGCGGTCCAGTGCGGGCTGCGCGGCCGCGTTATCCAGCAACAGCAGGAACAGGTCTTCGGCGATTTGCGCCATTTCCCCGACTGTAGTGCTTCCCCCGGGACGTGCCGTCAGGCGTGGTAGGGCTCAGCGCTGACCAGAGTGACCTTGACGGTGGTGCCGTTGGGCACGGTGTAGGTGCGCGACTCGCCCACCTTGGCGTCGATCAGCGCGCTGCCCAGCGGGGAGTTGGGGGAGTACACCTCGAGCTTGCCGTCGCTGATGCCCTCCTGGCGGGTGGCGATCAGAAACGTCTCGGTGTCCTTCTTGTCATCGTCGTAGTACACCTTGACGACCGAGCCGGGCAGCGCCACACCGGACTGCTTGGGTGCCTCGCCGACCTTGGCGTTGTTGAGCAGCTCCTGCAGCTGGCGGATGCGGGCCTCCTGCTGGCCCTGCTCTTCGCGGGCGGCGTGGTAGCCGCCGTTCTCGCGCAGATCGCCCTCTTCGCGACGGTCGTTGATCTCGGCGGCGATCACCGGCCGGTTGGCGATCAGCTGATCCAGCTCCGCCTTCAACCGGTCGAATGCCTCCTGAGTGAGCCAGGTGACCTGTGTGTCGGTCATGTTCTCGCGCTCCTGTCTAGTCTTGCGGTGCTCTCGCGTTTTTTGCGCAAAAGAGGTCCGTCGATTCCGGGCCGGAGCATGCGCGTGTATTGCCGCGGGCGTCAGCGTCCTAATCGGGCGCTAATGCAGCAATACACGGCCCCAGCGAGGAACCGTGTATCGCACAATCGTACCACCGAGCGGCCAACGAATCTTCATGTAATAGCTGTTCGACGTTTGTTGCGAGCCGCAGAATCAGGGCGCTACCAGGTAGGACGGCACATCGGTGCCGCACCCGTAGACATCGCCGACAACGGGGGGTCGGCTCGACTTCACCTCGGCCGTCACCTGCACCACGCGCTGATCCGACGGGCCCACCAGCACCTCGCGCCGTCCGGTCTCGCTGCCGTCGATCGACCGGGCCCGCACGATGCAGACGACGGGTTTCGACGGATCGGGCCGCGTCACCCCGACGGTCACCGACACCGTCTGGTTGTCGATCAGCTCGTAGGCCGAGAGCTCGCCTTTGACCTCGCCGGTGCCCAACCGCTGGAACGCCACGATCGCGAGGATCACTCCCGCCACCACAACCAGCCCGACCAGGGCAAACGTCAGCCAACGCCGGGTCCGGCGCGATATTTGGCGGGATCCGTAGCGGGCGGCGGGGCGTTCGATCATCAGAACTGGAACTATAGGGCGAGACATGTTGGCGACTGGACACCAGGCAGCGGGATTAGGTAAGAGGGCGCCGTAGTTAGATGAAGGCGAAATGAGTGAACTGCGGTTGATGGCGGTGCATGCCCACCCGGACGACGAGTCCAGCAAGGGTGCGGCAACCACCGCGCGCTACGCGGCGGAAGGCGTGCGCGTCATGGTTGTGACGCTCACCGGCGGCGAGCGCGGCGACATTCTCAATCCGGCGATGGACCTGCCCGAGGTGCACGGCCGGATCCACGAGGTGCGCCGGGACGAGATGGCCAAGGCCGCCGAGATCCTCGGCGTCGAGCATCACTGGCTGGGATTCGTCGACTCGGGCCTGCCCGAGGGTGACCCGCCGCCCCCGCTGCCGGAGGGCTGCTTCGCCCTGGTGCCGCTCGCCGAGCCGGTCAGCCGCCTGGTCCGGGTGATCCGGGAATTCCAGCCCCATGTGCTGACCACCTACGACGAGAACGGCGGCTACCCGCACCCCGACCACATCCGCTGCCACGAGGTGTCGGTGGCGGCCTACGAGGCCGCGGCCGACTACCGGCTGTTCCCCGAGGCCGGGACACCGTGGAGCGTGTCGAAGCTGTACTACAACCACGGCTTCCTGCGCCAACGCATGCAGCTGTTGCAGGACGAGTTCGCCAAGAACGGTCAGCAGGGCCCCTTCGGCAAATGGCTGGAGCACTGGGATCCCGATCACGACGTGTTCGCCAACCGGGTCACCACCCGTGTTGAATGCTCGGAGTACTTCAGCCAGCGTGACGATGCGCTGCGCGCGCACGCGACCCAGATCGACCCGAAAGGCGATTTCTTCCATGCGCCGATCGAGTGGCAGCAGCGGCTCTGGCCGACTGAGGAGTTCGAGTTGGCGCGGTCGCGCGTGCCGGTGAATCTGCCGGAAGACGACCTGTTCACCGGGATTGAGAAATGATCGACACTTTGACCGCAGTGATGACACTGCTCGCCGCCGATGAGCCCAGGAACACCGGGCCGGAGTTCGGCAAGGCGACCCCGCTCGGCCTGCTGATCACGGTCGCGCTGCTGGTCGGGACCTTCGCTCTGGTCTGGTCGATGAACCGGCACCTGCGTAAGCTGCCCGAATCCTTCGACCGCGAGCATCCCGAGCCCGACCAGGCCGCCGACGATGGCACCGTGGAGAACGTGGACGTCGAGAACGCCGAGGGCGGCAAGCCCGACAAGCCGGCGGGCGGCGCCGCCGCCGACTGAGCGGATACGCGCTCGACCAGGAAGTCGCCGGATGTACGGCATCCGGCGGCGCTCGGAGGCCTAACGTGAGGGCGTGGCCAATCGACTGAGCGAGTCCACCAGCCCGTACCTGCGCCAGCACGCCGACAATCCGGTGCATTGGCAGGAGTGGTCGCCCGAAGCGCTCGCCGAGGCCGCATCGCGGGATGTCCCGATTCTGCTGTCCATCGGGTATGCGGCGTGCCACTGGTGCCATGTCATGGCGCACGAATCTTTCGAGTCCGACGACGTTGCCGCGGTGCTCAACGACGGCTTCGTCTGCATCAAGGTCGACCGTGAGGAGCGTCCCGATCTGGACGCGGTGTACATGAACGCCACCGTGGCGCTGACCGGACAGGGCGGCTGGCCGATGACCTGCTTCCTGACCCCTGACGGCCGGCCGTTCTTCTGCGGTACGTACTACCCGAAGCTCGGGTTCCTGCAATTGCTGGACGCCGTCGCCGAAACCTGGCGGGACCGGCGTGACGAGGTCGAGCGGGCCTCCGACCAGATCGCCACCGAATTGCGCAAGATGTCGGCCGGGCTGCCCGGCGGCGGCTCGCCCGTCGGGCCCGAGCTGTGCAACCACGCAGTGGCTGCCGTGCTCAACGACGAGGACGCAGACCGTGGCGGCTTCTTCAACAACCAATCGGGCGCGCCCAAGTTCCCGCCCTCGGCACTGCTGGAGGGGCTGCTGCGCCACCATGAACGCACCGGATCGGTCGCGGCGCTGACCGCGGTGCAGCGCACGTGTTCGGCGATGGCCCGCGGCGGCATCTACGACCAGCTGGCCGGTGGATTCGCCCGCTACAGCGTCGACCCGCACTGGGTGGTGCCGCACTTCGAGAAGATGCTCTACGACAATGCGCTGCTGTTGCGGGCCTACGCGCATCTGGCCCGCCGCACCGGAGATCCCTTGGCGCGCAGGGTCGCTGACGAGACCGCTGCGTTCATCCTATCGGATCTCGGTGCCGGCGGCATGTTCACCTCGTCACTGGATGCCGACGCAGGCGGGCGTGAGGGGCTGACCTACGTGTGGACGCCGGACGAACTGCGCTCGGTTCTGGGCGACGACGACGGAGCCTGGGCGGCTTCGCTTTTCGGGGTGACCGCGCGGGGCACGTTCGAGCACGGCGCGTCGGTGCTGCAACTGCACCGCGATCCCGACGATGACTCGCGCTTCGCGTCGGTGCGTGCGGCGTTGTCGGCGGCGCGCGCACAGCGCCCCCAGCCGGCGCGTGACGACAAGGTGGTCACGGCCTGGAACGGGCTGGCGATCACCGCGCTCGCCGAAGCGGCTATAGCGCTCGACAGACCCGAATACCTCTCCGCCGCAACCGATTGCGCGAGCCGGATGCTTAATCTGCACATGGTGGGCGGACGGTTGCGACGGGCCAGCCTGGGCGGCCGAGTGGGGGAGAGTGCGGCGATCCTGGAGGATCACGCGGCGCTGGCCACCGCGCTGCTGACGCTCTATCAGCTCACCGGGACGGGTTTGGCCGAGGCGGTCGGGCTGCTCGACACCGCGCTCGAGCACTTTGCGGATCCCGAGCAACCGGGCCGCTGGTTCGACACCGCCGACGACGCCGAACAGCTCATGGTGCGACCGGCCGACCCGATCGACGGGGCGACACCGTCGGGTGCCTCGCTGATCGCCGAGGCGCTGCAGGCGGCGGGATATTTGACCGGCTCGCAGCGTTATGTCGATGCGGCCAGGCGACTTTGTCGTCGGCCACGCCGATCCTGGCCCGGGCGGCCCGTTCCGGAGGGCATTGGCTGGCGGTGGCCGAGGCGCAGGTACGCGGACCGATCCAGATCGCGGTGGCCGCTGAGCCGTCCTCTGAGCTGTTGGCGGCCGCCCGCCGGATGGCCCCCGGTGGGGCCGTCGTCATCGGCGGTGCCGTCGACTCGGCCGAACTGCTCAAGGGACGAGACCGCGTCGACGGTGCCGACGCCGCCTACGTCTGTCGCGGCACGGTGTGCGATCTGCCCGTCACCACGGTCGAGGAACTCGCCGTCTCGCTGGGTGGTGAACCGCGCGACGGCGGAAGTGGCGCCGTGTAGCCTCGCGGCCATGCCCAACGCCGAGCAGATCACCCAGACCGTGAACCGCTATCTCGAGCTGGTCTCCAGCGGAAGTGCCGACGAGATCGCCGCGCTGTATGCCGACGACGCGACCGTCGAGGATCCGGTGGGCGGCGGTGAGGTGCACATCGGGCGGGCCGCCATCCGCGGGTTCTACGCCAACATCGAGAACGTCAAGGGCAAGGCCGAGCTGGTGACGCTGCGGGTCGCCGGGCACGAGGCCGCGTTCCACTTCCGGCTCACGCTGGACTTCGGCGCGAGCAGCATGCGGATCGAGCCCATCGACGTGATGGTGTTCGACGGAGAGGGCAAGATCTCCTCGATGAAGGCCTACTGGTCGCAGGCCGACGCCGTCACGCTCTAGCTCATTCGCGGGCCCCGCATCGCTGCCGGCGGTGCGGGGCTCTTGTGTGTCTGGCGTGCCGAGGGATCAGAAGACGGCGAACCACATGGCGATGTAGTGGCAGATCGCCGCTACCGCGGTGCAGGCGTGGAAGAACTCATGATGGCCGAAGGTCGTCGGCCAGGGGTTGGGCCATTTCAGCGCGTAGAGCACGCCGCCGATGCTGTAGAGCGCGCCACCGACGATCAGCAGCACCACTGCGGCCACACCGGCCCCGTGCATGATCGGCCCGATGAACCAGGCCGCGACCCAGCCCAGCAGGATGTACAGCGGCACCCCGAGCCAGCGTGGGGCCGACGGCCAGAACATCTTGAGCAGCACGCCGGCGATCGCGCCGCCCCACACGATCCAGAACAGCACCATGCCCTTGGACTCGGGCAGCGCCAGCAGCGCGAACGGGGTGTAGCTGCCCGCGATGAAGATGAAGATCATCGAGTGATCGAGGCGCTTCATCCATTTCCGGGCGTTGGCGGACTTCCAGGTCACCCGGTGGTAGGTGCCACTGACCGCGAACATCGCCACGATGGTGAAGGTGTAGAGCAGGGTGGCCAGGCCCGCCCGCGTCGATTCCACCGACCATGACACCGACACCAGTGCCGCACCGGCGATGAAGGCCACGACCGCCGAGTAGACGTGAATCCAGCCGCGTGCCCGTGGTCTGCCGAGGAACTGGGCGACGCCTTCGGCGACTGCTTCGGGGAGGTCTTCGGCGGGTCGGCTCATTGCGGCCGCTGAGCGGTAGGGCTTGGTGCTACCCGTCGGCGCAGTCATGTCACCTCCATTAGAACCGTGGTGTACCCCGACGCTCACAGTAGTCTGGACTCTCGTGGACATCATTCCCCCGCGGCTCAAGGAACCGGCCTATCGGCTCTACGAGATGCGGTTGCGCCAGGAACTGGCGCGGTCCAGATCCGAACTGCCTCGGCATATTGCGGTGCTCTGCGACGGCAATCGCCGCTGGGCACGTGACGCGGGTTACGACGACGTCAGCATCGGTTACCGGATGGGCGCGGCCAAGATCGCCGAGATGCTGCGCTGGTGCCAGGCCGCCGGAATCGAGATGACGACCGTCTATCTGCTCTCGACCGAGAACCTGCAACGCGATCCCGAGGAACTGTCGGCCCTGCTGGAGATCATCACCGATGTGGTCGAGGAGATCTGCGCTCCGTCGAACACCTGGACCGTCCGCACGGTCGGCGATCTGGAGCTGCTGGGGGAGGAGCCGGCCCGCCGGCTCCGGGAGGCGGTCGAATCGACCAACGGCAGGGGCGGGAAGTTCCACGTGAACGTCGCCGTCGCCTACGGCGGGCGGCAGGAGATCGTGGACGCCGTGCGCTCGTTGTTGTCGAAGGAACTGGCCAACGGCGCCACGGCCGAGCAACTCGTCGAAGCGGTCACCGTCGACGGCATCTCGGAAAACCTCTACACCTCCGGCCAACCCGACCCGGACCTCGTCATCCGCACCTCTGGCGAGCAACGCCTGTCCGGATTCCTGTTGTGGCAGAGCGCCTATTCGGAGATGTGGTTCACCGAGGCGTACTGGCCGGCATTCCGGCGCGTCGACTTCCTGCGTGCCCTGCGGGATTACACGGCTCGGCATCGTCGGTTCGGACGATAGATTCTGCTCTTCGCGCCAGCGCTCATCGCCGTGCCAAACTGAACCTATGGCTGCGCTGTCGGCGGTGGTCTTCACCCTCAGCTGGTGGTTGGGTCTGTATCTGCTCGCCCGCGACCCGCGTAAGCCCGTTCTGGTTCTCGCCGCGATCGGGCTGACCAGCTTCGCGCTCGTCGTCGCCCTCGACGCGGTGCGGGTGGTCACCGGCTCGGAGCTACTCAGCCGCGTCGAGATCTATCTGGTGGCATTGCCGGGCATCGCCTGGTTCGCGGTGATGGTCGAGCTGGCGCGGCCGTCCGACACCTTCCGGTCCCGCGTCGGCGAGGTCGCTGCCATTTTCGCCGTCGCGGTCCTGGCGCTGGCCGGGGCCGCCCTGGCCGGCAGCGTCGACGGCCCGCTGCGCACCGGGCACTGGGTGATGTTCGCGGTGATCTCGCTGTCCGCGCTGGGCGCCATGATCAAGGCGGTCCTCGGCGGTGCGAAGCCCCGATCGGTGGTCGGTTTCATCATCGTCGCGACGCTGTTCTTCGCCCTGGGCAACGTGATCCTGGTGATCCCGCTCGGGTTGGTGCCGAGCTGGTTGGCCCTGGCCTCCACCGGGTTCGACGTCGCGCTGCTCGGGGTGGCGGTCGCGATCTGGGACGCGTTCGACGAAGGCCAGGCATTGCGGGTGGACATGCGCCGCTCGATCATCGGCACGCTGGTGATCGCGGTTCCGTTCGCCGCGCAGGCAATGATCGGGATGATGGTGCTGGACTCCGGCACCGGCCACACCGTGATGACGATCCTGTTGTTCACCAGCCTGGCCGTCGCCGTCGCCGTGGAAGTGCTGGCCGATCCGCTGGCCGGGCTGTTCGACCGGCTGGCCTTCGCGAGATCACCGGACCTCCGGGCAGATCGTGAGGCGCTGCGGCAAACCGAGGCGGCGCTGCCGCTGCGATCGGACCACCCGCTGGGTGGCATCGACGACGAGGCCTTCGCCCGGCTCACCCGTCGCGCCCTCGGCCACTACGGCGACCTGTCCAAGCTCGTCGCCAGCCCACTCACCGCGTTGCCCGCCATCGATGCCCGGCTCGCCGAGCGTGGGGCACCGGATCAGCCGCTGGAACGGGCCAACGAACTCAAGGCATTGCTGGCCGACCGCATCGCCGCGCTCAAGCCCCGCGACGGCGGCGACTTCGGCACCACCGAGCAGTGGCGCCACTACAACTCGCTGTACTTCCCCTACGTCGTCGGGGTCCGCGCGTACGCGCAGAACGCCACCGCCGCCGGCCTCGACCCCGTCGCCCGGCAGGCCTGGCAGTGGTTCGTCACCGAGGTGCCCCAGCGGTCCCTGCACAACTGGCAGAACGCCGCGGCGCGGGTGATCGCGGCCGATCTGCGCGGGGATCTCTCGCCGGTGGTCCCGGCCGGGCGATAGGCCACCGCTCCTCCTGAAACAGCGCTGACCTGCGGTTGGCAGTGCTTGGCAGTGATCTGCATCGATCTGGCAGCGGCCGGCGAGCAGTGTCGAAGGTGTTCCACCGATCGACCCCCTCATCGCCGAGGAGCCCGACATGACCGCCATCGTCACCCGACCACTGTCCGACTCGACCGACTCCCTGCTGCGGTTCGCCCTCCGCGCCGACGCCACCCTGTGTGCCGGCGTCGGCCTGCTCGTGGCGATGGCCGCCGACCAACTGGCCCGGATCGCGGGCCTTTCGGCCACCGCGGGCTGGCTGATCGGCGCCGCACTGGTGGGCTACGGCGCACTGCTGTACGTGCTGGCGGCCGTCTCCGGCGTCCGGCGCGTCGGCGTCGGCGTGTTCACCGGGAATGTGGCCTTCGCCGTCACCACTGTCGTGGCGTTGGCGGCCGGCTGGTTGCCGTTGACCGGGGCCGGCGTCGAGATGGTCCTCGGATTCGTCGTCGCCACCGCAGTGCTGGCGTGGCTGCAATACCGCGGAGTGCGCCGTCTGGCGTGACTCCCTCCCGAGCCGGTGCGGGGTGCCGCCGGAAGAGGTTACGGCGCGCGACCCCGCACCGTGCTCCACCGCTCGCGATGTGAATACACCACCGATATCACCCACCAGAGAAGGAGAATCATGACCGCCATCACCGCCAACGGAGCCGCAGGCACCAGGAAGGGCGCCGATTCGTTGCTGCGCCTGGCCATGCGGGCCGACGCCGTCATCGTCGGTATCTGTGGGATCGCCCTGCTGGCCGCGGCAGGCTGGTTCGCCGACCTCACCGGGCTCCCGGTATCCGTCGAGTACGGCGTCGGCATCTTCTCGGTCGTCTACGGCATCGTGGTGTTCGCCCTCGCCGGAATCGAGCGGGTGCGCCCCGCAGGCATCGGCACCGTGATCGCCAATGCCGCGTGCACGGTGATCGCCCTGGTGGCCGTCTTCACCATGGCGTTGACCACCGCAGGCGTCGTATTCGTCATCGTCGCAGGCATCTACACGCTGGCAATGGCCGAATGGCAGTACGTCGGCGTTCGCCGGATCCCGGCCTGACCGCAACCAAGCAGCGCCCGGAGCCCCCGCGGGCTTCGGGCGCTGTCCCATGTGAACGTGCGTCCAACTCTGCTCGCAAACAATGCTTTTGGCGTCGCCCGTGCCTGATAATGGCCGGGTGGAATTGCAGTGGGCACCTGAGCACACCGAGCGACTGCGAGCGGTACGGGTCGGCTGGGACGGAACCGAAGTAGGCGCACCGTGTTTCCCGCCGGACTGGGAGACCGAGCCTCGCGACCTCGACCTGTTGCGCATCGCCACCGGATTCGGTGCCTGTGCCGCGGGCGAATATTCCTATGCGCGGCCGCCGGCCGACCACGAGTACTCGTTGTTCGTCGAGACGCTGCCCGAGTCGGGGTCGTTCGGCTTCACCGATCAGCACCGCACGCTGCTGGCGAAGATGAGCTGGGAACTGTTCGATCCCTACTTCGACGAGGACGTGCCCGGGTGCGACCCCAAGCGGCCCTACGGCGATTTCACCTTCTACCAACTGGAGATGGCGCTGCACCTCGGGCTGATCCCGCCGAAGAAGCCCGAAGGGCAGGATCCGATGACGCCTGAACTCGTCACCGCGATGACCGACCTGCACCAGCGCATGCAGCCCGCGCTCCAGGTGTTCTTGCACCACTTCGTGATTCCCGACGGCACACGATTCGCCGGCAACGAGTGGGGCGGCTGGGAACGGGTCTGAGCCCGCCGCTACAGCTTGCGCAGCCGCAGCCGGTTGATCGAGTGGTCGGAGTCCTTGCGCAGCACGAGGGTGGCCCGCGGCCGGGTCGGCAGGATGTTCTCGATCAGGTTGGGCCGGTTGATGGAATGCCAGATGTCGCGGGCGGCGAACACGGCCTGCTCGTCGGTCAGCGTCGAGTAGTGGTGGAAGTGTGAGGCCGGATCGGCGAACGCCGTCGACCGCATGGTCAGGAACCGGGAGATGTACCACTGCTCGATGTCCTCGATGCGTGCGTCGACGTATACCGAGAAATCGAACAGGTCCGACACCATCAGCGCCGGGCCGGTCTGCAGGACGTTGAGACCCTCCAGGATCAGGATGTCGGGGTGACGCACCACCTGCTTCTCTCCGGGCACGATGTCGTAGAGCAGGTGTGAGTACACCGGCGCGCAGACCTCGTCGGCGCCGGATTTCACCGCGGTGACGAACCGCATCAGGGCGCGCCGGTCGTAGCTCTCCGGGAACCCCTTGCGGTGCATGAGGTTCCGGCGGTTGAGCTCCTTGTTGGGGTAGAGAAAGCCGTCGGTGGTGACCAGATCCACGCGCGGATGGTGGCCCCAGCGGGCCAGCAGGGCCTGCAGCACACGGGCCGTGGTCGATTTCCCGACCGCGACGCTGCCCGCGACTCCGATGACGAACGGCACCGGGCGGTCCGGATTCTGCTGCGGCTCACCGAGGAACTCCGCGGTGGCGGCGAACAGTCGCTGCCGGGCGGCCACCTGAAGGTGGATCAACCGGGCCAGCGGCAGGTAGACCTCTTCGACCTCGAGGATGTCGAGCTTTTCGCCCATACCTCGCAGGCGCAGCAGCTCGTCCTCGTTGAGTTTCAGCGGTGTCGACATGCGCAGTGCACGCCATTGACTTCGGTCGAACTCCACATAGGGGCTCGGCTCGCTCGGCCGCGGCATTCGGTCAGTCTTGCATTTACGGTTGAGGGCATGGGTAACGGGATGGACATTGGCAGCGCTTCGGCGACGGGTTCCGACACCTTCGTCCGCGAGTATCTGCTGCTCGGACTGCGCTTCAACCGCGTCGAGGACGGCTACGTCGACTCCTTCACCGGTGACCCGCAGCTGCGTCGGACGGTCGAGAACGAGCCCGCGCCCGACCCGGCCGACCTGGCCCGTCAGGCCGATCGGTTGCTCGGCCAGATCCCCGACGACCTCGACCGCGACCGCGCCGAGTACATCGCCGCACACCTGCGCGCGCTCAACTGCGCGGGCCGCAAGTTCGCCGGTGAGGACGTCGGATTCGTCGACGAGGTGCAGGCCTACTTCGACGTCCGGATCGGCAAGGGCGATCCGGAGAAATACCGCCAGGCCCACGTCAAACTCGACGAGGCCCTCGGTGGCTCCGGCCCGCTCGCCGAGCGGATGGCCGCGCATCGCTCCGGCGACGAGATCCCGCCGGCGCGGTTGGAGGAGTGCATCCACGCGTTCTCGTCGGCGCTGCGTGACAAGGTGCGTGCCGCCTACCCGCTGCCCGAGGCCGAGACCATCACCTATGAGGTGGTCACCGACAAGCCATGGTCGGGCTTCAACTACTACCTGGGTGACTACAAGTCCACCGTCGCCGTCAACGCCGACCTCAAACAGCAGATGGCGAATCTGCCGCGGCTCGTCGCCCACGAGTCCTATCCCGGCCACCACACCGAGCACTGCCGCAAAGAGGCCGGCCTGGTGGCCCGCGACGGCCAGGCCGAACAGACGATCTTCCTCGTCAACACCCCGCAATGCCTGATGGCCGAGGGCCTGGCCGATCTGGCGCTGTACGCCATCGTTGGGCCCGGTTGGGGAACCTGGGCCGCCGACATCTACGCCGATCTGGGGCTGCGGTTCGACGGACAGCGCGCCGAGGCGATCTCCGAGGCCGTGGCCGGTCTGGCCGATGTGCGACAGGACGCGGCGCTGATGCTGCACGACGAGCACCGCGACGTCGACGAGGTCGTGGAGTTCCTCAAGCGGTGGCTGCTGATCGACGACACCCGGGCGCGGCAGTCCCTGCGTTTCCTGTCCTCGCCGCTGTGGCGGGCCTACACCAGCACCTACATCGAGGGCTACCGGCTGCTGCGCGGGTGGCTGGACGACCGGCCCGACGGGGTGACGCTGACCGAGCGATTCGGTCGGCTGCTCGATGAGCCGCTGATCCCGTCCACGCTGTAGCCCTCTTGGCCGACGAGTTTGCTGAGCAGTTGCCACGCGTCCGGTGCTCGGGGGCCGATGGCCGCGCCGGTTTGTCGTTGAAGAGTAGAGTGTTTGCTGAGTATCGCGGCGACGTAACCGGGGTGGCGACAAGGAGAGTCGACATGGCTGCAGCGAGTACGAGATCGAACCGAGTCAAGCTCATGGCCGGTGTGGCCGTGGTGGCGGGCGCGATGGCCGGACTCATCGGGTCCGCGGCGGTGGCTACCGCCGATCCCGTCGTAAGCGTGAATGGCGAGCAGGGGGGTACGCCGTCGCCCATCACGATTCCCTGGCCTGGTGGCGCGTGGGGCGGGCCTGACCTGTTTCTTTTTCACATCTTGATGGGTTTAAGAGAAAGGGTAGACCTNCATCTGCGGGTCCTGCAGGTGTCGTGCGCGGTTAAGCTGCGACGATGTCGGGTGTGCGTAGCGACGTCCCGGCGGTGGCCACGCCGATCAACATTCTGTTGGTGCTATGGATGGCAATCGGGCGGGGACTGTTCGTGCCGCTCGGCTGGATCACGGTATTCGTCGTCCTCGCTTCCCCCGCGCTGCTGATCTGCCTGACGGTGACGACGAAGATGATGCACCGCTTGCCGAGCCCGGGAGTGACTACCGGGCAGGCGCGAGCGCAGGTCGTCGTGTGGTCCGCGATGTTCGGCTTCGGCCTGTTCAGCGTCGACGGCGGTGACAGCGGCACCTTCCCGTCCATCCTGATGGCCTTGCTCGGTGAGCCGCCCTGGTCGGAAACTGTGAGTCTGCTGCTCTGGTGGGGCTGCGTATTCGCCGGGCCGATTGCGTGGTTCGTGCTGCTGACGAAACTCACCCGGGGCCGCGCGGTCATGGCGCCACCCGCACCGCCGTATCCCTACCCGGGTCATCCGCCCGGCTACTCAGGCCCGGGTCCGGTCAACGGCGACAACCGGCCCGACTAGGCTAAAAGCCATGGCAGCAGACTCGTCATCCACCTTGCCCGCGGCTTCCGGCGCTGATTACGCCGACACCTCAAGCGCCGCCTACCAGGCCGCCTTGCGGGTCATCGAATCCGTGGAACCACGGGTCGCCGCAGCCACCCGCAAAGAGCTTGCCGATCAACGTGATTCGCTCAAGCTGATCGCCAGCGAGAACTACGCCTCGCCGGCCGTGCTGCTGACCATGGGCACCTGGTTCTCCGACAAGTACGCCGAGGGCACCGTCGGGCACCGCTTCTACGCGGGCTGCCAGAACGTCGACACCGTGGAGGCGCTGGCCGCCGAGCACGCCCGCGAGCTGTTCGGCGCCCCCTACGCCTACGTACAGCCGCACTCGGGGATCGACGCCAATCTCGTTGCCTTCTGGGCCATCCTGGCCACCAAGGTGGAGGCTCCCGAGCTGGCCAACCTCGGTGCCAAGCACGTCAACGACCTGTCCGAGGCCGACTGGGAGACCCTGCGCAACAAGCTCGGCAACCAGCGCCTGCTCGGCATGTCCCTGGACGCAGGCGGTCACCTGACCCACGGCTTCCGGCCCAACATCTCCGGCAAGATGTTCCACCAGCGCAGCTACGGCACCAATCCCGAGACGGGCTTCCTCGACTACGACGCCGTCGCCGCCGCGGCCCGCGAGTTCAAGCCGCTGATCCTGGTCGCCGGCTACTCCGCCTACCCGCGGCGGGTGAACTTCGCCAAGATGCGCGAGATCGCCGACGAGGTCGGCGCCACCCTGATGGTCGACATGGCCCACTTCGCCGGCCTGGTGGCCGGCAAGGTGTTCACCGGCAACGAGGACCCGGTGCCGCATGCCCACGTCACCACCACGACGACGCACAAGTCGCTGCGCGGGCCGCGCGGCGGCATGGTGCTGGCCACCGAGGAATTCGCCCCGGCCGTTGACAAGGGCTGCCCGATGGTGCTGGGCGGGCCGCTGAGCCACGTGATGGCGGCCAAGGCCGTCGCGCTGGCCGAGGCCCGTCAGCCCGCGTTCCAGACCTACGCCCAGCAGGTCGCCGACAACGCCCAGGCCCTGGCCGACGGTTTCGTCAAGCGCGACGCGGGCCTGGTCACCGGCGGTACCGACAATCACATCGTGTTGCTCGACGTGCGCTCGTTCGGGCTGACCGGCCGCCAGGCCGAGTCGGCGCTGCTCGACGCCGGCGTCGTCACCAACCGCAACGCGATCCCGGCCGACCCCAACGGCGCCTGGTACACCAGCGGCATCCGGCTGGGTACCCCGGCGCTGACCAGCCGCGGATTCGGTGCCGACGACTTCGACCGGGTCGCCGAGCTGATCGTCGACGTGCTGTCCAACACGCAGCCCGAAGGCTCATCCAAGGCCAAGTACAAGCTGGCCGACGGCACCGCCGAGCGGGTTCACGCAGCCTCGGCCGAGCTGCTCGACGCCAACCCGCTGTACCCGGGCCTGACCCTCTGACGGTCCGCTGAGTCGGGCCGTTGTGACACACGTCGGCCCGACTTTCGGAAACCTGTAAACCCGGGTTACAGTTACCGCATGGCACAGAAACCTGTCGCTAACGCGCTGACCCTTGAGCTCGAGCCCGTCGTCGAGGCTGAGTTGCGACGCCATCTGGATACCGAGGACCTCTGGTACGCGCACGATTACGTGCCGTTCGACCAGGGTGAGAACTTCGCCTTCCTCGGTGGACAGGACTGGGATCCGTCGCAGGTGACTCTGCCCAAGACGATCACCGACGCCTTGGAGATCCTGCTGATCACCAAGGACAACCTGTCGGGCTACCACCGCGAACTCGTCGAGCACTTCATCCTCGAGGACAAGTGGGGCCGCTTCCTGGGCCGCTGGACCGCCGAGGAGCACCTGCACGCCGTGGCGCTGCGCAACTACCTCGTCGTCACCCGTGAGATCGACCCGACGGCCAACGAGGACGTCCGCGTCGAGCACGTGATGAAGGGTTACCGCGCGGACAGCTACAGCCAGATCGAGACGCTGGTGTTCATGGCGTTCTTCGAGCGTGCGCACGCGGTGTACACCCGCAACCTCAAGGACCAGATCACCGAGCCGGTGCTGGCGTCGATGATGGGCCGCATCGTGCTCGACGAGGAGCGCCACGAGCTGTTCTTCGCCAACCTGGTGTCGTACCTGCTGGGCACCCATCGCGACGAGACCGTGGCCGCCATCGCGGCCCGGGCGCGCGAGCTGGACGTGATCGGCGCGGACATCGACGCCTACCAGGACAAGGTCGCCGTGGTGGCCGAGGCCGGAATCTTCGACAAGGCCGCGCTGGCCAAGGTCATCTCCGACCGGATCGCCGCCTGGGGGCTGGCCGACGAGCCCCAGCTCCAGGAGTTCATCAACACGTAACGCACCGGGCGTCAGTCGCGCGGCGCGCCAGCCAGCAACCCCGCCACCGTGGGAGTAGCGTCGAATCCGATGGCTAGCGACATGCTCTGCTGTCCGGACGGTACCGATCGGTTGTTTGACGAGAGGACCGGCTCCGGTCCTGGTGCCGCAGTGTCCACCGAGCAACTCGTGTGGGGCCGCGCGGGTTCTAGGAGCGCCACGTGACTGATTCACCTGTCCGTACCTACGTGCTCGACACCTCCGTGTTGCTGTCCGATCCATGGGCATGCACCCGGTTCGCCGAGCATGAAGTGGTGGTCCCGCTGGTCGTGATCAGCGAGCTGGAGGCCAAACGGCATCACCACGAGTTGGGTTGGTTCGCCCGGCAGGCGCTGCGGATGTTCGACGATCTGCGGCTTGAGCATGGACGGCTGGATCAGCCGATTCCTGTTGGGACAGAAGGTGGAACGCTTCAGGTCGAGTTGAATCACATCGACCCGACGGTACTGCCCTCAGGCTTCCGCACCGAGACCAACGACACGCGGATCCTGGCGTGCGCGGCCAACCTCGCCGCCGAGGGGAAGCACGTCACGTTGGTGAGCAAGGACATCCCGCTGCGGGTCAAAGCGGGTGCCGTCGGCCTGGCCGCCGACGAGTACCACGCGCAGGACGTCGTGGTGTCCGGCTGGACCGGCATGACCGAGATCGACGTGGCGGCCGAGGAGATCGACACGCTGTTCGCCGACGGCGAGATCGATCTGGCCGATGCTCGGGATCTGCCCTGCCACACCGGAATTCGGTTGCTGGGTGGGAGTTCGTCGGCGCTCGGGCGGGTCAACGCCGAGAAGCGGGTGCAGTTGGTGCGTGGTGATCGCGAAGTGTTCGGCCTCCGGGGAAGGTCAGCCGAACAACGCGTCGCCCTCGACCTGCTGCTCGACGAATCCGTCGGCATCGTGTCGCTCGGTGGCAAGGCGGGCACCGGCAAATCCGCGCTGGCACTGTGCGCGGGCCTGGAGGCCGTGCTGGAACGCCGGACCCAGCGCAAGGTGGTGGTGTTCCGTCCGCTGTACGCCGTCGGTGGCCAGGATCTCGGCTACCTGCCGGGCAGCGAGAGCGAGAAGATGGGCCCCTGGGCCCAGGCCGTCTTCGACACCCTCGAAGGGCTGGCCAGCCCCGCGGTGCTCGAAGAGGTGCTGTCCCGCGGGATGCTGGAAGTGCTTCCGCTGACCCACATTCGGGGTCGCTCCCTGCACGACTCGTTCGTGATCGTCGACGAGGCGCAGTCACTGGAACGCAACGTGTTGCTGACCGTGCTCTCGCGTCTCGGTGCGGGGTCGCGGGTGGTGCTGACCCACGACGTGGCCCAACGCGACAATCTGAGGGTGGGCCGCCACGACGGTGTCGCGGCGGTGATCGAGAAGCTCAAGGGGCACCCGTTGTTCGCCCACATCACGCTGCAACGCAGCGAGCGCTCGCCGATCGCCGCGCTGGTCACCGAGATGCTGGAGGAATTCAGCCCCGGCGCCCTGCCCTGAGTCCGAGTGATTTGGGTGCGTTCGGTAACGCCAGGCGTTACCGAACGCACCCAAATCGCAGGCCGGTAGGCTGCCGGGGTGGCGAGGTTCCCCAACAAGCAGGCGTGGCGGTGGACCGTTGTCGGCGTGGCCGCCGCCGTCGCGATCGTGGTGGTGGGAGCGCTGACCGGGCACATTCGCCGTGACGATCCCGACCACGTCGACTGCGCGAAAGAGAAGTGCATCGCGCTGACCTTCGACGACGGCCCGGGCCCGTACACCGACCGGCTGCTGAAGATCCTGCAGGACAACGACGCCAAGGCCACGTTCTTCCTGATCGGCAACAAGGTGGCGGCCAACCCCGACGGGGCCAAGCGGATCGCCGAGGCGGGCATGGAGGTCGGTAGCCACACCTGGGAACACCCCAACATGACGACCATCCCGCCCGAGGAGATCCCGGCCCAGTTCAGCAAGGCCAACGACGCCATCGAGAAGGCCACCGGACACCGGCCGAAGCTGGTGCGCACGGCCGGCGGGCTGATCAACGACCAGGTGCTGGCCGAGGCTCGCAAGCAGGGGCTGGCCGACATCAACTGGGACGTCATCCCGTTCGACTGGGCCAACGACGCCAACCTCGCCGCGACCCGCTACATGCTGATGACCCAGATCAAGCCGAACTCGGTGGTGTTGTTCCACGACACCTACTCGTCCACCGTCGATCTGGTGTACCAGTTCATCCCGGTGCTCAAGGCCAACGGCTACCACCTGGTGACGGTCAGCCACATGCTCGGTGAGCTCGAACCGGGCAGCAGCTACGGCAGCCGCGAGAACGGCCCGCCGGTGCCGCCGGCCGAGGCGCTCAAGGACATCCCGCCCGCCGACATCCCGTCGTTGCCGAACACGCCGTCGCCGGCCCCCATGCCGAACTTCCCGATCACCGACATCCCCGGTGCGAATTCGGGAGGCCCGAACAACGGGGCATGAGACGTACATCGCGTCGAGTTGAGGACCAAAGACCCTAACCGGCGGCCCCGGGCACGACGAGGCTTGAGGTATGCCCGACACGATGTTCGATACCGCGACCCTCACCCGTGCGGTGCAGCTGGCATCGCGTGCGCCGTCGCTGCACAACACCCAACCGTGGCGGCTGGTGGCTGAACGCGACTGTCTGCACCTGCATCTGGACCCCTACCGAGTGGTGACCGCGACCGACCGGTCCGCGCGTGAGGCGATCATCAGCTGCGGTGTGCTGCTGGATCACCTGCGGGTCGCCATGGCCGCCGCCGGCTGGGCCACCTCGGTCGACCGCTTCCCCAACCCCAACGACCTCGACCATCTGGCGACGTTGCAGTTCTCGCCCATGCAGTTCGTCACCGAGGCCCACCGCCGCAGGGCCGACGCGATCCTGGCCCGGCGCACCGACCGGCTGCCGATGACCGCGTACGCGGACTGGGATGCCTTCGAGGTGATGCTGCGGGCCCGGTTGGCCGAAGGCCCGGTACACCTGGACGTATTGGCCGAGGACCAGCGCTCGGCAGTGGCCGAAGCCGCCGAGCTGACCGAGTCGCTGCGCCTCTACGATACCGGCTACCACGCCGAACTGGCTTGGTGGACAACACCGTTCGCGACCGAAGACGGCATCCCGCAGAGCTCCCTGGTATCGGCGGCGGAAAGCGAACGCGTCGCGGTGGCACGCACCTTCCCGGTCACGTCGCACAGCGATCGGCGGCCCACCGTCGGCGACGACTCGGCCACGCTGGTGGTGCTGTCCACCGACGGGTACAGCCGGGCCGACGCCCTCGACGCCGGCGAGGCACTCTCCGCGGTGCTGCTGGACTGCACGATGTCGGGCCTGGGCTCCTGCCCGGTGAGTCATGTGACCGAACTGCATGCCAGCCGCGACATCATCGGCACCCTCATCGGCCGCGACGCCTGCCCCCAGGTGCTGGTGCGGATCGGCATCGCCCCGACCATCACCGATGCGCCCCCGCCCACGCCTCGTCGTCCCGTCGAGGCCTTCCTGACCTTCGAATCCTGATCGGAATAGGAGATGACCGTGACCGATACCCTGATCGACCCTGCCACCGCCGTGGCCACCGCTGCCGTCGTGGTCGAGGCCGACGGCCGCACCGCAAGCAACGACGCCCTGCACGCCGCGATCGACGAGGCCGTGCGGCGTGGCGTACCGCTGCGGGTGCTGACCACCTGGGGTGCTCGGCATCGGGAGATGTACGACGCGACCGCGGTGGCCGAGCGTGACCGGCTGTCGGCGGCACAGCTGGAGCGCCGCCTGACCCGTGCGCTCAAGCGCTCACCGGACCTCGATGTGCAGAGCATCGACGGCTACGACAGCGCCGCGGAATACCTGGCGGCGCATCCCGAGTCGGCTCAGGTGCTCGTGCTCGGTGCCGATCATCCGGATTCGGCCGAGCTGCAGACGGCCGCGGCGCGCTCCGGTTGCGCGGTGCTCACTTGCGATCGGCGCCACCGGTTGTGAGACTCGGGGAATGATCAGAGTTTTTCTGGTCGACGACCATGAGGTGGTTCGGCGCGGGCTGATCGATCTGCTCAGCGCCGACCCGGAGCTGGACGTGGTCGGCGAGGCGGATTCGGTGGCCCAGGCGCTGGCCCGGGTGCCCGCCGTGGCCCCGGACGTCGCGGTGCTCGACGTCCGGTTACCCGACGGCAATGGCATCGAGCTGTGCCGGGACCTGTTGTCGCGCATGCCCGATCTGCGCTGCCTGATGCTCACCTCGTTCACCTCCGACGAGGCGATGCTGGATGCGATCCTGGCCGGCGCCAGCGGTTACGTCGTCAAAGACATCAAGGGCATGGAACTGGCCAGGGCGATCAAGGACGTCGGGGCCGGAAAATCGCTGCTGGACAATCGTGCCGCCACGGCGCTGATGGGCAAGCTGCGCGGGGATGCCGAGCGGTCCGATCCGTTGGCCGGGCTGACGCAGCAGGAGCGGGTGCTGCTGGATCTGCTGGGGGAGGGGTTGACCAACCGGCAGATCGCGGCCCGGATGTTTCTCGCCGAGAAGACCGTCAAGAACTACGTATCGCGATTGTTGGCGAAGTTGGGCATGGAGCGCCGCACGCAGGCCGCGGTGTTCGCCTCGACGCTGGAACGTCATCGCGAGTAGAACCCAGGGTCTTTGGTCCCTGGCGGACAGGGCTTTTGCCCATGGCGGCGCGGACTGCGCGGCCATAGCGTCATCGCTATGGAAACCGAAATCTCAACGCGCACTGAGCCGGTCGCGATCCTCTCCGAACGCGAGAGCTGGGATCTGCTCGATGGTGTGGCGCTCGGCCGCCTGGTCACCGCGGTCGACGACGAGGCGCACGTCTTCCCGGTGAACTTCGTGGTGCAGAACCGCACCATCCTGTTCCGCACCGCGGCGGGCACGAAACTGATCAGTGCCGCGATCAACAACCAGGTGGTGTTCGAGGCCGACGATCACAACTCGGCCGAAGGCTGGAGCGTGATCGTGCGGGGCATCGCACGCACTGTGCGCACCGACGAGGAACTCGACGAAGCCGAACGGGCGCAGTTGCTTCCGTGGACGGCAACGACGAAAACTCACTACGTCAGGGTGTCACCGGTGCGGGTCACCGGGCGCCGGTTCCGGTTCGGTCCCGAGCCGGCCGCGGGGTGACCAGCTGGACACGCTTGGTGCGTTGCGGCCCCGAGTGCCAGCATGGTGACGTGACTGGCCACGGCGCACGCCCCGACGATGAACCGCGAACTCCGCCGTTGCGGGACACCCTGTCGCAGCTGAGGCTGCGTGAGCTGCTCACCGAGGTGCAGGACCGGGTCGAGGAGATCCTGACCGGGCGCGATCGGATCGACGGGCTGGTGGAGGCCATGCTCGCGGTGACCTCGGGCCTTGACCTCGAAGTCACGTTGAGCACCATCGTGCAGACCGCGATCCAGCTGGTCGATGCCCGCTACGGCGCGCTGGGGGTGCGCGGCGATGACCATGAACTGACGGAGTTCGTCTACCAGGGCATCGACGACGAAACGCGGGCCTTGATCGGGCATCTGCCCGAGGGCCGCGGCGTGCTCGGTGTGCTGATCGACGATCCGAAACCGATCCGGCTCGACGACATCCGCCAACATTCCGCCTCGGTCGGATTCCCGCCGAACCATCCGCCGATGCGGACGTTTCTCGGTGTCCCGGTGCGGATCCGTGACGAGGTGTTCGGCAACCTGTATCTCACGGAAAAGACCAACGGGCAGCCGTTCAGTGAGGACGACGAGATCCTGGTACAGGCGCTGGCCGCGGCCGCAGGCGTCGCGGTGGAGAACGCCCGGCTCTACGAGGTGGCCCGCGACCGGCAGGCCTGGATCGCCGCCACCCGCGATATCGGCACCGAACTGCTCGGCGGCACCGACCCGGCCACGGTGTTCCGGATGGTGGCCGACGAGGCGCTCAAACTGACCGGCGCGGACCGCATCGTGGTCGCGGTACCCGGTGAGGATCCGGCCGGCGAGGCCGACACCCTGGTGATCGCCGCCACCGCGGGCAGTCCGACCACCATCGATTCGATTGCGGTGGGCCCGAACGGGCAGGACGCCGTGGGTGCGGCATTCCGGGACGGTACGCCGCACCGGCTCGATCGACTCGAGCTCGACGGGTCCGGCGGCCCGGCGCTGGTGCTGCCGCTGCGGGCCAGTGACACCGTCGCCGGTGTGCTGGTGGCGGTGCGTGCCGACGGGGCCCGCCACTTCACCTCGGAGCAACTGGACATGGCCGCCGCCTTCGCCGATCAGGCCGCGGTCGCGTGGCGACTGGCCAGCTCGCAGCGCAGCATGCGGGAGCTGGAGATCCTGGCCGACCGCGACCGCATCGCCCGTGACCTGCACGATCACGTGATCCAGCGGTTGTTCGCGGTGGGATTGTCGCTGCAGGGCACGATTCCGCGGGCGCAGGCCCCGGAGGTGCAGCAGCGACTCAGCGACACCGTCGACGATCTGCAGGCCGTCATCCAGGAGATCCGCACGGCGATCTTCGATCTGCACGGCGCGCAGGCCGGCACGACGCGGTTGCGGCAGCGGCTCGACGAGGTGATCGCCCAGTTCGCCGACGCCGGGCTGCACACGAGTACCCGGTTCGTCGGCCCGCTGTCCGTGGTGGACGCCACCCTGGCCGAGCATGCCGAGGCGGTGCTGCGCGAGGCGATCAGCAACGCCGTACGTCATTCTGGGGCAACCGAACTCACCGTCCGGGTAGAGGTGGCCGACGATTTGACCGTGGAAGTGAGTGACAACGGTCGCGGGATTCCCGCCGACGTCACCGAGAGCGGCCTGAGCAATCTGCGGGCCCGGGCATCGAGTGCCGGTGGCGCGTTCAGCGTGACCGACCGGCCCGGTGGCGGGACCGTGTTGCTTTGGGCCGCACCGCTTCCCGAGTAGTGCGTGTTGACAAGCATGCAGGCACATAGTCGGGCGACGTTGTCGAGGCTATTGGGAACCTGTGCCATGATCCGGCATTAACGCGGTTTGTTTCATTCCGCAGCCCGCCGGGATCGTTCTGCGTACCAGATGCGTGGACGCAGCACTTCCGTGCAGACGGGGGCAAACATGATGGGTTTGTGATAGATATAACAAGCTCACAAATTGTCAATTCGGCTCAATTGCTTTGGGGAGGCATCTGTGCCATCGAACGCTGCGTCCACGCCCAATGAAGTCTTACTTCTGGAGGGGCGACTGGCCAAGTACCGAATGGAGACGTATCCAGACTCGTCTGAACCTGATTTCTTTCTTCTTAGTTCGATCGATACCTTAATGCGGCAATGGCAGCTGTCGTATCAGCAAATTGAGGCTGGGATCACTGAAGGTGGCGACGATGGCGGCATAGACGCGGTATATACATTTCTCAATGGTGTATTGGTTGAGGATGATTCACCGGCTGTGTATGAAAGAAACCAAATCGAATTACATATTGTGCAAGTTAAATCCGAGAGAGGGTACAAAGAGACTGCGCTCCAGCTGTTGATCGATCACCTGCCATTGCTGTTGCAGCTCGATGCACCGAAAGGCTTGCAAGTTGAGTTTAATGATCGGCTTCTAGAGCGGTTGAGTATTTTTCGGTCAACATACCTCGCGGCTTCGCAGACGTTTCCTGAACTAAACATCTCTGTGAGTTATGTAACGAAGTCGGTTGAGGAACCTCATGCGAAGGTGCTCCGAAAAAAGGAACGTCTGCAATCCGTTTTATCGACTTGCTTCCATGACGCCGCCACAACCATCTCCTTCGTTGGTGCACGTGAACTGAATTCACGTGCACGCGAGCGATTGACCACGATTGCCGACCTTCGTGTCTCCGAGGGCCCCATATCCGCGGACAAGGGTGGGCTCGTCTGTTTGGTCACACTTGCTGAGTGGTATCGATTCATTACGCACGGCGAGTCGAATGAACTGCGTGGCGACATTTTTGAAGAGAACGTCCGAGAGTATGAAGGCGATACAACCATCAACCGAGCGATCGCCGAGTCTTTGAGGCAAGGTGACGATTCGAAAGCAGACTTCTGGTGGTTGAACAATGGAGTGACGGTTCTCGGCGCCCGGGTCCAGCAGAGTAAGAAATCGCTCGTAATTGAAGATCCTCAGATTGTGAATGGACTTCAGACGTCGCGCAACATCCACCATTACTTTTCGGTTGGCAGCTTACCAGAAAGTGCTGGCGAAGAGCGGCGATTATTGGTGCGGGTGATTGAAGCGGAAGATGAGACCCTGGCTTCCCATATTATCAAGGCGACAAATAGCCAAAACAGAGTTTCAAGTGCATCCCTTCGGGCGGCTGAGCCTTTTCAACGTTCTATCGAAGAGTATTTTTCCCAACATGGATTCTATTACGAAAGAAAAAAGAATCAGTATAAGAATCTTGGTAAACCTCGAAATCAAATCATGGAGGTACTAGAGCTTGCGCAAGCTGTCGGGGCAATCATATTGTGTGAGCCGCATATTTCGCGAGGGCAACCGTCTACATTGGTTCGCTCACCTCGCTATGATAAGGTGTTTCGCCCGTCAACTCCGCTTAGCGCATTCTTGAATTCCGTTTTGATTGTCCGATATGTGGATGCCTATCTGGATGGAACTGAGCAATTGAATCGTCAGGAACGGGGTAACGTTCGTTATCAGTTGGCTCGCGCAGCAACTGCTTTTGCGCTCTGTTCTTCTCGGCCACGGCCCCAGATGATCGGTAATATTGACCCTCATGGGTTCACTCCAAGCCGGTTGGAACACGTTTACGAATGGGTCCGTATCGCGCGTAAGGCCGCTGAGAAGACGACAGGTTCCTCTGATCTGACGGTTCTGGCAAAGAGTTCCGAGTGGTCAAAAGAGATCGACCGACGGCTGAGTCGGTATACGGACAAGATGCGATGGCCGAAGACCATGAAGAGTGTGTGGGGCCATAACTGAGGGGCGGCCACCACACAATCGGGCGGCGCCGGGTGGTGTCGCTCGCCGCTGGCATCCGCGTAGCCTTTTAAAGTTAGGTACCGCAGCCACGAAGTGTCGGTACTCCTCAAGGGCCTGAGCTCATATTAATGATCTCAGGCCCTTGAGTCGCTCGCGCAGAGAAGGTGAGGGCTACTCGCCGTCCTTCACCTTGGCCATGGCCAGCACGTCGAGGCGTTTGTCCAGTTCGGCCTCGCTGAGCTTGTCACCGATCAGGCCGCGGTCGATGACCGTCTGGCGGATGGTCTTCTTCTCCTTCAGGGCCTGCTTGGCGACCTTGGCGGCCTCCTCGTAGCCGATCGCCGAGTTCAGCGGCGTCACGATCGAGGGGGAGGACTCGGCCAGCGTGCGCAGGTGCTCCTCGTTGGCCACCAGACCGTCGATGCACTTCTCGGCGAACAACCGAGACACGTTGGCCAGCAGGTTGAACGACTCCAGCACGTTGCGGGCCATCATCGGGATGTACACGTTCAGCTCGAACGCACCCGACAGGCCGCCGACGGTGACGGCGGCGTCGTTGCCGATCACCTGGGCGGCGACCTGGGTAACCGCCTCGGGCAGAACGGGATTGACCTTGCCCGGCATGATCGAGCTGCCCGGCTGCAGATCCGGCAGCTGAATCTCGCCCAGGCCGGTCAGCGGGCCCGAACCCATCCAGCGCACGTCGTTGGCGATCTTGGTCAGCGAGGCGGCGATGGTCTTCAGAGCGCCGGACGCCTCGACCAGCCCGTCGCGGGCGGCCTGAGCCTCGAACGAGTCTGCGGCGGTGCGCAGTTCGGCCAGGCCGGTCTGGTTCACCAGCACCTCGACCACCTTGGCGCCGAAGCCGTCGGGCGCGTTGAGCCCGGTACCCACGGCGGTACCGCCGATGGCGAGTTCACCGAGGCGGGGCAGGGTGGCCTTCACTCGTTCGATGCCGGCCTCGATTTGGCGGGCGTAGCCGCCGAACTCCTGGCCCAGCGTCACCGGCACCGCGTCCATGAGGTGGGTGCGGCCGGACTTCACCACGGTCTTCCACTGCTTGGCCTTGGCGGCCAGCGACTCGTGCAGCACCTCGAGCGCCGGGATCAGGTGGCGCACAGCGGCTTCGGTGGCCGCGATGTGGGTGGCGGTCGGGAACGTGTCGTTGGAGCTCTGCGACATGTTCACGTCGTCGTTGGGGTGAACGGTCACGCCGTTGCGGGCCGCGATCGAGGCGATCACCTCGTTGGCGTTCATGTTCGAGCTGGTGCCCGAGCCGGTCTGGAACACGTCGATCGGGAACTGATCGTCGTGCAGACCGTCGGCGATCTCACCGGCGGCGGCGATGATGGCGTCGGCCTTGTCGGCGGCCAGCAGGCCCAGGTCCTTGTTGACCTGCGCGCAGGCGGCCTTCAGCAATCCGAGTGCGCGGATCTGGGTGCGCTCCAGGCCGCGGAACGAGATCGGGAAGTTCTCGACGGCCCGCTGGGTCTGCGCCCGCCACAGGGCGTTGACCGGCACCCGGACCTCGCCCATGGTGTCGTGCTCGATGCGGTATTCGGTCTCGACAGCGTTGTCGGTGCTCATGCGTGCCTTTCTCGAGTTAGGGGAGCGGGTAGGCGGCGGACTTGTCGCCGGTGAAGTCGATGGCGGAGTACTCGTTGAGCTTGGCCAGCCGGTGGTAGGCCTCGATCATCCGGACCGTGCCGGACTTGGACCGCATCACGATGGACTGGGTGGTGCAGCCACCGGGGTAGTACTGCACACCCTTGAGCAGGTCGCCGTCGGTGACACCGGTCGCGCAGAAGAAGACGTTCTCGCCCGACACCAGGTCTTCGGTGGACAGCACCTGGTCCAGGTCGTAGCCGGCGTCGATGGCCTTCTGGCGCTCGGCGTCGTCGGTGGGGGCGAGCTGGGCCTGGATCGCACCGCCCATGCAGCGGATGGCCGCCGCGGCGATGATGCCCTCGGGGGTGCCGCCGATGCCGGCCAGGATGTCGGTGCCCGAGTTGGGGCGGCAGGCCGAGATGGCGCCGGCGACATCGCCGTCGGTGATCAGCCGGATGCGGGCGCCGGCGGCACGCGCATCGTCGATCAGCTGGGCGTGCCGGGGACGGTCCAGGATGCACACGGTCAGGTCGCTCACCGAGGCGCCGCGCACCTTGGCCACCCGCCGGATGTTCTCGCCGATCGGGGCGGTGATGTCGATGGCCTCGGCGGCTTCCGGACCGACGGCGATCTTGTTCATGTAGAACACGGCCGACGGGTCGAACATGGCGCCCCGCTCGGCGACCGCGAGCACCGAGATGGCGTTGGGCATGCCCTTGCTCATCAGGGTGGTGCCGTCGATGGGGTCCACGGCGAAGTCGCACTCCGGCCCGTCGCCGTTGCCGACCTCTTCGCCGTTGTAGAGCATCGGGGCTTCGTCCTTCTCGCCCTCACCGATCACCACGACGCCGCGCATCGACACGGAATTGACCAGCTCACGCATGGCGTCGACGGCGGCTCCGTCGCCGCCCTCCTTGTCGCCACGGCCGACCCAGCGGCCGGCGGCCATGGCGCCGGCCTCGGTCACCCGGACGAGTTCGAGGGCAAGGTTGCGATCCGGGGCTTCCCCCCGCGTGGGACTCATGGCGCAAATTGTCCCAGAACGGCCTGCGGGTTTGGGAGCTGGGATACTGGCGAGCATGTCCACTGAGCCGACGTCCCAGCCAACCCCGGCTCCGAGACCCGAAAAGGCCCGGTTACTGCAGGATGGCCGGGACATGTTCTGGTCGATGGCCCCGCTGGTCGTGGCCTGCATCGTGCTGGCCGGAATGCTCGGGATGTGCTCGCTGCAGGCCGGCGGGCCAGGGGCCGGGCCGGTGCCGCAGTTCGATGCCCCGGCCGCCCTGCAGGCCGATGCCGACGCCCTGAAGATCCCGATCCGGCTGCCCCGGCTGCCCGAGGGCTGGCAGCCCAACTCCGGCAGTCGCAGCGGTATCGACGGCGGGATGACCCTGCCCGACGGGCAGCGTGCCAGGGCCGTGGCCTCGCGCGTCGGGTACCTGGCGCCCACCGGCAAGTACCTGAGCCTCACCCAGAGCAACGCCGACGAGGCCGCCCTGGTGGCCTCGATCAAGCCGGATTCTTATCCGTCGGGTGCGCAGGAGGTCGACGGGGTGACCTGGGTGGTCTACGAGAGCAGCGACCCGGAACCGGTGTGGACCACTCGGCTGAGCGGGCCGGCGCAGGTCGCCATCACGGGCGCCGGTGGTACGGAGGAGTTCCGTACGCTGGCACGTGCGACGCAGACGCAGTCGCCGCTGCCGATCAAGAGGCCGTGACGCACTAACGGACGGAGCCCGTGTTGACGTCGCCAGAAGCAGATCTGACCGGGTGGAGCGTCGCTCCCTTCACCGCCGCCAACCAGACGTACGACGTCTACCGCAAGGGTTCCGGCCCGGGTGTGGTGCTGATCCCGGAGATCCCCGGACTTCATCCCGGCGTGCTGGCGCTGGGCAACCATCTGGTGGACAACGGTTTCACCGTGGCCGCGCCGTCGTTGTTCGGCACGCCCGGCGCGGCCGCCGTGCGTCCCGGCGCCATCCCGGTGATGCTGAAGGCGTGCGTCACCAAGGAGTTCGCGGCGTTCGCCACCAACGCTGACCGACCCGTCGCGCACTACCTGCGGGCGCTGGCCCGTGATCTGAATGCCAGCACGCCAGGCAAGGGCGTCGGCGTCATCGGGCAGTGTTTCACCGGCGGTTTCGCGCTCGCCGCCGCGGTCGACGACAGCGTGCTGGCTCCGGTGCTGAGCCAGCCTTCGGTGCCGATCGCCTTGACGGCGAAGCAGAAGCGTGATCCAGGGATGTCGGAGGCCGAGCTCAAGATCGTCGAACAGCGGGTCGCCAACGACGGCCTGTGTGCGTTGGCGCTGCGGTTCAGCCAGGACAAGTTGGCGCCAGGAGACCGGTTCACCACGCTCAAGGCCCGTCTCGGCGATGCGTTCGAGGTCATCGAGATCGACTCGAAGAAGGGCAATGCGCACGGCATCCAGGCGTCGGCGCATTCGGTGCTGACCGATCAGGTCCGCGAGGTCGACGGGCATCCCGCTTATGAGGCGCGCAAGCGGGTGGTGGAGTTCCTCACCGAGCGGCTGACGGCTTAGCCGTCGGCGCCGGCTTCGGCCTTGGGTTCGGCTCGGGCGGCGGCTTTTTCGCCTTTTGTGCCGCCGAGCCGTTTCTGCATCCAGTCCCACACCCGCCGCCACGGCCGCTGACCCGGCTCGTCGGGCTCGGTGACCTCGAGTTCGACGCCCTTGTAGACGGCCAGGTACACGCTGACCGTGGTGACGATGATGATCATCAGCACCGGTCCGATCACCAGACCGAAGAAGCCGAACATCGAGATGCCGGCGAACACGGCCAGCAGCATCAGCGCCGGGTCGAGCCGGGCCGCCTTGGGTACCAGCCACGGCCGCAGCAGGTTGTCGATGTTGGTGACCACCAGCAGGTGGAACACCACCACGAAGATGCCGCCGATGATGTTGCCGAAGAACATCATTCCGATGCCGAACGGAATGGTGACGATGCCGCCGCCGAGCGGGATCACCGACAACGCGGTCAGCAGGATCGCGAAGACGAAGAACCCGTTGTGAAAGCCGGCGATGTAGATCGAGATGGCGCCGGCCACGCCCTGGCAGAACGCGATCACGAACTGGCCCTTGACCGTTCCCTTCACCATGGCGCCGGTCTTGGCCAGGTACAGGTCGGTGATCTCCTCGCCGAGTGGGTTGAGCCGGCGGATCAAGGTGGCCATCTCGGAGCTGTTGACCAGCATCGAGATGAACACGTACAGGAAGATGATCGACGAGGTGATCGCACCGACCATGCCGCCGACCGCGCCCTGCAGGATGCCGAGCAGCCATTCGCCGAGGTGCTGAGAGAGCTTGACCACGGTGTCGCGCAACGAATCTGCGGTGACATTGACATCCAGGAACGGCACCCGGTCGGCCAGTGAGTTGATCAGCTGCAGGGCCCGGTCGCCCAGCGTGCTGATGTCGGTGTCGGCGATCCAGGTGCTCACGGTGTTGACGAGCTGGGTCACCTGCACGATCGCCATGAACACCACCAGCGACACCGGGATGATCACCATCAGGATGGCGACCAACAGGGTCAGCGCGGCCGCGAGACCACTGCCCATTCGGCGCTGAAACCGTTGGTAGAGCGGGGTGAAGAGGTAGGCGCCGACGGCAGCCATCACGATCAGCACGAAGAAGCTGCGCAGGAAATAGGCACCCAGCAGGATGGCCAGCACCGTGACGACGGCGAGTGCGCGCTTCTGGCTGAGGGTGAACTCGTCTTTCATTTCCACGCCTTCCCGCCGTTGCGCTGACCTTATCGTCACTCCAGCGTGACGGTCGGCATTGAGCGTCACTCCAGCGTGACGGTGGGGCCGAGATCGGCGCCACGGGCGGCCTCGCCGGCCAGGGACGTCGTCACGCCTGGGCCAGCTTCATGACGTGCCCGAGCACGTCCGGGTACCGCCGCAGGTGTGCGCCGCCGTTGAGATCGAGCACCTCACCGGTCAGCCACGACGCCTGCGGCGAGCAGATGAACACCACCGCGGCGGCGATGTCCTCCGGCGTGCCGGTGCGGCCCAGCGCGGTGTTCTCGACGTACTCCTCGACCACGCCCGGGATCATCGCCGCGGGGTCGGTGAGCGGCGTCTTCACGAAGCCCGGTGCGATCGCGTTGACCCTGATGCCGCGGGGCCCCAGCTCGAGCGCGGCCACCTGGGTGAGCATCGACAAGCCGGCCTTGGCCGCACAGTAGGCGCTCATACCTGCCGCGGGCTGACGGCCGTTCAACGAGGAAATCGATACCAGCACACCACCTTCTGGCAGGTTCCGGCCGGCGTGTTTGGCGACGACGAAGCCGCCGTTGAGGCAGACGTCGATCACCGAGCGGAAATCCTCGACCGGCATGTCGGTGATCAGTCCGACGTTGCTGAACCCGGCGCAGTTGAGCACGATGTCGACCGGACCCGCCGCGGCGAACAGCTGCTCTACCGAGGCCTCGTCGGTGACGTCGACGTAGTGGCTCGTATGCGGGGCGCCCAGCTCGGCGCTACGGGCCGCCGCACCCTCGGTATCCCGGTCGGCCACCACGATGCGGCAGCCGTCGGCGGCCAGGGCAAGGGCGCTGGCCCACCCGATGCCCGAGGCCCCACCGATGACGATCGCGACGCGCTGGGTGCTCATGCCTGGCCTCCGTCGTCCGGTCGATGGTCGCCCCACTTCTTGTCGATGGCGTTCCACACATCGGCGTACCGCCCGGGATAGTCCTTGTAGGCGGACTTGGACCGCAGGAACCCGCGGATCAGCGGGGCGGCCAGACCGATCGGGAAACGTTTCCACCCGGCGTTGGCTCTGGTGTCGGCCAGCAGCTCGGGCCAGCTGTGATGCTGGAACCCGAGCACCTCCTGGGAGCGGGTGGTGTCCATCCAGTCGGTGGCGAACCAGGCGGCGTCATCGTCGGGGTTACCGGGGCGCCCGATCGGCAATCCGCCTCTGATGCCCATGGCGGCCGCCGCCTGCGAACCGACCGCGGACTGGATGTGGCGGTGCGTCGCGGGATCACCGCCGATCAGCAGCACCTCGCGGTTGGCGTCCGCCGTGGTGGCCGCGACGAACGCCGCCGCGACGTCGCGCACATCGACGGTCTGTAGTCGCCCGTCGGCGGGCAGCACGCTTTCGAAGGAGATGAGGTCGACGTCCATGTCGACGCTGAACTCGGAGCTCATCACGCCACCGAGACGCAGGATCAGCCAGTCCAGCGTGGAGGCCCGGACCAGCGCCTCGGCCTCGACCTTGTGCGCGCCGTAGATGTCGGACGCGTTGGTCGGGGTGTCCGGCGTCAGCACGTCGTCGATGTGGTGCGGGTTGCGGGCGCCGTAGACCGCGATGCTGGAGGCCTGGATGAACCGGGGCGGCGCCGGCTGGGCTTCGGCGGCACGCAGCAGCGACCCGGTGGCCTCGACGTTGACCTTGCGGGCCAGCCCGCGGCGCATGTAGCAGAACGGCGGGATGATCGCGGCGAGGTGGATGATCGCGGCCGGTGCGACCGCTGACACCAGACGGTCGACCGCGGCCGAATCGGTCAGATCGGCCCAGTGCACCTGAACCGATGACGGGAGTGAGGCCGCGGCCTTGCGGTTCGCGGGCACGTCGAGATCGGTCGCTGCCACGCTCCGGCCGGCGGCGGCGAGCGCCTTCACGACGGCAGAACCCACCAAACCGAAAGCTCCGGTCACCAAGACAGCGTCGGACATGGGCCTCCTCGCTAGAACGTGTTGCAACACTAGCGAACAGAGATGTGGTGTGTGTCACCACGATCCGCCCGGCGTTGCGACGCATTAAATGGGCTATTAGCCCGTCGCTGCTCAGCAACCGGTGCAGGGCGGTCGAACTGGGGGAGTGTCCGGTGAGGCGAAGGTTGCTGGCGTTGCCTCAAAAGCATCCGCGAATGGCACTGTCGTTCGATAAATGTGACCGAGCACACGTATCGACCCGTGATGTGATGCGTTTGCCAGATAGGTATTCGTATCCGGATTTGGAAATTTGCCCGACGCCTATGCAAGGTGTGGCTGTAGGTATCGGCGAAAGTGAGCCAATCGCAGGCGTTTGTGATGTACTCGGTTGCACGCGTCAGCAATTGGGGAGGTGTGAGATGTCCGAAGATGTCGTGACGGGGGTTAACGACAGTGACTCCGACGAAATTGCCGGAGTCGTTGCTGTGGGTTCCTCGGTGGTCGTGTATCCGGGCACTGACGAAGAACTGCACGGCACCGTCGTAGAAGATTTCGCCGACTTGGCCGGGACCGCGGTCGAGGTCGCCGGCGAGCGAATCGTCGAGCCGGCTCGACGCTGGGCCGTCAACCTCGACGACGGCGGCCTGGTGTTCGTCGACGACGACAGCATCGCGCTCGCGGCTTAGGCCGACCTGAACTCGTCGCCGGATCACCGCACGCTCAGCGGAAGCTGACGTAACCGGCGCACCAGCATGCTCGGCTGCCATTCGGCCTCGCCGGCCGGGACGAGCGTGTAATCGGCCGCCAACAGCGCCGAGATCACGGCGCGGGCCTCCATGCGGGCCAGTGCCGCTCCGAGGCAGAAGTGCCCGCCCTTGCCGAACGCCAAGTGGCTCTTGATATTCGGCCGGTCCAGCCGGAATTCGGCCGGCGCCTCGAACACCGCTTCGTCGCGGTTGGCCGCGCCCCACAGCAGCAGTAGGTGTGCCCCCGCCGGCACCGTGACGCCCGCCAGCTCGGCGTCGGTCAGCACATGCCGATAGTGACCCCGGAACGGGGATTCGAGCCGCAACACCTCCTCCAGAAACGACGCGACCATCGCCGGATCGTGCCGCAGCCGTTCGGCCAGTTCGGGCCTGCGGCTCAGAATCCAGGCCGCGCTGCCGATCAGCGACGCCGTTGACTCCCCGCCCGCGCCCACCAGCTGCACGAGCATGAGCACGGCGGTTTCCGGCGACAGTCGTTCGGTCGCACAGACCGCCGCCAGGTCTCCCAACAGGTCTTCGCCCGGGTTTGCCACCGCCGCCTCGAACCGTTCGGTCAGGTAGCCGCCGAGTTCGATGGCCGCGATCCCCGACGCGGTCAGCTGCTCGGTATCGACCAGTCCGTCGAGCAGTTGCGTACTGGCGTACGCCCAGGCCACCAGCCGGTCCACATCGTCGGCGGGCAGTCCCAGCAGCCGTGCGACCACCAGCATCGGCAGGCGGTCGGCCAGGGTGGACATCCAGTCGAAGGTGGGTCCTGCCCCCGCCAGCAGCTCCGCGGCGGTGGCGGCGATGAACGGCTCCAACTCGGCGATCCGCTTGGCCGCCATCCGGGGCAGCACCGCCTTGCGGTGCGCGTTGTGGATCGGGTCGTCGGCCGTGGCCAGCACGTGAAAGTCTGCGCCGGGCTCGCCCATGCCGAACGGTGAGACGGTGCCGTCGCCCTGGTACCACATGGTCGCGGTGAGGTTCGACGAGAAGTCCTCCGGTCGCGCGGTGGCTTCGATGACGGCGTCGAACGAGCTCACCACGAAAAACGGGGAGTCGCCGACCTGTGCCACCGGCGCACCGGCCCGCAGCCGGTCATACAGCGGGTACGGATCCTGCAGACAGGCCGGGTCGAACAGTTCGTGTGCGGCAAGCATTTGCCCAGGTTGGCTGGGTGTCCGGGAGCAGTCAATGACGCCGGCGCAAGTTGATACGGGCCGCTCCGGCGTCCGGCGAGGCGGTGTCTCAACCTGGGTCCGCCACCTGCGCGTGAAGTGAGAATCACGACGTATTTCGTCTCAAGATGCGATAAATTCGCTGTTGTGTCTCCCACGCGTGCGGATTGGCTGGTAGGCGGCGACCGGCGCGCGGAGGCCGCCGAGCGGATCTATGCGGCCGCAGCGGAGATGGCCGCCCGCGACGGATTCGACTCCCTCGACATCGATGCCCTCGCCGCCCGGGTGCACTGTTCGCGGGCCACGATCTACCGGCACGCGGGCGGAAAGGCCCAGATCCGTGACGCCGTGCTGGCCCGGCTGGCCGCTGCGATCGTGGGAGAAGTGCGCCGGGCGGTCGACGGCCTTGCCGGCGCCCAGCGGGTGCTGACCGCGGTCACCGTTGCACTACAGCGGATTCGGGCCGACCCGATGTTCGATCTCCTGGTCGGCTCACTGCGCAGTGGCGATGGCATGGCCGATCTGACCCGGTCACCGGTGCCCGCGGAGTTCGCCACCGAACTCAGCGGGCTGGCCGAGGACGACCCGGTTGCCGCGGCGTGGATCGTCCGGCTGGTGCTCTCGCTGCTGGTGTGGCCCGGTGCCGATGACGCCACCGAGCAGGAGATGCTGCGACGATTCGTCGCGCCGGCCTTCGACTAGGACCGTTTCACACACCGAAAACCGATGTGGCTCATGCCGGTATCCACCATGTGAGGTCGCCGCGCGGCCGGGCGGTACCGCATGCAGTAGCTGTCGGCGCACAGGAACGAGCCGCCCTTGATCACCCGGCGCCCGATCTGAAACTGCGGTTGGTTCGGATCGTAGGTGTCCGCGGCGCAGCACGGAGTGGTGGCCCGGTCCTCGCCGTACCAGTCGGTGGTCCACTCCCACACGTTGCCCGCCATGTCGAACAGCCCGTAGCCGTTGGGCTCGAAGGAGCCGACAGGTTTCGTTGTCCCGTAGCCGGTTTCGGGAAGATAGGGGAACTCGCCGTGCCAGTAGTTCGCCAGTTGCCGTCCGGGTGGCTCGGGCTCGTCGCCCCAGGTGTAGGCCGCACCGGAGATGCCGCCGCGGGCCGCGGTCTCCCACTCCGCCTCGGTCGGCAGCGCCAGACCGGCCCAATCTGCGTAGGCCGCGGCGTCATCAAAGGCGATGTGCACCACGGGATGTTGCTCGCGGCCCGTCAACGAGGAGCGTGGCCCCCTGGGGTGATTCCAGCACGCGCCCGGTGTCCACGCCCACCACTGGCTGATGTGCCGCAGGTCCACCGGACCCGCCGTGCGCCGGAACACCATCGAGCCCGGCACCAGGTTCTCCGGTGGGGCACCGGGGAAGTCGTCCGGATTCACCGGACGCTCGGCGACGGTGACATAGCCGGTGGCCTCCACGAATTCGGCGTAGTCGGCGTTGGTCACCTGGTGCCGCTGGATCCAGAACCCCGCCGTGGAAACCTCGCGGGCCGGCGCCTCCTCGGGGTAGTGCGCGTCGGAGCCGAGGATTGTCGTCTGCGCGGGAATCCAGACCAGATCGCTGTCGGTCATGCGCCGACTCTGCGGTGAGGGCGAGGACCACTCGCACTTTTGCGCCCTGAGCGCACAGTCGATGACCTTGGTGCACGCTCAGTCAAAGACCGTCGTCCAATCGTCGCGCATGCTGACCACCGTCCAGCCGTTGGACCTCGCCAGGTCCAAGGCCTTCTCTGCCCCTGCCGTGTAATCGAATTCGCGCGAGGCGTCGTCGTGACGCACCAGCACGCTCAACGATGTGGCCGGGCCGGCGCTGGTGTACTCCAGCATCTGGATGTCGCCGTTGGAGTTGCCCGCCGCGAAGATCGGGCGACGCCCGATGCGGCCCCAGATGCGCACCGCCTTGACCGGGCCGTCGTTGAGGAACTCCGGTGTGGCGGTGGTCCGGAGTTGTCCGTCGACGAAATCCAGGCCCACCGAACTACCGATGACCCGCTCCGGCGGAACACCGTACATCGATGCCGTCACGGGGCGCATGAAGTCCCGGCCGCCACCGGAGACGATGTAGTTGGTGAAACCGTTGGCCTCAAGGTAACGCAGCAGGTCGATCATCGGCGCATAGCCGCACGCGGTGTACGGGCGGGCCAGTGTCGGGTGCTGCGCCTCGGCGAAGAAGGCCTTGATCCGTTCGGCGTGGTCGTCGACGGTCATCCCGGCATAGGCCGAGAGAATTCCTCCGGCAAGGATTTTCAGGGCCGAATCATCGCCGTTGTAGTGCTTGGTGACGGCGTCGCCGAACCAGGCCAGGTTCCCGGCGGCCGCGGCCTGGTACGGCTGTTTGGTGGCCAGCGCCGGGTCGGCGGCGGCCTGCTCGGCCAGCCGCCGCACCAGGAAATCCAGCTGGATGTAGGCCGGCTTCTCACACCACAGCGTGCCGTCGTTGTCGAACACCGCGACACGTTCCTCGGGCGGCACCTCGGCGGTGGCGCGGTCCACGAAGTCGACGATCGCCGACTTCGTGGGTCCGTCGTTCCAGGATGGGAGGTCGGACACCCCTCAGCCGCCGATCGATTCGAGGTATTTGTTGAGCTGCTCGACGGCATTGCTGATCGTGAACGATGCCGGCTCGCGCCGCGGCGGGAACTCCTTGAATGTCTCCAGGAACTGGGTCACCAGCGCATTTGCCATGAACACCAGGAAGTCGTGGTCGAAGTACCAGTCCCAGTAGGTGTTTGACGTGATGTCGGCACGTTCGTAGGGGTCGGTGCGCAGGTTGAACAGCTTCGGTGCGCGCAGGACCGTGAACGGCTCGAACCAGATCTGCAGGGTGCCCTGGCACCGCTGCTCCATGAACACGATCTTCCAGTTGTCGATACGGACACCGAGCACGTCGCAATCGTCGGAGAAGTACACCAAGCCACGACGCGGGCTCTTGTCCACCTCGCCGGTCAGGTACGGCAACAGGTTGAAGCCGTCGATGTGGACCTTGTAGGTGCGATCACCGGCCTCGTAGCCCTTCTTGAGCTTCTCGACGATGTCGGCGTCTCCGGCGGCGGCCAAGAACGTCGGCAACCAGTCGTGGTGCTGGACGATCTCGTTGGAGACACTGCCCGCCTCGATCTTTCCGGGCCAGCGGATCAGCTCGGGGACCCGGAATGCGCCTTCCCAGTTGGTGTTCTTCTCGCTGCGGAACGGAGTGGTCGCCCCGTCGGGCCAGGTGTTGGCGTGCGGGCCGTTGTCGGTGGAGTAGATGACGATGGTGTCCTCGGCGATTCCCAACTCATCGAGCGCGTCGAGCAGCTGACCGACATTGCGGTCGTGATCGACCATCGTGTCGTGGTATTCGGACTGCCACCGGCCGGCCTGTCCACGGCTTTCTGGCTTGGTGTGCGTCCGGAAGTGCATGTGGGTGGTGTTCATCCAGGCGAAGAACGGCTTGTCCGCCTCATGCTGGCGCTTGATGAAGTCAATACACGCCTCGGTGGTCTCGTCGTCGATGGTCTCCATCCGCTTCTTGGTGAGCGGGCCGGTGTCCTCGACCCGCTGCTTGCCCAGCGGACCGAAGCGCGGGTCGACCTCGTCGGATTCCTCATCGGTGGCCCACGAATGGACAACACCGCGCGGCAGCATCTTGGCGCGAAGCTGCGGCGCCTCTTCTTCGGTTGGGTAGTCAGGGTTTTCGGGTTCTTCCTCGGCATTGAGGTGGTACAGGTTGCCGAAGAACTCGTCGAAACCGTGCGCGGTCGGCAGATACTTGTTCAGGTCGCCGAGGTGATTCTTGCCGAACTGCCCGGTGGCATACCCGACCGACTTCAGCAGTGTGGCGATCGTCGGATCCTCGGGCGACATGCCCATGTCCACACCGGGCATCCCGACCTTGGACAAGCCGGTGCGGTACACACTCTGGCCGGTGATGAACGATGAGCGGCCTGCCGTGCAGCTCTGCTCCCCGTACGAGTCGGTGAACAGCATGCCTTCCTTGGCGATCCGGTCGATGTTGGGCGTCCGGTAGCCCATCAGGCCCATGCTGTAGCAGGACAGGTTGCTGATCCCGATGTCGTCGCCCCAGATGACGAGGATGTTCGGTTGATTGTTCGGCATGTGCACGGCCTCGCTTTCGTATCGATTCCCTTGACGTGACTGCCGCGAGCGCTCCCGACCCACCCCGACGTTATGCGTCGGTGGGCGAGTTGACGACGAACTCTTGCGTCTCTCAGGGAAAATTCAAGACTCGAGACGGGTCAGTCCTTGGCCAGGAACTCGTGCAGCTTCTCGACGGCTTGGTCGACGCTGAAGCTCGCCGGGGCGTGCCGTGGCGGGAATTCCTTGAACGTCTCAAGGAATTTCGTCGCCATCGCCGTCGCATAGAACACGAAGTAGTCATGCCGCAACAACCACTCGTAGTACGTGTTGGACGTGATGTCGGCGTACTCGTACGGGTCGGTGCGCAGGTTGAACAGCTTGGGGACCCGCAGGGGGGTGAACGGTTCGGCCCACACCCGCAGCGTGCCCTGGCAGCGCTGCTCGGCGAACACGATCTTCCAGTTCTCGAACCGCATCGCAACGAGGTCGCCGTCGTCGGAGAAGTAGAAGAACCCGCGCCGCGGGCTGGTATCGACCTCGCCGGTCAGGTAGGGCAGCAGGTTGTACCCGTCGATGTGGACCTTGTACTCGGTTTCCCCGTCTGCGCCGGCCTTGTGCCCCTTCTTCAGCTTCTCGCTGATATCGGGTTCACCCGCGGCGGCCAGCAGGGTCGGCAACCAGTCGTGGTGCTGGATGATCTCGTTGGAGACGGTGCCGGCTTTGATCTTTCCGGGCCAGCGGATCAGCTCGGGAATCCGGAATGCGCCCTCCCAGTTGGTGTTCTTCTCGCTGCGGAACGGTGTCGTGCCGCCGTCGGGCCAGGTATTGCGGTGCGGGCCGTTGTCGGTGGAGTAGATGACGATGGTGTCCTCGGCGATGCCGAGTTCGTCGAGCACGTTCAGCACGGTGCCCACATTGCGGTCGTGGTCGATCATCGTGTCGTGGTAGGGCGACTGCCACAGCCCCGCCTGCCCACGGCTTTCCGGTTTGGTGTGGGTGTACAGGTGCATATGGGTGAAGTTGCACCAGACGAAGAACGGATTGCCCGCCTCGTGCTGACGCTTGATGTAATCGACCGTGGCATCGGCGATGTCGTCGTCGATGGTCTCCATGCGCTTGGTGTTCAGCGGGCCGGTGTCCTCGATGGTCTGCTTGCCGATCGGACCGAACTTCGGGTCGTCGGGCTCGGTGGACACCTCGGTGGTGGCTTTGCACTTGAGCACGCCGCGGGGCTTGGCCAGCTGATAGAGCCGGGGGAAGCGATCCTCGTGCGGGTAGTCGAAGCTCTCCGGTTCCTCTTCGGCATTGAGGTGGTACAGGTTGCCGTAGAACTCGTCGAATCCGTGGACCGTCGGCAGGTACTTGTTCAGATCACCGAAATGGTTCTTGCCGAACTGCCCGGTGGCGTAACCGAGCGGCTTGAGCAACTCGGCGATCGTCGGATCCTCGGCGGCCCAACCGATGTCGACGCCCGGCACCCCGACTTTGCTCATTCCGGTGCGGTACACACTCTGCCCACTGATGAACGCCGCGCGGCCCGCGGTGCAACTTTGCTCACCATAGGAATCGGTGAATCGCATGCCTTCGTCGGCGAGCCGGTCGATGTTCGGGGTGCGGTAGCCCATCAGGCCGTCGCTGTAGCAGCTCAAGTTGCTGATCCCGATGTCGTCGCCCCAGATCACCAGAATGTTCGGCTTACCGTTCGGCATGTTCGACTCCTCGCCCCTCGATGTATCCGTCATGTGCCCCGGCCTTACTCCGACCATAGGCCGCGGCAGGCAGCACGGGTGGCGGCTTCGCCCGTCTGTCGCCCGATATTTACGCATTCGCCTGAAATGCGGTGGTAAGACCTGAGACATGAGCGAGCCGACCGCCCGCGAGGCGCTACGCACCATGCATCCGGGTTACTTCGCACTCGTCATGGCCACCGGCATCATGTCCATCGCGATGAATTACCACAACGCGCATGCACTTTCGGTTGCGTTGCTGTGGATAGCGGGCGTCGCGTACGTGGTTCTGGTGATTCTGACAGTCATCCGCACCGTGGCCTATCGCGGCGATGTCACGGCGGACCTGACCGATCCGAGTCGGGGCTTCGCCATGTTCACGTTCGTCGCCGCGACGTGTGTGGTGGGAACCCGGCTGGCCGCCGACAGCCACTACGGTTCGGCCTTCGCGTTGCTGGCGGTCGGTTGGGTGGCGTGGATGATTCTGGGCTACGTGGTGCCGTGGACCGCCGTCGTCGGCCAGGCCGTCCGGCCGGTGCTGCAAAGTGCCAACGGCACCTGGTTCATCTGGGTGGTTGCGAGTCAGTCCGTGGCCGTGCTCGCCGCGGCGTTGCAGCCCGAAATATCGGTGGGCCGTTCGGAATTGGCGTTGTTGGCGGTGTTCTCGTGGTCGGTCGGAATTTTTCTGTACGGCGCCGCAGGCGTCTTCGTGGCCCTTCGGTTGCTGGTCTATCCGTTGCGGCCGGGCGATCTCACGCCGCCGTACTGGGTGGCGATGGGCGCCACCGCCATCACCGTCGTGGCCGGGGCACGGATCGTCGAGATGGCCGACGCCCCGATGGTGGCGGCCACTCGCGGGCTGATCGCGGGGACGTCGGTGTTCTTTTGGGCCTTCGGTACCTGGCTGATCCCGCCGTTGATCGCCGCCGGCATCTGGCGGCACTGGGTGCACCGCGTCCCGCTGCGCTACGACGCCACCCTGTGGAGCGTGGTGTTCCCGCTCGGCATGTACGGGGTCGGCGGCCACTACCTCGGCCAGGCCGACCGGCTGCCGATCGTGGAACACATCGGCTACGCGGAGAGTTGGATCGCGCTGGCGGCGTGGGCGTTGACGTTCGTGGCCATGCTGCGCCACCTGGCCATCACCCTCTGGTCGAATCGCCACGCCACCCCTGGCATCGACGCCGTACCGGGAGCACAGTTGTAGGTGGAGGTGTTCGCGATGTACGACAAGGACCTGACCAACAAGTGGCTCGTCGAAATCGAATTCTCCGAGGACGACGTCCATACCCACGCATCGGCCCGCGCACAGTTGCGCGACGACACGATGTCCACCACCGGAGATGCCTACCGCAATCCGAAGGACCCCGGTGCGCCCATGATCGGGGAGGAGATCGCGGCGGCAAGGGCGCTCATCGCGCTGGGCACCGATCTACTGCATGCCGCCTCGGCGCGAATCGAGCAGTCCACGCACCATCCGGTGCACCTCTACCGCTGATCAGGCGGTGACGGGCTGCTTGACCGCCCCGGACTCCATCTGACGGAAAAGTTCGGTGTAGTACGGCATGCACTCGGCCATGGCCCGCTCGGTGGTGAACAGCGGCTCGTAGCCCAGGTCGCGTTTGGCCTTGGCGATGGAGAAGTAGTTGTTGAGGTAAAGCCGTTCCACCGCAAGGGGTTCGATCAACGGTGCGGGCAGGGAGAATTTGAAGTGCAGCCACTGCCAGGCCATCATCACCTTGTGCACCAGGCGCCCTGACACGTAGAACGTCGGCAGTTTGCGGCCGCATGCCGCGATCACGGGGCGCGCGAACTCGAACATGTTGACGGGCTCGCCGTCGTTGATGAAGTAGGCCTGACCGGGTGCGGCGCCGCCGGGCACCAGGTGCTGGGCGGCCAGGATGAAGCCGTGGATCAGGTTGTGCACGTAGGAGTTGTCCAGCTTGATGTTCTTGTTGCCGACCAGCACCTTGACGTGCCCGGCCAGGACGTTCTCGAACACCTTGCGGAACATGGTCTGGTCGCCGCGGCCCCAGATGCCGCTGGGCCGGATCGAACAGGTCAGCATGCCGTGCTCACCGTTCTGGGCGAGCACGAACTTCTCGGCCACCACCTTGGTCTCGGTGTAGAGGTCGTTGAACCGGCTGGTGTAGGGCATGGTCTCATCGCCGTTGACGATGTCCTGCCCGCCCATCACCACGCTGTTGGACGCGGTGTAGACGAAGCGCTTGACGCCGGCCTCCTGCGCGGCGTGCACCAGGTTCTTGGTGCCCTCGACGTTGACGGCGAAGCTGCGCTGCCGGTACTCCTCGGTGACCGAAGCGCCGCCCATCAGGTCGATGATGGCCGCGGTGTGAATGACGGTGTCGATGTCCTTGACGGCTGCGGCGACCGTCTGCGTGTCGCAGATGTCGCCTTCGATGACCTCCAGGCCGGCATGATCGCCCAGCGGGGACGGCGCGCGGTCGAACGAGCGCACGGAGTAACCGCGGTCGAGCAGTTCGGTCACCAGGTTGGCGCCGACGAAGCCGGAGCCGCCGGTAACCAGGACGCGGCCGAGTTCGGCGCGGTCGCGAGGAGCATCGGAGTTACCGGTCAGTTTCGGGTCACCCATGCCGGACAGGATAACTGAAACAGGTTCCAGTTTCGAGCAAGAATGGCAAAAATGGTTGCTGGATCAACTTTCTTCGGTCTCGCGGGCGGCCAGCGCCTGCTCGACGCGCTGGCGGGCTCCCGCTAAGTGCTCTTCGCAGCGTTGTGCCAGCTTTTCGCCTCTTTCCCAGAGGTTGAGCGAAGCATCGAGATCCAGCCCGCCCTGCTCCAGCTGCTGCACTACTGCGATCAATTCGTCGCGGGCTTCTTCGTAGCCCAATTCACTAATAGGCTTCATGCATACCCTTACTCACTACCCTCGCTGACTGCCGAGACCACGCCGTCGGACACCCGCACCCGCAGTCGGGTGCCACTCGGTGCGTCGGCCACCGAACGCAAAACTGTCGGCGTTCCGGCCGCCGGAACCGTCTGCACCACCGAATATCCGCGGGCCAGCGTCGCTGCCGGTCCGAGCGCGGTCAGTCGCGCGGACAGGTGGCCGACGGTGTCGGCCTGCCCGTCGATCAGCCGGGTGATGTCGCGCTGTGCGGTGGNGCTGACCACCGGGGTGCGGCACGCGACGATGGCGCGGCACAGGGTTTCGTCGGAGAACGGCAGCAGATCCTCGACGCTGCCGCCGCCACGGGCCAAGACGATGACGTCGACGTCTGGGTCGGCGTCCAGGGCCGCCAGGGCCTCCACGATCTGCGGCACCGCGTTGGGCCCCTGCACGATCGTGTTGCGGATCGCGAAACGCACCGCGGGCCAGCGGGTGGTGGCCACCGTGGTCACATCGCGTTCGGCGGCCGATGCGCGGCCGGTGATCAGGCCGATGGTGTTGGGCAGGAACGGAATCGGGCGCTTGAGCCGCGGATCGAACAGGCCTTCGGCCTCCAGCAGCCGGCGCAACCGCTCGATCCGGGCCAGTAGTTCACCGATGCCGACCGCGCGAATCTCACTGACCCGCAACGAGAATGTGCCCCGGCCGGTGTAGAAATTGGGCTTGCCGCAGATGATCACCTGGGTGCCCTCGGACAGCTTGACCGGCGCGTTGCGCACCAGATCGCGCGGGCAGGTCAGGGTCAGCGACATGTCGGCCGCCGGATCGCGCAGCACCATGAAGACGGTCTTGGAATCGGGGCGGACCTTGAGTTCGGTCAGCTGCCCCTCGACCCAGACGGTGCCGAGCCGGTCGATCCATTTGGCGACGCGGGTCGCCACGGCGCGTACCGGCCAGGGATTCTCCGGTGACTGACCCGGTTCGGTCACTTCGCGGTCGCGCGGGTGATCCTGTTGGCGAGCAACGTGACGAACGGGGCGCGGGCCCGGCCGGCCTCTTCGTAGGCCAGCAGTGCTTCGAGGTCGGCGACCTTCAGCGACGTCAGCCTGGCCCGCAGCTGAGCCAGGGTGAGCGTGTCGTAGCCCAGCTCGCCGGCGATCTCCGGCGCCTCACCCTTGGTGGCGGCGCTGGTGGTCTTGCCGTTGGCCGCGCCGGCCGCCTCGGGCTCGCCGGTGCTGTACAGCGCGAACCGTCCCTCGGTGCGCCGCTCGCCGTCGGTGGTGGGGGCGTCGTCGGGTGCGTCGTCCGCGTCGTCGGACTCGAGATCCTCGTCGAATGTGGCCCACTCGGGCTGCTCATCCTTGGGCGGAAACAGCTGCTCAAGCGTCTCGTCGCCCTTGACCACCAGCTCAGCGAGGTTCTGCTGGACGTGCATGACGATGTTGGCCGCCTGACTGGCCACGGTCATGGGATAGGTCAGGATGGTTTGAGGCAACCGGCGGGTTTCCTCCAAGGCGGTCACCGCCGCACCCACCAGCAGCCGGACCCCATACGGTGCAGTTCCCATGTGCACAGACTAGCCACAGCCACGGCTGGCTCCGTTGTGTTGTCGCCCCGTACCCTGGACACATGCCGTCGACAATCAACATGGGTATCCCGGGTGCAACCAGCTCGGTGAGGTCAGGCGGCGGTTCGGAAGCCGTCGGCAAACGCGTCCTGCTGGCTGAACCCCGTGGGTACTGCGCCGGGGTCGACCGTGCCGTCGAGACCGTGGAACGAGCCCTGGAAAAGCACGGCGCCCCGGTGTACGTGCGGCACGAGATCGTGCACAACAAGCACGTCGTGGAGACGCTGGCCAAGGCCGGCGCGGTTTTCGTCGACGAGACCGACGAGGTGCCCGAGGGCGCCATCGTGGTGTTCTCGGCGCACGGTGTGGCGCCGACGGTGCACGAGACCGCCGCTGAGCGCAGCCTCCAGGTCATCGACGCCACCTGCCCGCTGGTCACCAAGGTGCACAACGAGGCCAAGCGGTTCGCCCGCGACGATTTCGACATCCTGCTGATCGGCCACGAGGGCCACGAAGAGGTCGTCGGTACCGCCGGTGAGGCGCCCGACCACGTCCAGGTGGTCGACAACCCGGACGCCGTGGACAAGGTCACGGTGCGGGACCCGGAGAAGGTCATCTGGTTGTCGCAGACCACGCTGAGCGTCGACGAGACCATGGAGACGGTGCGCCGGCTGCGGGAGAAGTTCCCGACGTTGCAGGATCCGCCGAGCGACGACATCTGCTACGCGACGCAGAACCGTCAGGTGGCCGTCAAGGCGATGGCACCCGAGTGCGAACTGGTGATCGTGGTCGGCTCGCGCAACTCGTCGAACTCGGTGCGGCTGGTCGAGGTGGCCCTCGGCGCCGGGTCGCAGGCCGCCCACCTGGTGGATTACGCCGAAGACATCGACCCGGCCTGGCTGGAAGGCGTTACCACCGTCGGCGTCACCTCAGGTGCGTCGGTGCCCGAGGTGCTGGTGCGCGGGGTACTGGAACGGCTCGCCGAATACGGTTACGGCACCGTGCAGCCGGTGACCACCGCCAACGAGACGCTGGTGTTCGCGTTGCCGCGGGAGATCCGCCCGCCGCGGGCCTGACCCGTTTTGTAGCCGGTCGGCTTCGTCAGTCGTCGGGGTCCCAGGAGTGACGGCCCCGCGCGGCTGAGCGTGGCCGGGTCCGGTGCTCCACCCGGCGATCCTCGTCCTCAGAACCCCGGTAACGCACGCGCGACACCGGATGGTGCGTCGAGCGCCCCGAACCGTTGGACGGCGCCTCGAACGAATCCTCGAACGGCTGGTAGTCGTCGAACCGGCGACGCGGACGCGGCTGCCGCTCGCGCGGCGCGCCTTCCCGGCGCTCCGGGGNCTTTGGCCGTCTTGGCGGCGTCGGCCGAGTCGGCCTCGTCGGCGCCGCGTTGTGCCGTCAGCCCGACGTACCACCGGCCCAGCCCGATCAACAGCACCGTGGCCGACAGGAACAGCATCAGTGGGAAACGTTCGATCAGGGGATAGCCACAGTTGATGGCCAGGTCTTTCACACCTTGGAGCTGGCCGCCGTGGAACAGGAAATAGGACCCGGGAACCGCGACGAACAGGATCAACGGGGGCTGAATGACCGCGGTGAACAACCCGGCCTGCTGAACCGCCAGCACCGCCGCCAGACACCCCAGCGAGTAACAGACCGCGAAGACCGAGCTGAGCTCGCGGTTGCCCGAACCGGCATCGAAAGCAAAGCCGATCGCGGTAGCCGTGACGGCGATCAGCACAGCACCCCACCACGGCACACCGGCGAATCGCGGGTGCACAGAGCGTTGGTCAGCCGGCACTGCCGACTGTGCGCGCTGTCCTGACACACGTAGACCGTACCGGCTCAATCCGGCCGCGTGCTGCCAGCTCGCGCTGGCGTGCCCGTCACACCGTCCTAGACTGTGGTCCCTGTGAGCCTGAACCTGGGAATCGTCGGTTTGCCGAACGTCGGAAAGTCGACTCTGTTCAATGCCCTGACGCGTAACGACGTGTTGGCGGCCAACTACCCGTTTGCGACCATCGAACCCAACGAGGGCGTGGTGCCGCTGCCCGATCCCCGGCTCGACAAGCTCGCCGAGATCTTCGGGTCGGAGAAGACCGTGCCGGCGCCGGTGACATTCGTCGACATCGCCGGCATCGTGAAAGGCGCCTCCGAAGGAGCCGGCCTCGGCAACAAGTTCCTGGCCAACATCCGCGAGTGCGACGCGATCTGTCAGGTGGTCCGCGTGTTCGCCGATGACGACGTGGTGCACGTCGACGGCCGGGTGGACCCGCGCTCGGACATCGAGGTGATCGAGACCGAGCTGATCCTGGCCGACATGCAGACGCTGGAAAAGGCGGTGCCGCGGCTGGAGAAGGAAGCCCGCAACAACAAGGAGCGCAAGCCGATCCTGGAGGCCGCGGTCGCCGCACAGGCGGTGTTCGACGACGGCAAGACGCTCTTTTCGACCGGCAAGGACTGGTCGATCCTGCGTGAGCTGAACCTGATGACGACCAAGCCGTTCCTGTATGTGTTCAACGCCGACGAGTCGGTGCTGACCGACCCCGCCAAGCAGGCCGAGCTGCGCGAGCTGGTGGCCCCGGCGGACGCGGTGTTCCTCGACGCCAAGATCGAGTCGGAGCTGATCGAGCTCGACGACGAATCGGCGCAAGAACTGCTGGAGTCGATCGGACAGACCGAGCGCGGTCTCGACGCCCTGGCCCGCGCCGGGTTCCACACACTGAAGCTGCAGACCTATCTGACGGCCGGGCCGAAGGAATCTCGCGCCTGGACCATCCACCAGGGCGACACCGCGCCCAAGGCGGCCGGCGTGATCCACACCGACTTCGAGAAGGGCTTCATCAAGGCCGAGGTGGTCTCCTTCGACGACCTCGTCGAGGCCGGGTCGATGGCCGCCGCCAAGGCCGCCGGCAAGGTCCGCATGGAAGGCAAGGACTACGTGATGGCCGACGGCGACGTGGTGGAGTTCCGGTTCAACGTGTAGTGCGCCGAGCGTGAGGGGCGGGCGATGCCACGACGTCGTGAACTTCGGGATGTGTGCCGAGGGATCGCCACTAGTTTCAGCAGTCGGAACAACGACATCGCAGGCTGGTGGGGGATCGGTGTGCTTTGCCGCACGCCAGGGCCACCTGGGATCGACCTAGATTTGTGCGCCGATTCCGACGGTGATCCGTTGGTGCGCAAGTACAGCGGACAGTTGGTCCGGCAGTTGCAGGCTCGACGTATCCCCGCCGATTGGGTATCGGCCGCCGGGATATCCGTGCGGTTCGAACCGCATCCGACGGCAGTTCGCATGTGGCGATACGCGGTGACGGCCGAGATCCGTGACGACCTGGATCATGTCTGGTCCCACCACGCCAATGGGCAATGCTGGCCTCACAGTTGGCGTCGCGAGATGAGGTCGACCCGTCGATGAGCGGCGACACTTCAACGTGTAATGCGCCGAGCGTGACGGATATGCACGCATTAGGCCCCAATTTCGTGCACAGGGGCCACGCTCGTCAGGCGGTCGTGCACGCTTCAGCTCTGCGCCTGCAGCGTGCGCTCCCGTGTTAGCGTGCTGATTGTGGCGACGATGTCTGCCACACTCGGCACTTCCAGGTGAACGAACACCTGAATCATTGCGGAGGGGCCTGAGCCGATCAGGACATGTCCGAATGGGGTGCTGCGCCTTCTGGCGCGCCAACTCCATTGCGCCGGTTGACCGATACCGGCAGACGAAGGGACGTGACATGACCGCCAAGGACGACAAGAACCTCCGGCAGGTGCTCGACAAGATCGCGGGGACGGACGAGCCGGCCCGTAGCGTGATGCAGCGGCTGCACGAGGTGATCGTTGCCGCAGCTCCCGATCTGAAGCCTCGCATCTGGTACGGCATGCCGGGATATGCCCTGTCCGCGAGTAGTCCGGTCCTCATCTTCTTTCGGAGCGACGATTTGATCAGCCTCGGGGTGACCGAGAAGGCCACGCTCAAGCCGGCCGGAGGTAAGGACGGACTGTTGATGCCTGCGTCCTGGTACCTCGATGGCCTGGACGACGTCACCGAGCAGCGGGTCACGGAGATCGTTCGCGCCGCGATCGAGTAGGAGCTCGCGCTCACCCCGCCGAACGTGAAGTAGATGGCGAGATTCTCGCGAGAACTCGCCATCGTCTTCACGTTCGAAAGTCTGGCGGCGTCGCACGCACGGCATAGCATCACCTGGTGAGCTTCGACGTCCCGCCGGACGCCTACACCCGCTTCATGGGCCGGTATGCCGAGCCTCTGGCGAAGGTTTTCGCGGCGTTTTCCGGGATCGGGGCCGGCGACAAGGTGCTCGACGTGGGGTGCGGTCCGGGCGCTCTGACGGCGCACCTGCTGTCGCTCGGGGCCCGGGTCACCGCGATCGATCCGTCCTCGCCGTTCGTCGACGCGATCCGCGCAGGCTTCCCGCACGTCGAGGTGCGGGTGGGCGTGGCCGAGGAATTGCCCTATGACACAGACGCTTTCGATGCTGCCCTGGCCCAACTGGTGGTGCACTTCATGCCGGATCCGGTGGTCGGCATCGGGCAGATGGTGCGCGTCACGCGCCCCGGGGGAGTCGTCGCGGCCTGCGTGTGGGACGGCGCGACCGGCGCGCTGGCACCGTTCTGGGATGCGGTCCACCTGATCGAGCCGGACGCTGATGACGAAGCGCTGCTGTCCGGGGCGCGCCGGGGCCACCTGGCCGAGATCTTCGCGGCGGCCGGCTTGCGCGCGGTGGAAGAGCGTCCGATCACGGTTGACGTCGTCCACCCGACGTTCGAGGAGTGGTGGGAGCCTTACACATTCGGCGTCGGCCCCGCCGGTGACTACGTGCGCCGGCTCGACGACGACGGTCGGGCACGGCTGGCGTCGGTGGCTCGCGAACAGGTGGGTGACGGACCGTTCACCGTCACCGCGACCGCCTGGGCGGCGCGGGGGATGGTCTGATCGCACCGTCGCGACATTCCGCGTCGACGGTAGTATCAAGCTTGCCGAACGTAGAGCAAACGCACGCAACAACTTTCGTGCCCACAGGCCCGTGCTCGCCGAGTGCAGGAGGAGAAATGACGATCGCTGACCGGTTGCCCAAAGACGACACAGATGTGCGTATTCGGCGGCTACGCCACGGTGACGCAGAGGCTTTCGCCGCGGGCACCAAGGATGCCGGGGTGCAACGGTACGGGCACCTACCCCTTCCCGAATACTCGCCGGAGATCGTTCGTGAGCAGATCGACGGTGTCATCGCGCACGGGCTGGATGACGGATCGCTCGCGGTGCTGGCCATCGCGGACGCAGAGTCAGACCAATTCTTGGGCAGCATCGTGCTGTTCGACTTCCGCGACGATCACGCAGAGGTGGGGTTCTGGCTGTGCCCGGAGGCGCGCGGGCGCGGCGTGGCACAGAAAGCCCTGCGCCTGATCGCCGGCGTCGCCGCAGATGCCGGGCTGACCCATCTGAGGGCCCGCACCGCTCCCGAGAACAACGGGTCGATCCGAGTGCTGGAGGGCGTCGGATTCGTCCAGACCGACGGGCCTCGTGAGGAACGCACGCCGTCGGGGGAGTTGACGACGGTTTTGGCGTTCGAGCGTTCGGTGGTCGAATTCCTGGACGAGGCGAAACCCCTGCGAGATACGTCTACTCGATGAGCACCGAGATCTCGTCACCCAACTCGTAGCCGGCGGTCAGCGGCAACTCGTCGCCGCTCCAGAAGGAACCTGGATCGAACCAGTTGTAGTGCTTCTCGGTGGTCAGCAGGCCCATCTCCTCGTAGGTGATGGCCACGGTCTCGGCGCAGTAGGCGGTCTCCAACCCGACCTGTCGGCTCACCGCCTTCTTGCGCTCGGCGGATTCGCGAACCTTCTTGTGCACAAAGGGAATTCCGCGGGTGAAATCGCTGACGACGGGTATCCGCCCGCGCAGCCAGCGCCCGGTCAGCCGCGCTGTGGTGGGGAAGGCGGTGCCGTTCATCCTGGCGATCACCTTGAGAAGTTTGTCCTCCTGCTCGCGTGTCGCGAACGGGGTGAGCTGACGCAACCAGCAGCGCTGCCCGTAGCTGTGGGACCAGCGTTCGACCACCTGGCGGGCGTCGTTGAGTTGGACCCCGCGGTGGTTGGTGCCGGTCCACATGTCGAGCAGCTTGTCGCCGAGCTCGGCGTGCCAGATCAGCGGTGGCAGGTCGTCGATCGCCACGGTCATCCCGACGTGGTTGACGGGGCTGTTGGTCAGGGTCTGGATCGCCCGGTCCGGCCCGGAACCGCCGCGAAACAGCCAGATGTCACCGGTGCGGGTCTCCTCCAGCGCCTTGGTCAAAGCCACCGTATTCGCTTTCACAAGCGAAGCTTAGGCACACTTGGAGCATGCGGAGCATCTGGAAGTGGGTCGGGCTGGCCGGTGTCGCCGGGGTCGTCGCAGGCGGCGTCATGGTTGCGCGCGATCAGCGCCGCCGCAACGCCTACACCCCGCAGGACATCCGGGAGCGGTTGCACCAGCGCTTGGCCGAGGCGGAAAACGCCGAGCGGGCGCCGTAACCGACGGACTTCAGGAAGTGCTTATCTGTTGGCTGGCAAGTGATTTGGTGGCGTTCACCGGCCGACGAACTCCACGACCACCTCGGTGAACGCGTCGTTGTCGTCACCGGCGGCGGTGTGTCCCGCGTCGGACAACTCGACGAACTCGGCGGCAGGCACCTTCTGCAGGAAGTCCTGAACGCCTTCGGGGCTCACCACATCGGACAGCTTGCCGCGGATCAGCAGGATCGGGATGGTCAGGTTCATCGCGGCCTGTTCCAGCTTCTCCACCCGCATGAACGGATCGTCCTCGGGTTTGGTGAGGAAGGCCGGGTCCCAATGCCAGTACCAGCGTCCGTCGCGCAGCCGCAGATTCTTCTTCAGCCCCTCGGGGCTGCGGGGTTTGGTGCGGTGCGGCAGATACCCGGCGACGGCCTCGGCCGCCTGCTCCAGCGAATCGAAGCCGTCCACGTTGGTGAACATGAATTCGCGGATGCGTGCGCTGCCGCTCTTCTCGAACCGCGGCACCACATCGACCAGCACCAGCTTGGTGACCAGTTCCGGACCGGCCTCGTGGGAGGCCAGGATGCTGGTCAGCCCGCCCATGCTGGCGCCGATCAGTACGACCGGGCGGCCGATCTGGTACAGCACGTGCTGCACGTCGGCGGACAACGCCTCCACCGAGTAGTTTGCGCTGGGGGATCGGTCGCTGTCGCCGTGGCCCCGGGCGTCGAGCGCGATCACGTGCCAGCCGCGGTCGGCCAGGATCTGGCCGGTGTTCTTCCAGGAGAACCGGTTCTGACCACCGCCGTGCAACAGCACGATCGTGGGATTGTCGGCAGCAGACGGGGCGTCCCGGTTCCACTCGTCACCGACGAGATTCAGGTCGTCGACGCCCCGGAACGTGACGGTGCGCGGTGCGCTGTGCTCGGTTTTCCCGCTGCTCACGGACACTCCTCTCGGCAGCCCCCGGGAAGTCACGTTACCCAGAGGGGTTTTCGCCGCATCTGCGACCCGCTGCGGCGCGGGATTTCTAGAATCGGCAACCGTGCGGATCGAGGTGGATGACGGCGACGCCGCGGAACGCGACGCCATCATCGAGGCTGCCTTCGATTGCCTGTCCGAGCCGCACACCGGGGCGGTGCCGGTGGCCGCGGTGCTGGCCAGGGCGGGTTTGTCGACCCGCGCGTTCTACCGGCACTTCGAATCCAAGGACGCGCTGTTCCTGGCGATGATGAGAGGCGAGGGTGACTCGCTGGCCCGCCGGCTCGACCAGATCGCCGCCCGGTACGACGGCCCTCCCGCCGATCAGCTGCGGGTGTGGCTCGGCCAGATCTTCGGCCTGCTGAAGGACGAGCGGTTGAACATGCACATGACGGTCCTGGACTCCGACGAGGTCCGCGCGGCCAAGGGCTATCGCGCGGCCCGTGAGCAGTGGCATGCCGACCGTGAGCGGTCGTTGGCGGCGATCCTGCGCCGCGGGCTGGAGGACGGCTCGTTTCCCCAGGCCAAGCCCGAACAGGACGCGGTCGCCATCGGCGCGATGGTCAGCCATTCGATGTCGCGACTGTGTTCCGACGGTGAGTGCGAGATCGCGCAGGCCGAGGTCGTGGACTTTGCGCTGCGCGCGGTCGGGGCGCCCACCCGATGACGGTGTGACCGGTGCCACGTACGTTGGACCGCACGTGTGCCCATTCCACGCGACACGCAGTGCCACCGAGGAGCAGATGTATGGCTGACGACAGCGCCGACGCCGAGCCGGTCGAGCCGACCGGGACCGAGGAGTCGAGCCAGTCCGCCCCAGAGCCGAAGGTTCCGGAAACCACTGTTGACGACGATTCGGCCGGCGCCGGATCAGCGGCGGACGAGACCGGGGAAACAGACGAGGCTCCGCCGAAGCGGCGACGGTTCCTGACCGCCGGCCTCGTCGGTGGCGTGCTCGTCATCGCGCTCGTGGCACTCACCGGTTGGCTGGGTTATCGGTTCTATGAGGTTCAGACCGAACAGCAACGACGCGACATGTTCGTCGACACCGCGCGCCAGGGGGCGCTGAACCTGACGAGCATCAACTGGGAGCACGCCGAGGACGACGTCCAGCGCGTGCTGGACAGCTCCACCGGCCGGTTCTACGACGATTTCCAGAAGCGGTCAACGTCGTTCCTCGAGGTGGTCAAGCAGATCAAATCGAAGTCCGAGGGCACCGTCACCGCATCGGGGCTGAAGTCCTACTCGGGCGATCAGGCGGACGTTCTGGTCTCGGTCACGGTCCGGTCCACCAACGCAGGCGTGCCCGAGCAGAAGCCGCAGGTGTGGCGGATGGTGTTGACAGTGCAGGACATTGAGGGCGAGGCGAAGGTTTCCAACGTGGAGTTCATCCAATGAGCGGCCGGCACACGATGCCACCGGCCGGGCGGCGGAAGGCCGCCGCGGATTCGGACGCGAGCACCGAACCTACAGTTCCCGACGAGACGACGCCGGACGAGCCGACTCCCGCAGAACCGACCCCCGAACAGTCCGGCTCGCAGGACGCCACGCCCGAAGAGCCGGCCGCCGACGAACCGGCCGAGGAGCCGGCTACGGATACCGAGGCGCCGGNGTACGAGACCGAAACCGTTGCCGAGCAGCTCAATGCGGTCCGGGAGCGGTTGACCGGTAACTTCCTCGGCAGCTACACCGCGATGATCAACGACATCATCCCGGCGGCACAGGCGCAGCAGATCGCGGCCGTCGCCGAGGTGCCGGAGATCGCTGTGGTGAGCGCGGAACCCACCAGCACCGAGTTGGTGCTGTACGTCAACCAGGCCGTCCAGGTCGGAGGTCAGATGCCGGAGAAGACGCCGTCGGTGGCACGGGCCACCATGGTCAAAGAGGGTGACCGCTGGCTGATGTCCGAGTACGAGCCGGTGCCGCTGTGACCGAGCCACGCTGGATCGATGTCGCCACCCCGGCGGTGCAGCTGCGGGCGTTGGTGTGGGGTCCCGAGGACGGCCCGGTTGCGTTGTGCCTGCACGGCTTTCCGGACACGGCCTACGGTTGGCGCAAGGTGGCGCCGGCGCTGGCCGAGGCCGGCTGGAAAGTGGTGGCGCCTTTCCTGCGCGGCTACGTGCCGTCGTCGATTCCCTCGGACGGCAGCTATCACATCGGCGCGTTGATGGATGACGCGTTGTGCGTGCTGCGGGCGGCCGGGCCGACCGGTGACGACATCCTCATCGGGCACGACTGGGGAGCCATCGCGGCGGCGGGCCTGGCCGCGATGCCGGACAACGCGTTCGCCAAGACGGTGATCATGTCCGTGCCGCCGCCTGCGTCGTTCCAGCCGTTGGGCCGGGTGCCCGAGACCGGCAGGCTCATGGCCAAGCTGCCGCGCCAGATGCTGCGCAGCTGGTACATGATGTACTTCCAATTGCCTTGGGTGCCGGACCGTTCCGCGTCCTGGGTGGTGCCCCGGCTGTGGAAGCTGTGGTCACCGGGATACAACGCCGCCGAGGACGTCCGCCACGTCGACGCCGCCATCGGCGCCCGCGACCGGTGGCGCGCCGCGCTCGGGTACTACCGGGCCACTATCCGGCTCAGCAAGCCGCCACCGCAGTACGCCGAGCTGCACCAGCATTGGTTGTCGGCGCCGGTGGTGCCGACGCTGTACCTGCACGGCACCGACGACGGCTGCGCGACACCGGATTACGCCCATTGGGTGCAGAAGGTGCTGCCACCGGACAGCGCGGTGCACATCGTCGAGCGTGCCGGCCACTTCCTGCAGCTCGAGCAGCCGGATGTGGTCGCGAAGCACATCGTCGATTTCATCGGTAGCCCCGGGAGGAGCTGACCGGTGCGCCGGCTGGCCGCAATCGACGCCCAGAACTGGTGGATGTCGGCCAAACTTCCCAACGATCAGTTCCTGCTGTACGGATTCGACGGCGTGGCCGATGACGTCGATGCCGCCATCGCCGAGATCGGCGACCGGGCGCGACGCTGCCCGGACCTGGTCGTACACGTGCGCGACGACTGCCGGCTGACCTATCCGGCCTGGGCGCCGCGGGAGGTCGGTGACGACCAGTTCGCCCGGTATGACGGCGAACTCGGCTGGATCGAGTGCCTCGACGCCGTTGCCGGACTGGCCGATCACCAGCTCGACGCCACCGTCACGCCGTGGCGCCTGCACGTGTACACCCGGGTCCGGGGCATTCCCGGTGCCGAACCCGGTCCTGGCACCGTTGCGGTACTCCAGATCTCGCACGCGCTCGCCGATGGCACCAGGGCCTCGGCTTTGGCCGCCTGGCTGTTCGGCCGGCCGCAGCAGGTCGTTGCGGTGCCGTCGCAGCGGGTTGCCCCCGCGCGGTTGCCCTGGCGGGCGGTGCGGGCCGCCCGCACCCACCGGGAATTGGTGCGTGACACCGAATCCGGGGCGGTGCCGGCACCGGCGCCGTCGCGCCCGGTGCTGCACAGCAATTCGGCGCCGACCGGGCGACGCTGGATCCGCACCGTCGTCCGGCCTCGTGCCCGGATTCCCGGCCCGACCGTGACCATCGGGGTGCTGGCGGCCATCTCGTCCGCGTTGGCCGCGCATCTGCGCGAATTCGGCGACGATACCGCCGAGCTCGGCGCCGAGGTGCCGATGGCCAAGCCAGGCGAGCGGCTCGCCCACAACCATTTCGCCAACGTCGGCGTCGGCCTGTATCCCGACCTGTCCGGTGCCGAACGTGTCACGCGCATCGCCGTCGACTTCGCCGACCGCCGCCGCCGGGCGGCGCATCCGGGGATGGCCGCGGCCAGCCGCGCGTATGCGGCGACCCCCGCACCGTTGTTGCGTTGGGGGGTGGCGCAATTCGACCCTACCGTGCGGGCGCCCTCGGTGACCGGAAACACGGTGGTGTCCAGCGTCAACCGGGGAGCGGCCGATCTGCGATTCGGCACTGCCGGGGTGGTGGTGACCGCCGGATACCCGTCGCTGTCGCTGATGATGGGGCTGACCCACGGTGTGCACGGCATCGGCGAGACCGTGGCCGTCAGCGTGCACGCCGCGGAGTCCGCGGTCGGAGACGTCGACGCCTACCTGGCCCGCCTCACCGCGGAACTGGACGGCTAGCTAGCCGCGTCGCAGCATGGCGATCCCGACGTCCAGCGCGGACTCGAGATAGCTCAGGTCGCCCGATGCCAGCATGACGCTGACGCCGCCCTGAATCCCGGCCAGCAGCGCGGCCCCCACCTGGTCGGCGTCCAGATCGGCGGCCATCTTCCCCTGCGACTGCATGTGCCGGATTCCGGCGGCGATCTCGTCATGCCATTGGCGCAACAGGGCTTTGGTGACCGCCTGGGCTCCGGGGGTGGTGCGACCGATCTCGGACATCAGCAGGCTGAGCGGGCAGCTCTGGCCTTGGCGGCGGTACCGGTCCACGACGGCGTCGCGCCAGCGCTGCCAGGCCGCCCATGAGGTCAGCTCGCCCAGGTAGGGCTGCTGGTCCTCCAGCACCATCTGCGCCTCGCGTTCGGCGACCGCGAGCAGCAGTTGGTCCTTGCCGTCGGGGAAGTAGTGGAACAGCTGGCTCTTGGAGGTCTGGGTGTGGGCGCGGATGTCGTCGAGCGTGGTGGCGGCCACGCCGTTGGTGCGGATCACCGCCGCGGCGCCCTCGATGATCCGGCGCCGGGTGGCCTCGCCTTTCGCGGTCAGTTTCTGGACTTGCAGGTCCATTTTCAGCGGCCTATACCTGGACTCATGAGTCCAAACACTACGCGCCTGCACGGCCGCACAGCACTTGTCACTGGTTCCACCGGCGGCCTCGGCGTCGCCATCGCCAAGGCCCTGGCATCCCAGGGCGCCCTCGTCGTCGTCAGCGGCCGCAACAAGGAGCGCGGCGATGCCGTCGTCGCCGAGATCCGGGCTGCCGGAGGGCAGGCCGAGTTCGTCGCCGCCGATCTGGGCGCAGGCGGTGCCGAGGTGGACCGGCTCGCACAGCAGGCCGTTGCCGCCGCCGGCGGGCAGATCGACATCCTGGTCAACAACGCCGCCGTCTGGAGGATGCCGCAGCCCACGGAGGAGATCTCCGAAGAAGCGCTGCTGGAGTCCTATCAGGCCAACGTCGTGGCACCGTTTCTGCTGACCGGTGCGCTGGCGCCCGCGATGGTCGAGCGGGGAAGCGGGGCCGTCATCAACGTCGGATCGATCAACGGGCTGATCGGCGGCGACCGGTCGGCGCTGTACTCGTCGACCAAGGCGGCCCTGCACTCGCTCACCAAGTCATGGGCGGTCGAATACGGCCCGCGCGGTGTGCGAGTGAACGCGGTGGCGCCCGGCCCGATCGCCACCGAACGGGTCGCCGACATCGCCGACGAGGTGGCCCCGATGCTGGCCCGGCTCCCATCCCGGCGGATGAGCACCCCCGAAGAGGTCGCGGCGGCCGTGGCCTTCCTGGCCGGTGACGACGCCGGCAACATCCACGGCGTGATCCTCAGTGTGGACGGGGGCTGGGCGGCGGCTTAACAGATGTCCTACATTCTGTTGCATGGCTTCCACTGCTTACGACGCTGCGATCCTGCTCCTGCGCGTGGTGCTCGGCCTGACCATGGCCGCGCACGGCTACAACAAGTTCTTCGGGGGCGGCCGGATCCCGGGCACCGCGGGTTGGTTCGACAGCATCGGCATGAAGCCGGGCCTGTTTCATGCCCGGGTCGCGGCCAGCACCGAGATCGCCGCCGGTCTCGGCCTGGCCCTCGGCCTGCTCACCCCGGTGCCCGCCGCGGGCTTCGTGGCGCTGATGCTGGTGGCGGCCTGGACCGTGCACCGAGCGAACGGCTTCTTCATCGTCAAGGAGGGCTGGGAGTACAACCTGATCCTGGCGGTCGCCGCGGTGGCGATCGCCGGGACGGGGGCCGGGCGCTACAGCCTCGATCACCTGCTGTTCTCCAACTGCGGCTTCTACGATCTGCTGCACGGCTGGTACGGCCTGGCGATCGCGGTCGGCCTCGGCTTGCTCGGTGGCATCGNGCCCGCCGCGGGCTTCGTGGCGCTGATGCTGGTGGCGGCCTGGACCGTGCACCGAGCGAACGGCTTCTTCATCGTCAAGGAGGGCTGGGAGTACAACCTGATCCTGGCGGTCGCCGCGGTGGCGATCGCCGGGACGGGGGCCGGGCGCTACAGCCTCGATCACCTGCTGTTCTCCAACTGCGGCTTCTACGATCTGCTGCACGGCTGGTACGGCCTGGCGATCGCGGTCGGCCTCGGCTTGCTCGGTGGCATCGGCCAGCTGGCGATCTTCTACCGCCCACCGGTCAAGACCAACTAACGCGCCGACACGACGGCTTCTGCTGAACTTCGGGCGTTTTCGCGCCAAAACCCGTAGTTTCGCGGGCTTTGGGAGCGGACCCGGCAGAACGACTACCACCAGACTAGAACACGTTCTAATCTGACCGACATGGGTTTTCTCAAACAGGAATCGCCCCAGATCGACTTCGAGGAGTGGAGCAAGGGCACGCGCGCCGAGAAGATCCGGCCGATGGCGCGGCACTGGGCCGAGGTCGGCTTCGGGACGCCGGTGGCGCTGCACCTGTTCTACGTCGTCAAGATCGCGGCCTACATCCTCGGTGCCTGGTTGATCGCGCTGACGACCACCGGAGTCGACGGTTTCACGAACGTTGCCGCCTGGTACGCCGAGCCCATCGTCTACCAGAAGGTCGTGTTCTACACGATGCTGTTCGAGGTCGTCGGCCTTGGTTGCGGCTTCGGCCCGCTCAACAACCGGTTCTTCCCGCCCATGGGCTCGATCCTGTACTGGTTGCGGCCCAAGACGATTCGGCTGCCACCCTGGCCGAACCGGGTCCCGCTGACCAAAGGGGACAGCCGCTCCGTCGTCGACATCGTGCTCTATGGGGCGCTGCTGGTGATGCTGGTGGTGGCACTGGCCTCGCAGGGCACCGGCCCCATCCCTGAACTCGGCAGCCAGATCGGCGTGCTCCCGGTGTGGCAGACCGCCGCTATCGTCGGCCTGCTGGCGGTCGCCGGCCTGCGGGACAAGGTGATCTTCCTGGCCGCCCGCGGTGAGGTGTACGGCTCGCTGGCGGTGTGCTTCCTGTTCAGTGGTGCCGATATCGTCATCGCGGCCAAGCTGGTGTGCCTGGTGATCTGGCTGGGCGCGGCGGCGTCCAAGCTGAACAAGCACTTCCCGTTCGTCATCTCGACGATGATGAGCAACAATCCGGTGTTCCGCCCCCGCTGGATCAAACGCAAGTTCTTCGAGAACTTCCCCGATGACCTCCGCCCGGGCCGGCCGTCACGGTTCCTGGCGCATTTCTCCACCGCCATCGAGGGTTTGGTGCCCCTGGTGCTGTTCTTCTCCCACGGCGGCTGGGCGACGGCGATCGCCGCGTTTGTGATGCTGGTGTTCCACTTCGGCATCCTGAGCTCGATACCGATGGGCGTGCCGCTGGAGTGGAACGTCTTCATGATGTTCTCGGTACTGGCACTGTTCGTGGGCCACGCCGAGGTGGGTCTGAGTGATCTGTCCAGCCCGTGGCCGATCGTGTTGTTCGCCGTCGTCGCGGGCACGGTGGTGCTCGGAAACTTGTTCCCCCGCAAGATCTCCTTCCTGCCCGGCATGCGCTATTACGCGGGCAACTGGGATACCTCGCTGTGGTGCGTCAAACCCTCGGCCGCGGAGAAGATCGAGAAGAACATCGTCGCGATCGCCAGCATGCCCGCCGCTCAGATGGAGCGGTACTACGGCAGCCCGGAGACCGCGCAGATGTACCTCTATATGGGATATGCCTTCCGGGGCTTCAACTCCCACGGCCGTGCGCTGTTCACGCTGGCGCACCGGGCGATGGCGGGCCAGAACGAGGACGATTATGTGCTGACCGACGGTGAGCGGATCGTGTCGACGGCGATCGGCTGGAACTTCGGCGACGGGCACATGAGCAACGAGCAACTCGTCGCCGCCCTGCAGAGGCGGTGCCATTTCGAGCCGGGGGAGGTGCGCATCGTCATGCTCGACGCTCAGCCGATCCAGCATCAGACCCAGCAGTACCGGCTCGTCGACGCGGCCACCGGTGAGTTCGAGCGGGGCTACGTCAAGGTCGCCGACATGGTGACGCGCCAACCGTGGGACGACGAGCTGCCGGTGTATTCCGATCGAGATGACCGCGCCACCTGAGCCGGTCGCGGTATGGATCGACGAGGCCGGACAGCTGATGAGCGACCTCGGCAGTGTCGACACGCGGTGTCACGCCACCGTCCGGTCCGGCCACTGCCCCGAGCGGCCACAGTGTGTCGTGCTGTACCGGCCGCCGGGGCCTCGGTTGCTGTTCGGTGAGTTGATGTCCGAGCTCGACGACGAAGCCGGCGTCTACCTTGAGACGCACGCCAAACAGATTGGGGTAGACCTCATCTCGATCACCGTGGACCATGTCGGCCCGGACGGCCCAGCCGGCAGCTGGCGCTACCGGCTGCTGCCGATGCGATGGAAGACCGCCGACGGTTGGCGGGCGACGAATGCGCGGCTGGCGGTATGGCCGGACTAGCTGTGGTGCTCGAAACTGCGGACGGATCGTCGAACCTGCGCACAGATCGCGAAATCGCCGCGAAACGCGATCTGGGCGCAGACTCGATGGGCGGCCCGCAGACTCGGTGGGCTCGATGAGCAGCCAGGGCTCAGCGCATGACGTCGCGCACCTTGACGCTCTCGATGTCCTGCAGCATCAGGATGCGTGCGGTGTCGAGATGCTTGCGCCAATGCGCCTCGGCGGCGTCGCCATCGCCGGAGCGGACGAGCTGAATCAGCTTGCGGTAGGACCGCATCAGCTTGTCGAAGTCGGTCTTGGACACCGGCCTGCGCTCCTTGAACAGGAATGCATGGTGGCGCACGGTGATCTCGTGCAGCATGCCGGCGATGATGCCGAGCGTGGCGTTGCCTGACAGCTCGACCACCCGGCGGTGGAAGTCGCCGGTGGTCTCGGCCAGCCGGTCGGACCGATGGTCGGTCGGGATGTGCTCGTCGAGCATGCGTTCCAGCTCGGCGAACGCGGCCTCGTCGCCCTTCTCGGCCAGCAGGCGGGCGGCCATCGGCTCGATGGCGGCTCGGCCCACCAGGAGGTCGGCGATGTCGGCGCCGGACAGTTCCAGCAGCAGCCCGGCCGGGCGCGCGACGATCTCGGGGCCGGGCACTCGCACCCGGGCCCCGGTGCGGGAGCCGCGCCGCACCTCGACCAGGCGCTCGGACTCCAGCACTCGCACGGCCTCGCGCAGCGTCGGCCTGCTGACCCCGAAATGCTCCATGAGCTCGGCTTCGTTTGGCAGGAAGTCGCCCTCTTTGAGCTGGCCGTCGACGACCATGCGCCGCAGCGTGCCCGCGACGAGCTCCGCGGTCTTCGGGGAACGGACGGGTGCCTGCGGTGCGATCGCGTCAGGGCCGATCATCGGCGCCAGTGGTGTGGTTCGAGCCACCAGACACTCCCAGGAGGACAAGGTCGGCGCTGGCCGGTCGGCCAGCTGTACAACTCAGTAAACCATCTGTTCAGCGTGGAAACGGAACATCGCCGTCTACCAACCAGTAGGTTGACCTAGTAAACCTACTGAGTTATTTTCACCTCGAGCGCCCCATCGGGTCCAACTGGGGTAGCGCCACCCACTCTTCAAAGGAGAAGTCATGGCTGAAGCCGTCATCGTCGAGGCTGTCCGGTCACCCGTCGGGAAGCGCAACGGCGCCCTCTCGGGCGTGCACCCGTCGGAGCTGTCGGCCCAGGTGCTCAACGGTCTGGTGGAGCGCGCCGGAATCGACCCCGCCCTCGTCGACGACGTCATCTGGGGCTGCGTCATGCAGGCCGGTGAGCAGGCGCTCGACATCGCCCGCACCGCCGTGCTGACCGCAGGCTGGCCCGAGACGGTGCCCGGTGTGACCGTCGACCGCCAGTGCGGGTCCAGCCAGCAGTCGCTGCACTTCGCCGTGGCCGGTGTGGTCGCCGGTCACTACGACGTCGTGGTCGCCGGTGGCGTCGAGTCGATGTCGCGCACCCCGATGGGCTCGTCGCTGGCCAGCGGTGGCCACCCGTACCCCGAGGCGTTCCGGGAGCGCTACGACCACAAGACCCCCAACCAGGGTGTGGGCGCCGAGACGATCGCCGAGCAGTGGGGCTTCTCGCGCACCCAGCTCGACGAGTTCTCCCTGCGTTCGCACGAGAAGGCCGCGGCCGCACAGGATTCGGGTGCATTCAAGGACCAGATCGTGGGCATCAAGGATCAAGACGGCAACGCAGTGTTGGAAGACGGTGGCATCCGCCGCGGCGGCACGGTCGAGTCGATGGCCGCCATCAAGCCGGCCTTCAAGGAGGACGGCGTGATCCACGCCGGTAACTCCAGCCAGATCTCCGACGGCTCGGCCGCGCTGCTGATCATGTCGGCAGACAAGGCAAAAGACCTGGGGCTCAAGCCGATTGCCAAGGTGCACACCGCCGTGCTGGCCGGTGCCGACCCGGTCATCATGCTGACCGCGCCGATCCCGGCCACCCAGAAGGCGCTGGCCAAGTCCGGCCTGAGTGTCGACCAGATCGGGGTTTTCGAGGTCAACGAGGCGTTCGCCCCGGTTCCGATGGCCTGGCTCAAGGACATCGGCGCCGACGAAGAGCGGCTCAACCCCAACGGCGGCGCCATCGCGCTGGGCCACCCGCTCGGCGGCTCCGGTGCCCGTATCCTGACCACGCTGCTGTACCACATGCGCGACAACAACATTCAGTACGGCCTGCAGACCATGTGCGAGGGTGGCGGCCAGGCCAACGCGACCATCCTGGAGCTCCTGTGACCGACACCGACACCCAGCCCGGCGCCCTCGTGGAGAAGCGCGGCAACGTCCTGCTCATCACGATCAACCGGCCCGAGGCACGCAACGCGATCAACGGCTCGGTGAGCCTCGCCGTCGGCGACGCGCTGGAGCAGGCTCAGCACGATCCCGAGATCCGGGCCGTCGTGATCACCGGATCGGGCGACAAGTCGTTCTGCGCCGGTGCCGACCTCAAGGCGATCTCCCGGGGTGAGAACCTCTTTCACCCCGAGCATCCGGAATACGGGTTCGCCGGCTACGTCAGCCATTTCATCGACAAGCCGACCATCGCGGCGGTCAACGGCACCGCGCTGGGCGGCGGCACGGAGCTGGCGCTGGCCAGCGACCTCATCGTCGCCGAGGAGAATGCGAAGTTCGGTCTGCCCGAGGTGAAGCGCGGCCTGATCGCCGGCGCAGGCGGTGTGTTCCGCATCGCCGAACAGCTGCCGCGCAAGGTGGCCAACGAGCTGCTGTTCACCGGTGAACCGATGTCGGCGGCCGACGCACTCAAGTGGGGTCTGATCAACCAGGTGGTGCCCGACGGCACCGTCGTGGACGCGGCGCTCAAGCTGGCCGAACGGATCACGGGCAACGCCCCGCTGGCCGTGCAGGCGTCCAAGCGCGTCGCCTACGGCGTCGACGAGGGCGTCGTCACCGGCGACAAGGACGGCTGGAAGCGCACCAACCGCGAATTCAGCACCCTGCTGCAGACCGAGGACGCCAAGGAAGGGCCGCTGGCCTTCGCCCAGAAGCGTGAGCCTGTCTGGAAGGCAAGGTAAGTCATGAAGCGACAGATCTATACCGCCGAACACGAGGCGTTCCGCGAGACGGTCAAGGAGTACATCGAGCGTGAGCTCGTGCCCAACGCCGAGAAGTGGGAGACCGAGCGCATCGTCGACCGGTCGGCGTACACCGCTGCCGGCAAGTACGGCCTCATCGGGTTCAACATGCCCGAGGAGTTCGGTGGCGGCGGCACGGATGATTTCCGGTTCAACGCCATCATCGACGAGGAGATTGCCAAGGCCGGCGTGCACGGCCCGGCGCTGAGCCTGCACAACGACGTCGTCGGCCCGTACTTCAAGGAGCTGGCCAACGACGAGCAGAAGCAGCGCTGGATGCCCGGCATCGCCAGCGGCGAATTGATCATCGCGATCGCGATGACCGAGCCGGGCGCGGGCAGCGACCTGGCCGGCATCCGCACCTCGGCGGTGCGCGACGGCGACGACTGGATCATCAACGGGTCCAAGACCTTCATCTCGTCGGGCATCAACTGCGACCTGTGTGTCGTGGTGGCCCGCACCGATCCCGACGCCGGCCACAAGGGCTTCACGCTCTTCGTGGTGGAGCGGGGCATGGAGGGCTTCACCCGCGGCCGCAAGCTCGACAAGATGGGCCTGCACTCACAGGACACCTCCGAGCTGCACTTCGAGAACGTGCGGGTGCCCAATGCCAACCTCCTGGGCAAGGAGGGGCGCGGCTTCTATCACCTGATGACCAACCTGCCCTCGGAGCGGCTCGGGATCGCCATCTCGGCGCTCTACGGTGCGCGTGCGGTCTTCCAGGAGACGCTGCAATACGCCAAGGACCGCAAGGCCTTCGGCCAGCCGATCGGCAGCTTCCAGCACAACCGGTTCCTGCTCGCCGAGATGGAGACCGAGCTGGAGGTCACCGAGAACTACCTCGACCGCTGCCTGCAGGGTGTGGTCGACGGTGAGCTGACCGCGGTCGAGGCGGCCAAGGCCAAGTGGTGGGCCACCGAGGTCGCCAAGAAGGTCGTCGACCAGTGCGTGCAGCTGCACGGCGGCTACGGCTACATGATGGAGTACCGCGTGGCGCGGGCTTACGTGGACGGACGGATCCAGACGATCTTCGGTGGCACCACCGAGATCATGAAGGAGATCATCGGCCGCGAGCTCGGCGTGTAGTACTTTCGGCGAGCAGTCCCCCGCAAGCGGGAGGGGCCCCCAGCGAAACTGCCCATTTCCACGCCGAAATGGGCAGTTTTGCGTCTGCTGGAGGGGTTATCCACAGGGCTCGAAGGCAAATAGTGGCGTCCGGCGAATGGCCCGCAAACAATCACCGGCATGACGCTCGACGAAGTGTTCGCGCTCAACCACGGCGTCGCGACCACGCAGCAACTACTTGCGGCGATGACGTACCGGACACTTGCGCGGCGGGTCCGCGACGGTGAGATCGTCCGAGTTTGGCACGGTGTGTATTCGTTGGGCCCGCCGGACACCATTGGCCGGCTCCGCGCACTCGACCTGCTGTCGGAGACCCCGATCGTGGGCTGCATGGGCACCGCCGCTCAGCTCTACGGCTTCGACACCGAGAACACGGTTCGGACTCACATTCTCGATCCCGGGGCCCGCATGAGGCCGTCACCAGACCTCATGGTGCATCAACGAATTGGCGCTCCGCTCAAGAAGATCGACGGTCGATTGCTGACGGCGCCGGCTTGGACAGCCATCGAGCTGGCCCGGTCGTTGCGGCGACCGCGCGCGTTGGCCACTCTCGATGCCGCGCTGCGCAGCGGCACTTGGACTCCGGTCGAACTCCAGTGCGCGCTCCGGGAACAGCACGGCCGGCGCGGCGTGGTGAAGGTTCGCGAACTGCTGCCCCGCGCTGACGCCAGGTCCGAGTCGCCGATGGAATCTGAGATGAGGTTGGTCTTTATGGACTGGGGCCTGCCCACCCCAGAACTGCAGTACGAAATCGTCGACCGACACGGGCAATTGTGGCGAGTGGATTTTGCCTGGCCTGCGTGCCGGGTGGCGGCCGAATACGACAGTATGGATTGGCACGCGAATCCTGTTGCAGTCAAACATGACCGGATGAAATCGGCTCGATTGCAGGAGATCGGCTGGGTCAGTGTGCCGGCCGTTGTTGATGATGTCCGGCGGTATCCCGCTGAACTGTGCTCTCGGATCAAGAGTCACCTCGAACGCGCCGCGTGACGGCCGCTGAGCAGACACAAAACTGCCCATTTCCGCGCGGAAATGGGCAGTTTTGTGTCTGCTCGCGGAGAAACTCAGCCGATCGGGGCGTCCGCGGCCGGGGTGGGCTCGGGGGCCTTGCTGGTGGTGGTCGTGGTACTGGTGCCCGAGACCGTCGGCACCAGGGCGTCCGGCGGGGTGTTCGGATCCAGCACGGTGTCGATCAGGTAGATGCGGGCGTTCTGGGCCTGGATCGGGCCGCAGACGAGCTTGGCGACGTCGTTGACCTTGATGTCGCCGCCCTTGCCGGTCACCTTGACCTCGGCGCCCTGCTGGGTGGGGCGCTGGCCCTTCACGTCATCGGGGCCGAGCAGGCCGAGGAAGGCGTGGTAGTAGTCCAGGCTGGTCAGCGCGGCGGCGTCGGCCTTGAGCGCGTCGAGCTTGCCCGGCTCCATGGCGGCGAAGGCGTCATTGGTCGGCGCGAAGATCACGTACGGGCCGTTGTCGAGCACCGGCACGATGTTGACCTCCGGGTTCAACCCACCGGAGATCGCGGCGTTGAACGTGCTGATGTCGGGGATGCTGGCCAGCACCTTGCCCGCGGGCAGCTCCGCGAGGTTCTTCCACTCGGGCATGGCCTTCTTGAAGTTGTCGCAACCCGAGCCGTGTGGGTCGGGGATCTCCACCACCGGGGCCGCGGTCGTCGTCGGCGTCGGGTCTGCGTACGCGGTGACCGCCAACGGCAGCGACGCCGTGAGTGCGGCGACGGCTGCAGCGAAGCCCAGTGTCGTGGTGCGAGTCTTCATCGTTGGGTTTTCCTCCCGCTCATGCCTAGCCATTTGTCGTCGGCTGCCGGTGGCGCGTTACGCGGTTGTCCGCGTGACCCATGGCGAGCGACCGCGAGCACCACCGACTCGGCGTTCCCCGCGGCGCCGCATCGGATGGTAAGGGTTACGAAGCGGTTACGGCAAAGCCGACGTGTCTGCTCGTGCCGGTTCGGGCGCTGTGACCTGCGCTTTTCTGATGCTGAGGCAAAGTGCGGCGGCGACGAAACACAGCCCGGCGGCCAGCTGGAAGGCCACGTCGTAATTGCCGTTCAGATCACGCAACCACCCCGCGCCCGCGGCGGCGATCGCGGCGCCGACCTGGTGGGAGGCGAACACCCAGCCGAACACCACGGGCGAACGATCGCCGAAGTAATCCCGGCACAGCACGATGGTCGGCGGCACGGTGGCCACCCAGTCCAGGCCGTAGAAGATGACGAACACCCAGGTGCCCGGTTCGGCGCGCGGGGAGAGCAGGGACGGCAACAGCAGCAGGGATACGCCGCGGCCCACGTAATAGATGAGCAGCAGCAGCCGGGGGTCCACGCGGTCGGTGAGCCAGCCGGAGAACACCGTGCCCGCGACATCGAGGATGCCGATGGTGGCCAGCAGTCCCGCGGCGACGGTGGTGGGCATGCCGTGGTCGTTGGCGGCCGGGATGAAGTGCGTGCCGATCAGACCGTTGGTGGTCATCCCGCAGATCGCGAAACTGCCGGCCAACAGCCAGAACACCCGGGTCCGCGCGCCGATGCGCAGGCCGTCGAACGCGGTCTTGAAGCCGCCCGCGGTCGCCGGGGCAGCCGGGATGAGCTCGGTGGCCCCGTACGGGGCCAAACCCACGTCGGCGGGACGGTTGCGCATGAACAGCGCGACGAGCGGGACGACGGCCAGCGAGGCGGCCGCGACGATCACCGACGCCCAGCGCCAGCCGTGTTGGGTCGTGACGGCCGCGACCACCGGCAGGAACAGCAGTTGACCGGTGGCGCTGGCGGCGGTGAGCACACCGGTGACCAGTCCGCGGCGCTGCTCGAACCAGCGGGTGGCGACGGTGGCCACGAATCCCATCGAGATCGAGCCGGTGCCGATGCCGACCAGCACGCCCCACAGCAGCACCAGCTGCCAGCTGGCCGTCATCGCGATGCTGCACGCCGAGCCGGTCGCGATCAGCAGGAGCGACACGGTCAGCACCGGCCGGACCCCGAAGCGGTCCATGAGTGCCGCGGCGAACGGCGCGGTGAGCCCGTACAACATCATGTTGACCGACATCGCCAGCCCGACCGTGCCGTGCGACCAGCCGAACTCGTGATGCAGCGGATTCATCATCACGCCCGGGATCGACCGGAATCCGGCCGCGCCCAGGATCGCCACGAAGCTCACCGCGGCGACCACCCAGGCCCAGTGGAGGTTTCGAGTCACCCGACCACTGTTGCCGAGGACGGGAGGGCGGACCAGTGGCATGAACGACATCAATCATCAAAAACGTGCCACACTGGCGTCGTGCACCGCGTGGCCGTCCTGCTGCTGGCTCCGGTGGTCGGCTTCGACGCCACCATCGCGCCGCTGCTGTTCTCCAACGCCACCGACGCCGCGGGCGATCCCCTCTACGACGTCGTGACGTGTGGGCTCGCCATCGACCCGGTGCCGTCGACGAACGGGTTCGCGATGGTGCCCGCCGCCGGGCCCGAGGCGCTGGATACGGCCGACACCGTGGTGATCCCGGGGACCAGGTACGCGCCGGCGCGGGCCGACGGCGTGCTGGGCGCTGACGTGACGGCNACATCCTGTTCGTCGACGACGGTGACGTGTTGACCTCGGCGGGGTTGGCGGCCGGAATCGACTTGTGCCTGCACATCATTCGCTCCGACCACGGTGCCCAGGTCGCCAACGCGGTGGCCCGCTACTGCGTGGTGCCGCCGTGGCGGGAAGGCGGCCAGGCGCAGTTCATCGACCACGGATTCGCCGTCACCGACCACGCCTCGACCGCTGCCACCCGCGACTGGGCGCTGCGGCACCTCGACGAGGAGCTCACCGTGACCCGGCTGGCCGCCCACGCCCACATGAGCGCCCGGACGTTCAACCGTCGTTTCCGGGAGGAGACCGGGCAGGCTCCCGGTGCCTGGATCCGCAGCCGAAGGCTCGACCTGGCCCGCCAACTCCTGGAATCGGGGGATCTGTCGGTCGACGAGGTGGCCCGCCGTTCGGGTCTGGGCACGGCCGGCAATCTGCGCCACCATCTGCGGCGCGGGCTCGGCATGTCCCCGTCGAGCTACCGCAAGGTCTACCAGGGCGCGTGAGGTGGCCGGTCGGCCCCTTACGATGACCGGCATGCCTGAGCCGCTGATCGTGTCCGTCGCCGGTCATACCCCGCAGATCGATGCCGACGCCTGGGTTGCGCCCAATGCCAGTGTGATCGGCCAGGTTTCGCTGGCCGCCGGGGCCAGCGTCTGGTACGGCGCCACGCTGCGCGCCGAGGTCGAGCCCATCGAGGTCGGGGAGGGCAGCAACATCCAGGACGGGGTGACCGTCCACGTCGACCCCGGATTCCCGTGCCGCATCGCCACCGGTGTAACGGTGGGCCACAACGTGGTGCTGCACGGCTGCACCGTCGAGCAGGACAGCCTGGTCGGGATGGGCGCGGTGGTGCTCAACGGAGCCGTAATCGGCGCCGGCTCGCTGGTTGCCGCCGGTGCGGTGGTTCCGCAGGGCATGGTGGTGCCGCCGCGCTCACTGGTGGCCGGTGTGCCCGCCAAGGTGCGCCGCGAACTCAGCGACGACGAGGTCGGTCACAACCAGCTCAACGCGGCGGCCTACACACATCTCACCGGGCTGCACCGAGAGGCGGAGTGATCCGCACCAGCTAGCGCAAGGGGTGCGCCAGCTCGTCGCGCGGCATTCGGGCCGCGGTGACCGCCACCATGGCCAGCGCGGCAGGCAGCAGACCGGCCACCAGGAAGATGGACTCCATCGAGATCACCTTCGACAGCGGGCCGACGATCGCGAACGACAGCGGCATGAAGGCCAGCGATACGAAGAAGTCCAGGCTCGACACCCGGCCCAGCATCTCCGTCGGCACCCGCCGCTGCAGCAGCGTTCCCCAGATGACCATCCCCGCACCGTCGGTCACGCCGACGCAGAACGTGGCCGCCGCCATCAGTGGGAACGACGACGTGCTGCCGACGATCACCAGCGGGACCGAGCCCAAGCCCCACATCAGCATCATCGTGGTCAGGTAGCGCCGCGGCATCCGGCGTGAGGACACCGTCAATGCACCAAGGGCACTGCCGAATCCGAAGAACGCCAGGATGAACCCATAGGCCCGGGCCCCGTCGGCGAACCGGTCCTGGGCGATGAACGGCAGCAGCACCTCGATCGGCCCGAGGACGACGAGCACGAACATGCTCGCGAACAGCAACGTCCACAGCAGCCACGGGGTGCGCACCATGAATGCGAAACCGTCACGCAGATCCCGCAATACGTGCGGCCGCTCGATGTTCTCCGGCCCGGCAACCGAATTCGTCGCGGGCCGGGTGGTCACCAGCAGAACCAGGCCGAGTGCGAACAACACGGCCACCACCACCGCGCCGATCGAGGGGAAGGTCGCCGCGATCACCATGCCCGCCACCGCCGGACCGACCGAACGCTGGAAGACCGGACGCACCACGCCCTCGACGCCGTTGGCCGCCAGCAGTTGTTCCGGCGGCAGGATGCGCGGCAGGATCGCGCTGTAGGCCGGGAAGAAGAACGCCGCCGCGATGCCGAGAAGTGCTGCGGCGACGGCCATGTGCCAGACCTTGAGCGCGTCGAGCAGGCCCAGCACCGCGACAGCCGAGACCGTCGCCAGATTGACCGCCTCGACCGCGATGATGATCGTGCGCTGGTTGATCCGGTCGGCGGCGATACCGCCGACGAGGACGAACGCCACCAGGCCGACACCGAGGCAGGTGGCCACCAGGGACAGCGAGGTGGGATCGTTGTCGATCGCGATGACCTGCAGTGCCATCACCACCGACCACATGCCCTCGGCGAAGATCGACAACGTCACCGCGGCGATGAGCAGCCGGTATTCGCGGATGCGGAAGGGGGCGAGCACACGCCAGCCGCCGGCCTCGCGGACCGGCTCCTCGATGCCGTGTTGCATGCTCACAACATTCGATGGTTGCCGACCGATGGTGGCTACGTCCAACGATTTTCGCCGCGCCGGGCGGCGAGCGATTACTGGTCGGTGAACTCCGGGCGGCGGTTCTGCTGAAAGGCCTTGGTGCCCTCCCGGAAGTCGTTGGACACCAGCAGTTGCAGCTGGCCCTTGCGCTCGCGGGCGAAGGCATTTTCAAGCTCGGTGAGAGTGGCCGCGTTGACGGCCTGCTTGGTCTCACGCAGTGCGACGGCCGGGCCTGAGCGCAGCTTGGCGATGACCTTGTCCACCGCGGCATCGAACTCATCGGGCGGGTACACGCCGCTGATCAGGCCCCAGTCGTAGGCCTCGGCCGCGGTCAACCGCTCGGCCAGCAGCGCCAGTCGCATGGCCCGGATCCGGCCGATGTTGGCGGCGACGAGGGCCGACGCGCCGCCGTCGGGCATCAGCCCGATCTTGGTGAAGGCCAGCAGGAAGAACGCGGATTCCGAGGCGAGCACGACATCGCAGGCCAGGGCGAGGGACACCCCGACGCCGGCTGCGGGGCCCTGCACGACGGCCACGACGGGTTTGGGCAGCGCCACGATGGAGGCGACGGCGCGGTTGGCGGCGTCGAGCACGCCCTCGGCGTCATGGCTGTCGGCGTTCTGGTCTTCCTCGCTGATCCCGGCGCCCGAGCTGAATCCGCGGCCAGCACCGCCGAGCCGCACGGCGCGCACCTCGGGGTCCGTGGCGGCCAGATCCATGGCGTCGGCGATCGCGACGAGCATGCCCTGGGTCAGGGAATTGAGGCTGTCGGGCCGGTTGAGCGTCACCGACAGCACACCGTTGTCAACGGCCACGGATACGTCTTTGACGTCGGGGTATGCGCGGGTCACGGTCATCTGTGCACCTTAAGTTTGGCGGGCTCGTGGCCCGGTCCGGGGCGGGGCCGGTTGTGGCCATACCGATCGAGAAGGTTATACAAGTAAGCTATGTCACCGGTCAACAGCGGCCAACACGCGAAGGGGCGATAGAGCATGGCAGGACCACTGCAAGGGTTGCGGGTTGTGGAGTTGGCCGGTATCGGCCCCGGGCCGCACGCGGCGATGATCCTCGGCGATCTGGGTGCCGATGTGGTGCGCGTCGAGCGGCCGGGCCGCGGCGGGGGAGTGCCCGCAGGCGACCGGGATTCGATGCTGCGCAACCGTCGCTCCGTGGCGGCCGATCTGAAGAGCGACGAGGGCCGCGAGCTGGTGCTCAAGCTGATCGGCAAGGCCGACGTGCTGATCGAGGGCTATCGCCCGGGAGTCACCGAACGCCTCGGCCTCGGCCCCGAGGACTGCGCGAAGATCAACGACCGGTTGATCTATGCCCGGATGACGGGCTGGGGCCAGGAGGGACCGCGGGCGCTGCAGGCCGGGCACGACATCAACTACATCTCGCTCAACGGCCTGCTGCACGCGGTCGGACGCAAGGGCGAGCGGCCCGTGCCGCCGCTGAACCTGGCGGGCGACTTCGGCGGCGGATCGATGTTCCTGCTCGTCGGCATCCTGTCGGCGCTGTTCGAGCGGCAGACCTCGGGCAAGGGTCAGGTGATCGACGCGGCCATGGTCGACGGCTCGTCGGTGCTGATGCAGATGATGTGGGGCTTCCGCGCCAACGGCATGTGGTCCGACGAGCGCGGCACCAACATGCTCGACACCGGCGCGCCCTACTACGACACCTATGAGACCGCTGACGGCAAGTACATGGCCATCGGCGCGATCGAGCCGCAGTTCTACGCCGAACTGCTCAAGGGTCTCGGCCTCGACGATGCGGACCTGCCGGCCCAGAACGACATGGCTCGCTGGCCCGAGCTGCGTGAGGCCTTCACCAAGGCGTTCGCCGCGCAGGACCGCGATCACTGGGCCAAGGTGTTCGCCGGCACCGATGCGTGTGCCACACCGGTGCTGTCCTTCGCCGAGGTGCTCACCGAACCGCACATCGCCGAGCGTGACACCTTCTTCGACGACGAGGGCAACCTGCAGCCGATGCCGGCGCCACGCTTCTCGCGCAGCGCCCTGTCCGTGCCGACCCCGCCGCGTGAGCGCGGCGCGGACACCGAAGCCGTTCTGCGGGACTGGGTTTAGTTCCACTGTTTGGTTCGACCAAAGGGGCCGGCGGGAAGCCGGCCGGAAAGGAATGCGGTACATGGAGATCAAGGACGCGGTAGCCGTCGTCACAGGTGGTGCCTCGGGTCTCGGCCTGGCCACCACCAAGCGACTGCTGGATGCGGGCGCTCAGGTGGTCGTCATCGACCTCAAGGGTGAAGAGGTCGTGGCCGAACTCGGTGACCGGGCCAAGTTCGTCGCCACCGATGTCACCGACGAGGCCGGCGTGACCGAGGCGCTCGACGTCGCGGAATCGCTTGGGCCGGTTCGCATCAACGTCAACTGCGCGGGTATCGGCAATGCGATCAAGACCCTGAGCCGCAACGGCGCGTTCCCGCTCGACGGGTTCCGCAAGGTGGTCGAGGTCAACCTGATCGGCACGTTCAACGTGATCCGACTGGCGGCCGAGCGCATCGCCAAGACCGAACCGCTGAAGAACGAGGAGCGCGGTGTCATCATCAACACCGCCTCGGTCGCGGCGTTCGACGGCCAGATCGGCCAGGCCGCCTACTCGGCGTCCAAGGGCGGTGTGGTCGGCATGACGTTGCCGATCGCACGTGACCTCTCGCGTGAGCTGATCCGGGTGTGCACCATCGCCCCCGGTCTGTTCAAGACCCCGCTGCTGGGCTCGCTGCCTGAGGAGGCGCAGAAGTCGCTGGGCCAGCAGGTGCCGCACCCGGCCCGGCTCGGCGATCCCGATGAGTACGGCGCCCTGGCTGTGCACATCATCGAGAACCCGATGCTCAACGGCGAGGTGATCCGCCTCGACGGCGCGATCCGCATGGCCCCCAGGTAAATAAGGACTGATATGGCATTGAAGACGAAGTTCACCGAGACGTTCGGGGTCGAGCACCCCATCGTGCAGGGTGGCATGCAGTGGGTCGGCCGTGCCGAACTCGTTGCGGCCGTGGCGAATGCGGGGGCGTTGGGGTTCATCACCGCGCTCACCCAGCCCACCCCGGCGGATCTGGCCAAGGAGATCGAGCGGTGTCGTGCACTCACCGACAAGCCGTTCGGGGTCAACCTGACCATCCTGCCGACGATCAACCCGCCGCCATACGACGAGTACCGCCAGGTGATCGTCGACTCCGGCATCAAGATCGTCGAGACCGCCGGCTCCAACCCAGCGCCGCACCTGCCGATGTTCCACGAGAACGGCATCAAGGTGCTGCACAAGTGCACCTCGGTGCGCCATGCCGTCAAGGCTCAGAGCCTGGGTGTGGACGGCATCAGCATCGACGGGTTCGAGTGCGCCGGGCATCCCGGTGAGGACGACATCCCGGGCCTGGTGCTGATCCCGGCCGCGGCGGCCAAGATCGAGATCCCGATGATCGCCTCGGGCGGTTTCGCCGACGCACGCGGTCTGGTGGCCGCGCTGGCGCTGGGTGCCGACGGCATCAACATGGGTTCGCGGTTCATGTGCACGGCGGAATCGGCGATCCATCAAAACGTCAAGGAAGCGATCGTGGCGGGCACGGAGCTCGACACCGAGCTGATCTTCCGGAGCCTGGGTAACACCGCCCGCGTCGCGAGCAACACGGTGTCGCGTGAGGTGGTGCAGATCCTCAAGGATGGCGGCCAGTTCGAGGACGTCAAGGATCTGGTGGCAGGCAAACGGGGCGTGAAGGTCTACGAAATCGGTGATCTCGACGCGGGCATCTGGTCGGTCGGAACCTCGATGGGCCTGATCAACGACATCCCCACCTGCGGTGAACTCGTCTCGCGGATGGTGTCGGAGGCCGAGGAGCTGATCAGTGGGCGCCTGGCGAACATGATCGGCGCGGGCGAAGCCGAGCCGGAGAAAGAAGCAGTCCTCGCCTGACGCGAGGACTGCAGGAGTGCCGGGGCAAACTCGCCGGCAAACTCAAGACGGAAAGCGCGCGCCGCGAGGCGCGCGCTTTTCTCATACTGCGGTGGGCAGCTCTTGGAAGTCGTCGAACTGCTCCGAGGTTTCCCCCTCGACCAGGACATCGCCGTGGTAGAGAGCTTCGAAGTCAACCTTGATGACATCGGCACTGGTGTCGTCGATCCACATGACACTGAGCGTATGGGTCACCATTAAGGAATCTTTGAGTCACGGTTCGGAAAATGGTGGCAATCCTACTTTTGGGTAGGTTTCTGGCGAGTAGCACTTCCGGCCGGTGCGTAGTGACTGCGCCGATTTCTACCGCACGGTCGCTGGAGAACGCGGGGCGGAAGCCCCGGTGTGGGAATCGACGAGAAGGCCCACGCTCGGCCTCAGGGGGCGGGCGCGGTGAAGTGGATCGGGTTGACGCCGTTGAGGGCGATCCAGGTGACCACGGCAGCGACGACGCCGAGCGCGATCAGGCCGGCCGCGGCGCGGGGGCACAGGCGCGA
>NZ_LT546207.1:2628678-2651906 GCF_900078665.2 Mycolicibacterium houstonense | reverse complement strand
GGGCACAGGCGCGACCGCCCGAACGCCCGCTGATCGACCGACAGCGCTCCGGCCCCGGTGAACAGCAGCGCCGCCGCCACGAAGGCGACCAGGAACGGCACGTTGAACGGCTGCGACCAGAATGCGCCTGTCGACACGTTCACGGCCCAGGCGTCGACCATCGCCCCGATCACCGCACAGGCGGCCAACGGCGTGAGCACACCCAGGAGCAGGCCGATCCCGCCCAGGGTTTCGGCCGCGGTGACCATGAAGGCCGCGAACCCGGGCAGGCGCCAGCCGCTGGATTCCATGAACCCGACGGCGGTGCCGAAGTCGAAGGCCTTGATCAGACCGGCCTGCAGCATGGTCGCGCCGACGGCGATACGCAGGATCAGCAGCCCGGTGTCGGTCATACCGGTGGTGGGTTCGGCCTCGATGGTGTTGGTCATGCCCGATTAGACGCCCGCGGGGCGCAGAAATCATCGCTACGCCATCCGGCCTCCCGTGCCGGTGAACCGTTGTGCGCCGGGGATCGTCTTCCAGAGCGAGACCCACGTTGACGTCGCCAACTTACCGTTGTTAACTTAACGGTGGTACCAAACCTGGGGGAAGGACACCACGTGCTGCACCGAATCGCCCGGCTGGCCATAGCCGCATCACGGCGGGTCCTCGTGGTCGCGGCGCTGGTGATGGTGGCCGCGGGGATCTTCGGCGTCCCGGTGGCCAAGAGCCTGTCGGCAGGCGGATTCCAGGACCCCACATCCGAATCGGCGCAGGCCACCCAGCTGCTCTCGGACAAGTTCAACCGCGGTGACATGCAATTGGTCATCAGCGTCACCGACGACGCGGCCGGGGCCCACAGTCCGGCCGCCACGGCCGTCGGGAACGACATCGCCGCTGAACTCAAGGCCTCGCCTTTTGTGACGGAGGTCAGCTCGGCCTGGACCCTGCCCGGCCCCGCGGCGGCCACACTGATCAGCAAGGACGGCAAGACCGGGCTCATCCTGGCCGGGATCACCGGCGGGGAGAGCGGCGCGCAGAAGCACGCGAAGGAACTCACCGACAGACTCGTGCACGACCGGGACGGCGTGACCGTGCGGGCCGGCGGCGAGGTGATGATCTACGTCCAGATCAACGGGCAGAGCGAACGCGACCTGCTGATGATGGAGTCCATCGCGATCCCGCTGAGCTTCGTCGTCCTGGTGTGGGTGTTCGGTGGACTGCTCGCCGCGGCGTTGCCGCTCGCGGTCGGTGGCTTCGCGATTCTCGGCTCGCTGGCCGTGCTGCGCGGGTTCACCATGGTCACCGACGTCTCGATCTTCGCGCTCAACCTCACGGTCGCGATGGGACTGGCGCTGGCCATCGACTACACCCTGCTGATCGTCAGCCGCTACCGCGACGAACTGGCCGACGGGGTCGAACCCGATCGCGCGTTGACGCGCACTATGGTGACGGCCGGACGCACCGTGTTGTTCTCGGCGATGACGGTGGCGCTGTCGATGGTGGCGATGGTGCTGTTCCCCATGTACTTCCTGAAGTCGTTCGCGTACGCCGGAATTGCGGTGGTGGCGCTGGCGGCCTTCGCCGCCATCGTGGTGGCACCGGCCGCGATCGCGTTGTTGGGTGACCGCCTGGACGCCTATGACGTGCGGCGGTTCATCCGCCGGGTCCTGGGCCGCCCCGAGCCGGTGCGCAAGCCCGTCGAGCAGACCTTCTGGTACCGCATGACCAAACGCGTCATGCGTCGTTCGTTGCCGATCGGGGTCGCGGTCATCGCCTTGCTGCTGGTGCTCGGCGCGCCCTTCCTCGGCATCAAATGGGGCTTCCCCGACGACCGCGTGTTGCCGGCCTCGGCGTCGGCGAGGCAGCTCGGCGACGAGCTGCGCAACGACTTCGCCGTCGACTCCTCGACCGCCGTCACCGTGGTGCTGCCCGACGTGACCGGACTGGCGCCCGCAGACCTCGACCGCTACGCGGGTGACCTGTCCCGGGCCGCCGACGGAGTCTCGGTGTCCGCGCCGGGCGGCACCTTTATGGACGGCCGCCGGGTCGGCCCACCGACCTCGGGAACCGGAATCGCCGACGGCAGTGCCTATCTCACCGTCGGCAGTGACGTGCCATTGTTCAGCGACGCGTCCGAGGCCCAGCTCGACGCGCTGCACGCGGTGCCCGCGCCGGCCGAGGTGCAGTTCACCGGCATCGCCCAGGTGAACCGAGACAGCTCGCAGGCCATCACGTCCCGGCTACCGCTGGTGCTCGGCATCATCGCCGCCATCACCTTCGTGCTGCTGTTCCTGCTCACCGGCAGCGTCGTGCTCCCACTGAAAGCGTTGGTGCTCAACGTGTTGTCGCTGTCGGCGGCGTTCGGCGCCCTGGTGTGGATCTTCCAGGACGGCCACCTCGGTGCGCTCGGCACCACGTCGACGGGCACATTGGTGGCGAACTTGCCGGTGTTGTTGTTCTGCATCGCATTCGGCTTGTCGATGGACTACGAGGTGTTCCTGGTCTCCCGGATCCGGGAGTACTGGCTGCAGTCCGGCGGCGACTCCCAGCTGACTCCTCGCGTCCGCAATGACCAGAGCGTGGCCCTCGGGCTGGCCCGCACCGGCCGGGTGGTGACGGCCGCGGCGCTGCTGATGTCGATCTCGTTCGCCGCGCTGATCGCCGCGCAGGTGGCCTTCATGCGGATGTTCGGGCTGGGCCTCACGTTGGCGGTACTGGTCGACGCCACCCTGGTGCGCATGCTCCTGGTACCGGCCTTCATGCACCTGATGGGACAGTGGAACTGGTGGGCCCCGGCGCCACTGGCCCGTCTACACCGGCGGTTCGGGATCAGTGAGGCAGGCCCCGGCGAGGCGGACCCTACCGAGTCCGGTGAGACTCCCGAGGGCGGGGGCACCCGCGAACGGGCCGGTGCCGGGCTACCGGACGGTGGTTAGCGCGTGGTGATCCAGCCTCACAAGCGGCGCCGGGCCCCACGCGGGTCCGGTGAGCTGTTGCGCGATCAGATCCTGGACGTCACAACCGAATTGCTGCTGGAGACCGGTCACGCCAAGGCGGTGTCGATCCGGTCGGTGGCCCAGCGCGTCGGGGTCACACCGCCGTCGATCTACCTGCACTTCGCCGACAAGGATGCGTTGCTGGACGCGGTGTGCTCGCGGTACTTCGAGAAACTCGACGAGGAGATGCAGCGGGTCGCGGCGGACCAGCCGTCCACGATCGAGGTGCTGCGCGCCCAGGGCCACGCCTACGTGAACTTCGCCCGGCGCACCCCGGAGTTGTACCGGCTGGCGACGATGGGCGAGGGCAGGCCGGGCAGCGATGTCGACACCGCACTCAACAGTTCGGCGTTCCAGCACATGCGCACCGCCGTGCAGGCCTTGATGGACGAGGGAATCTATCCGCCCGGGGACGCCACCACGATGGCGCTCGAACTGTGGACGACCGCGCACGGAGTGGCCGCCATCCTGATCTCCAAGCCGTATCTGCCCTGGGGCGATGTCGAGGAATTCACCGACCGGGTGTTGCGGGCGGTCTGTACTGGGCAGATCGTCTCGGGGATCATCGGAACCGACCTCGAACCGCTGGAGATGGTCGCCCGATTGCAGGGATTCGCCAGGGGATTCGACAACGAGCTCGCCGACGGAGGGCAGAAACGATGACAGACAAGACCGTGGACAATCCGTTCTTCGCCCGGGTGTGGAAGACGCTGTCGAATTCGGAACCGCGGGCGTTGCGCCGCCTTCGCGGCGACAACCTGGCCGGGCTGAGCGGACGGGTGCTCGAGATCGGTGCGGGGACGGGAACCAACTTCGCGTTCTATCCGCCGGCGGTGACCGAGGTGGTCGCCATCGAACCCGAGCGGCATCTGGCCGAGGTGGCCCGCGGCGCCGCCGATCGCGCGCCGGTGCCGGTCACCGTCACCAGTGACACCGCCGAGCAGTTCAGCAGTGCCGAACCGTTCGACGCGGTGGTCTGCTCGTTGGTGCTGTGTTCGATCGAACAGCCGGACAGTGTTCTGCGCCAGCTGTTCTCGTTGCTGCGCCCCGGCGGTGAGCTGCGGTACCTGGAGCATGTGGCAGGTACCGGCTGGCGCTCCGGGATGCAACGCGTGGCCGACGCCACCGTGTGGCCGCGGCTGTTCGGAAACTGCCACACCCATCGGCATACCGAGCAGACCATCGTCGACAGTGGGTTCCGGGTCGCCGAGACCCGTCGCGAATTGGCGATGCCGGCCTGGGTGCCGCTGCCCGTCACGGAGTTCGCGATCGGCCGCGCGATCCGGCCGGCCTAACCCAGCAGGGCGGGCAACCGCTGCAGCAGGTTGGGCAGCGCGGTGGTGGCCGTCTCGCGCAACGACACGGTCGCGGCGTCGGTCAGCGGGGTGCGCTCCGGGTTGACCTCGATCACCACGGTGCCCGCCGCCAGGGCTGCCTCGGGCAGGCCCGCGGCCGGATAGACGATCGAACTGGTGCCGACGACGATCACCACATCGGCGCTGCTGACCGCCAACACAGAGCGTTGCCAGGCGTCGTCGGGCAGCGGTTCGCCGAACCAGACCACGCTGGGCCGGATCAGGCCGCCGCACGGGCAGACCGGGGGCTCGATGGTCTCGACCGGTTCGGGCATGGCGGGCAGGTCGCCCTCGAATCTGGAACCGCAAGCATCGCAACGGAACTCGAACAGGCTGCCGTGCAGGTGGTAGACGTTGGTGCTGCCCGCGCGCTCGTGCAGGTTGTCGACGTTCTGGGTGATGACGTGGACGTCGGCGTAGTCCTGCCAGGCGGCCACGGCGCGGTGCCCGTCATTGGGCTCGACGTGCGACATCATGTAGTGCCGCCAGAGGTACCAGGCCCAGACCTTCTCGGGGTGCCGGTGCCAGCCCTCGATGCTGGAAATCTCGTAGGGGTCGACCTTGGCCCACAGACCCGTCTCGACGTCGCGGAATGTCGGCACACCGCTTTCGGCCGAGATCCCGGCACCGCTCAGGACAGTCACTTGCACCTCACCAACGTAGTCGGTTTGGGTGATACTGGGCACGTGGCCGAGTTGGGGGATTGGGTCCTGGTTGATCCGAGCGCGGAAAAGCCGCTGTTCGATCAGCTGAGGATCCAGATCATCGATGGAATACGGCAGGGGCGGCTCGCGCCGGGCACGAGGCTGCCCACGGTGCGTGAGCTGGCCGGCAAGGTCGGGCTGGCGGTGAACACCGTGGCCAGGGCCTATCGCGAGCTGGAGGCGGCGGGCGTGCTGGAGACCCGCGGCCGGTATGGGACATTCGTGGCCCGGGCCGATCCGGCCGATGCGGCGATGGCCGCCGCCGCGCATTCGTTCGCCGAGGCGGCCCGCGCGCTCGGGATCGGCAAGTCCGACGCCCTGCGTTACCTGGACGGCGCGTTCGATTGATCGGCTCGGCCGGAATCACCCGGGCCGGTTGCCGTGCCAGCGCAGCACATCCAGCGCGACGGCGACCGCGACACTGTTTTCGGCCAGCGGGCGGGGCAGGAGCTCGTCGGCGCGCGCCAACCGGCGCAGCAGGGTGTTGCGGTGCAGATACAGCTTTGCGGCAGCGCGCGACGCGTTGCACTGCTCGTTGACGAATACCCTTACGGTTTCCCGCAATTCGTGATCGGCCGATTCCAGGTCGCCGAGGTGGTGGTTGACGAACTCGGCGGCCCGGTCGGGTTCGGCGGTGAGCAACGCGACCAGTTCGATGTCGCTGAACTGTGCGATCTGCTGCGGGGAGTGCAGCCGGGCCATCATCTGCTGGGTGGTGATCGCGTCGAAATGACTGCGCCGGAAGCCATCCAGTCCGTCAGCCGTCGGTCCGATCGCGATCCGGACCGTACTGAACGAATCGGTGTCGTTGTTCAGTGCGCTGATCCCGGCGGGGGCACCGGCCGCCCACACCCAGCGGGTGGCGCTGCTGGCCGGCACGCTGAGCGGCCGCGGATCACCGCAGGCCTGGCCGAAGCTCTCGGCGGCCCGGTCCAGTCCGGACAGGTCGCCCTCGGGGTTCTCGCTCCAGATCACCGCCGCGGTGTGGGTACCGGTCAAGGCGTAGCCGAGTCTCGCCTCGGCGCGCTGCCGGGGGATCGGCGCGCCCTCGAGCAGTAGCGCGACGGTTTCGCGGCGCTCGGCGTGGGTGCCGCGGGTGAGTTCGTCGCGCTCGAGCTCGATCTGGGTGGCGATGCCCGCCAGCGTGGCCTCGACGAAGTCGCTGACCGACCGTGAGCACACGTCGAGCATCTCGTGCAGTTCGGCCGGGTCGGAGGTGAGGCTGAACGCGATCTCCATCAGGCGGCGCCACGCCACGCCCTCACCGACGCGGTAGGCGTCGAGCGGGAACGTGCTGACGCCGCGGCGCACCAGTTCGCGAGCGATGCTCAGCGGTTCCGGTCCGGTGTTCGGCGGCACCGGAGTGCCCGGATCCCGCACATTGGCGGTGCCCCAGAAGAACAGGTTCGCGTGGTTGCTGCGGACGATGGCCGCGGCGAGTTCGGGGTCGGACGAGATTTCCGGGTTGGCCGCCAGCACCGCGGTGTCGAATTCGTCGAGCCAGTCCTGTCGGGGGTTGACGACGATCTGCGCGCACTGCCGGATGAGGTCCCGCACCCGTGGTGACGGTGGCTGCCACGCCATCACACCAGCGTAAAGCCATGGTGCAAAGTGCACCATGGGATGGCGAAACTGGGAACTATTGACCTTGGGTGACGGCGCCCGCCCCGCGACCATTGAGACATGAGCCACACCGAACACGTCGACGTACTGATCATCGGCGCCGGCATCTCCGGCATCGGTGCCGCCTACTACCTGCAGCGCGAACAGCCGGGGCGCAGCTACGCGATCCTGGAGGCCCGCGGTGCCACGGGCGGCACGTGGGACCTGTTCCGCTACCCCGGTATTCGGTCGGACTCCGACCTGCACACCTTCGGATACGAGTTCAAGCCGTGGCGCGACGAGCATGCCATCGCCACGTCGGACAAGATCCTGGCCTACCTGCGCGAGACGGTCTCGGAGAACGGCATCGACGCGCACATCCGGTTCCATCACAAGGTGCTCGGCGCGGCCTGGGACTCCGGGCGGGCTTCCTGGACCGTGGACGTCGAGCGGTCCGGCGCGGCGGGAGCGGATCCGGAGCTGATCCAGGTCACGGCCAACTGGCTGTTCTGCGGCGGCGGGTACTACCGGTACGACCAGGGATACACCCCGCACTTCGTCGGAGCCGACCGGTTCACCGGCACCATCGTGCACCCGCAGCACTGGCCCGAAGACCTCGACTATGCGGGCAAGAAGGTCGTGGTGATCGGCAGCGGCGCCACCGCCGTCACGCTGGTGCCGGCGATGGCAGGCACGGCCGCCCACGTCACCATGCTGCAGCGCTCACCGACCTATGTGATGCCCGTGCCGGCCAAGGATTCGTTCGCCAACACCGCCAAGCGGCTGCTCGGTGACGAGCGGGGCTACGCGCTGACCCGGCGCAAGAACATCCTCAAGCAACGCGGCGTCTACACCTTCTGCCAGAAGTACCCGCGGGCCGCTCGCGCGGTGATCCGCTGGTTCAACGCGCGCAGGTTGCCCGACGGGTATCCGGTCGACGAACATTTCAGCCCGAGCTACAACCCGTGGGACCAGCGGCTGTGCGCGGTACCCGACGGCGATCTGTTTTCCGTGCTGAGCGATGGCAGCGCGTCCGTGGTCACCGACCGCATCTCGACGTTCACCGAGCACGGCATCCTGCTGGAGTCCGGCCGTGAGCTGGAAGCCGACATCATCGTCACCGCAACCGGTTTGAACATCCAGCTGTTCGGCGGGATGACGCTCACCGTTGACGGTGAGCCGGTCGACCTTCCCGAGACCGTGGCCTACAAGGGCATGATGCTCTCCGGCGTGCCCAACTTCGTCTTCGCCTTCGGCTACACCAATTCGTCCTGGACGCTCAAGGTCGGGCTGCTGTGCGAGCACTTCTGCCGGATGCTGAGCCACCTCGATGCCCATGGCTACGACACGGTGCGGCCGATCGCGGACCCGGGCATGGAAACCCTTCCGCTGCTGGACTTCGCGGCCGGATACATCCAGCGCTCGGTGGGCGAGATACCCCGGCAGGGCGTCGACGGGCCATGGGTGATGTCGATGAACTACACCTACGACACCGCGCTGTTGCGCAACGGCCCGGTGGTGGACCCCAACCTTCGGTTCGGGACCGCCTCCGCGGACAGAGCCGAGCCGGAACCGGCAGCGGTGACGGCGGATTCGGCGGTCTAGCCGAACTCGAGCAACACCACGAGCGGACGGACGCGGTCGAAGATCGGCAGGTGCTGCGCGCGCACCAGGGCGTTCAGTGCCAGGCCGCGGCCCTGCGGCATCGGCAGATCCCGCACGGTCCGGACACCGGGGACGGTGTTGACCAGATCGGCGACCTCGGCCGGGGTGAGGCTGAACGGCATCGGCGGTACGCGATAGCGCCTGGAGGTCGGCATGCCCTTGCGGGTGAGGAACGCGAAGAACGCCGGCGGCAGGTCGAACATCATCTGCCCGCCCGGAAAGCGCTGTGCGCAGGCCCGAATCAGCGACATGGCCTCATCGGGTTGCAGATACATCAGCAGGCCTTCGGCCGTGATGAACACGCCATCGGCGGTGTCGACCTGATCCATCCAGCTAAAGTCCAGCGCCGACTGCGCGCATTGTGTGACGCGGGCCGGCTTCGGCAGCAGCTGGTTGCGAATCTCGATCATCGGATCCAGATCGACTGACAGCCAGCGGAACTCATGTCCAAAGTCGGCGGCGTCCAGGCGATAGAAGCTGGTCTGCAGCCCCTCGGCCAGGGCCACGACGGTGGCCCGCGGATGGGCCCGCAGGTAGTTGCCGGTCATCCGGTCGAACAGCTTCGCCCGCAGGGCCATGTCCTGACGTCGGGTGTAACCGAACTTGGCGAAGTCGAAATCGATCGAATCGACCAGCTGTACCGCCATCGGATCGTCGATCAGGCCGTCGGGACGGCGGGCCTCGTGCGCGCGGACCTGCAGAGTCATCAGCGCGGTCTCTGAGACGCCGGTGAGTGCGCTGCCGTTCACCTTGCCTGAAGCACCTGTCATTGGCACGAATGTACCGAAGAGCGGGGGAGCCGGGTCGGCCTCGGGCGCACGCGCAAAGATGGCGTCAACCGCCGGCCAGTTCAGCTGAAAGGAGTCCGCCGTGCCACGCTTTGCGGCCAACCTCTCGATGATGTACGCCGAACGCGAATTCCCCGACCGGTTCGCCGCGGCGGCCGACGACGGCTTCACGGCGGTGGAGTACCTCTTCCCGTACGAATACCCGGCCGAGCGACTGCGCCGGCTGCTCGACGCCGGCGGACTTCGTCAGGTGTTGTTCAACGCGCCGCCAGGAGATTTCGCGGCCGGAGAACGCGGCATCGCCTCGATTCCCGGCCGCGAGGACGAGTTCCGGGTCGGGTTCTGGCGCGCCCTGACCTACGCCGAGACCTTGGGCTGCCCGCGGGTGCACGTGATGGCCGGCCTCCTACCGCCGGCCGGGGTCGACCGCGGGGACCGGTTGGCGGTGTACCGGCGCAACCTCGCCTGGGCGGCCGAGCAGGCCGCGGGCAACGGCGTCGACGTGATGATCGAACCGATCAACCAGCGCGACATGCCCGGCTATCTGTTGAGCCTGCAGGACGAGGCGCACGAGATCGTGGCCGAGATCGGGGCGCCCAACCTCAAGGTGCAGCTCGATCTCTACCACTGTCAGATCACCGAAGGCGACGTGACAATGCGGCTGCGGTCGGACATTCCGACCGGTCGCGTCGGGCACCTGCAGATTGCCGGCGTTCCCGACCGGCACGAGCCGGACAGCGGCGAGTTGGCGATCGGCCACCTGCTCGCGGTCATCGACGAGACCGGCTTCGACGGCTGGGTGGGCTGTGAGTACCGTCCGGCCGGGGGCACCAGTGACGGGCTGGGGTGGATGCGAGCGTCGTGAGGGCCGGCCTCAGCGCAGAACCTTCTCCAGCGTGCGTAGGTTCCTGGTGGTCGTCGCCGACTTGTAGCGCTTCTTGCCCATGGTCTTGCCGATCGCGCTGTCCAGCGTCGCGGCGCGCGGCACCTGCCAGTAGAGCACCCCGTGGCCCCGCTTGATCTTCTCCTGCTCGCCCGGCTCCAAGGCGGCCAGCTCGTCGAGCAGATCGTCGTCGCTGACGAACGTCACGTAGGAGTGGTGGCCGTCGACCTCACGCTCGAACGGATAGCCGGCCGAGATCTTCTTCAGCGTCGGTAGGTCGTACACCAGCACCCAGGCCTCGTAACCGAATGCCCCCCGCAAGGCCTGCTCGGCCGTGCTGCGCACCTTCTTGGCGCTGGAAGTGCTGTCCAGCAGGACATTTCCGCTTGCCAGAATGGTGCGCACCTCGCTGAACCCGGCCGCCTCCAGCGCCTTGGCCACCTCGGCCATCTTGAGGTTGACGCCACCGACGTTGACGCCCCGCAGAAACGCGACATAGCGGGTCATGGCTGAAGCCTAGTCCGCGTCAGGCGAACTCCAGGATCGTTATCGAAGGCCGGGAGCGGTGGAACGGACCGATCCGGTCGAACCACGGCTGGGTGGCGAGCTTGAACAGGCCCCGCCCGGGTGGCAGCGGGACGTCGCGGGCGGACCGGACCCCGGGAATGGCGCCCGGTCCGTTCCCGGCCATGGCCAGGCCGTCGTCGGCGGTCATCGCGAACGGCATCGGCGGCGCGATGTAGCGGTCGGAGAGCTGCCAGCCCTTGATGGTGCGTCGGCTCACCCACGGTGGAATCGAATCGAACATCATGCGTCCGCCGGGAAACCGCGCGGCGCAGTCGGCGATCAGGCCGCGCACGTCATCGGGTTCGAGATACATCAGCAGGCCCTCGGCGGTGATGAGTACGCCGTCCGTGGCGTCGACCCGGTCCATCCAACTGCGGTCGAGCGCGGACTGGGCCAGCGGCACGATCCGGTCGTCGGAGGGCAGCAGGCGTTCCCGGATTGCCATGACGGGCGGTAGATCCACCGAGTACCAGGTCAATTCGCCGGCCACCCCGGCCTGGTCGAGGCGCCAGAAGCTGGTCTGCAAGCCCTCGGCCAGCGCCACCACCGCGCCCTTCGGATGCGTCGAGAGATAGTCGCGGGTCTCGATGTCGAAGGCCAGGGCCCGCAGCGCGTGTGACTGGTTGGGCTTGCCGAACTTGCCGTAGTCGTAATCGATCGCGTCGAGCAGGGTCACCGCCCGCGGGTCACGAATCACACCGTCGGATCGTTTGGCCTCGGAGCCGCGGTAGCTCAGGGTCCACAGTGAGGTTGCCGAGACGCCGTCCAGGGTGTTGCCGTCAATCACGCTCATCGGATTGATGTTAAAGACGTACGCTCGTCACATGGGGCGTCACGTTTTCGACGACAAGCTTTTGGCGTTGATCAGCGGCAACTCGATGGGGGTGCTCGCCACGATCAAACAGGACGGTCGTCCGCAGCTGTCGAATGTCTCGTACTACTTCGACCCGCGCGCGGTGCAGATCCAGGTCTCCATCACCGAACCGCGGGCCAAGACCAGGAATCTGCGGCGTGATCCCCGCGCCTCCGTCCACGTCAGCTCCGACGACGGCTGGGCGTATGCCGTGGCCGAGGGCGATGCGATCCTCACCCCACCCGCCGCCGCGCCGGACGACGATACGGTCGAAGGCCTTATTGCCTTGTACCGCAACATCGCCGGTGAACATCCGGACTGGGAGGACTACCGGCGCGCCATGGTCGACGACCGTCGGGTGTTGCTGACGCTGCCGATCACGCACATCTACGGGATGCCTCCGGGCCGTCGGTGATGCCGCGCCGGCGGCGGCAAACAAACCTGATGACGACGACGTCGCCGGCGCGCTACGCTGCGGCGTATGGCTGACGACACACCGGAAGACGACAACAAGCGCAAATTCCGGGAGGCCCTGGAGCGCAAGAAGGCGCAGTCGTCGGGCGGCACTGCCCACAAGGACGGCGGCCGCGCCCAACCTCATCCGCACGGGCCCGTCGAGAACCGGCGGGAGTTCCGGCGCAAGAGCGGATAGTTTCCGCACACGAGACTGCGCACAGATCGCGATTCCATGGAAGTTCGCGATCCGTGCGCAGTCTCGATGCGTTCTCCGCAGTCTCGACGGCCCTCAATCGCCTTGCCCGGTGGCGAGCTGGCCGCGTTTCTCGATGGCGTCGAGCAGCACCTCCACGCTGAACTCGAAGACCTCGGCGGTGTCCGGGTAGATGGTCGGGGCGACGCTGGCCGAGGAAGGGAAGCGTCGAGGGTCGAGCGCGGCGTATTGCCTGCGTTGCTCGTCGCGCAGCTCGGTATCGGTCAACCACGGTGACAAGGCCGCGACCAAGCCGTTGCCGACCGTGTGGTTGTAGATGGTCTGGTGGTACAGGCCGAGTTCGCTCTCGCCGACCCCGGCCCGGATGAGCTCACGCACCGTCCACTCGGTGAGGTGGAACAGTTGCGGCTCGTCGTCGGGTTGGCCGGCCATGGCCGCGGCCAGTCCCTCGTGCCTGCGATAGATCTGCCACCACTGGATCATCAGTTTGCGGAGATTGTCACGCCAGTGTCCTTCTGGGTCCGGCTCGTCCACTTCGAGCCGGAACAGGTCGTCGATCAACGCCGAGATCAGCTCGGCCTTGTCCCGGAAATGCCGGTACATCGCCGTGGCGTCCACACCGAGTTCGTTGCCGAGGCGGCGCAAGGTGAGCGCGCTCAGCCCATCGCGATCGCAGATCTCCTGAGCCGCGCGCAGGATCACGGCGCGGTCCAGTCGAACAGCGTAGCTGCGGGTAGGCGATCCCTGGGCTCGTCGGCTGCGGTCCACGGTCCACAGCATCGCACGCGCGGCACCCAGAGCCGCGCAACTCGCGTCCACGATGGAGACAACAACGTTGTCATCGCTGTTGACATCGCCCCGAACTATCGCCAAGATCACACCGTCCGGCTCGATGACCGGACCGCCGACGTCGTCGGCGACCCCTACCCAGGTGTCCATCAGAAAGGCGCCGAATGAGCGGAACGCGGCCCGGCAGCCCCAGGGCCTACAAGCAGGAACTGAAACGCGACCTCAGCCTGTGGGAGAACACATCACTGGTCGTCTCCGCGACCACTCCGGCCACCGGCGCGTTCATCATCGCCCCGGTGCTCTTCGGTCTGAACGGCACCGGCGCGGCGATGACGTTCTGCATCGCCGCAGTCCTCGGCCTGTCGCTGGCCTACTGCTGGGCGGAGTTGGGCGCGGCGTATCCCATCGCCGGTGGCGATTACACGTTCATCGCCCGGATCCTGGGACGCGCTCCCGGTTTCGTGTCGATGTTCATCACCGGACCGGTGCAGGCCGTGCTCATCCCGGCGGTGGTCGCGCTCGGGATGGCGGAGTACCTGAGGGTCATCGTCAACGTCGACGCGAATGTTCTCGGTGCCGTGATCATCATCGGCGGTGCGGTGATCGCCCTGTTCGGGGTTCGGCTCAACGCGATCGCCGTGACGGTCCTGCTCGTGGTGGAGATCCTGGCCGTGGTGCTCGTGGCGGTGGCCGGTTTCATCAAGGTGCAGCGGCCGGTGACCACCCTGCTGCATCCCGCGGTGATCGACGCACAGGGGATCGCCAGCCCCCTGACCTTCAGTGCGCTGGTCGCCGGAATCGCGGTGGGAAGCTTTGCCTACAACGGTTTTCAGGGCGCGTTGATCTTCTCGGAGGAGACGGTGAGTGCCCGCCGCAACGTCGCCCGTGCGGTGTTCATCGCGCTGGGCGTCGCGGTGGCCTGCGAGGTGTTCCCGGTGGCCGCCGCCACCCTCGCCGCGCCCTCGCTCGCCGAGCTCTCCAACTCGGCCAACCCCTGGCAGTACGTGCTGACCGCGATCGGTGGCGACACCTTCAACACCGTGATCAGCCTCGGCATCGCCGTGGCCGTGCTCAACGCCGTCATCGCCCTGATGCCGTACTACGCCCGGATCCTCTACAGCACCGGCCGGGACATGGCCTGGCCCGAACCCATCAGCCGGGCGCTGAAGGGTGTGCATCCGAAGTACGGAACACCCTGGCTGGCAACGATTCTGGTCGGGATCGGCGGGGCCATCATGATCCTGTGCTCCGATGTCGCCACGCTGACCACCTGGACCGGTGCGCTATTGGCCGTCGAGTTCATCCTCGTCGCGGCCTCGGCGCTCGTGAGCCGGCGACGCAATCCCGAGCTCGACCGCCCGTATCGGATGCCGTGGTGGCCGCTGTGGCCGATCGTCGCGATCGTCATGTCGATCGCGGTGCTGAGCCAGCAGGTGCGCGCCGATTTGATCGTCGCCGGCGCATGCGTGCTGCTTGCCCTGGCCTACTACGTCTTCTACCTCCGCCCGCGTGGCGAGACCCATTTCTTGATGCTGGCGCCGCCCGATGAGGATCGCCGCGAACTGACAGCGGGGATGGCGTGATGCAGCTGGATTTCTCGGTCGTCGACGACATCGCCAAACAGTTCCACGACCGCCGGCGGGCGCCCGGACTGCAGATCGCAGTGCTCGCCGACGGCGAGGTGGTGCACTTCAGCGGTCACGGTGTCACCGATTGCGTCACCGGCGCAACCCCCGCGGTGGATCGCTGCTTCCGCATCGCGTCGATGTCGAAGAGCTTTACCGCAGCTGCGATCCTGCAGCTGCGTGACCACGGATTGCTGAGCCTCGACACTCCGGTAACCGACTACCTGCCGTGGGCGGCGGGCTTGGCCGGTCCGACCGCCGATTCGCCGAAAATCACCGTGCGCCATTGCCTCACGATGAGCAGCGGCCTGCCGAGTGATGACCCGTGGGCGGACCGCCAGGAGGAGATGACCCAGACCGATTTCGACGACCTGTTGCGCAGCCCGGTATTCGGTGCCTACGCACCAGGCACCGCGTTCGCCTACTCGAATCTGGGTTTTGCCATCCTCGGCCGGGTCGTCGAGGCAATCGCCGGCCGGCCTTTCGTCGACCACGTGACGAGCGAGCTGCTGCTCCCGTTGGGGTTGACCGGCACCACCTACGACTATCGCGCGGTGCCGGCGGGACGCCTGGCGCGCGGCTACCGGCCGACCCCGACCGGGGAGTGGGAGCCCCAGGAATTCACCGCCCCGGGAAGTTTTTCCGCCATCGGTGGGCTGCTGAGCACCATGACCGACATCGGGAAGTGGGTCGCCTGGCTCGCCGAGGCGTTTCCGCCGCGCGACGGGGATGACGATCCGATCCTCTCCCGCGCCTCCCGGCGAGAGATGCAACAGGCACACCGCCTGCTGCCGTTCGACGTCGTGGACGGGCCAGGTGAGCGGAACCGGTTGCTGAGCAAGGGCTTTCCCTGGGGACTGTCCGGATACGGCTACGGGTTGTTCGTCGAGGCCGACCCCGACATGGGCGCGGTCAGTCAACATCCCGGCGGGTATCCGGGGTTCGGCTCGTACATGGGCTGGCACCAAGCCGGCGGACTCGGCGTCGTGGCCTTCGCCAACGGCACCTACGCCCCTGTCGCCGAACCCGGGCGGGCTGCGCTCGATGCGCTTCTGCGCCAATGCCAAGCGGCCCCTGAGGTGCGTCCCACCGAACATCTCCGGTCAGCCATCCATCTGGTCCAACGCGTCATCGCCGATCCTTCGATGCTGCAGGGCCCGGAGTTCGCCGGCAATGTGCTGCTCGACATCCCGCTCGCCGAGCGCGTCGCCGCGATCACCGCCGCACGTCAGGCGATAGGTGAGGCCACGGGGTCGACCGAGGTCGAGCTGCGATCACCGACGGAGGCAATCTGCCGGATGACGGGTGCCCTGGGCCGGGTCGACGTGACTCTGTCGCTGACGCCGACCGATCCGCCGCGCATCCAGACCTTCGCGGTAGAGGTCAAGTCCTGACACGAGACTGCGCACAGATCGCGATTGCGTGGAGATTCGCGATCCGTGCGCAGTTTCGATGTGTCAGTCGCGGGCCAGCGCCCGGGCCGCGACCAGCGCCACCAGCATGACCGCCACGCAGTACACGCCCTGGTCCTTGAGCCCCCAGGCCACCGAGGTGAGCGTGGCCGCGCCGGCCACACACAGCAGCCCACCGACGACGGCGCTGCGGGTCCCGGTGCCGGTCACCATGCCGCCGTCCCACATCGGCAACGGGTTGTTCTCCAGCGGACGCAGCGCAACGAACGCGATCGCGACCAGGCCGGCCATCATCGCCAGTTGCAGCACCGACAGTGCGACGAAGTCGGGAGCGGACGGGTCGTAGCGATCCAGTCCGAGATAGTCGAAAACCAGGTGCATGCCGAGCAGCAGCGGCATGTGCCACAGGTACAGCGTCATCGCGCCGGAGTTGCCGATCGCGGTCAGCCACCACACCCGCGGCCGCTGCGCCCACCGGTTGATGGCCGGGGCGGCGGCAATCGCGAACGCGCACATCATGATCGCGTGCCCGGCCAGCAGCAGGGACGGCGGTGTCATGTTCTTGAGCTGCTGGGTCTCGATGCCGACCAGACTCAGCTCGTAGGGCCCGAAGTACAGCAGCGCCAGATTGACGCCGAGCATGCCGACACCGACCTTGAGCGCGGCCTCGCTGGACAGCAGGTTGCGGCGGTAGGCCACACCGAACACGCCGGGAATCAGCCACACCACGGTGTTGAGGTAACCGAGCGAGGCGTAGCCGTCCATGTTGATCCGGACCGCGTCGACGGCCGCGATGCAGGCGTAGGTCCCGATGATCGCCCCGGCCATCTGCGCGGTGGTGGTGATGCGGGCCAGCAGCGGCACTGCCGCGAGCACCAGGACGTAGGCGCCCAGGAACCACAACAACTGGATGGAGATCCCGGCGATCGGCTCGTAGACATGTTCCGGCAGCACGAACCGCAGCGCCGCCAGGGCGGCGGTCCAGAACGCCAGGTAATAGAACACCGGGCGATACAGCCGCGTGCAGCGCTTCAGCAGCCAGCCGCCCCACGAGGAGCCGGGCCGCCACGACTGCACCGAGGCGGCGACCCCGGCGAAGAAGAACAGCGGCATGATCTGGAACACCCAGGTCAGCGCCTGAAACACGGTCGATTCCGTGAGCAGGTTGCTCCAGATGAACACGTCGTCGCGGATGGTGCTGGTGGCCATGATGGTGTGGCCGAACACCACACCGACCAGCGAGGCGATGCGGATGACGTCGATCGCCCGGTCTCGGTCGGCCGGGGTCGCAGCCTCGACCTCGGCGGGGGTCGGGAACAGGCCCGTTGCGGGGGCCTTCTCGGCGGCTGGGTCGGCAGCAAGTGTCATGCCAGAAACGCTAAGGCCCCGCGACCGCGCAATCCCTAGGTAGAAGCACTCAACTTGTCCCGGCGCTCGGCGACCAGGATCGCCGCCAGGCAGATGGCGGCCAGTATCGCGACGGCGATCGCGAAGGTCACCCCGGCGGTGCGTAACCCCAGAGCCTGGGCGGCCAGGCCCTCACCGATCACCGGCAGCGAGATCGCGACGTAGGCGACGACGAAGTAGGTGGAGCTGACCTCGGCGCGACGCTGGGACGGGGCCCGCTCGACCACTGCGGCCAGCCCGCGGCTGAAACTCATACCCTGGCCGACACCGGATATCACCGCCGCCGCGATCAAGCCGACCAGCGACGAAAAGTACAGTGCCGCGGTCAGAGTCAACATTCCGGCGATCAGCAGCGCGCACCCCACGGCCACCGCTCGCTCGGCGGGCATGCGATTGGCGGCGACCTGCGTCAGTGCCGATGACGCGAAGATCGTGCCGGCGATCGCGCCGGCCACCGCGTGGTTGCCGATGCCGATCACCGTGGACAAGAACGACGGCGCGACCGCGGTGAACAGGCCGGTCACCGCGAATCCGGCGAAGGCCGCCAGCGCGGCGATGACGAACACGGTCCGGACCTCCGCGGGCACCGACAGCCGCTGCAACCCGATCCGGCCGGTGCGCGGCGAGGTCTCGGGGACCACCAGTACCGCGATCCCGGCCAGCAGGGCCAGCCCGATGTGTACGAGGAACGGCAGGTGAAGCGGTTGCGGCGCGTATTGCACCAGCAGGCCGGCCAGCAGCGGACCCGCGCCGAGGCCGCCGATGTTGGCCACGGTGGCCACGGCCGCGGCTCGTGTTTCCCAGGCCGACGGGGCGGCCTCGATGACCGCCGCTGTCGCGGTCCCGGTGAACAGGCCCGCCGACAGGCCGGACAGCACCCGGCCGATCAGCAGCACCGACACGGAGTCGGCGAACAGGAATACGACGGCGCTGGCCAGGGCCGCTGCCACTCCGGCCAGCAGCATGGGCCGGCGGCCCACCGCGTCGGACCAGCGGCCGAACGCCAGCAGCGCGAACAGCACGCCCCCGGCGTACGTGGCGTAGATGACCGTCGTGGTCAGCACCGCGAAATGCATGTGCTCGGCGTAGAGCGCGTACATCGGCGTCGGCAGCGTGGTCCCGACCATGATCGCGGCGAATGCATACGCCAGAAGGGGAAACGACAAGCGGCTGAGCACAGTTCAGGGTAGCGATTGCCCCACTACGCCGAGCGTCACGCTGGAGTGGCTGCCGGGCTGCAGAGCCACTCCAGCGTGACAGTGGGGGAGGGGAAGCGTTAGTGCGCGACCGCCTTCTCGGCGCCCACCCCGGTCAGCGACCGCACCTCCATCTCGGCGCCCCGCACGGCGTCCCCGGTGTCCCGAGAGGTGAGCGTGCCGATGATGCCGAGTGCGAACGCCAGCGGGATGGAGACGATGCCCGGGTTGGCCAGCGGGAAGTAGGCGAAGTCCGCGCCGGGGATCATCGCGGTCTTGCTGCCGGACACTGCCGGCGAGAACACGATCAGCACGATGGTGGAGATCAGACCGCCGTACATGCTCCACAGGGCGCCGCGGGTGTTGAACCGCTTCCAGTACAGCGAGTACAGGATCGTCGGCAGGTTGGCTGCCGCCGCCACCGCGAAGGCCAGCGCCACCAGGAATGCCACGTTCTGACCGTTGGCCAGGATGCCGAGCCCGATCGCGAACACGCCCAGCACCACCGCGGTGATGCGGGAGACCCGGACCTGCTCGTCCTCGGTCACCTTGTGGGACTTGAGAACTGACGCGTAGATGTCGTGGGCGAACGACGCCGACGCCGTGATGGTCAGACCGGCGACCACCGCCAGGATCGTCGCGAACGCCACCGCCGAGATGACGCCGAGCAGGATCACCCCGCCGAGTTCGAAGGCCAGCAACGGGGCCGCGGAGTTCACGCCGCCGGCCGCGCCGAGGATGCGATCCGGGCCGACGAGTGCGGCGGCGCCGTAGCCGAGCACCAGGGTGAACAGGTAGAACGCCCCGATGAGCGCGATGGCCCAGACCACCGAACGCCGTGCCTCTTTGGCGGTGGGCACGGTGTAGAACCGCATCAGCACGTGCGGCAGGCCCGCGGTGCCCAGCACCAGAGCCAGCGCCAGCGAGATGAAGTTGATCTGCGAGGTCAGGGAACCGCCGTACTGCGCGCCCGGGGCCAGCACGTCGCGGCCCGAGACACCCGTGGTGGTCGATCCGGAGATTGCCGACTGCGCCGAACCGAGGATCTCGGAGAAGTTCAGCCCGAACTTGCTCAGCACCATCACGGTCATCAGGCCCGCACCGGCGATCAGCAGCACCGCCTTGATGATCTGCACCCAGGTGGTGCCCTTCATGCCGCCGACCAGGACGTAGACGATCATCAGGATGCCGACGACGGCGATCACGATCGATTGTCCGGCCTTGCTGTTGACGTCGAGCAGCAGGGCGACCAGGCCGCCGGCGCCGGCCATCTGGGCCAGCAGGTAGAACAGGGACACCGTCAGTGTGGAGGTGGCCGCGGCCAGTCGGACCGGGCGCTGCTTGAGCCGGAAGCTGAGCACGTCGGCCATGGTGAATTTGCCGGTGTTGCGCAGCAATTCGGCCACCAGCAGCAGTGCCACCAGCCAGGCCACCAGGAAGCCGATGGAGTAGAGGAAGCCGTCGTAGCCGTAGACGGCGATGGCTCCGGCGATGCCGAGGAAGCTGGCCGCCGACAGGTAGTCGCCGGCGATGGCGATGCCGTTCTGCGGGCCGGAGAAGCCGCGGCCACCGGTGAAGAACTCGTCGGCGGTGGCGTTGCGCTTGCTGGCCCGGATCACCACGATCATGGTGACGACGACGAACAGGCTGAAGATGCCGATGTTGGCGGCGGGATTGCCGACGGTCTCGGCGGCCAAGGTGGTGACGGTCATCGGGTCTCACCTTCCAGTTCTTCACGGATGGCGGTGGCCCGTGGGTCGAGTTCCTTGTTGGCGAAGCGCACGTAGAGACCGGTGATCACAAACGTGGTGACGAACTGGCCGAGGCCGATCAGCAGGCCCACGTTGATGTTGCCGAACACCCGGATGGCCATGAATTCATGGGCGAACGCACCGAGCATGACGTAGAGGGCGTACCACAGCAGGAAGAACGCCGTCATCGGAAAGACGAAGCGGCGCAACCTGGTACGCAATTCCTGGAACTCCGGGCTGGCCTGTGTGGCGAGGAACTGCTCCCCGGTGGGGGCAACCCTCGCGGGAAGATCGGTTTCGGGCACCGGTGACTCCTGACAGTTGGCGGTGAGCGGTTGGCCTGAACCTAATTGAGAGCTGGGTCACACGGGGGTGCTATTGAGATCCATACGCCGAATTCGGCCGTCGCTGCGCTGAACGGTCGGTCGGAGAGGCTGAGCGGCGAGCGGGCGCTCAGCCCGACGGCACCCGCTCGACGCCGAGGCCGAGGCGTTCCGGCACGTGCATGCGCGCGAAGATCTGCGCGACACCGGGGGTGGGCTTGGTGAACAGGCTGACCACGACCATGGTGAGGAACGCGAGCGGCACGCTGACCGCCGCCGGGTAGCCGACCATCACCGCGGGCCAGCCACCGAGCACGGCGTCGTCCACCCCGCCGGTGATGGCCACCAGCACGGCACCGCCGCACACACAGCCGCCCACCACGAGGCCGCACGCCGCGCCGACCACCGTCAGGCGGCGCCACCAGATCCCGAGCACGAGCAGTGGGCACAGGGTGGACGCCGCGACCGCGAACGCCAGCCCGACGCTGCGAGACAGCTCCAGCCCGGAGACCAACAGCGACAGCGGGATCGGGATCAGCCCGCCGACCACGGCGGCGATCCGGAAATCCCGCACCCGGCCGCGCAGCACGTCGGTGGCCAGCGCGCCGGCGATGCTGACCAGCAGACCCGAGGAGGTGGCCAGGAACGCCGCGATGGCGCCGGCGGCTACGAGTGCGGCCAGCAGTTGTCCACCGATCCCGCCGACGGCGGCTCCGGGTGCCAAAAGCACTGCGGCGTCAGCAGTTCCGGTGATCAGCAGTTGCGGGACGTACAACCGGGAGAACACCCCGAGCAGGATCGGGAAGAAGTAGAACACCGACAGCAGCGCGACCACGGCCAGAGCGGTACGCCGGGCGTCTCGTCCGTCGGGGTTGGTGTAGAAGCGGACCAGCACGTGCGGCAGCCCCATGGTGCCCAGGAAGGTGGCGACGATGATGGACAACACCTGGTAGAGCGGATGTCCGCCGCCCAGACCGCCGCCGGAGGCGATCCATTCACTGCCCGTGCCCGGGGTTCCTGCCACCACGGGGGTGGCGGCCCCGGCGGCCAGGGTCAGGGTGGTGCCCGCGCCGAAGGTGTGCCGACCGGGCGCGGCGATCCGGGCGGACTCGACGTGGCGGCCGTCCAGATCGCCGGTCACCGTGATGCCGGCCGGTTCGATCACCTGGACCACGACATCGGTTTCGATCTGCACGGTGGTCTGCTGCTGCACGGTCGGCGGCAGTGGGCCGCCCAATTCGCCGCGGTCGTTGACGAACAGCCCGAGCAGCGCCAGCGCCGGGATGGCGATCGCGGTGAGTTTGAGCCAGTACTGGAAGGCCTGTACGAACGTGATCGACCGCATGCCGCCGGCCACCACGCTGGTGATGACGATGGCGGCGACGAGTATCGGGCCGATCCAGACCGGAACGCCCAGAAGCGTTTTCAGGGCCAGCCCGGCGCCCTGGTATTGCGGGGCGAGGTAGAACAGGCAGATCACGACGACGACGAGCATCGCCACCTTGCGCAGCGCCACCGAACCCAGCCGGAACTCGGCGAAATCGGGCACGGTGTAGGCCCCCGAGCGGCGCAGCGGCGCCGCCACGAACAACAGCACCCCCAGGTAGCCCGCGGTGAACCCGACCGGATACCACAGCGCGTCGGCTCCGTATTTCGCGATCAGCCCGGCCACGCCGAGAAACGAAGCGGCCGAGAGGTATTCCCCCGAGATCGCGGCAGCGTTCCACTGCGGCCCGATGCTGCGCGAGGCGACCAGGAAGTCGGAGGTGGTGCGCGACAACCGGACTCCGTAGGCGCCGATGGCGATGGTGGCCACCACGGCGGCCAGCAGGGCGGCGGCGGTGAGCGGTGCGCCGGTCATGGTTCGCTGTCGACGACCTGGACGAAGTCCCGTTCGCCCTGTTCGGCCAGCCGGACATACAGCCGCCCCACGCCGTACAGCAGCGGATACAGCAGGCCGGCCAGGATCAACCAGTTCAGCCGGATCCCGAACACGCTGAGCGCGGCCAGGTTCGGCACAGTCGCGTTGAGCAGGACGAGTGCCACCACGATCGTGACGACCACCGCGGCCAGGCGCAGCGCGAGGCCGAGCTGAGTCCGCACCAGACCGCGCACCAGGGCGTCGCCCACCTGGGTCTGCTCGGCGACCTCGATGCGGGTGCGCACCATGCGGGCGCCGCGGCGGTGGGCCAGCACCACACGCTGGCGCTGCGGTGTCGGCAGGTCACTCATCGGTGCCCGCAGGCTTGAGATTGCGCATCGGATCGCGGACCAGCCGGTCGCGCAGTTCGCGCGCCTGGCGGCGGCTCACGGGCAGTTCCACCGCCGGCGAGGTGCCGTTGGCGCGCAGCCGCACCAGCACCGCGCCGTCGGCCGTGCGCAAGCCGGTGACCTGCCGCAGGGACACCAGGTACGACCGGTGGATGCGTTGGAAGCCGTGGTCACGCCAGCGGGTTTCCAAGGTGCTCAACGGGATTCGCACCAGGTGGGAACCCGTCGCCGAATGCAGCCGGGCGTAGTCGCCCTCGGCCTCCACCCAGCCGATGCTGTCGCGGGGCACCAGGTGGGTGATGCCGCCCAGCTCGGCGGGTATGACGTCGGAGTCCTGGTCTTCCTGCGGGGCAGCTCCGGCGGCAGGGGCGGCCTGAGCACCCGCGGCC
>NZ_LT546207.1:2574232-2628229 GCF_900078665.2 Mycolicibacterium houstonense | reverse complement strand
GTCTGCTCGGCGACCTCGATGCGGGTGCGCACCATGCGGGCGCCGCGGCGGTGGGCCAGCACCACACGCTGGCGCTGCGGTGTCGGCAGGTCACTCATCGGTGCCCGCAGGCTTGAGATTGCGCATCGGATCGCGGACCAGCCGGTCGCGCAGTTCGCGCGCCTGGCGGCGGCTCACGGGCAGTTCCACCGCCGGCGAGGTGCCGTTGGCGCGCAGCCGCACCAGCACCGCGCCGTCGGCCGTGCGCAAGCCGGTGACCTGCCGCAGGGACACCAGGTACGACCGGTGGATGCGTTGGAAGCCGTGGTCACGCCAGCGGGTTTCCAAGGTGCTCAACGGGATTCGCACCAGGTGGGAACCCGTCGCCGAATGCAGCCGGGCGTAGTCGCCCTCGGCCTCCACCCAGCCGATGCTGTCGCGGGGCACCAGGTGGGTGATGCCGCCCAGCTCGGCGGGTATGACGTCGGAGTCCTGGTCTTCCTGCGGGGCAGCTCCGGCGGCAGGGGCGGCCTGAGCACCCGCGGCCACCCGGCGCACTGCTTCGTCGAGCCGGTTCTGCCGGATCGGCTTGAGCAGATAGTCGACGGCGCCCACGTCGAAGGCCGCCACGGCCTTGTCCTCGTGGGCGGTCACGAACACCACGGCCGGGCGGTTGGCGTAATTGGCGAGCACCCCGGCCAATTCGATGCCCGACAGACCGGGCATGTTGATGTCGAGAAACACCGCGTCGATCGCGTGCTGATTGAGTTCGCGCAGCGCCGAGGTGGCATCGGACGCGGTGTGGACGTGGCCGACATCAGGGTGCCGGCCCAGCAGGTAGGCCAGCTCGTCGAGTGCGGGTGCCTCGTCGTCGACGGCGAGCACCGTCAGGCTCGTACTCACGCGAACGCACCTCCGCTGGCTCGTACCCCCGAACGGAACTTCGGTACGCGCATCACCACTTTGGTGCCCGCGCCGACCGCTGTCTCGACCACCAGACCGTAGTCGTTGCCGAAGGCCGCGCGCAGCCGATGGTCCACATTGGTCAGCCCCACATGGGCGGACTCGCCGGTGCGATCGGCCAGTGCGTCGCCGGGCCCGGCTCGCAGGATGTCGGGATCCATGCCCGCGCCGTCGTCCTCGACGGTGATCACGCATTCGGTACCCGCGTCGCGTGCCACGATCTCGACCGACCCGCCGCCCTGCCCGGCCAGCCCGTGCCGTACCGCGTTCTCCACCAGGGGTTGCAGCGCCAGGAACGGCACCACGACATTGAGTACCTCGGGAGCCACCTGCAGACGCACCCGCAGATTGTTGCCGAAGCGGGCCCGCTCCAGGGTGAGGTAGCGGTCGATGTTGCGCAGCTCGTCGGCCAGCGTGGTGTACTGCCCGGCCGCGCGGAACGAGTAACGGGTGAAATCGGCGAACTCCAGGATCAATTCGCGGGCCCGGTCAGGATCGGTGCGCACGAACGACGCGATGGTGTTGAGTGCGTTGTAAATGAAGTGTGGGCTGATCTGAGCGCGCAGCGCCAGCACCTCGGCGCGGTCGAGCCGCGCGCGCGACGCGTCGAGCTCGGCCAGCTCGATCTGGCTGGCGGCATACCGGGCCACCTCGCCGACCGCGCCGAGCATGCCCGGGCCCGGGCTGGCCGGTGCCAGCACCACCAGCGCGCCGAGCACCTCGCCGCCCTCGGTCAGCAGTGGCTGGGCCACCACGGCCGTCGACCGCGCGGTGCGCAGCACGCGGCGACCGGCGCTGATCGACTCGCGCGCCGTGTCGGCGCAGACGTCGACGGTTTCGGACTGCCAAATCGCCTCGTCGTCGTGATCGCGGGCCAGCAGGGCGGCGTCGGCGTCGAACAGGGCCAGTCCCGCGGTGCCGGTGAGCTCGCGCAGATAGGGCGCCGCGGTCTGCGCGGATTCGGTGTCGAGGCCCTGCCGGAGCGCACGGGCGGCCTGCGCCGCGGTGTGCAGCGCGGCGTGGACGGCGCGTTCGGTGGGAGTGGCCACCACCTTTCGGGTGCGCACCACCACGACGGCGGCGACCGCCGCCAGCATCAGCGCCAGGGCCAGCGCGATAGCAACTTCGCCGGACATCGTGGGCCAACCTTAGATGGCTGTGCGGCGAAACCGCAGCTAGCCCACCTATTGAACGGGGCAGGCGTACTTTCGCGCCACGTCGTAGACCCGCTGCTCCGAACCGGGGCCGATGACTCCTTGTGCGGCCAGCTCCCAGCTGATGTATCCGGGTATGCCGCCCATGCAGGCCTGATGGGCAACGCGCCACGCGGTATCCGGATTCAGATGGAACCCATTGCGGTCGAGCCCTTGCATGTAGTTGTCGAATTCCGGCGTGCCCTGGTCGGGGATCGCATTGGCCGGGGCGGCCAAGGCAAGAGCGGCCGCGACCGCCGCGATGAGGGGAGCAACCACACGACGCATGTCCATCTCCTATGGGCATATCCACCGGTTATCGCGTACACATTCGCACACTTCACCGACGCAAGCGTCAAAACCTCTCACTCCCTGCGACGACGGCCGATCCGGCAGCGCGCCGTCCTAGACTGGCGGCGTGGGAAAACTGCAGCTCGTTCAAGACCCGGCCGCCGATGCGTTGCTGGAGGACAACCCGTTCGCCTTGCTGGTCGGGATGATGCTTGATCAGCAGATCCCGATGGAGGTCGCGTTCGCCGGGCCGAAGAAGATCGCCGACCGCATCGGTGGCGTCGACGCCGTCCAGATCGCCGAATACGACCCGGAGAAGTTCGCCGCGCTGTGTGCGGTGACCCCGGCGATTCACCGGTTCCCCGGGTCGATGTCCAAGCGGGTGCAGGACCTCGCGCGGGCCGTCGTCGACGAATACGACGGTGACGTGACGGCGCTGTGGACCGATGGCGATCCCGACGGTAAAGAGGTGTTGCGGCGGCTCAAGCGCCTGCCCGGGTTCGGTGATCAGAAGGCCCGGATTTTCTTGGCGCTGTTGGGAAAGCAGTACGGGGTGACGCCGGCGGGTTGGCGTGAGGCCGCGGGGGATTACGGCAAGGCCGGCTCGTACATGTCGGTGGCCGATGTGGTCGACCCCGGCTCGTTGCAGAAGGTGCGCACGTACAAGAAGCAGATGAAGGCCGCGGCCAAGGAAGCCAAGGCCGCCAAGGCATAGGGGCCGTCGAGCGTGCGGTGAGAGCGCATTTCGCCGCCGATCCGCGATCTGTGTGCACACTCGGGGTTGAAACCTGGGATACCTATGCAATGGTGAACATATGGCGAAGACACATCTGAACTGCCCGTGTGGCGAAGCGATCAGCGGCACCGATGAGGACGATCTCGTCGAGAAGGCCCAGGCGCACCTGGCCCAGCAGCACCCCGGCCGCGAGTACGACCGGGAGATGATTCTGTTCATGGCCTACTAGGCCCCAGCTTTCAGCCCAGTACAGACCGAAACAGCCCTAGACAAAATTCCCGGTCGCCGGCCATGTGGCCAGCGACCGGGAATTTCGTTTCCCCATTCATTTGGTGTTGGTCAGGGCACCACCGTGGATCCGATGGTGGGCATGAACTGGCACTGCTTCTCGGTCGTGGTGACCTGGCCGAAGATCGTCGTCATGATGCTGCCGGAGCCGGTGTCGGCGATCGCGGTCAGCGTGGTCGGGCCTTCGGGGTTGATGTCCGAGCGCGGTTGCAGCGTCACGCTGCCGGACTTGCCGGTGGTCAGGTTCACCCAGGTGGCGTTGAGCGGAAGCTTCTGCTCGGCGGCCGGCCCCGGGGTGCCGATCGCGGTGAACACGTATGCGGTCTGGCCGGGCTTGGGGCCGGGCAGCGGGATCGTGGCCGGGCCGGCGACCGAGATCGCCGTCGCCAGAACGTTTCCGCCGTCCTTCAGGCATCCGTTGCTGATCGACGGATACATGAAGTCCTGCGTCGTCGGGGCGTTGGGCCCGAAGTCAGGGGCCGGCGCCGGGGCCGGGGNCGGGATTCAGCCGTTTCCGATTTGTTGGCGGCGAAGGCTTGCGCGGCTGCCATCAGCAGCTGCACCGCGCCACCCGGGTCGGCCGCAGCCTGCTGGATGATCGGGCTGAGGTTCTCCATCGCCGGCAGGCCAGGTGCCTGCAGGTTGTCGATCGGCAGCGGTGCCGGATCGGCATTGGCGACGGCGGTGCTGAACAGCAACAGGGTGGTGGACCCGATTGCCGCTGCGGTGCCGAACATCATCTTCAGGGACTTACGCGGTGACATGGCTTTCCCAATCGTTTCGGGCGGTCAGACCAGTTCGGGTATCAGGGCAGGCCGGCGGTCAACAGCGGTGCCAGCGCCGCGACACCCGGGTTGCTGATTCCGGGAGCCGCAGCCGCGGGAGCTGCCACTGCCGGAGCTGCGGCTGCAGCGGCCGGGGCCGCCGCAGCGGTGGCAGGCAGGGCGGTTTGGGCCGCGACCGGAGCGAGCGAGGCCAGGTCGCCCGGGATGTTGACCTTCTGGGGCAGCGGGATCGGCATCCCGGGCACCTGTGGGATCGTCACCTCGGCCGACGGGATCAGCGATGCGGGGCCCGTGGCCNGGTGGCAAGTGCTTTCCAGGTGAAGATCATGGTTCTCCCAATCGGTTGCTTGAACGACTGAGCACGAAACTATCCAGTTACTGGTGTTACTCAAGGGACACGTGTGGCGGTTATTCAACCGTTACTGCACCGTCCGAATTCGTTACCGGCCAGTGCCTGGCGCGTGATGCGGTAGCCGCCGTTGCCCGAGTTGTCGTGGTTGCCGCCGGCACCTCCGCCGCCACCGTGAATGTCACGCTGGAGTGGCGCTCGGCGTCCAGAGCCACGCTGGCGTGACAAGGTGAGTGAGGATTGGCGGGCGTGGTCACTCCAGCGTGACGCTCGGCGTCCAGAGCCACGCTGGCGTGACAACACGCTGGCGTGACAACCCGCGGGCGTGACAACCCGCGGGCCGGACGAACACCTGGCATACAAACGGCCCGGGCCGGACGAACACCGGGCATACAAACCGCGCAACGGGGCAGGAGAAGCGGGTCGCTAAAGTCGTGACCGTTAACACCGAACCGGCCACCCCAGTCTCAGCAACCGCGCGGCTCTACCGTTTGGCGCCGACGTTGCTGGTCCTCAGCATTGCGGCACGACTGGCCTGGACGTACCTCGTTCCCAACGGCGCCAACTTCGTCGACCTGCACGTCTATGTCGGCGGCGCCGCCACGCTGGACGGGCCCGGGGCGCTGTATGACTACGTCTACGCCGACCAGACACCGGATTTCCCACTGCCTTTCACGTATCCGCCGTTCGCCGCGGTGGTGTTCTACCCGTTGCATCTGCTGCCGTTCGGCTTGGTCGCGTTCTGCTGGCAGATCGGCATCATCGCGGCGTTGTACGGCGTGGTGCGGATCAGTCAGCGACTGCTGGGCCAGGACGACCGGCGCGTCGCGATGCTGTGGACCGCCGTCGGCATCTGGACCGAACCGCTGCGCAGCACGTTCGACTACGGGCAGGTCAACGTCGTGCTCGTGCTGGCCGTGCTCTACGCCGTCTACAGCAACCGGTGGTGGCTGTCGGGCCTGTTGGTCGGCTTGGCCGCGGGGGTGAAACTGACGCCCGCGGTATCGGGGCTGTACTTCGTCGGCGCCCGCCGCTGGGGGACCGCGGTGTTCTCGGCGGTGGTGTTCTTCGGCACCATCGCGGTCTCGGCGCTGGTGATCGGCGACCAGGCGCGCCGGTACTTCACCGAGCTCCTCGGCGATGCCGACCGGATCGGGCCGATCGGAACGTCGTTCAACCAGTCCTGGCGCGGCGGGATATCGCGAATCCTCGGGCACGACGCCGGATACGGACCGGCCGTCCTGCTCGGTATCGCCGTCACGGCCGTCCTCGCGGTGCTGGCCTGGCGGGCCGTCGGCGGCAGTGCCGACCGGCTCGGCGCCATCGTGATCGTCAGCCTGTTCGGATTGCTCCTGTCACCGATTTCCTGGACGCACCACTGGGTCTGGCTGATCCCGTTGATGATCTGGTTGTTGCACGGGCCGTTGGCCGACCGGCTGGGTGCCCGGGTTCTGGGCTGGGGCTGGCTGGCACTGACCCTGATCGGGGTGCCGTGGCTGCTCAGCTTCGCGCAGCCGACGATCTGGGTGATCGGCCGGCCCTGGTACCTGGCCTGGGCCGGGCTGATCTACATCGTCGCCACCCTGGCGACGCTGGTGTGGATCGCGGTTAGCCGAGCTGATCGGACAGAATCCGGTTGATCTCCTTGGCCATCTGAACGTCCTTCTCGGTGATCCCGCCGGCGGAATGCGTCACCAAGGCGAATGTGACTGTGCGCCAGCGGATATCGATATCCGGATGGTGGTCTTTCTCCTCGGCGAACTCAGCGACACGGCGGACCGCGTCGATGCCGTCGAGGAATGTCGGGAATTTGGTGGATCTGCGCAGGGCGCCCGCCGCGCGCTCCCAGCCCGGCAGATCGGGCAGTGCGGCGTCGACCTGATCGTTCGATAACACGGCCATATGCCCGACCGTATACCGTCGGGCGCGATGGAAGAACAGATCGTCGTGGCCGGTGCCGTGTTCTCGGCGGACCGACTGCTGGTCGCCCAGCGCAACCGGCCGCCGGAGCTGGCGGGACTGTGGGAATTGCCCGGTGGCAAGGTGGCGGCCTACGAAAGCGACGCCGACGCGCTCGTGCGGGAGCTCCGCGAGGAACTGGGCGTGGAGGTGACGGTGGGCGCCCGCCTGGGCGTGGATGTCACACTGAACTCCGGCATGACCCTGCGCGCCTACCGGGTCAGGCTGACGGCGGGGAGCCCGCAACCACATGACCACCGGGAGTTGCGGTGGGTAGCCATCGACGAACTCGACGACCTGCCGTGGGTGCCGGCCGACCGGGCCTGGCTCCCGGACCTGGCCGACGTGCTGCGCGAGGGCGCCCGGCCGGATTAGCGTCCGCGCATGCGGCTGCCACAGTTTATTTCGCCAGGTGTGCTGGCATCCGGCCCGATCGGCTGAGGTGCGGGCACAGGCGCCGCTGCCGTCATCTGTGATGACATTGCTGTCGCCACCGGAGTTAACTATTGCGGCGCAAAGGGATTAATTTCGGCATGTCGACGTTGCGGATTACGTTCCATGAAACCGCCCGCAACGTTTCCGGCAAAATGACGCGACCGCAGGAACATGGTGTTTTCCTGTTGTGGTGAGCACGGTCAACGCGCCACTCCCGGGTCAGAGTATGAATCTCGTCCTGGCCACCTGGGTCTCGGCCATCAACTTCTGGGCCTGGAACATGATCGGCCCGCTCTCGACGACGTACGCCGGCGACATGAAACTCAGCAGCACGCAGGCCTCGATGCTGGTCGCCACTCCGATTCTGGTGGGATCGCTCGGCCGGATCGCCGTCGGCGCGTTGACCGACCGGTATGGCGGCCGCACCATGTTCCTCGCGGTGACCTTGGCCTCCATCGTGCCGGTGTTGGCGGTCGGGGCGGCCGGCGAGGCCAGGTCGTATCCAATGTTGTTGGTCTGTGGGTTCTTCCTGGGCATCGCGGGCACCGTGTTCGCCGTCGGGATCCCGTTCGCCAACAACTGGTACGCACCCTCCCGGCGCGGCTACGCCACCGGAGTGTTCGGTATGGGCATGGTCGGCACGGCGTTGTCGGCTTTCTTCACACCGAGATTCGTCCGGTGGTTCGGATTGTTTCCCACCCACCTCATCATCGCCGCCGCGCTGGCGCTCACCGCGGTGTTGTGCGTTGTGGTGATGCGCAATTCGCCGGCATTCCAGCCGAACACCGACCCGGTGGTGCCCAAACTCAGATCGGCCCTCAAGCTTCCGGTCACCTGGGAGATGTCCTTCTTGTATGCGGTGGTCTTCGGTGGTTTCGTGGCGTTCAGCAACTACCTGCCCACCTACATCAAGAACGTCTATGAGTTCTCGTCCGTCGAGGCCGGAAGTCGCACAGCGGGATTCGCGCTGGCCGCGGTGCTGGCCCGGCCGATCGGCGGGGCGCTGTCGGACCGCATCCCGCCCAAGCACGTGGTGCTGACCTCGTTCGCCGGCACGGCGGCGCTCGCCTTCATCGCGATGTTCCAGCCGCCACCCGATGTCTGGTCCGCGGCGACGTTCATCGGTCTGGCGATCTTCCTCGGCATCGGCACCGGCGGCGTGTTCGCCTGGGTGGCCCGCCGTTCACCGGCCAAGGAAGTGGGCTCGGTGACCGGGATCGTGGCCGCCGCAGGCGGTTTGGGTGGTTACTTCCCGCCGTTGGTGATGGGTGCGACGTACGACGCCGTCGACCATGACTACTCGGTCGGGCTCGTCCTCCTGGTGGCGACGGCGGTCGTGGCCTTCGGTTACACCGCATTGCGACTGCACGCCCGCGAGCCCGAACCGGCCAAGGAGGCGCGTCAATGACCAAGCCCCACATCGGCGGATCGATCGAGGAGTTGCTGGAGCGCAGCGGCCGGTTCTTCACCGCCGGTGAGTTCTCCGGCGACCTCAGAACGGTCACCCGGCAGGGCGGCCGTCAGGGCGATGTCTTCTACCGCGACCGCTGGAGTCACGACAAGGTGGTGCGGTCGACCCACGGGGTGAACTGCACCGGGTCGTGTTCTTGGAAGATCTACGTCAAGGACGGGATCATCACCTGGGAAACCCAGGAGACCGACTATCCCTCGGTGGGCCCGGATCGTCCCGAGTACGAGCCACGGGGCTGCCCGCGCGGCGCGGCGTTCTCCTGGTACACCTACTCGCCGACGCGGGTCCGCTACCCGTATGCCCGCGGTGTGCTGGTCGAGATGTACCGGGAGGCCAAGGCGCGCCTGAAGGATCCGGTGCTGGCGTGGGCCGACATTCAGAGCGATCCCGAGCGCCGCAGGCGCTATCACCGGGCCCGTGGAAAGGGCGGTCTGGTCCGCGTGGGGTGGGCCGAGGCGACCGAGATGATCGCGGCCGCACACGTGCACACCATCAAGACCTATGGGCCGGACCGGGTGGCCGGATTCTCGCCGATCCCGGCGATGTCGATGGTGTCGTTCGCCGCGGGGTCACGGTTCGTCGAACTCCTCGGCGGGGTGATGACCTCGTTCTACGACTGGTACGCCGACCTCCCGGTGGCATCACCGCAGGTGTTCGGCGATCAGACCGACGTGCCCGAGTCCGGCGACTGGTGGGACGCCTCGTATCTGATGATGTGGGGCTCCAACGTCCCGGTCACCCGCACCCCCGATGCGCACTGGATGGCCGAGGTTCGCTACCGGGGCACCAAAGTGGTCACGGTCAGCCCGGATTACGCCGACAACACCAAATTCGCCGACGAGTGGATGCCGTGTGCGGCCGGCACCGACGGCGCGCTGGCCATGGCGATGGGCCACGTCATCCTCGATCAGTGCTTCGTGCAGAACCGGGTTCCGTACTTCGTCGACTATGTCCGCAAGTTCACCGATCTGCCGTTCCTGGTCAAACTCGAAGAGCGCGACGGCGTGCTGGTGCCCGGGAAGAACCTCACCGCAGCCGATCTCGGCGGAGTCATCGCAGAACAGGAGAACGCCGCGTTCAAGCCCGTCCTGCTCGACGGGGCCAGTAACAGTGTCGCGGTCCCACAGGGCTCGCTGGGATTCCGCTACGGCAACGACGGCCTGGGCAAGTGGAACCTCGACCTGGAAGATCTGGTCCCCGCGCTGACCGTGTCGGGGGACATCTTCGAAACCGTCGAGATCACCCTGCCGCGCTTCGACACCGCCGACGGCAGCGGCGCGACGCTGCGCCGCGGTGTGCCGGTACGACGCGTCGGGGACCACCTGGTGTGCACGGTGTTCGACCTGATGCTGGCCCAGTACGGTGTGCACCGGCCCGGCCTGCCCGGTGACTGGCCCACCGGGTATGACGACGCCACCCGGCCCTACACCCCGGCCTGGCAGGAGCAGATCACCGGGGTGTCCGCCGCCCAGGCGATCCGGGTGGCGCGTGAATTCGCCCGCAACGCCGAGGAATCCGGCGGCCGGTCGATGATCATCATGGGCGCGGGCATTTGCCAGTGGTTCCACGGCGACGCCACCTACCGCGCAGTGCTGGCGCTGCTGTTGCTCACCGGTTCGATGGGGCGCAACGGGGGCGGCTGGGCGCACTACGTGGGCCAGGAGAAGTGTCGTCCCGTCACCGGTTGGGCGGCGATGGCGATGGGCACCGACTGGTCGCGCCCGCCGCGGCAGATGGCCGGCACGTCCTACTGGTATGTCCACACCGACCAGTGGCGCTACGACGGGTACCGCGCCGACGCGCTGTCCAGCCCGGTGGGGCGGGGCCGGTTCCGGGACAAGCACACCATGGACGTGCTCAGTTCCGCGGTCGCCATGGGGTGGACGCCGTTCTATCCGCAGTTCGATCGCTCCAGTCTGGATGTGGCCGACGAGGCCAAGGCGGCGGGGCGGGAGGTGCCCGAGTATGTGGCCGAGCAATTGGCCGGCGGCGGGCTGAAACTCGCGGTCACCGACCCGGACGATCCGGCCAACTGGCCGCGGGTGCTCAACGTCTGGCGGGCCAATCTGCTGGGCTCCTCCAGCAAGGGCAACGAGTACTTCCTGCGGCATCTGCTGGGCACGACGTCCAACGTGCAGGCCGAGCCCACCGCCGAGGACCTGCGGCCGGGCGACGTGGCCTGGACCGACGACATCCCCGAAGGCAAGCTCGACCTGTTGATGTCGATCGACTTCCGGATGACGTCGACGACACTGCTCTCGGACGTGGTGCTGCCCGCGGCGACCTGGTACGAGAAGGCGGACCTGTCCAGCACCGACATGCATCCGTACATCCACGCCTTCAGCCCGGCCGTCGACCCGCCGTGGGAAACCCGTTCGGACTTCGAGGCTTTCGGTGCGATCGCGCGGACCTTCAGCGCGTTGGCCGCCCGGCACCTGGGCACCCGCACCGATGTGGTGATGGGCACGCTGCAGCACGACACACCCGGGGCCATGGCCTACCCGGGCGGCACCGAACACGATTGGCGGGCCACCGGGGAAACGCCGGTGCCGGGAAAGACGATGGGCCCGTTGGTGGTGGTGGAACGCGACTACACCACTATCGCGGACAAATGGTCCACCCTGGGTCCCCTCGTGGACACCTTGGGCCTGACCACCAAGGGCATCACGACGCATCCGGAGCAGGAGGTCGGCGAACTCGCCGCGAAGTTCGGGGTGATGGATTCCGGTGCGGGCCAAGGGCGCCCGGCGATCACCACCGCCGAGCGAATGTGCGACGTGATCCTGGCGCTGTCGGGCACGTCCAACGGCCGGCTGGCGGTGGAGGGATTCCGCGAACTCGAGCGGCGTACCGGCCGCAAGCTCATCCATCTGGCCATCGGCAACGAGGAACGCCGGATCACCTACGCCGACACCCAGGCCCGGCCGGTGCCGGTGATCACCAGCCCGGAGTGGTCGGGCAGTGAGACCGGGGGCCGCCGGTATGCGCCGTTCACGGTGAACATCGAGGAGCTCAAGCCGTTCCATACGCTCACCGGGCGCATGCACTTCTACGTCGACCACGATTGGTTGGAGGAACTCGGCGAGCAGTTGCCGATTTACCGGCCACCGTTGGACATGGCCAGATTGTTCGGCGAATCCGCGCTCGGGCGCGACGGAATCGGCCTGACCGTGCGGTATCTGACCCCGCACTCCAAGTGGTCGATCCACTCGGAGTATCAGGACAACCTGTTCATGCTGTCGCTGTCGCGGGGCGGCCCGACCATGTGGATGAGCCCCGCCGACGCCGCGAAGATCGAGGTGAACGACAACGACTGGATCGAGGCGGTCAACCGCAACGGCGTCCTGGTGTGCCGGGCGGTGGTCAGCCACCGGATGCCCGAGGGGGTGGTGTACGTCTACCACGCCCAGGAACGCACCATCGACGTGCCGCTGAGCGAGGCCACGGGAACCCGTGGCGGGATCCACAATTCGCTGACCCGGCTGTTGGTCAAGCCGAGTCACCTCGCCGGCGGGTACGCCCAGCATTCGTTCGCCTTCAACTATCTCGGCCCCACCGGAAACCAGCGCGACGAGGTGACGGTGGTTCGGCGTCGTTCTCAGGAGGTGATGTACCAGTGAAGGTCATGGCCCAGATGGCGATGGTGATGAACCTCGACAAGTGCATCGGGTGTCAGACCTGTTCGGTGACCTGCAAGCAGGCGTGGACCAACCGGGCCGGCACCGAGTACGTCTGGTTCAACAACGTCGAAACCCGTCCGGGGCAGGGTTATCCGCGCACTTATCAGGATCAGGAGAAATGGCGTGGGGGTTGGCGGCTGGACCGTCGCGGTCGGTTGCGGTTGCGCGATGGTGGCCGAATCGCCAAGCTGGCCAGGATCTTCGCGAACCCGAAGCTGCCGTCGATCGAGGACTACTACGAACCGTGGACCTACGACTACGAGAACCTGACGACGGCACCGCTCGGTGAGCACATCCCGACCGCGCCGCCGCGCAGCCTGATCACCGGTAAGCCGATGAAGGTGTCGTGGTCGGCGAACTGGGACGACGACTTGGCGGGCTCGCCGGAGATCGTGCCGGGGGATCCGGTCCTCAAACAGGTCAGCGAGCAGATCAAGCTCGAACTCGAGCAGACCTTCATGTTCTATCTGCCCCGCATCTGCGAGCACTGTCTGAACCCGGCGTGCGTGGCGTCCTGCCCGTCGGGTGCGATGTACAAGCGGTCCGAGGACGGCATCGTGCTGGTCGATCAGGACCGCTGCCGCGGCTGGCGGATGTGCGTCTCCGGATGCCCTTACAAGAAGGTCTATTTCAACCACAAGACCGGCAAGGCCGAGAAGTGCACGCTGTGCTACCCGCGGATCGAGGTCGGACTGCCGACGGTGTGCTCCGAGACCTGTGTGGGCCGGCTGCGCTACCTCGGGCTGGTGCTCTACGACGTCGACAAGGTGCTGGACGCCGCGTCGGTGCCCGACGACAAGGATCTCTACGAGGCGCAGCGGCAGATCCTGCTCGACCCGGCCGATCCGGAAGTGATCGCCGGGGCCCGCGCCGAGGGCATCTCCGACGAGTGGATCGAGGCGGCGCAACGCTCTCCGATATACAAGCTCATCCACACGTATGGTGTTGCGCTGCCACTGCATCCGGAGTTCCGGACCGTGCCGATGGTGTGGTACATCCCGCCGTTGTCCCCGGTGGTCGACGCGGTCAGCCGCGACGGACATGACGGCGAGGACATCGGCAATCTGTTCGGCGCGCTGGAGGCGCTGCGGATCCCGATCGAGTACCTGGCCGGGTTGTTCACCGCGGGGGACACCGCCGTCGTCGAGGGGGTGCTGCGCCGACTCGCCGCGATGCGGTCCTACATGCGCGACATCAACCTCGGCAGGCAGACCCAGCCGCACATTCCGGCCGCGGTCGGGATGACCGAGGAGCAGACCTACGAGATGTATCGCCTGCTGGCGCTGGCGAAATACGAGGAGCGCTACGTCATTCCGACCGCCTACAGCTCGGACGGCATCCCCGGCGCGGAGGAGCCCGGCTGCTCATTGTCCTTCGAGGGCGGTCCCGGAATGTACGAGTCGGGTCCGTTCGGTGAGGCCAGCGGCGGGCCGGTGCCGGTCGCGGTGGAAACCTTCCACGCGCTGCAACACCGACAGACCACCGGCGGTATGGCGGCCAACGCCGAACGGCCATCGCGGGTCAATCTGCTCAATTGGGACGGCAGGGGCGTTCCGTCGGGCATGTTCCCGCCGGACTAGTCAGGGGTGACCAGTGAGGAAGCGTAGGAACCGATCCGATCAAGTCCTGCAGGACCGTCTGGTGTGGCAGGCGGCCTCGCTGATGCTCGCCTATCCGGACGACGGCCATGCCGATCGGCTGCAGACCGCCGCACGCCTGCTGGACCACGTCACCGGCGAACCACGGGCGCTGCTCGGCGAAACTGTTGTGGGGCTGAGCCTTCGCTCGACCATGGATCTGGCGCAGGAGTACGTCGAGACCTTCGATCTGCACAAGCGGTGCACCATGTTGCTGACCTACTGGACATCGGGGGACACCCGGAACCGCGGCGCGGACATGGTCGAGTTCACCCAGGCCTACCGTGCCGCCGGCGTGGAGATCCCGAAAGGTGAAGCGCCCGATCATCTTCCGGTGGTGCTGGAGTTCGCCGCCACCGTCGATCCGGATGCGGGCCGGCGGCTGCTCGCCAAGTACCGCGTGCCGATCGGGGTGGTGGCCCGCGCGTTGGCCGAGTCGAGATCGCCGTATGCGCCCGTTGTCGCGGCGGTGGACGCCACCCTGCCGTCCCTGGCCTCCGTCGACGATGTATCGCGCCTGATGCGGTGCGGTCCGCCCGCGGAATCGGTGGGGCTGCAGCCGTTTCAGCTGACCGTTCCGCCCCGCCGGGAAGCGGAGGTGCTCTGATGTCGGGCTGGGAGATCTTCTGGGACGTCGTGCCGTACGTGACGCTGGCGGTCGTCGCCGTCGGCACCTGGTGGCGCTATCGCTACGACAAATTCGGCTGGACGACGCGCTCGTCGCAACTATATGAGTCGCGCCTGTTGCGCATCGCCAGCCCGATGTTCCATTTCGGCATCCTGGTGGTGTTCATCGGACACGTGATCGGCCTGTTCATCCCCGAATCGTGGATGGACCTGGTGATGAGCGACCACGTCTATCACCTGCAGGCGGTGATCCTCGGCGGCATCGCCGGCGTCGCCGCCCTCCTCGGTATCGCACTGCTCATCTACCGGCGCCGTGCCACCGGTCCGGTGTTCATGGCCACCACCGCCAACGACAAGACGATGTACCTGGTGCTGGTGGCCGCGATGGTGGCTGGCTTCGCGTGCACGGCGATCGGGGTGACGCCCGAGGGCGCCGAGCACGACTACCGCCAAACCGTGTCGCCCTGGTTCCGTTCCATCTGGATCTTGCAGCCGCGTGGCGATCTGATGGTCCAGGCGCCGGTGTACTTCCACATCCACGTGATCATCGCGCTGGTGTTGTTCTGCCTGTGGCCGTTCACCCGGCTGGTGCATGTATTCAGCGCCCCGATCGGCTATCTGTTCCGCCCCTACATCGTCTACCGCGGCCGCGATGTCGCCGAGAAGTCCGAGCTGGTCGGGTCACGGCCGCAGCGGCGGGGGTGGTGAATCGACGCAGGCGTCGGTATTAGGGACCTAAGACCCTGCCCGCCTTGCGCGGACCGGCGGACGATGGGGCGATGGAGCAATTGACGGCACTGGACGCGGGGTTTCTCGAAGCGGAGGATTCCGACCGGCACGCGAGCCTGGCCATCGGCGCGATCGCCGTCGTGGATGGGCCGATGCCGCAGGCCGACACTCTCACGGCCGGGTTGGCGGAACGGGTCCAGACGGTGCCGCGCCTGCGTCAACTTTTGCACACCCAGCCGCTGGATCTCGGTGCCCCGCGATGGGTGGAGGACCCGAACTTCGACGCGTCGCATCACATTCGGTATGCCGCACTACCTCGTCCCGGCGGCGACGCGGCGCTGTGCCGGTGGGCCGCTGATGTCATGGAGCGTCGCCTCGACCGCGACCGGCCGTTGTGGGAGTGCTGGGTTGTCGACGGTCTGGAGAACGGCCGGTGGGCGATCCTGCTGAAGGTCCATCACTGCATCGCAGACGGGATCGCCGCCTCCCGGATGCTGAGCCGGCTGTGTGACGACGACGGCACGGTGAGAAGCGCTCTGGCCCGGACGGTGCAGAGTGCAGGAGCTTTCAATCCCGCCGACTGGATCGGCAAGGCCTGGCGTATCTCGACGGGGCTGCCCGCCGCGGCAATGCAGGCGGTCCTTGGCGCGGCCGGCATTGTCACCGGGCTACTGCGTCCGGCGGCGCCGACCTCCCTGACGGGATCGGTGACCAGTATGCGCCGTTATGCCACCGCCGAGGTGTCGCTGGACGACGTCGACACCGTGTGCCGGGAGTTCGGCGTCACCGTGAATGACGTTGCCCTGGCGTCGATCACCGACAGTTTCCGCAATCTGTTGATTCGCCGCGGCGAGAAGCCGCGGCACGACGCACTGCGCACCCTGGTTCCGGTTTCCGTGCGGCCCAACGACTCCCGCGACCGCACCGGCAACCGCGTATCGGTGATGCTGCCGTACCTCCCGGTGGACAAGGCCGACCCGGTACATCAACTGCGCACGGTGCATGCCCGGCTGGCCCGGGCCAAGGGCAGTGGGCAGCGTGAAGCGGGCAACATCCTGGCGTCGGCGGCGAACGCCATCCCGTTCCCGCTCACCGCGTGGACGGTGCGTGCGCTGACACGGCTGCCGCAGCGTGGCGTTGTCACGGTGGCGACGAATGTGCCTGGCCCACGGGCGAGGTTGCGCGTGATGGGCTGCGAGATCATCAGACTTCTGCCGATTCCGCCGCTTGCGATGCAACTGCGCACCGGCATTGCCATCATGAGTTATGCCGACCGCCTGGTCTTCGGGGTCATCGGGGACTATGACGCGTCCCCTGACGTGGACGAGCTGGCGAACGGCATCGAGCGTGCGATCGCCCGTCTCGTCGACATCAGCGTCGGCCACTGGCGCTCCACCCCGGTGGGAACTCTGCAACTCGTACAGGGAGGTTGACCCATGAAGGGACAGGAACTCGGCGTCCTCACCCGTAGGCAGTGCCTGGACCTGCTGGAACGCGTGCGAGTCGGGCGATTGGTGTTCACCGAGGACGCGTTGCCTGCCGTGCAGCCCGTCAACTTCCGGGTATGGCGCGACGACGTGGTGATCCGGGTGGCCGGCGGAGCCAAGCTGACCGCCGCCATCGACCATCAGGTGGTGGCGTTCCAGGCCGACGAGCTCGACGCCGATCTACACACCGGGTGGAGCGTGACGGTCGTCGGGCACGCGCAGCAGATCACCGACGTGGACGAGCAGGTGGAGGTCGCCGGCACGTTCGTCCAGCCGTGGGCCGAGGGGCGGCGCGACCATTTCGTGCGGATCCGCACCGAGAAGGTCACCGGCCGGCAGCTCCGGGACCACGCGATGCCGCACTACACGAGCAACAGCGAGGGCTAATACCGCAATCGGTCGTTGAGCACCCGCACCGTGTGGCCCGGGTGCTGCGTCGCGTACAGCGGGTGCAGCAGCATCGGGTGCCGGCAGTGCGCACAGGAGGCCTGCGGCTGGTTCGCCGACGCAAAGGTGAGGTGGTGGCATTCGCTGCACCGGACCATGTAGCAGGCGCCGATCCAGTTGGCCATGCCCACATAGATCGCCACCGTGGTCCCCGCCGCGAGCACCATGATCAATGCGACTGTGAGCGCTTCGTAAACCGTCATGACTGGCACCTCCAAGCACGCCCATCGCAACGTGACGGATACCTGAAACGGTACTCGCGATAGCTACGCTTTCCTGGCCCGTTTGAAGACCTTGTCCAGTTCTTTGCCACGCAATCCGTTGTGTTCGGCCTTGCGCACCTTGTGCAGGACGAGGGGGCAGCGTTTGCAGCGCGGCTTGCTCCGGCAGCACTTCTTCTTGGGCTTCAAGCCGGCGATCTTGGCGGATTTCAACGTGACGGGGCTCTCTCGTTTTCGTGATCGACCGGCCAGCCTGCGAGAATGTCGGGGTGGATTCACGCCCGAGCTTTCGCAACGTCGCCATCGTCGCCCACGTCGACCACGGCAAGACGACCCTAGTCGACGCGATGCTGCGGCAGTCCGGTGCCTTGACGCACCGCGGCGACGACGCGGTCGAGCGCCTGATGGACTCCGGTGACCTTGAGAAGGAAAAGGGCATCACCATCCTGGCCAAGAACACCGCGGTGCACCGCCACCATGCGGACGGCTCCATGACGGTGATCAACGTGATCGACACCCCCGGCCACGCCGATTTCGGTGGCGAGGTGGAGCGCGGCCTGTCCATGGTCGACGGCGTGGTCCTGCTGGTCGACGCCTCGGAGGGCCCGCTGCCGCAGACCCGGTTCGTGCTGCGCAAGGCCCTGGCCGCGCACCTGCCGGTGATCCTGGTGGTCAACAAGACCGACCGTCCCGACGCCCGCATCGCGGAGGTGGTCGAGGAAAGCCACGACCTGCTGCTCGACGTCGCCTCCGATCTCGACGAAGAGGCCCAGGCGGCCGCCGAGAAGGCGCTCGACCTGCCCACGCTGTACGCGTCCGGCCGGGCCGGCATCGCGTCGACCACGCAGCCCGCCAACGGCGAAAACCCCGACGGGGAGAATCTGGACCCGCTGTTCGACGTCCTGATGGAGCACATCCCGCCGCCGTCGGGCGACCCGGAGGCTCCACTGCAGGCGCTCGTCACCAACCTCGATGCGTCGGCCTTCCTCGGCCGCCTCGCGCTGATCCGCATCTACAACGGCCGGCTCAAGAAGGGCCAGCAGGTCGCCTGGATGCGTGAGGTCGACGGGGCGCCGGTGATCACCAACGCCAAGATCACCGAATTGCTCGCCACGCAGGGCGTGGATCGCAATCCGACAGAGGAGGCCGTCGCCGGCGACATCGTCGCGGTGGCGGGTATCCCCGAGATCATGATCGGTGACACCCTGGCCGATCCCGAGCACGCGCATGCGCTGCCGCGCATCACGGTCGACGAGCCCGCCATCTCGGTCACCATCGGCACCAACACCTCACCGCTGGCCGGCCGGGTGTCCGGGCACAAGCTCACCGCCCGCATGGTCAAGAACCGCCTCGACGCCGAACTCGTCGGCAACGTGTCGATCCGGGTCGTCGACATCGGCCGCCCCGACGCCTGGGAGGTGCAGGGCCGCGGTGAGCTCGCGCTGGCCATCCTGGTCGAGCAGATGCGCCGCGAGGGTTTCGAACTGACCGTGGGCAAGCCGCAGGTGGTCACCAAGAACATCGACGGCAAGCTGCACGAGCCGTTCGAAGAGCTGACCATCGACTGCCCCGAGGAATTCGTCGGCGCGATCACCCAGCTGATGGCCAACCGCAAGGGCCGGATGGAACAGATGACCAACCACGCCGCCGGGTGGGTCCGGATGGACTTCGTGGTGCCCAGCCGCGGGCTGATCGGCTTCCGCACCGATTTCCTGACCGAGACGCGTGGCACGGGCATCGCCAACGCGGTGTTCGAGGGCTACCGGCCGTGGGCCGGGGAGATCCGGGCTCGCCACACCGGGTCGCTGGTGAGCGACCGGGCCGGTTCGATCACCCCGTTCGCGATGATCCAGCTGGCCGACCGCGGCCAGTTCTTCGTCGAGCCGGGCCAGGACACCTACGAGGGTCAGGTTGTCGGGATCAACCCGCGCGCCGAGGATCTCGACATCAATGTCACCCGCGAGAAGAAGCTGACCAACATGCGGTCGTCGACCGCCGACGTGATGGAAACCCTGGCCCGGCCGCTGGAACTCGGCCTGGAGCAGGCCATGGAGTTCTGCGCCGAGGATGAGTGCGTGGAGGTGACCCCCGAGGTCGTCCGCGTGCGCAAGGTTGAGCTGACCGCCTCGCTGCGGGCGCGGGCCAAGGCCCGGGCCAAAGCGCGGGGATAGATCTCAGCGAGTATCGACACTGCCAGCGGAGCGTCGACTCTGCGGACAGATCGTGAAATCCGCCGATATCGCGATCTGACCGCAGTGTCGATGCTCTTGTCGCAGGGCGGACGACGCCGGGGATGCCGGGTATTACGTGTCGGAGTCGGCTTTCGGCTTCTCGGCCTTCTTGGCGCCCAAGCCTTCGGCGGCCTTCTTCAGCCCGTCGGTCGCCTTCTTGATCCCGGCACTGAGGTTCTTGGCGGTGTCTCGGGTGACTGCCTTGCGGGCGTCGAGGTGACTGACGGCCTTCGTGCTGGGTTTCGCCTTGGGCTTGACGACGACGGTCGCCACTTCTGCCGGCGCCGTTGCGGATTCGGCGGTCTCGGGCGTGACCTCGGGGGAGGCGGACACTGCCGGTGTCGTGCTGCTTTCCACCGTCGCCGCGGCCGTGGGTAGGCCGGCCTTGAACGGCGCGGCAAGACGCGTGCGCGCGGCCTGGATTGACGTATAGACACTGCTGGCGTTCGTCACCATCGCGGAGCCGATGTTGGCGAGGCCATGCTGGACGGCATTGGCGGCGGCCTCGGGGTTGCCGGAGGCGATCGCTGTCCCGACGGCCTGGATGGCCACGACACTGGTACGTGCGATGTTGGCGAAACCGAGTGCGGGGACCGTCACGAAGCTCCACGCCACCTGGTAGACCAAGGGCCGGACCAGCGCCTGCATGACTCCGGCGTCGGCAGAAAGCATGTTTTGCAGCTTCACGACTTGGTTGAACAATCCGAGGAACGGCCCGATGAACGCGGGGACGACGGCGTCGTACCCGCCGACGAGGTCGCCCGCCGCGTAACGTGCGGCGGCCGCCTGCAGGGCTGGCGGAAGGTTGGTAGCCACCTGTGAGGCCGCATTGCCCAGTCCGGTGGCGATCTCTCCGAGCGTCTTGCCGTCCGCGCCGGCTCGGGCGATGACCGCGTTGAGAAGCGGTGCGGGGTTGGCGGTTTCGTTCGCGATCATCAGCTGAACCAGGGCAGTGGCCTGGTCGAAGACCGGGGCGAACACCTCGACAGGATCGTCCAGCGCTGTCATCTGCACCGCGTGCGACTGGATCTGAGGTGGGGGAGCGATGGTCGGCGTCGCGGCGATGACGCTGGCGGTCGCCAGCGCCACACCAGCGGCGGCGTATGGCCGTAAGGCACGTTGCACGGAATTCTCCTTGTTGTTCGCGGTCCGCCCGACATGGCTGACCGGCGTGAAACTACAAGGGCCGCCGACAAATAACATTCACATTCTTGAGACGTTCGAATTATTCAGAATGCACAGGTCGACTTCGTCTCAGCGCACCGCTGCGCCAGTAGCGATATCCTCCGCATTATCGCTACTGGCGCAGCAGTTCTCAGGCCGCGTCGCTCTTGGAGTCGGAGTTCTTGTCGGCGTCGTCGTTCGTGTTGGCGGCGCCGGTGGAGCTGCCGCCGGTGGTGGTTTTGCCCGGGGTCCGGTTGTCGTTGCCACCCTTGAAGCCGAACTTCTCCTTGAGCTGATCGACCGTGGTTTGGAGATCGGTGGCGGGTTTGGTGGGCGTCGACGTGTCAGAGTCCCCGGACACCTTGGTTCCGGTCTGGTGCGTGCTGAAGTTGAGGCTCTCGCGAAGCTGACTCCGTGACTTCACCAGGGGCGTCGTCTCGTCGGCCGTGGGCTTCTTGACCTCCACGGTCTCCGTCGTGAGCTTCTCCGGCGCCGGCGGTGCCGGTTTGACGTCGAGGGTGACCAACGTCTTCGGAGCGAGAGGCTTGTTCACAGCGCTGGTGGCCAATGTGTTTTGCGGATTGTTCGGATTCTCACTCGGGTCCACGCCGAGCGCCTCGCGGACGATTTCACGGACGGAGTTCGTCGCCTTCCACAACACGTCGTTCCGGAAGTCCTGAATACTGTCGGCCCGGTTGGGCAACAGCGCCTTCAGTCCGATCGGGATGGCCTGCTGGGTGGGGCCGGTGCCCATGAAGGAGTCGGCGACCCAAAGTGGAGCGCTGATGAAACTGTCGAGCATGTGATAGACGGCAACGTTGGGCTCCATGCCGCCGGCGATGTCGACGATCGCCTTGAGCGGTGCGAACGGGGCCAGTACGAGGCCTTCCGCCAGTCGATAGCCGGAGTCGATGGCGCCCGCGGCGAAACCGGCGAGCGGCGTGAGCACGTCGAGGGGAGTGCTGGTGTCCTCGACTCCGAGGAGGTCGGCGATCGCTGAGCGGAAACTATCGGTCGCTGCCCACAGCACGTTGTTGCGGAAGTCCTGGATATCGCTGGCGTAGTCGGGGAACAGCGCCGCCAGGCCCTTGCCGGTGAGTGATGTTTGGTTGATTCCCAGGGCGGGGTCGATGACCCATAGCGGCGCATCGATGACCTGACGGATCGCGTTGTAGAAGGCCTGGGGATCCCCGTCGGCGACGGCGAGGGCAGCAGCGACGGCGGCCACCGGTAGCCCAGCGATGCCTTGGACGAGACGCAGCCCGGATTCGGTGAAACCCTCGAGTGCTGCAATCGGATCCGGTGTCGCCATGAGGCTGATATCCGCAACGTGCGCGGCTCGCAGCGCTTGCGGGGCTTGTGCGCTGACGGGTCCGATGGCCGGGCCGATGGTGATCGCGCCCGCCGCGAGTAGCGCTGTGGCGGTTGTCATCGATTGCTTCACACCGACGTGCATGGTGCCTCCCCCTGCTGATCTGGTTGCTCCGGGCCGAAACTGACGTCACTGACGATAGCGTCAATCTGAGAATCTCTCAGGTGAATTTGTGATTTTGCATACACAAAAACGATCCGATCGTCCCGGGCGTTATGGCAATTTGTGCCATGCAACCGATAGTCGCGGACCCCGGTTATGTTGGTTTTAGCTGAAGGGTGGGAAGGGTTGGAATTGTCTTATTTGCGGTGACGCTCCGGTCGGCTTGGCAACTGGTCGTTTCTCGCCAAATTCTCTGTAACCATCGGTGTTTCAACTCCACTGGGGAGGTTGCTGCGGCTTCGCCGCTCCGTTAAGCGGCGTGATCGCCGTTTGTGGCATGTTTGCAGCATCGATCCGAACACTGGCTGGTGCCGGCCTGCGATGTCGGGCAGCAACCAGATTCGATCTTGCGGTGGGTGTCCCGATCGGACAGATTTGGGTGCCCACTGTGTATCCATTCCGATCCTTCGCGGCGTTCTTTCGCGGTGGGTTCACAGTCGCGATGGCTGCAGGACGCCATTTGCGGATGGCGGGGTCGGGATCCACTGTCGGTGCGCGGCCCAAAGGGCTTCCGGGCGGGTCGATACTCTGAGTAGCGTGCCGACACCCCTCCACCGCGCCCGCCTCATGGCCGGCGTTCTCATTTCGGTGCCGGCACTCCTGTTCAGTGGCTGCACGGTCAGTCCGCCGCCGGCTCCGCAGAGCACGGAAACCACCGAGACCACGCCGCCGCCCCCGGTGAAGGCGACGCAGATCATCATGGCCATCGACTCGATCGGCCCGGGCTTCAACCCGCACCTGTTGTCGGATCAGTCCCCGGTGAACGCCGCGATCGCCTCGATGGTGCTGCCGAGCTCGTTCCGGCCGGTGCCGGATCCGAAGTCGCCGACGGGTTCGCGCTGGGAGATGGATCCGACCCTGCTCGAATCGGCCGAGGTGACCAGCCAGAACCCGTTCACCGTCACCTACAAGATCCGGCCCGAGGCGCAATGGACCGACAATGCGCCGATTGCCGCCGACGATTACTGGTATCTGTGGCGCCAAATGGTCAGTCAGCCAGGCGTTGTCGATCCGGCCGGCTATGACCTGATCACCGGCGTGCAGTCAGTGGAGGGTGGCAAGCAGGCAGTGGTGACGTTCGCCCAGCCGTATCCGGCCTGGCGCGAGTTGTTCAACGACATCCTCCCGGCCCATATCGTCAAGGACATTCCCGGCGGCTTCGGGGCGGGCCTGGCCCGGGCCATGCCGGTCACCGGTGGCCAGTTTCGGGTGGAAAGCATTGACCCGCAACGGGATGAGATCCTCCTCGCCCGTAACGACCGCTACTGGAGCGTGCCGGCCAAGCCCGATCTGATCCTGTTCCGTCGAGGCGGGGCCCCGGCGGCACTGGCCGATTCCATCCGTAACGGCGACACTCAGGTGGCGCAGGTCCACGGAGGCGCGGCCACGTTCGCGCAGTTGAGCGCCATCCCCGACGTTCGCACGGCCAGGATCGTCACTCCGCGGGTGATGCACCTGACCCTGCGTGGGCAGCAGCCGAAGTTGGCCGAAGCCCAAGTGCGCAAGGCGATCCTGGGGTTGATCGACGTCGACCTGCTGGCCTCGGTGGGCGCGGGTGACGACAACACGGTGACGTTGGCGCAGGCCCAGGTCCGCTCGCCCTCGGATCCTGGCTACGTACCGACAGCACCGCCGGCGATGTCGCGTGAGGCCGCGTTCGATCTGCTGCGCGGGTCGGGCTATCTGATCGAACCAGCGGAGCCGGCCGCGCCCGGGGAGCCGCCGAACGACAACGGCCGGCAACGCATCACCAAAGACGGCGTGGCGTTGTCGTTGGTGCTTGGTGTGGCATCCAACGATCCGACCTCGGTGGCCGTGGCCAACACCGCGGCAGATCAGTTGCGCAACGTCGGCATCGAGGCGTCGGTGCTGGCTCTGGATCCTGTTGCGCTCTACGGCGATGCGCTGACCAACAACCGGGTCGACGCGGTCGTCGGCTGGCATCAGGCCGGGGGAGACCTGGCGACGAGCCTGGCCTCGCGGTACGGCTGCCGGGCTCTGCAGGCGACAGCGGTGTCGACCGCGGTGCCGGGAGTCACACCCTCGCCGTCACCCAAGCCCACCAGTGCCCCACCCGCTCCGCCGGCCACCACGCCGACGTCCACCCAGCCCGTCCCGGCTCCCGACTCGGATGAGCTGGTGCAGGCGCCGAGCAATATCACCGGCATCTGTGATCACAGCATCCAGCCGAAAATCGATGCGGCGCTGGATGGCTCGGAGAACATCGCTGAAGTGATCCAGACTGTCGAACCCCGGCTGTGGAACATGTCGACGGTGCTGCCGATCCTTCAGGACACGACGATCGTCGCGGCCGGGCCCAGTGTGCAGAACGTCAGTCTTTCCGGTGCCGTGCCCGTCGGCATCGTCGGCGATGCCGGGGGCTGGACGAAGACCAAATAGAACAGTGGGCCCCCTCGACGAGGAGGCCCACTGCCGGTGGTGAATCAGGCTGCGTCGCTTGAGCTTGCGCCCGATTCTGACGACGACGATTCTCCGCCGGACTTCTTGTCGGTGCTCTTGCCGCCCAGTCCTTCGGCGGCCTTCTTCAGTCCGTCGGTCATGCCCTTGACGGCCCCCTGTACCCCGTCGCGAACCTGCTTGACCGCCTTGGTGCGCTGATCGGTCAGGGCTCCGGTCTTGCCGGGCTCGGCCTTCAGGCTTTCCTTCACCACGGGGGTGGTGACGCTGGTCGGCGCGGTTTCCCCTGCGGCAGGGGCAGTTTCAGCCGGAACGTCAGCGGCGGGAGCGGCCTGCGGTGCCGCCGGTGTTGCCGCAGGTGTTGCCGGTACGGCCGCTGCCTGGGGGCTGACATCCAAGGTGACGACCTTCGCCGCGGAGGCCAGCGTCGCATTTGCGGCCGCGCCCGCCTCCTCCTCGGCAGGGGGCGTGATGGCCGCTGCGATCATCTCGCGAGCCTGCCGCAGGGTCGAGAGCAGGCCGAGGCTCTGGCCGAACACGCCACCGCCGAGATCGCCACCGTTGAGGAACGCATCGGTGATCACGGCCGGTCCGCCGAGCATGGCGTTGGCGACCCCGAGTGGGTCACCGGCCCGGATCGAGTCGACGATGTCCTGGCCGACCTGCGCCGCGGTGCTGACCGTGACGTAGCCGACGTTGAGCGCCCCGAGCAGTGGGAGCACGACGGCGAGTTGGGTGTCCACGACGTTGAGCAGGTTCTGTACCGGCTGCCGGATGGCGGCGGTGATGGGCTCCAACAACGGAAGTCCGGCGTTCAACACGGGACTGAGCATCGCTCCCCAGGCGTTGGCCACCGCACCGGTGATGTTGCCTGCGAGCAGGTCTGTCAGAGCCTGCTGCAATTGCGCCGGGATTCCAACCGGATTGGCCGGGTCGAGGATGTTGGCCAGACCCTCGGCGGCGCCCTGCAGACCTTCGCCGAGATTGGTGACGGTGGTGATCTGGTTGGCGATCACCTGCCGGAGGATCGGCACCGGGTCCTCGAATTCGGCGGCAAGAGTGGTTTGCAGGTTGGTGACGGTGTTGGTGACCAGGGCCAGGTAGGCCTCGAACGGGCTGGTTGCTGCGGAGAGCTCGACGTGGGCTGAAGCAATGGCGGGGACCGTGATGTCCGGCATCGGCGGGGCCACCGGACTGACCGCGATGGCACTGGCCCCGAGGAACGCGACGCCGGCGGTGAGATAGGGACGGGCTGCGACTTGCATTGCTTCTCCTCTGATCGATGCAATCCCCCGACGAGGCTGAAGCTACCTGAGAGTAACTTTACAAATTCGCGTTTTTGAAAACTTGCATCCAAAGCTCGTTGATCGGCTAACGCGATGGTGAGCGAGGTGAACTAGCTGCACAATGCCGGTGATTAGCGAAGCGAAAGAGTGTTCGTTGGTAAGGCCGTCGACTCCCGGCCGGCGCGGCCGGGCGAATGAACTCCGTTCGCTGAAAGCCCGTTCGCGTTACGGAAATGCCTGGGAATGATCGGGGATCGGCCATGTCCGCGATTGCGCCGGCGCGGCATTCCGTGAGACCTCGGGCCATGCCTCGCGGCGGAAGAATGTGTAGTGGGTTGGAGGCCGGAGACAATGTGACGGCCTAGTCGATGAGTTTTGCTCAGAAGTTGTGATGGCAAGCAAATGTCGGAACACGCCAGTTTTGCCGAACGGACGTGGAGCGGCCGTCGGTGCGGCGCTCGCCTGAGTGGAGGCTGAGATATTCCCAAGAAAGCAGCGGGCCCCTCCACGACGCTGTGGAGGGGCCCGCCGGTGGGGTGGATGGTTAGTCGCTGTCCTTCGCGGAGCCGGTGGACGAATCCGCCTTCTTGGCGGTTCCGGCCTTTTCCGCGCCGGCCTTCTCGCTTCCCGCCTTGTCCTTCNGGTGGATGGTTAGTCGCTGTCCTTCGCGGAGCCGGTGGACGAATCCGCCTTCTTGGCGGTTCCGGCCTTGTCCGCGCCGGCCTTCTCGCTTCCGGCCTTGTCCTTCTTCAGACCGCCGGTCACCTTCGAGACCGCCGACTTCACCTGATCCCGAACCGCCTTGGCGGGGCTGTCGACCTTGGCCGGTGCCTTGGGGGAGGACTTCACCGAAACCTTGGTGGACACCTTGGTCGGCGTCGCCGGGGCCGCTCCGGCGTCGTCACTTTCGGCGGATGCTTCGTCGACGTCGACGGCCGGCGCGGCCTCCGACGCAGCAGCCGGCGCGGTGAGCTCTTTTGTTTGCGCGACGGTCTGCGCGACGTCGAGCGTCACGGTCTTGGCCGTTGGCGCGAGCGTCGAGCTCACCGCGACGACCTCCGCGGAAGCCGCCGGCCCGGCCAGGCTGGGCGGCGTGCCGAAGAGGTTGTCCCGGTCCGCGCCCGGGGTGGCCAGCGAGTCCGCGATCTGAGACAAGGTGTTCAGCACGGTCGAGATGGCTCCGCCAGGCAGGAACCCGTCCTGAGGGTTCAGCAGTCCGGTGAAGACGGTGGGCGGCATGCCGTCGCCGTTGTCGATCTCGAACCCGTTGAGTAGAGCGCCGGTGATCGTGGCCGGAGAATTCACCAAGGCACTGACGAATCCGATTGCGTCGCCGTCGGTCGCTGCGGACACGAGGTTCTCGAGGGTGTACCCGCTGGCTGCCGCGGTTGCCGCCAGGGGAGAGATGAGCCCGTTCAACAGCAGTGCAGGCGTTCCCTCGGGGAGCTTGGTCACCAGGTTCGCCAAGTTGGTGAACGGCTGAGCGATCACCGACCAAGCGCCCGGCGCCCACTGATTGCCGACGAAATCGAGGAGTGGGAGGCCGAGCATGAGGATGCTCGTTGGCAGAGTGGAGAGACCGCCCTGGAGATCACCGGCGGCGATGAGTTCGAACGACTGCTTGAGCGCCGCAGGAAAACTCATGAAGTAATTGGGGTCGAGTGCCAGGGCGAGGCCCTCAGCCAGCTTCTGCGTGGAGGTCGCCAGGATATTCGCACTGTGCAACTGATTGGCAATGATCTGCCGCAAGATCGGGGCGGGATCCGCGGAGAACTGTTCGCCCAGTCCGCCCAGGTTCTCGACGGTGGCGCCGATGACGTCGGCCCACAGCTGCAGGGGATTGGCGGCGGCGGTGAGATTCACCGCCGCGGACGACGCGTCGATTGCCGGAACCTGGACATCGGGGGCGGGAGGCGCCAGGGGGCTGACCGCGATGGCGCCGGCACCGACGAGTGCCACGCCCGCGGTCAGATACGACCGAGCAGCAAGTTGCATGGGATCTCCTTACGGGAGTGGGTGTTTGCGAACTGGGATGCCCCTATATGAGGGGCGGGCAGGCGCCCTCGGGGTGGAGGGTGCCTGCCCAGGTACAGCGGGTTTACTCGGCGTCGGAGCCCTTCGCGGAGTCGTTGGAGGATTCCGCCTTCTTTGTGGCGCCGGTCTTTTCCGCCCCGGTCTTCTCGGTGCCGGGCTTGTCCTTCTTCAGCCCGCCGGTCACCTTCTTGACGGCTGACTTCACCTGGTCCCGAACGGTCTTGGCGGGGCTGTCCGCCTTGACCTGCGCCTTGGGTGAAGCCTTCACCGGGGCCTTGGTCGACACCTTGGTGACGGCGCCCGCAGCTGCACCGGTGTCGTCGCCCTCGGCCTTCGGCGTATCGGTTGCGGTGTCTGCCTCGGTGGCGATGGCTTCGGCATCAGAAGCGGTGTCCGCGTTGGCAACCGGAGCCGATGTGGCCGGCTCGTCGACCACGGAGCCGGCTGCCAGTGCCGACGGGGCCGGGGCAACCAGCGCCTTGGCGGTCGGGATGGTGACGTCCGGAGGAGTGAACGGCTTGGGAGCGATCTGCTTGAGCGCATCGACGAATCCGTCGACGGCGTAGTTGATCGAATCATGCATCTGGCCGGCCTGGCCGATGACGTCGAGGGCGAACTTCGCGACCCCGTGCTGGACGGCGTTCACGAACGTGGCCGGATCGCCGGACGCCGCACCGTCCAGCACGGTCTGCACACCGGCGATGAACCCCTTGACCACCGGCTGCGGGTCGCCGAGGTCGAATCCGATGCCGACCGTGGAGATGATCGCTCCGAGTGCCACGCCGATGACGGCATTGGCCGCCGCGTCGGTGATCGGCTGCGGAACGCCGAGCAACTTGCCGATCGCGTTCATCTCGGGCGTCAGCACCTTCATCAGCAGATCGACGCCCGGCTGCAGACCCGCCAGCATGATCGCGTCGATCGCGCCGTTGGGGTTACCCGCGGCGAGCTGAGCACCGGCCGCCTGCAGCATCGCGGGCAATCCCTCGCCCATATCGCCCAGGATGGTGGCGAGCGCGGTCAACGACTCTTGCGTGACCGTCCCGAAGTTGTTCAGGTTGGGACCGAACTCCTGGGCGCCGACGACGACGTCGGTGAGTGCGTACGCGACCAGCCACGCCGGAGGAGTGGACATGAAGGACTGGTAGCCGGCCACCGCATTGGCGCCGAGTTGACGCAGGATCGGGGCCGGATTGCTGGTCTGGCGTTCGATGACGCTGGAGATCAGTTCCTGCGTCGCGGTGGCCACCGGTGCAAAAACGGTCACCGGATTGTCGATGGCCGCGGTCAGCACGACGGGCGCGTGCACCTGGGGGGTGGATGGCGCCACGGGGCTGACTGCGATGGCGCTGGCACCGACGAGTGCCACTCCTGCGGCCAGATACGACCGGGCAGCGAGTTGCATTGAATCTCCTTACGGGAGCGTAACTAAGGTCGGCGCAGAAGTTACCCCAAAGTAAGTTCAGCTGTCTGCAAATTTTCTCAAGTAATTTTCAGCTAGCCGGAACGCGTACATCGCCCCGCAAATGAAGCTGGCCGTTGTAGAACGTAGCTGGTAGTGCCCATTTTGGCAGGTCATATCACAGGGTTGCGCTACCCTCGGTAGCGATAACTGGCTTGGTTGGACAGCCCTGGTAGCAAATTTTTGACAGTGGCTGCCACTAGATTGCCAGCGAAGGCTCCAGAGATAAGCGCGGTTACGTTACCCAGCGGTAATGTCGGCGCGGCGCCGGCCGTGGAGTTAGCGCGCACACAGTGGACATTGCTGTGTGATCTGTAAAACAACCCTGCCTAAAAGCGGCGTGCGACACTAATGGGACCACCGGTCCCGGTATTCGCCGTACTGCTTGCGTTAGCAACTAAGTGGCAGTCTCGGTCACTTCCTAAGACGACGGATTTCGTTGTGCCTCTCGGCCGACATCGCCCCGTCCACCACCACCTGGTTGCGCCGCTCGGCGAGTGATTGGAGCCCGTGCGCGGCCAGTGCGGCGGCCAGGAACGGCAGCAAAACCCACCACGGCGGGCGAGCGAGTTCCCAGACGAACAGCGCCGCCCAGATCGGTGCCTGCTGCGTCACGGCGAGCACTCCGGCGGCACACGTCAACGACACCGCGGCGATGCTGACGATCTGCCCGGTCCAGGTATTGATCGCCAGCGCGATGATGGAGCCCAGTGCGGCGCCGGTGGCCAGCGCCGGGGTCAGCATGCCGCCCACCGCTCCCGCGCGGAGGAAGATCGCGGTGAGAAGGGGCTTCAGCAGCAGGATGGCTGCCGCCGAGCCGAGCGTCAGCGTGCTGTTCAGGCTTACCGTCAGGATGCTCTTACCGTTGCCCGGCAGCTCGGGCCACCACACGGACGCCAGGCCGACCAGCAGGCCGGCCCCGGCGACGCCGGGAATGATCAGCCACGAGGTGACCGGTGTGGCCGGACGGACCATCGACATGATCCGGTTGAAGGCGGTGCCGACGGCCACAGCCAGCGGCGCCAGAATCAACGCGAAAGCGGTGAGCAGATAGGACAACTCGGGTTCCGGCCAGTCGAGCGGCGCACGGACGTGTGTCACGGGAGCGGCGACCGCGACCGCGAGCGACGACGTGATCAGGGCCGCGCCGACGGCCCTCGGGTGCCAGGTGTGCAGCATGATCCGGATCGCGAACAGTGCGCCACCGACCGGTACGGCGTATACCGCGCCCAGGCCCGCGCCGGCGGCACAGGCAAGCAGGATCTGGCGGTCGTGTGGCGTCAGTGACCACCGCGACGTTCCGGTGTCGCCGAGAACGACGGCCATCTGGCGCGGTGCACCCTCGCGGCCCAACGAGGCGCCCGAGCCCACCACGAGGACCTGCAGCACGGCATCGAGCGTCAGCGGGAGTCGCGCGACCGACCGGTCATCGGCGATCGCCGATGCCAGGGCCGTTACCTGATAGTGCCGGCGCAGCAGCCACCAGCCGAACCCGGCCAGCGCCCCGCCGATCATCGGTCCGACCGCGCGCCGCGCCGGGCTGCTACCGGTGACCCCGTCGAGCAGCGAGCCGAAAGAGTAGGCGTAGGTGAGGTGTTCGACGAGGTGCAGCAGCAGGGTGGTCGCCATCCCGGCCAGGCCGGCCAACAATCCGATGACGATGACGCTGCAGCCGAACTCGAGCTCCCGCCGGTTCACCCCGTGAATGTATGTGCCGTTTTTCGGCGACGGGTGTCTTTCTGCGCGGCCGCCCGCGCGCGGCTATCGTCACTGGCGATGCCCAACGAAGCCCCGCGCCTGCTGTTTGTCCACGCCCATCCGGACGACGAAACCCTCACCACCGGCGGCACCATCGCGCATTACGCCGCGCTCGGCGCCGACGTGCACGTGGTGACGTGCACCCTCGGCGAGGAGGGCGAGGTGATCGGTGACCACTACGCACAGCTGGCCGTCGACCACGCCGACCAACTCGGCGGGTACCGCATCAGCGAGCTGACCGCGGCGCTGCGTGCCCTCGGCATCGGCGCCCCACGGTTTCTCGGCGGCCCCGGTCATTGGCGCGATTCGGGCATGGATGGTTCGCCCGCCCGCAGGTACCGCCGGTTCATCGACGCGGACCTAGGGGAAGCCGTCGGCGAGCTGGTGGCGATCATCGAGGAGCTGCGGCCGCACGTCGTCGTCACGTACGACCCCGACGGCGGCTACGGGCATCCCGACCACAAACAAGCCCACCGCGTGACGACCGCGGCCGTGTCCGCTGCCGCGGACGGCGGCTGGGCCGTCCCGAAGTTCTATTGGACCGTCATGGCCAGCAGCGCGATGCGCGCCGGCCTGCAAGCGATCCGGGACGTGCCCGAGGACTGGATCCGAATCGACGTCGGCGATGTGCCGTTCGGTTACAGCGACGATCGCATCGACGCCGTCGTCGACGCCACGGCCCAGCTGCCGGCCAAGGTCGCGGCGATGCGCGCCCACGCCACCCAGGTCACCGTCGCCGATCACGGCGGTGCCTTCGCGCTGTCCAACAATCTCGCGCTGCCCATCCTCGGCGAAGAGCACTACGTGCTGGTTTCGGGCAACGCCGGTGAGCGCGACCAGCGCGGGTGGGAAACCGACCTGCTGGCCGGGCTGAATCTGCAATAGCCGAAACCGGACACGGTAAGCTCCGGACAAAGAGGCGTCGAAGGGACATGCATGGACCCCGATCTGGATCCGAATCTGCAGCACTGGCAGGACCGCGCGGACAACTTCCAGTGGGTGGTGGGTTCGCTGGTCGGTCTGCTCGACAGCATCCCGACCTGACCCCGCGCTCAGACCCCGTGCCGGGCGGCGTCGTCCTGGCACTTCTCGCGATTGACGGCGTCATCTCTGCCGTCGTAGGCGCACTGCTGCTGCCTTCATACCTCGGGCCGATCCCGTTTCCGGTCAGCGCGCTGGCCGCCGGTGCGCTCAATACCGCGCTGGTGTGGGCGGCCATCCACTGGACCGATTCGATGCGGATCGCCGCGTTGCCTCTGTGGACCTGGCTGGCCACCGTGGTGGCCATGACCTTCGGCGGGCCCGGGGGCGACCTCATCTTCGCCGGGAACGGCCTGATGGCCTACGGGTCGCTGATATTCATCGCCGCCGGCGCGTTACCACCGGCGGCGATGCTGCGGCGGCATTACCGCGGCTGACTCACTTCTTGTCGCCGCCCGACTTATCGCTACCCGACTTGTCGCTACCCGACTTGTCGCTGCCGCTGTCCTTGGACTGCTTGGGCTTGGACGGCTTGGTTTCCTTCGACGGCTTCTCAGTCGAAGGCTTCGAGTCAGCCGAGTCGGTCGACTTCTTCGACGACACCGGGGTGGCCTTGTCTTCGGCGTCCTTGGCGTCCTTGGCGTCCTTGGTGTCCTTGGCCTTTTCCTTGCTCGTGGCCTTCGGCGTCAGGTTGTTCACCACGGTCTTGGCCGCTTCGCGGGCCTCGTCGCCGGCCTTCTTCGCCCCGTCGACCGCGTTCTGGATCCCTTCCTGAACCCGCTCCTGGACCTCGCCGGCCCTGACCTGGCGACTGCTGCCGGAGAGCGGGCTCGCCGGCTTCGGCGCGGTCTCGGTCTCTTCCGTCGTCGTCGGGTCCACGGTCTCCTGCAGCGACGCGCGCACCGACGTCGGCACCTTCGTCAGCTCGGCGGTGGTGGTGGCTTCGGTCGCCGCGAGCCTGGGCGTGAAGTAGTCGATCTGATCGTCGACGTACTTGCCGAACGCGTTGAGCGCCGCGCTGCCATGGCTCGTGATGCTGTTGCTGACGAACCGGGCCTCGGTGCCGAGGGCCTCGAGGAGACCCTCACCATTGGCCAGCACGTCGTTGAGGTAGCGGTCCGGAACCTGGATCAGATCAGTGGTGAGGCCGACGCCTTGGCTGGACAGTGCGCTGATCAAGTCGTAGTTGATGTCGAGCTGCCGGCTGACGAAACCGAGGCGCAGGGCGTTCAGCACGTCATCGGCGCCGTCGACCACGAAGTTGGCCGCGTTGTGCACGACGCCGTACGCGCCGTTGATGGTGTTCACCGCCGCATCGGTCACGAAGTCCGCCGGCGGCAGCACGACATCGCCGATCACGTTGCGCAGGTTCGGGAACAACGACTGGGTAGCCGCGAGGGTGGTGGCTTCGGTGGCGAGCCCGGGCAGCGGCGGCAGCGGCGGCAGGATCCAGCCGAAGAAGTAGTCGAGTTCGGCGAGGCCGAAGTTGATGCCGGCGTTGATCGAGGTCCCGATCGCACTGCCGATGCCGTCCCACCACACGCTGAGGTTCAGCGGATCGTTCACGATCGGCACGACCGCTTGGTAGAAGATGGCGTTGGCGATCGGCCGGATCAGATCCCAGTAGAAGATGTCGATCTGGTCACCGATGAGATAGCCGTAGGGAACCCAGTCGACCGCCCATTCGGCGAGCTCGACGCCATAATCCACCCAGTACTGGATGAACTCGTATCCCGACGTCAGCCAATCGCTCGCGGCGTTCTGCACCCCGACATCGCCGGTGACCGTGGCCGCCGGGGCAAGAGCCGATGCGGGTGCGTCACCGGTCTGGCTCGAGATCCTGGGAGCGACGGCGGCCGTCATCCGGCTCGCCGCGGCCAGCAGGTCGACCATCGCCTGGGTCAGTTGCGGCTGGGTGGAGGTCGGTTGCGCGGGGACCGCGATATCGGCCGGGGCTGCCTGTACCGGGGTGAGGGCGATGGCGGTGGCAGTGGCTGCGGCGGCGCCGGCCACCAGATACGTACGAACAGATGTGGACATCACGGCTCCTCCGGTCTCTCCTTTCCCGACGGAAATAACTTACGCGGTCGGAAACCTGATCGCCGCATCTTTATCGCCTGTGTCCCGGATGGGCCGCGCACTCCGTTGACGTGCTGGGTCTACTGTGGCCGGTATGTCGGGCGCATTGATTTCAGAATGTGAGACGCGTGGATGATTGTGCACAACGACGGGGTTACACGGGAGTGGCTCTGAACCCCCAGCGCGGCGCCGATCTGCCCATCCCGGCCGTCCCACCGAGATCCACGGTGCCGAGTGCGCCGACCACTCCGGGGGCCTTACGGCGGGTCTTGCGCCGGGCTCGTGACGGCGTGGCGCTCAATGTCGACGAAGCCGCCATCGCGATGACGGCCCGCGGCGACGATCTGGCCGACTTATGTGCCAGTGCCGCCCGGGTGCGCGACGCCGGACTGGAATCCGCGGGCCGGCGCGGGGCCACCGGACGGCTTCCGGTCAGCTATTCGCGCAAGGTGTTCATCCCGGTGACACACCTGTGCCGCGACACCTGCCACTACTGCACCTTCGTCACCGTGCCCGGCAAGCTGCGCGCGCAGGGCATGGGTATGTACATGGAGCCCGACGAGATCCTCGAGGTCGCCCGCCGCGGCGCCGAGCTCGGTTGCAAGGAAGCGCTTTTCACCCTCGGCGACCGGCCGGAAGCTCGCTGGGACGAGGCCCGGCAGTGGCTCGACGAGCGAGGGTACGACTCCACGCTGGATTACGTGCGGGCCATGGCCATCCGGGTGCTCGAAGAGACCGGGCTACTGCCGCACCTGAACCCCGGCGTGATGAGCTGGTCGGAGCTGTCTCGCCTCAAGCCGGTGGCTCCGTCGATGGGCATGATGCTGGAGACCACCTCACGGCGCCTGTTCGAGGTCAAGGGTGAGGCGCACTACGGCAGCCCGGACAAGGATCCGGCGGTGCGACTGCGCACCCTCGACGACGCCGGCCGGCTCTCGATTCCGTTCACCACCGGCCTACTGGTGGGCATCGGCGAGACGCTGACCGAACGTGCCGAGACCATGCACGCGATTCGCAAGTCGCACAAAGAGTTCGGGCACGTGCAGGAAGTCATCGTGCAGAACTTCCGGGCCAAGGACCACACGGCGATGGCGTCGACGCCCGACGCCGGGATCGACGATTTCCTGGCGACGATCGCGGTGACGCGCCTGGTGCTCGGCCCCAAGATGCGCATCCAGGCGCCGCCGAATCTGGTGTCGCGTGACGAGTGCCTGGCCCTCATCGGTGCCGGCGTCGACGACTGGGGTGGAGTGTCACCGTTGACCCCCGATCACGTCAACCCCGAGCGGCCCTGGCCCGCGTTGGACGATCTGGCCGACGTCACCGCCGAGGCGGGTTATGACCTGGTCCAGCGACTCACCGCGCAACCGCAGTACGTGCAGGCCGGTGCGGCGTGGATCGATCCGCGGGTGCGTGGCCATGTCGACGCGCTGGCCGATCCGGACACCGGATTCGCCCTCGACGTGAACCCGGTGGGCCTGCAGTGGCAAGAACCCGACGAAGCCGGTTCGCTGGGCCGCATCGATCTGCACGCCGCGATCGACTCCGAGGGCCGGCTCACCGAGACCCGCAGTGACCTGGACAGCGCATTCGGCGATTGGGAGTCGATCCGCGCCAAGGTGCACGAGCTGGCCGCGCGGGCGCCCGAACGTATCGACACCGACGTGCTGGCCGCGCTGCGATCCGCCGAACGCGATCCGGGTGGCTGCAGCGACGACGAGTATCTCGCCCTGGCCACCGCCGACGGGCCCGCGCTGGAAGCCGTTACCGCACTGGCCGATTCGCTGCGTCGCGACGCCGTCGGCGATGACGTCACGTTCGTCGTCAACCGCAACATCAACTTCACCAACATCTGCTACACCGGTTGCCGGTTCTGCGCGTTCGCGCAGCGCAAGGGTGACGCCGACGCCTACTCGCTGTCCACCGACGAGGTCGCCGACCGGGCCTGGGAGGCGCACGTCGCCGGGGCGACCGAGGTGTGCATGCAGGGCGGCATCGACCCGGAACTGCCCGTCACCGGCTATGCCGACCTGGTGCGCGCGGTCAAGGCACGGGTGCCGTCGATGCACGTGCACGCCTTCTCGCCCATGGAGATCGCCAACGGTGTCACCCGCAGCGGGCTGTCGGTGCGCGAGTGGCTGACCTCGCTGCGTGAGGCCGGGCTGGACACCATTCCCGGCACGGCCGCCGAGATCCTCGACGACGAGGTGCGCTGGGTGCTCACCAAGGGCAAGCTGCCGACGTCGGAGTGGATCAACGTGGTGACCACCGCGCACGAAGTCGGGCTGCGGTCATCCTCGACGATGATGTACGGCCACGTGGACACCCCGAAGCACTGGGTCGGGCACCTCAACGTGCTGCGGTCGATCCAGGACCGGACCGGGGGCTTCACCGAGTTCGTGCCGCTGCCGTTCGTGCACCAGTCCTCGCCGCTGTACCTGGCCGGAGGCGCGCGTCCCGGGCCGACGCACCGTGACAACCGGGCCGTGCACGCGCTGGCCCGAATCATGCTGCACGGCAGGATCTCTCACATCCAGACGTCGTGGGTCAAGCTCGGCACCGAGCGCACCCAGGTGATGCTGCGCGGCGGTGCCAACGATCTCGGCGGCACGTTGATGGAGGAGACCATCTCCCGGATGGCCGGCTCGGAGAACGGCTCGGCCAAGACGGTGGCCGAACTCGTCGCGATCGCCGAGGGCATCGGCCGCCCGGCCCGCCAGCGCACGACCGATTACTCGCCGCTGGCCGCCTGACCCGTCTCTGCCGGCCCTGCGGCGGGCTACGACAGCGCGCTCGCGCGGGTCAGGCAGTTGACGTCGTGCCCGTCGCCCGCGATACCGGAGTCCATCAACCGCCCGTCGAGAATCTCGCAGGACAGACTGCCGGCGTCGATGACCGGATCGGCACCCACCATCTGGTCACCGACGCCATTGCTGACCAACTCGGCCCGGCCGCCGCAGTGCGACACGGTCTGCAGCGTGCCCGCCGCACCAGACGGCGCGGTGATGTCGATGCAATCCGCGCCCGTCCACGTGACGACCGTGGTGTAGCCGAGGCCGGCGGCGGCGGGGGCTGACGGGGCCTGAGTGGCCGGGCCCGTCGCGACCGGCGCCGGAGGGCTGCCGTACAGCGGGAGGCCGCCGCTGCTCGATACGGACCCACTCCCGCCGCCACCGGTCTCACATGCGACGCCGTCGCCGTCACGGTCCAGCTTCGAGCTGTAGCCGGGTTGGCCCGCGTAGAGGGGAGCGGCGCCGGCGGCGCGGGCCGCAGCGCAATTCGGATAGGCACCGGCGATGGGGGCCGTGGTGAGGCCGGCCGTTGCTGCGGCACATGCCACGGCGGCGATGAGAATGCGCATACCTGGGGATCCGATCGTCGAATTGACAGTGACGCAAATTGCGGATCAGAGCATGATGCGCCCTGATTTCGGAGATCGGCAGAAAAATCGCGAAACTCGGGAATTGAATCGGACCACGGTCCGGTTAATCTGTGGTGAAGGTGCCGGACCGACCGGCTCACGAACCAAGGAGACACCATGACCGTCGCAGTAGCCACCGACCTGACCGCGGGCACCTGGGCCATCGACCGTGTGCATTCATCGATCAACTTTTCGGTCCGCCACCTCATGGTNGCGTGGTCGAGGCAGGCCTGATTGCAGGCAATGCACGTGTTGATCTCATCGGTGCGCTCCTCGGCGGCCTTGAGCACCCAGTCCGGATCGCTCAACAATGGCCGCGCCATCGAGATCAACTGCACGTGCGTCTCGGCGAGGATTTGTTCGGCGGTCTGCGGCATGTTGATGCGGTTGGACGCCACCACCGGGATGTTCACGTGTTCGGCCAGCGCGCTGCTGATATCGACGAACGCGCTGTTGGGCACCGACGTGACGATCGTCGGCACCCGGGCCTCGTGCCAGCCGAAACCGGAGTTGATGACGGTCGCCCCGGCGGCCTCGACTTCCGTTGCCAGTGCGACGATTTCGTCCCAGCTCTGGCCGTCCTCGACGTAGTCGGCCATCGACATGCGATAGCAGATGACGAAATCGGAGCCGACGGCCTCGCGGACCCGGCGCACGATCTCGACCGGGAAGCGCCTGCGCTTTTCCGGCGTGCCACCCCATGCGTCGGTTCGCTTGTTGGTGCGCGGCGCCAGGAACTGGTTGATCAGATAGCCCTCGCTGCCCATGATCTCGACACCGTCGTAACCGGCCTCGCGGGCCAGCAGGGCGCAGCGGACGAAGTCATCGATGGTGGATCGCACGCCGCGGGGCGACAAGGCGCGCGGACGAAATGGGTTGATCGGCGCCTTGATCGACGAGGCGCTGACCGAAAGTGGGTGATAGGCATAGCGTCCGGCGTGCAGGATCTGCAGCAGGATCTTGCCGTCGGCCTCGTGCACGGCGCCGGTGATGCGGCGGTGGCGGCGGGCCTCAGCGGAGGACACCAGCTGCGAGGCGAACGGCAGCAGCCATCCGGTCTTGTTCGGCGCGTAGCCGCCGGTGATGATCAGCCCGACGCCGCCGCGGGCCCGCTCGGCGAAGTACTCGGCCAATTTCGCGGTGTCGCCGGCGCGGTCCTCGAGGCCGGTGTGCATCGAGCCCATCACCACCCGGTTGCGCAGCGTGGTGAAGCCAAGGTCCAACGGTGACAGAAGGTTCGGATACGCCAGCCCCATGTCCGCAGAGTAGGTGGGACCGACGGTCCTATGCAACTAATTGACTGAATCTCGTGAGTGGCTCGGTATTCGACGTGGCGACTAGGCGAGGTGTATCTGCAACGTTTAGTATCAGTTACTACGCGCCACTCATAAATGGGCGGCGCGTGAAGTTAGGGCACACTGAGACGAGCGTCCAAGTATGGGCAACGCATACTGTGACGTCGAACTCATCAGAGTCCCGACCACCGAGCCCAGCAGCCCACTGGACAGGAGAGACATCAGTGACGTACGTCATTGCCGAACCCTGCGTCGACGTCAAAGACAAGGCATGCATCGAGGAATGCCCCGTCGATTGCATCTACGAGGGCGGACGCATGTTGTACATCCACCCCGACGAGTGTGTGGACTGCGGCGCATGCGAACCGGTCTGCCCTGTCGAGGCCATCTACTACGAAGACGATGTGCCGGACCAGTGGAGCAACTACGCGCAGGCCAACGCCGACTTCTTCGCGGAGCTGGGCTCGCCGGGCGGTGCCTCCAAGGTCGGCCAGACCGACAATGATCCGCAGGTCATCAAGGATCTGCCGGCCAAGGCCGAGGACTGAGCGCGGTCGAATCCGGCTTCGAGACTGACGTGGTGCGACAGCGTCGTTCGGCGGTTCTGCCAGAGTTCCCATGGGACACCCTGGCCGACGTCACGGCCCTGGCGCGCTCGCACCCCGACGGGATCGTCGACCTTTCGGTAGGTACTCCGGTAGACCCGGTCGCGCCGGTGATCCGCGACGCCCTGGCCGCGGCCAGTTCGGCCCCCGGCTATCCGACGACGGCAGGCACCCCGGCGCTGCGTGCTTCGGCCGAGGCCGCCCTGCGGCGCCGGTACGGCATCACCGATCTGGCGCCGGACGCCGTGCTGCCGGTGATCGGCACCAAGGAGCTGATCGCCTGGCTGCCGACGTTGCTCGCGATCGGCCCGAGCGACGCCGTCGTCGTCCCGGAACTGGCGTATCCCACCTACGAGGTGGGTGCCCTGCTGGCGGGGGCCCAGGTGCTGCGTGCCGATTCGCTGACCCAGCTCGGGCCGCAGGTGCCGGCGCTGATCTACCTGAACTCGCCGAGCAACCCCACCGGCCGCGTGCTCGGGGTGGACCACCTGCGCAAGGTGGTGTCCTGGGCTCGCGACCGCGGCGTGCTGATCGCCTCCGACGAGTGCTATCTGGGATTGAGCTGGGAGGCCGAGCCGTTCAGCGTGCTGCACCCGGCGGTCTGCGACGGCGACCACACCGGGCTGCTGGCGGTGCACTCCCTGTCCAAGACCTCGTCACTGGCCGGGTACCGCGCCGGTTTCGTCGCGGGGGATCCCGCCGTGGTGGCCGAGTTGCTGGCGGTGCGCAAGCACGCCGGGATGATGGTGCCGACAGCGGTGCAGGCCGCGATGGTGGCCGCCCTCGACGACGACGAGCACGAGGCCGTGCAGCGTGAGCGCTATGCGCGGCGCCGTGCGGTGCTGTTGCCCGCCCTGCAGGCGGCCGGATTCACTGTGGAGCACTCCGAGGCCGGCCTGTACCTGTGGGCCACCCGCGGCGAACCGTGCCGCGACACCCTCACGTGGTTGGCCGAGCGCGGGATCCTGGTCGCGCCAGGGGAGTTCTACGGTCCCACCGGTTCGCTCTATGTGCGGGTGGCGTTGACGGCGACGGACGAGCGGATCGCCGCCGCCGTGGCACGGCTGGCCTAGCGGCAAGAAGCGCGCTACCCGAGCAACCCCAGCGACATNGGTAGGTACTCCGGTAGACCCGGTCGCGCCGGTGATCCGCGACGCCCTGGCCGCGGCCAGTTCGGCCCCCGGCTATCCGACGACGGCAGGCACCCCGGCGCTGCGTGCTTCGGCCGAGGCCGCCCTGCGGCGCCGGTACGGCATCACCGATCTGGCGCCGGACGCCGTGCTGCCGGTGATCGGCACCAAGGAGCTGATCGCCTGGCTGCCGACGTTGCTCGCGATCGGCCCGAGCGACGCCGTCGTCGTCCCGGAACTGGCGTATCCCACCTACGAGGTGGGTGCCCTGCTGGCGGGGGCCCAGGTGCTGCGTGCCGATTCGCTGACCCAGCTCGGGCCGCAGGTGCCGGCGCTGATCTACCTGAACTCGCCGAGCAACCCCACCGGCCGCGTGCTCGGGGTGGACCACCTGCGCAAGGTGGTGTCCTGGGCTCGCGACCGCGGCGTGCTGATCGCCTCCGACGAGTGCTATCTGGGATTGAGCTGGGAGGCCGAGCCGTTCAGCGTGCTGCACCCGGCGGTCTGCGACGGCGACCACACCGGGCTGCTGGCGGTGCACTCCCTGTCCAAGACCTCGTCACTGGCCGGGTACCGCGCCGGTTTCGTCGCGGGGGATCCCGCCGTGGTGGCCGAGTTGCTGGCGGTGCGCAAGCACGCCGGGATGATGGTGCCGACAGCGGTGCAGGCCGCGATGGTGGCCGCCCTCGACGACGACGAGCACGAGGCCGTGCAGCGTGAGCGCTATGCGCGGCGCCGTGCGGTGCTGTTGCCCGCCCTGCAGGCGGCCGGATTCACTGTGGAGCACTCCGAGGCCGGCCTGTACCTGTGGGCCACCCGCGGCGAACCGTGCCGCGACACCCTCACGTGGTTGGCCGAGCGCGGGATCCTGGTCGCGCCAGGGGAGTTCTACGGTCCCACCGGTTCGCTCTATGTGCGGGTGGCGTTGACGGCGACGGACGAGCGGATCGCCGCCGCCGTGGCACGGCTGGCCTAGCGGCAAGAAGCGCGCTACCCGAGCAACCCCAGCGACATCGCCGTGGTGACCGCCGCGGTGCGGTCGGACACCCCGAGTTTGTGGAACGCCCGCAGCAGATGCGTCTTCACCGTGGCCTCGCTGATGTGCAGGGCGCGGCCGATATCGGCATTGGTGGCGCCCGTGGACACCAGCGCCAGCACCTCCGCCTCCCGTACCGACAGCGTCACCGCCGGGGCGCGGACCGCGTTGACCAGCCGGTCGGCGACCCCGGGGGCCAACACGGTCTTGCCGCGCGCGGNCGTACCCGAACGGGACCGACGATCGGATCGGCGACGCGAATGACATTGCGTCCGAAGGTCAGGACGATCGCGATGATGGCCGCGAGCGCGCCGCAGGCCACCGGGATGTTCCCGCCGAAGCGGTCGTGCAGCACCACTACCGCGACGATCGCTGCGCCACACAACCCGCAGACGTAGACCTCCCACATCCAGTGCCAGTCCGACGGCTCGCGCAGAGCCGGCCTGCCGGTGGTGGACGGACCGTTTTCGGTCATCTGCCGATGCTAACCGTCCGATGGCACCCAATTGCCGTGGAACCCATGGGGAACCCGCACCGGAATGTGCACGGTCGCAACGGGTGCCAGGGTCTGTCCGTCGAGCAACACGAGATCGCTGCGATTCTCGGCGTGGTCGTAGACGAAACCCATCACCACACCGTCGTTCTCGTCGGCGTCCGGTGACGACGGGACGAAGACGAACTCACCGGGTTCGCGGCCGGCCCCGAACTCGACCCGCTCGGCGCTGCCCTCGCGCAGATCGTGGCGCAGGATGCCGCCCGGGGCGGCGCCCGGTCCCGCGGCGAGGCCGACGGTGTAGCCGTACCGGTGCTCGCGGCCGACCAGCCGTTCGTCCACCCGCGGGAACTCCTGCGCCTGGTCGTGCAGGCGCTGCTCGTGTACTCGACCCGTACCCAGGTCAATCGTCCAGCGGTCCAACGTGATCGAGTCGGTGAACAGCTGGTCGCCGGTGGTGAACACCGACGGGTGGCGGACCACGTCGAGCACGATCTGTGCACCGTCCGGGCCGGTGAGGTCATAGCCGTTGAGCGCGTGGAATACGTAGCACGGCTCCACCTCGAACCACCGGATGTCTGCGGCCGAGCCCTCCCGCGGCATCACCCCGACGCGGGCACCGTGCTCGGGTGTCCAGCGATAGGGCATTCCCGTCGGCGGCAGTGCGGAGCGTTCGGATCCGCGCATCGCCGCACGCAGCACGAAGCCCGGCGTCGCGTGGCGGGTGGCCAATCGAGTGAGCAGCCGGGCAACCGCGCGCGCCGGAGCGTGCTTGACCGCGGTGGTCAGGTCGAGGATCACCGGCAGGTCATAGATCACCACGTACTTCTCGGTAAGCGTGAAGTCGTGCATCATCGTCTGCGCCGGCAGCGGGATGTCGACCGCGCGCCGTACCCGGCCGTCCACCCCGGTCACCGTGTAGCGCATCAGGTTGCCGCGCAGTGGGTTGTATGAGACCGCGTGCAGCTCACCGGTTTTCGGGTCGTGCTTGGGATGGGCGGTGTAGCCGCCGAACAGGGTTCCGCAGAAATCGGTCGGGCCGACGGTATCGAGCTCCTCGGTGAGCTCGTAGGGCCGCACACCGGCCTCGGTCAGTGCCAAGGTCTTACCGGCATGCCCGATGATGTTGGTGTTGGTCGCGAAATCGAAGCCGGCCGAATGCGCACCGCCCGCCCACTGCTCGCCGAGTTCGCGCGCCACCGACGACGAGCGCACCCACCGGTTGCGATACCAAGTCGCCATGCCGTCGCGCAGCCGGATCCCGTGTGCCATTCCGTCGCCGAGGAACCAGTGGTAGTGCCGCGGGTCAGGCGCCCGCAACGGATTGGGGCCGATACGCAGGTAACGCCCATCGAGGTAATCCGGAATGGTTCCGGTGACCTTGAGGTCGGTGACCGTGACCTCGTCGTGCACCGGAGCGAAGTTTCCACTCAGAAACGGATGCTCGGATTCTTGCTGAATCGCTGCGGTAGTCATACCGCTACGGTGCTCCTCCGGGCGCCCGCGCGCGACGACTTCACGGCTGATTCGTCTGTCAACCGAACGATGGACAGCACGGGCGGTCAGCGCGGAGGAGCGACGGAGCACTCTACGGGCTCTGCCATCACCCTGAGATGCGACGGCAACCCGCTGTAATACAGCAGCGTGTCGTGGTACTTCGGCAACGTCGGGTCACGCACAAACATGTTGCTGGTCGGGATGCTCGTGCGGTTGAGCCCGGGTGCGGAACTCGACTTGATCTCGATCTCGACGTTGAGGGTCTGCGCCAGCGCGTGCAGCTCATCGGGATTGGCGATCTTCCCGTTGTCCCACTTGATGGCCTCGTTGAACCTGGGTTTCACCTCGGATTCACACCGCTGCTCGGCCACGGCATAGAGGTCGGCCTGCTGCTTCTCCTCGCGCGCCTGGCTCTTCTCGCTGAAGTACTGCCCGATGCAGGCGATACCCACCACCACCGCGACGATGGCCGCGATGATCCGGCCGACACCGTTGACCGCGATGTAGGCCTCCGACGGCTCGGTCTTACCGCGAAACTTCCAGCCCTCATCGAGATGGAAAGCGAGCTCGGGGCGCAGGGCGAAGTAGACCAGCGCGGCGGCGATGAGAAAACACAGGATGCCCAGCAGCAGCATGGCGGCTCCTCCCGAACGTCGAACGGTCTCCGCTGCCATTCTGGGCGACGCGCACCGCGGCCCGGCGCACCAATTTCGGTGGCCTCAGGCGGTGGCCCGCAGGCTCAACGCCAGCAGCAGCCGCACGTCGGCCTCGTTGAGCGAGGCGCCGAGCAACTGCTCGACCCGACGGATTCGGTACCGCACAGTGTTGGGGTGCACGTGCAGGTGCTGGGCGGCCGTCGCGACATCACCGAAGCAATCCAGGTACACGCCAAGGGTTTCGGCCAGCACCGGCTCGTCGGTCCGCAGTGTCCGCACCCGAGGGTCGATCAGCCTCTCGTCGGCGGCGATCGCGGTGACGATTTCGTCGAGCAGCACCGTGGTGCGGGCCTCGGCCAGAGAGGTGACGGCGGCGAGCGTCCCCGGATGGCGTTCGGCGCTGTCCAGCACCCGGTCCACGTCGGCGCGCGCACCCGCCGNGCGGCCGACGCGCGCTCTGTTGTTCGACCCAGCGCAGCGCGTCCGATTCGGACACCCCGAGCAGGAAGAACACGTCGGCCGATCCGGCGGACGGCGCCAGCCCCAGCCGCACGTCGTCGGAATCGATGAGGGCGGCCGAGGCCACCGGGAGGTCCAGGCCACGAGGCGCCTGTACCAGCCGGACCAGCGTGGCGTCCAGGGCCAACAGTAGTTGGCCCAGGCTGACCCCGGTTACCCGCATGTTGTCGGATGCTACTAGCAGGAGCGTAGAGTGTTGTCCGTTCAGACAAGTGTTGTGTGGGTCACTTCGGGGATTCTGGAGGCATGGATGCCATCACCAACGTGCCGTTGCCGGCCAACGAGCCGGTTCATGACTACGCACCCGGTTCGGGCGAACGCGCCCGCCTGACCACCGCGCTCGGCGACCTCGCCGGCGCCCCGATCGACCTGCCTCACGTCATCGGTGGCAAACACGCCATGGGTGGCGGCTCCCGCATCGACGTGGTGCAGCCGCACCGCCACTCAGCGCGGCTCGGGATCCTGACCAACGCCGAACACTCCGACGCGAGGGCGGCCATCGACGCCGCGCTGGCCGCCAAGCACGACTGGGCTCGGCTGCCGTTCGACGAGCGCGCGGCCGTGTTCCTGCGGGCGGCCGACCTGTTGTCGGGGCCGTGGCGGGAGAAGATCGCCGCGGCCACCATGCTCGGGCAGTCCAAGACCGCCTACCAGGCCGAAATCGACGCCCCGTGCGAGCTGATCGACTTCTGGCGGTTCAACGTCGCCTTCGCGCGCCAGATCCTGGCCCAGCAGCCGATCAGCAGTCCCGGCGTCTGGAACCGCACCGACCACCGGCCGCTGGAAGGCTTCGTCTACGCCATCACGCCGTTCAACTTCACCGCCATCGCGGGCAATCTGCCCACCGCTCCCGCCCTGATGGGCAATACCGTGGTGTGGAAGCCGTCGCCCACGCAGACATTCGCCGCCTATCTGACCATGCAGCTACTGGAGGCCGCCGGGTTGCCGCCCGGGGTGATCAACCTGGTGACCGGCGACGGGATCGCCGTTTCGGATGTGGCGCTGGCCGATCCGCGCCTGGCCGGTATCCACTTCACCGGATCGACCGCCACCTTCCAGCACCTGTGGCGCGAGGTCGGCAACAACATCGACCGCTACCACACCTATCCGCGGCTGGTGGGCGAGACCGGAGGCAAGGACTTCGTCGTCGCACACGCCTCGGCCCGCCCGGATGTGCTGCGCACCGCCCTGATTCGCGGCGCCTTCGACTATCAGGGGCAGAAATGCTCGGCGGCGTCGCGGGCCTTCATCCCGCGGTCGGTGTGGAACCAGATGGGTGACGACTTCCTCTCGGCCACCTCCGAACTGCCCTACGGGGACGTCACCGACCTCACCAACTACGGCGGCGCGGTGATCGACGAGCGTGCCTTCACCAAGAATGTGGACGCCATCGAGCGGGCCAAGGGCGCCGCGGGTGTCACCATCGTCGCAGGCGGTGAATACGACGACAGCGAAGGCTATTTCGTGCGGCCCACCGTGCTGCTGTCCGACGACCCGACCGACGAGGCGTTCTCCACCGAGTACTTCGGTCCGATCCTGGCCGTGCACGTCTATCCCGACGCCGAATACGACCGGATCCTCGACGTCGTCGACACCGGCGCGCGCTACGCCCTGACCGGCGCGGTGATCGCCGATGATCGGGAGGCGGTGCTCACCGCCGCCGACCGGCTGCGCAATGCGGCAGGCAACTTCTACGTCAACGACAAGCCGACCGGTGCGGTGGTCGGTCAGCAGCCGTTCGGCGGGTCGCGCGCCTCGGGCACCAATGACAAGGCCGGCTCGGCGCAGAACCTGCTGCGCTGGACCTCGGCCCGCTCCATCAAGGAGACCTTCGTGCCGCCCACCAACCACACCTACCCGCACATGGAGGCCTGACGATGGGAATCTTTCAGCGGGTTGGCCGCCCGGCGATCCTGGCCGCGTCCCGATCGCCGCGGCTGCGCCGCACGGCCGAGCGTCTGCCGGTCACCCGAAAGGTCGTGGACCGGTTCGTCGCCGGGGAGACGATTCCCGATGCGCTCTACACCGTTGGTGCACTGCGAGATTCGGGACGGTTCGTCACCGTGGACTATCTCGGTGAGGACACGTCCAGTGTCGACGACGCCGAGCGGACTGTGCAGGCGTACCTGGCCCTGCTCGACGGCTTGGCGCGACGTGGCGACGCCGACACGACGGTGCGACCGCTCGAGGTTTCGTTGAAACTCTCGGCCCTGGGCCAGGCGCTGCCCCGCGACGGCGAGAAGATCGCCTACGAGAACGCGCACACCATCTGCGCCAAGGCTCGGGAGGTGGGGGCTTGGGTGACGGTGGACGCCGAAGACCACACCACCACCGACTCGACCCTGGCGATCGTGCGTGACCTGCGCACCGAGTTCGACTGGCTGGGCACGGTTCTGCAGGCCTACCTACACCGGACCGAAGCAGACTGCCGCGAGTTCGCGGCGTCCGGAGCCCGCATCCGGTTGTGCAAGGGCGCCTACGACGAGCCGGCCTCGGTGGCCTACCGGGACGCCGCCGACGTCACCGACTCCTATCTGCGCTGCCTACGGGTCCTGATGGCCGGATCGGGCTACCCGATGGTGGCCTCGCACGACCCGGTGATCATCGACGCGGTGCCGGCCCTGGCCCGCGAATTCGGTCGCGGGGTAGACGGTTTCGAGTACCAGATGCTCTACAACATCCGCGATGCCGAACAGCGCCGCCTGGCCGAGGCGGGCAACCACGTCCGGGTGTACGTGCCCTTCGGTGACGAGTGGTACGGCTACTTCGTCCGGCGCTTGGCCGAACGTCCCGCCAACCTCATGTTCTTCCTGCGTGCCCTGGCCGAACGGCGCTGAACCGCAACCCTACTCAGGCTTCAGGTCATAGGCGATCTTGAACTTGTTCAGCAGATACGGCCCGGAAACCACCGGCTCGTAGCGCGGCGGGTTGTCCGGTGTCGCGCACGTCGGGATGCATTCGATGACGGCGTCGAAGTTGGGCTGATGGAAGAACGGAAGGCTGAACCGTTCGGCGGTGGGGGCTCCCGTGCTCACCACCCGGTGCACCGTGCTGACCCACCGGTCGTTGGTCCACCGCGCCAGCAGATCCCCTATGTTGATGACGAACGCCCCCGAAACCAACGGCACGTCAAGCCATTCGCCGTCGTCATCGAGAACCTGCAGCCCGCGCTGGGACTCGTCCTGGAGCAGGATCGTGAGGTTTCCCCAGTCACTGTGCTGGCTCAGCCGGACGTGTCCCGCGGGCTGGTCATCAGCCGGGTAGTAATTGGCCATCAGGTTGGAGTTGTGGCGGTCGATCAACCCGTCGAACCAGTCCTCACGCAGGCCGAGCGCCAGGGCGAACAACCGGGACAACTCAGTGGCAAGTGTGGACATCTCGGCGTAATAGCGTTCGTAGGCGGCTCGGAAGCCGGTGTCGGGCCAGCGCTCTTCGATGAAGACGCGTTCGTCGGTCCAGCCCGGACCGTACATGCCTTCTTCGGGGTTGCCGAGTGGGAAGTGGACGAATTTCTCTACCTGGTCCGGTGTTTGGTGCTCCGCCTCGATATCGGCGCCGTCATTCGTGGCCGCCAGGTTGCCCGCGCTGCTGTATCCGCGGGCCAGTGGGTCGGTGGGATCCGCCCTCAGCTGATCCTTGGTGGCCTGCGGTAGGTAGAAGAACTCGCGCAATTCGCGCTTGACGTCGGCGATTACATCGTCGGGCACGCCGTGGCCGACGAGCAGTAGGAAGCCGCTGGTCTCACAGCACCGGCCGATGGCGTCGGCCACCGCCTGGCGTTGGCGCTGGTCGCCATTGCGGGCGCTGCTGATATCGATCAGCGGAACGAAGCCGTCCCGAAGAACGACCTGGTCGACGATTACCTCTGATTGGGTCACGCGCTCGACCGTAGAACCTCAACCGCAGTTGATGTCAATCGCGAATTTCGCTCGTGCGCAACATGAGAAATGCCCACGCGGCGATGGTCTGGGCGTCGGTGATCTCACCGTCTCGCATCATGCGTTCCACCTCGTCGCCGGAGAACCACGCGCTGTGCATGTCCTGCTCCTCGAGCTCGCGTTCGTGAGCCCCCTCGCTGAGCCCGGTGGCCAGGAACACCCAGCCGCGCTGGCTGCTCATGCCCGCCGCCACGTCGAGTTGGCCGAGACGCTCCATGCGCTCGGCCCGTAGCCCGGTCTCCTCACGTAACTCGCGGTGAGCCAGGGCTTCCGGATCGAGGTGTTGCCGTTCGGGTGCGGTGCCCTGGGGAAACTCCCAGCGCCGCAGGCCCAGTGGATACCGGAACTGTTCGACGAGGTGGAACCGATCGCCGTCGCACGGGATCACCAGGGCATAGGTCGGTTTGTCCACCACCGCGTAGATGCCGGTGCTGCCGTCGGGGCGAACGATGGCGTCCTCGCGCAGCGTCAGCCAGTCGTTCCGGTACACCTCGCGGGTGGCAGTCTGCCGGATCGTTCCCATCGCCCCATTATCCCGCCGGGTTTCCGACGAGACGGGGACGTAGGCGCTGTTCGGGGACGTCTGCGGTGCGGTCGAGGTCGTTGTCGAGGTGTGCGGCGAGATCGTCGGCGTAGGTGACCAGGCCGGCCACGTCGACGTCGTACGGCGCGGGCGAACCGACGGCCGACAGCCGCGTCGATGCCCGCCGCAGCAGTGCCGCGGCCCCGACCCGGTTGCCCCGCTGTACGTGGGTGATACCGACAGCCAGCTGCGCCAGCCCCTGCCAGAGCGAACGTTCGTGCTCCGGGCCGTTCTTCCACGCCGCCTCGAGAACCTCGTGTGCGCTGAACGCCTGGCCACGGTCGAGCAGACGTTGGGCGTAAGCCAGAGTGTCGGCCGGAGCGAGCTCCAGATCGTCGGGAATCCGGGCAACGCCCGCACTTCCGTAGGGCAAGGGCCTGCCGAGGGCATCGCGCGGACGTGTACTGCGTGGCCGGCCGGCGTCATCGCGGTCGCGCTCCGCTGTGGTCCCCATGGGAACCAGCGTGTCGACAACTTCGCCGCCTGTCGAGCGCACGTGCCGAACGGTGGGCGGTTCGCCGGTAGCCTCACATGCGTGTTGCTGGCTTCCCTGAACCCCGCTGCCGTCGCCGCCGGTGCCGATATCGATGACGCGGTCCGCATCGACGGTGCCGTCCTGAGCCGCAGCGACCTGATCGGTGCCGCCACATCGGTCGCCGAGCGCGTCGCCGTCGCGCAGCGCGTCGCGGTCCTGGCGACACCGAGTGCGACGACCGTCCTCGCCATCATCGGCTGCCTGATCGCGGGCGTGCCCGTCGTCCCGGTCCCCGCCGATGTGGGCGCGGCCGAGCGTCGTCACATCCTCACCGACTCGGGTGCCCAGGCCTGGCTGGGGGAGCGGCCCGAGGAGACCGAGGGATTGCCGCACATCCCGGTCCGGCTGCACGCCCGGTCCTGGCACCGCTATCCCGAGCCGTCGCCGGCATCGACCGCGATCATCATGTACACCTCCGGTACCACCGGGGCGCCCAAGGGCGTACCGATCAGCCGCCAGGCGATCGCCGCCGATATCGATGCGCTGGCTGCCGCCTGGCAATGGACCGCGGACGACACCCTGGTGCACGGGCTTCCGCTGTTCCATGTGCACGGCCTGGTGCTCGGCCTGCTCGGATCGCTGCGGATCGGAAACCGCTTCGTACACACCGGGAAACCCACCCCGGCTGCCTACGCGGAGGCTCAGGGCACGCTGTACTTCGGCGTGCCGACGGTGTGGTCCCGGGTGGTCAAGGATCTCGACTCCGCGCTGGCGTTGTCCACGGCGCGACTCCTGGTCTCCGGCAGCGCGCCGCTTCCGGTTCCGGTGTTCGACGAGCTGGTGCGGTTGACCGGGCATGCGCCGGTGGAGCGCTATGGCAGCACCGAGTCGCTGATCACCCTGAGCACTCGGGTGGACGGGGACCGCAGGCCCGGCTGGGTGGGGTTGCCACTGGCCGGGGTGGAGACCCGGCTCGTCGACGACGAAGGCGCCCCCGTGCCGCACGACGGGGAATCCATCGGGCGGCTGCAGATCAAGGGCCCCATGGTGTTCGACGGTTATCTGAACCGGCCGGAGGCCACCGCGGAGGCGTTCGACGCGGACGGTTGGTACCGCACCGGAGACGTCGCGGTCATCGACTCGGCCGGCATGCACCGCATCGTCGGCCGTGAGTCGGTGGACCTGATCAAATCCGGCGGATACCGCATCGGTGCCGGTGAGATCGAAACCGTGCTGCTGGGCCACGACGGTGTCGACGAGGTGGCAGTGGTCGGCGTGCCAGACGATGACCTCGGGCAGCGCATCGTGGCGTTCGTCGTCGGTAGTGCCGCCCCCGACATCTTGATCGAGTTTGTCGCCCAACAGCTTTCAGCACACAAGCGCCCGCGTGAGGTGCGGCTCGTCGACAGCCTGCCCCGCAACGCGATGGGCAAGGTGATGAAAAAGGAGCTGGCCCAATGGGGTTGAGGTTCTCCGAAATCTGCATCGACGCGCACGACCCGGCGGCATTGGGTGCCTGGTGGTCGGAGGTGCTCGGCTGGCCGTGGGAAACCGACGCCGAGGGCGATGTGGTGCTGACCCCGCCCGCCGGCACCGGACCGACCTGGCTGTTCGCCGCGGTGCCCGACGACAAGGTGGTCAAGAACCGCGTCCACCTCGACTTCACTCCCGACGATCAGCAGGCCGAGGTCGACCGACTGATCGGCCTGGGTGCCCGCAGCGTCGACGTCGGGCAAGGCGAACAGACCTGGGTCGTGCTCGCCGACCCCGAGGGCAACGAGTTCTGCATCCTGGCCGCCCGTTAGCCCGCGAGCGTGCGGGTCTGCCGGTCAACATGCCGCGTTCGCCCGAAATACTCGGCTCCGTCGGCGCGTTAACAAAAGGCGTACGTTGGGCGATAGAGGGATTAGAAAAGTGCACGTCAACCTGCCGATGTTTGGAGGCCACACGTGAATCTCAAGAAGATCGCGGGAACAGCAGTGATCGCCGGTGCGCTGGGTGCCGGATCCCTCGGGTTGGGTGCGGCCTCAGCGCAGGCTGACCCCGGCCCCCGCATTCCGTGGGTTCCGGGTCCGGGCTGGGTCGATTGGAAGCCGGGCCCTATCCTGCCGCCCGGGCAGGTCAAGAAGTGGTGCCCCTGGCCATCCCCGCCTGGTCACTGGATCGGTGGCCCGGGTGGGATTCCCTGCACCTGAGCCGGCCTGAGCCAGCTCGAACGTTGGCTTGTGTGTCAGATTTCCTCGAACTTTGACACACAAGCCAACGTTCGGCTGTCTGGATTAGTTGGCGTGCAGCGCCTCGTTGAGCGTGATGCCGGTGCCGTCGCGCTTGACGACCTCGACCGCGCCTGACAGCGAGTTGCGGCGGAACAGCAGGTTGCTGGCCCCGGAGAGTTCGATGGCCTTGGTGGTCTGCCCGTCGGCCGTGGTGACCTTGGTGCCGCCGGTGACATAGAGCCCGGCCTCGATCACGCAGTCATCGCCGAGCGAGATGCCCAGGCCGGAGTTGGCGCCCAGCAGGCAGCGCTTGCCCACCTTGATCACCTCTTTGCCGCCGCCGGACAGCGTGCCCATGATCGATGCGCCGCCACCGACGTCGGAGCCGTCGTCGACCACGACACCGGCCGAGATCCGGCCCTCGACCATCGAGGTGCCCAGCGTGCCTGCGTTGAAGTTCACGAAGCCCTCGTGCATGACCGTCGTCCCCGCCGCCAGGTGCGCGCCCAGACGGACCCGGTCGGCATCGGCGATCCGGACGCCCGACGGCAGCACGTAGTCGACCATCCGCGGGAACTTGTCCACGCCGTAGACGGCGACGGCCCCGCGGCGACGCAACCTCGCCCGCACGGACTCGAAGCCCTCGACCGCGCACGGGCCGAAGTTCGTCCACACCACGTTGGTCAGCAGGCCGAAGATGCCGTCGAGGTTGGCCTCGTGCGGCTTGGTCAGCCGGTGGGAAAGCAGGTGCAGCCGCAGCCACACGTCGTGCGTGTCGGCCGGTTTGTCCGCGAGGTCGGTGATCGTGGTACGCACCGCCACCACCTCGACACCGCGGTCTGCGTCGGAGCCGATCACGTCGGAGAACTCGGCAGGAACATCCTCGCCGGTCAGCTTCACCGTGCCGGCCTCGCCGGCGGCGCTCAGCTCGGGGGCGGGAAACCAGGTGTCCAGGACGGTCCCGTCGGCGGTGATGGTGGCCAGGCCGACGCCAGATGCTGCAGTCACGTTGGCCAAGGTTACTGGACTAGCCTCGGACACCATGGGGCTAGACCTGCGAGCCGATCCGATCGCGCTGACCGCTGCTTTGGTGGACATCCCCAGCGAATCGCGGCACGAACAACGCATCGCCGACGAGATCGAGACCGCGCTGCGAATTCAGGCCCCGCACTTCGAGGTGATCCGCAACGGCGATGCGGTGCTGGCCCGGACCCACCTCGGCCGCCCGTCGCGGGTGATGTTGGCCGGCCACATCGATACGGTGCCCGCCGCCGAGAACCTGCCGAGCCGCATGGAAGGCGGCGAGATCTGGGGTTGCGGCACCTCGGACATGAAGTCCGGCGATGCGGTGTTCCTGCACCTGGCCGCCACCATCGCCGAACCCAGCCACGACCTCACCCTGGTGATGTACGACTGCGAGGAGATCGAGTCGAGCGCCAACGGCCTCGGCCGTATCGAGCGCGAGCTGCCCGACTGGCTGCAGGCCGACGTCGCGATCCTCGGCGAACCTTCGGGCGGATTCATCGAAGCGGGTTGCCAGGGCACCATCCGTGTCGTCGTCAGCGCCGCCGGCACCCGCGCTCACTCGGCGCGTTCCTGGCTGGGCGACAACGCCATTCACAAACTCGGCGCGGTGCTGGACCGGTTGAGCAGCTACCAGCCCCGCAACGTCGACATCGACGGCTGCGTGTACCGGGAAGGGCTGTCGGCGGTGCGTATCGACGGCGGCATCGCCGGCAACGTCATCCCCGACGCCGCAGCGGTGACCGTCAACTTCCGGTTCGCGCCTGACCGCAGCATCGAGCAGGCCGTCGCCCACGTGCACGAGGTGTTCGACGGCCTCGACGTCGCCATCGTGCTGACCGACGCGGCGGCGGGCGCGCTGCCCGGGCTGGCCAAACCCGCCGCC
>NZ_LT546207.1:2558051-2574116 GCF_900078665.2 Mycolicibacterium houstonense | reverse complement strand
CCGCCTGCCGCGGCGGGCACGTCCGGGTGAACAACGTACCGGCCAAGCCGGCACAGCACGTCAGCCCAGGTGACGAGGTCCGGGTCCGGCTGGACGGGCGCGAACGCATCGTGGAGGTGATCCGGCCGATCGCCAAGAGGGTCAGTGCCGCCATCGCATCGGAGTGCATGATCGACCGCAGTCCGCCACCACCGCCCAAGGAGATGATGGCTACGGTTCCGGTCCGTGACCGAGGAGCCGGTCGACCCACGAAACGCGAACGGCGACAACTGGATCGGCTGCGCGGGACGTTCTGAACCGAAAATAGATTGCATCGGTGCGTACTATGGGTGACGCATCTGCTGTCAACCGAGGTGGGCTGAAAACATGCTGGGAGCTGACGAGATCTCCGGGTGATCCCCGAGAGTCGATCCGTCATCCTGTCCTTTTTTGCGGTGCCTGGTGCCCGCATCACTTTGGAGTCCCAGCATGTCTATTGTCTGTTCCCATTTGTCGTTCGCCTGGCCCGACGACGTCGAGCTGTTCTCGGACCTGTCGTTCACCGTCGGCCCCGGCCGGACCGGGCTGGTCGCGCCCAACGGTGCCGGAAAGAGCACGCTGCTCAAGTTGATCGCCGGCGAATACCGTCCGTCTGCGGGCTCCGTGGTGGTCGACGGGACCGTCGGCTATCTGCCCCAAAGCCTGCCGTTCACCGCCGATCTCACGGTGGCCTCGGTGCTGGGAATCGCCCCGGTGCTCGACGCGCTGGCGGCGCTGGCCGACGGTGACTCCAGCGACGCGGTGTTCACCACGATCGGTGACGACTGGGACATCGAGGAACGCTCCCGCGCGCAGCTGGACCGGCTCGGTCTGCAGGATCTGGCGCTGGACCGTCGGCTGGGCACCCTGTCGGGCGGGGAGGTGGTGTCACTGGGTCTGGCGGCTCAACTGCTCAAGCGTCCCAGCGTTCTGCTGCTCGATGAGCCCACCAACAACCTGGACAGTCAGGCTCGCCACCGCCTGTACGACGCGCTGGACAGCTACTCCGGCTGCCTGCTGGTGGTCAGCCACGACCGGGTACTGCTGGACCGGATGGATCAGATCGCCGAGCTGTACCGCGGCGAAATCGTGTTCTACGGAGGCAATTTCACGGCTTACCAAGAGACGGTCGAGGCAGCGCAGAAGGTGGCCGAGGGCAACATCCGCAACGCCGAACAGCAGCTGAAGCGTGAGAAGCGGCAGATGCAGGAGGCCAGGGAGAAGGCGGCTCGCCGTTCGGCCAATGCGGCCCGCAATCTCAAGGACGCGGGCCTGCCGAAGATCGTGGCGGGCAAGCTCAAACGCGATGCCCAGGAATCGGCGGCCCGCGCCGACGATGTGCATGCCCGCCGGGTGGACGATGCCCGGACGAAGCTCGACGAAGCCGAACGAGCGTTGCGTGATGATTCGGTGATCGCGCTGGACCTGCCCGACACCGTGGTGCCCACCGGGCGCACGATATTCGACGGGGAGGGTGTGCAGATCAGCCGCGATGGACGGAAGCTGTTCGCCGACAACGGGATCAGCCTTTCCATCCGCGGGCCGGAGCGCATCGCCCTGACCGGTCCGAACGGGGCGGGCAAGTCGACCCTGCTGCGGATCATCGACGGTACGCTGGAACCCGAGGCGGGGACGATCCAGCGGGTCGACGGGCGCATCGCCTCGCTGTCGCAACGGCTGGACCTGCTGGACGAGAACCGGACGGTGGCCGAAAACCTGGCCGCTGCGGCGCCCAGCCTGTCGCACACCCGGCGCATGCATCTGTTGGCGCAGTTCCTGTTTCGCGGCGACCGGATCAATCTGCCGGTGGCAGCGTTGTCGGGCGGGGAGCGGTTACGCGCGACGCTGGCGTGCGTGCTCTACGCCGAGCCCGCGCCCCAGCTGTTGTTGCTGGACGAACCCACCAACAACCTCGATCTGGTCAGCGTCGGGCAACTGGAGTCCGCCCTCAACGCCTACCGCGGGGCTTTCGTCGTGGTCAGCCACGACGAGCGGTTTCTTCAGGCGATCGGCATCGACCGCTGGTTGCGGCTCGACGGCGGGGAGTTGAACGCTACTGCCGGCGCGGGTTGATGTTGTGCACCTGGGTGGGGACGGGGCCGACGCCGAAGCCGTCCTCCGCTGCCGCACCGGCCGAGGCGCGATTGCCGAGTTGCTCGTAGCCGCGTTCGGCGGCGGTCCCGGCCTCGCCCGGAGATGTGCGATCACGGTCGTGCTCGCGCGGCTCGGCGTCGTCCTTCTTGTCGTCCCGGCCGTCGTGCTGGGAGTCCGGCTTGCCGTCTTGTTGATCGGCGGCCTTGACGGCGTCCTCGGCCCCGGCGCGACCGGTTTCCGCCGCTGTGGCAGCCGCGTCCCCGCCGTCTCCGGCCGCTTGGGTGGCTGCCTCGACGATGCCCTGCACACCCTGCATGACCTGCTGTGGCACCTGCGTCATCGCCTGGGTCAGCCCTTGGAGCGGCTGGGTGATCGACTGCGCCATCTGCCCTGCCATCTGACTGAACTGGCCGACCATCTGGCCCGCGCCGCCCGCTCCCGAACTTGCGGCTTCGGAGGCATCTGATCCGCCGCCTGCCGCGGATGCCGGAGCGCTTCCTCCGCCGAGCGCGTCGGCCTGGGCCTTGAGCTGCTCTCCGGCGGCCGTGTCACCACGTGCATATGCCTGCGAAGCCATGCCCAGCAGTTCGGCCATTCGGCCGGCGGCCACCTGGGTGGCGCCCAGCGCGCCGTCTCGGGCGGACATGGCACCGCCGTATGCATTCTGAACCGGGAAGCCGATGGTGCCCTGGGTGGAGGCGAGGTCCGACGGACCCGAGAACGCATCCTTGAAGGTGCTCATTTCTTCACTGACGCTGCCGACGATGCCTTGCAGGCCGGTGATGGCGCCTGAGTCGGCGACGAGCTGGTTCATCGAGCCCCCTGGAGATCGTGCGTTCTCACCGGGCATTCTACTGTCGGCGCGGGTGGGTACTGAGCGGCCATTTCGCCTGGATCTGGGGCGGGCCAGGGCCGGGATCGGGAACCTCTCAGGCAGACGTCTGATGCTCGGCGTCCGCGGCGGCGGCGAGCATGCCGGCGTCGCGATACCGGCACGCGATGTCGGCCAGCCCCTCAGCATCCCCGGCCGCCAAGGCGCGGGCATGGTCGAGCGTCAGCCGCCCGAACGCGCAATCCAGATCCACCCTGGCCAGCGCGTCGACCGCGCGGGTATCACCCAGGCGCACGCAGTCGTGCAGGGCCCGCAGCATTGCCGCGGACTGGCCGCCGCGCTCAGCCGCCTTGGCGGCCTCGCGGGCGGAGGCCACCGCGCCCACCGAATCCTTGCGGGCCGAACATGTCCAGGCGCGAGCCAGCGCCAGCTCCGGAGCGAACAGCATCGACTTGAGTCCGTGCCGGGATTCCGCCCGGGACAAGGCCTTTCCGGCTTCGACCGGCATGCCACGCTGACCGAGCGCCTGCGCCAACAACATCCAGGCCAGCGGGCCCCACGAATACCCCGTGGGCGCCAGTGCGGAAGTTGCCCTGCGTAGCAACGAAATCGCCTCGTCGCCTTGGCCGCGGACCAGCAGTACGTCGGCCATCAACACCTCGCCGACGGCGCGACCGGGCTGCAGCAGTTGCGTGAAATCGGTGATCCTCCGGGTCAATTCCTGGGCGCGGGCCAGCTGGCCGGTCATCAGCAGCGCGGTGGTCTGGCCGAACCCGCTGGTGAACCGCAACAGGCCGGGATGGCCTGCCGCCAGTGCGCGCTCGGCCATCGCGTCCACGCGGTCGAAGGCGCCGATCCGCGCGCAACTGAGCGCCGCCGTCGAGGCGGCCCAGCCGACCGCTGTGTCATCGGCGGCGGGGGAGGCGAGCACCTCCAGCGCCAGGCCCAACGCCCGTTGTGGCGCACCGGCATTCATCGCGAAGGTGGCCGCGAGTGCGTCAAGGGTGGTCTGCGCCGCCGGTGTCGTCACCCGGCGCCGGGTGGCGCGCAGGAACGCCGTGGCTCGCTCGGGTTCCGACAGCATCCAGAACTGATTCGCCGCCTGCGGCAACGCCCACGCCATCAGTTGTTCCTCGGACAGATCTGCCGGGTCGATCTGTCCCAGGACGGCATCGGCCTCGCGGCCACGGCCCTGCCAGGCCAGCGCGTACGCCAGGGTCAGCAGTCCCTTGAAGCTGGCACCCGAACCACCCGACGCGATCGCGGCCCGTGCCAGCCGCTCACTCAATTCCAGATCACCCAATCGCAGCGCCTCGGCGGCCGCGTCGACTCCCTCATCCGCGGACAGGGGCACATCGCTGTCGAGGGCAAGCACCGCGATCCGCAACCGGTCCACCACACTGGGGCGCGGCGCCGCCACCAACTGTTTGACCAGCGCGTTGCGCAGCCGCCGCAGGCCAGGCCCGCCGATGGCGGCCCGCACGGCGCTCAGGAACAGCGGATGCACACAACGCACATCGTCGCCCTCGACGCGCACCACACCGCATCGCTGCGCGGAGTCGACGGCGCCGGTGCTGGTCAACGCGACCAGATCGGACCAGGGCAGTGGATCGTGCACCGCCAACTGCCGCAGTACGGCGGCGGCGTCGTCGGGCAGGTCGGCCAGGAACGTCGTCACCTGGTCGGCCAGGCGGGCGTCGTCGTGACCCGGGGGCGACATCTCCACCCGGTTGGTCGGCCCGTCCTCCCACAACGCCGCGACGTAGTCGGGCGCCTCGGCGGCCGCAGTGACGATGAGCTTGGCCGCGCCGCTCACCGCCAGTTGGTACACCAGGGCGGCAGACAACCGGTCCAGCAGATGTGCGTCGTCGACGACGAGCAACAGATCGGAACCGAGCGCTTCGCGGGCGGCTCGCAACACGTCGGCGGTCCTGCCCTCGGACGGGACGTCGATCAGATGCGCCACCGCGGCAAACGGCACCGCCGCAGCGGATTCGGAGCCGGTTATCCACACGACCCGACGGAAATCGGGGGCCAGATATACGGCTGCCGTGCGTGCCAGCGTGGTCTTGCCGACGCCGGCGGGGCCGAGTATCGCCGCGCCGCACCGCTCGTGCAGGCCCGCCTCCAGGCCGTCGAGCACACGGTCACGCGGTGCGATCACCCAGTCGACAGCCATCCACCGAATCCTATGGCGGGTTGGAGCCGCCCAACGCGGAATCGAGGTCCGGGTATGCCGAGATCGAGTCGTCCAGCCCGCATTCGGTGATGATCCGCCGGATGCTGCGCAGACCGATGACCAATCGCACCGTGATGCCTTGCTGGCGGCTGTCGACGGACTGCTTGGCCAGGGCGACCAAGGCGCCGCAGCTCATGAAATCCAGCGCTGCGCAGTCGATGACGAGGACCGATGCCGGCGGGGTCGCGGCGGTCGATTCGGCGAGCATGCGTTGCCAGCCGGCTTCGTTGTGGGCATCCACCTGCCCGAAGGCCTGCACGATGCGGCCTCCGGGCGTGTTGCGAGCCGTCCAGTGCAGCTCGAAGTCCTGCTGGTTCGATTCCACGGTGCAACCGAGCATAACCCGGTCCGTTTACGTTGTAAACGGTCCTGGTCAGTGACCCGTCAGCGGCCGTTGAGCCAGGTTTCGATCCGATCGAGCAGGGCCTCCAACGCGTCCTCGAACTCGTCGGTGCTGTGGTCTTCGGTCAGCAGCGGCTGCAGCCGTCGCAGGTTCGGGTAGTCGGCCAGCGACGTATCGGGCCGCGGGTCGTCATCCAGCACCGCCTCGTCCGGGCTCAGCTGCACGCCGCGGGCGGAGACCTCCAGGAGCAACTGCCCGACCAGAAACGTCGTGTACGTCCGGTACGCGGCCACTGCGGCCTCATCGCTGAACCCGTACGAGATCAGCGTCTCCAGGAACGTCTCCATCCAGCGCAGGCTGCGCAGCGGTGGCCGCACCCACGGGGCTTCCGGCGCCTCGGTCGCCACCAGCGGGAACACCTCGGGATGCTGGATCGCGATCTGGCGGACACCGTGCCCGAGACGCAGCAAGAAGTCCTGCCAGCCGTCTTCCTGGCGGCGTGCGGCGAGCTGATCGGCGTAGAGCCGATCCACGACGTGATTGACGACCCCGGTCAGCAGATCACCGCGACTGTGTACGTACCGGTACAGGGCCATCGCCTCGACCCCACACGCCGCGCCGAGACGCCGCATGGTCAGCTTGGCCAGGCCGTCGCGGTCGATCAGGTCGATCGCGGTGTCCAGGATGAACTCGCGGCTCAACCGTGTCGGTTGATCGACATCGTCAGTCACCAGGTTCGCCCCTCCGAGTTCACTACAGTCTCCCCGCGACAGGTGGCTGAGTCCATCACCAACAGACATCGCCCACCGGACATCGACGGTTCACCACCACCCTCTACGTTGGTTACGTGTCCGGAGAAACTGACCGTCAGTGGGCGGTGTGTGTTTATTGCGCCTCGGGTCCCACCCATCCCGAGCTGCTGGCATTGGCCAGTGAGGTAGGGGTGGCGATCGCCAAGCGAGGCTGGACCCTGGTCTCCGGCGGCGGCAACGTCTCGGCGATGGGCGCGGTCGCCCGGGCGGCGCGCTCGGGCAACGGGCGCACGGTCGGCGTCATCCCCAAGGCGCTCGTCCACCGCGAGCTCGCCGACGTGGACGCCGCGGAGCTGGTGGTCACCGACACCATGCGCGAACGCAAGAAGGAGATGGAGGACCGCTCCGACGCCTTCATCGCGCTACCGGGCGGCATCGGCACCTTGGAGGAATTCTTCGAGGCCTGGACCGCGGGTTACCTGGGCATGCACGAGAAGCCGCTGGTGCTGCTCGACCCGTTCGGCCACTACGACGGATTGTTGGCCTGGCTGCGCAGTCTCGTCGATTCTGGCTACGTGAGTAGCGAGGCCCTGGACCGGCTGGTGGTCGTCGACGAGGTCGCCGCCGCACTCGACGTCTGCGCGCCGGCGACCTAGTACCGGCGGTAACGGTGGTTACCAGCGCGGTTTAAGGTGTTGCCCACACGGGCGCCGTCTCGTGACCCACAACAACGCGCAGGGGGACACCGCATGACCGAACAGAAGTCGGGCACCAGGAGCAGCGTCGGCCTACTCGACCTCGCCAGCCAGGTACCCGGTCTCCTGATGGATGCGCCGGTCATCGTGCGGGGCGTGCTCACCGGTGTGATGGCCCGGCCCGGCGCCAAGACCTCGATCGGCAAGGTGTTCCAGGAGCGGGCCGCCCAGTACGCCGACCGCGTGTTCCTCAAGTTCGGTGACGAGCGGATCACCTATCGGGAAGCCAACGAAACGGTCAACCGGTACGCGGCGGTCCTGGCGGCCAAGGGCGTCGGCCACGGTGACGTGGTCGGGGTGATGCTGCGCAACTCGCCTGACGCGGTGCTGCTCATGCTGGCCATCGTGAAGTGCGGCGCCGTCGCGGGCATGCTCAACTACCACCAGCGCGGCAAGGTGTTGGCGCACAGCATCGGGCTGCTCAAGGCCACCGCCGTGGTGGCCGAGACCGACCTGATCGACCCGATCGTCGAATGCGAGGCCGAGACCAACGGCCTCATCACGGTCGAGGAACTGCGCCGGCTCGCGGCCACCGCGCCGACCACCAACCCGGCCAGCGCATCGGCCGTGCTGGCCAAGGACAAGGCCTTCTACATCTTCACCTCGGGTACCACCGGCATGCCCAAGGCCAGCGTGATGACGCACTACCGGTGGCTGCGCGCCCTGGCCGGATTCGGCGGTCTCGGGTTGCGGCTGCACAGCGACGACACCCTGTACTGCTGCCTGCCGCTCTATCACAACAACGCGCTGACCGTCTCCGTCGGTTCGGCGCTGAACTCGGGTGCGGCACTGGCCCTGGGCAAGTCGTTCTCGGCGTCCCGGTTCTGGGACGACGTCATCGGCTACGGCGCCACCGCGTTCGTCTACATCGGCGAGATCTGTGGCTATCTGCTCAACCAGCCGCCGAAGCCGACCGACCGCGCCCACAACGTTCGCGTCATCGTCGGCAACGGGTTGCGCCCGGCGATCTGGGACGAGTTCACCCAGCGGTTCGGCATTCCGCGGGTGTGTGAGTTCTACGCCGCCAGCGAGGGCAACACCGCCTTCGTCAACGTCTTCAACGTCTCGAAGTCCACCGGTATCTGCCCGAGCCCGGTCGCCTTCGTCGAATACGACGCCGACAGCGGTGAACCCGCGCGCGGCGCCGACGGCCGGCTGCGCAAGGTCAAGCGCGGCGAGCCCGGGCTGATGCTGTCCAAGATCAGCGCGCTGCAGCCGTTCGACGGGTACACCGACAAAGCGGCCAGCGAGAAGAAGCTGGTGCGCGACGCCTTCAAGGACGGCGACGTCTGGTTCAACACCGGTGACCTGATGCGGTCCCAGGGGCTGGGGCACGCGGCATTCGCCGACCGGCTCGGCGACACCTTCCGCTGGAAGGGGGAGAACGTCGCCACCACCGAGGTCGAGGCCGCGCTCGCCGGGAATCCGGCGATCGAGGAGTGCACGGTGTTCGGCGTCGAGGTGCCCGGGGCCGGCGGCCGGGCCGGAATGGCCGCCATCCAGCTCAAGGCCGATCACGACTTCGACGGCAAGGCCATCGCCGACGCGTTCTACGGCCACCTGCCGGCCTACGCCGTGCCGTTGTTCGTGCGCGTCGTTCCCGAACTGGCGCACACCTCGACGTTCAAGAGTCAGAAGGTCGACCTGCGCAAGCAGGGTTACGGCCCGGACGTGTCGGATCCGCTCTACGTGCTGGCCGGCCGGGACGAGGGGTACGTGCCGTTCTACGCCGAATACCCCGACGAAGTGACCGCCGGAAAGCGGCCCAAGTAGCCGGGCCCGGTTCGCCCGCGACCGCACGAGGGCGGCCGTTACCGCACCAGGCACTATGGAGGCGTGTTGTCGACCTTCTGCGGACGCCCGGTCGCCGGTGATCGTGCGCTGATCATGGCGATCGTCAACCGCACCCCGGACTCGTTCTACGACCGCGGGGCCACCTTCACCGACCAGGCCGCCAAGTCCGCGGCGGCCCGGGTGATCGAGGAGGGCGCCGACGTGATCGACGTCGGCGGGGTCAAGGCCGGTCCGGGCGGCCCGGTCGATCCGCACGAGGAGATCGCCCGCGTCGTGCCGTTCATCGAATGGCTGCGCAACACCTACCCCGATCAAGTGATCAGCGTCGACACCTGGCGCGCCGCGGTGGCCAAACAGGCCTGCGCGGCCGGCGCCGATCTGATCAACGACACCTGGGCGGGGGCCGATCCGGCGCTGCCCGAAGTCGCGGCCGAGTTCGGGGCCGGACTGGTGTGCTCGCACACCGGTGGCGCGGTGCCGCGCACCCGGCCCTTCCGCGTCAACTACGGAATCACCGAACGCGGCGTGGTCGACGACGTCATCGCCGAGGTGACCGCCGCGGCCGAACGGGCCGTGGCAACGGGTGTGCCGGCCGACCGGATCCTGATCGACCCGACCCACGATTTCGGCAAAAACACTCATCACGGTCTTAGTTTGTTGCGCCACGTAAAAGATCTTGTTAAGACCGGATGGCCGGTCCTGATGGCACTGAGCAACAAAGATTTCGTCGGGGAGACTCTGGGTGTGGAGCTGACCGAGCGCCTGGAGGGCACCCTGGCCGCGACTGCCTTGGCCGCCGCGGATGGAGCCGCCATGTTCCGGGTACACGAAGTCGGACCCACACGGCGCGTACTGGAGATGGTCGCGTCGATCCAGGGAGTGCGGGCACCCGCACGAACAGTGAGGGGACTGGCATGACAGACCTGCTACCTGACCTGACCGTCAACGATGGCGTTGTCGGACACCGCTGGCTGACCGACCACAGCTGGAACCGGCCGACATGGACCGTGGCCGAACTGGAGGCCGCCAAGGCCGGCCGCACGGTCTCGGTGGTGCTGCCTGCCCTGAACGAAGAGGAGACCGTCGGATCCGTCGTCGAGACGATCACCCCGCTGCTGGGGGGTTTGGTGGACGAGCTGATCGTGCTCGACTCCGGGTCCACCGACGACACCGAGATCCGCGCGGTCGCGGCCGGGGCCCGGGTGATCAGCCGCGAGACCGCGCTGCCCGAGATCGCAACGCAGCCCGGCAAGGGTGAGGTGCTGTGGCGGTCGCTGGCCGCCACCACCGGCGACATCATCGCGTTCGTCGACTCCGACTTGATCGACCCCGACCCGATGTTCGTGCCCAAGCTGCTGGGGCCGCTGCTCACCGCCGACGGGGTGCATCTGGTCAAGGGCTTCTACCGGCGCCCGCTCAAGGTCAGCGGGGCCGAGGACGCCAACGGCGGCGGCCGGGTCACCGAGCTGGTGGCACGCCCGCTGCTGGCCTCGCTGCGGCCCGAGCTGAACTGCGTGTTGCAGCCGCTGGGCGGCGAGTACGCGGGCACCCGCGAGCTGCTCACCTCGGTGCCGTTCGCGCCCGGCTACGGCGTGGAGATCGGCCTGCTGGTCGACACCTACGACCGGCTGGGCCTCGACGCCATCGCCCAGGTGAACCTGGGGGTCCGGGCCCACCGCAACCGGCCGCTCACCGAGCTGGCCTCGATGAGCCGCCAGGTCATCGCAACCCTGTTGTCGCGCTGCGGGATTGCCGATTCGGGCGTCGGGCTGACCCAGTTCTTCGCCGACGGGGACGACTTCTCCCCGCGGGTGTCGTCGGTGTCGCTGGCCGACCGGCCGCCCATGGTCACCCTGCGGCCGCGCTGAGCGGCGGCCGTCCGATCAGTTCTTGGCGACGACGGCCCCGGTGGCCGCGTCGATGCTGACGTCGTGAACCGCGTTCGATGAGTCGACGACGTCGGCTTCCCACACCACGGTGCCGCCGTCGCGGCCATCGAGGCCCAGTTCGGTGATCCGCCCGTCGACGGCCTTGGTGACCGCGTCGACCGCGGCCCGGAAGTCGAGCTTGGCCGCCTGGAGGCGGTTGCGATGCTCGGCGACGTCCTCGGGATCGTCGGGTTTGGCGATCGGCCCGTTGAGGATCGTGGTGCCGTCCGCGGAGATCTCGGCTTCGTGTTTGACGCCGTCGGCGGTGATGACCTGGACCTCCCATTGCGTGCCGTTGCGCTCGCTGTCGATCGCGTAGACGGTGCTGTCCGGCACGGCGCGGCGGGCGGTGTCGGCGGCCGCCAGCAGTGCGGAGTTGTCGGCCGCCGACGGCGGTACCGACGTGGGTGCGGGAGNAGGTGGCGCCAGGTGTCAGCCGGGTGAGGCAGTATCGAGGGCGTGACACTGATACTGCTGTACCTGGTGGTGCTGGTTCTGGTGGCCACGGTGCTGTTCGGCCTGGGCAGCGTCATCTTCGGCCGGGGCGAGACGTTGCCGCCGTTGCCACGCGGCACCACCGCGACGGTGCTGCCCGCCTCGGGCGTCACCGGCGCCGATGTGGAGGCGCTCAAGTTCGCCCAGGTGATGCGCGGGTACAAGACCAGCGAGGTGGACTGGGTGCTGGATCGTCTGGGCCGCGAACTCGACGCGGTGCGGGGCGAGCTGGCCGCGGTGCGCGCGGCTTACGGGGTGCCCGACGACGATGTCGCCGATGACTTCGACGACGAGGACCAGGAGGTCTCGGCCACCGCCGGCGAGCTCCGCACCTCGGAGGAGCCGTGACCGAGGACGGCCGCATCCGCTGCGGCTGGGCGGTCGACGGAGCCGGCGACACCATCTACCGCGACTATCACGACACCGAGTGGGGCCGGCCATTGCGGGATTCCGGCGCACTGTTCGAGCGGATCAGCCTCGAGGCCTTCCAGAGCGGCTTGAGCTGGCTGACCATCCTGCGGAAACGGGAGAACTTCCGGGCCGCGTTCGACGGGTTCGACGCGGCCGCGGTCGCGCGGTACACCGACGACGACGTCGAGCGTTTGATGTCCGACGCCGGCATCGTGCGCAACCGGGCCAAGATCCTGGCCACCATCTCCAATGCCAGGGCGGTGGCCGAGCTCGATGTCGACCTGGGTGAGCTGTTGTGGTCGTTCGCCCCCGAGCCCCGGCCACGGCCCGCTGACCTGGATCAGGTACCTGCGGTGACACCCGAATCGACGGCGATGGCCAAGGAGCTCAAGCGGCGCGGCTTCAGATTCGTGGGTCCTACCACGGCATATGCGCTGATGCAGGCCACCGGGATGGTCGACGATCACGTCGCGTCCTGCTGGGTGCCGGTGACCGGTCAAATGTGACTCCGGTCGTTATCCGATGGGTCTTTGCACAACCATCACCGCGGATAAGGAACAATAGGGGAAGTTCAGTAGCAGTTCAGCGCCGGGTGCCGTCAACGAGTGGACGGCTTCGGCCCCAACCTGGCCCGCTGACGCGGGTTGGCTCAGTTGGAGGGAGCACTCGATGGCGGCGATGAAGCCCCGGACCGGTGACGGTCCATTGGAAGCAACCAAAGAGGGGCGAGGAATCGTGATGCGAGTACCGCTGGAAGGCGGTGGGCGCCTGGTTGTCGAGCTGACTCCCGACGAGGCTGCTGCGCTCGGCGACGAGCTCAAGGCCGTCACGAGCTGATCGACTCGCAAGGTGTCCGCTCAGGTGGACACCTTGCGATATATCTCCAGGGTCTGTTCTGCGATATGCGCCCAGGAGAACTCCGCAATGCACCGCCTGCGCCCGGCCTCGCCGTAGGCGCGGGCGGTTTCGGGCTCGGCCACCAGTGAGTTGACCGCGTCGGCCAGGCGCATCTCGAAGAACCGCGGGTCGTCGGCGTCGTAGTGCACCAGCAGGCCGGTCTGCCGGTCGGCGACGACCTCGGGGATGCCGCCGACGTCGGAGGCGACCACGGCTGTCGAACATGCCATCGCTTCGAGGTTCACGATGCCCAGCGGCTCGTACACCGACGGGCACACGAAAACTGTTGCGGCGGAGAGTATTTCGCGGATCTTGTTGATCGGCAGCATTTCGCGTACCCAGAACACGCCGGTGCGGGCCCGGCCCAGCTCGGCCACCGCCGAAGACACCTCGGCGGCGATCTCGGGGGTATCCGGCGCGCCGGCGCACAACACCAGCTGCACGTCGGGGCTGAACCGGTGGGCGGCGGCCACCAGGTGCGCCACCCCCTTCTGCCGCGTGATGCGCCCGACGAAGGCCACGATCGGGCGGCTCAGATCGACCCCGAGCTCGGCGAGCACCGAATCGCCGTCGGCCGGTGGTGTCGGGTACCAGACGTCGGTGTCGATGCCGTTGCGCACCACATGGACCCGGTTGGGGTCGAGCGCCGGATAGGTCCGCAGCACGTCGTCGCGCATCCCGGAGCTCACCGCGATCACCGCATCGGCGGCCTCGATCGCGGTGCGTTCCACCCACGATGACACCCGGTAACCTCCGCCGAGCTGCTCGGCCTTCCATGGCCGCAGCGGTTCCAGGGAATGCGCGGTCAGCACATGCGGGATGCCGTACAGCAGCGCGGTGAGGTGCCCGGCCATCCCGGCATACCAGGTGTGTGAGTGCACGACCGTGGCCTGCTCGGCGGAGTTGACCATGTTGAGGTCGGCCGACAACGTCGACAGCGCCGCGTTGGCGCCGCGCAGGGCCGGATCGGGCTGGGCCACGAAGGCGCCGTCACGCGGGGCTCCCATGCAGTGGACGTCGACTTCACACAGCTCGCGCAGTTGCGCGACGAGTTCGGTGACATGCACACCGGCACCGCCGTACACCTCGGGTGGATATTCCCGAGTCATCATGGCCACCCGCATATCCGAGACGGTAGTAGGTCGTGGTGGGTACAGCCACACGCCCGGACACTTGTGTTGCCATTGGCTGGCCGCGCTGCTGGTTGGCGGATAGGTTTGGACGCATGAGGGAGTTGCCACATGTGCTGGGCATCGTTCTGGCCGGGGGAGAGGGCAAACGGCTGTATCCGCTGACGGCTGATCGGGCCAAGCCGGCAGTTCCCTTCGGCGGTGCCTACCGGCTGATCGACTTCGTGTTGTCGAACCTGGTGAATGCCCGTTACCTACGGATCTGCGTTCTGACGCAATACAAGTCGCACTCCCTGGACCGCCACATCAGCCAGAACTGGCGACTTTCGGGCCTGGCCGGTGAATACATCACCCCGGTGCCCGCCCAGCAGCGGCTCGGGCCACGCTGGTACACCGGCTCGGCGGATGCGATCTATCAGTCGCTCAACCTGATCTACGACGAAGATCCCGACTACATCATCATCTTCGGTGCGGACCACGTGTACCGCATGGACCCCGAACAGATGCTGCGGTTCCACATCGACAGCGGCGCGGGCGCCACCGTCGCCGGGATCCGGGTGCCGCGCGCGGAGGCCAGCGCGTTCGGCTGCATCGACGCCGACGACTCCGGGCGGATCCGGGACTTCGTCGAGAAACCGGCCGACCCGCCGGGCACGCCCGACGATCCGGAACAGACGTTCGTGTCGATGGGCAACTACATCTTCACCACCAAGGTGCTGATCGACGCGATCCGCGCCGACGCCGACGACGACCATTCCGATCACGACATGGGCGGCGACATCATCCCGCGGCTGGTGTCCGACGGGATGGCCGCGGTCTACGACTTCAACAACAACGAAGTGCCCGGGGCCACCGAACGCGACCACGGGTACTGGCGCGACGTCGGAACCCTCGACGCGTTCTACGACGCGCACATGGACCTGGTGTCGGTGCACCCGGTGTTCAATCTCTACAACAAGCGCTGGCCGATCCGCGGCGAGTCGGAGAACCTGGCCCCGGCCAAGTTCGTCAACGGCGGTTCGGCCCAGGAGTCGGTAGTGGGGGCCGGCAGCATCATTTCGGCTGCCTCGGTTCGCAATTCGGTGTTGTCGTCCAACGTGGTGATCGACGACGGTGCCATCGTGGAGGGCAGTGTGCTGATGCCGGGTGTCCGCATCGGCCGCGGCGCGGTGGTGCGCCACGCGATCCTCGACAAGAACGTGGTGGTGGGTCCGGGCGAGATGGTGGGCGTGGACCTCGACAAGGACCGCGAGCGTTTCGCGATCAGCGCGGGCGGTGTCGTCGCCGTCGGCAAGGGCGTCTGGATCTGACCCGCCGGGCCGGTCTCACTCCCAGGGATCGACGGCCGCGCGCGGCGCCACCACCTTCGAATCGGCCCGCCGTTTGCGCCACCGCCACAGCCGGTACGCACCCCACAGCAGCGCCAGCAGCACCACCAGCACCAGCACCGGCAACAGGATCGCCACGAAGACCAGCCCGACGCTGGTGACGTCCTCCACCGTGGACAGCACCGGGGCGGCGACCCCTGCCGTCGCGACATTGGCCGCGGGGCGCACCGTCGACTTGGTCAACGACACCGCCAGCGCGGTGACGACACCGATCGCCACCGGAACCCATTGGCCGGACTGGGCGAACGCCCCCGGGTCGGCGACGGCCGCGGTCTGGGCCGCGGTGCCGGAGCCGAACACGATGCCGCCGGCGGTCGGGCGCACGAACGTCTGGATGGCGTCGTTCACCGAATCGAGCGCAGGCACCTTGTCGGCGATCACCTCGACGATCAGCAGCACCGCCACGATCGCCATCACCCAGCCGTTCTCCAACCAGGCCCACCCAGGCGGCAACGACACCAGGGCGGTGAACCGGGACAGCAGGCCCAGGGCCAGCAACGGAATGTAGGCGTTCAGCCCCGCCGCGGTGGCCAGGCCGAAGCCGGTCAGCAGTTCCATTACTGCAGTATGCGGCGAATTGCTCTCNCACCCGTCCGATCACCTCGTTCGTCTTCGCGGCGTCCAGCAGCGATTTCGTCATCGACCCGAACACCAGGCCCGCGGCGAACAGGCCCACCGACCATCCGATCGTCTGACCGCGTTGCAGCGCGAGATGCAGCCGCAGCGGCCCGGTGATCGTGGCGGCGTCGGGCTTCTCACCGGAGGAGGCGATGGTGCCTGCGTCGTACTGCCGACGGCTCTCCAGCACCGCGGCCAGTGCCATCAACGCCACGGCCAGGATGGCCAGCAACGCGAACGGCCACCAACGCAGGTCGACGAACGGACGCATCTGCTGGGCCCAGGCGATGGGGGAGAACCAGCTCAGTGCGCTGCCCGAGTTGTCGATGACGTCGCCGGCGCCGCGCACCAGCGCGGCCACCGCCAGCGCA
>NZ_LT546207.1:2519673-2557578 GCF_900078665.2 Mycolicibacterium houstonense | reverse complement strand
GTGCGGGCCTGCCGCCACAGCTGGGCGGTCACGGCGGCGACGGCTCCGAACACCATCGCCACACCGGTGATGCCCAGACACATGCCTGCGGTGTCGATCACCCCGAATCCGGTGGAGGCCATGGCCAGTGTCATGGCGAGCGCCAGGACCGCGTTGAGCCCGCCGACCAGAATCAGGGCCGCCGCGGTGCGGGCGTAGCGGCCCACCACCGACGACAACACCAGTTCGGCACTGCCGTTCTCCTCCTCGGCGCGGGTGTGACGAATCACCGTGAGTATCGCCAGGATCGAGGTCGCGATGGTCAGCGTGAGGGTCAGCTCGTTGGCCATCATCACGCCGAGATCGGTTTCGTTGCCGCCGAACATCGGGCCGCCGAGCATCATCCCGGCCGGCGTCTTGAGCAGGTTCACCCGCGACAGCCGCTGCTCCTCTCCGGGATAGGCCAGCCGAATCGCATTGGGCGCGTAGATCATCATCAGGGTCAACACGGCAAGCCATACGCTCAACCGCACCCGGTCGCGGCGCAACGCCAACCTCAGCAGCGTCGCGGTGCCGGTGAACGGTGACGTGCCGGCGCGAGCCGGGCCGCTGTGCCGGACCGGGACCGTGGCCGTGGTCACCGGCCCACCCCTTGATACTCGCGCAGGAACATGTCCTCCAGGGAGGCCGGCGCGACGGTGAGATCCTCGATGCCCAGATCGGTGAGGTGCTCGAGAGCGAACTCCAGATCGGCGCGGTCCACCGAGAAGTTCACCACGCCGTCGCCGGCGGTGAAATCGTGGACATACGGGGTGTTTCGCAGGGCCCGGCCGTCGGCGCGGGTGCGGGCGATGACCTTGGTGCGCATCAGATGCCGCAACTCGGCCAGGGTGCCGGAACGTACCGTGCGGCCGGACCGGATGATCGTCACGCTGTCGCAGAGTTTCTCGACCTCGGCCAGGATATGGCTGGACAGCAGCACCGCGGCGCCGCGGCCGGCCACCTCGGCCACGCATTGTTGAAAAGCCTTTTCCATCAACGGGTCCAGGCCGGAGGTCGGCTCGTCGAGGATGTAGAGCTCGGAGTGGCAGCTGAACGCGGCGACGATGGCGACCTTCTGCCGGTTGCCCTTGGAGTAGGTGCGGGCCTTCTTGTGCGGATCGAGCTCGAACAGGTCAATGAGGTCGTCGCGTCTCCGGGTGTCCACGCCGTTGCCGCGTAGCCGGCACAGGAAGTCGATGGCCTGCATGCCGGTCAGATTCGGCCACAGTGTGACATCGCCGGGCACGTAGGCGATCCGGCGGTGCAGGGCCACGGCGTCGTGCCACGGATCGCCGCCCAGTAGCCGGACGCTGCCGCCGTCGGCGCGCAACAAGCCGAGCAGCACCCGGATCGCGGTGGACTTGCCCGCGCCGTTGGGGCCGAGGAATCCGGTGACCCCGCCGGGGGATACCGTCAGGTTGAGCCCGTCGAGCGCCTTGGTTCGACCGAAAGACTTTGACAGTCCTCGGATTTCGACGGAAGCTGATCGATTGGCCATGGGGTCCTCACTGGTCAGGCGTAGGTGGCGCCGAGCAGCCAGACTGCCAGGGCGCCGACGATGATGAGTGCGATCCGGGTGGTCTTGATTCGGGTCTCGTATTTGGTGTTCTTCGAAACTTCGGGCCAGGCAATGACGATCACGCCCTTGATCAGGGCCAGCCAGCCGAAGATCGTGATGAGCACATGCCAGTTGAGCTCCCAGACGTTGTGCAGCAGAACCGATGCCAATCCGAGGAACAGTGACATGAAGCCGTAGGTGAGTCCGAAGGCCCGGTTCTCCACGATGAGGTGCTTGACGTCGTGCAGTGCCTGCGGGCGAGCGAAGAACATGGCGACGACGATGAGCGTGAGCCAGCCCCAGAACAGTGCGAAGAAGGTCTGCGCGGTCATGCCGGTTCCTTTCTGTCGGTGCCCGCGGCCGGCGAGCTGAACGGGATCCCTTGTTCGCGTTGGTGCAGGAAGGCGTCGTACATGGTCGAGTCGGTCATCAGACCCTGGGAGTAGATCTCCAGGGCCGGCAGCATCATGTCCTCGCCGTATTCGCGCAACACGCGGCGCAGGTCGGTCGGATCGTCATGCATCTGCAGGTAGAGCAGGAACGACCCGCCACCGGAGATCGCCATGAATTTGGCTCGGGCATCGGGGTCGCGGCTGGGTTTGAGCACGCCTGAACGGACGCCTTCTTCGAGGTACTCCCTGGCGTTGTCGACCATGGTGCGCCAGAACGTCTTCGCCAGATCGCTGCCGGACTGCATGCTGCGGACCAGGTAGGCCATCAACGGCGCATAGGACTCGATCTCGGCCATCTGCGCCATCCAGGTCGCGGGGTCGGTGCTCTGCATCGACTCGGTCTTGGCCTCGCGCACCACTTCGGCGACGTAGGCGTCGCACGCCTTGCGCAGTCCCTCCTTGGAGCCGAAGTGGTGGATCACCAGCGCGGCGCTGACGCCCGCGGCCTCGGCGATGGTCCGCAGTCCGACGGTGAATCCGTGCTGCCCGTATTGCTCGATGGCGGCGTCGCGGATCCTCGCCATCGCAGTTCGATCGTCGGCTGAACGCATGTTTAGTACGCTAAACGCGCGTTCAGCGCACAGTCAAGGGGTGGCCCGTCAGGAATCCGTAAAAAATCGGCCTCACCCCGAATCGGGGTGAGGCCGGAGAAAGGCAGAGCGTCAGTCGCGTGCGGCGGCCAGCAGGCCGTCGCCGAGCGGGATCAGCACCGGGGTCAGGCGCTCATCCTCGGCGATCAGCCTTGCTGCCTCGCGGACCGCGCTGACCTCGGCATCGTTGGCCGCGGCGTCACCGGCCCGGCCGCCCAGCNCACGATCGCCATCACCCAGCCGTTCTCCAACCAGGCCCACCCAGGCGGCAACGACACCAGGGCGGTGAACCGGGACAGCAGGCCCAGGGCCAGCAACGGAATGTAGGCGTTCAGCCCCGCCGCGGTGGCCAGGCCGAAGCCGGTCAGCAGTTCCATTACTGCAGTATGCGGCGAATTGCTCTCAGGGCCAGGTGCATCGCCGTTATCCGTGCCGCCCACTTCACCAGACGAAGGGCAACAACCGGTAGCGGACCTTCCGGGTGTACGCGTCGTAGCCGACGAGTTCCTGGACGAGCATCAGTTCTTCGTCGCGGATGCGTATCACCAGCATCGCGATGCCGGGCAGGACGAACACCAGTGCCCACCACGAGCCGAGGGCGATCGGGATGCCGAGCATCATGATCACGTTGCCGAAGTACATCGGATGCCGGACCAGCCCGTACAGGCCGGTGGACACCACTGTCTGACCGGCCTCCACCTTGACGTTCGCGGCCGCATAGCTGTTCTGGATGACCACGAGCATCGCGATACCGAGTCCGGTCGCCACCAAGGCATCTCCGAGCACCGAGACCGCCGCGGGCACGGTGGACCAGCCCATCCGGTAGTCCAGCGCGCCGGCCACGATCATGACCGCGAGCAACAGGAAGGCCGTGGCGCTCGCGACTTTCTGCACCGGGCGGGTCTCGGCGGTCGGTCCGGCCTGCATGCGCCGCCGCAGCGCGGCCGGATCGTTGACCGCCAGATAGATGCTCGGCAGCATCGTGACGACGGCGAACACGGCGATGAACGTCCAGCCCTGCCAGTAGTCGAACGTGCCGGCCGGCCCGAACACCAGGATCGCGAAGACCACGAACCCGACGACGCCGGATGCGGCCGCTTGGAGACCGATCTTCATCGCGCCGGCCTCACCACAGGTACGGCAACAGGCGGTAGCGGACCTTCTGGGCATACTCGTCGTAGCCGTCGAGTTCGGCACGCAGCATCTTCTCCTCGTCGGCGATCCGCACACCGAAGATCGGTATCGAGGCGATGGACACCAACAAGCCCCAGTAGGAACCCAGGGCCAGGGGAGTGCCGAACATCATCAGCACCGCACCGAAGTACATCGGGTGGCGGACCAGACCGTAGAGACCCGTGGACACGAGCGGTTGGTCATCCTCCACGCGGATGCTGGCGCCGGCGAAGCTGTTCTGGAAGACCACCGCCTGCGCGAGGATCAGCCCGACCGCCACCACCACGTTGCCGAGGACGACCACGGCGACGGGCACGCTCGACCAGCCGAACCGGTGGTCGAGGGCGCTGATGACGAACGCCGCGAAGGCCGACACGGTGACCGCCCAGATGACGATCTTCTGTACCACCCTGGTTTCCGCGGTGGGGCCACCCCGCAGACGCCGTTCCAGGGCGGCGGGATCTCTGACCGCGAGGTAGATGCTCGGGACCAGGGTGGTGGCCATGAACACCGCGATGAAAACCCAAGCCTGCCAATAGTCCAACGTGCCCGCCGGCCAGAACAGCGCGACGGCGAAGAAGGCCAGGCCGAGTACACCGGATGCGATCGTCTGAAGTGCCAGCTTCATCTGTCTCCTCCTGTTCGGACTCACACCGCGTCGCGGTTGCGATAGATCCAGCCCGCGATCGCCGCCAGAACCGCTGCGGCGACGAGCATCACCATCAGGGCCAGTGCTGGGAAGTCACTTGGCACGGTGGTCTGGCCTACCGGTGACAGGTCGATCAGCCAGCGCGGCAGCCGCAGTAGCGCTCCCAGATAGAGCGCGGTGATCACGAACGTCACTGCGAGCCAGGCGATCCACGGTGCGCGCAGGGCCACGGCGAGCGCGGCGATCGCGGCCACCACGGCCAGTGCNCTGGAGACCGGCGAACTCGAATCGCCGGACGCGGGCCGCTTCGCCACGGTCGCCTCGGCGGTCGAGGACTCGGTGGTGACCATCGAGGCCAAGAGCAAGACCGAGGGCTCCCAGGGGTCCGGTGTCGTGGTCGACGGCAAGGGCTACGTCGTCACCAACAATCACGTGATCTCCGACGCCGCGGGCAAGCCCGCCGACTATCAGATCACCGTGGTGTTCAACGACGGCAAGGAAGTACCGGCCAACCTCGTCGGCCGTGATCCCAAGACCGACCTGGCGGTGCTCAAGGTCGACAACGTCGACAACCTCACGGTGGCCCGGCTCGGCGACTCCGAGAAGCTGCGGGTCGGTGAGGAAGTCATCGCCGCCGGCGCCCCGCTCGGCCTGCGCAGCACCGTCACCCACGGCATCATCAGCGCGCTGCACCGGCCGGTGCCGCTGTCGGGCGAGGGTTCCGACACCGACACCGTGATCGACGGTGTGCAGACCGACGCCTCGATCAACCACGGCAACTCGGGCGGTCCGCTGATCAACATGTCCGCCGAGGTGATCGGCATCAACACGGCCGGAAAGTCGTTGTCCGACAGCGCCAGTGGGCTGGGCTTCGCGATTCCGGTCAACGAGGTCAAGCAGGTCGTCGAGACGCTGATCAAGGACGGCAAGGTCGCGCATCCCACGCTGCTGCTGAGCGCCGTCACGGTGAGCAACAGCGTCGCCTCGGGTGCGCAGGTCCGCAACGTCAACGTCGGTGGTCCGGCGGAGAAGGCCGGCATCCTCGAGAACGACGTCGTGGTGAAGGTCGGGGACCGCAAGGTCGCCGACGCCGATGAAATGGTGGTCGCGGTGCGTCAGCTCAAGATCGGGCAGGAAGCCCCGATCGAGGTGCTCCGCGACGGTCGGCCCATGACCTTCATGGTGACGCCGATCGGCGACGATCAAAAAGCGCAGTAGTCGTGTTCGCCAACATCGGGTGGGGGGAGATGCTGGTCCTGGTGATCGCCGGTCTGGTGATCCTGGGGCCCGAACGCCTGCCCGGTGCGATCCGCTGGACGTCCGGGGCCTTGCGCCAGGCACGTGACTACGTCACCGGTGCCACCAGTCAGCTGCGCCAGGATCTCGGCCCGGAGTTCGACGATCTGCGCGAACCCCTGGCCGAGCTGCAGAAGCTGCGCGGCATGACGCCGCGCGCGGCGCTCACCAAACATCTGCTCGACGGTGACGACTCGTTTCTGACCGGTGCGTTCGACGACCGCAAGTCGACGCCGTCGACGGAGAAGCCCGCCGTCGATCCGACCCCCAAACCGGTGGACAAGCCGTCCGGGCCGACGTTCGACCCGGACGCCACCTAGCGGCGCGTGGTGTCCAGGCCCAGCGACATCCCGGCCAAACCACGCTTGCGGGCTGACAGGCCCTCGGCGATCTTGCGCAACTCGGCGCCGGCCGGCGAGTCGGGTGCCGACAACACCAGCGGAACACCGGAGTCGCCGGCCGCCACCAGATCCGGGTCCAGCGGCACCTGACCCAGCAGCGGCACCTCGGCGCCCACCGAGCGGGTCAGCGAGTCGGCCACCTGGCGGCCGCCNTAGGCCAGACCCACAGGGCGCCGTCGCGACACGCCAACAGGTGGCGGTTATCACCACCGAAAATTCGCTGGTTCGCGCAGGTAACCCGACGTATCGTCGGCATTCTCAGGGAAAGTTCAGATTGCTCATATCTCCGCCACACCGGGATCAGGAACGGTATCTCGCATGGAACACGGCGCCCGCTGGCGCACCGCCCAGCACATCGAGGACAACGACCGGAATAACGACGTCATCAGCCGTGTTGAGGTGAGCAAAATCTGTGATCAGGAGGATCCCACGAGCGCAAACGCTGTCGCTGCGAATCCCGCCGCCCAGGCGGCCCCGGTGTCCATGGCACACCTGGAGCAATTCACCTCGGGTGAATGGGTGGAACCGTCCGAAGAACTGACCGGCACCGCGGTGTTCGACGCCACCGGCGACCAGGCCACCATGCCGTCTTGGGACGAGCTGGTGCGTCAGCACGCCGACCGGGTGTACCGGCTGGCCTACCGCCTCTCGGGTAACCAGCACGACGCCGAGGACCTCACTCAGGAGACCTTCATCCGGGTGTTCCGCTCGGTGCAGAACTACCAGCCCGGAACCTTCGAGGGCTGGCTGCACCGCATCACCACCAACCTGTTCCTGGACATGGTGCGCCGGCGCGGCCGCATCCGCATGGAGGCGCTGCCCGAGGATTACGACCGCGTGCCCGCCGACGACCCGAACCCCGAGCAGATCTATCACGACTCCCGGTTGGGTGCCGATCTCCAGGCCGCCCTGGACGCACTGGCCCCCGAGTTCCGCGCCGCAGTGGTCCTGTGTGACATCGAGGGCCTGTCCTACGAGGAGATCGGCGCCACCCTCGGCGTGAAGCTGGGTACCGTCCGCAGCCGCATTCACCGCGGTCGCCAGGCGTTGCGCGAGTACCTGGCGAAGAATTCGCCCGAAACCGCCAAATCTGCCTGACCGGTGGTTGATGTTCAGCGCGCCCGGTCGCGCTACATTCGGGTCAGGGCTTTTGGTCGTGGCGAGAGGAGCTGGGTGATGGTCGACCCGGGACACGTGTTCCGTCGGGCATTTTCCTGGTTGCCTGCGCAGTTCGCGTCGCAGAGCGATGCACCGGTCGGTGCGCCTCGCCAGTTCCGTTCGACCGAGCACCTGTCGACCGAGGCCATCGCCGCATTCGTCGACGGCGAACTGCGGATGAGTGCCCATCTGCGTGCCGCGCACCATCTGTCGCTGTGCCCGGATTGCGCTGCCGAGGTCGACGCTCAGAGCCAGGCCCGCGCCGCATTGCGGGACTCATGTCCGATCGCCATCCCGAACTCCCTCTTGGGTCTGTTGTCGCAGATTCCGCACCACAGCCCGCAGCCCCCGGCTGACCTCGGTGAACAGCCTCAGTTTGCTGATGACCCGACGCGGAGTCGGCGTAAGCGCCGGTAGGCTGGACCAACGATCAGTGACCGGCGTCGGCCCACGGCTGGGGCAGGCGCTCCGATAGAGAGTGATGAACCGGTGACCAATCAGGACCAGTCCGACGAGAGCGGCCGCCTCGAGCCGCGCCCTGTCGAGCGGCCACCCGTCGACCAGCTGTCGCAGCGCACGTTCGGCCGCCCCGACGGCGTCGAGGGCTCGTTCCTCGGTGCGGAGAAGTACCGGGACCAAGGCGAGTACGCGCCCAAGGACCAAGCGCCCGACCCCGTGCTGGCCGAGGCCTTCGGCCGTCCCGGGGGCGCAGCCGACTCGCTGCAGCGCCACCCCACCGATGCCGGCGCGCTGGAGGCCGAGAAGCTCGTCGATGACGACGACTTCGACGATCCCTGGCGCGATCCGGGTGCCATCCCTGCGCTGGGCACGCCCGCGCAGGCGCCTGCCCCTCGGGTGATCCAGCCGGCGCCGGTCGGCAAGCTGGGCGCCCGCGAGGTGCTGTTCGGCGGCCGGGTGTCGTGGCTGTCGCTGCTGATCCTGTTCCTGGTCGCCGGTTTCGTGGCCTTCATCGGCGGTTGGGGNTTCGCCAACATCGGGTGGGGGGAGATGCTGGTCCTGGTGATCGCCGGTCTGGTGATCCTGGGGCCCGAACGCCTGCCCGGTGCGATCCGCTGGACGTCCGGGGCCTTGCGCCAGGCACGTGACTACGTCACCGGTGCCACCAGTCAGCTGCGCCAGGATCTCGGCCCGGAGTTCGACGATCTGCGCGAACCCCTGGCCGAGCTGCAGAAGCTGCGCGGCATGACGCCGCGCGCGGCGCTCACCAAACATCTGCTCGACGGTGACGACTCGTTTCTGACCGGTGCGTTCGACGACCGCAAGTCGACGCCGTCGACGGAGAAGCCCGCCGTCGATCCGACCCCCAAACCGGTGGACAAGCCGTCCGGGCCGACGTTCGACCCGGACGCCACCTAGCGGCGCGTGGTGTCCAGGCCCAGCGACATCCCGGCCAAACCACGCTTGCGGGCTGACAGGCCCTCGGCGATCTTGCGCAACTCGGCGCCGGCCGGCGAGTCGGGTGCCGACAACACCAGCGGAACACCGGAGTCGCCGGCCGCCACCAGATCCGGGTCCAGCGGCACCTGACCCAGCAGCGGCACCTCGGCGCCCACCGAGCGGGTCAGCGAGTCGGCCACCTGGCGGCCGCCGCCCTCGCCGAACAGCTGCATGACGGTGCCGTCGGGCATCAACAGGCCCGACATGTTCTCGACCACGCCGGCGATGCGCTGGCGGGTCTGCAGGGCGATCGCGCCGGCCCGCTCGGCGACTTCGGCCGCGGCCAGCTGAGGAGTGGTCACCACGAGGATCTCGGCCCCCGGGATCAGCTGGGCCACCGAGATCGCGATGTCGCCGGTGCCCGGCGGCAGGTCCAGGAGCAGTACGTCCAGATCGCCCCAGTACACGTCGGCGAGGAACTGCTGCAGCGCCCGGTGCAGCATCGGCCCGCGCCACACCACCGGGGTGTTGCCCTGGGTGAACATGGCGATCGAGATGACCTTCACGTCATGGGCGATCGGCGGCAGGATCATCGAGTCGACCTGGGTGGGCCGGTCGGTCACGCCCATCATCCGCGGCACCGAATGGCCGTAGATATCGGCGTCCAAGAGCCCGACGGTCAGCCCGCGGGCGGCCATCGCGGCGGCCAGGTTGACCGTCACGCTGGACTTGCCGACGCCACCCTTGCCGGAGGCCACGGCGTAGACCCGGGTCAGGGAATTGGGCTGGGCGAACGGGATCACCGGTTCGCGGGAATCGCCACGCAGCAGCTTGCGCAACTCGGCGCGCTGCTCGTCGTTCATCACGTCGAGGCTCACCTTGACCGCGCCGGTGCCGGGCACATCGGTGGCGGCCGCCTTCACCAGGTCGGCGATCTCGTTCTTCTTCGGGCAGGCCGCGGTGGTCAGGTAGATCTCGACGTGCACGGCGTGGTCGGCCTCGATCGAGATGTTCTTGACCATGCCGAGTTCGGTGATGGGCCGCCGAAGTTCGGGGTCGATCACCTTGGCGAGCGCGGCGCGAACCGCGGATTGCAGCTCAGTGGCAGATTCGGACATCACCGCCGAGTCTACGGCGACAGTGCACGCCTCTGGATTCAGGCCAGCGTCAGGCCGGACCGGGGGCGGGACCCGGAGCCGGGCCCAGANACCGAGACCCTCCGGGTTGTCCAGGTGCGAATCGCCGATCGGCGGAATGGATCCGGTGATCTCGGGCAGGTCGACGGGCACCACGCCGGTGGCGTAGGCCGCGGCCCAGCCGAGCACGTTGCGGGCGTAGGCCACCGAGTTGTTGTACCGCAGGATGGCCGTCATCACCTGGGACTGCTCGCGCAGGTTGAGCCCGCCGCTGCACAGGTAGCGGGCCGCGGCCAGCGCCGAGTCGAACACGTTCTGCACATCGGCCTTGCCGTCGCCGTCGCCGTCGGAGGCGTACCGGGCCCAGGTGCCGGGCAGGAACTGCATCGGGCCCATCGCCCGGGCGTAGGTGATCCGCCCGGCCTGGGCGCTCTGGACGATGATCTCGTTGCCGGGCAGTGTGCCGTCGAGCGCGGGGCCGTAGATCGGGCGCACCGCGGTGCCACGGGCATCGGTGGCGCCGCCGTTGGCGTGCCCGGACTCGATCCGTCCGATGCCGGCCAGCAGGTTCCAGCTGACCCCACAGCCGGGGTAGGCCGCGGCCATCATGCGTTCGGCGTTGCGGTACGCCTTGAGCGAGGTTCCTGGAATACCAAGGGCGCCAGGGGTATTGACGATGGACGCGGGCGGGGGAGCCGATATCGCGGCGATCGAGGCGATCCGGAAGTCGGTCGGTGGCTTGGCCGCGGCGACGACTGCGGGGCCCGAGCGGTCGACCCGCGGTTCGACGGCGGCCAGCGGCGTCACCGCGGTGTTGGACACGTCGGTGCGGGGAGCGGCCGAGCCGGCTCCGGCGACCAGCACGATCGGGGCCAGGACGGCGACGCCGAGTGCGGGCGAGCGCATGACCTGGCTCATCCGGCGCCGAGCGGATTCGAGAGCCGCTCCTCCCCCTACGCGCACTTACCCGTCCTTAGATCCGGTTTGACCATGTTGTGAACCAAGTCACCATACATAGTCCGGCTTTCTGTTGTTGCGGCAATGGCCGACTGCGTGATCAACCACTGCGTTTCGACCGGCGCTGGGCCCCGTCGGCTTTGCCTGACGTGGGCCGGTCGCCGTCGGGCGGCGCGTTCAGCTCGGTGATCAGATCCCGCAGTTCGTCCAGCTCGCGACGCAGGTAGTCACGGGTGACGACGTCGCCGATCGCGAGTCGCAGCGAAGCCAGCTCACGGGCCAGGTACTCGGTGTCGGCCTTGGTCTGCTCGGCCCGGCGCCGGTCCTCTTCGAGCGCCACCCGGTCCCGGTTCTCCTGACGGTTCTGGGCCAGCAGGATCAACGGGGCGGCATAGGCGGCCTGGGTGGAGAAGGCCAGGTTGAGCAGGATGAACGGGTACGGATCCCACTGCAGGCCGATCGCGAACAGGTTCAGCGCGATCCAGACGATCACCACGATCGTCTGAATGGCCAGGTAGCGCCCGGTGCCGAGGAACCGCGCGATCGATTCGCTGAACCGGCCGACGGCCTCCACGTCGACGTGCAGCCCGAAGCCACGGGTCGCGCGCGGGGTGTCCAGCCGCTGACGCGCAGACAGTTCGCTCATGAGCCCGCCACCGGCAGCTCCGGCTCGTCACGTTCTCGCCAGTCGTCGGGCAGCATGTGGTCGAGCACGTCGTCGACCGAGACCGCGCCCAACAGGTGGCTCTGTTCGTCGACCACCGGCCCGCACACCAGGTTGTACGCGGCGAAGTAGCGCGTCACCGCGGCCAGGGAATCGGCCGGGCTCAGACTGGGCAGGTCGACATCCACGATGCCGCTGACCAGGGCCGCCGGCGGCTCGCGCAGCAGCCGCTGCAGGTGCACGCAGCCGAGGTAGTGCCCGGTCGGGGTGGCGCTGGGCGGGCGGGTGACGAAGGCCATCGAGGCCAGCGCGGGGGTGAGGTCCGGGTCGCGGATCCGTGCCAGTGCCTCCGCCACGGTCGTGTCCGGCATGAGCACCACCGGCTCGCTGGTCATCAGGCCGCCCGCGGTGTCGGGCGAGTGGGCCAGCAGGCGCCGGACGTCTTCGGAGTCCTCGGGATCCATCTCCGACAGCAGCGCCTCGGCGTCGGCCGGGGTCATGGAGCCCAGCACGTCGGCGGCGTCGTCGGGGTCCATCGCTTCCAGCACGTCGGCGGCGCGTTCGGTCTTCAGCTGGCGCAGCGCCGCGGCCTGCTCATCTTCGGGCAGCTCCTGCAACACGTCGGCGAGACGTTCGTCGTCGAACGCCCGGTACAACTCGTAGCGCCGTTTGACCGGGAGCTCGCGCAACGCCTCGGCGACTTCGATCGGACGCTGGCCCTCGAACTGCTCGAGCAGTGAGGCCACCCCCTGATCCGGCATCGCCAGGCCCGACGGGGTAAGTCCGTGCACGTTCTGCCATTCGACGACGTGGATGTTGGTGCGCCGGCCCAGGCGCCGCTGTGGCCGCACCGCAACGCGGGTCACCATCCAGTCGCGGGTGCGGGTCTGTTCGATGCCCAGATCGACTACCACCACGTCGATTCCGGCCAGTTCGGGCAGATCGGGATCGTCGACGCGCACCCGGGTCTCCAGCACCTGCCCGAGCACCAGCACCTCACCGGGGCGTTGGGCGAACCGGCGCAGCGACACGCTGCCGGTGGCCAGCGTCACCGAACCGGGCTCGATCGCCGTCACCCGCAGGATCGGAACGAAAATTCTTCGCCGGGTGAGCAATTCGACCACCAGGCCCAGCACGCGGGGCTGCTGGCGGACGATGCTGATGCTGATCACCACGTCGCGGACACGGCCGATGGACTCCCCGTCGGGGCCCAGAACCACCATCCCCGCCAGCCGGGCCGCGTAGACCCTGTTCACCGCCGCCATGTGTCAAAGGGTAGAGACTGTGGGCGTGGAGAACACGTATCGACCCCGTAGAACGTGCCTCTCGGTTCCGGGAAGCAGCCTGAAGATGATCGAGAAGGCCAAGAGCCTGCCCGCCGACGAGGTGTTTCTCGACCTGGAGGATGCTGTCGCTCCCGAGGCCAAGGAGTCCGCCCGCACACAGGTGGCGGCGGCTCTGGCCGACGACGGATGGGCCGGACAGCTGCGCGGGGTGCGGGTCAACGACTGGACCACGCCGTGGACCTACGCCGACGTGATCGAGGTGGTGTCCACCGCCGGTGCGGTGCTCGACCTGATCGTGCTGCCCAAGGTGACCGAGGCGGCCCACATCCACGCCCTCGACATGCTGCTCAATCAACTGGAGGCCACCCACGGCCTGGAGCCGGGCCGAATCGGGATCGAGGCGCAGATCGAGAACGCGCAGGGGCTGACCAATGTCGATGCGATCGCGGCCGGGCCCCGGGTGCAGGCGCTGGTGCTGGGGCCCGGCGACATGGCGGCCAGCCTCAACATGCGGACCCTGGAAGTCGGCGGTCAGCCCGACGGCTATGACATCGGCGATGCCCATCACCACGTGCTGATGCGCATCCTGATCGCCGCGCGCAACCGGGGCATCAACGCCATCGACGGGCCGTACGTGAAGGTGCGGGACGTCGAAGGGTTCCGCCGGGTGGCCGGCCGCTCGGCGGCTCTGGGCTACGACGGCAAGTGGGTGCTGCATCCGGACCAGATCGAGGCGGGCAACGAGATCTTCAGCCCGCGCCAGGCCGATTACGACCATGCCGAGCTGATCCTGGACGCCTACGAATGGCATACCTCGCAGGCCGGTGGCGCCAGGGGAGCGGTGATGCTCGGCGACGAGATGATCGACGAGGCCAGCCGCAAGATGGCCCTGGTGATCGCGGGCAAGGGCCGTGCCGCCGGGATGAGCCGGCAGGCGGAGCCGTTCCGGCCGCCGAACTAGCTCTGATTACCCTGCGCCGCAACGCAACCCGTCGCGGCGCGACGGGTCAGGCGTTGGCGAGCGCGATCAGGAAGAACACCAGCCAGCCGCCGTTGAGCAGCACCCCGAGGCCGCCGACGGCGATGCCGGCGATCGCCAGGCCGCGACCCTCCTGTCCGGTCTGCTTGACCTGGTTGACTGCGGTGACGCCGAGACCGATGCCGACGAACGCGGCGATCAGCCCGATCGCGCACATAGCCGTCAACGGCAGCGAGAGAATCGAGGTGACGAGCGACCCGATCGCCAGCGAGTTCGTCGGAGCGGGCGCCGGCATGCCGTAGCCGCCCGGGTACCCGGGCGGGCCGTAGCCCATGGGCGCGGCGGGATAGCCGGGCGGGAACGGGGGCGGGGAAGCCTGGGGCGGATAGCCTGGGGGGACATCCGCGGGATAGTTGAGCGCTGGCGGATAGGCCGGGTTGACGCCGGCATTCCGGGGTCCGTNAGCCGCTCCTCCCCCTACGCGCACTTACCCGTCCTTAGATCCGGTTTGACCATGTTGTGAACCAAGTCACCATACATAGTCCGGCTTTCTGTTGTTGCGGCAATGGCCGACTGCGTGATCAACCACTGCGTTTCGACCGGCGCTGGGCCCCGTCGGCTTTGCCTGACGTGGGCCGGTCGCCGTCGGGCGGCGCGTTCAGCTCGGTGATCAGATCCCGCAGTTCGTCCAGCTCGCGACGCAGGTAGTCACGGGTGACGACGTCGCCGATCGCGAGTCGCAGCGAAGCCAGCTCACGGGCCAGGTACTCGGTGTCGGCCTTGGTCTGCTCGGCCCGGCGCCGGTCCTCTTCGAGCGCCACCCGGTCCCGGTTCTCCTGACGGTTCTGGGCCAGCAGGATCAACGGGGCGGCATAGGCGGCCTGGGTGGAGAAGGCCAGGTTGAGCAGGATGAACGGGTACGGATCCCACTGCAGGCCGATCGCGAACAGGTTCAGCGCGATCCAGACGATCACCACGATCGTCTGAATGGCCAGGTAGCGCCCGGTGCCGAGGAACCGCGCGATCGATTCGCTGAACCGGCCGACGGCCTCCACGTCGACGTGCAGCCCGAAGCCACGGGTCGCGCGCGGGGTGTCCAGCCGCTGACGCGCAGACAGTTCGCTCATGAGCCCGCCACCGGCAGCTCCGGCTCGTCACGTTCTCGCCAGTCGTCGGGCAGCATGTGGTCGAGCACGTCGTCGACCGAGACCGCGCCCAACAGGTGGCTCTGTTCGTCGACCACCGGCCCGCACACCAGGTTGTACGCGGCGAAGTAGCGCGTCACCGCGGCCAGGGAATCGGCCGGGCTCAGACTGGGCAGGTCGACATCCACGATGCCGCTGACCAGGGCCGCCGGCGGCTCGCGCAGCAGCCGCTGCAGGTGCACGCAGCCGAGGTAGTGCCCGGTCGGGGTGGCGCTGGGCGGGCGGGTGACGAAGGCCATCGAGGCCAGCGCGGGGGTGAGGTCCGGGTCGCGGATCCGTGCCAGTGCCTCCGCCACGGTCGTGTCCGGCATGAGCACCACCGGCTCGCTGGTCATCAGGCCGCCCGCGGTGTCGGGCGAGTGGGCCAGCAGGCGCCGGACGTCTTCGGAGTCCTCGGGATCCATCTCCGACAGCAGCGCCTCGGCGTCGGCCGGGGTCATGGAGCCCAGCACGTCGGCGGCGTCGTCGGGGTCCATCGCTTCCAGCACGTCGGCGGCGCGTTCGGTCTTCAGCTGGCGCAGCGCCGCGGCCTGCTCATCTTCGGGCAGCTCCTGCAACACGTCGGCGAGACGTTCGTCGTCGAACGCCCGGTACAACTCGTAGCGCCGTTTGACCGGGAGCTCGCGCAACGCCTCGGCGACTTCGATCGGACGCTGGCCCTCGAACTGCTCGAGCAGTGAGGCCACCCCCTGATCCGGCATCGCCAGGCCCGACGGGGTAAGTCCGTGCACGTTCTGCCATTCGACGACGTGGATGTTGGTGCGCCGGCCCAGGCGCCGCTGTGGCCGCACCGCAACGCGGGTCACCATCCAGTCGCGGGNCTTGACCTGGTTGACTGCGGTGACGCCGAGACCGATGCCGACGAACGCGGCGATCAGCCCGATCGCGCACATAGCCGTCAACGGCAGCGAGAGAATCGAGGTGACGAGCGACCCGATCGCCAGCGAGTTCGTCGGAGCGGGCGCCGGCATGCCGTAGCCGCCCGGGTACCCGGGCGGGCCGTAGCCCATGGGCGCGGCGGGATAGCCGGGCGGGAACGGGGGCGGGAAAGCCTGGGGCGGATAGCCTGGTGGGACATCCGCGGGATAGTCGAGCGCTGGCGGATAGGCCGGGTTGACGCCGTAATTCGGTGGTCCGTACTCGTATGACGGTTGCGCCGGCCCGGTTTGCGGCCGATCCTGGGAATGCTCGATGGAAGGGGCTTCGTAGCCGCCGGACGACGGTTCCCACGGTTGCGAGCCAGGACCGGATGGCGGCGTTTGGTCCGCGTTGCCGTCCGCATTTGTCATGCTGATCAACCTAGCGCACGGACAGCGACATCCAAGGCGCCGTTGCTGTCACCAGAGCCGCCGCCGGCAAGGCGGCGCGGAGGAGAGTGAAGTTCGATGACGAGCCCATTTCAACCCGGTCAGACGCCGGGCGCCGCGCCGGCAGTCCGCGGCGCGCTGCCGACCCCGCCCAAAGGCTGGCCGATCGGTTCCTACCCGACGTACGCGGAGGCCCAGCGCGCCGTCGACTACCTGTCCGACCAACAGTTCCCGGTGCAGCAGGTGACGATCGTCGGGGTGGACCTCATGCAGGTCGAGCGGGTGACCGGGCGGCTGAGCTGGCCCAAGGTGCTGGGCGGCGGCGTGTTGTCCGGGGCCTGGCTCGGCCTGTTCATCGGCCTGATCCTCGGCTTCTTCAGCCCCAATCCGTGGAGCGCGCTGCTCACCGGTCTGATCGCGGGCGTGTTCTTCGGTCTGATCACCTCGGCCATCCCGTACGCGATGGCTCGCGGCACAAGAGATTTCAGTTCGACCATGCAGCTGGTCGCGGGCCGCTACGACGTCCTGTGTGATCCGCAGAATGCCGAGCAGGGCCGGGATCTGCTGGCGCGGTTGACGATCTGACCCCACGCCTCGAATTCGGCAAACTCCGCAGCAAAGGGCCGCAGGTCACGATTGTGACGCGGCACGCCCAAACTGTTGCGGATATGCGGGCATAGCTCTACGGTTTGCGCGCGGGAGGTTCCCGTGCAATCGGAGCCGCCCGGCGGTGCTATCGGTTGCGGGACGGGAGGCAGAGCGGTGCGCGCTCGGCGGCTATGTGCTGCGGCAGTGGCCGCGTTGACGATCGCCTCGGTGGTGTCGGCCTGTGGTGAGGCCGACGACGGAATCGTCATCAACTACTACACCCCGGCCAACGAGATGGCGACCTTCACTGCGGTCGCCAACCGTTGCAACGCCGAATTCGGCGACCGGTTCACCGTCAAGCAGATCAGTTTGCCGAAAGGCGCTGACGACCAACGGTTGCAGCTGGCCCGCAGGCTGACGGGCAATGACAAGACGCTCGACATCATGGCGCTCGACGTGGTGTGGACCGCAGAGTTCGCCGAGGCGGGCTGGGCCGTGCCGCTGTCGGAGGATCCGGCAGGCCGGGCCGAGGCCGATGCCCAGGAGAACACGCTGCCCGGGCCCTTGGAGACGGCCCGCTGGCAAGACAAGCTGTACGCATCGCCGATCACCACCAACACCCAATTGCTGTGGTACCGAGCCGACTTGATGAATGAGCCGCCGGCCACCTGGGACGGCATGGTCGCCGAGGCCAACCGCCTGCACGCCGCCGGCGAGCCCAGTTGGATTGCGGTGCAGGCGAAGCAGTACGAGGGACTGGTGGTCTGGTTCAACACGCTGCTGGCCAGTGCGGGCGGCCAGGTGCTCTCCGACGACGGCAAGACGGTCACCCTGACCGACACCCCGGAGCATCGGGCAGCCACGGTCAAGGCGCTGCAGATCATCAAATCCGTTGCCACCGCTCCGGGAGCCGACCCTTCGGTGACCCAGACCGACGAGACCACCGCCCGGCTGGCTCTCGAGCAGGGCAAGGCCGCCCTCGAGGTCAACTGGCCGTACGTACTGCCCTCGCTGCTGGAAAACGCCGTCAAGGGCGGCGTGAGCTTCCTGCCGCTGGACGAACGTGCCGATCTGGCCGGGGCCATCAACGATCTGGGCACCTTCTCGCCGACCGACGAGCAGTTCGAGGCGGCCTACGAGGCCAGCAAGAACGTGTTCGGATTCGCCAACTACCCGGGCGTGCGAGAAGGGGAACCAGCCAGGGTCACGCTCGGCGGGCTGAACCTCGCGGTCGCCAAGACCAGTCAGCACAAGGCGGAGGCCTTCGAGGCCATCCGCTGCCTGCGCAATGTCGAGAACCAGCGCTACACCTCGGTCGAGGGCGGCTTGCCCGCGGTACGCGCGTCGCTCTACGACGACCCGGCGTTCCAGGCCAAGTACCCGCAGTACGCGATCATCCGCGAGCAGCTGACCAACGCCGCCGTCCGCCCGGCCACGCCGGTGTACCAGGCGGTGTCGACCAGGATGTCTGCGACGCTGGCGCCCATCTCTGCCATCGATCCGGAGAAGACCGCCGATGAGCTGACCGAACAGGTGCAGAAGGCCATCGACGGCAAGGGGCTGATTCCGTGATCGACGAGCGCTTGCGCAAGGAGCCGGCCAACCGGGGTACCGACAACAGCACTGCCGACCGCAAGCTGGCCTACGCGCTGATCGCCCCCGCGGTGCTCCTGATGGTCGCGGTGACCGCCTATCCGATCGGCTACGCGGTGTGGTTGAGCCTGCAGCGCTACAACCTCGCCGCACCCGATGACACGGCGTTCGTGGGATTCGCCAATTACCAGACGATCCTGACCGACCGGTACTGGTGGACGGCGTTCGTGGTGACGCTGGCGATCACCGTCGTCTCGGTGTCGCTGGAGTTCGTCCTCGGCATGGCGCTGGCTCTGGTCATGCACCGCACCATCTTCGGTAAGGGCGTGGTCCGCACCGCGGTCTTGATCCCGTACGGCATCGTCACCGTGGCGGCCTCCTACAGCTGGTACTACGCCTGGACGCCCGGCACCGGTTATCTGGCCAATCTGTTGCCCGACGGCAGTGCCCCGCTGACCGAACAGCTGCCGTCGCTGGCCATCATCGTGCTCGCCGAGGTGTGGAAGACCACGCCGTTCATGGCGCTGCTGCTGCTGGCCGGCCTGGCGCTGGTGCCGCAGGATCTGCTCAACGCGGCCCAGATCGACGGGGCCGGGGCCTGGAAACGGCTCGTCAAAGTGATTCTGCCGCTGATCAAACCGGCCATCCTGGTGGCGCTGCTGTTCCGCACCCTCGACGCGTTCCGGATCTTCGACAACATCTACGTGCTGACCGGGGGAGCCAACAGCACCGGGTCGGTGTCGATCCTGGGCTACGACAACTTGTTCAAGGCCTTCAATCTCGGATTGGGTTCGGCCATCAGCGTTTTGATCTTCCTGTCGGTCGCTGTCATCGCGTTCGTCTTCATCAAGATCTTCGGTGCGTCGGCGCCGGGCGCGGACGTGGAGGGGCACCGATGAGCGCTTGCGCGAAGAGCAGAGGGCACCGATGAGCGAGCGGGTGAGTGCGCGGCGCGCGACCGGGTGGACCATCGTCAACATCCTGGTGGTGCTGTACGCGTTGATACCGGTGTTGTGGATCCTGTCGCTGTCGTTGAAGCCGACGTCGAGTGTCAAGGACGGCAAGCTGATTCCGGCGGAGATCACGTTCGACAACTACAAGGGCATCTTCACCGGGAACATCTTCTCGTCGGCGCTGCTGAACTCGATCGGCATCGGGCTGATCACCACGGTGATCGCCGTGGTGATCGGCGGGATGGCCGCCTACGCGGTGGCGCGGCTGGACTTCCCCGGCAAGAAGCTGTTGGTGGGCGTGGCCCTGTTGATCGCGATGTTCCCGCAGATCTCGCTGGTGACACCGATCTTCAACCTGTGGCGCAGCATCGGGCTGTTCGACACCTGGCCGGGTTTGATCATTCCGTACATCACGTTCGCGTTGCCGCTGGCGATCTACACGCTCTCGGCGTTCTTCCGGGAGATCCCGTGGGATCTGGAGAAGGCCGCCAAGATGGACGGCGCCACACCGGCGCAGGCCTTCCGCAAGGTGATCGCTCCGTTGGCGGCGCCGGGCATCGTCACCGCCGCCATCCTGGTGTTCATCTTCGCGTGGAACGACCTGCTGCTGGCACTGTCGCTGACCGCGACGCAGCGGGCGATCACCGCGCCGGTGGCGATCGCGAACTTCACCGGCAGCTCGCAGTTCGAGGAACCGACGGGCTCGATCGCGGCCGGCGCGATGGTCATCACCATCCCGATCATCATCTTTGTTCTGATCTTCCAGCGGCGCATCGTCGCTGGCCTGACATCCGGTGCGGTAAAGGGGTAATTGGATGGCCGAAATCGTGTTGGACCGGGTCACCAAGAGTTACCCCAACAGTGCCGGCGGTGCGCCTGCCGTCAAGGAATTCTCGATGACCATCGCCGACGGCGAGTTCATCATCCTGGTCGGGCCTTCGGGCTGTGGTAAGTCCACGACGCTGAACATGATTGCCGGGCTTGAGGACATCTCGTCGGGCGAGCTGCGCATCGGTGGCGAGCGGGTCAACGAGAAGGCGCCCAAGGATCGGGACATCGCGATGGTGTTCCAGTCGTACGCGCTGTATCCGCACATGACGGTGCGGCAGAACATCGCCTTCCCGCTCACCCTGGCCAAGGTCAAGAAGGACGAGATCGAGGCCAAGGTTGCCGAGACGGCCAAGATCCTGGACCTGACCGATCTGCTCGACCGCAAGCCTTCACAGCTGTCCGGTGGCCAGCGTCAGCGGGTGGCGATGGGCCGGGCAATAGTGCGGCGCCCCAAGGCATTCCTGATGGACGAGCCGCTGAGCAACCTGGACGCCAAGCTGCGCGTGCAGATGCGCGCCGAGATCGCCCGGCTGCAGAGCCGGCTGGGCACCACCACGGTCTACGTCACCCACGACCAGACCGAGGCGATGACGCTGGGTGATCGGGTGGTGGTGTTGCTGGCCGGGGAGATCCAGCAGATCGGCACGCCCGACGAGCTCTACAACAACCCGGCCAACCTGTTCGTGGCCGGCTTCATCGGATCGCCGGCGATGAACTTCTTCCCGGCCACCTTCACCGACGTCGGGGTGCGGCTGCCGTTCGGCGACGTCACCCTGACCCAGCAGGTCCACGATCTGCTGGCTCGTCATCCCAAGCCCGACAACATCATCGTCGGCATCCGCCCCGAGCATCTGGAGGATGCGTCGCTGCTGGACGGCTATGCCCGCATCCGGGCGCTGAGCTTCCCGGTCCGCGCCGACATCGTCGAATCGCTCGGCGCCGACAAGTACGTGCACTTCACCATCGAAGGCGCGGGCGCCGAGGCCGCGCAGCTGGCCGAGCTGGCCGCCGATTCCGGGGGTGGGGTCAACGAGTTCGTGGCGCGGGTGTCGGCGGAATCCGCCGCGGCCAGCGGCCAGCAGATCCAGTTGGCGTTCGACACGTCCAAACTGGTGATCTTCGACGCCGCCACCGGGGTGAACCTGACCCGCACCGAGCCCGAGCCCGAGACCGGACCCGGACCCGAGGCCGAGCCCCAGCCTGAGACCGAGCCCGAGGCGGCCGGAGAACCGACGGCAGAGTGATCGACGTCCTGGCTGCCGTTCGCGCCCACGTGGGCGAGCACTTCGACGCGGCGGGCATCACCGCCGAACCGGTCAGCGCCAGCGTCACGTTCCTGGGCACCGAGCGGATCGATGTCCTGCGGTTCGGGCCGGATCTACGCGCCGGCGGTTCCGACCGTGCCGGCCGGGATCTGTATCACTATGTGACGCTTGGCTGTTCGCGTCATCCGATGTTCGATCCGACCGAGCTGGTGTCCGACCCGATCCACGGCCCGCGCGCCGAGGTGGTGCTGTCGCTGCGCGGTCCGACCCCTGGCGGGCTGGCCCGCTCACTGGCCGTGCTGGCCGCCGCCCCGGCGGTGGAGGGGCTCGTGCTGGAGGCCGACGCGCTCATCGACCTGGAGACGCCGTTGTTCGAGGGCGCGCCGTTCAGCGCATTTCTGTTGGGCGCCAGCGATATCGGAGAGGTGGAACTGCCCGAGCCGCTGTCCGCGGTGACCGTGCTGTCGGCCACGCCGATCACCGCCACCGAGGCGGCCTGGGTGCGGCTCAAGGGTGCCGACGCGATGCGTGAGGCGTGGCAGACCGACGGGGTGGACGTGATGGATCCACGGCGGCGAGCCGCCAATCCAACCTGAGCGGCGAGCCGCCAATCCAACCTGAGCGGCGAGCCGCCAGCCCGAGCTGACCCGCCTCAGAGCCAGTCGTTGTGCCGGAACGTGCGGTACAGCCCGAAACAGACGGTTGCCATCAGCAACAGCACGGCGGGATAGCCCCACGTCCATTTCAGTTCGGGCATGTGCTCGAAATTCATTCCGTAGATGCCTGCCATCGCGGTCGGAACCGCGGCGATGGCCACCCACGCCGAGATCTTGCGCATGTCGACGTTCTGCTGCATCGCGACCTTGCCGAGCGCGGCCTGCACCAGTGAGCTGAGCATCTCGTCGTAGCTGGTGACCCGGTCCGAGGCCTGCACGTTGTGGTCGTGCACGTCGCGCATGTACCTGCGCACCTCGACCGAGATCAGGTCATTGTGGTCGGTCAGCAACCGAGACAGCGCCAGGGTCAGCGGCGCCACCGCGCGGCGCATCTCGACGACCTCGCGTTTGAGCAGATAGATGCACTCGATGTTGGTCTGCATGCGCGGGGAGAACACTTCCTCCTCCATCGAATCGATGTCGGTCTCCATCAGATCGGTGACATCGAGATAGCTGTCCACGACGTGGTCGGCGATCGCGTGCATGACGGCGAACGGTCCCAGCTTGAGGATCGCGGGGGAGGAGTCGAGCCGTTTGCGCACGCCGGCCAGGCCGCCGTGCTCGCCGTGGCGGACGGTGACGACGAAATCGGGCCCGACGAAGATCATGATCTCGCCGGTCTCGACGATCTCGCGGGCCAGCGCCACCGACTCGTGCTCGACGTAATTGATGGTCTTGAGCACCAGGAACAGTGTTTTGTCGTAGCGCTCCAGCTTGGGGCGCTGGTGCGCGTGCACCGCATCCTCGACGGCCAGCTCGTGCAATCCGAAAACATCTGCCACCGCCTGCATCTGGAATTCGTCGGGCTCGTGCAGGCCGATCCAGACGAACGCCTTCTGGCCCGCGTTCTGTAATTCGCGGACCTTCTCCAGCGCGGCGGCGTGGGTGTATTTGCCGGGCAACCGGTTGCCGTCGCAATAGACGCCGCAATCGACCATGGCCCGTGCCACCGGGACGTGGATCGCCTTGGCGTCGGGTTCGGCGGGCCGGGTTCGGGCCGCCGACCGCAGTGTCGGCGGCAGGGCGCGGAATGAGGGCATGGTTCCGACCTTCCTGCGCGGTGTGACAGCAACCTGATCAGCACATCGATGCTACGCGTAGCTACTGTTGCGTAACGCTCACCAGCGGGGAACCCGCCCATGTGAGATTCGGCATTGAAGTACCCTTGCGCCGTGTCGGAAAGTACAGTCGCGTCTTCGTCCGAGCGTTCGTCAGCCGAGCGCACTCCGCAGGTTGTCATCGATGACGCCGAGATCTTTGATGCGCATGAGGGTGGGAAGCTCTCGGTGGAGTTGAAGGAGCCGTTGGATTCTCAGCGGGCGCTGTCGATTGCCTATACGCCAGGGGTGGCGCAGGTGAGCCGGGCGATCGCCACCGATCACACGTTGGCGGCCAAGTACACCTGGGCCAATCGTCTGGTGGCGGTGGTCAGTGACGGTACTGCGGTGCTGGGGTTGGGTGATATCGGCCCGGCGGCCTCGTTGCCGGTGATGGAGGGCAAGAGTGCGCTGTTCAAGTCGTTCGGTGGGTTGAACTCGATTCCGATCGTGCTGGACACCAAGGATCCCGATGAGATCGTGGAGACGTTGGTGCGGTTGCGGCCGACGTTCGGGGCGGTGAATTTGGAGGACATCTCGGCGCCGCGGTGTTTTGAGATCGAGCGTCGGGTCATCGAGGCGTTGGATTGCCCGGTGATGCATGACGATCAGCACGGTACGGCGATTGTGGTGCTGGCCGCGTTGTTGGGGGCGACCAAGGTGTTGCAGCGGGATATCCATTCGTTGCGGGTGGTGATCTCGGGTGCCGGGGCGGCGGGGGTGGCATGTGCCAACATCCTGTTGAACAAGGGCATCAGCGATGTGGTGGTGCTCGATTCCCAGGGCATCGTGCATGCGGGTCGTGACAATCTCAATGCGTTCAAGGCCGAGTTGGCCGGGCGGACCAACCCGCGCAAGCTGACCGGTGGGGTGGCCGAGGCGCTGGAGGGTGCCGATGTGTTCCTTGGGGTGTCGGCCGGGGTGGTGCCCGAGGAGCTGATCGCGACGATGGCGCCGAACTGCATCGTGTTCGCGCTGTCCAACCCCGATCCGGAGATTCACCCGGATGCGGCGCGTAAGTACGCGGCGGTGGTGGCCACCGGTCGTAGCGATTTTCCGAACCAGATCAACAACGTGCTGGCCTTCCCCGGGGTGTTCCGCGGGGCGCTGGATGCCGGGGCGCGTCGGATCACCGAGAAGATGAAGGTGGCCGCGGCCGAGGCGATCTTCTCGGTGGTCGGCGACGATCTGGCCGTCGACCACATCGTGCCCAGCGCACTGGACCCACGAGTCGGCCCCGCAGTGGCGGCCGCCGTCGCAGCGGCGGTCGACCCCGCAGAGGCCTGAGTTCCCGAATGCGCCGCAGTTTGGCGTCGGCGCTGGTGGCGCTGTTCGCGCTGGTATCAGCCGGATGCGCGGCCGGCCCGGCCCCGGCCCCGCTGGCGGTCGGAGCGGGACCGACCCCCGAGTCGGTGCTGCTCGGCCATCTGTACGCCGCTGCGCTGCGCTATTACGGCACCGCGGCCGCGGTCACGGACACCGACGGGACGCTCGGGGTGCTGGATTCCGGGTCGGTGACCGTGCAACCGGGGTTCACCGGCCGGTTCCTCACTCAACTCGACCCGGCTGCGACAGCCCGGTCGGACGAACAGGTCTACCGCGATCTGCTGTCGGCGCTCCCTGAAGGCGTCGCGGCCGGTGACTACGCCATGTCGGCGCAGGACAAGCCGGCAGTCGTGGTCACCGAGGCGACGGCCGCGGCGTGGGGCGGGACCGATCTGAGTGCGCTGCGCCGTCACTGCGCGCAGGTCCAGCCGGGGGCGGTGGCCAAGGCGTCCGTTCCCTCCGCGGTCGGTTCGTGCACGCTGCCCGCACCTGTCGCCTTCCCCGACGACAAGAGCCTGTTCGCGGCGCTGCGGGCCGGCAAGATCAACACCGCGTGGGCTACCACGGCCGATCCCGGCATTCCGTCCGACCTGACCGTGCTGGCGGACAAGACGTCGTTGATCCGTGGCGAGAACGTGGTGCCGCTGTACCGGCGCAACACGCTCGGCGAACGTCAGATCCTGGCGCTCAACGAGATCGCCGGGGTACTCGACACCGGATCGCTGGCCGATATGCGCCGTCAGGTTGCCGAGGGCGCCGATCCCGCGGCGGTGGCCGAATCATTTCTGCAGGCCAACCCGCTGGGCCACTGACGCGTTCCGGCGCCGGCCGGCTTTCTTTACGGCTTGTTGACGTGAGTCACGTTGACCGCGAGCCGAAGAGAGGCTTTACTGGCTGAGGCGCGCCGGACGGTCCGGTGTGCCCAACAGCGAGCGGAAGTGAGGTGAGCGGCACATGCCGGATGACAGTAGCGCGTGGAATGTGGCCGCTCCCTTGTGGATCGGTCTGTCGGCATAACAGCCGCGCCCGCTTGCGGTGGTGAGATTTTTTCCTCCTCCGTAACTGTCTGGTTTGTGCACGCATCATCCCGATACGACGGGAGTGTGTGTGGTGACGACATTGAGTCGTGCCCTGGGGACGGACGTCACAGCCTTTTTCGGGTTCGGCTGCAGCGTGCCGAAAACGCTGACCCGGCGGGGTATCCGAGCGCCGGGCAACCCCGGCTGCCTGCGCCCAGTGCGGCACTTCAGGCGCTCATCGCGGGTCTTTCCGATCCGCCTGCAGCCTCGTAAACCCTTTCAAGACAGTCGTTTTCCCCCATTGATGTGATTGGAGTGCCGTCATGGCGCAATTGTCGAAGGATGCCCGCCGGGTGCCTCGGACGCCGAATCTCGAGCGTGATGCCATCTGGTTCACGGTCGCGTTGTACCTGTTGATCTGTGCCGGGCTGCTCGGCGTGCACTACGCCCACCCGCAGCATCCCGCCGGGACCTCGTCCGGTTCCGCCGTACATCAGGAGAAGTAGGCATGGCACAGGTGCGGGATGCGGGAGTGATCGCCGGCACGCAGATCGTGGAGTTCGATCCGGCTGTGCTGGAACGGCATTGGATCCGGCTGTCGGCCGGCGATGCCGTGACCGCCAGCCGGCTGCGTGAGCAGTTGGGGGTGGATTTCGCGGCGACGCAGGGCCGCGTGTGGGAGACGGACAACTTCCTGTACCTGCCCGTCGTGGTCAATTTCAGCCGGGGCGGGGTGATCGAGCGGGAGGCGGTCATGTTCGCGATCGGCCGCGACCGTCTGGTGACGTTGCAGCCGGCCGACCGGTTCGCGCCGTTCGAGAAGGCGATCGCCAAGATGCGCCGCAACCCCGCCCTGGTGGAATCGCCGCACGGCATCATGTACGCACTGCTGTGGGCGCTCAACGAGGCCTCCGAGCGGGTGATCGAGATCGCCAGTGACGCGTTGGAAGCCATGAACGACGAAATCGAAATGGCCACAAACGGATACGACGACCGAGGCCGGGAGATCGGCGTCACCGAGATGCGGGACGTGATGTCGCGGATGAACCAGGCCGAGGAGATCGTCTCCCGCACACAGGAATCGCAGCTGTTGCTGGCGCGGGCAGCGCGACACCTGATGGCCGACACCCCGGGTCACCGTGGCGACCTGGACGGGCTGATCCGGATCCTCATCGACGACATCGACGGGGTCAAGCAGCACGCCGGGTTCGAGCACGACAAGGTCCGCTATCTCCAGCAGTCGGTGATGACGTGGCTGGACGTCAAGCAGAACCAGATCGTGAAGGTGTTCACGATCATCACCGCGGTGTTCCTGCCACCGACGCTGATCGCCACGTTCTACGGCATGAACTTCACCTGGATGCCCGAACTCGAATGGGAGCACGGGTTCCTGGTGACCACGTTGATGACCCTGGTCGCCGCGCTGATCCCGCTGGCCTACATCAAGCGAAAGGGCTGGCTGCGCTGACCGCCGGTTGAGCCGGCTCCACAGACTTCACGATTCGAAAGCGAGCGCAGGATGACGACTGCGGAGATGGTGCTGCGCCTCGGCGCGGGCGTCGGCCTGGGAGCCCTGATCGGATTGGAGCGTCAGTACCGGGCCCGGATGGCCGGGCTGCGCACCAATGCGTTGGTGGCGGTCGGGGCGACACTGTTCGTATTGCTCTCGGCGCACGGGTTCGCCGGTACCACCGCGGACCCCACCCGGGTGGCCGCCCAGATCGTGTCCGGTATCGGTTTTCTCGGTGGTGGGGTGATCCTGCGCGAGGGGCTGACCGTGCGCGGGCTGAACACCGCCGCCACGCTGTGGTGTTCGGCTGCGGTCGGCGCACTGGCCGGCGCGGGCATGTACGCCGAAGCCGTCGCGGGCACCGGGGTGGTGGTCGCCGTGCACATGGTCCTGCGGCCGGTCGGGATGTTCGTCGACCGCCGGTCGGACATGGGCACCGAAACCCCGACGACCTACACGTTCCGCGCGACGGCTGACGACAGCGCCGAGGCGCACGTGCGAACGATCCTGGTCGATGCGTTGTCCCGCACGGACTTTGCCCTGCAGTCGGTACAGAGCACCCACCTGGCGGAGGGCGGTCGGGTCGAGGTGTGCGCGACCTTGAGCGCGCCGGGACGTGACGACAAGGGCATGGAGACCGCCGTGAGCCGACTGTCGTTCGAACCCGCCGTGATCAGTGTGCGGTGGCAGATCGACGAGCCTGGCACTCGCGAGGATCAGGACTGACGCGGTTTGGGCGTCAGCGCGGCATGACCTTCCCGATCGCCGAGGCGAACAGCTTCTGGTAGCCCGAGCCGGTGATGCGCACGATGAGGTCGAGGACCTTGGCGTCGGCCCCCACCAGCACGCGGGCCTTGTCCTTGCGGACGGCCTCGAGGATGATCTTGGCCGCGCGCTGCGGGGTGGTGTTGGCCAGCTTCTTGTCGAAGGCCTCCGCGAGGGCCTTCTGGTCCAGTCCCTCGGCCGCGGTGGAGTTGCGGGCGATGGCGGTCTTGATGCCGCCGGGATGCACGCAGGTCACCTTGACCGGGTGCTTGGCCACGGCCATCTCCTGACGGAGCGCCTCGGTGAAGCCGCGCACCGCGAACTTGGCGGAGTTGTAGGCCGCCTGCCCGGGCACCGCCAGCAAGCCGAAGAGGCTGGAGACGTTGATGACATGGCCGTCGCCGGATTCGATCAGGTACGGCAGGAACGCCTTGGTGCCGTTGACGACGCCCCAGTAGTCGACGTCCATCACCCGTTCGATGTCCTTGAACTGGCTGACCTCGACGTCGCCGGTGAAGGCGATGCCCGCGTTGTTGTAGATCTGGTTGACCTTGCCGAAGTGCTCCTTGACCGCGTCGGCGTAGAGCAGGAAGGCCTCGCGCTCGGTCACGTCGATCCGGTCGGTCTTCACCTCGGCGCCGATCGCCTTGAGGCGTTCTTCGGTGACCGCCAGGCCCTCGGTGTCGACGTCGCAGATGGCCAGTTTCGCCCCGGAACGTCCGAGCTCGATTGCCAGCGCCTGTCCGATGCCCGATCCGGCACCGGTGACGACGGCGACCTTTCCGGCGAAGCCCTCCATGGAACACTCCCTCGCGTAGTCCGACACGTGTTGAGTTACGAGGCTACGCGGTACCGGCGGTCTCGCATATGGCGGCCTCGGTTGCGGCGGCCTGGCGCCACACGTCGGCCAGGGTCTGCAGCGGGATATCCAGCGCCACACTCAGTCCGACGACGGTGCCGAACGCGGGGGAGGGCAGGCGCCCGGTCTCGATCTTGCGCAGGGTCTCCGGGGAGATGCCGGCCTGCTCGGCCACCTCGTCGAGCGGGCGGTCGGCCCGGGCGGCGCGCAGCGTCTCGCCGAGCCGTCGGCCGGCCGCGATCTGTGCGGGGGTGAGTGGAGTGCGGACCACGAGACCACGGTAGCGCCGGTATTTATATACCGCTAGTGTTGGTATTTAAATACCGAGGAAGGCCGGAGATGATCGAGCTCAAGACCGACGATGAAATCGAGCGCATGCGGACCACCGGACGGTTCGTGGCCGAGGTGCTCACCGAGTTGAGCGGGCTCGCCGGCGTCGGCGTGAACCTGCTCGACCTCGAGCACCACGCTCGCGACATGATCAAACGCCGTGGTGCCGAGTCCTGCTACTGGGACTACGACCCGTCGTTCGGCAAGGGCCCGTTCCGCAACGTGATCTGCCTGTCCGTCAACGACGCTGTGCTGCACGGCCTTCCGCACGATTACCGGTTGCGCGACGGTGACGTGCTCACCATGGACTTCGCGGTCTCCATCGACGGCTGGGTCGCCGACGCGGCCCGCACCGTGATCGTCGGCACCCCGGCACCCGCCGATGTGCGACTGGTCCGGGCGACCGAGGAAGCCCTGGCGGCCGGAACCGATGCCGCGCGGCCGGGCAACCGGCTCGGCGACATCTCGGCGGCCATCGGGGCCGTCGCCGCCGCGTACGGCTATCCGGTCAACGTCGAGTTCGGCGGGCACGGCCTGGGCCGGACCATGCACGAGGACCCGCATGTGCCCAACCGGGGCAAGCCGGGCCGGGGCATGAAGCTGCGGGCCGGGATGACGCTGGCGCTCGAACCGTGGTTCGCCGCGGGCACCAACCGCATCATCTATGACCGCGACGGCTGGACCATCCGATCGGCCGACGGCTCGCGCACCGCGCACACCGAGAACACCGTCGCCATCACCGAATCGGGCCCGCTGGTGCTGACGTGCTGATCAGTGCTCGGGCCGCAGCAGCAGCGTGGCGACGACGCTGATCACCGCCGTGGCCACCAGGTATCCGCAGGCCAGCCAGGGTGTGCCGCCGCCCGCCGCGATCAGTGCCGTGAGGATCATCGGGGTCAGGCCCGATGCGTACACACCGGACAGCTGATACACCGTCGACAGCCCGGTGTAGCGGGTACGGGTCGGGAACAACGACGCGTACAGCGTGCCCTGCGCCCCGTAGAACCAGGCGTGAATCACGCCGAACGCCAACAGCATTCCCACCGCGTAGGCCACGATGCTGCCGGTGCCGAACAAGGCGAACGCGGGGAACACCACCACGGCGTAGGCGGCGATACCGGAGGCATATACGGCTTTCGGGCTGAACCGGTCGGCCAGCAGGCCCGATACCGGCAGCAGTACCGCCATCAGCAGTGCCGCCGCGGTCACCACCACCAGCACCGGCACCTTGCCCAGGTGCAGCGTGGTGGTGGCGTACGCGATGGTGAACACGCCCCAGGTGTTGAACGCGGCGCCCTCGCCCCAGCGGGACAGCAGGCCCAGCACGGTCGTCCGCAGCGCCGGCGGCCGGAAGATCTCCTTCACGGGCACCGCCGAGCGTTCGTCGTCCTGGCGCAGTTTCTCGAAGGCCGGGGTCTCGGCCACCCGGAACCGCACCACCACACCGAAGACCACCAGCACGATGCTGAACAGGAACGCGATCCGCCATCCGTAGCTCTGGAACGCCTCGGCCGACAGCCACAGCTGCAGCAGCACGAACACCCCGGTACCCAGGGCCAGGCCCAGCGCCAGCCCGACCTGCGGGATGCTGCCGAACAGCCCGCGCCGCTGCCGCGGGCTGTGCTCGACGGCCAGCAGCACCGCGCCCGCCCATTCGCCGCCCAGCGCGAATCCCTGCACCACGCGTAGCGCCAGCAGCAGCACGGGGGCCAGCACGCCGATCTGTGCCGCGGTGGGCAGCAGGCCCATCAGTGCGGTCGCGGCGCCCATCAACAGCATGGTCAGCGCGAGCGTCCGCTTGCGCCCGATCCGGTCGCCGATGTGGCCGAAGACGAATCCGCCGATCGGGCGCACCACGAACCCGACCGCGAACGTGGCGAACGCCAGCATCGTTCCGACGAACGAACTCTGGTCGGGGAAGAAGGTGTGGTTGAACACCAGGCTCGCGGCCGTGGCGTACAGGAAGAAGTCGTACCACTCGATCGTCGTGCCGAGCACGCTGGCCAATACGGCGGTGCGGACCGTGTTCGAGGCGGGCGCCGCCGACGCGGCGGCCGGCGCGGCGGCTGCGATAGTCACCCTAGTTGTCTAGTGACCGCCCGACGGTCCGCCCACCGTTGTGCGCACCCTGATCGAAACCATGCGCCCCGGACCCCGGAACGCGAAGTGGTCGCTGCCGTCGTACGGCAGCGACCATTTCGTTGATGTCGTGATCGGCAGGGAATCGATCGCTAGGCGAATGCCTCGTCGATGATCTCCTGCTGCTCGACGGCATGCACCTTCGACGAACCCGACGACGGCGCCGACATCGCGCGCCGCGAGATCCGCTTGATCGGGTTGAAGTAGTCCGGCAGCACCTCGGGCAGGGTCAGACCCAGTGACGGCCAGGCGCCCTGGTTCGCCGGCTCCTCCTGCACCCAGAACTTCTCGGTGACATTCGGGTAGCGGTCCAGCGTCTCCGCCAGCCGGCGCCGCGGCAGCGGGGCGAGCTGTTCGAGCCGGACGATCGCGATGTCCTCGCGGTTGTCCTTGGCCTTGCGGGCGGCCAGCTCGTAGTAGAGCTTGCCGCTGGTCAGCAGGACCCGCCGAACCTTGTCGCGGTCCCCGTCACCATCGGTGTAGGTGGGCTCCTCCAGCACCGAGCGGAACTTGTTCTCGGTGAAGTCGCGGATGTCGCTGACCGCGGCCTTGTTGCGCAGCATCGACTTCGGGGTGAAGACGATCAGCGGACGCTGGATGCCGTCGAGGCCGTGTCGCCGCAGCAGGTGGAAGTAGTTCGCCGGGGTGGACGGCACCGCGATGGTCATCGAACCCTCGGCCCACAGCTGCAGGAAGCGCTCGATGCGGCCCGACGTGTGGTCGGGGCCCTGGCCCTCGTGGCCGTGCGGCAGCAGCAGCACGACGTCGGAGAGCTGGCCCCACTTGGCCTCACCGGAGGAGATGAACTCGTCGATGATCGACTGCGCCCCGTTGACGAAGTCGCCGAACTGGGCCTCCCACAACACCAGTGCGTCGGGGTTGCCCACCGAGTAGCCGTATTCGAAGCCCACCGCGGCGAACTCGGACAGCGCCGAGTTGTACACCAGGAACGTGCCGCCCGTCGGGGTGCCGTCGGTGTTGGTGGCCAGCAGCTGCAGCGGGGTGAACTCCTCGCCGGTCTTGCGGTCGACGATCACCGCGTGGCGCTGGGTGAAGGTGCCGCGCTGGGTGTCCTGACCGGACAACCGGATCAGCTTGCCCTCGGCGATCAGCGTTCCGAGCGCCAGCAATTCCGCGAACGCCCAGTCGATCTTGCCCTCGTAGGCCATCTCGCGGCGCTTCTCCAGCACCGGCTTGACGCGCGGGTGCACGGTGAAGCCCTCGGGGACGGCCAGATGGGCGTCACCGATGCGGGCCAGCAGCGACTTGTCCACCGCGGTCGAAAGGCGCTGCGGGATCTGCTGATCGGCCTCGACCGACTCGCTGGGCTCGGCCGCGTGCTTCTCCAGCTCGCGAACCTCGTTGAACACCCGCTCCAGCTGGCCCTGGTAATCGCGCAGGGCGTCCTCGGCCTCTTTCATCGAGATGTCGCCGCGGCCGATCAGGGCTTCGGTGTAGGCCTTGCGGGAGCCGCGCTTGGTGTCGATGACGTCGTACATGTACGGCTGGGTCATCGACGGGTCGTCGCCCTCGTTGTGCCCGCGGCGGCGGTAGCACAGCATGTCGATGACGACGTCCTTCTTGAACGCCTGGCGGAAGTCCACCGCCAGCCGCGCCACCCAGGCGCAGGCCTCCGGATCGTCGCCGTTGACGTGGAAGATCGGCGCGCCGATCATCTTCGCCACGTCGGTGCAGTACTCGCTGGAGCGCGAATCCGTTGGCGCCGTGGTGAACCCGATCTGGTTGTTGACCACGATGTGGATCGTGCCGCCGGTGCGGTAGCCGTCGAGCAGGGCCAGGTTCAGCGTCTCGGCGACCACACCCTGGCCGGCGAACGCGGCGTCACCGTGCAACATCAGCGGCACCACGGGGTACTCGCCGGAGCCGTCGGCGTCCTTGCCGCTGTCCAGCAGATCCTGCTTGGCCCGGACCAGACCCTCGAGCACCGGGTCGACGGCTTCCAGGTGGCTCGGGTTGGCAGTCAGCGACACCTCGATGTCGTTGTCGCCGAACATCTGGATGTAGGTACCGGTGGCGCCGAGGTGGTACTTCACGTCGCCGGAACCGTGTGCCTGCGACGGGTTCAGGTTGCCCTCGAACTCGGTGAAGATCTGGCTGTACGGCTTGCCGACGATGTTGGCCAGCACGTTGAGCCGGCCGCGGTGCGGCATACCGATGACCACCTCGTTGAGCGCGTGCTCGGCGCACTGGTCGATCACGGCGTCCATCATCGGGATGACGGTCTCCGCACCTTCCAGTGAGAAGCGCTTCTGCCCAACGTATTTGGTCTGCAGGAAGGTCTCGAACGCCTCGGCCGCGTTGAGCTTGCTCAGGATGTACTTCTGCTCGGCGACCGTCGGCTTGTCGTGCTTGACCTCGACGCGGTCCTGGATCCAGCGTTGCTGCTCGGGCTCGAGGATGTGGGTGTACTCCACGCCGATGTGGCGGCAGTACGCGTCGCGCAGCACCGAGAGCACGTCGCGCAGCTTCATGTGCTGCTTGCCGGAGAACCCGTCGACCTTGAACTCGCGGTCCAGGTCCCACAGTGTCAGCCCGTGGGTGTTGACGTCGAGATCGGGGTGGCTGCGGAAGCGGGTGTTGTCCAGCCGCAGCGGGTCGATGTCGGCCATCAGGTGGCCGCGGTTGCGGTAGGCCGCGATCAGCTCGATGACGCGGGCGTTCTTGTCCGCGATCGAGTCCGGGTTGTCGGTGCGCCAGCGCACGGGCTCGTAGGGAATGCCGAGTTCGCGGAAGATCTCGTCGAAGAACTCGTCGTCGAGCAGCAACTGGTGGATGGTGCGCAGGAAATCGCCGGACTCCGCACCCTGGATGATGCGATGGTCGTACGTCGAGGTCAGGGTGATCAGCTTGCCGATACCCAGCTCGGCGATGCGTTCCTCACTCGCGCCCTGGAACTCGGCCGGGTACTCCATGGCGCCCGCACCGATGATCGCGCCCTGGCCCTGCATGAGCCGCGGCACCGAGTGCACGGTGCCCAGCGTGCCGGGGTTGGTCAGGGAGATGGTGACGCCGGAGAAGTCCTCGGCCGTCAGCTTGCCGTCGCGGGCCCGGCGCACGATGTCCTCGTACGCTGCGATGAACTGGCCGAAATGCATTGTCTCGCAACGCTTGATCGCGGCCACGACCAGTGAGCGGTTGCCGTCCTTGCCGGGCAGGTCGATGGCCAGCCCCAGGTTGGTGTGGGCCGGGGTGACCGCGGCCGGCTTGCCGTTGGCCTCGGCGAAGTACCGGTTCATGTTCGGGAACTTCTTGACCGCCTGCACGATCGCATAGCCGAGCAGGTGGGTGAAGCTGATCTTGCCGCCGCGGGTGCGCTTGAGGTGGTTGTTGATCACCACGCGGTTGTCGATCATCAGCTTGGCCGGGATGGCCCGCACGCTCGTCGCGGTGGGCACCTCCAGCGAGGCGTTCATGTTCTTGACCACCGCGGCCGCGGCCCCGCGCAGCACCTGCGACTCGTCGCCCTCGGCCGGAGCCGGACCGGACTTTGCCGCCTTCGCCGGAGCCGCCTTCGCCGGAGCCGGCTGGGCCGGAGCCGCCTTGGCGGGGGCTGCGGCCTGGGNGCTGCGGCCTGGGCGGGCTGCGTGGGCGGAGGTGCCGGAGCGGGGGTGGGCGGCGCGACCGGCGGCGCCGACTTGCCATTGGCGACGGCGTTGTCGGTGGTCGGCTCAGGGGAGTAGTCGACCAGAAATTCGTGCCAACTCGGATCCACCGAAGAGGGATCCTCGCGGAACTTGCGATACATCTCCTCGACCAACCACTCGTTCTGACCGAATGGTGAAGGTGAACTGCTCACGGCAGACACTCGCCTCGATTCTTGTGTCCGGCGAGCCGTCACAAGGAGGGCTTGCCGCTTGTGTTCTTGTGTGCGCGGTTGACCCCGATCGACCGCTTCATAAGGCTATCGCCTTTCGTCGCTACCCGAGGTCAGCATGTCCTCAGGACGAAGCGGGCGGCAGCACATGCAACGTTGCAGGCCACCGCGGCGGGGGCGTACCGAACGCCTTGCGGGCGTTCTCGACGATCTTCTTACCCATCAACCGGTTGCCGACACCGCCGATGACAGCGCCGATGCCCACCGGCAGCATCTTGCCGAAGGCCATCGCGCCGCGCTTGAGCGTATACCGCTTGACGAAGTACCTGACCAGCCGGGAGTTGAGCTGCGAGACGGCGGGCAGCGGTAGGGTGGCCGCGCCGTCGGACAGCCATGCCCCGCTGGTGCGCCCGGTGCCCAGCAGATCGCCGATGGCGTGCTTGCTGTCCTCACCGACCAGCACCGAGAGCACCAGCGCGCGCCGCCGTTCGCGATGGTCGGCGGGGATGCCGTGGACCTCGGCGACGGCGAGCACGAACACCGACGTCGCCTCGAGGAACACCACCGTCTCGCCGGCCACGGCCGACAGGGCCACCAGGGTGCCGATGCCCGGGAACGCCGCAGCGGAGCCGACCGCGGCACCGCTGGCCATCACCGCCGCCAGGTAGTGCTTCTCCAGCCGTTTCACGATCTCGGCCGGGGTGGCGTCGGGCTGGTGGCTGCGCAACCGGTCCACGTAGGCCTTGACCGCGGGAGCCTGGACACGTGAGCTGCCCTCGATGATCGCCGAGAGCACTTTGGCGGCCGCGCTGGGATCGGCGGTCTCGTCGACCGTCGCCGGCAGTTGGGCCTTGGAACGTGCACGCACTTCGGGGCCTCCCAGGTGTGAACCCATCGTTGACTGCCAGGCTAACGCGTCGCCTGACGACGAGAGAACGAACGACGGTCCGTTGCCGGTGCCCGAGGGTGACGGCGGTCACGGGAACAAAAAAGTGATGTGTGGGGCTAATTATCTTCATGGCATCATCGCCCGACGTGGACCAGACGACACAGCTAGCCCCGCCGAGCCGGATCCGGATGATCCTGGTGCTGGGTGCCCTGGTGGCGCTGGGCCCGCTCACCATCGACATGTACCTGCCTGCGCTGCCCAGGATTGCCCACGAACTCTCCGTCTCCTCCTCGGTGTCGCAGTTGACGCTCACCGGCACCCTGGCCGGGCTGGCGCTGGGCCAGCTGGTCGTCGGCCCGTTGTCGGATTCGCTGGGGCGCAGGCGCCCGTTGATGGTCGGCATCGTGCTGCACATGCTGGCCTCGGTGCTGTGCGTGCTGGCGCCCAACATCGCGGTGCTCGGGCTCGCACGCGGGCTCCAGGGCATGGGTGCGGCCGCGGCCTCGGTGGTGGCGGTCGCCGTGGTCGGCGACTTGTTCAGCGGTTCGATGGCGGCGACGGTGATGTCGCGGCTGATGCTGGTGCTCGGCGTCGCCCCGGTGCTGGCGCCGTCACTCGGTGCGGCCGTGCTGTTGCACGGGTCGTGGCACTGGGTCTTCGTCGCGTTGGTGGTCGTGGCGGGCCTGCTGTTGGTGATGGCCGCGCTCGCCCTGCCGGAAACGCTGCCGGTGGCGCACCGCCGTCCGCTCGCGGTGAGCGGCATCGCCTCGACCTACCTCGAGCTGCTGCGCGACTCGCGATTCGTGATCCTGGTGCTGGTCCTGTCTCTTTTACCCNCGGCGCCCTGGGCAACGGTGCGCTGGCGTTGGCATCGGTGATGACCGCCGGGATGGCGATCGCCCTGACGGCGTTGCTGCTCGTCGGTTTGCGTAACGACGATGACGACGACCGCGAATACCGGGACGACGCTCTCCACCTCGCTCCGGAGGCGGTTGCCGAGCCGGCCTGACCGGGCCACGGGTAGCGTCGGCTGGGCCGTCAACGTCCCAGCACAGCCGAACCCGAGGCCCGACCACCAGACCTGAGATGTCCCCAGCGCCGAACGATCGCACCCAGAGCCGCGGACGCCGTGTGCCCGCGCGTCCGGAGAATCCCTGGCACGCGCTGTGGGCCATGATGGTCGGGTTCTTCATGATCCTGGTCGACGCGACGATCGTCGCGGTCGCGAACCCGACGATCATGGATCGGCTCGGCGCCGACTACGACGGCGTGATCTGGGTGACCAGCGCGTATCTGCTCTCCTATGCGGTGCCGCTGCTCGTCGCGGGGCGGCTGGGCGACGTATACGGACCGAAGAATCTCTATCTGGCCGGTCTGGCCGTCTTCACCGGGGCCTCGCTGTGGTGCGGTCTGGCGGGCAGCCTCGAGATGCTGATCGCGGCCCGCGTGGTGCAGGGCATCGGGGCCGCCTTGCTGACGCCGCAGACGTTGTCGACCATCACCCGCATCTTCCCGGCCGACCGCCGCGGGGTGGCGATGAGCGTGTGGGGCGCGACCGCCGGCGTGGCCACCCTGGTCGGACCGCTCGCCGGCGGGGTGTTGGTCGGTGGGCTGGGCTGGCAGTGGATCTTCTTCGTGAACGTGCCGATCGGGATCCTCGGCCTCGCCCTGGCGGTGTGGCTGGTGCCGGTGCTGCCGACGGCGCCGCACCGCTTCGACGTACTGGGCGTGGTGCTGTCCGGTCTCGGCATGTTCCTGATCGTGTTCGCCCTGCAGGAAGGCCAGTCGCGGGACTGGGCGCCGTGGGTGTGGGCGACCGGCGCGCTCGGCATCGCGGTGATGGTCGCGTTCGTGTACTGGCAGGCGGTCAACACCGCCGAGCCGCTGATCCCGCTGCGGATCTTCGCCGATCGTGACTTCAGCCTGGCCAACCTCGGCGTTGCGACGATCGGTTTCGCGG
>NZ_LT546207.1:2516129-2518401 GCF_900078665.2 Mycolicibacterium houstonense | reverse complement strand
CACCTCGTCGGCGGTGCCCGGCCGGACCAGGGCCGTGGCCCGCCCGCGGTAACGCCCGGTGTGGTCGATGCAGCGGCCGTCCAACACGTCGGGATCGGTGGTGACCTGGCCGGCGCCCACGATCCCGGCAAGCGTTTCGGTAAGCGTTTCAGTCACCGGTCGGGTGTATCACAGTCCTCGGTCAGTGCCAGGAAGGCCCCGAGCGCGATCAGGCTGTCGGGCTGGCCGGGCAGGTAGTCGGTGAGCTGTGGTGAGCGCACGATGTAGGCGACGTACTTGGCCCGGCTGATCGCCACGTTGAGCCGGTTGCGGTTCAACAGGAAGCCGATGCCCCGCGGTACGTCGGCGGCAGACGACGCCGTCATCGACACGAACACCACGGGTGCTTGCCGGCCCTGGAACTTGTCCACTGTGCCGGCCTGTACCTCGGTCAGGCCGACCGCGTCGAGTGCCCGCCGCACCGTGGTCACTTGCGCGTTGTAGGGCGTCACCACCAGGACGTGTTCCTGGCCCAGCGGCGTGCTGCCGTGCTCGTCGGTCCAGGTGGTCCCGAGCAGGCCGGTGATGGCCGCGACGATCGCGTGCGCCTCTTCCGGGCTGTCGGTCGAATTGCCGAGATGCGGCACCTCGAGTACCCGCACGCCAGGGGTGAGACCGTCGAGTGCCCGTGCCGCACTGACCTTTTCGTGTGACCGCAGCCGGCCGTCATACGACAGTCGCGATACCGGACCGCACACCGCCGGATGCATCCGGAACGAGCGGTCCAGGAAGTAGCCCCGTTCGGCCGGCAGCGTGTGCGACCCCTCGACCAGCCAGCCCAGCGCCGAATCGTCGACCGGTGCGGGATGGGTGCCCTGGCAGACCTGGGGCAGTTGCTGCGGGTCGCCGAGCAGCAGCAGGTTGCGCGCGGCCGGGGCCACCGCGATGGTGTTGGCCAGGTTGAACTGGCCGGCCTCCTCGAGCACCAGCAGGTCGAGGCATTGCCGTGGCACTCGCGCTTCGTTCGCGAAATCCCATGCGGTACCACCGATCACGCAGCCGGGATGGTCGGCGATGAACGCGGCGTAGTGGTTCTGGTCGATCTCGGTCCACCGCGGGTCGGCGCCCTTGCGTTTCTTGGCCACCCGCGCCGCGTCCACCCCGGCGTCGAGCACCTGATCCAGCAGATGCTCGATCACCGCATGTGATTGCGCGACGATGCCGATACGCCAACCATGTTCGTTGGCCAGGCGGGCGATGATCTTCGCCGAGGTGTGGGTTTTGCCGGTGCCGGGTGGCCCGTGCACGGCGAGGTACGAGCCGTCCAGGTCCAGCAACGCCGCGGTGACATCGGTGGCGGTGTCCCCGCTACGGGGCAGCGCCCGGCCGCTGACGGTGCGCGGTGGGCGGCGCAGCAGGATGTNCCGAGTTGCCGGAGTTCCTGCACGCGCCGTTCGCCGCGGCGATGTCGCAGTCCATGCTGTTGCCCGCGTTCATCGCGTTGTTCGGGGTGGTCGGGGCGCTGTTCCTGGTCGGTTTCGGCACGGCACCCGCATCGGTGCCCGGCGCGAACCCGGAGCCCTACACCGACCCGCGCGACGACGATGACGACGATTACGTCGAGTTCACCGTCGACCACGACGACGGCGCTGACGACGACGAGGCGGCCACCGTGGTGTTGCGTGCGCCGCCCGTGGTCGAGGACCCCGAGCAGTGGAAGAACATCTACGCCGAGTTCATGGCCGAGAGCGACGGAACAACACCGCGGGATTGAGGTAGCCCGTCGGGTCGAACGCGGCCTTGACCGCGCGCATGGCCGCGATGTCGGCCTCGGAGCGGGACATCGCCACATAGTCGCGCTTGCGTGAGCCCACGCCGTGTTCGGAGCTGACGTTGCCGCCGCACTCGGCGATCAACGCCATCATCGCGGCGTACAGCGCCGGTTCGGCCTCGGCGGGGCAGCGCAACACGTTCAGGTGCAGATTGCCCTCACCGAGGTGGCCGAAGAGCACCGGGATGGCCTGGGGGACCTGCGTTGCGATCACGCCGGTCGCCTCGGTCGCGAACTCCCGGATGGCCGACAGCGGCAGCGAGACATCGAATTTCAGTGGCGGGCCGAACAATCCGAGCACCTCGGCCACCGACTCGCGCACCTGCCACAACCGCTGCTGGGCGATCACGTCGACGCCGACGGCCGGCTCGCCGACGAGGTCGGCACCCTCCAGCGCCTGGGCCAGGCGTTCGGTCTGGTCGCTGTCGCCGGCCAATTCGATCAGCAACTGCCAGGCGCCGT
>NZ_LT546207.1:2497307-2516073 GCF_900078665.2 Mycolicibacterium houstonense | reverse complement strand
CCGGGCAGGTAGTCGGTGAGCTGTGGTGAGCGCACGATGTAGGCGACGTACTTGGCCCGGCTGATCGCCACGTTGAGCCGGTTGCGGTTCAACAGGAAGCCGATGCCCCGCGGTACGTCGGCGGCAGACGACGCCGTCATCGACACGAACACCACGGGTGCTTGCCGGCCCTGGAACTTGTCCACTGTGCCGGCCTGTACCTCGGTCAGGCCGACCGCGTCGAGTGCCCGCCGCACCGTGGTCACTTGCGCGTTGTAGGGCGTCACCACCAGGACGTGTTCCTGGCCCAGCGGCGTGCTGCCGTGCTCGTCGGTCCAGGTGGTCCCGAGCAGGCCGGTGATGGCCGCGACGATCGCGTGCGCCTCTTCCGGGCTGTCGGTCGAATTGCCGAGATGCGGCACCTCGAGTACCCGCACGCCAGGGGTGAGACCGTCGAGTGCCCGTGCCGCACTGACCTTTTCGTGTGACCGCAGCCGGCCGTCATACGACAGTCGCGATACCGGACCGCACACCGCCGGATGCATCCGGAACGAGCGGTCCAGGAAGTAGCCCCGTTCGGCCGGCAGCGTGTGCGACCCCTCGACCAGCCAGCCCAGCGCCGAATCGTCGACCGGTGCGGGATGGGTGCCCTGGCAGACCTGGGGCAGTTGCTGCGGGTCGCCGAGCAGCAGCAGGTTGCGCGCGGCCGGGGCCACCGCGATGGTGTTGGCCAGGTTGAACTGGCCGGCCTCCTCGAGCACCAGCAGGTCGAGGCATTGCCGTGGCACTCGCGCTTCGTTCGCGAAATCCCATGCGGTACCACCGATCACGCAGCCGGGATGGTCGGCGATGAACGCGGCGTAGTGGTTCTGGTCGATCTCGGTCCACCGCGGGTCGGCGCCCTTGCGTTTCTTGGCCACCCGCGCCGCGTCCACCCCGGCGTCGAGCACCTGATCCAGCAGATGCTCGATCACCGCATGTGATTGCGCGACGATGCCGATACGCCAACCATGTTCGTTGGCCAGGCGGGCGATGATCTTCGCCGAGGTGTGGGTTTTGCCGGTGCCGGGTGGCCCGTGCACGGCGAGGTACGAGCCGTCCAGGTCCAGCAACGCCGCGGTGACATCGGTGGCGGTGTCCCCGCTACGGGGCAGCGCCCGGCCGCTGACGGTGCGCGGTGGGCGGCGCAGCAGGATGTCGGTCACCGCGTCGGCCGGCAGCTTCGGCAGACCGGCCGACACCGCGGCCGCCGTGCTGTCGATGGAAGCCTGCAAGGGCTTGGTGTTGATCGGCGGCCCGGGCGTCAGTGCGAACGGCACCTCGGTGAAGACGTCGCCATCCCTGGGTTGGCGCTCGGTGATCAGCACCTCGGTGGGGGCGTCCGGGTTGTCGCAACCGACCACGGTGGCGCTACCGAAGCCGCGCCGGTCCGGGTCGTCGGACAGGCCGGCCGGTGCCGGCGGGGCGTAGAGCGCATAGACCTCGCTGCCCAGTTCCCCGGCGTCGATGGCGCCGGTCAGCCGGACCTGCCGTTGGGGCTTGCGGGCCCGCGGCGGGATGTGCCAGTCGGTGACGACGTGGGCCTGTTCTGCGACGAAAACACCTGTGCTGTCGGCCCATTCGTCGACCGGGTTGTTGATCCGGTCGAAATGTCCCCACCAGAACGGTTTGTCTTCACGTTTGTGGAAACCGCGGGCCGCGGCGACGAGCGCGACCGCCTGCTGTTCGGGCGTGCGCGGTTCCACTCCGTCGCCGGCGAACTTGAGCAGCTTGCGGTCGACGGCGTCGGCCTTCTCGATCGGCGCCCCGTCGCGGACCGGCTGCGGGCCGCGCGGTGGCACCTCGGCTTCGAATGCCCTGTTGATCAGCCAGTCACGCAGCCGGTGCGTGGAACGGCAGTCGTAGCGGTTGTACTCCTCGATCTCCTTGAGCACGGTGGCGGCCTCGTCGTGCTGACCGGCGTCGCGCAGCGCGCAGTAGCGCGCGTACTCGGTGATCGAATCGGTGGCCTTGGTGACCTCGCCGCCGCGCAGTTCGGTCCCCATGTACAGCGGTTCCAGCGATTTGATGCTGTAGTTCTCGGTACCGACGCGAATGCTCTTGCGTACCAACGGGAGCAGATCCACCAGGACCCCGTTGCGCAGCAGGTCGTCGACATCGTTCTCGCCCACCCCGTAGCGGCCGGCGAGCCGGAGCAGGGTGCTGCGCTCGTACGGCGCGTAGTGGTAGATGTGCATCTTGGGAAAACGCTTGCGGCGCTTGCGGACGAAGTCCAGGAAGTCGATGAGCACCTGCCGTTCGCCGGCCCGGTCGTGCGCCCAGAACGGCTGGAAGTTGCCTTCTGCGCCGAGCACGCCCCACAGGTATTCCAGCCCCCAGTCGTGACCGTTGACCGTCCACAACGGGTCGCCCTCGTAGTCGAAGAACAGGTCACCCTTGTCGGGGTCCGGCAGCAGCATCAGCGGTTGGGCGTCGACCACCTCATACGGCGGTTTGGCGTCCACCCGCGGCGCCGCCTGCAACCGGGCCTGGCCGGTCAGCGCCGTCACCGTGCGCTGGGGGAGGCCGGGCACCGCGCCGGTNTTCGCCTACATCTCCGCGGCGCCGTTCGTCCTGCAGGACCGCTATGGCCTGGACCAGCAGGCCTTCGCGCTGGTGTTCGCCGCGGGCGCGATCGCGCTGATCGGCTCCACTCAGTTCAATGTGGTACTGCTGCGCCGGTTCTCGCCGCAGGCCATCACGGTCGCCGCCCTGAGCTGGTCGGTGGTCGCCGGGCTGATGTTCGTGGGGTTGACCGTCGCGCACGTCGGTGGGCTGTCCGCATTCGTGGTGCCGGTGCTGGCGATCCTGGCCGGGATGGGTCTGGTGCTGCCCAACGCCCCGGCCGTCGCACTGTCGCGTCACCCCGACGCGGCCGGAACCGCGGCGGCCCTGCTGGGCGCNTGGCGCGCACCTGCTGCTCACATTCCGGACAGCCGAAGCAGGCCCGCACCGTCTCGTCGGACCAGCGCACCGCGGCACCGCCGGCGAGATGCCCGTCGAGCAGTTCCTGCAATGCGCGACGCCGCGGCCGGTACACCGCCAGCAGCTCGTCGACGCGATAGCTGGACACCGCGCCGTCACCGAGTACCAGGTCGACCTCGTCGGCCACGGGCACGCCCGCGCCGGTCAGCACATCGGCATAGGCGGCCAGCTGCAGGAGGGCCTCGACCTTCACCGACCGGGACAGTTTGGTGTCGCGGAGCCGGTACCGCGCACCGTCCCAGATCAGGAAGTCGGCGAACCCGGCGAAGCGCCCGTCGAACATCGCGGCCTGGTAGATCACCGGGTCCCGGCGTTGGGCCGCCTCGAGGGTGGCCGCGGCCGCCGCGCTCAGCCCGGCGACCGTGTAGGCGGGCCGGCCGATCACCGTCACACCGGCGCCCGCGCGAAGTTCGTCGAGGTGGCGCTGTTCGTGCTCGTCGCCCAGTTCCGCTGTGCGGGCCAGCAATTCGTCATCCGATGACACCGCCGGGCCGCGGCCCAGCCGCGCGTCGAACGAACGCAGCAGCGCATATTCACAGCGGGCGGCCGCGGCAAGGTCCGACGCGCTGTAGATGACGGTCGGCCCCGACGCGCCCTCGTCGGTGACGAACACGCTGTCACTGTAGGTGAGCGAACCGACACTTCGCGTCTGCGTCGCGCAGAACCCTCAGCCCAGGTTGCCCATCAACTCCACGCCGCCGCCGTTCCAGCGGAACTTCACCGTGCTGGCCAGCCCGTGGAATCCGCCGGAGTACTGCAGGGCCACGGTGTCACCGGTGCTGGCGGCTCGGTCGACGCCGTTGAAGCCGTACGTGTCGGGGACGCCGGTCGGGATGAACTTGCCGAGGTGAAACAGCACCGCACGGGTGTTGGGGTTCTCGGAGTTGGTGTTGGCCCGCACGATCACGGCCGACAACTGCGCGCACTCGTTGTAGTTGCCCGCGACGGGCTCGGGGCTCCAGGCCTGATTGCTGCGTGGGTCGCGCGGCAACTCGGACACCGCCCTGGCGATCTCCGGGGCGGCCAGGTTCACCGCGCACGGGTCGGCCGGTGGCGGGGCCGACGAGGGTGCGGGCTTCGCGGCCGGCTTCGCCACCGAGGTCGGCGCGGGACCGGGGCCCGCATCGGGGGTTTTCGAGACCGTGGAATCGCCCGACCCGCATCCGGCGAGCATGAGTACGGCCGTCAAGATCGCGGCCGGCGCCATCGAATCCGCTGCCACCCGTTTCACAGTTGCGCAACCTACCTCGACCCCGCTGCGGGTTTGTGCAGGCGCGCGGCGGGGGATCGACCTGATTGGCACTAGACTTCTGAACCGATGAGCTCGCCAGACCCGGATCCGGGGGACGCCGCCCCGACATTTGCCGACCTGCAGATTCACCCTGCGGTGTTACAAGCCGTCACCGAAGTCGGGTACGAGTCGCCCTCGGCGATCCAGGCCGCGACCATACCCGCCATGCTGGCGGGCTCCGATGTGGTCGGGCTGGCCCAGACCGGCACGGGAAAGACCGCCGCGTTCGCCATCCCGATCCTGTCCAAGATCGACACCTCCAGCCGCAACACCCAGGCGCTGGTGCTGGCTCCGACCCGTGAGCTGGCCCTGCAGGTCGCCGAGGCCTTCGGCCGCTACGGCGCGCATCTGCCGGAGATCAACGTGCTGCCGATCTACGGCGGCGCGTCCTACACCGTGCAGTTGTCCGGCCTGAGGCGCGGCGCGCAGGTGGTGGTGGGCACCCCGGGCCGCGTGATCGATCATCTCGAGCGCGGCACCCTCGACCTGTCCAACCTGGACTACCTGGTGCTCGACGAGGCCGACGAGATGCTCACCATGGGCTTCGCCGAAGAGGTCGAGCGGATCCTCGCCGACACCCCCGAGTACAAGCAGGTGGCCTTGTTCTCGGCGACCATGCCGCCGGCCATCCGCAAGATCACCACCAAATATCTGCACGATCCGGTCGAGGTCACGGTCAAGGCCAAGACCGCCACCGCCGAGAACATCACCCAGCGGTTCATCCAGGTGGCCGGTCCGCGCAAGCTGGATGCGCTGACCCGGGTGCTCGAGGTCGAGCAGGGCGACGCGATGATCGTGTTCGTCCGCACCAAGCAGGCCACCGAAGAAGTCGCCGAGCGGCTCAAGGCCCGTGGGTTCGCGGCCGCCGCCATCAACGGCGACATCAACCAGGCGCAGCGTGAGCGCACCATCACCGCGCTCAAGGACGGCACGATCGACATCCTGATCGCCACCGATGTCGCCGCGCGCGGTCTCGACGTCGAGCGCATCTCGCACGTCGTCAACTACGACATCCCGCACGACACCGAGTCCTACGTGCACCGCATCGGCCGCACCGGCCGGGCCGGCCGCTCGGGGCACGCCCTGCTGTTCGTCACCCCGCGCGAACGCCATCTGCTCAAGTCGATCGAGAAGCACACCCGGTCGAAGGTCATCGAGGCCGAGCTGCCCAGCGTCGACGACGTCAACGCGCAGCGGGTGGCCAAGTTCCGCGACTCGATCACCGATTCGCTCAACGGCCCCGGCCTGGAGCTGTTCCGCAGGCTCATCGAGGACTACGAGCGCGAGAACGACGTGCCGATGGCCGACATCGCCGCGGCGCTGGCACTGCAGTCGCGCAACGGCGAAGAGTTCCTGATGACCGAGCCGCCGCCGGAGAAGCGCCGGGAGCGGGATCGCGACGATCGGGGCGAGCGTCCGCGCAAGGAGCGTCCGCCTCGCGAGGGTCTGGCGACCTACCGCATCTCGGTGGGCAAGCGGCACAAGGTCGGCCCCGGCCACATCGTCGGCGCCATCGCGAACGAGGGCGGTCTGCACCGCAATGAGTTCGGCCACATCACCATCCGCGCGGACTACTCGTTGGTCGAGTTGCCCGAGAAGCTGCCCAAGAAGACGCTCAAGGCCTTGGAGAACACCCGGATCTCGGGCGTGCTGATCAATCTGGCGCCCGACCGTGGGCCGCGCCGTGAGTACAAGGATCACCGCGAGCGCTCGGGGAAGCCGCACCGGAAGACGAAGTGACGGTCTCCAGAAGTGTGAGGGGACCGTCGGAGCAGGGTGGCCTTGAGTCGGTCGACGCCCCGGCGTCGACCCGCGTCGCCTCGCTGACCGGAATCCGCGCGGTGGCCGCCATTCTGGTGGTGGTGACGCATGCGGCGTACACCACCGGCAAGTACCCGCAGGGCTATCTGGGCCTGGTGCTGTCGCGCGCCGAGATCGGGGTGCCGATCTTCTTCGTGCTGAGTGGGTTCCTGTTGTTCCGGCCGTGGGTAGCCGCTGCGAGCCGCGCATCAGATCCAGTCGCGGCGACCGAATACAAGGCGCCGTCGGTCCGCCGATACGCCTGGCATCGAGTGCGACGAATCATGCCGGCCTATGTGGTCACGGTGCTGATCGCCTACCTGCTCTACCACTTTCGCACCGGGGGACCGAACCCCGGGCACACCTGGATGGGTCTGTTCCGCAACCTCACGCTGACGCAGATCTACACCGACAACTATCTGTTCTCCTATCTGCACCAGGGCCTGACACAGATGTGGAGCCTGGCGGTGGAGGCGGCGTTCTACGTCGTGCTGCCGCTGCTGGCGTACCTGCTGCTGGTGGTGTTGTGCCGGCGCCGCTGGCGGCCGGCCCTGTTGTTCTTCGGTCTGGCGGCGTTGGCCGCGGTGTCGCCGCTGTGGCTGTGGATCGTGCACGATTCCACGAATCTGCCTGACGGCGCCCGGCTCTGGTTGCCCACCTATATGGCGTGGTTCGTGGCGGGGATGGCACTGACGGTGCTGGCGCAACTCAAGGTGCGCGGCTACGCCGTGGTGTGCGTCCCGCTGGCGGTGGTGTGTTACTTCATCGCCTCGACGCCGCTGGCGGGGGAGCCCACCACCTCACCGGCCAAGCTGAGCGAGGCGTTGGTCAAGACGTTCTTCTACGCGGCCATCGCGGCGTTGTTGGTGGCGCCGCCGGCATTGGGCGATCGCGGTTGGTACAACCGGTTTCTGGCCTCGCGGCCGATGGTCTTCCTCGGTGAGATCTCATACGAGATCTTTCTGATCCACCTGATGATCATGGAGTTGGTGATGGTCGAGGTGATGCGGGATCCGGTCTACACGGGGTCGATGCTCAGCCTGTTCGTCCTCACCATGGCATTCACCATCCCGGCCGCCTGGCTGCTGCACCGGTTCACCCGGGTCCGTTCGTGACCGAGCGCCGGCCGCGTCTGACGCTGCTGGCAGTCTGTCTTGCGGTGTTCATGCTGTTGCTCGACATGACCATCGTGTCTGCGGCACTGGCCGATATCCAGTCCTCACTCGATGCCCGGCTGAGCGGGCTGCAGTGGGTGGTCGACGGTTACGCGCTGCCGATGGCGGCGCTGCTGCTGACCGCCGCAACGGTGGGAGATCGGGTCGGCCGCCGGCGGTTGTACCTGGGCGGGATGACGGTGTTCACGCTGGCCTCGGTCGGGTGCGCACTGGCCACCACGATCGAGATGCTCAACGCCACCCGGGTCGTGCAAGGTGCGGCCGGGGCAGTCCTGCTGGGCGTTTCGTTGCCGCTGGTCGCCGCGGTGTACCCGCCGGGACACGGGCGGGCCGTCGCGATCGCCACGTACGGCGCGGTGATGGGCGCGGGTGGGGCGGTGGGCCCACTGCTGGGCGGTGCTCTGGTCGACGGCTTCGGCTGGCCGGCGATCTTCGTGGTCAATGTCCCGATCGGGTTGGCCGCGCTGGTGATCGGCGCCCGCTACATCCCGGAAAACCGTGCCGCGCAAGCCCGTCCGGTCGACATCGTGGGCACCGTGCTGCTGTCCGCCGCACTGTTCGCCGGGGTCTACGTGCTGATCGAAGGCGACCGGTACGACTGGCGCGGCCCGCTGCTGGCCGGGCTGAGCGCGTTCTGCGTGCTCACGCTCGCGGTGTTCGGGTGGTGGGAGACACGGGTGGCCGAGCCCATGGTCGACCTGGCGGTGCTGCGCAGGCCCGGATTCGCCGGGGTGGCGCTGGCGGCCTTCGTGGCCGCGGCCACGCTGATGGCTGCGACGAACTACCTGGCGCTGTACTTCATGAACACCTTGGGGTTCAGTGCGTTTGAGGCCGGGCTGCGGGCGCTGCCGCTGACCGTGTCGATCGTGGCCGGTGCCCCGCTGGCCATGATGGCCGGCCGGCGGGTACCGGTGCCGGTGGTGATCCCGGCCGGTGCCGCACTGATCGCAGCCGGGCTGTGGTTGATGACCGGTGTTTCGGCGGTGACGGCGTGGACGCATTTCATCGGCGGTTCGATCGTGGCGGGGCTCGGCCTCGGCGGACTGGCGGCGTTGACGTCGGAGGCCGCGCTACGGTTCGTGCCCGTCGAGGACGCCGGAATGGCAACCGGCACAGTCAGTACGGTCCGTCAGATCGGCATCGCCGCCGGTGTCGCCGGCCTGGGGGCCCTGTTCAGTAGCCACGCGGGTGACGTCGGCGCGGCGCTGCCTGCGATCGATCCGGCGGCACGTGAGGCCAGCGCCGCCGGGATGCAGGCGGCCCTGGTCGCGGCGTCCGGCGCGGCCACTGCCGGACTGGTTCTGGTCGCGGTGTTGATCGCGGTGGGCCGTCATCAGGAGATCGTTGCTGAGGTTGTCGACGCGCGGGATTGACGTTGGCGTAACTGTTCGGTGCGGTATCGCGAAACAGTGTGCGGGACGGCTGCGATGCGTCTACTTTCGCAAACTATGGACGGTGGGGCAGTCCTGATTTCAGCGGCCGACACCGGACGCTACACAATCTTGATCTCCACTGACCCCGCCGAGATCGAAGCGGCTCAACGGTTGCGCTACCAGACCTTCGCCGAGGAGATGGGGGCGACGCTGCCGCAGGCCGTTCGTGGACCGCTGACCGGCCAGATGATCGACGTCGACCAGTTCGATCCGTACAGCAACCATCTGCTCGCCAGGGATGAGACCACCGGTGAGATCGTGGGCTGCTATCGCCTGCTCCCGCCGGACGGCGCGCGGGCCGCCGGCGGAGTGTTCGCCGACACCATCTTCGACATGAGCCCGGGGCTGGATCGGTTGCGGCCGTCTCTGGTCGAACTGGGCCGGGTGAGCGTGCATCCGGACCATCGAAGCGGCGCTGTGGTGGCGCTGTTGTGGTCGGGGATCCTGCGCTACCAGGATCTGACCGGATACGAGTGGGCGATCGGATGCCTGTCGGTACGGATGGAGGACGGTGGTCCCCGCGGATCGTTGGTTCGGGGGGTGCGTGATGCCGCGCTCGGCGGGAGCCGCGCGCCCGGCGAGTACCGGGTGACGCCGCGAAACCCGGTGCGCGTCAACGGTTTGAGTCTTGATGAGCTACCCGACCCCGGTCGGGTGAGGCTGCCGCCGATGGTGGCGGGCAGCTTGCGGATCGGCGGGGTGATCTGCGGTGAGCCGTCCTATGACCCGGATTTCGACATGGCCGACTTCGTCGTCCTGATCAACCGGGACATGGTGCGGGAGAACTACCTGCAACGATTGACCCGCGCACATGTCCAGACCTGAACCGCCGCTGCTGGGCATCGGTTTCGGCCCGTCGAATCTCGCCTTGGCGATCGCGCTGGCCGAACAGGGCACGCATGCGACATTCCTGGAGGCCCAGCCGCGGTTCGGCTGGCACCGGGACATGCTGCTGCCGGGCGCGCGCATGCAGATCCCGTTCCTCAAGGATCTGGTCACCCTTCGGAATGCCAAGAGCGACTTCAGCTTTGTCAACTACCTCAGCGAATGCGGCCGGCTCGTCGACTTCATCGGCCGGCACAACGTGTTCCCCAGCCGGCTGGAGTTCCACGACTACCTGGAGTGGGCGGCCGGGCATTTCGCGGACGATGTCCGCTACGGCAACCGGGCGGTCGCGGTGGAGGCCTCGGATGACGGATTCGTGGTGCATACCGATGGCGGGCGGCGGTTTTCGGCCGGCGCTCTGGTTCTGGGCGTCGGCTTGCACCCGGTGCTGCCTACCGGTGTGCGGCCGAGTTGTCGCCAATGGCACAGCCATTGCCTGCTCAGCGGCCTGGCTGCCCTGCCCGCAGGCCCGCCGCGCCGGTTCGTGGTCGTCGGCGCGGGACAGAGTGCGGCGGAGGTGGTCGCCTATCTGCACCGCGGCTTCGCGGAAGCCCATGTGCATTCGGTCTTCGCGCGGTACGGCTACAGCGTCGCCGACGACAGTGCGTTCGCCAACCGGATGTTCGACCCGTCAGCGGTCGATGTGTTCTACGGGGCCGACGAGCCGCTCCGCCAACGCCTGCTCGACTACCACCGTTCGTCGAACTACTCGGCGGTGGAGCCCGAGTTGATCGCAGATCTGTACGACAGGGAGTACGCCGAGCGGGTGGCCGGTGAACGGCGGCTGCACATGCACAAGGCCTCGGCCGTCTCGCGGGTCGAGGAGCACGCCGACGGCGTCCGGGTGACGGTCACCGCGCTGGCCGACGGGTCCCGGGAGACGCTGGACTGCGATGCGATCGTGTACGCGACGGGCTACGCACCGATGAATGTCGCGGCACTCCTCGGCGATCTGGCCGCACTCTACGAGTTCGACGAGCGCCATCGCCCCGTCGTCAGCCGCGACTACCGGCTGTGCCCACGAGCCGGCGCACCTGGCGACATCTATCTCAACGGCTCGGCGGTCGAGCACACCCATGGACTCGGGGCCACCTTGCTGTCGAACGTCGCGGTCCGGGCAGGCGAGCTCGCCACAGCGCTACGAAGTTAGGGTAAGCTAACCTAATAAGCGGCGAAAGGATGTGGGATGGCCGAGCAGAAGGCGTCACGCGGACTGGAAGGAGCCCTCGTCAAACTCTGGCGGGGCGGTGACTACGAGCTGACGGTCACCGGTCGTACCGAACTCACCCCGAACTACCTGAGATTGCACTTCGACGCACAGCGGTTGCTCGCCGAGCAGCGGGTGCACCCGACGATGTGGGTGCGCGGCTGGTTCCCCGACGGGGGCAAGGCTCACCAGCGCGGCTACACCCTGGTCAATCCCGATGCGCAGGCCGGAACCGTCGACATCGACTTCGCCATGCACGAGGGCATCGCGACCCGGTGGGCCGGCGCGGCCGAGCCCGGAGATGTGCTCGAGGTGACCGTGCTCGGCAGCAACTTCGCGGTGCCGCAACCGGCGCCTGCCGGGTACGTCATCGTGGGCGACACGGCCTCGCTGCCTGCCATCAATTCCCTGCTGGACGCGATCGGGGATGTCCCGGCCCGCGTCTTCCTGGAGGCCGGCCACGACGACGACCGCGAGCTGCCGGTCACCGGCGACGCCGAGATCACCTGGGTGGACCGCAACGACGACGATCTGCTCGATGCCGTCAGCGCATCGGCATTCGACGCTGCCGATCACTTCGGCTGGGTCGCGTGCAACAACCGCACCACCCGGGCGGTGGCGCGGGTGTTCCGCGAGCAGTACGGCATCCCGCGCAAATCCATCAAGGCCCAGGCGTACTGGGTGGCCTGACGCCGTCCGGCGTCACACCGTCACAGCACGGTCTGGATCGGGGCGGGTGTCGCGGCGATCTCGTCGAGCACCGCGACGTTCCTGGCCACGTCCCGGCTCTCGCGCGCGGCGATCTCACCGACCGCCAGATCGAAGGCGCCGACCAGGCTGGGTGGGTCGAACACCGCTTGCGCCTGCCGGCTCACCTGCAGGTCCCGCGCCCAGATCGTGGGCGGCCGGGCGAATCCGGGCTCCAGTGCCAGGACCGAGGCGAACCGCCACGCGCTGTCGCGCAGCGACCTGATCGCCCCGTTGATCACGAAGATCTGATGCTGTTTGAGCACGGCATAGATGTCGGCCAAGGCCGGCGACAGTTCGTTGATGTCGGTGACCACGCCGCCGATCTGGCCGGCGAGCACCGCGTTGATGGTGTCGAAATCCTTGTGCAGCGTGGACAGCCGTCCCGTGCCGGCCAGGCCCTGCGCCGCGATCCCGAGGTCCAGCACGATGTGGGCGGTGATCCCGGCCAGCATGTGCTGCACCAGGATCGGCTCGGGTTTCTCGGCCCAGTCGAAGGTGGCGCGCCAAGACCGGGTGGGTCTCGGGTACCGGCCCGGGTGGAAGTGCCCGTTCAGCGCATCGAAGTAGCGCTGCGCAAACGCCGCGTCGAGCCGGTCCATCCGCGGGCCGTCCTCGAAGACCCCGTCCTCGACCGCGACACCGACGGCGATGGTGATCCGCTTGTACAGCGCCGCGAAATAGCCCAGCCGGCTTGATGTTTCCACCGCCCAGCCGGTGATCGTGTCGATGACCGAGACGACCTCGGCGATGGTGGCCACGGCCGGAAGTGGCGGCAGTGGCCGCGGGTGGCTGGCCATACTCGAAAGTATGGGGCAGGTCGGCTCGTCCTGCCCGGCATTCGGCTACTCGACCGGCAGCTGACCCGGGACGACCAGAGGTGCGACGAACTCGGCCAGCATGGTGCGTTCGTCGGCCTCGTCGACGCCGGGGAAGACCAGCATCGACACCATGACCCGGACCAGCCAGCGAGCCCGGCGGCCTACCTCGTCGTCGCCCTGTGCCGCGGTTCCGGCCAGCGACCGCACGAAACCTTCGACCAGCGCCCGGATCACTTCGGAGTGCTCGGCCATCTCGCCGCCGATCGGGCGCTGCGCGGTGGCGAACCAGGATGACAGCGCCGGGCTCTCGCGCACGGCGCGCAGGGCGGTGATCACGCCCTCGATCAAGCGCTCCGACGGTTCGGTGACCGCGGCCACCTGTTCGGTGACGTCCTGGTACAGCTTGCGGGCCTCGCGGTGCACGTACGCGGTGTACAGCGCATCGCGGTTCTCGAAGTAGCGGTACAGCGTGGCACGGGAACACCCTGCGGCCGTTGCGATCTCGTGCATGCCGACGGTCGCCGCGTCCTGCCGGCTGAACAGGGCGTCGGCGGCGTCGAGGATGTGGTCGGCAGCCACTTCGGACCGCCGCGCCGACAACCAGTCGCGAGGCATCAGGTGCCCGCCCGGAACGGCACCGACAGCGGCCGCCGCACATAGCTGCCGCCGGCCCACACCACCGCATCGAGGTCGACCTCGAAATCCGGGTACCGAGACAGCAATTCGGTCAGGGCGACCCGGGACTGCATGCGGGCGGCCGCGGCACCGAGACAGAAATGCGCGCCGTGGCTGAAGGTCAGGATGTTGCGTGGCTTGCGCCGGACGTCGAGTTCGGCAGCGTTGTCCCCGAATTCGCGCTCGTCGCGGTTTCCGGAGCCGTACAGCAGCAGTGTTTTGCGCCCGGCCGGGATGGTGGTGTCGCCGATGGTGACGTCGCGGGTGGTGGTGCGGGCCAGGCCCTGCACCGGGGAGGTCAGCCGCAGGAACTCGTCTACCGAATCCGGGATCAGCTCGGGATCGTCGATCAGCAGCCGGCGCTGATCGGGCCGCTGCTGCAGCAGTTGCACTGCACCGCCGAGCATTCCGGTGGTGGTGTCGTTGCCGCCGGTGACCATGGTGAAGGTGAAGGCCAGGATCGACAGCACCCCGGCGATGTCGCCGTCGGCTCCCACGCCGGCCGCCACCAGGTGCGAGATGGTGTCGTCGCCTGGCTCGCGGCGGCGGCGCTCGATGAGTTCGGAGAAGTAGCCCATCATTGACGCCACCGCCGCGCCGGCGGTGCCCATCGCCGCGGTGATGCCGCCGGCCGAGCTGTTGGCGGCGACGATGGCGTCGGTCCACCCGTCGAACTGGTCCCGGTCCTCCTCGGGCACCCCGAGGTAGTGCGCCACGACCATAGACGGCAGCGGCTTGAACAGTTCGGCGGCGATGTCGCCGCCGCCGTTCGAGCGCAACCCCTCGAGGCGCTCGACGACGAACTGGCGAACCTTCGGCTCGACGGCTTCCACCTGACGCGGCGTGAACCCCCGCGAGACCAGCTTGCGGAACTCGGTGTGCACCGGCGGGTCCTGCATGACGAACGGGGGATTGTCGGCCAGGCCGATCATGTCCAGCTCGCCGTAGGTGACGGTGAGGCCCTGCGCCGAGGAGAACGTCTCGTGATCGCGCGCCGCCGCCCAGATGTCGGCGTGCCGGGACAGCACGTAGTAGTCGTGCTCGGGAGATTCGGCCGGCACCACGTGGTGCACCGGGTCGTGATCGCGCAGCGCGGCGTACATCGGCCACGGATTGGGCCAGGTATCGGCGTCGGCGGGTTGGAACCGGGCGGGGCTGTGAGACAAAGTCGCTGCCATGTCTTATTGCTACGACACTCGAGGCCATAGTGTCAATAGTCGGTGCGGCGGGCCATCGTCGGTGTTCGCCGGTTCGCATTAGGCTCGGGCGTGATGAGCACCCCTGGCGCGCCGCAGCTACCTGCCCAGACACCGACGTGTTACCGACACCCCGACCGTCCGACCTATGTGCGTTGCACGCGTTGCCAGCGCCCCATCTGTCCCGACTGCATGCGTGCGGCGGCCGTCGGCCACCAGTGCGTGGAGTGCGTCAACGAGGGAGCGAAGTCCGTGCGGGCGCCGCGGACCCAGTTCGGTGGAGTGGCCCGGTCCGGGGCCCCGATCCTGACCTACTCACTCATCGCGGTGAACGTGTTGATGTTCGCGCTGCAGATGGCCTCGGGGAATCTGGAGAGAGAACTCACGCTGCAACCGGCGAGCATCGCCGCATTCGACGAGTACTACCGGCTGGTGACGTCGATGTTCCTGCACTACGGCGTCATGCACCTGCTGTTCAACATGTGGGCGCTGTACGTGGTGGGGCCGCCGCTGGAGCAGTGGCTGGGCCGGTTGCGATTCGGGGTGCTCTACGCGCTCAGCGGGCTCGGCGGTTCGGTGCTGGTCTACCTGCTGTCGCATCCGCTCTCGCAGACAGCGGGAGCGTCCGGGGCCATCTTCGGCCTGTTCGGCGCGATCTTCGTGGTGGCCCGCAAGCTCAACCTCGATGTCCGCATGATCGCCGCGGTGGTGGTGCTCAACCTGGTGTTCACCTTCGCCGGACCCGCTCTCGGGACCGGGGCGATCAGCTGGCAGGGCCACATCGGTGGCCTGGTCACCGGGGCGGGCGTCGCCGCCGCCTTCGTCTATGCCCCGCGCGAGCGGCGCAACGCGATACAGATCGGTGTCTCGGTGGTGGTGCTGGTCGTCTTCGCCGCGCTGATCGCCTGGCGCACAAGCGGTCTGCTGACTCTGATAGGCGTTTCTTAGATCGCCGCGCCGGGGTTCAGGATGTTCTGCGGATCGAGGGCATTCTTGATCCGCCGGTTGAGCTCCATGGCATCCGGCCCGATCTGACCGGCCAGCCACGGCCGTTTGAGCCGGCCCACGCCGTGTTCGCCGGTGATGGTGCCACTCAGTCCCACCGCCAGATCCATGATCTCGCCGAAGGCCAGTTGAGCCCGCTGCGCCTCGTCGGTGTCGGCCGGGTCGAACACGATCAGCGGGTGGGTGTTGCCATCGCCGGCGTGGGCGATCACCGAGATCAGCAGCTGCCGCTGGGCAGCGATCTTGGCCACCCCGCCGACCAGATCGGCGAGCGCGGGCAGCGGCACCCCGACGTCCTCGAGCAGCAGCGATCCCTTGGCCTCCACGGCCGGGATGGCGAAGCGGCGGGCTGCCACGAAGGCCTCGCCCTCGTCCGGGTCAGAGGTGGAAAACACCTCGCTGGCACCGCATTCGGTGAACACCCCGGCCATGAACGCGGCGTCGTCGGCACCCGCCGCGCCGCGATCGTCGGATGCCGCCACCATCATCGCCGCCGCGTTGCGGTCCAGCCCCATCCTGAGCTTGTCCTCGACGGCGTTGATCGCCACCGAATCCATGAACTCGAGCATGGACGGCCGGATCTTGCCGGTGATCTTGACGACGGAATCCGCGGCGGCCTCCACCGAGCCGAACGTGGCGACCACGGTGCACGGCGTGTGCTGAGGCGGCAGCAGCCGCAGCGTCGCCTCGGTCACCACGCCCAGCGTGCCCTCGCTGCCGACGAAAAGCTTCGTCAGGCTCAGTCCGGCAACATCTTTCAACCGGGGCCCACCCAGGCGTACCGCGGTGCCGTCGGCCAGCACCACCTGCAGCCCCAGCACGTAGTCGGTGGTCACGCCGTACTTGACGCAGCACAGCCCGCCGGCATTGGTGGCGACATTGCCGCCGATGCTGCAGATCTCGAACGACGACGGATCCGGCGGATACCACAGGCCGTGCGCGGCAACGGCTTTCTTCACCTCGGCGTTGAGCAGACCGGGCTGCACGACGGCGGTGCGGGTGACCGGGTCGACGGTGATGTCGCGCATCTTCTCGGTGGACAGCACGATTCCGCCGTCGAGCGCGGTGGCGCCGCCGGACAATCCGGTACCCGCACCGCGGGGCACCACGGCCACCCGGTGTGCGGAGGCCCAGCGCAGCACGGTCTGGACTTCTTCGGTGCGAGTGGGCCGGACCACCGCCAGGGGTGTGCCCGCAGCGGGATCGGCGGCCCGGTCCTGGCGGTAGGAGGCCAGGATGTCGGGGTCGGTGACCACGACACCTTCGGGCAGTTCGCTGATGAGCTCTGACAGCACACCGCGATCCTACGAGCGTGGGTCAGCTGACGGCGAAGACCCGGGGATAGGCCGGTCCAGCTCGCGCAGCGCCGGCAGCGTGACCGCGACCAGGCCGAGCAGCAGCATCGGCAGGGACAGCGCGAGGAAGGTGGCGTGCAGGCCGACGGCGTCGGCCAGTGGACCGGCCAGGATCAGGCCCAGCGGGCCCGCCGCGTAGGCCAGGGAACCCATCACCCCGACCACGCGGCCGCGCAGGTGTGGCGGGGGCGGGGGCTTCCTGGAGGAGTTGTTTATTGGGGGGGTCGGGGCGGTGGCGAAAACCCTTCTTTTTTTAACAACTTTATTTGTTTTAGAAACAAGGGGNTGGCGGGAAGAGGTGGCGGTTGCCAAACGAAAATCCTTTGCCGATCAACCGTATTGGGGTAGGCCCGCCACCGGGTTCGGCGCCGAGCAGCCCGGGATCATGATCGTCGGGCTGGCCCCGGCGGCCAACGGGGCCAACCGCACCGGGCGGGTGTTCACCGGCGATCGGTCAGGGGACTTCCTGTTCGCCGCACTGCACCGGGTGGGTCTGGCCAATCAGGCCGAGAGCGTCGACGCCGCCGACGGTCTGCGGCTCATCGATACCCGGATGGCTGCCGCGGTGCGGTGCGCGCCGCCGGCGAACGCCCCGACGCCGGCCNATCCGACGACCGCGCACAGCACGAGGATCAGCGGCAGCGGCGGCAGGAACGCGATCACCGTCATCGCGACCCCGAGGGTGATCACCGCGGTCAGCATGGTGGTGCGCCGCTTCATGTACGGTGCCCGATCGACCGCCCGCGGTCGTGACAGCACCGCATAGCCGAGCGCGCCCAGCAGCCCACCGATGCTCAGCGCCATCAACACCCAACCCAGCTCGGTCGGCTCGTTGCGGTCGGTGAAGTACTTGGGGAACAGGACGCTTTCCATCGGCATGTACAGGCCGGTGGCCACCAGGTCGACGATCGCCAGCGTGCGCAAAACCGGTGTGTGCCAGACGAAACGCAGCCCCTCGATGATTCCGGCCCACACGCTCTCGGTCAGCAGCGACCGGTCCGGCGTGCCCGCGCCTTCCAGCCGCAGTATCGAGATGGCCAGGATCGAGCAGCAGAAGGCCCCGGCGGTCACCCACATCGTGTTGATGCCGCCGATGGTGGCGATGAGCAGGCCGCCGATGCCAGGGCCGACGATGTAGGCCAGGTTGAACACCGCCTCGTACACGCTGTTGGCGTGATCCAGCGTCCAGCCGGCCCGTCCCGCGGCCTCGGGCAGCATGGTCTCGCGAGCGGTCATCCCGGCCGGGTCGAAGAAGGCGCCGAGCGCGGCCAGCACGGCCAGCACCGCGACGTTGATCGCGTCCACCCCGAACATCAGGGCCAGCACCGGCACCGCGATCACCGATAGGGCCGAGAGCAGGTCCGACAGCATCGAGACCCGGCGGCGGCCCAGGTAGTCGACCGCGGCCCCGGCGATCAGGGTGGCGACCAGCAGCGGCAGCGTCCCGGCCATCGCCACGATCGAGGCGTCGACCGCGGATCCGTTGCGCTGCAACACCAGCCACGGGAAGGCGACGATGGTGATCCCGTTGCCTGCGCCGGCCATCAACGCGGCGAACAGGATCAGCAGCATGGGGCCGCGTTTGGTATCGGTCATGGGGTATCGCGGCCGAATCTAACAGCGCGCCCGCGCCCGTAGCGACGGATTTTCCGGCACAGTGAGGTCATGGAGCTGCCCCACCCGAGGACCGGGGAACCGTTCACCTCACCGGTGCCACCCGGTTCGGGCTGGCCCCGGGATCCGGCGACGGCGTCCACCCCGGTGGCGAAGAGCGGGGCACAGGTGCGGCGGCTGGCCGCCAAGGTCGCCACGGTGGACGCGCTCGACGCGCAGGTCTCGGTGTGCCGGGCCTGCCCCCGCCTGGTCACCTGGCGGGAAGAGGTGGCGGTTGCCAAACGAAAATCCTTTGCCGATCAACCGTATTGGGGTAGGCCCGCCACCGGGTTCGGCGCCGAGCAGCCCGGGATCATGATCGTCGGGCTGGCCCCGGCGGCCAACGGGGCCAACCGCACCGGGCGGGTGTTCACCGGCGATCGGTCAGGGGACTTCCTGTTCGCCGCACTGCACCGGGTGGGTCTGGCCAATCAGGCCGAGAGCGTCGACGCCGCCGACGGTCTGCGGCTCATCGATACCCGGATGGCTGCCGCGGTGCGGTGCGCGCCGCCGGCGAACG
>NZ_LT546207.1:2492248-2496630 GCF_900078665.2 Mycolicibacterium houstonense | reverse complement strand
CCCGACGCCGGCCGAACGGGCCACCTGCGCGCCGTGGCTGCAGGCCGAATGGCGGCTGGTCGGCCCGCATGTGCGGGTGGTCATCGCGCTGGGTGCGTTCGCGTGGCGCGCGGCGCTGGAGCTCCTCGGGTCGCCCCGGCCCGCACCCAAGTTCGGTCACGGTGCGACGGCCATGCTGACCTCGGCTTTCGGGCCGGTGACCCTGCTCGGCTGCTTCCACCCCAGCCAGCAGAACACCTTCACCGGCCGGCTCACCGAGGCGATGCTCGACGACATCTTCGTCACCGCGAAAGCCCTGGCATCGGCGGCCGGCGGGAACGAACCGGGCGCCTGATGACGTTGACGCTGTCATGCGGCTTTCTGTCCTCGACCTCGTCCCGGTACGCACCGACCAGTCCACGGCCGACGCGCTGACGGCCACGACGCACCTGGCGCAGACCGCCGACCGGCTGGGATACACCCGCTACTGGGTCGCCGAGCACCACAACATGCCTGCCGTCGCGGCCACCAGCCCGCCGGTGCTGATCGCCCATCTGGCCGCGCACACCTCCCAGCTTCGTCTCGGTTCGGGCGGCGTGATGCTGCCCAACCATGCGCCCCTCGCGGTCGCCGAGCAGTTCGCGCTGCTGGAGGCCGCTCACCCGGGCCGCATCGATCTCGGGATCGGGCGGGCGCCGGGCTCGGATCCGGTCACCTCGCTGGCATTGCGCGGCGCTGCCGGCCGCGACGATCGCGACATCGAGGCGTTTCCGCAATACCTCGACGACGTGGTGGCCCTGATGAGTGCGCGCGGGGTCCGGGTGCCGCTGCCTCGGGATCTGATGCGGGAGAATTACGTGCTCAAGGCGACGCCTGCCGCGGTCAGCGAACCGCGGATGTGGCTGCTCGGCTCGTCGATGTACTCGGCGCATCTGGCCGCGGCCAAGGGGCTGCCTTACGTGTTCGCCCATCATTTCTCCGGGCAGGGCACCGCCGAGGCGCTGGCCGTGTACCGCGACGAATTCCAGCCCAGCGATCTGGCGTCCGAGCCGGTGACCTTCCTGACCGTCAACGCGTCGGTGGCCGAGACCACCGAGGAGGCCGAGGCGCTGCTCCTGCCGCAGCTGCAGATGATGGGAAGGCTGCGCACCGGTCAGCCGCTCGGGGCGCTCGACCTCGTCGAGGATGCCGAGGCGACGACGCTCAGTCCGCAGGCCCAGGCGATCGTGGCCTCCGGACTGCGGCGCGCCGTGGTCGGTTCGCCCGTTGAGGCGGCCGAGCAGGTGCGCGCCCTGGCTGAGGAGTTCGGCGTCGACGAGGTGATGGTCAACCCGGTGGGGTCGGCGCGGCGCGGTGCCGATCCGGCCACGGCAACGGCGCGTGACACCACCCTTGAGCTGTTGGCCAAGGAACTCTTCTAGGGCGTCGGCACCACGATCGGGATCGGTCGGGTGGTCTTCTTCTGATACGCCTCGTAGCGGTGAGAGTTGTTGTCGTTGACGATCTTCCACAACCGTTGATAGTCGGGATCGTCGGGCAGCACGGGTTTGGCCGTGACGCCGATCCGCTTGGTGCCGACGTTGATCTCGACGCGGGGATGGGCTTTCAGGTTGTGATACCAGCCCGGCGAGCGCGGCGCGCCGCCCATCGACGCGACCACCAGGTAGTCCTTGCCGTCCCGGGCGTAGCTGAGCGTGTTGATCCGGGCCTGGCCGGTTTTGGCGCCCGTGGTGCGCAGCAGCAGGCTGGGCGGGACGCCCGGCAGGCGGTGCCCGATCATCCCGTTGGACTTCTGGTAGATCAGGTCATGGATGTGCAACAGCCGGAGGCCGATCTTCTCCGCAAGCGGCAGATCACTCATGCGCTCAATCGTGCTCGGGCGCGTCGAGTTCCGCCAATGCCGCACGTAGCAGCCGGCCCGATTCCTCACGGTCCGGGTCGCGGCGCACCATCATGCCCTTGACGAAGGACAGCTTGTCGCCGGTCTGGCGCGGCACCACGTGCAGATGGATGTGGAACACGCTCTGGAACGCGGCCTTGCCGTCGTTGATCACGATGTTGTTGCCGTCGGCGTGCAGCCCGGACCGGCGGGCGGCACGGGCAATGCGCTGCCCGATGCCCGCCATCGCCGCGACCGTTGCCGGCGGCGTGTCCGTCAGATCGACCGTGTGCCGCTTCGGGATCACCAGGGTGTGACCTCGGGTGAACGGCCGGATGTCGAGGATGCCCAGGTACTCGTCGTCCTCGTAGACACGGATGGCGGGAGCCTCGCCGGCGACGATGGCGCAGAACACACATGACATCCCGTCACGTTAGCCTCCGGCGGTGGCCGCCCATTCGGCGACGCGACGTTCGCGCTCCTGCGGCGTGAGGTCCTCGACGCGGGTCATCACCGTCCAGCGCTGGCCGAACGGGTCGAGGATCGAGGCGAACCGGTCGCCCGTGACAAAGGTCTGCGCGGGTTCGCGGACGGTCGCACCCTCCTTCTCGGCGCGGGCGACGACGTCGTCGACGTCGGGGCAGTACAGCCCGATCGAATGGGTTGCGGCAGCCCCCGGCGCGGGAGCGGCGATCTGAAACGCCTCTTGCGGGTCACCGAGTTGCAGCCGGCCGGTGCCGAAGTCCAGTTCGGCGTGCGCGACGGTGCCGTCGGGTCCGTCCATCCGCTCGACCACCGTCGCGCCGAATACGTTCTGGTAGAACGTGATCGCCGCGGCAGCACCGTCGACGCAGATGAACGGGGTCAGGCTGGTGTAGCCCTCCGGAATCGGTGTGACACTCATGTCGACCAGTTTCGTAGGCTGATGGCGATGCCCGCTTGGAAAAATGCGCCAGAGCAAAACGCGCCAGAGCGCGGCGTGGTCGGCCGGGCCGGCACGGCCTCGGCGTTCGACCTGCAGCGGTGGGCACCGTCCGAGGATGCGGCGCGGTTCGTCGAGCACTACTGGTCGGTGAGCTGGGACCGTCATGACGACGGGCCCTTCGAGAGCACCGTGATCACCTTTCCGGCCATGCATCTCACCCGGGAGTGGGGCGACGACGGTGTGCGCCATGGCCATCGGTTGCCCGCCACCTTGCTGCACGGGGTGGTGCCCCGGGTGTTTCGCATCGTCATCAGCGGGCGGGGGACGGTGGTGGGCGCGCGTTTTCGGCCCGGAGGTTTCACCGCGCGGTTCGGCGGAGACGCCGCGACGATGACGGGGCGCGTGGTACCGGTTGACGGCGAGTTATTCGGTGGGCCAGTCGATCTCGGTGAGGAAGTGACCACCGTCCACTCCGCTTTGGATGCCATGATCGGTGCAACGGCCGCGCCGCTCGATGACACGTACCGGCAGTTGACCCCGCTGATCGAGCGCATGAGCGAGGACGGGTCGCTGCATCGGGTGGACCAGGTGATGACGTTGTCGCCGTGGAGTACCCGTACCACGCAGCGGGTGTTCCGCCGTTATGTCGGGGTGACGGTGAAGTGGGTGTTGTGCCGGTACCGGCTGCAGCAGGCTGCTCTGGAGATCGAGAGCGTGCCCGGCGTCGATTTCGCCGACCTGGCAGTGCGACTCGGCTGGTACGACCAGGCCCACTTCATCAACGACTTCCGGTCGATGCTGGGCAGCACGCCGGGTGAGTACGCCGAGCGGTTCAGTCGGCGATGTGGGTCGGCGGGTCGGTGAAGGTGAAATCGAACGGATAGTCGTGCCCGGGACCCATCGGGTCGCAGCGCTTGACGGGCACCAGGTGGGAACTGAAACCGCTGGGCACGTAGCCCCACGTTCCGATGCAGCGTTGCCAGGTGCCGTCGGGCTGGATGGGCCCGTCGCACTTGCTGATGACGTTGCCGCCGTAGATGCAGCCCGCACTGGCCGGTGGGGCCGAGGTGATCAGTCCGGACACCGTGAGCACGGCGGCCAGGCCTCCGATGATGAAGAGCTTCATGGGTTCTCCCGTCTGCCGTTACCCACGGACGCTACCGCTCACGTCACTCGACGGAGGCGCCTTTGTACCTTTCACTGTGCACCAGAGGGCAGTCAGAAGGGTGGGGGTGGTCCGTATTCTTCGGCGAGCCAGGCTTGGTAGGCGCGTTCGTGGGCGAGGTCGTTGTTGAGTTCGGCGCGTAGGCGGCGTTCTTCGGCGATGCGGTCTTGTTGGTCTTGTTCGCGGGTCTGTGTGCGTTTGGGCATCTTGGCGCTGCGGTGGGGGCCGTGTTCGGGTGGTTCGGGAAGGGGGAGGTGCCCGGTGGGGGTGGCCAGGTCGGGAAACAGTGCGGCGCCGTGGGGTTCGGTGGTGTAGGTGTGGCCGGTGGGTGTGGTGATTTCGACGGTGCCGTCGGGGTATTGGCGGTCGGTCCAGCCGGGGCAGAACGTTTTGATCAGGTGGTGGACGCGGCAGTACAGCTTGGTGTTGGACGG
>NZ_LT546207.1:2479443-2491411 GCF_900078665.2 Mycolicibacterium houstonense | reverse complement strand
GGTGCCCGCCACGGTTGCCTGCTCGGCGAGCAGGTGAAGCATCGCCGCATCCGCGGCGGCCCGTGTCTGGGTGGCGGGGCAGTCGTCACGACCGCACCGGCACGACAGGTGGGCGTCCAACCTGGCCAGCGGACCGATCGCGTCCGCGCGGCGCTGTTCGCGGGTGCGCGGGTCATCGGCACATACCGTGGCGGCCAGGGCGTCCAGGCGTTGATCCAGTGCCACCGCGTCGGCGGCGTCGATGTTGGCCCAGATGGTGGCTTTGCCGGGGCTGCCCGGTTCGATCTGGACGAACCGTTCCTCGGTGATGTCGGGCGGGACCCGCTGCCCGTTGGGGTCGAGTTTGGCGACCCACTGATCGACCCGATCACGTAACTGCCGTTCGGACAGTCGCATCCATCGGTGGGCGCGGGCGGCCAGTTCGGTATCCAGCCCGGCCCACACCGCCGGATCGACGATGCCGGTGCGGGTGATGATCATGCGTATCACCCGGTAGTCGATGTCGCCGACGGCGAACCGGGCCGCGACTTGGGGCAGTTTGTCGCGCAGTACTCGGGCGTGGTGTATCTGGGTGCCGGCGCGGCCCCGGCTGATCCGCATTGCTGCTGAGATTTCGGCGGCCACCTCTTCGAACGGATCGGTGCGCCACAAGATCGAGTCGATCAGTTCCTGTTCGCGCAGTGAGTCCAGTGTTCCGATGGCGGCCAGTCGGGCGGCGATGGCCACCGATTCGGCGCGGGCGGCCGCACTGATCTGGTCGATCAGCGCGGCACCGGAATCACCCTCGAACATGTGTTCGACACTACCCCGCTCCACCGACACGATTACGCGGAAAGAGGTTCAGGGTGACGACGATCTTGGTAGGCGCCACACTTGGCGCATGGGCCTTTTCGGTGGGAACCACGACGATTCGAGTGATCTGCGCCGTCGCGTCGAGCAACTTGAGCGACGAGTCGCCGCGCTGGAGCGGGCCGCCGCGGCAGCGGGGCACCCGGTTTCGCTGNGTTGGACGGGTGGGTGGGTCCGTGCGGCCAGGGTGTGGTGTGGTCGATGTCGCAGCGCGCCGCGGGGGCGTTGCAGCCGGGGAACCGGCATGTCAGGTCGCGCCAGCGGATGAATTCCGATAAGGCGACTGAGGGGCGATACCCGGGCTCGGCGGCCGGATCGGTGGGCCCGACAGGGGCAGTCGGTTCGGTCGGTTCGGTCGGCCCAGTCGGTTCGGTCGGCCCGGCAGGTTCGGTGGGCTCGGCTGGCATTCGGACGGGCTTGATCTTGGCGTTGCTGGCCAGGTTGCGCACCGTCTCGGCCGGCACGATGCCATACCCCAGCAGATATCCGGGAGCGTTCGAGGTGCCCGCCACGGTTGCCTGCTCGGCGAGCAGGTGAAGCATCGCCGCATCCGCGGCGGCCCGTGTCTGGGTGGCGGGGCAGTCGTCACGACCGCACCGGCACGACAGGTGGGCGTCCAACCTGGCCAGCGGACCGATCGCGTCCGCGCGGCGCTGTTCGCGGGTGCGCGGGTCATCGGCACATACCGTGGCGGCCAGGGCGTCCAGGCGTTGATCCAGTGCCACCGCGTCGGCGGCGTCGATGTTGGCCCAGATGGTGGCTTTGCCGGGGCTGCCCGGTTCGATCTGGACGAACCGTTCCTCGGTGATGTCGGGCGGGACCCGCTGCCCGTTGGGGTCGAGTTTGGCGACCCACTGATCGACCCGATCACGTAACTGCCGTTCGGACAGTCGCATCCATCGGTGGGCGCGGGCGGCCAGTTCGGTATCCAGCCCGGCCCACACCGCCGGATCGACGATGCCGGTGCGGGTGATGATCATGCGTATCACCCGGTAGTCGATGTCGCCGACGGCGAACCGGGCCGCGACTTGGGGCAGTTTGTCGCGCAGTACTCGGGCGTGGTGTATCTGGGTGCCGGCGCGGCCCCGGCTGATCCGCATTGCTGCTGAGATTTCGGCGGCCACCTCTTCGAACGGATCGGTGCGCCACAAGATCGAGTCGATCAGTTCCTGTTCGCGCAGTGAGTCCAGTGTTCCGATGGCGGCCAGTCGGGCGGCGATGGCCACCGATTCGGCGCGGGCGGCCGCACTGATCTGGTCGATCAGCGCGGCACCGGAATCACCCTCGAACATGTGTTCGACACTACCCCGCTCCACCGACACGATTACGCGGAAAGAGGTTCAGGGTGACGACGATCTTGGTAGGCGCCACACTTGGCGCATGGGCCTTTTCGGTGGGAACCACGACGATTCGAGTGATCTGCGCCGTCGCGTCGAGCAACTTGAGCGACGAGTCGCCGCGCTGGAGCGGGCCGCCGCGGCAGCGGGGCACCCGGTTTCGCTGCCGCCGACGGGGCAGCCCGCCGAGATGATGGCCAGCCAGATGGTCCGCCAGCTCGCCCTTCAGGGCAACAAGATCGCCGCGATCAAGCTGTTGCGTGATGAGACCGGATTGGGGCTCAAGGAGGCCAAGGACGTCGTCGAACGGCTGGCCTAACTACCCAGCGCCAGGCTCCACGCCGCCAGCTTGTCCTCGAACCGCATGGTCTGAGCCGGGCTGGTGGACGGTGCCCGCAGGCAGGGCATCGGGGGAGTGCCGACCAACCGCCGGTAGTTCGCCTCGGCGGCGGCGCCGTTGAACACCAGCCGCTCGAGCGTGGGGTGTGCGGCGAAGAATGCGGCGAAATCATTGGGCACCATGCTGTCCCGCTCCACCGCGGAGTCCAGGCTGCCGATGCGCCGGCAGGAACGCAGCACATCCCAGACCGCAATGTCGTGTGCGCACAGGGCGGCCACCCGTTCTGCGTAGGGTGCATCAGCACCAAAACCGAAGACCGAGCCGGTGATCCGCCAGAAGGTGTTGCGGGGATTGCCGTAGTACTCGCCGGAGGCCAATGACATCACGCTGGGCATGTTGCCCAGGATCAGCACCCGCGGCCGGTCGCCGACGAGCGGCGCCAGCCCGTGCAGGAGCTCGCTCATCGACTGGCGAGCAGGTCGGACACGGTGACGAATCGATAGCCTGCCGAGCGCAATTCGTCGACGATTCGCGGGATGGCCGACCGCGACGCCGCCCGGCTGCCGTACATGACGTGCAGCAGGATGATCGAACCCGGCCGAACACGTGAAACCGTCTCGGCGACGATCGCATCCGCGTCGGCCTCGGTGGCCGAGTCGGGTTCGACGTCCCAGGTGACCGAGGTCCGATCATGGGTGGACAGGTAGCGCGGCAGGGTCCACAGCTTCTTTCCGTAGGGCGGCCGGAAGGTGATCGGGCCCTGGTACCCCGTCGCCCGGATCGCGGCGTCGGTCCGTTCGATCTCATCGGCCACGGTGCCTGGCGACATCAGCACCATGCGCTGATGCGAGTAGCTGTGATTGCCGATCTCGTGGCCGGCGGCCCAGATGGCCGCGCCATGTTCGGGTGCGGCGTCCAATTCGCGGCCGGTCAGATAGAAGGTGGCCGGCACCCGAACGTCGGCAAGGATCTTCAGCACCTCGGGCGTCAGATCCGTCGGGCCGTCATCGAGGGTCAGCGCCACCACCTTGTCGGGTGTCTCGACGCGGTCCACCAACCGGCCGGCCAACTGGAATGTCCGTGCGTTCGACACGCAGTACCCGCATGCCGTCACACCCAGGATGACGACCAGCGCTACCGCCACCCCCCACAGCCATCGACGCATCCTGCCTGTATACCCGTACCCACGCGGGCGCCCCGAACGGGTGTGGGGGAGATGTCACGTTCGGGGCGCCATGTCGTGGGTCGTCAGCTCAGGTGATGGACCTCCTGCAGTCCGTACACCGGCGTTGCCAGGCCTTCGTAGCGGGCCTTGAGCTGCAACGCCAAATACAGTGAGTAATGGCGGGATTGGTGCAGATTGCCGCCGTGCAGCCACAGGTTGGGCTGTTGGGTGGGCTTCCACATGTTGCGTTGTTCGCCTTCCCACGGCCCCGGATCCTTGGTGGTGCCCGAGCCCAGGCCCCAGACCTTGCCGATCCGGTCGGCGACCTCCTGGCTGATCAGGTCGGCCGCCCAGCCGTTCATGGAGCCGAATCCGGTGGCGTACACCACCACATCGGCGGGAAGTTCGGTGCCGTCGGCCAGGATCACCGAGTTCTCGGTGAGGCGGTCCACCTCGCCGTGCGCGAGTTTGACGCTGCCGTCGGCGATCAGCTCGCAGGCGCCTACGTCGATGTAGTAGCCCGAGCCGCGGCGCAGATACTTCATGAACAAGCCGGAATCGTCGTCGCCGAAGTCCAGGTCGAATCCGGCGGCTTCCAGGCGGGCGTAGAAGTCCTTGTCGCGCTGACGGATTGCGTCGTAGATGGGTCGCTGGAAGTCGGCCATGATGCGGTAGGGCAGTGACGCGAATGTCAGATCCGCTTTCTCGGTGGTCATTCCCGCCGCCACCGCACGCTCGGAGTACAGGTCGCCCAGCCCCAATTCCATCAGCGAGTCCGACTTGACCACGTGCGTCGAGGACCGCTGCACCATCGTCACATCGACGTCGTTCTCGTACAACGCCTTGCAGATGTCGTGCGCCGAATTGTTCGACCCGATGACCACGGCGCGCTTACCGACGTATCGGTCGGGGCCGGGGTGGTGGCTGGAGTGGTGTTGATCGCCGCGGAAGATCTCCTGGCCGGGCAGTGTCGGGACGTTGGGCTTGCCCGACATCCCCGTCGCCAGCACCAGGTGCGTGGGATGGAGCGTGACGCGGCTGCCGGCGCGGTCCACCTCGACCGTCCAGCGCTGTTCGGCTTCGTCGTAGGACGCCGAGAGGCACGTCGTCGAACTCCAGTACGGCACTTCCATGACCCGGGTGTAGAACTCCAACCAGTCGCCGATCTTGTCCTTGGGCGCGAAGACCGGCCAGTTCGGCGGGAACGGCAGGTAGGGCAGGTGGTCGTACCAGACCGGGTCGTGCAGGCACAGCGACTTGTAACGCTTGCGCCACTGGTCGCCCGGCCGCTCGTGCTTGTCGACGACGATCGCGGGCACGCCGAGCTGGCGGAGCCGGGCCCCGAGCGCGATGCCGCCCTGGCCGCCGCCGATCACCAAGATGTAGGGCTGCTCGGAGTAACCCAGCGTCAGCTCCTCGTCGAGCCGCTTCTCGGCCCACGACCGGGTGTCGGGATCGGAGCCGTGGACCGCGCCCAGCGGCCGGGTGGCGCCCTTTCTTTCCTCGTGGCCCTTGAGTTCCTGCAGCGTGGTGAGCAGGGTCCAGCCCTCTTCGTCCCGAAGCCGCAGATGGCCCTTGCCACGCCCGGTCGCGGTCTCGAACTCGATGAACGCCGAGGTGATGACGTGCTCGCCGTCGAAATCCTCGGTCGGGGTCTCACTGGTGCGGAACCCGGTCGGGTCGGTGTCGTGCAGCCGTGCGGTCAGCATGTCGGCGATGCCCTCGCGGCCCTCGACGGTCTTCAGATTCCAGGTGAACGCCACCAGGTCGCGCCAGAAACTGTCGGTGGCGAACTTGCCTACGACGCGGTCGATGTCCCGATCTGCCAGGGCGGACTCGAAGTCGGCCAACCAGGCGTCAACCCGTTCCTGCGGTGACAGCGTGGCCAGTGGTGCAGCGGTGGTCTGAGTCATGTGAGTCAGCCCACACCGTGTCAAACACCGCGACAAGGGTTGCACGGGGTTGCAGCGTCCATGACGTTTGCCTGCGCAAACAAGGCTCGCAACGTATTGCAACCCTTACGCCGCCGCGCCCGCTGGCCTAGAAACGACCACCATGAAAGCAGCCGTGTACTACGGACCCAACAAGGTCGAAGTGGCCGATGTCCCCGAGCCCGACCCGAAGCCCGGCACCGTCAAGATCAAGGTCGGATTCAACGGAATCTGCGGCACTGACCTGCATGAATACTATGCGGGCCCGATCTTCGTGCCCACCGAGCCGCATCCGTTGACCGGGCAGCAGCTGCCGTTGACCATGGGCCACGAATTCTCCGGGACGATCACCGACGTCGGCGCAGGCGTCACCGGCTACGAGCCGGGCGACCGGGTCGCGATCGAGCCGATCTACCGGTGTGGCCGGTGCGCACCATGCCGCGCAGGCACGTACAACGTCTGTCAGCAGATCGGATTCCACGGGCTGATGTCCGACGGTGGCATGGCCGAATACGCCGTGGTGCCCGCCGACATGCTGCACCGGCTGCCCGACAACGTCTCGCTGGAATTGGGCGCGCTCGTCGAACCGATGTCGGTTGCCTATCACGCCGCCACGCTGGGCGAGGTCGGTCCGCTGCATACCGCGGTGATCTTCGGGGCCGGTCCGATCGGCATCGGGCTGTGGTTTGCGCTGCGGGGCAAGGGGCTTGACGAGGTTTACGTGGTCGAGCCGTCGCCGACGCGGCGGGCGGCCATCGAGACGCTCGGGGCGCGGACGCTGGATCCGACGACCATCGACGTGCCTGCGTTCATCACCGATCACACCGAGGGACGCGGCGCTGACGCGGCATACGACGCCGCGGGCGTGGCGCCGGCAATCGCGGCGGCCACGGCCTGTGTCGGCGCGCGCAAGCCGACCGTCAGCGTCGCGATCTACGAGAAACCGCTACCGACACCGCTGCTCAATCTGGTGATGAACGAATCCCGGATCCAGGGTTCACTCTGCTACACCTCGGCGGATTTCGAGGCCGTCATCGACCTGATGGCACAAGGGGTTTACGACACGACCGGATGGGTGACGCCCATCGCGATCGACGACGTCATCGACGAGGGATTCGAAGCCCTGCACGCGGGCAAGAAGATGAAGGTCCTGGTCAACCCGAACGGAGAAGCATCGTGACACTGGACGGCAAGGTAGCACTGGTCACCGGAGCCGGCCGGGGGATCGGCCGGGGTATCGCCCTGCGGCTCGCTCGGGACGGCGCCGATGTCGCGCTCGTCGACGTGACGGCGGACGGAATCAATGCCGTCGCGCAGGAGATCACCGAAATCGGGTCCAAGACAACGACTTTCGTCGCCGACGTGAGCGACCGCGAGGCGGTGTATGCGGCGATCGAACATGCCGCCGCCGCGCTGGGCGGATTCGACGTGATGGTCAACAACGCCGGGGTGGCACTGGTCGGCCCGATCGCAGAGGTCACGCCCGCGGACGTGGCACGAGTATGGAAGATCAACGTCGACGGCGTGCTGTGGGGAATCCAGGCCGCGGCAGCCAAATTCGTCGAGCTGGGCCGGCCCGGCAAGATCATCAACGCCTCCTCGATCGCCGGGCACGACGGCTTCGCGATGCTCGGGGTGTACAGCGCCACCAAGTTCGCGGTGCGTGGGCTGACCCAGGCCGCGGCCAAGGAGTACGCCTCGGCCGGCATCACCGTCAACGCGTACTGCCCGGGCATCGTCGGCACCGACATGTGGATCGAGATCGACAAGCGGTTCGCCGAGCTCACCGGTGCGGCTGAAGGGGAGACGTTCCAGAAGTACGCGGGCGGCATCGCCCTCGGCCGGCCGGAAACTCCCGAGGACGTGGCCGGATTCGTGTCCTATCTGGCCGGCCCGGACGCCGATTACATGACCGGTCAGGCCGGTCTGATCGACGGAGGGCTGGTCTATCGGTAGGGGCGCCGTGGCGCATCGCTGTGATGTGGAGCACAATCAGCGGTGATGGCAGGTTCGCAGGTTCCCGAACCCGCGGTCTCCTCCGGTGAGGACCCGCGGCGTTACGCCATGCTGTTGTCGGCCGTGTACGACGCGACCATGTCGGGAGATCGCGCGCCCGCCCGTCCTCGCGCGGTCATCGAAGACTCGTGGAACAGATTGCGGGCCAAAGGGATAAACCCCGACCGCCACACTCCGCCGCGGGTGGAGACCGCCGGGCTCGACTTGCTGCGGCAGCAGTCCGGGCTGCTGGCGGTGCTCGACGATGTCACGCGCGGGCTCGAATCGGTGATCGAAGAGGGCGACAACATCCTGGTCATCGCCGATGCGCGCGGGCGGGTGCTGTGGCGGTCCGGATCGCCGCGGGTGCTCAGTCTCGCCGACCGGCTCGGGTTCATCGAGGGTGCCACCTGGAGTGAGAACGCGGTGGGCACCAACGGGATCGGCACCGCACTCGCGTCGCACCGTGCGGTACAGATCTTCTCGGCCGAACATTTCCTGCGCAGCCACCACCCGTGGACGTGCGCCGGCGCCCCGATCCGCGACCCGCGAACCGGTCAGGTGATCGGCATCGTGGACGTCTCGGGTCCGGCCGCCACGGTGCACCCCACCACGGTGGCGCTGGTGGATCTGGTCGCCCGGCTGGCCGAATCCCAATTGCGCGAGGCGCACGACCGCACGTTGAACGTGCTGCGGACGGTGGCGGCGCCCATCCTGGCCAGGGTGGGACGGCCCGCGCTGGCGGTCGACGTCGACGGATGGGTGGCCGCCGTCGACTCGCTGCCGATGCACAATCGGATCCTGTTGCCGGAGAACGGGTTGCCCGGGAGGGTCTGGATCCCGCCGCTGGGGATGTGCGATGTGGAGTCGTTGCCGGGTGGCTGGCTGGTCCGAGTCGCCGACGACGCCGAATCCACCGCCGCACCGTCGCGGGTCATCCTCGACCTGCGTGATGGTGAACCATCGCTGGAGATGGCCGGACAGTTCGGCAGCTGGCGGCGCAGCATCTCCAGCCGCCATGCCGAGATCCTGCTGGTGCTGGCGACCAGCAGACAGGGCCGGTCGGCGCCCGAGCTGGCCGAGGACCTCTACGGCGACCGGTCCCGCGTGGTGACGGTGCGGGCCGAGATGTCGCGGCTGCGTAAGCAGTTCGTCGGTTTGGTGGCCGGCAAGCCGTACCGCTTCGGGGATTCGGTGATCGTCGACGTCCGCTATCCCCAAGACATGTCCGCTCTGCTGACCTCATCGACAGCTCCGGCGATTCACGCGGTGCGCGGTATACCTTGACCTGATGACGGCCGACCCGAGTCTTCTTGATGGCCTCGACGGCGAGGCGGGTGCACAGCGTGCCGAGCTGGTCGAATGGTTGCTGGGTCGCGGCATCACCGCCGACCAGATCCGGCAGGCGGTGACGCCGATGCTGCTGGCCTCGCGCCGGGTGGCCGGGGACGACGGAACCTACGTGTCGACTCGCGAGATCAGCGAGCAGACCGGGCTCGACGTCGCGTTGGTGCAGCGATTGCAGCGCGCGATGGGTCTGCCCACAGTCGAGGATCCCGATGCCGCGGTGCTGTTGCGGGCCGACGCCGAGGCGGTGGGTTTCGCCGAGCGCTTCCTGGAGCTGGGCATCGACCCGGATCAGGTCGTGCTGATCACCCGGGTGCTGAGCGAGGGGCTCGGCCGGGCCGCCGAGGTGATGCGCTATGCGGCGCTGTCGGCGGTGCTGACACCGGGGGCCACCGAATTGGAGACCGCGAAGGCGTCCGAGGCGCTGGTGGCCGAGGCGGCGCCGCTGATCGGCCCGATGATCCGGGACATGTTGTTCGTCCAGTTGCGGCATGCGATGGAGACCGAGGCGGTCAGTGCCTCCGAGCGGGCCGAGGGCGTGCCACTGCCCGGCGCCCGGTCGGTCACCATCGCGTTCGCCGACATCGTGGGTTTCACCCGGCTCGGTGAGGTGGTGCAACCCGAAGACCTTGAGCGGCTGGCGAATCGACTCGCCGATGCGGCGCGTGAGGTGGCCGTGCCGCCGGTGCGGCTGATCAAGACGATCGGCGACGCGGTGATGTTCGTCAGCCCCGATCCGGCGGCGCTGCTGGATGCCGTGCTGAAGCTGGTGGCGACGACCGAGACCGACGAGGATTTCCCGCGCCTGCGGGTCGGGCTGGCCACCGGGATGGCGGTGCGCCGGGCCGGTGACTGGTTCGGCGGTTCGGTGAACCTGGCCAGCCGGGTGACCGGGGCGGCGCGGGCCGGAACGGTGCTGGTGGCCGAATCCACCCGGACCGCGATCGCCGAGTCAGACGGTGACGCGAACCGGTTCAGCTGGTCGTTCGCCGGTGCCCGTCACCTCAAGGGCGTCAAGAACGACGTCAAGCTGTTCCGGGCCCGCCGGGCGCAGAGCTTTATCGAATCTTCATCGAACGACTAGGGCAGCCACATCGATCCTCGGCAGGGTTGAGGTGGAGACGCCTGAACACGATGTGATGGAGGAACGCGTACCGATGTCGAAACTGATGATGCTGAGCGCCGGCGCGGCGGTCGCGACGGCCCTGCTGGCCGGCTGTGGCAACGAGAGCGCCGACCGGACCGCCGAGCCGGTGACGACCACGTCGACCACGTCTGCGGCGGCCAGCCCGGGAGTCACCAGCGAGGCACACAACGACGCCGATGTGATGTTCGCGCAGCACATGATTCCGCACCATCAGCAGGCCGTCGAGATGAGCGAAGGTCTGCTGACCAAGAAGGACATCGATCCGCGGGTCAGTGAGCTGGCCACCCAGATCAAGGCCGCGCAGGGTCCCGAGATCGCCCAGATGCAGGGGTGGCTGCAGGCTTGGGGCAACCCGCCGATGCCGCCGATGCCGTCGACCCCGAAGGGCGACATGGGGCACGGTGACATGGGCCACGGCGGCATGCCCGAAGGCGGCATGCCGGAAGACATGCCCGCCATGGAGGGCATGGTGTCGGAGGCCGATATGAACGCGCTACGTGACGCACAGGGCGTCGAGGCGGCCAAGCTGTACCTGACGCACATGATCGCCCACCACGAGGGCGCGATCACCATGGCCGAGGACGAGATCGACGACGGTCAGTACCCGCCGGCGGTCGAGATGGCCCGCACCATCGTGGCGACTCAGAAGCAGGAGATCGACACCATGCGCCAGATCCTGGGCACGCTCTAACCGGTCGGCAGGATGATCGTGAAGGTCGTCCCGGCGTCGGGACCGGCGCTGGAGCTGGTCACGCTGATGCGCCCGCCGTGGGCCTCGACCAGGGCCTTCACGATCGCCAGGCCGATGCCCGAGCCGCCGTGGTCGCGGTCGCGGGCGGTATCGGCGCGGTAGAAGCGTTCGAAGACATGGGGCAGATGCTCGGCCGGGATTCCCTCACCGGTGTCGGTCACGGTCAGTTCGACCGTATCGGAGTCCGCGCTCATGCCCGCCTCGATCGTCACCTGGCCCCCGGCCGGGGTGTGGCGCAGAGCGTTGTCGAGCAGGTTGCCCAGGATCTGCGCCAGCCGGTGCGGATCGGCCCACAGGGACGGCAGATTCTCGGGTACCCGCCGGTGCAGCCCCACGCCTTTGTCGTCGAAGCGGTCCTGGGCGGCGGCGACCGCGGCCGCGACCACGGTATGCGCAGCCACCGGGGACGGGGTCACCGTGGCCGGGGTCTCCTCGGCCTGGGCCAGGGCGGCGGCGTCGCCTGCGAACCGGACCAGCCGGTGGGTCTGCTGACGCAGCATCGAGACGGTCTCGGGGTCAAGGGTTCTCACGCCGTCCTCGATGGCTTCGAAGTAGGCCTCCAGCACCGAGACGGGGGTGCGGATCTCGTGGGCCAGATCGCTGAACAGCCTGCGGCGGCCGGCGTCGACGGCCTCCAGCCGCCCCGCCATCTGATTGAAAGAGTTTGCCAGGGAGTCGAAATCGTCACCGAGGTGCGCGGGTGGGACGCGGGAGTCGTAGTGGCCGTCGGCGATCGCCGTGGCCGCCTGAGCTACCTGGGTCAGCGACTTTTGCAGGCGTCTGCCGAGATACCAGGTCACGATGAGGGCGGCCAGCACCGCCACGCCCAGCGCCACCGCGACCGAGATGAAGGTGGCGTATACGTAGGCCTCTTCGGCATGCATCTGCTCGGCCGAGTCTCCGGATACCCCGGCGCGGTGCAGATGTTCGCGAAAAAGCGGCGGCCCGACGACGGCGGCCACCAGGCCGGTGGTGCTCGCGCCGGTGGCCAGCACCAGGGCCTGCGCCGAGAGCAGCCGGGTCCGCAGGCCGGCGGTCATCGCTGGGTGTCCTGCCCGGTGCCCATCCGGTATCCGACGCCGCGCACGGTCATCACGCACCGCGGG
>NZ_LT546207.1:2473054-2479227 GCF_900078665.2 Mycolicibacterium houstonense | reverse complement strand
CCCGCCGTGGGCCTCGACCAGGGCCTTCACGATCGCCAGGCCGATGCCCGAGCCGCCGTGGTCGCGGTCGCGGGCGGTATCGGCGCGGTAGAAGCGTTCGAAGACATGGGGCAGATGCTCGGCCGGGATTCCCTCACCGGTGTCGGTCACGGTCAGTTCGACCGTATCGGAGTCCGCGCTCATGCCCGCCTCGATCGTCACCTGGCCCCCGGCCGGGGTGTGGCGCAGAGCGTTGTCGAGCAGGTTGCCCAGGATCTGCGCCAGCCGGTGCGGATCGGCCCACAGGGACGGCAGATTCTCGGGTACCCGCCGGTGCAGCCCCACGCCTTTGTCGTCGAAGCGGTCCTGGGCGGCGGCGACCGCGGCCGCGACCACGGTATGCGCAGCCACCGGGGACGGGGTCACCGTGGCCGGGGTCTCCTCGGCCTNTGTTCGCGCAGCACATGATTCCGCACCATCAGCAGGCCGTCGAGATGAGCGAAGGTCTGCTGACCAAGAAGGACATCGATCCGCGGGTCAGTGAGCTGGCCACCCAGATCAAGGCCGCGCAGGGTCCCGAGATCGCCCAGATGCAGGGGTGGCTGCAGGCTTGGGGCAACCCGCCGATGCCGCCGATGCCGTCGACCCCGAAGGGCGACATGGGGCACGGTGACATGGGCCACGGCGGCATGCCCGAAGGCGGCATGCCGGAAGACATGCCCGCCATGGAGGGCATGGTGTCGGAGGCCGATATGAACGCGCTACGTGACGCACAGGGCGTCGAGGCGGCCAAGCTGTACCTGACGCACATGATCGCCCACCACGAGGGCGCGATCACCATGGCCGAGGACGAGATCGACGACGGTCAGTACCCGCCGGCGGTCGAGATGGCCCGCACCATCGTGGCGACTCAGAAGCAGGAGATCGACACCATGCGCCAGATCCTGGGCACGCTCTAACCGGTCGGCAGGATGATCGTGAAGGTCGTCCCGGCGTCGGGACCGGCGCTGGAGCTGGTCACGCTGATGCGCCCGCCGTGGGCCTCGACCAGGGCCTTCACGATCGCCAGGCCGATGCCCGAGCCGCCGTGGTCGCGGTCGCGGGCGGTATCGGCGCGGTAGAAGCGTTCGAAGACATGGGGCAGATGCNCGGCGGAGGTGACCGATGTGGACGTCGACGAGATGTTCGTTACCGACATAGGTTGTCTCCCAGACGGATTCCAGGATCTGTCGCCGGCTCAGCGCCACCCCCGGCCGGGCCGAGAGCGCGACGAGCACGTCGAATTCGGTGCGGGTCAGCATGATCGGTTCGTCGTCGAGGAAGACCTGACGGCCGTCGACGTCGATGCGCAGGGCGCCGAACACCCGGCCGTCGGTGGCCGGGGTGGACGTGCGGGGCCGGCGCAGCATCGCGCGGATCCGGGCCACCAGTTCGCGAGGGCTGAAGGGTTTGGTCATGTAGTCGTCGGCGCCCACCGACAGGCCCACGATGGTGTCCACCTCGGTGTCGCGGGCGGTCAGCATCACCACGTACGCGTCGGAGAACGTGCGCAGCTGGCGACAGGCCTCCACGCCGTCGATCCCGGGCAGGCCGAGGTCGAGGACGACGACGTCGGGGTCGACCTCCCGGGCCAGTCGCACGGCTTCGGACCCGTCGTGGGCGACGCTGACCTCGAACTGTTCGCGGGTCAGGTAGCTCGCGATGACCGCGGCCAGCGGGGCTTCGTCGTCGACCACCAGGGCCCGGTAACCACCCGGAATGTGCTCCATGAGCCCATAGTGCAGCAGCAGGGCGGGGGAGCTGTGCATTTAATACCCTAGGGGGGTATAGTATGAAATGACAGCAAGCCTGATTCAGGAGGAAATCGGATGAACACCCAGACCGTCACCGTGACCGGCATGACCTGCGGCCACTGCGCGACGTCGGTGCGAGAAGAGGTCGGTGCCATTCCCGGTGTGCACGGCGTCGAGGTCGACGTGGCGACCGGGCTGGTGACCATCAGCAGCGAGGGTCAGCTCGATCCGGCGGCGATCAACGACGCCGTGGTCGAGGCCGGCTACGCCGTTGCAGGGTAGCCAGGGGTCGACCATGAGTGCGCCGCAGAAGCTCATCGGGTTCGTCGTGGGCCTCGTCGCCGTGTTCGCGCTGTCCTTCGGGATCGGCTCGGCGGTGGCTCCGCGCAGCACCCCGGCCGCCGGGCACGGCTCCGGCCACGACGCCGGGTACACGCTCGAACTCGATGAGTCGCGGCTGCCGTCCGGCGGCGCGGTCCCGCTGCGGTTCCGCGTCATCGACGGCAACGGCGCACCCGTGACCGACTACGTGGAGAGCCACGAGAAGCTGTTGCATCTCATCGTGGTGCGCCGCGATCTGGCCACCTACCAGCACGTGCACCCGGTGCTCGACGACAGTGGCGAGGGCAAGGGCACCTGGAGCGTTCCGGTGGACCTGACCGCCCCCGGTGACTACCGGGTGTTCGCCGACTTCGTCACGGGCGACGGTGGCGCGGTGACCCTCGGCGCCGACCTGACCGTCGAAGGGGTCTACCGGCCGCAGCCGCTGCCCGCGCCGGCCACCACCGCCACGGTCGACGGGTACACCGTCACCCTCGCCGGGGTGGGCACGGCCGGCGAGGCGTCGGAGTTGATGCTCTCGGTGAGCCGGGACGGCAAACCCGTCACCGATCTGCAGCCCTACCTGGGCGCCTACGGGCACCTGGTGGCGGTGCGCGCGTCGGACCTGGAGTACCTGCACGTCCATCCGATGAGCGACGCGGCCGACCCGGCCACCCCACCGGGCCCGGAGATCGCCTTCCACACCACACTTCCCAGCGCCGGAACGTACCGGCTGTTCCTGGACTTCAAGCACCGCGATGCGGTGCACACCGCCGAATTCACCGTTGAGGAGGCATCGTGACCACCGCGGCCGAACATGTCGAACTGGCGATCGGCGGGATGACGTGCGCCTCGTGCGCCACCCGGATCGAGCGCAAGCTCAACAAGCTCGACGGCGTCACCGCGACGGTCAACTTCGCTACCGAGAAGGCCACCGTCGACATCGCCGGTGAGGTGTCGCCCGAGCAGCTGATCGAAGCCGTGGAGACGGCGGGTTACACCGCGCACCTGCCCACCGCCGAACCGCAGGAGAACAACGCCGAGGACGATCCGACGGCCGCGCTGCGCACCCGGCTGATCGTGGCGGCCGTGCTCACCATCCCGGTGGTGGCGATGGCGATGGTCCCGGCGCTGCAGTTCACCAACTGGCAGTGGCTCTCGCTGACCCTGGCCGCCCCGGTCGTGGTGTGGGGCGCGCTGCCGTTCCACCGCGCCGCCTGGACCAATCTGCGTCACGGCACCGCCACGATGGACACGCTCATCTCGATGGGCACCATCGCCGCATTCGGCTGGTCGCTGTACGCCCTGTTCTTCGGCTCCGCCGGGACGCCGGGCATGACACACCCGTTCTCGCTATCCATCTCGCATACCGATGGCACCGGCAACATCTATCTGGAGGTCGCCGCCGGCGTCACCACCTTCATCCTGGCCGGCCGGTATTTCGAGGCGCGGTCCAAGCGGCGCGCCGGTGCCGCGTTGCGCGCCTTGCTCGAGCTCGGGGCCAAGGACGTCTCGGTCCTGAGAGACGGTGTGGAACAACGCATTCCCATCGAGTCACTGAGCGTCGGCGACGAGTTCGTGGTCCGGCCCGGCGAGAAGATCGCCACCGACGGCGAGGTGGTCGATGGCGCATCGGCGGTTGACGCCTCCATGCTCACCGGCGAGTCCGTGCCGGTCGAGGTCGGCCCGGGTGACCAGGTGGTCGGGGCGACGGTCAACGTCGGCGGCCGGATCGTGGTGCGGGCCAAGCGGATCGGTTCCGACACCCAGCTGGCGCAGATGGCCAGGCTGGTCGAGGATGCCCAGTCCGGAAAGGCCCAGGCGCAGCGCCTGGCCGACAGGGTCTCGGCGGTTTTCGTCCCCATCGTCATCGCGCTCGCGGTCGGCACCCTCGGTTTCTGGATGGGAACCGGGGGATCGGTGGCCGCGGCATTCACCGCCGCGGTGGCGGTCCTGATCATCGCCTGCCCGTGTGCATTGGGCCTGGCCACCCCGACCGCGCTGCTGGTCGGCACGGGGCGCGGCGCCCAGCTCGGAATCCTGATCAAGGGACCCGAGGTGCTGGAGTCCACCCGTCGCGTGGACACCGTGGTGCTGGACAAGACCGGGACGGTGACCACCGGCGCGATGACCCTGCTCGAGGTGATCCCCGCGGCCGGCGAGGAACCCACCGAGGTGCTGCGGTTGGCCGGGGCGGTCGAGGACGGCTCCGAGCATCCGATCGCCCGCGCCATCGCCGATGGCGCCCGCGCCAAGGTGGGGGAGCTGCCCGCGGTGGAGGGCTTCACGAACGTGGCGGGGCTCGGCGTGCAGGGCGTTGCCGACGGCCACGCCCTGGTGGTGGGCCGGCCCGCGCTCCTGGCTGACTGGTCCCAGCGGTTGACACCCGAGCTCGACACCGCGATGCGCGAAGCTCAGGCTCAGGGCCGCACGGCCATCGCCGTGGGGTGGGACGGGCAGGCCCGCGGCGTGCTGGTGGTCGCCGACGCCGTCAAGCCCACCTCGAAGGAGGCGATCGGACAGCTGCGCGCGCTGGGCCTGGAACCGATCATGCTGACCGGCGACAACGAGGCCGCCGCGCACGCGATCGCCGAACAGGTTGGTGTGCAGGAGGTTTACGCCGAGGTCCTGCCGCAAGACAAGGTCGACGTGGTCAAACGACTGCAATCCGAAGGCCGCGTGGTGGCCATGGTCGGCGACGGTGTCAACGACGCCGCGGCGCTGGCGCAGGCTGATCTGGGCCTGGCCATGGGCACCGGCACCGATGTCGCGATCGAGGCCAGTGACCTGACCCTGGTACGCGGCGACCTGCGGGCGGCCGCCGACGCCATCCGGTTGTCCAGGCGTACCCTGGCCACCATCAAAGGCAATCTGTTCTGGGCGTTCGCCTACAACGTCGCGGCCCTGCCGCTGGCCGCGGCCGGACTGCTCAACCCGATGCTGGCCGGTGCGGCGATGGCGTTCTCGTCGGTGTTCGTGGTCACCAACAGCCTGAGGCTGAGAAGATTCCGATGATCGCAAATCTGTCACGGGCTGGATTCGATTCGCGCACAACCGGAATCGTTTACCTCCCCTTGCTACAGTTGGAAACATCGTGATACCGGGCAGCTCTCGCATGCAATCACTGTCACGGCTGGCAGCCATGATGGCGGTGGTGTTGTGGGCAGCGACGCTTGCCGGGCAGTGGCAGCAGGCGACATCCCACGAGCACCCGGTGCACCTGCCGCACGCGGTCGCTGCCGCGATCGGTGCGGACAGCGCCGCGACGATGCTGGACCACCCTCACATCAGCGACAATTCGGCATCGCACATGCCGGAGAGCTTCACCGCCGCGGTGCTGCCTCGGACCAGCGTCACCCTGGCCGCGTTGTCGGTCGTCACGTTCATCGTGGGCTGCGCGGTGCTGTGTGCCTGTGCCCTGGCCCGGGCCAACCGTGGCCCGCCGGACCGGCACCGTGTCCCACTCGCCGGTCGCACTCTGCTCAACCGGATCTGTATCGCGCGCCGCTGATCGGCCAGCGCGGGACGGAACAGCGCGCAATGCGCCGTCGTCCCAACGCTGTCCAGGTCACCTGCCGTCGTCAGTGCGGCGCCGAACAGAAACGACGAATCAATGAACCATGTCCTTTCCACCCGTTCCTTCCATGTCCTGCGCCGGAACCGTGGGGCCAACACCATGGTCGGCCACACTCCCACCCTTTGGGTGTCCGCTCCGTTTACTGAAGACGGACGCGGATTCTGGGCCAAACTCGAAGGCTTCAACCCGGGCGGGATGAAAGACCGCCCGGCCATGCACATGGTCGAGCAGGCCAGAGCCAGGGGAGATCTGCGACCGGGCGGTCGCATCATCGAATCGACCAGCGGCACCCTGGGTCTGGGCCTGGCATTCGCCGGGACGATCTATCACCATCCGGTGACGCTGGTGACCGATCCAGGGCTGGAGCCCATCATCGAGCGCATGCTCACCGCCTATGGCGCCGAGATCTCGATCGTCACCGAACCGCATCCGACCGGCGGTTGGCAGCAGGCCCGCCGGGACCGGGTGGGCGAGCTGCTCGCCGCCCACGACAACGCCTGGTT
>NZ_LT546207.1:2459990-2473046 GCF_900078665.2 Mycolicibacterium houstonense | reverse complement strand
CCGCCTATGGCGCCGAGATCTCGATCGTCACCGAACCGCATCCGACCGGCGGTTGGCAGCAGGCCCGCCGGGACCGGGTGGCCGAGCTGCTCGCCGCCGACGACAACGCCTGGTATCCGGACCAGTACAACAACCCCGACAACGTCGAGGCCTACCGGCCGCTGGCGCTGGAGCTCAACGCCCAGATCGGTCACGTCGACGTGCTGGTGTGCTCGGTGGGCACCGGTGGACATTCGGCCGGGGTGGCGCGGGTACTGCGCGAGTTCAACCCCGACATGCGGCTGATCGGGGTGGACACCATCGGTTCGACGATCTTCGGGCAGCCGGCCGCGACACGCGTCATGCGTGGCCTCGGTTCGAGCATCTATCCGCGCAACGTCGATTACGGCGCCTTCGACGAGGTGCACTGGGTGGCGCCGGCCGACGCGGTGTGGGCGTGCCGCACGCTGGCTTCGACGTACTACGCCAGCGGAGGCTGGAGTGTGGGCGCGGTCGGTCTGGTCGCCGGCTGGGCGGCGCGAAACAATCCGCCGGGCACCACGATCGCCGCGGTGTTCCCCGACGGTCCGCAGCGCTACTTCGACACCGTGTACAACGACGACTACTGCCGCGAACGGGATCTGCTCGGCCACCAACCGGCCGATGAGCCCGAGACGATCCAGTACCCGGGCGACCGGGTGGTGCAGTCCTGGACCCGTTGCGAGAACGTCGCCGATCCCATGGCGGTCGCCGGATGAGTGGCCTGATCACGCAGTTCCGCAGCTTCGACCTGCCCAGCCGGCTGTTGATGGTCAACCAGTTCGGTATCAACCTGGGCTTCTACATGCTGATGCCGTACCTCGCCGGCTATCTGGCCGGCCCGCTGGGGTTGGCGGCCTGGGCGGTGGGCCTGGTGCTCGGTGTCCGCAACTTCTCGCAGCAGGGCATGTTCATCATCGGGGGCACCTTGGCCGACCGGTTGGGCTACAAGCCGCTGATCGTCGCCGGCTGTCTGTTGCGCACCGCCGGCTTCGGGTTGCTCGTGGTCGCGGACTCGCTGCCGGCGATGCTGATCGCCTCGGCGGCAACGGGTTTCGCCGGCGCGCTGTTCAATCCAGCGGTTCGGGCCTATCTGGCCGCGGACGCAGGCGACCGGCGGGTCGAGGCCTTCGCCACTTTCAACGTCTTCTACCAGGCCGGGATCCTGTTGGGACCGCTGGCCGGGATGGCCTTGCTGGCCTTCGATTTCCGGGTGACGGCGGCGGTCGCCGCGGGGGTCTTCGCCGTGCTGACAGTGGCTCAGTTGCTGGCGCTGCCGCGGCACCGGGCCGAGCCGCCAGAGCAACGCAGTTCGGTGCTCGAAGACTGGCGCAGCGTCGTCGCCAACCGCGGATTCCTGTTGTTCGCGGTGGCGATGATCGGCTCCTACGTGTTGTCGTTCCAGGTGTACCTGGCATTGCCGCTGCAAGCCGCGGTGCTGCGGCCCGGTGACGAAACCGCCTTGGTGGCAGCCGTGTTCGTGGTGTCCGGGCTGATCGCCGTCGGCGGGCAGCTGCGGATCACCCGCTGGTTCGCCGACCGCTGGGGCCCGCGCCGCAGCCTGGTCGTCGGATTGCTGGTGCTGGCCGCGGCCTTCATTCCGATGGCCGTGGTGCCCGACGGCGGGCGGTTCGGCACCCCCGCCGCCGTGGCGGCACTCATCGCATCGTCGGCACTGCTGGCCCTGGGATCGGCAGCGGTGTTCCCCTTCGAGATGGACACCGTGGTGGCGCTGTCGGGCGACCGGCTGGTGGCCACCCACTACGGGTTCTACAACACCGTGGTCGGCGTCGGGATCCTGGTGGGCAACGTGGCCACCGGCTCGCTGATCGGCGCGGCGCGCGCCGCGGGCGTCGCCGAACTGGTGTGGCTGGGCCTCACCGCGATCGGGTTGGCATCCGCGGCGGCGCTCTACGCGCTGACCCGCGACGGCGGGAAGCTGGCGCCCCGCGAGGCGCTCACTGCACCGGGATCGTGACGCCCTCCGACGGTTGCACGATCACGAAACCGTTGCCGTGGAACGCGACCTGGAGGGCCTCACCGGAGCCGCGGCCGATCAGCGCGCCCGCCTTGAAGCTGGTCTTGAGCTGCGTCTGCAGGTGAGCCGACCAGGCCACCACCGCGTTGGTGTCGGCGAAGGTCGGGGCCTCGGAGGCGTCGAGCACCACCGGCGGGCCGTCGGTGGTCAGCGCCACCCAGCCGGTGCCGCGCAGGGTGGTGTTGAACAGGCCGCCGGTGGCGATGCTGCCGCCGCGAACCCGTTCGATGTTCCAGTCCAGGCTGGAGGAGAAGGCCAGGACGTTCTTGCCGCTGACCGACAGGCCCGAGTTGGACAGCTGCAGCAGGTGCACGTCGAATCCCTGGTCGGCCAGGAACACATCGCCCTGCCCCTGGCAGCGCATCAGCGGCAGGCCTTCGCCGGTCAGGGCTTTCTTGATGAACTTCGACGCGCCGCCGCCCTCGAAGGCGAAGTCCACGTTGCCCTGGTAGGCGACCATCGAACCCTGCCGGGCCATGAACGGTTCGCCCAGCCGCACCCGCAGCATCTTCTTGTTCTGGTTGGCGATCGGCGTCGCCTCTTTCTCGCTGAACCGGCCGTCGACCAGATCGCCGCTGATCCCTGCGAAGCCGTCGCCCTGAGGCTGGGCCGGTGCCTGGGGGCGCTGAGCAGGCTGCTGAGGCTGCTGCTGGGAGCCTCCGAGCGGGGCGCGGCCGGGTTGTCCCTGATGGGATACCTGGTCGGTCCAGGATTGCCCGTCCCACCACCGGTATTCGTAGCGGCCTTCGGGGTCCGGCAGCCAGCCGGGTTGCCAGTTTCCGTTCACAGTCATTCCTCGAATCGTCGGTGCGGGGCGAAATCGACACCAGGCTACAAGTCGTCGCGAACCCGGCGAACCCCTGGCATTCTGATGCCATGGCAAAGGAAATCGACCCGATTCGCGCTCAGGGTGCGCTCGCGGTCTTGAAGCAGCACCCCGGCATGGTGCTGTTCGCGGCGTCGCCGGCGATCATCCTGCTGGGTGCCGTGTGGTGGATCGCCGGACCGGGCTGGGCCGGGCTGCTGTTGGTGGCCCTGGTGCTGGCCGGTGGCGCCGCGCTGCTGCTCAAGCGCAACTGACGCGGTCGCCGGATCTTCGACGTTCGCCGAGGGTGAAAGGCGTCCCACCAGCGGTGTAACGGTGTAATCATGTAATCATGACTAAACATCAGCATCACCGCCGCTCCGCGGACGAGGCTGCGGAGTGGTTCGCGGGCCGATTGCCCGACACCTGGTTCGCCGGCGATCCCACCGTGATCGTCGACCGCGAAGAGATCACCGTCATCGGCAGGCTTCCCGACCCGGAAGAATCCGAGACCAAGGCCCGGGCCTCCGGCCGGGCCGCGCGCTTCCGCGAGGAGACCCGCGGCGAGCGCATGCGCATCGCCGACGAGGCGCAGGGCAGGTTCGACCGCAAGGTGTCCTGGGGCGTAGAAATCGCCGTCGGCGCGGAGACCGAGCGAATCCTGTTCACCCACATCGCCGTTCCGGTGATGACCCGCCTCAAACAGCCGGAACGGCAGGTGCTCGACACCCTGGTCGACGCCGGCGTGGCGCGGTCCCGCTCCGAGGCGCTGGCGTGGTCGGTGCGCCTGGTGGGCCAGCACACCGAGGAGTGGCTGGACAAGTTGCGCGACGCGATGAAGGCCGTTGACGATCTGCGGGCCGAAGGCCCCGGCGTCTAGACCCGTTCGATTCCACGTAGACCGAGCCCAGCGCGGAAATCGCAGTCTGACGCTAGATCTGCGTCATCTCCCAATACCGGCCATGCCGCGACATCAGTTCCTCGTGGGTGCCGCGTTCGATGATCCGGCCGGCGTCCATCACCAGGATCTGGTCGGCGTCCCGAATCGTCGAAAGCCGGTGGGCGATGATGAAACTCGTCCGATCGCGGCGGAGTTCGGCCATCGCATGCTGGATCATCTGTTCGGTGCGGGTGTCCACGGCGCTGGTGGCCTCGTCGAGCACCAGCACCCGTGGTCGCGCCAGCACCGCCCGGGCGATCGTGATCAGCTGCTTCTCCCCGGCGCTGATCGCACCGCCGTCGTCGTCGACTCGGGTGGCGTAACCCTCGGGCAGGGTGTGTACGAACCGGTCCACGTATGCCGCCCGGGCCGCCTCGAGCACCTCGCCCTCGGCTGCGTCCGGTCGGCCGTAGGCGATGTTGTCGTAGATGGTCCCGCCGAACAGCCAGGTGTCCTGCAGAACCATCCCGATCGAGGACCGCAGCGATTGCCGGCTCACCGTCGCCACGTCCACCCCGTCGATCAGGATTCGGCCGGAGTCGACGTCGTAGAACCGCATCAGCAGGTTCACCAGTGTCGTCTTGCCCGCGCCGGTAGGGCCGACGATCGCCACGGTGGTACCCGGCTCGGCCACCAGGGACAGGTCCTCGATCACCGGGGTGCCCGGCACATAGCTGAAGTCCACTCGCTCGAATTCGACCCGGCCGGTGCGGTTGTCCAGTGCGGCGTCCGGGTCGGGGGACTGCTCCTCGGCGTCCAGCAGCTCGAAAACCCGTTCGGCGCTGGCGATCCCGGACTGCAGCGTGTTGTACATGCCGGCCACCTGGCCCAGGGGCTGGTTGAATTGCCGCACGTACTGGATGAACGCCTGGATGCTGCCTAGGGTGATCTGCCCGGTGGCCACCTGCAACCCACCCACCACCGCGACGGCCACGTAGCTGAGGTTGCCGATGAACATCGTCGACGGGCCGACCAGGCCCGAGAAGAACTGCGCGCCGATGCTGGACCGGTAGACCTCGTCGTTCAGCTCGTCGAATCGCCGCTGCGCGGCCTCGCGGTGCCCGAACGTCTTGACGATGGTGAAACCGCTGTAGGTCTCTTCGATGTGGGCCGCCAGCCGCCCGGTGTTGCGCCACTGCGCCACGAACAACGGCTGGGAGCGGCGGGTGATCCAGCGGATCACCCACAGCGACAGGGGCACGGTGATCACGGTCAGCAGCGCCAGCAGCGGGGAGATGGTCAGCATCATCGCCAGCACCGCGAACACCGTCAGCACCGATGTCAGCAGCTGGCTGATCGTCATCGAGACCGAGCCCTGGATGTTGTCGACGTCGTTGGTGACCCGGCTGAGCACCTCACCGCGCTGGCGGGAATCGAAGTACGACAGCGGAAGCCGGTGCACCTTCTCCTCGACCTCGGCGCGCAGCGCCACCATGGTGCGCTGCACCGTGACGTTGAGCAGCCGGGCCTGCAACCAGACCAGCACCGCCGCAAGCAGATACAGGCCCAATGCCAGGGCCAGGGTGCGGGCCACGGCCGCGAAGTCCACACCCTGGCCGGGGACGACGTTCATCCCGGACAGCAGATCGGCGAACGTGGTGTCCCCGCGGGCGCGGGCCGCCGCCACGGCCTGCTCCTTGGACAGGCCCGCCGGCAGCTCGCGGCCGATGACTCCGTTGAACAGCAGATCGGTGGCGTGGCCGAGGATCCGCGGGCCGATCACACCGATCGCGATTCCGGCCACGCCGAGCAGCACCACCGAGATCGCCAGGCCGCGCTGTGGCATCAGGCGTTTGAGCAGGCGCAGCGCCGAGCCGCGGAAGTCGCGGGTGCGCTCGACCGGCGCGGCGGGAGTTCCGCTGCGCCGCAGCACGGCCCCGGTCATCGGGGCCCTCCGGCGGTGACCGCCTGCGATGCGGCGAACTCGGCATAGGTGGGGCAGTCGGCCAGCAGTGTCTCGTGGGTGCCGACACCGACGATGCGGCCGTCCTCGACGACGACCACCTGGTCGGCCTCGATCACCGTCGAGATCCGTTGCGCCACGATGACGACGGTGGCCTCGCCCGACACCTCGCGCAGCGCGGTGCGCACCCGGGCATCGGTGTGCACGTCCAGGGCCGAGAAGGCGTCGTCGAACAGGTAGATCGCGGGCCTGCGGATCACCGCGCGGGCGATCGCGAGCCGCTGCCGCTGCCCACCGGAGAAATTGATACCGCCCTGGGCCACCGGCCGGTTCAGGCCGTCGGGATGTGCGGCGACGAAGTCGTCGGCGGCCGCGATCCGCAGGGCCTCCCACATCTGGTCGTCGGTCAGTTCCTGTCCGGGCGCGGCACCGTAGCGTAGGTTCTCGGCGACGGTCCCGGAGAACAGATAACCCCGTTGGGGCACCAGCCCGATCGCCGACCACAGCTGTTCGAGATCGAGATCGCGCACGTCGACACCGTCGACGCGTACCGAGCCCGAGGTGACGTCGTAGAACCGGCAGATCAAGGCGAGCAGCGTCGACTTGCCCGATCCGGTGGATCCGACCACCGCGGTCGTGGTCCCGGGCGCTGCGCGCAGTGAGACCTGCTGCAGCACCGGACGATCGGCACCCGGGTAACTGAATGACGCGTCGTCGAACACGATCTCGCTCCGCAAGACGGGAGGTCGGACCGGATCGGCCGGACTGGTGATCTGCGGGCGGGTGGACAGCACGCCTCTGATGCGCTCGGCGCACACCGATGCCCGCGGGAACATCACCGCCAGGACGGTGGCCATCAGCACGGCCATCAGGATTTGCATGAAGTACGCGAGGAACGCGATCAGCGAGCCCACCTGCATGTGCCCGGCGTCGATGCGCAGCCCGCCGAACCAGATCAGCGCGACGCTGGAGACGTTGATCACCAGGGTGGTCGCGGGCAACATCAGCGCCTGCCACTGCCCGGCTTCCAGCGCGGTGGCCGACACGCCCTCGCTGGCCGCGGCGAACCGGCGTCGTTCGACGGGTTCGCGGGCGAAGGCCCGGATCACCCGGATTCCGGACAGCTGATCGCGCATCACCCGGTTGAGCCCGTCGATCAGCTGCTGCATGCGACGGAAGATCGGCATCAGATGCCTGATGATCCAGTAGTTGGTCAGCGCCAGGACCGGCACGCTGACCAGCAGCAGCCAGGACAGCCCGGCGTCCTGGTGCAGCGCCATCAGGATGCCGCCGACCGACATGATCGGGGCGGTGATCAGGATGGTGGCGGTCATCTGCAGCAACTGCTGGATCTGTCCCACGTCGTTGGTGGTCCGGGTCAGCAGCGAGGGCGCGCCGAACCGGGCGGTCTCCTCGGCCGAGAACGTCGTGACGTGGTGGAAGATCGCTGAGCGCAGGTCGCGGCCGAAGCTCATGGCCGCGCGCGAGCCGAAGAACACCGCGCCGATGGCGCACACCACCTGCAGACCGGTGACGGCCAGCATCACCGCGCCGAGTTCGACGATGCGCCCGGTATCGCCCTTGGCCACCCCGTCGTCGATGATGGCGGCGTTGACCGTCGGCAGGTACAGCGAGGCCAGGGTGCTGATCACCTGCAGCGCCGCGACGACCGCGAGCAGCCGCCGGTACGGCCGCACATACTGTCGCAGCAGCGCCCAGAGCATCTGGCTACTCTCGCACACCGGCCCGGTGTGGTTCGTGTTCCGCCGCCCTTGTGTCCGGGTTGGTGAAAGTCCAGGTCAATCGGCCTGTCGGTGGTTGAGGTTCGGCGCTGCGGCTACAGTGCATGGCGTGACTGTCCGTACGGCCACCATGCCCCGATTCCGCAACGCCAAGGCCCTGGCGGTATTGGCTGCGGCAATGGTTCCGGTGTTCGCCGCGTGCTCGTCCGACGAGCCGGCGTCCCCGGAGGTTCCCCAGACCGAGACGCCGAGCGCCGACGGTGCCGGCAAGCACGGTCCACACTTTCCCCACTGCGGCGGTGTCAGCGACCAGACGGTGACGGAGTTGACCCAGGTGCAGGGTCTGGTGAACACCGCGACCAACTCCTCGGGGTGCCAGTGGCTGCAGGGCGGCAGCATCCTGGGCCCGCATTTCTCGTTCACCTGGTTCCGGGGCAGCCCGATCGGCCGCGAACGCAAGACCGAGGAACTGTCGCGGACCAGCGTCGAGGACATCACCATCGAAGGCCGCAGCGGCTTCATCGCGGTCGGGGAGAACCCGCTCAAGGCCGGCGACGTGAACCTGTGCGAGATCGGCATCCAGTTCGACGACGATTTCATCGAATGGTCGGTGAGCTTCGACCAGAAGCCGTATCCGGATCCGTGTGAGGTCGCCAAGGAGCTGACCCGCCAGTCGATTGTGAATTCGAAATGAGCGCCGCGGTGAAGATGCGACGAGGGGCTGCCGGGCTGGTCGCCGCGCTGGCGGTGTTCGCCGGCCTGACGGGTTGCACCAAGACGGTGGACGGCACCGCGGCCAAGGCGGGTTCCGGTGGCGGTCCCAGCAACAACAACTCCGAGAAGACCTACCCCAACCTGCTCAAGGAATGTGATGTCCTGACCGAGGACATCCTGGCCGAGACGGTGGGTGCCGACCCGCTGGACATCCAGAGCACGTTCGTCGGCGCGGTGTGCCGCTGGCAGGCGGCCAATCCGGCCGGCCTGGTGGACATCACCCGGTTCTGGTACGAGCAGGGCAGCCTGGACAACGAACGTCAGACCGCCGAGAAGCTGCAGTACGCGATCGAGACCCGCCGGATCGCCGGTGTGGATTCCATCATCATGAAGCCTCAGGGCCTCAACGGTGCGTGCGGTGTGGCCAGCGATGCGGCCGGTGTGGTCGGCTGGTGGGTCAACCCGCAGGGGCCGGGAATCGACGCGTGCCCGATGGCCACCAAGCTGATGGAACTGACGCTGGCCACCAACTCCTAGCGGGGTACGTGGAAGCGCACCAGCGCGGCACCGCCCAGCGCCAGCTGGTCCCATGGGTCGCTGGTGCGCAGCACGGCGATCGCCGATGTCGGGAACTTCAGCGAGATGCTTTCCGCCGCAGTCCGGTTGGCGCCGTCGGCGAGACCGAGCGCAACCGCGGACATGGCCGGTTCGTGGCCGATCAGCAATACCGTGGACGGATCGTCGCCGAAACGTGACGACACCCCGTTGATCTCGTCGATTACGGTGCCCGGCCTGGCGTCGTAGATGCGCTCGGCGTACTGCACTGGCGCATCGATGCCGGTGCGCTCCAAGGTCTGGCGGGTTCGCGTCGCGGTCGAGCACAACACGGCGTCCACCGGGGAGAAATTCGCCCGGATCCAGTCGCCGGCCAGCCCGGCCTCCCTGATGCCACGTTCGGCCAGCGGACGGTCGTGGTCGGCCACCCCGTCGGGGTAGTCCGACTTGGCGTGGCGCATCAGCAGCAGCGTGCGGTAAGAGTCGCTCACCGTCTCACCGTACGGGAACCCGCTGATTCGGTCGGTGCTGCGCAGATCTGCGGCGCGACGAGGATCGCGAAATCCTGTAGCGATTTCATCGTGGTGGCCGGATCGCCGATGGCCTCGTGGTAGACGGCGATTCGCGTGGCACCGGTGGTTTCCATGAATCGCCCGAGTTCGTCGACGACCTGGTTGGGGCTCCCGACGATCGCGAGGTCCGCGACCGATGCCGCCATCGTCGCTCGGTCGACCGGCTTCCCGTCGGGTCCGATGTGCCGGTCGCCCGCCTGCGGCACGAGTGGGTGATCACCGTCGCGGAACATTGCGCGAAGCGATGCCGCCAATCGCTTCCGCGCATCGGGGGCGTCGTCCACGACGATGATCAGGGTGTGCAGATGGTCCGGCGCCGGCCGCTCGTCGCCGAGCAGTTCGGCGTAACGGGCTTCGAGTCGCACCCGCTGCTCTGTCGGCGTCGCGAAATAGTGTTGCAGTGCAAGACGATTCCGGGCGGCGAACTCGATACCGGCGGGGCTTGAGGTGGCGAGCAGCAGTTCGGGGTGTGGGCGGGTGCGCACCGGTGGCTGGATCTCAACGCCATCGGTCGAGGACCACAGGTCGAGAATTCGTCGCGCGCCGGCCACCGGCTCGCTGTCCCACCGCGCGTAGTCGACATCGAGCACGTCGAAGTCGCGCCGGTAGCCGCCGCGGCCGAGTCCGAGCATGAACCTGCCGTGGCTCAACTGGTCGAGCAGCGCGGTCCGTTCGGCAAGGTCGACCGGATGGTGGAGTGGAGACAGGGCCACTGCGGTACCGACGCCGATGCGCGAGGTGCAACCGAGAAGAAATGCCGCGGTGGTCGTCGCGCTGGGATTCATCCCGAACCGGATGAAATGGTGCTCGGTAACCCATAGTTCGTCGTAGCCGAGTTGCTCTGCGGCCGTGGCCTGCTCGAGGGTGAGGTCGAAGACCTCGTCGGGTGTCGTGCCAAGGCCGGCGCCCAGGTTCAGCAAGACCCCGAGTTTGACGCGCCGATCAGGCGTCTCGGTCCCGGTGTTTCGAGTCATCAGGTGCCCCTACTCAGGTCAGGATTCCGTCGACGATTCGGCGGAGATTCTCGGCATAACGGGTGTCGGATTCGGCGTGGGATATCTCGGTGAGTACTTCGTGCATGACGGGATACCTCCGACGGTCGGAGTCCCGCACCATCTGCTTGCGGTATTCGTCGGTCTGACTGTGCGCGGTGTCGAGCAGTTCTCCGACGGTGTACTGCCACAGCAGGGCATAGCCCGCCGCGGTGTCGGACGCCGAGAGGCCGGCGGACCGCATCGCCAGGTAGACGCGCTCGATCGCGGGCAGGATCTGAGCACTCGCGAGCTTGTTGACAACGATCAGATCAACGGCCCAGATGTCGGCGCGCAGCGCATCGTGTATCGCCGTAAAGACTCCGATGATCTCGGCATCCGACTCCCCGGCCACCGGCGGCAGCACGATTCCTTTGGCGACCGCGTCGAGCATCGCGATCAGGATTTCCTGGCGATCGGTGACGTGCCGGTACACCGACATCGGCGCGGTGCGCAGGTCGGCCGCCAGGCGGCGCATGGTCAGGACGTCGATGCCCTCCGTACGCGCGATGGCCAGCGCCGCCTCGACGATCGTGGCCAGAGTCAGTGGGCCCTCCATGCGGCGGCTGCGGCGGACAGCGGCGGGTGATGGCATCTCTTCCTGTACTTCCGGTGGCCTGACAACAGACTGGATTAGGTCTACCTTAGTAAAGCGTACAGCGTTATCAACAACCGGAGGACATCGCCCGTGAACAACGTCGAACCTGAACTCGGCGCAGTGCAAGAGACCCTGCTGATCCCGCTGTACGGCAGGGCGCTCGACGCCCGGTCCCGCCGTCCGGTGCTGGGCGACCGGCGCGCGGCGCAGCTTGTCGGCGATATCGACTATGACTTCACCCGATTCAAAGGTGCGTCGTTGCCCGGATCGGTGCTTCGCACTGCGATTTTCGACGGCTGGGTGCGGCGGTTTCTCGCCGAGAACCCGACCGGAACGGTCGTCGAACTGGGAACCGGACTGAACACCCGATTCGACCGGCTCGACAATGGGCGGGTGCGCTGGTTCGACCTGGATCTGCCCGACTCGATGGCGCTGCGGCGCAGCCTCTTCGAGCCGCAGGAGCGGTGCACCATGGTGGCGGGCTCAGTGCTGGACACCGATTGGTTCGACACGATCGCCGCCGCGCCGGGCCCGTACTTCTTCGTCAGCGAGGCGGTGTTGCTCTACCTGTCCGCCGATCAGGTGCGCACGGTCGTCGGCCAACTCGCCTCGCGCTTCGACGGTTCGTTGTTCGCCTTCGACACCGGTGGTGCCGCCATGCTGGACAATCAGGACCGAAACGGCGCGATGAGGTCCGTTTCCGCTCGCATGCAATGGGTTTGCGAAGACCCCCGCCAGGTGGAGGAGTGGGGACTGCGGCTGGTCGAATCCCGCACCTTCGCCGAGCCTCAACCCGAGGTGGGCAAGACCTGGCCCGTGCGTTATCGGTACGGTTTGCCGCTGGTGGCCCGGTTGGTGCCGGCGATCGTCAAGAGCTACCGAATGACCCTGTTCAGGCTCGATGCGCGGAGGTAGCTGCCCGCGCGGGTGCCCCCGCCGCGCCTCACCGGACTTGTCGGCCGCCAGTCCTACACTCGCCTTGCTCGAAAGATGAACCCGCGGGGACGGATAACGGAAGGAACGGGGCCGATGCGTTTTCTGCACACCGCCGATTGGCAACTCGGCATGACCCGGCACTTCCTGAGTGCGGGCGACGGGGAGGCCCAGCCGCGGTATTCGGCGTCGCGCCGGGAGGCGGTGGCGGCCCTCGGCCAGGTGGCCGCGGCAACGGGCGCGGAGTTCGTGGTGGTGTCCGGTGACGTGTTCGAGCACAACCAGCTGGCCCCGCGCGATGTCAGCCTGTCGCTGGAGGCCATGCGGGCCATCGGCGTTCCGGTGTACCTGCTGCCGGGCAACCACGATCCGTTGGATGCCGCATCGGTCTACACCAGCGCCCTGTTCACCGCCGAATGCCCGGACAACGTCGTGGTTCTGGACCGCGCCGGCGTCCACGAGGTGCGGCCCGGCCTGCAGATCGTCGCCGCGCCGTGGCGGTCGAAGGCCCCCACTTCGGACCTGGTGGGCGACGTGCTGGCGGAGCTGCCCGCCGACGGGGGCACCCGGGTGGTGGTCGGCCACGGCGGGGTCGACATCCTGGATCCGGACAAGGACAAGCCCTCGCTGATCCGGCTGGCCGCCGTCGAGGACGCCCTGGCGCGCGGCGCCGTCCATTATGTGGCCTTGGGGGACAAGCATTCTCGTACCCAGGTCGGGTCCACCGGCCGGGTGTGGTACTCGGGTTCGCCCGAGGTGACGAACTACGACGACATCGAATCCGACCCGGGCCACGTGCTCGTGGTCGAGATCGACGAGGACGATCCCCAGCGCGCGGTCCGGGTTGACTCGCAGCGGGTGGGCCGGTGGCGGTTCGTCACCCTGCGCCGTGAGGTCGACACCGACCGGGACGTGGCCGATCTGGATCTCAACCTGGATCTGCTGGCCGACAAGGAACGCACCGTGGTGCGGCTGGCGCTGACGGGTTCCATGACCGTGACGGACAAGGCCGCGCTGGACGCGTGCCTGGACAAGTACGCCCGGTTGTTCGCGGCGCTGACCTTGTGGGAGCGGCACACCGACATCGCGGTGCTGCCCGCCGACGGCGAGTTCGACGATCTGGGGATCGGCGGATTCGCGGCGGCCGCCGTCGACGAGCTGGTGGCCACGGCGCGCACCGAGGGCGCTGGGGCCGACGATGCGCGGG
>NZ_LT546207.1:2430646-2459931 GCF_900078665.2 Mycolicibacterium houstonense | reverse complement strand
GAGGGCGCTGGGGCCGACGATGCGCGGGCCGCGCTCGGGCTGTTGCTGCGCCTGGTGGACCGGCGAGGCGCGGCATGAAACTGCACCGCCTGGTCCTGACCAACTACCGCGGCATCACCCACCGCGAGATCGAGTTCCCCGATCACGGTGTGGTGGTGGTCAGCGGCGCCAACGAGATCGGCAAGTCCTCGATGATCGAGGCGCTGGATCTGCTGCTGGAGGCCAAGGACCGCTCGGGCAAGAAGGAGGTCAAGCAGGTCAAGCCCACCCACGCCGACGTCGGCGCCGAGGTGACGGCCGAGATCTCCACCGGCCCATACCGGTTCGTGTACCGCAAACGGTTCCACAAGCGCGCCGAGACCCAGCTGACGGTGCTGGCGCCGGTCCGTGAACAGCTCAGCGGCGACGAGGCGCACGAGCGGGTGCTGGCCATGCTCGCCGAGACGGTGGACACCAGCCTGTGGCAGGCGCAGCGGGTGCTGCAGGCGAGTTCAACTGCGCCGGTTGACCTTTCGGGTTCGGACGCGCTGGCCCGGGCGCTGGACGTGGCGGCGGGCGAGGCTGTCGCACTGTCGGGGGACGAGCCGCTGCTGATCGAGCGGATCGACGCCGAATACCTGCGCTACTTCACCGCCACCGGCCGGCCCACGGGTGAGTGGGCCGCGGTGACCAAGCGGCTCGCCGCAGCCGACNCCGCCGACACCGAGATCGACGTGCCCGGGGTGGTCACGGTCCGCGTGGTGCCCGGAACCCCCGCAGCGCAGACCCGGGCTCGTCTCGACGAGGCGCAGGCCACGCTCACCATCGCACTGGAAGAGGCCGGGGTCGACGGTGTCGAGGCGGCACGGGCACTGGACGCACGCCGCCGGGAACTGGCCGGCATTCGAGATCGGTTGCGCGCCACCGTCGATGCCCTCACCGGTGAGGACCACCTGGCGGATCTGCGATCGCGGCTCGCGCAACTGCGAGCCGGCCAGCCCGATGAGGCGGGGCTGTTCGAGCTGACCGGGCCCGCCGATATCGCCACCGCCCGTACCGAACTCGACGCCGCGGTCGCTGCCCACCGCCAGGCCGTGGCCGACAGTGAGACCAGCCGGAAGGTGATCGCGGCGGCGGCGCAGCGGCTCTCGGAGAAGTCGACCCGCCTGAGCGTGCTGCGCGAGAAGCTCACCACGGCGCAGGCCGAGCTGACGGCGGCCAGTGGCCGGCTGGAGGTCCAGCGTGCACAGGTCGGCGACGACGCTCTGGCCGTCAACGCCCAGGCCGCCGATGAGGACGCCGCCGCCAGCGCCGGCCGGGTGGCGGCGCTGCGCACCGAACTGTCGGCCACACAACCGGATTCGGTGAAGGCCACGCTGGCCGAGGCCACGCGCCGCAGCGAGGTGCTGGATGGCCGTCACGACGCGGCCGTCGAGGCGCTGCGGGAGGTGGCCGCGCAACTCAAGGTGTACGGCACGCAGGGGCGTAAGGGCCTGCTGGACGCCGCCGAGACCGAACGCGAACATGCCCACGCCGAGTATCTGCGGGTACACCGCCGGGCTCGCGCGGCCGAGACATTGCGGTCGGTGATGGCCCGCCACCGTGACGCCACCCGGCAGCGGTACGCCGATCCGTTCCGGCTCGAGGTGCAGCGGCTGGGCCGGCTGGTGTTCGGTGAGGATTTCGAGGTGGACGTGGACAGCGACCTCAACATCCGCAGCCGCACGCTGTCCGGGCGCACGGTGCCCTACGAGTCGCTGTCCGGCGGGGCCAAGGAGCAGCTGGCCATCGTCGCGCGGCTGGCCGGCGCCACCATGGTCGCCAAGGAGGACAGCGTGCCCGTCATCATCGACGACGCACTCGGATTCACCGATCCGGACCGGTTGATCAAGATGGGCGCGGTGTTCGACGCGGTCGGTGGCGACGGGCAGGTCATCGTGCTGACCTGCAGTCCCGAGCGGTACGCCGCCGTCGGAGGCGCGCACCACATCGAATTGGCCATTTAGCCCCTCGCGCCGCATACACTCCGCCAGGTGGAGGCTGACTACATCGTGGTGGGGACCGGGTCGGCGGGCGCGGTCGTGGCGAGCCAGTTGAGCGCGCAGCCGGACGTGTCGGTGCTGGCGCTGGAGGCCGGGCCACGCGACCGCAACAAGTTCATCCACATCCCGGCGGCGTTCTCGAAATTGTTCCGCAGCGAGGTCGATTGGGATTACCTGACCGAGCCGCAGCCCGAGCTCGACGGCCGCCGGATCTATTGGCCGCGCGGCAAGACCCTCGGCGGCTCATCGTCGATGAACGCGATGATGTGGGTGCCGGGCTTTCCCGCCGACTACGACGAGTGGGGCGACCGTGCCGGTGCGGACTGGAGTTACGCCGGCCTCGAAAAGTATCTGAAGCGGATCGAGTCCGGGCCGCTGGTGATCGAGGCGCAGCGCAGCCCACGCGGTTCGACGGCCGCGTGGTTGGCCGCCGCCGAGGAGTGCGGCCATGAGGGGTTCCGTGAGACCCGGGTGACCCAGCGCCGCGGAGCCCGCTGGAGCACCGCCGACGCCTACCTCAAGCCCGCGCTGCGGCGCCGAAACCTTTCGCTGCTCACCGAGGCCACCGCCACCCGGATCCTGTTCGCCGGCAACCGGGCCGTCGGGGTCGAATACGACCGGGGCGGGGTCCGGGATGTGGCCACGGCTCGCCGGGAGGTCATCCTGTGCGGGGGAGCGATCAACTCCCCGCAGCTGCTGATGCTGTCCGGCGTCGGTGACCGGGACCAGCTGGCGTCGCACGGGATCGAGGTGATCCGCCACGTGCCGGGCGTCGGCGCCAATCTCCTTGACCACCTTGTGGTTCCGCTGGGATTCGAGGTGAAGAACGACAGCCTGTTCGCCGCTGAGAAGCCGCTCGAACTCGTCAACTATCTGACCCGGCGCCGCGGCATGCTGACCTCAAACGTCGGCGAGGCGTACGGGTTCGTACGTAGCAGGCCCGACTTGGAACTGCCCGACCTGGAGCTGATCTTCGCCCCGGCCCCGTTCTTCGACGAGGGCATCGGCGACCCGTACGGGCACGCCATCGTGATGGGCCCGATCCTGCTCAAACCGCGCAGTACGGGCACCATCACGTTGCGCTCGGCCGATCCGATGGCCAAACCGGTGATCGACCCGCGCTATCTCAGCGACGAGGCCGATCGGACCGCGTTGATGGCGGGCCTGCGGATGAGTGCCGAGATCGCCGGCGCCCCCGCGCTCAAAGACGTGGTCGGCAAGGTGGCCCGGCCATTGGACGCGACCACGCTGGACGACGAAACGCTTGCGCGGGCACTGAATTCGGTGTCACACACGCTGTATCACCCGGTTGGCACCTGTCGCATGGGCAGCGACGAGGACAGCGTGGTCGACCCGCAGTTGCGCGTCCGCGGAATCGAGTCGCTGCGGGTGGCCGATGCGTCCGTGATGCCGACACTCATCCGTGGCCATACCCACGCGCCCAGCGTGCTGGTCGGGGAGAAGGCCGCCGAGCTCGTCATTCAGGGTCAGAAGTAGGCGTTGGCCGGAACGGGCGTGCCGTGCAACAGGTTCTCGCCGATCACGCGGGCCTTGTAGGCCACGGGGTTGTGCAGCGTGATGGTCCGGATGTTGCGCCAGTGCCGGTCCAGGTTGCGCTGACGGCTGGCCGCACTGGCCCCGCCCAGTTCCAGCAGCCGGGTCGCGGCCTCGGGTGCGACATCGTCGAGGTGAACCTTGACCTGGGCGACCTTGAGTTGGGCTTCCGCGGCGAGCCGCGCGTCGGGCACGCCGTCCACGGCAGAGTCGGTGGCGGCACCGATCGCCGCTGCGGCGTCGAGCACGGCGGCCCGGGCCACGTACGCGGTGCTGGCCAGCACCCCGAGCTGGCGTTGCAGCAGGGGATCGTCGGTGGGCCGCTCGGTGACCGCGTGACTGAAGTTGCGTTCGCGCGAACGTAGCAGCGCCACACCATCGTCGACGACGTTGGCCAGGATGCCGGCCACCACCGCATGGATGAACAACTGCAGCGAGGCGTACTGCACCGTCGGAACCGGCTCGGCGTCGTAGGGCGTGTCGACCAGTACCTCGTCGGCCGCGACCGCGACATCGGTGAACGTGGTGGTGCCCGTGCCCGTCCGGCGCTGGCCGAATCCGTCCCAGTCGTCGACCAGGCGAACGCCGTCGCGGTCGGTGGGCACCAGCACGTTGGCCACCGAGTCGTGGTCGGTGGTGGCGGTCACCGTGAGGTAGTCCGAGAACAGGGTTCCGGTGCTGTAGTACTTCTCGCCGTTGAGCAGGAAGGCGCCCGGCGTCGCACCGTCGGGCAGCAGCCGGGTATTGAACACCAGGCTGCCCACGGCCAGCGATCCCTTCTCGCTGAACGCATTACCGAAGATCTTGCCCTCGGCGATCTTGTCCAGCCAGCGCTTCGACACCGGATCGTCGATGGTGCGCAGCCGTTCCTCGGTGAACCAGAAGTGGGTCCGGAAGATGTGCGCCACGATCGGGTCGGCCTTGGCGACGTCGATCACCGCCGCGAACAGGTGCGGGACGGTGAATCCGGCACCGCCGAGCGCTTCGGGCAGGCGCAGGGTGCCGAACCCGGCCCGCTTCAGTGCGGCGACCTGGTCGAAGGGATTCTCGTCGTTGAGGTCGCGGTCCTTGGCGCCTGCGGCGATCGAGGCCAGCAGGTCGTCCCACTGCGGGGTACCGGGCAACACATGGGTGACGTTCTCGACGGTGGTCATGGCACCGTTGTATCCGCACCGGTTACCGACGGGCACGCCTTTGGATCAGCCCGAACCTAACGCGACGACCCGCATGCCGTACACGTAGGTGGTCAGGTACTCGCTCAGCACCGGGTCCCGGACCTCGGCGGAATTCGGGATGGTGATCAGCAGGGCATACAGACCGGCCAGGAACGACATGCCGTTGTGCATGACGTCCACTTCGGCCGGGATCTCGCCGCGTTTCTGCGCGCGTTGCAGCTCCTCGATCACCTCGACGATCACCGGGTGTCGCATCCATTCTTCCGAGGGTGGTCGGGTGGTGGAAAAGTGCAGAGCCAGAAAGTCTTTGAACAATCGACTGCCGAGGCGGCGTTCGAGCTTCTCGAGCACACGCACCGACTCGGCGAGGGTGGCGCGCACATCGTGTGGGGTGGCGAAGAACCGGGTGAGCTCGGTGGCCATGCGCCGCTGCTCGCGCTGCTCCAGCTCGAGCAGGACATGTTCTTTGGTCGGGAAGTGGAAGAAGAAGGTGCCGTGCGCGACGCCGGCGGCCGCCGCGATCGCGGCCGTGTCGNCTGCAGCCCCTTGCGGCTGCGGGCCGTGGCGTTGAGCACCACCCGATGCTAAGCCGCAGCCAAACTGACTGTACTCAGTTTCGCTCTTTCCATTGAGGTGCTCTAGGGGTTACGGTTTCGGGCAAGAGAGATTCTGACTTCAGTCAGTTCTGGAGGTACGCGTGCAGATCCTGGAGCAGGTTCAAGACCTGCCGAAAGCCGGAAACATCAAGGCTCAGTGGGTGAGCCTGTGGTCCGGGCCTGCGGTGGGGGCCGTGTTGCTGATCGCGATGCTGGCGTTCCCCGGCTTCTGGCCACCGATGTCACCCACCTGGAGTGCACAGCAGGTGGCCGGGTTCTACGCCGATCACACGGCATGGATCCGGTTCAGCCAGGTGACCTTCAATTTGTGCGGGATCCTGATCCTGCCCTTCTTCATGGTGATCGTCGTACAGATGAAGCGCATGAAGGGCCAGAGCCATGTGTTCGCCTACTGCTATCTGACCGCGGTGGTCAGCGGTGCCACCATCTTCGCGCTGTCCAACATTCTGTTCCTGGTGGCGGCGTTCCGCCCGGAGCGCGATCCCGCGTTGATCATGCTGCTCAACGACTTGGCCTGGATCCTGTTCGTCGCCCCGGTGGGCATGGTGGTGTCACAGTTCGCCCTGCTGGCGGTGGCGGTCTACTTCGACGACGGGCCGGATCCGGTGTTTCCCCGCTGGGTGGGCCATTATTCGGTGGCTACTGCGGTGGCGATGATTCCGGCCGCAGGCGCGGCGGTGTTCCACACCGGGCCCATGGCCTGGGACGGGCTGTTGGCCTTCTGGTTGCGCAACGGCGCCTTCGCGGCATTCGTCATCGTCATGTTCTTCGTCTTGCGCCGTGCCGTTCTCCGGCAGGCGATCGAGGAAGGCGTCACCGCAGGGCCGGTGGACGCGTGAGCCTGGTGACCGACGCGCCGCCGGGTAAGCCCGACGTGCGGTTGATGACGTGGTTCTTCCCCCTGTGGTACGGCGTTTTCGGTGTCATCATCTGCATCCTGACCCGGGTGACGCCGCCACCGCGGCCCGATGTCACCGCGGCCGACAAGGTCGCGTTCTTCACCGAGCACGGCCTGACCATCAAGGTCGGGTTCTGCCTGCTGCTGATCCTGCTGGGTGGCGCGGCCATGACCAACGGCCTGGTGGCCTACCAGATCAAGCGCATGTCGGTGGGGTCGGTGTTCGCCTACGGCTACATCGGCGGCATGGGAGTCGGAGCGCTGCCCGGTTTTCTGTTGGTGTCGGTGTGTTTCCTGACGGCGGCGTTTCGGCCCGATCGTGACCCCGAACTGATCAGTCTGCTGTACGACCTCGGAATGCTGTCCTACAACGGCTCTTTGGGCTGTTTCACGGCAGCGTATCTGGTGTTGGCGATCGCGATCCTCTACGACAAGAACGAGATCTTCCCGGCGTGGTTCGCCTACGTGACCATCTGGCAGATCATCACCGAGGTGATCGCCACCCAGATGTTCCTGTTCCAGTCCGGGCCGTTCGCCTGGAACGGGTCGATCGCGTTCTGGTGGGCGGTGGTGGTGTTCTCGGTCTGGTTGTCGGCCCTGATCATGCTGCTGCGGCGGGCCGCCGTGCGCGAGCCCATCGACGCGCCGGGATTGGAATGAGGAGATGACGCGTAATCCCACACTGACGCAACCGGACTCGCGACCCACGGCGCCACGTACGCATCTGCCCGGCGACGGGCACATGTGGGTGATGGTGCTGGGCGATCTGGTCATCTTCGGCGGCTACTTCATCGTCTTCATGATCTACCGGACCATGTATCCGGACGAATTCCTCCGGGCCCAGCAGCATCTCGACATCACCATCGGTGTCGTCAACACCGTGATCCTGCTGACCAGTTCCTGGTTCGTGGCCCGTGCCGTGCTCGCCGCCCGCACCGGCCGCCATGACCTGGCCATCAGACTCACCTACGCGGGCGGCGTCGGTGGCCTGATGTTCATGGCCTGCAAGGGCTACGAGTGGGTGGTCAAGATCGGTGCCGGCCACACCAACTCGCAGATGTTCTATTCGTTCTACTACGTGCTCACCGGGGTGCACCTGATCCACGTGCTGATCGGGCTCATCGTGCTCGGGGTGATCGTGCGGGAGCTTCGCAATCCGTCCCGCCGCCGGGCGTCGGTGGTGGAGGCGAGCGCGCTCTACTGGCACATGGTCGACCTGCTGTGGGTGATCATCTTCGGCCTGCTCTACGTGGTGAGGTGACGATGACCGAACGGACCGTGACCCGGACCTGGCTGCTGCTGACCGTGATCACCGTCGGATCCTGGTGGTTGGCGCCGGCCCAGTATTCGGGCACCCTCCGCGCCAGCGTGCCGATCACGGCGCTGGTTCTGGCGCTGACGTTGATCAAGTCCCGCTTGATCATCCGGCAGTTCATGGAGGTCCGCACCGCCCCGCGGTGGCTCAAGTTCGCCACTGACGGCTGGCTGGTGGTGCTGTTCGGGGCGGTCTTCGCGATCTACCTGATCTGACCAGCGCGGTGCGCGGCACAATGGAATGCAATGACGATGAACGCCAAGCGCAGGCGGATACACGACAGACTCGCCGCGCTACCGGGGGTGCGTGCCGTGCGGCGCCCGGTCAGTCCGGGTTCGGACGAACGGTTCGACCTGTTCTACGTGCGGACCGGGCGCAAGTCGGCGCAGCCCGTCGTGCTCATCCCGGGCGGCCCGGGTGTCGCATCGGTCCGGCCCTACCGNCATCGCCGCGGTGCTCGACGACGCCGGTGTGCACCGGGCGGTGATCTATGGCACCTCGTACGGCAGCTATATCGCCGCGGGATTCGGCGTTCGTCATCCCGACCGGGTCGCGGCCATGGTGCTGGATTCGCCGTTGCTGTCCACCACCGACATCGAGGCCATTCGCAGCGCCATTCGCGGTCTGCTGTGGGAGGGCAACAATCCGGAGACAGTGGAACTCGCGCCCAAGGTCCACCGGCTGGTGGCAGACGGGAAGCTGGCCACCAAGGGCGGGGAACTGGCCGGGCTGTTGTACGGCTTCGGCGGCGCCGCGCTGCTGGACCGACAGCTCGACCTGCTGCTGCGCGGACGGACCCTGGTCTGGTCGGGACTTCGCCGGCTGAGCGGGCTCTCGGCGCGAAAAGCGCCCTACCGCAACGAGGTCGATCTGGTCGGGCGGATCGCCTTCCGTGAACTCAACTACGCCGGGGTGCCCGACGGGCTGCCGCTGGACCCGGCTCTGGACATGGCCGACATGATCGGCAGCGCGAAGTTCTACGAGCCGTTCGAGGCTGAGCCGTTCGACCTGACGCGCGAGCTGCCGCAGTTTCACTGGCCCACCGTCGTGGTGTCCGGCGGCCGCGACCTGACCACGCCACCGGCGATCGCCGAACGGGTGGCCGCACTGGTCCCCGGGGCGGTACTGGTACGCATGCCGACGGTGGCGCACAGCGTGCTCGATACCCGCGAACGCGCTGCCTTCGCGGTGATCCGCGCGGTGTATGACGGTGAGCTCGAACGACTCTCGGCCACCGCGACCGAGCTCGATGCCCTGCCTGCGCGGGCCGTGATCCGCGCGGCAGTGGTGGCGATCTCGACGGCCACCGCGGTGGAAGCGGCATTGCCGCTCCCGCCCGCGGGCTGAGCTCACGGCTACTTCATGAACCCGATCTTGGTGAAGTCCGCGTCGGCCAGGCCGAAGGCCCCGAAATTGGCCAGGTTGCTGCGTACCGCGACGTTGCCCGGTGACTGGAACAGCGGGAGGCTGAACACCTCCTCGAACAACATCTGGTCGAGTTCGTTGGCCAGCGCGCGAGCCTTCTCCGGATCCAGCTCCTCCAGCGTCTGTTCGATCTTGGCGTCGATCTCCGGGCTGCCGATCTTGCCGAAGTTGCTCGCCCCGTCCTGCGTGTAGATCTGGGTCAGCGAGCTCAACGGGAACGCGTCACCGAGGAAGGCGAACTGGGCGATGTCGAAGTCGCCCTTGATGATGTAGTTGGTGAAGAAGCCGGTGCCGGGCTTGGTGTCGAGCTGCAGGTTCACCCCGATCTGGCCGAGCATGTTCTGCGCGATCTGGGCCACCTGCCTGGTGCTGCCCGCGTCGTAGAACACGTTGCGGATCACCAGTTCCTTGCCGTCCTTCTCCCGGAACTGCCGCCCCTCCGGCACTTTCCAGCCCAGCGCGTCGAGTTCGGCCTTGGCTTTCTCGGGGTCGAAGGCCACCGAGGCGGCGTTGTCCTGGTAACCCTGCTGCCCCGCCACGAAGATGTGGTTGTTGAGCGGCACCGGATTGTCGGTCAGACCACGCTGGGTGATGTTGGCCAGCGCCTGCCGGTCGATGCCCTTGGCGACCGCGCGGCGCAGGCCGGGATCGGCCAGGATCGAGCCGGGCGCACCGTTGAAGGTCAGGTGATACCAGCTGGCCGAGGGGGCACGCCGGATGGTGATGCCCGGCGTCTTGCGGGCGATGGTCAGCTCGTCCAGCGACGTGGTCCCGGTGGCGTCGATGGTGTTGTTCTGCAGCGCGGGGATGCGGGCCGCATCATCGAGCACCAGGTAGGTGATGGTGTCGAGCAGGGGAGGGGCTCCCCACCATTTCGGGTTGCGGCTCAAGGTGATCCGCTGTGCGCCGCGGTCGATGTTGGACACGATGAACGGGCCGGCCGACGGTCCGGGTGCGCCGAGCTGGGCCTTGTTGAAGGCCTCGGGGGTGGCGGTCATGCTCTTGGGGAGCAGCCGGCCGTTGCCGGCGAACATCCCTTTCCAGTCCGCGTACGGCTTGGCGAAGGTCATCACGGCCTGGCGGTCGTCGACGCCGCGGGTCACCGTGGCCACCCTCTCGAAGCCATTCGGTGCGGCGATGATGAAGTCCGGATTCTTCCCGCTGTTGGCCTCGGTCTGGGACTTGATGTCCTCCCAGGTGATCGGCGTGCCGTCGGACCACACCGCCTTCGGGTTGATCGTGTAGGTCACCACCTGCGGGTTGGTTCCGGTCAGTTCGACGTTGGTGAAGTAATCGGTGTTCACCGTGGCGGAGCCGTCGGCGGCGATGACGAAGGCGCGGGGCAGGGTCGGCTTGGTCAGCGAGCCGACGTCGCCGGTGTTGCCGTCGATGTGCAACGGGTTGAAGTTGGACGGGAACTCGGTCAGGGCCAGGCGCAGGTTGCCGCCTTGGCGCAGGTTCGCCACGTCCTGGGGATTGACGTCGTTGGTGGTGCCGACCTCGGCATTGCCGCCGGCCGACGGTGTTTCCCGATCGCCTCCGGTACACCCGGCCAGGGCAAGCGTGGTGACTGCTGCGACGATGGCGAAGCGCTGGAGTTTGAACCCCTTGAACCCGTTCACCCAGTCGATGCTAGATGCAGCAACCCGCGGACGCGGCAATACCTAATCAGTGGCGGGGCGTGGTTGCGGTACGGCGGCCAGCAACTTGCGGGTATACGGGTGCTGCGGGTCGGCGAATACCGACTCACCGGTGCCCTGTTCCACGATCGCGCCCTTGTACATCACCGCGACATCGTGGGCGAGATGCTTGACCACCGACAGGTCGTGTGAGACGAACAGGTAGGCCAGGCCGAACCGGTCCTGCAAGTCGAGCAGCAGGTTGATGATCCCGGCCTGGATGGAGACGTCGAGCGCGGAAACCGGTTCGTCGAGCGCGATGATCTTGGGCTGCAGTGCCAGTGCCCGCGCGATGCCGATGCGCTGTTTCTGACCGCCGGAGAACTCCGCGGGGTAGCGGCCGGCGTCGGCGCGGCGCAGGCCGACCAATTCCAGCAACTCGGCCACCCGGTCGTTGATGCGGGGTTTATTGAATCCGTTGGCGGTCAACGGCTCAGCCAACACGTCCGACACCGGCAGCCGCGGGTCCAGCGAGGCTACCGGATCCTGGAACACCACCTGCAGATCGGTACGCAGCGCGCGGCGCGTCCCACGGTTCAGGGAGGCGACGTCGGAGCCCAGTACCTCGATCGAACCCGATTGCGGTGCAGCCAGATTGAGGATCTGGTGCAGGGTGGTCGATTTGCCGGATCCGGACTCGCCGACGATCCCCAGGGTGCGGCCGCCGTGCAGATCGAAGCTGACCTTGTCGACGGCGCGCACCTCACCGATCTGCCTGCGCAGCACCACGCCCTTGGTGAGCTTGTAGGTCTTGGACAGCTCGCGCACCCGCAGCACCGGCGCAGTGTCCCCGGCACCGGCTTCCGGAGCGGCCGGGGCGCTGGCCGGCACCTGATAGATCTCGGTGGCGCTGCGCCCGGCCACCTGTTCGGTGCGGATGCACGCGGCATGGTGATCGGGCGCCAACTCGATGAGTTCTGGCTCGGCTGCTTCACATTCGTCGATGGCCAGCGGGCAGCGCGGGGCGAACGGACAACTGTGCGGCTCGGCGGTGAGTGAGGGGGGAGCGCCGGGGATGGGCACCAGTCGGGTGCCCTGGGGCGCGTCCAGTCGTGGCACGGAGCCGAGCAGGCCGACGGTGTAGGGCATTCGGGCCTGGTCGTACAGCCGGGCCACCGGAGCGTCCTCGACGGCCCGCCCGGCGTACATCACCAGCGCGCGGTCGGCGAACTCGGCGACCACACCGAGGTCGTGGGTGATGATCAGGACGCCGGCGCCGGTGACGTCGCGCGCGGTCTTGAGGACGTCGAGGATCTGGGCCTGCACCGTGACATCGAGGGCGGTGGTGGGCTCGTCGCAGATCAGCAGGTCGGCATCGTTGGCGATGGCGATGGCGATCACCACGCGCTGGCGTTCCCCGCCGGACAGTTCGTGGGGGAAGGCGCGGGCCCGCCGGTCCGGCTGGGCGATACCGACGAGCTCGAGCAGTTCGACGGCGCGAACCCGGGCCGCGCGCCGGCCGAGATCGCGGTTGTGGACCGTGAGGGCCTCGGCGATCTGGTCCCCGATGGTGTAGACGGGGGTCAGCGCGGACATCGGGTCCTGGAACACGGTGCCGATGACGTTGCCCCGAATGCGCGACATTTCCGGATCGGCCAGGCCGACGAGTTCCTCGCCGCGCAGCCGCACCGATCCGGATACCTCGGCGAATTCGGGCAGCAGCCCGACGACGGCCATGGCGCTGGCCGACTTCCCGGCGCCGGATTCGCCGACGAGCGCGACCACCTCGCCGGCGTCGACGTGAAAGTTCACCCCGCGCACCGCATGCACGACGTCGCTGTCGGTGGGGAAGTCCACCCTCAGATCGGATACTTCGAGGAGCCGGCTCACTTTCGCGACCTCCGTCTGCGGAGCTGACCACTGCCGGGGTCGAACGCGTCGCGCAACCCGTCGCCGGTCAGGTTGGCGCACAGCACGATCAGCACCAGCACTCCGGCCGGGAACAGGAACACCCAGGGGAACGTCGTGGCCGAGCGGGTGCCGTCGGCGATCAGGGTGCCCAGCGAGACGTCGGGCGCCTGGATGCCGAAACCCAGGAAGCTCAAACCGGTTTCGCCCAGAATGGCCAGACCGACGTTGAGTGCGGTGTCGATGATCAGCAGTGACGCCACGTTGGGCAGGATGTGGCGCGCGATGATCCGCCAGTTGCTCACGCCCATATACCGTGCGGCGACGACGAATTCGCGTTCACGCAGGCTCAGCGTCAAACCGCGGACGATCCGGGAGCTGATCATCCACCCGAACACCGAGAACAACACGATCAGCCAGAACACCCGATCCGACTGGCCGAGGCGGGGCGTGACGATGGCGATGAGGATGAAGCTGGGCACCACCAGGAGCAGGTCGACTATCCACATCAGCGCGGTGTCGCGCCAGCCGCCGAAGTAGCCGGCAATCGCGCCGACGGTCGCGGCGATGATGGTTGAGATGAACGCGACGCAGACGCCGATCAGCATGGATTTCTGCATGCCACGCAGGGTTTGGGCGAAGATGTCCTGCCCAAGGGCATTGGTGCCGAACCAGTGGTCGAGCGACGGCGGCTGTTGCAGCGCGTAGTAATCGAGGTCGGTGTAGCTGTAGGGCAACAGCGGCGGCAGGGCGTAACAGCCGACGAACAGCACGACCAGCAGCACCAGCGACGCCACGGCGGGCTTGTTGCGCAGGAACCGGCGGAACACCAGGGTGCGCCGCGTCGCGAATTCCTCGGTGTGCAGCCCGGACCGCGCCGACGTGGCATCAGAACTCTGAGTCATCGCACCCGCACCCTGGGATCCAGCGCCGCATATATGACGTCCGACAGCAACCCCGCCAGCAGCACCACCGCTCCGGTGAACACCGTGATGGCGGCGATGATGTTGGTGTCCTGGGTGGCAATGCCCTGCACCACCCATTCGCCCATGCCGTGCCAGCCGAAGATCTTTTCGACGAACACCGCGCCAGTCACCAATCCGGCCACGCCGTAGGCGAACAGCGTGGCCATCGGGATGAGCGCGGTGCGCAGCCCGTGCTTGAACAACGCCTGGCCGCGGGTGAGGCCCTTGGCCCGAGCCGTGCGGATGAAGTCCTGGCCCAGCACGTCGAGCATGGCGTTGCGCTGGTAGCGGCTGTAGCCGGCGATGGCGCCGAGCGCGAGGGTGAACGTGGGCAGCACCAGGTGCTGCATCCGGTCCACGAACTGGTTCCACCACCCACCGATGGCATCGGGAGAGCTCTCCCCGGTGTACTCGAACAGCTGCACGCCCAATATCGAGTTCACGTTGAGCGCGGCCAGGATCAGCATGTTGGCGATCACGAACGTGGGCGCGCTCAGCACGAGCAGTGACAGCAGGGTGATGAACCGGTCGGAGAGCCGATATTGCCGGATGGCGCCCCAGGCGCCGAACACCACACCGATCACGGTGCCCACGACGGAGCCGATGACGAGCAGGCGCAGGCTGACTCCGATGCGTCGCCACAGCTCGTCGGACACCGGTTGGCCGGTCACCGTGGTGCCGAAGTCGCCGCGGGCCGCGCCAGATGCCCAGTCGACGTACCGCAGCGGAATCGGCTTGTCGAGGCCGAGTTCGGCGGCCTTGGCGTCGATCGCGGATTGCGGTGGCCGCGGGTTGCGTTGCAGCAGGCTGTCGAGCGGTTCGAACGTCAACGATGTCAGCGTGAACGTCAGGAAGGACGCCAGGGCCAGCAACACGATGTAGTTGAGCAGCCGGCGCGCCAGGAAGCGCGTCATCCGGTCGTTCCCACCCACGGCTGCATGGGACACAGGGTAAATCAGCCGCCAACCGGATCCGCTCATCGTGGTGGTGTCGCCTTCCGCGCGCCCAACCGGTCGGGCAACTGGCAGCCGGCTCACAGCCTGGGCATAGAAACCGGGCGTTCACTGAAAACATGTTGGTCGGCGAACTCAAGAAGCTGAAAGTGCTCGCTGCGGGCGCCGGGGGTGCGGCAGTGGTGGGGCTGGGCGTATTCGGTGCCGCAGCGGTCGGCGCGGTGGGTCAGGGTGCCGGGGCGATGGCCTCGAGTTCTCACATGAACCTGGGGCAGACCAGCACGGAGACGACGCCGCCGTCGGCGCCGGAGGTGTCGATGGCCGTGCCGGCGCTGCGCGGCAACACCCCACCGTCGGGTTTCGCCACCACGCATTGATGGCGCGTCGATGCGGTTTCACCTCCGGCCGCATCGGCTACCCACAGCACGGGAGGTGAGCTCATTGAGTAGCGCGAAGGAAAACAATCGGCGAAATCTGAAATTGATATCGGCCGGTGTGGGCGCCATCGGCGGGTTAGCCACGGCGGTGCTCGGCGTAGGCGTGGCCGGGGGCATCACCGGTGCCCCGCAGCGGGTCGAGCCGCCGGACGTCACGACTGGACAGACGATCACCCCGACGACCGCGCCGACCGCACCGGAAACCTCGGTGGCCACACCGTCGGTCTCGGCGACCACGCCGTCAGGGTTTGCTACTCCACACTGATCGCCGCGCACCGATCACCTGCTCGGTACCAGCGGCGGGTTTACCCGTCGCCGCCGGGCGGGTAGGGAGGTCGGTGTGACAGGAGACGAACGCAACAAGCGGACCAAGTACGCCATGGCCGGTGTCGGAGCGATCGCACTGGCAGCGATGGGCGCCGTCGGCGCCTTGGCGCCCATCAGCGGCGCGGAGACCGGCCCGGTGCCGGCCGCCACCATCGGTGAGACCATCACCAAGTCGACAGCCCCCAGCGAACTGGAAACCTCGGTGGCCACCCCGCCGGTGAAGGTCGAACTGCCCGACGGATACGGCAACGGCTGACGCGTCGGCAACTCACCCGGTGCCATTGGTGCCGGTGAGGCTGGTGTTCACAGCCGGCGCATAGGAAGCGCACAGTCCGGGCCTATCCGTCGGGCGAATAATGAGCGGATGAGCTCGACGACCAACGGTGCCGAGTCCGAGTCCGGGCGTGCGGTGATGCGCCGCGCCGACGGGAACCCGATCCGCGTGCTGGTGGTCGACGACGAGCCCGTGCTGGCCGAATTGGTGTCGATGGCGCTGCGCTACGAGGGCTGGGACATCACGACGGCAGGAGACGGCGCCACGGCGATCGCCGCGGCCCGGGACAATCCGCCCGATGTCGTCGTGCTCGACGTGATGCTGCCCGATATGAGCGGCCTGGACGTGCTGCGCAAACTGCGGCAGCAGATTCCCGGCCTGCCCCTGTTGCTGCTGACCGCCAAGGATTCGGTCGAGGATCGCATCGCCGGGCTGACCGCAGGCGGTGACGACTACGTCACCAAGCCGTTCAGCCTCGAAGAAGTGGTGCTGCGGCTGCGGGCGCTGCTCCGGCGCACCGGTGTCACCACCGAGGACGGCGGCGCCAAGATCGTCGTCGGCGACCTGGTGCTCGACGAGGACAGCCACGAGGTGACCCGGGGCGGCGACCCGATCTCGTTGACCGCCACCGAGTTCGAGCTGCTGCGCTTCATGATGCGCAACGCCAAACGGGTGCTGAGCAAGGCGCAGATCCTGGACCGGGTGTGGAGCTACGACTTCGGCGGCCGGTCCAACATCGTCGAGCTGTATGTCTCGTATCTGCGCAAGAAGATCGACAGCGGGCGGGATCCGATGATCCACACGCTGCGCGGTGCGGGTTATGTCCTCCGGCCTGCGCGCTGACCTGCCGGCCGGGCGGGCCGGCGTCCGGTGGTGGTCGCCGCGCAGTTGGTCGCTGCGCGCGCGGCTGGTGGTCACCCAGGTGGCGTTGCTGGCCGTGGTGTGCGCCAGCATCGGAATAGCGACAGAGTTTGCGCTGCAACGGTTTCTGATGAACCAGCTCGACGACCAGCTGATCGAGGCCGGCCGGCGCTCGGCGGCGATCTTCGAACTGCCGATGCCCCCGAGGGGTTTTCCGCCGCCGGTCCTGGTCGGGCCGGAGGACCGGCCGCACGAAGGCCCGGGCTACCGCGTGGTGTTCGACCCCGAGCAGGGACCGGGGCCGGGCTTTCTCAACGCCCCGGGGCAGGCCGCGCGCACGGTCGGAGCCGTCATCGCCCCGGGACGGCGGGTCGACGCCGGCGTCATCACCGCCGACGGCGCCCGCGAGGAGGTCAGCGGAGTTGCGGCGCAGCAGCTGGCCGAGATACTGGCCAACCGGATTCCGCAGACGGTCGATCTCGACGGCTTGGGCCGCTACCGGCTGATCGGGCTGCATCCACGGCACGGCGGCCCGCAGACCATCGTGACAGGGCTGCCGACCGCGGTGGTCGACGACACCCTGCTGTGGGTGCTCGGCATGTTCTTCGTGCTCGCGGCGATCGCGCTGATCGCCGCGACCACGGGCGGCATCCTGATCATCCGGCGCCAACTCGCCCCGCTCTCCAGGGTTTCGGCGGCGGCACGCCAGGTCGCCGATCTCGAACTCGACCGGGGTGAGGTGCAGCTGCCCACCCAGATCGTGCCGGTCGACCCGGCCGGCGCCCACACCGAGGTGGGACAGCTCGGCACGTCGCTGAACCGGATGCTCGACCGCATCGCCGGGGCCCTCTCGGCCCGCCACGCCAGTGAGACCCGCGTGCGCCAGTTCGTGGCCGACGCCAGCCACGAGTTGCGGACGCCGCTCGCCGCGATCCGGGGCTACACCGAGCTGGCCCAGCGCAAGCGTGACGACCTGCCAACGGACGTGGCGCACGCGATGAACCGCGTGGAATCCGAGACCTCGCGGATGACCCAACTGGTCGAGGACATGCTGCTGCTGGCCCGGCTGGACGCCGGCCGGCCGTTGGACCGCGCCGCCGTCGATCTGTCCCGGCTGGTGGTCGATTCGGTCAGCGACGCCCATGTCGCGGGCCCCGACCACCAGTGGTCGCTGGACCTGCCCGACGATCCGGTGACGGTGGAGGGTGACGAGGCCAGACTGCATCAGGTGCTGGCGAACCTGTTGGCCAACGCCCGCACCCACACCCCGGCCGGGACGTCGGTGACGGTATCGCTGAAGCGGAGTCGGGGTGCGGTGGTGCTCACCGTCGCCGACGACGGTCCCGGCATCGCGCCGACCCTGCTGCCGGACGTGTTCGAACGGTTCGCCCGCGGCGATTCGTCGCGGTCGCGACGCGAGGGCAGCACCGGGCTGGGCCTGGCGATCGTCGCGGCGGTGGTCAAGGCGCACGGCGGCACGATCGAGGTGAGCAGCGTGCCGGGTGCGACCGAGTTCGTGGTGCGTCTGCCCGAGTCACAGCAGACGCACAGTTCGGACCAATCGGGCACCTAGCGGCCACGGCCACGATGGAGCCGTGACCCTGGTTGCCGCAGAACCCGTTGCCGAGGCGGAGGCGGCTTCCCCCGGTGACCCGAAGTCCCGTCATCGCATCCTGTTGGCGGTGTTGCTCGCCGGCACGGCGGTGCTCTATCTGTGGAACCTGTCGAGCAGCGGCTGGGCGAACGCGTTCTACTCCGCGGCGGCACAGGCCGGGGCGCAGAACTGGACCGCGATGCTGTTCGGGTCCAGTGATGCCGGCAACGCCATCACCGTCGACAAAACGCCTGCCGCCCTGTGGATCATCGACATCTCCATCCGATTGTTCGGCCTGAATTCGTGGAGCATCCTGGTGCCGCAGGCGCTGATGGGCGTAGGCGCGGTCGCCGTGCTGTATGCCGCGGTGCGCCGCGCCGCCGGACCATGGGCCGGATTGCTGGCCGGTGCCGTGCTGGCGCTGACACCGGTGGCGGCGTTGATCTTCCGGTTCAACAATCCGGACGCGCTGCTGGTGCTGCTGCTCGTCGTGGCCGCGTACTGCGTGCAGCGCGGTATCGAAAAAGACTCCGGCCGTTGGTGGTTCGTCGCAGCGGGTGTCGCGGTCGGATTCGGTTTCCTGGCCAAGATGCTGCAGGCGTTCCTGGTGTTGCCCGCATTCGCCGCGGCCGCGCTGGCCGCGGGGGACCGCCCGCTGGGCCGGCGCATCCTCGATGTGGTCAGCGCCGGGGTGGCCCTGGTGGTCAGCGGCGGCTGGTATCTGCTGCTGGTCGAGCTGTGGCCGGCTTCGGCGCGGCCCTACATCGGTGGTTCGCAACACGACAGCATCATCGAATTGGCCCTGGGATACAACGGTTTGGGTCGGCTGACCGGTGAGGAAACCGGCGGTCTCGGCAACCTCAACTTCGATGTCGGCCCCGGCCGGTTGCTCGGTGCCCAGATGGGCGCCGATATCGGCTGGTTGCTGCCCGCGGCGCTGATCTGTCTGGTCGCCGGGCTCTACCTGACCCGGCGGGCGGCCCGTACCGACCCGGTGCGTGCCGCACTCATCCTGTGGGGCGGCTGGCTGTTGGTCACCGGGGTGGTGTTCAGCTTCATGAACGGCATCGTGCACGCGTACTACACCGTGGCGCTCGCGCCCGCCGTCGGTGCGGTGATCGGTATCGGCGCCACGCTGCTGTGGCAACACCGCACCGATGTCCGTGCCGCGGCTGCGATGTCGGGTGCGGTGCTGGTGACCGCGATCCTCGCGGTGGTGTTGTTGTCCCGGCACGGCGGGAGTTTCGGATGGTTGCGGGTCGTGGTGGCGGCCGGCGCGGTGGCCGCGGTCGTGCTGCTGATGGTGAGACCGTCGGGCCGCGCGATGACCCGGGTGACGGCGGTGCTCGCCGNGCGGCCACGGCCACGATGGAGCCGTGACCCTGGTTGCCGCAGAACCCGTTGCCGAGGCGGAGGCGGCTTCCCCCGGTGACCCGAAGTCCCGTCATCGCATCCTGTTGGCGGTGTTGCTCGCCGGCACGGCGGTGCTCTATCTGTGGAACCTGTCGAGCAGCGGCTGGGCGAACGCGTTCTACTCCGCGGCGGCACAGGCCGGGGCGCAGAACTGGACCGCGATGCTGTTCGGGTCCAGTGATGCCGGCAACGCCATCACCGTCGACAAAACGCCTGCCGCCCTGTGGATCATCGACATCTCCATCCGATTGTTCGGCCTGAATTCGTGGAGCATCCTGGTGCCGCAGGCGCTGATGGGCGTAGGCGCGGTCGCCGTGCTGTATGCCGCGGTGCGCCGCGCCGCCGGACCATGGGCCGGATTGCTGGCCGGTGCCGTGCTGGCGCTGACACCGGTGGCGGCGTTGATCTTCCGGTTCAACAATCCGGACGCGCTGCTGGTGCTGCTGCTCGTCGTGGCCGCGTACTGCGTGCAGCGCGGTATCGAAAAAGACTCCGGCCGTTGGTGGTTCGTCGCAGCGGGTGTCGCGGTCGGATTCGGTTTCCTGGCCAAGATGCTGCAGGCGTTCCTGGTGTTGCCCGCATTCGCCGCGGCCGCGCTGGCCGCGGGGGACCGCCCGCTGGGCCGGCGCATCCTCGATGTGGTCAGCGCCGGGGTGGCCCTGGTGGTCAGCGGCGGCTGGTATCTGCTGCTGGTCGAGCTGTGGCCGGCTTCGGCGCGGCCCTACATCGGTGGTTCGCAACACGACAGCATCATCGAATTGGCCCTGGGATACAACGGTTTGGGTCGGCTGACCGGTGAGGAAANTTTCGGCGGGCATACCCCGAGCGGCAGTCGGGCCGCGATCGAGATCGCGGAATGGGTGCGCTCCCACTACAACGCGGTCACCGTCGACAACGTCACGATCTACGACCTGACCCAGCATGCGACGAACACATAGCCGGCGCATAGCTTCGCCCCACCCAGAACACAATTCGCCGACGAACGATGAAGTCATGACAGCCACCGTCCAAGTTCCCGAGCAGCGGTTCCACTTCGAGTCCCGGCCGAACGCGGCGCTGGCCGCTCAGGCAGCCGGTGTCCCGGTGCTCGACATCGTCGTCCCGGTGCACAACGAGCAAGCCGCACTTGCCCATTCGGTGCGCAGGCTGCGCCGCTACCTGGACGAGAACTTCGCGGTACCGGCCCGCATCACCATCGCCGACAACGCCAGTGTGGACGACACCCCGCGGATCGCCGCCGAACTGGCCACCGAGCTCGACGGGGTGCGGGTGATCCGACTGGAGCAGAAGGGCCGCGGCCGCGCGCTGCACGCGGTGTGGTCGGCGTCCGACGCCCCGGTGCTGGCCTACATGGACGTCGACCTGTCCACCGACCTGGCCGCCCTCGCACCCCTGGTTGCGCCGCTGATCTCCGGCCACTCCGATCTGGCCATCGGCACCCGGCTGGGCCGTGGTTCACGAGTGGTGCGCGCCGCCAAGCGCGAGTTCATCTCGCGCTGCTACAACCTCATCCTGAAATCGACCCTGGCAGCTAGGTTCTCGGATGCGCAATGCGGGTTCAAGGCGATCCGCGCCGATGTCGCTCGCCGGTTGTTGCCCCATGTGGCCGATACCGGCTGGTTCTTCGACACCGAGCTGCTGGTGCTGGCCGAGCGCAGCGGGCTACGGATTCACGAGGTGCCGGTGGATTGGGTCGACGATCCGGACAGCCGGGTGGACATCGTCGCCACCGCCAAGGCGGACCTCAAGGGCATCGGCCGGCTGTTGCGTGGTTTCGCCGATGGGTCGATCCCGGTGAACACCATCGCGGCCCAGCTGGGATCGTCGCGCAGATCGGCCGCGCCCGGCTCGCTGTTGCGCCAAGCCGTGCGGTTCGCCGCCGTCGGGGTGGTCTCGACGCTCGCCTACCTGTTGTTGTTCATGGCGCTGCGGTCCGGGGTCGGGGCCCAGGCGGCCAATCTGGTGGCGCTGCTGGTGACCGCGATCGGAAACACCGCCGCCAACCGGCGGTTCACCTTCGGCATCGCCGGCGCGGGCAACCTCACCCGCCATCACGCCGAGGGCCTGACGGTGTTCGCCATCGCGCTGACCATCACCAGCGGATCGCTGGGCCTGTTGCACGCCATGACGCCCGTGCCCCATCGCGGCGTCGAACTCGCCGTGCTGGTGGTGGCCAACCTACTGGCCACCGTGGTGCGCTTCATCCTGTTGCGGGGATGGGTGTTCCATCCGTCGCGGACGCGACGCACCACCGAGCCCAATCGAGAGACAGGGAAATGACGACCATCATCGACACCGCACCCGACGCGGCCGCCGAGTCCACGGCGCCGAATGCGCCGGTGCCGCGCTGGGTTCGGCCCTCCTATTGGGCGCTGCTGGCCGCCACCTCGGTGCTCTATCTGTGGGGCCTCGGATCCTCCGGCTGGGCCAACAGCTACTACGCGGCCGCGGCCCAGGCCGGCACACAATCCTGGAAGGCCTGGCTGTTCGGATCACTGGACGCCGGCAACGCCATCACGGTGGACAAGCCCCCGGCGGCGCTGTGGGCAATGGGATTGTCGGGCCGGCTGTTCGGCTTCAACGAATTCACCATGCTGCTGCCGCAGGCCCTGATGGGTGTGGGGGCGGTGGCACTGCTCTACGCCACGGTGCGGCGCACCAGCGGCCCGGCCGCCGCCCTGATCGCCGGGTCGGCCCTGGCCTTGACGCCGGTGGCGGCCTCGATGTTCCGCTACAACAACCCCGACGCGCTGCTGGTGCTGCTGCTGGTTCTGGCCGCGTACTTCATGGTGCGTGCGGTCGGTCCGGTGTCGGCCAGGGCCAGCGCCGGATGGGTGGCGTTAGCGGGCTGCGTGCTGGGGTTCGCCTTCCTGACCAAGATGTTGCAGGCCTTCCTGATCGTCCCCGGCCTGGCGTTGATGTTCGTGGTGGCCGCTCCGGTGGTCGGGGTGTGGAAACGATTGGGCACCTTGCTGATCGGTGCGGCGACGATGGCGATCTCGTCGGGCTGGTACATCGCGCTGGTGGCGTTGTGGCCGGCGCAGTCGCGCCCGTACATCGCCGGCTCGACCGACAACAGTCTGCTGCAGCTGGCCTTCGGGTACAACGGCCTGCAACGCATCCTGGGACGTGAGCAGTCGGGGCCGGCCTTCAGCCCCGGTCCGGGTGGGCCCGGCGGCCCCGGGCGCGGGGCCAACCTGATGTTCGGTGGCGACCCGGGCATCGGCCGCATGTTCGGACTGTCCATGGGTACCGAGGCGTCGTGGTTGCTGCCTGCCGCGCTGATCGGTCTGGTGGCCGCCCTGTGGCTGACCCGGCGCGGTCCGCGAACCGACGCGCCACGGGCGGGCCTGTTGATGTGGGGTGGCTGGATGCTGGTCACCGCCACGGTGTTCAGCTTCATGGACGGGATCATCCACCCCTACTACACCGTGGCGCTGGCGCCTTCAGTGGCCGCGCTGGTGGGCATGTCCGTCGCCGAATTATGGCGGGTGCGTGAACGACTCGCGGCGCGCCTGGTGCTGGCGACCATGCTGGCCGGCACCGGGGTGTGGGCGTTCGTGCTCCTCGACCGAACCCCGGACTGGCTGCCCGCGCTGCGCTGGATCGTGGTGATCGGTGCGCTGCTGACGGCAGTGGCCCTGACCCTCACCGCCCACCGGCCCGGCAAGCTACCCGTCGTGGTGGCCTCCGCCGCGATGGTCTTCGGTCTCGGCGCGACGGCGGCATACACCGTCGAGACGGTCGCCGCCGGCCACACCGGCGGACCGATCGCCACCTCGGGGCCCAAGCGGGACATGGGATTCGGCGGACCGGACGGGCCGCCGGGATTCGGGAACACCGACGATCCGGCACTGGCCACGTTGATCGCAGGGGCCGACGGGCGCTGGGCCGCCGCGAGCGTGGGTTCGATGATGGTCAGCGACCTCGAACTCAAGACCGGGGAGTCGCTGATGGCGATCGGCGGATTCACCGGCAGCGACAACTCGCCGACCCTCGAGCAGTTCCAGCAGTACGTCGCCGACGGTCAGGTCCGCTATTTCCTGGACCGGCCCGAGGGTGGCCGCGGTGGGCCGCCGCACGAGGCGCGCGGGAGCGCCGGGCAGATCACCGATTGGGTGAAGGCGAACTTCACCAAGACCATGGTCGGCAACGTTCCCGTGTACGACCTGCGGTCCATCGGCTCAGCCTGATTCTGGCGCTAGCCCCGCCGACCATCGCGGGGCTAGCGTCGAATCATGTCTGTCACCGATCAGTACCTGGCCAACAACGAGGTCTATGCCAAGACCTTCACCGGGCCGTTGCCGCTGCCGCCTGGCAAGCACGTCGCGGTGGTGGCCTGCATGGACGCCAGGCTGGACGTCTATCGCATCCTCGGGCTCGGCGACGGTGAGGCGCACGTCATCCGCAACGCCGGCGGAGTCATCACCGACGACGAGATCCGCTCGCTGGCCATCAGCCAGCGACTGCTCGGGACCAAAGAGATCATCCTGATCCACCACACCGACTGCGGCATGCTGACTTTCACCGACGACGGATTCAAACAACAGATCCAGGACGAGACCGGTATCAAGCCGAACTGGGCGGCCGAGGCGTTCGTCGATCTCGAAGAAGATGTGCGTCAATCCCTGCGCCGCATCGAATCGAGCCCGTTCGTCACCAAGCACGAGTCGTTGCGCGGCTTCATCTTCGACGTCGCCACCGGCAAGCTGGACGAGGTGACGCGGTAGCGCACGTTCGGTCGGTGCGTCGCGCGCACTCACCCCACCTTGTAGGTGGCAATGGCCTTGGCCACCGCCTCGCCGTCGGGCGTGACGATGTCGACCTCGCAGTTGACCAGGGACCTGCCCTGGCGCAGTACCCGCCCGAGGCCGATCAGATCGGTCGCCCGTGCCGGGGCCAGATAGCTGATCGACATCGAGACCGTCACGCCGCGAAGCGAATCCGGGACCTCGGCGTGCGCCCAAGCGGCCGCCATCACCGTGACATCGGCCAGCGCCGCGACGGCCCCGCCGTGCACCATGTCGGCGATCGTGATGTTCGACTGATCCCACGGCAACCGCAGCCGGACCTCGAGGCCGTCCAGGGTTTCGGCGACGATCCCGAGCTTGGTGACAAACGGCGACCGGGGCAGGAACTGTGCCATGACGTCCGGGCCGCTCTGGGTGCTCATGGCCGCAAGTGTGTGTCGCCTGCGGTCAGCGTCTCAATTACCTGCGGGGTAAGCGGGTGACGCCGGTGCCCGAGAATCGGCCGTTTCCACGGGGTCTGGCGCTGTTGGTGGCCGGCGCGTTGTTCATGGAGATCCTCGACGCCACGATCATCGTGCCCGCCATCCCGTTGATCGCCGCATCGTTCGGCGTCGCCGCCGTCGACGTCAACGTGGCGATCTCGGCCTACCTGGTCACGGTGGCCGTGCTGATCCCGGCCAGCGGCTGGCTGGCCGACCGGTTCGGCACCCGCCGGGTGTTCATCGGGGCGATCGCGGTGTTCACGGTGGCCTCGGTCGGCTGTGCGGTCAGTGTCTCGCTGCCGATGCTGGTGGGCATGCGTGTCCTGCAGGGCGTCGGCGGCGCCATGATGGTGCCGGTAGGGCGGCTCGCGGTGCTGCGGTACAGCAGCAAGTCCGACCTGGTGCGGGCCATCGCCTTGTTGACCTGGCCGGCGCTGACGGCCCCGGTGCTGGCGCCGGTCCTGGGCGGGGCGATCGCGACGCTGGGTAGCTGGCGATGGATCTTCGCGGTCAACATCCCGATCGGCGTGATCGGAATTGTGCTCGCGCTCAGACTGGTTCGCGGCGGGCCGCGATCCCCGGCGCGAACACTGGACTGGCCCGGGCTGACGGCGCTCGGCGCGGGGATTGCTGCGGGGTTGATCGCCCTGGAGAACGTCAGGGTGTCGGGGACCGATTGGCGACTGGTCAGCGCGTGCGGTGCCGCGGCGGTCCTGCTGCTCGTCGGCGCGGTGTGGCGGCTGCTCACCGCGTCGGCCCCGCTGGTGCAATTGCGGGTGCTGCGAGTGCACACGCTGCGGATCACCGTGGTCGCCGGATCGTTGTACCGCCTGGTGATCACCGCGGTGCCGTTCCTGTTGCCGCTGCAATTCCAGCTTGAGTTCGGGTGGACGCCCTTGGCCGCAGGCGTCATGGTGGCGGCGCTGTTCGCGGGCAACCTCACGATCAAACCGGCGACCACGCCACTGATGCGCCGGTTCGGTATCCGCACCGTGCTGCTGGTCAACGGGGTGGCCTCGGTGGCGTGTTTCGGTGTGCTGGCCGGGTTGCGGCCCGGCCTTCCGGTGGTGGTGATGGCCGCCGTCCTCTATGTCAGCGGGGCGCTGCGGTCGATCGGATTCACCGCATACAACAGCCTGGCGTTCTCCGACGTCGAGGGGGAGGAGCTGACCCACGCGAACACGTTCAACGCCTCGGTGCAGGAGCTGGCGGCCGGGGTCGGGGTGGCGGTGGCGGCGCTGCTGTTCAGTCAGCTGAGCTCGTTCTCGCTGACCTACCTGGTACTTGGTGGGTTGCTGGCGCTGACCCTGGTCGCGACGGTGCGGTTACCGCGGCACGCGGGCGCGCACGTCAGCGGGCATCGGGGCTGACCGCGGCCCGACGTTGACACCGCCGCGGTCGGCGGATAGATTCCTGGCCATGCTTGCAATTCTGGCCATTCCTACCAACTTAATGGGGAAGTGATGACCACCGCATCAGAAACCGAAGCGGGTCGAGCCGGCCGCTCAGGAAATTATGAGCTGAGTCACCTGCGCGCGCTGGAGGCCGAGGCCATCCACATCATCCGCGAGGTCGCCGCGGAGTTCGAGCGGCCCGTGCTGCTGTTCTCCGGCGGTAAGGACTCGATCGTCATGCTGCACCTGGCCGTCAAGGCGTTCGCGCCCGGCCGGCTGCCGTTCCCGGTGATGCACGTCGACACCGGCCACAACTTCGACGAGGTCTACGAGACCCGCGACGAACTCGTCGAGCACTACGGTGCCCGGCTGGTCGTCGCCAAGGTGCAGGACGACATCGACGCCGGCCGGGTGGTGGAGACCATTCCGTCGCGCAACCCGATCCAGACCGTGACGCTGCTGCGCGGCATCCGTGAGAACAAGTTCGACGCCGCCTTCGGCGGTGCCCGCCGCGACGAGGAGAAGGCCCGCGCCAAGGAGCGGGTGTTCTCGTTCCGCGACGAGTTCGGCCAGTGGGACCCCAAGGCTCAGCGCCCCGAGCTGTGGAACCTGTACAACGGCCGGCACCACAAGGGCGAGCACATCCGGGCATTCCCCATCTCCAACTGGACCGAGTTCGACATCTGGTCTTACATCGGTGCCGAGAAGATCAAGCTGCCCGCCATCTACTACGCGCACCAGCGCAAGGTGTTCGAGCGTGACGGCATGCTGCTCGCGGTGCACAAGTACATGCAGCCGCGCAAGGACGAGCCGGTGATCGAGAAGTCGGTGCGGTTCCGCACCGTCGGCGACGTCACCTGCACCGGCTGCGTCGAATCCACGGCCGCAACGGTTTCCGAGGTCATCGCCGAAACCGCAGTGTCCCGACTGACCGAGCGCGGCGCCACCCGTGCCGACGACCGGATCTCCGAGGCCGGTATGGAAGACCGCAAGCGAGAGGGCTACTTCTGATGAGCACGCTGCTTCGCATCGCCACCGCGGGCTCCGTCGACGACGGGAAGTCCACGCTCATCGGCCGGCTGCTGTTCGATTCCAAGGCCGTCATGGAAGACCAGCTGGCCTCGGTCGAGCGCACCTCCAAGGAGCGCGGCAACGACTACACCGACCTGGCGCTGGTGACCGACGGCCTGCGGGCCGAGCGGGAACAGGGCATCACGATCGACGTGGCCTACCGCTACTTCGCCACGGCCAAGCGGAAATTCATCATCGCCGACACCCCGGGCCACATCCAGTACACCCGCAACATGGTGACCGGTACGTCCACCGCACAGCTGGCCATCGTTCTGGTCGACGCGCGCCACGGCCTGCTCGAACAATCCCGGCGGCACGCGTTCCTGGCCTCGCTGCTGGGCATCCAGCACATCGTGCTCGCCGTGAACAAGATGGACCTGATCGATTGGGATCAGGCGCGCTTCGAGGCCATCCGCGACGAGTTCCACGCGTTCGCAGCGCGATTGGACGTCCACGACGTGACCACGATCCCGCTGTCGGCGCTGCAGGGCGACAACGTCGTCACCAAGTCGGACGTCACGCCGTGGTACGAGGGGCCCGCGCTGCTGAGCCACCTCGAAGACGTCTACATCGCCGGTGACCGCAATCTCGTCGACGTGCGCTTCCCGGTGCAATACGTGATCCGTCCGCAGACCCACGAGCACGCCGACCACCGCAGCTACGCCGGCACCGTCGCCAGCGGCGTGCTGCGTCCCGGTGACGACGTGATCGTGCTGCCGGCCGGCAAGCCCACCCGCATCACCGAGATCCACGGCCCGAGCGGTGTCGTCGACGAGGCGTTCCCGCCGATGGCGGTGTCGATCAGCCTGTCCGACGACATCGACATCTCCCGCGGCGACATGATCGCCCGGCCCAACAACCAGCCCCGGGTCACCCAGGACTTCGACGCCACGGTGTGCTGGATGGCCGACGAGGCCTCGCTGGAACCCGGCCGCGAATACCTGATCAAGCACACCACCCGCACGACCAGGGCCAAGGTCACCGGACTGGACTACCGGCTCGACGTCAACACCCTGCACCGGGACAAGTCGGCCACCGCGCTCAAACTCAATGAGCTGGGCCGCATCTCGCTGCGCACCCAGAGCCCGTTGCTGCTCGACGAGTACACCCGCAACGCCGCCACCGGATCGTTCATCCTGATCGATCCCAACACCAACGGCACCGTGGGTGCCGGCATGGTGTTGCGTGACAGCCGCAACGAATCGTCGAGCCCCAACACGGTGCGGCACGAATCGCTGGTCACCGCGGGCGACCGGCTCAGCCGCGGCCGCACGGTGTGGTTCACCGGCCTTTCGGGTTCGGGCAAATCCTCGGTGGCGATGCTCGTCGAGCAGAAACTGCTCGAAAGAGGCATTCCGGCATACGTTCTGGACGGCGACAACCTGCGGCACGGGCTCAACGCCGACCTGGGCTTCTCGATGGCCGACCGGGCCGAGAACCAGCGCAGGCTCGCCCACATCGCCGCGATCCTCGCCGACTCCGGCCAGATCGTGCTGGTTCCGGCGATCAGCCCGCTGACCGAACATCGCGCGCTGGCCCGGCAGGTGACCACCGACGCCGGCCTGGACTTCTACGAGGTGTTCTGCGACACCCCGCTGGAGGACTGCGAGCGCCGCGATCCCAAGGGCCTGTACGCCAAGGCCCGGGCCGGTGAGATCACCCACTTCACCGGGATCGACAGCCCGTACCAGCGGCCGAAGGACCCGGACCTGCGGCTCACCCCGGAGCACAGCACCGATGAACTGGCCGACATGGTGATCGCACTGCTGGAACTGCCGTCGTGAACGACCACGAACTGGCTGCCCGGCTGGCCACCAAGGCCGGCGATCTGCTGCTCGACGTCCGCGCCGACTTCGCCGACGCGTCACCCGCCGAACGAAAGGCCGCGGGGGACAAGCAGTCCCACGATTTCCTGATGGCCGAGCTGTCCCGGCTGGTCCCCGGTGACTCGGTGCTGTCCGAAGAGGCCACGGCCGACGAGCGCGCCGACCCGGCCCGGCTCGGCGCGGAGCGGGTATGGATCGTCGACCCGCTCGACGGCACCCGGGAGTTCTCCGAGCTCGGCCGCGACGACTGGGCCGTGCACGTGGCGCTGTGGAGCGCAGGCGAACTCGTCGCCGGTGCGGTCGCGCTGCCGGCACAGAACACCACCCTGTCCACGCCGGAGGTGGCCGCGCCGCGTCCGTTCGACGGCCCGCCCCGGGTCGTGGTGTCGCGCACCCGTCCGCCCG
>NZ_LT546207.1:2427233-2430351 GCF_900078665.2 Mycolicibacterium houstonense | reverse complement strand
GCGCTGGCCGGCCCCGACAGCGCACCGGTGCCCGCCGCGGCCATGCAGTCGGCGAGCCTGGCCGCGATGGCCGATCTGTTCGCCGTCGTCGTCCCGGACGTGTCCGCCATCCCGGATTAGCCGGAACGGCTCACCGCTTGCCGCATCCCGGCGGGCGGTGAGCGGCCTGGCACAATCTGAGGGCATGCGGATGTCGGCGAAGGCGGAGTATGCCGTCCGCGCCATGGTTCAGCTCGCCACGGTCGGTGAGGGCGAGCTGGTGAAAACCGACGACCTGGCCAAGTCCCAGGGCATTCCGGCGCAGTTCCTCGTCGACATCCTGTCCGATCTGCGTACCGATCGTCTGGTCCGCAGCCATCGAGGCCGTGACGGAGGCTATGAGCTGGCCCGACCGGCCGGTGACATCAGCATCGCCGACGTGTTGCGTTGCATCGACGGGCCGCTGGCCAGCGTGCGTGACATCGGGCTGGGCGATCTGCCGTACTCCGGCCCGACGGCGGCGCTGACCGATGTCTGGCGTGCGCTACGGGCCAGCATGCGTTCGGTGCTGGAGGAGACCAGCCTGGCCGACGTGGCGGCCGGCGCGCTGCCCGCCCATGTCGCGAAGATGGCCGGCGCCTACCTCGACCAGGAGCATCAGCGCGGGCACGGTTAGCCGGCGGCCTCAGCCGCCGTAGGGCCGGGTGATGATCTCCAGGTAGTGCCCGGAGGGATCCTGGAAGTACACCCCGCGGCCGCCGTCGTTGTGGTTGATCTCGCCCGGGTGCTGACCGTGCGGATCGGCCCAGTGCTGCATGCTGCGGTCGCGGATCTTCCCGTAGATCGCGTCGAACTCGTCCTCGGAAACCAGGAATGCGTAATGCTGCGGCCGGATTTCGTCGTCGGCGCCGACCTGCGCGTAGTCCAGGTTCACGCCGTGATTGAGTGTCACGGCGAGAAACGGCCCGAACTCCTGCGGTGCGGGCAGACCGAACAACTCGGTGAGGAACTCCGCCGAAACCTGCCGGTCCTTCGCGGCGACGATGGTGTGGTTGAAGGTGATAGCCATACCTGTCCAGTAAACCGTTGGACGGGCCACAGGGGCAACGGTGCAGGATGGGGCCATGCCCAACCCCACGATCCTGGCCGGTCCGCGGGTGCGGTTGCGACCACCGGTGGTCTCGGACGCCGAGGTCCTGTTCAGCCGCATCGCCACCGACCCGCAGGTGACGCGTCATCTGTCCTGGCGTCCGCATTCGGGCGTAACCGAGACGCGCCGCGTCATCACCGCGTTGTTCAACGTCGGTGACGAGGAGACCTGGCTCGTCGAACTCGACGGTGAGGTGATCGGGCTGTGCGGCCGGCGGCGGCCGCAGCCGCACGCGGTCGAGCTGGGCTACTGCCTGGCCCGCCAGTGGTGGGGACATGGCCTGATGTCGGAAGCGGTTTCGCTGGTACTCGACGATCTGCGGCCGGATCCCACGGTGTACCGGGTGTCGGCCTACTGCCATGTGGACAATGCCGGCTCGGCGGGAGTGCTGCGCCGGTGTGGTCTGTCTCTCGAGGGAAGACTGGCCCGCTACGGGCTGTTCCCCAATATCAGTGATGAACCCCAGGACGTGTTGTTGTTCGGAAAGGCGGTGCGGTGATGGGCACATTCGATATTCGCGGTCTGCGGCAACCGGTGATCGTGGCGCCGATGGCAGGCGGGCCGACCACCCCGGAGCTGGCCGCGGCAGGCAGCAACGCCGGCGGGCTCGGGTTCCTGGCCGCCGGCTATCTGACCGCCGAGGCGCTTNCCTGTTGCCGCTGCAATTCCAGCTTGAGTTCGGGTGGACGCCCTTGGCCGCAGGCGTCATGGTGGCGGCGCTGTTCGCGGGCAACCTCACGATCAAACCGGCGACCACGCCACTGATGCGCCGGTTCGGTATCCGCACCGTGCTGCTGGTCAACGGGGTGGCCTCGGTGGCGTGTTTCGGTGTGCTGGCCGGGTTGCGGCCCGGCCTTCCGGTGGTGGTGATGGCCGCCGTCCTCTATGTCAGCGGGGCGCTGCGGTCGATCGGATTCACCGCATACAACAGCCTGGCGTTCTCCGACGTCGAGGGGGAGGAGCTGACCCACGCGAACACGTTCAACGCCTCGGTGCAGGAGCTGGCGGCCGGGGTCGGGGTGGCGGTGGCGGCGCTGCTGTTCAGTCAGCTGAGCTCGTTCTCGCTGACCTACCTGGTACTTGGTGGGTTGCTGGCGCTGACCCTGGTCGCGACGGTGCGGTTACCGCGGCACGCGGGCGCGCACGTCAGCGGGCATCGGGGCTGACCGCGGCCCGACGTTGACACCGCCGCGGTCGGCGGATNCGTGCACGCGGGCGGTCAGTACGAGTGGGATTCGGCGGCGCCCGTCGCGGTGGCCCGGGCGGCAGGCTTGCACACCTCCCGCATCGACGGCTCCCGCCTGATCTACAACTCGGCCGATCCCACGCTGCCCGACCTGATCGTGTGCCGGCCCGAGCTGGCCGACCGCGTGCTGGCCGTCACCGCGGGATAGTCCGCCTCGGGACGGTCGGTGGGGCTCGGCAATCCCGGAGTGCCACCAATGGAGCCTGAACGGGGTGGGGGACCACTACGCTCATCGAAATGAGCCGCCCTACACTGCGCGAACTGGCCAGCCTGCCCGCGGCGCCGGCCCGCCTCGCCGAATCCGCCCTCGTTCTCATCGACTGCCAGAACACCTACACCCAGGGCATCATGGAGCTCGAAGGGGTGCAGGCCGCGTTGGACCAGACCGCCGAACTGCTCGACCGGGCCCGCAGCGCGGGCATTCCGATCATCCACATCCAGCACTCCGACGGTCCGGGCTCGCTGTATGACATCGAGGGGGAGAGCGGCGCGATCATCGAATCGGTGGCCCCGCGCGAGGGAGAACCCGTGGTGGTCAAGCAGTTCCCCAACTCGTTCGTGCAGACCGACCTCGACGACCGGTTGAAGCGGATCAACGCGTCGAACCTGGTGCTCGCCGGGTTCATGACGCACATGTGCGTCAACTCCACCGCGCGCGGCGCCTTCAACCTCGGATATGCCCCGACGGTGGTGGCCGCCGCCACCGCGACCCGCGCGCTGGCCGGCCCCGACAGCGCACCGGT
>NZ_LT546207.1:2401279-2427227 GCF_900078665.2 Mycolicibacterium houstonense | reverse complement strand
GGGCTACTGCCTGGCCCGCCAGTGGTGGGGACATGGCCTGATGTCGGAAGCGGTTTCGCTGGTACTCGACGATCTGCGGCCGGATCCCACGGTGTACCGGGTGTCGGCCTACTGCCATGTGGACAATGCCGGCTCGGCGGGAGTGCTGCGCCGGTGTGGTCTGTCTCTCGAGGGAAGACTGGCCCGCTACGGGCTGTTCCCCAATATCAGTGATGAACCCCAGGACGTGTTGTTGTTCGGAAAGGCGGTGCGGTGATGGGCACATTCGATATTCGCGGTCTGCGGCAACCGGTGATCGTGGCGCCGATGGCAGGCGGGCCGACCACCCCGGAGCTGGCCGCGGCAGGCAGCAACGCCGGCGGGCTCGGGTTCCTGGCCGCCGGCTATCTGACCGCCGAGGCGCTTGCCGACCGGATCGCCGGCGCACGGGCGCTGACCACCGAACCACTGGGTGTGAACCTCTTTGCGCCCCAACCCAGTGCGGGAACCGCCGAGCAGATCCGGACCTATGCCGAGGCGCTGGCCGGTGAGGCGCAGCGCTACGGCGTGGCACTCGGTGCACCGCGCTACGACGACGACGCCTGGGCCGACAAGCTCGACGTGGTGCACGATCTGCGGCCCGAGGTCGTCTCGTTCACCTTCGGATTGCCGAGCCAAGCGGAGATCGCACGGCTGCACGGCGCCGGCATCACCACCGTCGGCACCGTGACGACCGTCGACGAAGCCCGGCTGGCGGTGAGCCGCGGGATCGAGGGTCTCGCCGTGCAGGGCCCGGCTGCGGGCGGGCATCGCGGCACGTTCGATCCGGCCGCCGAGCCCGCATCCCAACCGCTGGAGCAGCTGTTGGCCGAGGTGCTGGCGGCGGTGGACGTCCCGGTCGCGGCGGCCGGTGGGCTGATCAATGCCGACGACGTCGCCGGGGTACTCGCCGCCGGTGCGGTCGCCGCCCAGCTCGGCACCGCGTTCCTGCTGGCCGACGAGGCCGGCAGCAGCGCCGTGCACCGCGCCGCCTTGCAGAGCCCGGATTTCACCGAAACCGTTGTCACGAGGTCGTTTTCCGGCCGCTATGCCCGAGGCCTGCGCAACCGCTTCATCTCCGAGCACGACGCGCAGGCCCCGCTGGGTTATCCCGAGATCCACTATCTGACCAGCCCGGTACGCAAGGCATCGGTGGCGGCGGGCGATCCGCAGGCCACCAACGTGTGGGCCGGCGCCGGATGGCGTCAGGCCCGCACCGGCTCGGTGGCCGAGATCATCGGCAGCCTGCTCCCCGGCCGTTGAAACCTGGCGTCGAAAATGCGCCCAGGGTCGTGATTTTCGGCAAACCACGACCCTGGGTGCGATCTCGACTGTGAGCTAACGACCCGGGCCGACGCCCTCCACGACCACGTCGCCGTTGTCGGAGCGCACGGTGATCTCGGCGACCGCGGCCTTGGGATCGGTCGTCTCGGACACCCGTACCTGCGACGACGACCAGGACTGGGCGTGCACCAGGTACGGTCCGCGTTCGGGCAGACCGATCACCACATCGCCGTTGCGGCTCGCGGCGTCGACCCGTCGCGGGGCGGCATCACGGAAGTCGACACTCACGTCGCCGTCAGCTGTGGTGGCACTGAACTGCTCGGTCACCGCGATGGGGTCACGCGAGACGATCTCGCCGTTGACGGTGTGGAGCTCCACGCGCCGGGCAGCTCCGCGCAGGATGATCGACCCGTCCGTGGTCCGGGCCGTCAGTTCGTCGACGTCGGCCTGGGCGACCACCGTGCCGATCTCCTGCTCGATGCGCACCGCCAGTCGCCGGGCCTGCTCGGGCGGCACCGCGATCGTGATCTCCCCGCCACGCGCCCATTCGAGCACCGGGGAGGGATTGCCCGCGATCGCGATCCGGGTCTCGGTGCCGTCGTTGGTGACCTGCAGTCGGTGTTCACCGCTGTGGGAAGTGTTCACCAGGCGCAGATCGGCTGCGGCGTCCTTGGTTTCACGGTCACCGGTGATGCGGATCGCGATCGGGATGCGTGCCGTGTCGATCACCAGCGACCGCATCGTCGTCGGCAGGCTCTGATGATCGGTGACGACACGGACGGTGCTCACGCCCCAGGCGGCCACACCGAGGCCGGCCACGGCGCCGGCCACCAACAGCGCCGCCGCGGCGATCAACGCGCCGCGGAATGCGGTGCGCCCACCGGGGCTCAACTGAGGTGGCGGACCGGCCGGCGGGGGAGCGGCAATGGTGGTCACGATGAAAGTCCTTTCCCGGTAGGGGTGTTCGGTCTAGGTCTCGAGGTAGCGCAACACCGCCAGCACGCGGCGGTTCTCGCTCTCGTCGGGAGCGAGGTCGAATTTCGTGAAGATCGAGGCGATGTGTTTCTCGGCCGATCCGACCGAGATATGTAGTGCGGCGGCGATGGCCGAGTTCGTCTTGCCCTCGGCCATCAGCTGCAGGACGTCACGTTCGCGCGGGGTCAGCTGATCCAGGGCGCTGTGTTTGGCCGAACGTACCAAGATCTGTGACACCACCTCGGGGTCGAGCACCGTGCCGCCGCTGCCCACCACGCCGACGGCGTCGAGGAACGCCGGGACATCCGCCACCCGGTCTTTCAGGAGGTAGCCGAATCCTCTTGTGTCGGAGGAGATCAGATCTGCCGCGTAGCGCTCTTCGACGTAGTGGGAGAGCACCAGCACGGGGGATTCGGGGTTCTGGCTGCGAAGCAGTGCCGCGGCCCGGATGCCCTCGTCGGTGAACGTCGGGGGCATCCGGACGTCGAGGATGGCCAGGTCGGGGTGATGCTCGTTGACCAGCCGCAGCAGGTTGGTGGCGTCGGGAACCCCGGCCACCACCTCGTGCCCGGCGTCGGCCAGGATCCGCTCGATACCGGCCCGCAGCAGCGCCGAATCCTCGGCGATTATGACGCGCATGGCAGCACCGCCGTCACGATCGTCGGGCCGGTGACGGGACTGGACACCGCGAACGTCCCACCGGCGGCGCGCACGCGTTCCTCCAGGCCCCGCAGCCCGGTGGCGTTCTCACCGGCATCGATCACCGCACCGCCGCGTCCGTCGTCGAACACCGAGACGTGCAGCACGTTGGTGGGCTCATCCCAGCGGACGGTGACCACCGCCTGCGAGGCTGCCGCGTGTTTGGCGACGTTGGTCAACGCCTCGGCCACCACGAAGTAGGCGACTGACTCGACCTCGTCGGGCAGCCGACGGGGCAGGTCGATGTGCAGTGTGGTTGGTACGCCAGATGTTTCGGTGCGTTGCACCACCGAGGACAGCGCGGCGTCGAGGCCGCGGTCGGCCAGGATCGTGGGCGCGATGCCGCGTACCACATTGCGCAGTTCGACCAGTGCGCTCTTGGCGTCGTCGTGGGCCTCGGCGATCAACGCCTTGGCCGAAGGCAGATCGGAATCCAGCTTCGTCTGGGCCAGCCCGATCGTCATCGCCAGGGAGACCAACCTGGGCTGCACGCTGTCGTGCAGATCCCGCTCGATGCGGTGACGTTCGGTCTGTGCCGAGGACACCGCGCCCTGGCGGGCGTCGGCGAGCGCGTTCACCTGGTATTGCAGCGCCGCGGTGGGCGACGGCGACAAGAGCCACCGGTCGATCGCGGCGTCCATGGCGGGGGCGAAGATCAAGATGGCTATCGCGGCGGCGACGGCGACGATGGCCAGGAGCCAGGTGATCGGCGGGGAGGTGAAGACCAGACCGGCGTCGTTGTCGCTGTCGCGGATCGCGACCGAGGCGGCCGGGCCCACGAAGGCGAACGCCAGCAACGCGAACGCGGTACCGGTGGCCAACATGTCGTAGAGCATCCGCAGATAGTTGTGGCAGACGCCTTTCCAGAACCGGGTGCCACTGATGTCCAGCCAGAGCTGGTGCGCCCAGCCCTGGAACCCGGTGTGAGGCGACATCCGGCGGGGCGGGATGCCGATGCCGAGGCCGAACACCGCCTCGCTGCGGATCCGTTCCAGCTTCTCGACGCCGCGCATCAGGTAGATGAACACCACGCCGGAAAGCAGGAAACCGATCACCGACGGGATCGAGGAGAACCCGATCACCGAGATGGACAAGGGAATCCAGAACCACACCAACGCGACCGCGGCACCGGTGATCATCGACGCGGTCGGCACGACGCCGAGGTTGCGGCGCGGTGTCACGGTTTCGGTGGGGGCGGGCAGAACCGTCGGTTCGGTTTCGCTGATTGCGACCATGCCTTCAACCTACGAAGTCGCGGCGTCCGGCGACACAGCGTTTTCCTGATATCCGGGTGGGGGATAACCCCCGCAGGACTACTTGGGTGCCGTGAGTTCCAGAGCGATGTTGTCGGGGTCGCGGAACTCCAGGATGTAGGAGGGCCCGATGTCCTTGACGGGTCCGTGGGCGATACCCAGATCGTCGAGGTGCCGTGCGGCCTCGTTCACTTCGGCGAGACTGCGAAGCCGGAAAGCCAAGTGGTCCAGCCCGGTTCGGTCTTCATCGAAGGGATCGCGGCCGACCGGGCGCAGCCCGATCAGTGTGCCCCCGGCGTCGTAGATGACTCCGCCGAACAGGAAACCCAGACGCGTGCGGGTGGTCGCATCGGCGTCCTGCGGCAACTCGATGAGAACCGGCCAGCCGAACACGCTCTCGTAGAACTGCCGGGACCGTTCGATATCGGTGACCGTGAGCCGCACATGGGCGACCGAGGTCGTGGTGATGGCCATGGGGTTCATGCTGCCACCCGAGCGTGACAGAATCCGTGCGTGCGCGTGGGGATGACGATGCCGGTCATGGAACCTCAGTTGGATGCGACGACGCTGCGGTCCTGGGCGCGCGTCATCGACGGGGGTCCGTTCTCGTCGCTGTGCTGGGGCGAACGCATCGCCTTCGACAATCCCGACAGCCTGACCCTGCTCGGGGCGCTGGCCGCCTGGACCGATCGGGTGCGGCTCGTGACGACGGTGGTGGTGCCCCAGCTGCACGACCCGGTGATGCTGGCCAAGGGCCTGGCCACCGGAGATCTGCTCAGCGGTGGGCGGCTGGCCGTGGGCATCGGGGTCGGCGGCAGGCACGAGGACTACCACGCCGTCGGTGCCGACCCGGCCACCCAGACCCGCCGGGCACTGGCCGAGCGCGTCGCGGTGATGAAACGGGTGTGGGCCGGGGAGAAGGTCACCGAGTCGGTGCTTCCGGTCGGCCCGCCCCCGATTCAGGCCGGCGGGCCACCGCTGCAGATCGGCACGATCGGGCCCAAGACGGTGCGAGACGCGGCGGCATGGGCCGACGGCGTGGCCGGCACGACACTGGATCTGGATCTGACCCGCCAGGCCGAACTGTTCGACATCGCCCGGACGGCCTGGGCCGAGGCCGGTAAGCCGAAACCGCATCTGGCGACGTCGTTCTGGTTCGCCCTCGGCGAGCCCGAGGCGGCTCGTGCCCAGGTACACCGTCACCTGCGCCGGTACATGAACTGGATTCCCGTCGAATATGTCGACGCGATGGCGCCCATGACCGGCTGGGCCGGCAGCGAAGAGGAGCTGATCGAGGTGCTCGGCAAGTTCGAGGACATCGGAACCGATGAGGTTCATCTGATCCCCACCAGTTCCGACATCGACCAGCTGCGCCGGGTGGCCGAGGTGGCGAAGGTCTTCGCCTGAGGCGTCGGCAGGCGAGCCCCTCAGCAAAGTGTGAGCAGGATCATTACACCGTTCCCCGAGTAGTCTGGATCTCGGTTACCCGATTGGCGCTGCGCGGTTGGCGCGGCCGCCGAGTCGCGCCGACGGCCAGCGCCACATTCCGCAAAGCGCCTGTACAGCAGCCTCGAATACGCGCGGTGACCGAGTTGTTCACCTGCCGGTCGCCTGGCATTTCACCTGGGCAAACCCGAGGTGGGTCCGGGCGCGGTCGTGGCGCTGGGCTACGCCGGGACCGGCAAGCTACAGCAAATATTGCTCGGACGCTGGCCGAGGTCGGCGAACATCGGGTTTTGGGACTAGCGTGCTAGAGGCATCGTTGTCAGACGGCGCCGGAACAACAGGTTGGGGAACCCATGATTCAGAAGAGTTTGATCGCCACGACCCTCGCTGCGGGGGCGATCGGCGCCACGGTCGCGCTGTCCGCGCCGGCATCAGCCGATACCAGCGGCAACAGCACCGTCGGGTGCTCGCCGTGTGACCGCGTGTCGTCGTCGGTCACCGATGCCGTCACCGACGCTGCCAAGAACGCCCTCACCGGCGGGGTCGACCTGCCCGAGAACCCGATCGTGGAGAAGTGGACGAACTTCCCCGGCAAGACCGCTGAGAAGTGGGGCGGCTTCCCCGGCCGGACCGCCGAAAAGTGGGCCGGCTTCCCCGGCAAGACCGCTGAGAAATGGGGCGGCTTCCCGGGCAAGGTCTTGAAGAAGTGGACCGGCCTGGGCTGATCCCGGCCGGCGCCAACATTCACGAGCGTGCGGGCAACCGCACGCTCGTGTGCTATCTGGCGAGTTAGCTGAAATTTCGCTGATCCTAACTGTTCTCGCAGCGCAGCCTGCCCCATGAAATAGACGCGGCCTGGTTCACCGACCAAAGGAGCTCGTCGCATGGCTGCGCCCGAAAGGCAGTTGCACCTCAACGCATTCCTGCGCAACATCGGCCAGCACGAAGCGGCATGGCGCCTTCCCGAGACCGACCTGTCGGGCATCACCGACATCGCCCACTACATCGAGCTGGCCCGGATCGCCGAGCGCGGCAAGCTCGATGCCATCTTCTTCGCCGACCACCCGGTGCTCAAGGACCAGACCGAGTTCCGCCCATTCGACGCCCTCGATCCGGTCACCCTGGTGGCCGCACTCGCCGGCGCCACCACCACCATCGGGCTGATCGCGACGGCGTCCACCACCTACAACGATCCTTACGGTCTGGCACGACGCTTCGCCACGCTCGACCACGTGAGCCGGGGCCGCGCCGGCTGGAACGTCGTGACGACCGCCAACGCCTCGGCCGCGGCCAACTTCGGCGTGCCCAACCACCCTGACCCGGCGGACCGGTACCGGCGCGCCGACGAGTTCCTCCAAGTCGCCCTGAAGCTGTGGGACAGCTGGGAAGACGATGCGATCGTCGGCGACAAGCTCGCGCCTCGGTTCGTAGATCCGGCCAAGATCCACGCGATCGATCACTCCGGCGCGCATTTCCAGGTGGCCGGGCCGCTGGAGGTGCCGCGATCCCCACAGGGGCATCCGGTGCTGTTCCAAGCCGGGTCCTCCGATCCCGGCAAGGAACTCGCCGCCAGGTACGCCGAGGCCATCTTCACCGCTCAACCCACACTCGACGAGGCCCGCGACTTCTACCGCGACGTCAAGGCCCGCGTCCGTCGCCATGGTCGCAATCCCGACCAGGTGCACATCCTGCCCGGGTTGTCGACGATCATCGGCGGCACCGAGGCCGAGGCCCGTGCGCGACAGCGCGAACTCGAAGAGCGGACCGTCCCCGATTACGGGCTCGAACAACTCAGCGCCATCGTCGGATTCGCGGTCACCAAGGACGACCTCGACCGGAAGCTGAGCTTCCCGGCCGAGGACCCCGGCGACACCTTCATCAAGAGCCGGCTCGCCCTGGTGAAGCGGCTGGTCGAGACCGACAACCTCACGGTCCGTGAGCTGTTGCTCCGGCTCAGCAGCGGCCGGGGCCATCGATTGTTCGCAGGCACGCCCGAACAGGTGGCCGACACCATCGAGGAGTGGTTCACCACCGGTGCGGCCGACGGCTTCAACCTCATTCCGCCGGCGTTGCCGTCCTCACTGACCGACTTCGTCGACCACGTTGTCCCAGAGCTGCAGCGCCGGGGCATCTTCCGCGACGACTACACCGGCACCACACTTCGTGACCACCTCGGCCTGGAGCGCCCGGCCAACCAATCCGGTACCGATGCGGGCGCGCCCGTATCGGCCGCCAGCTGACAGGGGAACGTGCATGCGTAATCCGTTGACCTCCTTGGTCCGGGTGATCCTGGCCGCCGGTGTGGTGGCCACGGCGGCCGCCTGCCAGTCCGGATCCGGCTCGTCGGAAACCGGCGGGCTGTCCGCCGACGCGCCGATCCCGGTGGCGGTTCCGCAAGGCACCACCCTGGTGGTGGCCGACGACGCCAACCGGCTCAAGACCCTGTTCAGACTCTCCGGGGAACAGGACCGGCTCAGCGCCGACGTGTCCTACGCGAACTTCAGCAGTGGCCCCTTGCGGCTGGAGGCGATCCGGTCGGGCAATGCGCAGCTGGGGCGGGTCGGTGACGTCCCGCCGATCCTCGCGCAGTACTCGGACGCCGGGGTGCCCATCGTCGGTGCGGTGAGATACGACGGGAACGGCCTGGTGTTGGCGACATCGCCGAAGTCGGGCATCAGATCGCTGAAAGACCTGGCCGGTAAGAAGATCGCGATCAACGAGGGCACCGCACAGCAGGCCGTCGTACTGCGCAACCTCAAGTCTGTCGGACTGAGCATCAAGGACGTGCAACCGGTCAATCTGGGGCTGGCCGAGTTCGCCGACGGCCTGCGTGCCGAGCAGGTCAACGCCGCGGTGCTCAAGCAGCCGGACCGGGTTCGATACCTCGCCTCGACCGAGGGGGAGGGCAGCATCGAAATCCCCAATGCCCCAGGCGCCTATCCCGGCCTCTACTACGTCTACGCCAGTCAGGAAGCGCTGTCGGATCCGGCGCGGGCCGCGGCGATCCGAGAGTTCGTCATCGCGTGGTACCGCGCCGAACAGTGGCTCAACGACAATAAGCAGACCTGGATCGACGAATATCTGATCAAGGATCAGAAGGTCAGCCCCGAGGATGCCCGGGCCATCGCCGAAGCGGACGGGCGCACCACGGTGCCGGGCTTCACCGAGGAGCTGATCAACACCCAGCAGGAGACCATCGACCTGTTGCAGGAGGCCGGTGGGTTCGCCGGAAAACAGTTGCGCGCCAAGGACGAATTCGATTCCCGGTTCGCCGACCTCAACGCGAACTCGGCGGGTGACCAGTGACCACCGTCCACGCGGATCCCGCCACGGCGGTGCGGCCCGACCCGAACCCCGCCGAACACCGGGACTATCCGCACCTGGAACACCGGTCGGGCGCGCAGCGCCGACGCCGGCTGGGGCCGGGCCGGGCGATCCCGGCCTCGTTGGCCATCGGACCACTTCTGCTGGTGGCCATTTGGCTCGTCACCTCGCAACTCGGCATCCTCGATCCCCGGACCCTGCCGCACCCGCTGGACATCGTGCGCACGGTCGGCGAAATGTGGTCGGACGGCCGATTGCCCACGAACATCGCCGCATCGCTGAAACTGGCCTCGATCTCACTGGCCATCGGAGTGGTACTGGGCCTGGCCCTGGCGCTGATCTCCGGGCTGAGCCGCATCGGCGAGGCGATCGTCGACGGGCCGATCCAGGTCAAGCGCGCAGTGCCGACCCTGGCCATCATCCCGTTGGCGATCATCTGGTTCGGGATCGGCGACACCATGAAGATCATCATCATCGCCACGAGCGTGCTGATCCCCGTGTACATCAACACCACCGCGCAGCTCAAGGGCGTCGACCTGCGCCACGTCGAACTGGCCGAAACCGTTGGCCTGTCGCGCAGCCAGTTCATCCGCAAGGTGGCCATCCCGGGTGCCCTTCCCGGTTTCTTCACCGGACTGCGGCTGGCCGTCACCATCTCCTGGACCGCGCTGGTGGTCGTCGAACAGGTCAACGCGACCAGCGGCATCGGCTACCTGATGACCCAGGCCCGGATGTACGGGCAGCTGGACATCGTCGTCGTCGGCCTGTTGGTGTACGCGGTGTTCGGTCTCACCGGGGATTACGTCGTCCGGGCCGCCGAGAGGAGGGCGCTGTCGTGGCGGCGCGCACTGGGAACCTGACCGACGAGGTGGCCGTTGTTCGCCGGCTGTCCCGATCATTCGGCGGCACAACGATTCTCGATGAGGTGGAGCTGACCATCCGCAAGGGCGAGTTCGTCGCCCTGCTGGGCCGCAGCGGCTCCGGCAAGAGCACACTGCTGCGCGCATTGGCGGGGCTCGACCACGGGGTGGACGGGGCCGGCGACCTGTTCGTGGCCCGTGACGTGTCGGTGGTGTTCCAGGACTCCCGACTGCTGCCGTGGTTGCGGGTACTCGACAACGTGGCGCTGGGGCTGTCCGGCCGCGACGTCAAACAGCGCGCGAGTGCGGTGCTCGCCGATGTCGGCCTGGCCGGACGCGAACAGGCCTGGCCGTACGAACTGTCCGGTGGCGAGCAACAGCGCGTCGCGCTGGCCCGCTCGCTGGTGCGCAATCCCGCGCTGCTGCTGGCCGACGAGCCGTTCGGGGCGCTCGACGCCCTCACCCGGGTGCGCATGCACCACCTGCTTCAGGAGCTGTGCGCGAAGTACCAGCCCGGGGTGCTGTTGGTGACCCACGATGTCGACGAGGCCGTGACCCTGGCCGACCGGGTGCTCGTGCTCGACGGCGGAGCGTTCGTCGTCGACCGCCAACTGGACTTCCACACCCCCGAGGCCCGCACCTACCGCAATCCCGAGTTCGTCGCGCATCGTGAGGCACTGCTCGCCGCGCTCGGGGTGGGGGAGCAGTAGCTGCAACAGGTCGGCGCGCGTTGACTTTGAAACCACGCACACCGCTACCCGCACAAATGCAGCGTCAACTCAAAGTCAACACAGAGTTGCGCCGGTCACGCCGTTTCGTTCTGTGCCAGATGCTCGGCGAGCAACGTGCCGGCATTGCGGATGTGCCGGGCCATGGCCGCGCGGGCCTGGTCCGGGTCACCTGCCCGCAGGTGCTCGATGATCGCCCGGTGATCCTGGGCCGAGGCCTCGGGCCACCCCTCCACGGCGGCGAAGAACTTGCGTGGTGCGTAGGCCAGGGTGGTCTTGATCAGCCAGCGGATCTTCCGCGATCCGCTGAGCCGGTAGATCAACTCGTGGAACTGATGGTTGAGGCGTTCCTCTTCGTCGAAACCGTTGGCAGCAGCGGCTTTTTCGAGTGCATCCTGGATCCGCTCGAGTTCCTCGACGGTGGCCGGCGTGATCGCCGCGGCGGCACGTGCCGTGAGCTCGCCGCCCAATAGCGCCTGGGCGTCGTAGATGTCCCGGATGTCCTCGCTCGACAGGGCGGTCACCATGAAGCCGCGCCGGGGTTCGACCGACAGGAAGCCCTCGGTCTGCAGCTGCAACAGGCCCTCACGTGCGGGTGTGGCGCTGATGGCGAGCTGCTCGGCCACCGTCTCCGGTCGGATGAACTCCCCGGCTTGCAGCTGGCCGGAGACGATGAGCTCGCGCACATGGGCGGAGGCGACGTCGGACAACCGCATCGGGGCGCGTCGGTTGGTCATCTCGGCCCTCAGATGTCGAGTCCGCCGCGCTTGACCAACTGCTTGGCGATGACACCGCGCTGGATCTCGTTGGTGCCCTCGCCGACGATCATCAACGGGGCGTCGCGGAAATATCGCTCGACGTCGTACTCGGTGGAATAGCCATACCCGCCGTGGATGCGCACGGCGTTGAGCGCGATCTCCATCGCGGTCTCGGACGCGAACAGCTTCGCCATACCCGCCTCCATGTCACAGCGCCCGCCGCCCTCGAGACGCTCGGCCGCATCGAGCAGCAGGGCGCGCGCGGCGTAGAGCTTGGTGCCCATGTCGGCTAGCATGTTGCCGACCGACTGGTGCTGCCAGATCGGTACGCCGAAGCTCTCCCGGTCCTGGGCGTACTGCAGTGCGTCGTCGAAGGCAGCCCCTGCGACGCCGGTCGCCCTGGCGGCCACCTGGATTCGGCCGACCTCGAGCCCCTTCATCATCTGGGCGAAGCCACGCCCCTCGACCCCTCCCAACAATGCGTCCGAATCCACATGACAGTCAACGAAATTGAGCTCGCAGCTCTCCACGCCCTTGTATCCGAGCTTCGGCAGGTCCTTGGACACCTCGAAGCCGGGGACCTTCTCCACCAACAGGATCGACACCCCTTTGTGGGCGGGGGTGGCGGCCGGGTCGGTCTTGCAGAGCAAGGCGACCAGACCGGCCTTGCGGGCATTGCTGATCCAGGTCTTCGACCCGTTGATCACATAACCGGTCTCATCTTTCGTTGCGACGGTGCGCATGGCCTGCAGGTCGGAGCCGCCGCCGGGCTCGGTGAGCGCCATGGTCGCGCGCAGCTCGCCGGTGGCCATCCGGGGCAGGTAGCGCTGCTTCTGCTCCTCGGTGCCGAACTGCAGCAACAACTTCGAGACCACGGTGTGCCCGCCCATCGCGCCGGCCAGGCTCATCCAGCCGCGGGCCAGTTCCTCGGTGACCTGCGCGTAGCAGGGCATTGACACCGCGGCGAAGCCATACGGCTCCGGGATCGCCAGCCCGAAGATGCCCATCTCCTTCATCGCCTCGATCAGGTCTTCGGGATAGGTGTTGGCGTGCTCGAGCTCGCGGACCACGGGCCGTACCTGCTTGTCCACGAAGTCACGGACGGTTTCGACGATGGCCTGCTCTTCGGCGGACAACGTGATCACTGCGGCACCTTTCCTGGAACTCTGCAGAAAATACTCTATAGAGTTTGAGAATGTCCGAACCTGATGACCCGATGGCGGCGGTCCGCCGATACGTCGACGCGTTCAACCGGGCCGACGTCGATGCGTTGGCGGCGGCCTGTGCCGATCCGATGCAGATCCTCGACGGCATGGCGCCGCACGTCTGGCAGGGGCCCGACCGCCACCCGGGACTGGTGGCGTGACGTGCTCGCCGAGGGCGAGCATCTAGGGTCGTCGGATTACCGCATCGTGCTCGACGAGCCACGGCACGTCGATGTCAACGGCGACAGCGGTTATGTCGTCGTCCCGGCGACCATGACGTTTGACCTCAAGGGGCAGCAGGTCGTGCAGAACGGCGGAATCTTCACGGTCGCACTGCGCGGCGGTGACGACGGTTGGCGGCTGAGCGCCTGGGCGTGGGCGAAGGGAACCAACAGCCCTGCGTGACCTGTTTGTACAGGTAGAAGCGATTTTGGAGAGTGCCCCCGGCAGGATTCGAAAGTGCCGCCCCTTTTCTAGCAAATATGCCGGATAACCTGCGATAGCGTTGCAGCCCAACGGATTTGACGGTCTGAAAGTTCGCTCACCTCGCGCATCTGGCACGGGGTAGAATGGCTGACATCGTTGAACCATCGTTGGAGAGTGGCAAACATGCTGGCCAACGCGACGGGCCGCAGGATTCCAAGGGATTTGCCCTGCGATTGCAGAGGGGATGGGCTGGGAATGGCCGGTAAGAAAAACCCGCGCGAGTGGGGATCAATCCGCAAGCAGCCGACAAAATCAGCGCGCTATCAGGCGTCGTATGTCGGTCCCGATCTGCGGCGGCACTTCGCCCCGGTGACCTTCGAATCGAAAATGATGGCCGAACGATGGCTCAACAAAGAAAAGGACCGAATCGACCGCTGCGCGGCCAGCGACGAAGGGCTGGCGTCGTGGAAACCGCCAGAAGTAATCAGCGAGGAAACCAAAGCGGTAGCGCTCACGGTTGCGCAATACGCCAAGACGGTTATCGGTGAACGCAACCTCAAAGCCCGAACCCGAATCGGCTACGAGGCATCACTGAAGAACAGCATCGAGCCCAAGCTAGGCCGATATGCCGTTCGGGATCTCACGCCCGCTTTGGTGCGCTCATGGTTCTCTGGCCTTGGCAGCACCCACCCGACGCGCAACGCGCACGCCTACGCGCTTCTGAACATGGTCTGCAATACCGCCGTGCGTGACGGGTTGATCGAGCGCAATCCCTGCATGATCGAACGGGCGATGAATCCGAAAACGAAGCGCCAGGCCGTCGTGCCCACGATTCCCGAACTTGAGGCCATCGCCGACAAGCTCGGCAGCGACACGAAGAATGCTCGCTTCCGTGCGCTGGTGTTGCTTTCGGCTTGGTGTGGCCTGCGGTATGGGGAAGTGTCCGAATTGCGTCGCAAGGATTTCGATGCCGATTGCTCGGTGGTAACGGTCGCGCGTGCTGTGACACATCGACGCGGCGATGATGGGCAATGGTGCCGCATCGACACCCCCAAAGACGGCAAGCCTGCCAAGGTGGTAATCCCGCCGCACATTCGAGCCGACGTTAAAAATCACTTGGTGAAATACGTTGGCAAGGCAGGAGATTCGTTGCTGTTCACTCCCGCGCGCGGTGGCTGCCACGTCAATGATCGCGTGTTCGCCAAAGACGTTTTCGAACCAGCGCTGGCCGCGATTGGCCGCGACGATATGCGAGTGCACGATCTGCGACACTTCGCAGGCACGATGACGGCTCAGGTCGGCAATCTGGTCGAGACAATGGCTCGGTTGCGACACACGACGCACAAGGCCAGCCTGATCTATCAGCAACAGGTCTCCGGTCGCGACATTGCAGTAGCCGAAGCGCTGTCGGCTCTGCGCACAAATTCGCTTGCAGCACAACAGGATTCGGAATCGTTAGTCGGTACCGATAGTTGAGACATTGTTGGGTGAATCAGCGCTAACGCCCTGACCAGCGTAAACACTCTGAACCCGGCAGGTTTGTTACCTGCCGCCCTTACCTGGTGGCAACGCCCGCTGAGCCCGTAGCACCCGCGCATGACCGGCGACCCCCCTGTTGTGGATCCGGGCCGCGCGGATCACTGCTTCATCGAGCGTCATCAAGCCGTCAAGCGGTGGGTCGCTCTCACCGAACGGGTTCGGCTGGCCGTCGTAGCAGTCGATTCCCGGCCCGGTGGCTTCATCTGGCTGCCAATCGTCGTGGCTTGGTGTCATCGGGTAGGCGTAGTTCTGTTGATCGCTGTGAGAGACGATCTCGACGTCGATCGGCTCGTCTGCGTTGCCAGCCGCCAGGGCCGGGTTTTGTTGGTCGGAATCATCTGCGATGCCGTGAGCGCGGCGAAATTCGGCCCGACTGCCGCCTTGCAACTTGGGCAGGTTGTTCAGAATGCGTTCGTAGGGCTTGAGCGCCACGTCAACCTCGACGGCAGTCTTGGGACTCAGTCCGGCTCTGTCGAGCGCATCTTTGACCGCTTGCAAAGCAATCGCATCGGGCACGCCTTGATCGAGCGCAAACCCGATCAATCGAGTGGTCAGCGCATCAGCCGCTTGCTGCAACCGTCGTTGTGCTGCTGCTTTCACTTGTGGCGCGCTACCGCCGTGAACACGGCACACGTTGGCTCCGCGTGCGGCCATGGCCTTGCACGGTTCGCCGTTGCGTTTGCGTGCTGTGCATCGAACCGCTGGCAGCACCTTTGATAGGTCGGCTCGCTTAGAGGTCGGCATGATCGTTTCCTTCGATAGATACTTTTGCGCCGTTGTGCCCGTTTTGATTTGATCGCTCGCGCTGTCGTTGTTCGGTGTTGGCCGCTGTGCACCGATCACATTTGCACCCGTAATTCGTGTAGCCGTTGACCGTGCCGTGCCTTGGATCATTCGGATCGGTCAGTGTTCGTTTACTTCGGCGGTTGCGTCCGCTGTGCTTCCAATCTTCGGCACGGCGCTCGGTGTCACGCAGCACCCGGCGCACCAAGCCGCTCCAGTTCGTCACGGCGAACCAACGCTTTTGATCGGCTAGCGCGCAAAGCGTTTCGACTAGATCAGTCATGGACGCAAACTGACGGACCCACAGTCGGTAATCGGTCGCGCTCGCGTCGTCATCGCAATCGGCATGGCACACCCGCCAATTGATCCGGCCACCGTCGCGACGGATGATGTTGGCCGCCGCCAGGTTGACACACAGATAACCGTCATCGCCACGAACGAGTTTCCAACACTGCTCGCAGACGAACACCGGGCGTTCGGCCAATGGAAGTGTTCTCGTCGCCACTACGCGATTCCTCTCAAATATGACGGTGCTTCACAGTGCGCTGGATTTCCTCGCTCGCCGTGGGCTGCTGGGCTTGGGACAGTCCCGTCTCTCTTAAGAGAGAGAGACGGGCACAGTCCCCACGAAGCCGGTTTCAGATCTGTCCTGAGCTGTCCCGGACAGCTCGACCAGCACCGATAGCGGGTCTGTCCTGAGCTGTCCGGGACAGAAAAAGCTGTCCCCGAAGCTGTCCCAGCAAACTCGAGGTGGAATCGATCAACGCAGGTCAGGGTAGGAAAACGCTGTCCGGGACAGGTCGGCAATTTTTGCCCGACTCGGGACAGGTCTGGGGACAGCTTTTCGGGGCTGATCATGTTTGCTGACCGCCGTTCTGTGCGGCATGGGCGGCACGGTCGCGGCGGAATTTCAGTGCGGCGGTCCACACGGCATTCGAAGCTTGAACCGATCCGCCAGCGGCGCTGACGGCGGCTTGGGACTTCGGTCGGCCCAATGCAACGCCGATGCCGAGCCGGTCCAGCTCGGCTACCAGTGCGGCCACCTTGCGGTCGGCGGGCACGACTTGGCCGCTGGCAAGCGTCACACCCAGCGCCAGTGTGCTCGCGCCCGGCTCGTGTCGCAGCGGCCCGTCCAGTCGTCGAAGGCTCACCGTTTCGGCGAAGTGCTGCCGTCGGCGCTTGCCCAGCGTCAGCGTCAGATCATCGCCGCCTGGTTTGTCGGCGGTGAGGCGATAGTCGGCGTCCACGTCGGAGAGCTTGTGCGAGCTGCCGCGCGGTCCCCGGTCGGCGTCCTTACCCAAGTGATCGAGCCGTAGCACCGTTACCTTGCGCTCGCGTAGCGGTTGGACTGCGCGCCGATAGAACTGGCTCCACGTGTCGGCGTCGTTTTCCCCACCGTCGATGAATCGGCTTACGGTGTCGAGCACGACTAGATCAAGCTCGCCATCGAGATCGCGCGCTAAATCGCTTACAAGCGTGAGGAATTCGCGTGACCCCTTGGGAGTGTCTAACCCGGCGAGATCGGGAAAGCACACTACCGACAGGTTCGGTAGATCCAGTGGTGCGCCCATCGCGTCGAGACCGCCGCGCCACCAATCTTCGCCGTTTTCAGCGTCCAGATAGATCACTTTGGCCGGGTCGAAGGTCTCAGACGGTTCGGTGTGTGCACGGCCAAGTGCGGCGTCGACCGCAATGCCGCGCGCAAAGATTGACTTGCCGGTGCCCGGTGCTGACGACAGCGAGACATAGCTGTCTCGGGCGAGCACGTCGGGCAGCAGCCACGCCACCGGTTCGGACGGTTCTGTGCGCAGCCGCCGCAGATCAAGCGGCGCGTTTCGCCGGGGCTTTTCGTCGTCGGATTTCACCGCGTTTCCGTTGGAATCGTCCGAAGTATCCGGGCGGTCAAGTAACGCGTTCACAGCGTCCAGCGACGGAGCCGAGTTGATGTCGTCGTCGTGGCGGGTGCCGAATTCGCGGCGCGCTCGGTTGAGAAGATCAGTCATCGCTTGCGCGTCGTGGTCGGCGGGTGCTACTGCCGCGATGGCTTGGCGAACCATCTTCCAGAATTCTCCCGGCGCTGGTCTGCGGTCGCTGCCTTTGAACGAAGTCAGCCAATCGTCGTGCAAGTCATCGAAGATCGTTGACGACACCAAACCGGGCACGATTTCACGTGCGGCCCACCCCACTGTCGCCATCATGGCCGGGTGGTGGCGTTCTCCGCTGGCCAGCTTGGCAGCGTAGGACTCGCGCAACACAGTCCGCCGCCAAGGCTCGCGTTCTTCGGTGTGCGCGGTACACCATGCGGCCTCTACCTCGGCAGTGATCGGCTCACCGCACCCACCAGCCTTGGCGGTCAGAGCGGCCCGGCCCTCGTCGGGTACATCGGGCACGGGTCCGGTTGTGATCCAGCGGTATTCGCCGCCATGTTCGGCTTTAGGGTGTGGCGAAGGAGCAACCATGATCACTGTGTTGCCGGAGCGGATCTCACCGACTTGGGTGCCGTCTTCGGTGCGCAGTGCGCCGCTGGTGAACGTTTCGGTGCTGGCGAACACGTAATGTCCGCGCGCGCCGCGCTTGCCGCGTGTCGCCTGGAACAACCCACCTTTGAGCCACGCCAGTTCGTCGGGAATCACGTCAACGTCCAGATCGCAGGCGGTGAGACCGGATCGACCGGTGTGCAGTGCGATTCCGGCGTCGGGATACTCGGTCCACCATTGCCGAATCCGTGCAGGATCACGGCTCGACTTTTGCGGCCAGCCGGTGCCAACGATGGAGCCTGGATGCTTACCAGCCTTCACCGGCAGCACGTACCCGCCAGCAGCCGCATACGCCAGCGCGGCCTCCAGCGGTGACAGACCGGTCACGTCGGGAATGGACAGCGCTGTGTCACCAGAGCCAGACGAGACCAACCGCAGCCGGTAACCGTGCTCGCCAGGCAACGCGTCGAATTCGAACCGCCACGCGCTTTCGCCGCCATTCTTGTCGGCTGCGCTTGCTACCATGGTGGGGTCCTTTCGGTTGCTTGGCGTTCCGATCTCAAATGGGACATAGACCCGCCCGGAGTCGTCACCGGGCGGGTTTTCCGTATTGGGCCTAAAAGTCTAAGTGCGTAGGCGCGAATCATCAGGATTGACAGGCGGTTTCGGAGTATTCTGTGGGTGTTGGCATACGGCGTCAACGAACGCGAGCCCGTCGGGTGTCGAAGCGGGCCAAACGTTTTCGTTCTCGACCGGTTCGTCATTTAAATCAGCTGTCTTCGCCGTAGCCGTCTTGCAGGTCAATCTCGTAAATCGCTTCTTCGGGCGGCTCGGGAACGTTGTCATCTAGCCATCGCTGCCAACAGTCGCGGCAGACGTGTGTGATGGCGATGAGGTCACCGTGAGCAAAAGCAAAAGTGTTGAAGATCGTCGGTTTGGTTAGACGAGTACAACATTCGTAGTTCAAGTCGCACCACTTGTCATGCTCGACAATGTCCAACACAGATTCAACGGTCGTAGTGCCGCGCAAAGGCCATCGGTGGCCGGCGCGTGACGTTGAAACCACCGCCGGCACGTCCAGTTCAATCGACGGATTCCACGGTGGCATCAACTCGCCGTGCTTGTCGTGGTTGTCGTGAGTCTGCGGCACGTTGTCAATGTCAAAATTGCTCAGCGTCTTATCTGTTGCTTTCCAGCCGCTTTCGTACTCATCCAGACTGCCAGGCTTTACTTCAAAGAAGCTGTCGCGGTCCGGCTCGCTTTGAAAGTAGAACCGATAATCCGCAGCAGCTTTCGCGAGGATTGTCGACCACGGCTGTCCTTCGGGTGCGTCCAGCGATTCACCGGCTAGCATCGACGCCAGAGCTTTGTTGACCTGTTCCTCGGTGGCGAGAATCGGTGCGGCTGATGCTGGGCTGGAAAGCAAGTGTTCCATCGCGTCCATCACTTCCATCTTTAATCTCGGATCGATTGGCCTGCCTACCAGCGGCAGCGGTTTGCCTTCGTCGTCGCACCGATTCGGCGGGTTGGCAATGCGCGCGCGTAGTCGCGCGACGCGGTCGGCATCGCTTTCGGCGGTCATGGCACTTCACTCCCGAATAGGTGGACTGGATGGGTCAGGATCGTCCTGGCGATTTGGGCTTTGAATTCGTCACTCATACCTGGCACTTCACGCAACGCCGAGCACACCGCTTCGATGCGCTCGGTGTCTTCGCGTTGCCATCGCGCAAGCTCACGACGAGCGCGCGATGCTCTCGCCCGCGCTTGCGAGTCGGTGACACCGCGAATCGTTGTCACGCGCTGGCCGTGCGGTTGTCGATTCGCCGCACGAGCTTGTCGACGTCGTTGGGTTCAAACTTGAGCAATCGCAACCCCACCTTATGGGCCGGGATCAATCCGAGCGCAACATACTTGCGCAAAGTGTTCGGAGAGATCCGCAAACGATTCGCCGCTTCCTTGGTGGAAATCAATCCAGCGGCAGAATCAACCCGACCAGGCCGGGTAGTTGACACGTGCGGGTCATGTTGAGAACCGCTGTGCGGCAATGCGGGTGATGTTCGAGACATGCGGGGCGCACCTTTCCAGTCCTTGGTGGATGTTCCCGATGAACACCCCGTGGCTTGCGGCCCCGCGATGTCCAGAATAGCACAATGACGGCGCTACGCTATATGTGCGACATAATCTATTTTGGTTCGACATTGCCTATGCACCAAAGCTATTCGGTGCGGAAAGGCGCGTAAAATCGGAGCCAAGTGTGTAGCGAATGTGAGGCAACCAATGGACACAATGCTCAGCGCCCGCGAAGCCGCCAAGGCCGCAGCCCTAGCTGCGTATCCGATCTACGGGGCCACCGTGCCGACCGGTCAGTACGGCATCACCACGACCGGCGAAGTCGCGCCCGTTCTTTCGACGCTGCGCGACGGTACTGACTTGATGGCCGTGTGGACCGAATTTTCTGAGGTACTGGGCATCTGGAACAAAAGACCGGCGCAAGCTCACGGATCTACTGAGTTTCCGCACGGTCAACGCAGGCGAAGCGGTGCCGCAGAACATCACGCCCGCGCTGTTCGAGCAAGCCACAGAGATTGGTGTTCCGCAAGCCGCTGGTACACCCGGTGATTCGCTCATGCTGGGATACGGATTCACCGACTACGACATTGCAACTCGCCTGACGCGGTTGTTTCTGCGCGGCGCCGATGTGCGGCAGGTTCGCGCGATCATGGACAACATTTTGACCGGCGACACCACGCTTTGCACCGGTGAAATCCTCAAATCGATCTTCGGCAAGGCGCGCAAGAAGAATCCCGAAGGGTTCTGGGTCTACGATCTTTACGACGGGGTTGCGCCGGGACCGCCGCCGTATCTCGGTCGGCAATTTCCCACAGAAGAAACGCATTACATCACTTCGGGCACCGAGCAGGTAGACGCAGGCGACGCTGAGCACCTGATTCGGTTGGTGACACGCAAGGGCTTTTCCAAGGAGACCGGAGCGACGCTGCTTCTATTGTGCAACCCCGACGAAGCCGAGCATGTGATGAGTTGGCGCGCGAATCAACCGAGTCGTCCGCCGGAAGGTTCCGAGACGATTGATGATGTGCCGAAAGCACGGTGGGACTTCGTACCGAGCGAGGCGCAGCCGCCCTACCTGAGCGGCGACGGTGGCGAACTGATCGGCGAACCGGTGTCCGGGTCATTCCACGACATCCCCGTACTCGGCTCTTACGGCGAAGGTCTAGTGATTCAAAGCGATTATGTGCCAAGCGGTTACATCACTGCGGTAGCGACCTACGGGCCGAATTCTGACCGCAACGTCGTTGGTTTCCGCGAGTGGCCGGATGCATCACAACAAGGCTTGCGTCTCATGCCCGGTAATTGGTCCGGTGTCCCGCTGGTGGAGAGCTTCGCGACTCGCGGGTTTGGGACCGGCGTGCGTCGACGTGGCGGTGCTGCGGTGTGTCAGATCACCACGGAACGCGAACTACACCGCGCCCGCTTTCATCACGCACCGGTAGAGGTCGACTATGACCGCGCTACCGTCGTGGGTTGAATCCGCGATGTTCGACGCCCAGCGCGATCCCAGACCCGTCGCGCCCAATCATCTTGCGGTCGGGCTGGACGCGGCGATGCGGGATGAGCCTCGGCGCGTGGGTGACGGGGAGTTGTCTGGTGGCCCTGGCCGGCCGCGTCATTACAACCCGATCACTACCGGGGAGTCGCGCGTGAAGGTGAACCGCGCCACCGTGGGTAAGCCCGAGGGGGCCCGTCGATCAAAGTGGCCGACTGAGAGGACCGCAATGGCGTCAAGGAAACAGACCGCAGCGCGGAAGCGTTTCGCACGACAGGCCAAGGCCAAGGGTGAAACCAAGGTCGGCAAGGCCGCAGCGAGCCGTACCCGGCGTAAACGGAAGCGATAATCCCGTGGCCAAGCGCAATTACAAACGTGACAAGCGGGGCCGGTTCGCGCCCACCGGCAGCTCACGCGTCGAGCGGACTGCCCGCAAGATCAAGGCGCGCGCCGACCGCGCTACATCAGTGGTTCGGTCGCTAGCACTGTCCGGCTCGGTCGTGTTGGGCCCAACCGGGAGTATCACGGCGTTTCGGCTGGTGCGAAGATGCACACCCGGAAGCGGCGCACTGAGTACTACGTCGGCGTCTCAGCAGGCCGCAAGATCGGCTATTGACCGCCAGGACAGGCACGATCAAACGGTTGGAGAAGCTACTCACGCACGGCGTCGGACCGTTCCCCTGCGTTTCCTGTGCACGTCATAGTCCTTCGCTGATACTTTCAGGTCGGCGCCCGGCTGTTCACACACGCCGTCGTGCTACTCACGCTATCTGGACCGGTCAGTGAGGGAACCTATGGCAACGACGTACAACCGAATCGATGTCGCTCTAACGGAGATGGGGCGAAAGACCTGGAACATCGCTGACCTGTACCAGCATCTGCAAACCCTCGACGATTTCAAAGTGCGTAAAGTCAAAGACCAGCCGAAGGAACCTATGTCCGTTCGGGCGATGAGCGGTTTCCTCCGCCTGATTCTCGATCTCGGACTGGTTGAAACACTGACGAACGATAAGAAGAGGGTGAGGCTTACCGACGCTGGCCGCAGGGCATTAGAACAGGAACGCTTCGCTGCACAGATTCAGGCTCGTGTCGAAGTTGCATTTGACCGTAGCGGTATCACACTTCAACAACTGAAGGCGGCAATCTCTCGTATAAAACTTCCGGATTTTGCAGACGCCGATAGAATTTATGAAGAGCTCGTAAAGCGTGGAGAAGTAACGATGCCGGAGAATCGTTTCCGTACCATGATGTTTCTATTGGCCTCTTCGGGTGGCGCCAAGCGGAATATTCGGGTCCACTACAGTGTCTAAGGCATCGACGGGGAGGCGTACTCATGAGCACTTCGGTGAGCCTGATGCGCAAGATGCCGATACAGACTCGCTAGACCGCGACCACATTGCCCGGGCGGTGGAGGCACATTTAAAGTGCAGGGAAGCGACCAACGGTCAAGACGTAGTTGTTGGTGTAAAGGGTAGCGGTAAAACTGATCTGCGGCTGCATGTCGAAGCGTCCGACCCTGACGCGCTGGTGGTGAATTTCAGTGCCAGCGACATAATGCTGAATATCGATGCTTCGGAGCTGCCGGGGTCATCGGGACGCGGTAAGAATGTTGTATCAGCTATATTACTCACCGAGTTCGCGCAACGGGCCGGACGGCAAGGCAAGTCCCCCGCCATGCTCAAACTAAAGGGTGCTGCGGAGCGTATAACGCAAATGATAAAGAACGTTCCCGAAGCGGCCCAAGTCGATGTGTACGGGATTGTAAAGTTCTCGCCAGCAAAGCTCATGCAAACGGCAGCAAAAAATGTGGTCCAGAATGCTACAAACGATCTGCTCAAAGATGTTATTGATGCACTTCAAGATCAACGTGGGTACATTCTGATTGACGATATCGAAGATGTTATCGATAACATCGAGGAGCATCCGCTCGTTCTCGAGTCTATAGTTAGAGCGGCGCACGATATCAATCATGTCTCGAAAGACCGTCTCCATGTGCTGGTATTTATCAAGCATGGCCTATGGCGTGCGTGGTACGAGGAACAACGAGAATATGACAAGGTGGCACATAGAATTGCCTTTCTTGAATGGGATCGTAAATCTCTGGTCGATCTGATCGGGAGGCGAATCGCAACAGCGCGCGGTATTACGAGTGCTCTGACTGCTGAAGAGCTATGGCGGAAGGAATTCGAATGGGAAGGTACCTTCGAATCGTTCACCTATCAGATCACGCGTTATAGCGTCAATGGCCCACGGGATGTGATTGCATTGTGCAACGCAGCGGGTGTGGCCGCTGGCGATCTTGACTCCCCCATTAAGTTGACGCATATCGAGGGGCAGCTCGACAAATATTCTGAACAAAAGCTGGTCGGCATTCATCAAGACTTTGGTGTGCTTTACCCGGGTTTGGCAGTTTTTGTCCAAAGGGTTTTTCGGAATTCTGATGCGACTCTGTCCGCACAAAAGTTAGCGTCCCAAATCGAGGATAGAGTTAAGACGGATCCTGACGCTAAGTTCGAGGACTATAGTTCCGCAGAGTGGTACAGAAATTCGACTAGCGAGCGGCTTGCTATGTTGATGTACGAAATTGGCGTGTTAGGGATCGGCGAAGAACCTAACGTCCGCTATGCTATTGGCTCTCGCACGGTGTCTCGCACCGAATTTATGTCTCAAAAGCAATTAGTGGTGCATCCAGCGTTTCGTCGAAATCTTGGCATCCAAGCCGTGTAATTCTAATGTCAACCGATCCGACCACGGCGGCGTGTACACCCACGCGGCGAACGGCCAACCCTTTCCGTTGCTGCACTGTTGCAGGGAAAGCGGCCCAAGTTGCCGCCGACACTCTTGCCCTACATCGCTGCCGAGAGCCTTGAGAAGGTTGCCCGATGAAGACGGCTTATTCGATCTCTGAGGCGGTCAGAGCACTTGACTCAGGATCGGCAGCCGTAGACCAATCCCCATCGTCGCCGGTGGGTTGTTCGTCTGCACCCAATCATTCGCCATGTCGAGCAAACCCGCCTTACCGATGATTTGAGCGATTCGGACTTCGTGCGCGATCATGGTCGCCGTCGCCATACGAATCATGTTGCGCGCCACTATGGCTGATGTGTGTTCGTCGTCAGGCCCTTCGGTGAACATCCGCGCTTCTTCGTAGTTGGCTTTGATCCGCAGCCGGTAGAGGTAGTCCAGCCAGCCGTACGCCCGGACGTTCTGTTCACACGCGGCTTTTTCGGCGGGCGTCAACTGCGCGGTCTTGTAATTAGGCATCGTCTTTGGCGGCTTGCCCTTCGCCAGCCGAGCGTTCTCCTTTGCCTGCCAATCTTTGCGCTTCTGCTTGACCTTGCGATCGCGAGCTTCGGCCAGTTTGGCATCAACGGCGTCTTGGCGAGTCGATCGCAGCGCCAGCGCGGCGATGTCCCAACAGTTGGTCGAATCGCAGGCGGTCCACCCGTGAAGATTTACGTCGATGTCTCGGCTAGGCCCGTGTAGGTACGCCTTCGGATCTCGGTTGGGACACCGCCCCGGCCTTGGCGGCGAACGAGAACGGCGCGACGCCGGACTGGCGATTCGCCCACAAGGCGATCGCTTGATCTTGCGTCTTTGGGTGGCTGGCCGGTCGCGGCTGACCGCTGGCGACCACCAACGCCTGCACCGATGAGTAGCCGACGTAATACAGCTGCACGCAACCCCATGAGTTCGAGATGCGCATCATTTCGTCTTCACCGATGAATCGCATACTCATCGCCAACAACAACTCCGTGCCCCACGCGCGGTTCAAGCAAGCCGACAATTCATCGGCGTCGTATTGACGCGGTCCATTTGCCTTCGGGAATTTCCCGATTACGTCCTTGGCAAGCTTCTCTAGAATCTGATGGCCCTTGCCGGGAAAGTAGGGGAAACCGGCCAGCGATGTGAAGGCGCACAGATAGTTTTCGTGCGACCGGAAGCTGGCCGTCAAGTCGACGTTGGGCGAAACCACCGAGCGATCATATTGACGCCGCGCGACCAAATTGCGACGGCGCGCGGTGGCAGAACATCGACCAGATCCGCCAGGGCTGCGGGGTGCAGCGCGACAGATCAGCTAATGAAAACCGCCGACCAGCGAAGACGCCAGATGGTTGGAAGATCGTTGAGCCCTGAGTCTGGAGCTAGCTATATGGGCCTATACTGGCTGGTGAGAGACAGTTTTCGACCTGGTGCCCCCGGCAGGATTCGAACCTGCGGCCTTCTGCTCCGGAGGCAGACGCTCTATCCCCTGAGCTACGGGGGCGCGGGCTGAAGATCAGCTGCGCCGATTGGGCTTGCATAGCGTAGCGCATCTCTCGGCGAATACGGATTCGGGGCGCGGGGACCCCAGACCATAGGATGGACCCTCGTGACCCCCGCCGACCTTGCCGAGCTGCTCAAGGCCACTGCCGCCGCAGTGCTGACCGAACACGACCTGGACACCGCCGCGCTGCCCGACACCGTCACGGTCGAGCGCCCGCGCAACCTTGAGCACGGCGACTACGCGACCAACCTCGCGCTGCAGCTCGGCAAGAAGGTCGGCGTCAATCCGCGCGAGCTGGCCGGCTGGCTGGCCACCGCGCTGGCCGCGGCCGACGGCATCGC
>NZ_LT546207.1:2326023-2401274 GCF_900078665.2 Mycolicibacterium houstonense | reverse complement strand
CCGGTCCCGGGTTCGTCAACCTGCGCATCGAGACGTCCGCGCAGGGCGTCATCGTCACCAACGTGCTGGCCGCCGCCGATACGTACGGCAACTCCACCGAGCTGGACCAAAAGGTCAACCTGGAGTTCGTCTCGGCCAACCCGACCGGACCGATCCACATCGGCGGTACCCGCTGGGCCGCGGTCGGCGACGCGCTGGGCCGGCTGCTGTCCACCCAGGGCGCCGACGTCACCCGGGAGTACTACTTCAACGACCACGGCGCCCAGATCGACCGGTTCGCCCGGTCGTTGGTCGCCGCGGCCAGGGGGGAGCCCGCGCCGGAGGACGGGTACGCCGGCACCTACATCAACGACATCGCCGCATCCGTGGTGGCCAAGCGGCCCGACGTGATGAGCCTGCCGGCCGACGAGCAGCAGGAGACCTTCCGGGCGATCGGCGTCGACCTGATGTTCGCCCACATCAAGGAATCGCTGCACGAGTTCGGCACCGACTTCGACGTGTACACCCACGAAGACTCGATGCACACCTCCGGCCGCGTCGACCAGGCGATCGCCAAACTGCGCGAGACCGGCAACATCTACGAGAAGGACGGCGCAACCTGGTTGCGCACCACCGAGTTCGGTGACGACAAGGACCGCGTCGTCATCAAGAGCGACGGCAACGCGGCCTACATCGCCGGTGACCTGGCCTACTACCTGGACAAGCGTCAGCGCGGCTTCGACCTGTGCATCTACATGCTCGGCGCCGACCACCACGGCTACATCGCGCGCCTGAAGGCCGCCGCCGCGGCGCTCGGGGACAACCCGGACACCGTCGAGGTGCTGATCGGCCAGATGGTCAACCTGGTGCGCGACGGCCAGCCGGTGCGGATGAGCAAGCGGGCGGGCACCGTCATCACCCTCGACGATCTGGTCGAGGCCATCGGCGTCGACGCCGCCCGGTACTCCCTGATCCGCTCCTCGGTGGACACCCCGATCGACATCGACCTGGCCCTGTGGTCCAGCGCGTCAAACGAAAACCCGGTCTACTACGTGCAATACGCGCATGCCCGACTGTCGGCGCTGGCCCGTAATGCCGCGGATCTCGGCGTCAGCGCCGACACCGCCCACCTGGATCTGCTGTCCCACGAGAAAGAGGGCATCCTGATCCGCAACCTCGGCGAGTTCCCCCGGGTGCTCAAGGCCGCGGCCGCGCTGCGGGAGCCGCACCGGGTGTGCCGCTACCTGGAGGACCTGGCCGGTGATTACCACCGGTTCTACGACGCCTGCCGCGTGCTGCCCCAGGGCGACGAAGAGGCCGGCGACCTGAACGCCGCACGCCTGGCCTTGTGTGAGGCCACCCGTCAGGTGATCGCGAACGGTCTGGCCATCCTCGGTGTCACCGCCCCGGAGCGCATGTGAACGCGCATCCAGCCGGTCCCCGGCACGCCGAGGAGATCCACCACCCCGGGGCGCCGGAGAAGCCGCAGAGCCCCGAGGAAATCCTGCTGCTCGCCCCGAAGGTGTGGCCGCGCAACCTGGTTCGCGGCGACGACGGAGTGGTGTCGATCGCCGGCGTGTCGGTCACCGACCTCGCGGCCGAGTACGGCACCCCGTTGTTCGTGGTCGACGAGGACGACTTCCGGTCGCGCTGCCGTGAGATCGCCGCGGCGTTCGGCGGCGGCGACTACGTGCACTACGCCGCCAAGGCGTTTCTGTGCAGCGAGATCGCCCGCTGGGTCGACCAGGAGGGTCTGTCGCTCGACGTGGCAACTGGGGGAGAGCTGGCAGTGGCCCTGCACGCCGGTTTCCCATCGGAGCGAATCACCTTGCACGGCAACAACAAATCCGTCGCAGAGCTCACCACTGCGGTCAAGGCCGGGGTCGGTCATGTGGTGGTCGACTCCCTGATCGAGATCGAGCGGCTGGACGAGGTGGCGGGTGCCGCCGGCATCGTGCAAGACGTGCTGGTGCGCGTGACGCCCGGCGTCGAGGCGCACACCCACGAGTTCATCTCCACCGCCCATGAGGACCAGAAGTTCGGGCTGTCGCTGGCCAGCGGTGCCGCCATGGAAGCGGTCCGCAAGGTGTTCGCCACCGACAACCTGCGACTGGTCGGTCTGCACAGCCACATCGGCAGCCAGATCTTCGACGTCGCGGGGTTCGAGGTGGCCGCCCACCGGGTGATCGGCCTGCTGCGTGACGTGGTCTCCGAATTCGGTGTCGAGAAGACGTCGCAGATGTCGGTTATCGATCTCGGTGGGGGCCTGGGTATCTCGTACACCCCGCACGACGATCCGCCGCCGATGCAGGAGCTGGCCGACAAACTGAAGGCCATCGTGCGCAGCGAGTCGGCTGCCGTCGGCCTGCCCACACCGAAGCTCGTGGTGGAACCGGGCCGCGCCATCGCCGGGCCCGGCACCATCACCCTCTACGAGGTCGGCACCGTCAAAGACGTCGCGGTGAGCGCCACCGCGCAGCGGCGCTACGTCAGCGTCGACGGCGGGATGAGCGACAACATCCGGCCCGCCCTCTACGACGCCGAATATGACGCGCGGCTGGTCTCGCGCACCAGCGACGCGTCGGCAGTGCTGGCCCGGATCGTCGGAAAGCACTGCGAAACCGGGGACATCATCGTCCGCGATACCTGGGTGTCCGACGACGTCGCGCCCGGTGATCTGCTGGCCGTCGCCGCGACCGGCGCCTATTGCTACTCGATGTCGAGCCGGTACAACCTGTTGTGCCGACCTGCCGTGGTCGCCGTCAAGGACGGCACATCGCGGCTGGTGCTCCGCCGAGAGACAGTCGACGATCTTTTGAGCCTGGAGGTGAGTGGTCAATGAGTGAGAAGCCCATCGGTGTAGCGGTACTGGGGCTGGGCAACGTCGGCAGCGAAGTGGTGCGCATCATCAACGAGAGCGCCACCGACCTCGCAGCCCGCATCGGCGCCCCGCTCGAGCTGCGGGGCATCGGTGTCCGCAAGGTCTCCGGTGACCGTGGTGTGCCGAAGAATCTGCTCACCGACGACATCATCGGCCTGGTGTCGCGCGACGATGTCGACATTGTCGTCGAGTTGATGGGCCCGGTGAAGCCTGCCCGCAAGGCCATCCTGGCCGCGCTCGAGCAGGGCAAGTCGGTGGTGACGGCCAACAAGGCGTTGATGGCACAGTCCACCGGCGAGTTGGCGCAGGCAGCCGAAAAGGCCCGCGTCGACCTGTATTTCGAGGCCGCGGTGGCAGGCGCGATTCCAGTGATCCGCCCGCTGACGCAGTCGCTTGCCGGCGATTCGGTGCTGCGGGTGGCCGGCATCGTCAACGGCACCACCAACTACATCCTGTCCGAGATGGACAGCACCGGAGCCGATTACGCCTCGGCGCTGGCCGATGCCAGTGCGCTCGGCTACGCCGAGGCCGATCCCACCGCCGATGTCGAGGGCTACGACGCCGCGGCCAAGGCGGCGATCCTCGCCTCGATCGCGTTCCACACCCGCGTCACCGCCGACGACGTCTACCGCGAGGGCATCACCAAGGTGAGTGCGGCCGATTTCGAGTCGGCCCGCGCCCTGGGCTGCACCATCAAGCTGCTGGCCATCTGCGAGCGGCTCACCAGCGATGAAGGCAAGCAACGGGTTTCGGCCCGCGTCTACCCGGCACTGGTGCCCCTGTCGCACCCGCTGGCCGCGGTCAACGGGGCCTTCAACGCGGTGGTGGTCGAGGCCGAGGCCGCCGGCCGGCTGATGTTCTACGGCCAGGGCGCCGGGGGAGCACCGACCGCCTCGGCGGTGATGGGCGACGTGGTGATGGCCGCGCGGAACCGGGTCCAGGGTGGCCGCGGACCGCGGGAATCCAAGTACGCGAAGTTGCCGATCGCCCCGATCGGGTTCATCCCGACCCGGTACTACGTGAACATGAACGTGTCCGACGTGCCCGGTGTGTTGTCGGCGGTGGCAGCCGAATTCAGCAAGCGTGAGGTCAGCATCGCCGAGGTGCGCCAGGAGGGCATGGTCGACGACGGCGGACAGCCGTGCGGCGCGCGCATCGTGGTGGTCACCCACCAGGCCACCGATGCCGCGCTGTCGGAGACCGTCGAGGCCCTGGCCGATCTCGACGCGGTGCAGACGATCAACAGCGTGCTGCGTATGGAAGGAAACAACGCATGAACCCCGGGACGCAAGCAAAGACCAGTGCGGGACCGGTGCACCGGCCCTGGCCGGGTTTGATCGAGGCCTACCGCGATCGGATGCCGGTCGGTGACAACTGGACGCCGATCACCTTGCACGAGGGCGGCACCCCGCTGATCCATGCCAAGCGGCTGAGCGAACTCACCGGCTGCACAGTGCATCTCAAGGTCGAGGGGCTCAACCCGACCGGCTCGTTCAAGGACCGCGGCATGACCGTCGCGGTCACCGAGTCGATCGCGCGCGGCCAGCAGGCTGTGCTGTGCGCGTCCACCGGCAACACCTCGGCCTCGGCTGCCGCCTACGCGGCCAAGGCCGGGATCACCTGCGCGGTGCTGATCCCGCAGGGCAAGATCGCGATGGGCAAGCTGGCGCAGGCGGTCATGTACGGCGCCAAGATCATCCAGGTCGACGGCAACTTCGACGACTGCCTCGAGCTGGCCCGCAAGATCACCGCTGATTTCCCGACGATCGCACTGGTGAACTCGGTCAACCCGTACCGCATCGAGGGCCAGAAGACCGCCGCGTTCGAGATCGTCGACGCGCTGGGCACCGCTCCCGACGTGCACGCGCTGCCGGTGGGCAACGCGGGCAACATCACCGCCTACTGGAAGGGCTACTCCGAGTACCACCGCGACGGCCTGTCGGACCGGCTGCCGCGCATGCTCGGCACCCAGGCCGCCGGCGCGGCCCCGTTGGTGCTGGGTGAGCCGGTCAAGGAGCCCGAGACCATCGCCACCGCCATTCGGATCGGTTCGCCCGCCTCGTGGTCCGGCGCAGTCGAGGCCCAGCAGCAGTCCAAGGGCCGGTTCCTGGCCGCCACCGATGACGAGATCCTCGCCGCGTATCACCTGATCGCGCGCAGCGAAGGGGTGTTCGTCGAGCCCGCGTCGGCGGCCAGCGTGGCCGGCCTGCTGAAGTCGGTCGAGGACGGGTGGGTCAAGCGGGGCTCGACGGTGGTCTGCACGGTGACCGGCAATGGCCTCAAGGATCCCGACACCGCGCTCAAGGACATGCCCACCGTCACCCCGGTTCCGGTCGATCCGGTCGCCGTCGTCGCCAAGCTCGAACTGGTCTGAGCCTGGTGACTCAGACCCTGCCCGCCGGGCTCACGGCCACCGCTGTCGTCGCCGCCTCCAGCGCCAATCTCGGACCGGGCTTCGACAGCCTGGGGTTGGCGTTGAGCCTGTACGACGAAATCATCGTCGAGACAACCGATTCCGGTCTCCAGCTGGAGGTCGAGGGCGAGGGCGCGGGTCAGGTGCCGCTGGATGCGACGCATCTGGTGGTGCGGGCCATCGAGGCGGGGTTGCAGGCCACCGGTCATCGCGCCGCCGGCCTGATCGTGCGCTGCCGCAACGAAATTCCGCATTCCCGTGGGCTCGGCTCTTCGGCCGCTGCGGTGGTGGGCGGTCTCGCTGTGGTCAATGGTCTTGTGGCGCAAGCTGGTTCGGATCCGATGGATGCAGACCAGCTGATCCAGCTGGCCAGCGAGTTCGAGGGGCATCCGGACAACGCCGCCGCTGCCGTGCTGGGTGGTGCGGTGGTCTCCTGGACCGAGACCGATGACGAGGGCCGGCCGCGCTACCGCGCGGTGCCGGTCCGGGTGCATCCGGACGTCCGGTTGTTCCCGGCCGTTCCCCAGCAGCGGTCGTCCACCGCCGAGACTCGGGCCGTGCTGCCCGAGCAGGTCAGCCACACCGATGCCCGGTTCAACCTCAGCCGGGCCGCGCTGTTGGTGGTGGCGTTGAGTGAGCGTCCGGATCTGTTGATGACCGCCACGCAGGATGTGTTGCATCAGCCACAGCGGGCCGCCGCGATGCCGGCCTCCGCGGAATATCTGCATCTGCTGCGGCGTTGTGGAGTGGCGGCAGTGCTGTCCGGGGCCGGGCCTACGGTTCTCGGGCTGAGTTCGCAGGTGGGATTGCCTGATGAAGCCGTGGATTACGGCACTGCCAACGGGTTCACCGTCAGGGAGATGTCGGTCGGAGCGGGCGTCCGCTGGACGTCAGGCGTGGCTGCCAAGAACTGACGATGGGTCGACACGAGGAGAGTCAACCACCACACGCCCGGTGTTGACGTTGCTTGATTACTTCACCAAACCGAGTTATTCTCGCTCTCGTCCAGCAATCGCAGGGTCTCTGCCTGCGTCGACACCAGGACGACCACCCAATCTTCTTGTGTTCTACTCGTGGACTGACGGTTCGCCGTATAGCGGCGAATCCTGGCGATCGCCGTTGCCCAGGCGACGGTGTGAGCGACGTGCTCAGCGGTTCAGCTGAACGCGCTTCGACTTTGGGGAACCCTCGCAATACCTGATGAGCGGGGGAAAGAAAGGAACTCCGTGACAGATACGGACCTCTTCACGGCTGACAACGCCAATGGCGCTGGGGATTTGCCCAACACCGTGACATCTGAAAGCACTGCGACCGCTGACACCGCGGCGCCGGCTGCTGCCTCTGCGCCCGGATCGAGCACCGCGCGGCGCGCTTCGAGCGCCCGTCCCGCGTCGNGTCGATGAACATGGTGCGCAAGAACGGTCTGCGTCGTGGTGACGCCGTCACCGGTGCGGTTCGCGTGCCTCGCGAGGGCGAAGGCGGCGGCAACAACCCGCGGCAGAAGTTCAACCCGCTGGTCCGCCTGGACAGCGTCAACGGTGGTCCGGTCGAGAACGCCAAGAACCGGCCCGACTTCACCAAGCTGACCCCGCTGTACCCCAACCAGCGCCTGCGCCTGGAGACCACGCCCGAGCGGCTGACCACCCGCGTGATCGACCTGATCATGCCGATCGGTAAGGGCCAGCGCGCCCTGATCGTGTCGCCGCCGAAGGCCGGTAAGACCACGATCATGCAGGACATCGCCAACGCGATCACCAAGAACAACCCGGAATGCCACCTGATGGTGGTCCTGGTCGACGAGCGTCCTGAAGAGGTCACCGACATGCAGCGTTCGGTGAAGGGTGAGGTCATCGCCTCGACCTTCGACCGGCCGCCGTCAGACCACACCCAGGCCGCCGAACTGGCCATCGAGCGGGCCAAGCGCCTGGTCGAGCAGGGCAAGGACGTCGTGGTGTTGCTGGACTCGATCACCCGGCTGGGCCGCGCGTACAACAACGCGTCCCCGGCCTCGGGCCGCATCCTGTCCGGTGGTGTGGATTCCACCGCGCTGTACCCGCCGAAGCGGTTCCTCGGCGCGGCCCGCAACATCGAGCACGGTGGGTCGTTGACCATCATCGCCACCGCGATGGTGGAGACCGGCTCGACCGGTGACACCGTGATCTTCGAAGAGTTCAAGGGCACCGGTAACGCCGAGCTCAAGCTCGACCGCAAGATCGCCGAGCGCCGGGTGTTCCCCGCGGTCGACGTCAACCCGTCCGGCACCCGCAAGGACGAGCTGCTGCTCTCGCCGGATGAGTTCGCGATCGTGCACAAGCTGCGCCGCGTGCTCTCGGGTCTCGACAGCCACCAGGCCATCGACCTGCTGATGAGCCAGCTGCGCAAGACGAAGAACAACTACGAGTTCCTGGTGCAGGTCTCCAAGACCGCCCCGGGCTCGATGGACGTCGACTAACCGGGTTCGACGCGCAAGGCCCTCGCTCTCGGCGGGGGCCTTTTGCGTATCCGGCGGGACTACTCAACTTTGACTACCATGGAGCTCATGCCCACCACGACGATTCCGCTGCTGCCTTGTACCGACCCGGGCCAAACGGTCGAGTTCTACCGGGCGCTGGGCTTCGACACGTCGGACCAGCAGACCAAGCCCTACCTGTACCTGGCATTCACGCTGGCCGACATCAACGTGCACTTCAAAGAACCGGCGCCCAGCCTGAACCCGGCCGAGGAACTGTCCGGTGGCTGCGTGATCTTCGTCGACGACGTGCGTGGCTTCCACGCCACCTTCAGCGACAGTCTCCGCAGGCACTACGGGCGTTTACCCATCACCGGGCTGCCGCGCATCGCCCGCCTGCGGCCGGGGCAGTCTCGGTTCAACCTGTACGACCCGTCCGGGAATTGCCTCGTGTTCATCCGGCACGACGAGGCTGATGTCACCTACGGCGGCGCGCGCAGCCTGTCGGGCCTGGCCCGAGCGCTCGACAATGTCGCGATCTTCCGTGATTTCAAGGACGACGACGTACTCGCCGCGCGGGCCCTCGACACGGCGCTGCGCAGATACCGCGACAGCGCATCGCGGGTCGACCTGGCCAGGGCACTCGCGGACCGGATCGAGCTGGCCATCGTGTTGGGGGACAGTGCGACCGCGGATTCCGGTCGTGCCGAACTGGATTCGATGCACCTCACGCCGGACGAGCGGGAGGGTGCGGCGGCCGAACTGCAAGCGATCACGGACCTTGAGCGGTGGCTGGGGTAGCCGCGCCGACCGTCCGGCTGCTGGTGCTCGGCGTCGTGCGCACCCGCGGCGAGGCGCATGGGTACGCCGTCCACCGTGAACTGATGTCGTGGCGGGGGGGCAACCGGACCGCGGGCAAGGCGCCCCCCGTCTACCACGCGGGCCAAAAAATTTAGCGGGAGGGAAAACTCCCGNGACCGCGGTCAAGCCGCCCTCGATCTACCACGCGGTCAAACAACTTGAGCGTGAGGACAAGCTCCGGTCAGTGCGGTCGGAGGTCAGCCCCCGCGGGCCGGCGCGGGTGGTGTATGCCTTGACCGCTGCCGGCGACGCCGAGTTCTTCCGGCTCCTCGAGGCGGCCCTGGTGAGCCCCGACATCGAGGAACTCGGTGCGGGCATCGCCTTCATGCGCAGCCTGCCGCGGCACCGGGCCGCCGAACTGCTGGCCGAACAACTCCAGACGAGCCGCACGATCACTGACGAGCTGCAGGCTATGAAGCCCCAGTGGCCGGATCCTCAACAACCGCCACACGCCCAGCATCTCCTGGACCTGTGGAGCGGGGTATTCGGCGCGAACGCCAACTGGACCGAGGCGATGTTGGAACGGGTGCGAGGCGGCGAGTTCAGGTTCGCTGACGAAGCCTAGGTGGCAGCGTCGGCCTTCAGGCCAGGCATCACGTACCGCCGAACATGGGCGAGTACGGCGTCGCCGTCGCTGGGATCAAGCGTGTTGCCCGGCACGGTTGCCAGCGAGATCACTACTCGCGCAATCCATTCCGACGCTTCCGGGACGTCGATGTCGGCGCGTACCTCACCCCGGTCGCGGGCGGCCACCAGGTAGCGCGACCAGAAGTCGGCGAGATCGGGGATCAGGCCCTGAACGCCGGCGCCCGCGCAGGCGGCGAACTCCTCGGGTTCGTCGGTGCGGAGCTTCATCAGTACCGCGCCCGGATCGTCATAGGCCCGCAGGCCGTTGCCGACACCCCAGGCCAGCTGATGATCCAGGCCGTCGATCTGTTCGAGCATGGCGTGCGCTTCGGACCAGAACGTGTCGTTGAGGCGCACGATCACCGCGCCCAGCAGGGTCACCTTGTCGGGGAAGTGGCGGTACAGCCAGCCCCGCGACACCCCGGCGGCCTCGGCCACCTCCGAGACGGTGGTCGCCCGAATTCCCTTGGTCCGCAGACATTCTTCGGCAGCGTCTATCAGTCGATCGCGCACGCTGCGGGCGGCCGTGGTGCTGGTCAACTGTGATGTCTCCTGGTCCTCGGATGCCGGTCAGGTACATGATTCTGCCAAGGGTGTTACTGCCGCGCCACAACCATGGTAGACAGTTTTCACAATCTGTTCACTGACCGTGGGGATCATCGGATGGCCGAAACGCTGCAGCAGTTGCTCCGCGCGCGCGAAGGGGGCGACACGGTTGCCGTCAAGTACGGCGACAACAGCTGGACCTGGCGTGAACACATCGCCGAGGCGAAGGCGCAGGCCGCCACCCTGATCGGGATGGCCGATCCGGATCGGCCGCTGCACGTCGGCACGCTGCTGGGCAATACACCCGAGATGCTGACCGCCCTGGCGGCCGCCGCGCTCGGGGGATACGTGCTGTGCGGCATCAACAACACCCGCCGCGGCGAGGCATTGGCCCGCGACATCGCCCGGGTCGAATGCCAGATCGTGCTGGTCGACTCCCGGCATCGTGAGCTGCTCGACGGTCTCGAGCTGCCGGGTGTCAGCGTCATCGACGTATCCGACACCGTTTGGACGCCGCAGGAACTGACGCCGCATCGCGAGGTCAAGCCCGACGACACCTTCATGATGATCTTCACCTCGGGCACCAGCGGTGAGCCCAAGGCCGTCGAGGTGTCGCATTCCATCGTGCTGTTCTCCGCCGCCGCGCTGGTGCAGCGTTACGACCTGACCGAGGCCGACACCTGTTACCTGTCCATGCCGCTGTTCCACTCGAACGGGGTCTACGCCGGCTGGGGCGTCGCACTCGGTTCGGGCGCGGCGATGGCGCCGGCGCAGTTCTCGGCCTCGAGGTTCCTGGCCGACATCCGTCGCTACGGTGCGACCTACATGAACTACGTCGGCAAGCCGCTGGCCTACATCCTGGCCACCGCCGAACAACCCGACGATCACGACAACCCGCTACGGGTGGCATTCGGCAACGAGGCCGCCGACCGCGACATCGACGAGTTCGGCCGCCGGTTCGGCTGCAGTGTGTGGGACGGCTTCGGCTCGACGGAGCTGGCGATCATCATCACCCGCTCCGAGGGAACCCCGCCCGGCAGCGTCGGCCAGGGATTCCCAGGGGTGGCGATCTACCACCCGGAAACCGTCGAAGAGTGCGAGGTCGCCCGCTTCGACGAGACCGGGGCGCTGGTCAATGCCGACGCCGCCACCGGCGAGCTGGTCAACACCGGCGGCGGTGGCATGTTCCGCGGCTACCACAACGACCCCGGGGCCACCGACGAACGGCTGCGGCACGGCATGTACTGGTCGGGCGATCTGGCCTACCGCGACGCCGACGGCTGGATCTACCTGGCCGGCCGCACCGCGGACTGGATGCGGGTAGACGGCGAGAACATCACCGCCGCGCCGATCGAACGAATCCTGCTGCGGCAGCCCGTGGTCAGCCGGGTGGCGGTCTATCCGGTGCCCGACGAGTTCGTCGGCGATCAGGTGATGGCCGCCATCGTCCTGCGCGACGGTCAGACCCTGACGCCGGAATCGTTCGCGGAGTTCCTCGCCGCCCAAGCCGACTTGTCACCCAAATCCTGGCCTCGGTACGTCTGGCTCGCCGACGACCTGCCCAGCACGGCGACCAACAAGATCCTCAAGCGTGAGCTGGTCGCGCTGGGGGCCGAACCGGCCGGTCGGGTGCTGTGGAAGGGCGACGGCAGGGCATACGCGCGGGTCTGAGACCGGGGAATAGTCGCCGGTCCGCACGCGTTTAGGCGGTTGGCGGTTGACCTGGCATAATGGACCGCCGACCCTCGGTCCCGGTTCACGTCCATCGGAATTTCGGGCGACCCGGGCCAACGATTGAAGAGGAACCATGAAAACAGGCATTCACCCTGAGTATGTCGAGACCACGGTGCACTGTGGTTGCGGCAATACCTTCCAGACCCGTAGCACCAAGCAGAGCGGCCAGATCGTGGTCGAGGTCTGCTCGCAGTGCCACCCGTTCTACACCGGCAAGCAGAAGATCCTCGACAGCGGCGGCCGCGTGGCCCGCTTCGAGAAGCGGTACGGCAAGCGCAAGCCTGCCGGCGATCAGGCTGCTACCGCCGACAAGTAGCTACGTCAACGGCGCCCGATCTGTCGCATTCGCGTCAGATCTGGGCGCTGTTCTCGTTTCCAGGAACGAGTTGGCGGCATGAGTGGAAAGGAGGAGGTTGACGTGACGGACACCGCACCTGCGATCGAGGCGTTGCTGGCCGAGCACGCGGACCTGGAGCGCCAACTAGCCGACCCGAATCTGCACGCCGACGCCGCTGCCGCCCGCAAGGTGGGCAGGCGCTTCGCCCAGGTCTCCCCGGTGGTGAGCACCTACCGCAAGCTGGAGGCGGCCCGGGGCGATCTGGAGGCGGCCCGGGAACTCGCGGCCGACGACGCCGGCTTCGCCGCCGAGGTGGACGAGCTGACCGCAAAGGTCGCCGAACTCGACGCGCAGCTCACCGACCAGCTCGCGCCCCGTGATCCGCACGACGCCGACGACATCGTGCTCGAGGTCAAGTCGGGGGAGGGCGGCGAGGAATCGGCGCTGTTCGCCGCCGACCTGGCCCGCATGTACATCCGGTACGCCGAACGCCACGGCTGGACGGTCACCGTGCTCGACGAGACCTGGTCTGACCTCGGCGGCTACAAGGACGCCACCATCACCATCGCCAGCAAGGGCGATTCCGCCGACGGCGTGTGGTCGCGGATGAAGTTCGAGGGCGGCGTTCACCGCGTGCAGCGCGTGCCGGTCACCGAATCGCAGGGCCGGGTACACACGTCGGCCGCGGGCGTGCTGGTCTATCCGGAGCCCGACGAGGTCGAACAGGTCCAGATCGACGAATCGGACCTGCGCATCGACGTCTACCGGTCCTCGGGCAAGGGTGGCCAGGGCGTGAACACCACCGACTCGGCGGTCCGCATCACCCACCTGCCCACCGGCATCGTCGTCACCTGCCAGAACGAACGGTCACAGCTGCAGAACAAGGCCCGCGCCATGCAGGTGCTGGCCGCCCGCTTGCAGGCGCTGGCCGAGGAGCAGGCGTCAGCCGACGCGTCGGCCGACCGCGCCAGCCAGATCCGCACGGTCGACCGCAGCGAACGGATCCGGACGTACAACTTCCCGGAGAACCGGATCGCCGATCACCGGATCAACTTCAAGGCGCACAACCTGGACCAGGTGCTCGACGGCGACATGGACGCGTTGCTCGATGCGTTGGGCGCCGCCGACAAGCAGGCTCGGCTACAGCAGCAGGCATGACCCGGCCCTGTCTCTTATACACATNCTGGTGTCCAACCCGCCCTATATCCCCGACGCGGCGGTACTGGAACCCGAAGTGGCCGAGCACGACCCCGCGCATGCCCTGTTCGGTGGCCCCGACGGGATGGCGGTGATCCGGCCGATCGTCGTGCTGGCGGCCCGGTGGCTGCGTGACGGCGCGCGCTGCGGTGTCGAGCACGACGACACCACTTCCGAGCTGACCGTCCAGACCTTCACAGACGACGGGCACTTCGCCGAGGTGACCGCCCGCCGTGACCTGGCCGGACGACCCCGCTTTGTCACGGCGGCCAGGATTGGGCGAAGCTGAATTGCACACGCGGATCCGAGGCGGCGGAAGGTAGGGCAAGGGTGACTGAGATGTTCGATTGCGCCGACGCCGAGCAGCGTGCCATCGGGATCGCCTCGGCGGTCAGCGCCGTCAAGGGCGGGCGGCTCGTGGTGATGCCGACCGACACCGTCTACGGAATCGGTGCCGACGCATTCGATTCAGAGGCCGTGGGTGCGCTCCTGGCCGCCAAGGGGCGGGGCCGGGACATGCCGGTCGGCGTGCTGGTCGGATCCTGGACCACGATCGACGGCCTGGTCTACTCGGTGCCCCCGGCCGCCCGCGAACTTATCCGTGCGTTCTGGCCGGGCGCATTGAGCCTGGTCGTCGAGCAGGCGCCGTCGCTGCAATGGGATCTCGGCGACGCCAACGGCAGCGTCATGCTGCGGATGCCCCTGCACCCGGTGGCGATCGAGCTGTTGCGTGAGGTCGGCCCGATGGCGGTGTCCAGTGCCAATGTGTCGGGCCAGCCGGCCGCCGTGACGGCTGCCGATGCGCGCGGCCAGCTCGGCGACAAGGTCGAGGTATACCTGGACGGCGGGCCGGCCGAACGGCAGGCCGCATCCACCATCGTGGACCTCACCAGCGCCCAGCCCCGCATCCTGCGCGAGGGGCCGATCAGCGCCGAGGCCATCGCGAGAGTCCTTGCCGTCGAACCGTCCACACTCACCGCGACGCCTACGGAGTGAACACAGCTTGCTGCAGTACGGTGCATCGGTGATGACGGCCGGCGACGCAGTGATCCCCACGGGGAATCCCGTCCTGCTCGCCCTGTCGGACCAGGGGGCCGGCGTCCCACTGCGTGAGCTCGCCCTCGTCGGGCTGACCGCCGCGATCATCACCTACTTCGCCACCGGCTGGGTGCGCGTCGTGGCCATCCGGGTCGGCGCCGTCGCCTACCCCCGGGAACGGGATGTCCACGTGCAGCCCACCCCGCGAATGGGCGGGCTGGCGATGTACATCGGAGTGGCCGCCGCGGTGCTGCTGGCCTCCCAGCTGCCGGCGCTCACCCGGGGTTTCGTCTACTCCACCGGGATGCCCGCGGTGGTGGTGGCCGGCGGGCTGATCATGGCCATCGGGCTGATCGACGACCGCTGGGGACTGGACGCCCTGACGAAATTCGCCGGGCAGATCACGGCGGCCAGCGTGCTGGTCACGATGGGCGTGGCCTGGAGCGTGCTCTACATCCCGATCGGGGGAGTGGGCACGATCGTGCTCGATCAGGTCTCGTCGATCCTGCTGACGCTGGCGCTGACGGTGTCGATCGTCAACGCGATGAACTTCGTCGACGGTCTCGACGGCCTGGCGGCCGGGCTGGGCCTGATCACTGCCCTGGCCATCTGCGTGTTCTCGGTCGGACTGCTGCGCGACCACGGGGGCGACGTGCTGTTCTATCCGCCCGCGGTGATCTCGGTGGTGCTGGCCGGGGCCTGTCTGGGCTTCCTGCCGCACAACTTCCACAAGGCCAAGATCTTCATGGGCGACTCCGGGTCGATGTTGATCGGCCTGATGTTGGGCGCCGCGTCGACCACCGCCGCAGGCCCGATCTCGCAGAACGCATACGGAGCGCGCGACGTGTTCGCGCTGCTGTCCCCGTTCCTCCTGGTCATCGCCGTGATGTTGGTGCCGGCATTGGATACGTTGCTGGCGATCGTGCGGCGGACCCGCGCCGGCCGCAGCCCGCTGAGCCCGGACAAGATGCATCTGCATCACCGCCTGCTGCAGATCGGGCATTCGCATCGCCGCGCCGTGCTGCTGATCTACCTGTGGGTGGGCATCATCGCGTTCGGCGCGGCCGCCACGATCTTCTTCGATCCGCGCTACACCGGAGCGGTGGTCGCGGCGGCCATTTTGGTGGCCATCGTGGTGACTCTGATACCCCTGTTGCAACGCGGGAACGAGGGCCCCGAAGACGAGCACGAAAGCGAGTACGACAAAAAGTAGTAGGCCCCGTTTTAGGGTGCCTACCATGTGGTACCGTGCTGCCAGAACCCGAAAAACCTCGCGGGTTGCCGGCCCGGCCCTCGGTTCGACGAACCGTCAGGCGCCGATCAACGACCGACAAAGGGAGCTACCCCGTGGGTGATTCCAGCCCGCCCGTTGCCCTCCGATATTCTCGTCGGGCACGCACAGGGTTTTGCCAGGCAGCATCGGTGCCTGGCGCATCCGAGGGGACAGCTTTCCGTGACAGCGGGATTGGGGTGAAGCGGTGACGACACCAGCGCAAGACGCGCCGTTGGTGTTCCCGTCAGTGGCGTTCCGGCCGCTGCGTCTCCTCATTGTTTGCGTCGCACTCACCGCGCTGGCCGTAGTGGCCGCCGGATTCGCCGGCCAGATTTTTTTCGGAGTCTTCTTCGGCGTCGGCCTCGGCCTCGGCTTGATCAACGCCCTACTGGTGCGCCGGGCCGTCGAGTCCATCACGGCCGAAGATCACCCGCTCAAGAAGAAGATGGCCGTGAACTCCGCGACGCGGCTGTTGATCATTACCGCGATCGCACTCGCCATCGCATTTGTCTTCAAGCCCAGCGGCATCGCGGTGCTGTTCGGGCTGGCGATTTTCCAGGCTCTGCTGGTGATGAGCACCAGCATCCCCGTGCTGCGGAAGATCCGCTCGAACGGCCTGGATGTCTTGGATACGGAATCGAAGGGTTGAGCTGACCTAAATGACTCAGACGACGACCGTGCTCGCTGCCGAAGAGGGTGGTGCCGCCATCCACGTCGGCCACCACACGATGGTGTTCGAGCTGTTCGGGATGACGTTCAACGGCGACACCATCCTGGCCACCGCGATCACCGCGGTGATCGTGATCGCCCTCGCGTTCGTCTTGCGCGCCAAGGTCACCTCGACCGGTGTGCCGGGTGGGGTGCAGCTGTTCTGGGAGGCGCTGACCATCCAGATGCGCGGCCAGATCGAGAGCTCGATCGGGATGAAGGTCGCGCCGTTCGTGTTGCCCCTGGCCGTGGCGCTGTTCTCCTTCATCCTGATCTCCAACTGGCTCGCCGTTCTTCCGCTGCAGTACGGCGGCGCCGACGGTGCTGCCGCGGAGTGGTACAAGCCGCCGGCCTCTGACATCAACTTCGTGCTGGCCCTGGCCCTGTTCGTGTTCATCTGCTACCACGCCGCAGGCATCTGGCGCCGCGGCATCATCGGCCACCCGAAGCAGCTGCTCAAGGGTCACGTCACCGCGCTGATGCCCATCAACATCGTCGAGGAACTGGCCAAGCCGATCTCGCTGGCCCTCCGTCTTTTCGGCAACATCTTCGCCGGCGGCATCCTGGTCGCGCTGATCGCGATGTTCCCCTGGTACATCCAGTGGGCCCCGAACGCGATCTGGAAGACCTTCGACCTGTTCGTCGGCCTGATCCAGGCATTCATCTTCTCGCTGCTGACGATCCTGTACTTCAGCCAGTCGATGGAGCTCGAGCACGACGAACACTGAGCATGACCAGCTAGACAACAACCGCACGAAACGAACTCCTGGCGGCAACATTTTTTGGGCCACCAGTTATCAAGGAGGATAAAAGGAATGAATCTCGACCCCAACGCCCTCATCACGGCCGGCGCGCTGATCGGTGGCGGTCTGATCATGGGTGGCGGTGCCATCGGCGCCGGTATCGGTGACGGTATCGCGGGTAACGCGCTGATCTCGGGCATCGCCCGTCAGCCCGAGGCCCAGGGCCGGCTGTTCACCCCGTTCTTCATCACCGTCGGTCTGGTGGAGGCCGCGTACTTCATCAACCTGGCCTTCATGGCGCTGTTCGTCTTCGCCACCCCGGGCCTGCAGTAGTCCATCAGCATGGGTGAACTGACACTCCTCGCGGCGGAGGAAGGCGGTGGGGGCCAGACCAACTTCCTGGTCCCCAACGGCACCTTCTTCGCCGTGCTGATCATCTTCCTGATCACACTCGCTGTGATCGCGAAGTGGGTTGTGCCACCGGTCGGCAAGGTGCTGGCAGAGCGGGAAGCGATGCTGGCGAAGACCGCCGCCGACAATCGGAAGTCAGCCGAGCAGGTGGCCGCGGCGCAGGCCGACTACGACGAGGCGATGGCCGGGGCGCGTACCCAGGCGTCGGCCATTCGCGACGAGGCCCGTGCCTCGGGCCGCGAGGTAATCGATGCCAAGCGCGCCGAGGCCGGCTCCGAAGTGGCCGAGAATGTGCGCCGGGCCGATGAGCAGCTTGCTGCCCAGAGTGCCGAGGTGCGGTCGGGTCTGGAGTCGTCGGTGGACGGCCTCTCGCAGACCCTGGCCAGCCGAATTTTGGGCGTCGACGTGAAATCAGGTGGGACGCAGTAAATGTCGATTTTTATCGGGCAGCTGATCGGCTTTGCCGTCATCGCATTCATCATCATCAAGTGGGTGGTGCCTCCGGTGCGGAACCTGATGCAGAAGCAACAGGAAGCCGTGCGGGTCGCCCTCGCAGAGAGTGCTGAAGCGGCGAAGAAACTCGCCGAAGCCGATGACATGCATGCCAAGGCACTCGCCGACGCCAAGGCCGAATCGGCCAAGGTGACCGACGAGGCCACGCAGGACTCTGAGCGGATCGCCGCTCAGCTGGCCGAGCAGGCGGGCACGGAGGCCGAGCGGATCAAGGCTCAGGGGGCACAGCAGATACAGCTGATGCGCCAGCAGCTCATCCGCCAGCTGCGGACCGGCCTGGGATCGGAGTCGGTCGCCAAGGCCGACGCCCTGGTGCGGGCACACGTCGCCGATCCGGCCGCGCAGGCGGCCACCGTCGACCGGTTCCTGGCCGAGCTCGACCAGATGGCTCCGTCTGCCGTGGTGATCGACACCGCCGCGACCGCCAAGCTGCGCGCGGCCAGCCGTGAATCGCTGACGGTCGTGGTCGACAAGTTCGACTCGGTCGCAGGCGGTCTGGACGCGGACGGGCTGACCACGCTCGCCGACGACCTGAGCTCGGTGGCCAAGCTGCTGGTGTCGGAGTCGGTGCTCACCAAGCACCTCGCCGAGCCGTCCGACGACCCCGCCCCCAAGGTGCAGCTGCTCGAACGGCTGCTGTCCGGCAAGGTCAGCGATGCCGCGCTGGACGTGCTGCGGACCGCCGTCTCGCAGCGCTGGTCGATCGAATCGAATCTGGTCGACGCTATCGAACATGCCGCACGTCTGGCGCTGCTCAAGCGCGCCGAGACCGCAGGTGAAGTCGACGAGGTGGAGGACCAGCTGTTCCGGTTCGGCCGTCTGCTCGACGCCGAGCCCAAGCTCTCGGCCCTGCTGAGCGACTACACCACCCCGGCCGACGGTCGAGTTGCCTTGCTGGACAAGGTGCTCGGCGGCAACACGGGTGTGAACGGAACCGCAGCGGCGCTGCTGACCCAGACCGTGGGCCTGCTGCGTGGTGAGCGTGCCGACGAGGCCGTGATCGACCTCGCCGAGCTCGCCGTGGCCCGCCGTGGCGAGGTCGTCGCGCACGTGACCGCCGCGGCCGACCTCACCGACGCCCAGCGGACCCGGCTGTCGCAGGTGCTCACCCGCATCTACGGCCAACCGGTTTCGGTGCAGCTGCACGTCGACCCGGAACTGCTCGGTGGTCTGTCGATCACCGTCGGTGACGAGGTGATCGACGGCTCCATCTCGTCCCGACTGGCCGCAGCGGCGACCCAGCTGCCGGACTGATAACCCCCACGAACCACCCAAGAACAAGGTAGGAAGACGAAAAACCATGGCAGAGTTGACAATCTCGGCTGCTGATATCGAAGGTGCCATCGAGGATTACGTATCCTCGTTTTCCGCCGACACCGAGCGTGAAGAGATCGGCACCGTCGTCGACGCCGGTGACGGCATCGCTCACGTCGAGGGCCTGCCCTCGGTCATGACCCAGGAGCTGCTCGAGTTCCCGGGCGGTGTGTTGGGTGTGGCGCTCAACCTCGACGAGCACAGCGTCGGCGCCGTGATCCTGGGTGAGTTCGAGAAGATCGAAGAGGGCCAGCAGGTCAAGCGCACCGGAGAGGTGCTCTCGGTGCCCGTCGGCGACGCCTTCCTGGGCCGCGTCGTCAACCCGCTGGGCCAGCCGATCGACGGCCAGGGCGACATCGCCGCCGAGGAGCGGCGCGCGCTGGAGCTGCAGGCCCCGTCGGTGGTCCAGCGCCAGAGCGTGTCCGAGCCGCTGCAGACCGGTATCAAGGCCGTCGACGCCATGACCCCGATCGGCCGTGGCCAGCGTCAGCTGATCATCGGTGACCGCAAGACCGGCAAGACCGCGCTCTGCGTCGACACCATCCTGAACCAGCGTGAGGCCTGGGAGACCGGCGACCCGAAGCAGCAGGTGCGCTGCGTGTACGTCGCCGTCGGCCAAAAGGGTTCCACCATCGCCAGCGTGAAGCGCGCGCTGGAAGAGGGTGGCGCCATGGAGTACACCACCATCGTCGCGGCCCCCGCTTCGGATGCGGCCGGCTTCAAGTGGCTGGCTCCCTACACCGGTTCGGCCATCGGCCAGCACTGGATGTACAACGGCAAGCACGTGCTGATCGTCTTCGACGACCTGACCAAGCAGGCCGAGGCCTACCGCGCCATCTCGCTGCTGCTGCGCCGCCCGCCGGGCCGCGAGGCCTACCCGGGTGACGTCTTCTACCTGCACTCCCGTCTGCTGGAGCGTTGCGCGAAGCTGTCCGACGAGCTCGGCGGCGGTTCGATGACCGGCCTGCCGATCATCGAGACCAAGGCCAACGACATCTCGGCCTACATCCCGACCAACGTCATCTCGATCACCGACGGCCAGTGCTTCCTGGAGTCCGACCTGTTCAACCAGGGTGTGCGCCCGGCCGTGAACGTCGGTGTGTCGGTGTCCCGCGTCGGTGGTGCCGCCCAGATCAAGGCGATGAAGGAGGTGGCCGGCTCGCTGCGTCTGGATCTGTCGCAGTACCGCGAGCTGGAGGCCTTCGCCGCGTTCGCCTCCGACCTGGACGCCGCGTCGAAGGCGCAGCTGGATCGCGGTGTGCGCCTGGTCGAGCTGCTCAAGCAGCCGCAGTACAGCCCGCTGGCCGTCGAGGACCAGGTTGTCGCGATCTTCCTCGGTACCCAGGGCCACCTCGACTCGGTTCCGGCCGAGGACGTGACCCGCTTCGTCGACGAACTGCTGGAGCACGTGAAGGCCAGCCACGCCGACATCCTCAAGGGCATCAAGGAGTCCAAGAAGCTCTCCGAGGAGAACGAGGAGAAGCTGGTCTCGGTCATCAACGAGTTCAAGAAGGGCTTCGCCGCCTCTGACGGCAGCTCGGTCGTGGCCAACGAGGCCGACGCCGAGGCCCTGGACCCCGAGGACCTTGAGAAGGAATCGGTCAAGGTCCGCAAGCCGGCTCCGAAGAAGGCCTAGGTAACCAATGGCAGCCACACTTCGCGAGCTACGCGGGCGTATCCGCTCCGCCTCGTCGATCAAGAAGATCACGAAGGCGCAGGAGCTGATCGCCACGTCGCGGATCGCCAAGGCGCAGGCCCGAGTCGATGCGGCTCGGCCCTACGCCAACGAGATCACCAACATGCTTACCGAGCTGGCCGGGGCCAGCGCGCTGGATCACCCGTTGCTCGTAGAGCGGGAGAACCCCAAGCGGGCCGGTGTGCTGGTGGTGTCCTCGGACCGCGGTCTCTGCGGCGGTTACAACGCCAACGTGCTGCGCCGGGCCGAAGAACTGTTCTCGCTGCTGCGGGAAGAGGGCAAGAACCCGGTGCTCTACGTCGTCGGCCGGAAAGCTCTGGGCTACTACAGCTTCCGCCAGCGCACGGTGACCGAGTCGTGGACCGGCTTCTCCGAGCGGCCCACCTATGAGGACGCCAAGGCGATCGCCGACACGCTGGTGACGGCGTTCATGTCCGGCGCCGACGACGAGGGCGACGACGCGGGAGCCGACGGCATCCTCGGTGTCGACGAACTGCACATCGTCTCCACCGAGTTCCGGTCCATGCTTTCGCAGACCGCCAATGCGCTGCGCATCGCACCGATGGTCGTCGAGTACGTCGGTGAGGTGGAAACCGGTCCGCACACGCTGTATTCGTTCGAGCCGAGCGCCGAGACCCTGTTCGACGCGCTGCTGCCGCGCTACATCGCCACTCGCGTGTACGCGGCGCTGCTGGAGGCAGCGGCCTCGGAGTCGGCTTCGCGCCGGCGCGCCATGAAGTCGGCCACCGACAACGCCGACGAACTGATCAAGGGACTCACGCTCGCGGCCAACCGCGAACGTCAGGCACAGATCACTCAGGAAATCAGCGAGATCGTGGGCGGCGCCAACGCGCTGGCCGACGCGCGCTAGCCGGATAAAGACGAAAGCCTCGTAGGAAAGCGAAGAGAGAATGACTGCTACTGCAGAGAAGACGGCGGGCCGCGTTGTCCGCATCACCGGCCCGGTGGTGGACGTAGAGTTCCCGCGCGGCGCGGTGCCCGAACTGTTCAATGCGCTGCACGCCGAGATCAGCTTCGGCGCGCTGGCCAAGACCCTGACGCTCGAGGTTGCCCAGCACCTCGGCGACAACCTGGTGCGCTGCATCTCCATGCAGCCCACCGACGGCCTGGTGCGCGGCGTCGAGGTCAGCGACACCGGCGCCTCGATCTCGGTGCCGGTCGGCGACGGCGTCAAGGGCCACGTGTTCAACGCCCTCGGCGACTGCCTCGACAACCCGGGCTACGGCAAGGACTTCGAGCACTGGTCGATCCACCGCAAGCCGCCGGCCTTCGCCGACCTGGAGCCCCGCACCGAGATGCTGGAGACCGGTCTGAAGGTCGTCGACCTCCTCACGCCGTACGTGCGTGGCGGCAAGATCGCCCTGTTCGGTGGTGCCGGCGTGGGCAAGACGGTTCTGATCCAGGAGATGATCAACCGCATCGCCCGCAACTTCGGTGGTACCTCGGTGTTCGCCGGCGTGGGTGAGCGCACCCGCGAGGGCAACGACCTGTGGGTCGAGCTCGCCGATGCCAACGTGCTCAAGGACACCGCCCTGGTGTTCGGCCAGATGGACGAGCCGCCAGGCACCCGTATGCGCGTCGCGCTCTCGGCCCTGACCATGGCCGAGTTCTTCCGCGACGAGCAGGGCCAGGACGTGCTGCTGTTCATCGACAACATCTTCCGGTTCACCCAGGCCGGTTCCGAGGTGTCGACCCTGCTGGGTCGTATGCCTTCGGCCGTGGGTTACCAGCCGACGCTGGCCGACGAGATGGGTGAGCTGCAGGAGCGCATCACCTCGACCCGTGGTCGCTCCATCACCTCGATGCAGGCCGTGTACGTGCCCGCCGACGACTACACCGACCCGGCGCCGGCCACCACGTTCGCCCACCTGGATGCCACCACCGAGCTTTCGCGTGCGGTGTTCTCCAAGGGCATCTTCCCGGCGGTGGACCCGCTGGCGTCGTCCTCGACGATCCTGCACCCGAGCATCGTGGGTGACGAGCACTACCGCGTCGCCCAGGAAGTCATCCGGATCCTGCAGCGCTACAAGGACCTCCAGGACATCATCGCCATCCTCGGTATCGACGAGCTGTCGGAAGAGGACAAGGTTCTGGTGTACCGCGCGCGCAAGATCGAGCGCTTCCTGAGCCAGAACATGATGGCGGCCGAGCAGTTCACCGGTCAGCCGGGTTCGACCGTGCCGCTCAAGGAGACCATCGAGGCCTTCGACAAGCTGGCCAAGGGCGAGTTCGATCACCTGCCCGAGCAGGCGTTCTTCCTCATCGGTGGTCTGGACGACCTGGCGAAGAAGGCCGAAAGCCTCGGCGCCAAGCTGTGATCCCGGTAGACATGCGAGTGCGAGAGGCGGTGTGACATGGCTGATTTGAACGTCGAGATCGTCGCCGTCGAGCGTGAGTTGTGGTCCGGCAACGCAACGTTCGTCTTCACCCGGACCACCGCCGGTGAGATCGGCATCTTGCCGCGGCACATTCCGCTGGTGGCGCAGCTGGTCGACGACGCGATGGTGCGGGTCGAGCGCGAAGGCGAGGACGACCTGCGTATCGCCGTCGACGGCGGCTTCCTGTCGGTGACCGAGGAGACGGTCCGGATCCTGGTGGAGAACGCTCAGTTCGAATCCGAGATCGACGCCGACTCGGCCAAGCGGGACGCGGAGTCCGACGACGAGCAGACAGCGGCATGGGGCCGGGCGCGGCTGCGCGCCTTGGGCCAGATCGACTGACGATAGAGACGACAGATGAGCGCGCCCATGATCGGCATGGTCGCGCTCATCTGCGTTCTGCTCCTGTTGGTCGGCGCGCTGAGCTACCGGCTGTGGAAGTTGCGCCAGGTCGGCGGCACTGCTGCGATCCTGCGCGATTTCCCCGCCGAGGGTGGCACAGGTTGGCGGCACGGCGTCATGCGCTACCGGGGTGGGGAAGCGGGCTTCTACCGGCTCTCCAGCATGCGGTGGTGGCCCGACCGACGTCTGAGCCGGCGGGGGCTGGAAGTGGTGTCGCGACGAAGCCCGCGCGGCGATGAATTCGACATCATGACCGACCAGATCGCGATCCTCGAATTGCGCGACACCAGTCCCGAGCGCCGGCAAGGCTACGAGATCGCCCTGGACCGGGGCGCTTTGACGGCCTTCACCTCGTGGCTGGAGTCACGGCCGTCGCCCCGAGCCCGGCGCCGGACCTACTGACCCGTTCCGGGTTTCCAGAGAACATCCCCATCCGGATTCGCGACCCGCGACAGGATGAACAACAGATCTGACAGCCGGTTGAGGTACTTCGCCGGCAGCACACTCACCGAGTCACCGTGCTCCTGAACCGCGATCCAGGCTGACCGCTCAGCGCGGCGGGCCACGGTGCGGGCGACATGCAGCAGCGCAGACAGCGGAGTGCCACCGGGCAGGATGAACGAATTCAGCGCCGGAAGCGGCTCGTTGAACTCGTCGCACCACTTCTCCAGCCGGTCGATGTACGACTGGGAGATCCGCAGCGGCGGGTATTCGGGATTCTCGACCACCGGCGTGGACAGATCGGCGCCCGCGTCGAAGAGGTCATTCTGAATCTGGCGCAATACCGCCAACATTTGCTCACCAGGCGCGCCGAGTGCGACGGCAACTCCGATGGCCGCGTTGGCTTCGTCACAATCGGCGTAGGCCGACAACCTCGAATCGTTCTTCGACACCCTGCTGAAGTCACTCAGCCCGGTAGTGCCGTCGTCGCCGGTGCGGGTATAGATACGGGTGAGATGAACCGCCATAGCTGAACCGTACCGGGCCTTGGGGCGGCCGATCGGAGCTCGCCCGATCTGTGCCAGACGGGCGGAAACTCGCGGTCGGGCTGTTTACACTAACCGGCGTGAGCGAGCGTTTCTTGGTGACTGGGGGGAACCGGTTATCAGGCGAAGTTGCTGTCGGTGGCGCCAAGAACAGTGTGCTGAAACTGATGGCAGCCTCGTTGCTGGCCGAGGGCACCAGCACGATCACCAACTGCCCCGACATTCTCGATGTTCCGCTGATGGCCGAGGTGCTGCGGGGGCTGGGTGCGACGGTGGAGCTGGACGGCGACACCGTCCGAATCACCTCACCCGATGAACCCAAGTACGACGCCGACTTCGCCGCGGTCCGGCAGTTCCGCGCTTCGGTCTGTGTCCTCGGGCCGCTGGTGGGGCGTTGCAGGAAGGCGAAGGTGGCCCTTCCGGGTGGCGATGCCATCGGGTCCAGGCCGTTGGACATGCATCAGGCCGGCCTGCGTCAACTCGGCGCGACCTGCAATATCGAGCACGGTTGTGTGGTGGCCGAGGCCGATCATCTGCGCGGGGCCGAGATCCAGCTGGAGTTCCCGTCGGTGGGGGCGACCGAGAACATCCTGATGGCCGCGGTGTTGGCCGAGGGAGTCACGACGATCCACAACGCGGCGCGCGAACCCGACATCGTCGACATCTGCGCGATGCTCAACCAGATGGGCGCCAAGGTCAGCGGCGCCGGCACCTCGACCCTGACCATCACCGGTGTCGATCGGCTGTATCCGACCCAGCACCGGGTGATCGGCGACCGGATCGTGGCGGCCACGTGGGGGATAGCCGCCGCGATGACGCGCGGCGACATCTCGGTGACGGGGGTGGACCCACAACACCTCCAGCTGGTGCTGCACAAGTTGCACGACGCCGGAGCGACGGTGACCCAGAACGACAACGGCTTCCGGGTGGTCCAGTACGAGCGACCGAAGGCGGTGAACGTGGCGACCCTGCCGTTCCCGGGTTTCCCGACCGACCTGCAGCCGATGGCGATCGGACTCGCGGCCGTCGCCGACGGCACCTCGATGATCACCGAGAACGTGTTCGAAGCGCGGTTCCGGTTCGTCGAGGAGATGATCAGGCTCGGAGCCGACGCCCGGACCGACGGTCACCATGCCGTGGTGCGCGGCATCCCCCAGTTGTCGAGTGCGCCCGTGTGGTCCTCGGACATTCGGGCCGGCGCGGGCCTGGTGCTCGCGGGCTTGGTGGCCGACGGTGAAACCGAGGTCCACGACGTGTTCCACATCGATCGCGGGTACCCGTTGTTCGTGGAGAACCTGTTGAGCCTCGGAGCCGAGATCGAAAGAGTAGGCTCGTAGGCAGCGGTTCGGGCTGGTCTGTGGGTTCGAAATCGCGCTGACCAGCCGATTTGACCTTGTAGGCCGGCCCGCGCTAATCTTTTGAAGTCGCCGCGGAGCGGATGGAAACAGCCCGGACCAGAGCGACTTGACAAGCCAGCCGAGATCGTACTAAGCTGGCGAGGTTGCCTCAGACCGGATGAAACAAACCGAAACGAGGCAAATTGACTCGCCAGCAAGACTCGAATTAAGCTGGCGGGGTTGCCCCAAAACAGGGCGACAAAGCAGAAAAGCCTGTTGTTTGAGAACTCAATAGTGTGTTTGGTGGTTTTGTTTGTTGTTTTTGGCCACGCTCTTTTTCCCGTTTAGGGTGTGGTTTTGTTTTTTGATGCCAGTTTTGGTGTCTTTTGTTTGTGATCGGATTTTTCTGATTCGAATTCTGCCTGGGCTTTGGTCTGGGAGTTTTTGTTTGGAGAGTTTGATCCTGGCTCAGGACGAACGCTGGCGGCGTGCTTAACACATGCAAGTCGAACGGAAAGGCCCTTCGGGGTACTCGAGTGGCGAACGGGTGAGTAACACGTGGGTGATCTGCCCTGCACTTTGGGATAAGCCTGGGAAACTGGGTCTAATACCGGATAGGACCACGCGCTTCATGGTGTGTGGTGGAAAGCTTTTGCGGTGTGGGATGGGCCCGCGGCCTATCAGCTTGTTGGTGGGGTAATGGCCTACCAAGGCGACGACGGGTAGCCGGCCTGAGAGGGTGACCGGCCACACTGGGACTGAGATACGGCCCAGACTCCTACGGGAGGCAGCAGTGGGGAATATTGCACAATGGGCGCAAGCCTGATGCAGCGACGCCGCGTGAGGGATGACGGCCTTCGGGTTGTAAACCTCTTTCAATAGGGACGAAGCGCAAGTGACGGTACCTATAGAAGAAGGACCGGCCAACTACGTGCCAGCAGCCGCGGTAATACGTAGGGTCCGAGCGTTGTCCGGAATTACTGGGCGTAAAGAGCTCGTAGGTGGTTTGTCGCGTTGTTCGTGAAAACTCACAGCTTAACTGTGGGCGTGCGGGCGATACGGGCAGACTAGAGTACTGCAGGGGAGACTGGAATTCCTGGTGTAGCGGTGGAATGCGCAGATATCAGGAGGAACACCGGTGGCGAAGGCGGGTCTCTGGGCAGTAACTGACGCTGAGGAGCGAAAGCGTGGGGAGCGAACAGGATTAGATACCCTGGTAGTCCACGCCGTAAACGGTGGGTACTAGGTGTGGGTTTCCTTCCTTGGGATCCGTGCCGTAGCTAACGCATTAAGTACCCCGCCTGGGGAGTACGGCCGCAAGGCTAAAACTCAAAGGAATTGACGGGGGCCCGCACAAGCGGCGGAGCATGTGGATTAATTCGATGCAACGCGAAGAACCTTACCTGGGTTTGACATGCACAGGACGCCGGCAGAGATGTCGGTTCCCTTGTGGCCTGTGTGCAGGTGGTGCATGGCTGTCGTCAGCTCGTGTCGTGAGATGTTGGGTTAAGTCCCGCAACGAGCGCAACCCTTGTCTCATGTTGCCAGCACGTTATGGTGGGGACTCGTGAGAGACTGCCGGGGTCAACTCGGAGGAAGGTGGGGATGACGTCAAGTCATCATGCCCCTTATGTCCAGGGCTTCACACATGCTACAATGGCCGGTACAAAGGGCTGCGATGCCGTGAGGTGGAGCGAATCCTTTCAAAGCCGGTCTCAGTTCGGATCGGGGTCTGCAACTCGACCCCGTGAAGTCGGAGTCGCTAGTAATCGCAGATCAGCAACGCTGCGGTGAATACGTTCCCGGGCCTTGTACACACCGCCCGTCACGTCATGAAAGTCGGTAACACCCGAAGCCGGTGGCCTAACCCTTGTGGAGGGAGCCGTCGAAGGTGGGATCGGCGATTGGGACGAAGTCGTAACAAGGTAGCCGTACCGGAAGGTGCGGCTGGATCACCTCCTTTCTAAGGAGCACCGATTCGATTCCCCCGCCGTCCGCGATGTCGTGGGCAGTAGTGCGGTTGGGATATTTCAGCCAGCATCTGTAGTGGGTGTCTGGTGGGTGCAAATGACAAACGTTGAGCTGGCGCGGGAAAGCGTTGGTGATGGACTGCCGAACACACTATTGGGCTTTGAGACAACAGGCCCGCGGTCCTGTCCCGTTGGGGGCAGGGGGTGTGTTGTTGCCTCACTTTGGTGGTGGGGTGTGGTGTTTGATTTGTGGATAGTGGTTGCGAGCATCTAGCACGCAGAGTGTGGCTGGGGGCCTTCGGGTTTCTGGTCGCGTTTGTGTGTTGATGTGCAATTTCTTTTGAAACTCATTTTTGGTTTTTGTGTTGTAAGTGTTTAAGGGCGCATGGTGGATGCCTTGGCACTGGGAGCCGATGAAGGACGTTGGAGGCTGCGATATGCCTCGGGGAGCTGCCAACCGAGCGTTGATCCGAGGATGTCCGAATGGGGAAACCCGGCACGAGTGATGTCGTGTCACCCTGCACTGAATACATAGGTGTTGGGAGGGAACGCGGGGAAGTGAAACATCTCAGTACCCGTAGGAAGAGAAAACAAAATGTGATTCCGTGAGTAGTGGCGAGCGAAAGCGGAGGATGGCTAAACCGTATGCATGTGATACCGGGTAGGGGTTGTGTGTGCGGGGTTGTGGGACCTGTTTTTCCAGTTCTACCTGGCTGGAGGGTAGTGAGAAAATGTTGTGGTTAGCGGAAGTGGTTTGGGATGACCTGCCGTAGACGGTGAGAGCCCGGTACGTGAAAACCTGACATCTACCTTGAACGGTGTTCCCGAGTAGCAGCGGGCCCGTGAAATCTGCTGTGAATCTGCCGGGACCACCCGGTAAGCCTGAATACTTCCCAGTGACCGATAGCGGATTAGTACCGTGAGGGAATGGTGAAAAGTACCCCGGGAGGGGAGTGAAATAGTACCTGAAACCGTGCGCTTACAATCCGTCAGAGCCTTCGACTTTGTCGTGGGGTGATGGCGTGCCTTTTGAAGAATGAGCCTGCGAGTCAGGGACATGTCGCGAGGTTAACCCGGGTGGGGTAGCCGCAGCGAAAGCGAGTCTGAATAGGGCGTATCCACACAATAGTGTGTGGTGTAGTGGTGTGTTCTGGACCCGAAGCGGAGTGATCTACCCATGGCCAGGGTGAAGCGCGGGTAAGACCGCGTGGAGGCCCGAACCCACTTAGGTTGAAGACTGAGGGGATGAGCTGTGGGTAGGGGTGAAAGGCCAATCAAACTCCGTGATAGCTGGTTCTCCCCGAAATGCATTTAGGTGCAGCGTCACATGTTTCTTGTTGGAGGTAGAGCTACTGGATGGCCGATGGGCCCCACAGGGTTACTGACGTCAGCCAAACTCCGAATGCCGACAAGTCCAAGAGTGTGGCAGTGAGACGGCGGGGGATAAGCTCCGTGCGTCGAGAGGGAAACAGCCCAGATCGCCGGCTAAGGCCCCTAAGCGTGTGCTAAGTGGAAAAGGATGTGCAGTCGCGAAGACAACCAGGAGGTTGGCTTAGAAGCAGCCACCCTTGAAAGAGTGCGTAATAGCTCACTGGTCAAGTGATTGTGCGCCGATAATGTAGCGGGGCTCAAGCACACCGCCGAAGCCGCGGCAGCCATTTATGGCTGGGTAGGGGAGCGTCCTGCATCCGGTGAAGCAGCAGAGTGATCTAGNAATTGGTTATTGCACACGCCTCGCAACCACATCCATAAACACCCACACCTCGTGTGATCGGAGTGCACCGCACCCCACCACCAAAACACACAGGATTTGCACTCACAAACGAGTGAATAGAGTTACGGCGGTCCATAGCGGCAGGGAAACGCCCGGTCCCATCCCGAACCCGGAAGCTAAGCCTGCCAGCGCCGATGATACTACCCACACGGGTGGAAAAGTAGGACACCGCCGAACACAAATTAAGTCCCGAGCCCTCCAATTTCGATTGGGGGGCTCGGGCATTTGTGTATTGAGGGGATTTTCAATCGGCGAATTGAGAACCCCCTCGACGCTCAGTTGAAAAGCGCCGGCGTCGTCCGGCTTTTCTCCAATTCCAACAATGCTCGCTTACGGTCGAGCCCGCCGCCGTACCCGGTGAGACTGCCATTGGCGCCGATCACGCGGTGGCAGGGCACGATGATCCCGATCGGGTTGTGGCCATTGGCCAGACCCACCGCGCGAAAAGCGGCCGGTGAACCGATCTGGCGGGCGATCTCGCCGTACGAGCACGTTTCCCCGTATGGAATCGTGCGCAGTGCTTCCCACACCCGGCGCTGAAACTGTGTCCCAACCATGTCCAGCTCGAGGTCGAACTCGGTGAGTTCGCCGGCGAAGTATGCGGCTAACTGTTCGACGGCTTCCGGGAAGGCGGAGTCGTCGGTTTCCCAGCCCGTCCGACTCGGCTCATACGTCTGATCGACCATGCGCAGGTGCATCAGGCGTCCGTCGCGGCCGGCCAAGGTCAAAAGACCTACCGGGCTGTCCACGGTGCGGCATTGCAGGGTCGTCATGACTTCTCCTGTTGATCGTGCGGGGGCCAGTCGTTCACCGCGTGGTCCAGTGTGGTCCAGAGGTGTTGTGTCGCATACGCGCGCCAGGGTCTCCATCGGGTGCTGTGCTCCACCAGACCGCCGGGCGGAAGGCCGAGGGAGGCGACGGCTGCCCGGACCCCGAGGTCGGTGGCGGGGAAGGCATCTGGATCGCCCAGACCCCGCATGGCGATCACTTCGGTGGTCCACGGCCCTACTCCGGGGAGGGCAAGCAGTTGTTCACGCGCCAGGTCCCAGTCGCAGCCCGGGTCGAGCACGACTTCACCGTCGGCGATCGCCCGGACCAGGGCGGCCACCGTTCGGCGTCTTGACGCAGGCATGGCCAGGTGGTCGGGGTCGAGGTTGGCCAGATCGGCGTTACTGGGGAACACGTGCGTCAACGCACCCGCCTCGTCAGTGATCGGTGTTCCGTACCGGGTGACAAGACGCCCCACATGGGTTCGCGCCGCCTTGATCGACACCTGCTGGCCGATCACCACCCGCAACGCCAACTCGGCTTCGTCCACCGTGCGCGGGATGCGCTGCCCGGGCGCCTTGGCCACCACCGCGGCGAGGCTTGGATCGGCCTGCAACGTCTCCACGACCGCCTCGGGATCGGCATCGAGGTCCAACAGGCGCCGGCACCGGGCGATGGCCGCCGACAGGTCGCGGAAGTCGTCGAGCACCAGCTGGCATCGCACATGGTCGGGCTGTGGGGCCAGGCCGACCACACCATGGCCATGCGGCAGCCGTAAGGTCCGCCGAAACTGGCCGTCACGCACTTCCTCCAGGCCGGGCACGGCACTGGCGGCCAGATGGCCGAACGCCCCCTCGAAGGAGAACGGCGTCCGCACCGGCAGCCGAAGCGACAGCACCCCGGGAGATGCCGAGGCATCGGCGGCGAACCGCTGGCGAGCGCGCTCCCGCAGCTGCGTCGGCGTCAGGTCACACACCGCGCGGACGGTGTCGTTGAACTGACGGATGCTGGCGAACCCGGCGGCGAATGCCACGTCGGCGAACGGCAATTCGGTGGTTTCGATCAGGACCCGGGCGGTCTGGGCCCGTTGGGCGCGGGCCAGCGCCAGGGGATTGGCGCCCAGCTCGGCCTGGATGATGCGCTGCAACTGCCGGGTGGTGTAGCCGATCCGGCCGGCCAGCCCCGTCACACCTTCGCGGTCCACGGTCCCGTCTGCGATCAGCCGCATGCACCGGGCAACGACGTCGCCTCGCACATTCCACTCGGGTGAGCCCGGGGAGGCGTCGGGCCGGCACCGCTTGCAGGCGCGGAAGCCCGCAGCCTGGGCGGCGGCCGCCGTCGGATAGAAACGCATGTTGCGGGCGAATGGCGGCCGCACCGGGCAGCTGGGGCGGCAGTAGATGCCCGTGGTGAGCACGGCGGTGACGAACCAGCCGTCGAACCGCGCGTCTTTGGACTGGACGGCGCGGTAGCAGCGGTCGAAATCCTCGTGCATGTCCTCAACGATGGCACGCCCGACGGTCCACGACTAGCGGAAAAACGACATCGTAGTGCGGCGCCGTGCCCGACTAGACTGCATCTCGTGGCCGCGCTGGTGCAGCAGTACCTGGACCAGATTCGTGCCGAGCAGATCGACCTGCGCGACGGCGCCCCGGCAAGCTACATCCCGGAGCTCGCCAATGTCGACCCCGACGGATTCGGGCTGAGCTTGTCGTCCTCCGATGGTTTCGTGTATGAATCCGGCGACAGCGCATTGGAATTCACCATCCAGTCGATATCGAAGCCGTTCACGTACGCGTTGGCATTGGATCAGCTCGGCCAGGAGGCCGTCGACTCCAGGATCGGTGTAGAACCCTCCGGTGAGGCATTCAACGAGATCAGCGTCGACAAAGTCACCAAGACGCCGAAGAACCCGATGATCAATGCCGGTGCCATCGCTGCGGTTTCGCTGATCCCCGGGGCCGACGCCGACGAGCGTTTCGATCGGATCCACCAGTTCTACTCGGCATGCGCCGGCCGCAGTCTTGATGTCGACTCGGGCGTGTACGCATCGGAGAAGGCGACCGGGAATCGCAACCGGGCCATCGCCTACATGCTCGCCAGTTTCGGTGTGCTCGAAGGTGATCCGGATGAGGTTCTCGACGTCTACTTTCGGCAGTGTTCGGTCAAGGTGACCAGCACGGACCTGGCGCGGATGGCGGCAACGCTGGCGCGAGGCGGGTTCAACCCGTTGACCGGTCGCCGAATCGTGGATGCGAACGTGGTGCGTCGCACGCTGAGCGTGATGGTGACGTGCGGGATGTACGACGCGGCAGGGGACTGGGTGAGCGCCGTGGGCATGCCCGCCAAGAGCGGGGTCGGCGGTGGCATCGTCGCGGTGCTCCCTGGGCAGCTCGGTATCGGTGTCTACTCACCCCGCCTGGATTCCCGCGGCAACAGTGTCCGCGGGGTGGAGGTGTGCCGAAACCTGTCCTCGCAGCTGGGATTGCACTTTCTCACCGTCAGTCGCGAGTCGTCGGCGACATTGCGGGCGGTGTTCGACGTGGGCCCGGGCGTGCGGGTGTACGAGGTCCAGGGCGACCTGTTGTTCGCGGGGGCCGAACAGGTGCTGCGTACTGCCCAGCAAGATTCTGGGAGCTACGACGCGGCCGTGCTCGACGTCACCCGGGTCGATGACATCGACGATGCCGCGCGCAGGATGCTGACCGGCATGCGGGCCGGCCTATTGGCCGCAGGCAAGGAGGCCTTCCTCGTCGACCCGGATGGCAGGTTGGTGCCGGCCGATCGGCGCGATGATTATGACGGCATAGTGTTCCGCACCGTCGACCAGGCGCTCGAGGCGGCTCGGCAGTTGGGTGCCGATTAGGCGGGCACGGCCACCCGGGTCGGCTCGCCCAGGCCGCGCAACGTCACGGATTCGCCGAGCAACCAACGCGCCCTTTCGGTTTCGGATGCGTTGGCGATGGTGTCCGACGAGGCGACGAGATGTCCTGGTACCTGCTTGGAGAAGTCGCAGAGCCGCGCCGCCTCGTTGACCGGCTCGCCGATCACCGTGTACTCGAACCGTTGTTTGGCGCCGACGTTGCCCGCCACCACCTGGCCGGCCGCAACTCCGATGCCCGCTTCGAGTTCGGGCACCTCCGCACGTAGCCGCCGCGCGATCGCCCGGGCGGCGGCCAGCGCTTCGTCCTCGGCATTGTCCAGCGACACCGGCGCACCGAATACGGCGAGGATCGCGTCGCCCTCGAACTTGTTCACCAGGCCGCGGTGATTGTCGACCTCGTCGACGATCACCGCGAAGAACCGGTTGAGCAGGTCGACCACCTCGACCGCGGGCCGCGTCGTCACCAACTGCGTCGATCCGATCACGTCGACGAAAATCACTGCGGCGTGGCGCTCCTCACCGCCGAGGACGGGCTTCTCCTGCTCGGCCAGCGCGGCCACCTCGCGGCCGACGTGCCTGCCGAAGAGATCGCGGACCCGTTCGCGCTCGCGGAGCCCGTGCACCATCGAGTTGAATCCGCGCTGCAGCTGGCCCAGTTCGGTGCCGTCGAACACCACGAGATTGGTATTGAGGTCACCCTGCTCGACACGGTTGAGGGCGGCGCGCACGACTCGGATCGGTGTGGCGGTGAGCCACGACAGGATCCACATCAGCAGAAAGCCGAACACCAGGGCGAACGAGCCGAGACCGATGACGGCATAGGCGAATTGGGTCGGCGTCAGGTTGTTCAGCGTCACGGCGAACATCGCCGCCAGCATGATGCCCAGGATCGGCACGCCGGAACTCAGTGCCCACACCACCATCGTGCGGCCCATGATGCCGGGAGCCAGCCGCGCCGGTGGCGGGCCGGCTTCCAGGGCCTGCGCGGCCACCGGCCGGAGCGCGAACTCGGTGAACAGGTGGCAGCTGACGGACACCACGATGCCGGGAAAACTGATGCCCAGCAGGAACTTCGGAATGTAATTGGTGTCGACGAGACCGTAGAGCGTGGTCAGCAACGCGGTACCGAGGCCCCACAGGATCAGCAGCACGCGGGTCAACCGGAAGGGTGCGAAAAAGGTGTTCCGTTGATCGGCGACGGTGGGCGGACGTTCTTCTAGGGCCCAGCGCACGTTGTCGATCACCCGCGTCGTCGCCCAGAACACCCCGACGATCAGCGCCGTGGCCATGTAGGCCGGCGCCACGATGAAGGTGATCCAACGGACCGATGGATCGAACACGGCCGGCGACGGGAACAGCAGGGTGACGATGATCAGCGAGATGGCGATGCCGAGCAGGTTCGCAAAGATCACGAACGTCGTGAGGATCACCTGGATGCGCACCCTGCGGCGCCGCTGGCTCTCCGACACCCGGCCCAGCACCCACGATCCGTATTCCGGCGTGGTGGGGAGCCTGCTGTTCTGGCGGGTGACGCCTTCGAGCACCCGGCCCAGCCGCCGTGCCAGCGATTTGTCGGAGTTCATTGTGGCGTCAGCCTAGTTCGTCGCGGATGCCCTTAAGGTGGATCGGGTGCGCCTCGTGATTGCCCAGTGCACCGTCGACTACGTCGGGCGGTTGACCGCCCACCTCCCGTCGGCCCGCCGGTTGTTGTTGTTCAAGTCCGACGGATCGGTCAGCGTCCACGCCGACGACCGCGCTTACAAGCCGTTGAACTGGATGAGCCCGCCCTGCTGGCTGGTCGAGGACGACCGGGACGGCGTGCCGCTCTGGGTGGTCGAGAACAAGGCCGGTGAGCAGCTGCGCATCACCGTCGAGGACGTCGAGCACGATTCCAGCCATGAACTCGGCATCGATCCCGGTCTGGTGAAAGACGGGGTGGAGGCTCATCTGCAGGCACTGCTGGCCGAACACGTCGAGCTACTCGGCGCCGGCTATACCCTGGTGCGCCGCGAGTATCCGACCGCGATCGGCCCGGTGGATCTGATGTGCCGCGATGAGTTGGGCCGCTCGGTTGCCGTGGAGATCAAGCGCCGCGGCGAGATCGACGGGGTGGAGCAGCTGACGCGCTACCTCGAGTTGCTCAACCGAGACACCGTACTGGCGCCGGTGACCGGGGTGTTCGCCGCCCAGCAGATCAAGCCGCAGGCCCGGACGTTGGCCACCGATCGTGGAATTCGTTGTGTGACTTTGGATTATGACCAGATGCGGGGAATGGACAGCGACGAATACCGGCTGTTCTGATGCCTCGTAGGCGTCGCGAGCACCGGCGGTTCGCGCCACTGCCGACCCGGCGCGTCGAGACCGGTGCCGACGGCTTCGACTACGAGGTCCGGGTGGTCAACGCATCGCGTGCGGTGAAGGTCTACCGATGTCCCGGGTGTGACCATGAGATCCGCGTGGGCACCACGCACGTGGTGGTGCTGCCGATCGATGTCGGTGATGTCGATGACCGCAGGCATTGGCATACCGCCTGCTGGACGAACCGGGCTAATCGGGGCCCGACGCGGAGATGGTCTTAGTGCTCTGAATCGGCGGCCGGCTCGACCAGCTCGATCAGCACGCCGCCCGCATCCTTGGGGTGGATGAAGTTGATGCGCGAGTTGGCCGTGCCCTTACGAGGGGCCTCGTACAGCAGCCGAATGCCCTGGCTGCGCAGACGCTCACTCAGGGCGTCGATGTCGCTGGTCCGGTAGGCGAGCTGCTGCAGGCCGGGGCCGCTTCGATCGATGAACTTGGCGATCGTCGACTTCTCGTCGAGCGGGGCCAGGAGCTGGATCTGGGCGCTGCCCTTGGGGGCGCCGCGCACCGAGAGCATGGCCTCGCGCACGCCCTGCTCCTCGTTGATCTCCTCGTGCAGGACGATCATGCCGAGGTTGTCGTGGTACCACTTGGCGGCGGCATCCAGATCCGGCACGGCGATACCGACGTGATCGATCGCCGTCACCAGCGCGGAAGCGAGTGCGGGACGGGCATCAACCTGATCGGCGGTCATAACGTAACGGTAACCTCAACCTGAACGTTTGCGCATGTGTGATCGCCCACACAGCTCTTCAACCCTGGCTTTGGAGGTAGGAAATGACTGCGGAAGCTCGCACGTCGGTGATCGTTGCTGGAGCACGGACTCCGGTCGGCAGATTGATGGGCTCGCTGAAGGATTTTTCCGGCAGTGACCTGGGCGCGATCGCGATCCGGGGCGCTCTGGAGAAGGCGAAGGTCGATGCTTCGCTGGTGGACTACGTGATCATGGGCCAGGTGCTGACCGCGGGGGCCGGTCAGATGCCCGCTCGCCAGTCCGCGGTGGCCGCCGGAATCCCCTGGGACGTGCCCGCGCTGAGCATCAACAAGATGTGCCTCTCGGGCATCGACGCGATCGCGCTGGCCGACCAGCTCATCCGGGCCGGTGAGTTCGACGTCGTGGTCGCCGGCGGGCAGGAGTCGATGAGCCAAGCCCCGCACCTGCTGCCGAAGAGCCGCGAGGGCTACAAGTACGGCGATGCGACGCTGGTCGACCACCTGGCCTACGACGGTCTGCACGACGTGTTCACCGACCAGCCGATGGGTGCGCTCACCGAACAGCGCAACGACACCGACAAGTTCACCCGCGCCGAGCAGGACGAATTCGCCGCCCAGTCGCACCAGAAGGCCGCCGCCGCCTGGAAGGACGGGGTGTACGCCGACGAGGTGGTTCCCGTGTCGATCCCGCAGCGCAAGGGCGACCCGATCGAATTCGCCGAGGACGAGGGCATCCGCGCCAACACCACCGCCGAATCGCTGGCCGGCCTGCGGCCCGCGTTCCGCAAGGACGGCACCATCACGGCCGGCTCGTCGTCGCAGATCAGCGACGGTGCCGCGGCCGTCGTGGTGATGAGCAAGGCCAAGGCGCAGGAACTCGGCCTGGACTGGCTGTGCGAGATCGGGGCGCACGGCGTGGTCGCCGGCCCGGACTCGACACTGCAGAGCCAGCCGGCCAACGCGATCAAGAAGGCCGTCGAGCGTGAGGGCATCAGCGTCGACCAGCTGGACGTCCTGGAGATCAACGAGGCGTTCGCCGCGGTGTCATTGGCCTCGACCAAGGAATTGGGCGTGGACCCGGCCAAGGTGAACGTCAACGGCGGCGCGATCGCGATCGGCCACCCGATCGGCATGTCGGGCGCCCGGATCACGCTGCACGCGGCGCTGGAGCTGGCCCGCAAGGGGTCCGGCTACGCGGTGGCCGCTCTCTGCGGCGCCGGTGGCCAGGGCGATGCCCTGATCTTGCGTCGCTGACAGCAATCAACGACAGCGTGTAGTAGCCAGCCGGCGGGTCGGGCACAATGGCGCCCATGACAAGCTCATTCGACCTGCGCTCGATCCCCGGCTGGTTTCGGCTGATCGCCCTCGCTGAAGCGCTCAGCTGGGCAGGCCTGCTGGTCGGGATGTACTTCAAGTACCTCGGCAGTCCCCGTACCGAGATCGGTGTCAAGGTGTTCGGGCCGATCCACGGCGGCATCTTCGTCGCATTCGTGATCGCCGCGATTCTGGTCGGGGTCGCCCGCAAGTGGGACATCCGCACCTGGGTTCTGGCGTTGCTGGCCAGCATCGTGCCATTGGGCAGTGTGATCTTCGTCATGTGGGCCGACCGGACCGCCCGGCTGGAACCGGGTGCGGCAGCGACGGCGGCGGTGCAACCGGGCGGGGCTGTTCCGGAAACGACGTGACAGACTTGATGGCGTGACTCGTCCACGACCTTCTGTCGGCCCGGCGCTGGCCGGTGCGGTTGATCTCTCGGCACTCAAGCAGCGGCCCACGGCGGCCGGCGACAGCCCCGGTGCACCCGGCGGCCCGAACGTCACCGAGGTCACCGAGGCCAACTTCGAGGCCGAGGTGCTGGTCCGGTCCGGTCAGGTCCCGGTGGTGGTGCTGCTGCTGTCGCCGCGCAGCGAGGCCAGCCTGGCGCTGGGGGACACCCTGGCGGGCTTGGCCGACGCCGACGGCGGCAAGTGGTCGCTGGGGCTGGTCAACGTCGACACCAGCCCGCGGGTGGCGCAGATGTTCGGCATCCAGGGTGTGCCGACGGTGGTGGCGCTCGCCGGCGGCCAGCCGGTCGCCAGCTTCCAGGGCACGCAGCCGGCCGACCAGCTACGGCGCTGGATCGATTCGCTGCTCGAAGCGACCGCGGGCAAGCTGACCGGTGGCGGTGACGGCGAGCCCGATCAGGTCGACCCCGAGCTGGCCGCAGCCCGAGCGCACCTGGACGAGGGCAACTTCGCAGCGGCGCGCACCGCGTATCAGGCGATTCTGGACGCCCAGCCCAACCACACCGAGGCCAAGGGCGCCGTGCGCCAGATCGCGTTCCTGGAGCGGGCCAGCGCACAGCGCCCCGATGCGGTGGCAGCCGCCGACGCGGCGCCCGACGACATCGAGGCCGCATTCGCCGCGGCCGACGCCGAGATCCTCGCCCAACAGGTATCGGCGGCCTTCGATCGGCTCATCGCGTTGATCAAGCGCACCGCAGGCGACGACCGGACCAAGGTGCGGACCCGGCTCGTCGAGTTGTTCGACCTGTTCGACCCGGCCGACCCCGAGGTGGTCGCGGGTCGGCGCAATCTGGCCAACGCGCTGTACTAGAGCCCGTCAGGCGGGCTCGAACCAGAGCATCGCCAGCGGCGGCAACACCATCACCGCCGACGCGGGACGGCCATGCCACGGCTCGTCGGTGGCCTGCACGGCGCCCAGGTTGCCGATGCCTGAGCCGTTGTAGATGGTCGCGTCGGTGTTCAGCACTTCTTGCCAGGCGCCGGCGTGTGGCAAGCCCAGCCGGTACTCGCTGTGCTCACTGCCGGCGAAGTTGACCACACAGGCCAGCACCGAACCGTCGGAGCCGAACCGCAGGAAGCTCAGCACGTTGTTGGCCGAGTCGTTGGCGTCGATCCACGAGTAGCCCTCGGGGCTGGTGTCGCGGCTCCACAACGCCGGGTGGCGGCGGTAGATCCCGTTGAGGTCACGCACCAGCCGCTGCACACCGCCGGAAAAGCCCTGCTCGTCGAGCTGGAACCAGTCCAGCCCGCGCTCCTCCGACCACTCGGCTCGCTGCCCGAATTCCTGGCCCATGAACAGCAGCTGCTTGCCCGGGTGGGCCCACTGGTAGGCGAGCAAGCTGCGCAGCCCGGCCGCCTTGGCGTGATCGTCGCCCGGCATCCGGCCCCACAGCGTGCCCTTGCCGTGCACCACCTCGTCATGGCTGATCGGCAGCACATAGTTCTCGCTGAATGCGTACAGCATCGAGAACGTCATCTCATGGTGGTGATAACTGCGGTGTACCGGATCGTGGCTGACGTAGTCCAGCGTGTCGTTCATCCAGCCCATGTTCCACTTCATCGAGAAGCCAAGGCCGCCAAGGTTTGTCGGCCGGGTGACGCCGGGCCAGGAGGTGGACTCCTCGGCGATGGTGACGATGCCCGGGCTCAGCTTGTGCACCGTGGCATTCATTTCCTGCAGGAACTGAACGGCCTCCAGGTTCTCCCTACCGCCGTGGATGTTGGGCGTCCAGCCGCCCTCGGGGCGTGAGTAGTCGAGGTAGAGCATCGAGGCGACGGCGTCCACCCGCAGGCCGTCGACGTGGTACTCCTGCAGCCAATACAGCGCGTTGGCGACCAGGAAGTTGCGTACCTCGGGCCGGCCGAAGTCGAAAACATATGTGCCCCAGTCCAGCTGTTCGCCCCGCCTGGGGTCAGAATGCTCGTAGAGCGGCGTGCCGTCGAAACGGCCCAGCGCCCAGGCATCCTTGGGGAAGTGGGCCGGCACCCAGTCCACGATCACGCCGATCCCGGCCTGGTGCAGGCTGTCGACCAAGTACCGGAAATCATCGGGCGTGCCCAGCCGGGACGTCGGCGCGTAGTAGGAGGTGACCTGGTAACCCCACGATCCCCCGAACGGATGCTCGGCGACGGGGAGCAACTCCACGTGGGTGAATCCCTGCTCCACAACGTATTCGGTGAGTTCGGTGGCCAATTGCCGATAGCTGAGCCCCGGACGCCAGGACATCAGGTGCACCTCGTAGGTACTCATCGGCTCGAACACCGGGTTCTGTGCGGCGCGCCGGGTCATCCACTCGCCGTCACGCCAGGTGTAGGAACTGGTGGTGACCCGCGATGCGGTCTGCGGGGGCACCTCGGTGGCGAAGGCCATCGGATCGGCCCGGTCGGTGGTGACGCCACCGGCCCCGTGCACCCGGAACTTGTACAAGCCGTCGGCAGGGAACCCGGGCCAGAACAACTCCCAGACGCCCGAGCTGCCCATCACCCGCATCTGGGCCTCGTTGCCGTCCCAGTGGTTGAAGTCACCGATCACGCTGACGCCCTTGGCATTCGGCGCCCACACGGCGAATGAGACGCCGTCCACGACTCCGTCGGGCGTGGTGAAGCTGCGCGGGTGGGCCCCGAGGATCTCCCACAGCCGCTCGTGGCGCCCCTCGGCGAACAGGTGCAGATCGAGTTCACCGAGGGTGGGCAGGAACCGGTAGGCGTCGGCGGTGGTGTGGGTGAAGATGGTGTCGTCGGCGGTGGTGTGGGTGAAGATGGTGTCGTCGGCGCCCGGATAGCCGATCTCCAGACGGTAGTCGGCCAGGTTCGTGAACGGCACGGCCACCGCGAAAAGCCCGGATTCGATGTGCTGCAACGGGTAACGGTCCCCGCCGATCACCGCAACCACCTTGGCGGCGTGGGGCCGGTAGGCCCGGATCACGGTGCGCCCGGCATATTCGTGAGCACCGAGCACCGAGTGCGGATCATGGTGCTGGCCGATCACCAGTCGCTGGATGTCGGCTGGGTCGGGTCGCAGATGCGTGTCGGTCAGGTGATTGCTTCTCGTCATCGTGATCTCATTCCCTGCGTAGCAAGCCCAGTCGTTGCTCATAGGGTACGAGCGGCATGTTCAGCACGTGTGCCACCGCCTTGGTGGGGTCGATGCGCACGTAATTGGACTGCCCCCACTGGTATTCCTCGCCCGTGATCTCGTCGCGTACCCAGAACCGGTCATGCCATTCCATACCCAGCGCCTCCATGTTCAACCACAACGTGGCCTCTTCGGCGCTGAACGGGTTGAGCGTGACCACCACGAGCACGGTGTCCCCGGTGATGGGATCGAACTTGCTGTAGGCCAGCAGTGCATCGTTGTCCACGTGGTGGAAATGGAGGGTGCGAAGCTGGCGCAGCGCCGGGTGCAGACGGCGGATCTCGTTGAGGCGGGTGACAAACGGTTCTAGCGAGCGTCCCTCGGCCAGCGCTGCCGCGAAGTCCCTGGGGCGCAGTTCGTACTTCTCGGAGTCCAGGTACTCCTCGCTGCCCTCTCGAACCGCCCGGTGTTCGAACAGCTCGAAGCCCGAGTACATGCCCCACGACGAGCTCATCGTGGCGGCCAGCACCGCGCGGATCGCGAACATGCCCGGACCGCCGTGCTGTAGCGATTCGTGCAGGATGTCAGGCGTGTTGACCCACAGGCTGGGTCGTGCGTTGTCGGCGTTGGCGGTGATCTCGTTGCCGAACTCGGTGAGTTCCCACTTGTTGGTACGCCAGGTGAAATACGTGTAGGACTGGGTGAATCCGCGCTTGGCCAGCCCGTACAGCCGGGCCGGCCGGGTGAAGGCCTCCGACAGGAACAGCACGTCCGGGTCCTCGTTCTTGACCTCGGCGATCAGCCAGACCCAGAAGTTGGGCGGCTTGGTATGCGGATTGTCGACGCGAAAGACCTTGACCCCGTGTGAGATCCAGAACCGCACCACCCGCAGCACCTCGTGATAGAGACCGGCGGGATCGTTGTCGAAGTTCAGGGGGTAGATGTCCTGGTATTTCTTCGGCGGGTTCTCGGCGTAAGCGATGGTGCCGTCGGGCAGGACCGTGAACCACTCCGGATGTGCTGCGGCCCATGGGTGATCCGGCGCGCACTGCAGGGCGAGGTCCAGCGCCACCTCGACGCCTTGGGCGCGGGCCGCCGACACGAAGGCGTCAAAATCCTCGATGGTGCCCAGCGCCGGGTGCACGGCGTCGTGGCCGCCCTCGTCGCTGCCGATGGCCCACGGTGACCCGACATCGCCGGGCCCGGCGGTGACGGCGTTGTTGCGGCCCTTGCGGTGCACCTTGCCGATCGGGTGGATGGGCGGCAGGTAGACGATGTTGAAACCCATCCGGGCGATCCGGGGCAGTTGCTCGGCGGCGGTGGCGAACGTGCCGTGGACGGGATGGCCGGCCTTGTCCCAGCCGCCGGTGGATCGCGGGAACATCTCGTACCACGCCGAGAACCGGGCCAGGGGCCGGTCCACCCAGACCCCGTATTGCTCACCGCGGGTGACCAACTCGCGCAGCGGATACTGCTCCAGCAGCTCGGTGACCTCCTCCGACAGCGCTGCGCCTGCCCGCAGGAACGGGTCACCGGGGGTGCGCAGCGCCGCGGCCGCCTCGATCAGCGGATCGCGCAGTTTGCGGGGGACCCCGGCGGCGGCGCGCTCCAGTAGGCGCGCGCCGACCAGCAGGTCGTTCGACAGCTCGGCCTCGCTCTGGCCGGCGCCGAGCTTGGCCTCGACCGCGTGCCGCCAGGTGGCCAGCGGGTCGCCCCAGCCGTCGACCCGGTAGGTCCACAACCCCACGCTGTCGGGGGTGAACTGGCCATGAAAAACATCAGGGACTTCGCCTTGTGCCATCGGCAACGCCTGCGGTTTGATCCGCGGGGCCGGCTGCACGACCGTATCGATGGGCACCGGCACCGATGCGGTGCCCGGACCGGTGGCCAGTCGCGGATAGTCCGTGCCGAGGTAACGGACCACCAGGGTGGCCGACACCGCGTCATGCCCTTCCCGCCAGACCGTCGCCCGCACCGGCACCACCTCGCCGACGACGGCTTTTGCCGGGAACTGTCCGCCGAGAACCACTGGCGCGACATCGTCGATTCCGATACGACCGGCCACCCATCCACTCCTCACGTCGTCAACGGTCAAGCGGCTGCCTCTGGTTCACTCGCCTCGTCGCGTCTGATACCCACCGTAGTGGGCTGCCCAATCTCGCGGGCGCTAAGCGCAAGGTGACCGCCGCTCGTCCGGATTAACACCGTCTGTACGGGCGTCGCTCCCGGCTGCGCGAACCGGAATTGTCAGTAAGGTTGGTTCGCGTGAAAGCCCTGAGAAGGTTCACTGTCCGCACGCACCTTCCCGAGCGGTTGGCGGCGCTGGAACGACTGTCGATCAACCTGCGCTGGTCATGGCACAAGCCGACCCAGGATCTGTTTGCTGAGGTCGATTCCGGGCTGTGGCAGCAGACCAGTGGCGACCCGGTGGCGTTGCTCGGGGCGGTGAGTCCGCAACGGCTCGACGAACTCGCCGGTGACGAGTCGTTCCTGAATCGCCTCGACGAGCTTGCCGGTGATCTGGACAACTACCTCGAGCGGCCGCTGTGGTACCAGCAGCAGATCGCCGACGGCGTCGCGATGCCCAAGGGGATCGCGTACTTCTCGATGGAGTTCGGCGTCGCCGAGGTGCTGCCCAACTACTCGGGCGGGCTGGGCATCCTGGCCGGCGACCATCTGAAATCAGCTTCGGATCTGGGCCTGCCGCTGATCGCGGTCGGCCTGTACTACCGCTCGGGTTACTTCCGGCAGTCCCTGACCGCCGATGGCTGGCAGCACGAGACCTATCCGTCGCTGGACCCCCAAGGGTTGCCGTTGCGCCTGCTCACGGACGCGTCCGGAGCGCCGGTGCTGGTGACGCTGGCGCTTCCGGACGCCCGCGAACTGCGGGCCCGGGTGTGGGTCGCGCAGGTGGGCCGGATCCCGTTGCTCCTGCTCGATTCCGATGTCCCGGAGAACGAGCACGAGCTGCGCGGGGTCACCGACCGGCTCTACGGCGGCGATCAGGAACACCGCATCAAGCAGGAGATCCTGGCCGGTATCGGCGGTATCCGCGCGGTCCGCGCGTTCACCGAGATCGAAAACCTGCCCGCCCCTGAGGTGTTCCACATGAACGAGGGCCACGCAGGCTTCCTCGGCGTGGAACGTATCCGCGAACTCGTCGCCGCCGGGCTGGACTTCGACACCGCATTGACCGTCGTGCGGTCCTCTACGGTGTTCACCACGCACACCCCGGTGCCCGCCGGGATCGACCGGTTCCCCGTCGAGATGATCCGGCGCTATTTCGGCAGCCCACCTGGCGGTCCGGCCGACAGTCGGCTGCTGCCGGGGGTGCCGCTGGATCGGGTGATCGCGTTCGGTGCCGAGGACGATCCGTCGAAGTTCAACATGGCGCACATGGGCCTTCGGTTGGCGCAGCGGGCCAACGGGGTGTCGCTGCTGCACGGTCGGGTCAGCCGGGCCATGTTCAACGACCTGTGGCCGGGATTCGACCGCGCCGAGGTGCCGATCGGGTCGATCACCAACGGGGTGCACGCCCCGACCTGGGCGGCCCCGCAATGGCTGGCCCTTGGCCGCGAGCTGATCGGGTCGGAGGCCGCAGAACCGGCGGTGTGGGAGCGCCTGCAGGAGGTCGACCCGGGGCACATGTGGTGGATCCGTTCGCAGCTGCGCGAGACGCTGATCGCCGACGTCCGTGACCGGTTGCGGCGCTCCTGGCTGGAGCGCGGTGCATCCGAGGCCGAACTGGGCTGGATCGCAACGGCTTTCGATCCCTCGGTGCTGACTGTCGGTTTCGCCCGGCGGGTGCCCACCTACAAGCGCCTGACCTTGATGCTGCGGGATCCGGAGCGGCTGGAGAAGCTGCTGCTCGACGAGAAGCGCCCGGTGCAGCTGATCGTGGCGGGCAAGTCGCACCCGGCCGACGACGGCGGCAAGGCGCTGATCCAGCAGATCGTGCGGTTCGCCGACCGGCCGGAGGTACGCCACCGCATCGCGTTCCTGCCGGATTACGACATGTCGATGGCCCGCCTGCTGTACTGGGGTTGCGACGTCTGGCTCAACAATCCGCTGCGCCCGTTGGAAGCCTGCGGCACGTCGGGGATGAAGAGTGCGCTCAACGGCGGGCTGAACCTGTCGATCCGCGACGGCTGGTGGGACGAGTGGTACGACGGCGAGAACGGTTGGGAGATCCCGACCGCCGACGGTGTCGACGACGAGGCACGGCGCGACGATCTGGAGGCCGCGGCCCTGTACGACCTGCTCGAACATGCGGTGACGCCGAAGTTCTACGAGCGCGACGAGCACGGGGTCCCGACCCGGTGGGTCGAGATGGTGCGTCACACCCTGCAGGTGCTCGGGCCCAAGGTGCTGGCCTCGCGCATGGTGCGGGACTACACCGAGCAGTACTACCTGCCTGCCGCGCTCTCGTTGCGCCAGACCGTCGAGGCCACCTCGGGCGAGCCGTTCGGCGCCGCCCGCGAACTGGCCGACTACCGGCGGAGGGCACAGGAGGCCTGGCCGAAGATCCAGGTCACCGACGTGGACAGCTACGGCCTGCCCGACACCCCGTTGCTGGGCTCAGAGCTGACCCTGTGCGCCACCGTGCAGTTGGCGGGCCTGCGCCCCGACGAGGTCACCGTGCAGGCCGTCCTGGGTCGGGTGGATGCCAGTGACGTGATCGTGAACCCGGTGACCGTGCCGATGACCCACACCGGCTCGGCCGACGGGGGTGCCGATGTGTTCTCGACCAGTACGCCGCTGCCGGTGGCCGGGCCGGTGGGCTACACCGTGCGGGTGCTGCCGCACCACCGGTTGCTCACGGCGGACAACGAACTGGGCCTGGTGACGCTGGCTTGAGTAAAGCGCTCAAAGTTCAGCTCGACGGTGGGCCGTACGCGCTGGCCGCAGGCGGCGACGGCGCGATGTGGGTGACGCTGGTACACAGCGGCGAGGTCGCCCGGGTGTCGGTGACCGGTGAGGTCACCAGGTTCCCGGTCGGCGAGTGCTCGCGTCCCTCGATCATCGCGGCCGGGTCGGATGGGGCCCTGTGGTTCACCCGGTCCGGCGACGACCGGATCGGTCGGATCACCACGGCCGGTGAGCTGCGTACGTTCGAATTGCCCGAGGGCAGTTCGCCGTTCGGGATCACCGCGGGTCCCGACGACGCGATGTGGTTCACCACGATGTCGTCCGGGACGATCGGCCGCATCGGCGCAGACGGGGAGGTCACCAGTGTGGCCGCGGTCGGCGGGATGCCGTCGATGATCACCAAGGGGCCCGACGATGCGTTGTGGTTCACCCTCAACGAGACCGGCGCGGTGGGCCGGCTGACCGTCGACGGAAGCCTCACATTGCGCGAATTGCCCACTGCCGCAGCCGGTCCGGTCGGCATCGCAGCGACACATGACGACGCGGTGTGGTTCACCGAGATCCGTGCCGGCAAGATCGGCCGGATTCCGGTTGACGACGCCATCCAGGAGCTGGACCTGCCGGGCAAACCGCACGCCGTGGTCGCCGATCCGGACGACGGGGTTTGGGTCAGCCTGTGGGGTGCCGACCAGATCGCCAGGGTCACCGGCGACGGCGACGTGGTGACCATCGACCTGCCCGCGGGCAGCGAACCGCACGGGCTCGCGATCGGCCCGGACGGCGCCTGCTGGGTGGCGCTGGAATCCGGGTTCGTCCTCAAAATGCCCACCTGAGTGCCGGCCGGGGATAACGGTCGGGTAAAGACATAGGCAGTCTTGTTCCCTCCAGGAACGTGGCGATACGTTCCCGAAGGGAACCGTAACGAGAGGCCGCCCGTGTTGATTCGCTCGTTCGGACTGCTCACCGCCGTGTGCCTGGCAGGCGCGGCATCCGTGTCACCGGCATGGGCCGATCCCGCCGTCCCGCCCAACGTCGAGGTCGTCGCCGACGTGGTGCCGGCACCGGGGGAACCGGCCGCCGCCGACCGGGTCGAGTCGACCCCGCCGGCCCACCTCACGACCCCGGACGGCTGGAACCTGACGGTGTCGGCCAGTGATGAGACCCAGGCCGCAGTGGAGCCGCTGACCACCGCGATCTCTTCCCGCGAATATGTGGTCGGCGGCACGTACCGCGGTTCGATGGTGGGTCCCGACGCGGGTGACGAACCGGGTGGCACTTTGGAGGCCGGATTTCAGATCGGTTGCGGCATCGATATGAGCACCTCCAACGGCGTCGCGCTGACCGGCACTGTCGGCCTCAACTCGTCCGTTGGGATTCTCGGCACCGACGTGGTCACGCCCTGGCCCGAGGGGATCCTGCCTGGTGTCGGCTCCAATATCGGCGGCGGCATCACCATCGGCCTCAAGCCCGGCATCATCAACCTCATCCCCGTGGCGGAGAAGGAATTCAAGGGCACCGAGCCATGGGTGATGATCAGCAACTTCCGGGTCAAGATCGACGGCTGCGTGGGCCAGTCCTTCATCCGGTCCTACGCGGTGCTCACCCGCTCGACCGACGAATCCGAGGCGGTGCTGGCGTGGTACGGGACCACGAAGGTGGTGTGAGCCGGCGCGTCAGGCGAACCGTTTGAGGCAGCGCTGCTCGTCACCGAGGATGCCGACCCGGAAGGCGTCGATGCGGGCGAAGCCCGACGGCACCGATTCGCCGTTGACGTCACTGGCCGCCAGCCCGTTGGTGAGGATGCCCGACACCGCCTCGTCGACGTCGCCTGCGGTCAGCAGAATCGTGTCGCCGCTGGGCAAGGTCACCGGCTTGGTCATCTTGGCCGTCGCCACCCCGGTCAGGCACGCCGTCCGCAGCGCCGCCGCGGCGTTGTCGAGCACCAGCCCACGCGCGTGCTGCAACGCCAGCATGTAGCGCGAGATCAATACCGAGAAGGCGTTGTTGTCGCCACCGGCCAGGCCGCCGACGGCGAAGTCATCCGGAGGCGTCGCCAGCACCTGCAGTTCGGGCAGGTCGACCACGATGGCATTGGTATCGGGGCAGTACGAGGCCGGCGGGCTGGGCCGCGCGCTCGGGCAGTCGACCGCGCTGTCGGGCCGGAAGCTCAGCTTCGGGGGATCGGCCGGCTTGAACAGCGTGTTGAGCGCATCGACGATCGAGCGGACCCAGCGTTCGGTGATCTCGAGATCGCCACTTTCGTTCTCCGGCAACAAGACCGGCAGTTCGCCGCGGCGTTGGTTGATCTCCTGGACGTCGATCGCGGCGCAGGCTGCGGGACCGTCGGTGAATCCGAACTGGAAGGCCGACACCCGCTCGAACGCCGAGCCGTGCTCGTCGATCCCGTACCGGGCCTCGGCCTCGGTCAGCAGCGGGTCCCGGAACGCGATCACCGCCGCCAGCAGGTTGTTGAGCCCGTCGCCCGTGCTGAGCGAGAACCTCGGCGAATCGCCCTCGGCCACCCACCGCATGTAGGTGCCCGCCAGGCAGTCGGCCTGCTGCTCGGCGACCAGGGTGGGCGTCTTGCGGTTCACCAGACCGGACTGCTGCTGGATCGCGTGGCCGTACTCGTGGGCCAGCACCATCACGGCGCCCATGTCGCCGTTGTGCTGGCGCAGCCCGGGCATCAGCACGCCACGGTCCCAGCCGATGGTCCGGTCCGGTTTGCAGAACGCGGCGTTGACCAGTCCGTACGTCTCCATCCCGCAGAACTCACCGTCGAAACTCTCGGCGTCCCACGAGATCAGCGCGCGCACGGGCTGGAAATCACCCTCGAACACCTCCGAGTAGGTGCCCGACCAGAACTCTTCGAGGTCGCTGACCGCGCTGGCGGCCAGATTGTCGATCGCGCCGCCGTCGGTGTGGTTGACCTTGCGGGTGGGTTCGGCCGCATCCGGCCGCAGCCCACTGGGGCCGTCGGTGGCCCGCATGCCGGCCACCGAGAAAGGATCGCTGAACACCGAAACCGCCGTGCCGCCGACCAGAGACGAGCACGCGGTGAGTGACGCGACCGCGCACGCCGCGACAGCGATGCCGAACCGGGTACGTCGGCTCATGTTGTCGCCTTCCGCTGTACTCAGGCGGCCGCAATCGCCCGCACGGGTAATTGCCGCACACACTAGTTAACTCAGCGTGCACCGGGTGGCGTTATCAGCCCGCGCCGCGAAGCCGCTTCAGCGATTGACGCACCCGGTCGGGGTCGGTGGTGGACCAGAACGGTGGCAACGACGAGCGCAGGTAGCCGCCGTAGCGGGCGGTTGCCAGCCGGGAGTCCAGTACGGCGATCACCCCGCGATCGTCGGTGTGGCGCAGCAATCTTCCGGTGCCCTGGGCGAGCAGCAGCGCGGCATGGTTGGCGGCCACCGCCATGAAACCGTTGCCGCCGTGCGCACTGATGGCCCGTTGACGGGCAGTCAGCAGCGGATCGTCCGGGCGGGGAAACGGAATGCGGTCGATCAGCACCAGCGACAGCGACGGGCCGGGCACGTCGACGCCCTGCCACAGCGACAGGGTGCCGAACAACGAGGTCTCCGGATCGTCGGAGAACTGTTGTACCAGAGCCGAAGTGGTGTCCTCACCCTGGCACAGCACTGGGGTGGCCAGCCGCCCGCGCATGACCTCGGCGGCGGCCTTGGCCGCGCGCATCGACGAGAAGAGCCCGAGGGTGCGGCCACCTGCCGCGGTGATCAGGCCCTCGATCTCATCGAGCGTCCGGGTGTCGGTGCCGTCGCGCCCCGGCGGCGGTAGGTGCTTGGCGACGTAGAGGATCGCCGACTTCGCGTGGTCGAACGGGGAGCCGACATCGAGCCCACGCCAGCCCCGTTTGGCGGACTCGCCGGTCCCGCCCGGTTTGGCCGGCTCGCCGGAGTCACCGGTGTCGAAACCGCCCAATCCCCAGTTGCGCGCCATCGCATCGAAATTCCCGCCCAAGGTGAGGGTGGCCGAGGTCAGTACCGCCGTGGTGTGGGCGAACAATCTGGTGCGCAACAGTCCCGCCACCGACATCGGCGCCACCCGCAGCAGGGTTCGGCCTCCGGTTCGCGGCGCGGCCGCATTGCCGGCGTTGGGCGGTTCGGACTGTTCCACCCAGACCACGTCGACGCGGTCGGGGATGGGCGGCACGAACGAGGTGAGGATGCGGGTGGCGGTGTCGCTGACGTCGTTCAGCGCGGTGACGGCCTCGGTGCGGGCCGAGGCGGCCTGCGGATCGCTGGGGGAGGTGTCGATCGCCGTCCGCGCCGCGTTGGCCGCGTCACGCAGCGCGNTTGGCCAGCCGAAGCGCCTGCTTGCGTCCGCCGTGGGATTCCTTGTGGCTGCTGCGCTTGGCCACCGGCATCCCGTCGACCTCGACCAGCTTGTAGACCATGCCCGCGGTCGGGGCGCCGGAACCGGTGACCACCGAGGTGCCGACGCCGTAGCTGTCGACCGGCTCGGCGCGCAGCGCGGCGATGGCGAACTCGTCGAGGTCTCCGGAGACCACGATCTGGGTGCCGGTGGCGCCCAGATCGTCGAGCTGCTGGCGCACCTGACGAGCCAGCACGCCCAGGTCACCCGAGTCGATGCGCACCGCGCCCAGCTGCGGGCCTGTCTCTTATACACCNGGCCTGCCTCGGTCTCGTGCAGCATCGATGACAGCGTCGCGACCGCGGCCTCGAACCGTTGTGCCAGTTCGTCATCCACCAACCGCGCCATCCGGCGGTGCGCCACGGCCATGGACGTCGCCGACAACTCCGCGGTGGCCACCCCGGTGACGCGGTCGGCCAGTTCGTGCGCCTCGTCGACCACCAGCAGCTCGTACTCGGGCAGCACCGCGAAATCGGAGAGCGCGTCGATGGCCAGCAGCGCGTGATTGGTCACCACGACATCGGCCGCACCGGCCTTCTCCCGCGCCCGCTCGGCGAAGCAGTCGGTACCGAACTGGCATCGCGACACTCCGATGCACTCCCGTGCGGACACGCTGACCTGGGACCAGGACCGGTCCGGTACCCCGGGGGTCAGCTCGTCGCGGTCACCGGTCTCGGTGTCCGACGACCATTCGGTCAGCCGCTGCACATCGCGACCCATCGCGCTGACCGCCATGGGGGAGAACAGCTCTTCTTGTGGCCGGTCCGCCGGCTCCTCCGCGGCGCCGTTGTGGATCTTGTTGAGGCACAGATAGTTTCCTCGCCCTTTCAACAAGGCGAAGGTGGGTTTGCGGGGCAGGGCGTCGGCCAGTGAGTTCACCAGCCGGGGCAGGTCGCGGTCGACGAGCTGACGTTGCAGGGCGATCGTGGCCGTCGAGACCACCACCGGTTGTTCGGTCTGCAGTGCCCGGGCGATCGATGGTACGAGGTAGGCCAGCGACTTGCCGGTGCCGGTGCCGGCCTGCACGGCCAGATGCTCGCCGGACTCGAAGGCGTGCGCCACCGCCTCGGCCATCTCGACCTGCCCCGGACGGCTCGCGCCGCCGAGTCCCTTGACCGCGATCTTGAGGAGGTTGGTCACCACATTCGCCACCTCGCGGGATGGCTTGGTCGGGCTTGCCATGTCGGAGAACTAACGGTCCTGCACGGGTGGCACGACGCGGGTGGGGACCGCAGGCTCGCCGCGCGAGAGTTTGAGGCCGTCCCACGGCAGGCTGTGCAGCCCCGCGGCGACCCGCTCCCGTGCGGCGGCCAGATCGTCGGCCGGGTGGTGTCCTTCGACTGGGACGCCGNAGGTTCCGTGCACCGAAAGCACCGGAGAACCCGGGAAATAGAGCTCGCCCTCGGGGTAGCCGTCGACGTCCCCGCCGAACCGGTAGCCGGCCAGGAAATCCAGTGTCGCCGGGTCCAAGAACTCCGACAGCGACTCCAGCTCCTCCGGGGAGAAGGTGAACTGTGCCAACGCTTCAACGAACCGTCCGGTGCCGGCGACCACGCCGTAGCGGCGGCCTTCCGGCAGTCGGCGGGCGAAGACCTCGAATGTGGTGCGGCGGTGCGCCGTGCCATCGCGGAGCGCGGCGGCGAGCATGGTGAGCTCGTACTTGTCGGTCAGCAGCGCGACGGTCACATCAGCAACCGTAGCTGTTCGCAGCTGCTTTAATATCGAGGCTCCCCTGCCGGTATTGTGGGCCCATGGTTACACCGGCGAAGGCCCGACCGGGGACCCGTGAGGAGCGTGAGGTCGAGGAAGTCGGGGCCACCGAAAGCCCCTGGGTGACCATCGTCTGGGACGATCCGGTCAACCTGATGACCTACGTCACCTACGTCTTCCAGAAACTGTTCGGGTACAGCGAGCCGCACGCCACCAAGCTCATGCTGCAGGTGCACAACGAGGGCAAGGCGGTGGTGTCGGCGGGAAGTCGTGAGTCGATGGAGACTGACGTGTCGAAACTGCACGCCGCCGGGTTGTGGGCCACCATGCAACAGGACCGCTGATCGACTGTGCGCAAATGGAAACGGGTCGAGACCGCCCGTGGTGTGCGGTTCCGCTCGGCATTGGAGGCACACGAGGTCACGCTGCTGTCCAGCCTGAGCACGTCGATGCTCGGGATGCTCGAGGAGCGCGGATCATCTGGACCCACAGACGAACTCGAGATGATCACCGGCATGAAGACCGGCAATCCGCAGCCGCCCGAGGACGCCACGATGAAGCGTCTGCTCCCGGATTTCTTCCGGCCGCAGACCGAGCATCCTGCCGGATCGGGAACGGCCGAGAGCCTCAACAGCGCGCTGCGCGGCCTGCACGAGCCGGGCATCATCGATGCCAAACGTCAAGCCGCCCAACGACTGTTGGACACCCTGCCGCACGGCGGCGGAAAGTTCGAGCTCACCGAGGACGACGCCGAGGCCTGGGCGGCGGCGGTCAACGACATCCGGCTCGCACTGGGGACCATGCTGGACATCGGTCCGCAGGGCCCCGACCAGTTGCCCACCGAGCATCCGATGGCCGGGCACCTCGACGTCTATCAGTGGCTGACCGTGCTGCAGGAGTACCTCGTGCTCGGACTCATGGGGAGGTGAGTCGGTGACCGGCTCGATCACCGACGTGGGCGGCATCCTGGTCGGCCACCACCACCGCATCGACCCGGACGTGTCGCTGGGCTCGGGGTGGGCGTCGGGTTCGACAGTGGTGCTCACCCCGCCCGGGACCGTCGGCGCCGTGGACGGGCGCGGGGGCGCACCGGGTACCCGCGAGACCGATCTGCTCGACCCGATCAACACCGTGCGCCACGTCGACGCCGTGGTGCTGACCGGAGGAAGTGCCTACGGTCTGGCCGCCGCCGATGGGGTGATGACCTGGCTGGAGGAGCAGGGCCGGGGCGTGGCGATGGACGGCGGCGTGGTGCCGATCGTGCCCGCCGCGGTGATCTTCGACCTGCCCGTGGGGGGCTGGGGCAACCGTCCGACCGCCGAGTTCGGCTACGCGGCCGCCGCCGCGGCAGGCCCGCAGTTCGCGCTCGGGACCGTCGGTGGCGGCGTCGGTGCCCGGGCCGGTGTGCTCAAGGGCGGTGTCGGCACCGCCTCGGTGGTGCTGGACTGCGGGGTCACCGTGGGTGCCCTGGTGGTGCTCAATGCCGCAGGCGACGTCGTGGACCCGGCGACCGGGTTGCCCTGGATGGCCCAGTTGATCGAGGAGTTCGGGCTGATCGCGCCGCCGGCCGCCGAGCTGGCCGGCTATGCCGACCTGCACCGGGAACTGGGTCCGCTCAACACCACCATCGCCGTTGTCGCCACCGACGCCGCGCTCAGCCCGGCCGGCTGTCGCCGGATGGCGGTCGCCGCGCACGACGGGCTGGCCCGCACCATCTCGCCGTGCCACACCCCGTTGGACGGCGATACGGTGTTCGCGCTGGCGACCGGTGCGATCACCGTCGAGCCGGACGAGAAGACCCCGGTGGCGATGTCACCGGAGACAGCGCTTGTCACCCGCGTCGGGGCCGCCGCCGCGGACTGTCTGGCCCGGGCGGTGATGGTCGGGCTGCTGGCCGCCGAGTCGGTTGCCGGAATACCGACCTACCGTGACATGTTGCCGGGAGCGTTCGAATGAAATCGGCGCTCCGCCGAAACCGCATTCCAGGCTGGGTCGACTCGACGTCTTCCTGCCGGAATACAGTTTCGCGGTGAGGACACCGAATGAAGGAGTTGTGACGTGCTGGTGATCCGCCGGGATCTCGTCGAGGCGATGGTGGCGCATGCCCGCGCCGACCACCCCGACGAGGCATGTGGGGTGATCGCCGGACCGGAGGGCTCCGACCGTCCCGAGCGGTTCATCGCGATGGTCAACGCCGAGCGCTCGCCGACCTTCTACCGTTTCGACTCCGGCGAGCAACTCAAGGTGTGGCGCGGCTTAGAAGAGGCAGGCGACGCTCCGATTGTCATCTACCACTCGCACACCGCGACCGAGGCGTACCCGAGCCGCACGGACATCTCGCTGGCCCAGGAACCCGACGCGCACTACGTGCTGGTCTCCACCCGAGACCCGGAGGAGCACGAGCTGCGCAGCTACCGAATCATCGACGGCGTCGTCACCGAGGAACCCGTCAACATCGTCGAGCAGTATTAGAAAGGCGTCCGCATGACCGAGCCCATTTCCGTCACCGTCTCCATCCCGACCATCCTGCGTCCGCACACCGGCGGGCAGAAGCGCGTCAGCGCCTCGGGTGCCACGCTCGCGGCGGTGATCAGTGATCTGGAGGCCAACTACGCCGGGATCTCCGACCGGCTGGTCGATGACGGCAAGCTGCACCGCTTCGTCAACATCTACGTCAACGACGAGGACGTACGGTTCTCCGGCGGCCTGGACACCACCATCGCCAACGGCGATTCGGTGACGATCCTGCCTGCCGTCGCGGGCGGATAGGCCCGGCGCTCCATGACCAGATACGACTCGCTGCTGCAGGCCCTCGGCAACACCCCGCTGGTCGGGTTGCAGCACCTGTCGCCGCGGTGGGAGGACGGTCCGGACGGGCCACATGTGCGGCTGTGGGCCAAGCTCGAGGACCGCAACCCGACCGGGTCGATCAAGGACCGGCCGGCCCTGCGCATGATCGAGCAGGCCGAACGCGACGGGCTGCTGAGCCCGGGTGCCACCATCCTGGAACCGACCAGCGGCAACACCGGGATCTCGCTGGCCATGGCGGCGCTGCTCAAGGGCTACAACATGATCTGCGTGATGCCCGAGAACACCTCCATCGAGCGGCGTCAGATCCTCGAGCTCTACGGCGCCAAGATCATCTTCAGCCCGGCCGAGGGTGGGTCCAACACCGCGGTGGCCACCGCGAAGGAACTCGCTGCGGAGAATCCGTCGTGGGTGATGCTGTACCAGTACGGCAACCCGGCCAACACCGACGCGCACTACTACGGCACCGGCCCGGAGCTGCTGGCCGACCTGCCCGAGATCACGCATTTCGTCGCCGGGCTGGGCACCACCGGGACCCTGATGGGCACCGGCCGGTTTCTGCGCGAGCACGTGCCCGGCGTCCAGATCGTGGCCGCCGAACCGCGGTACGGCGAGGGTGTGTACGCGCTGCGGAACATCGACGAGGGCTTCATCCCCGAGCTGTACGACGCCGACGTGCTGACCACCCGGTTCTCGGTGGGCTCCTACGACGCCGTCAAGCGCACCCGCGATCTGGTCACCCGCGAAGGCATTTTCGCCGGCATCTCCACCGGCGCGGTGCTGCACGCCGCGCTGGGGATGGCGGCCAAGGCGATCAAGGCCGGCGAGCGGGCCGACATCGCGTTCGTGGTGGCCGACGCCGGTTGGAAGTATCTGTCGACGGGCGCCTACGCCGGTAGCCTGGATGACGCCGAGGACGCGTTGGAAGGGCAGCTATGGGCGTGAGCGGGCGGGTATGACCAACCTTCCTTCGACCGCGCCGAAGAAACGACCCGCATGGCTGGTCGGCGGCCTGACGATCATCAGCTTCGTCGTGCTGCTGTGGGTCATCGAGATCGTCGACACCGCGATGGGCCACCGGCTCGACCAGGACGGGATCCGGCCGCTGCAGACCGACGGGCTGTGGGGCATCCTGTGGGCGCCGCTGCTGCACGGCGGTTGGGCGCATCTGATCGCCAACACCGTGCCCGCGCTGGTGCTCGGGTTTCTCATGACGCTGGCGGGGATGGGTCGGTTCATCGCCGCGACCGCGATCATCTGGATTCTCGGCGGGTTCGGCACCTGGGTGATCGGCAATATCGGCCTGCATTGTCCGTACGTGACGGTGCAGTGCACGAGCACTCACATCGGCGCATCCGGTCTGATCTTCGGCTGGTTGGCCTTCCTGATCGTGTTCGGCTTCTTCACCCGCAATGCGTGGGAGATCGTCATCGGCGTCGTCGTGCTGTTCGTGTACGGCGGCGTGCTGTTCGGTGTGTTGCCGGGTAATGCAGGGGTGTCGTGGCAGGGCCACCTGAGCGGGGCCGTCGCCGGCCTGATCGCGGCGTACCTGCTGTCGGGCCCGGAGCGCAAGGCACGGGAAGCGCGCAGGCGCCCCAACCAGCTCACCTCATGAACAACGCACTCGCACCCGTCGGCATCTTCGACTCCGGCGTCGGTGGCCTGACCGTCGCCCGCGCGATCATCGACCAGTTGCCCGACGAGGACATCATCTATGTCGGCGACACCGGCAACGGCCCGTACGGCCCGTTGACCATCCCCGAGATCCGGGCGCACTCGCTGGCCATCGGCGACGACCTCGTCGCCCGCGGCGTCAAGGCCCTGGTGATCGCCTGCAACACCGCGTCGTCGGCCTGCCTGCGCGACGCGCGTGAACGCTACTCGCCCGTGCCGGTGGTCGAGGTGATCCTGCCCGCGGTGCGGCGTGCGGTGGCCGCCACCCGCAACGGGCGGATCGGGGTGATCGGCACTGCGGCCACCATCGCCTCCGGTGCCTATCAGGACGCCTTCGCCGCGGCCCGCGACACCGAGGTGATCGGCGTGGCCTGCCCGCGGTTCGTCGACTTCGTCGAGCGCGGGGTGACGAGCGGACGTCAGGTCCTCGGGTTGGCCGAGGGCTACCTCGAGCCCTTGCAGCGGGCCGAGGTGGACACCCTGGTGCTGGGGTGCACGCACTACCCGATGCTGTCCGGGCTCATCCAGTTGGCGATGGGCGACAACGTGACGCTGGTGTCCTCGGCCGAAGAGACCGCCAAGGACCTGCTCCGGGTACTGACCGAACTCGATTTGCTCAAACCGCACGAATCCGGTCCGGCCCGACGGGCATTCGAGGCCACCGGAGATCCGGAGGCTTTCACCGCGCTGGCCGCCCGTTTCCTGGGGCCGGGCTTGGACGGCGCGCGTCAGGTCCGGCGTCACGCCGGCGTCGGAAAATGATCTCCATCGCCCAAACCGGCGATGTCTTGGCAACGCGCGCAGCAGGCATGGCAAGCTAGACACTGTGCGATTGACCATCCTGGGATGCTCCGGCAGCGTTGTCGGCCCGGATTCGGCAGCCTCTGGTTATCTGGTCACCGCACCGGACACGGTTCCGATGGTCGTCGATTTCGGCGGCGGCGTACTGGGTGCGCTGCAGCGCTACGCCGACCCGAACACGGTCAACGTGTTGCTGTCGCACCTACATGCCGACCACTGCCTCGATCTGCCCGGCCTGTTCGTGTGGCGCCGGTATCACCCCATTCCGGCCACCGAGCGTGGGCTCATGTACGGGCCGGCCAACACCTGGGCCCGGCTGGGTGCGGCGTCGTCGCCCGAGGGTGGTGAGATCGACGATTTCACCGACATCTTCGAGGTGAAGCAGTGGGTGGACGGCTCCCCGGTGCAGTTGGGCACGCTCAACGTGACCCCGCGCCTGGTGTGTCATCCGACCGAGTCCTACGGCATGCGTTTCACCGATCCCTCCGGCGCGACGCTCGTCTACAGCGGCGACACCGGATACTGCGATGCGCTCGTCGAACTGGCTCGCGGCGCTGACGTCTTCCTGTGCGAGGCGTCGTGGACACACGATCCGTCGCGTCCGCCCAAGCTTCACCTGTCCGGTACCGAGGCCGGCCGGGCCGCCGCCGCGGCCGGGGTCGGCGAACTGCTGCTGACCCACATTCCGCCGTGGACCTCCCGCGAGGATGTGATCAGCGAAGCCAAGGCCGAGTTCGACGGCCCGGTACACGCCGTGGTGTGCGGCGAGACGTTCGACGTCACCCGCGGCTGACTCCGCTAGGGTTGGCCGGGTGTCCAAGCGAGAAGACGGCCGTCTCGATGACGAGCTGCGTCCGGTAACCATCACCCGCGGATTCACGACGCACCCCGCCGGCTCGGTGCTGGTGGAGTTCGGCCAGACCCGCGTCATGTGCACCGCCTCGGTCACCGAAGGGGTGCCGCGCTGGCGTAAGGGTTCGGGGCAGGGCTGGCTGACCGCCGAGTACGCCATGCTGCCCGCCGCCACCCACGATCGCTCCGACCGTGAATCGGTGAAGGGCCGCGTGGGCGGGCGCACCCAGGAGATCAGCAGACTGGTCGGACGCTCGCTGCGGGCGTGCATCGACCTCGGCGCGCTGGGGGAGAACACCATCGCGATCGACTGCGATGTTCTGCAGGCCGACGGCGGCACCCGCACCGCCGCCATCACCGGGGCCTACGTGGCCCTGTCCGATGCCGTCACGTATCTCGCTGCGGCCGGCCGGCTTTCCGATCCGCGACCGCTGTCGTGCGCGATCGCCGCGGTCTCGGTGGGCGTGGTCGACGGACGCGTCCGCGTCGACCTGCCTTATGTCGAGGATTCGCGCGCCGAGGTCGACATGAACGTCGTCGCCACCGACACCGGCACTCTGGTGGAGATCCAGGGCACCGGCGAGGGCGCCACCTTCCCACGCTCCACGCTGGACAAGATGCTCGACGCCGCGCTGGGCGCCTGCGAGCAGCTGTTCGTGATCCAGCGTGAGGCGCTGGAACTGCCGTATCCGGGCGTGCTGCCGGAAGGGCCGGCACCCAAGAAGGCGTTTGGAAGCTGAGTGCCTTCGCTACTTGTCGCCAGCCGTAACCCCAAGAAGCTGGCCGAGCTCCGGCGGGTGCTGGACGCCGCCGGGATAGTCGGCCTGGAGTTGGTGTCGCTGGCCGACGTGCCCGCGTACGACGAGGCACCCGAGACCGGTGCGACGTTCGAGGAGAACGCCCTGGCCAAAGCCACCGACGGCTTTCGGGCCACCGGATTGGCTTGTGTAGCAGACGATTCGGGGATCTCGGTCGCTGCCCTGAACGGGATGCCGGGCGTTCTGTCGGCGCGCTGGTCCGGGCGGCACGGGGACGACGCCGCCAATACCGCCCTGCTGCTGGGCCAGTTGGCCGACGTGCCCGACGAGCGGCGCGGAGCGGCCTTCGTGTCGGCGTGCGCCTTGGTTTCTGCGTCGGGTCACACCGTGGTGCGGGGGGAGTGGCCCGGGACCGTCACCCGTTCGCCCCGGGGCGAGGGCGGGTTCGGGTATGACCCGGTCTTCCTGCCTGAAGGGTTCGATCGCACCGCCGCCGAGCTGACGCCCGCCGAGAAAGACGCCGCATCGCACCGCGGCCGGGCCTTGGCGCTGTTGGTGCCCGCGCTGCGGGAGTTGGCGGCGTCGTAGGGGTCGTCGGCTGTCTCCGGCCGGTGCCGTGTTCGCCGGTGTTTGTCGTGCTGCCCGCGTTGTCACGCTGCCCACGTTGTCGCTGCCCACGTTGTCACGCTAGCGTGGCCGTCGACCTCGAGCGTCACGCTGGCGTGCGCGGAATTGGTTGCGGTCCAGCCATTGTCACGCTGGAGTGGCGTCGGCGCTCCAGCGTCACTCTGGCGTGACAACGCGTCAATCGGCAGACCGCTCGCCCCGGGTCAGCAACAGTGCGGCCGCGCTGATGCCGGCGCTGACCACCATGGCGATGGCCATCGGTAGGGCGGTGTGGTCCCCGCCGAGCCCGACCAGCGGTGACACCGCCGCGGCCAGACCGAACTGCAAGGCGCCCAACACCGCAGATCCGGTGCCGGCCGCATGGCGAACCTTGTCGAGCGCCAACGAGGTTGCGTTGGCCGCCACCAGGCCGAGGCTCGCGACGGCGCCCCACAACAGGACCAGCGACGCCCACAGCACCGGGCCGAGTAGGGCATCCACCAGCAGCAGAACCGAGAAGAAGACCAGTAGACCGATGCCCAGGTGCAGCAGTCGACGCTGGCCGAACCGCCCCACGATCCTGGCGTTGAGGGCGTTCACGATCACGATGCCCGCGGCATTCGCGGCGAATGCGAACGAGTAGTGCAGTGGGGACAGCCCGAGCACATTCTGGAGCACGAACGGGGACGCCGAGATGTAGGCGAACATCACGGTGAAGCCGAAGGCGAAGGCCAGCGTGTAGCCGAGGTAACCGCGGTTGGTGAGCACTGACCGGGCGTCGCGCAGCATCGCGGTCACGCCGCCCGTGTGGCGGTGGTCTTTCGGGTGGGTCTCCGGGAGAACGACGACGACACCGACGAACATGGCGACGGCAAGTCCCGTCAGGATCCAGAAGATGCCACGCCAGCCGATCACGCCCATCAGCGATCCACCGATCAGCGGGGCCAGCACCGGTGCGGCACCGTTGATGATCATCATCAGACTGAAAGCCCGCGCGGCCAGGGGGCCGTGCACGCGATCGGCCACCACGGCGCGGCTCAGCACGACACCTGCGGCGCCGCTGAACCCTTGCACGAAGCGGAACGCCGTCAGCGCCGCGATATTTGGCGCCATCGCGCAGGCGACGCCGGCCAGTACACAGACAACGGTGCCCGCCAGCAGCAGAGGGCGTCTGCCGAATCGGTCCGAGAGCGGTCCGATGATCAACTGGCCGCTGGCCAGGCCCACCATGAACGAGGTCAGCGTGAACTGCACGGCCGAGGCCGACGTGCCGAACTCCTGGGCCATCGCCGGGAAGGCGGGCAGGTACATGTCGATCGACAGTGGCGCGACGGCGGTCAACAGGGCGAGCACCCCGAGCCAGCTCAATGGCAGCGCCGGTGCCTGGGAGGTGTGCTCGGTGGTGGTGGTTCGCGTGCTCATTCAGGCCTTAAGTCATGGATTTATATATAAATATATAGGTAATATAGCCGACATGACGCCCCCTCGAGTGCCCACCCCGGCACGTGATGTGCGCGACATCGCCACCGCCGTGCGGACGCTGGTGTGGTCGCTGCGGCGGTTCGGTGAAAAACAGGTCGGTCTGGAACCGTTGCCGCACTCGGAATTCGAAGTCATCCGCACCGTGAGCGACCATCCGGGGATCAGCGTGTCGGAGACCGCCCATGTCCTCGCGTTGCAGCCCAGCAACGTCAGCACCACCGTGCGGAAACTGGTCGAGCGTGGCTTGATCGACCGCGCGCCCGACGCACGCGACCGCCGCTGCATTCGGTTGCGCCTAACGGCCAAGGCCGCCGAGCACAAGAAGATGATCGACGCGGCGTGGGCCGGTGGCGTGGGCGAGCAGTTGGCGCAGATGACCGACGAGGAGGTGGCGGCATTGATCAAAGCCGCGCCGCTGCTTCAGCGACTGGCTTCGATGGGGTAAGAGCGCAGCCCGGCTTTACAGCTCGAAGCGCTTCTTGATATCGCGGGTGTTGAAGTGCTCGACGATGATGCCCAGCAGCGGGATGGTGCCGGCCAGCAGAACGCCGATCGCCTTGCCGATGGGCCAGCGGATCTTGACCGCGAGGTTGGCGGTGAACATCAGGTAGATGAAGTACACCCAGCCGTGCACCACACCGATCCAGCCCGGGGGATTGTCGACCTGCACGATGTACTTGAGCACCATCTCGTAGCACAGGGCGATCAGCCAGAGGCCGGTTGCCCACGCGAACACCCGGTAGCCCAGCAATGCCTTGCGGATTGTCTCCTTGGGAGTCGAAACCGGCGGCGTGACCTCGGCTTGCGGTTCGGTCATCTATCGGTCCTGTCTTTCTTCTCGGACTGGGCGTCGGACTTGGCCAGCTCGGCAAGGTAGGCGTTGTACTCGGAGAGTTCGTGGTCGCCGGCGTCCGGGGGCGCGGACTTGGGCCGCTCGGGCAGCAGGCCTGCGGGGATCTCAGTGAGCTCATCGCTGGGGCGCTCCGGCGGCGCATCTTCGTAGCGGACGAACTTGTAATACGCGTAGAAGCAGAATCCCGCGAACATCGGCCACTGCAGGGCATAGCCCAGGTTCTGGAAGGTGCCCGAGGCCGATTCGTAGCGGGTCCACTGCCACCACGCCAGCGCCAGGCAGCCGGCGGCGCCGAGAATCACCAGCGCGATGAGCGCTGGTCTCCTACGCCGTGTAGTGGACATTCGTCCATGGTACGGCGCGGTGCTTCGGGCCAGCTCACGGCACTAGATCTTGAGTCCGACGAGCTCGCCGAGCGCGCGGTGGTGGCCTTGCGCTGCACGGCGACGTCGTGCTTGCCGGGCGTGTCCAAGCGACCGCGATCGTCGGCAACGACTCGGTGCCGCCTGCGTCGAATCAGCCCCGGGGCGGACTCCTCGGGCACCTTCGTGTTCGCTGCGATGCGAGCTGTACGATCGGGGCACTGCGGGCGTGGCGGAACTGGCAGACGCCCGGGCTTTAGGTGCCCGTGTTCGAAAGAGCGTGTGGGTTCGAGTCCCACCGCCCGCACTCTATTTGCGCTATCAGTTGTACGGTCCGTGGTCGGTTCCCGAGCCCTCGGCGGCAGGTACCTGCCGCAACTCCTCGCGCAGCGACGCGATCTCGGCGCGCAGTTCGTTGATGTGCGCCGCCGTGGCCGCCGCGGTGGCGGCGTCGTCGACGGTCACGCTCTGCACGATCCAGGACGCGATCGTCGCGGTGATCGAGCCGACCAGGCTGATCCCGCCGATCATCAAGAGCGCGGCGATGACTCGCCCGGTGGTGGTGACCGGGAACATGTCGCCGTAACCGACGGTGGTGATCGTGGTGATCGCCCACCAGACGGCATCGCCGAAATCGGTGATGTGGGCGTCGGGGTGGCCGCGCTCGGCCTGCAGCACGGCCAATGAGGCGACGTAGACCAGCAGGACCGCACCCGAGATCGTGTAGAGGATCACCTTGCCGCGGATGGCGTTGCCGATGGCTTTCTGAAAAACACCGATCAACACGACCAGTCGTAGCAACCGTAACGGTCGCAGCAGCGGCAGTAGCACGATCGCCAGGTCAGCGAGATGACGCACGAACCACTGCCTGCGGTCGGGGGCGAGGTACAGGCGGGCGGCGTAGTCGGCGCTGAATACGGCCCAGGACAACCAGGTGGCCAGGGTGATCGCGTGTGCGCCCAGGCCGCGCGGCTGCACGAGGACTTCGACGGTGTAGGCGGCCAGGAAGACCGCCGCGACCGCGGCAAGTGGCCACTCGGCGCGGTGTTCCCAGCTATCGAGGCGCGTCGTCACGTCACAAAGTGTGCGGCATGGTCGCGGAATTGACTTCGCAACCCTGGCAGTAGATGCGTCTGGCAGAGGCACACTGGTGCCATCGAACAGTAGGCAGGAGGAGAACGATGATCGATGTCCTTCCCGATATGCCCAAGGGCGTGTTCGGGATCCGAGTGTCCGGTCGCGTGCGCGGTGACGACCTGCGCGAATTCCGGCCGACGATGGACGAACTGCTCAGGACCGGTGAGATCCGCATCGTCGAGGTGATCTCACCGGACTACGAAGGCTTCGGGCCCGGCGGGCTGGTCGAGGATCTGAAGCTCGGACTCGGTGTATTGCTGAGCCATCACTCTGTGTTCAAGCGGATCGCTGTCGTTTCCGACCTTGAGTGGGTCGCCCACGCCATGCACGCGTTCGCGTGGATGATCCCCGGCGAACTCAAGGTATTTGGCCTCGGGGATCTCGATGCGGCAAAGGAATGGGCCGCAGCCTGAGCTAATCCGCTGCCGACCTAGCAACGGGCGAGATATATTGCCCGCGAGGGGGTAGCAATCATGAAGTTTCGAGTCATGGGCGTTGTTGGTGTGTTTGCTCTGGTGACGGCCTGCGGCGGTGGCGAATCTGCGGAGCATGGCCCTATGAAGCAAACCTCGGCACCGCCAGAGTCCGCGCCGTCGGCAACGCTCGACCAGCCCGCGCCCGAACACGGGGCCGTAGCGGAGACCGATCCGTTGACGGCGCTGGCCGACGGCGTCTTCATGGTGACGCGTGATGCCAGGGCCACCCCGGCCGAAATCGGCGGTTATCAGTCGCTGATCGCCACCGGAGATTCGCTCAAGACCAGCACGTTCATTTTCGCCGACGGATCATGGCAACCGAAAGATGTGTCGCAGCTTATCTTTTCGCCGAGCAAGGGCGAGTGGGTGGAATCCGATCGCAGCTTCACCGTGTCCGCGGGACCTCAGGGTGGCAGCGGTTGGCCGACCGTCGAATCCGTCGGCGCGTCCGGCACCGGGTTCTACACGCTGTACCGGACCGATCTGAGTGGTGCACCGTTGCCCGACGGCCTGAAACGGGCGATGAGTGAAGGAGCGGTGCTCCCCGAGCCGGTCACCGCCGCCACCTTCAGTGCCGGCGCCGTCGCGTTCGATATGGCGCACACCGCCGTCGACCCGGAGTTCACGCTCGACCGCATTCCGCAGCGCAATGCCGCACCCAAGGTGCGTCCCGTCCAGGCCTGTGGCACACCGTCCGCTGAATGCACCACGGTGGCAACGACACTTGCCGAAGCTACCGGGAACGGCGGTCAGTTCACCAACGCCTCCGGTACCGCCCGCATTCAACTGGGGCCGGACGGCAAGGGCATATTCATCATGAACGTCGGGGCCACCGAGTTGCACAATCCGTTGAAGTACACCGTCACCGACAGCGAAGGTCCGGCCCGGATCACGTTCGAAGCGAGAGATCCGGCTGCCGAACCCGACTTCCGGAAGGCGTTCGGCGCCAATATCGGGGAATTCGCCTTCTACGAATACAACGGCCAGGTCGTGACCGGTGACTGGCAGCCGGCCGGCAAGACCACCCACGACTTCTTCGGGTTCAATCGCGTTGCGGTCAATGACATTCTGACGAAGTGGGCGCCTCCACGCCCAGCGGTCGTCAACTAGCTCCGCGAGCGCAACGCAAACGTCGTGTCGGGTAACGCGAAACGACCATAGCGTCGTACTCGGAACTGCGAAGGCGCAGCGCCAACCAAGCCCTACTTGTTGAACTTGCCGCTCAGATACTCGGCGCGGCAGGCATTTCGGGCCAGTTTGCCGCTGGTCGTGCGGGGGATCACCCCGGCGGCGACCATCCGCACGTCGGCGACCCGGATCTGGTGTTGACGTGACACGGCCGCGCGGATCGCGTCGACGATCGGCCCTGGCTCGGCGCGGCCGGCGCCGNCGTCGATCAGGATCATGTCCTTGATGCGGCCGGTCAGGTACAGCTCGCCGTCGATGTAGACCCCGAGGTCTCCGGTGGCCAGCCAGTAGCCGTTGTCCGGCGCGCCCTCGGCGTGGCTGCCGGTCGTGAGGCGGGTCTGCAGCTTGTTGCCGAACACCCGCTCGCTCTCGTCGGGTCGGCCGAAGTAGCCGCGGCCGACATTGTTGCCGTGCAGCCAGATTTCCCCGACGGTGCAGTCAGGTGCCTCGGTGCCGTCGGGGCTGGCGATCACCGCCCACTGGTTCGGGATCGGTTGACCGCATGACACGTGGGCCACGGCCCCCTCGTCGGTGGGCTCCACGATCACCGCGCGTCCGGCGCTGAGCTGATCACGGTCGAGGTAGACCGCGCTGGCGGCGGCGCTCGGGGCGATGCTGGCCACCGAGAGGGTGGCCTCGGCCATGCCGTAGGACGGCTTGACGGCGGTGGCGGGCAGTCCGTACGGGGCGAACGCCGCGGTGAACTTCTCGACGGCGGCCATGGTCACCGGCTCGGATCCGTTGAGCAGCGTGACCACGTTGGTCAGGTCCAGCGCCTCGCCGGCCGGCGGCAGGCCCCGCTCGGCGGCCAGCTCGAAGGCGAAGTTCGGCGCGGCGGCCAGGGTGCGGCCGTGGGCGGCCTCGACGCCGAGCTGCTTGATCCACCGGTAGGGCCGGCGGACGAAGGCCATCGGATCCATCAACGTGATGTGGCTGCCGCACAGCGCCGGGAACATGATCATGATCAGGCCCATGTCGTGGTACAGCGGCAGCCAGCTGACGCTGCGGATGCCCATGCTCAGATCGCCGGCCAGGATCATCTGCAGCACATTGGTACACACGTTGCGGTGGGTGATCTCCACGCCGGCCGGGGTGCGGGTCGATCCCGACGTGTACTGCAGGTAGGCGATGTCATCGGTGTCGACCGTCGGCGCCTGGAACATCGATGCCAGCGTGTCCGGGACGGCGTCCACCGCGATCAGCCGTGGGCGCTCCGCGGCGGGCAGGGTGCGCAGGAAGTTCCGCACCGACTCCGACGCCGCGCTTGTGGTCAGCACCACGGTGGGCTTGGCGTCGGCCAGCACCGCCGCGAGCCGCTCGGCGTGCCCCGCCAGGCTCGGGGCGAACAGCGGCACCGCGACGTTGCCCGCGTGGATGGCCGCGAAGAACGCGGCGACGTACTCCACACCCTGGGGAGCCAGGATCGCCACCCGGTCTCCGGGCGCGGAAACCTGCTGCAAGCGGGCGCCGACCGCGCACACCTGTGCCCACAGCGCATTCCAGCTGAGCTCGACGGCGCGGCCGTCGGGATCGGTGGAGTAGTCGAGGAATCGGTAGGACGGCTCGTCCCCGAAGGTGAACCGGTTGCGATCGAGGAACGACGTCAGTGTGACGCCGTCGGGTACAACGATGGTGCCGTCGTCGCGAACGTAGTTCTCGATGTTCGACGTCGACGAATCAACAGCACTGGTTGCTAAGGGATCCCGACCCATGCCGTAAGACTAATAGCGCCCCTAATTATGCCTGGCAGCCTGGTCGGGTGGGTGTTCTCACGCGCCGCCGCAATTGTGTCGTGCGTCTCGCTATCGCGGCCCGTCAACTGCATAAGTCCCGTTACTGTCGGTGAACTCCACGACCACCCTACGCAGCGTTCCGTTGATCTCGACCGCGCACGTGAACGTCGCCCCCGTCCGTACGACGGGGTTGTCGCCGTTGTTGCATGCCACCGCCACGACGCGGTTGGCCCCGTAGCCGTGGATGGGGTCAGACAGGATTTCGGCCACGCCGGCCTCGGCCTGCCGGACGTCGAGCTGAGTGCCGGCGACATCGGCGCNCCGGAACGGTAGGCCAGGATGCGGGTGAACCCGGCCGGCAGCACCCTGCCGTTGACATCGCTGGCCGCCAGTCCATTGGTGAGCAGGCCACTGATCGCCTCGTCGGTGTCACCGGCCGACAGCGTGATCGGCTGACCGGGTTCGGCCATCCGGGCCTGCCCCACACCGGTCAGGCAGCCGGTGCGCATGGCGGCCACGGGGGTGTCCAGTGTGAGGCCTTTCTCGTGTTGGATGGCCAGCGCGTAGCGGGACGTCAACACCGAGATCGCCGAGTTGTCGCCCTGCAGCAGCTCCTGCTCGTCGTTTTCGTTCCTGGCTTCGCCCAACGCTTTCATCCCGTCCAGATCGACCACGATGGTGTTGGTCGCCGGGCAGTAGGACGCCGGAGGCGACGGTCCGGCGTCCGGGCAGCCGCTGGGTTCGGTGCTCAGGGTCGGTGGATTGCTGGGCGCGTACACATGCTGTAGCGATTGCATGGTCTGGTCCAGCAGGTCGGCGGTGATGGTGCTGTTGCCGGTCTGGTCGACGCCGAAGAAATCGAGGAACTTGGGGAGGTCCCCGCGGCGCTTCTTGATCTCGTCGGAGTCCATCGCCGCGCATTGGTCGATGTTGCCGCTGAAGCCGATCTGGAACGCGCTGACCCGGTCCAGGGCCGAGCCGTGTTCGTTGCCGGTGAGGGCCGCGTCGATTCGGGTCATCAGCGGATCGCGGATGTAGATCAGGCCGGCCAGAACGTGATTGAGCCCGTCGCCGGTGCTCAACTCGAAGCGGGGCGATTCGCCCGCGGCCACCCAGCGCAGGTAGACGCCGGCAAGGCAATCGGCCTGCTGTTCGGCCACCAGCACGGGAGTGCTCTCGTTGATCAGCCGGGCCTGCTGCTGGACGGCGTGGCCGTACTCGTGGGCCATGACGCCGACGACACCCATCTGTCCGAAGTACTGTGCCGCGACGGGTATCGCCACGCCGCGGTCCCACGCCATCACGTCACTGGTCAAGCAGTAGAAGGCATTGGTCAGCCCGGCCGTGTTCTCACCGCACAGGTCGAGCCCGGGGGATGCATCGGAGTTGAACGACACCAGACGCGAGACGGGGGTGAACGTTCCGGGCAGGGAGCCGCCGGTGTAGTGGTCGGACCAGAAATCCTCGATGTCGTCGACGGCCAGCAGAACCAGGTCGTCGATCTGACCGCCGTCGGTGTTCTCGGCCTGCCGGGTCGGCGCGGGTGCGCCGGGCCGGATTCCGCTGTGGCCGTCGGTCACCGGCAGCCCGCCCACGCGGTCGGGCAGGAACAGCATCGACGTCGCCCGGCCCCCGACGACCGTGGCATCCGCGCACCCGGCCAACACCATCGCGCAACAGGCCAGACCGAGCCACCAGCGAAGCCTCGCCACTTGAGCCGCCTTTCGTGCGATTCACCCCAGCCAGTTCTACCTGCTCCCGGCGACGTTCGGCACGGCACGCCGTTCAACTGGGTGCCACCGGCGGCGCCATCTGGGTGTTCGAGGAAATTGGCTTACGCGCATAACCAAACGGATAAACTCGCCTCTCGCGATCCGAGAGGCGAGTTTTCTGTTGATGGCAACCAAGCGAGACACCCGAGTGAATTCCCCGGTGCGCAAGGCTGTCACCGGCGCGTCCATCGGCAACGCGGTGGAGTGGTTCGACTTCGCCATCTACGGCTTCCTGGCGACCTACATCGCGGCCAACTTCTTCCCGGCCGGAAACGAAACCGCGGCCCTGCTCAACACTTTCGCCATTTTCGCCGCGGCGTTCTTCATGCGGCCGCTCGGCGGATTCGTGTTCGGTCCGCTGGGCGACAGGTTGGGCCGTCAGCGAGTGCTCGCCGTGGTGATCCTGCTGATGTCGGCGGCCACCCTCGGCATCGGCCTGCTTCCCACCTAGGCCACGATCGGGGTGGCCGCACCGCTGCTTCTGCTCCTACTGCGCTGCCTCCAGGGTTTCTCGGCGGGTGGTGAATACGGCGGCGGCGCCGTCTATCTGGCTGAATACGCAGGTACCCGATGGCGTGGGCTCACCGTCACCTTCATCGCCTGGTCGGGAGTGCTGGGCTTCCTGCTGGGGTCGGTCACCGTCACCCTCCTGCAGGCCCTGCTGCCACCGGAGGCGATGGAGAGCTACGGCTGGCGCATCCCGTTCCTGGTGGCCGCCCCGCTCGGACTCGTCGGCCTCTACATCCGGTTGCGGCTCGACGACACTCCCGAATTCGCCGAGCTCGACAAGGCCGACCGGGTCGCCGACTCGCCGTTGCGCGAAGCGGTGGGCACGGCGCGGCGGGCCATCCTGCAGGTCATCGGTCTGTTCATCGTGTTCAACGTCGGTTACTACGTCGTCTTCACGTTCCTGCCGACGTACTTCATCAAGGCGCTGCATTTCAGCAAGACCCAGGCGTTCGTCTCGATCACGCTGGCCAGCCTGGTTGCCCTGATCCTGATCCTGCCGCTGGCCGCACTGTCGGACCGCATCGGACGCAAGTCGCTGCTGCTGGCCGGGTCGGCGGGTTTCGTCGTGTGCGCGTATCCGCTTTTCCTGCTGATGAATTCGGGATCGGTGGCCGCGGCGACCATCGGCCACTGCCTGCTGGCCGCGATCGAATCGGTCTACGTGGCGACCGCGGTGACCGCCGGCGTCGAGCTGTTCACCACCCGGGTGCGCTACAGCGGCTTCTCGATCGGCTACAACATCGCGGTGGCGTTGTTCGGCGGCACCACGCCGTATGTGGTCACCTGGCTCACCACCGCCACATATAACAATCTGGCGCCGGCGCTGTATCTCGTTGCCGCAGGCGTCGTCTCGGTACTCACCGTGCTGACCTTGCGGGAGAGTGCCGGACGGCCGCTGCGTGGCATAGCCGACCCCACCGATCAGCAACGTGTCACGATGTCACCGTGAGCAGCACCAAACCGACGGCCCGCCCCACGAAAGCCGACGTAGCCAGGCTGGCCAACGTCTCCACGGCTACCGTCAGCTACGTCCTCAACAATGTTCAAGGGCAACGTATCTCGGAACAGACGCAGGCGGCGGTGCGCAAAGCGGCGGCCGACCTCGGCTACCGGCCCAACCTGGCGGCCCGCAACCTCGCGGTCGGCGGCAGCGGTGTGGTGCTCTACATCGTCGGCCGGCTCTCGCTGGGAAACCTGCCCATCGAGGTCGGCAGTCGGCTCACCACGGCGCTTGCGCGGCACGGCGTCGTACTGTCCCTGCAGTTCGAAACCGACGACGACCGCAACGTCGTCGACGCGATCGCAGACCTGAATCCGATGGCGGTCACCAGCACGTTCCCGCTGACCGGTATTGCGCTGGCGGCGGCGAACTCGGCCGGCATCCCGCAGATTCATCTGGGCAGCTCGCAGTTGCATGCGATCGGCTCGCTCGACGCGAGTATCGGCGAGATGCGGGTGGATCACCTCGCGGGGCGCGGCCACAGCCGGCTGGCGTTCGCCTACACGACCGAGGAAGAACTCCGTCCGCTCGGCGACTATTGGTTGGTGGGGCTGCGGGCCGCGGCCGAACGGCGTGGGCTCCCCGAGATCGCGGTGGCCAGTTTCGCGGCCGACGGGTCCAACGCCGCCGGGATCGTCGGGCGCTCGGCGGCCGACGGGGTGACGGCGATCTGCGCGCAGAGCGACGAGACCGCATTCGTGGTGCTGCACGGGCTGCGAGAGGCGGGGCTGAGGTGCCCGGGAGACATGGCGGTGATGGGTGTCAACGCGATCGACCTGGGTGCCGTGAGTGCGCCGCCGCTGACCTCGGTGGCGTTCGACGCCAAGGCGATCGTCGACGTCGCGGTGGCCGCGATGATGTCGGAACTCGGGTATCCGGCCGAGGCCGAGCCGAGCAGCGCCGAGGTGGCCAGGCTGATCCAGCGCGCGTCCACCTGACCATCGGCTTTGCCGATGCTCCGGTGTTTGTCGGCGATCTACTTACGCGCATAACCAACGCTGTGTAAACTCCGCTCTCGGACACAGAGAGGTGGATTTCCGGTGACAGCCAGCGCGACTCAGAAGGTGTACTTCGACCCCTACGACGTCGAGATCAACGCCAACCCCTATCCGACGTTCGCCCGGCTGCGCGAGGAATCGCCGCTGTACTACAACGAGCAGCACGACTTCTACGCGTTGAGTCGGTTCGCCGACGTCAACAAGGGCCTGGTCGACCACGAGACGTTCAGCTCGGCCCGCGGCGCGATCATCGAACTGATCAAGGCCAACATCGACATCCCCTCCGGAGCCCTGATCTTCGAGGATCCGCCGATCCACACCGTGCACCGCAAGTTGCTGGCCCGGATGTTCACCCCGCGCAAGATCAATGCGCTCGAGCCCAAGATCCGGGAGTTCTGCGCGCAGTCGCTGGACCCACTGGTCGGCGCCGGAAAGATCGACTTCATCAAGGATTTCGGCGCGATCATGCCGATGCGGGTGATCAGTGCCCTGCTGGGCATCCCCGAGGACGACCAGGAGATGATCCGCGACCACGGCAACGACCAGTTGCGCACCGAGGCGGGCAAGCCGATGAAGGCGGCGCAGGAGGGTCTGGTCGACGGCTCGATCTTCGAGACCTACATCGACTGGCGCAAGAACAATCCGTCCGACGACATCATGACCGATCTACTCAACGTGGAGTTCACCGATGAGCACGGCGTCACTCGCAAGCTCACCCGCGAGGAGCTGCTCATCTACATCAACGTGGTCGCGGGAGCGGGCAACGAGACCACGACACGGTTGATCGGTTGGGCGGCAAAGGTGCTCGCCGAGCATCCGGATCAGCGGCGCCAGTTGGTGCAGAACCCCGGCCTCATCCCGCAAGCGATCGAGGAGCTCCTGCGGTTCGAACCGCCGGCGCCGCATGTGGCCCGCTACGTCACCCGCGACGTCGAGTTCCACGGCCGGACCGTTCCCGAAGGCAGCGTGATGATGATGCTGATCGGCGCGGCGGTGCGCGACAGCCGCCAGTTCCCGCCCGACGGTGAGGTTTTCGACATCCACCGCGAACAGCGCCAGCACCTGGCGTTCAGCGTGGGCACCCACTACTGCCTGGGTTCGGCGTTGGCTCGGCTGGAGGGCCGGATCGCGTTGGAGGAGATGCTCAAGCGGTTCCCGGAGTGGGACGTCGATCTCGACAACGCCGAGTTGTCGCCGACCTCGACGGTGCGCGGCTGGGATTCGATGCCGGCCTTCATTCGATGACCGCCGTGCTGACCGTCCCTGAGGATTGGACGCAGATCACGCCCGAGTGGATGACGGTGGCGCTGGCGGATCACCACCCCGAGGCGGTGGTGGACCGCGTTACCGTCGACATGCGCGACGACGGCACCAATCGGCGTGCACGGCTGTCGGTTACCTACTCCTCGGGGTCGGGGCCCGCCACGGTGTTCGCCAAGGCCGTCGATCCCGGCCACAAGGAGATGATCAGGTACACCAGCGGTCTGCTGCACGAGCCGCGGTTGTTCAACTCGAAAGTCGAACTGCCGCTGGAACATCCATTGGTGTACGCGGCGCCGATCGATGAGGGCGACGAAGACTTCGTCTTGGTCATGGAAGACCTCACGGCCCGCTCGGCTGACCCGCGGGATGCCACCCGGCCGCTGACCGTGGAACAGGCCGCGCACGGGGTGCGTGGGCTGGCCCNTCGGTTCATGCACTGACCATCGACCGTCTGGTGGAAGGGATCTGGAAACCCTTCATTCAGACCCTCACCTCGTCGGGCTCCTCGCAGACGCTGCTGCATGGTGATCCGCACATCGGCAACACCTACGTGCTGCGTGACGGCGACGTCGGTTTCCTGGATTGGCAAGTGGCCCGGCGCGGCAACTTCTCGCTGGATCTGGGCTATTTCCTGCAGGGCGCGCTGACCACCGAGGACCGTCGAGTGGCCGAGCGTGAGTTGCTCGAGGAATACCGGGACGCGCTCGGGTTGCCGGCCGACGAGCTTCCGTCGCCCGACGAGATCTGGCTGCGTTACCGGGCGTCGGTGGCGCATGGTCTGATGACCTGGCTCGCGACCGTCAGCGCGGGGGAGTTGTGGCAGCGCCCCGACATCGCGCTGGCCCTGGCGCAGCGGTATTCGGCGGCGTACGAAGACCTGCAGACCGCACAGGCGCTGGCTGATCTCGTCGATTAGCCGATATAACCAAAATCGCCCCCGCGTGGCGGTGCGGCACCTACCCTGTCCGGCATGACAGGTGTGGTGGTGACGGGTGCAGCATCGGGGATCGGCCGGGCCAGCGCGGAGGCGCTCATCGCGGACGGCCGACGGGTTGCGTTGTGGGACATCGCGCCTGAGGTGAAGGCGGTGGCCGAGGGGCTGGGTATGCCCTCGACGGTGATCGATGTGTGCGACACCGGGGCATTGGCGGCAGCGGTTGAGGTTACGGCGCAGGCGCTCGACGGCATCGACGGCCTGGTGCACGCCGCGGGCCGGGTGATCGCCGAACCGGTCGGCGCCTACACCGAGGAATCCTGGGATGCGGTGCTCGACGTGAACCTGCGTGCGCAGGCGTTGTTGGTGCAGCTGCTGCTACCGCACCTGGAGAAGTCGGCCCGCGACGGTGGGTCGCCCGCGGTGGTGGGCATCTCCAGTATCGAGGGCCTGGCAGCCAACCCCTTCATCCCGGCCTACTGCGCCTCGAAGGCCGGACTGCTCGGCATGACGCGGTCGATGGCTGCGCAGTTGGGGCCGTTGGGTATTCGCGTCAACGCGGTGTGCCCGGGCTTCATCCACACCCCGATGCTGCAGATCGCCTTGGACGTCGATGAGATCCGCGCGGGTTTCGAGCAGGCCGCGCCGTTGGGTCGGCTCGGTCAGCCCGGCGAGGTGGGGGCGGCCGTGTCGTTCCTGATGTCAGCCAAGGCGTCGTTCATCACGGGCACGCAATTGGTGGTGGACGGGGGAGTGACCAGCCGCCACGCGTGAGGCGGCTCCGGCTGCGCCGCGACCTACGCGGGATCCATCCGGAAGATCGGCATCCGCCCCAGGAGCGCCTCGAACTCGTCGGGGTCACCGTCGGTCACGAGTCCGCCCTGGCGAAGAAAGCCGACCCAACCGGGAATCAGGCTGGGCAGTAGACGAAGTAGTGGTCTGGCGTCTTCGTCGGAAAGCTCGACCACCCGTACCTGCTCGACCCGGCGCCCCCGGCTCAGCGTCGCGGCCTGGTCGGCCCGCACGTTTGCGATCCACGCCGCCTCCGGTGCGGCTGCGACATATTGCTTGCCGTCGACAAACATCGGTGTGACCGGTGTCGCGCGGGGTTGCCCGGATTTGCGTCCGGTGACCGTGAGGATCACGGGTCCCTTTGGGCCGAAGCGGAATCCGAGCCGGGACAGCGCGACGATCGCCTTGTTGCCGGGCTTGATGTACCAGGGCAGCTTCACGATTGCTCCAAGTTGAGGGTTTGGCTCAAGTTACACAAGCCAGCCTAGCGCTATATTGAGGGTGCGTGTCAACTTAGTTCTGGAGGTGCGATGCCGGCACAACGCGCGTTACGCGCCGATGCGCGCCGCAATCGCGAGAAACTGCTCGAAGCCGCGCGAATCGAGTTTCAGGAGCGCGGGCTCGGCGCTCCGCTGGAGGCCATCGCGGTGCGCGCCGAGGTCAGCATCGGGACGCTCTACAACCGATTCGCGACTCGCGAGGAACTCATCGACGCAACGTTGCCTGCCTTGCTGGCGCAGACATTCGAGGACCTGTCCGAACGCGCGCTGTCCGCTGACTCGGCGTGGGATCGCTTCGCCACCTTCGTATTCGGATTGTGTGATCTGCAGGCCGGCGATCATGCCTTCAGCGATGCCATGTGCACCACGCAGTACGCCTCGCCGGCGATCGAGCAGATCTGCCAGGCCAGCCTGGAACTCGGCTCGCGATTGATCACCGAAGCTCAGGCCGACGGTTCGCTGCGCGCCGACATCACCGTCGATGATCTGTTCACCGCACTTTGGCTCAACGCCTGCCTGGCCGACCATGGCGGCCCGGACGCCGCTGCCGTCGCCCGCCGCCAGATTGCCCTGCTGCTGGACGGTCTACGCGCCGCC
>NZ_LT546207.1:2187518-2325737 GCF_900078665.2 Mycolicibacterium houstonense | reverse complement strand
GCCGCCGCGGCGACTCCGCTGCCCGCCGGCGCGGCCGAGGCTGCGGCCGTTGCCGCGTGCCTGATGCAGTCCTAGGCGAGCACAGGCCGGATGTTGGTTCGAAAGGCGTTGGTTTCAGGCCCATCTTAGCCAGGTGGCGCCAATATTCGATTGCCGCGCCCAACCGGCTTGGATACGGTCTGCGCGGACAACAACCGTACCCATTCGAAGGACGATGCTCTCTGCTGAAACTCAGCGAACTCTTGGCCCTAGACCGCACGGTGGACTCGGAAGGTCGTAGCGCGATCGCCGACGCCGCCGCTGCGCGGTGGGGCCACTCGCCCGGCGTGGCGCTGTTCTGGCGGTCGAGTGCGAGCCATGTTTTCTGTCTCGGCCCGGTCGAGGCTCCCACGCACTTCCTGCGCCTCGACCCGGTGTCGGCGCTCACTGCTGCGGATGCTGACGTGGTTGCCGTATCGATGGAACAGCTTGCTCACCAAGGCTTCCCGGTGACATGCCCGCACCGTTCTCGCGCGGGGAGGCTCACCGAAGACATCATCACCCCTCTCGGGCGGATGACCGCGACGCTGCTTCCTGCCGCGGCCGGCGAATGGTTGGAGCCAGACGACCTCAGTGAAGAGCAGGTCGCCGCACTGGGACGGATGCTCGCCACACTGCACCGCACCGCCTTTCCGGGCGAGTTGCCCAATCGAGAGTTGGATCTCGCTGCCGAGGCTGAATCCCTGAGTGAAGACGTCGAACTTCGTCGGGCGCTACTCCACATCCATGATGCCGTCGCGGCATTGGATCCGGAGTTGCGCGCTCGAGGGCCGGTGCACGGTGACCTCGAGCCGGACAACGCCTGCTTCCAGACGGGACGCGCGATGTGCTACGACTTCGGTGAGTTCGGCACCGGATTCCTGCTGCGCGATGTCGCGTCGGCAATTCGTGAATACAGCGAGCGGCCGGACCTGCGCGATATTTTTCTCGACGCTTATCTGGACGAACGAGGCATGCGTGGTGCGGCTGAGTCCGCTCGCGTTCGTACTGCACTCGCGGTGTTCGACCGATTGCAGTTGGCCTACGGAATTCTCGAGCTTGCCGACGTCATCGACGTCGGACCCGACACGCATGAGTTGGCCGAGGACGAGCAGTGGGTGGTAGAACTCGCCGCGGATCTGACCGAGACGTTGGACGCGGACCGACGGGCGTTGTTTGCGACTGCCGAAGGCCCACTGCGGTGACCGGCGACACGACCACCGACGTCACGTTCCGCCGGATCACCGCATTGACGGTGACGGCGGTCTGCGAGTTGAGCGAGACCCTCACCGACGAACAACATGAGATGGTCGCCGACAACGCCGTGTCGATCGCCGAGGCGCATTTCTCGGAGTGCGCCTGGTTTCGTGCCATCTATCTCGGCGAGACGCTTGTCGGATTCATCATGCTGCACAACGGTTACGACTACGAGGACGGTATCGAGTGCCACGGGGTCTTCCTATGGAGACTCATGGTGGCGCGGCCATACCAAGGACGTGGAATTGGCCGAAAGGCCATCGACATGGTTGTCGCGAGCTTGAGCGTCCGCGGCTTCCGCGAGTTGCACACCAGTTATGGCGAAGGCCCGAGCAGTCCCGGTCGGTTCTACAAGGAACTCGGGTTTGTGCCGACGGGCGATTTCTACGGTGAGGACAACGAGGAAATCGGCATCGTGCTCAGGTGGTGATGGCGAGATCAACGTTCTCGGAGTGGCCTATGGCACCATGCCCCGGCCTAATCGCTGGCGGGCAGTGGCTTGGCTTCCTTGATCGCCAGCGGCGTGGTGCCGATGGAGAGTGTGCCGGCACCGGCCTTGGTGACCAGCACCTCGGCGCCGCCCTCGTCGACGTAGCGCTTGCCCATCAGGTTGCCGTCGGAGAACGCCGGGTCGAGAGTGAGACCGGAGTCTTTCGCCGGCTTCTCCTGGTCGAGTGCGATCATCGGCACACCACCGGCGCGCAGGTCGTCGAGGCTGTCGGCGCTGCGCACCACGATCACCTGGGTGTCGCACACCTGACTCTGCAGACGGGTGCCGTTCTTGATCATGCTGACTCCTTACTGGCTGGTGCGAGCTCGTCGACGAGTTGGCGGCGCAGGACCTTGCCGGTCGGGTTTGTGGGCAGTTCATCGCGGAACACCACCCGGTCGGGGGTGCGGGATCCGCGCAGTTGCTTGCGGACATGATCGCGCAGGGCGTCCGGGTCGGGCGAGGTCCCCTCGACGGGGACCACGACGGCCACGATGATCTGGCCCCATTGCGGATCTTCGGGGCCGACGACGGCCACGTCTCGGACCTCGGGATGTTCGACGAGCACGTCCTCGATCTCGGCCGGGGCGATGTTCTCTCCGCCGCGGATGATGGTGTCGTCGGAGCGTCCGCCGATGAACAGGTAACCGCCCTCGTCGAGCATGGCGACATCCTTGGTGGGGAACCACCCGTCGGCGTCGAGCACCGATCCGATGTCGGTGTAGCGACCCGACACCTGCTGGCCGCGCACGAACAGTTCACCGGTCTCGCCGGCGCCGAGCACGGTGCCGTCGTCGGCACGGATCTGCACCTCGACGCCGGGCACCACCTGGCCCACCGAGCCGAGCCTCCTGGCGGCGGCCGCGTCCTCGGCGGCCAGTGCCTCGCGGTGATCGTCGGGGCCCAGAACCGCGATGGTGGAACTGGTTTCGGTCAAGCCATAGGCATTGACGAAACCGACGTTCGGCAACAGTTGCAGGGCTTTGCGGACCAAGGGCAGGGCCACCTTGGAGCCGCCGTAGGCCAGATTGCGCAATGTCGGCAGGTCGACGTCGGCGGCTTCCAGTGCCGTGACGATGCGGTCGAGCATGGTGGGCACCACGGTGGCCGAGGTGACGCCTTCGGTGCGGACCAGCTCGACCCACCTGGCTGCGTCGAAGTGCCGCAGATACACCATCTTTCGGCCGGCGTACAGGTTCGACATGGCCGCGCTGACCCCGGCGATGTGATACGGCGGCACGCAGATCAGCGCCGCGTCTTCCTGTGCGGCGGAGGCGAACTCGACCGTTCCGGTGATGTAGCTGGTCAGGTTGTTGTGGGTCAGCTCGACGGCCTTGGGGCGCGATGTGGTGCCCGAGGTGAACAGCACGACGGCGACGGCGTCGGGGTCGGCGAACTCGGCCGCAGGTTCGGCGGTACGGGCTGCCGCCAGAAATTCCTCGGAGGTGACGACGTGCTTGGCGGATCCGGCGACCACGTCGGCGTATTCGGTGTCTGCGACCACCAGCGGCTCGGGCAGCCGCTCGATCAGCTCGTGCAGGCCCTCTTTGCTGAGCCGGTAGTTCAGCGGGGTGAACGGCACGGCGGCGCGCGCCGAGGCGAACAGCAGCAGCGGCAGCAATGCGCCGCCGGTGCCGACATACGCCACGTGGGCTGCCCCCGACGACGCGATGACCCCGGCACCGCCGTCCGCGAGGGAGCTGAGCTCCTCGGTGGTAAGGCGCAGATCGTCGGATACCACCGCGGTGCGGTCAGGCCCGCCGGAGACCGCCATCTCCAGCAGGAGTGAGATGCTCATAGACCCTGCCCCGGTGCGTCGATGAAGATGTCGACGATCGGGTCGTCCCCGCCGCCGTAGCGGGAGAGGTCGGTGATGCCGGCGGCGGTGAGCACCTCGGAGTCGATGAAGGTCTGGCCGTTCACCTGGGCGGCCGGGCGCGACAGGATCTCCACGGCCGCATCCGCCATGATCTCCGGGCTGCGCGACCGCGATGCCATCTTGTCGCCCTCGGCCAGATTGGTCACCGCTGCGGTGGCGATGTAGGTCTCGGGCCACAAGCAGCTGAAACCGATGCCTGCGTCCGCGTATTCGGCGGCCCAGCCCAGCGAGAGCAGCGTCATGCCGTACTTGGACAGCGTGTAGGAGGGGTGCGCGCCCAGCCAGTAGGGGTTCATGTTCAGCGGTGGGGCCAGCGTCAGCACCTGTGGGTTCGTGGATTTCTGCAGGTGCGGCAACGCGGCCTTGGTGAGCAGGAACGTGCCGCGGATGTTGATGTCCATCATCAGGTCGAACTTCTTGGTCGATAGCGCCTCGGTGGGGTCGGTGGAGATGGCGCTGGCGTTGTTGATCACGATGTCCACGCCGCCGAAGTGCTCGACGGCGGTCTCGACCGCGCGGGCCACGTCCTGTTCCTTGCGCACGTCGCCGACCACCGCGACGCCCTTGCCGCCGGCGACCTCGACCTCGGCGACCGCGGTGTGCACGGTGCCGGGCAGCTTCGGGTGCGGTTCTGCAGTCTTGGCCAGCAGCACGACGTTCGCTCCGCGGCGGGCGGCACCGAGCGCGATCGCCAACCCGATGCCGCGGCTGCCGCCGGACACGACCAGTGTGCGGTCGGTGAAAGACTCTTGCTGGCTGGACATCGTCCTCCTCGTCGAGCGCAGCAATCGCGCCGTCGTCAACGGTACTGTCAACCGTACCCAAATGGTATTGACATTCTCATTTTTAGCAAGTGCCGTAATCGTGGGTCGCGGGGGGCGGAAATTCGGGCGCCGACCAGATGTATTCGGTCGTGTCGGCGCTGGTTCCCGACGTGCAGGTCGGAGCGCTCCCGTCCAGTACGTGCGCTACATTTCCACCACGCGGTATTGGCATTCTCATTTTTAGCAAGTACGTTATCCACTGATGAGCGAGCACGATGTTCCTCCGGTAGCGACTCCGTCTGGCATCCCGCTGGCCCCGGTCTACGGGCCGAGCGACCGTGCGGTCGAGCCGCCTGCCCCGGGGACCTATCCCTTCACCCGCGGCAACTTCGCTTCCGGCTACCGCGGTAAAACCTGGACCTTTCGGCAGTACTCGGGTTTCGGCACTGCCGAGGAATCCAACCGTCGGTACCGCTACCTGCTTGATCAGGGCGGAACGGGATTGTCGGTGGCGCTGGACCTGCCCACCCAGTGCGGCTACGACTCGGATGACGAGGAGTACGGCGAAGAGGTCGGTCGTGTCGGAGTCGCGGTCGACACCCTGGCCGACGCCGAGATCCTGTTCGACGGCATCCCGCTCGACAAGATCAGCACCAGCTTCACCATCAACGGCACCGCGGCCATCCTGCTGGCCTTCTACGTCGCCGCCGCGGAGAAGAAGGGCGTGCCGCGCGAGAAGCTCACCGGCACCATCCAGAACGACATCCTCAAGGAGTACGCGTCGCGCGGCACCTGGATCTGGCCGCCCGAGCCGTCCCTGCGGCTGATCGCCGACACCATCGAGTTCTGCGCGGCCGAGGTTCCCCGGTTCAACGCGATCTCGGTGGCCGGTGCGCACTTCCGCGATGCCGGGGCCAACGCCATTCAGGAGATGTCGTTCACGCTTGCCGACGGAGTCACCTACTGCGACACGGTCGTCGAGCGCGGCCGGATGACGATCGACAAATTCGCCCCGCAGATCTCCTTCTTCTTCTACACCCATGGCGACTTCTTCGAAGAGATCGCGAAATACCGTGCCGGCCGGCGGCGTTGGGCCACGATCGTGCGGGAGCGCTACGGCGCGACCACCGACAAGGCCTCGATGTTCCGCTTCGGCTGTGTGGCCGGCGGGGCGTCGCTGTATGCGCCGCAGGCACAGAACAACTTGGTCCGAGTCGCCTATGAAGCCATGGCCGCGGTGCTGGGTGGCGTGCAGTCGATGTTCACCGCGGCGTGGGATGAACCGTTCGCCCTGCCCAGTGAGGAATCGGCGACGCTGGCGCTGCGCACCCAGCAGATCCTGGCCTACGAAACCGGTGTCACCAAAGTCGCCGACCCGCTCGGTGGGTCCTACTTCGTCGAGGCGCTGACCGACGCGACCGAGGCCAAGATCATCGAGATCATGGACGACCTGGAGAAGCACGGCGGCATGGTGCGGTGCATCGAGGACGGTTACCTGCAGGGTTTGATCGCCGACGAGGCGTTCAAGATTCACCAGGAGACCGAATCCGGTGAGCGTCCGGTGGTCGGGGTCAACAAGTTCGTCGTCGATGAACCGGCACCCGACATCGCGACGTACGAGCTCGACGCCGAGGGGCGTGATCTTCAGCTCAAGCGACTTTCGAAGGTCAAGGCCGAGCGTAGTGACGTAGCCGTCAAAGAAGCACTAGTGGCGCTGTCGGTTGCCGCCGAAGGTGACGACAACCTGATGCACCGGTTGATCGACTGCGCCAATGCGTATTGCACAGTGGGAGAGATGGTGTCGACCTTGAAGTCGGTGTGGGGCGAGTTCCAGCAGCCGGTGGTGTTCTAGGCATGGCTACTCGCGTACTCGTTGCAAAGCCCGGTCTCGATGGTCATGACCGCGGGGCCAAGATCGTCGCGCGGACGTTGCGGGACGCCGGATTCGAGGTGATCTACACCGGCATCCGGCAGCGTATTGAAGACATCGTGTCGATCGCGCTGCAGGAAGACGTTGCACTGGTGGGTCTTTCGATTCTGTCGGGTGCGCATGTCGCGCTGACGACGCGTACCGTCGAAGCCTTGCGGGCGGCTGAAGCCGGTGACATCGCCGTCGTCGTCGGTGGCACCATTCCGCAATCCGATGTGCAGAAACTGCTGGATGCCGGTGCGGCTGCGGTGTTCCCGACGGGAACCTCGCTCGAGACCTTGGTGACCGACGTTCGTGCCCTGACAGAGAAGGTTTCGGAGTCATGAGACTGGGCGTGATGATCGGCGCCGAGCGTGGCGATATGGCCCGCAAGGTCTCCAAACTGATCTCCGACATCCAGTGGGCCGAGTCGGCCGGGCTGGACAGCGCGTGGATGCCGCAGGTGCCCAACGACTTCGACTGCCTGACCATGGTGGCGCTGATGGCGGCGAACACCACGCGCATCGAACTCGGGACGGCAGTGGTGCCGCTGCAGGCACAGCACCCGATCGCGCTGGCCCGGCAGGCCCTGTCGGTACACGCGATGTCCGGCGGTCGTTTGGCTCTGGGTGTCGGGCCGTCACATCACTGGATCGTCCGCGACATGCTGGGCCTGCCCTACGACAAGCCCGCCGCCTACACCCGGGACTACCTGCAGGTGCTGAACATGGCGATCGCCGGGCCGGGTCCTTCGGAGGGCAGGAGCGCAGCGACCCGGGAGTTCATGATTGACGTGGAGAATGATTCGTTCACGGTGCACAACCCGACCGTGCTGGCCGCCGACACGCCGATGCCGGTGCTGGTGTCCGCACTGGGCCCGGTGATGTTACAGATCGCCGGCGAGCATGCCGACGGAACATCGCTGTGGATGGCTGACGAGAAGGCGATCGGTGAGCACATCGCGCCGAAGATCAACAAGGCCGCCGCAGACGCGGGCAAACCGGCGCCGCGGATCGTGGCGGGCATCCCGGTCACCCTGTGTGCCAATTCCGAGATCGAGGCCGCCAAGGACCGGGCCAACCGCATCCTGGCCGAGGCCGAGACCTCGCCGAACTATCAGCGGCTGCTGGACCGCGGGGAGGCCCGCAATGTCGGGGATCTGTGCGCGGCAGGCGACGAGGAGTCAATCCTGAAGCGGTTCAAGCAGTTCGCCGATGCCGGGGTGACGGATCTTTCGGTGCGGCTGTTGCCGATCGGGGAAACCCGTGACGAGTTGATCGCCTCGAAGTACCGGACCCGTGAGGTGATCGCCGAGCTCGCCAAGGCGGTTCGATGATCTGCCGAAACGACGCTTCTTGGCGGCTTTTCAGCCGGATCGCGCCACAAACCGTAGGCTCGGCGCTGTGACAGGTCCGCTGGCCGGCATCCGTGTCATCGAGGTCGGCGTCATGCTCGCCGGCCCGTACGCCACCATGATGCTGGCCGATCTGGGTGCCGAGGTGATCAAGGTCGAACCGCCCGGCGGCGAGATCTCGCGTCAGGTCGGGGACAGCTATTTCGCCAGCCTCAACCGAGGCAAGCGCAGTATCTGCCTGGATCTTGCCTCAGCAGCCGGACAGGCCAAGCTCGGTCAACTCGTGGCCGATTCGCATGCGCTGCTGGTGAACATGAAGCCTTCCGTGATCCGCAGGCTCGGCCTCACCTATGAGAACCTGCGGCGGTTCAACCCGAAGATCGTCTGTGTCGCGATGACGGGCTTCGGGCTCGACGGGGGAGACGACCCGGCCTTCGACTACGTCATCCAGGCTGCCACCGGAGTGGCCGCCATGACCGGCGATCCCGACGGCCCGCCCACACTGCCGGGCTACTCCTCGGCGGACAACTCGACCGGGCTGACCGCCGCGCTCGGTCTGCTGGCGATGATCGTGTCGGGCGACGGCGGCCAGGTGGACGTATCGCTGCGCGACGTCATGCTCTCGCAGCTGAACTACCGCGCCTCGGCCTATCTCAACGACGGCGCCGAACCGCGTCGCCATCCTTTCGGCGCGCACTCCTATTATGTACCGGCACAACTATTTCCGACTGCCGGCGGGTATCTGGCATTGTTCATCACCCACGACGGGTTCTGGAAGTCGTTCGCCGGTGAGGCCGGCATCGAAGGGTTCACCACCATGGCGGAGCGGGCGGCCCGCCGGGATGAGGTCCTGGACGTGGTGACCACCGTGCTGGCGACCGGTACCGCCGCGGAGTGGGAGGCACGGCTCAAGCCGCTGGGGATTCCGGCGGCCGCCGTGCGCACCTTGCCCGAGGCGCTCACGGCCACGCCCGAGGTGTTGGTGACGGCAGGGGACTTCCGGTTGGTGGGCAGCCCGGTGCGCGTCGCCGGGTACACGCCGGACTACCGGCCGGCGCCGGCGTTCGACGAGTACGGGTCGGTTTCTGATTCGCCGGTTTCTGCGCGAGGGTCGTGACGGCCCGAAATTTGCCACCCTGCAGTAGAAGTCGGCGGCGCTGCTGACGGCGGCGGTTCAGCCCTCGTCGTAGGAAACGGTCACCGCATCGCAATCGGGTACGGCCTGGCAGGTCAGCACGTAACCGTCGGCGACCTCGTCGTCATCGAGTGCATCGTTGACCCGCATGGTGGCGGTGCCCTCGAGTAGCTTGGCCATGCAGGTACCGCAGTTGCCTGCCTCGCAGGAGAACGGAGGCGTCATCCCGGCGCGGCGCGCGCTCTCCAGCAGCGTTTCGCCCTGTCGGCGGGGGACGGACAACTGCTCGCGATCGAAGATGATCGTGACCTTGCCGTCCGCCTCGGTGCCGACCGTCGGTTCTGCCGTCATGTGACTCCCCTGTGCACGTTCGTTCTGATATGAAGAGAATACCATTCTCGCTAACTGATAGTATCTTCTCGGTGTCTTCAGTGCCCAGCGGAGAGCTCGGGAGAAGGGTGGTGGATCGTGACGACTGAGCCCGGCGTGCTCGCGTTCGACGACCGCGAATACACCCTGGACGAGCTCGATACGCTGACCAGTGGAATCGCCACCGTTCTCGAGCATCGCGGCGTCAGGCCGGGTGACCGGGTCGCCATGATGTCGTCCAACCGGCCCGAGTTCGTCGTGGCGCTGCGGGCGATCTGGGGCCTGGGAGCGGCGGCCGTGTTGATCAGTCCGGCGTGGAAGGCCGCGGAGGTCGCCCATGCGCTGGCGCTCACCGAGCCCAGTCACGCGGTGGGCGATCATGAGGTGCTGGCCGCGCACATGCCGATGCTGCATTTGGATGAGCCGATCACCCCGGGCCGCCGGCAGTTCGATACGCCCGACCCGGACTCCGACGCGCTGTTCGTCTTCAGCTCGGGAACCACGGGCCTGCCCAAGGCGGTACGGCACACCCATCGCGGATTCACCGCGGCTATCGCCCATTGGCGCGACGCATTGGGTTTCACCTCCGGCGACCGGATGCAGATCATGACGCCGCCCTCGCACATTCTGGGATTGCTCAACATCGCCATGGTGCTCGACACCGGCGCCTGGATGCGCCTGCATAGGCGCTTCGACATCGACACCATGTTGCGCCACATCGAATCTGACCGGATCACGATCGAAATGGCCGTGGCGCCAATCGCGTTGGCCCTTGCCGCGCATCCTGCACTGGAGCGTCACGACCTGTCCTCGTTGCGGTACGTGATGTGGTGCGCCACCCCGGTGACCGGCAGCGTGGCCCAGGCGGTAACGGAACGGGCCGGGGTGCGGTGGCTGACCGCGTACGGCACCACCGAACTTCCCGTGATCGCCTGTAATCCGCTGGACGACACCCGCATCGACACCGTCGGTACACCGGTGCGCGGGGTGCGCGTCCGTATCGGTGAGGAGGGCGAGATCCAGGTGCGGTCGGACTCGGTGATGTCCGGGTATCTGCCCAAAGACGCCACTGCCGGCGCGTTCTGCGACGGCTGGTACCGCACGGGAGACATCGGCTACCTCGACGATGACGGATACCTTCGGATCACCGACCGTTCCAAGGAGATGGTCAAGGTCCGCGGCTTCCAGGTGGCACCGGCCGAGATCGAGGCCGTGCTGCACGGGCACCCGGCGGTCAGCGACTGTGCGGTCTTTGGCGTGCCCGATGCTGGCGACGGCGAGGCCATCGTGGCCGCGGTGGCGACACATTCTGCGGTGTCAGCCCGGGAGCTCATCGACCTGGTCGGCGAGCGGCTGGCCTCATACAAGCGGCCCAGCCGCGTGCAGTTCGTAACCGAGATACCCCGGTTACCTTCCGGAAAGGTATTGCGACGAGTGCTGAAGGAGCGGCATGGACGTTCGTCTGACGTCTGAACAGCAGCAGCTGCGAGAGGCCGCGGCGAAACTGGCCGACGACCTCGGACCGGGTGCGGTCGGAGAGCTGTCGGATGAGGGCAGGATCTCCCGGTTGGAAAGCACGGTCGCCGCAACCGAGTGGCGCACACTGCGGTCCGACGGGGCCTCCGGAGTGGAGGTGGCGATCATCGCCGAGGAGTTCGCGCGCGGCCTGGTCGACGTGCCGTTCCTCGGGCCGGTGCTGGCCGACGATCTCGGTCGCCTGCTCGACCGTGAGGTGACGGTCGGAACCGGCGAAGCCGCAACGCCCGGTGTGGATCTCACCCGCAGCACCGTCGGCGTGGCGGAGTCGCCCGTCGAGCTCGGCGAGCTGTCGGCTGAGGACGCTCTGCGCTGGCAGGCGCTGGCGCTCACCGCCACCAGTGCCGATCTGGTCGGGGCCGCTCGCGGTGCCCACGCGTTGGCCGTCGACTACGCCAAGGTCCGCGAGCAGTACGGCTCGACGATCGGCTCGTACCAGGCCGTCGCGCATCTGCTGGCCGAGGGGCTGGCACTGATCGAGGGGTCGATCAGCGTGCTGCGTCACGCGGCCTGGGCGGTCGACGAGCTCCCGGCCGCCGAGGCCGTCCGGGCTGCCAAGATCGCCAAGGTCTACTGCGCCCGCGCTGCGCGTACGGTCTGTGAGACCGCGATCCAGGTGCACGGCGGGATCGGTAACACCTGGGAATGCCTGGCGCACGTGTACCTGCGCCGGGTACTGACATCCACCGAGCTGTGGCCCGTCGCGCTGGAGGAGATCGATCTTGGACTTTCGTGATTCGACCGAGGAAGCCGCTTTCCGGGATCGGCTGAGGTCCTGGTTGGCCGACAACGCCGCATCGTTCAAGGCCTCCGGCGACGATTACTGGGCCCGGATGGGGGAGTGGCATCAGGCCCTCTATGCCGCAGGGTTTTTCGGCACGTCGTGGCCCAAGGAGTTCGGCGGTCAGGACCTGCCGCCGGTGTACGACGTCATCGTCGACGAGGAGCTGGCCCGCGCCGGTGCTCCGCCGCGTCCCAGCCTCGGCTATCTGGTGGTGGGGTTGGGCCACCACGGCAGCAAGGAACTGCAGCAGCGATTCCTGCCGGGGATGATCAATGGCACCGAGCGGTGGTGCCAGGGCTTTTCGGAGCCCGGTGCCGGTTCGGACCTCGCCTCGCTGACCACGACGGCGACGCGCGACGGCGACAACTACATCATCAATGGACACAAGATCTGGACGAGCTACTCGGATGTGGCCGACTGGTGCCTCGTGCTGGCCCGCACGGAGAAAGACGCGGCCGGCCGCCTCCCCAAACATAAAGGCATTTCGGCGTTCATCGTGTCGATGCACCAGGACGGCATCGAACAGCGGCCCCTTCAGATGATCAACGGCGTCACCACCGAGTTCGGCCAGGTGGCCTTCGACGGGGCGGTGGTGCCGGCGTCGAACATGGTGGGTGAGCCGGGCGACGGTTGGCGCCTGGCCATGACCGTGGTCAGCCATGAGCGTGAGCCGTCGACCCTGGGGTACTCGGCGCGTTACGGAAAACTGGTGCGGGAGATGGCGTCTCGCGTCGAAGGTAAGGTTCCCGAAGATCTGGCCTGGGCCGGCGTGCAGGCCGAGATGCTGCGTCTGCACGTGCGCAGGCGACTGTCCGAACAGCTCGACGGGCTCAAGCACGGTCCCGAGGGCTCGCTGGACAAGCTGCTGATGACGTGGGTGGAGCAGTCCGTCGGGCATGCCGCACTCGCGGTGACCGGCACCTCGGACCCCGAGTTGCTCAGCGCTTATCTGTACAGTCGCGCCCAGAGCGTCATGGGTGGCACCTCGCAGATCCAGAAGAACATCATCGCGTCACGAATCCTCGGACTAGGGGTGTAACCAGATGTACGGAATGCCAGACGAAATCGATGTGCAGGCCGACGGCGGTCTGCGCATCATCACCCTCAACCGTCCCGATGCCTTGAATGCAGTCAACGACAATCTGCATGTCGGGCTGGCCGGGATCTGGGAAGCCCTCAACGAGGACGCCGACGCGCGGGCCGCGGTGATCACCGGGGCCGGCCGGGCATTTTCGGCCGGCGGTGACTTCAACTACCTCGACGAGTTGCGTCGCGACGAGGCCTTGCGGCAGAAGACGATCAAGCACGGGCGCGACCTCGTGATCGGCATGGTGCGGTGCCGCATCCCGGTGATCGCCGCGGTGAACGGCCCGGCGGTCGGGCTGGGCTGCAGCCTGGCCGCGCTGTCGGACATCGTCTACATGGCCGAGACCGCGCATTTCGCCGATCCGCACGTGCAGATCGGCCTGGTGGCCGCCGACGGTGGTCCGCTGGTGTGGGGTTCACAGATCAGTCTGTTGCAGGCCAAGGAGTTCGCGCTGACCGGCGTGCGGATCAAGGCCCAGCGGGCGCTGGAACTGGGCCTGGCCAATCATGTGGTGGAGGACCCCTTGAGCGAGGCGATCGCATGCGCCAAGAAGCTCATCGATCTGCCGAAGCAGGCGGTCGAGGCGACCAAGCGGTTGATGAACATCCAGTTGGAGCAGCAGGTGATGGCGTCGCTGGATTACGCCAACCTCGCCGAGTACGTGTCGTTCGGTACCGCCGATTTCAACCGCATCGTCGACGGCCTGATCGCCAAGGCCTGATCACCGGTCGGCCGCGCCGGGGTGCGCCGAATGGCCACTTATGGCACGCGAATCAGTGCAAAGCGTGCCGTAAGTGGCCGATGGCCGCGGTCATTAGAAGGTGAGCGCCTCAGAACGTTGGACGGTACCGGTGACGCCATCGGCATGCTGACCGGCAAGGCGTACGGCCGCGTGTCCCATGGCCTCTGCCGGCTCGACCATCTCGGGCGGGATCTGTAACCCGCCACCGCCGGCCTGCCAGCCCTCGGTCAGCACCACGCGTGACGGGCTGAGACAGTTGACCGCGATGTTGTCACCGCGCAGGTCGGCGGCCAGGCCGAGATAGAGCCGTTCGGCCGCAGCCTTGGACACCCAGTAGGCATTGGCACCGTGCTCGACCATGTCGACACCGGTGGTGGTGATCGCGATGAGCGACCCGCCGCCGCGCTTGCGTACCTCCGGGATCACGGCCTTGGTCACCAGGAACACTCCGGTGAGGTTGACGTCCAGGCACAGCTGCCAGCGTTTGAGCGGTGTGGTTTCCACCGGGCCGAGCCACAGCACACCGGCGTTGGCGACCAGGATGTCGATACCGCCGAACTCCGAAACCGCGGTGGCGACAGCCTTGTTCACCGATTCCTCGTCGGTGACGTCGCAGGCGACCGGCAGGGCGCGTCCGCCCGCGTCGTTGATCGTCGCGGCCACCGAGCCGATCGTGCCGGGCAGCTTGCCTGGTTGTTCGGAGCGCGCCGCCACCGCCACCGCGGCACCCTCGGCGGCCAGCGCGGCCGCGATCGTCGCGCCGATGCCACGGCTGGCCCCGGCGACGAACGCGACTTTTCCGGTCAGGTTCATCTACTTGGGCGGGAAGCGCAGTGCCCCGTCGAGGCGGATGATCTCGCCGTTGAGGTAGTCGTTCTCGATGATGCTCTGGGCCAGCTGGGCGTACTCCGTCGAGCGGCCCATGCGCTTGGGGAACGGCACCTGCGGACCCCAGTACTGCTCCAGTTGATCGGCGGCCTTGCCGTAGGCGGGGGTGTTGATGGTGCCGGGGGCGATGGTGCACACCCGGATGCCCAGCGGCGACAGGTCGCGCGCGGCGACCAGTGTCATGCCGAGCACGCCACCCTTGGCGGCCGAGTAGGGCAGCTGACCGATCTGCCCCTCGTAGCCGGCGATCGAGGCGGTGTTGACGATGACGCCGCGGCCGCCCTCCTCCAGCGGTTCGGTCTTGGCGATGGCCGCGGCCGACAACCGCATCACGTTGAACACCGCGGTCAGGTAGAACTCGATGGTCTTCTTGAACCCGTCGAGGTCGAGTGGCGAGCCGTCCTTGCCGACGAGGCGGCCACCGGCGGCCGGGCCGCCGTGGGTGTCCACCGAGATGCGCAGCGGGGCAAGTGCTTCGGCCTCGGCGATGGCGGCGAGCACCGACTCCTCGGAGGTCGCATCAGTGGGCACGTAGCGCACGCCGAGCTCTTCCTGCAGCTTGGCGCCCTTCTCGTCGGCCAGGTCCGCGACGACCACCTTGGCGCCCGCGGCCTGCAGGCGGCGGACGGTCGCTTCACCCAGGCCGCCCGCGCCGCCGACGACGATCGCGGAACTACCGGCGATTTGCATACGGTTCCCCTTCTTGCAACTCAGACTCTCTGACTGAGAGAATAGCATTCTCTTGTCGAGTGAACCAGGGAGTAGATCGATGCCCGAAGCCGTCATCGTGTCCGCGTTGCGTACCCCGATCGGCACCGCCAAGAAGGGCACGCTGCGCGACACCGACGAGCCCACTGCATCAATCGACGACGTGATCCTGGGCGGCGGCACGGGCTCGGCGACGGTCATCGAGGTGCCCGCTCCGTAGGCTCACCGGTGATGGATATCGAAGAACTCATCGCCGCTGCGCGCGGCGGTTCCCAGCGTGCCGTCGGGCGACTGCTGAGCCTGGTCGAAAGCGACCGTCGCGACGAGGTTCTCGCCGTACTCGGCCCCGCCTCCCCGCGCGTCATCGGGATCACCGGACCGCCCGGGGCCGGGAAGTCCACGACGGTCGGTGCCCTGGTCGGCGCCTATCGGGAGCGTGGCCTGCGGGTCGCGGTGCTCGCCGTCGATCCGTCCTCTCCCTACAGCGGTGGCGCGTTGCTCGGTGACCGAATCCGGATGGCTGCCCACATCAACGATCCCGATGTGCTGATCCGTTCGGTGGCCACCCGCGGGCATCTGGGCGGACTGGCGGCCGCGGTGCCCGCGGCGATCCGGCTGCTGGCCGCGCTGTCCTATGACCTGATCGTGTTGGAGACCGTCGGGGTGGGGCAGTCGGAGATCGAGATCGCCGCGATCGCCGACCCGACGGTGGTGATCCTGAACCCCGGTGCCGGTGATGCCGTGCAGGCGGCCAAGGCCGGTCTACTGGAGGTCGCGGACCTGGTGGTGGTCAACAAGGCCGACCGCGAGGGTGCTGACCAGACCGCGCGCGACCTGCGGGCCGAGGCGGCCGTTCCGGTGCTCAAACTCGTTGCCGCGCAGGGGGAGGGCCTGGCCGAGCTGGTCGAGGCCATCGATGCGCACCACCGGGCCGACACCGCGGAGCGCCGTACCGCACGCGCCCGCACCCAGATCCTGTCGCTGGCTCAGACCTTGTTGCGCAATCACAGCGAGCTGGATGGCCTGGCCGCGGCGGTCGCCGACGGCACCACCGACCCCTACACCGCGGCGGCGCGGCTGTTCGTGGACTGAGCGATCAGCTGACCGACTTGCCCGTCGCCGCCGCGTAGCCGCTGCGGTAGCCGAACACCATGGCGGGCCCGAGGGTGCCGCCTGCCCCGCCGTAGGCCTTGCCGGTGACGCCGCCCATCGCGTTGCCCGCGGCGAACAGGCCGGGGATCGGCGCGCCGCTGACATGTAGGACACGGCCGTCGCGGTCGGTTCGCGGCCCGCCCTTGGTGCCCATCGCGCCGATCTTGACCGGTACGGCGTAATACGGCGCGGTGTCGATCGGGCCGAGCGTCTGCCCGGCCGGGGTGGTCGCCGAGTTGTCGCCCCAATATCCGTCGTACGCACTGGATCCGCGGCCGAACTCCGGGTCGATTTCACGGGATACGTTGTCATTCCAGCGGTTCAACGTTTCGATCAGGCCGTCGGGATCGATACCGGTCTTGGCGGCCAATTCGGCGAGAGAAGTCGATTCGCAGAACCAGTCCGGCACCGGGTCGCCGGGTTCGACGCCGAGAAACCCGTAGCGCTGCAGGTGCGTCGAATCGAAGACGATCCAGGCCGGGTCGTTGGCGTAGCCGAGCTTGGGATCGAGGTACTGGAAGGCGCCGGCCATCGAGTTGTACTCGCCTGCCTCGTTGACGAAACGCCTGCCGGCCCGGTTGACGATCACGCTGCGGGGCCGGGTGCGTTCCAACCGGACGCTGCGGCTGCGCGGGCGCCCGTCGATGGTGTCGCCGGGAATCTGCACGATCGGAACCCACCATGCCTCGCCCATGTTCGCCAGATCCGCGCCGTGCGCCATGGCCATTCGCAGCCCGTCGCCGGTGTTGTTCGGCGGGGACACCGCGCCGCGCATCGGTCCACGGAGGTACGCCTCGACCAGCTTGGCGTCCCATTCGAATCCTCCGGTGGCCAGGACGACACCGCTGCGCGCCCGCACGGTCACGTCGGTGCCGTCGACACTGAGGCGCACCCCGGTGATGCCGGTGGCGTCGCCGATCAGCTCGGTCGCCCGGGCCTCGGCGACCGGCTGGATACCGCGCTCGAGCAGGCCGCGCAGCAGGCCGGCGATCAGCGCGGTGCCGGCGACGCAGAGGTCGGCATCGGGGTCGTCATAGACGGCGTGAATGCGCGCACGGGTTTCGGCGTCGATACCGACATTGCTGAAATCGGCTGGGAACGAGGTGATCCGGTCACGCCAGGCGCCGAGTTTGGTGCGATCGACCGGGCCGGCGCTCAGTGACCGTCCGCCACCCGGACGGCCGCCGGGCAGTTCGGGCTTGTAGTCGGGAAACCCCTCGGCGACGGCGAAGCGCAGTTCGCTGTGGGATTCCACGAAGTCGAGCATGTCCGGGCCGGTGCGCACGAAGGTGTCGACCAGGTCGGTGTCCATGCACCCGAGCGATTGTGCTTCCAGGTAGTCGATCGCGTCGGAGACCGGTAGCGGACCGTCGGCACTGCGGTCGTGGGCCGGGATCCACACGATCCCGCCGGAGACCGCCGTGGTGCCGCCGACAGTGGGTGCCTTCTCGTAGATCGCGACCGAGGCGCCGTTGACCGACGCGGTCAGCGCGGCCGTGAGCCCGGCACCGCCGCTGCCCAGTACCACGACGTCGACCGCGTCATCCCACTCGAATTCGGTACGGGTCACTGCCATTCCCTTCTCAGTACAGGATTGCCGAAAGTTCGTTTGCTGCCTTGACCACCGCGTCCTTGCCGCTGCGCACGACGTCTTCGCGGTGCGAGATGAGATTGATGCAGGTGGGCGGGGACGGCTGGCGTCGGCGCACCGGTACCGCCAGCCCATAGGTGTCCGGTTCGATCTCGCCGTGGGTGATCACCCAGCCCTGTTCCCGGGTCTGCCGGACCAGGTCGCGTTCGCCGGGCCGCGGCGGCATGCTCGCCAGCAACGCCACCCCGGCCGCGCCACGGTCCAGTGGGTGGCGGCTTCCTTCGTGGAACGACAGTTGGTAGAAGACCTGGGTCGGGACGATCACCGCGACGGCCACCTGCTGATCGCCCTCGGCGACCAACAACGACACCGTGCTGCCGAGTTCGTCGGCCAGGGCGCGCAAAGTCGGGACGCTGAGCTGGCGCATGTTGTTGTCGAAGGACGCGCCGAGTGCGGCGAGGCCGGCGCCGGGCCGGTAGCGACCGTCGTCACCCTTTGTCACATAACGGAATTGGCTCAGCGTGGCCAGCAGGCGGTAGGCGATCGTGCGATGTGCCCCGACGTGGTCGGCCACCTGCTGCACGGTGAGCCCGGTGGGGGCCGCCGCGATGGCCCCGAGCGCGCTCAGGCCACGCGCCAGCGTCTGTGAACCGGGCGCCCCGGCGGGGGTGTCGTCGGTCGTCGATTGCGCCTGCGGCTGGGTTGCCTTGGCCGGCATCGCGCCCCTCCTTGACAGATAGAACCGCGAGAGTGATGCTCTGATAATAATGCACTTTGATGTGCGCTATGTGAGCAAAGTGCTTACAAATTTGGAGAATAAGATTCTCGCTTCCGCTGGAGAGGGGACCATGACAAGCACTGCCGCCGGGCCTGCCCCGGGCTCCGTTTCGGCCGTCGAGCACGAGAGCGTCTGGCGTGACCTGCAGGGCGTGGCGTTTTCGCAGGGCTATCTCGATGTGGGCGGGGTGCGTACCCGCTACTTGCATGCCGGTGACCCGAAACTGCCTGTGCTGGTGCTCTTGCACGGGTCCGGCGGGCACGCCGAGGCCTACGTGCGCAACCTGCAGTCACACGCCGAGCACTTCTCGACGTGGTCGATCGACATGCTCGGGCACGGCTATACCGACAAGCCCGGTCACCCACTTGAGGTGCCGCACTATGTCGACCACCTCATCGGTTTCCTCGACACCATCGGCGCGCCGCGCGCCCACATCTCGGGTGAGTCGCTCGGTGGCTGGGTGGCCGCCCGGGCCGCGGCCGATCATCCGGATCGGGTCGACCGATTGGTGCTCAACACCGCGGGTGGTTCGCAGGCCGATCCAGAAGTGATGAAGCGGATCATCACGCTGTCCATGGCGGCGGCGGAGAACCCGAGCTGGGAAACCGTGCAAGCCCGGATCAAGTGGCTGATGGCCGACAAGAGCAAGGATTACGACGACATCGTGGCCAGCCGGCAGGCGGTCTATCGCCAACCCGGATTCGTCGCCGCGATGAGCGACATCATGGCCCTGCAGGATCCGGAGATCCGGGCGCGGAATCTGCTGGGGAAGAAGGAATACGGCGCGATCACCGCGCCGACCCTGGTGTTGTGGACGAGCGACGACCCGACGGCCGATGTCAGCGAAGGCCGGCGAATCGCCTCGATGATCCCGGACGCGCGGTTCGAGGTGATGCCCGACTGCGGGCACTGGCCGCAATATGAAGACCCTGAGACGTTCAACCGGCTGCACCTGGACTTCCTGTTGGGACGGGAACGTGGCTGACGACGTCGATGTCGTGATCGTCGGGGCCGGGCCGGTCGGCCTGACCCTGGCAAATGTCCTTGGTATTCAAGGTGTCCGGACCCTCGTGGTGGAGGAACGCGACACGCTGATCGACTACCCGCGCGGGGTCGGCCTCGACGACGAATCGCTGCGCACCTTCCAGTCCATCGGCCTGGTGGACGCGATCCTGCCCCACACCGTGCCCAATCAGATCCTGCGGTTCTACGACGCGAACCGTCGGTTGCTGGCCGAAATGGCGCCCCCGGACGCGCGATTCGGCTGGCCGAAACGCAACGGGTTCGTCCAGCCGCTGGTGGATGCGGAACTGCTGGCCGGGCTGGACCGATTCGAACACGTCCAGGTGGCCTGGGGACGGCGGATGGAATCGGGGGTCGAGACCGCCGACGGTGTCACGGTCGAATTCGGCCCCGATGCGCCCGCGGTGCACTCCCGCTACGTGGTCGGGTGCGACGGCGGACGCAGCGCCACCCGCCATCTGATGGGGGTATCGTTCGACGGCACCACCTCGGCGACCCGCTGGGTGGTCATCGATCTGGCCAACGATCCGCTCGGTCACCCGAACAGCGAGGTCGGTGCCGATCCGGACCGGCCATACGCCTCGATCTCCATCGCCCACGGCATCCGGCGATTCGAGTTCATGATCCACGCAGACGAAACCGACGAGCAGGCCGAGGGTCCCGAGTTCGTCGCGCGGCTGCTGGCGCCGTTCGTCCCGCACCCGGACAAGGTCGACGTGATCCGGCGCCGGGTCTACACCCACCATTCCCGTATCGCCGGGAATTTCCGCAAGGGCCGGTTCCTGTTGGCCGGCGACGCCGCGCATCTGATGCCGGTGTGGCAGGGCCAGGGATACAACAGCGGTATCCGCGACGCGGCCAACCTGGGCTGGAAGCTGGCCGCGGTGGTCAACGGCCAGGCCGGCGACGCGCTGTTGGACAGCTACGACACCGAGCGCCGCAAGCACGCCAGGGCCATGATCGACCTGTCCACGTTGGTGGGACGGGTCATCTCACCGACCAACCGCAAGGTCGCGGTGTTGCGGGACAAACTGATTCGCGGGGCCTCGGTGGTTCCGGCGCTCAAGCGCTACGTGCTGGAGATGCGGTTCAAGCCGATGCCGCGCTACGACCAGGGCGCGGTCTTTCACCCGGTGCCGCCGACGGCGGAGTCTCCGGTGGGCACCTTGTTCATCCAGCCTCGGGTGGACACCCGCGACCGGTCGAACGTCTTGCTCGACGATGTGATCGGGCTGAATTTCGCGGTGCTGTGCTGGAACAACAATCCGCGGGCACTGCTCGGTCAGGACGCCTACGAACGCTGGAAAGCCCTGGGCGCCAAGTTCATCGCCGCGCGACCACAGACTCAGCTGTGCTGGACCGGGCACGACGCGGACCACGACGACGGGTCCGTGGTGGTCGTCGGGGACCGCACCGGTGCGCTCAAATCCTGGTTCGACGCGCACGTCCAATCCGTGCTGGTGCTGCGCCCGGACCGATGCATCGCCGGGGCCGACATCGCCCAACGTGCCCCGGAACTGAGTGCGGCCCTGTTCGAGGTTCTGCAGATGGCGGAAGGAGGAGTGAACGGTGCCAGTAGCCCTGTGCTGTATGTCCCACAGCCCACTGCTGAATCTTCCGGGACCGTCGGCTGAACTCCTCGACGAGATCGGCTCTGCGCTCGACGCCGCGCGTGCCTTCGTCGCCGATTATGACCCCGAACTCGTCGTCACCTTCTCGCCGGACCACTACAACGGATTCTTCTACCGGTTGATGCCGCCGTTCTGCATCGGCACCGCGGCCGCCGGGGTTGGTGACTACGGGACACACCAGGGGGCGCTCGACGTCGCAGGTGACCTCGCGCAGGCATGCGCGGAGGCGGTCTGGGAGTCCGGGGTCGACATCGCCATCTCGACGAGCATGGACGTCGACCACGGCACCGTGCAGCCGTTGCAGGAGTTGTTCGGTGCGGCGACGGCGCGTCCCATCGTGCCGATCTTCATCAATTCCGTTGCCACCCCGCTGGGTCCGCTGTCGCGATCGCGCGCCCTCGGCGCGGCCGTGGGTGCTTTCCTCGGCACTCTCGACAAGCGGGTGTTGGTGCTGGGTTCCGGAGGCCTGTCGCATGACCCGCCGGTACCGACGCTGGACACCGCGCCGCCGGCCGCATTGGACCGGATCGTGCACGGGGCGCCGATGTCTGCCGAGCAACGGATGGCCCGGCAGCGGGCGGTGAGTCAAGCGGCCCACGATTTCGCCCACGGCGACAGCCCGCTGCGGCCGCTGAACCCTGACTGGGACCACGGCCTGCTGGAGATCTTCGACGAGGGCAGGCTCGCCGATTTGGACGGCTGGTCGAACGCCTTCATCGCCGGCGAAGGTGGCAACTCGGCCCACGAGATCCGTACCTGGGTGGCCGCGTTCGCCGCCCTGGCAGCCAACGGTCCGTACCGGACCGGCAACCACTTTTACCGGGCGGCACCTGAATTGATCGCAGGTTTCGCAATCAGGACGGCGGTAGGAATCGCAGCATGACCCCAGACACCAAGACGTTTGACGAAACGGTGGATGTGCTCATCGTCGGCTCCGGCGGCGGAGGCATGACGGCTGCGCTGACGGCCGACGCGGCCGGCCTCGACACCCTGGTGGTCGAAAAGTCACCCCACTTCGGCGGTTCCACCGCACTCTCCGGCGGCGGCATCTGGGTGCCCGGTGCGCCGTCGCAGCGCCGTGCCGGCTACGTGCCCTCACCCGACGGGGTGTTCGACTACCTCAAGCAGATCACCGCGGGAACCGTCAGCGACGCCCGGTTACGCAAGTACGTCGAGGCCGCTCCGGAGATGATGGACTTCCTCGAGCACAACAGCGAATGGTTCGAGTTCGTCTGGAAACCCGGCTACGCCGACTACTACCCGGAACTACCGGGCGGCTCCGCCCAGGGCAGCACCATCAACGTGCCGGCCATCGACCTGCGCAAGCTCGGCGAGCACGAGCAGGAGCTGCTCGCCCCGCTGGCCCTGGCGCCCAGGGGAATCTGGTTCGCGCCCAAGGACCTTCGGCTCTTCTACCAGGTCCGGCAGAACTGGCGCGGTAAAGCCGTGCTGCTGAAGCTGATCTGGCGGATGGTGCGGGCCCGCGTCTTCGGTGACCGGATGGCGGCCATCGGCCAGTCGCTGGCGGCCCGGATGCGCCTGGCGCTCAAGCAACACGACATCCCGCTGTGGCTGAATGCGCCGATGACCTCGCTGATCACCGACGATGACGGCGCGGTGCTCGGTGCCGTCATCGAGAGGGACGGGCGCGCGGTGAGGATCCGGGCCACCGGTGGGGTGATTCTGGCCTCGGGCGGATTCGACCACGACATGGCCTGGCGCAAGGAGCACCTGCCGGTGCTGGAGAAGGATTGGAGTTTCGGCAACCCCGCCGCCACCGGTGACGGCATCCGGGCGGGAGAGAAAGTCGGCGGCGCCACCGAATTACTCGACGAGGCGTGGTGGTTCCCGGCGATCTGCTGGCCCGACGGCCGACTGCAGTTCATGCTCAACGAGCGGATGATGCCGTCACAGTTCGTGGTCAACGGTGACGGCAAGCGGTTCATCAACGAGGCCGCCCCCTACATGGACTTCGCGCACGCCATGATCGCAGGACAAGAAACCGGCGTCGCCCACATCCCGTGCTGGCTCGTCACCGACATCGACTCGTTCCACCGGTATGTGGTGGCCGGGCATCTGCCCATCCCCAAGATCCCGTTCGCCCCGGTCCCCACCGGGCGCAAAGTGCCGCAAGCCTGGCTGGATTCGGGTGTCGTGGTCGAAGCGCACAGCTGGGAAGAGCTGGCCGGCAAGATCGGGGTGCCGCCGGAGAACCTGCGGGCCACCGCCGAGCGGTTCAACCAGCTGGCTCACGCCGCCCACGACGACGACTTCAACCGCGGCGACAGCGCGTATGACAACTATTACGGCGATCCCACCCTGCCAAATCCGAACCTGCGTCCGCTCGGCAAGCCGCCGTACTACGCCTTCCAGATCATCCTGGGCGACCTGGGCACCTCGGGCGGTCTGCGCACCGACGAGCACGCCCGGGTTCTGCGCGCCGACGAGACCGTGGTCGACGGGCTCTACGCGGTGGGCAACGTCTCGGCGGCGGTCATGGGTCGCAGCTACGCCGGTGCGGGCGCGACGATCGGGCCCGCGATGACATTCGGATACGTGGCTGCCCGACACATCGCCGCGCAGGTTGCCGCACAACCAGTTTCGTCAGCCGTCAACGCACGAGTCCAGGACACCGTCAGCAACCCCTCAGGAGGAGACCGATGAAGATTTCGCTGTTCTACGAGTTCCCGCTGCCCAGGCCGTGGTCGGAGGACGACGAGCATCAGCTGTTCCAGCACGGTCTCACCGAGGTCGAGGCTGCTGACAAGGCGGGTTTCTCCACCGTCTGGCTCACCGAACACCACTTCCTGGAGGAGTACTGCCACTCGACCGCGCCGGAGATGTTCCTGGCCGCGGCCAGCCAGCGCACCAAGGACATCCGGTTGGGTTTCGGGGTCATGCACCTGCCGCCGCCGATCAACCACCCGGCTCGTATCGCCGAGCGCGTCGCCACCCTGGACCATCTCTCCAACGGGCGGGTGGAGTTCGGCACCGGCGAGGGCTCCTCGGTGGCCGAGCTCGGCGGTTTCAACATCGACCCGGCGGACAAGCGCACCATGTGGGAAGAGGCGCTTGAGGTTTCGATTCGCTGTATGACCGAGGCGCCGTTCACCGGCTTCAAGGGCGAGCATGTCGAGATGCCGGCCCGCAATGTGATCCCCAAGCCGCTGCAGAAGCCGCACCCGCCGGTCTGGGTGGCCTGCACCCGCCCGTCGTCGGTGCAGATGGCCGCGCAGAAGGCCATCGGCGCGCTGAGCTTCGCCTACACCGGCCCGGAAGCCCTCAAGGAGCGGGTCGACGGGTACTACAAGGAATTCGAAGAGCAGGGTGCCCCCATCACCCCGGCGATCAATCCCAACATCCTGGCCATCGGCGGTGACCTGTCGATGATGGTGGCGAAATCCGACGACGAGGCCCTCAAGCGTCTCGGTATCGGCGGTGGCTTCTTCTCGTTCGGGATCATGCACTACTACCTCACCGGCATGCACACCCCCGGCCGCACCAAGGTCTGGGAGCGCTACCAGGAGGCGGTCAAGGAGGATCCGACACTGGCCTACGGTCCCGGTCGCGGGGCCATCGGCTCGCCCGATACCGTGCGTGAGTTCCTGCGCAGCTACGAGGCCAGCGGGGTCGACGAGATCATCCTGCTGCTCAACCCGCGCAGCCACGAGGGCACGATGGAGTCCATCGAGATCATGGGCAAGGAGATCCTGCCCGAGTTCATCGAGCGGGACGCGAAAGCAGTGGCGGACAAGGCCAAGAGGCTGGAGGCAATTGTCGAGAAGGTCGAGTCCCGCCGCCGTCCGTCCGACGCGCCGCTGTTCGACGAGACCTACGCCTTCGGTGGCCTGCCCACGGGTCGCGACAAGTTCACCGCCGGTGAGATCCCCGAGGCCATGGCCGAGATCAACGAGGGCCGGGTCAAGGCGGCCGCGGCCGAGAAGGCGGCCCGCGAATCAGCCGGCTGACCGTGACCCGGTTGAGCGAGTTGGTGCGCTACGACGACAAACACGTCGTGGTCACCGGCTGCGGGTCGGGCATCGGCGCCGAGGTCACCCGCGCGTTGGGTGAACTCGGCGCCCGGGTGACCGGCTTGGATCTGGCCGGGCCCGAGCACGGGCCAGAGACATTCGTCCAACTCGACCTGGCCGACCAGGAGTCCGTCGCCCGCGCCGCCGCCGCAGTCGAGGGCCCGGTGGACGCGCTGTTCAACGTGGCGGGCGTGTCCTCGGGTATCGGTGATCCACTGCTGGTGGTGCGGATCAACTTCCTTGGCACTCGGCAGTTCACCGAGGCATTGGAGGACCGTATCGCCGGCGGGGGATCGATCACCTCGGTGTCCTCGCTGGCGGCGTCGGGCTACCGCGAAAACCGCGCCACCACAGCGGGACTGCTCCGGACCCGGTCGGTCGACGAGGGGTTGCGGTGGTGTGCCGAGAATCCGGAGGCCCTGGCCGACGGCGGCTACCGATTGTCGAAGGAGGCGATCATCCTCTACGGCATGCGCCGGGTCGCCGAGTTCGGGGCCCGGGGCATCCGGATCAACTGCACCGCCCCGGGGGTGACCGCGACGCCCATTCTCGATCAGCTGCGCGAGGCCTACGGGCAGCAGTATCTCGATTCGTTCACCACGCCGCTGGGACGGAACTCCGATGCTGCAGAACAGGCAGCACTGCTGGCGTTCCTGGGTAGTCCGGCGGCCAGTTATGTGACCGGGCAGGCGATCTGGGCCGACGGCGGCATTCTCGCCCAACGGGAGGCCGACCTGGTCGATGCTGTAGACGACGCTGATCAGAGGAGTTGAGCTTGGCCGGGACGATGAGCGACTTCCGCAAGGTCGCCGATGATGTGCGCAACTGGGGTCGCTGGGGTGACGACGACGAGCTGGGCACCCTGAACCTGATCACCCCGGACAAGGTCGCCGAGGGCGCGTCCTTGGTCAGGAAGGGCAAGGTGTTCGCGCTGGGTGGTGACTTCTCCTCGGCCGGGCCGCAGGGTGCGTTCCAGTTCCGGCAGAACCCGACCCACGTAATGACGGTGGACGGCGGCGACGCGAACACGCTGGCCCGGTACGGCCCGCAGTGGCTGCGCAACACGGTGGCCCACCAGGTCAGCGAGTTCTTCGTGGACAACCCGTTCCGCTTCAACGACGACATGATCGTCATGCCGCTGCAGGCCGCCACGCAGTGGGACGCGCTGTCGCACGTCTACTACGAGGACAAGCTCTACAACGGGTTCCCGGCGGATTCGGTCACCAGCTTCGGCGCCTTCCACTGCGGCATCGACAAGGTCGACGGCAAGGGCATCACATCCCGCGGCGTGCTGCTGGATGTGGTGCGCCACCGCGGCGCCGAGCAGTTCTTGCCACCGGGCAGCCCGGTGACCCCGGCCGAGCTCGACGACGTGGCCCGCGCACAGGGTGTGGCCATCACGCCCGGGGATATCGTGGTGGTGCATACCGGTTGGTGGACCAGGTTTTTGGCCACCGGCGATGGCGCCGAGCCGGGTTCCGGACTGGACTGGCGGTGCGCGTCGTGGCTGCACGACCTTCAGGTGGCCGCCGTCGCGGCCGACAATCTGATGGTCGAAGATCCCGACCCGGCCAACGGGGTCGAGGGCACGTTCCTGCCGATGCACTTGCTGTGTTTGCGCGACATGGGCCTGATGTTCGGCGAGTATTGGGACCTGGGTGCGCTGGCCGCCGACTGCGCGGCTGACGGCGTCTACGAATTCCAGCTCGTCGCCCCGCCGCTGCGTGTCACCGGGGCCGTCGGTTCGCCGGTGAACCCTATTGCGATCAAGTGAGGGACCGTGACATCTCCTGAGAAGATTCCGTTCGTGGTCGGTCTCGGCGGCACCCTTCGCGCCGACTCCTCGACCGAACGTGCGGTGCGGTACTGCCTAGAATCCGTGGAACGCCAAGGGGGCCGGACCCGGATGTTCGCGGGCCCCGATCTGGAATTGCCGATGTATGCGCCGCATTCATTGGAGCGCACACCCGCGGCCCTCGAGTTCGTCTCGGCGTTGCGTAATGCCGATGCCGTGGTGGTGGGCTCACCCGGCTATCACGGGGCGATCTCCGGTCTGGTCAAGAACGCGCTGGATTACATCGAGGATCTGCGGGAAGACCCGCGGGTGTACCTGGACAACACCCCGTGGGGCTGCATCAGCTGTGCCTACGGTTGGCAGGCCGCGGTGGGCACGCTGGGACAGTTGCGCTCCATCGGTCATGCACTGCGCGCCTGGCCCACCCCGCTCGGGGTGGCGATCAACTCCGCCGACCAGATCTGGGACGAGTCAGGCGCATTGGCGGACGGTCCGGTTCGGAATCAGCTCGACATGCTGGCCAATCAGGTGCTGACCTTCGCCCGGTCGAGTGGGGCAGCGCGGTGAAAGTGCTCGAAAACGTAAGCGAGGTTGGCTGACAACCGTCCGCTCAGTCGTCGAGAATCACGGTGGGTTCTCTTGCGCCTCGCTGAGGCGCTGCCTGGTTTGTGGGACTAGCGGTTGATGCGTTGGCTGGGTAATCGGCGGGTGTACTCTTTGCGTATACCTAGGTTGCTGGGCGGGGGGTATAGCGATGTCCAAGGCAAATGAGCCGTTGCAGGTAGATCCTGCCGAGCTGCGTGTGGCGGCGGATCGGCTCGACGGCCAGGCCAATAGCTTCGTCGAGAAGCACCAGGGGGCGCACGCTCGGGCTGGCGGGACCGCTCTGGGATCGGGTCAGGCTGCCACCGCGTTGCCACAGATGCTGGCGGCGTGGGAAGAGCAGGGCTTGCGGTTCGGCGAGCATTTCGCCCGACATGCCGAGGGGCACCGGCAGGCGGCGACCGGCTATGAAAAGACCGACGAAACTGCAGCCGCAGGGATTGATGATGCGGGTTCGGAGCTTTGAGGAACTTAGGTGTCGTTAACGCTGCGGGAGCTTCTTTTCCTGCCTCCTGAGATCGCCGAGTTGGCTAAGGGCACTCGCGACATGGCTGACAATCACTCGAATTCGTCGGAGTTTTACCAGTCGCTGGCGACGCTATCGACGTGGGATGGTCAGGCAGCTGGTGCGGCGATGAGTTCGATGTTGATGATCGCGGGACTGCACGATGTTGCCTCAGGGCAACTGAAGGCGGCGGCTGCTGCGATGGACCGCTGCGAGGCTGACGCCGAGACCGTGGCGAATGATGTTCGTGACCTACTGAATTATGCCGCCGAGGCACCGGGCATTCAGGTCAACGCGGACACCAACCAGGTGATGCCGCCCGATACGGCACACCTCGATGCCGAGGCAGCGCAAAAGGTCGCGGACAAGGTCACCGATCTGCAAGCGCGGATTGCAAAAGTTCTAGCTGCTGGCGCTGCAGTCGATGGTGATCTGGCGCAGGCGATTTCGACCGCTACGGGGGTCCCTGCTGGCGATGCGCCGACCACACTGCAAGATCTGCTGTTGCCGGGGATTTCAGACGGACCGTTGGCGGAGGGTGACGTTCGCAACCTGGGGCCTGTGGCAGGGACGGGTGCTTACCCCGGAATCCCCGGTATCAAGGCCGCCGATCTCGGCGAAATCATCGAATTGCCGAATGGTCAGAAGATCGCGATCTTTGGCGACTCGTACACAGGTGACAAGCAAGGCGACGGAACACACTATCCGTCGGTCGCAGTTCCCGTCACGTTCGACGCGGATGGGCGCCCACAATTCGGCGAGCCAATCACCGGACCAGACGGCAGTCCCAACGTGTTGTTCCCTCTCCCGAAGGCGGTGGCTGAGGCCGGTGCCAACAATGCGCTGCCTTCAGGCAGCATCACGATGAAAGACGGACGTACCGTCATGATGGTGGTGGGCACCAACACAAACGAAGGTTTAGCTCCCAAAGGGGGATCCTGGCTCGTGGAGGTCAATAAGGGCACCGACCTCTCGAACGGGCGGGGCCTGGTCCCTGTCGATGTGAATGGAGGTCGGGATTCATGGAGACCATGGGAATCCGCGCCGGCTCCGCTACCGAACGACCCGAACCATCGGGCAAGTGCGCCGGGCAGCGTTCCCTCCCAGATAAGCGGATTCGAGGCTGACGACGGCAATGTGTACATCGCCGCGGATACTTTTGACCGCAACCAGGGCGTCACCATGTACCGGGTTGACGCTGATCAAGTTACGAACCGCGATGCCTGGCAGCCGTGGACAGGGCAGGATTGGGGCAAACCGGGGGAGGTTGCCACCATCCCAGTAGGCCCTGACCGCTACGGCGAGTTGAGCTTCCGTGAAGTTGACGGAAGGCCGGTTCTATCGGGATTCAATGGCAGTACGGGGAACGTCGAGGTGTTAGTTGGCGCTGGCGGCGACCCAACTCAGATATTCGCCGACTCATCGAAGACGGTCGTAGCGGAGGGTGGCCACTGGGGCGAACCAGGCAAGGTTCCGCAGAACTATGGTGGGTACATAATGCCCGGCGCGACGCTCGACAATATGGACATTTGGGTAAGTCAATGGAATACGGACACTGGCAGCCCATACACCGTTGGACAGTTCCGAGTAAACCCGAACAATTGACCGTTGATAACGCCATACTAGTCTATTCCGATGGGACAGATATGATCGCAAAGACGTTTGCCGCGGGTGCGGGCGTTCTCGTTGTTGCTCTGTTGAGCGCCTGTAGCGCGCATGCGGATCCTCCGAGGTTCCCTGATCTGGGGAGCTACACTCCTGTCGATGTCGGAGAATATGCGGTAGATGCTTCGACACCCGGTATACCTTCTAAACAAGTGTATTTCCGCACGCCTGACGGCGTTACCTGCAACTTTCTATCGGGACAGGCGCAGTGCATCGGAAACGATCTTCCTGGGCTACCGCCGGCGTCTCCAACGTCGAAAGGTGCACCGCGTGTCAACTGGATCGGCACTTCCTCAGGATTGAAGCCCGTTGTTCCGTCTGATGATCGCTCGGCAGGCGTCAAAACGCTTCCCGCGCTGCATTCGATCACCGTTGATGGAGTGATCTGCGGGGTGGACGATTCGGGGACAACGGCGTGTAAGGATCCGCAGGGCCGCGGATTCGTCCTGTCCCCGTCGTGGTCGGGGTGGCTACCAAAGACATGAACAGCCGAAGGCCACGAGGTACGACCGATTGCGCAGAACTGCTCGGCAACAGAGTCGCATATTCATTGCTGGATTTGGTGTGTCGTCATCAATATCGTGAAATGGTGTGATTGCTGGCGTTCGCGGGGTTGGCGTCGATAGTCTCACTGCGATGAGTGATTCGGATGATGCAGCCCGGCTACCTGCCGAGGCGCGTGCCCGCAAACTCATCGACGAGCAGCTCACCCAGGCCGGTTGGTTGATACAGGACAAGAAAGACCTCAACATCTTTGCCGGGCAAGGAGCCGCTGTCCGCGAAGTGGTGCTGAAGCCAGGCCACGCGCGGGTCGACTACCTGCTGTACGTGGACAAGGCGGTCGTCGGCGTCATGGAGGCCAAACCCGTCGGGACGCCGCTCTCCGGTGTGGAATGGCAATCGGCGATGTATGCCGATGGGCTCCCCGCTGAGGTGCGGATCAAGGCGAAGACTCGGGACGGCCGGCTGCCGTTCGTGTTCGAGGCTGCCGGCGTCGAAACCCACTTCACCAACGGGTTCGATCCGGAACCGCGCGCCCGGCTGATCTTCAACCTTCCGCGGCCGGAGACGTTGGCCCCGACAAGAAGCCAGCGGCCGAGCAGCCGTGGACTACCAAGCTGTGGGTGTACGACCTGCGTACCAACCAGCACTTCGCGCTCAAGCAGAATCCGCTGCGACGCCACCACCTAATTGAGTTCGTTGACGCCTACTTGTCAAGGAAACCGCGTGAGGAGCGCGTGGAGTCGGAGCGGTGGAAAACATTCACCTACGACGACCTCATCGCCCGCGACAAGGTGAACCTAGACATCTCGTGGCTGCGCGACGAATCGCTGGAGGATGCCGACAACCTCCCGGCGCCGGACGTGATCGCCCGCGAGATCGTGGAGGACCTGGCCGCTGCGCTGGCGGAGTTTGAAGCTGTCGCTGTAGCGCTCGAGGCTGCGGCAAACGGTGAGGTCACTGAGTAGCCCGTCCGACGACGAGTGGATGGACAATTGCCGGCATCAGTCGCCACATGCCCTCGTCGGCCGCGACGGCGAATCCGCACCGGATCTCCGACCCCTCCAGCATTGCTATGACGCTACGCATGACCGGTCTGCCTGAGTAAGCACTCCGATCATCTCAGAGATCCGAGAATGATGTTCTCCAATTCAGAAAACATCAGTATCGTGTGGCCGTGGACTTCGCACGCAAGACCATCGACGTCGACGGTTTGACCACCGGCTACCTCGAAGCCGGGTCCGGGGACCCCGTCGTCCTGTTGCACGGTGGCGAGTTCGGTGTCAGCGCCGAACTGGCGTGGGAGCGGGTGATCGACGAACTGGCCGAGCATTTCCGCGTGCTCGCCCCGGACATGCTGGGCTTCGGTGGCAGCGCCAAGGTCATCGACTTCACCGACGGACGCGGGCTGCGGATCCGGCACGTCGCCCGGTTCTGCGCCGAACTCGGCGTCGGCTCAGCGCATTTCGTCGGTAACTCGATGGGTGCGGTCAATCTTCTGGTGGACGCCACGTCGGAGAATCCGCGGTTACCCATGCGATCGCTCACCGCGATCTGTGGGGGAGGGGAGATCCAGCGCAACCAGCATTCGGCCGCGCTGTACGACTACGACGCCACTCTGGACGGGATGCGACGCATTGTCACCGCGCTGTTCGCCGGTCCGGCCTATCCGGACGACGAGGGGTACGTGCAACGGCGCTACGAGTCGAGCATCGCGCCGGGGGCGTGGGAAAGCTTGGCGGCGGCCCGGTTTCGACGGCCCGGCCTGGAACCGCCGGTTATGCCGTCGGCGCAACGGGACTACGACCGCATCGGGGTGCCGACCATGATCATCGAGGGGGAACACGACAAGCTGCTGCCGTCCGGTTGGGCCGCCGAAATCGCCGGCCAGATCGCCGATGCCTGCAGCGCGGTGATTCCCGGCGCCGGGCACTGCCCGCAGATCGAACAGCCCACCGCACTGACCGCGGTGCTGCTGAAATTCCTGAAAGAGGTGCAATGACAGGCAACGAGCTGGCCGGAAAAGTCACGGTGGTGACCGGCGGTGCATCGGGACTGGGTGAGGGATTGGTGCGGCGGTTCGCCGCCGAAGGCGCCCGGGTGATGATCGGTGACATCGACCAGGACCGCGGCAAGGCACTGGCCGAGGAGCTGGGGGAGAACACCCGGTTCCTGTCCACCGACGTGAGCGATGTCGATCAGGTGGGCCGTCTGGTGTCGACCTCGATCGAAACCTTCGGTGGCCTCGACGTCATCGTCAACAACGCCGGGGTCTCCGGCCGGATGCACCGCCGCTTCCTCGACGACGATCTGGCCGATTTCGACACCGTGATGCGGGTCAACGTCCGCGCCGTCATGGCCGGGACCCGCGATGCCGCGCGGTACATGTCCGAGCACGGCGGCGGCTCGATCCTCAACCTGACCTCGATCGGTGGTATCCAGGCCGGTGGCGGGGTGATGACCTACCGGGCGTCCAAGGCTGCGGTCATCCAGTTCACCAAGTCGGCGGCGATCGAGTTGGCCCACTACGAGATTCGGGTCAACGCCATCGCCCCGGGCAACATCCGCACCGCGATCGTGGCCAAGTCGGCCTCGCCCGAGGAGCGCGAGCGCATCGAGGAGTTCGAGGCCGGGATTCGGGCCCAGATGCGCATTGACCGCCCACTCAAGCGGGAGGGCACCGTCCAGGACGTCGCCGAGGCGGCGCTCTACTTCGCCACCGATCGATCGCGCTACGTCACCGGAACCGTGCTGCCGATCGACGGCGGCACGGTCGCGGGCAAGGTCATCGTCCGCAAGCCCAAATGACCCCGCCGACACTACGGTTTCTGCTGCAGTAATCCGGTTATTTCATCAGAAACCGTAGTGTCGGCGGGGCGGCGACGAATTAAATCAACTGCTTGACTTAATTACAGGAGGGGCGTTGACTGTAACGGTGACAGCAGCCAATCGGACCGCTCGCGCCGATCGGGCCAGCAGTACGCAGGAGGCGATCCTCAAGGCGGCCGAGCGGCTCTATGCCGAACACGGGGTGTTCGCGGTGTCCAACCGGCAGGTCAGCGAGGCGGCCGGGCAGGGCAACAACGCCGCGGTCGGCTACCACTTCGGCACCAAGACCGACCTGGTCCGCGCCATCGAGCACAAGCACCGCGGCCCGATCGAGTACCTGCGCGAGCAGATGGTCGCCGATATCGACGACTCGGCCGGGCTCCGGGACTGGGTCGCGTGCCTGGTTCAGCCGCTCACCGATCATCTTGCGGCGCTGGGAAACCCGACGTGGTACGCCCGGTTCGCCGCCCAGGTGATGACCGACCCGGCCTACCACGACATCGTCGTCCGCGACGCGCTGAGCTCGCCGTCTCTGGTGCAGGTGATCGAGGGCATGACCAACTGCCTGCCCGAACTGCCCGAGGAGATCCGCGCCGAACGCAACATCATGGCGCGAAATCTGTTGATGCACAGCTGCGCCGACCGGGAACGGGCGATGGCGCAAGGAGCCGATGTGCCCCGGGCGTCCTGGCAGGGTGCGGCGTCGGGACTCATCGATGCCATCGTCGGCTTGTGGATGGCGCCGGTTACCCAGGAAAGCGATCGCTCATGAAAGTCAGCGTCGACCAGGACAAGTGCGTGTCCTCGGGCCAGTGCGTGCTCAACGCCAGCGAGGTGTTCGACCAGCGCGACGAGGACGGCGTCGTCGTCCTCCGAGAAACCGCCCCCGGACCGGACCAGACCGACAACACTCGCCGCGCAGCGGCGGCCTGCCCAGCCCTAGCCATCCAGATCGAGGAATGACACCGACTCATGTCTGAAACGCTCACCGACTCCCCGGCCGCCACCGACATTCCCGAATACCCGATGGAGCGCGACGCGGCGTGCCCGTTCGCGCCGCCGCCGCCGATGCTGGGCCACCCCAAAGGCCTGTTCCGCGTGAAGATCTGGAACGGCAGCACCCCGTGGCTGATCACCGGCCACGAAGAGGCCCGGACCCTGTTCGCAGACTCCCGGATCAGTGTGGACGACCGGATCGAGGGCTTTCCGCATTGGAACGAGCACATGCTCTCCACCGTCGACAAGCGGCCGCGCTCGGTGTTCACCTCCGATGCCGAGGAACACACCCGGTTCCGCCGGATGCTGTCCAAGCCCTTCACGTTTCGTCGTGTCGAGGGATTGCGCGCGGCGATCCAGAAGATCACCGATGAGTGCATCGACCAGGTCCTGGCGGGGCCGCAACCCGCCGATCTCGTCGCCAAGCTGGCGTTGCCGGTGCCCACCGTGGTGATCAGCGAGATGCTCGGTGTCCCATACGCGGACCACGAGTTCTTCCAGGAGCACGCCAACGCCGGCCTGGCCCGGTACGCCGCGGCGGATGCCATGCAGAAGGGCGCGATGAGCCTGCACCAGTACCTGATCAATCTGGTCGAGGAGAAGCAGGCCAACCCGGCCGAGGACGCGGTGTCGGACCTGGCCGACCGGGTCACCGCCGGGGAGATCAGCGTCAAAGAGGCCGCGCAGCTGGGCACCGGGTTGTTGATCGCCGGGCACGAGACCACCGCCAACATGATCGGGATCGGCATCCTGGCGCTGCTGGAGAACCCCGAGCAGGCCGATTTCCTGCGAAACGCCGAGGATCCGAAGGTGATCGCCAACGCGGTCGAAGAACTGATGCGCTATCTGTCCATCATCCAGACCGGCCAGCGCCGGGTGGCGCTGGAGGACATCGAGATCAGCGGCGAGACGATCCGCGCCGGTGACGGTGTCATCATCGACCTGTCCCCGGCGAACTGGGACGCGAAGGCCTACCCGGAGCCCGACAAGCTCGACCTCAGCCGCGACGCGAGCCAGCAACTGGGCTTCGGCTACGGCAGGCACCAATGCGTCGGGCAGCAGTTGGCCCGCGCCGAACTGCAGATCGTCTTCCACACCCTGCTGCGCCGGATCCCGACTCTGCGCCTGGCCATTCCGCTCGACGAGGTGCCGTTCAAGCACGACCGCCTCGCCTACGGCGTCTACGAACTCCCCGTCGCCTGGTAGTTGCCGGTAAACCGGCCCTCAGCCCCTACAGCCCGATTGGAGTACCTACATGACTGCTTCGACGACCCTCTATCCACCCGAGGGCTTCGGTGCGCCGAAGCACCGCAAGGGCCATGCCACCGGTGACCTCGGATTGCCGGCGGGCACCGAGATCTTCTCGGCCGACAACCACATTTCGGTGGCCGATGACATCTTCTACGACCGTTTCCCCGAAGAACTCAAAGGTGCCGCGCCGCGCATCTGGTACGAGGACGGCGCCTACATGGTCGGGATGAAGGGCAAAGCCTGGACCGGAGGCGATTTCGGCCGCGTGCTGATGCAGTACGACGACCTGGCCGGTGCCGCGTCGAACAACATCGCCGCCCGCATCCGCGAGCTCAAAGAGGACGGCATCGACAAGGAGCTGGCGTTCCCCAACGCGGTGCTGGCCCTGTTCCACTACCCGGACAAGGCGTTGCGCGAGCGGGTGTTCCGGATCTACAACGAGCACATCGCCGCCCTGCAGGAGCAGTCCGACGGCCACTTCTACGGTGTCGGGCTGATCAACTGGTGGGATCCCAAGGGCACCCGCAGCACCCTTGAGGAACTGAAGTCCCTGGGACTCAAGACATTCCTGCTGCCGCTGAACCCGGGCAAGGACGACGACGGCAACATCTACGACTACGGCAGCACCGCGATGGATGCGGTCTGGGACGAGATCGAGGCGTCCGGTATCCCGGTCAGCCACCACATCGGCGAGACCCCACCGAAGACTCCGTGCGAGAACAACAGCGTCGTGGTCGGCATGATGGTCAACGTCGACTCGTTCCGCGAGCAGTTCGCCAAATACGTCTTCTCGGGCATCCTGGATCGGCATCCGAAGCTCAAGGTCGGTTGGTTCGAGGGCGGCATCGCCTGGGTGCCCACTGCGCTGCAGGATGCCGAGCACATGCTGGCCTCCTACCGGCACATGTTCAACCACGAGTTGCAGCACGATGTCCGGCACTACTGGGACAAGCACATGGCTGCGTCGTTCATGGTGGACCCGTTGGGGCTGCGGCTGATCGACGAGATCGGCGTCGACAACGTGATGTGGTCCAGCGACTATCCACACAACGAGAGCACCTTCGGATACTCGGAGAAGTCACTGGCGACGGTTGTCGAGGCGGTCGGACCCGACAACGCCGTCAAGATCGTCTCCACCAACATCCAGAAGTTCCTGGGGCTCCTATGACGAGCGCGACGCTGTCCGGCGTCACCCAGATCGCCCGGACCGGCTACACCCCGCTCGACATTCCCGACGAACCTGACCTCGCCCGGATGCGGCGAGAGGTCGGCGTGCGGCTGCGCGCCGCGATGGCCGACCAGGGAGTGGACGCGCTGGTGCTGCTCGGCAACGGCAGCGTCATGTATGCCACCGGCATCGCCTGGCCACTGGCCGACGCGGGGCTCTCGCATGTCGAGCGGCCGATCGCGGTCGTGCTGGCGGACGACGAGCACCCGCATCTGTTCCTGCCGTTCCGCGAGGGCGCGTCGATGGAATCGGGCCTGCCCGACGATCACCTGCACGGCCCCGTGTACCTCGAATTCGAAGAGGGGGTAGCGGAATTCGCGAGGACCCTCGCCGGTCTGGTACCGGCCGGTGCGACCATCGCCACCGACGAACTGACGGGGGCGATGCGGCGGGCGGGCAGCACGCTGTTCCCCACCCCGCCGATCGATGCCGCGCCGGTGATCGGCGCGGCGAAGCTGGTCAAGACGATCGACCAGATCGCCTGTGTGCGCCGGGCCTGCCAGATCACCGAGCAGGCCATCGCCGAGATCCACAAGTCGGTGGTGCCCGGGGTGCGGCAGATCGACCTGTCCGCCGAATTCGTGCGGCGGACTTTCGAACTCGGGGCCACTACGAACATGTTCGACTCGATCTGGCAGGCCATGCCGGCATCGCGGGCGGAAGGCACCTGGACCACCACCGGTGATCTCGCGCTTCCCCTGCTCACTACCGAGCGCGAGTTGCAGCAGGGAGATGTGCTGTGGACCGACGTGTCCATCGCCTATCACGGCTACTGCTCCGACCATGGCCGCACCTGGATCGTCGGACAGGACCCGACTGCGGCGCAGCAGGAGCAGTTCGACAAGTGGAGCCGGATCGTCGACGCGGTGCTCTCGGTGACCAAGGCCGGTGCCACCTGCGGCGACCTCGGCCGCGCGGCGACGGCCGCGGCCGGCGACCAGAAGCCGTGGCTGCCGCATTTCTACCTGGGACACGGTATCGGGACGAGCGCGGCCGAAATGCCGATGATCGGAACGGATCTCGGTCAGGAGTGGGACGACAACTTCGTCTTCCCGGATGGCATGTTGCTGGTGTTCGAGCCGGTGGTGTGGGAGGACGGCACCGGCGGCTATCGCGGCGAGGAGATCGTGGTAGTCACCGAGGGCGGCTGGATGCCGCTGACCGCATATCCGTACGACCCGTATGAGGTGTCCAGTGGGAACTGAAATCGAGGCCGACGCACGGGCGTTGCGCGTCAGCCGTCGGGAGCGCGCTCTCGCCCAGATGGAGGCCCACGACCTCGACGTGCTGGTACTGGGCAGGCAGGCCAACGTCCGTTACATCTCCGGCGCTCCGCAGCTGTGGGTGGTGGGTACCCGGCCGTTCGGGCCGATCTGCACCTTCGTCCGGGAGACCGGTGAGATTCATCTGAACAGCACGTGGGACGAGGGCATCCCCGAGGAGATTCCCCACGAGAATCTTTACGGTCTGGCCTGGAACCCGATGACGCTCATTACCGTGCTACAGACTATCAAGGGCGCCGATACGGCACAGCGGGTCGGAACCGACGCCCTGACACCGACGTTCGCCAAGCTGTTGCCGATGGCATTTCCGAACGCCGAGCTGGTCGACGGCGAGCAGGCGATGCGGGCCGCGCGGCGGGTCAAGACGCCCGAGGAGATCTCGGCGCTGCGGCGCGCACTGGTGGTTGCCGAGGCGGGTCTGGCGCGAGGTATCGCGGAACTGGCTCCAGGGACCACCGAGAATCGCCTCGCCGGTGCGGTGTTGGAGGCCGAAGCCGCGGGCGGCGTGAGTACCCCGGCGACGCAGGACGCTGCCTGGGTCACGTCGAAGGACCATCCGTGGCGGCGTGCCGACGGCGACGGCCGGGTGCGCGACGGGGATCTGGTGGCACTGTCGGCCGGTGTGCTCGCCGACGGTTACGTCGCCGAGGTCGCGCGCACGGTGTGCGTCGGCGAAGCGACTGATGCGGCCCGATCGCTGTACCGGCGGCGGGATGATCTGTGGGACCGGCTCGTTGACGCGTGCCGCGCCGGTAAACCGACCAGTGCACTGCTGGATGCGTACCAACAGGCCGGGGAGGCGCTGCCGGCCATGCCGGTGGCGCACGGCCTCGGGCTGGGATTCGACCCGCCCGTCGTGTCCCCGAGCCTGCGGCAGACCGCCGAGACCGATTACCTCGAGGAGGGCATGGTGCTCGCGATCACCGCCTATGTCTGGGAGCCCGGCGTCGGCGCGGTGTTCAGCCGCGATGCCGTCGTCATCGGTTCCAATGGTCCCGAGGTGCTCACCGAGGCCCCGGCAGGCAGCGAGGCGGCACATGTCTGAGCGTCCCACACCCGAGGAGATCATCCTCTACGACAAGGACCCCAAGACCAAGATCGCCACCATCACGTTCAACCGGCCGGAGTTCCTCAACGCGCCGACGTCGATGGCCCGGCTCCGCTACGCCGATGTGCTGCGGGCGGCCAACGCCGACAACGACGTGAAGGTGGTGATCATCCGCGGCGTCGGGGACAACCTGGGCAGCGGTGCGGACCTCCCGGAGTTCATGGAGGGCAACGACAATCCGGCGGTGCGGCTGGCCGAGCTGCGCCTGGAGGACCGAGATGTTTCGGGCGCCGGTCCGGTCACGTACCCGCCCAAGGGCACCTTCCGCAACGGCGCCACGATCAGCGCCTGGTACGCCAACTCCCAGGCCGGTAACCGGGCGCTACAGGACTTCAAGAAGATCAGCATCGTCGAGGCCAAGGGCTACTGCTACGGCTGGCACTTCTACCAGTGTGCGGACGCCGACCTGGTGATCTCCTCGGACGACGCCCTGTTCGGCCATCCGTCATTCCGGTATCACGGCTGGGGGCCACGCATGTGGACCTGGGTCCAGATGATGGGCCTGCGCAAGTTCCAGGAGATGGTGTTCACCGGCAGGCCGTTCACCGCCGCGGAGATGTACGACTGCAACTTTCTCAACAAGGTGGTGCCCCGCGACCAGCTGGAGGACGAAGTGCAGAAGTACGCGTTGGCCTGTACCCGAAACCGGCCGGTGGACACCGTCTTTCAACAGAAGATGTTCTTCGAGATCTTCAAACAGCAGCAGGGTGAGTACATGGGCAGCCTGCTGAGCGCGTTTTTCGAGTCGATGGGCAATGGGGTGGCCAACGACAGCGACGACGACCTCGACATGTTCGAATCGATCGATTCGGGTCTGTCGGCCGCGGTCAACGACAACGACAGCAAGTTCCCGCCCGACTTCCGGCTGTCGAAGAAGAACCGGGCCAAGCCTGAATAGGCGCATGAGTTCACCACTGCACGGCTACACCGTCGTCGACCTGTCCTCAGGGATCGCCGGGTCGTATGCCACGAAGCTCCTCGCCGACGGTGGCGCCGATGTGATCAAGGTCGAAGCCCCCGAGGGTGATCCGCTGCGCCGGTGGTCGGCGTCGGGGGCGCACATCGCAGCCGATGAAGACGGTGCCCTCTTCGCCTTTCTCGCCGGCGGCAAGCGCAGCGTGGTCGTCCACCCCGATGATCCATCCCTGCTGAACCGGCTGGTGGCCGCGGCCGATGCGGTGATGTGGTCACCGGAATCGGCTGTCGCACAATCTGTGACGCCCGAGGAGCTTTTCCGGCGGCACCCCCATCTGATCGTCACCTCGATCACGCCGTTCGGATTGGACGGACCGTGGAGTGACCGTCCCGCCACCGAGTTCACCCTGCAGGCGTGGTCGGGTGGCGCGATCGGCATCGGTCGTGGCGTTCAGGACCGGGCGCCGGTGTCCATCGGGGGACAGGTGGGCGAGTGGCTGGCCGGTGCCTACGCGGCGGCGATGACGTTGGCGTTCCGGGAGCGGGCGCTGCGCGACGGACACGGCGAGTTCGTGGACCTGTCCGCGCTCGAGGCACAGATTCTCGGGCTGACGTATTACCCGGTGACCTACTTCGAAATGCTCGGCAGGCCATGGCGAACCGAACGCCGGCCCACGGTGCCCGGGGTGGCGCAGGCCGCCGACGGCCTGGTGGCGCTCGGATGCGGCACCGCCCAGCAGTGGTGGGACCTGTGCGCGATGTCGGGTCACGACGAGTGGATCGACGAGACCTCAGAGCTGACGATCACCGAGCAGGCCAACCTGCATGCCGAGGCGTTGTACAGCTGGCTGCGCGATCAGAATGTGGACGACGTCCGAGATCTTGCGTCCGCTTTCCGGATCCCCAACTCCCCGGTCGGCAACGGCGAGAACGTCACCGACATGGATCATTTCGTGCAGCGGCAGGCGTTCGTCCGCAATCCGCAGCAGGGGTTCACCCAACCTGCCGTGCCATACCGGCTCTCCGGTACCACCTTGCGCGAGCCGGCGCCGGCTCCCCGGCTCGGCGAGCACACCGAGGAGATCCGGGGCGCGGAGCTGACGCCCCGCGACGCACCCATCGGGAATCCGAGCGGGGACCGGTTGCCGTTCAGCGGACTGCGGGTGCTCGACATGACCACCTTCTGGGCCGGACCGTCCTGCACGCACCCGCTCGGCATGCTCGGCGCCGAGGTGATCCATCTGGAGTCGACTCCTCGCCCGGACGGCACCCGGTTGATCGCCGGCATCCCGGCCGGCGTGGAGCAGTGGTGGGAGCGCTCACCGATCTTCAGCGCGCTCAACACCAACAAGAAGAGCCTGACCCTGGACTTCCAGACCCAGCCGGGCCGCGACCTGCTGCGCCGCCTCATCGCCACCTGTGATGTGGTGGTGGAGAACTTCACACCCAGGGTGATCGAACAGATCGGCCTCGACTTCGACTCATTGCGGGAGCTTCGAGACGACATCATCATGGTCCGGATGCCCGGTTTCGGGCTGGACGGGCCGTGGCGCGACAACCCGGCATTCGCCTACATCATCGAGGATGCGTCCGGGCTGAGCTGGCTCACCGGGTACCCGGATCGCCCCCCGTTCGAACCGTATTCGGTCGGTGACCCCAACGCCGGAGTGCACGCTCTGACGGGATTGCTGCTGGCACTGGAACACCGCCGCCGCACCGGGCAGGGACTGCAGGTGGAGGCCGCCATGGTCGACGCGGCGCTGAACATCGCTGCCGAGCAGATCATCGAATACTCCGCCTACGGCGCCCTGTTGCAGCGCGACGGAAACCGCGGTCCGGCGGCGGCGCCGCAGAACATCTACCAGAGCGCCGAGATCGACGAGTTCGGCCGTGATGACAGCTGGGTGGCGATCGCCGTCGGCACCGACGCCCAATGGGGCGCGCTGCGGTCCGCGATCGGGCAGCCGGATTGGGCGATGGATCCTCGGCTGGACACCGCCGACGGCCGGCGTGCCCACCACGACCTGATCGATACGCGCCTGGCTGCCTGGTGCCGGTCGCGCAGTGGCGACGAGATCGTCGAAATCCTGTGGCCTGCGGGTGTTCCGGTCGCCAAGGTGATGCAGCCGCACCGGCAGCTGGAATTGCCGCAGCTGAGATTCCGTCGGTTTTTCGAGCACGTCGGCCATCCGGTGAACAACGCCGCGCCGCACAGCACATTGCCCGTCTCGCTGGCCAACGGTCCACGGGAACTGCACCGACGGGCGGCGCCGCTGCTGGGCGAACACAATCACGAGTTGCTGACCGAACTGGGGTTGTCCGACGACGAGATCACCGCACTGGCCGAAGATGGCGTGATCGGCACCGAACCCGGGGTAGGTGGTCGGCGCAAGGCGGCCCGCTGACCAGGATCGCCGCGATAGCCTGAATAGCTGTGGCTATCAACCCTTCTGATGTTCTACTCACCGGACAGGTGGCCGTGGTGACCGGCGGCGGCGCCGGCATCGGCAGGGGCATCGCGGCCGGTCTGGCGGCTTTCGGTGCTTCGGTGGCGATCTGGGAGCGCGATGCGGACCGCTGTAGGGAATCCGCCGAAGCCATCGGCGCGTTGGGCATCGTCGCCGATGTGCGCGACGCCGAACAGGTGGATGCCGCGCTTGCGAGGACCGCCGGCGAGCTCGGGCCGGTGCGGATCTTGGTCAACAATGCCGGCGGCGTGTTCTCCTCGCCACTGTTGGAGACGACGGAGAACGGTTGGGACGCGCTGTACAAGAGCAACCTGCGCCACGTGTTGTTGTGCACTCAACGGGTGGCCCGTCGGCTGGTCGCCGATGAATTGCCCGGCAGCATCATCAATCTCACGTCAATCGAGGGTGTGCGCGCCGCCCCCGGCTATGCTGCCTACGCGGCGGCGAAGGCCGGCGTCGTCAACTACACCCAGACCGCATCGTTCGAGCTCGCGCCCCACAACATCAGGGTCAACGCGATCGCGCCAGATCTGACCCTCACCGAGGGTCTGCTGGCTCTGTCGCCGGACGGGCCGCCGCCCGGCATCGCGGACGGCATTCCGCTGGGGCGGGCCGGGCACGTCGACGAAATAGCCGGAACGGCAGTCTTTCTGGCTTCTGACCTGTCCGGCTACATTACCGGCCAGACGATTCATGTCGATGGCGGCACTCGGGCTGCGGGTGGCTGGTACCGCCACCCGCAGACCGGCGCCGCAACACTCGGTCCGGGCTAGGGGACGGACCTACTTGAGGCAGCTTCCCGCGTCGACCGGCAGCGTGACACCGGTGATGTACCTGGCCTCATCGGACGCCAGGAACAGCACGGCGTTGCTGATGTCCACGGCCTCGACCCACGGGATGGGCAGGGTGTGGAACAGCTGGCAGATCGGCGCCATGTCGTCGGGGCCCGGATTCTCCAGATCCGGCCGGAACATCTTGAATGTGCCGTCGTTGTGCAACATCGGCGTGGCGACGTGGGTGGGATGCACGCTGTTGCAGCGGATGTTGTGCTGGCCGAGCTCGACGGCGAAGCCACGCATGAGCCCGACGACCCCGTGTTTGGCGGCCACGTAGTTACCGCAGTGCGGGTAGGCCTTCAGCCCGCCGACGGAGCTGGTCAGGATGATCGAGCCGCCGCGGCCACCTTCGATCAGGTGCGGCACAGCGGCTTTCACCGACTTCCAGACGCCCGACAGGTTGATGTCGATCATCTCGTCCCAGTCCAGCTGGCTGGTCTCGTGCAGCACGTCGCCGCCGTTGCCGATACCGGCGTTGGCCACAATGATGTCGAGCCGTCCGAGCTGCTCGACGCCGCTGTCCACGGCGGCCTTGATCGCATCGGCGTCGCGCACGTCGACCTCGGCGGTGACCACGCGGCGGTTGAGCCCCTTGATGAGGTTCGCGGTTTCAGCCAGGTCGTCGGAGGTGGAGGCCGGGATGGCGGTCTCCACGCCGGGCCGGATCGGTCCGCAGATGTCGATCGCGATGATGTCGGCGCCTTCTTGCGCCAGCCGCACCGCATGGCTCCGTCCCTGGCCACGGGCCGCGCCGGTGACGAACGCGACCTTTCCTTCCACCCGTCCAGTCATTGATTACCCCAGTTCTGTTGAGCTACCTGATCGCGAAATTCTGTGCAGCTGCTCAGCACTCTGTCACCGGGTCGCCTGCCGTGTCAACGGCAGATGCGTTTCTAGCAGTTGTCGCTCTTCCAAAAGAAGAATTTAGTTCTCATGCTGTCGCGTGAACGCACCGTGAGGCCGGTTAGGTGTGGGGTTTCCACTGCTCGGCGCGGTTGGAAGTGTGGCCAGCGGAAATCGCGGCCATTCGCGTCATCCGGAGGCGTCTTGGGATGGTCGATCGCGGCGATACCCGGCAGAATGCCGGCCGCGTTGATCCATCCGCGTCGCCGGCGGTCTGACGCCTGCGAAGACGTGAACAACGGCCGGTCGTGAGTGGGAAAGCGTGCCGACCGACCAACGTGCGAGCACTTTGACCGCGCCGGGCACCGGTTGCCCGCCGCATTCGCGACGAGTCCGGAGATCCGAGGCCCGCCATCGGGCGAGGAGTGTTCTGATCTTCCGAGAAGGAAATTCTCAGCTAGCTGGCGGCGAATCCGTTGGCGCAGAAATCCCAGACCTCGTCGGCTGTGATCGGGTGGACGGATGCCTCATCGGCGCCGCCGCTGGACTGTGCGACGAACATCACCGTCTGCATGGTCATCGCGGCCATGCGCCGGGGGTTGATCCCGGGGCGCAACTGACCTGCCGCCGAGGCTTCCTCCATCAGCTCGGTGAGCAGCGCGAGCAGCGGCGCGTGCGCGACCTTGACCTCCGAGGGGTGCGAGACCAGCAAGCGGGGGGCGAAGTCGGTGAACAGTGGGCGCTTGGCGGCCGGGTCCGGCCGAGATGATTCGAAAAGCAGCTGGATGGCGACCTTGAGTCGCTCGATCGGCTCACCCTGGGTGGAGGTGGCGGCGCGGATCTGGTCGGCAGAGCGGCTCAGCGCATCTTCGAACAGGGCCAGCAGTAGCTCGTGCTTACCGTCGAACTGCAGGTAGAAGCTGCGCAGCGATTGCCGGGAGCGGTCCACGACCTCTTGGACGGTGAAGTCGGTGCTGCCCTTCTCGATGATGATCGCCTGGGCGGCATCCAGGAACCGCTGCACGCGTTGTGCAGCGCGCAACTTGGCTGTTTTGATCGACCGCTCGACAGCTCGTTGCTTCCAGGCCGGTTCTTCGCCAGCGGTAGTCACTGGCTGCTCCGACGCTTGTCGAGTGGGGAGAACATGAACTGACTGTACCGGAGAACGCCTTGCCATTGTGCTGCCAGACCCCCTCGCGGCCAACGTGTCGGAGATTGTAACTTTCGTGGTATGAGAATAGTATTCTCATGTCGGGAATTATAGAAGTCCTTTCAGAAGAAGGGTTTCGCACCAAATGCGCCGCAGCGGCGGCACTTCATCGATAGTGGCCGCGTCGCGACGGCGGTTGCCGATAGTCAGCTGTGAGCAAAGGAAACCCGTGTACATCGACTACGACGCCACTGATTCGATCGCCACGATCACGCTGAACCGGCCCGAGGCCGCCAACGCACAGAACCCGGAACTGCTCGACGAGCTCGACGCGGCATGGACCAGGGCGGCCGACGACCGGGACGTCAAGGTGATCGTGTTGCGGGCCAACGGCAAGCACTTTTCCGCCGGCCATGACCTGCGCGGTGGCGGGCCCGTACCCGACAAGCTCACCCTGGAGTTCCTGATCGAGCATGAGTCGCGGCGCTATCTGGAGTACACGCTGCGCTGGCGCAATGTGCCCAAGCCGTCGATCGCGGCGGTCCAGGGCCGCTGTATCTCCGGCGGTCTCCTGCTCTGCTGGCCGTGCGACCTGATCCTGGCCGCTGACGACGCGCTGTTCTCCGATCCGGTGGCGCTGATGGGCATCGGTGGTGTCGAGTACCACGGCCACACCTGGGAACTCGGTGCCCGTAAGGCCAAAGAAATCCTGTTCACCGGCCGGGCGCTGACCGCGGAGGAGGCCGAGCACACGGGCATGGTCAATCGGGTGGTGCCGCGTGACGAGCTCGACGCCCAGACCGCGGAGCTGGCGGCGCAGATCGCGCAGATGCCGGCATTCGCGTTGCGCCAGGCCAAGCGCGCGGTCAATCAGACCCTCGACGTACAGGGTTTCTACGCCGCGATCCAATCGGTGTTCGATATTCACCAGACCGGGCACGGCAATGCGCTTAGCGTCAGCGGATGGCCGGTGCTGATGGATATCGACGGGATGAAGCAGAACATCAAGTAGATCCGGGCCTCTGAAATGGGGGCGATTCGGCTCAGCGTGAGCTACGCGGCGAGGCAGATCTACGCGCAGACCACTGCGGCCGCCGCGGTGACCCTTGTAGTGCTGGCGCTCAGCCGCAACACCGTCGGTGACGCCCGCGAGCTGCTGACCCAGGCGAATCTCGTCGCACTGATCGCATTGATGGTCGCGGCGGCGATCGTCGATACCGTCGTCGGCTGGGTCAACGTGCATCCGACATTCAAATGGTTTGCCGCGGGTGAGAATCCGACCCCACAACAGCAGCGCGCCGCCATGCGTATCGCACCCCGACAGACCATCATCCAGTTCACCACCTGGGCCGTGAGCGCGCTCGTGTACACGGTGCTGAACCTCGGCGCCGGGGGAGGCGTCGCCTATGTGATGGGCGGTGCGATCCTGTTCGGCGGCGTGGCGGCCGCGTGCATGGGATTCCTGGTCACTCAACGGATGTTGCGGCCCATCGTCGCCGCGTCGCTGACTGCCTCTTCGGCGGCGATCGTCCGGATGCCCGGCGTCCTGGCTCGGCTTGTCACCATCTGGACCCTGTTCAGCGGACTGCCTCTGGCGGGAATCGCGTTGATCGTGCTGGCACGCTCCAACGGCTGGTTCGTGCAGAAGACCGCGCCGGTCGAAGCCGCGGTGCTCGTGCTCGCGATCGTGTCCCTGGTCTTCGGCCTTCGGTCGATGTTTCTGGTGGCACGGTCGGTATCGGACCCGATCGGCGAGGTCGTGCTCGCCATGAAAGCGGTCGAACGAGGCTGGTCCGGTGTCTCGGTCAAGGTGTACGAGTCATCCGAGATCGGCCGCCTGCAATCCGGATTCAACCGGATGCTGGCCGGCTTGGCCGAGCGGAACCGGTTGCGCGACTTGTTCGGCCGCTACGTCGGGGTCGACGTGGCCCGCCACGCGCTACAGCAGGGAAGTGCGGTCACCGGGGATGTCCGCGAGGCCGCCGTGCTCTACGTCGACCTGGTCGGCTCGACCGTGCTCGGCGCTTCGCGGCCGCCCCAGGAGGTCGCGCAGCTGCTCAACGGGTTCTTCAAGATCGTGGTGGAAACCGTCGAGCGGAATCACGGCCTGATCAACAAGTTCGAGGGTGATGCAGTGCTGGCCGTGTTCGGCGCACCGCTGCGGCTGGATAATCCGGCCTCCTCGGCGTTGGCCACCGCGCGGGCACTGGTGCCGCGATTGCACCAACTACCGGACGTCGAGTTCGGCGTGGGCATCTCATGCGGATCGGTATTCGCGGGCAACATCGGTGCCGAGAACCGCTACGAATACACCGTGATCGGTGATGCCGTCAACGAAGCCGCCCGGCTGGCCGACCACGCCAAGGACCGCGAATCGACCGTGCTGTGTTCGGGCAGCGCGCTGGCCCATGCCGACGCCGACGAGGGGCAGCACTGGGCTGTACGCGGCTCGACCGTCCTGCGGGGCCGCTCGACCGTCACAGTCTTCGCCGAGCCTGTCACCCCCTAGCGCGTGCTACAGCTGCGCCAGGCGTGGCACGGTCCCGCGGGCGCGTAACCCGGCGCCGGCCTTGCGGGTGAGTTCCCGTGAGCTGCCGAGCAATCCGTCGAGTACCAAGGCGCGTTTCACATGTATGTGCAGCTCGTGTTCGGCGGTGAACCCGATGCCGCCGAGGACCTGTTGGCAATGCTTGGCGGCGGTCAGGGCCGCCTTGCCCGCGGCCGCCTTGGCCAGCAACGAGTTCAGGTCGACGTTGTCGGCACCGGGCAGGCTGAGCGTCGCCTCGGCGCCTTCGATGGCCACCAGCGTCTCGGCCAGCCGGTGTCGCACGGCCTGGAACGACGAGATCGGTTTACCGAACTGGACCCGGTCCAGCGCATGCTGCCGAGCCAGGGCCAGCATCGCCCGGGCCGAACCGACCAGCCACCAGCCCAGGGCGCGGCGCGCCTCGGACACCCGCAGCAGCTGGCCGTCGGGCACCTGACGTAGCGGCAGCCCACCCAGCGTGGCGTTCTCGGCGCTGCTCGCGCGTTCCCAGACCACCCAGCCGCCGCCGGCATAGGGCATCGGCGGGGGGCCGCCGGGCAGGCCGCCGATGGTCTCCAACAGCACGTCGTTGAGAACCGAGGCGTGCGAGCCGGTTTCGCCGAGCAGCCGGAACACCAGAGGCATGGCGACCTCTGGCATGTCCGACAGCATCTCAGCCCAGCCGAGGTCGGCCAGGGCGGTGTCCAGTTCGGGGCCCGAGGCCGACAGCATGGTCTTTCTGAGGGTGTCTTCGAGCAGGCCGAGCGACTCGACGTCCATTTCCGAATCAGTTGCGGAACCCACGCCTCACTCCTTCCCGAGGTCCAGTAGGCGTCGCGCGATGATGTTGCGCTGCACTTCTGCGGTGCCGCCGTAGATGGTGGCGGCCCGCGAATACAGGTACTCGGTACGCCATTCGGAATCTTCGAGTTCGATCACGCCGGGCAGCAGGTTGCGTGCGGTGTCGTACAGCAACTGCTCGGCATTGGCCAGCAGCACCTTGTCGATCGAGGTGTCCGGGCCCAGCTTGTGGCCATCGGCCAGGCGGTGCTGGGTGGCCGCCGACCGGCAGCGCAGCGTGTGCAGGGCCAGATAGACCTCGCCGAGGTCCGAATCGACCACCTGCCCTTGCCGTTTCACCGCCTCGACCAGGGCATCGAGGCGTGAGTAGAGATACGCGATGCGCTGCCAGAAACAGGTCGAGCGTTCGTAGGGCAGCAGATCCATCGCCAACTGCCAGCCATCGCCGGGCTTGCCCAGCATGCGGCCGGCGTCCACTTCGACATCGTCGAGGTACACCTCGCAGAACTCGTCGACGCCATGCATGGTGCGCAATGGGCGCACCGAGATGCCCGGGGAGTCCGTGTCGACGAAGAACGCGGTGATCGCCTGGTGGTTGGGCGTATCTGCGTCGCCGGTGCGGGTGAGAAGGATGCAGCGGTGCGAATACTGGGCGAAGCTGGTCCAGACCTTCTGGCCGTTGACGACCCACTTGCCGTCCTCGCGCTGCACCGCGCGAGTGGTGAGCGAGGCCAGATCACTACCCGAGCCCGGCTCGGAGAACCCTTGGCACCATTGCTCTTCGCCGGAGAGCAGTTTCGGCACCATCTCAGCGGCGAGTTCCTTGGGCGCATAGTCGATCATCGTCGGCGCCAGCACTTCGAGCATCGAATAGGGGCCGGGCTCGGCCAGCCTGCGGCCCACGATCTCCTCACCGACGATGGCGCGCAACATCTCCGGACCACCCAGCCCGCCGGCATGTTCGGGCCAGCCGTAGCGGCTCCAACCACCGTCGTACAGCGCCTTCTGGACGCGGGCGAACTGGCGCATGTGACCTGAAAGCGTTTGGTCATCTGGCGGCGTCAGGTCGTTCTCGGCGAGCCAATCCCGCAGCGCCGTGCGGAAAGCGGAGGGTTCGAAAAGCTCGCTCATGCGGTTGCCTCGCATGCTCGGCTCCCGCATTCCAGATCTGTCATTCGCTCGCTAAGCTCGCTCATCCGGCTTCCGGCCTGCCGATCGCGTGCGGCCGGCCGTGGTCGTGGTCGCCACTGCGCCGGATGAAGGTCATCGCGCGGGTCTTGAGCCGCCAGCCGTCGGCGGTCCGCTCGTACGTGTCGCGGTAGTAGCCGATGCGCATGTCGTGCTTGGAGTGCTCGATGAAGCACAGCGGCTGGGTGCCTTTTGCGGTATTGCGTGTGTCGTCGTCGAATTCGATCAGCGCCGTGCCGGTCATGAACAGGCCCTTGGGTGCGGCATCCACGAGCACGGGGAAGCGATTGAGTGTGTACGTCTCGCCGAATGCGCTGTACGTACCGTCGGGGGTGAAAACACTGATCAGACCGTCGATGTCGCCCTGGGTGATGGTCACCGCGTATTTGGCCAGCACCTGCTGGATCTCGATGAGATCCTCGGTCCGCGTCGGGGAATCAGTTGATGTGCTCATTGCGGAAAACCTTACCGCCTTTCATTACAAAATCTACATGCTGTGTAACGCTGATGTCCTCGAGTGGGTTGCCGGGCACCGCGATGATGTCCGCCAGCAGGCCTTCGGCCAGTCGGCCCCGGTCGGTGACGTTGATCAGGTCGGCGGCGATGGTGGTGGCCGAGCGCAGCACCGCGGCCGGGGGCATGCCCCACTCCACCAGGGTGACGAGTTCGTCGGCGTTGCGGCCATGCGGGATGGCGGGTGCATCGGTGCCGACGGCGATCTTCACCCCGGCCTCATAGGCGGCCTTGATCGAGGTCTCGGCTTTCGGGAACATCTCGGCGGCCTTGTCCTGCAGCACCTTCGGCGCCTTCGACACGTCCATGGCCTGGGCCAGACGGCGGGTGGTGACCAGGAACCGGTCGTTGTCGACGAGCATCTGGATGGCTTCGTCGTCCATCAGGAAGCCGTGTTCGATGCAGTCGATACCGCAGTCGACGGCGTGTTTCACAGCCTCGGCGCCGTGGGTGTGGGCGGCGACGCGCAGTCCGCGGCGGTGCGCCTCGTCGACGATGACGCGCAGTTCCTCGTCCGAATAGTGTTGGGCGCCTGCCTCTCCGGTGAGCGACATGACGCCGCCCGAGCAGCACACCTTGATCAGCTGGGCGCCGTGTTTGATCTGGTAGCGCACGGCCTTGCGGATCTCGTCGACCCCGTTGGCGATGCCTTCCTCGATGGTCAGCTCCAGCACGCCGGGCATGAATGCGGCGAACATCGTCGGGTCGAGGTGGCCGCCGGTGGGGGTGATGGCGTGTCCGGCCGGGATGATGCGGGGGCCGTCGATCCAGCCGGCGTCGATGGCTTTGCCCAGGGCGACGTCGAGCAGGTATCCGCCGGTCTTGACGAACAATCCGAGGTTGCGCACGGTGGTGAACCCGGCGCGCAGGGTACGGCGGGCGTTGCCCACCGCGCGCAGCACGCGGGTCGGGGGATCGTCCTGCACCTGGGACAGGCCCGGGTTCTCGCCCCGGCCGCCCATGAGCAGGTTGACCTCCATATCCATCAGGCCCGGCAGCAGGATCGAGTCACCGAGATCGATCACTTCGCCTTCGTCGGCAGAGCCGACAGCGGTTTCTCCGACTGAAACGATGCGGTCCCCGTCGACACGGACAATGCCGGGACGAATGATCGTCCCGGCATCGACGTCGACCAGACCCGCGGCTTTGAGGGTCAGCATCGGTTAGACCACCGGCTCCTTGATGAGGTTGATGTACGCCGCGCCGCTGTCCAACACCCGCGGCTGCTTCCATACCTCGACCGGGAAGCTCACCATCACGATGGACTGACCGAGATGCACCAACGCCTTGGCGTCATCGGGCATGCTCGCCAGCGGGAAGCGGGCATCGACATAGACCATGATGTCCTCGAGTCGTTCCATGCCTGCGTCGTAGAGTTCCTGCATCTCGTCCATGGTCGAGTTGAGACGCTTCTGATAGCGCTCCTCTTCGGTGGGCAGGCACCAGTCGCTGAATCGCTCCAAGTCGGCGAATTCCTCTGGCAGCTTAGACATTTGCGGGATCCTTCTGTGAAGCCGCATCGCTGGCGGCGGCGTGCTTGCCGTTGGTCGCACCGTTGTTGGCCAGCGACTCCTTGTACCGGTCGACGTACTTGTGCGCGGTGTGGTGCAGGTGCCGCAGCAGAATCTCTTGGTCGCACAGGGGGAAATCGAGGACCGCCCGGGTGCCGATCTGGGTCTGGGTGGCTTCCAGCGTGTTGGCGTCCTGGAATGCATACTCCTTGAACGTCACCGCGGCCAGCTCCTGGGATAGCCGCTCGCGCAGATTCTTCGGCGGCACGAAGTACAGGTCGGCCTCGAAGATATGGCTGTCCACACCGGTGGGCCAGTAGTTGTAGGTCAGATACCAGCCCGGCACCCAGAAGAGCAGGGTGAAGTTCGGGAAGAACTCGAACGAGTCCTGACCCCAGGTCTTGTGCCGGCCGGGGTTGATTGCCGGCGGCAACTCATCGGGCAGGATGCCCTTGATATCGGGGCGATCCCACGGCCCGAACAGGCCACTGTGCAGGATGCGCTCGATGGGCTTGACCATCTTCAGGTCCTTCGGCGGGCTCATGCCGCCCCAGGACGAGATCATCGAGTGATCGCCCTTGATGTCGTAGTGCAGTGCCTCGAAGCCGAACTTCGCCAGCTTCTCGGCTTCCTCCTTCTCCGCCTGCTTCATGTGCAGGATCGGGGCGTGGTAGAACTCGACGAACGCGTCGATGAACAGCTTCCAGTTGGACTTGATCTCGGCGCGGTAGCTGTAGTGCTCGGTCATCTCGTGGAACGGATAGCCCTTGAGGCCCTGTCCGAACTCGCCGAGATACTCCTCCAGCGAAACCGCATCGTCGTCGAAGTTGACGAAGATGAAGCCCTCCCACACCTCGCAGCGCACCGGCTTGAGCGGGTAGTCGGCCTTGTCGACGTCGAAGAACTCCTGCTCCTGCTGGATGAACGTGAGGTCGCCCTTGAGGTTGTAACGCCAGGCGTGGTACTTGCAGACGAATTGGCGGCAGCTACCCGAGACCTCCTCGCCCGGGTAGTCGTTCCACACCAACTTGTTTCCGCGATGGCGGCACAGGTTGTAGAACGCGCGGATCTGTTCGCCGTCGTTGACGATGATGATCGAGGTGCCTGGACCGACCGACGGCAGCTCCCGGGTGATGTAGCTGCCCTTCTTGGGGATCAGCTCGACGCGACCCATCTGCAGCCAGGTCTTGCGGAAGATGGCCTGCTGCTCCAGCTTCCAGTGCTCGGGGTCGATCGAGTCCTCGTAGTTGACCGGCGCGGTGCCGAGTTCGGGCCAGTTCTCGGTCCAGCTGCCGACGTCCGGCTTCGGGAAAAACGCCATCATCTACCTCTACTTTCTTCTTGAGTCAGTGGCCGGATTCCGGCGCGATTCCAAAGGTGTTGTAAGCCATGGCCATCAGGCCGTAGCCGCCGATCGTGAAGACCAGGTCCATGCGCTGGCGCTCATCGAGGTGGTCGCTCAGTGCGGTCCAGGTGGCGTCGGAGATCTGGGCCTGCCCGTCGAGTTCGTCGACGGAGTTCAGCACCAGCTGGTCGAGGGGAGTGCAGCCTTCTCCGGTGGTACTGCTCGCGATCTGCTCGTCGGTCAGGCCCTCGGCCTTGCCGATGAAAGCGTGGTGCGTCCACTCGTATTCGCACCTCTTGCGGTGCGCGATCCGCAGGATGGCGAGTTCGCGCATCTGCGCATCCAGCGTCGAACGGAACAGCAGATGGTTACTGAACCGCAGGAAGGCCTTGGTCAGCGCGGGGTGTCGGGCCAGCGTCGACAGCGCGGTGCCCGCTCCCTCGGGATTGAGCCGCTCCTCGGGAAGCATGACCGACAGTGCTCGACGCACGTCGTCGTCCCACTCCTCGGCGGGCAGGGGGGCCAAGCGCACGGGGCGGTTCTCCTCTCGATGACCGGGCCGGGACTCTCGGTTGCGAGAATCAGGTTCTCATTTCCGACTAAGAGGTTTCCATCTTTTGCGCCGATGGTCAACAACAACGCCCGAGATGACGTGGTGACCAGGCCAAATCTGCTCGTCAGCGGTGTCAGACATTGATTCTCTCCAAACGAGAAGCTAGTTTTCTCGTATAGAGAATCAATGTGACGGCCGACGAACGGAGCGAGGCATGAACAAAGACGACATGATCTTGATCAGCGTCGACGACCACATCATCGAGCCGCCGGACATGTTCCGGAATCATCTGCCTGCCAAATACCGCGATGAGGCGCCGCGGCTGGTACACAACCCCGACGGCAGCGACACCTGGCAGTTCCGCGACACGGTGATCCCGAACGTGGCGCTCAATGCGGTGGCCGGACGTCCGAAGGAGGAGTACGGGCTGGAGCCCCAGGGGCTCGATGAGATCCGCAAGGGCTGCTACGACCCGAATGAGCGCGTCAAGGACATGAACGCCGGCGGCGTGCTGGCGACGATGAACTTCCCGTCCTTCCCCGGATTCGCCGCGCGACTGTTCGCCACGGACGACGACGAGTTCTCGTTGGCGCTCGTGCAGGCCTACAACGACTGGCACATCGACGAATGGTGCGGATCGAACCCGGGTCGGTTCATCCCGATGGCCATCCCGGCGATCTGGAACCCGCAACTGTGTGCCCAGGAAGTCCGGCGGGTATCGGAGAAGGGTGTGCACTCGCTGACCTTCACCGAGAACCCGTCGACGTTGGGTTACCCGTCCTTTCACGACCTGGAGTACTGGAAGCCGTTGTGGGAAGCCCTGGTTGACACCGACACGGTGATGAACGTGCACATCGGTTCATCGGGCAAGTTGGCGATCACCGCCCCGGACGCACCGATGGACGTGATGATCACGCTGCAGCCGATGAATATCGTCCAGGCCGCGGCCGACCTGTTGTGGTCGGCCCCGATCAAGGCTTACCCGGGACTCAAGATCGCCTTGTCCGAGGGCGGCACCGGGTGGATTCCGTACTTCCTCGACCGGGTCGACCGCACCTACGACATGCACTCGACGTGGACGCATCAGGACTTCGGCGGCAAGCTGCCCAGTGAGGTGTTCCGTGAGCACTTCATGACCTGCTTCATCTCCGACCCGGTCGGGGTGAAGAACCGCCACGAGATCGGCGTGGACAACATCTGCTGGGAGATGGACTACCCGCACAGCGACTCGATGTGGCCCGGGGCCCCGGAGGAACTGAGCGCGGTGTTCGACACCTACGAGGTGCCCGACGACGAGATCAACAAGATCACCCATGAGAACGCGATGCGGCTGTACCACTTCGACCCGTTCGTCCACGTCCCCAAGGACCAGGCGACCGTCGGTGCCCTGCGCAAGCAGGCCGAGGGGCATGACGTGTCGATCCGCGCCCTGAGCCACAAGGAGAAGACGGGCGCCACCTTCGCCGACTTCCAGGCCAACGCCAAAGCCGTTGCCGGCGCGCGAGACTGAACGCCGAGACGAACGGCCGAAGAATATAGGAGAACAACAGTGTCGGGCGGTATGAACTTCGAGCTGACCGAGGACCAGCAGCTGATTCGCAAATCGGTGGCGGAGCTGGCGGGCAAGTTCGACGATCACTATTGGATGACCAAGGACCAGGCCCACGAGTTCCCGCAGGAGTTCTACGACGCCATCGCCGGCGGGGGCTGGCTGGGGATGACCATCCCCGAGGAGTACGGCGGCCACGGACTGGGCATCACAGAGGCCACGATCCTGGCCGAGGAAGTCGCCCGCTCCGGCGGAGCGATGAACGCCGCCAGCGCGATCCACATGTCGATCTTCGGGATGCAGCCCGTGGTGGTGTTCGGCTCCGAGGAGATGAAGAAGGAGACCCTGCCAAGGATCGTCAACGGCGATCTGCACGTCTGCTTCGGCGTCACCGAACCCGGTGCCGGGCTGGACACCTCGCGTATCACCACCTTCGCCAGGAAGGACGGCGACAGTTATGTGGTGAACGGCCGCAAGGTGTGGATCTCGAAAGCCCTTGAGTCCGAGAAGATCCTGCTGCTGACCCGGACCGAGACCCGCGAGGACGTGGAGCGGCGCGGCGGGAAGCCGACCGAGGGGCTCACACTGTTCCTGACCGACCTGGACCGCGACCACGTCGAGATCCGGCCCATCAACAAGATGGGCCGAAACGCGGTGAGCTCCAACGAGTTGTTCATCGACGATCTGCGCATCCCGGCCGAACACCGCATCGGCGAGGAGGGCAAGGGGTTCTCCTACATCCTGCACGGGCTCAACCCGGAACGGATGTTGATCGCCGCCGAGGCCCTCGGCATCGGCCGGGTGTCGCTGGACCGAGCGGTCAAGTACGCGAACGAACGAGTGGTGTTCGACCGGCCGATCGGCATGAACCAGGGCATCCAGTTCCCGCTGGCCGACTCGCTGGCCCGCCTGGACGCCGCCGAGCTGATCCTGCGCAAGGCCACCTGGCTCTACGACAACGGCAAGCCGTGCGGTCGGGAGGCCAACATGGCCAAATATCTCTGTGCCGATGCAGGATTCGGCGCGGCCGACCGCGCGCTGCAGACCCACGGCGGCATGGGCTACTCGGAGGAATACAACATCTCCCGGTTCTTCCGGGAATCCCGACTGATGAAGATCGCGCCGGTGAGCCAGGAGATGATCCTGAACTTCCTCAGCGCCAACGTTCTCGGACTGCCCAAGAGCTACTAGGAGACATTCAGATCCATGAGGACCTATTTCGACCTGGCCGGACGTTCGGCCCTGGTGACCGGGGCGGGTGCCGGGATCGGCGCCGCGGTGTCCGAGGCGTTGGCCGCTGCGGGTGCATCGGTGCTGGTGACCGATATCAGCGGTGATGCCGCGGCCGCGGTGGCCGAGCGGATCAATACGGCGGGCGGTAAGGCCGACAGTGCCGCGTTGGATGTCAGCGACCGTGAGGCCGCGGAAGCCGCCGCGGCGCAGGCCGCCGCATTGACAGAGGGCAACCTGCACATCGTCGTCAACAACGCGGGCGTCACCTCGCCGGCGATGTTTCCCAAGCTGACCGACGAGACGTTCCGGGTCACCTTCGACATCCACGTGATGGGCACCTTCCACGTCACCCAGGCCGCGCTGCCACACATCCCCACCGACGGCACCGGCCGCGTCATCAATGTCACGTCGTCGGCCGGGATCACCGGCACACTGGGCCAGGTGAACTACTCGGCGGCCAAGGCCGGCCTGATCGGGTTCACCAAATCACTGGCCCGTGAGCTGGCGCCGAAGAACATCATGGTGAACGCCTTGGCGCCGCTGGCCGCCACCCCGATGACCGAAACCATCCGCACCAACGAGAAATTCGCTGCCAACATGATGAACCGCATCCCGCTGAAGCGGTGGGCCGAGGCCGACGAGGTCGCGGGTGCCTTCGTGTTCTTGGCCTCCGATGCCGCGTCGTACATCACCGGGCAGGTGCTGCCGGTCGATGGCGGCATGGTTATGTGAGTTCGTGAGCGAGTCTACGAGCGACCGGTCCACCCTGCCCCTGGCCGGCATCACCGTCATCGCGATGGAACAGGCGGTCTCCGCGCCGATGTGCACTCGGGTGCTCGCCGACTTCGGCGCCCGGGTGATCAAGATCGAGAACCCGAACGGCGGCGACTTCGCGCGGGACTACGACGACGTGGTGCTCGGTCAGGCGGCCCATTTCGTCTGGGCCAACCGTGGCAAGGAATCGATCACGCTCAACCTGAAGTCACCGGAGGGCATGGAGGTGCTGCACCGGTTGCTCGACGGTGCCGACGCCTTCGTGTCGAACCTGGCGCCGGGGGCCACCGCGCGGCTGGGCCTCGGGCCCGAGGACCTCAAGGTGCGGCACCCACAGGTGATCCCGGTCGAGATCGACGGGTACGGTCCCGGCGGACCGCTGTCGCACAAGCGCGCCTACGACCTGCTGGTGCAGGCCGAATCCGGCTCATGCGCTGCGACCGGATACGCCGGGATGCCGGCGAAACCCGGTGCGGCGGTGGCCGATATCACCACCGGTCTGTACTCGGCGCTGTCCGTCATGGCGTTGTTGCTTGGGCGGGCACGCACGGGCGACGCCGGTGCCGCACCGGCCGTGGCGGTCAGCCTGTTCGACACCATGACCGACATCATGGGATACCAGCTGACCTACACCCAGCACTCCGGGATCGACCAGGTTCCGCTGGGAATGAGCTCTCCGGCGGTGGCACCGTACGGTGCATTCGACACGCGCGACGGTCAGACGGTGGTGCTGGGTACCACCAACGACCGGGAATGGCAGCGGCTGGCCCGCGAGATCATCGAACGGCCCGATCTGGCCGACGACCCGCGGTTCGCCACGAACTCCGACCGCTGCGCGCACCGGGACGAGCTCAACAAGGCCATCGAATCCTGGTGCGCCCAGCACGATCTCGACCACATCCAGCAGACAGCCGATCAGGCCGGGATCGGCAATTCGCGCTACAACTTGCCCAGCGAGGTCATCGAACATCCCCATCTGAAGGCACGCGACCGGTGGCGTCAGGTCGACACCCCCAACGGAGAGATCTTCGCGCTGTTGCCGCCGCCGGTGATCAGCGGCATGGAGTTGGGCATGGGAGCCGTGCCGGGACTCGGTGAGCACACCGATGCCATCCTGGAGGGGATCGGCCTGAGCGCCGGGCAGATCGCCGTGCTGCGCGAGCAGGGCGCCATAGGCCCGGCCTACCCGCAGTCGTAGACAACAGAACCGGAGAATCTCATGCGCGAAACCGTCATCGTCGAGGCCGTCCGTACCCCGGTCGGCAAGCGCAACGGCGGCCTGGCCGGATTCCACGCCGCCGACCTGTCCGCACTGGTGCTCAACGCACTGGTGGAGCGGGCGGGCATCAGCCCCGACATCGTCGACGACGTGGTCTGGGGCTGCGTATCCCAGGTGGGCGATCAGTCCAGCAACATCGGCCGGTACTCGGTGCTGGCCGCGGGCTGGCCCGAACACATCCCGGGCACCACCGTCAACCGGGCCTGCGGATCGAGCCAGCAGGCGCTCGATTTCGCGGTTCAGGCCGTCATGTCGGGCCAACAGGACGTGGTGGTCGCCGGCGGGGTCGAGGTGATGAGCCGGGTCCCGCTCGGGGCGGCCCGCGCCACCGGCACCCCGTACGGGCCGAAGGTGTTTCAGCGGTACAAGGATTTCGCGTTCAACCAGGGCATCTCGGCCGAGATGATCGCGCAGAAGTGGGGTTTCAGCCGCGCCCGGCTCGACGAGTACTCGGTCGCCTCTCATGAGCGGGCCGCCGCGGCGCAGGATCGCGGGGCCTTCGAGAACCAGATGATCACGGTGTTCCCGGATCCGGCCGATCACGTCGATCCGGTGGTCGCCGACGAAGGGGTGCGCCGGGGCACCACCGTGGAGAAGCTGGCGGGTCTCAAACCCGCCTTCACCGAGGATGGCGTGATCCACGCCGGCAACTCGTCGCAGATCTCCGACGGTGCCGCCGCTCTGCTGGTCATGACCGCCGAGTCCGCTCTGGCGCTTGGCCTTTCACCGATCGTGCGTTACCGCGCCGGTGCGGTGACCGGGGCCGATCCGGTGTTGATGCTGACCGGTCCGATCCCGGCCACCGAGAAGGTGCTGCACAAGGCCGGCGTCGCGCTCGCCGAGGTGGGGGTGTTCGAGGTGAACGAGGCCTTCGCCCCGGTGCCGCTGGCGTGGCAGGCCGAGACGGGAGCGGACGAGGCCAAGCTCAATCCGCTCGGCGGCGCCATCGCGCTCGGGCACCCGCTGGGCGCGCCGGGTGCGGTGCTGATGACCCGGATGATCAACCACATGCGCGACAACGGAATTCGCTATGGCCTGCAGACCATGTGTGAGGGCGGCGGAACCGCCAACGCCACGCTGGTCGAGCTCATCGACTGACGCGAGGGAGAAGTAGTGCAACGCAATCTGTTCACCGAGGACCACGAGGCGTTCCGCGCGCTGGCGCGCGAATTCATCGAAAAGGAAGTCGTTCCCGCCTATCCCGAGTGGGAGAAGGGCGGCCGGATGCCGCGTGACGTCTTCAAGCAGATGGGCGAACTCGGCATGCTCGGCATGGCGATTCCCGAGGAGTACGGCGGCGCGGGCATCGGTGACTACCGGTACAACGTGGTGCTGCAGGAGGAGGCGGCCCGCGCGCTGGTGACGCTGTCCACGGTGCGCACGCAGCTCGAGGTGATCTTGCCGTACTTCCTGCACTACGCGAACGAAGAACAGCGGCAGCGCTGGTTCCCGGGGCTGGCCGCGGGCACGCTGCTGACGGCGGTGGCGATGACCGAGCCGGGGACCGGTTCTGATCTTGCCGGAATGCGTACCACCGCGGTCCGGGACGGGGACGAGTACGTGCTCAACGGGGCCAAGACGTTCATCACCGGCGGGATCCAGGCCGACCTGGTGGTCGTGGTGGCCCGGACCTCCACGGACCCGGAGAACCGGCGCAAGGGGCTGACCCTGCTGGTCGTCGAGGACGGTATGGCGGGCTTCGAACGGGGCCGCGAGCTGGAGAAGATGGGCTGCAAGGTGCAGGACACCGCGGAGCTCTCGTTCACCGACGTCCGGGTCCCGGTGGCCAACGTGCTGGGGGAGGAGGGTGAGGCCTTCAGCTACCTCGGCCACAACCTGGCTCAGGAGCGGCTCACGGTGGCGGTGGGGTCGGTGGCCCAGGCCCGCTCCGCGATCGCCGCGGCCATCGATTACACCAAGGATCGCAAGGCGTTCGGCCAGCCGGTGGCGTCGTTTCAGAACACCAAGTTCGAACTCGCGGCGTGCTCGACGGAGGTCGAGGCGGCCCAGGCGATGCTGGATCGCGCGGTGGCCCTGCACGTCGACGGTGAGCTGTCCGGCGCCGATGCCGCGCGCGTGAAACTGTTCTGCACCGAGATGCAGGCGCGAGTCATCGATCGTTGCCTGCAGCTGTTCGGCGGGTACGGCTACATGATGGAGTACCCCATCGCCCGGCTCTACACGGACGCCCGGGTGGCGCGCATCTACGCCGGGACGAGCGAGGTGATGAAGGTGATCATCGCCAAGTCGCTGGGGCTCTGACCCGGCCCGCCTGGCCGGTGTGACGCCGGTCGGGAAAATCTTTTCCTGAGACCCTTGTCACAGCCTGTCCAACCAACCTACTGTGTGTTCACTAGGTTGGTTGGACGAAGGAGTTCGGTGACTTCAGTGGCAGGGGCAGAGGCGTCTTCCGGGGCCGCTCGGCCCTATGAGACGCTCCTGGCCAAGGGGGAAGACCGCAGGCAGCGGATACTTTCTGTGGCCGAGAAGCTGCTGGCCCGCAACGGCTGGCGCAACACGTCGCTGGCTCAGATCGCCAGGGAAGTCGGAGTCACGCCGGCCGGCCTGTTGCATCACTTCGAGTCCAAGGAGCACCTGCTGAACGCGGTGCTCGACGCGCGCGATCTCGACGACGACACGCACGCGGACCGGTCCGGCGATCTGGCCGAGGAGATCAAGCGGGTCGCAGAACGGTTCGTCCGGGCGCCCGAGCTGGTCGGCACGTTCACGGTGCTGCTGGTCGAGAACATCCAACCTGACGCTCCGCTGCACGATCGTTTGCTGAAACGGCAGCAGGCTGCGCGAGACATCGTCGCGGACATCATCACCCGCGGCCAGCTCAGCGGCCGCTATCGCTCCGACTTCGACGCGGCCGTCAAGGCCGTGGAAATCCTGGCATTCATCAATGGAATGGAGACCTCATGGCTACTCGATCCCTCGCTCCCGTTGACGGACGTGTTCAACAGCTACGCGGAGATGCTGGGGAGGGACCTGGCGCAGGGCACAGAGCAGCCGGGCGGCCGCAACGGGGCAGCCGTCCAGTGAGATTGGAGGACGACATGCGGTATCGGCTCGATGTGGTCGCCCCCTGTGTGGTGGATGCGGTCCGGTACGCCGGAGGGTGGCTGGTCGACCGGGTGATGGCAGGGTGGGATGTCACGGTGCTGATCGGCGCCGACGAGGACGTCCGGCCGCTGGCAATCCTCGGGGTGGAGACCATGGCCCTGGAGTCGGTGCTGGAGTCGTGGGAGGACCGACCACACCCGCAGACCGTCGCGGTGGCCGCCGACCTGTTCAACAGCGACGAGCGCGTGCGACGAGGCGTCCTTGGCGCGTTGGAACAGGGATACACCGAAGTGACACTGTGGGGCGACGAGTGTCCGGCCGACCTCAGTGTTGACCCGGTGCGTCACGAACTGTCAGCCGCCGCACGCGCTTTCAAGGCCCAGGCGCTGGCGGCCGTGAACCACCCCGAGGCTCGCGGGGTCGGCAACTCCGAGGCGTTCCGCTGCGGCACCATGGTCAGCCGCTCGGTGCCTGCCGATCTGATCCCGGCCATGTGACAGATCGATCCTGCCAATCGCACCGTGACCAGGTGAACACGAGCCTGCGTAGAGCTCATTGAGTCTGCGTACAGATCGTGAAAACTGCCAATTTCGCGATCTGTACGCAGAGTCGACGTCGATGTCACACGAAGGTTGGCATGGCCGACCAGCCGCGCACCGCCGCGGTCTCCGACGGTTTGGCGCCTGCCCAGTCGACCTCCCATTCCGGGAAGCGCTTCAGGATCTCCTCGAGGGCGATGCGCCCTTCCAGCCGGGCCAGGGCGTTGCCCATGCAGAAGTGCGTACCGGCACCGAACGTCATGTGTGACTTCTGTTCTCGGTGGATGTCGAAGACATCACCGTCGGGCGCGAACCGGCGGTGGTCACGGTTCGCGGCGCCGACGAGCATCAGCATCGCCGACCCCGCCGGGACCGTCTTTCCGTAGTACTCGACGTCGCGGGTGACGTAGCGGGCGATCTGCAGGGCCGGCGGCTCCCAGCGCAGGATCTCCTCGATCGCCTGGGGAATCAGCGCAGGGTTGTCCACCAGTTGACGGCGCTGATCGGGGTGATCGGCCAGTGTCTTTCCGGCCCAGCCGATGAGTCGCGTGGTGGTCTCGGAGCCGGCGGTGGCGATGACGGTCAAGTACAACAACAGTTCGTCGCGGCGCAGCGTGCGCACCGTGCCGGTCTCATCTTCGAACTCGGCGTTGAGCAGATCGGTCATGATGTCGTCGGACGGATGCTCGGCGCGCCAGTCGATGAACTCGGCGAACACCTCCCCGGTGGCCAGCGCATCGACCGTCTGCCCCTGCAGGGTCTCCTCGCCGTGGTCGGTGATGGCGCGTTGGCGATCTTCGGGGATGCCGAGCAGCATGCCGATCACCCGCATGGGCATCTGCTCGCCGAGGTCGTTGACGAAGTCGAACCGGTCCGCGCCGACCAGCGGATCGAGGCAACGGGCGGTGAACTCACGGATCTGTGGCTCCAGCGCGAGTACCTTGCGCGGGGTGAAGACCCGCGACAGCAGGTTGCGGTGAATGTTGTGGATCGGCGGATCCTCGAAAATCAGGGTGCCCGGCGGAATTTCCATGCCGGACTTGATGATCTCGAGCAGGGCCCCGCGACCGGAGATGAACGTCTCGTGGTCGATCACGGCCTTGTTCACGTCGTCGTAGCGGCTCAGCGCGTAGAAGTCGTGCTGCTCGTTGTGGTACAGCGGGGCCTCTTCCCTGATTCGGGCGAACACCGAATAGGGGTCCATGTTGAGCTCGACGCTGTAGGGGTCGTAGTACAGATCGGCTTCGGTCGACGTGGGCACGGCTGGTCTCCTGACCGTAATGAAAGGGCTGTGCACCTGCTTAGCAGCCCGGGGGCGGTTCGGTCAAGGATCGGTTGCGGGTGCCCGGTTCGGGGCGAATCTGCCACGGGCTGTTGTGGATTGCAATGTGGAACCGATCCGGAAGTGGCGCCTATCGGGATTACACCCTGTCGAGCTGGTGTAAATTGCTGCCGCAACGGCCGACGGGTGAGCAGATGACGGCCGAGGAGATCGTGCGTGAGTAGTTCTATCCGCCTACGGAGCCCTGAGTTCGATCACGACCTTGCCGACCGCCCGTCCGGCGGCGACCAGGTGCAACGCCGCGCGCACCTCGGCCAGCGGGTAAACGGCTCCGATGTGCGGCTGGACCGCCGCGGTGACCAACAGCTCTCGCAGTTCGGTTTCGTTGCGGGCGAACTCATCCGGGGCGATGTCCTGGAATTGAAAGCCGAGCACGTGAACCCCTTTGACCAGCACCAGGTTCAGCGGAATGCGGGGAATCACGCCGGAGGCATAGCCGATCGTCACGAACCGGCCACCCCGACGCAGCGTCCGCAGGGCGGGCTCGGAAAGCTCGCCGCCGACCGGATCGAGCACGGCGTGCGCACCGTCCGGCAGCGCCTCGCGCAGCGAGGCGCGTAAGTCTCCCGCGGCGTGGTTCACCAGGGCGTCCCCACCGTATTGGGCTGCTACGGCAAGCTTCTCGTCCGACGAGGCCACCGCGGTGACGCGCGCGCCGAGCGCCGCCGCGAGCTGCACNCGCAGTGTGTGATAGGCGGTGCGGTGGGCGACGCCGAAGGCTGCCGCGGTGCGGTCGTCCACACCATCGGGGATCCGGGCCAGCCCGGCCGCCGGAACGCACACCTGCTCGGCGAACGCGCCGAACAGGCCGGCACCTGTCACCCGGTCGCCGACGGCGAAACCGTCGGCGTCAGAGGAAACTTCGGACACCACCCCGGCGAACTCGCTGCCGGGGACGAACGGCACCGGGACCTGGATCTGGTACCGGCCGGCCACGAGCAGCACGTCGGGGAAATTAACCGCCGCCGCACCGACCTGGACGCGCACCTGGCCGGCGGCGAGCGGGGGAGTGGGGACGTCGTCTACACGAACGACGTCGGGTGACCCGTACGCCGGGCAGACGGCGGCCTTCACCGGTAATCGGTGGACTCGGCGAGTTCGGCGGCAGATCGCATCAGCTCGGTGACCACCGGTCCGAAGGCCAGCAGCTTCTCGTCGTCGCCGGCCCGCTGAAAACCCTGCTCCAACACGATCGCCAGCTTCCACTTGGCCAGCACCAGGTAGTAGTCCAGGTCATCGACCTGGCGTCCGGACACCTTCGCGTAGTGCGCCACCACATCGTCGCGCGAGGGCATCCCGCGCATGTCGACGTAACCCATTTCGGACGGTTCCGGGCTGTCCGTGCGCGAAGGCCACGATTGCACCATCCAGGCCAGGTCCAGCTTGGGGTCGCCGACGGTGCCCATCTCCCAGTCCACGATCGCGGCCATCGTCGCCGGCGTACCGTGGCGGTACATCACATTGGCGAACTGGTAGTCGCCGTGCATGAGACCGGGAATGAAATCGAGCGGCTTGTGGGCCCGCAGCCAGGCGGTGGCCACCTCCAGTCCCGGCAACTCACGGCTCTTGATCCGATCGAGAAACCCGATCCAGCGGTCGACCTGACGTTCGTGAAAGCCGTCAGGCCGACCGAGATCGGCCAGCCCTTTCGCACGCCAGTCCACGTTGGCCAGTAGCGCAATACCCTCTGCCAGTTGGTAACTCAGGCCAGGGCGGGCGCTCAGGTCGGAGTTGAACGGTTCGGGCCAGCGACCATGAGTGTCCATCGGGGACCAGCCGTCGACGAATCCCATCAGGTAGAACGGCCGGCCCAGCACCTCGGGGTCCGCGCACATCCCGACCGCCGCGGTGTGTGGGACGTCGGTACCGTCGAGCGCCTCGATGATGCGCCACTCCCGCAAGATGCCCTTGTCCCGATCCGGCGGGGCGCCCGCCGGTGGCATGCGCAGGACGCAGGTGTGCTCGCCGCGGCGGACCTCGTAGATGACGTTCTGGGTTCCGCCGGACAGGAAGCGGGCCTCCAGCGGCTCACCCTTGCCCGGCAGCCCGGCCTTGTCCATCCACTCGGCAAGCCGCGCGGTGTCGATCTCGCTGAGGGATGGCGTCACAGGTTGCCCACCTCGGCCTCCAGGAACTCGGCGAACTTCGCCTTCGCGGCCTCACGCTTACGCGGGATCCACTCGGTCGGCCAGGTGTCGGTCGTCGGCTGGTAGTCGCGGAGCACCTGGCGGGCGACCGTCGTCTTGTGCACCTCGGTCGGTCCGTCGGCCAGCCCCATCACCGCCGCACCGGTGACCATGCCCAAGAACGGCATCTCGTTGGTGACGCCAAGGGCGCCATGGACCTGCATTGCCCGCCAGGCGATATCGTGCAGCACCGTGGGCATGGCCACCTTGACCGCGGCGATGTCCTTGCGGACCTTCTTGTAATCGTTGTACTTGTCGATCTCCCATGCGGTGTAGAGCACCATCAGCCGGAACTGCAGCAGCTGGGCGTAGGAGTCGGCGATGTAGCCCTGGACGAACTGCTTGTCCGACAGCCGGCTGCCCTGGGTCTCACGGCTCAGCGCGCGTTCGCACATCATGTCCAGTGCCTTCTGGGCCAGGCCGATGGTGCGCATCGCGTGGTGGATCCGGCCGCCGCCCAGCCGGGTCTGAGCGATCACGAAGGCCTGTCCCTCGCCACCCAGCAGCGCCTCGGCCGGTACCCGGACGTTGTCGTAGTGGATCAACGCATGGCTGCCGTGGTTGTCCGCTTCGCCGTACAGGCCCACATTGCGGACGATCTTGACGCCGGGAGTGTCGGTGGGCACCAGGAACATCGACATGCCCTGGTAAGCGCTGACCTCGGGGTTGGTCACCACCATGACGATGAGGAACGACGCCGTTGCGGCATTGGAGGAGAAGAACTTCCAGCCGTTGATCACCCAGTCGTCCCCGTCGCGCACCGCGCTGGTGGTGAACAGCGTCGGGTCCGCACCCGCATGCGGCTCGGTCATCGAGTAGCAGGAGAACAGCTCACCCTCGAGCAGCGGATGCAGATACTGCTTCTTCTGCTCCTCGGTGCCGTAGTGCGCGATGATCTCGGCATTGCCGGTGTCGGGGGCCTGACAGCCGAATATGATCGGCGCCCACTGTGAGCGCCCCAGGATCTCGTTGAGCAACGCGAGCTTGAGTTGCCCGTATCCTTGTCCGCCGAGGTCTGGCCCGAGATGGGTGGCCCACAAACCTTTTTCGCGCACCTTGGCCTTGAGCGGATCGATCGCTTCCCTTCGCTTGCCCTCCAACTGGGTGAACTGCAGGTGTGGAAAGGCCAGGTCGAGCGGCTCGACCTGTTCGGTCACGAATTCGTCGGCCCAGTCCAGTAATTCTTGATACTGCGGGTCGGTCTCGAAATCCCACGCCATCGGGGTCCTCCGATCTAATTGGTGTTGTTGAAGCCGGTGATCATCGCGCCGATGTCACGTGCGACGACGTCGGTGAAAGCCCGGTCGCCGAAACCGCCGCCGGCCCAATGCCGGACGCCTTCGCTGACCAGGATCTGCGCCAGCCGGGACAGATGCGCCACGTCGACGTGCGGGCCGAGCTTTCCGTCGACCTGGGCCCTGGTGAACAACTCGCCGAACATGTCGGCGTCCTGCGTCTCGGGGTCGGCACCGCCGGTGGCCAGGATGCGGTGTTCATGGCGGTACCCCTCGAGGATCGTCTCGACGATCAGATCGGGGGGATTGCGGGCCATCGACCGTTCCAGGCTGCGCAGCGCTTCGGTGATGACTGCCATCAGGTCATAGTCGCCGTCCAGCAGCGCAGCGATCCGCTTCTGGGCCAGTCGGGTCGAGGTCAGGCCGACCTCGAACAGCACGTCCTCCTTGGCCGGGAAATAGAAGTAGAACAGCGCGCGGGACACCCCGGCTGCCCGGCAGATGTCGGCAACCGTGGTCTTGGCGTAGCCGTTGGTGCGCCAGAGTGCCATCGCAGCCTGCACCAGGTCCCGCTTGGTCCGGTGCGAGCGGGCCCGCTGAAACGAGGCGCGGCGTTGACTGCCGTCAGCAGTATCCGCCACGGGGCCCCTTGGCATATCACGCACCGTAACAGCGGATTCGGCAAAAGAGAATAGTTGACGTTTGTCTAACTAATGTCCCATCGGCGACTTGCCACCGGCCGGGCGGTGCGACGACGGGCAGCACCGGGGAAAAGCGGGGGCGAGAATCCTATTCTTGCTGCTTGCCGCAGATGGACAGGGGTCTGACGTTGACGGGCACCCCGGGCTGTGGAAATCTACTATTCAGAGATGAGAGCCGCATTCTCCTAGGTGCGGCCGGAACGGGAGCAGCATATGGCGATCGACCCAACCGGTATCGATTTCTTCCGCGATGAACGATTGGTCGATGATCCGTATCCCTTCTTCGAGGCTCTGCGGAACAAGTGCCCGGTCACCCGCGAAGACCACTACAACGTGACGATGGTGACCGGCTGGGACGAGGCCGTGCAGGTCTACAACGACGAGGAGACCTTCTCGTCGTGCCTGTCGGTTACCGGCCCGTTCCCCGGTTTCCCGGTACCGCTGGAGGGCCGCAGTGCCGAGGAGGTCACCGCGCTCATCGAAAAGCATCGCGACGAACTGCCGTTCAGCGATCAGCTGCCCACACTGGATCCGCCGACCCACACCGATCACCGCTCACTGCTGATGCGGCTGATCACGCCCAAGCGCCTCAAGGAGAACGAGGACGCAATGTGGCAACTGGCCGACGAGGTGCTCGACAACTACCTGGCGCCGGGTGAGGGAGAGTTCATCAAGGGCTTCGCCGGTCCGTTCACGCTGCTGGTGATCGCCGACCTGCTCGGCATTCCGGACGAGGACCGGCAAGCGTTCGTCGATGGCATCAAGCAGAATTCCGGAGGCGGAGTCGGCAGCACCAGTAAGGAATCGCTGTCGCACAGCCCGCTGGAGTTCCTCTACGGCCAGTTCGCCGACTACACCGCGGACCGCCGGGCCAATCCGCGCGACGACGTCCTGACCGGTTTGGCCTTGGCCACCTTCCCGGACGGCAGTGTCCCCGATGTCGGTGATGTCGCGCGGGTGGCAACCAATGTCTTCTCGGCCGGCCAGGAGACCACGGTGCGTCTGCTCAGCACGGCGCTGAAGGTGCTGGGTGAACAGCCCGAGATCCAACAGCGGTTGCGTGACGACCGCAGCCTGATCCCGAATTTCATCGAGGAGGCCCTGCGGATCGAGAGTCCGGTCAAGGGTGACTTCCGGCTGTCGCGCTGCCCGGTGACCGTCGGTGAGACCGAGCTGAACGCGGGTACCACGGTCATGGTGCTCAACGGTGCGGCCAACCGCGATCCGCGGCGGTTCGAGGATCCCGACACGTTCGACCCGGCCCGCAAGAACGCCCGCCAGCATCTGGCGTTCGGCCGAGGCATCCACAGCTGCCCGGGGGCACCGCTGGCGCGCGCCGAAACCCGGGTCGGTATCGAACGATTGCTCGACCGGACCACCGACATCCGGATCTCCGAGGCCAGGCATGGCTCGGACGGCGACCGGCGCTACACCTACATCCCGACCTTCATCCTGCGCGGGCTGACCGAGCTGCATCTGGAGTTCGACACCTGATGCGGGTCCGGGTTGACGAGGACCGTTGTGCCGGCCACGGCATGTGCCTGACACTGTGCCCCGAGGTCTTCGAGATGTCAGACGACGGGTGGGCGGTTGCCGATCCCGAAGAGGTGCCGGCCGGCCTGGAAGACGCGGCACGCGAGGCGATAGAGAACTGCCCGGAACGGGCGATCAGCCAAATCGACAACTAGAGAAAGAGATTGGTCATGGCATCTGGAACTTCTAAGGGCTACGTGATCATCACCGAGGACATCAAGGACCCGGCCGGTATGGGCGAGTATGCCAAGCTGGCATCGAAGGCGATGGGCGGTGCCACCATCGTGGCCGTCGACCAGAAGCCCGAGGTGATCGAGGGCGCCTGGCACGGAACGCAGACCGTGGTGCTGGAATTCGAATCCGTAGACGCCGCGCGCGAGTGGTACTACTCGGATGCCTACCAGGCGGCGGCCAAGGTTCGCGCACGCGCTGCCGAGTGCAACGGCGTCATTCTGTCCGGCTTCCCGGCCTGACCGGAAGCGGCCGCGGTGCGTTACAGCGTCACGTATCCGATGCACACTCACCCGTACCATCCGGATCTGGTGAGTGGCAACGGAGTTGCGGCGATGGCCGCTGCGGCCGAGGTGGCCGGGTTCGACGGCTTCGGGTTCACCGACCACCCGGCTCCGTCACAGCGGTGGCTGGACGCCGGCGGCCACGACGCGGTCGATCCGTTCGTGGCGATGGGGTTCGCCGCGGCGCACACCACGACCCTGCGCCTGGTACCCAACATCGTGGTGCTGCCGTATCGAAACCCGTTCGTGGTGGCCAAGTCCGGCGCGACCCTCGACCTGTTGTCCGGCGGCCGGTTCACGCTGGCCGTCGGAGTCGGCTATCTCAAACGCGAATTCGCCGCGCTCGGGGTCTCCTACGATGAGCGCGCCGAATTGTTCGACGAGGCGCTCGAGGTGATTCGCGGTATCTGGACCACCGACGACTACGCCTTCGAGGGCAAGCACTTCGGCGCCCGCGGTATCACCGCGCACCCGCGGCCGGCGGCGGATCCGTACCCGCCGATCTGGATCGGTGGCAACACCTCGGCCGCTCGGGCACGCGTGGCCAGACACGGTGACGGCTGGTGTCCGTTCGCCGCGCCGCCGGGGCTCGCCAAGACCGCGGGCACCGCGGCCATCGACTCACTTGATGCACTGGCCGCGGGGGTCGATGACCTGCGGGGCCGGTTGGATGCGGCCGGTCGTGATCCGGGTGGAATCGACATCGTGTTCAACAACTTCGAAGGCGGTAGTCCCGGCGACGACGACTTCGACGCCGATGCCTATCTGGCCGGTGTGGAGAAGCTCGCCGCCCTCGGGGTGACGTGGCTGCACGTGACCCTGCCGGGGGACAGCCTGGCGCATGCCCTGGAAGCCACCGAAAAATTCGGCAAGGCGGTGATCGCCGCGGCGTAGCCGGATCGACGTTTTCGACGCCTGGGTCGTGATTCTTCGATCGAAGCGACCCCGGGGTCGAAAACGGCGCAGTGGGAGGCGAATCGGCGGGCTACTCCTCTTCGATCGAGATGGCCTGCCGGGGGCACTGCCGGACCGCTTCGCGAATCTGCGCTTCGTTCTCCGGCGCCACCTCCTCCTGCAGAATGTGGAGGTAATCCTGATCGTCGAGATCGAACACCTCGGGGATGATCCCCATGCAGACCGCGTTGCTCTCGCAGATCTCGAAGTCGACGTGAACTTTCTTGGTCACCGCAGCACCTTCACCGGCACGTTCGAGTAACCCGCCACGTTCTGCATGTGAACCCGTTGCAGCTGATCCCATTTCACTTCGTACCGCGGCATGAAATCGAGCAGCTTCTCCAGGGCGATGGCACTCTCCATGCGGGCGAGTGCGGCCCCGAGGCAACTGTGGATGCCGTAGCCCAGGCCCAGGTTCTGCGCCTCGGTGCGATCGCGTTCGATGTCGAAGGTGTCGGCGTCGGTGAACGCATCGGGGTCACGGTTGGCGGCGGCGCTGATCAAGAACACCGGCTTGCCTGCCGGAATGGTGCCGCTGGGTACGTGGGCCTCCTTGAGGGTGTAGCGGACGTTGTACTGCACCGGGCCCTCGTAGCGCAGCAGCTCCTCGACCGCGGCCGAAACCTTCTCCCGGTCGTCGAGCAGCTTCTGCCATTGTTCGGGATGGCGGGCGAACAACACGATTGCGGTGCCGACGAGTTTGGTGACGGTCTCGGCTCCGGCTCCGCCGAGCAAGGTGGCGAATCCGGTGATCTCGATGTCATCGAGGCGGCGCATCTGGCCGTCCTCGCCGGGGATCTCCGCGGCGATCAGCCGGCTGATCATGTCGTCCTGCGGATCTTGCCGACGCTTCTGCACCAGCCCGTAGTAGTAGATGCCGGTGTCAATGTTGGCCTGCATACCGGCCTCGGAGTAGCCGATCTGCCCGGGTTCCCGGGACAGGCTGGTGTCGATCCAATGGCGAACCTGCTGGCGGTACTCCGGATCGACACCGGCCATCCGGGTGATGACCTCGACCGGGAACGGCCCCGAGAAATCCTGGACCACGTCGAACTCGTCGGAGTCGATCAGGCCCAGGAAGTGGTCGATCTGCTCGACGACGGTGTCGCGCTGGGACTGGATCATGCGGGGCGTGAACGCCTTGTTCAGCAGGCTGCGCATGTGCCGGTGGTCCGGTGGGTCCATGAAGATGATCGACTTCTGCGGCGGCTCGTTGCTCTGCACCATCGCCAGATCGCAGCCGCGCGAAGAGGAGAACGCCTCGTGGTCCTTGAGGGCCGCGGCGACGTCCTCATGGCGCGTCAGCGCGTAGAAGTCGGAGTCCTCGTTGTAGTACAACGGTGCGTCCTCGCGCATCCGTCGGTACATGTCGAAGGGATTGTTGAAGAATTCCTCGGAGAACGGATCGAAAATCACCTGGGCCTTGGTCATTGGCTGGCTCCTCCTTCGCGGCGGGCTGGGCCGGAAGCGCTGCGACGCGTTACGGGAAACGGTTGAACTGTAAAGTTAACAGTAAACCGTTTGGGGGTGTTTGAAAAGCGCGAAATGGGCGCTGATCAGGTCGTGCTGCCCTGGCCCTTCACCGGGTCGCGGTGTCGAGCAGGCCCTCCAACTGGCCCAGGTTGCCGTCCAGCTCGGACACCGTCCGGCGGACCACGGCGACATCCTTGCCGATGAACTCGCCGACGCGTGCGATGAACGCATCGGCCGAGCCGGTGGCCGCGATACCGCCGAGCGCGCGACTCGCGGCGCTGCCGTGGGTGAGAGCGGTCAGCAGCGTCGCCTCGTCGATGCCCAGCCGGTCGCCGAGACGGACACCCTCGGCGACCACGCCGATCTGGGCTGCGAACAAGGCGTTGTTCACGAGCTTGACCCGTTGCCCGGCCCCGACCGGGCCCACGTGCAGCACCGGATCGGCATAGCACTGCATGACGTCGCGGGCACGGGAAACGGCTGACTCGTCGCCCCCGACGAACACCGTGACAGACCCGGCCGCGATGTCGTGCGGTCCGCCACTGACCGGGGCGTCGATCACCGCGATATCGCGTGCCGCCGCACGTTGGGCGAGCGCCTCGGCGGTACGGGGACTGCCGGTGGTGTGCAGCACGAGCACCGACCCGGCCGCCATCGCGTCGATCAGCTCCGGGCAGAGCTCCCGCACCTGTTCGTCGGTGAACACGCAGACGATCGTCACGTCGGCGCCGGCCACCGCCGCGACCGCCGAATCGACCGGCTCGGCCCCGAGTTCGGCTACCGCGGCGCGCTTCTCGTCGTCGCGTCCGAGAGCCCGCACCTGGTGGCCGGCCTCGGCCAGGCGCCGCACCATCGGTGCGCCCATCCGGCCTGCGCCGATGAAACCGACGCGCATCAGCGGGGATGGTTCATGATGGCGAGGGCATTGTCGGCGGCATCAAACACTGCCCCCTGCGGGGCCGACGCATCGTTGGCCAGGCTGGCCGCGTGTCGGCAGTCCTTTTGCAGCAGCGCCCCGGCGATCGGTGCCAGGTTGTCCAACGTGCCGCCGAACATCGCGATGCTGTTGAGCGCCTTGCTGGTGGCCGAGCCTCGCGTGATCACCTCGCACAGCGCCTGACGCGGAACCCCCAGTGCCTCACCGAGTTCCAGTGCGCTCATGGCCGCGCCGAGGTTGGCGCTGAACAGCAAGTTGTTCAAGATCTTGGCGACCTGGCCCGCGCCGACCCCGCCGAGATGCACGATCGGGTCGGCGTAGGTGGCGAACACCGGGCGGACCCGCTCGACGACCTCTTCGTCACCGCCTACCATCACCAGCAGGGTGCCGGCCGACGCGGCGGGCTCGCCACCGCTCACCGGGGCGTCGATCACCGTGATGCCCTGGGCGGCAGCCTTATCCGCGAGATCGCGACAGGTGTCGGGGTGGACCGTGGAATGAATGGCGATGACGCCGCCCGGCGCGAGGCCGGCCAACACCCCCGTCTCGCCGTCGAGCACCTGGCGGACATCGTCGTCGCCCACGACGCACAGGCAGACCAGATCGCTCGCGGCGGCCAGTTCGGCGGGGGAGCCCGCGGTCTTGGCCGCGGTGTCGGCGAAGGGCTCCAGCGAGGCCGCGCGTCGCGCCCACAGCGTGGTTTCGAAGCCGCCTTCGACGATTCGCCGGGCCATCGGTGCACCCTGGCTGCCCAGCCCGATAAATCCGACTCGCATCAACCTGCCTCCACTTCCACATCGGTTTTCACAGCATCGCGGGCACTGTCGTTCACACACTCGTCGGCGAACGACAACACCTCGCGGTGGTAGATCGGAGCGGTCAGGCCCACGCTGAGGTTGTGGCCGCTGTCGGCGAGTTCGCCCGTCCGTACCCGCGGTGACGCGGTGAACATCGCACCGATACTCGCGAGGGCTTCGGCATCGGATTCCCAGACGTTCTCGTATTCGCCGGCGAGGAACTGGACGGGGACCTTCACCTGTGCCGCCAGCACCGGAAAGTCTTGCCACGACCAGGTTTTGACGACATCACCTTCGTACGCGGTGCCGTCCGAGGACAACCCGGCCCCGATCACATCGGGCGGGTACAGCCGGGCGGGTTCCCACAGCAGCTCGCGCAGACCGCGCGGACGACGTTGTGGCGATGCGTCTTTGAGCAGTTCCCGGGCGGCCGGGTGATACCGGCGGCCGGTGCCGGCCAGTGAAACGCCGAGCACCTCGGGCCGCTGCACGGCCAGGTGCACAGCCAGCTCACAGCCCATCGAATGTCCCAGTACGAAAAGGCCGGCCGCCCCGGCGATGCGCCGGATGGCGCCGACCGCGAGGTTGACACGCTGTTCGGGTCGAGCCATCGCATCGGGGTAGGCCGCCGACGCGCCGTATCCCGGGCGGTCCAGCGCGATCACCGTGTACCGCTGCGCCACCGCACTCCGCAGCAGCGACAGCTCCGGATGGCCGGGACAGTCGAAGTAGGCCGACGTGGTGGCCCCGCCGTGCAGCGCGACGAGAACAGCCCGCGGGTCAGGGGATTCGGCAACCAGCGCCGATATCGGGACGCCGTCGACCATCACCACTCTCGGGTGCGGAGCTGTGTTACTCATGGCGTGCGCACGCTTCAGTCGTCCCGGCGCATCAGCAGCACGCCGCTGGGGGTCAGACCACCGCTGCTGGCCACGGCGACGCGGGCGTCTTTGACCTGGCGCTCGCCGGCCTCGCCGCGCAGCTGGGTGACGGCCTCGTGAATCAGGCCCATACCGTGGGTGCGGCCGTGCGAGAGCTGACCGCCGTGGGTGTTGAGCGGGATGACGCCGTCGCGGGCGATGTTGTGGCCGCCGTCGAGGAAGTCCTTGGCTTCCCCGATGCCGCAGAAGCCGAGACCCTCCAGCCAGGACAGGCAGTTGAAACTGAACCCGTCGTAGAGCTCGGCGACATCGACATCGCCGGGACGCAACGAGGTTCGCGACCACATGTGCGCACTCTGGCCCAGCACCTGTGGTTCGTGAGTGAGCGTGGTCTGGTCCCAGTCGAGGCGCTCGATGATCTGAGTGCCCACCGCCTCGAACAGGATCGGCGGCTTCGCCAGGTCGCGAGCGGCATCCACCGCCGAGACGATGACGGCCACCGCGCCGTCGCACGGCACGTCGCAGTCATACAGGCCGAACGGTGTGGTGATCATCCGCGCCGACAGGTAGTCGTCCATGGTGAGCGGCTCGCGGTAGATGGCGGTCGGGTTCAGCGCGGCGTTGGCGCGTTGGTTCAGCGCGATCCAGCCGAGCGTCTCGCGCGTGGTGCCGTACCGGTCGAAATGGCGACCGGCGTTCTGCGCCAACGTGTGCGCCGCGGAGGTCGCGCCGTACGGGTGTTGCCAGTTGTCGCTGCGGCCACCCATCGGAGGGGACATCTTGCCCTCCTTGACCAGCTGGCCGAAGGTGGCCTCCCACAGCGTGCGGAAGCACAGCACATGGCGGGCCAGCCCGGTGGCGACGGCCATCATCGCCGCGATGACGGAGCCACCAGGGCCGAATGTGTCCATCCCACCGTTGATCCAGGTCGGCCGAAGCCCGAGCGCGCCTTCCAGGGCGGATACCCCGCCTTCCCCCATCCCAGCGATCGCCAGGCCCGGGTAAGTGGAGAGCCCGTCGATGTCGTCGAACGTCAAACCGGCGTCGGCGACGGCCGTTTCGGCGGCGTCTATGGTCAGCGCCAGCGGCGGCACCATCTGCCGACGGCCGATCTTGGACATCCCGATGCCGGTGATGGCCGAGTGGTCCTCGAACTTCTGCTTGGTGAGCATCGGGCGCACGTGGTTGGCGACGTCTTGGGGCGCGACGGGCTCGGCGACCGGCGGGGTGGACGTGGTGTCCGTCGACGGTTTGAACACCGGCAGCCAGACGTCCTCGATGTGCTGGAAATCGACCTCGACCGGCATCCCGAGCTTGAGGTCGTCGAAATCGCAGTCCACGATGTTCGTCGTCAACCGGACCCGCGGATCCTCGGCGATCGCCACCTCGGCGACCACGTACGGCGGCGGCAGATCGGGAAATCCGAAGCGGTGGTTGACCGTGAACCCGGCCAGCGATCCCCGCCCCGACACGTCGCGCACACCCATGTTGCGGCTGTGGCAGTACCGGCAGACCGGCTGGGGTGGGTGGATGAGCGCGCTGCAGTCCTGACACTCCTGGATGCGCAGCACCCCATCGGCGCCCGCGGTCCAGAAGTACTCGTTGAGCGTGGTGACCGTCGGGAGCGGACGTCCCGGTATCTGTGACAACTCGTCTCCGGTGGTAAGCGGGTTATTCGATGTGGAGAATCACGTTACCAGTTGCAGTTATCGGTGATCCACACTTGGCGGGTCAACCTGCGTCGCGCTCGGCTCTCTTGTCTTTCAGTTCGATGATCGCGTGCACCGGGCAGTCGAGCAGGGCGCGGCGAACCGCGTCCTCGTCGGCCGCCGAGATGTTGCCGTCGCCTTTGAGCACGGCGTATCCCCAGTCATCCAGGGGGAAGTAATCGGGCGCATGCTTGGCGCACAACCCGAATCCATCACACAACGTTCGATCCAGCTTGATCCTCATACCAGCACCACCCCGGATTCGACTTCGTATGGCCGTGCGGCGGTGAAAGCGCCGGAAAGGCAGGTCTGACAGCTATTTTCGAGGTGGCGCTGCACCTCGTCGGGGAACCGGGCGAGCAGGCTGGCCGCCACGTTGGCCGCACCGTCGAGGGTGGCGCAGGCGCCGCGGCCTCGCAGCACCACCGACCAGCGCTTGAGCCGGTCCACGTCCTCCTCGGTGGCCACGCCGTCACGTAGCCCGGTCGCGACGGCCGCCATCGCGGCGGTGCCGTTGAAGCACGATCCGCACTGGCCGGCGTTCTCCCGGTCGAAGTAGGCCAGCACCGACGCGGCCACTGCCACCGGGCAGTCAGCGGTCAGGATGCCGATCGCACCGCACCCCAATCCACTGCCCAGGGCTCGCACCGACTCGTGATCCAATGTGGCCCCGACGATGTCGCGGTTGACCAAGCCGGCGAAGTACCCACCCATGAGCGCGCCGCGAACGTGTTCGGGGGAGACCCCGTGCACGGTCAGCAGATCGGCGAATGCGACGCCGTGCGGCAGCTCGTACAGCGCGGGTGCGCGTCCGCCTCCGGTGATCGTGGCCAGAAACGTCCCGGGAGACGCGTCGGTCCCGAGTTCGCGGAACGACTCGGCGCCGTGCTGGTGGAGGTAGGCGAGGTGGGCCAGCGTCTCGACGTTGCTGATCAGCGTCGGTTTGCCAGCGACCCCTTCCTCGAACGGGCGCGGGGGTTTGTCAGTGGGCTTGGCCGGGCCACCGTTGACCACGTGCACCGCAGCGGTCTCTTCTCCGGCCACGTAACCCGCAGCGACGGTGAGCAATTCGACCGGCGCTTCGGTCAGATCGCCGGGGAGCTCGGCGAGCGCGCGCTCGACGCTGTCGGCCGCCGCAGCGTCCGAGACGTACACCACGGTCCGGTCCGCGCCGACGATGCCCGCGGCCAGCCGCAGGCCGTCCAGCACGACGTGCGGACGGTTGCGCAGCAACCAACGGTCTTTGATCGAGGCCGGCTCGCCCTCCTCGCCGTTGGCGATCACCACGGTTCCGGTGGCCTCGGCTCCGTTGTCGCGTACCGTGCGCAGCTTGACCGCCATCGGGAAGGCGGCACCGCCGCGGCCCAGCAATCCGCTCGCCTCGACCTCGGACAGCAGGTGGTCCGGATCGGCAAGGGGCGCATAGCCTCCCGCGTGCCGATAGTCGGCGAAGCCTTCGGGCCCGACCCGCAACAGACGCGGGGTGAGTCCCGGCCATGCCGCGACCGTCAGTTCGGCTGTCATCGTCACATCCCGTCCCCGGCTAGGCTTACCGGCATGAGAACTGCGGTGGTGCGCGTCGGAGTGGACCCGGCCGGTGAGCTCGGGGCCAAGCAGCTATCCGACGGCATGGCAACACTTCGTGAGTTGCTGGGTGAGCGCGGCGCCGAGGTGCTGAACAATGAGCTCTCCGGACTGCCCGCGCATCGCCGCGAAGTCGAGGTGCTGATCGCCGGCGAGAACGCACCAGAGTTGCAGGCCATCGTGATGGAGCTGTGCGCCAAGGCGTTTGGCACCAGCCCGGCCGCCGGGGTGGTCACCTTCGTCAGCCGTGGCACCGACGACGACGTCCGCGGCGTGCTGGCCGGATTCGGCGTGACGGGCGAAGTCAGCCGGTCTGTCGACGGCGACGGCTGGGACGTGGTGACGGTGACCCTGGACCGGTCTGATCTGGCACGCATCCCGGAAAGCCGCATCCACACCGCCCTGGAGGCTTCGCTGAACTGCGAGGTGCACATCCGGACGGTGTGAAGGCGACAGGACTGTGCTCGCCACCCTCATGAGGACCTCAGGAAGTCGAGGATCGCGGGGGCGGCCTGCACCCAGGTGTCGAACAGGCAGAACGTCTTCCCGCCGCTCTGGGCGAACCGCTCGCCGGCGCGTTCCCAGGCGTCCTCAGGCCACGGCGGATCGATCAGCTTGGAGCCCTTGATCAGACAGCTCACTTCGAGGGAGGTGCGCTTGGGGTGATCCCAGTCGTTCTCACCGCCTCGGATGATCAGTGTCGGCACGGTGATGTTGTCGAACATCTCGTCGGGCACGCCGGGGATGGTCTGGCCGGGCTTGGAGACGAACGCGTTGAGCCAGCGCAGCATGACCTTGAGGAACTCGTCGGCGTCGAGATCGAGGAGGCGCTCCCGGTTGGCGGGGTTCTCCGCGATCCGCTCGCGCCACTCCGGCACATTGAGCAGCCCTTCGATGCCGAGGCCCCGGACCGCCAGGATGCTCGGCGTGACATAATGGCCGCCGAGGACGAAGGACCCGTACACGCCACCGACGATGTTCCACACCACCAGCTTTCGCACGATCTCCGGGTACAGCATGGTGGTCAGCATCGAGTCCCGCGCACCGCCGGAACCGCCGAGGATGAAGCACGGCCCGATTCCCAGGGCGGTGATGAGCCGGTAGAGCGTCTCGGCCCGCATGTGCGATTCGCTCTGCCCGTAGAACTGCACATCGGACTTGCCGCAGTTGGGCCGGTCCCACAGCAGCACCCGGTAGCCGCCCTCGACCAGGGCTTCGGCCAGCGGTCGTAGCCCTGGAATATCCTTGCTGAACCGGCCGCCGGGGGTCAGGGCGATGAAATCACCTGTTTCGCCGAGGATTTCGTAGACGACGTTGCCGCCGTTGATCTCCATGGCCTTCTCGCCGGGCTTGAGTTGCGGAACTGCTGCCAGAACCGTTGATTCGCTCGCGAGCTCGCTCATGCCATCACCAACACATCATCTCCAACCACCCGGACCGGATAGGTGCGGATACTCCATTCGGGCTTCACCGCGGTGGTGCCGGTTGCCAGCTCGAAACCCCACTGGTGCCACGGGCAATAAATGAACTCCTTGTCGCGCACCATCACCGCGTCGCCGGGCACGCCCTCGTCGACGATCGTGCGGCCCCGAGCCCGGCCCGAGCAGAGCGGTCCGCCCTCGTGCGGGCAGTAGTTGGCGATCGCGTAGAACGTGCCGTTGACGTTGTACACACCGACGCCGTGCCGCCCGATCGGTACCAGTTTGTGTGTCCCGGGCGGGATCTCGTCGACGGTGGCCACCACGTGTTCGCGGCCTTGCGCGAGCCGCTTGGGCTTCTCCGGTTCGGCCATCTCAGAACACCCTGACCTGTCCCTCGAGCACCGGGACGGTCTCGGGCAGCTTGTACGTCTCGATCCCGTTGCGGAACATGATGGCCTCACGCGCGTGCTCGGGCAGGTGCTTGACCAGCCAGCGGGGATCGTCGAAGGTCCAGTGCGGGTAATCGCTGGAATACAGCAGGATTTTCTCGCATTCCATCCATTCGAAGGCTCGGGACAGCTCGGTCTTGTCCTCGGGGTAGTCCAGCGGCTGGGTGGTGAACTTGATGTGGTCCTTGACGTATTCGCTGGGCTTGCGCTTGATGTCCATCCAGCTCTTGCGGGCCTGGTAGATGGCGTCCATGCGCCACATCAACGGCAGGATCCAGGTGAACGCGTGCTCGACGAACACGATGCGCAGCGTCGGGAACCGGTCGAAGACCCCGTCGAAGATCAGGCTCATCACCTGATTCGCCGCCAGCAACGAGTAGCTGACCATGAAGTCGTGGTTGTAGCTCGGCAGCCCCACCGGTGGCGTCGGTAGGGTTTCGTATTCACCGCGGGACAGATGGCAGCTCACGGTGATGTCGTGCTTGGTGGCCGCCGCCCAGATCGGGTCGTACTTCGGATCACCCCACGACGGCCGCGGCTCGGCCTTGATCAGCACCTGTGCCATGTACGGGTGTTCGGCCCACTGCTCGATCTCGGACACCGCCAGGTGCGGTTCCTCGATGGCCACACAGACCGATCCGCGCCAGCGTTCGTGCCAGTTGTTGTGACTGTCCAGCCAGTGGTTGGCCAGCCACAGATTGGTGGCCGTGCAGTACGCCGCGGTCGCCTCGCCCAGGCGGTGCTCCGAGTGTGTCGGCTCCAGAATGGCAATGTCGGAGCCGGCCTCCATGATGAGTTGACGCAGGGCCATATCTGGGTCACTGCAGGCGAATTCGCCGTCTGGCGGGAATGCGTCCACGCGCATCGCATACGCGTGGGCGTAATCCGGTGCGTCGTAGTAGATCTGCTCGCCGACCTTGTGGCTCAAGAAATACTTGCTGCGCCACGGTTCGGGGATGTACTCGATCAGCTCGCCACGCCGCGGCATGGGATGCACGTCGGAGTCGACGCACCGGACCGCGATCCGCTCGGCCGCGGCCACCCGTGGGTTCGTCGTGATGGGCTCGGTGATGGTCATCAGGTCTCCCTCGCGTGCCTCTACTGTGCCGCAACCGCGGACGTGGAACCGGAGTTCGTGAACAGCTCCTGCAGGCCGTACAGCTCGGCGGCGTTGCGCCACAACAACTTGTCGCGCTGCTCGGTGCTGAACGCGCCGGGGACCGCCGGCTCGTTCAGCTGCCAGTGCGGATAGCTGGAGCCGAACATCACCATGTCTTCCTTGCCGGTGAAGCTCATCCATTCGCCGGCGAATTCGGTGTCACCGGGGCCGTCGAGCGCGCCCTGGACGAAGTACACGTGGCCGGGTAGATAATCGCTGGGCATCTTGGGTGCCCACGGCGTCTGCTCGAGATGGGGGCGGCCGAAGCAATCCATCCGCCACATGAACGGCGTCAGCAGATCGGCGGCGCCGTCGGCCCAGACGAACTTCAGGCTCGGTGTCCGTTCGAACACGCCCTCGGCGATCATGTTCATCAGGTGATAGATGTAGTTGAGCGCCATGAACCCCAGGTACTGCTCATACGTCCGGGTCTTGCCCGACGGCGTCGGCGCGAACTGGATGCCCGCCCCGCCTTCGATGTGAACGGCCACCGGCAGGCCGGCTTCGGCCGCAGCTTCCCACAAGGGCCAGAACTGGGGCTTGCCATAGAGTTCGCGCGACTGCATCGGGATGCCGATCTGCACCACGCGCGGGTGGTCCTTGTACTTGTCGATCTCGCGCAGGGCGCCGACGATGTCGTCCGGGTTGACCCGGATGGTGCCGCGGAACCGCTCGCCGTGTGCGTCGTGCTCGAGCCACCGGGTCACCATCATCGCGTTGTGCGCGGCGGCGATCGCGGTCCCGAGGTGACGATCCGGCATGATGCCGCGGGTCATCGGATGCAGGATCGCGACGTCGACGCCCCGATCGGCGAACAAGTGTTGCGCGGCGACGTCGGGATCGGAGCCGGGGTACTGGCGGTCGGGCCCCTTTGTGCCCTTTGCGTACTCACCACCCGGTGCGCCATACCAGTTCATCTCGTAGTCGGGGAAGCCGCGGCTGGCGAACGGTTCCTTCAAGAAGTTCTGCCGCAGGTCTTTGTTCGAGCCGAAGAAGACGTGCACGCTCGCGTCAATGACGGGAACGCGCGTCCCGTCAGATTGCTCTATGGCCAAGACCTGTCCTCCGATGTTCGTCCGGCAGAGCGGGGCGCGCACTGTTGACGGCGCGCTTCCTACGCCGGACCCTACAGTCAGTCTAGATCCATATTCTTCTATGGCAAGAACATAGTTCTCAGAGCATCTCAACCTTTCCTCGCAGGTAAGCGCCGGTGCTGGTCATTCGCTTAGCGGAGCGCCCGAGAGAATCGCTACTTGCTGCAGGAGAAGGACGAACCACCAAAAGAGAATGCTATTCTCACTTCGGTTACGACATGCAGCAGGAGGCGGCGGGGTGCTACTCGAATTCGATGCCGATCAGCGACTATGGCAGGACACCGTGCGCGACGCGGTGACCAAACAGTGCCCGGCCACGCTGGTCCGAGAGGTGGCCGAGCAGGGTGTCGATCCGGCACCGCTCTGGCAGAGCTATATCGACCAGGGCTGGACCGAACTCACCGAGCCGAATGCGGTGGAGCTCGCGATCGTGCTCGAGGAACTCGGCCGGGCTACGGACCTGACGCCGTACCTGGCGACCATGACGCAGTACGCGCCGCTGGCCGGGGACCGGTTCGACCCGGCCAAGGCCGGCACTGCGGTGTACGGCGGTGTGACCGCCACCCGGGATGCCACCGGCTGGGTGCTGACCGGAACCGCCCATCACGTCCTCGACGGCGACCGGGCCCAGAACCTGGCCGTGGTGACCGACGGCGGCGTGTTCCTCGTCGACGCGACCAAGGTTGCCGTCAAGCGCAGCCCGATCTTCGATCCGGTGCTCCACGTCGCCGAGGTGTCGTTCCACAACGTGCATGTCGACGACACGGACCGTATTCACGTCGACACCGAGAAGGCGCGCCACCTGGCGCTGACCGGAATGGCTATCACGATGGTCGGTGCCTGCCAGCGAGTCCTGGACCTGGCGCTCGAACACGTCAAACAGCGCCAGCAGTTCGGGGTGGCCATCGGATCGTTCCAGGCCGTGCAGCACAAGGCCGTCGACATGCACGTCGCCATCGAAAGAGCCCGGGCGCTAGCGTATTTCGCTGCGCTGACCATCGCCGCTGACGACCCGCGCCGGCGGCTGGCGTCGGCGATGGCCAAGGCATCTGCGGGCGAATGCCAGGCGATCGTGTTCCGCCACGGCCTGCAGCTGTTCGGCGCGATGGGGTTCACCTGGGAGAACGACGTGCAGTTCGCGTTGAAGCGCGCGAAGGCCGGTGAGCTGCTGCTGGGCGGCGCCGCCGAGCATCGCGCGACGATCGCCGCCGAGTACCGCACGACCTACAGGGGACTGTGACATGCAGCTGACATACGATTCCGACGTCGAGGAGTTCCGGGCCGAGTTCTCCGCGTTCCTCGATGCCAATCTCCCGTCGGAAGCCCAGACACTCGAGCGTCCGCGTTCGGTTTCGCATATGCCGCAGTGGGCTCGCGACTGGCAGCGCTTGCTGTTCGACAATGGCTGGCTGCTGCCGGCTCAGCCGCCCGAGTTCGGTGGCCGCAACGCCACGGTGGTCCAGACCTTCGTCCACCTCGACGAACTGTGCCGGCGCCGGATCTACCACAGTTTCAACCCGCAGGGCGTCAATATCATTGCGGCATCGCTGCTTACGTTCGGTTCCGACGAGCAGAAGCAGCGGTGGGCCGTGCCGGTGCTGCGTGGCGAGAAGACTGCGTCGCTGGGCATGAGCGAGCCGAGTGCGGGATCCGATCTGGCTTCACTACGGACCCGCGCTGTTCTCGATGGCGACCAGTTCGTGGTCAACGGACAGAAGGTCTGGACCTCGGGGGCGCACGACGCTGATTGGCTGCTGACCTTCGTACGTACCGACCCGGATGCGCCGAAACACAAAGGAATCAGCGTCCTGATCATCCCGACCGACACCCCCGGTGTGGTGTGCCGGCCGTTCGCCGACATGACCGGCGAGGAGAACCTCGACTTCAACGAGGTTTTCTTCACCGACGCGCGGGTGCCCGCCGAGAACCTGGTCGGCCCGCTCAACGGTGGCTGGGGGGTGGCCAACGGTTCACTCGGGCACGAGCGCACGATGATGTGGCTGGGTTTCGCGGACCGAATCGACAACATGCTGGCCGACTTCCATCCGCGCACCGAGTTGGAGCGTGACCAGTACGCCACCACGATCATGGACTACCAGGCCTTGCGCGCCATGGGATCCGCGGCGCTGGCCAAGGCCTCGCGTGGTGAGGCGGACACCGCGTCGGTGTCGGTGCTCAAGCTGTTCGGTTCCGAGGCCGAGCGTAACGCTTTCGAGAATGCGCTGGCCGCGGCCGGGCCGGATGGGCTGATCCACCCGACCACCACGGGGCCGTACGAGCACATGAACCTCGACCACTATTTCGCCAGCTGGTTCGAACGCTATGCCCGCAGCTTCGGCGGCACCATCGCCGGTGGCACGTCGGAGATTCAGCGCAACATCATTGCCACCCAGGTGCTCGGTCTGCCTCGCCGCTGAGTGCCGTGGCGCCTTCGGCGCCCGAAATCTGCACTGTCACGCGGGAGTGGCTCTCGCGTTCGAGAGCCACTCTGGCGTGACGACGTGGCGTGAAAGGAACGGACAGCGCCGAGGCAAGCGGGGCTAGTGCACGATCACGCCGCGCAGACTGGTGTCCCGGACGTGGATCTGCGAGGCCCGCGTGCCCAGCTGCCGCAGGATGTTCTCCGGTATCCACCCCACGCCGATGATTGACCGGGCCAGAATCTCGTTGGAGGGGCTGTCGATGCTGATTTCGCCTGCCTTGATCCCTTCGGCAAGAAGGGCTTTCACCTGCTTGACGCGCTGCGTGAACAACCAGCCGGGGTTGGGCGTGTCCGGCGGTGACTGACGCATCCAGGCCAGCTGGATCCGGAACTCGTCTCCGAATTGGTCCAGTGCATTGGTGTGGATCCAACTCAGCGCATCGAGCTTCTCGATCACGGTGCCCTCGGAGCTCAGGACACCGTTCCAGCCGACCGCGATCTTCTCGCCGAAGGATTGCATGATCGCCGCGAGCAGTTCGTCCTTGGAGCCGATGAGCCGATACACGGTGCCGGTGCCCATGCCGGCCGCCGAGGCGATGTCCCGCACGGTCGTGCCCTCGTAGCCGCGCCGGCCGAACTCGGCCCGGGCTACCGCGCGGATGTGGGTGGTCTTGTCGTCGGCCTCGGACCCAGGTTCGGCGATCCAGCTCTGCACCACGTCGTCTGCCGCCAGGAACGCCGGAGAGCGATCGAGGTCGGCATCGGTGGGGTGGCCGGTGGACAGGCCTTCCAGCAGGATTCGGCAGAGGAGGGTGGCGACCTTCTCGGGGGCGGCGTTGTGCCGCATGACATCGAGGCCCACCTGCAGCATCGACTGGCAGATCCGGTCGGCCAGCACGGCCAGGTCGACGTCGGCCCGCAGGTAGCCGCTCCAGCGGGCGGCCCGCAGCGTCTGCTGCATGGCCTCGAGGGTGGCTGTCGGCCGACGCTGTGCCAGCGCGATGAGCTCGGGGTTGGAACTGGGGCTCTCGTAGAACGACATCTGAAGCGCCGCCCGGTGCGCGACGGCGCAGCGCGCGATGTCCGCGCCGAGTTCGGCGATACGGTCGAACGGTGACGCCGGATCGGGGCCGTCCAGCCGGCTCTGCGCCTGCTCGGCGATGCGATCGAGATCCTCGTGATACCGCTCGAGCAGTTCCACCAGGATCGCTTCTTTGGATTCGAAGTGGTGGTAGAGGCTGCCCGGCAGGATTCCGGCCGCGTCCGCGATCTCCTGCAGCGACGTGCGGAGGCCCGACGTGGCGATCAACGATGCCGCGGTCTGGAGGATCTCGGTGCGGCGGGTGCGATCCTCAGCTGTGGGGCCGGCGTCGGTTGCGCGACCTGGGGTGCGCTTGAGCGTCCTGCGCTCCCCAGGCGTTACCTGGGGACGGCCCACAGCGGCTCCTCGATGATTGCCGGCTCCCGTCATACGTTTCGGGTCACGGACCTGACCCAATATTTGGTGAGGCTACCAGAATAGCCCTGGTGACCTGGGGATCGTGCGTCGCCGTACGTGGCGGGGGAGCATCGGCACCCGGGCGTGCGGGAGGTGGCGCCGAGCGGACCGACGACAACCGGTTCGCCCGAATCACGGGGCGACGCTCAGGCGTGCGCTCACCTCGAACACCTCGTCGTAGATCGAGCCGGGCACCGTGAACGGATCGGTCGCGGTGACGTCCGACAGATGAGCGGCGATGTCGTCGGCGCTCGGGTCGCTGTCCGGTGGCGCCATCCAGCCCTTGCCCAATCCGACGAACACGCGGGCATAACGGCCGGCGCAGGCCGAAAGGTTCTGGTGGCTGAAACCGCAGTCCCGGCTGGCCAGGTACACCACCAGCGGCGCGACGAGCTCCGGCCGGATCGCGGTGAAGAACCCGTTGTCCTCCATGGCTTTCGGATCAGCCAGTGTTTCGGTGACCATTCGCGAGATGCCGAAGGGCAGCACGGTGTTGGCCATGATCCCGTGCGGTGCGCCTTCGAGCGCGATCACGTTGGTGAGCCCGACCAGCCCGGCCTTGGCCGCGGCGTAGTGCGCCTCCAGATGCTGGCCGAACATCCCGGCGGACGAGGCGATGAAGACGAACCGGCCGTAGCCTTGGCGCTTCATCAGGCGGTAGGCAGGCTGCGCGAGATAGAAGCCGCCGTCGAGATGGACGCTCAGCATGCGGCGCCAGTCCTCGGCCGACAGCTCATCGAACGGAATGCTGTCGAAGATGCCCGCATTGCTGACCACGGCGTCGAGCCGACCGAACCGGTCGACGGCCGTACGCACGATCGCCTCGCCACCCTCGGGGCTGTCGACCGAATCGTAGGACGCCACCGCGGTGCCGCCGGCGGCCGTGATTTCCTCGACGACCTGATCGGCGACTGCGGCGTCGTAACCCCGGCCCGCCATCGTGCCGCCGAGGTCGTTGACCACCACAGCGGCGCCACGCCTCGCCAGTTCGAGCGCGTAGACCCGGCCCAGTCCGCGTCCGGCACCCGTCACGACGGCGACCTGGCCCCTGAAGTCAATCACTGTGTAACCCTTACCTATTCGTTTCTGGAACCGTTCGGGAACAGTCCCCGTGCCGCCTCGAACTCACGCACTTCTCAGCCTCGTGCGATTGACTTCCGGTCCGGCCGAACTCTACGGTTGAACAGATATTTGGTCAACGCTTCAGGGTGGGAATCGGAGGAAGCGGGTGGCTGCTGACGGTGGCGGTGACGGCGGACGGCTCTCCGGGCTGGGCATGCTGGCGTCCGCGCTCGCTGGGCGCCAGGTCGGGGTGACCGCGACCGACCCTGGGGCCGCTCCGTGGACCGACGGTCGGACCTTGTTCATCGACCTCGACGGACCCACGCGGCGTCAGGTCGAATCGGTCGCCGTGCAGGCATCGCTGATTGCGGCGGGCAGTCTGGATCCCGATGTGGTGGGCGCACTCCGTAATCGGCGGCTGGCCAAGCGCTATCTGGCGGTCGAGGGCCACCGGGCACTGTTGGTCAACGAGGCCCTGCTGCCGAAATCCCTTGGTGCTTTGGCGGATCGAGGAATCGGTGCGTTCGGCGATTCGGCTGCGACCTCGCTGGCGATCGCGCAGGGATCCGCCCCACTGCCAGACCCGCCTGCGGGTTTCGGGGTGATCCAGGCCAGGAAAGTCCTGGCGGCGTGCGCGGCGGCGAAGCCGGCAGATCAACGGTCGGTCGGTCATGTGCCGAGGCGGGAGGTTGCCCGCGAGCTCGAGGAATTGGAGGACGACGACCCCGACAACTGGGACGACTCCGATGAGCCCGATCTGTTCTCCAGCCCGGTCGGTGGCGGCGGGCCCATCGGTAAGTGGCTCAAGAAGTTGTTGTCATCGACGCGCAAGACCGGTGGCAACGGCGGGGGACCGCCGGGTGCCGACTCGCCGACGCACCGTACCGACTCGACGAAACGCGGGGCCCACGCCGTTTCGTCGCTGGCCACGGTGTCGTCGGAGGAAGTCGTCGACGTCAAGACCGACGGAGTGAAGTATCCGGAGTGGAACGCCGAGCGCAGGATTTACCGGCTCGACTGGTGCACCGTCCGCGAGACAGAACCGAAGATCAAGGCACACGCGACCCAGCGGATCGAGGATGCGATCAGTGTGCGGCGCCCGCTGGCACGGCTCGGCATGGGGTTGCATCGGCGCCATCGCCAGCCTCAGGGCGACGATATCGACCTCGACGCCGCGCTCGAGGCGCGCGTCGAGGTGCGAGCCGGATCGGTGCCCGACGAGGCCGTCTACCTGGACAGCCTGCGCCGCCGCCGGGATCTGTCGGTCCTGCTGCTGCTAGATGTCTCCGGGTCGACCGCGGAGCCGGGCACTGCGGGGCGCACGGTGCACGAACAGCAGCGCGCGGCGGCAGCCCATCTGATGGTGGCGCTACATGACCTGGGCGACCGGGTTTCGCTGTATGCGTGCTACTCGCAGGGCCGTTCGGCGGTGGCGATGGTTCCGGTCAAACGGTTCGACGACCACCTGGACGCGCAGGCGATCCGTAGGCTGAACAGCCTTGCGCCCGGTGCATATTCGCGACTGGGGGCGGCCATCCGGCACGGGTCGGCGGTGTTGGAGGAGCGGGGTGGCACCTCCCGGCGCCTGCTGGTCGTGTTGTCGGATGGGCTCGCGTACGACCACGGCTATGAACGGGCGTACGGTGCCGCCGATGCCAGACGCGCCTTGACCGAGGCTCGGCACCGCGGCACCGGCTGTGTCTGTCTGACCATCGGCGCCAGTACCGACGTGGACGCCCTACGCAGGGTGTTCGGCAGTGCTGCACATGCCACCATCGCCAGCCCGGACCAGCTCGCCGGTGTCATCGGACCGCTGTTCCACTCGGCGATCCGCTCGGGTGAGGTCCGTCGACGGGTGTCCTGAGGACTCCGTCAATCGGGTGATGCCAAGTCCCAGAATGTCATTGGCGGGATCCTCGCCCAATCGACGAACTCGTCCCGATGGTTGAAAACAAACATCTGTTCCGGCTAGGCTCCGATCGGTACCGCAGCGTGGCGGGTGCGACGAAAGGTGTGTCGATGGCCAACGAGCCGGGTCTCGCTTACCGGAACGGCGCAAAATCGGATGGGCCGGCCGCGCGTCCGTATTACACGCCCGTCGGCGACGAGGAGACGGTGTTCAAGGCGGCTTACCGCCAAGGCCTCTCGCTGTTGCTCAAGGGCCCGACCGGATGCGGCAAGACCCGTTTCGTCGAGGCGATGGCGTACGACCTGGGGCGCCCGCTGATCACCGTGGCGTGCCACGACGACCTCACCACCGCCGATCTCGTCGGGCGGTATCTGCTGCGCGGCGACGAGACGGTCTGGGTGGACGGCCCGCTGACCCGCGCCGTGCGCGAGGGGGCGATCTGTTACCTGGACGAGGTGGTCGAGGCCCGTCAGGACACCACCGTGGTGCTGCACCCGCTGTCCGACTACCGGCGTCAGCTCCCGATCGAGCGTCTCGGCGTCACGCTCGAGGCGGCGCCGGGATTCGGCCTGGTCATGTCCTACAACCCGGGATACCAAAGCGTTCTCAAAGACCTCAAGGATTCGACGCGGCAGCGGATGGTGGCCATCGAGTTCGGTTTTCCCGATCCGGACGTCGAAGAGGGCATCATCGCCGACGAGGCGGGGGTGGATCGGTCCACCGCTGCCGAGTTGGTGCGGTTCGGACAAGCCGTCCGGCGCCTGGAGGTGGGTGGCCTGCGCGAAGTCGCCTCGACCCGGGTGCTCATCGCGGCCGGTCGCCTGGTCGCCGCGGGGCTACCGATGGCCCTGGCGGCCCGGGTGGCGGTTGCCGGACCGCTCACCGACGACGTTGCGGTGAATCGCGGTCTGCACGAGTTAATCGACGTCTACCTGGGCGGATCTGCGCCGGGTGATTGACGAGGTACTGCTGCCCTCGTTACGTTCAGAACAAATATTAGGTTTCAGGCGCGCTTGCCGCGACGGACGCCGCACCACGGGAGGACAGATGTCGTACGAGAGCACCGCAGAGCCCGTCAAGGTCGGCTACCTGATGGACTTCACCTTGCCTCCCGGCTTCCCGGACGAACTGCGGGCATCGTTCACCCAGACTTTTGACCTGGTGTTCGAGGAGGCGGTCGAGCAGGGCCTGATGGACCGGGGCGTGCAGATGATCTACCGCGAGGTGGAAGGGCTGCCGAAGGGTTCGGTGAAGGCGGTGATCGACGCCTATGGCGAACTCGTGGACGAGGGCTGCCTGGTGGTGTTCGGGCCGAACATCACCGACAACTGCGTGCCGTTGCGGGAAGCGATCGAGGACCGCTTCAAGGTGCCGGCCATCAGCGTCACGGGCACCGACGACTGGCTCGGTGAGTGGACGTTTGCCTTCCCCCAGGGTTCGATGACCGACGAGCCCATCTTTCTCGCGGACCTGGTCGCCAAGCGCGGTCTGACCGAGATCGGCGTACTCGTCGAGCAGAACCTCATCGGTGAGAGCTATCTGAAGAATCTGCGGAGCGCCTGTGCCCGCAAGGGGATTCGGATCGTCGCCGAAGCCGGTATCGCACAGACCGCCCAGGACATCAACGCCGCGGTGAGCACCCTGCACGACGCGAAGGCCGAGGCGATCGTGCACCTCGGCTTCGGTTTCGGCATCGTCTTCATCAACCCGGCACTCGAGGCCGTCGAGTGGGATCCGCCGCGCTTCACCACCACCGCGTTCCAGAACGCATGGGTCAACCCGATCATGTGGAACGCGTTCCTGGGCTGGGTCGGAGTGGATCAGTACGACGAGGGCAACCCGGTCGGACAGGCGTGGCTCGATCGATATGCGAAGCGGTACAACGGGAGTCGCCCCGAGTACTGCGTGTCGGTGGTCAACCACGACGTCGCCGCCACGCTCGTGCGCGCCTTCACGGATGCGCACCCGCTGAGCCCGCGCGGCGTCAAAGAGGCACTCGAGCGGGTGAAGATGATGCCCGCCGCCTCCGGAGCTCCCGGAACCCGGGTGTCTCTGGGTAAGTGGACCCGTCGCGCGTGGATGGGTGCGGGGTATCTGGTTGCCCGGACCCTCGATGAAGACGGCATCAATTCGCACCTGGTCGACCGCTTCGGGGCGGACGCGTCATGACGACGCAGGAATCCTCCCCGGACACCCGGGTCGAAGCGCCGGAACGCAAGCGCCCGAACTGGGGTCGGGTGATCGCCCTGCTCGCCTGGCTCGGATTCCTCGGCCTGTTCGCCGCGGTCGGCCGCACAGATGTCGACCCGCGGGTGGCCAACCCGAACGTCGAGGGGCGGCCACGTCCGGTCGGATTCCTGACCGCGTTCGATCACTGGCAGATCATCCCGCAGGTGGGCGCCGTGATCATCGTCGTGGTGTTCACCGTCATGTTCATCGTGGGCTGGCGGCGCAACCCCGGCAGTCCGGTGCTGCTCATGGTTCTGTGCACGACGCTGATCGTCTGGCAGGACCCGATCATGAACTGGTCGCCGTTCGCGGTGTACAACCCGATGCTGCTGCACTGGCCAGAGAACTGGTACCTGATCATGATGTCGCCCACGGTGGAACCGTTCATCGTGTTCGGCTACGTCCTGTTCTACTTCGGGCCGTACTTCCCGGCCGTCTGGATCCTGCGCAAGTTGCAGGCCAAGCACGGTCCGGAGGCGTTCGTCGCGCGACATCCGCTCATCAGCCTGGGCGGCCTGGTGCTCGTGATCGGCTTCATCTTCGACGCCATCCTGGAAGTGAGCCTGGTGCGGACCGGGCTCTACATCTATTCGCAGGCGATCCCGTTCGGCACGTTGTTCCCCGGCAGCACCTTCCAGTTCCCACTGATCTGGGAATCGCTGTCGGTGACCTTTGTGATGATCCCGGCCGCCATCCTCGTCTATCGCGACGACACGGGAAAGTCGGTGGCGGAGAAGCTCGCCGCGAAGGCGAAGCTCTTTCCGTCGAAGCCGGTCCTCGGCACGTTCCTGGTGATGTTCGCGATCATCAACGTCTCGTACTTCGCCTACGGCGGCTGGTTCTGGGCGATCAAGGCCAGTGGGTTGGCCACCTCGGTGGCCTGCCCTTGGCCGTACCCCGAGGCGAAGATCTATGACCCGCAGGGGTACTACCGGGCGAACGGAGCCGAGGGCCCGTACTCGGTGGGCAAGTGGTCCACCTGGCAGCAGGGGCCGGCCCGCAACCCCGACGTCGAGCTGGGCTCGAAGAGCAACCGATGCGCATCGGAGAAGCAGGATGGATGAGCCCCGCTCTGTCGTCATCACCGGGGCCTCCCGGGGACTCGGGTTCGCCTCGGCCGCGCGCCTTTATCGCGAGGGGTGGCGCGTGGTGGCCGCGATGCGGACACCGGAGAAGGGCCTACCGCTGCTGCGCGAGGCGACGGGCGCCGGTGAGGACGACGACAGGCTGATCGGGGTCCAGCTCGACCTGATGGATGCTGCCTCGATCTCGGCGGCCGCGAAGTCGATCGACGAGGCGGTCGGCGCGCCGGATGCGTTGGTGCACAACGCAGGCATCTCGGCGGCCGGAATGGTCGAGGAGACCTCGCCGGAGCTGTGGGAGCGGATGTTCGCGACGAACGTCTTCGGCCCGGTGGCGCTCACGAAAGCTCTTCTGCCGTCCATGCGGAGCGCGGGCCGCGGCCGCATCGTGCTGATCTCGAGCGCCGCGGGGGTGCGTGGAATGCCGGCAACCGCACCGTACTCGGCGGTCAAGGGCGCACTTGAGCGGTGGGGCGAGGCGATGGCGGGGGAGGTCGCGCCGTTCGGGATCGGCGTCACCATCCTGGTCACCGGGACCTACGACACCGAGATCATCACCGACGCGGGCACGACGGACGATCGCGACCTGGACGGACCGTACGCCCCGCACCACCGCACGATGGACAAACGTGGGCGGGCCATGATGAAGCGTGCGGCGAAGTCGCCCGAAACGTTCGCCGCCGGCCTGGCCGGGGCACTCGACACCTCAAAACCGTTCGTCAAGACGGCCGTCGGTTCCGATGCCCGAATGTTGTTGATCGCCAACCGGTTACTGCCGTCATCCGCGCTGCACCAGATGACCCGGCTGATGATGGGCATCCCGCGGTTCGGCGCACTTCGAGGGAAAGGCGCCGGTCATGGCTGACTTCGAGGCCAGAATGCTCGTCGACGGCAAGCTGGTCGACGGTGCCGCGGGCACCTTCACCAACATCAACCCGGCGACCGAAGAGGTGCTCGGGGAGGTTTCGGACGCGTCGGCGGCCGACATGAACCGCGCCATCGACGCCGCCCGCCGGTCTTTCGACGAGACGAATTGGTCCACCGACCACCAATTCCGCAAGCGGTGCCTCGAACAGCTGCACGACGCGATCGAGGGCGAGCTGGAGCAGTTGCGTGAGGAGCTCATCGCCGAAGTCGGGGCTCCGCGGGCCGTCACCCACGGCCCACAACTCGACGCTCCCTTCGCCGACGGACTGAGATATCCGGCCCGGCTCATCGAAACCTTCCCGTGGGAAACCGATCTCGGGGACACCGTCGTCTCCGTCACCGGCGTCAACACCACGCGCAAGGTCTGGCACGAGCCGGTCGGGGTCGTGGGGGCCATCACGCCGTGGAACTTTCCGTTCGAGGTGACCATCAACAAGCTGGGGCAGGCGCTGGCCACCGGCAACACCGTGGTGCTCAAGCCGGCCCCGGACACCCCGTTCAACGCGACGCGGCTCGGCCGGCTCATCGCCGAGAACACCGACATTCCGGCCGGAGTGGTGAATGTCGTCACCGCATCGGATCACCTTGTCGGCGAGGAGCTCACCCTGTCACCCAAGGTCGACATGATCTCGTTCACCGGCTCGACGGCCGTGGGCAAGCGGATCATGGAGAAGGGTGCCGCGACGATGAAGCGGCTGTTCCTCGAGCTCGGTGGGAAGTCGGCGACGATTGTCTTGGAGGACTTGGATGACACAGCGTTCAACTCCGCATTGTTAATCGGTATCGGCCCGCTCATGCATGCCGGGCAGGGCTGTGCCGCTCCCACCCGAATGCTGTTGCCGCGCTCCCGTTACGACGAGGGCGTCGCGATCTTGAAGGCCATCTACGAGAGCATCGGCGCCGGCGACCCACAGGATCCCGCAACCATCTGCGGCCCGGTGATCTCGGCCAAGCAGCAGGCCCGGATTCTGGGCTACATCAGGAAAGGCGTCGACGAAGGAGCCACGCTGCTCGTCGGCACCCTCGATGCGCCGAAGCAATTCAGCAAGGGATTCTGGGTCAACCCAACACTTTTCACCGACGTGGACAACTCCATGACGATCGCCCGGGAAGAGATCTTCGGACCGGTTCTGGTGGTCATTCCCTACGAGGACGAGCAGGATGCGATCCGCATCGCCAACGACAGCCCGTACGGGCTCGCCGGCAACGTCATGTCGGGCTCGCTGGAGCGATCGCTGTCCGTGGCGCGCCGACTGCGCGCCGGATTCATCGGGCTCAACGGGACAGCCGGTTATGGAGCAGACACCCCGTTCGGCGGCTACAAGGACAGCGGCGTCGGGCGCCAGAACGGTATCGCCGGATTCGAGCAGTACACGGAGATCAAATCCGTCGCGTATCCGGCCGGTTAGGAGGAGAGAGCTTTTGTCGCAGCTATTTGACGACCTGGAGGACTTCGGCTCGTTCGACGATGCCGTCTCGGGCGACGTCCGGGACCCCTATCCGGAACTGGCCAGGCTTCGGCGCGAGGAGCCGATCCAGCGGATCGACATGTCGGCGATGCCGGGGGAGCAGGGCAAGCCGGTGTTTATCGTCTACCGCTACGAGGACGCCCAGCAGATGCTGCGCGACAACCTGACGTTCTCGTCGTCGGGTGTCATCGCGGCATTCGGCCCGGTGCTCGGCGAGCGTGTGATGCTGGGCATGGACGAACCGGTGCACGGCCGGCTCCGTTCGCTGGTGTCGAAGGCGTTCTCGCAAAAAGCCTTGGCGCGTTGGGAAGACGAGCTGGTGGGACGCGTCGCCAACGAGCTCATCGACAAGTTCGCCGCCGACGGCAAGGTCGACCTGGTCAAGGCATTCACCTTCGACTATCCGAGCCGGATCATCGCCGGATTGCTGGGACTGCCGGAGCAGGACTATCCGCAGTTCCAGCGCTGGTCCATCTCGCTGCTGAGTTGGATCATGAACCCCGAGCGCGGGCTGGCGGCGTCGGCCGCGCTGTGCGAGTACTTCGCACCGATCCTGCAGGCCCGGCGTGCCGAGCCGAAAGAAGACATGATCAGCCTGCTCGCCGAGGCCGAGATCGACGGCGAAAAGCTGACAGACGACGAGATCTTCTCATTCCTCCGATTGCTGTTGCCCGCCGGCGTGGAGACCACGTACCGGTCGTTGGGCAATCTGTTGTTCGCGTTGCTCTCGGACACCACGCAGCTCGATGCCGTCCGCGCCGACCGGTCGCTGCTGCCCCAGGCGATCGAGGAAGCGGTGCGCTGGAATCCGCCGCTGCTGACCATCACCCGCACCACCACCTGCGATACCGAGCTCGGTGGGGTACACATCCCCGAAGGCTGTTCGGTGATGCCGATGCTCGGCTCGGCGAACCGACAGGAGGACCGGTGGCCCGACCCGGACGAGTTCGACATCTTCCGCACCGCCAAGGGCAATCTGGGCTGGGGCCACGGCGTGCACGTGTGTCTGGGCATGCACCTTGCCCGCCTCGAAATGCGGACCGCCGTCAACCTGCTGCTGGACCGATTGCCCGATCTCCGGTTGGACCCGGACGGAGGCGACCCACACATCCGCGGGCAGGTCTTCCGGTCGCCGACGTCGCTACCGGTGCTGTTCGGATGACACCTTTGGTGAGCAGACGCAAAACTGCACGAAATGGCGTGATTTGGGGCAGGTTTGCGTCTGCTCGCGGAGAAGACAGGAGCCTGAGATGACCGACTTCGAGACAGTGGACTTCTTCACCGACGCATCCCTGGTGCCCGATCCGTATCCGTACTTCGATCATCTGCGAGCCAAATGTCCGGTCTCCCAGGCCACCCCGTTCAACGTACTCGCCGTCACCGGCTACGACGAAGCACTCGCCGTATACCGGGACCCGGCATTCTCGTCGTGTGTTTCGGTCGCGGGACCTTTCAGTGGGATGCCGTTCGGCCCGGGGGAGAGCGACGACGTCTCGGACCTGATCGAGCAACACCGCGGCCAGGTGCCGATGGCCGAGCACATCACGTCGCAGGATCCCCCGCTGCACACCCGGACCCGCGGTCTGATGAACAAGCTGATCACGCCCAAGCGCCTCAAGGAGAACGAGGACTTCATGTGGCGGCTGGCCGATCAGCAGCTCGACACGTTCGTCGCCCGCGGTTCGGCCGAGTTCCTGGCCGATTACGCAAAGCCGTTCTCGCTGTTGGTCATCGCGGATCTACTGGGCGTACCCGGCGAGGACCACGAGGAGTTCAAGGCAGCCTTCGCCCTGGAGACCGTCGGCGAGCTCGGCAAGGAGGCACCGACCACACACAATCCCCTGCAGTGGCTCAACGACAAGTTCTACGCCTACATCGAGGATCGCAGGCGCAGGCCGCGCGACGACGTACTGACCGGCCTCGCCCAGGCCAAGTACGAGGACGGATCGACGCCCGACATCGAAGACGTGATGAACCTGTCGACGTTCCTGTTCGCCGCGGGCACCGAGACGACGACGAAGCTGGTGAGTTCGGCGGTCCGGTTCATCGCGGACAACCCGGGATTCGAGACAATGCTGCGCGACGACCGCAGCCGGATTCCGTCGTTCCTCGAAGAGACGCTGCGCATGGAGAGCCCGGTCAAATCGCACTTCCGGATGGCGAGCCGGACCACCAGTGTCGGTGCCGTCGACGTGCCGGCCGGAACCACCGTCATGGTGCTACCCGGTGCGTGCAACCGCGATGAACGTAAGTTCGCCGATCCCAACACCTTCCAGCCCGACCGCGCGAATGTCCGCGAGCAGATCGCGTTCATCCGGGGCGTGCACTCCTGCCCGGGGGCCCCGCTGGCGCGCGCGGAGGGCCGGATATCGCTGAACCGGGTCCTGGACCGGATGTCCGACATCACGATCTCCACCGAGCACCACGGCCCGGCCGAGGATCGCCATTACACCTACGAGCCGACGTTCATCATGCGCGGGCTCAGCGAGCTGCACATCGAGTTCAAGCCGGCCGCCTGACCGGCCATCACAGGTAGGAGCACACATGACCGGAAAACTCGACGGCAAGGTCGCTTTCATCACCGGTGCCGCCCGCGGGCAGGGCCGGGCGCACGCGGTCGCGATGGCCGCCGAAGGTGCCGACGTCATCGCCGTCGACATCTGCCGGGACATCCCGACGAATCCATACCCGTTGGCAACACCAGATGATCTGGCCGAAACTGAAAGGGCGGTCAAAGAACTCGGCCGTCGCGTGATTGCCCGGGTCGCCGACGTCCGAGAGCGTCACGAACTGCGCGACGCGGTGGAGGCGGGTGTCGCCGACCTGGGCAAGATCGACATCGTCGTCGCCAACGCCGGCATCCTGCCGATGGCAATGGGCAAGCCCGACCCGATGCAGTTCGTCGATGCGGCCGACGTAGACCTGGTCGGCGTGATGAACACCGTCGCGGTCACCGTTCCGCACCTGCCCGACGGGTCGTCGATCATCGTCACCGGTTCGACCGCGGGCATGATCCGGGGCACCACTGACAACCCCAATATGGGCCCGGGTGGCGCGGGGTACGGGTGGAGCAAGCGTGTGGTGATCGAGTACGTCGAAGAGATGAGCCTGCACCTGGCTCCGAAGATGATCCGGGTCAACGCCATTCACCCGACCAACTGCAACACCCACCTGCTGCAGAACGACGGCATGTACTCGATGTTCCGGCCCGACCTCACCGAGCAGGGCAAGAAGGCCACCCGCGAAGATGCCGAGCCGTTGTTCACGATCTTCCAGGCCATGCCGATCCCGTACATCGAGCCGGAGGACATGGCGAATCTCGGGGTGTTCCTCGCCAGCGACGACAGCCGGTACATCACCGGGCAGCAGATCCGGGTCGATGCGGGCTCACTGCTCAAGTGGCCCAACGGACCCGGCCGCTAGCAACAGGTTTCGACAGAAAGAGGTGGTAGTGGGCGCACTCATCATGATCGGCAGTTTGCTCGTCCTGGTCGCCGTGATCGTCGGCCTGGTGTTGTACTTCGATCCCGAGGCGCGTCGGGCGGCCCCGGAGGCCGACCGGTGAGCGTCGACTTCCTGATCAGGGCCGGTGTGGCGTTCGCGTATGTCACCGGTCTGGGTTTCCTGGCCATCGGCATCTATCTGAGTTACCGGCGCGGGCGACTGCATCCGTTGCTGCTGCTGTGCGTCTCCGCGCTGTCGTTCTCGTGGATCGAGGCGCCCTACGACTGGGCGATGTACGCACAGTTCCCACCCGCGCTGCCGCGGATGCCGTCGTGGTGGCCGCTGAACATGACCTGGGGCGGTCTGCCGTCGGCGGTGCCTGTCGGCTACATGGGGTACTTCGTGCTGCCGGCCATCATCGGCGCGGCCCTGGGACGCTGGGCGGCCCGCAAGTGGGAATGGCACCGGCCGCAGACCCTGCTGGTGGTGGGTTTCGCCGTCGGGTTCGGCTGGGCGCTGTTCTTCAACGCGGTCATCGGTGCGCGGCTCGGCCTGTTCTACTACGGCTACGTGATCGAAGGGCTCGGCTTGTGGGAGGGAACCAGACACCAGTACCCGATCTACGATGCGGTTGCGATGGGGATCCAGATGATGGTGTTCACCTACCTGCTGGGCCGCACCGACGACCAGGGCCGCAACGTCATCGAGATGTGGGCCGACAAGGTCTCCAAGACCCGGGTGCAGTCAGCGGTGATGTCGGTGATCGCCGTGATCGTGGTGGGACATGCGGTGTACGCATCCGTGTTCGCGCCGCACCTGATCACCAAGCTCGGCGGATGGGTGACCGTTGGGCCCAGCGAGCAGCTGTTCCCCGGGGTACCCAACCAGCCGCGATAGCCATCGTCACGCTGGAGTGGCGGCCGAGGCCGAGAGCCACTCCAGCGTGACAACGCGGGCGAAGGGGACCGCTGCAGCTGAAACTGACGCGAAACGGTCAGTAGTTGTTGCAGGTGCTCGCGATCGAGTTGATGGGCCCGAAGTACTCGGCCGCTGCCGGGCTGGCCTGCAGCTGAGCCACCGTGCGCTGGCGCTCGACCGGACCCGACGCCAGGAAATTGCGCAACGCGCCCTGGGCGAACGGGGAGGTGTTGAACTGCTGGGCCAGGTCGGGACGTTGCGCGTTGAGCGCAGCGATCACCTGGTCGTAGGTACAGGTGGTGTTGACGACGCCGCTGAAGTCGGGCTGGGCCGACGCGGCGCCCGCCGACAGCACTGAGAGCGGAACCGACAGCGCCAGACCGCCGAGTGCAGCGACAACATACTTCCGAGACAGTTTGATCATTTGTGAGAACCCCCATGTCGTCCGCCGGAAAAGGGCGGCGCCTTGCACGTTTGCCGGACCCGACCTCGTTCGAGGTTAACAGGCGCCAGACGTGCAAGGCGTCCTCGCGAAACGGTGACAGGTGCACTAGTCGATGACGGCGACGTCTTTGCGCTCGGTGATCGGCCGGGCCAACTCCTGCTCATTGCAGATGCGTTGCAGCTTTTCCAGGGTCTCGTCGAGGCCTGGGCCCAGCGGCTTGCTCGGAGTGAAGGTGGCGGGCAGGTTGCGCATGCCCTGGATGACGCCGATCGTGTCGTAGTGCACGGTGCCCTCGGGGTCGCACACATAGTCCGGCATCCGGTCCAGCACCGCGGTGAGCATCGACTTGAACACCGTCCTGGCCACGTTCGAACCCACGCAGCGATGCACTCCGATGCCGAAGCTGAAGTGCCGGTTGCCCTTTCGGTCCAAGATGATCTCGTTCGGCTTCTCGAACACCGACGGGTCCCGGTTGGCCATCGCCCACGACAACCACAGCCGCTCGTACTGCTTGAACTGCTGCCCCTCGACCTCGACATCCTCGGAGAACGTCCGGCCGTCCCCGGGTGCGGGGGTGAAGAAGCGCAGGAACTCCTCGGTGGCCGGGTCGAGCAGTGTCGCGCGCTCAGCGCTCAGGCGGGTGCGCTCGTCAGGGTGCTGGCCCAGCCACTCCAGCGCATGAGCGGTAAGTGCGGTGGTGGTGTCGAACCCGCCACCGATCACCAGACCCAGGTTGCCGAGGATCTCCATGTCCGGTGCCGGCTCGCCGTCGATGCGCAGCTGCAACATCGCGTTGACCAGTCCGGGCCGCGGGTTCTCCCGGATCTCCATCATGTTGTTGATGATGTCGATCCCCATCTCGCGGTGCTGCTCGTTGATCTTCTCGCGATCGGGGGAGTGCTCCGGCGTGTACACCGAGGCATGGGTGGGCTCGCTGTAGACATTCCACTTCTTGAGCTCGATGCCCATCATGGCGAGGGTGAACACCGCGGGCACCACATTGGCCAGATGCTCGACGAAGTCGATCTGTCCCGACTCGATGTGTTCGTCGAGCGCGGCGCGGGTGATCTCGTCGACGAACGGCACCCACCGCTTGACAGCAGCCGGGGACAGATACGGATTCAGTGCACCGCGGTAGGCGCTGTGCTCCGGCTCGTCCATCTCCAGGATGCCGCCGCGAACCACGGTCGCGCGGCTGGCCTTCGGGATCGTGATGCCCTGAAAGGGGGTCTCGCCGCTGATGTCGTGATGATTCGAGACCGCAGGGCAGCGGGCCAGTTCGAAGACATGCTTGCTGTCGGCGGCCACCCAGTGCCCGTTGTAGACGTCGGTCCACGCCATGGGGCAGCGGGACTGCATCTCCTCGGTGATCTTCTCGAACTGCAACCGGTATTCCGGCGTGTGCCGGTCGAAGTGGTAGGTGCTCTTCTTGCGGTCGTCGTCGGTCGTGACATCATCGATGCTCACGGCGTTGTCTCCCTTGGTTTTCGGGTCGTCGTCAATCTTCGATGACGATGGCTTGCTCAGGGCAGGAGTGTGCTGCCTCACGGACCACGTCCTCCTGATCCGCGGGCACCACATCGTCAACCGGTGACGCATGACCGTCGACGTCGTCGAGGACGAACGAGTCCGGCGCGATCATCGAACACAGGGTGTGCCCCTGGCAGCGACTGGCATCAACCGAAACCTTCACTACGCCAACTCCTTTCGAATCAAGAACCGCGGGGTCAGACGTGGTAGTCGTACCACTTGAGATAGCCGCCGGCGTCGACGCGCAGCTGCATGCCGGTGACGTAACGCGATTCCTCGGAGGCCAGCCACAGCACCGCGTTGCTGATGTCCTCGGGCTCGATGAAATTGACCTTCATGGCCTGCTGGACACCGAACACCGGCTCGGCGTCCGCGCGGGTGGGGTTCTCCAGATCGGGCCGGAACGAGCGGTACATCGGCTCGCTCTGCAGCATGTTGGTGTTGCAGTTGGTGGGGTGGATGACGTTGGCGCGAATGCCGCGCACCGCCAGCTCGGTCGCGAGCGCGTGGACGTACTCGGAGATCAGCCGCTTGGAGATCATGTAGCCCATGCCGCCGGGGTCGGCACCCGGATTGGGCTTGTTGTGGGCGTCCATCAGGGCGGCCGCCGACGCGGTCGCGATGATCGAAGCGCCTTCCTTGAGGTGTGGCAGGGCGACCTGGATGGCGTTGATGGTGCCGACGAAGTTGGTATTGATGCCGTCGGTCCAGGCCTGCATCGCGGGCTGGCCCTTCATCGCGGCGATGCCGGCCTGCGCGACGACGATGTCGAGCTTGCCGAACTCCGCCAGTCCCGCGTCGAGCGCACCGCGCAACTCGGCCTCGTTGCGGACATCGGCCTGCGCGGTGACGATGCGCCGGCCGGTCTTCTCGACGTAGTTCTTGGTCTCTTCGAGATCGTCCGGCGTCGCCATCGCATAGCCGACGGTGTCGTAGTTCTTACAGATGTCGACCGCGATGATGTCGGCGCCCTCTTCGGCCAGCCGGATCGCGTGGCTGCGGCCCTGCCCCCGAGCCGCGCCGGTGATGAATGCGACTTTCCCGGCAACCCTGCCTTCGCTGCTTCCCACAATTGTCCTTTCGCTGATGATTCGTGCCCGCCGCGCGCGTCAGGTGTTACGGCCGCCGTTGACGCCGAGGATCTGGCCGGTGATGTAGCTCGCCTCGTCGGAGACGAAGAAGGCGCAGGCGGCTGCGATGTCTTCTGGCTTGCCCATCCGGCGGACCGGGGTCTGCTCGATCTGCTTTTCGGTGTCCCCGAGGAATCCCTTGCCTTCGGCCTTGCGAAGCATGGGGGTGTCGATGAAGCCCGGCGGCACGGCGTTGACGGTGATGCCGCTGGGGCCGAGCTCCAGTGCCAGGCTCTTGGTCAGGCCGTTCACCGCGGACTTCGCCGCGACGTAGGGCGACATGAAGGGCTGACCCGAATGCGTGCTCGATGACGAGATGTTGACGATGCGGCCCCAGCCGGCCTCGAGCATGTCGGGCAATACCGCCTGCACACAGTGGAATACGCCGTTGAGGTTGACGTCGATGATCTGCTGCCACTTCTCGAACGAGACGTCGGTGAACCGCTTGAAGCAGTCCAGGCCGGCCGCGTTGACTAGCACCGAGACCGGGCCGAGTTGGGCACGAACGGCGTCCAGCGCGGCGTCGACGGCGGCGCGATCCGTCACGTCTGCGACATGAGCGAATTCATCATCGGACTGCTGCAGGTCGAGTACCGCGACATTGAGACCGTCGGCGCGCAGTCGTGCGGCGATGGCCGCTCCGATACCTGAACCTCCTCCGGTGACGACGGCATTCTTCATGACAGTTCTCCGGTCGCCGGGCGGTGCCGGACTTTCTCAAGGGTCAAGAATCATCCTTCCGATTATGAGAACCGTACTCTCGGAGCGGTCGGCACCGCAAGATCTGAAGTGCAACCTGCGTACCTGCAGCGCAGATGCCCAAGCCTCAGCGAATAGGGCATGACTAGCTGATCTAGCTTTCACTTGAGTTCTCATCAAGCGAATGTATGATTCGCCGGTGATGAGAATGCAGTTTCCATCACAGTGGTAAATCTCCTGAGGAGGATGATGCAGCAGGAAGCGCCGACCATCGCGCAAGAACAGCGGGCTGACCGGAAGTTGTTGATCGGCGGAGAGCTGCGCGAGACGCCGCGGACGTTTCCTTCCGTCAATCCAGCTACCGGTGAGGTGTTCGGCCATGCCCCGGACGCCACGGTCGCCGATGCCGAGGCCGCCGTGGCCGCCGCCAGGCAGGCGTTCGACACCACCGATTGGTCCACCAACACCGAATTGCGGATCCGTTGCCTGGAGCAGTTGCACCGGGCTCTGCTCGAACATCGCGACGAACTGGCCGAGCTGACCACCACCGAGGTCGGGGCGACCGCGGCGCTGTGCGCCGGCGCCCAACTCGACGGACCGATCGACATCGTTCGGTACTACGGCGAGCTACTCAAGACCTATCCGCTGACCGAGGACCTCGGAAACATCGAGAGCCGTGGCATGCAGCATCACCGGTGGGTGGAGAAGGAAGCCGCCGGCGTCGTCGCCGCGATCATCGCCTACAACTATCCGAATCAGCTGGCCCTGGCCAAGCTCGCGCCCGCCCTGGCCGCGGGATGCACCGTGGTGCTCAAATCCGCCCCGGACACCCCGCTGATCACGCTGGCCCTCGGTGAGCTGATCGCCAACCACACTGAGATCCCGGCCGGCGTCGTCAACGTGCTCTCGGGCGCCGACCCCGAGGTGGGCGCGGTGCTCACCACGAGTCCCGACGTCGACATGGTCACCTTCACCGGTTCCACGCCGACCGGCCGGCGCATCATGGCCGCCGCCAGCGAGACGTTGAAGAAGGTGTTCTTGGAACTCGGCGGCAAGTCCGCCGCGATCGTCCTCGATGACGCCGACTTCAACACCGCCGCACTCTTCTCGGCGTTCAGCATGGTCACCCACGCCGGCCAGGGCTGTGCACTGACGTCGCGGCTGCTGGTGCCGGCCGAACACAAGGACGAGATCGTCGAGCTGATCAAGAACAACTTCGGATTGGTCCGGTACGGCGATCCGACGGATCCGAAGACCTACATGGGTCCGTTGATCAGTGAGAAGCAGCGAGACAAGGTCGACGGCATGGTGAAGCGTGCCGTCGAGGCCGGGGCCACTCTGGTCACCGGCGGGGAGAAGGTCGACCCGGGCTACTTCTATACGCCGACGTTGCTGGCCGACGTGGATCCCGACAGCGAGATCGCCCAGGAGGAGGTCTTCGGGCCGGTGCTGGCCGTGATCGCCTACGAAGACGACGACGACGCCGTGCGGATCGCCAACAACTCGATCTACGGGCTCTCCGGCGCGGTGTTCGGTAGCGAGGATCGCGCTCTGGCCGTGGCCCGCCGGATCCGGACCGGGACGTTCTCGATCAACGGTGGCAATTACTTCAGTCCGGACAGCCCCTTCGGTGGGTACAAGCAGTCGGGTATCGGCCGGGAGATGGGCACCGCCGGGCTCGAGGAGTTCATGGAGGCCAAGACGTTTGCGCGGGTGCTGTCATGACCGGCGGTCCACTCGAAGGAATTCGCGTCCTCGAGGTCGCGATGTACGGGTTCGTCCCGTCGGCGGGAGCCGTGCTGGGGGAGTGGGGTGCCGACGTCATCAAGGTCGAGCACGCCATCACCGGCGACCCGCAGCGTGGGCTTCGCCAGACCGGGCCGCTGCGGGTCGAGGGTGACCCCAACCCGAACATCGAGCACGCCAACCGCGGCAAGCGCAGCATCGGCCTGGACATGTCGGTGCCGGAAGGCAAAGAGATTCTGCTGGAGCTGGCCAAGAAGGCCGATGTGTTCCTGACCAGCTTCCTGCCCGGGCACCGGCAGAAGTTCGGCATCGACGTCGACGACATTCGCGCGGTGAACCCGAACATCATCTACGCCAGGGGCAGTGCGCTCGGGCCGCGCGGTGAGGAGTCGGTCAAGGGCGGCTACGACATGACCGCCTTCTGGTGCCGGGCCGGTACGGCCGCCACCATCACGCCGGCCGGGATGCCAGGCATGATCGCGCCGCCTGGACCGGCCTACGGGGACACCATCTCGGGCACCAACCTGGCCGGTGGCATTGCCGCGGCGCTGCTCAAACGCGAGCGCACCGGTGAGCCGTCGATCGTCGACGTGTCGCTGCTGGGCAGCGGCCTGTGGTCGATGGGTCACACCGTGGCGCTGACCCAGCACCTCGATCAACTGATGGTGACGCCACCGCCGGGGGTGCACGGCTCGCCGATCAACCCGCTCGTCGGGCTCTACGCCACCGCCGACGACCGCTACATCTCCTTCGTGATGATGCAGCCCACCAAGTTCTGGGCCGACGTCTGCCGGCACATGGACCTGGAGCAGTACATCGACGACCCGAGGTTCGCCACCGCGGAATCGTTCGCGGAGAACACGCCCGAGGCGGTCGAGATTCTCACCGAGGCGATGAAGAAACGGGCTTTGCCAGAGTGGAGCGAGCGATTCGCAACGCTGGCCGGGCCATGGGCTCCCGTGCAGGACACTCTGCAGGCGGCACAGGATTCCCAGATTCGGGCCAATGAGTACCTGGTTCAGGCCGGCGAGCTTGAGTTGGTGGCCAACCCAGTGCAATTCGACGTCGCCGCGCCGAACACCGGCCCGGCACCGGGGTTCGCCGAACAAACCGACGACATCCTCGTCGAACTGGGCCTGGACTGGGACCGCATCATCGAACTCAAGACCGCCGGCGCCGTCACCTGAGCCGCCCACGTATGCCCGTCAACGCTTCCGTCGCATACCGCCCGCCAAGGGTTGCCGTCTCTGCCGCAGCCCTCGACAAGGCTGTCCGTGACGTGCGATCGTGCGATGGGCCAGGTCCGAATTACCAACTACGCGAGCAAGTTCTACGTTATTTGCCCTCGCGACAGATGCCCGGTCCGATAGCATCGGGCACTCGGGGGGCGGTCACGTGGACGACTCTGTCCGGCCTCACCGGCGCGTTCGGTGAGGCGGCGACGATCCGACGGCAGCAGGAGGTGCGTCCGATGTCCGAGCGCCCCCGGTACTCGTCGGCCCACGTGAAAAATATTGTGGCCCATCGTGTTTCACGTGGCTGCGCCAGCCCGTGGCGGCCAACCGGCCGGTTGGCTTGTGCCGCGACCGGGGCTGCGGCATGACCCGGCCCGGGCCGGCGGCCACACCGTACGGACAGAACTTCTTCGCGCATGTGCGCGGTGGAGCACTTAACATCGGCGCACCGACTGCGGGGGTGGCAGTCACCAGCCGGGGCAGGAGCGTTCATGGCAGATAAATGGTCAACCGGAGTCTCGCTGGCCCGCAATCTGTCGGGACCGATGCAGGCCGTCGGGGCATTGTTCGCGATGTCCCTGGACGCCATTCGGTTCATCTTCAAGAGACCGTTTCAGGGCCGGGAGTTCCTGGAACAGTGCTGGTTCGTGGCCCGGGTGTCGATGGCGCCGACGCTGCTGGTGGCAATCCCGTTCACCGTGCTGGTGAGCTTCACGCTCAACATCCTCCTGCGAGAACTGGGCGCGGCGGATCTGTCCGGCGCGGGTGCGGCCTTCGGCGCGGTGACCCAGCTCGGTCCGATGGTGACGGTGCTGATCGTGGCCGGCGCCGGGGCGACGGCGATGTGCGCCGACCTGGGTTCACGCACCATCCGCGAGGAGATCGACGCCATGGAGGTGCTCGGGATCAACCCCGTGCAGCGGCTGGTGACCCCGCGCATCCTGGCATCCGGACTGGTGGCGCTGCTGCTCAACAGCCTGGTGGTGATCATCGGCATCCTGGGCGGCTATGTGTTCTCGGTCTTCATCCAGGACGTGAACCCGGGTGCGTTCGCCGCAGGCATCACGCTGCTGACCGGTGTGCCCGAGGTGATCATCTCCTGCATCAAGGCCGCGCTGTTCGGCTTGATCGCCGGCCTGGTCGCCTGCTTCCGCGGCCTGACGATCGTCGGCGGCGGAGCCAAGGCGGTGGGTAACGCGGTGAACGAGACGGTGGTGTACGCCTTCATGGCGTTGTTCGTGATCAACGTGGTCGTCACGGCCATCGGTATCCGGATGACGTCGGGATAGGTAGCGGATATGGGAACCATGACGATCCTGCGGTCGACCTACCCACGGTTGACCCGACAGTTCAACAAGCCGGTTTCGACCCTGAGCCGGATCGGCGATCACACGCTGTTCTATCTCAAGGCCCTGGCAGGCACCCCGCACGCGGCGATGCACTACCGCAAGGAGCTGGTCCGGCTGATCGCCGAGATCTCAATGGGTGCAGGCACATTGGCGATGATCGGCGGCACCGTCGTGATCGTCGGATTCCTGACCCTGGCCACCGGCGGCGTGCTGGCGATCCAGGGCTACTCCTCACTGGGCAACATCGGCATCGAGGCGTTGACCGGGTTCCTGGCGGCGTTCATCAACGTCCGCATCGCGGCGCCCGTGGTGGCCGGCATCGGCCTGGCCGCCACCTTCGGCGCGGGCGTCACCGCACAGCTCGGCGCGATGCGGATCAACGAAGAGATCGACGCACTCGAATCCATGGCCATCCGACCGGTCGAGTATCTGGTGTCCACCCGCATCGTGGCCGGGATGATCGCCATCACCCCGCTGTACGCCATCGCGGTGATCCTGTCCTTCCTGGCCTCCCAATTCACCACCGTGGTGCTGCTCGGCCAGTCCGGTGGGCTCTACGACCACTACTTCACGACGTTCCTCAATCCGATCGACCTGCTGTGGTCGTTCCTGCAGGCCGTCCTGATGGCCATCACCATCCTGTTGATCCACACCTACTTCGGCTACTTCGCCTCCGGCGGGCCGTCGGGTGTCGGGGTGGCGGTCGGCAACGCCGTGCGTACCTCGCTGATCGTCGTGGTCTCGGTGACCCTGTTGGTGTCGCTGTCGGTCTACGGCTCCAACGGAAACTTCAACCTGTCGGGTTAGGGAGAAGAGTTGACACGAAACGTCGGTCCGGGCCCAGCCCACCGGTCCGAAACCGCAAGTGCCGCAGCGCCGGTGGCGGCCCGCCCCGGTCGCAGCTTCGGCGCGGGCGGCTCCGCACGGCCACTGGCCGGCCTGGCGACCGTGGTCGCGGTGGGCCTGGTGATCGGCCTGGCGATCGCGCTGTTCCGCGGCAGCTTCACCAAGACCGAGCCGATCACCCTCATCTCGGACCGGGCCGGCCTGGTGATGAACCCGGACGCCAAGGTCAAGATGCGCGGTGTGCAGGTCGGCACCGTGAGTTCGATCGAGACCAGGCCCGACGGCAAGGCCGTGCTGCACCTGGCGATGAATCCGTCCCAGCTGCACCTGATTCCGGGCAATGTGCGTGCCGACATCGCCTCGACCACGGTGTTCGGCGCCAAGTACGTCCAGCTCATCCCGCCGGACGAGCCGTCGGCGGAAAGACTGCGCCCGGGCCAGACCCTGCAGGGTGAGCATGTCACCGTCGAGATGAACACCGTCTTCCAACAACTCACCCAGGTCCTCGACAAGATCGACCCGGCGAAGCTGAACGAAACCCTGGGCGCTCTGTCGTCCGCGTTCTCGGGACGCGGTGAGGCGATGGGCCAGGCCGTGACCGACTTCGAGGCCCTCCTGGAGAAACTCGAGCCCAGCCTGCCCAACCTCACCGGCGACATCGAGAGCATGGCTGCTGTATCGCGGGCCTACGGTGACGCGGCACCCGATCTGCTCAGGACCGTCGATAACACCAACCGCCTCAGCGACAGCATCGTGGCCGAGCAGCAGAATCTCGACACCTTCCTGGTCAGCTCGATCGGCCTGGCCGACGTCGGCAACGAGGTGATCGGCGGCAACCGGCAGGCGCTCAGTACCACGCTGAACCTGTTGGCGCCCACCACCGACCTGCTCAACGAGTACGGGCCGGGAATCGAGTGCGGCCTCAAGGGCATGCTGTACCTTCTGCACCAGCCACCGCAGGCGGAACCCGGAGTCGTGGTCAACGTGGCGTTCACGCTCGGCATCGAGCGTTACCGTTACCCGTCGAACCTGCCGAAGGTGGCAGCCAAGGGCGGCCCGAAGTGCATGGGGTTGCCGTACATCGGATTCGGCAACAAGGCCAAGTACCTCGTTACCGACACCAACGCCAACCCGTGGAAGTACGGAAACCAGGGCATCTTGCTGAACTCCGACGGCCTCAAGCAGATCCTGTTCGGCCCGCTGGACGGCCCGCCACGTAACACCATGCAGATCGGACAACCGGGATGACGCGCGGCAGAAGCACATTCCTCAAGTTCACGTCGTTCGCCGTGGTGATGGCTGTGCTCACAGCCTTCCTGTTCATGACGTTCTCGGAGTACCGCGGCGGTTCCTACTCGGGTTACTCGGCGGTCTTCGGTGATGCGTCACGACTGGAGGCCGGAGACTCGGTACGGGTGGCCGGCGTCCGCGTCGGAACTGTGAAAAGCGTTTCGCTGCAACCGGACAAGTCGGTCAAGGTGGACTTCGACACCGACCGTAGCGTCGCGCTCACCACCAGCACCAAGGTCGCGGTCCGCTACCTCAACCTGGTGGGGGACCGGTACCTCGAGCTGATCGACAGCCCCGGGTCGACGAAACTGCTGCCGGCCGGATCGCAGATCCCCAAGGACCGCACCGCAAGTGCGCTGGACCTCGATCTGTTGCTCGGCGGCCTGCGCCCGGTGATCCAGGGGCTCAATCCCCAGGACGTCAATGCGCTGACCTCGTCGCTCATCCAGATCTTCCAGGGGCAGGGAGGCACGCTCGACTCACTGCTGAGCAAGACCTCGTCGTTCTCGAACACGTTGGCCAACAACGATCAGGTGATCCAGCAGCTGATCGACAACCTGAATTCGGTGGTCGGAACCCTGGCGAAAGACGGCAAGAAGTTCGACGGAACGGTTGACCGTCTGGAACAGCTGATCAGCGGCCTGTCACAGGACCGTGACCCGCTCGGCACTGCGGTGACGCAGCTGGACAACGGAACCGCCTCGCTTGCCGGCCTGCTCACCGAGGCCCGGCCGCCGCTCAAGGGCACGGTCGACGAGATGAACCGATTGGCGCCGTTGCTCGATGACCACCAGATCGTTCTCGACCGAGGTCTGCAGAAAGCCCCCGACAACTTCCGCAAGCTGGCCCGGCTGGGCTCCTACGGCAGCTGGATCATGTACTACATCTGCGGACTTGCCATCCGTGTCACCGATCTGCAGGGGCGCACCGCGCACTTCCCGATGATCAAACAAGAAGGCGGGAGGTGCTCAGAGCCCTGATGCTCAAGTACCGCGAATCAAATCTGATCAAGGCAGGTTTCATCGGCGTCGTGCTGATGATTCTCATCATCGCCGTCGGGCTGCAGCCCGAACGGTTGCTGCAATGGGCCTCGTCCGTACGCCATCAGGCCCTGTTCAGCGAGGCCGGCGGGATTGCCCCCGGCAACGACGTGACCTTGTCCGGCATCAAGATCGGTTCGGTCACCGATGTGTCGCTGCAGAATGGTGACGCGCTGGTCACTTTCACCACCGAGGGCAAGTACCCGCTGGGGTCGTTGACCACCGCGCACATCCGCACCGGGTCTCTCCTCGGAGAGCGGGTGCTGACGCTGGAATCAGATGGCGCCGGCACGCTGCGCACCACCGACGTGATCCCCACGTCGCGTACGTCATCGCCGTACTCGCTGACCGACGCGGTCAGCGACCTGACCACGAATTCGGCGGGGACCGACACGGCGTCGCTGAACCAATCCCTGGACACGCTGTCTGCGACCATCGATCAGGTTGCCCCCAAGCTGGGGCCGACCTTCGACGGCCTGAGCCGCTTGTCGAAATCGATCAATGGGCGCAACGAGAGTCTGGCGAGCCTGCTCAAGAGTGCCAGCGACGTGACCGTGGTGCTGTCGCAGCGCAGCGAGCAACTGAACACGTTGATCCTCAACGCCAATGATCTGCTGGCGGTGCTCAATGACCGCCGCCAGGCCATCGTGGATCTGCTGGCCAACACCTCGGCGGTCTCGCAGCAACTCAGTGGACTCGTCGCCGACAACGAGGCGGAGCTGGCGCCGACGCTCAAGCGGCTGAACTCGGTGACCGCGATGCTGGAACGCAACCGCGACAACATCAGCAAGGCATTACCGAACCTGAACAAGTTCCAGTTGTCGCAGGCCGAGACCCTGGCGAACGGGGCGTACTACAACGCCTACGTCCCGAACTTGCAGCCGGCTCAGCTGTTGCAGCCGTTCTTCGACTACGCATTTGGATTCCGGCGCGGGACCAACGCCGGCCAGCCGCCGGACAATGCCGGCCCGCGCGCCGAACTGCCGTTGCCCTACAACGGAATTCCCGGAGGTTCGCGCTGATGAACCGTAGTCGTGTCGGTAAGTGGCTGGCGGTGGCGTTGGTGGCGCTGCTGGTGGTCGGTGCGGCAGTGGTGGTGCGCCAGGCGTTCTTCGGTCAGAAGACCATCTCCGCTCTGTTCACCTCGGCCACCGGTGTGTACCCGGGTGACGACGTCCGGGTCTCCGGGGTGAAGGTCGGAACCATCGAATCCATCAAACCCGAGGGCACGCAGACCCGCGTCACGCTCAAGGTCGATCACGACGTGCCGATCCCCGCCGATGCCAAGGCGGTGATCGTGGCCCAGAACCTGGTCGCCGCCCGCTATGTGCAGCTCGCACCGGCCTACCGGTCGAGTGGTCCTACGCTGCCCGACGACGCGGTGATCGGCCTGGACCGCACGGCCGTTCCGGTGGAGTGGGATCAGGTCAAGGAACAGCTGATGCGGCTGTCCACCGATCTCGGACCGCAGAGCGGGGTCGACGGGACGTCTGTGTCCCGGTTCATCAACAGCACTGCCGACGCGATGGCCGGCAACGGTGACAAACTGCGCCAGACGATTTCGCAGTTGTCGGGTGTGGCCCGGATCCTGGCCGAGGGCAGCGGCAACATCGTGGACATCATCAAAAATCTGCAGACGTTCGTCACCGCGCTGCGGGACAGCAACCAGCAGGTGGTGCAGTTCCAGAATCGGTTGGCGACCTTGACCAGCGTGGTCGACGGTAGCCGATCAGACCTCGATGCGGCGCTGACGAACCTGTCGGTGGCGGTGGTCGAGGTGCAGCGGTTTGTCGCGGGCAGCCGCGACCAGACCTCCGAGCAGGTGCAGCGGTTGGCCAACGTCACCCAGAACCTGGTCGACAACAAGATGCACATCGAGCAGCTGCTTCACGTCGCGCCCAACGCGTTCATGAACGGCTACAACATCTACAACCCGGACACCGGCAGTCCCGTCGGCCAGTTCGTGATGAACAACTTCTCCAACCCGGTCGAGTTCATCTGCGGTGCCATCGGCGCGGTCGAGAACACCACCGCGCCAGAGACCGCGAAACTGTGCTCGCAGTATCTCGGGCCTGCGCTCCGGTTGATCAACTTCAACTACCTGCCGTTCCCGATATCGCCGTACCTGATGCCGTCGGCCAGCCCCGAGATGATCGAGTACTCCGAGCCAGGTCTGGCACCCGGAGGTGACGGTGGATCGCCTATGGCGCCCGAGATCCCGCCGGCGATCTCGGCCTACAACCCCGGCCCGGAGCCGCCTCCGCCGTTCACCGGCAGGGAGCCCGGGGTGCCGCCGCCAGGTGCCCAGCAGCTGCTGCCGGGTGGCGAGTTCTATCCGCCCAACATGCCGAACACGGTGTCCGACATGCTCAATCCGGCTGCGGGACAAACGGGCCCGCAACCGGGACCCCCTCCAGGGCCGCTCGCCGCTGAAGCGCTGGCGCCTGCCGCACCGTCACCAGCAGAAGGGACGCCTCCAGCATGACGAGGGGACATCCGGTACGACTGGCGATCGCGGTCGGTTCTTGCGTCGCGCTGACCACCAGTGGGTGTGCCTTCCAGGGCGTGAACTCGCTGCCCCTGCCCGGGGCGGTGGGCCGGGGTGCGGAGTCCAGCGTCTACCACGTCGAGATTGCGAATGTGGCGACGCTGGAACCGAATTCGCCGGTGATGATGAATGATGTCGTCGTCGGTAGCGTGCGCAGTCTGTCGGTGCGGGACTGGCACGCCGACGTCGAGTTCTCGGTGAAGCCCGGTGTCGTGGTGCCGGCCAACGTGGTGGCCAGCATCGGACAGACGAGCTTGCTGGGCTCGATGCATCTGGCGATCAACCCGCCCGCGGGGCAGGCCCCGGAGGGAAAACTTTCCCCGGGAGCGACGATTCAGCTCAACAACTCGTCGACCTATCCGACGACGGAGCAGACGCTGTCCTCACTGGCCGCGGTGGTGAACGGCGGTGGTCTCGGCCAAATGGGCGACATAATCCACAACTTCAGTGCCGCGATCAACGGCCGCGAAACTGATTTCCGTGACCTGCTCACTCGACTGGATACGTTCGTCGGGGCACTGGATGCCCAGCGGGACAACATTGTTGCGTCGATCGAAGGTTTGAACCGCCTGGCATCGACCTTCGCCGGACAACGCGATGTCATCACCCGGGCGCTGGAGAAGATTCCCCCCGCTCTCGATGTTTTGATCAAAGAGCGTCCGAGATTCACCACCGCGCTGCAGAAGCTCGGCACCTTCAGCGCGACCGCGAACCAGTTCGTCAACGAGTCACAGGCTGACCTGGTCAGAAATCTGAAAAACCTGGAGCCCGCTCTCAAAGCCCTGGCCAATGTCGGCCCGGACCTGACTGCGGCGCTCGAATATGCCCCACACTTCCCCTTTACCCAGAGCTTCATGGACCGGGCCATCCGTGGCGATTACTACAATCTTTACGCGTACTTCGACATGACAATCCCGCACTTGAAGCGGAGCCTGATGCTGGGCACCCGCTGGGAGCAGGGCGACGCGCAGAACGTTCCGGTGCCAGGGGATCCGAATTACCTGAACTACACCTATGACCCGCTCAAGACTGGGGTCGCCCCGCCGCCGCCGGATGCGTTCCCGCCGGCCCCCGAGGCGCCGCCCGCGCCGGAGATGCCGGCTCCCGCCTACTCGGGTCCGGTACTTCCGGTGGTGCCACCGGCCCCGATGATCATGCCGGGCGGCCCGCCACAACCGGAGGCCCCGGCCGCTGGGTCGACCTCGGTGTTTGCCGGACCCTATGCGCCGCAAGCCGGTTCGGCCCCCGGGGATCCACCCCCGGCACCTCCAGCACCTACTCCACCGACAGGGGGTGGCGGATAAATGCTCACCCGCTTCATCCGGACGCAGCTGATCCTCTTCACCGTCGCTTCCGTAGTCGGTGTGGCCGTCATGCTGTTCGCCTATATGCAGGTGCCGACACTGCTCGGCATCGGTCGCATCACGGTGAAGATGGAACTGCCGGCGACCGGAGGCCTGTACCAGTTCAGCAATGTCACCTACCGCGGTTCCCAAATCGGCAAGGTGACGTCGGTGGAACTGACCGAGAAGGGTGCTGAGGCGACATTGTCTCTGGACCGCTCCCCGAAGGTACCGGCAGACCTGGCCGCAGAGGTCCGGAGTATGTCGGCAGTCGGGGAGCAGTACGTCGAGTTGTTGCCGCGCACCGACTCTGGGCCGTACCTGGACAACGGATCGGTGATCGCGATGTCGGACACCAAGATCCCGCAGCAGGTCGGGCCGATGCTCGATCAGCTCAGCGCACTGGTGGACACCATCCCGAAGGACAAGCTGAGCCAGTTGCTGGACGAGTCCTACAACGCGTTCAACGGGACCGGCTACGACTTCGGTTCGCTGCTCGACTCGGCATCGACGATCACCGGGGATTCCAATGCGGTATCCGATCAGACTCGTGCCTTGATCGATGACTCCAAACCGTTCCTCGATGCACAGGCCCAGACCACCGATTCCATCAAGACCTGGGCGGCCAGCATGGCCGGCATCACCGGCCAGGTCGCCGAGAACGATCCCGAGGTGCGCTCACTGCTGCGCAACGGTCCGGGTTTCGCTCAGGAGACCACCAAACTGCTCGAGCAGATCAAGCCGACCTTGCCGGTCCTGCTGGCGAACCTGACCACGTTCGGCCAGATCGCCGTGACCTACAACCCGTCGATCGAGCAGTTATTGGTGTTGTTGCCGCCATATGTCGCCCAGCTACAGACCTACGCGCCGACCAATAACACGAGTGGTCTGCCGATGGCCGACTTCTCACTGGGGCTGGGTGATCCGCCGACGTGCACGGTGGGTTTCCTGCCGCCGTCGGCGTGGCGTTCTCCGGCCGATACGACCGTGACCGACACCCCGGACGACATCTACTGCAAGTTGCCGCAGGATTCGCCGATCGGCGTCCGTGGTGCGCGCAACTACCCCTGCATGGCGCATCCCGGCAAGCGGGCACCCACGGTCGAATTGTGCAACGACCCCAAGGGATTCCAACCGATCGCGCAGCGCCAGCACGCGCTGGGCCCGTACCCGCTCGACCCCAACCTGATCGCCCAGGGCATCCCGCCGGATTCCCGGGTGCTGCCGGACGAGAAGATCTTCGGCCCGCTCGGCGGCACGCCTTTGCCGCCGGGAGTGACCGCTCCGCCACCGGGCGCGGCACCGGAACCGCAGCCTGCGCNTTCCGCACGGACAAGGGGTATTTCCGGATGCTCCGGAGCTGCCCCTGCCCACAGAACCCGGCGTGGCGCCCAGCGCGTTCAACGGTGGCGGTGGCGATGGGCCGTCGGTGGCCATCGCCAAGTACAACCCGCGTACGGGGGAGTACATGGGCAGCGACGGCAACCTCTACAAGCAGACGGATCTCGTGTCGACGCCGAAGACCTGGCAGGACCTGATGCCGACCTAGCGGTCAGGGTGAAAGAACTGGCCCCGGACAACAGCCCGGGGCCAGTTCTTTTGTCTGTGTGTGGTTTTCGAGGCCGCCGCGGCGCTGTCCGACCGTGGCGGCTACGCCGGGCGCATGTAGAACGGCATGCGGACGACTGGCCACTGATTGCGCCCACACGAGCCGCTGGGGCCAGTGGTCACGTCCTCGCCGGTGTATTCGGTTGAGGCCAGGTCCACGTGGCCGTCGAAGCCCACCGGGTAGATCTTGTACACCTGCATGCCCTCGATCGGGGTGCCGTCGGCGCAGAATCGCCAGTTGGGCACCACTCGCTTGACGTACCAGAGGCCGTTCGTCGTGTAGATGGGTGCAGTCCAGCCCGCGTCACTGTTGACGGTGCCGGAACACTCGGTGGGCGAGATGCACTGGGTCGAGATCGTCCAGGTGCTGCGGACCGGTGGTTGGTTCTCGTACCGCTCGTTGACCTTGGCCCAGTCGCCATTCGACGATGTGGCGAAGGTGCCGTTGATGCCCCACTGCTCGCCGGCACCGGCGGGGGCCGCGCCACCGAGGCCGACCGCTGTCGCAGCGACGACGGCAAACGCAGCGGCACTTACCCGGGAGACTGACATGAGCTGCTCCTTCTGGCCGACCTGCCCGCGCGGTAGTCAAATTCTCAATTTCGAGAATATCACTATCAGCACCGGGTCTACGGTGAATTCCACCGCGCCGGCGGGCGCAGTCGGAACCGGTGGATGAACTGCGCTGGGGCCGTTTGTAGTAATATTCTCCAAAACTGAGAGTTTGATTTCCAGCTGTGCGAAAGTAGCAACGTGCGTGTGACGGTGATGGCGACCGCTTCAGTGATTGTCGCCGGGATGCTGGCTGCTCCGCAGGCGAATGCGGGACCGCAGACCTGTAACGACGCGTTCTGTACGCCGGGCATCAATCCCCATGCCATCCTCGGCGCCCCGTGTGAGAACACCTCGTACTACGTGTTCGGCGTCGACGCCCGCAACGGCTGGGGCCGGCTGCTGTTCTGTGGGTCGCCGCGGCGCTACGAGCCCAGATGGTTTCGGTCTCCTCCGATGGTCGGGATCCGGGACGAGAACAGCCTCTGCATCAACGAACAGAACTCGGTGGCGCAGGCCCCGGACGGATTGTTCCTGAGCTGCGTGCCGATGAACGGCGAGACGCGCTGGCTGCGTGGCGACGCCTGAGTCCCACCGTTGAAAACGATTGAGGCGACGCCGACCGGCGTCGCCTCAATCGCTTGACGTGCCTACCAGTCCCGGATCGAGCACAGCGCGCCCTTGGGGCCGCTGTTGGTCTTGACCACCACACCGTCGACTGCCAGTTCGCAATTGAACCCCGGTGTCGGATGATTGGGCGACTCACCACTCTGCACCAGGACCATCGCCCAGAGGTCCGGGTTGGCGAGCATGGCGTCGAACACCCATGGCTTGTCCGGTGCGACGTCTACGTCGACTCTGGGACTGAATTGGTACGGATTGTGGCTGTAGTCCGAGAACATCGCGGGTTCGGCCTCGCGGTAGTAGATGTGCACCCAATACGGGGCGTCGGCCGTCACGGTGTAGCGCACGTGGTGCAGCGGCGGACCGGGCACCGGTTCGTCGGCGAAAGACGGTGTGGCCGTGGCGATTGCGCCGGCCGCCAGCGCCGCGGCCGTCGCGATGGTCAGGCCCGTCGGATAGCGCATCGATCACATCCTCGTCAGGGTGAACGGGTAGGTGAACGAACCGCCGGGAGCGCCGTCGCAGCCGACATCGAACGTCGAGACCATTTCGCCCGCGAGGGTGTTCGCGTCCCAGGTGTAGACGTCGTGGGTCGGAATGGTCGGCCCGTAGTAGATATCCCCGCACCGCAGGCCGTAGAACTCGTCGATCGTCAACGTGTATCGACCGTCGACCAGCTTCGCGTTCCCCGTGTTGGGCACCGCCTTGGCGACCGGTTGCGGGATCGTCCGGATGGTGATGCAGTCGGTCTGCCGGACGTCGGACCCCGGGTCGCGGCAGGGCGTGATCGCCGACCAGATCCAGGTGTGAAAGTCCCTGCGGTCCGGCATGTTCAGGTTGTAGTTGCCGAAGTACATGGCCTGTGTCGGCGGCGCCAACGCGATTGCCGTCCCGAACCCGAGCGCGACACTCATCGCCATGCGGATCAAGCTGGACTTCACAGGCACCTCCACATATCGGCACTCGTCGGCTGACTATAGAACGGGACCAGGCATCGCCGTGCCGAAACCAGAATCTCGTCTTCGCTAGCGAGATTATCATTCTCGTAATTGGAGAATAGTAAGTACGACGAAGACGGGATCGGTGGATCGTCTGACGGGCGGCGCTCAGCGCACGGGAGTGAACGTGATGTGCAGGTCGGTCAGGCCGCGCAGGATGAACGTCGGCTCGTAGGTGTAGCGACGATCGTCGGCGGGGCCGTGAAACTGCTCGTCGATACCGATGTCGGCCATCCGGTCCAGGATCCGCTCCAGCGATACCCGGCCCTCGACGCGGGCCAGCGGTCCACCCGGGCAGCTGTGTACGCCGCGGCCGAACGCGATGTGCTCGCGTACATTCTTGCGGTCGAGGCTGAACGTGTGTGGGTCCTCGAACCGGACCGGATCGCGGTTCACCGCGCCCGGGCACACCATCATGGTGGTGCCGGCCGGCACCTCGATGTCGCCCAGTTTGGTGTTCTTCTTGGCCAGCCGGAATTGGCTCTTGACCGGGGCGTCCATCCGCAGCGCCTCTTCGACGAAGGTCGGGATGCGGCTGCGGTCGTCGCGCAGGGCCTGCTGGATATCGGGACGGTCGCCGAGCACCCGCAGCGAGGCCGAGAGCAGTTTGGTGGTGGTCTCCTGTCCGGCCGCGAAGAGGAAGGTCGCCGACCGAACCACCTCGATGACGGGCGGAACCGACCCGTCCGGGTAGTTCGCCGTGGCCAGTGCGGTCAGCACGTCGTCGCGGGGTTCTTTTCTCCGGTCTTCGAGGTACTTGATGAACTTCTCGTCGAGCCATTCCAGCGGGTTCTCACTGACCAGGTCGGTGTGGTCCAGTGAGCCGACATTGGCACCCGGCCGTGGGGCGCCCAGCACCGTGCGGAACTCCTCGTGGTCTTCCTCCGGCACTCCGAGCATGTCGGCGATCACCAGGAGGGAGAAAGGCTTCGCGTAGGCGCTGAGGAATTCACACTTGCCGTCCGCGATGAAATCGTCGAGACACTGGTCGGCCAGCCGCCACATGAAGTCCTCGTTCTCCTTCAGCCGCCGCGGTGTGAGCAGCCGGTTGAGCAGGGAACGGGCATTGGTGTGGTCGGGCGGGTCCATGGTGACCATGTGCTCGAACATCGGCATCTGCGCGCGGTGTGCGGCGATCTGCTCGGTGATGTCGTCGCCCTCCGGGGTGAAAGGCAACGGGGGGAATGGCCCCGCGACAGCGATGCAGGACGAGAAGGTGTCGGTGTCCTTGAGGACGGTGGTGGCCTCCTCGAAGCCGGTGATGGCCATGACGCCGTAGTTCGGTTCGGTGACCACCGGGCACTTGCTGCGCAGATGGTCGAAGTACGGGTGCGGGTCGGGTACCAGCGACTGGTCGGTGAAGTAGTCGACGGTGTCGTAGTTGATATCGGTCATGGTGTGGGCTGCCTCCCGAAATCGATGTGCGCTGCGGTGGTTTCGCGACGGGCTGCACCGTGCGAAGAATCTTCGAAAATTGCTGAGCACCTGCTTAGCATGGCGTTAGAGTCATGGTCAAGGTCACGCGGCGGGACGAAAGTTACGATCGCCCAGACGTTGTCGGGGGCTGGCGGTGAGGAGGATCGGGTATGGCATCGGCGCGAAGGATCGGGGCGCCTGACGCGAAGAACCGGATCGTGCTGCTCGACGCTGCCGAGCAGTTGATGATCGAGGAGGGATACGTCGCGGTCACCTCCCGGCGAGTGGCCGAGCGGGCCGGTCTCAAGCCGCAGCTCGTGCACTACTACTTCCGCACCATGGACGACCTGTTCCTGGCGGTGTTCGTGCGGCGAGCCGAGGAGGGGTTGGCGGCGCAGGCCGAAGCGCTGAACTCGCCGCAGCCGCTGTGGGCGTTGTGGCGGTTCGGCACCGACCCGAGCGCCACGCGGTTGACGATGGAGATGACGGGGTTGGCCAACCACCGGCCCGCTCTGCGGGCCGAAATCGGCCGCTACGCCGAGATGTTCCGCGAGGCGGAAACCAAGGCGATCGACGGGGCGCTGCGGCGCTACGGCGTCGAGGCGTCCGAGGTCCCACCGATCGTGTGGACGTTCATCGCGGCCAGTGTGTCTCGGGTGATGGTCATGGAGCAGGCACTCGGAATGACGGCAGGGCATGCCGAGGTGCTGAAGTTCTGCGAGGACTGGCTGCGACGCCTGGAGGGCGAGCCCCAGCCGGTGGAGCTGCCGGCCTGAGATCGGCCCGCGGGCGACCGGCCGCGAACGTCCCCCGAAACGTCGGTTGCGGGGGACCTTCACGGCTGCTCGAGGACTAGAGCGAGAGGATGGTCGCCGAGGCCGTGCCCGGCGCTCCGTAGACCTGAGCCAGGCCCACTCGGGGATTGCCCGGCACCTGACGCTCACCGGCCTCGCCGCGCAATTGGCGCACCAGCTCGTGCATCTGGCGCAGCCCGGATGCGCCGATTGGCTCGCCATTGGCGATCAGGCCGCCATCGGTGTTGACCGGGATCGATCCGCCGATCTCGGTGGCCCCGTCGGCCAGCAGCTTGTCCTGCTCACCGTCGGCGCACAGACCGGTCTCGGCCATGTGGATCACCTCGGCGCCGGCGTCGGTGTCCTGCAGCTGGGCGATGTCCACATCCTCGGGCCCGATGCCGGCCGCCTCGTAGGCGGCCTTGGCCGCGAACACCGTCGGGGACGGATCCTCGTCGAGCGGCGCGGAGGTGGCGTGCACCTCGTAGGCGCCGAAGGTGCGAGTGCGGATCTCGCTGGCCCGCACGTAGACCGGCTTGTCGGTGTATTTGTGCGCGATGTCGGCGCGGCACATGATCACCGCCGCCGCGCCCTCGTCGGGTGCGCAGAACATGTACTGCCGCAGCGGATAGTTCAGCACCGGCGACGCCATGATCTCCTCGACGGAAATCTCCTTGCGCCGGAACGCATTCGGGTTCTTCTCACCGTTGCGGAAGTTCTTGTTGGCCACCCGCGCCAGCGTCTCCTCGGAGATGTTGTGCTTGTGGATGTAGTGGTTGGCCTTCATCCCGAAGAATTTGGTGGTGACGAACTGGCCGTTCTCGGCATACCACTGCGGGAGTGCGAGCTTGGCCGGATCGTCGGTGAAGGCTCCGCGTGGATGCTTGTCGAGGCCGATCGCGATGCCGATGTCGTACTTGCCCAACCGGATGGTGTCGGCGGTCTGCTGGATCGCGCTGGCCGCGGTGGCGCAGGCGTTGAACACGTTGGTGAAGGTGATGCCGGTCAGCCCGACCAGGCGGGTGACCGCATCGGGATTGGACACCTCGTAACTGCCGCCGAAGCCGAACTGGATGTCCTTCCATTCCAGGCCGGCGTCCTCGAGCGCGAATTGGATTGCCTCGGCGCCCATCTGCATCGCTGTCTTGTCGAACCGGCCGAACGGATGTAGCCCGACACCGATGATGGCTACGTCATTCGCGGAACTGCTCATGTTGCGCGCCTCCTGTCTAGACCGGCTGGAAGGCGAAGGTGACAAGCTCGTTGCCCTCTTCATCGGTGGTGAACGGAATCATGGCGAGTTCGACGTTCATGCCGAATTGCAGCTTGGCGGGGTCGTTTTCGGTCAGCCGACCCTCGACGCGGATCACCGGACCGGTGTCGTCGGTCAACTCCACGAGTCCAACGCCGAAGGGGACGAAGTCCTTTCCGGTCGGGCCCTTGTATGGGGCGCCGGGAGGGAAGCCTTGGGTGGTCCAGGCGACGACGGTGCCGCGGCGGGGGAGGTTCACCTGTTCGGTGTTGCCGCCGGAGCACTTGGGGCAGCGGGCCTGGGCCGGGAAGGCGGTGGCCTTGCAATCGGTGCAGCGGCTGCCGATCAGCTGTGGTTCGGGCGCGGGCCACGTCGAGATCTCGGGCGCCAGGGCAATCTGTGTTGACACGTGGCTGACGATAATCGGAAATGCAATTCTCGTCTAGTGAGAACCTGCTGCCGATATGCTCGCGCCGGCGAGTCGAATCGGACGAATCGATGGAGGCGGCGTGAGCGAGGTACTACCGGGTGAGGTCCGTCAGCTCGGGTATGTGGTGACCGATCTGGACGACGCGATCGCAGACTGGCTGAAGATGGGCGTCGGGCCGTGGTTCGTGATCCGAAACCTGCCGCAGCGGGTGACGTTCCGGGGCGCGCCATGCGAGGTGAAACTGTCGATGGCGCTGTCGAACAGCGGTGACCTTCAGGTCGAGTTGATCCAGCAGCTCGACGAGACACCCAGCATCTTCACCGAGTTCCTCGCCGGTGCCCCCGCCGGCGGCTTCCATCAACTCGCCTACTGGGCGGACGATTTCGATGCGGCGATGGACAGGATCGACGAGGCGGGCTGGCCGCTGGTGTGGTCCGGCGGGGGCGACGAGGGCGTGCGGTTCGCCTACTTCGAGCCGCCGACCGGGGCCTCGATCGTCGAGATCATGGAGCTGACCGCGGCCTCGGCAGGCATGGCCGACTACGTCCGGGCGCAGGCCGCAGCGTGGGACGGCAGCGATCCGGTGCGTGAGTTGGGCGGCTGAACCGGCCCGGTGTCCAGTTATGACACGGGTTTTCGCTCAAGTCGCGTCACAAGTGGCCGCTCGGCACCCGAGCTCTGGCAGGCCTACTTGCCCTTGTTCATCACCTTGTCTGCGGCGGCCCAGTGCTCGTCGGAGCACCACAGCCGGGCGAATGCGGCGACGGCCTCGGTGGTGGGCACGCCGTTGATCACCCGCTTGACCTCACCGGCCTGACGCCGGGCCAGCAACTGTGCCGTCGACCGCCAGGTCTCGGCGAACTCGGGGCGGGGAACCACCTGATCGATCAGGCCCACCTGCTCGGCCTCGCGGGCACCGAGAATCCGGCCCGTGCCCGCCAGCAGCAGTGCCCGACTGCGGCCGACCAGGGTGGCCAGGCGTTCGGCGCCGCCCCAGGCGGGCATGATCGCCAGGGCCACCTGGTTGAAGCCGATCTTGATGTCGTCGGCCGCGATTCGGATGTCGGCCGCCACCGCGACCTCGGCACCGCCACCGAGCGCGTGCCCGTTGAGCGCGGCGATCACCGGTCCTTCGAAGCCAGCAATCCGGTCGCAGATGGCGCGCATGCGCCAGGCCATCTCCGAGGCCTCCAATTCGGTGCGCAGCGCCGCCAGTTCCTTGAGATCGCCACCCGAGACGAAGGCGCGGTCGCCGCCGCCGGTGACCACCAGGGCCCGCGCATCCGCCGCGCCGTCCAGCGCCTTGTTCAGCGCATTCATGGTGTCCAGCGAGATCGCATTGCGAGCCTGTGGCCGGTCGATCGTGATGATCGCCAGTTCGCCGTCGATTTCAAGGTCGACCATCAAACGTTCTCCAGTTTCGGGATTGGCATTCTCGTTGAGTGAGAATAACATCACCAGCGTGCGCGACATCCCCGTTGAGCTGACCAAACGGTACGTCGAGGAGGGCTGGTGGCGGCCGGAAACCCTGGGACAGATGCTGGCCGACGGGCTCGCCGCCAGCCCCGATGCCGGGTTCCGGGTGCACTCCGGCATCCGGCCCTACCAGGGCACCTTCGGCGAGGTCGAACANGAGCTCGGCCACATCCTGGCCACGGCCAAGCCGAAGGTCTTTCTCACCACCGAACAATTCGGCCGGATGAGCTTTCAGCCGGATCTGTGCGCGGACGTCCCGATCGTGGGTCTGGTCGGTCGGCCGGCCGACGAGGGCTTGCGCGACGAGCATGTGCACGCCTTCGACACACTGCTCGCCGACGAACCGATGACCGGCACCTTGACCGCCGATCCGGGCTCGCCGGCGCTGATCGCCTTCACCTCGGGAACGACCCGGGATCCCAAGGGCGTCATCCACAGTCATCAGACGCTCGGGTTCGAGACCCGTCAGCTGCTGGAGAACTATCCGCCGGATCGGGGCCGTCAGCTCACCGCTACGCCGGTCGGGCATTTCATCGGCATGGTCGGGGCCTTCCTGATCCCCGTCCTCGAAGGGGCGCCGATCGATCTGTGTGATGTCTGGGATCCGGGCAAGGTGCTGGAGCTCATCGAGCGCGACGAGTTGTCGATCGGCGGCGGGCCGCCCTACTTCGTCACCAGCCTGATGGATCATCCGAAGTTCGACGAACGCCATCTGGCCCGGTTCACGACCGTCGGGCTCGGCGGCTCGACGGTTCCGGCGGCCGTCACCCGGCGGTTGGCCGATCTCGGCTTGTTCGTGTTCCGGTCCTACGGCAGCACCGAGCATCCGTCGATCACCGGATCGGGCCCGTCGGCGCCGGAGGCGAAACGGCTGTTCACCGATGGCAACGTGCGCCCCGGCGTGGAGATCCGGCTCGGGCCCGATGGCGAGATCTTCAGCCGCGGACCGGATCTGTGCCTGGGGTACACGGACGAAGAACTGACGGCGAACTCCTTCGACTCGGACGGCTGGTATCGCACCGGTGACATCGGCGTGCTCGACGAGGACGGGTATCTGACCATCACCGACCGCACCACCGACCTGATCATCCGTGGCGGCGAGAACATCAGTGCGCTGGAGGTCGAGGAGGTGCTGCTGGGCTTGCCGGACGTGATCGAGGCGGTCGTCGTCGCGGCCCCCGATGCGCGGTTGGGCGAGCGCGTGGCCGCGGTTCTCCGCGTGCGCGACGGCGGGGCGATGCCCACCCTCGACCAGGTCCGGACCCATTTCGAGTCCATCGGCGTGGCCCGGCAGAAGTGGCCGGAAGAGCTGCACCAGGCCGAGGATCTTCCCCGCACGCCCAGCGGCAAGGTGCAGAAGTTCGTCATCCGTCAGCAGATTGCTGCGATCGCCCGGTGAGCAGCCCGTCGGCCGAGGCGGGCATTGCGGCGGCCATCAAGTGAGAATATGATTCTCTCGAATTGCAAAGGAGTTTTCCATGGGACAACTGTCGCACAGGGTCGACATTCCGTTTCCGCTGTTCGACGCGGACAACCACCTGTACGAGCCGCCGGAGGCGATGACCAAGTACCTCCCGAAGGAGTACAAGGACCTCGTCCAGTACGTGGAGGTCAACGGCCGCACCAAGATCGCGATCGACGGCCACATCAGCAACTACATCCCCAACCCGACGTTCTCCCATGTCGCCAAGCCAGGTGCTTGGGAGGAGTACTTCAAGTTCGGCAACCCGGACGGCAAGAGCAAGCGCGAGCTGTTCGGTGAGCCGATGCGGTCCATACCGGCATTCTTCGAACCGGCTCCGCGCCTGGAGCTGATGAACGAGCTCGGCGTCGACCGCTCGCTGATGTTCCCGACGCTGGCCAGCCTCATCGAGGAGCGTTTGCGCGACAATCCGGTCGCCATCCACGTCATCATCCACTCGCTCAACCAGTGGCTCGACGAGGTCTGGGGCTTCAACTACCAGAACCGTATCTTCGTCACCCCGGTCATCACCCTGCCCATCGTCGAGAAGGCCATCGAGGAGCTGGAGTGGGCCGTCAAGCGCGGTGCCCGCGCCATCCTGATCCGCCCGGCCCCGGTGCCCGGCTTCCGCGGCCCGCGGTCGTTCGCCCTGCCCGAGTTCGACCCCTTCTGGGAGCGCTGCGTCGAGTACGACGTGTTCATCGGCATGCACTCCTCGGACAGTGGCTACTCGCGGTACACCTCGGAATGGGACGGCACGGTGCAGGAGATGCTGCCGTTCCAGACCAACGCCATGTCGATTCTCAACGAATGGCGGCCCATTCAGGATGCGGTGGCTTCCTGGGTGATCCACGGCGCGCTGTTCCGGCACCCCAAACTCAAGGTCGGTATCGTCGAGGCCGGCTCGAAATGGATGTTCCCGCTGCTGGATTCGATGGCCGAGGTCTACAAGAAGGCCCCGGAGGCCTTCCTGGGCAACCCGATCGAGGAGATCAAGAACCGCATCTACGTCAGCCCGTTCTACGAGGAGGGAATCGACGACCTGATCAACCTGATCGGTGTGGACCAGGTGCTGTACGGCTCCGACTGGCCGCACCCCGAGGGCCTGGCCGAGCCGACTCACTACGTGACCGCGCTCGAACACCTCTCGGTCGAGGATCAGGCAAAGATCATGGGCGGCAACCTCGGTCGTCTCGTCACCACCTGAGAGTGGTGTCCTGGCAGACCATCCCCGAGATGGTCTTGAGCGCAGCGGACCGGTTCGGCGACGCGGAAGCGGTCGTCGACTATGGCGACAATCCGGCCGGGGCCGGCGGTCCGCTGCGCCTGTCGTTCACCGAACTGGGCGACCGCATCCGGAAAGCGGCGGGTGCGTTCGCCGAGATCGGTGTCGGCAAGGGGGACCGGGTCGCGATCTGGGCGCCCAATTCGGCCGAATGGATCATCGCCGCGTTCGGAATCATGGTCGCCGGTGGAGTTCTGGTCCCGGTCAACACCCGGTTCAAGACCGACGAGGCCGCGGACGTGGTGGCCCGCAGCGGCGCCAAGGCGGTGCTGGTCCAAAAGGGTTTCCTGGGACAGGATTTCACGTTCTCCCAGGCCGATCTCGAAGTCGCGACCATCGATCTGAAGTCGGACTTCCTGAACAGCGGACCGACATTCGGCCGGGCCCCGGCCGAGTGGCTCGAGCCCACCGACATCGCGGACGTCATCTTCACCTCGGGCACCACGGGTCGGCCCAAGGGCGCCATGATGAACCACCGTCAGACGCTGCGGGCCTACGACGAGTGGGCGACGCTGGCCGATCTGCGCGAGGGCGACCGCTATCTGATGATCAACCCCTACTTTCACACCTTCGGGTTGAAGGCCGGGCTGGTGGCCTCGTTCCTGCGTGGCGCGACGATGTTGCCGGTCGCGGTGTTCGAGGTCGATCACGTGGTGGATCTGGTCGAGCGCGAACGCATCACGATGCTGCCCGGCCCGCCGACGCTGTATCACTCGCTGCTGGGGGTCGCCGACCGCGACCGATTGGCGACGCTGCGAGCTGGGGTGACCGGGGCCGCCGACATTCCGGTGGAACTGGTGCGACGTATCCGCGACGAACTGCCCTTCCAGACGCTGATGACCGGATACGGGCTGACCGAGGCCGGCAATGTCACACTGTCACGGCCGGGGGACACGGCCGAGGACGTCGCGACCACCGCGGGGCTGCCGTGTGCGGACGTCGCGGTGCGCATCGCCGACGACGGTGAGGTGCTGGTCCGCGGCTACAACGTGATGCAGGGCTACCTGGATGATCCGGCGGCCACCGCCGAGGCGATCGACACCGACGGCTGGCTGCACACCGGCGATCTGGGTGAGTTCACCGAATCCGGCCGGTTACGGATCGTCGGCCGGAAGAAGGACATGTTCATCGTGGGCGGGTTCAACGCCTACCCCGCCGAGATCGAGGGCTTCCTGCTGGAGCACCCGGCGGTTGCGCAGGTTGCTGTGATCGGCGTGGCCGACGAGCGGATGGGCCAGGTCGGCAAGGCGTTCGTGGTGCTGCGGGACGCACCGGGCGGCGCGGAGGTCCTCGCCGAGGAATTGATCGCCTGGAGCCGTGAACGGATGGCCGGCTACAAGGTGCCGCGCTACGTCGAGTTCCTCGACGAGCTGCCGCTCAACGCCACCGGCAAGGTGATGAAGAACCAACTCGAGGCGCGGCTATCCGCCCGTCCAAGCTAAGCGAGCGCACAACACGTAAACAGCATTTCCGCAGGTAAATGGCCATTCAGATGGCCGCTGCCGATGCTGTAGTCTCGGGTCACTATCGCAAACTGATAACGTAATTCTCGTTAAGCAGGCTGCTGAACGGACAGGAGGTCGGCATGCCGTCCCGCAAGCCTTCGTCGCCGGTAATCGATACTAGCGAAGATGACGCGTCGCGCAGCGATGCGCTGGAATTGGCCGAAGCCGAGGCCGCCGAGGCAGAGGCGGTGGCAGCCGCCGCNACGCCGAGGTCACCGACAGCGCGGGGACCGAACCGGAGACACCGAACACCGAGCAGAAGTTGGAAGCCGTCGCGGCCGAACCTCTCGACGCGGCGGACAAGAAGTCGAGCCGCTTACCGCAAGTGCGGGCATCGCGTCTGTTCTGGAAGGTGCTGGCGAGCTGCCTGACCCTCATCGTCATCGCGGCCCTCCTCGCCGCGAGCGGCTGGATGATCTGGCAGCACCGGCAAGCCGAGCACCGCCAGCAGTTGGCCGCCGAATACACCGCCGCGGCCCGTCAAACCGTCGTGACGCTCATGTCCCTGGACTTCAATCGGGCGCAGGACGCGGTCAAGAACATTCTCGACAACTCGACGGGCGAGTTCCGGGAAGACTTCGAGGCTCAGTCGAAGGATTTCGTCAAACTGGCCCAGGACGCCAAGGTGGTGACCGAGGCGAACGTGACCGCCGCCGCCGTGGACACCATGACCGACAACAACGCCGTCGTACTGGTGGCGGTGAACACCAAGGTCACCAACACCACGGGGGCCAACCAGCAACCACGCCCCTGGCGGGTGGCCGTCGACATGGTCCGTGAGGGCGACCAGATCAAGCTCTCGAAAGTCGAGTTCGTGCCGTGACCCTGGATCAAGACGTCAAAGAGACCGACAAAGAAACCGAGACGGCAGTCGAAACGGAGGAAACCGGCGGTGCCGTCGAGGCCACCGACAGCGACGCCGCCGCAACGGCCGGTGACAACAGCGCCGGTGATACCGCACCAGGCCAGCGCCAGAAGCTGACCCGCCTGTGGTTCCCACTGGCCTTGGCGGCGGCGCTGATCGCGTCGGCCGCGCTGGCCGGCTGGCTGTACTTCGCGCAGTACAAGGTCGACCAGCAGACCGGTGAGGCCGCGTCGGCCGCCGTGCTCAAGGCCGCCAACGACGGCACAGTGGCGCTGCTGAGCTACGCGCCGGACAGCCTGGACCGAGATTTCACCGCCGCGAAATCGCATCTGACCGGCGACTTCCTGTCGTACTACACCCAGTTCACCGACGAGATCGTCGCTCCGGCCGCCAAGCAGAAGTCGGTCAAGACGACGGCAGCGGTGGTGCGTTCGGCGGTCGCGGAGATCCATCCCGATTCGGCGGTGGTGCTGGTGTTCGTCAATCAGGCCACCACCAGCAACGAGAATCCCAACGGAAGCTTCTCGGCCAGCGCCGTCAAAGTCGGGATGAACAAGGTCGACGGGAAATGGCTGATCGGCTCGTTCGACCCGGTGTAGTGACGCGAGTGGGGACCGTCAGTCCTGAGCGTGCCGCTCGTATTCCCAGCGCTCGAGCCAGGCCTGCAGTTCGTGCACGCCCAAGGCCGCGGCCAGCGCGCTGACCCCGCCCAGCCCGAGCAACAGCCCGCTCATGGCCGGCAACCCGCGCTGTCGTTGTGGTGCCGGCCTCCGGACGATCCGGGGCGGTTCGGCGAGCCGGGGCCCGCATAGTGCGTCACCTGCCTCGGTGCGGGATTGTCCGGCACCCCGAGCAAGGAGCGCTGGATGGCCCGGTACCGCTCGCGCTCGGCGGCGCACCACGATTCGGTCCAGCCTTCGAGCAGATCGCCGCTGCGCAGCAGACGGTGCAGCGCCGGATTGCCTGCGGCGATGAGCAGGCGGCCCTCGATCATCGCCATGGTCTCGTGCAACGCCATCGCCTCGTGCCAATCGACCTTCACCTCGGGTGCCAGGCTGACGTACTGATGCCGCACCACCAGCAAGGCATCGGCACCCAGCGGACGAAGCCGCCACAACGCCGAACGTAGCGACGAGACCGCCTTGTGGGGCGGACTGTCCGGCCACAACAGGTCGCACACCCAGCTCCGATGCAGCTCGCGGCGCTTCACGGCGGCCAGGGCCACCAACCGCCGACACGACGGTGGCAGTGCCAACGGCTGCATGTCTCGGTAGACAGCGAACTCGCCGAGCAGGTTCAGCGTGAATTGCTTGGACACACATCCATCCTCGAGCGCGGCGGCGGCCATGACATCAGTAGTGCACTACCTGTATTTGGAGTGCGTTTTGCCCACCACGCCGTGGCCAATCCGGGGCCAGGCGTCCTGATGCGATGAAATTGCGGTGAGATGTAGCGAGGAAGGGGCATACCAGTTTGAACGAAGACAAGCCGAGCCCGGTTCAGACCCATCGGCTGAGCCGCATGTCCGGTCGGGATCCGCACGAGCAGCACCGGGCCGCGACTCCACTGGAGCTGCTGTTCGACCTGACCTTCGTGATCGCGTTCGGGGTGGCGGCCTCGCAGCTCGCGCATCTGATGGCGGCAGACCACGTGGCGGCCGGGTTGGTGGGCTTCGGCTTCTGCGCATTCGCGATCTGGTGGGCGTGGATGAACTTCACCTGGTTCGCCTCGGCCTACGACACCGACGACTGGGTGTACCGGGTGATGACGATGCTGCAGATGGTCGGCGTGATCATCCTGGCGCTCGGGATTCCGCCGGTGTTCGCCTCCGTCGAGCACGGCGGGCACGTCGACAACTCGGTGATGGTCGCCGGCTACGTCGTCATGCGAATTGCCTTGGTGGGGCAGTGGTTACGCGCCGCGGCGCAGGATCCGCAGCGCCGGGCCGCCTGCCTGACCTATGCGTGCGCCGTCGTCGTCGCCCAGATCGGGTGGGCGGCCCAGATCTTCGTGCAGACCTCGGTGGTGGTCTTCTTCGTCACCGCCGTGGTTCTGGTGGTGGTCGAGTTGAGCGGGCCGGTGCTGGCCGAGCGGCGGATGGGCGGCACCCCGTGGCATGCCCACCACATCGCCGAGCGCTACGGCCTGCTCGCGATCATCGCGCTCGGCGAAGGAGTGGTCGGCACCGTGGCGTCGCTGAATGCCGCGGTGGGGGAGCATGGCTGGACCACCGATGCGATCCTGCTGGTGGCGGCGGGCATCGGTCTGACGTTCGGAATGTGGTGGGTCTACTTCCTGGTGCCCGCGGGGGCGTTGCTGCACGCCGGCCGTCGGCTGTCGTTCTGGTACGGCTACGTGCACCTCGCGGTGTTCGGCTCGATCGTGGCCACCGGCGCCGGACTGCACGTCGCGGCCTACTACGTCGAGGGCGAATCGAAGCTGGGTTCGTTCGGCACCGTGCTGGCAGTGGCCATTCCGGTGGGCATCTACCTGACGGCGATGTTCGTCATCTACACGCTTCTGGTCGGGCAGGTCGATTTCATTCACGCCCTGCTGCTGGTGCTGTCCGCGGCGGCGCTGGTGGGCGCGGTCGCACTGGCCGCCGGTGGCACGCCGATGTCGGTGTGCCTGCTGGTCGTCACCGCGGCGCCGTTGGTGGTGGTCATCGGCTTCGAGGCGATCGGCCACCGGCACGCCGCGGCGATCGTCGACCGCCGGCTGGGCATTCAGCGACCAGGGTGAGCCTCGAAGCCTTCCAACAGCATTCGTTCCTGCTCGGCTGCCAATAAGCGGCGCGTCTTGCTGCGAGTGATCAGAATTCCGATGGTGGCCAGGATCCAGACCGCGTATTGCGCCGACCAGGCCAGGCGGAACGATGCGAAGGAATACCCGTCGGTTCCGGACAGGATCAGCCCCATGGCCTGCATCACCAACAGCGCCGCCAGGAAACCGCCCATGTTCACCATGCCCTGGGCGGTGCCCAGCGTGTGGGTCGGATTGAAGGTGCGGGCGAAGTCGAAGCCGACCATCGATCCCGGCCCGCCCACGGAGATGACGACGATCAGCACCACCAACAGCCACACCGGTGCCGGGCCCGGCAGCGCCAGGACCACGGTCCACACCAGGGCGTTGCTCGCGATGATCCAGAGCACCAGGCGAGATCTGCGGTGTGGATGCCGGCCGGTGAATATGCCGATGACGATGCCGGCTGAGATGGCGGCCACCACCGACACCGTCAGCAGCGTGCCTGCCGCGGTCTCCGAAAGGCCCTGTGCCTCGGTGAGATAGGGCACGCCCCACATCAGGGCGAACACCGTCACCGAGAACTGGGTGCCCATGTGGGTGAAGAAGCCCAGCCTGGTGCCCGGCCGTAGCCAAACGGTCTTGATCCGGGACAGGGTCGTGTGTAGCGAGATCGGTTCGGCGGTCGTGACCACGCCGTGCGGGGTGTCGCGGATCAGGGCCATCGCCAGTGCGATGACCACGAGTCCGAACGCCGCCACCGACAGATACGCCGGGGTCCAACCCGAGCCGGTGAGTATCGCCAGGAACGGGACGGCGGACAGCACCTGCCCGAGCTGACCGCAGATCCCCGTCAGCTGGGCCACCAGGGGCACGCGGGCCGGCTCGAACCAATAGGGCACCAAGCGCAGTACCGAGATGAAGGTCAGCGCGTCGCCGAGGCCGACCACTGCGCGCGCGCCGATTGCTGCCGGCAGTGATTCGCTCAGGGCCAGCACGAGCTGGCCGGTGGTCATCAGCGCGGCGCCGCAGACGATGAGCATCCGGGAACCGAAGCGGTCCAACAACAATCCGGCGGGCACCTGCGCCGCCGCGTAGACGATCACCTGCAGCACGACGAAGGTGGACAGCAGGCCGGGGCTTGCGGCAAACCTGTCGGCAGCCTGAAGGCCGGAGACACCGAGGGTGGTTCGGTCCAGCACCGCGATGATGTAGGCGAGTAGCCCGGTGGCCCAAACGATCCAGGGACGCACGCGGGAACCTTTCGTCAATGTGTTTCTCTCCGACCGGAGTCCATGCTCTCAGCACCATGGCCGCCGAAGCGACCGGAGATCTTTGTCGCGGTAGTGAGTTTCGTCTCCAACGCGGCTTTCCACTGATTCGCCGAGTTGGCTGAAAATGCACTCTCGCGTCCGACTTTTATCGACGCGTGCGGCATAGATGCAGATAGTCGCACCTATGGAGAAATCTGAGGTCGATGGAATGGTGGATGTGGAAATTCGCTCGCAGCATTTTTCGGGGGTAGGGTGTCGGCATGTTTCGCTGTTCCATCCGGCGCGGAGGACGTCGGCTTGGCTGAGTACCGTCTCGAGGACTTGGCGCGCATATCCGGCGTCAGCACTCGCAATATCCGCGCCTATCGTGAGCGTGGATTGCTGGATTCGCCGCGACGCGTGGGGCGCGCGGCGTACTACGGCGAGCAGCACGTGGCGCAGCTCGCGGCGATCAGCCAGCTACTGGCCAAGGGCTTCAGCTCGGCCCACATCGCCGACTTCTTCGCAGGTCTCCGCCGCGGCCAGGATCTGGCCGATGCCTTGGGCATCCAGGGCTCGGACTGGCGCGGGCCGGGAACGACGTTGCCGGTCGACCCGGACGACGATGACGTCCGCACGCTCGTCGAGTTCGGGCTGGCGCGCGTCGTGGACGACGAGGTCGAACTGACCGAGCCCGCAGTCGCCGCGATCGTCGGTACGGCCGACGATGCGCGTGCCTACGTCCGGATCGTGGCTCACATCGCCCGGTCCACAGACGCGGCCGTCGATCAACTGGCCGCATCGGCTGCCGCGGCGGTTGCCGAATGTGAGCGATTTCAGCCGCGCACCGATCTTCGCGAACTGGCCGAAGCGGTGGCGTCGGTTGGGGTGGACCGCGCGCTGCGACACCGTCTCTTCGCCGCCGAATAGATCCGCCGCGTCAACCACGTCCTGAAGCCGCGATTCGGTCGGTGGGACGGAATAGTTACCGGCTAGTAAGATATTTCAGCAAACTTTTCGAGCTCTCGGTCGGGATTCGCTAGACAGAATCGGCCCGATTGTCTGCTGGTTCGCGGCCGGTTGGCGGGCTCGGATCTGGCCGAAAATTTAGATAACGATTCGATAACAATACTGCCTTGATCTGCGCAGTTATCCCTACTCGACCGTAACCACCTGCCAACAGGACGTTTGTCCCGAATAGCTTTGGGCGCCCCTCTGCGCGGCGTGACGTTACCGGCGGTTACCCATGCGTAGAACTCGCCAGTAACCAATCTGGGCGGAAAAAGCCCATCCGCTCTTATGACACTCTTAGTACGGCGGGAGTGCGAGTGCCCCGACCGGAGGGCTCCGGCGGCACCGCGTTCCAGCTTGATTCGACGCTGAATCGCCGTTGGCCTGTCGCCGGGCAGCCACACCGCCCCAGACATGCAGACAGACATCAGACCGCACGCGACAGCCATACGCGACACCATTCACCGCAGAACCACAGCAGCACCGAGGAGATAGCGCCAGTGACGATCTATGAACACGACCGGGTGTCCGCCGGTCGCAACGACGACTCAGGATCCGACGGTCGGCAGGCTGACTCCACCCATGCCCTCGTCGACCGGCTGAGCGCCGGTGAGCCGTACGCGGTCGCATTCGGCGGCCAGGGCAGTGCCTGGCTGGAGACTCTTGAGGAACTGGTGTCCTCGGCCGGCATCGAGTCCGAACTGGCGACCCTGGCCGGTGAGGCCGAACTGCTGCTGGAGCCGGTGGCCTCCGAGCTCGTCGTGGTGCGGCCCATCGGCTTCGAGCCGTTGCAGTGGGTCCGGGCGTTGGCCGCCGAGGAGCCGGTGCCCTCCGACAAGCAGCTCACCTCGGCCGCCGTGTCGGTGCCCGGCGTGCTGCTGACCCAGATCGCCGCTGTGCGGGCGCTCGCCCGCCAGGGCATGGATCTCACCGCCACCCCGCCGGTGGCAGTGGCCGGGCATTCCCAAGGCGTGCTGGCCGTCGAGGCGCTGGCCGCCAAGGGCGCCAAGGATGTGGAGCTGCTGGCCCTGGCCCAGCTGATCGGCGCGGCGGGCACCCTGGTGGCCCGCCGCCGCGGGATCACCGTCCTGGGGGACCGGCCGCCGATGGTGTCGGTGACCAATGCCGAGCCCGAGCGCATCTACGAACTGCTCGAAGAATTCAGCCAGGACGTCCGCACGGTCCTGCCACCGGTGCTGTCGATCCGCAACGGCCGGCGCTCCGTTGTGATCACCGGCACACCCGAGCAGCTGTCCCGCTTCGAGCTCTACTGCAACCAGATCGCTGAGAAGGAAGAGGCCGAGCGCAAGAGCAAAGTCCGCGGTGGCGCGGTCTTCGCTCCCGTCTTCGACCCGGTGCAGGTCGAGGTCGGTTTCCACACGCCGCGTCTGGCCGATGGCGTGGAGATCGTCGGCCGGTGGGCCGAGGCCGTCGGAATCGACGTCAAGCTCGCCCGTGAGATGACCGAGGCCATCCTGGTCAGCCAGGTGGACTGGGTCGACGAGATCACCGACCTGCACGAGGCCGGCGCGCGGTGGATTCTCGACCTGGGGCCGGGGGACATCCTGACCCGCCTGACCGCCCCGGTGGTGCGTGGTCTGGGCATCGGGATCGTGCCCGCCGCCACCCGTGGCGGCCAGCGCAATCTCTTCACCATCGGCGCGGTGCCCGAGGTGGCCCGCCCGTGGTCCAGCTACGCCCCGACCGTCGTCAGCCTGCCCGACGGATCCGTCAAGCTTTCGACCAAGTTCACCCGGTTGACCGGGCGCTCGCCGATCCTGCTGGCCGGTATGACCCCCACCACGGTCGACGCCAAGATCGTCGCGGCTGCAGCAAACGCCGGCCACTGGGCCGAACTGGCCGGTGGCGGGCAGGTCACCGAGCCGATCTTCAACGACCGCATCGCCGAGCTGGGCGAGCTGCTGGAGCCCGGCCGGGCCATCCAGTTCAACACGTTGTTCCTCGATCCCTATCTGTGGAAGCTGCAGGTCGGCGGCAAGCGGCTGGTGCAACGGGCCCGTCAGTCCGGTGCGCCGATCGACGGCGTCGTGGTCAGCGCCGGCATCCCGGACCTGGAAGAGGCCGTCGAGCTGATCGGCGAACTCAACGACCTCGGCATCAGCCACGTGGTGTTCAAGCCGGGCACCGTCGAGCAGATCCGCTCGGTCATCCGGATCGCGGCCGAGGTGCCGACCAAGCCGGTGATCGTCCACATCGAGGGCGGTCGCGCCGGTGGCCACCACTCGTGGGAAGACCTCGACGACCTGCTGCTGGCCACCTACTCCGAGCTGCGTAGCCGGTCCAACATCACCATCTGCGTCGGCGGCGGCATCGGCACCCCCGAGCGGTCCGCCGAGTACCTGTCCGGCCGCTGGTCGGCTGCCCACGGCTACCCGCTGATGCCGATCGACGGCATCCTGGTCGGCACCGCCGCGATGGCCACCCTGGAAGCCACCACCAGCCCACAGGTCAAGCAGCTGCTGGTGGACACCAAGGGCACCGAGGCATGGGTCGGTGCGGGCAAGGCCTCGGGCGGTATGGCCTCCGGGCGCAGCCAGCTCGGCGCCGACATCCACGAGATCGACAACACCGCCTCGCGTTGCGGCCGCCTGCTCGACGAGGTCGCCGGTGACGCCGACGCGGTGGCCGCCCGCCGCGACGAGATCATCGCCGCGATGGCCAACACCGCCAAGCCCTACTTCGGTGACGTCGCCGAGATGACCTACCTGCAGTGGCTGCGCCGCTACATCGAACTGGCCATCGGTGACGGCAACAGCACCGCCGACACCAAGCGCGACCACTCGCCGTGGCTCGACATCACTTGGCGCGACCGCTTCGAGCAGATGCTCAAGCGGGCCGAAGCACGTTTGCACGCACAGGATTTCGGCCCGATCGAAACCCTCTTCAACGACGAGCAGCTGCTCGAGGACCCGAAGGCCGCACTGGCCGCGCTGGTCTCCGCCTACCCGGATGCCGCCTCGGTGCAGCTGCACCCGGCCGACGTGCCGTTCTTCGTCGAGCTGTGCAAGACGCTGGGCAAGCCGGTCAACTTCGTGCCGGTGATCGACAAGGACGTGCGCCGCTGGTGGCGCAGCGACTCGCTGTGGCAGGCCCACGATGCGCGCTACGACGCCGATCAGGTGTGCGTCATCCCGGGTACCGCCGCGGTCGCCGGGATCACCCGGGTCGACGAGCCCGTCGGTGACCTGCTGGACCGCTTCGAGCAGGCCGCCGTCGACGAGGTGCTGGCCGCGGGAGTTCAGCCGCAGGCGGTGCTGTCGCGCCGTCAGGGCCGTGCCGACGTGACCGGTCCGNCAGCACGTCCTCACCGCGACCGACGGAAAGCCGGTTCCGCCGGCCAAGCTGGTCGGCTGGACCGCCCGATTCCTGGGCATGGTGAAGCCGGGCGACGAGGTCGACTTCCGTGTCGACCGGGTCGGAATCGACGTCGGCGCAGAGGTTGTCGAGGTTCAGGCCCGCATCGGCTCCGAACTGGTGATGGCCGCGACCGCACGGCTCGCCGCACCCAAGACCGTCTACGCATTCCCAGGCCAGGGCATCCAGTCCAAGGGCATGGGCATGGAGGTCCGGGCCCGGTCCAAGGCCGCCCGCAAGATCTGGGACAAGGCCGACAAGTTCACTCGCGAGACGCTGGGCTTCTCGGTGCTGCACGTGGTGCGCGACAACCCGACCTCGCTGATCGCCTCCGGTGTGCACTACGAGCACCCCGAGGGCGTGCTGTACCTGACGCAGTTCACTCAGGTCGCGATGGCCACGACGGCCGCCGCTCAGGTCGCCGAGATGCGCGAGCAGGGTGCGTTCGTCGAAGGCGCGATCGCCTGCGGTCACTCCGTCGGTGAGTACACCGCACTGGCTTGCGTGTCCGGTGTCATCGAACTCGAAGGTCTGCTGGAGGCGGTGTTCCACCGCGGCTCCAAGATGCACGACATCGTGCCGCGCGACGAGCGGGGCCGGTCCAACTACCGGCTGGCCGCGATCCGGCCGAGCCAGATCGACCTGGCCGACGAGGACGTCGAGAGCTTCGTCGCCGAGATCGCCGAACGCACCGGTGAATTCCTGCAGATCGTGAACTTCAACCTGCGCGGTTCGCAGTACGCGATCGCCGGCACGGTGCGTGGCCTGGAAGCGCTGGAGGAAGAGGTCGAGCGTCGTCGCGAGATCAGCGGCGGCAAGCGGTCGTTCATCCTGGTGCCCGGCATCGACGTGCCGTTCCACTCCAGCGTGCTGCGGGTGGGCGTGGACGACTTCCGGCGCAGCCTGGAGCGGGTGCTGCCGCGCGACCGCGACCCGGAGCTGGTGGTCGGCCGTTACATCCCGAACCTGGTGCCCCGGCCGTTCACGCTGGACCGTGACTTCATCCAGGAGATCCGCGACCTGGTGCCGGCCGAGCCGCTCGACGAGATCCTCGCCGATTACGACACCTGGCGTAACGAGCGGCCGATCGAGCTGTGCCGCAAGATCGTCATCGAGCTGCTGGCCTGGCAGTTCGCCAGCCCGGTGCGCTGGATCGAGACCCAGGACCTGCTGTTCATCGAGGAAGCCGCGGGCGGACTCGGGGTGGAGCGGTTCGTCGAGATCGGCGTGAAGAACGCGCCGACGGTCGCCGGACTGGCCACCAACACGCTGAAGCTGCCCGAATACGCCCACAGCACCGTCGAGGTGCTCAACGCCGAGCGCGATGCCGCGGTGCTGTTCGCCAGCGACACCGATCCCGAGCCGGAGCCCGAGGTCTCTGAAGAGCCGGCGAGCCCGTCCGCCGAAACCGCGGAATCGGCGCCCGTTGCCGAGGCGGCCCCGGCCCCGGCTGCCGCCCC
>NZ_LT546207.1:2174206-2187027 GCF_900078665.2 Mycolicibacterium houstonense | reverse complement strand
GGTGGCCGCGGTGGGCGCCCGCCAGGGCGTGCCGGTGAGCCTGCCGTCGGCCGGCGGTGCCGGTGGCGGCGTGGTGGATTCAGCTGCGCTGAACGAGTTCGCCGAGAAGGTCACGGGTCCCGACGGCGTGCTGGCCTCGGCCGCGCGCACCATTCTGGGTCAGCTCGGTCTGGATGCCCCCGTGGGTGCCCCCGAGGCCGCGACCGACGCCGAACTGATCGACCTGGTCACCACCGAACTCGGTTCGGACTGGCCGCGATTGGTGGCTCCGGCGTTCGACGCCAAGAAGGCCGTCGTGTTCGACGACCGGTGGGCCAGCGCCCGTGAGGATCTGGTCAAGCTGTGGCTGGCGGACGAGGGCGACATCGACGCCGACTGGCTGCGGCTGTCGGAGCGCTTCGAGGGTGCCGGACATGTCGTTGCCACCCAGGCGAACTGGTGGCAGGGCAAGGCGCTGGCGGCGGGCCGCAACATCCACGCCTCGCTGTTCGGCCGCATCGCGGCGGGCGCCGAAAACCCCGGAACCGGTCGGTATTCCGACGAGGTCGCCGTGGTGACCGGTGCGTCGAAGGGCTCGATCGCCTCATCGGTCGTCGGGCAGTTGCTCGACGGCGGCGCCACCGTCATCGCCACCACCTCGCGCCTGGACGACGACCGGTTGGCGTTCTACAAGGAGCTCTACCGCGAGAACGCCCGCTTCGGTGCCACCCTGTGGGTGGTCCCGGCCAACATGGCGTCCTACTCCGACATCGACAAGCTGGTCGAATGGGTGGGTAGCGAGCAGATCGAAAGCCTTGGGCCGCAATCGATCCACCTCAAGGATGCGCAGACCCCGACGCTGCTGTTCCCGTTCGCCGCGCCGCGCGTGGCCGGGGACCTGTCGGAGGCAGGCTCTCGCTCCGAGATGGAGATGAAGGTGCTGCTGTGGGCCGTGCAGCGGCTCATCGGTGGGTTGTCGACGATCGGTGCCGAGCGCGACATCGCATCGCGACTGCACGTGGTGCTGCCGGGCTCGCCCAACCGCGGCATGTTCGGTGGCGACGGAGCCTACGGCGAATCCAAGTCCGCTCTCGACGCACTGGTGAACCGCTGGAGCGCGGAGACCTCGTGGGCCGAGCGGGTCAGCCTGGCGCACGCGCTGATCGGCTGGACCAAGGGCACCGGTCTGATGGGGCACAACGACGCCATCGTCAGTGCCGTCGAGGAGGCCGGTGTCACCACCTACAGCACCGCGGAGATGGCGGCCATGCTGCTGAACCTGTGCACGGTGGAGTCCAAGGTCGCCGCGGCCAACGCCCCGATCAAGGTGGACCTGACCGGTGGTCTGGGTGACATCAAGATCGACATGGCCGAGCTGGCCGCCAAGGCCCGAGAGGACATGGAGGCCAAGGCTTCTGCGTCGGCCGAGGACGACGAGGACGAGGGCACGATTGCCGCGCTGCCGTCCCCGCCGCGGGGCCACAACCCGGCGCCCGCGCCGGAGTGGGCCGACCTCGACGTCGACCCGGCCGACCTGGTGGTCATCGTCGGTGGTGCCGAGCTCGGGCCGTACGGCTCGTCGCGCACCCGCTTCGAGATGGAGGTCTCCGGCGAGCTGTCGGCGGCCGGTGTGCTGGAGCTGGCGTGGACCACCGGCCTGGTCAAGTGGGAAGACGATCCCAAGGCCGGCTGGTACGACACCGAAACCGGTGAGCTGGTGCCCGAATCGGAGATCGTGGAGCGCTACCACGATGCCGTGGTGGAAAGATGTGGCATTCGCGAATTCGTCGACGACGGCGCGATCGACCCCGATCACGCCTCGCCGCTGCTGGTCAGCGTGTTCCTGGACAAGGACTTCAGCTTCGTGGTGTCCAGCGAGGCCGACGCTCGGGCGTTCGTGTCCTTCGATCCGGAGCACACGGTGGCCCGGCCGGTGCCGGACTCCAGTGACTGGCAGGTGATCCGCAAGGCGGGCACCGAGATTCGGGTTCCGCGCAAGACCAAGCTGTCGCGCACGGTGGGCGCCCAGATCCCGACCGGGTTCGACCCGACGGTGTGGGGCATCACCCCGGACATGGCGAATTCCATCGACCGGGTGGCGCTGTGGAACATCGTGGCCACGGTCGACGCGTTCCTGTCCTCGGGCTTCACCCCGACCGAGCTGATGCGCTGGGTGCATCCGAGTCTGGTGGCCTCCACGCAGGGCACCGGCATGGGCGGCATGACCTCGATGCAGACCATGTACCACGGAAACCTGCTGGGCCGGGCCAAGCCGAACGACATCCTGCAGGAGGTGCTGCCGAACGTCGTTGCGGCACATGTCATGCAGAGCTACGTCGGCGGCTACGGCGCGATGGTCCACCCGGTCGGCGCCTGCGCCACCGCGGCCGTCTCGGTCGAGGAGGGTGTGGACAAGATCCGCCTCGGCAAGGCCGACCTGGTGATCGCCGGCGGCTTCGACGATCTGACCCTGGAAGCGATCATCGGCTTCGGTGACATGGCGGCCACCGCCGACACCGAGATGATGCGCGCCAAGGGCATCAGCGACTCGAAGTTCTCCCGCGCCAACGACCGTCGTCGCCTGGGCTTCCTGGAAGCTCAGGGTGGTGGCACCATCCTGCTGGCCCGCGGTGACCTCGCCGCCAAGATGGGCCTGCCGGTGCTGGCCGTCGTCGGTTACGCGCAGAGCTTCGCCGACGGTGTGCACACCTCGATCCCGGCTCCGGGTCTCGGTGCGCTGGGTGCCGGACGTGGTGGCAAGGACTCGCAGCTGGCCCGCTCGCTGGCCAAGCTGGGGGTCGGCGCCGACGACATCGCGGTGATCTCCAAGCACGACACCTCGACGCTGGCCAACGATCCCAACGAGACCGAGCTGCACGAGCGGCTGGCCGACTCGATGGGTCGTTCCGAGGGTGCTCCGCTGTTCATCGTCAGCCAGAAGACGCTGACCGGACACGCCAAGGGTGGCGCGGCGGTGTTCCAGATGATGGGTCTGTGCCAGATCCTGCGTGACGGCGTCATTCCGCCGAACCGCAGCCTGGACTGCGTCGACGACGAGCTGGCCACCTCCGGCCACTTCGTCTGGGTGCGCGAAACCCTCGATCTGCGCGGCAAGTTCCCGCTCAAGGCCGGCCTGGTCACCAGCCTCGGGTTCGGCCACGTGTCGGGTCTGGTTGCCCTGGTGCACCCGGAGGCGTTCATCGCGGCGCTGGATCCGGCCGAACGCGACGAGTACCGCAAGCGGGCCGAGCAGCGCACGCTCGCCGGTCAGCGCCGGCTCGCCGGCGCGATCGCCGGTGGGCGGCCGATGTACGAGAAGCCGGCCGACCGCCGATTCGACCACGACGTGCCGGAGAAGCGTCAGGAGGCGGCGATGTTGCTGAACGCCGACGCCCGGCTCGGCGAGGACGATCTGTATGTGCGGTGAACGGGTGCACGGAGAGGTGAGCTAGGTTCGCTTCCATGGCGATTGTGGGAGTAGGCATCGATCTGGTTTCCATACCTGACTTCGCCGAGCAGGTAGACCGGCCGGGAACGGTATTCGCCGAGACGTTCACGCCAGGTGAGCGCCGGGACGCCGCGGACAAGAGTTCGTCGGCGGCCCGGCACCTGGCGGCTCGGTGGGCGGCCAAGGAAGCGGTGATCAAGGCCTGGTCGAGTTCACGGTTCTCCAAGCGGCCGGCTCTGCCGGAGGGGATCCACCGCGATATCGAGGTGGTCACCGACATGTGGGGCCGGCCCAAGGTGCGGTTGTCCGGCGAGATCGCCAAGCACCTGGAGAGTGTGACCATCCACGTCTCGCTCACCCACGAGGCCGACACCGCCGCCGCGGTCGCCATCATCGAGGAGCTCTAACCCCCGCGCACCGCGACCGTGCGTGTCTGCCGCCGACACGCCGTGATCGGGCAGCATTTCGTGCACGCTCGCGCCATTCGGCAGTGCGGCTAATGTCGTCAGCATGACTGATGTCGTACAGCGGGTGCAGCAGGTGTTGCCGTCGGTCCGGTCGGATCTGGAGGATCTGGTCCGCATCCAATCGGTATGGGCCGACCCGGCGCGCCGCGACGAGGTGCACCGCAGCGCCGAGGCCGTCGCAAAGCTGTTGTCGGAAGCGGGTTTCCCCGACGTCCGCATCGTCAGCGAGGGCGGCGCCCCGGCCGTCATCGCGCATTACCCGCCGCCCGCGGGTGCACCGACGGTGTTGTTGTACGCCCACCATGACGTGCAGCCGGAAGGGGATCCGGCCCAGTGGGATTCCGCGCCGTTCGAGCCGACCGAGCGCGACGGCCGCCTCTACGGGCGTGGCACCGCTGACGACAAGGCCGGTATCGCAACGCATCTGGCGGCGATCCGCGCCTTCGACGGCAAACCGCCGGTCGGCGTCACGGTGTTCGTCGAGGGCGAGGAGGAATCCGGCTCACCGTCGCTGGGCGCCCTGCTGGCAGCCCACAAGGAGGCGTTGGCGGCCGATGTCATCGTCATCGCCGACTCCGACAACTGGAGCAGTGAGATCCCGGCGCTGACCGTGACGCTGCGCGGCCTGGCCGACTGCGTGGTCGAGGTGGCGACGCTGGACCACGGGCTGCACTCGGGCCTGTGGGGCGGAGTGGTTCCGGACGCGTTGAGCGTGCTGGTGCGGCTGCTGGCCAGCCTGCACGACGATGACGGCAACGTCGCGGTCGCCGGCCTGCACGAGGCCACCGCCGCCGACGTGGACCGCGGACCGGACTGGGTCCGCCAGGAGTCCGGTCTGCTGGACGGGGTAGCCGAAATCGGTTCCGGCTCAGTGGTGCAACGCATGTGGGCCAAGCCCGCCATCACCGTCATCGGTATCGACACCACATCCGTCGACAAGTCGTCGAACACCCTGATCCCGCGCGCGCGGGCCAAGATCAGCATGCGCGTGGCTCCCGGCGGTGACGCCCACGCGCACCTGGCCGCGTTGACCCGGCACCTCGAGACTCACGTGCCATGGGGTGCCCAGGTAACCGTCACACCCGGCGACGTCGGCCAGCCGTATGCGATCGATGCCTCGGGCCCGGTGTACGACGCGGCCCGCTCGGCGTTCCGCACTGCCTGGGGCGCCGACCCGGTCGATATGGGCATGGGCGGATCCATCCCGTTCATCGCCGAATTCGCCACCGCGTTCCCCGATGCGACGATCCTGGTGACCGGAGTCGAGGATCCGGGAACCCAGGCGCACAGCGTGAACGAGAGCCTGCACCTCGGGGTGTTGGAGAAGGCGGCGACGGCCGAGGCCCTCCTGCTCGACGCGCTCGCCCGCTAGCGCGAGATGACCAGCGGTGCCGGCTGGTTCGTCGTCGGTCTGATCGCCCTGGCGATCGGTGCCGAGGTGATGGTCCGCGGCGGCGCGCAGTTGCTGCGATCGTGTGCGCCCGGGCGAGGGGCCGCGATGGTCGCGGCCCACCTCGCCTACCTGGGTTTCCTGCTGGCCACCCAGTCCTCAGCGCGGCTCAGACGGAAAGGTCGCGACGCAACTTGGCGACGTGGCCGGTGGCCCGCACGTTGTACTGCGCGACGGCGATCTTGCCCGACTCATCGACGAGGAACGTCGAACGGATCACGCCCTGAACGGTCTTGCCGTACATGGTCTTTTCGCCGAATGCGCCCCAGGCCGTCAATACCTCGCGCGACGGATCGGACAGCAACGGAAAGGTCAGGCCCTCCTTGTCCCGGAACTTGGCCAGCTTCTCCGGCTTGTCGGGGGAGATGCCCACGACGTCGAGGCCGGCGTCGTTGAGTTCGGCCAGGCTGTCCCGGAAATCACACGCCTGCTTGGTACAGCCGGGGGTCGATGCGGCGGGGTAGAAGTACACGATGACCTTGCGGCCCTTGTAGTCGGAGAGCTTGACGACGTTGCCGTCGGCGTCGGGAAGGCTGAAGGCCGGGGCGGTGTCTCCCACCTCCAGGCGCGGGGTTGGCGGCATGCGTGGGTATCCCTTCTGGTCGACCGGTTCCGTCGACACGGTGCCGGCTGATCTAGGGTAGTGCGGCAGGGCAGCACGACACGGAGCGGCTTGGAGGAGCAAACAGTGGCGAACCGGGACCCGGAGAGCATCAAGCGGGACATCGATCAGGCCCGCGATCAACTGGCCTTGACTGTCGACTCCCTAGCCGAGCGGGCCAACCCACAGCGTCTCGCCGACGATTTCAGGTCAGCGGTGATCGGTTTCATCAAGAAACCCGCGGTGACGGCTTCATTGGCCGGTGCGGGTGTGCTGGTCGTGGTCGTCGTCATCCGGCGGATCAAGCGCCACTGACGCGCTGCTGAGCGGCGCCGGCGTATGCGTCGCTCAGCGCACTAGCTTGATGCGCCGCTCAGCGACTCCAGCTTGATGCGCCGCTCAGCGGCGGCGAAACAGGAGCCAGTCCGTCAACGAGAAACTCGGAGGATTGGCCACACGGCCGAGGCGGTTGCAGGTATGCACCATGACGGGCCGATTCGCAGCAACAAAAGCCGAGATTGATGCAGCCCTGGGTTCGACGCCCCCTGCGGAAGCCATCAGCTAACACCTCTCATCTTGGCGAAATCGCCATCTGGTGCCGATCTGCAATTAATCAGCTAACTTGAGATTAACACAGGTTCTGGGGTCTGACCAGCGGAAGCGCTGAAACGAGATTCTAAGCAGTAACTTACGCAGACGTCAAGACTTCGACTGCCGAACCCAAGCTGCTGTTACCTAGGCATTGCCAGCACATCATCCAGGCGTATCGGGGGTAATTATTCTGGTGCGTTCGTGCCTGCCCACCGCAAAGTCCGCCCAGGTGGCGGTGGTCTGGTGTGGCCGATCGGGACGGCCCTCCTGTGGCGGGATCTCGGCCGCGGATATGTTTGCTGGGGGAGGGTATGCGGGTGCGGTCCAGGTGCCGCGCCATTGTCGATTTGGTGGAACAAAAGATTGGCAAACTCGGGTTTGCCTGATATGTCGACGCGTTCTGCGCAACGCGGCGGAGAACCGCTCTGCTAGCCGAAATCTCCTGCATACCAGGGCGGGAACGGCTCTTTCTCGTGGAACCGGTTGCTAGCGCATAGGTGTCCAGCTAAGGTCGACCTCAGGTCAGGATCGGGGAGGCGGGCCTGGGTCTCGATCCCGGCCGCAACACGGGACGATCGTGTGACAAGGGGGTATCGCGTTGCAGCTAACAATTTTGCCGTTTGCCAGGACCGCTGCATGTGCTTCCGCCGGTGCAGCCGATCCCGACGGAATCGCCGTCCGGATTCGCTGACAACACCCGATGGCTCACGTCGAACCTCCAAGTGGCGATGTGAGTCGTGGTCACACCGACTGGAGGTAGCCATATGGCACACGTGAGCGATGAAACCCTCGGCGATCTTCGCCGGGAACTCGATCGCTTCAAGAGCGAGCAGTACCGGGATCACGGCTATGCGGCCGCGCATCTGGCCGGTGCGGTGGAGATGCTGTTGGAAGAGGCCGAACCCAGCGTCGATGACAGGCTCGCCGAGAGGTATCGCGCCAGATAGATGCGGAACCGTCGTAATACTCAAACGCAGAAACACAAAAACCCTGCCGAGGCAGGGTTTTTGATTGGTGCGCCGTCAGGGTTTCGAACCCCGGACCCGCTGATTAAGAGTCAGCTGCTCTACCAACTGAGCTAACGGCGCGCGAGAGAGACAATAACAGGACAATCAGCCAACCGTGAAATCCGCTGGTGGGAGGTGTGAAGCGGCTCAGGTCGCGCCCCTGTCCCCGCTAGCCCTTAGACTATTGCCAAGAATTTGCTATCGACCGCGCGAGGGGTGGGACGAACTATGGGGCAGGTCCAGACTGTGACCCGTCCGTATCGGGAAGTCATCCGGTGGGCGGTTGTTGCCATGGTGCCGGCAATGATGTTGGGGCTGACGGCATGTGGGGGCGACGAGCCGCAGGGGCCGCCGCCGGTGATCGCCGACAAGGGCACTCCCTATGGCGACCTGCTGGTTCCCCGGGTCAACGCCTCGGTGACCGACGGCGCGGTCGGGGTCACCGTCGATGCGCCCGTCACCGTCAGCGCGGAGAACGGTGTGCTCGGCGGCGTCACCATGATCAACGAGGACGGCACCACCGTCGCCGGGAAGTTCAGCCCCGACGGGCTGACGTGGTCGTCGACCGACCCGCTCGACTACAACGAGCAGTACACCCTCAACGCGCAGTCGCTGGGGCTGGGTGGCGTGGCCAATCGCCGGCTGCGTTTCGAGACGCACTCGCCGGCCAACCTGACGATGCCCTACGTGCTACCCAACGACGGTGAAGTCGTCGGGGTCGGTCAACCGGTGGCCATCCGCTTCGACGAGAACATCACCGACCGGGTGGCCGCGCAGCGCGCGATCACCGTCAAGACCACTCCGTCGGTCGAAGGGGCCTTCTACTGGCTCAACAACCGCGAAGTGCGTTGGCGCCCGGCCCGATACTGGAAGCCGGGCACCGCCGTCGAGGTGACCGTCAACACCTACGGCGTCGAATTGGGCGACGGGTTGTTCGGCCAGGGCAATGTCTCGACCAGGTTCACCGTCGGTGACGAGTTGATCGCCACCGCCGACGACACCACCAAGACGCTGACCGTCCGGCGCAACGGCGAGGTCGTCAAGACCATGCCGATCTCGATGGGCAAGAACAGCACTCCGACCGACAACGGTGTCTACATCATCGGTGAGCGCTTCGACCATCTGGTGATGGATTCGTCGACCTATGGCGTCCCGGTCAACTCGCCCAACGGCTATCGCACCGAGGTGGATTTCGCCACGCAGATGTCCTACAGCGGTATCTACGTGCACGGGGCCCCGTGGTCGGTCGGCAGCCAGGGCTACAGCAATGTCAGCCACGGGTGCCTGAACGTCAGTACGGCCAACGCCCGGTGGTTCTACGAGAACACCAAGCGCGGCGACATCGTGGAGGTCGTCAACACCGTCGGTCCGGTGTTGCCGGGCACCGACGGCCTGGGGGACTGGAACATCCCCTGGGAGCAGTGGCGCACCGGCAACGCCAGCACGTAGGTCGATTACCCCCGCGGTAATCGACAGCCTGCCTCGAATCGGTGAATCTGACTGAGTCCCAGTCAATTACCACGAAAGAGGCGATATGGCCGAGCTCGACGACACCGTCACCGCGTACCTCGACACCTGGAATGCCACCGATGCCGGCAATCGGCGGGCCCTGTTGGAACAGCACTGGTCACCGGGCGTCACCTACACCGATCCGCTGGCCGAGGTGAGCGGACACGACGGGCTCTCCGCTGCCATCGAGGCGGTCCACTCCCAGTTCCCGGGATTCGTGTTCACACTCGTGAGCGGGCCCGACGCCCACCACCGGCAGGCGCGATTTCAGTGGGGGCTGGGGCCCAGCGACGCCGACCCCGTGGTCGTCGGATTCGATGTGCTCTCGACTGACGGTGACGGCCGGATCCAGACCGTGCTCGGGTTCCTGGATCAGGTGCCCGCCTGACTATTTCGCCGCGCGACCAAGTGCCGCAAGCGATTCCGTGAGGAAGTCGGTACCGAATGGTGGCATCCCGCCGACCTGGTCACGGAAGCTCTGCGGGGTGTCGGTCCAGTCGTAGGTGAGGGTGACGTCGGTCTGGTCCCCGTTGGGGGCCAGGTCGTATCGCCACCACCAACCACCGGGCGCATGGTGGCCCTGCTCGTCGAGCTGTCCGGGCAGCCAGGCGATGGTCCGGTCCTTGTCGAATTCGGTGACCAGGTTGTGCATGACGTAGTGACCACCGGCCGCGGGCAGGAACATGTTGACCGCGAACATCTGGCCCGTCCCGGTGATCGGTTCGGGGTCGATCGCGTCGCGCACCCAGTCGCCGGGTTCGGTCTCGCAGTGCCTGGCCGGGTCGGCCAGGACGGCGAAGACCCGCGCCGGAGGCGCCGAGATGGTGCGGCTCACGACGTAGCGTTCAGGGTCGGTCATCGGGAATCCTTTCCATAGAGTCGGGCGATGTCGGGACTGTCCAGCCAGCCCGAGAAGGTGGGCCGGGCCGGCCAGCCTTCCGGAGAATCCAGCCATTCCTCCTGACGCCCGTAGGGCAGCAGGTCGATGAGGCCGAATGAGTGGCTGAGCTGTTCGGTGCCGCGGCCCTCGGTGTGCCAGGTGCGGTAGACCGCTTCTTCGCCTGATGGAGCCGTCGCCCGCAGGAACACGTTGACCGCGAAGCCACCGTCGGGCGCCGCGTCGACGTCGGCGCCGAAGGAGCTCTCCGACGACGAGTACCACTCCATCTGATTGCCGACCTTGTCGCGGTAGGCGAGGGCTTCCTCGATCGGGCCGTTGGTGACGACGACGAATCGGGCGTCGTAGTTGTCGAGGAAGTCGAGCCGGGTGAACTCCGAGGTGAAGCCGGTGCAGCCGCCGCACTGCCACTCCGCACCGTTGCTCCACATGTGGTGGTAGGTGATCAACTGCGAGCGTCCCTTGAACACATCGGCCAGGCGCACCGGGCCGTCGGCCCCGATGAGCGTGTAGTTGGGCAGCTGCACCATCGGCAGCCGGCGCCGGGCCGCGGCGATGGCATCCAGCTCCCGGGTCGCGGCTTTCTCTCGGCGCCGCAACTCGTCGAGCGCCGCGCGCCACTCCTGCTGGTCGACGATCGGGGGCATTCCAGTGGCCATCGGAACTCCTGACTGCTGTTCGGTGAAAACACGGTCTCTCAAGTGGACCCGCCGCGCCGCCGAAATTCATCGCACGCGGTACTGTCCGCAGAGCGAAGGGTGACCTAACACCTCGAGATGAACCCATGGAGGATTGATCCAGAATGAGCGGCCAACGAGCCGACGCGGCCGGACTGCGTCTCCTCGTCGTCGGTGCCTCGTCGGGTATCGGCCACGCTGTTGCGGTCAGTGCCACCGAACGCGGCGCCAAGGTCGCCGTGGCCGCGCGGCGTATCGATCTGCTGAATTCCCTGGCCGAGGCCATCGACGGGTTCGCCTTCGAACTCGATGTCGAGGACGCCGCGGCCATCAACCGTGTCGTCGACGAGGCGGCGGACGCCCTGGGTGGCCTGGATGCCGTGGTGTTCACCAGCACCGTGATCCCGTTCGCCTACATCGAGGACACCGACGTGGCCACCTGGTTGCACGCGTTCAGCGTCAATACCGTCGGCGCCAACAACGTGTTGCGCGCCGTCGCGCCACGACTGACCGAGAACGGTGTCGTGCTGGTGGCGTCCAGTTACGACGTCGGCCGTCCGCGCGCCGGGGTGGCGGCATACAGCGCCAGCAAGGCCGCCCTCGACGAGATCATGAATTCCTGGCGCATCGAACATCCGGAACTGTCGCTGCTGCGGGTCGGCGTCGGTCCGACGGAAGACACCGAGATCCTGCGGGGCGCGGACCGGGATCTGCTCGACCAGCTGCTCAAGACCTGGGTGGCCCAGGGTGCGCTGCCGGCCCGGATGTCTGCCCTGCGCGACGTCGCCAACACCCTGGTGTCGCTGGTGACCACCGCCCACGAGAACCCGAGCGTGGTGCCCGAGATCGTGCAACTGGCCCCGCGGATTCGGCGGCGATCCGACTCGGCGCAATAACCCGCAATCTCTGATCCTGCGGTCGGCGACCTCGGCCGCCGCGGTACCTCCAAAGTCCCGAGTGCCGTTCGGCCACAAGGCCTTTGGGTCCATTTGGCGTGCCCGGACCACGGCACGTGATGTTCGAATCCATCGCCCTCGTCGGTCGCTTGACCGCCGCGGCGCCGTGCCCGAGGCACGCCCTGTTCCCGGCACCGCCTTTCTATGAGTTGTCAATGGATTCGTTGATAACGACAATCATATTCAATAACTTGGACCCTTCGGGTAGCCGGCCTACAAAGGAGGGTTCATGGCCGCGGTATGGATGGCCTCGCCGCCGGAGGTGCACTCTGCGCTGCTGAACGCGGGGCCGGGTCCGGGTGCGATGCTGGCGGCCGCGGGGGCATGGTCGTCGTTGAGTGCCGAATATGCCGCGGTGGCAGACGAACTCACGGCGGTGCTCGGAGGAGTGCAGGCCGGAGCGTGGCAGGGGCCGAGCGCGGAACGGTACGTCGCCGCACATCTTCCGTATCTGGCGTGGCTGTACCGGGCCGGTGTCGACAGTGCCTCGGTCGCCGCCGGTCACGAAACCGCGGCCGCGGCGTATGCGAGTGCTCTGGCGGTTATGCCCACCCTGGCCGAGTTGGCCGCCAATCACGCGCGGCAGGCAGTCCTGGTATCCACGAATTTCTTTGGTATCAACACCATTCCGATCGCGCTGAACGAGGCCGACTATGTCCGCATGTGGATCCAGGCTGCCGTCACAATGGAGACCTATCACGGTGTGTCCGAGGCGGCGGTGGCCTCCGTCCCGACGACCCCGGTCGCGCCGCGGATCCTGCACGAAGACCACGACCACGACCATGACCATGACCATGACCATGACCACGACGGCGACCACGATCATGACCATGGTGATCATGACGACCACGGTCACGGAGACCTGAGCCCGCTCGACCCGCGCTGGTGGCTCGAAGTCGGCCACGAGCAGATCGAGAACATCGGCCTGCTGATCGACAACCTGCTGAACGATCCCGCTGCCCTGCTGACCAACCTGCCGATGGTGTTGGCGGACATGGCTTTCCATGCCGCACAGCTGCTGCAGGTGGTTGTCCAGTTGTCCCCGGCGCTGATCCAGCCGGCGCTGGGCATCGTGTCCGCCAACCTGGGGTGGGCGATCGCCGGCCTGGCAGCCATCCAACCGGCCGTGCCCGCGCTCGCGGAGATCACGCCGGGTGGCACCGAATCCGAGACGTGGCCGGCCGCCGGGGGTGCTTCGACGGTGCCGGGCGGCTCACCGGCCGCGACCACTCCCGCGA
>NZ_LT546207.1:2163905-2174050 GCF_900078665.2 Mycolicibacterium houstonense | reverse complement strand
GCGGCCACGAGTTCATGGACGTCCAGGTGGACCCTCAGCCAGCCGCCGGACCGGGGGCCTCGCCGATCGCGTCGGAACGCGGGGCTGGGCCGCTGGGCTTTAGCGGTGTCCGAGACCAGGCAGACGTGACGACGACGGGACTGACAACTCTGGGCAACGCCGAGTTCGGGGAAGGCCCGTCGGTGCCGCTGTTGCCATCGACCTGGGATTCAGAGCTCAAGGAATGACCGACGGGGCACTCAAGGAGTTCGTCGGACGGCGAAACAGAAACGCCGCCCGCTCGCGGACGGCGTTCCCGATATCGGGGTGGCTGACGGGACTCGAACCCGCGACAGCCAGGATCACAACCTGGTGCTCTACCAACTGAACTACAGCCACCATCGCCGCGCTGCCTTTGGAGCGTGTGCGGCTCGTAGATACTAACTGCTCGGGTGTCCCAGCGCCGAATCGGTTTCTGGTGAGTCGTCCTTCGGCGGACCGAGCTCGGCGGCGATCGCGGCAATATCGCTGGTAGACGGCCCGGGCTGGGGCACGAACGCGGTCGAGCGGTAGTACTTGAGTTCACGGATCGACTCGTGGATATCGGCAAGCGCGCGGTGTGCGAGCCCCTTCTCCGGCTGGCCGAAGTAGATCCGGGGGTACCAGCGCCGGCACAGTTCCTTGATCGAGCTGACGTCGATCATCCGGTAGTGCAGGTAATCGTCGAGCTTGGGCATGTCGCGGGCGATGAAGCCACGATCGGTGGCGATCGAGTTGCCGGCCAGGGGAGCGGCCTTGGCCTGCTTGACGTGCCCGCGGATGTAATCGAGCACCATCTCCTCGGCGGTGGCCACATCGACGGTCGACAACCGCACCTCTTCGATCAGTCCGGACCGGGTGTGCATCTGTTTGACCACGTCGACCATGGACGACAGGGCCTCATCGTCGGTGTGAATGACCACGTCCAGGCCGTCACCGAGGATGTTCAGGTCCGCGTCGGTGACCAGAACCGCAATCTCGATCAGGCGGTCGGACTTGAGGTCCAGGCCGGTCATCTCGCAGTCGATCCATACCAGTTCGTCTCGCACGAAGATCCACAGTATTCCTACACGTGACAACGAGCCGCCACACCCACCGCGCGCGCCGCCTGGCAAGTAGTGTCAGACCCCGATTGGCTCGTTCGCGAAAACTGGGAGGACCGCGGCATGACCACCGAATCGACAGCCACCCCCGCGCAGCAGATCGCTGCCGGTTACGCCGTCGAAGGCCAGGCGCTGGAGCTGGGAACCGTCGTCGTCGACGGCACCGTCGACCCGACCGCGCAGGTACGGATCCCGTTGGCCACGGTCAACCGGCACGGGCTGATCGCCGGCGCCACCGGCACCGGTAAGACCAAGACGCTGCAGGTGATCGCCGAGCAGTTGTCGGCGGCCGGCGTTCCGGTGGTGATGGCCGACGTCAAGGGGGACCTGTCCGGTCTCTCGGCCCAGGGTGCCACCGACGAGAAGGTCGAACAGCGGGCCAAGGACACCGGTGACACCTGGGCGCCGACGGCGTTCCCGGTCGAGTTCCTGTCGCTGGGCACCGAGGGCATCGGGGTTCCGGTGCGTGCCACGATCACCAGCTTCGGTCCGATTCTGCTGTCAAAGGTGTTGGGGCTCAACACGACTCAGGAGTCCACCCTCGGCCTGATCTTCCACTGGGCCGACCAGAAGGGGCTGCCCCTACTGGACATCAAGGACCTGCGGTCGGTGATCCAGTTCCTCACCAGCGATGAGGGTAAGCCCGAGCTCAAGGCGCTGGGCGCGGTGTCGACCACCACGGCGGGCGTCATCCTGCGGGCCCTGGTCAACCTGGAGGCCGAGGGCGCCGATTCGTTCTTCGGCGAACCCGAGCTGGAACCCAAGGATCTGCTTCGCACCGACGCGCAGGGCCGCGGCATCATCAGCCTGCTGGAGCTGGGGACCCAGGCCGCGCGGCCGGTGATGTTCTCCACCTTCCTGATGTGGGTGCTTGCCGACCTGTTCACGACGCTGCCCGAGGTAGGCGACGTCGACAAGCCGAAGTTGGTCTTCATCTTCGACGAGGCGCACCTGCTGTTCGCCGACGCTTCCAAGGCCTTCCTGGAGCAGGTCGAGCAGACGGTCAAGCTGATCCGGTCGAAGGGGGTCGGCGTGTTCTTCTGCACACAGCTGCCCACCGACGTGCCGAACGAGGTGCTGTCCCAGCTGGGTGCCCGGGTCCAGCATGCGTTGCGCGCCTTCACTCCCGACGATCAGAAGGCGCTGTCCAAGACGGTGCGCACCTACCCGAAGACCGATGTCTACGACCTGGAGAAGGCGCTGACCTCGTTGGGCATCGGCGAGGCGATCGTCACGGTGCTCTCGGAACGGGGCGCACCGACGCCGGTGGCCTGGACCCGGATGCGCGCGCCGCGGTCGTTGATGGACACCATCGGCCCCGAGGCGATCACCGCCGCGGCCAAGGCCAGCCCGCTGCAGGCCACCTACGGACAGACCGTCGACCGCGATTCGGCCTACGAGCGGCTGGCCGCCAAGCTGGCCCCGCCGCCGTCGCCGGAGGATCCGGGCGGCTTCGCCGGGGTCGAGGCGTCGGGCGACGTCGCGCCGATGCCGGCACCCGCGCAGCCCGAAGAACCGGGATTCTTCGACAAGATGATGGCCAGCCCGGCGTTCAAGAGCGCCATGCGTTCGGCGGGCACGGTCATCGGCCGTGAGATCACCCGCAGCATCTTCGGCACGGGCCGCCGCCGCTAGTCGAAGCGTTGAGATTGCACTGAGGGCTGTGGTTCGGCAAGAACCACAGCCCTCAGTGCAATCTCAAAACGGCGAAAGGCCTAGCCGCCGCCGAGCTTCTTGTAGACCGCGCCGACGATGGGCGTCACGATGGCCCGCGGCGCGTACCCGCTGGCCATCGACATGGCCTTGGACGTCACCCCGGGCACCACGCGCATCTTGTTCTTCTCCAGGCCGTCCAGCGACAGCTTGGCGGTGTATTCCGTTGAGATCCACAGGAAGTCGGGGATCAGCCGCTCGACCAAGGACTGCTCGGACTCGTCGGGAAGGTCGGTGCGCACCGGTCCGGGAGCCAGCACGGTCACATGCACGCCCGCACCCTTGAGCTCGCCGCGCAGCGACTCGCTGAACGTGTTGGCGAACGCCTTGGATGCGGCGTAGGTGGAGTTGTTGGGGATCGGCGAGTTGCCTGCGGCCGAACCGGAGATCAGGATGCCGCCGGAGCCGCGCTTGACCATCCCGGGCAGTACGGCCAGCACCAGATCGTGCACGCCGAGCACGTTCAGCTGCACCTGGGCCTTCTCGCCGGCCGGGTCGAGGTCGATGATCGGGCCGAAGGTCGCGGTGCCGGCGTTGGCGCACAGGATCGAGATCTCGCGCTGTGCCAGCTCGTCGCAGAGCGCGTCCCTGGCCGCCGGGTCGGTGAGATCGACGGCGCGCACCTCGACCGTCACGCCGTAGCGCTCCGTGAGGCGCTGCGCCAGTGAGGTCAGCACGTCCTCCCGCCGCGCGGTGATGATCAGGTGGTGACCACGGGCGGCGAGCTCGGTGGCCAACGCCTCGCCGATGTTCTGTGAGGCGCCGGTGACGACGGCGCGGGCATCCGGACTGGGTGCGGGTACTGGCATGGCGCCAATCCTAGAAGGAGCCGAAACCCATAGGGTGTCGGTCATGGCGAACACCAAGCGGACGCGGGTGCTCGCGTGGGCGCTGTGGGACTGCGGCGCGACGGGTCTGAACGCCATCGTCGTCACCTTTGTGTTCTCGGTGTACCTGACCGGAAGCGTCGGCTCGGATCTTCCCGGGGACACCACGCCGGCCAGCTGGCTCGGCCGGGCCATGACGGTCGCCGGCCTGGTGGTGGCCCTGCTCGCACCGGTGACCGGGGTCTGGGTCGACGACCCGGCCCGGCGGCGTCGGGTGCTGGCGATGATGACGGGTGCGGCCGTGGCGTTCACGTCGGCGATGACGCTGATCCGCGATGACCATCGCTATCTGCTGCCGGGACTGATCTTGTTGGCCTGCACCGCCGCCTGCAATGAGCTGGCCACGGTGCCCTACAACGCCATGCTGCGGCAGTTGTCCACACCGGAGACCTCGGGGCGGATCTCGGGGCTGGGCCTGGCGCTGGGGTACGCCGGCAGTGTGCTGCTGTTGCTGCTGGCCTACGTCGGGTTCATCGCCGGCGACGGCCCGACGCGAGGGCTGCTGGGCCTGTCGGCCGAGGACGGTCAGAACGTGCGCGCGGTGATGCTGCTCACCGCGGTCTGGTTCGTGTTGTTCGCCCTGCCGGTGTTCATCTTCGTGCCGAAGTCGACCGAGGCCGGCCCGGTCGATCGGGTCGGCCTGCTCGGCGCCTACCGCAAACTGTGGACCGAGATCCGCGGCGAGTGGCAACGCGACCACAACGTCGTCTATTACCTGCTGGCGAGCGCGGTGTTCCGCGACGGGCTGGCCGGTGTCTTCGCGTTCGGGGCGGTGCTCGGGGTCAACGTCTACGGCATCTCGGACGCCGACGTGCTGCTGTTCGGGATCAGTGCCTGTGTCGTCGCGGCGTTCGGAGCGGTCACCGGTGGCCAGCTGGACGACCGGGTGGGTTCCAAACCGGTGATCGTGGGATCACTGGTCTGCCTGATCGCCGTCGGCCTGGCCCTGCTGGCGTTGTCCGGGCCGGTGGCGTTCTGGGTGTGTGGATTGCTGCTGTGCCTGTTCATCGGGCCCACGCTGTCCTCGGCCCGCACCTTGATGCTGCGGATCACCGCGGACGGCAAGGAGGGCGTGGCGTTCGGGCTCTACACCACGGTCGGGCGGGCGGCCTCGTTCCTGGCGCCGTGGCTGTTCTTCACCTTCATCGATGTGTTCGGCACCGACCGCGCCGGCATGGGCGGGTTGTGCCTCGTGCTGGTGCTGGGTCTGGTCGGGATGCTGGCCGTGCGGGTGCCGGCACGAACGACCGGGCGTCCCGCGACGACTCCCTGACCGGCGACTTACTGGGTGCCGACGCAGATCGTGATGCCGGACCCGGTGCGGTGCTGGGTCTGTACGCCGTTGACGGTCACCGTGCACGCCACCTCTGGCCCGAAGTTCACCACGCTCACGCTGGCGGTCTCGGTCGCCGGTTGCGCCAGCTCGACCTGCTTGCTCCACGGCAGCGCGACGTTGAACTCCGTCTGGAACATGTTGCCGGTGTCCAGGTAGGTGATGTTGATGGCGCGTCCCTCGCCGGTGACCTCGTAGGTGACGGTCTCGGTCGGTCCGGGGGCGGTGGTGGCCGTCGGCGGAGCGGGGATGGGCACCGGGATGGGACGGGGCGAGCGGGACGTGGTGGTCGGCGGGGTCGGGGACGTGGTGAAGCCGGGCTCGGGAGTGACCGGCTGCGGTGCGACCACGGTTTCCTGGCGGGACCCGTTGGCGATCACCAGCGCGATCACCATGCCGAGGACGGCGAGGATCGCGACGCCGGCCAGGATCCACAGCCACAGCCGGGGCTCGCGGTTGTCTGGCTCGGGCGGCACCGGGGCGCCGGGCGGGGGAGAGCCCGCTCCGTACTGCCCGGTTGCGTTCGGGTCGTACCCGTAGGGAGGGTAGGTAGGCAGCTGTTGAGTGGGATTCGGCGCCGGAGGCAGCACCGGGTAGCCACCCTGATACGGCGGCTGGTTCGCGTACGCCGGATCTGGATAGTCCACGGGATAGCCGCTACCGAAAGATTGGGTCGGTTCGGACCCGTCGCGGCGTGGTGAATCGGTCATGCCCACCTCATGGCTGCGAGGGTACCTGTGCGGATGCTCAGTGCGCTGCGACCGAGGTAGCGGTGATCGGGCGGCGCGTTGATGCTGGAGAAGACGTCGGAGACGGACGGGAGGACGCGAAGTGACCGTGGATCGGCATGTGCGGGTGAATTACGGCGCGTCGTTGTCGCCGGACGCGACGGCATTCGCCCACTTGGTCGACGACGGCGGATACCCGCGCGCGGTGCAGCGGTTCCTGCGCGGGTGGCGGGCCAGCTCGTCCCGCGACGTCGAACTGCCCGTGGTCGGCCCCGTGACGAAGGTCATCCACTCTGCCGACGGTTACTGGCTGGCCTGCCAGGTCGCCCCCGAAGGCGGGACCCGCAGCCAGATCTGGGTGGTGACGACCGATCCCGACGACCGGGCCGCACGCCGCATCGATATCTGGCCGGCCGAGGCCGGCGAGGGCACCGCGGAATTGATCGGCTGGGACGGCACCCAGGTCGCGGCGATCCTGACCGGTGAGGACGGTGTCGGCAGTTCGTGCCTGATCGATCCAGCCACCGGGGACACCATGGTGATCGACCGCCGGTCGGGTGGCCGATTGGTCGACGCGTGGGCCGGCGCCTCGCTGGTGCGGGTCGGGCCGCGTGGCTACCAGGAGCTGATCATGCTGTGGGGGTTGACCGAAATCGCTTTGCTGCCATCGGATCCCGGCTCCACAACCGACGCCGGTGTGATTCTCGACGATCACACTCCGCGCCGGTTGCGCAGCGGACTCGAGGGTGAGACCACGCTGTATCACCCGGCGAGCCACTACGGTCCGGGCAGCACCGAAGGCTTTGTGCGGGCGCTGGTCCGCAGCGACAACGGCGCCGGGTATGCCCGTCTGCTCGAGGTCACCGTCACCGCCGAGGGCGTGTCCTACCACGTGGTCGCCCAGCGTCCCGGTTATGACCTCGACGAGTTCGTGGTCAGTGACGATCTGTCCACCGTCGCCCTGTTGTGGAACATCGACGGCCGCAGCGAATTGCAGATCCTGCAGTACGCCGACGAGACGTTGTCGGCGCCGATCCCGCTGCCGGGCCCGGTGGCGGGCGAGCTGAGTATCAGTGCGGGTGGCTCCATGGTGGCGCTGACCGTTCAGGGGCCGTCGCTGCCACGCACCGTCGAACTCGTCGACCCGCGGTCCCTGGAGTGGGAACGGATCGACCGCGAGCCCAGCCGGGGGCCGCTGACCTCGGAGCCGACCCTGGAGCGGATCACCGCACGCGACGGGCTGGAGCTCACCGGCTGGCTGTACCGGCCGGAGGAGGAGCCGCTGGGCGCGGTGATGTTTCTGCACGGCGGTCCGGAGGGGCAGGCCCGGCCGGAATACAACGAAATCTTCCCCGCCCTGCTGGATGCGGGGTTCGCGGTGCTGACGCCGAATGTGCGTGGTTCAGGGGGATTCGGGCGCGCATTCGTGCACGCCGATGACAAGGAACTGCGGTTCGCGGCGATCGACGACGTCGCCGATTGCGCCAAGTATCTGGTCGACCGCGGTATCGCGCCGGCCGACCGATTGGCGTGTACCGGCTGGTCCTATGGCGGCTATCTGACCCAGGCCGCGTTGGCCTTTCATCCGGACATGTTCGTGGCCGGCATCAGCATCTGCGGAATGAGCGATCTGAACAGCTTCTACCGCACCACTGAGCCGTGGATCGCGGCGGCGTCCTACCCCGAGTACGGCCATCCGGTGGCGGATCGCGATCTGCTGGAAGAGCTTTCGCCGTTGCCACGGGCCGATGCGGTGATCGCGCCGCTGCTGCTGGTGCACGGCGGCAACGACACCAACGTGCTGCCCGACGAATCGCGTCAGATGTACGACGCGCTGACGGCGCTGGGCCGCACCGTCGAACTGTTGATCTTCGAGGACGACGGACACGAGATCGCCAAGCGGGAAAACCGCGCGGTGCTGGTCGATGCCGCCACCCGGTGGCTGACCAAGGCGTTCAACGCCTAGTCGGACGAGGTGAGCGCCGCCAGCGTCATGCGGCGCAGCACCGCCCGTGAATGTGTCTTGGGCGCAGCGGGTCTCACGCTGTAGGGGGTCGAGTTCAGCAGGCCGAACGCGGCGTGGGCCATCACTCGGGCATCCTCTTCGGCCAGGTCCGGGTTCAGCCGCGTCAGGACCGTCACCCAGATCTCCACGTACTGCCGCTGAGCACGGCGCACCTGTCGTCTGGCGGTGTCGGGCAGATGGGCCAGGTCGCGGTCCTGGATGCGGATCAGATCGGATTCGCCGAAGACGAAGTCGAGGTGGAAGTCCACCAGGCTGTTCAACGTGTCCGCCGGGGATTCGTCGGCCGCGATGACCTCCTGTGCCCCGGCGAGCAGGCGGGTACTGATCCCGACCAGCAGCTCGACCAGCAACGCCTCCTTGTTCGGGAAGTGCCGGTAGATGGCCGGGCCGCTGATCCCGACGGCCGAGCCGATGTCCTCCAGGCGCACCGCGAGATACCCGCGTTCGGCCACCAGCCGTTCGGCGGCGGCGATCAACTGGCCACGGCGGTCGGACTTGGCCTTACTGCGACGCGTGACGGCGCTGTCGGACATGGCGCCTCCGGAGGGTAGACAACTCGGTTAATGAAAACTAACCTACCACCAGTTAGTTGTCATTAACTCAAATGGGAGCTGCCTTGTCATCGCATCGCGACGAGCATCTGGCGCTGGTTGAGCAATTGCGCACCAAGCTCGCCACCGCCGCCCTCGGCGGCCCCGAGCGGGCCCGCCAACGTCATGTCGACCGGGGTAAGCTGCTGCCCCGCGACCGCGTCGACGGCCTGCTCGACCCGGGCAGCCCGTTCCTGGAGATCGCCGCCCTGGCCGCCGACGGCATGTACGACGACGAATGCCCGGGCGCCGGCATGATCGCCGGCATCGGTCGGGTGTCGGGCCGGGAATGCCTGATCGTCGCCAACGACGCGACCGTCAAGGGCGGCACCTACTACCCGGTGACGGTCAAGAAACACCTGCGCGCGCAGGAGGTCGCGCTGCAGAACAAGCTGCCGTGCATCTACCTGGTCGACTCCGGCGGCGCGTTCCTGCCGCGTCAGGACGAGGTGTTCCCGGACCGCGAGCATTTCGGCCGGATCTTCTACAACCAGGCCACCATGAGTGCGCAGGGCATCGCGCAGATCGCCGCCGTACTCGGCTCGTGCACCGCCGGCGGGGCGTACGTGCCCGCGATGAGCGACGAGGCCGTCATCGTGCGCAACCAGGGCACGATCTTCCTCGGCGGGCCGCCGCTGGTGAAGGCCGCCACCGGTGAGGTGGTCACGGCAGAGGAACTCGGTGGCGGTGACCTGCACTCGAAGACCTCGGGGGTCACCGACCATCTGGCCCACGACGACCGCGACGCACTGCGGATCGTGCGCAACATCGTCGCCACCCTCGGCCCGGCCGAGGCGCCGCCGTGGGAGGTGGCACCCACCGTGGACGCCGTGGCCGATCAGAGCGAGCTGTACGACGTGGTTCCGGTGGACCCGCGCGTGCCCTACGACGTGCACGAGGTGATCACCCGCATCGTCGACGGCGGCGAGTTCAACGAGTTCAAGGCCGAATACGGCACCACGCTGGTCACCGGATTCGCCCGGATCCATGGCCACCCAGTCGGCATCGTCGCCAACAACGGCGTGCTGTTCGGCGAATCCGCGCTCAAGGGAGCACATTTCATCGAGCTGTGCGACAAGCGCAAGACGCCGCTGCTGTTCCTGCAGAACATCGCCGGTTTCATGGTCGGCCGCGACTACGAGGCCTCGGGAATCGCCAAGCACGGCGCCAAGATGGTCACCGCGGTGGCCTGCGCGCGCGTGCCGAAGCTGACCGTGGTGATCGGCGGCTCCTACGGTGCGGGCAACTACTCCATGTGCGGGCGGGCCTATTCGCCTCGCTTCCTGTGGATGTGGCCCAACGCCCGGATCTCGGTCATGGGCGGTGAGCAGGCGGCCTCGGTGCTGGCCACCGTCCGCGGCGACATGAGCCCCGAAGAGGAAGAACAGTTCAAGGCGCCGATCCGGGCCCAGTACGAGCACCAGGGCAATCCGTACTATTCGACGGCCCGGCTCTGGGACGACGGGGTCATCGACCCTGCGGACACCAGAACCGTGCTCGGCCTTGCCCTTTCGGTTGTCGGCCAGGCTCCGCTGGAGCCGGTCTCCTACGGCGTATTCCGGATGTGATGATGACCTCTTCCACGAGTTCCCCGAATTTCGACACCGTCCTCGTCGCCAACCGCGGCGAAATCGCGGTGCGGGTCATCCGCACCCTGCGGGCCATGGGCATCCGGTCGGTCGCGGTGTTCAGCGACGCCGACGCCGGGGCGCGTCACGTCGCCGAGGCCGACGTGGCGGTCCGGATC
>NZ_LT546207.1:2086982-2163848 GCF_900078665.2 Mycolicibacterium houstonense | reverse complement strand
CCCCGCCACATCGAGGTGCAGGTGCTCGCCGACGGTCACGGCAACGTGATCCATCTCGGGGAGCGCGAGTGCAGCCTGCAGCGCCGGCATCAGAAGGTGATCGAAGAGGCGCCGTCGCCACTGCTGGACGCCGCCACCAGGGCGCGCATCGGTGCTGCCGCGTGCGATACCGCGCGTAGTGTCGATTACACGGGCGCCGGCACGGTGGAGTTCATCGTGTCCGCCGATGCGCCCGACGAGTTCTTCTTCATGGAGATGAACACCCGGCTGCAGGTGGAACATCCGGTCACCGAGATGGTCACCGGCGTCGATCTGGTGGAGCAGCAGATCCGCATCGCGGCGGGGGAGAAGCTCGCGCTCGCCCAGGGTGACATCGTCATGACCGGCCACGCCGTGGAAGCACGGGTGTACGCCGAGGACCCGGCCAACGGCTTCTTGCCCACCGGCGGGCCGGTGCTCGGGCTGCGGGAGCCCACCGGACCCGGGGTCCGGGTGGACTCCGGCCTGGCCGCCGGCACCGTGGTCGGAAGCGACTATGACCCCATGCTGTCGAAGGTGATCGCCCACGGTCCCGACCGGACCGCGGCGCTGCACCGGCTGGACCGGGCATTGGCCGACACCGCGGTGCTCGGCCTGACCACCAACACCGAGTTCCTGCGCTTTCTGCTGGCCGATCCCGATGTGGCGGCCGGTCGCCTGGACACCGGGCTGTTGGACCGTCGCGCACCGGATTTCGCTCCTCGGCCACTCGGTGATGCCGAGCTCATCGCCGCCGCGGCCTATCAGTGGATCGGCGACTGGGAGCGGGCCGGCGACAGCTTGTGGGCCCGGCCCACGGGCTGGCGCGTCGGTGAGCGTGCCCCGGCCGCGTTCCGGCTACGGGCGGGCGACCGCACCGACCACGTGTACCTCACCGGACGCCCGGACCAGGCCACCGCCACGGTGGAACACGGTGAAACACACACCGTCAGTGCGGCGTTCACCGGAGATCGGTTCGTCGTCACGCTCGATGGACTGCGTACCGAGTATCTGGTCGCCGCGCAGCTGAGCGCGGGGGTCGGTCAGCTCTGGCTGTCGGGAGCCGGGCGCAGCTTCCTGGTCGAGGAGGTGCGCGAGGCGCCGGTACGGCCCGACGACGAGCACAGTGGCGATGCCGAACTCCTCAGCCCCATGCCGGGATCGGTTGTCGCCGTGGGCGTCGCGAACGGGTGCGAGGTATCGACCGGAACCATGGTGGTCACCGTGGAGGCGATGAAGATGGAACACGCGTTGACCGCACCCACCGACGGTGTGGCCGAACTACTCGTCGCCGTCGGCGATCAGGTCAAGGTGGGTCAGCCGCTGGCCCGAATTTCCGCTCACACACAGGAGAACGAATCATGAGCGACTTTTTGTCGACCGGCACGCTGCCGGACCACTATGCACAACTGGCCAAGACCGTGCGCGACTTCGCCCAGAGCGTCGTCGCTCCGGTGGCCGCCAAGCACGATGAGGAGCATTCGTTCCCCTACGAGGTGGTTTCCGGCATGGCCGACATGGGCCTGTTCGGCCTGCCGTTCCCCGAGGAGTACGGCGGTATGGGCGGCGACTACTTCGCGCTGTGCCTGGCCCTGGAGGAGCTCGGCAAGGTCGACCAGAGCGTGGCCATCACGCTGGAAGCCGGGGTATCACTGGGCGCCATGCCGGTCTACCGCTTCGGCAACGAGGAGCAGAAGCAGGAGTGGCTGCCACTGCTGGCCAGCGGCAAGGCGTTGGGCGCATTCGGCCTGACCGAGGCCGGCGGCGGCAGTGACGCCGGCGCCACCAAAACCACCGCCAAGATGGACGACGGCCACTGGATTATCAACGGCTCCAAGCAGTTCATCACGAACTCCGGCACTGACATCACCAAGCTGGTGACGGTCACGGCGGTTACCGGCGAGCGCGAGGGCGGGAAGAAGGAGATCTCCTCGATCCTGGTGCCGGTGCCCACCGAGGGCTTCACCGCCGAACCGGCGTACAACAAGGTCGGCTGGAACGCGTCGGACACCCACCCGCTGAGCTTCGACGACGTGCGCGTGCCTGCCGAGAACCTGCTCGGTGAGCGCGGCCGCGGCTACGCCAACTTCCTGCGCATCCTCGACGAGGGCCGCATCGCCATCGCGGCGCTGTCGGTCGGCGTCGCGCAGGGTTGTGTCGACGAATGTGTGCGCTACGCCAAGGAACGCGAGGCGTTCGGCGCCAAGATCGGCACCTATCAGGCCATCGCCTTCAAGATCGCGCGGATGGAAGCCCGTGCCCACACCGCCCGCGCCGCCTACTACGACGCCGCCGCACTGATGTTGTCCGGCAAGCCCTTCAAGAAGGCCGCTGCCGTGGCCAAGCTGGTGTCCAGCGAGGCCGCAATGGACAACGCCCGCGACGCAACCCAGATCTTCGGCGGCTACGGATTCATGAACGAGTACCCGGTGGCACGCCACTACCGGGACAGCAAGATCCTCGAAATCGGTGAGGGTACAACTGAAGTGCAGCTCATGCTGATCGCGCGGGAGGCGGGTCTGTGACTGAGCAGAAGGTCATCGAGCAGCGCGGGCTGTGGTTCGAGGAGTTCGAGATCGGGGTGCGCTACCTGCATCGGCCGGGCCGCACCATCACCGAGGCCGACAATGTGCTGTTCACCACGCTGACCATGAACACCCAGGCACTGCACCTGGACGCGGCGTTCTCCGATGCGCTGCCCCCGTTCAACGCCAGGCTGGTCAACTCGATGTTCACCCTCTCGACGCTGGTCGGCCTGTCGGTGGCGCAGCTGACCCAGGGCACCATCGTCGGCAACCTCGGATTCTCCGAGATTGCCTTCCCCAAGCCGCTTTTCCACGGTGACACGCTGTACGCCGAAACCGAGATCACCGAGAAGCGCGCGTCCAAGAGCCGGCCCGGCGAGGGCATCGTCACCTTCGCCCACACCGGCCGCAACCAGCACGGCGACATCGTGGCCACGGCGTCACGCAAGACCATGGTGCGGATGCGCCCGGAGGGCGATTCCTGATGGCACTCGCGAACAACGGGCCGGGCTGGCTGTTCTGCCCGGCCGACCGGCCAGAGCGCTTCGAAAAGGCCGCCGCGGCAGCCGATGTGGTCATCCTGGACCTCGAAGACGGGTGCGCGGCCAAGGACCGGCCCGCCGCGCGCCAGGCCCTCGTCGACACCCCGCTGGACCCGGCCCGCACCGTGGTGCGCGTCAACCCGGCCGGCACCACCGACCACGAGCTGGATCTGAAGACGGTCGCGGCCACCGACTACACCACCGTGATGCTCGCGAAGTCCGAGCATGCCGAGCAGGTGCGGGCCCTGGTGCCGCTGGATGTCGTGGTGCTGATCGAGACCCCGCTGGCCGCGCTCAACGTGGTGGAGTTGGTACAGCCGGGCAACGCCTGCGCGGTGATGTGGGGTGCGGAGGATCTGTTCGCGGTCACCGGTGGCACCGCCAACCGGCGGCCCGACGGCACATACCGCGACGTCGCCCAGCACGTGCGGTCGCAGACCCTGCTCGCGGCCAAGGCGTACGGCAAGCTGGCCCTGGATTCGGTGTACCTCGACATCAAGGATCTCGATGGCCTGCGGGCGGAGTCCGATGACGCCGTCGCGGTCGGTTTCGACGCCAAGGTGGCGATCCACCCGACACAGGTCGCGGTGATCCGATCGGCCTACGCGCCGACCGAGGAGCAGATCGCCTGGGCACGTGCGGTGCTCGACCGGGTGGCGACCGAACGGGGCGTCTTCCAGCACGACGGCCTGATGGTCGACGCTCCCGTGCTGCGGCGCGCCGAGCGCATCGTCGCGCTGGCCCCGCGGAGCTGATCACCCGGGCGCCGGTATCAGACACGCCTCCGATCCGTTACCCGCGGTGACCCCGGCCGCCTCCGCTTCGGGCGCATAATGGCGATATGCCCCAGTGCTGCGACGGGCGAGCGGATCATCGGCTAGCGCCACACCCAGGCATCTAGCCGAAGGCCTCTCACCAGGGGTTTTGCCCGTCTCGCCGCTGCTCTGAGCACCTCATGGACTGGCGGCGCGACATGCCGTCACCCGAGAAGGAGGCGGTATGGCTGAGTTGTCTGCAGAGCCGGCCCCGGTACATTCGGGCGTCGATCTCGATCCGGTGCGTCTGGTCGACGCCGACGGGTCACCCACCGACGAGGCACGGTACAGCCGCGACCTGCCGCCCGAAACCCTCGGTTGGCTCTACGAGTCCATGGTCGTGGCCCGTGACCTGGACGTCGAATTCATCAACCTGCAACGCCAGGGTGAGCTGGCGTTGTACGCCTCGTGCCGCGGCCAGGAGGCCGCGCAGATCGGGGCGTCCGCCTGCCTGCGTAAGACGGACTGGCTGTTTCCGCAGTACCGCGAGATCGGGGCATTCCTGTTGCGCGGGATCACCCCGCGCCAGATGGGTGCGGTGTGGCGTGGCCAGTGGCACGGCGGTCTGGAGTTCACCAGTCGTTGCGTCGCCCCGATCGCGATCCCGATCGGCACCCAGACGCTGCATGCGGTGGGCGCGGCGATGGCAGCCCAGCGCCTCGGTGAGGATTCGGTGACCGTCGCGTTCCTCGGTGACGGTGCCACCAGCGAGGGTGACGTGCACGAGGCGCTCAACCTGGCGTCGGTTTTCGCGGCGCCGTGCGTGTTCTTCGTTCAGAACAACCAGTGGGCGATCTCGGTGCCGGTGAGCCGGCAACAGGCCGGGCCGTCGATCACGCACCGGGCGATCGGTTACGGCATGCCCGGTATCCGCGTCGACGGCAACGACGTCCTGGCCTGCTACGCGGTGATGGCAGAAGCCGCCGAACGTGCCAGGGCCGGCGGTGGTCCCACCCTCATCGAGGCGATCACCTACCGCATGGGACCGCACACCACCTCCGATGATCCCACCCGGTACCGGTCCGCCGATGAGGTCGACGAGTGGCTGGCCCGCGATCCGATCGCGCGGTACCGCACGTATCTGCAGAACGCGGGTGTGCTCGACGACCGCCTGGAACAGCGCGTGACCGCGCGCTCGCGGCGGCTGTGTACGGAGTTGCGCGACACCGTCGTCGGGGCAGCCGACGCCGACCCGGCCGAGCTGTTCGACACCGTGTACGCCGAGATCACCCCGGATCTGGCCCGCCAACGTGACCAGCTGGCGGCTGAACTGGCGAAGGAGGCATGAGTGACTCAGATCATCGATCGGCCTGCCGCTCACGGTGATTCGCCGGAGCCGTGGGAACCGAAACTCACCCCGCTGGGATCGCCGGCCGCCGCGGAGCTGACCATGGTCGCCGCGATCAACCGGGCGTTGCACGACGCGATGGCCGCCGACGAGCACGTGTTGGTGTTCGGCGAGGACGTCGCCACCCTCGGCGGGGTCTTCCGGGTCACCGAGGGACTGGCCGAGACGTTCGGCGCCGAACGGTGTTTCGACACCCCGCTGGCCGAGTCGGCGATCATCGGGGTGGCGATCGGGCTGGCGATCCGCGGGTTCGTCCCGGTACCGGAGATCCAGTTCGACGGGTTCAGCTATCCGGCCTTCGACCAGATCGCCAGTCACCTGGCGAAATACCGCATGCGCACCCACGGCGACGTCAACATGGGTGTGACCGTGCGGATTCCGTCGTTCGGCGGCATCGGTGCGGTCGAACACCACTCCGAGTCCACCGAGTCGTACTGGTTGCACACGGCGGGACTCAAGGTCGTCGTCCCGGCCACCCCGTCCGACGCCTACTGGCTGCTGCGGTATTCGATCAGCAGCCCCGACCCGGTGATCTTCCTTGAGCCCAAACGCAGGTACTGGGCGCGCGAGCCCGTCGACACCACGGCCCCGGCGCCCCCGATCGGGCGGGCGATGGTGCGACGCAACGGAACCGACGCCACCGTCATCACCTACGGCGGGCTGGTGGCCACGGCACTCGGCGCGGCGGACCTGGCGGCCGAACGGGGTTGGAGCCTCGAGGTCGTCGACCTGCGCTCGCTCAATCCCCTCGACTTCGACACGGTCGCCGATTCGGTGCGGCGCACCGGGCGGGCCGTGGTGATGCACGAGGGGCCCCGCACCCTGGGCTTCGGTGCCGAGCTGGCGGCCCGGATCTCCGAGGAATGCTTCTATGAGCTGGAGGCTCCGGTATTGCGGGCCACCGGTTTCGACACGCCGTATCCACCGGCCCGGCTGGAGAAGTTGTGGTTGCCCGGGGTCGATCGCCTGCTCGATTGCGTCGAGCGTGCGATGGGGCAGCCGTGAACCGGGAGTTCCTGGTCCCGGATCTCGGTGAGGGATTGCAGGACGCCACCATCACCAGTTGGAGCGTCGCGGTGGGCGACACCGTGGAGCTCAATCAGACGCTGTGCACGGTGGAGACCAACAAGGCCGAGGTGGAGATTCCCAGCCCGTTCGCGGGGCAGGTGCTCGAGCTCGGTGGCGCGGCGGGCGACACCCTGTCCGTCGGGTCGCTTCTGGTCAGGATCGCCACCAGCGAGTCGGCCTCGGCTCCGGCCGGTGCCGAGAAAAACGGTGTGACGCCGCGCAAGTCGGTGCTGGTCGGTTACGGCGCCGACGACACCATGGACGTCAGTAGGCGCACCGCGACGTCGCCGGACAGGCCGGCACCGGACAGCTCCCGGGCGCGAGCCAAACCGCCGGTACGCAAACTTGCTGCCGATCTGCGCATCGACCTCGACGCGCTGGCTCCCGGATCGGGACCCGATGGCATCGTCACGCGCGATGACGTGCTGGCCGCCGCGGGAAGGTCCGAGGTCGTCGGTGTTACGGGCGTGCAGGCCGCGATGGCTAGGCGGATGGCATTGTCGCACAAGGAGATCCCTGATGCTCACGCCCGCGTGGACGTGGACTGCACGGCCTTGCTGCACCTGCGTGACCGCGTCCGCGACGCTGAATCGGACCTGCCGGTCACACCGTTCGTGCTGACGTTGCGGCTGTTGGTCGTGGCGCTGAGCCGGCATCAGATGCTGAACTCGACCTGGCTGGAGACCACCGAGGGCCCGCAGATTCACCGGCATCCGGCCGTGCACCTGGGGTTCGGGGTGGCGGCTCCGCGCGGCCTGCTGGTGCCGGTGGTCCGTGATGCGCAGTCATTGACCACTCGGGAGTTGGCCGAGGCGGTGAGTCGGCTCGTCGAATCGGCCCGGGCCGGGACGCTCACCCCGGCCGAGCTGAGCGGCTCGACCTTCACGGTGTCGAACTTCGGTGCGCTGGGACTGGACGACGGCGTGCCGGTGATCAACTATCCGGAGGCCGCGATGCTGGGTATGGGGTCGATCAAGGCGCGCCCGGTCGTGGTCGACGGTGCCGTGGTACCCCGTCAGACGATGTCGTTGACCTGCGCCTTCGACCACCGCATCATCGACGGCGCCCAGGCCGGGGCGTTCCTGCGTGACCTGCGCGCGCTGATCGAGGCACCCGAGTTGGCCGTGCTCGACCTGTAGCGGCTACTTGCGCTTGGCGGCGGCCAAACGCTCTGCGAATTCCGGTGATTCGATCGAGCGCGCCTGCGGTCCGAGTTCGGTGTCGACGGCGATGCGGTGCTGGTCGATATCGACCAGGCCGGGATTGGCGGTGGCCCGCATCGACGCCTTGGTGGCGATCACCACGTCGCGCGGGGCAGCGGCCGGCCCCGCGGCGAGCATGCGCGCGGCTCCCACCGGATCCTCGGCGATCGACAGCGCCAACCCGTGCCGCACCGCGGCCTCGGCATCGAATCGCATGCCGAACAACAACGATGCCCGGGCCACCTGTGGGCCGACGGCCCGCTGCAGCATCCAGGTCGCGCCACCGCCGGGGTGGATGCCGAGTTTCTGGAACCGTGGGTCGAACAGTGCCGCCGGGCCGGCGATGCGCACATCCGCCGCGAGCGCCAGGTTCAGACCCGCACCCACGGCGGCGCCGTTGACCGCGGCAATCGTCGGCAACGTGCAGTGGGCGACCGCGAGGAAACCGTCGTAGATCTTGCGCAGGCCATCCTCGGTGGCCTCGCCGAGCGCGGTGAGATCGGCGCCGGCGCAGAACGCCTTGCCCGCACCGGTGACGATCACGGCATGCACGTCAGGATCGGCCTCGGCGGACTCGACAGCGGCGCGCAGCGCCGCCGACATCTCGAACGTCACCGCGTTGCGGCGATCAGGGTCGTTGACGGTGATGACGGCGACGTGATCGTCGACGCTGACCAACACGGAATCCGGCACGAAATCACCCTAGCCCGCGGCGCCCCGGCTCCGTGACAGTGGCGGCTGGGGTGGCGTCGTCCGGGCACGGTCAAATGTTCACCGAACTGTCGGTTGAGTCGTCCGGCGGCCGGCCCGGTGGGTGCGGACAATGATCCGGTGACGGCTGACATCGCCGGGATTTCTCGTGCCGAGAGCACCGGGACGGCGCAGCCGACTCGGCGCCGGTTGTCGCTGGTCGCGGCCGTCGCCTGGTTCGGCGCGTTCGTCCGCTCACCGTGGTGGGCCCTGCGCCTCGGCACGATCCTTGTTGGGGCCACCGGAAATCTCGTCGACCGATTCTTCCGGGCTCCGGGACCGCTGCGCGGGCATGTGATCGACCATCTGGCGATCGGTCCGATGCCGGTGTTCAACGTGGCCGACGTCGCCGTGCTGGCCGGTGTGCTCTGACTGATGGTGCTGTCGCTCTCGGGTTTTCCGTTCAACGCTGCGGCCAGGAACTCGGAGCCGCATGCCGGCAGCTAGCTCCGAGGACCGAGTCAGTTCAGAACCCGGTCCGCCCCAAATCCCATGGCATGACACTCCCGCGGCGATGGCCGTCGCCGGTGTCGGCGGCGTCGTGGCGATCGCCGCCCTGATCTTCGCGATCATGATGACCTCGCAGCAGTCCGCAACGCCCCGTCAACCCGAGCGGTTCACCACGCCGGCCACGACGACGAAGCCGTCGTCCCGAACGACGACCACCACGACCACCAGGTCGACGCCCCAGACCCCGGTGAGCACGAGCGAAGACATCGGAACATCAAGCGCGCCACCGCCACCGCAGACTCAGGACGTCCCGACCGAGACCACTGCGGCGCCGACGACCACCATGTCGAACCCCTACGCCACCACCCCGGCGCCCGCCGCGGGCGCGGTCTAAACCGATACCGAAAGGCCCGAGGGGGCCGATCGTTGCGCAGCACAGCGATTCACGACGTGATCAGGAGTTGGACGACTCGTCCGGACACTGCACGTCCACGTAAACGGTTACCTCCGACGCCGGCAGCGCAGGAACCCCGCGGTTGGGATTGTGGATCGAATTGACCTGGCACTCCGACAGTGACAGGGTGCTGGTTCCGCCGACCCAGTTGATCGCCACGGTGTAGCCCTCGGCGCTCAGATCCGAAATGGTTTGATCGGCCGGCCGACCGCCCGGGTCGGCTGCGGCCAGGGGCGCGCTTCCGATCACAAGAGCCCACATCACCACGGCTGAACCGGCGAGTTTCGACGTTCGCGTACTCATGAGCATCCCCGACCTCCACGCGGTCGGATCTCATGTCGCTCGCATCGCTAGCCGCGGAACCGCCCGCCGTAAGTGTATTTCTTCTGTACGGCAGGTTAACAGAAGGTTACGTCGTTGGGGTGCAGTTTGCTCATCGAAATGAGTTCGGGCAGCGTCCGACGATGCCGGACGCTGCCCGAATGTCTCAGGGTGCAGGGGGTGCGGGAACGGCCGGAGGCGCGGCCGGGTCGGCCGGGGGTGCCGGCTCTGGAAGGTACTGAGCGAGCCCCGGTGAGATGTTGGTTCCCGGCGGCGGCGCGGTGCCCGGCAAGGGTTCACCGAGCTGCTGTTGGGGCATCTGGCCCAGCAGCGAACCCTTCAGGTTGCCGTTGCGGTAGAGCTCGTGCAGCTGCTTGAGGTATTCGCGGCCCGAGATGTCGGCGTTCTCCTCGCCAGGAGCCACCCCGACCACGGTTCCCTGGCCGGGTGCCGACGGCTTCTCGTTCTGCGGAAGCAGATAGCCGTTGTTGAAGGCCCGCAGATTGGGCGGAGTGCCGGGAGGGCCGCCCGGAGTGGCGTTCTGCGCCAGCAAGTTGTTCGGATTCAGGTCGACGCCCTGCGGAAGGCCCAACGGGCCGCCGGTGGGGGTGCCGGTCTGTTCCAACAGGGAAAGGCCGTTGGGGCCCAGCGGTGCACCGATTCCGGGGACCGTAGGCCCCTGAGGCGGCGGTGGCGGTGCCGGCGCGGGCAGAGCCGGATCGGCCGGGGCNGACCGACTTGGTGACGCCGTAGTAGGCGACGACGTCGTCGGTGTCGGTGCTGGAGCTGGTCAGCGTGGCGTACGACCGCAGGAAGGACTGGCCGACGCACCCGTCGAGCTTGATGTGGACGTCCTTGAGGGTGACGCGAACCGGCGCCGCCTTGAACGACTTCTTGTTCACCGACACGTTGTTCACGGTTCCGGGCTTGAGGTGGATCTCGATCGTGCCGGACAGCGGGACGCTCAAGCCGGTCGGGATCAGGCCGCCCAGCGTCGAGCCGGAGGTGGACAGACCCACTGAACCGATGAGGCGGACCTGACCGAGATCGATGCCGCAGCCGATCTGGTAGCCGGTGTCCAGGGTGCCGCCGGTGAGCGTGGTGGTCCCTTCGCCGCCAACGGTTCCGGTGAAGGTGCCGGCGACGAGGTATTCGCGCGAGGAGGTGGCGGTGGTCAGCGGGGCGATCGGCAGCTGGCTCTCGTTGGAGGCAGCCACGGTGAGCTTCCAGCCGTCGGGGGTGGTGACGACGCCGGGCTCAGCGGAGGCGACGATGCCGTTGTCGACCGGCGGGGCGTCGGCGACCGGAGCAGCCGGGTCCGGCGGGGGCGGGGGATCGGCCTGGGCAAGGGGCGCAATCGCTACAGGGGCCAACATGCAGACTGCAGCCAGGGTGGCAAAACGACTCAACATGCGTGAACTTGCGCCTCTCATGGTTTTTGAATCCGGATGGTCTGCGACGCGTCATGGTCGTCAGAAGCCAAGGGCTCCAAGGAATCTGTCGCGACGAATCATGTATGGATCGCGTTTCGAAACGGTGAACAACGCCAGAACAGTTCCCACCGGACTTCCGTCCAGTGAGGGCGGTGATCCTGTGAGCGTGCTGAAAAGTAGCTGTGTGGCAAGGGAACTCGGAAGGGTTCACCGTCTGTGATGCGAACAGCGCTGGCCGACAATGTATTCGAAACAGCAAAAGGCGTGGTTGAACCGGCCGAAACCGGTTCAACCACGCCTGTGGTTGCGGGGCGGGTCAGACCGCCTTGGTGACGCCCATGTAGGTGACCACGTCGTCGGTGTTCTCCGTGGAGGCCGTCAGCGTCGCGTACGAGCGGATGAACGACTGGCCGGCGCACTGATCGAACTTGATCCGGACACCCGTGATCGTGACCCGGGCCTCGGAGCCCTTGAAAGACTTCTTGTCGATCGGAACGATCGTGACCGTACCCGGCTTCAGGTAGACCTTGCCCTGAAGGTTGATACCGGTACCGAAGCCCACATCGGTCGCCGCACCGGTGAACGGCACGCGGATCGACGGGGAAAAGCTTGCGCCAGGGTTGATTTCCATCTCGTCGGAGATGATGCCGCAGCCGATCTGCTGGCCGGCCTCGAGTGTTCCACCGGTCAGCTTGGTCTTGCCCTTACCGGTGATCTTCCCGGTGAAGGTGCCGCCGACCAGGTATTCGCGGGAGGAGACGGCAGTGGTCAGCGGCGCGACCGGCAACTGGCTCTCGTTGCTACCTACGACGGTGACGTGCCAGCCGTCCGGGGTGTCGAGCACGCCCGGAGCGGCCGAGGGCACGGCACCCGTGTCCGGCGGGGGCGGCGGGACATCGGCAACCGGTACGGCCGGGGCGGGTGGCGGCGGGGGATCGGCCTGGGCAAGGGGCGCAATCGCTACAGGGGCCAACATGCAGACTGCAGCCAGGGTGGCAAAACGACTCAACATGCGTGAACTTGCGCCTCTCATGGTTTTTTGAATCCGAATGGTCTGCGACACGTCGTGGTCGTCAGAAGCCAAGGGGTCCAAGGAATCTGTCGCGACGAATCATGAACCGGTTTCGTTTCGAAACGGTGAACAGAGTCCCAACACTTGCCGCCGCATTACCATCCAGCTGGGATTCGAGGCCACGCTGCAGATCGCGGTATTTTCCTGCATGCCAGTGCATTCCATATATGAGGTAGCGAGAATGGCGATCGGCACGCAATGGACGACGAGCCGGGGGAACGCGTTGGCCGGCTGTTCACCTTTTCGACACCTGATCCGCCGACGGTATGGGAGCAATGCCAACGAGGTCTGCTGGGATCCCGTCGATGACGAGGTCCGGACACGGCAGGCTTCTACTCTTGGAGGACTTTGGTGAGGTCATCACAGCGATGGGCGCGCGGACTCGCGGCCATGGGTCTCGGACTGGGACTCGGATTCGTGGTCATGCCAACGGCATCGGCCGAGCCCGACGGTGCGGTCCACGCCGATCCCGCGCCCGCGCCTGCACCCGTTCCTCCACCCCCGGGTGCCCCCGATCCGCTGGCCGCCCCTGCCCCGGTCGGAGCGCCCGACCCGGCCGCTGCGCCACCGGCCCCCGTCGCCGGCGAGGCCAACCCCGCTGCGCTGACAGCATGCTCACAGTTCGCCGATGCGCTGGACAATGCCGCAACCTTCTACGGTGACTTCGCCGACACGATCGAGGGCACCGAGCGCCCGGACTATGCGGATCCGTTCGTCAGCATGTCGAATGTCAGCGGCCGCACCGCACTTCGCGAGTCGGCCGCGCAGGCGATGAGCGCCGCGAACACGCCCGGTCTGGCGCCGGACATCGCGAACCCGATGCGCTCGTGGTCGCTCGACGCGACGAAGTTGCTGGTGAAGATGGGCTTGCGCGGCAGTGGTAACACGCTGAATATCACTGCCACCGAACTCAACGAGGATGCCCATACCGCGCAGATGGCGTGCGCGATGGCCGGTACCCATGCCTGACGCTTTCCGGCGGCGTCCGGTATCACGCTGGGCGGCAGTGGTTTTGTTCATGGCCGCAGTGGTGTCCGGCTGCTCGGGCAACACCGAGGTGCAGCCGCCTGCCCCCAAGCTCCTCGGGGACGCCGACCTCGATGCGCTGCTACTGAGCCCCGATCAGATGAACGTCCTGATGGCAACCACCGGAATGACACCGCGACCGACAGTGCGGACGATGGGCGATCACCGCAATCTGTTGCCCAATCTCAATTGCCTGGGTGTGTGGCAGGTCAATGAAGCTGCGATCTACGGGGACGGCTGGAGCGCGCTGCGTCAGCAGCTCCAGCGTTCGCCGGACAACGACAACTGGGATAACCTCGTGGTCCAGTCCGTGGTGTCGTTCCCATCGGAGCAAGCCGCGCGTGATTTCTACCGGGAGTCGGCCGACCGGTGGGCGAAGTGCACCGACCACAATGTGAACATCAACCTCAACGGGCAGCAATTGCCCAAGTGGCGCAGCGGGCCGCTGACCGAGACCGACTCCCAGCTGAGCATGCCGTTCACCCGGGGCACCGGCGAGCAACAGCGTTCCTGCCAGCGGGCACTGGCCGTGGAGGCCAACGTGATCATCGATGCCCAGGCCTGCAAGCCGGCGTCCGCAACGGTGACCCAGGCCGCCGAGGTGGCCGACACCATCAAGGCCGACATCCGGGACTGACCGCGCTCAAGGCAGCGCGGTAGTCTCGTGGGCGCAGCTGGTTTGTCGTCGTCGAGGTGTTTGGGCGTCGACATCGAGCGTCACACGCTGATCGAGGTGCGACGTGAGAGGGAACCCGGTGAGAATCCGGGACTGTCCCGCAGCGGTATGCAGGAACGACCGCCGTCATCAGCACTGGCATGCAGGGAACTGCGGCTGGGAAGCGACGGCCAGTAGGTGCACAGGTTTGTGCGTGCCCGCGAGTCCGAAGACCTGCCAGCCGTACCGAGCGCGCCGCGCCCGGTGGTTCATCGCCTCGCGGAATGGGCAGTGGCCGAAGCGGTTCGCTCGTGGCGGGCGACCGAGTTCGGTTCGATGTCTCCTGGCGGTGGCCATTTCTTCGCACGTTGAAGGACGACGTCATGAGCACAACAGCAGTACCGTTCACCGCCACCATCCTCGGGTCGCCCCGAATCGGTCCAAACCGGGAACTCAAGCGCGCTGTCGAGAAGTACTGGGCGGGCCGGATCGATCGCGGCCAACTCGAATCGGTCGCCGCGACCCTGCGCCGGGACACCTGGGCATCGCTGGTCGCCGCCGGCCTCGATTCCGTGCCGGTCAACACCTTCTCCTTCTACGACCAGGTGCTGGATACGGCCGTTCTGGTGGGGGCACTGCCCGCCCGGGTCCGGGGCGTCGGTGATGATCTCGACCGCTATTTCGCCGCGGCTCGCGGCGGTGTCTACGGGGGCGAGGAGGTCGTTCCGCTGGAGATGACCAAGTGGTTCGACACCAACTACCACTACATCGTGCCCGAACTCGGTCCCGATGCGTCATTCTCGCTGAACCCGGACAAGGTGCTGAAAGAGCTGGAAGAGGCTTGTGCACAGGGCATCCCGGCCCGACCGGTGTTCATCGGCCCGATCACCTTCCTGGCCTTGTCGAAGGCGGTCGGCGGTGCCGAGGCACCGATCGGACGACTGGCCGAACTCGCCGACATCTATGCCGAACTGCTGGGAGTGCTGGCCGACCAAGACGTCAGCTGGGTCCAGTTCGACGAGCCGGTGCTGGTGACCGACATGCTGGACAACCCAGCTGAACTCGTCGAGCACACTTATGCGCGGCTCGGCGCGCTGACCAGGCGGCCGGCGATCTTCGTGGCAACGTACTTCGGTGAGTTGACCGATGCGCTGCCCGCCCTGGCGCAAACTCCGATCGAAGCAATCGGTGTCGATTTGGTGGCGGGCTCAGCTGATGCCCTGACCGCGGTTCCCGAGATCTCCGACAAGCTCCTGGTGGCCGGCGTGGTCGATGGCCGCAACATCTGGCGGACAGATCTGGACGGTGCGCTGAGCACCCTGGCCACATTGGACAGGGCCAACGCGGTCGCGGTATCCACGTCATGCTCGACGTTGCACGTGCCGTACACGCTCGAAGCCGAACCGGATATCGATTCGGCACTGCGTAGTTGGCTGGCATTCGGGAATGAGAAGGTCACCGAGGTGGCGGATCTGGCTCGTGGTCTTCGGGACGGGCGCGACGCCATCGCACGGGAGATCGAGGCATCGAATGCTGCGATCACGGCTCGCAAGGGCGATAGACGTTTGACCAACGCCCAGGTGCGGAATCGGATCTCGTCCATCGTCGCGTCGGGCGTCCAACGAGGGTCTGCGGAGCGGCGCCGTGTCGCACAACAGGACCGGTTGCCGCTGCCTGTCCTGCCCACCACCACGATCGGCTCCTACCCGCAGACCTCGGACATTCGCATCGCCCGAGCCGACCTGCGGACGGGCAAGATCGATGCCGCGGAATATGAGCGCCGGATGAACGCGGAGATCGCTGACGTCATCGAGTTGCAGGAGCGGGTGGGCCTCGACGTGTTGGTACACGGTGAACCTGAACGCAACGACATGGTCCAGTACTTCGCAGAACAGCTCGATGGATTCTTCGCCACCCAGAACGGTTGGGTGCAGTCCTACGGCAGTCGTTGTGTGCGGCCGCCGATCCTGTACGGGGACGTGGCGCGACCGGAGCCGATGACGGTCCGATGGATCACCTATGCGCAGTCGCTGACCGACAAGCCGGTCAAGGGCATGCTCACCGGACCGGTCACGATTCTGGCCTGGTCGTTCGTCCGCGACGATCAGCCATTGGCGGACACGGCCTTCCAGGTCGCGCTCGCCATCCGCGACGAGACCGTAGACCTGCAATCGGCAGGCATCGCCATCATCCAGGTCGACGAACCCGCCCTCCGCGAGCTACTGCCACTGAGGTCCGAGGACAAGGATGCGTACCTACGGTGGGCCGTCGAGGCATTCCGGCTCTCCACCTCCGGCGTCGCGGACTCGACGCAGATCCACACCCACCTGTGCTATTCGGAGTTCGGCGAGGTGATCGGAGCCATCGCGGACCTGGATGCCGACGTGACATCGATCGAGGCAGCCCGGTCACACATGGAGGTGCTGGGCGACCTCAATGCCGCGGGCTTCTCCAACAGTGTCGGGCCGGGTGTCTACGACATTCACTCACCGCGGGTGCCCGGTGTCGAGGAGATCGAGGCCTCCCTGCGAGAGGCGCTCAAAGCGGTTCCGGTCGAACGACTCTGGGTCAACCCCGATTGCGGCTTGAAGACCCGTACCACTGATGAGGTCACCGAATCGCTCAAACATCTGGTCGCCGCGGCCGCGAAGATCCGCGACGCATAGCGGTCACCGACCGGCTCGTGGCGGTCTCGATGAGCAGGCCGCCACGAGCAACCGCGTGCTCAGCCAGCTGATCACGCGAAATCGACGGCATTGGTGGGTGCCCGGAAGCGGGCCAGGCGGCGCGATCGGTAGACGAATGATGCTGCGCGCGAGAGGATCCTGCCTCGTCCGGCGGGCATCTCAACCTCCCACACCGCGCAAACACCGGGGATGGCCCGCAATTCGTCGTACTGGGCAGCCGTGAATGCAAACGGCATGGGTGGTGCGGTGTATTGCTTGCTGAGCCTGATGCCGCGCCGCTGAGAGTATGTACTCAGAAAACGTGGAACGCTGTCGAAGATCAGCCGTCCCCCGGGGAATCTGCCGGCGCAGGCCGCAATGAGGTCGAACACCGCATCGCGTTCCAGGTACTGGAACAACCCCTCGGCGGTGATGAGCACTCCTTCGGAGGCCTCGACCCGGTCCATCCAGGAGTGGTCCAGCGCCGACTGCGCCAGATGGTGCAGCCGGTCAGACGTCGGCAGCAGTTCCCGCCGTAGTCGCACGATCGGCTCCAGATCGACAGACAGCCACGTTATTTCGCCGTTGTCGAGGCGCCAGAAGCTGGTCTGAAGTCCCTCGGCCAGGGCGACGACGGTGGCGCGGGGGTGCGTGTCCAGGTAACGGCGGGAGGCGACGTCGAACGCCACGGCTCGCAGCGCGGTGGCCTGATGGGTGCGGCCGAAGTGGTGATAGTCGTAGCCGAGGCTGTCCCTCAGCGCGATCGCCAACGGGTCTTCGATGACACCATCGGCCCGGGCAGCCTCGGTCGCTCGCTGATGGAGTGTCAGGAGCGCGGTTTCCGATATCGCCGTCAGATGACGCGCGTCGATCACTGGCATGCGACGACCGTACTCGCCGGGGCGCCGAGCCCACGACGGACTCCCTGCGGTCGAGAGCCCTTGCCCTGGTTGACAGGTCAGTTCCGAAACCCGGGAACTTTCCGGCGTGCGTGGCCGACTAGGTGAAAGACAAGGCGATCGAGCGCCGGTTGCGGCGGTCAGGCGAGGAGGTGTCGAGGTGACCGCACCGCTGTGGCTGGCCGTGCCGCCGGAGGTGCACTCGGCCTTGCTGACTGCGGGCCCAGGTCCGGGCCCGCTGCTCGCGGCGGCCGCGGAGTGGGAGACGTTGAGCGCTGAATACAGTGCGGCGGCAGCCGAACTCACTCAGATACTGGGCGGAGTGGCGGCGGGTGCCTGGGAAGGGCCGAGCGCCACGCAGTACGCGGCGGCCCATGGCCCCTACCTGGCGTGGCTGGAGCAGGCCGCCATCGACAGTGCCGTCACCGCCACGCAGCACGGAACGGTCGCGGCCGCCTACGGCACCGCGCTGGCAACCATGCCTACGCTGGTAGAACTCGCTGCCAATCACCTCACCCACGGTGTGCTTCTGGCCACCAATTTCTTCGGCATCAACACCATTCCGATTGCCGTCAACGAGGCCGACTATGTGCGGATGTGGCTGCAGGCCGCCGAAGTGATGACGACCTACGAGGCGGTCGCGACCAGCGCGTACTCCGCGGTGCCGGTGACCCGGCCGGCACCGTCGATCCTGGCGCCCGGAGGCGAGGCCCGAAGCGGCAGGCAGAGTGCCGGCTCGACGACCGAAGGACCGCCGCTGAATGACCTGTGGCAGTTGATCTCCCAGCTGATCTCGGGGGCCGGTAACCCTCAGCAGCTACTGGAGACGTTCCAGCAGCTCTTCGGGCAGCTGGGTTTCAATCCGGCCGAAGCCGCCATTCTCGCGGCCATCGCGCTGGTGCTGTACGACATGCTCTGGTACCCCTACTACGCCTCATACTCGTTGCTGCTGTTGCCGTTCTTCGCGCCCGCGCTGAGTGCCCTCGGCGCGCTGGGTGCCCTCGCTCTGCTACCGGACACGGCGCCGCCGACGGGATCGGTGCCCGTTCCGGTCGAGGTCGGTCGCGGCGGTCACCCGGCCGTTGCCCGCGTCGATGCCGGGGTGGCGATGTCCCCGTCCGGCGCTTCCCCTGGTGCACCACAGTCCGGCAGTACCGCCGCCGGCCCGCCGTCCTCGGCCAGTGCGGCCGGTTCGGCCGCAACCCCGGTGGTGACCTACGCGGTACCGGGCATCGATCCACCCGCGGAGACATCTGGCCCGAGAACGGGCACGAAATCGTCTGAGGACATGGCGGATATCCTTGCGGCCGTCGCTGCGNGCGACCTGGAAACCGGCCGATCCGAATGAATTTCGTGAATAGCGGGAACTTTCAAGAGGTTTGACTCGACCAATTCGACAGCCGCACAAGCGCACCAGCCGTGCGTACCGCGGCGAGCTCAATGAGGCGCAGGTATCGGCAGGAGAAGAGATGACACTGAATGTGTTAGGGGAGGGGCTCGGGGCACACGTCACGGGAATCGATCCCACGAATCTCGACAGCATCACCACAGAGGAGATCCGTGAGATCGTCTACCGGAACAAGCTGGTCGTTCTGAAGGACGTTCATCCGACACCCGAACAGTTCCTCGCGCTGGGCCGGATCGTCGGTGATGTCGTCACCTACTACGAACCGATCTACCATCACAAGGACCATCCGGAGATCTTCGTTTCCTCTACGGAGGAAGGCCAAGGCGTTCCGAGGACCGGCGCGTTCTGGCACATCGACTACATGTTCATGCCCGAGCCGTTCGCATTCTCCATGGTGCTGCCGCTGGCGGTGCCCGGGACCGACCGGGGAACGTACTTCATCGACCTCAACAAGGTGTGGGAGGCGCTCCCCGAAGCGGTGCAAAACCCGGTCCGTGGCACATGGGCGACCCATGATCCGCGGCGACACATCAAGATTCGCCCGCATGACGTCTACAAGCCGATCGGTGAGGTCTGGGACGAGATCTCGAAGACCACGCCGCCGATCAAGTGGCCGACAGTGATCAGGCATCCGAAGACCGGTCAGGAGATCCTCTACATCTGCGCATCGGGAACGACGAAGATCGAGGACGTGCACGGAGCGGTCCTGGACCCTGCCGTGCTGCACGATCTGATGACGGCCACCGGGCAACTCGATCCCGACTTCGCCTCACCGTTCATCCACGCACAGCACTACGAGGTCGGCGACGTCGTGTTGTGGGACAACCGCGTTCTGATGCACCGAGCCAAACACGGCACCACGCCAGGAACTTTGACGACGCACCGGCTGACCATGCTGGACGGCCTGACGACACCCGGATACGGAGTATGAGCATGACCACCCTCGACATGTCGCCCGCGGCCCGGGCCGATCACGACCTCGCCCGCACCGCGCCGATTCCCGAAGACCTTTTGGTCAAGGTTCTGGAGCCCTATTCCTACAAGGGATGTCGCTACCTGCTGGACGCCGAATACCAGGCCACCGCGAGCTCGGTGTTCGCCATCGGCAACTTCAGCATCAAGGAGCCCGCCTACATCCGGGATACCGGTCACTTCAACGCTGCCGAATGGGTCCTGTGTTTCAACCAGCTGGCCTACAGTGCGTTCGCGCCGGCGATCCTCGACGAGCAGATACCCGAGTTCCGGGGCTGGTCGATCGAGGACTACTTCAACTACCAACTCCCCAGCATGTTGATCAAGTCCACGGCGTCGCGTTTCAAGCGCCCGATCAAATCCCAGCGGTTCTCGGCCCGGTTGCTGTGCAACGACTTCGAGGTCGTCGATCGAACCATTCGCTATCTCAAGATTGCGTGCACGGTCGAATTCTGGGACGAGGACGGCGGAGCCGCATCCGGAGAAGTCGAGCTGGCGGCACTCAACATCCCCTGACCGGCAGGAGAGCAGATTCATGGTGACGGCACACCCACCCTCCACGGTGCTGCAACGGATCAGTGAACGGGCGCGGCAGCGCCCCGAGGCGGTCGCCCTGCGGCGCTGCGACGGTACCGGTGCCATCAGATACCGCGACCTGATGGCCGAAGCCGACCACCTGGCAGGAGATCTCGCGTCCCGGTCCATCTCTCGCGGAGACCGCGTCTTCGTCATCTCGGACAACGGGCCGGAGACGTACCTGGCCGTCCTGGCGTGTGCCCGGCTGGGGGCCATCGCGGTGATGGTGGACGGCGGCCTGCCCACGGCCGCCGTCGAGAGGTTCGCCGAGATCACCGATCCCCGTGCGATCCTGATCGCACCCGGGTGCCGGCGCGAACCCGCTGAACTCTCGGCGGCGCTCCGGTCGCTGCCGACCTTCATCGTCGACGTCACGGCCGGCGCCACATCCCCGCGCGGCGACCGGCTGTCCGCCCCGATACCCGACCCGCCCGTTCTGAGCGGTGACGATCCGCTGGCGATGATCTTCACCAGCGGCACGACCGGCACGCCGAAGGCGGTGTTGCTGGCCAACCGGACCTTCTACGCGGTCGCCGACATCCTCCAGCGGGAGCAGTTGACCTGGGTGGACTGGGTGGTCGGCGAAACCACGTACTCTCCGTTGCCCGCCACACACATCGGCGGGCTGTGGTGGATCCTGAACTGCCTCATGCAGGGCGGGTTGTGTATCACCGGCGGCGAGCACACGCCGTCCCTCCTCGAAATCCTCACCACCAACGAGGTTGCGACAACCTGCCTGGTCCCCACCCTGCTGACCCGCCTGGTGACCGAGCTGCGATCCTCCGGCACACCCGTGCCGCCGACGCTGCGCATGATCGGATACGGCGGATCCCGGGCGATCGCCGCTGACGTCCGATTCGTGGAGGCGGCCGGCGTGCGGACCGCGCAGGTCTATGGTTTGAGTGAAACCGGCTGCACGGCACTGTGTCTGCCGACCGATGCGGGGTCGATCCGCCGAATCGAAGCCGGTGCTGTCGGTCGGCCCTACCCCGGCGTACAGGTGTATCTGGACCCCGACGGCAGCGGACCGCCCAGCGATTCCGGGACCGGTTCGGCTGTGTCGGGAACGCTGTGGATCAAGTCGCCGGCCAACATGCTCGGGTATTGGAACAATCCCGACCGGACCGCGGAAACCCTGGTCGACGGATGGGTCAACACCGGCGACCTTCTGGACCGCCACGACGACGGCTATTTCTACATCGTGGGCCGGTCGTCGGAGATGATCATCTCCGGCGGCGTGAACATCGCGCCCGACGAGGTCGACCGCATCGCCGAAGGTGTGGCCGGAGTCGGCGAGGCCGCGTGCTACGAGATCCCGGACCAGGAATTCGGCGCCTTGGTGGGACTGGCGGTGGTTCCGACGGCCAAGCTGGACGAATCGGCGGCCAGAAGGCTCAAACACGCTGTCGCGGCCCGGTTTCGCCAGGAGTCGGAACCGATGGCCAGGCCGTCGGTGATCGTCCTCGTGCCCGAGATTCCCCGTACCCAGTCCGGCAAGATCATCCGGACCGCACTGGCCGCGACGGTGACCGCCGGTGTCTGAGCTCCCCAGAGTCCGCATCCTCGCCGCGCTCTCGGAGGTGCTGTACGTCGACGAATCGGATCTCCTGGCCGGCGACGACACCGACCTGAGAGACCTCGGGCTCGACTCGGTGCGATTCGTACTGCTGATGAAGCACCTCGGAATCGACCGGGAGTCGGAGATGCCGCGGCGGCTTGCGGACAACCTGTCGGTGGCCGGCTGGATCCGGGAGTTGGAGACCCTGGGTGAATCTGTCTGAAGGCCTCGACGCACAGCGTGTTCCGCTGAGCCGTTCTCAGCAGAACATCTACAACGGCGTACTCCAGGACGCCGACCCGGACCTCTACCTGATCGGTCGGAGCTACCGGTTCGAGCCGATACCGGTAACGGAATTCCTGGCCGCGGTGCGGGCGACGATCCTGGCCAATCCGATCCAGCTGTGCGTGTTGAAGAGGGCGGCGGGCGCCGGTGGGTATCCCGATCTCGTGCGGCGGCTCGCGGTGGACGACATAGTGCACCCGGACGGCGGCGCATCGGCCCCAGAGTGGGGATCCGGCATTCTCGAAACACCGTTGGTTCGATACCGCGTCGACGTCGACGGCACCGGCCTGGTGCGCGGTCTCGAGGTGCACGCGCACCACATCCTGCTCGACGGTGGGGCGTTCGCGATCATCGAAGCCGACCTCGGCCGTGCGCTCGGCAACCGTCCCGCAGGCGACATCGCCGGTACCGGTCGGGGTTTGGCCGCCGTGGCCGCGGCCCATCGCCGAGAGGCCCATCGCATCGACGAATCGCTCGACCGGGTCAGCGCCCTTGCGCACCGGGAACTCACTGACGACGCCCGACGGGGCCGTGGCGCAGACGGTTCCCACATGGCGACCGCGGCCCGCGGCGTCCGTACCGGCTCCGTGACGATCGTGGGCGACGATTACGACGACATACTCGGCTTGGCCGACCGCGAGGGCACCCCACTCAACGTGCTCGTCGCCGCGGCGGCCATCGCTGTGGACGCGCGGGCCCGGCAGGCCACCGACGCCCTTCTGGTGCACGCGGTCGACAACCGATTCGGTGAGCCCGAACTCGGTGTCGCGACCTGCCTGGTCAACTCGATCGCACAACCCGTCCGGTTCCCGGCGTACGCGTCGGTGGCCGATGTGGTGCGCACGGTCGATCGAGGCTACGTGAAAGCCGGCCGACGCCGGTGGCTACGCGAAGAGCGTTATCGCCGAATGTATCTCGCGACACACCGGACCATCGCTGTCGAGGCGCTGACCCTCAACTTCCTGCGCGATCCTTGTGCGCCCGAACTGCGCCCGTTCCTGGCCGACGTGCCGCTGACCACCGATATCGGGCCGGTCGAGGGAATCACCGTGGCGGCGATCCTCGATGAGCAGCGACGAACTCTCACCCTCGACATCTGGAACAGAGCCGATGTGCCGCAGGAAGATACGGCCGACGTGGCGGGCCGCGTCGCGGCGGCCCTGACGGCCATGCCGGCGATGTGGGGATCACCGATCGCGATGATCGTCGGCGATTGGTTCGGGATCGCCGAAGACGGCAGTCGGCAGCCCGACCCATCCGCACCTGTCCCGAATGCGGCGGTGCCCGCGTGGTTCCTGCATCGCGACGATTGTGTCGGGGGACTGCGTCAAGAGCGGCGCGGCATCGACCTCTGGATCGCCCGGCTGCTCCAGATGGGGGCCGACGCGGGCGACGTGCTGGTGTTCACCGACGACGGCACCGAACGAACCATCGATCTCATGATCGCCTGCCACCTGGCCGGCTGTGGCTACAGCGTCTGCGACAGCGACGATCAACTGGAGCAGCGGGCCGAGCGAATCGGCCACACTGCCGGCATCTCGGCGCACCTGGTCGGCACCGCGGCCATGCTGCCGGCAAGCCTCGATGACGAACACCGGCGGCTGGTGGACGCCCGCATCGGTCAAGTGGCCGGAGATCCTGTTCTCGCCACCAGCACCGCCTACGTGATGCCGACGTCGGGATCCACCGGTGAACCCAAACTCGTACAGGTCAACCACGGTTCGCTGGCGTCGTTCTGCGCCGCCCAGGTACGCGCCTATGGCTGGGCACCGGGCGACACCATCCTGCAGTGCGCCCCGCTGACATCGGACATCAGCGTGGAGGAGATCTTCGGGGCAGCACTCAGCGGAGCCACCCTGGTCCGGTCGTCCGCGGTGAAGACCGGTGATCTGCAAGCGCTTACCCGCGATGTGGTGACGACGGGCGCCTCGGTCGTCGATCTGCCGACAGCCGTATGGCATCTGTGGTGTGAGGACCCCGAGGCGACCGCCGCGGTCCGGGACTCTCGGCTGCGCCAGATCGTGATCGGCGGCGAACCCATCCGCCCACGCGCGGTCGACCGTTGGCTCAACACCCCAGGGATCCAGCATGTCTCACTGGTGTCGAGCTACGGTCCGACGGAAACGACGGTGGTGGTGACCCAGCTGCCGATCATCGACGGCGGTGAGGTGATCGAACCGGGCGCGCGTGCGCGACTGGGGCGACCGCTCGTGCCGAACACCGTCGCTACCGCGTTCGGCGAAGTCGTGGTGGTGGGGGAGATGGTGACCGACGGCTATCTCGGAACGGACAGTTCGAGCTTCGGATCGGTCACGCTGGCCGACGGGGTGCGTCGGCGTGCCTTTGCGACCGCCGACCGGATCACATTCGACGAGGCCGACCATCCGGTGTTCGCCGGCCGCAAGGATGCGCTCGTCAAAATCGCGGGCCGACGGGTCGATACCGCCGAGATCACCCGGCGCATCGCTGCCGACCCCGACGTGATCGATGTGGCCGTGCAACTTCTCGACGGGCGCCTCGGAGTGTGGTTCACCGCCCGCCGCTCCCAGGACGCCGACCCGGACACCGCCACAGCGGAGCGGATCAAGCATGTGCTGACGCGTGCCCGTGTTCCGTCGTTCGTCGTCTCGGGGGTTGCGGCCATTCCCCGGACACCGAACGGGAAGATCGACACGGCAAGGCTGCCCGCGCCGGACCGCCGCGAACCGGCCGGCCGCGTCGACAGCGAAACCGGCCGGCAGGCAATACGTCTCGCCGGAATGTGGAGCCGGCTCCTGGGCCGGCCGATCACACCCGATGCGTCGCTGTTGCACGAGGGCGTCGGCTCGCTGGATCTGGTCCGCATCTTGCCCGAGACCCGGCGGTTTCTCGGTCGCCAGGTTTCGATTCTCGATGTGATCAGTGCCGACACCGCGGCGAACCTGGTGGGTGACATCGCGATGGCCGGCACCTGGATGGACTCCGTCACCGCCGCGGAGATCGACCGTGACCTCGCCGCCGTGACCACCCGGCGCACCGGAGACATCTCGGTGTCGGGCCCCTCATCGACCCGCCAAGGACCGCCGCCGATCCTGGTGGTCGGCGCCTCCGGAATCCTCGGAACCGGCTTCGCCGCGGCGACCCGGGAGCTGACGGAGCTCGGGCACGTTCACGTGGTGTTGGCCACGCGCTCGGTTCCGTCCGGTGGTGTGTGGTCGACGCTGCACGGAGCACCCGGGGTGTGTGTCGAACAACTGGCCCCGGGCTTCGGCCCGGCGGAGTTGGCGACGCTGATTCGTGCCACCGGTGCCGGCACGGTGATCAACTGCATCGGCAATACCAACGTGGTGGCGCCGTACCGCGAAATACGTCCGGCCAATGTGGAGTTGGTCTCCGCGATGGTGCACGCCTGCGCCGATTCCGGTACCAGGCTGATCCACCTGTCGACGTACGTGGTCAATGCGGATGTCCGCGCGGCACGGGTGCTCGACCCGCGTCAGGCGCCGTACCCGTACGCCGCGTCGAAGGCGATCGCGGAACTGGCGGTGGCCGGGGCACCCCCGGAACTCGACTTCACGATCGTGCGCCTGCCCCGGGTGCTCGGCGAGCCGGGCCAGATGGCCGGATCCACCGACATCCTGATGGCGCTCGTCGACGCCTGTGGTGCCCTGCGGGCCTGTCCGGCGGTCGAGTTGACCGAGAACGTGACCACCGGCCGCGCCGCGGCGAGCGGCATACTCCGAAGCTTGCCCGAATCCGGCGGACCGGACCGGCTGGGACGCCGCCTGGATGTGCTGTGCGGGCAGCCCGTGTCCTACCCGGCGGTGCTCGGTGCGGTCGCGGATGAGCGTCTCGACATCCACGAGTGGAAACGGCGGCTCGACGAAAGCGCCTGGGCGAGAGCCAATCCGCGTCGTTGGTCGGTGATCGACGCCTGGATCAGCCTCGGCGTGCAGCTCGGTGGACGGTCCTACCCGGAGTACCTCGCCGAGTACCCGGCATTGCCGCTGGGGGTCGAATCGGTCGGTGAGCTCGTGGCCGCGTCACCGCCGGTGCAGTCTCTGATCGCGGAGATCGGCACCGCGGGAACTGCACGCGACTTCTCGACGACCTAATCCATGAGGCACCGAGACCGCGAGACAGTGAGGAACAGCTTGTGACATCTGCAGACGTGCGTACCGACGAGGCATCGGGGTCCAGACGAGTTCAGCTCGACGTGACGGGGATGTCCTGCGGAGCCTGCTCGCGCCGGGTGGAGAGCAAGCTGAACAAGATCGACGGAGTGCGCGCCTCGGTGGACTTCGCCACCAAGGTCGCCACCGTGGACGCCCGCCACGACGTCAGCGTCGCCGACCTGTGCGACGTGGTTGAGCAGGCCGGCTATCGCGCGACAGAGCGCGCCGGCGACGCGCCGCCACCGCCGTCGGCGCAGAACCGGCCGTCGGCCATGACCCGGGCGATCCGCTGGGCGAGCCTCGGGCATCTCGGTGGCGCCGCGAGCTGACGACGATTCGGCTCGCCCGGGAACTGACGACTCGATCCGAACGACCACTCTTGGGAGGACCGTTCGACCACTGAGGAGCCATGGGCGAGACCCCGCCGACAGCGACAGATGACAGCGCGACGGTGCCGGTCGCTGACGCGTCGGCACCGAACGCCGGCGCCGCGGCGCCGTTTCGCGCGTTCCTGCTGCGCCTGCATTTCTACGCCGGGATCTTCGTCGGCCCCTTCCTGCTGATCGCGGCGATCAGCGGTGGGCTGTACGCGATCGCACCCTCCATCGAGCAGTTCGTCTATCGCGAACATCTGCGGACCACCAGCAGCGGGGACCTGCTGCCGGTGTCGCAGCAGGTCCGGTTCGCACAGGCCACCCGGTCCGAACTGACGGTGACCGCGGTGCGGCCCGCCACCGGACCGGGGGAGACCACCCGGGTGATGTTCGACGATCCGGCGCTGGGCGAGTCCGAACGTCACGCCGTGTTCATCGATCCGGTCACGGGAGCCTCCCGCGGCGGGCTCACGGTCTACGGCAGCAGCAGTGCGCTGCCACTGCGCACCTGGATCGATCAGCTGCACCGCAGCCTGCACCTCGGTGAGCCCGGCCGCATGTACAGCGAGCTCGCGGCGTCGTGGCTGTGGCTGATCGCGTTGGCCGGCGTGTTCCTGTGGTGGAGCCGATTCCGGCGGATGTCCCGCCGCGGCGATCGCAACGCCCGGTTGCTGGTGCCCGTCCGCTCGGGTGGGGGCCGGGTGCGGACGCTCAACTGGCATGGGGCCGTCGGGATCTGGATCGCCGTGGGATTGCTGTTCCTGTCGGCGACGGGGTTGACCTGGTCGCGGTTCGCCGGCGACAACGTCACCGCACTGCGCACGGCATTGTCGTGGACCACGCCGTCGGTGTCGACCGCGCTGAGCGGACCGCCGGAAGCCGAAATGGCGGGCCACGAAGGACATCACGGCGATCCAGTGCCGGCTGCCGTCGGTCGCGGGGGCGAGCCTCGGGTGGCGGATATCGACCGGGTTCTCGATGCCGCGCGGGACGCGGGTGTGGGCGGCAAGGTCGAGGTGAGCATCCCGTCGGACTCCGGCGCAGAGACCGACACCGCGTTCATCGTCGCGCAGACCCGGCAGCCCTGGGTGATGTCGAACAACGCGGTGGCCGTCGACGGCGCGTCCGGAAAGATCACCGACACTTCGTGGTTCGCCGACTGGCCGTTGGCCGCCAAACTCTCGGCCTGGGGCATCCAGTTGCACATGGGATTGCTGTTCGGCCTCGCCAACCAGCTCCTGTTGCTTGCCCTGGCGGCCGCGCTGGTCACCGTGATCGTGCGTGGCTACCTGCTCTGGTGGCGGCGCAGGCCCACCGCCGGCGCGCGGCCGGTGGGCAGCGCGCCACNGCGATCCGCGCGGTCGACACCGTGGTGTTCGACAAGACCGGCACGCTGACCACCGGACAGCCTCAGGTCATCACCGTCGTGGCGGCCGAGGGTTGGGACGAAGACGAGGTGCTGGCCCACGCGGCAGCGGTCGAATCGGCGTCCGAACATCCCGTTGCCCACGCGATCGTGACCGCCGGCGCCGGGCATGACGTCACCGACGTCGAAGATTTCCAGGCGTTCGCGGGGCACGGTGTGGCGGGTTCGGTCGACGGGGTCGCCGTGATGGTCGGCCGTCCGGCCTGGGTGACCCGCGACCGGGTGGTGCCGGCGAACCNGGCCACGCGGGATCGAATGGTGCCGACGGGGCAGCCACACACCTCGGCCGCTTCGGCGTAGGACAGGCCGAGCACCTGCGTCAGCAGCAGCGCGTGACGCCGGTCGGCATCGAGGCCGTCCAGCAGGAGGCGGATCTCCACCATCTTCTCGAAGCCGCCCACCGGGCGGTAGCTGTCCAGCACCTGCTCGACGGCGACGCCGGGTTGGGTACGTGGACGGCTCTGCTTGTGCCGGATCTGGTCGACCACGACGCGCCGCGCGATCGACAGCAGCCAGGTCCGGGCCGACGAACGGCCACCGAACCGGGGAAGCGCGGATATCGCGCGGATGAAAGTCTCTTGCGTCAGGTCGTCGGCCGAACCGGCATCCCCGAGATAGGCGACCGTTCGCCAGACGTCGCGCTGCGTGGCCCGGATGAACTGCTCGAGTGCCTCCGAATCGCCGCGGCCGGCGGCCAGGGCCAGCCGCGTAACGTGGTCGTCGCCGCATTCGGTAGTCACAACCACCGACATTATTCGATCGAGCCCGGGAACCCCGCACAGGGCCGCAACGACTAATCAGACGGCGAGGTATGCCACCGGCGTGGTGGTGAGCAATTGGGAGTGGTCGTGACAGCAGCAAATGTCCTGGACAACGAGGTGGGACAGCGTATCGCGCTGGATGTCACCGGGATGTCGTGCGGGGCCTGCGCCGCCCGCGTGGAGAACAAGCTCAACAAGATCGACGGTGTTCGCGCCTCAGTGAACTTCGCCACACGCGTCGCCACGGTCGAGACGACGGCGGACATCGGCGTCGACGAGTTGTGCGCCGTCATCGAGCGCGCCGGCTATCAGGCGGCGCCCCGCGTGGAGACGTCCACGAGTGACGTCGATCCCGATGCCGAGCACGCGCGCAGCCTGCTGCGGCGGCTGGTGGTGGCGGCCGTCCTGTTCATCCCGCTCGCCGATCTGTCGGTGATGTTCGCGGTGGTGCCCGATACCCGGTTCACGGGATGGCAGTGGGTGCTCACCGCACTGGCGGCACCGATCGTCACATGGGCCGCATGGCCGTTCCATCGCAGCGCGCTGCGCAACGCCCGGCACGGCACCTCGACCATGGAGACCCTGATCTCCATCGGCGTCACCGCGGCCACCGTCTGGTCGATGTACACGATCTTCTTCGACCACCAGACGTATCACGCGGGAGGTGTCTGGCAGGCGCTGCTGGGCAGCGACGCCATCTATCTGGAGGTGGCCGCGGGCGTCACGGTTTTCGTGCTCGCGGGCCGCTACTTCGAGGCCAGGGCCCGCTCCCGTGCCGGGGGAGCGCTGCGGGCGCTGGCGGCACTCGGCGCCAAATCGGTGACCGTCCTGCTCGCCGACGGCAGCGAACTCGTGCTGCCCGCAGACGAACTCAAGGAGGGACAGCGGTTCGTCGTGCGGCCCGGTGAGGCCATCGCGGCGGACGGTCTGGTGGTCAGCGGGGCCGCCGCGGTGGACGTCAGCGCGATGACCGGAGAGTCGAAACCGGTAGATACCCAAGAAGGTTCGAGCGTCGTGGGCGGCACCGTGGTGCTCGACGGCCGCCTGGTGGTCGAGGCCGCCGCCGTCGGCCCGGACACCCGGTTCGCCGGCATGGTCCGGCTGGTCGAGCAGGCGCAGGCGCAGAAGGCCGATGCGCAGCGGTTGGCTGACCGGATCGCCGCGGTGTTCGTGCCCTGTGTGCTGGCGATCGCGGTGGTCACCGCCGCCGGTTGGCTGCTGGTCGACGGCGATGTGAACCGCGCGGTGTCGGCCGCCTTGGCCGTGCTGGTGATCGCCTGCCCGTGCGCACTGGGCCTGGCGACGCCGACCGCGATGATGGTGGCCTCGGGCCGGGGCGCGCAGCTGGGAATCTTCCTCAAGGGACACCGCGCGCTGGAGGCGATCCGCGCGGTCGACACCGTGGTGTTCGACAAGACCGGCACGCTGACCACCGGACAGCCTCAGGTCATCACCGTCGTGGCGGCCGAGGGTTGGGACGAAGACGAGGTGCTGGCCCACGCGGCAGCGGTCGAATCGGCGTCCGAACATCCCGTTGCCCACGCGATCGTGACCGCCGGCGCCGGGCATGACGTCACCGACGTCGAAGATTTCCAGGCGTTCGCGGGGCACGGTGTGGCGGGTTCGGTCGACGGGGTCGCCGTGATGGTCGGCCGTCCGGCCTGGGTGACCCGCGACCGGGTGGTGCCGGCGAACCTCGCCGCGGCCCGCCGGACGGGCGAATCACAAGGCCAGACAGTCGTATTCGTCGCCTGCGGCGATACCGTCTGCGGGGCGATCTGCGTGGCCGATGCGGTCAAGGACTCGGCAGCGGGCGCCATCGCACAACTGCATGCCGAGGGCATGAAAACCATGTTGTTGACGGGGGACAACGCCTCGACCGCCGCGGCCATCGGTGCCGCGGTGGGCATCGACGACGTGGTCGCCGAGGTGCTGCCCGAGGACAAGGTCGGCGCGATCGAGAAGCTGCGCGATCAGGGACGCGTGGTGGCGATGGTCGGCGACGGCATCAACGACGGGCCGGCGCTGGCGTGCGCCGATCTCGGCCTGGCCATCGGCCGTGGCACCGATGTGGCCATCGGCGCGGCTGACATCATCCTGGTCCGCGACAATCTCGATTCGGTACCGCAGGCGTTGGGCCTGGCTCGCGCGACGATGCGGACGATCCGGGTCAACATGATCTGGGCGTTCGGCTACAACATCGCGGCGATCCCGATCGCCGCGGCCGGGCTGCTGAATCCGCTGATCGCCGGTGCGGCGATGGCGGTGTCGTCCTTCCTGGTCGTCTCGAACAGCCTGCGCTTGCGCAATTACGGCACCGTCCAGGCGAACATGTTCGGCGATCCCGGCGACGACTGAGGGACGGGTGACGGGTCGCGCGGTGTGTTTGCGACCCGGACGGTGCCGGTAGGGATTAGCCTCATATGCATGACCAGCAATGAAACCGCCGCATCGGCGAAGTGCGACAACCCGAACTGTACGTGCGAGAACTGCAACTGCGGCAGCAACTGCCAATGCGGTTCTGACAGCGCCGGATAGCCCCGCACGCGCGCTCAGCGCCGGGTGCGGGAAAGCTCGCGCAGCATCGCGTTGTAGGCGTCGAGGTCGTCGTCGTAGCCCAGATCGTTGTGGCGATCCTGGCGGGCTCCCATCCGGCGGTCCTGGCGCACCCACTGGGCCACCAGTGCGATCACCACGATGATCACCGGTAGTTCACTGGAGCCCCACGCGATCGCGCCGCCCACATGTTGGTCGTCGGAAATGCTCTGCAGCCACGGCAGATTGACGGACCGGTAGAAGGTGTCGCCCAGCGCCGAGCTCATCGTCATGGTGGCGATCCCGAAGAACGCGTGGAACGGCATCACGGCGAACAGCAGGCCGAGTCGCCCGAGGAAGGGCAACCGCCGCGGTCCGGGGTCGATCCCGATGATCCCCCAGTAGTAGAGATAGCCGGTCAGCAAGAAGTGCACGCTCATGAACTCGTGACCCCAGTGATACCGGATCAGGGTGTCGAACAGCGGCGTGAAGTAGACGAGGTACAGCGACCCGACGAACAAGACGAACGCCGTCACGGGATGCGACAGGAACCTGGTCACCGGTGAGTGGACGAACCACATCAGCCATTCGCGCGGGCCGGGCGCGTGATCCTTGGGGGCGGCAGGCAGTACGCGAAGGGCGAGTGTGACGGGTGCCCCGAGTACCAGCAGTACCGGGATGAACATGTTCAGCGCCATGTGCTCGCCCATGTGGACGCTGAACATCGCCGAGCCGTAGGCGCGCACCCCGGAGCTGGAGGCGATCAGTAGCGCCGCACAGCCGAGAGTCCATGCGATGGTGCGGCCCGGCTGCCAGCGATCTCCCCGCCGCCGCAGCCGCGCCACCGCGACCAGATAGCCCAGGGCGAGCACGATGGCGGCGGTGCCGATCAGCGGATCGAACCGCCACTCGGTCATCAGGCTGAGCACACTGGGCGGTGTGTCGAGCTGGTAGCCCAGGAAGATGTCCCAGGTGGTGAATTCCTGGGCCGTGAACCGGGGCGGGACGCTGCTCGCGGCGAGCGCTATAGCGGCGCCTGCGACGATCAGCGCGGCCGCGGATATCGCGTCGAGCAGCCGCGAGGGTGCCCGCCGGGTCCACAGCACGACACCGTCACCCAGCCACACCAGCGTCAGCAGCACCCCGGCGACGACTGCGGCGCGTCCGTAACCGGAAGCCAGGACCGGTGATCCGCCCAACATCAGGGTCGCCAGCAGCGCGCCGTAGACGATCGCGATCGCCCCGCAGGTGAGCTGCAGTGCCCGGACCCGGCGCCGGTGCGAACTTTCCGGCAGCGCGACCGCGACGATCTTGGTCCCGGTCCACACGGCGACCGCCACGGCGAACACGATCACGGCGCTGGTGGCGATGTCATGGTCGGGTCCCTGTCCGGCATTGCCGGTCACCGGGACCGCGATCAGGCCGATCAAGGTCGGCAGCAGCGCGACGCAGTGGCCGATCCAGCGGAGTGTGAATCGCACGCCGACGGCCAGCACGATGGCGCAGATCGCCGTCACGCACCAGCCACGCGCGGCCTCCGACGCGGCGATGGCGCTGCCGAGACCGGGTCCACCGACCAGTTGGGCAACGGGAATTCCCGAGTCGGCGGCCGCGCAGATGACCACCATGGCCGTGGCGGCGCAGGCCCAGACGATCGCGACCCGCTCGGCGAGCAGATGCACCGGAAACGACGGCGCGTCGATGCGCCCGTCGTCACGGGGGACGGCCGTCGTCACGATCCATGCGAGGGCGCCCAGGCACACCGCGGCAGCCAGCGATGCGGTCCAGTGCCCGAGTAACCGGGCCACATTCGTAGCGGCACCAGGATCAGCGATGCCCGCGGCGTCGAGGCGCTGCGCGCCGAGCGGCAGGGCACACGCGAACAGCACCACGGCGCAACCGATGACGGCGCCGAGCAGCGTCACACGTGCCCACCGGGCACTGACCGCGCCGAGTGTTCGCTCACTAGCCATTGTCGAACCGGCCTTCCGCCGCGAAAGTGATCGAAACGTCGCGGCGATCAGAGTCTACGACAGCGTGTCGTAGTGCTGGCGGGCACGGGAACTTTCGCGACCCCGGCAGCGACCAAAGGACGACGGGTCGCACTGGATCAGCGCCCTGCCCATCTCCGACGCAGACAGGACCTGGAATGATCGCCGATCTTGCGCTCCGTTGGGTGGTGACGGTGCTTTTCGCGCTGAGCGCGGCCGAATGTGCCGTCGCGATCACCCGAACCCGTGGTCGTGCGCGGCCCGCGGTGAGCCAGTTGCTTCACCTGGCGATGGCGGTCGCGATGCTGGTGATGGCATGGCCGCGGGGTGCCGAGCTGCCGACGGTGGGCCCGATGGTCTTCTTCCTGGCCGCCGCCGTGTGGTTCCTGGCCGGAATGCTGCGGCCAGGCCCGGCCGGCGACCGCCTCGCCGGCGGCTACCACGCCGTGATGATGACGGCGATGGCGTGGATGTATGCGGTCATGAACGGCAGTGTCCTCACCGGTGACCCCGAGCCGGTCGAGATGGCCGGCCATCACATGCACACCATGGAACATGCTGCACCGCAACCTATCTGGATTTCCACCGTCAACTGGATGCTCACGGTCGGGTTCGTGATCGCCGCTGTGGCCTGGCTGTACCGCTATTTCGTGGCCCGCAGGCAGTCGCCCGTGCCCTCCGCACAATTCGGCACGCTGTGCCGGGCCATGATGGCCGCGGGCATGGCGATCATGTTCGGCGTCATGGGGTAACGCCTCAGGCGGCCGGGTCGTCCGCCGCGCGGAGGTGACGACGGCCCGGCGCGGCAGGCGGTGATTCGTCGTCGTCACCGCGTGCCCTGGGTGACGGGTCACTGGGACGGGTCGCTCGTGAGGTCAAGACCGACACGATGGCGGCCAGCGCGACCGGTAGATGACTCAGGACGCGCAGCGGTGTGACCTGCCCTGCGAGTGCGTCCGCCACCACGTAATAGGCCAGGAATCCGCAGTAGACCACCAGCACACAGGCCAGGCCCGGCGCGATCCGGCGGCGGAAGGCCATGGCGACCGTCGCGATGCCCAGCGCCGCCGACCATGCCGTGGACTCGTTCAGCAGGTGAGCCCCGTTGGCCGATCCATGATGTGCCGCGACCATCCCGAAATTCACGCCGACGGCCTGGGCGGCCGCCAGCACCACCTGGGCCAGGCCGACCGCCACGATGGCGATGGTCAAGAAGTGCCGGCCCAACCACCGCGCGGGTCCGCTCAGGGGACGTGCCGGGCGGGTCTCGCGGGTGCTCACCGCGCCGATCAGGGCGCCGTCGGCCAGGTTGCGCAGCTGCAGGTTCAGCGCCCGGGCCCGGTCGTACCAGGCGGCACACTCTCCGCAGTCACGAAGGTGCTCGTCCACGCGTGCGGACGGGACGGGCTCACGCTCCCCGTCGAGGCGCGCCGAAAGCGCCTCCCGTGCCACCGCGCAGTCCACCGTCTCATTGTTCCGTATCGCCCTTGCGATGTGCACATCCACTCGAACACCGAGAGGGAGGTGGATGCCGAGCCCTCCGCTCGGCATCTACCTCCACATTCACCGCTGCTCTCAGCCCGGCCGGCCGGTTCCCAACGAGGGCAGCGCCGCGGTGAATAGTTCGTGGCACGCCTCCTGCGCGCCCTTCAGCTCCGGAATATCGCGGGCGCTCACGTCGCCGCGCATCTTGGACGTGTCGATGAGCGGTTCATCGTTGGTGGCGGGATCGGGGAAATCCGGTACCCCGTTGTCACGCATGCACTGGGCGAATCTGAGTGCGGCGTGCTGCTGTTCAGGCGTGCGTCCGGCGCCTCCGGCCCAGCTCTGTGGCGCCAGGCTCTCACACGCACCGACCGCCTTCACCCACACGGCTTTTGGAACTGAGACGCCACCGTAGGCGAGGTAGCCGTCGGCGTTCGGGTCCGGAAAATCCGTGACGCCGTTGGCCCGCATGCAGGCGGAGTACTTCGCCGCCTGCCCACCTGGGTCGGCGCCGGCTTGGGCAGCCGTGGTCAGACAGCCCGTACCGATCAGGGCCGCCATGGCGAGGGTGGCCAGCGGTCGTAGTTTTCTGGAAGCGTTCGGTGTCGATTCGTTGTAGGTCATGCCTTCAGTGAAGGCGGTGTGGAGTTGTCGGCACGTATGCGAAATCCGATATGCCGGCGATATGTGGAAGCTCGTAGCTTGAGAGCATGCGTGTGTTGGTCGTCGAGGACGAGCCCTACCTGGCAACGGCCATCCGCGATGGGCTGCGCCTGGAAGCGATTGCCGCCGATATCGCCGGTGACGGGGACACCGCGTTGGAGCTGCTGAGTATCAACGCCTACGACATCGCCGTCCTCGACCGTGATATCCCCGGTCCCTCCGGCGACGAGATCGCCGAACGCATCGTCGCCGGGGGGAGCGGCATGCCGATCCTGATGCTCACCGCTGCCGACCGGCTCGACGACAAGGCCTCCGGTTTCGAACTCGGTGCCGACGACTACCTCACCAAGCCCTTCGAACTCCAAGAGCTCGTGCTCCGGCTCAGAGCGCTCGACCGCAGGCGTGCCCACATCAGACCGCCGGTGCGGGAGCTCGCCGGGCTACGTCTGGACCCGTTCCGCCGCGAGGTCTTTCGTGACGGCCGCTACGTCGCGCTCACCCGAAAACAGTTCGCCGTGCTCGAAGTCCTCGTCGCGGCCGATGGCGGTGTGGTGAGCGCCGAGGAACTCTTGGAGCGGGCGTGGGATGAGAACGCCGATCCGTTCACCAATGCCGTGCGGATCACGGTCTCGGCCCTGCGCAAACGGCTCGGCGAACCGTGGATCATCGCCACCGTCGCCGGTGTCGGATACCGCATCGGCACCGAAGCCCACACCGGAGGAGGCCGTGAATAGAGCCCCTGGTTTGAGTGTTCGCCTCAAACTCACGCTGAGCTACGCCGGGTTCCTCATGCTCGCCGGCGGCCTACTGCTGGCGGTCGTGTGGATGTTCCTGCTCCGCTACGTGCCCGATCGGATGATGATCATCCCGGGTAGCACGGACATCCCGCTGTCCGAAAGCGTTGTCTTTCCCATCCGGTCCGGGCTCCTACACGTGTTCGCGCCGAAAGCTGCCGCCGCATTGGCGTTCCTGCTGGTGTTCGGTCTCGTCGGCGGCTGGCTGCTGGCCGGCTGGATGCTCGCTCCGCTGAATCGGATCACGGCGGCCACGCGCATGGCCGCGAACGGTTCGCTCGCCCACCGAATCCGGCTGTCCGGCCGCAAGGATGAGTTCCGCGAGCTCGCCGACGCCTTCGACGCCATGCTCGGACGGCTCGAAGCACACGTCGCCGAACAGCAGCGGTTCGCCGCCAACGCCTCCCACGAACTGCGCACGCCACTGGCGATCACGAAGACCGTTCTCGACGTGGCCCGCAACGATCCCGACCGCGACACCGATGAACTGATCGACCGTCTTCGCGTGGTCAACACCCGAGCGATCGACCTCACCGAGGCACTGCTGGTGCTCAGCCGCGCCGACAACCGGTCCTTCACCTCAGAACACGTCGACCTGTCCCTCGTCGCGGAGGAAGCGACCGAAACGCTCCTGCCCCTGGCGGCACAGCATGGTGTCAGCATCGAGACCGCCGGGGGTCACAGCCCCACCAGTGGTTCGCCCGCGCTCCTGCTGCAGATGACGACGAACCTGGTGCACAACGCGATCGTCCACAACGTGCCTGAACACGGCTCCGTGTGGGTGACAACCGAGGCCGGCTCCGACGCTGTGGTGCTCACCGTCGAGAACACCGGCGAAAAGCTTGACCCGCCATCGGTTTCCACGCTGGTCGAGCCGTTTCAGCGGGGCGCCGGACGGGTGCGCAACGACCATGCCGGCGTCGGCCTCGGGCTGGCGATCGTCCGAAGCATCGCCCATGCGCACGACGGGACTCTCACCCTGACACCGCGTCGCGGCGGCGGGTTACACGTCAGGGTCCAACTTCCTACCCGGCACGCGAAAGCGCAACCCGCTCGGATTACGACGGCCGAAAGCTAGGTCGATGGCGAGTAGGGCAGATTGCTGCTGGTCTGCGGGTCGACATGCACGGACCTACCCACATACGGGAAGGCGCGTTGTGGGCACGCCGGCCGATCACAGATCCGGCAACCCGCTCCGATGGGCACCGTCGCCTCCGGGTCGGTGAGGTCGATGCCCACCGAGTAGACGAGCTTGTCGGCATGGGCGAGGTCGCAACCGAGGCCGATGGCGAAACTCTTGGGCGTACCCAGGTACCGGCTCGGCACCGACGTCGAGGTTCTGGCCACCCAGAAATAACTGCGACCGTCGGGCATCTGGGCGACCTGAGTCAAGAACTCACCCGGCCTGGAGAACGCCTGGTGCACCACCCACAGCGGGCAGTTGCCGCCCACCCGTGAGAAATGAAACGCCGTGGCGGACTGGCGCTTCGAAATGTTTCCGGCACTGTCGGTGCGCACGAAGATGAAGGGGACGCCGCGGGCATCCGAGCGTTGTAGCGTCGACAGTCGATGGCAGATGGTCTCGAAGCCCATCTCGAAGCGGCGGGCGAGTTGATCGATGTCGTAACGCAAGCTTTCGGCTGCGGCCAGAAACATCCGATAGGGCAGAAGCAGTGCGCCGGCGAAGTAGTTCGCCAGGCCGACGCGCGCGACATCCCTTGCCTCGGTGCTCAATTGGTCATCGGTTGCGACGATGGAGTCGATCAGTGTGGAATGCAGCAACAAGGCGATCTGGGTGGCGAGCTGGAACGCCCGCTGTCCGGGCAGTAGCCAGCGCGCCACGTGCAGCGTCCCGGCTTCGGGCTGGTACCGGCGTTTCACACTGGCGCCCAGGACATCTCCATCGTCCACGATCACCGAGATGCCGAACTCGTTCGACAGCAGGTCGGTCAGTTGCCGGTCCAGCCCGCCGATCTGCAGGCGGTGGCGGACGAACAGATCCTCGGCGGCGCGGTCGAGCGCGTCGATGTAATTGCGGCGGTCGTAGAAGAAATCGCGTACTTCCTCGAACGGCATCGGCTGTTGTGCGCCGGTCTGGGCATCGAGGTTGGCTCGCCCGTGCACGGCCTCTAACTCCGCCGTCGCATCGTGCAACCGGCGGTGCATGCTGACCATGGTCTGGCCGATCTCCGGCATGCGGGCGACGAGTTCCTCGATCTGCGTCGCGGTGGCCGGGCTGTCCGCCAGAATCTCGCGCAGGTCCGACACCAGCCGGGCATCGGCGTCAGGAGTGAAGTACTGCGAGGGGAGGTCGAAGCGATCGGCCAGGGCCAGCAGAACCGGCACCGTGATCGGTCGTTGATCGTTCTCGAGTTGATTGACGTAACTGGTCGACAGCCCCAGCGCACGCGCCAGGGCGACCTGTGTCAGGCCTTTCTCGTCGCGTAGCCGTCGCAGACGGGCGCCGGCGAATGTCTTGCTCACTGCCGCCGAGATTACTCCGATCGAATTTCACAACATTCGCAAAAGTGGTTCGCGAAGGATACAAAAATACACATTTACAGGCAGTTTCCCTGGTGATCACCACTGCGTAGCGTGCGGATCATGCTTGAACACGACGTCAAAACCCGGCGCAGCGCCGAGGACTTCCCGCGCAGCGAACATCTGGCTTGGAAGATCGCCGAGATCGCAGCCGACCCGGTGGCCGTGCCGCCCGAGACCGAGGCGATGGTGATCAACCGCATCATCGACAACGCCGCGGTGTCGGCGGCGTCGGTGATCCGCCGCCCGGTGACGGTGGCCCGGGCCCAGGCGCTCGCGCACAAGACGCCGCGGGGCGCTTCTGTGTTCGGGGTCGAGGGCACGGTGTCGCCCGAGTGGGCAGCGTGGGCCAACGGCGTGGCAGTGCGGGAACTGGACTTCCACGACACCTTCCTGGCCGCCGAATACTCCCACCCGGGCGACAACATTCCGGCACTGGTCGCCGTGGCGCAGCAGCTCGGCGTCGGTGGTGCCGACCTGATCCGCGGCATCGCCACCGCCTACGAGGTTCAGGTCGACCTGGTCAAGGGGATCTGCCTGCACGAACACAAGATCGACCACGTCGCCCATCTCGGGCCTTCGGTCGCCGCGGGCCTGGGCACCATGCTGCGGCTGGACCCCGAGACCATCTACGCCGCGATCGGCCAGGCACTGCACCTGACCACTGCGACGCGGCAGTCGCGCAAGGGCCTCATCTCCAGCTGGAAGGCCTATGCGCCGGCGTGGGCCGGCAAGGTAGCCATCGAAGCCGTCGACCGGGCGATGCGCGGTGAGGGTTCACCTGCCCCGATTTGGGAGGGCGAGGATGGTGTGATCGCCTGGCTGCTGTCGGGTCCCCAGCGCACCTACACGGTTCCGCTGCCCGGGCCGGGCGAACCCAAGCGCGCCATCCTCGACACCTACACCAAGGAACATTCGGCGGAGTACCAGAGCCAGGCGCCGATCGACCTGGCCCGCCGGATGCGCGAGCGTATCGGTGATCTGGACCAGGTCGCCACGATCGTGCTGCACACCAGCCATCACACCCACGTGGTGATCGGTACCGGATCCAACGATCCGCAGAAATTCGACCCGGACGCCTCCCGTGAAACGCTGGACCACTCGGTGATGTACATCTTCGCCGTCGCGCTGCAGGACGGCAGCTGGCACCACGAGCGGTCGTATGCTCCCGAGCGGGCGCACCGCCCCGACACCATCGAGCTGTGGCGCAAGATCTCTACCGTCGAGGATCCGGAGTGGACGCGGCGCTACCACTCGAACGACCCGGCGGAGAAGGCTTTTGGCGCTAAGGCGGTGGTCACCCTCAAGAGCGGTGAGACCATCGTCGACGAGCTCGCCGTCGCCGACGCTCATCCACTCGGCGCCCGGCCGTTCGAGCGTGAACAGTACGTCGCCAAGTTCGCCGAGTTGGCCGATGGCGTCGTGGAATCCGACGAGCAGAAGCGCTTCCTGTCGGCGGTCGAGAACGTCTCGGCGACCAAGTCCGGTGGGCTCGGTGGGCTCAATGTGCGGGTGGACCAGCGGGTGCTGGACAAGGCGCCGACGATTCCATCGGGAATATTCCGATGAGCGGGTTACTGGGCGCTGCTACGTCTGCCTCGGAGAAGCGCCGGAACTTCCGGCGGGGTTTGGAGTCCGGTCGGCTGCTGCGCTTCCCGGGAGCGTTCTCACCGCTGGTGGCCAAGCTCGTCGCCGAGATCGGCTTCGACGGGGTCTATGTATCCGGTGCGGTCCTTTCCGCGGACCTCGGCCTGCCAGACATCGGGTTGACCACGCTGACCGAGGTGGCGGGACGGGGCGCCCAGATCGCCTCGGCGACCGATCTTCCGACGTTCATCGACGCCGACACCGGGTTCGGCGAGCCGATGAGCGCGGCTCGCACCGTGACGCTGCTGGAGGATGCCGGTCTGGCGGGGCTGCACCTCGAGGACCAGGTGAATCCCAAGCGCTGCGGTCATCTCGACGGCAAGGCTGTCGTCGAGACTTCCGAGATGGTCAAGCGGCTGCGGGCCGCGGTCGCCGCGCGCCGGGATCCGAACTTCGTCATCTGCGCTCGCACCGACGCCGCGGGAATCGAGGGGATTCCCGCGGCGATTGAACGGGCCAAGGCATACGCCGACGCCGGTGCCGACCTGATCTTCACCGAGGCGCTGCACACCCCGGCCGATTTCGAGCAGTTCCGCGACGCGGTTGACGTACCGTTGCTGGCCAATATGACCGAGTTCGGCAAGTCCGAACTGCTCACCGCGGGCCTGCTGGCCGAGATCGGCTACAACATGGTGATCTACCCGGTCACCACGTTGCGTCTGGCCATGCACGCTGTCGAGGTCGGCCTGCTAGAGATCTCCTCGGCCGGAACGCAATCGGGTCTTCTCGGCCAGATGCAACACCGCAGCCGGCTGTACGAACTGCTGCGTTACCACGACTACAACCAGTTCGACTCGGAGATCTACAACTTTTCGCTGCAGGGGGCGACACGATGACCGTTACCGAGGACACGCCGAAGATCCACAAGGGCCTGGCCGGCGTGGTCGTCGACACCACCGCCATCTCAAAGGTGGTGCCCGAGACCAACACCCTGACCTATCGCGGCTATCCGGTCCAGGACCTGGCCGCCCAGTGCAGCTTCGAGCAGGTGGCCTATCTGCTGTGGCACGGCGAACTGCCATCGGATCAGGAACTGGCCCTGTTCACCCAGCGGGAGCGGGCTTCTCGGCGCATCGACCGGTCGATGCAGTCACTGCTGGCCAAGCTGCCGGACAACTGCCACCCGATGGATGTGGTGCGCACCGCGATCAGCTACCTGGGCGCCGAAGACCCGGAGGAAGACGACAGCAGCCCGTCGGCGAACTTCACCAAGTCGCTGCGGATGTTCGCGGTTCTTCCCACCATTGTCGCCGCCGACATGCGCAGGCGGCGCGGGCTGGACCCGATTGCCCCGCACAGCCACATGGGCTACGCCGAAAATTTCCTTAACATGTGCTTCGGCGAGGTCCCGGACCCCGTGATCGTCAATGCCTTCGAGCAGTCGATGGTCCTCTACGCCGAGCACAGCTTCAATGCCTCCACGTTCGCGGCCCGCGTTGTCACCTCTACCCAGTCGGACATCTACAGCGCCGTCACGGCCGCCATTGGTGCCCTGAAGGGCTCACTGCACGGCGGCGCCAACGAGGCCGTGATGCACGACATGCTGGAGATCGGCTCGGCCGACCGTGCCGCGGAATGGTTGCACGGCAAGCTATCCCGCAAGGACAAGGTGATGGGGTTCGGCCACCGGGTGTACAAGAACGGTGATTCGCGGGTGCCGACCATGAAGGCGGCCCTGCAGCAGGTCGCCGCGGCGCGGGACGGGCAGCGCTGGCTCGACATCTACAACGTGTTGGAGAGCGCGATGTTTGCCGTCACCAAGATCAAGCCAAACCTGGACTTCCCGACCGGGCCGGCCTATTACCTCATGGGCTTCGACATCCCCAGCTTCACACCGCTCTTTGTGATGAGCCGGATCACCGGATGGACCGCACACATCATGGAGCAGGCCGCGTCGAACGCGCTCATCCGCCCGCTCAGTGACTACAGCGGACAGCCGCAGCGGGCCTTGGCGTAGCCACGCCGAAGCTCTGAAAGGAAACAGTGGTCGACAAGGTTCTGGTCGCCAACCGAGGTGAGATCGCCATCCGCGCGTTTCGTGCGGCCTATGAACTCGGATTCTCGACGGTGGCCGTCTACCCGTACGAGGACCGAAACTCTCAGCACCGGCTGAAGGCCGACGAGTCCTACCAGATCGGTGTGCCGGGATACCCGGTCCGGGCCTATCTCTCGGTCGACGAGATCCTTCGGGTCGCCCGGGAGTCAGGGGCAGACGCGATCTATCCCGGATACGGCTTTCTCTCGGAGAATCCGGATTTGGCGAGGGCGTGCGAACAGGCCGGGATCACGTTCGTGGGCCCCTCGGCCGATGTGCTGGAGTTGACCGGGAACAAGGCCCGTGCGATCGCCGCGGCCCGTACGGCGGGACTGCCGGTGCTGGCGTCGTCGGCCCCGTCGAGTTCGGTCGACGAACTGCTGGCGGCCGCCGAATCGATGAGTTTCCCGGTATTCGTCAAAGCCGTTGCCGGCGGCGGTGGCCGAGGGATGCGCCGGGTGAACGATCTGGCCGACCTGAGAGAGGCGATCGAAGCCGCAAGTCGCGAGGCGCAATCCGCCTTCGGGGACCCCGCGGTATTCCTCGAACAGGCGGTGATCAACCCCCGCCATATCGAGGTGCAGATCCTGGCCGACACCCAGGGCAACGCGATCCACCTGTTCGAGCGTGACTGCAGCCTGCAACGGCGGCACCAGAAAGTCATCGAGCTGGCGCCGGCGCCCAACCTGGATCCCGCTCTGCGGGAACGGATCTGCGCCGACGCTGTCACCTTCGCACGCCAGATCGGGTATTCCTGCGCGGGCACGATCGAGTTCCTGCTGGATGAACGTGGCCGGCACGTCTTCATCGAGTGCAACCCCCGCATTCAGGTCGAGCACACGGTGACAGAGGAGATCACCGATGTCGACCTGGTATCGAGCCAACTGCGGATCGCGGGCGGGGAATCGCTGACGGACCTGGGACTGTCCCAGGACGAATTGACGGCGCCGCGGGGTTTCGCCTTGCAATGCCGGATCACCACCGAGGATCCCACCAATGGCTTCCGTCCCGACACCGGACGCATCACCGGCTATCGGTCACCCGGCGGTGCCGGTGTACGGCTGGACGGAGGCACCAATCTCGGCGCCGAGGTGGCTGCGCATTTCGATTCGATGCTGGTGAAGCTGACCTGCCGCGGGCGTGACTTCCCGACGGCGGTGGCGCGGGCCCGCCGCGCCGTGGCGGAATTCCGGATTCGCGGGGTGGCGACGAACATTCCGTTCCTGGCTGCGGTTCTCGACGATCCGGATTTCATCGCGGGGCGGGGGACGACGTCGTTCATCGAGCAACGACCCCAGTTGCTCACCGCGCGTGGTAGTGCGGATCGCGGCACCAAAATCCTCAACTATCTGGCCGATGTGACGGTCAATCAGCCACACGGTCCGCGACCGTCGGCCGTCTATCCGCGGGACAAGCTCCCCATGTGCGATCTGACGGTCACTCCGCCCGCGGGGTCCAAACAGCGCCTGACCGAGCTCGGACCCGAAGGGTTCGCCGCTTGGCTGCGCGACAGTGCGGCCGTCGGCGTCACCGACACCACCTTTCGCGATGCCCATCAATCGCTGCTGGCCACCCGGGTGCGCACCAGCGGGTTGATACGCGTCGCCCCCTATATAGCGCGGATGATGCCGCAGCTCCTGTCGGTCGAATGCTGGGGCGGCGCGACTTACGATGTCGCCCTGAGGTTCCTCAAGCAGGACCCGTGGGAGCGGTTGGCGGCGCTGCGCGAAGAGCTGCCCAATATCTGCCTGCAGATGTTGTTGCGGGGCCGCAACACGGTCGGCTACACGCCGTATCCGGAGACGGTAACCCGCGCATTCGTTGATGAGGCAGCGGCGACCGGAATCGACATCTTCCGGATCTTCGACGCGCTCAACAATGTGGATTCGATGCGCCCGGCCATCGATGCGGTCCGCGACACCGGCAGAACGATCGCGGAAGTCGCCATGTCGTATACCGGCGACCTGTCCGACCCGCGCGAGAACCTGTACACGCTGGACTATTACCTGCGGTTGGCCGAGCAGATCGTCGAAGCCGGGGCCCATGTGCTCGCTATCAAGGACATGGCAGGGCTGCTGCGCGCACCCGCCGCGGCCACCCTGGTGGCCGCCCTGAAGGCGCGGTTCGATCTCCCGGTACACGTGCACACCCACGACACCCCGGGCGGCCAACTGGCCACCTATGTCGCGGCCTGGCATGCCGGGGCCGATGCCGTCGACGGTGCCGCAGCCCCGTTGGCGGGCAACACAAGTCAGCCGTCGTTGTCCTCGATCGTGGCCGCTGCCGCGCACAGCCGATTCGACACCGGGCTGTCGCTGGACGCGGTGTGTGACCTTGAGCCGTACTGGGAGGCGCTGCGACGTGTCTACGCGCCGTTCGAGTCGGGACTGCCGGCCCCCACCGGGCGGGTCTACACCCACGAGATTCCGGGTGGGCAGCTCAGCAATCTGCGACAGCAGGCGATTGCGCTCGGCTTGGGTGACCGGTTCGAGGACATCGAAGGGAACTACGCGGCCGCTGACCGGATGCTGGGCAGGCTGGTCAAGGTGACCCCGTCCAGCAAGGTGGTCGGGGACCTCGCGTTGGCTTTCGTCGGAGCCGGTATCGGCGCCGAGGAATTCGCCGCGGACCCGGCGCGGTACGACATTCCGGACAGCGTGATCGGGTTCCTGCGGGGCGGACTCGGAGACCCCGCGGGCGGTTGGCCGGAACCCCTGCGCACCAAGGCGCTAGAGGGACGAGGCGCGACCAGGCCGGTTCAGGAATTGTCGGCCGAGGATGAAGCGGTGTTGGCCGCGCCCGGTCCGAAACGTCAGGCCACCTTGAACCGGCTGTTATTCCCTGGCCCGACAGCCGAATTCGAAGCGCACCGCGACCAGTACGGGGACACTTCCAGACTGAGCGCCAACCAGTTCTTCTACGGGCTATGGCACGGCGAAGAACAGCGGGTGAAACTGGATCCCGGGGTCGAGCTGCTCATCGGGCTGGAGGCGATTTCGGAAGCCGATGACCGCGGAATGCGCACGGTGATGTGCATCCTCAATGGACAGTTGCGCCCGATTGTGGTGCGGGACCGCAGTATTGCCAGCGAGGTTCCGGTGGCCGAAAAGGCCGATCGGACCAACCCCGCGCATGTCGGTGCGCCTTTCTCCGGTGTGGTCACGGTGAACGTCGCCGAAGGCGATGCCGTCGAAGCGGGCCAATCCATCGCCACCATCGAGGCGATGAAGATGGAGGCTGTCATCACCGCGCCATCGTCTGGCACCGTCGCCCGGGTCGCCGTCTCGCGGACCGCTCAAGTTGAAGGGGGCGACCTGCTCGTTGTCGTCGATGAATAGGGCGGAGCCTTCGGCCGACCGCGTCCGGAGGGCTTGTCGCCGCAATCGGAGGATCCTGTGCCCTTGAACACCATCGCGCTTGAGTTGGTGCCACCCAACGTTGATCTCGGGGTCGAGTACGCCGTGGAAGAGGCGCGAAAGGTGGCGCGGCTCTCTGCGGAGAGCGGCATGGCAGGACGTCTGAGCCATGTCATGATCCCGGCGATGATCTCCGAGGACGATGACCGGCCCATCGAGATGAAGGCCAAGATGGATGTGCTCGACTACTGGTCGGTCATCCAGCCGGAGCTGCCGGGGATACGTGGACTGTGTACCCAGGTCACCTCGTTCTCGGACGAAACGGCGTTGCGTGACCGGCTGACCGGCTTGAGAGGGGCCGGGTTCGACGGCGTGATCTTCGTCGGCGTGCCACGCACCATGAGCGACGGGGAAGGCGCGGGTGTCGCACCGACCGACGCCCTGGCCAAGTTCGACGAGCTGATCACCAACCGCGGGGTGATCCTGATCCCGACCCGTGCCGGCGAGCGCGGTCGGTTCGCGTTCAAATGCGACAAGGGCGCCACCTTCGCGATGACTCAGCTGCTGTACTCGGATGCGGTAGTCGGCTTTCTCCGCCAGTTCGCGAAGGAAAACGACCTCCGGCCGGAGGTCCTGCTGTCGTTCGGCTTCGTGCCGAAGCTGGAGGCGAACGTCGGCCTCATCGACTGGCTGATCAAAGATGCGGGGAATGAAAAGGTCGCACAAGAACAGGCTTTCGTTCGGCAACTGGCCGCGAGTGAGCCAGCCGTCAAACGGCGAGCGCTGGTTGACCTCTACAAGCGGGTCATCGACGGAGTTGTCGACCTCGGCTTCCCGTTGAGCGTTCATTTCGAAGCGCCCTACGGTGTTTCGAGACCGGCATTCGAAACGTTCGCAGAGATGCTGGCTTACTGGTCACCCGCGCCGGTGTTGTGATCGGCCGCCAGATGGACCAGCGTCGTCGCGGCACGGCGTCAAGGCGCACCATCCCGGCCCCGATGCGGGTGATGGGGGTGTTGAACGCCTCGCGCGTCTGGGGACGGTCTCAGTGGACACACGCCACCATGAAGTGGCCGAGGAGGCCGTAAGGGCCGGGGCATCGATCGTCAACGACGTATCGGGCAAGCTCTACGAGGTGGCCGGTCGGTTCGGGGTGGGATACGTGAGCATGCACTCCCACACGGTTCCTGTTGCGGCCGGTGTATCCCCGGAATACCAGGACGTCGTCGGCGAAGTGACGAGCCTGGTCACCGGTATCGCGAAAACGGCCCTCGGCTGTGGGGCCGGGCCGGTATGGATCGACCCTGGCATCGGGTTCGGCAAGTCGACCCAGGACAACGTGAAATTACTGCGTCGGCTTCCGGAACTGTGCGCCCAGGATTTCCCCGTACTGCTGGGCGTGAGTCGAAAGACCTTCGTCGGTGCTGTCACCGGCCGTACCGTGGAACAGCGTCTGGCCGGTTCTCTGGCAGTCATCGCACCCGCCTGGTCGGCCGGCGTCGATGTCATCCGAGTGCACGATGTCACCGAGACGCTGGACACCATCGCGATGTTGGACGCGATCTGGGGCTGACCGATGAGTTTTACCCTTGCCCCGGGTCCGAACAGCATCCACCATCCCTGACCGAACGGAGAGAACACGTGGCCCAACTGCTCAAAGTCCAGAATTTCAACGTGTCCAGCGACGGGTTCGGCGCGGGCGAGAATCAGAGCTTTGAGCGCCCGTTCGGCCATGCGGACCCGGGGGAGATGTTCGCCTGGGCGGGCGCCACGGCGAGTTGGCCCAACCGCACCGAGCCGGGCGGCAGCCGAGGCCTCGATGACTACCTCACCCGGGACTTCTCCAACAACATCGGGGCCGAGATCATGGGGCGCAACAAGTTCAGCCCGTACCGCGGCCCGTGGGAAGACCATGAGTGGCAGGGCTGGTGGGGGGATCGGCCGCCGTTCCACACCCCGGTATTCGTCATGACCCACCACGCGCGGCCGTCGTTCAGTTTGTCCGACACCACGTTCCACTTCGTGAACGCGGATCCGGCGACGGTGCTGGAGCAGGCGAGGGCTGCCGCCGACGGCAAGGATGTGCGGCTCGGTGGTGGCGCGTTCACCATTCGCGAGTTCCTCGACGCCGATCTGGTGGACACCCTGCACGTGGCGGTATCCCCGATCGAGCTGGGCAGCGGGTCGCGGCTCTGGGAATCGCCCGATGAGTTGAACGACCGTTTCCACCATGATGTGGTGCCCAGCCCCAGCGGCGTCACGCATCACTTGTTCTGGCGTGACTGATTTTCACCGTTTCGGCGTTGCGCTGACATCGCTGTCATGCGCGAAAATACCTGTTGTCCCGTGCTATTGACACGCGCGTAATAATTGCGGGATGACCCGTGGCGGCCGGTGAGCCCCGAAAGGGACCACCCACCGTCGGAAAAGTTTTGGTTAGGCTCCCCAACGCTGGTCGCAGGAGGCTGCGGTTCTGAGCGTGGCGCCCACACGTACGTGGGAGCCCCTCGCCGCTGCCGGAGACAGGGGGACGGGGTCTTTGTTGTCGATGAAATGTTGCAGCGCAGTACTTCTGGTGCTCGGACATTTGACTCCATGACCGAACCCGTTGCGCACGCCTACTCTGCGGTGCGGCGCACGCCCGGCTGTCTGGTGCCACAACCGATGGCGCCAAACGCGATTCGGGTGGCCCGGTCCGGCAACTGTCGCCTGCGCGGCGCTCCCATCAATGCAGCTGGCTGACAGCTGTTTTCACCCGCTCAACCAAACCCGTACCCGAAACGAAAGGTAAGGCTGGGTCTCGTCGACCAGCTGGAGAAATCACATGACGGCTACCGACTCAACCACTCCGTCCGCCGTGACCGACGGGCTGGTCTGCATCCTGCGTGACGATCTCGAATTACCTTGCCAATCACTGGATGTCAATACGCGTCTGGTCGATGACCTCGGAATGGATTCCGTCTCGTTCGCCGTCGGTCTGGTATCGATCGAGGAGAAGTTCGGGGTCCAACTGAGCGAGGAGGACCTGATGTTGTGTGAGACGGTGGGCGATCTCCAGTCGGTGATCGACCGCAGGAGCGCCGCATGAACCCGCTTGCCGGCGCCCTGCGTGAGGCGATGGTGGGCTCGCCGTACGACCTGCGGGTGCTCGACCGTGACACCGACACCTGGCAGCGTCGACCGTGGCCTGAGGTGCACGGCATCGCCGAGCACATCGCCGCCTACCTGTTGAACCGGGACCGAGCCGGCGCGGTCGGTCTGGTCGGTGAGCCGACAGTGGAATTGATTGCGGCCATTCAGGGTTCATGGCTGGCCGGATCCGGTGTATCGATCCTGCCCCGGCCCCAACGTGGCGCCGACCCGTCGGAGTGGGCGCGCGCCACGTTGTCCCGGTTCGCCGGAATCGGTGTGACGACGGTGTTCAGCTACGGCGCCACCCTCGAGCTGTTGCGCGATGCGGACTCCACGTTGGCGGTCTGCGATATCGGCGACGCCGCCCGCACACCGATGTCGACGACCGTGCGGTACCCCGACGGTGCGGACGTCGCGATCCTGCAGGGTACGGCTGGATCCACCGGCGCGCCGCGCACAGCCGTCCTGGCGCCCGAGGCCGTTCTCAACAACCTGCTGGCGGTCACCGAGCGACTGTCGTTGAGCCGCAACGATGTCGGCTGCACCTGGTTGCCGATCTACCACGACATGGGCCTGGCCATGGTGCTGGCGTCGACCATGTCCGGGATGCCGCTGTGGCTGGCCCCGACGGGGGCGTTCTCGGCGGCGCCGCTGCGCTGGGCCGATTGGCTGTCGGATTCCGCGGCCACCTTCACCGCGGGCCCGAACTTCGGCTACTCGGTGCTCGGCCGATTCGCCAACCGGGTATCCGGCGTCGATCTCGGTGCGGTGCGCATCGCGATCAACGGGGGAGAACCCGTCGACTGTGCCGGTGTCGAGCGATTCGCCTCTGCCATGGGAAAATTCGGATTCGACGCCGCGGCGATGGCTCCCGCATACGGCATGGCCGAATCGACGTGCGCGGTGACGATACCCGCGCCGGGAGACGGCCTGCGGATCGACGTTCCCGATGCCGCAGACCCCAACCGGCGCCTTGCGCTACTGGGGCACCCGGTACCGGGCATGGAGGTACGCATCGTCCCGTCGGCGCATGACGAGACCGGCGCCACCGGCGAAGTCGAGATCCGTGGTTCCTCGATGATGACGTCCTACCTCGGGCATGATCCGGTTGACGCGGGCTGTGCCGGCCAGTGGTTCCCGACCGGCGACATCGGTTACCTGGTCGACGGGGCACTGGTGATCTGCGGGCGCTCCAAGGAGATGATCACCATCGCCGGCCGCAATGTATTCCCCACTGAGATCGAGCAGGTCGCCGGCGAGGTCGAGGGGGTGCGCGAGGGAGCCGTCGTCGCCGTCGGGACCGAATCGGGTGCCGCGCAATCGCGGCTGTTGGTGGCCGCGGAATTCATCGGTACCGAGCAGGACATCACCCGCAGCGCGGTGATTCGGCGCATCGTTTCGGTGTGTGGTGTCACGCCCGCCGACGTGGTGCTGGTGTCACCGGGTTCGCTGCCGCGGACGTCGTCGGGGAAACTCAGGCGACTGGAGGTCCGCCGCCGGCTGGAGGCCGCGCGGTAAGGCTCAGTCGCGGCAACGGACCCCGCGCTCGAAGGTGCGGATGACGGCGGGAGCGGCCGCGTGCTGCGGCATGAGGCCGTTCTTCGAGTCCTGGCAGGCCCACATCACCAGGCCGTACAGCGCGTGTTCGAGCCACTGTGTGCTCGATTCTGGGTCGAATACGCCTTCGGCCTGGCCGCGTTCGATCAGATTCGTGAGATAGCTGTTGTCGGGTACCGCCTCGGGCGGCAGCCCACGGAGAACGTTGGGATCGTCGAAGAGAAACAGAAGCCGGTTGCCCACCGAGATCATCGCGTTGATCACCCGGCGCATCGCCTCGATCGCACAGCCGTCCTCGGGGGCGGCAGCGGCCACGGCATTCGTCACGACTTGAACCGAGTCGACGATCGTGGCGTTGATCAGGCATTCCCGGTCGGGAAAGTAGCGGTGCACGGTGGTGCGGCCGACGCCGGCCGCCTTTGCGATGTCGGGCAAAGTCGCGGTCCGGTCATCGGCCAATACGGCGGCGGCGGCCTCGATGATCGCGGCGCGGGTGCGCGCCTGGGTGCCGGAGAGCTCGCCGGTGCTCATGGGTCGATGGTATCGACGCCGGTCACGCCCGTCTCGTCACCGGTATCGGGGCGGTGCGATCGGAGAGGAACCGGGCCGGCCGCTGGCGCACCGGCAGCGGCCACCAGAACCACCGGCCCAGGATCGCGGCGATCGTCGGGGTCATGAGCGAGCGAACCACGAGGGTGTCGAACAACAGGCCCAGGCCGATGGTGGTGCCGCCCTGCCCGATGGCGATCAGGTCGCTGGTGGCCATCGAGGCCATCGTGAACGCGAACACCAGGCCGGCCGCGGTGACCACGCCGCCGGTGGCGCCCATGGCCCGGATGATGCCGGTGTTGATGCCCGCCCCGATCTCCTCCTTCATCCGGGAGACCACCAGCAGGTTGTAGTCCGATCCGACGGCCAGCAGGATGATCACCGAGAAGGCCAGCGTCATCCAGTGCAGGTCGATCCCGAGCAGGTACTGCCACACCAGGACCGAAAGGCCGAACGACGCGGCCAGCGACAGGATCACGGTCCCGACGATGACGAACGAGGCGATCAGTGCGCGGGTGATCAGCAACATCACGACGAAGATCAACGTGATGGCGCCGACCGCCGAGATCAGCAGATCCCACTGGGCGCCCACCTGAATGTCCTTGTAGGTGGCCGCGGTACCGCCCAGGTAGATCTTGGCGTCGGCCAGTGGCGTCGTCTTGATCGCCTCCCTGGCTGCCTTCAGGATCGGGTCGACATGTGAAATGCCTTCGGTGGTAGCCGGATCCACGTCGTGGGTGATGATGAACTGCGCCGCCTGACCGTCGGGCGAGACCATAAGGGCCAGGCCACGTTTGAAGTCGGGGTTGTCGAACGCCTCGGGCGGCAGATAGAACGAATCGTCGTTGCGGGCATCGTCGAACGCCTGGCCCATCACCGATGCCGTGTCGGTCATCTTGGCGATCTGGTCGACCATGCCGTTGAACGTGCTGTACATCGTCTTCATGGTGCCCTGCATGGACTTCGAGATGGCGATCATCGGCGGCAGCTGCGCCACCAGCTGCGGCATCAACTGATCCATCTCGTTCATGTTCTTGACCGAGCTGGAGAGGTGCTCGGTCATGGCGTCGATGCCGTCGAGCCCGTCGAACACCGAACGCATGGCATTACACACGGGAATGTCGTAGCAGTGCGGCTCCCAGTAGAAGTAGTTCCGCATCGGGCGCATGAAGTCGTCGAAAGTCGCGATGTGATCCCGCATCTCGTTGGTGCTGACCTGCATCGCGTTCATGCTGGCGGTGAGCTCGTGGGTGATGTCGGTCATCCGGTTCATCAGGCCCAGCATGCTCTCCATGATCCCGATCATCCGGCCGAGATCATCTGTGAGCGTGAGCATGTCGCCCATGCGCTCGCGGAGGAACTGCAGGTTCTCGGTCATGGAGACCGACTGCATGCTGACCTGGAACGGCACCGAACTGTGCGCGATGGGGCGGCCCAGCGGCCGGGTGATGCTCTGCACCCTGGCGACACCGGGAACGCGGATCAGTTCCCTGGCGATCTTGTCCAGCACGATCATGTCGGCGGGGTTGCGCAGGTCGCGGCCCGCGTCGACGAGAAGCAGATCGGGATTCATCCGGGCAGCGGTGAAATGTCGCTCGGCAGCGGCATATCCGACGTTCGACGGCAGATCCTGCGGGATGTAGAGGCGCTCGTTGTACGAGGTCTGGTAGCCGGGCAGGGCCAGCAGCCCGATCAGCGCGATGGCGATCGCCGAGCACAGGATGGGCACCGGCCAGCGCACCACCGACGTGCCGACCTTGCGCCACCCGCGCGACTTGATCTTGCGCTTGGCGTCGAACACGCCGAACCGGCTACCCACCACCAGCATCGCCGGAGCCAGGGTCAGCGAGGCCAGCACCACCACGGACATGCCGATGGCACTGGGGACACCCATCGAACTGAAGTAGTTCAGCCGGGTGAAGTGCAGGCACAGCATGGCGCCCGCGACGGTCAGGCCGGAGCCGAGGATGACGTGGCCCACCCCGTGAAAGGCCGTGTAGTAGGCGTCTTCTCGGTCTTGTCCCTGCTGTCGTGCCTCCTGATAGCGGCCGATGAGGAAGATCGCGTAGTCGGTCCCGGCCGCGATCGCCAGCGAGGTCAACAGGCTGACCGAGAACGTGGACAGCCCCAGCAGGTGTGCGTTGCCGATGGCGGCCACGACACCGCGCGCGGCCGACATCTCCAGCAGCACCACGAGCAGTGTCAGCAGCGTCGTGCCGATCGACCGGTAGATCACCAGCAGCATCACGGCGATCACCGCGATGGTGATGAACGTGATCTTGACCATGCTCTTGTCGCCGGCCTCGTTCATGTCCGTGGTGAGCGGACCCTGGCCGGTGACATAGGCTTTCACGCCCGGAGGCGGATCGGATTCATCGATGATCTCGCGCACCGCGGCGACCGACTCGTTGGCCAGCGTCTCACCCTGGTTGCCCGCGAGGTTGACCTGCACGTAGGCGGCCTTGCCGTCGGTGCTCTGTGAGCCGGCCGCGGTGATCAGATCGCCCCAGTAATTCTGGACGTGCTGAACGTGTTCGGTGTCGGCCTCGAGCTTGCGCACCAGCTCGTCGTAATAGCGATGGGCCTCGGTGCCGAGTGGCTCGTCGCCTTCGAGCACGACCATCGCGATGGTGTCGGATTCGAATTGATCGAACCGCTCGCCGATCTTCTTCATCGCCACCAGAGCCGGCGCGTCCTGTGGTGACAGGGACACGGAGTTCTGGTGCCCGACGACCTCGAGCTGGGGGATGAGGGCGTTGAGGACGACCACCAGCGCCACCCAGAACAGGATGATCGGGATGGCGGCGATGCGGATGACGCGGGCGGCGCCGGAATGTGCCGCTGAATCTGACGCGCTACGCGAGGCTGCGTGGTTGCTCATGCGGCCTTGTCCAAGCAGAAGGCCTGGGCGTTGTGCTGATTCACGGTCTGTTCGTCACGGATATCCCCGTTGACGACGATCCGGCAGGTGATCACTTCGCTGTCTCCCTGTGCGACCACGTTGGCGAACACCGTCGGCAGCGTGGTGACAACTTCGTGCCGCCATGGCAGCGAACTGAAGCTCTCGGTGTGTGGTTGCGCGTCGGCGTCGAGGTAGCTGACGTGGCCGCTGGTGCCGCTGGGGCCCTCGATCTCGTAGACGACGCGCTTCGGGTTGAACTCCACGATGTCGTCGCCGGCGGACGCGCCCGGATCGGTGTTGATATGGGTGCCGAAGATCCCGTGCATGCGGTTCATCGCGAATCCGCTCACCGCGAGGGCTGCTACCAACACCAACGGGATCCAGAAGCGTCTCGCCAGCCGAAAGACCGTCGCCACGGCAAACCCACCTCTCCGGTTCGGCGCACGCCGACGGACCCCTCCGACCGCGCTTTGACCGGCTGAACGTAGCAGGCTCCAAAGTGGATCGACAACGTTCCATTACGGAATGTTGATCTTCCTCACAGTTGCGTCTGTCAGGGAATTTCTGGCCCGATTCACGCAGTAAGGAGGCGCAGCGGCGACCCGGCACAGTATGCGGCGATGTCGGCCACGATATCGCGGTAGAACACCTTCATCACACCCTCGGTGACGTAGCCGAGGTGTGGTGTCAGCAACGTATTGGGCAAGGCGGCCAACGGGTTTCCCGCCGGCAGGGGCTCCTGCTGGTAGACGTCGAGCGCCGCGCCCCTGATGCGTTTGCTGCGCAGCGCCTCGACCAGGGCCGGTTCGTCGATGAGACCGCCGCGCGAGGTGTTCACCAGGATGGCGGACCGTTTCATCGTGGCCAGTTCGGCCGGGCCGATCAGGCCGCGGGTGGAATCGGCCAGCACCATGTGCACCGACACCACGTCGGCCCGGGCGAACAGATCGGTGCGATCGACCCGGACCGCCCCCGCCTCGGACGCCCGCTCGTCGGTGAGGTTGGGGCTCCAGGCGATGACGTCCATCCCGAACGCCGTGCCGATGGTGGCTACCCGGCTGCCGATCCGCCCCAGCCCGACCAGGCCCAGGGTCGACCCGGCGAGGTCGGCGCCGATGGTGCTCTGCCAGCGTCCGCTGCGGATGCGCTGATCCTCGGTGACGAGATTTCGCTGCAGCCCGAGGATCAGAGCCCAGGTGTGTTCCACCGTCGGGGCGATGGCTCCGCCGGTACCCGACACCGTGATGCCGAGCCGGTGTGCGGCGGCCACGTCGATCGCGGCGTTGAACGGGCCGGTGGTGACGAGGAGTTTCAGGTCGGGCAGCTGAGCCAGGAGCGACGCGTCGAGCGGAGTGCGTTCCCGCATCGCGACGACGACCTCGTAACCCGCCAGACGCTCGGCCAACCCGTCCTCGGGAGCGATGTGCTCCCGCAATGAGGTGAGCAGTACCGGCCGGGGAATCGACGACCAGTCGACGGCGACGGCGATGCCCTGATAGTCGTCGAGGACGGCGATGCGAAGCGGTTCGGTCATGGATCAGAACGCGTTCGGGTCGGCCTGCGCCGCGGCCGGCACTGGGTGTTGGTAGAGCCGGGATGCGTTCTCCCAGGTGAGCTTTCGAATCACGTCGGCGGGAAGACCGTGGATCTGTTCGTGAATCGTGCGCTGGGTGTGCGGCCAGGTCGAGTCACAGTGGGGGTAGTCGGCCTCGAGCAGGATGTTGCCGGTGCCGATCCGCTCGTGCTGGACGAACGAGGACTGATCCTCCACCGCGCAGAACCAGAAATTCCTGGTGAACACCTCGGCGGGGGAGAGCGTCTCGCCCAGTGCCTTCCAGGTTCCGTACATCTGGTGGTAGCTGAGCATGTGGTCGAGTCGGTCGAGCAACCCTGCCACCCAACCGATTCCGCCCTCGGACAGGCAGATCTTCAGATCCGGGTACCGGCTGGGCAGACCGGAATAGAGCCAGTCGACCGCTGCGGTGATGGCATAGGCGAAGAACAACACCCCCTGCACGTCCGGCGGCGCGTCGTCGGTGGTCGACGGCGCCGACCCGGAGGAGCCGATGTGCAGGTTGACCACCGTGCCGGTTTCGGCGCACGCCGCCATCATCGGCTCCCAGTGCCCCGAGTGGATGGTCGGCAGGCCGAGCATGGCGGGATTCTCGCTGAAGGTCACCGCGTGGAAACCGCGTTCGGCGTTCTCGTAGATCATCTGAGCCCCGACCTCCGGGTCGAGCAGCCAGGGCAGCTGGCACGGGATGATCCGGTCGGGGTAGGCCCCGGCCCACGCCTCCAGATGCCAGTCGTTCCAGGCGCGTACCGCCGCCATGGCCAGATCCCGGTCCTTGGTCACCTGTTGCAGCCGCTGGCCGGCGAATCCGGGTAGGAACGACGGGAAGTTGAGCGAGGCGTACACACCGTTGAGATCCATGTCCTTCACGCGCTCGTGAATGTCCCAGGCGCCGCGCCGCATTTCGTCGAACCGGGCGGGTTCGAAGCCGTACTCCGACACCGGACGCCCGACCACCGCGTTGAATCCGACGTTGGGCAGCGACTGCCCGTCATACATCCAGGTCTGCCCGCCGCCCTCGGTGTCGACGACCTTCGGTGCCCGGTCGGCGAACTTGCGCGGTACCCGATCGGTGAACGTGTCGGGCGGCTCCACGATGTGGTCGTCGACCGATATGACCGTGTAAAGACGTTCGGCCCGTTCGGGTTCTGGCAGGAACGTGACCGTGCGCTCGGACCCCTTTTGCGCGGTGGTGAAGTCGAGATTCGCGGCAAGCTCGTCGATGGACTTCATGTGCGTCGTCTCCTTGGGTGGATCCGGATGATCGGTCAGTTCAGTACGTCGGGCCCGGTCTTGATGGTCATGCGGGCGGCACCCGCCCAGTACACGTCGGCGGCCCGTTCGATGAGCGAGGCCCGCATCCCGTACATGTCGGAGCGGTTCATCGCGGTCGGCTCCCGGCCGGTCAGCAGGACCTGGTAGGCAAGCTTGCACACCCGGTCGATCGAGGCGGCCCGGTACACGGCCTCGGCCACCGTTCCGCCGGTGACGATCACGCCGTGATTGGCCAGGATGGTGAGATTCGCCGTGCCGATCCGCTCGGCGAGCTCGCGGGCCCGTGGCGCCGAATCGACCTCGCCGTCATAGGTTTCGACGAAACACATGTCATCGAGGAACAGCGAGCCCGTCTGGTGGACGAGGTCGGGTAACTTGCCCAGTGCCGCGATGAGGCTGACGTAGTAGGGATGGTTGTGGATGACGACCCTGGCGTCGTCGCGCAACCGGTGCAGTTCGGTGTGAATGTGGATGGCCGGGGTGACATCCCAGCGGCCGCGCACCACGTTCGCGTTCTCGTCGACGGCGCAGATGTCCGAGGCGGTGAGTTCCTGCCACCACAGCCCCCACGGGTTGACCAACATGTCGGGACGACCCTCGGGTTGCCAGGTAATGTGGCCGGCCATGTTCTCGGCGAAGCCGATGGCGGCCAGGTGCCGGAACGCCACGGCCAGTGCCTGCTCTCGCGTCAGGTCGACACCGATCGGCGGCGTGATCGACGGCGCCCATACCTTCAGCCCGCCCTGGCGCATCTCACCGACGTTCATAACTGTCTCCCAACCGCATCCGGATGTCCTCGCGGAGTTGGCCTTTGGCGACCTTGCCGCCTGAGGACCGGGGCAGCTCGCCGAGCACGATGAGCCGCTCGGGCAGCAGCTCCTTTGACACCCCTTGGGCCAACAGGTGATCGACGAGCATCGGCAGATCGATCGGCTGTCCGTTGGCCGGCGCTCCTGGTGCTACCGGTTCGACGTAGATGCAGACCTTTTCGCCGAACACCGGGTCGGGCATCGCCACCGCGGCCGCGACCGCCACCGCAGGATGCGTCATCACGGCATCCTCGACCTCGACCGCGCTGATGTTCTTGCCGCCCCGGACGATGAAATCCGAGGTGCGCCCGGTGACGGACAGGTACCCCTCGGCGTCGACCTCGCAGATGTCGCCCATCCGCATCCAGCCGTCCGGGGTGTAGAGCTTGTCGTGGTCCACGCCGCCGAGGTAGCCCAGGCTGGTGGCCGGTCCACGGCAGGCCGGTTGCCCGCGTCCGGTCGAGGTCACGTCGTCATCGCCGTCGAACAGGCGCACGGCCATCTCCGGGACCAAACGCCCGGCGGTCCGCAGCCTGCGGTCGCGGGAATCTTCCAATGTCGTCCCGCTCAGCAGACCCGTTTCGTTCGAGCCGTAGAACTGCAGGATCGTGGCGCCGGTGAGATCCTCGAAGTCCGCCGCCCGTTGGTAGGGCAGCGCCTCGCCACCGGTGAAGACCACGCGTAGCGAGCTCAGGTCGTTCTCGCGGGACGCTGGATCGGCCATGATCATCATCAATTGGGTACTGACACAGCACAGCACGCTGACCCGATGGTGCGCGATCGCCTCACATGCTGCCTTGGCATCGAACCGTTCGAGAAGAACAGTGGTGGCACCCAGGTAGATCGGTGTGGTGTGAGCGGTCCAGATACCGAAGCCGAAAGGAGCCGGAATGACGGGCAGCAGGACGTCATCTGATGTAAGTGCGCCGTTGGCGACCGCCTTCTGATGAAAGTAGTGCCACCGGTTCTGCGTGTGGACAACGCATTTCGGCAGGCCGGTGGTCCCCGAGGTGGAGTTGATCAGGAACACGTCGTCCGGTCCGACCGGGGCGGCATCGTCCGGCGCGCGCCGTGGCGTGTCGGCGCCGAGGGCCGAACCGTTCAGGGTCAGTGTGCTGATCTCGGGTGCCACGTCGGCCGCGGCGGACCGTGCGAGCTGTTGGCGCGCCGGGTCGCTGATCAGCAGGCGCGGTCGGGTGGCGCGAAGGATCTGGGCGGCCTCGCGGGTCCCGGCGCGGGCACCGATGCCGACCACGACCGCGCCGCAGCGTTCGATCGCGATGAACAGCGCGTGGATGGCCGCGGTGTCTCCGTGCCACACCGCGATGTGGTCACCGCGGGCGACGCCAAGGCCTGCGAGCTGAGCGGCGAGAACCGTTGCAAAACGGTCGAATTCGCGCCAGGTCAGAACTCCGGCGGGGTGATCGACGTAGGCCGGTTTGTCCGGGCGGGCGACGGCGTGTTCGCGCACGGTCTGCGACAGGGTGCGGTCCGACCACCATCCCGCCGAGCGGTAGCGGGCTGCGTCGGCAGCATGGGCGGCGGCGCCAGCCTTCATGACCAAATCATATGAAAATAAGGACCGGTGTCAACGGTCGACGGATGTCCCCGCGATGTCACGGACGTCGAGGCGACGACTGGGCCCAGGCGCGTACCAGCGCCGGATCCACCGTCCCGTCCACGCCCGGGTACTGCTGGGCATTGACCAGGTGCGCCGCCGCCAGATCGCGGGCCCGTTGCGCGTCCCCGACGTCGATCGCGTCGATCACCTGCCGGTGGTCTTCGAGCACGGCCCGGCGTTCCTCGACCGGCACGGTGGAGTGGTCCGTCACCTGCACCGACCAGTTTTGCTCGTGGGCCGACCACAGCGCCTCAAGGGCGCCCGCGAGGATGATCATCGTCTCGTTCCCGCAGTGACGCACCAGCGCCTCGTGGTACCGCCGGCTGGCCGAGGTGGCGGCAAGCAGATCGGAGACGGCATCGACCGACTCCTGGTGCAATTTACGGAGAATCGGCACCACGGTGCGCTTGCGATCCGGTCGCTGGGCGCAGAGCGCCGCGCATGCCGGCTCGACCTGCAGCAGGGCGGTGCCCACATCGGCGAGCCCGACCCGGCCGGCGCCCAGAACCAGTCCCATGGTGTAGGCAAGGTTTGCCGAGTCCGGTCGGTGCACCACCGAGCCGCCCAACTTGCCGCGGCGCACCGTCAGCAGCCCTTCGGCCTCGAGGATGCGCATCGCCTCCCGCAGCGACGGCTTGCTGACCGGGTACTCGGCGAGGAGTTCGTCCTCCTTGGGCAAGATCGTGCCATCGGCCAGCTCCCCGGTCAGGATCCGGTGCCGCAACTGGTCGGCAACCTGCTCGGCAAGTCGCTGGAACCGGACGCTGGGCTGTGCCACGCATCGAGTGTGCCAGATTGCCGCCGCCGCGCGGGATGCTTGTATCCAAATGATTTGTCTCATACGGTGAGCCATGCAGAAGTGGACCATCGGCGCGCTGACCGTTCACGCCGTCCTGGAGACGCTGGTGCCGACCAGGCCGGACCGGTTGTTCCGCGGTTTGCCTGCCGAGTTGCCGCAGTGGCTGCGCCCGCACTACGTCGACGAGGCAGGCAATCTGCTGGTGGCCATCCAGTCCTTTCTCATCGAATGCGGTGACCAACTCGTGGTGGTCGACTGCTGTTTCGGAGAAGGCCATGACCTGCCGTACCAGATCCCGATGGACCCCGATCAGTTCCGACGGTCCTTGGCGGCGGCCGGATTCACCGCCGCGGACGTGACCACCGTCGTCTGCACCCACCTTCACCTCGACCATGCCGGGCGCAACACCACCCGCCGCGACGGATCGTGGGTTCCCACCTATCCCAACGCGACTTATCTGCTGACCGCCGACGAGTACGCCGCGTGGCGGCAGTCCTCGGCGCCCAACCGGGCCGCCGCCGAGACCGTCGAACCGCTTGCCGCACATGACGTTCTGCGGCTGACCGAGATGGACCACGCCATCACCGACGAGATCCGGTTGATCGCCACGCCCGGCCACACGCCGGGGCACACCGCGGTGTGGCTCGAATCCGCCGGCGAGACCGCGGTGATCGGTGGCGATGTCATCCATCATCCGATCCAGATCACACACCCGGACGCGCAGGCGCTTCCCGATGAGGATCCGGCGGCGGCTGCAGCCACCCGTGAACGGCTGCTGCGACGCGTCGTCGACGAACGGGCCGTCCTGTTCGGCACGCATTTCGCGGCGCCGGCGGCAGGCGCCGTCATCTCCGACGGCGGTGCACGGACGTGGGTGCCGATCTAATCGGCGGTGTGGACGATGAGGATGTCGATCCGGACCCGCCGGGCGATGGTGGCAGGCACCGAACCCAGCAGACGCCCGGCCACAGAGTCCAGACCGATGTCACCGACCACGATCAGATCTGCCTTGGCGTCGGTTGCCAGCTGCACGAGTGCATCGACCGGTGCACCCTCGAGTGCCCGCTCGTGAATGTCCGTCGCGCCCGCGGCCCTCGCGCGGTCACGGGCCACCTGGAGGATCTCGTAGACGTAGGCGGCCCCGTGCATCCGGTAGCCCTCGCTCTTGAGACTGTCGGCCGCGCGGGTGTCGCTGACGTGATCGGGCGACGGAGGCCTCGACCAGCCACCCTTCTCCACCACCGGCTGGTAGGCGCTCGCGATGATCAGCTTCGCATTCTCCTGCGCGGCGATCTTGGCGGCGCGATCGACCGCTCGCAATGACGAATCCGAGCCGTCGGTCCCGACAACTACCGTCCGATACGTGCTCATGTCAGCTCCGAACTGTCGGCTTACCAGGACAAACAGGACCCTAATGCACGTCAATCTTTCGCTGGTGGAGATTGGGCTTCGCGCCGCGTCAAGGATCAACCGACACGGGTGTCAACAATCAGCCGACGTCACACAGACGGAGAGCGGTTCTCGGTGACATACGCCGAGTGAGCGGCAACGCGGAAGTCCGCTTGTCAACTGAAGTGAACCAAATGCGCTTGATGCTTTCGCTGAACGGGCACGCCGAGCTGCGTGAGATTCAGGCTCACCTTTGTTTATTGAGCGAGCACTCGACCGACATGGAGTTGTCGGATGTGCGGGGTACCGTGCGCTCAAGAACGAGAAGCACACGTCAAACGAACGAGACATGGCACCCCCGACAGGATTCGAACCTGCAACCTACCGGGTAGAAACCGGATGCGCTATCCGTTGCGCCACGGGGGCAAGGCGGACCACCACAATTTACACCGCGTGGGTGTCGCTACCGAAACGGATATGTACCACGTGGGCTGCTCGAACCGCAACCGATGGAACCAGCGACTCAGTGGGTCGACATCACACCAAAGACAAAGGCGACCTCGGCGTCGCCAAAGCGCATGCCGACCTGGTTGGCAAAGGTTTTTACGTGCTATTCCCCGCGACCGAGCATGCGCCGTTCGACCTTGTGGCGTACGCGGCGGGCACGTTCCACCGCATTCAGGTGAAGTACCGGTCGGCACGAGCGGGAGCGGTCAGACTCAACTTCCGGTCCACCTGGGCCGATCCTCGTGGCGCGCACAGCACGCCCATCGACAAAGACGCGATCGACGTCATCTGCATCTACTGCCCGGACACTGACGAGTGCTACTACATCCGGCCCATCGATCACGGCGTCTCCGTCAATCTCCGGATCACGCTGACCAAGAACGGTCAGCAGAAACGGATTTTGATGGCCGCCTCGTTTCGCGACCTTCCGGACAAACATCTCTCGCCGATCGACAAAACCCGTACCTCGGCGTGAAGGGGCGGTGACGCGCGACGGACGCCCGGCAAAGCCCTCCCGCGGGGCCGGTGGCGGACTAGCGTGGACGCTGCACTTGGTGGCCAGGGGAGGGGAGAGGGACCACGCTATGAGCGACGTGCCGGAGTTGGATGCGGCCGGACTGCCGGAAGAGCTGAGCGCAGTCGATCAGCTGCTGCATCGCGGGGAGGCAAACCCGCGCACCCGGTCCGGGATCATGGGCGTCGAGATCCTCGACACCGCACCCGACTGGGACCGGTTCCGCACCAAGATGGAGAACGCGTCGCGCAAGGTTCTTCGCCTGAGGCAGAAGGTGGTGATGCCGACCCTGCCCACCGCCGCGCCGCGGTGGGTCGTCGACCCGGATTTCAACCTCGACTATCACGTGCGACGGATCCGGGTGCCGGAGCCCGGCACCCTTCGTCAGGTTTTCGACCTGGCCGAGGTGGCGCTGCAGTCGCCACTGGACATCTCACGCCCGCTGTGGAGTGCGACGCTGATCGAAGGTCTTGCTGAGGGCAAGGCCGCCACGATCCTGCATCTGAGCCACGCGGTGACCGACGGCGTCGGGCTGGTGGAGATGTTCGCCAGCATCTATGACCTGGAACGCGATCCGGAGCCCGGTCCGACACCCCCGGTGCCCATTCCGCAGGACCTGTCGCCGAACGACCTGATGCGCGAGGGCATCAACCGGTTGCCGGGCTCGATCGCCGGCGGCGTGCTCGGCGCACTGGGTTCCGCGGCGCGCGCGGCCACGAAGGTGATGCGCGATCCGGTGTCGGCGGTCAGCGGCGCGGTCGACTACGCGATGTCCGGGGCCCGGGTGATGGCTGTCTGTTATACCAATCTNCGATCCGGTGTCGGCGGTCAGCGGCGCGGTCGACTACGCGATGTCCGGGGCCCGGGTGATGGGGCCGGCCGCCGATTCGTCGCCGCTGCTGCGTCGGCGCAGCCTGTCGACCCGGACCGAGGCGATCGACATGCCGTTCGGTGACCTGCACCGGGCGGCCAAGGCGGTCGGCGGCTCCATCAACGACGCCTATCTGGCCGGTCTGTGCGGCGCGCTGCGCCTCTACCACGACGCCATGGGCATCCCGATCCAGAACCTGCCGATGGCGGTGCCGGTCAACCTGCGTTCCGAGGACGACCCGGCCGGTGGAAACCGCTTCGCCGGAGTGAATCTGGCCGCACCGGTGGGCATCGCCGACCCGGAGACCCGGATCAAGGCCGTGCGTTCGCAGATGACCAGCCGGCGGGAGGAGCGCGCCATCGACGTCGTCGGCATGATCGCGCCGGTGCTCAGCCTGCTGCCCGACTCGTTCCTCGAATCGATGGCCGGGTCGGTCGTGAACTCCGACGTGCAGGCCAGCAATGTCCCGGTCTTTCCCGGCGACACCTACATCGCCGGGGCGAAGGTCTTGCGGCACTACGGGATCGGCCCGCTTCCCGGCGTGGCGATGATGGCGGTGCTCATCTCCCGCGGCGGCTACATCACCATCACCGCCCGCTACGACCGGGCGGCCATCACCGACGGGCCATTGTTCGCGCGCTGCCTGCTGGCCGGCTTCGATGAGGTGTTGGCTCTCGGCGGCGACGGCCGCGCGACCCCCGCCTCGTTCACTCTCGATGATTCGGTTGCGAATGGGGGTGTCCCACAGTGAGTTCAGGGCAGACCAACGCCAGGCCGATGCGATTGCCGGGCACCCTGGCCGAGATCGAGGGCAGCCCGGAGGGGCCGGAGATCGGCGCGTTCTTCGACCTGGACGGCACCCTGGTGGCCGGCTTCACCGGGGTGATCATGACCCGGGACCGGTTGCGTCGCGGCCAGATGGGCGTCGGCGAGTTCATCGGAATGGTGCAGGCCGGGCTCAATCACCAGTTGGGACGCTCGGAATTCGAGGATCTGATCGGCAAGGGTGCCCGGATGCTGCGCGGCAACTCGCTGAGCGACCTCGATGAGCTGGGCGAGCGTCTGTTCGTCCAACACGTGCGGGGCCGCATGTACCCGGAGATGCGTGCGATGGTGCGCGCCCACATGGCGCGCGGGCACACCGTGGTGCTGAGCTCGTCGGCGCTGACCGTTCAGGTAGAGCCGGTGGCACGCTTTCTCGGCATCGACAACGTGTTGTGCAACAAGTTCGAGACCGACGAGGACGGTCTGATCACCGGCGAGGTCATCACCCCGGTGATCTGGGGAGCCGGCAAAGCCCGTGCAGTGCAGAACTTCTCGGCGGCCAATGGGATCGACCTCGCCAAGAGCTACTTCTACGCCGACGGTGACGAGGACGTCGCCCTGATGTATCTGGTGGGCAACCCTCGGCCGACGAACCCGGCCGGGAAACTCGCCGCCGTGGCGGCCAAACGCGGCTGGCCGGTCCTGAAGTTCAGCAGCCGCAGCGGCAGCAGCCCCGTCGCGCAGTTGCGTACCCTGGCCAGCCTGGCCACCATTCCGACGGTCGCAGCCGGTGCCATCGGGCTCGGTCTGCTCACCCGCAACAAACGCACCGGGGTCAACTTCTTCACCTCGAACTGGAGCAAGCTGCTCATGCTCACCACGGGCATCCAACTCAACGTGCTCGGCGAGGAGAATCTGACCGCGCAACGGCCCGCGGTGTTCATCTTCAATCACCGCAACCAGGCCGACCCGATGATCGCCGGCCGGCTGGTGGGGGTGGACTTCACCGGCGTCGGGAAGAAGGAGCTCGAGAAGAATCCGTTGATCGGCCCGCTGGGCAAGGTGATGGATGCGGCATTCATCGACCGCGACGATCCCGAGAAGGCCGTCGAAAGCCTGCACAAGGTGGAAGAGCTTGCCCGCAAAGGCCTGTCGATCCTGATCGCGCCCGAAGGGACCCGGCTCGACACCACGGAGGTCGGCCCGTTCAAGAAGGGCCCATTCCGCATCGCGATGGCCGCGGGCGTTCCGATCGTGCCGATCGTGATCCGCAACGCCGAGGTGATCGCGCACCGCGATTCCAGCACCTTCAATCCCGGCACGGTCGACGTCGCGGTGTATCCGCCGATATCGGTGGCGGACTGGACGGTGGACAACCTGTCCGACCGTATCGCCGAGGTCCGACAGATCTACCTCGACACGCTCAGATCCTGGCCGCAGGACGAGCTGCCCACATTCGACGTTTACTCTCGCGCCGCGCCGGTCAAGAAAGCCGCACCGCGTCGGGCCGCCAAGAAGACGCCGGCCAGAAAGGCGCCCGCGAAAAACGCTGCACCCAAATCGGATACCTCGTCGGCGCGCTCGACAACTCCCAAGGGCCGGCCGTGACCGCGGGTATCGACGACTTCACCAGCTTCAGCACCACCGACGACGCTCTGGTACTGGCCTCGGTCTCGTCACCGGCCGAACTCGAACTGCTCAACGATTGGCTGAGGGCGCAGCGTCACGAGCACCCGGACTCGACGGTCGAAGTGCTGCAGTTGCCCGCTGCCGACGAACCGGCGCCCGGGGTGGTGGCCCGGCTGGTCGAAGAACTGGAGGCCGACGAGGACCGGCTGGTGGTGCCGGTCCGGGTGTTCTGGGTGCCCGCCGGGCTGCCGACCCGGTTGAAGGTGGTCGGTTTGATCTCCGGCCGCGACACCTACCGGCCGCCGGAGATCCTGCAGCGGCGCATCCTGCGCAAGGACCCGTCCCGGGCCCGGGTGGTGGCAGGCGAACCGGCCAAGGTGTCCGAACTGCGCAAGCAGTGGAGTGAGACGACCGTTGCGGAAAACCCAAGGGAATTCGCACGTTTCGTCCTGCGCCGGGCGGTGCTGGCCATCGAGCGGGTCGAGCTTCGGCTGCTGGGGCCCGAATACAAGTCGCCACGGCTGGTCAAACCGGAGATGCTCGACTCGGCCCGCTTCCGCCAGGGCCTGGAACAGATCCCCGGGGCGACGGTGGAGCAGGCCGGTGAGATGCTCGACGAGCTGTCCACCGGGTGGAGCCGTTTCTCGGTGGACTTGATCCCCACGCTGGGCCGGGCCATCTTCAGCCGCGGATTCGATCCGCGCATCGACTACGACCGCGCCGAGATCGAGACCATGCGTCATGCGCTGGAACTGCATCCGGCGGTGCTGCTGTTCTCTCACCGGTCCTATCTCGACGGCGTCATCGTCCCGGTGGCGATGCAGGAGAACCGGCTGCCCCCGGTGTACACGTTCGCCGGGATCAACCTGTCCTTCGGGCTGATGGGCCCGCTGTTCCGGCATTCCGGCGTCATCTTCCTGCGCCGCAAACTCGACGACCCGCTGTACAAGTACGTGCTGCGGCAGTACGTCGGCTACATCGTGGAGAAGCGGTTCAACCTGAACTGGTCGATCGAGGGCACCCGATCACGCACCGGAAAGATGTTGCCGCCCAAGCTCGGTCTGCTCGCCTACGTCGCCAACGCCTACCTCGACGGCCGCAGTGACGACATCCTCCTGCAGCCGGTGTCGATCAGCTTCGACCAGTTGCACGAGACCGCGGAATACGCGGCGTACGCCCGCGGCGGCGAGAAGACGCCCGAGGGCCTGAGCTGGCTGTACAACTTCATCAAGGCGCAGGGCGAGCGCAACTACGGCAAGATCTATGTCCGCTTCCCCGAAGCGGTTTCGATGCGCGAGCACCTGGGGGAACCCGGCGGCGAGATGGCCCACGACGAGGCCGCCAAACGCCTGGCGATGCAGAAGATGGCCTTCGAGGTGGCCTGGCGGATCCTGCGGGTCACCCCGGTCAACGCGACCAACCTGGTGTCGGCGCTGTTGTTGGGTGCCCGGGGCGTGGCCCTGACGCTCGACCAGCTGCACCACACGCTGCAGGACTCGCTGGATTACCTGGAACGCAAGAACACGCCGATGACCAACAGCGCCCTGCGGCTGCGTACCGCCGAGGGCGTGCGTTCGGCCGTCGACGCCCTGTCCGGCGGGCACCCGGTGACGTTGGTCGACAGCGGACGTGAGCCGGTGTGGCGGATCGCCCCCGAGGACGAACTGGAGGCCGCGTTCTACCGCAATTCACTGATCCACGCTTTCCAGGAGACCTCGATCGTCGAGCTGGCCCTGGCCCATGCCGCCCACGCCACCGGCGACCCGCTACAGGCGTTCTGGGATCAGGTGATGCGGTTGCGGGATCTGCTCAAGTTCGACTTCTACTTCGCCGATTCGGCGGCCTTCCGCGACAACGTCGCCGAGGAGATGTCGTGGCTGGACAACTGGGAGGAAAAGGTCTCCGCCGGCGGCGACGAGATCTACCACATGCTGCGGGGTAAGCAACCGCTGTTGGTGGGGGCGATGTTGCGGCCGTTCTTCGAGGCCTACGGAATCGTCGCCGACGTGCTGCGCGACGCGCCGCCCGAGATCAGTGAGCGGGATCTGACCAAGCGGGCGCTGGGTGTCGGGCGCCAGTACGTCGCGCAGGGCCGGGTGGGTAGCAACGAGTCGGTCTCGGCACTGTTGTTCGCCACCGCGCGGCAGGTCGCCGCCGATCAGGATCTGCTGGCCAACGGCCCCGATCTGCGGGCTCGCCGCAACGCCTTCCGCGATGAGTTGCGCGGGATCGTCGCCGACATGGACAAGGTCGACGAGATCGCGCGGGAGCAGTTCTACTTCCGGGAGAAGCAGCGCCGGATCCAGCGGGGCCTCGCGGACTGACGCGGGCAGATTGCCCGGCGGCGGGGGCGTGGCGAGGCCCACGCCATACCCTTGGACCATGACTTCTCCCGGCCAGGCGACCACGTCCGGCGTGCGCACCAGCACGGTGTGGCCCGTGCTGGTCGGGGTCGGCCTGCTGGCCGGTGCGGTGGCCGCGGGCATCGGCGCGCTGTCGCTGGCCGATGCGCTGACCGCCACCGGCCTGCCCAATCCCGGCCCGGTGACCACATACGGCCTGCCGTTCGTGCGGGCTGCGGAGGAGATCGCCGCCGTTGTCGCGGTCGGGGCCTTCCTGTTCGCGGCGTTCCTGTCGGCACCGCAGGCCAACGGCGTGCTCGACGTGGCCGGCTACCGCGCGTTGCGGCTGGGGTCGGCGGCGTCGGGCGTGTGGACGGTCTGCNCTACGGGCTGTACTTCGGTGGCATCTTCGACGCCGCGGTCAGCAACCACGCCGCGCACGTCCTGATGAACGTGCACTTCCTGCTGTCGGGCTACCTGTTCTACTGGGTGGTCATCGGCATCGATCCGACCCCCAGGCCCATCCCGCACCTGGCCAAGGTCGGGATGGTGTTCGCCTCACTGCCGCTGCACGCGTTCTTCGGCGTCGTGATGATGGGCATGCAGACGGTGCTGGGCGAGCCGTTCTACAAGTCCCTGCAACTGCCCTGGCACACCGACCTACTCGGGGACCAGCATCTCGGTGGCGGCATCGCCTGGGCAGCCGGTGAGGTGCCGCTGGTGATCGTGATGCTGGCACTGCTGATCCAGTGGCGGCGCAGCGACCAGCGCACCGCCAAGCGACTGGACCGGGCCGCCGATCGCGACGACGACGCCGACCTGGCGGCCTACAACGCCATGCTCGCCGAGATGGCGCGGCGCGACGCCGAACCACGCTAGCGCTCTCGGGGACGTTATCCCCAGCCTGCGCTTCATCCACAGCCGACGGCTTCGTCGGGACCGCATGGCTGCCGCGCGTCGGGGTTGCGGCGGTCAATGGCTGCGTAAGGCGGCCGCGCCGCTTGGGCGCCGGTCACCGGAATGGATGAAGCGAAAGGAACCAGAAATGTTCGAGACCCCGTTCACGATCGTGGGCAACATCATCACCGACCCCGTCCGGCGGCGGTTCGGCGATCAGGAGCTGTACAAGTTCCGGGTGGCCAGCAACTCACGCCGCCGCAATCCGGATGGCAGCTGGGAGCACGGCAACTCGCTGTATGTCACGGTCAACTGCTGGGGAAATCTCGCCACCGGCACCAGCGCCTCCCTGACGAAGGGCGACGCAGTGATCGTGGTCGGGCATGTCCACACCGATGAGTACGACGACAAAGAAGGCGTGCGCCGGTCGTCGGTCGAGGTGCGGGCCACAGCGGTCGGGCCCGACCTGTCTCGCTGCACCGCCAAGGTCGCGCCCTTGCCCAAACCGGCGCCCGCCCCGGCGACCGAGCCCGAGCCCGTCGACGCCGACGCGGAAACCGAGCCCGACGAGGGCGACTTGCCACTGTCGGCCTAGCCACATTCGGTCACGCCTAGGATGGGCGCGAGTGAGTTGGGCTTGACGCGACCCTTCGCGCGAGCGCCCATCCGACGTTCCCGAAAGCTTCAGAAAGGCACATCACGGCATGGCCGAATTCATCTACACGATGCGCAAGGTTCGCAAGGCGCACGGCGACAAGGTCATCCTTGACGACGTCAGCCTGAACTTCCTTCCCGGCGCGAAGATCGGCGTCGTCGGTCCCAACGGTGCCGGTAAGTCGAGTGTGCTGAAGATCATGGCCGGCATCGACCAGCCGAACAACGGCGACGCCCTGCTGGCGCCCGGCGCCACGGTCGGCATCCTGATGCAGGAACCGCACCTCGACGAGAGCAAGACCGTCCGCGAGAACGTCGAGGACGGTGTGCCGATCAAGGCCAAGCTCAACCGGTACAACGAGGTCGCCGAGCTGATGGCCACCGACTACTCCGACGAGCTCATGGAAGAAATGGGCAAGCTGCAGGAGGAGCTGGACGCCGCCGATGCCTGGGATATCGACTCCCAGCTGGAGCAGGCGATGGACGCGCTGCGCTGCCCGCCGCCGGACGAGCCGGTCACCCATCTCTCCGGTGGTGAGCGCCGCCGCGTCGCGCTGTGCAAGCTGCTGCTGAGCAAGCCGGACCTGCTGCTGCTCGACGAACCCACCAACCACCTCGACGCCGAGAGCGTGCTCTGGCTCGAACAGCACCTGGCCAGCTACAAGGGCGCCATCCTGGCCGTCACCCACGACCGGTACTTCCTGGACAACGTCGCCGAGTGGATCCTCGAGCTCGACCGCGGCCGGGCCTACCCGTACGAGGGCAACTACTCGACCTATCTGGAGAAGAAGGCCGAGCGCCTCGAGGTCCAGGGCAAAAAGGATCAGAAGCTGCAGAAGCGGCTGAAGGACGAGCTGGCCTGGGTCCGCTCGGGTGCCAAGGCCCGTCAGGCCAAGAACAAGGCCCGCCTCGGCCGGTACGAGGAGATGGTCGCCGAGGCCGAGAAGTCACGGAAGCTCGACTTCGAGGAGATCCAGATCCCCACGCCGCCGCGGCTGGGCAACGTGGTGGTCGAGGTCGAACACCTGGACAAGGGCTTCGAGGGCCGCCAGCTGATCAAGGACCTGTCGTTCACGCTGCCGCGCAACGGCATCGTCGGCGTCATCGGCCCCAACGGCGTCGGCAAGACCACGCTGTTCAAGACCATCGTCGGGTTGGAGCAGCCCGACAGCGGCACGGTCAAGGTGGGCGAGACGGTCAAGCTGTCCTATGTCGACCAGAGCCGGGCCGGCATCGACCCCAAGAAGACGGTCTGGGAGGTCGTGTCCGACAAGCTGGACTACATCGAGGTCGGCCAGAACGAGATCCCGTCGCGGGCCTACGTGTCGGCGTTCGGGTTCAAGGGGCCGGATCAGCAGAAGCCCGCGGGCGTGCTCTCCGGTGGTGAGCGCAACCGGCTCAACCTCGCCCTGACGCTCAAAGAGGGCGGCAACCTGATCCTGCTCGACGAGCCGACCAACGACCTGGACGTCGAGACGTTGTCCTCGCTCGAGAACGCGCTCGAACAGTTCCCCGGCTGCGCCGTGGTGATCAGCCACGACCGCTGGTTCCTGGACCGCACCTGCACGCACATCCTGGCGTGGGAGGGCGACGACGACAACGAGGCCAAGTGGTTCTGGTTCGAGGGCAACTTCGGTGCCTACGAGGAGAACAAGATCCAGCGTCTCGGCGCCGAAGCCGCGCGTCCGCACCGAGTGACCCACCGGAGACTGACCCGCGACTGACCCGTGACGGGATAAAGGGCGCTGTGGGTTCGCTGGCACAACTAATGTCGCAGCTACGCACCGATGCCGGTGCGTGGGCGTAAGTCAGGAGTGATCCGTATGACGGCCAAGCCGGGAGCCCTTCGGGGGCAGGGAATTAACGAGCAGGACCGGCGGCAGCCGTCGCCGGAGGCGATCCATCGGCTCGCCGTGGCGTTCCTGTCCACCTACCGGGCTCCGCAGGCCGACGCCCCCGGCGTCACGGCCACCGGTCCCCAGGCCGCGGGCGCGGCCGAGCGCCTGGTCTCCGACGGCACGGTGGCCGCCCACTACGCCCTGGGCAGCCACCGGGCACCGGGGGAGACCAAGGTCGCGGTGTATCCGGGTGACGCCGATTCCGGTCCGTCCCTGCAGATCGTCACCGAGCAGGCGGCGATGCTGGTGGACTCGGTGACCGTGCTGTTGCACCGCCATGGTGTCGCCTACCCGGCGATCATGAACCCGGTCTTCCGGGTGCGCCGCGATGCCGACGGCGAGCTGCTGGACTTCCAGCCGGCGGCCGAGGCCACCGGGGGCGACGGTGTCGACGAGTGCTGGATCCTGGTCCCGGTGAACGGGGCCGCCGACGGGCAAGCCCTCACCGAGGTGGTGCGGTTGCTGCCCGGTGTCCTCGCCGAGGCCCGCCAGATCGGTTTGGACTCCGCGGCCATGGGTGCCGCCCTGCACGCCCTGGCCAACGATGTGGCCACCGACGTGGAGGGACGCTTCCCCAACACCGACCGCCGGGACGTCGCGGCGCTGCTGCGCTGGTTGTCCGACGGACACTTCGTGTTGCTGGGCTATCAGCAGTGCGCGATCAGCGACGGGCAGGCCCTGGTCGATCCGGCCAGCCGGCTGGGTGTGCTCAAGCTGCGCGAGGACGTGCTGCCCCCGCTGACCGCCGCCGACGACCTGATGGTGCTGGCGCAGGCCACGATGCCGAGTTATGTGCGCTACGGCGCCAATCCCTACATCGTCGTAGTGCGCGAAAGTGGCTCCCGGATCATCGAGCATCGCTTTGTCGGCCTGTTCACGGTGGCCGCGATGAACGCCAATGTGCTGGAGATCCCGTTGATCTCGCGGCGGGTCGAGGAGGCGCTGGCCATGGCGCGCCGCGATCCGAGCCACCCCGGCCAGCTGCTGCGTGACATCGTCCAGACCATCCCACGTCCCGAGCTGTTCGCGCTCAGCTCCAAGCAGCTGCTGGACATGGCGCTGACCGTGGTGGATCTGGGGTCGCGGCGCCGGACCCTGCTGTTCCTGCGTGCCGATCAGCTCGCCCATTTCGTGTCCTGCCTGGTGTACCTGCCACGCGACCGCTACACCACGGCGGTCCGGTTGGAGATGCAGAATATCCTGGTGCGCGAACTCGGTGGCGAGAGCATCGACTACTCGGCGCGGGTCAGCGAATCCCCCTGGGCGGTGGTTCATTTCACGGTCCGGCTGCCTGACGGCACGGCCGCGCACACCGTGGATACCTCCACCGAGAACGAGAACCGGATCCAGGATCTGCTGACCGAGGCCACCCGCAACTGGGGTGACCGCATGACCAGTGCGGCGGCCCACGCGGCGCTGAGTCCGGCCGCCGTCGAGCACTACGCCTCGGCGTTCCCCGAGGACTACAAGCAAGCCGTCGCCCCGGGCGCCGCCATCGCTGATATCGCGATCATCGAAGCGTTGCAGGACAATTCGGTGAAGTTGGTGTTCACCGAGGGTGGGGACGACGGGCTCGCCCAGCTCACCTGGTACCTGGGTGGACAATCAGCCTCGCTGAGCGAGCTGCTGCCCATGCTGCAGTCGATGGGTGTGGTGGTTCTCGAGGAACGGCCGTACACCGTGCGCCGGGCCGACGGACTGCCGGTCTGGATCTACCAGTTCAAGGTGGCGCGTCAGCGCAGCATCCCCGATGCGCCCGACGCCGCCTCCCGCGAGGTCACCGCCCAGCGTTTCGCCGACGCCGTGACCGCGATCTGGCACGGCTCGGTAGAGGTGGACCGCTTCAACGAGCTGGTGCTGCGGGCCGACCTGACCTGGCAGCAGGTGGTGATCCTGCGGGCCTATGCGAAGTACCTGCGCCAGGCCGGTTTCCCGTACAGCCAGTCGCACATCGAGTCGGTGCTCAACGAGAATCCGCACACCACCAGGTCTCTGGTGCAGCTGTTCGAGGCGCTGTTCGACCCGTCCGAGGACACCGCCGGTACCCGCGACGCCCAGGGGGCGGCCGCCGCCGTGGCCGCCGACATCGACGCCCTGGTGAGCCTGGACACCGACCGGGTGCTGCGCGCCTTCGCGACGCTGATCCAGGCCACGTTGCGCACCAACTACTTTGTGCAGCGGCCGGATTCGGCGCGCCAGCGCGGCGTGGTGGCGATGAAGCTGAATCCCGGCCTGATCAACGAGCTGCCCCTGCCGCGGCCCAAGTTCGAGATCTTCGTCTACTCGCCGCGGGTGGAGGGTGTGCACCTGCGGTTCGGCTTCGTGGCCCGCGGCGGGTTGCGCTGGTCGGACCGGCGCGAGGATTTCCGCACCGAGATCCTCGGCCTGGTCAAGGCGCAGGCGGTGAAGAACGCCGTCATCGTCCCGGTCGGGGCCAAGGGCGGTTTCGTGGTCAAGCGCCCGCCGGAGCCGACCGGCGACGCCGCCGCCGACCGGGAGGCGACCCGCGCCGAGGGCGTCGCGTGCTACCAGCTGTTCATCTCCGGGCTGCTCGACGTGACCGACAACGTCGACAAGGGGACCGGGGCCGTCGTCACGCCCCCCGAGGTGGTGCGCCGCGACGGTGAGGACGCCTACCTGGTGGTCGCCGCCGACAAGGGCACCGCGACGTTCTCCGACATCGCCAACGAAGTCGCCAAGTCCTACGGGTTCTGGCTGGGCGACGCGTTCGCCTCGGGCGGATCGATCGGCTACGACCACAAGGCCATGGGCATCACCGCCAAGGGTGCGTGGGAGTCGGTGAAGCGACACTTCCGCGAGATGGGGGTCGACACCCAGAGCCAGGACTTCACCGTCGTCGGGGTCGGCGACATGAGCGGTGACGTGTTCGGCAACGGCATGCTGCTGTCCAAGCACATCCGGCTGATCGCCGCGTTCGACCACCGGCACATCTTCCTCGACCCGAACCCGGACGCCGCGGTGTCGTGGGTGGAGCGCAAACGGCTGTTCGAGCTGCCGCGGTCCAGCTGGGAGGACTACGACGCCAAGCTGATCAGTCAGGGCGGCGGGGTCTACAGCCGCCAGCAGAAGTCCATCCCGATCAGTCCGCAGGCCCGCGCCGCGCTCGGGATCGACGGCGACATCGAGGAACTCACGCCGCCGGCCCTGATGAAGGCGATTCTCAAGGCCCCGGTGGACCTGCTGTGGAACGGCGGCATCGGCACCTACGTCAAGGCCGAGACCGAGTCCGACGTCGGTGACCGCGCCAACGACCAGATCCGGGTGTGCGGAAACGAGGTGCGGGCCAAGGTCATCGGCGAGGGCGGCAACCTGGGCGTCACCTCGCTGGGGCGGATCGAGTTCGACCTGGCCGGCGGTCGCATCAATACCGATGCACTGGACAACTCCGCGGGCGTCGACTGCTCCGACCACGAGGTCAACATCAAGATCCTGATCGACTCGCTGGTGACCGCGGGGAAGGTGAGCCCCGAGGAACGCACCGACCTGTTGCTGTCGATGACCGATGAGGTCGGTGCTCTGGTGTTGGCCGACAACAAGAACCAGAACGACCTGATGGGCACCAGCCGGGCCAACGCCGCCGGGCTGCTCTCGGTGCACGCCCGGATGATCAAGGATCTCGTGGCCAACCGCGGACTCAACCGCGAGCTGGAGGCATTGCCGTCGGAAAAGGAGATCCGTCGCCGGGCCGATGCCGGAATCGGTTTGACCTCACCGGAATTGGCCACCCTGATGGCCCACGTCAAACTCGCGCTCAAAGACGACGTGCTGGCCAGCGACGTGCCCGACCAGGAGGTGTTCGCGGCCCGGCTGCCGCAGTACTTCCCGGAGCGGCTGCGTAGCCAGTTCACCGGCGAAATCCGTTCGCACCAGCTGCGCCGGGAGATCACCACCACCATGCTGGTCAACGACCTCGTCGACACCAGCGGGATCAGCTACGCCTATCGCATCACCGAGGACGTCGGCGTGGGCCCCGTCGACGCGTTGCGCAGTTATGTCGCCACCGACGCCATCTTCGGCATCGGCGACGTGTGGCGCCGCATCCGGGCTGCCGGGGACGAGGGCGTGCCGGTGTTCGTCACCGACCGGATGACGCTGGATCTGCGCCGGCTGGTCGACCGGGCCGGGCGTTGGCTGCTCAACTACCGGCCGCAACCGCTGGCCGTCGGAGCCGAGATCAACCGGTTCGCCGCCAAGGTGGCCGCCCTGCGCCCCCACATGCCCGAGTGGCTGCGCGGTGACGACAAGGCGATCGTCGAGAAGGAGGCCGGGGAGTTCTCGTCGCACGGGGTGTCCGACGAACTGGCCTATGCCGTGGCGACCGGGCTGTACCAGTACAGCCTGCTCGACGTGATCGACATCTCCGACATCGTCGACCGCGAACCCGCCGAGGTGGCCGATACGTACTTCGCGCTGATGGACCGCCTCGGCGCCGACGGGTTGCTCACCGCGGTCTCCCGGCTGAGCCGTGACGACCGCTGGCATTCCCTGGCGCGGTTGGCGATTCGCGACGACATCTACGGGTCGCTGCGCGCCCTGTGCTTCGACGTGCTGGCGGTCGGTGAACCCGAGGAGACCGGTGAGGAGAAGATCGCCGAGTGGGAGCTGACCAACAGCTCCCGGGTGACCCGTGCCCGCCGCACGCTGACCGAGATATACCAAGATGGTGAGCAGGACCTGGCGACACTGTCGGTGGCGGCGCGTCAGATCCGCAGCATGACACGAACGAGTGGAACGGGAACAACTGCGTGAGCTTCACAACGCCGGTGCACGTGCGCTGGTCGGACATCGACATGTACCAGCACATCAACCACGCCACCATGGTGACCATCCTCGAAGAGGCCCGGATACCTTTTCTGCGTGAGCCTTTCGGCGCCACCATCGACACCATCGGCCTGCTCATCGCCGATGTGAGCATCAGCTACAAGGGGCAACTCCGGTTGGTGGACTCGCCGCTGCAGGTGACCATGTGGTCCAAACGGGTTCGCGCCGTGGACTTCACCATCGGCTACGAGGTGCGCTCGGTGAACGCCGCGCCCGACTCCAAGCCGTCGGTGATCGGGGAGACCCAGCTGGCCGCGGTCCACATCGCCGAGCAACGATTGGAACGCCTCACCGCCGACCAGCGTGCCTACCTGGAGCGCCATCTGCGATGACCGGCGCCGAGCGCGGCCTGTGGATCGACGATCCGAAGGACCGTGAGGATCTCGCGACGTTCGTCGACCGGGCGTTGCGGCTCGACGATGCCGCGGTGGTGCGGTTGCGTGAACGTGGCGGCGGCGCAGGCGTCGTCGCATGGGTCGCGACCGGCTTGGAGGTGCTCGCCAGTCGCGTGGTGAACGCGCGGCTGCGACCGGCGG
>NZ_LT546207.1:1979196-2086078 GCF_900078665.2 Mycolicibacterium houstonense | reverse complement strand
CCGGGACGACTCACTACGGCTGGCTCGGGAACGCGCAACCCCGGTGCTGCTCGATGTCCTGCGCCGGTATCCGCCTGCGCCGACCGGTGGCAGCCGGGTGGCCCAGCTGATGGCAACGCTGGACGATGCGTTGCGGGCCTTGCCCCGCTAGACCAGCCAGACGGCCGTGTCCGGCGGCAGCGCGTTCTCCGCCGGATCGCCGCTGCTGAGCACAACCTCGCCGGGCGGCAACGGGGCGGGGTCGCGACCGGTGTTGATCGCACACACCAGTCCGCCGGGACGCCGCAGCGCCAGGCAGCCGGGCGGGGCGTCAAGCCATTCGACCCCGCCGCCGGCGAATTCCGCACGGCCGGCGCGCAATTGGAGGGCCCGGCGGTAGAACTCCAGCGTCGACCGCGGGTCCGTCTGCTGGCGCTGCACGGTCAAGACGGCCCACTCCGCGGGCATCGGCAGCCACGTGTCGGCGTTGGAGGAAAAACCAAAAGGCGGGGCGTCGCCCGACCACGGCATGGGCACCCGGCAGCCGTCTCGGCCACGTTCGGCGTGACCGGAGCGTTCCCACACCGGATCCTGGAGCACGGCATCGGGCAGCTCGACATTCGGCAGCCCGAGTTCCTCGCCGTTGTAGACGAACACCGCCCCCGGCAGCGCCAGCATCACCAGCGCCATCGCCCGGGCCCTCGCCAGCCCGCGGGCGCCGCCGCCGTACCGGGTGACCTCGCGTTCCACGTCGTGATTGGACAGCGTCCAGGTCGGGGTCGCCCCGGCCAGCGCGGCGGCGGCCATCGCGTTGTCGATCGCATCGCGAATCTCGCCGGCGTCGTAATCTGCTTGCACCAGGCGGAAATTGAAGCCGAGATGCAGCTCGTCGGGACGCAGGTACCTGGCGAAACGCTCGTTGCCGTGCACCCACACCTCGCCGACGGCCACCGCGTCGGGGTAGTCGTCGAGCACGGTGCGGATGAAGCGATGGATGTCGTGCACGCTGTCGTTGTCGAAGCGCGGGTCGTCGTCGCTGTTGCGCAGCAGCGCGGTGTCGGTGACCGTCATGTCCGGCAGCTCCGGTGGCTTGGCCATGCCGTGCGCCACGTCGATGCGGAACCCGTCGACCCCGCGGTCGAGCCAGAACCGCAGCGTCTTCGCCAGGTCCTCGAACACCTCGGGCTTGGTCCAGTTCAGGTCCGGCTGGGCCGGGTCGAACAGGTGCAGATACCACTGGCCCGGCGTGCCGTCGGGTTCGGTGATGCGGGTCCACGCCGGGCCGCCGAACACCGACACCCAGTTGTTCGGCGGCTGGGTGCCGCCGGGGCCACGGCCGTCGCGGAAGATGTAGCGGTCGCGGCGGCGCGGGTCGGCCAGCGCCTCGACGAACCACGGATGCGCCGAGCTGGTGTGGTTGGGCACCAGGTCCATCGTCACCCGGATGCCGCGGGCGTGCGCCGCGTCGAGCAGTCGGGTCAGGGCGTCGAGGCCGCCGAACAGCGGGTCGACATCGCGCGGATCGGCGACGTCGTACCCGTGGTCGGCCATCGGCGACACCATCACCGGGTTGAGCCACAGCGCGTCGACCCCGAGCGAGGCGAGGTAATCCAGCCGGCCGCTCACCCCGTCGAGGTCGCCGACTCCGTCGCCGTCGCTGTCGGCGAACGAGCGGGGGTAGACCTGGTAGAACACCGCGTCCGCCCACCACCGGCGCATGTCAGAACGCCGAGTTCACCATCGAGTCCGCGGCCATCTCCAGATAGTCCAGCAACGCCTTGCGGTGGGCGTCGTCCAGAGTCTGTGAATCGATCGAGGCGACTGCGGTGTGCATGCAGCGCAGCCAGGCATCGCGCTCGAGATAGCCGATCCGGAACGGTGCGTGACGCATCCGCAGCCGCGGGTGACCGCGCTGGTCGGAGTACGTCCTGGGCCCGCCCCAGTACTGCTCCAGGAACATCCGGAGCCGCTCCTCGGCGCCGTCGATGTCGTCCTCGGGATACAGCGGCAGCAGGATCTCGTCCTCGCGCACCAACTGGTAGAACCGCGACACGATCGCCGTGAAGGTGTCGTGGCCGCCGACTTCGTCGTAGAAAGAGCGCTGCACCTGCGTCACGTCGTTCATTGTGGTCCATTGTGGCCCGAGGGGGCGTCGAGGCCGGTCACGGCGGTCTGGTCACCTCATGTTCATTCGACTGACCTGCGAACACCCGAAGAATTTTCGTGCGTATTGCCGGGATCCGTGGTGGACTGTCTCCTCGGAGGCTCCATGGCGCACAGCAAAAAAAGCCATATACGACGGACCGGCCACATTCCCGGCCCATCGGGACCCCATGTGCCCAATCGCCCGCTACACAGCGTCGAGGTACTGCCCACCACCGCGCCCGACGCGTCCCTGTGGGGACGCCGCCGGGTCCTGTTGCTCAACTCCACGTATGAACCGCTGACCGCGCTGCCGTTGCGGCGCGCGGTGATCATGGTGATGTGTGGCAAAGCCGACGTCGTCCACGACGATCCGGCGGGGCCGGTCATCCACTCGGCCACCCGCACCATCGTGGTGCCCTCGGTGATCCGGCTGCGCACCTTCGTCCGGGTGCCCTACCGGGCCCGGATCCCGATGACGCGCGCCGCGCTCATGCACCGCGACCGGTTCCGTTGCGCCTACTGCGGCGGGCGGGCCGACACCGTCGACCACGTGATCCCGCGCAGCCGCGGCGGCGAGCATTCCTGGGAGAACTGTGTGGCGGCCTGCGGGCCCTGCAACCACCGCAAAGCCGACCGGCTGCTGGCCGAGCTGGGCTGGACCCTGCGATGTGTGCCGATGCCGCCGAAAGGTCAGCACTGGCGGTTGTTGTCGACGATCAAGGAGCTCGACCCGGCGTGGGTGCGCTACCTCGGAGAGGGCGCGGCGTGAGGCCCGACTTGCTGGGCACTCTCGGCGCGTCAGGGTAGCGCGACTGATACGGTTTGCGCGTGAGCACAGCACTTACCCATTCCCTCCTCGGAGGGGTTCCGCTGTTGTTGTTCGTGGTCCTGGCGTTGTTCTACATGACTCGCAAGGGACCGCACCCGGCCACCTACAAGATGTCCGATCCGTGGACCCACGAGCCCATCCTGTGGGCCGCCGAGGAGCCGCAGGATCACGGGCACGGCGGGCATGATTCACATGGCGTGACGATCGGAGGCGGCGCAAGTGGCAAGTGGTAGCCAAACAACGGATATCGCGACCGCGACCAAGGACGTCGAGCTGCCCTACGGGTACGCCCTGACCTACAGCGGCCGGATCTCCGGGGTCACCGAGCCCGGTGAGCTGTCGGTGCACTACCCGTTCCCGACGATGGATCTCGTGGTCCTCGACGATGCGATGAAGTACGGCTCGCGGGCGGCCAAGGCGCGCTTCGCGGTCTACATCGGCCCGCTCGGTGCCGACACCGCGGCGACGGCGCGCGAGATCCTGGCCAAGGTGCCCACGCCGAATAACGCGGTGCTGCTCGCGGTCTCACCCGACCAGCGCGCGATCGAGGTGGTCTACGGCGCCGACGTCAAGGGCCGTGGCATCGAAGAGGCAGCCCCGCTGGGCGTCTCGGCGGCCGCCGCCTCCTTCAAGGAAGGCAATCTGATCGACGGTCTGATCAGCGCCGTGCGCGTGCTGTCGGCCGGCGTTTCTCCCGCCTGATATTTCGTAGTCAGTTCCCCCGCACCGCGAGCGTGCGTATCTGTTGCCGGACACGCCGCTCGCGGTCGGCGTTTTGCGCACGCTCGCGCGTCGCCACGGCTATCCCGTCAGCTGCCGGCGAATCTGCACGTACCGGCCGAGGAACTCGCGCTCGTCGAGCTTCTTGCGCCGCATCCAGGTGCTGACCTCGAAATTGCACTTGCTCGCATTGCACGAGGCGCAGGCCGGCACCACATTGTCCAGGGTGTAGCGCCCGCCGCGCGAGATCGCCATCACGCAATCCTTCTGGAACGGTCCCTTCGTGGTGCCGCAGTAGGCGCAGCCATTCCACGCGGACTTGATCGCTTCCCACTGCTCGTCGGTGAGATCGTGGACCACGAGGTCCATTCGACGTTTGCGTTTGCGGGCAGCCCGTGCCGCGCGGGTTCTGCTGACCGCCATCGGCCAAGCCTATGAGCCGCGAGCGTGCGCAGACTGTCGCCCAGACACGGCGTGTCGGGCGACAGACCCGCACGCTCGCGGTGCAAGGCCCGGAAGGGGGGAGCGGGTCCTAACTCACTCGCTCACGTCGAAGGCGCGGGCGCGCAGGGAGCGCTCCACGCCGGCCCGGCCCTCGATGACCAGGCGGCGCAGCGCGGGCGGCACCTCCGGGTCGGACAGGAACGCGTCGGCCGCGTCGAGCCCGTTCTCACTGATGTCCCACGACGGGTACAGCCCGATCACCACGGTCTGGGCGACCTCGCTCGAACGCCGTGCCCACACCCCGGAGATGGCCGCGAAGTACTGGGTGGTGAACGGGGTCAGCAGCTCGGCCTGGCCGGGCTGGACGAACCCGCCGACGATCGCGCGGGTGGTGATGTTGGCGATCGTGTCGTCCTCGATGACCTGTTGCCAGGCCGCGGCCTTGACCTCGTCCTGCGGGCGGGCCGCCGACGCCGCCGCGGCCTGACGCTTACCTGCCGCGGTGGGGTCGTTCTCGGCCTCGGCGTCGATGAACGGCGTCTCGGGTCCGTCGGCGTCGACGACTCCGGCCCGGGCCAGCGCGGTGACGATCCGCCAGCGCAGATCGGTGTCGATGACCAGGCCGGCCATGTTCACCGCGGCGGGTTCGTTGTCGAGCAGGGTCGTCAGCACGGCGATGTGGTTCGGCGACAGCACCGAGGTGCACAGCGCGTTCACGAATGCGAGCTGATGATCGGAGCCCGGGGCCGACTCGCGTGCCAGGTCGAGCAGCGCGTCGCCGAACGCCGGCCAGCCGATCTCATAGGCCCACGAGGGGTCGGCGTAGGAACTCAGCGCGGTCTGCGCCTGCATCAGCAGACGCTGCGCGACACCGACCTCGGTCTCGGCGTGCACGCCGCTCATCACCAGGGCGACGAAGTCGCGGGCCTTCATCTCGGCCTCGCGAGTCATCTCCCAGGCCGCCGACCAGGCCAGCGTGCGGGGGAGCGGGTCGGCGATGTCCGCGATGCGGGACAGCACGGTCGACAGCGAGGCCGGGTCCAGCCGCAGCGAGCAGTAGGTCAGGTCGTCGTCGTTGACCAGGATCAGCTTGCCGCGTGAAACTCCCACCAGCGCAGGCACATCCGTTGTCGGGCCCTCGACGTCGAGCTCCTCGCGGTGTACCCGCACCAGCTTGCCCGAGCCGGCCGGGTCGTCGTCATAGATGCCGACCGCCAGCCGGTGCACCCGGGTCTCCCCGGCGCCCGGCGCGGCTCCGGACTGGGCGATGGCGAACCGGGTGAACGCGCCCGAATCGTCGACCGCGAAGTCGGCCCGCAGGGTGTTCAAACCCGTTGTCTTGAGCCACTGTTGGCCCCAGCCGGACAGGTCGCGGCCCGAGGCCTTCTCGAGCGCGCCCAGCAGATCGCCGAACGTGGCGTTGGCGAAGGCGTGGTCGCGGAAGTAGTCCCGCAGGCCGGCCAAGAACTCCTCAAGGCCGACGTAGGCCACCAGCTGCTTGAGCACCGAGGCGCCCTTGGCGTAGGTGATGCCGTCGAAGTTGACCTCGACCGCGGCCAGGTCCGGGATGTCCGCGGCGACCGGGTGGGTGGAGGGCAGCTGGTCCTGCCGGTAGGCCCACGACTTCTCCACGTTGGCGAAGGTGGTCCACGCGGTGTCGTATTCGGTGGCCTCGGCCTGGCACAGCACCGACGCGAAGGTCGCGAAGGATTCGTTGAGCCACAGATCGTCCCACCACTGCATGGTGACGAGATCGCCGAACCACATGTGCGCCATCTCGTGCAGCACGGTCTCGGCGCGACGCTCGTAGGAGGCGCGGGTCACCTTGGACCGGAAGACGTAGTCCTCCAGGAACGTCACCGCGCCGGCGTTCTCCATGGCGCCGGCATTGAACTCGGGCACGAACAGCTGGTCGTACTTGCCGAAGGCATACGGCACGCCGAAGTTCTTGTGGTAGAAGCCGAATCCCTGCTTGGTCTCGGTGAACAGCCGCTCGGCATCCATGAACTCCGACAGCGAGGCGCGGCAGAAGATGCCGAGCGGGATCTCGCCGTGTTCGTCGGCGTAAGTATCCCGCCACACCGCATAGGGTCCGGCGATCAGCGCGGCCAGGTAGGTGCTCATCTTCGGAGTGGTCGCGAAGGTGTGCACGGTGGCCGCGCCGTTGCTGTCGGCGGCGGTGGTGGCCCCGTTGGAGATCACCTGCCAGTGCGAGGGCGCGGTGACCTGAACGTCGAACGTGGCCTTCAGGTCGGGCTGGTCGAAGCAGGCGAACATCCGCTTGGCATCGGCGGTCTCGAACTGCGAGTACAGGTAGACCTCGTCGTCGACGGGATCGACGAAGCGGTGCAGACCCTCACCGGTGTTGGAGTAGAGGCAGTCGGCGTCGACCACCAGGACGTTGTGGGTGTCCAGGCCGGACAATGCGATGCCGGTGGACTCGTCGTAGCCGGACACGTCCAGCGCGGTGCCGTTGAGCGTCGCGCTGCGGACGGTGTCGGCCGCCAGATCGATGAAGGTGTCGGCGCCGGGAAGGGCATCGAACTTCACGGTCGTGGTGGACCGGAAGGTGCGTTCGCCGGGTTTGCCGTTGCCGTCGGTGAGGTCGAGGACGACGTGGTAGTTGTCGACGGTGACCAGAGCTGCGCGCTCGACGGCCTGATCGCGGGTGAGATTGGGAAGTGCCACCCGTCCAACCTAGTGGCTGGACGTCCGGGAGACCCGGGCTACTGGGGGAAGCCGGCGATCCCGGCCAGACCGTTCAGGGCGCCCAGGCTGTTCAGGATCGAACCGTCGCCGATCGACGACATCATCTGCGGGCAGTACATCTGAATCGCGATGCCCGTGAAGAACGAGGCCATCTCGGGGGACATGCCGCCGTTGCCGCGCATCTGGGAGGCCACCGAAGCGAAGTCCTTACCGGGCTCGACCAGCATCGGACACACATCCTGGCCCATCTGGACGGCGGTGTTGGGATCGCCGTAACCCACGCCCGCGTCGTTCAGGGCGTTCAGGAACGAGGTGTCGGTCGGATCGACCGGGGCCGGTACCGGATCGGCCTGCGCCGGTACGGCCAGCGCAAGGGCGACGGCGACGGCGCCGGCGGTGGTCAGAAGGGCGCGTGCGGCCATGTTCAAGCTCCTCAGCTATCACGCAGAACCCTTACAGCGCTCTGCTCACTTGGGCAACAGTGGTTGACCAGGGTCACAGGAACAACACGGTTCGGTAAAATTCGCGCACTATGCGTTTCCTGTGCCATTGCCGTGACGTCGGCATGCATGCCCCGACACACCAGCCATCATGCTTGTCGCACCGGCAGCCGCAATAGTTACCGGAATCGGGAACATCTCGATATGGGTGCGGAGTTGTGCTGAACGCAGTTGTGCCCTGAACCACACCGAGAGGAACGCGTAGATGGCTCAAAAAGACGTAGCCGGCTTCTGGTTCGACCCACTGTGCCCGTGGTGCTGGATCACGTCGCGCTGGATCCTCGAAGTGCAGCAGGTGCGTGACATCGACGTGCAATTCCACGTGATGAGCCTCGCCGTGCTCAACGAGGGCCGTGACCTGCCGGAGAACTACCAGGAACTGATGAAGAAGGCGTGGGGCCCGGTGCGGGTGGCCATCGCCGCCGAACAGCTCAAGGGCCAGGAGATCCTCGGCCCCCTCTACACCGCGATGGGTTTCCGGATCCACAACCAGGACAACAAGGATCTCGACCAGGTCATCGAGCAGTCACTCGCCGAGGTCGGCCTGCCCGCCGAACTGGCCGAGGCGGCCACCACCGACAAGTACGACGAGGCGCTGCGCAAGAGCCACCATGCCGGCATGGACGCCGTCGGCGACGACGTCGGCACCCCGACCATCCACGTCAACGGCGTCGCGTTCTTCGGCCCCGTGCTCTCGAAGATCCCGCGCGGCGAAGAGGCCGGCAAGCTCTGGGATGCGTCGGTGACGTTCGCGTCGTACCCGCATTTCTGGGAGCTCAAGCGCTCCCGCACCGAGGCACCCCAGTTCGACTGACGCGTAACTGGATCGACGGGGCCGCGACAGCCGGAGCAATGCCCCACCGGCCTCCGGCTGTCGCGGCGTTGGCGCCGTGGTGATCGAATTCCTCACTCATCGGGCATCGGCGAACGTCGGGCGAGTGCCGTAGCGCTCCAGCGCGGGCCGGTCCAGGGTGACGCCGAGCCCGGGCCCGTCCGGCACGGCGAGCATGCCGTCGTTGTCGAGACTCCAACCGCCGCTGACGAGTTCGTCGATGTAGGCGGATCCGGTCTTGTATTCGACGAAGTCGGTCGAGGCCAGCGCCGACGCCAGATGCAGATCGGCGGCCAGTCCGATCGCGGTGTTCCAGCCGTGCGGGATCAGCTGCACGCCACGGTCCTGCGCGGCCCAGCCGATGCGGCGCGACTCGCTCAGGCCGCCGCCCTTGGTGGTATCGGGTTGCACGATGTCGAAGGCCCCAGCGTCAAGGAACGGCAAGAAAGTCTGCCGACGGGTCAGGACCTCACCGCCGCTGATGGGCACCTTGGAATGCCGCCGCAACTCGACGAATCCGTCGATGTCGTCGGGTGCCAGCGCCTCCTCGAACCATGCGACGCCGTAATCGGCCAGCATGTCGGCCGTGCGCTTGGCCCACGACAATCCGCCGGGGAAGAAGGCCTCGGAACCACCGGCGTCGACCGCCAGCATGTGGTCGCCGACGGCTTCGCGGGCCGCGGCGACGGTGCGCTCGTCGGTCTGACTGTCCACGCGGCCGAACTTCCACCAGCCGATCTTGAATGCCGTGAAGCCCTGATCCGCCAGCTGCGAAAGGTTTTCGGTCATCACCGGCGCCTCGTCCATCAGCACCGAGGCGTAGGGCCGCACCCGCTCCCGGTAACGGCCACCGAGCAGCCGCCCTACCGGTTGACCGAGTGCTTGGCCGGCCAGATCCCACAGCGCGATGTCGATGGCGCTCGTGGCATGGGTGAGGGAGCCGCCGCGCCCCATCCAGAACGCGCTCTGGTGCAGCGTCTCGGTCAGCCGCTCGGCTTCCAGTGCACTTTGCCCGATCAGTTGTGGCGCAAGCACATCCACGGCCGCGGCGACCAGACCTTCGGTGGTGAAGGCGCTGCCGATGCCGACCTGACCGCTGTCGGTGTGGACGGCGACCAGGGTGTGCACGACGTCGTCGGGGCGCAGTTCGTTGGACCAGCCGCCCTCCGGGGTGGCGCCGCGCAGCCCGCACGTCTGAATGCCGGTGATTTTCATGTGGTTGGGTACTCCTCGGGATGATGTGGTCGTGGTGTTGTCACGGCCGGTGGGTGAGCATGAGCCCGGGCCTGCGGCCCGTGTGGGTGGCGTCGGCGACGACAGCCACGCCGTTCACCCACACATGGCGGGCGGCGTCGGCGTATCGGCGTGGCAGCGTCCAGGTGTCGGTGCGGTCGATGACCGCCGGGTCGAACACCACGACATCGGCGAACGCGCCCTCGCGCAGTTCACCCCGGTCACGCATGCCGAAGTGTTCGGCGACCATGCCGGTCATCTTGTGGATGGCCGTCTCCAGCGACAGCGTGCCCGCCGGAACGTGGTGTGCCAGATAGTGCGTATGCCCGTGGTAGAACAGCGGATTGCGGGTCCGGCCCGCGAGCGCGCCGTGCCGGCAGGTGGTGAACGCGTCGACCCCGAGCAGGAAGTGGTCGTGCGCGATCGCCTCGGCGAGATGGCCCGCGGTGAACAGGTCGCCGATCAGCTGCACGCTGCCCATGTCGGCGCCCGCCGCGGTGAGGATGTCGAACAGGCACTCCCACTCGTCGGCGCCGTGCTTCTCGGCGATCTCGGTGAACGACAGTCCTTCCCAGTCGGGGTGCGTCGGGCTGACGCCCAGCCGCACGCGGTGCCACTGGCCGCGGTGCACGAACCGCCAGTAGCGGTCGCTGTCGCGGCGCACCCGGTCGCGGACTTCCCGGTCCTTGAGCAGCTCGGCGGCCTCCGCGCCGGGACGTTCGGCCAACCATCCCGGCAGCAATCCGGTGGCCATGCCGATGCCGTGCGGGTAGGGGGTCATGTCGGCCAGCACGTCGATTCCGCGCTGTCGTTCGGTGACCACGCGTTCGGCCGCGCGCTCCCAGGCGCCGGGTTCGGCCCCGGTGTCGTGACGCACGTTCAGGTGCGACAGTTGCGCGCGCACCCCTCCACCGTCGACGACGGCGAAGAACTCGTCCACGGCGGTGTCGAGACCGGCGTCGCGATTCCGGATGTGGCTGGCATACATGCCGTTGCGTCGGCCTGCCACTTGTGCGAGCGTCGTGAGTTCCGCGGTGGCCGCGAAACGGCCTGAGCCGTACTCCAGTCCGCTGGTGAAGCCGATCGCGCCGGCCTCCATCGACTCCTCGAGCAGGCGGACCTGCGCGCGCAGTGTGTCGGCGGCCGGCCGCGCGGCGGAACGAATCGCGGTGTGCCCGACGAACCACATGAGGTTCTGGGCTGTCGGACCGGAGTGCACCCGCTGCACGAGATCACCGAAGCTGCGCCAGTCGACCGGACCGTCGTAGCCCATGGCGCGCAGGGCACCGGTGGTCGCGCCGACATCGTCGTCGCCGATCGGAGCGTAGGTGACACCACAGTTGCCGACCACCTCGGTGGTGACGCCTTGGTGGATCGTGCTGAACGCGTCGGGATTGCCCAGCACTGACCAGTCACTGTGGCTGTGCGGATCGATCAGCCCGGGCGTGATGATCATGCCGGTGCAGTCCAGCGTGGTGACCGCTCGGACCTCGGGTGACAACCCGACGAACGCGATGCGGTTCCCGCGCAGACCGACATCGGCACGGCGTGGGGGAGTCCCGGTGCCGTCCACGATCTCGGCGCCCGTCAGCAGGTAGTCCAGGGCAGGCATCTCAGAGCACCTTGCTCAGGAACTCCCGCGTACGGGTCTCCTGCGGCGTGGTGAACATCGATGTCGGGCTGGCGGTTTCGACGATGGAGCCCTTGTCCATGTAGATCACCCGATCGGAGACCTCGCGGGCGAAGCCCATCTCGTGGGTCACCACGACCATGGTCATGCCGTCGGCGGCGAGGTCTTTCATCACCGCCAGCACCTCGCCGACGATCTCAGGGTCCAGCGCCGAGGTGGGCTCGTCGAACAGCATGATCTTCGGATCCATGGCCAGGGCACGAGCGATGGCCACGCGTTGTTTCTGACCTCCCGACAGCGAATCGGGATAGACCTCGGCCTTGTCCGCCAGCCCCACTCGACCCAGCAGGATGCGGGCTCGTTCCTCGGCCTCGCTCTTGGTGCGACCCAGCACCCGCCGCGGCGCCAGCGCGATGTTCTCGATGACGGTCATGTGCGGAAAGAGGTTGAAATGCTGGAACACCATGCCGACGTCACGGCGCACCACGGCGAGGTCGGCGGTCTTCTCCTGGGGTCCCAGCGTGTGCCCGTTGATGACGATCGTGCCTTGTGACGGCCGTTCCAGACCGTTCATGCAACGCAGCAGCGTGCTCTTACCGGAGCCCGACGCGCCGATGATGCACACGACTTCGCGTTCGGCCACCCGGCACGAAACCCCGTGCAGCACTTCGGTGTCGCCGAAGCTCAGCCGTAGTCCGTCGACCTCGATCATTTCTTCGCTCCTGTGGTGAGGGTGAGGGTTTCGCCGACCTCGGGTGCCTTGACGTGGACGCCGAGCTTTCGTTCGTATCGGCGGCCCAGCGACGAAAGCGCGTAGCAGATGACGAAATAGCCGGCACCGACGATGAGGTAGGTGGTGATCGGGTCGGCGGTCAGCGAGCTGACCACGTTGCCTGCCCGGGTCAGCTCGATGAGACCGATGACGGCCACCAGGGAACTGTCTTTGATCAGGACCACGAGGAAACCGACACCGGGTGGCACCATCACTCGTGCGGCCTGCGGCAGGATGACCCAGCGCATACGTTGGGTGTACGACAGCCCGAGTGCGTCGGCGGCCTCGAACTGTCCACGCGGAACCGCTTGGATGCTGCCGCGCACGAGTTCGCCGATGTAGGCCGAGGCGAACACCGACAGCGCGATCACCGCGGCCCAGTACTCCGAGAGGCTGCTGCCGGGGGCCAGCAGCGGTATGCCGAAGTAGACGAAGAAGATGATCAGCAAGACCGGGATGCCGCGGATCAACGCGACGTAGAGCGCGGCCACCCACCGCAGGGCGCGGCTGGTTCCGGTGGACATCAGGCCGATGACGATTCCGAACAGACCGCCGAAAAGTACTGACAGCGCGCATATCTGGAGTGTGACGAGCGCGCCGTTCCAGATCAGCGAGAGATGTTGGGTGCCGAGGCCTTCGAACATCACGCCACCTTCCACTTGATGAACCGGGTTTCGGCGATTCGCGACAGGCTCGCGATGAGGAGCGCGACCGCGAAGTAGAGCAGGCCGCCGACGGTGAACGCCTCGATGGTGCGGAACGTGGTCGAGGTGATTCCCATCATCACGTGCATCAGGTCGGGCAGGGATACGACCGACGTGATCGACGAGGCCAGGAACAGAAGGATCGTCTGATTGGTGATGGCCGGCAGGACATTTCGCATCGCCGGTGGGAACAAAACGCGCCAGAACGTGTCACGCGGGCTGAGGCCGAGTGCCGCGCCCGCTTCACGCAGGCCGGCCGGCACGGACTGAAAGCCGGCGCGATAGATCTCCGCCATGTACGCCGCGTTGTTGATGCTGAGCGCGAGGATGCCCGCCGCAACCGGGTCGAGGTTGATCCCGGCCTGCGGGAGTGCGAAGTAGACGAGGTAGAGCTGCAGCAGCAGTGGGGTGTTGCGGATGACCTCGATATAGGTCGATGACACGACGCGCAGGATGCTCACCTTGGACGTGCGCCCGGTGTAGAGCAGGATCCCGAATGCGCCGCCGGCGACCACTGCGACCACGCTCACCCCGATGCTGACCGCGAGGCCTTTGAGCAGTGGAATGAGGTAGGGGATCAGGTCCCCGTAGTAGAGCTGCATGTGTTGTCCTGAAAAATGTTGGGATGCAGCGGTTTACTTGATGAGCGCGGGGACGTCCATGCCGAGCCATTTGTTGTAGGACTCATCGGCGGCCTTGCTGATGTTGTAGTTCATGATGAAGTTGTTCAGGTAGTTGAGCCAGAGCTGGTCGCCCATCTTGATGCCGAACGACACGAACGAGGGGGCCAGTGCAGGCGCGTCGAGGACGCGTACCGCCTCGCCCTGGCTCGCGCGCACGCCGGCGACCACCGCCGTGCTCTCCATCAGGGCGTCGACCTTTCCGCTGCGCAGGGCCTGGATGGAGTCGGCAACGGCTTCGAACAGGCTGGGCTTGGCCTGCGGGAACTCGGCCTCCAGGATCGTGGCGGGCACACTGCCGCGAGTCGAGGCCACGGTGCGGCCGGCCAGGTCGTCGTAGCTTCGGATCGGGCTGTCGGCCGGCACCACGACGAGTTGTCCCTCGGATGCGTATGGCCTCGTCAGGGCCACCACCTGGGCGCGTTCGTCGAGGTTGGTCAGCGCGGCGATGACGACGTCGGCTTTTCCGGTCTCCAGCATGGGAATTCGGCTGGCGTTGGTGGCGCTGACGAATTCCACCGTGGCGCCGAGTGAGTCGGCGAGTGCTCTGGCCTTGTCGATGTCGAAACCCTCGTACTCGCCGGAGCTGTTCATCACGCCATACGGCGGAGCGTCGGCGAATACGCCCACGGTGAGCTTCTTGGAGGTCAGCACGTTGGTGAGGACGCTGTTTTGGGAGGCGCCCGTCTGCCCCGAAGAGGTACAGCCGGCGAGCACCAGCGCGGTGATGGCGGCAAGGGCGACGAACACGGCGCGGAGGGCTCTACGCATGAAAGTCCTTTGTTCGGAAGATTTTTCAGGTCGAGGGCGGATCACCGCTCCGACCGGTTTGGATAAATCGGAGATTATCTATAATCTGTAATCTGCGCAACAGTGGAATGTGGCAGCGTCTGCGCCGGAACCGGCGCGAACGGCTGCATAGGATTGATGCCACTGGGGCATCCCTGGCGACCCTGTGTGAAGGAGAACGACCGTTGACGGAGGCGCTGGAACCGCTGGCCGCAGTCGCCCCGTTACCCGCGTCGCGACGGCATCAGATCGCGGACTGGCTGCGCGAGCAGATCGTGAAAGGCGGCCTGGCACCCGGCGCGCAGCTCAAGCAGGATGTGCTGGCCTCGCACCTGAGCACCAGTCCCGGTCCCGTGCGCGAAGCCCTGCGGCAGCTGGAAAGTGAGGGCTTGGTGCATCACATTCCCAATCGCGGGGCATTCGTGGCGACGGTGAGCGCCGACGAACTGCTGGGGGTGTTGCTTCCGGTGCGGTTGTCGATCGAGCAGTTCGCAGTGGAGAAGGCGAGCGTCGATCCAGCCGTGCTGGTCGAGCTGCGGCGGCTCGTGGCGCGCATGGACGATGCCGCGGCGGCCGACGACCTGGATCTGCTCAACGAACTCGACGTGCTGTTCCACGAAACGATCGTCAAGAGCGCCCACTCCGAACACGCCATGCAGCTGTGGGCCAGCGTGCAACCGCGCATCCGGATGCAGATCCATCGGCTCGCCAGGCGCCACGACAGCTTGTCGGCGATCCCCGAAGAGCATCGCGCACTGCTGCACGCCATCGAGACGGGTGGGCCGGACGTCCGCCGTTCAGCGCTCGACGACCACATCGTCGCCAGCGCCCGCGAGTTGCTTTCCGTCGCCGAGCCCGACTGACCGCCAACCAATCTCCGCGTTCAGCTTGCGTTGGGCCACGGTTCACGCCACGGTGTACGGATGACAGCGGCTGAGCCCAGTACCGACGGTTCCTACCGGGACCGGATCGCAGCGGTCGAACCCGGCGGCAACGAGTTCATCGCCGAGGCCGACCGGCACGGGAAACCCAGTCAGTTGTTCTGGACCTGGACCTCGCCGAACCTCGAATTCGCCACGATCTTCCTCGGGGTGCTGGCGGTTTCCGTGTACGGCATGACGTTCTGGCAGGCCGTGGCCGGGCTCGGAATCGGCACCGGCCTCGGGGCGCTCGCGCATTACTTCCTGTCCAAGCGCGGGCCGTTGCACGGCGTTCCGCAGATGGTGCTGGGCCGGCTGGCATTCGGCTTCCGGGGCAATGCCGTGCCGTCGCTGCTGATGACGGTGACCGCAGGCATCGGCTGGTTCGCCACGAACAGCGTCAGCGGGGCGTTCGCGTTGTCGACCCTGCTCGGCATCGCGCCGGTACTGGCCCTGGTGCTCGTCGTGGTGGTGCAGACCGCGTTGGCGGTGTTCGGGCACAACCTGGTTCAGGCGTTCGAGCGTTGGGCCTTCCCGGTGCTCGCGGTCATCTTCGCGATCACCTCGGTGGTGATCCTGAGCAAGGCCGACCTCGGGGCCCCGGCGGTGACCGGCGGGGTGGGCGGCACGGGTGGCTTCCTGCTGACCGTGGGCACCGCCTTTGGCTACGTCGCTGGCTGGGCGCCGTACGCCGCCGACTACACCCGGTACCTGCCTCGGTCGGCGGCCGGGCCGCGCACCGGGTTCTTCGCCGCCGCAGGGCTGTTCGTATCGTGCATGCTGCTGCAAACCGTCGGTGCGGCCTCGGTGACCATCGGCCCCGCGGTCTCCGACAATCCGACCACCGCGTTCACCTCCGAACTGGCCCCATGGCTGGCGAGTCTGACCCTGCTGGCCATCGCCATCGGGGCGATCGCCGCGAATGCGATCAACATCTATTCGGGCGCAATGGCTTTCGTGACCATCGGGATCAAGCTGCCGCATCACATCGCCCGGGCCCTGGCCACCGGGTTCTTCGGCGTCGTCGGCTTCCTCATCGCCTGGTGGGCGCTGGCCGACGCCGCCGCCAGCTACGAGGCCTTCCTACTGATCATCGCGTACTGGATCGGCCCCTGGCTCGGGGTGATGTTCGCCGACGAATACCGGCGCAGGGGCGCGCCTGTCGCGCAGTTCCTCTATGACCGGTCCTACACCAACTGGCCCGGACTGGTGTCATTCTTGGTCGGCCTCGTGGTATCGGTGACACTGTTCTGTAACCAGGCGAAGTTCGTCGGGTTCGTCGCGCGAGAGGTGCCGCAGTTGGGTGACATCACGTTCTTCGTCGGGTTCCTGATCGCGGGCGGCTGCTACCTGTTGTTGCGCCGCTCGCGCCCGATCACGGAACAGGTGTCGGCATGACCCCACAACAGATGCTCGACGTCGCGGTGTCCGAAGCCCGAAAAGGGTTGGCCGAGGGCGGGATCCCCATCGGTGCCGCACTGTTCAGCTCCGACGGGACACTGCTGGGATCCGGCCACAACCGCCGCGTGCAGAACGACGACCCGTCGATCCACGCCGAGACCGACGCCTTCCGGGCCGCCGGGCGCCAGCGCGGCTACCGGTCCACGATCATGGTGACGACGCTCTCGCCGTGTTGGTACTGCAGCGGCCTGGTCCGTCAGTTCAACATCGGCGCCGTGGTGATCGGGGAGAGCCGGACCTTCACCGGCGGGCACGACTGGCTGGCCGAGCACGGGGTGGCGGTTACCCTGCTCGACGACGAACGCTGCGTGGCGATGATGGAGGAATTCATCGCCGAGCGACCAGACCTGTGGGCGGAGGACATCGGCGAATGAGCGCCATTGCAACAGTTGACCTGTCCCGCTGGTACGCCGGTGGGGCCGAGGCCGACGCGGTCGCCGCCGAGGTGGACGCCGGCCTGCAGCGGGCCGGGTTCATCGTGGTGACCGGACACGGCGTGGACACCGGACTCGCGGCCAAGGTGCGGACGGCCAGCCGGGAATTCTTCGGCCTACCCGACGAGGTCAAACAGCGCTATTCGGTCCCGGTCGGCGGGCACGGCTGGATCGGGCCCGGCGCGGAGGCCAACGGCTACGCCGAGGGCACCGAGACCCCGCCCGACCTGAAGGAGAGCTACAGCCTGGGCGCCGAGACCGCGACGGGCGACCCCGAGGTGGACCGGATCTGGTTCGCGCCCAACGTGTGGCCGGCCGAGGTGCCCGCGCTGCAACCGTTGGTCGACGAGTACACCGCCGCCATGCGGAAGGTCTCCGACGAGCTGCTGGCCCTGTTCGCCCACGCTCTCGGACTGCCGGCCAATCCCTTTGCCGCGCTGGCGAACCGACCGACCTGGACCATGAACATCAACCACTACCCGCCGGTGAGCGTGGTGGGGGAGCCCGAGCTGGGCCAGTTCCGCATCGGCCCGCACACCGACTTCGGCACGGTGACCATCCTGGACCGCGAGCCCGGTGCGGGCGGCCTGCAGGTGTACTCCGAGCAGGAGGGCTGGGAGGACGCGCCGTGGGAGCCGGGATCGCTCACGGTCAACATCGGTGACCTGCTGGAGTATTGGAGTGGCCGGCGGTGGCCGTCGGGCCGGCACCGCGTGCTGCCGCCGCAGCCGCACGCCCCCGAGGAGGACCTGGTCTCGCTGATCTACTTCTACGAGGCCAACCACGACGCACTGGTCACCCCGCTGGAGCCGCCGATCGGCAAGGTCGTCGGTCTGGAACCGGTGACGTCATCGGCCTTCATCAAGGAACGCCTGGACGCCATCACCCTGGCCTAGCTTCACGTCGACGGCATCGAGATCGGCCAGTTGCTGCTCGCTCAGCACCAGGTCGCCGGCCGCCAGGTTCTCCTCCAGGTGGGCAATCGACGTCGTCCCGGCGATGAGCAGGGTGTTGGGCGCGTGGGCGAGCAACCATGCCAGCCCTACTTGTGCGCCGCTGACGCCTTTTTCCCCGGCGATCCGTTGCACCACAGCATTTTCGGCCACCTTCGGAAAACCCGGGAACGCCGAACCGAGGGGGAAGAACGGCACCCAGGCGATGTCCTGTTCGCGGCACAGCGCCAGTTCGTCCTCATGGCTGCGGTCGAGCAGGCTGTAGGAGTTCTGCACGCACACGATGCCGGCGGGCAGCGCACGGCGCAGGGTGTCCAGGTCGACGTTGCTGATTCCGATCGCACCGATCTTGCCTTCGTCGCGCAGTGCCACCATCTCGGCCAACTGATCGTCGAGGTCGACGAGCTGATCGCCTTCGGCGGAGAGACCGGGGCCGATGTCGGCGCGGCGCAGGTTCGCGACCGGAACCTGCTCCAGCCCGAGACCCGCCAGATCCAGTTCGACGGCGGCGCGCAGGTCGGCCGGATGCTGGGCGAGTGCCAGGGGAATGGGCCCGGTGGCGGACCGGGCGCCCACCTTGCTGACGATCACCAGATCCTCGCGGTACGGGGCGAGTGCATCGCGGATGCGCCCGTTCACCACGCCGTCGTCGTAGAAGGACGCGGTGTCGATGTGGTTGACACCCAGTTCTACCGCGCGGCGCAACACGGCGGTGGCGTCGTCGAGGGGAAGTCCGTGTCCCAGGCCCATGGCGCCGTAGCCGATCCGTGCCACGGTGTGTCCGCCGATGGTGCCGGTGCCGCCTGGGTGCGATGTGGTCATGGTGCGCTCCTGGAATGCCATACTGACAACGATGCGGAGGATCCTCCGCTTGTACGCTAGCAAAACGGAGGAGCCTCCGCTATGGCTGAACGGGCTGATGCGCGGCGCAACAGGGAGCGCCTGCTCGCGGCCGCCGCGGCAGCGTTCGCCTCATCAGGCGGGCCCGTCTCGCTGGAGGCCATCGCCCGTGAGGCCGGTGTCGGCATCGGGACGCTCTACCGTCACTTCCCCAGCCGCGAGGCCCTCATCGAGGCCGTCTACCGTGCCGAGTTGGCCGAAGTATCCGCGTCCGCCGCCGACCTGTCCGGCCGGTACCCGCCGCCGGTGGCGCTTCGCCGGTGGATGGACCGCTATGCGACGTTCGTCGCCGCCAAGAAGGGCATGGCCGAATCACTGCGCACCATCTTCGAATCCGGCGCGGTCGACCATCGCGACACCAAGGCGAGCGTGACCGGTGCGGTCCAGACCCTGCTCGACGCCGGCGCCTCCGATGGCAGCCTGCGCAGCGATGTGCGCGCCGAGGACGTGGTGTCGAGCCTGCTCGGGATCTTTCTGGCCAGCGGCTCGCCCGAGCAGGTGCAGCGAATGCTCGATCTGCTCCTGGCAGGTGTGCGAGCTGGTGAGGCGAAGGCTTGACGTGCTACTGACCAGTTAGGGTTACCGGCATGCGCGTCTACATCGGTGCCGACCACGCCGGATTCGAGTTCAAGCAGACCATCATCGAGCATCTGAAGAAGACCGGCCATGAGCCGATCGACTGTGGTGCCTACACCTACGACGCGGATGACGACTATCCGGCATTCTGCATCGACGCCGCGGTCAAGACCGTCGCCGATCCGGGCAGCCTGGGCATCGTGCTCGGCGGCTCGGGCAACGGTGAGCAGATCGCCGCGAACAAGGTGCCCGGCGCCCGCTGTGCCCTGGCCTGGAGTGTCGAGACCGCCAAGCTGGCCCGCGAGCACAACAACGCGCAGCTGATGGGGCTGGGCGGGCGCATGCACACCGAGGAAGAGGCGTTGGCCATCGTCGACGCGTTCCTGTCCACGCCGTGGTCGGAGGCCGAGCGTCACCAGCGCCGCATCGACATCCTGGCCGAATACGAGAAGGACCACGTGGCCCCGCCGGTTCCCGGCGCGCCTGCCTGAACCATGCCCGAAGGGCACACTCTGCACCGGTTGGCCCGGCTGCACCAGAAGCGCTTCGGGCGGGCACCAGTGGTGGTGTCCAGCCCGCAAGGCCGCTTCGCCGACGGTGCGGCCGCGGTCAACGGGCAGGTGTTCAAGCGAGCCTCGGCCTGGGGCAAGCACCTGTTCCATCACTACGACGGCGGCCGGGTGGTGCACATCCACCTAGGTCTCTACGGAACCTTCACCGAGGCGGTGACCCCGTTGGGGCTTCCGGTCGGCCAGGTGCGGATGCGGCTGGTGGGCGCCGAGTACGGCACCGACCTGCGCGGCCCGACGGTGTGCGAACTGCTCGCCGAACCCGAGATCGCCGACGTGGTGGCCCGCCTCGGCCCCGACCCGCTGCGCAAGGATGCCGATCCCGGACTGGCCTGGTCACGAATCAACAAGTCGCGCAGGACAATCGGTGCGTTACTGATGGACCAATCGGTGATCGCCGGGGTTGGCAACGTGTACCGCAGCGAACTGCTGTTCCGTCATCACATCGACCCGTACCGACCGGGGACGCACGTCGGGCAGGACGAGTTCGCCGCGATGTGGACCGATCTCGTCGAGCTGATGAAGGTCGGGGTGCGCCGCGGCAAGATCGTGGTGGTCCGACCCGAACACGATCACGGCGCGCCGTCCTACGGCCCCGGCCGGCCGCGCACCTATGTATACCGCCGGGCAGGGGAGGCGTGCCGGGTGTGCGGGGCCACCGTCCGCACCGCGGAGCTGGAGGCCCGCAACCTGTTCTGGTGCCCTGACTGTCAGGTGTAGGCGAGGCTAGAAGCCGCCGAAGTCTCCGAAGTCGCCACCGAAATCGCCGCCGCCGTCCCAGCCGCCGGCATCCATGCCGCCCCAGTCGCCTCCGGCGTCACCACCGCCGTCGAAGCCTCCGCCGTCGGCGCCACCGTCCTGGCCCGCGGCAAAACCGTCGGAGTAGCCGTCACCGTAGCCGCTCTCGAAACCCTGTGCGCCGTAATCGACTCCGTGCATGCCCGAGAACAATGCGTCGAACAACAGGACCGAGCCCAGGCCCCAGGCACCGGCCACCAACGCCGGCTTCCACCACGGTTCGGAGTACCAGCCGGCGGGTACCGGACGTCCGGCCACCCGGCCACCGGGGTAGTAGTTCGGGGTGCGTTCCGAGGGGGAGGGCGACGCCTCGATCTCGCGGCCCTCGAAGTTGATCCGCCGGTCCTCGGTGACCGAGCCGGCCGAGCGCTGCCCGCTCAACTGCTCCAACTCGGGACCGGGATCCATCCCCATCGCGGTGCGGGCGGCCCGCACGTAGTAGAGGCCTTCGATGGCGCTCTCCTTGGCCAGCTCGGCCTGCTTGGGGGTGGTGGCCTGATCGATCTGGGAGGACGCCGCGGTGTAGCGCTCGGAGGCATCGGCCAGCGCCTGCTTGGACGCATCGTCGGAGCCCGTGAGGTTGAGCACCTGGCCGCCGAGGCGCTCGATCAGCCGGCGGGCGTCGGCCTTGGCGTCAGCCAGTGACTCCGCTGAGCGCCGGCCGTTGGCCTTCGACGAGGTGTAGACCACGAACGCGATCGCGGCGATGACCAGGATGATGAGTACCAGCAGAACGCTGTTCATGGCGTCCAGCGTACCGACGGAAAACGGTGTTTCCGGGTCCTCGAAGAGAACTCAAATTACGCCGAGAGCGGAGTACACCTCGTTGGACAGCGCGACCGTCCGAGGGTCGGCATTGCACTTGGTGGCGTCGAAATAGTTCATCACGTAGGCGTAGCCGATCCGGTGCTCCAGATCGACGAAGGCGAATGAGCCACCCGACCCGCCGTGCCCGAAGATGCCGGTGTTCGGGCCGGCCAGCCCGCGCTGGTTGAGCATGTAGCCCAGGCCCCAACCGTGGTCGGCGACCCGCGCACCCAGCACCACGTCGGCGTCGAATCCGCCCTGCGAGACCCGGCAGCGCTCCATGTGCTCGCGGGTCAGCAGCTTCTCCTGGGCCAGCGCGTTGTAGAAGGTCGCCATGCCGAGCGCCGAGACGTGAGCGTTGGTGCTCGGGAATTCCGCCGAGCGCCAGGTGCCGAGGGCCTGCACGCCGAGCTCGTCGTCCGGCACGAAGTCCATCGACACTGCCCAGCCGGCCATCGGATGGTCACCGAGCGACGCGGGCGGTTCGTTGACCCCGTTGTCGGCCAACAGGCTGCGCACCGACGGCTTGTTCACCATCTCCGCGCACCGGTGATGCTGCCAATCGGGTAGGCCGATGTGGATGTCGGCGCCTAACGGTTCGGCGATCTCGGTGCGCAGATACTGGCCCAGGGTGCGGCCCGTGACCCGGCGCACCACCTCACCGAGGATGAACCCGAACGTCACCACCTGGTAGCCCTGCGCGGTGCCCGGCGGCCACCACGGTGTCGCGGCCGCGATGCGATTGCACACCGCGTCCCAGTCGGTGACCTGGCGCCAGTCCATCGGTTCGCGCGGGCCGATCACACCGGAGCGGTGGCCCAGCACCATTGCGATGGTGATGTCCTGCTTGCCGCACTGGCCGAACTCGGGCCAGTACCGGGCCACCGGCGCATCGAGGTCGATCTCGCCGCGGTCGGCCAACAGGTGGATGCAGGTGCTCAACAGGCCTTTCGACCCGGAATACACGCTGGCCAGGGTGTCCTGCTCCCAGGGTCGGGTGCCTGCCGCGTCCGCAGATCCGCCCCACAGGTTGACCACCAAATCACCCTCGACCCAGACCGCCACCGCCGCGCCGATTTCGTTGTGCTCGGCGAAGTTGTTCTCGAAGGCATCGCGCACCCGGGCGAACTCGGGCGTGCAGAAGCCGTCGATCGCATCGATCGGCTGACTTCTCAACGACCCTCCAGCGGTGAGCAACGGACGTGTGCGACAGCTCGGCAGAATGCGGAGATACGTCACTGCCCGATGCTAGGGGCGGCCCGTTAACAGAATCGACGGTCGCCGTCGGATCGTTACGCGGTTGGCGTCAGGTCTGCCCCGATTCGACGCCGGATCGAGACCGGTGACCCCGTCGTCACAGCTCGGGCCCGCTACATGCCGCCCATTTGCCGCTGGATTCGGTCTTGGTGATGATGACCGTCCCGTCGATGCTGACCTTGCACGTCACGGTCTCGCCCCAGAACGCATTTGCCAACAAATGGAAAGATGCGTCTCGCTCGCCTTCGAATGTCTTGGTCCACGGCAGCGGAACTTCGGTGTCTCCGCTTGAGGCACCGCCGTTGTACGAGTGGCTGATCAATGCGGTAGTGCCGGTTCCGGTCACCTCGTAGGTGTAGGTGACGGTCCGGTGCAGGTCGTAATACTTGAAGCCGAAGACGCCGCCGACGGCCACCACGATCACGGCGACGATCGCGAGCAGGACCCAAGGCCACGCCTTTTTCTTCTTGGGCGGTGGGAATGGCCCGTAGTAACCGGGCCCATAGGGCTGACTCGGATAGGGCTGGCCGGGATAGCCCTGGGGCGGCATGTTCGGGGGCGGCATCTGGTGCCAACCGGCGTCGCCGTGCGGGTAGTTCATTCACGCCCCTCTTCTCGTCGGACCGGATCGAGCCGAAACGGCCCGTCTGAGTGTGCGTCATCGCCGGCCCAACTCGGCCAAGCCGGGACCATGCAGTTCGGCGGCGACCGCGCCGACGCGTCCGGTCATCGCCAGCAACAGTGCCTCACCCGGGCCGTGAATCTCGGGTCCGCGGCCGGCCGACCAGTCGAGGTCGGTGGCGACCAGTCGCAGCCCGCGGGTGTGCCAGGCCCCGCCGATCACCGGGCTGACCCGGGCGTACGTCAGGGAGGCCCGAAGCGCGTCGGGCGGGACGGTCCGGGGTAGGCCGAGCGGACGCCGGATGTCTTGCTGATGGATCAGGCATTCGATGAGCGCGACCCGGCAGCCGTACAGCGCCCCGGCGCCCGACGGGTCGACGCCCGCCCGCATCAGGGCGCGAAGTTCGTCAGGTCCGGATCCGGCGCCGCCTCGTAGCGCACGGTCGTTGAGCCGGTCCACCCGCCCGCGTGCGGCCAGCATCGCCGCGGTGAGGCCCAGACGGCTCTGCCCGAGGTAGGAAAGGGTGTGGGCGGCGACGTCACGGACGGTCCAGCCGACGCACAACGTGGGTGCGTGCCACTGCTGCGGGCTCAGCCCGTCGAGCAGGTCGGCGAATTCCTCACGTTCCCGGCGGGCCAGAGCGCGGACGCTGATCATCGGGTTACAGGAATCGGCTCGCGTTAGGGGTAAATCCGCTGCAGACTGCCTTCGCTCCGCTGCCGGTAACGGTGTCGCTGTCGACAAGTTCGCCGTCAACATGCACCTCACACGTGACCATTTCGCCGTTCGCAGCGGGAGACACCTCCAACACGTACGCCTTGGATGGGGTGAACGTGACTTCCTTGGTCCAAGGCAAAGGCACGTCCTCGCGAGTGGTGTCGCCGTCGCGTACCGAATACCGGACGGCGGCGGAGTTCCCCGTACCGCGGACCTGATACGTCACCGTCCAGGTGCGCTTTGATTCCACGGCGACGAAGGCGACATAGCCGCCGACGCCCAAGACGATGACGGTCAGGATCGCGAGCAGAACCCAGAGCCAAGCCTTTGACTTCTTGGGTGGTGGTGGCGCGTAGTAGCCAGGGGCGTAGGCCTGCGGATAGGGCTGGCCCGGATAGACCTGGGGCGCCATGTTGTGTGGTGGCATGTGCTGCCAGCCGTTGCCGCCCTGCGGATAGTTCATCGGCGTCCCCGTCGCTCGAAACCTGATCGGCCACGACGATCTAAGCAGGCCCGGGCGCACGAGCTTGCTTCCGGAAACAAAAAACCGCCCGGTGAGGGCGGTTTTGTGGAGCGGGCGACGGGAATCGAACCCGCGTAGCTAGTTTGGAAGACTAGGGCTCTACCATTGAGCTACGCCCGCATGTGCAGCACCAGCACTGTACCGGTGTGCCCCCGATCAATGCCAATTGAATGCTCCGTGCCCTGAGCACGTAGTATCTCGCGTGGTTCATTCGCGGGTTTTGCCGCAGCGGGTCGACCACCACCACGGGGTGTAGCGCAGCTTGGTAGCGCATCCGCTTTGGGAGCGGAAGGCCGCAGGTTCAAATCCTGTCACCCCGACTCACCCGCCAGTACGACCAGGACTATCTAGGAGCAGGAAGAGTGAAGAGCACAGTCGAGCAGTTGAGCCCCACCCGGGTGCGCATCAATGTGGAGGTGCCCTTCACCGAGCTTGAGCCCGACTTCGATCGCGCGTTCAAGGCGCTGGCCCAGCAGGTTCGCCTGCCCGGCTTCCGTCCGGGCAAGGCCCCGCGCAAGCTGCTGGAAGCCCGTGTCGGCCGCGGTGCGGTGCTGGAGCAGGTCGTCAACGACGCGCTGCCGAGCCGCTACAGCGAGGCGGTCACCGCCTCTGACGTCAAGCCGCTGGGTCAGCCCGAGATCGAGGTGACCAAGCTGGAGGACGGCCAGGAGCTGGCGTTCACCGCCGAGGTCGACGTGCGCCCCGAGATCACCCTGCCCGAGTTCGACGCGCTCAAGATCACCGTCGACCCGATCGAGGTGAAGGACGAGGAGGTCGACGCCGAGCTGCAGTCGCTGCGGGCCCGTTTCGGCACCCTGACCGGCGTCGAGCGCGGCGCCCAGGAAGGCGACTTCGTCTCGATCGACCTGTCGGCCACCGTCGACGGCACCGAGGTGCCCGAGGCCGCCACCGAAGGCCTGTCGCACGAGGTCGGCTCCGGCCAGCTGATCGAGGGTCTCGACGAGGCCATCACCGGTCTGAAGGCCGGCGAGTCCAAGGTCTTCACCACCAAGTTGGCTGCCGGTGAGTTCGCCGGCAAGGACGCCGAAGTGACGGTGACCGTGAAGTCGGTCAAGGAGCGCGAGCTGCCCGAGCCCGATGACGAGTTCGCCCAGCTGGCAAGCGAATTCGACACCATCGACGAGCTCAAGGAGAGCCTCACCGACCAGGTTCGCCGGGTCAAGAGCGTGCAGCAGGCCGAGCAGATCCGCGACAAGGCGATCGAGGCGCTGCTGGAGCAGACCGAGGTTCCGTTGCCGGAGAAGATCGTTCAGGCCCAGATCGACGACACCCTGCACAACGCGATCCACGGCCTCGACCACGACGAGGACAAGTTCGCCGAACAGCTGACCGAACAGGGCAGCAGCCGTGAGGAATTCGACGCCGACAACAAGTCGAACGCTGAGAAGGCCGTCAAGACCCAGCTGCTGATGGACGCTGTCGCCGACAAGCTGGACATCCAGGTCGGTCAGAACGACCTCACCGAGCGCCTGGTGCTGATGTCGCGTCAGTACGGCATCGAGCCGCAGCAGCTGATCCAGATCCTGCAGCAGAACAACCAGCTGCCGGCCATGTTCGCCGACGTGCGTCGCGGGCTGACCATCGCCGCCGTGGTGCACGCGGCGACCGTCACCGACACCGACGGCACCGTGATCGACACCACGGAGTTCTTCGGCCCGTCCGAAACGCCGCAGGCCGAGGGTGAGGAAGCCGGCGACGACGAGGCTGCTGACAAGTCCGCCGAAAAGGACGCCGACGCCGCCGAGTGACGCTGTGAGCGAACGCGCCCCCGTACGGGAGTGCGTGAGGCCGCAGTTTCGTTAGTGTCGTCAGTACCGCGTTCAAAGACGTAGTAGAAAGCAGGTATCCAGTCGTGACTGACATGCGTGGCGCCGGGCAGGGACTCAACCTTGTCGACTCGGTGTACGAGCGTCTGCTCTCCGAGCGGATCATCTTCCTGGGCTCTCAAGTAGACGACGACATCGCCAACCGGCTGTGCGCGCAGATCCTGTTGCTGTCGGCGGAGGATCCGACCAAGGACATCCACCTCTACATCAACTCGCCGGGCGGATCGATCAGCGCCGGCATGGCCATCTACGACACGATGGTGCTGGCGCCCTGCGACATCGCCACCTACGCGATGGGCATGGCGGCCTCGATGGGTGAGTTCCTGTTGGCGGCGGGCACCAAAGGTAAGCGTTACGCCCTGCCGCACGCCCGGATCCTGATGCACCAGCCGTTGGGTGGCGTCACGGGCAGTGCCGCCGACATCGCGATCCAGGCCGAGCAGTTCGCGGTCATCAAGAAGGAAATGTTCCGGCTCAACGCCGAGTTCACCGGCCAGACGATCGAGCGCATCGAGGCCGACTCCGACCGCGACCGCTGGTTCACCGCGCAGGAAGCACTGGAGTACGGCTTCGTCGACCACATCATCACCAGCGCCAACGTCAACGGCACCGGACCGGGAGCAGGACTAGACAAATGACCGACCACACTGATCCCCGCTTGGCGCCGCAGGCGCGCTACATCCTGCCGTCGTTCATCGAGCACAGCAGCTTCGGCGTCAAGGAATCCAACCCGTACAACAAGCTGTTCGAGGAGCGCATCATCTTCCTCGGCGTGCAGGTTGACGACGCGTCGGCCAACGACATCATGGCCCAGCTGCTGGTGCTGGAGTCGCTGGATCCCGACCGCGACATCACCATGTACATCAACTCGCCGGGTGGTTCGTTCACCTCGCTGATGGCGATCTACGACACCATGCAGTATGTGCGGGCCGACATCCAGACCGTGTGCCTGGGGCAGGCCGCCTCGGCCGCCGCCGTCCTGCTGGCCGCGGGTACCCCCGGTAAGCGTCTGGCCCTGCCGAACGCCCGGGTGCTGATCCACCAGCCGTCGCTGTCCGGTGTGATCCAGGGGCAGTTCTCCGACCTGGAGATCCAGGCCGCCGAGATCGAGCGGATGCGCACCCTGATGGAGACGACGCTGGCCCGCCACACCGGTAAGGATCCGGAGGTCATCCGCAAGGACACCGACCGCGACAAGATCCTCACCGCCGAGGAGGCCAAGGACTACGGGATCATCGACACGGTCCTGGAGTACCGCAAGCTGTCCGCGCAGAGCAGCTAGACCCGACTTCACGTCACGCCCGCCCCTGGAGCCCAACGGCACCAGGGGCGGGCGTGATTTGTCGGTGTGACTAGCTCGCCCACGTCATTGAGCGGAGCTGGCGGCGCGAGGTGATGCCGAGCTTGACGAAGACCTTGCGCAGGTGCCATTCGACGGTGTGCGTGCTGATGAACAGGTGCGCGCCGATCTCGTGGTTGGTGAGGCCGTCGGCGGCCATCCGCGCGATCTGGGCCTCCTGGGGGGTGAGTTCGTCGCCCGTGGTGACCGGTTGTTTGCGAACCTTGTCCCCGGCGGCGACGAGCTCACGGCGCGCGCGTTCGGCGAAGCCGTGTGCCCCCATCCGGATGAATCGCTCGTGTGCGTCGTTGAGGTGCTCGCGGCCGTCCAGGCGCCGGTTCATGCGGCGGAGCCACTCGCCGTAGAGCAGGCCGGCCCGCGCGCGGTAGACCTTGATGCGGGTTCGGTCCAGGCATTCGATGGCCTCACGGTAGTGCGGCTCCGCGTGCTGGTCATCGGCCGTCAGTGCACGGGCATACGCGACGAATCCGCGCGCGAAGTCGGCTCGGCTGCCGCGGCCTCGATCGCTCACCCGCTCCGCCGCCGACCGTGCGACGTCGAGATTTCCGGTGCGCGCCGCAGCTTCGGTCAGCTCCAGCAGGCACCACCCGTGGAAGCCGAGGTTTTCGAAAACGCAGGCCTGACGCGCGGCGACAAAAGCCTCCTCGTATCGCCCGAGGCCGTTGTAAAGAATGGCGCGGAGACCGTCGATGCCGTCCAGCGCGCGGCCTTCCCCTCTGGCGGCCGCGACGGCGGCCGCCTCGTCGAACAACCCGCCCGCGTCGTCCGGAACGCCACGCCAGGCCGCCAGTGACAGTGCGTGATATCGCAGGGGTGCGGACCCGGCGGCCGCGCTGATCGAGCTTGCCTCATCCAAAAGCCGTGTCGCCGAGCTGAATTCGCCGGAGAACACGTCGACGCCGGCCCGGAAGGCGAGAGCCGAAGGAAGCACGGCGAGTGCGCCCGCGTCACGTGCCTGTCGCACCACCACCGTGGCCAGTTGGTGCCACAACGCGTCATCCCACAGTTCGACGGCGGCCACGTCGGGAATGATGGTCAGGCCCAACGTCGTCCAGCGCAGCGCATGCCCTTCACCCGCTGTGTCGTTGCACATGAGCTCCAGTGCGGTGCGTAGCGGGCCGGCCGCGGCGTCACGGTCACCGGAGATCTGATGCCCCATGCCGCTCAGCAGCAGGTCGATCGGACGGTGGAGCTCAGGCAAGCGCCCGACATCGGCCAGTGCCGCGGCGCCGGCCTCGACCATGGCACCCGGATGGCCGAGACGACCGGCGTACATGGCGGCGGCCAGGGCCTCCATGTATGCCTCCCCGGTCTGCGTGTCGTCGAGGTTATCCAGTTCCCTTGCGGCGCTGAGCAACTTCGCCGCGGCGTCGGCCAGCGGCGCGGCTGAACCAGCGCCGCTGCGACTGCGGACGAAGTCCATCTGGGCTCGAAGACGCGTTGCCTCTGCCCGTTGCAACGGGGACAGCGGTGCCAGCTCGGCGATGGCCAGCAAGTCGTCGGCCTCAGTCGACGCCGCCGCGTCCCGTTTGGCCTGCGCGGCGGCCAGCGCGCGAGCTCCGCGGACGGCAGGGTCCGACGTCAAAACCGTTGCGCGCCCGAGAAATGCGGCTGCAGCGGCTATTCCGCCCCGGCGCTGGGCCCGGCTCGCCGATGCTTCGAGCTGCGCGGCGACGGTGTCGTCGGGGCCCGTCGCGGCGTTGGCGGCATGCCACGCGCGGCGATCGGGATCGGACTCCGGATCAGTGGCGCCTGCCAGCGCCCGGTGACTCGCCCTGCGGTCGTTCAGATCGGCTGCGCGATAGGCCGCCGAGCGCATCAGCGGATGGTGAAACCGCATGCGGGCACCGATCTCGATCACACCCGCGGACTCGGCCGGGGCCAGGGCGTCGACGGGCAGGTCCAGCCTCGCCGCCGCACGCAGGAACAGCGCGACGTCACCCAGCGGTTCGGCCGCCGCGAGCAGCAACAACCGCTGGGTTGGTTCGGGGAGGGCGTGGATGCGCCGGATGAAGTCGTCCTCGATCGCCGCGGTCGATGAGCGTTTGCCCGAGATCCAGATGCCGCCGGCCAGCTCCGCGGCGGAGACGTTTTGAGGCACTTGCAGGATGGCGAGCGGAATTCCGCGCGTCTCGGCCACGATGCGGTCGCGTACCAGCGGATCGATTCCGCCCGTCATCACCGATTCGAGCAGTTCCCGCGCGTCGTAGTCGGACAGACCCGTGAGGTGCAGTTCGGGCAGACCGTTGAGGACTTGCGGCGGTTCTCGCACCGCGAACACCATGGCGACCGGCTCGGCCAGCAGCCGGCGAGCGACGAACCCCAGGGTCTGGATCGACACCTGGTCCAGCCATTGTGCATCGTCGATCACGCAGAGCAGGGGTCGGTCATGAACGGCGGCGCCGATCAGGCTGAGCACGGCCAACCCGACCAGGAAGCGGTCGGGCGCGGGCCCGACACCAAGCCCGAAGGCCACGGTCAGCGCCTGACGCTGCGGTTCCGGCAACTCGTCGACATGGCTCATCAGCGGCGCGCACAACTGCTGCAGGCCCGCGTAGGCCAGCTCCATCTCGGACTGGACGCCGGCCACCTCGACACGGCGAAACCCGGAAGCCAGCTCGGACAGGCATTCCAGCAGCGCGGTCTTGCCGACCCCCGCCTCGCCGCGGAGCGTCAAGATTCGGCAGTGACCCGATCGGACGGTCGAGACCAGGCTTCGAAGCGCCTCGCATTCGCCGGCCCGACCGTGTAGACGTTGTTCCCGACCTTGACTCATAGGGCTCCGCCGCGTCTGTTCTGCAGGGAACCCTACCGCCGCTCCGCGACCCGCGGAGGCCGGTGATTCCGGATCGGGTATCAGCCGTCGATGAACGTGACGGTCTCGGCGAGCGGCGCCCGACCGGTACGGATGTAGTCCACGGACACGTCCTCGTAGCCGATGGACATTCCGCAGAACAGCACGAGGTGCTTCGGGGGCGCGACAAACCCCGCCACCGTCTTGTGCACCTTCGCCCACGACATCTGCGGGCAGCTGTGCAGACCCTCGGCCCGGAGCAGCAGCATGACGGTCTGCAGGTACATCCCGAGATCTGACCACTGGGGCAGGCCCAGGTCGCGGTCGATGTAGCAGAACAGCGCCGTCCGCGCGCCGAAGCAATCCCAATTGGCGATGGCAGCCCGCTGCCGGGCCTCCCAGTCCTCGCGGGCGATGCCGAGCGCGCTGTATCGCTCTGTTCCGAACGCCGATCGTCGGTCGCCGTAGGGCGATTTCAGGTCGGGCGGATACATCACGTACTCCGGTTCGTCCCACGGATCGCCGGCCGCGACGCGCTCGACGGCGAGTTTCTTGAGCTGCGCCAGCGGTGCGCCCGTCATCACGACGATGTTCCACGGCTGGATGTTGGACCCGGACGGGGCCCACCGCGCAGCGGACAACACCCGCTCCAGGGTCTCTCTGGGAACGGGCTGATCGGTGAATCCGCGAACCGCCCGCCTGCTGGTGACAGCCTCATACACGTCCACATTCATCTCCTTGTCCGGCCGAAGCACGTCCACCTCAGCCTTGCGGCCCGCGAGGACGAACACACCCTTGGAAGTACGTGGTTTGGCCGGTGCCGGCGGGTTGTTGCTGGTCGTGCGGTCGATGAGCGGTTGGTCGACCTTGTCGCGGCAGCCCGGTGCCGTGGGATGTTCGCCCAGCGTAGGAGTAGTTTCGCTCAGCGCTGAGGGCGTCGTCGCGGCACGGCGCGCTATCGTGGATCGGAGCGAGTGCCAGGCTGTCGCTGGACCGTTCCGGGATTTTCGTCCGACGACACCGACGACACGCCAAGGACACAGTCAGCGTGCCGACGGGTGGCAAGCCACCAGGAGCGATATGTTCTCCTGCACACGGAACAAATACCACCGGAGCGATTCGGCCCTATCGGTCGCACCGCGACGGAACGAACGGGTAGCGTCGGGTTAACGCCCGAGGTGACCTAGCAAGAGGCGTAAGCGACCGACCGCGAAGGAAGTAGGACCCCCCCACATGGCGCGCATCGGAGACGGCGGTGACCTGCTGAAGTGCTCGTTCTGCGGCAAGAGTCAGAAGCAGGTCAAAAAGCTCATCGCCGGTCCCGGCGTGTACATCTGCGACGAGTGCATCGACCTGTGCAACGAGATCATCGAGGAGGAACTCGCCGACGCTGACGACGTCAAGCTCGACGAGCTGCCCAAACCCGCGGAGATCCGCGAGTTCCTCGAGGGCTACGTCATCGGCCAGGACACCGCGAAGCGGACACTGGCCGTGGCGGTCTACAACCACTACAAGCGGATCCAGGCGGGGGAGAAGTCCCGCGATTCGCGCTCAGAGCCGGTCGAGCTGACCAAGTCGAACATCCTGATGCTGGGCCCGACCGGCTGCGGTAAGACCTACCTGGCCCAGACCCTGGCCAAGATGCTCAACGTCCCGTTCGCCATCGCCGATGCCACAGCACTCACCGAGGCCGGTTATGTGGGCGAGGACGTCGAGAACATTCTGCTCAAGCTGATTCAGGCGGCCGACTACGACGTCAAGCGCGCCGAGACCGGCATCATCTACATCGACGAGGTCGACAAGATCGCCCGCAAGAGCGAGAACCCGTCGATCACCCGCGACGTGTCCGGTGAGGGCGTGCAGCAGGCCCTGCTGAAGATCCTGGAAGGCACCCAGGCGTCGGTTCCGCCGCAGGGCGGCCGTAAGCACCCGCACCAGGAGTTCATCCAGATCGACACCACCAACGTGCTGTTCATCGTGGCGGGCGCATTCGCCGGTCTGGAGAAGATCGTCTCCGACCGGGTCGGCAAGCGCGGTCTGGGCTTCGGTGCCGAGGTGCGGTCCAAGGCCGAGATCGACACTCAGGACCACTTCGCCGAGGTGATGCCCGAGGACCTGATCAAGTTCGGCCTGATCCCCGAGTTCATCGGCCGTCTGCCGGTGGTGGCCTCGGTGACCAACCTGGACAAGGAATCCCTGGTCAAGATCCTGTCGGAGCCGAAGAACGCCCTGGTGAAGCAGTACGTCCGGCTGTTCGAGATGGACGGCGTCGAGCTGGAGTTCACCGATGAGGCGCTGGAGGCGATCGCCGATCAGGCCATCCATCGTGGCACCGGTGCCCGCGGTCTGCGCGCCATCATGGAGGAAGTCCTGCTGCCGGTGATGTACGACATCCCGAGCCGCGACGACGTCGCCAAGGTGGTCGTCACCAAGGAGACCGTGCAGGACAACGTGCTGCCGACCATCGTGCCGCGCAAGCCGTCGCGGTCTGAGCGCCGCGACAAGAGCGCGTAGGTCCTACGCCGGCTCGACACCGAGATTGCACTGAGGGTCGTGATCCCCACCGGATCACGACCCTCAGCGCATTTTCGACGAGTTCTCAGCGCGTCACGCGGTCCGGCCGGGTGTAGACGTTCATCGACTCGCCACGCAGGAAGGCGACCAGCGTCAGCCCGGACTGGCTGGCCAGATCGACGGCCAGGGACGAGGGAGCCGAGACCGCGGCCAGGATCGGGATACCTGCCATCACGGCCTTCTGGGTGAGCTCGAACGAGGCACGGCCGCTGACCAGCAGCACCGTGGCGGCCAGCGGAACCCGGTTGCTTTCCAGAGCCCAGCCGATCACCTTGTCCACCGCGTTGTGCCTGCCGATGTCCTCGCGAACGACGAGCATGGTCCCGTCGACGGTGAACAGCGCCGCCGCGTGCAGCCCGCCGGTGCTGGCGAAGACCTTCTGGGCGTCGCGCAGTTGCGTCGGCATCGCCGAGAGCACCGATGCGGACACCGTCGCCGGGTCATCGCCGGGACAATGTCTGCTGCTGAGCCGCACCGCCTCCAGCGATGCCTTGCCACACACTCCGCACGACGAGGTGGTGTAGAAGTTGCGCGTCACGTCCACCTCGGGCTTCGGCACGTGAGGCGCCAAGGTCACGTCGAGCACGTTGTAGGTGTTGACCCCGTCCTCGTCGGCGCCGCGACAGTACCGCACCGTCACCACGTCGTCACGCTGCGCGATCAGACCTTCGGTGAGCAGAAATCCTTGGGCCAGTTCGACATCGGCGCCCGGGGTGCGCATCGTGACCGTGATGGGGGTGCCGTCGACCCGGATCTCCAGTGGCTCCTCGACCACCAGGGTTTCCGGGCGGGCCTCGGCCGTCGCGCCGGTGAGGTGATGGGCGCGGCGGCGGGCGGTGACCCGGCCCACTACGTCACCCCCGGCTCGCGGCGCTGCAACCGGATCACGACGGCCTTGGACACCGGGGTGTTGGACTTCGCCGCGGTGTGGTCCAACGGCACCAGCGGATTGGTTTCCGGGTAGTAGGCGGCGGCGTTGCCGACCGGTGTCGAGTACGGCACCAGCAGGAAGTCGTCGGCGCGGCGCTCCTGGCCGTCGAACTCCGAGATCAGGTCGACGCGGTCATCGGGCCGGAATCCCAACCGCTCGATGTCGGCGGGGTTGACGAATACCACGCGGCGCCCGCCCTTGACGCCGCGATAGCGGTCGTCCAGGCCGTAGATCGTGGTGTTGTACTGGTCGTGGCTGCGCAAGGTCTGCAGCACCAGCCGTCCCTCGGGCACCGGCACCCACTCCAGTGGGTTCACCGCGAAGTTGGCTTTGCCGGTGTGGGTGGGGAATTCGCGGGAATCTCGCGGCGGGTGGGGCAGCTGGAACCCGTCGGGCTGACGCACCTTGGTGTTGTAGTCGGTGCAGCCGGGCACCACCGCGGCGATCGCGTCCCGCACGGTGTCGTAATCGGCGGCGAATTCCTCCCACGGCACCGGATGATCCGGGCCCAGCAGGGTGCGGGCGAGCTCGCAGACGATGCCCACCTCGCTGCGCAGCTGATCGCTGGGCGGGTGCAGGCTGCCTCGCGACAGGTGCACCATCGACATCGAATCCTCCACCGACACCTGCTGTTTGTGGCCGTTCACGATGTCGCGGTCGGTGCGGCCGAGGGTGGGCAGGATCAGCGCGGTCTTCCCGTGCACCAGGTGACTGCGGTTGAGCTTTGTCGAAATCTGAACGGTCAGAGCGCAACTGCGCAACGCTGCCTCAGTGACCTCGGTGTCGGGCGTGGCCGAGACGAAGTTGCCGCCCATTCCGATGAACACACTGGCCCGGCCATCGCGCATGGCACGGATGGCGTCGACGGTGTCGAAGCCGTGCTTGCGTGGGCTGACGATGCCGAACCGGGCGTCCAGTGCATCGAGGAACTTCTCGGGCATCTTCTCCCAGATGCCCATGGTCCGGTCGCCCTGGACATTGGAATGGCCGCGCACCGGGCAGACTCCGGCGCCCGGCTTGCCGATCATGCCGCGAAGCAACAGCAGATTCGTCGCCTCGCCGATGGTGGCCACCGCGTGCCGCTGTTGGGTCAGCCCCATCGCCCAGCAGATCACCGTGCGCTGGGAGGCCGCGAGCATGTCGGCGACCCGCTGCAGCTGACCCCGGTCGACCCCGCTGGCCTCGGTCACGACATCGAGGTCGACATCGCGGGTCTGGGCGACGTACTCGTCGTAGCCCGCGCAGTGGGCGGCGATGAAGTCGTGGTCGACGACAGTGCCCGGGGAACGGCTTTCGGCCTCCAGGAGCAGCCGGCCGAGCCCGGCGAACAACGCCATGTCCCCGCCGATGCGGATCTGCACGAACTCGTCGGCGATCGAGATGCCGTCCCCGATCACACCGCGCACCTTCTGCGGATCCTTGAACCGGATCAGCCCGGCTTCGGGCAGCGGATTGATCGCGACGATCTTGGCGCCGTTGGCCTTCGCCTTCTCCAGCACCGACAGCATGCGTGGGTGGTTGGTGCCCGGATTCTGTCCGGCGATGAGGATGAGGTCGGCCTCGGTGACGTCCTCGACGGTGACCGAACCCTTGCCGATGCCGATCGACTCGGTGAGCGCGGTGCCAGAGGATTCGTGGCACATGTTCGAGCAGTCCGGCAGGTTGTTGGTGCCGAAGCTGCGGACCATCAGCTGATAGAGGAACGCCGCCTCGTTGCTGGTGCGCCCCGAGGTGTAGAACAACGCTTCGTCGGGGGAGGCCAGTGCGTTGAGGTGGTCGGCGATCAAGCGGTAGGCGTCATCCCATTCGATGGGCCGGTAGTGGGTGTCGCCGGGTGCGAGAACCATCGGGTGGGTCAGCCGGCCCTGCTGGGACAACCAGTACTCCGGTTTGGTGTCGAGTTCGGCGATGCTGTGGCGGGCGAAGAAGTCCGGTGTCACCACGCGTTTGGTGGCTTCTTCGGCGACCGCCTTGGCGCCGTTCTCGCAGAACTCGGCGAGTTTGCGGCCGCCGTGCTCCTCTGGCCAGGCGCACCCGGGGCAGTCGAAGCCGTGCCGTTGGTTGAGCCGGGTGAGTGCGGCTGCCGTGCGTAACGGCCCCATCTGCTCGAACGCGCGCTGCATCGACACCACGACGGCCTTGACCCCGGCGGCTTCCTGCTTGGCGCCCGAGGTGACTACATCGTGGTCGTCGTAATCGGCAAGGACATCCTCGGCGCTGCTCATGTTCCCCAATCTAGCCCTTCGGCGCGTTCGTCCCGGTACAGCCGATGAGCTCGATATTCGCCATTTCACATGCAGTGATAGAGAATTTCTATCAACTGTCGACGACCGTCCGAGGACCAATGGCAAGCGATGTGCAGCTACAACACCTGGACTACCTGCTGGCGCTCGCCGCCGAGCGGCATTTCGCGCGGGCGGCCGCGCGGTGTCATGTGAGTCAGCCGACCCTGTCGGTGGCCATCCGTCGGCTGGAGCGCGATCTGGGCATCGTGATCGTGCAGCGGGGCCAGCGCTTCGAGGGCTTCACCGAGGAAGGGCGCCGGGTCGTGACCTGGGCGCAGCGGATCACCGCCGAACGCGATGAGATGCTCGCAGACCTCGAACGCATGCGGGGCCGGCTGACCGTCACCGCGCGTCTCGGCGCGATACCCACGGCGGTGCCCGCCAGTCCGTTCCTCACGACCGAGTTCCTTCGCCGCAACCCGGCGGCGTCGGTGCGGATCGAGGCGCTGTCGTCGCGCGAGATCGCCAGGAAACTGGCCGATTTCGAGATCGACGCCGGACTGACGTACCTCGATGACGAGGCTCCGCCCGGGACGCGGTCGGTCGAGTTGTACCGGGAGCGCTATGTGCTGGTGGCGCCGGCCGATGACCGTTGGGCGACTGCCGCCGAGGTGAGCTGGTCGGACGCGGCGGCGCTGGAGCTGTGCGTGCTGACGACCACGATGCGCAACCGGCGCATCCTCGACGCCAACATGGCGGTCGAGGGGGTGCAGTATCGGCCCGTGGTGGAGGCGGATTCGGTCGACGCGCTCTACGCCCACCTCACCCACTCCGGCCGCGCGACCATCGCGTCGACAGCCTGGCTGCCGCAACTTGGTCTGCCGGCGGGATTCGTGGCACGGCCGATGGTCCAGCACGGTCCCCGGCCCGCGATCGGTCTTGTGATGCTCGACCGGTCGCCCGCGTCCATCGTGGCGGCCGCGCTCGCCGAGGTGGCCGCCGATCTCGATCTCGGTAGCCGCATCGATGGCTGGTGGGCCTCAGCGGGGCAGGGAACCTGACCGGCCCGGAACCTGACCGGCCCGCAGTACCGAGAAGGCGAGAGGAGATCATCGGCGGTACTTCGTGACGTAGTCGGTCATCGTCTTCAGCTGATACCGCGACACCTCGTGGGCATTCTCGTCCTCGGCGAACACCGAGGACACCATGACCGTGTCGGCGCGGTCGTAGAAGCCGATTTCGGCCAGGCCGCCGAAGAATACGTCCCAATCGATATCGCCGTCACCGATTTTCAGGTGCTGGTGCACCCGCACCGGGTTGCCCGGCGGGTTGGTGATGTAGCGCAGTCCATGGCTGCCGTGGTGGTCCATGGTGTCGGCAACGTGAACCAGGCGCAGCTTGTCACCGGCGGCGCGCATGATCTCGGCCACGTTGCCGCCCATATGGAAGGCGTGGCATGCGACGAAAACCATGCCGATGTTGGGCGAGTTCACCCCGCGGATGATGCGCAGTGCCTCCAGTCCGTCCTCGACGAAATCGTCTGGGTGCGGATCGATCCGGACGTCGATGCCTTCCCGCTCGATGATCGGCAGCAGTTCCTCCATCGACCGGAAGAACGCCCGCTCGGACTCCTCGGCCTTCTCAGGACGGCCGGAGAACTCGGTGTTGATCACGTTGACGCCGAGGTCGACGGTGATCTGGATGACGCGCTTCCAGTTACGCACCGCGGCCTCGCGGGCGTCGGGGTCCGGGCTGGACCAGCGCAGCACCGGCAGGACCGAGGCGATCCCCACCCCGGCATCGGCACACGCCTTGCGAAACGCGGTCACCAGTGCGTCGTCGGCGCGCGGATGGTTGAAGAACGGGATGAAGTCACGGTGCGGGGTGAGCTGCAGGTGCTCGTAGCCGAGATCGGCCACCAGGCGCGGGAATTCGAGCAACTCGTAGTCATGGTGGAACGGGGTGGGATCCAGGGCGATCTTCATCGCTACGCCCCCGGGATCGACTCGCGCGCCACCATGTCCACCGCGACCGGAAGGCCGGTCTCCAATGCCTCGACACCGGCCGCGCACACCGCCGCCGCGGCGTAGCCGTCCCATGCCGTGGGGCCATCTGTGTAATCTCCGGTCGAGCTGCCGCGCTGAACCGCGTCGACCCAGCGCTGGAACTCGATGTCATAGGCCCGTCCGAACCGCTCCCGGAACCCGGGCGTAATGGTGCCACCCCAAGTTCCCGAGGCGCCTTTGCGGATCAGCCCGACATCGAGTCCGATGAATGCCGAACCCTTTTCACCCACCAGTTCGGTGCGCACCTCATAGGCCACTCCGGTGGTGACGAACAGTTCGACGTCCACGTGCTTGCCGGAGACGGTGCGCATGACGGCGATCTGTGGGTCCTGAATGCCGTCGGGGGCACCGGGATTGACCGCCGGCTTCAGAATCTGGATCGAGGCGATCTCCTCGTCGAACAGGAACCGGGTCACGTCCACCTCGTGGACCAGGGAATCCTTGACGATCATGGAGCTGTCGAAGCTCGGGGGCACGGCCGGGTTGCGGTGTACGCAGTGCAGCACCAGGGCGCGGCCGAACTCGCCGGCGTCGAGCAGGGCCTTCAGCTGCATGTACTCCTCGTCGAACCGGCGCATGAAACCGACCTGGATGAGCCGCTTTCCGAGCTCCGCCTCACGCTTGACCACCTCGAGGGACGACTCGACGTCGGTGGTCAACGGCTTTTCGCAGAGCACTGGTTTGCCGTGCTCCAGACAGGCCAGCAGTTGCTTGTCGTGCGTCGGCCCTGGTGTCGCGAGCACGACGGCATCGACTTCAGGATCGGCGATGGCGTCGAGCGGATCGGTGACGGACCGGCAGCCCGGGATGTTCGCAGCGATCTTCTCGGCTTTCTCGGCGAGAAAGTCGTTCACCACGACGACTCGCGCGCCGGAGATCCGGCTGGTCAGGCGCGCGACGTGGTCGGCGCCCATGATGCCGACGCCGAGGACGGCGATGCGAAGGTCGTCCGTCGCTGTTGAATTGGGCATGGGTGCTCCTAGTTGAAACGGACGGAAGGGATGCCGCACGACCCCAGGTAGTGCCGGGTGCGCTTGGCGATGGGCAGGGGAGCGTCGACCTCGCAGGGGTACATGTCCTGTTCGACGATCGCGAACACGTCGATGCCGAGCTTGTCGATCTCGGCGAGCAACGGCGGCATCTCCGGAATGCCCAGCGGCGGTTCGGTCATCGCGCCCAGCTTGACCGCCTCGCCGAAGGGGAGGTCCTCGGCCTCTACCTTGGCCCGTACCTCGGGGTCGACCTGCTTGAGGTGCAGGTAGCCGATGCGCTCGGGGGCCCGGCGGATGATGGCGATGTTGTCGCCGCCGCAGTAGCTGATGTGCCCAGTGTCCAGGCACAGGTTGACGTATTCGCCGTCGGTACCGTCGAGGAAGCGATACACGTTCTCCTCGGTGTCGACGTGGCTGTCGGCGTGCGGGTGGTATTGCGCACGTACACCGTACTTTTCGAACATGGCCTTACCGAGCTCGTTCATGCCCTGCGTCTTCTTGCGCCACTGTTCAGTCGTGAGGTTGCGGTCTTCCAGTACCGCGCCGGTGGCCGGATCGCGCCACATCTCCGGAATCACCACGACGTGCTTACCGCCGACGGCGGCGGTCAGCTTGGCGACATCCTCTATCTGCGTCCACACTGCATCCCACGAGTCGTCCTGATGCAGGTGTTCGAAGACGGTTCCGGCGGACAGCTTCAGGTTGCGTTGGACCAGTTCGTCGGAGAGCCGCTGCGGATCGGTGGGCAGGTAACCGAACGGACCCAATTCGATCCATTCGTAACCGGATTCGGCCACCTCGTCGAGGAAACGGGTATAGGGCGTCTGGTTCGGATCGTCGGGAAACCACACGCCCCAGGAGTCGGGAGCGGAACCGACGAGAATCTTGCTCACTGCGGGCTTCCTTCAACGATCTGACGGGTTGACAAGGGGGCGTTGAACTTTCTTCCAGTCCGCATAGCGTTCGTACGCGCTCTGGGTGGACTCCAACGTGGAGACCTCCGACACCGGGACGTCCCACCAGGACTGGCTGTCGGGGGCGTAGATCAGTGGATCGGTTTCGACGTGGATCACAGTGGTGCGGTCAGCGACCTTGGCCGCCTTGACCGCGTCGGTGAACTCCGCGGCCGTGGTGACCTTGATGACGTCGGCGCCCAGGCTGGCGGCATTGGCGGCCAGGTCCACGGGCAGCGTGTCGCCGTCGAGCCGCCCGTCGGCGGTGCGATAGCGGTAGGCTGTGCCGAACCGCTGCGAGCCCAGCGACTCGGAAAGCCCGCCGATGGAGGCGAATCCGTGGTTCTGCACCAGCACCGGGATGACCTTGACGCCCTCCTGCACGGCGGTCACCAGCTCGGTCGCCATCATCAAGTAGGAGCCGTCGCCGACCATGACGAACACGTCGCGGTCCGGATCGGCCATCTTCACGCCGATCCCGCCGGCGATCTCGTATCCCATGCAGGAGTAGCCGTACTCGACGTGGTAGCCCTTGCGGTCGCGGGTGCGCCACATCTTGTGCAGATCGCCGGGCATGGAGCCTGCCGCGCACACCACCACGTCTCGGGGTTCCGACAAGGTGTTGACCAGGCCGATCACCTGGTTCTGGTTCAACGCCGCACCGTCGTCGGAGGTGGCGTAGATCTTGTAGGCCTCTGTGACGGTGTCCTCCCACTCTGCGGCCAGTTCGGTGACCCGCGAACGGTATTCGTCGCTGACCCGGTAGCCGTTCAGCGCGGTGCTCAGCGCCTGGAGGGCCTCACGGGCATCGGCGACTAGGCTGACCCCGCCCTGCTTCACTGCGTCCAGCGAGGCCACGTTGATGTTGACGAACCGGACCTCGGGGTTGTTGAACGCGGTCCGCGATGCGGAGGTGAAATCGCTGTAACGGGTGCCGATTCCGATGACGACGTCGGCTTCCGACGCCAGCGCGTTGGCCGCCGTGGTGCCGGTGGAACCGATCGCTCCGACCGACTGGGGGTGGTCGTAGCGCAGCGAGCCCTTGCCGGCCTGGCTCTCCGCGACCGGAATCCCAGTACCGGACGCCAGCGCGGCCAGAGCTTCTTCGGCACCGGAGTAGTGCACCCCGCCGCCGGCGATGATCAGCGGCTTGCGGGCCGAGGCGATGATCTCGGCGGCACGCGCGGTCACCGAGCGCTCGGGCAACGGGCGGGCCACGTGCCAGGTGCGTTCGGCGAACAGCGATTCCGGCCAGTCGTGGGCCTCGGCCTGCACGTCCTGCGGGATCGACACGGTCGCGGCCCCGGTTTCGACGGGATCGGTGAGCACGCGCATGGCTCCCAGCAAGGCGGCGGGGAGTTGCTCGGGGCGCCAGACCCGGTCGAAGTAGCGGGACAGCGGTTTGAACGCGTCGTTGACCGTCACATCACCCGAAGACGGCAGCTCGAGTTCCTGCAACACCGGCGAACTGACCCGGGTGGCAAACGTATCGGCGGGGAGCAGCAGCACGGGTAACCGGTTGATGGTGGCCAGTGCGGCCCCGGTGAGCATGTTCGTGGAGCCGGGGCCGACGCTGGCGGTCACCGCCCACGTCTGCAGCCGGTCCTTCTGCCGGGCATAGGCGGCCGCGCTGTGCACCATGGCCTGCTCGTTGCGACCCAGTACGTACTTGAGTCCCGGCTCCCGGCCTGACTCCGCCGCTTCGAGCTCATCTTGCAGCAGCGCCTGGCCCAGCCCGGCCACGTTGCCGTGGCCGAAGATGCCGAAGCAGCCGGCGAAGAACTTGGACCGAATCCCGTCGCGCTCCACGTACTGATTGGCCAGGAAGCGAATGGTGGCCTGGGCCACGGTGAGTCGCACGGTGCTTTCGGCGTCGGCCAGTTTCCCGGTCGACTTGGGTGCGGTGGATACCACGGATCAGGCTCCTTCGCGTGGGCCGGTGCCGAACGGCAGCCGGGAATCGATTTCCTGGTGCTCCCAGCTGTTCCGCAGCCAGGTGTGGTTCGGGTCGTCACAGATCAGCCAGGCCCGGTCGGGGCCGGACCCGGCCATGACGTTGAGGTAATACATGTGGTGGCCCGGTGCCGCGATCGACGGACCGTGATAGCCGTGTGGCACCAGCACGACGTCGCCGGTGCGGACTTCCTCCAGCACCTCGATCGGGCGCTCCGGAGTGCCATAGACCCGGTGATACCCGAATCCCGTTGTGCCGGCGGGGCTGTCGGCGATCTCGAAGTAGTAGATCTCTTCCAGCTGAGTCTCCACCTCGGTGTTCTCGTCATGTTTGTGCGCCGGATAGCTCGACCAGTTGCCGCCCGGGGTGATGACCTCGCACGCGATCAGCGAGTCGGCCTCGAACGTGGTGGCGGTACCGAAGTTGTGGACCTGGCGGCTGCAATTGCCGGCACCGCGAAGTTCGACGGGGACGTCGGCGGCGGCGCGCCGTCGGTTCGGAAATGACCGCGATGCGCGGGCCCCGCAGATCGCGAAGCGGCCCGCACCGGAGAGCCGGTATTCCTGTCCGATGCCGAGATAGACCATGTCCGCGGGGCCGTCGAACACCGAGGACCGCGGGGACAGTTCAAAGGTTTCCGCGCCGCACTCGACGGTGCCGCCACCGGTCAGCGGAATGATCATGACCTCGGTGTGGCCGGTGTGCAGTTCCGCTGACTGGCTGTCATCCAATTCCAGTACCCGCAACGAGGATTCAGCCCATCCGGCGGATTCCGGGGTGACCTCGACGGTGAACGGCAGTTCGGCGCTGCGGGCCGGGATATACCACTTGGAGTGCATCGTCACCTCACCAACTTCACCGCGGTCGCCACCGCTGAGCGGACGTCGTCGTCGGGCGGGTACAACAGAGTGCGTCCCACGATCAGGCCCCGTACCGAGGGCAGGGCCAACGCTTTCTCCCAGGATGCGAACGCGGCGTCGGGATCGGTCGGGTCACCGCCCAGCAGCAGCGTGGGCATGGTGGTCGACTCCATCACCCGATCCATCTCGTCGACAACCGGAAGCTTCATCCAGGTGTATGCCGAGGTCGACCCCAGACCCTGGCTGATGTGTACCGACTTGATCACCGCGTCGGGGGACAGGTCGTTGCGGACCTTGCCGTCGACCCGGCTGGACATGAAGGGCTCCAGCATGGCGATCAGGCCGTGTGCGGCGAGCGCGTCGACCGCCTGGGCACACGACGCCAGCGTGGACACCGTCCCGGGATCGTCGAGGTCGATGCGGCACAACATCTTTCCGCCATTCATGCGGGCCGCGGCCGTCGATGCCGCGGTGGCGCCCGTCATCCGGTCGTCGAGTTCGAAGGACGACCCGGCCAGCCCGCCTCGGTTGAAGGAGGAGAACACCACCTTGTCCTCCAGCGCGCCGAGCAGCAGCAGGTCGTCGAGAATGTCGGCGGTGGCCAGCACGCCGTCGACCCCGGGGTCGGCGAGGGCCGTGCACAGTCGGTCGAGCAGGTCGGTGCGGCTGTTCATGGCGGTGGGCCGGGATCCGACGGCGAGCGCGCCGCGGGCCGGATGATCGGCCGCGACGATCATGAGCTTGCCGTCACCCCGCACGGTGGGCCGGGTGGTGCGGTGCTGCCAGGCCGCGGCGATCGTGCCGGGCTCGGACGCCCGGAGTTCGGTGATGGCGGCGTAGTCCGTGCACACGGTGGGTCTAGACATTGACGGCCTCCACGGCGGTTTGGTCGGCGAGGGCGGCCACCTCCGCGGCGGTCGGCATCGCGGTCGAGCATTCGAGCCTGGAGGCGACGATGGCCCCGGCGGCATTGGCGTAGCGCAAGGTCTTCTCCAGCGGCCAGTTGTGCAAAAGACCGTGAATGAGGCTGCCGCCGAAGGCATCTCCAGCACCGAGGCCGTTCACCACATCGACTTCGTTGGGCGGTACGGTGACTGCACTCTGCTTGGTCTTGCCCAGCACGCCGCGCGGTCCTTGTTTGACGATCGCCAGCTCCACGCCGAGGTCGAGCAGGGCGTCGGCAGCCTTGTGCGGGTTGGTCTCACCGACCGCGATCTCACATTCCTCGCGGTTGCCCACTGCCACGGTGACGTGCTGAAGTGCGCGCTGAACCTGTTCGGTGGCCGCGGCCGGGGTCTCCCAGAACATCGGCCGGTAGTCGAGATCGAGGACGGTCAGCGGTGCTCGCCCCCGGACCTGCCAGGCGGCAAAATGCGCTGCGCGGCTGGGCTCCTCGGACAATCCGGTGACCGTCGACCAATACAACCGGGCGCTGCGGACGGCTTCGGCGTCGATCTCGTCGGCGCGGATCTGCAGATCGGGCGCCGACGGCTTGCGGTAGAAGTACAGCGGGAAATCGTCGGGCGGGAAGATCTCGCAGAACGTCACCGGTGTGGGGAACTCGCCGTGGGTGGTGACGAAGCGGTTGTCGACGCCGAGGGCGGCGAGTTCGTTGCGCACATACCGGCCGAACGGGTCTTCCCCGACCCCTGAGATCAGTGCGCTGCGATTGCCCAGACGCGCTGCTGCGACCGCGACATTCGCGGCGCTGCCGCCCAGGAACTTGCCGAACGACGTGACCTCCTCCAGGCCAACTCCGATCTGCAGGGGATAGACGTCGACTCCGCTGCGCCCGATGGCAAGGACATCGAATTCCTTGTTGGCGGTATCTGTCACGGTTGACTCCCGTATGCGGTGCGTATGCGAGTAGGCATGAATTCGAGCGGTGGCGAGTGCTGCGCTCTCGCTGTCGAGAGTGCTCTCCGTCACGGTCTCGTGTCAAGACTTTGTTCGGACATTCTTACTTTCAGTCATTAGGCAGGTACGCTGAGAATCCGCCCCGCGCAAACCGGGCGTGGACCACACGAGGATCGGAGCGAGAGTGACCCCGACGCTGTCCGTCGAGCTCGACCGTTCGAGCCCGGTGCCGCTGTACTTCCAGGTCGCCCAGGTTTTCGAGAAGGCGATCCTGGACGGACAGCTCAAGCCGGGGGACCGGTTCGAGAACGAGCTCGCTCTGGCCAGCCGGCTCAACCTGTCTCGGCCGACCACCCGGCGCGCCATCCAGGAACTCGTCGACAAGGGTCTGCTGGTTCGCAAGCGCGGCGTCGGCACGCAGGTGGTCCAGACCCCAGTGCACCGCCCCGTCGAGCTGACCAGTTTGTATGACGATCTGGCCCGCGCGGGTCAGGAACCGGCCACGAAGGTGCTCGAGTACTCGATCGGGCCGGCGTCCGACGAGATCGCCGGATGGCTGAACCTCCCGACCGGCAGCGAGGTTGCGACCATGCGCCGGCTGCGTACGTCGAACGGCCAGCCGTTGGCCGTGATGACCAACTACCTGCCCGCCGCACTCGCGCCCGACGAGGAGCAGTTGGCACAGTCGGGTCTGTACCGGTCCCTTCGTTCACGGGGTGTCCACATCAGGCTGGCCCGGCAGCGGATCGGGGCCAGGGCGGCCAGTCGGGACGAGGCGCGGCTGCTCGACGAGAAGCCCAAGGCTCCGCTGCTGGTGATGGAACGGACGGCATTCGACGATTCGGGACGCATCGTGGAGTACGGAAGTCACGTGTACCGCGCCTCGCGCTACTACTTCGACACCACCCTCGTGGATCGCTAGGGAATCGCTGAACTGGTTCTCTCCCTGAGTCTTTCGTCACCTCTTCGCCCCGCGGCACCGGTCCTCCGGTGCCGTGCTTGCGTTTGATATGCGGTCCTAATGTCCGAACAAAGTCTTGACTTTCGAATGTGAGCGGTATTACATCGACTGCGAGGCCGTGTCGCTTGTCAGTCAGACGCATAAGCACCGCGGCGACGTCGATGGCAAGGAGAAACAATGAGGTTCAGTCGGCTCGCGGTGATAGCTGCGGCGGGTGTGCTGGTGATGGGCGCCGCGGCGTGCTCCAGCACCGGTGGAAAGCCGCGCGGCAACGGTGGCGGAACGGGCGGCGGAACCGTCGACACCCCCCGGGCCACCATCGCGATGATCACCCACGAGGTGCCGGGTGACTCCTTCTGGGACCTGGTCCGCAAGGGCGCCGAGACGGCGGCGAAGAAGGACAACATCGAGCTGCGCTACTCCTCCGACCCCGAGGCGCCCAATCAGGCCAACCTGGTCCAGACAGCCGTGGACAGCGGCGTGCAGGGAATCGCGGTGACGCTGGCCAAACCGGACGCCATGAAGGCCGCCATCGAAAACGCCACGGGCAAAGGCATTCCCACGGTCGCGTTCAACGCCGGTCTCGATGCCTGGCAAAAAATCGGCGTCAAGGAATACTTCGGTCAGGACGGCTACATCGCCGGACAGGAAGCCGGCCGGCGGCTCACCGAAGAAGGCGCCAAGAAGGTCCTGTGCGTGATCCAGGAACAAGGCCACGTCGACCTGGAGGCCCGCTGTGCCGGCGTCAAGAACACCTTCCCGGCGACCGAGACGCTCAACGTCAACGGCAAGGACATGCCGTCGGTCGAGTCGACCATCACCGCCAAGCTGCAGCAGGACCGGTCAATCGACTATGTGGTGACGCTCGGTGCGCCGTTCGCGCCGACCGCGGTGCAGTCGGTCCGCAACTCCGGCAGCTCGGCCAAGGTCGGCACGTTCGACACCAATGCCGCGCTGGTCGACGCGATCAAGAACGGTGACGTCCAATGGGCCGTCGACCAGCAACCGTTCCTGCAGGGCTACCTCGCCGTCGACTCACTGTGGCTCTACCTCAACAACGGCAACGTCATTGGCGGCAATCAGCCGACACTGACCGGTCCGTCGTTCATCGACAAGACGAACATCGACTCGGTCGCCGAGTACGCGAAGAACGGGACGCGCTAGACATGAGTACCCAGGCAGACCTCAATCTCGAAACACACAAGGTCATCCGCGACGAGCGGGTCAAGGAACAGAACAAGCTGCAGCGCTTGCTGATTCGCCCAGAGATGGGTGCGGCGATCGGTGCGATCGGCATCTTCGTACTGTTCCTGATCGTCGCCCCGCCCTTCCGGACCCCGGAAGCCCTGGCCACCGTGCTCTATGCCAGTTCGACAATCGGCATCATGGCCGTCGGGGTGGGCGTGCTGATGATCGGCGGTGAGTTCGACCTGTCCTCAGGCGTTGCCGTCACCACCGCATCGCTGTCCGCCTCGATGTTGTCGTACAACCTGCACCTGAATCTGTGGACGGGCGCCGCCCTCGCGCTGGTGATGGCGCTGGCCGTCGGCTTCTTCAACGGCTACATGGTGATGAAGACCAAGATCCCGTCGTTCCTCATCACACTGAGCACCTTCTTTATGCTGGCCGGCATCAATCTCGCGGTCACCAAGCTGCTGTCCGGCCAGGTCGCCACCCCGAGCGTGTCGGACATGGAGGGATTCGATTCCGGCCGAGCAGTATTCGCCTCGTCGTTCAACATCCTCGGGGTGTCGGTGCGCGTCACCGTGTTGTGGTGGATCCTGTTCGTCGTCATCGCCACCTACGTGCTGTTCAAGACCAAGATCGGCAACTGGATCTTCGCCGTAGGAGGTAACCAGGACAGCGCCCGCGCCGTCGGTGTTCCGGTGATGAAGGTGAAGATCGGCCTGTTCATGGTGGTCAGCTTCTGCGCCTGGTTCGTCGGCATGCACCTGCTGTTCGCGTTCAACACCGTGCAGTCCGGCCAGGGAATCGGCAACGAGTTCTTCTACATCATCGCCGCGGTGGTCGGCGGATGCCTGCTCACCGGTGGCTACGGCACCGCGATCGGAACCCTGATCGGTGCCTTCATCTTCGGCATGACCAACCAGGGCATCGTCTACGCCGGGTGGAACCCGGACTGGTTCAAGTTCTTCCTCGGCGGGATGCTGCTGTTCGCGGTGATCGCCAACAACGTCGTCCGTAACTACGCAGCGAAAAGGTAAGTAGATGAGCACAACTGCTGAAGCCCCGATCGCGGAGACCCCGTCGGGCGGCGCGGTGCCGCTCGTCGAACTCAAACACGTCGGCAAGAGCTACGGAAACATCATCGCGCTCAAGGACATCAACCTGCGAGTGGGTGCCGGTGAGGTGACGGGCGTGCTCGGCGACAACGGTGCGGGCAAGTCCACGTTGATCAAGATCATCGCGGGTCTGCACAAACCCACGGAAGGGGAGTTGCTGATCGACGGCACGCCCACCGTGTTCGACTCGCCCAAGGACTCGCTCAAGGCCGGAATCGCGACGGTGTACCAGGACCTCGCGGTGGTCTCGCTGATGCCCGTGTGGCGCAACTTCTTTCTCGGAAACGAGTTGCGCAAGAAGGGTATCCTGCCGTCGCTGGATATTTCCGCGATGCGCGCGACCACCATCTCCGAGCTGCACAAGATGGGTATCGACCTGCCCGATGTCGACGCGCCGATCGGCTCGCTGTCAGGTGGCCAGCGTCAGTGTGTGGCGATCGCGCGGGCGATCTTCTTCGGGGCCCGGGTGCTGATCCTCGACGAGCCGACTGCGGCTCTCGGCGTCAAGCAGTCCGGAATGGTGCTGCGTTACATCACCGCTGCCAAGGAACAGGGGTTCGGCGTCATCTTCATCACTCACAACCCGCACCACGCGCACATGGTGGGTGACCACTTCGTGCTGCTGAACCGTGGACGGCAGAAGCTGGACTGCACCTACGACGAGATCTCGCTGGAAACCCTGACCCAGGAGATGGCCGGTGGTAACGAACTCGAGGCCTTGAGCCACGAACTCCGCCGCTGACCACTGCACTATCTGCGCGTCAGTGCGAACACCCGCAGGTCGCGGTCGGTGCGGGTCTGGTAGGCCCGGTACATCGGGTAGGCGAGAAACCGCTGTAGAGCCGCGTCCCGCTCGCCGTCCGTGAGCAACGTTGCTGTAACCGGGATGTCTTGCCCGGCCATCGATATCGAGGCCTGCGGTTCGGTCACCAGATTGGTCGACCACGACGGATGATGCTGCTGGCCGAAGTTGCTACCCATCACCAGGAGGCGGTCGCCTTCGTGGACGTAGCTGAGCACGGAGGTGCGCGGCAGGCCGGATTTCCGACCGGTGGTAGTCAAGAGCAGTTCGGGCATCGACAACGGGCCGAACAACGAGAAACGGCCCTTGGTGCGGCTGACCACGCGTTCGTCGAACGGAACGATCGCGCGGATCACCTTCGAACCGAACGGGGATGCGGCGAACGCGAACACCGGCTTGAACAACGGCGAGATGTCGTCACGCCCCCATTTGGCGTGTGGGAAGGATGCCGCGGACATCCCGCCATTGTGCGCGGGCCGGCCGGGTGGCGCGACGGAATCACAGCAAGCGCTTCTGTTCTTCCGATGGCCCGGCAGTGCGCATCCGCGCTGCGTCCTGGCCCGGAGGTGCACCGAACATCCGGCGGTATTCGCGGTTGAACTGAGAGGGGCTGTCATAGCCCACCCGGTGGCCGATCCCGGCCACGTCACCGAAATCGGCCAGAAGCAGGGATCGGGCTTGCTGCAACTGGATTCGCTTCTGGAACTGCAAGGGACTCATGGCAGTCACCGCACGGAACTGCCGGTGAAAAGCAGACACGCTCATGCCGGACATCTTGGCGAGTTCCTCCACCCGGACAGGCTCGGCGAAGTTGTCCCGCATCCAGGCGATCGCCCGGTTGATGTGGGACAGATGGCTGTCGGCCAAAGCGATCTGACGCACTGTGGCGCCATGCCTGCCGGTCAGCACTCGCCACAGGATCTCCTGTTCGATCAGCGGTGCGAGTACCGGGGCATCCGCGGGACACTCGAGCAGGCGCAGCAACCGGGCCACGGCGTCGAGCAAGTCTGGGTCGGCATCACCCGTGGCGATCGCCGGGGCGGCGGCCCGCGACCAGGATTCGGCAGGCGCCTGCAGCGTCAATGCTGCCAAGGCCGCGGGGCGCAACACCAATCCCATCGCCAGCGACGGATGCGTCACGGTGGTGTCCAGATAGTGGCCCGTGACGGGCAGGCTCGCCGCCACGATCAGATACTGCCCGGCGCGGTATTCGAATACCGCGTCACCGAGCAGCAGCTGCTTGCCTCCTTGGGCCATGACGACCAGCAGGGGTTCGGTCAGCGAGTAGTCCGGGCTCTGCGGGCCGGCGACCTTCGACAGCAGCAGGCCGTCGATGTCCGTACCCAGGTCGGGGCGGGCGTGCACATCGATCAACCGGCGTATCTCGGCGAGGGAATCGGATGCGGTGCGCATGACATCACCCAACCATCCGTGGTCGCAGCAATAGTCAGATAGACGCAAGTTGAGCAGGATTGTGCAAGAACGGGCGACGATCGATCTACCGCTGCTGCGGGCGTGAAGCTTCGATGGGGATATCCAATTCTTCTACCCAAGGAGCAATTCCATGTCACTGGACAGCTACGTCACTCTCGGTCGGTCCGGTCTGCGGGTCAGCCCGTTCGCGCTCGGGGCGATGACATTTGGAGAGGATCCTGGCGCTGCGGGAACCACTGTCGAGGAATCCGAGCGCATCCTCGCTGCCTACCTGGACCGCGGCGGGAACTTCATCGACACCGCCAACTTCTACACCAACGGGCACTCCGAACGGATCCTCGGCGACTTCTTCGCCCGCAGCCAGGGCCGCCGTGAACGTGTCGTGCTGGCGTCGAAATTCTTCAGCAATCTGTTCCCCGGGGATCCGAACGGTGGTGGCGCCGGTCGATCGTCGATCATCGCGCAGCTGCACGAGACCTTGCGTCGCATGCAGACCGACTATCTGGACGTGTACTGGCTGCACAACTGGGATCGACACACGCCGATCGAAGAGACCATGCGTACGCTCGACGATCTGGTGCGCGTGGGCACCATCCGGTACATCGGGTTCTCCAACACGCCGGCCTGGGTCACCGCCCAGGCCCAGACCATGGCGTTGCTGCGGGGCTGGACACCGCTGATCGCGTTGCAGGTCGAGTATTCGCTGTTGGCCCGCACAGTCGAAGGAGAATTGGCGCCGCTGGCACTGGACCAGGGCATGGCGCTGGTGCCGTGGAGCCCGTTGAAGAACGGCTTCCTGTCGGGCAAGTACCGTCGCGGCGCCGACGTCGTGGATTCTGCGCGCGCCGCGTACGTCGGCGGTCCGAGCGAGGACGAGTACGTCGTCATCGAGACGGTCGCCGACATTGCCGACGAGCTCGAAACATCGCCGGCAGCAGTCGCACTGGCCTGGCTGCGCGCCCGCACCGGCACGGTGGTGCCCATCATCGGTGCCCGACGATTGGCGCACCTGGAGTCCAACCTGGCCGGACTCGACATCGAGTTGCAGGCCGATCAGCTCAAGCGCCTCGACAAAGTTTCGGCCCCCACGTTGAACTACCCGGCCGACCTGAACGGCGTCATGCGAACGACTCTGCAGTTCGCCGGCACCACTGTCGACGGTGAGCCGTCCGGCGTCTATCCGCCGCTGCTGGCAAGCGACGTTCGATACTGACCGACCATGCCCGAAATGCTGCTGTCTGGCGGCGCGCCTACCAGCAGACGCGCCCGCTCGCGGTGCTGACGACGCGTCACGAGAACGCGGCGCGGAACGCCTCCAACGCGGCGACGCTATCGCCGGACGCGTAAGCCTCCATGCCGACCGGCCCGATATAGCCGCTGTCCCGCAACGCCTTTGCCACAGCCGGATAGTGGATCTCGCCGGTGCCGGGTTCGCAGCGACCCGGCACGTCGGCGACCTGGATCTCGCCGATCGCCGACCCGGCCCGGCGCACCAGCTCGACGAGGTTTCCCTCGCCGATCTGGGCGTGATAGAGGTCGAGCATCATCTTGACGTTCGGATGGTCGACGGCCTCGATCAGCGCCAGGGTGTCCTTGGCGCGGGCGAGCGGAACGCCGGGATGGTCGACGATCGTGTTGAGGTTCTCCAGGCAGAACGTCACGCCCGCGTCGGCGCCGAGTTCGCCGAGCGCTTCGAGTCCACGCAGCGCAGACAGCCACATCTCGCCGGTGGCCCGGTACTGCGGGCGGGCGGCCTGCCCCGCTACCAGCTCGCCGGGGTGCACGACGAGGCGCGGAACGCCGAGCACCGCTGCGGCCTTGATCGCGGCCTCAGCGGTCCGGACCACCTCGCGGGCGCCGTCGGCGTCGTAGAGGTCGCCGTGCAGATATCCGGTCATCGACGAGAATCGGGCGCCGGTCGCGGCCAGCGCGTCGAGATCCTTGTCGTCGAAGCTCCAGATCTCCACGGAGAAGCCGAGTTCGGAGATCTGTCGGGTGCGCTCGACGATATCGAGGTCGGTGAAGACCATCTCGGCACAGACCGCCAGTTCGAATGTCTGGGTCATTGTCCTTCTCCTTGAGCCGGGCTACCGCGGCGGCAATCCTGCGGCCCGGTATGCGGCGTCGACGTAGGCCATGTTGGTCACCGCGTCCGCGAGCCCGAACGGCAGGGCCGCACCGTTCTGGACGTGGTCTGCGAACGCTTTCAATTGATACGTGTAGCTGGCCCGGGTTCCGAGCCGTTCGATGCGTTCACCGGCGGCGGTACGGACGGTGATCCGATCGTCGTCGTTGGGCCGGATGAAGTCGTGCACCAGCAGCTCGCCGTCCTGTCCGGTGATCTGCATGGTGAACGAATACTCAGTTGCCACCATCGAATTGGCGCTCAGTGCGGTTGCACCGCCCGGGTACTCGAGCTCCACGTCGCAGGTCGCGTCCACACCGGGCGAGTGCTGTCGAGCCTGGGCGGACGTGATGGTCGGTGCGCCGCGAAGCCCGTCGGCGTCGAGGCGGCCCAACGACCGCAGGATGTGCATGCCGTAGCAGCCGAGGTCCATGAGCGCACCACCCGCGAGCTCGAGTGACCAGCGCGGATCGTCGTCGTCAGGCGCGGGCATCGCCATCCGTACCTCGACCCGGGTGAGCCGACCTATCTCGCCGCCGGCTGCCAACGTGAAGGCCCGCTGGGTAACGGGGTGGAAAAAGTAGTGGAACCCCTCCAGCACGGTCACCCCGGCTGCCTCAGCGGCCCGCGCGACGGTGGCGGCCTCAGACCTGTTGCGTGCGAACGGCTTCTCACTGAGCACAGGCTTGCCGGCGGCGACCGCCGCCAGATTCCACGGGGCATGCAAACCGTTGGCCAACGGGTTGTAGACGACGTCGACTTCCGGGTCGTCGATCACGTCGGCGTACGAGCCCACGACGCGTTCCACGCCGAACTTCTCGGCAAAAGCCGCCGCGCGCTGTGGATCACGCGCGGCGACCGCCACGAGTCGGTGACCAAGCTCCTGCGCGGGTCCCACGATCGCCTTCTCGGCGATTCGGGACGCGCCGAGAATACCGATGCGCAGTCCGGTCACGAGGTCACGGAATTGAGGTAGGCCACACTGGTGAGCACGTCGGCGAGCGGACCGTCCCCGGCCGGTGCGCCGTCCAGGATGGTGTCCTGCTCCAACACGAACCAACCGTCGAACCCGTTGTCTCGCAACACCGAGACAATCCCCGAGATGTCGATGTCCCCGGTGCCCAACGGCGTATACATACCGGCGCGCACCGCATCGGTATAGGTGATCTCACCGGATTGCACCTTGGCGGCCAACGCGGCATCCACGTCCTTCAGATGGGTGTGCTTGATGCGGTGCGGCACGGCCTTCGCCAGTTCCAGGGGGTCGGTGCCGCCGATCAGCAGATGGCCGGTGTCCAGGCACAGCGGGATCGTCGAACCGGCCAGCACCCGGTCCACGTCGTCGCGGGTTTCGACCATCGTGCCGACGTGTGGGTGAAGCACGGCCAACAGACCGGCCTCGGACGCGATTCCGGAGAGCCGGTCGAGGTTGGCCAGCAGCGTCGCCCACTGGTCGTCGTCGAGTTCGGGCCGCGAGTCGTAGCCATCGGCCCCGGTAGCCGCTGCCAACACCACGACACCGGCACCCGCTGCGCGAAGCGAGGTGAGTGGTCCGGCGAGATCCTCGGCCGGGTTATGGCCGGCATCGTGCAGCACCACGGGAACGAACCCACCGACACATGAGAGATGATGTGCCGCAAGAACCTCAGTGAGTTCGACGGTATCGCCAGGCAGGAAGCCGTCCGGACCCAGCTCGGTCGCGGACAGCCCGGCCCCGTGCATCTCGCTCAACACGCGGTCAGGCTCGAGCTGGTAGCCCCAGCCGGGAACCTCGCACACGCCCCACGAGATCGGTGCGCCGGCGATTTTGATCCCCCGGTCGCTGCTCATGTGTTGCGAACCTCCTCGATGCGCACCGGAGTGCCCCGGCGCAGGGACTCGGTGGCGGCCTCGGCCAGCCAGGCCACCTCCACGGCGTCGGCCACCGTGGCGCCGGCGACCGGCGCGCCCTTGGCCACCTCGACGAAGCCGGCAAGCTCGGTGCGGAACGCCTCGGTGAATCGGTCCATGAAGAAGTTGTGTGCGGGACCGGACGGGAAGGTGTTGGCGGGATCCACATTTCGAATCGGCACACCCTGGTCCCAGCCGGCGGCGACGCTGTCGTCGAATCCGTGCACCTCCAGGCGGCAGTCGTACCCGCGCGCGTTGTAGCGGGCGTTGGACACCACGCCAAGCGCGCCGCCGTCGAACCGCACGACGACCGCGGCGGTGTCCACGTCGCCGTACTCGGCGAACAGCGGGTCACCCTGCACCGATCCGGTGGCGTAGACCTCTACCGCGTTCTGACCGGTGATCCACCGGATGATGTCGAAATCGTGGACCGCGCAATCCCGGAAGATTCCCCCCGAACCCTTGATGTAGTCCAGCGGCGGGGGAGCCGGATCCATCGTGGTGCTGCGCACCGTGTGCAGAATGCCCAGCGAGCCATCGTCCACCGCACGCTTGGCCGCGGCGAAGGCCGCATCGAAGCGACGCTGGTACCCGACCTGCACGGGCACGCCGGAGCGGGCGATGACCTCGGCCACCCGCGCGCTCTCGGCAGCGGTGGACGCTATCGGCTTCTCGCAGAAGGTCGGTATGCCACGCTCGACTGCGGCCAACGTCAGCTCGGCGTGTGCCGGGGTGGCGGCAGCCACCACCACCCCGTCGACACCCGAGGACAACAGTTCGTCGACGGTGTCGACGGCCTTGGCGCCGTGCTTGGCGGCCACTGCCGCCGCGACGTCAGTGCGCTCGTCGGTGATCACCAGCCCGTCCAAACCATCTATCCCGGAAAGGGTTTCGGTGTGGAATGCGCCGATGCGGCCCAGTCCGATTACGCCGAGCGTGGTCATGGGATTCTCCGTTCTTGCTGCTGATCGAGGATGGTGTCGAGTTCGTCGGGGGTAAGGCCGTCGGCCAGCGCGGCCAGCACGGTGTCGACCTGGCTGGGTGGGGCCAGGCTGCCGATGGGTTGGTCCTTGTCGAGATTCGTCGGGAAGGCGTAACCCTCGGCCGTGGCGTTGACGGCGTTGGCCAACTCCCGCTCGGGGCGGCCCGCGGCCTTCATCGCCAGCAACGCGGGGTAGACGGCGCGGACCATCGCGGTGCGGTCGAGTACCTCCATCGCGCGCCCGAACGGCGAGGAGATTTGCAGCAGGTTGGCCATGCGCCGGATGTCGGTCGACGTGTTGCTGCCTGCCCCGTGATAGAGCGCGGGATTGAAGAACACCGCATCGCCCTTGCTCAGTGGCACCTGAACGTGGTGCTCGGCGAAGAACTCGATGAACTCGGGCCGGTAGAACGCGATGTAGCCGGCCTCGAATGTCTGGGAGTACGGCAGCAGCATGGTGGGGCCGCTGGCCGGCGGCATGTCACAGTGGGCCACGGCGCCCTGCAGCGTCAGAGCGGGCGACAGCCGGTGCAGATGCGCCGGGTAATCCGCCAGCTGATCCGGGGTAACGAAACCGAGGTGGTAGTCGCGATGCGGAACCTGCGCCGCGCCACCGGGATTGACGACGTTGACCTGTGAGGTGACCTGATAGCGCGGGCCCAGCCAGGCCTGCGACACGCGTGCCAGGGCGTCGTTGGCGTAGTAGGCGAGATACACATCGGGAGAGTGCAGGGCAAGCTTCTGCGCGGCATTCCAGATGCGGTCGTTGGCGCCGGCCTTGCCGAAATGGTCACCGGCGGCCGCGCCGTCGGTCCGCTGGGCTTCGATCAAGGCGACGAACGCTGCGCTGGCCCGGTCGACGACGTCAACGTCGAAGGCCCCTTCGAACATCACGACACCGGGACCGTCGGCCAGCGCGCGGATCAACTCGGCCTGTAGCCGGCGGGGCTCGGCGTCGGTGACGGTAGCGGCCGAGTACACCGGAACGTTGTGCCGGATATCGGCGGCGAGGGGGTATTCGGCGCCGTCGGTGGTACGGGACACCTGGTCGCGGAAGGCATCGAGTGAGCAGTCGGCCTCCTCGATCCAGGCTCGGTGCCCGGTGCGCGAAGTCCGGAATGTCGCGGTCATGGCAGACAGTCTTGCTGTGCTGTGTGACACAATCAACGGCAAAAAGCCATCAAAAAACCATCAGCACGGCGCGGAGGTCGTCAGTGGCGCACCGATACAAGGTCCGGGAGATCGCTCAGCAGTGCGGTTTGAGTGAGGCCACGGTGGACCGGGTCCTCAATGACCGTCCGGGCGTTCGCGAGAACACCCGAGCCGAAGTGCGCCAAGCGATTGCCGATCTGGACAAACAGCGAGCGCAATTGAGGCTCAACGGTCGTCGCTATCTGATCGACGTGGTCATGCAGACGCCCCAGCGGTTCTCCGATGCGTTTCGCGCTGCCGTCGAGGCCGAATTGCCCACGTTCGCACCGGCCATGTTGCGGGCCCGCTTCCACCTCTGGGAATCCGGCTCGACCGCCAAGATGGTGGACACCCTGACCGGCATTCGCAGCAGTCACGGGGTGGTGCTCAAGGCGGCCGACGAACCAGAGGTGGCCGAGGCCGTCGACCACCTTGTGGCCGCCGGTGTCCCGGTGGTGACCTACACGACCGACATTCCCACCAGCGCCCGCAGCGCATACGTCGGCATCGACAACCACGGAGCCGGCGCCACCGCGGCCTATCTGATCGAGCAGTGGCTCGGTCCCGCCCCATCCGCTGTGTTGATCACCCTGAGCCGCACGGTGTTTCGCGGTGAGGGTGAACGCGAGGTGGGATTCCGGTCAGGTTTGCGCGGTTCCGGACGGGAGGTCGTCGAGGTCACCGACAGCGACGGCATCGACGCGACCAACGAACGGTTGGTGCTCGAGGCACTGAAACGTCACCCGACGGTGGAGGCGGTCTATTCACCCGGCGGCGGCAACGCGGCCACGGTGGCGGCATTCGAAAAGCTCGGGCGGCAGTGCCGGGTCTTTGTCGCCCATGATCTCGACGTGGACAACCGCAGACTGCTGCGCGAGGGCAGGATTTCGGTGGTGCTGCACAACGACCTGCGTGCCGATGCGCGGCTGGCCATGCGATTGATCCTGCAGCAGCACGGAGCGCTGCCGGGCGAGCCGGTCCGCCCCGTACCTATTCAGGTGATCACTCCGTACAACCTGCCGGTGTGAATTCCCGGCTCAGCCCGGCTCCGCGGTCGGCGCCGGTTGGGCCTTCACCGGGGGCGTGGCAGCGGGAGTCTCGGGTGCCGACGGAGGTGCGGATTGGGTGACGGTCTCACCGAACTGCATGGTGGTCTGGGCGATGGGTGCCGAGATTTCCGGTGTTCTGGTGGCCTGGTCGGTCTGGAGTCCCAGAACGACCAAAGCTGCGGCCGCGGCCAAGCCGGCGGTACAGAGAAGCGGTTTCACCTTCGAGTCGATGCGCATATCGCCAGATCCTTCGTCTCAACATTGACTATCTATGTGATTTGAAGGCGGATCTTGTGGCCCGCATTCCATACCCGTGGGCGTGACATGGATCACACTTTGAAAACACGTCCGCGTTGTCGGGTGGGGTCGGGGAGCACCGCGATCACCCTGACCGGGACACTTCATCCCATGCCACGAGAGCTAGTCCCTGGGGTTACCGTGCTGGGCAACCTCGCGATCGACGTCATCAACGGGGCGTCGCCGAGCCCGGGAGGATGCGCGTCGTTCGCCGGGGTGGCTCTGCAGGCGGCGGGGGGAACCGGTCGGATCGTCGCAATGGGCGCCGAACGGGATCACGCCCTGTTCGACGGATTGCGCGCGCGGTTCGAGTCGCTGGTGCAGATCCTGCCCTCCGACGTGACGAGTTCGTTCAGCCTCGATTACGACGACACCGATCACCGGCACATGGGCGTGCTGGCCATCGGCCCGGTGTGGACAGCTGCGGACATCGAGCTGGCCGATCCGATGACTACCTGGGTGCACCTCGCACCCCTGCTCCGCACCGATTTCCCGGCCGAGGCGCTCTCTGGGCTGGCGGCGCGCGGGCACCGGGTCGCCTATGACGGGCAAGGTCTGGTGCGCGCCGATCGATTGGGACCGCTGGTCGAGGATCGGCGCTTCCCTGCGGGCCTGCTTGCTGATGTCGACATCCTCAAGCTGGCCGAGGACGAGGCCGTGATTGTCGCCGACGGCGCCTTTGACGCATCGACCGCCGAACGGCTCGGCGTCGAGGAGATCCTCGTGACCTACGGCTCGGAGGGGTGCGACATCTATATAGACGGTGCGGTGGAACGCGTGCCGGCCGCCTGGCGGGTTCTTGACGTCCAGACAACCGGGGCGGGGGACATGTTCACCACTTGCTACGTCGCGCACCGCGCGGCGGGCGACGATCCGCGGCAAGCCGCGGAATCCGCCAGCGAACTGGTGGCCAGGGAGTTGGACAAGCGCGTTCATACCGTGGCCCCCGACTCGGCATAGTCCCAGGTCGAGGCCTACACTCGACACGTGTCAAGTCCGTGGTTGCAAGTGCTAGCAGCCAGCTACCGGCCAGTAGCCCTTTCCTTAGAGAATGGCATTCTCCTAAACGTGACGAAAACCACAGTTTTGTCTCAATCCCGGCTTGTTCACGCCCGCGAACAGGACCTTCGTCGTGAGGTCACCCGCGTGTCGGGGTACGCCACGGTGAAGTGCAGCCTAAGAGGAGTGCAATAATCGGTACTGGTAGTGACATCAAAATTCGGTGGACGTTTGAACCGGCAGCGCGTCACAGGACAGCCGCCCGGGAAAACATGGCCAAAGAACGCGTGAAAGGCGGTAGCCGTGGGTGAGAACGGCAACGGCAATGGCGCCGCGCCGCGGCAGAAGCTCGAGAAGGTCGTCATCCGGTTCGCCGGTGACTCCGGCGACGGTATGCAGCTGACCGGTGACCGCTTCACCTCCGAAGCTGCACTGTTCGGCAACGACCTGGCGACCCAGCCCAATTACCCGGCCGAGATCCGCGCGCCACAGGGCACCCTGCCCGGCGTCTCGTCGTTCCAGATCCAGATCGCCGACTACGACATCCTCACCGCCGGTGACCGTCCCGACGTTCTCGTGGCGATGAACCCGGCCGCCCTCAAGGCCAATGTCTCGGACCTGCCCCGCGGCGGCCTGATCATCGCCAACTCCGATGAATTCACCAAGCGCAACCTCGCCAAGGTCGGATACGACAACAATCCGCTAGAGGATGACACGTTGTCCGACTACGTGGTGCAGTCCGTCGCCATGACGACGCTGACCCTCGGCGCCGTCGAGGTGATCGGCGCGACCAAGAAGGACGGTCAGCGCGCCAAGAACATGTTCGCCCTCGGCCTGCTGTCGTGGATGTACGGCCGCGAGCTCGAGCACAGTGAGGCGTTCATCCGCGAGAAGTTCTCCCGCAAGCCCGACGTGGCCGAGGCCAACGTCCTGGCGCTCAAGGCCGGCTGGAACTACGGCGAGACCACCGAGGCCTTCGCCACCACCTACGAGGTGTCCCCGGCCAAGCTGAAATCCGGTGAATACCGGCAGATCTCGGGCAACACCGCGCTGGCCTACGGCATCGTGACCGCCGGGCACCTGGCTCAGATCCAGGTGGTGCTGGGCACCTACCCGATCACCCCGGCCTCCGACATCCTCCACGAACTGTCCAAGCACAAGAACTTCAACGTGCTGACCTTCCAGGCCGAGGACGAGATCGCCGGCATCGGCGCGGCCATCGGCGCCTCCTACGGTGGGGCGCTGGGCGTCACCAGCACCTCGGGCCCGGGCGTCTCGCTCAAGTCCGAGGCCATCGGCCTGGCCGTGATGACCGAGCTGCCGTTGATCATCATCGACGTGCAGCGCGGCGGCCCGTCGACGGGTCTGCCGACCAAGACCGAGCAGGCCGATCTGCTGCAGGCGCTGTTCGGCCGAAACGGTGAGTCCCCGGTCGCGGTGCTGGCCCCGAAGTCGCCGTCGGACTGCTTCGACATCGCCGTGGAAGCCTCACGCATCGCGGTCGACTACCACACGCCGGTCATCATCCTGTCCGACGGTGCGGTCGCCAACGGCTCAGAGCCCTGGCAGATCCCGGACATCAGCACCTACGCGCCGATCGAGCACAAGTTCGCCAAGTCCGGCGAGCCGTTCGCGCCGTACGCGCGCGATCCCGAGACGCTGGCCCGCCAGTTCGCGGTGCCCGGCACCCCGGGCCTGGAGCACCGGATCGGCGGGCTGGAGGCCGCCAACGGTTCCTGCCACATTTCGTACNGCCGCCAACGGTTCCGGCAACATTTCGTACGAGCCCAAGAACCACGACCTCATGGTGCGGCTGCGCCAGGAGAAGATCGCCGGCATCACGGTGCCGGACCTCGAGGTCGACGACCCCACCGGCGATGCCGAACTCCTCATGTTGGGCTGGGGCAGCAGCTACGGCCCGATCGGTGAGGCCTGCCGACGCGCCCGGCGTAAGGGCATCAAGGTGGCACAGGCCCACCTGCGTCACCTCAATCCCTTCCCGGCCAACCTCGGTGAGGTGTTGCGCCGTTACCCGAAGGTCGTGGTGCCGGAGATGAACCTCGGCCAGCTGGCACTGCTGCTGCGCGGTAAGTACCTGGTCGATGTTCAGTCGGTGACCAAGGTGGAGGGCATGGCCTTCCTCGCCGACGAGGTCGAGAACATCATCGACGCGGCCCTGGACGGCACGCTCGGTGAGAAGGAAGCGGACAAGGCCAAGTTCGCGAGGCTGGCGGCGGCCACCATCGAGGAACCAACTGAGTCGAACGCAGTGGGAGCGAACGCATGACTGACCTGATCGGCGCAGACCTGGGGCTGACAGAGGCTCTGACCAAGAACTCCCTGGTGCCCACCACCGACCAGCCGCAGAAGGGCAAGGACTTCACCAGTGACCAGGAGGTCCGCTGGTGCCCGGGTTGCGGTGACTACGTCATCCTCAACACCATCCGTAACTTCCTGCCGGAGCTCGGTCTGAAGCGCGAGAACATCGCGTTCATCAGCGGCATCGGTTGCTCCAGCCGGTTCCCGTACTACCTGGAGACCTACGGGTTCCACTCCATCCACGGCCGCGCCCCGACCATCGCCACGGGTCTGGCGCTGGCCCGGCCGGACCTGTCGGTGTGGGTCGTCACCGGTGACGGCGACGCGCTGTCGATCGGTGGCAACCACCTGATCCATGCGCTGCGCCGCAACATCAACATCACGATCCTGCTGTTCAACAACCGGATCTACGGCCTGACCAAGGGCCAGTACTCGCCGACCTCGGAAGTCGGCAAGATCACCAAGTCCACCCCGATGGGCTCGCTGGACTACCCGTTCAACCCGGTGTCGCTGGCGTTGGGTGCCGAGGCCACGTTCGTCGGCCGCGCGCTGGACTCCGACCGCAAGGGCCTGTCCGAGGTGCTGCGCGGTGCGGCCGAGCACCGCGGTGCCGCGCTGGTGGAGATCATGCAGGACTGCCCGATCTTCAACGACGGATCGTTCGACGCGCTGCGCAAGGAAGGCGCCGAGGAGCGCCTGATCAACGTCAGCCACGGCGAGCCGATCAAGTTCGGTACCGATGGTGAGTACTGCGTGGTCAAGTCCGGGTACGGCCTGGAGGTCGCCAAGACCGCCGATGTCGCGGCCGAGGACATCGTGGTGCACAACGCCGAGATCGACGATCCTGCTTACGCATTCGCGCTGGCGCGGCTGTCCGAGCAGAACCTCGACCACATGGTGATGGGCATCTTCCGCAAGGTCAGCCGACCCACCTACGACGACGCCGCGCGTCAGCAGGTCAACACGGCCATCGAATCCAAGCCCCATGACACCGCAGCTCTGCAATCCTTGCTGCGTGGCAAAGACACCTGGACCGTCGACTGACGCTGCTGACCGAAACGACTTGAGTGAAGCCCCGCTCGCCGCGGTAGTACTGGCGGGCGGGGCTTCTCGCCGTATGGGGCGCGACAAGGCGACGCTGCCGTTCGACGGCTCGACGATGGTCGAGCGCGTGGTCGCGGCCGTGAGTACCCGATGCGCGCCGGTTTTCGTGATCGCCGCACCCGGCCAGCCGCTGCCCGAACTACAGGCCCAGGTGCTTCGCGACGAGGTGCGCGGGGTGGGGCCGCTGGTGGCGACCGGCCGCGGACTGCGGGCCGCCGCGGAAGCCGGCATGGACCACGCCTTCGTCTGTGCGGTCGACATGCCCTACCTGTCCGCAGACCTGATCGACGCCATCGCCGAACCCGCCGAACGTCTGCCCGCCGATATCGTGCTGCCGTGGGACGGCCGGGATCACTACTTGGCCGGCATCTACCGCACGGGCCTCGCCGATCAGATCGCCGCGCTGGTGCGCGACGGCCACCGCAGCATGCGCGCGTTGGCCGAGTCGGTGGACACGCAGCGGATCGTGATGCCGCCGCAGCGGGCGCTGACCAACGTCAATACCACCGCCGATCTGCCGTGAGGCCCCGGCAGTTCCAGCCAGCAAATTGCGAATTAGGGCGTCAACAAGCCTGAATTTATCGTTTCGAAATAATTTATCGACGATTTCGGCGTATTCGAGGCCCTCTCAACACAATGAATTGGGGAAACGTCAGGCTCGCGCGTCCACCAGCGACAGTTCAAAGCTGCTGGGGTTCAGTGCAATTCGCCAACCAGTAGAACGTCAAACTGACGCAGACTATTCGCTGTGCTGTCCGTCGATCGGGCTGGAATTCCTGAATAAAGGACTCTGACCGCAGGTTTTGTATGATGTGCTCGACTGTGCGGTGACCGGTGGGGTTGGCCGAGTGTGCTGACGTTTCTCCTCGGACGCATGTAATGCGTTGCGGTGGTGGATGTTTCGCGAGATGACGGCCTGCCGAAGGGAGACTGCGCCGGTTGCGGCCCAGAGCGGACGCCAGCCACTGCATGGGCCATAGGTGTTGTGCACCAACGTAGTTCGCGTCGGCTCTGGTCATCGGTTTTCGCCGACGTGCAGCGAACTGATTGGCGCCGGGTGGCCGACTGTGACACTCGTCAATGGCATCTACCAGCGGTTTTGCCGTTTACTGCGAGGTAGGCGCCGTTAGTCACCCGCCCGCAAAGTGGGCCAGTTCACAAAAATTACGTGATCTGCCTCACGAATTCCCGCCGCCGATCACGAAACGATAACGGTGAAGGCACTTCGCTGACCTGCGAAAACGGTCCGTTCGCGCGTTCGTTATCTGTCCGTGATCTTTCCGCGATCGCTCCTACATCGATATGACTTCTCTTCGAGACCTTTGTACGGTCCGAAGCGACTCCGATACGGAGCAAATAATTTCAACACCAAGAACCTGCGTGTGAGTGGGGCCGCGGTGGCGAATACGCCCGACGCGGGGGCCTGGGTCTGATCCCGGGCCGGGCACTGTGGCCCTCCCTTTCGCGCCTGACCGAGACGGCGCGAACCAACCCCTCCGGCCTGATTCAGGCTGCCGCGCCCGCGCAAGCGGGTGCCGATGGCGCGCGCTTGGCGAAAGGAACGAAGTGAAGAACATCCGCAAGACGTTTGGGCTGGGCATCATCGCCGGGGCGCTCGCTGTTGCTCCCGTGGCACTGGGTGCCGGTACCGCCAATGCGGACAGCGTGAACTGGGACGCCGTCGCGGCCTGCGAGTCGGGCGGCAACTGGTCGATCAACACCGGTAACGGCTACTACGGCGGTCTGCAGTTCGCCCTGGGAACCTGGCGTGGGCACGGCGGCGCCGGCATGCCCCATCAGGCTTCGAAGGCCGAGCAGATCCGCGTTGCCGAGAACGTGCTGCGCACCCAGGGCATCGGCGCCTGGCCGGTGTGCGGCAAGCGCGGCTAGTCCGCGGCGTCTCGCAATCTGGGACACCTACAACTTGATACGAAGCGGTGCCGGGCCAGCAGCTCGGCACCGCTTCTGTTTCATCAGAAAACTCTCCGGTTACTCCAGTCTCGTCAACCTCCGAGAAAACTTCAGCCTCCTGTGTAACGCGTGATGTTGGTCACACGAACCCATTAGTGACCGCACAGTTGCCCGAACGTGATCAGCATCTGCAGCGGTCCTGGTGTCAAAGGTCGGGGAAGGGCCGTGAGATGACCACACGAAAGGCATTGACCAGGGCTTTCTGGGTTGCCGCGACGTCGGCGGGCCTGATGCTCACACCCCTGTTCGCCGCAGCCGCACCGGCCGGTGCGGACACGGTGAACTGGGACGCGATCGCCGAATGCGAGTCGGGCGGCAATTGGTCGACCGACACCGGCAATGGCCACTACGGCGGTCTGCAGTTCAAGCCGAGCACCTGGGCCGCGCACGGCGGTGTCGGATCGCCCTCCGCCGCGTCCCGCGCGGAGCAGATCCGGGTAGCCGAGAACGTGCTGGCGACGCAGGGGATAGGGGCGTGGCCGAAATGTGGGTCCCGCGGCGGAATGCCGGCCGGCTGGGCCGCCCCGAGCGCGCCGACGGGCTGCCAGGCGGTGCGTCCCGGAGCCGTGCTGGGAATCTTCGACCTGCGCCGGATCTGCACGACGTTCCTCGACCCGCTGGCGGCCTTCGGCGTACCGCGCTGAGATCAGCCCGTCGGAGCGAATGCCCCGCGCGCGGCGATCGAGGCCAGGTGCCGGGTCAGGGCGAACTCAGGTACCAAAACGGAGGCCCGCATCGCGGTGGCGCCGAGCACCGGCGGACGCAGGTTCACCACCCGGCCGATCAACTGAGACTCCCGCACGATCGCCATCACACGTCGGCGGCGCACGGTCGCGAAGCGGGCGAACGCGGCCGCCAGGTCCGGACCCTGAACCGCGAGCGCGCCCAGGACGGCCGCGTCTTCCAGCCCCTGACAGCCGCCCTGGCCCAGATGCGGGCGCATCGGATGTGCGGCGTCGCCGGCGATCACCACCGGGCCCCTGGCCCAGCAGCGGGCGGTGGCGCGATCGTAGAGATCATTGCGCAGCACCTGGTCGGGGTCGGTCGTGGCCAGCAGCGTCGGGATCGGATCGGCCCACGAAGCGAAATGCTGTCGCAGGTGCGACAGCTCGCCGTCAGGCGCCGCCTGGCCCCGCGGCGCCCGCTGAGTCGCGAACCAGTACGTGTGCTCATCACCGAGGGGCACGTGCCCGACCTGTGAACCGGCGCCGAGCGTTTCACCCGACAGTTCGGCGTCGAGCGGGCAGTTCGCCACCGCGCGCCAGGCCGTATAACCGGCGTACCGGCGGGGNCGTCCGGAGTCGACGACGACAAGGCTGCGCGCGAGGCGCGCAAGAAGAACAAGGTTTCGGCCATTCTGCACACCGGCTATCCGGTGCGCCACTGGGATCACGATCTCGGCCCCGACCAAACGCACCTCTTCGACACCGACGGCCCGCGGGATCTGACCACCGAGCCCGGGGCCGCGCTGCGTGAGACCACATTCGACCTCAGCGCCGACGGTGATTTCGTGGTGACGTCCTGGCGCGTCCCCGGCCCGGGTGCCGGGGTCCGGTTGGTCCTGGTGCGCATCGACCGGGCCACCGGGGAGCGCACCACGATCGCCGACCAACCCGGGGTGGATCTGGAGCACCCGGCGATCGCACCCGACGGCAGCGCGGTGGCCTTCACCCGCGAAACCCACTCCACTCCCACCGAACCACCGCGGATCACACTGTGCTGCATGCGGTTCGGCGACGACCCCGTGCAGCTGGCCGGGGACTGGGACCGCTGGCCGTCGTCGCTGGCCTGGACGCCGGATTCGTCGGCACTGATCGTGACGGCCGACGACGGCGGCCGTGGACCGATCTTCTCCGTCGACCCCGCATCCGGCACGGTCACCCGGCTGACAGACGACGACTTCACCTACACCGACGTGCGTCCTGCGCCCGGCGGAGTGATCTACGCACTGCGCAGCTCCTATGCGGTGCCACCGCATCCGATCCGCCTCGACCCGGACGGCACCGTCACCGCGCTGCCGTGCCTCGACGCGCCCGAGCTGCCCGGCACGCTGACCGAAGTGACCGCGACCGCCACCGACGGCACCCCGATCCGGTCCTGGCTCACCGTGCCGGAAGGTGACGAGCCGGCCCCGCTGGTGTTGTGGATTCACGGCGGGCCGCTGGGCAGCTGGAACAGCTGGCACTGGCGGTGGAACCCGTGGCTGCTCACTGCGCAGGGCTACGCGGTGCTGATGCCCGATCCGGGTCTGTCCACCGGTTACGGCCAGGACTTCATCGCCAGAGGCTGGGGCTCCTGGGGTGGAGACCCCTACACCGACCTGATGGCCGCCACCGATGCGGCGTGCACGCATCCGCGCGTCGACGCGTCGCGCACCGCCGCGATGGGCGGATCGTTCGGCGGCTACATGGCCAACTGGATCGCCGGGCACACCAACCGATTCGACGCGATCGTCACGCACGCCAGCCTGTGGGCCCTCGACCAGTTCGGCCCGACCACCGACGGCGCGTACTGGTGGGCCCGCGAGATGACACCCGAAATGGCCCGGCGCAATTCCCCGCACCGGTTCGTCGCTGACATCGCCACGCCGATGCTGGTCATCCACGGCGACAAGGACTATCGCGTGCCGATCGGCGAGGCGCTGCGGTTGTGGTACGAGCTGCTCAGCGATTCGGGGTTGCCGGCCGACGAGAACGGCGAGAGCCCGCACCGCTTCCTCTATTACCCGACGGAGAACCACTGGGTGCTGGCCCCGCAGCACGCCAAGATCTGGTACCAGGTGGTGACGGCCTTCCTGGGTGAGCACCTGCGCGGTGAACGGGTGCAGTTGCCCGAACTGCTCGGGTAGCGTCGGGATCGTGACGCAGCGTGAGTTTGATCTGGTGCTGTACGGCGCCACGGGATTCGCCGGAAAATTGACCGCGGAATACCTGGCCAGGGCAGGGGGATCGGCTCGGATCGCCCTGGCCGGTCGGTCAGAGGAGCGCCTGCGCGCGATCCGCGACGGTCTGGGACCCGCCGCGCAGTCGTGGCCCCTGATCACCGCCGACGCCACGTCGCAGGCCTCACTGGATGCGATGGCGGCGCGCACCCAGGTGGTGGTGACCACGGTGNTGAGGTGACTCACTCGACCGGAGTCCGGGTAGGTAGCCTTCCAGCGTCCACACAGTGTGTGGACAGGTTCCCGTGCCGACGTCGCCGGGATGGAATGAATGAGAGGATCCGATGAAACTCACCCGCTTCGGCATCGCGATCGGCGCGGCGCTCATGGCCGCCTCGGCGCTGAGTGGCTGCTCGAAGGTCACCGAGATCAGGGATGCTGCCGCCGGTGCGGCCGAGAAGGTCGTCACTTCGGGGACCGAGAAGATCACCGAAGCGGTTTCGGGAAATCTGTTCACCGCCGAGGGCATCGACAACGCCTACGCCGCGATCGCCGAGAAGGTCGGCGAGAACCCCATGCAGGTGGTCGACATCGTCATCACGCCGGGGGTCCTCAAGCTGGAGGCCATCGACCCGAAGGCCCCGACCGAGCTCAATGAGTGGAGCTATACGGCAGGCACCGTCGGGCCGTCGCGGCCCATCGACTACGACGACGACACCGAGGCGCTGAAGCAGAACCTGTTCGCCACCGCCGACGTGCCCACCAGTGCGATCGTCACGGCGATCAACGGCGCGGTGGCGGCCAGCGAGATCCCCAACGGTGAGGTCCAGACGGTCAGCATCAAGCGCAACATCCCGTTCGACTCCAACGTGATCATCTTCATCAACGTCCAGGGTGAGCGCAGCAGCAAGCAGGTGCGGACCGACGCCACCGGACAGGTCACCCAGGTGGTCTGAGCCCACCGAGACGCTCACGGTCTGCGGCCCGCACCGGACTCCGGTGCGGGCCGCGCCGTTACGGTGGGGCCATGACGGTGTTCGATGACCTCGACCAGTACCTCGCGTTGCCCCGGATATCGGGACTCGCCGTGTCCCCCGACGGCTCGCGAGTGGTCACCACGGTGAGCACGCTGAACGGCAACCGCACTGAGTTCGTCAGTGCCATATGGGAATTGGATCCTTCCGGCACCGATCCCGCGCGCCGGCTGACCCACGGGGTCAAGGGGGAATCGGCGCCGGTGTTCACCGCGTGCGGCGATCTGCTGTTCCTCGCGGTGCGGCCCGGCGACGACGAGGACAAGCCGCCCGCAGCCCTGTGGCGGCTACCCGCGGCGGGCGGCGAGGCANCGGCGCCCGGTACATGACGAGCATGTCCCAGCAGGGCGATCCCGGATACAAGTCGACCGCGGTGTTGCTCGGCGAGTGCGGCCTCGCGCTGGCTACCGACCGCGACGCCCTGTCGGAGCGGCGTGGCGTCCTGACGCCGGTGGCCGCGATGGGTGACGTTCTGCTCACCCGGCTACCGGCCGCCGGTGTGTCGCTGGAGACCACCGCCCTGAGCTGAGCTGGCGCAACATGAATCGATCGGCCTGCGTCGAAGACCTGTGGGCCAAGATCAGATTCGACTAGTGTCGGTGCCGAGGACTTCCAGTACGCCAGCAACGAAGATGGGATGAACAATGGCCGGTCTCGACGAACTTTTCGCTCAGATCCCCGTGGCGGATATCGCAAACAAGCTCGGTGCCGACGAAGGCGAGGTGAACGCCGCCATCAAGACCCTGGTGCCCGCGCTCGTCGGCGGGGTGGCGGAGAACGTACAGGCTGACAACATCGACTCCAGCGACCTCGAGTCGGCGGTCACCGCGCAAGGCGTCAGTGGCCTGCTCGACGGCGGCGTCAGCGTCGACCAGGTCGACGCGCAACAGGGCAATCAGATGGTGTCGAAGATCTTCGGCGGCAACGACAGCGGCCAGGTCGCTTCGGCGCTCGCCGGAACCGGTGCCGGCGGCAGCAGCCTGATCAAGCAGCTGCTGCCGATCCTGGCGCCGATCGTGCTGGCCTACATCGGTAAGCAGTTCGCCCAGAAGAACGCGCCCGCCGAGTCGGCGCCGCAGCCCCAGGCCTCCGGGGGCNTGGGGCCCTACGCCCGCTACGGCATGCCACTGGTGGCGGCGTGCGCGGCGGCCGGCACCGACTACGCCGATCTCACCGGTGAGACGACGTTCATCCGCGACAGCATCGACCTGCACCACAAGCAGGCGGTCGACACCGGAGCACGGATCGTGCATTCGTGTGGATTCGATTCGGTGCCATCCGATCTCACGGTGTACGCGCTGTATCAGCGCGCCCTCGCCGACGGTGCGGGGGAGTTGGGCGACACCAACCTGGTGGTGCGCAGCTTCGCCGGCGGTGTGTCGGGCGGCACCGTCGCCTCGATGCTCGAACTGCTCGACACACTGTCGTCGGATCCGGAGGCCCGTGCCCTGATGAACGATCCGTACACGCTGAGCCCCGACCGCGGCGCCGAGCCGGAGCTCGGCGCCCAGCCCGACGTGCGGTGGCNGGCGGCCAGGGCAACGCGATCGGGGAAATCCTCGGCGGCCTGCTCGGCGGCAAGAAGTAGCCGACCCGCCGATCGGCGCCGAAGCCCCCGACACCCGGTGAACGCACCGGGCATCGGGGGCTTTCGCGTATCCGGGGCCGTCCTTCTTAGAATGGCTCGGTGACCCCGAGCCCTGAGAACCGTGCCGATGCCCTCCCCAAATCCTGGGATCCGGCCGCGGTAGAAGCCGACCTGTACCAGGGCTGGGTGGACGCCGGATACTTCACTGCCGACGCGGCCAGCGAAAAGCCGCCGTACTCGATCGTGTTGCCGCCGCCCAACGTGACCGGCAGCCTGCACATGGGCCATGCCCTTGACCACACCCTGATGGACGCCCTGACCCGGCGCAAGCGCATGCAGGGCTTCGAGGTGCTGTGGCTGCCCGGCATGGACCATGCCGGCATCGCCACCCAGACCGTGGTGGAAAAGCAGCTCGCCGCTGAGGGGCTGAGCCGGCAAGGCATCGGCCGCGAGCTGTTCGTCGAGAAGGTGTGGGACTGGAAGCGTGAGTCCGGCGGCACCATCGGCGGCCAGATGCGCCGGCTCGGCGACGGCGTGGACTGGAGCCGCGACCGCTTCACCATGGACGAGGGTCTGTCGCGTGCGGTCCGCACCATCTTCAAGCGGCTCTTCGACGCCGGGCTGATCTACCAGGCCGAGCGGTTGGTGAACTGGTCGCCGGTGCTGGAGACCGCGATCAGCGACCTCGAAGTGAAGTACGAGGACGTCGAAGGCGAGCTGGTCTCGTTCCGCTACGGCTCCATGAACGACGACGAACCCCACATCATCGTGGCCACCACCCGGGTGGAGACCATGCTCGGCGACACCGCCATCGCGGTGCATCCCGACGATGCGCGCTACCGCGACCTGGTCGGCAAGACCCTGCCGCACCCGTTCACCGATCGGCAGATGATCGTGGTCGCCGACACCCATGTCGACCCCGAATTCGGTACCGGTGCAGTCAAAGTCACGCCGGCTCACGATCCGAACGACTTCGAGATCGGCCTGCGCCATCAGCTTCCGATGCCGACGATCATGGACGCCAAGGGCCGGATCGCCGACACCGGAACGCAATTCGACGGCATGGACCGGTTCGAGGCGCGGGTCAAGGTGCGCGAGGCGCTGGCCGAACAGGGCCGGATCGTCGCGGAGAAGCGGCCCTACCTGCACAGCGTCGGACACTCCGAGCGCAGCGGGGAACCCATCGAGCCACGGCTGTCCCTGCAGTGGTGGGTCAAGGTGGACGGCCTGGCCAAGGCGGCCGGTGACGCGGTGCGCAACGGCGACACCGTGATCCACCCGCCCAGCCTCGAGCCGCGGTGGTTCGCCTGGGTGGACAACATGCACGACTGGTGCATCTCCCGCCAGCTGTGGTGGGGTCACCGGATCCCGATCTGGCACGGCCCCAACGGCGAGACGGTGTGCGTCGGCCCCGACGAGACCCCGCCGGCCGGCTGGGAGCAGGACCCCGACGTGCTCGACACCTGGTTCTCCTCCGCACTGTGGCCGTTCTCCACCATGGGCTGGCCCGACCACACCCCGGACCTGGCCAAGTTCTATCCGACCTCGGTGCTGGTCACCGGCTACGACATCCTGTTCTTCTGGGTGGCCCGGATGATGATGTTCGGCACTTTCGTCGGCGACGATCCGGCCATCACGTTCGACGGCGCGCGGGGCCGGCAGGTTCCGTTCGAGAACGTCTTCCTGCACGGCCTGATCCGCGACGAGTTCGGCCGCAAGATGAGCAAGTCGCGAGGCAACGGCATCGACCCGCTGGACTGGGTGGAGAAGTTCGGCGCCGATGCGCTGCGCTTCACCCTGGCCCGCGGCGCCAGCCCCGGCGGTGACCTCTCCATCGGTGAGGACCATGCGCGTGCCTCCCGGAACTTCGCCACGAAGCTGTTCAACGCCACCCGTTTCGCGCTGATGAACGGGGCGGCGCCGGCGCCGCTGCCCGACGCCGCGGAGCTCACCGATGCCGACCGCTGGATCCTCGGCCGGCTGGAAGAGGTTCGGGCCGAGGTGGATTCGGCGTTCGACAGCTACGAGTTCAGCCGGGCCTGCGAGTCGCTGTACCACTTCGCCTGGGACGAGTTCTGCGACTGGTACGTCGAGCTTGCCAAGGTGCAATTGAACGAGGGCGTCACCCACACGACCGCGGTGCTGGCCTTCGTCCTCGATGCGCTGCTCAAGCTGCTGCATCCGGTCATGCCGTTCGTCACCGAGACGTTGTGGAAGACCCTCACCGAGGGCGAGTCGATCGTGATCGCCCAGTGGCCGGACGCATCCGGGTTCGCGCTCGATCCGGTTGCCACCCAGCACATCACTGATATGCAGAAGCTGATCACTGAGGTGCGTCGCTTCCGCAGCGACCAGGGGCTGGCCGACCGGCAGAAGGTGCCGGCCCGGCTGGCGGCGGTCGACGAGGCCGGACTGACCGAGCAGCTGCCCGCGGTCACCGCACTGGCCTGGCTGACCGACGCCGGCGACGGGTTCAGCCCTTCGGCCTCGGTCGAGGTGCGGCTGGCGCAGGCCACCGTGCTGGTCGAGGTGGATACCTCGGGCACCGTCGACGTCGCCGCCGAGCGCCGCCGGCTGGAAAAGGACCTCGCCGCGGCGCAGAAGGAACTGTCCACCACCACCGCCAAACTCGGCAACGAGGCCTTCCTCGCCAAGGCGCCGGAGAACGTCGTCGACAAGATCCGCGGCCGTCAGCAGCTGGCCTCCGAGGAGGTCGAACGCATCACCGCACGCCTGGCCGGGCTCAAATGAGGATCCGGTGACCGACCCGATTCCTTCGCCGGACGAGATCGCCGCGCTGCTGCAGGTCGAGCACCTGCTCGATCAGCGGTGGCCGGAGACCAAGCTCGATCCCAGCACGGCGCGCATCGCGGCGCTGTTGGAGCTGCTGGGCTCGCCGCAGCGGGCTTACCCATCCATCCACGTGGCAGGCACCAACGGCAAGACGTCGGTGGCGCGGCTCATCGATGCGCTGTTGACCGCGCTGCACCGGCGCACCGGACGTACCACCAGCCCGCACCTGCAGTCCGCGGTGGAGCGCATCTCGATCGACGGAAAGCCCATCACCCCGGCGCAATACGTCGAGACCTACACCGAGATCGAGCCGTTCGTGCACCTGGTGGACCAACAGTCCGAGGCTGCCGGTGGCCCGAAGATGAGCAAGTTCGAGGTCCTGACCGCGATGGCCTTCGCGGCGTTCGCCGACGCACCCGTCGATGTCGCGGTCGTCGAGGTCGGGATGGGCGGACGTTGGGACGCCACCAACGTCGTCAACGCACCCGTCGCAGTCATCACCCCGATCGGCATCGACCACACCGACTACCTCGGTGACACGATCACCGCGATCGCAGGGGAGAAAGCCGGCATCATCACCCGGCAGCCCGACGATCTGGTGCCGACGGACACGGTGGCCGTCATCGCCAAACAGCTGCCCGAGGCCATGGAGGTGCTGCTGGAAGAGGCGGTACGCGCCGATGCGGCCGTGGCCCGCGAGGACTCCGAGTTCGCGGTCCTCGGTAGGCAGGGTGCCATCGGCGGTGCGCTGCTCCAAGCCGCGGGGCCGGGGGCGNCGGGGCGTCTGGAGCGGATGCGAAGTGCGCCAACAGTTTTCATCGATGCTGCGCACAACCCCGCTGGTGCGGCCGCATTGGCGGAGACGCTGCAGCAGGAGTTCGACTTCCGTCACTTGGTCGGGGTGGTGTCGGTGATGGGCGACAAGGACGTCGGCGGCATCCTGAGCGCGCTGGAGCCGGTATTCGACCAGATCGTGGTGACCCACAACGGCTCCTCGCGGGCACTGGATGTCGAGTCGCTGGCGTTGTTGGCCGAGGAGCGATTCGGGCAGGAGCGCGTGATCACCGCCGCGACCCTGCCGGACGCCATCGAGACGGCCACCGCCCTGGTCGAGGAGGCCGGTGCGGACGAAGGCCTATCCGGGGCCGGCATGGTGATCACTGGTTCGGTGGTGACCGCGGGTGCGGCCCGGACCCTGTTCGGACGGGACCCAGAGTGAGCAATCAGCACCCGGGCGACAAGCCCGCACCGCCAGATCCGTGGAAGAGCTTCCGCGGGGTGATGGCCGCGACGCTGATCCTCGAAGCCATCGTGGTGCTGCTGGCCCTGCCGGTGGTAGGTGTCAGCGGTGCCGGCCTGACCTGGACGTCGGGCGGCTTCGTGATCGGGCTGGCCGTCGTGTTGATCTTGATGTCGGGTCTGCAGGGCCGGCCGTGGGCCATCTGGGCCAACCTGGGCATCCAACTGGTGGTGATCGCCGGGGCGCTGATCCATGGGGCGATCGGTTTCATCGGGGTGATCTTCGGCGTGGTCTGGCTGTTGATCGTGTATCTGCGGCGCGAGGTCAAACGCCGGCAGGACCGCGGCCTGCTGCCCGGGCAACAGCCGCCCAGCGAATAGGACCGCGGTAGCTGCGGCACGCCGCGAGACCAGCTCGGGCGCAGTGGGGGGACCGCTGTCGCGGGGCGCGGTTACCGACCGGTACGCTCACTGCCGTGACTGAGCGGACCCTTGTTTTGATCAAGCCCGACGGCGTGCAGCGCCACCTGGTCGGGGAGATCCTCGGCCGGATCGAGCGCAAGGGCCTGACCTTGGCCGCGCTCGAGCTGAAGAACGTCAGCATCGAACTGGCCAAGCAGCATTACGCCGAGCACGACGGCAAGCCGTTCTTCGATTCGCTGCTGGAGTTCATCACCTCCGGGCCCGTCGTCGCCGCCATCGTGGAGGGACCGCGCGCCGTCGCGGCGTTCCGTCAGATCGCCGGTGGCACCGATCCGGTGGAGAAGGCAGTGCCCGGCACCATCCGTGGTGACCTGGCGTTGGTGACCCAGGACAACCTCGTGCACGGGTCGGATTCGCTGGAATCCGCGGCCCGCGAGATCGCCCTGTGGTTCCCCGGCGAAGCCTCTGCCTGACCATCCTTCTTCGCAGTCTGGTCAGTACCGCGTCAGTGATGTGGGATACTGGTTGCGGGTAGTCGGCCTCAACCGAGGCTGTCCGCCCGAATGAAGACTTCGACGAGCGCGACCACCGCAATCCGGTGCGGCGCCGACCGTCCAGCCATCATTCAGCCAGGCACCGGGTGGGTTCGGTAGCGGACCGCCCGGAGCGAGACCACAACAAGTCCGGGGAAAGTATCCCGGGCCAATAGCGGAAGCCCTCGCGTGGCCGCGTCGTTACGACGCGCCCGGGGGCTTGAGGAGAATTCGTGGCCGAAGATGCCCAGAATGACGACCTATCAACCCAGGCTCCGCAGCAGGAGGGACTGCCAGAGCGGCTGAGAGTCCACTCCCTGGCTCGGGTGCTCGGCACCACCAGCCGGCGGGTGCTCGACGCCCTGGCCGAGTTCGACGGACGCCAGCGCAGCGCGCATTCCACGGTCGACAAGGTCGACGCCGAACGGGTCCGTGAAGCGCTGGCCCTCAGCCCGGCGGAAGCCACACCGGCCGAACCGGAGGCATCCGTCGAGGTCGAGGCCGTCACCGTCAGCGTGACCGAGGCCGTCGAAGCGGAAGCCCCCGCGGAAGCGCAAGCTCCGGCCGAAGCGGAAGCCCCCGAAACCCCCGCAGCCGACGTCGAGGCCTCGGCCGAGCCCGAGGCTCGGCCCGCAACCGTGGCCGAGGCCGTCCTGGTCGGTGACGAGCCCGAATCGCGGCTGATCCTGGAGACCGCGAACATCCCTCCGGCCCGAGAGGCCCACACCGAACGAGCCGACTACCTGCCGCTGTTCGTGGCGCCCCAGCCGGTGAGCTTCGAGCCGATCCGCGTCGAAGACGATGACGACGACGAGGATGACGGCGACACCGGCAGCGATGCCGACTCCGACACCGACGACGAGCAGGCCGACCGCCCCGCCGCGCGGNGACAACGACGACGCCGGCTCGCCGGATGATCCGCCCAACACCGTCGTGCACGAGCGGGCACCCCGCTCCGAGCGGTCGGGCAAGGGCAGCGACGACTCGGAGATCCAGGGCATCAGCGGATCGACAAGGCTGGAGGCCAAGCGGCAGCGCCGTCGCGACGGCCGTGACGCCGGCCGCCGCCGGCCCCCGATCCTGAGCGAGGCCGAGTTCCTGGCCCGCCGCGAGGCCGTCGAACGCACCATGATCGTGCGCGACAAGATCCGCACCGAACCGCCGCACGAGGGCGCTCGCTACACCCAGATTGCGGTGCTCGAGGACGGCGTCGTCGTCGAGCATTTCGTGACGTCGGCGGCGTCCGCCTCCCTCGTCGGCAACATCTACCTCGGCATCGTGCAAAACGTGCTGCCCTCGATGGAGGCCGCATTCGTTGACATCGGCCGCGGCCGCAACGGCGTGCTCTACGCCGGCGAGGTGAACTGGGAGGCCGCCGGCCTCGGTGGGTCCAACCGCAAGATCGAACAGGCCCTCAAGCCCGGGGACTATGTCGTGGTCCAGGTCAGCAAGGATCCGGTCGGGCACAAGGGCGCCCGGCTCACCACGCAGGTGTCGCTGGCCGGCCGCTATCTGGTCTACGTGCCGGGCGCGTCGTCGACCGGGATCAGCCGCAAGCTGCCCGACACCGAACGCCAGCGGCTCAAGGAGATCCTCAAAGAGGTCGTGCCCGCCGATGCCGGGGTGATCATCCGCACCGCGTCCGAGGGCGTGAAGGAAGAGGACATTCGCTCGGATGTCGAGCGGCTGCAGCAGCGCTGGACCGAGATCGAGGCCAAGGCCGCCGAGATCACCGCGAAGAAGGCCGGTGCGGCCGTCGCGCTCTACGAAGAGCCCGATGTGCTGGTGAAGGTCATTCGTGACCTGTTCAACGAGGACTTCTCCGGTCTGATCGTCTCCGGCGACGACGCCTGGAACACCATCAACTCGTACGTGAACACCGTGGCGCCCGACCTGGTGGGTCGGCTGACCAAGTACGAACCGGCAGGCGGGACCGATGGTTCCGCGCCGGACGTGTTCGCCGTGCACCGCATCGACGAGCAGCTGGCCAAGGCGATGGACCGCAAGGTGTGGCTGCCCTCGGGCGGAACCCTGGTGATCGATCGCACCGAGGCGATGACCGTGGTCGACGTCAACACCGGCAAGTTCACCGGTGCCGGCGGCAACCTGGAACAGACCGTCACCCGCAACAACCTGGAGGCGGCCGAGGAGATCGTGCGCCAGCTGCGGTTGCGCGACATCGGCGGCATCGTGGTCATCGACTTCATCGACATGGTGCTCGAATCGAACCGCGACCTGGTGTTGCGCCGGCTGACCGAGGCGCTGGGCCGGGATCGCACCCGTCACCAGGTGTCCGAGGTCACGTCGCTGGGTCTGGTGCAGCTGACCCGAAAGCGGTTGGGAACCGGCCTGATCGAGGCGTTCTCGACCTCGTGCACACACTGCGCCGGCCGCGGCATCGTGCTCCACGGCGATCCGGTCGACACCGCGTCCGCCAACGCCGGACGCAAGACCGAATCCTCGGGTGGCGGCGGCGGACGCCGCAGCAAGCGGGGCAAGAAGGGCGGTGCCCGCCCCGAAGAGGTGCAGGTGGCCAAGGTGCCGGCACATGCCGCCGGCGAGCATCCGATGTTCAAGGCGATGGCCGCGGCCAACGGGCGCCATGACGAGGATCACGAAGGCCATGAGGACTTCGACGAGCACGCCGCAGACGAGGCTGTCGAGGGCGAGGAGCAGCCCACCGCCGAGGTCGCCGAGGCGACGGACGAATCGCCCGACGGTGAGTTCGAGGCGCCGGACACCGACGAGTCCGACGAAGCCGACGAGGATCTGGATTCGGACGAGGCCGAGGACGACTCAGACGAGGACGAGTCGGACGAGGACGAGATCGACCTCGACGACCTCGATGACGACGACGAAGACGACGACCTGGACGACGACCTCGATGAGGACGACTCAGATGAGGACGACGAAGACGCCGACGACTCTGATGACGACGACTCTGATGACGAGGACTCGGATGACGAAGACTCGGATGACGAAGACTCGGATGACGAGCAGGACGTCTACCAGGCGCCGGCACCGGTGGTGACGCAGGTTCCGGCAAGTCGTGGCCGCACCCGCAGACGGGCCGCAGCCAGGCCCGCGGGACCGCCAACCCACGACTAGAGGGCGGTTTGACCCTCTACCCGCTGGTCAAGTACCCTTGACCAGTTGTCTCCAGAGCCTGTAGTTGCAGGCCGGTGACGGCGGGGCATCCCGCCACCCAAGACCCGCGCACGCACCGACCGGTAGCGCGCGCCCGCAGAGAGCAGCAGAGCAGAGGACACGATGGCGACATACGCAATCGTCAAGACCGGCGGCAAGCAGTACAAGGTCGCCGCCGGTGACGTGGTGAAGGTTGAGAAGCTGGACGCCGAGCCCGGCGCGTCGGTGTCACTGCCCGTGGCCCTGGTGGTCGACGGTGCCAACGTCACCAGCAAGGCCGATGACCTGGCCAAGGTCGCCGTGACCGGCGAGGTGCTGGAGCACACCAAGGGTCCGAAGATCCGTATCCACAAGTTCAAGAACAAGACCGGCTACCACAAGCGGCAGGGGCACCGTCAGCAGCTGACCGTGCTCAAGGTCACCGGAATCAAGTAGGAGGCGTTCGGACATGGCACACAAGAAGGGCGCTTCCAGCTCTCGTAACGGCCGCGAATCAGCCGCACAGCGGCTCGGCGTCAAGCGTTTCGGCGGCCAGGTCGTCAAGGCCGGCGAGATCCTCGTCCGGCAGCGCGGCACCCACTTCCATCCCGGCGTGAACGTCGGCCGTGGCGGCGATGACACGCTGTTCGCGCTGGCCCCCGGCGCCGTGGAATTCGGCTCCAAGCGTGGCCGCAAGCACGTGAACATCGTTCCCGTGGCCCGCCCGGAGGCCTGAGACATCGAGGATTCTCCGCGAATGTGAAGCAGCTGCGAGTTCTCGACCGAACTTTCGCGATAGCTTCACATTCGACGGAGAGGATGTCCGATGCCCCGGTTTGTCGACCGCGTCGTCATTCACGCGAGTGCAGGCAACGGCGGCAACGGCTGTGCGTCGGTGCACCGCGAGAAGTTCAAACCACTCGGCGGTCCCGACGGCGGTAACGGCGGTCGTGGCGGCAGCATCGTGCTCGTCGTCGATCCGCAGGTGCACACCCTGCTGGACTTCCATTTCCATCCGCACGTCGTCGCACCCTCCGGTAAGCAGGGTGCGGGCAGCAATCGCGACGGGGCCGCCGGCGAAGATCTGATCGTCCGGGTACCCGACGGCACCGTGGTGCTCGACGAGAACGGCCGGATGCTGGCCGACCTGGTCGGCGCCGGAACCCGTTTCGAGGCCGCAGTCGGCGGTCGCGGCGGCCTCGGCAACGCCGCGCTGGCCTCCCGAGCCCGCAAGGCCCCCGGCTTCGCCCTGCTCGGTGAGAAGGGCCAGACCCGTGACCTCACGCTCGAACTCAAGACCGTCGCCGATGTCGGCCTGATCGGATTCCCCTCGGCGGGCAAATCCTCTCTGGTGTCGACCATCTCGGCGGCCAAGCCGAAGATCGCCGACTATCCGTTCACCACGCTGGTGCCCAACCTGGGCGTGGTGTCGGCCGGCGACAACACCTTTACCGTCGCCGATGTCCCCGGCCTGATCCCCGGCGCATCGGAGGGCCGCGGTCTCGGCCTGGAATTCCTGCGCCACCTGGAGCGGTGCGCGGTGCTCGTCCATGTCGTCGACTGCGCCACCATGGAACCCGGTCGCGACCCGATCTCCGACATCGAGGCGCTCGAGGCCGAGCTCGCGGCTTACACCCCGACCCTGCAAGGCGATTCGGCGCTGGGGGACCTGGCGTCGCGACCACGTGCGGTGGTGCTCAACAAGATCGACGTCCCCGATGCCAGGGAACTGGCCGACTTCGTGCGGGAAGAGGTGGCCGAACGGTTCGGCTGGCCGGTGTACGAGATCTCGACCGTCAGCCGTGATGGCTTGCGCCCGTTGATTTTTGCCCTGTGGGAGATGGTCAAGGCCTACCGCGACGCACAGCCAGAGGTGGTGCCGCGGCGTCCGGTGATCCGGCCGATCGCCGTCAACGAGAGCGGCTTCACCGTCGAGACCGACGGCTACGGCGGGTTCATCGTGCGCGGCACCCGGCCCGAGCGCTGGATCGCGCAGACCGACTTCAACAACGACGAAGCCGTCGGTTATCTCGGCGACCGGCTGGCTCGCCTGGGTGTCGAGGACGAACTGCTGAAGAAGGGCGCCAAGCCCGGCTGCGCCGTGACCATCGGCGATATGACCTTCGACTGGGAGCCGCAGACGCCCGCCGGCGTGGACGTTCCGCTCACCGGCCGCGGCACCGATGTCCGGCTCGAGCAGACCGACCGGGTGGGTGCCGCCGAACGCAAGGCGGCCCGGCGTGAACGGCGCCACCCCGGTAGCGAGGACGCGTGAGCGCTCATCGCGAAGCGATCCGGACCGCGCGCAGCGTCGTCGTCAAGATCGGCACCACCGCGCTGACCACGCCGTCCGGCGTGTTCGACGCCGGACGGCTGGCGGTTCTGGTGGAGGCCATCGAGAGCCGGATGCGGGCCGGCTCCGACCTGGTGATCGTGTCTTCGGGTGCCATCGCCGCGGGCATCGAGCCGCTCGGGCTGTCCAAGCGGCCAACCGATCTGGCCACCAAGCAGGCCGCCGCCAGTGTCGGGCAGGTCGCGCTGGTCAATGCCTGGAGCACGGCGTTCGGGGCGTACAACCGCACGGTCGGCCAGGTGCTGCTGACCGCGCACGACATCGCGATGCGGGTGCAGCACAACAACGCTCAGCGCACCCTCGACCGGTTGCGCGCCCTGCACGCGGTGGCGATCGTCAACGAGAACGACACCGTGGCCACCAACGAGATCAGGTTCGGCGACAACGACCGGCTCTCGGCCCTGGTGGCCCAGCTGGTCGGCGCCGATGCGCTGGTCCTGCTGTCCGACATCGACGGCCTGTACGACTCTGATCCGCGAAAAGGTAACGCGCGCTTCATTCCCGAGGTGGCGGCTCAAGGAGATCTCGACGGCGTGGTGGCCGGCGGGGGCAGCAATCTGGGCACCGGCGGCATGGCCTCGAAGCTGTCCTCGGCACTGCTGGCCGCCGATGCCGGCGTGCCGGTGCTGTTGGCCGCCGCATCCGATGCCGCCGCCGCACTCAGCGACGCCTCGGTCGGAACCGTGTTCGCGCCGCGGCCCGAGCGGATGTCGGCGCGACGGTTCTGGGTGCGCCACGCCGCCGAGTCGCACGGTGCGTTGACCCTCGACGACGGCGCGGTGCGTGCGGTGGTCAAGCAGCGGCGTTCGTTGTTGCCCGCCGGGATCACCGAGGTCACCGGACGATTCCACGGTGGTGACGTGGTCGACCTGCGCGACCTCGACGGGCAGACGGTGGCCCGCGGCGTGGTGGCCTACGAGGCGTCGGAGCTGGCCGCGATCATGGGCCGCTCGACCCCCGACCTGCCTGCCGAACTGCGCCGGCCCGCGGTGCACGCCGACGATCTGGTCGCCACCTAGCGATTTGTGCACCGCCGGTAACGCTGACCGGAACGTGCGGTGCACAAATCACTGGGGTGGGACCTCCAGATAGAGCGCGCCCCAGATGATCTGAGTGAGGGTGTCGGCCAGCTCGGCATCGTAGGACGCCGGGTGTGACGGCAGATTCTGGTGACAGGTCCGTTCCACCATCCAGGTCAGCGCACTGGCGGTGGTGGCGGCGGGCAATTGCGGCCGGATCGACCCGTCGGCCTGGCCGTCTTCGATCACCTTGGTGAGCTGGTTGCCGATTCCGGTCAACAGCTCGCGGTAGGTCTGGCCGACCAGCGGGTCATATCCCGACATCTCGTTGAGCGCGATCAACACCGGTTGGTGGCGCCGGTAGCTGGCGATGATGCCTGCCATGGCGGCTCGGACGTCGGCGGGATCGTGCCGCTCGGACACGCTCCACCACCGCTCGGCGGCCTGGGTCAGCTCGCCGAACACCTGGCCGGCCAGCCGGCGCAGCAGATGACCCTTGTCCTCGAAGTAGATGTAAAAGCTGGCCCGGGAGATCCCGGCCTCGGTGGCCAGCTTGTCCACGCTGAGCTCGGTGAAGCTGGTGCCGTCGGACATCAACCGGTCGGTGGCATCGAGCAGTTGCCGTTCGATCCGCTCGCGGCGTTCCTCCCGTTTGGCCTGCGGTTTCCGGGTTACCGATGGCATGGGCCCAGCGTATCGGCTTTCGCCACACCTTGACTAGACATACTGTCTAGACTTATCGTCGCCAACATGACTGTGTCGCCCATCACATCGGCTCCCTCTTGGCCGCCTGCCCGTCGTCCGTATGACCCGATCGACTTGTCGTCACGGGTGTTCTGGGCCACCACGGCCGCCGATCGCGAGGTTTCCTTCGCCGAGCTGCGCGCCTCCCGCCCCGTCAGTTGGCACCCGCCGGTCGAGGACGCGCTCATGCCCGATCCCGACGATCGCGGGTTCTGGGCGGTCACCCGGCACGCCGACATCGTGACCGTCAGCCGGGACAGCGAGACGTTCCTGTCGGGCAAGGGCGTGTTGTTCGAGTCCGTTCCGGAGGAGCTGCTGGAGGCATCACAGTCGTTCCTCGCGATGGACGCGCCCCGGCACACGCTGATCCGCAAGTTGGTCCACGCGGCGTTCACGCCCCGCCAGGTGGCTCGCATCGAAACGTCGATCAAAGACAACGCCCGCGAGATCGTGGCCGAGCTCAAAGAGGTCGGCAGCGGGGTGGATTTCGTCGACCAGTGCGCCAAGGAACTGCCCATCCGCACGCTCTCGGACATGGTCGGGATCCCCGCATCCGAACGCCAGCGGGTGGCGCATGCCGCCGACGCTCTGGTGTCCTGGGCCGACCCGGTCTACCTGGCCGGGCGCAACCCGCTCGAGGTGCTGCTGCAGAACCAGATGTACCTGCACCAGGTGGCGAATGCCCTTGCCGCAGAACGCAGACAGCATCCCGGCAATGACCTGATCAGCGCGCTCGTGCACGCCGAGGTCGACGGGGATCGGCTCACCGACGCCGAGGTCGCGGCGTTCTTCGTGCTGCTGGCGGTGGCGGGCAATGACACCACTCGCCAGACCACCAGCCACGCTCTCAAGGCCCTGACCGACCATCCCGACCAACGCGCCTGGCTCATGGCCGATTTCGACGACCGGATCGGCGGTGCGGTCGAGGAGTTCGTGCGGTGGGCGACGCCGGTGATGACCTTCCGCCGCACTGCGGCCGTCGATGTCGAGCTCGGCGGGCAGCAGATCGCCGCGGGGGAGAAGGTGGTGATGTTCTACGCCTCGGGCAACCGGGACGCCGAGGTGTTCGACCGGCCCGAGGTCTTGGACCTGAGCCGAAAGCCCAATCCGCACTTGGGGTTCGGTGGCGGTGGGCGCCATTTCTGCCTCGGCGCGCACGTCGCGCGGACGCAGTTGCGGGCGATGTTCGGCGAGCTGCTGCATCAGCTGCCCGATATCGCCGCGGGGGAGCCGGCCTACCTGGAGGGCAACTTCGTGCACGCTATCCGGTCGATGCCGTGCACGTTCTCCTGAGCGCACCGGCCCGACGACACACCCGAGAATGGCGCGATGCGGCAGTCTGTGTCAGCTCTGTACCCGCTCTCGAGAAACTGTGGTGTCGCTGGCTGATTCCCATCGTTCCTGAGCCATGGACGCCTGTGTGTGCCACTCCCGGTCGCGCTCATTGGTCATGAGCAATCCATCGACGCTGGCGGTGTTCTCGGGTTCGGCCGCAGCCATCATTGCGGTGTGGGCGTCGTCGGGGTCGGTGCGCGGCGGAATCACCAGTAGGGTCAGCCGCTCGCCGTCGAGGCCGAGCACCTCAATGGTATTCATCGGCTGAAGCCGATATCCGTCCAGCCGTAGCATGTGCCCACCGGTAACGAGCTTGCGTGGCGCTCGTGCCCATGCCGTCAAGTGGTACAACACCCGCTCGATACGCCCCAGCCGTACCGAGAGCACCGCCAGCAGATCGGGTAATTCTGCGGTCAGATCATCGGTGTGGGGCCACCATGCCCCATCGACGTATCCGCATTGCGGTGCCTTCGGTTTTAAGCGCAGTCGCGGCGTGCGCGCAGGCACGGTCGAGTTCTGATCATTCTTGCGAGTCTGATGTGGCGTCATGGCGACGCTCCCGTCTTGGCCTGAATCGGCCTATTCAAAATCGGCGATGACACGCGCGATATGTCGCGTGTACGAAGTACCGCCGATAACTGCGATCCTACGGCAGTGTGTGCTTTGGTGGCCTTCGCGAAGCAGAATTCCTTGAGTCTGCACGGTCCCATTGGGTCGTCGAGCTGTTCACAGGAGGCCGCCGCGTTGGCGTCGACAGTGACCGACTCGGTCCGGTCTGACGAACGTTGCGGGAGTTGTCGGGGCTGTCGCACCGCTGTTGGTGTGCCAAACGGTTGTCACGGCTGCAGTCGGCGAATCGTGTTCTGCGGCGAATACTGTCGGCGACTCGGCGGCCGTCAGCGGCGCGGCTCGCCGCGGGTTCTCCGGCTGCCAGGCTGTGCAACATCGCCGAGATCAGCACCATTACGGACATCAGAACCTCGCGCATGGGCAAGCCGAAACTGACATCGCCTCAACTGTTTTGTGGACATTCATGGTCCGACCTCATCTGTACCGCTATCTCCAGTAGACGCCGGTTACCGTGTGGTGTCAACGATCCGACTTCGGCCGGCTCCCCGGTCCGTCGCCGGACGCGAACGGCCCGATCTGGTGGGCAACTTCGTGCACGCTATCCGGTCGATGCCGTGCAGGATCTCCTGAGCTCACCGGCCAGCAGGGTCAACATCTCCGAGCAGCCGGCCTCGACCTTGACGCTGGCCAGATCGTCGCCGCGGGTGGGCCCGCGATTGATGATCGCGACCGGGATGCCGTGGGCGGCGGCGTGCCGCACGAAGCGGTATCCGGAGAACACGGTCAGCGAGGAACCCGCCACCAGGAGCGCCTCGGCGGCGTCCACCATCGAATACGCCTGCTCCACACGCTCTTTGGGGACACTCTCGCCGAAGTAGACGATGTCGGGCTTGAGCATGCCCCCGCAGACCGGGCAATCGACGATGACGAACGAGCTGGTCTCGCGGACCACCGCGTCGGCGTCGGGCGCCACCGCGATGCCGCCGACCGACTCGGCCCGCTCGAGGAATCCGGGATTGGCCGCCTCCAGAGCCGCGGCCAGTTCATCGCGAGGCATTGTGGTCCGGCAATCCAGACAGATCACCTGCGCGTAGGTGCCGTGCAGGTTGACGACGCAGCGGCTACCGGCCTTGCTGTGCAGCAGATCCACGTTCTGGGTGATCAAGCCGGCGACCACACCCGTGGACTCCAGCGTGGCCAGCGCGCGGTGCCCGGCGTTGGGCATCGTCTGGTCCATGTGACGCCAGCCCACGTGGTTTCGGGCCCAGTACCGCTGGCGGAACTCCGGATCGGAGGTGAACTGCTGGATGGTCATCGGGTTGCTCGGCGGGGAATCGGGGCCGCGGTAATCGGGGATGCCCGAATCGGTGGACATCCCGGCTCCGGTGAGCACCGCGAGGCGACGGCCCTGCAGCAGGGCGACGAGTTCGGGGGCGTCCACGAGTTCCAGGGTAGAGCGATCGGGAAAACGGTTTGCTTCCCATGGCAAGGTGGCGGGCATGCCCGCACCTCCCGATCTGGCCGACCGCACCAGGCGAGCCGTGGCGGCGGCGCTGGAAGCCGGGCGTGACTTGGGTCTGCCCGCCGAGCAGGCGACGGTTCTGCACGATGCGTTCTCGATCGTCGCCCGCCTGGACCCCACCAAGGTGGTGGCCCGCGTCCAAGTGGTGCTGCCGCCGGGGATGACCCGGCAGGCTCAGGCTGAACGTCAGCAGCGGGAATTGGACGTGGTGGCGTGGCTCGACGGGCAGGGCGTGCCCGTCGTGGCACCGGCACGCCGGTTGCCCCGAGTGCCGGTGCGCCGAGACGGCTTCGGAATGACGTTCTGGGAGTTGGCCGATGTCGCCGACGACCACCAGCCGTACTCGGCTGTGTCCATGACCCATACCGTCGCGCTGCACGCGGCCCTGGCCGAATATCCCCTCGAGTTGCCGTTTCTCACCCCGTTCAACCGATCGCTGGCCGGCTTGATCGACGGGCTGGACGATGCGGTGGTGCCGTTGCTGCCCAGCGACATCAGCCGGGTCCACCGCGAATACGCGGCCCTGCGTTCGGTGCTGGCCGACCGCGCGGCGTTCCACACCCGGTTCCCCGACGTCGCGGTGCAGACGATTCACGGGGACGGACCGGCGCTCAACGTGATCCGCACCACCGACGGTGTGCGGTTCGCTGATTTCGAGGACGTGACCTGCGGACCGGTGGAGTGGGACCTGGCGCTGGCTGACCCCGCGGCGGTTGCCGAGTACGACGATGCGGCGCGTGCCCGGGGTATGCGTGCCACGAATCCCGAAGTGCGGCGGCTCGTCGATGCCGCCGCGACGTTGATGATGATCAGTTGTGTGTCGCTGATCCCGCAGTTGCCGTTGCTGGCCGAGGGATTGATGCCGGTGGTGGAGGCCTGGCGGGAGTCCCCGTCACTGGCCTGACGCCGAGTCCAGGCATTTGGCGGCGGGTACCACCTCTGCGCTCATGTTGCGGCGCATCATCTCGAGTGCCGCGGCACCCAGGCCGGCGTCGATGTGGGCCACCGCGTCGGCCGGCACCACCACGTCGTAATGCCGCACGTAGGCGTCCAGTGCGCTGTAGAGGATGCACTGTTCGGTCACCTGGCCGGCCAGGACAACTCGCTTCGTGCCCAGCCGGCCCAGCAGGTAGTCGAGTGCGGTGGCGTAGAACACGCTATGGCGCACCTTGGTCAGCAGCAGGCATCCGTCGGCGGGCACGATCGGACGGACCAGTTCCGGGTGCCGGCCGGCCAGCGCCGCGGCGACGATGTCGCTGAACTGCGCGGTGAAATCGCCGTAGTTGTCATTGACGTAGATGAGGTCGACATCGTCGCGGTCGCCTGCGCTGCCGATGAGTCCGGCCAGCGGATCGATGATGGTGGCCACATTGGGGGCCAGCAGGTCGGCATCCTCGTGCCGGTAGTGGTTGAGCATGTCCACAACCACCAACGCGGTATCGCTCATGCGTCAATTGGTACCCAGTGGGCCGATCTTGACACTTTTCGGGTGACAATGGGCGCAATGGACTTCTACAGCGCCTACCACCACGGTTTCGCGCGGGTTGCCGCCTGCACCCATCACACGGCCCTGGCGGATCCGCCGGCCAACGCCGAATCGGTACTGCGCATGGCGCAGGCCTGCCATGACGACGGCGTGGCCGTCGCGGTCTTCCCCGAGCTCACGCTGTCCGGATACTCGATCGACGACATCCTGCTGCAGGACGCCCTGCTGGAATCGGTGGAACAGGCGCTGATCGAAATCGTCGCGGCATCGGTGGTGTTGGCACCGGTGCTGGTGGTCGGCGCGCCGCTGCGGCACCGGCACCGGATCTACAACACCGCGGTGGTGATCCACCGCGGAGCCGTGCTCGGCGTGGCACCCAAGTCCTACCTGCCGACCTATCGGGAGTTCTACGAGCGCAGGCAGATGGCCGCAGGCGATGACGTGCGCGGCACCATCCGGGTGGCCGGGGCCGAGGTGCCCTTCGGGCCGGATCTGCTCTTCGTGGCCTCCGACCTGCCGGGGCTGGTGCTGCATGTCGAGATCTGTGAGGACATGTTCGTGCCGATCCCGCCCAGCGCACGGGCCGCGTTGGCCGGCGCGACGGTATTGGCCAACCTCTCCGGCAGCCCGATCACCGTGGGCCGCGCCGAGGACCGGGCGCTGCTGGCCCGCTCGGCGTCCTCGCGATGCCTGGCCGCCTACGTGTATGCGGCAGCCGGCGAGGGGGAGTCGACCACCGACCTGGCCTGGGACGGCCAGACCATGATCTGGGAGAACGGCGTGCTGCTCGCCGAGAGTGAGCGGTTTCCGCGTGGGGAGCGGCGCTCGGTGGCCGACGTGGACCTGGAGCTGCTGCGCTCCGAGCGGCTGCGGATGGGCACGTTCGACGACAACGCCCGCCACCATGCCGAAACGGTGGATTCGTTCCGCCGCATCGAGTTCCAGCTCGATCCGCCCACGGGTGACATCGGGCTGCTGCGGGAGGTCGAGCGGTTCCCGTTCGTGCCGGCGGATCCGTCACGGCTGGAACAGGATTGCTACGAGGCCTACAACATCCAGGTGTCCGGGCTGGAGCAGCGGCTGCGGGCGCTGAAGTATCCCAAGGTCGTGATCGGGGTGTCCGGCGGTCTGGACTCCACCCACGCCCTGATCGTGGCGGCTCGCGCGATGGACCGGGAAAACCGCCCGCGCAGCGACATTCTCGCGTTCACACTGCCCGGCTTCGCCACCGGTGATCGAACAAAGTCCAATGCCATCAAGCTGAGCCGGGCGCTGGGCGTGACCTTCGAAGAGATCGACATCAAGCAGACCGCCGAGCTGATGCTCACCGAGATGGACCATCCGTTCGGCCGCGGCGAAAAGGTCTATGACGTCACCTTCGAGAACGTCCAGGCCGGTCTGCGCACCGATTACCTGTTCCGGCTGGCCAATCAGCGTGGCGGCATCGTGCTCGGCACCGGTGACCTGTCCGAACTGGCGCTGGGCTGGTCGACCTACGGGGTCGGCGACCAGATGTCGCACTACAACGTCAACGGTGGTGTCCCGAAAACCCTTATCCAGCATCTGATTCGGTGGGTGATCTCGTCGGATCAGTTCGGCGGTGAGGTGAACGGCGTGCTGCAGTCGGTGCTGGACACCGAGATCACCCCGGAGCTGGTGCCGACCGGCGAGGACGAGGAGATCCAGAGCAGCGAGGCCAAGGTCGGTCCTTATGTGCTGCAGGACTTTTCGTTGTTCCAGGTGCTGCGCTACGGGTTCCGTCCGTCCAAGGTCGCCTTCCTGGCCTGGCACGCCTGGCACGACCCGGCCCATGGTGACTGGCCCGCCGGTTTCCCCGAGGACAAGCGTCCGTCCTACTCGCTCAAGGAGATCCGGCACTGGCTGCAGGTCTTCGCCCAGCGGTTCTACTCGTTCTCCCAGTTCAAGCGCTCGGCCCTGCCGAACGGGCCCAAGGTGTCACACGGCGGGGCGTTGTCTCCGCGGGGGGACTGGCGGGCGCCGTCGGACATGTCGGCGCGGATCTGGCTCGACGAGATCGAGCGGGAAGTACCCGAACACTAGCCGCGACACCCGGCCACCCGGTCGACCGCGCGTCATCAACTTCAGCGATGTCACGGTGTCGCTGTCGACCGCGGATCGCCGGGAGGTGGTCAGCGTCTACAGCCCGTCGTCTCGACCCGGGAAAAGGTTGTGGCAAACCTGGCTGCTCGGGAGGAGGATGAATATTGGGCGGACATCTTCTCTCAGTTCGGGAATGTTTCGTCTGTATAGGCGGAGGACGCGGAGATGGGAAAGGTAACTGTCGCGACGATTGAAGCCGCCGGCCTTGCAGTTGTCAGTATCGGATTGGCGTCGCCAGCCGGGGCGGCACCATCTGGAGGCGAATCAGCACAGGACGCGATAAACGCGCTGGAAGCGCGGGGCTACACCGTCATCGTGCACAAGGTGGGAAATGCTCCATTGAGCCAATGCACAGTCAGCGCTACGAAACCCGGCCATTCATTCTCGCGGACGGACAGCTCTGGTCCTGGGGACAGTGACAACACAACCGTCCTCGCGAAGACGATCAGCGTTTACGTCAGCTGCTGAAGTGCCGGTTGGTGGGGTTCCGCCATCCGAAGAAGCCTGCTGCCGGTACGTTGCGCCGGCGGCGCGGAGAAAGGTGGTCAGCTCATGATCGAGCATCTGCAATCCCGCCTGAATCCCCACGCACCAGCCGTTCTGAGCGTGTTCCGGATGGTGTTCGGGCTGCTGTTCACCCTGAACGGCACCGTGAAGTTGTTCGGCTGGCCCGTCGGCCGCGCTACGGCGGTCGGGGACTGGCCGTTCTGGTGGGCCGGGCTGATCGAGTTGATCGCCGGGCTGCTGATCCTGGTCGGCTTGTTCACTCCGGTCGCCGCGCTCATCGCCGCGGGTGAGATGGCGGTTGCCTACTTCTGGCTGCATCAGCCCAATGCGCTGTGGCCGGTCGACCCGGAGAACGGTGGTGAGTTCGCAATCCTCTACTGCTTCGGCTTCCTGTTGTTGGCGTTCGCCGGACCTGGTGCGTGGGCTCTGGACGCCGTGCGCAGCCGTCCACGTGCCGGTGTTCGCACCGAGGCCGTCTAGTGAAACGGCCACTGTCCGCTTGTTCTCGGTGCGCGCGCTACAGGCGGCCTTCGGTGCGCAGCTCCGGGTGAACCCACTCCGGTGAGCGCCGCGCCTTGAACGCCAGGAAGCCCTCCATCGCCTCCTCACCGCTGTAGCTGGCCTTCATGCCGATCCGGTCGTAGAGGCCCAGGTAATTGTCCAGGCTGGATTTCACCACGCCGCGCGCCCGCGGGGCGGTCCGGCAGCACTGGGCAAGCACTTCGGATGCGGCAACGGGCAATTCGTCGTGCGGCACGATGCGGGCCACCAGGCCCCAGTCGACCGCCTCCTGCGCGCTGAGCGTGCGGCCGGTGAACATCAAGTCCCTGGTGCGGACGGGGCCGATCAGGCGGGCCAGCATCTGGCTGTAGTAGGTGTCGGCGATACCGCGGTACAACTCCGGCACCCGGAACGTGGCGCGGTCGCTCACCACGGCCATGTCGCTGCACAGAGCGATCTGCAGACCGCCGCCCTGGCACAATCCGTTGACCGCGCTCACCACCGGTTTGACCGACTGGCGCAGGGTCTCGAACGGCGTGACGTCCATCGACAGCGCCGCACCGAAGCTCATCCAATCGTCGACGCCGTTGCCGCCGCCCAGATCACCGCCAGGGGCGAACACATCGCCGGTGCCGGTGATCAGCAGGCCGGCCAGGTCCGGATCGGCCTCGACGTGGGTGACCGCATACCGGATACCGAAGTACATGGCCGGGGTCATGGCGTTGCGGGCCTCGGGCCGGTCGAGGGTGACCACCCCGAACGGACCCTGCCGGTCGAACCTGAGATACGGCGTGCCCAGCCAGTCGCCGTCGGGCGGCCGCGGGGTCTGTCCCTGGGTCATGGACAGCGACTATAACTCCAACGGTATGAGCTTCAGTTGGGGCCTGTCAGTGCGTCAGCAGCCCATCGATGTCGGCCGCCGACGGTGCGCACCGGCCGGCTCCACGGACCAGGGTGGCCAGCGCTCCGGCCGCGCAGGCGCGCCGCAGCGCGGTTTCGTGGCCGGACATCCACCCGGCGGCCAGCACCCCGGCGAACACGTCGCCCGCACCCGCGGTGTCCACGGCCCGGACCGAAGGGGCTGGGACGTCGAACCGCTCATCGGAGCCCAGATAGCTGGCCCCGCGCGAGCCCCGGGTGATCACCAGATGCTTCACCGGCCAATGCCATTCGGCCGCCTCGGACTCGTTGACCACCACGACGTCGACCAATTCCGACAATGCCAGCAGCTGATGCGCGGCGGTACCGGGTGGTGAGGCATTGAGCATGACGACGGCGCCGGCCGCCCGCGCCAGCTTGGCCGTCGCGATCGCCGTCGTCACCGGGATCTCCAACTGGATCAGCACCACCTCGCTCCACACGATGGCGGAGCGTGCCGCGGCCGAATCGACCTCGAGCCGGGCGTTGGCGCCCGGCGCCACCACGATGCTGTTCTCGCCCACGGCGTCGACCAGGATCGCGGCCGATCCGCTGGGTCCTGGCACGCTCGTCACCGCATCGGCGGCGACACCGTTCTCCCGCAGGTGGCGCCGTAACAGATCCGAGGCGGCGTCGTCGCCTACCGCGGCGACCAAGGCGACGTCCGCTCCTGCTCGGGCCGCGGCGACTGCCTGATTACCGCCCTTACCCCCGGGCGCCGACGTCAGGGACGAGGCGAGCACGGTCTGGCCGGGGCGGGGCAGCGTATTGACGACGAACGTGAGGTCAGCGTTGATACTTCCAACCACGCACACCCGCGAAGCCGCCATGGCGACAACGCTAATCCAGTTGGGCGCTGACACGTGTCGAACCGCGTCAACACCTCCGATACCCTGGGGCGATGAGCGTGCAGACACCGCCCATCAGCGCCCCGACGCCGGACCTTCGCCAAGAGGTCCACGATGCCGCGCGCCGCGCCCGCGTCGCCGCGCGCACGCTGGGCACGTTGAGCGCCGAAACCAAGAACCGCGCCCTGCATGCTGCCGCTGATAGCGTGCTGGCCCACGTGCACGAAATCCTGGCCGCCAACGCCGCCGATCTCGAGGCGGCCCGCGCGGCCGGGACGCCCGAGTCGATCCTGGACCGCCTGGCGCTCAACCCGCAACGGGTCGACGGCATCGCCGCCGGTTTGCGTCAGGTCGCCGGTCTGCCCGACCCGGTCGGTGAGGTGCTGCGGGGACGCACCCTGCCCAACGGTCTGCAATTGCGGCAGCAGCGGGTGCCGCTTGGCGTGGTCGGCATGGTGTACGAGGGCAGGCCGAACGTCACGGTGGACGCCTTCGGGCTCACCCTCAAATCCGGCAATGCCGCCCTGCTGCGCGGCAGTTCGTCGGCGGCCCGCTCCAATCAGGCGCTGGTGACCGCGCTGCGCTCGGCGCTGGCGTCGCTGGACCTGCCGCTGGACGCCGTGCAGTTGCTGCCCAGCCATGACCGCGCCAGCGTCACCCACCTGATCCAGGCCCGCGGTCTGGTCGACGTGGTGATCCCGCGTGGGGGAGCCGGGCTGATCGCGGCCGTGGTGCGTGATGCCCAGGTGCCTACGATCGAGACCGGGGTGGGCAATTGCCACGTCTACGTTGACGAATCGGCCGACATCGACCTGGCCGAGAAGATCCTGCTGAACTCCAAGACCCGCAGGCCCAGCGTCTGCAATGCCGCCGAGACCTTGCTGGTGGACAAGGCGCTGGAGGCGACGGCCCTGCCCCGGCTGACCGCCGCACTGGTCGAGGCCGGGGTCACCGTGCACGCCGACCCCACCGACGAGGAACTGCACGCCGAGTTTCTCTCGATGGACATCGCCGTGGCGCTGGTCGACGGGGTGGACGGCGCGATCGCCCACATCAACGAGTACGGCACCGGCCATACCGAGGCCATCGTGACAACGAATCTTGCTGCGGCCCAGCGCTTCACCGAACAGGTGGACGCGGCCGCGGTGATGGTCAACGCATCCACCGCGTTCACCGACGGAGAGCAGTTCGGTTTCGGTGCAGAGATCGGCATCTCCACACAGAAGCTGCATGCCCGCGGACCGATGGGCCTGCCCGAACTGACCTCGACCAAATGGATCGTGTGGGGAGACGGTCAGACCCGTCCGGCCTAGCCGCCGACCAGAAGAGACTCAGGAGACCACATGAGCGTGCCCGCTCGCCCCGCTCCGTTGTTCGCGGACATCGACGATGTCGCCCGGCGGCTGGCGGAGACCGGTTATCTGCCCGATACCGGCACCGCCACAGCGGTTTTCCTCGCCGACCGGCTGGGCAAACCGCTCCTGGTCGAGGGCCCCGCCGGGGTCGGCAAGACCGAGCTGGCCCGCGCGGTGGCGCAGTCGACGGGCTCGGAGCTGGTGCGGCTGCAGTGCTACGAGGGGGTCGACGAGGCCCGCGCGCTGTACGAGTGGAACCACGCCAAGCAGATCCTGCGGATCCAGGCCGGGCAGGCCGGCGGTTCGGGCACCGACTGGGATCAGACCAAGGACGACGTGTTCAGCGAGGAATTCCTGCTGACCCGTCCGCTGCTGACCGCGATCAAGCGCACCGACCCGACCGTGCTGCTGGTCGACGAGACCGACAAGGCCGACATCGAGATCGAGGGCCTGCTGCTGGAGGTGCTCTCGGACTTCGCGGTGACGGTCCCCGAACTCGGCACCATCACCGCCGAGCGGCCACCGTTCGTGGTGCTCACCTCGAACGCCACCCGGGAGCTGTCCGAGGCGCTCAAGCGGCGCTGCCTGTTCCTGCACATCGACTTCCCGGATCCGGATCTGGAGCGGCGCATCCTGCTGTCACGGGTGCCCGAGCTGCCCGAGCACATCGCCTCAGAGCTCGTGAAGATCATCGGCGTGATGCGCGGCATGCAACTCAAGAAGGTGCCGTCGGTGGCCGAGACCATCGACTGGGGCCGCACCGTGCTGGCCCTGGGGCTGGACACCATCGACGACGAGATGATCGCCGCCACCCTCGGTGTGGTGCTCAAACACCAGTCCGACCAGGTCAGGGCGGCCGGCGAGCTGAAGCTGAACTGATGGTGCCCCGCCGGGTCCGACCGCCCCAGCCGCTGGCTCCCCACGGCCTGCCGGGGCACCTCGTCGAGTTCGTCGAAGCCCTTCGCGGACAAGGCATCTCGGTCGGGCCATCGGAGACCGTCGACGCCGGCCGGGTGATCACCGTGCTGGGGTTGGGTGATCGTGAGGCGCTGCGTGAGGGCATCGCCTGCGCGGTGCTGCGCCGCCCCGATCACCGTGACACCTACGACGCGATGTTCGACTTGTTCTTCCCGGCGGCCCTGGGCGACCGCACGGTTCTCTCTGAAGATGACCAGGGCGACGCCGGTGCGGACCGGCCGCAGTTGCCGCCGGAGGACATCGAGGCCATGCGCGACGCCTTGGTGCAGATGCTGGCCGACAACGAGGATCTGGCCAACCTCGACGACCGGCTGGCGGCGATGATCGCCCGGATCGTCGAGGCCTACGGCCGCTACAACTCCAGCCGGGGCCCGTCGTACTCGTCGTATCAGGCGCTCAAGGCGATGAGCCTGGACGATCTGGAGGGCAGGCTGCTCGCCGGGCTGCTCGCGCCCTACGGCGACGAGCCCACCCCGACCCAGGAGGAGATCGCCAAGGCGCTGGCCGCCCAGCGCATCGCGCAGCTGCGCAAGATGGTCGAGTCGGAGACCAAACGGCGCACCGCCGAGCAGCTGGGCCGTGACCACGTGCAGATGTACGGGGTGCCGCAACTGGCCGAGAACGTCGAGTTCCTGCGCGCCTCCGGTGAGCAGCTGCGTCAGATGCGCAAGACCGTGCAGCCGCTGGCCCGCACCCTGGCCACGCGGCTGGCCGCCCGCCGGCGCCGGTCCCGGTCCGGCGAGATCGACCTGCGCAAGACGCTGCGCAAATCGATGTCCACGGGCGGGGTCCCGATCGACGTGGTGCTCAAGAAGCCGCACCCGGCCCGTCCCGAGCTGGTGGTGCTGTGCGACGTCTCCGGTTCGGTGGCCGGATTCAGCCACTTCACCCTGATGCTGGTCTCGGCGCTGCGCCAGCAGTTCAGCCGGGTGCGTGTCTTCGCGTTCATCGACACCACCGACGAGGTCACCGAGATGTTCGGGCCCGAGGCCGACCTGGCGGTCGCGGTGCAACGAATCGCCCGCGAGGCGGGCGTATACACCCGCGACGGGCATTCCGACTACGGGCACGCGTTCGTATCGTTCCTGGACAAGTACCCCAACGTGCTGTCGCCGCGCAGCTCGCTGCTGGTGCTGGGGGACGGGCGCAACAACTACCGCAATCCCGAGGCCGGGTTGCTCGCCCACATGGTGTCGGCCAGCCGGCATGCCCACTGGCTCAATCCGGAGCCCAAGCACTTGTGGGGTAGCGGGGATTCCGCGGCGCCGAAGTACGCCGAGACGATCCCGATGCACGAGTGCCGGTCGGCCAAGCAACTGGCGGCGGTGATCGACGGGCTGCTGCCGGTCTGAGCCGGCTCTGTGGGGCCGTCGGGCTTTGCGTCGGTGCCGGCCCGCGTCGTCGCTGCCGTAAGCTGCCTGTTCGTGGCAACACGGCGCAGGCTGGGCGTGATGGGTGGGACGTTCGATCCCATCCACAACGGACACCTGGTCGCCGCCAGCGAGGTGGCCGACCTGTTCGAACTCGACGAGGTGGTGTTCGTTCCGACCGGTCAGCCCTGGCAGAAGCACGACCGACGGGTCAGTGCGCCTGAGGACCGCTACCTGATGACGGTCATCGCCACCGCGTCCAATCCGCGTTTTTCGGTCAGCCGGGTCGACATCGACCGGGGCGGGGCGACCTACACCAAGGACACCCTGCGCGACCTACGTGAACTCAACCCGGACGCCGACCTGTATTTCATCACCGGAGCCGATGCCCTGGCGTCGATCCTGTCCTGGCAGAACTGGGAGGACTTGTTTTCCATGGCGAGGTTCGTCGGCGTGAGCCGACCCGGGTACGAGCTGGACGGTGAACATATCGAGGGGGCGCTGCGGGAACTGCCGCCAGAGGCGCTGACCTTGGTGGAGGTGCCCGCGCTGGCCATCTCGTCCAGCGATTGCCGTCAGCGGGCCGCCGAGGCCCGGCCCATCTGGTACCTGGTGCCCGATGGCGTGGTGCAGTACGTGGCCAAGCGTGGCCTCTACACCGTGGACACCAGAACGACGGAGCCGGTCCGATGAGCGCTACCCAGGAAGCCGTGGAGATGGCGACGGTGGCGGCCAAGGCCGCCGCGGCCAAGCTCGCCGACGATGTCGTGGTGATCGACGTGTCGGGTCAGTTGGTGATCACCGACTGCTTCGTGATCGCGTCGGCCTCCAACGAACGTCAGGTCAACGCGATCGTGGACGAGGTCGAGGAGAAGATGCGGCAGGCCGGGTACAAGCCGGCGCGTCGCGAAGGCACCCGCGAGGGCCGCTGGACGCTGCTCGACTACGTGGACGTGGTGGTGCACATCCAGCACCAGGACGAGCGGGACTTCTATGCCCTGGACCGGCTGTGGCGCGATTGCCCGACCGTTCCGGTCGAGTTGGACTCGCCGGAGGCCACCGAATGAGGACGCGATGAGGGGCCGTCGGCTGGTGCTTCTGCGCCACGGCCAGACCGAGTACAACGCCGGCAGCCGGATGCAGGGACAACTCAACACCGAGTTGTCCGATCTGGGCCGCGAACAGGCCGCCGCGGCTGCCGAGGTGCTGGCCAAGCGTCAGCCGCTGCTGATCGTGTCATCGGACCTCAAGCGTGCTCTCGATACCGCGGTGACCCTCGGTGACCGCGCCGGGATCCCCGTTCAGGTGGACACGCGGCTGCGGGAGACTCATCTGGGGGACTGGCAGGGGCTGACGCACCAGGAGGTGGACACGGTGGCCCCGGGGGCCCGCTTGGCCTGGCGCGACGACGCCCGGTGGGCGCCCCATGGTGGTGAGAGCCGTGTCGACGTGGCCGGTCGTAGCATGCCGGTGGTGGCCGAACTCGTTGCCGGGCAACCGGACTGGGGTCTGGACGGCGCCGGGGGCGGCTCGGAACGCCCGGTCGTGCTGGTGGCCCACGGCGGGCTGATCGCCGCGCTGACCGCCGGGCTGCTCGGCCTGCCGGTCGACAACTGGCCGGTGCTGGGCGGCATGGGCAATGCCAGTTGGGTTCAGCTGTCCGGACATTCCGGGGATGCGGTGGACGAGTCGGACTTCGACGCGATCCGGTGGCGGCTGGACGTGTGGAACGCCTCGGCGCAGGTGGCCAACGATGTCCTCTGAGCGCAAGTCGGTGCTGCTGGTCTTCGCCGACTCCCTGTCGTATTTCGGCCCGACCGGCGGTTTGCCGTCCGACGATCCGCGGATCTGGCCCAACATCGTGGCCGATCAGCTGGGCTGGGACGTCGAACTCATCGGCCGGATCGGCTGGACCTGCCGCGACGTCTGGTGGGCCGCGACCCAGGATCCACGGTCCTGGGCGGCGCTGCCGCGGGCCGGTGCGGTCGTGTTCGCCACCAGTGGCATGGACTCGCTGCCGTCGCCGTTGCCGACCGCGCTGCGCGAGCTGATCCGCTATGTGCGTCCGCCCCGGCTGCGCCGGTGGGTGCGGGACGGCTACGGCTGGTTGCAGCCACGGTTGTCGCCGATCGCCCGCTCGGCGCTGCCACCGCATGTGACGGTCGAATACCTGGAGATGACGCGCAACGCGATCGACTTCAACCGGCCCGGAATCCCGGTGGTGGCCTCGTTGCCGTCGGTGCACATCGCCGACACGTACGGCAAGGCCCATCACGGCCGTGAGCCCACGGTCAAGGCGATCACGGCCTGGGCGCAGGAGCACGACGTGACGCTGGTTGATCTCAAGGCCGCCGTCGCCGACGAGGTGATGAACGGACGCGGCAACCCCGACGGGATCCACTGGAACTTCGAAGCCCACCGGGCGGTCGCCGAGCTGATGCTCAAGGGGCTGGCCACAGCCGGTGTGCCGCAAGAGAATACTGCTGACTGACGATGGCGGTCATGGTGGTGACCGACTCGACGTCGCGGTTGCGGCCCGAGGTGTGCGCACAGTGGGGCATCCGGCAGGTGCCGTTGCACGTTCTCGACGACGGCAACGATCTCCGCGACGGCGTCGACCCGATGCCGGCGGACCTCTATGACCGGGCCCGGGTGACCACCTCGGGCGCATCGCCGGCCGACCTCGCCGACACCTATCGTCAGGCATTGGCCGACAGCGGCGGAGATGGCGTTGTGGCCGTGCATATTTCGGCGGCGCTGTCGAGTACGTACAGCACGGCGGCCGCGGTCGCCCGCGAGATCGGGCAGGCCGTGCGGGTGGTGAACTCCCGTGCCGCGGCCATGGGCGTCGGCTTCGTGGCGCTGGCCGCCGCCGAATCGGCCCGTGGGGGCGCCACTCTCGACGCGGTCGAGGCCGCCGCCCGCGCCGCCATACCCCGCGGGCAGGCGTTCATCGTCGTGCACCGGCTGGACAACCTGCGGCGCAGCGGCCGGATCGGCACCGCCGCCTCGTGGCTGGGTACCGCCCTGTCCCTGAAACCGTTGCTGCGCCTGGATGTCGACGGCCGGCTGGTGCTCTCGCAGCGCATCCGGACCACCTCGAAAGCCCATGCGGCGCTGGTCGAGCAGATTGCCGACGCCGCGGGCGACCGTGACGTGCGCGTGGTGGTCCACCACGTCGACAACCCGGAGGCGGCCGAGGAGATCGCCGCCGCGCTGACCGACCGGCTGCCGAATCTACGGTCACTGTCGGTCACCGATATGGGTCCGGTGCTGGCGGTGCATGTGGGCGGCGGCGCGGTCGGCGCCTGCATCACGGTGGAGGATGCTTCAGAGTAGGTCCACAGCGGCTCTGAAGGGGGTGTGCCGATGACGGCCGTGATGACGCTGGCGCGGGAGGAGCGCGGGGACTTCGCCGACTTCCTGGCGGATCTCACGCCGCAGCAATGGGACAGCCGGACTCTGTGCGGCAATTGGCGGGTGCATGACGTGGCGGCGCACGTCATCAGCTATGACCCGCTGAGTACCCGGCAGCTGATCGGCCGAATGGCCAGGGGCCTGGTCACCAAGGGCGGCGCCAACGCCATCGGCGTGGCCGAATTCTCGGTGCTGCCACCCGACGAGCTGGTCGCACTGTTCCGCAGGCACGCCCAGCCCCGCGGGTTGACCACCGGGTTCGGCGGCCGGATCGCGCTGACCGACGGAATGATCCATCAGCAGGACATCCGCCGCCCGCTGGGCCTGCCCCGGCAGATCCCGGCCGAACGACTCCGTGTCACATTGGATTTCGCGAGGTGGGCACCACCCATCCGGGGTGCGTTGCGGGCCCGGGGCGTCCGGATGGTGGCCACCGACCTGGACTGGTCGGCAGGCCGCGGTCCCGCCGTGACCGGTCCGGGGGAAGCGCTGCTGATGGTGATGGCGGGGCGCTGCGATGCCATGGCCGACCTGGGCGGGCCGGGTCTGCCACGGCTCGAGGCGCGGTTGCGCCGGGGTTAGCCCGCGAACCGTCCGGTGACCGGCGGCAGGTCCTTGAGGGTCAGGATGCCCGGTGCGGCGGCGACCACGGCGGGCACCGCGTTGGTGACGGGTAGCGCGGTGTAGATCATGCCGAGCCCGTTGAGGCTGACCTCGCTCCAGTCCTTGGACGGCAGGCAGTACACCACGGTGCGCATGTTGGGCACGCCGAACACCTGGATCACGTGACCGTGCGCCACCGGCTTCGGGGGAGTGACGTGATTGCCCATGATCCAATTGAATCCGACGCTGACGACGTTCTTGTCGCCCACCCAGCCGCGGTGGTAGCCGTAGACACTCGCGACGGTGCCCTTCGGGATCTGCATGAAACCCAGATCGGAGTCGTCGGTGGCGGGGGTGAACGTGACGTCGAAGGTGATCCGGTCCAGCTTCGCGCCGATGGCGTCGGCCATCATCGCCGCCGACTCGGCGAACACCTCGCTCTCGACGCGCACGCTCTCGGCCAGCCCGGGCGTCTCCGGGTCCTTGCCGAAGCCCATCGCGGCCATGGTCCCCGCCGATTCGTAGACGCCGCAGTCCACGGACTCGGTGATGCGGATTTCGTCGACACTCTCGCATGCGCTGGACAGCACCATGCCCATCATGTTGGTCAGGCCGGGGTGGGCGCCACTGCCGAAGATCGTGGAATTGCCGGTCTCGCAGGCTTTCCGGATGCGCTCCAGATCTTCTGGCGTCTGCTTGCCGCCGGTGATCCAGGCGGCCGTGGAACACACGTTGACCCCGGCCTCCAGCAGGCGGACCAGTTCGTCGACGCTCGGCCAGATCGGGTTGTAGCAGCAGGCATCGGGTTTCAGGGCGATCAGTTCGTCGATCGAGTTGGTGGCCTTGATGCCGGTGGGTTCGGGCCAGCCGGCCAACTCGGCGGCGTCGACACCGACCTTGTCGGCACCGTAGGCGTACACGCCGACCAGCTCCATGTCGTCGCGGCCGATGATCGCGTGCAGCGAGCGTCGCCCGATGTTTCCGGTGGTCCATTGGATGACCCGGATCGGCCTATCCGCTGCGGTCATGATGCCTCCTCGCTGAGCCCGGTGGACTCTAGACACTATCGGGCATCTGTTCACCTGTGGCAGGCACCGGCCGTCCTGGCGGGCGGCACCCGGGCGTCGCACAATCGAATTGCGGGGCACGCGCGCCCCGCGGAGCCATGAATCGAGGTCAGATCATGGACATGCTCTACGCGCTCGCGGCGGCCGGAACCGGTGTCATCGCCCTGGTCTGGCTCGGGATGAGCAATATCCGTGTGGTCCGGCAGTACGAGCGGGGCGTGGTGTTCCGGTTCGGGCGAGTCAAGGACACCGTCCGCCAACCAGGACTGACGATGCTCATCCCGGTGGCCGACCGGCTGCAGAAGGTCAACATGCAGATCATCACGATGCCGATTCCCGCCCAGGACGGCATCACCCGCGACAACGTCACCGTGCGGGTCGATGCCGTCATCTACTTCAAGGTGATCGACCCGATCCGGGCGGTGGTGGACGTGCAGGACTACATGTCGGCGATCGGTCAGGTGGCGCAGACCTCGCTGCGCTCGATCATCGGCAAGAGCAATCTGGACGATCTGCTGTCCAACCGGGAGCGGCTCAACCAAGGCCTGGAACTGCTCATCGACAACCCCGCGGTGGGCTGGGGCATCCACATCGACCGCGTCGAGATCAAGGACGTGGTGCTGCCCGATTCCATGAAGCGGTCCATCGCCCGGCAGGCCGAGGCCGAACGGGAACGCCGGGCGCGCATCATCACTGCCGACGGCGAACTGCAGGCGTCCGAAAAACTCGCCGCGGCCGCCGATGTGATGGCGGCCGAGCCGGCGGCGCTGCAGCTGCGACTGCTCGAAACCGTCGTCGAGGTGGCCGCGGAGAAGAACTCCACCGTGGTGTTGCCGTTCCCGGTCGAATTGCTGCGGTTCCTCGAACGGGTCACGCCGCAGCAATCGATCGGGTAGCCCGGAGCCGGGCGTCATCCACAGCGCGAGTTTCATCCACAGCCCGCCGGGACCGCCGCGGCGGGAGCCTCGAACCGTCGCGACCGCCACCTACCGTCGCGGGCATGGGAACCGAACTGTCGGTGCAGCGGCTCCGCCGCCTCAACGAAGGCCGGCCGCGCACCGGGGATGCCCCCGAACCGGACGGTGCCACCCCCGAGGCGAGCGAAACCACATCCGATACCGCCGCGGAGAGCGCCCTGTCGAAGTGGCTGCCCGACACCGCTCCCGGGGACGGTCGGGGATGGCTGGCCACCGTGCGCGCCGATCCCGGTCGCGCCNCGATGAGGAACTGCTGGTCGAACGTGCGGTCGGGTCGGTGCTGCGCGCGCTGCGCCGGCAGGCCGGGTCCGACGACGTCCCGGTGGACCGGATGCGCGCCGGCGAGGTCAGCACCAGTGAGCTGGCCGAGCTGCTCAGCCCGTCGCTGTTCGCCGAGGAGCGCATGGTGGTGCTGGAGGCTGCCGCCGAGGCGGGCAAGGATGCCGTGGCGCTGATCGCCTCGGCCGCAGCCGATCTGCCGCCAGGCACGGTGCTCGTGGTCGTCCACTCCGGTGGCGGGCGGGCCAAGGCTCTGGCCGATCAGTTGAAAAAGCTTGGTGCACAGGTGCATCCGTGTGCGCGCATCACCAAACCGGCCGAACGTGCGGATTTCGTGCGGTCCGAATTCCGGCAGTTGAAGGTCAAGGTCTCCGACGACACGGTGACCGCGGTGCTCGATGCGGTGGGGTCGAATGTGCGTGAGCTGGCCGCGGTGTGCTCACAGCTGGTGGCCGACACCGCCGGGCAGGTCGATGCGGCAGCCGTGCGCCGCTATCACAGCGGTAAGGCGGAGGTGAAGGGCTTCGACATCGCCGACAAGGCGGTCGCCGGTGACGTGGCCGGGGCGGCCGAGGCGTTGCGATGGGCGATGCTGGCCGGTGAGCCGCAGGTGGTGCTGGCCGATGCGCTGGCCGAGGCGGTGCACACGATCGCGCGGGTGGGGCCGCTGTCGGGGGATCCGTACCGGTTGGCCGGTGAACTCGGGATGCCGCCGTGGCGGGTGCAGAAGGCGCAGAAGCAGGCCCGGAGATGGTCGCGCGACTCGGTGGCCGAGGCGATGCGGGTGGTTGCCACCCTCAATGCAGACGTAAAGGGCGCAGCGGCAGATGCCGACTACGCCCTTGAATCAGCTGTGCGCCGGGTGGCGGAACTCGCCACCCGGTGACGCCGAAGATCAGAGCTTGTTGAAGGCGAGCGCCAGGGCCGACTTCTTGTTGGCTGCCTGGTTGGCGTGGATGACACCCTTGCTGGCGGCCTTGTCGAGCTTGCGGCTGGTCGACACCAGCAACTCGGCGGCCTTGTCCTTCTCGCCGGCCTCGACGGCCTCGCGGAAGCCGCGGACGGCCGTCCGCAGCGACGACTTCACCGACTGGTTACGCAGCCGACGACGCTCGTTGGTGCGGATGCGCTTTTCCTGCGACTTGATGTTGGCCACGTAAAAATTCCTTCGTAATTCTCTAGCTGGGGTTACCGAAGTCTGGGTGCGCACACCCGCACTGCGGGCAGCGACTGTTCAGGGTACCAGCGGGATGTCCGAACCCCCAAAGCGGCGCTGGTGCAGCGCCGGCCGTGCGGCACCCGGCGCATGGCTTCTCGCTCACCTTAATACCACCTCAACGGGCCTTTGGCCTGCTGAAACGAGCTGTTCCGTTGAACCGGCGAAATGCCGTTGGGTGGTGCAGCATGAGGAGGGTGAGCCTGAGAACAGTCCGCGCGCAAGCAGTGGAGCCGAACGGGTCGGGCCCGGCCGGCCCGCGGGCCGCCGAGCGGCGTCGCGTCAAACATCAGGGCGTCTTCGACGGCTACAACCGGCTGGGCCGGTACTCGGAGGCGTTCGACGAGATGTTCGACGCCGCCGGCAACGTCCGCGGGCCGTACAAGGGCATCTTCGCCGAGCTTGCTCCGTCGGACGCCTCGGAGTTGCAGTCGAGGTCGGAGGCGCTGGGCCGGGCGTTCATCGACCAGGGCATCACCTTCTCGCTGTCGGGTCAGGAGCGGCCGTTCCCGCTCGACCTGGTGCCTCGGGTGATCTCGGCGGCCGAGTGGTCGCGGCTGGAGCGCGGCATCACCCAGCGGGTCAAGGCGCTGGAGATGTATCTCGACGACATCTACGGCGAGCAGGAGATCCTGCGCGACGGCGTCATCCCGCGCCGGCTGGTCACGTCCTGCGAGCATTTCCACCGCGAGGCCGCCGGCATCGTCCCGCCCAACGGCGTGCGCATCCACGTGGCGGGCATCGACCTGATCCGTGACGACAAGGGCGACTTCCGGGTGCTCGAGGACAATCTGCGTTCACCCTCTGGGGTGTCCTATGTGATGGAGAACCGCCGCACCATGGCGCGGGTCTTCCCGAACCTGTTCGCCACCCACCGGGTGCGCGCGGTCGGCGACTACTCCTCGCATCTGCTGCGGGCCCTGCGCAACGCGGCGCCCACCAACGTCGCCGATCCCACCGTCGTGGTCCTGACACCGGGCGTCTACAACTCGGCCTACTTCGAGCACTCGCTGCTGGCCCGGCAGATGGGGGTGGAGCTGGTCGAGGGCCGCGACTTGTTCTGCCGCGACAATGCCGTCTACATGCGCACCACCGAGGGGGAGCGCCAGGTCGACGTCATCTACCGCCGCATCGACGACGCGTTCCTGGATCCGATGCAGTTCCGGCCTGACTCGGTGCTCGGGGTGGCCGGTCTGCTCAACGCGGCCCGCGCCGGCAACGTGGTGATCTCCAGCGCGGTGGGCAACGGAGTCGGCGACGACAAGCTCGTCTACACCTACGTGCCCACGATCATCGAGTACTACCTGGGCGAGAAACCGGTGCTGGCCAACGTCGACACCTACCGCTGTTGGCTGGACTCCGAACGGGAGGAAGTGCTCGACCGGATCGACGAGCTCGTGATCAAACCGGTGGAGGGTTCGGGCGGGTACGGCATCGTGTTCGGTCCGGACGCCTCGGCCAAGGAGCTGGCGGCCATCGCCAAGAAGATCCGCGCCGACCCGCGCGGCTGGATCGCCCAGCCGGTGATGCAGCTGTCCACGGTGCCCACCCAGATCGACAACAAGCTGGCGCCCCGACACGTGGACCTGCGCCCGTTCGCGGTCAACGACGGTGACGACGTCTGGGTGCTGCCCGGCGGTCTGACCCGGGTCGCGCTGCCCGAGGGATCCCTGGTGGTGAACTCCAGCCAGGGCGGCGGCTCGAAGGACACCTGGGTGCTGGCTTCCCGCGCGTCGGTGGCCGACCGTGAGCTGGCCGGCGCTCAGGTGGTGCGGTCGCTGCCCGCGTCCGCGAGTGGACCCAAAGGCGATGGCGCGGTTGATGGTTCGTCGTCGCAACAACAGCAGTAGGGGGTGGGGTGATGCTGGCGCGCAACGCCGAGTCGCTGTACTGGATCGGCCGCTACGTCGAGCGGGCCGATGACACGGCACGGATTCTCGACGTCACGGTGCATCAGCTGCTGGAGGACTCCAGCGTGGACCCGGACGTCGCCTCCCGGACGCTGCTGCGGGTGCTCGGCATCGAGCCGCCCGACAAACCCTTGGATGTGTGGTCGCTGACCGACATCGTGGCGTTCAGCCGGGACAGCAACGGCAATTCGATCGTCGACTCGATCTCGGCCGCGCGGGAGAACGCCCGGGGTGCCCGCGAGGTCACCTCGACGGAGATCTGGGAGTGCCTCAACACCACCTACAACGCGCTGGCCGAACGGGAGCGCGCGGCCAAACGCCTTGGCCCGCACGAGTTCCTGTCCTACGTGGAGGGCCGTGCGGCGATGTTCGCCGGGCTGGCCGACTCCACCCTGAGCCGCGACGACGGCTACCGGTTCATGGTGCTGGGCCGCGCGATCGAGCGGGTCGACATGACGGTGCGGCTGCTGTTGTCGCGGGTCGGTGACAGCGGGTCGTCGCCGGCCTGGGTGACCCTGCTGCGCTCGGCCGGGGCCCACGACACCTACCTGCGTACCTACCGCGGCGTGCTCGACGCCGGCCGGGTCGTCGAGTTCATGTTGCTGGACCGGTTGTTCCCGCGGTCGGTCTTCTATTCGCTGCGGTTGGCCGAACACAGTCTCGACGAGCTGCTCAACCGGCCGCACAACCGGCTGGGCGCCACGGCCGAGGCGCAGCGGCTGCTCGGCCGGGCCCGCAGCGAGCTGGAGTTCCTGCAGCCGGGTGCGCTGCTGGAATCCCTCGATGCCCGGCTGGCCGGGCTGCAGAAAACCTGCCGCGATGTCGGAGAAGCATTGGCGCTGCAGTACTTCCACTCCGCGCCCTGGGTGGCCTGGACCGATGCCGGGCACGGGGATGTGGTCGTGATCGAGGAAGGCGAGGTCTAGTCGATGAGCGCTCGCGCGAAGAGGAGATNTCCATTCCTACTCGTCCCGGCGCCGGGACGAGCGGGAAAGGCGGCGGTTCGGTCCGCGTGGGCCCTTTCTTCCTGACGAGAGCCGACTTAGCCTGATGTGAGGTGGATCACGATCGGAGGCTGCCGATGCGAATCGCGGACGTGCTGAAAAACAAGGGCACGGCGGTGGTGACGATTTCGCCGGAGACCACGGTGACCGAACTGTTGGCCGGGCTGACCGAGCTCAACATCGGCGCCATGGTGGTGTTGGGGCCTGATGGGTTGGCCGGCATCGTGTCGGAACGTGATGTGGTGCGCAAACTGCACGAGCGGGGCAGCAGCCTGCTGGCGCAGCCGGTGTCGGAGATCATGACCACGGTGGTGGCGACCTGCACGCCGCGAGACACCGTGGATCACCTCAGCGCGCTGATGACGGAGAACCGGGTGCGCCACATTCCGGTGCTCGACCGCGGCCGGTTGGCCGGCATCGTCAGCATCGGTGACATCGTCAAGACCCGGATGGAAGAGCTTGAGGCCGAGCAGGAACAACTGCAGGCCTACATCACCCAGGGGCGCTGACCACCGAAACGACGGTTGTTCACGCGAATTGCGCCGAATCGGGCGAAAAACCGTAGTTTCGCGGTGAGACAATTGTGCAAAAGTGAGCGGATGACTGCCGTCGACGTGCGTCCTCCCACCAAATCTGACGTCAAGCAGCTGGCCGCGGTGCTGGGCCGGGCCTTCCTCAACGATCCGGTGATGTCCTGGATCCTGGCCGATGACACCCGCCGGGCCAAGGGGCTGCCCCGGTTGTTCGCGGCCATCACCCGCCATCATTTCCTGGCCGGCGGCGGCGCCGAGGTGGCGAGCCGGGGCGGCCAGATCGGCGGGG
>NZ_LT546207.1:1946231-1978966 GCF_900078665.2 Mycolicibacterium houstonense | reverse complement strand
AGACGCCCGGCGAAGAGCTGCGCATGCTGCCCACCCTGCTGCTGGCGTTCGGCCGCAGCCTGGGGCAGGGGCAGCGGGTCGTCGACCTGATGAAAGAGCATCATCCGGAGGAGCCACACTGGTATCTGGCGGTGATCGGCAGTGATCCGACGGTGCGTGGCGGCGGCTTCGGTCACGCCCTGATGCAGTCGCGCCTCGACCGGGTGGATGCCGAACATGCGCCGGCCTATCTGGAATCGAGCAATCCGGACAACATTCCGTATTACATGCGGTTCGGCTTCGAGGTCACCGGGGAGATCCCGCTGCCCGACGGCGGGCCGGTGCTCACGCCGATGTGGCGCGCACCGCGCTAGGACAGACCGGCCGCGCTAATCGAAAACGCCGGACATCTGCATGATCAGCAGCAGGCCGGCCGCGACGAACACCGCGACCAGCAGCACCAGCGCGATGATCGCGGTCACCGAGCTGGGGGTGTACTTGTGTCTGGGGCGAGGTTCGGGTTCGCCCAGCCCCGAGGTCTGCCCCGAGTCCGGCGGGGTGGCACCGGGAGCGACTCCGCCGCCGGGTTCCAGATCGGGGGTCTCGGCCGGATCGGGGTCCGGCGGTAGGGCAGTCATGGTCTAGGAATGCCCACTGACGCCGATTTGATGCATCGCCGTGCCCGCCGCGCGCGGGCAAGCGCTACGCATCGTGGCTGTTACAGTGCCAAGACCGACCAACAGGGGAATCCGGTGCGAAGCCGGAACTGACGCGCAACGGTATGGGGCATCGCCTCGAGTCCGATCACCTGTGGCCGGGAACGATTGTCGACGGCTCCGCGACCGGGCCCTGCATCGAAGGAAGTTCTGGCGTGCGCATCTCCGCCGTGCTGATGTCCCTGTTGTCTGTCACGTTGACGTTCACGGTCGCCTGCGGGCATCGAGACCCCGCGGCCGGGAAGGTATCCGGCGACGCCACTGAAACATCCTCGACGAGCTACCCGCTCACCATCGAGAACTGCGGTGTCGAGGTCACTTTCGACGGTCCGCCGCGGCGGGCGGTGTCGCTGTACCAGGCGTCGACCGAAATCCTGCTGGCGCTCGGGCTGGCCGATCGGATGGTCGGCACCTCGACATGGTTCGATCCGGTGCTTCCCGAACTCGCGGCCGACAACGCCACCGTGCCCCGGCTCGCGGACAACGATCCCGGACTGGAGACGGTGCTCGCCGCCGAGCCGGACCTGGTCGCCTCGGCCAGTGCGCACACCTTCACGCCCGCCGTGGTCGCCGACCGGAGCAGGTTCGCTCAGCTGGGAATCCCCACCTACCAATCGCCATCGGTGTGCACCGGCGCGAGAGCCGACGGTGAGACCGTCACCCGCACCGCACCGCTGACCCTCGACACGCTGTATCGCGAGATCCGCGAGCTCGCCCAGATCTTCGACGTGCAGCAGCGTGGCCAAGACCTGATCGAGCGGCTCACCCGGCGTCTCGACGACATCCCCTCGACCACCGCGCCGGATACCAGCGTGGCGTTCTGGTTCTCCGGGCTGCGGACGCCGTATCTGGCCGGCTGTTGTTCGGCTCCCGGACTGTATGCCACCGAACTCGGCGTCACCAACATCTTCGCCGACAGCCGTGAGGACTGGCCGGAGGTCAGCTGGGAGGCGCTGGCTGATCGAAACCCCGACGTGCTGGTGCTGGCCGACCTCAATCGACGGCGCGTCGACGGGGACGCGCTGGAGTCGAAATTGACGTTCCTGGAATCGAATCCGGTGACCAGGAACATGACGGCGGTGAAAGCCAGACGCTACGTGGTGCTGAGCGGGTCCGAACTCGACCCGGGGATCCGTGAGGTCGACGCGCTGGTGAAATTGGCCGCCGGTTTCAAGGCCTTCGGGCTGGCGCAGTGAACCGGATGGGCCGCCTGATCACGGCGGCGGTGAGCGCCTTGGCGTTGGCGGGATGCACTCAGTCCGTCCAACCGGCCGCCGATTCCGGTGTGTCGCCCGGATACCCTCTGGCCGTACGGAACTGCGGCAAGGAAGTGGTGATCGATGCGCCGCCGCGGCGCGCGGTCTCGCTGAACCAGAGCTCCACCGAGATTCTGCTGTCGCTCGGCCTGGCCGACCGCATGGTCGGCACCGCGACGTGGACCGACCCGGTGCGCGCCGATCTCGCGGCCGAGAACGCCCGCGTGCCACGGCTGGCGGTGAACAAGCCCTCGCTGGAGGCCGTCCTCGACACCGAGCCGGATTTCGTGTCGGCGTCTTTCGGCGGCACCCTGGGGCCCGGCGGTGTCGCCGATCGCGACCAGTTCGAGCGATTGGGTGTGCCGACGTATCTGGCGCCCAGCGACTGCGAAGGCAAGACCTCGGTCAACGGTGACGGTGCGCGCAGCACCCCGCTCACCATGGAGGCGATCTACTCCGAAATACGGGACTTGTCCAAGATTTTCGATGTCGCCGACCGCGGCGACCGGCTCATCGCACAGCTGCGCGGGCGCATGGACGCGGCTCGAGCGGCGGCAGCGTCCGGCGTCGACATGGCCTTCTGGTTCTCCGATGTTCGGGCCCCCTATTTCGCCGGGTGCTGCGGATCGCCCGGCGTGATCGCCGGGACCGTCGGAGCGCGCAACGTCTTCGCCGACACCACCGAGGAATGGCCTCAGGTGAGTTGGGAGAGTGTGGCCGACCGTGACCCGGACGTGCTGGTGCTCGGTGACCTGAGCCGTCGCACCATCGACGGCGACGCCCTGGAGACGAAAATTGAATTCCTCGAATCGAATCCGCTCACCCGAGGCCTGTCCGCCGTGCGGGATCGCCGCTACATCGTGGTGAACGGCGCTGATCTCAACCCGTCGATCCGCACCGTGGACGGTGTCGAGAAGGTGGCGAAGGGCTTGCGGGAGCTCGGGTTCGGCTCAGCGCGGTGATCATGCGTACCGGGTGGCTCGGCGGATTGTGGGTGATGGCGCTCGCAGCTTTGGTGTTCTCGGCCGCGGTGGCCATCACCATCGGGCCGGCCGCGTTGTCGGTCGGGGACGTGTACCGCATCGTCGGCGATCGTCTCGGCGCCGGGCCGTCGGGGGCGACCCGGCTGCAGGAGAGCATCGTCTGGCAACTGCGCCTGCCGCGGGTGGTCCTGGCCGCGATCTGCGGTGCCGGGCTGGCGCTGTGCGGGGCGATCCTGCAATCGCTGCTGCGCAATCCGCTGGCCGACCCGTTCGTGCTGGGTGTCTCGTCGGGGGCCTCCACCGGTGCCGTGCTGGTCGCGGTGCTCGGTGTCGGTGCAGGCACGTTGACCCTGTCCGGGGGCGCGTTCGCCGGTGCGGTGTTGTCGTTCGCGGTGGTGCTGCTGCTCGCCTACGCCGCCGGCGGGGGGACTGATCGGGTGGTACTGGCCGGCGTGGCCGGCACCCAGCTGTTCTCGGCGCTGACGTCTTTCGTCGTGTTGTCCTCGGCCGACGCCGAACAGACCAGGGGAGTGCTGTTCTGGCTGCTGGGATCGCTGGCCGGGGTGTCGTGGTCCGACGTGTCCCGGTGCGCCGTCGTCGTCGGCGTCGGACTGGTGGTGTGCCTGGCCTACACGCGGACCCTCGATGCGTTCGCCTTCGGCCAGGATGCGGCCGCGACGTTGGGGGTCGCGGTGAACCGGGCCCGCATCGTGCTGTTGGTGATGACCGCCTTGGTCACCGCGGCCCTGGTCAGTGCCGCCGGGGCGATCGGATTCGTCGGTCTCGTGCTGCCGCACGCCGCGCGCTTCGTCGTCGGGCCCGGCCATCGGCGGCTGTTGCCGACGGCGGTGCTGCTCGGCGCGATCTTCATGGTCTGGGTGGATACCCTGGCCCGGACGGTGTTCGCCCCGCAGGAGTTGCCCACCGGGGTGGTCACCGCGTTGCTCGGTGTCCCGGCATTCGCGCTGATCCTGTTGCGGCGCAAGGGGGTACAGCGATGAGTCTGCGGGCGGTCGGGGTGCGCTGGACCCGCTCGGGCCGGGTCGTGCTGGACGGTGTCACGGTGGATCCGGTTCCGGGCAGCACCGTCGGGCTGCTGGGCCCCAACGGATCGGGCAAATCGTCACTGCTGCGGCTGTTGGCCGGCATCGACCGGCCCGACTCCGGGTCGGTCCAATTGGACGGCCGTGAGCTGCACACGATGTCGCGGCGCGCGGTGGCCCGCCGGGTGGCGGTGGTGGGCCAGCACGCCGACACCGATCTGGACATCGCGGTGCGCGACGTCGTCCGGCTGGGACGCATTCCGCACGCCCCGGTATTCGGCCGCGGGCACGACGACACCGCCGCCGTCACCGCGGCGATGGCGGCCACCGGCCTCGACGGCATGGCCGACCGGCTGTGGCACACGCTGTCGGGCGGGGAGCGCCAGCGGGTGCAGATCGCCAGAGCCCTGGCCCAGGATCCGAGCGAACTGCTGCTCGATGAACCGACGAATCATCTCGACATCGCCCATCAACTGGAGATCCTGGCGCTGATCCGCCGGCTGGAGGTCACCAGCGTGGTGGCCCTGCACGACCTCAACCTCGCGGCGATGTTCTGCGATCAGGTGGTCGTGCTGTCGGCGGGCGCCGTGGTGGCGACCGGAACCCCGGCCGAGGTGCTGACCGAAGAGCTGGTGGGCGAGGTCTACGGGGTGCGCTGCCGGATCACGGTCGACGCCGGCGGACCGTACGTGCGGTTCGAACCCGCCGGCCCGATAAACGGTGCGGCCGGTCAGCTCCAGGCGTACTGAGCGCGCAGTCTCATCGCGACGGCTTCGAACCGGGTGCGGTCCAGGATCGCGCCCTCGCGGCGGATGCCTTCCTCGGGCACGTCGAGCACCCGATCCAGCCGGACCCAGCTCGGCCTGCCGTCGTAGTCCCAGGTTCCGGTACCGATGGAGATCCAATCCGGATCGTCGTGGTGGTAGTCCTGGCTGGAGAGCATCAGGCCGAGCAGGGTGTGCCGATCACGTCCGACCACGAGCACCGGACGGTCTTTGCCCTGCGTCGGATCGTCCTCGTAGACCACCCAGGTCCAGACGATCTCGCCGGGATCGGCCTGGCCGTCGAGGTCGGGCGAGTAGACGATCTTGCGGGCGCGGTGTGCGGTGGGGACGCTGTGCTTCGACACCGGGCGCCCGGCGGTCAGTGCCTGCGGCGGTGGGGCCGTCGCGCCGGCGAGCACGCCGAGGCCCATCCGGAGTCCCTGCTGCAGACCTTGCTGGATGCCCTGCTGCACGGTGCGCGGCACGTTGTCGGTGGTCTGCAACTGGCGGACGAACTTGGGCGCCTCGTTGAACACCAGGTTCTCGGCGCCGTCCACGACGCCCTTGAGAACCTGTTGGAACGCCTTCCACTGCGACGCCATGGTGACGAGCATAGGTCAGTGAGCCCACGGCGATTGTGTCGTGACGGTGCCGGCTCGATACCCTGAGAGGGCACAGCACGTGCTTGACACCCACGCTCACCAGGAGATTCCCATCAGCAGCTTCGCCGACAAGACGTTCACTGCGCCGGCGCAGATCAGGAACTTCTGCATCATCGCCCACATCGATCATGGCAAATCGACGCTGGCGGACCGGATGCTGCAGCTCACCGGCGTCGTCGACGACCGGTCGATGCGTGCGCAATACCTCGACCGGATGGACATCGAGCGTGAGCGCGGCATCACAATCAAGGCGCAGAACGTGCGGTTGCCGTGGAAGGTCGGTAACGACGAGTTCGTGCTGCACCTGATCGACACCCCCGGCCACGTCGACTTCACCTACGAGGTGTCCCGCGCCCTGGAGGCGTGCGAGGGTGCGGTGCTGCTGGTCGACGCCGCCCAGGGCATCGAGGCGCAGACGCTGGCCAACCTGTACCTGGCGCTGGACCGGGATCTCACGATCATTCCGGTGCTGAACAAGATCGACCTGCCCGCCGCGGACCCGGAGCGCTACGCCGGCGAGCTCGCGCACATCATCGGCTGCGAGCCGTCCGATGTGCTGCGGGTGTCCGGCAAGACCGGCGAGGGCGTGGCCGAACTGCTCGACGAGGTGGTGCGGCAGGTGCCGGCACCCACCGGCGATGCCGACGCTCCCGCGCGGGCGATGATCTTCGACTCGGTCTACGACATCTACCGCGGCGTGGTCACCTATGTGCGCGTCGTCGACGGCAAGATCACCCCGCGCGAACGCATCGCGATGATGTCCACCGGGGCCACCCACGAACTGCTCGAGGTCGGCATCGTCTCGCCCGAGCCGAAGGCCAGCGAGGGCCTGGGCGTCGGTGAGGTGGGCTACCTCATCACGGGCGTGAAGGACGTCCGCCAGTCGAAGGTCGGCGACACCGTGACCACGGCGCGCAAGGGTGCCACCGAGGCGCTGACCGGCTACCGCGAGCCCAAGCCGATGGTGTACTCGGGCCTGTACCCGGTCGACGGGTCGGACTACCCGGATCTGCGCGACGCACTGGACAAGCTTCAGCTCAACGACGCCGCGCTGACCTACGAGCCCGAGACGTCGGTGGCGCTGGGCTTCGGGTTCCGCTGCGGCTTCCTCGGTCTGCTGCACATGGAGATCACCCGCGAACGCCTGGAACGCGAGTTCAATCTCGACCTGATCTCCACCTCGCCCAACGTGGTGTACCGGGTGATCAAGGACGACGGAACGGAAATCGTCGTGACCAACCCGTCGGACTGGCCCGAGGGCAAGGTCCGCGAGGTCTACGAGCCGGTGGTCAAGACCACGGTGATCGCGCCCAGTGAGTTCATCGGCACGATCATGGAACTCTGCCAGTCGCGGCGCGGAGAGCTGGGAGGCATGGACTACCTGTCGCCCGAGCGGGTCGAGCTGCGTTACACCATGCCGTTGGGCGAGATCATCTTCGACTTCTTCGACTCGCTGAAGTCGCGCACCCGCGGCTACGCCAGCCTCGACTACGAGGAGGCCGGCGAGCAGCAGGCCGATCTGGTCAAGGTCGACATCCTGCTGCAGGGTGAGGCCGTGGATGCGTTCAGCGCGATCGTGCACAAGGATTCGGCGTCGGCCTACGGCAACAAGATGACCACCAAGCTCAAGGAGCTCATCCCGCGTCAGCAGTTCGAGGTGCCGGTGCAGGCCGCGATCGGGTCGAAAATCATTGCCCGCGAGAACATCCGGGCGATCCGCAAGGACGTGCTGTCCAAGTGCTACGGCGGTGACATCACCCGTAAGCGCAAGCTGCTGGAGAAGCAGAAGGAGGGCAAGAAGCGCATGAAGACCATCGGTCGCGTGGACGTCCCTCAGGAGGCGTTCGTGGCGGCGCTGTCCACCGATGCGGCCGCGGACAAGCCCAAGAAGTAGACCGTTCGGGATTGGTTCGCGCTGAGCGCAACCCTCGGCGTGCGGCGGTGCGGATCGTAGTGTCGCCGGAGTGTCCAGAGAGCTTCATCTGCTGGCCTTCGGCAATACCCGGTCAACCGGGCCGTGGCGGCATCCCGATATCGACAACAGCACCGCCGGGGTACGGCGCCGGCTGATCAGCCATGCGCAGACCGCCGAGGCCGGCGCGTTCGACGCGCTGTTCTTCGCCGACGGCCTGAACTACGGCCCACCGGCGACCTGGCCGTACAAGATCACCGAGGATTTCGAACCGCTCACTGCGACGGCGGCGCTGTCCTCGGTCACCGAGCGGATCGGGTTGGTGGTCACCGGATCGGCCACCTTGGCGCATCCGTATCACCTTGCCCGTCAGCTGCTTTCACTCGATCACCTCAGCGGCGGTCGGGCCGGCTGGAACCTGGTGACCAGCTTCGCGCAGGCGGCCGCCGACAACTTCAGTGCCCGCGGCGTGGTGGCGCACGACGAGCGCTACCGCATCGCCGAGGAGGCGCTGGCGGTGGTGCGCAAGCTGTGGGACGGCTGGGGTGAGGACACCATCGTCGAGGACCGCGCCGCGGGGATCTTCAACGACGTCAGCAAGATTCGACCGACCGATCACCATGGGCCCTATTTCGATGTGGCGGGTCCGCTGGGCGCAGCCCGCTCGGCTCAGGGCCAGCCGGTGATCTTCCAGGCCGGATCATCGGCAACCGGAAGGGGTTTCGCGGCCCGGCATGCCGAGGTGATCTTCACCAGCCACGGTAACCGCGCGCGGGCGCAGGAGTTCTACACCCAGATTCACCAGGAGGCCCGGCGGCTGGGCCGGGCCCGGCCGCCGCTGATCACCCCGTCGTTGCGCTACCTCGTCGGCTCCACCGAGGATGAGGCCCGGCGCGCACAGCAACAGGAGTACGAGTACTTCAGCCCGCAGTACCAGGCCGGGTGGCTGCTGGAGGTCGACGTGGATGTCACCGGTGCCGACCTGGACGGTCCGGTTCCGGCATCAGCCTTCCCGGCGCACACCGAAACCCACCAGACCGCGCTGGCCGGCTATCGGCTGCTGGCCACCGAGGGGAACCCGACGGTGCGAGAGTTCCTGTACCGCACGGTCAACGGCTGGGGCGCGGCCGTGGTGGGCAGCCCTGAGCAGATCGCCGATGAGATCGAGCAGTGGTTCACCACCCGTGCCGCCGACGGGTTCGTGCTGCGCGACTCCGGATTGCCCGGCCAGCATGAACTTTTCGTCGAGCAGGTGGTCCCGGTGCTGCGCAAGCGCGGGCTGTTCCGCCACGAATACGCCGGCACCACACTGCGCTCCCATCTGGGGCTCGATGCGCCGCGGCGGCAGTGGCCATGACCGAACCGTATGTGCTGTCGGCGTTCACCATGTCGACGGTGTCGCACCGCAACTTCGGGCTGTGGCGCCACCCGGCGGACCGCACCGCCGAATACACCGATGTCCGGTACTGGGTCGAGCTGGCGAAGCTGCTCGACGACGGCGGATTCGACCTGTTGTTCATCGCCGATGCCGTGGGGCAACTCGATGTGTTCGGCGGTGATGCCCGCGCCGCGCTGGCGCGCGGGGTGCAGACACCGGTGACCGACCCGCTGCTGGTGGTCTCGGCGATGGCCGCGGCAACCGAGCGGCTGGGATTCGGCATCACGGTGTCCACCACCTACGAGAGCCCATATCTGCTGGCCCGTAAGTTCAGCACGCTGGATCACCTGACCGGCGGCAGAATCGGCTGGAATATCGTCACCTCGCTGCTGGACAGCGCGGCGCGCAACATCATCGGCCGCCAGCGGCAGATCCCGCACGACGAGCGGTACGCCATGGCTCAGGAATTCCTGGAAGTGACGTACAAACTGTGGGAGGGGTCGTGGGAGCCCGGTGCGGTGGTGCGCGACGCCGAACGTGGGGTCTACACCGACCCGGCGAAGGTGCACGGCATCGACCACCACGGGCGGTATTTCTCCGTGCCCGGCGCCCACCTGGTCGAGCCGTCGCCGCAACGCACCCCGGTGCTGTTCCAGGCGGGAACGTCACCGGCCGGCCGCGAGTTCGCCTCTCGCAACGCGGAACTGGTGTTCGTCAGCGATCCGAGGCCGGAGGTGCTGCGCTCCAACATCGACGACATCCGCCGCCGGGCGGCCGGGCACGGGCGCGACCCGGACTCGCTCAAGTTCATCACCTCGGTCGAGATCGTCACCGACAGTACGGATTCCGCTGCCCAGGCCAAGGCGCGCGATCTGGCACGATTTCACGACCTGGAGGGCGGGCTGGTGCTACTGTCGGCCCTGTCCGGGGTGGACTGGTCGACCTACGGGGTGGACCGTCCGATCGAGCAGTTCGACACCGACGCCAGCCGGTCCATCCTCGCCGCGGTCACCGACTCGGGTGTCCGAGAGCGCCTGACGTTACGGGATTACGTCGGGGGACTGGGCGGATTCGGCGGTGAGCTGTTCGTGGGATCGGCCGCCACGGTCGCCGATGGCCTGGATGCCTATGCCGACCGGGCCGGGGTGGACGGCTTCAACATCGCCTATCACGTCACGCCCGGCAGCTTCGCCGACGTGGCCACCTATCTGATCCCCGAGCTTCGCAGGCGTGGCCGGGCCCGGGAACTCGGTGCCCCGACCACACTGCGCCGGCGGTTGTTCGGTGGAGACTCCGGCCTGCTGGGTGCTGGGCCCCCTGCCGCCGCATTCCGCAGGAATTCCGTTCCTTCGCAATAGAATCCCGCCGATTTCATCGCTGACGCCGCGAAACCGATTGCGGCACTGTGGCAGTACACACCGCGGGAGGCGTCGCGGTCAGAAAGGGACATTTCCGTGACTACTACAGACGAACCGAAGACCCCAGTGGGGCAACGCACCCTGATCGCCGCGGAATCGACCGGGCTCGAATCCGGGGCGCTCGGCCCATGGGGCGTGTTCGCCCAGGGCCTGGCGGCCGCGGCGCCCAGCGTGGCCCTGGCCGTGGTGCCGTTCTCGTTGTTCGTGGCGGCAGGCAAGGGCGCGGCGTGGGCGGCGGTGATCGGGCTGTCCATCGTGGTGCTGGTGGCCATCACGATCAGCTTCCAGGCCAAACGCACGGTCTCGTCGGGATCGTTGGGGACGTACACCGGCAACGGACTAGGCCCCGGCTTCGCGTTCGCCGCGGGGTTCAGCCTGCTGTTCGGCTACATCGGGTTCGCCACCACGGGCACCCTCGGCGGGGTCTTGTATCTCGATGCCTTCCTGGAGTCGATCGGCCTCGGGTCCCAAGCGGTGTGGTTCCGGCTGTTGCTGGTGATCGTCGTGGTCGGCATCGCGGTCTATCTGCCCTATCGCGGGGTCTCACTGGCCGCCAAATACGAACTTGCCTTCGAGCTGCTGGCCATCGCCTCGATCCTGGTGATCATCGTGGCCTCCTACATCGGCTACGGGTTCCGCGTCGACTGGGAACAGTGGAATCCGCAGCATCTCGGATCCAGCGCGACCTTCATCGCGGCGGTGACCGCGGTGGGGTCCTACGCCGGGTTCGAGAGCGTGGCCTCGCTCGGCGCCGAGGCCAAGGACGCTCACCGGAACATCGCCCGCTCGCTGCTGCGTGTGGTGCTGCTGATCGGCGCGCTCTACATCTTCGCGACCTACCCGCAGATCCTGCACTTCGGTGAGATCGACGGTGACAAGGCAGTGCTGCCGCAGCTGGCCAGCAGTGCCGGGGTGGAATGGGTGAACCAGATCGTCAGCGGCGCGGTCGCGGTCGCGTTCATCGTGTTCGTCACCGCGGTCACCACCGCCGCGGCCCGCTCGCTGTTCACCTTCGCCCACGAAGGCGCGCTGCCCCACGTTTTCACCAAGGTGCACGCGAAATACAAGACTCCCTGGGCCGGTGTGCTCTTCGTCGGCGCCCTGGCCCTGACGTTCTCGGTCGTGGCGACGTTCAGCTCGGCCGGCCGGCTGCTGTTCGACGTCTACGGCGGCTATGTGGCCAACTGGGGCTTCCTGGTGAGCTACCTGCTGGTGGTCATCGCCACGCCGATCTGGCTGCGCAAGATCGGCGCGCTGACCCCGCTGCGGCTCGCGGTCTCGGTGGCGGCGACGATCGGGCTCGGGTACGTGATCGTGAGCAACTTCTATCCGGTACCCGAGTTCCCGTTCAACATCCTGCCTTTCGTCTTCGGCGGCATCTTGCTGGCCGGCCTGTCCTGGTACTGGTACCTGAAGCGGACCCGGCCCGAGGTGGCCGCCCGCATCGGCACCATCCAGACCCTGTCGGAGGCCGAGCAGCAACGGCTGGCCGACCAGGGGATCGGCGAGGTGCTCGAGCAGTCCGACACCGCCGTGTCCGGTGAGGCGCGAAAATGACGCTCACCGACCATCGGCCGGCCGCCGGCTGGAAAGTCGAACCGGTCACCGCCCATGACTTTCCGCGCATCGCCGATTTTCTGGCCACCACGCCGGGTCTGGCGGGACGGAAGTTCGCCGCCGATTCGCGCGACGTCGCCGAACAATTCGACGGGGTGTACCCCGGATCGGCGGTGGTGCTGCGCGGCGAGCCGGCAGACGTGCTCGGGTACGCGGCACTGCACCGGCCCGACGGTGCCGAACCGGAGGTGTTGGGAACCTTCGTCTTCGGACCGCTGGTGCCGAGTGCCGCGGTCGACGCCGTCGTCGGCGACACCGTCGAGGTGTTCCGCCGAGTGGCTGTGCCCGGTGCCTACCTACGGGTGTATATCGGTGCGGACCAGCCCGCGGCGATCCAGGCGCTGGCTCGCCGGGGTGCGCGGCGGGAGCGGCAGTTCGTTGCCACCCGTAAGCCGTTGTCCGGCGAGGATCCGGCGGCCCTGGACGCCGCGCGCATCGACGGCCTGACGATCCTGTCCTGGCCCGAGGTGATCTCTGGCGGCTGCGCCGAACAGGTGCGGCAACTGCAATTCGATACGTTCAGTGAGCATTTCGGCAACATGTCGAAGACCCCGCAGCGCTGGGAACACCACCTCCGCAGCCGCGCCTTCAACCCGGATTTCAGTATCGCCGCGGTCGACGACGCCGGGGTGGTCGTCGGTTACGTGCTGGGCTCGACCTACACCACCGGAGCCGGCGCCGAGCAGGAACGCAGCGCCCACACCGATTACATCGGCGTGCGGCGAGATCTCAGAACACGCGGCACCGGTGAACTACTGCTGCGAAAGATCTGGCTGGCCGCGCTGCGGCGCGGGTTCACCGTCGCGTCACTGGGCACCGACATCAACAACGCGAGCAACGCGCACGAGCTGTACCGCCGGCTGGGTTACGTGGCGGTCAGGGATCAGTACGCGTACCGCATCGACAACGACGGGAGCTCCCGATGAGCAAGACAAACACCCACCTGAAGCGGCCGACCGCATACGACGCCGAACTACGGGCGGTGTTCGAGCCGGTCTTCGAGCGGATCGCCGAAGGCAACGTGGCCCGCGAACGCGATCGGGTGTTCCCGCACGAGCAGGTGCGCTGGCTCGGCGAAGCCGGGTTCGGCACCCTGCGAATCCCCGTGGAACAGGGCGGGTTCGGCGCCTCGCTGGAGCAGACCTTCCTCCTGCTGGCCGACCTCGGGCAGGCCGATGCCAACGTCGCCCACATCTGGCGCAATCACCTGGCATTCGTCGAGGACCGGCTCAACGCGCCGGTGACCGAGGACAACAACACGTGGATCAAGCGCTTCCTGGCGGGGGAGTTCGTCGGCGGCGGCTGGACCGAGGCCAACAACGTCACCCTGGCGAACCTGACCACCACCGTCACCGCGCAGGACGACCACTGGCTGGTGTCGGGAGCGAAATACTATGCGACAGGCAGTCTTTACGCCGACTGGCTGGATGTACTGGGCCGCGGTGACGACGGTGAGCTGTGGACCGCACTGGTGCGAGCCGACGATCCGGGCGTCACGTTGACCGACGATTGGCGCGGATTCGGCCAGCGCACCACGGCCAGCGGCTCCGCGCGATACGACCGTGCACGCGCCGAGCCGGGCAATGTGTTTCCCGCCGCGGAGCGGTTCGGCTATCAGGCCCACTTCTATCAGATCGCGATGCTCGCCGTGCTGACCGGGATCACCAAGGCGGTGCACCGCGACGGACTGGCCGCGCTGCGCCGGCGCACCCGCAACTACCCACAGGGTCTGGCCGAGGTGCCCGCCGAGGATGCCCAGCTGTTGCAGGTGATCGGGGAGATCTCGGCCGAGGCGTTCGGCGCCGAGGCCGCGCTGGGATCGAGTGCGCGCACCCTGGACCGGATCGTCGCGGGCCGGCTGGCCGGCAGCGATGACCACGCCCGGGAACTGCTGATCGACGCCGAGGTGTCCGTAGCGCAGGCACAGCTGGTCATCATCGGCTCGGCGCTGCGGTCCACCACCAAGGTGTTCGACGCCCTGGGTGCCTCCGGGGTGTCCGAAGAGCTTGGCCTGGACCGGCATTGGCGCAATGCCCGCACGTTGGCGTCGCACAATCCCGTCGTCTACAAGGCGCGGATCCTCGGCGACTGGTTCGTCAACGGCAAGGATCCGGTGGCCGACCTGGCGAGCCGGGGCCGCGGGGGACAGGGCAATTAGGCCGCGGGTCAGGCGACCCGCAACACCGCCTTGCCCGCGACCTTGCGGCCCAACAAGGCCGCCGCGGCAGCGGAGATGTTGTCCCACGTGTCGCGCAGCCCGATCTGGGGATCGAGCTCACCGTCGGCCAGCAGCGTCAGCAGATAGTCCAGGTCAGCCTGGAACGGTGCCCGAACCGTGAACGGCTCCAACCGTTTCCGGTTACCCAGCCGCCGTTCGGCCTCGAAGTCGATCGTCGTGGGCTCGTTGGAGGCCATGCCGATCGACTGCACCGAACCGCCGTCGGACACCAGGCTGAAAGCCTCGGCCAGGAGCTTGCCGCCGACATTGTCGAGCACGCCGAACACCGGCTCGGTCACGGTGTTCAGCCCGACCACGACCTCGGCCGCGCCGAGCTCTTCGAGGCCTTCACCGCGCGCCGGGCTGCCGACCGCGGCGATCACGTGCGCGCCGGCCCGTGCGGCCANCGGCGGACCACGGTGTGTCCGGGCGGTGCCGTTTCGAGGTGGCCGATCTCGACGACGGATTGCCGGACGGGCCGCCGGTCGACGTGGTGCTGTGCCATCGCTTCCGTGACCCCGGGCTCTACCCGGCACTGGCCGCCCGGCTGCGTCCGGGCGGGCTGCTGGCCGTGTGTGTGCTCAGCGAGGTCGGCGCGGAGCCCGGCCGATTCCGCGCCGCCGCGGGAGAACTGGAGACGGCATTCGCCGGCCTTGAGCCGGTCGCGGCGCACGAAGGGGACGGCGAGGCCTGGATCCTGGCGCGGTCACCGCTCACCGAGCGGAGCTGACCGGGCCCGACCGGTTACATCGGCGCGTTCGCGGGCTGGAACACGCCGGAACTGTCGGACTCCTCCTCGGCCCGGATCACGTGCACCACGGCGTTGATCAGGGCCAGGTGGGTGAACGCCTGCGGGAAGTTGCCGAGGTGCCTTCCGGTGCGGGGTTCGATCTCCTCGGCGTACAGGTGCAGTGGGCTGGCGAACGACAGCAGCCGCTCCAACAGGTGTTTGGCCCGGCTCACCTCACCGATCTCGACCAGCGCCGACACCAGCCAGAACGAACAGATGGTGAAGGTGCCCTCTTCGCCGGACAGACCGTCGTCGGTCTCCTCGACCCGGTAACGCAGCACCAGCCCGTCTTCGGTGAGTTCATCGGCGATCGCCAGCACGGTGGCCCGCACCCGCGGATCGTCGGAGGGCAGGAACCGGGTGAGCACGGCGAGCAACAGCGACGCGTCCAGCGCGTCGTCGTTGTAGCGCTGGGTCAGCACGCCGCGCGAATCCACCCCGCGGGCCAGTATGTCGGCCTTGATCTCCTCGGCGGTGGCGCGCCACTGCTGCGCGTAGCTCTTCTCGCCCTGCAGTTCGGCCAGCTTGGAACCGCGATCGAGCGCCACCCAGCACATGATCTTGCTGGAGGTGAAGTGCTGCGGTTCGCCGCGCACCTCCCAGATCCCGCGGTCAGGTTCCTTCCAATGCTTGATGGCCTCCTCGACCTGGTTCTTGAGCACCGGCCAGAGTGCCTCGGGAATCTGCTCGCGCGACTTGGCGTGCAGGTAGACCGAATCGAGCATGGTGCCCCAGATGTCGTGCTGCATCTGGTTGTAGGCGCCGTTGCCGATCCGCACCGGCCTGGCGTTGTCGTAGCCCGACAGGTGGTGCAGCTCTTCTTCGACCAGGCTGCGTTCCCCACCGACGCCGTACATCACCTGCAGCGGGTGGCGTTCGCCGTTGTTGGCACCGGACACGTCGGCGATGAACGAGAAGAAATCGTCGGCCTCCCGGTCCAGGCCGAGGGTGTACAGACCCCACAGCGCGAACGTGGAGTCGCGGATCCACGAATAGCGGTAGTCCCAGTTGCGTTCGCCGTGCGGGGTTTCCGGCAGCGACGTGGTGGGTGCGGCCAGCAGGGCGCCGGTCGGCGAGTAGGTCAGCCCCTTCAACGTCAGCGCGCTGCGCTGCAGGTACGACCGCCACGGGTGATCGGGGAAGTCACCGATGTTGATCCACTGCCGCCAGGACTCGCTGGTCTTCCACATCTTCTCGGCGGCCTCGTCGTAGGTCTGCGGCGCCGGGTGCTTGGACCAGCTGAGTGCGACGAACACGTTGTCGCCCTCGGTGAGCCGGGTGCGCGCGCGGGCCTCACGGCCCTCGATCCCGATCCGCAGATTGGTGGTCAGCCGCAGCGTCGGATGTGAATCCGGGTTGCGGCTGGCCCGGGCGATGGCCTCGCCATAGGCCGGGCCGGAGTACTCCCACGAGGCGCTGACCCGGTGGTAGTCGAACGCCGGCTCGCAGTTCATCACCAGTTCCACGGTGCCGCTGACGCAGCGCACGGTGCGCAGCAGGATGTGCTCGGCATCCCAGTCCATCGGGGTGCGCCGGTGGGTGCGCGAGCGGGTCTCGATGTCGTGCCAGGGGCCCATCACCAGCGCGTCGCGCACGATCAGCCAGCCGGTGTGGGTCTGCCAGGTGGTCTCCAGGATCAGGCTGCCGGGCAGGTAGCGCCGCGCCGCGGGGACCGTCACACCGTACGGACCGAGGCGGAAGTGCCCGGCGCTGCGGTCCAGGATGGCGCCGAAGACGCTGGGGGAGTCGGGCCGGGGGACACACAGCCACTCCACCGAACCGGCCGAGGAGATCAGGCAGGTGTTCTCGCAGTCGGACAGGAAACCGTAGTCGGCGATCGGCGGGAACGGGTTCCGCAAGGCACCGCTCGCCGAGTACGGCACCGGGGCGGTGACCGTCAACGGCGTGTCACCGGTCTTGGTCGCCACAGGTTTCTTCTCGAGTGCCGCGACGACATCCGTGGGCTCGGTGTGTTGCAGAACCATCCGCACATCATCATCTGCGGATACAGGTGGCGTCTACCCGAACCGCGCGTGTCGAACGTTACTGGCGTGACGGGATGATTTCGCCGATCACCTACGCTTGCCCCATGACGGCAATCCTGAACTGGTGGGACGGCGTCGAACTGTGGCTGACCGGGCTGCCGTTCGTCGTCCAGACCGCGGTGGTGATGCCGGTGGTGCTGGCGCTGGCCTACGGCACCGCGGTGCTGCTCGACGGCGCCCTGGGCTGGGGAACTACCGGGTTGCACCGGCTGCGCCACGCGTCGGCCGACGAGGTGGAATCGGAGTGAACGGCATGCCGCGCTCACGCGTCACGTTGGTCTTGGTGATCCTGGTGGTCCTGGTCATCGTGATGTGGTTGCTGACCCGCTGAGGCGGGACCGTTCCGCTCAGCGGGCGCGACGTCGGAATTCTGTTATTCTTCGCGCCATGCACGCAGCGTCCGGCAGCACGGAGAGCCATGTCCTGGCGCTCCTCGCCGTGGGTTCTTGCGCTGTTGCTGATGTCGACTGTTGTCGCTGACTCCAACCCGTCCGCGGTTTGGTGTCGGTGGCGGTTCTGTGCCCGGATGCTCGCCTTGCCTCCCTCGCCTCCCTTGCCTTTCCGCATGACGGACCTCTCAATGTCCGCCGTCTGCAAGAAAGGTCCTCAGTGCCCGTCAACAATCTCAACTTCCGCAAGTTCTGGCGCACCGCCACCGTCCTGGCCGCCACCGGCGCGCTCGCCGTCGGCTGCGGTGGCGGCGCCAGCGACGTCCCCNAGCGACGTCCCCGGCGGCGACGCCGGCGCCGCCGATGCCGACACCACGCTGACCCTGGTCGCGTACGCGGTGCCGGAGCCGGGCTGGAGCAAGATCATCCCGGCCTTCGCCGCCTCCGAGGAAGGCAAGGGTGTCGCGGTGCGGACGTCCTACGGCGCCTCCGGCGACCAGTCCCGGGCCGTCGTCGACGGCAAGCCGGCCGACATCGTGAACTTCTCCGTGGAACCCGACGTCACCCGGCTGGTCAAGGCAGACAAGGTGGCCGACGACTGGAATGCCGGCAACACCAAGGGCGTCCCGTTCGGTTCTGTGGTGTCATTGGTGGTGCGCAAGGGCAACCCCAAGGGCATCAAGGATTGGGATGATCTGCTGCAGCCGGGCCTCGAAGTGGTCACCCCGAGCCCGCTTAGCTCGGGCTCGGCCAAGTGGAACCTGCTGGCGCCGTACGCGGCAAAGAGCAACGGCGGCAAGGATTCCGCGGCCGGTCTCGACTTCGTCAACAAGCTGGTCTCCGAGCACGTCAAGACCCGCCCCGGTTCGGGCCGCGAGGCCACCGACGTGTTCCTGCAGGGTACCGGGGACGTGTTGATCAGCTACGAGAACGAGGCGATCAACGTCGAGCGGCAGGGCAAGCCCGTCGAGCACGTCAACCCGCCGCAGACGTTCAAGATCGAGAACCCGGTCGCCGTCGTCAAGACCAGCGCGCACGCCGACAAGGCCAAGGCGCTGGAGAACTTCCTGTTCAGCCCAGAAGGCCAGAAGCTGTGGGCCGAGGCCGGATTCCGTCCCGTCGACCCGGCGGTGGCCGCGAACTTCACCAAGGACTTCCCGACGCCCGAGAAGCTGTGGACGATCGCCGATCTGGGTGGCTGGGACGAGGTCGACCCGGCACTGTTCGACAAGGAGAACGGGTCGATCACCAAGATCTACAAGCAGGCGACTGGATGACAGCGGTAACTCAGGCCGATGCAGCCCAGCCTCATCCGGCAGCGCCCGCGCCGGGGGATCAGGTCCCCGGCGCACGGCCCGGCCGCTACGGCAGTACCTCGCTGCGGGTGGGTGCGGCCTCGATCTGGTTGAGCGTCATCGTGTTGCTGCCGCTGGCGGCAATCGTGTGGCAGGCGGCCGGCGGCGGGTGGAACGCCTTCTGGCTGGCCGTCACCTCCAACGCTGCGGTGGACTCGTTCCGGGTGACGCTGACCATCTCGGCCGGGGTGACCCTGGTCAACCTGTTCTTCGGCCTGCTGGTCGCCTGGGTGCTGACCCGCGACGACTTCCCGGGCAAACGGCTGGTCGATTCCGTGATCGATCTGCCGTTCGCGCTGCCGACGATCGTGGCCAGCCTGGTGATGCTGGCGCTGTACGGCCCGGCCAGCCCGGTCGGGCTGCACCTGCAGCACACCAAGTGGGGTGTCGGCATCGCGCTGCTGTTCGTCACGCTGCCGTTCGTGGTGCGCTCGGTGCAGCCGGTGCTGCTCGAGCTCGACCGCGAGACCGAGGAGGCGGCCGCGTCCCTGGGCGCGAGCAACCGGGTGATCTTCGTCAAGGTCATCCTGCCCGCGTTGCTGCCCGCCCTGCTGTCCGGCGCCGGCCTCGCCTTCTCCCGGGCCATCGGCGAATTCGGCTCGGTGGTGCTCATCGGCGGTGCGGTGCCCGGCGAGACCGAGGTGTCCTCGCAGTGGATCCGGACGTTGATCGAGAACGACGACCGAACCGGTGCGGCGGCGATCTCCATTGTGCTGTTGCTGATCTCGTTCGTGGTGCTGTTCGTGCTGCGAGCGGTGGGGTCGCGGGCCGCCAAGCGTGAGGAGCTCTCGGCATGACATTGTCACCGTGGGTTCGGCTGCTACTGCGGTATCTGGCGCTGGCCTATATCGCGGTGCTGGTGGTGGTCCCGGTCGGGCTGATCCTGTGGCGCACCTTCGGTCCCGGCCTCGGCGCGTTCTTCGCGTCGGTAGGTACGCCCGCGGCCATCTCGGCATTGCAGCTGTCGTTGTTGGTGGTCGCGATCGTGGTGCCGCTCAACGTGCTGTTCGGAGTTCCCACCGCCCTGGTGTTGGCGCGCAACCGGTTTCGCGGCAAGAGCGCGCTGCAGGCCGTCATCGACCTGCCGTTCGCGGTGTCGCCGGTGGTGGTCGGTGTCGCACTGATCCTGCTGTGGGGGTCGGCCGGGCTGTTCGGCTTCGTCGAGAACAACCTCGGGCTCAAGATCATCTTCGGCTTCCCGGGCATCGTGCTGGCCAGCATCTTCGTCACGGTGCCGTTCGTCATCCGTGAGGTCGAACCGGTGTTGCACGAGATCGGCACTGACCAGGAGGAAGCCGCGGCGACGCTGGGATCGACCTGGTGGCAGACCTTCTGGCGGATCACCCTGCCGTCCATCCGGTGGGGCCTGACCTACGGCATCGTCCTGACCATCGCCCGCACGCTGGGCGAGTTCGGCGCGGTGATCATGGTGTCGTCGAACCTGGCCGGCACCTCACAGACATTGACCCTGCTGGTGGCCGACCGCTACAACCGCGGCACGGCGGACTCGGTGTACGGGGCATACGCGATCTCGACGTTGCTCATGGTGGTGGCCGTGATCGTCCTGGTCGTCCAGGTGCTCCTCGACCGACGCCGTACCAAGGCCGCCGAGTAGGCCTGAGAAGGAGATAGAGCTATGACCGATGCGATCGTGGTTCGGGGCGCCAACAAGCATTACGGCGATTTCGCCGCGCTCGACAACATCGACTTCGAGGTGCCATCGGGGTCGTTGACCGCGCTGCTGGGCCCCAGCGGTTCGGGCAAGTCGACGCTGCTGCGTGCCATCGCGGGCCTGGACCAGCCCGACACCGGGACCATCACCATCAACGGGCGCGACGTCACCGGTATCCCGCCGCAGCGCCGCGGTATCGGCTTCGTGTTCCAGCACTATGCGGCGTTCAAGCACCTGACCGTGCGCGACAACGTGGCGTTCGGCCTGAAGATCCGCAAGCGTCCCAAGGCCGAGGTGACCGAGAAGGTCGACAATCTGCTGGAAGTGGTGGGGCTGGCCGGTTTTCAGACCCGCTATCCCAATCAGCTCTCCGGCGGCCAGCGTCAGCGTATGGCGCTGGCGCGGGCGCTGGCCGTGGATCCGCAGGTGTTGCTGCTCGACGAGCCGTTCGGGGCGCTGGACGCGAAGGTGCGCGACGACCTGCGGACCTGGCTGCGCCGGCTGCACGACGAGGTGCATGTCACCACGGTGCTGGTGACCCACGACCAGGCCGAGGCGCTGGATGTGGCGGATCGCATCGCCGTGCTCAACAAGGGTCGCATCGAACAGGTCGGCTCACCGACCGAGGTGTACGACGAGCCGGCCAATGCCTTCGTGATGTCGTTCCTCGGTGCGGTGTCCGAGCTGAACGGAATCCTGGTGCGGCCGCACGACATCCGGGTGGGACGCAACCCGGAGCTGGCGGTCGCCGCGGGAGACGGCACCGCCGAGGCCACCGGGGTGCTGCGGGCCACCATCGACCGGATCGTCATGCTCGGGTTCGAGGTGCGGGTCGAGTTGACCAGCGCGGCAACCCATGTGCCGTTCACGGCCCAGATCACCCGGGGCGACGCCGAGGCGCTCGGTCTGAAGGAGAGCGACACCGTCTATGTGCGGGCGACGCGGGTCCCGCAGATCGCCGGCGATGTGCAGATTCCGCTGAGCGGCAAGGATTCCGCGGACACCGCCGACGACGAGGACGAGGCGCTGCCCGTCCGGTGACGGGTCAGGCCAACGTCAGGAACAGCCGCTCCAGCTCGGCGACGTCCATGGTCTCATCGCTCTCACCGGTGATGCACTCGCGCAGACCGGTCGCGACGATCTTGAACCCGGCACGGTCGAGCGCGCGGGACACCGCGGCGAGCTGGGTCACGACGTCCTTGCAGTCGCGGCCCTGCTCGATCATGGCGATGACACCGGAGAGCTGGCCCTGGGCGCGGCGCAGCCGGTTGAGGATGGCGGAAATCGATTCTTCGTCGCAGATCACGGCGTCTCCCTTGACTGGAGTAGATGGCGGGAATGGTACCCGCGGGGGTATGTGAGTGGGGTCATGTCGCGGTGGCCGGCGGACCGAACAGCCACCGCAACGGACACCAGCCCAACCGGGCGCAGCCGGCCCTGCTCAGCGCGGCGAGCACGACGAGACCGGCCGTGGTGATCCCGACGGCGGGGTGCAGCTCCTCACCGAGGATCACCGCGGCCATGAGCAATACGAACCAGCCGAAGGCGCGGCGCAGCACGCCGGGGTCGATGCGTGTGGTCAGTCGGGCACCGAGCAGGCTGCCCAGCACCGCCGCGGCGGTGACCGCACCGGCCACCGTCCAGTCGATCGGCACGGTGCTGACGTGACCCGCCAGACCCGCCGCCGAGTTCATCGTGATCACCAACAGCGACGTCCCCACCGCGACGGGCATGGGCAGACCACCCAGCAGGGCCAGGGCGGGCACCACCAGGAATCCGCCGCCGGCGCCCACGGTCCCGGTCACCAATCCGACCGCCAGGCCCGTCCGGACCGTCTTGGCGATCGGCATCGTGCGTGCCGACGGTTCGCATGCGGCGCGCCGTCGGAGCATCGCGATACCGGTGGCCACCATGACCACGGTGAAGGCGATCAGCAGCACCGATCCGGGGACGACGTAGCTGAGCAGGCCGCCCAGGTAGGCCCCGGCCATGCCGGCCGCCCCGAACATCAGGCCGCTGCGCCACTGCACATGACCCGCGCGGGCATGCGACAGGGTGCTGACCGCGCTGGTGACCCCCACGACCAGCAGCGAGGTGGCGATCGCCTGCTTGGCCTCCATGCCGGCCACATAGGCCAGCAGCGGAACGGTGAGGATCGAGCCGCCCCCGCCCAGGAGTCCGAGCGACATCCCGACGAGGACGGCCAGCGCGACAGCGAGGGCGATCATGCCGAGGCGCCCTCGGCGGTGGGCGTGGAACCGACGAGCTGTCCGACGATGGTCTGGGCGTCGCAGGTCGCGCCGCGGTTGTAGGGCAGCCGAGCCAGCAGCATGCCCATCGCGCAGGTGTTGGTCAGGGCGGCGGTGGACAACCCGGCGCCGATGGCGGCCGCCACCCATTTCAGCTTGGGGACGGCGATGCTGCCCAGCACGCTGCTCAGCACGATCGAACCCGCCACCAGGCGAACCTGACGCTCCAGGTCCCAGCGCTGTGCGCCGCGGCGCACCCCGAATCCGTGGTTCTGCCAGGCGGTCATGCCGCCTTCGAGGATCTGCACGTTCGGCAGGCCGGCATCATGCAGCGCCTGTCCGGCGGTGCCGGCCCGCTGCCCGGAGCGGCACACCAGCACGATGTTCTCGTCGAGGTGCCGGACGATCTCATCCCGGTGCTCCTGCAGCAGATCCAGCGGAACGTTGTAAGCGCCTGGGATGTGGGCGGTTTCGAACTCGGCGGGGGTGCGGACGTCGATGAGCCGGGGGCCGGCGCCGGCCTGTGTGAGCTCGTTCAGCGCGGCGGCATCGATGGTCGACGAGGTGGGCATCAGGCCAGACCTTTCAACATGAGATTCCAGTACATGGCGGGCAGCCCGTACTTCTTGAGGTACCAGTACGGCCGGTGCGGCTTGACCGGATCGAGTACCGGGAAAGAGGGTTTGAGCGCGAAGTCGTAGTCGAACTCGGCCAGCAGCATCTCGTTCGACGAGGTGACGATCGGGCATGACGCATAGCCGTCGTAGGAGCCCGGCAACGGGCGTCCACTGAGCACCGCGGCGATGTTCTCCACCACTGCGGGCGCCTGCTTGCGAATGGCCGCACCGGTTTTCGAATTCGGGGACGATCCGGCGTCACCGAGGGCGAACACGTTGGGGTAGCGCACGTGCTGCATGGTGTGCTTGTCGATGTCGACGTACCCGTTGGCGTCCCCGCCGACATGACTGGTGGACAGCGGGCTGGCCTTGATCCAGTCCGGGGCGGACTGGTGTGGCGTCGCGTGCAGCACGTCGTAGGGCAGGGTGGTCTCGGTGCCGTCGGTCAGATTGGTCACCGACACCTTGCGGCTCGCCGAGTCGATCGACCGCACCTCGCTTCCGGTGTGCAGGTGGATCCCGTAGTCGGCGATCACCTTGTCGAGATTGTCGGCGATCGCGGGGATGCCGAAGATCCGCGGCGTCGGGACCACCAGGTGCACGTCGATGTTGTCGAGCACACCCTGGCGCCGCCAGTGGTCGCAGGCCAGGTAGGCGATCTTCTGGGGCGCCCCGGCGCACTTGATCGGCCCGGACGGCATGGTGAACACCGCGGTGCCCGAGCGGGTGTTGCGGATGAATTCCCAGGTTCGCGGGGCGAGATCGAAGCTGTAGTTGGACGACACCCCGTCCTTGCCCAGCGTGTCGACCAGGCCCTCGGTGCGCTCCCAGTCGAGCTGGATGCCCGGGGCCACGACCAGCACGTCGTACGAGTACGTCGCACCGTCGGTACAGGTGACGGTGTTGGTGTCCGGGTCGACGGCGGTGACGGCACTCTTGATCCAGGTGGCCCCGCGCGGCATCACCGACGACTCGGCGCGCTCGGTCTCGGCGGCGGTGGCCTGCCCGCCGCCGACCAGTGTCCACAACGGCTGGTAGTAGTGCTTGTCGGACGGCTCGATGACCGCGACGTCGGTGAATCGTTTGCGCAGCAGCCGGGACGCCACGGTGACCCCGGCCGTGCCGCCGCCGATGATCAGGACCTCATGCTTGCGTGGGCTGGACATATGCGTTGTGTATTCCTGTCTCTCAGACGGTTTGGATACCGGACACCCATGCGCCATAGCCACCGAGGATGTCGCTGACATCGGTGAAGCCGCGCTGGCGCAGCAGACTCGCCGCCACCGACGAGCGGTAGCCGCCGGCGCAGTACACCACGGTCGGGCGGGTGGGATCCAGTTCTCCCGTGCGGTCCGGCAGTTGTCCCACGGGAATGTTGACCGCGCCGGGGATCATGCCCGCCTCGGTCTCGCCGGGATTGCGCACGTCGACGATCTGCAGGTTCTCGACCGTTGCGGCCCGCTCGGCGAAGGCGGTGGCGGTCAACCGTGAGGCGACCGTCACATCCTCGGCGTGCTCGAACATGGTCCGCTCGGGATCGTCGAGGTAACCCAGCACCCGGTCGAAACCGATGCGGGCCAGCCGGTTCTTGCCCTCGCGTTCCTCGCCCGGTGCGGTGACCAGGACGATGTCGGCGTCGGGCTTGACCACCGAACCGGCGAACTCCGCGTAGCGCCCGGCCAGGCCGATGTTGATCGCGTTGCGCAGGTGACCCAGCGCGAACTCTTCCGGGCTGCGGCCGTCGATCAGCATGGCGCCGTTCGCGACGGCCTCGGTGGCCTGCCGGTAGTCGAGCACCTCGGGCATCGCCTCCTCGTCCAGCAACGCACGGTCCTTGCGGTTGAGAATCGCGTCGTACACGAAATAGCTCGGGGCGGGCGGCTGGCCGGCGGTGACGAGCTCGATGAAGGTCTGCTTGTCCGGGGCCCGCAGCGCGTAGTTGGTCTGCTTCTGCTCACCCATGGTGGACGACAGCTCGGTCGACAGGTTCTTGCCGCAGGCCGACCCCGCACCGTGGGCCGGGAAGACGCGGGTGGCGTCGGGCAGCGGCAGCAACTTGTCCTGCAGCGAGTGATAGAGCTTGTCGGCGAGCTCGTCGCGGGTGAAACCGATCGAGGCCAGCAGATCCGGCCGGCCGACGTCACCGATGAACAGGGTGTCACCGGTCAGCACACCGTAGGGGACGGTGTCCTCGGCCCGTTCGTAGACCACGATGCTCATCGACTCCGGCGTGTGGCCGGGGGTGTGGCGGAACTCCAGCACCACCTCGCCCAGTGAAATGCGTTGGCCGTCTTCGACTCCCAGGTGATCGAACTCGGGCTGGGCCACCGACGAGTACACGATGTCGGCACCGGTGGCCTCGGCCAGCTCGAGGTGGCCGGACAGGAAGTCGGCGTGGAAATGGGTCTCGATCACGTGGGTGATCTGCAGGCCGAACTGTTCGGCATCGGCCAGGTACTCGGACACATCGCGCTGCGGGTCGACGACCACGGCGCGGCCGGACGATTCGTCGCCGATCAGGTATGACGCGTGCGACAGGCAGTCCAGGTAGTACTGGGTGAACTTCATTGTTCGACTCCTCGGTGGACGGTTCTGTATACCTACGGGGGTATATCGATAGGACCGACTATACCCCGAGGGGTATATGAGTCAAGCTCACGAAAATGCCCCCGGGGGTACCCGGGGGCATTGGTCGTGCCTCGACGAGGGTGGGTCAGGCGGCGAAGCCGGCGCTGTGCGCGGCCACTGCCTCCTCGTACCGATCCAGGACCGTGGCCGCCACCAGTCGGTGCGGCCCCAGTGGTTCGGCCATCGGAATGCCTGCAGTGCAAGCGAATTCGGCGACGCGGTCGGTGATGCGGCCATGCGCCAGGAACCAGGGCGCGATCACCAGGCGGCGGGCGCCGCGCTGATGGAGGCGCTCGACGGCATCCGACAGGCCGGGGGTTTGGCCTGTGGCGAAGGCCACCTCGGCACCGGCCCAGCGGGTGCCCTCGGCCAGTGCCCCGGTCAGGGCGGCGGTGCGTGCGTTGGCCGCCGGATGCGACGAGCCCACGCCGACCAGGATCACGCCCAGGTCGGCGTCGAACCGGGATACCCCCACCGCGGTCAGCCGTTCCCGCACCACCTGGAGCAGGCGCGGGTCATCGCCGAGCACGTCGGCCTGGGTCACCGTGGCGCCGGAGTCGGCGATCAGCTCGGGGATGTCGATCCTGGCGTGGTAGGCACTGCCCAGCAGTAGCGGTACCACCACCGCGCCGGGCTCGACCTCGGGCAGCACCTCGGTGAGATTGGGTGCGTTCTGCTCGCAGAACGCGACCCGCACCTCGGTATCGGGCAGCAACCGGCGTAGATGACCGCCGATGGCATGCGCGTTGGCCGACGAGCGCGGATCCGCGCTGCCGTGTGCGGTGAGAACGAGCGTCACAGATACCTCACGTGCCTCACGAGGCGTGCAGCCCGCACTCCGTCTTGGCCTGCCCGGCCCACCGTCCGCTGCGCGGATCGGCGCCTTCGGCCGGCTTGCTGGTGCACGGCGCGCATCCGATCGACGGGTAGCCGTCGTAGACGAGGGGATTGACCAGGATGTCGTTGGCCTCGATGTAGGCCTGCATGTCCTCGTCGGACCAGGCGGCGATCGGGTTGATCTTCACCAGCCCGAAGGCGGCGTCCCAGCTGATCAACGGGGCGTTGGCCCGGGTCGGCGCCTCGACCCGGCGGATACCGGTGACCCAGGCGGTGTAGCCCGCCAGCGCCTTGCCCAGCGGCTCGACCTTGCGCAGCTTGCAGCACTGGCCGGCATCGCGGGCGAACAGATCCTTGCCGAGCAGCTCGTCCTGCTGGGCGACGGTGTGCTCGGGACGGACGTTCACCACGTTGACGCCGTACACCTGCTCCACGGCGTCCCGCGTGCCGATGGTCTCGGCGAAGTGGTAACCGGTGTCCAGGAACAGCACGTCGACGCCGGGGCGCACCTTGGCCGCCATCTCGACCAGCACGGCGTCCTGCATGTTGGACGCCACTACGTAATTGCCGCCGAAGTGCTCGTCGGTCCAGCGCAGCAGTTCCTCGGCGCCGGCATCGGCCAGCTCGGCCGCGCCCTGCTCGGCCAGTTCCTTCAATTCCGCTTCAGTCAAAGTGCTCATCTCGTCGTCTACCTCAAGTCCGCCTCGTCGGCCCGAACGGCCCACTGGGCGAAACGCTCGTTGCCCTCGCGTTGTTTCACAAAGTTGCGGACGACCCGCTCGATGTAGTCACCGAGCTCGGTGGCCAGCACCTTGTGCTGGCGCAGCTTGCGTCCGAATCCGCTGTCGAGGCCGAGGCTGCCGCCGAGGTGGACCTGGAAGCCCTCCTCGGGGCCGTTGCCGTCGTCCACCATCTGGCCCTTGAAACCGATGTCGGCGACCTGGATGCGGGCGCACGAGTTGGGGCAGCCGTTGATGTTCACGGTGACCGGCACGTCCAGCTCGGCGTTGAGGTCACCGAGCCGGGCCTCCAGCTCGGGAACCAGATGCTGAGCCCGGCCACGGGTGTCGGCGAAGCTCAGCTTGCAGTACTCGATACCGGTGCAGGCCATCAGGTTCTGGCGCCAGTGCGACGGCTGCGACTGCAGGCCGAGCGCGTCCAGGCCCGCCCTGAGCTCCGCCAGCTTCTCGTCGGGCACGTCGAGGATGATCAGCTTCTGGTAGGCGGTCAGGCGCGCGCGGTCCGAACCGGCGGCCTCCATCAGATCGGCGACCTTGGTCAAGATGGTGCCCGAGACGCGCCCGGCGATCGCCGAGACGCCGACGGCGTTGAGGCCGTTGCGGATCTTCTGCACGCCGACATGGTCCACGGTGTGCGGCACCTGCTCGGGTGCCGGACCGTCGTGCAGCTTGCGGTGCAGGTACTCCGTTTCGAGCACTTCCCTGAACTTCTCGGTGCCCCAGTCCTTGATCAGGAACTTCAGCCGCGCCTTCGAGCGGAGCCTGCGGTAGCCGTAGTCCCGGAAGATCCCGACCACGCCCGCCCACACCTCGGCGACCTCTTCCAGTGGCACCCACACCCCGACGCGCTGCGCCAGCATCGGGTTGGTCGACAGACCACCGCCCACCCACAGATCCAGGCCGGGCCCGTGCTCGGGGTGGTTGACGCCGATGAACGACACGTCGTTGATCTCGTGGGCCACGTCCTGCAGCCCCGAGATCGCCGTCTTGAACTTGCGCGGCAGGTTGGAGAACTCCGGGTTGCCGATGTAGAGGCGTTCGATCTCTTTGAGCGCGGGCGTCGCGTCGAGCACCTCGACCAGCGAATCGCCGGCCAGCGGGGAGCCGAGCATGCCACGCGGGCAGTCGCCGCAGGCCTCCATGGTCTGCAGCCCGACCTCGTCGAGGCGGCGCCACACCTCGGGGATGTCCTCGATGCGCAGCCAGTGGTACTGCAGGTTCTCGCGGTCGGTGATGTCGGCGCTGTCGCGGGCGAAATCGACCGAGATCTGGCCGAGGGTGCGGACGGCCTGGGCCGAGAGCGCCTTGCCGTCGGTGCGCACCCGCATCATGAAGTACTCGGCCTCGAGCAGGTCGGCATTGTCGTCACCGGTGAAGGTGCCGTCGTAGCCCTCGGTGCGCTGGGTGTACAGGCCCATCCACCGGAACCGGCCGCGCAGGTCGTCCTTGGCGATGCTGGCAAAGCCGTCGCGCGAGTAGACGTTGAGGATGCGATCCCGCACGTTGAGTGCGTCGTCCTCCTGCTTGAACTGCTCGTTGTGGTTGAGCGGGTCGCGGCTGCCCAGCGCCCACTGGCCTTCGTCGCGGGGGCGCTTGGCGGGTCGTTCGACCTTGGCTGGGGCCTCGGGGGTTGTCACTGTTGTGCTCCTTCGCAAAGGAGCTGGCGTTCAGACCGCGCAGATCACCGGTGGCTGTCCCGGCGGCGCAGATCCGGTGCCAGCTGAAACTATGGGGCGGGCGGGGTCCGAAATCAACGCAGGATCAAGGCAGACAGCAACAGCTACAGACGCGCTTGAAATCGACATGCCGACGGGCCACCAGCTGAATGCGGGTGGTGCTGTTGTGGGCGGCAGTCACGCCCGCCATTGTGCCACGATTGTCGTCACCTGCCCTAACCGGGCCATATTTGTGTTCACGGTGAGCAAAAGTCGCCGCTGGACAGTCTGGGAAAATCAAAACCGTGAACACCCGCACCGCACCCGCCGGCCGGCCCGAGTTGGCCCGCCGTGGCGACGGCGCGTTCGGCATCTACATCCACGTGCCGTTCTGTGCCACCCGGTGCGGATACTGCGATTTCAACACCTACACCGCGTCTGAGCTGGGCTCCGGTGACCTCCTGGGCCCGCCCGGGGGTGCCACCCCCGACGGCTGGCTGGCCGCCTTGCGCGTCGAACTGCGGCTGGCCGCCGAGCGGGTCGGTTCGGTGCCCGTGCAGACGGTGTTCGTGGGCGGCGGCACACCGTCGCTGTTGGGCGGGGCCGGCCTGGCGGCGGTGCTGGGAGCGGTCCGGGACAACTTCGAGCTGGCGGTCGAGGCCGAGGTGACCACGGAGGCCAACCCGGAGTCCACGTCACCGGAGATGTTCGCGACGCTGCGCGAGGCCGGCTACACCCGGGTGTCGCTCGGGATGCAGTCCGCTGCGCCGCAGGTGCTGGCGGTGCTGGACCGCAAACATTCACCGGGCCGAGCGCCTGCCGCGGCGGTGGAGGCGATGGCCGCCGGCTTCGAGCACGTCAACATCGACCTCATCTACGGCACGCCGGGGGAGACCGACGACGATCTGCGGCGCTCGATCGACGTCGCACTGGACGCGGGTGTGGACCATGTGTCCGCCTACTCGCTGATCGTCGAGGACGGCACGGCGCTGGCCAGGAAGGTGCGCCGCGGCGAGATCGCGCGCCCCGACGACGACGTGCTCGCGCGGCGCTACGAACTGCTCGACAGCCGGCTGTCGGCGGCCGGCCTGCACTGGTACGAGGTGTCGAACTGGAGCCGCGATGGCGGGGAGTGCCGGCACAATCTGGGCTACTGGAACGGTGGCGAATGGTGGGGCGCCGGGCCGGGGGCACACGGATTTCTCGGCTCCACCCGCTGGTGGAATGTCAAGCATCCCAACACATATGCGCAGAAGGTCGGCGAAAATCGGTTACCCATAGCCGATTTCGAGGAGCTGGGCGAAACCGACCGGCACGTCGAGGAAGTGATGTTGCGGGTCAGGCTCCGCGACGGGCTTCCGGTGGCCCTGCTCGATGACGGCGAACGGGACCGGGCGGAAACTCTCTGTGGTGAAGGCCTTCTCGTCTCGCGGCAGTCATCCCTTGTCCTGACCGACCGTGGTCGTCTGCTCGCCGACGGCGTCGTGCGAGATCTGCTCGCCTAGCAGGCGAACCACCGAGGTTCCTGTGGGGATCCTGTGAGCCAGCTGTTGGCCCGGTGTGCGCATTCGGTGCGGAAGTTGTTGATTCCGTAGTAGATACGTAGGTCTGTGCAATGCAACCAGCAGGCCTACGCTTTGGCGAATGCTCACAAGGAACGACCAAGCTGACTGCAATGCTTCGGCCGCGCTCGTCTCGTTCGAGCTGCCCGCGGGTGACGGCGCGATCGGCCCCGCCGACCTGGTTGCCGAGATCGCGCGCGAATTGTCCGAGGCCGACGGCGCCGACTACGTCGTGTACGAGCGGGCCAACCGATGGTTCCTGGCCTCCGGCCCGCGGTCCGGCGTGGAGCTGGACAGTGACGAACTGCGGCTCACCGTCGACGGGGCCGTGACGGCCCACCGTCCGTGGACCGGCAGGCCCGGTGTCGTACTCGGCCAAGCGGTGGACCGGATGCTCGCCGAAACCGGCGCCGACACCGCATTCGGTTGGGTCGCATTCGAATTCGGTGCCTACAAGTTCGGCCTCGAGGGCCGGTTGGCGCCAGGGACGCCATTGGCCCGCGTCTTCGCCCCGGCGGTGCAGATCGAGGTCACCGCGGAACGAGTCACCGTGCGCGGCGGCGGTGGGCATGAACACGATGCCGTGCGGCGCTTGATCGCCGAGGGCGTCCCGTCCACGGCCGCCCCCCGCCCCGTCGACGTCCGGCAGGACGGTAGTTCCTACCGAGACCGGGTCGCGTCCGCGATCGACGAGATCGGCGCCGGTGCCTATCAGAAGGTGATCCTGTCGCGACGCTTCGACGTACCGTTCTCCCTGGACTTCCCGTCGACCTACCGGCTGGGGCGACGCCACAACAACCCGGCCCGGTCGTTCCTGTTGCGGCTCGGTCCGCTACGCGCACTCGGGTACAGCCCCGAGCTTGTTGCCGCCGTGCACGGGGACGGGCTGGTGGTGACCGAGCCGCTGGCCGGAACCCGTGCCTTCGGTCGCGGCGCCGCCGACGATCGGGCGGCGCGCGACGATCTTGAGTCGAACTCCAAGGAAATCGTCGAACACGCGATATCCGTGCGCAGTTCGCTCAAAGAGATCGCGGAAGTCGCCGAGCCGGGCACGGCGACCGTCACCGACTTCATGACGATTCGGGAGCGCGGCAGCGTGCAGCACCTGGGCTCCACCGTCGGTGCCCGCCTCGACCCGTCGATGGACCGTATGGACGCCCTGGAGGCGCTGTTCCCGGCGGTGACCGCGTCGGGAATCCCCAAGGCCGAGGGGGTCGACGCCATCCTGCGCCACGACGAGTTGCCCCGAGGGTTGTACTCGGGTGCGGTGGCGATGTTCTCCGCCGACGGCTCCCTCGACGCGGCCCTGGCCCTGCGGGCGGCCTACGAAGCCGACGGACACACCTGGCTGCGGGCCGGTGCCGGGATCATCGCCGAGTCCACCCCAGACCGTGAGTTCGAGGAGACCTGCGAGAAGCTGAGCACGCTGTCGCCGTACCTCATCGAGGGTGGTGCGCGCTCATGTGAGTGAGCTAACACCCGACCGCGGCTGTGTGCGATGGCGACGAACTCGACCCAAAAGCTGCGTAGACCGGGATAACCGCACGTCATCGCCCTCGGGAAGCCTCACAGGTGCTTCACAGCCGAGTACGGGGTAGAACCCCTCATTTTCCGGATCGTGTGCCAGTATTGTCCGCATGTCGGCAGCGTATTTAGGCAAGCCTATCCAGACTTACCTTCTGACGGGGTCCTGCTGACATGGCATCACAGAACTCAACGCCGGAACCCATCGCCGTCATCGGCATCGGCTGCCGCGTCGCGGGAAACGTCACCACGCCGGCGGCTTTCTGGAACTTCCTGCTCGAAGGACGCAGCAACGTCACCGAGGTCCCGGAAGAGCGCTGGGAGCCCTATCTGCGACGCGATCCGCGCAACGCGGCGGTGCTGCGCGAGGTCACCCGGCTGGGCACGTTCCTCGACGACCTGCCCGGCTTCGACGCCGAGTTCTTCGGGGTCTCGCCTCGCGAGGCGGAGGTGATGGACCCGCAGCAGCGGCTGGCGCTGGAGGTCAGCTGGGAGGCGCTCGAACATGCCGGGGTCTCACCGCGGGAGCTCGCCGGCAGCGACACCGCCGTGCTCATGGGCGTCAACTCCGACGACTACGGCAAGTTGATCATGGAGGACCTGCCCGGCATCGACGCGTGGACCGGCATCGGGACGTCGCTGTGCGGCATCGCCAACCGGGTATCCCATCTGCTCGACCTGCGCGGCCCGAGCGTGGCGCTCGACGCCGCGTGCGCGGCCTCGCTG
>NZ_LT546207.1:1936740-1945306 GCF_900078665.2 Mycolicibacterium houstonense | reverse complement strand
GCCGGCCTCGACGCCCTGGCCCGCGGTGAATCCGGCGCCGGCCTGGTCGCCGGTGAGCTGCCGGGCGGGCAGGCCCGCGACGCGGTGTGGGTGTTCTCCGGGCACGGTTCGCACTGGGCCGGCATGGGCCGCGAACTGCTCACGGCCGAACCGGCTTTCGCCCGCGTGATCGACGAGGTCGACGAGGTCTTCGGGCGCGAGCTCGGCTTCTCGGCCCGCCAGGCGCTGAGCACGGGTGAACTCGGCGGCACCGACCGGATCCAGGCGCTGACCTTCGCGATGCAGGTCGGGCTGGCCGAGGTGCTGCGCGAGCGCGGGGTACGGCCCGCAGCGGTCATCGGGCACTCGGTCGGCGAAGTCGCCGCGTGCGTGGTCTCCGGCGTGTTCGAGTTGCGCCAGGGAGCTGCCGTGGCGTGCTACCGGGCCCGCGGCTTCCGCTCCGTGATGGGTTGCGGCGCCATGGCTTTGGTGCGCCTGCCGTTCGCCGAGGCCGAGCAGCGGCTGACCGGCCGCACCGATGTGGTGGCGGCGATCAGCGCATCGGCCGAGTCCTGTGTGATCTCCGGAGTCACCGCCGCGGTCGAGGACGTCTGCCAGGCCTGGTCGGAGCAGGGCATCGTGGTGCGCCGGGTGAACACCGACGTGGCATTCCACAGCCCCGCGATGGACGATCTGACAAGTGCGCTCGCCGCAGGCGTGGCCGCTCTCGAACCACCTCGCGATGCGGTGACCCCGCTCTACACCACGGCATTGGCCGATCCGCGGTCCACCGCGCCCAGGGGCGCCGACTACTGGGTGCACAACCTGCGCGGGCAGGTCCGGTTCGCCGAGGCCGTCACCGCCGCGGCCGAGGACGGACACCGGCTGTTCCTTGAGGTCTCGGCGCATCCGGTGGTGTCGCACTCCATCGTCGAGACCCTGCTGCACCTCGGCATGGAGGACCACGCCGTCATCCCGCTGTTGCGCCGGGACACGTCGGAGACCACGGCCGTCACCACCGCGGTCGCCTCGCTGTACTGCCACGGCGCCGACGTGGAACATGGTGTCGCCGAAGCGGATCCGTGGGCCGACGACCTGCCGGTCACCCAGTGGCAGCACCGCAGGTTCTGGCGGGTTCCCGCCGCGGCGCCCGGCGGGCGGGCGGTGCACGATGCCACCGGTCACACGCTGCTGGGTGGGCGCACCGACGTGGCCGGCCCGGTGGCGACGCGCCTGTGGCAGACCCGGGTGGACTTCGACACCCGGCCCTACCCGGGGGACCATCCGGTGAAGGGCACCGAAATCGTGCCTGCCGCAGTGCTGTTGAACACGTTCCTGTCGGCGGCCGGCGTCGGCGCCGGGCTGAAAGACGTGTGGCTGCGCACGCCGGTGGCCCCGGCCCGGGCCCGGGACCTCCAGGTGGTACTGACCGACCGTGAGCTGACCTTGGCCTCGCGACTCGCCGACACCGCCGAGGACCAGGACGGCGGTTGGCTGACGCACAGCAGCGCGGTGGTCGCCGGCGACACCGACGATGCCGGGGCCATCGACGACCGATTGGACCTGGCCGCGGCCCGAGCGCGCTGCACCGAACAGTTGCCGCCGCGGCACGTGATCGACACCCTGGCCGAGCTCGGGGTCGCCGCGATGGGATTCGCCTGGGACATCGAGGATCTGCGCCGTGGTGACGGGGAACTGCTGGCCCGGGTGAGCTCGGAGTCCGACGGGTCGCAGCCCACCACGTGGGCCTCACTGGTGGATGCGGCTACTTCGGCCGCCTCGACGAGCTTCGACGGTCCGCCGCGGCTGCGGATGCCTGCCCGCATCGAACAGGTGCGGGTCTACGGTGCGCCGCCGGCCACCGCGATGCTGTCGGTGCGGCGCAGGCCCGGGACCACCACCACCGACGTGGTGATCACCGATGAGGCCGGCGCGGTGCTGTTCGCGATCGGCGGGATGACCTTCGAGGAGCTGGAGAATCCGGGCCGGGAATGGTCGGCCACCGACGTCCACCGGATCGTGCACCGGGTGGCCTGGCATCCGGTGTCCGCGCGCGACGAGCAACCGCCGTCCGGGGTGGTGCTGGTCGGCGGTGACGTCGACCGGCTGGAGACCGCGGTGGACGATTTGGCCGCGGCCGGCGTGCCCTACCGGGCGGTGGAAGACCCTGCGGAACTGGAAGCGATCATCGAATTCGGCTCTTTGCCAAGAGAACTCGGTGACACCGCGGTGGTGCTGGTGTTGCCGCGCGACGATGACTCGCCGGAGGCCGCCGTCGAACTGGTGACCAGGACGCTGGCCGTGCAACAACAGCTCGGCATGTCGGCGCGGCTGTGGGCGCTGACCGTCGGGGTGCACGAGGGGAGCAATCTGACCCATGCCCCGCTGTGGGGATTGGCCCGCGTCGCCGCGGCCGAGCATCCACAGCTGTGGGGCGGTGTCCTGGACGTGGCCGACGGCCGACTGCCGCTGTCGGCGCTGGGATCGCTGGCCGGACACGGTGTTCTCGTGGTCCGCGACGGCGTGGCGCTCGCCGCGCGCCTGGCCGCCTCGGGAACGGACTCGGCCGCTCCTGCGGCGGTCCCGATGCAGTGCGTGCCGGGTGGCACCTATCTGATCACCGGCGGAACCGGAGTGCTCGGCCTGCGGGTGGCCCAGCGGTTGGCCGATCTCGGTGCCCGGCGCCTGGTGCTGCTGTCGCGGTCGGGTCTGGGCGACCGCTCGGCCTGGGCCGACGGCGTGCGGTCGGACGCCGTCCGCGCAGTCACCGCGCTGGAGGAGCGTGGCGTGTCGGTCACCGTCGCCGCGGTCGACATCGGTGCCCCCGGATCGGCAGAGGCGCTGCGAGACGTGCTGCGTCCGCTGCCCCCGGTCCGTGGTGTCATCCATGCCGCCGGGGTCGAAGCCGGTGCGCTGCTGATGAACACCAGTTCCGATGAGTTCGCCGCGGCGATGCACCCGAAGGTGCACGGCACGCTCGTGCTGAACGAGGTGTTCCCGCCCGAACAGCTCGACTGGATGGTGCTGTTCTCGTCGTGTGGCTACCTGGCCGGTTTCCCGGGCCAGGGCGCCTACGCCTGCGCCAACTCGTTCCTCGACGTGATGGCCCGGTACCGGCGCAGCCTCGGCGACCGCACCACGGCCGTCGCCTGGACGGCCTGGCGCGGGCTCGGCATGGGGTCGGCATCGGAATTCGTTGCGGCCCAACTCGATGCGCTCGGCATGGGCACCGTGGGCGCCGACGACGCGATGCGCGCCCTGGATCTCGCGATGGGTGAGGACACGGCCAATGTCGTGGTGTTGCCGGTGCTTCCGGCGGCCGCTGCGGTGCCGATCCTGGCCGACGTGGCTCCCGACGACGAGCCCGACGACGATTCGGCGCCGGCGTCGGTGGCGGGGGAGTACGACCCCGACCAGCTGGCCGCCCACGTGTTGTCCGCGGTGGCAGGCCAATTGGGGCTGGCGGAGGCCGACGTGAACGTCGACCTGCCGTTGGTGGAGCTGGGTGTGGACTCGATCATGACGGTACGGCTGCGCCGTCAACTGGAGAAGCAGACCGGCCTGTCCCTGCCGCCGACGCTGTTGTGGGAGCACCCCACCGCCGCGGCCGTCACGGCCAGGATCATCGAGCTGCTGGCTCCGGCGGTGGGACGCGAGGTCAGTGAGGACGTCGCAGTATCCTGACCTGCAGTCTCCTGACCTCGCGTCGCGCCGCGGTCACCCGGTGATCGCGGCGATCAGCTTCTTCTTGTCGACCTTGCCCACCGCGGTGGTGGGCAGGGTCGGCATCGGTACCAGCACGTCGGGCCTCGCGTGGGCCGACGCGCCGCGCTCGTCGAGGAACTCGTTGAGCTCGGCCAGGGTGACCGGTGAGCCCTTGAAAACCACGGCGGCGCAGATCTTCTCACCCAGGTACTCGTCGGGTAACGCCACGGCCGCGGCCGCGTATACGGCCGGATGGGTGAGCAGATGGTCCTCGAGATCGGTGGCCGACACCGTCTCGCCACCGCGGTGGATGACGTCCTTGATCCGGCCGGTCACCTCGACGTAGCCGGCCCGCGGCCCGTCGGCGAAGATGCGGACCCGGTCGCCCGTGCGGAAGAAACCGTCGGGGCTGAACGAGCGGGCATTGGCCTCGTCGGCACGGTAGTAGCCGTTGAGCGTGTAGGGGCCGCGTACCAGCAGCTCGCCCTCGCACCCGGGGGCGACCTCTTGGCCGTCCTCGTCGACCACCCGCATCTCGTCGTGGGGTGACATCGGCCGGCCCTGGGTGTTCTCCACCACGTCGATCGGGTCGCCGGGGCGGGTGAAATTCAGCATGCCCTCGGCCATTCCGAAGATCTGCTGCAGTCCCGGGCTCAGGCCCTGATAGATGAAGCGGGCCTCCTCCGGTGACATCCGCGATCCGCCGACCTGGACCACTCGCAGCGAGGTGGGCAGTTCCGGTTCCCAGTCACAGGCCTGGGTCCACAGCTTGGCCAGGGCGTTGACGAGTCCGGTCACGGTGACGCCGTGAGTGTTGATCAGGGCGAAGGCGGATTCGGGACTCGGGTCGTCGGTGTAGACGGTGGTCGCCCCCACGGTCATCGAGCCGAGCAGGCCGGGGCAGGCGAACGGGAAGTTGTGCCCGGCGGGCAGCACCGCCAGATAGACGTCGTCGTGCACCATCTCGCAGGCCTGGGCGCAGGCCGCGGCGTTGTACCGGTAGTCGTCGTGGGTGCGAGGGATGAGCTTGGGCAGGCCGGTGGTGCCGCCGGAGACCAGCAACACGGCGGGTCCGCTGGTGTCGACGGTGATGTCGGGTGGGCCAGGATCGTCGAAATCCTTGAGCGCGGACCAGGGTTCGAAGGCTCCCGGGTCGCCGTCGACGAGGACGTGACGCAACCGCGGGTGATCGGCGACGAGTTGTGCGGCCAGCTCGCGGTAGTCGAATCCGGCGATGGTGTCGGGGATCACCAGCCCGACGGCGCCACTGACCTCGGCGAAATGGCCGAGTTCGGCCGACCGGTGGCCGGGCAGGCACAGTACCGGCACTGCTCCGGCGCGCAGCAGACCGAAAGCGGCGACGGCGAATTCACGTGAGTTCGGGAGCTGGACCAGGATCCGGTCGCCGGGGGCGATCCCGCGGTCGGCGAGTGCGGCGCCGATGCGGTCGGCCAGCGCGTCCAGTTCGGCGAAGGTGTGGCTGCCGGTGGCATCGACGACGGCCGCCTTGTCCGGCCAGTTGTGGGCTGCCTCACGCAGGATGCTGTCGAGCGCTTTGCCCTGCCAGTACCCGGCCTGGCGGTATACCTCGGCGCGGTCCTCGGGGAATGGGGTGAATCCGTTCGCCAGTTCGTCCTGTTCACGGTCAAAACCGGTGGTCATCGGTGTTGTGACTCCCGTCAGGTGGGTCTGTTGACAGATCGAATATAGGGTAACCTCCACGAAGTTAGGGCAGCCTGCACTAATAGTTCGGTGCCAATGATTCGGAGGTGTGGTGAGCGTGGTTGCGACGAGTTCCCAGACGGTTCGCGACGAGGTCGCCGCACTCCTGGGGATCAGCCCCGACGACGTGGACCCGCACGCCGATCTGATCGCCTCCGGGCTGGATTCCATCAGGATGATGTCGTTGTCGGGCCGGTGGCGTAAGCAGGGGATCAACGTCGGATTCGCCGCGCTGGCAGCCAATCCCACCGTCGCGGCGTGGATCGACCTGGTCGCCGAGCATGCCCCGGACGCCCCGGCCGAGGATCCGGTCGCCGACTCCGCCGCCGGTGGTGACGAGGGCGAGCCGTTCCCGCTGGCACCCATCCAGCACGCGTTCTGGGTGGGGCGCAACAATGACCAGCAGCTCGGTGGGGTCGGTGCGCACCTTTACGTCGAATTCGACGGCGCCGCAGTAGATCCCGAGCGGCTGCGGACCGCCGCGGCCAAACTGGCGGCCCGCCACCCGATGCTGCGGGTCGAGATCCTGCCCGACGGGACCCAGCGGATCGGCGACCGCGAGCTGCCGGTCACCGTCTACGACCTGCGCGACCTCGATCAGGCGGCCGCCGAGGCGCAGCTGGAGCTCACCCGGGAGGCCAAGTCCCATCAGATGCTTCACGACGAGGTACTGCAACTGAGCCTCTCGTTGCTGCCGGATGGGCGTACTCGTCTCCACGTCGACATGGACATGCAGGCCGCCGACGCGGTCAGCTACCGCAACTTCATGGCCGATCTGGCCGCCCTGTACCGCGGTGTCGAGCTGCCCGCCCTGCGCTACACCTATCGCGAGTACCGGGCCCGGCTGACCGCCTCGACGCCGCCGCCGCCGCAACAGGACGTGCAGTGGTGGGCCGAGCGGGTGCCGGATCTGCCGGATCCGCCTGCGCTGCCGTTGGTTCCGTTGTCCGATCAGCGCAACCCGCACCGCAGCATCCGGCTGTGGGAGATTCTCGACGTACCGACCCGCGACGCGCTGTTCGCCGCGGCCCACCGCCGCGGGATCACTCCGGCCATGGCGGTCGGCGCGTCTTACGCCAATGCGCTGGCCCGCTGGTCGACACAGTCGCGGTTCCTGCTCAACCTGCCGATGTTCGGCCGGGAGCCCTACCACCCCGATGTGGACAAGCTGGTCGGCGACTTCACGTCGTCGCTGCTGCTCGACATCGACCTGACCGGAGCCGATACCGCCGCGGCCCGGGCGCGGGTGATGCAGGAGACCCTGCACGCCACCGCCGCGCATTCCTCGGTGTCCGGGCTGGACGTGCTGCGCGACATGAGCCGTCACCGGGGCAGCCAGACCCTGGCCACCATCGTCTACACCAGTGCCCTCGGACTGGGCGACCTGTTCGCCGGCGACGTCACCGACCAGTTCGGTGCGCCGGTCTGGACCATCTCGCAGGGCCCCCAGGTGCTGATCGACGCCCAGGCGACCCCACTGGCCGACGGGCTGATGATCAACTGGGACGTCCGCACCGAGGCGTTCCGGCCCGGCGTGGCCGAGGCCATGTTCGCCTACCACCTGGCCGAATTGCGCAGGCTCGCCGCCGACGACGCGGCCTGGGATGCGGCCGACCCGCCGGCGATCTCCGAGGAGCAACGCCGGGTCCGGGCCGAGCTGAACTCCGCGACCTCGACACCGAGCGGCGACGTGCTGCACAGCGGATTCCTCGCCAACGTCGCGGCCACCCCGGATGCTCCCGCGGTGTTCTGCAGCGCCGGGGACCTCACCTATGCCGAATTGCACGACAAGGTGCTCGCCGTCGCGGCCGCGCTGCAGTCGCGCGGTGTCTGCCATGGCGAGGTCGTCGCGGTGCTGGGCCCCAAGAGCGTCGAACAGGTCATCGCGCTGCTGGCCATCTCGATGGTCGGCGCCGCGTATCTGCCGGTGGGGGTGGATCAGCCCGCCGATCGGGCCGCGCGCATCCTGCACACCGGCGGGGTGGACTTCGCCCTGGTCTGTGGTTCGGGGTCCGATCATCCCGAGCTGCCTCACCTGACCGTCGCCGACGCCGAGATCATCGGTGACCCAGCGCATTTCGAGGCCGTCGAGGTGGTCCCGGACGATCTGGCCTACGTGCTGTTCACGTCCGGTTCCACCGGCGAGCCGAAGGGCGTCGAGATCACCCACGACGCGGCGATGAACACCATTGAGTTCATCAACGACCACTTCGACATCGGCCCGGCCGACCGATGCCTGGCGCTGTCCCACCTGGAATGCGACCTGTCGGTGATCGACATCTACGGCACCCTGCGCTCGGGTGGCTCGATGGTGGTCATCGACGAGGAGCACCGCCGCGATCCCGACGTCTGGGTCCGGTTGATCGATGAGCATCAGGTGACCGTGCTGCACTTCCTGACCGGGTGGCTGGAGATGTTGGCCGGCGTGGGATTGGCCGCGGACTCGCTGCCGTCGCTGCGGGTCGTCCCGACCGGCGGCGACTGGGTGCGCCCGGACCTGGTCCGGGCCCTGCGCACGGCCGCGCCGCGCATGCGCTTCGCCGGGCTGGGCGGGGCCACCGAGACCGCGACACACAACACGATCTTCGAAGTCGGATTCGGCGAGGACGCCCTGCCGCCGCACTGGACCGCGGTGCCGTTCGGCGTACCGCTGACCAACAACTGCTGCCGCGTGGTCGACTCCCGCGGTGACGACTGCCCCGACTGGGTGCCGGGCGAGTTGTGGGTCGGCGGGCGCGGCATCGCCCGCGGATATCGCGGACGCCCTGACCTGACGGCCGAGAAGTTCGTCGAACACGACGGGATTCGCTGGTACCGCACCGGGGACCTGGTGCGCTCCTGGCCCGACGGCACCCTGGAGTTCGTCGGCCGGGCCGACCACCGGATCAAGGTCAGCGGCTTCCGCATCGAGCTGGGCGAGGTCGAGGGGGCCCTGTGCCGGGTTCCCGGCGTCGACGCGGCCGTGGCGGTGCTGGTCCCCGCCGAGGGTGGCCACGATCTGCTGGGCGCGGTGGTCCGGGCCGATCAGCACGGCCTCGAAACTGTCCCTTATACACCTCTTGATGTGTATAAGAGAAAGGCCAGCTAGATCGGAAGAGCACACGTCTGAACTCCAGTCACTGACCAATCTCGTATGCCGTCTTCTGCTTGAAAAAAAAAA
>NZ_LT546207.1:1921323-1936078 GCF_900078665.2 Mycolicibacterium houstonense | reverse complement strand
TGAGTTAGGGCAGCCTTTGCTTATCACCAGGAGGTCGTTGTGGACGCCGTGAGTCGCACGACTACGCAGACCGGGCATGCCGTGGCCGCCGAGCCGCTGCACCAGGGATTCTTCGCCCATGCGCAGGTCGCGCCCGGCGACATCGCCGTGGTCGGACCGACCACCTGCTGGACCTACGGGCAATTGCGCGAGCAGGCTCTCTCGGTGTCCGGCGCCCTGTTGGTGGCGGGGGTGCGTGCCGGTGACCGCGTTGCCGTCGTGGGCGCCGCGGGCCTGGACACCGTCATCGCGACCCTCGGCATCCTGGCGGCCGGCGGCGTCTGCGTGCCGGTCGACACCGCCGACCCAGTCGAGTCGACCCTGGAGCGCGCGGGCGTGCGGATGGCGCTGTTCACCGGCGACGGGCCGCCGAACTGGCTGCCCGCCCTCACCGTCTCCGAGGCCTTGCGGATCGGAGCCCGTGCCAGTGGCATCACCCCGGTGCACTCCGGGCCGAACGACCCCGCGTTCCTGGCGGCCGACGACGCCGTGGTGAGCCACGGCGCCGCGCACGGTGCCGTGGTGGAACTGCGCGGCCGGCTCGGCGTCAGCGGCGCCGACCGCATCGGGGCCTTCTCGGCCGACGGTGCCGCGGCCCCGATTCTGATGTTGCTGGTGGCACTGACCGCGGGCGCAGGCGTCGTCGTCGCCGACGATGCTCCGCGCCGCAATCCCGAGCGGCGGATGAACGGCTTCGCCCGCGCCGCACGGCATCGGGATGCGGCGGCCGCTCTCGACACCGCCGTGCCATCGTGACCGGCCCGGATACCCAGATCACCGTCAAGCCCTGGGTGAAGCGCTACCCGGGGAACGAAAGCGCAACAGCCACACTGGTCTTCCCGCATGCCGGGGGAGCGGCCCTGGCCTACCGCGGATTCGGGATGGCGCTGGCCGCGGCCGGATCCGACGCCTACGTCATGCAGTACCCGCAACGTGGGGACCGGCTCTCGCATCCGGCCGCACCCACCGTGGGCGATCTCGCCAAGGATCTGTTCGACGCGGCGGACTGGGCGCACCTGGGCCCACTGCGGCTGTTCGGACACTGCATGGGCGCGGTGGTGGCCTTCGAATTCGCCAGGATCGCCGAACGGCACGGGGTTGAGATCGATGCCCTCTGGGTGTCGGCCAGTGAGGCCCCTTCGGCGGTGGCGGCCGCCCCGGCGCTGCCGATGGCCGAGTCCGAGATCCTGGCCGAGATGGTGGATCTCGGTGGCACCGATCCGGCACTGCTGGCCGACGAGGATTTCGTCGAGCTGTTGCTGATGGCGGTCCGGGCCGACTACGCCGCGTTCAACCGGTACTCGTGCGAGGCCGACGTGACCATCGCCGCGGACATCTACGCGCTGGGCGGCGAGCGCGACCACCGCATCAGCGAGGACATGTTGCGGCGCTGGGAATCCCACACCTCCGGGGCCTACACCTGCTCGATGTTCGACGGCGGACACTTCTATCTCAACGATCAGCTCGAGGATGTGGCGGAGCTGGTGAATGAGCTCTAGCGGGCCACAATCCGAGTACGACACCGCCGATCCGGTGGTGATCGTGGGGATGGCGCTGGAGGCTCCCGGCGGAATCGACACCGCCGACGGCTACTGGTCCCTGCTGGCCGAGCAGCGCGAAGCCCTCGGCCGGTTCCCGGCCGACCGTGGCTGGTCGGTGCGCGAGCTGCTCGACGGCTCACGCCGTGACGGGTTCAAACGCATTCACGATCTCGGGGGATTCCTTTCCAGCGCAGCCACATTCGACCCCGCGTTCTTCGGCATCTCACCGCGCGAGGCCGCCGCCATGGATCCTCAGCAACGAGTCGGTCTGCGGATCGCGTGGCGGGCACTGGAGCACAGCGGCATCAATCCCGACGATCTGGCCGGCCACGACGTGGGCTGCTACGTCGGTGCGTCCGGCCTGGAGTACGGGCCGGCGCTGTCGGAGTTCTCGCACCACAGCGGTCATCTGATCACCGGCACCTCACTGGGCGTCATCTCCGGGCGGATCGCCTACACGCTGGACCTGTGCGGCCCGGCACTGACCATCGACACCTCCTGCTCCTCGGCGCTCACCGCGTTCCACACCGCCGTGTCCGCGGTGCGGGCGGGGGACTGCGACATGGCGTTGACCGGTGGCGTGTGCGTGATGGGCACCCCCGGGTACTTCGTCGAGTTCTCCAAACAGCACGCCCTGTCCGATGACGGGCACTGCCGGCCCTACAGCGCCCACGCCAGCGGGACGGTGTGGGCCGAGGGGGCGGCGATGTTCGTGCTGCAGCGCAGATCCGCCGCCGTACGTGACCGCCGGCGCATCCTGGCCGAGGTCCGAGCCACCGCCGTGAACCAGGACGGCCGCACCACCGGCCTCACCGCACCGAGCGGCGCCGCCCNGACACCTCGACGGTCATGGTCGCCGACATCTTCGCGGCCCGGACCGTCTCGGCGCTGGCGGCACTGTTGACCGGCCGGGAGGCGGGTTCGGACCGGTTGCAGCTGGTTTCCGAGCTGTATCTCGAGGTCGCCGGGATGGACAGCGTGGCGGTGGCCTCAGAGTTGGCACGCACGGCCCCATAGCCGACGTCCGGCAACTAAGGTTAGAGTTACTTGAGTTAGGGCAGCCTTTGCTTATCACCAGGAGGTCGTTGTGGACGCCGTGAGTCGCACGACTACGCAGACCGGGCATGCCGTGGCCGCCGAGCCGCTGCACCAGGGATTCTTCGCCCATGCGCAGGTCGCGCCCGGCGACATCGCCGTGGTCGGACCGACCACCTGCTGGACCTACGGGCAATTGCGCGAGCAGGCTCTCTCGGTGTCCGGCGCCCTGTTGGTGGCGGGGGTGCGTGCCGGTGACCGCGTTGCCGTCGTGGGCGCCGCGGGCCTGGACACCGTCATCGCGACCCTCGGCATCCTGGCGGCCGGCGGCGTCTGCGTGCCGGTCGACACCGCCGACCCAGTCGAGTCGACCCTGGAGCGCGCGGGCGTGCGGATGGCGCTGTTCACCGGCGACGGGCCGCCGAACTGGCTGCCCGCCCTCACCGTCTCCGAGGCCTTGCGGATCGGAGCCCGTGCCAGTGGCATCACCCCGGTGCACTCCGGGCCGAACGACCCCGCGTTCCTGGCGGCCGACGACGCCGTGGTGAGCCACGGCGCCGCGCACGGTGCCGTGGTGGAACTGCGCGGCCGGCTCGGCGTCAGCGGCGCCGACCGCATCGGGGCCTTCTCGGCCGACGGTGCCGCGGCCCCGATTCTGATGTTGCTGGTGGCACTGACCGCGGGCGCAGGCGTCGTCGTCGCCGACGATGCTCCGCGCCGCAATCCCGAGCGGCGGATGAACGGCTTCGCCCGCGCCGCACGGCATCGGGATGCGGCGGCCGCTCTCGACACCGCCGTGCCATCGTGACCGGCCCGGATACCCAGATCACCGTCAAGCCCTGGGTGAAGCGCTACCCGGGGAACGAAAGCGCAACAGCCACACTGGTCTTCCCGCATGCCGGGGGAGCGGCCCTGGCCTACCGCGGATTCGGGATGGCGCTGGCCGCGGCCGGATCCGACGCCTACGTCATGCAGTACCCGCAACGTGGGGACCGGCTCTCGCATCCGGCCGCACCCACCGTGGGCGATCTCGCCAAGGATCTGTTCGACGCGGCGGACTGGGCGCACCTGGGCCCACTGCGGCTGTTCGGACACTGCATGGGCGCGGTGGTGGCCTTCGAATTCGCCAGGATCGCCGAACGGCACGGGGTTGAGATCGATGCCCTCTGGGTGTCGGCCAGTGAGGCCCCTTCGGCGGTGGCGGCCGCCCCGGCGCTGCCGATGGCCGAGTCCGAGATCCTGGCCGAGATGGTGGATCTCGGTGGCACCGATCCGGCACTGCTGGCCGACGAGGATTTCGTCGAGCTGTTGCTGATGGCGGTCCGGGCCGACTACGCCGCGTTCAACCGGTACTCGTGCGAGGCCGACGTGACCATCGCCGCGGACATCTACGCGCTGGGCGGCGAGCGCGACCACCGCATCAGCGAGGACATGTTGCGGCGCTGGGAATCCCACACCTCCGGGGCCTACACCTGCTCGATGTTCGACGGCGGACACTTCTATCTCAACGATCAGCTCGAGGATGGGGCGGAGCTGGTGAATGAGCTCTAGCGGGCCACAATCCGAGTACGACACCGCCGATCCGGTGGTGATCGTGGGGATGGCGCTGGAGGCTCCCGGCGGAATCGACACCGCCGACGGCTACTGGTCCCTGCTGGCCGAGCAGCGCGAAGCCCTCGGCCGGTTCCCGGCCGACCGTGGCTGGTCGGTGCGCGAGCTGCTCGACGGCTCACGCCGTGACGGGTTCAAACGCATTCACGATCTCGGGGGATTCCTTTCCAGCGCAGCCACATTCGACCCCGCGTTCTTCGGCATCTCACCGCGCGAGGCCGCCGCCATGGATCCTCAGCAACGAGTCGGTCTGCGGATCGCGTGGCGGGCACTGGAGCACAGCGGCATCAATCCCGACGATCTGGCCGGCCACGACGTGGGCTGCTACGTCGGTGCGTCCGGCCTGGAGTACGGGCCGGCGCTGTCGGAGTTCTCGCACCACAGCGGTCATCTGATCACCGGCACCTCACTGGGCGTCATCTCCGGGCGGATCGCCTACACGCTGGACCTGTGCGGCCCGGCACTGACCATCGACACCTCCTGCTCCTCGGCGCTCACCGCGTTCCACACCGCCGTGTCCGCGGTGCGGGCGGGGGACTGCGACATGGCGTTGACCGGTGGCGTGTGCGTGATGGGCACCCCCGGGTACTTCGTCGAGTTCTCCAAACAGCACGCCCTGTCCGATGACGGGCACTGCCGGCCCTACAGCGCCCACGCCAGCGGGACGGTGTGGGCCGAGGGGGCGGCGATGTTCGTGCTGCAGCGCAGATCCGCCGCCGTACGTGACCGCCGGCGCATCCTGGCCGAGGTCCGAGCCACCGCCGTGAACCAGGACGGCCGCACCACCGGCCTCACCGCACCGAGCGGCGCCGCCCAGCAACGGCTGTTCGCCAAGGCGATCCGGCAGGCCGGTGTCCGTCCGGAAGACGTCGGCATGATCGAGGGTCACGGCACCGGCACGCGGCTGGGTGACCGCACCGAATTGCGTTCGCTGGCACAGACGTACGGTGCCACCGCGCCGGGTGCCGGCGCGGTGCTGGGCTCGGTGAAGTCCAATCTGGGGCATTCGCAGGCCGCGGCAGGCGGGCTCGGGCTGGCCAAGGTGATCCTGGCTGCCGAGCGCGCGGCGATTCCGGCTACGCTGCACGTCGACGAGGTCAGCCGCGAGATCGATTGGGACACCCAGGGTTTGCGCCTGGCCGCCAAACTCGCCCACTGGTCCGCGGTCAACGGCGAGCGCATCGGCGCCGTCTCGGCGTTCGGCATGAGCGGTACCAACGCGCACGCGATCGTCGCGGTCCCCGATGCCGCCGGGGTCGCCGCATGAGCGAAACCCGCGAGGGCACCGTGCTTCCGGAGTGCGCGGTCGACGCCCTTCCCGATGCCCGCACGCCGGTCCTGNGCCTACCGCGCCGAGGTCGATCGCTGTGCCGAGGAATTCCGGGCGGCCGGGGCGGCGTCCCCATTGGATTACCTTCTGGCCGACCCGGATTCGGGCGCGGTCACCAACGATTTCTCCCAGGTGCAGATCCAGGGCGCGCAATTCGTCCACGGCGTCGCGCTGGCCCGGGTGTGGCAGTCGTGCGGGGTGGTGCCCGACATCACCGTCGGCCACAGCCTCGGCGAGATAGGTGCCGCGTACGTCGCAGGCAGCATCAGCCTGCCCGCGGCGGTGGCCGTGGTGATCGCCCGCGCGACCGTGCTCGACCGGTTGACCGGGCCCTACCGCGTCGCGGTACTCGGGATCACGCCCGACGAGGCCTCGGCGGTGGTCGCCGAGACCCCGGGCTGGCTGGAACTGTCGGTGGTGAACTCCCGGTCATCGGTCGCGGTGTCGGGGGATACCGATGCCGTCGCGGCGGCGGTGGCGACGGTGGCCGGCCGGGGATCGTTCGCCAAGGAAATCGAGATGTGGTTCCCCGCGCATACCACCGCCCTGGACTCGGCCCGTGCCGAGCTGGAATCTCTCTTGCCGCCAGGGCAGTTCGACGAATCACCGGTTCAGTTCATCGGCTCCGCCACCGCCGACGTGGTCGAGACGGGCACCGGTTTCGCCGACTACTGGTACACCAACCTGCGCAGCACCGTGCGCTTCGACCGGGCGGTCGGGATGGCGGCGCGGCGCGGCGCCCGCATCTTCGTGGAACTCTCGGCACATCCGGCGCTGCTGTTCGCGATGGGCGATCTGCTCGACGATGCCGAACTTTCCGGCGGCCCGGCGCTGATGGTGGGCTCGGGCCGGCGGGACGAGCCGATCACCGACCGGCTCAGCACCAACATCGTCACCGTGGCGATGGCCGATCCCGGCTACCGCTGGGCCGACCTCCCGAATCATGGCGACCGGGCTCTGCGAGATTTCCCGTTCGCGCCGATGCGGGCCGAACATCTCTGGGCCACCCCACAACCGCTGCCGCCGGTCGAGGGCTTGACGGTAAACGTGGAGCACTGGCGGGAACTGGCGGCCGGTTCCGTTCCGGCCGGGCAGCGCCGGGTCGCCGTGCTGGATCTGGCCGCCGGGCCGGGACCGGCCGACGCGCTGCGTCGCGCCGTCGACGAGATCTCCGGCGCCACAGCTGTTTCCGCAGCCGACGCCGATCTGCTGATCGTGGTGGCCCCGGCATCCGAGAACCTCGACGTGGTGCCCGCCGCGGAAGCCGTGAGCCGCCTCGTCGACGAGGGAGTGCTGGGTTATGCCGGCGCGATCACCGCCGCGACCCGTGACGTATGGCTGGTGACCGTCGGTGCCGAGCAGGTGGGTGAGCGGGAACGGTCGCGGCCCGAGGCGGCCGCGCTGGCCGCGATGCACCGCAGCCTGGGCTACGAGCATCCGGATCAGTCATTCCGGCACCTGGACCTGCCCTCGTCGTCCCCCGACCCGGCCGCCGCCGTCGCGGCCGTGACTGCGATGCTGGCCGATGAAGACGACATCGCGTTGCGGGACAACGGTTCCGGGATGCGGACGTGGCGCCGGGAGATGCGCGACGACACGTCCGACGCCCGGACCTGGACTGCCGAATCGGGGATCTTCGACGAGGTGGTCATCACCGGGGGCGCCGGGGCGGTCGGGCTGCACTACGCCCGCCACCTGGCCGAGCACGGCGCCCGGCGCATCGTGCTGCTCAGCCGCAGCGGGCTCGGCGACGAGCAGACCGCGGCGCTGGCCACTTCGGGTGCCGAGATCATCGCTCCCCGGTGCGATCTCACCGACCCGACCCAGATCGCGGCGACGGTGGCCGAACTGGGAATCGGGCCGGCGTCGCTGGTGATCCACGCGGCCGCCGGCGCCACCATCGCCCCTGCCGGAGAGCTGACCGGCGAGACCGTGCGAGATACGTTCGCGGCCAAGATCGGTGGCCTGGCGAACCTGACGGCCGCCTGGCCGCTGCGGCCGGATGCCCGGATCGTCTTGTGCTCCTCGGTATCCGGCCTCTGGGGTGGGCACGGGCACGCCGCGTATTCGGCGGCCAACCGGCTGCTGGATGCGCTCGCCGGGCAGCTGCGAGCCCAGGGGCGGCAGTGCACGGCCGTGCGCTGGGGGCTGTGGCCCGGCGACGGGATCATCGATCCCGCGGAGGTGAGCCGCGTCGAGCGGTCCGGCTTGCGGGCAATGGCGCCCGACCTGGCGGTGGAGGCCGGCCTGCGGGATTATCCGGCCGATCCGCTGGTGTTCAGTGCCGACCCCGACCGGCTGCGCACCTTCCTCGGCCTCGCCGAGGGCGGTGGCGCGGTCCGCGAGATCGTGGCGGCCCAGCCGGGCGACACCGCGCAGGCGGCCGATGCCACCGGCGCGATGCGGATCGCGCTCGGCTCGGTGCTCAAGCTCGCCGACACCTCCGGACTGGATCTGGATGCGTCGCTGCTGGATCTCGGCGTGGACTCGCTGTTGGCGATCGACCTGCGCAAGAAGCTCAAGACGGCCACCGGCCGATCAGTGCCGCTGGCCACCATCCTCGGTGGCGCCACCGCCACCGAATTGATCGAGCATTTGGAAAGACCCGAAAAGGAAGCATTTTCGCGTGACTGACATGGTTAGTGCCGATTCGGCAGCCCCCAGCACCTCCGACGCCCGTCTGGAGCTGATGCGGCGCAGGCTTGCCGAGCGGGGTCTGGCCTCGGGGCCGGACTCGGGTCAGGCGGCCACCGGTGCCGCGGGCGCTCCGGTCGATCCCACCGTGCTGTCGGACGGGCAGCGCCGGATGTGGTTCGTGCAGGGGTTCGACCCGAGCGGGGTGCTGCTCAACATCTGCCTGTCCTACCGGCTCAACGGGGTGATCGACCCCGAACGGCTGCACGACGCGCTGAATGCCGTGGCACAGCGGCACCCGATCCTGCGCACCACGTACCAGGCCGACGAGAACGGCGAGCCGACGGCGACGGTGCACGACGACCTCACTCCGGGCTGGGCGATCCATGACCTGTCCGACAAGTCCGAGCGGGCCCGCAAGCTGCGCCTGGAGGTCTTGGCCCAGCGCGAGTTCGGCACCGCCTTCGACCTGAGCTCCGACTCGCCGTTGCGCATCACGCTGATCAAGACCGGTCCCGACGAGCACGTGATGTTGCTGGTCGCCCACCACATCGCCTGGGACGACGGGTCGTGGCGAGTGTTCTTCGCCGATCTGACCCGAGCCTATTCCGGGGAGGCGCTGCCCGAGCCGCCGCGAGTGACGGCGGCTGCGGGCGGCAGCGAAGACGACGATCTGGCGTACTGGCGTGAGGTGCTGGCCGATCCGCCCGAGCCGCTCGAACTGCCGGGCCCGTCAGGATCGGTGGTGCCCACCGGTTTTCGGTCCCAGCGCAGCACGGTGCGGCTGTCCGCCGACACCGTCGAGCGGGTGGTCGCGTTGGCCCGCGACACGGGGGCCACGCCGTACATGGTGCTGTTGGCGGCGTTCGGCGCGCTCGTCTACCGCTACACGCACACCGACGATTTCCTGGTCGCCACCCCGGTGCTGAACCGCGACACCGACGAAACCATCGGCTACTACGGCAACACCGTGGCGATGCGGCTGCGCCCGGCGGGTTCGGCCGGTTTCCGGGATCTGGTCGCGGCCACCCGCGACACCGCCATCGGTGCCTTCGCCCATCAGCGCGTCAACCTCGACCGGGTGGTGGCCGAACTCAACCCGGACCGACGCCACGGTGCCGAGCGGATGACCCGGGTGAGCTTCGGTTTCCGCGAGCCCGACGGCGGCGGCTTCTGCCCCGAGGGCATCGCCTCGGAGCGGGCCGAGCTGCGTGGCCAGCACACCCAGCTGCCGCTGGGTTTCATGGTCGAGCTGGACGCCGATGGCGCGGTGGTGGAGGCCGAGCATCTCACCGAGGTGCTGGATGCCGAGCTGGCCGCCCAGATGCTGCGTCATTTCGCCGTGCTGCTGGACAGCGCCCTCAGCGATCCCGAGCGGCCACTGTCCCGGTTGGAGCTGTTCACCGCCGCCGACGCCGAGTGGATGCGCACGGTGTCCGCCGGTGAGCGGTTCGACACCCCCGCAACCACATTGACGGCACTGGTCTCCGAGCAGGCCGCCCGCACCCCCGACGCGACCGCGGTGGTCTACGAGGGTCGCCACTACAGCTACCGCGAGCTCAACGAGTCCGCGAACCGGTTGGCGCACTGGCTCATCGAACAGGGCATCGGCACCGAGGATCGGGTGGCGGTACTGCTGGAGAAGTCGCCGGAACTCGTCATCACCGCGCTCGGCATCGTCAAGGCCGGCGCCGTGTACCTGCCGGTCGACCCGACCTACCCCGAGGACCGGCTCACCTACATCCTGTCCGATTCGGATCCGAAAATCGTGCTGCGCGACCCGGTTACCGGCCTGGACGACTACCCGGCCACCGACCCGACCGACAGCGAACGCGTCCGCCCGCTCACCCCGGACAACACCGCGTACCTGATCTACACGTCCGGATCCACCGGCCTGCCCAAGGGCGTGCCCGTCCCGCACCGGCCGATCGCGGAGTACTTCGTCTGGTTCGGCGACGACTACCAGGTCACCAACGACGAACGCCTGCTCCAGGTCGCCTCGCAGAGCTTCGACGTGTCGATCGGCGAGATCTTCGGCATGCTGTCGGCCGGCGCCCGGCTGGTGATCCCGAAACCGGGTGGGCTCAGCGATATCGGCTATCTCACCGATCTGCTCCGCAACGAGGGCATCACCTCGATGCACTTCGTGCCGTCGCTGCTCGGGTTGTTCCTGTCGCTGCCCGGCGTCAACGAATGGCGCACCCTGCAGCGGGTCCCGATCGGCGGCGAGGCGCTGCCCGGGGAGATCGCCGACAAGTTCCACGCCACCTTCGACTCGCTGCTGCACAACTTCTACGGTCCCACCGAGACGGTGCTGAACTGCACCCGCTACAAGGTGGAGGGCAAGCAGGGTGCCCGTATCGTGCCGATCGGCACGCCGAAGATCAACACCACGATCCACCTGCTGGATGGCGCGCTGCAGCCCGTCCCGGTCGGGGTGATCGGTGAGATTTACATCGGCGGAACGCATGTCGCGCACGGGTACCACGAGCGCCGCAGCCTGACCGCCGAGCGGTTCGTGGCCGACCCGTTCAATCCCGGCGGGCGGATGTACCGGTCCGGCGACCTGGCCCGCCGCAATGCCGACGGCGACATCGAATTCGTCGGCCGGGCCGACGAGCAGGTCAAGATCCGCGGCTTCCGGATCGAGCTCGGTGAGGTCTCCGCGGCGATCTCGGTCGATCCGTCGGTGGGGCAGGCGGTCGTGGTGGTCAGCGACCTGCCGTCGCTGGGCAAGAGCCTGGTCGCCTACATCACGCCGGCCGCCGACGCCGAGCGGGTCGAGATCGACCGGATCCGGGCCAGGGTGACCGCCGCGCTGCCCGAGTACATGATTCCGGCCGCCTACGTCGAGCTGCCCGAGATCCCGATCACCGCACACGGAAAGATCGACCGGCGGGCACTGCCCGAGCCGCAGATCCAGTCGGCCACCGAGTTCCGCGCGCCCGAGACCGAGACCGAACACGAGATCGTCGCGTTGTTCGGAGAGCTGCTCGAGCGCGACGGTGTCGGCGCCGACGATTCGTTCTTCGATCTCGGCGGGCACTCACTGCTGGCCACCAAACTGGTTGCCGCGGTGCGCACCCGCTGCGGGGTCGAGCTGGGCGTGGCCGACGTCTTCGAGCACGCCACGGTGGCCGGGCTGGCCGCCCGGGGCGACGAGCTGAAGGCCTCGGGGGNCACCACCTACCGCGAGATCGACGGTGTGCCTTACCAGGTGGTCCACCCGGCCGCTCCGGTGCCGGTGCGTCGCGCCGACGGCGACGGCGAGGACTGGGTGCACGGTGAACTCGATGCCGAGCGGCGGCATTGCTTCGACCTGGAGAACGAGTGGCCGGTTCGGGCGGCGATGCTGTCCACCGCTGATTCGCATGTGCTCTCTCTGGTCGTGCACCACATCGCCGCCGACCACTGGTCGGGCACGGTGTTGTTCACCGATCTGCTCACCGCCTACCACGCCCGCCGGGCCGGGAAGGCGCCCGAGTGGGCACCGTTGCCGGTGCAGTACGCCGACTTCGCGGCCTGGCAGGCCGAGGTGCTCTCCGGTGACGACGAGCGGGTCGAGGAGCAGCGCACCTACTGGAAGCGGCAACTGGCCGGGCTGTCGGCCGATCAGGACGTCGAGAACGGCCTGCAGCCCGACTTCCCGCGGCCACCGGTGCCGACCGGGGACGGCACGGCACTCGACTTCACCATCGATCCGGCCGTCCGGAGCAAGCTCGTCGAACTGTGCCGTGAACTCGGGGTGACCGAATTCATGGTGCTGCAGGCCGCGGTCGCCATCGCGTTGCACAAGGCCGGACAGGGCGTCGACATCGCGCTCGGTACCCCGGTGGCCGGACGTACCGCCCCCGAGCTCGACGCGCTGATCGGGTTCTTCATCAACATCGTGGTGTTGCGCAACGATCTGTCCGGGAACCCGACCCTGCGCGAGGTGTTGCGCCGCTCGCGCGAGATGGCGCTGGCCGCCTACAAGCATCAGGACCTGCCGTTCGACCGGGTCGTCGACGCGGTGAGCCCGGCCCGTTCGCTGGCCCGCAACCCGCTGTTCGGTGTGGTGGTGCACGTGCGGGAGGACCTGCCCGCCGAGCAGGTGATCGACAGCGGGGACGACGGCGAAACCCGTTTCACCGCACTGGAGCCCACATTCGACGTGGCCCATGCCGACCTGTCGCTGAACTTCTTCGCCGAGAACGGCGCCGACGCGGGGTACCGGGGCACCGTCATCTATCGCACCGAGCTCTACGAGGCGGCGACCGCGCAGCGTCTGGTGACGTGGCTGCAGCGCATCGTCGGTGCGTTCGCCGCAGACCCCGACCAGACGGTGCGCGACATCGCCGTCGTCGACGAGGCCGAACGCGAACTGCTGGTGGCCGACTGGAGCCGCAAGGCCGCGCCCCCGGCGGGTCTGCCGCAGACCGAGGGTGCCACCCGCGTGTACGTGCTGGACGAGTGGCGGCAACCGGTGGCCGTCGGTGTCACCGGCGACGTCTACTACGCCGGTGGTGCGGTGGACGACGCCGCGAGCACCGCCACCGGTATGGCCGCAGACCGCTTCGCGCCCAACCCATTCGGTGACGGTCAGCTGTACCGCACCGGTGACCGGGCTCGGTGGACCACCGACGGTCGGCTGGAGCCGATCACCAGCGGGGAGCCCCGCCTGCAGGCGGCGCTGGAGGCACTCGACGCGGTCGCGATCGCCGCCACCCGGCGCTGGGAAGCCCGTGGTGCCACCACGCTGGCCTGCTACTTGGTGTTGAACCAGGGCGTGGAGGATTCGGCCGCGGTCCTGGACGGCGTGCGGGCGGCGCTGCCGGAGGAGTTCGCCGGTGCCGTGCTCACCNCCGGGCCAGGGACGCGGGCGTGGCGATGACCGCCCGCATGGTGTTCGAACACCCCGTGCTGGCCGAGTTGGCCACGGCCATCGATGCGGCGGCCACCACCGGTGCCGCCGAGGACGTGCACCACGCCCCGATGTCCGCATCGGGTCTGTCGCCCGACGAACTGGCCGCGCTCACCGCGGGATGGGGCCAGGACCAGGGGATCTCGACATGACCACGACCGGTACGCCGCCCGGCGTCGAGGACGTCCTGGCCCTGAGCCCGCTGCAACAGGGGCTGTACTCGCTGGCCGGGCTGACCGAGGGCGACGACGGCGCCGACCCGTACGTGATCGCGATGGCCGCCGACATCGACGGCGCGGTCGATCCCGAGCTGCTGCGGGCCTGCGCCCAGGCCATGCTGGTGCGTCATCCGAACCTGCGGGCCAGCTTCTTTCAGGGCAACCTGAGCCGGCCGGTGGCCGTGGTGCCGTCGGCCGTCGAGGTGCCGTGGCAGCAGGTGCGGGCCGATGACGAGCAGGCGGTCGCCCTCGAAGCCGAGGAGCGGGCCCGCCGCTTCGATCTCGGCCGTGGACCGCTGATCCGGTTCCTGCTGATCGAAAAGCCCGGTCTGCGTTGGCGTCTGGTGATCGTCGCGCACCACATCGCGATCGACGGGTGGTCGCTGCCCGTGTTCGTCGGCGAACTGCTCGCCCTCTACGGGGCCAAGGGTGATGTGGCGGCGCTGCCGCCGGCGGTGCGCCCGTACCGCGACTACATCGGCTGGCTGGCCGGACGCGATCAGGACGCCAGCCGGGCCCGGTGGCAGTCCCATCTGTACGGCATGGATGCACCCACGATGCTGTCCCCGGTGCTGTCCGGACGGGAAACCCAGCCCGGTCTGCCGGAGCGCACCGAGGTGAGCCTCGACGAGCAGCAGTCGGCCGCGATCTTCGAGGCCGCGCGCAGCCGAGGCGTCACGGTGAACACGCTGTTCCAGATGGCCTGGGCGACAATCCTTTCGGTCTTCACCGACCGCACCGACGTGGTCTACGGCGTCACGGTGTCGGGCCGCCCCGACGAGCTGGCCGGGGTGGAGTCCATGGTCGGCCTGTTCATCAACACTGTGCCCCTGCGGGTTCGCGTCGACCCGGCGCTGAGTGTGGGACGCCAGTGCCTGGCCCTGCAGCGCGAGGCCGCCGAGCTGCGTGAACACAGTTACCTCAGCCACACCGAGCTGCGTTCCCTCGGCGGCATCGGCGAGCTGTACGACACGTTGCTGGTGTACGAGAACTTCCCGCCGGGCGGGCTGGTCGGCAGCGACGAGTTCGACCTCGGGGGAGCGGTGCTGCGGCCGTCGGCCCTGGAAAGCCTGTCGCACTTCCCGGTCACCATCGCCGCGCACCCCACCCACGGCCGGCTCACCGTGCTGGTCGAAACCCTTGACGGGGCACTGGGAATGCTCGATCCGCACGCATTGGGCATGCGCGTGCTCACCGTCGTCCAACGGCTCCTGCAACATTGGGATCGCCCGCTGCGCGATGTCGCGGTGACCTTCGACGACGAATGCCGGCCGGCCGCCGCCGCGCCGCCGGCCCAGCCCGACGGCGGTTTCCATACCGCCTTCACCGAGATCGCCGCCACCAGACTGGGTTCGGTGGCGTTGAGCTGGGACACCGGAGAGCTCAGCTACCGCGAGCTCGACGACGCCGCCGACCGCCTGGCGGCCGCGCTGGTCCGCCGCGG
>NZ_LT546207.1:1851917-1921067 GCF_900078665.2 Mycolicibacterium houstonense | reverse complement strand
CCCGCCCCGGTTCTCGTCGACGAAGCGCTGCTGGCCGCCCTCGATCCGGGTGTGGATTCCGAACCGGACGCCGACTACCGGCCCGCCGCCGTCGGGCCCGGGCAGGGCGCATACGTCGTGTTCACCTCCGGGACCACCGGAAAACCCAAGGGCGTCATCGGAACTCACCGGGCGCTGCTGGCCTATGCCGCCGACCATGCCCATCACGTGCTGCGTCCGGCGGCCAAGCGGCTGGGCCGGCCGCTGCGGGTGGCCCACGCCTGGTCCTTCACGTTCGACGCCGCCTGGCAGCCGTTGGCGGCCCTGCTCGACGGGCACACCGTGCACATCGTGTCCGACGAGGTGCAGCGGGATGCCGAGGCGCTGGTGGAGAACATCGGCCACTTCGCCATCGACATGATCGACACCACGCCGTCGATGTTCGCCTCGTTGCGGGCCGCGGGCCTGCTCACCCGGGTGCCGCTGGCCGTGCTGGCCCTCGGCGGCGAGGCCATCGACACCGCCACCTGGCAAGGGATCCAGGCCGAGTGCGAGCGCACCTGGATGTCGGCACACAACTGCTACGGCCCGACCGAGACCACGGTGGAGGCCGTCGTCGCGACGATCGCCGATTACCCGCAGCCGTGCATCGGCCGGCCCACGGATTCGACCGTGGCCTATGTGCTCGACAACTGGCTGCGGCCGGTCCCCGACGGCGTATACGGCGAACTGTATTTGACCGGTGGGCAATTGACCCGCGGTTACCTCGGCAGGCCGGGGGAGACGGCGGCCCGGTTCGTCGCCGACCCGTTCACCCCCGGTGCCCGGATGTACCGCACCGGTGACGTGGTGCGCCGGAATCCCGTTTCGGGTGCCATCGAGTTTCTGGGCCGCAGTGACGATCAGGTCAAGATCCGCGGCTTCCGGGTGGAACCCGGAGAGGTGGCCGCGACGCTGCACGCGCATCCCGGTGTTCGGCATGCGCACGTGGCGGTCCGCCGGCACCGCAGCGGACCGCGCCTGATCGCGTATGTGGTGACCGGCACCCCGATCGGTGAACTGCGCCGGATGCTGACCACAACGCTGCCAAGGCATCTGGTGCCACATCACATCGTGGCCGTCGACGAGATCCCCCTGACCACCAACGGGAAGGTCGATGACGCGGCACTGGCCGGGATCGGCGTGGGTGGAGCGGGTGAAGGGGCCGAACACCCGGCGACCGATACCGAGCGGGTGCTCGCCGAGGTCCTCGCGGAGGTGCTGGGTACTCCCGAGGGCGCGGGCGTCGATGTCACCGCGGACTTCCTGGACCTCGGGCTGGACAGCATCGTGGCACTGTCGGTGGTGCAGGCGGTGCGACGGCGCGGGCTGGCGCTGCGGGCCCGGCTGATGTTGGACTGCGGCACGGTTCGCGAACTCGCCGCGGCAATTGACGCCGATGCGGACGTCGGGCAGCGTACCGACGAGACCGCGGCCGAAACCGGCCCGATTCCGTTGCTGCCCAACGGGCGATGGCTCTACCAGTACGGCGATCCGCGCCGGCTCGCACAGACCGAGGTGTTCCGGTTGCCCGCGGGCATCACCAGGCAACAGCTCGAGGTCTTGCTGCGTAACGTGATCGCCGGTCATGAGGTGTTGCGGACCCGGCTGGACCGTGAGTCGCTGACCCTGGTCGCACATGCAGCGCCCGAGCCGCTTTCGGAGGCGACGGCCTCCGGTGACCTCAACGCGGCGGTGGCCGAGCAGGCCGAACTGTCGGTGCAGCGCATGGACCCGCAGTCCGGGTCGATGCTCGACGCGGTCTGGCTGCACCACCCAGACACCGACGGCGGACTTCTGATCCTGACCGCGCATGTGCTCGCATTCGACCCCGCGTCCTGGCGGATCGTGGTCGGCGAGCTCGAAAATGCCTGGCATGCAGTGGCATCCGGGCGCACGCCGATTCCGGTGCGCGAGCACACGTCGTTGCGTCAGTGGTCGCGGCTGCTGGCCGAGCGGGCGGCCGGGCTCGACACCTGCGATTTCTGGGAACGCCAGTTCGACGGCGGCGATCCGGACATCGGTGCCCGCCGGATCGATCCCGCGGTCGACCGGATGGGTGACGTCGCGATCGAGATGGCCTTCGCCGACCCGGATGTGACGGCCCGACTGCTGACCGGGGCGATCCCGGTGACCGAGGTGCTGGCCGCGGCCACCGCCCGCGCGCTGACCGAGTGGCGTCGCCACCGTGAGCAGGCCNGCGCGGACCGGCCCGCCCCGGTTCTCGTCGACGAAGCGCTGCTGGCCGCCCTCGATCCGGGTGTGGATTCCGAACCGGACGCCGACTACCGGCCCGCCGCCGTCGGGCCCGGGCAGGGCGCATACGTCGTGTTCACCTCCGGGACCACCGGAAAACCCAAGGGCGTCATCGGAACTCACCGGGCGCTGCTGGCCTATGCCGCCGACCATGCCCATCACGTGCTGCGTCCGGCGGCCAAGCGGCTGGGCCGGCCGCTGCGGGTGGCCCACGCCTGGTCCTTCACGTTCGACGCCGCCTGGCAGCCGTTGGCGGCCCTGCTCGACGGGCACACCGTGCACATCGTGTCCGACGAGGTGCAGCGGGATGCCGAGGCGCTGGTGGAGAACATCGGCCACTTCGCCATCGACATGATCGACACCACGCCGTCGATGTTCGCCTCGTTGCGGGCCGCGGGCCTGCTCACCCGGGTGCCGCTGGCCGTGCTGGCCCTCGGCGGCGAGGCCATCGACACCGCCACCTGGCAAGGGATCCAGGCCGAGTGCGAGCGCACCTGGATGTCGGCACACAACTGCTACGGCCCGACCGAGACCACGGTGGAGGCCGTCGTCGCGACGATCGCCGATTACCCGCAGCCGTGCATCGGCCGGCCCACGGATTCGACCGTGGCCTATGTGCTCGACAACTGGCTGCGGCCGGTCCCCGACGGCGTATACGGCGAACTGTATTTGACCGGTGGGCAATTGACCCGCGGTTACCTCGGCAGGCCGGGGGAGACGGCGGCCCGGTTCGTCGCCGACCCGTTCACCCCCGGTGCCCGGATGTACCGCACCGGTGACGTGGTGCGCCGGAATCCCGTTTCGGGTGCCATCGAGTTTCTGGGCCGCAGTGACGATCAGGTCAAGATCCGCGGCTTCCGGGTGGAACCCGGAGAGGTGGCCGCGACGCTGCACGCGCATCCCGGTGTTCGGCATGCGCACGTGGCGGTCCGCCGGCACCGCAGCGGACCGCGCCTGATCGCGTATGTGGTGACCGGCACCCCGATCGGTGAACTGCGCCGGATGCTGACCACAACGCTGCCAAGGCATCTGGTGCCACATCACATCGTGGCCGTCGACGAGATCCCCCTGACCACCAACGGGAAGGTCGATGACGCGGCACTGGCCGGGATCGGCGTGGGTGGAGCGGGTGAAGGGGCCGAACACCCGGCGACCGATACCGAGCGGGTGCTCGCCGAGGTCCTCGCGGAGGTGCTGGGTACTCCCGAGGGCGCGGGCGTCGATGTCACCGCGGACTTCCTGGACCTCGGGCTGGACAGCATCGTGGCACTGTCGGTGGTGCAGGCGGTGCGACGGCGCGGGCTGGCGCTGCGGGCCCGGCTGATGTTGGACTGCGGCACGGTTCGCGAACTCGCCGCGGCAATTGACGCCGATGCGGACGTCGGGCAGCGTACCGACGAGACCGCGGCCGAAACCGGCCCGATTCCGTTGCTGCCCAACGGGCGATGGCTCTACCAGTACGGCGATCCGCGCCGGCTCGCACAGACCGAGGTGTTCCGGTTGCCCGCGGGCATCACCAGGCAACAGCTCGAGGTCTTGCTGCGTAACGTGATCGCCGGTCATGAGGTGTTGCGGACCCGGCTGGACCGTGAGTCGCTGACCCTGGTCGCACATGCAGCGCCCGAGCCGCTTTCGGAGGCGACGGCCTCCGGTGACCTCAACGCGGCGGTGGCCGAGCAGGCCGAACTGTCGGTGCAGCGCATGGACCCGCAGTCCGGGTCGATGCTCGACGCGGTCTGGCTGCACCACCCAGACACCGACGGCGGACTTCTGATCCTGACCGCGCATGTGCTCGCATTCGACCCCGCGTCCTGGCGGATCGTGGTCGGCGAGCTCGAAAATGCCTGGCATGCAGTGGCATCCGGGCGCACGCCGATTCCGGTGCGCGAGCACACGTCGTTGCGTCAGTGGTCGCGGCTGCTGGCCGAGCGGGCGGCCGGGCTCGACACCTGCGATTTCTGGGAACGCCAGTTCGACGGCGGCGATCCGGACATCGGTGCCCGCCGGATCGATCCCGCGGTCGACCGGATGGGTGACGTCGCGATCGAGATGGCCTTCGCCGACCCGGATGTGACGGCCCGACTGCTGACCGGGGCGATCCCGGTGACCGAGGTGCTGGCCGCGGCCACCGCCCGCGCGCTGACCGAGTGGCGTCGCCACCGTGAGCAGGCCACGCCCGCACCCTTGTTGGCGCTGGAGACCCACGGCCGGTCGGACGCGGTGGTGACCGGTCCCGACCAGGTCGACACCGGTGATACGGCCGGCCTGCTCAGCATGATCTACCCGCTGCGCGTGACCGCCGACGACGCCCGTGGGGTGGCAGCCCAGGTGGCCGCGATCCCGGGCGATGCCATCGACTACGGGCTGCTGCGTTACCTGCGTGCCGACACCGCCGAACGGCTCGGCTCACATCGGGACCCGCAGGTGCTGCTCAATTACCTGGGCCGCATCGAACTCGATGCGGCCGACCATGCCCTGCTGCAGGACCGGTCACTGCAGAGCGGGGTGACGCCGATTCCGGAACCGAATGTCGCTGTGCGCCATGAGCTCACGATCATGGCCGCGGTGATCGATCGGGACGGATCGGCCGTACTGGGCACCCAATGGCGGTCTCTGCCCGACATTCTGTCCGCCGAGGACATCGCCGCCATGCAGGCGATGTGGTTGGACGCGCTGCGAGAGGTGTTGCGAGAGGTGACTTCATGAGTGCCGATTCGGGTGTCACGCCCACCCTGGCCGTCATCGGGGCCGGGCCCAAGGCCATCGCGGTGGCCGCCAAGGCCACCGAGTTGCGGGCGATGGGTGTGCCCGCTCCCGAGGTGGTGGTCGTCGAACGCTCGGGTGTGGCCGCCAATTGGCAGGCCGTCGGCGGCTGGACCGACGGCAACCATCGGCTCGGTACCGGGCCGGAGAAGGACGTCGGCTTCCCGTACCGGTCCTCGCTGGTGCCGCGCCGCAACGCCGAACTCGACGAGCGCATGACCCGGCACAGTTGGCAGGCCTATCTGATCGCCACCGGCGGTTTCGCCGAATGGGTGGACCGGGGCCGGCCGGCGCCGACCCACAAACGCTGGAGCCAGTATCTGAGCTGGGTGGCCGACGACATCGGGATGAAGGTGGTCACCGGTGAGGTGGAACGCATCGCGGTCGATGCCGACGCGCGCCGCTGGGTGCTGCACACCGCCGATGACGCGGTCAGTGCCGACGGTCTGATGATCACCGGGCCCGGCCAGGCCGAGCGTTCGGTGCTGCCCGGCAATCCCCGGGTGATGTCGATCGCGCAGTTCTGGCATCAGGCGGGCAAGCACGAGCTGATCACCGCCGAGCGGGTGGCGGTGATCGGTGGTGGCGAGACGGCCGCATCGATGCTCAACGAGCTTTTCCGCCACCGGGTTTCGACGATCACGGTGATCTCGCCGACCGTCACGCTGTTCACCCGCGGCGAGGGCTTCTTCGAGAACACCCTGTTCTCCGACCCGACCGGCTGGACCGGGCTGACCCTGGCCGAGCGCCGGGATGCCTTGGCCCGCACGGATCGTGGGGTGTTCTCGGCGCGGGTGCAGGACGCGTTGCTGGCCGACGACCGGATCCGCCATCTGCGCGGCCGGGTCGCCCATGCCGTGGCCCGTGACGAGCGGATCCGGCTGACGTTGTCCACCAACACCGGTGGCGAGGCGGTCGAGACCGTGCACGGTTTCGACCTGGTGATCGACGGGTCCGGCGCCGACGCGCTGTGGTTCGCGCCGCTGTTCAGCCAGGACGCCCTGGACCTGCTCGAGCTGGGTCTCGGCGGTCCGTTGACCGGGGACGCGCTGCAGGAGCACATCGGCGACGATCTGGCCTTGACCGGCGTGTTCCCCAAACTGTTCCTGCCTGGGCTGGCCGGGCTCACCCAGGGGCCGGGCTTTCCCAACCTGAGTTGCCTTGGCCTGTTGTCCGACCGGGTGCTCGGTGCCGATCTGGCCCACCCCTCGATGAGGAGAGTCGATGAGTTCCAATCCGTTCGATGACGAGAACGGCACGTTCTACGTACTGGTCAACGACGAGGATCAGCACAGCCTGTGGCCGGCGTTCGCCGATCTGCCTGCGGGCTGGCGGGTGGTCCTGAGGGAGGCCAGCCGGGCGGAGTGCCTGAGCTACATCGAAGAGAACTGGAGCGACCTGCGGCCCAGGAGCCTGCGCGAGTCGCTCGCCAACTGACGATCAGGCCGGGTTCGGGGCCAGCGCGTCCATGTCGAACAACCGGGCATGCAGGATCGTCCGGTTGCGCAGCGCGGCACGGACCGCCCGGTGCAGGCCGTCCTCGAGGTAGATGTCGCCACGCCACTTCACCGCGTGCGGGAACAGGTCGCCGTAGAACGTCGAGTCCTCGGACAGCAGCCGATCCAGTGCGAGCACCGTGGTGGTCGTGACCAGTTCGTCGAGGCGCAGCTGACGCGGCGGGATACGGGACCAGTCCCGGTGGGAGAGCCCGTGCTCGGGGTACGGCTTGCCCTCCTGGACACCCTTGAAGATCATCGCCGGCCCGCTGCCGTCGCAGTGCTGCGCGGTGTTGCCATCGGCATGGTTGCCTAGGCTAATACGATCGCGGTCGATTGCCAGAGCCGGTTCCGCTCGGGGTGATGGTCCCGCCGGGTCGACGCATCGTCGGGAAACCCGCTGCTCGTCGGTAAAATGGACCGAGCAAAATGGACTTGTCGCTGCTGCGAAAGGTAGGTGAACAGGTGGGGAGTGCCGACGAGCGTCGTTTCGAGGTGCTGCGCGCCATCGTCGCCGACTTCGTGGCCACCAAAGAGCCGATCGGCTCCAAGACCCTGGTGGAGCGTCACAACCTCGGCGTGTCGAGCGCCACCGTGCGCAACGACATGGCGGTACTGGAGGCCGAGGGCTACATCACCCAGCCCCACACCAGTTCGGGCCGGGTCCCCACCGAGAAGGGCTACCGCGAGTTCGTCGACCGCATCGACAACGTCAAACCGCTGTCCTCGTCGGAACGACGCGCGATCCTGTCCTTCCTGGAATCCGGCGTCGACCTCGATGACGTGCTGCGGCGCGCGGTCCGGTTGCTCGCACAGCTGACCCGGCAGGTCGCCATCGTGCAGTACCCCACGTTGTCCACCTCGACGGTGCGGCACCTGGAGGTGGTGGCGCTGACTCCGGCCCGGTTGCTGCTGGTCGTCATCACCGACTCGGGCCGGGTCGACCAGCGCATCGTGGAGCTCGGCGACGCGATCGACGAGCACGAGCTGTCCAAACTGCGCGAGATGTTGGGGCAGGCGCTCGAAGGCAAACCCATCACGGCCGCGTCCATCGCGGTCAGCGATCTGGCCACCCATCTGAACGGTCAGGGCGCGCTGGCCGACGCGGTCGGCCGGGCGGCCACGGTCCTGGTCGAGACGCTCGTCGAGCACACCGAGGAGCGTCTGCTTCTCGGCGGTACCGCCAATCTGACTCGCAACACGGCCGACTTCGGCGGGTCCCTGCGATCGGTGCTCGAGGCACTCGAAGAGCAGGTGGTGGTGCTGAGGTTGCTGGCCGCCCAGCAGGAGGCGGGCAAGGTGACCGTGCGGATCGGCCATGAGACCGAGGCCGAGCAGATGCTGGGGACGTCGGTGGTGAGCACCACGTACGGCAGTTCGGGCAAAGTGTATGGCGGAATGGGTGTGGTGGGTCCCACCCGAATGGATTACCCGGGAACGATCGCCAATGTCGCGGCGGTTGCTCTGTACATCGGTGAAGTCCTAGGAACTCGGTAACAGCCGGATCGGTCCGGCACAGAAAGGTCAGGCAAGGTCAGCGTGGCACGCGATTATTACGGCTTGCTCGGAGTGAGCAAAGGCGCGAGCGATTCGGAGATCAAACGCGCTTATCGGCGGCTGGCGCGTGAGCTGCATCCCGATGTCAACCCCGACGAAGAAGCCCAGAGCCGGTTCACCGAGATCCAGGTCGCCTACGAGGTGCTGTCGGATCCGGAGAAGCGCCGCATCGTGGACATGGGCGGCGACCCGATGGAATCGGTCGGTGGAGCACCCGGCGGGTTCAGCGGGTTCGGCGGTCTTGGCGATGTGTTCGAGGCGTTCTTCGGGGGCGGGACGGCCTCACGCGGGCCGATCGGCCGGGTGCGGCCCGGCGCCGATTCGCTGCTGCGGATGCGGCTGGACCTCGACGAGTGCGCCACCGGCGTGACCAAGCAGGTCACCGTCGACACCGCGGTGCTGTGCGATCTGTGCCACGGCAAGGGCACCAACGGCAATTCCACGCCTGTCGCCTGCGACACCTGCGACGGCCGCGGCGAGATCCAGACCGTCCAGCGGTCCCTGCTGGGCCAGGTGATGACCACCCGGCCGTGCCCGGTGTGCGGGGGGATCGGCGAGGTGATCCCCGACCCGTGCAGCCGGTGTGGCGGTGACGGCCGGGTCCGCGCGCGTCGCGAGATCAGCGTCAAGATCCCCGCAGGCGTCGGCGACGGCATGCGGGTGCGGCTGGCCGCGCAGGGCGAGGTCGGGCCGGNCGGCGCTGGGCACCACGGTCACCGTCGACGCGATCCTCGACGGGCCCACCGAACTCACCATCGCCCCAGGCACTCAGCCGGGTGCGGTGACCACACTGCGCGGGCACGGCATGCCGCATCTGCGGTCCGGCGTGCGCGGCGACCTGCACGCCCACATCGACGTGGTGGTGCCGACACGGCTGGACAGCGCCGATATGGACCTGCTGCGCAAGCTGAAGGAGAACCGCAACCGCGACGTCGCCGAGGTGCGGTCGACGCAGGCCTCGGCCGGCTCCGGCGGTCTGTTCAGCCGGCTGCGCGAGACGTTCTCCGGCCGCTGACGGCCCGGGGCTGACACCGTGAGCGCAGCGCTTTTCTACGTCGACGCGCTGCCGGGCGCGGGGGAGACGGTCGTCGTCGACGGCGACGAGGGCTTCCACGCGTCCAATGTGCGCCGTATCCGGGTGGGGGAGCAGATCGATCTCAGCGACGGCGCCGGGACGCTGGCCCACTGTGTGGTCGAGGACACCGCCAAGGGCCGGCTGTCGGCCCGGGTGACCGAGCGGCTCGCCGCCGTGGTGCCCCGGCCGGCGGTCACCGTGGTGCAGGCGCTGCCCAAATCCGATCGCTCCGAGCTGGCCGTCGAACTGGCGACCGAGGCCGGTGCCGATGGCTTTCTCGCCTGGCAGGCCGCGCGGTGCGTGGCGCGCTGGGAGGGGCCGAAGGTGGACAAGGGCCTGCGGCGCTGGGAGGCCGTGGCCCGGTCGGCGGCCCGGCAGTCGCGCCGTCCCCACATCCCGGCCGTCGAGGGGGTGGTCTCGACGGCCGTGCTGACCCAACGCGTCGCCGAGGCGGTGGCCGGCGGGGCAGTGGCGCTGGCGCTGCATGAATCGGCCACCGAGCCGTTGGCCGAACTGCCGCTGGTCCAAGCTGATTCGCTCATGCTGATCGTCGGTCCCGAAGGCGGCATCTCCGACGAGGAGATCGCCGCGTTGACCGCGGCGGGGGCGAAGGCCGTCCGGTTGGGGCCGACCGTGCTGCGAACCTCGACCGCCGCGGCCGTGGCGCTGGGCGCGATCGGTGCACTGACGCGACGCTGGGCGATTTAGCGCCCGCAGTCCGCCCGCAGGCGCATTACGCTCCATTGGTGAGTTTGCCGCCGCAAGGTCCACCGCCCTACGGGCAGCCTCCCTACGGCAACCAGCCCCCACACTGGCCGCCGCCTCCGCGGCAGCCGTGGCCGGGTCAGGCGGGTGCCCCGCCGCCGTATGGCCAGCCGCCGCACTGGCCTCCGCCCGGGCCGTCGATTCCGGCGCCCCGGCCTCCGTCAAAGAACACAGGGCTCATCATCGTGGGCGTCGTGGTGCTGGCGATCATCGCACTTCTCGGTGCCCTGGCTGTCGTCGCAAAATTGGTCGACGGGGGCGGAACAAGGGCAGTGAGCGACGAAGAGCGTGCGGCGAATGCGATCACGGCCGAATGGTCGACCGACTTCGATGTCGTGTGCAAGGACGGCTCGGTGCAGAATGCCGGGGCCTACACGGAGCCGTACAAGTTCGCCGCCTTCTTCCAGGGGCTGCAAGACGGTTCGTGGTACGAGGTGGCCGACCAGCGCAGTGAAGACCTGTCCGAGATAAATGTCGTTGCCTGCCTGATCCGCAAGTCCGACACCGAGGTGCAGTCAGGGCAATGCGAATCCACGGCGTGGGACAAGCCCATCACCATCGACCATTACGCCGTCCAATATGAAATTGAGCTCCGTGAAGCCAAGACGGGTAAGTACATCGGAAATCTGGGCACGGTGAACGGGCCCGCCGGCGATTGTCCGTCGCTGGTGTTCTTCGACTGGATTCCCGACAAGCTCTACGGCGAGCCCGACGGCGCCGCAGTCCAGGAGAAACTGGCGGATTTCGCCGGCTGACCGACGTGGGTCCGGCCCCCTCACCTGCGGCTCGCCGCCATCCTGCTTAACCCTTGGGGCGTGTCGTTGACCAGCGGTAAACTGGCAACAGTACAACGGCAGCCGGCCGTTATGAGAACACGGAAAGCAGGCACAAACTCCACGTGACGCCCCGCGACACGACCGCTGACTCGGCCACCACATCGGAATCGGTCCGCAGCAGCATCACTGTTCCGCCCGACATCATCGTGGGCCTGCTCGGCTCGGCTGATGAGAATCTGCGGGCCCTTGAGCGCCTTCTGGCCGCCGACATCCATGCGCGCGGCAACGAGATCACTTTCACCGGTGAACCTGCCGACGTAGCACTGGCCGAACGTGTCGTCGCCGAGCTGATCGCCGTCGCGTCCAGCGGGCAGGCCGTGACGCCGGAGGCAGTGCGCCACAGCGTCGCCATCCTCACCGGTACCGAGGACGAGTCGCCTGCCGAGGTACTGACGCTCGACATCCTGAGCCGCCGCGGCAAGACGATCCGGCCCAAGACGCTCAACCAGAAGCGCTACGTCGACGCGATCGATGCGCACACCATCGTGTTCGGCATCGGCCCGGCCGGTACCGGCAAGACCTACCTGGCGATGGCCAAGGCGGTCAGCGCCCTACAGGCCAAGCAGGTCAACCGGATCATCCTGACCCGCCCCGCGGTCGAAGCCGGTGAGCGGCTCGGGTTCCTGCCCGGCACGCTGAGCGAGAAAATCGATCCCTACCTGCGGCCGCTCTATGACGCCCTGCACGACATGATGGATCCCGAGCTCATTCCGAAGCTGATGAGCGCCGGGGTGATCGAGGTCGCGCCGCTGGCATACATGCGTGGCAGAACCCTCAATGATGCCTTCATCATCCTCGACGAGGCGCAGAACACCACGGCCGAGCAGATGAAGATGTTCCTGACCCGCCTGGGCTTCGGCTCGAAAGTCGTTGTCACCGGCGACGTTACCCAGGTCGACCTGCCCGGTGGCGCCACATCCGGGCTGCGGGCGGCGATGAACATCCTCGACGGTATCGAGGACATCCACTTCGCCGAACTCACCAGCGCCGACGTGGTCCGTCACCGCCTGGTTTCGGAGATCGTCGACGCTTACGCCCGACATGAGGAGCCGGCCTTGCTCAACCGTGCCCAACGCCGTTCGTCGAACGGGCGGCCCCGTAGATGAGCATCGAGGTCTCCAACGAGTCGGGCATCGACGTCTCCGAGGACGAACTGATCAGCGTCGCCCGCTTCGTCATCGCCAAGATGGACGTGCACCCGGCGGCCGAGCTGTCGATGGTGCTGCTGGACAGTGCGGCGATGGCCGACCTGCACATGCGCTGGATGGACCTGCCCGGCCCCACCGACGTGATGAGCTTCCCGATGGACGAGTTGGAGCCGGGAGGGCGGCCGGATTCGCCGGAGCCGGGCCCGGCCATGCTCGGTGACATCGTGCTGTGCCCCGAGTTCGCCGAGCAGCAGGCCGCCAAGGCCGGACACTCGCTGGGCCAGGAGCTGGCCCTGCTGACCGTGCACGGGGTGCTGCACCTGTTGGGCTACGACCACGCCGAACCCGACGAGGAAAAAGAGATGTTCGCCCTGCAGCGTCAGCTGCTTGAGGCCTGGGTGGCCGATCAGGTCGAGTCGTATCACGCTGACCGGCAGAGTCAGAAAGACCAGCGGCTGCTCGACAAGTCCCGATATTTCGACGAACCGTGACCGGCTTACTTCCGCTCATCGGCGCCGTGGTGCTGGTCGGGTTCGGCGGCCTGTTCGCTGCCATCGACGCGGCGCTGTCCACCGTCTCGATCGCCCGCATCGAGGAGCTGGCCCGGGACGAACGTCCAGGCGCCGCCCGGCTGGGCCGCGTCGTCGAGGAACGTCCGCGGTACATCAACCTCGTTGTGCTGCTGCGTATCACGTGCGAGATCAGTGCCACGGTGCTGTTGGTGTCCTTCCTCGACGGGCTGCTCGGCGTCGGCTGGGGGCTGGTGGCCTCGGCCGCGATCATGGTGGTGACGAGCTTCGTGGCCATCGGTGTCGGCCCGCGTACCGTCGGCAGGCAGAACGCGTATTCCATCGCGCTGCTGTCGGCGCTGCCGCTGCAGGCCATTTCGGTGCTGCTCACCCCGATCAGCCGGTTGTTGGTCTTGATCGGCAATGCACTCACGCCCGGCCGCGGCTTCCGCAACGGCCCGTTCGCCTCCGAGATCGAGCTGCGCGAGGTCGTCGACCTGGCCCAGCAGCGCGGTGTGGTGGCCGACGAGGAACGCCGGATGATCCAGTCGGTCTTCGAGCTCGGTGACACCCCGGCCCGTGAGGTGATGGTGCCGCGGACCGAGATGGTGTGGATCGAGAGTGACAAGTCGGCCGGACAGGCAACGTCGTTGGCGGTGCGCAGCGGGCATTCCCGCATCCCGGTGATCGGCGACAACGTCGACGACATCGTCGGCGTCGTCTACCTCAAAGATCTTGTCCAGCAGACGTATTACTCGACCAACGGTGGCCGCGACACCAACGTCGCCCAGGTGATGCGCCCGGCGGTGTTCGTGCCGGACTCCAAGCCGCTGGACGAACTGCTCAACGAGATGCAGCGCGACCGCAACCACATGGCGTTGCTGGTCGACGAATACGGCGCCATCGCCGGCCTGGTCACCATCGAGGACGTTCTCGAGGAGATCGTGGGCGAGATCGCCGACGAATACGACACCGACGAGGTGGCCCCGGTCGAAGAGCTGGGCGACGGCCAGTACCGGGTGTCGGCGCGGCTGCCGATCGAGGACCTCTGCGAGCTCTACGAATTGGAGGCCGACGAGGACCTCGACGTGGACACCGTCGGCGGGCTGGTGGCATTCGAGTTGGGCCGCGTGCCGCTGCCCGGCGCAGAAGTCACGTGGGACGGCCTGCGGCTGCGCGCCGAAGGCGGTTCCGATCACCGCGGCCGGGTTCGGATCGGCACAGTTCTGGTGAGCCCGGCCGAATCTGAGAACAACGAGACGCGCGATCCGCCCCGCACGCGAGGAGGACAGGAAGCAGATGACTGAGCTCGACGCAGAAGACAACAAGCTGGTGGTGCTGGCCCGTGGTGCGATGGGTCGCGCCGAGGCGTCCTCGGGTGCGGCGGTGCGCGATCAGGACGGCCGCACCTACGCGGGTGCCCCGGTGGCGTTGGCGGCCTTGCAGTTGACCGCATTGCAGGCGGCGGTGGCCGCCGCGGTGTCCAGCGGTGCCACCGGCATCGAGGCGGCGGTGCTGGTCGGCGGGGGAGCCGACGACGCAGGCGTCGCCGCGGTCCGCGAACTGTCGGCCGGCGCCACGGTGATCGTCACCGATCGGGCCGGGAACCCGTCATGACCGAATTCCGCTCCGGCTTCGTCTGTTTCGTCGGCAGGCCCAATACCGGCAAGTCGACGCTGACCAACGCATTGGTGGGCCAGAAGGTCGCGATCACCTCGAATCGGCCGCAGACCACCCGGCACACCATCCGCGGCATCGTGCACCGCGACGACTTCCAGATCATTCTCGTCGACACGCCCGGTCTGCACCGGCCGCGCACGCTGCTCGGACAACGGCTGAATGATCTGGTCAAGGACACCTATTCCGAGGTCGACGTGATCGGACTGTGCATACCCGCCGATGAGCGCATCGGTCCCGGCGACCGCTGGATCTATCAGCAGATTCGCGCGGTTGCACCGAAAACCACGCTCATCGCCGTCGTCACCAAGACGGACAAGGTGCCCAAAGACCGTGTCGCCGAACAACTTCTGGCGGTCAGCGAGCTGGTCGGCCCCGACGCCGACATCGTGCCGGTGTCGGCCACTGCCAACGAACAGCTCGACGTGCTCACCGATGTCCTCGTCTCGAAACTGCCGCCGGGGCCTGCCTATTACCCAGATGGCGAGCTGACCGACGAGCCCGAGGAAGTCCTGATGGCCGAGCTCATCCGCGAGGCCGCGCTGGAAGGCGTGCGCGACGAATTGCCGCACTCGCTGGCTGTGGTCATCGAGGAAGTCGAAGAAAGGCCAGGGCGCGACGACCTCATCGACGTGCACGCCATCCTCTATGTCGAGCGCGACAGCCAGAAGGGGATCGTGATCGGCAAGGGTGGCGCCCGCCTGCGTGAGGTCGGCACGGCCGCGCGCACCCAGATCGAAAAGCTGCTCGGCACAAAGGTCTATCTCGACCTGCGGGTCAAGATCGCCAAGAACTGGCAGCGCGACCCCAAACAGCTTGGCCGCCTTGGGTTCTGATCCCCTTCCGTAGTTTCACCCGGCTTTCCGCTCAAGCGCATTGATCGCGGCGGCCGCCTGGGACGCATCGGTCTGGGATGGGGCGGTCCACCAGATCTCGGGCTGCTTGGCGGCCCACCCGGTGATCGCCTCCAACTCGGCCGCCAGCGAAATCAGCAGTGGCTCACTGTCGGCCGGTCCCATCAGCTGGACCCCGATCGGCAACCCGTCAGCGGTGAAGCCGGCGGGTACGTTGATCGACGGCCAGCCCAGTAGGTTCCACGGCCAGGTCAGCGGGCAGGCCGCGATCGCGGCGCGTTCGGTGGCAGACCACCCGCGCCGGTCGTATTCGTGTGTGAGCGGCGGCGGTTGGGCCGTGGTCGGCGCGATGATGACGTCGACGAGGTTGAAGGTCCAGGACATGCGGCGCTGCACGGCGGCCTCGTGCGCGCGGGCCTTGCGCAGCACATCCTGCGACAGCAGCCGGCCGATCCTCATGTTGACCGCGGTGCGCTCGTCGTACGGCACGTCGCCGAGCCGGTCGGCCCAGTCCAGCAGGCCCGCGGTGGAGCGGGCCAGGAAATCCCACGACATCCGCAGGCTGTAGTTCGGGTCCTTGGTGACCACGGTATGTCCGAGCTGCTCGAGCTGATGGCCGACGTTCTGCACCGCCGCGCGGATCTCGGGATGCAGCTTGGCCGGAAAGCCGGTGAACGGGAACTTCGTCGACATGGCCACCCGCAGCGGCCCGGGCGCCCGGCCGACGTGCTCGGCGGCTTGGATCGGTGTGGGCTTGTGCAGGTCGCCCTCGGCGTTGCCGGATGCGGCGTCGAGCACCAGGGCCGCGTCGGTGACGGTCCGGGCCAGCACGCCGTTGACGGTGATGCCGTTGAACGCCTCGGGCAGCGGCCAGGTGGAGATCCGGCCGCGTTGCGGTTTGATGCCGACCAGATGCGTCCAGGCCGCCGGGATGCGGACGCTGCCCGCGCCGTCGGACCCGATGGCAGCGGTCACCAGGCCCGCGGCGACCGCTGCCGCACTGCCGCCCGAGGATCCGCCCGGGCTGTGCTTGCGCGACCACGGATTACGGGTGTGTCCGAAGCCGGGGCCGCCGGTGAACGGCCACTGCCCGAGCTCGCAGGTGTTGGTCTTGCCGACGATGACCGCGCCGGCGGCCCGCAGCCGGCGCACCACCTCGCTGTCGGAGGTGGCGACCCGGACATTGCCCTCGGTGCCGAATCGGGTGGGCACGCCTGCGACGTCGACGTCGTCTTTGACCGCGATCGGAATGCCCAGCAGGGGTAGGTGTTTGCCGGCGGCGCGAATCCGGTCGGCTTTCGCGGCATCGGCCAGCGCCTGCTCGGTGAGGACCACGCGGAACGCGTTGAGGGTGGACTGGCTCGCGGTGATGGCGTGGAGGGATTGGCGTACCAGTTCCTCAGACGTGGTCGAGCCGCTGGCGAGTTGATAGAGCTGATTGGTCAGGGTGGGGAAAACCGGGGTGGACGAGTCGGAAGTCGCAGATTTGGCCATCACTTTCGAGAATATCGGCGGTGCGTAACGGATCCTGTCCGGCCATGGTGCGACACTGTCACGATGCGGCTGTACCGGGACCGGGCGGTGGTGCTGCGCCAGCACAAGCTCGGCGAGGCCGACCGGATCGTCACCCTGCTCACCCGCGACCACGGGTTGGTGCGCGCGGTGGCCAAGGGTGTTCGGCGTACCCGCAGTAAGTTCGGTGCGCGGTTGGAGCCGTTTGCCCACATCGATGTCCAGCTGCATCCGGGGCGCAATCTCGACATCGTCACCCAGGTGCAGGCCATCGACGCCTTCGCTGCTGACATCGTCAGCGACTACGGCCGCTACACCAGCGCCTGCGCGATGCTGGAAACCGCTGAGCGGCTGGCCGGGGAGGAGCGGGCGCCGATGCCCGACCTGCACCGGCTCACGGTGGCCGCGCTGCGGGCGATCGCCGATGGCCGACGCGCCCGTGAGCTCATCCTCGATTCCTATCTGCTGCGGGCCATGGCGATCGCCGGGTGGGCGCCCGCGCTGACCGAGTGCGCGCGGTGCGCCACGCCGGGCCCGCACCGGGCGTTTCACGTCGCGGCCGGCGGCAGTGTGTGCGTGCACTGTCGGCCCAGCGGATCCAGCACCCCGCCGCAGCCTGTGCTGGAGCTGATGGCAGCCCTGCACGAGGGTGACTGGGAGTATGCCGAGGCCTCCGCGTCCGGTCATCGCAGTCAGGCCAGTGGGCTGATCGCGGCGCATCTGCAGTGGCACCTGGAGCGTCAGCTGCGGACGTTGCCTCTGGTCGAGCGGGTATACCGGATCGATCGGACAGTCGCCGAACGGCGCGCGACGCTGGTCGGGCAGGATATGCCCCATGGCATTGACGAAGGACGGGAAGCGGGGCAAGACCACCTACCCACAGCTGCCTCCGGCGCCTGAGGACTATCCGGTTTTCCCGGACACCTCGACCTGGCCTGTCGTCTTCCCGGAGATCCCGGCGGGCAGCAACGGCCGCTTCGCCCGTCCGCCGCAGCACCCCTCCAAGGCGGTCGCGCCCCGGATCCCGGCCGATCAGGTGCCCAACCATGTCGCCGTGGTGATGGACGGCAACGGCCGGTGGGCCACGCAGCGCGGCCTCGGACGTACCGAGGGACACAAGATGGGCGAGGCGGTGCTGATCGACATCACCTGCGGCGCGATCGAGCTGGGTATCAAACACCTGAGCGTGTACGCCTTCTCCACCGAGAACTGGAAACGCAGCGCCGAGGAAGTCCGGTTCCTGATGGGATTCAACCGGGAGGTGGTGCGTCGCCGCCGGGAGAATCTGAACGCCATGGGTGTGAACATGCGCTGGGTCGGGTCGCGGCCGAAGATGTGGCGCAGTGTCATCAAGGAGTTCGACATCGCCGAGCAGATGACGGTCGGCAACGACGTCATCACGGTCAACTACTGCGTCAACTACGGCGGGCGCACCGAGATCGTCGAAGCCGCGCAGGCCCTGGCCGCCGAAGCCGCCGAGGGCAAGATCAACCCGAACCGGATCAGCGAGGCCTCCTTCGCCAAGCACCTGCACCGCCCCGACATCCCCGACGTCGACCTGTTCATCCGGACCTCGGGCGAGCAGCGGGCCAGCAACTTCCTGCTGTGGCAGGCGGCGTACGCCGAGTTCGTGTTCCAGGACAAGCTGTGGCCGGATTACGACCGGCGTGATCTGTGGGCGGCGTGCGAGGAGTACGTGAACCGCAACCGCCGTTTCGGCAGGGCCTGACATGCCCGGCCTGCTGCAGCGGTTGTCCGCGGTACTCGGCCCGGTGATGTCGGTCGTCGAGGAGGAGGACGACGCGCTGACCGTCACGGTCGACGGATCGGTGGCCTCGGTGCGGGTGGTTGCCATCGCCGACGACCTGGAAATGGTCTCGCTGACCCAGCCGCTGGCATGGGATCTGCCGCTGAACAACAAGATTCGCGAGCGGGTGTCCGACCATGCCAGCAAGACCATGCTGGGCACCGTGGTGCTGGTGGAAAAGCTGGTCGAAACCCCCACCAATGGAGCGACGCCCAAGGGCGCTGCGCGGAAACGGCCGGCCAAGAAAGTCGCCGACGTGATGCTGCGCTACAACTTCCCGGCCGCCGGGCTCACCGACGACGCGTTGCGCACCCTGATTCTGATGGTGCTGGCCACCGGTGCCGACGTGCGCCGGGACCTGATGTCGTGACTGCCGACGAGCGCTTGCGCGAGGAGCCGTGACCCCGTCGGTCATCCGCATCGTCGCGGCGGTGGTGCTCGACGAGCGCGACCGCGTGCTCGTGGTCCGCAAGCGGGGCACGTCGGCATTCATGCAGCCGGGCGGAAAGATCGAGCCGGGGGAGCAGCCGCTCGAGGCGCTGGGCCGTGAGGTTCGCGAAGAACTCGGGGTCGGATTCGACCCGGCCGCCGCAAGCGAGCTCGGCCGCCACAGTGCGCCTGCAGCCAACGAGCCGGGCCACGATGTCGACGCCTGGCTCTACTCGGTGCGCTTGGACGGTGATCCGCGGCCGCAGGCCGAGATCGAGGAGATGCAGTGGATCGACCCGCACGCGCCGGGCGACGTTCCGCTGGCGCCGCTCACCGAGCACACCGTGCTCGCGTTGGCACGGGGTGAGGCCGGGCGTCCCCACGTGTGAAGCGCCACGGCGGAAAATCGGCCGTCAAATCGCCACCACGCTTCATTGGCGGCAGCACTCAGTCGGTTGCGCCGACGCACTCGCCACACATACCGAAGATCTCGATCGTGTGGCTGACGTCTGAAAACCCGTGTTCACGCGCGACGTCGGCGGCCCAGGCCTCGACCTGACCGCCCGAGATCTCGACCGTCGCGCCACAGGCCCGGCATACCAGGTGGTGATGGTGGTGTTCCGAGCAGCGCCGGTAGACCGATTCGCCGGTGTCGGTGCGCAACGTGTCGACGCTGCCTGCGGTGGCCATGGCCTGCAGGGTGCGGTACACCGTGGTCAGGCCGATGCCCTCGCCGCGGCGGCGCAGTTCGTCGTGGAGTTCCTGTGCTGAGCGGAATCCGTCGGTCTCGTTGAGCAGGTCGGCGATGGCCGCCCGTTGCCGGGTGGACCGGACCGCGCCCGTCACCGCGGTTCCTCGGCGGCGTGGGCGACGGCATCGGCGACGATGTGCGCCAGATGGTGGTCGACCAGGTGGTAGAGCACCTCGCGGCCGGCGCGTTCGCTGGCCACCACGCCGGCCTGCTTGAGGATGCGCAGGTGCTGGCTCACCAGAGGCTGCGGCACGGCGAGGGCGTCGACCAGCTCGTGCACGCAGCGCGCCGACTGCTGCAACTGCAGAACGATCGCGATCCGGAGCGGCGCGGCCAGCGCGCGCAGCAGCTCGCCCGCGGTGTCGAGGACCTCGCGCGAGGGCATGTCGGCGGCCGGGGCGCCGTTGTGCTCGCGTGCGTCGTAGTGCTGATTGTCCGCGAAATTGGAAATCGTTTTCATTACGGGCAAGAATACATGCGCGGTATTGCATGTCAACTGCATCGGCCCGGCGAGTGTGCAGTGCCCGGGGCGGGCGGTGCGTCACGCGGGTTCGGGGTTTTGCCCGGTCACTCGCTACTCTGATGCACCGTGGCATCCATCATCGACACCGTTGCGAACTTGGCGAAACGCCGTGGCCTTGTATTTCAGTCCGGCGAGATCTACGGCGGTACCAAGTCCGCGTGGGATTACGGACCGCTCGGTGTCGAGCTCAAGGAGAACATCAAGCGGCAGTGGTGGAAGTCCATGGTCACCGGCCGCGACGACGTCGTGGGCCTGGACTCCGCGATCATCCTGCCGCGCCAGGTGTGGGTGGCCTCCGGTCACGTCGACGTCTTCAACGACCCGCTGGTGGAGTGCCTGAACTGCCACAAGCGTCATCGCCAGGACCACATGCAGGAGGCCTACGCGACGAAGAAGGGGATCGACGATCCCGATGCCGTCCCCATGGACGAGATCGTCTGCCCCGACTGCGGCACCAAGGGTCAGTGGACCGAGCCGCGTGACTTCAACATGATGCTCAAGACCTACCTCGGCCCGATCGAGTCGGAGGAAGGTCTGCACTACCTGCGCCCGGAGACCGCGCAGGGCATCTTCGTCAACTTCGCCAACGTGGTCACCACCGCGCGCAAGAAGCCACCGTTCGGTATCGGCCAGATCGGCAAGAGCTTCCGCAACGAGATCACGCCGGGCAACTTCATCTTCCGTACCCGCGAGTTCGAGCAGATGGAGATGGAGTTCTTCGTCGAGCCCTCCACCGCGGGCGAGTGGCACAAGTACTGGATCGAGACGCGCCTGCAGTGGTACGTCGACCTCGGCATCAACCGGGACAACCTGCGCCTGTACGACCACCCCAAGGAGAAGTTGTCGCACTACTCGGACGGCACCGTCGACATCGAGTACAAGTTCGGCTTCGCCGGTAACCCATGGGGTGAGCTGGAGGGCATCGCCAACCGCACCAACTTCGACTTGTCCACGCATGCAAAGCATTCCGGCGTCGATCTGTCGTTCTACGATCAGGGCGCCGACACCCGGTACGTGCCGTACGTGATCGAGCCGGCAGCCGGCCTCACCCGCTCACTGATGGCGTTCCTGGTCGATTCCTACACCGAGGACGAGGCGCCCAACGCCAAGGGCGGCGTGGACAAGCGCACCGTGCTCAAGCTCGACCCGCGCCTGGCCCCGGTCAAGGCCGCCGTGCTACCGCTGTCGCGCAATGCCGACCTGTCGCCCAAGGCGCGTGACCTGGCGGCCGAGCTGCGTAAGAACTGGAACGTCGAGTTCGACGATGCCGGTGCGATCGGCCGCCGCTACCGCCGCCAGGACGAGATCGGCACGCCGTATTGCGTGACAGTCGATTTCGACACCCTGGAGGACAACGCGGTCACCATCCGCGAGCGGGACGCCATGACCCAGGAGCGCATCGCGCTGGACAAGGTGTCCGACTACCTCGCGGTGCGGCTCAAGGGCTGCTGACGCCTCACCGCGTGGTGCCGGCGATGTCGAGCACCACGCGGAATCGGGCCTGCCCCGACATCATCCGCTCGTAGGCCTTCGGTGCTTCCTCGAACGCCATCACCTCGACCATCGGCGAAATGTCGTTGGCCAGGCTGAACGCGAGGTTGTCCTCATTGTCGATCGCCGAGCCGGTCAGGCTGCCGACGATGGTGCGGCCACCGAGAATCAGATCGGCGGTGTTGACCGCGATCGGATCCGGCGCGACCCCGACCACGACGAGCTGTCCGCGTGGACGTAGGCCCGCGACCAGGGGGCTCATCGAGGCGCCGCTGGCTGCGGTGGCGACGATCGCGGTGGCTCCGCCGAGCGCGTCGAGCTCGGCGCCGGGATCCGCGGCCGCGCTGTCGATGTAGTGGTCGGCGCCCAATGACATTGCCAGCTCGGACTTTTCGGCACCGCGGGCGATCGCCGCGACCCGGTATCCGAGCTTGTTGGCGTACTGCACCCCCAGGTGTCCGAGCCCGCCGAGGCCCTGGACGGCGACCAAGGCCCCGGGCGGAGCCGCGGTGGCCCGCAGTGCGTTGAACACGGTGACACCGGCACACAGCAGGGGTGCGGCGGTGGTGGGCGTCAGTTCCTCGGGCACCCGGACCAGACCCGACGCGCGCGCATACACGATCTCCGCATACCCGCCGTCATCGCTGGTGCCGGGTTTGGGTTGATCGGTGCAGTTCACGAAATCGCCCCGGCGACAGAACTCGCACTCGTTGCACTGGCCGCCGAGGAAGCCCAGGCCGACCCGGTCGCCATGCTTCCAGGTGTGCACTCCGTCGCCGATCGCGTCGACCACGCCGACGATCTCGTGACCCGGCACCACTGGTTTTTCCGGTGCGGGGCGCTGGCCTTCGACGGCGAGTACGTCGCTGTGGCACACCCCGCAACTGAGCACGCGCACCCGTACCTGGCCGAACGACGGTGCGGCGAGCTCACGTTCGACCAGTTCGAACTGACGCTGTCCGGTCACCTGATAGGCGCGATACGTCGACATGTCCACTCTCCTCAAATGTTTGGCGCTCAGGCGAAGACGTTGGTCCGGACCTGGCGGGTGAGTTCATCGGCCAGCACCTCGGCTGCCCTCGATTCGATGCCGTCGACGATCTGGCGGGCCACGTCGGCCGGGTCGTTCTTGGGAACGTCGAGATCGGCGACCATCGACGTGTCGGTGTAGCCGAGATACACCCCGATCACGTCGGTGTCCTGCTCGCGTAGCTCGGCCCGCAGCGAGTTGGTGGCCGACCACAGCGCCGCTTTCGAAACGCCGTAGGCGCCGAACCCGGGCAGCCAGGACAGCACGGACGCCACGTTGACCAGCGTGCCCCCCGCCAGCTGGGGTGCGAAGGCCCTCGTCACGTGTAACGGGCCGAACAGGTTGGTCTCAAGTACGGAACGGATTTCGTCGAGGTCGCTGTGTAGCAGTGACTTTCCGCCGGTGACGCCGGCGTTGTTCACGACGATGGTGGCGTCGCCGGCCAGTGCGGCCAGCCGGGCGACGGAATCACCGTCAGTAACTTCGGCTTCGACGGCAACCACCCTGGGGTCGGTGCTGGGCTCGGGGCGCCGGCTGGTGGCATAGACCTTGGCGGCGCCGCGGGCGAGGAGTTCGTCCACGATCGCCTTGCCCAGCCCTTTCTGGCCGCCGGTTACCACCGCCGTTGCACCCTGAATCTGTCGGGACATTCGATTCTCCTTCGAACTCGATTGACTGCGTGAACGTCACCTACGTCAAGGTCCATCAGCTGAGTAGGTATTCCCAATCCAGCTAGAATTGTCGCATGCGCACTGATCCGTGGTCCGACGACGCCTGCCCGATCGCCCGCACCATGTCGGTCCTCGGCCAGCGGTGGGCGATCCTGATCATTCGCGAAGCACTGCTCGGCCGGTCACGGTTCTCGGAGTTCCGGCAACGGCTCGGCGTCGCGCCGGACGTCCTGAGCGCCCGGCTATCCGAACTGGTCGACGCCGGAATTCTGCAGGTCGTCGATTACCAGAAGCCCGGGGATCGGACCCGCAGCCGCTACGTGCTCACCGACGCCGGGCACGAGCTCGTCTCGGTGCTCGCGGCGATCGGGCAATGGGGCCACGTGCATCGACCTCGTCCGCACAGCAGTCGGTACCGGTTCGTCGAGACGGCCACCGGGGAACCCGTCGGAATCGGATTCCAGCGCAAGGACGGTACGGCGGTGCCCCGTGGGCAGGTCAGCCTGACCGAGTCGGCCGGTTAGAAGCGCCCGCCACCACCGCTGTAGCTGCGGCCCGACGAATGCGAAGCACCGCCGTAGGACGTCGGCCGGCCCATCCCGCGGCCACCGCCCCAGCTACCGCCGTATCCACCTCCGAAACCGCCACCGAAGCCACCGCCGCCGCGCAGGATGTTGCCGATGAGGATGCCGCCGAGCACCGCGCCCATGTCGGAGCCGCCGCCTCCGCCGTACTGCGAGGTGTAGGAGCGCTGCGCGGCCCGCACGTCGTCGTTGGCCAGGCCCTGGGCCTGTGCAGCCAGCGTCGACGCGCCGTTGGCGTGCGCGACGGCCTCGGTCGGGTTCGCGGCCCGCTTGGCCTCGGCGGCCTGCAGTTGACGCTGTGCCTCGGCCAACCGGGTGCGGGCCTCGGGACCGATGCTGCCGCGCCGGGTCTCGATGAAGTCCGACACCGCCTTGATCCGCGATTGCGCGGTGAACAGCGCCTGCTCGAGGGCCCGGGCCAGCCGCGCGGCGGCCTCCTGCTGCTCGTGCACGCTGGCCAGCAGCTGATCCAGGTCGGCATCGGCCTTGGTCAGCCGGGTGAATGTACCCAGCGGATCGGCCTTGCCGTTCGTGGTCGCCTCGTCGGCGGCCTGCTTGGCGGCATCACGGGCCACGGTCAGCCGGTCGGCCTGCGGCGTACCGGATTGCGCCAGCAGCGAATTCGCCTGATCGATGCCGGCCTGAATGTCGGTGATCGCCGCGGGCAGGCCGGCCAGGGCCCGGTTGATGTCGGAGGCCGCGCTATCGACGGCGTCGAGCAGGGTACGGGTCTGATCGAGCGCGGATTCGGCCGAGCGCACCGCGTCCACCAGTGCGGTCTGGTCGGTCGCCGGCCGGGACACCAGACCGCGGGCGGAGGTGATGTTGCGGTCCGCGAACGCCAGCCGCTCCTTGGCGGTGTCCACATTGGTGGCCACCGAAGTCAGTGCGGTGGCGTCGAACTGGGTGTGCAGGTTGTCGAGGGTCTGGCGGGCGGGGTCGATGCGGGCGGTCAGGTCGACCATCTGCTGGGTCATGGTGTCGAGGCGGGCCGGGGCGTTGATCACCAGGTCCCGCAACTGCTCGAAGGCCTGGCTCTGGGCTTCCAGCTCACGGTCGGCCCGGGCCGCCGACACCACCACCTGGGTCAGCAGCTGCCGCTGCTGCAGGGGTGTCTCGGGGGCGTCGTCGTCCAGCGTCTGGCGCACGGTGAACGCTTGGGCCAGTGCCGTTTTCGCGTTGGCCAGGGCCGCGGTGAACGGTTGGGTGCGGTTGGCGCCGAATTCTTCCACGGCCAGTTCGAGCTCGGCTTCGCTGGTACGGACGGCGTTGTCGACGTCGACCACGATCGAGCGGGACAACTCGTCGAGTGCTTCCAGCGGAACAGTGGCCAGCGCATCGGCATCGGTGGGGTCCACCCGCTTGGCAGCCTCGAACTCGGCCTGGCGGCGCTTGGCCCGCCGCCGCCGGGCCCACCACCACACCAGGCCGAGCAGCACCAGCACCACGCCGAGGCCGATCAGCATGGCCGACCACGACACGCCCGGCGTGGCAACCGGATTGGTGACCGGTTCGGTCTTCAGGCCGTTGGCGGCCGCGATCGCGGCGCCGGCCCAGTCGTCGCGGTGCAGTGCCGGTTCGATGCTGTCGCGCCGGATCTCGTTGGCGCGCGCGTTCCCGCCCGGGACGGTGTCCGGCACCTGAAACGAATAGGCCCGGTCCTGCGTGGCCACGGCCAGCAGCGCATCGTCATCGCCCAGATCGCTGAGCCGGATGGTGTTGCTGGCCCAGCCCAACTGGTTCTGCCCGGAGAAGTCCTCGACGAACACCACCCACAGCTGAATGCGTTTGGTGTCGTAGAGCTGGTCCAGGGCGCGTTGCACGTTCGCCCGCTGGGGCGGCGACAGCACCCCCGCGTTGTCGGTGAGCTGGCCCGCCAACCGCAACGGCGGTTCGGCGGCGGCACCGGGGGCGGCCAGCAGACCGGTGATCAGGATCGCGAGCAGCATCGAGAGCACACGGGCGATACGCATGACCGTCAATCTAATGCGCTGCCGGGTCGGCGCGTCGGTTCCTGGCAGACTGTGCGTCGGTGAACGCGGATACGCAGTCCTGGTACGACGACTTCGACCGGCAACGTCTGGTGGCCGAGTCGCCGAAGGGTGCTGCGCTGCCCGGAACCGACACCGAGCACCGCACCGACTTCGCCCGTGACCGGGCGCGCGTGCTGCACAGCGCGGCACTGCGGCGGTTGGCCGACAAGACGCAGGTGGTCGGGCCCCGGCACGGCGACACCCCGCGTACCCGGCTCACCCACTCGTTGGAGGTGGCCCAGATCGGGCGGGGGATGGCAATCGGGCTGGGGTGCGATCCGGACCTGGTCGACCTGGCCGGCCTGGCGCACGACATCGGGCATCCGCCCTACGGGCACAACGGTGAACGGGCGCTCGACGAGATCGCCAAACCGTTCGGCGGGTTCGAGGGCAATGCCCAGAATTTCCGGATCTTGACCCGGCTGGAGCCCAAAGTCCTTGACGACCATGGGCGTTCGGCCGGGCTCAACCTGACCCGGGCCGCGCTGGATGCGGTGGGGAAGTATCCGTGGCCCAGCTTCGGCACCCGCCGCAAGTACGGCTTCTACGACGACGACGCCGAGGCCGCGCAGTGGGTGCGGGCCGGTGCCCCGGCCGAGCGGCCCTGCCTGGAGGCGCAGGTGATGGATTGGGCCGACGACGTCGCCTACTCCGTGCACGACGTCGAGGACGGTGTCATCTCCGGGCGCATCGATCTGCGGGTGCTGGGCGATCCCGATGAGGCGGGGTCGCTGGCGGTCCTGGGTGCCAAGTCATTTCCCAGCGTCAGCCACGACGACCTGCTGGCCGCCGCCGAGCGGCTCTCGCAGGTGCCGGTGGTGGCCGCGGTGGGCAAGTACGACGGCACGCTGGCGGCCTCGGTCGCGCTGAAGACCATGACCAGCGAACTGGTCGGGCGCTTCGCCAACGCGGCGATCACGCAGACCCGGGCGGTGGCAGGGGCCCGGCCGCTGCGACGGTTCGACGCCGACCTCGAGGTGCCGCCGCTGGTGCGCGCCGAGGTGGTGCTGCTCAAGATGCTGGCGCTGCAGTTCATCATGTCCGATCACCGGCACCTGCAGGTCCAGGCGGATCAGCGCACGTTGATCCACGAGGTCGCGCTGGCATTGTGGGCGCAGGCGCCGGGCAGCCTCGACCCGCAGTTCGCGCCGGAGTTCGACCGTGCCGCCGACGATGGTGCCCGGTTGCGGGTGGTGGTCGACCAGATCGCCTCGTACACCGAGAGCCGGCTGGAACGCGTGCACGAGGCACGCTCACCCCGTCCGTTGGGGTAACTCGGCGTCAACGTCCCGGTATCCCGAGCCGGCTCACGATCATCTCCGGCCGTGCCCACAGCAACGCACCACCGACACCGTCGACGACGGTGCGGGTGGCTCCGTCGATGCGGCTCGCCAGGGTGACGCCCAGATCCGGCGAATGCACGGTGTCGTCGGTGCCGAACAGCACGTGCGTCTCGACCCCGGGGGCCAGCAGCTGCACCGGCCAGGGCGAGGTGGCCAGCACGGTGTCACGCGCATAACCGGCGGCCCCCTGGGCGAAACCGTCGGCCAGCGCGGTGCGCAACATGGTGCGAAAGCCGGGATCGTCGTAGACCACGCGGTCGGACGGCGGATAGTCCGCCATGATCATGTCGAAGAGGGCGCTGCCGGTGTAGCCGGACAGGTCCTGCATCGCGCCCTCTGGGTCGGCCGCGATCGCGTTGACGAATTCGCGGTGCGCGGGCGCCAACAACGCGGTCACCGGCGCCGAGCCCAGATCGTCGATAGGGGAGGCCAGCACGAGGCGCGAAGCCCGTCCGGTCGCGGCCAGCGCCAAGCCGAACGGCGCCCCCTGCGAGTTGGCGATCACGGGAACGGGGCGGCCGGCGACGTGGTCGATCACCGCGGCGAAGTCGGCCCCCACGCTGTCGAGGGTTTTGGCGGGATCGGGATCGGAGGACCCGAGCCCCGGGCGGTCCACCGAGATCAGGCGCAGGCCGTAGTCGCCGAGCCGCTCGTGGGCGAACGACATCCGGCGGCCGCAGCCGGCGCCGGCGATGAACAACACCGGCGTACCGTCGGCCGGGCCGTACGCGGCATACGCCACTTTTCGCCCCCGGTGTTCGACGACACCGTCGGTCATGTGCACCATTCACCAGCCCTCGGGCAAACCCGGTCAACGCGACTTCCGCGCGCGCATAGACTATGCCGGTGGCCGGCCGGATTCCTGATCGCGATATCGCGGCCATTCGTGACAAGGTCCGGATCGAGGATGTCGTCGGTGACTACGTCCAGCTGAGACGGGCCGGGGCCGACTCGATGAAGGGGCTCTGCCCGTTCCACGACGAGAAGTCACCGTCGTTCCACGTGCGGCCCAATCACGGCCACTTCCACTGCTTCGGCTGTGGCGAGGGTGGTGACGTCTACGCGTTCATCCAGAAGATCGAGCACGTCAGCTTCGTCGAGGCGGTCGAGTTGCTGGCCGACCGGGTCGGCTACACCGTCACCTATACCGGCGCGTCCACCACCAACGTTCAGCGCGACCGGGGCAGCCGCAGCCGGTTGCTGGCCGCCAACGCCGCGGCCCAGGAGTTCTATGCCGAGGCGCTGCGCTCGGACGAGGCGGCCGAGGCGCGCAAGTACCTGACCGAGCGCAACTTCGATGCCGCGGCGGCTGCCCAGTTCGGCTGCGGGTTCGCCCCATCGGGGTGGGACACACTGACAAAGCACCTGCTGCGCAAGGGTTTTGAGTTCAAGGAGCTGGAGGCCGCCGGGCTGAGCCGGGAAGGCAAGCGTGGTCCGATGGACCGGTTCCACCGCCGGCTGCTGTGGCCGATCCGGGTGTCCTCGGGCGAGACCATCGGGTTCGGCGCGCGCCGCCTGTTCGACGACGACCAGAACCAGGCCAAGTACGTCAACACCCCTGAGACCGTGCTGTACAAGAAGTCGCAGGTGCTGTTCGGGCTGGACCGCGCCAAACGTGACATCGCCAAGGGGCATCAGGCCGTCGTCGTCGAGGGTTACACCGACGTGATGGCCATGCACCTGGCCGGGGTGACCACCGCGGTGGCCTCGTGCGGCACCGCGTTCGGTGAGCAGCACCTGTCGATGCTGCGCCGGCTGATGATGGACGACAACTTCTTCCGCGGCGAGTTGATCTACGTCTTCGACGGTGACGCCGCGGGCCAGGCCGCCGCGGTGAAGGCGTTCGAGGGCGAGCAGAACCTGTCCGGTCAGTCGTTCGTGGCGGTGGCGCCCGACGGCATGGACCCGTGCGATCTACGGCTACGATCGGGCGACGGTGCGGTGCGAGACCTCGTGGCACGCCGAACTCCGTTGTTCGAGTTCGTGATTCGCAGTGCGCTGGCCGAGCATGACCTGGACAGCGCCGAGGGCCGGGTGGCGGCGCTGCGGCGCTGCGTGCCGATGGCGGCCCGCATCAAGGACCCGACGCTGCGCGACGAATACGCCCGTCAGCTGGCCGGCTGGGTCGGCTGGGACAACGTCGCGCAGGTGATCGGCCGGGTCCGGGNAGCTTCACCCATCCCGGCTATACCGCGGTGCGCTCGGCGATCGAGGCGGCCGGCGGCACGGCATCGGGGAAATCGGGCGCGCAGTGGATCGAGGCGGTCCGCGAGCAGACGTCATCCCCGGCGGCGGCCGGCCTGGTCAACGAGCTGGGCGTGGAGGCCATCAACGTCGAAGACGACGAGCAGTTGCCGCGTTACATCAGCAGCGTGCTGGCCCGCCTGCAGGAGGTGTGGGTGGGCAGGCAGATCGCCGAGGTGAAGTCCAAGCTGCAACGCATGTCACCGGTGGAACAGGGAGACGAATATCACGCCCTGTTCGGTGACCTGGTCGCCATGGAGTCCTACCGGCGCAGCCTGCTCGAACAGGCCAGCGGGGACGACCTCACTGCGTGATCGCGCGCATCGCGATAGGGTGACCGCAGTCGGGCACCTGAATGTGAGAGGTAACACCTGGTGACACTGTTCAGTACACGGACGCGGCGCATCGTCGCAGTCGGCGCTTTCGCACTCGCCACCGGCGCTGCGGTGGCCGCCCCGGGATTCGTCGCGACGTCGGCGCCGGGCTCTGAGATCACGGCCGCCCCGGCCTGCCTGGCGTGGTTCGGGAACAAAGAGGACGGCAAGTGCCTGTCCTACTCCAACGGCATGCCCGCCAACGTGGGAACGCCGTGGGTCGGCGTCGGACAGAACGGCGTCGTTACCGGTCCGCTGCTGCCCGGCACCTCGATCAACCAGGGGATCGGCTAGGCCCTACCAGCGAGTTTTCGCCGAACCGTCGGTGCTCTCCTTCGTGGAGAACACCGACGTTTCTGCGTCTATGGGGGTCAGCGTGAGGAACTGCGGGTCCGGTGACACCCGCTTGGCGATCTTGCGCCGCCCGGCGTCCAGAACCGCCTTGGTGGCCGGGTTGGCGGTCACCGCGCGGTAGGTGCTGGCGATCTGCTCGTAGCGGCGTCGCCCGGCCTTCGCGCCCAGCACGTAGCCGACGGCGATCACGGCGGCATAGCGGATCACAGTGTCCCTCCCAGACAGGCAGTCATGTGTGCTCCATCCTGCCTCACCGCCGCCCCGGCGCGCCCGTCCGGGAGCGAGTTGGCGGCGGCGGCGGTCCGTACGCTAGAGTCAACGCTCGGCCGCGGAGCTTCCGCGGAAGGTAGTCCCCTGTAGCTCAATTGGCAGAGCTCCCGACTGTTAATCGGGCGGTTGATGGTTCGAGTCCATCCGGGGGAGCAAGTTCTCGAAATCCCGGTCTCAAGACTGGGGCCGGGCCTGGGCCTGACGGGCCGCCTGGGTGAGCGCCTCCACGAGTGGATTGGACGCCGACGCGAGAGCTTTCCGCTCCTCTTCGGACAGTTGGTAGAAGGTCCACACCCCCCAGGCCGCCGGCCGCACGTAGACCGTCACCTGTTGCCGGTTGTTCTGCAGCACGGCCGGGACGGGTACAGCGCGGTCGAGGGTGGCCGCACTGGCCATCTCCTCGGCGATCTGTTGGACGTTGACTGATTCCTGCAGTTGGTACAGCACGGCCTTGTTGGCGGGGCCTTCCATGGCGAGGAACCAAGCCATCAGTGTCTCCTTGGGTAGTGGTGCGAAAAGGTGATCCGTCCTTGGATCGCCCAACAGTGTCACCTATCGACGCGCCGTCGTCAGCCCCATCGGCAACACGGCCTCATTCGCTACCCTCGGGGTGTGTACTCACGGCTGATCGCCATCGTCGCCTTCGTCGGTCTCCTCGCGGTTGGTTGCGGCTGGGGTCCGTCCTCCGCACCACCGCCGAAGCCCGACACCTGCGCACCGTCGGACGGCCCCAGCGCCGACACGGTGGCCGATGAGATCGCGAAACTGCCCGCCCCGGAGACGGGCCGGCAGTGGACTCAGATCGGCACCGGGCACACCCTGAACTGCCGGCTGTACTGGGTGCAGGTGGGCCAGACCGACCCAGAGCCGAACAGCCCCGGGCAGCTGCTGTTCTTCGACCGGCAGACCCCGCTCGGCCCGGCCACGCCGGAGCCGCGGCCCTACATCAATGTGGTCACCAACGCCGATGACTCGGTGGTGGTGAACTACCAGTGGCAGCAGGGTCAGGATTCGGCGAAGTCGCCGACCGGCATCGCCACCGTGCGGTTCCGGATCGGAGACGACGGCAAACTGCAGGCCGTCGACCCGATCCCGAAGCCGTAGTGCGCGTTAGCCGTTGACCAGCTCGGCGGGGTCGAGCATCGCCGCGTAGCGCAGCTGCTCGGGGATGCCGAACCCGTCGACGAGGGTCTCGACGTGCGGCCGCAGCGAGCGGCAGCGTTCGTTGATGCCGCGCGTCACGGCCTTGGCGCGTTCGGTCGACAGGAACCTGTGCTCGATGAACCAGGCCTTGTCGTTCTCGATCACCGACAGCGCGTACAGGTCGCACACATCGTTGAGCAGTTCGCGGGCGGTCTCGTCCTCGCACGAATCGATGCCCGCGACGAACGCCTCGAGCACGACCCGGTCGATGTGGGCCTGGGCCGCGTGCAGCACATGGTCCTGCACGGCGTTGAACGCGTCGAAGGCCGACATCTCCTTGGCCTTGCCCTGTAACCGCCGCGCCACCGAGGCCAGCATGTACTCCTCGCGATCCTCGAACATCTTGACCTGGGTGCCCCGGTTGAACAGGCTGCCTTCCTCCTCGTTGTCCTGGCGGGTGTCGAGGATGGTCTGGATGATCGTCTCGGCGGCGGTGCGCTTGAGCACCCGCTCCCCGGCGAAGTTCGCCGCGAACCGCACCCATTCGACCGGGCTCATGCCCTTGATGTCGTCGGCGTAGGCGGTGAGCAGTTCCTTGGCGACCAGCTGGGTCAGCACGTGGTTGTCGCCCTCGAAGGTGGTGAACACGTCGGTGTCAGCCCGCAGGGCGATCAGCCGGTTCTCGGCGAGATAGCCTGCGCCACCGCAGGCTTCGCGCGCCTCCTGGATGGCGCGGCTGGCGTGCCAGGTGTTGGTGGCCTTCAGGCCGGCCGCGCGGGCCTCCAGTTCCCGCTGCTCCTCGGCGTCGGGATTGTCCGAGGTCTGCAGCTCATGGCATTTGGCCACCAGTTCGTTCTGCGCGAACTGCAGCGCGTAGGACTCCGCGATCAGCGGCAACAGCCGGCGCTGGTGCACCAGGTAGTCCATGATCAGCACCTCGTCGGTGCTCTTGGGAGCCTCGAACTGCCTGCGCTCCAAGGCATAGCGGGTGGCGATGTCGAGGGCGACCCGGGCCGCGGCCGCCGCGCTGCCGCCGACGGTGACGCGACCGCGGATCAGGGTGCCGAGCATGGTGAAGAAACGTCGGCCCGGATTCTCGATCGGTGAGCTGTAGGTGCCGTCGGGCGCGACGTCGGCGTAGCGGTTGAGCAGGTTCTCCCGCGGTACCCGCACCTGGTCGAACACGATGCGCCCGTTGTCGACGCCGGGCAGCCCGCCCTTGTAGTGGCAGTCCGACGTCGTCACGCCGGGAAGGTCGTTGCCCATGTCGTCGCGGATCGGCACCACCAGGCAGTGCACCCCGTGGCTCTCGCCGTCCGGGGTGATCAGCTGCGCGAAAACCGCGGCGACCCTGGCGGTTTCGGCCGCGCCGCCGATGTAGTCCTTGCGGGCGGTCGGGGTCGGGGAGTGGATGATGAATTCCTGGGTGGCCGGATCGTAGGTCGCGGTGGTCTCGAGTGACTGCACGTCGCTGCCGTGGCCGGTCTCGGTCATCGCGAAACAGCCGAGCAGGTCCAGGTCGATGAGGCGGCGCACGTAGGCCTTGTGGTGGCGCTCGGTACCGAGGTTCTCGATGGCCCCGCCGAACAGGCCCCACTGCACGCCGGCCTTGACCATGAGCGACAGGTCGCTCATGGCGAGCATCTCGATGCGCGTCACCGCGGCGCCGACATCGCCGTTGCCGCCGTGCTCCTTGCGGAAGCCGTCCTCAGCAGCCCCGGCGGCGGCCATGATCTTCAGTTGCTCGGCCACCTTGGCCCGGGCGATGACGGTGTTGGGCGTGTAGTGCGGTCGGAAGATCTCGTTGGACAGTTCGGCCCGCATGGCGTTCTTGACGTCGCGCCAACGACCGTCCAGCGTGTTTCGCAGATGCTCGGCAGTGGTGGTCATACCCGACCGTAACGCGTGAAGCGGTCAGGGCAGGTAAACCTCACTGGAACTGTTGACATGTGAGGGCGTTGAATCGAGCCATGACTGATCGGCCGTCGTCGGTGTCACCCGCCGGCATGCCCCACGAGATCGACCACTCCCACGCCGACGTGTCCGGCGGGTGGCTGCGCGCAGCCACCTTCGGCGCGATGGACGGGCTGGTCAGCAACACCGCGCTGATTGCCGGTGTGGCCGCCAGTGCCAGCGCCCAGACCGTCGTGCTCTCAGGCGTGGCCGGGCTGCTGGCCGGCGCGTTCTCGATGGCACTGGGTGAGTTCACGTCGGTGACCACGTCCAACGAGCAGATCGACGCCGAGGTGCACGTCGAGCGCCGCTCGTTCCGCAAGGCGCCCGACGCCGAACAGGCCGAACTGGTCGCGATGCTCGTCGACATGGGCATGTCCGAGCCCACCGCGGAGAAGGCCAGCGAGGAGATCCACCGCGACGAGAACCGCGCGATCAACTTCCACCTGGTGCAGGAACTGGGGGTCGATCCCCAGGACAAGCCGTCGGCCCGGGTCGCCGCGGTGTCGTCGTTCATGATGTTCGCGGTCGGCGCGATCATCCCGCTGATCCCGTATCTGCTCGGCTTCGAATCGCTGTGGGCCGGTCTGGCCTGTGGCGGGGTGGGCCTGTTGATCGCCGGCGGCGTCGCGGCGCGGTTCACCCGCAAACCGGTGTGGACCGCGGCGGTGCGTCAGCTGGCGTTCGGCGCCATCGCGATCGCCGCGACCTACGTGGTGGGCACCCTGATCGGTACTGTCACCACCTGATGCTGCGTCCCATATTGCTGGCCGGTGCCCTGGTGCTCTCGGCGTGTGCGCCGGTGGAGGCGGCACCCGGCCTGGACTACCTCGGGCAGCGCCAGGTCGCCTTCGGCGCGCAGTTCGGCGGCACCGAGATCGGCGGGCTGTCCGGGATCAGCTACGACGCGGCCTCCGACCTGTACTACGTCATCAGTGACGATCGTTCGGCCAAGAACCCGGCCCGCTTCTACACGGCGCGGATCCCCTTGGCCGACAACGGTATCGATGGCGTCGAGTTCGTCGGCACCGAGCCCTGGCTGGATCGCAACGGACAACCTTTCCCGCCGTTGGACGCCGACGCCGTGCCACCGGTGGTGCCGCCGGACCCGGAGGCCATCGCCTTCGATGCCGGCAGGCAGCGGTTGTACTGGACCAGCGAGGGCGAGCGGCGCGACGACGGTACCCGGCTGGATCCGTGGCTGCGCACGGCCGCTCTGGACGGCAGCTTTCTCGGCGAGTTCGCGTTGCCCGATGCGGTGCGGATGTCGGATGAGGACCGCGGTGCGCGCCGCAACAGCACGCTCGAAGGCCTGACGCTGACACCGGACGGGCGGTACCTGTGGGCGGGCATGGAAGGACCCGGATACGACGACGGCCCGCTGCCCGAGGAGCGGCACGGTGCCCGGACCCGGATCCTGCGCTTCGACGCGGATTCCGGGGCGCTCGACGGCGAGTACACCTACCCACTGGACCCGGTCACTTCCGGTCCGGGTGGCGGCAACGGGTTGTCGGATCTGCTGGCGCTCGATGACGGCAGCTTCCTGGTGATCGAACGCGGCTTCGGGACCCACGTGTCGGTGCGGATCTATCGGGCCGCGATCGTCGAGGGCTCCACCGAGCTGACCAAGACGCTGCTGGCCGATCTCGGCACGGTCGCCGGTCTCGACCCGCTCGACAACATCGAGGGGATCACCTTGGGGCCCAAGCTGCCCGACGGCAGGCAGTCGGTGATCGCCGTCAGCGACAACAACTTCTCGCCCACCCAGGTGACGCAGTTCCTGTTGTTCGCGTTGTAGGTGCGGCAAGGCTCGCGTCGAGATAGCGCTCAGGGTCGTGAACTTCGCCGAATCACGACCCTGAGGTCATTCTCGCGGAGAAGCGCCCGGATAGCTGCCGAATGGTCTATCAGCTGTCGGAGCCCACCGTGACGGCGGTGGCCTCGTCGGTCAGCTCGTCCAGTTCGTCTTCCTCGACGTCGATCCCGAGCAGGTGCGGACGAGTCAGGGCGAGTACCCCGGCGCCCGCCAGCACCGCCAAAGCGCCCACCCAGTAGGGCAGGTGCACGTTGACCTGCTCGCCGAGCACCCCGGCCAGCCACGGCGCGACGGCGGCTCCGCCGAAGCGCAGGAAGCTGTAAGCGGCTGAGGCCACGCCACGTTCCACCGGGGCGGCCTTCATCACCGTCTCGGTGATCAGCGTGTTGTTGATGCCGATGAACAGCCCGGCGACCACGACACCGGTCGCCAGCACGGCCTTGGAATCCGTCCACACCGCCATCACCACCAGCACCGAGGTGAAGGCCAGCAGATTGAGGATCAAGACCCGCACGGTGCCGAATCGGTGTTGCAGCCGCGGGGCCACCACCACCGAGGTGAAGGCCAGCGCCACACCCCAGCCGAAGAAGATCAGGCCGATCTGGTGCGCGGTCATGTCCAGCGGGAACGGGGTGAAGGCCAGCAGGGTGAAGAAGCCGAAGTTGTAGAGCAGCGCGGTGATCGCCACCCCGAGCAGCCCGCGGTGACGCAGCGCCCGGAACGGGTCGGCCAGTGTGGTCGCCCGCTCGGCGCGTGGTGTGGCGGGCAGCAGGAACGCGGTGATCACCAGGGCGAACGCCATCAGCGCCGAGACGCCGAAGAACGGGCCGCGCCAGGAGATCGAGCCGAGTACCCCGCCGACCAGCGGGCCGACGGCGATGCCCAGCCCCAGCGCCGCTTCGTAGAGGATGATGGCTTGCGCCACAGAGCCTTTCGCGGAGTTGACGATGGTGGCCAAAGCGGTGGCGATGAACAGGGCGTTGCCCAGGCCCCACAGCGCGCGCCAGCCCACGATTTGCATCACGGTGTCGCTCATGCCGGCCAGGCCGGCGCCGGCGATGATGATCACCAGGCCGAGCAGCAGCGTGCGCTTGGGGCCGATGCGGCTGGACACCACGCCGGTGATCAGCATGGCCACGCCCATCACGGCCATGTAGCTGGTGAACAGCAGCGACACCTGCGACGGCGACGCGTTGAGGTTGTCGGCGATGGGCTTGAGGATGGGGTCGACCAGTCCGATGCCCATGAAGGCGACGACGGAGGCGAAGGCGACGGCCCAGACGGCCTTGGGTTGGCGCCACATCAGGGCGGAACTCCTAACTAGTTGTCGGTCGGCAGAGCAGGTTCGTCGCGGTCCTCGAGGATCCGGCGGATGACGTCGACGGCGGCGGTCAAGGTCTGTCGGTCGTCGGCGGTGAGCCGCTCGAGCCGTGGGTTGATCGCGGCGGCACGGTCGGCCCTGGCCTGCTCCAGGACCCTGCGGCCTCGATCGGTGATGGCGATCAGCACCGCGCGGGCGTCGCCCGGATCGGTGGTGCGGGACACCAGGCCGGCGTCCTCGAGGCGGCGAACCTGGGTGGTCATGGTCGGCTGCGAGCAGTGATCGAGGTAGGCGAGGTCGGAGATGCGGGCCTCGCCCTGGTCCTCGATGGTGGACAGCAACCGGGCCTGGGCCCAGGGCAGGGGCAGCCGGGTGCGTTGGGTGGCCAACCGGTTCAGCCTGGCGACGACGGACAGCAGGTCGGCGCCGAGCTCGGTTTGGTCGGTTACCGTGACATCCTCAGTCGGGGTCGGCATACCCCATCTTTACATAGATTTGCTATACATTCTAGGTGTGCGACGTGCTGTCGCTCACACCACGGCCATCCAACGGTGACGATCGCGGCTGGCAGAATCGAGCAATGACCGCGAAACCCCCGGCGACGACGCCTCGGCGCGGCCTCACCCCCGGCGAGCTTGCACAGGCAGCGGTGATGGCGGCACTCTGCGCGGCCACCGCGATCATCGCGGTCGTCGTGCCGTTCGCGGCCGGGCTTTCGGTGCTGGGGACGGTCCCGATGGGGCTGCTGGCCTACCGGTATCGGCTGCGGGTGCTGCTCGCCGCCACCGTCGCCGCCGCAGCGATCGCCTTCCTGATCGCAGGCATGGGCGGCGCGATGACGGTTGTCGACTGCGCCTACATCGGCGGGCTCACCGGTGTGGTCAAGCGTCGGGGCCGGGGCACCGCCACGGCATTCGGCGCGTCCGTGGTGGCCGGCGCGGGGTTCGGCGCGGCGATCGTCGTGGCACTGTCCGTGCTGACGCGGTTGCGCGCCCTGATCTTCGACTCGCTGTCGGCGGGCTTCGAGGGAATTGCCAAGGTGCTGGAGCACATTCCGGTGCTCGACGTGGCGGCCGATCCGCTCCGGACGACGTTCGCCACCCTGCTGGACTACTGGCCGCTGCTCATGGTGTTCCTCGGCATCGTCAGCATCACCTCGGTCAGCATGATCGGTTGGTGGGCGCTGTCCCGCGTCCTGGCCCGGCTGCTCGGCGTACCGGACGTCCACAAACTCGACGCCGCCGACGAGGACGACACCTCGTCGCCGATCGCCCCGGTGCCGGCACGGCTGACCGACGTGCGGTTCCGGTATCCGGGCGTCGAGCGCGACGCGCTGGGCCCGGTGTCCATGGAACTGCAGCCCGGCGAGCACGTCGCGGTGACCGGGCCCAACGGCTCGGGCAAGACCACCCTCATGCTGATGCTGTCCGGGCGCCGGCCCACATCGGGCAGCATCGAGCGCGCCGGGTCCGTCGGCCTGGGCCGCCTCGGCGGAACCGCGGTGGTGATGCAGCATCCCGAGAGTCAGGTGCTGGGTTCGCGAGTGGCCGACGATGTGGTGTNTTCCTGCGGGTCACCGCGCTGGCCATCGTGCTGCTGGGTCTGGGTGCGCTGGTGTCCTGGACCACGAATGTCGCCGACGTCGCCCCTGCAGTCGCCACGTTGGGCCGTCCGCTGCGATGGTTGCGGATCCCGGTCCACGACTGGGCGGTCACCATCGCACTGGCGCTGCGGGCGTTCCCGATGCTGATCGACGAGTTCCGCACGCTGTATGCCGCGCATCGGTTGCGTCCCATGGAGCCGGCCGAGACGTTCGGGGCGCGGCGTAGGCAACGGGTGGCCAACCTGGTCGATCTGCTGGCCGCAGCGGTCACCGTGGCGCTGCGCCGGGGCGACGAGATGGGCGACGCCATCACCGCGCGTGGTGGTGCCGGCCAGATCTCGGCGGCGCCGTCACGTCCCCGGGCGCGGGACTGGATCGCTTTCGCCATCCTCGTCGTGGTCTGCGGGAGCGCTCTGGCCCTGGAGCTGACCGTCCTGCCCACCAGCCTGCCGCGGCGGTGACGCCGGACCGGTCCGAGACTTGGCCACCCGGGCGATGATCACGATGATTGCCGCCACCACGGCGAATGCCAGCAGCCACGGCAGCAGCAGGCCGAACAGCATCACCGCCCCGGACGCCACCGAGACCATGCCGTGCCAACCGCGCTCGACCTGGCCCCAGAACCCCTGATACTGCGAGGTGGGACCACCGATCTGCTGGGCGGTGATGTCGAGATTGACCGTGCTGTAGTCGATCTGGTCACCGAGTTGGCTGCGCTGCGCGCGCAGGCTGTCGAGCTCGGCCTGGCGCTGCGACAACGCGTTCTCGGCGCTGATGAGCGCCTCGGGATCCTTGGCGTCCCGCATGATGCCCAGCAGCCGGTCCACCGAGGTCTGCAGCGCCTTGATGCGCGCATCGAGGTCGACGCGCTGGGCGGTTACGTCCTCGGCGCGAACCTCCACGGTCTGCACGGTGCCGAGCTTCTTGAACTCGTCGAGGGTGCCTTCCAGTTCGGTGGCGGGCACCCGCAGCACCAGTGAGATGTGGGCGCGGCCCGAACTGGACCCGGCGTCCTCCGAGCGGCTGTCCACCCGGCCGCCCGCATCCGCGGCCATCGATGCGGCCTTGTCCGCTGCCGCAACGGGATCGCCCGTGGTGAGCGACATCGACGCGGTCTTGACGATGTCACGTTTGACCTCGGCCGGTACCGGCGCCTCCTTGGGGCCCGGGCCGCCCGCCGGGACCGGGGCCGACGGGGCGAATCCGGCATCGCTACGTGCTGCCTCCGGGGCGGACGAGTTGGGGGAGGGCCCGGCCGCACAGGCCGGTGCNGAGTGGCCGACGATGTGGTGTGGGGACTGCCGCCCGGTACAGAAGTGGACGTCGAGCGGCTGCTGACCGAGGTCGGGCTCGACGGGCTGGCCGAACGCGACACCGGGGGACTGTCGGGCGGGGAACTGCAGCGCCTGGCGGTCGCCGGTGCCCTCGCCCGCGAACCTTCGTTGCTGATCGCCGACGAGGTCACCAGCATGGTCGACCAGCAGGGGCGCGACACGTTGATGAACGTACTGTCCGGGCTGACCGACCACCACCGGATGTCACTGGTACACATCACGCACTACAACGACGAGGCCGACTCCGCCGATCGCACGGTGACGCTCAGCGGCAACGGCGGCACCGCCGACAACACGGACATGGTGCAGACCTCGGCGGTGCCCGTCTCGGCCGCACCCGCCGCGCACCGGGGCGCACCGGTGCTGGAGCTGACCGGCGTCGGGCACGAGTACGCCAGCGGAACCCCATGGGCGAAAACGGCTTTGCGCGACATCACCTTCACGGTCAACGAAGGCGACGGTGTCCTGGTGCACGGTCTGAACGGGTCGGGCAAATCAACCCTGGCCTGGATCATGGCCGGCCTGACGGTCCCGACCTACGGTGCCTGCCTGCTCGACGGGACGCCGGTGGCGCAGCAGGTGGGCTCGGTGGCGATCTCCTTCCAGGCCGCCCGGCTGCAGTTGATGCGCAGCACCGTCGGTAAGGAAATCGCCTCGGCAGCAGGCTTTTCCGCCCACGAGCAGGACCGCGTCTCGAGCGCGCTCGAGATGGTGGGATTGGATGCCGCACTGGCACAGCGCCGCATCGACCAGCTCTCCGGCGGGCAGATGCGCCGGGTGGTGCTGGCCGGGCTGCTGGCCCGCTCACCGCGCGCGCTGATCCTCGACGAACCGCTGGCCGGACTCGACGCCGCCAGCCAACGGGGCCTGCTGCGGTTGCTGGAAGATCTGCGCCACAACAACGGCCTGACCGTCGTCGTCATCTCGCACGACTTCACCGGCCTGGAAGGCCTGTGCCCGCGCACACTGCACCTGCACCACGGCGAACTCGCGCTGGCCCCGACCGCCGCCGGGGGTACCCGATGACCGCTCCGACCCGAGGGCAACGCAAACCGGTGGTGCTGCTGCGCCCGGTTCCCGGCGACACCGTCATCCACCGGTTGTGGGCCGGCACCAAGCTGCTCGGCGTCGCGGGTATCGGGGTGCTGCTGACGCTCTACCCCGGGTGGGTGCCGATCGCCGCCGTGGCGGTGCTGGTGCTGGTGGTGGCGCGGCTGGCGCACATCCCGCGCGGCGCGCTGCCGTCGATCCCGTTCTTCCTGTGGATCCTGGTGGCCATCGGCGGGGCGCTCGCCTCGCTGGCCGGCGGTGCCCCGTTCGTCGACATCGGTTCGGTGCAACTGGGTTTGGGCGGGCTGCTCAATTTCCTGCGGGTCACCGCGCTGGCCATCGTGCTGCTGGGTCTGGGTGCGCTGGTGTCCTGGACCACGAATGTCGCCGACGTCGCCCCTGCAGTCGCCACGTTGGGCCGTCCGCTGCGATGGTTGCGGATCCCGGTCCACGACTGGGCGGTCACCATCGCACTGGCGCTGCGGGCGTTCCCGATGCTGATCGACGAGTTCCGCACGCTGTATGCCGCGCATCGGTTGCGTCCCATGGAGCCGGCCGAGACGTTCGGGGCGCGGCGTAGGCAACGGGTGGCCAACCTGGTCGATCTGCTGGCCGCAGCGGTCACCGTGGCGCTGCGCCGGGGCGACGAGATGGGCGACGCCATCACCGCGCGTGGTGGTGCCGGCCAGATCTCGGCGGCGCCGTCACGTCCCCGGGCGCGGGACTGGATCGCTTTCGCCATCCTCGTCGTGGTCTGCGGGAGCGCTCTGGCCCTGGAGCTGACCGTCCTGCCCACCAGCCTGCCGCGGCGGTGACGCCGGACCGGTCCGAGACTTGGCCACCCGGGCGATGATCACGATGATTGCCGCCACCACGGCGAATGCCAGCAGCCACGGCAGCAGCAGGCCGAACAGCATCACCGCCCCGGACGCCACCGAGACCATGCCGTGCCAACCGCGCTCGACCTGGCCCCAGAACCCCTGATACTGCGAGGTGGGACCACCGATCTGCTGGGCGGTGATGTCGAGATTGACCGTGCTGTAGTCGATCTGGTCACCGAGTTGGCTGCGCTGCGCGCGCAGGCTGTCGAGCTCGGCCTGGCGCTGCGACAACGCGTTCTCGGCGCTGATGAGCGCCTCGGGATCCTTGGCGTCCCGCATGATGCCCAGCAGCCGGTCCACCGAGGTCTGCAGCGCCTTGATGCGCGCATCGAGGTCGACGCGCTGGGCGGTTACGTCCTCGGCGCGAACCTCCACGGTCTGCACGGTGCCGAGCTTCTTGAACTCGTCGAGGGTGCCTTCCAGTTCGGTGGCGGGCACCCGCAGCACCAGTGAGATGTGGGCGCGGCCCGAACTGGACCCGGCGTCCTCCGAGCGGCTGTCCACCCGGCCGCCCGCATCCGCGGCCATCGATGCGGCCTTGTCCGCTGCCGCAACGGGATCGCCCGTGGTGAGCGACATCGACGCGGTCTTGACGATGTCACGTTTGACCTCGGCCGGTACCGGCGCCTCCTTGGGGCCCGGGCCGCCCGCCGGGACCGGGGCCGACGGGGCGAATCCGGCATCGCTACGTGCTGCCTCCGGGGCGGACGAGTTGGGGGAGGGCCCGGCCGCACAGGCCGGTGCGCCGACCAACAAGGTCGCGGCGAACAGGGCCGCCACCAGGCGGTGGCGACGGATTGCACTCCTGGGCTCGGGCATGCGCCCAATGTAAGCGATGTGCCGGATGCCGGAGGCTGAACTTTGCCCGCGGTCAGCGCGCCGCCGCGGAATTGGCCGCCCACTGCGCGTCGGCCAGCGAGGTCGCGATGTCGCGACGGCCCAGGAACATCTCATCGAAATATGGTTTGAGGGCCTGGAATCCGGCCGGGAAACCCGCCGCCCCGGGTGCGGGGATACGCGGCCCGCGCAGCACCCGGAAGAACGGGCTGACATCAACCCCGCGCCGCGCCCAATAGTCGTGGTAGGTGGGTTGGGCGCCCAGCACGGCCGGGATGGCCGCGCCGCTGGCCCCGAGGTAGGCGTTGCCGCGTTTACTGCCCATCCAGGCCAGCACCTCGCGCACCGCGTCGGGATGGCGGGTGGCCGAGTTGGCCGCGGCGGCAATGCCGTTCGTGACGCTGACCCGGCCCTTCGGTCCGGCCGGCAGCATCGCCACGCCCCACCGGAACCGGGCCTGGTTCGCGATCGCGGCCAGGTTGTAGGTACCGGACTGGAACAACGCCATGCGGCCCTGCAGGAACATGTTGCGGGAGAAGTCCCCGTTGTTGTTGGTCGCCGAGGCCGGCGGGGCGACGTGGTCGTCGTTGATCATTCCGACCAGATACGTGAAGGCCTCCACGGACTGCGGGTTGTCGAAGGCGAAGCGGTCGCCGATGGTGAAGATGCCCCCGGCCGAGCCGATGTAGTTGAGGTAGATGCCCTGCAGATCGTTGGCCGCGTTGTAGCCCCACTGCCGGATCCGGCCGGCGTCGAATCCTTCGGTGGCCGCGGTGCGGCCGTGCTCGTCGACGGTGAGCCGGGCCGCCAGCGACCGCAGCGTGTCGTCGGGCCCGTTCGACCAACGCAGCGTGGTCATCTCGGCGAGATCGACGGCGGCGGCGTCGAGCAGGTCGGCGTTGAAGTACACGGCGATCCCGGCATCGGTCAGCTGTGGAACCGCCCACAGCGCATCGTTGCGGGTGAACTGGTTGACCACCGAGGGTTCCCAGGCCCGGGCGGCGTCGGCGCCGAGGGTCTGCCCGATGTTCAGCAGTCGCCCGTTGTCGGCGTAGCCGGCGAGATAGGCGTTGGACAGCCAGAAGATGTCATCGGCACTGCCGCCGGCGACATCGGTGCGCAGACTGTCGAAGTAGGCCGAGTAGGCGACGGTGTTGACCCGCACCTCGATGTCGGGATGCTCCTTGCCGAACTCCGCGAAGGACGCCCGGTAGGCGGCGGCGACCTGGGGGTCCCACAGCCGCACGGTGACGATGGTGCGGCCCTGCGGATCGGTGGAGCGGCCCAGCAGCACCGCGGCCGCCAGCAACACGGCCATGGTCAGCGCCAGGCCCGTGGCCAGCAGGGTCGAGCGGCGGAGTCTCATGCCGGCCCCCGGCCGCGAGATCGACAATATGGTTGCTGCCGGGCGGATTTCACGACCATGGCGTTGATCTCGGTGCTCATTTGATTCCCGTGACGACGATCGAGCGGACGATGTTGCGCGAGAACGCGATGAACAACACGATGAGCGGAACGATGGCGACGGTGGTGGCCGCCATCACCAGCGTCCACTGCGCGTCGTACTGCGTCTGCAGCCCGGCCGTCGCGACCGTGAGTACCTGCCACTTGCTGCCACTGGTGATCACCAACGGCCACAGGAAGTTGTTCCACTGGCTCACCACCGTGATCAACGCCAAGGTCACCAGGATCGGCCGGCTGGCCGGCACCACCACATGGGTGAGCACATCCAGCGTGTTGGCCCCATCGAGGCGGGCGGCGTTGATCAGATCGCCAGGGATGGAGCGAAAGTACTCGCGCAGCAGGAAGATCGCGTACGGCNCGCCAGCGACCGCAGCGTGTCGTCGGGCCCGTTCGACCAACGCAGCGTGGTCATCTCGGCGAGATCGACGGCGGCGGCGTCGAGCAGGTCGGCGTTGAAGTACACGGCGATCCCGGCATCGGTCAGCTGTGGAACCGCCCACAGCGCATCGTTGCGGGTGAACTGGTTGACCACCGAGGGTTCCCAGGCCCGGGCGGCGTCGGCGCCGAGGGTCTGCCCGATGTTCAGCAGTCGCCCGTTGTCGGCGTAGCCGGCGAGATAGGCGTTGGACAGCCAGAAGATGTCATCGGCACTGCCGCCGGCGACATCGGTGCGCAGACTGTCGAAGTAGGCCGAGTAGGCGACGGTGTTGACCCGCACCTCGATGTCGGGATGCTCCTTGCCGAACTCCGCGAAGGACGCCCGGTAGGCGGCGGCGACCTGGGGGTCCCACAGCCGCACGGTGACGATGGTGCGGCCCTGCGGATCGGTGGAGCGGCCCAGCAGCACCGCGGCCGCCAGCAACACGGCCATGGTCAGCGCCAGGCCCGTGGCCAGCAGGGTCGAGCGGCGGAGTCTCATGCCGGCCCCCGGCCGCGAGATCGACAATATGGTTGCTGCCGGGCGGATTTCACGACCATGGCGTTGATCTCGGTGCTCATTTGATTCCCGTGACGACGATCGAGCGGACGATGTTGCGCGAGAACGCGATGAACAACACGATGAGCGGAACGATGGCGACGGTGGTGGCCGCCATCACCAGCGTCCACTGCGCGTCGTACTGCGTCTGCAGCCCGGCCGTCGCGACCGTGAGTACCTGCCACTTGCTGCCACTGGTGATCACCAACGGCCACAGGAAGTTGTTCCACTGGCTCACCACCGTGATCAACGCCAAGGTCACCAGGATCGGCCGGCTGGCCGGCACCACCACATGGGTGAGCACATCCAGCGTGTTGGCCCCATCGAGGCGGGCGGCGTTGATCAGATCGCCAGGGATGGAGCGAAAGTACTCGCGCAGCAGGAAGATCGCGTACGGCGACCCGAACATGAACGGCAGCACCAGCGCCCAGAAGGTGTTGCGCAACCCGGCCTCGGCCATCATCAGGTACAGCGGCACCACGGTCACGGTGGCGGGCACCATCAGCGTGGCGATGTAGACCCAGAACAACACGTCGCGTCCCGGAAACCGCAGCCGGGCAAAGGCATAGGCCGCCAACACCGAACACACCAGCTGGCCCAGCAGGATCACCGCGGTCATCAGCGCGGTCACCAGGATGGCCCGGCCGAACCCGGCATCGGCCAGCCCGAGGAAGTTCTCCAGGGTCGGCGGCGCGGGCAACGACAGTGGGGAATCGGTGGCGAACTGCTCGGCCGAGGTGAACGCCGTCAACAATCCGAGCCCGAACGGCAGCAGCGTGATCACCGCGCCGATCAGCAGCCCCACATAGACCGCGGCGTTACGTGAGGTCATAGCTGATCCTGCGGCGGAAGTAGATGTGCTGCAGCAGCGTGATGCCGACCAGGATGACGAACAACACGATGGCCATCACCGCGGCGCGGCCCACCGCCGCCGCACCGAACGCCTCCGCGTAGATGCGGTGGGCCACCAGATCGGTGCGGCCCTGCGGCCCGCCCGCAGTCAGCGCATACACGGTGTCGAATACCTGAGCGGCACTGACGATCCCGGTGACCAGCACGAAGAACAGAGTGGGCCGCAACATCGGCAGCGTGATGTGACGGAACCGCTGCCACGCGCCGGCGCCGTCGGTACGGGCGGCGTTGTGTACATCGGCGGGAATGTTGAGGATGCCGGCCAGGAAGAACAGCGTGACGTAGCCGACATTGGTCCACACCACCACCGCCGAGACCACCGGCAGTGCCAGCCCCGGATCGGTCAGCCACTCCACCGACCGGCCCAGCACGGTGCTCAGCGCGCCATCGGTGGGGGCGAGGATCCATTTCCACAACACCGCGATGGCCAGCGGCGCACAGATCCACGGCAGCACGTACACCGTGCGGAAGAATCCGGTCCCCGGCAGGCCTCGGGCCAGCAGCGTCGCCGCGACCAGCCCGAGCACGGTCTGCGTCGGCACCACCAACAGCACGAACAGCAGCGTCACCGCCAGCGACCCGGCGAACGCCGAATCGGTGAGCACCGAGGTCCAATTGTCCAGGCCGACATACTCGATCGGGCCCAGCAGATCCCACCGGTGCAGACTCAGCCAGATCACCACCAGCATGGGCAGCAGCAGGAAGGTGACGACCCCGAACAGGCTGGGGGCGACAAGCGCGTATCCCAGTGCGGTCGAGCGGACCCGCGAGGTGGCCATCGAGCCATTAAAGCGGGTGGCGACCGGCAGACGCCACGCTGGTCGGAGGGGCGTGTTGTCAACGCTCGATCGCCGCGGCCTCATCCCGCTCGGTGCGATTTGCTCAGATGACGTAGATCACTTGACGGCTCAGGAATCGAAGTCGAGTCAACCGGCTTGTAGCAATTGGTTGCCACTACCACACCGAGGTCTTGGCAAACGAGGCTAAAGGGTGGGACCAGGACATGAGCGCAGCGCAGGCGGCCTACGGGCGCGTGACCTTCACCAAAGTGGCACAGTCCACGATCTTCGTTGTGTTCGCCTTGGTGGCGATGGTCTTCGGCTCGCTGGCCGGGCCGATCGCCTCGGCCGACGCGGCCGACGGGTGTGCCGACGTCGAGGTGGTCTTCGCCCGCGGTACCAACGAGGCGCCGGGTGTCGGCGCGACTGGACAGGCTTTCGTCGACGCGCTCAGGGCCGACCTGCCCGGCAAGTCCGTCGACGTGTACGCCGTGAACTACCCGGCATCGCTGAACTTCGGTCAGGCGGTCGACGGGATCGCCGATGCGAGCAACCGCATCCAGTCGATCGCCGCGACCTGCCCGGCGACCAAGATCGTCCTCGGCGGGTACTCGCAGGGCGCCGCGGTGGCCGGCTACACCACCTCCAGCTCCGTTCCGGCCGGGTATGTGCTGCCCGCCGGGATCAGCGGCCCGATGCCGGCTTCGGTCGCCTCGCACGTCGCCGCCGTGGCGCTGTTCGGAACTCCCGACGAGTGGGTTCTGGGGCTGGCCGACCGCAGCGCCCCGCCGATCGCGATCGGTGCGCCGTACGTCGCCAAGACCATCCAGCTGTGCGCCACGGGCGACCCGATCTGCTACCCGGGCGGTCTGAACCGCGCTGCCCACAGCTCCTACAAGGACAACGGAATGGCCGTCCAGGCAGCTGATTTCGCGGCCCGCCAGCTGAGTGCGGGCGCCCCGTCGGCGCCGGTGGTGCAAACCTCAGGGCAGGTCGGCGGCAACTGACGCCAATTGAACACGAGGCTGATGGCCGGAAGCGGATTCGCTTCCGGCCATCACTCTTCGAGCTGCCGGAACCCGGCGACGGTGTCGGCCAGCGTGATTCGCGGATCACGGTAGGTGATGCCGAGATCGCGTTCGCTCGGTGAGTCGTCGGACGCCGGCATCTGGGTGTAGTACTGCATACCGGCCTCGGTGAACGGTGTCTGGAACGGCAGGAACGGACCCATGCGGTCCAGCACCTGACCGGCAACGCGCAGGACGGTGTCGGGAACCGGGACGGCGAACATGGTCTTCTCACCGACCTCGGTGAGGAGTTTGGCCAATTGGTCCACCGGAATCCGATGGCCGCCGGCCATATAGCGCCGCGGTCCGCGACCCGGCTCCAACAGGGCGACGTGCAGGGCGGCCAGGTCGCGGCCGTCGACGATCGTCCAGGCCGCGCTGCGGCCCGGTATCGCTCCCAATTGCAGGGCGGCGGCGACGCCCTCGCCGGCTTCGCCGAATTGGTTTCCGACCGGCGGTCCCATCACCATGCCGGGATAGGTGATGTTGACCGGCGCCCCGGCGTCCTGCATTCCGCGGGCATAGATCTCGACCTGGGCCTTGGACCGACCGTAGCCGTCGGTGCCGCCGAACACCGGCAGGTCCGCGTCGAGGGTCTCCACATCGGGGTTGAACAGCGCGGTGATGCTCGATACGTGGATGATCGGATCGAGACCGAGTTCGACGGCGCCGCCGAGCACGTTGCGCGCACCGTCCATGTTGGTGCTCATCATCTGCGCCGTCTGGCTGGGATCGGTCGCGACCAACGCGGCACTGTGCAGCACGGCGTCGCAGCCGTCGAGTGCGCGCAGGACGGAGTCGCGGTCGGTGATGTCGCCGACCGCATGGTCGGACACATCGACCCCGAGCTTGGCGACGCTGGTGTGCAGGCGGTCAGGATTGCGTACCAGGAAGCGGACCGAATGACCCGCGTCGGCAATCGCTTTCGAGCTCCATCCGCCGACAAATCCGGTACCGCCGGTGACCAAAACACGCATGACGCGAACCTCCTGGCGAACGAACGACGTCGCACAGACGCTAGTACGTCGGACGTCGCCGGGAAGCGGTTTTGGCTGCTCGGTCGGCTCAGCCTCCGTGCTGGTTGTGTCGGCTCAGCCTCCGCGCTGAATTTGTCGGCTCAGCCTCCGTGCTGAACTTGTCGGCTCAGCCTCCGCGCAGTTCCGCGAGCTCCCTCATATTCGCCAACCCTTGCTCCTGCGCCTCATCGAGGAAGTCGGGCAGCGGAGCACGCAGCTCGGGCAGCACCTCGTGGTCGAGCAGCGCCTGCAGGTCGGCCTGTTTGGCGCTGCGGCCGGCCAGGTTGTCGAGCTCGTGGCCGCCGGAAGGCGTTGAGTAGTCGTACAACTCGTGATGGATGGGTCGCGAGGTGTCGATGTCCATGGTGCCGGGCTTCCAGTACGTGTACATGCCGAGCTTGGCCTCCGGGGTGCGCACGGCCACGATGTGGCTGGGTGCCGAAGTCGGGATCTCCATCGGCGGCCCGGAAGTGCCGAAGAACTTCTTTGCCAGTGGCGATTTCATCAAGGCCGCCATCTCCTCGACCGACATGTCGTCGGTGGCGTGGGCGATCCAGGGCCGGCCCGGTGCGGCGGCGTCGGCCGCCATGCCGGCGATGTCGGCCCGGCCGGCCAGATACGAGTAGCGCGAGTCCGACCGCCAGCCCGACCCGCCGTGTGCAATGGTCAACAACAGCGACGCCAGGTCGGCGCTGGACGTCAACTGCGTCCGGGTGTCGCCGGGTGACGGTGTCAAATGACCTGACGGATCACGGATGTAGAGCGGCACCCGGATGCTCTCCTCGTAGACCGCGGCGCCCTTGCCGCGCAGGCCGTGCGAACCGGCGTACTCGCCGTGGTCGGAGGTGAACACCACGACCGTGTTCTCGTCGATCTCCGGCCGAGCCGCGAGAGTGTCGAGCACCCGGCCGATCTGGGTGTCCACCTGCTGATGCAGCCACAGGTACATGTCCAGGCACCGCGCCCACTGCGCGGCCGCGTCGGGCCCGGTGTAGTCCATGGCGCCCGTCATCAACGGCGACATGAAGTTCATGTAGTCGATCTGCAGCTGGGGTTTGCCGCGGCGACGTAGATCGTCAGCGGTCTCGAAGTTCACCGGTTTGGCGTTGAATACGTGTGGAACATCTTCTGGCAGCGAATTTTTGGGCCACCAGCAGATATCGTGCGGGTTGACCAGGGAGACGGTCGTGCACCACGGGCCTTCGTCGGCATGGGCGTCGAACCATCCGGTGAACTGATCGACGATCGACGGGTCTTGGTGCAGCCCCTGGTTGGGCGCACCGTTGGGGGACGGGTAGGTGCCGCCGGCGAAGCCGTGGACGTCCAAGCCGTCCGGCGTGTTGTCGGCCGCACTGCCCAGATGCCATTTGCCCCACCACCAGGTGCGGTATCCGGCGTCGCGCAGCATCGTGCCCCAGGTGGGGAAGCGGGCGGCCAGAGTCGATTCGGTGGGGCCCTCTCCGGTGTACAGACACCCGGTCTGATGTGAGTAGAGCCCGGTGGTCAGCACACCGCGTGACGGTGTGCACATGTTCGACGCGCTGTAGTGCGAGCCGAAGACGGTGCTGCGTGTCCGCAGCCGGTCGAGGTTGGGCAGCAGCGCCCCGAGCTGCTGGGTGTCGGGAAACCATTGCGGCGCGCGCATCTGGTCGACGATCACCACGAGGATGTTGGGCCGCCCGGCCGATGCGGCCTCGCGCCGCCCCAACAATTCGTAACCGCCGAATCCCACCGCGGCCGCACCTGCGGCCACCGCAACGCCACCGAGAACCGTCCGCCTGCTGACCTCTGCCATTTAGTCAGGCTAAGGGGTCATCCTGTGCGCAACATGAGTTTCGTGAACAGCACCCTTTAGTGTGGGAAATCGTGACAGCTCAACGACGTGTGGACGCCGATTTCCTGGAGCTGCCCCGGTTCGAGCTGGCTGACGCGGCACTGACCGCGGCAGCCGCGGCCGGCGCCAGCTATGCCGATCTGCGGGTTCACCGCATCACGACCGAGATCATCCAACTACGTGACGGTGAGCTGGAGACCTCAGTGGTCAACCGTGAGGTCGGGTTAGCGGTGCGCGTGATCGTGGACGGCGCGTGGGGCTTCGCCTCCCACGCCGAGCTGGCCCCGGGCGTCGCCGCGGAGACGGCGCGCCGGGCCGTGCAGGTGGCTACGACGTTGGGCCCGCTGAACGCCGAGCGGATCGAGCTGGCCGCCGAACCGGTCTACTCCGACGTGACCTGGGTGTCCGAGTACGGCATCGATCCCTTCACGGTGCCCGCCGCCGACAAGATCGCCCTACTCGCCGGATACTCCGACCGGCTGCTGGCGGCCGACGGCGTCGATCACGTCTCGGCCGGAGTGCACGCGGTCAAGGAGCAGACGTTCTACGCCGACACTTTCGGCTCCTCGATCACCCAGCAGCGGGTGCGGGTGATGCCGATGATGGAGGCCGTCGCCGTGGACGCCGCCGCCGGAAGCTTTGAGACCATGCGCACCCTGGCACCACCGACGGCGCGCGGATGGGAAGCCCTGGCCGGTGACCAGGTGTGGGACTGGACCGGCGAGCTGGCGGAACTGCCGACCCTGCTGGCCGAGAAGACCAAGGCGCCCTCGGTGGTCGCCGGCCCCACCGACCTGGTGATCGACTCGTCCAATCTGTGGCTGACCATCCACGAATCCATCGGGCACGCCACCGAATACGACCGGGCCATCGGGTACGAGGCCGCCTATGCCGGCACGTCGTTCGCCACTCCGGACAAGCTGGGCACCATGCGCTACGGCTCACCGGTGATGAACGTGACCGCCGACCGCACCGTGGAATTCGGCCTGGCATCGGTCGGTTTCGACGACGAGGGCGTGCGGGCGCAGAGCTGGGACCTGGTGCGCGACGGGATCTTCGTCGGCTATCAGCTGGACCGGGTGTTCGCGCCGCGCCTCGGCCAGTCCCGCTCCAACGGCTGCTCCTACGCGGACTCGCCGCACCATGTGCCGATCCAGCGGATGGCCAACGTGTCGTTGCAGCCCGCGCCGGAGGACATCAGTACCGATGACCTCATCTCACGGGTGGCCGACGGTATCTACATCGTCGGGGACAAGTCCTGGTCAATCGACATGCAGCGGTACAACTTCCAATTCACCGGCCAGCGGTTCTACCGGATCCGCGACGGCCGGCTGGACGGCCAGCTGCGGGACGTGGCGTATCAGGCCACCACCACCGACTTCTGGGGCGCGATGGAAGCCGTTGGCGGACCGTCGACCTGGCGTCTGGGTGGGGCGTTCAACTGCGGCAAGGCCCAGCCCGGTCAGGTGGCGCCGGTCAGCCACGGCTGCCCGAGTGCCCTGTTCCGCGGCATCAACGTGCTCAACACCCGAACGGAGGGCGGCCGATGATCGGCGCACAGCAGGTCCTCGACATCGCGCTGGCGGCGGCAGGTTCTGGCACGGAAACCATGGTGCTGGTCACCGACCGATCGGACGCCTCGTTGCGGTGGGCCGGAAACTCGATGACCACCAACGGTGAGACGGTCAGCCGCACCACCACGGTGATCTCGATCGTGCGGCGGGGGGACACGGCGCACGTCGGGTCGGTCCGCACCACCGAGGTCGATCCGGCGGTGATCCCGGAACTGGTTGCCGCGGCGCAACGGTCCGCGGAGTCCTCTCCCGAGGCCCGCGACGCCGCGCCACCGTTGCCGGGGACGGGCGTGCCCGCCGACTGGGATGCACCGGTGGAGGGCACCGGCGCGCGGGTGTTCACCGGCATCGCCGATGACCTGGCCAAGGGATTCGCCGGCTCCGACCGGCTCTACGGGTACGCCCGCCACGTGCTGGAGACGACGTTCGTGGCCACCTCCACCGGGCTGCGCCGGCGGTACACGCAGCCGACCGGTTCGGTGGAGATCAACGCCAAGCGCGACGGTGCCAGCGTGTGGGCCGGCGTGAGTACCCCCGATTTCGTTGATGTGCGGGTGGATTCGCTGCTCGACGAGTTGGCGCTGAAGCTCGGCTGGGCGCAGCGGACCGTCGAGCTGCCCGCCGGCCGGTACGAGACCGTGATGCCGCCGTCCACGGTGGCCGACATGATGATCTACCTGACCTGGGCCATGGACGGGCGCGGCGCGCAGGAAGGACGCACCGCGCTGTCGGCGCCCGGCGGAACCAGGGTGGGGGAGAAGCTCACCGATCTCGGGCTGACCCTGTACTCCGACCCGTTCGCCGACCGGCTGGCCTGCCAACCGTTCGTCGCGGTGCCGAGTTCCTCGGAGCGCGTGTCGATCTTCGACAACGGCATGGACATCGGCCGGGTGGATTGGATCCGCAACGGGACGGTCAACGCACTGGCCTACCCGCGGGCCGTGGCCGCCGAATACGAGGCGCCGGTCGCCGTGCCCGCCGACAATTTGCTGATGACCGGCGGCGCAAAAGATTTGGCTGACATGATCGCGGGTACCGAACGCGGCCTGCTGTTGACCACGCTGTGGTACATCCGCGAGGTCGACCCGACGGTGTTGTTGCTGACCGGCCTGACCCGCGACGGCGTCTACCTGATCGAGGATGGCGAGGTGACCGCCGCGGTGAACAACTTCCGGTTCAACGAGAGTCCGCTGGACCTGTTGCGGCGGGCCACCGAGGCCGGAGTCAGCGAGGTCACCCTGCCGCGCGAGTGGGGCGACTGGGCGACGCGGGCGTCGATGCCGACGCTGCGGATCCCTGACTTCCACATGTCCTCGGTGAGCCAGGCGCAATGAGCTAGAAGGAGCCGAAAAGTCCTCTCCCAACGGCAATTCACGGTGTACGGCCCCTCACACTGGGTCGCCATCGCCGTGTTCGTCGTCGGGGCGGTGCTGCTGGTCTGGCTGGGGCGCCGTCAGACCGAACAACAATCCCGGGTGTGCGGCCGCATCCTCGGCGCGGTGACGGCGGCGATCTACCTCGCGATGCTGGTCTACACCCTGACCCCGCCGTCGCTCGACCGGTCGGTGCCGTTGCGGTTGACCGACCTGGCCACTGTCGTCGGCGCCTACGCGCTGTGGTCGCAACGCCAGTGGGCGTATGTGCTGACCTACTACTGGGGCCTGGTGCTGAGCACCCAGGCGCTGATCTCCCCGGTGCTCAAGAGCGCGGATTTTCCGCACTACGAGTTCCTGGCGTTCTGGTCGATCCACCTGCTCGTGGTCTGGGCGGCAATCTATTTGACCTGGGGGCGCGGCATGCGCCCCGACTGGCGCGCCTATCGGCTGGTGGTTTCGGTGACGGCGGTGTGGGCGCTCGCCACCATGACATTCAACGCGATCGCGGGAACCAACTACGGCTTCCTCAACGCCAAACCCGCGACCGCCTCCCTGCTTGATCTGATGGGCCCGTGGCCGGTCTATGTGCTGGTGGCCAGCGCCCTGGTGGCCGGGGTGTGGGCGCTCATGACGTGGCCATGGGAACGTCGGCGGTATCGCGCCCGCTGAGCCGGTCGTCCCACACCTGCAGCACCTCGGCGCGGGTGCGCGGGGTCGCCAGGCTGACCGCGATGTAGGTGATCAGGCTGGCCAGCAGGCCGTAGTAGATGGGCTCGTTGGCCAGTACGTCCCCGACGATCGCCATCGTGCCAAGGGTGACGGCGGTGCCGACCGCCATCGCGGCCAGCGCACCGGCCCCGGTGGCGCGCTTCCAGAGGAATCCGCCGAGGATCGGTACCAGCAGCCCGCCGACCAGGATGTCGTAGGCGATGGTCAGTGCCCCGACCACGTCGTTGAGCAGCGCGGCGATGATGATCACGATGACACCGAGCACCGCGACGTAGCGGCGGTCGGAATGCACGTCCACTTCGGGGTTCTCGCCCTCGGCCCGGGTGTCGGCGGGCCTGCCGAGCAGGCGGGCCAGCATCGGCTTGATGTCGGTGCGGGCCACCGTGGCGGTGGCGATCAATGCCCCCGACGCGGTCGACATCATCGCGGCCACGGCCGCGGCCAGTACGAGGCCGCTGATGCCGACGGGCAGAATCGCCTCGGCGATCTGGGCGTACACATCGTCCTTGGCTTCGACGTCGGGCATGAACGTCGATGCGGCCATGCCGATCAGCGCCCCGGCGATGCCGTACAGCACGCAGTAGAGCGCGGCCGTCGTCCCACCCCAGCGGGCGACCTGCGGGGAGCGCGCGGTGAAAACCCGCTGCCAGATGTCCTGTCCGATCAGCATTCCGAAGCTGTAGACGACGAAGAACGTGATGATGGTCTCGGTGCCGATCGCGGTGAGGTCGAACACCGCGTCGCCGGCGCGTTCCCGGATACCGTCGAATCCACCTGCCTTGTTCCAGGTGAACGGCAGCAGCAGGAAGAACACCCCGACGGTCTTGAGGATGAACTGCACCATGTCGGTCAGCGTGATGGACCACATGCCGCCGATCGCCGAGTACAACATGACAACCATGCCGCCGATGACCACGGAAAGTGTTCGGCCCGTGCCGAACAGCACGTTGAACACCGTCGCGTAGGCGATGGTCGAGGTGACCGACAGCATCAGGGTGTAGGCCGCCATCACCACCCCGGAGGCCGAGGTGGCGTCTACTCCGTAGCGCAGGCTGAGCATCTGCGCGACGGTGTAAACCCGAAGGCGCTGAATGGGTCCGGCGAAGAACAGGCTCAGCGCGAGCAGGCCGACGGCGATCGCCACCACCAGCCACATCCCGGAGATGCCCCACTTGTAGCCCAGGCCGACGCCGCCGACGGTGGAGGCGCCGCCGAGCACGACGGCGGCCATGGTGCCGGTGTACAACGTGGGCCCCAGCCGGCGACCCGCGACCAGGAAGTCGGCGGAGTCCTTGGTGCGGGTCTTGCCCCAGAATCCGAAGGCGAGCATCGCGACGAGATAGATGACCACGATCGCGATATCGACTGGTTTACCCACGATGTCATTCCTTCGGTCAGAGGTGAGTGGGGGCGAACATGCTGAGTACTGCGGGCAGCACGACGACAGCTGGGCCGTCGGTGCCGAATGTGGCGGCCACGATCTCGCCGACGGTGTCGGGTGTGGCGGTGTGGGCGGGAATGCCGAAACTTTCTGCGAGCCGGGCGAAGTCGGGGCGGGCCAGCTCGGTGGCGGTCGCGGTGCCGAACTCGGCGGTCATGTACTCGCGCAAGATGCCGTAACCACCATCGTCGACGATCAGCCAGGTGACGTTGGCGTCGTGCTGGCGGGCGGTGGCCAACTCGGCGATCGAGTACATGCCACCGCCGTCACCCGATACCGCGAAGGTGCGCTCACCGGTGGCGATCGCGGCGGCCAGGGCGGCCGGGAAGGCGAAGCCCAGACCACCGGCGCCCTGCGCGGAATGGAAGGCGCCATCTTGTGGGTCCCAGGCCGACCAGGCCCAGTAGCCGGCGATCGTCATGTCCCAGAACGTATGGGTGGCCGACGGCACCGCAGCCCGCAGATCGGCCATGAGTTGCAGTTCGGTGGCCACGTTCTGCCCGGAGAGCCTGTCCTGCACTGCTTTGCGCAACTCGGCGGCGTGCGTCGCGCCCTCGGTGGTGTCCCGGGCATCGACCTTGGTGGCCAGTGCCAGCATGGCTTGCGCCGCGTCGGCATGGATGGCCAGTGCCGGGTGGTTGGCCTCCAGCACGCGGGCCTCGGCGTCGACGTGGATCAGCCGACCGCGCGGGGCGAAGGTGAAGTAGTTGCTGGTGACCTCGCCGATCGCGGTGCCGACGGCCAGCAGGACGTCGGCGTTCTCCAACATCTCGGTGGTGTAGCGGTCCTCGATCCAGGAGGCGGCCGACAACGGGTGGTCGAACCCGATGGCGCCCTTGCCGCCCACGGTGGAAACCACCGGGGCGCCAAGCCTTTCGGCCAGCGCCACCAGAGCGTCGGGGCCGCCGTCCGACCGGCGCACCCCGCCGCCGGCCAGGATGACCGGTGTCTGCGCGCCGTTCAGCAGCGCGGCGGCTTCCTCGATCAACTCGGGGCGCGGGGCACGTTGCGTCGGTGTCGCGTCGAGGGCACGCACCGGCGGCACCGTCGTCGGCTCCAGCAGCACATCCTGCGGGATCTCCACCCAGGTCGGCCCGGCCGGCGCCGACCGGGCCAACGCGTAGGCATCGGCGATCAGGCTCGGAATCTCGGCGGCCCGCCGCACGGTGGCAACGCTTTTGGTGACGTTGACGGCGCTGGCCTTCTGATCGTCGAGCTGGTGCAGCATGCCGCGGCGCAGACCCAGGCCGGCCCGCGGTACCTGGCTGGCGATCACCAACACCGGTACGCCGCTGGCGTAGGCCTCCTGCAGTGCGCCTAGGGCGGTCAACGCGCCCGGGCCGGTGGACAGGAACAGCACGCCGACCTCGCCGGTGGCGCGGCTGTAGCCGTCGGCGCCGAACGCCGAGTTGTTCTCCACCCGCGAGCTGACGAACCTCAGGTCACTGCGCCGGATGGCGTCGAACAACCCGAGGGCGTTCTGTCCGGGGATGCCGAACACATGCGAGACGCCCAGTGCGGTAAGGGTTTCGACGACGACGTCGCCCCCGTTACGCATCGGGACCCAAGGCCAGCAGGGACACCAGGTCGTAGGCGACGTGTGATGCGGCCACGCCGGTGATCTCGGCGTGGTCGTAGGCCGGGGACACCTCGACCACGTCGGCACCGACCAGGTTCAGCCCACGGAAGCCGCGCAGGATCTCCAGCAGCTCACGGCTGGTCATGCCGCCGGCCTCGGGGGTGCCGGTGCCGGGCGCGTGGGCGGGATCGAGCACATCGATGTCGATCGACACGTAGACGGGCCGGTTCCCGAGGCGTTGGCGCAGCTTGTCGACGACCTCGCGCACACCCTGGTAGTACACGTCGGACGAGGTGACGATGCCGAACCCGAACCGGCGATCGTCCTCGAGATCCTTCTTGCCGTACAACGGCCCGCGGGTGCCGACGTGGGACAGCGCCTCGGTGTCGAGGATGCCCTCCTCGACGGCGCGGCGGAACGGGGTGCCGTGGGTGTATTCGGCACCGAAGTAGGTGTCCCAGGTGTCCAGGTGGGCATCGAAGTGCACCAGGGCGACGGGGCCGTGCTTGGCTGCCGCCGCGCGCAGCAGTGGCAGTGCGATGGTGTGGTCACCACCGATGGTCACCAGTTTGGTCCCGTCGGAGGTGAGGTCGCGGGCGGCGCCTTCGATGGTCTCGATCGCCTCGTGAATGTTGAACGGGTTCACCGCGATATCGCCGGCATCGGCGACCTGGACGAGCTCGAACGGCGACACGTCCATCGCGGGGTTGTACGGGCGCAGCAGTCGCGAGGACTCCCGGACGTGAGTGGGGCCGAAGCGGGCGCCGGGCCGGTAGGAGACGCCGGAATCGAACGGCACCCCCGCCACGACCACGTCGGCCTTGGTCACCTGGTCCAGACGGGGCAACCGGGCGAAGGTGGCCGGACCGGCGAAGCGCGGGATCTTCGAAGCGTCGACGGGGCCGATCGGGGCGGTCATGCTGTCACTTCCTCTGCGGTCGTAGTGATCTGCGTTACGGTAAACCCGCAGTTCATCGCATGCAATCACTTCAATCATCAGAAGCATTCAAAGAATATTGATCTGACGGCAGCTCGCGTCATTTCAGTCAGAAGAAGCGATAGATCCGCTCGACAGTGAACTTTGTGCCGGTACGTTTGTGAAGATAATTCTTCGACCGATTTTCAGGCGGTGCCCGGATGGACGAGATGGATGAGGCGATCATCAGCCTGCTCGAGGCCGACGGGCGGCTGACGCACCGCGACATCGCCCACCGCGTGGGGCTGTCCCGCTCGGCCGCCGCCGCCCGAATCCAGCGCCTGATCGACGGCGGGCAAGTGGTCGTCCGCGGTGTCGTGCACCCCGCGGTCCTCGGTCGCGGTGCGCTGGCCCATGTCAGCGTGATGGTCGATGGGCCGGTCGCCGGGATCGCGGCGAATCTGGCGGAGCGCGTCGACATCGCGTTCCTCTCGCTGACCAGCGGCGCGTACGGGCTGATCGCGGAGGTGCGGGTCGGCTCGATCCGCGACGTCGACGGGGTGATCGCCGAGTTGCGGGCGATGGCGGGCGTGGTGGGCGTCGACACGCTCACCTATGTCGAGGTGCTGCGCGACGTGGTCGGCCCGGTCGGTGATGTCAGCGTCGAGGTCGACGACCTGGACTTGGCGCTGCTGCGCGCCCTCCAGGATGACGGGCGGGCGTCCTATGTGGATCTCGCTCAGATGGTGGGTCTTTCCCCCGCGGGAGCACGTCGGCGCGTGGTGCGGTTGGTCGAATCGCAGGTTGTTCGGATCGGGGCCGTGGTCCGGCATTCCGGGCAGGACCGGCAGAGCGCACTCGGGCTCGGCATCCGGCTGACTGGAGCCGGCGATGAGGTGGTGGCGGCGCTGGTGGGCATGCGATCGGTGATCTTCGTGGCCCGCACGCTCGGACGCTTCGACTTGTTGGCCACGGTGCGGGCGTTCTCGGCGGCGCAATTGGTGGAGATCCTCGACGCGATTCGGGCGCTGCCGGGGGTCGGCGTCGTCGACAGCTGGGTGCATCTGGACGTGGTCAAGGAGAGCTATGCCTCCGGTCTGGAGGCGATGGTTTCGGGGCCCGGGTAATCCCACGAGAGCGGCCGAGGTGGTGGATACTGCGGATGTGTCTGCCGATCTGTTCAGCGAGTTGACGCATCTGGTCGCACTGTCGCCGCCACGACTGGCCGATATCAACGCCGACGTGCGTGAGGTATGTGCCTCGGCACTGGGATTGGTGCCGTTGCCGGCCGAAACCCGCGGCGGCACTGTCGATCCGATGGTCAGCGAATTCGCCGAGCAGTTCAGCATCGACGTGACCGGCATCAACGCCGCCCAGCGTGCGGCATTCTCCGATCTGCTCGGGCCCGACGTGTTCACCGTGGCGACGATGATCTATGTGGCCGACTTCGTGCCCCGGGTGCGGGCCGGGTTGTCGGCGGTGGGCGTGGACTGGCCCGCAGAGGTCGTGGCCTGGGATCACGACACCAACCCGGCCGACTACGTGCTGGACACCTTCGTTCCCGCCGTGGGGCGGATGCGTGCGCTGGACCCGGTGACGTCCGAGATCGTCCGGCTGCGCGGGGCCCGCCAGCACAACTGCCGGCTGTGCAAGTCGCTGCGGGAAGCCGCGGCACTGGAAGCCGGCGCCACCGAATCGGATTTCGACGCCATCGACGACTTCGAGAATTCCGGTCTGTCCGATCGGCACAAGGCCGCGCTGCGCTATGTCGACGCGTTGATCTGGACTCCCGCCAACGTGTCCGGCGATGAACTACGCGAACACTTTTCGCAGGACGAGGCCGTCGAACTGACCCTGGACGTCATGCGCAACGCCTGCAACAAGGTGGCCGTCGCGCTCGGTGCCGATGCGGCCCGCGTCGACGAGGGCACCGAGCAATACCGGCTGGGCGACGACGGGCAGCCGATCTACAGCTGAGGTTTTCGGCGATCGCCACTGCGCCGCTTTCTACCCGTGGGTGGTTGCCCGGGCCGAACTACCGCCCTCAGGTAGAAATCGACGACAGCAGCCGCAGCACGCCGTCCACCTCGGCGTCCGTGGTCGCCCACGAACAGACGAAGCGCGCGGCGGGCCGCAGGGGGTCGGGGCGGTGCACGGCATAGCTCGCCGAAACCTCCTCGTACGTGGCGGGTTCGAGGTCGACGAACACCTCGTTGGCCTCGGTGGGGCAGGACAGTGTGAGACCCAAAGCCGACAATCCCGCGCTGAGCCGGGCGGCCATCCGGTTGGCGTGGGCGGCCGTCTGCAGCCACAGCCCGTCGTGCAGCATCGCCTCGAACTGGGCCGCGATGAAGCGCTGCTTGCTGGCCAATTGGCCGATCTGCTTCTGCACGAAGTGAATTCCGTCGAACAGGTCGGGTCGGCGGACCAGGATCGCGTCGCCCATCAGCATGCCGTTCTTGGTGCCGCCGACCGTCACGATATCGGCGTCGGCGATGGCTTCTCGCGGTGAGACATCCAGGGCGGCAATCGCATTGGCGATGCGGGAGCCGTCGACGTGGACCAGCAGGTCGAGGTCGTGGGCGTGGTCGACGAAGTCCTTGATGGCCTGCGGGGTCCACACCCGGCCGTTCTCGGTGGACTGGGTGATGGTGACGATGCGGGGCTGGGAATGATGCACCGGCCCGCGGCGGGTGATCGCGGTGTCGAGAGCGGACGGGTCGATCAAGCCGTTGTCACTGGACAGCTGCGTCACCGGAGCTCCAGATAGCCGTACCGGGCCGCCGGCCTCGTCCACCAGAGAGTGGGCGATGTCGCTGCACAGGATCTCCTGCCACGGCCGGACCGCCGAGGCCAGCGCGATGACGTTGGCCGCGGTACCGGTGAGTGCGAACAGCACCTGTGCATCGGGGGAGTCGAACGCGGCCTTGATGGTCTCGGCCGCCCGCTGGGTAACCGGATCGTTCCCGTAGGACGCGGCGGAGCCGGTGTTGGCCGCGGCGATCGCGTCGATCACCTTCGGGTGCGCGGGGGCGGCGTTGTCGGAGGCGAACGCGTGAGAAGGCACGTCCGCCATGATCCCACCTGGCGTGATGGCACCACGTGCCCTCATTTGGCTCGGTCGCTTCGCCATGTGGGACCATATTGCCGCGCAGATGCGCCCGGGGGCGGTAGCTCAGTCGGTTAGAGCCGTGGACTCATAATCCATTGGTCGCGGGTTCGAGCCCCGCCCGCCCCACCAGGTCAGCCTATATTTAGGCTAGCCTTCCTATCCACATCACTGTACCCATTCGTCACCGCGTGTACAGCAAGTGCACACAACACCCCTGTGCCCAGTCCCCGCAGTAGTAGGCCGCGATACCGACCGCCTCGCGCACCACGGCGATCCGGCCGGCCCGGTTGCGGGCGGCGCGGGCATGGGCCAGAGCGGTTTCGGGATCTTCGTCGAGCAGCTTGCCTGCCATCACCAGGTGCCGGGCCACGAAGTCGGCCGTCGCCTTGTCCAGCGTCACCAGTTCCCGACGGACGTCGGGGGCCAGTTCTTTCGCTTCGACGTCGACCGGCAACTTCGGGCCGTCATTCTTCGGCTGGGCATCGTCGCTGGGTTGCGCATTGCGTGCCCGGCCCGGCCCGGATACCCGGGGAGCGCCGCCACGCTGATCACGGCCCCGCTGATCGCGAGGACGACGATGACCTGAATTGCTCGATGCGCGGTCGTTGGATGCACGCCGCGGGCGCCGCTCTGCGTCGCCTTGCCTATCTCCGACCACGTGTGCCTTTCTACCCGCCCTTCCCGCAAAGGATACTGGCAGCTGCCACGGCCGACATAATCATGTCAATACCGGGCTCGGAATTGTCGTTGAAAAGAACTGATCGATAAAAACGAATCACCCCCCACGCAAAACGTGGGGGGTGATTCTTAATTTGTGTTCGGCGGTGTCCTACTTTTCCACCCGTGTGGGTAGTATCATCGGCGCTGGCAGGCTTAGCTTCCGGGTTCGGGATGGGACCGGGCGTTTCCCTGCCGCTATGGACCGCCGTAACTCTATTCACTCGTTTGTGAGTGCAAATCCTGTGTGTTTTGGTGGTGGGGTGCGGTGCACTCCGATCACACGTGGTGTGGGTGTTTATGGATGTGGTTGCGAGACAGATGTGTGTCTTACGAAACTCGTCAAACGTTGGTGTTTGTTGGTTGTTGTAAGTTTTCGGCCGGTTAGTGCCAGTTCCCTGCACCTATTACTAGGCTTCCAGGTCTGGTCTATCAATCCCGTGGTCTGCGGGGGGCCTTATCCCTCTAAAAGGGTGAGAAGCCTGGTCTTGGAGGGGGTTTCCCGCTTAGATGCTTTCAGCGGTTATCCTGTCCGAACGTGGCTATCCAGCGGTGCTCCTGGTGGAACAACTGGTGTACCAGAGGTTCGTCCGTCCCGGTCCTCTCGTACTAGGGACAGATTTCCTCAAGCTTCTGACGCGCGCGGCGGATAGAGACCGAACTGTCTCACGACGTTCTAAACCCAGCTCGCGTGCCGCTTTAATGGGCGAACAGCCCAACCCTTGGGACCTGCTCCAGCCCCAGGATGCGACGAGCCGACATCGAGGTGCCAAACCATCCCGTCGATATGGACTCTTGGGGAAGATCAGCCTGTTATCCCCGGGGTACCTTTTATCCGTTGAGCGACACCCCTTCCACTCAGAGGTGCCGGATCACTAGTCCCGACTTTCGTCCCTGCTCGACATGTACGTCTCGCAGTCAAGCTCCCTTGTGCACTTACACTCAACACCTGATTGCCGTCCAGGTTGAGGGAACCTTTGGGCGCCTCCGTTACATTTTGGGAGGCAACCGCCCCAGTTAAACTACCCACCAGGCACTGTCCCTGAACCGGATATACGGTCCGAGGTTAGAGGCCCAATACGATCAGAGTGGTATTTCAACAACGACTCCACAACCACTGGCGTGGCTGCTTCACAGTCTCCCACCTATCCTACACAAACCGTATCGAGCACCAATACCAAGTTGTAGTGAAGGTCCCGGGGTCTTTTCGTCCTGCCGCGCGTAACGAGCATCTTTACTCGTAGTGCAATTTCGCCGAGTCTATGGTTGAGACAGTTGAGAAGTCGTTACGCCATTCGTGCAGGTCGGAACTTACCCGACAAGGAATTTCGCTACCTTAGGATGGTTATAGTTACCACCGCCGTTTACTGGGGCTTAAATTCTCCGCTTCACCCCGAAGGGTTAACGGGTCCTCTTAACCTTCCAGCACCGGGCAGGCGTCAGTCCGTATACATCGTCTTGCGACTTCGCACGGACCTGTGTTTTTAGTAAACAGTCGCTTCTCACTGGTTTGTGCCACCCCCTCCCGCTACCCACCGCAAGGGTGTTGACGATATGGGGGTCCCCCTTCTCCCGAAGTTACGGGGGCATTTTGCCGAGTTCCTTAACCATAGTTCACTCGTACGCCTTAGTATTCTCTACCTGACCACCTGTGTTGGTTTGGGGTACGGGCCGTGTATGTCCTCGCTAGAGGCTTTTCTTGGCAGCATAGGATCACCGAATTCGCCTCAAACGGCTATGCATCACCTCTCAGGATATATGCCAGACGGATTTGCCTATCTGACTCCCTACCGGCTTACCCCAGTACAACCACTGACTGGTACGGCTACCTTCCTGCGTCACCCCATCGCTTGACTACTACCCACCGGGGTCCCACGCAGCCCCGTCAACGCCTCACCCCGAAGGGATCAGTCACGACGGTTTTGGATGGTTAGCACAATGGATTCATCAGGGACGCACATACACGGGTACGGGAATATCAACCCGTTGTCCATCGACTACGCCTGTCGGCCTCGCCTTAGGTCCCGACTCACCCTGGGAGGACTGGCCTGGCCCAGGAACCCTTGGTCTTTCGGCGGGCAAGGTTCTCACTTGCCTATTCGCTACTCATGCCTGCATTCTCACTCCCACACCCTCCACAGCTAGATCACTCTGCTGCTTCACCGGATGCAGGACGCTCCCCTACCCAGCCATAAATGGCTGCCGCGGCTTCGGCGGTGTGCTTGAGCCCCGCTACATTATCGGCGCACAATCACTTGACCAGTGAGCTATTACGCACTCTTTCAAGGGTGGCTGCTTCTAAGCCAACCTCCTGGTTGTCTTCGCGACTGCACATCCTTTTCCACTTAGCACACGCTTAGGGGCCTTAGCCGGCGATCTGGGCTGTTTCCCTCTCGACGCACGGAGCTTATCCCCCGCCGTCTCACTGCCACACTCTTGGACTTGTCGGCATTCGGAGTTTGGCTGACGTCAGTAACCCTGTGGGGCCCATCGGCCATCCAGTAGCTCTACCTCCAACAAGAAACATGTGACGCTGCACCTAAATGCATTTCGGGGAGAACCAGCTATCACGGAGTTTGATTGGCCTTTCACCCCTACCCACAGCTCATCCCCTCAGTCTTCAACCTAAGTGGGTTCGGGCCTCCACGCGGTCTTACCCGCGCTTCACCCTGGCCATGGGTAGATCACTCCGCTTCGGGTCCAGAACACACCACTACACCACACACTATTGTGTGGATACGCCCTATTCAGACTCGCTTTCGCTGCGGCTACCCCACCCGGGTTAACCTCGCGACATGTCCCTGACTCGCAGGCTCATTCTTCAAAAGGCACGCCATCACCCCACGACAAAGTCGAAGGCTCTGACGGATTGTAAGCGCACGGTTTCAGGTACTATTTCACTCCCCTCCCGGGGTACTTTTCACCATTCCCTCACGGTACTAATCCGCTATCGGTCACTGGGAAGTATTCAGGCTTACCGGGTGGTCCCGGCAGATTCACAGCAGATTTCACGGGCCCGCTGCTACTCGGGAACACCGTTCAAGGTAGATGTCAGGTTTTCACGTACCGGGCTCTCACCGTCTACGGCAGGTCATCCCAAACCACTTCCGCTAACCACAACATTTTCTCACTACCCTCCAGCCAGGTAGAACTGGAAAAACAGGTCCCACAACCCCGCACACACAACCCCTACCCGGTATCACATGCATACGGTTTAGCCATCCTCCGCTTTCGCTCGCCACTACTCACGGAATCACATTTTGTTTTCTCTTCCTACGGGTACTGAGATGTTTCACTTCCCCGCGTTCCCTCCCAACACCTATGTATTCAGTGCAGGGTGACACGACATCACTCGTGCCGGGTTTCCCCATTCGGACATCCTCGGATCAACGCTCGGTTGGCAGCTCCCCGAGGCATATCGCAGCCTCCAACGTCCTTCATCGGCTCCCAGTGCCAAGGCATCCACCATGCGCCCTTAAACACTTACAACACAAAAACCAAAAATGAGTTTCAAAAGAAATTGCACATCAACACACAAACGCGACCAGAAACCCGAAGGCCCCCAGCCACACTCTGCGTGCTAGATGCTCGCAACCACTATCCACAAATCAAACACCACACCCCACCACCAAAGTGAGGCAACAACACACCCCCTGCCCCCAACGGGACAGGACTGCGGGCCTGTTGTCTCAAAGCCCAATAGTGTGTTCGGCAGTCCATCACCAACGCTTTCCCGCGCCAGCTCAACGTTTGTTGTGCACCAAACCGTGCCCACTACAGGCAACCGGTTCCTCACGGCTCGGGTAAGACCCAGTGTCTTGAACCCTTTTCGTGGTGCTCCTTAGAAAGGAGGTGATCCAGCCGCACCTTCCGGTACGGCTACCTTGTTACGACTTCGTCCCAATCGCCGATCCCACCTTCGACGGCTCCCTCCACAAGGGTTAGGCCACCGGCTTCGGGTGTTACCGACTTTCATGACGTGACGGGCGGTGTGTACAAGGCCCGGGAACGTATTCACCGCAGCGTTGCTGATCTGCGATTACTAGCGACTCCGACTTCACGGGGTCGAGTTGCAGACCCCGATCCGAACTGAGACCGGCTTTGAAAGGATTCGCTCCACCTCACGGCATCGCAGCCCTTTGTACCGGCCATTGTAGCATGTGTGAAGCCCTGGACATAAGGGGCATGATGACTTGACGTCATCCCCACCTTCCTCCGAGTTGACCCCGGCAGTCTCTCACGAGTCCCCACCATAACGTGCTGGCAACATGAGACAAGGGTTGCGCTCGTTGCGGGACTTAACCCAACATCTCACGACACGAGCTGACGACAGCCATGCACCACCTGCACACAGGCCACAAGGGAACCGACATCTCTGCCGGCGTCCTGTGCATGTCAAACCCAGGTAAGGTTCTTCGCGTTGCATCGAATTAATCCACATGCTCCGCCGCTTGTGCGGGCCCCCGTCAATTCCTTTGAGTTTTAGCCTTGCGGCCGTACTCCCCAGGCGGGGTACTTAATGCGTTAGCTACGGCACGGATCCCAAGGAAGGAAACCCACACCTAGTACCCACCGTTTACGGCGTGGACTACCAGGGTATCTAATCCTGTTCGCTCCCCACGCTTTCGCTCCTCAGCGTCAGTTACTGCCCAGAGACCCGCCTTCGCCACCGGTGTTCCTCCTGATATCTGCGCATTCCACCGCTACACCAGGAATTCCAGTCTCCCCTGCAGTACTCTAGTCTGCCCGTATCGCCCGCACGCCCACAGTTAAGCTGTGAGTTTTCACGAACAACGCGACAAACCACCTACGAGCTCTTTACGCCCAGTAATTCCGGACAACGCTCGGACCCTACGTATTACCGCGGCTGCTGGCACGTAGTTGGCCGGTCCTTCTTCTATAGGTACCGTCACTTGCGCTTCGTCCCTATTGAAAGAGGTTTACAACCCGAAGGCCGTCATCCCTCACGCGGCGTCGCTGCATCAGGCTTGCGCCCATTGTGCAATATTCCCCACTGCTGCCTCCCGTAGGAGTCTGGGCCGTATCTCAGTCCCAGTGTGGCCGGTCACCCTCTCAGGCCGGCTACCCGTCGTCGCCTTGGTAGGCCATTACCCCACCAACAAGCTGATAGGCCGCGGGCCCATCCCACACCGCAAAAGCTTTCCACCACACACCATGAAGCGCGTGGTCCTATCCGGTATTAGACCCAGTTTCCCAGGCTTATCCCAAAGTGCAGGGCAGATCACCCACGTGTTACTCACCCGTTCGCCACTCGAGTACCCCGAAGGGCCTTTCCGTTCGACTTGCATGTGTTAAGCACGCCGCCAGCGTTCGTCCTGAGCCAGGATCAAACTCTCCAAACAAAAACTCCCAGACCAAAGCCCAGGCAGAATTCGAATCAGAAAAATCCGATCACAAACAAAAGACACCAAAAACTGGCATCAAAAAACAAAACCACACCCTAAACGGGAAAAAGAGCGTGGCCAAAAACAACAAACAAAAACCACCAAACACACTATTGAGTTCTCAAACAACACGCCCGAGTTTGTCGCGCAGAAATCCCGCGGCTAAAAGCCGCTGAACTTTACTGCGGGCAGTGAGAAGACCCACCGTAATGGGTGTCTCTCTCGGATTTCGTCTTCGCTCTCCGGCGCTTGTCCGTGTCGCTCTGACCTGGAATAAGTTACGTGAGCGCTAACAGGGAGTCAAATCGCCAGGTCATTGCGACGTTTTCCCAGGTCAGCGCCCACGCGCGACTAACCGGAAGCGCTCGCCCGCCGGACCCCGGCAATGTGCCGCTTGCCACGTCGCAACACGAGCCAACGGTCGTGCAGAAAGTCCGAGTGCTGTGGTATCCACTCGTCACTTTCGATACGAATGTTGTTCACGTACACCCCGCCCTCGGCGACGTTGCGACGTGCCGCGCCCTTACTCGGCGCCAATTCGGTGGCGACCAGAAGATCGACGATCGAGTCGGGGCCACCAGGAGTCAGCTCGGCCACCTGACCATTACTCGCCTCGCGCAGCGCCGCGCCGAGCGTCGATTCGTCGAGGTCGGTGAGCTCGCCCCGCCCGAACAACGCCTGACTGGCCAGCTCGACCGCCGTCGTGGCGGCCTCCCCGTGCACCAACGTGGTGAGTTCGCGGGCCAATCGCTTCTGCGCGGCCCGCTCATGCGCCCGGTTCTTGGTCGCGTCCTCAAGCTCGGCGATGTCGTCGGCGGGCAGGAAGGTGAACCAGCGCAGGTACCCGATGACATCGGCGTCGGCGGTGTTCACGAAGTACTGGTACCAGGCGTACGGGCTGGTCATCTCGGGGTCCAGCCACAGATTGCCGCCGCCGGTCGACTTGCCGAACTTCTTGCCCTCGGAGTCGGTGACCAGCGGAGTCGTCATGGCATGGACGGTGGCGCCCAGCTTCTGGCGGACCAACCGGGCGCCGGCCACGATGTTGCCCCACTGGTCGGAGCCGCCGATCTGCAATGCGCAGCCGTACCGCTGGTGCAGTTCCACGAAGTCATTGGCCTGCAGCAGCATGTAACTGAACTCGGTGTAGGAGATGCCGTCGCCCTCCAGCCGGCGCCGGACCGTCTCCCGGTCGAGCATCACGTTGACCGAGAAGTATTTGCCCAGGTCACGCAGGAATTCGATCGCAGACAACTCCCCTGTCCACGACAGGTTGTTCTCGACGATCGCACCGGTCGGGGTGTCGTCGAACTCGACGAACCGTTCCAGCTGGCCGCGAATCCGGCCGGCCCAGTCGGCGACCGTATCGGCGGTGTTCAAGGTGCGTTCCCCGGTGTCGCGGGGATCGCCGATCATCCCGGTGGCCCCACCGGCGAGCACTATCGGCCGGTGCCCGGCGCGCTGGAATCGCCGCAGCGTGAGCAGGGGTACGAGATGCCCGGCATGCAGACTCGGCGCGGTCGGGTCGAAGCCCGAATAGACGGTCATGGGTCCCTTGGCCAGGTCAGTCGCCAGGGCGTCGCGGTCGGTCGACTGCGCGATCAGCCCACGCCAGTCCAGCTCATCGAGGATTCCCATCGCTCTAGAAGTCATGCGATCAATCATCGCGTTTCAGTCACTGGAGCCGGGCGCCGGGGCGCGGGGGCTGCGCCGGTACGCCGACACCTCCGCCCGATCGGCCAGCCACAATCGCCACCGCCGGTCGGCGGCCTTGCTCACCCCCACCCGTGGGCCCTCGATCGCCGGAACCGGATCGCTCAACGCCAGCCGGATCGGGCTGGTGGCAGCGAAGAGGTCAATTCCGTTGTCCTCCATGGTGATTTCGAGCGCTGAGCACAGGTTGCCCGGCCCCCGGGCCAGCGCCACCGGCCGCACGGCCGGCCCG
>NZ_LT546207.1:1710690-1851848 GCF_900078665.2 Mycolicibacterium houstonense | reverse complement strand
CCGCGCCGCTGCCCGGCCAGCCCCGCGCCGGCACTCACCACCGCCGCTCGCAGCAGCACCGCCCCGGCGACGCCGTCGTATCCGCAGACGACGTTGGCACAGACGTGGATGCCGTGGCTGCGGTAGGTGTACAGGTGCCCGGGTGGGCCGAACATCACCGTGTTGCGGCCGCCCGCACCTCGATACGAATGCGAGGCGGCGTCGGGCCACGGTCCGTCGGGCGGGCCGCCGTACGCCTCCACCTCGACGATGACCGCGCTGACACCGCGGCCGGTCAGCTCGGCCCCCAACAGTCGGCGGGCCGCGAGCAAGGGATCACCAGTCAACAGCTCGGCGCCCATGTGCAAGCCCATCCGAGCGATTCTGCACTTGGCAAGAACCGCCATTGACACCGGCCATGCTCGCGCGCAATATTCATCACATGATGACTTCATCGCCTGATGAATTCCCGTCGGGCTCCCCGACCGGTGCCGCTCCCCCGGCGGTCGACATCACCGGCCTGCAGGTCACCCGAGGTGGCCGGCCCGCGATCCGCGACCTAAACGTGCGGATCGCCGGCGGCACCATCACCGGCCTGCTCGGTCCGTCGGGCTGCGGCAAGTCCACCCTGATGCGCAGCATCGTCGGCACGCAGATCATCGCGGCAGGCACCGTCACGGTGCTCGGACACCCGGCCGGCTCGGCACCGCTGCGGCATCGGGTCGGGTATGTCACCCAGGAACCGACGATCTACGACGACCTGCGGATCATCGACAACGTCCGGTACTTCGCCGCGCTGTACGGCACATCGGCGAGCTCGGCCGACGAGGCCATCCGGTCCGTCGGGCTCGACGATCACCGCACCGCGTATTGCGGCAACCTCTCCGGCGGTCAGCGAACCCGGGCGTCGCTGGCCTGCGCCCTGGTCGCCGAACCCGAACTCCTGGTGCTCGACGAACCCACGGTCGGCCTGGACCCGGTGCTGCGGGTCGACCTGTGGGAGCAATTCAACGAGCTGGCGCGGCGCGGCACCACCCTGCTGGTCTCCAGCCACGTCATGGACGAGGCCGACCACTGCGGCGACCTGCTGCTCATGCGCGAAGGGCGACTGCTCGCCCACACCACCCCGGACCGGCTACGGAAGGACACGGCATGCACGTCCCTGGAGGAAGCGTTTCTCACCGTCATCCGGCGCAGCGCCGCGGCCGAGACCAACCGAGCCGACTGAGCCCGGCGGCCTACCTGGCCACCACCGGCCGCATCCTGCGCCAGCTGGTCGCCGACCATCGCAGCGTCGCGATGATCCTGGTGGTGCCCAGCCTGATCATCACGCTGATGTACTTCATGTTCCAGAACGCGCCGCACGCGCCGGGCCGGCCGACACCGTTCAACACCGCCTGCCTGATCATGCTCGGCGTGTTCCCGCTCGTGGTGATGTTCCTGATCACCTCGATCACCATGCAACGCGAACGGGTGTCGGGAACGCTCGAGCGCATTCTCACCACCCCGCTGCGCCGCTTCGACCTGCTGGCCGCCTACGGCACCGCGTTCTCTATCGCGGCCGCGGCGCAGGCGACCCTGGCCTGCGTCGTCGCGTTCTGGTTCCTGGGCTTCGACACCGCGGGCAGCCCCGTGCTGGTGTTCCTGATCGCGATCATCAACGCCGTCCTCGGTGTGGGGCTCGGCCTGTTGTGCAGCGCCTTCGCCCGCACCGAGTTCCAGGCGGTCCAGTTCATGCCGGTGGTGATCGTGCCCCAGCTGCTGTTGTGCGGCATCATCGTGCCGCGTGCCGCCCTGCCCGACTGGCTGCAGTGGATCAGCAACGTGCTGCCGGCCAGCTATGCGCTCGAAGCCCTTCAGCAGGTCGGCGCCTACCCAGAGCTGACCGCCGTCGCGGTACGCGACATCGCCGTCGTGATCGGATTCGCGATACTGGCACTGGGTCTGGCCGCAGCCACCCTCCGCCGTCGAACTCCGTAAGGGCCGCCGTGACGACCACCAGCACCGATTCCCACCAGGCACGTAAGCGGCCCGGCCGACCCGCCGGGCCGTCGGACAAACGCGAGCGCATCCTGACCAGCGCGCGAGAGTTGTTCGCCCGCAACGGCATCGACAAGACGTCGATCCGTGCCATCGCGGCCGACGCCGGAGTGGACGCGGCCCTGGTACACCACTACTTCGGCACCAAGACGCAGTTGTTCGCCGCCGCCATCCACATCCCCATCGATCCGATGACCGTGATCGGACAGCTCAAGAACGTGCCGGTCGAGCAGATCGGCCACACCTTGCCGTCAATCCTGTTGCCGCTGTGGGATTCCGAGATCGGCAAGGGCTTCGTGGCGACTCTGCGGTCCATTTTGGCCGGCAACGACGTCTCGCTGGTGCGGTCGTTTCTCCAGGAGATCATCGTGGGCGAGATCGGACCACGGGTGGACAGCCCGCCCGGCAGTTCCAGGATCCGCATCCAGTTCGTCGCCTCGCAACTGGTCGGGGTCGCGATGGCGCGCTACATCCTGGAACTGGAGCCGTTCGCGTCGCTGCCGGTGGAACAGATCGTCGAGACCGTCGGGCCCACCTTGCAGCGATATCTCACGGGTGACCTACCCGGACTCGCCTGACCCGGCCAACCGCATCAACCGGTCGTGCTCGGCGTCGTCGTCGATGGCCACGGCCTCGTCGATCAACAGCACCGGGATCCCGTCCTCGATCCGGTAGGCCCGCCGCAACCGGGGGTTGTAGAGCCAGTCCGTCCCGGCGAGCAGCAGCGGCCCGCGGTCCTGCGGACAGACCAGGATGCTCAGAAGCTTGTCGTCGACCACCACGTGAAGCTAGCCCAGTGGGATCTGGATGCCGCCACTAGGGCCAGGCTGCGCGCCCCCGCCGGGAATCGGCGCGATGCCGGCCGGGAATTGGCCGACCCCGGGGTTGATCATCCCCGGCTGCTGAATCTGCGCGCTGGCCTGCGCCTGCAACTTGCGCTGATACGCCAGCGTGCTCTTGAGCGCTTTGATCAGCGGCACCTGGTTGGGACGCTTGTCGAGCGCCTCGGTGATGGCTTCGCGATTGGCGTTGGACGGCTTATAGCCCTGCTGACGCAGCTTCAGGATGTCGTGNCCCGCGCCCGCCAGCAGCCCGAAAGCCAGCGCCCCGCCGGTCACCGAACCGGTGACGAGCCGACGCCAGCTGTTCACACCCGAACCCGATGTCATCGATCCTCCAGTCGTTCTGCCATCCGCCGGAGCGTAACAGCGCATTGTCGGCCCGGCACCTCGTCGGCTACGGCGTCGCGGGTTCGTCGTCGGACGCACCTGCGACGAGTTCGGCCCGGCTGGCCGCCGTCAGTTTCTTGTACGTACCGCTATCGGCGTCGAAGTACCAACAGTTACGCCGGCCCGGCTTCGGGATGCCTGCCGCGCGCAGCGGCGCGACGAGCGGCCGGTACGACGCACCGAGCTCCATGTCGGCCACCACGTGCACCACATCGGGTGGATTGCCTGCGGCAAGGTCCTCCAGGGCGTGCGACAGATCGGCCGTCGGGACGCTGCCGCCGGGGCGCAACGCCAGAGCCGTCACCGCCAACTGCCGGCCCGCCTCCTCAACGCCGTAGGTGACCGACATGTCGACCGCGTCCAGGCGGCCGACGGCGTCGTTGACACTGGTCGCGAACACGGGCCCGCGCTCGCTGCGGATCACCGCCCCTCGGTTGTCGACCAGCCAGTAATCGCCGTCCTCGTCGCGCCGGAACAGGAACTCGGTGGACACCCAGGTGTCGGCCGGGGCGAACACTCCGCGTTTGACCACGGCCGTCGGATCGACCGGGCCGCGTGGGTGGGCCAGCAGCACACCGACCTCGTTGGCCTCGGCCTTGCGGACGAAACCCTGCTCGTCTTCGAGGATCAGGTCGTCGTCGGCGTCGTAGGCGGCCAGTTCGACGGTGCCGCTACCCGGCAGCGGACGTCCCTTGCTGCCGATCTTGGCACCGGAGACGTTGGCCAGGACCGCCTGACCGTCGGTGGTCGCGAAGAACTCCACGACCTGGGCCGGCTCGAACACGTCGACCACGCGCTTCCACAACCCGGCGGGCATGCCTGACCCGATGAACAACCGGACCGGGTGGCTGCCGGTCAGCGAGAAGGACGGATCGTCGATGACCTCACGCAACATCGCCCAGGTGTAGGACACCACCGTGACGCCGTACTGGCGGATCTCCTGGAGGAACCGGTCGGGTTGCAGCCCGCGGGACAGCGCGATGCGCGATCCACCGACCACGGCGCCGCCGAGACTGACCAGCAGACCCGATTGGTGGTGCAGCGGGGTCAGGCAATAGACCGTGTCGCCGCGCCCCAGATTGGCCGCCGACGCGGTGCCGAACGCGGAGAGTGCCCACCGGAAGTTGGTGATCTGCCGGGCCACGAGTTCGCCACCGACCTCACTGAAGGCGACGAACGCGAGGTCGCGGGCCAGGCCGGGGTTGGGCCGGTACCAGCCGGGCAGCTCGACGACGTCCGGGTCGATCTGCTCCATGTCGACGATCAAATCGACGTCGTCGTACTGTTCCAGATGCAGATCACGGCTCTCGCCGCCGCCGAGGACCAGCACCCGGGTGTCCAGCTCCCGGGCCACCGCGAGGTGGCTCGGGTCGGCGATGATCTCGGCCACCCCGCCGAGCCGCGCCGCCTCGGCCAGCTCCGCCTCGGGCAACAGCACTGCCACCGCACCCAGCCGGGACAGCGCGGCGATGGCCACCAGCGCACTGGGTCGGGTGTCCATCAGGACACCGACCCGCGCGCCCTGGCGCACCCCGACGTCGATCAGGCCGCGCACCACGTTGTTGATCCGGCGATCCACCGCTTCATAGGTGTGCACGCGACCGTCGAACAGCAGCGCCTCGCCGTTGGGGGCACTGCGCGCCTGCTCGCTCATGATCCGGCCGAGCGAAATCCGCGTGTGGTCGTTGACCTGGCCCAACCGGGCCAGCCTGGGCAGCGTGCGGGCGGTCTCGATGACCAGCGTCCTGGCGTTCTTGTTGGCCGTCACCAACGCGTCGGCCGCCGAACGGGCCACCCCGAACGCCATCTCGGTGGCCGCGGTGGCGCCATGGGTGACGCGGGTGGTGAACGACACCCCGCCCTCTGGATGATCGGCCGGTTGCGCCTCCATCGGGACGACGCCCTCCGGCATCTGGTCTCCGCCAAGCCATTTCACCCATTGCGCGACCGTCGGCCAGGTCTGGGATGAGGCCTTCGAACCCACGACCAAGCCGAAATGTCCTGCCCTGATCAGGTATTCGTAGACGTCGGCATCGGGGGCAGCCCGCTTGATCCCGCGCACGGCAGCCGGCTGGCCGATGTCGTCGACCTCGCCGACCACCGCGAGGATCGGGCAGTCGATGTCGGACAGTGTGACCAGATCGCCGTGAACGGAGAAGCCACCGGTGATCATCCGGTTGTGCGCGATGAACTGCTTGAGCAGTTCCGAGATCGCCGGACCCGACCACGCGATCCAGCCCTCCGACGACAGGAACCGGCGCTGCTGTTCGCGCGGGAGCAGGGCCTCGCGATCGTGCAGCTGACGCAGGAACTCAAGACGCGACTGGGCCGTCTTGATCGGGTCGAGCATCTGAAAACCGGTGCGGGCCAACCATCCTGGGATGTCGATACGACTGAACACGTGGTCGGCCATGAAATCCGCGGCACCCGCGGCGACTCCGGCGGGCAGGTTCATCGGCAGCGCTGCCAGGGTGTCCACCGGGGAGCCGAAGGCGATGATGCTGGCCAGGTCCTTGGACCGTCGGTACGCGGCGGCCTGGTAGGCGAACATGCCGCCCTGCGAATAGCCGGCCAGGTGCACGTCGCAACCGGTGACCTCTTTGACGACGTCGATGGCCTCCGACAGCGCCACCACGTGGTCGGCAAGGTTGCGTTGCATGCCGCCCTCGACCTTGTCCGGGGAACCGAAGTCGATCACCCAGGGATCGATGCCTGCCGCGTGCAGGATGCCGACCGCGCCGTCGTCGCGGGTGACGTCCCACATGTCGGCCGACATCATCATCGGGTGCACCATCAGCACCGGCGGACGCTGAGTCTGCGCACCCGGGCGGACGTCCGGCGGGAAATACCGCCGCAGGCGGTACATCGGCACGCTCTGGATGATCTGGAAGGGCGAGGGGACCGCACCGGTCTCCAGGCCGCCGTAGCGCAGCACCTCCAGGCCGTTCTGCGCGGTTGCCAGCAACCGCTCGACCGGTTTGGTCACTGCCGAGAAATCCACCAGCCTGCTCCCCACATCGCGACTCGCCCCGACCCCCGATTGACGTGGTCATCATGGCACAACAGCAACCGGCTCCCGACCTGATCACCCCGACGCAGGCAGCGGCCCCGGGCGATGCGGGTGTCGCGGCCGCCGAACGATAGGGTCGGCGGCGATGGCTCACCTGCTCGGGGGCGAAACCCTGCATCTGGAATACCCCACCGGGGTGGTGTTCGATTCGGTCACCGTCGGCGTCAGCGAAGGCGACCGGATCGGCATCGTCGGCCGCAACGGCGACGGAAAGTCAACGCTGTTGGGCATGCTCACGGGCCGGATCACTCCGCACGCGGGCCGGGTGACCCGGCGCAGCGGACTGCGGGTGGGGTCACTGGACCAGACCGACACCCTCGACCCCGACCACACCGTCGGTTGGGCTCTGGTCGGTGACCGTCCCGAGCACGAGTGGGCCGGCGACGCCCGGATCCGGGATGTCATCGGGGGTTTGGTCGCCGACCTCCCGTTCGACGCGCCCGTGTCGACCCTTTCGGGTGGCCAGCGCCGGCGCGTGCAGCTGGCCGCGCTGCTGATCGACGACTGGGACGTCATCGCGCTCGACGAGCCGACCAACCATCTCGACATCCAGGGCATCACCTGGCTGGCCGGACACATCAAACAGCGCTGGGCCCGCGGTGCCGGTGGGCTGTTATTGATCACCCACGACCGCTGGTTCCTCGACGAGGTCGCGACCACCACGTGGGAGGTGCACGACCGGATCGTGGAGCCGTTCGAGGGCGGCTATGCGGCCTACGTGCTGCAGCGGGTGGAGCGGGATCGCCAGGCCGCCTCGATCGAGGCCAAACGGCAGAACCTGATGCGCAAGGAGTTGGCCTGGCTGCGGCGCGGGGCACCGGCCCGCACCTCCAAACCCAAGTTCCGCATCGACGCGGCCAACGCGCTGATCTCGGATGTTCCGCCGCTGCGCAACACCGTGGAGCTGTCGCGGCTGGCCACGGCCCGACTCGGCAAGGACGTCATCGACCTGCTCGACGTGTCGGTGACCTACCCGGGATCGAACCGAGAAGTGTTGCGCGACATCGAGTGGCGCATCGGCCCCGGTGAGCGCACCGGAATCGTCGGGGCCAACGGAGCGGGCAAATCGACGTTGCTGGGCTTGATCGCCGGGACGGTGACGCCGACCAGCGGCCGGGTCAAACGCGGTAAGACCGTACGGCTTTCGATCCTGGACCAGCAGTCCAGCGAGCTCGACGCGGTGGCCGGCGACATGGTCCGCGAGGTGGTCGGAAGGCTGCAGACCAGCTATCAGATCGACGGCAAGGACGTCACGCCGGCGCAGCTGCTGGAGCGGTTGGGTTTCGCCCGCGATCAACTCTCCACGCGCGTCGGTGAACTGTCCGGTGGGCAACGCCGCCGGCTGCAGCTGATGCTGGTGGTGTTGTCGGAGCCCAACGTGCTGGTGCTCGACGAGCCCACCAACGACGTGGACACCGACATGCTGGCCGCCACCGAGGATCTGCTGGATTCCTGGCCGGGAACGCTGATCGTGGTGTCGCACGACCGGTACCTGCTGGAGCGGGTCACCGATCAGCAGTACGCGATCCTCGACGGCCGCCTCCGGCACCTGCCGGGCGGGGTCGACGAGTACCTGCGACTGTCGGCGCAACGCTCCGCGGCCTCTCCCCCGACCGCGCCTGCGCCGCGCACCGAAACAGCCCCGGCCCCAGGGCTGTCCGGCGCCGAGCTCCGCAACGTCGAAAAAGAGATCGCCTCGATCGACCGGTCGCTGGCCAAGCTTGCCGACCGGATCTCCGCCAAGCACGACGAACTCGCCGCCCACGACCAGGCCGACCACGTCGGGCTGGGCCGGCTCACCGGCGAACTGCGCGACCTGGAAACGCAGGTGGCCGAGTTCGAAGCCCGCTGGATGGAGCTGTCCGAGAAGCTGGAATAGCTATCCGAGCACCCGGGTCAGGAAAGCGATCTGATCGGCGACGACCCGGCGACGGATGTCGTCGACATAGAAATCGAAGTGGTTGACCGGGTACTCGAGCAGCTCACCCCGCGGCGCCGCCTCGGCCAGCGCGCTCACTTTGTCCGGCGTGGTCTCGGCGTCCTCGGTGCCCATGCACACCAGCACCGGACACGTCACCTGCCCGGCGAAATCGATTGGGCGGTAGCGCATCATCTCGATGAGGGCGCGCGGCGCGACCTGGTTGCGCCAGGTCGGACTGGTCATCCCGGCGATCGCTCGTTGCGCACCGGCGCCGGTCATCACCGCCAATTCTCCAGGGGCGCCCACCGCGGCCACATACCGCGGCGCGAGGCGCAGCCGGCCGCGCCCCCAGTCCTCGGCCATGGCCGCGAGCAGGCGCAGGGTGGAAAGGGTCGAGCGTCCTTCGACGCGCCGGGGAAATCCGTTGAACGGGATCTGGGCGATCACGGCAGCGATCTCGTGGTCGCGGGCGGCCGCGGCGATCACGTGGCCACCGCCGAGCGAGGTGCCCCACAGCGCGACGCGGGACGGGTCCACCCCGTCGAGGCCGCGGGCGCATGCCACCGCTGCGGCGATGTCGGCGAGTTGGCCCTGGATGTTCACCACTTGGCGGGGACGCCCACCACTTTCGCCGAGACTGCGGTAATCGAAGGTCAGGGCGTGGAAGCCGGCGGCGGCGAAGTCCTCCGCCGTGGCCCGCAATGCCGGGGTGTCCTGGGTACCGCCGAACCCCGGACACAGCACCACGCAGGGTGCGGGTTGATGGTCGGACGCCCGTAGGTACCCGAGGCAGCGGTCGCCGTCGACATCGAAGCTGACTTGGTGCGCCACGGCTACGACGGTACGCGAGCCGGCCCCGGCGACTAGCGGCTCAGGCGGATCCGCAACTCCTCCATGGTGTTCCGCACGATGCCGAGCTGCTTGGCGACCTGGATCGGCGCGGTGCCGCCGCGGGCATTGCGGGCGTTAACCGAACCCTCGACGGTCAGCACCTCGCGCACCTGCGGGGTGAGGGCCGGGTCGATCGCGGCGAACTCGTCGTCGGTGAGCTCGTCGAGCCCGACACCGCGGCCCTCGGCGGCCTGCACCGCCGCACCGGCGGCCTCATGGGCGACGCGGAACGGAACACCCTGACGCACCAGCCATTCGGCGATGTCGGTGGCCAGCGTGTAGCCCGCGGGCGCCAGCGAGGCCATCCTGGCTTCGTCGAAGGTCAGCGTGCCGACCAGCCCGGCCATCGCCGGCAACAACAGCTCGAGCTGCGCCACCGAGTCGAAGACGGGTTCCTTGTCCTCTTGCAGGTCCCGGTTGTAGGCCAGCGGCTGCGCCTTGAGCGTGGCGAGCAGGCCGGTGAGGTTGCCGATCAACCGGCCGGATTTTCCGCGGGCCAGCTCGGCGATGTCCGGGTTCTTCTTCTGCGGCATGATCGAGCTGCCGGTCGACCACGAGTCGTGCAGCGTGACGTAGCCGAATTCGGTGGTGCTCCACAGGATGATGTCCTCGGCGAGCCGCGACAGGTCCACGCCGATCTGGGCGAACACGAAGGCGGCCTCGGCGGCGAAATCGCGTGCGGCCGTGGCGTCGACGGAATTGTCTGCGGCTGAGGCGAATCCGAGGTCTGCGGCGATGGCGTCGGGATCCAGGCCGAGCGAGGACCCGGCCAGCGCCCCGGAACCGTAGGGCGACACCGCGGTGCGGTCGTCGAAATCGGCGAGCCGGTCGACGTTGCGCAGCAGCGGATGCGCATGCGCGAGCAGATGGTGCGCGAGCAGGATCGGCTGAGCGGCCTGCAGGTGGGTCTTGCCGGGCATGATCGCCGTCGGGTGGGCCGCGGCCTGGACCGCCAGCGCGTTGACCACCTCGAGCACACCGTCGGCGACGCGGCGGACCGCGTCGCGCAGCCACATCCGGAACAGCGTGGCCACCTGGTCGTTGCGGGAACGTCCGGCCCGCAGCCGGCCGCCCAGGTCCGGCCCGACACGGTCGATCAGGCCGCGCTCCAGCGCGCCGTGCACGTCCTCGTCGGTGACCAGCGGCTCGAAGCTGCCGTCGGCGACGTCGGAACCGAGGCTGTCGAGGCCCGCGATCAAACCGTCGCGCTGCTCATCGGTGAGCAGCCCGGCCCGGTGCAGCACCCGGGCGTGGGCCTTGGATGCGGTGATGTCGTACGGCGCCAGCACCCAGTCGAAGTGGGTCGACTTACTCAGCGCGGCAAGGGCGGCCGAAGGACCGTCGGCGAACCGGCCGCCCCACAGCGAGCCCTCGTTGGTGGTTCCGTCGTTGGTACTCATGTCACCCTCACTGCTGTGCGAGCGTGCGCGTTTGCGCCGATTTCATGGCGTGTCGGGCAGCAGACACGCACGCTCGCGGTGCTTAGTGCTTACAGGCCCAGATCGCGCTTGGCGGAGATCTTGGAGCTCAACCCGTGCACGTGCACGAAGCCCTTCGCCGAGGACTGGTCGAAGCTGTCGCCCTCGTCGTAGGTGGCCAGGTTGAAGTCGTACAGCGACTCTGCGCTCCGGCGGCCGTTGACGGCGATGTGACCGCCGTGCAGCACCAGCCGGATCTCGCCGGTAACGTGCTGCTGGGTGTGCTCGACGAACGCCTCCAGCGACGCCTTAAGCGGCGAGTACCACAGGCCGTCATAGACCAGCTCGCCCCACTTCTGGTCGGTGGTGCGCTTGAACCGGCCCAGCTCGCGCTCCAGCGTGACGTGCTCGAGTTCGGTGTGGGCGGTGATCAGCACCATGGCGCCGGGTGCCTCGTAGATCTCGCGGCTCTTGATGCCGACCAGGCGGTCCTCGACCACGTCGAGCCGGCCCACGCCCTGGGCACCGGCGCGGCGGTTGAGCTCCTCGATGGCCTGCAACACCGTGACCGGGCGCCCGTCGATCGAGACCGGCACACCCTTCTCGAAGCCGACGATCACCTCATCGGGGGTGTTCCAGTTGACCGTGGGGTCCTCGGTGTAGTCGTAGACGTCCTTGGTGGGCGCGTTCCACAGATGCTCCAGGAACCCGGTCTCCACCGCGCGGCCCCACACGTTCTGGTCGATCGAGAACGGCGAGCGCTTGGTGACGTTGATGGGGATGGCGTTCTCCTCGGCGAACGCGATCGCCTTCTCGCGGGTCCAGGCATAGTCGCGGACCGGGGCCAGCACCTGCAGATCGGGGGCCAGCGAGGCGAATCCGACCTCGAACCGCACCTGGTCGTTGCCCTTGCCGGTGCAGCCGTGGGCGACGGTGCCGCCGCCGTGCTCCCGCGCCGCGGCCACCAGGTGCTTGACGATCAGCGGGCGGCTGATGGCCGAGACCAGCGGGTAGCGGTCCATGTAAAGCGCGTTGGACTTGATGGTGGGCAGGCAGTACTCATTGGCGAACTCGTCGCGGGCATCGACCACGACCGCCTCGACCGCGCCGCAATCCAGCGCACGCTGCCGCACGACCTCCATATCCTCGCCGCCCTGGCCGAGGTCGATGGCGACGGCGACGACCTCACGGCCGGTCTCCTTGCCAATCCAGCTGATGGCCACCGAGGTGTCCAGACCCCCGGAATACGCGAGGATCACGCGATCGGACATGTGAGCAGTCTCCTTTTACTTCAGCTCTATTTGAGGTTCTCGAGGGTGCTGGCGAGCTCGGCACCGGTCATCGGCTCCCGCGCCACCACCGCGATGGTGTCGTCTCCGGCGATGGTGCCGACCACGTACGGCAAGGCAGCGCGATCGATCGCGCTGGCCAGGTAGTGCGCGGCCCCGGGCGGGGTGCGCAGCACGGCAAGGTTAGCGCTGGCGTCGGTCGATACCAGCAACTCCCCCAACAACCGGGTCAGCCGCTCGGTGCCGCCGGAAACTCCGCGGACCGGGCTGCCGTCCTCGGGCACCACGTAGACGCCGACGCCGCCGTCGGCGCCACGCAGTTTGACCGCGCCGAGTTCCTCCAGGTCACGCGACAACGTGGCCTGGGTGACCTCGATCCCCTCCTGCCCCAGCAGGGCGGCCAGTTCGGTCTGGCTGCTCACCTGCCTCGAGGACAGCAGGGCGACGATGCGGGCCTGACGCCCGGCGCGGGTCGGTGCGCTCACGTCAGGCTCGCTCCAGCAACCAGACCAACAGCGCCTTCTGGGCGTGCAACCGGTTCTCGGCCTCGTCGAACACCGCGCTCTGCGGTCCGTCGATCACGTCATCGGTGATCTCATGGCCACGATGGGCCGGAAGGCAGTGCAGCACAATGGCTTCCGGGTCGGCGCGCTTGAGCAGGTCGGCATTGACCTGGAACGGCCGGAACGGCCGCACCCGGTCGAGTCCGTCGTTCTCCTGACCCATCGAGGTCCAGGTGTCGGTCACCAGCACGTCGACGCCGTCGGCACCGGCCTGCGGATCATCGGTCAGCGTTACTGTTGCCCCCGTCTCGGCGGCCCGCCGCTTGGCGGCGTCGACGAAGTGCGGGTCGGGTTCGAAGCCGGCCGGCGCGGCGATGGTGACGTGAATGCCGGCGGTCACGCCGCCCAGCATCAGCGAGTGCGCCATGTTGTTGGCGCCGTCGCCCAGGTACGTCATTCGCAGTCCCGTGAGGTTGCCCCGACGTTCCGCCAGCGTCTGCAGATCGGCCAGCACCTGGCAGGGGTGGAATTCGTCGGACAGTGCGTTGACGATGGGCACGCTCGAGCCGGATGCCATCGCCGTGAGCCGCTCCTGGGCGAAGGTGCGCCACACGATGGCGTCGACGTACCGCGACAGCACCGCCCCGGTGTCCTCCAAGGTCTCCTCGCGGCCCAGTTGGGTGCTGCGGCCGTCGACGACGACGGCATGCCCGCCGAGCTGGGCGATGCCCATCTCGAACGAGAACCGGGTACGGGTCGAGTTCTTCTCGAAGATGACCGCGACGCCGCGCGGCCCCTCCAGCGGCCGCCGCGAGAACGGCGCCTTTTTCAGTTCGGCGGCCAAGGCGAGCACCTCGGCCTGCTCGTCGGGCGACAGGTCGTCGTCGCGCAGGAAATGCCGGGTCATGAATCAGCCTCCACAGCGGTGTCGAGAACGGCGGGCAGAGCGGACAGGAACGTCTCGATCTGCGGTTCGGTGATGATCAGCGGGGGCGCCAGCCGGATCACGTCGGCGGCGGCGGCGTTCACCAGGAAGCCGGCATCGCGGGCCGCGGCCTCGACCACCTTGGCGCTCGGCGCGGTCAGCACCACACCCTGCAGCAGGCCCTTGCCCCGAACATGGCCGACCAGCGGGTGGCCCAGTTCCTCGATGCCGTGACTGAGCGTCTTGCCGAGCACCCCGGCCCGCGCGATCAGATCCTCGTCGGTCAGCGCCTTGAGCACGGCCACCGCGGCCGCCGTGCACACCGGGTTGCCACCGAAGGTGCTGCCGTGCAGGCCCGGCGTGAGCAGATCGCCCGCCGCACCGATCGCCAGGCAGGCGCCGATCGGCAGGCCGCCACCTAGCCCCTTGGCCAGCGTCACGATGTCGGGCGTGATGCCGTCGTGCTGATGGGCATAGAACGCACCGGTGCGCCCGACGCCGGTCTGCACCTCATCGAGGACGAGCAGCGCGCCGTTCTTCGCCGTGATCTCGCGGGCCCTGGCCAGGTAGCCGGCAGGCGGGACGACGACGCCGCCTTCCCCCATGATCGGTTCCAGGAACACCGCGGCGGTATCCGAATCGACCGCGGCGGCAAGCGCTTCGATGTCGCCGTAGGGCACGTGGGTGACGTTGCCCGGCAGCGGCTCGAACGGCGCCTGCTTGGCGGGCTGGCCGGTCAGCGCCAGCGACCCCATGGTGCGGCCGTGGAAAGCGCCTTGGGCGGCAACGATATTCGTCTTGCCGGTGAGCCGGGTGATCTTGAAAGCCACCTCGTTGGCCTCGGTGCCCGAGTTGCAGAAGAACACCCGGGCCTGGGTACCCAGATGGCCGACCAGCGCTTCGGCCAGCGCGATACCGGGCTCGGTGGCATACAGGTTGGACGTGTGGCCCAGGGTGTTGAGCTGGCTCGTGACGGCCTCGATGACCGCGGGGTGGCGATGGCCGAGCAGGTTGACCGCGATCCCGCCCAGCAGGTCCAGATAGGACTTGCCGTCGGTGTCGGTGACCACGGCGCCGTCACCACTGGCCAGCGCCAGCGGCGGGGTGCCGTAGTTGTTCATCATCACCGCTTCCCAGCGGTCTTGGAGGCTCACGGTTTTACCACCTTGGTTCCGGTTCCTTCATCGGTGAAAAGCTCGACCAGCACACAGTGTTCGACGCGACCGTCGATGACGTGCGCGCTCGGCACCCCACCGGCGACCGCCCGCAGGCAGGCCTCGATCTTGGGCACCATGCCCGATTCGAGCTTGGGCAGCAGTTGGGTGAGGGCCGCGGTGTCGATCTCGCTGACCAGTGACGAACGGTCCGGCCAGTCGGTGTAGAGGCCCTCCACGTCGGTGAGCATGATCAGCTTCTCGGCGCCCAGCGCTTCGGCCAGCGCCGCTGCGGCGGTGTCGGCGTTGATGTTGTGCACCACGCCATCGACATCGGGACCGATGGTCGAGACCACCGGAATCCGCCCGGCGGCAATGAGATCCAGCAGCGACTCGGCGTTGACGTATTCGACGTCGCCCACCAGGCCGATGTCGGTGGCCACCCCGTCCACGGTGACGCTGCGCCGCACCGCGGTGAACAGATGCGCGTCCTCACCGGTCAGGCCCACCGCATACGGCCCGTGGGCGTTGATCAGGTTGACCAGTTCGCGGCCCACCTGCCCGAACAGCACCATGCGTGCCACGTCGAGCACCTCGGGAGTGGTCACCCGGAAGCCGCCCTTGAAATCGCCTGCGATGCCGAGCCGTTTGAGCATGGCACTGATCTGCGGCCCACCGCCGTGCACCACGACGGGCTTGATCCCGCAGTTGCGCAGGAACACCATGTCGGCGGCGAAGGCCGCCTTGAGGGTGTCGTCGGTCATGGCATTGCCGCCGTACTTGACCACGACGATCTGGCCGTGCAGTTGTTTGAGCCACGGCAGCGCCGAGGCGAGCACCTGGGCCTTCACGCCCCGCTCGATGGCTTGGCTCATGAGCTGTACGCCGAGTTCTCTTCGACGTACGCGTGCGACAGATCGGTGGTGCGGATGGACGCCTGATGTGAGCCGACGCCGAGGTCGACGACGACCACGATGTCCTCACCCGACAGGTCGACCTCGCGGGCACCCGGTGCCCCCGCACCGTCGATGCACACCGGAGAACCGTTGAAGGACACGCTGATCCGCTCGGGGTCCAGCTTCACCGGGGCGATACCCACGGCGGCCAGCACCCGGCCCCAGTTCGGGTCGGAGCCGAACAGCGCGGTCTTGACCAGGCTGTCGCGGGCGATGACGCGGGCCGCGACGAGCGCGTCGTCCTCGCTGTCGGCGCCGGCGACGGTGATCAGGATGCGCTTGGTGACGCCCTCGGCGTCGGCCTGCAGCTGCGCGCACAGGTCATCGCAGACCTGCAGGACGGCGGCGTCCAGATCCTCCTGGCTGGGCGCGATCTCGCTGGCGCCCGAGGCCAGCAGCAGCACGGTGTCGTTGGTCGAGCAGCTGCCGTCGACGTCGAGCCGGTCGAACGTCAGTGCCGCGGCCCGTTTCAGCGCGGTGTCCAGTGCCGCCGCATCGGCGACCGCGTCGGTGGTCAGCACCACCAGCATGGTGGCCAGCGACGGCGCCAGCATCCCGGCGCCCTTGGCCATCCCGCCGACGGTCCAGTTCTCCCCCGACTCCACCGAATGGTGCAGCGCAACCTGTTTCGGCACCGTGTCGGTGGTCATGATGGCCCGCGCCGCGTCATCGCCTCCGGTGAGGCCGCCGGCGATCTCGTGCACGATCTCGGTGACGCCGGCCAGCACCTTGTCCATCGGCAAGCGGTCGCCGATCAGGCCCGTCGAGCACACGGCGACCTCGATGGCCCCGGTCTCGGTGCCCCAGTCGCTCAGTGCGGCGGCGACGGCCTCGGCGGTGGCGTGGGTGTCCTGGAAACCCAGCGGGCCGGTGCAGGCGTTGGCGCCGCCGGAGTTCAGCACCACGGCGCGCAGCCGACCGGTGGTCAGCACCTGCTGCGACCACTGCACCGGGGCGGCCTTGATCTTGTTGCGGGTGAAGACGCCCGCGGCGGCGTAGTCCGGCCCCTCGTTGAACACCAGGGCGAGGTCATGCGCACCGGACGCCTTGATACCCGCCGCGATGCCGGCCGCCCGGAAGCCCGCCGGCGCGGTGACGCCCTGGGTCCGGAGCAGCTTGGCCGACTGTTGCGTACCCGCCTCGGTCACGGTGCCACTCCCACGATCGAAAGTCCTTCGGTTTCGGGCCACCCCAGGGCCAGGTTCATCGACTGCACCGCGGCACCGCCGGTGCCCTTGGTCAGGTTGTCGATGGCCGCGACGGCCACCAATGTTTTGGCTTGTTCGTCGACGGCGACCGCGAGCTGCGCGGCATTGCTGCCGATCACCGATCCGGTCTTGGGCAGCTGCCCCTCGGGCAGCAGATGGATGAAAGGCTCGGCGTCATATGCCTTTTCGTAGGCGGCCCGGACCTCGGCCTCCGATGCCCCGGTGCGGGCGGTGCAGGTGGCCAGGATGCCGCGCGCGGTCGGGATGAGGACGGGGGTGAACGAGACGCTGACGTCCTTGTCGGTCACCGACCGCAGACCCTGGGCGATCTCCGGGGTGTGCCGGTGCTTGCCTGCGATGTTGTAGGCACGGGCGGAGCCGATCACCTCGGAGCCCAGCAGGTCGACCTTGGCGGACTTGCCCGCGCCCGAGGTACCGCTGACCGCCACCACGGTGACGGCGGGCTCGACGAGGTCGGCGGCGGCCGCGGGCAGCAGCGCCAACAGCGCGGCGGTCGGATAGCAGCCCGGCACCGCGATGCGCTTGGCGCCCTTCAGCCGCTCCCGCCCGCCGGGGAGCTCGGGCAGCCCGTAGGGCCAGCTGCCCGCATGTACCGAACCGTAGAACTTCTCCCAGTCGGCGGCGTCGGTCAGCCGGAAGTCGGCACCGCAGTCGATGATCAGCGTGTCCGGACCCAGCTGTTCGGCCAGCGCCGCGGAATGACCGTGCGGCAACCCGAGGAACACCACGTCATGACCGGCCAGCACCTCGATCTCGGTGGGTTCCAGCACGCGCGAGGCCAACGGCAACAGGTGCGGGTGATGCTCGGCCATGCTGGTCCCGGCGCTGGAGGCCGCGGTCAGTGCCCCGATGGTCAGCCGGCCGTCGGCGTAGGCCGGGTGCCCGAGCAGCAATCGCAGGATCTCTCCGCCGGCGTAGCCGCTGGCGCCGGCCACCGCTATCGAAGTCATGCGGCAATTCTGCATTCTTATGCANTCCGGCCAGCGCCAGCGACTTGCCGATCGCGCGGCGCCGCTTCTGCACGGCCGTCAGACCACGACCGGCCGGCGCCGTCGGCAGCACCGACGGGATGGACTCCAGGCCCTCCAGCCGCAGCACCTCTTCCACCAGGTCGGCCCGCTGACGCAGGTCGGGCCGCCAGCTGGGCGGCGTGACGGTCAGCGGGTCGGACCCACTCACTTCGGCGCCGATCTGAGTCAGCCGACGTGCCGTGGTGCCTGCCGGGTACTCGAGGCCTGCGGTGCGGTCGGGCAGGTCGGCGGGAATCTCGATGGCCGGCTGCGACCAGTCCTGCCCGTCGTCNCGCTCGCCGGCCACCGCCACCGCCGCGTCGCGGGCGGCACTGGCCTCGTCCTCGGTCAAGGTGCGGTCGGTGGCCCGGAACCGCAGCGCCAGGGTCAGTGACTTGCGCCCCTCCCCGATCTGCGGACCGGTGTAGACGTCGAACAGCCGAACGTCCTCGAGCAGTTCACCGGCCCCGTCGCGGACCGCATCCACGACAGCGGCAGCGGCCACCTCGTCGCCGACGACCACGCTGATGTCCTGAAAGACGGCCGGGAATGGCGACACCGAGGGCGCGGGCAACACCTCGACGATCGGCACCGCATCGAGATCGAGCTCGACGGCGCACGAGCCCTTGGGCAGCCCGGTCCGCTCGATGACCGCCGGATGCAATTGGCCGGCATGGCCGACGANGACGGCAGGCGAGATGGCGCGGATGCCGCTGAGGATCAGCCGGCGCTGCAGCCACCACGGCGACACGGCGGCCGGATCGATGCCGGTGACCGGGCGCAACCCGAAGCGCTGCACCCCGGTTCCGGGCTCGACCGTCAGCGGCCAGGCCTTCCCCTCGGCCGGCAGCGGTGCCACGTCGGCAAGGTCGACGAAGTCCAGATCGTCGGCGCAGGCGATCTCGCGGGCCAGGCCGCGCACCGACAGGCAGTAGCCGCGGTCGGGGGTGATGGCCAGGTGGAACACCACGTCGTCGAGGCCCAGCAGTTCGGCGGCCGGGGTGCCCGGTTCGGCGGTCCCGGCCGGCAGCACCAGGATGCCCGCCTGATCCACGCCGAGGTTCATCTCGGATGCCGAGCAGATCATGCCGTCGGAGACGCGTCCGTAGGTCTTGCGGGTGGCGATGGTGAAGTCGCCGGGCAGCACGGTCCCGGGCAGCGCCACCACCACCAGGTCGCCGACGGCGAAATTCGTTGCTCCGCAGACGATGTCGCGCAGTTCAGGTTCGCCGACATCGACCTTGCAGGCGCGGATCGGCTTCTTGAACTCGGTGAGTTCCTCGATCTCGGCAACCCGGCCGATGGTCAGCGGACCGGTCACCGGCCCGACCGGGATGATCTCCTCGACCTCGTGACCGATCCGGATGAAGGTCTGCTCGAGTTCCTCGACGGAGGCATCCCAATCGGGCGCTCCGGCGCGGACGGCTTCCCGCAGCCAGCTGTAAGGAATCCGCATCAGGCACCCACCCCGAACGGCAGCGAGAACCGGACGTCACCCTCGACCATGTCACGCATGTCGGGAATTCCATTGCGGAACTGCAGGGTTCGCTCCAATCCCATGCCGAAGGCAAATCCGGAGTAGACATCGGGGTCGATACCGCAGGCCCGCAACACATTCGGGTTGACCATGCCGCAGCCGCCCCATTCGACCCAGCCCGGCCCACCCTTCTTGCCGGGGAACCAGATGTCCACCTCGGCCGACGGCTCGGTGAACGGGAAGAAGTGCGGACGGAAGCGGGTGCGCCCCTCCGGGCCGAACTGGGCCCGCGCGAACGCGTCGAGGGTGCCACGCAGATGCGCCATGGTCAGGCCTTTGTCCACCGCCAGCCCCTCCACCTGGTGGAACACCGGAGTGTGGGTGGAGTCGAGCTCGTCGGTGCGGAAGGTCCGTCCGATCGAGACGATGTAGACCGGAAGGTCGCGCTCCAGCAGCGCCCGGATCTGCACCGGCGAGGTGTGCGTGCGCAGCACCTGACGCGAACCGTCTGGGGCGATCTGGAAGGTGTCCTGCTCGCTGCGGGCCGGGTGGTCCGGCGGGAAGTTGAGCGCGTCGAAGTTGAACTGCTCGGTCTCGACCTCGGGGCCTTCGGCCAGTTCCCAGCCCATCGCGAGGAAGGTGTCGGCGACGTTCTCGGCCAGGATCGTGATCGGGTGCCGGGCACCCACCGGCTGGCGGGTCGAGGGCAGCGTCACGTCGATGCGTTCGGCGACCAGCACCGCGGCGTCGCGCTCGGCGCGCAGTTCGGCCAGCCGTTCGTCGTAGGCGCGCTGAGCCTCACCGCGCGCGACGTTGACGCGTTTGCCGGCGTCGGCCCGGTCGGCCTTCGGCAGCGTCGCCAGCGCCTGACGGGCCAGCGCGATCGGGGCACGGTCGCCGAGGTGCTCGGTCTTGGCGCGCGCGAGCGCGTCGAGGTCACCGGCCAGATCAAAGGCATGCCGGGCCGCGCTGACGGCTTTGGTCAGGGCTTCTTCAGAGAGATCACTTGGCTGCTCACTCTCTGTTGCTCCTCCTCGCGTGCTGGACACCCGGCGATCATAGGCGATCGGCCGCTCGCTCCCCGAATGCGTTTCCCAGTGGTCAGTTTGGCGACTGCCGCGCTGTTCGGACCCGGTACATCACCAGGTCGTCGGGCACGCCGTCGGCCTTGTTCGAGAACATCTGGCGCCGTTGACGTTTGACGGTGGCCCCGAGCTCGGCCAAGTGCTCCTCGGAGATGCCCGCCAGTGTGGTGTGCGACACCATGATCCCGCCGGTGCCGGCCCGCGCCATCACCCGGGCCGCGATGTTCACGTCGACGCCGAGCCAGTCGGACCCGATGCGCTGGGGGCGTCCGGTGTGGATGCCGACCCGCATGCGTGGGGCGTATCCGTCCTGGTCGATGTTCTTCACGCCGTCGAGCGCGATGAGCATCGCCCCCAGCGCGGTGACCGGGTCGGAGAACACCGCCATGACGCCGTCGCCCATGCGTTTGACGATGTGGCCGCCGACCTCCAGCACCGGCGGCTCGATCACCTGTGCCACCCGTCGAAGCAACCGCAACGTCGCATCGTCGCCGGACCGCAGTGACCACGAGGAGAAGCCGACCAGGTCGGTGAAGACGAGTGTTACCTCGCGGTTGGCCGGGGTGCCCGAGACCCGCTCGGTGAGCGCCTGCCAGACCTGCAACGCGCCGAGACTGACTTCTCGCGACGCGGCGTCACGGTCGAGCAGCCGGTCGGCCACTCGTGCCGCCGCCCGGGGCCCGCCGTCGCCGGAAACCGAGAGCCGGTCACCGAAGTCGGGATCTCCCGGAAGGGAGCGTCGAACCCGGCGGACCATCTCGATGACGGCGGGGCTGCGGTTCGTGCGCTGGAACCACCCCAGCGGCCCCGGCAACCCGGGTGTCCGGACAGGTCGCTGCTGCGGCGCCTGCTCGACATCCCCGACTCGGCCGGACGGGTCATCGAACGGCTCGCCATCCACAGCGCAAGAGTATGTGCCGTTTCGACCGCCGGGCAATCACGCCGCGGGCGGGTTTGCCCGCACTCTTCGGCCACTGGCAAACCGGGCTGGTCACAGCGCTGTGGCGCCTCGATAGCCGGCTCATAACAGTGCGCGACACCGCGCCGCGTCGTTATAGACAACGTGCGTTGTCACCACTATCGTTGGGCTCAGCTGTGACCCAAGTCATGACGAGTCAACGAGGACGCGATGACCACACGAGCCGCCACCGGAACCGAGCACGACCCACTGGGCCCGGATTCGCTGACCTGGAAGTACTTCGGCGACCTGCGCACCGGAATGCTGGGCGTGTGGATCGGGGCGATCCAGAACATGTACCCCGAACTGGGTGCGGGCGTCGAAGAACATTCGATCCTGCTGCGCGAGCCGCTGCAGCGGGTGGCCCGGTCCGTCTACCCGATCATGGGCGTGGTGTACGACGGCGATCGGGCCGCCGAGACCGGCGCCCAGATCAAGGGGTTCCACCACACCATCAAGGGAGTCGACGCCGAGGGCAGGCGGTATCACGCCCTCAACCCGGAGACCTTCTACTGGGCGCACGCGACATTCTTCATGCTGATCATCAAGACCGCCGAGTACTTCTGCGGCGGGCTCACCGAGGCCGAGAAGCGGCAACTCTTCGACGAGCACGTGCAGTGGTACCGCATGTACGGCATGAGCATGCGTCCGGTCCCCAAGACCTGGGAGGAGTTCCAGGAGTACTGGGACGCCAAGTGTCGCGACGAACTCGAGATCAACCGGGCCACCCTCGACATCTTCACCATCCGGATTCCCAAGCCGTGGTTCGTGCTGATGCCCACACCCTTGTGGGACCAGCTGTTCAGGCCGATGGTGGGTGCACAACGCTGGATCGCCGCCGGGTTGTTCGACCCCGCCGTGCGCGAGAAGGCCGGGATGCGCTGGACCCCGGGCGACGAAGTGCTGCTGCGGATCTTCGGGAAGATGGTCGAGCTGGCGTTCGTCGCGGTCCCCGACGAGATCCGGCTCCATCCGCGAGCGCTGTCGGCCTACCGACGTGCGTCCGGGAAGCTGCCGGCCGACGGCCCGCTGGTCGAGGCTCCTGGCTTCATGGCGCCGCCCCGTGATCGCCGAGGGCTGCCGATGCACTATCTGCCGCGCCGCAAGACCTTGCTCGACCGCGCGGGCGCGCTGATGCACACCACGTTCTCGTTGCCTGCGCTGCGACCGGCCCGCCGCCCGGCCGCCTGATTTTGACACCTGTCTAAGCTGTCGGAATGCTTGATTGGTCTGATGTCGACATCGCCGTACGAGACGCGGTTCGCGAGTTCGTAGACAAAGAGATTCGCCCCCATCTCGACGAGCTGGAAAGCGGCGACATGGAGCCGTATCCCATCGTGCGAAAGCTGTTCGCCACGTTCGGGATCGACACGATGGCCAAGGAATCGCTGGACAAGCGGCTGGAGAAGCTGCGCAGCGGCGACAGCTTACCCTCGGGTGCCCGCGGTGGGATGTTCGGCGGCAGTGGATCCCCGGGTATGGGGTTCGTCCTGATCAGCGAGCTGTGCCGGGTGTCGATGGGCCTGGTCACCGGCCTCGGTGTCAGCCTGGGCCTGACCGTGTCGACCATCCAGAGCCGCGGCACCCTGGCCCAGCAGGAGCGCTGGCTGCCCGGTCTGGTGACCTACGAGAAGATCGGCGCCTGGGCGATCACCGAACCGGATTCGGGCTCGGATGCCTTCGGCGGGATGAAGTCCTACGTCACTCGTGACGGGGACGACTACATCCTCAACGGCCAGAAGACCTTCATCACCAACGGGCCCGATGCCGACGTCGTGGTGGTCTACGCCAAGCTCGACGAAGGGGACGGCGCGGACAAGCGCAACCGCAAGGTCCTGACCTTCGTGCTCGACCGCGGCATGGAGGGCTTCGTCCAGTCGAAGCCGTTCCGCAAGATGGGTATCCACTCGTCGCGCACCGGTGAGCTGTTCTTCAACAACGTCCGGCTCGGCCGCGACCGGCTGCTCGGCGAGTCCGAAGGTTCCGATACCGCGGACGGGGTCGACGAGGGCCGGGCCAGCGCCCGGTCGAACTTCTCGGCCGAACGCATCGGGGTGGCCGCGATGGCGCTGGGCGTGATCGAGGAATGCCTGCGGTTGAGCGTCGACTACGCCAAGACCCGCAAGCTGTGGGGCCAGGAGATCAGCCAGTTCCAGCTGATCCAGCTCAAGCTGGCCAACATGGAAGTCGCCCGGATGAACGTGCGCAACATGCTCTTCCGCGTCATCGAGTCCGCCGAGAAGGGCGTGCCGATCTCACTGGCCGAAGCCTCGGCGATCAAGTGGTACTGCTCGCAGGCGGCCACCGACGTCGCGATGGAGGCGGTCCAGCTGTTCGGCGGCAACGGCTACATGACCGAGTACCGGGTCGAACAGCTGGCTCGCGACGCCAAGTCGCTGATGATCTACGCCGGCAGCAACGAGGTGCAGATCACCCACGTGGCGCGGGGACTGCTGAGTTAGCCAACGACGGCCAGGGCGTCGATCTCCACCAGCATCACCTCGTGCGGGAGGTCGACGAACACCGTTGTCCGGCACGGAAGCTGATCCGATTTGACGTTCTCGGCGATGAACTCGCCGTACACCTCGTTCATCGCTGAGAAATCGTCACGCTTGGTGAGGTAGACCCGGAACATCAGGACATCGTCGACACCGGCGCCGCCGGCGGCGAGGATCGCCTTGACGTTCTCCAGCGTGCGGCGGGTCTGCGCCCGGACATCGTCCTCGCCGATGTAGGTGTTGGTGGCGGGGTCCATCGGCCCCTGGCCGGACACCTGAAGCATGCCGCCCTTGCGGATGCCCTGGCTGAAGGTGTGTGCGGGGGCCGGCGCGTCGTCGGTACGGATGACCTGCGAATCGGACACGATGGAATCTCCTCTGGTTTCTTGTTTTTCGGTGTTGTCGGGTGGTCAGGCCGGTGGGCGGTAACCGCATTCGGCCGAGATGCGGCGGCACACCGCCTGTAGCGCAGGCAGCAGTTCGAGCACCTGCTCGAAGGGCAGCACCACATCGGGCACCGACACCGAAACCGCTGCGACCACACGGCCGTTCGCGCCGCGGATCGGGGCGCCCATGCAGTTGATCGACGGCTCGTTCTCTTCACGGTCCTGGGCCCAGCCCTGGGCCCGGACGGTCTCGATCTCCCGCAGGTACGCCTCGGGCGTGGTGATGGTGTTCGGCGTGCGCCGGGTGAAATCCATCGCGGCGACGATCGGCCGCAACTCGTCATCGGGCAGGTCGGCGAGGATCACCTTGGCGACGGCGGTGGAATTCAGGTTGGCGGTCAGCCCGATGCGGGAGTACATCCGGATCTGGTCGTGGGATTCGAGCTTGTCGATGTAGACGATGTCGGCGCCCTCCATCGCGGCCAGGTGCGTGGTGCGACCGTACTCACGGTTGAACTCGACGAGATGCGGTGACGCGATCTGCCGGATCTCCCGCTGATCGGTGCCGTGCGCGGCGAGCTCGAAGATCCGCGACCCGAGGTGATAACGGTTGTTGTTGTCGCGGAAGGTGAACCGCTCGTCGGACAGGGTGCGCAGCAACCTCATCACGGTGGTCTTGTGTACGCCCGTGGCGGCCGCGAGTTCGTCCAAACTGGCCGGGCCGCCACCGAGCTGGATCAGCAGCTGCAATGCACGCGCCACGCTTTGGCTCATCGCCGGCTCCCCGAGGTGTCGAATCCGGCCGGGCTGACGGTGGTGGCCGCCCACTCGCCATCCGCGCAGCCGAGCAGGTGGTCGATCAGCGCCTCGGGCGGTGGCGGCGCGGAATCGGCCGCGACGGTCAGCGTGACGGCCGCCCCGATGTGGCCGCGGCGCAGACATGAGGCCGGATTCTCTTGGCGGACAACCCCGCTGAGGTAGCCGGCGGCGAAGGCGTCGCCGGCACCCACCGGTTCCACCACCTCCACGCTCAGCGCCGGGACCGCGACCACCGCACCGTCTCGGTCGACGGCCAGCGCCTGGTCGGCACCATCCTTGATCACCAACGTCACCGGGTTCGGCAGGATGCGACGTAGGGCCGCCGGGTCGTCGGTTCCCATGACGCGGACCGCCTCGTCGGCGCCGACCAACACCAGGTCGGCCAAATCGGCGAGGGCCACCACCTCGGTGGGATCGCTGTCGGGCCACAGTTGTTCGCGCCAGTTCACATCGAAGCTCACCAATCCGGTGATGCCGGGCCGATCGGCGAGCAGCCGACGCATCATGGCCCGGCACGTCGGAGACAGCGCCGGGGTGATCCCGCTGCAATGGACCACCGACGCCCGCCTGAACGCGTCCGCCACCGCGGCCGTGTCCAGGAATTCGGGGGTCATCGCCGACGCCGCCGAACCCGCTCGGCTGTACCGGCTGCTGCTGCGTAGCTCCCCCGCTTCGTCGGGCGCGGTCACCTTCGAGTAGTGCCCGGTGGGCCGGTCCGGGTCGATTTCGACGGCGGAGATGTCGACGCCGCGGGCGGCCAGTTCCGATCTGATCAGTGCGCCGTACTCGTCGTGACCGAGCCGGCCGACGAACGAGGCGAGGGTGTGCCAGGCGGTGAGTCCGGCCGCGACGTTGGCTTCCGCACCGGCCAGGTGCAATTGGGCCTGAGCACCGGCCAGGTGCAATTCAGCCTGAGCACCGGCCAGGTGCAGTTCGGCCTGAGCACCGACCAAGACCAGCGCTTCACCAAGGCAGGCGACGCCGCCGCCGGTGGATGTGGGCAATTCGGGCACTGCCGTCCTTCGGGTCGAAACGATTGACGCGGTGTCGCGTGTCATGTTAGACATGTCACACACGAAAATGCAACTGTAATTGCACTATGCGCAACATAGCAGTTCAAACCCCTCTCAAACACCCAGGATCACCAACGGAGGACCGATCGGCATGACGACGCGAGGCGAACCCGCACTGGTCAGCCAGGCGTGGGACACCCTGCGGGCGGAGCGACTGTCCGAACTGGATAAGGCGTTGCCCACGGCAGCGGCCGGCCTCACCGCCGCGGAATTCCTGGCCACCCGTCCTCGGCTCTCGGCGTTCACCACCCCGGTGATGACACTCGACCAATCCGCCCTCGAGGACAACGTCACCGCGATGGCGGGATGGTGCGCCGCGCACGGTGTCGAATTGGCGCCGCACGGCAAGACCACCATGTCACCGGTCCTGTGGGAGCGACAGTTGCGCAGCGGCGCATGGGGAATCACGCTCGCCACGCCCAGCCAGGTACGCGTCGCGGTGAATTTCGGAGTCACGCGGATTCAACTCGCCAACGCACTGGTCGACCCGGTCGCCCTGCGCTGGTTGGCCGGCGAGATGCACGCCCGCGCAGACCTCGAGGTGCTCACCTGGGCGGATTCGGNGCCCGGCCCCCCCCCCCGCAGCGGGGGTGTGGTTCTCCCCCCCCCCGACGGGGTTGTGTCCTTACCCGCCGGTGGCAGCGCGTATTTCGATGTGGTCGCCGATGTGCTGGCCCCGCTGGCCGGCGGTCACACGCACGTCGTGGTTCGGGCCGGGGCCTACATCATCCACGACGACGGCTTCTACACCGGCATCACGCCGTTCGGTCGAAGCGACGAGCCGTTCCGGTTGCGCTCGGCGATGCACACCTGGGCGCGGGTGGTGTCACGTCCGGAGCCCGGCCTGGCACTGCTGGACGCCGGCAAGCGGGACGTCCCGTTCGACGAGGGACTGCCGACACCTCAGCTGGTTGCCTCGCAGCTCGGCGCGCCCGCACGACCCATCACCGATGCCGAGATCGTGGCGGTCAACGACCAGCATGCGTTTCTCACCATCCCGCCCGATTCCGATATCCGGGTGGGTGATGTTGTGAGGCTGGGCCTTTCCCATCCCTGCACGGCCTTCGACAAGTGGAGGTGGATCCCGGTCGTCGCGCCCGACGCAGCCGACCCCGTCGTCATCGACCTGATCCGCACCTTCTTCTGATCCGGAATTCTCATGCGCACCCTGATCCGCTCCGCGACCGTCATCGACGGCACCGAGACGCCCCGGTACCTGGCCGACGTCCTGGTCGATGACGACCGTATCGCCGCCATCGCCACCGAACCCGGGGACGCCCCGGCCGCCGACCGGGTGATCGACGCCGACGGGCTGGTGCTCGCCCCCGGATTCATCGACATGCACGCCCATTCGGATCTGCAGATCCTGCTCAACCCGGTGCATCCGTCGCGCATCACGCAGGGCGTCACCACCGAGGTACTCGGGCAGGACGGACTGTCGTACGCGCCGGTGACTTCCGAGGTGCTCGCCGTCGTCCGTCGCAAGATCGCGGGCTGGAACACCGACCCGAGCGATTTCGAGTTCGACTGGCGCTCGGTGGCCGAATACCTCGACCGGCTCGACCGCGGGATCGCCACCAACGTGGCCTATCTCGTTCCGCACGGTGTGATCCGCGCGCTGGTCGTCGGGTGGGACGACACGCCCGCCACCCCTGAGCAGATCACCGAGATGCAATCACTGGTGGCGCAGTGCATGACCGAGGGTGCGGTCGGCCTGTCCGCCGGATTGACGTACACCCCCGGGATGTACGCCGACAACGACGAACTGCTCGCACTGTGCCGGACGGTGGCGTCCTACGGCGGCTACTTCTCGCCGCATCACCGGTCCTACGGTGCGGGCGCACTGGAGGCCTACGCCGAGATGATCGACCTGGCCATCAGGTCGGGCTGCGCACTGCACCTGGCCCACGCGACCCTCAACTTCGGCCCGAACAAGGGACGGGCGCGCGAACTTCTGGCCATGCTCGACGCCGCGACCGCCGCGGGCGCCGACATCAGCCTCGACACCTATCCCTATCTGCCGGGGGCCACCACGCTCTCGGCCATCCTGCCGAGTTGGGCGTCGGCCGGAAGCACCGAGGAGACCCTGGCCCGGTTGACCGATCCCGGTGCACTGGAACGGATTCGGGAGCACCTTGAGATCAGTGGCTCCGACGGCTGCCACGGCGTGATCGCCGAGTGGGACACCATCGAGATCAGTGGCGTCACACACCCTGAGCTGGACCGCTACGTGGGCCACACCATCGCACAGATCGCCGCGGCAGAGCAGCGCGACGCCTTCGACGTGTGCATCGACCTGCTGCTACGCGACGAACTGGGCAGCGGGATCCTGCAGCACGTCGGGCACGAGGAGAACGTTCGGGCCATCATGCAGCACCCCCGCCACACCGGCGGCAGCGACGGACTGTTGGTCGGCTCGAAACCACACCCCCGCGGCTGGGGGACGTTCGCCCGGTACCTCGGCCACTATTGCCGAGACCTCGGACTGTTCTCCCTCGAGGAGTGCGTCGGGCACCTGAGCGGACGGGCGGCCACCCGCCTCCGACTGGTCGACCGCGGATTCATCCGGCCCGGTTTCGCCGCAGATCTGGTGCTGTTCGACCCCGACACGGTCGCCGATGCGGCGACCTATGACCAACCACGCACGGCTGCAACAGGGTTCACCCATGTTCTGGTGCGCGGACAGCTGGCGCTCGATGACGGCCGGCTCACGGGTGTGACGGCCGGGCGGTCGCTGCGACGCGCCGCGGATGGAGGTGTGCAATGACCGAGCTCGACGTGTTGCGGTCGGATCGCGTACTCAGCGTGGTCCGAGCCGACACCATTCCCGACGCAGGCGACCTGTGCCACGCGCTCGCGGCCGGCGGCATCCGCACGGTCGAGCTGACCTTCACCACCCCTGGGGTCCTCGATCACCTCCGGTCCTGTGCGGATGCGGTGTCCCGGGCCGGAATCGTCCTCGGTGTCGGCACCGTGATGACCGCCGATCAGGCCCGCGAGGCCATCGACGCCGGTGCACGATTCCTGGTCACACCCGGCCTGCGACCCGCCGTCGCCGACGTCGCGACATCCAGGTCGGTTCCGGTGTTCCTCGGCGCCCTCACCCCGACCGAGGTGGCGCAGGCGGTCGACCTCGGATCCACTGCGGTGAAGATCTTCCCGGCCGGCAGCATGGGCCCCAAGTACCTGTCAGACCTGCACGGGCCGTATCCGGATGTCGAGTTGCTGCCCTCGGGCGGGATCAATGACGGCAATGCCCGGTCCTACCTCGACGCGGGCGCCCTCGCGGTGTGCGCGGGCACCGGTGTGGTTCCGCCGGCCCAGGTCGCGGCCGGAAACTGGGATGAAATCACCAGTCGCGCACGCAGTTTCGTCACCGCCCTGTCCAGCTGAAGCACTCCCCCGTACCCGCTGGTCCTCAACCACGTCCTGGAGGATTCATGACCTCGTTCGTGCACTGGCTGCAGCACGACACAGCCGGGCTGTTGACGCTGGCCGCGGTGTCCATTGCGGTGCTGCTGCTGTTGATCATCAAGCTCAAACTCGAACCGTTCATCGCACTGATCGTGGTCAGCATCGCCGTCGCGCTGATCGCCGGTATCCCCGTCGTCGACCTGGTCGGCACACCGGCCAAGGCGTCGGACTCCCTGTTGGAGAAGGGGTTCGGCAGCATCCTCGGCCACATCACGGTGATCATCGGACTCGGCACGGTGCTCGGGGCGATGCTGGAAAGATCCGGCGGCGCCGACGCGCTCACCACCCGGTTGCTGAACCTGTTCGGCCCCAAGGGCGCTCCGCTGGCGATGGGCCTGACCGGCCTGGTGCTCGGCATCCCGATCTTCTTCGACATCGGCATCTTCATCCTGGCTCCGCTGGTGTATGTCGCGGCCAAGCGCGGTGGCAAATCGCTGGTCCTGTACGCGATGCCGATGCTCGCCGGCCTGTCGATGACACACGCATTCCTGCCGCCGCACCCTGGCCCGGTCGCTGCGGCCGGACTGCTGCACGTGAGCCTGGGCTGGATCATCATCATGGGTCTGGCCTGCGGTATCCCGGCCTGGTTCGCCAGCGGTGTGGCGTGGGGAGCATGGATCGGCAAGCGCGTCCAGGTCGAGGTGCCGGACGAGTTCATCCCCGAGGAGGACGAGGCCGATACCGCCAATCCCCCGTCGATCGGGCTGATCGCCTTCATCATCCTGGCCCCGATGGCACTGATCCTCGCCGCCACCGTCGCCGACGTGATGCTCGACGGCGGGCGGCTGCTGTCTTTCCTGACCCTGATCGGCAACCCGGCGGTGGCGTTGACCATCGCGGTGATGCTCGCGCTGTACCTGCTGGGCATCCGCCGCGGCATCTCCGCGGCGGAACTGGGCAAGATCAGCGCGGCGTCGCTGCGCCCGGTCGGCATGATCCTGCTGGTGGTGGGCGCCGGCGCATTCTTCGGCGCGGTGTTGCGCGCCACCGGGATCGGGACGGCGCTCGCCGATTCGATGACGGCGATCGGTCTGCCGGTCATTCTCTCGGCCTACCTGATCAGCTGCGCGCTGCGGATCGCGCAGGGGTCGGCGACGGTGGCGATCGTGACGACGGCCGGCATCATCGAAGGGTCGATCGCCGCGGGCAACTACAGCCCGGCACAGATCGCCCTCATCGTGGTCGCGGTGTCGGCCGGCTCCATCATCGCCAGCCACGTCAACGATGGCGGATTCTGGATCGTGTCACGGTATTTCAACATGTCCGTGAAGGACACCCTCAAGACCTGGACCGTGCTGGAGACCATCCTGTCGGTGGTCGGGTTCGCGATGGCGGGCCTGCTCTGGCTGGTGGTCTGACCCCGGCCTCACCGCGCTTTCACGTATGCCGCGCTGTGGCGGAAAACCGGCCTGAAAATCGCCGCAGCGCTACACACGCGACCGGTTACCCTGCCCGGTGGGCGCGGGCGCTCTGATACAGGCAGATCGATGCCGCCGACGCGATGTTGAGACTCTCGGAGTGCCCGGGCATCGGGATGTGCACCCGGTGATCGGCTGCCGCGGCCAATTCGGTTGGCAGACCGTGCGCTTCGGGCCCGAACAGCCAGGCGGTGGGTAACGCCAGGTCGCGCTCGAGATCGGGATCGTCGAGGCTGACCTCGCCGTCGATCGTGGTCGCCAGCACCTGTAACCCGGCCGCCTGCAACCGCGCGACGACGGCGGGCTCGTCGGGCTCACTGATCACCGGAAGCGAGAAGATGCTGCCGGCCGAGGCCCGCAGGCACTTGCTGTTGTAGGGGTCGACGCTGTGCCCGGCCAGCACCACCGCATCGGCGCCCATCGCATCGGCGGCCCGGATCAACGTTCCGGCGTTGCCCGGCTCGGAGATCTGCACGGGCACGGCGATCAGCCGGGGCGCGGAGGCCAGCACGTCGTCGAGGGAGACCTCCGGCAGCCGGCAGACGGCCACCAGACCAACCGGGGTCACGGTGTCCGACAACGCTTTTGCCGCACGTTCGGTGACCAGCTGCACCGTCGTGTCGGCCAGCAGCGCGCCGAACCGGTCCAGCGCGGCCTCGGTCGCGAACACCTCGGAAACGAGTCCGCGCCGCAACGCGGCCTCGACGAGGTTGGGCCCCTCGGCAAGGAAGCGTGCGGCGCGGCGGCGCCCGATGTGGCGCTGCAGTTTGACCGCAGCAGCCACCCGGGCAGAACGCTCGGTGAGCGTCAGGCGGCCTCTCCGGAGGGCGCATTGACGTCCTCGGGAAGCGCGGCCTTGGCGACCTCGACCAGCGCGGTGAACGCGGCGGCATCGCTCACGGCGATCTCGGCCAGGTTCTTGCGGTCCACCTCGACGCCGGCGGCCTTCAGGCCCTGGATCAGGCGGTTGTAGGTGATGTCGTTGGCGCGGGCCGCGGCGTTGATACGCGAGATCCACAGCTTGCGGAACTCACCCTTGCGGGCGCGACGGTCGCGGTAGGCGTAGGTCAGCGAATGCAGCTGCTGTTCCTTGGCCTTGCGGTACAGGCGAGACCGCTGACCGCGGTAGCCCTTCGAGGCCTTGAGGACTGTGCGCCGCTTCTTCTGGGCGTTGAGTGCGCGCTTCACGCGTGCCATGGGATGTTCCTATTCTCGTTCGGTACGGGGAGCGGCAGGTCTTAGCCGTTGAGCAACTTGTTGACACGCTTGGTGTCGTTGGCTGCCACCACGGTGCGGCCGTCAAGCCGGCGGGTGCGCTTGGTGGGCTTGTGCTCCAGCAAGTGGCGACGGTTCGCCTTCTGGCGCACGATCTTGCCGGTCCCGGTCTTGCGGAAGCGCTTCGATGCTCCGCTGTGGGTCTTCGCCTTGGGCATGAATCCTCAGTTCTGTCTTTGAAACTAGTTCTGCGTAACGTCTGGTTCTTCGGTGGCCTGCTGCCCGCCGGGGCGCTCGGCCTGCTCCGCCGCCTTGGCGCGAGTCTTCGCGCCGCGGTGCGGGGCCAGCACCATCGTCATGTTGCGGCCGTCCTGCTTGGCTGACGTCTCGATGAAGCCGTACTCGGCCACATCGGCGCCCAACCGCTGCAACAACCGGTACCCGAGTTCGGGCCGGGACTGCTCACGTCCGCGGAACATGATGGTCACCTTGACCTTGGACCCGGCTTCGAGGAAGCGGACCACATGGCCCTTCTTCGTCTCGTAGTCGTGATCGTCGATCTTGGGACGCAGCTTCTGTTCCTTGACGACGGTCTGCTGCTGGTTCTTGCGAGACTCGCGCTCCTTGAGAGCCGTCTCGTACTTGAACTTGCCGTAGTCCATGATCTTGCAGACCGGCGGTCTGGCGTTGGGAGCTACTTCGACAAGATCGAGATCGGCATCCGCGGCGACGCGGAGAGCGTCTTCGATGCGCACAATGCCTACCTGCTCGCCACCTGGTCCGATCAGGCGGACTTCTGGTACACGAATGCGCTCGTTGACGCGGGTCTCAGTGCTGATGGGGCCTCCTATGTTGGGTCTGCCGAGGAGACCCGCCCTACCGCACTGCTGCCCCGAAGAACAGAAAAGCCCTGCTCAAAGCAGGGCCCAATGCCGACCGATCACGGCTTGCGCCGCCTGCGCGTCCAGTTCTGGAGCGCAGAACCGGCGTCCGAGGACACCGGCGACCGGACCGCTGTACCTTGTGGCCAGCGGTGGGAGTGGGACTCCACTTACTGTCCCTGACATATGCCGGGACGGTCGCGCACTAGAGTCTAGCAGCTATGACCGATCCGACAGAAACGCCCGACGAGGCGACGCCGCAGGTCGCGACCGATCCCGCCGGCTCCACCGTGCGCGACCTCGCAGAGATCCCCGCGGTGGAAGTGATCACCCGGGCGGCGGTCATGTTGATGAGCGCCGCGGCCGAGAAGATCGGCCTGTCCGCCGAGGACCCCGAGGACAGCCCGCATCGCGATCTCGACGAAGCCCGCCGGCTGATCACCGCACTGGCCGGCCTGGTGACCGCGTCGGCCGAATACCTCGGCCCGCACGCAGGCCCGGTCCGCGACGGGCTCAAGAGCTTGCAGTTGGCGTTCCGTGAAGCCAGCGCGGCCCCCGAGGAACCGGGTAAGGGGCCGGGCGAGAAGTACACCGGTCCGGTCTGGTGACCGGATCACCCGGACTCTGTGCGCGCGCTGAACCCAATTGACGGGTTGAGCGCCTATTCTCCGGGCGTATGACCGTTACCAGCCGCGGCTACCGCACCCGGGTGCAGCCCGCGTCGAGGTTCTCCTGGGTTCCCGCGGCGGCCGGCTGGACCGTCGGTGTCATCGCCACCCTGTCGCTGATCGCCAGCGTGTCCCCCACGGTGCGCTGGTTGATCCACGTGCCGCGCGAGTTCGTCAACGACTACGTCTTCAACTTCCCCGACACCAGCTTCGCGTGGGCGTTCGTGCTGGCGCTGCTGGCCGCCGCGCTGGCCGCCCGCAAGCGGATCGCGTGGTGGGTTCTGGTGCTCTACATGGTGGGCGCCATCGGCTGGAACGTCGGCGATCTCGTCACTCCCGGTGACGATCTCACCGAGGATGTCGGCGAGATCATCGGCCTGGTGTTCCACGTCACCGCGATCGCCGCCCTGGTGCTGGCCCGCAACCAGTTCTGGGCCAAGGTGCGGCGCGGCGCACTGCTCAAATCCGCCGTCGTGCTCGTCGCGGGCATGGCGATCGGCATCCTGGCCGCCTGGGCACTACTCGAATTGTTCCCCGGCACGATCGCCCCGGAGTGGCGTCTGCTGTATGCGGTCAACCGGGTCAGCGGTTTCGCCACGGTTCCCACCGAGGTGTTCGAGGGCTACTCACACCCCTTCCTCAACGCGATCTTCGGCCTGTTCGGCGCCCTGGCGCTGATGGCCGCCGCGATCGTGCTGTTCCAATCGCAGCGCGCCGCCAATGCGCTCACGGGCGAAGACGAATCGGCGATCCGCGGCCTGTTGGAGCTCTACGGCAAGAACGACTCGCTCGGATACTTCGCCACCCGCCGCGACAAGTCCGTGGTGTTCGCCCCCGACGGGCGGGCCGCGATCGCCTACCGCGTCGAGGTGGGCGTGTGCCTGGCCGGTGGCGATCCGGTGGGTGACCCCAAGTCGTGGCCGCAGGCGATCGCGGCCTGGCTGCAGCTGTGTCAGACCTACGGGTGGGCCCCGGGTGTGATGGGAGCCAGTTCCGCGGCGGCCGAGGCGTTCCGGGCGGCCGGGCTCAACGCGCTGCAACTCGGCGACGAGGCCATCCTGCATCCGGACGTCTTCCGGCTGTCGGGACCGGACATGCGCGGGGTACGCCAAGCCGTCACCCGTGCCCGCCGAGCGGGTACCTCGGTACGCATCCGGCGCCACCGGGAGCTCGATCAGGCCGAGATGGCCGAAGTGATCCGGCGCGCCGACGCCTGGCGCGACACCGAGACCGAACGGGGCTTCTCGATGGCGCTGGGCCGGCTCGGCGACCCGGCCGACGGCGACTGCCTACTGGTCGAGGCGGTGCAGCAACACGGCGACCGCCAGGAACCGGAGGTGGTCGCCCTGCTGTCGCTGGTGCCGTGGGGCACCAACGGCGTATCGCTCGACGTCATGCGCCGGTCACCGCAATCCCCCAACGGCACCATCGAATTGATGGTCAGCGAACTCTGCATGCAGGCCGAAGGCATTGGGATCAGCCGGGTTTCACTGAACTTCGCGATGTTCCGGTCGGCATTCGAGCAAGGCGCGCAGCTGGGCGCGGGTCCGGTGGCGCGGCTCTGGCGGGCCCTGCTGGTGTTCTTCTCGCGCTGGTGGCAGCTGGAGACGCTGTACCGCTCGAACATGAAGTACCAACCCGAATGGGTTCCGCGGTACGCCTGCTACGAGGACGCCCGGCTGATCCCGCGGGTCGGGGTGGCCTCGGTGATCGCCGAGGGCTTCCTGGTGTTGCCGTTCTCCCGGCGCAACCGCCAGCACACCGGCGACCGCGTCGCCGCACCGGCAGATCTCCTGCAATCCGGCCGGTTGCACCACGACGGCAGTGTCGCCGACCTGAACGGGCTGCGCGACGACCGCACCGACGGCGACGAGCCGCCACGGCTTCCCGAGCAGGTCCGGGTCCGGATGGCCAAACTGCGGCAGCTCCAGGCCGCCGGCGTCGACGCCTATCCGGTGGGACAGGCTCCGAGCCACACCATCGCGGCGGCGCTGGAGACCGGTGAGGGTGACGGTGTGAGCGTCGCCGGGCGGATCCTGCGCATCCGGGATTACGGCGGCGTGCTCTTCGCGCAACTTCGGGACTGGTCGGGTGAAGTCCAGCTGCTCCTCGACAACGCGCGGCTGAGCCAGTCCGGCACCGCCGATTTCACCGCGACCATCGACCTCGGCGATCTCATCGAGGTCAGCGGCACCATGGGGCAGAGCCGGAACGGCACCCCGTCACTGCTGGTGGACACCTGGCGCCTGACCGGAAAATGCCTGCGCCCCCTGCCGGACAAGTGGAAGGGCCTGACCGACCAGGAGGCGCGCGTCCGCGCCCGCTACGTGGACCTGGCGGTCAACACCGAGGCCCGAGACCTGATCCGGGCGCGCAGCGGCGCCCTGCACGCCATCCGGGAAACCTTGTACGCCAAAGGCTTCCTCGAGGTGGAAACCCCGATACTGCAACAGATCCACGGTGGCGCGAACGCCCGGCCGTTCCTCACCCACATCAACGCCTACGACCTGGACCTGTATCTGCGGATCGCACCGGAGCTCTACCTCAAGCGGCTGTGCGTCGGCGGCGTCGAGCGGGTGTTCGAGCTGGGCCGCGCGTTCCGCAACGAGGGGGTGGATTTCAGCCACAACCCGGAATTCACCCTGCTGGAGGCCTATCAGGCGCACGCGGACTACAACGTGTGGATCGACGGCTGCCGCGAGCTCATCCAGAATGCCGCGCAAGCGGCCAACGGGGCACACGTGTTTCTGCGGCCCCGCCCCGACGGCGTACTGGAACCCGTTGACATCTCCGGGGAATGGGCCGTGAAGACCGTGCACGACGCGGTGTCGGAAGCCCTCGGCGAACATGTCACGGCCGAAACCGACCTCAACACCCTGCGGCGGCTGTGCGATTCGGCTGCCATCCCCTACCTGACGCACTGGGACGCCGGGGCCGTGGTGCTGGAGATGTACGAGCACCTCGTCGAGGACCGCACCGAAGAGCCCACGTTCTACAAGGACTTCCCGACCTCGGTGTCGCCACTGACCCGGCCGCATCGCAGCGTCCCCGGCGTCGCCGAACGATGGGACCTGGTGGCCTGGGGCGTCGAACTCGGCACCGCGTACAGCGAGCTCACCGACCCGGTCGAGCAGCGAAGGCGGCTGCAAGAACAATCGTTGCTGGCCGCGGGCGGCGATCCCGAGGCCATGGAACTCGACGAGGACTTCCTGCAGGCCATGGAATACGCGATGCCGCCCACCGGGGGCCTTGGCATGGGCGTGGACCGGGTGGTCATGCTGATCACCGGACGCAGCATCCGAGAGACACTTCCGTTCCCGTTGGCCAAACCTCGTTAGCAGCTGCCTCACAGCCGATCACAAGTTCCGGCGGCGACGATACAGCGGTGACCTTCACCCACCACCTGTCGTTGATGCACGGCTGGGTCCCGACCAGTGTCCAAGTCATCACCGCCGTGGTGCTGATCGCCGCGATCGCCCTGCGGCCGCGGCGCTGGGCCCTGATCTGGCTGCCGTTCGCCGCGGTCGTCGGCGCCGTTCTGGTGGCAGGCACCAACTGGTACATCGAGTCCGAGGGGCTGGCCGGTAACCCCGCGCCCCGGTCCCTGTGGGTCTGGATCGCGATGACGGGGGTGGCGGTGGTGGTCCTGCTCGCGGGCTGGCGCGGCAGCCGTTGGTGGCGGCGCGGCACCGCCGCCCTTGCAGTTCCACTGACATTGCTGTGCACCGCGCTGGCGGTGAACCTGTGGGTCGGGTATTTCCCCTGGGTGCAGACCGCGTGGAACCAGCTCACGGCCGGCCCGCTGCCCGACCAGACCGATCAGGTCACGGTGGCCGCGCTGCAACGCCAGGGCACCATGCCGGCCAGAGGATCGGTGGTCCCGATCGAGATCCCCAACACCGCTTCGGGTTTCCGACATCGCGGTGAGTACGTGTATCTGCCACCGGCCTGGTTCGCGACCAACCCCCCACCGCAGTTGCCGACCGTGATGATGATCGGCGGCGAGTTCAACACGCCCGCCGACTGGATGCGTGCGGGCAACGTGATCAAGACGATGGACGACTTCGCCGCGGCTCACCACGGTTATTCGCCGGTGCTCGTGTTCGTCGACCCGGGCGGCACCTTCAACAACGACACCGAATGCGTCAACGGCGTACGCGGCAACTCCGCCGACCATCTCACCAAAGACGTTGTGCCATATATGAACAATCACTACGGGGTCAAACCCGTCGCGGCCGGCTGGGGCATCGTCGGCTGGTCCATGGGCGGTACCTGCGCGGTGGACCTGGCGGTCATGCACCCCGAACTGTTCAGCGCGTTCGTCGACATCGCGGGTGATATCGGCCCGAACAGCGGCACCAAGGCGCAGACCATCGAGCGCCTGTTCGGCGGGAACACCGCGGCGTGGGAGGCATTCGACCCGACCACGGTGATCAACCGGCACGGACCCTACGAGCGGACCGCCGGCTGGTTCGGCGTCAACGACGCCTCCTCGGCCGCCAAGCCCGCGGGCCGCGGCAACGATCAGGCCAAGGCGGCCGACACATTGTGTGCGCTCGGCGCGGCCCACGGCATCGACTGCACGGTGGTGACCCAGCAAGGCACCCACGACTGGCCCTTCGCCAGTCGCGCGTTCTCGACGGCCCTGCCCTGGCTGGCCGGCGTCCTCGGCACCCCCCAGGTGCCCGCGATCGGGCTGCCGCAGTCCCCCACCTCGGCCGCCTATATCCAGACCGCCGCCAAATAGAACTCAGTAATCGGATTCGGCGGCCAGCACTTCGGCGAGGAAGGCCCCGGCGCCGGGCACGGTGAGCCGTTGTCTCGCCATCGCCCGCACCCGGTCACGGGTCGCCGCGTCCTCGGCGCCGCTCCCGGCGCCGACCCGCACCGCGGTGTGTGACCAATCCTGGTTCCACGCCTGGGTTTCGGTGAGTGGTTGCCCGTCGTGGCTCCGCAGCGCGAGGACGGCACGGCCACCGATGTCGAGCTCGCCGGAGCCCGCCGCATCGCCGGCACGCAACGCCACCTCGATACCGGCCGGGCTCTGCGGACCCGACAGCGCCACCTGAACCGCTGCCGTGACCCCGTCACCAGCGGCGCCCACTGACCAGTCGACGGTGTCCTCGGCCGCGTCGAAAACCCCGGGCGGCACGGCCGACCAGGCCACGCTCGCCGTCCCGCCGGCGATCAGCCCCGCAGCCGATCCGGCGCCGGCGCCGGCAGCCAGGGCGTAGTCCTGACGTCGTGGCACCGCGGCGGCGGGCCAGTCCAAACCGATCTCGGCAGCCAACTCGCGGCACTCCTCGACCAGGGACCGGACCCGCGGATCACCTTCTGCGGCAAGAGACTTCAACGCGGCCGGGTGGGGTGCCAGCAGCCCGGGGACATCAGAGTCCAGGGTGTCGTCGGTGAAGTAGTCTTCGGCCGCCACGGTCAGCAGGGCGATCTCGGCGTCGAGCACCGCGGGGTCGAGGGCGACGATGCCGTCACGGGCGCTGGCCGGCCACCAGCGTCGCAACCAGTGCCCGAATGCCAACCGCCGCAACATCTCCGTCACCTCCGGCCGTACCACTGCGGCGGGCACCTCGGCCGGGAGGTCCAGCTCGCGGTGCCGCAGCGCCTCGACGAGTGCGACGTGACCGGACTCCCCGACCATCCGCCACAGCCAATCGGCCCGGTGGTGGTCGGTGAAGGTGATCGCGGGCGGGTCGGCCGCATCGCCCTCGAGGGCCCAACTCAACACGGCGCCGCTGACCTCGAGCACGAGTGCCAGCGGCCCGGCGGCCGGTGCCACACCGGTGGCCCACAATCCCGTATCGCCTGTCAGTCTCATCCGGCCACCTGCAATTCGAGCATGGCCTTGATGCGCTGGCGGTGGTCGAGGCTCACCGATCGCGCCACACCTTCCAGCATCGAACGCACATCGTCGACGTCCGCGCAGGACTCCTGCCAGACATCGCGGCCGTGCAAGCGGGCCCACAACCGGCTGAGGTACGGGCGGGTGAAGGCGGCGAGATCCTCGACCACCTGGCGTTGGCGCGGGTGGATGGGCCCGCCGTCGGACAAATAGCGCCGCGCGTGCAGAACGTAGGCCTCCTTGGCCAGCCGGGCCTGGATCCGGGCCGACAGTTCGTAGCGGGGTTGCGCCGAGACCTCCAGTGGCCGTAGCTCGTTGGCCACCTCGATGCCGGTGACCAGCCCGGCCTGCTTGTCCTCGGCGAGCAGCCCCCAGGGGGCACAGGCCCGGTCCACCTCCTCGGCACACAACAGCGGCACGTCGGGAAGCTCATCGCGGTCCAGGGCGCGGCGCAACGTCGCGCGCACCCGGTCGACCACACTGCGGTCCAGCGGCCGATCCCCTGAGCTGACTCCGTCGATGACAGGGATCTGCTGGGGTGCAACAGAACTCAGCCCCAGTGTGACGATCGACCAGGGCAGCGCCGCATCGGCGAGCCGTGCCTTGGCGCCGAGGTTGTACGGCGTGGCGTCGGCGATCAGCGCCGACCAGACCCGCTGCCGTGCGGTCTCGGCTCGGTGGCTGTCGGCCGGGCCGAGGACGGTGTCGAGCCCGGCGAAGAACGGTTCGGTGATCGTGTCGCCGCGGCCGACCGGGGGACGCACGTCGCGCCAGCTGTGGTCCAACTGGCGCTGCAGCCGGCCGGTCACCTGCGGATCCCGCACGTGTTCGTTGAGCACTTCGATCGCGGTGCGGTCATGGCTGTGATGGATCTCGGCCAGGACCGCCGCGGCCGCTGACCGGCCACCGGGCAGTCCGCGGGTGACCGCGAGTTCGAAACACACCGGGAAATACAGTTCCTGGGCATTGCCGGTGGTGATGCGCCGGGCGCGGCGTTCCTGTTTGAGTGCGATGAACCAGGCGGCCGCGGCGCGCAGTTGGGCCGCATGTCCGACGATGGTGTCGTGCGCGGCAGCAGCCACGTCGGCATCCAGTACGGCCGCCGAGAACTGGGGGTTGCTGCGCAACCGCAGCACCAGGGGGTCGATGATCCGTTTGACCGTGCGCCGCAGCGGTCCGCCGTCGCCGGCACTGAGCACCTCGACCCCGGGGCCGACGGCGCGCCAGGCGCGATCGATCACGGCTCGACGGGGTTGGGCCGTCTGGGCTTCTGAACGTGGCCGGGCACCCTCGGCTGCCTGGAACCCGATACCCACCGCCCCAGGATAAGGGGCGGGCTCGCAAAGTTGGGTTCGGTAGCGAGGAAGCAGCCGGACCCTTGAGACATGACCGACGCGCTGATGCTCACCGTTGTCTGCTTCCTGTGCGGCGGCGCTGCCGGCGCTGTCCTGACCGCCCTCCGTCGGCGGCGCACCGCGGATCCCGGCGACGAGGCCGGTGAACGCCTGGCGACCATCGAGGAACTGGTGGCCGAGTTCGATCACATGCTGGTGCGCAAGGGTTTGATGACCGCCGCGCAACTGGCCTTGATTCGCACCGGGACCCGTTGCCGTGGCGTGGTCACCGGCATGCGTGCCACGGGAACGTCACGCGAGGACTTCCGGGAGGTCGTGCTCGATCTCATGGTCACCCGGCCCGGCGGTGGACAGTTCCCGGTCCGCGAGACCGCGTTGATCCCGGCATCGGCACTGAAGAAGGTCGCCCCGGGCNAGGTTGTACGGCGTGGCGTCGGCGATCAGCGCCGACCAGACCCGCTGCCGTGCGGTCTCGGCTCGGTGGCTGTCGGCCGGGCCGAGGACGGTGTCGAGCCCGGCGAAGAACGGTTCGGTGATCGTGTCGCCGCGGCCGACCGGGGGACGCACGTCGCGCCAGCTGTGGTCCAACTGGCGCTGCAGCCGGCCGGTCACCTGCGGATCCCGCACGTGTTCGTTGAGCACTTCGATCGCGGTGCGGTCATGGCTGTGATGGATCTCGGCCAGGACCGCCGCGGCCGCTGACCGGCCACCGGGCAGTCCGCGGGTGACCGCGAGTTCGAAACACACCGGGAAATACAGTTCCTGGGCATTGCCGGTGGTGATGCGCCGGGCGCGGCGTTCCTGTTTGAGTGCGATGAACCAGGCGGCCGCGGCGCGCAGTTGGGCCGCATGTCCGACGATGGTGTCGTGCGCGGCAGCAGCCACGTCGGCATCCAGTACGGCCGCCGAGAACTGGGGGTTGCTGCGCAACCGCAGCACCAGGGGGTCGATGATCCGTTTGACCGTGCGCCGCAGCGGTCCGCCGTCGCCNGCGTGCCCGGCGTCGCCGTCGGCGGCACTGGCGTGCCCGACATACAGCAGCCGGGCCGGGTCCTGCGCGCACACATCGGCCAGCCAGTGCCGGTCGGTATCGGTGCGCCGGAACAGTTCGACGGCCTCGGCGGCCTTGGGCAGCACGGGCTGCTCGGCCATCAGTTCCCCGAAATGACGGGTCAACGGTGTCTGCGTCGACGGCCGGCCCAGCACCGATCCCAGCGCCGAGTCCGGCCGTTGCCCGGGGATGCGCGGGTCGAGCAGCAGCACCGGTGGACGGTCGCGCCGGTCCTGCCAGCTGCCGGGGCGACGTGGTGCGTGAACGATGTTGGGCGGCACCGCCATCAGCACATCGGCCATCTCCATCAACCGGAAGCCGTGCGGTCCCGGCATCGCCAGCTGTCCCCACGGAACGCGGCCCAGCCTCGGGCTCGGCGTGACGAACAGCACCGGCCTGGGTGCGTCCACGCAGTCTGCCAGCAGTTTCCAAGCCTCGGCGCCGATCAGCTGAGTTCCGAGCAACCGGGCGAGCTCGAACTCGGCCGCGCCGTCGGCGAATGCGCCTGTGGTCACGGCCCGTTGGATTGCGTCGGCAGCCGTTTCGCTTCCGATCGGATCGGGCAGCGCCGGGTTGAGCGCGGCCTCCACCGCCTCCAGGTTGGGTTGCTCGATCACCCAGGTGACCGAGCGCTGGGGCTCGCCGACGACGCGCAGGCTCGCGTACGTCGCAATGCCGACATCAGCCAACCGCAACACCAACGTCACGGTCATGGCCACGTCGCCCATTCCGCACCGGGCGCGGTGACGTCGCGGCCATAGCGTTGCCCCGCCAACTCCCGGTACCGACGGAGGATGGGCCCTGAGCTCGGGTCCATCCGCAGCGGTGGCAACGGGCCGAGTCTGGTCAGTGCACCTTCGCCGCCGACGGGTTCGGCCGCGGCCGCTACCGCGAGATCTGGGGCGAGCTCGGCCTCCACCGGCACGACTCCGGTGGCCGTCTCAGCCCAGTCGGCAACCTGGGCGCAGCCTGCATCGAGGGAGCCGTCAGCACTGAAAGTTCCCCGCGCACTGTGGTATTCGATCAGTTCACAAATCAACTCGGTGTCGTCCGATTCCCAGGCCACGGCGAACGCCCCGGCCAGCAGCGGCGCCGAGACACCGTTGGCCCATCGGGCGCGAGCGCCGGCGTCGACGATCGTGTAGCGGACCGAATCCACCGCCAGCGCCGCAGGCACTTTGAGGTCGACCGCCTTCGCGAGTTTCTCCATCCCACGGCGGTACTTTCGGCTCCCCGGACGGCAGTTGTACCAACCGGTTCCCGCGGCATGACGGGCCTCGACCTGTTCCCAGCTCTGCCCCGGTTTACCCAAGCCGTCGAAGCCCATCTCGGCGAGCGCCGCGGCCCGCCAGATGTTCCCCAGATGGGCGTCCAGCCGCGCGTATTGCAGCCAGCTGTGCCGAGGAGAGGAATCCAGCAGTCCCCTGGCCTCTTCCACCATCGCGATCGCGTCGTCGAACAGGCCACGGAAGAGGGCGATCCAACTGCGTTGCAACAGGATCCGATGGATGTAGAGCGGCCGCTCGATCTCCCGCCAATGCCGCTCGGCGTGCTCCCAGCATTGATCGGCCTCACGTAACCGGCCGATCCCCAGCCGGATCAGCCCGAAGTACAGCCAGCTTCGANCCTCGGGCCTGCGCGCGGGCACCGGCCCGGCGCAACCACGGCTCGGCCTCGTCGAGACGTCCCGACTCGATGCAGAACCGCGCGTAACCCAGCGCGCCCGTCACGAACAGATAATCGGTTTCAGCATCGTCACCACCGGAGCCGGCATTCTGCAAAAAGTCCCGTACCTCGGCCCATACCGGCGCCGCCGCCGCGTAGAGGTCGTCGTCGCACAGGCCACTGGCGATCAGGATCCTGGTACGGCAGATCAGGTTGCGATGTTCGGCGGCCAGATCATCGAACTCCCCGCCCATTTCGATCAACGTCGCCAGGTGCGCCGCGGCACGGTCATGGTCGCCGTGCGCGGCGGCCAGCCCGGCTTCGAGGAACTCGACCCGCCTGGCGTACCGGCAGAGCATGTGCACGACCTGCGCCTCGGACATGGTGACCTGTGCGGCCAGGTCAGGCCGCCGGCCCGCGCGGATCGCGGTGTAGATCGCCAGACAATCCCGGATCCGGGAAATGCTCTCCACCACACCGTCATAGGCGGTGCGGACCAGATAGATCTCACCGAGTTGGGCGAACACCTCGAGCGCGTAGTCGTCGCGGTCGGCCTGTTCGATCTGGGGCAGCAACGAGACCAGCAGTTCGCGAGCGGCGTCCTCGTCGGCGGCCAACGTCAGGTGTCGGGCGCGGTCCAGCTCCCCGACGATGGTCACCGTTGCACCATACAAAAGTGGCGGGCGCGCCCGGCAAACGCTCTGCCGGGCATGCCCGCCGTGTCGGGACTTCTCAGCTGCACGTCACCGTGATGGTGAACGGCTTGGTGATCATCCCGGCCATCGGGTTCTTCATGTCGGCACCGGCCGCCTCGCCGGTGATGGTGTAGGTGTCACCGTCCACCTTGACCTCGGCCGAGCCGACCTTGACGCCCATGTTCTCGCTGACCGCCAGGGCGCTGCCGTCGTAGACCAGGCCCAGCGATTCGACCTTGGGCGTGGCCTCGTCGGTCATCACCACACCGAGGCCCTGCTGGCCGCCGATCGCGGCGCTGGCGACGTTGATCTTGCCGGCCTGCTTCACACAGGTCACCGAGTTGAGATCGAGACCGGCCAGGTCGGAGCCGCCGACCTTGACCTCGGTCTTGCCGCCGCTGCTGACCTCCGATGCCTCGGCCGCTGCGGCGGGCTTCTCCGCGGGCTTGTCGGCCGGCTTGTCGTTCGAGCAGCCGACCAGCACCGCGCCGGTGGCGAGCAGTCCGATGGCTCCTGCGATAACCCGATTCCCGGTCTGTACGGCCATTGCGTCTTCCCCTTCGTTTTCGCGTCGCCCCGATGGCTCCGTCGTGCCATGAAGTCTTGGCGGGCCGAGGCGCTACCGATCCCAAGAAATGTCGGTTGTCGCAGGTAACGTGGGTGTCGTGACCAAGGACGCCGCACAGCCGGGCGAATCGGAAGACACCGAGACCGTCATCGAAGGTGAGGTGCTGCCCGCCGCCCCCGGCCCGGTCCCCGAGCCGGCCGACACCGGGTACACCGCGGCGGGCGTGCCGACGTTCGACGCGGTGCGCGAGAAGATCGAGACTCGGTACGGCACCGCACTCGGAGCCTCCGAGCTCGCCGCCGAGACGCCGGAGGGCCGTTCGGTCGAGGAGCAGTACGAGCAGCGGCAGCAGGCCGCGGCCGAACGGCTGCAACAGATCCGGGAGTCGATGCGCGACCGGGACGACGACGCCTGATCCATGCGGTCATTCACTTTGGCCGAGCGGCGGGCGCGGCTGGCCCGGCGGCATTTCCTGACCTCTCCGGCCGATTCGGTCACCGGGGCGACGGCCTCGTTCGTCGGCCTGCACGCGACTGATCCGTCCACGCCGTACCTGTCCCTGTGGGCCCGGCTGCCCGGTTTCACCGTCGACGACCTGGACAGCGAGCTGTATCGACACCGCGGGCTGCTCAAACACCTCGCGATGCGCCGCACGCTGTGGATCGTGCGTACCGAGGACCTACCGCTGGTGCAGGCCGCGGCCAGTGACCGGGTGGCCGGCAACGAGCAGCGCAAGCTCGTCGGCGATGTGCAGAAGGCCGGCGTGGCGGCCGACGGCGCCCAATGGCTGGACACGGCGTGCCAGGCCGTACTGGCCCATCTGCGCGAGCACGGACCCACCCCCGCGGCGCAGCTGCGCGCCGCCTTGCCCGAACTCGCGGGCATGTTCGACCCGGCACCCGGAAAGCGTTGGGGCGGTGAGACTCCGCTCTCCCCAAGGGTTTTGACCGTGCTGGGGTGCGCGGCGAAATCGTCCGCGGCCCGAACGACAGTGGCTGGACCAACTCCCGGCCGCGGTGGGCGCTCACCTCCGACTGGCTCGGGTCCCCGGTGCCGACGGCGCAGCCGGAGCATGCCCGTGCCGAGCTGGTGCGCACCTGGTTGCGGACGTTCGGTCCCGCCACGGTCACCGACATCAAATGGTGGTTCGGCAACACCTTGACCTGGGCGCGGCACGCGCTGCGCGATATCGGAGCCATCGAGGTGGACCTGGAAGGCAGCCCTGGTTACGTGCTGCCCGACGATCTCGACGTCGAGCCGGACGCCGAGCCCTGGGCGGCCCTGCTCCCGGGTCTGGACGTCACCACGATGGGCTGGTTCGACCGGGCCTGGTACCTCGGAGACCATCGCGCCCAGGTGTTCGACACCAACGGCAACGGCGGGCCCACGGCATGGTGGAACGGCCGCATTGTGGGTGGCTGGGGCCAGGACGCCGACGGCCGCGTTCAGCTGCACCTGCTGGAAGAGATCGGCCGCGACGGCACCCGCGCGTTGCAGCAGCGCGCCGATGCGCTGACGGAATGGCTGGCCGGCAGCCGGGCCAATCCCCGGTTCCCGTCGCCACTGTCGAAGCGGTAGCGCCGCCTGACCCTAGGCGCTGACCTTGCGCCGCTTGGGTTTCGGCGCGGGCACGTCGACCAGCTCGGCGAGGAACTTGCCGGTGTAGCTGATCGGGTCGGCCGCCACATCCTCGGGCGTGCCCTGTGCGACGACCGTGCCACCGCCGGCACCGCCCTCCGGGCCCATGTCCACGATCCAGTCCGAGGTCTTGATCACGTCGAGGTTGTGCTCGATCACGATCACCGTATTGCCCTTGTCGACAAGGCCGTTGATCACCTTGAGCAGCTTGCGGATGTCTTCGAAGTGCAGGCCCGTGGTGGGCTCGTCGAGGATGTAGACGGTGCGCCCGGTGGACCGTTTCTGCAACTCGGCGGCCAGCTTGACGCGCTGCGCCTCACCGCCCGACAGCGTCGGGGCGGGCTGCCCCAACCGCACGTAGCCCAATCCGACGTCGACGAGGGTCTTGAGGTAGCGGTGGATCGAGCTGATGGGCTCGAAGAACTCGGTGGCCTCCTCGATCGACATGTCCAGCACCTCGGCGATGGTCTTGCCCTTGTAGTGCACCTCAAGGGTTTCCCGGTTGTACCGGGCGCCCTGGCACACCTCGCACGGCACATACACGTCGGGCAGGAAGTTCATCTCGATCTTGATGGTGCCGTCGCCCGAGCAGGCCTCGCACCGACCGCCCTTGACGTTGAACGAGAACCGCCCGGGCTGGTAGCCGCGCACCTTGGCCTCGGTGGTCGCCGCGAACAGCGACCGGATCTTGTCGAACACCCCGGTGTAGGTGGCCGGGTTGGACCGCGGCGTCCGGCCGATGGGCGACTGGTCCACCCGGACCAGCTTGTCCAGCTGGTCCAGGCCGTTGACCCGGGTGTGCCGGCCGGGCACCTGGCGCGCACCATTGAGCTTGTTGGCCATCACCGCGGCCAGGATGTCGTTGACCAGGGTCGACTTGCCCGAACCGGAGACCCCGGTGACCGAGGTCAGCACCCCGAGCGGGAAGGCGACGTCGATCTCCTTGAGGTTGTTCTCCCGTGCCCCGACCACGGTGACCTGACGGCGCTTGTCGGTGGGCCGCCGGATCGCCGGGACCTCGATGCTCTCCTTGCCGGAAAGGTAAGCGCCGGTGATGGAATCGGGATTGCGGAGCAGATCCTGGTAGGTGCCGCTGTGCACGATCTGGCCACCGTGCTCACCGGCGGCCGGGCCGATGTCGACCACCCAGTCGGCGTGGGCGATGGTGTCCAGATCGTGTTCGACGACGATCAGTGTGTTGCCCAGGTCGCGCAGCCGCACGAGCGTGTCGATCAGTCTGCGGTTGTCGCGCTGGTGCAGCCCGATGGACGGCTCGTCGAGCACGTAGAGCACGCCGACCAGGCCGGAACCGATCTGCGTGGCGAGCCGGATGCGCTGCGCCTCCCCACCCGACAGCGTCGCGGCCGCCCGCGACAGCGACAGGTAGTCCAGGCCGACGTCGAGCAGGAAGCCCAGCCTGGACTGGATTTCCTTGAGCACCTGCCCGGCGATGGCCTGCTCGCGGTGGCCCAGCGTCAGCGCGTTGAGGAACTTCGCGCAGTCCGCGATGGACAGCTCGGCCACCTCTGCGATGGACTTCGCGCCGAACTCCCCCGCGGCCATCGTCACGGCGAGAATCTCGGGCTTGAGCCGGGTGCCGTTGCATTCCGGGCACGGAATGTCGCGCATGAAGCCCTCGTAGCGTTCCTTCATCTGCTCCGAATCGGTCTGCTCCATGCGGCGCTGTAGGAACGCCATCACGCCCTCGAAGTCCGCGTAGTAGGACCGGGTGCGGCCGTAGCGGTTCTTGTAGCGGACGTGGACCTGGTGATCCGAGCCTTCCAGGATCGCCTTACGTGCCTTGGCGGGCAGCTTCTTCCACGGGGTATCGATGTCGAAACCGAGCTGGTCACCCAGCCCGGACAGCATCCGGGTGAAGTACTCGGCACTCTGGCCCACGGCCCATGGGGCGATGGCGCCCCCGGCGAGGGTCAGCTCTGGGTCGGGCACGACCAGTTCGGGATCGACCTCTTTGCGGATGCCCAGACCCGTGCACTCCGGGCAGGCGCCATAGGGCGAGTTGAACGAGAACGACCGGGGTTCAAGATCATCCACGGCCAGCGGGTGCCCATTGGGGCAGGCCAGCTTCTCGGAGAAGCGCTGTTCGCGGTGCGGATGGTCGTCCTCGCGGTCGACGAACTCGAGCACCACGATGCCGTCGGCCAGGTTCAGCGCGGTCTCGATCGAGTCGGTGAGGCGCTGCTTGGCGCTGGCCTTGACCGTCAACCGGTCGACGACCACCTCGATGTCGTGCTTTTCCTGCTTCTTGAGCTTGGGCGGATCGGTCAGCGGATGCACGACGCCGTCCACCCGGACCCGGCTGTAGCCCTGGGTGTTGAGCTTCTCGAACAGGTCGACGAACTCGCCCTTGCGGGTGCGGACCACCGGGGCCAGCACCTGGAACCGCAGGCCCTCGTCCATCGCCAGCACCTGGTCGACGATCTGCTGCGGGGTCTGCCGGGCGATGCGCTCACCACAGACCGGGCAGTGCGGGGTGCCCGCACGGGCGTAGAGCAGGCGCAGGTAGTCGTACACCTCGGTGATGGTGCCGACCGTCGAACGAGGGTTGCGGTTGGTCGACTTCTGGTCGATGGACACCGCCGGTGACAGACCCTCGATGAAGTCGACGTCGGGTTTGTCCATCTGCCCCAGGAACTGCCGGGCGTACGCCGACAGCGACTCGACATAGCGGCGCTGGCCCTCGGCGAAGATGGTGTCGAAGGCCAGCGAGGATTTGCCGGACCCCGACAGGCCGGTGAACACGATCAGCGCATCCCGCGGCAGATCGAGGTCAACTCCCCGCAGATTGTGCTCGCGCGCACCCTTCACGATCAGGCGGTCAGCCACGCGTTTCCTTTCCCACGACAGACTTCACGCCCATGCTATGTGCGCCCACCGACAAGCCGGTTACGGTGGCGCTATGACCAGCCCTCACATCACCGTTGACGACAACTACACCGGTCACGTCGAGCCGGGAACCGCGGCCCGGCGCACGCTGCCCGGCGCCTCGATCATCAAGGTGTCGGTGGGCCCGATGGACAACAACGCCTACCTGGTGACCTGCAATTCCACCGGGCAAACCCTGCTGATCGACGCCGCCAACGACGCCGAGGTGCTACTGGACGTGATCAAACAGCACGCCCCCGAGCTCGCCCTGATCGTCACCAGTCACCAGCACTTCGACCACTGGCAGGCACTGGCCGCTGTGGCCGAGGTCACCGGGGCACCGACCGCGGCACACGAACTCGATGCCGAGCCATTGCCGGTCAACCCGGACCGGATCCTGGTCGACGGGGACACGGTGCGCATCGGCGAGCTCACATTCGACGTGATCCATCTGCAGGGGCACACCGAAGGTTCGGTCGCCCTGGCGCTCAAGGGGGCCGACGGGGACGTCACCCACCTGTTCACCGGCGACTGCCTGTTCCCCGGCGGCGTCGGCAAGACCTGGCAGCCGGGTGACTTCGAGCGGCTACTGGGCGATGTGAGCGCCAAGGTGTTCGACGTCTATGACGACCGCACCGTGGTGTACCCCGGTCACGGCGACGACACCACGCTCGGCGCCGAACGTCCCCATCTCGGGGAGTGGCGCGAGCGCGGCTGGTAGCTGCCGGTCAGCTGGTGTGGACGATGAGCACGTCGGTCTTCGACCGGCGTGCCACGTTCGCGGGCACCGAGCCCAGCAGGCGGCCGGCGATCGTGCTCAGACCGACGTTGCCGACGACCAGCAGATCTGCCTTGACGTCCTCGGCCAGCTCGACGAGGGCGTCAACCGGGGCGCCGACGATCGGGCGCTCTTCGATGTCAGTGGCGCCGGCGGCCTTCGCCCGGTCGGTGGCCTCGCGCAGGATGGCGTAGATCGGCGCGTTGCCCGCCATCTTGTAGCCCTCCTCCTTGAGCACATCAGCGGCACGCTGGTCTTCGCTCTGGGGGAAGTACGCGGTTGCCACGATCAGCTTGGCATTCGAGCTGGCGGCAATCTGACCGGCGCGGTCGACTGCACGCAACGACGAATCAGATCCGTCCGTGCCGACCACCACGGTTCGATACGCGCTCATCAATACCCTCCCACTGTCAGTTGCAACGCCACCCGAGACAGTAACCCGTCGCCCGCTGACCAGGGGCGCGAATCACGACACCCGCACGGCCAGCCGACAACTGGCTCCGGTTTCGCCTCCCGGACGGCGAATTGGCACTGATGTTAACTCTCGGAGGTGCAAATGCGGTGCCGACCGTGACGTAGTCGACGCCCTCCGAATCCGGGTTGCGGGCAGGACGATTCACCGCCGGGCGTGATCCAGCTCATCCAGACCCGCCCGAACCGACGGCAATAGTGCTGCCGGAGAAAGCGAATCGGAGTGACTCGGGTTACTGTTTGCCATCGGTTGAGGGGAAGAAACGGTCGCTGACGTGGATGTATCGCTGAATGAGCGCGCCGGGGGCGCGCGCCAGCGCATCGATCGCGGTGCGCGCATCGATGCGCTGGCGGTGGCGGCGTTCGCCGTCGTGCTCGCCGCCGCGGGCGCAGCCCGCCCGTCGCTGTGGTTCGACGAGGCCGCCACCATCTCCGCGTCGACCCGGACGGTCCCGCAATTGTGGGATCTGATCGGTCACATCGACGCCGTGCACGGGCTGTACTACCTCGGCATGCACGGCTGGTTCACCGTTTTCCCGGCGACCGAATTCTGGTCCAGGTTCTCCAGCTGTCTGGCCGTCGGTGGCGCGGCCGGCGGGGTGGTGGTGCTCGGCAGGCAGTTCGGCGGCCGCACGGTATCGGTCTGTGCCGGAATTCTTTTCGCGATGCTGCCCAGGATCACCTGGGCAGGCATCGAGGCCCGCTCGTATTCGTGGTCGACGCTGGCCGCGGTGTGGTTGACCGTTCTGCTGATCGTGGCCATCCGGCGCGACCGCACCGCGCTGTGGCTGTCCTACGGTGCGCTGCTGGTCTTTCGACCGTGCTGAACATCTATGTCGTGCTGATGGTGCTCCCGCACGCGGTGGCCGTCGCGCTGCTCGGCACCCGTCGCAGCACCCGCGCCAGGTGGGCCTGGACCACAGCAGCCGCGGTGGCGTGCGTGGTGCCGTTCGTGTGGTGGTGCCGCTCGCAGAGTTTTCAGGTCGGGTGGATCTCGCCGCTGGGCTGGCACACGTTCGCCGAGGTGGCTGTGGAGCAGTATTTCGACCACAGCGTGGCGTTCGCGGTGTTGGCGGCCGTGGCGCTGAGTGCTCCCCTGCTGGTTCGGCGGCTCCGGCCCACCGATGCCGATACCCGCCGGCTCATGGTGATCGCCGCGGTGTGGGTGGTGGCCCCGACCGCGGTCCTGTTGGTGTATTCGGCTGTCGCGCAGCCGCTTTATTACCCTCGCTACCTCTGCTTCACCACCCCGGCCATGGCGTTGCTGCTCGCGGTCGGTGTGGTGGCACTGGCCCGCAGCAGAGAATGGATCACCGCCGCGCTGGCGGCCTTCGCGGTCGCCGCGACACCCAATTACGTCACGGTCCAACGCGGCCCGTACGCCAAGGAGGGCATGGATTTCAGCCAGGTCGCCGACGTCATCTCGTCGCACTCGTCCCCCGGCGACTGCCTGATCTTTGACAACACCACGTCGTGGAAGCCGGGCCCGATCCGCCCGATCACCGCGGCCCGCCCGGCCGCCTATGCCCACCTTGTCGATCCCGGCCGGGGCACCCGGGCACCACAGCGAAACCGGTTGTGGGACGCACACCTCGGCATTTGGGGCGTCGCCGACGAGGTCCGCCGGTGCACGGTGCTGTGGACGGTGTCCGAACGCGACCCGTCCGTGCCGGACCGGCAGAGCGGGGCATCGCTCGATCCTGGCCCCAGGCTGGGTCGGGCGCCGGCCTACCGGGTCCCCGAGAGCATGGGTTTTCACATCAGTGAACGCTGGCAGTTCAACTTCGCCCAGGTGGTCAAGTCCACGCGGTGAGTCAGTCGCGACGGTCGCGGCCGAAGTACATCTCCTGGGTGGCGCTGCACACGAGCTGCCCGGCCCGGTTGTACACCGTTGCGCTCGCCAGGCCGCGCCCGTTGACGCCGCTGGGCGAAACCTGGTCGGACAGCAGCCAATCCGACAGATCGGCCGGGCGGTGAAACCAGATGGCGTGATCGATGAGCGCCGAGAAGGTGGTCACGTGCGTGCCGCGCCGCATCGACAGCGTGGAGTCCAGTAACGCAGTGCCGGTGAAGTAGGTCAGCAGGCAGCTGTTGACGATCGGATCATCGGCCACCGGTTCGGCAGGGCGCCACCACATCCGGGTGTGCGCCGGCGGCTCCGGCAGGTCGATCGCAATCCGTGGCGGCGGGTCGATGTAGCGCCGCTGGATCCACTGCGGCCGGACCCAGAACCCGTTTGCCTCATCGGCGAACGCCTGCAATTGCTCCTCGACCGGCGGCAGGCTTTCGGGATCCGGCACCGCGGGCAACGGCTGCTGGTAATCCGCGGCCTCCATGGGGACGCTGAACGAGACGAGCGCTTCCAGCAAGACGTCATCACCCTGGCGGCCGATCACCCGACGGCTGGACAGCGAGCCACCATCGCGCAGGTTGGCCACCTCCATCTGCACCGGGTACCGGGCATCACCGGCCCGCAGCAGGTAGACGTGCAGGCTGTGCGGCAACCTTCCGCCGACCGTCCGGCTGGCCGCCATCAGTGCCTGGGCCGCGATATGCCCGCCCACGATGTGATGGGTGGCATTGTCCTTCTGTTCGGCGACGAAGAAGCCGTCCCCGGACTCGAGCAGGTCGAGTGTGGACAGTATCTCGGCTAACTGCAGCATGGGCACCGCAGCATTATTCGGGATGGGCTCCGACTGCCGCCAACTCCGATGCCAGAACCACCAGGACACGCGCCGAGTCCGCGGGGACGGTCATGTCCAGACCGGTGAGTTCCTTGAACCGGCGCAGCCGCTTCATCACCGTGTTTCGGTGGCAGAACAGTTGGGCCGCGGTGGCGCTTGCATCACCGTTCTGCGAGAAAACCTTGATCGTCTCCAGCAACGCCGTCAACTCGGCGGGCCGGCACGCTCGCAACGGGCCCCGTATCGACTCGTCCAGCGCCGGCAACCGGGTGTGCAGGGCAGCCCCGGCGATCAGCGGCCAGACGTCCGCGATGGTCGTGGGCCCGGCATGGTCAGGATGCATGGACAGGGCGATCTCGCACGCGACCTCGGCGGCCGAGCGCAGCTGGGCGATCCCCCGATACAACGGCGAAACGCCGCACCGGACCGATTGCAGGTCGGTACGGTCGGGGCTCGAGGTGAATCCGTCGAGCACCCCCACCAGCCCCGAGGTGGCCGCACCGGCCACCCACACCGCCAAGATGCACTCCCCCATCACATAGGTGTAGGCCAACCGGCCGCGGCGACGCAGACGCTCGGCGAACTGCTGCAGCGGCGCCCCCTCGGTGACCAGGGCCGCGGCGACCCACACTCCGTCGGTCTCGCGGATCGACAGCGCCTGCCCGGCCCGGGCGATGAACGTCAACGACGGATACTCATCGGTCATCAACTGTGCCAGCAGTGATTGCACGCTGAACGACCGTTCCTGGGCAATCGCGATCACTTCGTCGAAGTACGCCGCGTGGATGCTTCCGGCAAAACCGTCGACCACCCGCCACATGTCTTCGGTGTGGTGGGTCAACACGGTGGCGTCGTCATCCTCGGAGAGCTCCAGAAAGGCCGACCACAGCACCGAGAAGTCCCGGTGGATGGCGGCGGTGAGCTTCCTCGACTGCACGCCCTGTCGGGCCCGCCGGACCCCGAGTTCGCGGGTGACGCGGCGGTCCTCCTCGCTGATCGGTGCGCCGGCGAGTTGCCTGAGCAACATCGTGAACGCCATCCGCGCACTCTCCCGGAGGTCGGCGGTATCCACCCGCGATTCGTAGAACCGCCGCCCCTCGTCGATCTGCGCCATGTATGCGTCAACGAGGCGCTCGCGATGTGCAGTCACCTGGTCGACCAGCTCCATCCAACGCGTGTCCGACGGTTGATCGGTTTCGGGAGCTTTGCGCACGACCGTCACCGTAGCCACGGCGGCACCGGGCGTCCACGGCACCGGTGTGCACATGCACACCGAAACGGCGAATTTTCGGTGCACCGCGTGCTGGTTCGATGCCGGTTCGTCACTTAGGTTCATTGTGACCGCGGCCACAGTCGAGAGCGTTCGGGAGCACCGCAACGGTGTTGTGCTCCTGCGCCGCGATCAGATCCCGACTGCCGCCAGGCTCGCCCGCGCAGTCGGGTCGACCGCATTTCGGTAGCACGACGAGAGCGAATGAATTGGCAATGAGCAGAACCCTGATCACCGGCGGCACGATCGTCAACGCGACAGGCACGTGTACCGCAGACGTCTTGGTCGACGGCGAGCGGATCGTCGCCGTCCTCGACGCCCAGACCGTGTTGGGTGAATCCCCGGCCGCCGACCGCATCATCGATGCCACCGGCAAGTACGTGATCCCCGGCGGCGTGGATGCCCACACCCATATGGAGATGCCTTTCGGCGGTACCAACGCCTCCGACACGTTCGAAACCGGAACGCGGGCCGCGGCGTGGGGCGGCACCACGACGATCGTCGACTTCGTCGTCCAGAAGGCCGGGGAGAATCCGCTGCGCCAGTACGAACTGTGGCACGAGAAAGCGGGCGGCAACTGTGCCATCGACTACGGCTTCCACCAGATCCTGAGCGACGTCGATGACGCCTCACTGGCCGCCATGGACGAACTGGTTCACGAGGGCGTCACGAGCTTCAAGTTCTTCATGGCCTACAAGGGCGTTTTCCTGTCCGACGACGGCCAGATCCTGCGGGGAATGCAACGGGCGAGCGACAACGGTGCATTGATCATGATGCACGCCGAAAACGGCAGTGTCATCGATGTTCTCGTCCAGCAATCCATCGCCCGGGGCGATACCTCGCCCTACCACCACGGGCTGACCCGGCCCTGGCAGGCCGAAGCTGAGGCGACCCACCGCGCAATCATGCTCGCCGACATCACCGGCGCCCCGCTCTACATCGTCCATGTCAGCGCGAAGCAGGCCGTCGAACAGATTGCCGCCGCACGCGACAACGGACGCAATGTCTTTGCCGAAACCTGTCCGCAGTACCTCTACCTGTCCCTCGAGGAGCATCTTGGCGCCCCCGGCTTCGAAGGCGCGAAATGGGTCTGTTCGACGCCACTACGCTCGCGCGCCGAGGGCCACCAGCACCACATGTGGCAAGGGCTGCGGACCAATGACCTGCAGGTCGTCTCCACCGACCATTGCCCGTTCTGCATGAACGGTCAAAAAGACCTGGGCCGCAACGACTTCTCCAAGATCCCCAATGGCATCGGCTCGGTCGAACATCGGATGGACCTGCTGTACCAAGGCGTCGTGCTCGGTGAGATCTCCCTGCCCCGGTGGGTCGAGATCTGCTCGACGACACCGGCACGCATGTTCGGGATGTACGGGAAGAAAGGTGTGATCCAGCCCGGGGCCGACGCCGACATCGTGATCTACGACCCCAACGGCAGAACACACATCAGCGCCGAGACCCATCACATGAACATCGATCACTCCGCATGGGAGGGCTTCGAGGTCGACGGCCATGTCGACACCGTGCTGTCCCGAGGCCAGGTGGTCGTGGACCGGAACACCTTCCATGGGCGGACCGGCCACGGCCAGTACATCAAGCGCGACCTCAGCCAATACCTCATCTAGCCCCGCCGTCGAGCAAAGAAAGGTCTACCAATGGATTTCGGCATCGTGCTGCAACCCGACCCACCTGCCTCGCGTGTGGTGGAGTTGGCGGTCGCCGCGGAGAACCGGGGATTCGACTACGTCTGGACGTTCGACTCACACCTGCTGTGGCAGGAGCCCTATGTCATCCACGGTCAGATCCTGGCGGCCACCCGCAAGGTGATCGTCGGCCCCATGGTCACCAACCCGATCAGCCGCGATGTCACGGTCACCGCCTCCACCTACGCGACGCTGAACTCGATGTTCGGCAATCGCACCGTGTGCTCGATCGGCCGCGGCGACAGCGCCGTGCGGACGTTGTCCGGGAAGCCCTCCACACTGGCCGCCCTGAGGTCGGCGGTCACGGTGATCTCCGACCTGGCCAACGGGCGCCCCACCGAGATCAACGGCTCCACGGTGTGCCTGCCGTGGGCCGGCAAGTCCACCCTGGATGTGTACGTCGGCGCCTATGGACCGAAGGCACTCGAGCTGTGCGGACAGGTCGCCGACGGATTCCTGTTGCAGCTGGCCGATCCCGACATCACCAAGTGGATGATCGAACGAGTCAAGAATGCCGCGGCCGACGCCGGACGCAACCCCGACGACGTCAAGGTCTGCGTCGGCGCACCGGCCTACATCGGCGACGACCTGGACCACCAACGCGACCAATGCCGTTGGTTCGGCGGAATGGTCGGCAACCACGTCGCCGACATCGTCACCAAATACGGCACCAGTGGCGCAGTGCCCCAGGCACTCACCGACTACATCAAGGGTCGCCACGGTTACGACTACAACGCACACGGACGCGCAGGCAGCTCACACTCGGACTTCGTGCCCGACGACGTCATCGACCGCTTCTGCATCCTGGGATCCGCCGATGCGCACATCGCCAAACTGCAGGAATTGCAGAAGCTCGGCGTCGACCAGTTCGCGGTCTACCTGCAACACGACGGCCAGGACCACACCCTGGCCGAGTACGGCAAATCGGTCATCCCAGCGATCAACCGCCCGGGCGACGTCATCCTCAGCTGAGCGACGCCACCCAAAACCATTGAGCGAGAGAGGAAACGATCCCATGACCACGATCAAGGCAGCCCTCACCCAGGTGGCCTGGACCGGAGACGAAGAGTCGATGGTGGCCAAACACGAGGATCTGACCCGGCAGGCCGCCGCGGCCGGCGCGCAGATCATCTGCTTCCAGGAACTCTTCCACGGCCCCTACTTCGGCATCGTGCAGGATCCGAAGTACTACGAGTACGCCCAGGCGGTCCCGGGACCGCTCACCGAGCGCTTCTCGGCGCTGGCCAAAGAACTCGGGGTCGTGCTGGTGCTCCCGCTGTACGAGGAGGAGATGCCGGGCGTCTACTACAACACGGCAGCGGTGATCGACGCTGACGGAAGCTATCTCGGCAAGTACCGGAAGAACCACATCCCCCACGTCGACCGATTCTGGGAGAAGTTCTACTTCAAACCCGGCAATCTCGGATACCCGGTGTTCGACACCGCTGTGGGCAGGGTCGGCGTGTACATCTGTTACGACCGCCACTTCCCGGAAGGCTGGCGCGAGTTCGGACTCGCCGGTGCCGAGGTGGTCTTCAACCCTTCGGCCACCAAACCCGGCCTGTCCAATCGGCTCTGGGAACTGGAGCAGCCTGCAGCCGCCGCCAACAACCAGTATTTCGTAGGGGCCAATAATCGGATCGGCACCGAGGCCGGCGAATTCGGCGATGACGCCGTGACCTTCTACGGAAGCTCGTATTTCGTGGATCCCCGTGGTAACTACGTGGGCGACGTGGCCTCGCCGGACGCCGAGGAGATCGTGATACGCGACCTCGACCTGTCCCTCGTGCGCACCGTACGCAACGACTGGCAGTTCTACCGCGACCGTCGCCCCGAATCCTACGAAGCCATTCCCGCCCACTAGATTCCCGCTCACAGATGGAGTCCCCAATGCGCGCCAAGGCACCCAAGACCGCGCCGCCCGGCGACCCCGCACCCATCCCGTTGGATGAGCACGGGCATGCCGTGGAGGCCTCGCTTTACAACGCGGACCTGCGACCGATCCATCCGGCCATGCGCACCTGGACGAGCCGTGTATACCTGACGTTGTGGGTGGCGATGTGCATGAACCCGGCCACCTGGACGCTGGCAGCGTCGCTCATCGCGTTGGGGATGAACTGGGTTCAAGCCCTCTTCACCATCGTGCTGGCCAACCTGATCGTGTTGATCCCCATGCTGCTCAACAGCCACGCAGGCGCCAAGCACGGGATAAGTTTCCCGGTGTTCGCCCGAGCCGCCTACGGTGTGCGCGGGGCGAACCTGCCCGCGGTCATGCGCGGACTGGTGGCATGTGGATGGTTCGGCATTCAAACCTGGTTCGGCGGTCTGGGCCTCAACCTTGCGCTGGGCGCCGCGATCGGACCGTCCTGGTCGCAGGCTCAGCCCGTCGATCTCGGCTTCATCGGAACGCTGCCGGTCACCACCCTGGCGTGCTACCTGATAGTTCTCGCCCTTCAGGTGGCGGTGATTTACAAGGGGTTTGAATCCCTGCGCCGCTTTCAGCAGATCGCCGCGCCAGTCGTCGTGGGCGCGGTTCTGCTCCTGATCGTCGTACTGCTGTTCAAGACCGGCGGCGATCTCGGACCGGTGGTGTCGCAGCCGTCGGAATTGGGCTGGGGATCGCACTTTTGGCTCGCGGTCTTCCCGATCAGCCTGATGGCCAATATCGCGTTCTGGTCGACGTTGTCGCTCAACATGCCGGATTTCACCAGGTTCGCCGAAAACCAGCAGGCACAGCGTCGAGGTCAAGCCTGGGGCCTGCCGGCGACCATGCTGGTCGTCTCACTGATGGCGATCCTCGCCACCTCCCTTGCCTCACAGCACTACGGGGTGACGGCTGCCGAGCTATGGAACCCCGACGAGTTGGTATCTCATTTCGGCAGTCGCATAGCGATTTTCGTGGGCGCGTTGGCCATCGTCGTCTCGAGTGTGCAGACCAACATGGCGGCCAACCTCGTCAGCCCGGCGCTGGACTTCGCCAATGCACTGCCCAAGCTCATCACGTTCCGGCGGGGCGTGCTGGTCTCGGTCGCCCTCGGCACCCTGATCCTGCCCTGGAAGCTGCTGGCCAGCCCCGAGACCTATGTGTTCGTCTGGCTGGGGTTCTATGGCGGAGTCATGGGTGCTGTGGGCGGCGTCCTGGCGTCGGACTATTGGCTCGCACGTAAGACCGAACTGCGGGTACCCGAGCTGTACATCCTTGATGGCCACTACCACTTCACCAGCGGATGGAATGTTCGTGCGGTGGTCGCCACGGCCGTGGGAGCTTTCGTCGCGGTGGGTGGGGCCTACTCGACACTCGAACCCAACGGAGAGAAATCCGGCCCGTTCCCCGTCGACGGGGTGGTCCCGCTGCTCAAGCCGCTGTACGACTACAACTGGGTCGTGGCCTTCCTGGTCGCCATGGCGGTCTACTGGGTGTTGGCGGCGCATCGCCGGAACAGCCACCACACGGTGCCGTTCGACAGCACGCCTGCACCTTCGCTGACGCCGAGCGCATAGACCGTCCGGGCCGGGGAGCGCCGCAGCGCTTCCCGGCCCGAACAGACCACATCGAGCGAGTGACGGGATTCGAACCCGTGTAAACGGCTTTGCAGGCCGGTGCCTAGCCACTCAGCCACACCCGCATCGATTGGCTACTGTGCCAGCCGCACGGGCGCGGGCCGATGGTTTCGATCGCAATGATCGTTACTCGTCGGCGTCGTCCCCCACCGGTCGGCCGACCACCGCCCCGCCCTGGGGCCATCCGGCCGGCGAGTCCTCCCACGGTTCCTGCCGCCCGTAGGGCGTGAGGTCGAGGAAGGGGTAGCCCACCGCGCTGTGGTCAAGGCCGCGGGCGAAGGCCGAGTAGGTGTGGAACACCTCGTTTCCACGGCGCAGGAACACGCTGGCGCCGGGCCAGTCGCCGCGGAGGTCCTCGTCGGTGAACCCGTCGGCCCGCAGCTCGTCGGCGGACTTGTAGTTGTACTCGATCGGCGCCCGGGCCGGGTCGAGCGTCACGTGGTAGTCGTAGGTGAAATCGCCGTCACGCGACGAATACCACGGGAACGTCCAGCCGTGCTGGTCCCGGTAGGCCGCGATGCTGGCGTACGGCGCCCGGGACACGCAGGCGAACGTGACGTCCTTGCAGTGCAACAACTCTCGGTCGCCTTCGGTGAAGGTCAGGTCTGCGGCGGCAGTGCAACTCGGGCAACCCTGATCGATCGAGTCGATCCACATGAAGTGGTGGATGTAGAGCTGGCTGCGGCCCTCGAACATGTCGAGCAGCCGTACTTCACCGTCGGGGCCCTCGAATACATAGTCCTTCTCCACCTTGACCATCGGCAGCCGGCGCCGTTGGGCGTTTACCGCGTCGCGCAGGTGCGTGACCTCACGCTCGGCGGCCAGTAGTTTCTTGCGCACCTCGAGCCACTCGTCTCGGGTGACGACGTCTGGGTAGGCGTTGAGTGTCAGCGGCATCGAATCACTCCTCGTGTTGGTCCTAGAGGAGAGACTCGCGCCGTGGCGGAAACTCATCGCACACGACCGTGCGCAAAGTGTCGACGTTGCGCGGCGTGTTGGGCGNCCCGCTGGTGGCCATCGTCGGCGTCACCGCGCTGTCGATGCTGGCGCCGTTCGGCGACGTCACCCGTATCAAGCTCGACGGATCGCTGCTCGACGCGCTGGCCCTGCCCAGCCTGCCCGACGGCAACTGGGGCGCGTTTGCGACGGGCGTGCTGACCGTGGCGCTGATCGCCAGCGTCGAGAGCTTGCTGTCGGCGGTCTCGGTCGACCGCATGCACACCGGCCCGCGCACCAACTTCGACCGCGAGATGATCGGTCAGGGCACGGCCAACATGGTCTCCGGCGCGATCGGCGGCCTTCCGGTGACCGGTGTCATCGTTCGCAGCTCCACCAACGTGGCGGCCGGCGCCCGCACCCGGGCCTCGGCGATCCTGCACGGCGTGTGGATCCTGGTGTTCGCCGTGCCGTTCGCCGGGCTGGCCCAGCTGATCCCGACCGCGGCCCTGGCCGGTCTGCTGATCGTCATCGGCTGCCAGCTGGTCAAGCGGGCCCACATCGAAACCGCCAAGCGCACAGGCGATCTCGCGGTCTATGCGGTGACCGTGGCCGGCGTGGTGTTCCTCAACCTGCTCGAAGGCGTGCTGATCGGCCTGGCCCTGGCGGTCGCGCTGACCGTGTGGCGGGTGGTGCGGGCGAACATCGCCGCCGAGCCGACGGGCGAGAACACCTGGCGCGTCGTCATCGAGGGCTCCTGCACCTTCCTGTCGCTGCCGGTCCTCAGCCGCGCCCTGGCCAGCGTCCCGGCCGGCACCGACGTCACCATCGAACTGTCCGTCGACTTCCTCGACCACGCCGCCCACGAGACGATCGAGGAGTGGCAGCGCCAGCACGAGGCAAGTGGTGGCACCGTCGACATCCACGACGTGGGCGCGGTCGAAATGGCCAGTGCGGTGGCCGGACCGCCGATCCGCGGCTTCACGCCGTTCGACAAGCGCTCCGGCGTGGTGCCGTGGAGCTCGTGGCAGCGGGAGGAGTCGGCGTCCGTGCTGCACGGCCTGGCCGCCTACCACCGTCGTACCGCCCCCGTGCTGCGTCCGCACCTGCAGGATCTCGTGCACGCCCAGCGGCCCGAGACGCTGTTCCTCACCTGCGCCGATTCGCGGGTGGTGCCCAACGTCATCACCAGCAGCGGCCCCGGCGATCTGTTCACCGTCCGCAACGTCGGCAACATGATCCCGGCCGGCCAGAAGGACGCCTCGATCGAAGCGGCCATCGCGTTCGCGGTGGACAAGCTCAACGTCAGCTCCATCGTGGTGTGCGGCCACTCCAGCTGCGGGGCGATGACCGCGCTGCTGGGTAAGACCGACCCGGGTGACCGGCACCTGGAATCGTGGCTGGCCCATGGCAATCCCTCTCTGAAGGCATTCGACAACGGCAACCACCCGGTGGCGCGGTCGGCTGCCGAGGCGGGCTTCGGCACCGTCGATCAGCTGTCCATGGTCAACATCGCGGTCCAGGTGCAGACCCTGCAGGCGCACCCGCTGGCGCGCCGGGTCAACGTGATCGGGCTGTTCTACGACATCGCCAGCGCCGGGGTGTTGCGGGTGACGCCCACTCACGTGGAGACCCTGGCCGACGCCGCCTGACGGCCCTCTCCACCCCCGCGAGCGACCGTGCTCGTGCGCCGGAAATGCGTACGAGCACGGTCGCTCGTTCATGTGGTCAGCCCTACGGCCGCCAGTCGAACGGGAAGGGCTTGCTCGGCTGATCCCTTGTACTCGTGGGTGAAGCCGAAATCCGTTTCGCGGTAATGCCCTTCACCGATCTTCCAGGCCACGCTGGACAGGCAGTCGCGAGGGGCCGGCTTCCGCGCGAGGCCGCACGGGCGGGGCGGCTCGCAGCCGCACACATCGAACCAATGGCCCCGATGCCAATCCCTGGTCGCCATCGTTCACCTTCCCCAGAAATACCCCTAAGGGGTATGTGACGGGGTGACGTTACAGCGGCGGTTCAGCGCACGCAAGTACCCTGCCGGGGTATCTACTCAGGCGGCACCGCCGCGCGAGGGTGCGCAGAATGCGGACCGCGAGCGGCATGTCCGGCAGCAGACACGCACTCAGTGTCAATGTGGTGATTGCCGCTGTTGCGGTGGTTGGGTTCTTTCCACCTGGTGTCTGGCTCAGACACGCACTGCCACCCGTCTGGGTTGGCGTTCGAGCATTCTGCCGACATCAGGTGGGAAGGACCGACCGGCGTGACTTGATAGGAGCGTGGCACCGCCCCCACTGAGATGTGTCCGCCGGCCGGCCCAACCTTCACTCATCCACCTCTTGATGAAAGAAGGCACTGTCCATGGTGATTGTTGGCACCGATGTACACAAGCGCACCCACACCTTCGTCGCGGTCAACGAGGCCGGCGCCAAGCTGGGTGAAAAAGTCGTCCCCGCGACCACCGCCGGACATCACACGGCGTTGCAGTGGGCACGCAGTCAGTTCGGCGCAGACCTGCTCTGGGGCGTCGAAGATTGCCGCAATCTCTCGGCCCGCCTTGAGCGGGACTTACTCTCGGCGGGCCATGGCCCAGACCCGAGCCTGCGCCCGCACCCGCGGCAAGTCCGATCCGATCGACGCACTGGCCGTCGCGCATGCGGTGCTGCGGTATCCCGATCTGCCCGTCGCTGCCCACGACGAGGTGTCACGGGAGTTGAAGTTGTTAGTGGATCGCCGTGAAGACCTTGTGGCTCAACGGACCTCAACAATCAACCGACTGCTGGGACGAATCCATGAACTCGACCCGGCCCGCACCCCCAAACGCGGTGCTCTGGACCGGGCCAAGACCCGTGCCGAGCTGGGCAACTGGCTCGACACTCTGCACGGACTGCTCGCCGAGCTGGCCCGCGACGAACTCGACGACATCACCCGACTGACCGACACCATCAACGCCCTGGCCGCTCGAATCGGCCAGCACGTCCACGACGTCGCCCCCCAGCTGCTGGCCCTTCAAGGCTGCGGTGAATTGACCGCAGCCAAACTCGTCGGCGAAACCGCCGGAGTAAAGCGGTTCAAAAACGAGGCGGCGTTCGCCCGCCACAGCGGCACCGCCCCCATCCCCGTGTGGTCGGGCAACACCGCCGGACGCGTCCGCCTCACCCGCTCAGGCAACCGCCAACTCAACGCCGCCCTCTACCGCATCGCCATCACCCAGATCCGCATCGCCGACAGCCCCGGACAGCTTTACTACCGCAAACGCCTCGCCCACGGCGACTCATCCACCGAAGCCCTACGCTGCCTCAAACGCCGCCTCGCGCGCACCGTCTACCACCGACTCCACACCGACGAACAAGCCCGNCCCCCCCCCCCCACACCCCCCCCCCCCCCACCCCCCCCCCCCCCCCCGCCTGTAAAGAAGGGACAAAGGCTGGGGGGGGAGGGGGATCAAGCGGCGGCCGGCATCCCCCCCGCCGTAACCGGCCATGTCCTCGAGGCGACGGATCCGGTCGTCGATCGGCGGGTGGGTCGAGAACAGCTTGCCGATGCGCTCGCCGGCCCGGAACGGGCTGGCGATCATCAGGTGTGCCTGATCGGCCAGCTGGGGCTGCGGCGGCAGCGGGGCCGCCTCGACGCCACCGGAGATCTTGCGCAGAGCCGAGGCCAATGCCAGTGGGTCGCCGGTCAATTCGGCACCGGACTGGTCGGCCTGGTACTCACGGGAACGCGACACGGCCATGCGCACCACGGTGGCCGCGATGGGCCCCAGCAGCGAAACCAGGAGCATGGCAAGCGGATTGCCACCTTCACGGTTGCCACCGAACATTCCCGCGAACATGGCCATGTTGGCCAGGGCGGTGATCACCGACGCCATCGCGCCCGCCACACAGGAGATCAGGATGTCGCGGTTGTAGACGTGAGAGAGTTCGTGCCCGAGAACCGCACGCAGCTCACGCTCATTGAGGATCTGCAGGATGCCGGTGGTACAGCACACCGCGGCATTGCGTGGGTTGCGACCGGTGGCGAACGCATTCGGGTTGGCGGTGTCGGAGATGTACAGGCGCGGCATCGGCTGATGCGCCGTGGTGGCCAGCTCCCGCACGATGCGGTAGATCTCGGGCGCCTGCACCTCGGTGATCGGCTGGGCGTGCATCGCGCGCAGCGCCATCTTGTCGCTGTTGAAGTACACGTAGGCGTTCATGCCGACGGCGAACAGCACCGCCAGGTACATCACGTTGCGGCCGAACAACGAACCGACGAACACGATCAACGCCGACATCCCCACCAGCAACAGGAATGTCTTGATCCGGTTCGCGTGCGGATTCCACGTCATCGCAGTTTCCTCCTACTAGGCAACTACTCGACAACCATCGCTGATCTAACGCTCAGTTACCGCCCGCGGTTCCGGAATCAGCCGTGACGGTTCACCGTGTAGTCGACCAGCGTGGCCAGCGCGTCGCGGCCCGGCCCGGCAGGCAGCCCGGCCAGCTCGGCCCGTGCCTGCGCCGCATACTCGGCCACCGTCTCCTTGGCGCGGGCCATTCCGGCCGACACCCGCAGCAGCGCCAGCGCCTCGGCCACGTCCTCGTCCCGCTCGACCGGGTTGGCCAGCAGCTCACGCAGCCGGTCGGCGTCCGGCCCGGTCTCGCGCAGCGCGTACAGCACCGGCAACGTGTGTACGCCCTCCCGCAGGTCAGTGCCCGGCACCTTGCCGGATTCATCGGGATCGCTGTCGATGTCGATGATGTCGTCGGAGATCTGGAAGGCGGTGCCGACGATGCCGCCCAGCCGGGACAGCCGCTCGACCTGCTCGTCGTTGGCGCCCGAGAACGTGGCGCCGAACCGGCCCGAGGCCGCGATCAGGCAGGCCGTCTTCTCGTAGACCACCTTGAGGTAGTGGTCGACGGAGTCGACATGCTCGGCAGCACCGCGGGTCTCGCGCATCTGGCCGGTCACGAGTTGGGCGAATGTGTCAGCAATCACACGCACCGCGTCGGGCCCGAGCCGCGAAACCAGCCGCGAGGCGGTAGCGAACAGGTAGTCGCCGGCCAGGATCGCGATGTTGTTGCCCCAACGGGCGTTGGCGCTCGGCGCCCCACGCCGCATCTGGGCCTCGTCCATCACGTCGTCGTGATACAGCGTGGCCAGGTGTACCAGCTCGATGACCGCACCGGCGATGTGCACCTCGGGATCGTCGGGCCGGGGTCCCAGCGACGCCGAGAGCACGGTGAACAGTGGGCGGAACCGTTTGCCGCCCGCCTGGAACAGATGCTGGACGGCCTCGGCCATGAGCTCGTCGGCTTTGCCCAGCTCGTCAGACATCAGTTGTTCGATCCTGGCGACGTTGTCCCGGACGTCGGCGGCGAAGGCCGCATCCCCGAAATCAACTCCCGCCACCACAGTCGCTGGTGTCCTCATTCGTCCAACATACTGGGAGCAATGGATATCAAGGCAGACGTGGTCGTCGTGGGCGCCGGGCCGGCCGGGTCGGCGGCTGCCGCGTGGGCGGCTCGAGCCGGTCGCGACGTGTTGGTGATCGACTCGGCGCAGTTCCCGCGCGACAAGGCCTGCGGCGACGGGCTGACGCCGCGAGCGGTCGCCGAGCTGGAGCGGCTCGGCATGGGGCCGTGGCTGGACACCCGGATCCGGCACCACGGTTTGCGGATGTCGGGATTCGGCGCCGACGTCGAGGTGCCCTGGCCGGGCCCCTCGTTCCCGTCCACCGGCAGTGCCGCCCCGCGCACCGAACTCGACGACCGGATCCGCTCGGTCGCCGCCGACGACGGCGCCAAGATGCGGCTGGGCGCCAAAGCCGTTGGGGTGGCGCATGACTCACGTGGACGCGTCGAATCGGTACAGCTCGACGACGGCGCCACCGTCGGCTGCACCGACCTGATCGTCGCCGACGGGGCCCGCTCGACCCTGGGTCGCGTGCTGGGTCGTACCTGGCACAAGGAAACCGTCTACGGCACCGCGATCCGCGCCTACATCGCCACGCCGCGCGCCGACGAGCCGTGGATCACCTCACATCTCGAGCTGCGCTCCCCCGAAGGGCAGGTTCTGCCCGGCTACGGATGGATCTTCCCGCTGGGCAACGGCGAGGTGAACATCGGGGTGGGCGCGCTGGCGACGGACAAACGGCCCGCGCACGCCGCGCTGCGACCGCTGCTGACGTATTACACCCAGCTGCGCCGCGAGGAGTGGGGGTTGTCCGGTGAACCGCGCGCCGCGTTGTCGGCGCTGCTGCCGATGGGCGGCGCGGTGTCCGGGGTGGCCGGACCCAACTGGATGCTGGTCGGCGACGCGGCAGCATGTGTCAATCCGCTCAACGGAGAGGGCATCGACTACGGGCTGGAGACCGGACGGCTGGCCGCCGAGCTGCTCGGCACCGGCGACTACGCCCACGCCTGGCCGGCGGTTCTACAGGAGCATTACGCGCACGGCTTCTCGGTGGCCCGGCGGTTGGCGCTGCTGCTGACCCTGCCCCGGTTCCTGCCGATGACCGGGCCGGTGGCGCTGCGGTCCACCGCGCTGATGCGCATCGCGGTGCGCGTGATGGGCAACCTGGTCACCGAAGAGGACGACGACTGGATCGCCCGGGTGTGGCGCGGAGCCGGGCTGGCGTCACGTCGCCTGGATCAGCGCAAGCCGTTCAGCTGACCCGGTTGAGCAACCAGATCCGCGTGGACAGTGCCGTCGCGAAGGCACACCACAGCGGATAGGGCGTGAGGATCGCGCCGGGGGCACCCTGGGCCTGCACCGCGCGACGGGTGAGGTCGGCGCTGCTGGCGGTCAGCGCGGCGGCGGTGACGGCCGCGGCACCGAGCTGACGCTGCGAGAAGAACACCCACGACCACGCGGCGTTGACGGCGAGGTTGCCGGCCAGCGCCACGGTGTATCCGCGGGCCTGATCGGCCTGGCCGTCGGCGCGCAGCCGGTCGATCGTGCGGGCCGACACCACCGCGATACCGGCGTAGAGGATCGGCCAGACGATCGGAAACGCTTGTCGCGGAGGCTGAAAGGACGGCTTACGCAGCTGCTCGTACCACGTAGACTGGGCGGGACGGCTGGCCAGCCCGCCGACGAGCGCAGTGGTCAATGCCGCGGTGGCCGTCTTGGCCAGGGTGATCGGTCGCATGCCGGTTACATACCCCAATCCCCCTGGCCGCACACGTTGGAACGCGCTCGCCGATTTCTACCTAGGGGTCGTCGCTGCACGCGACCAGCAGCCCTGGGGTAGAAACCGGCGTACCTGAGCTCGTGTCAGCGGTCTCGGGAAGCCGGCTCACCGGGCACCGGTGCGGCCACCTGAGCCGCGGGGGTGTAGTACCGGCCCTTGGTCGCCACCGTCATCGCGATGTGGATGACGGGCCCGACGAACATCGCGAGGAACGACGCATACGCCACGGGATAGACCTCGAGAATGCCGAGGGCACCGACGAACACCGCGATGGCCAACGACGTCAGGCCGCACGGATTCCATTCACGGACTTCGCCTTCGCGATACTCGATGTTCTCCGCGCGGCCGAGTTTCAGCCAGCGCCGGCAGATGAAGTAGTCGGCGAGGATGATCAGCACCCACGTATTGGTCAGGACGCCCGTGATCGCGAGGAATGTGCCGAGGTGGTTGATCACGTTGGTGGCGTAGAAGATCACGCCGAACAACCACACCGCGAACATCCACCACGGCCGGCCCGGCCGGAAGTGTGCGATGACGTCGAAACCACTCGACAGGGTGATCGATCCGCCGTAGAGGTTCATCACGTTGATGCGGATCTGGGTGACCAACACGAACACGACACCGGCCAACCCCATCAGGTGGACGAAGACGAAACCGGGATCCTGCGCCTTCTCCGTGCCGAATTCGCCCACCAGCGAGGCGCCGAGCATCGCGCCGAGGAAGATCACCGCGAACATCGGGACCAGCTCGAGCAGCATGATCGACGCGGTACCGCGGTAGCGGATGGCGCGCTTGGCGAACCGGCCGTAATCGGTTGCCATCAAACCCTGGAAGATCATCTGACCGTTGGCGAAGCTCATCGCGGTCCACAATGCGGCACCACCCGATACGCCGGTTGCCTCCCACCCGCTGGGGCCGACCACGGTGTGCTTGGATCCCAGCGAGATCAGCGCCCACACCATCAGACCTACGAAGATCGGAAAGCCCCAGGTCTGCAGGGCCGACATCGCATACATCCCCCGCCAGACGAAACCGATTGTGACCAAACCGATCAACGCGAAGATCGCGACTCCGGCCAGCGAGCCGATCGGAATGTCGAAGTAGAACGCCAGCGCGTGGGACACGATGGTGCCCTCGAACAGGAAGTAGTACACGAAGTTGATGGCGTAGATGAACGAGGTCACCGCGGCCCCGCGGCTGCCGAATCCGAGCCCACGGGATATCAGGCTCTGCGACAGGCCTTCCCGGCTGGCCATGCGCATCGTCAGCGCGCCGATGAGGATCGCACCGAAGAAGAAGTACCCGATCGGGATGAGCATCATCGGCCAACCGACGAGGAAGGTCTGTTGGGCGCCGAACGAGAAGAAGAACATTGCCGTGGCGTTGCCGAGAAGGACAAGGCTGATCGCGGGGATCGGCCACCGTTTGTTGTCCGGCACCCGGTCGATGGCGTAGCTCTCGATCTGGTCATCGATCGAGGCCTCCGGACCGCGGAACAGGCTGCGTAGAGACATCACACTCCGTTGTTGAAGGGGTTTTCCGGACGGTTCAGACCGTGACGGCGGTTGACCAGCGTGGGTCGACAGGACGTTGGGGATCGGCGCCGAATCGCTCGATGAACTCGGTCGCGGTACGCGTGGCCGCGCCGAGACAGTAGTCCGTGAAGGCGGCGAGTTCGGTCGGATCCGGTTTCACGTCTGCACTCGCTACGAGCCATTCCCGTTCGAGAGCATCGAATTCTCGCCGGATGGCGGCGGCACGGCCGGCGAAGTCGCGCGCCGCCGGATCCTTGGCGGCATCGAGGAGCTGCTGCCAGCGCCACCATGTGGACACCGGATCGTGGCCCGCGGTGCTGTGATCGCGGGGATCCCACGATGTCCCGGCGGGCAGCGGCCGCTGCACGTTGTCGGGCAGCCGCCCGGATTCGACGAAGTACGGAACGTACACGCCTGTGCACGGTGTGACCGGGCACCACCACAGCGCCACCGGACGATCCGGATCGGCATGTAGCTTGACGACCAGTGAGGCCGCGGTATTGCCCCAGGTGAATCCGGAGGGGTGTTCATGCATGCACAGGGTGAGGAAATCAGGGCGTGACGCATCGAATGTCGGCCCGCCCAGGAACGTGCCCTCGAGGTGATCCCGCAGCACCCCGAATGCCGCAGGTACATCGAGACCGCCACCGGCACGGGCGGCCGCGAGCAGCTCTTCGGCCCGTCGCCGGCGGATGTGTGAAACCTGCAGCGGCGTACCGGGATCGGTATACGCGTCGGCCATGTCGAAGGTCCGGTCGGCGGGGTACCAACCGGCGTCGACGGCACGGCGAGGGAGCCCGTCGCTCATCAGATCGGGGTCGGTGCGGATCGAGAGCTCGTTGCTGATCGCATATGAGCCGCTGCGAACGCGCCTGGCCGCCCAGTCCCGCCCGGCCGTCTCCAGAATCCAGGCCTCGGCCGGATCGGCGATCAGATATGCGTTGTCGTAAGCGCCTGCGGCATGGTCTTTTCCGACGATCGCCGAGCCCCACTGCCCGTGCTCTTCGAGCAGCCGGGTCATCACGGTCAGCGCCTGGTGCGCGGTCGCGCCGCGTTCGAGGCCCAGGCGCACGAGTTCCATGCCCAGCAGGCCGGGTTTCGGTCCGTGGCCGGCGCTCTCGTCGGCTACGGCAGAGGCCCAGGTGCGGGTGAACACGGCCTCGTTGCCGATCGCGACGCGATGTTCGTTGACGCCGATCTCGTAGCCCCAGCACCAGAACGGTGCCGACCCGATGTGGGCATAGGCGTCGGCATCGTCGATGGTGAGGTACGCGAGCCTCAGTGGCGCGCCCGCGGTTCGAGCCGGGTTGTGCCGCAACGGTTGCGCTTCGCCGGCGGGCCGGTCGCTGTTCTTGCCGAAGATGGTCGCGCCGCCGCGCGTGGCATCCGGCAATGCGACGAACGTGTCGCAGCTCCACGGTCGCTGGATCATCTAGCGCGCTCCTTCGAACTCGGGTGACAGGGCATGTCGAGCCACCAGGTCCGCCGCCGCTCGGCGCAGCAGGGCTCGGGTGAGCTCGGGGTCATCGGCGCAGCGGGGATCGATCCGATCCAGTGCGCGCACCTCCGTGAACGACGAGCCGGCACCGGCCGTCAGGTGATTCGTCCCGACCACCGCCACACTTCGCACGCCCAACTCCGCGGCCAGGGCGGCCACCGCGACCGGCCCCTTGCCCCGCAGACTCTGCTCATCGAGGCACCCTTCCCCGGTGAGCAGGAGCCTGGACCCGGCAATCAGGTCGCGGGCGCCGAGCATTTCCAGGAACAGGTCGGCGCCGGAACGTAATTCGGCGCCGAGGACCATACCCGCCCAGGCGAGGCCACCGGCCGCGCCGGAACCGGGTGAACAGTGCAGACCGACGCGATCGACGGCCGGTTCGACCATCGCCGCCAGGTGGGCGAGCGCAGCCGACAGCATCCGGATGGCGTCGTCGTCGGCACCCTTCTGCCGGGCGAAGACCTCGGCCGAGCCGTCGATGCCGACCATCGGGTTGTCCACATCGCAGGCCATCGTCAGGCGTGCCGAGGCCAGCCGCGGGTGCAGGCCGGCGGTGTCCACGGCAGCCAGTGACAGCAGCCGGATGCCCGCCGGTTCGATCGCGTCGCCACCGGCGTCGACAAGTCTCATGCCGAGCGCCGCGAGCATCCCGGCGCCACCGTCCGTGGTTGCCGAGCCGCCGAGACCGACTGTGATGTCGTCGAATCCGTCGTCGAGCAATGCGGCGATGACCAAACCGACACCAAAGCTGGACGCCGTCAGCGCGCGGTGCGGGCTCAGCCGCAGCCCGGCCATGCCGCAGATCGAGGCGACTTCGATGACGGCACGCTTTCCCTTGACGGCGACCGTCGTGCTGCCCGCCTGTCGCCACGCATCGACCACCGGCAACCGGCGCGGGCTCCATCCCGACCGCAGCGCTGCTTCGACGCTGCCGTCACCGCCATCCGCGATCGCGAGCGGTACACACCGTTCCCGCATTCCGAGATCAGCGCACCCGAGTGCCATCGACTCGACCACTTCGGCGGCGGTCAGGCTGCCCTTGAATTTGTCGGGCGCGAGCACGATCCGCGTGCATTCCGGGTTCAACGTGTCCTCCGTCACTTGGATATTGTTCGTCAAGTTAGCACAACGGGCAGATTGGTTGTCGGTCGATCAGACGACCCCGGATACACTGATGCCCTCACGCTGGGGGGGAAGGACTGTCGGAATGACGTTCGAGCTCGATACGCGGTCCGTGGGGGAGGCACTCGTGGTTTCGCTTCGTGAGCGCATCCTCACCGAGGACATCCCGGCCGGACGTCCGGTGACGGAGGCGTCGGTGGCGAGTGACTACGGCGTCGCCCGCCAGACGGCGAAAGCGGCGATCGAGCACCTCGTGGCCGAAGGGCTACTCAAACGCTCTGCCCACCGCAGTGCTCGAGTGCCAGTTCTCGATATCGCACAGGTGCAGGATCTGTACTTCGCCCGCCGATTCATCGAGAGCCAGGCTTACGGTCTGCTCGCCCGCGAACGAAAGTATTCGGATGCGGCCCGCAAGGCCCACGAGGCATTTCGTTCCGCCATCGCGGGAAATGACCTCGTCAACGTGGTCGAGGCCGACATCTGCCTGCACACCGAGTTGGTGCACAGCCTCGGCAGCCCGCACCTGGACCGGGCCCATCGCCTGGTAGTGAACGAGATGCGTCTGTGCCTCGCCCAGGTGCAGAGCCATCACCTTCTCGACCCGGCGGTGATCCATGAGGAGCACAGCGGGATCTTGACGGCGATCACCGAGGGAGACCACGAACGCGCGGCACGACTGGGAGACGAGCATCTCCAGCATGCCGAGCAGAGATTGCTCGATTACCTGAGGAACCGCTAGCGGCTGGTTCGGGAACGCCGGCCGCCGTCAGCGCCGCGGGCCCACTCACCGATTTCCACATCGAGATCGTCGCCGCACGCGACCAGCAGCCCTGAGGTGAAAACCGGCGCCGAGGCGTGCGGCGAGGAATCGGCGCGGGTGAAGCGCCGACGCGCCTACGTCAGCGGTACTCGCACAGGTAGGCCGTCTCGGTCTCGACGCGCACCTGGAACTTGCTGTCGGCGGGCACGGTGAAATGCTCACCGGCGGCAAAGGTCTCCCACTGCTCTTGGCCGGGCAGCTTGACGGTCAGCGCACCGGACACCACGCGCATGATCTCGAGCTGCGAGGTGCCGAACTCGTACTCACCGACCGCCATGACGCCGACGGTCGCGGGCCCCTCCGGCGTCGCGAACGCGATCGATGCGACGTCGCCGTCGAAGTACTCGTTGACCTTGAACACTGCGGCTCCTCGAATTCGGGTGAGCGGTCAGGATACGCGGGCGGGAGGCCCACGCAGTCGGCTACACCACGTACTTGAGTACGCCGAGCATCGCGTTCTCGTCAGCGGGCTCGGCGGTGCACCGATCCAGCTCAGCCAGCACGGCCTCCGGGTCCATGCCGGTGCCGATCATCACCAGCTCGGTACCGCCGGCACGCCGCTTCTCGAAGCGCAGCGAGCTGCCGACAAGCTGCAGCAGGAAGCGTTGCGCGCCGAAGTCGACGAATCCTTTTGCCCGGTAGAGGCCTTCGGGGCGGTTCTGCAGAAACTCCATGAATCGGCGCGGGTTCACCACGGCCTCGGTGCGGAACTCGACGCTCTGATACTCGGGATGGTGGTGGTCGTGCTCGTCGTGCAGCAGCTCGTCGAAGGACAGCTGAGCCTGAGGCGCCCGCTCCGGCGGGTCGATCAGCAGTTCGGGGTCGATCCGGGCAAAGTCGGTGGGCAGCACCGGAACCCGTGGATTGAGCTCGCGAATCCGGGCGAGCAGGCCGTCGACATCGGGGCACGAGGACGCCTTGTTGAGCACGACGAGATCGGCGACGGGAAGCCCGTGGCTCGGGTCGGGCTGCAGGCCGTCGAGGACCAGGACCAACCCGGCGTAGTGGTAGCGGGAATCATCGGTGGTGATGATGGTGCGGGCCAGTGCCGCCGGCTCGGCCACGCCGCTGGCCTCCACCACGATCAGATCGAGCCGGGGTTTGACGGCGGCGAGCTTGCCGAGCATCTCGCCGGCCTCCTCGGCGTCCACCGCGCAGCAGATACACCCGTTGGACAGCGATGCCATGGCATCGACCTGGCCGGCCACCAACATGGCGTCGATGTTCACCGCGCCGAAGTCGTTGACCAGCGCGCCGATGCGGACGCCGCGACTGTTGCGCAGCAGATGGTTGAGCAGCGTGGTTTTTCCGGCGCCGAGATGACCGGCGACCGCGAGCACAGGTACCGATGTCACCGGGCCATCGTAGTTATTGGAAATTGTTTTCAGTAAGAGGGTCAGGTTGGCCAGCGGGTGTCGACGATGTCCAGCGCATGGGGCAGCCTGGGCCGCAAGAATGACCCGGTGCGCAGAACTCCAACCTGGTCGATGGTCATCGCGATCACCATCCTCAGCCTCACCGGCTGCACCTCCACCGTGTCCGGCACCGCCCTGACCAAGGCGCCGTCGCCCGAGGAGATCAAGCTCGACCAGATCATGCTGCCGATCGAGGAACTCAGGCAGATCGTCGGAGCCGACAACATATCGTTCACCAGCAAGTCCGCGGACATGGACAAGAACTTCTGGCGGGTTCGCGATCCGAAGTGCATGCCCGCGCTGTTTCCCGCAGATGACACGGACTACCTGTTCACCTACTGGACGGCGGTCCGCAACCAGGTGGCCCAGGATCCCGACTCAGACCACCGCCACTGGGTCCAGCAGACCGCAGTGCTCTACGCGTCCGAGGCCGAAGCGCAAGCCAAGCTCAACAGCGCCAAAAAATGGTGGGGTATATGCGCGGGATCCGCGATCCCGATCCGTGAGAAGTCGGGCGACGAGACCAGCGACCGCACCTGGGACATAGGCGATCTCGCCGTCGACGGCGACCTCGTCACACAGACCACCACCCGGGCCGGCACCGACGGATGGGCCTGCCAGCATGCCCTGTCGGTAGTGGCCAAGATGTCCGTCGAGGCCAAGGTGTGTGGCTACCAGGTGCAGGACCAGGCAGTCGCCATCGTCGACAAGCTCGCGGCCAACGCCCGGTGAAACCGAGCGCTACCGCCCCACGGCCACCAAGTGATAGGCGAGCTTGATGATCGAGTAGTCCTTGCCGCCGCACATCCGGACGTCGACCTTGAGCCTGATCCGTTCGAAGTTGCTCTGGTCGCCGGTGAGCCCGACCGTATCCCAGGTGCAGCTGCGGATCTCGGTCCCCGACGCATCGGCCGAATCGTTGTCCTGGAACGAGAATCCGGCCACGGTGACGATCGGCGAGACATCCCGCACGCTGCGCCACGGAGGGCCGACCTCCATGTGCACCTCATGCGCCCGCCAGGTCTTGTCGTCGTCGTTCGGATAGAAGTCGCCGCTGAGCGGGAGATCTTGCAGCACATCACTTCCCGGCAGGGGTTCGAGCCCGATCGGCGCGCCGTAGACGTTGTTGATGTCCTTGTCCATGAAGTTCGCGTAGCCGGAGATGACCCGGCATTGGGTTCCGGCGCTCGGCACCGGAATGTTCAGCAACTCTTCCGTCTCCAGCGATGCCGGCGTGATGATTCCAGCCATCTCGATTCCCTCCCCTTTGTCAGACGCGCTTTGCGTGCTCGAACGCTAAAGCGCGGTCTGCGGAGTCGCTGGGGTAATCCGGTACCCCATTCGCACCGCGTGGGGCGCCTCGACATTGAAGTACGGAGTGACATTTCCCGACCGATACACTCGGCGAGATGCCGACGAAGCCGTGGGATGGCGACCGACCTCAAACGCCGCGCATCGTGCTCGAACGCACGGCCGTATCCGCCCGCGGCCTGTCCTTCACCTTCGCGACCGAGCACATATCCGCACCGACGGATTGGTGCAGCTTCGACAGACACAACCACTTGATGTACGTGTACCGCCACGGAGCCATGCGATCGATGAAGACGCTGCTCGATTGGGGACCCTCGGGCCAGACCCCACCCAGCGCCGGCGACATCTGGTGGAAGCCGGCGGGGATTCCGTGCGCGGCACTGGTTCAGGGCAACGTGGCCGCCTACTGCGAGATCGCCATACCCGGCCAGGCGATCGACGATGCGGCCCTGATCCCGCGGGTCAAGTACCAGGACATGCTGGTTCGTCACCTGGTCGAGCAGATCAACGGCGTCGCCGGCCGAAGGGACGTCGTCGCGCGACTCCTGACGGACTCGCTCGCCGAAACCCTGCGCCTGTTGATCCTCGACACCTGCACCGCGCCGCGCCCACGTCAGCAGCAACGCCGGACCACGCTGAACTCCGCAACCAAATCGACAATCGCGGCGTACCTGAGCGACAGTCTCGACGAGGACATCACGCTGGAGAAACTGGCCCAGTTGGCCGGCCTGCCGGTGGGCACCTTCACGCAAGCGTTCCGCAATACCTTTCACATCAGCCCGTACCAGTTCGTCTTGGACCGCCGGATCACAAGGGCTCAGACATTGTTGCTGACGACGTCGCTGTCCATCGGCGAGATCGCCGCGATGGTCGGATTCTCGAACCCCACTCACTTTGCCGCCGCATTCAAGCGGCGAGTCGGCGTCTCGCCCCGCAGTTTCCGGTTGCGCGGCTAAAACACCTGCCCTACATAGCAAAAGCCCTTTTTGGCCGCGCTTGAACTGCTTGCGTCGCGCAGATGTTTACCGATGCGAACATTCGCATCTACAAGAATTGAAACGTGTTTCAGAATACGAATGTTTCTCCGATCGATCTCGGCTACCTTCGCTCGGTCAGTGATCGCTGACACATTTTCTCGATCAGAAGGAGTCCGAGTTGCAACTCGCACTACGGCGTTATGTGACTGCCGGCGTGGCGATTGTCGGCGCCGGCATCATCGCGGCCACCCCCATCACCGCGGCGGCGCCCGAGATCCAGAACCGCGCGGTGACGCTGTCGGCCGCGGTGCAAACTCTGGATCTGCCGAGCCCGGCCGATGCCAGCCCCTTCGCGTCGACGCTGGCTGAGTCGTCATTCGTCGACCCCATCGCGCGATGGGGCGAGGTGTTCGAGCTGTCAACTACCAACCTGACCAAGCTCTTCCAGGCCGCGCTGGCCGAACCGGCACCGGTACTGCGCCAGATCATCGCCAATCAGACGGGCTACGCCGAACTTGTCGGCGAGTCAATGTCGACGACGGTCCAGAACTTGATCAACGCGGCGACCATCTACATTCCGGAATATCTGGAAGAGGCGCGCCTCAAGTTCGAGGCCGGTGACATCATGGGCGTCGGCAACGTCATGTCGCGCGCCACCCTCACTATCGCGTCGACCCTGTTCCCGCTGCTCAATCTCCTCTCCATCCCCAAACAGATGGTCGGCAATCTGTCCAACGTGCTGAATCTTCTGTCCTACAAATCATTCATCGATGTAGGGCTGGTAGGCCAGGTCGGCATGGGCTACGTCAGCCTCATCCAGGGCTACGTGTCAGCGGGCGCCGCTCGCATCGGGCAGGACCTTTACGACGCCGTCAAGACTGGCGACATGGTGAAGTTCGCGAGCACGATCATCAACGCACCGGCCGATACCGTCAGCTCGATCCTCAACGGGTCCTATGTGCCTCCTCGGCGCCCCGGAGCGCCCGGCAGCTGGACCGCCGGGCTCTTCAGCCCTGACCGGATGTACGCTCCGCTGCGGGCGATCCTGATCGACGTCCCCAAGGCGATCGCCGCGGCGATCACCCCGCCCGCCGCGCCGTCCACCGCACGCCTGGTGGCCGGAACCACCTCGGAAACAACAGGATCCGAGGTGGCCGGCGCCGACAACGCACTCCCGGCTATTACGGAAGCCGACGAGGCAACCGGTGACTCGGCAAGCCCGCTGACCGAGAAGTCCGAGTCGCAAGTATCGCCCGCCGATACCGGCGCGGCGGTGACCGACCCGGAGGCGACGCCGTCGGAAACCACGACCCCGGTGTCCTCGGAGACTGAAGCGGCACCGGTCGCCGACGAATCCGAGACGCCGGCAGTCACCTCCGAAGCCCCGAACGCCAAGCCGTTCAAATCCCTGGTGCGCCACAGCATTGTCGCGGTCCCTGGCAAGACCGCCGCTGACACCGCTGCCGGCGGAAAGACGGTGAAACCTGTAAAGGAAGCCGCCGAGAAGGTGTCAGCGACCCTGGACAAGATCGGTCAGAAGGTCAAAAAGGCGTTCGACAAGCCGGCCAAGAAGGCGGCAGCAGCCGATAAGGACGCCGGCAGCAAGGAATAGCGCTGCATCGCACGGCGATCGGCCCCTCTCGTAATTCGAGAGGGGCCGTTCCTTGCCTGTGCGAGCGTGCGCAAAATGCCGACAAATTGCGGCGTGGCGGGCGGCAGACGCGCACGCTCGCGCTGCTCAGACGGACGGTTTGGTGGCGGCGTGCAGCGCCACGATGCCGCCGGTCAGGTTGCGCCACTTGACCTCTGACCAGCCGGCCTCGCCGATGCGGCGGGCCAACTCGGCTTGATCGGGCCAAGCCCGGATCGACTCGGCCAGGTACACGTAGGCGTCCGGGTTGCTCGACACCGCGGTGGCCATCCGCGGCAGCGCCTGCATCAGATACTCCTTGTAGAGCGTGGCGAACGCCCGGTTGGTCGGCGTGGAGAACTCGCACACCACCAGCCGGCCGCCGGGCCGCGTCACCCGCGCCATCTCGCGCAGGCCCGCCACATGGTCAACCACGTTGCGCAATCCGAAGCTGATGGTGACCGCATCGAACACGCCGTCGGCGAACGGCAGGCGCGTGGCGTCGGCCCCCACCTTGGGCACCGGACGGGACGCACCGGCCGCGAGCATGCCAACGGAGAAATCCGCGGCCACACACCACGCGCCCGAACTCGCCAGCTCGACCGTGGACACCGCGGTCCCCGCGGCCAGGTCGAGCACCTTGTCGCCGGGTCCGATGCCCAGCGCCGCCCGCGTCTGGCGGCGCCAGAACCGGTCCTGCCCGAGCGAGAGCACCGTGTTGGTCAGGTCGTAACGGCGCGCCACGGCATCGAACATCGATGCCACTTCATGGGGGTCCTTCTCCAGGCTCGCTCGACTCACGCCGCCGACGGTACCCGTAGTCATCCCTGGGAACTTCCTGCGACCGGGAATTGGCGCTCCACCGGGTCGGCTTGAACCCGGTTATGAGTGGAAAAGTGTGGTTCATCACCGGTGCATCGCGAGGCTTCGGCCGAGAATGGGCGATCGCCGCCCTGGAACGCGGGGACAAGGTCGCCGCCACGGCGCGCGACACCGCGACACTGACCGACCTGGCAGACAAGTACGGCGACGCACTGTTTCCGATCCGGCTGGACGTCACCGACCGCGACGCAGACTTCGCCGCCGTCGGACAGGCCCACGACCGGTTCGGCCGGCTCGACGTCGTCGTCAACAACGCCGGCTACGGCCAGTTCGGGTTCATCGAGGAGTTGTCGGAAGCCGACGCGCGCGATCAGATCGAGACGAACGTGTTCGGCGCGCTGTGGATCACCCAGGCCGCGCTGCCCTACCTGCGAGCACAGGGCAGCGGGCACATCATCCAGGTGTCCTCGATCGGCGGCATCACTGCCTTCCCGTTGGTCGGCATGTACCACGCGTCGAAGTGGGCGCTGGAAGGCTTCTCGCAATCGCTGGCGCAGGAGGTGGCACCGTTCGGCGTACACGTGACGCTGATCGAACCGGGCGGGTTCTCCACCGACTGGGCCGGATCCTCGGCCCGGCATGCCACCCCGCTGCCGGCCTACGACGAGGCCCGCAAGGCCGCCCAGGAAGCACGGGCCCGGCGCACCACCAAGTCCGGTGACCCTAAGGCATCCGCCGCCGCGGTGCTCAAGATCGTCGATACGGAGAATCCGCCGCTGCGGGTGTTCTTCGGCGAGCTGCCGCTGCAGCTGGCCAAGGCCGATTACGAGAGCCGGCTCAAGACCTGGGAGGAGTGGCAGCCGGTCTCGGTCGAGGCGCAGGGCTGACATTCAGCTTTCATGCGACGCGTTTCGGCCCACAACAGCGCGGGAACGCTGTGGAGATGCCGGAGAACGTCACGCAGAAGTTGATCGGTTCGCATCTCGTCTCCGGGTCGATGACCCCCGGGGACGAGATCGCGATCCGGATCGACCAGACGCTGACACAGGACGCCACCGGCACCCTGGTGATGCAGGAACTCGAGGCGCTGGGCCTCGACCGGGCGCGCACCGAGGTGAGTGTCCAGTACGTCGACCACAATCTGCTGCAAACCGACGAGAAGAACGCCGAGGACCACGAATACCTCCGCACCGCGGCAGAGCGCTTCGGGCTGTGGTTCTCCAAGCCGGGCAACGGGGTTTCGCACCCGACGCACATGCAGCGGTTCGGGATACCGGGCAAGACGATGGTCGGTTCGGACTCGCACACGCCGGCCGCCGGATCGCTGGGCATGCTCGCGATCGGCGTCGGCGGCTTGGAGGTGGCGCTCGCCATCGCCGGCGAACCGCTGCACCTGCGCGCACCGGAAGTGTGGGGTATCAGGCTGGAAGGCGAACTGCCGCAATGGTGTTCGGCCAAGGATGTGATCCTGGAGATGCTGCGCCGCCACGATGTCAAAGGCGGCGTCAACCGCATCATGGAGTATTACGGCCCCGGCCTGGCCGGCCTGTCGGCCATGGACCGCCACGTCATCGCCAATATGGGGGCCGAGCTCGGCGCCACCACCACCGTGTTCCCGAGCGACGACGCGGTGCGTGAGTTCCTGATCGCCGAGGACCGCGGCAACGACTGGGTGGAGCTACTCGCCGACGACGGTGCTCGGTATGACATCGACGAGGAGATCGACCTGTCGGCGCTCGAACCCCTGATCGCCAAGCCGTCGTCCCCCGGCAACGTGGTACCGGTCGCCGACGTCGCCGGTGAGCCCGTCGCTCAGGTGGTGATCGGATCCAGCGCCAATCCGGGGTTGCGGGACTTCGCGATCGCGGCGGCCATGGTGCACGGCCGCCAGACCGCGCCGGAGGTCAGCTTCGATGTGAACCCGACATCGCGCGAAATCCTCACCGACCTCACCGAAATGGGTGCGACGACCGAGCTGGTGATCAACGGTGCGCGCATCCACCAGGCCGGCTGCATGGGTTGCATCGGCATGGGCCAGGCCCCGGCCACCGGCCGCAACTCGCTGCGGACCATGCCGCGCAACTTCCCCGGCCGGTCGGGCACGAAAGAGGACTCGGTGTGGCTGTGCTCGCCGGAAACCGCTGCGGCATCGGCGATCACCGGTGTCATCACCGATCCCCGCCAATGGGCCGCCGACAACGGTATCGAGTACCCGCAGCTGGACCTGCCCGCACATCACAGCGTCAACACCGCCATGCTGGTCGAGCCGCCGGCGCCCGAGCGGGCCCGCACGGTCGATGTGGTCAAGGGACCCAACATCTCCAGCCTGCCCGAGCTGACCCCGCTGCCCGACGACATCGCCGCGCCGGTGCTGCTGAAAGTCGGCGACAACATCTCGACCGACGAGATCTCCCCCGCCGGTGCCCGCGCATTGCCGTTCCGCTCGAACATCCCGAAGCTGGCCATGTTCAGCTTCACGCAGATCGACGAGACCTACCCGGAACGGGCACAATCCGCGCCCGACACCGGGCACATCATCGTCGGCGGCGAGAACTACGGCCAGGGCTCGTCACGCGAACACGCCGCGATAGCGCCCCGCTACCTCGGCCTGCGAGCGGTGATCGCCAAGTCCTTCGCCCGAATCCATTGGCAGAACCTGGCGAATTTCGGTGTGCTGGCCCTGGAATTCGCCGATCCCGCCGACTACGACGGTGTGGCACAGGACGACGTGCTCAAGCTCACGGGTCTCCGCGCAGCGCTGGCCGACAACACGCCCATCACCGTCACCAACACCACGCAAAACACGAACTTCGCAGTGCGCCACCGGCTTTCACCGCGTCAGATCCAGCACGTCCTGGCCGGCGGATTGATCCCGTGGCTGGCCACGCAGCGGAAAAACTAGCCGCAAAACCAGCGTCGAGCTGCTGAAACGGGCGTAGCGTCGAGAGCATGCCTAAGATCACGACTTCCGACAACGTCGAGATTTTCTATCGGGACTGGGGTTCGGGCCAACCCATCGTGTTCAGTCACGGCTGGCCGCTGACCGCCGACGACTGGGACACCTTCATGTTGTTCTTCCTGCAGCACGGCTACCGTGTCGTCGCGCATGATCGGCGCGGCCACGGTCGCTCCTCACATGTGGCCGACGGCCACGACATGGACCACTACGCCGACGACCTCGCCGCCGTGGTCCGCCACCTCGACCTGCATGATGCCATCCATGTCGGGCACTCGACCGGCGGCGGCGAGTTGGTGCACTATCTGGCGCGCCACGGGCTGGACCGGGCCGCCCACGCGGTCCTGATCAGCTCGGTGCCGCCGCTGATGGTGCAGACCGAAGCCAATCCGGGCGGCCTACCCAAATCGGTTTTCGACGATCTACAGGCCCAACTGGCGGCCAATCGGTCCGAGTTTTATCGAGCCCTGCCGTCAGGGCCGTTCTACGGATTCAACCGAGACGGGGTGGAGCCCTCGGAAGCCATCATCGCCAACTGGTGGCGCCAGGGCATGATGGGCGACGCCAAGGCGCATTACGACGGCATCGTGGCGTTCTCCCAGGCGGACTTCACCGAGGACCTCAAGAAGATCACCCTGCCGTCGCTGGTCATGCATGGCGACGACGATCAGATCGTGCCGTACGCGAACTCGGGACCGTTGTCGGCAGAGCTCCTGCCGAACGCGTCGCTCAAGACCTACCCGGGCTTCCCGCATGGGATGCCGACCACGCACGCCGAGACCATCATGGCCGATCTGCTGGAATTCCTGCGCTCCTGAGACCAAGCGCCTGCGGCCGGTCAGGCGGCGCGCAGCTGACGCAGGCCCTGCACGGCCTCGTAGTGCCCGATCAGCTCATCGCAGATGGCCGGCCAGGTGCGGCCCAACACACTGCGGCGGGCGGCCACCGCGTAGCGCGACCGCTCGGCGATCAGGTGCTCGACCGATGCGGGCAGCGCCGCTTCGAATTCATCGACCGCGAGCAGCAGGCCGGTGCGGTACGGCGCCACCAGATCACGCGGGCCACCGGCATCGGGGGCGATCACCGGCAGGCCCGACGCCATCGCCTCCTGCACGGCCTGGCAGAACGTCTCGTGCTCGCCGGGGTGGACGAAGACGTCCATGCTGGCGTAGGCCGCGGCCAGAGCCTCGCCACGCAGCTCGCCGGTGAAAATGGCGGAGGGAAGCACGGTTTCGAGCTTGGCGCGGTCCACTCCGTCGCCAACGACCACCAGTTGCAGGTCGTCGCGCCCGGCCAGCACGGCCAACCGCTCCACATGCTTCTCCGGTGCCAACCGTCCGACGAACCCGACGATCGGCTTGCCGTCGGGCGACCATGACGTCCGCAGTTGCTCATCGCGGGCCGACGGCGCGAAGCCGGTGATGTCGACACCGCGGGCCCATTTGAACACGCGGGGAATCCGATGGGCCTCAAGGTTTTCCATCGCCGAGGTGGATGGGGCCAGGGTGCGGTCGGCCTTGCTGTGCAGACGCCGGGTCCAGGCCCACGACGCACGCGACAGCATGCCCACCCCATAGCTTTCGGCGAATCCCGCGACGTCGGTCTGGAACACCGCCACCGTCGGGACCCCCAGATGCCGGGCGGCGTGGACGCCGCCCCAGCCCAGCAGCGCCGGCGACGCCAGATGCACGACGTCGGGGTCGAAGCCCCGCAACACATTCACCATTCGCGGCCGGGGCACCCCCAGCGGCAGCGAGGTGACCTTGGGGAACATCCGTGAGGGCACCCGGTGCACCCGCACCCCGTCGTGCACCCGCTCGGCCGGAGCCTCACCACGCGGGGTGTCCGGGGCGATGACGAGTACCTCGTGACCGGTGCGGCGGAGATGCTCGATCACCCGAAGCACCGAGTTGGTGACGCCGTTGACATTCGGGAGGAATGACTCTGCAACGATTGCAACGCGCACATCCGAATGTTCGCAGCGACAGCTGTCGCAAAGGTAGCGACCGGGGATACGACACGCGAAAACCTGATGCCCGGGCGCTAGGGTTGCGGGCATGCGAATGTCGCGCGTTGCCGCAGCGATGCTGGCCGTGCTGGCCCTCTCCGTCGCGGGGACCACCACCGGTTGTACCCGGGTGGTCGACGGCAGCGCGCAGGCCAGCGGGGAGCGGCCCGGCAGCGAGATCACCGAGGACGGCTGGGGCGTCCGGATCGGCTACCCGGATGCCGCCGCGCAGATCGAGTTCTTCACCGAACCGCAGTGCCCGGCGTGCGCGCGTGTGCAACACGACTTCGGCCCGGAGATCGCCTACGCCGTGGACTCCGGCCGGCTGGCGGTGATCTACCGGCCGCTGACCTTCCTGGACCGGGGCACCACCGAATACTCGGCCCGGGTGGCCAACGCCATGTTCCTGGCCGCCGGTCCGGGTACCACCGGGATGGCGTTCCAGGCGTTCGTCGAGGACGTGTGGGGCCATCAGGAACCCGAAGGCTCACCGGGCCCGACCGACGATGAGATCGCCGCCATGGCCTCCGACAACGGGGTCGGCACCGAGCAGTCCGACAAGATCGCGGCAGGCGAAGCGGTCATCGACTCCGAGCAGCTCAACGAGGCCAACGCCGACCTGCTCAGCGAGACGACCTACGAGGTGGCCACCCCCACCGTCTACGACCTGGTCGGCGAGGAGGTCGTAGACATCTCCGATCCCGAGTGGCTGGCCAATCTGTTGAACGCGCCTACGAGCTGACCCGGCTCTGTCGTCGCTGCACGAACGCCAGCACCACCAGCGCCGCTCCCGCGACCAGCCAGCCGACCACGGCGATCGACCCGGCCGGGATGATCGCCAGCGACGCGTTGCGGTCACGCACCCGCACCAGATCGGGATCGTTCTTGTCGTACTCGACGTAGATCCGCATGCCGGTGTCGAGCTCCGACGGATACAGCACCCCCAACTCGGGGCGGTAGGTGACGCGGTCCGGCGTGACGAACTCGATCGTCGACCGGCGGGGCCCCGCGCTGAGCACCTCGGCGGCCGCCACCCCCATGTTCCGCTCGATCTGCTGGTCGTTACGCCAGGCCCCCAGCACCAGCAGCACCGACTGCAACGTCACCAGACAGGCGGCGATCACCACCCCGATGCGCACCCGCCGGATGATCCGCTGGGATCGGGTCTCGCCCGGTTCGCCGTACAGATGCGGGATGAGCGCCTGCACCATCGCGCGAAACCGCGCCGCGATCTCGGCCGGTCTCACAGGGCCGCCTTGATCGACGCGTGCAGTGCACGCAGCGACGACCGGTCGGCCTTCACCTCCAGCACCCGCATGCCCTCGTAGGGCTCGGCCAGGGCCGCGCCGAGCGAGGCGGCCTCCACCTGATCGCATTCGACGTGATAGGCCCGGCACAACGCCGCGACATCCACGTCGTGCGGGGTGCCGAAGACCCGCGACGACACATCGGAGAACCGCGGATCGCCCTGTTCCAGCAGCTCGAAGATGCCACCGCCGTTGTCGTTGGACACCACGATGGTCAGGTTGCGCGGGTTCGGCTCGGTGGGTCCGATCAACAGACCCGAGCTGTCGTGCACGAAGGTCAGGTCCCCGATCAGTGCGATGGTCCGGCCTTCGTGGGCCAGCGCGGCGCCGATCGCCGTCGACACCGTGCCGTCGATGCCGGCGACGCCGCGGTTGGACCGCACCTTGATGCCCTCGGTGCTCAGCCCGACCAGGGCGGCGTCGCGCACCGGGTTGGAGGCGCCGAGCACCAGCTGGTCCCCCGGCCGCAGCGCATCGGCCACCGCGGCGGCCACATGCAGACCGGTGGTCAAGGGATGCGCGGCCAGTTGCTGGCGCACCGCCGCCACGGCGTGCCGGTTGATCTCGTTGCACCTGGTCAGCCAGGCCGGATCCGGAGTTCCCGAGGTCACCGCCCGGGTGCCGGTGGCCATCGAGTTGCCCGAGACGTCGGGCCAGCGCGGGCCCGTGGTCAGGGCGTACACCGGCACCGCCGGATCGGCCAGCAACGCCGACACCGGCCGGTGCAGCGTGGGCCGGCCGAGCATGATGACCTGCTTCGGGTGCACCAGGCGCAATGCCAGGGGATGCAGCGGGTTCTCCGGCCGCGGCGCCGTGGGTTCGGCGACTGTCGGCAATCCGGCCAGGTTGGGGTGCACACCGGCGCCGTGCCCGGCGATCACCACGGTGTCCGGGGTGAGGTCGATCTCCAGCGGCTGGTCGAAGCTCACCGGCGGCGTGTAGGTCCAGGGCTTGCCGTCCGGGCGGCCTTCCGACGAGCGCTCGCGCGAGGAGCCGACAAACCCCGGCAACGACGTGTCCCCGTGTGCGCTGTCGGGAACCAGCGGCTCCCGCAATGGGATGTCGAACTGCACCGGCCCGGCATTGGCGCTGCGCGACCCGGTGGCCGCCACCAGCACCCGGCAGGTGGCCGACCGCCACTGGGCATTGAGGGACTCGAGCTCGCCCGGATGCGTGCCGGACAGATCGGGGGCCAGCCCGAGGCTGATGTTGGCCCGCACCTGGGTTCCGAAATAACCCAACTGCTCAAACGTCTGGTTGGCGCCCGTGCCCAGCAGCTCGTAGGGCCGGTTGGCGCTCAACACGATCAGCGGCACCCGGGCATAGTTGGCCTCGACCACGGCGGGTCCGAGGTTGGCCACCGCGGTGCCCGAGGTCATCGCGATACACACCGGCGCACGTTCTGCGACGGCAAGCCCGATGGCCAGATAACCGGCCGTGCGCTCATCGATGCGGACGTGCAGGCGAATCCGGCCGGCGCGGTCGGCATCGGACAGTGCGAAGGCCAGCGGCGCGTTCCGCGATCCCGGGCACAGCACGACATCGCGGACACCGCCGCGGATCAGTTCGTCGACGACTACGCGCGCCTGTGCCGTCGAGGGGTTCACCTCTTCACCTTATGTGTCAGTGCTGCTCGCCGAGGAATTCGAGCAGAGCGGCGTTGACGGCCTCCGGCCGCTCGATGAAGCCAAGGTGACCGGTGTCGGCGATCTCCAGGTAGCGGGCGCCGGGGATCGCGTCGGCCACCTCACGCCCCAGGTGCGGCGGCAGCACGACGTCGTCGGCGAACCCGATGACCAGCACCGGGGTGGTGATGGCCTGGTACGCCGGGAGCCGGTTGCCCTGCGGTGCGGCGTCGGACTGGGCGAGCAGCCCCGGCGTCTGCTTGGTGGGCCACATGGTGAACATCTCGCTCCAGTCGCGCACCAGACGGTCGTCGTTCAGGGTCTTGGGCGAGAAGCTCTCCATCATCCGGAGCTTGGCGTCGAACGTCGGCGGCAGCTGCACGCCCGAGGCGGCAAGGTCACGCTCGGCGGTGCGGAAGAACTCCCGCGCCCGGTCGTGGCGGCCGCGGGTGGCCATCAACACCGCCGACCGCACCAACTCCGGACGGGCGAGCATCAGTTCCTGGGCGATGAACGAGCCCATCGACACGCCCACCACGTGCACGGGAGCGGCGCCGAGCTTCTCGATCAGCTCGGCGGTGTCGGCCACCATCTGCTCGGTGCCGAACCCCTCGGCGTTCTCGGTGGCGCCGATCCCGCGATTGTCGAAGGTGATGACGCGGTAGCCGGCCCGCTGCAGCGCCGGCACCTGATGCAGGTGCCAGGTCCGGCCGGCTCCGCCACGGCCGGCGATGAACAGCACCGGATCGCCCTTGCCTCGGTCGTCATAAGCCAGGTTCACCCGGCCGACCCTACTTCAGGCGCTCCGGCTGTCTGAGCGCTCACGCNGTCGCCGCAGACGCCTTGGAACGTGCCCCGAATCGAGCGGCGGTGGGGGGTCGTATTCGATGCCGAGCTGGATGGCCTGGGCCTTCGACTCGCCGGCGATCTGTCCCGCCAGCCACATCGCCAGGTCGATACCCGCGGACACCCCGGCGGCCGTCACGATCTGATCCCCGGCGTCGACGATGCGCTGATCCCCCACCGCCGTGACCCCGAAGGTCTTGAGGGCGGGCAACACCAGCCAATGCGATGTGGCGCGCCGGCCGTCCAGGATGCCCGCGGCGGCCAGCAGCAACGACCCCGAGCACACCGACGTCGTCCATTCGGCCGTCTGGTGGGCCTGTCGCAACCAGGCGAGCACCAACTCGTCACGCGCATGCTCGACGGTCGTCGGCCCACCGGGAACCAGAATCAGGTCGGGCGACGGCGTTTCGGTGAACGAATGGGTGGCACCGACGACCAGGACACCGGAATCCGCGGTGATCGGGCCGGGCTCGTGCCAGACGAACCTGACCTCGGTGTCGGGCAACCGGTGCAGGATCTCGTAGGGCCCGATGAAGTCGAGCGCGGTGAAACCCGGGTACAGGACGATGGCGATCTGCATGGTGTTCCCTTTCAGGCGAAGGTTTTTCGATATTGGTCAGGTGAGATGCCCAGGCGCCGGACGAAGTTGCGCCGCATGGTCTCGGCGGTGCCGAACCCACAGCGGGCGGCGATGACGGTGACGGTATCGTCGGATTCCTCGAGTTGGCGTCGAGCCGCATCGGTGCGGATGCGTTCGACATAGGCGCCGGGCGCCTCGCCGACCTCGTCGGTGAACACCCGGGTGAAATGCCGTGGGCTCATCTTCGCGCGTCGGGCCAGCTCGGAAATGCTGTGTGCACCACCCGGTTCGGCCTCGATGGTCTCCTGCACCTCGCGGATCGGGGCACGCTTGGCCCGCGGCATCCAGACCGGCGCGGCGAACTGGGTCTGACCGCCCGGCCGGCGCAGATAGAGCACCAGGTAACGGGCGACCATCTGGGCCACCTCGGTGCCGTAGTCGTCCTCGACCAGCGACAGGGCCAGGTCGATTCCGGCGGTCACCCCGGCCGCGGTCCACACCCGCTCGGAGCTTCTCACAAAGATCGGCTCGGGATCGACTGCCACCAAGGGGAACTCATCGGCCATCCGCCCGGCGAAGGCCCAGTGCGTGGTGGCGGGGCAGCCGTCGAGCAATCCGGCCTGCGCGGCCAGGAAGGCGCCGGTACAGACGCTGACGACACGGCGGGCGTGGCGCGCGGCGGTGCTGATCCAGTCGACGACGGCCGCATCGGACCGTGCCGTTTCGGCACCGACGCCGCCGGGGATGACGACGGTATCGATCGGGCCGTTGGGGTCGGGCGGCGTGGCGGCGACGAATTCCAGGCCGGTGAGCGTGGTGAGGGGTTCGCCGTCGATCGAGGCGAGCGTGACGGCGTAACCGTCGTCCGGCCGCCCCTGGCCGGCCAGGCACATCGTCGCGGTGGCGAAGACGTCGAACGGCCCCACCACGTCGAGCGCCTGCACCCCGGCGTAGCCCAGGATCACCACCGATCGCCTCACGTCTTCAGTGTTCGCGACGGCCGCGATGGCGTCTACGCCACGTACCCCACAAATTAGGACATCGGCTGGATTGTCGGACTGCGGGGCCATGATCCACGGCATGACGGAGTACACCTACCGCGCTCAATGGATGCCCCATGACCGCTGGTACCTCGGGTTATGTCTTGAGTTTCCGAATCTGTCGGCAAACGGCGACACAGCGCACGACGCGATCGCTGCCGTCGAGAAGAAGGTAACCGAGGAGTTGGCGCTTATCCGGGCCGCAGATGAGACTCCGCCGGCGTCGCTGACCGATCATCACTACACCGGCAGGGTTCTGGTGCGGCTTCCACCGACTCTGCATGCCAAGCTGACCGTCGAGGCCGCCGAACAGGGAGTGTCGTTGAACCAGTGGATGATTCATAAACTCTCGGGCCGTCCGGCGATATCGCTGGCTGATCTCTATTAGGCCGCCTCGGCAGCCGCTCTCGAAGGCATGACCGACTTCGAAACCCGATATCACCGGCGATATCACCTTTCCAGCACACACCCCACCAACTCCCGCGGTGCTCATGTGACACATGTGGCCCACGCTCCCCGCGCCGAAACCCGCTCCGTCTCGAAGACACAACCGACCTCGAAACCCGATATCACCGGCGATATCACGTTTCCAGCACACACCTCGCCCACTCCGGCGGTACCGATGTGACACANCCACCCGGTTCGGCCTCGATGGTCTCCTGCACCTCGCGGATCGGGGCACGCTTGGCCCGCGGCATCCAGACCGGCGCGGCGAACTGGGTCTGACCGCCCGGCCGGCGCAGATAGAGCACCAGGTAACGGGCGACCATCTGGGCCACCTCGGTGCCGTAGTCGTCCTCGACCAGCGACAGGGCCAGGTCGATTCCGGCGGTCACCCCGGCCGCGGTCCACACCCGCTCGGAGCTTCTCACAAAGATCGGCTCGGGATCGACTGCCACCAAGGGGAACTCATCGGCCATCCGCCCGGCGAAGGCCCAGTGCGTGGTGGCGGGGCAGCCGTCGAGCAATCCGGCCTGCGCGGCCAGGAAGGCGCCGGTACAGACGCTGACGACACGGCGGGCGTGGCGCGCGGCGGTGCTGATCCAGTCGACGACGGCCGCATCGGACCGTGCCGTTTCGGCACCGACGCCGCCGGGGATGACGACGGTATCGATCGGGCCGTTGGGGTCGGGCGGCGTGGCGGCGACGAATTCCAGGCCGGTGAGCGTGGTGAGGGGTTCGCCGTCGATCGAGGCGAGCGTGACGGCGTAACCGTCGTCCGGCCGCCCCTGGCCGGCCAGGCACATCGTCGCGGTGGCGAAGACGTCGAACGGCCCCACCACGTCGAGCGCCTGCACCCCGGCGTAGCCCAGGATCACCACCGATCGCCTCACGTCTTCAGTGTTCGCGACGGCCGCGATGGCGTCTACGCCACGTACCCCACAAATTAGGACATCGGCTGGATTGTCGGACTGCGGGGCCATGATCCACGGCATGACGGAGTACACCTACCGCGCTCAATGGATGCCCCATGACCGCTGGTACCTCGGGTTATGTCTTGAGTTTCCGAATCTGTCGGCAAACGGCGACACAGCGCACGACGCGATCGCTGCCGTCGAGAAGAAGGTAACCGAGGAGTTGGCGCTTATCCGGGCCGCAGATGAGACTCCGCCGGCGTCGCTGACCGATCATCACTACACCGGCAGGGTTCTGGTGCGGCTTCCACCGACTCTGCATGCCAAGCTGACCGTCGAGGCCGCCGAACAGGGAGTGTCGTTGAACCAGTGGATGATTCATAAACTCTCGGGCCGTCCGGCGATATCGCTGGCTGATCTCTATTAGGCCGCCTCGGCAGCCGCTCTCGAAGGCATGACCGACTTCGAAACCCGATATCACCGGCGATATCACCTTTCCAGCACACACCCCACCAACTCCCGCGGTGCTCATGTGACACATGTGGCCCACGCTCCCCGCGCCGAAACCCGCTCCGTCTCGAAGACACAACCGACCTCGAAACCCGATATCACCGGCGATATCACGTTTCCAGCACACACCTCGCCCACTCCGGCGGTACCGATGTGACACATGTGGCGCGAGGTCCGCAGCGCACGACCCCAGGCGCCGCTTGAGCGGCGGATCTACTCCAATATCAGCGCGTGGCACGCCCGCACCCGGTCGATCCACCACTGCCGTCGCGGCGCTGACGCCGCCAGCGCCGACAACCGCGCCGGGTCGGGCGCCACCGGCCCGACCGGCAAATACCCGTCGACCGGCGCGGGCACGTCGGCGACGTCCTCCACGAAGAAGCCCCCCGTGCCCAGCCCGCAGGCGTGCCGTAGCTCGGGCAGTGCGGCGGCGGCCAGCAGGCCACGGGCCAGCCCCACCGCGGAATCCAACGCGCTGGACACCACGATCGGCATGTCGATCTGCGCGGCGATGTCGAGCATCCGCGAAACCCCACCTAGCGGGGCCACCTTCAGCACCGCGACGTCAGCCGCACCGGCCCGCACCACCCGCAGTGGATCGGTCGCCTTGCGGATCGACTCGTCGGCGGCGATCGGCACATCCACCAGGCCACGGAGCTCGGCCAACTCCTCGACCGTCCCGCAGGGCTGTTCGAGATACTCCAGCGGCCCGTCGGCGGTCAGTGCCTTCGCCGCGGCCGCGGCCTCGGCGACGGTCCAGCCGCCGTTGGCGTCCACCCGCACCACCGGGATCTGCGCCCGAACCGCGTTGACACGCGCAACATCGTCAGCCAGCGTCTGCCCCGGTTCGGCGACCTTGACCTTGGCCGTGCGCGCGCCGGGAAAACGCGCCAGCACTCCTGGCACCTGAGCCGCCGACACCGCGGGCACGGTCGCGTTGATCGGGATGAGGTCCCGGTACACGGACGGCGCCGGCTGATACGCGGCCTCGATCCCGGCGGCCAGCCATGCGGCGGCTTCCGGGGGTTCGTATTCGGGGAAGGCACCGAATTCACCCCAGCCGGCCGGGCCGTCGATCAGTGCCACCTCACGAATAGTGATGCCGCGGAAGCGAACCCGCATGGGCAGGGCGACGACGTGGAGGCGGTCCAGGACATCGTCAAGCGCGGGCACAGAGTCAATGATGCCTAACCGGCTCCCAGCACCCGTTGGATGTCAGGCTTCATCGCCTGCAACTGCGCGCCCCAATAGCCCCAGGTATGAGTACCGGTCGGCGGGAAATTGAACACCGCATTGTTGCCGCCGGCCGCGATGTACTGGTCACGGAAGTTCAGGTTGCTCTGCAGCGCAGTGCCTTCGAGGAAGGTCGAGGGCAGGTCGCCGCCGCCCAGTTCACCCGGGGTTCCCGAACCGCAATACACCCAGATGCGGGTGTTGTTCGCCACCAACCGCCCCACCTGCACCGTGGGATCGTTGCGCGCCCAGGCCGGATCGCCGGGCGGGCCCCACATAGGTCCGGGGCTGAAGCCGCCGGAGTCGCCCATCGCGAGCCCGATCAGCCCGGGCCACGGGCCGGCCGACGGATTCAGGAACGCCGACAGCGACCCCGCGTAGATGAACTGCCCGGGGTAGTAGGCGGCCAGGATCATCGCCGAATTGCCCGACATCGACAGCCCGACGACGGCATTGCCGGACCCGGAGACATCCTTGTTGGCGGCCAACCACTGCGGAAGTTCACTGGTCAGGAACGTTTCCCACTTGTAGGTCCACGTCCCGCCATTGCCCGTGGCTGGCTGATACCAGTCGGTGTAGAAGCTCGACATGCCACCGACCGGCATGACCACCGACAGCCCCGATTGGTAGAACCACTCGAAGGCCGGCGTCTCGATGTCCCAGCCGTTGAAGTCCTCGCGCGCACGCAACCCGTCCAGCAGGTACAACGCGTGCGGCCCGCCGCCCTGGAACTGCACCTTGATCTCGCGGCCCATCGACGCCGACGGCACCGACAGCATCTCGACCGGCAACCCGGCTCGAGACCACGCGTTCGCACTAGGGGGTGGTCCGAGGAGACCGAGGGTGAGCATCATCGTCAGGACTGTCAGAAGCGCAGTTCCGCGACGGCTCCGAGCTATTTTCGAAAATGTACGTCCGTGCACCATGGCTGCACCCCACATCTCGCGCACACGTATGGGGCGAAAATACTCCGTTCGGAACAGGAAATACAGAGTTCGAGCGGATTGGTTCCTACACGGTGGCGCGGTCACGGCCTTCCCAGTACGGCTTACGCAGATCCTTCTTGAGGATTTTTCCGGTGGGATTGCGGGGAAGTTCGTCGACGACGTCGATCGACTTGGGACACTTGTAACCGGCCAGCCGTTCCCGCGCGAATGCGATCAATTCCTGATCGGACACGTCACCATCCAGTGTCACAACAGCTTTCACCGATTCACCCCACTTCTCGTCGGGCACACCGATCACTGCGACCTCGGTGACCGCTGGATGCTCGGCCAGAACCCGCTCCACCTCGATCGAATAGATGTTCTCCCCACCGGAAATGATCATGTCCTTCAGGCGATCCTCCACGAAGATGTAGCCACCGTCGTCGACACGGCCGATGTCGCCGGTGCGGAACCAGCCCTCCGGCGTGATCGCCTCGGCCGTCGCGTCCGGCCGGTTGAGATAGCCCTTCATCAATTGCGGTGAGCGGAACCACAATTCACCCTGCTCCCCCACCGGCACCTCGACACCCGTGTCCGGGTCGACCACCTTGACCTCGGAACCGGGCACCACGGTGCCCGCACTCATCAACCGTTCTTCACTCGCCCCGCGGTGATCCTCGGGCCCCAGCCGGCTGATCGCCCCACTCACCTCCGTCAGCCCGTACACCTGGATGAATTCCGTTTCCGGCCAAGCCTTCAGCGCAGACCGCAACAACGGCAACGGCATCGGGGACGCGCCGTAGGCGTAGGTCTTGAGAGCACCGAACAGCTTCACCGCATCTTCCCCGGTGTCAAACACCTTGGCCAGCACCGCAGGAACGAGGAAGGTCCGGTTCGCCCCGGCCAGGATTCCCCCCGCCAGCGCCATCCCGTCCACCTCGCGGGTCATGTAGGTCGGCGCACCGTGGTGCAGACCCCACTGCATGTACGACGTCCCGCCCACATGGAACAGGGGCATGGCCACCAGGCTCTTGTCCTGCTCACCCAACGTCCAGCCCTCGAACGCATTGATGGTGTGCGCGATGACATTGGCATGGGTCAGCGCGATGCCCTTGGGCCGGCCCGTGGTCCCCGAGGAGTACATGATGATGCACGTGTCATCGGGCCGCACGTCAGGTGAGCGGTCGACGGGCGACGCCCCGGCAAGCAACGCCTCGTACTCGTCCCCGTCGGCACCCTCCGGGGTGACCGTGACGATGTGCTCGACGGCGGTGAGCCGGTCGGCGATCGCGTCGATACCCGGCCGGAGCTCCTCACCCACCACGAGCACCTTGGCGCCGCAATCGTTGAGCACGTAGTCCAACTCGTCGGCGGCCAGCCGGAAGTTGACGATCGCGTTGCCCGCACCGAGCATGGCGGCCGCAAGCGTCAGTTCCACACAGGCCGGGTGGTTCTTGTCCAGGAACGCGACCACGTCCCCACGTCCGACGCCCCACGCACGCAATGCCCCGGCCAGCCGCCGGATCCGGTCGTACCACTGCGACCAGGTCCAGGTGCGGCTCAGATAGGTGACCGCCTCCTCGTCAGGCTTGGCCGCGGCCCAGTGGGCGACGCGCTCGTCGAGGAACTCGGGATTCGGCAAATCGGACATGTCCAGAGCGTGCCATGGTGCGCCGACCGTCAACCGGCTTTCGGGTAAACCTGCCGCCCGGCCAGGAACGTGGCCTGAACGTCCAGGTCGGCAATGCTCTCCGGGGCCGTGTCGCGCGGGTCTGCCGACACGATGACCAGATCGGCGTACTTGCCGACCTCCAGCGAGCCGATCACGTTGTCGGCGAACAACTGCCAGGCCGCGTCGATGGTCTGCGCCCGGATCGCCTGCTCGACCGTCAACCGTTCCTCGGGCGCCATCACCCGTCCGCTGGGAGCGGTCCGCGTGACGGCCACGCTGATGTTGCGCAGCGGCTCCTCCGGCGTCACCGGCGGATCGTTGTGCAGCGAGATCCGCATGCCGGTGGCCACCGCCGAACCCGCCGGCATCCACTGCTCGCCACGCTCGGGGCCGAACAACCCGTCGACGATGATGTCGCCCCAGTAGTGGATCTGATCGACGAACAGACTGCAGGTGACCCCGAGGCCATGCGCCCGCTGCAACTGCGCGGGGGTGATGGCACCGACGTGTTCGAGCCGCAGGCGATGATCGTCGCGCGGGTACGCGCGCAGCGCCTCCTCGTAGACGTCGAGGATGGTGTCCACGCCGGCGTCACCGTGGACGTGACAGGCCATCTGCCAGCCCTGCGGGAAGAACGTGCCGACGATCTCGGCCAGCTGCTCCTTCGTGTAGTTGGCGTGGCCGCAGGAGCCGGGCACCACCCCGATGGTGCGGGTGGCATCGGTGTCCAGGTACGGGAACGTCAGGTCGATGTTGCCGACCCACGGCGACCCATCGACCCAGATCTTGATGCCGACCTGACGTACGGTGTCGTCCCCGTCGAACGGGCTGGCATCGGTGTGCAGCGCCGCCGTGGACATCTCGTAGGTACGCAACCGCACCGTCAACTGGTCGTGCAGTTGCGCCAACAGCGGCCGGAACATCGGATCGAACGCCATTTCCGAGCAGGTGGTCAACCCGGCCCGGTTGAGCCGGGCGCATTCGGCCACCAGCATCGCCGGATAGTCACTGACCGAGATGGCATCGCCCAACAGCGGGAACACCGCCCCGGTTTCCACTGCCGTGCCGTCGAGCTCACCGTCGGCGTCACGGCCGTACTTGGCGCCCTTGGGATCCGGAGTGTCCCTGGACAGCCCGGCGCGGCGGGCTGCGGCGGTGTTGAAGTACGCCTTGTGCCCCGAGTTGTGCACGATCACCAGCGGGCTGTCCGGTGCGACGCCGTCCAGCCAGGCCAGCGTCGGTTCGGGCAATCCGTTCTGCAGCAAGGGATCCCAGCCGTTGAGGAACGCACCTTCGGCGCCACGCCGCGCCACCTCGGCGTGGATCGCGCCGAGCACCTGCTGCGCGGTGGGCAGGGTCACTGGTCGGATGTCGACGATGCGGCCCGACAACGCCACCGCCTCCATCAGCGGATGCCCGTGTGCCTCAACGAAACCCGGCATGACGCAGCCGTCGACCTCGCGCACGTCGGTCTCGGGCCCGATCAGACCGGCCACCTCAGAGCGGGCCCCGACGGCGACGATGCGACCAGCGGACACCGCGAGCGCCTCGGCGGTCGGCTGCGCATCGTCGACCGTCAGGATGGGGCCGTAGAGGACGAGATCAGCTGGCTGGATCGGGCTGGTCATGCTCGGATGCTAGAGCGTCGCGACGTTTGCTCGGGTGCGTCCCCAGAAATCCGTGTCGCCGATCTGGGTCATCGTGGTCCGGCCGTCGGTGTGTATGACGATGACCCGGTCGTCATCCAAACCGGTGCCCTCGGCGGCGGCGATCACCAGGATCGACCCGTTCGGCGTCGCGGTGGCCCGCACATACCCGTCGATGCCGCCGATGCTCGCGAGGGTCTCGCCGGTGTCGACGTCGAACAGCCGGAGTTCCTCACCGCCCGAATTGTCGGCCGGTTCACCGTCCACCAGCACCACCCCGTGCTCGACCCCGAGCGGGACGGCCGCCGAATGGTGATGGTTGAACGTCGCGGTGCCCTCCGCGAGCTGCCGGGGCGTGGCCAGTGCGGCCGGTGTGCGCACCACCTCGTAGACCAACTCGGGCCGGATCAGGCCGTCGAGGCGGGCCAGCGGCTTGCCCTCGCGCAATAGTTGCTGATCGGGCGACTGGTATGGCTTGGGCACGGTGATGAGGTCGCCATCGGGCAGCGCCATTCCGGTGGGCATCGCCGCGGGGTCCACCTGGTTGGTGCCGAAATCCGAGTCGCCGGTCGGGGAGGAATCGGGGATCAGCGTGGCGCGCCAGCCGTCGGCGATGTCGCCGGGCACGGTGGCGATGTCCGTGGTTCCCAGGGGCACGGCATCGACCTGTCCGGAATCGGTCAGCGCGACAACGGCATTGATGCGCGGGTCGACGTTGTAGCCGTTGAAGGACTCGACGTAATCGTCACCGAGATCGCCGACGACGATGCTGCCGTCGTCGGCCCTGAGCACGGACAGGCCCTCGTCGGTCGCGATGTAGGCCAGGCCGCCGGACACCGCGAGCACGCCACGCTCCCACCCTTCGGTGTCGTGCAACTGGATGTCCCACAGCAGCTCACCATCGTCCAGTGCGATCGCGGCGACCCGCTCCTGCCAGGTGTCGTTCGAACCGAACGGCGGCCCGATCGTCCCGCCGGAGCGTCCGTAGGCGACCAGGACGGCAGCGTGGTCCTGCACCGTCGCGTAAGCGACCACCGGCCCGATGCTGACCATGGGCCGGCCCGTCGCCCTCGTCATCGCGAAGATGCCGCCCACCGACACGACCGCCACCGCCAGCGCACCGGCCACCTGCCACAGCTTCGGCTGCGTCCCGTTGATCATGAATTCCACTTCTATCGGGGGTGCTTAAGGACTGCGTGGCCGGCCGATACGAAAAATTTTCAAAAAAGTTCGCGGCCCATGTCGATTTCGGCCCGGTCCCGTTCGACGTGGTGGTGAGGGCCACTTGAACCACAATGGACGGGCCCCTTCCCGACACCAGAAGGAGACACAGAAATGTCGCGCTACATGCTGATCATGCGGTCCACCCCCGAAGCCGAGATCGCGATGTCCGAGCAGGACGTGGACTTCAACGAGATCATCGCGCAGATGGGCCGCTTCAACGAAGAGCTGATCAAGGCCGGTGTGCTGCTGGCCGGCGAGGGATTGACCGACCCCGACGAGGGCTTCGTGGTCGATTTCAACGCCGATCCCCCGGTCGTCACCGATGGGCCCTACACCGAGGCCAAGGAGTTGTTCAACGGGTTCTGGATGCTCGAGGTGTCCTCCAAAGAGGAGGCCAAGCAGTGGGCCCGCAAGTGCCCGTTGGGGCGTGGCGTGAAGCTGGAGGTCCGCCGGGTCAGCGAAACCGAGGAGTTTCCGCAGGACAACGAGTGGATTCAGAAGGAGATCCAGTGGAAGGCCGATCTGGCCGAGAAGATCGCCAAGCAGGCCCGCGAGGCCGCCGGCCGCTGACGCGCTCTGCGGCGGCTTTTGGAGCACAGTCCCCGGCGGTCCCTAACCCGCCGGGGACTGGCTCCCACCCCCTACATGTGTGACTTTAAGCAGCTCCACCAGCGAGAACGCGAGTAGAGCGCTACCTGCTTTTCGAACCGAGGTTCCCCGGTGTTACCGCCGACATCGGGGATCGGCTCCGCAATTTCTGGAACACGTTCTAATCTGGACCCCATGAGTGATGCGCTGCTGCACCATCCCATCCATTCCGGCCACCTCACGGTCGGCGCGCTCAAGCGCAACAAGGACAAGCCCGTGCTGTTCCTCGGCGACACCACACTGACCGGTGGCGAGCTCGCGGAACGCATCAGCCAGTACATTCAGGCCTTCGAGGCGCTCGGCGCCGGCACCGGCGAAGGCGTCGGCCTGCTGTCGCTGAATCGCCCCGAGGTGCTGATGATTATCGGCGCCGGACAGACCCAGGGGTACCGGCGCACGGCACTACACCCTCTCGGTTCGCTGGACGATCACGCCTACGTGCTGTCGGACGCCGAGGTGACCACGCTGATCATCGATCCCACCCCCGCGTTCGTGGAGCGGGCCCAGGGATTGCTGGAGAAGGTGCCGTCGCTGCGGCAGGTGCTGACCATCGGGCCGGTCCCCGCCGCGCTGGAGGGCGTCGCCAAGGATCTGGTGGCCGAGGCCGCCAAGTACGCGCCGGTGCCGCTCGTCGCCGCCGAGCTGCCGCCGGACCACATCGGTGGGCTCACCTACACCGGAGGAACCACCGGCAAGCCCAAGGGCGTGATGGGCACCGTGCGGTCCATCACCACCATGACCACGATCCAGCTCGCCGAATGGGAGTGGCCGGAGAACCCCCGCTTCCTGATGTGCACGCCGCTCTCGCATGCCGGCGCGGCGTTCTTCGTCCCGACGATCGTCAAGGGCGGCGAGATGATCGTGCTGCCCAAGTTCGACCCGGCCGAGGTGCTGCGGGTGATCGAGGAGCGTCGCATCACCGCGACCATGCTGGTGCCGTCGATGATCTACGCGCTGATGGACCACCCGGATTCCCACACCCGCGACCTGTCGTCGCTGGAGACCGTGTACTACGGGGCCTCGGCGATGAACCCGGTGCGGCTGGCCGAGGCACTCAAGCGCTTCGGGCCGATCTTCGCGCAGTACTACGGCCAGTCCGAGGCACCCATGGTGATCTCGTACCTCGGCAAGAAGGACCACGACGAGAAGCGGCTGACCTCCTGCGGCCGGCCCACCCTGTTCGCGCGGACCGCGCTGCTGGATCCCGAGGGCAACCCGGTGCCGCAGGGCGAGGTCGGCGAGATCTGCGTGTCGGGTCCGCTGCTGGCGGGCGGTTACTGGAAGCTGCCGGATGCCACCGCCGACACCTTCAAGGACGGCTGGCTGCGCACCGGCGACATGGCCCGCGAGGACGAGGACGGGTACTGGTTCATCGTCGACCGGGTCAAGGACATGATCGTCACCGGCGGCTTCAACGTGTTCCCGCGTGAGGTGGAAGACGTTGTCGCCGAGCATCCCTCGGTCGCGCAGGTGTGCGTCATCGGCACTCCCGACGAGAAGTGGGGCGAGGCCGTCACCGCCGTGATCGTGCTGCGTCCCGATGCCGCCGACGACGACGAGGCCGTCGCCAAGGTGACCGCCGAGATCCAGGCCGCCGTGAAGGACCGCAAGGGCTCGGTGCAATCGCCCAAGCAGGTGATCGTGGTCGACTCCGTGCCCGTGACCGCACTCGGCAAGCCCGACAAGAAGGCCGTCCGGGCCCAGTTCTGGGAGGGCGCGGCCCGCGCGATCGGCTGAGATTCTGCTGACTGCAGCCGTGGTTGGGGCTGGGGCTGGGGCTCTGGCCGCGGCTGTGGCGCACGTTGTCACGCTGGAGTGGCGCTCGGGCTCGAGCGCCACTCCAGCGTGACGGTCGGCGGTCGGCACAATGGCGGCGTGGCAGAAACTCCCCCGACGCCTGCCGACACGACGCCTGCCGACATCCGCAAGACTCTCGACGCGGTGTGGCGGATGGAGGCGGCCAAGATTCTGGCCACCCTGACCCGCACCGTCGGTGATGTCGGCGTTGCCGAGGATCTCGCGCAGGAAGCCCTGCTCGACGCGCTGACTCAATGGCCGCAGTCGGGAGTGCCACGTAATCCCGGCGCGTGGCTGACCACGGTGGCCAAACGCAAGGCCATCGACCAGTGGCGCCGCGCGGACAACCTCGACGCCAAGTACGCGGTGCTGGCGCGGGAGCTGGCCGAACATGTCGACGAGGCCTGGGATCCCGACCGGATCGACGACGACGTGCTGCGGCTGGTCTTCATCGCCGCCCACCCGGTGTTGTCCCGAGAGGCGCAGATCGCGTTGACGTTGCGCATGGTCGGCGGGTTGAGCACCGAGGAGATCGCGCGGGCGTTCCTGATTTCGACGCCCACCGCGGCAGCGCGCATCACCCGCGCCAAAAAGACGCTGGCACAAGCCAACCCGCCGTTCGAAGTGCCACCTCGTGACGAGTATCCACAGCGACTGTCCGCCGTCCTGTCGGTGATCTACCTGATCTACAACGAGGGCTATTCCGCGTCGTTCGGTCACCGCTGGATCCGCGACGAGTTGTGCACCGAGGCGTTGCGATTGGGCCGGGTGCTGGCCGCACTGGTCCTCGATGAACCCGAGGTGCACGGCCTGGTGGCGTTGATGGAGTTCCAGTCCTCACGCTTCGCGGCGCGCACCGACGCCGAGGGCCGCCCCATCCTGTTGGAGGACCAGAACCGGGCCCGATGGGACCGTGCCCAGATTCAGCGCGGAATCGCCGCCCTTCAGCGCGCCGACGACGCGCGCGGGCAACGTGGTTGGGGTCCGTACGCGCTGCAGGCCGCGCTTGCCGAATGCCACGCCGTCGCGGCCACCGCCGCGGACACCGACTGGGGCCGCATCGTCACGATCTATGACGCGCTGCTGCAGATCGCGCCGTCCCCGGTGGTCCGACTCAACCGGGCGGTGGCGGTCGCGATGCGCACCGGGCCGCAGGAGGCATTGACGATCGTCGACGGCATCGAGGGCCTGGACGGCTCCTACCTGCTGCCCAGCGTGCGCGGCGAACTGTTGTCGCGCCTGGGCCGCCACGCCGAGGCCGCCGAGCAGTTCGACCGGGCCGCCGCCATGGCCGACAACGAGCGCGAGCGAGAGGTGCTGACCGACAAGGCAATCCGCGAACGGACCTGACACCGGCCGGCGTCGTGGCACGATGGCAGACATGGTGAGGGCCGTGTTGTTCGACTTCTCCGGGACCCTGTTCCGCCTAGAGGAACAGGACAGCTGGTTTGCGGGGATGGCCGTCGACGAACGCGAGGTCGACGGCCATGTGCAGGCGGAGTTGATGCGTCGGCTCACCGCCCCGACCGGGCGGTCGGTGGCAATGACCGACGAGCAATACCGCGCCTGGGCCAACCGCGACCTCGCCCCACACCTGCACCGCGAGGCCTACCTGCACGTGCTTCGCGAATCCGGCCTCGCCGACCACCACGCCGAATCGCTGTATGACCGCGTGATCGACCCGGGCAGCTGGAGCGCCTACCCGGACACCGCACGGGTGCTCAAAAGCCTGAGAACACAAGGCATCCAGACGGCCGTGGTGTCCAACATCGCCTTCGACGTCCGTCCGGCCTTCGCGGCGATCGGCGCAGCAGACCACGTCGACGAGTACGTTCTGTCCTTCGAAGTCGGCGCGGTCAAGCCTGACCCGACGATCTTCACCACCGCGCTACGGCGCCTGGGCGTGCCTGCCGAGGACGCCCTGATGGTCGGCGACAGTGAGGAGGCCGACGGCGGCGCGAAGGCGGTGGGTTGCCGATTCGCCCTTGTCGACCCACTGCCCACCACTGACCGGCCCGAGGGGCTGATCGCAGCCCTGGGCGGTATCGGCATCGACACCTAGGCTGGGGCCATGGCTGACGAGCGCATCCGGCCACCGTGGTGGCTGAAATACGTCAACAAGGTGATGATCGGGCTCAACAAGCTCGGCGTCGGCGGCGACAAGGGGCCGGTGGTGCTGACCCTGCCGGGCCGCAAGACCGGGAAACTCCGATCGACCCCGGTCACCCCGATGACCGTCGACGGCCACCGCTACATCGTCGGCGGCCTGCCCGGCGGTGACTGGGCGGCCAACGCCCGCGCGGCCGGCGAGGCCACCATCCACCAGGGCCGCCGGGATCAGCGGGTCCGGATGGTGGAGATCCCCGCCGACCAGGCACGGCCGCTGCTACGTGAATTCCCGATCCTGGTTCCCACCGGAGTGGGATTCATGCGCAACGCCGGCCTGGTCACCGGGCCCAATCCCGACGAGTTCGAAGCCCTCGCCGGGCGCTGCCCGGTGTTCCGGCTGGACCCCATCTGAGCGAGGCCAGAGGTGCGGGGCCTCCTTGATCTTGGAGTCCTGCTTGCCCATCGTCTGACAGAACGTCTGCACCGCCAACCGGGTACCGGTGATCTCCAGCTGTGCCGCGTCGGTGCCCTTCTCGTCCTTCAGCATCTTGGCCACCGCCTCGTTCTGCGTCTTCTCGTCCTGCCCGATGAAGTCCTTGCACTTGGTGTCACCACCGGTGACCGCGGGTGAGCACCCGGCCAGCACCAATCCCGCAACCAACCCCGAGAACAACACACCCGCCGACTTCTGCATCGTGGTCAACGCAGTCTCTCCCTCTGATCTGGTGATGCGCGGTACGCATCATCGCGCCACGTTTTGTACCCCGCGACGGTACCGGTGAAACCTCACCCCTCCGCCGCTCTACAGTCGAGCAGGTGAGCGCAGACAACCCGTTCGACCCGACCGTCTGGGAGCCGGTGCCCGGCTTCGACGACCTGACCGACATCACCTATCACCGCCATGTCGCCGACGGCGCCAAGCAGCCCACGGTGCGAGTCGCATTCGACCGGCCCGAGGTGCGCAACGCATTCCGGCCACACACGGTCGACGAGCTGTACCGCGTCCTCGACCACGCCCGGATGTCGCCGGACGTCGGGGTGGTGTTGCTGACCGGCAACGGCCCGTCGGCCAAGGACGGTGGTTGGGCGTTCTGCTCGGGCGGGGATCAGCGCATCCGCGGCCGCTCCGGCTACCAGTACGCGGCAGGGGAAACCGCCGAGACGGTCGATCCGGCGCGGGCCGGACGGTTGCACATCCTCGAGGTGCAGCGGCTGATCCGGTTCATGCCCAAGGTGGTGATCTGCCTGGTCAACGGCTGGGCGGCCGGCGGCGGACACAGCCTGCACGTCACCTGCGACCTGACCCTGGCCAGCCGCCAGCACGCCCGGTTCAAGCAGACCGACGCCGACGTCGGCAGCTTCGACGGCGGGTTCGGCAGTGCCTACCTGGCCCGCCAGACCGGGCAGAAGTTCGCCCGCGAGATCTTCTTCCTGGGGCGGGCCTACGACGCCGAGACCATGTACCAGATGGGCGCGGTGAACGAGGTCGTCGACCACGGTGAACTGGAGACGGTCGGGCTGCAGTGGGCTGCCGAGATCAACGGCAAGTCGCCCCAGGCGATCCGGATGCTCAAGTTCTCGTTCAACCTGATCGATGACGGTCTGGTGGGTCAGCAGGTGTTCGCCGGGGAGGCGACCCGCCTGGCGTACATGACCGACGAGGCCGTCGAGGGCCGCGACGCGTTCCTGCAGAAGCGCGATCCGGACTGGAGCGCGTTCCCGCGCTACTTCTGAGTGATTTGGGTGCGTTTGGTAACGGTAGGCGTTACCAGACGCACCGAAATCACCAGAAACGGAAGGTGGTCTGGCCGTGCGGTGACTTCGCGAAGGCGATCACCTTCGCCGGGCGCACCCGATACACGATCGCGGCCTCGCCGGCCGGGTCGAAAACCTCGTCGTCGCAGTCGAAATCCCAGTCGCCGCCGTACTTGGCCCGGTAGGCGTCGGCCAGCGCGGTCAACCGGTCCCGCCCGGTGACCCGCGCGGCGGTGCCCTCGACCACGACGTCGAGTCCCGCGTTCCACGTGTTGGTTCCGGTGGTGACGACGACGGCCGCCGAGGTCTGCAGATTGCGGGCCTTCTGTTCGGCCGGCCCGGTGCAGAACACGAACGCATCGTCGACCCAGACCCCCACCAACGGCGTGACGTGTGGCCGACCGTCACCGCGGACAGTGGTGAGCCAGTACAGCTGGGCCGCATCGAGCGCGCCGGCGGCGGCCCGCCATCCGGTTGGTTCGGTTGCCTCGCTGAAGCGGTGGTCGAGCGTGCCGGTGATGGTCATACCGGTACCGACTCGGCAGCCGCCCACAAGTCATCGCGGAAGCTAGGCCTCCTAAACTCGGCCCATGAGCAAGAGCCCGCTGCGCCGGCTGTCCGAACAGCTGTTGCTGACCAGCATGCGTCCGCCGCTGACCGAGCGGCTTCAGGCCCGTGGTGACATCGACGTCGCCGGCAAGCGCATCCTGCTGACAGGGGCCTCGTCGGGCATCGGCGAGGCCGCAGCCGAGAAGTTCGCCGCGAAGGGCGCCACCGTGATCGTGGTGGCCCGCCGTCGGGAGCTGCTCGACGACCTGGTCGAGCGGATCACCGCCAAGGGCGGCGACGCCCGTGCCCACGCGGTGGACCTGTCGGACATGGATGCCGTGGACGAGTTGGTGGCCCGCGTCGAGGCCGACCTGGGCGGCGTCGACATCCTGATCAACAATGCCGGTCGCTCGATTCGACGCCCGCTGGCCGAATCGCTGGAACGCTGGCACGACGTCGAGCGCACCATGACGCTCAACTACTACGCCCCGCTGCGGCTCATCCGCGGCCTGGCCCCCGGTATGCGCGACCGCCGCGACGGGCACATCATCAACGTCTCCACGTGGGGCGTGATGAACGAATCCTCACCGTTGTTCGCGGTGTACAACGCCTCCAAGGCCGCCCTCAGCGCGGTCAGCCGGGTCATCGAAACCGAATGGGCCACCGTGGGCGTGCATTCCACGACGCTGTACTACCCGCTGGTGAAGACCCCGATGATCGCCCCGACCCGCGCGTACGACGGCCTGCCCGGGCTGACGGCCGGCGAGGCCGCGGACTGGATGCTGACCGCGGTGCGCACCCGGCCGGTACAGATCGCGCCGCGGATGGCGGTGACCGCCAAGGCCATCAACACCGTGGCCCCCGCGTTGGTCGACGCGGTGATGAAACGGCAACGGGTGCAACCGGTCTGATCACGGCTTGGTGATGCTGCGCGGCCGCAGCCCAAGCGTGCGGACATGCTCGGCGATCGCCGCGAGGTTCGTGGTCCAGACATCGGTATGGTCGCGCACGTATCGCATCAGATCGTCGAGTTCGGCTGCCCGCGAAGCCCGTCCGCTCAGGAACGGGTGGTTGGTCAGCACCCAGCAGGCCCCGGCGCGGCGCAGCGCGTCGAACTCCAGCTGCCAGATCTCGCGGGCCTTGCGCGGGCTTTCGATCAGACCGGATCCGGAGATGTCGGGCAGGTAGCAGTACTGCTCCCAGTCGTCGAGCGCCCACTGGATCGGAATCTCCACCAGCGAGGAGTCGCCGACCGCCAGCTCGTAAGGGGTATCGGCGTCCATCAGGCTGGAGTCGTACAGAAATCCCCGTTCGGCCAACAGCGACGGGGTATGCCAGGACAGGTCCCACATCGGCGCGCGGTAGCCGACCGGCCGGACCCCGGCCACCTCGGCCAACGCCTCCAGCCCGCGGTCCAGCGCGTCGACCTCCTCCTGGAGCGTCAGCGCGGTGGGCTGCTCGTGCAGGTAACCGTGATGGGCGATCTCGTGCCCGGCCGCCACGATCGCCCGCACCGCCTCGGGGTACCGGTGTGCGGTATGACCGGGGACGAAGAACGTCGACGGAATCTGGTGGCGCTCCAGTAGATCCAGGATCCGGGGAATTCCCACCAGCGGTCCGTACGCCTGGTGCGACATCACGCTCATCCGCGCCGCGGCGTGGTCATTGCCCCACAACACCGCCGATTCGGCATCGACGTCGAAGGTGAACGCGGCGGCCGCGGTTTTGCCTTCCGGCCAATGGAATTCAGTCATCGTCAGCCATCAGCGTAACCAGCTCGTAGGCCAGATTGGCCGCCGCGACGGCGGTGACGTCACCGCTGTCGTAGGCCGGGGCGACCTCCACCACGTCCGCACCGACAATCGGCAGCCCGCGCATGGCCCGCAACACCGCCACCAGCTCGCGGCTGGTCATGCCGCCGATCTCGGGGGTTCCCGTGCCCGGCGCGAATGCCGGGTCCAGCACGTCGATGTCGATCGACACGTACACCGGATGATCGCCCACCCGCTCGCGAATCCGGTCGATCACACCGTCCACACCGATGCGGTCGATATCGCGGCAGTGCACCACGGTGAAGCCCAGCGACTCGTCGTCGAGCAGGTCGGCGCGGTCGTAGAGCGAGCCGCGGATTCCGATGTGCGCGGAGTGACCCTTGACGATCAGGCCCTGCTCGGAGGCCCGGCGGAACGGGGTGCCGTGCGTGCAGGGCGCGCCGAAGTAGGTGTCCCAGGTGTCGAGGTGGGCATCGAAATGCACCAGCGCCACCGGGCCGTGCACCGCATGCATCGCCTGCAGGGCAGGCAGGGCGATGGTGTGGTCTCCGCCGAGCAGCACCACCCGCTGCCGCGGTGTGGTCAGCAGGCCGGCGATGCCCTCCCGGATCTGGTCCACCGCCGCCTCGATGTCGAACGGATTGGCCGCGATGTCGCCGGCGTCGACCACTTGCGCCTGCGCGAACGGGCTCACGTCCAACGCCGGGTGATACGGCTTGAGCAGACGTGAGGCCTGCCTGATGGCGGCCGGGCCGAACCGGGCACCCGGCCGGTAGGTGACGCCGGTATCGAACGGCACCCCGACCACCGCGATGTCGTAGTCGGAGACCTCGTGACGCTGCGGCAGCCGAGCGAACGTGGCGATGCCGGCGTACCGCGGCACCGCCATCGCATCGATCTGACCGACGTTGCCCGTCTCCGACCGCACATACGGCTGGCCCGTCACCTGATTCCCTTCCGTCATCACTTCACACTCTCGTCCGGGTGGCCCCGCCGTTGCAGGAGACCACCTGTCCGACCACGGCCGACATGTCGAAATCGGCCAGGAACTGCACCGCCGCCGCGATCTCATTGACAGAACCGATGCGGCCCAACGGAATCGACTCGGCATAACGCGCGTGCATGGCCGACAGCGTGACCCCGGCAGCGTCGGCGTCGACCTGCAACTGCGGGGTATCGGTCACCCCGGGCGCGACGGCGTTGACGATGATGCCCTCCGGCGCCAGCTCCCGGCCCAGGGTCTTGACCAGCGAGATGAGCCCCGCCTTGGACGCCGCATAGGCCGTGGCCTCCGGCCAGCCGGTGACACCCCATTCGCTGGCGAGCACCACGATCCGGCCCCCACGGTTGCGGCGCATGTGCGGCAACACCGCCTGCACCAGGTGAAAGGTGCCACCCAGGTTGGTGTCGATGACCCGCCACCAGTCCGCCTCGTCGTGCTCCAGCAGCGGCGCCATGGTCATGTACGCGTGATTGGCGACCAGTACGTCGAGCCGGCCCGCCCCGGCCACCACCTTGTCGGCGATCTGAGCGCAGGCACGCGGGTCACTGACGTCGCCGGGGACGGCCACACCACCGATCTCGGTGGCCAGCTCCTCCAGTGCGGCGCCACCGCGAATATCGTTGACCGCCACCGTCGCTCCTGCGGCGGCCAGCCGGCGCGCGTGCGCCGCGCCCATACCTTGAGCGGCCCCGGTGACCAAGGCGACCCGGCCCGACAGCGAACTCATATCACCGCTCCCGCGTTGACGTTGACAACATCTCCGGTACTGAACGTGGCGTCGCACACCAGGTATTGCACACAACGCGCCACCTCGGCCGGGGTGACCAGCCGCCGCAACGGCAGGGTGTCCAGGTAATCGGCTGCGCGCCAAGGAGAATCGTCGGCCAGCAGCGGGGTATCGGTCGGGCCCGGCGCCACCGCATTGACCCGCACACCGCGATCGGCCACCTCGGCGGCCAGGCTGCGCACCACCCCGAGGATGGCGCCCTTGGCCGCCGCGTAGTGAGCGTCACCGTCACCGCCACCGACTGCCAGCTCACTGGCCACCGCGACCACCGCGCCGGAGCCCCGCTCGACCATGTCGGGCAGGCAGGCCCGGGCGGCGTGGAACAGCCCGCCCACATGGACCCGCAGCATGCGGTGCCAGGCCTGGGTGCTGATCTGGCTGACCGGAGCCATCTCGTAGTGACCGGCAGAGGTCACCAGCGCGGTGATCGGCCCGAGTTCCGCGCGGATCTCGGTGACCGCGCCGGCCACCGCGGCGCCGTCGGAAACATCGGCCGCCACGGCATGGTCGGCCCGCGTTTCCCCGGACAGGTCGAGGGTCCCGACGGCATAGCCGCGCTCGCGCAACGCGGTGACCACTGCGGCGCCGATCCCGCTGGCGCCGCCGGTCACGACCGCCACCGGTGCCTCAGTCATCGGCCACCGCCTTGGCGTCGGCGCGCTCGTCGAGGATCTCGGCGTCGTCGATCACCGCCACGCTCACGATCCGGTCGCGCACACTGAGCAGGATCCCGAGGCCGATCACCCCCAGCACCGCGACTCCGATCCACACCGACCAGTCCAGGTAGCGCTGCTCGAAAACCGGCCTGGGCCAGGCGATGTTGAGGGTCTGCAGAACCGCCCACACCACGGCCACCGCGGCGACCGGAACCGTGGCCCGGCCCAGGCTGAACGCGCCGTCATTCCAGCCGCGGCGGGCCAGCACCACCGCGAAGCCGATCAACGGGAACAGGAAGGCCAGATAGAAGCCGCCTGCGGTGAAATTGACCATGAGCGAATAGATGTCGCCGGCCACGATGGACAGCAGGAACAGTGCCCCGCCGACCACCGTGGTGACCAGGATCGCCACCACCGGGATCCGGGCCTTGCCGCGCAACCGGGCCAGCACGGCCGCGGCCGGCAGCGCACCGTCACGGGCGTAGGCCCAGATCACGCGGGACGCGGAGGTCTGCAGGGCCAGGAAGCTGGCCAGGAAGCCGATCACGAACAGCACCTCGACCGGTTTGGCGATGCCGTGTCCCAGTGCGGCCGTAAGGGTTTCGTACACCGGGTCGGCCACCGAACCGGACACCACGGCATCGAGGTCCGGGATCGCCAGGATGATCGCCAAGCTCGAATAGGCCACCACCAGCGCGATGAACCCCAGCGAGAAGAGCACGGCCTTGGGCAGATCGCGCCGCGGCTCGTGCACCTCTTCGGCAATGGCGCCGGCGCTTTCGAACCCGACGAACGAGAAGCCGATGAACGCCACCGCGATCAGGAACGGGCCGCTCAGGTAGCTCCAGGTGTCCACCCCGGGGCCGGCGCCGTCGAACAGCACCGACAACGGGTTGTTGCGGTGGAACAGCAGCAGCCAGGTGCCCAGCCCGATCGAACCGATGACCTCGGCCACGATGCTGGCGGTCATGAACACCTTGAGCGCGCCGCGGCCGATCAGATTGATCGCCGTGCCGCCGAGCAGGATCACCAGTGCGATGACGGCCCGCAAGCCGCCCGATGGAGATTCGACCCCGGCGATGTTGGCCACGAACCCGGCGGCACCGAGCGCCACGGTCGCCATCGCGATCACCAGCGTCCACATGTACACCCAGCCGGCGAACCAGCCGTAGGTCGTGCCGAGCAGCCGCCGCGACCATTGATATATGGAACCCTCCAACGGCCACCGGGACACCAGCATCGCGAAGACCAGGGCCACCAGCAGCTGGCCGCCGAACACCAATCCGAAGCCCCACCAGAAGCTGGGGCCGGCCGCGGCCAGCGCCAGACCGAAGATTCCGTAGAGCGCGACGATCGGCGAGATGAAGGCGAAAGCAAAGGCAAAGGCCGACCACAGCGAGAATTCACGCCGTAGAACCTGGGGCCCGTCGCTGTCATGCGCGGGTAACGAGATCGGCGATGCAGTCATCGTGTGCTCCCTCTCACGTGGTTGCAGGAACTATCACGCCGGGGTGGTGCAACCGCCAAGCGATCCCGCCGAACACGCTGCAAACCCACTGTTGGACCACGCCGGCATTGGAGGATCCGACAATGCCGGCCGCCATGGGTGTGACGACGGCGTTACGCTCAGCCCATGTCGGACCGCAGCGACGTCATACCGACACTGCGCGATCTCCTCGAATCCCATCGCGGGTTGCTCACCCCCGACGAACCCACGGGTGACCTGGACCGCCGGATCAACTGGGTGCACACCACCGAACTACGGGACCCGTCGCGGTACCTGCGGGGTGGCGAACTGGTCTGCACGGTCGGCATCAGTCTGCAGACCGCTCAGGACTGCGCGGCCTTCGTCGAATCGTTGACCCGGGCCGGGGCCGCCGGGCTGTGCTTCGGCATCGGCGATGTGCACGACACCGTCCCCGACGCGCTGATCGCCGCGGCCGGCCGAGACGGCCTGCCGATCCTCGTCGCCCCACCCAACGTGCCGTTCTCGTCGGTGAGCCGCTACGTCGCCGACTTCCAGGTCGGCGGCGAGATCCTGGTCGCACGAGCCACCAATTCGCTGATGCCCGAACTACTTTCGTCACAACGACGGCGCGAGTCGGTACGGCAGCTGCTGGACCGGGCCGGCGAGGTGCTGGGCGGCTACCTGCTGCTGGATCCCGCCGGAACATCCGAGGAGACCGGTGCCACCACCGTCGTCGACGGGTTGGGCGCCCTGACCTGGGTGGGCAGCGGGGACCCGCCCGAAAGCGCTGTGCTGGAGCTGATCGCGCGATTCGCCCAGGCCGCCCAAGGCGATCGCGACATCGAATCCGCGCTGACCCGCGAACGGGTCGGGCAGCTGTTGTCACTGATCGAGCGACGCATGCTGCTGCCCGATGCGCTCAATCAACTGCTGGACTGGGCGGGTTTGAGCTCACCGGAGCTGACCTGCTCGGCCTGGCCGGCCGGGGCGGGCGCCGTGCTGTCGATGGCGTTTCCCGACGCCCTGGTCGGCGACGCGCCCGAGGTATGTCTGGTCGTCGAGGCCGGTGCCCGCGCTCAGGCCGTCACCGAGCTCTCGCTGCCCTCGGGGCACGCCGCGGCCACACCGCTGGCCGAGCTGGGCGCGGCGATCACCCAAGCCCGTATCGCCCTCGACCTGGCGCAGCAGCACGGCGGAAGCATCGGACCCGATCAACTGAGCACCTTCGACAGCCTGCTCGAGGGCTTGCCGCTGAACCGGTTGGCCCCGTTCAAGAATCAGCTCATCGACCCGCTCGAGCGCCTGGACCACGATCGGGGCACCCAGCACGTGCGGACGCTTCGGGCCTTCCTGGCCACCAACGGCTCCCTCATCGACACCGCCCGCGAACTGTTCCTGCACACCAATACCGTGCGTCACCGGTTGAGTCGTATCCACGAGATCACCGGGCGCAATCCGATGAGTTTCGAGGACCAGGCCGCCTTCGCCATCGGATTACGGGCCAGCGACCGGGCCCGCCGGATGCCGGGGCAGCCCGGGTGACCATTGCGGGTACGCGAAAATCGGTTGGCAAGTCCGCGGCGTTTGTGAATACTTCGGTGCGGCACGAGATTTGGGCACCCTTTTCCGCACCGCACGTGATGGAGATACAGATACCGAATGACCCAGGAACCACGGTTGGGCTGCGGGGCGGCGATCATGCGAGACGGTGCCCTGCTGCTGGTTCGGCGTCGTTGTGACCCGGAGGCCGGCCACTGGGGACTCCCTGGCGGGAAAGTGGACTGGCTGGAGCCGGTCCAGGCGGCGGTGGTTCGCGAGATTGGCGAAGAACTCGGCATCGAACTGGAAACCGTCGAGCTGCTGTGTGTCGTCGATCAGATCGACCCCGTCAAGCCCGAACACTGGGTGGCTCCGGTCTACCTGGCGCGGCAGTTCAGCGGGGAACCGAGGATCGTCGAGCCCGACAAGCACGCCGAGTGGGGTTGGTTCCCCCTTCGCCGACTCCCCGAGCCGCTGACCACGGCGACACGTGTTGCGCTGCCGCATCTCGCGGCGTTGTTCGAGAAACGGTTTCACGTCCGGCCGATGGTGCGCTCCGATTGGCATTGGATATCTGAGTGGTTCCGCGACGCCGAGCTTGATGACCAGTTGGGGCCGATCGATGACGAGTGGCTGGAGCATGTTCTCTCCGACCACGGCGGCGTGGAACTCGTCGTCGAGGACAACGAAGGCCAACCAGCGGCACTGGTGGGATGTGTGTGGGATCGATCGAGCGATGAGCATACGATCACCGATCTCGCGGTCAACCCGCGACTTCGGCGTTCCGGCATCGGGCGGGAGGCTGTCACCGCGACGCTGGCCTGGGCTGGGCATCCCGCGGCGAAGTGTTGGATCGCGTACGTCGACGTGGACAATCCCGCCGCGTTCAGTTTCTTCTCCGCGATCGGCTGGCGCCACGAGGGCCTCGACGACGACGGCATGCACCGGTTCTGCCGTGAGATAGAGAGCTCCTGATGGGGAGGCCCATGCCCGAGCACGCTTCGTACGATCCGGCAATCGAGGCCGTCGTCGGGCGCGCGGTCGTTCGCATTCGACGCGACTACCCAGGCACCCGGGCCATCCTCCTCAAGGGCAGCCTGGTCCGCGGCGACGCCGGACCGTACAGCGATATCGACCTGGATGTCTTGGTGAGTGGCACCGACGAAAGCAGTTATGCCGCATGGTTCGACGGCGAAGGTGGTCGCTTGCATCATGTTTCGGTAGCGGTTCATCCTCACGACGTGTGGTGGGATGAGGCCGAGGAACCGGCGGAATGGTCGTTTGGCTTCGCAGTACTTGAGGTGTTCCGCTTGCTGTGGGCGGAGGATCCGCAGGAGGCGGAGCGGTATGGCGGCACCGGGCTCCACCGTCCTGCCGGCGACCCCGAACTGGAGGACTTCTTCTCCGACCTTGGCAAGCTGCGCAATGCCCGCAGAGCGGGTGACGAGTTGGGCGTCCGGCTGGCCGCCCGGGCGGCCGCACAGCTGTGCCCCTCGGTGCTGGCAGTGGTCAATCCCGGCCATCCGGCCGATCCGATAACCAGCGCGCGGGCGGCCCTCGACGCCGCCGTGTCATTTCCTGTTGCACCACAGGGTTATCGGGAGGATTTCCTGCGCTGCCTCGGCCTTTCGGGCGACACTTCTCACTCCGATGACATCGCGGCTGCCGCCGAGCGTCTGGTGCTCGGCACCGTCTCATTGCTGGAAGACCACCACGCCTGGTCGACCGACGCGGACAAACCTCGCTTCGAGCTCGGCCTCGATGACGCCCTGGCAAATCGGACACTGAGCGCGTACCTGAACCAATCACGGCGCTGACCCGTGTCGCGGATTCGCGCGGCGACCCGACGGTGGTAGACAAGGGCTATGGAGATCCTGGCCAGCCGGATGCTGATCCGGCCGGTCGATTACCCGAAGTCGGTGGAGTTCTACCGGGACGGGATCGGCCTGGCCATCGCCCGTGAATACGGTGCAGGCACAGTCTTTTACGCCGGGCAGTCGCTGATCGAGCTGGCGGGCCATCACAGCCCCACCGAATCCGGGACATTCCCCGGAGCACTGTGGCTGCAGGTGCGTGACGTCTACGCCACCCAGGCCGAACTCGAAAGCCGCGGGGTGGCGATCGCCCGGGCCGCGACGCAGGAACCGTGGGGGCTGCACGAGATGCACGTGACCGACCCCGACGGCATCACCCTGATTTTCGTGCAGGTACCCGAGACGCACCCGCTGCGCCGGGACATGCGTTGACTTAGAACTGACGCTGCACTTGTGCGAGTAGCGGTGTGCGTGGGTTCAAAGTCAACAGCCGGGTTCCAACCTCAGCGCGCCGGGGTGGCCAGGGGCCAGCCCACCGAGGCCAGTCGCGCGGCGACCTGATGGATCTCCTCGGGGTTGGGTTCCTTGTCGATGATGTCCTGCACCGCGGCCCGGATCTCGTCATCGGTGACCGGGCTGTCCCCGGTGCTCGACCGCAGGATGTTGTGGGTGGCCTGGACCACCTCGTCCTCGGTCAGCGACCGGGTCAGCAGCGCCAGCAGGGCGAACTGGTCGGTGTGCGGCACGCCTTCGGGGTAGCCGGCACGCAGCCAGCTCAGCACGTTGTCCAGGAAGCTCGTCGATTCGGTCACGCGGTCAAACTCACTTCTTGGGCAGGAACGGGAACAGGTCGACGCCGGTGTGGTGGATGATCGTCGTCCGCGTGATCCACGCGATGGCCACCAGGATCACGAACGCCACCAACACGAACAGCGCCATGCCGAGAAACTTCAGCGCCGGGTTGGGGGCATGGGTGGTGCCGTCGGCGTTGGTGCCGCCACTGCCGTTCGAGTACGCCACCAGTCCGGCGGCGAACACCGCGGGCAGACCGGCGCCGAGGATCAATCCGACCACGAGCACCTTGAAAATGGCTTCCAGATAAGTCATTGCGATTCCTTGTGTCCGCTGAACGTGGTCAGACCGCGGCCTTGTTGGGCTTGTTGTCGGGGTTGTCGGCGCCGGGCTTGGTCGCCTCGCGCAGTTCGGCGGGCACCACCGAGTTGGTGGAGTGGTCCCAATCGGCGTTGACGTTGCTGTGGTCCACCTTCTGCTGCTGGGCGCGCCACCACATGTAGGCGGACAGGCCGACCAGCAGCAGGAAGATCACCCCGTCACCGGCCAGCGCCGAGGAGGTCAGTGCCTCGATACCGTGCGACAGCCAGAACGCCAGGGCGCCCACCAGGCCTGCGGCCGGCAGGGTGATCAGCCAGGCCACGGCCATGCGGCCGGCGACCGCCCAGCGCACCTCGGCGCCGGGCTTGCCGACACCGCTGCCCAGGATCGAGCCGGTCGCGACGTGGGTGGTGGACAGGGCCATGCCGGCGGCGCTGGAGCTCAGGATGATCGCGGCCGACGACGCCTCGGCGGCCAGGCCCTGCGGGGACTCGATCTCGACGAGGCCCTTGCCCAGGGTGCGGATGACCCGCCAGCCACCGATGTAGGTGCCCAGGCCGATGGCCAAGGCGCAGGAGGCGATGATCCAGAACGGCAGACCGTTGTTCTTGACGTCCCCGCTGAGGTGGCCGGTGGTGATCAGCGCGAGCGCGATGACGCCCATGGTCTTCTGCGCGTCGTTGGTTCCGTGCGAGAGCGCGACGAGCGATGCGGTGGCGATCTGCCCCCAGCGGAAGCCGGCCTCGCGACGCTTCTGCGCGACGTTGCGGGTGATCCGGTAGACCAGCCAGGTTCCGCAGGCGGCCACCAGGCACGCGATCACCGGAGCGGCGACCGCGGGGATGAGCACCTTCTGGGTGACGCCGGACCAGTTCACCCCGGCCAGGCCGATCGCGGCCAGGCCGGCGCCGATCAGTCCGCCGAACAGTGCGTGCGAGGAACTCGACGGGATGCCGAACAGCCACGTCAGCAGGTTCCACAGGATGCCGCCGATCAGACCGGCGAAGATGATCGTCAGCCCGGTGGAGGGGTCGATCGACGGGATCAACGCCCCAGACTTGGAATCCTGGATCTTGAGCACCGAGCTCGTGACCGTGATGGCGACCTCCACCGAGAGGAACGCGCCGACCAGGTTCAGCACACCGGCCAGCAGCACCGCCGTCTTGGGCTTGAGAGCGCGGGTGGCGATCGAGGTGGCCATGGCGTTGCCGGTGTCGTGAAAGCCGTTTGTGAAGTCAAAAGCCAGTGCCGTTGCTATCAACAGCACCAGGACGATCAGCTCAGCGCTCATGGCGGTAATTCTGTCGGACCGCAGGCGATTTTGACCAGCCGAAACCACCCCTGTGAACAGGCAATTCGGATACGCTGCGGATGAGTTCATCCAGTGTTCATCTTGGCAACCCACATTGTTGGCCAGGACCATTTGCCGATCCCTGCGCGGCCGATAAGTTCACTGCGGGCCAGAGTCGGCGGACAGCATTACCATCGATGCCGTCTTCCAGGTCACCGTCGCATGACCGGGAACCTCACTCGGGTGCACCATCAGGAGTAGACGCAGTGAACGCATTTCTCGCCAAGATCGCGGCCTGGCTGAACGCCGGGTACCCCGAAGGAGTGCCGGGGCCGGACCGGGTGCCACTGTTGGCGCTGCTGACCCGTCGGCTGACCAACGACGAAGTCAAGGCCGTCGCACGAGATCTCATCGAACGCGGTGACTTCGATCACATCGACATCGGGGTCCTGATCACCCAGATCACCGACGAACTCCCCCGCGCCGAGGATGTCGAGCGGGTGCGTGAGCGCTTGGCGGCCAAGGGCTGGCCACTCGACGATCCGCGCGACGGCGAGGAAGCCGGCGACGGGGATACCCCCGATGAACCAGGGAGCCAGCAATAGCCGTCCTGCGCCCCGTCCCCGTCGGTTCCGCCACCGACGATCTCCTGACGATCCTCGACGGTCTCCTGACCGGCCACGAGTCGGCGATTCTGCCGGTGCCTGCCGATGACGAACGCCAAAGTTCGCTGTTGACAAGCACTTTGCGCACCGGAGAGGAGGTCGACGACGACGTCGCGGTGGTGGTCTCGACCTCGGGCACCACGGGCCGGCCCAAGGGCGCGATGTTGACCGCGGACGCGTTGCGGGCCAGCGCCGAATCCACCCATGCGCGGTTGGGCGGTACCGGTCGCTGGCTGCTGGCCCTGCCCGCGTACCACATCGCCGGCCTGCAGGTCCTGGTGCGCAGCGCACTGGCCGGCACCACACCCGTCAGCCTCCCGGCGTCGTTCGATCCGCACGAGTTGCCCTCTGCGGTAGCCGATTTGGGCGCTGGTCGGCGCTACGCCTCGCTGGTGGCGGTCCAGCTGGACAAGTCCTTGCGCGACCCGGATGCCGCCGCGGCGCTGGCCGACCTGGACGCCGTGCTGATCGGCGGCGGGCCGATGCCGGCCGGAGTCGCCGAACGCGCACGGGCCGCCGGGGTGAACGTGGTACGCACCTACGGCATGAGCGAGACCGCGGGCGGATGCGTGTACGACGGCGTCGCCCTAGACGGAGTGAAGGTACGCATCGACGATTCGCGGATCGTGCTGGGCGGTGCCACCGTGGCGAAGGGATACCGCAACCCGGTCACGCCGGACCCGTTCGCCGACCCGGGCTGGTTCCGCACCGATGACCTTGGCACGATGGATGATTCGGGCGTGTTGCGGGTGCTGGGACGCGTCGACGACGCGGTCAGCACCGGCGGGCTGACGGTGCTCCCCCAGCTGGTGGAATCGGCGTTGGCGAGCCATCCGGCGATCGCCGAGTGCGCGGTGTTCGGGGTCCCCGACGAACGGCTCGGGCAGCGGGTGGTGGCCGCCCTCGTTCTGGCCCCGGATTCGCCGGCCCCCGATGTGGCCGAACTACGGGCCTGGGTGGCCCAGACCCTGGATGCCACCGCGGCGCCGCGGGAGGTGCACATCGTCGAGGAGTTGCCGCGCCGCGGCATCGGCAAGCTCGACCGCCGCGAGCTGGCCGTCCGATACGCGGGCTGAGGCTGCGCCGTCGGCAAGACGCACCAGAAAGCGGATGCGGGCACGCCTGCGGGTTGGGCATCATGGAGGCATGGGTCAAGAAGTCACCACCGTGGAGCAACTGCGTGCCATCGTCGGAGAGCCGAACAAGTACGTCGCCAACAAGGTGACGGCCCGGCTGTCCCCGGTACAGCAGGACTGGCTGGCGGCTTCCCCGCTGTGTTTCGTGGCCACCACCGACAGCGACGGCCGAGTCGACGTCTCGCCCAAGGGTGACCCGCCGGGGTTCGTCCACGTGATCGACGACACCACGATCGCCATCCCGGAACGCCCGGGCAACAAGCGCGTCGACGGTTACCTCAACGTGTTGCAGCAGCCGCACGTCGGCACCGTGTTCCTCATCCCCGGCCGCGGCGACACGCTGCGGATCAACGGGACCGCCCGAATCCTGTCGGACGCGGACTATTTCGACGCACTCGTGGTCGACGGCAAGCGGCCGATCCTGGCACTGGAGGTCGCCATCGAAGAGGTGTTCTTCCACTGCGCCAAGGCGTTCCTGCGGTCGGACGCATGGAAGCCGGAAACGTGGAACCCCACCGCGGTCCCCTCGGTCGCGCAGCTGGCCAAGGCGTTCAAACCCGACCTGAGCGAACAGCAGCTCGACGAGTACTACCGCGAGGACAACCTGCGGAAGATGCTCTACTGACCAGGGGGTTCGCGGTCCCAGCTATGGAGAAGCCGTTCAACGTCAGCCGGCTCAGGTGACAGCGGTTCGGGAACGGCGGCCGGTGTCCGGCTGAATCGCGGCGCCGGCGCAGGTTGGCGGATGCCGTCGATGTCGAGGTAGGCGTCCCGTGACCGATTGTGTGGATGTTCGTGGGCCTCCCAGGGCGGGAGGACCGGCGTGACGCACGCATCGGAGTCGGCAAAGTGGTGGGCCCACTCATCGCGGGTGCGCTCCTTGAACTTCGCGCCGATTCGCTGCCTGAGCTCTGCCCATCCGGTGGTGTCGAGCTGGAACGGTAGATCGGGGTCGTTGATCCCGAGACGCTCGAGCATCTGCAGATAGAACGGGTACTCGACACAGCCAACCGCGACGTGGCGCCCGTCTGCGCATTCATAGGTGTCGTAGAACGGTGCACCGCCGTCGAGCATGTTGCGGCCCCGCGGTTGATTCCAGAGGCCGTTGGCATGCAGACCGTGCATGAACGCCGTGTAGAGGGCCGCACCGTCGACCATTGCCGCGTCGATGACCTGTCCGATGCCGGATCGTTCCCGCTCGTACAGCGCGGCGATCACACCGAGGGCCAGAAGCATTCCGCCACCGGCGAAGTCGCCGATGATGTTGCCAGGTGGGATGGGGCGTTGGTCGGCACGTCCGATCAGATCGAGGACACCGGACAGGGCGATGTAGTTGATGTCGTGCCCGGCGGTGTGGGCCAGCGGACCGTCCTGTCCCCAGCCGGTCATCCGCGCATACACGATGCGCGGATTGCGGTCCCGGATGTCGGCGGGGCCGATTCCCAGGCGTTCGGCGACGCCAGGCCGGAATCCTTCGACGAAGACGTCGGCGTTGTCCGTGATCGCGTACAGCCGGTCGCGGTCACTCGGCTTCTTCAGGTCAAGGGCCAGACTGTATTTGCCGCGATCCAGCGGCCCGGCCGGCGGCGTCAGTCCATCGGAGGCGGTGGCACGGTCGACACGCAATACTTCGGCTCCGAGATCGGCGAGAATCATGCAGCCGAACGGTGCGGGCGCGAGCCCGGCAATCTCGACGACCCGCAGTCCGGTGAGTGGTCCTGCCATCACAGTGCCTTCGCGATGATCGTCTTCATGATCTCGTTGGTACCGCCGTACACCTTCTGGATGCGGGCATCGGCGTACATCCGCGCGATGGGATATTCAGCCATGTAGCCGTAGCCGCCGAAGAGCTGCATGCACCTGTCGATCACCTGGCACTGCTGTTCGGTGAGCCACCACTTGGCCTTGGCGGCCGTGGGGATGTCGAGTTCGCCGGCAAGATGCTTGGTGATGCAGTCATCGAGGAAGGCCCACGCCACGGATTTGATCGTGTCGCATTCGGCGAGCTCGAACTGGCTGTTCTGGAAGCCGAACACCGGACGCCCGAACGCTTCCCGGTCCTTGGTGTACTCGACCGTGAGGTCGACCGCTTTCTCGATCGATGCGGCGGCCGCGATCGCCAGGAAGAGCCGCTCCTGCGCCAACTGCTGCATCAGCTGGATGAACCCGAGGCCCTCAGTGTCCCCGATCAGGTTCGTCTGCGGTACCTCGACATCGTCGAAGAACAATTCGCAGGTGTCCTGGCCATGTTGGCCGATCTTGTGCAGGTTTCGGCCACGACGAAACCCTGGCCGATCGGTCTCGACGGCGACGAGCGAGACGCTGTCCACGCCGGTGCTCTCCGGGTCGGTCTTGGCTGCGACGATGACCAGATCAGCGAGCAGCCCGTTCGAAATGAAGGTCTTGGCACCGCTGATCCGGTAGTTGTCGCCGTGTTTGACCACCTTGGTCTTGATGGCCTGCAGATCGGACCCGGTGCCCGGTTCTGTCATGGCGATCGCCGTGATGAGTTCGCCGGTGGCCATCTTGGGCAGCCACTGCTGCTTCTGATCCTCCGTGCCATAGGAGTTGATGTAGTGGGAGATGATGCCGCTGTGCAACATGCCCCCGAAGCTGGGTGCGAGAGCACGGACCTGTTCGATCGACACCACCGCGTCATGCGCGAAAGTGCCACCGCCCCCGCCGTATTCCTCGGGAATGCTCATGCAGAGCAACCCGAGTTCGCCGGCCCGCACCCAGACCTCACGGTCGACGTGTTGCTGTTCGGCCCAACGAGCCTCATGCGGTGCGCATTCGGATTCGAAGAAGCGCCGGGCCAGGTCGGCGAGCGCGTCGAGGTCCTTGTCCATCCACGGGGAACGATGTTGTTGTGCCATGAACAGGGACGCTATGGCCCGCCCGGCAGCACAAACATGACCGCAGCGATCACGAGGCTTGACCGAAACGCGCTACCGGGGCTGGTATGACCGCGGCGCGCTGCCCGTCCACCGGCGGAAGGCCCGTGTGAACGCACTCGGCTCGGAAAAACCCAACCTCGCGGACAGCTCCGCGATGGACTCATCGCCGCGGGCCAGGCCGGCGATCGCGGCGTCGCGCAGCACCGTCTCGCGCAGCTCCCGGATCGAGGTGCCCTCCTCGCGCAATTTGCGGCGCACACTCTGCGGGCTCAGCGCCAGCGCTTGAGCGATGTTGTCGGTGGTCGGCCCCGGACCATTGAGCCCACGCTGGAGCATGCGCCGCACCCGGTCGGCCAGTGACGTGGCGTAATCGCGTTGGACCAGGAAATCCGCCGGAGCATTGCGGACGAACGCCTCGACCTCCTCCTGAGTGCGCACGATCGGCGCACTGAGGATCTTGCTGTCGATCACCAACGCGGGCACCGGTGCAGAGAAGACCACCGGGGCGCCGAAAACCAGATCGTAGTCGTCGATGCCGTCCGGTTGGCGGTACGGCACTTCGACCCGGCGCAGCGGTAGTGCCGCATTGATCGACCACCCGAGGAACCTGTGCGCAATCGCCAACAGCGTGTCGACGAGAACGTCGACGGGGCCGTCGACCACACTCAGATCGATCGACAGCGTCGTCTCCCCGGGACCGAACGCGACGTGCATGGGCGGAGTACCGGGCAGCGCGTCGTTGAACTCCACGAAGCGCTGCAAACCCTCACGCAGGTCGGCTGCGCTGCCGATCAGCGCGTGGCAGACCAGGCGGAACGTACCGCGCGGCACCGGGGTGGCGCCGAAGCCGAGCAGTTCGTCATCGGTGATCCGCCACAGCTCACGCACGAAGATCGCGGCCTGATCGACCGTGACCCGGGAGCGGCCTTCGGCCAACAGCATCGGTGAGATTCCGGCACGGTGCATGATCGCGGCGACATCCCAGCCATTGGCCAGCGCAAACCGGACGAACGCCTGGATGCGGCCGATCGGCACCGTGTGCTGGACAGTGTTCGCCGGTATTCCGGTCACGTCTGGAACGATAGCCGTGCGCGTTTGGGTCAATTGATCCGAGTAGTTCGGTCATCGGAAACGTTGTCCGCCGTCCATAACGTCGTCGGCATGTCAGCACCTGAAGGGTTCAACCTGGACCGCCTCGGCCGATGGGGCGAAGAACAGGAATTCAAAGTCGAAGCCGAGCGCACCATCGCGTACGCCGAGGCGACCAACGATCCGATTGCCGCCCACCTGGACGGCACCTACGCGCCGCCGGTGTTCGCGGTCGTTCCGGTCACCGCGATGATGGCCGACGCGACGCTGGCGGTGGTCCCAGACGATCTGATGATGCGACTCCTGCACGGGGAGCATGATTTTCGTCTGCACCGCCCGATCGAGCCGGGCGAACTGCTCACCGTCCGAGCCAAACCGATCGGGGTCACCGGCAAGCAGTCCGGTGTCGTCGTGACCACTCTGGTCGAGACCCGCAGCGACCGTGGCGATCTGGTCAACGAGCAATACTTCGTCGGGTTCTTCCGGGGCGGCGAATTTGACGGCACCGTAGGAGATTCCAGTCCGGAGCACGGATTCCCCGAAGTGCCGCGGCCCCGCCCGCCGGACTTCGTTGCGGTGCAGCAGTTCGACGAGGACCAGACATTCCGGTACGCCGAACCCGCCGGCGATCCAATGCCTATCCACCTCGACGACGACTTCGCCAGGGCTATGGGCCTTCCCGGGATCATCATCCACGGGCTGTGCACGATCGCCTTCATATCGCATGCGTTGCTGACCACCGTGAGCCCCGACGATCCGAGCCGACTGAAACGACTGGCAGTACGCCTGTCCAAGCCCGCCCTCCCGAAGGAAACGATCACCACCTCGGTGTGGCGCCACGGCGAGCACTACGCGTTCGAAACCGCCGGCGACGAGAAGCCGGGCAAGTACGTGATCACCGACGGAAGGGCAGAGTTCGCGTGAGCAACAAAGTGTTCGTCATCGGCGTGGGTATGACGAAGTTCGAAAAGCCGGGCCGCAAGGCCGATTGGGACTATCCGGCCATGGCCAACGAGTCAGGAAACAAGGCGCTGACCGATGCGGGCATTCCCTACGACCTGGTCGAGCAGGCCTACGCCGGATACTGCTACGGCGAGTCGACGTCAGGCCATCGCGCGGTCTACGAACTCGGCCTGACCGCCATCCCGATTTTCAATGTCAACAGCAATTGCTCGACCGGATCCAGCGCTTTGTTCCTTGCCGCACAGGCGATCCGGGGCGGCCTTGCCGACTGCACCCTGGCCCTGGGTTTCGAGAAGATGAACCCCGGGTCACTCGGCACCGACGGATATCAGGATCGCGAACAGCCCATGCAGCGCCATCTCATGGCGATGGCCGAGCTGCACGAGATCTATTTTCCGCCCGCCCCATGGATGTTCGGCGCGGCCGGTCTGGAACACAACGAGAAGTTCGGATCGACTCCGGACCACTTCGTGAAGATCGCGGCGAAAAACCACAGGCACTCGGTCAACAATCCCTACGCGCAGTTCCGGGAACCGTACTCGGAAGAGCAGATCAAGTCCGACAAGATGGTCTATCCCGCAGCAGGACTGACCAGGCCGATGTGCTCACCGACCTCGGACGGGTCGGCCGCGGTGATCCTGGCCAGTGAGCGGTTCGTCGATGACCATGGTCTCGGCCACCGTGCCGTCGAGATCGTGGGCCAGGCACTGGTCACCGATGTCGCCGGAACCTTCGATTCCGGCAGCTTGGCCACACTGGTCGGTGCGGATATGAGCCGCATTGCCGCTCAGCGCGTTTACGAGCAGGCGCAGTTTGGTCCCGACGACGTCGACGTCATCGAGCTGCATGACTGCTTCGCGCCCAACGAACTGCTGACGTACGAAGCACTGGGGTTGTGTGACGTCGGTAGCGGTCACAAGCTCGTCGACGCCGACGACACCACATACGGCGGACGGTGGGTGGTCAACCCGTCGGGCGGCCTCATCTCGAAAGGACATCCGCTCGGCGCCACCGGACTGGCGCAGTGCAGTGAACTCACCTGGCAGTTGCGCGGCGAGGCCGAGCAGCGCCAGGTGCCCGGCGCGAAGGTCGCGCTGCAACACAACATCGGCCTCGGCGGTTCGGCGGTGGTCACCGCATACCGGCCCGCCAACCGCTGAAACCCACAAGATAAGGAGAACCAACATGGCACGTACGACAGCGTCCAAGGAGATCGCCGCACCACCGGAGAAGGTCTGGGCGGTACTCGCCGACCCACGGCGCAACGAGGAATGGAACACCCTGCACACGCGTTGGAAGGACGAGCCCCCGGCCGAAATGGCTCAGGGCGCTCAGATGACGGCGGTGCTGACCATCATGGGGATGGCCAACACCATCACTCAGACTGTCGACAAGTACGATCCCCCAACGTCATTCACCGTATCGGGCAATGGCATGGCCGGCGCCAAGGTCAGCCTGACCGCGACGGTCGAGCCCAAGGGCGACGCCTCACTGGTCAGCATCGAGGCCGAGTTCATCAGCCAGATGATGGTCGGCGCAATCGGTGGTGCCATCGAACGAGCCTCCAAGAAGGAACTCGAGGCATCGCTGGACAACCTCGCCGGATTGGTCAGTTGAGATGGGGCGCTTCGATAATCGGGTGGCGGTCGTCACCGGCGCCGGGCGTGGGATCGGGCGTGAGCACGCCCTCCTGCTCGCATCGGAAGGAGCAAGCGTCGTTGTCAACGATGCCGGCGGAGCCAACGACGGCAGCGGTACCGACAGCGGACCGGCGCAGGCTGTCGTCGACGAGATCAGAGCCGGTGGCGGCCACGCGGTGGCCAATACCGGCAGCGTCGCCGACTGGACCGGGGCTAAAGAACTTGTCGATCAGGCAGTCTCGGAGTTCGGTGGCCTGGACATCCTGGTGAACAACGCCGGGATCCTGCGGGACGGCTTTATCGCCGGGCTGGACGAGAACCAGTTCGACGCCGTCATCGCCGTGCACCTCAAGGGGCATTTCAACACGCTGCACCACGCGGCCGTCCACTGGAAGGCCCAGTCCAAGGCCGGTGACCAGCCCAACGCCGCGGTGATCAACACCGCCTCGGCATCCGGGACGTTCTCGGTACTCGCCGGACAGTCCAACTATGGTGCGGCCAAGGCCGGCATCGCCGCCCTGACCCTGGTGGCCGCGGAGGAGCTCGGGCGCTACGGCGTGCGGGTCAATGCCATTGCACCGGTGGCACGCACCCGACTGACGCTGGCCACCCCGGGAATGGGCGCGATCTTCGCCGAAGAGGTTCCCGAGGGTGAGTTCGATGCCTTCAGCCCGGCGAACATCGCCCCGATCATGGCCTACCTGGCGAGCGAGAAATGCCCGCTGACCGGTCAGGTGCTCGCGGTGCAGGGCGGCGCAGTGTCGCGACTGCGAGGCTGGACGATCGAGGAGACGGTCGAGGTTGACGGTCCTTGGGTACTCGACGAACTACCCGGCCACTTCGACGACTGGGGTATCGGGGCTTAGGACGATGGTGACGGTAGGCAGGGCCGCCTATGCGGGATATGAGACACGAGAACTTTCGGTCACCGGAGACGGCCCAAAAGTCATCCTGTTGCACGGCTTTGCGCATCCTGCAGATTCGTGGCAGGCAATCCTGCAACGCTGCACAGCGGCCGGTATCCCCGCGGTGGCAGCAGACCTGCCTGGTTTCGGTGCCGCAGACCCGTTTCACCCGGGTCCGCGGCTACCGCAGCTTGACCGATTTGTCGAGGAGATGGTCGACCGGCATGGCATTCCTTCCTCGGCAGTGGTCGTGGGCAACTCACTCGGCGGATTGCTGGCCGTGCGTGCGGCCGCCAGATCCGGCGACGACCGAGTCGGAGCGGTGATGCCGGTGAATGCCGCTGGTTTCGGCTGGACTCCCGCGGGCCGGGTGCTTGCCTGCGCGGCCGGCCGACGCTTGGGCTGGCTTGGTGCTGCTCCCGCCCCGGCGCCGGTGCTGCGTCATCTGTCGGACAGAATCGCCAGGTACGGCCTCTACGGAGACAAGCAGGCGGCGGTCGACCCGGCGATGATCCACCTGCTGACCGACCAGCTTCAGCTGCCGGCCCAACGCAGGCACATCTTGGCGCTCGCCCGAGAAATCGTCACCGAGGTGAACTCGGTCCGCGTCGTCCCTGTGGTGAGATGCCCGACCACGGTGGTGCACGGCCGCGTCGACCCCATTGTGTCGCTGGCGGCGTCACGCCGACTCGCGACCGCGATCGACGGAGCACAACTGAACGTGCTCGACAACGCCGGCCACTGCCCCCAACTCGACGCTCCTGACTTGGTTTTCGCGGCTCTGCAGAATCTGGTCCGGGTTGTCCGGGGCACCATGTCGGCATGAGATGAAAGGCGCACCACATGAATCCACGAAAAGTCGCCATCACCGGTGGCGCCCGCGGGATCGGACGTGCCACCGCAGCGATATTCCAAGCCGTGGGAGCCGACGTCGCGATAGGAGACCTCGACGGCGACCATTGCGGTGAGGTTGCCGCACAGCTCGGTTCCTCGGTGACAGGGCTGCCGCTGGATGTCACCGACCCCGCATCGTTCGCAGACTTCCTCGATGCCGCCCGTGTCGCGATGGGCGGACTCGACGTCCTGGTCAACAACGCCGGTATCATGCCGACGGGCGCATTCCTCGATGAAGACGAAGCGATGACGGATCGGCTGATCGCCATCAACCTGCGCGGCGTGATCACCGGGACACGGCTTGCGGCCAACCGCTTCCGGCAGCAGGGGCAGGGCGGCAGCATCGTCAACGTCGCCTCACTCGCCGGGCTGTTCGGGGCTCCGGCGATCGCCACGTATACGGCGACCAAGGCCGCCGTGGTGACGCTCACCGAATCACTGGCAAAAGAGTTCTCCGGCAGTGGTATCCATGTCTGCGTGGTGCTGCCCGGTGTCGTTCGCACCGAGCTGTCTGGAGGTGCGCACTATCCTCGGTGGATGGAGCGCGTCGCAGCTGTCGAGCCGGACGACGTGGCACACGCGATCAGGGCTGCCGTGACAGTGGAACGAACGCGGGTGTCCGTGCCACGGTCCCTCGAGACTGTCGTCGCGGTCAGGAACCTGCTGCCGAATTCTCTGAGCTGGCGACTCGATCGCCTCGTCGGACTCGACTCCGCCTTTACCCAAGCCGACCCGGCCGCCCGGGCGCGGTACCACCAGCGACTGAGCGGGAGCCTCGATGACGCTGTCTGACATAGCTATCCGGGCAGTCGACGAATCGCGAGCTCTCTTCGCGTGCCTGCAGGCCGGCATCCTCGGTCCGATACCGCCGCGTGCCGCCGTCAGCGCCGTGAACGCCCTTCGCAGTTACGGCACCACCGGTGCCATCGCCACCGTGTCCGCCCTGCGGCACGGCGAACGAAACGCGCTCATCGACGAACGCGGCCCGCTGACCTACACCGAGATGGACAGGCGATCCAATGCCATCGCCAACGCGTGGAGATCGCAAGGGCTCAGCTCCGAACACTGTGTCGGCATCATGTGCCGTAACCACCGCGGGTTACTGGATTCCGTGTTCGCCGCGGCCAAATGCGGTGTCCGGATTGTGCTACTCAACTACGATTTCGCCGGTCCGCAGCTCGCCGCCGTCGCCGAGCGGGAAAAGGTCGACCTGCTCGTACACGACGACGAGTACAGCGACAGTGTTGACGTCCTCGACCGATTCGCCTTCGGCAGGTGGCGGACCTGGGCAGACGATGGCCGACCAGACACGCTCGATGCTCTCATCGAATCCGGCGACCCGGGTAGCGTGCCCGCACCCGACAAACACGCCAGCGTTGTCATCCTGACCAGCGGCACCACCGGCACCCCGAAAGGCGCACAGCGGCCCGACCCACGGTCATTGAGCCCTATCGGCGGCCTGCTGAACAAAGTGCCGTTCCGCGGCCGGGAAGTCACCGAATGTTGTGTACCGATGTTCCACGCCCTCGGATTCACGCACGCGATACTCGCGATGATGCTCGGATCCACCTTGATCATCCGCCGCCGTTTCGACGCCCGCGCCACACTGACCAGCCTCGTCGAGCACCGCGCAACCGCGATGATCATTGCCCCGATCATGCTCCGGCGAATGCTCGACGCTGACCCGAACCCTCTCCGAACACACGATCTTTCGCACCTGCGCATCATCTTCGTAGCCGGCTCGCAGCTCGGCGCATCGCTGTGTAGAGAGGCGATGGAGGCCTTCGGACCCGTGATCTACAACCTCTATGGCTCCACCGAAGTGGCGTACGCGACCATCGCCACGCCCGACGAACTGCAGCGGGAGCCCGGCAGCGTCGGCTCTGTCGTTCGTGGTGCGCGCGTGGAGATCCGCGGGGACAACGGCGAACTGCTGGGTCCGAATGAAACCGGGCGCATCTTCGTCGCGAATTCGTTCCAGTTCCGGGGATACACCGACGGACGCAACAAACAGACCATCAACGGACTCATGTCCAGTGGCGATGTCGGCTACCTGGATTCGGACGGCCTCTTGTTCATCGACGGCCGCGATGACGACATGATCGTCTCCGGCGGGGAGAACATCTACCCTGCCGAAGTAGAGGAGACCATCAGCGCCCACCCTGATGTGGTCGAAGCCGCTGTCATCGGCGTCGACGACGACAGTTACGGACAGCGACTGCGCGCCTATGTCGTGCCCGCACCCGGGGCAAATCTCACCGCCGAACACCTCCGCGACCACGTCAAGGCGAATCTCGCCCGTTTCAAAGTCCCCAGAGACGTGGTCTTTCTCGAGGCATTGCCGCGCAACCCCACCGGCAAGATCCTCAAGCGGGCACTTCCCGCCCAGAGCTCAACTGCCCGGCGCCAACCGTCAAGTTGAAGTCGGTTTCACCAGAACAGCTCGGGTGTAGAGCAACTGGAACCCGCGCCGCTGAACGTTGCGCTGCGATCTGGATCCGGGCGCCGTCGTCACCACCGCGATGTCACATCCGGCGTCGGCGGCCTCGCGCAGCCGGGCCGCCAGCAACGCTGCCTGGACCCCGCGGCGCCGGTAGGCCGGTGCCGTCGCCGCCCCGGCCAACTGGGCGATCCCGTCGGCGATCCGCATGCTGCCCCCGCCGGCCACGGCGCCGTCGTAGAGCGCGACATATGCTGTGGCACCGGCCTTTTCCATGTCCCGCTCAGCGCGTTCGAGAATATCGGCGGGGAATTCCTCGTGGGCGGCCAGGCCCTCACCGTCGGGATGGCCGAAGCCATCCACCAGGACCGCCACCCAGGCGGCGAGATCGTCGGCGGGTCGCACCTGCACGTCCGTTTCCACCGGCGGATCGATGCCGACGGGCCGGCCCAGCACGTTCTCGAACTCGAGGAGGCGATAGCCCCGGCCGGACAACACGGCAGCGATCTCGGGGTCGGCCAGGTTGGACAGCTCGACCCGGGCATCACTGCCCCGAGCGGCCAACGCCCGCTCGACCTCCCCCAGCACCGCCTCGTCGGGCAGCCCGTCGAAGCCGAGGCCGACGACCTTGTTCATCGGCGAACCGGTCTCGGCGAAGCAGGCGAACCCTCCGGCGACGGGCAGCACCAACCCTTCGGCGCCCCGGTTCCGGGCGGCTCGCGTCGCCGCGACGATCAGGTCCGCCTCGGCCTTCTCGATCCGCCGGGCCAGATCCACGCCGCCGAACAGCTGATTCGAGCCCACGTCTGAGTCACGGTTGATGCCCACGCCGATATTGTGCCCACACAGGCGATTCCGAAACGTCCGGCACACCGGCGAGCGTGTCTCACCGAGGCGGCCCGGCGGGCTCCCACGCATTCATCGCGGTGTCGAGCGCGTCCTTGTCGAGCGCGTCCACCGGAATGGGCGACTGGTCGTCGCGCGACCGCATGCCCTCCAACAGGAGGGCGACGTAGCGGCGCCAGAGCTCGGCGTCGACATTGCCGGCGAACTCGCTCACCGTGCCGGCCAACAGGCCCAACAGGGGCATATCCGTCGACGACACTTCGGGCCGCAGATAACCGTCGCCCTGAGCCCGCTCGACGACCTTGGTCAGCACGGGGACGAGCTTCTCCTGGCAGGCCTTGACCCGGTCGCACCCATAAGCCTTGCTGAACGCGATTTCCCGCAAGCCGCGGTCCGTCGCGGTGATCTCGCACATGCGCTCGACGTACCACGCGAAACCCTGCCATGAATTTTCATGTTGCAGCGCAGTTTCCGCCAGCGCGGTGAGCTGCTCCATGCCGTCCACGAAGATGGCCGCGATCAGCTCTTCCTTCGTGGCGAACCGGCGGTAGACCGTGCCCACCCCGACATTGGCGTGCCGCGCCACGTCATTGAGCGTCGCCTCCAGGCCCTTCTCGGCAAACAGTTCCCGCGCGGCCTCGAGGACACGCTGCCGGTTGCGCTCGGCGTCCTTGCGCAGCGCGGGGCGAGTCTCCTCGGTCATATCTCCCAGCCTAAGTGAGCGGCGTCATAAGTGGATTGATCTTATCCACTTATTAGGTTAACTTACCCCTCGAACTGCGTAGGCCGCCTAACAGCCAGGTCGTCGCGAACGCATCGAACGTCGGGGAGGCTCACAATGACAGCCGTCAGCGTTACGTCCACCGCGGTCCTGGCTACGGGACGGCCCGAATGATCAAGGCGCTGCAGCGAATATGGCTCCCCGTACTGATCGTCGTCGCCATGGGAGCCGGCGTCCTGATCGTGATGAACGTGCGCCAGGTCTTCGGCGCGCATCCGGTCCTCATCACCGACACCACGTCGGATAACGCCGAGGACTTCAACCCCAAGTTCGTGAAGTACGAGATCTTCGGGTCGGGCAACACCGCGGTCATCAACTACATGGACCTCGAAGGCCGGCCTCAGCGCACCGGAACTGTGCCGCTGCCATGGACTTTGACATTGCAGACCACGTTGCCGTCGGTTCAGCCGAACATCATGGCCCAGGGCGACGGCGACAGCATCGGGTGCCGGGTCACGGTCGATGACAAGGTCAAAGAAGAGAGAACGGCTACTGGATTGAACGCACAAACCTTCTGCTTTGTGAAGGCAGCATGAGCAGCCCCAGGGAAGAAACCCAGACCGACGAGACCCCGACCGACGCCATCGCCACCGGGCGCCACGCGGCACCCCCGCGCCCACTGATCCCGCGATTCATCCGGGCGTTCGCCCTGCCGATCATTCTGGCGTGGATCGTGATCGTCGCACTGCTCAACACCGTCGTCCCGCAGCTCGAGGTCGTCGGCAAGATGCGCGCGGTGTCGATGAGTCCCAACGACGCGCCCTCGATGATCGCCATCAAAGAGGTCGGCAAGAAGTTCCAGGAGTACGACACCAGCAGCTCGGTGATGGTCGTGCTCGAAGGCGACAAGCCGTTGGGCCTCGAGGCGCACATGTTCTACGACCAGATGGTCCGTGACCTGCGCGCTGACACCACCCACGTGCAGCATGTGCAGGACTTCTGGGGCGACACCCTGACCGCCAAGGGCGCGCAGAGCCGCGACGGCAAGGCCGCCTACGTGCAGGTCTACATCGCCGGCGACCAGGGCGAGACGCTGGCCAACGAGTCGGTCGAGGCGGTGCGGCGCATCGCCACCGAAAGCCCCGCACCCGATGGCGTCAAGGCCTACGTAACAGGATCAGCGGCCTCCAGCACCGACCAGAACATCGTCGGTGACGAGAGCATGAAGATGATCGAGTTCGTGACCTTCGGCGTCATCGCGGTGATGCTGCTCGGTGTCTACCGATCGATCATCACCACGCTGATCGTGCTGGTCATGGTCGTACTCGAATTGTCCGGCGCCCGTGGGCTTGTCTCGTTGCTGGGCTATCACAACTTCTTCGGTCTCACGACGTTCGCGACCAACATGCTGGTGACCTTGGCCATCGCCGCGGCCACCGACTACGCGATCTTCCTGATCGGCCGATATCAGGAAGCGCGAAGATCCGGCGAGGACAAGGAAGCGGCCTACTACGACATGTTCCACGGCACGGCCCATGTCGTGCTCGCGTCGGGTCTGACCATCGCAGGCGCGACGTTCTGCCTGCACTTCACCCGCCTGCCGTACTTCCAGACCATGGGCATCCCCCTGGCGATCGGCATGACGATGGTGGTCGCCATGGCCCTGACTCTCGGGCCTGCCGTCATCTCGGTGTTCAGCCGGTTCGGCAAGATCCTCGAGCCCAAGCGGCACTCCAAGTCCCGCGGATGGCACCGCGTCGGCACCGCCACCGTGCGGTGGCCCGGCGGAATCCTGGTGTGCGCCATCGTCGCCGCGTTGGTCGGCCTGCTCGCCCTGCCCGGCTACCACACCACCTACAACGACCGCATCTTCCTGCCCGAAGACGTCGGGACGAACGTCGGATACGACGCCGCATTCCGGCACTTCTCGCAGGCCAAGATGAACCCGGACCTGATGATGATCGAGTCCGACCGTGATCTGCGGAACCCGGCCGATTTCCTGGTCATCGACAAGATCGCCAAGGCCCTCAAGAACGTGCACGGCATCGCCCAGGTGCAGACCATCACCCGTCCCGACGGTGATCCGATCAAGCACTCGACGATCCCGTACACGCTGGGCCAGAGCGGCACGACCCAGTTGATGAACAACGACTACCTGCAGACCAATCTCGACAACATCCTCAAGCAGGCCAACGATCTGCAGACCAGCATCGACTCGATGACCGAGATGATGAACATCCAGACCGAACTGGCCGCGGTGTCGCAGAGCATGGCCGACAAGATGAAGAAGACGTCCGGCGACATGTCCGAAGTACGGGATCACCTGGCAGATTTCGATGATTTCTTCCGGCCGATCCGCAACTACTTCTACTGGGAACCGCACTGCTTCGACATCCCGGTCTGCTGGTCCATGCGGTCGATCTTCGAAAGCCTCGACGGCATCAACACGATGTCCGACGACTTCCAGGAACTGGTTCCCGAGATGCAGCGCATGGCCGACCTGATGCCCCGCATGGTCGCCGTATTGCCTGCGCAGATCCAAACCATGAAGAACCAGAAGCAGATACTGCTGAACCAGTATCAGGTGCAGAAGGCCCAACAGGACCAGACGATGGCGATGCAGAACACCGCCACCGCCATGAGCGAGGCATTCGACACCGCCAAGAACGACGATTCGTTCTACCTGCCGCCCGAGGCGTTCGAGACCGACGATTTCCAGCGCGGCCTCAAGCTGTTCATGTCTCCGGACGGACATGCGGTGCGGTTCACCATCATTCACCAGGGTGACCCGCTGACCCCGGAGGGCACCGCACGCATCGAACCGCTCAAGGTCGCGGCGGCCGACGCCATCAAGGGGACGCCGTTCGAGGGGGCCAAGATCTACCTCGGCGGCAGCTCGGCGACGTACCACGACATGCAGAAGGGCGCCGATTACGACCTGATCATCGTCGGGGCGGCGGCACTGATCCTGATCTTCATCATCATGTTGGTGCTCACCCGTGCCGTGGTGGCCTCGGCAGTGATCGTCGGCACCGTGGTGCTGAGTCTTGCCTCGGCCTTCGGGCTGTCGGTGCTGCTGTGGCAACACATCGTGGGTATCCCGTTGCACTGGATGGTGATGCCGATGTCGATCATCGTCCTGCTGGCCGTCGGCGCGGACTACAACCTGCTGCTCGTCGCGCGAATAAAGGAAGAGATTCACGCCGGGCTGAAGACCGGGATCATCCGGGCCATGGTCGGCACCGGTGCCGTGGTCACCTCCGCAGGCTTGGTGTTCGCCTTCACCATGGGATCGATGGCGGTCAGCAGCCTGATCGTGATCGGCCAGGTCGGCACGACCATCGGCCTGGGCCTGTTGTTCGACACCCTGGTGGTCCGGTCGCTGATGACCCCGTCCATCGCCACACTGCTCGGACGCTGGTTCTGGTGGCCACAACGAGTCCGCCAGCGCCCGCTGCCGCAGCCCTGGCCCAAACCCATCCAGCGCGATCCCGAGGAGGCCTTGACCTGATGAGACGCCTGCTGATCGGCCTATCGTTCTGCGCCGCAACCAGTGTCGCCCTGTCCGCACCGGCCTACGCCGATCCGTCTTACGATCGGGATCCCGACACCAACTTCGCCCATGAGTTGCACACGTTCGGGATCTACGGGCAGAAGGACTACAACGCCTGGATCGGCAAGATCATGTGCAAGCGATTGCACAACGGGGTCGACCACACCGCCCAGGACTCGGTGAAGTTCGTCAAGAAGCAGCTGGACAAGGACAGCACCGACGCCCAGTCGTGGCAGTTCCTGGGTACCGCCATCAACTACTACTGCCCCGATCAGCGGTTCGTCTACGAACAAGCCGCGCACTGAACGACTTTGGAGCGAGGGTGAAGCGCAAGAATCTCAAAAAACTGATCCGCACCGGCCTGGCCGGGTGCGCGGTGGCCGGAGCACTGGCCGGCGCCGGCATCGCAAACGCCGATGCCACCGACGACTACCCGATCCCCAACCGGATCCTGAAGACCCCGTGCACGGCCGAGCAGATCATGGCCGCCGCCCGCGACGTCGAACCGGTGTACTACGAGCGGTACATGATCGACTACAACAACAAGCCGGTCGCCGACCAGCAGGGCGCCCAGGACCGCATCCACTGGTTCTTCTCGATGGACTACGCCGGCCGCCGCCAGTACTCGGAGAACATGGCCACCAACGCCTTCTTCGAGAACATGTCGTGGCGCTGGCCGAACTGGGCCAAGCTGTTCTTCAACAACAAGGGCGTGGCGGCCAACACCACCGACGTCTGCATGAACTACCCGCCCAACGACATGTCGGTGTGGAACTGGCACTGACGCGAGCGCGTCAGTCCGGTAGCGAGTTGCTCAACCGCTCGGTGGCCGCCAGGTAGTCCTCGATGAACTCGCGGACCACCTCGCGGGCCGGCTTGACCTTGTTCATCAAGCCCACGCCCTGGCCGACGAAGTAGGTGGCCAGGGCCTGCGCACCCGGATGTCCCTGGGCGGCAAGAACATCCACGCGACGGATGACCGGCTCGGCCAGCATGTTCTGCAGCGGCAACGGAAGTGTCTGGTGGCCACCGGGATTCGGCTGCCACGCGTCGGTCCATTCCGAGCGCAGCTGACGGGCCGGCTTGCCGGTCCGTCCGGTCGAGCGCACGGTGTCCCGCGAGGTCGCCGCCAGCATCTTCTGCACGGTGTGCGGCGCGGTCTCGGCCTCCTCGGTGGTCAGCCACACCGAACCGGTCCAGGCCCCGGCCGCACCCATCGCCACCGCGGCGGCCATCTGCCGGCCGGTCACGATGCCGCCTGCGGCCAGCACCGGAATGTCGCTGCCCGCCTGCTCCAGCGTCTCCAGCACCTCCGGGACGAGAACCAGCGTCGACACCTCACCGCAGTGTCCGCCGGCCTCGGTGCCCTGCGCGATGATCAGATCCACCCCGGCATGCACCTGTTTGAGGGCGTGCTCGCGGGCACCCACCAGGGCCGCGACCGGGACGCCCCGCTCGCGGCCGGCCTCGATCATGTAATCCGGCGGCACCCCGAGGGCGTTGGCGATCAACTTGATCGGATGGTTCATCGCCACGTCCAGCAGCTCCCGGCCGGTGTCACCGGACAACGAGGATCCGCCGAACCGCTGCTTGGCCTCCGGCTCGATGCCGTGATCGGCCAACAGTCGCGCCACGAACTCGCGGTACTCGGCGGGGATGCGGTCGGTGAGCTCTCCCCGGGACAGCTTCTCGCCCTTGCCCTCGAACTTCGCGGGCACGATGATGTCGGCGCCGTAGGGCTTGCCCCCGACCTGTTCGTCGATCCAGGACAGCTCCTGGTCCAGCTGCTCCGGGGTATAGGCGGTGGCACCCAGCACACCGAAACCGCCGGCGTTGGTGACGGCGGCCACCACGTCACGGCAGTGACTGAAGGCGAAGAGCGGAAAGTCGATACCGAACTGCTCACAGATCGCGGGTTTCACCCCGTCAGTATTGACCCCTCAACTTGACGGGTGTCAAGTGGTCGACCGATCACGGCAGTGCGAACGGCAGCTTCACCCCGTCGTGCGCCAGGCAGTGCGTACACGTCCGGGCATCGACCGACGCTACCCCTTCCAAAGCCTCGCGGACCAGCTTCTTGAACGGCACCAGGTTGCGCTCGAACTCGGCCATCACGTCCACCGTCGTCACCCCGGACCCGGCCTCGATACCGGCATCCAGATCCGTCACCAAAGCGATTGACGCATAACACATCTCGAGCTCGCGGGCCAGCACCGCCTCCGGGTAGCCCGTCATGTTGACCAGCGTGAAACCCTGGCCGGCGAACCACCGGCTCTCGGCCCGGGTGGAGAACCGCGGCCCCTGGATCACCACCATTGTGGCGCCGTCCACCACGCCGGGCAGCCCGGCGGCGACGGACCGCAGCGCCGGGCAGTACGGATCGGCGAAGCTGACGTGGATGCCTCCGGAATCGAAGTAGGTGTCCGCGCGGCCGCGGGTGCGGTCCACGAGCTGATCGGGCACCACGATCGACCCCGGCCCCAGGTCGGTGGTCAGACTGCCCACCGCACACGGCGCGAAGATGCGCCGCACCCCGAGGGAACGCAGCGCCCACATGTTGGCCCGGTACGGGACCGTGTGCGGCGAGTACTCGTGGCTGACCCCGTGCCGGGGCAGGAAGGCCACCTCCTGCCCGCCGACGGTGCCGACCGTGATGGGCGCACTCGGAGCCCCGTACGGGGTGTCCAGGCCGATGGTGCGGGCCTCGGGCCCGAAGAACGAATAGAAACCGCTACCGCCGATGACGCCGAGCATGCAGTGCTATTCAGCCTCGTCCGGTTTCACGGCCTCCGCCGGGACGTCGACATCGACATCGAGGTCGTCGTCGAAGTCGTCGAAGTCCTCGTTGGCCTTACGGGCACCGTCGGCGATCTCGAAGACATCGGTGGCCAGGCCACCGATCGCCGTCGCGACGTCCTTGACCGCCGTGGTGATGATCGACGTGACCTGCCCGACCGTGGAGGCCACTGCCTCGACGGATTCCTGCAGCACGTCCTTGCCGATTTCGGTCCTGCTGAGCTGCTCCTTCATGAGGCTCAGTGTAAGAGTCGACGCGGCTCGGCACCGGGTCAGCTCATACGATGACCGTCGTGGCCANCGGCGTGGCGCGCCCTGCGGCCGGTGCGCGACGGCAGCACCGGCGCCCAGCTGATTCCCGTGCTGCGCGACACCGGGCTGGCCATGCTGGTGTGGTCGATCGCGGTATCGGCGGCCTTGTTCCTGGGCTGAGCCGAGCCCGCGTCCGCGGGGCAACCTCCCGCCGGTTTCTACCTGCGGGTTGCGGTTCGTCGGCACCCACGACCCAGACGTGGAAATCGGTGAGGGTGCGGCTACGCGGCGTCGTCCAAGAGCCCGATAACGCCGTCGCGCAACTGGTGGGCGCCCACGTGCTCGGTGATCAGGCCGACCGCGCGGTCGTCTCCGCCGCGCAGGATTCCCAGCAGGATGTGCTCGCATCCGATGTAGCCGTCCTTGTGCGCCAACGATTCCCGCAGCGCCAGCTCGAGCACCTTCTTGGCCGGTTTGGTGAAGGGCAGGTGCCCGCGACGCCTGCGGCGCCGGCCGGTGCTGCGCAGCGCGTTGTCGAAAGCGCCCGCGCCGAAGGTGTGGTCGACGTTGGCCCGCACCGCACGCAGATCGATCCCGATCGACTGCAATGCCTCGGCATCGCCGTCGAACGACTCGTCACCGGGCGCGTCGGCGGCCACCAGCTCGGCACGGACCACCTCTGAAGTCAGACCGAAACCGGCCAGCAGGGCCGACAATTCGCGGCCCGAGCTCTGCAGCACGCCGACCAGAATGTGTTCCGGACGAATGTCGTTGGCCTGTAGTTCGCGCGCCTCCTCCTGGGCGAGTACCACCGCGACGCGCGCCTGACGACTGAACCGTTCGAACATGTCATCCCTTCCGGTTGTGCTTCTGATGAACCGCCTGGCGGCTGACCTCCAGGGCATCGGCGATCGCCTGCCAGCTCCACCCCTGCTCACGGGCGTTCGCAACGTGGATGGCCTCCAGCCGCTCCTGTAACCGCTGCAGGGCACGGACCGCCCGCAGGCCGACCGCCGGGTCCGGGCTGCTGACGCCGTCGGCGATCAGCTCACTCACATCGCTCACTCTGTCAAGGTAACTTGACATCCGGTTTGCGTCAAGCAAAGTTGACATTCCAGCGACTCATCGGGCCCTCGAAGCTCGCCCCGGCACCACCGGGATTGCACTAACGTGGCCGTCGGCCAACCACGCCGACCATCTGGGGGACGCGCATGACCACGTCGACCGAGGCGCATCAGCCCGCACCATCGGGCCCCGCCGAAACCCGCCGGGCCATCTGGAACACCATCCGGGGCTCGTCGGGCAACCTCGTCGAGTGGTACGACGTCTACGTCTACACGGTGTTCGCCACGTACTTCGAAGCGCAGTTCTTCGACAAGGCCGACAAGAACGCCACGGTCTACGTGTACGCGATCTTCGCGATCACGTTCCTCACCCGCCCGATCGGTTCGTGGTTCTTCGGCCGGTTCGCCGACCGGCGCGGCCGCCGCGCCGCGCTGACCGTCAGCGTCTCGCTGATGGCGGCGTGTTCGTTGGTGATCGCCCTCGTGCCCTCGCGCGAAACCATCGGCGTCGCGGCGCCGATCATCCTGATCCTGTGCCGGCTGGTCCAGGGCTTCGCCACCGGCGGCGAATACGGCACCTCGGCCACCTACATGTCCGAGGCCGCCACCCGGGAACGCCGCGGCTTCTTCTCTTCATTCCAGTACGTGACGCTCGTGGGCGGTCACGTGCTGGCGCAGTTCACCCTGCTGATCATTCTCACGGCGTTCAGCACCGAGCAGGTTCACGAATTCGGTTGGCGCATCGGCTTCGCCATCGGCGGTGTGGCCGCGATCGTGGTGTTCTGGCTGCGGCGGACCATGGACGAATCACTGTCCGAGGAACAACTCGACGCGGTCAAGGCCGGCACCGACAAGAGCTCCGGCTCGCTGCGCGAACTGCTCACCCGGTACCCGAAGCCCCTGCTGCTGTGCTTCCTGATCACCATGGGCGGCACCCTGGCCTTCTACGCCTACAGCGTCAACGCACCGGCCATCGTCAAGTCCACCTACAAGGACCAGGCGATGACCGCCACCTGGGTCAACCTGATCGGGCTGATCTTCCTGATGTCGATCCAGCCGGTCGGCGGCATGATCAGCGACAAGGTGGGCCGCAAACCCCTGCTGATCTGGTTCGGTATCGGCGGCGTGCTCTACACCTACGTCCTGTTCACCTATCTGCCCCAGACACATTCGCCGATCCTGTCGTTCCTGCTGGTGGCCGTCGGCTACGTGATCCTGACCGGCTACACCTCGATCAACGCCCTGGTGAAATCCGAACTGTTCCCGTCACACGTGCGCGCCCTCGGCGTGGGAGTTGGCTACGCCCTGGCCAATTCGATATTCGGCGGTACCGCACCGGTGATTTATCAGGCGCTCAAGGAACGTGATCAGGTGCCGCTGTTCATCACCTACGTCACGGTGTGTATCGCGCTGTCGCTGCTCGTGTACGTGTTCTTCCTCAAGAACAAGTCCGAGACGTACCTGGACCAGGAGAAGGGTTCCGCCTTCGTCCGCTAGCCGCGGGCCCGGATCTGTTGCCGCTATTGAGCTTTCGGCGGTTCGTCACCACGCAGCCGCGCCTGCAGCTGTTCACGGTCCTTGCGCCGCCGCTCGTCGACCTGCGCGATCGAGGCCGTCGCCCGCTCACGCAACGGCCGGAACAACCAGATCCCAACCGGCAGCGCGATCACGATCGCGAACAACAACGCCACCACGACCGGGAAATCTCCGGTCACCAGATGCCCCACGCCGTAGATCGCCGCGGTCAGCACGGCGACGAGCACCAGCCGGGCGACGAGATAGACCGCGACATCGGTGACCATGCGGGAGGTCGAACCACTTCCTGACACGCTCCGAGCCTACCGACGGCGCGTATATTCGGATCAAGGAGGTTTCTCGAGTGGCGTATCTTCTCCTGTTCATCGTCGCGGCAACCCTGGTGTACATCGGCTGGCGGCTGACACGTGCCGGGGGCAGTCAACCCAGGACCCGGGTGATCGGCCCCGACGACGACCCGGATTTCCTGCGTCGCCTCGGGCACGGCGACAATCCCCGCCCCTAGTCAGCTCAGGCGCGGGTCCCCGACCGGCGTGCCCCGGCGAAGTCCGACGCCACGACGGCCGCCAATTCGATGAGCGCCTCGCGGGTACCGGGCTTGAGCCGGTCAAGGCTGATCTCGGCGCCCTCCTCCAGATGCGGGTCGAACGGCACCAGCCGGACCGCACGGCAACGCCGGGAGAAGTGATCGACGACCTTCGACAGGTCGACCTTTCCCGACCGTGGCCGGACCGCGTTGATCACCGCGATGGAATTGCGCACCAGGTCCTGATGGCCGTGGGCGTCGAGCCAGTCCAGCGTTGCCGACGCGCTGCGGGCCCCGTCGACCGAACCCGAGCTGATCACCACCAGCACGTCGGCCTTGGACAGCACCGCCGACATCGCCGAGTGCATCAGCCCCGTCCCGCAGTCCGTGAGCACCAGGCTGTAGAACCGCTCGAGCACCTCGAGTGCCCGCAGGTAATCGTCGGAGCTGAACGCCTCCGACACCGCCGGATCGCTCTCGGACGCCAGCACCTCCAGCCGGCTGGGCCCCTGTGACGTATAGGCCCGCACGTCGCTGTAGCGCTCGATGCCCTCGGCGTCGCGCAGCAGGTGCCGCACCGTCGCCGCCGTCTCCAGCGGCACCTTCTGGCTGAGCGTGCCCCGGTCCGGGTTCGCGTCCACCGCCACCACCCGGTCCCCACGGATCGAGGCGAAGGTGGCACCCAGCGTCGCGGTGATCGTGGTCTTGCCGACGCCGCCCTTCAGCGACATCAGCGCGATCCGATAGCACCCCTGCAACGGCTGGCTCACCTCGGACACCAGGCTGTTGTGGTGCGTGATCTTGGGACTCTCGCCGACGTTGATCTGCTTGAACGACGCCACGTACAGGGCCTTGCGCCAGCCCGAGGTGGGCGGGTTCTTGCGCTGCCCGAGCAGGGCATCGGTGGACAGGTCGCGGTAGGGCGTCGCGAAATCGGCGACGGCGGGCGGCTGAGCCAGAGGCCCGCTGAACGACGGCGGTGCGACGACCGGGCCGTCGGGACCCGGCGCGACCGGCC
>NZ_LT546207.1:1693097-1710516 GCF_900078665.2 Mycolicibacterium houstonense | reverse complement strand
GCTGCGGGGCGACGGCGGGTGCCTCGGCCGCCGCGGCCGCCGGTACGGGCGGGGACAGTTCCTCGGCCGGCGCGTCTACCGATGCCGCAGTGGTCTCCGGTTCGGCAGGCTCCTGCGGTTCGGTTGGTTCGGACAATGGTTCGGACACTGGCTCGGACACTGGCTCGGACACGAAAACCCCTCTTTCCCACACACTTCCGACCGACCAACCCGGTGGTGCCTAGCCGACCCCCGCGTACGAATGCAGGCCGACGGTCACCAGGTTGATGAAGAACAGGTTGAACACCATCGCGACGAATCCCACGACGTTGATCCAGGCCGCCTTGCGGTCCCGCCACCCCGCGGTCGAGCGCGCATGCAGATAGGCCGCGTACACCACCCACGCGATGAACGACACCGTCTCCTTGGGGTCCCAGCCCCAGTACCGGCCCCAGGCCTCCTCGGCCCAGATGGCCCCGAAGATGACCCCGAAACCGAAGATCGGGAACGCGAAGATGGTGGTGCGGTAGGCGATCCGGTCCAGCGTCTGGGCATCGGGCAGTCGTTCGATGATGCGCGCGACGGCGCCCTCCCGGCCCGGCTCCCCCAGCGGCGACATCTTCAGCAGGAACAGGATGCTGGCCACACCGGCCACCAGGAACACCCCGGAGCCGAGGCTGACCACCGACACGTGGATCGGCAGCCAGTAGGACTGCAGCGCAGGCATCACCGGGGCGGCGTTGGAGTACAGCCAGCGCCCCGACACCGTCAGCAGGATCAGCACGGGCACCAGGACGAACACCCACAGCGCGCGGTACTGCGGCTTGCGCAGCACGACCGCCGCGGCGACCAGACCGCAGAAGCTGGTCAGGTTGATGAACTCGTACATGTTGCCCCACGGCACCCGTGAGGTGGCCAGGCCGCGCAACACGATGCAGATGAACAGCATGCCGATGCCGACATACGTCAGCGCCAGGCCGGTCTTTCCGACCCGCTCGTCGAACGGGCGCCGGGTCTCCTCGGCGACCACACCGGGGGTGGCGCTGTCGGCGCCGACCGTCGCGCCGACCAGCTCACGGCTCTCGACGCGGCGACTTCGGCTGTAGGCCAGTTCGATGGCGAGCAGGATCAGCGCGCCGACCAGAACCACGACCGACGACGTGAACGCCCAGTCGGAATATCTGGCCAGTCCGATGTCGATGTGCTCGGTGTTCACGCGCGCTCCGCCTTCTCTCCTACTGCCGGCGTGCCCTCGTACCCCTCGAGCAGCCGTTCGGTCAGTTTCTCGAACTCATCGCCCCAGCCGGAGTTGTCGGTACGGGCCAGCCCGCCCAGCTCGACGTTCACCGTACCTGCAGCTGCGGGCTGAATCCGAACCCAGATCCGGCGCCTGCGCACCACCAGCGACACCAGCAACCCCGCCATCATCGTCATCGCGAACACCAGCACCCAGATCTGGGCCGGGTCGTGCGAGACCTGCAGATTGACGAACGGGACCGCGCCGTCGAACCGCACCTTGGTGCCGTCGTCCAGGGTGGTGTCCTGGCCTTCGACCAGGTTGACCCGGGCCACCTTGGTCAGCCGGTTCTGCCCGATCAGCCGGGGATCGAGGGTGAACAACGACTGCGGCCGGCCGGTGTCCAGGCCGGTGTCTCCGCGGTAGATGTCGATGGCCACCGCCGGGTCGTTGAGCGCCGGGAAGCTCGACGACAGCAGCGTCCCGTCGAGTTGCTTGGTCGGGGCGAACAGGCCCTGGATCGCGATCTGGTGCTTGCGGCGCTCGTCGGCGTCGGGGTAGGTGCCCGCCGGCGGGTCGATGCGCACCACCCCGGAGGACAGCAACGTCAACGGCTCGTCCGGCCGCCATTGAATGGTCTGGCTGCGCTGCTGACCGTCCGGGAAGGTGACCGTGAACGTGGGCGCGTAGCCGTGCCCCTGCAGATACACCCGGTCCCCGCCGACCCGCAGCGGATGGTTGACCTCGAGGCGGTAGGGCCGCCAGGTGTTGGCGGCCAGATCGTCGCCGGCCTGGTAGTCGATGTCGGCCGCGAACGACAGCGCCTGCCCGGTCGGCAGGTAGTCCGCGTCGAAGTTGTTGACCCGCACGCAGACCGGGCTCAGCGAGGTCCCGTCGACGGTGTTGCCCGCGCGGAACGAGTCGAAGGCGGCCGGGGAGGCGCTGCAGAAGCCGGGACCGCCGTCGGCGATCACGATGACACTGCCCTCGTAGCCGAACAGCTTTCCGGCGGCCACCGCCGCCAGCAGGCCCAGCAGCGAGAAGTGAAAGACGATGTTGCCGAACTCGCGCAGGTAGCCCTTCTCGGCCGAAACCTCCGTGACATCGCCGTCGCGTTCGCGGGTGACGGTACGCCAGCCCTTGAGCCGTCGCGTCATGGTCTCGGCGATCGCGCCCGTATCGCCCTTCACCTGCGCGGCATGATGTTTGGGCAGTCGTCCCAGGTTGCGCGGCGCGGAGACCGGCACCGCGCGCAGGCTGTGGAAGTGCTCGATCATGCGGGGCGTCAGGCACCCCACCAGCGAGATGAACAGCAGCACGTAGATGGCGGTGAACCAGAAGCTGGAGAACACATCGAAGGCCTGGACGCGGTCCAGCCACGGGCCCAGGGTCGGGTGGGCGGCCAGGTACTCGTCGACCTTGGACTCGTTGAGGTTGCGCTGCGGCAACAGCGCACCGGGGATCGCCGCCAGCGCCAGCAGGAACAGCAGCACCAGCGCGGTGCCCATCGAGGTCAGGGTTCGCCAGGTGTTGCGCATCAGCGCGAGCAGGCGCCGAACCGGGCCGTTGCCTGCCGCTTTCGGCGATTCCATGTCGTCCCGGGTGTCGGAAGTGACCATCAGATCGGCAGCCTCACATCACTGACGAAGGCGTCGCGCACCCACGACACGAACTCGTTCCACAGGCCGGTCACCAGCGCCGTGCCCACCAGGATCAGCAGCACCCCGCCGAAGATCTGGATGGTCCGGGTGTGCCGGCGCAACCAGCCCAGCCCGGTCACCGCGCGCGCCGAGCCCAGCGCCAACAGCACGAATGGGATGCCCAGTCCGAGGCAGTAGGCCAGCACCAGCACCACCCCGCGTGCCACCGTCGCGCCGTCGGTCGCCGAGGCCACCGCGATCACCCCGGTCAGCGTCGGGCCCAGGCACGGGGTCCAGCCCAAGGCGAACACCGCGCCCAGCAGCGGGGCGCCGGCCATCGTCGACCACTGCCGCGGGGCGAACCGGGCCTGCCGTTGCAGCGCGGGGATGAAGCCCACGAAAACCAAGCCCATCACGATGGTGACCACGCCGCCGATACGTTGCAGCAGAACCTGATTGGCGATCAGCGTGGTGGTCATCCCGAGCACGGCGACCGCGCCGAGCAGGAAGACCACGGTGAATCCGGCGACGAACAATGCGGCCGCGCCGGCCACCCGCCACCGCGCGGTCCGGGTGGCCTGCCGGGTCGCCCCGGCTGCCGCGCCCACCTCGGCATCCTGCACGCCGACCACCGCGGCCAGATACGACAGATAGCCGGGTACCAGCGGCACGACGCACGGCGAGGCGAACGACACCAGACCGGCCAGCACGCTGATCCCCAGCGCCAGCAGTACCGGTCCGGCCGCGGCGATCTCGGCGAATCCGGTCACTGCGCCGGCCCTCCCGGCGCCGGTTCGGCGGTCAACCTGGCCAGCAAAGGCTCGAGATCCTCGGCCAGCAGTTCCCGCAGGAACACCGCGGCCACCCGGTGCTGACGGTCCAGCACCACGGTGGACGGGATCACCGTGGTCGGGTACTTGCCGCCGAAGGCGATCATGGTCCGCATCGGCGGGTCGTAGATCGACGGGAAGGTGACCTTGCGGTCGGTGACGAAATCGACCGCGGCCTGGCGGTTGTTGTCCCGCACGTTGATGCCGAGGAATTCCACGCCCTGGCCGCGGGTCTCGGTGTAGACCTTCTCCAGCTGGCCGATCTCGGCCCGGCACGGGCCGCACCACTGGCCCCACACGTTGATCACCACGACCTTCCCGGCGAAATCGTCCAGCGAGATGGTCTTGGCCGGGTCGGTCAACGACGGCCCGGTCAACGGGCCTGGGCGGCCCCGGTTTTCGGGCGGGTCGTAGAAGATATCGGTCTTGCCGCCGGGGGCGACGAACTCGAACGTGCCGCCCTGGGCCACCGCGTCGTCACCCGTCGAGCATCCGGTGAGCAGCACCAGCCCTGCCAGCACCGCCACGCTCACCCGGGCGAGAGACGACCTCATTCAGATTCCCCAGGGCTCCGTGTAGCCCCACCGGATCAGCGTGTCGTCGTCGAAGGTGAACGACGTGATCGAGGACAGATCGCACAGCCGGCTGTTCGGCAACGGCAGGTGAGCCAGCTTGCGACCGGTCATCGCCCGGCGCAGCGTCTCGACCGGCAGCTGGTGGCTGACGCAGACCGCCTCGTGCCCGGCCGCCTTCTCGCGGGCCCGGTGCATGGCCGCCATCATGCGCGGCGCGATCTCCGTGTACGGCTCACCCCACGACGGCTTGGCGGGGTTGCGCAGCAACGGCCAATTCCGCGGGTCGCGCAGGGCGCCGTCGCCCGGGGCCACCCGCTTACCCTCGAAGACGTTCCACGATTCGATGAGATCGTTGTCGGTGTCGATCGACAGGTTGTGAACGTCGGCGATGGGTTTGGCGGTCTCCTGCGCCCGCTCCAGCGGGGAGGCCACCACGTAGACCACGTCCTTGTCGGCCAACCAGCTCGCGGCGGCCCGGGCCTGGGCCTGCCCCCGTTCGGACAGGTGATAGCCGGGCAGCCGGCCGTAGAGCACCTTCTCCGGGTTGAACACCTCGCCGTGACGCATCACATGCACGGTCGTCCTGACGCTCACTCTGCGGCCTCCGCCGCGGCGCGCGCCGCCCCGGGCAACGCATCGGCGATGCGCGAGAACGCCGCGTCGTCCAACGCCGCCGAGACGAACCAGGTTTCGAACGCACTGCAGGGCGGGTACACCCCGGCCTCCAGGAGAGCGTGGAAAAACGGTGGGAAGCGCCAGGTTTCGGTGGCCTTGGCCGCGGCGAAGTCGTTGACCGGCTGGTCGGTGAAGAAGACGCTGAGCATGTTGCCCGCGCGCTGCACCCGGTGCGCCACCCCGGCGTCGGTCAGGGCGCCGGTGAGCAGGCCGGCCAGCCGGTCGGCGTTGGCGTCCACCCGGGCATACGCGGCGTCGTCGGCGTTGCGCAATGTGGCCAGGCCGGCCGCCATCGCCACCGGGTTACCCGACAGCGTCCCGGCCTGGTAGACCGGCCCGAGCGGGGCGAGCCGGCCCATCACCTCGGCGCTGCCGCCGAAGGCCGCGGCCGGCAGGCCGCCGCTCATCACCTTGCCGAAGGTGAACAGGTCGGCGTCGACGGGGTCGAGCCCGTACCAGCCGGCGCGGCTCACCCGGAAGCCCGTCATCACCTCGTCGAGGATCAACAGTGCGCCGTGGTTCGCCGTGATGCGGCGCAACGCCGCGTTGAAACCGGGCAGCGGAGCCACCGTGCCCATGTTGCCCGGGCTGGCTTCGCTGATGACACAAGCGATCTCGTCACCGAACCGGCCGAAGATCTCCTCGACGGCTTCGACGTTGTTGTAGGGCAGCACGATGGTGTCGGCCGCGGCCGCACCCGTGACGCCCGGTGAGGACGGCAGACCCAGCGTGGCCACGCCCGAGCCGGCGTCGGCCAGCAGCGCGTCACTGTGGCCGTGGTAGCAGCCGGAGAACTTGATGATCTTGGCGCGACCGGTGTAGCCGCGGGCCAACCGGATGGCGCTCATCGTGGCCTCGGTACCGGAGTTGACCAGCCGCAGCCGTTCGACGGGGGCCACCCGATCGATGATCTCGGCGGCGAGTTCGGTCTCCGACGGAGTCGGGGCGCCGAAGCTCAGCCCGTCGACCGCCACCTGCTGCACGGCCTCCACGACCGCCGGGTGCGCGTGGCCCAGCAGCATGGGGCCCCACGAGCAGACCAGATCGACGTACCGGTTGCCGTCGGCATCGGTGAGCCAGTAGCCCTTGGCCGAGGTGATGAACCGCGGCGTGCCGCCGACAGAGTTGAAGGCACGCACCGGGGAGTTCACCCCGCCGGGGATCACCGCGCAAGCGTCGGCGAAGAGTTGGGCCGAGCGCTGAGTGTGCGGTTCGTCAACACGCATGGCCACCAGTGTCCCAGCCGGTGCAAATGCGTCAACTACAGGGTGTAGTGGGAGCGGTCACGTGGCCGGGGTCAGGGCGAAAACCGGGTGATCGGCATCGTCGGGCAGTTCCCGGAAGTAGCCGTCCACCACCTTGCCCGCCAGTGGGCGGTACGCCGCGATCACCGGCGCCCGCTGCGGCACCGGAATCTCGGCGGCGACGTAGTCGACAGACCCGAGCCGGACCTTCGGCTCGGCCCGGACGTTGCGCACCCAGTCCGACTCGCCGCGGGTCGAGACCAGGTATTTCACCCCGTCGACCACCGGAACGACGACCGGGATCTGCTGCGGCTGCTTGCTGCCCCGCCGCGTCACGGTCAGGGTCTCGCTGTGCCCCACACCCGTCGCCATGGCGATCCGGTTGAACACCTTGCGGACGAACCACGGCGGTTTGAGATAGGCCATGGCTCCAGTCTCGGCACATCTCGCCCGCTGCGCCACCGGGCGTCGCATCATGGGGCCATGCAACTCCCGCAATGGCTGGCCCGGCTCAATCGCTACGTCACCAACCCCATCCAGAAACTCTGGGCGGGATGGGCGCCGCTGTACGGCATCCTCGAACACGTCGGCCGCACATCAGGTCGCACGTACCGCACCCCGCTGTCGGTCTTCGGCACCGACGAGGGCGTCGCGATCCTGCTCACCTACGGCCCCAACCGGGACTGGCTCAAGAACATCACCGCCGCCGGCGGAGCCCAGATGCGCCGGCACGGGAAGACCATCCGGCTTGCCGACCCACGGGTGGTGTCGAAGGCCGAGGCGGCCCAGCACGTCAAAGGCCGGGTACGCCGGGTATTCGAACGCGTGCCCGTCGAACAGGCGGTCTTGCTGCGCCGCGCCTAGGACGTTGCACCCCCAGGTGATCGGTGTCACGGTCGGGCCGCGAGTGGTGAAGCACCAACCGCAGCTAGGGTGTCGGAGAGTCTTGCCACCCGTTGCGGGCAATCGCGCGTAGCCGGCAGGACGCTCCGATCGATGCCACGCCGCGCCCGGCACGGGCGTATTCATGCATCGCCGAATCGAGTTCGACGCTCGGGAAAGTCACACCTGTGAGACACGGGGACCAACCCGTCGCGGTCAGAGCCGTCGGCCGGGTAGACCCGCGCCCCGCAGGCCCCCTGTTCTGAGTCGGAACGCATAACCGTTCCGACCACCGCCTGGCCTGGTTGCGCGGGCTGCCCGGCAACCACTTGCGACGGTCGGGCGAACACCTGATGGGACGCTGATGCAAAGACATTTGACCGACGCCGAGATCCTCAAAGAACTCGAACCGGTTGCCGAGGAAGGCCTGAACCACCATTTGAAGGTGGCCAAGGAGTGGCATCCCCACGACTATGTGCCATGGGACCGCGGCCGGAACTTCGCGGCCCTGGGCGGCGAGGATTGGGCCCCCGAACAGTCCGATCTGTCCGAAGTCGCCAAAGTCGCGATGATCACCAACCTCCTCACCGAGGACAACCTGCCCTCCTACCACCGAGGCGCGGCAACTCACTATTCGCTGGACGGCGCCTGGGGGCACTGGGTCAACCAGTGGACCGCCGAAGAAAACCGGCACGGCATCGTCATCCGCGACTACCTCGTCGTCACCCGCGGAGTGGACCCCGTGGCGCTGGAGCGCATGCGCATGGAGCACATGCGCAACGGCTACGACCCCGACGAAGAGGAACGCGAAATCCACGAGCCCGGCCCGCTGATGATCTCGGCGTACGCCACGCTGCAGGAACTCGCGACCCGGGTCAGCCACCGCAACACCGGCAAGATCTGCGACGACCCCATCGCAGAGTCGATGCTGCAACGCGTCGCCACCGACGAGAACCTGCACATGGTGTTCTACCGCAACCTGTTCTCCGCCGCGTTCGACCTCTCGCCCGACCAGGCGATGGAGGCGGTGTGCGCGATCATCGAGGGATTCCGGATGCCCGGACGCGGAATGCCGAACTGGCGGCGCAACAGCGTCATCATGGCCAAGCACGGCATCTACGACCTGCGTCAGCACCTGGAAGAAGTCGTGATGCCCAACGTCAAGAAGTGGCGGATCTTCGAACGCAACGACGTCTCCGCGGTCGGCGAGAAGCGCCGCGACCAACTGGCGGCGTACCTGGAGGACCTCGGCAAGCAGGTCGTCCGATTCGAGGAGCAGCGGGACCGCATGCTGGCCCGCGAGGCCGCCAAGGCCGAGCGCAGCGCATAGAACCCCTGTTCACAGGGGTTCTCGCGGTCTACCGTAGATAAGTCACTACTGCGGTTCCGCAGCAGGGCGCGGCATCTGTCCCATCGGTGGCAGGAGGTCACCATGAAGCGCCTACTCACCATCGGTTACGGGATCGCCAGCTATCTGGTGTTCGTCGTGGCCTTCCTCTACGCGATCGGCTTCGTCGGCAATTTCGTGGTGCCGCGCACGGTCGACTCCGGCATCGCCGCGCCGGTCGCCGAGGCGGTGATCGTCAATCTGCTGCTGCTCTCGGTGTTCGCCCTCCAGCACAGCGTGATGGCCCGCCCCGCGTTCAAACGCCGGTGGACCCGGATCATCCCGCCGGCCATCGAACGCAGCACCTACGTGCTGTTGTCCAGCCTGGCGCTGTTCCTTCTGTACTGGCAGTGGCGCACCATGCCCGCGGTGGTGTGGGACGTGGAATCCACTGCGGGACGGGTGATCCTGTGGGCGCTGTTCTGGGCGGGCTGGGCCACCGTGTTCGCCTCGACGTTCATGATCAGCCATTTCGACCTGTTCGGGCTGCGGCAGGTGTGGCTGAACTGGCGCGGCCGGCCATACGAGGAGCCGGGCTTCCGCACCGTGATGCTCTACCGGGTGATTCGGCATCCGATCATGGCCGGATTCATCGTGGCGTTCTGGGCCATCCCCACGATGACGGCGGGCCATCTGCTGTTCGCCGTGGTCACCACCGCCTACATCCTGGTGGCGATCCAACTGGAGGAACGCGATCTGGTGGCCGGCCTGGGTGACCAGTACCGCGACTACCGGCACCGGGTGGCCATGCTGGCCCCGGGGCTGCATCTCGGGCACGACGACGCCGCCCCGCGGGTGCGGCATCGGCCGGCCTGACGGGCGCGAATTCAGCCGACTGGCTTTTATTTTTTTCTGATGTATGGTCGGGCCCAGTGATTGTTTGCGACAAGGAGCAACGATGGCTGACAAATCCCAGGGCCGCCTGCCCAAGAAACCGGCGATGACCATCAAGGAAAAGCGCGCGGCCAAACGCAACAAGGCCGCCGAGGAGACCATTCCCAAGCGCAAGCGCCCGGACCGGGCGTAGCGTTTCACCGCAGCTCATCAAGGCCCTGGCGCGCTGGCGCAACAACCAGCGCCACGTCGGGCCGAATCCGGAACCCATTGCGTTTTTCGGCGGCAGCATTCTCTTTTTCATCCATTTATCGTCAATTCTTGCTGCGCATTTATGGCGGAGAATTTTATTTTCGGTCGGCACGCGAAAATTGCCGACAATTGTCGAGAACGGCTGGTGAAATTGCAGTGGCGGATCGCGTCGCCGCAAACGCCCGGGTTTTGGTGTTCGGCTGGCTCACGGACCTGTCCGGAGCGATCGGCTCAGCCCTCGACGGCCGGGGGGTCACGGTCCGGCATGCTCATCCGCCGTGCCTCGGCGCACCGATGGCGACAGAGGTGTCGGCGATCGATCCGAGGGCAACCGAGATCGAATCGGTGATCACCATCTTCGACGCGCACTTCGTGCAAACCGGGTTCGACGGGCGGCACAACTGGGCATCGCGCAGGAGGTTGCGGGCCTGCGCGAACGAGACCTGTGAGCTGAACACGACGGCCGCCCTCGGAGTGGGAGCCCGTCGCGTCCTGCTCATCGGCGACGCTCGACGGCTTCCGCCGCGCCGCCGCTCGTCGGCGGTTCGATGGATCCGCGATCTGGCGCACCGGATCGGCTACGAATGCTCGGTCAACGGGCTGCCGGGCCACGTCGCGTCCTACGCGGTGATCGACACCGACGACGATGTCCGCGGCGTCGCCGACGCCGTCGCGGCCTGGCACGCCGATGGCCCCGTCGCCCAACCCCGGCGGGGCCCGCGGTATCCGGGCACGCGGGGCCTGGATCTCACGACCGCCAGTTCAGCACCTCACCCGACCCCGCCGTCATGATCGTCCCCGGCATCACCCGCAGCCGGTACGGGGTCAACCGCAGTGCGGCGAACTGATCCGAGGTCGGCCCGTCGCTCCACTGCGGAATGATGTACGGGTCGTAGCCGACCGGCGCGGGCCCGTTGGCGAAGCGGTCCCACACCTGGGTGCAGGTCTCGTCGTCGGTGTACCACTCGACCAGGCAATCCGCGGCGCAGGTGTCCTGGTTCGTCGTCCAGTAACTGACCGACACATGCGGATGCACCGACAGGTGGGCCCGCTTGACCGGGCTGGGTACCGTCGCCACCCAGCCGAACAGATCGGTCCCGTCCCACTCCCAGATCGGGTGCAGGATGCGGGTGCGGGGCCGGCCGTCGGCGTCGACAGTGGCCACCGAGGCCCACACGATCTGATGGGCCATCGAGACGAAGTCGGGTGCGATGCGCTCCAGCGGGGTCACAGGAGCCAGACTAGGGGGCGGCACCGACCGTGGTTACCGATCTTGCTTCGGCTCGCCGTAGATCGGATTGCCCTCGTCGTCGACCCAGTCGTTGACCGCGGTGCCCGAGACGGTGCCCTTGCTGCCGGGCAGCGTGACGGTCGGGCGATCGTCGTCATACGACCTCATGACGCGTTCGGCTTCTTTGTGGTGCTTTTCGGTGACTATCGGCTTCTCTGTGGTCATACCGTTGGCTGCCCGAAAGCGTGAGCCACGAAACTACTTCGGCACCCCGGTCAGGCCGGCACGGCGCGCAGCGATGCCGGAAGGCTGGGCAGGAAGTGCCTGGTGGCGAAGGCCCTGATGTCCGCCGCGGTGTCGAGCGGTTCGACGCTGGGCAGCAGCAGCACCATCGCCGCGTAGCGCAGGATGGTGTCGGCCAGATCATTGACCGCGCGCGCGCCGATCCGGTCGGCGAAGCCGGCCGGGAAGATCACCTTCAGCGCGGCGGCCATCCGCTCGATCGCCGCGCCGTAGTGGGTGTGCAGCATCTCCATCACCAACGCGGGCTCATCGGCGATCATCTGGTTGAGCACATGGTGTCGCCGGAACCGCAGAATCGACAGCGTGAACGCCTCGACATAGTAATTCGATTGCGGCCCGGCGGTTTTCAGTTCGTCGGCGATATCGGCGAACAGCGCGGCGTTCTCCCGCTCGATCACCGCCGCGACCAGCTCGTCGCGGTTGGCGAATCTGCGGTAGATCGTGGTGCGGCTGACGCCGGCCCGGCGCGCGACATCGTCGAGTGCGACGCGGCGCAGGCCGTGCCGCTCGAATTCAACGAGGGCGGCGTCCAGGATGGCAGCCGTCGCGGGCGACGAATCAGCCTTGCGCATAGCCCTTTTGCGCAAATTTGTTGTAGCGCACGCTCATCGGTAGATGATCCCACACCCAGTTCACCGCGCGGGTGCGCCAGAACGCCGCGAACCGCTGGTAGTTGCGCTCCTGACGCTCGGTCCAGGGCAGGTCGAGCAGGTCACGGGCGCGTGGCGGCAGCCCACCGGTGGTCAGGAAGGCCGCGACCGGGTTGAACACCGTCGCGATGACGTTCCATACCGCGGGGTGGACCGCCTTGGGGCAGGGGAAGCCCTTGGTGACGTAGCCGACGCCGTAGCGGGCCGACTTGTGTGGCACGGCCACCTCGTTCAGCATCCGGTCCCAGTACTGCTCGAACTCGGCATAGGTGGCAGGCATCGGCCGGTCGCTGACCCCGTAGCGGCGGTACCAGGTCTTGGATTCGAGGTAGATCTGTTCCTTCTCGGCGTCGGTGAGCTTCTTGACGAAGGTGTCGGCGAAGTACAGGACCTGCTCGACGAATGTCGCGTGGGCCCAGAAGTAGGTGTCGGGGTCCAGCGCGTGATATCGCGAGCCGTCGGGCATATCGCCCTTGACGTGGTGATGGAAGTCGCGCACCTGGGTGCCCGCGTTCTCGTCCTCGGTGCCGTAGACGGTGCGGAAGATCGGCGGGATGGTGCGCTTGAGTCGTTCGGCGGTATCGGAGAAGAACGTCGAGTGGTCCAGGACGCCCTGCCCGAGCTCGGCCAGCATGTTCTGCAGGACAGCCGGCCGCGGCCCGATCAGGTACATCCGGTTGTCCCCGAAGTACTTCCACACCAGCGATTGCGGCCCCAGCGGGAGGGCATCGGTCTGCTGCGGCTGCTCGGCCAATTCCGTCATGGACACAGTGTTACAGATTTTGAACTTTGTACCAAGATTCTGTGGCCCGGGTCACTCACCGGGTGCGGGTCGGCGTTATCGCGCCGTTGCCGGACGGTGTCATGTGCTGAGACCCATGGTTGGAATGATGCGCAGGTGACCTCGCTGACCCGCCGCGACGCGCTGCGCCTAGGCGTCACGGGTGCGGGAGCCGCGGGACTGTGGACGCTGGGCAGCTTGCTCCATCCGCCGACGTCTCGCGCATCTCCCGGCCCCAACCAAACCGGCCCGAACCAAACCGCCTCCGCGGGCGCACCGATGCCGATCCGCGATTCGGGCTCGTTCACCTCCGCGGCCCGGGGCGGTGTGGAAACCAACTGGATCATCGCCCGGCCGCCGGGCCAGCACGGCCCATTGCGTCCGGTGATCGCCCTGCACGGGATGGACAACGACGCCGCCGGGGTGATGAGTCTGGGCATCCCGGAAGCCCTGGCTCAGCTGACCGCGGCCGGCCGGCCGCCGTTCGCGGTGGTCAGTGTGGATGGAGGCAACTCCTTCTGGCGCCGTCGGGCCTCTGGGGAGGACTCCGGGGCGATGGTGCTCACCGAACTGATCCCGATGCTGGCCACCAAGGGCATCGACACCTCACGGGTGGCCTTCATGGGCTGGTCGATGGGCGGCTACGGCGCCATGCTGTTGGGGGCCAGGCTCGGCGCCGCGCGCACCGCCGCGGTCTGCGCGATCAGCCCGGCGCTCTACATGACGTACTGGGGCGCACCGCCCGACGCCTTCGACAGCCTCGCTGACTGGCAGCAGAACTCGGCGCTGAGACTGCTGCCCGCACTGGGGTCGATTCCGCTGCGCATCGACTGCGGCACCGGCGACCGGTTCTACGCCGCGACGCGAATGTTCGTCAACGAGCTGCCCAGGACCCCGGCCGTCGGCTTCCATCCCGGCGGCCACGACGAGGCGTTCTGGCGCGCACACCTATCCGAGGAGCTCGCCTGGCTCTCTTCCTGACCCCGCGATGCGGCGCCTCATCCCCAGGTCAACGGATCCAGCGCGAGATAGAACCGCAGGCGGTCCTCGTCCAGGGGCGCGGGATAGCCCGCCGCCAGACCGGCCGCCGCATCGTCGGCGAACCCGGGGACCGTATCGGCCGCGTTGGCCAGCAGCAGCGCCAGATCGGCGTGCCGGTCGGCCACGCCCAGCCGGCCCAGATCGATGAAGCCCTCGACGGTGGATCGGCCGGGGTCGATCAGGATGTTGGGCAGGCACAGATCGCCGTGGCACACCACCCGATCGGCGGTCTCCTGCCGGCGGCGCAGACCGGCCTCCCGTTCGACGCGCGCCAGCAGCTCCACGGCCGGGACCTCCCGATCCTCGTCGCGCAGGAACTCGGGGTTGACCGCGTCGGCACCGACCACCCGGCGCGCCCGGTCCAGCATGTCGTCCAGGCCGCGCCGGTACGGACATTCGTCGACCGCCATGCCGTGTAGGTCGCGCACCGCGGCCACCACCGAGGGCCAGGCGGCCCGCAGGACCGATGCCGGAACCTGGTCGGCGGCAACACCTGCGACGGCACTGGTGATCAGGACGGCGCCGCCGTCATCGGTGGGCACCCAGTCGACCACGGCCGGTCCGGGCAGGCCGTGCGCGTGCGCCCATGACACCCGGTCGCGCTCGGCGGCCAGCTCGTGCACCGCCGCCGGGCCCGCGACCTTCGCATACCGGGAACCGTCCGCGCTGCGGAACACCCCGGCGCCGGATTCACCGCGCGTGACGGGCTGCCAATCGGTCATCCTCAGCGGCGCAACCGCGCCACACCGAGCACGATCAGCACCCCGGCCAGTCCGGCCAGCGCCAGCGACAGCACCAGCATCGGCGCCGAGTAGCTGATCGCCGTCGTCGACGGTTCACCGTCCAGCACCGGCGCCACCTCGATCGTGGTCGCGGCCGCGATCCAGCTCAGCACGCAGCCCACCGCCGCCGCGGCGGCCACGATGAGCTCGAGCACCGCCCGGCGTCTCACGGCGTCCGCTCCTCGACCAACGGTTCCAGCGCAGCACGCAGGCGTCGGTGTTTGCGCGCCCAGGCCTGGGCCTTGCGATCGCCCGTCAGTTTCAGCCCGATCCCGGTACGGCCCCGGGGCACTCCGGTGAGTTCGCCGAGGGCGCGGGCGGACTGCCATTTCGGGACCTCGGAACCCGAGGCCTCCGGGTAGATGGACACGATCTCGTCGATCCGCAGGGTCTCGGCGCCCTGGCGCAGGGTCTGCGGGGTCAGTTCGACGGATGTGTGGATACGTGCGGCCTTGATCTGGATGGCCACGAACCCCGACACCAGCAGCAGGAAAACCAGGGGCACCCACAGGTCACGGCCGTACCCGCCCGTCATCTGCAGGATCGCCATGCCGATCCCGGCGAACGGGCCCAACAACAGCCACGCCCAGTTCGCCCCCGGCTCGTAGTACAGGACCTTCGAGGCGGCCGGAGTCACCGACTCACTCACCATCGTCTCCCCTCCGCAGCGGCAGCGCGCTCAGACCGGATCCCACAAGGAGCAGGACCACACCGAGCACCGTGAGTTTGTGGACCACGCCGAACTGCGCGGTCAACGCCACAATGACCATGATGGTCACGGACAATGCGATCGCGGCCCGCCGGAAGCGGGGATCACCGCCGCGGGAACGACCGGCCAGGAAGGCCATGGCCAGCCCCGCCACCGCGGTGAGCACGCCGATACCCCGGAACAACCAGGTGTCCACACCGGGCAGGCTCACCGATGCCGCGATCATGCCCCCGGCGATCAGCAGGACCGAGGCAACCAGCCAGAAGCCGAATCCGACGGTCGCCACGAGCGGTCGGTTCCGGGCCGGGCGTGACTCCGGCGACGCGGGTGATGAAGGCATGGTCGGCAAAGCGTAGCGAATCAGCGGACGAAGAAACCGTCGGCGTCCTTGCGGTGCAGCAGGTACAGCCCGCCGGCGATCAGCACCGATCCGACGATCGCGGTGATCGCGTAGCCCACCGCCGCGGCATCTTGCCGCTCGCCGGTGAACAGGCTGCTGACCGAGTGCAGGATCGCCACCAGTCCCCCGGCGGTCAACAGGGTGCGGGCCCAGCGATACCCCTGACGCATCAGCAGCAGGAAGGTCGCCACGATCGAGGACAGCGCCACCAGGAACATCACCGTGAGAACCACAACCATCGAGCGCTGCGCCCCGCCCGCGGATCCGGTGAACGCGTCGATCAGATAACCGATGACCATGAGGACCAGCGCCGCCGCCCACAGCCAGAACCCGGTGTCGACGTCCTCGGGACGACCGGTCGGACTCTGTCGTGGCTCGGTCACCTGACCGGTCACGCGAGCCAGCCGGCCACGTCGGCCGCCCAGTAGGTCAGCACGATGTCGGCGCCGGCCCGGCGGATCCCGGTCAACGACTCCAGCGCCGCGGCCTGCAGATCGATCCAGCCGTTGGCCGCGGCGGCACAGATCATCGAGTACTCACCCGAGATCTGATACGCCGCAACGGGCACCGGGGAAATATCGGCGGCGGCCCGCACCACGTCCAGATAGCTCATCGCGGGCTTGACCATCACCATGTCGGCGCCCTCGTCGATGTCGAGTTCGACCTCGTGTACGGCCTCACGAATGTTCCCCGGATCCTGCTGATAGGTCCGCCGATCACCGGTGAGGCTGGAGGACACCGCTTCCCGGAACGGGCCGTAGAAGGCCGAGGCGAACTTGGCGGCGTACGCCAGGATGGCGACATCGGTGCGCCCGGCCGCGTCCAGACCATCGCGGATCGCGGCCACCTGGCCGTCCATCATGCCGCTCGGCCCCACCACGTGGGCACCCGACTCAGCCTGCGCCACAGCAAGTTCCACATAGCGGGCATTGGTCGCGTCGTTGTCGACCCGGCCCGCGGCATCCAACACACCGCAGTGCCCGTGATCGGTGAACTCGTCGAGGCAGGTGTCGGCCATCAGCACCGTGGCGTCACCGAGGTCCTTGGCCAGATCGCGCAGCGCGACGTTCAGGATGCCGTCGGGATCGACACCCACGGCGCCGGTCGGGTCCTTGTCCTCGTCACGCGGCACCCCGAACAGCATCAGGCCGCCCACCCCGGCGGCCACCGCGTCGGCGGCCGCGCGGCGCAACGAATCCCGGGTGTGCTGCACCACGCCGGGCATCGAACTGATCGCGCGTGGTTCCCCGATGCCGTCAGCGACGAACATCGGCAGCACCAGATGCCTTGGCTCCAACGACGTTTGAGCGACAAGCCGGCGCATCGCCGGCGTGGACCGCAGGCGACGAGGGCGGTGCCTTGGGTATGACACTGCACGACCTCCTCTTCGGCCTCTGGGCTCTCCGCCATTCTCCGCGAAACCCGCGAAACCGCATTCCTGCCGGAACGCCGACTCGGCGGGGCCGCGGGGTTTACCGGCGGCGGCTCTTCTTCCGCGGCGGGGGCAGCGCCCCTTCGGCCCGCAGTCGCGCAGCGTGCTCGGCGAGTGCGTCGACCAGCGGCCCGACCGCGGCCGACTCGGGCTGCACGTCCACCCGCAGGCCGAATTCCGCTGCGGTTTCAGCGGTTTTCGGGCCGATGCAGGCCACGATGGTCCGCGCGTGCGGCTTGCCCGCGATACCGACGAGGTTGCGCACCGTCGAACTCGACGTGAAGCACACCGCGTCGAAACCACCGGTCTTGATCATCTCGCGAGTCTGCGCCGGCGGCGGAGCGGCACGCACCGTGCGGTAGGCGGTGACGTCCTCGATCTCCCAGCCCCGCTCACGCAGCCCCTCGGCCAGCGTCTCGGTGGCGATGTCCGCCCGCGGCAGCAGCACCCGGTTCACCGGGTCGAAAACCTCGTCGAACGGCGGGAACTCGTCGAGCAGGCCCAGCGAGGACTGCTCGCCCGACGGCACCAGCTCGGGGTTGATCCCGAACGCCC
>NZ_LT546207.1:1670241-1692036 GCF_900078665.2 Mycolicibacterium houstonense | reverse complement strand
CGCGTCGCCCGCGGCGGCATCGGCGGCCTTGGCCGGCTCAGCCGGGGCCGGACCGGATGCCGGCGGCAACTCAGTGCCGATCAGGGCCAGCACGGCCTCGGGAACGTCGGGATCGGTGAACACCAACTCGGCGTGCGCCAGCACGGATTGCGCCCGTGCCGTCAGCAGCCCCGGGTCTCCCGGGCCTGAGCCCACAAATGTGATGCGGCCGGGCTTAGCCTTGCGACCTCGCATGGTCATTCTTCACTCCCGCGCTTCTACCAACAGCTCGCGTGCACCCAGATCGAAAAGCTCCGCGGCCACCGAGACACCCAAGTCAGCGGCCCGACCGGGAGTTCCGATGCCGGACGCACGGATCACGTCGGATCCGTCCAGCGTCGCCACGCAGCCGCGCAACGACAGCTCCTCGAAGACGTTGCCGTCCTCATCGATCGACTCGACCACCTCAGCGATCGCACCGACCGGTGCGGAACAACCCGCCTCCAGTTCGGCGAGCAGGATCCGTTCGGCGGTAACCGCGGCGCGCGTGTCGGTGTCCTCCAGCTCCGACAGCACCGAAATCAGCTCGGTGTCGCCGGCGCGACATTCCACCGCGAGCGCACCCTGAGCCGGCGCTGGCAACATCTGCACCGGCTCGAGCGTCTCGGTGACTTCTTCGAGCCGTCCGATACGGGCCAGACCCGCACGGGCGACCACGATGGCGTCGAGATCACCGCTCGTAACCCTGTTCAACCTGGTATCTAGGTTGCCTCGTAGGGGGCGGATTTCCAAACCGAGACCCAGTGCTCTAAGCTGCGCGGCCCGCCGCGGGCTCGACGTGCCGATCGTGGAGCCGGCCGGCAACTCTCCGAGCACCAGTCCGTCGCGTGCCACCAGCGCGTCCCGGGGATCCTCACGACGCGGGACGGCGGCGATGGTGAACCGCTCGTCCTGGGCGGTGGGCAAATCTTTGTAGGAGTGCACGGCCATGTCGACCCGGCCGTCGTGGATCGCCTCTCGCAGCGCCGCGGTGAACACCCCGACGCCGATGTCGGCGATCGGCCCCTGGTTGCGGTCACCCTCGGTGGAGATGATCACCAGCTCACAGGGGTGACCGGCGGCCAGCAAAGCGTCCCTTATGGTGCCGGCCTGCGTGGTCGCCAGCAGGCTACCCCGGGTGCCGATCCGGATCACCGTATCGCGCGTTTTTACCAAGCTCTACTCAGACTTATCGAGATCTGTTGTCATGAAAGGCAATTCGCTGGCCGCCACAGCTTCGACGGCCTGCGGATCGAGTTCGAACAGCTCCCGCAGGGCCTCTGCGTAGCTGTCCCCGCCAGGTGCGCTGGCAAGTTGTTTCACCCNGGGCCAGGGCATGGTGCACGTCGGCCAGAGAGACCACCGGACGGACCGCCCCGGTGCTGCTGATCACCACGTCGGCGTCGGCGAGAGCCTCCGGCAGCTGGTCCAGCGATACCGCCTGGGCCTGGACCCCCTGCTCGGTGAGGTTCGCGGCCAGGCGCTGGGCCCGCGGCAGCGACCGGTTCACCACGTGGACCCGCTCGATCCCGGCCCGCACCAGGTGCGCGCCGGCCAGGGCGCCCATGGAGCCCGCGCCGATCACGGCCGCCGTGCGTCCGGCCAGCCCGCCGGTGAGTTTGGTGTCGGCCATGCCGAGGGCCACCGAGACCACCGATGCGCCGGCGGCGTCGATCCCGGTCTCGGAATGCACCCGCTTGCCGACGTTCAGCGCCCGCTGCGCCAGCTCGTGCAGGGTGCGCCCGACCGTCTGATTCGCCTCGGCCGAGGAATACGCCCGACGCACCTGCCCCAGCACCTGGGCTTCGCCGATGACAGCCGAATCCAGGCCGCTGGTCACCGCGAACAGGTGCTCGACGGCGGCCTCGGCGTAGCGCACATAGGCATATTTGGTGAGGTCGTTGAGCGACATGCCGGAGTGGTCGGAGAGCACCTGACCGATCACCGAGAGGCCTCCGTGGAACGCCTCGACCACGGCGTAGACCTCGACCCGGTTGCAGGTGGACAGCACCATCGCCTCGGTGACCAACGAAGACCGCAGCACCTCGTCGATGATCTTGGCCTGATCGGATTCGTCAGTGCTCAACTGCTCCAGAACAGACACCGGCGCGCTGCGGTGCGAAACCCCGAATAGCAGCACACTCACGGCGTCATCACCACGTCACCAAGGTAATCGTTTCCGGCCTGGCCACCAAATTTCACCGCGTGGAAAGGTCGGCGCGAAGCTGCTGCTCGTCGACCTCCCAGTAACTGTGCTCAGTACCGTTCAGCAAAATCACCGGCAACAGGTCGCCGAATCGCGCCCGCAGCGACGCATCGCCCGCGTCGGCCGCGGCGTCGACATCGGTATTCACCAGGTCGAAGTCCAGTTCCTCCCGCAGCGCCGCCAGCTGCTGGGCGGCGCGGGCACACATGCCGCAGCCTGCCCTGGTCAGCAACGTCACAGTGGCTCGACCGCCACTACCCGCCTGCTCGCCCTCCACACCGCCAGTATCCCGGCGCGGTGACTTAGGGTGAAAACGTGCCCGAATCCGGTAGTGCCGATGCGCTCGAACAGCAGCTTGGCGGTGAGGCCAGCGCCGAGGTCGCCGTCACCGAACTCGAGTCCGACACCGACCCGGTCGGTACGCCGGCGCCACCGCCCGATCTGACGGCCGCGGCGTTCTTCGACGTGGACAACACCCTGGTGCACGGCTCGTCGCTGGTGCACTTCGCGCGGGGGCTGGCCGCCCGCAAGTACTTCACCTACCGCGACATCCTGGGCATCGCATACGCCCAGGCCAAGTTCCAGTTCACCGGCAAGGAGAACAGCGACGACGTCGCCGAGGGCAAGCAGAAGGCGCTGGCGTTCATCGAAGGCCGCTCGACCGCCGAGCTCGAGGCGCTCGGCGAGGAGATCTACGACGAGATCATCGCCGACAAGATCTGGCCCGGCACCCGGGCACTGGCCCAGATGCACATCGACGCCGGCCAGCAGGTGTGGCTGGTCACCGCGACGCCCTACGAGCTGGCCGCCACGATAGCCAGACGGCTGGGATTCACCGGAGCGCTCGGAACGGTTGCCGAGTCGGTCGACGGCGTGTTCACCGGTCGGCTGGTCGGCGACATCCTGCACGGCACCGGCAAGGCCCACGCCGTGCGGTCGCTGGCCATCCGGGAAGGCCTGAACCTGCGGCGCTGCACCGCCTACTCCGACAGCTTCAACGACGTGCCGATGCTGTCACTGGTCGGCACCGCGGTGGCGATCAACCCCGATGCCGCCCTACGCGACGTGGCCAGGGAGCGGGGCTGGGAGATCCGCGATTTCCGGACCGCCCGCAAGGCCGCGCGCATCGGTGTTCCGTCGGCATTGGCCCTCGGCGCGCTCGGCGGCGCATTGGCCGCGGTCGCGTCCCGTCGCCACGACATTCGCTGAGCAAGCGCACCACGCTGATAAGCTGCCGCGGCGGGCCGCGCAACGGGCCCGACAGCCATGCACGTTTGTGCGCACCGCGCACCGCATACGAACAGCGCAGGGAACATGAGCATCGCCGCAAACATCATCGGGACGCACTACCGGTACCCCGACTACTTCGAGGTCGGCCGGGAGCAGGTCCGTGAGTTCGCCCGCGCGGTCAAGGACGACCATCCCGCGCACTACAACGTGGAATCCGCCAGGGAATACGGCCATGACGCCGTGGTGGCCTCCGTGACGTTCTTGGCTGTCGCCGGCCGCCGGGTCCAGCTGGAGCTGTTCGACAAGTTCGACATCCCGATCAATCTGGAGCGCGTGCTGCACCGCGACCAGAAGCTGATCTTCCACCGGCCGATCCTGGTCGGCGACAAGCTGTGGTTCGATTCGTACCTGGACTCGGTCATCGAGTCGCACGGCACCGTGATCGCCGAGGTTCGCGCCGAGGTCACCGACGACGACGGCAACCCGGTGGCCACCAGCATCGTGACCATGCTCGGCGAGGCCGCCATCGACGAGGCTGACGAGATCAGCTCGCAGATCGCCGCGGCGCGCGACGCGGCGATCGCCAAGATGGTTGCTGGGCAAAAGAGCTAGCCCCCCCACGAGCAGATATAGAAATGCCCCTTTCCGCTCGGAAAGGGGCATTTCTTCGTCTGTACGTGGGTGAAAGGTGAGCGAAAAACTCAGCCGAAGAACATGTTTCGGCGGCCGGCCAGCAGCCGGTACAGCGTGTGCTGGATGGTTTCGCGGACCTGATCGGTCAGCTCGAAGGTGACCATCGGGTCGTCGGCGGCACTCTCGTCGTAGCCGGTGGTCTCGATGGGCTCACCGAACTGGATGTGCCACTTCGACGGCAACGGCACCAAACCGAGCGGTCCGGCCAGCGGGAACAGCGGGGTCACCGGGAAGTACGGCAGCCCGAGCAGCCGGGCCAGCAGCTTGATGTCGGCCATCATCGGGTAGATCTCCTCTGACCCGACGATCGAGCACGGCACGATCGGTGCCTGTGCCCGCAGAGCTGCGGAAACGAACCCGCCGCGGCCGAACCGCTGCAGCTTGTAGCGGTCCTTGAAGTTCTTGCCCAGGCCCTTGAAGCCCTCCGGGAACACCGCGGTGAGCTCACCGTTGGCCAGCAGCCGGTGCGCATCGGTGGTGCAGGCCACCGTGTGCCCGGCCTTGCGCGCGGCCTGGCCGACCATCGGCAGGTCGAAGACCAGATCGGCGGCGAGCAGACGCAGGTCCCGATGCGCGGGGTGATGGTCGTGCACGGCCACCTGTGTCATCAGGCCGTCGAACGGCAGCACCCCGGCGTGGTTGGCGACGACGAGCGCGGCCCCGGTCTCCGGCAGGTTCTCGATGCCGGACACCTCGACGCGAAACCAGGACCGGAAGAAGGTCCTGAGCAAAGGCAGGAAGATTGCGTTGGTGATGTGCGGATCGAACCCGAACTCGTCCACCGAGTAGGCGCCGGTCATCCGGGTCCGGATGAATTCCGAGACCGCCGCGATGTGTTTGGCGAGTTCGGTGGGGCGGTCGTCGACCACCGACTGGCCCGACGCGGTGCTGCGGTGCTGATCGATCTCCCGCACCACGGCGGCGATCTGCTCGGCCGACGCGCGACTACCGGGATCGGTCAGTACCGACGGATGCCGGCGAGCGCTGTCCGACCGGGCCGCAGCGCGCCGCGCAGCGCCGGCACGACTTGAATTGCCATGTAGCGGAATGACTTTCGCTTTAGGTTCGGCCGCCACGTCGATACCTTCTCCCCACCCCGGATAGAGCCAGTACTAATGTCCCAAACGCTGCGCCACCCCCACGGCGCGGCTCTCCATTGAGCGTACCCATCGCGGATCGAGTATCGGAGTCAATCCGCGACCACGGACGTAATCGTCGAACGCTTCGGCTGTCGTCCACTTTGGACTGTAGCCCAGATCCCTGTGCATGCGCGTGGTGTCCATGACCCGGCCGTAGCTCAGATAGTTCATCTGATCCCGGTCGAGTTCGGTGTAACGCGTTGCGCGACTGAGGGAATTGATCGCCGACAACGCTCCGCGCGGCACCGGGACCCGGATTCGCCCGGACCGGCGGATCGCCTGGCTCATCATGATGATGCCCGAGGCGCCGACGTTGAACGTGCCCGCCTTGCCGGCCATCGTGGCCCGTTCCAGCGCGCCGAGGGCGTCCTGTTCGTGCAGCAGTTGCAACCGTGCGTCGTGCCCGACCACGGACGGGACGATCGGCCCCGCGAGGTACCGCGACAGCGCGGTGTCCATGGCCGGCCCGATCATGTTGGCCAGCCGCAGGATCGTCAGGTCGATGTCCGGCCTGCGCCGCGCCAGCCCGCGGGCGTACCCCTCGATATCGATGCTGTCCCGCGCGAAGCCGTCACCCGGCGGACGCCGAGCACTGCTCTCCTCGCTGAACATGACCGGGTCACGCGAACTCGCGCCGTACACCTCGGACGTGGACTTGAGCACCACCCGGCGGACCGACGGCGCCTTCTGGCAGGCCGCGAACAGCTGGATCGCGCCCATCACGTTGAGTTCCTTCAACGCGGCCCGGCCACCGGACCTGGGCGCGTACGACGCCGCCGCCGCATGTACGACGGTGTCCACGTTCCCGTTCCGGATCACCTTGGCGATGAACGGGTTGCGGATGTCGGCGCGGACGAACTCGGCCCGCCCCATCCGACGCATCAGGTCCTTGCTGGGCACCACCGCGTCGACGGCGATGACATGCTCGATGGACGGGTTCTGCGCCAGCCTGGCGGTCAGATAACCACCGAGGAACCGGCACGCACCCGTGACCAGAACCACTTTCGGAGGAGGGGCCGCGCCTGTCGGCTGGGCCCCGCCAGTTGACCCGGGGACTCCCGTCGGGCGTCCCCCCGAACGACCTTCAGAATCCATCGGCTCAGCCTAGCGGCCGCAGCGGTTGGCTACTTGCCGAGTTTTCTACGCTGCACCCGGGTACGCCGAAGCAGCTTGCGGTGCTTCTTCTTCGACATACGCTTACGCCGCTTCTTGATGACTGAGCCCATAAACCCCGGTGTCTCCGCTACTCCGCTGATGATTGACCCGGTTACTTTACCCGGGCCAACCACCGAAACGGAAAACGCCAGCCTGGGTCAACGCTCCAGCCCCGGTGCGGCCGTGCGCTCAGCCCGCGTCGAAGTACGAAGACTCCAGCAGATCGTGGACAGCCTTGGCGTGGACCCGGAACGATCGACCCACTCGAACCGCAGGCAACTCGCCGTTGTGCACCAATCGGTACACCGTCATCTTCGAGACCCTCATCAAGCTCGCCACCTCGGCGACCGTCAGAAATTGAGCTCGAGGCTGACCGTCGCCAGCATCCCGCGCCGATGGCCCGTTCATAGACGTCATCGCAACCCAATCAATCAGGCACAGGCAGTCCCAGCGGCTTCCCCACCGCTGGCACCGACCCGCGCATACAAAGGGAGAATAGCGTGGCGGGTGGGGTTACTGCGACGGGTGTGGGCTAATCCATCGGAATTAATCTAATTACTCAGATGTAATTCCGAGCTGCTCAGAGCGTATTTTCGCGGCCTGGACGGCGTTGGACACCGCGGACCGCAGGCCACCGCGCTCGAGTTCCCGCAGCCCAGCGGCGGTGGTACCGGCCGGGGAGGTCACCATCGCCCGCAATTGGGTGGGTGTGGTGTCCAGGGCGGCGCCGCCCGCCGCGTTCACCTCGTCGAGGCGCTCCAGCAGCATCGCGGCCGAACCGGCCATCGTCTGCACCGCCAGATCGGTGGCCACCGCGCGCGACAGACCCGACTCCACCCCCGCGTCGACGAGTGCCTCGACCATCAGGAAGAAGTACGCCGGCCCCGAGCCGGACACCGCCGTCACCGCGTCCAGCTGCGATTCGCCGACGGTGATCACGCCGCCGACGGCATCGAAGATCGCCGAGACCTCCTTGAGCTGCTCGGCGGTGACGAACCGGCCCGGGGCCAGCGCGCTCACGCCGCCGCCGACCACGATGGGCGCATTGGGCATGACGCGGACCACCGGCGCTCCGGCAGGCAGCTTGTTCTCGTAGTACGACGTGCTCACGCCGGCGGCGATGGAGACGAACACCTGCTCGGCGGTGTCGGTGTCGGCACTCACGGCGGCCTCGGCGATCTCGTCGATCACGTTGGCGACATCGGCCGGCTTGACCGCGACGACGACGTAGTCGGCGGCGTCGGCGGCGTCGGCGACCGAGGTCACCAGCACCGAGTACTTCTCCGACAGATACTTGGCCCGGCCCGGAAACTTCTCCGCGACCACCAAATCCTTGACCTGCCTGCCAGCCCTTAACAGTCCCGACAGCAGTGCCTCACCCATGCTTCCGCCGCCGATGATCGCGATTCTCGACATGGGCGACAGCATCCCACGACGGCCGACCCGCGATGCCTCCGCCGTCAGCCTTGCGCGGGCACCATCGCCAGCTGCCGCGTCTGGACGATGATCCGGCCCTCGCAGTCGACCACGATGTGGTCCTCGTCGAACCAGTCCTGGCCGATCTGCACCGAGGTGCACATCACCCGCAGCCAGCCATCGGCCGGTAACGCCCGCAGATAGGCCGTCAGCTGGACCGTGGGCGCCCAACCGGTGCGCTCCACGGCAAAGGTGACCGGAGCCGACACATCGCCGCACAGGAGCGCGAACAGGACGTCGGGAGCGACTCCCTTCGGACGCACCCAGTACTCGAAGACCGGTGGGCCGCCGTCGGTGCGCGGGCCCATGGTGTGCAGCGCGGGCCGGATGTCACAGCCGTGCGCCAGATGCACGACGTGCTCCATGGGATGTCCCGGCCCGATCGGCTCGAGCCCCGGCGGCGGTTCCGGCGTCATCAACGGCACCACGGGGTTGAACGACAACAGCGGCGGCACATGATGTTCGGGCTCCCCGAGCGTCACCGACGCCGTCACCGCCACCCGATCGCCCTGCCGCAGCTCCACGTCGACCAGGCCGATCCGTCGACCGCGCTTGCGCACCGTCGTGGCGAGCTGCATCGGCCCGGGATCCGGCGCCCACAGGTAGTTCGCCGACATCGCGATGGGCTGCGCGGTCGAACCCAGCTCGGTGCGTGCGGCATTCGCGCACAACGCGAGCATCGCGCCGCCGTGCACCTTGGGGCCGATGGTCCAGTGCTCGTTGAGGTCGCCGTGATAGATCCCGTCGCCGGCCGGCGTCAGGGCCATGGCGTCGGTGAACAGGGTGGAGCCGGTCATGGGCGGTCCTTCGTGGGTATGGCGCCGGAATTCAGCGCAACAGGTGCGTGCGGGCGAACTGCAGCGACTCGGTGAGCAGCGCCTCGCGTTCGGAGGCCGTCCTGGCCGCCGACGTCGTGACCTCCAGCACGACGTGACCGGAGAAATTGCCTGCCGCCAGCATCTGGCAGATCTCGGCGGCGGGCTGGGTGCCGCGGCCGGGCACCAGATGCTCGTCGGTCGAGGCGCCCTTGCCGTCGCACAGGTGCAGGTGCACCAGGCCGTCGCCCATGCGCCGGGCCATGTCCATGGCGTCGGTGCCCGCCGTGGCGGTGTGGCTCAGATCGAGCGTGTAGTGCGCGTGATTGCCGTCCAGCGGGTCGTACGACGGCGCGAACGCGGTGATGCCGCGGCCCGGGGTGCCGCCGCGCTTGCGCATCCGCTCGATGGAGGTGCCGCCCGCCCCGAAGAACCGGTCGGCCCGGAACGGGAACATGTTCTCCACCGCCACCAGAATCTCGCTGTCGGCCTCCAACTGGGCGACCTGATCGCTGAACCCCTCGGCGTAGCGGCGCTGCCACCGGAACGGCGGATGCACCACGACGGTCTGCGCACCCAACTGTTCGGCGGCCCGCACGCTGCGCTCCAGCTTGGGGATCGGGTTGGCTCCCCACACCCGCTGCGAGATCAGCAGGCACGGCGCGTGCACCGACAACACCGGGACGCCGTAACGAGATGACAACGCGGCTACCGCTTCCACGTCCTGGCTGACCGATTCGGCCCACACCATGAGCTCGACGCCGTCGTACCCGAGCCGGGCAGCGTACTCGAACGCAGCCTCGGTCCTCAGCGGATAGACCGAAGCGGTGGACAGGCCGACCTTGATGGCTGGGCGCACAGACCTAATTGTGTACTGGCCGATTTATGTACGGGTGTACTAACTCGCCTGCAGCAGCGCCAACGGTCCGAAGGTGACCAGTGCCCCGACCGCCACCGCGGTCAGCGTGCTGCCGATGTCCTCGGTCTTGCGGACCACCCGCACACCCCCGGCCAGGCCGAGGATGACCAGCACGCCCAGCACGAGGGCGACGATGGTGTTCCACTTCCACAACTGGTCGAAGGCGACGAACAGGCCGGCGCCGAAGGCCACCGCGATCATGCACTGGCCGACGACCCACAGGGCGCGCATCAACGGCGAGGCCGGCTGATGCTCTTCGTCGAAATCGTCGTGTTCGTCGAAGTCGCCCGCCTCGGCCGTGCCGTCGCCCAGATCCTCGTCGAGCTCGAGGTCGGCGTCATCGGCGCCGGAACGGCCCCGCGCGCGGCGGGTGGCCTCGTCGGCGTCGGAATCGCCGCCGAACAGCGATCCCAGCGGGGCGTAGGAACGATCGTCGTAGTCATCGGTGTAGTCGTCGTAGACCGAGTCGTCCACGGCGTCGACGTCACGCACTTCCTCGTCGTCCNGGGCCCGCCGTTGCGGGCGCGCGACTCGTCGCGGGATTCGCGGGGCTCGCGAGGTTCACGGGTTTCGCGCGGCTCACGGACCTCACGGGACTCGCGGGGCTCGTCGACGATGGGCGGCACGATTGCGGTGTCGACCAGCGGGTCAGGCGCGGGCAGCGATTCATCCGGCGCATCGACCTCGATGTCGTCGGTGATCACCGGGATCTCTCCGGTGAGTTCGGCGACGGTCACCGCATCGCTGTTGCCGCGACGACGCCGACGGCGACCGCCGACCGGGGGTGCCCCGATCGTCCCGTTCTTCGCCAGCAGCTCGGCGACCGAGATCGGCCGGGTGCCGGATGGGCTGTTTTCTGGTCCTGTCATACCTATGTTGCCTTTGGGGCTAGCTCTTCCTTAACGTCCGGCGTCCCGCGCCTACGTCTCTACCAAGGCTGTGCCGTCGGCCTCGCTGTCGAGTTTCCGCAGAATCAGCCCTTCTCGCAACGCCCAGGGGCAAATGTCGACGGAATCGATATCCAGTGCTCGCATACTAGCTTCAGCTACCAAAGCACCGGCCACGATCTGTGGTGCCCGCTCGGCGCTCACCCCTTCCAGTTCGGCACGGTCAGCCGCAGTCATCCTAGAGATGAAAGCTATGAGCTGTCTTAATCCGGCGGCGGTGAGGGTTCGCTTGACCCGAGGGCCGGCACCCGAGGGGGCCGCCCCGGTCAACCGGGCCAACGATCGGAAGGTCTTCGAGGTGGCCACCGCCAGGTCCGGGGTCCCGGTCCGGCGCATGGTCTCACCTGCATCGGCGAGCTCGGTGGCCAGCCAGTCCCGCAGCATCGCGACTCGGCGCCGCCCAGGAGGGTCTTCGGCGAGCCACTCCCTGGTCAGCCGCCCCGCTCCCAGCGGCAACGACAGCGCCACCTCGGGTTCTTCGTCCACCCCGCTGGACAGCTCGAGCGAGCCACCACCGATGTCGATGTTGATGATCCGGCCCGCGCTCCAGCCGTACCAGCGGCGCACCGCCAGGAACGTCAGCCGGGATTCGTCGACCCCGCTGAGCACCTTGAGGGAAACCCCGGTCTCGGCCTGCACCCTGGCCAGCACGTCCTCAGAGTTGGTGGCGTCACGCACCGCCGAGGTGGCAAACGCCATCAGTTCGGCGCAACCCGAGCTGGTGGCGATCTTGGCGAACTCGTCGACCGTGGCCACCAGGCTGTCGGCTCCCTTGCGGGTCAGCTTGCCCGAGTTGTCGATGGCCTCGGCGAGCCGCAGCGCCGCCTTGGTGGAGCTCATCGGGGTCGGATGGCCGCCACGGCGCGCATCCACCACGAGGAGATGAACCGTGTTACTCCCGACATCGAGCACGCCTAGCCGCACCGCACCAACCTAACGGCAGCCGAGAGGCGCTTCGTGGCCGGACCTCCCGAACCCGCCGTGACCGGCCGGCCGGGAATGTGGCGCGCCGCACCGCCGCTAGTGCGGCGGTTGGGAATTGCGTTCGGCCATATGGGGGTAGCGTTTGCGCTGTGACAGATGTGCATCCCGGTGAGGTGGAACTGGACTTTGCCCGTGAGTGGGTGGAGTTCTATGACCCTGAGGACCCGACGCATCTGATTGCCGCCGACATGACGTGGTTGTTGTCGCGCTGGACGTGCGTGTTCGGCACGCCGGCCTGCAAGGGCACGGTCGAGGGCCGGCCGGACGACGGCTGCTGCTCCCATGGAGCGTTCCTCTCCGACGACGACGATCGGGCCCGGCTCGACGATGCGGTCAAACAGCTGACCGACGACGACTGGCAGTTCCGCGAGAAGGGGCTGGGCCGCAAGGGCTACCTGGAGGACGACGAGTACGACGGCAAGCCCAACCTGCGCACCCGGAAGTACAAGGGCGCGTGCATCTTCCTGAACCGTCCCGGTTTTGCCGGCGGGATCGGGTGCGCCCTGCACAGCAAGGCCCTCAAACTCGGGGTCGAACCGCTGACCATGAAGCCCGACGTGTGCTGGCAACTACCGATCCGACGCAGTCAGGAGTGGGTCACCCGGCCCGACGACACCCAGATCCTGCGGACCGTCATCACCGAATACGACCGGCGCGGCTGGGGCGAGGGCGGTGCGGACCTGCACTGGTACTGCACCGGTGATCCCGCCGCCCACGTCGGCGCCCGCCCGGTGTTCGAGTCCTACGCGCCCGAGCTCACCGCGGTGCTCGGCGAGAAGGCCTACGCCGAACTGGCCGCGATGTGCCGGCGTCGCAGCGCCCTCGGACTGGTGGCGGTGCACCCGGCGACGAGGGCCGCGGAGTAGCCCGGTGGTTCAGCCCTCCAGCTTGTAGCCCAGGCCGCGCACGGTGACCAGGTGCACCGGGTTGGCCGGGTCCGCCTCGATCTTGGAACGCAATCTCTTGACGTGCACGTCAAGGGTTTTGGTGTCACCGACGTAGTCGGCGCCCCACACCCGGTCGATGAGCTGGCCGCGGGTGAGTACCCGGCCGCTGTTGCGCATCAGGTATTCGAGCAGGTCGAATTCCTTGAGCGGCAACGTGATCTGCTCACCGTTGACACTGACGACGTGGCGTTCCACGTCCATCCGCACCGGGCCGGCCTCCAGCACGCCGTCGCCGATGCCGCTGTCGTCGGTGTCGGCGCCACGGCGCAACACGGCCCGGATCCGGGCGATCAACTCGCGGGCCGAATACGGCTTGGTGACGTAGTCGTCGGCGCCCAACTCGAGGCCGACCACCTTGTCGATCTCGCTGTCGCGCGCGGTGACCATGATCACCGGCACGCTGGAGCGGGCACGTAGTTGCTTACAGACGTCGGTACCGCTCATCCCGGGCAGCATCAAGTCCAGCAGGACGATATCGGCGCCGGAGCGCTCGAACTCGGCCAGTGCGGAGGGACCGTCGGCGACCACGGTGGCCTCAAAGCCTTCCTTGCGGAGCAGGAATGCCAGGGGATCGGCCAGCGACTCCTCGTCCTCAACGATCAACACGCTGGTCATCGTTCTCGCTAATCCTCTCGTTCGTCCGAGCCACTGGTGGGCTCATCGGTTTCGGGATAGGCCGGGATCGACAAGGTGAACGTCGACCCGGTACCCGGCTGACTCCACAGCCGGATGGTTCCGTTGTGGTTGGCGGCCACATGTTTGACGATCGCCAGGCCCAGCCCGGTGCCGCCGGTGGCGCGCGAACGGGCCTTGTCGACCCGGAAGAACCGCTCGAAGACCCGTTCCTGATCGGCCTTGGCGATGCCGATCCCGCGGTCGGTGACCGCGATCTCGACGCTGCCGCCACGGCGGCGCCGGCTGATCGAGATGCCGGATCCGTTGGGCGAGTAAGCGATTGCGTTGGAGACCAGATTGGCAATGGCGGTCACCAGCAGAGTCTGGTCGCCCAGCACGCGGTAACCGGTCGGATGGTCGGTGGTAATCGAGATGTCGGCCTTGTCGGCGGCCACCTTGTGCCGCGACAGCGCTTCGGACACCACGGTGTCGACGTCGACGGCGCCCAGATCGGGCAGCCGCTCGGCGCCCTGCAACCGGGACAGTTCGATCAGCTCGCCGACCATCTCGGCCAGCCGCTGCGATTCGGCCACCATCTTGTCGGAGAAGCGGCGCACCATGTCCGGGTCGTCCGCGGAGGCCTGCAGCGCCTCGGCCAGCACCCGCATCGCCCCCACCGGCGTCTTGAGCTCGTGGCTGACGTTGGCCACGAAATCCCTGCGAGTCGCTTCCATTCTCGCGTGCTCGGACTGGTCGTCGGCATAGACGACGGCGAAGCGCCGGTCCTGATCGGTCAGTGGCCGCACCAGGCCGCGCACCGAGATACCCGAACGGCCGGGGTGGGCCAGCTTGCGCGGCGACAGATCCACGTCGATGGCCTGACCGGTGGCGAACACCTGCTCGGCGGCGCGCCAGGCCCGGTCGTCGAGGAGCCGGTCGCGCACCACACCGAGTTCGGAGGCCCGCTCATTGGCGTAGACGACGTCGTTGAAGGTGTCGACCACGACGATGCCGTTGGGCGAGGCGGACACGATGTGCTGGAGCATCTGCGACACCGTCAGCCCCGCCTGATCGGCTTCGCGACGTCGCCGACGGGCAACGATGCGGGGTGCGACTGCGGCGGCGACGCCCGCACCGACAATCAGCGCGAGCAACGACACGACCGCCGTCAGCAGTAACGCCGACACCAAGCTCACGCGAAAATCGTACGCACCCGGTGAACGTCATCCCAGCAGCGTGCGGCCAAAACGGGACAAGTCACACCGACAAACACAGGAGTTCGGCCGTCGTTAACCCTGGGTAACCTGCTGTTCGCCCACAGGCCCGCGGGCCCAGCGAACTATTTTTTGGCTCCCTGCGCGGCCACTGCCGCGGCGCCGGCGGCCGCAGCCTCGGGGTCGAGGTACTGCCCGCCCGCCACCAGCGGTTTGAGGTTCTCGTCGAGGTCGTAGCGCAGCGGGATACCGGTCGGGATGTTCAGACCGACGACCTCATCGTCGGACATCTGATCGAGGTATTTGACCAGCGCACGCAGCGAGTTGCCGTGCGCGGCGATCAGCACGGTCTTGCCGGCCTTCAAATCGGGCACGATCGTGGCCTCGTAGTACGGCACGAAGCGCTCCACCACGTCCTTGAGGCATTCGGTCAGCGGGCCGCCGCCGATGTCGGCGTAGCGCGGGTCGGAGTCCTGGCTGAACTCGCTGCCCTTCTCGATCGGCGGCGGCGGCGTGTCGTAGCTGCGCCGCCACGCCATGAACTGCTCCTCGCCGAACTTCTCCTTGGTGGCGGCCTTGTCCAGGCCCTGCAGCGCGCCGTAGTGACGCTCGTTGAGCCGCCAATCCCGGTGTACGGGGATCCAGTGCCGGTCGGCGGCGTCGAGCGCCAGGTTCGCGGTGGTGATGGCGCGGCGCAGCAGCGACGTGTAGACCACGTCGGGCAGCACGTCCTGCTCGACCAGTAGCTTGCCGCCACGGATGGCCTCGGCGCGGCCCTTGTCCGTGAGGTCGACGTCGACCCATCCGGTGAACAGGTTCTTCTGGTTCCAGTCGCTCTCACCGTGGCGGAGCAGGATCAGCGTCGGCATGGCTGTGATCTTCTCACGGTCGCCATCGCGGCCGCCGAACGGCCGACGCCCGCTCAGTCGTCGATCAGGTGCTCGAACGCCTCGAGGTTCTTCAGCGACTCACCGCGCGACACCCGCCACTCCCACTCCTTCTGGATGGACGACCGGAAGCCGAGTTCCAGCAGGGTGTTGAAGTCGGAATCGACGGCCTCGAGTACCTGACCGAGCACCCGGTCGATCTCGTCGGCGGTGACCGCCTCCAGCGACATCCGTCCGACGAGGTAGATGTCGCCGACGTTGTCGAGGGTGTAGGCGACCCCGTACAGCCTGCGGTTGCGTTTGAGCAGGAACCGATAGACCCCTTCGAAGTTCTCGTCGGGCTTGCGGCACACGAACGCCTCGACGCGCACCGAATGCTCACCGATGCTCAGGATGGTGTTCGTCTTGAGCTTCCGCTCCCCGGGCAGCTCGACGACGATGCCCGGCAGGCCACCGTGTGCGCCCTTGTGGTGGTGGTAGACGAGTTCATGCTCATCGAGGGTGTCGGTGATGACCTTTACGACGCCGGTGCCCATATCTACGTCCGCACCCCCCGACGCAACGCGAAGCGCCGCGCGGAGCNGCCGGCCGCGCGCAGCAGGATGTCGGGGGCCTTGAGCGGCTGGATCCGGCCCACGAAGGCGACCACCTGCTCGTCGGAGGCCACGCCAAGCACCGCGCGCGCCGCGTCGCGGGATCCGGGAGTGAAGGCGTCCAGGTCGACCCCCGGATGCACCACGTCGATCCGGCCCGGATCCGCATTGTGCAGCGAAACCAGTTGCTGCGCTTCGTGTTCGGTGTTGACGATGAGACGGTCCGCCTCGTCGACCACCTGCTGCTCTCCCACCGCACGCAATGGCGGTTCCGGCGAGTCACCCGCGGCCAGCGCGGCGTTCTTCACCGCGGCCAGGGTGTGCGCGGTGTGCACCAGCGGCACCGCCCACCGGTCCCGGGCCAGCCAGCCGACCTGGCCGGACAGCCAGTAGTGCGAGTGCACGACGTCGTAGTAGCCGGGCTCGTGGGTGGCCTCGGCCCGCAACACCCCGGCGGTGAAGGCACACAGCTGCGTGGGCAGGTCGTACTTGTCCAGGCCCTCGAACGGTCCGGCCACCACGTTGCGCACCAGGACTCCCGGGGCCACCGAGACCACCGGGGCATCCGACGACGAGGTCGCCCGGGTGAAGATCTCCACCTCGACACCCCGACGGGCCAGCTGCAATGCGGTTTGGAGCACGTACACATTCATCCCGCCGGCGTCACCGGTACCCGGTTGCGCCAGCGGCGAAGTGTGCACCGACAGCACCGCGACGCGGCGGGGTGTCTCAAGGTCGGGGGCTAGACGCACACAGACATGTCTACACCGCCGCGGATCGGCGGGTTTGAGCGCGCCGCATGGCGCCGATCGGATCGGCATACAGGCCACCCAGCGAGACGATGCCGGCGCTGGCCTCCTGCACCCGGTTGCCGAAGGCCGTCAACCGGATGTCGCGGGGCCCCAGCACCGAACGCCGCGTCACGGCGTCCTCCACGACGGGCATCCCCTCGGGGTATTCGGTGAAGGCCTGGCCGCCGAGCACGAGGTCGTCGGGGTTGAGCAGGTCGCGCAGCAACGCGACGGCCTCGCCCAGCACCCGGGCGCGGTCGGCCAGCAGNGGAACGAACGGTGGAACGAGCGGGAGCGGCGACGGCGGTGGTCACGTGAAGGGTCCTTACTGGTTGTCGGCTGGTGGGGCGAAAACCACACCTGGCGACTCAGCAGGACGGGAAAGCGGTGTCCGGGGTCTCCTCAGGCGCGGCGGGGTGCGCAACAACAACACGCACGCCGCGCGAAGCGGGAGTCCAGATTCCGGGTCACACGAAGAACTTAGCACGCCCATCTAATGTTGGGCAGATGACGACAGCACAGCCAGAACAACGAGTAGCGGTGGTTACCGGCGCCAGCGCCGGAATCGGTGCCGCCACCGCGAAAACCCTTGCCGCCCTGGGCTTTCACGTAGTGTGCGCGGCGCGGCGGGCCGAGCGCGTCGAGGCCCTGGCGGCGGAGATCGGCGGCACCGCGATTGTGGCGGACGTCACCGATCAGGCTGCCGTCGACGCGATGGCGGCCCAGCTGGACCGGGTGGATGTGCTGGTCAACAATGCCGGCGGCGCCCGGGGGCTGGAAACCGTGCTGGATGCCGACCTCGACCACTGGCGGTGGATGTGGGAGACCAACGTGCTCGGCACGCTGCGGGTCTCCCGCGCGCTGCTGCCGAAACTGATCGCATCCGGTGACGGCCTGATCGTGACGGTCACCTCGATCGCGGCGTTCGAGACCTATGACGGCGGCTCGGGTTACACCGCAGCCAAACATGCCCAGGGCGCGCTGCACCGCACGCTGCGCGGTGAGCTTCTCGGAAAACCGGTGCGGCTCACCGAGATTGCGCCTGGCGCGGTGGAGACCGAGTTCTCGCTGGTGCGCTTCGACGGCGATCAGCAGCGGGCCGACAACGTGTACCGGGGCATCACGCCGCTGGTCGCCGAAGACGTCGCCGAGGTGATCGGATTCGCCGCCTCGCGGCCGTCCCACGTCAACCTGGACCAGATCGTGATCCGTCCGCGAGATCAGGCACCGCACGGGCGCTTCAACCGGAAGTGACGCCGATCAGCCGCCCGGCGCGGGGCTGGGCGGGGTGGTGGTCGTCGGGGTGCCCGACAAGGTGGGCGCATCCGTCGGCGTCGCCGGGGCGGTAGCCGGCAGATTTGTCGGCGCATCCTCCGACGACAGCGCGGACATGGACTTCCACTCGTTCCAGTCCACCGCCCAGTCCCAGATGTCGCCGTCGGCGTACGACAACTGCAGCCGGGTCCCGGTCACCTCGACCGGGTCGCCGTACATGGCGGTGTTGTAGTACTGCTGCGCGTCTTCGAGCGACAGGTTGATGCAGCCGTTGGTGACGTTGCTGTTGCCCTGGGCACCCGAGCTGGCCGGGTTGGCGTGGATGAACTCGCCGTTGTTGGAGATGCGCACGGCGAACCGCTCCCGGACGTTGCTGTAACCGGCGGCGGGGTTGGTCATGTAGAAGTCCTCGTACTTCTCGGTGACCACGTGGATGCCGCTGCGGGTGACGTTGCGATCGAGATCGCCTTCGCCGTAGCTGCACGGGAAGTCCATGATCACCGCGCCGGCCCCGTCGAGCACCTGGATGCGGTGCGACGATGCCTCGGCCCTGACCACCTGACGCCGGCCCACCTCGATGTCGAGCGTGGAGTCGGCCGCGCCGTAAGCGGCCTCGCCGAAGCGGACGCCGTACAGCGGGGCCTTGACGCTGACCTTGGTTCCGGCCGGGAAGTACTCCCGGCTGCGCCAGTGCACGCGCGAGCCGCCGGCCTCATCGGGCAGCCACGCCCAGCTGCCCTCGACCGCGGGCGTGGTGGTGACCTGAAGGGCTTTCTCGATGGTCGCCCGGTACTCGTCGTCGATCGCGGCGTCGAACTGCAGGATGATCGGGGCGGCCACACCGACCACCTGGCCGTCGGCGAGCTGGAACTGACCGTTGACCTGTTTCTGCGGGGCGACGGTGGTGAACTTGCCCTCGACGGGCTGGGCCTTGCCGTCCTGCCCCACCACCGAGCCGGCCCACGTGTAGCTGCCGTCGTAGCCGAGGGGTTCGGTGACGGTGAATGCGGTGCGGTCGCTGTTGAATTTGCCGGCGACCACCTTGCCGTTGGCGTTGGTCAGGCTGACGCGCTGGAACCAGCCGTTCTCCACCTTGACCCCGACCGGCGCCGTCGGCAGCACATCCTCGGCGTCCGCGGCAGGCTCATACGTCACCGTCGGGGCCACCGGGCCTTCGGCCTCCGGTGCGGACACGGACGATTCTCCGGAGCATGCGGCCAGCAGGCCGGCCCCCACTCCGACGGCCAGCACCGTCAGGGCACGCCGCCGGTTGAACAACGGCGTGTCGGCCTCTATATCACCGCCTGAGCTCACGTGGACCTAGGGTACCGACAGATCGCACCCGAACAGAATCGGTTCGGGCTGCAGAGTGATCCCGAAGCGGTCCCGGACCCCGGCCTGTACCGCTCTGGCCAGGGCAATCACGTCGGCAGTGTTCGCCTCACCACGGTTGGTCAACGCCAGCGCATGTTTGGTCGAAAGACGCGCGGCAGCGCCCTCACCCGGGTAGCCCTTACCGAAGCCGGCGTGCTCGACGAGCCAGCCGGCGGCCAGCTTGACCCCGTCGGGTGCGGGGTAGTGCGGCACCGGCCCGGCCTCGGCGTTCGCCGGGTCCGCCAGGAAGGCGGCCTGCAGCCGATCGAACTCCGCCTGCGACACCACGGGATTGGTGAAGAACGACCCGACGCTCCACGTGTCGTGGTCCTGCGCGTCGAGCACCATCCCTTTGCCCGCCCGCAGCTTCAGCACGGTCTGGCGAACTTGGGCCGGGTCGGCACGCTCCCCCGGTTCGACGCCCAGCGCGGTGGCCAGTTCGCGGTAGCGCAGCGGTGCGCTGCGGCCCGTCGCGTCCAGGGCGAACTCGACCTCCAGCACGATGACCGCGTCGGAGTGTTTCAGGGTGCTGGTGCGGTAGCCGAACTTCAGCTCTTCCGGTGCGGCCCAACGGTCTTCGCCCGTGCGCCGGTCGAGCAGACGTACCCGGCTGATGGTGTCGGCGACCTCGGCGCCGTACGCACCGACGTTCTGCACCGGCGTGGCTCCGACCGAACCGGGGATTCCGGACAGGCATTCCAGCCCGCCCAGCCCGTGCTGCAACGAGGCGACGACGACATCGTCGAACACCGCGCCCGCCTCCGCGCGCAGCAGGTTGCCCGCCACGCTGATCGCGGTGTTGGCCACCCGCACCACCGTGAGGTCAGGCATGGTGTCGGCCAGGTCGTCGGCCAACACCACATTCGAGCCACCGGCCAGCACCAGGATCGGGTCGGTCACCGCGCGCAACACGTCGACGAGCTGATCAGTGGTGGTGCAGGTCAGTACCCGGTTGGCCACCGGACCGACCCGCAACGTGGTCAGTGGGGCCAGCGCAACCGCTTCGTCGATTGCGACACCGGCAACATGCGAACTGACCACGGGCCGTAACGGTAGCCTGACCAGCTATGCCGCGATCATTCGACATGGCCACCGACTACGAGGGCAGCGTCGAACAGGTCCATCGGGCATTCGGTGACGAACGGTATTGGCTGGCCCGGCTCGCCGATTCGGGGGCCGACGAAACCAGCCTGGACGCGCTGAACGTGACCGCCGACAGCGGCATCGATGTGGTGACCACCCAGGTGTTGCGCTCGGACCGGCTGCCCGGGCTGGTGTCACAGTTCCACCGCGGTGATCTGAGCATCCGGCGCGAGGAGCACTGGCAGCCGATCCGCGACGGCCGGTCCTCGGGCGCCGTGACCGGCACGATCCCCGGTGCGCCGGTGTCGCTGTCCGGTACCGCGACCCTCGTCGGGACCGACGGCGGGTCCCGGCTCTCGGTGCACATCACGGTCGAGGTGAAGGTGCCGTTGGTGGGCGGCAAGATCGAGAGCTTCATCGGCTCGCAGCTCACCGATCTGCTGATCGCCGAGCAGCGCTTCACCTCGGTGTGGATCACCGAGCACCGCTGACCCCGGCGGTACCGTCGGTAGCCATGAGCCGAAGCCGGCAGACCACGATGGTGTTCGACGCACCCGCCGACGCGGTCTATGCCGCATACTCGCGCCGGGAGTACTGGCAGGCCATGATGGACCGCTACGACGACCTGACGCCCGGCAAATCGGACCTCACCGCATTCAGCTCCGGCGAGCACGGCATCGAGGTCGAGTTCCGGCAGGTGCTGCCGCGCGCGGAGCTGCCTCCGATCCTGCGGTCGGTGGTGCCGCTCGACATGGCGATCACCCGGAGACAGTGCCTCGGCCCGTTCGATCCGGGCGGGGTGAAAGGCGACTACACGGCGACGGTTTCCCATGTTCCGGGCCGGCTCGATGGCCGCTATGTGCTGACCGGGGTCGGCGCGGGCAGCCGGCTGCTGGCCGACAGCCGGTGCAAGGTGCCGATGCCCCTGGTCGGGGGCAAGCTCGAAGACATGGTCCTGCAATCCGTCAACGACGTGTTCACGATCGAGGGGGCGTTCACCACTGAGTGGATCTCCGAGCACGTCTAGACCCGTCGGGGCGGTCACCCGGGGCACCACCGGGTACAACCGGCTGCGCCGCAGCGACCGCTGGCTGGTGCACTCGGCCCGGGTACGCACGGCATTGCGGGCCGCCGCCGATCCGCTGGTGGTCGACCTGGGATACGGCGCGCTGCCGGTCACCACGCTCGAGCTCGCCGCGCGTCTGCAGACGGTGCGCACCGACGTCCGGGTGGTCGGGCTGGAGATCCACCCCGAGCGGGTGGCCACCGCGCGAGCCATGGCCGGCGGCACCGACGTGCACTTCGCCCTCGGCGGATTCGAGCTGGCCGGGCTGCGGCCGGTGCTGGTCCGCGCGTTCAACGTGTTGCGGCAGTACCCGGTCGAGGCGGTGCCCGAGGCCTGGGCCACGATGGCGCGTCAGCTCGCGCCCGGCG
>NZ_LT546207.1:1629897-1670221 GCF_900078665.2 Mycolicibacterium houstonense | reverse complement strand
GGCGGTACCGTCGGTAGCCATGAGCCGAAGCCGGCAGACCACGATGGTGTTCGACGCACCCGCCGACGCGGTCTATGCCGCATACTCGCGCCGGGAGTACTGGCAGGCCATGATGGACCGCTACGACGACCTGACGCCCGGCAAATCGGACCTCACCGCATTCAGCTCCGGCGAGCACGGCATCGAGGTCGAGTTCCGGCAGGTGCTGCCGCGCGCGGAGCTGCCTCCGATCCTGCGGTCGGTGGTGCCGCTCGACATGGCGATCACCCGGAGACAGTGCCTCGGCCCGTTCGATCCGGGCGGGGTGAAAGGCGACTACACGGCGACGGTTTCCCATGTTCCGGGCCGGCTCGATGGCCGCTATGTGCTGACCGGGGTCGGCGCGGGCAGCCGGCTGCTGGCCGACAGCCGGTGCAAGGTGCCGATGCCCCTGGTCGGGGGCAAGCTCGAAGACATGGTCCTGCAATCCGTCAACGACGTGTTCACGATCGAGGGGGCGTTCACCACTGAGTGGATCTCCGAGCACGTCTAGACCCGTCGGGGCGGTCACCCGGGGCACCACCGGGTACAACCGGCTGCGCCGCAGCGACCGCTGGCTGGTGCACTCGGCCCGGGTACGCACGGCATTGCGGGCCGCCGCCGATCCGCTGGTGGTCGACCTGGGATACGGCGCGCTGCCGGTCACCACGCTCGAGCTCGCCGCGCGTCTGCAGACGGTGCGCACCGACGTCCGGGTGGTCGGGCTGGAGATCCACCCCGAGCGGGTGGCCACCGCGCGAGCCATGGCCGGCGGCACCGACGTGCACTTCGCCCTCGGCGGATTCGAGCTGGCCGGGCTGCGGCCGGTGCTGGTCCGCGCGTTCAACGTGTTGCGGCAGTACCCGGTCGAGGCGGTGCCCGAGGCCTGGGCCACGATGGCGCGTCAGCTCGCGCCCGGCGGGCTGATCGTCGACGGGACCTGCGATGAGCTGGGCCGCCGCTGCTGCTGGGTGCTGCTCGACGCGGACGGGCCGGTGAGCTTCACCCTGGCCTGTGACCCGTTCAGCATCGAGCGTCCCTCGGATCTGGCCGAACGGCTGCCCAAGGTGCTGATCCACCACAACGTGGCGGGCCAGCCGATCCACGCGTTGCTCACCGCCGCCGACCGGGCCTGGGCCAGCGCGGCCGGGCATGGGGTGTTCGGGCCGCGGCTGCGCTGGCGGGCCATGTTGGATCTGTTGCGCGACGAGGGATATCCGGTGGCACCGCCGCGGCGCCGGATGCGTGATGGGGTGCTGACGGTCCCCTGGGGCACCGTGGCGCCGGCCACGAATTAGGCACCGTGGCCCCGGCCACGAATTAGGCACCCGTGGCGCCGGCCACGAATCAGACCCCGCGGCGCCGCTAGGCTGTCTTCATGCGAATTGCCCTGGCGCAGATCGCCACCGGCACGGACCCGTCGTCGAATCTCACCCTGGTCGACGAGTTCACCCGGCGCGCAGCCGATGAGGGCGCCCGGTTGGTGCTGTTCCCGGAGGCCACCATGTGCCGGTTCGGGGTGCCGCTCGGCCCGGTGGCCGAGAGCCTGGACGGGCCGTGGGCTACCCAGGTGCGCGAGATCGCCGCGCGGGCGGGCGTGGTCGTGGTGGCCGGGATGTTCGCGCCCAGCGACGACGGGCGCGTCACCAACACCTTGATCGCCACCGGCGCGGGCGTGGACGCGCATTACCACAAGATCCACCTCTACGACGCCTTCGGATTCACCGAATCCCGCACTGTCGCACCGGGTTTCGATCCGGTGACGATCAGCGTCGACGGCGTCACGGTCGGGTTGACCACCTGTTACGACATCCGGTTCCCCGAGCTCTACGTCGAACTCGCGCGCCGCGGCGCACAGCTGATCACCGTGCACGCGTCGTGGGGATCCGGGCCGGGCAAGCTCGAGCAGTGGACCTTGCTGGCCCGGGCCCGCGCACTGGACACGACGGGTTTCGTCGCCGCGGTTGACCAGGCGTATCCGGGTGCCGAGATCGCCAAGGCGGGGCCGACGGGCGTCGGCGGCAGCCTGGTGGCCTCCCCCACCGGCGAGGTCCTCACCTCGGCCGGCCGCAGACACGCACTCAGTGTCAATGTGGTGATTGCCGCTGTTGCGGTGGTTGGGTTCTTTCCACCTGGTGTCTGGCTCAGACACGCACTGCCACCCGTCTGGGTTGGCGTTCGAGCATTCTGCCGACATCAGGTGGGAAGGACCGACCGGCGTGACTTGATAGGAGCGTGGCACCGCCCCCACTGAGATGTGTCCGCCGGCCGGCCCAACCTTCACTCATCCACCTCTTGATGAAAGAAGGCACTGTCCATGGTGATTGTTGGCACCGATGTACACAAGCGCACCCACACCTTCGTCGCGGTCAACGAGGCCGGCGCCAAGCTGGGTGAAAAAGTCGTCCCCGCGACCACCGCCGGACATCACACGGCGTTGCAGTGGGCACGCAGTCAGTTCGGCGCAGACCTGCTCTGGGGCGTCGAAGATTGCCGCAATCTCTCGGCCCGCCTTGAGCGGGACTTACTCTCGGCGGGCCATGGCCCAGACCCGAGCCTGCGCCCGCACCCGCGGCAAGTCCGATCCGATCGACGCACTGGCCGTCGCGCATGCGGTGCTGCGGTATCCCGATCTGCCCGTCGCTGCCCACGACGAGGTGTCACGGGAGTTGAAGTTGTTAGTGGATCGCCGTGAAGACCTTGTGGCTCAACGGACCTCAACAATCAACCGACTGCTGGGACGAATCCATGAACTCGACCCGGCCCGCACCCCCAAACGCGGTGCTCTGGACCGGGCCAAGACCCGTGCCGAGCTGGCCCGCGACGAACTCGACGACATCACCCGACTGACCGACACCATCAACGCCCTGGCCGCTCGAATCGGCCAGCACGTCCACGACGTCGCCCCCAGCTGCTGGCCCTTCAAGGCTGCGGTGAATTGACCGCAGCCAAACTCGTCGGCGAAACCGCCGGAGTAAAGCGGTTCAAAAACGAGGCGGCGTTCGCCCGCCACAGCGGCACCGCCCCCATCCCCGTGTGGTCGGGCAACACCGCCGGACGCGTCCGCCTCACCCGCTCAGGCAACCGCCAACTCAACGCCGCCCTCTACCGCATCGCCATCACCCAGATCCGCATCGCCGACAGCCCCGGACAGCTTTACTACCGCAAACGCCTCGCCCACGGCGACTCATCCACCGAAGCCCTACGCTGCCTCAAACGCCGCCTCGCGCGCACCGTCTACCACCGACTCCACACCGACGAACAAGCCCGCCTCAACGACCTACACCCCGCCGCCGCTTGACATAGGAGCAATGCTCGCGGTGCAGGGGCTAGCGGCGGGCGGACCGGAAGGTGGCGACCGCGCCGACGGCCGCGAGCGCCGCGAATGCGGTGAACAACCAGCGCGCCGCGTCCGCATCTCCGGTGACGCTGAGGTTGACGACCACACCGGCCAAGCCCGCACCCAGGGCGCCGCAGATCAGCTGCACGGTGTTGATCGCGGCCGCCGCGGCCGGACCCTCCGCCGGATCGTCGACGCTGCCCATTGCCCACGCGGACAGGTGCGGCCAGGCGATACCGACGCCGGCACCGCCGAGCAGCAAGGCCACCGCCCACGTCACCACCAGCCACGGCGCCATCCCCTCCCGGATCAGCAATGCCCCGGCCCCCAGGCCGGCCGCCATCACGAGCGGAGCGAACGCCACCGTCTGCGCGATCACCCGCCGATTCTGCAGCGACGCGCTGACGATCTCGCCCGTCGTCCAGCCGACCGACAACACCGCGCCGAAGAACCCGGCTGCGACGGGAGTCAGGTGTGCGAGCCGTTGACCGAACAGCGGCACGTACATCACGACCATGGTGGCGGCCATCAGCACCCCCAGGCTCAGGTAGATCCACTTCAGCGGGCCGCGCCCAAAGGTGCTGGGCGGCAGCACCGATGCCCCGGCCCGGCGGTCGACGAACACGAACCCGACCGCGAGCGCCACCCCCAATCCGAGCAGTGCCGCCGTGGCCCGCACGTCATGCGGGATCCCGGCCACGCTGATCGCCATGGCCGCGGCCCCCAGCAGTGTCAGCGACCACAGCGGAATGCCCGGCGCGGCAGACGATGTGGTGGCCCGGCCCGGTAACGCCACGGGCACGAGTGCCGCCATCGCGGCGGCCAGGATCACCAGGATCCCGAATGCCCACCGCCAGTGCCCGAACTGGGCGAACAGCCCGCCCGCCGCGGGGCCGACCACCGTGCCGACGCCCCACATCGCCGAAACGAGAGCGGATGCCTTGGTCCACAGAGTATTCGGCAGCGCCGTGTTGATCACCGCGTAGCCGAGGCCGGCCACCATCCCACCGGCGAAGCCCTGCACCGTGCGCCCGGCGAGCAGCACCTCCATGCTCGGGGCCAGGGCGCAGAGCAGGCTGCCGGCACCGAACACCGTGAGCCCCAACAAATATGCCCGTCGCGGCCCCAGCCGCATCAACGTCGAATGGACCGTGGTGGCCGCCACCACCGAGGCGACCAGGTACACCGTCGTCACCCACGCGTAGAACCGGTGCCCGCCGATGTCCGCGACCGCGCTGGGCAGCAGGCTGATGGTCAGGAGCTCGTTGGTGGCGTACAGCAGCACACCACCGGCCAACACGGTGGATGCACCCAGATGCCGGGCACCCAGCAACTGCCGCCAGGTGCCGGCATCCGGCGTCACGGTATCGGTCACGACGACGACGCTAAAGGCTGAACCGCTGTTGAGGTCAACAACGGGTCACTTCAGGCCGGCCGCATCCATCCCCCGCAGTTCCTTCTTCAGATCCTGGATCTCGTCGCGAATCCGGGCCGCGAGCTCGAACTGCAGATCACGGGCGGCGGTCATCATCTGCTCGGTCAGATCCTTGATCAGATCGGCCAATTCGGCCCGCGGCATGTTGGTGGTGTCGCGGCCTTCCACGATGCCGGCACTGACCGCCCGCCCCGGCTCACCCTGGGCGCGGCGGCCCCGCGAGGCGTTGCGGCCTGAACCACCGATCTCCACCGATTCGCTGTCGTCGGCCTCCCGGTACACCTGATCGAGAATGTCGGCGATCTTCTTGCGCAGCGGCTTGGGGTCGATGCCGTTGGCCTCGTTGTAAGCGATCTGCTTGGCCCGGCGGCGCTCGGTCTCGTCGATCGCCTCACGCATCGAGTCGGTGATCTTGTCGGCGTACATGTGCACTTCGCCGGACACGTTGCGCGCCGCGCGACCGATGGTCTGGATCAGGCTGCGCGTCGAGCGCAGAAACCCCTCCTTGTCGGCGTCGAGAATCGACACCAGCGACACCTCGGGAAGGTCCAGCCCCTCGCGCAGCAGGTTGATCCCGACCAGCACGTCGTACTCCCCCAGCCGAAGCTGCCGCAGCAACTCGACCCGGCGCAGGGTGTCGACCTCCGAGTGCAGGTACCGGACCTTGATGCCCAGCTCCAGCAGGTAGTCGGTGAGATCCTCGGCCATCTTCTTGGTCAGCGTGGTGACCAGGACACGTTCGTCGCGCTCGGTGCGGGTCCGGATCTCGCCGATCAGGTCGTCGATCTGGCCCTTGGTCGGCTTCACGACCACCTTCGGGTCGACCAGACCGGTCGGACGGATGACCTGTTCGACGAACTCGCCACCGGCCTGGCTGATCTCGTATGCGCCCGGAGTGGCCGACAAGTACACCGTCTGCCCGATCCGGTCGGCGAATTCCTCCCAGGTCAACGGCCGGTTGTCGACCGCCGACGGCAGCCGGAAACCGAAATCGACCAGGTTGCGCTTACGCGACATGTCGCCCTCGTACATGCCGCCGATCTGCGGCACCGTGACGTGGGACTCGTCGATGACGAGCAGGAAGTCCTCGGGGAAGTAATCCAGCAGCGTCGCGGGCGCCGAACCGGCCGGGCGGCCGTCGATGTGGCGCGAGTAGTTCTCGATGCCCGAGCAGAAACCGACCTGCTTCATCATCTCGACGTCGTAGTTGGTACGCATCCGCAGCCGCTGGGCCTCCAGCAGCTTGCCCTGCCCCTCCAGCTCGGCCAGGCGGTCCTCCAACTCCTGCTCGATGGTGGAGATCGCGTGCGCCATGCGCTCCGGGCCCGCCACATAGTGGGTGGCCGGGAAGATCCGCAGCGAGTCGACCTGGCGGACGATGTCACCGGTCAACGGATGCAGGTAGTACAGCGCCTCGATCTCGTCACCGAAGAACTCGATGCGCACCGCGAGTTCCTCGTACGACGGGATGATCTCCACGGTGTCGCCGCGCACCCGGAAGGTGCCGCGGGTGAACGCCATGTCGTTGCGGTTGTACTGGACGTCGACCAGCAACCGCAGCAGACCGTCCCGCGGTACCTCGTCACCGACGTTGAGCTCGACCGACCGGTCCAGGTAGGACTGCGGCGTGCCCAGGCCGTAGATGCACGACACCGACGCCACCACCACGACGTCGCGCCGCGACAGCAGTGACGACGTGGCCGAGTGCCGGAGCCGCTCGACGTCGTCGTTGATCGAGCTGTCCTTCTCGATGTAGGTGTCGGTCTGCGCGATGTAGGCCTCGGGCTGGTAGTAGTCGTAATACGACACGAAGTACTCAACGGCGTTGTGCGGCAACATCTCCCGCAACTCATTGGCGAGCTGGGCGGCCAGCGTCTTGTTCGGCGCCATCACCAGGGTGGGCCGCTGCAACCGCTCGATCAGCCACGCCGTGGTGGCCGATTTACCGGTACCCGTCGCGCCGAGCAGCACGACGTCGCGCTCCCCGGCCTTGATCCGGCGCTCGAGTTCGTCGATGGCGGCCGGCTGGTCACCGGCCGGGTCGTACTCACTGACCACCTCGAACCGCGCGCCGGTCCGGACGATGTCATCGACAGCCCGGTACTCCGAATGCGCGAGCACGGGATGTTCGGTCGCGAAGGCCATGCTCACCAGCGTAGAACTGTGCACCGACAACTTCCGCCCGCGTTCACTCCCCGCGTAGTCTGGGGCACATCCACCCTCCCAAGCACGAGACATTCGACCTGGTGGCCCGCACGAACACCGACCCCAAGGGCATCGTGCGGGCCGTCGACGTCTACACCGTGCAACCCTGGGGGCTCTACATGGCCCGGCCGACGCCCGGCCGAGCGCAGTTCCACTACCTGGAATCGTGGCTGCTTCCCCAGCTCGGCCTGCGGGCCAGCATCTTCCATTTCAACCCCGGCCACGAGCGTGACCAGGACTTCTACCTCGACGTCGGCACCTACACCGCCGGGCCGAAGGTGTGGCATTCCGAGGATCACTACCTGGACCTGGTGCTGCGCACCGGCCGGGGCGTCGAGCTGTGCGACGTCGACGAACTGCTCACCGCGGTCCGCCACGGCCTGCTGAGCCCGGAGGTCGCCGAGCAGGCGGTGCAAACCGCCGCCACCGCGATCGAGGGCCTGGCCAGCTGCGGTTTTCAGCTGGATCGCTGGCTTTCCGGCAACGGAATGGCCCTCACGTGGCGGGGAGCGTAAGGTCTGGATTCATGAGTTCAGCTAAGTACGTCTGGGGAGTCCTCCCCGCGCTGGCAGGACTGCTCACCGGCGCGCTGTTGATCCCCGCTGCGGCACAGGCCGACCCGGAGGCGCCGCCGCAGGTGGAGCCGCTGCCCGACCAGCAGCTCCACAACGTCACCTACCGCGCCCGGATCGACGGGGTGTCCCGCAACGCGACGATCGCCTACAAGATCGACGACAACAACATCAACACCGCGGACCCGTCCATGCTGCCCGGCCGGGTCTTCGAAGCGACCGGTGTGGTGGCCGATCCCGCGGCCGCGGGGATGTCGGTGCGTATCGACTGGCCGTACTCGGCGAACCTGCACTGCGAGATCCTGGTGGACGACCAGATCGTGGCCCAGGCCGACACCTTCGTCGCACCGCGGCTGATGCGGCCCAAGGACGACCCGAATTACGGCAGCCTGCCCTGCGGCGCCGCGCTGAACACCCCGGTGCCGGCAACCGTCGTCGACCCGGCCACGCCGGCCGATCCCGCGCTTCCGCCTGCCGCGGATCCCGCGCTGCCTCCTGCCCCGGAGCCAGCGCCCCCGGCCGCCTGACCGTCAGCGCTTGAGCCAGGACTCGACCGTGCGCCGGGTGTCGTTGATATGGGCTGCCATCTCGGCCGCGGCGCGCTCCGGATCACGGTTCTCGATCGCCTCGAGGATCGCGGCGTGATAGTCGTTGGCGTTGGGCTCCAGCCGCCCGAAGATCGCGCCGACCGGTAGCCACATCCTGCGGCGGGCGTCGGCCACGGCGTCGAGCAGCCGGGCGTTCTGGGCGGCCTGAGCGATTCCGAGATGGAACGCCGAATCCAAGGTCTGGAAGTCGGTGGTGTGACGGGCAGACTGGTCGTTCATCGCCGTATGCAGCGCGGATTCCATGCCTTTGAGCAGTTTTCGAAGCGCGGTCAGATCAGTGGCGCGGCGCCGTTCGGCCGCCAACCGGGTGGCCCCGGTTTCGACGACGACGCGATAGTCGAACGCGTCGCGGACCTCGCGCTTGTTGCGGCGCAACTCCGCGCGCATCTCGGCCGAGTCATAGTGCGGCGCCTGGACGGTGAACCCGCCGCCCCGGCCACGCCGGACCGTGATCAGGCCCTCCCGTTCGAGCACGGCGACCGCCGCGCGCACCGTGGTGCGGGAGACGTTCAGGACGTCGGACAGCTCGCGTTCGGTGGGCAGCCGGTCACCGGGCCGGAACTGTCCGAGTTCCAGGGCCCGCCGCATCTGGTCGACCACCAGCTCGTGGGCGGCGATCTGGCGGACCGGAACCAGTGCCGGTTTGCCTGTTGACATACGCCCCCCTTCGACCGCCCCAAACGTACCGCAGCGTCGGAACTGCGGCGCGGACATTCGTCCGCCGGTTCGCCGGTAACGAAACCCGGTGTAGCCCAACGTTTAAGGCTGCCACCCCGTCGCGTCCGCCCACTCCGAGGCGCGCCGGTAGGCGTCGAGGAACCACGGCTCTTTGGCCACGGCGTAATCGGGCGCCTTCACCGCGGCGTGCTTGGCGGCAAGGTAGTCCGCGTGCACGCCCGGGTTGTTGCGCAGCCAGTCGACGAACATCAGCGCGAAGCGCTGGTTGGGCCAGCCGTCCACCCGGATGTGCACATTCGTCGGCCGGCCCGGGTCCGCCGAGGCGTGGAAACGCTTGTGCCACACCGCCGGATCCGCACTGTGCGGGGTGTCCGTGGTGATACCGGGCACCGCGGGATAACCGGCCGTCAACAGTGCATCGGCGAGTTCGTCGGCAACAGCCAGTGACGGGACCGTCACCTGCACGTCGATGACGTCCTTGGCGTCCAGACCGGGCACGGCCGTCGACCCGATGTGGTCGATGCGGACCGCGCGGTGTCCGCAGGCGGAGTTCAGCCGCGCCACGATCCGGCGGGCCTGATCCGGCCAGGTCGGGTCGTAGGGCACCACGACGGGGTGTCGATAGGCCGGCTGCCGCATCGTGAGGTTGTGCGCGAACGGCAGGATCCGCTCGTGCCAGAGGGCGCGGGCCTGTTCGACCACGGCGCCCGGGCTACCCGAATTGTCCAGCCAGACATCCGCGACCGCACGACGCTGCTCCTCGGTGGCCTGCGCGGCGATGCGGGCGCGGGCATCCTCCTCGGTGAACCCGCGGTACTCGATGAGCCGCTTGACCCGGATCTCTGGGTCGGCGTTCACCACGATGACCAACGGGAACATGGGCGCCATCTGAGACTCCACCAGCAGCGGGATGTCCTCGACGATGACGGCGTCTTCGTGCGCAGCCGCGATGAGCTCCGACCGGCGGTGCGCCACCAGCGGGTGCACGATGCCGTTCAAGGTGGCGCGCTTCTCGTCGTCGCTGAAGGCCACCGCGGCCAGGGCGGGACGGTTCAGCGCCCCTTCGGGCAGCAGGATCCCGTCGCCGAACGCCTCGACGAGCTTGGCCAGCCCCTCGGTTCCGGGCTCGACCACCTCGCGGGCGATGACGTCGCCGTCGACGATGATGCCGCCGAGATCACTGAATGTGGCCGACACTGTTGACTTCCCGGCGCCGATACCGCCGGTTAACCCGATACGAAGCACGCCTGACAGTCTGTCAGGGCGCCGAAACGACGAACGCCCCGACCCAAGAGGGCCGGGGCGTTCGTTGCCAGACTTACCTAGGCGTTGCCTGCGAGCTTCTCCCGCAGAGCGGCCAGCTGTGCATCGCTGGCCAGCGTGCCACCGGTGGACTCCTCCGAGCGGGAGGAACCGTTGGACACCGGACGGGCAGCTTCCTCGGCCTCGGCCGCGGCGAACTTCTCCATCTGCGTGGTGTGCATCTTGTGCCGGCGCTCGGCCTCGGCGTAGCGGGCCTCCCACTCCTCACGCTGCTTGTCGAAGCCTTCGAGCCATTCGTTGGTCTCGGCGTCGAAGCCCTCGGGGAAGATGTAGTTGCCCTGCTCGTCGTAGCTGTCGGCCATGCCGTACTTCGACGGGTCGAACTCCTCGGTGTAGTCCTCGTTGGCCTGCTTGAGGCTCAGCGAGATCCGGCGACGCTCCAGGTCGATGTCGATGACCTTGACCATCGCGTCGTCGCCGACCTGGACCACCTGGTCCGGGACCTCGACGTGGCGCTCGGACAGCTCCGAGATGTGCACCAGACCCTCGATGCCCTCCTCGACGCGGACGAACGCACCGAACGGCACCAGCTTGGTGACCTTGCCCGGCACGATCTGGCCGATCGCGTGGGTGCGGGCGAAGTGACGCCACGGATCTTCCTGAGTCGCCTTGAGCGACAGCGAAACCCGCTCGCGATCCATGTCGACGTCGAGCACCTCGACGGTGACCTCGTCGCCCACCTGAACCACCTCGGACGGGTGATCGATGTGCTTCCAGGACAGCTCGGAGACGTGGACCAGACCGTCGACACCGCCGAGATCGACGAAGGCGCCGAAGTTGACGATCGAGGAGACGACACCCTTGCGGATGGCGCCCTTCTGCAGCTGGTTGAGGAACTCGCTGCGCACCTCGGACTGGGTCTGCTCCAGCCAGGCGCGGCGGCTCAGCACCACGTTGTTGCGGTTCTTGTCCAGCTCGATGATCTTGGCCTCGATCTCCTTGCCGATGTACGGCTGCAGATCGCGGACGCGACGCATCTCGACCAGCGATGCGGGCAGGAAGCCACGCAGGCCGATGTCGAGGATCAGGCCGCCCTTGACGACCTCGATGACGGTGCCCTTGACGGCCTCGTCCTTCTCCTTGAGCTCCTCGATGGTGCCCCAGGCGCGCTCGTACTGAGCCCGCTTCTTGGACAGGATCAGGCGGCCTTCCTTGTCCTCCTTGGTGAGAACGAGGGCCTCGACCTCATCGCCCACGGAAACGACCTCGTTGGGGTCGACGTCGTGCTTGATGGAGAGTTCGCGGGAAGGAATGACACCTTCGGTCTTGTAACCGATGTCGAGGAGGACCTCGTCACGGTCAACCTTGACGATGGTTCCCTCGACGATGTCGCCATCGTTGAAGTATTTGATGGTTTTGTCGATGGCGGCGAGAAAGTCCTCAGCCGAGCCGATGTCGTTGACGGCTACTTGCGGCGAGGTGACGGAGGGACTTGGCATGTGGTGGGTTGCTCCGGACAGGTTTAATCGTAGGGACATTTGTATTGCGGTTTTGCGTTCGTGCAGATCCGTGGCAGTGACCAGACGGTGTCAAGCTGTGCGCACAGATACGTAACGAGGGTACTCGACCGGGTACACGCAGGACAAACCCGGTCCCAAGAAGGCAGGCCGCGAGGGCTCCCCGTCACGGGTCCCGGCGAGATTTGTGCCGAGAACGCCGTCCACCCACGGCTACGCTGCTGCGGTGGCGTACTACCCGACTCCCGGCCCCGCCTCCCGGCCGTGGTACCCGATCACCGCACCACTGCCCAGGCCGGTCCGCAAGGTAGGCGCCCCGCTGGCCGCGATCATCGCGTGCGGGGTCGTGATCGGCGCGCTGGTGCTGCTGTTCACCGCGCTCAACCCGGTCGGCGCGATCGTCGGGTTCACCCTGTCCAGCATCGTGATGACCGGGGCGGTGTTCGCCTACCTGTGGCTGGACCGCTGGGAACCGGAGCCGCCCCGACTGCTGCTGCTGGCCTTCGGCTGGGGCGCCGCGGTGGCGATCGTGTTGTCACTGGTGTTGAGCCTGTTCACCGATGCGCTGCTGGCACCCGGGGTCGACTCGTCGCACAGTTTCGCCTCGGTGGCGATCCGGGCCCCGCTCATCGAAGAGGCCGCCAAGGGCCTGTTCCTGCTGATCATGATGACCGGGCGCCGACGCAACGAGCTGAACTCGCTCACCGACTGCCTCGTGTACGCCGGCCTGGTCGGCCTCGGGTTCGCCTGGCTGGAAGACATCATGTACATCTCCAGCGCGGATTCGCTGGCCGGATCACTGCTCACCGCGGCGATGCGCCTGATCATGGCGCCCTTCGCGCACTCGCTGTTCACCACCATGACCGCGATCGGGGTGTACTTCGCCCTGCACCGGCGCAGCTCGGGCGCCAAGGCCCTGTGCATCCTGGCCGGGTATCTGGGCGCGGTGCTCATGCACGGGTTGTGGAACGGCTCGTCGCTGGTGGGGGCGGGCACCTACTTCATCGTGTACGCGGTGTGGATGGTGCCGATGTTCGTCACGATGATCGTGGTGGCCGTGATCAGCCGCCGCCGCGAGCAGANTCGTCGAGCTCGCCTTCGTCCGCGACCGCATCGACCGCGGATTCGGGGACGCCCGGGTGTACGCGCTCCAGCAGGAGGAGGTCTACGCCGTTGCCGCCGCACGGTCGGCCGCCCCGATCCTGCACTGGCTGGCCAACTACCGCGCGCCCGTCGGCTACTGACCTGCTAGTGCGCCGCCGAGTCCCAACTCGGGCCGTAGCCCACCGACACCTCCAGCGGGACGTCCAACGGATAGGCGTTGCCCATGTGCTCGCGCACCAGGGCCTCCAAGGTCTCGCGCTCGCCGTCGGCCACCTCGAACAGGAGCTCGTCGTGGACCTGCAGCAGCATCCGTGATTTCAGCCCGGCGTCCTTGATCGCGGCGTCGACGTTGATCATCGCCACCTTGATGATGTCGGCGGCGCTGCCCTGGATCGGCGCGTTGAGCGCGGCCCGCTCGGCGGCCTCCCGCACGTTGCGGTTGCTGCTGTCCAGTTCCGGTAGGTAGCGGCGGCGGCCCAGCACGGTCGAGGTGAACCCGTCCTTGCGGGCCTGGTCGACCACGTCGCGCAGGTAGTCGCGCACCCCGCCGAACCGGTCGAAGTACTGCTCCATCTGCACCTTGGCCTCTTCGGTGGAGATCTTGAGCTGACTGGCCAGCCCGTAGGCGCTCAACCCGTAGGCCAGGCCGTACGACATCGCCTTGACCCGGCGGCGCAGCTCCGGGGTCACCTCGTCGATGGGCACCGAGAACGCCCGCGAGGCCACGAACGAATGCAGGTCCTCCCCTGTGTTGAATGCCTCGATGAGGCCTTCGTCCCGGGACAGGTGCGCCATGATCCGCATCTCGATCTGGCTGTAGTCGGCCGTCATCAGCTCGCTGTAGGGCCCGTCCGGGCCGGCGCCGACCACGAACGCATCGCGGATGCGACGGCCCGCCTCGGTGCGGATCGGGATGTTCTGCAGGTTCGGCTCGGTAGACGACAGCCGGCCGGTGGCGGCGATGGTCTGGTTGAACGTGGTGTGAATGCGGCCGTCGGACGCCACGGAGTTGAGCAGGCCGTCGACGGTCACCTTCAGCCGGGTGGCGTCGCGGTGGGCCAGCAGGTGCTGCAGAAACGGATGCCCGGTCTTGTCGAACAGCGACTGCAGCGCGTCGGCGTCGGTGGTGTAGCCGGTCTTGGTGCGCTTGGTCTTCGGCATCTCGAGCTCGTCGAACAGCACCGCCTGCAGCTGTTTGGGCGAGCCGAGGTTGATCTGCTTGCCGATCACCGCGTAGGCGGCCTCGGCGGCGTCACGGATCTGATCGGCGAACTCGCTCTGCAGCTCCTGCAGCTTGTCCAGGTCGACGGCGATACCGGTCGACTCCATCTCGGCCAGCGCCCGCTGCACCGGCAGTTCCATTCGGCCCAGCAGGGACGACGAGTCGATGCGGGCCAGCTCCTCGTCCAGCGCATCGGCGAGGTCCAGCACCGCGCAGGCCCGCAGGATCAGCGTCTGCACCGCCTGCTCGTCGACCCCGTCGGAGTCATCCAGCAGCGAAAGCTGTTGCTGCTCAGGCGTTTCCGCACGCAGTTCGCGGCGCAGGTAGCGCACCGCCAGGTCGTCGAGCGCGAAGCTGCGCTGCCCCGGCCGCACCAGGTAGGCCGCCAGCGCCGTGTCGGAGGTGACGCCGCGCAGGGTCCAGCCGCGGCCGGCCAGATCGTGCATGGCCAGCTTGGCCTCGTGCAGCGCCTTGGGCGGCCCGGGATCGGCCAGCCAGCGCGCCAGCGCCTCCTCGTCCTCGGGCGTCAACGTCGCGGTGTCGATGTAGCGCCCGTCGCCGTCGGGCGCCACGATGGCCAGCGCGGTGGCATCGGCGTCGTAGGCCAGGTGCGTACCGACGACGGCGAGTCCGAACCGGTTGCCCAGGCTGTGCTCGGCCAGCCAGGCCGCCAGCTCACCCGACTCCAGCGCGCGGCCGCGCACGTCGAACCCGTGCTCGACCTCGGGCTCGGAAGCGACCAGTGTCTCGAACAGCCGGTCGCGCAGCACCCGGAATTCCAGGTCGTCGAACAGCCGGTGGATCTGGTCACGGTTCCACGGCTGCATCCGCAGGGTGTCGGGCGTCTGCGCCAACGGCACATCACGCACCAGCTCCGTGAGATCCCGGTTCAGCACCACGCTGGACAGGTTGGCCCGCAACGCGTCACCCACCTTTCCCTTTACCGTGTCGACGTTGTCGACCAGGGCCTGCAGCGAGCCGTGCTCGACGATCCACTTCGTCGCGGTCTTCTCGCCGACTCCGGGGATACCGGGCAGGTTGTCACTCGGGTCCCCGCGTAGTGCGGCGAAGTCCGGGTACTGCGCCGGGGTGAGCCCGTACTTCTCCACCACGGCCTCCGGGGTGAACCGGGTGAGCTCGCTGACCCCCTTGCGCGGGTACAGCACGGTGACGTTGTCGGTGACCAACTGCAGCGAATCACGGTCACCGGTGACCACCAGCACCCGGTAGCCCTCCTGCTCGGCTTGGGTGGCCAGGGTGGCGATGATGTCGTCGGCCTCGAAACCGGGCTCGGCCAGTGCCGTGATGCCCAGTGCGCCGAGCACCTCCTTGGTGATGTCGATCTGCCCGCGGAACTCATCCGGCGTCGCGGACCGGCCCTCCTTGTACTCGGGGTACTTGTCCTTGCGGAACGTCTGCCGCGACACGTCGAATGCCGCGGCGACATGGCTGGGCTGCTCGTCGCGCAGCAGGTTGATCAGCATCGAGGTGAACCCGTAGACCGCGTTGGTGGTCAACCCGCCCTGGGTCTTGAAATTCTCCGCGGGCAACGCGTAAAACGCGCGGAATGCCAGGGAATTACCGTCGAGCAGCATCAGTGTGGGCTTCGGGTCCGTCACGGCACNCCTCACCACAGCCCTCAGCCTGCACGCCCGGGGCATGCGCGTCACCGTCGTGGAATCGGCGCGCGAGCTCGCCGCGATGGGCGTCGGCATCAACCTGCTCCCCCACGCCGTCGCCGAACTCCACACGCTCGGCCTCGGCGACCGGCTTCGCGCGATCTCGGCCGCCCCGGCGGTCATCGACTACTACACCTCCGACGGCGAGCTGCTGTTCCGCGAGCCTCGCGGAATCGAAGGCGGCTACGCGTACCCCCAGTGTTCGGTGCACCGCGGCCGGCTGCAGATGCTGCTGCTCGATGCGGTGCGGGACCGGCTCGGGCCCGACGCCGTGCGCACCGCAGCAGGCGTCACGGACTTCGAAGAGACGGCGGACGGCGTGCGGGTGGCCACACGCGCCGGCGACTTCGCTGCCGAGGTGTTCGTCGGCGCCGACGGCGTGCAGTCGATGGTGCGGCGCCGGCTGCACCCGGGCCCCGATCCCCTGCTGTGGTCCGGCGTGCGGATGTTCCGCGGCGCGACCCGCATGGAACCGTTCCTCGACGGCCGCACCATGGCCATCGTCAAAGGACCGGGCGGGGTCGAACTGGTCGCCTACCCGATCGGCGGCGGCCTGGTGAACTGGGTGCTGCAGGTCACCGAGGGTACGCCCGGACCGTTGCCCGGTGACGCGAACTGGAACACCCCGGCCGATCCGGCGGCGGTGGCCGCCCACATGGCCGGCTGGCAGCTGGACTGGCTGGACCACGCCGAGCTCGTAGGGCGCTCCGACGCGGTGTTCGAGTACCCAATGGTCGACCGGGAACCGCTCCCGCACTGGGGAACTCGACGTGTCACGCTGCTCGGCGATGCCGCACATCCGATGTATCCGGTCGGCGCCAACGGCGGTTCCCAAGCGATTCTCGACGCGCGCGCCCTGGCCGACGAACTGGCCGAAGGCCGCGGTGTTGCCGGCTACGAGACCCGGCGCATCCCCGAGACGTCCGCCGTGATCCGGGCCAACCGGGAGATGCATGCGGGCGATCGGCACGACCTGGCCCGCGTCACCGCCGACTACCGGCGAAACACATTGGCCGACCGGCATTCCCGGTGATGTGAGACGGGCCGTGAAATTCAGTCGGCGACGCGGTAGCGGCTGGAGATGGCGACGCGGTTGAAGGCGTTCATCACCGTGGTCAGCCAGATGACGGCCGAGATCTGGTCGGCGGTGAGTGCGGCAGCGGCGGTCGCGTACTCCTCATCGCTGACGTGCGTATCCGATATTCGGGTGACCGCCTCGGCCAGAGCCAGTGCGGCGCGGTCGGTCTCGGAGAAGTAGCCGGTCTCCGCCCAGGCAGACAACACGGCGATCCGGTCTGGGTTCTCCCCTTTGGCGAGAGCCTCTCGGGTGTGCATGCGCAGACAGAACGCGCATCCGTTGATCTGCGACGTCCGGATCTTGATCAACTCGATCAGGAGCGGGTCGAGGCCGGCGCCGGCAGCGCTGTTCTCCACCTCCCCGGCCAGCGCGATGAGTGCCTTGTAGGCCGCGGGATGTTGGGTGTTGACGGCGACGCGCGGTGTGGTCATCACTGGTTCCTTCGAAATCGTTGGTGCCGGGCGCTACTGGTGGTCCTCGACCTTGAGGCTGTCTCCGGTATTGGAGACGAAGATGACCAGCAGCTTGGCCGGATCGGTCGTGCTGACGTTCTCGGTGAGTGGGTGGTGGGCACCGGGCTGCTCTACCCAGTTTTCCCCCGCGCGGTAGGTGGACACGGGGTTGTCGTCGACCGAGCTGCGCACGGACCCCTCGAGAACGTAGGCGTAGACGAACGCCTGGCCGTGACGGTGCGGCACCGCGCGGGCGCCGGGAGGGAAGTCGACGATCGCCGAGGTGAACGTCTTACCCGGGGCGTTCGGAAGAGCCTGCTCGATCAACGGGGTCAGGGTTTCCGACGGAACCTCCGAGGTGACGGCAGGCGTCGGGGACGTAGTGGGCGCCGCCTGACTCGCCGAGGTGCACGCGGTGACACCCGCCAGGGCGGCCACGGCCAAAATCCCTCCTGCGATACGCATTTTCATCATGTTCTGCTCCTGTCAGTCCTCGGTCACCTGGATGATCGTCTTGCCGGGTGTGCGCTTGCCGGGCGCGAATGCGGCCGGCGCCTCGGTCAGCGGTCGCACGGCACCGACGACTGGCTTGAGTCGTCCGTCGCGCACCCGCGCGATGAGGTCGGCGAGGCGGACCCGATCGGGTTCGACCACGAAGAAGACGGCCCGTCCGGCCTCGGGACGGATCTCCGGCGGGGCGGCGATGGTGACGAGGGCGCCTCCGGCCCGGACCACAGCCGCCGAGCGGGCGAGAACTTCTCCGCCGATCACGTCGAACACCACATCGACTTCGCCCGCATCCTCGAACCTTTCGGCGGCGAGGTCGATGAAGGTGTGGACACCGAGCTCTAGCGCGCGGTCCCGGTCCGCCGCGCGGCCGGTGCCGATGACGTGGGCACCGACCTCTCGGGCCAGTTGCACCGCGATCGATCCGACCCCGCCCGCCGCGCCGTGGATCAGGACCGTTTGTCCGGTGGCGAGTCGGCCGTGGTCGAACAACCCTTGCCAGGCGGTCAGACCGGATATCGGCAGTGCGGCCGCGGTCACGTAGTCGACATCCGCCGGGAGCGGCGCCAGGTTTCGGACCTCTACCACAACGTATTCCGCGAGCGTGCCGTTGCGGGCCCAGTCGGCGAGCCCGACCACCCGCTGACCCACAGTCAAACCTGTTGTGCCGATGCCCAACTCGGCCACCACACCGGCGAGCTCGTGCCCCGGCACGCTCGGGGTTCGGTCACGGCCCGCCCGATCGGTCCACGTGGCCGGCCAGTCGAGCTCTCCGGGAGTGAAGCCCGCGGCGTGTACGCGTACGACGACGTCGTTCTCCGCCGCATGCGGGTACGGCATATCCGTCAAGGACAGCCCGGCGATACCGGCGTTACGGTCGGAAACAGTGATGGCTTGCATTACACGTCCTTTCGGATGAAGGCATCAGCGCACGCCACAAGCAGAGATGCCGTACCGGGTGAATCTGGATCTGCACGCGAGCAACCGCCGTTGTCGCGCCGTCACAAGGAAGACGAGATAGCCCGCCCGAATGTGACAGGTCAGAGGTGAACGAGTTTGTCCGGGTTGATCACCCTGCGGTACGCGGAGATCAACCCGTCGTCGATCTGCACGGTGTCGACCGAATACACGTCGTCCTGCCGATAGAACACCAACGCCAGTTCGCCGCCGACCTCGACGAAATCGATGCGGTCGGGACGCCACTGCCGCCCCACTCGCTCCATCACCATCGCGATGCGCTCACCACCACGGATGAGCTTTTGCGCCGCCGCGACCTTGCCGCCGCCGTCGGTGACGTAGACCGCATCCGGGTGCAGAAGCTTGACCAGACCCGCGATGTCACCGGCCTCGTAGGCGGCGCGGAAGGTCGTCAGTACCCGCCTCCGCTCGGCGTTCGACGCCTGCGGCGCGGACCGCCTGGCCTTGTCGACCCGCCGCCGCGCCCGCGAGGCCGACTGCCGGGCGGCCGCCCCCGAGATCTCCAGCATCGCCGCGATCCGGTCGAACTCGATGCCGAAGACATCGTGCAGGACAAAGGCCACGCGCTCGGGCGGGCTCAGCTCGTCCATGATCAGCAGCATCGCCGAGCTGACCGACTCATCGACAAGGACCGGCTCCGACGCGTCCGGCCCGGTCAGCAGGGGCTCCGGCAGCCACGGCCCGACATAGGCCTCGCGGCGGGCGCGCGCGCTCTTGAGGATGTCGTAGGACAGACGCGCCGACACCGTGACCAACCAGGCCCGCAGGTCGTCGACCTTGGCCAGATCCGCGCCCGCCGCCCGCAGCCACACCTCCTGGGCCACGTCCTCGGCATCGGCCACACTCCCCAACAGCCGGTAGGCCACCCCGAACACCGCGGGCCGATGAGTCTCCCACTCGGCGGCGAGCATGTCGGGCTGATCGGACATACCCGTCAGCTTTTCAGATGCGACGGCCGCCTACGGCTGCACCGTGGACGGTCAGGATGTGAACGACGTGGCCATCGCGTCATCCGGGACGGTTGACGGCCGGAGTGTGCCCGCCCTGGCCGAGTTGGTCCCGGATGACTTCCGGCCGGGCGCTCACCGCGCCGATGTAGCCGTCGGGGCGGATCAGTACGTAGGAGCCGACGGGTACGTCGTAGCCGGCGCTCGGCGCCAGGCGCACCTGCGGGACGCCGAAATCGACTGGATCGGCATCGAATTGCAGCACCGTCCAGTGCGGTCCGCGGAACACGTCGAACAGTCTGCGGCCGTCCGGCAGCAGGCCGTCGGGTGCCCGGTCGCCGGCACGCAGCGAACCGGACGGTTCGGATTCGGCCGCGAGCGGGCCACCGCGGTAATTGATGTCCAATTGGTGGATGGCCCCCGGCGCCGAGCCCGGTGCGCTGAATCCCTGGCCGTGCAACAGGCCGCTGAGTTGCAGCACGTCGGCAGCGACGGGCAAGCGCTCGGCCTCATAGCTGTCCAGCAGAGCGTCGGGCGCCCCGGCCGACACCGCGGCCAGTTTCCAGCCGAGGTTGTAGGCATCCTGTACGCCGGTGTTGACGCCCTGCCCGCCGGCCGGCGAATGCACGTGGGCAGCATCGCCGGCCAGGAGCACTCGCCCCATCCGAAAGCGTTGCGCCAGCAGCAGGTTCACGCGATACTGCGAGATCCAGCGCAGGTCCGACAGCCTGATGTCGGGCCGTCCCGACCGCTGTTGCAGGATTGCCTGTATGCCCTCGAGGGTCAGTGCGGGCGGGTCCTCGCCCGGTGCCATCGTCACCACCAGTTGGTAGTGCTCGCTGCCGGGCAGATTCCACAGCGAGAACCTGTTGGACTGGTCGCCGTCACGGGTCAACAGGTGGCAGCGCCTGCCGTCGAGCCCACTGGCCCGCACGTCGCCCACGATGATGCGTTCCTCGGTGAGCGCACCGCCGAGGAATTCGACTCCGGATGCCTTGCGGACCGTGCTGCGGCCGCCGTCGGCGCCCACCACGTAGTCCGCCCGGATTGCACCCCGGCTCGTCTGCACAGTGACTCCATCGCCATGCTCTGTGAAACCCGTTACCTTGGTGTCGAATTCGATGGTTCCGCCGAGTTCGGCAAATCGCGCCGCCAGGATCTGGTCGGTGCGCCACTGCGGGATCAGCCAGGTGTCGGGGTACGGTACCGCGGGCGAACGTTCCAGTTCGGGCAGCCCCAGCAGCTCGTAGACGGGTTTCTCCCAGACCACGTCCGCGCCCCGGTAGAGCCGCATCGGCGGGAACGGCTCGCCGGCCGCCAGCACGGCGCCGATCACCCCGAGATCGTCGAAGACCTCCAGGGTGCGCGGTTGCAGTCCCTTGCCGCGCGAGCCGGGGAACAACGTCGCGGCCTGGTCCAGCACCCGGCAGGGCACACCGCGACGGGCCAGCTCGATGGCGAGTGTCAGTCCGGTTGGGCCGGCGCCGGCGATCACGATCGTCATATCGCGGCTCCCGCGAGCAGCACCAGCAGCACGTCATCGACCAACCGGGCGCTGAACGCCGCATCGACGGGCAGATTCAGATGCATCTGGCGCAGGATCATCGCCTCGGCCACGTCATGGATGAGCTCGAGGTCGGTGTCCTGGGAAATATCGCCGCGGGCGATGGCCCGCCCCAGCGCGTCGTGGAACGGCGACAGCTCCTCTTTCGCGAGGTGTTCGCGCAGGGCCTCCGCCAGTTGTTCGTCGTGCCGCATCAGCGTCGCGAGTTCCGCGGTGACCTGCGTCAGTGGATCGGCCACTTCCGCCGCAACCACATCCATCACGGCCAGCAGATCGCTGCGCAACTGACCGGTGTCGGGCACCGACGCATTGCGTGCGGCGTCGGCCGCATCCAACGTGGCGCGGACGAGCTGAGCCTTGTTCGGCCAACGACGGTAGATGGTGGCCTTGCTGGCGCCCGCCCGCGCGGCCACCGCGTCCATCGTCAGCGCCTGGTAGCCCCGTTCCGCCAACAACTCGACGGTGGCGGCCAAGACGGCCTGCTCGCGTTCTACACCTCGAACCATGACCAAAGTGTACGAAACCGTTTCGTACACTTCAACCGGTTTCCGCGCGCACCACCAAACTGCAACACGTTTCAGTTTTGGGGTTCTGATCGTTTAGGCTGGCCGCGTGCCAGCAGCATCCTCGCAACCCGCGATCGACGGGTGGTTTTCCACCGACGACGCCGGTGCCACCCACCTGATCGGCGGCAAGTGCACCCAGTGCGCCACGTACGTGTTCCCGCCGCGTGAGAACAACTGCCCCAACCCGGCCTGCGACAGCGACACCCTCGCCCTGGTCCCGCTGTCCCGCCGCGGAAAGGTGTGGAGCTACACCGAGAACCGGTACCTCCCACCCTCGCCGTACCCCAAGACCGACCCGTTCGAGCCGTTCGCGATCGCCGCGGTCGAGCTGGCCGACGAGGGCCTCATCGTGCTCGGCAAGGTCGTCGAGGGCACCCTGGCCGCCGATCTCAAGGTCGGTATGGAGATGGAGCTGACCACCATGACGCTCTACACCGACGACAAGGGCGTCGAGCGCACCACCCATGCTTGGAGGATCGCCTGATGAGCCCGGAACCGTTGTACATCCTCGGCGCGGGCATGCACCCGTGGGGCAAGTGGGGACGTGACTTCACCGAGTACGGCGTCGTCGCGGCCCGCGCCGCACTCGCCGAGGCCGGCCTGGACTGGCGCCAGATCCAGCTGGTCGCCGGCGCTGACACCATCCGCAACGGCTACCCCGGCTTCATCGCCGGCTCGACGTTCGCCCAGAAGCTGGGCTGGAACGGTGTGCCGGTGTCATCTTCGTACGCCGCCTGCGCCAGCGGCTCGCAGGCGCTGCAGAGCGCCCGCGCCCACATCCTGGCCGGCTTCTGCGACGTCGCACTGGTGATCGGTGCCGACACCACGCCCAAGGGCGCGTTCGCGCCGGTCGGCGGCGAGCGCAAGAACGATCCCGACTGGCAGCGCTTCCACCTGCTGGGCGCCATGAACCCGGTGTACTTCGCCCTGCTGGCCCGGCGCCGGATGGATCTCTACGGCGCCACGGCCGAGGACTTCGCCCAGGTGAAGGTGAAGAACTCCCGGCACGGTCTGCAGAACCCGAATGCGCGCTACCGCAAGGAATCCGCGATCGAGGACGTGCTGGCCAGCCCGGTGGTCTCCGACCCGCTGCGCCAGCTCGACATCTGCGCCACCTCCGACGGCGCGGCCGCGCTGATCGTGGCGTCGAAGGCGTTCGCGGAGAAGCACCTCGGGTCGCTGGACGGCGTCCCGTCGGTGCGCGCGATCTCGACGGTAACGCCGCAGTACCCGCAGCACCTGCCCGAATTGCCGGACATCGCAACGGATTCCACCGCCGTGGTGGCCGCCCCGGAGCGGGTGTTCAAAGACCAGATCCTCGATGCCGCCTATGCCGAGGCCGGCATCGGACCCGAGGACGTCAGCCTGGCCGAGGTGTACGACCTGTCCACCGCGCTCGAGCTGGACTGGTACGAGCACCTGGGCCTGTGCGCCAAGGGCGAGGGTGAGCAGCTGCTGCGCAGCGGCGCCACCACCATCGGCGGGCGCGTCCCGGTCAACCCGTCGGGCGGCCTGGCGTGCTTCGGTGAGGCCATCCCGGCGCAGGCCATCGCGCAGGTATGCGAGTTGACCTGGCAGCTCAAGGGCCAGGCCACCGGCCGTCAGGTCGAGGGCGCGAAGGTCGGCGTGACCGCCAACCAGGGTCTGTTCGGCCACGGCTCCTCGGTGATCGTCGCCCGGTAGAAAATGGCGGAGTGAGCGAAACCGTCGTCGTCCGCGTCAAACCCGGCAGCCGCAAAGGCCCGCTGGTCGAGGTCGCCGACGGTGCGCTCACCATCTACGTCCAGGAGCGGGCGGTCGACGGCAAGGCCAACGACGCCGTCACCAAACTGCTGGCCCAGCATCTGGGAGTGCCGCGCAGCCGCGTGGAGTTGATCTCCGGAGCGACTGCGCGGCTCAAGCGTTTTCGCATCACCTGAGTGCCGGCGAGCGTGCACAGAATGTCGACAATGCACGGCGTGTCGGCAGCAAACACGCCCGCTCGCGGTGCCGGGGAGACCACTATCCGAGGTTGCGGTTCCACTCCAGCCAGCCCACGCCGCGGCGCCCGTCGGCGGTCCGCACCCTCGCCCACGCCCGGGGGAACTGGCTGACGCGACCATCGGCTGCCACCAGCAGCACCGGCGCGTGGGCCGCGATGTCGACTTCGACTTCGATGTCGACAGGTTGCAGCGTCAATGTCGTCGACACCGGCAGATCATCATCGCCGATCGCGTATTGCGCAGTCACCGTCTGCAATTCGACGAGCGGCTCGTCCGCACGTTGTGCATAGCCGATGCCGATCGGCGGCATTCCGGGGATCCGGATGTCGACGCCGTGCAGATGGGTACCGTCGTCGAGGTGGATCGCACTCCACACCCAGTTCATCGACCACCAGTCCCGCACGCCCCATGAGTGGTCACGCTGGCCCGCAACGGCATCCACGGTGTGGGTCTGATCGCCGATGATCACCGTCCCGGTCACCGTGCACGGGATCTCATAGCGCGGGGTGACCCGGTATTGGTACGGCGTTCCCGCCGTCGTCCAGGTCAGGTCCAACGTCACCGAGACGGCCTGCCCCGACTCGCCGCGAAGCAACGCCGACGGGTCGTCGAACGCCTCCCCGGTCCCGGTGGCGGTCAGGCGATACACCTGAAGCGGCTCATCCGGGTGCAAGTTCAGCTCGACCCCCTCCCCCTTGACCGACGACGGATCGGCCAGTGGCGCGTGGAAGTCGTTGAGCGCCACGGTCGGCATACCGGGTCCACAGAACAACACGTTGACCCACGCGGTGTCCTGGTTCGGGATCAGCCCGAGCCGCACCCAGCCGCCGAAACCCGCGTCGGCGTCGACGAAGTCGAAATACCAGCTCTCGTTCCACAACTCTTCGTCGGTCGGGGTATGCGCATGGTCGTCCTCGGGCGCGGGCACCAACGGCTCCGGAACAGCCGGTGGCGCAAGGACATCCAGCGCATGGGTGTCCAGGACGTGGCTGCAATGCCGGTCGAGCATGGTCATGAACATCTGGTCGCCGCGTTCGGTACGTTCCACCAGCATCGAGGAGATGATCGCCATCATCACGCCGAAGAAGCTCTGGCGGCGCACGCCCTCACGCACCTGGCCGAGCGTCAGGGCCGCGTCCGGTCCGAGGGCCTGGTGATACGCGGTCAGCAACTCGTCGTAGTGGGCGCGGCGCTGCTCGACGGGCAGGGCACAGCCGATGAAGTACGCGACGTCGGTGAACGCCGGCCCTCTGGTGACGGTCTGCCAGTCGACCACGGTCAGCGCCCGATCGGCCCCCTCCGCGCCGAACAGCATGTTGTCGAGCCGATAGTCGCCGTGCACGAGCCCGTGCGGCCGCTGGGGCGCCCCCTCATCGGCGAGGTAGGCGTCGAAACTCTCGACAAGACGTTCGCAGACATTGCGCTGTTCTGGCGTGATCAGGCCTGCGTAGCGCTCGACGAACGCGGCGTACAAGCCCGAGATCAGGGCCTGGTTGACGGGTGCCTCCCGGTTGAGCCATTCGGCGTCGTCCAGGACGGCGGCACCGAGCATCGACCCGTGCACCCGACCCAGCTCGGTCAGCGCCACCGTGGCCTGTTCGGCCGTCGCGCCGCGGATCTCATCTCCGACTACAGCCGGGGTGGCGTCGCCGAGCAGCAGGTCGAACGCACCGGTCTCCGGGTCGAACGCGGCGTGATAGCACGGCGCCACGGGCCCCGGATTCAGGGCCGGGGCGATGTCGGCGTAGAACCGCACCTCACGCTCGTAGAGGCCGAGAGCCAGGCCGGTCTGGCGGCTGCTCGGGTCGGTGGCGGCCACCTTCAGCACCACCGACGCCGGACCGTCCGCCTGCCCGGCATAGCTCAGCGTGACCCGGTAGCACTCGCTCATCTGCCCGGTACCGATCCGGTCGAAACTGAATCCGCTGACCGGACCGGCGCCGATGGCGGCGGTCAGCCATTCGCAGGTCAGGTCGTCAGGGCGGTCCAGCACGGCTGTCTCAGTGGGATGCACACAGGCAACCTAGCAGTGTTCCGGATCACACATGACAGGTGTCAACTAATGATGTGCGGCCGTGGCGTGGGTGTGCGCGCAGGCGTCGGGCGGGGTGGCCGGAACATCGAGTGCCGGGTTGCGATCGAAGAAGCCGAACGGCTTGAGCCAGAAGGACACGACGTCGACGGGCATCACGGGCCAGTCCTCGGGGCGGGTGATGTGGTGGATGCCGAACACGTACCAGAGCACCACGTCGGTGTTCTCGATCGACCGGTTGGCCTTGGTCCACTCACCCAGCCCGGTGTCCGCCACGGACTGGTTGACGAACTCCCCCGCCGGCCAGCGTTCGCCGGGGTGGTTCGGGGTGACCCACAGGGTGTGGCCGATGACGTTGGCGCGCTTGAGCACCGGAGAGGAAGCATCGAACATCGCCGGGATGGCCCCGGTGGGCACCAGCTTGTAGGACGGGTGGGTGCCCAGACCGTTGACGACGTTGGTGTTGACCACCTTCCAGGCCCGCTGGGTGGCGAAGTTGACGTCCTGACGACCCTCCTGCTCGGTGCGCAGCGCCTGATTGCGCACCACCAACGACAGCCCGTACGGGTTGTCCGGGTTGATCGGTTCGGCGTGCGACTCCGTCATGTAGACCGTGTTGTCGGGACCGTCGATGTCCAGATCGAGCCGGGCGATCAGGAAGTGTTGGTGGAACGGCGCGTAGGTGCGCTCGTCGACAAGCGTCCCGTTGGGGTGGGCACGGCCGGCCGGCACCGGTGTGGTGACCATGATCCCGGTGGCGCGGACCTCGCATTCGATGTTGCCGTCCTGATACAGCCGCCAGTACACCAGGTATTCGTAGTTGGCGACGGTGACGTGGAAGGACAGGGTGAGCCTGCGCATCCGGCGCACCTCCGCCCCGGCGTCGTGGTCGACGTGCTTCCACAGCACGGCGTTGTCTTCCTCGTGGATGCAGATCGCGTTGGTGATGGTGTACGGCTCACCCGAGCTGTCATGCAGAACCGCGTCGAGATAACGGATTTCGCCCAGGCAGTCGCAGCCGAGCTCCAGCGAGGTGGTCATGAATCCCAGACCCCACTCGCCGATATCGAAGGCGGTGCGCCGATAGTGGTCGACCGACGGATCCCGGTACGGAACCACCATCTCGGCGAATGACATCCGGTGTGCCACCGAGCGATTCACGTCGCCGTCGCGGTACCGCACGGTGTGCAGCGTCATCCCCTCGCGATGGTTGAACCCGACCCGCAGCGACCAGTTCTGCCACCGCAGCAGGTTTCCGTCGAGGGCGAAGGACGGCCCCTCGGGCTGGGTGATGTTCAGCGGCGTGAGCGGCTCCCGCCGCCAGCTGGACCGGATGCGCTCGGGAATGTGGTGGGGTACGTATTCGCCCATCACACTGGGCATCTCGGCGCTGCCGTCATCCTCGACCCGCAACACCTCCATGGTGTTGACGTCGATCACGCAGTGCAGCCCGCTGATCGGATGGGCATACGGATTGGCGCCCGGCGCCTGTTTGTACCAGGTATCCGACCACCCCAGCCGCCGGTCACGGTATTCCGGCGGCGCGACCGCGTCGCCGTAGGTCCAGGTGTCCATGAACACGTTGTCCAGGTCGGTGATGCCGCGTTTGGCCAGCGCGGCGATCACGTCGGGATGCCGCCGCAGCACCTCGTCGCATTCGACGAACTCATCGACGGTGAAGTTGGCCTGCACCCCGGGCACGTGGTCGAAGTTCTCCACCCGGTCGTCGGTCAGTGACACCACGCCCTTGTAGGTGGCGTTCGCCGCCCGGTCCAGGCAGATGACGGCAGCGCGCCGGGCGGGAGTGACACCATCACCGTCGAAGCCGGCCAGTTCGGCCTTGCTCGGCTCGACGAGTTCGACCGAGGCGACCCGCCAACCGTCACCGACCCCGTGCTCGCGCCGCAATATCGCTGCCACCGCGCGAAACTCGTCGGCCGACAGCGGATCCAGAGGGTGTTCCACACCGATCACGCAACCACATCCCGGGCTGCGGCTGCAGCGAATCGCCCAGAGTGCCTGCGACGAACTCAGCGCTGGGCGAGCGTGAAACCTTCCCAGGCCTTTCGCCGCTCGGCACGGGGATCGAATTCGACCCGTGGGCTGCGATCGAAGACGTACACCGCCCGGTCGTCGACGTCATAGTCCGGCCAGCCCGGGCCCGGCGTGCCGGTCCGGGTGAACTCCCGCCACCGCCGCTGCACGTCACGGCTCACCTTGCGGGCCGACCGGCGGTCGCCCACCGCGGTCAGCAAGGCGCCGTACGTGGTGTGGTAGGTGTCGAACACGGCCAGCAGTTCCATCGCGTGCGTGGCGCCGAGCCCCGCCCAGTGCAGGGTCCGGGGCGCGTAGTCGTAGCGGTACACGAAGGTGGGCGCATGCCGGCTGTGCGCCTCGGCGATCTGCCAGGTGGCTGACGCGAAGGCGAAGTCGCCACCCAGACGCACGCAGGCGGCACTGCTCGGATAGTCGGGATAGGCCGCGACGATCCGGCGGCGATCCTCGGGATCCGTAGCGGAGAACAACTTCTCGATCATCGGCTCGTTGGTCGGCAGCAACTGCAGGAACCGGGTGAACAGCCGCCCCTCGTCGGCATTGTTGCCCACGATCAGCGGAACGCGGTGCGCGCTACCCTCGGCCATCGCGGTGACCGGGTCGACCGGCAGGTACTCGGTGCCGAACGTCGGCCCGACCGGAAAGGCGCCCGGCATGTCGGTCTGACCGCGGTCGATCAGGGCCTCCAGGGCCCGGCCCAGCTCGGCCGGGCGGGCGGACTTGAGCGCGGCGGCCGCCGATCCTCCACCGGGAGTGAGCATCTCGGCCAGCTGGCCGGCCAGCCGGGCGGCCGCGTCGGCGGAGCTGACCATGCCGCTGGCCGGGCTCTCCGAGATCACCTGGGCGAACAGCCCTTCGGCTTCGGGCACCGCCAGCAGGGTCGCGACCGCGTGCGCGCCCGCACTCTCGCCGAAGATCGTCACGTTCTCCGGGTCCCCGCCGAACACCGCGATGTTGTCCCGCACCCAGCGCAGCGCCAGCACGAGATCACGCAAGAACAAGTTGTCGTCGATCGGATGCTCGGGCGTCGACAACGAGGACAGTTCGACGCAGCCGAGCATGCCGAGCCGGTAGTTGACCGAGACGAACACGCAGCCCCGGCGGGCGAGGGCGGCGCCGTCGTAGACCGGGGTGGCCGAGCTGCCCAGGATGTAGCCACCGCCGTGCACGAAGAACATCACCGGCAGTGGGCCGTCATCACCCGCTTTCTCCGGCGCCACCACGTTGAGGGTCAGGCAGTCCTCGCTCATCGGCTGGTGCTTGCCGACGCCGACGAGCGTGTAGCGACGTTGCTGGGGCGCGCAGTAACCGAACCCGTGGCAGTAGCGAACCCCCGGCCACGGCTCGGCCGGCTCCGGCGCTCGTAGCCGCAGCGGGCCCACCGGAGGTTTGGCGTAAGGGATGGAGCGCCAACGGTGTACACCGTCCTGCGTGAAGCCCTCGACGATGCCCGTACTGATCTTTGCCCGGACTGTCCGCTCGTGCATGAACCGACCGTATCGAACTTCACCGGTGCGGACGGACACGCGGTGGGCGTGACACGCGACCGCTAGCCTTGCGGGTATGCGCACCGTTGTGACTGTTGGGGCTGCTGTGCTTTCGGCAGCCGTCGTGGCGGCCTGCTCGTCGGGAGGGAGCGAGTCGCAGCCGACCTCGCAGCCCCGGATGTCGATGCCGGCCGGCGCCCCACACACCAAGACCACCACGCCCACCACGACGACGACCTCGCCGCTGCCCACCACGGCCCCGGCGCCCGGGACCCCGATGAGCCGGGTGATCAAGTGGGTGGAGGCCGGCACCCCGGCCGATCCCTCCGGCTTCCACACCGCCACGCGCGAGGGCCAGACCACGAACCTGGGCGAGGACGTCGCGTTCGTCGCGCCGTCGGGCACCGCGCGGTGCGCGACCGACAAGAACGTCAATGGACAACTGGCGTGCCTGATTCAGGCCGGCGATCTGCCGTCCAAGCCGGGCGATGTCGAGGGCCAATGGATACCGGGCTGGGTGGATTTCGCCGGCGCGACCGTGGACATCGGCTCGCTGCACGGAGATCCGGGCCGGTTCGGCTACGGCGACGGCGCCGAACTCGCCGAGGGCAACTCGCTGGCGTTCGGCGACTACCGGTGCCGCGCGGATGCCACCTCCCTGGTGTGCGTCAACTACGCGCACCAGTCGGGGGTGCTACTGAACGCCTCCGGCGTGGAACCGCTGGGCTGCCTCAAACCGGTTGCCCCGCCGGTGGGGGTCGGACGCCAACTCAGCTGCCCGCCGGACTAGCGCCAGCCGTCGGCAGCCTTGGCCGCCTGCAACAGCGCATCGCACAGCTGCCGCAGTTCCTCGGTCCCGGCGCCCTCGTCCACCGCGATGGCCACGTCCTCGGCCGCGCACCGGACCTGATACACCCGGTCGGCCAGCTGGGCCGCCTCGTCCGCGCTGAGCACCACCGAATCCGGGGCCAACGAGGTGCCCTTGACCATGGCTCGCTGTTCGTAGGCGCGCTGACGGCACGATTGCCTGCAGTACTGGCGACGGCGCCCCATCTGCGCGTCTGCGACCTCACGTCCGCACCATCGGCACGGCTGCGGGCGGTTCTGTCTGTGGTGGCGCGCCATGGGTCACGACTGTAGACGGAGGTTGATTGTGATCGGCGTATCATGAGGGGTCGAGTCGGGAACTCAGCAACGCCACGCAGCGTTGAAACGTCCGGACAAATTCGCGTGAATGAGGAGTGTTGACGATGGCTGATCGTGTCCTGCGAGGCAGTCGCCTCGGAGCCGTGAGCTACGAGACCGACCGCAACCATGACCTGGCGCCGCGTCAGGTCGCCCGCTACCGCACCGAGAACGGCGAGGAGTTCGACGTCCCGTTCGCCGACGACGCCGAGATCCCCGGCACCTGGCTGTGCCGCAACGGCCTTGAGGGCACCCTCATCGAGGGTGACGTGCCCGAGCCGAAAAAGGTCAAGCCGCCGCGTACCCACTGGGACATGCTGCTGGAGCGTCGTTCCGTCGAGGAGCTCGAGGAGCTGCTCAAGGAACGCCTCGACCTGATCAAGACCAAGCGCCGGGGCAGCTGAACCGATAAAAAACCGCGGGCATGCACACAGTGCATGCCCGCGGTTTTTTTGTGTCTCAGCGCACCACGCCTCTGGCGCGGTCCAAGCGCCCGCGGATACCCCACTCCGCGACCTTGAACATGGCCTCGCGGATGTTGGAACCACTCATCTTCGAGACGCCGAGCTCACGTTCGGTGAACGTGATAGGCACCTCGACGACCTTGAAACCGTTGTTGATGGCGCGCCAGGTCAGGTCGATCTGGAAGCAGTAGCCCTTGGAATCCACCGCGGACAGGTCGATCTTCTCCAGCACCTCGCGCCGGTAGGCGCGGTACCCGGCGGTGATGTCGTGGATGCCGACCCCCAGAAGAAGCCGCGAGTAGGTGTTGGCGGTCTTCGACAGGACCAACCGACGAACCGGCCAGTTGCGCACCGTGCCGCCGGAGACATACCGCGAACCGATGGCCAGGTCGGCCCCGGCATCGACGGCGTCCAACAGCCGGTTCAGTTCCTCGGGAGCGTGGCTGCCGTCGGCGTCCATCTCGACCAGCACCGAGTACCCGCGACCCAGCCCCCAGGCGAACCCGGCCAGGTACGCCGCACCGAGGCCCGCTTTGCTGGTCCGGTGCATCACGTGCACCCGGTCCGGATCGGCCAGCGCCAGCTCGTCGGCCAACTGCCCGGTGCCGTCCGGGCTGCCGTCGTCGACGACGAGGATGTGGACCTCAGGATTGGCGTGATGCACTCGCCCGACGATCAGCGGCAGGTTCTCCCGCTCGTTGTAGGTCGGAATGATCACCAGGGTGCGCTGACTCGGGCGTTCACCGTCCTGGGGGCGCGCTCCGTCACCAGGGACTGTCATGTGGCTCCTTCATCGTCGCGGGCCTTCGCCGGTGCGACGCCTCAACATTCTTTGCACGAACCCTCCATTGTGCAGCATCGACATGGCCAACGCCGCAACAACGGCTCCGAGACCGAGCGTGACCAGCACCACCTGCAGCACCGGGCCCCACTCGGTCGCGGGGGTCAGCTCGGTTTTCAGCCTGACCTGGTGGTCCAGGTAGGCCGGCTCGAAGAACTCGGTGCGGGCCAGCTCCCGCCCGTCCGGGGCGATGATCGCGCTGATACCCGTGGTGCCGGCGACCACGACGTAGCGATCGTGCTCGACGGCGCGTAGTTTGCCGAACGCCAACTGCTGCGCGCTCATGTTCGCGTCGAACGTGGCGTTGTTGGTGGGCACCGTCAGCACCTGGGCGCCGCTGAGCACCGATTCGCGCGCGGCCCGGTCGAAGATCACCTCCCAGCACGTGGTCACCCCGATCGGCACCCCGGCGGCGTGCACGACGCCGTTGCCCTCACCCGGCACGAAGTAGCCGGCCCGGTCGGCGTACGACGACAGATGTTTGAAGAAGCCGCGCCACGGCAGATATTCGCCGAACGGCTGCACGATCTTCTTGTCGTGGCGCTCGCCGGGCCCGTGCTCGGGATCCCACACGATCACCGTGTTGTTGGCCACCGGGTTGTCCCGGGTGTAGCCGTCGGCCTTGGTGACCGAACCCACCAGGATCGGGGCGCCGATGGCGTCGGCCGCCGCGGTGATCTGTGCGGCCGCGTCCGCGTTGGCCAGCGGGTCGATGTCCGAGGCGTTCTCGGGCCAGACCACGAACATGGGCTGTGCGGCCTTTCCGGCACGAACATCGTCGGCCAGCCGCTGCGTCTCTTTCACGTGATTGTCGAGCACCGCCCGGCGCTGGGCGTTGAAATCGAGACCCAGCCGGGGCACGTTGCCCTGCACGGCCGCCACGGTGACGGTCTGTTCATCGCCCGCGCCGATGCCGGAATGACGGACCTGGGGCCAGAGCAACGCCGTGGCCAGCAACACCACCGTGATACTCAGACCGGGCAGCATGACCGCGGGTGCCGGGAAACCGGGTTTGTGGCCGTGCTTCCACCACTGCACGATCTCCAGGGCCAGCAGGGTCAGGCAGAAGCCGACGAGCACCACAGCGAACGACAGCAACGGCGCACCGCCCCAGCGAGCGACCGGCAGCAGTGGTCCACCGGTCTGGCTGAATCCGACCACGCCCCAAGGAAATCCACCGAACGGCACGGTCGATTTGAGCCATTCCTGGGCGACCCACAACGCGGCGAACCACACCGGCCAGCCCGGCAATCTCCGGACCACGACCGCCGACAGGCCGAACAGCCCGCAGAACAGGGCCTCCGTCGCCGACAGCGCGAGCCACGGCACCGCCCCGACCAAACCGCTGATCCACGGCAGCAGCGGCACATAGAACGCCAGGCCGAACAGGAACCCGTAGCCGAAGCCGCCGGCCCGGGTGGTGGAGGGCAGGGTCAGGACCCAGCCCAGCAGCGCCACCCCGATGAAGGCCGCCCACCACCAGCCGGTCGACGGATAGCTCAGGCACAACGCCAGTCCGCCGCCGACCGCGGCACTGAGCTGTGCCCATCGCGCCGCCGTGCCCCGGCCGAACCGCGAGGCCCTGGCCGCCACCACCGACCAGCGGTCCGCGGTGCCGTCCGCGGTCAGGCGGTATTCGCGATCCTCGGGGTCGTCGTCGGGGTCGATGTCGGCGACCGGGTCGCCGGTGACGTCCTCGTCCAGATCCCCGAACGTCTCGTCGTCCAGCTCGTCGAGTTCGGCGAGATCGTCGTCCTCGACGGCGGGGATCACATCGGTGACCTCGTTCGGTCCCGGCCGTGGCCGGCCCGGTCTGCCTTTGGCGGAGGGGCGTTCAGCGGCCATGGATGACGACACCCCGGTGNGCGGCCGCGCGCACCACGTGGTGCGCCTCGGCGGTGAGCGCACGCTGCGGGTGGAAGCCGGTGGCCTGGTCCAGGGCGGGCGCCAGCTTGCGCAGAGCGGTGGTCGCCGCGGCCGAATGGACGTCGACCCGGGCCAGATAGGCGGGCCGATCCCCCAGCACCGCGTCGAGATCCTCCGTGCTGGGCCCGGTTCGTTCCGGCCAGCCCGACTCGTCCCATCCATGACCCCACACCGGCCCGTCCGGATTGCGACGCGCGTAATCAGCGACCAGCTGCAGACACTGCCGCAACGAGGTGGCGCCGCGCAGGTCCAGGCCGTGCAGGTTCAGGCCGGTCGCGGTGAGGTGGACGTGGCTGTCGACGAATGCGGGGGCCACGAAGCCGCCGTCGAGGTCGATGATCTCGGCGTCGGGATACTGAGACCGGCCGACGTCGTCACTACCCAGCCACGCCACTACCCCGTCGCGCACGGCGAAGGCGGTCGCGTCGGGGTTGCTGGGGCTGTGGATTCGCCCGTTGATCAGGAGAGTGGTCAAACTGTTTCGGCTGGCTGTTAGGCGTTGGGAGGCAGGCGGTACGGGTCGACTTCGGTCTTTTCGTTGAAGTCGGTGACGTCGATGACTTCGCCGTCAATGTAGTCGCCCGCTCCGTGGCGATAACCAGCGGTACCGGCCGGCCGGCCGAAACCGGCGGGCACCGAGACGATCAGCGGAACCCGCCGGGCGACCAGGCCCGCGAGTGCGGGACGGGCGGCCGCCCGCGTCGGCGGCAGCAGCAACAGAGCGCCGATGACCGAACTGGCCAGGCCCGGGATGACCACCAGCACGGTGCCCAGCGCCACCAGCACGCTGTCGGACAACGCGCCCTGGGTATCCGGCAGCCCACCGGACAGGCCGGTGCGCAGCCGGCGGATCTGCCGGTTGAGCTGTGAACCCGCCAGTGCCAGCCCGAGGACGAACGTCGCCGCGAGCACCAGGACCGTCCACCCGAAACCGATCGTCGCCGCCAGCGCGACGAGGACCGCCATCTCGAGGACGGCGTAGATGAGGAACAGCCGCTTAGCCATGTGACCTCAACGATTTGGCGGGCGATTCGGTTCCGGCCATCCCGCGCTAGTTCGCCGGTTTGAGCAGGATCGAGACATTGTTCTGCATGCCTCCACGCAGCTTGGAAAAGACGTTGAACGTCTTGCCGAGCAGTCCGTAGCGCTTGCCGATCGCGTCGTAGGTCGAGCCGTTCGCGGATTTCGGCAGGATCTCGGCGACGGCCTCGACCGCCTCGCTCTTCGGATTGCCCCGCACGTCACACACCGCCACGGTGACCCGCGGGGTGTTGCGGATCCGCTTGACCTTCCAGGACTTCTCCTGGGTGATGACGACCAACCCGTCGGGCGACGGCGCGGCCCAGATCGCGGTCGGCTTGGGCCTGCCGTCCTTGGTGAACGTGGTCAGCAGAACGTAATCGGCCTTGGCGACATCGGCGAAGGTGAGAGCCATGAGGTGAATCTACTGTCTGGTCACCCTTCCAGCTCGCCCTCTGTTTCCAGCAGCACCTGACGCAGCCCGTCGATCGTGGCCTGCTCGGGCTGCGCCCACATGCCGCGGCCCGCGGCCTCCAGCAGCCTTTCGGCCATGCCGTGCAACGCCCACGGGTTGGATTCGGCCATGAACTTACGGTTCTCGTCGTCGAGCACGTACTCGGCCGACAGCCGCTCATACATCCAGTCGGCCATCACGTGCGCGGTTGCGTCGTAACCGAACAGGTAGTCGACGGTGGCCGCCATCTCGAAGGCGCCCTTGTAGCCGTGTCTGCGCATCGCGGTGATCCAGCGCGGGTTGACCACCCGGGCCCGGAAGACCCGGTTGGTCTCCTCCGACAGCGTGCGGGTGCGGACCGCGTCCGGACGGGTGTTGTCGCCGATGTAGGCCGCCGGCGCCTGCCCGGTCAACGCCCGCACCGTGGCCACCATGCCGCCGTGATACTGGAAGTAGTCGTCGGAGTCGGCGATGTCGTGTTCGCGGGTGTCGGTGTTCTTGGCCGCCACCGCGATTCGCCGGTAAGCCCGGTTCATGTCCTCGGCCGCGGGCGCACCGTCCAGGCCGCGGCCGTAGGCGAAGCCGCCCCATGCGGTGTACACCTCGGCCAGATCGGCGTCGTCGCGCCAGTTGCGGCTGTCGATCAGCTGCAACAGGCCCGCGCCGTAGGTTCCCGGCTTCGAACCGAAAATCCTTGTGGTGGCCCGCCGTTGATCGCCGTGCTCGGCCAGGTCGGCCTGGGCGTGCGCGCGCACGTAGTTGTCCTCGGCCGGCTCGTCGAGTCCGGCTACCAGCGCCACCGCGTCGTCGAGCATGGTCACCACGTGTGGGAAGGCGTCGCGGAAGAACCCGGAGATTCGGACCGTCACGTCGATGCGTGGCCGGCCCAACTCGTCGAGGTCGATCGGTTCCAGGTTCACCACCCGGCGCGAGGCGTCGTCCCACACCGGCCGCACCCCGAGCAGGGCGAGCACTTCGGCGATGTCGTCTCCGGCGGTGCGCATGGCCGAGGTGCCCCACACCGACAGACCCACCGATTGCGGCCAGCGGCCGTAGTCGTCGCGGTAGCGCGCCAGCAGCGAATCCGCCATCGCCACACCGGTTTCCCAGGCCAGCCTCGAGGGCACTGCCTTGGGGTCCACCGAGTAGAAGTTGCGTCCGGTGGGCAGCACATTGACCAGGCCACGCAGCGGCGATCCGGACGGGCCCGAGGCGATGAAGCCGCCGGCCAGGGCGCGTAGCACCTGGTCGATCTCGCCGTCGGTGCCGGCCAGTCGGGGCACCACCTCGGTGGCGGCGAACCGCAGGATGCGGGCCACCTCCGGGTTGTCGGTGATCTTGTCGNGACATCCGACCCCTCGTCACTGATCTCGACCACGCCATCCAGGCCGACCCGGCGCTGGCCGGACTGCCCGGCCGGTTCTGGTTCAGCCTGGACGACGGGCGCGGCGACGTGTCCGGGATTGACGCCGACGCCGGAGTGCATGCCCGCGACGACGGCACCTGCGCGCTGCTGCTCGCCGGACGCGACACCGGGGTACGACTGGGCACCGACGATGCGGTGGCGACACTGATCGAGGTGGCCAGGCGGTTTGTCGATATCCGCGGAAAGGCTTGGCGGATAACTGAACTCGATGACCGCACGGCCCTACTTGCCGGCCTGCCCGCCGACGCAAGGCCAGGTGCGACATGGCCTCCCACCGTCACACCGCCGATCGGCTGGATCGAGCAGCGCGACGGCCTGGTCGCCCTGGGTGCGGGCGTGCCGCTTGGTGTGTTGCAGGCGCGGGTGGCCCGCTTCCTGGCCGCGATCGAGGCGCCCCTGGTGATCACGCCGTGGCGGTCGGTCCTGGTGTGCGACGTTCAGGAGGGCATCGCGGACACGTCCCTGCGGGTGCTGGCTCCGCTGGGTCTGGTGTTCGACGAGCATTCGCCGTGGCTGCGGGTCAGCGCCTGCACCGGCAGCCCGGGTTGCGCGAGATCCGTCACCGATGTCCGTACCGACGCGGCCGAGGCCGCGAGGAACACCGCGCCGGCCGACGGTGGCGGTCCCCGGCGCGACGTCCACCGGCATTTCGTGGGCTGTGAACGGGCCTGCGGCAGCCCGCCGATCGGGGACGTCCTGGTCGCAGGTGAGGACGGATACCGGCTGCGTATCACGCCCCCGTAGGGTATGCGGGTGCTCGACTACATCCGTGACGCCGCCGAGATCTACCGGCAGTCATTCGCGACGATCCGCGCCGAGGCGAACCTGTCGCGCTTCCCCGACGACGTTTCGCGGGTGGTGGTCCGGTTGATCCACACCTGCGGCCAGGTGGACGTCGCCGATCACGTGTCCTACAGCNCGGCGACGCGCTTTTCGGCGGCCGGGATGGCGCGCAGCCGAGCGTGACGCACGGCCAGGCCCGCCACCCGCGCACAGCGCTCGGGGTCGGCGACATAGGAGATCAGACCTTCGGCGTCGATCTCCTTGAACGAGAACGGCACCGTGATGATGCGGCCGTCGAATTCTGGGACGGCGACCTGGGTGGCGACGTCCAGCGGCGACATGCCGTCGTCATTGGTGGCCCAGTCCGACCTCGAGCTGGTCAGGCACAGCCCTTGCAGAATCGGAATGTCCAGGGCCGCAAGGTGAGCGACGTTCCACGAGTCGTCGTTTCCACCGGCGCCGACGGCCGCCGGGGTGGCTCCGCCGGCCGCAAGCACGGTGGTGACCAGGGCATCGGCGGTACCGAGCAGTTCGAGGAGTTCGGGTTCAGCGGTGCGCAGCGAGGCGCAGAACACCGGTAACGCACGGCCACCGGCCTGCTCGATGGCCGCGCACAGGGCCTCGACGTAGCCGGTGTTGCCGGCCAGTTGCTGGGCCCGGTAGTAGAGCACGGCCACGGTAGGGCCATCGGTGTCGGCGGCCGGCCGTTCGAGGATGCCCCAGCTCGGGGTCGTGACCGGGGCTGAGAAGCCGAATCCGGTCATCAGCAAGGTATCGGACAGGAAGGCGTGCAGATTGGCCAGGTTGTGTACACCGCCCTGGGCCAGATAGATGTGGGTCTGCAGGGCCGCACCCTGCGGAACGGTCGAATGGCCCATCAACTCGGCATCCGGCGACTGCTCGCCGCTGACGACGAGCGTGGGCAGTCCGCTGGCGACCACGGTGTCGATGCCGTCCTGCCACGCGCGGTACCCGCCGAGAATGCGGATCACCGCGATGTCGGCGCCCTCGAGCAGCTCCTCGAGTTCGCCACTGACCAGCCGCGACGGATTGGCCCAGCGATAGCGGGCGCCGCTGGCGCGGGCAGTGATCAGATCGGTGTCCGAGGTCGACAGCAGCAGGACGGTGGGGGCAGCCGCATCGCTCGCAGCGGTGGCGGTTGGCTCTTCAGAGGGGTGGGACACCCCCCATTCGTACCGCACCAGCTACTCGGACGGGGCAGCCGGTGCGGTACGGATCGGCAACGGTCAGGGCTGGGTTTCGCCGAAGCGGTCGTGCCACGACTGCCGGTACGGCAGACCTGCGCCCGCGATGAGCACCAGGATGAATGCGGCGAATGCACCGAAGGCAAGCATCGGTCGCTCCTTTCGTCTGAGCCTTGAACAAGGTTTTCGATTTCCCAGTACCGATGGTCCCGGGAACCCCCGTAAACGGTACGGCGCGCCACGCCGAAAATCGCCGATCTGTAAGCGACCGAACAGGTTTCCAGACCTGTGACCGATCTCACAAACCGAATCGAAAGTAGGATGGTCGGCAACATGACACGAACCCGCGACCAGGACGCCTGCCCCGGTGCACTCACGGTGCACCAGGCCGCCGACGGTGCGCTGGTGCGGATCCGGCTACCCGGCGGGATGATCGCGCCGTCACAGTTGGCCACGCTGGCCGACATTGCCGAGCAGTTCGGCTCGCCCGCAATGGAACTCACCTCTCGCGGCAACATCCAGATCCGGGCCGTGACCGATACCGCCGGGGCCGCCGCAGCCATGGCCGAGGCCGGCCTGGTGCCGTCACCGACCCATGAGCGGGCCCGCAACATCGTGGCCTCCCCGNCGGCCTCGGCGGCGTCGACGGCGGCGCGATCGTCGCTACCGTCCTCGGTCAGGCCGAGCGCCTGCCGCAGCCCGGGCACCGTCTGCTCGCCGCCGAACAGCTGCCGGGCCCGCAGGATCGCCAGCACCAGGTCGAGTTCGCCTTCACCGGTGGGTTTCTGCCCGAGCACGTGCAAGCCGTCACGGATCTGCACGTCCTTGATCTCGCACAGCCAGCCGTCGACGTGCAGCAGCATGTCGTCGAAGGACTCTTCGTCGGGACGGTCTTCCAGGCCCAGATCGTGGTCCATCTTGGCCGCGCGCATCAGCGTCCAGATCTGCTGACGGATGGCGGGCAGCTTGCCGGGGTCCAGCGCCGAGACCGTGGAGTGCTCGTCGAGCAGTTGCTCGAGTTTTGCGATGTCGCCGTAGGTTTCGGCGCGCGCCATCGGCGGGATGAGATGGTCGATCAGGGTGGCGTGTGCCCGGCGTTTGGCCTGGGTGCCCTCCCCCGGATCGTTGACCAGGAACGGGTAGATCAGCGGTAGATCGCCGAGCGCCGCGTCGGTTCCGCAGGCCGCGCTCATGCCGAGGGTTTTGCCGGGCAACCATTCCAGGTTGCCGTGCTTCCCGAGGTGCACGACGACGTCCGCACCGAACGAGCCGGGGAACGAGGCGTCCAGCCACCGGTAGGCGGCCAGATAGTGGTGGCTGGGCGGCAGATCGGGGTCGTGGTAGATCGCCACCGGGTTCTCGCCGAAACCGCGCGGCGGCTGCACGATCAGCACCACGTTGCCGGCCCGGATGGCCGCGATGACGATCTCGCCGTCGGGATCGCGGCTGCGGTCCACGAACAGCTCGCCGGGCGGCGGGCCCCAGTGCTCGACGACGGCGTCGGCGAGCTCGGCGGGCAGCGTGGCGAACCAGGCCCGATAGTCCTTGGCCGGCACCCGAATCGGGTTGGCGGCCAGTGCCTCGTCGGTCAGCCAGTCGGGGTCCTGGCCGCCGCGTTCGATCAGCGAGTGGATCAGCGCGTCGCCGTCCTCGGCGTCGAGGCCCGGGATCTCACCGACCGTGTAGCCCGCCTCACGCATGGCGCGCAGCAGCGCGACCGCACTGGCGGGC
>NZ_LT546207.1:1617914-1629290 GCF_900078665.2 Mycolicibacterium houstonense | reverse complement strand
GCCCGCCGATAACGAGGTGGTCTCCCTGGTGGCCGATCCGCGCGCCCCGGAGCTGGCGGCGAAGCTGGGCAGCACCCGCTCGGCGGCAGCGGTCGACCTGTGGGCCGAGCGCCTCGGCGGTGCGGTGGTCGCGATCGGCAACGCGCCCACCGCCCTGTTCCGGTTGTTGGAGCTGCTCGACGAGGGCGCCCCGGTGCCCGCGGCGGTCCTGGGCGGGCCGGTCGGGTTCGTCGGGTCGGCCCAGTCCAAGGACGAGCTGATCGCACGCCCGCGGGGCATGTCCTACCTGGTGGTGACCGGCCGGCGCGGTGGCAGCGCGATGGCTGCGGCCGCCGTGAATTCGATTGCGAGTGAACAGGAATGACGAGCGAGACGACCAAGCGCGGAACGCTCTACGGCGTCGGGCTCGGCCCGGGCGATCCGGAGCTGGTGACGGTGAAGGCGGCCCGGCTGATCGGGACCGCGGACGTGGTGGCCTATCACAGCGCCAGACACGGGCACAGCATCGCCAGGGGCATCGCCGAGCCGTACCTGCGGGAGGGACAGCTCGAAGAACACCTGGTCTATCCCGTCACGACCGAGACGACCGACCATCCCGGCGGGTACGTCGGCGCCATGGAGGATTTCTACGCCGCCGCCGCCGAGCGGATCGCCGCCCACCTGGAGGCCGGCCGCGACGTTGCCCTGCTGGCCGAGGGCGATCCGCTGTTCTACAGCTCCTACATGCACATGCACACCCGCCTCACAGAGCGGTTCGACGCCGTCATCGTCCCCGGCGTCACCTCGGTCAGCGCCGCCTCGGCCGCCACCGGTACCCCGCTTGTGCAGGGCGACGACGTGCTGACGATCCTGCCGGGCACCTTGCCGACCGCTGAGCTGGAGCGCCGCCTGGCCGACACCGACGCAGCCGTCGTACTCAAGCTGGGCCGCTCCTACACCCGGGTGCGCAACGCGCTGGAATCGACCGGCCGGCTGGATGAGGCCTACTACGTGGAGCGGGCCAGCACGGAGCGGCAGCGGGTGTCCCCGGCCCGCGAGGTCGGCAGTGCATCGACCGAGACCAAGGTCCCGTACTTCTCGCTGGCCATGGTGCCGGGGCGGTCCCGGTCCGCCGACACCCGAGGCAGTGTCGTGGTGGTGGGGCTCGGTCCCGGCGACTCCGACTGGATGACCCCGCAGAGCCGCCGTGAGCTCGCCGCGGCCACGGATCTGATCGGTTACGGACCGTACCTGGACCGCGTCGGGGCCCGCGCCGGACAACACCACCACCCCAGCGACAACACCGACGAGCCGGCCCGCGCCCAGCTGGCCTGCAAACTGGCCCAGGAGGGCCGCACGGTCGCCGTGGTGTCCTCCGGTGATCCGGGTGTGTTCGCGATGGCCACGGCGGTGCTCGAAGAGGCCAAGCAGTGGCCCGGTGTTCAGGTCCGGGTGATCCCGGCGATGACCGCGGCCCAGGCCGTCGCCAGCCGGGTCGGCGCCCCGCTCGGTCACGACTACGCGGTGATCTCGCTGTCCGACCGGCTCAAGCCGTGGGAGGTGGTCGCCCAGCGGCTCACCGCGGCGGCCAAGGCCGATCTGGCGCTGGCGATCTACAACCCGGCCTCCAAGACCCGGACATGGCAGGTGGGGGCCATGCGCGAGTTGCTACTGGAGTACCGCGATCCCAGCACCCCGGTGATCGTCGCGCGCGCCGTGTCCGGGGCCCAGCCCGGCGCCGGTGAACGCGTGACGGTGGTGCGGCTCGCCGATCTGGACCCGGCGCGGGTGGACATGCGGACCATGCTGATCATCGGCTCGTCACAGACGCAGTGGTACAGCGACGTCGACGGCGATCGGGTGTTCACGCCGCGGCATTACCCGAGCTGATCCGTCCGCCGGACTCCCCCACCGGATTTCGCGGTGCGGCTAGGGTCACGGCATGAGCGCACGCCCGGCGGTGGACCGCCTCGTCATGTACAAGCACGGTGTGGCCTACGTCAGCCGGAGCGGGCCCGTCAACGGTGACTTCGAGCTGACGTTTCGCCGCGACGACATGAAAGACGTGTTGAAGTCTTTGTCGGTCGACATCACGGGCGGGCAGGCGTCGATGGGTACCGTCGCGTTCGACAGCCCGACCGATCCACGCACCGAACTGGCCGACCGCAACCTGCTGCTGGAACCGGGCGGAGCACTGCTCGGACTCATCGAGGCCCTGCGCGGCCGCTCCGTCGAGGTCCGATGCGGCGACCGCCGTCACCACGGCGAGGTCATCGGGCTCGACGACTCCGGCGAGAACCGGCGCGTGCTGGTGCTGCGAACCGAGGCCGGTGCGGTGAGTCTGGTCGATCTCGCCGAGGCCGACCGGATCGACCTGGCCGAAGACCCGTCCAGGGCCGATCTCGCGTATCTGATCGACCGTTCGCGTGCCGCGACCGCGGGCCAGGATTGCCGGGTGACGGTGCAGATCCGGGGCTGGGCCGAGCAGGCCCGCCTGTCCTACATCGTGCCGGCGCCGATGTGGCGGGTCTCGTATCGATTGGTGCGTGACGGTGAGGCGTTGGTGGTGGCGGCCATGGGTATCGTGCACAACCCGATCGACGAGGATCTCACCGACGTCTCGCTGACTTTGACCACCGGACAACCGATCTCGTTCGATATCGACCTGTACCACGGCAGAAAGGTACGGCGGGCGGTGGTCCAGGAGCCCGAACGCGTCGCCATCGACCGGAAAACCCGGGGCGTCGCACCCGAAACGCCTGCGCCGGCCGCGATGCCGCAGGCCGGCCGAGCCTTCGAAGCCTACGCGGATGCGGTCGCCGACGTCGAAACCGCCGACAGCGGTGAGCATTTCGAGTACCGGTTGACGGCTCCGGTGTCGCTGAAACGGGGCGGGGCCGCGATGGTCCCGTTGGCCGTATCCCCCGTCGACGGCGTCCGCCGCGAACTGGTCTGGCGGGACGGTGCGCCGGCCCCCGATGTGGTGCTGGCCTTCACCAATACCACCGGTGTGGTGCTGGAAGAGGGACCAGCCGTCATCTACGAGCGCGATGACCACCGACAGGAGAGCTACGCCGGCGAGGCCATGGTGCCGTTCACCGCGCGCGACGCCAAGGTGCGGCTGGCGTTCGCCAAGGATCTCGCGGTGCGCTGCCGCGGCACGAGCACCGCCGACACGGTGACGGCCCGGGTGCGCCTGGCCGCCGACGCCGTGGTCGAGGAGCAGCGCGTCGAGAAGCGCTACACGTTGCGCGCCGAGAACGATCATGACGACGCCGTCGACGTCATCTTCGAACTCCTCCGCGTCCGTGGGCACCGGATCACCCCGCTGGACGGTGTTGCCGACATCGACGACGACGGGCGTTGGCACCGGATCCGGGTCTCGGTGCCCGGGCATCAGGCCGTGGAAGCCACGGTGCTGGAAACCTGGCCGGTCTACAGCCACATCGATTACCAGGAGCTCTCACCGCGTCAGTTGGAGGAATGGCTGGCCGGGCGGTCGTTGGATGGGACCACGGTGAACGAACTCGCCGGCGTGCTGCGGCGCTGGGAGCAGGCGGGCCGGCTCGACGCCGAGCGCGAACGCCTCGAATACGCCCGCGCCGAGGACTACTCCGCGCAGAGCCGCATCACCGAACAGCTCACCGTGCTCGGCTCCGACGGTCCCGAGGGCGACCTGCGGCGTCGCCAGGTCGAGCAGCTCGAACAACTACAAGGGCGGGTCAATGAGCTCGACGCGCAGATCCGCGGGTTGCGTCAGGACGCCGACGCCGCGCGGGCGGCCGCGTCCGAGGAACTGCGGCGGCTGATCGACCACGACCTCACGGCGCGGACGTGAAGAGCCGTCTGACATCTGTCGACAAACATTGACGACTGTCAGAACGGCGATTAGTGTCCGGCGTCACATCCGGTAGATGGAGGCCCACCCTCATGTCGACGGCGCAGCACGGCGCAGGCGTTCGGTCGCCGGTCGACCGACGGCAACCGCAACGCAGCGATCAGCGGCGTTCCGCGATCCTTGACGCGCTCAACGAGCACCTGCAGAAGACCGGTTTCGACGCGCTGAACATCGCCGAGGTGGCGCGGCAGGCCGGTGTGGGCCGCTCGGCGTTCTACTTCTACTTCGAGAACAAGGCCGCGGCCGTCGCCGCCCTGGTCGAGCCCATGTACGACGCGTTGTTCGCCGCCAACAACATCCTTGCCGACTCCACCCGGCCGCCGCGTGACCGCGTCCACGACACCATCGAGGCGGTGTTGCGGACCGCCGAGGATCACCGGTATCTGGTGCAGGCGATGCTGGAGGCCCGCGGCTCCAGCGCGGCCGTCCGCGAGCTGTGGGACCAGGCCCGGGAATCCTTCGTCCCCACCGTCGCCGCGGTGATCACCGCCGATCGGACCGCTGGCCGCGCCCCCGACGGCACCGACGCAGCGGTGCTGGCGAACCTGCTCATCGAATTCAACGATCGGCTTGTCGAACGGTTCATCGTCGGCGGGCCCCTGTCGCGGCAACAGCTGCTGGAAGGTGCGGAGGCAATGTGGATGGGCGCGATTTACGGAACGACGCAGTGACCGCGACGGATTCGATGCCCATGGCCATCCCGAGCACGCCCACCGAGGTGACCCCGGCGTGGCTGTCGACGGTATTGGGCGCCGACGTCGCATCGGCGCAGACCGCACCGATCGGCACCGGTCAGACCGGTGCCACCTACCGAGTCTCGGTCATCTATCGGGGCGACGCCGGACTGCCGGCGACTTTCGCGGTCAAGCTGCCGTCACAGGATGAGACGGTGCGCGATCGCGTCACCATCGGCTACCGCTCCGAGCATGCCTTCTACACCAACGTCGCCGGCCACGTGCAGATCCCGGTCCCGCACTGCCACCATTGCGAAATCGCCGACGAGGGAGCTGATTTCGTCCTTCTGCTGGCGGACATGGCACCGGCAGAGCAGGGCGATCAGATCGCCGGGTGCACACCCGACGAGGCCACCCTGGCGGTGCTGGCGCTGGCCGATCTGCACGGGCCGACATGGGCCGACCCGCAATGGGCGAACTTTCCGGGAATCGCGATGCCCAAGCCGGAGCCCGACTCCGCCAAGGGATTCGGTGACGTCGCCAAGATGGCGGCCGACATCACCCTGGACAAGCTCGGCGGCCGGCTCAGCGCCGAGGATCAGGACACCATGCGCGGGGCGATGTCCGTGGTGACGCCCTGGCTGTTGGCCGAACCGGACCGATTCGCCATCCTGCACGGCGACTACCGCCTGGACAACATGCTGTTCGATCCAGACCGCACCCGGATCACCGTGGTGGACTGGCAGACCCTCGGCTCCGGCCTGCCGACCCGCGACCTGTCGTACTTCACCGCAACCAGCCTGGATCCGACCGTCCGCGCCTCGACCGAGGCCGACCTGGTTGCGGCCTACCACGACCGCCTGCTGTCCCACGGCGTCACCGGATACGACCGCGAAACCTGTTGGCAGGATTACCGTTTGGGCATGCTACAGGCGCCACTGATTACCGTGCTCGGCACCGCATTCGCCAACTCCACCGAGCGCGGGGACGACATGATGGTGGTGATGGCGCAGCGCGGCTGCCAGGCCATCCGCGAGCTCGGCACGCTCGACCTGATCAGCGACTGACCCGAAGGTCACGTGAAGCGGGCGCCCGGGCTGACCCGGGCGATCCCGCGCACGATCCGTGGCATCCGTCTCGCCATCACCGCCATCGCATGATCCGATCGGCGCATCGTGGGCCTGGGCCCGGGCGTGGGTACCGATGCCAGTTCCGCTTCGGCTGTTCCGGCCCGGGCTCCATGGCGATCGACCGCCAGCAGGTGCCAGGTACCGGGCACCCCGCGCAACTCGACGTCGCCGCGATCCGCAAACCCGGTGCCGGAGCCTACGACCAGGTCACGGACAGTGCTGGACACCAGGATCTCCCCCGCGCCGGCCTTCCCGAGGATGCGCGCCGCGATATGAACCGCGATTCCCCCGATATCGCCATCCAGCAGTTCACATTCACCGGTATGGATACCCGAACGTATCTCGATGCCCATGGTCTCTGTCTGAGCTCGAACCGCCTCGGCACACCGGATGGCCTGTGTCGGCCCGTCGAACGTGGCCATGTGACCGTCACCGGTGCTCTTCACCACGGTGCCGCCGAATCGCTCGGTGAGTTCGGCAGTGATCTCGCCGATTCGATGCAGCACCGCACGCCAGCGTTCGTCACCGGCGGCAGCGGCGTGCTTTGTGGACGCGACCATGTCGGTGAACAACACCGTGCGCAGGGCACGGTGCGACTGCGATGGCGCGGCGTGCGTTCCGGTGAGGAATTCTTCTATTTCGTCGGTGATCTCGTCGGGTTTGGTGATCCAGGGCACGTGGTCGGTGCCGTCGACTTCGACCATGCGTGCGCCCGGTATGTGGTCGGCGAGATACCTGCCGCCCTGGACCGGAACGAGATCCCCGCTGGCATGGATGACAAGAGTCGGCGCGGCGATCGTCGGCAGGATGGGCCGGACGTCGATCCGGAATGCCGCTTCCAGAGTGGCACGCGCCATTCCCGGACTGGCGCTCATGCGCTCGAACATCCCGAGCCGGCGGACCGACCCGAAAGCCGGCAACAAGTGTTTGAGGGCTGCGCCGGTGCCCCATTCAGACGCACTGGCACGGCCGAACTCCTGGAAGGCGGCAAACTGCGCGACCGAGGGGGTGTAGACCTCCTCCATCTCGGACAGGACGCGCGCACGCAGCTCGGCCGGATCGCGGTCGAAGTCATCCCAGTCGACGACGCCGAAGTACGCGAACGTGCCGGCGAGAATCAGGGCACGCGTCCGCTCGGGCCGGGTTCCGGCGAACACCGTGGTGGCTGGACCACCTTCGCTGACCCCGAAGAGCACCGCGCGACCGAACCCGGCGGCGTCCATCACGGCCTCGATCTCGGCCGCGCGATCATCGAGTGTGCGCACTTGCGGAACCGGGTCCGACAACCCGACGCCGGCCTTGTCGAACAACAGCACACGGCAGAACGAAGAGAGCCGCTCCATGAAGGCCTCGAATTCGGGCATGGTCCAGAACAGCTCGATGTGGCTGACGAACGACCCGGCGTAGACGAGCTCGACGGGTCCGTCTCCGAATACCTGGTAGGCGAGACTCAGACCGCCGCACTGAGCGTATGACGTCTCCGCCACAATTCGGAGCCTACTGCCGCTGAGCCCTTCAGCCTGCGGTTTTGGCCCGAATCCAGGCCACCGCCTCCTCGACCGTCGCCACCGTCCGTACGCCGGGGGGAAGCGGCGGGCGGTCCACCATCACCACCGTCACCCCCGCGGCCTCGGCCGCACGCAGTTTCGGCTCGGTCATCGCGCCACCGCTGTTCTTGGTCACCAACGCGTCGATGCGGTGCTCACGCAGCAGCGTCAGTTCTCCGTCGAAGTCGTACGGGCCGCGCGACAACAGCAACTCGTGATCGGCCGGCAGCGTGTCGGGGTCCGGTGGGGTGACCGCACGGATCAGGAACCACGCGTCGATGTCCTTGAAGACCCTCGTGCCGGAACGTCCGGTGGTGAGGAACACCCGCGAATAGCCGTTGGCCGCCACAGTTTCGGCCGCTTCGCGGTCCGAACCCACCACGACGGCACCGCCCGGAGCCCAGGCCGGCCGGGCCAGCACCAGGTGCGGCAGCCCGAGTTCGCCGCAGACCTCCGCGGCGTGCGCGGTGATGGTGGCGGCGAAGGGGTGTGTGGCGTCCACGACCGCGTCGACNCACTTCCGCATCCCGTCGACGCCGCCGAACCCGCCGATGCGCACCGGGCCGACCGGCAGCGCCGGATCCGGCACCCGGCCGGCCAGCGAGCTGATCACCTCGACGCCGGGGTGTAAGGCCGAAGCCAGGGCACGGGCCTCGCCGGTGCCGCCGAGCAGCAGGACCTTCATCAGTGGGTGGCTCCGCGGCGCCGGCCCGAGGAATACAGGTAACTGTCGGAAAACCCCTCGGCGGCAAGCACATCACCGACGACGATCACCGCGGTCTTGGTCACCGACGCCGCATGCATCTTCGCGGCGATGTCGGCCAGCGTGCCGCGCAACACGATCTCCTGGGGCCAGCTGGCGAAGGCGACCACGGCACAAGGCGTTTCGGGCCGGTAGCCGCCGTCGACGAGTTGCGGGACGATGTTGTCGATCTGGGCCGCGGCCAAATGCAGCACCAGCGTCGCGCCCGGAGCCGACAGCGTGCGCAGGTCTTCACCGTCGGGCATCGCCGTGGACAGGGTGGCCACCCGGGACAGGGTGACGGTCTGGGCCACCCCGGGCACGGTGAGCTCACGGCCCAGCGCGGCGGCCACCGCCGCGAATGCCGGTACACCGGGGACGATCTCGTACCCGATGCCCAGTTCGTCGAGCCGGCGACACTGCTCGGCCAGAGCGCTGTAGATCGACGGGTCGCCGGAATGCAGCCGCGCCACGTCGAGACCGGCGCGGTCCGCGGCGGCCAACTCGTCGACGATCTGATCGAGGTTGAGCGGCCCGGTGTCGATCACATTGGCATCGGCCGGGCACAACGCCAGCAGGTCGTCGGGCATGATCGACCCGGCATAGAGACACACCGGGCAGCTGCCGAGCAGCCGCGCGCCGCGCACCGTGATGAGATCGGCGGCGCCCGGGCCGGCCCCGATGAAGTACACCGTCACGGCTTGACCACCGACCACTGGGTGACCGGCAGCGCCGGACGCCAGCCGGTGAACCCGCCGATCGCACCGCCCTGATAGTGCTGATACCGCCGCAACTCGCCGCCTTCCTTCGAATACCATTGCGCGACAACTGCTTCTGACTCCAGCGTGACCGCGTTGACCACCAGCCGCCCACCCGAGGGCAGCCGGTCGAAGCAGGCCTGCAGCAACCCGGGTTGGGTGACACCGCCGCCGATGAAGATCGCGTCGGGCGCGGGGGCGTCGTCAAGGGCCTCGGGCGCACCGCCACGAATCTGTACGCGCACCCCGAAGGCGTTGACATTGGCATCGATCCGCTCGCGCCGCTGCTCGTCGCGTTCGAATGCCACCGCCGCGCAACCCGGTGCGCTGCGCGACCATTCGATCGCGATGCTGCCCGAGCCCGAGCCGACGTCCCACAGCAGTTCCCCGGGCCGCGGCCCCAGCGCGGCGAGCGTGACCGCGCGAACGGACTGCTTGGTGAGCTGGCCGTCGTGGGCGAACGCGTCGTCGGGCAGCGCCTGGGACCGCCGTTCGTCGGGAAGGTAGGTCACCGCGATCACGTTGAGATCGTCGACGTCAACCGGACCGGCCGCCGCCCACTGCGCAGCCGTTCCCTCACGGCGACGCTCCCCCGAACCGCCCAACTGCTCGAGCACGGTCAGTTCCGAATCGCCGCGGCCGGTTTCACTGAGCAACCGGGCCAATGTCGCAGGCGTCTGCGCATCGCGCGACAGCACGATCGCCCGGCCGCCGCGGCGCACCGCGGTGTGCGGTGCGGCGGTGACCAGACTGATCACCTCGGTGTCGGGCACCGTCCAGCCCATCCGGGCACAGGCCAGCGTCACACTCGACACGTGCGGCAGCACGCGCACCTGCTCGGCCCCGAACAGCCGGATCAGCGTCGCGCCGATGCCGTGCATCATCGGGTCGCCGCTGGCCACCACGTGCGCGTCACCGTCGCCGAACAAGGTCGGCAGGGCCGGCAGCATCGGTGAGGGCCACTCCCGCCGATCCGGTGTCACGCTGTCGTCGAGCAACTCCAGTTGCCGCGGCGATCCGTACACCACGGTGGCGTTCACCAACTCGTCGCGGGATGCCTGCGACAACCCGGCCATCCCGTCGGCGCCGATGCCGACCACGGTGATGCGACCCGTCATCGCGGCATCCTGCGCCACACCGGCCGCGGCACGAACCGCGTCACGAAGATCATCGGCCGGATCACCCACGGCACCCACACCGCGCGTTTGCCCCGGGCCAGCGCCTTGGCGGTGGCGTCGGCCACCTGCGCCGGCGTGCTGGAGAACGGTGCCGGGTCCATGCCCTCGGTCATCCGGCCGATCACGAAGCCAGGCCGCACGATCAGCAGCTGCACGCCGGTACCGTGCAGGGCATCGGTCAGACCCGAGGCGAAGGCGTCCAGGCCGGCCTTGGCCGAGCCGTAGACGTAGTTGGCCCGGCGAGCCCGGGCTCCGGCGATCGAGGAGAACACCACCAGCCGGCCCCGGTCCCTGGCGCGCATTCGCTGAGCCAGCACGGTGAGCAGGCCGACCTGGGCCACGTAGTCGGTGTGCACGACGGCCACGGCGTGGGCCGGGTCGGCCTCCGCCCGGTCCTGATCGCCCAGCACGCCGAAGGCCAGCACCGCGGTGTCGATCGGTCCGTGGGCGGCTTCGAGCTGCTCGACCAGGCGGGCGTGGCTCGCGACGTCGTCGGCGTCGAATTCGACGGCATGCACCGCCGCGGCACCGGCGGCCTGCACCGCGGCGACCTGCTCGTCGAGCTGCTCGGCGCGCCGCGCCGCCAGCACCACGACCGCTCCGGCCGCCAGCCGAGCAGCGAGTTCGACACCGATCTCGCTGCGGCCGCCGAAAATCATCACGACACGATCCGTGCCGGCAATCCCGGCCGTGTCTGCTGTGTCCTCCACGGCAGCGATTATGTCCTGCGCTAGCGTGGACCCCGATGGCTACATCTCGTGGCAGGGCAACCACCAAGCTCACCAATGACGCGTTGGCGTTTCTCACCGAACGTCACCTGGCGATGTTGACCACGCTGCGCTCGGATAATTCCCCGCACGTCGTGGCGGTGGGGTTCACCTTCGACCCCAAGACGCACATCGCGCGGGTGATCACCAACGGCGGCTCGCAGAAGGCGGTGAACGCGCAGGAGCGCGGCATCGCGGTGCTCAGCCAGGTCGACGGCGCCCGCTGGCTGTCGCTCGAGGGCAAGTCCACGGTCAGCAGCGAGCCCGATGCGGTCCGCGATGCCGAGCTGCGCTACGCCCAGCGGTACCGGACCCCGCGGGTGAATCCCCGTCGTGTGGTGATCGAGGTGCGCATCGAGCGCGTGCTGGGCTCCTCGGAACTGCTGGACCGCAGCGAGGGCTAGTTCCCGCCTAGTTCACCGGCACCACGACGAGATCGTGCGGCTGGTTGTTGACCGATGACGCGCCGTCCTCGGTGACCACCACGATGTCCTCGATGCGGGCACCCCACTGCCCCGGGAAGTACACCCCGGGCTCCACGCTGAACGCCATCCCGGGCTCCAGCGGCAGGGCGTTGCCAGCCACGATGTAGGGCTCCTCGTGCACGGACAGCCCGATGCCGTGCCCGGTGCGGTGCACGAACGCCTCGGCCAGCCCCTCGGCGGCCAACACGTCGCGGGCGGCCGCGTCGACCTGCTCGGCG
>NZ_LT546207.1:1497765-1617466 GCF_900078665.2 Mycolicibacterium houstonense | reverse complement strand
CGGCCCGCCGATGTCGACGACGACGATGTCGCCGGCACTCAGCTCACGGTCGGAGCATTCGTGGTGCGGGTCGGCACCGTTGGGACCGGAGCCGACGATGATGAACGCCACCTCTGAATGCCCCTCGGCGACAATGGCTTCGGCGATGTCAGCGGCGACGTCGGCCTCGGTGCGGCCGGGCACCAGGAACTCGGGCACCCGGGCGTGGACCCGGTCGATCGCCGCGCCGGCCTTGCGCAGCGCGTCGATCTCGGCGGGGTCTTTGATCATCCGCAGCCGCCGCAGCACGTCGGTGGCCAGCACCGGTACCACGCCGAGCAGATCGGCCAGCGGCAGTAGGTGCAGGGCGGGCATCGAGTCCGTCACCGCGACGGCACTGCCCGGCCCGCCGAGCGCGTCGGCGACCATCTGATACGGATTCTGGCCGTCCACCCAATCGCGAACCGTCACACCGAGTTCGGTGACCGCCGACTCGCGCAGCGCCGCCAATTCCAGGCGCGGCACCACGATGGTCGGAGTGCCCTCGGCAGGCAGGACCAGCGCCGTCAGCCGTTCGAAAGTCTGCGCCCGCGATCCGACCAGGTACCGCAGGTCATAGCCGGGGGTGATGACCAGACCGGCCAGGCCCGCATCCGCTGCGGCTGACGCGGCCGCCGACAGCCGGTGGGCGTAGACATCGGTGGAGAAGCGCGAGGTGGCCATGACGACGAGGCTAACGCGTCGGGTCGTCACTCTGACGTGACACCCGACACCGACCGCCACTCTGGCGTGACGGTCGGCGCGACCCGATACTGTCGCTGGAATGCTGCGTGATATCTGTGATCTCGCCGACGATCCCGCGGCGTACGCCGCCGAACTGCGCAGCCGGTGGGGTGGCCTGCTGAGCTACCGCTACCTCGGCCGCTCGTACTCCTCGATGGACCTGGGCCCCGTCGACGACACGGTGACGCTGCGACGCGACATGCGCAATCCCCGCGGTGGCCTGCTGCTCGCGGTGCTGGGCATCTCGTCGCCCGACAGCGGCGGCGTCAGTGACCTGGAGGCCGTGCCCAATCCGGTCATCCACTCCTGCCAGGTGCTCGACCCCGGTGTGGATGTCGCCCGCATCCGGGTAGACACCGAGGTGCTCAAGCAAGGCAGGCAACTGGCCTACAGCCGGTCGGTGATCGTCGACGCCGACGATCCACAGCGGGTCATCGCCCTCACCGAGGGCCAGGGCATCTCCATCGGCACACCGCCCGAGGGCTTGGAGAAGATGCCGGTCGACCCCATCGACATCGTCGACGGGCCGGATCTCCCGCCGTTGTGGCAGGTGTTCGGCGGCTGTCAGCGCCCCGACGGGCACTGGGGGTTGCCGGAGCTGGCGGTCGAGGTGGCCTCGCCGGATGCGGCACTGCACATCGGCCCGCAGTTCGTGATCTTGGAGACTGCGGCCGCGGACGCGGCTGCCCACACGGCCGGTACCGATGCGCTGCAAGGGCTTTCATCGCATGTAATGTTCCTGGCTCGCGGCAAGTCCGGCCCGTTCCGGGTCGACACCCAGGTACTGTCCGGCCCGGGCGGCACCATCGCAGTTCGCGCCACCCTGCACGACGAGGGCGCAGGCGGCAAGGCGGTCACCGCGGCCTCGTACGTTTTCGGGATGGAGGAAACCCAGTGAACGACCCTGTTCTGCTGCTCGACGGTGCCAGCATGTGGTTCCGCGCGTACTTCGGGGTGCCGTCGTCGATCAAGGCTCCCGACGGCCGGCCGGTGAACGCGGTGCGCGGGTTCCTGGATTCGATCGCCACCTTGGTCACCCGCGAACGGCCCCGCCGGCTGGTGGTGTGCCGCGACGACGACTGGCGACCGCAATGGCGCGTCGACCTGGTGCCGTCCTACAAGGCGCACCGGGTCGAGGAGCCCCGCCCTGATGGCATCCCCGATGTCGAGGAAGTTCCCGACGAACTCACACCCCAGGTCGACATGATCATGGAATTGCTCGACGCGTTCGGCATCGCGACGGCCGGGGCGCCCGGATTCGAGGCGGACGACGTGCTCGGCACTCTGGCCACGCGCGAGCAGCACGATCCGGTGGTGGTGGTCAGCGGCGACCGCGACCTGTTGCAGTTGGTGCGCGACGAACCCGCGCCCCCGATCCGGGTCCTCTACATCGGCCGCGGGCTGGCGAAGGCGACAAAGTTCGGCCCGGCCGAAGTCGCCGAGACCTACGCGGTGCCGCTCGACCGGGCCGGGCAGGCCTACGCGGAGCTGGCATTGTTGCGCGGCGACCCGTCCGACGGGCTGCCCGGGGTGGCGGGCATCGGCGAGAAGACGGCCGCCACCCTGCTGGCCCGGCACGGGTCGCTGCACGGCATCCAGGCCGCCGCCGAAGACCCGAAATCGTCTCTGTCCAAAGCACACCGAGCCAAACTGCTGGCCGCGGCCGACTACATCGCCGCAGCCGAGCCGGTGGTGCGGGTGGCCACCGACGCACCCGTGACATTCTCGACCGACACCGACGAACTGCCGCTGGCCGCCGGCGACCCGGTCCGGGTCGCCGAACTGGCCGCGGCGTACGGAGTGAGTTCGTCGATCAGCCGGTTGCAGTCGGCACTGGACCAACTGCCCGGCGACTAGCCCCGAGAACGGGGTCTACTTGGGTCGGCCGACCTCGTAGGTGCCCTTGTCGTCCTTGAACGTCACCGTGACCTTGCGCTTGGTGCCATCGATCGACACCTCGCAGTCGAACGTCGCGTCCTTCTCGACCTTCGGGTTTTCGCCACCGTTGCAATCGACGTTGGTGACCTTGGTGGCGCCGTAGCCGTTGGTCTTGTCGGTCAGGATCTGCTCGACGCCGCTCTCGGCCTTGTTGATGTCGAGCTTGGTCGTCACCGCCAATCCCGGCAGCCAGAACGCCGTCACCGCGAGGACCACCAGCACCAGCGCCGGGACGGCGCCGGCGATGATCACCAGCGAACGCTTCGAGCCCGCCTCGGCACCCGGCGCACCGTACGGACCGAACTGGCCGGGAGCGCCGTACTGGCCCGGCTGGCCGTACTGCGGCGGCTGACCGGGCTGGCCCGGCTGGCCGAATTGCGGCGGCTGACCGGGCTGACCGTACTGGGGTTGCTGCCCGTAACCGGGAACCTGGCCGTATTGCGGCTGACCGGGCGGCGGATAGGCCTGCTGACCGTACTGCTCGGTCCCGGGGTACTGCGGCTGCTGCGGTTGCTGCTGCTGCGAGTAGTCCGGGGACGGCGGCGGGTACGCCGGGTATTGCTGCTGGGTGTAAGCCGGGGCCTGCCACGTCGGGGCCTGCGCCGTGGCGTCATCGGAACCGGGTGTCGGCGGCTGCCACGCCTCTGCGCCCGAAGGCTGCTCCCCCCCGGGCTCAGGCTGCTGACCGGGCCACTGCTGTCCCTGGTCAGATCCCTGCGGTCCGCTCATGGTTCTCCTTGATCCTGTTCGGTGTCGCCTGCCACACCTTACCCCGCATCAACAGCCACAACACCGCGCCGAACATCCTTTACGGCGCGTTTCGCGGTGTTGCGCAGCGCAGGAGTGGGTGCGGCATTGCGTACCTGGTCGAGCAGATCGAGCACCTGACGGCACCATCGGACGAAATCGCCCGCCGGCAACGCCGATCCCGATCCGTTCACGTCGGAGGCCGCCAGTGCGGCGGCCAGATCGCCGGTGGTGGCCCACCGGTAGACGGCGGTGACGAATCCCTCGTCGGGTTCGCGGCTCGGGGCCAGCCGGTGTCGCTGCTCGTCGCCGCGCAGATCCGCCGAGACGCGACGTGTCTGCGCCAGTGCCCGGCGCAGCGGTGCGGTCGGAATGTCGATTCCCACCGTGCCGCCTGCCGCGTCGCCGCGTGACTCGAACAGCACCGCGGACAGCACCCCGGCCAACTCTGCCGACTGCAGGCCTTCCCAGTGCCCGGCCCGCAGACATTCGGCCACCAGCAGATCGCTTTCGCTGTAGATGCGGGCGAGCAGGCGGCCGGCGTCGGTGACTCGGGGTTCACCCGAGACCGACTCGATGAAGCCGCGCTCGCTCAACAGCGCCACGATCCGGTCGAACGTGCGGGCCAGCGAGTTCGTCGCGGCGTTCACCTTCTGCTGGATCTGGGCGTTGTCACGTTCGATGCNGCGGCGACCCGTCCGACGGGCTGCCCGGGGTGGCGGGCATCGGCGAGAAGACGGCCGCCACCCTGCTGGCCCGGCACGGGTCGCTGCACGGCATCCAGGCCGCCGCCGAAGACCCGAAATCGTCTCTGTCCAAAGCACACCGAGCCAAACTGCTGGCCGCGGCCGACTACATCGCCGCAGCCGAGCCGGTGGTGCGGGTGGCCACCGACGCACCCGTGACATTCTCGACCGACACCGACGAACTGCCGCTGGCCGCCGGCGACCCGGTCCGGGTCGCCGAACTGGCCGCGGCGTACGGAGTGAGTTCGTCGATCAGCCGGTTGCAGTCGGCACTGGACCAACTGCCCGGCGACTAGCCCCGAGAACGGGGTCTACTTGGGTCGGCCGACCTCGTAGGTGCCCTTGTCGTCCTTGAACGTCACCGTGACCTTGCGCTTGGTGCCATCGATCGACACCTCGCAGTCGAACGTCGCGTCCTTCTCGACCTTCGGGTTTTCGCCACCGTTGCAATCGACGTTGGTGACCTTGGTGGCGCCGTAGCCGTTGGTCTTGTCGGTCAGGATCTGCTCGACGCCGCTCTCGGCCTTGTTGATGTCGAGCTTGGTCGTCACCGCCCATCCCGGCAGCCAGAACGCCGTCACCGCGAGGACCACCAGCAACAGCGCCGAGACGGCGCCGGCGATGATCACCAGCGAACGCTTCGAACCCGCCTCGGCACCCGGCGCACCGTACGGACCGAACTGGCCGGGAGCGCNAGGCGCCCGAGTAGTCGGCCGACGAAATCCGGCCCGCCCACCGGTGTTCGGTCAGCACCAGCGGCCGCGGGTCGTCACTGTCGCGTGCCGCGGGCTCCAGCACCACTGCCAGCCCGCCACGGCGCCCGTGGGTGATGGTGATGATGTCGCCACGGCGCAATGCGGCCAGCGCGTCGGTAGCGGCCCTGCGGCGCTGCAATCGGGACGCCCGTGACTGCGCGCGTTCGCGTTCGCCGATCTTGGTGCGCAATCGGACGTAGTCGAGGATCGGCGCGTCCTTGCCACCGAGTTCTGCGGCGAGTTCGCCCAACATCCGCTCGCCGCGGGCGATTCCGCGCACCAGCCCGACCACCGACCGGTCGGCCTGGTACTGCGCGAAGGACCGCTCCAGCAGCTTGCGGGCCTGCTCGGGCCCCATCTGCTGCACCNGGCCGCCGCCCCGGCCCCGACCGCGCGGCTGCCAGTCGGCGAGGCGGTCGGCCTCGCGCCGATGGCTGATGTGACGCAACAAATCTGGATCCACGAGGGAGCTTCCGGTGCCCTCGAAAAGATCGAACAGCCGCCTGCCGACCAGCATGTGCTGCGACAACGGGACGGGTCGGTGCTCGTCCACCACGACGGTGGTGTCACCGCGTACGGTCTGGATCCAGCCACCGAACTCCTCGGCGTTGCTGACCGTCGCGGACAGGCTGACCAGCAGCACGTCGTCGGGCAGGTGCAGGATGACCTCCTCCCACACCGCACCGCGCATCCGGTCGGCGAGGAAGTGCACCTCGTCCATCACGACGTAGGAAAGCCCTTGCAGTGCAGCCGAATTCGCATACAGCATGTTGCGCAGCACTTCGGTGGTCATCACCACGATGTCGGCATCACCGTTGATGGACTGGTCGCCGGTGAGCAATCCGATCTTGTCGGCGCCGTAGCGGGCCACCAGGTCGTTGTGTTTCTGGTTGCTCAGCGCCTTGATCGGTGTGGTGTAGAAGCACTTTCCGCCGGCCGCCAGGGCCAGATGCACGGCGAACTCGCCCACGATCGTCTTGCCCGCACCCGTGGGCGCACACACCAGCACACCGTGCCCGCCTTCGAGCGCGCGGCAGGCGCGCAGCTGGAAATCGTCGAGTGCGAACGGGTATTCGGCGGTGAACCGGGCCAGTTCACCACCGGAGGGACCATCGGTCTCAGGTGGCATCGTCGTCGATCCGCGACGGCACCGACTCCGGCGCCGTGACCGGATCCGGTCGCGGCACCGGCTCGACCGTCGGTATCGGCGCCGCCTCGTCCTCGGGCACCTCCAGCGCCTCGCGCCGGGCCTTGCGCTTGTCGTTGACCCGCGCCACCTGGATGGCGAACTCCAGCAGCAAGCTGAGCGCGCACGCCAGTGCCAACATCGTGAACGGGTCCGACCCGGGGGTGGCGAATGCCGCGAAGACGAACAACCCGAAGATCAGTCCACGGCGCCACGCCTTGAGCCGCTCGTAGGTGAGCATGCCGACGAGGTTGAGCATGATGATGAGCAACGGGAACTCGAAGCTGATGCCGAACACCAGGAGCAGGTTGATCAGGAACCCGAAGTACTGGTCGCCGGACAGCGCGGTGACTTGGACGTCGCTGCCGACGGTCAGCAGGAACCCCAGGGCGGTGGCCAGCACCACGTAGGCCAGGACCGCGCCGGCGATGAACAGCAGGGCGCCGACGCCGACGAAGGCCATCGCGAAGCGGCGTTCCTTCTTGTACAGGCCCGGGGTGATGAACGCCCACAGCTGGTAGAGCCACACCGGGCAGGCCAGCACCACGCCGGCCGCCAGCCCCACTTTGAGGCGCAGCATGAACTGGTCGAACGGGCCGGTGGCCAGCAGGCGGCACTCGCCGTCTGGAGCGATCGTCGCGCGCGCCGACGCCGGCAGCTCGCAGTACGGGCCCCGCAGCCATTCCCCCAGGCTGTGGAAGCCGAAGAAGCCGTGGGTGTACCAGAGGAAGCCGAAAATCGTGGTCACCACGACAGCCGCCACCGCGATCAGCAGACGGTTGCGCAGTTCTGCCAGATGGTCGACCAACGACATGGTGCCGTCGGGATTGACCCGCGAACGGCGGCGGCGGGGATCGAGCTTCTTGATGAATCCGGAGGTCACGGGCGTGTTCTAAAGGCCTGGTCGTGGGCGCGAAGCGGCACCGCGGGGCGGTGTCCGCGATCGGTGGCCGGACCGGTCAGGCCGTGTGGCGGTCCGGGGACTGCTCGGGGGCAGGCGCCTCGACCCGCTCGGAGGCGATCGGCTTCGCGGGCGGCGTGCTGTCGGCCGAGGAGGCCGAAGAGTCCGACTGCATTTCCTTGATCTCGGACTTGAAAATCCGCATCGACTTGCCCAGCGACCGCGCGGCGTCCGGCAGCTTCTTGGCGCCGAAAAGCAGCACGAACACCGCGATGACGATGACCCAGTGCCAGGGTTGTAGACCACCCAATTTGGTTACCTCCAGACGTCGGTGCTGAGTCTACCCGCGTGCGCCGTCGGCGTCGTGGGCGTGCAAGGCGACCGCGTCGTAGACGCGCAGAGACTCCCGGGCCGACTCCTGCACCTGCTGCGCCAGTGACTGGGGCGCCAACACGCGCACCGCCGAACCGAATCCGAGCAGGAACCGGGCCATCCAGTCCTGTGAGGCGTAGGTCATCTCCGCCTCACAGGCGCCGTCGGCCATCTCCCGGACGACCCGCAGCGGGTAATAGTCGAACATCCATGAGGCTGAGCGGTCGATCACCAGGGACGCTGTCGGCAACGACGGATCGGCGGTCTCGGGGTCGAACAACGAGGTGTCGGGCCCGGCCTGCACGGCCGGCGAGGGCGGGGCCGACGGGTCGTCGAGCAGTTCGGCGGCCACGATGCGGTCGAACCGGAACATCCGCACCGCCTCGGCACTGCGGCACCATGCCTCGAGGTAGCTGTTGTCACCGATCAGCACCACCCGGATCGGGTCGACGGTGCGTGTGGTGAGCGAGTCGCGCGATGCCGAGTAGTACTCCAGCGTCAACGCGCGCCCGTCGCGCACCGCGGCCCGCACCGCGGCGGCCGCACCCGTCTCCTGCGGAACGATCTCCTCGACCGCGGCGCGTTGGCTACCCGCCGCGGATTCGATCTTGGCGATGGCGCTGCGCGCGGCCTCGGGGTCGACCATGCCCGGCACGTCGACCAGGGTGCGCAGGGCGACGAGGACCCCGGTGGCTTCGGTGGAAGTGAGGCGCAGCGGACGGTCGACGCCCGCGCTGAAGGTCACTTCGACGGTGTCGCCCTCGAAGTCGAAGTCGATCAGATCGCCGGGGCTGTAGCCGGGCAACCCGCACATCCACAGCTGCCGCAGATCATCGTCGAGCTGCTTGGCCGTGACGCCCAGGTCCGACGCCGCCTGAGCTCGGGTGACCTTCGGATTGGCCTGGAAGTACGGCACCATGTTGAGCATCCGGACCAGCCGGTTAGACACCTGGCTCATGCGAGATCCCCGGCGTGCGCCCGCAACCGGCTCACCACGTCGTCGCGTAACGACTGCGGTTCCAGCGCGACAGCGTCGGCTCCGTAACTGNACGCCCCAGGGCTCGACGGTGCGGGTGGTGTGCTCGGCGGTGCGCGACGCGCGGTGGCGGAACTGCACGGCGTGCCCGGAATCGATCGCAGACAACAGGATTCGCAGAACCTCCTCGGAGCCGCGCAACCCAGGCAGCGTCGCGGTCGACGCGATGGCGACGTCGGCCCCGTCGGCGTCGACGTCCACGCCCGCGGCGCGCAGCTTCAACAGCGCGCCCTGGGTCGCGGTGACCAGTTCCGGGGACTGCCACAACTGGGTGGCCACCGCCACGGCCGCGGCCTCGTCAGCGCTCAGCTGCACCGGCGGCAGCGCATAGGAGTCGCGGTTGATCCGGTAGCCCTCGGTCGGATCGAACTTCGACACCCGGCCGGTCTCCAATGGGATGCCCAGATCGCGCAGCTCGTTCTTGTCGCGCTCGAACATCCGCGAGAACGCTTCGTCGCTGGGACTGTCGGCGTACCCGGCCACACTGGTACGGATCTTCTCGGCAGGCAGGAACGACCGAGTGGACAGCAGGGCGATGACAAGGTTCATCAACCGCTCGACTTTGGATACCGCCACGAGAGGAAAGCTTAGGGCCTGATTGCCGCGGATCCGGTCAGCGACGGGGATGGGCGAGAGGTGGCATGCTGAGGCGGCGGTGTTGAGCGCTGTGTCCCTCGGCGGGCGGGAGGTGAGCATGCACACGCTGCTGCGCGCCGCGCTGGTGACGGCCGTCGCTTTCAGCACTGTTGCGTGTAATCAGGTGCTGGTCGGTGCCGCGGTGGCCGAACGGGACGCTTTCCCCGATCTGTCCGGCTATCCCCTGGCGGAGGACGTCTACGGCACCGAGAACACTCGCAGGTACTTCAGCGGCGACACCTTCCGCACACCCGATGGCCAGCGTTGTTCGATCAACACCCGCGATTACCTGCACCGGCTCTGGTGTCATGGTCCACGGCCGGACAAACGCGGCTACTGGGACACGTCGTTCGGACCCGAAACCGCAGCGACCATCACTCCAGCTGACCCTCCGAAAGTGGGCGGTGAACCCAGCCAGGGCTTCTTTGAACTACCGCCCGGACACAAGATCAATCTCCAGGCGGGCATGGTGTGCGCGGTGGGCGCCGATCCGTCGGTCGGACTGTTTGCATGTCGTGCCGGTGGGCACGGCTTCGTGTTCACAAAGACTTCGACGCGCGTGTTCTGACCCGCGCGCGGGCTCACATGCTGGCGATCAGGCGCTTGACCCGCTCGTCGACCGAACGGAACGGGTCCTTGCACAGCACCGTGCGCTGAGCCTGGTCGTTGAGCTTGAGATGCACCCAATCGACGGTGAAGTCGCGGCCGGCCTCCTGTGCGGCGCTGATGAACTCGCCGCGCAGCTTGGCCCGCGTGGTCTGCGGTGGCGTATTCACCGCGGCGTCGATTTCCTCGTCGGTGGTGATCCGGGCGGCCAGGCCCTTGCGCTGCAGCAGGTCGAACACGCCTCGGCCGCGCTTGATGTCGTGGTAGGCGAGATCGAGCTGGCTGATCTTCGGGTCGGACAGCTCCATGTTGTAGCGGTCCTGATAGCGCTGGAACAGTTTGCGCTTGATCACCCAGTCGATCTCGGTGTCGACCTTGGCGAAGTCCTGGCTCTCGACCGCGTCGAGTTGGCGGCCCCACAGATCGACCACCTGCTCGATCTGGCTGCTCGGCTCGCGGGTCTGCAGATACTCCACGGCCCGGCTGTAATACTCGCGCTGGATGTCGAGCGCGCTGGCCTGCCGCCCACCGGCCAACCGCACCGGGCGCCGCCCGGTCAGGTCGTGGCTGACCTCGCGGATCGCCCGGATCGGGTTGTCCAGAGAGAAATCGCGGAACGGGATGCCGGCTTCGATCATCTCCAGCACCAGCGAGGCGGTGCCCACCTTGAGCATGGTGGTGGCCTCGCACATGTTGGAGTCGCCGACGATGACGTGCAGGCGGCGATACTTCTCGGCGTCGGCGTGCGGCTCGTCGCGGGTGTTGATGATGGGCCGGGACCGTGTGGTCGCCGAGGAGACGCCCTCCCAGATGTGCTCGGCGCGCTGGCTCAGGCAGTAGGTGGCGGCCTTGGGCGTCTGCAGCACCTTGCCCGCGCCGCAGATGAGCTGGCGGGTCACCAGGAACGGCAGCAGGACGTCGGAGATCCGGGAGAACTCCCCGGCCCGCACGATCAGGTAGTTCTCGTGGCAGCCGTAGGAGTTGCCGGCCGAATCGGTGTTGTTCTTGAACAGGTAGATGTCGCCGCCGATGCCTTCGTCGGCCAGGCGCTGCTCGGCGTCGATCAGCAGGTCCTCCAGCACGCGCTCACCGGCGCGGTCATGGGTGACCAGCTGGGTCAGGTTGTCGCACTCGGCGGTCGCGTACTCGGGGTGGCTGCCCACGTCGAGATACAACCGGGCGCCGTTACGGAGGAACACGTTGGAGCTGCGGCCCCACGACACCACCCGCCGGAACAGATAGCGGGCAACCTCGTCGGGGCTGAGCCGGCGATGGCCGTGGAACGTGCAGGTCACACCGAATTCCGTCTCGATGCCCATGATTCGTCGCTGCACGCTATCGAGCTTACGGGGTGGTTCACCGCAACGGTGGGCAAGCTCGCGGGGACGGTGCGGCGAATTCTCGGCAGCTGGCTGCCATACTCGTTCGACGCGGCGACCGCAGGTCCCGGATCGGACGGACGAAGAGCTGGGAGAGCGATGGGCCTGTTCGGCAGGAAACGCAAGGACGAGCCCGCGGAGCCGCCGGCGACCGACGTCGCGGCCACCGAGGACGACGACAGCGCACCCGGCTGGGACGCGATCACCGCGGCGTTCGCCGCGCTGTATCCGGAGCAGCCCGAGCCGCTGCACATGGGCACCCTCATCAAGTGGTCGTTCGGAGGTCCGGACCCGCTCGACGGCATCAGCATCTACCGCGCCCCGGACGCCTTGCACTTCGTCACCTACGGGTTCTCCGACCTCTACACCAAGGAGTCCACCGATCCGGAGCACAGTGGTTTCGGCTTCGAGCTGACGCTGAAACTCAGGCCCGCACCCGGGGCCGACGAGGACCAGGAGATGCGGACCGCCTGCGTCAATCTCCAGGGCCTGGCACGTTACGTCTTCGAGTCGGGCATGGTCTTCGAGCCGGGCGAGTACATCTACACCGGGCAGGAGGCCGGCATCGACGCCGGGCACGCGTCGGCGCTCACCGGCTTTCTGACGACTCTGGACACAGCCGGTGAGATCGACACACCGCACGGCCGTGTCACGTTCGTCCAGCTCGTCGGCGCCACCGACGCGGAGCTGCGCGCGATCGTCGACAAGCGCCACACTGCCACGGAGATGCTCGAGCTGATCGGTAGCGACGTCACCGATCTGGGGCGCGCCAGCGTGGTGTGACCCTGAGCAATCATCACCGCCGGTGCGCAGCGCCGTCGGTGACCTCCGCCAGTGAGCCGTCGGGCAGTCCGAGGATGCGTTCGATCGCCTGCTGGTAGGCCCCGACCGCCTGGCGGGCGTGCGGACCGGAGATGTCGATCCCGACGGCGCCGTCGGCCTCGATCGCCTCGATGAACGCGTCGGCCAGATGCAGGCCCATCGCGGTGATGATGCCGGCGGCCTCGTGCGGAAAGTCGGTGTCGAAGACTCCTTCCGCGCACCCCTGCCGGATGATCGCTTCCAGCAGAGGCGCCGTGGTGCGCATCGAGCCCTGCGTCATCTTCTGCCGGAGCAATGCGTTGTTCTCGTCGTGCCACAACCGGGCCAACGTGGCGACGGCGGTCGCGTTCTCGGTTTTCCAGGCGTGCGACGCGGCGAAGTACGCGTGCAGCTTGTCCAGGGCGGTGCGATCGGGAGCGTCGACGATGCGCTGTAGCTCGACGGTCGCACTCTCCCCCATCTGTTCGACCACACCGTCCAGCAGGGCCTGCTTCGACCGGAAGTAGTGGTACAAGGCGCCTTTCGAGATCTGCATGGCGGCCAGCAGATCCTCGATGGTCATCGCCGCGTAGCCCTTGTCGTGCATCAGCTGCTGGGCGGCGTCGAGAATCTCGCGGCGCCGCGCGGCGTGTTCTTCGGGTTTCACCTGGCGTGCCACGGGTCCTCCATTGACGTCGAGCTCGGTTCGAGCTTACCTTATTGAAAGACCGTCAGTCGGTTTATTATTTGCAGGAGGTCAGATGCCCACCCCCACGCCCGAAGCTCGGCAACGCACACGGTCCTTCGCCCGGGTACTCGGCCCGTTCGTGGCAACCGCCACCCTCATCATCGCGATCCGGCTGCCCGCCCTCGGCGACCTGCTGGGCGGGCTGTTCGACAACGCGATCCTGCCCTGGATCCTGGGTGCGTCGATGTTGATGATGGGCCTGATCGTGATCGCGTTTCACCAGTACTGGTACAGCGTGACGGCGGCGCTCATCTCGCTGTTCGGCTGGTTCGTCGCGTTGCGCGGCGCGGCCATGATGGCGTTCCCCTCGGCGATCGATTCCGGCGCGAACGCGACGATCACCAGCTCCGGCCTGCTGGTGGCGGCCAGGGTGTTCTTCCTGCTGCTGACCGCGATGGGCCTCTGGTTCACCTATGTGGGCTGGCGGCGCGAATCGGCTTGAGCCGGCCCTTTCAACCCGTCCAGCACGAACCCGAGATGACGGCGCCACACGGCGTCGTCACCGTCGGCCATGGCAATCACCTTCGACATCGCCCACATCAAGGTCGCCAGGTCGTCGGAACCGAAGTCCGCCCGCAGGGCGCCCATCTCTCTCGCCCGGCCCACCACGGCCGCCAACAATCCCTCCGCTCGCCCGCATTCGCCCGCCACGTCGACCGCGCCGATCGGGTTGCGCGCGATCGCCTCGTTGATCGCTCGATCGGAGGCCTGCATCGCGAACAGGCCGTCGAGGAACTCGGTGAATCCATGCCAGGGGTCGGGGTCGTCGAGCGCCCGCTGGGCCATCCGGTCGATCGCCGCCAGCCGATCCGGCAGGACCGCATCGAGCAGGGCCCCCCGGTTCGGGAAATGGTTGTACAGCGTGCCGATGCTCACGCCGGCGCGGCGGGCGATCTCGTCGAGCGGCACATCGACGCCGCGTTCGGCGAACAGCGCGGCGGCAGCGTCGAGCAGACGATCCCTGTTGCGGACCGCATCCGCTCGCATCGCCGACACAAGAGTTCATCCTAACTAAGTTGAGGGCCATCTCAACTTCTGGTAGTAAGTTGAGCATGACCTCAACTTCTTCGCCCACGCTCGTCGTCCTGGGCGCCGGGCCCGGCCTCGGTCTGTCCGTCGCGCACCGCTTCGGCGCCGAGGGATACCGCGTGGCGCTCATTTCGCGCTCCCCTCAACGGCATTCGACTTACCTGACCGCACTGGCCGACAAGGGCATCGAGGCGGCCGCCTTCGTCGCCGACGCCTCCGACCCCGTCCAGCTGCGCAGCGCCGTCGATGCGGCCCGCGCCCGGTTCGGCCGGATCGACGTCGGCTACTACGGTCCGGCCGCGTTCGAGACGGCACCCACCGGCGACATCGCCGAACTCGACGCCGCCGCCGCGAAGGCGGCGCTCGACAGCATCGTGCCCGCCGTCGACTTCGCCGCCCACCTGCTCCCCGAGATGCGCGAGCGCGGCAGCGGCGGACTGCTGTTCGCCGGCGGGCTGAGCAGTGTGGTGCCGATGCCCGCGCTCGGTGGCCTGGCACTGGCCGCCGCCGCGCTGCGCAACTACGCACTCACGCTGAATGCCGCGCTGGCGCCGGCTGGAATCTACGCCGGGACCCTCACCATTGGCGGTCTGATCGAGCGCGGCGACATCCACCGGGCGCTGGCCGGTTCCGAACAATTCGCGGGCGTAGCCGTCAACACGCTCAACCCCGACGACCTGGCCGAGCAGCTCTGGCAGCTCTACACCGGCCGCGCTGCCGCCGAATCCGTGGTCAACGTGATCGCCTAGGAGTGCCGGCTCGGACGGGCAGCCCGAATCTGGCGGGCACACCGTCGCTGAACGCCACGTGTGCCGGCGGCCCGGCGCACAGCGTGCCAAGGCCTACCGAGGCGAAGAGACCGTCCTCATCGAATCCGCACAATTCGGCCGAACGCAACGACCAGGCGGGGTGCTCGTTGGGCACGTACCAGGTGCGCCCGCCATGTGCCACGTGCAGGCCCCACCGGGCGGTCAGGAAATGTTCGAGCGGGCCGGGCATGAGAACATCACCGGCTTCGACCTCGATGTGGCTGGCGGCCCGGACTCGCGGCCAGCGCACGGCGGTGGTGTAGGCGCGCCGTTCCCCGTGCCGGCGGTACGACATCCGGGCCCAGCGGTAGCGGACCCCGAGCGCCGTGCGGGCCGCACACACCACGTCCAGCCGCGGGGTGTCCAGGCTGAGGAACACGACGCCGCGACGACCGGTGCGGTCGACCGAGTACAACCGCACATTGGTTTCCAGGAAACTGCCGAGCACCCCCGGCCCGTAGCCGAAGCCGGTGCCCGTCATCCGGAAGGCGACCACGCCGACGTAGCTCACATCGTCGAACGTGTCGGGGGTGGTTCCTGCCGGAAACAGGTGGGCGATCCGCCCCGGATCGACCGGCCAGTGCAGGAAAGTCAGGTCGACCCAGTTCTGGCGCAGAATTTTGGCGCCGGTCAGCAGTGGCGCTACGGGGCTGACCGGCTCGACCATCTCGGCTACTCGGCCGGTTCGGCTTCCGAATCTGAGGACGAATCCGCTTCGGGCAGAAGAGCTTCCAGTGCGGGCCCGGTGATTCGGCGGAAGCAGCGACGTGGCCGCGTGGCGTCGAGGACCGCCACCTCAAGAGTCGAGGGTCCGAGCGTGCGCGGCTCGGAACCGTTGCTGCTCGCGCTCAACGCCTGCACCGCGATCTTGACCGCAGCCCCCAGGTCGGCGTTCTCGGTGAAGGACTCCCCCAACGCCGTGGTGATCGGCTCGGTGGTTCCGCCCATCACCACGAAGTGGGGCTCGTCGGCGATCGAGCCGTCATAGGTGATCCGGTACAGCTCAGGGGCTTTCGTCTCGCCGTAGTGCGCCACCTCGGCCACACACAGCTCCACCTCGTACGGTTTGGCCTGCTCGGTGAAGATCGTGCCGAGGGTCTGCGCGTAGACGTTGGCCAGCTGGCGACCGGTGACGTCACGGCGGTCGTAGGCGTAGCCGCGGGTGTCGGCGAACTGGATGCCACCGCGCCGAAGGTTGTCGAACTCGTTGAACCGGCCCACGGCGGCGAAGCCCACCCGGTCGTAGAGCTCGCTGACCTTCTGCAGCGACCGCGACGGATTCTCCGCGACGAACAGCACACCATTGTCGTAGGCCAGCGCGATCACGCTGCGGCCGCGGGCGATACCCTTGCGCGCCAGCTCGGAGCGCTCACGCATCGCCTGTTCGGGCGAGATGAAATACGGGAAGCTCATTTACCCCTCACCGCCCGTCCGGGTCCGGCGCGCGATGACGTCGCGGGCCAGCTCGGCGATGCGTTCCTCGGTGATCTCCTCTGCGCCCTCGGCCCCGATGGTGACCGCGGTCGGATAAATGCCGCGCACCAGATCGGGCCCACCGGTGGCCGAGTCGTCATCGGCGGCGTCGTAGAGCGCCTCGATGGCTACCTTCAGCGCCGAATCGGCGTCCACCACACTGGGATAGAGCTTCTTGATCGACGATTTGGCGAAGATCGAGCCCGAGCCCACCGATTGGTAGCCCTCTTCCTCGATGTTCCAGCCGCCCGCGGCGTCGAAGGACACGATGCGGCCCGCGTTCTCGGCATCGGCGGCATCAACATCAAAACCAACCAGCAGTGGAAGCGCGACGAAGCCCTGCAGCGCCGCACCGAGGTTGCCGCGCACCATGATGGCCAGCCGGTTGACCTTCCCGCGGAAGGTCAACGCGACACCCTCGAGCTTCTCGTAGTGCTCCAGCTCGACGGCGTAGAGCCGGGCGAATTCGACGGCGATCGCGGCGGTGCCGGCGATGCCGGTCGCCGTGTAGTCGTCGGTGATGTACACCTTCTGCACGTCGCGGCCGGCGATCATGTTGCCCTGCGTGGAGCGGCGGTCACCGGCGATCACGACACCGCCGGGGTACTTGAGCGCGACGATCGTCGTTCCGTGCGGCACCGCGTTGGTCGGGTTGACCGCGCCATCGGCAACGCGGTTGACCGGCAGCAGCTCGGGGGCCTGGCGGCGCAGCAGATCAGAGAACGACGACAGGTCCATGGCTACAGAGGAGGTTCCGGTAAGAGGTTGGGGCAGGTGCAGGTTTTCGTGCCAGGTCACTGGCCGCCCTTTTGGACGTACGCCCGCACGAAGTCCTCAGCGTTCTCTTCCAGCACGTCGTCGATCTCGTCGAGCAGATCGTCAGTCTCTTCGGCCAGCTTCTCGCGACGCTCCTGGCCGGCGGCCGATGCACCCGGGAGGTCGTCGTCCTCGCCGCCGCCACCGCCACGCTTGGTCTGCTCTTGAGCCATCGCTGCCTCCTGCAATTGTCATCGGTCGGGCTAACCGCCCAACCGGTCCTTCCACAGTACCGGTCGGCACCCGGATTGCCCGGGATAGCGCACCGCCGGAAGTGGTCAGTTGGTGAGTTGTTCGACGAGTTCGGCGGCGCTGTCCACCGAGTCCAGCAGGGCACCGACATGGGCCTTGCTGCCGCGCAGCGGCTCCAGCGTGGGAATCCGGACGAGCGAATCGCCGCCGAGATCGAAGATCACCGAGTCCCAGCTGGCCGCGGCGATGTCGGAACCGAACCGCCGCAGGCATTCCCCGCGGAAGTAGGCGCGGGTGTCGGTCGGCGGATTGTCGACGGCATCGATCACCTGCTGTTCGGTGACCAGGCGCTTCATCGAACCCCGCGCGACCAGCCGGTTGTACAGGCCCTTGTCCAGCCGGACATCGGAGTACTGCAGATCGACCAGGTGCAGCCGCGGCGCCTGCCAGCTGAGGTTCTCCCGCTGACGGAACCCCTCCAGCAACCGCAGCTTGGCCGGCCAGTCCAGGATCTCGGCACATTCCATCGGGTCGCGTTCGAGCAGGTCGAGCACGTGCGCCCAGGTCTCCAGCACGTGTGAGGCACGCGGGTCGGGATCACGGGTGTCCACCAGCTTGGCCACCCGGTCCAGGTAGACCCGCTGCAGCGCCAGCGCGGTCATCTCCCGGCCGTCGGCCAGCGCCACCGTCGCGCGCAGCGAGGGATCGCGACTGATCACGTGCACGGCGTGCACCGGCCGCGCCAGGGCCAGATCGGACAGGTCCAGCCCGAACTGCGGGCCCTCCTCGATCAGGTCGAGCACCAGCGAGCTGGTGCCGAGCTTGAGGTAGGTCGACGTCTCGGCCAGGTTGGCGTCACCGATGATGACGTGCAGCCGCCGGTACTTGTCCGCGTCGGCGTGCGGCTCGTCGCGGGTGTTGATGATGCCGCGCTTGAGCGTGGTCTCCAGGCCGACCTCGACCTCGATGTAGTCGGCGCGCTGGGACAGCTGGAAACCCGGATCGTCGCCGGACGGTCCGATGCCGACACGGCCCGATCCGGTGACCACCTGCCGGGACACCAGGAACGGGGTGAAGCCCGCGATCACCGCCGAGAACGGGGTCTGGCGGCTCATCAGGTAGTTTTCGTGCGAACCGTAGGAGGCGCCCTTGCCGTCCACGTTGTTCTTGTAGAGCTGCAGCTTGGCCGCCCCGGGCACGCTGGCCACATGACGGGCGGCGGCCTCCATGACACGCTCGCCGGCCTTGTCCCAGATCACCGCGTCCATCGGATCGGTGCACTCGGGTGCCGAGTACTCCGGGTGGGCGTGGTCCACGTACAGCCGGGCACCGTTGGTGAGGATCATGTTGGCCGCGCCGACCTCGTCCGCGTCGACGATCGGGGCCGGGCCCGAGGCGCGGGACAGATCGAATCCGCGGGCGTCGCGCAGTGGGGACTCCACTTCGTAATCCCACCGCGTGCGCTTGCCGCGCTGAATCCCGGCGGCCGCCGCGTATGCCAGCACCGCCTGAGTCGAGGTCAGGATCGGATTGGCGGTCGGATCGGACGGCGAGGAAATGCCGTATTCGACCTCAGTTCCGATAATCCGTTGCATGTGGCCAGCCTAGGTGACGGCCTGTGCACCCCGGGCCGCCAGGTATTCGGGCCGTGGCCGCGGAGCGGCGAACGGGTCGGTGAGCGCGTTGTCCACCGAGTTGAACACCAGGAACACATTCGACCGCGGCAACGGGGTGATGTTGGACCCCGAGCCGTGCAACAGGTTCGCGTCGAACCACAGCGCGGTGCCGGGCGGACCGGTGAACTGGTGGATGTCGTGCCGGTCGACGGCCTTGGTCAGCGTGGTCTGGTCGGGCACCCCGACGCTCTGGGCCACCAGCGAGGTGTCGTGGTTGTCGTCCGGCGTGGCACCGACGCACGGATAGAACGTCTGGTGCGAACCGGGGATCACCATCAACGACCCGTTGTAGGGGTAGTTGTGAGTCAGGGCGATCGAGCAGGACACCGCACGGATCGCCGGCATGCCGTCCTCGGCGTGCCACGTCTCGAAATCCGAGTGCCAGTAGAAACCCGTCCCGGTGAATCCGGGCATGAGGTTGATCCTGGCCTGGTGGATGTAGACGTCGCCGCCGAGCAGCTGCCGCGCCACGGGCAGCACCGTGTCGAGCCGGACCACCTGGGCCACCAGGTCACTCAGCAGATGCGGTTCGAAGATCGACCGGATCGTGCCACCCGGCTCACGGATCACTCTCGGATCATCGGCGCCCAGATCTGCTGCCACCCGGTCGATCTCGTGCCTGAGCAACGGCAGCCAGTCACCGGACACGGTGTCCGGCGCCACCAGGTAGCCGTACTCGGAGAAGCCGTCGAGGTGAGTCTGGCTCAGCGGGCCGTCGGCTTCGGTGCCCCACACCGTCGGCTCGTGACGCGGAATCGGCTCGATCGCATGCTCGAGTCGCGTCGGGTAACGATCCTCCACGCCGGGGGCGACGGGCGAGCCGCCCCCGGCTTCCTGCTGAAGACTCATGCGACCGACTGCGGCGCCGGGTACACGCCGTTCTCGTCGTGGACCTCCCGTCCGGTCACGGGCGGGTTGAACACACACAGCATGCGAAGCTGCTCGGTGCACGTAACCCGGTGGCGGTCATGGTTGTTGAGCAGATACATGGTGCCGTCGGCCAGCGGGTAATCCTGACCGGTCTCCAGATCGGTCAGCGTTCCGGTGCCCTCGATCACCCAGACCGCCTCGACGTGGTGCTGGTAGTGGAACTCGTTCACCGATCCCGCCTCGATGGTGGTCTCGTGGAACGAGAAGCCGACGCCGTCGCCGGCCAGGATGATGCGCTTGGAACGCCAGGTGCCGTCGGCCACATCGCGGTCGGTGCCGGTGATCTCGGCCGTGGTGCGAACAATCATGATTCAAGCCTCCTAGGCCAGCGTGACGGCGACGGACTCGGCGAGGATGTCGAGCCCCTCGGACAACTCGGACGGCGAAGTCGTCAGCGGCGGAAGGAGTTTGACCACCTCATCGGACGGGCCGCTGGTTTCCATCAGCGCACCGCGGTCGAACGCCGCGCGGCACACCTGCCCGGCCAGGTCGGCCTCCTCGAACTTGAGCCCTTGCGCCATCCCGCGACCACGCGCACTCACGCCGTCGTGGGCGGCGGCGATCTCGTCCAGCCGCCCCCGGATCAGCTCGCCCTTGGCGACCGTGTCGGCGCTGAATTCATCGTTTTCCCAGTAGGTCTCGATCGCGGCCGTGGCCGTGATGAAAGCCGGGTTGTGACCACGGAAGGTGCCGTTGTGCTCCCCCGGCGCCCACATGTCGAGGTCGCGGCGGAACAGGGTGAGCGCCATCGGCAGGCCATAACCGCTGACCGACTTCGAGATCGTGACGATATCGGGCACGATGCCGGCCGCCTCGAAGCTGAAGAACGGCCCGGTGCGCCCACAGCCCATCTGGACGTCGTCGACGATCAGCAGAATGTCGCGCTTGCGGCACAACTCGGACAGTGCGCGCAGCCATTCGAGCCGGGCGACGTTGAGACCGCCCTCGCCCTGGACGGTTTCGACGATCACCGCAGCCGGGCGGTTGAGCCCGCTGCCCGAATCGTCGAGCACGCGCTCGAACCACTGGAAGTCCTCGGTGACCCCGCCGAAGTAGTTGTCGTACGGCATCGGGGTGGCGTGCACCAGGGGGATGCCGGCTCCGGCGCGCTTCATCGAGTTTCCGGTCACCGACAGCGCTCCCAGGGTCATGCCGTGAAAAGCGTTGGTGAAACTGATGACCGACTCGCGTCCGGTCACCTTCCTGGCCAGCTTGAGCGCCGACTCCACCGAGTTCGCCCCCGTCGGACCCGGGAACTGCACCTTGTAGTCGAGCCCGCGCGGCCGCAGGATGAGCCGCTCGAAGCTCTCCAGGAACCGCTGTTTGGCGGCCGTGGCCATGTCCAGCGAGTGCACGATCCCGTTGGAGGCCAGGTACTGCAGCAACGGCTCCTTGAGCGCGGCGTTGTTGTGGCCGTAGTTGAGTGCCCCGGCTCCGGCGAAGAAGTCGATGTAGGCACGTCCGGAGGTGTCGGTCACCCAAGAGCCGGCGGCGCTGTCCATCACGGTGGGCCAGCCGCGGCAGTAACTGCGGACCTCGGACTCGACCGAGCTGAACACGTCGGGAAGGTCAGCTTCGGTCAGTGGCGCTGTCGTTGCGAGCAGCAAGAGATAATCCTTCCAATCAAACCAAACTGGTTATCAGGTAACTGATTTCAGTGAGAAAGCGGAGTGGCGATGGGCCCCATCCGCAGCATGGGCTCATCTTCGTGCGCCCCGTCGGCGGCCAGGAGTTCGCGGCCGAAATGCGGGTCCTCGACCAGTGGGACGCCGTGACGACGCGCGAAGGCGCCGAAGAATGCGCGAGACGCGGCGTTGCCGGGCGACACCGTGGCTTCGACGGTCACCGGGCGGCCGTCCCGCTGCGCGCGCACCCGGTGCACCAGTGCGTCGAGCATGGTGCTGGCCAGTCCCCCGCCCTGCGCCGACGGCGCGACGGCGACCTGCCAGACGAACAGGACATCCGGTCGCGGCGGCGGGTGGTAGCCGGTGATGAATCCGCGTAGCCGGCCTTCGCACTCGGCCACTATTGACGTGGCAGCAAAATCGGTAGCCAGCAGCAGATAGGCGTAGGTGGAATTCAGATCGAGCACCCCGGTGGCTTCCGCGATGTCGCGGATGCCAATCGCATCGGTGCCCCGTGGAGGGCGCAGGAACTCTTCCCGGGAATGGCGTCCCGGGACGCTTTCTAACACATGCATATCGAGTTAAAAGTCACCACCGAACTTCTCAGCGATCATCGTTAGTTACATGCCATCGGTGCCCTCGACGTAAGCACACCCCACTGCCGGGATCAAGCTCCGACACCGGGCAGGAAGCGAGAATCCGTCGGCATCCACCGGCATTGACCTGCGATAACTTCGCAAATCGTCAATCTCAGACAAGTTCGAGCGTCGTTATCGGATCGTTACATTGGTGCAGGTGTACCAGCTCGGACCGCCGTTGCCCCACTCCGCAAATCCCCGTCCGGGGAAGGCGACGGGGCCCACCGCGAGGATATTTCCGGGTATTTCAAGAAGCGGAAATTCAAATCGAAATTTAATAATTGACGGCGCCTTCCGATACCGATAACGGGTCGAATAGGCTCGGAGGGTTTCTCAAGATCACCGGCCGCTCGACCGCCACCGTGCGGCGCTGCGGGCAACACGACGCGATCCGTCGCGCGATCTCAGCTACCTCGCCGAGGCGGGCGGTCTCATCGGCGCCGGCGATTCCGGCGACGGTGACCGCGGTCGCGTCGGACATCAGTTCAGCAGCCGCCGCACATGCCCGCGGGCGATCCGCTCGGCCAGCTCGGGGCTGACCCGGTCCGGCTCGACGGCCACTGAGCAGGCCAGGCCGTCCAACAGGGCCAGTAGCTCGACGGCGGCCGTCCCGGCGTCGACCCCGGGAGCCGCCTCCCCGATCAGATCGGTCAGCCACTGTGACACCCGAGTCCAATCCTGCCGGTGCGTGAGCGCGGTCTGCTCATCGACGGCTGCTCGCGCCAGCCGCAGCAACCAGGCCACGCTGATATCCCGGTCACCGGGTTCGGGGCACACCAGGGCCACGGCCAACGCCTCCAACCGGTGCGCCGCGGACATGTCCGCGGTGATGCGCTCCGAGAGCCGGGCCAGGAACCGGATGCTGGCCCGGTCCATCGCGGCGGCCAGCATCGCGTCCTTGGTCGGAAAGTGGTGCTGCACCGCACCGATCGAAACATCGGCCGTGGCAGCGACTTTCCGCACCGAGACGCCTTCGAATCCCTCGGCCACCAGGACTCGCAACACCGCATCGGCCATCCGCTCATAGGGCACGCTCACCACTTGAGCGTAGGCCACCAATACGTTCGTATGGTAGCTTCGCGCACATGTCCTCGACACGTCTGCAGTCCCTGGACGTCCTGCGCGGAATCGCCATCCTCGGCACCCTCGGTACCAACATCTGGATCTTCACCCATCCCGAGGGATTGGTCGGATACCTCAACGGCACCCCGGACTCCGACTGGCGCCCTGTCGAGGTCGTACTGCAATTCCTGGCCCAGGGCAAGTTCCTCGGCCTGTTGACCGTGATGTTCGGCATCGGCCTTGCCCTACAACAACGTTCGGCGATGCGCGCCGGGCTGCGCTGGCCCGGAAGCTACCCGTGGCGCGCCGCACTGCTCCTGCTCGACGGTGTGGTGCACTTCGTCCTGCTCACCGAGTTCGACGTACTGATGGGCTACGCGATCACCGGCTGGATCGTTTCGTACCTCCTGGTGACGTCACCGCGCACGCAGCGTCGCATTATCGTGACGGCCGCCGCGGTGCACCTCACGCTGCTGGCCGCGCTGACCGTCGTTCTGCTGGCCGCCCCGCCCGCGACCGGCCCACCCGCACCACTGGACCCGAATCCCTATGCGCACGGTTCGTTCTGGGATCTGGTGATGTTCCGCCTCGATCATGTTGTGCTGTTCCGGTTGGAGACGGTGTTCATCTTCCCGATGTCGGTCGCCCTGTTCCTGCTCGGCGCCCGGCTGTTCCGGGCCGGAGTGCTCGAGGCGCGTGGCACGACACTGCGCCGGCGGCTGATGTGGCTGGGGTTCGCGGTGGCGGCCCCGGTCGACATCGCACTGGAAGCCACAGCGGGCGGGCCCGGACTGATTCTGGCCCGCTACGGCGTCGCGCCGTTCGTCTCGCTGGCGATCCTGTCTGCTGTCGCCGAGTTCTACGTGCGCCGACCCGACCCACGATGGCCCGGGCGCCGGTTGGCCGAAGTGGGCCGGATGGCGTTGTCCAGCTATGTGTTACAGAACCTGGTGGCCTCGGCAATCTGCTACGGCTGGGGTCTGGGCCTGGCCGCCAGCACGCCGCCACAGCACCGGGTTCCCGTCACCGTCGCGATCTATCTCGTGGTGGTCGCGGTGGTGATGGTCTTCGCCCATCTGTGGCTACGCCGGTTCCAGCGAGGACCGGTGGAGTGGCTGTGGAACAGCAGCTACCGTGTGCTGGCAAACAGAAATGGAGCTGCCCCTTCTCCGCTGAAAAGGGGCAGCTCCATATCGTCTGGAATCGAAAACTACAGGTACTGACCCAGGTTCGACTCGGTATCGATGGCCCGGCTGGCACTCGACGACTTTCCGGTGACCAGAGTGCGGATGTACACGATCCGCTCGCCCTTCTTGCCCGAGATCCGGGCCCAGTCATCGGGATTCGTGGTGTTCGGCAGGTCCTCGTTCTCGGCGAACTCGTCGACGATCGAATCCAGCAGGTGCTGGATGCGCAGACCGGGCTGACCGGTCTCCAACACGCTCTTGATCGCGTTCTTCTTCGCCCGGTCGACGACGTTCTGGATCATGGCACCGGAGTTGAAGTCCTTGAAGTACATGACTTCCTTGTCACCATTGGCATAGGTGACCTCCAGGAACCGGTTGTCGTCGATCTCGGCGTACATCCGGTCCACGACCTTCTCGATCATCGTCTTGATGGTCAGCGCGCGGTCCCCACCGAACTCGGCGAGGTCGTCGGCATGCACCGGCAGCGCCTCGGTGAGGTACTTGCTGAAGATGTCCTGCGCCGACTCGGCGTCGGGCCGCTCGATCTTGATCTTGACGTCCAGGCGGCCGGGCCGCAGGATCGCCGGATCGATCATGTCCTCACGGTTCGAGGCGCCGATCACGATGACGTTCTCCAGCCCCTCCACACCGTCGATCTCCGAAAGCAGCTGCGGCACAACGGTTGTCTCGACATCGGAGCTGACGCCGGTGCCACGGGTGCGGAAGATCGAGTCCATCTCGTCGAAGAACACGATCACCGGCGTACCTTCGGACGCCTTCTCCCGGGCGCGCTGGAAGATCAGCCGGATATGACGCTCCGTCTCACCGACGAACTTGTTCAGCAGCTCGGGGCCCTTGATGTTGAGGAAGTAGCTCTTGGCCTCACGGGCGTCGTCGCCGCGAACCTCGGCCATCTTCTTGGCCAGCGAGTTCGCCACGGCCTTGGCGATCAGCGTCTTACCGCAACCGGGCGGGCCGTAGAGCAGCACACCCTTGGGCGGGCGCAGCGAGTACTCGCGGTAGAGCTCCTTGTGCAGGAACGGCAGCTCCACGGCGTCGCGGATCTGCTCGATCTGCCGGCCCAGTCCACCGATGTCGTTGTAGCTGACGTCGGGCACCTCTTCGAGCACCAGGTCCTCGACCTCGGCCTTCGGGATGCGCTCGAAGGCGTATCCGGCCTTGGTGTCGACCAGCAGCGAATCACCGGGGCGCAGTTTGCGGGGCCGGCTGTCGTCGAGCGCGGACTCGGAATCCTCCGGCAGGTCCTCGACGGCGATCAGGGGCTCGGCCAGCCAGACGATGCGCTCCTCGTCGGCATGCCCGACCACCAGGGCCCGGTGCCCGTCGGCCAGGATCTCGCGCAACGTGCTGATCTCGCCGACCGCCTCGAAGGTGCCGGCCTCGACCACGGTGAGGGCCTCGTTGAGCCGGACCGTCTGGCCCTGCTTGAGTGACGCCGTCTCGATGTTCGGCGAGCAGGTCAATCGCATCTTGCGGCCCGAGGTGAAGACATCGACGGTCTCGTCCTCGTGGGTGCCCAACAGCACGCCGTAGCCGCTGGGCGGCTGGCCCAGTCGGTCCACTTCCTCACGCAGCGCGAGCAGCTGCTGGCGGGCTTCCTTGAGGGTGTCCATGAGCTTGGCATTGCGCGAGGCGAGCGAGTCGATCCGCGCCTCAAGCTGGTGGACGTCGCGGGCGCTACGTAGTCCGCTCTGGGGACCTACCGCGTTCTCCAGTTGCTCACGCAGAACCGCGGCCTCACGGCGCAGCGATTCCAGCTCGGCGGCATCATCGCTGGACATGGGCTGCGAGTGGCCCGCCGAGAAGCTCTCGGCAAAGCCGTCCGAACGCTCTGACTCACTCATATTGCGCTCCCTCCCGCACCGCAAGTTGGTGCAGTAACAACTTCAACGCTACCGGCGATTCAGCCATTGTGTGCGCTCTAGGAACTAGACACACCAGCACCACTGTTAGCCTCTAAGTTCAGTTGGTCCGATCGAAAGGACAGTCGTGACCCCGAAAACCCTCGTTACCGGCTTTATCACCGCAGCTGCAGCCGCCGCTGTGGTTGGCGGAGCAGCGGCGGGTGTGACTTCCATTGCATCCAGCGGCATGTCGGCATCGCCGGCAATCCAGCCGGTCGTGTTCGGTGCGCCGCTTCCGGCCGCGCCGGCGCCCGAGCTGGCGTCGCCGCTGGTGCAGACCCTGCAGGTGCTCGCCGGTGGCGGTTCCTTCAGCGGTAAGGCCCCCTACATCCAGGGCGGTATCGGCCGCATCGAGGCCCTCGCCGCCGATCGTGCCTACAACAAGGCCGCCGCCGAAGGAAAGTTCCCGCTGACCTTCAACGTCGCCAACATCGATCAGCAGGGCGGCGTGGCGTACGCCGACGTCACCGCAACCTCGGCCACCGGCGGCACCGCCACCCAGAACATCCAGTTCGTGGTCGGCCCGAGCCCGACCGGTTGGCAGATCTCCAAGGGATCGGCCATGGCCTTGCTGTCCGCCGTCGGCTGAGTAGGTAGTTGAACCGCAGCCGTATCGCAGTCCTGAGTGCCGCCACGATCGTGGCGGCACTTGGGCTCTGTGGGTGCAGCAGTGACGACGGCCCAGCCGAGACCTCACGGGCGACAACCACTGCACCGACCACCACCGCACCGGCGGCCGCGCCCACCGCGCCGCTGCCCGCCGCCGAGGCCCTCACCGGTGTGCTGTACCGGCTGGCCGATGTCAACGTTCCCGGCGCCGACAAGGTCGGTCTGGTAGAGCAGGGCACCGCCGACGATGCCGCCGCACTCGACAAGTTCAGCCGCGCCCTGGTCGACAACGGGTTCGCCCCACTGACCTTTGAGGCCACCGATCTGGCCTGGTCACAGACCGAACCGGCCAACGTGGTCGCTACCGTCAACGTCACCGCCGGCGGAGAAGACTCCGAGCGTCACTTCAGTTTCCCGATGGAATTCACCCAGCACGGCGGTGAGTGGCAGTTGACCCGGCACACCGCCGACCTCTTACTCGTGATGGGCGGCGGCGCCCAGCCGCCCGCTCCGACCCCGCCACGCTGACCCGACATGTGGATCGGCTGGCTCGAATTCGACGTGCTGCTCGGTGATGTGCACTCGCTCAAGCAGAAGCGGTCGGTGATCCGTCCGGTGATCGCCGAGTTGCACCGCAAGCTCGCGGTGTCGGCGGCCGAGACCGGGACGCAGGATCTGCACCGCCGAGCCGGCATCGGCGTCGCCCTGGTCGCCGCCGACCGCGGCCACGTGGTCCAGGTGCTCGATACCGCCGAACGGATGGTCGCCGACCGCCCCGAGCTCGAACTGCTCTCGACCCGGCGGGGCCTGCACCACAGCGACGACTAGTTCGACTCACACGCGCCGGTTTCTACCGGAGGGCGGCGTTCCTTGCCGGTCGGCGACCGTGCGGCAGAAAACGCCGACGATCAGTCGTCAGGCGCCCGACTCGGACTCGAGGGCGGCCTCGACGGCGAGCTGGCGCTTCTTTCGCAAGGGCACCGGCGCCACCGCGCCGGGCGCGAGTTTGCGCGCACTGACCAGAAAGGCGGTGTGGCCGCGCATGTTGTGTTCCGGGCGGACCGCCAGACCCACCACGTGCCAGCCGCGCTGCATGCTCTCCCAGGCCCGCGGTTCGGTCCAGCACTGCTGCTCGCGAAGCGCCTCCACGACCCGCGACAGCTGAGTGACGGTGGCGACGTAGACGATCAACACGCCGCCGGCGACCAGCGCCTTGGAGACCGCTGGCAGCACCTCCCAAGGCGCCAGCATGTCCAGCACCACGCGGTCCATTTCCGGACCGTCGTAGTCGGCGAGATCGGCGACCACCAGGTCCCAGTTCTCCGGGCGCTCACCGAAGAACGTGATGACGTTCTTCTCAGCGGTCGGGGCGTGATCGTCACGGATCTCGTACGACGTCACCCGCCCCTCGGGACCGACGGCCCGGAGCAGCGAGCACGTCAGCGCGCCGGACCCGGCGCCGGCCTCCAACACCCGGGCACCCGGGAAGATGTCGCCCTCGTGCACGATCTGCGCGGCGTCTTTGGGGTAGATCACCTGCGCGCCGCGGGGCATGGACATCACATAGTCGACCAGCAGCGGTCGCAACACCAGGAATTGATCGCCGTTGGTGGATTTGACCACGCTGCCTTCCGGCAGGCCGATCACGTCATCGAAGGCGATGATGCCGCGATGGGTGTGGAACTCTCCACCGGGATTGAGCACCATCGTGTAGCGCCGGCCCTTGGCGTCGGTGAGTTGCACCCGGTCGCCAACGGCAAACGGTCCGGTCGGTCTCTTCCCTGCCACGGACGTCCAGCCTGCCAGTACGCCCACCGAGCCGGGTGCCCGGGGTTGCGCAACTTTGTCGGAGCCGGGTCCTAGGCTTGGAGTGTGAGTGAGGAACCGCCCGCGACGCTGCGCCGTCCGGCGTTGTCGCCGTCGCGGGCCGGCGATTTCAAACAGTGTCCGCTGCTCTACCGGTTCCGGGCGATCGACCGGCTGCCCGAGCCGCGATCCACCGCCCAGCTGCGCGGATCCCTGGTGCATGCGGCGTTGGAGCAGCTTTACGGTCTGCCCGCGGCCGAGCGGGTGCACGACACCGCGCTGACGCTCATCGAGCCGGCGTGGGAGCAGGTGGTCGCCGCCGAACCTGAGCTGGCCGATACCGAGTATCCGGCCACCCTGCTGGCCGAGGCGCGGGCGCTGTTGTCGGGGTACTACCGGTTGGAGGACCCGACCCGGTTCGATCCGCAGTGCTGTGAGCATCGCCTCGAGGTCGAGTTGGCCGACGGCACCCTGTTGCGCGGATTCGTCGACCGGATCGATGTCGCTCCATCCGGTGAGATACGCGTCGTCGACTACAAGACCGGCAAGGCCCCGCCCGCGGCCCGGGCCCAGGCCGAGTTCAAGGCGATGTTCCAGATGAAGTTCTACGCCGTGGCGTTGCTGCGCTCGCGCGGTGTGATGCCGGCCCGGTTGCGGTTGCTGTACCTGGCCGACGGACAGGTACTCGACTACTCCCCCGCCCATGACGAGTTGTTACGGTTCGAGCGCACGTTGATGGCGATCTGGCAGGCCATCCAGATGGCCGGGGCCACGGGTGACTTCCGGCCCAACCCGTCGCGGTTGTGCTCGTGGTGCGCGCATCAAAGTTTGTGCCCGGCGTTCGGCGGCACCCCGCCGCCGTATCCGGGCTGGCCCGAATCAGGAGCTGCATGATCGGATGTCACTACCATCGGCGCGGAACCGATGGTGAGTACCAGCTGTTCGAATCCACCGCCGACACCCGCAGCAACTGGGATCCGGCGATCCAGCACGGCTCGCCACCACTGGCACTGCTGACCAAGGCGATCGAGGAGCTGACCGCGGACTCCGGTTTGCGCGTCGGGCGATTGACGCTCGACATCCTCGGTGCGATTCCGGTGGCGCCGGTGCGGGTCCGGGCGTGGGTGGACCGGCCGGGGTCACGTATCTCGATGGTCGTCTCGGAGATGGAGGCAGCCCGGCCGGACGGCACCTGGCGCGCGGTGGCACGCGTGACGGCCTGGCTGCTGGCGCCCAGTGACACCAGCGATGTGGCCACCGACCGCTTCGCTCCCTTGGTGGAGGGCAAGGCTGCCGACGTGGCGCACAACTGGGAAGGCGCCCCGGGTTATCTGGAGAGTGTGACCTGGCGCAGGCAACGTACCGCCGAGGGTGAGGCGGCCGTGGCGTGGATGAGCCCGCTGACGCCGGTGGTCGACGACGAGGAGACGACGGCGCTGCAGCGGCTGGCGCTCGTGGTCGATTCCGCCAACGGCATCGGTGCGGCGCTGGATCCGGAGAAGTTCATCTTCATGAACACCGACACCGCGGTGCATCTGCACCGGCTGCCGGAAGGCTCGGACTTCGCGGTGCGGGCCCGCGGCTCGATCGGCCCGGACGGCATCGGCGCCACGACGGCCGAGATCTTCGACCGTCGGGGGTTCATCGGCACCTCGGCCCAGACCCTGCTGGTGATGCGGGTGCCATGATCGCCGAACTGCGCCGACAGTTCGAGCTGGCCTGGGCACTGGCCGATCTTCACCTGTCGGCACTGTCCGATGACGATCAGCTGTGGGAGCCCGGTCCGCTGGTGTGGACGGTGCACCAGGATCCGTCCGGTCGGTGGTGGCCGGATTGGGCCGAGACCGAGCCCGACCCCATTCCGGTGCCGACCATCGGGTGGCTCACCTGGCACATCATCTTCTGGTGGTCGAGCGCCCTGGCTCACGTCGACGGACAGACGCCACCGGCGCCCACCGATGTGGACTGGCCCGGTCCCGCCGCCGCGGTGCAGCGGATCAGGGTGCTCAGCGCCCGTTGGAGCGGCCTGCTGGAATCGTTGACCGATACGGATCTCCTTGCCCCGGCGGCTTTTCCGTGGGGCCCGGACTCCGGCCGGTCACTGGCCGACATGGCGATGTGGCTGAACGTCGAGCTGACGAAGAACGCCTCTGAGATCGGCCAACTGCGCCTGCTGCGTGCCGCACGCTGAGCGCCTCGACGCCGACTCCCGCTCAGATACTCCCCGGCATACCGGGGATGCTTCCCGGCATGCCGGACATTCCCGGAGGCGGACCGCTGCCGTACGGCATCCCGTCAGGCATCGTGCTCCCGGGCAGGTCACTGCCCACGGGTGGCGGCGGCGCCGGCGGCGCGTACGGACCTCCCGCACACGCCGGAGAGATCGGCGACATGATGCAGTTGGGGTCCGACGGACCGGTGGGCGCTACGAATCCCTCGCAGCCGGCCAGGGTCGGGTTCGCGATGCAGTTGGGATCGCCCGGGTTGGGGTTTGCGTTAGCCGGAGTAGCCACACCGATGGCAGCCATCCCGATCAATACCGCGGCAAGTGCAGTCCTCATCTTTGCTCCTCACGCCAAACCGATGGTTGCACGTGCGGCTCGGACGTGAGAATGAATTCGAATATCCCGTCAGCGCTTGATAATTGACGCTCGCGTTGACGTCGGCCGTTCACCGACGGCGTGCGTTCGCACCCCGCGGAAGTTTGGACTGTTGAGCGGCTTCGAGTTCGGCGTTGCGCAGTTCGAGTTCGGTGTTGACACATTCGAGCTGGATGTTCTTGTCCTGCAAGCAGAGAATCTGCGCAATGCCGGCCAAGTTGATGCCCTGGTCAACCAGTTCGGCGATCCGTCCGAGTCGCTCGATGTCGTCATCGCTGTAGCGCCGAGTGCCGCCCGCGGTACGGGACGGCGTGAGCAGCCCGATACGTTCATACAAGCGCAGGGTCTGCGGTCCGATCCCGGACAGCTCGGCGGCCACTGAGATTCCGTAGACGCCCAGCGCCGACCGGGCAGCCCGGTCATCCTTCGTCACCACTCATCTCCATCCCGCACCCGATACTCGTCGTACGACGGTGGCATCGCCTTGCAATAAGGCTATGTTTGCCGGCACAGGTTTTCCAAATACTGGGGCAGACCAAATCTCTGGCCATTCACCATATTCTCCGGCAAGTATGGACGGCCGGGTGGCGGAAGCAGCGGCCAGCGCAATCTTGGTACCTGTTGGGGCGCAACGGAACCAAGATGCAATAGCGGGATGCGGTGGCCTCCGGGAAGTGTCGTGCGTATCCGGAAGCCACCGCAGGTAGGGCCGACTTGTACGAAGTCGGCGCACCGACTCGCGTGGTGAGCACGTGGCGGGTGTCACCCACCGGGGTCTGCCGCCGTGAGCGGCGATACGTGCCAGCCGACACCGTCGGGCCGCGGTCACGTCCGGATGGGTTCAATCGCGGGCGACACCCGCCTCGCCACCTTGTCGATCACTGGTCGACGCATCACCTCCCCGTAGCGAAATACGTTTCTCTCAGTGCAGAGATCCTCGACGGCCGCCGGAGGAGCGCGTTGGGTGGCCCATACCCGCGTCGCACGCCGCCGCGGCGGGGCGCACCGCTGCGATTCGAGCGGATGCCCAAGACGTGGGCCGTGCCGCGCGCAGGTGAGCACCCGCACACGGGGCGACACCGGACACGCGGCAGGCCACCCCGCGTACACGCTCTCGACAGATTGATGCCAGCCGCCATCGCGGACGAGGCGTAACCACTCGGCCTCCAGGATCGCCGCCGCCTCATCGACCACCGCAACAGGCTCGCCGATATCGATCACCATCTCACACTCCCCCTTGCTCGGAATGCTGATGTCGTGCGCGCGGTTACGACGCGATGGCCCCTCTCAGGGGATCGCGATACTACGCGGCTTGACCTCCTGGCCGATCGGAATGATCACCCGGAGCGCACAATCTCCGAGAAACCGCTGAATAAAGTCGATCGACCCCGTGAAGCAATTCTGTGCGCATCGGCCTCAACTCAACCTCCATCTCGTCCGACTATAAATCTGTGTCACAAGACATAGTTTTCTTATATCACCAATCAGAGATGGACGCAACCACATTCTGCGGATATGCGCCCCCCTTTTCGACCGCGCCGGCGTTTTCGTCCAGCGGCCCGGGGCACCACCCGCCCCGTACCGCCCCGCGCTTCGTCCAGCCGAGTCCGATTCGGCCACAACAACTCCCGGTGGCGCGTCGCCACCGTGGCCGAGGCATCGACATCGAAGTCGCCGATGACAAGGCGACCACCGATACGCCATAATTAGCACTCGTCGGATCCGAGTGCTAACGCCGCCCGTGTCAAAGGAGGTAAATGTGAGCGGCACTGACTTCGCCACCCCTGCCGAAGCCGTCGAACCGATGCGCATCGCACTGGTCGCACCACCGTATTTCGACATCCCACCCAAGGGGTATGGAGGCACCGAAGCTGTGGTCGCCGACTTGGCCGACGCGCTCACCGCGCGCGGACACCACGTCACCCTTCTGGGTGCGGGCCAGAAGGGCACGACCGCACAGCGTTTCATTCCGCTGTGGGAAAGCACCGTGTCCGACCGGCTGGGCCAGCCTTACCCCGAAATCATGCATGCGGTCAAGGTGCGCCGGGCGATCGAGCGCCTTGCCGAAACCGACGGGATCGACCTCGTTCACGACCACACGTTCGCCGGCCCCCTCAATGCGGCGGCCTACCGTTCCCTCGGGCTACCCACGGTATTGACCGTGCACGGCCCAATCGATGACGACCTGTATCCGTACTACCGTGAGCTGGGCACCGACGTAGGCCTGATCGCGATCAGCGACCGACAGCGAGAGTTGGCCCCGGATCTGAATTGGGTTGGCCGTGTGCACAACGCGTTGCGGATCAACGATTGGCCGTTTCGCAGCGACAAGGACGACTATGCGTTGTTCCTCGGTCGGTATGCCCCGTACAAGGGCGCGCATCTGGCGTTGGAGGCCGCCCATGCGGCCGGCGTGCCGCTCGTGCTGGCCGGAAAGTGCGACGAGCCCGCTGAACGGGCCTACTTCGAGGAGTACGTGCGACCGCGGCTCACCGACGACGACCACGTGTTCGGGCAGGCCGATGCAGTCAGTAAGAGAAAGCTGCTCGCGAGAGCCCGGTGCCTGCTGTTCCCCGTGCAATGGGAAGAGCCGTTCGGGATGGTGATGATCGAGGCGATGGCCTGCGGCACGCCGGTGGTCGCCCTGCGGGGCGGCGCGGTGCCAGAGGTGGTGGTCGACTGTGTGACCGGTTTCGTCTGCGACCATCCCGACGAGCTCGCCGATGCCGTCACCAAGACCAATACCCTCGATCCCGCGGCCTGCCGTCGCCACGTGGCCGCACACTTCGCCGTCGGACAGTTCGGTTCGGGATACGAACGGATCTACCGAAGCGTACTGAACAACGCCGAGGTGGCTCGGTCCACGATCACGTTGCGGCGCATCGTCGAACCGGACACCTCCGAGCGGGCCAGCGCATGAGTGGCCCCGGCGCTCTCAACGGCGGCGAGCCGGCCGCGATCGGCGTCGGCGTCGGCGGCGACACGGTGACGCTGGTGGAAGGTGCCACCTTCTGCCTGTCAGACAGCCACGGCGACATTCAACCCGGCCGCACCCATGGGCTGTTTTTTCAAGACGCTCGCCTGCTGTCGCGCTGGGAGCTACGTATTGACGGTCGCCCGCTGGAGCCGCTTTCGGTGCAACTCCCGGAAGCCTTTGCTGCCCAGTTCATCTCACGCCGGACTCCGCGTCCAGGATTGGCCGACAGCACACTGCTCGCCGTGCGGGAGCGAATCGTGGCCGACGGCATACGCGAGACCGTGACACTGCACAACCTGGCAGCCGAAAGCACGGTGGTCGCGGTTGAGCTGCATGTCGACGCCGATTTCGCCGACCTATTCACGGTCAAAGAGGGCCGCGTACCCCACGGCGGTGCGGACATGACCGTGGTCGGTGGCGAGCTGGTGCTCCATGATCGCACCGAGGCGGTCCGGGGTCTGACCGTGACGGCCTCCGGCGAGCCCATGGTGACGCCGGGCGCTTTCACCTGGCGCATCGTGGTGCCGCCTCGGCAGCGCTGGCAGGCCGAAATCCTGGTGCAACCCACTGGTGCCACCCACAACGTCAAGAGCCGGTTCCGCAGCGGCGACCGCCTCGAGTCCAGTGCCCCGGCCCAGAAAATCGAGGCGTGGCGCAACGTCGCCACGACGGTCGAGACCGACCATTCCGACCTATCGAACGCGTTGCGGCGCAGCGAAAGTGACCTGGCCGCGCTGCTCATTCATGCTGATAGTGGCGAAGGCGACCCGTTCGTGGCGGCCGGGGCGCCGTGGTACATGACGTTGTTCGGCCGCGACAGCCTGCTGACGGCCTGGATGGCGCTCCCGCTGGATCCCGGGCTGTCGGTGGGCACGCTGCACCAGCTTGCCAAGGCGCAGGGACAGCACGTGGACCCGATCACCGAAGAACAGCCCGGCCGGATCCTGCACGAGATCCGGCGCGGGCCGGCCAGCACAGACGTGTTGGGCGGGGCCGTGTACTACGGCGCCGTCGACGCCACCCCGCTGTTCGTGATGCTGCTCGCCGAATGCCGGCGCTGGGGGTGCGACGAGGATTTCGTCCGGTCGCTGCTGCCCGCTGCGGATGCAGCTTTGGGATGGGCCGCACGTTACGGCGATCGCGACGGCGATGGGTTCATCGAGTACCGCCGAGCCACCGATCGTGGGCTGATCAATCAGGGCTGGAAGGACAGCTTCGACGGGATCAATGACGCCCGGGGCCACGTGGCCGAACCGCCGATTGCGTTGTGTGAGGTGCAGGGTTACCAGTACGCGGCGTTGCGTGCCCGTGCCGAGCTCGCCGAGGCATTCGACGAGCCGGCCACCGCCACCCGACTCAACGATCGCGCGGAGCGATTGCGCACGCAGTTCCAGGAGACGTTCTGGTTGCCGGACGTCGGTTGGTATGCGGTCGCGTTAGACGGAGCCAAGCGTCCGGTGGATGCCCTGACCAGCAACGTCGGGCATTGCTTGTGGACGGGCATCGCCGCTGACCACCACGTGGAAACGATCATCGAACGGCTCGGCGGCGCGGATATGGACAGCGGGTTCGGCCTGCGCACACTGGCGAGGTCGATGGGCGCGTACAACCCGATGAGCTATCACAACGGGTCGGTGTGGCCACACGACACCGCGATCGCCGTGGCGGGACTGATACGATATCGACATGTGCCGGGTAGCGTCGAGCTGGCCGAGCGATTGGCCACCGGCCTTCTCGACGCTGCCACTGCGTTCGGCGGGCGGCTGCCCGAACTGTATTGCGGTTTCCCACGTTCCGAATTCACCTCGCCGGTTCCCTATCCCACGTCGTGCTCTCCGCAAGCCTGGGCCAGCGCGGCACCGTTGTTGCTGGTGCGGGCATTCCTCGGTCTGGAGCCGGACGCGCCCGCGCGGCGCGTCACGGTCTCGCCGCGCCTGCCGGACTCATGGGGTCGTACCGCTTTGACCAACCTGAGATTGGGCAGCGCTACGGTTCATATCGAGGCGCAGGGGCAGAGTGTAAAGGTCAGTGGTCTGCCTGACGGCTGGGAGGTACTGACGCCGCAGGGCTGAGCTGCCCGACCACGCCGGGCCGGCTACGGGACGGCGGAGCGGCGATGCGCCACACACCGTGTGAGTCTTAGCCTTGCGCCGCAATGTCGTACACCATGAGCGCCGATGAGAACTGGACGCTGATGGCCGGGTCTGCCAGATCAGCACCGCACAGTGCTTCGATGCGTCGCAGCCGCTGCGCCACCGTATTGGGATGGATCAAGAGCTTCCTGGCGGTGAGGTTACGGTCCTGTTTGCAGGCGAAGTAGGTTCGCAGCGTGGCGATCAGATCGGTGCGATGTTTGGCGTCGTAGTCGACCACCGACCCCAGTGTCCGGGTGGCGAAGGCCGTGAGCTTGGCCGAATCACCCAGTTGCAGAAGCAATCCGACGATGCCGAGATCCTCAAGGTTGACGACGGAATCGGTTCGGCCCGCGCGCACGGCGATGTCCATCGCGCTCCTCGCGATCAGATACGCATCGCCGAATTGGGCAACGTGGACGGGTGAGACTGCCACGGTGGCCGAAATGCCCGGCGCGAGACGGGACATCGCACGCTGGACCATGACGCCAGGAGGAGGCTCATCGGAATCGACGGCGGGCCACAGCGCGACCAACATGCCGCCGTGCATGGCCACCAGTGGCCGCGGTCGAAACCCGGAGGTCAACTCGGTGACCGATGACAGTGCACGTGGCCAGGCCCGGCGCGCGGCCGCCTCATTCGAACCGGTCAGGTTACCGACGACCGCGACGTGCGGAACGGTCAGATCGTGACCCAGCCGTTGAGCCCGCTCCTGAAGCTGGGCCGAGATCTGTCCTCTGCCGGTCAACACATCGGTCAGCAACTCCCCACGCACCCGTCGCTCGACCTCGGCGGCGGTCTGGATCCGCAGCAATTCCACCGAGACGACGATGGATGCGTGCTCGACCGCTCGAATCTGCAGGGGGTCAAGCGAATCGAGGGTCCCCGGGAACCAGATGCGCGCGGCCACCTCGCTTCCCAGTCTCACCCGCGCGACGAGCCACCCGGTCGGTGCGCCGTCGTGGTCGACGGCCGTGCCGACCGTTGACGAGGCCGGGGTGGTCTCGGCGTCAGCGGACGCGGTACGGACCGCGGCGGTGGGATAGTCGATGCCGTCGCCTGACCGGGCGAGCTCAGAATGGCGAGCGTCGTCGATGAGAACGGGCCGGCCTACCAGGTCGCTCAAGGCGGCGGCGATCCCGCCGACTCCTCCGGAGCGCAACGTCACCGCGAGCAGGCGCTCGTGAATCTGTTCCGAACGGGCGAGCGCATCGCGTTGCTCGCGCAGCGAGTCCGTCAAAGTGCGCAATTCGTCGAGCCGGCGTGCCGAGGTGACCGCGATCGCGGCATGGTTGGCCAGCAGTGTCAGGCGCTCGATCTCGTAGCGGGTGAAGGTATGCACCGAGGCGTAGTAACCGTTGAGGGTTCCGAGTACCTCGGCCCCGGCGATCAGTGGGACGGCGACGATGGCCCGGTAGCCCTGTTCTTGTGCCACACCGGTCCAGAGGGCGAAGTCGGGCTCGTTCCGCACGTCCCGGATCGCCACGGGCTCGCCGGTGTGAAAGGCACGAATCGACGGCGAACTGCTGTCCAGCCGGATGGGGCGATCAGAGTTCACCCGCCGCACGTATTCGTCAGACAGTCCGCTCCATCCCTGTACCACCAGTCGGTCCCGGACGTCGTCGGGGATGAGCACGCCACAGAAGTCGAAGCCCAGCAGCGTTCGCGCGGTGTCGGCGACCAGGCAGAGCACCTCGGCCAATTCGGTCTCGGCGGTCGCGCGAGCGCTGAGGGTGCGCAAGGCCGCCAACCAGGTCACCAGTTCCACGCCGGGCCGTTCCTGGCCTGTCGATGTCGTCACCTGGTCAGTGTCCCCCAAAACGGTATGTCAGAGTGCACATAGGCAGCGAGAGAATATGTTCGGCAAGACATTGAACCGCGGTTTTGCTGTGACGACACTCATACGCATGACCCGAGTCTCACCGGCCCCCACCGCATCCGCGGTTACCGAGCCGTCCCCCAGCCTGCGCGAAATTCTCAACCCCGCCACCGGAGCGGTCATCGCCACCGTCCCAGAGCAGGGCGCACAGGAGGTCGATGCCGCAGTCGCCAAGGCACGCGCGGCATTCGAGAACGGGCCGTGGCCGACCATGGTTCGCAGCGAGCGCGCCAAACTGCTGTTGCGCGTCGCCGATGCGATCGAGTCCGCCGGGGAAAAGCTCTACCCTCTTGAAGCACTCAACAACGGACGACCGATCACCGAAACCCGTGCACAGCTGTCCCGGGTACCGGAATGGTTCCGGTACAACGCTGGCCTGCTGGCTGCCCAGCGCCAAGCCGTACTTCCCGGGGACGGGCCGTATCTCACCTACCAGCAGCGGCTCCCACTCGGGGTGTGCGGCATCATCACCCCGTTCAACCACCCGATGCTGATCCTGGCGCGCAGCCTGTCGGCCGCACTGGCCAACGGAAACACCGTAGTAGTCAAGCCATCCGAACTGACCCCGCTGACAACTCTGGCCCTCGCCGAGATTCTCACCGACGCCGGATTGCCCGACGGCGTGTTGAACGTGGTCACCGGGGCCCGCGCGGCCGGCCAGCGCCTGACCGGCCATCCGGATATCGCCAAGATCACCCTCACCGGCGGCACCGAGGCCGGCCGATCGGCGGCGATCGCCACCGCATCCCGTTTCGCCCGGATCACCGCAGAACTGGGCGGCAAGACACCTGTGCTGCTGTTCGATGACGTCGACCCGGTCATCGCCGCCGAGGGCGCGGCGTTCGCCGCCTTCGTCGCGGCAGGCCAGTCTTGTGTCGCAGGCTCACGGTTCCTGGTACAGCGCGGCGTCTACGACGAATTCGTCACCGCACTCACCGCTCGCGCCAGGGCCATTCGAGTCGGCGACCCCACGCTGTCGAGTACGCAGATGGGACCGCTCATCAGCGCACGGCAGCGTGACAAGGTCAGCGCGCTGATCCAGACCGGCATAGACGAGGGTGCCACGCTGGCCACCGGTGGCCAAGTTCCGTCGCTGCCAAGCCCTTTCGACGGCGGCTTCTTTCTCGAGCCCACCGTGCTCTCTGACGCCACCATGGACATGACCGTCGCCCGCGAAGAGATCTTCGGCCCGGTCGCCGTGGTGATCCCCTTCGACGACGAGCACGAGGCCCTGCAGATGGCCAACGACAACCCGTACGGGCTGGGCGCCGGTGTCTGGACCACAGATGTGAGCCGCGCTCACCGCGTCGCCGCCGGCATCAACGCCGGGATGGTGTGGGTGAATGACCACCACCGCCTGGAGCCGTCCCTGCCCTGGGGCGGTATCAAGGAGTCCGGTTCCGGAAAAGACGCCGGCACAGAGTCTTTCGAGGATTTTTCCTGGGTCAAGACGATCGTCGTGCGCACTGCGGCCGACCACGTCGACTGGTACGGCGGACAGCCGCAACGACGCCTCAACTGACCCGTCTCCCGACACCTCGAAAGGCATATCCATGTCCAAAGGACGTTGGCATCACGACATCACCCGAACACAATGGCTGGTCCTGGCAGGCACCACCCTGGGCTGGGGCCTGGACGGCTTTGCCGGCAGCCTCTATGTGCTCGTGCTCGGACCCGCCATGACCGAGCTGCTGCCGCACAGCGGCATCGACATCGACGGCGCGGCCATCGGGTTCTACGGCGGCATGACCGTCGCGTTCTTCCTCATCGGATGGGCCACCGGCGGCATCCTGTTCGGCATGCTCGCCGACTACTTCGGCCGCACCAGGGTGTTGTCGGCGGGCATCCTCACCTACGCGGTGTTCAGCGCCCTGGCCTTCTTCGCCGACACGTGGTGGCAACTGGGGCTCCTGCGCTTCATCGCTGGGCTCGGCTCCGGTGTGGAGGCACCGGTGGGCGCGGCTCTGATCGCCGAAACCTGGCGCAACCGTTTCCGGGCCCGCGCAGGCGGCGTGATGATGGCCGGATACGCGGGCGGGTTCTTCATGGCCGCCGCCGCGTACGCGATGCTGGGCGATCACGGGTGGCGCGCCATGATGCTGCTTGCCGGTATCCCGGCCCTGCTGGTCTGGTTCATCCGCCGTTACGTACCCGAGCCGCCCGAGATCGGCGCGCACTTGGAAGCCCGCAAAGAGCGAAAGGCGTTGGGCCATCGCCACGAACACGATCGATTCGTGCTGCGGCGCCTGTTCAGCCCGCCGCTGCTGCACCCCATGCTGGTCTGCACCGCCCTGGCCACCGGAGCGCTCATCGCGTTCTGGAGCGTTTCCACCTGGTACCCGCAGATCATCCGTCAGCTGGCCGCCGCCGACGGCCTCGCCCGGGACGTAGCCGACCACCGCGTCGCGGTGGCAGCGATGCTGTTCAATGCCGGAGGCATCATCGGTTACGCCGCATGGGGATTCATCGCCGATGTGATCGGGCGCAAGAAAGCCTTCCTGATGAGTTTCGTGGTCTCGGCCGCCACCATCGGCTGGGCGTTCCCATTCGACCGCAATCACACCGAGTTGCTCATCGCGATGCCGCTGCTGGGATTCGGCTTGTTCGGCGCGCTGTCGGGCACCTTCATCTACGGCCCGGAACTCTTTCCGCCCAGTGTGCGTGCCACCGCACTGGCTGTCTGCAACAGTGTCGGCCGCTACGTCACCGCTCTGGGACCGCTGACCGCCGGTGTGATCGCATCCTCCTGGTTCGACGGGAACCTGGGCATCGCCACCGCCTCGGTATCGGCGGTCGGCTTGATCGCCGTGATCGGGTTGGCCTTCGCCCGTGAAACACGCGGTGCCCCCATGCCCGTCGACCATCCCGCCGGCCTCACCCTCCCGTTGAGCGAAAAGAGCGCGTCATGACCGAATACTCCACAGCCTCGGCGATCGTCGTCGGCGGCTCGATCGGCGGACTCACTGCCGCACTGCTGCTGCGTGACTTGGGTTTCCAGGTCGACGTCTACGAACGCACTCCCACCCCACTGGACGGTCGCGGCAGCGGCATCGTCCTGCAACCCGACACTGTGCGATGGTTCGCCGAACGCAGTCAGCAGAAACTCGAGGACCTCCGCACTGCCACCTCTTACGTGCAATACCTCGACCCCAGCGGCGCCACCATCCACCGGGAGCGCGCCCGCTGGACCTACACCTCATGGGGCACCTTCTACCGGGCCCTGCTGGCCGACTTCGGCACCGAGTGCTACCACTACGGCGAATTCGCCTGTGGTTTCAGCCAAGACGCAAACACCGCCACCGTGCGGTTCGTCAGCGGCAAGACCGTCAGCGCCGACCTCGTCGTCTTCGCCGACGGCATCACCTCCCCAGCGCGTGAGTACTTCGACCCGGCGGCCACCCTGACCTACTCCGGCTACGTGGGCTGGCGGGGAACCGTCGCATTGTCCGACCTCACCGGCCGGACCCGCGATGCGCTCGATGACGCCATCACCTACACGGTGATACCGAACTCCCACATCACCATGTATCCGATCCCCGGCGAGCAAAGCCTCGACGAGGAACACCGTCTGATGAACTACGTCTGGTACCGCAACGTGCCCGCCGGGCCCCAGCTGACTGAACTACTCACCGACAAGCGCGGATTCACCGGATCGGTCTCCGTACATCCCGGGCAGGTGCAAGACCGTTTCGTCACCGAACTGCGTGCGGCGGCGACCGCCCAGCTTGCCCCCGCCGTGGCCGAAGTCGTCGCGGCCACCGCGCAGCCCTACCTACAGGTGTTGTCGGACGTACGGTCGTCGCGGATGGCCCTCGGCCGGGCCGCTCTCATCGGAGATGCCGCGTGCGCATCACGTCCACACGCAGCCGCTGGAACCGCCAAAGCCGCGGCGGACGCGTGGACCCTGGCGGACGCCTTGTCCACCTCATCGGGCGACATCACCGCCGCGCTGGCCAAATGGGAACCGGCGCAGCTGCAGCTCAGCGACAGCTTGTTGCGGCGGGTGGTGGACATGGGAGAACGCTCCCAGGTCCGTAGTACCTGGACACCCGGCGATCCCGATCTGCGGTTCGGCCTGTACGGGCCCGGGCGCTAAACCCTTCACTACGAGAGGAACTCGACAATGACCGACAAGAACTACCTGACCGATCTGCCACTGGCCGGTGAACTGGTGGCCACCGACTTCGATAGCTGGCCTGATTGGCTCAAAACGGAATTCGCCGACCACGCATTCGACGGTCACGTCGGATCCCGCCTTCTCAGCGAGGATTCCCGAGTTCGGGTATGGGAGATCCGCTTGGCTCCCGGAGAACGCTGGCACGCACATCGGCATGTCCTGGACTACTTCTGGACAGCGATCAACGCGGGCCGCAGTCGCCAGCACACCCATGACGGCTCGGTGCGGGAAGTTTCCTACCAGGCCGGCGAGACGCGCCACTTCCATTTCGGGCCAGGCGAATTCCTGTTGCACGACATCGAGAACATCGGAGACACCGAGCTGGTCTTCACCACCGTCGAGCATCTCGACAGTGACAACGCCGCACTGGACATCGCGTGATGAGCCCACGCCTCCCAGACGGTGTCATCGACGTCCACGCCCACTGGCTCCCACGCCCGCTGTTCGAGTTGCCGGCCGGTGCTCCGTACGGACCGATGAACGACCGCGACGGCCAGTTGTATCTCGGCGACCTGCCGCTCTCGATCGCCACCGAGGCCATGAGCGATGAGGCCGCCATCGTCGAAGACATGGATCGTGCCGGCGTCGCGGTCCGCGTCCTCTCGGCGCCCCCGTTCGCCTTTCCGCTCGGTGCCGCCGGCGCGGAGTACGCCGGCGCGTTCAACACCGCATTGACCGACGTCGTCGCGAAATCGAACGGAAGGTTATTGGGTCTGGGCATTGTGAGCCTGGGGGCACCGGAGCAGATCACCTCCGAACTGTCTGCGTTGCGTGACACCACAGGTATCGTCGGCGTCGCGATTCCCCCGGTGGTCGGCGGAGAGTCTCTGAATCGCGGGGTGCTGCGACACATCGTCTCCGAGGCCGCGCGGCTGGATCTCGCCGTGCTGGTCCACCCCATGCAGATCGGGCGTCCGGAGTGGGCGGACTACTATCTGGCCAACCTCATCGGCAATCCCGTCGAAACCGCCACCGCAGTGGCCAACCTCGTGCTGAGCGGACTCAAAGACGAAATGCCCGCCCTGCGCATCTGCTTCTTGCACGGCGGCGGTTGTGCCCCCGGGCTTCTCGGTCGCTGGGATCACGGGTGGCGTGCCCGTGCCGATGTGCGCAGCGGCTGCCGCCGATTGCCGTCCGAGGTTGTCGCCGAGCTGTACTTCGACACCGTCACCCACGATGCGCCCCAACTCGAACTGCTCGGCAAGATAGCCGGCAAGGACAAGGTGGTCTGCGGCAGCGACTACCCCTTCGACATGGCCGAATCGGACCCGGTACGGTTCGCGATCAAACACGGGCCCGACGAAGAGGCATTGATCCGTGCGGCCCGCGCCTTTTTGGGGCTGATCTGATGTCGGCACTGTTCACACCGCTGACCCTGCGCAGTGTCACCTTCGCCCACCGGGCGTGGATGTCACCGATGATGCAGTTCTCTGCAGTCGTCGACGGACCGGAGTCCGGCACCCCCACCGATTGGCACCTGCAGCACTTCGGATCACGAGTGATCGGCGGGGTGGCGTTGGCGATGGTAGAAGCCACCGCCGTGGACCCCGTCGGCCGCAGCAGCGTCTACGACCTCGGATTGTGGAACGACCGGCAAATTCCGGCTTTCCGGCGATTGACCCGATTCATCACCGCTCACGGCTCTGTACCGGGCATCCAAATCGTGCACGCCGGCCGCAAGGCGTCCACCGGCCGGCCCTGGCACGATCCCAGCCGTACGCCGGATTCATGGACGACGCTGGGCCCCAGCGCTATTCCGTTCGGCCATCGTCCCGTTCCGGCCGAACTCGGAGCCACGGAGATCGAGCAAATCGTGGCCGGCTTCGCGGATTCCGCGCGGCGAGCCGCCGCGGCGGGCTTCCAGGTGCTCGAGATTCACGGTGCGCACGGTTATCTCATCCACCAGTTCCTTTCTCCGCAGTCGAACACCCGCACCGATGATTACGGCGGATCGCTCGACAACCGGATGCGGTTCGCGTTGCAAGTCGCCGAAGCCGTGCGGGCCGCATGGCCGGAGCATCTGCCGTTGTTCTTCCGCGTTTCGGCCACTGATTGGCTCGCCGGCGATACCGACGACCCGCGTCCGGGCTGGACCGGCGAGGACACCGTCGCCCTCGCCGTCGGTTTGAAGAAGGCCGGTGTCGACCTCGTCGACGTCTCCACCGGCGGCGCAGTTCCTGACGCTCGCATCCCGGTTGCACCCGGTTATCAGACTCCGTTCGCGAAACAAGTCCGTGCCGAGGCGGAAATCGCCACCGCGACCGTCGGTTTGATCACCGACGGCGAACAAGCCGAAGCGATCGTGTCCGGTGGCGAAGCCGACGCCGTCTTCGTCGCGCGTGCCCTCCTGCGCAATCCCAACTGGGTCCGCGACGCCGCGCAGCACTTCGGGATCGCACTGCCACACCCACCCCAATACTCACGGGCGTTCGCATGAGTCGCCTCAACGCATGACAGGGACCATATATTTACTTGCATCTATATAGACGAAGTGCAATACTCGACTCATGGACGTGTTCGAGGCAATCGCCGAGCCGAGTCGACGCGCATTGCTCGACGCCCTCGTCGACGGTGAACGCACGGCCGGCGAGTTGGTGGCCACCCTGCCCGGGTTGACCCAGCCGACGGTGTCACGTCACTTGCGGGTGCTCCGTGAGGTCGGCCTGGTCGAGGTGCGCCCCGACGCGCAACGGCGCATCTACGCGTTGCGCGCCGATGGCCTGATGCAGATCGATGAGTGGATCGAGCGCTACCGCCGCTACTGGTCGGATCACCTCGACGCCCTGGAACGTCATCTCAAAGCCACCCACAAGGAGACGAAATGACCAGCCGCGAAGGCAAACTCATCATCGAGGGCGACCGGGCCGCGCTGAACTTCGAGCGGCACCTGCCCTACCCCGTCGACGTGGTGTGGGCCGCGATCACCGACCCGGAGCAGCGCAACCAATGGATGGGCGAAACCACGATCGATGCCCGTGACGGCGGCTCGATCGAGACGATTCCGCATTCGCCGCCGATCCCACCGCAACAGAAGAAGATGTCCGGCCGGATCCGGGTGTGGGACCCGCCAAGGGTTTTCGAACACGAATGGAATCAGCGCGTGCTATCCGCGCCCGAACCCGGCGTGGTGCGCTACGAGCTCATCCCCGACGGCGACGGCACCCTGCTGCGGTTCAGTCACCGCGGCCTGACGGTATCCGACGGTCAGGGTTTCCACCCCGGCACCCACGCCTACCTGGACCGGCTCGAAGCCCATCTCGACGGCCGGCCATTGCCCGACTGGGCCAAGCGTTATCAGGAAGTCGCCCAAACCCTCGGCACCCAGTGGACCCCGTAGGAGGAAGAACATGTCACACAACGGAATCGACATCGCCGCCCCGACCGTGGCGGTGGTCTACCACTCCGGGTTCGGCCACACGGCCACCCTGGCCGACGCCGTCGCCGACGGTGCCCGAGACGCCGGTGCGGCGGTCACCGTGGTGCCGGTCGACACCATGACCGACCAGGACTGGGATCGCCTCGACACCGCCGACGCCTTGATCTTCGGCAGCCCCACGTATATGGGCAACGTCTCGGCGGGATTTCAGTCCTTCGCCGAGCAGACCGGGCGGCGGTGCATGGAAGGCACCTGGCGTGACAAGGTAGCCGCCGGATTCACCAACTCCGGCGGCAAGAGCGGCGACAAGCTCAACACGTTGAGCTCACTGGCCGTCTTCGCCGCCCAGCACCACATGCATTGGGTGAACCTGGGTTTGGCCACCGGCTGGAACACCTCGTTCAGCAGCGAGGACGACCTCAACCGGCTCGGTTTCTTCCTCGGCGCCGGCGCCCAGACCAACGTGGACGCCGACGCCGACCAGGTGCATCCCTCCGACGCCCGCACGTGCCACCACCTCGGCCGGCGGGTGGCGCTGGTGACGCGCCAACTCACCATCGGCCGCAGCATCAGTCCAGCGGTTTCAACTCCTGCAGCATCGTAGGCACCAACTCACTGACGGTGGGGTGGATGTGCATGGTGCGCGAGATCGCGGTGTAGGGCAGCTTCGCCGTCATCACGTCGATGACCGCGTGCACCACCTCATCGCCGCCCACTCCCAGGATCGCCGCACCGAGAATCTCCTCGGTCTCGGCATCCACCACCACCTTCATGAAACCCTGGGTCTCACCCTTCTCCACCGCGCGGCCTACCCGGGTCATCGGGCGCTTGCCCACCAACGCTTTTCGGCCGGAGGCCCGCACCTGATCGACGGTCATCCCGGCCCGGCCGAGCGGCGGGTCGATGTAGAGCGCGTAGGACGTGACACGATCGCTCACCCGACGGGGGTCGTCGTCGAGCAGGTTGGCGGCGACGATCTCGAAGTCGTTGTAGGACGTGTGGGTGAACGCGCCCTTGCCGTTGCAGTCCCCCATCGCCCAGATGTGGTCGACGGACGTGCGCAACTGGTCGTCGACGACGATGTAGCCGCGCTTGTCGGTCCGGACGCCGGCGTGCTCCAGGCCGAGATCGTCGGTGTTGGGTGCGCGTCCCACCGCCAGCAGCAGGTCGGTCCCGGCGATGGGCTCCGCACCGTCGCGCGGCGTCACCTCGAAACCACCGTCCCGCTTGGCGAATCGGATCCCGGCGGCATTGAGCACGACCTCAATGCCCTCGGCTTCCAGGATGTCCTTGATCGCCGCCGAGACGTCTTCGTCCTCACGGGAGGTCAGCCGCGGACCCTTCTCGATCACCGTGACGCGCGCCCCGAAGCGGCGATACATCTGCGCGAACTCGAGTGCGATGTAGCTGCCGCCCACGATCACCAGGTGTTCGGGGAGCCGGTCGAGATCCAGGATGCCGACGTTGGTCAGGTAATCGATACCGTCCAGCCCGGGAAAGTCCGGAACCACGGCCCGCCCACCGATATTGAGGAAGATCCGCTCGGCCCGCAGCAGTCTGCCGTCGACGTCGACGGTGTGCGGATCGACGAACCGGGCGTGGCCCCGGATGAGCTCCGCGCCGTCCATCGCCTCAAGCCAGTCCTCCACGCCCCGACGGTCGGACAGCATGATCGAATCCTTGCGGGCCTTGACCTTGGCCATGTCGATGACGACTTCGCTTGTGCCGACACCGTATTCAGCACCCCGCCGGGCCAGATGGGCGGCATGTGCGCTGGCGACGAGCGTTTTGGTGGGAATGCACCCGTAGTTGACGCAGGTGCCACCGACCAGCTTGCGTTCGATCACGGCGACGGTCTGACCGGCCGCGGTCAACCGGCCGGCCAACGGTGGCCCGGCCTGCCCCGCGCCGATGACGATCGCGTCGAAACTCTGCGCGGGCGCCATCGTCTACACGATCGAGGTCAGGGCCGCGACCGCGAAACCGCCGAGCACCGCGACGACATCCTCGAAGAGCGCGACCGGCAGATCGTGACCGTCGTTGCGGGCGACCAGGCGCTTGCGGGCCTCATAACCCCCGAGCGTGCCGATCACCGCACCGACCAGTGCGGCGCCCAAAGCGGTGTAGGTGTAGCCCCAGGCGGTGCCGATCACCGCACCCGCGAAGGCACCGGTGATGAGCCGGGCGACGAACTGCACCGGGGTCTTGCGGCTGGGAGTCTTCGGCAGCTGGTCGGTGACCAGCTCCACCACGGCGAGAATGGTCAGCACGGTGACCGTGATCGGGTGGGCCAGCCACTCGACCCAGGTGCCGTCGAGGTTGATCCAGTTCAATGCTGCGGCCCAGGCGACGGCGGCGGGTGCGGTGAACGCCCGCAGTCCGGCCACCACCCCGATGAACAACGCCAACAACAGAACCAGAAAATGCGTCATGGCAACCCTCCGCGGCGTGAAATTGTCACCCGGACGCTAACACGCATGCGTGCGCAGCACTCGCCGATCAGCGACGGCGGTATCCGCCGATCAGAAACGGCAGAACCGAATATCCGATGCCAGTATCGCTTTGGCGCCGATCGCGGCGATCTCGTCCATGATGGAGTTGACGTCGCGGCGCGGCACCAGAGCCCGCACCGCCACCCAGTCCGGATCGGCCAGCGGTGCGATCGTCGGAGATTCCAGCCCCGGCGTCACCGCCGTCGCCCGCTCCAAAACCGCACGCGGGCAGTCGTAATCCAGCATCAGGTACTGCTGGCCGAAGACGACGCCCTGCACCCGCGCGGTCAGTTGATCGCGCGCCGCCGCGTTGTCATCGCCCTGGGCGCCGTCGCGCTCGATCAGCACGGCTTCCGAGTCGCACAGCGGCGCACCGAATGCCACCAGGCCGTGCAGGCCGAGGGTGCGGCCGGACCCGACGACGTCGGCGATCACATCGGCGACCCCGAGCTGGATCGAGATCTCCACCGCACCGTCGAGCCGGATCACCGAGGCCTCGATCCCATGCGCCGCCAGGTCTTTGCGGACCAGGTTCGGAAACGAGGTGGCGATCCGCTTGCCCGCCAGGTCCTGCGTGGTCCACTCCTTGCCGGCCGGGCCGGCATACCGGAACGTGGAGTTGCCGAAACCCAGCGACAGGCGTTCGCGCACCGGGGCGTCGGAATCGGCGGCCAGGTCACGCCCGGTGATGCCGAGGTCGAGTTCGCCCGAACCCACGTAGATCGCGATGTCTTTGGGCCGCAAGAAGAAGAACTCGACGTTGTTGGCCGGGTCGACGACGGTCAGGTCCTTGGGGTCACGCCTGCGCCGGTATCCGGCCTCGGCGAGGATCTCGGCGGCGGCTTCGCTGAGCGAACCCTTGTTGGGGACCGCGACCCGCAACATCTGATCGGCCACTGTCACAACTTCCGGTAGACGTCGTCGAGGGTCAGGCCACGGGAGATCATCAGCACCTGCGTCCAGTACAGCAACTGGCTGACCTCCTCGGCGAGCGACTCGTCGCTCTCGTGCTCGGCGGCCAGCCACACCTCGCCGGCCTCCTCCAGGATCTTCTTGCCGAGCCCATGGACGCCGGCGTCAAGGGCGGCAACCGTGCCGCTACCGGCAGGTCTGGTGCGCGCTTTGTCGCTGAGTTCGGCGAACAGGGCCTCGAAGGTCTTCACAGGCATGAATTGTTTCATGCTCGGTGGGGGTGCATTTGTTGGGTTCAATAGAAGAGTGAGCGAACCAGTCGGCGACGAGCTGCTGACCTACACCGCCCGGGTCGCGGCGATCCGGGCGATCCTGAGCAGGCACCTGCCCTTCGACGACCTGGTGCAGAGCAACCGCAGCGCCAATCCGATCCGGCCCGCAGACTGCCTGGCCGCATCCTGGGGGCCCGATACCGCCGCGGCGCCCACGCTCACCGTCGCGATCTATCCGGTGGCCGATGTCGCGGCCGAGATCGAGGAGCTGCGGTACGGCGCCGATCTCACCCGGGGCACCTACGAGATGCCGCGTGACGAACCCGACGAATTCGCCATGGTTCAGGTGCAACTGTCCAGCGTGTGGGTGGTGGTCGGGCCCTGCGAGGTGTGCCTGGCGCACCGGGACATCTCGCCGGAGAAGCTGGTCGGGGCGGCCGTCGAGATCGCCCGCCGGGTCGGCGCCGCGCCCTACATCGACGACTACGAGCCTCCCCCGCCGGCGCCGGGCTGGGGCCCGCCCGCCTTCGGCTAGGCGCTCATCGCCTCGGCGTGCATGTCCTCGAGGTGTTTGCCCTTGGTTTCGGCGACCCACTTCCACACGAACAGGAACGACAGGATCGCGCACAGCGCATAGAAGCCGTACGCCGCACCCAGCACGTTTCGCAGTTCGGGGAACGAAACGGTGATCAGCCAGTTGGCCACCCACTGACCGGCGGCGGCCAGTCCCAGCGCCGCGGCCCGGATGCGGTTGGGGAACATCTCCCCCAGCAGCACCCACACCACCGGCCCCCACGACATGCCGAACGCCACCACGAACAGGTTGGCCGCGATCAGGGCGATCGGCCCGGCAGCGCCGCTGAGCTGTGGCTGGCCGTCGACCTGCGGGGCGGTCCCGAAGATCACCGCCATCGTGCCGAGGGTCAGGGCCATACCGGCGGATCCGACCAGCAACAGCGGCTTGCGCCCGATCTTGTCGATCAGTGCGATGGCGATCAGCGTGGTGACGATGTTGGTCACCGAGGTGATCACGGTGATGACGAACGCCTGACTCTCGTCGAAGCCGACGGCCTCCCACAGGACATTCGAGTAGTAGAAGATCACGTTGATGCCGACGAACTGCTGAAAGATGGACAGCCCCAAGCCAACCCAGACGATGCCGTAGAGCCCGCTGACCATCGCCACCCCGACACCGACCGCGAGGAAGAGCACCGCCAGCAGCCACAGTCCGGTCGACACCGACACCACGGTGAGCACGATGAACAACAGCAGCAGCCACCACACATAGCGCCGTATCCACGGTGTCAGCCCGCCGGTGGCACCGGCCGCCAGCGGCTTGAGCAGATCCCGCCACGACGGCGGCTTCTCGGACTTCAGCGAGTCCTCGATCCGGTGGATGGTGATCTCCAGGTTCTTCTCGCCGAGCAGCATCGACAGCACCTTGCGCGCCTCGGGTATCCGGAACTTGGCGACCAGGTACCGCGGCGACTCCGGAATCGTGTACGCGAGAACGCCGTACACCACCGCCGGTACCGCCATCACCAGGAACATCCAGCGCCAGGCGGCCAGCCCGAGCCACAGTTCTTCACGGGAGCCACCGGCCAGGTGGGCGAGCAGGTAGTCGACCGACAGGGACAGGAAGATGCCACTCACGATCGCCAACTGCTGCAATGACCCCAATCGCCCGCGGATGCGCGGTGGTGCCGTCTCGGCGATGTAGGTCGGTGCGATCACGGAGGCCACCCCGACGCCGAGGCCGCCGATGATGCGGAAGATCACCACCAGCCAGATGTGCGTGGCGAAGGCGGTGCCGATGGCGCTGATCAGGAACAGCAGCGCGGCGAGCTTCATCACCGAGCGCCGGCCGATGCGGTCGGCCAGCTGGCCCGCGGTCAGCGCCCCGACCGCGGCCCCCAGCAGCGCCGAGGCCACCGCTGAGCCCAGAACGACGTTGTTGATCTGGAATTCGTCCTGCAGGGCGGCGACCGCCCCGTTGATCACCGCACTGTCATAGCCGAAGAGCAGGCCGCCCAGCGCCGCCACCGACGCGATCCGGACCACCTTGCCGCTGTGCTCGGATTCCTCGTAGTCCAGGCCCGATGCGGGATCGTCGACCGGTCCGTGAGTCATGGGACGCCCTTCCGCAGCAACGCGTGATCAGGGTCACATTCAATCACAGGAGCCGGATCAGGCGGTGCGTTCTCCGGCTTGGGAATTCAGTTCGTCGAACACCGCGCGAAGGCCGGCCACGTCGAGCTGCGCCAGCGACGACGCGTGCCTGCGCACCGGGCCCGCGGGTACCTCGACGTCGTTGGGAACCACCAACACCGGGCACCCGGCGGCCTCGGCCGCCACGGTGCCGGTGACCGAATCCTCAACGGCCAGACAGTGCCCGGCGGGCACGCCGAGCAGATGCGCGGCGCGCAGGTAGGGATCCGGAGCCGGTTTGGCCCGGTCCACCTCGTCGCCGCAGACACTCACCGTGAAGTAATGGCTGCCAATGCTTTTCAGTGCCCGCTCGGTGAGTCCACGCCGGGTGTTGGTCACCAGCGCCATCGGGATGCCCGCGGTGGTGAGCGCGTCGAGCATCTCCTGCGCCCCGGGACGCCACGGCAGGCCCTGCTCGAACAGCTCACCGGTGTAGTCGTGCAACCAATCCGCGGATTCGGCCATCGCCGCCGGGTCGGGCTCCAGACCCAGATCGTCGTACACGATGCGCATCACGGTCTCGGCCGATCCGCCGACCGTCGACTCACGGACCTCCGCGGACAGCACCCGACCCATCCGCGCGTACAGCGCCTGCATGGCGATGTCCCACAGCTTTTCGGAGTCGACGAGGGTGCCGTCCATATCCCACAGCACCGCACGCATGACAGCTATTCTCGCATTGTCCGACCCCGCCGATAGCGTGGGACCATGACGATTTTGGTGACCGGAGCCACAGGGAACATCGGCAGGCGCGTCGTGGACGAACTAATTCGTTTGGGCGGCAGCGATATCGGGGACATCCGCGCACTGACCAACAATCCGGCGAAGGCCGCGCTGCCGGAATCTGTGACAGCAATCACCGGCTACCTGGGCCGACCCGAGACACTGCCTGCCGCGTTCGAGGGTGTCGAACGCGTGTATCTGGCCCCGTTTCCCACCACCGTGGGTCCCACCATGGAGATGTTGGTGCAGGCCGGTGTGCAGTACGTGGTGGCACTGTCCGGCGGCGCCCACTGGGCCGAACATGCCGATGCCGTCGCCGCGTCCGGGCTGGCGCACACCCAGCTCGGGCCCGGCGAGTTCTGCGAGAACTTCGCGATGTGGGCCCCGCAGATCAAGACCGGCACCGTCCGCGACGTCGCCCCCGAGTACGTCGAGTCTCCGGTCTCGATGGACGACATCGCCCGGGTGGCGGCTCATCTGTTGGCCGAACCTCAGGATGCGCACCTCGGCGCGATGTACGAGCTGACCGGTCCGGTCGCGTTGTCCCGCGCCGACATCGCCCGCCAGATCGGCGCAGGCCTCGGCCGGCCCGTGGACATGCAGGGTTGCAGCCGCGCCGAGGCCGAGGAGCCACTGCGCCCCGTCATGGGCGACGGGGCGCAGTGGTATCTCGACCTGTTCGAGGGCGAACCGGAACCTCAGGCCGCCAACGACAACGTCGAACGGTTGACGGGCACACCGGCCGAAACGATGGCGCAGTGGGCGGCCCGCAACCGGGATCTGTTCACCTAGCCTGGCCTGGCTGCGCGGTCCCGCAGGCTCAGTCTTCCGGGTTGTAGCCGAGGTTTGACGACAGCCAGCGCTCGGCTTCGGCCAGGGTCCAACCCTTGCGCTTCGCGTAGTCGGCGACCTGGTCCTGGGCCAGCCGGCCGACGACGAAGTACTGCGACTGCGGATGCGAGAAGTACCAGCCGCTGACGGCCGCACCGGGCCACATCGCCATCGACTCGGTCAGCTCGATGCCGGTGCGCTCCTGAACATCCATCAACTGCCAGAGCGTCACCTTCTCGGTGTGCTCGGGGCAGGCCGGGTAGCCGGGAGCCGGACGGATTCCCACGTACTTCTCGGCGATGAGCGCGTCGTTGTCCAACTGCTCGTCGGGCTGGTACCCCCAGAACTCCTCGCGGACCCGTTGGTGCATCCGTTCGGCGAACGCCTCGGCCAGTCGGTCGGCGAGCGACTCCAGCAGGATCGCGCTGTAGTCGTCGAGGGCGGCCTTGAACTCCATGATCTTGTCCTGGCTGCCGAGCCCCGCGGTGACGGCGAAGGCACCGACGTAGTCGGCCAGCCCGGTCTCCTTGGGCGCGATGAAGTCACCCAGCGACCGGTTCGGGATACCGTCGCGGTGCTCACCCTGCTGGCGCAGGTTGTGCAGGGTGGTGAGCACCTGGGAACGGGTCTCGTCGGTGTAGACCTCGATGTCGTCGCCGACGGCGTTGGCGCAGAAGAACCCGATCACCCCGTTGGCGCGCAGCCACTTCTCCTTGATCAGGGTGTCGAGCATCTCCTGGGCGTCGTCGTACAGCTTACGGGCCGTCTCCCCCGTCGCCGGGTTGTTCAGGATGTCGGGGAACTTGCCCTTCATCTCCCAGGCGTTGAAGAACGGCTGCCAGTCGATGTACTCGCGCAGCTCGGCGAGGTCGTAGTCCTGAAAATCGCGAACCCCCACGCCTTGAGCCGGCACCGGCGGCGTGTAGCCGTCCCACTCGATCGGCGTCCGGTTCGCCCGGGCCTTCTCCAGCGTCAGCATGGGCCGCTCGTTCTTCTGCGCGTGGCGTTCGCGCAGGGATGCGTAATCCTTCTCGGTGGCCTCAAGCAGCGCGGGGCGCTGCTTGTCGTCGAGGAGTGCGGCCGCCACCGGCACCGAGCGCGACGCGTCCTTGACCCAGACCACCGGACCGCTGCGGCGCGGCGAGATCTTCACGGCCGTGTGGGCGCGCGAGGTGGTCGCGCCACCGATCAGCAGCGGGATCTCCAGACCCTCGCGTTCCATCTCGACGGCGAAGTTGACCATCTCGTCCAGGGACGGGGTGATCAGGCCGGACAGCCCGATGATGTCGGCGTTGTGCTCCTTGGCCGCATCCAGGATCTTCTGTGCGGGCACCATCACCCCGAGGTCGATCACGGTGTAGTTGTTGCACTGCAGGACGACCCCGACGATGTTCTTGCCGATGTCGTGGACGTCGCCCTTGACGGTCGCCATCACGATCGTGCCGTTGCTGCGGTCCGCATCGCCGGGCTGCTTCTCCGCCTCGATGAACGGCAGCAGGTACGCGACCGCCTTCTTCATCACCCGGGCCGACTTCACCACCTGGGGCAGGAACATCTTGCCCGCCCCGAACAGGTCACCGACGACGTTCATGCCGTCCATCAGCGGACCCTCGATCACCTCGATCGGCCGGCCGCCCGCGGCGGCGATCTCGGCCCGCAATTCCTCGGTGTCGTCGTCGACGTGCGCGTCGATGCCCTTGACCAGGGCGTGGGTGATGCGCTCGCGGACCGGCAGGCTGCGCCACTGCGCGGCGACGGGATCCTCTTCCTTGCCCTTGGTGTTGAACCGCTCGGCGATCTCCAGCAGCCGCTCCGCGGCGTCTGCGCGACGGTTCAGCACGACGTCCTCGATGCGGTCCCGCAGCTCCGGGTCGATCGAGTCGTACGGCACCAGCGCACCGGCGTTGACGATGCCCATGTCCAGGCCGGCCTTGATGGCGTGGAACAGGAACACCGCGTGAATCGCCTCCCGGACCGGGTTGTTGCCCCGGAACGAGAACGACACGTTCGAGATGCCGCCCGAGATGTGTACGCCGGGCAGGTTCTCCTTGATCCAGGCGCAGGCCTCGATGAAGTCGATCCCGTAGGTGGCGTGCTCCTCGATCCCGGTCGCCAGCGCGAAGCAGTTGGGGTCGAAGATGATGTCCTCGGCCGGGAAGCCGACCTCTTCGGTCAGGATTCGGTAGGCGCGGCCGCAGATCTCCTTGCGCCGCTCCAGATTGTCGGCCTGCCCCTGCTCGTCGAAGGCCATCACCACCACGGCGGCGCCGAACTTGCGGCACAGCCGTGCCTCGCGGATGAACTTCTCCTCGCCCTCCTTCATGGAGATCGAGTTGACGATCGGCTTGCCCTGCACGTTCTTGAGGCCCGCCTCGATGACCTCCCACTTGGAGGAGTCGATCATCACCGGCACACGGCTGATGTCCGGCTCGGCCGCGATCAGCTTGGTGAACCGGTCCATCGCGGCGACGCCGTCGATCATGCCCTCGTCCATGTTGATGTCGATGACCTGCGCACCGACCTCGACCTGCTGCAGCGCGACCGACAGGGCGGTGTCGTAGTCCTCGGCCTTGATCAGGTTGCGGAACCGGGCCGAGCCGGTGATGTTGGTGCGCTCACCGATGTTGACGAACAGGGAGTCCTCGGTGATGTTGAGCGGCTCCAGGCCCGCGAGCCGGGTGGCGACTTCGATCTCAGGCACCTGGCGCGGCGGCACACCCTCAACCACCTTGGCGATCTCGGCGATGTGCGCCGGTGCCGTTCCGCAGCAACCACCGACCAGGTTGACCAGACCGGCCTCGGCGAATTCGGCGACATAACCGGCCTGGCGCTTCGGGGACTCGTCGTATTCACCGAAGGCGTTGGGCAGGCCCGCGTTCGGGTAGCAGGAGACGAACGTGTCGGCGATCCGCGCCATCTCGGCGATGTACGGCCGCATCTCCGGCGCGCCGAGGGCGCAGTTGAGGCCCACCGCGATCGGCTTGGCATGCCGGATCGAGTTCCAGAACGCCTCGGTGACCTGACCGGACAGCGTCCGCCCGGACGCGTCGGTGATGGTGCCCGACAGAATCACCGGCCACCGGCGGCCGCGCTCCTCGAACAGCGTCTCGATGGCGAACACCGCGGCCTTGGCGTTCAGCGTGTCGAAGATCGTCTCGACGATCAGGATGTCGGCGCCACCGTCGACCAGGCCGTTGGCGGCCTCGAGGTAGGCGGCCACCAGCTGGTCGTAGGAGACGTTGCGAGCGCCCGGGTCGTTGACATCCGGCGAGATCGACGCGGTGCGCGTCGTCGGCCCCAGCGCCCCGGCCACGTAGCGGGGCTTGTCGGGGGTGCTGAACTCGTCGCATGCTTTGCGGGCCAGGGCGGCCCCGGCGTAGTTCAGCTCGTAGCCCAGCTCGGCCATGTCGTAGTCGGAGAGCGAAACCGCGTTCGCGTTGAACGTGTTGGTTTCCAGGATGTCGGCGCCCGCCTCGAGGTACTCGCGGTGGATCCCCTCGATGATCTGCGGCTGCGTCAGGTTCAGCAGGTCGTTGTTGCCCTGCACCGGGCTCGGCCAGTCCTTGAACCGCTCACCCCGGTAGCCGGCCTCGTCCGGCCGGTCCCGCTGGATCGCCGTGCCCATCGCACCGTCGATCACCATGATGCGACGGCGCAGCGTGGCCGTCAGTTCGTCGGTGCAGTCGGGACGAATGTTCGGCGCGAAGGTGTTCGGCTCAGGGATGTTCACGCGCGTTCCTTCCGTAGCGGAAGGCGTCCTTGACTCTGCCGAGCGTGGCGGATACCGAGGAGGAACCAGGCCCCCGGATAACCGTTGCAACGCCTCTCGGCCAGAAAAGTCTACGTCGTCATCCGATCGACGTGTGGACGCCCAACTCGTCGCTGGGATCGACCCGGTCGGCAATGTCGTCGTCACCAAGATCAACCAGATTGCAGCGGACCGAATTTCGCCTCGAAATGGCCGCAGTGGGTGCCTGCGGCGCCATCGCTGCCCATCGCCCGCGTCGACACCGCATCGAGTAGGCCGATGCCGTTGACAGACGTGTCAGCTGCAATCACATGAAACAGGGTAGTCGGTCTATCAAACAACGCTGTTGGGCGCTGCTGCGACCCGCGAGCACAACGGACTCCTCGGCACCTTCCAGGGCTTACGCTGAGGGTGTGACACCGTCGTATCCGAACGCCGGCCAGCGTATCAATCTGCCCGAATTGAAGGACGCCACCATCGTGGCCGCCTTCGAGGGCTGGAATGACGCCGGCGATGCGGCCAGTGACGCGCTGGACCACCTGGATGCGATCTGGGAGGCCCAGCCGATCGTCGAGATCGATGATGAGTCGTACTACGACTACCAGGTGAACCGTCCGGTGATCCGCCAGGTCGACGGCGTCACCCGCGAGCTGGTGTGGCCCTCGATGCGGATCTCGCACTGCCGTCCCCCTGGCAGCAACCGGGACGTGGTGTTGATGCACGGTGTCGAGCCCAACATGCGCTGGCGCACCTTCTGCGCCGAGCTGCTGGCCATCGCCGACAAGCTCAACGTGCAGACCGTGGTCATCCTGGGTGCGCTGCTGGCCGACACTCCCCACACCCGGCCGGTACCGGTGTCGGGCTCGGCGTATTCGGCGGACTCGGCGAAGTTCTTCGGCCTGGAGGAGACCCGGTACGAGGGGCCGACCGGCATCGCCGGCGTGTTCCAGGACGCCTGTGTGCAGGCCGGCATCCCCGCGGTGACGTTCTGGGCGGCGGTTCCGCACTATGTGTCGCAGCCGCCCAGCCCGAAAGCCACCGTGGCCCTGCTGCGCCGCGTCGAGGACGTGCTCGACGTGGAAGTGCCGTTGGCCGACCTGCCCGCCGCCGCCGAGGAGTGGGAGCAGGCCGTCACCGAGATGACGGCCGAGGACGAAGAGATCGCCGAGTACGTCGCGTCATTGGAGCAGCGCGGCGACGCCGAGGTCGACATGAACGAGGCGCTCGGCAAGATCGACGGCGACGCGCTGGCCGCCGAGTTCGAGCGCTACCTGCGGCGGAGGGGCCGCTAACTCTCCGGCTTCTCCAACGCCTCGATCCGGGCGCTCGTCGAGCGGCCCAGCGCAGCGGCCTCGGCGTCGAGCTTGGGCAGCAGCGTCGGGGTGAACTTGCGGATGTCGCGCTCGGCCAGCGGGGTCGAGACGAACGGCCGGATCCAGCGGAACGCGCCGACCCATTCCGGGCAGTAGATGCGCTTCTTGCGCCCCTCGATGCCCTTGACGAACGCCGCGCCGCAGGCATCCACGGTGGTGGTCCGGTTCAGCGGCGGCGGCAGCTTCGACAGCATCTCGCGGAATGCCGACAGGTCCGACTTGGCGTCCTGAACCAGCGGGGTGTCGATCCAGCTCATGTGCGCCGAGCCGACGTCGACACCGAGGTGGGCCACCTCAAGGCGCAGCGTGTTGGCGAAGTACTCGGCCCCGGCCTTGGAGGCGTGATAGGCGGCCAGTCCGGGTGCCGAGGTGAATGCCGCCAGGGAGGACACCACCAGCACATAGCCGCGACGTTTGATGACCGCGGGAAGAGTGGCGCGCACGGTGTTGAACACCCCGACCACATTGATGTCCTGGACTCGTTTAAACGCCTCGGGGTCCACCTGCATGACCGAGCCGAAACTGGCGATGCCTGCGTTGGCCATCACGATGTCGATGCCGCCGAAACGCTCGACGGCGGCGTCGGCCGCCTTCTGCATGGCGGGCAGGTCGCGGACGTCGGCCAGCGCGGTCAGCACGTGCTCCTCGCCCAGCTCGGCGGCCAGCGCGCTCAGCGGCGCCTCATCGAGATCGGTGAGCACCAGCTTGGCGCCCCGGCGCCGCAACCTCCGGGCCACCTCGGCACCGATACCGCGCGCGCCGCCGGTGATGAAGACGACTTTCCCGTTCACAGAGCCCATGGTGGCCAAACCTACCGCCGGGACCGTTACAGATCTACACCCAGCAGTGCATCGACCGCGGTGGCCACCGTCCGGGGCGCAGCGGTGTCGTGGCCGCCGTAGGCCAGTGCGTCGGCACACCAACCATCCAGAGCAGCAAGGGCTTTCGGGGTGTCCAGATCATCGGCGAGATACTGGCGCACCCGGGCCACCACATCGGTGGCGTCGGGTCCGGCGGGCAGCGCCGTGGCGCTGCGCCAGCGCTGCAACCGGTCCCCGGCCTCGGCGAGCACCTCATCGCTCCAGAACCGGTCGGACCGGTAGTGCCCGGCGAACAGCCCGAGCCGGATCGCCGACGGGTCGACGCCGTCCGCGCGCAGGCGCGACACCAGGACCAGGTTGCCGCGGCTCTTGCTCATCTTGTGGCCATCCCAGCCGATCATGCCGGCGTGCACGTAGTGGCGGGCGAAACGCCGCTCCCCCGTGGCGGATTCGGCGTGAGCAGCCGAGAACTCGTGGTGCGGGAAGATCAGATCGCTGCCGCCGCCCTGGATGTCGAGGCCGGTGCCGATGCGCGTCAGCGCGATCGCCGAACACTCGACATGCCAGCCGGGGCGGCCGGGCCCGAACGGCGAGGGCCAGCTGGGCTCGCCGGGGCGCTCGGCACGCCACAGCAGGGCGTCGAGTTCGTCGCTCTTGCCGGGCCGGTCGGGATCTCCGCCCCGCTCGGCGAACAGCCGCAGCATCGTGTCGCGGTCGTAGCCGGACTCGTAGCCGAACTGGGCGGTGGCGTCGGCGCGGTAGTAGACGTCGGGGTACTCGTCGTCGTCGACGACGTAGGCCGCACCGGAGGCCAGCATCTTCTCCACCAGCTCGATCACCTCGGCGATCGAGTCGGTGGCGGCCACATAGTCCCGCGGGGGCAGCACGCGCAGCGCGGTCATGTCCTCGCGGAACAGCTGGGTCTCGCGGTCACCGAGGTCGCGCCAGTCGATGCCGTCGCGGTCGGCCCGCTCGAACAGCGGATCGTCCACATCGGTGACGTTCTGCACGTAATGCACGGTGTGTCCGGCGTCTAGCCACTGCCGGTGCACCAGATCGAACGTCAGGTAGGTCGCGGCGTGGCCCAGGTGGGTGGCGTCGTATGGCGTGATGCCACACACGTACATCGTGGCCGTCGGTCCAGGGGTCACCGGACGGACCTGCCGATCGGCGCTGTCGTACAACCGCAGTTGCGGACCGCGCCCCGGCAGCTCCGGAATTGACGGCGCCGACCACGATTGCATGGCTTCGACTCTAAGGTGCTCGCTCAGGACGGCCTCCCGCCGGTCGGTCCCGCACAGTTCAGCAAGTCTGACAACGGCGCGGGCGAATCCATTCCCGACCCACTCAGAAAAATTCTCATCCGGCCGCCCCGATCGCTTCCAACAGGATCGGGGCCAGCTCCTTGCGGCACATCACGAAGTCCGGCAGATAGGGGTCGGGCCGGTTGTACCGCAGCTCCGAACCGTCCAGCCGGGAGGCGTGCAGCCCCGCGGCGAGCACCACCCCCGCCGGGGCGGCCGAATCCCACTCCCACTGCCCGCCGGCGTGGATGTAGGCGTCGACGTCGCCACGCACCACCGCCATCGCCTTGGCGCCGGCCGAACCGATGCGCACCATCCGGAAATCGAGCTGTTCCCGCATCCGCCACAGCACCGCGGGCGGGCGGTTCGAGCTCGCGGTGATCAGCAGCGGACCCTCACGCCGCGGCCCCGGCGGGCTGACGGTATCGCTGCGGTACACCTCGCCGCGGGCCGGCAGGGCCACCACCGCATCCGACAGGCCGCCGCCGACGCCCACCGAGCGCTGCCACAGCGCGATGTGCACGGCCCAGTCCTCCCGGCCGGGCAGTGAGAACTCGTGGGTGCCGTCCACCGGGTCGACGATCCAGACCCGGTCGGCGTCGACCCGGGCCAGGTCGTCGACCGCTTCTTCGCTGAGCACGGAATCGCCGGGTCGCGCCTGCGCCAACCGGTCCAGGATCAGGGCGTTGGACCGCCGGTCCCCCTCGTCGCCGAGGTAGTACGGATCGTAGAAACCGACCTCGTCGCGTACGGCCAGCAACAGCTCACCGGCCTCCTTGGCCACTGCTGCAGCCAGGTCGGCGTCGGTCGAGTGCATCGAATCAGTATCGGTGGCGCGCCAAAGCGGTGCGCTGGCGGGGCCGGTTGCCCAGTAAGGTCATGACCTGCCATACCGGAACAGAGGAGAACCATGACCGAGCAGACCCCCGTCGACAACCTGTCCGACTCGTGGCGGTGGAAGTTCGGTTTCTTCGACACCTACGGCCTGCCCAGCGCCTCCCCCGAGGCCAAGGCCGCCTACCGCAACCTCAGCTTCATGGCCAAGCTGCGGCTCACGTCGAACATCCTGGCGTTCCTGTTCGGCCCGCTCTACTTCTTCGTCAAGGGCATGTGGCGCAAGGGATTGACCCTGTTGGGTCTGACGGCCGTGGTGGTGACGGTCCTGGTGGTCGCCGGCGCCAGCGACCTGGTGGGCCGGGCCGTCGGCATGGGCCTGGCGGCACTGGCGATGTCGACGGCGAACTACGCCTACTACCTGCATGTGGTGCGCGGCAGTCAGTCCTGGAATCCGTTCGAGGGATTCGGCCTGACCCGCTAGAACGCCGGCCACGGGATCGGCCGGTGCCGATCAGGTGACGGCATCACCGGATCATCCAGCAGCCCAACGATTCTGGACCGCAACGCGGTGATCTCGGCTTCGGTGATGTGGGTGCACAACTGCTCGGCCAACCCGCCGAAGCCGTCGCGCAGTGCCGCGACATGGGACAGGGTTTCGTCGTCGACGGGCTTGCCCGCCCATCCCCACAACACCGTCCGCAACTTGTCGTCGACGTGCAGGCTCACCCCGTGGTCCACCCCGTACACCGCGCCGTCGAGGCCGGCCAGGATGTGCCCGCCCTTGCGGTCGGCGTTGTTGATCAGGACGTCGAACACCGCCAGCCGGAACAAGCGGGGATCGTCGGCGTGCACCAGGGTGACCTCGTTGCCCGCGTAGTCGTACGCCTGCAGGATCGGCAGGAAGCCGGGCGGCAGCTGCCCGGCTGGGACCAGGTCCACCAGATCGGGGCCCGAATCCGGCTCGTCCCCCACCTGATCACCGGGTTGATCGACCCACAGCTGCAGCATGCCCGGGCCAGCCGGTCCGTCACGAATAATGGTGCGCGGCACGATGTTCCACTCCAGCGCGGCCGAGACCAGGTAGGCGCCCAGCTCACGGCCGGCCAACGTGCCGTCCGGAAAGTCCCACAGCGGCGCCTCACCGCGGATCGGCTTGTACACGCAGTGCACCTGCCGGTCACCGAGATTGGCCTCGCACAGGAACGTGGCATTACTCGCCGACCGGATCCGGCCGATCACCGTCAGTTCGCCGTCGGCCAGTACGTCGCCATCCTCGGGATGGGCGCTAGTCGACTGCGTCATCTTCGGACCCGGCCACCTCACCGCGACGGTAGCCGTTGGTGCGCACGCAGATGTGGCCGTCGGGGTCCAGCGGCTCATCGCACAGCGGGCAGGGCGGGCGTCCGGCCGAGATCACCCGATTGGACCGGGTGGCGAATTCACGGGCCGACTCCGGGGTGAGGAACACCCGCACGGCATCGGGCCCGTCCTCGGCGTCGTCGAGCACCACGGACGCGTCGAACTCGCCTTCGGAGACCGCGAGCAGCTCGACCACGACCGTCTGTGCCTCGGAGTCCCAGCCCAGCCCCATCGTCCCGACCCTGAATTCGGCGTCGACCGGGGTGACCAGCGGCAGTAGATCGCTCACCTCGCCGGTGTCCGGCGGGATCGGCGTGCCGAAGCGACGGTTGATCTCGGTCAGCAACGCGGCGATGCGCTCGGCCAGGACGGCGACCTGCTGCTTCTCCAGGACCACCGAGATCACCCGCTTGTCGTGCACCGCTTGCAGGTAGAAAGTCCGGTTGCCGGGTTGGCCGACGGTCCCGGCCACGAAGCGGTCGGGAGTGCGGAAAACATGAATTGCGCGGGCCATGGCACCTTCCAAAATACCGGTACTGGTACCGCGGGTCAGTTGGTGGACCCGCCCACCACGGCATCGGTGGCGGGTTTGGCGGCCAGCCCGGCGCTCAACTGCGCACCGGTGTGGTTGATGTGCATCACGAACGGGCGCACCTCGGTGTAGCGGATCACGCTCATCGATGCCGGGTCGGCGGTGATGCGCTGGAACCCGTCGAGGTGCACGCCGAGCGCATCGGCCAGCACCGCCTTGATCACGTCGCCGTGCGTGCAGGCCACCCACAGCACGTCGGCGCCGTGCTGCTCGGCCAGTGCGCGGTCACGTTCGCGCACCGCGGCGACCGCCCGGGCCTGCACCTGTGCCAGCCCCTCGCCGTCGGGAAACACCGCCGCGCTGGGCTGCTGCTGCACCACCGACCACAGCGGTTCCTTGACCAGTTCGCCGATGGCTCGGCCGGTCCAGCTGCCGTAGTCCACCTCGGTCAGCCGCTCGTCGACGATCGGCTCCATTGCCAGCGCCTCGGCCAGCGGTGCCACCGTGCGCTCACAGCGCAGCAGCGGCGAACGCACGATCGCGGCCACCGGGAGTTCGCCGATCCGCGCCGCCAGGCCTGCCGCCTGCTCGGCGCCACGCTCGTCGAGATCGACGCCCTCGCTGCGGCCGGCCAGGGTATGCGCGGTGTTCGACGTCGAGCGGCCGTGCCGCAGCAGGATCACCGTCATTTCTCAGTCCTCATAGCGTGCCCTCTCGTCATTGCGCCGCGATCACTCCGGTACCCAGCAGCGCCAGCACCACCACACCCAGCACCACCCGGTATCCGACGAACCAGTACATGCTGTGCGATACCAGGAATTTCAGGAACCAGGCGACTGCCGCGAAGCCGATGACGAACGCGATCACCGTGGCAACGAACAACTGAGGGCCCGTCGCGCTCATTCCCTCCCCGACCGGATGGAACGCATCGGGCAGCGAGAACAGACCCGAGGCGAACACCGCCGGAATCGCCAGCAGGAAGCCGAACCTGGCGGCGAGCTCGCGCTCCATGCCGAGAAAGAGCCCGGCACTGATGGTCGCACCCGAGCGCGACACGCCGGGAACCAGGGCCAGGCACTGGGCCAGGCCGACGATGATGCTGTCGCGCCAGGTCAGCTGTTCGACGCGGCGGACCTGCCTGCCGTAGTACTCGGCGGCGGCGATCACCGCCGAGAACACGATCAGCGCCGAGGCGACCAGCCAGAGATTGCGTGCGCCGGTACGGATTTCGTCCTTGAACAGCAGCCCGAAAACGCCGATCGGAATGCTGCCGATGATCACCCACCAGCCCAGCCAGTAGTCGGCCGACCGGCGGGTGGCGTCCAGCAGCCCGCCGAACCAGGCCCTGACGATGCGGCCGATGTCCTTGGCGAAATACACCAGCACCGCGAGTTCGGTACCCAACTGCGTGACGGCGGTGAACGAGGCGCCGGCGTCGTCGTCGAAGAACAATTGCGAGGTGATCGCCAGATGCCCCGAGGACGATACCGGGAGAAACTCGGTGAGCCCCTGGACAATCGACAACACGACCACTTGCAGCCAGGACATGGCACCGACGTCAGTCACGACGACGACCGTACCGTGACGACCTCAGCGGAACGCGTTCAGCGAGCGGCGCGCGACACCGGCTGCGCCTCGGCGACCGCATCGCGGACCGTTGCCGACAGGCTGCGTTCGTCGGTGAGGTCGATGTCGGTCAGTTTGCGGGAGGCCACGGCCACCACGTCGTCGTCGACGGGCACCGGCCCGGACAGCCGTGGGCGGTAAACCTCGATCATGAGCTGCTGGCGCTCGATGTGGAACGAAAAGCTCCGGCCGTCGCCGACTTGGCCAAAGCCGCTGGCGTGCACACCAGTGGAAATATCCTCCATAGCAAACTCACGGCTACACAGTTCCCGGTCTGCGGCGAGGGTCATGGTCGAACCATACCTCCACTTATGGCGCGATGCTTGCAGACGCGACCAATTCTGGCGAACGGTCATGCCTAAACTGGATTCTTGCCCGTCACCGACCAACCAGATCCGATCGAGAGCCATCCGTTGCGCCCAATCCTTGCAGGTCAGCCAGTTCGCGCCGGCCTCGTCGCACTGGCCCTGCTGCTCACCGCGGGCTGCACGTCCAATCCCGCCGACGCCCCGCCACCCACCATCGAGCCCGCTCAAGCTGCGGATTCACCGCCGGTCGCCGCCACCCCGGACGGCGAGATCCGGCAACTCCGCGGACGCACCGACAGCGCAGTGTTCGACCCAGCAACCGGCACGCTGGCTGTGCTGTCCCCCGGCCCCGAGGGCCAGTCGATCCTCACCCTGATGACGGGCAGCGCACCATCGCGCGACGTGATCCTGACCCCGGCGGCCACCGCGCTGAGCGCCGACGGCAAAGGCAATCTGCTGGCCGCCACCCGCGGTGGGTACTTCCGCGTCGACGTTGCCGGCGCCAAGGCCGGCAAAGTCGACGTGGAGGGCCAGCAGGACGTCGAGTTCACCGCGATCGCCGTGCGCGCCGATGGCAAACCGGTGCTCGGCAGCGCCGACGGCGCGGTCTACACCCTGGGCGACGATCACACTGTCGCCGCCCGGCTCAAGATCTTTGCCAGGGTGGATTCACTTGTCACGCAAGGCAATACCGCAGTGGTGCTGGATCGCGGACAAACCTCGGTGACCGCCGTCGATCCCAGCGGGACCAAGGCACCGCAGGCCCTGCGGGCCGGCGAGGGCGCCACCACCATGGCGGCCGATTCCCGCGGCCGGGTACTGGTCGCCGATACCCGCGGTGACGAGCTGCTGGTGTTCGGCGCCGACCCGCTGATCATGCGCCAGCGCTACCCGGTGCCCGCCGCCCCCTATGGCCTGACCGGATCCGACCGGCTGGCCTGGGTGTCGCAAACCGCGGCCAACACCGTGATTGGTTACGATCTCTCCACCGGCATACCCGTGGAAAAGGTGCGTTATCGAACCGTGCAGCAACCGAACTCCCTGGCCTACGACGACAAGACCGGCACCCTCTACGTGGTGTCCGGCTCGGGAGCCGGTGTGCAGGTGATCCGCGACGCAGCGGGCCGGCCATGACCACCATCCAGCAGGGCCGCATGCCCCCGGGGTGGGACAAGGTGGTCGCCGAAGACCGCTCCGAGGAGTACGACTGGATCCCGCTGCGGCTGCCGCCGGATGTGACCAGGATCAGTGCCTCGATCCGCTTGTCGATCGAGGCGGAGTACCGCGGCTGGGAACTGACCCGGGTGCGGGCCTATACAGACGGGAGCCGACGGGTGCTGTTGCGCCGCAAGAAAACCGCGTCAACGATGCCGGGTACACCGCAGGCGCCGGCGCTGTGATCTACGCGGCACTGCGGCGGGCCCTGTTCCTGGTGCCCCCGGAACGGATTCACCTGTGGGTGTTCGCGCTGCTGCGCACCGTCACCGGCCCCGCGATCCTGCGCCGCGCGCTGGCGCGACGGCTGGCCCCCACCGATCCGGCGCTGGCCAGCACGGTGTTCGGGGTGCGCTTCCCCGGCCCCATGGGTCTGGCCGCCGGATTCGACAAGGATGGCCGCGGCCTGGGCACCTGGGGCGCCCTCGGCTTCGGCTTCGCCGAGGTCGGGACCGTGACGGCCCAGCCGCAGCCGGGCAACCCCGAACCCCGGCTGTTCCGATTGCCCGAGGACCATGCGCTGCTCAACCGGATGGGCTTCAACAACGAGGGCGCGGGTGCACTGGCAATCCGGCTGGCCCAGCACACCCCCGATGTGCCGATCGGGGTGAACATCGGCAAGACCAAGCTGACCCCGGCACAGGACGCGGTGGCCGACTACGCCGAGAGCACCCGGCTGGTGAGCGCGCTGGCCGCCTATGTCGTCGTCAACGTCAGCTCCCCCAATACGCCGGGGCTGCGGGACCTGCAGGCCGTGGAATCGTTGCGGCCGATCCTGGCCGCGGTCAAGGCGGAGACGAACAAGCCGGTGCTGGTCAAGATCGCCCCCGACCTCTCGGATGCCGACATCGACGAGATCGCGGACCTGGCAGTCGAATTGGGCTTGGCCGGCATCGTCGCCACCAACACCACCGTGTCGCGTGACGGGTTGGCCACCCCCGGCGTCGCCGAGCTCGGCGCGGGCGGGGTCTCCGGGCGCCCGGTCGCACGCCGGTCACTGGAGGTGCTGCGCCGGCTGTATCGCCGCGTGGGCAGCAAGCTCGTGCTGATCAGCGTGGGCGGCATCGAGACGGCCGACGACGCGTGGGAACGGATCGTCTCGGGGGCCACCCTGCTGCAGGGCTACACCGGGTTCATCTACGGCGGCGGCCTGTGGGCCAAGCAGATTCACGACGGCATCGCCGAGCGGTTGCACGCCGGCGGGTTCGCGTCGCTGACCGACGCGGTGGGATCAGCTGCCCGCTGCCCCCGCCGCGCCCGCCCTGCGGTTACTTCTGCTCAGTGCTGTTCATAGGTGCCGTGGATCACGGCACGGGCGATGGCCTGGCCGAACAGGTTGAAGCCCAGGTACGCCGGGGTGGCGCCATCCGGCAGCCCCAGGGACTCCACCGGCAGGGCATGCACGGCGATGTAGTAGCGGTGCGGGCCGTGACCGGCCGGCGGAGCCGCGCCGATGTAGCGCTTGAGGCTGGCATCGTTGGCCAGCGTGACCGCACCACCGGGCAGGTCGCCGCCGTCACCCGCGCCTGCGGGCAACTCGGTCACCGAGGCAGGCAGATCGGCCACGGCCCAGTGCCAGAAACCCGAGGCGGTCGGGGCATCCGGGTCGTACACGGTGACGGCGAAGCTCTTGGTCTCGTCCGGGAAGCCGGACCAGCTCAGCTGCGGCGAGGTGTCCGAACCGCCGGCGCCCATGATCCCGCTGACCTGATCGTTGGCCAACGGCTGCCCGTCACTGACCGATTCGGAGGTCAGGGTGAACGTCGGCAGCTTCGGCAGGTTGTCGTACGGAGATGTGCTCATGGTTCCCTCTCGTCGTGACTCATGTGCGTCGTGACTCGTGCAGTCAGCAGTTCCGCAGAAAGTGTTCCAGAACGCCCGCCCCGAACTGCAGTGCGTCCACGGGTACCCGCTCGTCGACACCGTGGAACAGGGCCGCGAAATCCAGGTCCGGCGGCAGGCGCAGCGGCGCGAACCCGAAGCAGCGAATCCCCAACCGCTGGAACGACTTCGCGTCCGTTCCGCCCGACAGCATGTAGGGCACGGTGCGGGCCTCGGGGTCCAGCGCCAGGATCGCCGCGTTCATGGCATCCACCAGATCACCGTCGAACGTGGTCTCGTACGACGGCAGATCGCGCTCCCAGCTGCGGGTGACATCGGGACCGATCAGCGCGTCGACCTCACGCTCGAAGGCCTCCTTGCGGCCGGGCAGCACCCGGCAGTCGATCACGGCCTCCGCCGACGCCGGGATCACGTTGGCCTTGTAGCCGGCCTTGAGCATGGTCGGATTGGCGGTGTCGCGCAGCGTGGCCGACACGATCCGGGCCACCCCGCCGAGTTTGGCGATCGTGCCGTCCAGGTCCGGCGAGTTCACGTCGAAGTCGTAGCCGGTCTCCTCGGCCACCGCGGTGAGGAACTGCTCGACGGCCGGGTTGAGCACCAGCGGGAACTGGTGGCGGCCCAGCCGGTCCACAGCACCGGCGATGGCCGTCACCGCGTTGTCGTCGTGCACCATCGAGCCGTGGCCCGCCCGGCCCCGCGCGGTCAGCCGCATCCACGACAGGCCCTTCTCGGCGGTCTCGATCAGGTAGAGCCGCCGCTCGCCGCCGTCCTTGCGGGGCACGGTCAGGGAGAATCCGCCCACCTCGCCGATCGCCTCGGTGACCCCGTCGAACAGGTCGGGCCGGTTGTCCACCAGCCAGTTGGCGCCGTAGGTACCGCCGTGCTCCTCGTCGGAGACGAACGCGAACACCAGCTCACGGGGCGGGACGATGCCCGAGCGTTTGAAGTGCCGGGCCACCGCGATGGCCATCCCGACCATGTCCTTCATGTCGACCGCGCCGCGGCCCCACACATAGCCGTCCTTGACCGCCCCGGAGAACGGGTGCACGCTCCAATCTGCGGGTTCGGCCGGGACGACGTCGAGGTGCCCGTGGATCATCAGCGCACCGCGGGACGGATCGGCACCTGGCAGCCGGGCGAACACATTGCCCCGTCCGGGCGCCCCGGCCTCGACGTATTCGGTCTCGTAGCCGACCTCCTGCAGCTGTTGGGCCACCCAGTGGGCACACTCGGCCTCGCCCTTGGTGGTGGCCGGATCACCGGTGTTGGAGGTGTCGAAACGGATGAGCGCGCTGACGAGATCGACCACCTCGTCCGCGCTGGAGGCGGGGACAGTCACAGTCACATTCGTACCACTGGGGCACCGGTTTGGGTCTGGGGCACACAATCCGATAGCCTTAGGCGCCCAACCCCGCAGGGTTGGCATGTCCGAGTGGCGGAATGGCAGACGCGCTAGCTTGAGGTGCTAGTGCCCTATTAACGGGCGTGGGGGTTCAAGTCCCCCCTCGGACACAATTGTGATGAGTCGAGTCATTGGTTACAGATCACCCCGGCCTTGGTCGGGGTTTTTGTTTTTCGGGCCAGGAGTTGCCGTCTGGGTTGATGTGGTGGCCGGCGATGAGGTGGTAGCCGGTGTTGCTGATGACCGACACGGTGGTGGTACCAGGATCAGGACCCGGGCGCCGACGTGGCGGCCTCCGATGCCGAGGTGGTGAAGGTGGCTACCATACGCAGGCCGGGTGGTGTCGGCCCGGGCGGGGTTGCGCCTTGCGCGCCCAGTACCTGCACCCTTGACGATGGGGCAACAGATCGGTGAGCCGCGCGGCCACATCGGGGTCGGCGTCGGCGCACTCTCGTGCCACCGTAGAGGTCAGCTAACACGTCGCTGAGAGCCTCAGACCCATCTTGTGTTCAAGGTTGGTGACGAACACATGGTAGGGCTGCCCCGAACCGTGGACGGATGCACCGGTAAACAGTCAGGCTCGGCAGGTGTTGTAACGCGGCGCACCAACGGGTGCGTTGTTTGTCAGAACTTGAGTGTGCTCAGCACGATGATCGCCAGGGCCGCCGCGGCGGTCAGTACTGCCGGCAGAATGGCCGTGAAGCTGTCGTGCGCGCGGGCGTGGTAGACGATGGCGCCGATCATGAGGATGAGGACCGCGGTCGCGGTGATTATGGCGAGTGGAACGAAGAAGATGCCGAGGATAAGCCCTGCGGCCCCTGCGATTTCGGCGATGCCGATCGCGCGGCTCAGATTGGCACTGATCCCAAGGTGATCGGCGTTGCCGCGCGCGGTGGCGTTGTTGAGCAGTTTCATCGTGCCGGTGGCGATGAGCAGCAGTGCCAGTAACCCCATCAGGATGGTCGTCACTAAATGCATGTGTGCGTCCTCAGCCGGCGGCGGTGCAGGGGTTGCGGAGTCGGCCCAGGCCTTCGATGGCCGAATGCAAGATGCTGCCGGGAGTGAGGTAACGCGGTGGGGTGCGTGAGTATCCGACGCCGGACGGGGTGCCGGTGAAGATGAGGTCACCGGGCATCAGTTCACAGACACCGGACAGGTGACTCACGAGGTCTTCGACGGGGAAGATCATCTCGCTGGTGCGGGCCTGCTGGACGATCTCGTCATCGAGCGTGGTCATGATGGCCAGGTCGCTCGGGTCGGAGAGTTCATCGATGGTGGTGATCCACGGGCCGATTGGACTGAACCCTCGATGACTTTTGGCGAGACTGAATTGGGGTGGCGTTCCTTCCATCTGGGTAGCCCGCTCCGAGATGTCCTGGCCGACACAGTATCCGGCCACATGACTCATCGCGGCCTCTGGCGTGATGTTGCGGCCACCGCGGCCGATGACCGTGACCAGCTCGATCTCCCAATCGCAAGTAGGTGCGGGCAGCGGAATGGTTGAGCCAGGACCGGCCAGTGAAGAGGCGAACTTCGTGAAGATCAGTGGTTGGTCGGGAACGGCAAGGCCGGTCTCGGTGCTGTGGTCGGCGTAGTTGAGGCCGACGGCGAAGATCTGCCGGGGAGCGGTCGCGGGTGGGCCGAGCAGGCTGAGATCTTCGAGCAGGTCGGCTTCGGTGAGGGTGACGTTCGGTTCCGGCTGCGCGGTCGCATAGAACGTACGGATGTCATCGAGATTGGCGATCGCCGCGTCGGGTTGACTGGGCAGTGACCCTCCGGACGCTTTGGCGAGATCGACAATCCCGTCCGGGGTGATCAACACGGCGCGGCCGGCCAGGTTGGCGAGTTTCATGGCTTTCCTTTGCAGACGACAGAGGGGTCCGGTTCTAGTGCAATGAGCTGAGCTGCTTGGTGCACCAGCCGTGCACCACATCGGCGTAGTCGCGGGTGTGGAAAAGCATCAGCTGATGGACGGCGTCAGGGTGGATGTGTAGCTGGACCGGTCCGCCGGTGGCATCGGCGACCATCTTGGCGATCTCGGGGGTGAAGATGGGATCCTTCTCCCCGACGGCGAACAGGATCGGTTTGGTGTTGTCGGCCAGCGCGACGGCCGGGTCATAACGAAGGATCGACCCCCAGGCGGCGAGGTCATAACTCCATGTGTTGAGCGGGTCATTGTGTTTCTGCACGCCCGCTCCACGGAACCCGTAGTCCTCGTCGAAGTTTATGTATTGGTCGATGTCGAACCGCAAAGCCGTGCCGAAGAAGGCGGTCATCTGCTTGAACGCCTCGGAGCGAAAGGGGTTGTCGGCGGGAATCAGTGGCGAAGACGGTATGGCGAATCCCATCAAAATTGCGCCGGCGTGCGAGTCTGACGCCGCGTAGGCACAGTAGGCGGCGGCTGCACCCAACGACGAACCTTTGATGAACACCGGCAAGCCGGTGTGGGTGGCGATGTGCTCGGTCACGTTCAGCGCGGCGTCCACCCACTCCTGCAAGGTGAATTGGCCGGCACGACGATCGACACACGATCGGCCATGGCCGGGAGCGTCCATGCACCACATCTCGGCGCCTCGTTCGGCATAGTGTGCCCCGAACTTGTCGTAGATCCCCCCATGACCTCCGATCCCATGCTGTACCAACAGGACGTGGTCAGCCCCGGGCCCGGCATACCGGTAGGCGAAGGTGTCGCCGATCATGTGTTCTTCGCGTTGCATTTCGCAGCTCCTCGTCGCGTGTCTGTCAGCGGATTCATCCGTGGGTCAACGTGTTTCAGCCTTCTGAGTGGCGCATAAGCTCTCTCGGCGCGACGTCGCTGCCGAGTCACCGGCGGAAAACACCGGACTCCACCGGCCGCTGGTGTCCTCAGCAGCCTGCTCGCGCGCCCACGTGAAATGGTGCCGGGCCGATGCCAACAGCAACGGACCGGCGACGAGTCCGACCACGGCGTATTTCAGGTCGGCGCGGCGAGTCTCGAAGAGGATGCTGCCGGCACCCCCCACGCCCCAGACCCACAACACCGCGTTATAGGGGCCTACCAACTCCGGCGGTAGGCCTTCGGCCTCGTCGAGCCACGGGAACAGCCCGAGCCGCCGTGTCCAGGGCCAATCGATGAAGTGCACGACCACCGATGCCAGCGAGATGCCGGCGTTGAATGCCAGCGCCGCGTCCTCCCCGCGCCAACGGCCCCGCGCGGCGCTGCGCAACAGCAGCGGAGGTGCGGCCGCCCACAAGACGTTGGTCACCCGCCGGCCCAGCCAAGGCTCCAGGAAAACACCGAGACCCGCCCACCGCTCGAACCAATTGTGGCCTGCGCCGCCCAGCGTGGCCAGGATATTGAAGACCTGGACCGACGAACGTGTCCTTGGTTTCCGCGCCATTGCATCCTCCCGCAAATTGTTGATGATCATCAACATGATGGGTCCGAGGCTATCGCCAGATGTTGATGTTCGTCAACATCGACGGTTATGCTGGGTGACATGACGACCGCCAAGCGACAGGGCCGGCCTCCGGCCGCCGAGGCCCCGGCGGCATTGCCCGATATCTTGTCCAAGGCGCTGAAGATGTTCGCCGAGAATGGTTTTGACGGGACGTCGGTCGCTGCGCTGAACCGTGAACTAGGGGTCAGTCACAACCTGATTCATCAGAGGTTCGGATCCAAGGAGGGTCTGTGGTACGCCGCGGTGGACTTCGCGTTCGGCGAGGTACACGAGCAGATCAGCGTCGACACAGAGTTGGCCGAGCGGGACCTGATGGAGGCGGCACGTCAGACCATCGTGCGGTTCCTGGTGAGCCACGCCCACCATCCGGAGCTTCTGCGGTTGGTCACCGTCGAAGGCGCGACCCCCAGTGCGCGCCTCACCTACCTCCACGAGGTTCATGTTCAGCCGCTCTACGCTCGCCTTACCGAGCCCCTGAAGGTGCTCGTCGACTGTGGCGCATTGAACGCTGCCGATGTGCGCAGCCTGCACTTCCTGGTCGCCCACGGGGGCACCGCGCCGTTCAGCCTGGTGCCGTTTGCCCTCATGCTGGAACCTCACGACCCGACCGAGCCTGCCGCCATCGAACACCACGCCGAGTTTGTCGCCGACATGCTCATCGCGGGCCTGCGGGCGCGGGTTGCGACAAAGGGGACGCCGTGAGAGTCACCATCACCTTCGATAACGGCCCTACCGAAACGACCGCCGAGGTTCTCGACATTCTCGGTCAGCGGGACATCAAATCCACGTTCTTCGTGATCGCCGGCCAACTCACCGAACCGAGTGCGCGTGCCCTGTCGGAACGAGCAGCCTCCGAAGGTCACTGGATCGGCAACCACACCTTGACTCACAGCATCCAGTTCGGCGATGCCCCAACAGATCTAGCCTTAGTCACCCGAGAAATTCGGGATGCAGAAGAGATCATCGGCACTTTGGCCCGACCGGTGAAGTTGTTCCGGCCTTACGCCGGCGGTGGCGTGCTGGGCCGACGCGTCTTTAATCCTGCCGCGATCGACTACCTGCAACGGCACGACTACACCTGTGTGCTGTGGACGAGCGTGCCGCACGACTGGGACCAGCCCGACCAGTGGGTGCAGCGATGCCTCGATGACATTGCCCACCAGGACTGGAGCGTCGTAGTCATTCACGACCTGCCCACCGGAGCCATGCAGCACCTGCCGAATTTTCTCGACGAACTCACCGAGCGAGGCGCCGACATCGTCCAGGACTTTCCCGAGCCATGCATGCCCATCTACAACGGAATCCGCACCGCCGACCTCGACCATCTGACGACAAGCCTTTGACCCGACTGTACGAACCAACCCCTCGGGCACACACTTGAGGCGACACGAATTGAGTCGGCAGTCGCCGTCACTCGCTGGAGATGTCAGTCGATGCCGCTAGTCACCGGAGCGGATTTGGCGACGAAGGTGCCGGCGCACGACCGTGCGTACGACGCGGCGTCGTATGCGGGCCAGCGGACCGGTTGCGCGGATCTTGTGGGCGAAGCGTTCGCCGGACTGCTGCAGACGGTCTTTGACTTCGTCGATATCCGTGTCGACCAGTGTGTGGTGGCGTTTGCGCCAGTGCCCGCCGATCATGACCGCTTCGATGTTGGCGATGCTCGCCTGCAACGCCGCGGCGATCGGGTCGTGGGCCGGCCACAGGTTCAGTGCGCGGGCGTCGATGACGACGAGATCGGCTTGCATGCCGGGTGCGAGGTGGCCGACCTTGTCAGACAGGCCGAGCGCGCGCGCACCGTGGACGGTTGCCCACGACAACGCCTGCTTGCTGCTGAGCCCTGCGGTGGGCGCGCTCAGCCCGGTGCGGTGGAACTCCTGCTCGTGGGCCAGTCCTCGTTGGTGGGCCAAGGTGATGCGGGCAGCGGTGAGAACTTCACCAGATACGGCCGTTTCGGTGTCGGTGCCGAGTGACGGCGCCCCGCCGGCATGCAACAGTCTTTCGGTGATTGCCGTGCAATGGCCTTGACCCAGTTCGTTTTCCGGTGTGGTCGTGAAGGTGACTCCGACGCCGGCGAGTTTCTTGACCCATTGGTCGGCCAGACCGGTGCCGTGCACGATGTTGGCGTGTGGGCCCCACAGGCCAGCAGCGCCGACGGCATTCCAACCGCGTCCTGACGTTCCGGCGCTCTGATGCATCGATGCGATCAGGCCGCGGTCGACGGCGGCCCGCAGATCCGCGATCGCCACGTCAGGTGTGGAGAGTTGCGGGCCTTTGATTGCCATCCCCAGCGTGAGTAGAGGGTTTCTCGCGATGGGACCGCCAAGGAGGCGGTCGATCTCGGACACGTCATGGGGTTTGGTGGGACCGCCGTGAGGTGTGCCGTGAAAGAAGACTGCACGGATGCCGACAGTGTTCAATGCGTCGATAGCGGCGTCGGCATGGGCTGGGGTCAGGCAGTTGTGACACCAGTCGCCCACAGTAGTTGTGCCGCAGCCGATTTGGTTCAGCGCACCGGCCATTGTCCCGATGTGCATGTCGTCGGGGTCGTATCTGCGCGCGACGTGGCCGTGAGTGTGGGCCAGGTATTCGAGCAGCGACCAGTCTCCGCCGGCGAACCGTAGCGCCGTCTGCCAGGTGTGCAGGTGGGCGTTGACGAGTCCGGGAACGACGATGCGGCCCTCGAGGTCGACAACGTCTGCGCCCGTCGGATCGAGGTGGTCGCCCATCGCCGCGATGCGATCGTCCTCGACGAGGACGTCGATGCGTTCAGTGTCGGGACGATGCGGCGCCATGGTGATCACCTGCGCACCGCGTAGCAATATTCGCGCCACCGCTTGCCTCCCACTAACCATTAACGGATACAGTGTGTCCGATAACAGGGAGCGGTGTCAACGCCTCTTGCGCGCAGTCGGCTTCGGCGCGAGTTGACTCAAGCCGTTGATGAGGAGTTCGAGACCGAAGGCGAACTCTCGCTCGAGCGGTACGGGTAGATGATCGGCCACACTGACGGTGGCGGGAAATACCTGCGGGTCGAGGGTCTGCCAGACCTCGCCCTGATCCGCAGCGTTGGCGCCAGACGGGGACAGCTGTGTCGCGAATCCCACCACGTAGCGCGCCAGCGTGGCGCACGCCTGCGCGGCCAACGGTGCCGCAAAGCCCGATTTGAGCAGCAGTGCGATCGTCTGCTCGCGCTGGGCCATCGCATTGGGTCCGATCGGAATCTTCTCGACCAGCAGCGGCGCGACGTGAGGGTGGCGTCGGAACACATCAAACAGACCGTGTGCCAATGCTTCACAGGCTTGCTGCCATGTCATGGCGTCCAGCGTCGCATCGTCGACGTGCGCCTCGGCCAACACGCTGTCGATCACCTGGGCGACCAGGTCCGCCCGTCCGGTGAAGTGCCGGTACAACGTCGCGGTACCCGAGTCCAGTCGCTGGGCCAGGTTGCGCATCGACAGCGCGTCGGCGCCTTCTTCGTCGAGGAGCGCTGTGGCGGTCGCGATGATCCGGTCCAGCGGCAGCCGCGGACGACCCCGGGAACGCCGCGGGCTCCCCTCCGTCAGCTCGGGCCTTGAAGGTGACGTGCTCACGCGGCTCAGTATGACCACTCTTGACAACCGCTGCAATAACGGCAACGCTGTATCCATTATGAATTTTCGAGATATCGATGTGCAGTCCGACTCGCTGTTCGCCGCGGTCGACGGCATGCGGATCCACTACAAGCGCTCCGGATCGGGCCCGACGGTGGTGCTACTGCACGGCAGCGCCTCGTCGCTGCACGGGGTGGAGGCGGTCGCGCAACGACTGTGGGGTACCTTCGACGTGATTCGGCCGGATCTGCCAGGTTTCGGCGTGACGGGGCCGCGCCCCGACCGCGATTACAGGGTCGCCACCTACGCCGCGGCGCTCGCACGCTTCTTGGACACCATCGGCGTCGCGCGATGCGCGGTGGCTGGTAACTCGTTGGGCGGCAACATCGCCTGGAACCTCGCCCTCGATCGCCCCGAGCACCTGCAGCTCACCGGGTTGGTGTTGATCAATGCGACCGGCTACCCGGACAAGGAACTGCCTGCCGCGATGGCACTGGCGCGCAACCCCATTGTCGGTCAACTGTTGCGACGGTTCATGCCGCGCCGCGCCGTCGAGCGCAGCCTGCGCCAAGCCGTCGGACCGAACTCCGACATCGTCGACGCCGCCATGGTGGAGCGCGCGCACCGGCTGTGGAACCGGCCGGGCAACCGCTCGGCGTTCGTCGACTTCCTCACCACCGACCAACCTGACCGCAGCGCCGAGATTCCCGGCATCACCGTGCCCACCCTGGTGCTGCGCAGCGTAGACATGGACGGCCAGCACTTCATCCGCGACATCGCCGGCAGCACCGAGAAAGTCCATCCCGATGGCGGGCATCTGCTCCCCGAGGAAGACCCCGCATGGGTGGCCGACGCAATCAACGATTTTCTGCAATCCCTCCAGCCGAGGAACGCCAAATGAAGTACTTCGTCTCAGCCGGAGAAGACTGCCGACTCGATGAAGCCACGCGGCGCACCTTGCGTGGTGACTACATCCGTCTGTCCGATGGCGTAACGCATTACGAACTGGCCGGGCCTGACGGTGGCGACGTCGTCGTCCTGGCCGGCGGGCTGACCATCCCGTTGTTCTACTGGGACGAGCTGGCCGTCGAGTTGCACGCTCGCGGGCTCCGGACCCTGGCCTACAGCGGCTACGGGCGCGGCTATTCCGACCGTGTAGTCGCCCGCTACGACGAGGCGCTATTTGTCCGCCAACTGCGCGAGCTCATCGAGCACCTCCAGGTGCCTGCGCCATGCCACGTCGTAGGCACGTCGATGGGCGCGCTGATCGCCATGGCATACGTCAGCCAACACGTCGCCAGCACCGCCACCCTGACCCTGGTGGGCCCAGCCGGGCTCAGCCGCCAACCGATGATCCAGAAATTACTGTTGGGCAATGACATCACCGCCGGCGTCATCGCCAGGCGCGTGGGCCGTCGCATCCTCGAGCAGCATCTGGGACACAACGTCGCCGACCCCGAGCGCGCCGCGCAACTGTCGGTCATGGTCGGTGACGCCTACCGGTACGAAGGCTCGATCTACGCCTTCTTCCAGACGCTACGGAACTTTGGGCTGTTCGACCGCGCCGAACTCTACGGGCAAACCGGCACGCTTGCGTTGCCCATCCAATTGATCTGGGGCCGCGACGACCACGTCACTCCCATCAACAGCTTGGACCAGGTCCGTACCCTGCTGCAGCCCAGCCAACACCACGTCATCGACGACTGCGGCCACATGGCTCCTTTCGAACGTCCCGTCGTTGTCGCCGACAAACTTGCGACGTTCTACGACACCTTCGACCGATCGGCTTGACCCATGACCACAAACAGCACCACCGACGTCTTGATCGTCGGCGCCGGGCCTGCCGGCACCACCCTGGCAATCGACCTCGCCCGCCGGGGCGTGCCGGTACGCCTCATCGACAAAGCACCCCATGCCTTCGACGGTTCACGCGCCAAAGGCATCCAGCCGCGCACCCTAGAGATACTCGACGATCTGGGCGCCCTGCCCGACGTCATCAATCACGGCGCCCTGTACCCGCCGATGGGCATCCATCTCGGTCCGTTCACCATCCCATTCCGGATGATGGCCAAGGGAAAGCGCGGCCCCGATGTCCCTTACCCCGATACCTGGCTCATTCCACAGCACCGCACCGACCGCGCATTGCACACCCGGTTCGAATCCTTGGGCGGGCGCGTCGATTTCAGCACAGAGCTGACGGAGTTCACCGACCACGGCACCCATGTCACCGCACACGTCTCGACTGCCGATGGTGGCGAAGACATCACCGCGCGGTACCTTGTCGGAGCCGACGGCGGGGCCAGCCGGGTCCGCAAGATTCTCGGTGTCGAGTTCGGCGGATCCACCGACGAGGCCGACCGCATCCTCATCGTCGACGCCGCCGTCTCGGGTGGGCTGTCGCGCAAGTACTGGCATGTGTGGCCCGGCCTCAGGGGCCGATTCATCGGTGCTTGTCCGCTGCCGCACAGCGACACATTCCAGTGGATGGTCCGGCTTTCGCCCGACGAACAACCGCCGCAAGACCTCGCGCAGATCAACGCGCGTATTCAAGCGCACACCCGAAACAAACGGCTCACGTTGCATGACATCCGGTGGCAATCGGTGTTTCGCCCCAACATCCGCCTCGCGGCGAACTACCGTCGCGGCCGCGTCCTGCTGGCCGGAGATGCCGCCCACGTGCATACCCCAGCCGGCGCCCAGGGCCTCAACACCGGTATCGGTGATGCCTACAACTTGGGGTGGAAACTCGGCCAAGTCCTGGCCGGAGCCGACGACCGACTCCTCGACACCTATGAACACGAACGCCGGCCGATCGCCGCAGGCGTGCTCGGCCTGTCTACGAAGAAGTACGAAGGCATCGGTAGGTTCGACCCGTCGAGCATCCGGCGCGGCAAGGACGAAAAACAACTCGCCCTGACCTACCACGGCGGGCCACTGGCACCCCTGGCCGCGGACCACACCGCGACGCTGCGCGTCGGCGACCGCGCGCCGAATGCCGATGTCGTCGACGCTGACGGCCACCGCGCGCGACTGTTCGACGCTTACCGCGGACCGCATTTCACCGCGCTGGCCTTCGGTCCACATGCCGCCGATGCCTTGGCCGGACTCGAGTGGCCCGCCGCCGGCGCGCAACTCATGCGCCTCATCGTCGACACCGATGGCAGGGGCGACATACCCGACGATGTGTTCACCGATCCGACCGGACAACTCGCCGAGATCTACGGGTTGTCCCGAGACACGTTGTTGCTGATTCGGCCGGACGGCTACATCGGCCACATCGCCATTCACAACATCGCCGAAACCACCAGCGCCGCTGCGCAATCCATGGCGCCAGTCATCGCGACGTGAGCGCCGTCGAAGCAGCCATGATTGCACACGCGCTCACGTCGGAGGGACAAAAGCCAAGGGGCCGCGGCGGTGCGGTCACAGTGATGCTCGTGTACGCGTTCGCTGTCATCATGGCCGGCACCACGCTGCCCACCCCGATGTATGCCCTCTACGCCACCACGATGGGTTTCACCGTCCTCACCACCACAATGATCTACGCGGCCTATGCCGGTGGAGTGTTGGGGGCGCTGGTGGTTTTCGGACGCTGGTCCGACGCGATCGGTCGCCGCCCAGTGCTGCTGGGCGGCGTCGTCGCCGCGGTAGCCAGTGGCGTGATGTTCCTGCTTGCCGACACCGTCCTGGCTCTGGTGGCGGCACGCGTACTGTCCGGGGTGTCGGCAGGTTTGTTCACCGGCACTGCCACCGCAGCGATCATCGAAGCCGCACCGGCGAAATGGCGGACCAGGGCCGCCGCGATCGCGACCATCGCCAACGTGGGTGGGCTGGGCGCCGGGCCTTTGCTGGCCGGTGTGCTCGTGCAGTACTGCCCCGCACCGCTGCAGGTGGCATTCGTGATGCACATCGTGTTCGTGGGGGCGGCAGGCCTTGCCGTCTTCGGCGTGCCCGAAACATCATCCAAAACCGGAGATCTCGGAATACAGCGGCCACGACTTCCTGCCCAAGTGCGTATCACGTTCGCCTTTGCGGCGATCGGAACCCTCGCGGGATTTGCGTGCATGGGACTGTTCGCCGCGCTAGCACCGTCATTCCTTTCCACCATGATCGGCATCGACAACCACGCCGCGGCCGGGGTCGTCGCCAGCTGTGGCTTCCTCGCCTCAGCGGTGGCTCAGGTAGCGGCCAACCGGATGCAGCCCCAACGCGCGATGGCATTGGGCTGCGCAACTCTCGTGATCGGCATGATCGCCTTGACGGCGGCGTTGGTCGCCACTTCACTCGTCGGACTCGTCGTCGCCGCCATCATTTCCGGTGCGGGACAAGGCATCAGCTTCAGCCGCGGCCTGGCTGCCGTCACCGAGGCCACGCCAGCCGATCGGCGCGCCGAAGTCAGCTCAGCACTGTTCGTGGTCGCCTACATCGCCATCTCCCTACCCGTCATCGGCGAAGGCCTGGTCGCCGACCGTTGGGGACTACGCAGCGCCGGCATCGGCTTCGCCGTCACCGTCGGTGTACTCGCCGCCGGTTGCCTCATCGCGCTACTAACCCGGCAGCCGCGCCAGCAGCCAGGCCAAGCACGAAGCTGGCATTAACGCCGCACCCTTCGCCGAGGGTGGCGGAGCCCGAAGTGGGTTCCGTCGACGTTCAAGATCGACCTGTCACAGGTATCCGGCGCCAGGGTGCGATGCGTTCACCGCCTCAATTGCAGAAACTCAACTCGTGTCGCAGGTGGCCAAGCCCCCCTCGGACACAATCAAGGCGAGCGGAATGGACGCTCGCATTCGCTTCCTAGCCGCTGGAGTGTGTTCGAACACCACTGCGGCGACACGACTTGAATGGCATCGGGCCGGTCTCCTGACCAACTCGTCACGCGCGGGCAGTACGACGGCGCAATGCAGCCGTCAAATCTTCAGCGGCCACAACAGATTCCACCGAGGTAACCATTCCCCGGTTCGATTACAGCTCGCTCCGGCCGCCGCGGTGCGGGGTTTCATTACTGATATCAAGGCCGGGAAGCGACCGCTGACAGATCCGACGTGCTTCCTCCGCTGGCAGTCCGAACAGTCGCAATACGTCTTCGGTAACCCGATCTGCGGCCGCCGCGTCGTCGCGTTCGGGCTCTAGTTGCAGGAGTTGGCCCAGCCCAAGAAGTGCCCCGGCAGCGACGGCCAGGGCCAATTTGGGATCGTCAACGGTGAATCGGCCGGCGGCCACGCCGGCCGCGATGTCCCGTAATGCGCGTGGGCCCAGACCGCGGTCAGAGCCTATGAGGCTGAGGCCATTGGCCAGCAGGATCTGACTCTCCTGCGGGCGGCGCCGAAACAGCCGGCCGGTAAGACGAAAGCTGCAGGCAAATGTTTCGGCAGGGTCGTCGATCGACTCGGTGAGTCGATCGAGCAACGCGCCGTGGCTGTCGAGCACATCGGCCACGGCTGCCTCGAACAGCGCTTCCTTGCTGTCGAAGTGGTTGTAGAACGAACCCATTCCTACGTCTGCCGCCTGCGTGATTTCCAGGACCGGCACGTTGAGTCTGCCCTCGGCGATCAGCGACTGGGCCGCCTGGATCAGCGCTGCGCGGGTGCGCTGTTTCCGCCGTTCCAGGCGGTTGACCGGCTCATCCTGCACTGCGCTCACCGACTCAGAATAACAGTAGCTATCAGTTTTGAGGATTTCGTCAGAACGTATTGACTGAGCGTCACGTCGTATGTGACGATTTCGTCAGACGAAAAGGAGTCAGCGATGAACGACCTGGTCGGCGCACATAACGAGCTCCACAGCGAGCAGGGCGCCCTGAAAGGCGAGCATTGCGGGCGCTCCCGCAACCCCGTGATCAAGGTGACTGACATCGCCTGGCTGGAATTCGAGAAACCAGACCTTCAGCGGGCCGAGGCGTTCGCGCTCGCGTTCGGTTTCGCCACCTCGCTACGAACCGACGAGGAACTGCATCTGCGTGGCAGCGATTCGACCGCACCGTGCGTGATCGTGCGCCGCGGCAGCCGGAGCAAGTTTTTGGGAGTCGCGTTCGCGGCGACCGACGAAGCCGACCTGCTGCGGTTGGCCACCGCGACCGGTGCACGGACCCGGCCGCTGCCCGCAGCCGTTGGCGGCATGGCGGTCGATCTGGTCGACCCGAGCGGGGTGCCGGTGCACGTCGTGTCGGGGATGCACTCCCTCGACCCGTTGCCGTCACAGACGCCGCATCGCTACAACATGGGGCACGAGATTCACCGCATCAACGCCACCCAACGGCCGGGCCGGGAACCGACCACGGTGCAACGGCTCGGTCACCTCGTCATGCAGTCGACGAAATACCTCGAGACGCTGAACTGGTATCTCGACACCCTCGGCATGATCGTCAGTGACTTCCTTTACTTCCCGGGGCAGCGCAGCCGGGGACCGACCATGAGCTTCATTCGGTGCGACCGTGGTTCGACGCCCGCTGATCACCACACACTGGCGCTGGCCCTGGGCCCGCAGAACCGATACGTGCACTCGGCCTATCAGGTATGCGATCTGGACGCGCTGGCCGCCGGCGGCGAATACCTCACGGAGCAAGGCTATTTCCGGTCCTGGGGAATCGGGCGGCACATCCAGGGCAGTCAGCTCTTCGACTACTGGCGTGATCCTGATGGCTTCATGGTCGAGCACTTCACCGATGGCGACTTGTTCGACTCGACCCTTGAACCGGGTTGGGCCCCGTTCACCGCCTCGGGCCTGGCGCAGTGGGGACCACCTGCGAGCAAGGACTTTCTCGGCACCAACCCGAAATCCCTACCGCACGAAGCGCAGTCGATCTTCGCAGCCCTGCGAGGCGACAACGAATTCGATATCAACCGCCTCATCGGCCTGCTGAAAGTAGCGAACTCATGACCATCTCAATCCTGCGCACCGCCGACGCCTGGTGGGTCCAGACCGCCGCCGGGGCCGTGCGAATCGACACCGCGGCCGCGACCACCGGCGAGCTGCTCGCCGACCGGGCCGCCATAGACGCCGCGGCGCGTGGCGCGGAGGCGGTGCCTGTCGACAGCCTCGATCTGCGCTCCCCCGTGACCGCTCCCTGTCGGGTGGTCGCCCAGATGACCAACTTCGCCTCGCACGTCAAAGACGCCGGCATGGACCCAAAGACCATCCCGCTCACCTTTTTTCGCAAGACGTCGGGTTCCATCAGTGGGCCGTTCGATGACATCGTCAAGCCGCAGCACGTCAAGTTTCTCGACTACGAGGTGGAGATCGGTCTGGTCATCGGGCGCGAACTGCCCGTCGGCACCGAAGTGACCGAGTCGAACCTCGCCGACTATGTCGCCGGCCTGGTCGTCACCAACGATGTCTCCGCCCGGGACATTCAGCTTCCGCAAACGCAGTTCTATGAAGCCAAGTCGTACCCGACATTCACGCCGGTCGGCCCGGCCCTGGTCTTGCTGACGGCTGACGAGCTCAAGCGGTTCGGCGACCTGCGCCTGGCACTGCGGGTGAGCGGTGAGGTTCGCCAAAACATGCTGGTCGATGGCGACATGATCTACAAGCCCCTGCAGGCACTACAGTCTCTGGCCCGGTTCCAACACCTCAGTCCCGGTGACCTCGTCTTGACCGGCACGCCCGCGGGTACGGCCTTGAGCGCGCCGCCGAAGCCTGTCGAGATCATCGGATCGCTGCTGCCACCGGCCATGAAATGGAAGGCGTTCTTCGCGCGTCAAGCCGGCAATCCCAAGTATCTGCGGCACGGGGACGTCGTGGAACTGTCGGTGGCCACCGACGATGGCGCCATCGACCTCGGCACCCAGCGCACCTCGGTGCGGTACGCGTGAACGAGGATCTGTTGTGGCCGTGCCGAGGACCGAAATGCCCGGCATCGTAGCGAAATCCGGGCCCGTTGTCGTCGTCGGGGCGGGGCCGACCGGCATCACCGCGGCGACATTGCTCGCGGACTACGGCGTGCCGACGCTGGTTCTCGACCGCTGGGAATCGGTATATCCCCAGCCACGCGCGGTCCACCTCGATGACGAGATTCATCGCATTCTCGCCCGCCTCGGGGTAGCCGACGAATTCGCCGCGATATCCCGGCCAGCGCTCGGGTTGCGCCTGCTCGACCAGAACCACCGCACCCTGGCACAATTCGACCGCGACCCCGCCCGCAGCAGGCATGGCTTCCCCCAGGCCAACATGTTCGACCAACCCGAGCTGGAAAGGCTGCTGCGCGCCAACATGGCCAAGCGCCCACTTGTGGAGCTGCGCGGCAATTCCGAGGTCACCGGCATCACCCAGCACGAACCGGGCCGCGTGCTGGTGACCTACGCCGACCGTGCGACCGGAACGGTGCACGTCGTCGAAACCAGCTATGTGCTGGGCTGCGACGGAGCCAACAGCATCGTGCGCGCCTCCATCGGTGCAGCCATGGCCGACCTGCGTTTCGAGCAGCGCTGGCTGGTGGCCGACGTGGTCACCGAGGCCGAGCTCGATCAGTGGGATGGTGTGCACCAGGTATGCGATCCCGTCCGGGCTGCGACGTACATGCGGATAGGGCTCAACCGCTACCGCTGGGAATTTCGGCTGTTCCCTTCGGAGACCGCAGCCGACTTCAGCACCCTGGCGACCCTTCGCCCCCTGATCGGCCCATGGCTCGGCGATCTCCCCGACGACGACTTCGAGCTCGTGCGGGTCACCGAGTACACCTTTCGCGCACAGATCGCCGACCGCTGGCGGGACCGCAATGTGTTCCTCCTCGGCGACGCCGCCCACCTCACTCCGCCGTTCATCGGGCAGGGCATGGGGGCGGGCCTGCGTGACGCGATGAACCTGGCGTGGAAGCTCGCCGGTGTGGTCAACGGAGATCTACCCGAGTCGCTGCTGGACACCTACCACCAGGAACGGAAACCACACGCGCGCAGCATGATCGGCCTGGCCTTGGCCATGGGGTGGGCGATGACAGCCGGTGGCCATGTCGGAAACATGGTGCGACGCACCGTCACACCCCGGCTGCGGTTGATACCCGGCCTTCGCGACAAGCTCACCAACGGCACCACCCCCCGCCTGCACGAGTCGGCATTGGTTCTCAAGAGCCGGAGACCCCGCCACCTTGCCGGGACCCTGTGCCCCAACCCGGCGCTGGCCGATGGGCAGCGCCTGGACGCGTTGTTGGGCAACGGCTTCGCGCTCGTCACCACGTCGCGCCTCTTGGCCTTTCAACTCGCCATGCTCCGAGAACACGGCATCGTCGTGCACATTGCCGAACCCGGGGGCGAGCTGGAACGGTGGCTACGCGACGGGCATGCCACCGCCGCCGTAATCCGGCCAGATCGCACGGTCATGTGCTCGGGCCGCGACGTATGGACACTGTGTGCGGCCGTACCGGGGTTCACGTCATCCACTCGAGCGCGCAGCGCCCACCCACCCATCCAGACCAGTTAGGCGATCGCTCACGTCGCCCGTCCTCTACTCAACTGCGCCATCCGCTGGTGCCGGATGTAATCTCCCGGCAGCTGCGGCAACCCAACTCAGTTCACTGTGGAAGATGTCGCTGTGCGCGCCCGACGGGCTGTCACCCGCGGCCACCACGGCCGACGAATCGAGGCTGAGGATCCGACCGGGCTGGAACGGATATTCGAACCCGGCGTCGTCGAGCACCTGGAAGTCACTGCCGAACGCGCCGAGGGACCCCATCGCCCGCCACCGGGCCATGGGATCGTCCACACCGGCGGCATCGTCCCCGGCCGACAGCGAGGCCAGCGGATAGAACGTCGACAATGCCCGGTCGTGGCTGGAGAAGCAGACGGCCATGGGCCCGTCGATACGGGCCAGCCGACCGGCCAGGGCACCGTTCCCGTCGCGGAACGGCAGTCCGGTGGTGAAGGTGAAGCGGGAGAACGCACCCTGCAGCAGAGTCACCGACTTCACCGGTGACGGATTGCGCTCGGCGATGCCGTCGAGCGCGAACGACACCAGCCGGGCACCGAAGCTGTGCCCCACCAGATGGATCCGTAGCCCCGGGTGGGCATCGACCAGGTTGTCGATCGCCGGGCCCAGCCCATTGCGGCCGACGACACCGGCGCGGTTCTTCATCTTCCAGTAGCTGAGCTGGCGCAGGACTTCCTTGGCGCCGTGCCAGAGCTTGCGGCCCAGGTCCCCCAGCCCGGCCTCACCACCCCCGCCGTCACCGAACTGCACTCCGGCGTCGGCCAACCGGTCGGCGAACCGGTTGAACACATCGACGGGTTCGCGCCGATCGTCGAGCATGCCCGGCACCTCTACCGGCTGGTCCTTCTCACCGTCGTCGAACCCGGTCCTGGTGGCGGCGTTGAACTCGCGCAACTCGTCGAACATCTCCTGCGCCCGCCCTGCGGTGGGCGGCATGTCCAGCAGGGCCGCGATGGCATCGAGATGCGCGCTGCCGTCGGGGAACATGTCCTTGAGGTCGGCCAGTTCGACCGGATCGATGGTGGACGGCCCGGCCACCGTCACCGCCCGCCCGTCCAGCCCGGCCGCACCGCCACCATTGCCGGCCGGTGCATCGTCGAAGTTCGGGATCGGTTCGTCGCGCCACAACTGCGAAGGCCAGCGGATCCCGACGAACCCGACCTTGCGGTCCGGATCGATCTGATCGGCCAACAGGCCGAACCAGCGGGCGTACAACGATTGCGCCGCCGCCTCGTCGTTGTTCCAGCCGTGCGAGAACAGCACCAGATCGGTGAGCGCCTCGGCACCCACACCTTCTCGCAACTCGGTCAGCGTCGCCTGGTCGACATCTCCCTCGGCGTCGAATACCAACCGCCACAACGGCCTGCCCTTGATGATTTCGTTCATGGTGACTCCTCGGCACTCTCGGAACTCCTCAGACGGACTGCAACGCTCGCATCAGGTCCAGCAGACCGCTGCCCTGGAAGGCCCGGTCGCGGCCGAGTGAGGTCGCCGATTCGGTGAAGATGTGTTTGATCTTGTCGGGTTGCCCGATCAGCTCGCGCTGCACGGACAGAAAGGCAGCGATGGCCCCGGACACATGTGGTGCGGCCATGCTGGTGCCGGTGGCCTCGATGTACATCGCCGCGCTCTCCGGCGGGGCGTCGGTCTGCCGCAACACGTTCCTGCGGAACTCCCCTGCCGCCACGGAGGTGATGCGTTCGCCGGGCGCCAGCAGATCCGGCTTGCACCGGCCGTCGCCGGTCGGCCCCTTGGACGAGAAGTAGGACACCCCGGAGGTGTGGGGCGCGTCCCGGTGCGTCGAACCCACGGTGATCGCCCGCTCGGCGTTGCCGGGATCGTTGATCGTCATGCCGGCGCTGAATTTCGTGACGTCCGTGGTGAACAACGGATTGAGCGAGACGTAGCCGCTGTTGCCCGCCGCGGCGACGACGATCACCCCCGAGCGCACGGTCTTGTCGACCTCGATGCACAGCGGGCTCTGACCGCAGGCGAACCATTCCGCGGCGAATTCGTAACCAAGGCTCAGGTTCACCCCGTGAATCCGGGGCATCCGCGGGCTCGCCGCGTTGACCTCACGGACGTAGGCCAGCGCCCGCATCACCCGGTTCACCCGCGCGGCCTTCTCCCCCGGCCCCAGCACCTTGAGGCTGACCAGCTTCGCGTCGGGCGCCATCCCCGAGAGCCGGCCGGGGTCACTGACCACGCGCTTCTGCAGGATGGGTATCTCCCCTTCGGGGGCACCGACATTGAACCGCTTCTCGGCCACATAGACGTCGTCGGCGGATCGGTCGACGAGCCCGCCGGCGATGATGCCCGCCACGTGTGAGCCATGCCCGTCCGCATCCTGCAGGGCGCTCGGCGTGAACGCCTGGTCGCCGCCGCCGACGGTGAAATCCCGGTGCAGGTCGTGCACCGCCGGATCACTCACGGTGGCCCGGTCGACGAAATGTGGATGGGTCTCGTCGATACCGGAATCGACGACGGCCCAGACGATTCCCGATCCGAGGCAGGCGAAGGTCCGCCGCGCCGGGAGTACCTTGACGGTGCCTGCCGACACGTCGATCTGTGGGTGGGCCTCGAAGTCCGGCCAGATCCGGTAGACCGCGCGCTCGGGCCACTGCTGTGGCACCGCGTCCGCCGACACCAGACCCTCGATCTGTCTGGTGGTCAACTCACCGGCCATGAACTGGTCGGCCACCGGCAGCGGTTCATCCGGTCCGTCCACCAGGCGCCACAGGTCACGCACCCGCGCGATCGCCGCGCCGATCCCCGCCTCGTAGCGCAGGTTCAGTTCGATCATGATCGGCCACAACGTTTCCCGCGCCCGCTCCGGATCCTCACCGGGGGCCACCACGAACTTCTCCCGCAACGGCGGCGTGATCACCCCGGCCACCAGCAGGTCGCGGTGCGGTGGCTGTCCGGCCTCGATCGTCGCCACGGCGCGGGGGCGCTCCTCGGGGGCCATCGCGCGTTCGCACGCCTGCTCGGCAGCGGCGCGACCGGCCGGCGTCAACCGTAGGGTCGGCTGCGGGGCGATCACTCCGTCCTTCTTCGCCGGGGTGCGCCGGGTCACCAGTTTCTCGCGGACCAGCTGTCCGACCGCGTCATCGACACTGCGGTGCCAGCGGGGCCTGCCGTCGATACAGGGGCGGTCATCGGGCTCGAACCGTGACGCGAACCGGGCCGCCACCGCCTCGAGAAGCTTCTGCGGACTGGCGTCGATCTTCTTGCCTGCCAGGTCCGTCAGAGCGCACTGCACCCGATCGCTCCAGGTTGCCCTGGCACCGTCACTGTCGGAAGGACTCACCGCAACACCTCGGAACTCTGCTCGACCCTGCAGGTGGCATCCCACACAGCATGCGGCATCGGGAAGGCGGTCGTCCGCCGAATCGGCATGCAGACGATCCTGACTCGAGCCCACCGGGACGGCACGAGTAGCCCACTACCCGAATCGTGCACCCCGCCCGGGCCCCATGCCGAGCGCTCAGTGGGCCCGCATCCCCGGTGTATCCGAACGAGCCCGTCCGCCGCCGCGTGATCGCAAACTCGCGTAGTCGATTACTCGATACCGGTGACCGGCGCGCTCCCTAGCATCGGGTGACACATCAGTTGCTCGCGGCAGTAGGGACAGAGCCATGACCGCCCTCGGATTCAAACTTCCAGTGGCCCATACCTTCCTGCCGAACGGCCAGGTATGACGCAGCGGAGTCCATCATGCGACACAACGTCTTCGCCATCGTCGCCGTCAGGGCCTGGACCGAACTGCTTTCGCAGTGGATTCGGGGTATCCCGGGATTCGAGTTGGTGGGTACCGCATCCGACGCCACCACAGCCCTGGGCGATCTTGCGCGGATCGAGCTGCCCGTCGACATCGTGGTGATCGACGTCGGCACCCGGCTGGCGCTGGAATCGGCCTCGGCGCTACGCCGGGCTGACCCACCCCGGAAGCTGATCGCGTTGGCACTGGACGACGATCCCGGTCAGGCAATGGCCTGGGCCGGCGCCGGGGCGGCCGGACTGCTGGGACGCAACGCCTCCGTCGACCAGCTCTGTCACGCGCTGGTCAACGTGTCCCGCGGTGCGGCGCACTGCTGCGACGAGATATCCGGCGCCCTGTTGCGCGGCGTCGGCGCCAACGGTGGCCGCCGCACCGGCGGGCAGGGCCACTGCCTGACCGAGCGGGAGCAGGAAGTGGCCTGGCTGATGACCCACGGGCTCACCAACAAGGAGATCGCCGACCACCTGCACATCTCGGCGGGCACGGTGAAAAGCCATGTCCACAACGTGATCTGCAAGCTCGGGGTGCAACGCCGGGCCTACGTGGCCCGCAAGTTGGGAAATCCGGGCGGGGCACCGCTCAGGGAGTGTCTGCCGCCCCAGGCCGGACATACGGGCGCAACGGAGGCGGGCTGGTGTTCCACCGGCGCTGCCGCAGAAGTACGTCCGATTCGCCGCCCGAGGTGAGATCGAGCTCTCCGATGAGCCTGCGGTGCTCGGCCCGCAGACCGTCCTGACGCTGCTTGACGGCGAACAGATCCTGACGCATCTGCTCGATGCTTCGCTTGCTCTTCTTAGCTGCCATGCCATTCGTGCTACGTCGGCGCCATCGCCGTGTCAATGCCGGCGAGCAGAAATCGGCCGATGGATATAGGCCGGGTTGCCCGGCCGGTACAACAGACACCCCCGAAAGGGGCACCGCGAAAATCGATCTGGCGGCCAATGGTGCGGTCCCCCACTTCCGCCGCACCATTGCGGTATGAATCAGGTGCAGGATCTCCGGCCACCGCAGACCATGCGGGCGGCCGACACCGACTTCATTCTCGATGAATTGAAGTCGTTGAGAGACACCGTGATTCCAGATCCAGACGTATGCGTGGCTATCCTCGACGGCCCGGTCGATCTCGGCCACCCCTGCTTCGCCGACGCCCGCCTCACCCGAACGGATTCCCTCATCCTCGACGAGGCGGGCACCGGTGCCATGTCCGGCCACGGCACCCACGTGGCCAGCATCGTGTTCGGACAGCCGGCCTCCGGCGCGCTCGGCCTGGCCGCCGGGTGCCGAGGCCTGGTGGTCCCGATCTTCGAGGACAGCAGCGGACACCTGTCCCAACTCGACCTGGCCCGAGCGATCGAACGCGCCATGCTCGGTGGCGCGAATGTGATCAACATCAGCGGAGGCGAGCTCGTAGAACTCGGACAACCGGACCCGCTGTTGGCCCGCACCGTGGAGACCTGCGAGCGCAACGGCGTGCTGATCGTCGCCGCGGCGGGCAATGACGGGTGCGACTGCCTCCACGTGCCGGCGGCACTGCCCACCGTGCTGGCCGTCGGCGCCCTGGGGCGCAACGGAGTTGCCTTGCCGTCGAGCAACTTCGGCGGCCGGTACGCGCTCAACGGCGTCCTGGCTCCCGGCGAGGCGATTCCGGGTGCCCTACCCGGTGCCGCGATGGCCGACCTGACCGGCTCGAGCTTCGCCACCCCCATCGTCAGCGCCCTGGCGGCGCTGCTCATCACCGCGCAGCGCCGTAGTGGCGCGGGCATCGACATCGCCGAGGTGCGACGGGCGGTGATCGCCAGCGCGCTGGCCTGCCCTCAGGATTCGGACCCCCGCTGCCTGGCGGGAATTCTCAACGTTCGTGGCGCACATGCGCTGATCACCCAAGGAGACAAAGTGACCGAGATGGCTGCAACACCGATTCCCCACGTCGCCAGTTCCGGCAGCGACACATTATCGACCAACACCGCACCCCCGCCGGCGCCACCCGACATCGTTCCCGTATCGACCGGGGTGGCGCCGTCATGCGGTGGCGCGCCGTGTTCGTGCGGCACCGTGGCCTCACAGGACACCGCGGCCGCGGTGCACGAGGCGCCGACTCCGCCGCAGGCGGCCCATCCACTGCCGGTCTCAAACGTGTTCGCCCTCGGCAACATCGGATTCGACTTCGGCACCGAAGCCCGCCGGGACGGTTTCCGGCAGCTCATGCCGATGGCCGAGAGCAACGACGAGACGCCGATCGTGTCCGAACCCAATCCGTACGACGCGGTCCAGCTCGCCAATTACCTCGACGAACACCCCTGGGAATCCACCAAACTCATCTGGACGATGAACCTGAACCTCACCCCGATCTATGCCATCGAGGCGGAGGTCACCTACCACGAGGCCGTCTACAAGATGCTGCGGTACGCGTTGCGGTGTCAGGTACTGCCTGCCGAGGACGACGAGTTCGTATCCCGGGTGTCACTGCCCGGTGTCCTCACCAACCGCACCGTGACGACGTTCGCCGGGCAACGCCTCCCGGTGATCGTCGTGCAACGCCGTGGCCTCTACACCTGGAACGAGAACAACCTCGTCCGGGCCGTGTTGGGGGCCATCGACTTCGACAAGCTGACCAACCAGCTCGGGATCGAACGCGCCAAGGCCGAATCGCGCACCGAGCTGAAACTGCGGCAGATGCTGGACAAGGTCTACTACGAGCTGCGCAACCTCGGCCAGTCATCGGCCGATCGGGCGATCAACTACACGGCCACCAACGCGTTCATCTTCTCCGACCTCATGGCCAAGGGCCTGCTGGCCGGCGAGTTGGTGGACGGCGACGTCACCAGCCTTTACTCGCTGGAGAACATCACCGCGGTCAAGAGCCCGTTCGGGCGCCTCGACTGCGACTGCTGGGATGTCAAGATCACGTTCTTCTCACCGGAGAACGAGCGCCGCGCCCGGGTGGTCTATCAGGCCACCGTCGATGTCAGCGACCCGTGGCCGGTCCAGCTGGCACCCATCCATCAGTACCTGATCTCAGGAGGCTAGCAAACATGACAAGCAATCAGCGCCAGGTCTCGGCAGCGACGCTGCCGCCACAGACCCCCGGTATCGCACGCCTGGACGACGACGCCCGTGGCGGCATCGGAACAGGTTCGGTTCAGGCCTCCGTCAGTTGCGGAGACCTTCCCGGACTGGCCCGTTCGATGTGTTACGCATCGAAGGGAATCAAGTACTGAACGCATTCTGCCCTGAAAGGAGCGAATCGAGGATCAACACATCAGATCAGCTTTCAGTCAGTACACACCAACACACAAGGAGAGATCCATGAGTACAGCAAATGAAATGTTGCCGCCCCAGGCTTCGCCGATCGATCGCACACCGGCCGGGGCCGCGGCATTCACCAACCAGGCGGGCGTCGGAGCCTCATTCGACTTCCCGTGGGAGCAAGTCGCCACCACCGGAATCGGAATCCTGGGCGGGCTGCTCTGAACCTGTTGCGGCGCATCGGCGGACGCATTCGCCGATGCGCCGCACTCCCGTTGACCACCTCCGACCGACGGAGTCACCATGACCGAATCTGCCAGAATCCGTGAAGTCTCGCTCAGCATGCAGCAAGCACCGATCGTCCGGGACGCCCCCACCGCCCTGATCAAGCCGGCCACCGAGCAGTTGCCGCCCCGGGTGATCCACTACGTGCAGCGACCACCGAACCGGCCCTTTCTTCCCGTGCAGGGGGTGGTGGACCGGCGCAACCTGCACCAGTTGCGGACGACGCCGGGCCCGGACCAGAAGTTCGACGACGAGGGCGTCACCAAGATCGCCCGGTTCTCACGGTTCGGACTGTTCGGCCCCGATCCGGCCGATCCCGCGCCCTTCACCCTGTCGGCACNCGTGCGGCGCGGCCACCGGCTGCCGCTCGCACTCCGGGGCGCCCCCGCGCCGGACCGACTCGTCGGCCTGTCGTATACGTCCGGCAGCACCGGACACCCCCGGGCGGCAATGTACACCGAACGCATGGTGGCCAACACCTGGCGCAACCCCGTTGGCGTACCGATGATCTCGTACAACTACATGCCGATGAGCCACTACGGCGGCAAGTCGCTGGTGTTGACCACGCTCGCCAGTGGCGGCACCGCCTACTTCGCCACCGCACCGGACCTGGCGACCCTGTTCGACGATCTCGCGTCGGTGCGCCCCACGGTGCTCCCGCTGATCCCCCGGGTGTCCGAGCTACTGTTCGGGTGGTACCAACGCGAATACCACCGGCGGCTGACACCCGGTGCTGATCCGGAAGCGGTACGCGGCCGGGTGATGACCGAGCTGCGGGAGGAGGTGCTCGGCGGGCGGCTGCTGCTGGCGGCCTCCGGTAGCGCCCCGCTGGCACCGGAACTGGCCGCGTTCATCGAATCGTGTCTGGGCATCCACGTCGCCATCGGCTACGGCACCACCGAAACCGGCAATGTACTCAACGACGGCCGGGTGGTCCGGCCGCCGGTGATCGACTACAAGCTCGTCGACGTGCCCGAACTGGGATACTTCGGCACCGACCGGCCGCACCCCCGCGGCGAACTGCTGGTGAAATCCGAGATTCTCAGCCCCGGTTACTTCGGCCGCCCCGACGCCACCGATGCGGCATTCGATGACGAGGGCTACTACCACACCGGCGACATCATGGCCGAGGTCGCACCGGATCACCTCCGGTACGTGGACCGTCGCAACAACGTGATCAAGCTGTCCCAAGGGGAATTCGTCGCCCTCTCACACCTCGAGTCGATGTTCGTCGCCAGCCCGTGTGTCCGGCAGATCTTCGTGTACGGCAGCGGTGAGCGTGATTTCGTCCTGGCGGTGGTGATCCCCGAGCCGACGACCGCCCACCCCCAACCCACCAAGGCGGTGATCCTCGAATCGCTGCGACAGATTGCCCGCGCCAACGGGTTACGCCCCTACGAGGTGCCACGTGACATCGTGATCGACAGCCGGCCGTTCAGTGTCGGCAACGGTCTGCTCACGACGACCGCCAAGTTGGCCCGGGCGGCGCTGACCGCCCATTACCGTGACGAACTCGAACGCATGTACGTCGATATCGCCGACCGCCGGGTCTTCGAGCTCGCCGCACTCCGGCGGGAGGCGGCGACCGCTTCGGCGCGGGATACCGTGTGCCGCGCGGCAACCGCAACGCTCGGTGTCCCCGGACTCGACGGTGACACCGTGTTGAGCGCTATCGGAGTCGACTCCCTGACCGCCCTGACCCTCACCACGCTGCTGTCCGACCTCTTCGGTGTCATGGTGTCCACCGCCGTCGTGCTCGACCCCGCCCGCAACCTGGCCGGCGTTGCCCACCACATCGAGACGAGCCGTCGCGCCCATCGGCGGCCGTGCGCCGCGACCGTCCACGGCCACCGCACCGGCCAGGTGTTCGCCCACGACCTGACGCTCGACCGGTTCATCCCCCACGACGACCTCGCCCGCGCCGCCGCGCCGTCCCGTCACCGCGGCGCACCGGCAACCGTTCTGCTGACCGGAGCCAATGGCTTTCTCGGACAGGCGCTCTGCGGCGAGTGGCTGCGACGCCTGGCGCCCACCGGAGGAAGACTGATCTGCCTGGTCCGCGGCGCCGACGACACCGAGGCGCGGCGCCGGGTCGGAATCGAACTCGGCGGGCCGGCGGCCTCCGCCTTGACGGTGCTCGCAGGCGACCTCGCCGAGGAACACCTGGGTCTGGATGCTGACACCTGGTCGGGCCTGGCCGGCAGCGTGGACCTGATCGTGCACGCGGGTGCCCAGGTCAACCACCTGGCTCGCTACCCAGAGTTGTTCGGCCCCAATGTCGCAGGCACCGCGGAACTGATCCGGCTGGCGATCACCGGCACGCTGAAGCGATTCGCCTTCGTGTCCACCGCGGCGGCCGGCACCACCGACGACGGCCGGCCACTTCCCGAGGACACCGATGTCCGCACGGGCTGCCCGGCCCGCATCCCCGGAACCAACCCCGGCAACGGTTACGCGATCAGCAAGTGGGCCGGCGAGGTGCTGCTGCGCCAGGCGTACGACCTGTGCGGGTTGCCGGTCCAGGTATACCGTCCGGGAATGATATTGTCGCCCACTCGATTCAGTGACCATGCCAACGTGGGCGATGTGTTCACGCGGATGCTGTTCAGCCTGGTGGTCACCGGCATCGCCCCGCAGTCGTTCTACCGGAAGCCGACCGGCCGTCCGCACTATGACGCGCTGCCGGTCGATTTCGTGGCCGCGACCATCACGACACTGGCCGCGGGTGCCGAATCGGGTGACGGATTCGCCTCCTACAATGTCGTCAACGACCACGACGACGCCATCTCGCTCGACACGGTGGTGGACTGGCTGGCCGGCGAGGGCTATTCGATGTCGCGGATCGCCTCGCACCCGGACTGGGCCGCGCGGTTCGAGACCGCCATGCGGAATCTGCCGGCCCGGCAGCGTCAGCATTGCCTGCTACCGCTCATGGCTGCCTTCGCCGAGCCCGCCGAAGCGGTTGCCGGCTCGGCGTTTCCGTCACAGTGCTTCCATGCGGCCCTGCAGGCCGCCGGAGATGCGCGGGAAATCCCGCATGTGACACCGGACCTGGTACGCGGTCACCTCGCGGCGTTGCGCGGGCACGGTCTCCTGTGACCGGTCAGGTCAGAGCAATCCGTCCCGCCGCAACCCCTCCACGGATCGGGTAACCGCGTCGCAGACAGCATCCATCACCTCGCCGTCGTGCGCGGCGGTGAAGAGCGGGTACAGGAACTCGGGCAGATGCACACCGGCCGCACGCAGGTAGTACGTCCACAGGTATTCGGCCACCGGGTACCGCTGCGGATGCACGAGGTCGGCGAACTGCTCGGTGCCCATCGTGCCGAATATCGGGCGCACCAGTGTTTCGTAGCGGCGGACCGCGATCGGGAACCCCGCCTCATCGCGCAGACGCCGGAGGTGGTCCGCGAAACGATCGGCCGCCGCCCGGGTGGTCGCATACACCGAGTCCTGGTGATCCCGCAGGTAGGTCAACTGCGCGAGGCCGGCCGTGCAGGACAGGACGTGGCCGCAGAAGGTCCCGAGGATCCGGGTCCGGGTTTGCATATCCCGAAGGTGTTCTCCTGTGGTGACACCCATTTCGATGACCTCGGAGCGGCCCACCGTGGCCCCGATGGGCAGGCCGCCACCGATGATCTTGCCGAAGGTGGCCAGATCGGGTGTGGGACCATCGGAGTCGACCGTGCCGCCGAACCGGAACCGAAAGCCGGTCAGTACCTCGTCGAACACCAACAGCACACCGTGTTGTGCCGTCACGTCCCGTAAGCCGGACAGGAAGTCACGGTCCAGCAATGGCCAGCTCGACCGGATCGGCTCGACGATGACGCAGGCGAGTTCGCCGGCCCGTGCCGCGATCACCTCGAAGGCACCGCGGTCATACGGCAGCACGATCGTCGACGACGGCGGGACCCCCGGCATCGACACCAGAACATCGTTGTGGTGGCCGTGATACGACTGCTCGAACACGGCGACCAGGGGGCGTCCGGTGTAGGCGCGGGCCAGCTTCAGCGCGTGCATCGTCGCTTCGGTGCCGGAGTTGCCGAAGAAACCGCCGCCGGCCCATGGCACCGCGCTGAGCAGCACGCTCATCAACGCGGTTTCGGTCTCGTGGCCGGCGGCGAACGACAGGCCGTCGTCGAGTGCGGTCCGCAGTGCGTCGGTCACCACCGCGGGGGCATGCCCGAGAAAGTTCGCTCCACGTCCGTTGTCGAGATCGATGTACTCGTTTCCGTCGACATCGGCCAGGTGCGCTCCTCGCGCCCACGCCACCACCATCGGCACGAGCCGTGGCATCCCGTCGACATAGTGGTTGTGGATACCGCCTCGGGACCGGTCAGACACGGCGGCAAGGGTTTTCGGTTGGCGCCGGACCAACTCGGCAATGCAGTCGAGCTCACGCAACCTGCGGTTGAGCCCGACCGGATCGAGCAGCAGATCCCTGGTGGTGTACCGCGGTCGCACCGCGGCAGCATCCGGCGCCGACGTCATCGGGGTAGCACTCTCAGTCGGGCCGGCCGACGCCGTCGGCCCACAGCCCGGGCCAGTTGCCCGACACCCGTTTCGGATATCCGGCGTCCACCCGCGAGGTGGCGATGTCATAGCGGATGTACTGCGCGCCCTTGAAGAAATAGGCCTTACCGTTGTTCCTGATCGCGACATGGTCTATGCCGCTTTCATATTCGGTCGGCAGGTTGGGCGCCCAGTTGTCCTTGATCGGCTTGGGATAGCCGGCATCGACCTGATCGGTGGCGATGTCGTACCGCAGATACTCCGATCCCTTGAAGAAATAGGCCTTGCTGTTCGGCCACACCACGGCCGCATCGAAGCCGTCCGGCCACACTCCCGGCCAACTCGCCGAGATCTCCATCGGATAGCCGGGATCGACCGTGTCTTTCGGCAGGTCGAACCGCACGTACTGGCTGCCCTTGAAAAAGTAGGCCTTGCCGTTGGTCCACAGCAGATCCGCATCGATGCCGTCGGCGAAGTCCGGCGGGAAGCCCGCCCAGAACCCGGCGATCGGCAACGGATAGCCCGGGTCCGTCTTGCCCGCCGCGTCGTCGAACCGCGCGTACTGGGACCCCTTGAAGAAGTACAGCTTGCCGTTCGGCCACACCGAACTCGGGGACACCGGTCCGGGATACAGACTGGCCGCGAACTGGGCGTCCAGATTGTCGATGTCGGATCCGCCCGGCACCGCGATTCCGTCGGTCATGATCGATCCGGGCAGGTCGTAACACATGATCGAGTTCTCGTCGGTCTCGTTGCTCGCGGTGAGAGCGGAGACGTCGAACGGCGTGAGGACCTGTTCGATCACCTCCTCACGTGTCCAGCCCTGGGTGGCCATGAACAACGTGATGGCCTTCTCCCGGTCGATCCGGTCGACGATCGCCTTGCGCCGGTGCTCATGCGGGAACCCGAGGGTGTGCCCCGTCTCGTGCCTGACCACGCGCCGGAACTCCGCCTCGGAGGTGTTCATCGTGAAGCCCTCGAGGTTCATGGTCTGCTCATCGGCGGCAGCCAGCAGGATGTCGGTTCCGAGGTACGACCAGTAGCCGTCGCCGGCGACTCGCGCGATCCGTACCTGGGGATCGACGTTGGAGGCGGTGAACCTGATATTCGCCCACGCGCCCCAGGCGTTCATGTGCGCCAAGATGCGCCGCCGCAGGTCGGCCGGTGGGCTGTCCAGGAAGCCGACGGTGAGCCGGACCCCACCGGCGTTCCAGCGCTTGTTGGTCATGACCGCCAGGTGCTCACGGGACGGCATGTCGTCGGCCGCCAGCCCGGTGAGGTTCGGCGCATTCGCCGGATTCACCTCGACAGCCGCCTCCGCAGAGGCGACGACCTTCTCGGCAGGCAGCCCTTTGATCGTGCACGGGATGAATGACATCGTCGCCCTCCTTCGGTTTCGGACGTGTTCGGTGTTACCGGCGAACGTAGGGCGCACGGCCGTCCGGGCACACGAGTGGCGGGCTACCTGTGTTCGGGACGTATCGCGCACCGCGGTACCCGGCGCGGCGCGGCGCGTTCCACGCGGGGCGCCCGGCCGGCGGTGCGGGATCGAGTAGCGCACTACTCATGCCTTTTCCCCCGGCGTGCCCAACAATCGTCATGTGTGTCAAATGCACACCCGATCCAGGACGGTGACCATGGCGCGGCAGGCTCCGGCGACCGTCACCGCGGCCTGGTCGGCGCTGCGGTCCGCAGTCGCCGCCGCCGCGGCCCGGCTCGCCCAGTGGATCGACCAGTCGGTGGGCTGGACACGGCTGCCGAAGACCATCGGTCTGGCCGTCCTGATCGGTCTGCGCCATCAGCTGCGGACGTCGAATCTGTATGCCGCCGAACCGGCCCCGGCCCCGCTCAGCGGGCCCGTCGGCACATCGATAGGCGGCACCGCCGCCACATCGATGGGCGGCACCGCCGCCGTGGGCGAGTATCTGGTCGCGCGCACTCGCGACGGGTCCTACAACGACCTCTCGGATCCACGAATGGGCGCCGTGGGATGCCGGTTCGGCCGAAACGTCCCGCCCGAGTACTCGTACCCGGAATCCGCGCAACGTCTGCTCGATCCGAACCCCCGGCTGATCAGCCGCTCGCTGCTGACCCGCGACGTCTTCCAGCCCGCCACCACACTGAATCTCCTGGCCGCGGCGTGGATCCAGTTCGAGGTGCACGACTGGTTCGCCCACGGCACGGTCGCCACCCAGCCGTGGGTGGTGCCGTTGCTCGACGATGACCCGTGGCCGCAGCGTCCGATGCGAGTCGAGCGCACCCCACCGGATCCGAATCCGGGCACGGCGGGGCCGCCCACCTTCACCACGCAGGAGTCGCACTGGTGGGACGCCTCCCAGATCTACGGGACCACACCGGAATTCGCCTGCGCCCTGCGGGCACCCGACCGGGGCAAGTTGCGCATCGACGAGTCCGGGCTGCCACCCTCGGACGTCGAGGCGACCGTGGATCTGACCGGCACGGCGGGGAACTTCTGGGTCGGCCTGGCCCTGCTGCACTCGCTGTTCATGCGTGAGCACAACGCGATCTGCGACCACCTGGCACAGGTTTACCCGCACCTCACGGACCAGCAGCTCTACGACAAGGCACGCCTGGTCAACTCGGCCTTGATGGCCAAGATCCACACCGTGGACTGGACCCCGGCCATCATCGCGCACCCGACGACGGTGGCAGCCATGCGGGCGAACTGGTTCGGGCTCCTCGGCGAGCGGCTCGGGCGCCGGTTCGGCCGGTTCAGCAGCAGTCCGCTGCTGCACGGCATTCCCGGATCGCCGACCACCCACCACGGAGTGCCGTACTCGCTGACCGAGGAGTTCGTCGCGGTGTACCGGATGCACCCGCTGATTCCGGACGAGTTCACCTTCCGCTCGCTCGACGACGACCGCGTCACCGCCCGGCACGAGCTACCCGACCTGTCGGTGCGCAACGTACGTGCCCGGCTGGCCGAGAACCCGATGGCCGACCTGTTCTACTCCTTCGGGCGGGCCCACCCCGGAGCGTTGTCGCTGCACAACTTCCCCCGGCACCTGCAGCACATGCAGCGGGTCGACGGCACCCCGGTGGACCTCGCCACCGTCGACCTGATCCGGTCGAGGGAGCGCGGTGTGCCGCGCTACAACGAATTCCGGACGTTGTTCCGGCTCAAGCCGGCCAGGACATTCGAAGAACTGACCGGTGAGACCACCCTGGCGGCAGAACTGCGCGAGATCTACGACGACGTGGACCTGGTCGATCTGATGATCGGCCTGTACGCCGAACCCAAACCGCCCGGATTCGGCTTCAGTGACACCGCATTCCGGGTGTTCATCCTGATGGCGACCCGGCGGCTGGAAAGCGACCGCTTCTTCACCGCGGACTTCCGTGCCGAGACCTACACCGGCGCCGGGATGCGCTGGGTCCGGGACAACGACATGCGCTCGGTGCTGTTGCGTCACTTCCCCGGCCTCGCCCCCGCCCTGGCCGGCGTGGCCAACCCGTTCGCCCCCTGGAACGTCGCAGCATCCCGCTGAATCAGAAAGGCCGGCCCCGCATGACCGAGACAATCACCGAAGCCGAGGTACGTCGCGTCGTCGAGCACCTCACCCCGGTGCCCTACCGTGACGATCTTGAGCGGCCCAAACCCGGTGAGGCCGAAGACATCGAGAAGATCGTCAAGGCGCTGCGCAAGAACAACGAGCGGGCCTACAAGAAGTTCAAGCACGGGCTGCGTGACGCCCACGCCAAGAGCCATGCCGTCCTGCGTGGCGAGCTGATCGTCAACCCGGATCTGCCGAAGGTGCTCGCCCAGGGGATGTTCGCCGAAGCCCGCAGCTACCCGGTGATCGCCCGCATCTCCACCACCTCGGGGTTGCTGCGCAGCGACAAGAACCGTGGCGTGCGCGGACTCGGGATCAAGGCCATCGGTGTGCACGGTGAGCGGGCCATGGACGACGCCCCGAACGTGACGCAGGACTTCGTCCTGGTGACCCATGAGGAGTTCCTGTTCGCCGACGCTCACGCATACCGCAGGCTGGGGATGTTGAGCGCCACCCTGCTGGCCCGGCTGTCCGACGGCGCGCTGTGGGCAGGCAGCGAACTGCTCGGCGCGCTCACGAAGATCGGCCTGCGGTTACCGGAGAATCTGGCGGTGTTCGTCGCCCCCAACCGCCCGATCCTGGGCGAGACGTTCTTCTCCTCCGCCCCGATCCGCTACGGCGACTACGTGGCCCGGTTCAAATACGAGCCCACCTCGCCGGAGGTGAAAGCGCTTGCCGATCAGACGCTCCCGCGCAATCCAGGACAGGACGAGCACCGCGACCTGATCATGGCGTTCTTCGAAAAACATTCCGCAGAATACACATTCAGCGTTCAACTGTGCCTCGACGAGGAGAAGATGCCGATCGAGGACGCCACGAAACCGTGGAAGCCGTCCCCGTACCTGCCGGTGGCCAAGGTGGTCTACCCCAAGCAGAATCCGTACAGCGCACTGCGCCGCGCGTACGGCGACGACGTGCTGTCCTTCAACTCGTGGCGCGGCCTGGAAGCACACCGGCCGCTGGGGTCCATCAACCGGATGAAACTCAAGGTATACGAGGCATCGAGCGACTTCCGGCACGAGAAGAACAACATCGACCGGCATGAGCCGTCGGACATCTCCGAGCTTCCGGACTGACCAGCGAACGGGAAATGCTTGCAATGGGAAGAACATTCGCCGCTACCGCCGACACCGATCGCGCCGTGGACCCCTTGTTCGGCAGCGTACCGGGGCCGCGCGCCCTAGACTCAGGATTCATGCCTGGTCACTGGCAGCTTCTGGACCGGCCCGCCGAGCACGAGGCCATTCGGTCCGCCCTCAGCGGGACGGAAAGCTGCGGCGTGGTCCTCGTCGGGGCCGCGGGCGTCGGCAAGACCACCCTGGCCCGCACCGTCACCGCGTCGTTGAGCCGCAAGGTGCACTGGACGGCGTGCACCGAATCGTCGCGCAGTATCCCACTGGGTGCCTTCGCGCACTGGGTGTCCTCGTCAGGGTCGCGTGACCCGATCGCCCTCATCGGTTCGGCACGGGAATCGCTTGTGGCCGACGGCGACACCATCGTCGGCATCGACGACGCGCACCTGCTGGACCAGTTGTCGGCGACCCTGCTGCACCAGATCGCCGTCGAGCGTTCCGGCCACGTGGTGGCCACCGTGCGCAGCGGTGAACCGGTCCCCGACGCCGTGACGTCGCTGTGGAAGGACGGTTACCTCCAGCGCTTCGAGCTCAGCCCGTTCACCAAACAGCAGAGCATCACGCTCATCGAGTCCGTGCTGGGCGGAACGCTGGAAGGCCTCAGCGCCGATGTGATGTGGGAGACCTCCGGCGGCAACCCGCTGTTCCTGCGCAACATGGTCGAAGGCGCCGTGGACGCCGGGACCTTGACCGAGGTGAACGGGGTGTGGCAGTTCCGCGGGCCCACCGTCATCCCGTCCGGGCTGGTCGAACTGCTCGACGAACGCCTGGCGCATGCCGGCGAGGAGGTACTGCACGCGCTGAAACTGCTCGCGCTGTGCGAGCCGCTGGACATCGACGCGCTCGCCGAACTGGCCGGGGAGGACGCCGTCGACGCCGCCGAGATGCGCGGCCTGATCCGGGTCGTCGCCGACGACGGCCAGATCAACGCCCGCTTCAGCCATCCGTTGTTCGGCGAGGTGGTGCGCCGCCGCGTCGGCACCGCCTCGGCCCGCAAGCTGCGGGGCCGCATCGCCAAGATCCTGCACGAACGCAACCTCGACTCGCCGGCCAGCCGAATCAAGTTGGCCGAGTTGGCGATCGAGAGCGACCAGGGCACCGATATCGAACTGCTGATCACCGCCGCCANCCCTCAAGCTGATCGTCGACGCGACCGGTGGGGGAATGGCCGTGCACCAGAACAAGATTCCCGAGGGGCTCGAGATCGCCGAGCGGGTCCTGGCCGCCCCCGAGGCCCCGCGGCAGGCCGTGGACTTCGCCGCGTTCGCCGCGGGCCTGTCGATGCCGCTGGTGGGCCGGGGCGACGATTTCCTGCCGATCGCCTCGCGGTGCCGTGCCCAGCGCAAGACCACCGACGGCATGGTCCGGATCATGGTGTTCTACGGCGAGGTGCTGGCGCTGGCCTACACGGGCCGGTTCGAGCTGGCCCAGCAGCGGGCCACCGAGTACGCCGAGTTCTCCTCGGCCGGCCAGTTCGCCGGCTGGGCCATCGCCAAGATCATGGAGGGCGTTGCCGCCACCCACACCGGCCGGTTCCGCGATGCCATCGCCGCGATCGAGCAGGCGCTGGCCGCTCTCAACGCCGAGAGCTCGCTGCCCTGGCAGTTGCCCGGCCGGTTACTGCTGGCCCGCGCGTATGCCGGGGTGGGCAACCCGGCCGNGCGATCCGATCGGCGGCCCGCCCGCTGCCGGTGACCGCGCGCGAGCGCGAGGTGGCCGGATTGGTCGCCCAGGGGTTGTCCAACCGGGAGATCGCCGAACGCCTGACGGTCTCCGTCCGCACCGTCGAGGGCCACATCTACCGGGCCTGCATCAAGCTCGGCGTGGCCGACCGTGACGAGCTCGCCAAGATCGTCTGGAGCGATCTGACTCAGTAGACGTCACGCACGTACCGCTTCGCGGCCACCAGTTCCCGCTTGTAATCGTGCGCCTCGTCGTCGGACATGCGGCCGTGGGTGCGCAGGATCGTGCTCAGCGCGGCGTCGACGTCCTTGGCCATCCGGGCGGCGTCGCCACAGACGTAGAAATGTGCGCCGTCCTGCAGCCAGCGCCACATGTCTGCGCCGTGATCGATCATCTTGTGCTGCACGTACACCCGCTCGGCCTGATCGCGCGAGAACGCCAGGTCCAGCCGGCTCAAGAACCCATCGGCAGCCATCTGCTCAAACTCGTCGCGATAGTAGAAGTTCTGGTTCCGGTGCTGATCGCCGAAGAACAGCCAGTTCCGGCCGCCGTGGCCGAGCGCCCGGCGCTCCTGGAGAAATCCCCGGAACGGGGCGACGCCGGTGCCCGGGCCGACCATGATCATCGGGACGTCCGCTTCCTCGGGCGGGCGGAAGTGCGGTGAGCGCTGCAGGAAGACCGGTGCGGCGGCCGCCCGGTCGGCGAGGAATGTCGAGCACACACCGGCCCGCGCCGCCCCGCCGGCCCCGCGGTAGCGCACCACCGACACCGTCAGCTCGATCTCGTGCGGACTGACCAGCGGGCTCGACGAGATCGAGTACTGGCGTGGGGTGAGCCGGACCAGGACCTCCTGCCACTGCTCGGGTTCGGCGCGCACCGCGAACTCCGTCACGATGTCGAGGCCGTTACGGTGACGCAGCCAATTGCTACGCCGCTCACCGGAACTGCGCAGGATCTTGGCCGCCGAGCGGTCCGGGCACGACTCCGCGACGAACCGCAACAGATCCGGGGTCACGCGGCAGATGTCGTAGGACGAGATGAGCGCGTCACGCAGCGACTGTTCGACGCCGTCGACCTCGATCACATGGTCCGGGTCCAGCGCGGTGGCCGCCAGCCAGACGTCCACCACCGCCGGGTCGTTGCTGGCGTAGACGCCGAGCGAGTCACCGACGCCGTAGCTGACGTCGTAATCGGAGACGTCGAATCCGAAGCGGCGCACCTCCTTGACCGAACCCGGGTTGGTCAGCACGTCGTTGCGGGTCAACGTGGCCAGAATCGGTTTGGCCCTGGTGAATTCGTCGGGCTCGGTGGGCAGAACGGTGCGAATGCCGCCACCGATGACGGCGGGGGTGGCCACGGCGCCGGTGAGGGCCTCGGCGACCGCATCGGCCCAGCGCCGCAACGGCTCATCGTCATGGGCCTCACACTCGGCCCGGTCGAGCAGCTTGGTGGCCCCCAGATCCGTCAGCCGGCGGTCGAGGGATTTGGCGTGCCCGCAGAAGTTGTCGTAGGACCGGTCGCCGATACCCAGCACCGCATACCGAATCCCGTGCAGCTGCGGGGCATCGGATGCCTGCAGCCGGTTCCAGAACTCGGTGCCGTTGTCCGGTGGGCCACCATCGCCGAACGTGCTGGTGACCAGCAGGACGTCCCGCGCGGCCGCGAGATCGTCGGGTGCGACGTCGTCCATGTTGACCAGTGAGGCCCCGGCGATGCGGCCGGCCACCCCGGCCGCGAATTCCTCGGCCGTGCCGGTCTGGGAGGCCCACAGGACCAGTGGGCCGCCGGGCGCCGACCGGTCGAGATCACCGGTTCGCGAGTACTGCCCGGCCAGCACGCCGTTGACCCACAGCCGCACCGTGGCGCTGACCGGCGCCGTGTCCGGCAACACCGGTACCCCGACGGGATACTCCGGCAGGCCGGTGAAAAAGCCGGCCAGATAGGTTTTCTCGTCCTGGTTCATGGTCGGCTTGCGTACCGCGGCCAGGCCGATGTCAGCCGCCAGCGGACGCACCGCGGGCGCACCGTCGACCGAACGCGCGGGGCGCAGACTCACCGCGCACACCTTGAACTCCGGCTGCAGCGAATCCGGGTCGACGGCATCGTTGGTCACCGCGTTGACGGTGAGGTACTCGCCGTGTTCGTCGTTCCAGTGAAACGGTGCGAAACAGGTGCCGGGCCGCACCCGATCCGACAGCGCGGCGGGCAGCACCGCGCGACCGCGCCGCGACGTGAGCTCGACCGGCTGGCCTTCGACGATGTCGAGCTCCAGCGCGTCCACCGGATGAATCTCGACGAACGGGGCCGGGTTGAGCTTGTTGAGCCGGTCTACCTTGCCGGTCTTGGTCAGGGTGTGCCATTGATGTTGCAGCCGACCGGTATTGAGCACCATGGGATAGTCGTCATCCGGTAGTTCGGCAGCATCCATGTGCGGCCGGGGGTGGAACGCCGCGCGCCGCGACGGTGTCGGGAAGGCCAGCCGAGGGCGGTGTCCGTCGGCGTCGACGAACTCCTCCTGGCTCACGCCGTCGTTGAGATACCGGATGGGATGACGGTCGTCCTCACCGCCGGGCGCATCGGCCGGCGGAACCGGCCACTGCAACGGTGTCTGCCGCAGCCGCGGGTAACTCGCGCCGCGCAGGTCGTAGCCGGTCTTCGGGTTGGCGAAGCGGCGGATCTCGGCGAAGATCTCCTCCGCCGATGAGTAGCCGAAATGCTCGGCGTAACCGAGCTGGGCGGCGACATCGCAGATCAGTTGCCAGTCCGGCCTGGCCTGGCCCAGCGGAGCGACCGAGGGCGACAGCAGCGTCAGGTTGCGCTCCGAATTGACCATGACGCCTTCGGATTCCGCCCACAGCGCGGCAGGGAGCAGGATGTCGGCATAGTGATTGGTGGCCGTTTCGCGGTACGCGTCCTGCACGATCACCAGCTCGGCGGCTTCCAGTCCGTTGATCACCGTCTTGCGGTTGGCCACGCTCGCAACCGGATTGGTGCAGATGATCCAGCAGGCTTTGATATCGCCCGCGGCCATCTGCTCGAACATGCCGATGGTCCCCGGGCCCACCTCGGAGCGGATGGTGCCCGGAGCCAGGCCCCACTGGGTCTCCACGAAGGCCCGCTCCTCGGCGGCGAGCACGGTCCGCTGGCCGGGCAGACCCGGCCCCATGTAACCCATTTCGCGCCCGCCCATGGCATTGGGCTGACCGGTCAACGACATCGGACCACTACCCGGACGGCAGATCGCGCCGGTGGCCAGATGGAGATTGCAGATCGCGTTGGTGTTCCACGTCCCGTGCGTGCTCTGGTTGAGCCCCATCGTCCAGCAGCTCATCCATTCCCCGGCCTCGGCAATCATCGCGGCCGCGGTCCGGATGTCGGCTTCGGCGATACCCGTGATCTCGGCGACGCGGTCCGGCGGGTAATCGGCCAGAAATTCCGGCATCGCCTCCCACCCCGTGGTGTGTTCGGCGATGAACTGCTGATCGATGTCGCCCGTCAGCACGAGCAGGTGCAGCAGGCCGTTGAGCAGCGCCAGATCTGTCCCCGGTCTGATCTGCAAGAACAGGTCGGCGCGTTCGGCGGTTGCGGTACGCCGCGGATCCACCACGATCAGTTTGGCGCCCGCCTTGAGCCGGTCGGCCATCCGCAGGAACAGGATCGGATGACAGTCGGCCATGTTCGCGCCGGTGACGAAGAACAGGTCGGCCCGATCGAAGTCGGTGTAGGAACCGGGCGGACCGTCGGCGCCGAGTGACTGCTTGAACCCGGTACCGGCGCTGGCCATGCACAACCGTGAGTTCGATTCGATGTGCACGGTGCGCAGGAAGCCCTTGGCCAGCTTGGTGGCCAGGTACTGGGCCTCCAGCGTCATCTGGCCGGACACGTAGAGGGCGACGGCATCCGGCCCGTGCTCGTCGATGATGGCTCGCAACCGGCGCCCCGCCTCGGCCACCGCGTCGTCGACCGGGATCGGCAGCAGCTCGTCGTCCCGGGTCGGCCGCAGCAAAGCCGACCTGAGCCGATCGTCGTCGGCGGCCATCATCTCCGCATGCATGGCGCCCTTGGTGCACAGCCGGCCGAAATTGGTGGGATGCAGCTTGTCGCCACTGACCCGGGCGATGACCGTGCGACCGTCATCGTCGCTGGTGGTGACCTCGATGCCGCAGCCGACGCCACAGTACGAACACGCCGTCCGCTGTGTCGTGCCCGGGCCTACGCCCGCGGTCGCGCCATCCGCCATGCCCACATCGTGTGGTGAGGGTGTTGTCGGATCTTTCCGGCCGCGTTATCGCCACGAAAACTCGTCCTCACAGGGGCGCGGACACCGCAGTGAGGACGATAACCCCTGTTCAGAACCTGTTCAGGGATGCTCTGGCTTGACCGCCAGCACCGGTTTGGGGCATTCCAGCAGTAGTTGCTGCGACACGCTGCCCAGCAACAGCTTGCCCACCGGGCTGCGGTGCCGGATACCGATCACCAGCAACTCGGCGTCGGCGCCGTCCATCGCGTCGAGCAGTTCGGTGGCCGCGTCGACGCCGACCGGCTGGCGCAATTCGAACGGGACCCCGCACTCCCGCAGCCGTTCCTCGACATCGTGGATCTGCCCGGCACGGGCGAAGCGGGCATCGACGTAGGCCTCACCCGACGTCGAGTTGATCACCAGCAGGCCGGTGCCGCGAAGCTTGGCCTCGGCGATGCCGTGTTCGATGGCGGCGGCGCCGAAGGCGTCCGCGGTGTATCCGATGACAATCATCGATTCTCCTCGCGCAGGCGCTGGTGGGTCACGATTGGGCCGCCTTCTCCCGCTGGTCCGCATCGTCCTCGACGATCAGCAAGGTCTCCTCGCTACGGTGCATCAGTTTGAGGATCAACGGCATCAACAACAGGATCGCCATGAGCACGTACGTGACGATCGCGACGGGCTCGGTGAACAGGCTCGTCCAGTCACCGCCGCCGAGTTGCAGGCTCTGGCGAAGTTGGCGTTCGATGCGCGGCCCGAGGATCACCCCGATGATCAACGGCAGCACCGGTAATCCGAAGCGGCGCATCATCAAACCGAGCAACCCGAACACCAGCAGCAGCGCCAGATCCAGCGGCTGGACGTTGACGGCGAGCGCCCCGAGGGTGGCGAAGAACAGGATGCCGGCGTAGAGGTAGGGCCTCGGCGTGCGCAGCAGCTTGGCCCACAGCGGCGCCAGCGGCAGGTTGAGCACCAGCAGCAGGAAGTTGCCGATGAACAGGCTGGCGATCAGCGTCCAGATCAGCAGCGGCTCTTTCTCGAAAAGAGTTGGGCCGGGCTGAATTCCGTAGGACACGAACGCTGTCAGCATCACCGCCGCGGTGGCGTTGGTGGGCAGGCCGAGCGACAGCATCGGCACCAGGGTGCCCGCCGCCGATGCGTTGTTGGCCGCCTCCGGCCCCGCGACACCTTCGATCGCACCCTTGCCGAACTCCTCGGGATGTTTGGAGAGCCGCTTCTCGGTGATGTACGACAGGAACGTCGGCAGTTCGGCGCCGCCGGCCGGTAGTGCGCCGAACGGGAATCCGTAGGCGGTACCGCGTAGCCACGGCTTCCAGGACCGGGAGAAATCCTGACGGCTCATCCACGGCCGGCCCACCGGGATCACATCGGCGGGCCGCCGCCGCAGATGTGCGGCCACCCAGAGCGCCTCGCCGAGCGCGAAGATCGCCACCGCGATCACCACGATGTCGATACCGTCGGACAGCTGAGGCAGCCCAAAGGTGGCACGCGGCTGGCCGGTCATGAAGTCGATGCCGACCACGCCGATGGCCAGCCCGAGGAACAGCGAGATCGCACCCCGCAGCTTCGACGAGCCGAGCACCGCGGTGACCGCCACCAGGGCGAACAGCATGATGGCCAGGTAGGACGGTGCACCGAGGGTCACCGCGAACCGCGAGATCGCCGGCGCGAAGGCGGCCAGTAGTGCGGTGCCGATCGCCCCCGCGACGAACGAGCCGATGGCCGCCGTGGCCAGCGCCTGGGCCGCCCGGCCGGCCTTGGCCATCTTGTTGCCCTCGATCGCGGTGATCACCGACGAGGATTCGCCCGGGGTGTTCAGCAGAATCGAGGTGGTCGAACCGCCGTACATCCCGCCGTAGAAGATCCCGGCGAACATGATGAAGGCCGCACTCGGGCTGACGTTGTAGGTCACCGGTAGCAGCAGCGCCACCGTCATCGCCGGTCCGATGCCCGGCAGCACGCCCACCGCGGTGCCGAGCAGTACACCGATCACGGCATACAGCAGATTCATCGGGGTCGCCGCCTCGGCGAATCCCTGAAGCAGCCAGTCGAAGTTTTCCATCTACAGAATCCCGTCCAGAATGCCTGCGGGCAGCGGGATTCCGAGCCCGGAGTAGAACGCATAGAAGCTGGCGACCGAGAGCACCGCCCCGATCGCGACATTTCGGATGTAGTGCCGGTTGCCGAGAATCGTTGCCGCCCCGGCGAACAGCAGTGCCCCGGTGATGGCCCAGCCCAGCGGCTTGACCAGAAGGATCACCAACACGAACAGGCCGACCAGCAGTCCGACCGTGCGCCAGTCCCCCGGCGAGTTCGGATCGACGTCCTCACCCGCATCGGCCTCCCCGACCGAACCGCGCGGGATCGCGACCGCCAGGATGACCGCGAGTGCGACCAGGATGATCCCGATCCACAGCGGAAAGGCACGGGGCCCCACCGGATCCACCTTGGCGAACGTCCCGGTCAGGGTGAGCGCGTCGAAGATCAGGAAGCCACCGACGGCCACCAGCACCACGCAGACCAGATACTGAGCCTTGTCGACCTTCACAACAACCCCAATTCGTTCAGCGTCTCCGAGACGCGGTTGTCCTGGTCACGCAGGAACTGCTCGAACTCCGCCCCGGTGCTGAACGCGTCACTCCAGCCGTTCTTGACCAGCGCGTCGCGCCACTGCTGGGTGCCGTGCAACTCGGTCAGGGCCTTCACCATCGCGTCCTTCGCCTCGCCCGAAATACCCGGAGGCGCAAGAATTCCGCGCCAGTTGGTGAAGGTCAGGTCGATACCGGCCTCGGTCAGCGTCGGCGCGTCGATCCCCTCGACCCGCTCCTTGCCCGACACCGCGAGCACCCGGACCTGCCCGGCCTCGATCTGGTCGACGAACTCACCGAGTCCGGTGGTGCCTGCCGCGATCTTCTTGCCCAGCAGGGCCGTCAGCAGATCGCCGCCGCCGTCGTAGGTGATGTAGTTGACCTTGCGCGGGTCCAGCCCGACGGCGCGCGCGGTCTCCATCGGGAAGAGGTGATCCGGCCCGCCGGGTGAGGATCCGCCCCCGATGGTGACCTTCGCCGGATCGGCCTTCCACGCCGTCACCAGATCGCCGATGGTGCGGTACGGCGAATCCCCCGGTACCAGAATGCCTTCCTGCTCCTCCACCATCTTGGCCAGGGCGGTGGCATCGGATGCCCGGGCCGTTGAGCCGTTGGTGTACACCGCACCCACCACGCCGAGCCCCATCATCATCATGAGGTCGTCGTTGCCTTTTTCGTTCATCAACCGCGCCATCGCCACGGTGCCACCGGCGCCGATGACGTTGAACACCTCGACGCGCCCGGTGATGTCGGTGTCTTCCATGATCTTCACCGCCGTGCGCGCCGTCAGGTCGTAGCCGCCGCCCGGGCTGTTCGGCACCATCATGCGCAGCCGGTGCAGACCGCGGGACTCATCGCCCCGGGTCACCCCGCACGCGGTCACCATCATCAGTGCGACCACGGCCACCATCAGCCCGGCGCACAATCGTCGAAACCTCATGGTCAGCAATACTGGACCCAAGACGTGACGCAGGTCACCAATTCGGACGCAAAGGAAGTTTTGTTCGTTGAGTTCATCGGCCGGGAGTTCACTCGTGGCGCGTTCGCCGCGGACACGAACGCGACTGTTGCGCAACGGCAGCCTGGCCGGGCGCTTCCTGGTGTTCCAACTGCTGGTGGTCGCGGTCGTGCTGATCGCGGTGGCCGCGGTGTCGGTGGCGCAGTCCACCAGGGAGTTCCGCGATGTGCGCGGGCAGCGGATGATCGCCGTCGCCGAGAACGTGGCCTCCACCCCGATCGTCCGCGACCGCTACGCCGACCCGTTCGCCGCACAGGTGCTCGCACCAGAGGTCGATCGCGCCGTGGCACTGTCGGGCGCGGACCTGGCCGACATCACCGATCCGGCGGGCATGGTGCGGGTGTCGTCGGATCCCGCCCGCATCGGACAACGGCTGGACCTGGGCGCCAGCCGCGCCGACGACGGGCGCGCCTGGTCCGGCGACACCGACATCGACGGCACACATCACCTGGTCGGGCAGGTTCCCATCCTGGCCACCGACGGCACGGTGCTGGCCGTCGTCTCAGTCAGCGAGCGCTATCCGTCGGTATGGGAGTTGGTGGGCGGCGCCGGCGAGCGGCTGCTGATCTACCTCGGGTTGGGCGCCACACTCGGCATGCTCGCATCGTGGCTGCTGTCGCGGCGGATCAACCGCCACACCCGCGGCCTCGACCTCGCCGAGATCGCCAGCCTGGCCGATCACCGGGAAGCGTTGTTGCACAGCATCCGTGAGGGCGTGGTGGCGGTCAACAACGACGGCATCATCACCGTGATCAACGACAGCGCCTCCGATCTCCTCGGCATCAGCGCCGAGGCCGTGGGACATCGCGCCGACGAGGTCGGTCTGGAGCCCGCCGTCGAGAGATTCCTGTTGTCGGGAGGGGGAATTCAGGCCGACGAGTCCGACGTGGTGATCACCACCAGGACCCGCGTGCTCGCGCTCAATCGACGCGCCGCCCGCAGCCAGGGCCGGCGCATCGGTACGGTGACCACCATGCGCGACAGCACCGAGCTCGCCGCACTGCAGGCCCAACTGTCCTCACACCGCAGTGTCACCGACACCCTGCGGGCCCAGACCCACGAGTTCGCCAACCAGTTGCACACCATCTCCGGGCTGGCGCAGCTGGGCGAGTTCGATGCGGTACGCGACCTGGTGGGGACCCTGACCCGACGTCGCGCCGAGATCAATGAGGCTGTCACCCAACGTGTTTCCGATCCGGCGGTGGCTGCCCTGCTGATCGCGAAGACCTCACTGGCCGCCGAGAGCGGCGTCACCCTCGAACTGACCGACGACAGCCATCTCGGCGCCCTGGATGCGGCGCTGGCCACCGACGTGATCACGTTGCTGGGCAATCTGATCGACAACGCCGTCGACGTCTCGGTCGGCTCGGCAGGCGCCCGGGTACGGGTGCGGATCGACGATTCGGCCGGATTACTGCTGGCGGTATCGGACTCCGGCCCCGGAGTGCCGGTGCAACTGCGGGAGACCATCTTCTCCCGCGGTGTCACCTCCAAGGCCACGGTGCCCGGCGGCCGAGGCATCGGGCTGGCCCTGGTGCGCCTGGTGACCGCCCAGCACGGGGGCGAAGTCGAGGTCACCGACGCTCCCGGCGGCGGGGCCCTGTTCGTGGTGAGGCTGCCTGCCCATGCGTGACGTCCTGGTGGTCGACGACGACTTCATGGTGGCCGAGATTCATCGCCGATTCGTCGAGCGTGTCGCCGGCTTTCGCCCGGTTTCGGTGGCGCGCAACGGAACCGATGCGCTGGCGGCCGCTGCCGAGCTACGGCCGGACCTGATCCTGCTGGATGTCTACCTGCCGGACATGACCGGGCTGGAAGTGCTCCGGAGGCTGCGCTCCGCAGGTGACAACGTCGGCGTCATCATGGTCACCGCGGCCCGTGAACTCGACACGGTCCGGGGCGCACTGGCCGGCGGCGCGGCCGACTATCTGGTCAAGCCGTTCGACTTCGAGCAACTCCAGGCCAAACTGGTGGCCTTCGCCGCCCGTGCCGACGCCCTGGCGGCCGCCGGAGGCGCGGACCAATCGACGATCGACGCGTTGTTCCGCGGCACGGCCACGGTCCTGCCCAAGGGACTCGGCGCCGAAACCGGTCGCCTGGTCATGGAGGCGGTGCGCGCCGCCGGCGAGGTGTCCGCGACCGAGTGCGCCAAGGTGGTAGGGATTTCGCGGGTCAGCGCACGGCGCTATCTGGAGCACTATCTGAGCACCGGAACCCTGGAATTGCGGCTGCAGTACGGCACCGGCCGACCGGAACGACGCTACCGGGCGAGATGAAGGTCTAGAAACTGGACCTGAAATGCGGGCCGTGATCCGGCGCCGAAATAATGTCGTCATGAGTTCGAGGGTGCTGTTCCTGCGTAATGACCACACGGCCACCGAGGCCATGCTTGGCGACGTGTTCGCCGAATGCGGCTTCGACATCGACACGCTCGACGTCGTCCCGCCCGAGCGGGAGGACGATCCGGCCGGCGCGGTGGTGGACTTCCCCGATCCGACCGACTACGACGTGATCGTGCCGCTGGGCGCCCGCTGGCCGGTCTACGACGAAACCCTGCGCGACAGCTGGGTGGGAGCCGAGATGGACATGGTGCGCCGGGCCGTCGAGGCCGGGGTCGGCGTGTTGGGTGTGTGCTTCGGCGGCCAGCTCATCGCGCAGGCCTTCGGCGGGTCGGTCAGCCGGTCGCCCGCACCCGAGATCGGCTGGTACGAGGTGACGACACACGACGAGCGGTTGGTTCCCGGCGGCCCGTGGTTCCAGTGGCATTACGACCGGTGGACGCTGCCACCCGGTGCCACCGAGATCGCCCGTACCGCGAACGCCTCTCAGGCGTTCGTCCTGGGTACGGCCCTGGCCCTGCAGCTGCACCCCGAACTCGACGCCGACCTGCTGGAGATCTGGTTGGCTCAGGACCGCGACGGTTCGGTTGCCGAGATCGGCCGCAGCCACGACGAATTGCGCAGGCAAACAACGGAACTCGCCGACGACGCCGCGGCCCGACTCCGCACGCTGGTCGACGGGTTCCTGCGCGGGGTGGTCCGGGCCGTGCCATCGACGTAGGCTGACATCAACCGGCGGTTTCCCTGCAGCGCCGGTCACAGCGGCCATGAATGCCTGGAGTCTGCGAGCCAGCTCAGAACGCATCTATCAGGACCGCCGCGAGGCGGGCCAGGTCCTGGCCCGGCAGCTGATGTCCTACCGAGGCCAACCCGATCTGCTCGTCCTGGGCCTGGCCCGCGGCGGGGTACCGATCGCCTGGGAAGTGGCATCCGCGCTGCACGCACCGCTGGACGTCTTCGTGGTCCGGAAACTGGGCGTGCCGCAGTGGCAGGAACTCGCCATGGGTGCGGTCGCCTCAGGCGGTGGACTGGTGATCAACGACGGCCTGGTCAAGCAGTTGGGCATCGACGACGACACGATCGCCGAGACGATCAAGCGTGAGACCGCCGAGGTCGCGCGCCGGGAGCAGGCCTATCGCGGAGATCGTCCGGCTCCCGAACTCGCGGGCAAGACGGTGATCCTGGTCGACGACGGCATCGCCACCGGGGCCAGCATGCTGGCCGCGGTCCGGGCCGTGCGGGCGGCCCGGCGGGTCGTGGTGGCGGTACCGGTCGGGCCGCCGACCCTGGGCAACGAACTCAGCGACGAGGCCGACGAGGTGGTGTGCGCCAGCACTCCCCCTCAATTCGAGGCGGTGGGACAGGCCTTCGCGGACTTCCACCAGGTCAGTGACGACGAGGTGCGCCGCCTGCTGGTGCAGCCCACCACCGAACCGGACGAGGGTTAGTTCTTGTACTTCTCGGTCGAATCGTCGAGCTCGACGTCGTGGTCGGCCGCGTCGGGCTCGACGGTGACATCCGACTCCGGCTCGGCGACCAACTCTTCCGGGTAGTCCACGGGCTGATCGATCGCCTCGGTCGCCTCGGTGGGGGCCTCGTCCCCGGTGGCGGCCTCGTCGGCCTCGTCACCGGTGGCGGTACCGCGTGACCGCTCACGCACGGCGTCCACGATCAGCAGCAGCACGCCGATCACACTGGCTCCGATACAGACCCACGCGATCAACTCATTGCTGGTCACCACGGCGGTCACCAGCGCGGCGAGGCCGATGACGGCAAGCACGAGCGCAATGATCAACATCGTTCAACCCTAAGTGTGGTGGCCCCGAAACCGGGCCGATTCACGACTGACGACTAATTCCGACTTGGCCGGTTAGTTGTTGCCGCGGTTGAACTGGCTGAACCCACCCGCCGAGTCGTTGTTGGCGCTGGAGTCCACCGGAGCGGCCGAGCCACGCTGGCCCAGTTCTTCCAGCTGAGATTCCAGGTAGGTCTTCAGTCGGGTCCGGTACTCACGCTCGAACGTACGCAGCTGCTCCAGGCGGCCCTCCAGGACCGTGCGCTGCTGGTTGATCGTGCCCATGATCTCGGAGTGCTTGCGCTCGGCATCGGCCTGCAGGGCGTCGGCCTTCTCCTGGGCCTGACGCAGCTGGGTCTCCGAACGGGTCTGCGCATCGGCCAGCATGGCGTCGGCACGCTGCCGGGCTTCCGAGACCGTGGTCTCGGCGGTCTTACGGGCATCGCTGACCATGGCGTCNGGACTCCCCCCTGCCCCACCAGCCCGGGCGGGTGCAGGGGAGGCTTTTTTAAAAAAAAAAATTTAAATCTTTTTCCGCTTTTGGGCCCCGCCCGAAAAACGCCGAGACCCCCCCCGCCGCACCGGCTCGACCGGCCCCGCTACATCGCGGCGTTGAACGCCAACTGCATGCCGATGAACGCCGCGAGCAGCAGCACCATGATCGACAGGTCGAACCGGACCGCGCCTATCGTGAGCTGGGGAATGAGCCGCCGCAGCAGCTTCACCGGCGGGTCGGTCACGGTCATGATGAGCTCGAGCACCACGACGGTCAGTCCCTTGGGATGCCAGTCCCGGCTGAAGGACCGGATGAACTCGACGACCACTCGCGCGATGAGCAGCAGCCAGAAGATGAACAGCGCGAAACCAAGAATTTCGAAGAACAGCGACAACTGAGCCGACCTCACTACAACGGGGATGTGTGACATTGGATACAGGTCGCCGTAGGCCGGCCACATCTCACACAGACGACGTGGTCAACCGATAGTGCGACGCCGCCAGCCTACCCGGGCCCTAACTGGCCGATCGGGTACGGACGGCGGCGGCGCGGGCCCGCGGCCGGCGCGGGACTACTGGTACGAGTAGAAGCCGGCCTCGGCGATCCGGCGCCGCTGCTCGGCGCTCACGTCGACGTCGGCCGGCGACAGCAGGAACACCTTGGTGGCCACCTTGTCGAACGAACCGCGCAGCGCGAACGCCAGGCCGGCGGCGAAGTCGACCAGCCGCTTGGCGTCGGCGTTGTCCATCGAGACCAGGTCCATGATCACCGGGGTGCCGTCCCGGAACCGCTCGCCGATGGTGCGGGCCTCGCTGTAGTCCTTGGGCCGCAGCGTGGTGATCTTCGACAGCGGGCTGCCCGCCTCGAAGAGTTCGGCCATCCGGCGCGGGTCCATTGCCAGCGAGCCCCGGGTCGACCCGGCCAGCGCACCGAGACGTGGTGCCGGACGGTCGAATTCGCGGGGCCCGCGCATCCGGGCGTCGAACCGCTGCTCGTCGGCGAAACCACCCGGGTAGCCACCGCGGTAGGCCGGGCCCTCGTCGTACTCGGGGCCGTCGTAGCCGTAGCTGTCCTCTTCGAATCGCTCGTCACGCGGGCGACGGGCGTAGCTACGAGCAGCACCGCGGTCGTCGTCCTCGTAGTACTCGTCGTCGTAGTCCTCCATCGGCGCCATGCCGAAGTAGGCCTTGACCTTATGCAGTGTGCTCATCGCGGCGACCCTTCTGCGGACGGTGGGGGTGGTGGTGTCTGTGATGAAGATGTGACTGGAGTGACTACTTCGGGTGACGTTAGCGGGCGTTGCCCCATGAGCGCGGTACCGACACGCACACACGTCGATCCGTGTTTGACCGCACTTTCGAGATCTCCCGACATTCCGGCCGACAGTCCGAGCCGGTGCTGGTAGTCGCGTTGCACCCGGTCGCGCTCGGCGGCCAACCGCGCGAAAGCGTCGTCCGGATCCGATTCCAGCGGCGGAATTCCCATCAAGCCGACGAACTCCAGCGCCTCGGCGGAGTTCGCTGACCCACAGATCTCATCGATCAGGCCGGAGTCATTCACGTCGATGCCNATCTCAGGTCACTCCAGGCTCGTTCGGAACGGGTTGCAGGTTTCGGTCACCGGGCCGGCTCCATCCACACCACACTGGCCAGCCGCCCGGTCGGCGCGTCCCGGCGATGACTGAACAGGGCCCGGTCGGCGACCGTGCAGCGCGGGTCAACGTCGATCGCGGACACACCCAAAGACGTTAATTGCCGGGCTATTCCGGCTCTGAGGTCCAAGCCAGGCGTGCCCCGGCCGGTGGTGGTGCGCGAGCCCGGCAGCACCGCCTCGACCTCCGCCGCCATCTGTTCGGGCACCTCGTAATTGGCACCGCTCACCGCGGGGCCGAGCAGCACCGAGATGTCCCCGGTGTGCGCGCCCGCGGCCAGCATCGCCTCCAGGGTCCGCGCCACGATGCCCTTCTGGGCCCCGACACGTCCGGCGTGCACGGCCGCGACCACGCCGGCCCGGGCGTCCCCCATTAATACCGGCACACAATCGGCGGTCACGACGACCAATGCCAAACGCGGCGTGGTCGTCACCAATGCGTCGGCATTATCGACCGCGCTGTCACGCGGGCCGTCCACGGTGACGACATGATCGCTGTGCACCTGATTCATCCACACCAGCGCATCGGCGCCGACGGCGGCGGCCAACCGCCGCCGGTTCTGGGCCACGGCCGCCGGATTGTCGCCGACGTGATCGCCGAGGTTGAACGAATCGAAGGGCGGTGCCGATACCCCGCCGGCGCGGGTGGTGGTCACCCGCCGAATACGCACACTCACGATCCCAGTATCCGAACCCGCCGCGGGGTCCGGTTCAGTGCCGCATGAACGGCGGCACGTCGACATCGTCGTCGGAGATCCCGCCGTCGCCGTCGCCACCGACGCTGACCGTGGCACCGTTGGTATGCGCCGGGACGCTCGCCGCATCCGTCGGCTCGAACAGCGATGTGGTCACCTTGCCGGCCCGCGCCGAGGCGATCGGCTGGGTCTGGGCCGCGCTGGGGCTCACCACCGGCTTGCGGCTGGGGCCTGCGCTGTCGAAACCGGCGGCGATGACCGTCACGCGCACCTCGTCGCCGAGCGAGTCGTCGATCACGGTGCCGAAGATGATGTTGGCCTCGGGGTGGGCGGCGTCCTGCACCAGCGAGGCGGCCTCGTTGATCTCGAACAGACCGAGGTCACTGCCGCCGGCCACCGACAGCAGCACGCCCTGCGCGCCCTCCATCGACGCTTCCAGCAGCGGTGAGTTGATCGCGATCTCGGCGGCCTTGAGCGCCCGGCCGTCGCCGCGTGCCGAGCCGATGCCCATCAGCGCCGTACCGGCCCCGCTCATCACGCCCTTGACGTCGGCGAAGTCGACATTGATCAAGCCGGGCGTGGTGATCAGATCGGTGATGCCCTGAACACCGTTGAGCAGCACCTCGTCGGCACTGCGGAACGCGTCCATCAGCGATACGGCGGCATCGCCCATCTGCAGCAGCCGATCGTTGGGAATGACGATCAGGGTGTCGCAGCTCTCCCGCAACGTCTGGATGCCGTTCTCGGCCTGATTGCTGCGCCGCTTGCCCTCGAACGAGAACGGCCGCGTCACGACGCCGACCGTGAGCGCACCGAGCTTGCGCGCGATCGACGCGACGACGGGTGCGCCACCGGTAC
>NZ_LT546207.1:1495707-1497499 GCF_900078665.2 Mycolicibacterium houstonense | reverse complement strand
CCCGGACGCCGCCGAGCGAGCCCACCAACTCGAAACGCCTTCGCACGCCCTCGAATCCGGCCAGCCCGTCGAGCACCGTCTCGGCCGGCGCACCCACTTCGATGGCGGCCAGCAGTGCGGCCAGCGCGTTGAGCGCCATGTGCCTGCCCGGCACCGCGAGCCGGATCGCGCGCGGATGCGGCTCTCCGGCGAGCTGGATGTGGGCCACCGCCCCGGTGCCCTGCTGTTCCCAGCTCAACAAGGTTCCGGCGAGGCCCTCGCCCACGCTGCCGTACCGCAGCACCCGGATGCCCAGGGAGTCGGTGTGTTCGGCCAATGCCGCTGCGCCCGGATCATCGGTGCACACCACCAGGGCGCCACCGGGGGCGATGCGGTCGACGAATGCGGAGAACACCTCGGTGTACGCCTGCTCGCTCCCGAAGAAATCCAGGTGATCGGCCTCGATGTTGGTGACCACCGCGACATTCGGGGTGTACTCCAGCAGCGAGCCGTCACTCTCGTCGGCCTCGGCGACAAAGCAGGTACCGCTGCCGTGATGGGCGTTGGTGCCCGCTTCGCCCAATTCGCCACCCACGGCGAACGAGGGGTCGAACCCGCAGTGCTGCAATGCCACGATGAGCATCGACGTGGTGGTGGTCTTGCCGTGCGTGCCCGTCACCATCAACGTGGTGTAACCGGCCATGAGCTTGGCCAGCACCACCGGCCGCAGNGTGACGAACACCATGTCGGCGCCGCGCAGCAGCTCCTCGATGTCGTCCTTGGCGTCCTCGGCGGCCTTCCGGCCCACCTCGGGGTCCGCCCCGGCGCCGAGGCCACGGGTGGAGTCACGGCCGACGTCGAGCTTGACGTCGGCGTCACTCATCAGCAGTGCCTGTGCGTCGGTGTTGATCGCGATGAACTCAACGCCCTTGAGGCCCTGTTCGATCATCCGGTTGACGGCGTTGACACCGCCGCCGCCGATACCAACCACCTTGATTACCGCGAGGTAGTTATGCGGGGGGGTCATGGATCGTCTTCCTCCCAAGTCGGGTGTTCACAGTGCTCCTGACGCTGAATCTTCCCGAGGGCAAACTCTCAACCTCAACCATAGGCTTAGAGTTATGTCAAGTAGTTCCGCGCAAACAGAACGGTAGGGGGCCAACGCCAGGGATCGCGGCAGGCGCGCCGACGCGCCGCGCGGCAATTTCCGCCGGATCTACTTGACAGTGGGCAGGTCTGGACTCGACACGTCGTACGTGCGGCCCGGCTGGGTCAGCAGCGCCGCCAGTTTCAGCGCCTTCTCGTCGGTCCGGTCGTTGGTCCCCCACACCACGACCCGGCCGTCGGTCAGCGTCAGCGCGATCGACGCGACCGAGGGCGCGGCGATCCGGCCGACCTGCGCGACGACATCCGGAGGCAGGGCCAGCATCACCTCGAGCGCGGCCTTGGTGGCCGGATCCGTCGGGCCAGGGTTGTCCGCATCCAGGTACGGCAGCGTGGGCGGCGGCGGTTCGGTGGCGAAATCGACACCGTCGCGGTCGAACAGATGCGGGCCGTCCGGATAGTCCTTGACCACGACCGGCACCCGCTCGACCACGGTGATCTGCAACGTCGACGGATACTCGCGCTGCACCCGGGCCGTCGCGACCCGCCGGATGGTGGCCACGCGCTCGGCCACCGCGTCGGTGTTGATCTGCAACAGCGGCGTGCCCGGTGCCACCGCCGCGGCCGCCAGCACCTGCTCCTGGGGCACCGCGGCCACGCCGTTGACCGCGACCGTGCGGGCCGACATCAGCGGCGTGAAATACAGCAC
>NZ_LT546207.1:1489379-1495470 GCF_900078665.2 Mycolicibacterium houstonense | reverse complement strand
CCCGGACGCCGCCGAGCGAGCCCACCAACTCGAAACGCCTTCGCACGCCCTCGAATCCGGCCAGCCCGTCGAGCACCGTCTCGGCCGGCGCACCCACTTCGATGGCGGCCAGCAGTGCGGCCAGCGCGTTGAGCGCCATGTGCCTGCCCGGCACCGCGAGCCGGATCGCGCGCGGATGCGGCTCTCCGGCGAGCTGGATGTGGGCCACCGCCCCGGTGCCCTGCTGTTCCCAGCTCAACAAGGTTCCGGCGAGGCCCTCGCCCACGCTGCCGTACCGCAGCACCCGGATGCCCAGGGAGTCGGTGTGTTCGGCCAATGCCGCTGCGCCCGGATCATCGGTGCACACCACCAGGGCGCCACCGGGGGCGATGCGGTCGACGAATGCGGAGAACACCTCGGTGTACGCCTGCTCGCTCCCGAAGAAATCCAGGTGATCGGCCTCGATGTTGGTGACCACCGCGACATTCGGGGTGTACTCCAGCAGCGAGCCGTCACTCTCGTCGGCCTCGGCGACAAAGCAGGTACCGCTGCCGTGATGGGCGTTGGTGCCCGCTTCGCCCAATTCGCCACCCACGGCGAACGAGGGGTCGAACCCGCAGTGCTGCAATGCCACGATGAGCATCGACGTGGTGGTGGTCTTGCCGTGCGTGCCCGTCACCATCAACGTGGTGTAACCGGCCATGAGCTTGGCCAGCACCACCGGCCGCAGGATCACCGGGATTCCCCGGCGCCGCGCCTCGACCAGCTCCGGATTGGTCTTCGGGATCGCGGCGTGCGTGGTGACCACGGCGGTCGGGCCGCCGGGCAGCAGGTCCAGCGACGACGCGTCGTGCCCGATCCTGACCTCGGCGCCACGTGCCCGCAACGCCACCACGCCGCGCGACTCCTTGGCATCCGAACCGGACACCAGGCCGCCACGGTCCAGCAGGATGCGGGCCACTCCCGACATCCCGGCTCCCCCGATACCGACCATGTGCACCCGCTGCAGCTCAGCCGGAAGTGAATTACCGTTCACTGCAGCTTCTTTCGTTGGTCACGGGCAATGTCCAGGGCGACCTGGGCCACCCGCATGGCGGCGTCGGGGTGGCCGGACAACGACGCGGCGGCCGTCATCGCGGCCAACCGCTCGTCGTCGGTCATCAGGCCGGCGACCGTATCGGCCACGAATTCACCGTTGAGCGCGGCATCGTCGACGAGGATGCCGCCGCCCGCGGAGACCACCGGCAACGCGTTGAGTCGCTGCTCGCCATTGCCGATCGGCAGCGGCACGTACACCGCGGGCAGCCCCACGGCGGTCACCTCCGCGACCGTCATCGCCCCGGACCGGCAGATCGCCAGATCCGCTGCGGCATAGGCCAGATCCATCCGGTCCAGATACGGCACCGCGACATAGGGCGGTGCGCCCTCGGCGGCCGGCGGCAGGTCGAGGGTGTTCTTCGGACCGTGGGCGTGCAGCACCGAAACACCGGCTGCGGCAAGGGCTTCGGCCGCCGACGACACCGCGCGGTTGATAGACTGGGCGCCCTGCGATCCGCCGAANCGGGCGGCCACCGCCGCGGGCCGTGCGCCGGTTCGGGGCGGCCTTCTTGGTCGCGGACTGTCTGCCGCCGGTCTGCTTCGTCGTCGGCTTGGCACCGGCCTTGGCACCGGACTTACCCGTGCCGCGTGCCGAGGTTCGGCGGTCGTGGAGCCGGTTGCGGGCCACCTCCAGCCGGGTCGGGACGTACGGTTCGGGCAGCGGGAGGCGCAGCAGCCGGTTCATCCGGTCATCGCGGCCCGCCCGTAGTGCCGCCACCGCCTCCGGCTCGTGGCGCGCCGCATTGGTGATCAGTCCCATCATCAAAAGCGTTGTGGCCTGCGATGATCCGCCGGCCGAGATCAGCGGCAGCTGCAGGCCGGTGACCGGCAGCAGCCCGACCACGTAGCCGACGTTGATGAACATCTGACCGACGATCCACAGTGTGGTGGTCGCGGTGAGCAGGCGGAGGAACGGATCCGCCGAGCGCCGCGCGATGCGCATGCCGGTGTAGGCGAACAGCCCGAACAGCGCCAGCAGACCCGCGGCCCCGACGAAGCCGAGCTCCTCGCCGATGATCGCGAAGATGAAGTCGTTGTGCGCATTGGGCAGGTAGTTCCACTTCGCGGTGCCCTGGCCCAGCCCGCCACCGAAGATGCCGCCGTTGGCCAGCGCGTACCTGGCCTGCCGGGACTGGTAACCGATACCCTGCCCGTCGGCCGCCGGGTCGAGCCAGGACTGCACCCGATCGGACCGGTAGCCCGCGGAGACCGCCAGCACTCCGGCCGCGACGACGGCGGCGAACAGCGAGGACACGAACACCCGCAGCGGCAGGCCCGCGTACCAGAGCAGGCCGAGCAGAAGGATGCTGAGCGTGATGGTCTGCCCGAGGTCGGGCTGGGCCACGATCAGGGCCAGCGCGATCACCGCGGCGGGCACCAACGGGATCAGCATCTCGCGCAGCGAGGCCCGTTCCATCCGTCGCGCCGCCAGCAGGTGCGCACCCCAGATCGCAAAGGCGATCTTGGCCAGCTCCGACGGCTGCATGGAGAATCCCGCGACCACGAACCAGCCGCGAGAGCCGTTGGCCACCTTGCCGATTCCGGGGATGAGCACCAGGATCAGCAGCAGGATCGTGAACGCGAAGCCGGGGAAGGCCAGCCGGCGCAGGGTACGCACCGATATGCGCAACGCCAGGTAGAACGCGATCAACCCGATGACCGTCCACATCACCTGGCGGCCGAACACCGCCCATGGCGACCCGTCGAAGTCGTACGAGTACACGCCGGACGCCGAGAGCACCATGATCAGGCCCAGCGTCGTCAACAACGCGGTGACCGCGATGATCAGATGGAACGACGTCATCGGCCGGCCCAGCCAGACACCGAACCGGGTGCGCGGCTCCGCCCTCGGCGCGGCCTCGACGGACCCGGCTGATGCGCCCGCGGAATCGCCGGTTGCGTCACCGTCCTTTCGGCGCAACCGGTCCAGGATGCTGACCACCGCGCCTACCCGATCGCAGCGCGGACGGCGCCGGCGAACGCATCGCCGCGCTGACCGTAGCCGCTGAACTGATCGAAGGACGCGCCTGCCGGGGCCAGCAACACGGTGTCGCCCGAGACCGCAAGGCCGCGGGCGGCATCGACGACCGCCGCCATGACCGCGTCGGAAACCGGACGGTCCCCGACTTCGATCACACGAGTCACATGATCACCAATAGACTCATTTGTCTCAAGCACCCCAGAATCCTCCCCCGTCACAACCTCGACGACGGGGACATCCGGGGCGTGTCGCGATAACGCATCGGCAACCATTTGCCGGTCTCGCCCGATCAGCACCNNCGGCCGGCAGCAGGCCCGCCGCCACCGGATCGTCGAGGCCCACCACCGCGACCCGACCGGCCAGCGCCCTGGCCTTGTCGGCGGCATAGCCGGCCATCGAACCGTGCCAGTCCAGATGGTCTTCGGCGACGTTGAGCACCACGCCGGCCTCCGGGCGCAACGACGGCGCCCAATGCAACTGGAAGCTGGAAAGTTCGATGGCCAGCAACTCCGCGGGCTGATCGAGGACCGCCAGCACCGGATCACCGATGTTGCCGCACAACAGGCTTCGCCGTCCGTCTGCCAACAGCATCTCGTGCAGCATCGAGGTGGTGGTGGTCTTTCCGTTGGTTCCGGTGACCACGAGCCAGCGCCGCGGTAGACCGTAGCGGCCGGCAGCATCCAGCCGCCAGGCCAACTCCACGTCGCCCCAGATCGGCACGCCTGCCTCAGCCGCGGCCGCCAGGACCGGTGCCGTGGGCGGGAACCCCGGACTGGTCACCACCAGCGCGTAGTCGGAGATGCCGGCGATGGCTGCTGCCGGGTCGATCACGGCGGCGCCCGCTGCGGCGTAGGCGCGCAGCGCCTCGGCATTGTCGTCGCACAGCGTGGCCGCCACTTGAAGCGGTTCCAGCGCCGCCAGCACGGCACGTCCGGTCACCCCGGCGCCGGTGACCAACACCGGGGCACCGGGGGTCAGCAGCGAGAGCAGCCCCTGGTCGTCTCCCACCGGGCCGCTCACGTCAGGCCCCGACTGCCGTCAGCCACTCGCTGTAGAACAGGGCCACACCCAGACCGCAGGCGATCGCCGTCAGAAGCCAGAACCTGATGATCACCGTCGTCTCGGCCCAACCCACCAGCTCGAAATGGTGATGGAACGGCGCCATCCGGAACACCCGGCGCCCCGTGGTGCGGAATGCCAGGATCTGCACCACCACCGAGGTCACCTCGGCGACGAACAATGCGCCCAGGACGACGGCCAGGATCTCGGTCCGGCTGGTCACCGACAAGCCGGCGATGATGCCGCCCAGCGCCAGTGACCCGGTGTCCCCCATGAAGATCTTGGCCGGCGCGGCGTTCCACCACAGGAAGCCGATACATGCGCCCGCCGTCGCGGCCGCCACGATCGCCAGGTCCAGCGGGTCGCGCACGTTGTAACAGCCCAGGCCCGGTGCCGTGGCGCAGGCGTTGCGGTACTGCCAGAACGTGATCAAGACGTAGGCCGCACTCACCATCGCCATCGCGCCGGCGGCCAGCCCGTCCAGGCCGTCGGTGAAGTTCACCGCGTTGGACCAGGCGCTGACGACCACCACACAGAACAACACGAACACCCACGACGCCAACGTCACGGTGGCGATCTCACGCACATAGGACAAATCCGGGCTGGCCGGGGTGAGCCCGTCGCCGTTGCGGAACTGCAGGACCAGCACGCCGAACAGCACGGCGGCGGTCAGCTGGCCGACGGTCTTGGCGGTCTTGTTGAGCCCCAGGTTGCGGGAGCGGCGCAGCTTGATCAGATCGTCGATGAAGCCGACCAGGCCGAGCATGGTGGCTAGCCCGAGCACCAGCAGACCCGAGGCCGACGGGCCCTCGCCGCCCAGCGCCACCCCGACCAGGTGGGTGCCCAGGTAGGCCGCCCAGATACCGGCGACGATCGCGACACCGCCCATCGACGGCGTGCCGCGTTTCTTGGCGTGGCTGGCCGGGCCGTCCTCACGGATCTCGTGACCCAGCCCGCGCGTGGTGAACAGCCGGATCAGCGCCGGGGTCAACAGGATCGACACCGTCAGTGCGATGCCGACGGCAATCAGGATGAGCTTCATCGGTCGGCGTTCCGATCTGCTGCGCCTTCGGCGGCGACCAGCGCATCGGCCAGCGCACCCAGTCCCACGGAGTTGGACGCCTTCACCAGCACCACGTCCCCCGGCTGCAGCTCAGCACGCAGCAGGGCCAGGGCGGCATCGGCGTCGTCGACCATCGTCGACTCAGATCCCCACGAACCCTCCATCACCGCGCCGTGGTGCATGGCGTTCATAGTCCTCCCGGTTCCGACGACGATTAACCGAGACACATCTAAGCGCACCGCCAGCCGTCCGATGGCGTCGTGCTCGGTTATCGCGTCGTCACCGAGTTCGGCCATCTCGCCCAACACCGCCCAGCTGCGCCGTTTTCCGCGCAGGTCACCGGCGTCCTGGCGAGCCATCCACGCCAGGGCCTTGAGACCGGCACGCATCGAATCCGGGTTGGCGTTGTAGGCGTCGTTGATCACCGTCACACCGTCGGACCGGGTGCCCACCTGCATCCGGTGCCGCGACACCGGGCCCGCGCCGGACAGCGCCGTGGCCACCTGCTGCAGGGTCGCCCCGCACTCCAGGGCCACCGCGGCCGCGCACAGCGCATTGCCCACCTGATGATCGCCGTGCACCGCGAGCTGCACCTCGACCTGGTCGGCGCCGGCGTGCAGCGCGAAGCCCGGCCGGGCCAGCCCGTCCAGGGTTACCGGGCCCGACCACACCTCGACCTGGGCGCCGGGCTCACGCGAGACCCGCACCACGCGGGCAGCCGTCACGCCGGCCATCGCCGCCACCGCGGTATCGTCGACGTTGAGGATCACCACGCCTGAGGCCGGAACCGCTTGCGGCAATTCGGCTTTGGTCCGCGCAATGGCCTCCCGCGAGCCGAACTCGCCGAGGTGGGCGGTGCCCACGTTGAGCACCACCGCGATCTGTGGCGGAGCGATGGCGGCCAGGGCGGC
>NZ_LT546207.1:1487008-1489034 GCF_900078665.2 Mycolicibacterium houstonense | reverse complement strand
CCCGCCGGTACCGCCTGGACCTGTTCGGCGAGCGGCACGAGGTATTGGCCGACGGGACGGCTGGGACGCAGCTTCATGGCCATGCCACAGTACCCACCGGCGGTCCGCCGACCGCGACACCCACGACTATCGCGGTCAGGTCGCCTGCAGGGTCAGCTCCGGGCCGGGATCGGCCGACAGCGGGACGTTGTGACGCTGCAGCAGCCACGAGGCGATGTTGTGGAACAGCGGCGCCGCGGACGAGCCCGGCGAGCCGTCGGCGGCCCGGTGCGGCGCGTCCATCATGATGCCGATGACGTACCGCGGATCGTCCGCGGGTGCCATACCGGCGAACGTGATCCAGTAGACGTCGTTGTAGTAGCAACCACAGGCCGGGTTGATCTGCTGCGCGGTTCCGGTCTTGCCTGCGATCTGGTAACCCTCGACCGCGGCCTGCGGGCCGGTGCCCTGCTGCACGCCCCTGGGGTCGCGCTGGACGATGGCGCGGAACATGTTGCGCACCGTGCGGGCGGTTTCCGGGGTCACCACCCGGACGCCTTCGGGCCGCGGCTCGTCGGTACGGCTGCCGTCCGGGGCGATGGTGGACTTGATGATCCGCGGCGGGATCCGGACGCCGTCATTGGCGATCGTCTGATACATGGCCGTCATCTGCAGCAGCGTCATCGAAAGGCCCTGTCCGATGGGCAAGTTCGAGAACGAGCTGCCCGACCACTGATCGATCGGCGGGACCAGGCCCGAGCTCTCGCCCGGCAGACCCACCCCGGTGCGCTGGCCGAGCCCGAACCGGCGGACCATGTCGTAGAACCGTTCCGGGCCGATTCGCTGCGCCAGCATCAGCGTGCCGACGTTCGACGACTTCCCGAACACCCCGGTCGTGGTGAACGGCATCACGCCGTGCTCCCAGGCGTCACCCACGGTGACCCCGCCCATGTTGATGGAGCCGGGCACCTGCAGCACCTCGTCCGGGTTGGTCAGGCCGAGCTCGATGGCCGTGGCCGCGGTGATGATCTTGTTCACCGATCCCGGCTCGAACGGCGAGGACACCGCCAGGTTGCCCATCTGCCGGCTCTCCTGGCGCCCGATGTCCTGACTGGGGTCGAACGTGTTGTCGTTCGACATCGCCAGCACCTCACTGGTTTTCGCGTCGAGCACCACCGCGGAAACGTTCTTGGCGCCCGAGGCGTCCTTCGCCTGCTGGACCTGCTGCTGCACGTAGTACTGGATGTCGTCGTCCAGCGTCAGTTGCACGGTGGAGCCGTTGACCGCGTCGTGCCGGTTGCGGTAGCTGCCGGGAATCACCACACCGTCGGAACCCCGGTCGTAGGTGACCGAACCATCGGAGCCCGCCAGCACCGCGTCGAGCGAATCCTCCAGGCCGAGCAAACCGTGTCCGTCCCAGTCGATCCCGCCGACGATGTTGGCGGCCAGCGAGCCGCCCGGGTACTGCCGCAGATCCTGCCGCTCGGCACCGACCTCGGGGAACTTGTCCATGATCGCGCTGGCAATCGCCGGATCGACGGCGCGGGCCAGATACACGAAAGTCTCGTTGCTCCGCAGCTTCTTGAGCACGGTCTTGTAATCGGGCCGGTTGTCGAGCCGGGTGGCGACCTCCTTGGCGATCTCGGTCAACCGGCGATCCGGATCCGGGGCCTCGCTGGATTTGGCCTTGGCCTCCGCGAGTTGCTTGCGGACCCGGACCGGCTGGAACGTCAGCGCCTTCGCCTCGATGGTGAACGCCAGCTTGTCGTCGTTGCGATCGACGATGCTGCCGCGCATCGCGGGGTTGACATCGGTGACCTTGAGCTGGCCTGCCGCCTCGGCCCGCAGGCCCTCTGCCCTGGGCACCTGCAGGGTGAACAGCTGCACCGCGGCGATCACCAGCACGGCGAACATGACGAAGTTTCCGGCGCGATGCCGGAAAACGAAAGAAGAACTGCGCAAACCGGTTTCGGCGGCCGCGACGCGGGTGCGGCGTGCCCGGGCCTCATGCCCCTGGCCGGGTGAGGCCTTCGGGGCCCGCTGCGGC
>NZ_LT546207.1:1465755-1486968 GCF_900078665.2 Mycolicibacterium houstonense | reverse complement strand
TCGGCCGGCTTGGGCGTGCCGACCACAGTCCAGTTGCCGGTCGCGTCCTGCACCAGATGGGCGGTGTCGCGCGACGGGATCATCCCGAGGTTGCGTGCCGACTCGGCGAGCGCCGGGGCGGCCTGCGCTTCGAGGACATCGCGCTCGAGGGCCTCTTTCTGTTGCAGCAGGCCCTCGTTGACTTGCCGGGCGTGGCCGAGCTGGTAGGACCGCTCGGCCGAACCCGTCGACAGCCACAGGGTGACCGCGAGACCGACCCCGAGCGCCGCGATCACCAGCACCACGAAGGGGACCCGGGCGATGAGAACGCGCGGATTGAGCTCCACCGAGGCCAGCCGCGCCAGCAGCCGTTCCCTCAGGCGGACCCGCAATGGGGGGCGGACAACCTTGGGCGCCTTGGCCTTACGTGCCTTGGCCCGGGCCTTGGCCTGGCTGGCACTCTTGGGCCGGGCCGGACGGGTGCCCGGCCGTTGAATCGGCCCGGTGCCCGGTGCCGAACGGGTGGGCCGCTGCTCGGAACCTGGCCGACGCTTGCGCGGCGGAGCCTCCGCGGTGCGCCTGCCGCCATTACGTGCGGGTTGCCGTACCGGACGCCTGCGGTCTGTCTCGCGCAGCTGCTCGGGTCGCTTCACCTTCATGAGTTGGCCCCTTCCCCCACCTTTTCCAGTGCCCGCAGCCGCACCGGAGCGCTACGCGGATTTCGATCGATCTCTGCTTGTCGGGCCTTCTCGGCTCCGCGGGTCAATGCGACGAATTCGGGTTCATGGCCCGGCAACTCCATCGGCAGGCCGGGCGGGGTGCGCGATGCCGTGGCCGCGCTGAACGCCTGCTTGACGATGCGGTCTTCCAGCGACTGATAGGCCATCACCACGATGCGCCCACCGTCGGACAACGCGGCCAGAGCGGCCGGGAGCGCGGCGCGCAGCGAATCGAGTTCGCCGTTGACCGCGACCCGCAACGCCTGGAAGGTGCGCTTGGCCGGGTGCCCACCGGTACGGCGCGCCGGGGCGGGGATCGCCTCATACAGCAGCTCGACCAGCTCGCCGGTAGTCGAAAACGGCTGCTGGGCACGTCGTTTGACGACCTTGTCGGCGATCCGGCCGGCGAAGCGCTCCTCTCCGAAATCGCGAAGGATCCGGGCGATCGACTTGGCGTCGTAGGTGTTGAGGATCTCCGCGGCCGTCAGCAGCGCGTCGGGATCCATCCGCATGTCCAACGGGGCGTCGGCGGAGTAGGAGAAGCCGCGCTCGGTCTGGTCGAGCTGCATCGAGGACACCCCGAGGTCGAACAGCGCGCCGTCGATCCGTTCGAAGCCGCATTCCGCGATCGCGCCGGCGATGCCGTCGTACCGCGTCCGCACCAGCCGCATCCGGTCACCGAACAGCGCCAGGCGGGCGCCGGCGACGCCGAGCGCGTTCGGATCCCGGTCCAGGCCGATCACCTGGAGCCCGGGGAAGTCGGTGAGAAAACGTTCGGAATGTCCTCCGGCGCCCAGGGTGGCATCCACCAGGACCGCTCCCGTGCCGTCGGCATGGTGGCGGGTCAGCGCGGGGGCCAGCAGCTCGACGCAGCGTTCGAGCAGAACCGGAATGTGTCCGTGCTCTTGGGAATTCCCGGGGTCCGGGGAGTCTGAGTGATCTGGGGACTCGGGCACCGCTGAAACACCTCCGCTCGGAATGGCCCCTGCACCGGGGTCTCTGTCCGAATTCACGGACCTGGCGTTGGGGAAGTACGCCAGGGCCAATTCGGGCAGAGGCCGCGCTGCACGGGCTAAGTCCAGGCCAGCCCCCGATTCACCGGCCGTATCAGCGGCTCCATCAGATGATGTCGCGCAGAGTTTCATCGGTGGCCGCGGAGAAGTTCTCTTCGTGGGTCTGCTGGTACTCCTGCCATGCCTCGGCGTCCCAGATCTCCAGATAGTCGACCGACCCGATCACCACGCACTCCTTGGTCAGGTTGGCGTAGCGACGATGATCCGCCGACAGGGTTATCCGACCCTGCGCGTCAGGATGCTGCTCGTCGGTGGCTGCGGCCAGGCTGCGCAAGAACGCACGGGCCTCCGGATTGCTCCGGGAAGCCTGCGATGCACGCCGGGCCAACTTCTCGAACTCGTCCCGCGGGTACACGGCAAGGCTGTGATCTTGGCTCTTCGTGACCATCAACCCTCCTGCCAGTACGTCGCGGAACTTGGCGGGCAGCGTGAGCCGCCCTTTGTCGTCGAGCTTGGGCGTGTAGGTACCCAGAAACATCTGGACACCTCCCGCCACCCGGTTCGGATCCCGAGTCGCTTCGCCTTCTGCCCTCCGAACGGGGCTCCGTTCTCCCCGTTGGCCGCCACTTTACCCCACGATCCCCCACTTTGCTCCATTTGAGCCTACGAGTTTGGGTTTCTGCCCCACCAAAGGCCCCCGAATCCCCCTCAGACGGGCACGTGAGCACTCAGGCCAGCCCGGAGAAACAGAAAAACCGCAGGTAGAGACCTGCGGTTGGAAGGTGGGGCGTTGTGGGGCAGAAATCTCACCCGATCCGGCGAATCCCCCACCCCGCCCCACGGATCGGACACGCCTCATCCCGTCGGCGTGTCGCTAGGCGGTCGCCCGAGCCGGATCCGGGCACAAAAAAAGGGGGCAGCCCGTTGAGGGCTACCCCCGAGAAACCGTCGGCCGGTTCACTCGTCGAAGCGACGCCGGAACCGGTCCTCCATCCGGGTGGTGAACGACCCGCCGCGCTGACGACGCTGACGTGGCGCACTGCCCGTACCCTGGGCCGCACGATCGCGGCCGCCGGTGATCCGTGGGCCGGTGATGGCGAACACCACGCCGCCGAACATCACCACGAAGCCCACCACCGACACGATCGGGAATCCACCGATCATCGTGGCCTTCACCGCCACACCGATGACCAACAGCGCCAGCCCCACGACGAACAGAAGCGCGCCCTGCAACCGACGCCGGGCAGATGGCGCACGCAAGGTCCCACCGCGGACGCTCGACGCGAACTTGGGATCCTCGGCATAGAGCGCGCTCTCGATCTGATCGAGCATGCGCTGCTCATGATCGGAGAGTGGCATTCGTCCCTCCTTGCCGACGCCGCCGTCGCCTTCAAACGTTGACATGCCCGCAATCACGGGCACCTGAACCTAATGATACGAGGTCGATCCGAGCCGTACCACCTTGTTCACCTTCGATTGTAAGTCGTTCCGAGATGGCCCGGGTCGACGGGACCAACGGTCTCGTCGCCCGATAATGACTGAAGATAATGAGTCCGGCAGACAGCGGGCTGGCGAAAGGGCGAAAGCATTGGCGACGTATCTCATCGATCTGTCGCCGGACGACATGAAGCGCCGGCTCCCCGAAGCGCTGCGCGTGTACGTCGACGCCATGCGCTATCCCCGCGGCACCGAGGACCAGCGCGCGGCCCTGTGGCTCGAGCACCCCCGCCGCGCCGGCTGGAAATGCGTGGCCGCCGTCGAGCACACTTCCCCCGTCGCCCCACCGTCCGACGCCGAAGCCGGTGCCGGCCCCACCGGCCCGGAACTGCTCGATGCCCCGTTGCAGGGCATCGCCTACGGCTACCGCGGCGCCCCGGACCAATGGTGGCAACAACAGGTGATCTCCGGCCTGCAGCGGATCGGAACGCGTCAAGACCGGATCGCCGAACTGATGGCCAGCTACTTCGAACTCACCGAGTTGCACATCGAGCCCCGCGCCCAGGGCCGTGGTCTCGGCGAGGCCCTGACCAGGCGACTGTTGGCCGACCGACCCGAATCTCATGTGCTGTTGTCGACCCCGGAGATCTACGGCGAGTCCAACCGAGCCTGGCAGTTGTACCGGCGGCTCGGCTTCACCGACGTGATCCGTGGCTACCACTTCGCCGGTGACCCCAGGCCGTTTGCCATCCTCGGTCGTCCCCTACCACTGTGAGATCTGGCACGATGACCTGCGTGCACGCCCGACCACCCCGCCGCCGCAGCCGGACCCGTCTGCTCACGCTGGTGATGTTGCTGTTGCTGATCCTGCCCCTGGCGGTCGGCTGCGTCCGGGTCCGTACCTCGATCACGGTCTCCGCCGACGACCGGGTGTCCGGCCAGATCATCGCCGCGGCCAAGCCGCGCGACGCCGAGGACAAAGGTCCCCAGCTGCTGAACAACCTCCCGTTCGCCAACAAGGTCGCGGTCTCGGAGTACAGCCGCGACGACTTCGTCGGGTCCCAGGCCGTGTTCTCCGACCTCACCTTCGCCGAACTGCCCCAGCTCGCCGGCATGAGCCGCGATTCCGCAGGCGTCGACATCTCGCTGCGCCGCGCAGGCGATCTGGTGATCCTGGAGGGCCGCGTCGACCTCACCTCACTGTCGGACCCGCAGGCCGACGTTCTGCTGACCGTGTCGTTCCCCGGCGAGGTGACGTCGACCAACGGCGATCAGGTGAGCTCGTCGATCGTGGAATGGAAACTGCGGCCGGGCATCGTCAGCACGATGAACGCCCAGGCCCGGTACACCGATCCGAGTGCCAGGTCCTTCACCACGGCGGCCATCTGGCTCATCGTCGGCGCGTTCCTGGTGGCCGGCGTGATCGGCACCCTGGCCTGGATGAGCCGCGACACCTCACCGAAGCCGGGTGATCCGGCGGTCAGCGGCGACTGATCCCTCGAGCTCACTTGGTACAAAACACACCCCACGCTTTACCCTGAATGCACTCGGGGACACCGTTGACACAGAAAGGGGCGGGCGCTGAGCGTGCAAACAGCGGCACCGTCGACCGTCGAGTTGGCCGGCGCCGTCACCGACCAATTACGCGACTACCTGCGTGAGCGCCGCCACGACTGCGAGTACATCGGAACCGACTACGCCGAGCTGACCGCCGCACTCGAAGAATTCGTGTTGCGGGGCGGCAAACGGCTGCGCCCGGCCTTCGCCTACTGGGGCTGGCGCGCGGTGGTCGAGCCGGCCGACCTGCCTGCCGATCCCGGCGTGCTGAGACTGTTCGCCGCGCTGGAGTTGCTGCAGGCCTGCGCGCTGGTCCACGACGACGTCATCGACGATTCGGCGACGCGCCGCGGCCTGCCCACCGTGCACCGGCTGTTCGCCGACCGCCACCGCGAACGCAAGTGGCACGGTTCCTCCAAGCAGTTCGGCCTGTCGGCGGCCATCCTGGCCGGCGACCTGGCCCTGTCCTGGGCCGACGACATCGTCGCCTCCGCCGACATCGCCGCCGACGCCCAGCAGCGGATCCAACAGGTCTGGCGCCATATCCGCACCGAAGTACTCGGCGGCCAGTACCTCGACATCGTCGCGGAGGCCAGCCGTGCCGAATCGGTGGCCTCGGCGTTGAACGTCAACACCTACAAGACCGCGTCCTACACGGTGGCCCGGCCGCTGCAGCTGGGCGCCGCCGCAGCGGCCGACCGGCCCGACGTGCAGCAGATCTTCCACCAGGTCGGCAACGACCTCGGCGTTGCCTTCCAGCTCCGCGACGACGTGCTCGGGGTGTTCGGCGATCCCGCGGTCACCGGTAAGCCCTCCGGCGACGACCTGCGCTCGGGCAAGCGCACGGTGCTGCTGGCCGAGGCGCTCGAGCTGGCCGACAAAACCGACCCGGCGGTCGCCACGCTGCTGCGCAACTCGGTGGGCACCGAGTTGACCGACGCGCACGTGGGTGAGCTGTGCCAGGCCATCGAATCCGTCGGAGCGCTGGCCGCGGTCGAGGAACACATCGAGCTGCTCACCCACCGCGCCCTCGACACCCTCGCGTCGGCCCCGATCCACCAACAGGCCAAGACCGGCCTGGCCGAAATCGCCCGCTTCGCGGCGAACCGGTCGGCGTAGGAGCCGTCCGTCATAAGGACATGACAACTCCCCCATGACACCTATGCCGACCGCCACCCCGACTACCGGGGTGGCGCAACACATCTCGCGCCTGGCCGCATTCGCGGTGTCTGCCGAGGCCCGCCCGGCCCGCCTGGGCTGCCTGGGTGCGGCCCTGCTCACCATCGGCGGCCTCGGCGCGGGCAGCACGCGATTGCACGATCCGCTGCTGGAGTCACTTCACCTGTCCTGGCTGCGGTTCGGCCACGGCCTGGTGCTGTCCTCGATCCTGTTGTGGGCCGGCGTAGCCGCGATGCTGATCGCCTGGCTGTGGCTGGGCCGCCGCGTGATCGACCGCACCGCCACCGAATACACCATGGTGGCCACCACCGGCTTCTGGCTCGCACCGCTGCTGCTGAGCGTGCCGCTGTTCAGCCGCGACACCTACTCGTACCTGGCCCAGGGAGCGCTGCTGCGCGACGGCTTCGACCCGTATGTGGTCGGACCGGTGGAGAACCCGAACTCGCTGCTGGACAACGTCAGCCCGATCTGGACGACGACCACGGCCCCCTACGGACCGGCGTTCATCCTGGTGGCGAAGTTCGTCACGATTCTGGTGGGTGACGACGTGGTGGCCGGCACCATGCTGCTGCGGCTGTGCATGCTGCCCGGTCTGCTGCTGCTGATCTGGGCCGCACCGCGCGTGGCCCGGCACGTGGGCGCCAGCGGCGCCGCGTCGCTGTGGATCTGCGTGCTCAACCCGCTGGTGATCGTGCACCTGATGGGCGGCGTGCACAACGAGATGCTCATGGTCGGGCTGATGATGGCCGCGATCGCCCTGACGTTCGCCGGCCGGCCGGTGATCGGGGTCAGCCTCATCGCGGTCGCCGTGGCCGTCAAGGCCACCGCCGGGCTCGCGTTGCCGTTCCTGGTCTGGGTGTGGATGCGCCAATTGCGGGACAAGCGCGACATGGCCGCGGTGCGGGCGTTCGCGATCGCCACCGCCGCCTCGGTACTGATCTTCGTGGCGGTGTTCGCGGTGCTCTCCTGGCTGGCCGGAGTGGGCCTGGGCTGGCTCACGGCACTGGCCGGCTCGGTCAAGATCATCAACTGGCTCACGGTGCCCACCGCGGCGGCCAACCTCATCAACGCCATTGGCGGCCTGGTCTTTCCGGTCAACTTCTACGCCGTGCTCGAGGTCGCCCGCATCATCGGCATCCTGACCATCGTGATCGCCCTGCCGTTGTTGTGGTGGCGCTACCGGCACACCGACCGGCAGGCGCTGACGGGCATCGCCCTGGCCATGGTTGTGGTCGTGTTGTTCGTGCCCGCCGCGCTGCCCTGGTACTACACCTGGCCGCTCGCGGTGGCTGCCGCCCTGATCCAGACGCGGCCCGCCATCGCGGCGGTGGCGGGGTTCTCCACCTGGATCATGGTGATGTGGAAACCCGATGGGGCACACGGCATGTACTCGTGGGCCCATGTCCTGCTGACCACCGCGTGCGCGGTGGCCGCGTGGTACTCGCTGTACCGCGCACCGGAACCGGAACCGGCCGCGGAAAACCAGCCGTCAGTACGCTAGCGCCTGCGCGCGGCGCAGGATCTCGCGAGCCTGGTGCGAGTGCAGGGCATCGACCGGCCGGGCGTTCGACATCCGTTCGGTGCTGCCGTCGGTGGTGATCGTCAGCGACTCGTCCGGGGTGAACAACCAACGCACGATGTCGGTGTCGCGGTAGCCGCCGTCGCGCAGCACCACCAGCAGACCGGGCAGCGGCTTGACCACCCGTCCGGCATCGTCGAAAAAGACCTTCGGCACCACCAGGACCCCGTTGCGGCGCACGGCGACCAGGTGTCCGTCCCGCAACTGTTGGTGCACCTTGGTCACCGGGATGCCGAGCAAACCCGACACCGTTGGTAGGTCGTAGACGGCCTCGTCGGGATCCAAAACGTCATCGGCGGCCGGAATGCTGCTCACCGCATCGATTCTAGGACCTCGGCGGCAACTCGTAACATGTGTCCGGTGGAGCAGCAATCGGATCCGCTCGTCGGCACCATGCTGGACGGGCGGTACCGCGTGGACACACCCATCGCGACCGGTGGCATGTCCACGGTGTACCGCGGGCTCGACGTCCGCCTGGACCGTCCCGTCGCGCTGAAGGTGATGGACTCCCGCTACAGCGGCGACAGCCATTTTCTGACCAGGTTCGGCCGTGAGGCCAAGGCCGTGGCCCGGTTGAAAGATCCCGGGTTGGTCGCCGTCTACGACCAGGGCGGCGGAGGCTCCGGAAACGGCCCGGCGCAGCAACCACCCTTCTTGGTGATGGAACTGATCGATGGTGGCACCCTGCGGGAACTGCTGGCCGAACGGGGTCCGATGCCCCCGCATGCGGTCGCCGCGGTCCTGGCGCCGGTGCTCGGCGGGCTGGCGGTGGCGCACCGGGCCGGGCTCGTGCATCGCGACATCAAGCCCGAGAACGTGCTGATCTCCGACGACGGCGAGGTCAAGATCGCCGACTTCGGTCTGGTGCGCGCGGTGGCCGAGGCCAAGATCACCTCGACGAGTGTGATTCTGGGTACCGCGGCCTACCTGTCCCCCGAACAGGTGCGCACCGGTGACGCCGATCCGCGCAGCGACGTCTATGCCGTCGGCATCCTGACCTATGAACTGCTCACCGGCGAGACTCCGTTCACCGGTGATTCCGCACTCGCCGTGGCCTACCAGCGCATGGACAACGACGTGCCCGCGCCGAGCTCGGTGATCGCCGGGGTACCAACACAATTCGATGAACTCGTGCGCCGGGCCACCGACCGCGATGCCGGGCGGCGATTCACCGACGCCCAGGAGATGCGGGCCGAATTGCACCAGATCGTCGAGGATCTCGGCCTTCCCGCGTTCCGGGTGCCCGCGCCGCGGCATTCCGCACAGCACCTGGCCGCCACCCGGGTGCACGATCTCGCCGGATCCGACGAACGACGCGCCGAGACCACCACGGTGGTGACGGCCGCGCCGCCGGCTCCCCCGGTCCCCCTGGCTCCCGCGCCGCGTCAGCCGACCCGCGAGATCACCCGGGATCAGCATGACTGGGCGCCGATTACCGACGACCCCGAGGACGGCGAATACGCTTTCGGGGCAGGGCAATTCGCCGGAATCGAGATGAGCGAGTTCTACTGGGCGCGCCAACGCGCCAAGCGCGCGCTGGTGATCTGGCTGATCGCCGTGCTCACCTTCACCGGTCTGGTGGCCGCCGCGGCGTGGACGCTGGGCACCAACATCGGTGCCCTGCTGTAGCGACGCCTAGCCGCGCAGCATCTCGGCAACGAGGAACGCCAGTTCCAGACTCTGCTGGGTGTTGAGCCGCGGATCGCAGGCGGTCTCGTAGCGGCCGGCCAGGTCGGAATCCGAGATGTCCTGCGCCCCACCGAGGCATTCGGTGACGTTCTCGCCGGTGATCTCGACGTGGATGCCGCCGGGGTGGGTGCCCAGCGCGTGGTGCACCTCGAAGAAGCCCTGCACCTCGTCGACGATGCGGTCGAAATGACGGGTCTTGTAGCCGGTCGACGACTCATGGGTGTTGCCGTGCATCGGGTCGCACTGCCAGATCACCTGATGACCGGTCGCCTGGACCTTCTCGATGATCGGCGGCAGCAGGTCGCGCACCTTGTTGTTGCCCATCCGGGTCACCAGGGTCAGCCGGCCCGGCTCGTTGTCCGGATCCAGTCGCTCGACGTATTCGACGGCGAGCTCCGGCGTGGTCGTCGGCCCCAGTTTGATCCCGATCGGGTTGGCGATCACCTCGGCCAGCGCCACGTGGGCCCCGTCGAGCTGACGCGTGCGCTCACCGATCCAGAGGTAGTGCGCGGACTGGTCGTACAGCTTCGGCACCCCGTCGGAGGCCTCGGCCGGGTCGGACAGCCGCAGCATCGCCCGCTCGTAGTCGATCACCAGCGCCTCGTGGCTGGCGAAGATCTCGGCGGTCTGCAGGTTTCGGTCGGCCACCCCGCAGGCGGACATGAACTTCAGGCCCCGGTCGATCTCCCCGGCCAGCGCCTCGTAGCGGGCACCGGCAGGTGAGGTCCGGACGAACTCCCGGTTCCAGTCGTGCACCAGGTGCAGCGAAGCCAGCCCCGATGAGGTCAGCGCGCGCACCAGATTCATCGCGGCACTGGCGTTGGCATAGGCCCGCACCAGGCGTGACGGGTCGTGCTCGCGCACCGAGGCGTCCGGGGCGAAGCCGTTGACCATGTCACCCCGGTAGGACTTCAGGCCCAGCGCGTCGAGATCGGCCGACCGCGGCTTGGCGTACTGGCCCGCGATCCGGGCCACCTTCACCACCGGCATGCTGGCGCCGTAGGTCAGCACCACGGCCATCTGCAGCAGCGTGCGGATGTTGGCCCGGATGTGCGGTTCGGTGTTGTCGACGAAGGTCTCGGCGCAGTCACCACCCTGCAGCAGGAACGCCTTGCCCTGGGCCACGTCGGAAAGCAGGCCCTTGAGCTTCTCGATCTCCGACGGGACGGTGACCGGCGGGACGCTCTCCAACACGGTGCGCATGGCCTTGGCCGCGTCGGCATCCCAGCTGGGCTGCTGGACGGCCGGCTTGGCCAGCGCCGCGTCGAGCCGTTGGCGCAGCTCGTCGGTCAGCGGAGGCAGTGGCGGCAGCTGGTCGATGGGGATGTCGACAGTCCAGTTCACCCGTTCATGGTAGCCGCCGGTGAGCGGGTGTTTTCAGGGCTGTGTCAGGCCGGGCCGCCGCGCCGGCGCCGAGTCCAGGCTCGTCATCAACTGGAAGCGGTGCAGATTGTGCTTGGCGTCGACCAGTGCGTCGTGTGCGTCGGTCGGCCGCGCGGGCATCCGCGGCGATCCGCGTTCCTCCCAGAACTGGCGCAATTCGCGGGTGAACCGCGGCATCGCCGGGGGCAGATCGGTCATCGGACCCCACAGCTGACACAGCACCACATGGTCGTACGCGCCCACCCAGGCCCACAACTCGATCGGCTCGTCGCCGTCGATGTCGAAGAAGTCCTCCAGCTCCGACCGGATCTGCCGACGCGACCGCCACAGCTGGGACGACGGGGACGGCAGTTTGGGGAGCACGTGCTTGCGCACCCACCGCCCGGCCCGGTCGGGATTGAATTCGGTCGAGATCGCGTAGTACTCGCGGCCGTCTTCGGCGGCGACACCGATCGAGATCAACTCGATGGTCCGGCCGTCGTCGATGAACTCGGTGTCGTAGAAGTACCGCATCAGGCCTTCCGCTCGGTCGTCGTGGTCGTGGCGGCGGGGGCTGGTGCCGCATGAATCTCCCGGTCGAGCTGTGCGTCGACAGCGGCGTCGTCGGGGAACTTCGGCATACCGGTGATCGCGTCCTGCAACCACAGCTTGGCCTGCACCACCGGCCGGCGCAGCCAGCGCTCCCGCTCCAGCGCGCGGTGCATCTTGCGGGGGTGGCCGGTGTAGCGCCACCGTGCCCACGGCGCGTGCGGCCGTGACAGCCGAACCGCCCCGACGAACAGCAGCGGGGTTATGAACATGCCCACCAATCCCGTCCACACCTTGCCCTTGAGCAGGACCACCACCGCCAGCAGCAGGGTCAGCACCGCCATGCCGACCACGAGCGCGCGCATGGCCACCGACTGGTCCTCACGCCAGATACCGATATCAAAGAATGACAAAGGGTTGAAACCCATGATCAACAGCCCCGCGACTGCCACCGCGGCGAACACCGCATCCACCGAGGTCCGGCCGTCCTCGGCCCAGTACACGTCCGACAGGTGCAGGATCAGGGCGAACTCGTCGAGCACCAGCGCGGCGCCGATACCGAAGAACACCGCGGCAACGGTGAATTCCGGCACGCCGCCGTTGACCGCGAGCGTCACCATCGTCACGCCCGACACCATCACCAGCACCACCCCGATCACCATGTGATGGATGTGCAGCGAGCCGTGGCCGATGTTGCGGGGCTGCCACCACCGGCGCGGACGGTCGCTGCCGGCGTTGCGGCGGATGTAACGCACCACGAGACGGGTCACGAAGAACGTGAGAATGAACGCCACCAGGCAGCACAGCAACGGCAGGCGATCACGGGTCACGAAATCGAGATGGAGGGTCGCGTGCACGCACAGAACTTACGCCGACCTGCGCGCGTCGCGACCGTGGATGCGGCCGCACGGGGTTGCCACCGATAGGCTGTTGAGAACATGAGTATGCGGCAGTCGCCCGGCGGAGCTGGTTGGGCACCGACGATCGGGTGGCGGCTTTTTCAGTTGCTCACAGTGGCCGGGTTGATCTGGGCCGGCTGGCGGCTACTGGGCCACGTGCCCTATCGCATCGACATCGACGTGTACCGGATGGGCGGCCGCGCCTGGCTGGACAACCAGCCGCTGTACGCCGACGGCGCGATCTTCCACACCCAGGGCGGCCTGGACCTGCCGTTCACCTATCCCCCGCTCGCCGCGATCGCGTTCGCCCCGTTCGCCTGGCTCTCGCTACCCGCGGCCAGCGTGGCGATCACCGCCACCACGCTGCTGCTGCTGATCGTCTCGGTGGTCATCGTGCTGACCCGGCTGGATGTCTGGCCCGACACGACGATCACCTCCGAGCCGGCCTGGTTGCGCCGCTGCTGGCTGGCCGCCGCGCTCGTGGTGCCCGCCGTCTTCTGGCTGGAACCGATCCGGTCCAACTTCGAGTTCGGCCAGATCAACGTGGTGCTGATGACGCTGGTGCTGGCCGATTGCGTGCCCCGCCGGACACCGTGGCCGCGCGGGATGCTGTTGGGTCTGGCGATCGCGCTCAAGCTCACCCCCGCGGTGTTCCTGCTGTACTTCCTGCTCCGCCGGGACATCCACACCCTGCTGCGGACCGCCGCGGCCACCGTGGTGGCGAGCCTGGCCGGATTCGTGCTGGCCTGGACGGACTCGATCGAGTACTGGACCGAGACGGTACGCAACACCGACCGGATCGGCACCGCCACGCTCAACACCAACCAGAACATCGCCGGCGCGCTGGCGCGGCTCGGCCTGGCCGAGGGGCCGCGGTTCGCCCTGTGGGTCATCGCGTGCTTCATGGTGCTGGCGCTGACGGTGTGGGCCGCCCGGCGGGCCCTGCGCAGCGGCGCGGACGAGGCACCGGTGCTCGCCCTGATCTGTGTGGCGATGTTCGGCCTGGTGGTGTCACCGGTGTCGTGGTCGCACCACTGGGTGTGGTCGCTGCCGACGCTGCTGGTCACCGGTGTGCTCGCGTACCGGATGCGCCATGTGCGCCTGGCCTCGGTGTACCTGACCCTGGTGACGGCGGTGGGTCTGGCCTTGATGGTGTGGACGCCGATCACCCTGCTCACCCCGCACCATGAGACCGCGGCGTCGGTACTGCGGCAGTTGGCCGGTGGCTCCTACCTGTGGTGGGCGCTGGCGGTCATCATCGTCGCCGGTGCGGTGTCCAAGCCGAAGGCGGACAACGACGACGTCGTCACCGCCACGCCGCTGGCCCGGCTCGGCGGCGGCGAAACGTCCTAACCCGCGGCGGCGTGCGGTAACCGGGACGCGGGCTTGGCCGCCTCGACCGCCTGACCGTTGGTCTGCTGAGCGCTCTCCTTGAGGGTGGCGGCGTAGATGTCCACGTACTCCTGCCCGGAGAGGTCCATCAGCTCGTACATCACCTCGTCGATCACGGCGCGCTCGATGAAGCGGTTACCGGCCAGCCCGTCGAACCGGCTGAAGTCCATCGGCTTGCCGAACCTGACCTCGACCCGGCCGAACCGCAGCCCCTTCGACCCCGGCGGGTTGACCACGTCGGTGCCGACCATGGCCACCGGGATCACCGGCACCCCGGTCTCCAGCGCCAGCCGGGCCAAGCCCGTCTTGCCCTTGTAGAGGCGACCGTCGGGTGAGCGGGTGCCCTCGGGGTACATGCCCAGCAGCTTGCCCTCACCGAGGATGCGGGTGGCGGTGGTCAGGGCGGCCTGCGCCGAGTCCGCGTCGGTGCGGTCGATCGGCACCTGCCCGACCACGGTGTAGAACCACGCCAGGAACCGGCCCTTGATCCCGGTGCCGGTGAAGTACTCCTGCTTGGCCAGGAACGTGATGCGCCGGCTGACCACCAGCGGCAGGTAGAAGCTGTCCATCACCGCCAGGTGATTACTGGCCAGGATCGCCGGACCGTTGGCCGGAACATGTTCCAGGCCAGTGATTTTGGGCCGGCCTAGCACAGCCAGCAAGGGGCCCAACAGGATGTACTTGAACAGCCAATACCACATGGACCCTCCACCTTGGGCGCATCGCGCAATGCTCTGCGACAACTGTACCCAGGGCTTGTTGTGGCTACCACAGCAAGCCCTGGATGCCTGCTGTGTCTCAGCGGCGTCTCAGTCTTGGACGTTGACCGGGATGTGCTGGTAGCGGCCCGGACCTGGTGACGGCGGGTAATCGTCGGGCGGCGGCTCATCCGGCCCGCCGTCGGGCGACGGGCTATCTCCGCCGGAACCGGTATCCCCGCCGGCCGACCCGTCGCGGCCGTCGTCGAGGACCGCGCGGATCACCGTCAGCAGCGCGACACTGTGTTCGGCGATCACCGCGAGCAGCGGATGCTGCTCACCGTTGACCACCGCGGCCAGCGCACACACCGGGCACCACACCTGCTGGCACTTGCCCGGGCTGTCCGCGGCCGCCAAACCCGCTGCGGCCAACCGCACCGCGGGATCCAACCGGTCCAGGATTTCCTGCGCCAGCTGCCGAAGCTCCGAACCCAGTTCGGGATGAGACCCCGTCATGCCGGCCACACCTCCGGATTCGGACGAAAACGTACTGTCAGCTCACTGCCGCGCAACTGTGCATCCGTCACGACGCACCGACGCAACACAGAGGCCAACCGCACCCGACGCCGCATCCCTGCCGCGCCGATGATCAGGTCGTCATCGACGCGACCCAGCGTGAGCCCGGCCGAATCGATCTGCGGCAACTCTAGCCTCAATCGGTACACGGCCTCGAGTCCAGTCCCCGACTCGCGGTCGACGACGGGCCGCAACGGGCCCGGTGGCGGGGAACCATCGCGCCGCCGGGCACTGTCGATCAGTTCGCCCAGCGCCTTGGGACCGATCGGTTCCCCCGGCACGTGCGGGACGAGGACCAGCTGCACATCCCCGATCGCGGTGTCGAGACCGTCGAGCACGGCCTGCTGTTCGGAGATCCGCTCGGTGTACCAATCGAACGCCGGGTGCGCAGGCAGGTTGTGGTACTCGAACGAATCATCCTGCACCAGAATCTGGTTCACGATGATCTCGGCGACCTCCACACCCATCAGCGCGAGCGACCCCAGCGTCCGGGACGCCTCGGCGGCCACCACCCGCTCCGGGGTGAGGACCAGGTGGGCACTCACCCGGGATCCGTCGGTGAGCAGGCTGCCGAGCCTGCGGATACCGGCGTCCACCCGCTCGATCAACGCCACCATGGCCGCGGTGGCCGCATCGGGAGAACCCGACAGGCGGCGGTGCCGCGGCCAGGCCCGCTCCAGATACAGACCGAAGGTCTCGGGCAGCGTGAGCATGCGCAACGCATCGGCGGTCGACGCGCAGTCCACCACCACGTGATCCCACTGCCCCGAATCCGCGAGCTCGCCGACCTCGTGCAGTCCGAGCACTTCCTGAATCCCCGGCAGTGCCGAAAGCTCTTCGGGGGCAACATCTCCCAAGTCCGATTCGGGAAAACGCGCGGCCAGCGACCCGGCCGTCTCGACCCAGCGCGCACCCAGCAGGGCCAGCGTGTCGAGGGCCAGGGCGTCCAGTCCGCCGGCTCCGCTCGGTCCGGCATCCAGGTCACTGAGCACCCGCGTGGGGGTTCGATGCCCGGTCGGCGCGAGCGTGATGCCCAGGACGTCCCCGGTCGAATGCGCCTGATCGGTGGACACGATCAGGACCCGCTGCCCGGACATGGCGTCACGAACCGCGGTGGCCGTCGCCAGTGTCGACTTACCTACGCCGCCCTTGCCGACGAACAGGCTGATCCTCGCGGCCACACAGGAACTCACTCAGCCTCGGCTCGTTTCTTGAGATCCTTGAGCGCGGTATCGGTGAGACGTCGCTCCGCCTTGCGCTTGAGCAGCCCGATCATCGGGATGATCAGATCGACCGACAGCTCGTAGGTCACCTCGGTGCCGGATCCCTTGGGCGACAACCGGTATGTGCCTTCGAGCGCCCGCAGCAGCGAGCTGGAGACCAGCGACCAGGTCACCGATTTACGGTCCGCGGGCCACTCGTAGGCCAGCACCATGGTGTCCTTGAGCACCGCCGCGTCCAGCACCAGGCGCGCGGTCTTGGGATTGCCGTCCTTGTCGGACTCCAGGACCTCGGTTTCCTTGTACTCGGCCACCCATTCCGGATACGAACCGATGTCGGCGATGACGTCCATCACCGTCCCCGGATCAGCATCGATGTAGATGGTCTGCGAAGTCTTGTCGGCCACCGTCACACCCTTCTCCCCGCCCCGCCGAGGTACCACGGCTCTCGCGGAGAAATCTACCCTCCCGTCGACGTCCTCGGTCAGGCCAGTCGTGACACCCCGACCGGTCGCTCCGACTCCAGGCGCTGCTTGATCTCGAAGGCCATCACCTTGCCTGCCACCCGGCGCCGGTGGTTCATGTTGGGCAGATCCATCTCGGCCAGCTGCCGGGCGGTGGCACCGGACGGTTCGGCGTGCAGGAAGTAGTGCAGCACCACACCGTCCATCACCTCCTCGAGCCAGACCTCCATCGTTCCGGTCAACGCCCCGGTCACGGTCCAGCGCTGGCCTTTGTCCGCGCGGTCCTCGACGACCTTGAGCACCAGGTCGGGCCACCACCGCCGCCAGCTGGCGACATCGGCAACCGCGGCGCCCACGGCGACCGGATCGGCACAGACGAACGTCTCGTCGGCGATCTGAATGCTGTTCATCGCGGACTAGCTTCACACATGCCCGGTCGCCGGACTACCGCGGCCGACTAGGCTGACGCGCACAAGCCGGTATCACAAGCCTGGAGGGCAAGATCGTGCGTGAGTCAATGCGGGAGTACAGCGTCCCCGCGTCGTTTGCCGTCGGCGAGCACGACAACATCGTCAGTTCGGTATCCGCACACGCGGCCGAGAGCCCTGATCATGTGATTTTCCGGCGCCTGGTCGACGGCTCCTGGGTCGACGTGACCTGCGCCGAGGCGGCCGATCAGATCCGCTCGGTGGCGCAGGGCCTGATCGCCGAGGGAATCCAGCCCGGCGATCGGGTCGCGATCCTGTCGGCCACCCGCTACGAGTGGCCGATCATCGATTTCGCCATTTTGTCGGTGGGCGCGGTGACGGTGCCGATCTACGAGACGTCCTCGGCCGAACAGGTGCGCTTCGTCCTGGACAACTCCGCGGCGCGGATCGTGTTCGCCGAGACCGACGCGCACGCCGACACCGTCGAACAACTGCGCGGCCAGCTGCCCGAGCTGGGCAAGGTGCTGCGGATCGAGGGCACCGGCCCCGCCGCGCTGGAGGCCATGGCCGAGGCCGGTAAGTCCGTCGACCCCGCCGAGCTCGACAAGCGGCTGGCCGGCATTCGTTCGGCCGACCCGGCGACGCTGATCTACACCTCCGGAACCACGGGCCAGCCCAAGGGCTGCCAGCTGACCCACTCGAACCTGCTCTACGAGATCCACGGCGCCAAGGCCTGCTTCACGACCGAACTGGCCAAGGGCGAGCGGATGCTGGTGTTCCTGCCCCTGGCCCACGTGCTGGCCAGGGCCATCACCATCGCGGCCTTCGCCAACAAGGTGACCCTCGGCTTCACCAGCGACATCAAGAACCTGGTACCGATCTTCGGGGTGTTCAAGCCGACGCTGGTGGTTTCGGTCCCGCGCGTGTTCGAGAAGGTCTACAACACCGCCGAGCAGAACGCCCGCAACGACGGCAAGGGCAAGATCTTCGCGATCGCCGCCGACACGGCGATCGAGTGGAGTAAAGCCCAGGACACCGGCGGTGCGGGCCTGCTGCTGCGCGCCAAGCACGCCCTGTTCGACAAGCTCGTCTACGGCAAGCTGCGGGCCGCGCTCGGCGGCGAGTGCCACGCCGCGATCTCGGGCGGTGCGCCGCTGGGTGCGCGGCTCGGCCACTTCTACCGCGGCGTGGGCTTGACGATCTACGAGGGCTACGGGCTGACCGAAACCAGTGCCGCGATCACGGTGAACCGGGTCGGCGAGCTCAAGGTCGGGTCCGTCGGCAAGCTGGTGCCCGGCAACAGCATGCGCATCGCGGAGGACGGTGAGTTGCTGGTCAAGGGCGGTGTCGTGTTCAACGGCTACTGGAACAACGACGCGGAGACCGACGCGGTGTTCACCGATGGCTGGTTCCACACCGGTGATCTCGGCGCGATCGACGACGACGGCTTCCTGACCATCGTCGGGCGCAAGAAGGAAATCATCGTCACCGCCGGCGGCAAGAACGTCGCACCCGCGCTGCTGGAGGATCGACTGCGGGCCCATCCGTTGATCAGCCAGGCGATGGCGGTCGGCGATCAGCAGCCCTTCATCGCCGCGCTCATCACCATCGACCCGGAGGCGTTCCCCGGCTGGAAACAGCGCAACGGCAAGGACACCGGCGCCTCGGTGGCCGATCTGGCCGACGACCCCGACCTGCTGGCCGAGATCGACCTGGCGGTGAAAGACGCCAATCAGGCGGTGTCCCATGCCGAGTCGATCCGCAAGTTCCGGATCCTGCCGGTCGACTTCACCGAAGACACCGGCGAGCTGACCCCGACGCTGAAGGTCAAGCGCAAGGTGGTGGCCGAGAAGTTCGCCTCCGACATCGCGGCGCTCTACAGCTGAGTCCGGCTCAGCCCGACAGCAGCCCGGTCAGCCGGGCACCCTGCGAGCGCCACTGCCAGTGGTCGACCGCCCACTGCCGGCCCGCCGCGCCCATCGCGGCGGCCCGGTCGGGGTCGGCCAACAGATCGCCCACGGCAGTCGCCACGGCCGCCACATCGGTGCCGTCGACCACCGTGCCGGTCTGACCGTCGAGCACGGTTTCCGGTGCCCCACCGGAGGTTCCGGCGATCACCGGGACACCACAGGCCGAGGCCTCCAGATAGACGATGCCCAGCCCCTCCACGTCCAGGCCGGCGCCACGCGTGCGGCACGGCATGGCGAACACGTCGGCCATCGCGTGATGCGCTGGCAGTTCCGCACCGGGCACCCCGCCGGTGAACACCACATCCGCGGTCACATCGTGGGTGTGTGCCAGCTTCTGCAGGGTCGGCAGGTATGGTCCACCGCCGACGATCACCAGCGCGGCCCCCGGGATACGCCGCCGGATCGCCGGCCAGGCGCGGATGAGCATGTCCTGGCCCTTGCGCGGCACCAGGCGGGACAGGCACACCACCACCGGCCGTTGCCCCAGCCCATACCGGGCCCGCAGTTCGGCCCGCGCCACCGAATCCGGTACGAACCGGTCGATGTCGACGCCGGGCGGCAGATGCTCCAGCGCCGCGCGCGGTCCGAAGGCCGAGGCGAACCGGCCCCGGGTGTAGCGGCTGACGAACGTCACCACGTCGGCGTCGTCGCCGATGCGGCGCAGGGCACCGCGCGCCACCGGCAGCATCGACCAGCCCACCTCGTGGCCGTGCGTGCTGGCCACCACGCGCCGGGCGCCGGCCCGCCGGGCCAGTGGGCCGAGCAGCGCCAGCGGAGCGGCCGCCCCGAACCACACCGTCTCGATGTCGTTCTGGGCGATCAACCGGGTCATCCGGGCCGCCACGGTCGGCTCGGGCACCATCAGCGAGGTCGGGTGCCGCACCACGCGGTAACCGGCCGCGGCGGCCTGGTCGTCGAAGTCCGCGGCGCCCTTCCACTTCGGCGCGTACACCGTGAGCTCGTGCGATCCGTCGCGCACCAACTCACCGACGAAGGCCTCCAGATAGGACTGGATGCCGCCGCGGCGCGGTGGAAAGTCGTTGGTGACCAACAAAACCCGCGTCATCGCGCCGTCCTGCCCGCTGGCATCCCAGCTGTGACCCGTCTGCTGCCCATCGGCGACAGGCTATCCGGTCAGCCAGCGGCGCCAGTCGGCCACCACGGCGTCGAGGTGGGCACCCAGCGTTTCTCGGATCGCCGTCGGCACGTCGGGATGGTNCCCATCGCGGCGGCCCGGTCGGGGTCGGCCAACAGATCGCCCACGGCAGTCGCCACGGCCGCCACATCGGTGCCGTCGACCACCGTGCCGGTCTGACCGTCGAGCACGGTTTCCGGTGCCCCACCGGAGGTTCCGGCGATCACCGGGACACCACAGGCCGAGGCCTCCAGATAGACGATGCCCAGCCCCTCCACGTCCAGGCCGGCGCCACGCGTGCGGCACGGCATGGCGAACACGTCGGCCATCGCGTGATGCGCTGGCAGTTCCGCACCGGGCACCCCGCCGGTGAACACCACATCCGCGGTCACATCGTGGGTGTGTGCCAGCTTCTGCAGGGTCGGCAGGTATGGTCCACCGCCGACGATCACCAGCGCGGCCCCCGGGATACGCCGCCGGATCGCCGGCCAGGCGCGGATGAGCATGTCCTGGCCCTTGCGCGGCACCAGGCGGGACAGGCACACCACCACCGGCCGTTGCCCCAGCCCATACCGGGCCCGCAGTTCGGCCCGCGCCACCGAATCCGGTACGAACCGGTCGATGTCGACGCCGGGCGGCAGATGCTCCAGCGCCGCGCGCGGTCCGAAGGCCGAGGCGAACCGGCCCCGGGTGTAGCGGCTGACGAACGTCACCACGTCGGCGTCGTCGCCGATGCGGCGCAGGGCACCGCGCGCCACCGGCAGCATCGACCAGCCCACCTCGTGGCCGTGCGTGCTGGCCACCACGCGCCGGGCGCCGGCCCGCCGGGCCAGTGGGCCGAGCAGCGCCAGCGGAGCGGCCGCCCCGAACCACACCGTCTCGATGTCGTTCTGGGCGATCAACCGGGTCATCCGGGCCGCCACGGTCGGCTCGGGCACCATCAGCGAGGTCGGGTGCCGCACCACGCGGTAACCGGCCGCGGCGGCCTGGTCGTCGAAGTCCGCGGCGCCCTTCCACTTCGGCGCGTACACCGTGAGCTCGTGCGATCCGTCGCGCACCAACTCACCGACGAAGGCCTCCAGATAGGACTGGATGCCGCCGCGGCGCGGTGGAAAGTCGTTGGTGACCAACAAAACCCGCGTCATCGCGCCGTCCTGCCCGCTGGCATCCCAGCTGTGACCCGTCTGCTGCCCATCGGCGACAGGCTATCCGGTCAGCCAGCGGCGCCAGTCGGCCACCACGGCGTCGAGGTGGGCACCCAGCGTTTCTCGGATCGCCGTCGGCACGTCGGGATGGTCCGGCCCGCAGGCCCGCCGGTACAGCTCACGCAGTGTCGGGACACCATGGGTGTCGGCCACGTAGCGGCTG
>NZ_LT546207.1:1462703-1465218 GCF_900078665.2 Mycolicibacterium houstonense | reverse complement strand
CGGGCGGGGCGACGTCACCCGGCGGGATCCCGTTCGGCGGGTCGGCCAACACGGCCGGGTCCTGCGCTGGTGGCAACGCCTCAGGTGCCGGTACGGGTGGGGCCGCCGGGACCGCTGCCAGCGCTTCCCGCTGACCGGGAGACAACGACTGGTACTGCGACTTGACGACGGCGATCTGGACCTGCAGCTGGCTTTGCTTGGATTGCAGGTCGGCGCGCACTGCGGCGGCCTGCTCGGCCGCGGTCTTGGCGTCTGCGGCCGATTTCGCCGATTCCCGCTCGGCTGCCGCGGCCTTCTCGCCCACCGTGCGGAAGTTCTTCATCTGGGCCGACATCTCGGTCGCCATCACCCGCTGCACGGCCAGCTGCTCGATCAGCTGCTGCGGTGAACCCGCGGTCAGGATGGCATCCACCCCGGACGTACGGCCGCCCATGTACTGGGCCGCAGCAACCTTGTTGACCGAGGTCTGGAAGGTTGCCAGCTGGGTCTTGGCCTGGTCGACCGCCGCAGTGTCGGCGGCATGCTTCTTCTCCGCGGCCTCTTGGGCGGCAAGCTTGTTGTTCAGGTCGAGCTGCGCGGAGTGCATGGCCTCGGTCGTCTGCTCAGCCTGGCGGGACAGCTCGTTGAGCTTTGCCAGAGCATCGTCGGCAGGGTCGGCCTGCGAATTGGCGGCGAGCAGTCCGGACATCATGGTCAAGCCCGCTATTGCACCTACAACGGGTCGCTTGAAACGACTTGTGGGCCGGTGCGCGCGCTCGTGCCTCAAGTTTTTGTCCTCACAACTGGCGATGGCGAGCCGCCTCGAACTGCTCTTAGGTCTCAGATAGGTTACGAAACGGCATCGGGCTTGTCCAACAGAAGCTGCAAATTTAACAGCCCGGCCTGGATATTTTCCTGTGCGCCAAGGGATGCGTGTCGTCAGGCGACCCCGGACCGGCCCTCCCGGTGAATCGGGACGAGCCGCAGCCGTGGCGCAAGGCCCACGTCAGCGAGCACTTCCAGCGCCCGACGCTCGTCGTCCAGCAAAGTTTCCGGCACGCCGAGCAACACGCTGACGACACAGTCCTGACACCCCGGCCCCCGAACCGCGCAGTCGTCGCAGTCGATGGTCACGCCGTCGGTGTGGGGCGTGGCGGGGTGGGGTTCATCGGCGTAGGACCACCCGTCCTGCCGCACTCCACTCATCTTGACCGTCCTCTCGATCGGTGTTGGGCGCACGGTATCGCCGGGTGCCGACAAGTAGCGGAGCGGATTGGAGCGAAGGGCCCGACAAGTAGCGGAGCGGATTGGAGCGAAGGGCCCGACAAGCCCGATCCGGCGGCGCGTGCCCGGCGAAGTTTGTCGGGGGCAGCACTTACCGTCACTGCCATGGGCCAGCGCAACACCGCCGACGCCGAGCAGCTGGCCTTGAACCTCGATGCGGCGTTCGAGTCGGTCTCGCTGGCCGACACCACCTTCGTGGTGGTGGACCTCGAGACCACCGGCGGCCGCGCCACCGCCAAGACTCCGGGCGACGGGTACGACGCCATCACCGAGATCGGCGCGGTCAAGGTCCGCGGCGGTGAGGTGCTCGGCGAGCTGGCCACCCTCGTCGATCCCGGCCGCGCCATCCCACCGCAGATCGTCGAGCTCACCGGGATCACCACCGCGATGGTGCGTGACGCGCCGCGCATCGACGCCGTCCTGCCCTCGTTCCTCGAATTCTGCAGGGGCGCGGTGCTGGTCGCCCACAACGCGGGATTCGACATCGGGTTCCTGCGGGCGGCGGCCCAGCGGGCCCAGATCGGGTGGCCGCGGCCACCGGTGCTGTGCACGGTGAAACTCGCCCGCCGCGTCCTCACCAGGGACGAGGCGCCGAGCGTGAAGCTGTCGGCACTGGCCCGGCTGTTCGGTGCGTCCACCACGCCCACCCACCGCGCGCTCGACGATGCCCGCGCCACCGTCGACGTCCTGCACGGGCTCATCGAACGCGTCGGCAACCAGGGCATCCACACCTACGCCGATCTGCGCTCGTACCTGCCGGACGTCACCCCGGCACAGCGGCGCAACCGGGCTCTGGCCGACCGGCTGCCCAACCGGCCGGGCGTGTACCTGTTCCGCGGCCCGTCGGCCGAGGTGCTCTACGTCGGCACCGCGGTCGATCTGCGCCGGCGGGTCCGGCAGTACTTCACCGGCGCCGACCCCCGGGCCCGGATGAAGGAGATGGCCTCGCTGGCCACGGCGGTCGATCACGTCGAGTGCGCGCATGACCTGGAGGCCGGGGTCCGCGAACTACGGCTGCTCGCCGCGCACGCACCGCCGTACAACCGGCGCTCCAAGTTTCCGCAACGGTGGTGGTGGGTGGCACTGACCGACGAGGCTTTTCCCAGGTTGTCGACGGTGCGAAACCCGGGACCCCGCACGGCTTTCGGGCCATTCTCGGCCCGGTCCGACGCGGTGCAGTCGGCCGCGCTGCTGGCCCGGTTCACCGGGCTGCGTACCTGCACGGCCCGCTTCGGCGCGGCGGGGGCCCACC
>NZ_LT546207.1:1442329-1462470 GCF_900078665.2 Mycolicibacterium houstonense | reverse complement strand
GCCCAGCACCGCGCGCGCCGAGGCGGCGTTGGCCGCGGCGTCGCCGCCCACCAGCTCACTGATGTCCGCGCGCTTGAAGCCGAAGGCCGCGGGGTCGAACTTCAGCCGGTCCACGGTGCCGGCCTGCACTCGCCAGATGGTGCTGGTGGTCGTGGTGGTCAGCTCGTCGAGACCGTCGTCGCCGTGCACCACCAGCACACTGGACCCGCGCGCGGCGTACACCCCGGCCATCACCTCGGCCAGGTCGTCGAAGGCGCAGCCGATGAGTCCGGCCCGCGGCGCCGCGGGATTGGTCAGCGGCCCGAGCAGATTGAAGACCGTCGGCACCCCGATCTCCCGGCGCACCACCGACGCGTGCCGGTAGGACGGGTGGAACTGGGGCGCGAAGGCGAACCCGATGCCCACCTCGGCCACGCTGCGGGCCACCTCGTCAGGTCCGAGGTCGATCCGCACCCCGAGTGCCTCCAGGGTGTCGGCTCCACCCGACAGCGAGGACGCGGCCCGGTTGCCGTGCTTGATCACCGGGACGCCACAGGCCGCGACCACGATGGCGGCCATGGTCGACAGGTTGACCGTGTTGGCACCGTCCCCGCCGGTGCCGACGATGTCCACGGTCTGGTTGCCGATCTGCTCGGTCGGCACCCGGCGGGCGTGCGACAGCATGATGTCGGCCAGTTCCCCGACCTCGGACGAGGTCGGCCGCTTCATCTTCATGGCCACCGCGAACCCGGCGATCTGGGCCGGCGTCGCCACCCCGGTCATGATCTGGTCCATGGCCCAGGCCGCGTAACCGTTGGGCAGGCTCTGCTCGGTGGTCAGGCGCCCGAGAATGAGCGGCCACGTCGGCGCCGCCTCGGACCGGGAGGACGACGGGAACTGAGGTGAAGATGCAGAAGCCACCGCCGAATGCTATCGCTGTGCGACCTTGACACCGGAGCCCCGGGCGCCGCCCCGACGACCCGAACGCGACACGTTTGAGATCAATTGCTCGACCCGGGTGGAGTTCGACAACTACAAAGCGTCATACTTGCGGATGTGACGAGCGCTGTAGGTACTTCGGGAACGGCAATCACGTCGCGCGTTCATTCGCTGAACCGACCGAACATGGTCAGTGTCGGCACCATCGTGTGGCTTTCCAGTGAACTCATGTTCTTTGCTGGACTCTTCGCGATGTATTTCACGGCGCGCGCGCAAGCTGGCGGCAACTGGCCGCCGGAGCCCACCGAACTCAATTTGGCCCTTGCTGTTCCGGTGACGCTGGTGCTGATCGCGTCATCCTTCACCTGCCAGATGGGCGTGTTCGCCGCTGAGCGCGGCGACGTGTTCGGGCTGCGCCGGTGGTATGTGATCACGTTCCTGATGGGCCTGTTCTTCGTACTGGGCCAGGGATACGAGTACATCCACCTGGTCGAGGAAGGCACCACGATCCCGGGCAGTGCCTACGGGTCGGTCTTCTACCTGGCGACCGGTTTCCACGGTCTGCACGTCATCGGCGGGCTTGTCGCCTTCGTCTTGCTGCTGGCCCGCACCAAGATGAGCAAGTTCACGCCCGCACAGGCCACCGCGGCGATCGTCGTCTCGTACTACTGGCACTTCGTCGACATCGTCTGGATCGCGCTGTTCGCCACCATCTACTTCGTCCGATGATCGGCTCGCCGATGCGTCCGATGATCAACTCGCCGATGTTCGCCTCGATGAGAAGGGGTTCGATGACCAGCAAGTCACGCCGACGGCTGCGCCGCCGACTCTCAGCAGGTCTCCTGCTGTTGATCGGCCTGTCAGTCGCAGGTGGTGTTGCGGCCACGTTGACACCCACACCGCAGGTCGCGGTCGCCGACGAATCTCAGTCGGCGCTGCTGCGCACGGGTAAGCAACTGTTCGACACGTCGTGCGTCTCGTGCCACGGCGCCAACCTGCAGGGTGTGCCCGATCGCGGGCCCAGCCTGATCGGTACCGGCGAGGCCGCCGTGTACTTCCAGGTGTCGACCGGTCGTATGCCCGCGATGCGCGGCGAGGCCCAGGCCCCGTCCAAGCCCGAGCACTTCGACGAGGCACAGATCGACGCCCTCGGCGCCTTCGTTCAGGCCAACGGCGGCGGCCCGACCGTGATCCGCGACGAGCACGGCGCCGTGGCCCAGGAGTCGCTGATCGGCTCCGACGTGGCCCGTGGTGGCGACCTGTTCCGCCTCAACTGCGCCTCGTGCCACAACTTCACCGGCAAGGGCGGCGCGCTGTCCTCCGGCAAGTACGCGCCCGACCTCAGCGACACCAAGCCGGCCCAGATCTACACCGCGATGCAGACCGGGCCGCAGAACATGCCCAAGTTCTCCGACCGGCAGCTCTCGCCGGAAGAGAAGCGCGACATCGTCGCCTACGTCCGCGAGTCGGCTGAGACGCCCAGCTACGGCGGCTACGGCCTCGGTGGCTTCGGCCCCGCGCCCGAAGGCATGGCGATGTGGATTATCGGAATGGTCGCCGCTATCGGCGCGGCAATGTGGATCGGGGCACGAGCATGACCGACAACAGCCCGAGGATTCCGAGCGATGACGAGCTCGCTTCGATGTCGCGTGAGGATCTCGTCGAACTCGGCGGCAAGATCGACGGCGTCGAGACCATCTTCAAGGAGCCGCGCTGGCCGGTCCCCGGCACCAAGGCCGAGAAGCGTACCGAGCGGCTGGTCGCGTACTGGCTTCTGCTGGGCGGGCTTTCGGGTCTGGCGCTGCTGCTGATCTTCATCTTCTGGCCGTGGGAGTACCAGCCCTTCGGTTCGGAGGGTGAGTTCCTCTACTCGCTGGCCACCCCGCTGTACGGTCTCACCTTCGGCCTGTCGATCCTGGCGATCGGCATCGGCGCGGTGCTGTTCCAGAAGAAGTTCATCCCCGAGGAGATCTCGGTCCAGGATCGCCACGACGGACGCTCGCCCGAGTTGGCCCGCAAGACCGTCGCGGCCAACCTCGGCGACGCTCTCGAAGGCTCGACCTTCAAGCGCCGCAAGCTGATCGGCCTGTCGCTGGGCATCGGTCTCGGCGCATTCGGGGCCGGCACCCTGGTGGCGTTCATCGGTGGTCTGATCAAGAACCCGTGGAAGCCCGTCGTTCCCACCGCCGAGGGCAAGAAGGCCGAGCTGTGGACCTCCGGCTGGACCCCCCGGTTCCACGGCGAGACCATCTACCTGGCGCGCGCGACCGGCCGTCCCGGCTCGTCGCCGTTCGTCAAGATGCGGCCCGAGGACATCGACGCCGGTGGCATGGAGACCGTCTTCCCCTGGCGGGAGTCCGACGGCGACGGCACCACCGTCGAGTCCGAGCATCACCTCACCGAGATCGCGATGGGTGTGCGTAACCCGGTCATGCTGATCCGCCTCAAGCCGGCCGACATGCCCCGGGTGGTCAAGCGCAAGGGCCAGGAGAGCTTCAACTTCGGTGAGCTGTTCGCCTACACCAAGGTGTGCTCGCACCTGGGTTGCCCGTCGTCGCTGTACGAGCAGCAGACCTACCGCATCCTCTGCCCGTGCCACCAGTCGCAGTTCGACGCGCTGCACTTCGCCAAGCCGATCTTCGGCCCGGCCGCCCGCGCGTTGGCTCAGCTGCCCATCACCATCGACAAGGACGGTTACCTCGTCGCCAATGGTGACTTCATCGAACCCGTCGGACCGGCATTCTGGGAGCGCAAATCATGAGCCCTGACCTTGCCAAGATCGCAGCCGCCCAAGGCGATGCGATCGACTCGCGGTACCACCCGTCGGCCGCGGTGCGCCGGCAGCTGAACAAGGTGTTCCCCACCCACTGGTCCTTCCTGCTGGGTGAGATCGCTCTCTACAGCTTCATCGTGCTGCTGATCACCGGTGTGTGGCTGACGCTGTTCTTCGATCCGTCGATGGCGCACGTCACCTATGACGGTGTGTACCAACCGCTTCGGGGTGTTCAGATGTCGCGGGCCTACGAGTCCGCACTCGACATCAGCTTCGAGGTGCGTGGCGGTCTGTTCGTCCGCCAGATCCACCACTGGGCGGCCCTGATGTTCGCCGCCTCGATCATGGTGCACATGGCGCGCATCTTCTTCACCGGCGCGTTCCGCCGCCCGCGTGAGGCCAACTGGGTGATCGGCTCACTGCTGCTGATCCTGGCGATGTTCGAGGGTTACTTCGGCTACTCGCTGCCCGACGATCTGCTGTCCGGCATCGGCCTGCGCGCCGCGCTGTCCTCGATCACGCTGGGCATGCCGATCATCGGAACCTGGCTGCACTGGGCGCTGTTCGGCGGGGACTTCCCCGGCGAGATCCTGATCCCGCGCCTGTACGCCCTGCACATCCTGCTGATCCCGGGCATCATCCTGGCCCTGATCGGCGCACACATGGCGCTGGTGTGGTTCCAGAAGCACACCCAGTTCCCCGGCCCCGGCCGGACCGAGCACAACGTCGTCGGCGTGCGCGTCATGCCGGTGTTCGCGGTGAAGTCGGGCGCGTTCTTCGCGATGATCACCGGCGTGCTGGGCCTCATGGGCGGCCTGCTGACGATCAACCCGATCTGGAACCTGGGCCCCTACAAGCCGTCTCAAGTGTCCGCGGGTAGCCAGCCGGACTTCTACATGATGTGGACCGAAGGCCTCGCGCGTATCTGGCCGGCCTGGGAGTTCTACCCGTTCGGCCACACCATCCCCGCGGTGGTCTGGGTCGCGCTCATCATGGGCGGCGTCTTCGCGCTGCTGATCGCCTACCCCTTCATCGAGAAGAAGGTCACCGGCGACGACGCTCACCACAACCTGCTGCAGCGTCCGCGTGACGTACCGGTGCGGACCGCGATCGGCTCCATGGCGATCGCGTTCTACATGGTGCTGACCCTGGCCGCGATGAACGACATCATCGCGCTCAAGTTCCACATCTCGCTGAACGCGACCACCTGGATCGGCCGTATCGGCATGGTGGTGCTGCCGGGCATCGTGTACTACATCGCCTACCGGTGGGCCATCTCGCTGCAGCGCAGCGACCGCGCGGTCCTGGAGCACGGCATCGAGACCGGCATCATCAAGCGCCTGCCGCACGGTGCCTACGTCGAACTGCACCAGCCGCTGGGACCGGTCGACGAGCACGGTCACCCGATCCCGCTGGAGTACCAGGGTGCCGCCCTGCCGAAGCGGATGAACAAGCTCGGTTCCGGTGGTGCACCAGGCACCGGCAGCTTCCTGTTCGCCGATCCGGCAGTCGAGCACGACGCGCTCACCGAGGCCGCCCACGCCTCCGAGCGCAAGGCGCTCACCGCCCTGCGCGAGCACCAGGAGCGAAACAGCAACGGGGACACCAACGGTCATCACTGACCACTCCCCTACCCCAAACAATCGCCGCAGCCTCATCGAGAGGTTGCGGCGATTGTTTTATGGGCAGGTTCCGGTGTGGGAACTGACACCGGTACTGCGTCAGCACCCGATCTCCGCGTACGTAGCGCCATGGCGGAAAAGGGGCCGCAGAATCGCCACAGCGCTACATACGTGAGCCGACGATCAGAATCCCGTTGCGCCCGTAGCGACATCAGGCGCCTGCCTCGGCACCCGATGTCCGCGTATGTAACGCCATGGCGGAAAAGGGGCCGCAGAACCGCCACAGCGCTACATACGTGAGCGCCGTGAGCGCACAGCCCGGAGGAGGCAGAGCCCGGATTCAGGATGCAGCGTCGAGCTGACGCAGCGCGACGACGGGCAGCGCGACGATGCCCACGGTGACCACACCGGCCACGGCGTAGAGGCACCAGGCCGCGACATCGCTGTTGGTGGCCATCAGATAGGTGGCCAACCCNGCGGTTGCCGGCCTGGGCCCGGGCGCGGATCAGCAGGGGCACCGCACCCGCGATCACCAGGACGGACAGGCCGATGACGGTGTAGAGCAGCCACGGGGTGTCGGCCCCCTCGGTGGCCTGGGGATGGCTGCGCCCCAGATCGACCAGGGCGACCACAGCGGCCACCCCGGCACCGAGGGCAGCGAGCCAGACCGCGGCGCAGGCGCCCAGCAAGACCCGGTCGGTGTTCTCGAGTTCGCTGATCGGCCCGGTCATCAGCAGGCGGTCTGTGCCGAATTGTTGGCGTTGGAGGACAACACGGTCCCGTCACTGGCGGTGATCGAGCAGTTCAGTCTGCTCACCAGGAACAGGCTGGAGGCCTCGACCGACCCCACATCCGAGTTGGAGATCGGGGTCATCGTGAAGGTCCACGGGATGTAGACGTTGCGCAGCGTGCGCCGGTTCCCGTTCCCGTCGACGTAGGTGANCCGTCACGGTCTCGGGCGGCGGCGGGGGTGGCAGCTGCTCCGAGGTCGGAGGTGGCGGGGGCGGCGGAGGCGGTGTCGTCGTGGTGATCTCGTCCTGCACCGGGGGCGCCGACGTGGTCGTGCTCGGCTTCGGGGTGGCGAGATTGCTGGTGTCGTCGTCGCGGGTCACCAGGACAGCGACGGACGCCACCAGTGCGATGGCGGCGACGATGGCGGTGACACCGACCACCCACGGCCAGCGCGGCGGCGGTGCGGTGTCGACGAGTTCGGTCGCCGGATCGTAGTCGTCGTAGTCGTACAGAGCCACGTCGGCAGGCACGTACGGCCCGCTGGTGAACTGCTCGGACTCGGGCGCCGAGTACGCCTGTGAGTAGAACTCCGTCTCGCCGCCGTCCGCGTCGGCGCCCGTAGCCTGGGTCGGCTCCTCGGGTGCGGAGTGCTTCCCGGGTTGATCCGGTAAATCAGAACCGGAGGCACCCGGTTCCGGGGGATTCGGCCCGCTCATCTACGCCTATCCTTCTCGACAACTTCATCGCCCGCAGATCGAACGGAATCGTTCGCTGGTGACAGTGCCCCGGCAACATTACCCAACAAGGTGACGCCGGTGACTCCGGCGCTGCCGGTGGCGGATGAAGTGACGGCCCGATTGTGACCTTTTCCCAGGTCACAATCGGCACGTCGTCGGACGGGTCAGTGCTTCTCAGGACCCCAGTAGTACTCGAACACCAGGCCGCTGACCGCCATCAACACGAAGCAGACGCCGGCGAAGATCAACCACGGCAGCCAGAGCGCAGCGCCCACCGCGGCGACCGAGAAGGACAGCGCGATCAGGATCGGCCACCAGCTGTGGGGCGAGTAGAAGCCCAGTTCGCCTGCGCCGTCGCTGATCTCGGCGTCTTCGTAGTCCTCGGGGCGGGTGTCGAGACGCCGTGCCACGAAGCGGAAGAACGTACCGGTGATCAGGGTCAGACCGGTGGTGAGCGCCAGGGCCGTGGTTCCGGCCCACTCGACGCCGCCGGTGGCGAACATCCCGGTCAGCACGCCGTACACCACTGCCGACAGCGCGAAGAAGGCCGTGAGGATCTCGAACAGTCGAGCTTCAATATGCATTGCGGGTAGCCCTTACTTGCTCGCCTGCGGTGCCTGCTCACCGCGTCGGGTGTCGAACGGCTTGGTGGTGATCGCCAGCGGCGGCTGGTTGATGGCCGCCAGTGCCTCGGCATTGGTCTTGCCTGCGCTGCGCTGATCGATGTAGGCCTTGAAGTCGTTGGGCTCCACGACCCGGACCTCGAAGTTCATCATCGAGTGGTAGGTGCCGCACATCTCGGTGCAGCGCCCGACGAACGCGCCGGTCTGCTCGATCTTGCTCACCTGGAAGATGTGGTCCGAGTTGTTGGCCACCGGCTCCGGCATCACGTCGCGCTTGAACAGGAACTCCGGCACCCAGAAGCCGTGGATCACGTCCGCGGAGTTGAGTTGGAACTCGACGCGCTTGCCGACCGGGAGAACCAGCACCGGGATCTCCGTTGAGCTGCCCAGCGTCTCGATCTTGTCGAAGTTCAGGTAGGTGCGGTCCTCGGGGTTGAGGCCACGCACCGCGCCGACGCGCTCCTGACCGTGAGCGTCCTTGCCCTCGGGCTTGGAGGTCATCGCGGCCTTGCGCTCGGGGTCGGCCCCGTCGTAGTCGAAGGTGCCGTCGGCGTAGTCGATCTTCTGGTAGCCGAACTTCCAGTTCCACTGGAAGGCAGTCACATCGATGACGACCTCAGGGTTGGGGTCCTTGTGCAGCATGCGCTCCTGGACCACCACGGTGAAGTAGAACAGCACCGAGATGATGAGGAACGGGATCACCGTCAGCACCAGCTCCAGCGGCATGTTGTAGCCGAACTGGCGCGGCAACTCGGTGTCGCCCTTCTTCTTCCGGTGGAAGGCGCTCGACCAGAAGATCAGAGCCCACACGATGGCACCCACCACGAAGGAGGCGATCACGGAGCCGATCCACAGCTCGCGGTTGAGTTTGCCCTCCGGGGTGATCCCGGTCGGCCAACCGAGCGCGAGTGCGTCCTGCCAGCTGCAGCCGCTCAGCAAGAGGGCTGAGCCACCCAGGACAATGGTCAACAACGCCGCTCGGGCCACCTTCTTAAGCCCGCGAGGTGTCACGTTGGCGCCTCCTAGATCGGTATTTCGCGACCGCGACCGGTCAGTTGTTTTGCGAATACTACGCAGCGTAGACCACGCCGGTCCACGGGAGCGAAGCGACTCGGGAATGGCGTCGCGATGCAGGACACAGCGACTCGGCGAGGGGTCCGGGTGGTGGTCTCGGCAACCCGCCGGATCAGACATACTGGCGCGGTGTGTGGACTGCTCGCCTTGGTAACTGACCCAGCCCGATCCACCCAGGGTGAGGCCTCCCCCGATGCCGGACAACGGCTGGTCGACGCGGTGGCCGAGGCGTCCCATCTGATGCGTCATCGCGGGCCCGACGAGCCCGGCACCTGGGCCGATCCGAACGGCGAGGGCCAGGGCGCAGTGGTGCTCGGCTTCAACCGCCTGTCGATCATCGACATCGCGCACAGCCACCAGCCGCTGCGTTGGGGCCCGGCCGAATCGCCCGACCGCTACGTGCTGGTGTTCAACGGTGAGATCTACAACTACGTCGAGTTGCGGGCGCAGCTGCGGTCCGAATTCGGTGCGGTATTTCACACCGACGGCGACGGCGAGGCCATCGTGGCGGCCTACCACTACTGGGGTGCCGAGGCGCTGAACCGGCTGCGTGGCATGTTCGCGTTCGCCCTGTGGGACACCGTCGAACGCGAGATGTTCTGCGCCCGAGACCCGTTCGGCATCAAGCCGCTGTACCTGGCGACCGGACCCGGCGGCACCGCGGTGGGCAGTGAGAAGAAATGCCTGCTGGACCTAGCCCGAGAAGATCTGGGGCTCGGCATCGATCTCGACCTCGACGAGCGGGCCGTGCAGCACTACACGGTGCTGCAGTACGTCCCCGAGCCCGAGACCTTGCACCGCGGCATCCGCCGGCTGGAGTCCGGCAGCTATGCCCGGTTCCGGCCGGGCGGCCGGCCGGAGGTGACGCGGTATTTCGTCCCGAAGTTCAACGCGGTGCCGTTCGTCAAGGGCGCCGAGCAGTCCCGGTACGACGAGATCACCGCCGCGCTGGAGGATTCCGTCGCCAAGCACATGCGCGCCGACGTCACGGTCGGCGCGTTCCTGTCCGGCGGCATCGACTCGACGGCGATCGCGGCGCTGGCCATGCGGCACAACCCGCGCCTGATCACCTTCACCACCGGCTTCGAGCGGGAGGGCTTCTCCGAGGTGGACGTGGCCGTCGCCTCAGCCGAGGCCATCGGCGCCCGGCACGTCACCAAGGTGGTCAGCCCGGCCGAGTTCGTCGAGGCCTTGCCCGAGATCGTCTGGTACCTGGACGAGCCGGTGGCCGATCCGGCGCTCGTGCCGCTGTTCTTCATCGCCCGCGAGGCCCGCAAACACGTCAAGGTGGTGCTGTCCGGCGAGGGCGCCGACGAGCTGTTCGGCGGCTACACGATCTACCGGGAACCGTTGTCGCTGAAGCCGTTCGACTACCTGCCGCGGCCGGTGCGCAAGTCGCTGGGCAAGGCGTCCAAGCCACTGCCGGAGGGCATGCGGGGCAAGAGCCTGCTGCACCGCGGCTCGCTGACCCTGGAGGAGCGCTACTACGGCAATGCCCGCAGCTTCTCCGACGAGCAACTGCGTGCGGTGCTGCCCGGGTTCCGGCCGGGGTGGACGCACACCGATGTCACCGCCCCGGTGTACGCCGCCTCGCAGGGCTGGGATCCGGTGGCGCGGATGCAGCACATCGACCTGTTCACCTGGCTGCGCGGCGACATCCTGGTCAAGGCCGACAAGATGACCATGGCCAACTCGCTGGAGCTGCGGGTGCCGTTCCTGGACCCCGAGGTGTTCGCGGTGGCTTCCCGGCTGCCGGTCGATCAGAAGATCACCCGGTCGACGACCAAGTACGCGCTGCGGCGGGCGCTGGAGCCGATCGTTCCGGCCCACGTGCTCAACCGCCCCAAGCTGGGCTTCCCGGTGCCGATCCGGCACTGGCTGCGGTCCGGGGAGTTGATGGACTGGGCCTACGCGATGACGGCGTCGTCCCAGGCGGGCGCGTACGTCGATCTGGCGGCGGTCCGCACCATGCTCGACGAACATCGCAGCGGCGTGAGTGACCACAGCCGCCGGCTGTGGACCGTGCTGATCTTCATGCTGTGGCACGCGATCTTCGTCGAGCACAGCGTGACCCCGCAGATCAAGGAACCGCACTACCCGGTTCAGCTCTGAGCGGCTCTGAGCCCGTTCGGGGCCCAGAGCCGGCTGCGGCGCGTCAGGCCAGCGCTTGGGCGATCTCGGCGCCCGCCTCGGCACCGTAGGCGTCGGACAGGCGCTGCACGGCTTCGGCCGCGTCCCAGGTCCATTCCTGCGGCCCGGTCGCCTCGAGGACCAGCACCGCCACCAGTGAGGCCAGCTGGGCAGAGCGCTCCAGGCTCAGGCCCGCGCTGCGCCCGGTCAGGAAGCCCGCGCGGAACGCATCGCCGATGCCGGTGGGGTCGGCCTGATGCTTCTCGGGTACCACGTCGACGTGCACGAAGGTGCCGTCCGAGCTGACCAGGTCGACGCCCTTGGCGCCCAGGGTGGTGACGCGCATGTCGATCTGGCTCATCACCTGGGCCTCGCTCCAGCCCGACTTCTGCAGCAGCAGGTCCCACTCGTAGTCGTTGGTGAACAGGTAGGCCGCCCCGTTGATGAGCTTGCGGATCTCCTCACCGGACAGTCGCGCCAGCTGCTGCGACGGATCGGCGGCGAAGGCCAGCCCGAGCTTGCGGCACTCCTCGGTGTGCAGGAACATCGCCTCGGGGTCGTTGGCACCGATGATCACCAGTTCCGGCTTGCCCACCCGCTCGACCAGATCGGCGAGCGCGATGTTGCGGGCCTCTGACATCGCGCCGGGGTAGAACGACGCGATCTGGGCCATGTCCTCGTCGGTGGTGCAGACGAAGCGCGCGGTGTAGGCGCTCTCGGAGATCAGCACGTTGCCGCAGTCGACGTTGGCGCCCTCCAGCCAGTTCCGGTAGTCGCCGAAATCCTGACCCGCCGCGCCCACCAGGGCGACGTCACCGCCGAGCGTGCCGATCGCGAAGGCCATGTTGCCCGCCACGCCGCCGCGGTGGATCACCAGATCATCGACCAGGAAGCTCAACGACACCTTCTGCAGGTGATCGGCCAGCAGTTGCTCGGAGAATTTTCCGGGGAACCGCATCAGATGGTCGGTCGCGATGGATCCGGTAACTGCGATGGTCACGTAGTGTCCTCATTTCGTTAAGTCGGCTACATAACACTACCCGCGCGGGCCGGGCGCTGATCTGCGCTCACGATCGCACTTCTCGGGTTGCGCTAACCTGCGTATAACCGTATTCCCGGTCACCGTAGACGGCTGACCGAACTCCAGATCACGCGGGGAGCGCCATTTAATGACTGGTTCTTACCAGTACCCCGAGCACATTCCGCCCCAGCAGTATCCCGAGCAGGTGCCCTCCGCCTACCCCGGCACCATGCCGCCGCCGGTGCCCTATCCGACGCGTCGGCGCTGGCCGAAGGTGCTGGCCGCCCTGCTGGCGGTGGTCGCACTCGCGGGCGTGGTGACCGTTGTGGTGGTCGCCGCCCGGCGTGGCCCCGCGGCACCCGTGGTGGTGACCGATGCCCAGGCGCAGGCCGCGATTCAGGAATACCTCAACGCCCTGGTCGAGGGGGACGACGAAACCGTCGCGCGACACACCCTGTGCGGGCTGTACGACGGCGTCAAGGAACGCAAGGCGGATCTCGCGGTGGCCGGGCTGGCCAGCGACGCGTTCCGCAAGCAGTTCAGCCACGTCGAGGTCACCGGCATCGACAAGAACGTGCCGTGGTCCACCACGCAGGCGCAGGTGCTGTTCACCATGAAGGTGGCGCCTGCCAGCGGATCGGCCCGCGGGCAACGCCCGATGGATGAGGAGCAGCAGGGCGTGGCGCAGCTGCTGGTGCAGAGAGACGGCAAGAACGAGCAGGTTCTGGTGTGCTCGTATGTGCTGCGCACCAGCGGTCAGTACTGACCGCCGGCCGCCGGCTCACGTCAGTTGAAGGAGTCGCCGCAGGCGCAGGAGCCGGTGGCGTTCGGGTTGTCGATCGTGAAGCCCTGCTTCTCGATCGAGTCGACGAAGTCGATGGTGGCGCCCTGCACGTACGGGGCGCTCATCCGGTCCACGGTCAGCTTGACGCCACCGAACTCGGCGGTGAGGTCGCCGTCGAGGGCGCGGTCGTCGAAGAACAGGTTGTAACGCAGGCCGGCGCAGCCACCCGGCTGCACGGCGATGCGCAGCGCGAGGTCGTCGCGGCCTTCCTGGTCCAGCAGCGCCTTCGCCTTCGTCGCCGCAGCGTCGGTCAGGGTCACACCGTGGGTTTCGGTGGAGGTGGCGTCCTGAACAGTCATAGTTCTCCCTAAAGAATCCCTGGGCATCAAGACGCACGCACGTGCCGCGCGTCTACTACCTCAACGGTACCTTGTTCCGCCGCTATTCCCGACTTATCCACAGGCCGGGGCATGTGGCCAGGCCAGCTACGGCGGGCAGTAACCTGGCTGGCGTGAAGCTGCTGGGCCGTAAGAAGGACAACGAAGGCGAACCCGCCGCGACCGACCGGGCCGCGGGCACCGACGGGTCCGCCGGATCGACCGCCGCCGAATCGCAACCGAACGGCGGCGCCACCTCGACGGCCCCCAAGGGCAGGCCGACACCCAAGCGCAGTGAGGCCACCAAGCGACGTGGGCCGGTCGCGCCCGCCCCGCAGACCGCCGCCGAGGCGCGGCAGCGTCGCAAGGAGCTTCGCGGCCCCAAGCTGTCCAAGGAAGAGCGCAAGATCGAGCGGATCGCCCGCCGTGCCGACATGGCCGACCGCCGCGAGAAGATGATGTCCGGCGAAGAGGCCTACCTGCTGCCCCGCGACAAGGGTCCGGTGCGCCGCTACGTCCGCAACATCGTCGACTCCCGTCGCAACGTGCTCGGCCTGTTCATGCCGGCCGCGCTGGCGATGATCTTCTTCATGCTGGCGCTGCCGTCGCTGAAGGTCCAGCAGATGCTGTCCTACGCGATGCTGGCGCTGGTGGTCATCATGCTGGTCGACGGGTTCATCGTCGGCCGCAAGGTGAACCAGATGGTGGACGAGAAGTTCCCGGGCAATACCGAAAGCGGTTGGCGGCTGGGCCTTTACGCCGCCAGCCGGGCATCGCAGCTGCGTCGCATGCGGGCACCGCGCCCGGTGGTCAACCGCGGCGACAAGATCTCTTGATGCCGTTGCGGGCAACGTAGTGCGCACCCTGGTTCTCGGCGGTATCCGGTCGGGCAAATCGCAGTGGGCCGAGTCGGCCATCGCATCAGCCGCCGGGGACGGCGCGCCGGTGTGCTACCTGGCCACCGGCCCGGCGGCCGACACCGATCCCGCGTGGGCGCACCGCGTCGGCGCGCACCGTGCCCGTCGTCCGGCGCACTGGCACACCGTGGAGACCGCCGATCTAGTGGCGGCCCTGGCGGCAGGCCCACACGAGCCCGGCACCGCGACGCTGGTCGACGACATCGGTGGCTGGCTGACCGCCACCATGGACCGGCTCGGCGCCTGGACCGGGGCGTCGGTGACCGGCGAGGTCGACGCGCTCGTGCGTGCGGTCGACGCGTTCACCGCTCCCCTGGCCCTGGTGAGCCCCGAGGTCGGGCTGACCGTGGTGCCCGCCACCGAGGCAGGCCGCCGGTTCGCCGACGAACTGGGCACGGTCAACCAGCGTCTGGCCGCGGTGTGCGACCGCGTGGTGCTGGTGGTGGCCGGCCAACCGCTCACGGTGAAGGAGCCGACATGACCGAATCCGATCCGGCCGTCGCGTTCGACCCCGTCACCCAGCCCGATGCCGAGGCCGCCGCCGCGGCCCGCGCCCGTCAGAACCGGCTGACCAAGCCGCCCGGCTCGCTGGGCCGGCTCGAAGAGCTCTCGGTCTGGGCGGCGTCTTGTCAGGGCGCGTGCCCGCCGCAGGCGCTGAACCGGCCCCGGGTGGTGGTCTTCGCCGCCGACCACGGCGTCACCGCCGCCGGTGTGTCGGCGTTCCCGTCCGCGGTGACCGGTCAGATGATGGCCAACTTCGATTCCGGCGGCGCCGCGGTCAACGTGCTGGCCGAGGTGGCCGGGGCCACCGTCCGGGTGGCCGACATCGCCGTCGACTGCGACGCACCGCTGTCCCCTGCCATCGGAGCCCACAAGGTGCGGCGCGGTTCGGGCAACATCGCGATCGAGGACGCGCTGAGCGAAGCGGAAGTGGTGGCGGCGATCACGGCCGGGTGCCGGATTGCCGACGAGGAGGTCGACGCCGGGGCCGACCTGCTCATCGCCGGTGACATGGGTATCGGAAACACCACGGCGGCAACGACTCTGGTGGCCGCGGTGACGGGAACCGAACCTGTTGCGGTGGTGGGCCGCGGCACCGGTATCGACGATCTCGGGTGGATGCGCAAGGCCAGTNCCGCGAATGTGGCAGGGCCCCGTCGTCGTGCTGGCCGCGGTCGGCTGTTCGGTGCTGCTGGTCGCGCACTGCGTGCGCCGGTTCGGTGGCATCACCGGCGACGTGCTGGGCGCCGCCGTCGAGGTGACGACGGCATTGACGGCCCTCGGCCTGGCGATCGGCTAGTTCAGCCGGGCCATCCAGCCGTGGGTGTCGGCGAAAGTGCCGCGCTGGATGCCGGTCAGGGTGTCGCGCAGGGCCATGGTGATCTCGCCGGGTTGACCGTCGGCGATGGTGAACTCGCCTTCGGCATACTTCACGTGGGAGACCGGAGTGATCACGGCGGCGGTGCCGCAGGCGAACACCTCGGTGATCTCACCCACCGCGGCCTTCTTCTGCCATTCCTCGACGTCGATCTTGCGTTCCTCCACCGCGAAGCCGGCGTCGACGGCCAACTGCAGCAAGGAGTTCCGGGTGATACCCGGTAGCAGTGAGCCCGACAGCTCAGGCGTGACGAGCCGGGCCGAGCCGCCGCTGCCGAACACGAAGAACAGGTTCATCCCGCCCATTTCTTCGACATAGCGACGCTCGATGGCGTCCAGCCACACCACTTGATCGCACCCGTTGTCCGCGGCCTGCGCCTGCGCCAGCAGGGACGCCGCATAGTTGCCGCCGAACTTGGCCGCACCGGTGCCGCCCGGGGACGCGCGCACGTACTCGTGCGACAGCCACACGCTGACGGGCTTGATGCCGCCCTTGAAGTAGGCCCCGGCCGGCGAGGCGATGGCCAGGTAGCGGTACTCGTTGGCCGGGCGCACCCCGAGGCCCGGTTCGGTGGCGATGACGAACGGCCGCAGGTACAGCGACTCCTCGCCACCGGCCGGGGGCACCCAGGACTCGTCGACCGCGATGAGTTGGCGCAGCGACTCGATGAACACGTCGTCGGGAAGTTCCGGGATCGCCAGCCGTCGCGAAGAGGCCCGCAACCGCGCGGCGTTGGCCTCCGGCCGGAACGACACGATCGAGCCGTCGGCCCAGCGGTAGGCCTTGAGTCCTTCGAAGACTTCCTGCGCGTAGTGCAGGACGATGGCCGACGGGTCCAGTTCGATGGGCCCGTACGGGATCACCCGCGCGTCGTGCCAGCCCTGACCTTCGGTGTAGTCGATCGCCACCATGTGGTCGGTGTGGTACTTGCCGAAGCCCGGGTTGGCCAGGATGGATTCGCGTACCGCATCGGTCGCCGGATTCGCGTTGGCTGAAACCGTGAACTCGAGATGGCCGCTACTCATGCAGCGATTGTATCGCCCGAGGCTAGCGAGTTTTCGCCGCCACAAACGGCGGCTTGACCACTTCGCATTCGACGGCGCGGCCGCGCACGTCGACGTTCACCCGCTGCCCGTCGGCGATGTCGTGGGCGGTGTCGATGAGCGCCAGCGCGATACCGACTTTCAGGGTGGGTGAGAAGGTTCCCGATGTCGTGGTCCCGATCCGGGTGTCCCCGGGCTTGTCCCCCGTCGCTTCGCTCGCCCCCGGACCGAGCACCGCGAGATCCGCGCGCAGTACGCCCCGGCCGACGGCCTTGAGCCCACGCAGCACCCGCGACGGCCCGGCTTCCTTCTCGGCCAGCAGTGCGTCGCGGCCCCAGAAGGCATCCTTCTTCCACCCGATGGCCCAGCCGCAGCGCGCCTGCAGCGGCGAGATGTCCAGCGACAGTTCGTGGCCGTGCAGCGGGTAGCCCATCTCGGTGCGCAGGGTGTCGCGGGCGCCGAGGCCGGCAGGCTCTCCCCCGGCCGCACGCACGGCCGCCACCAGGGCGTCGAACACCACCCCGGCACGGTCCCAGGCCGGCAGGAGCTCATAGCCGTGCTCCCCGGTGTAGCCGGTGCGGCACACCCGGACGAATACGCCGTCGTACTCGGCATCGGCGTAGCCCATGTAGTCCATGTCGGTGGGCAGGCCCAGGGCGTCGAGCACGTCAGCCGATTTCGGACCCTGCACCGCCAGCACCGCGTAGGACCGGTGCTCGTCGGTGATGGTCAGGCCGGCCGGGGCGTGCTTCTGCAGTTCGGCGACCACGGCCGCGGTGTTGGCCGCGTTGGGCACCAGGAAGATCTCGTCGTCGGAGACGTAGTAGGCGATCAGGTCGTCGATGACCCCGCCTGCCTCGGTGCAGCACAGCGTGTACTGGGCCTTGCCGGGACCGATCCGGTTCAGGTCGTTGGTCAGGGCGGCGTTGACGTAGGCGGCCGCGCCGGGGCCGCGCACGAGCGCCTTGCCCAGGTGGCTGACGTCGAACAGGCCGACGGTCTCGCGCGTCGCGGTGTGCTCGGCGACGGTGCCCGCATACGACACCGGCATCAGCCAACCGCCGAATTCGGCGAAACTCGCGCCCAGTTCGCGATGGCGGTCTTCCAACGGTCCGTGCAGCAGGTCGTCACTCACGAGATCACCCTAAACCGCGGGTCCGAAGGGGCCGTCCGACTGCACACTTGTCTGGTGGTCGATTTCGATGCCCTGGAGGCTGCCGGGATCGCCGACGCCCGGGCGCGGGCCGGCCTGATCGAGTATCTGGACGGGCTGGGTTTCACCGCGGACGAGATGGTGGAGGCCGAGAAGCGGGGCCGGTTGTTCGGGCTGGCCGGGGACACGCTGCAGCGGTCCGGCCCACCGACATACAGCCTGCGCACGGCGGCCGACGCGCTCGGTCTGCCACTGGAGGATGTCACGCACTTCTGGTCGGTGCTCGGGCTCACCGTCGGCGATCCCGACCACCGGACGCTGAGCGAGGCCGACATCGAGGCCCTCGGGACGTGCGCCGCGATGAGGGACGGACTGGGCGAGGACGCGGCAGCGGGTCTGCTGCGGGTGGTCGGTGCGGCCATGGCCCGCCTGGCCGAGGCCGAATCTTCGGTGGTTCGCACCGGCCAGCCCAATCTCTGGATCACCCACAGTCACGACGAGCTCACCACGGCACGGGCCTACCGCGCGGTCGCCCAGCTCATTCCCCGCATCGGCGCGATGATCGACGCGGTGCACCGGCACCATCTGTCGGGAGCGCGAACATACTTCGAGGGTGTCCAGCCCGACCCGTCGGCCACCGTGGTGTGCGGTGTCGGCTTCGCCGACCTGTCGGGTTTCACCGCGCTGACCCAACTGCTGACGCCGGCCGAGTTGTCGATGCTGCTGAGCGAGTTCAGCGCCACCGTCACCGACGTGGTCCAGACCGACGGTGGCCGGGTGGTGAAGTTCATCGGCGATGCGGTGATGTGGGTCAGCGCCACCCCGCAGTTGCTGGCCCAGGCCGCGGCCGACCTGATCGACCACCCGCGAGCCCGTGAGACCGGGTTGGGGGTGCGCGCGGGCCTGGCGTTCGGCACGATGCTGGCGATCAACGGCGACTACTTCGGCAGCCCGGTCAACCTGTCCGCGCGCCTGGTGGCTGCGGCCCGGCCCGGTCAGATCCTGGCTGACGCCGGGTTGCGCGACGAACTGCCCGACTGGCCGGCCGTCGAACAAGAGCCGTTGACGCTCAAGGGTTTCCACGCACCGGTCCTGGCCTACGACCTACAGCGCACGCCGCCTACCGCATGAGTCGCGGTACGCGTGGCTAGGCTGAGGCCTGTGAGCCCCGCAAATACCGGTTACCAGGCCCCCACCGTCACCGTCAGCTCATCACTGCCCAAGCGCACGAGCGATGCGGTGCTGATCGTTCCCGTCGTCAACGGAGAGGACGAGGGGTCGACGGCCTCCGTCGTCGCGACCCAATACCTCGATGCCGACGCGGTCGGTGAGATCGAGGCCGCCCTCAAGGCGCTCGGCGCCAAGGGCGGCGCGGAGCAGGTCACCCGCGTGGTCGCCCCGTCGATTCCGGTGGCCAGTGTGCTGGCCGTCGGCCTGGGCAAGGCGCGCGACGAGTGGCCCGCAGACGTGATCCGGCGTGCGGCCGGCGCCGCGGCACGGTCGCTGAACGGCACCGAGGCCGTCGTCACCTCGCTGTCCGCGATCAACCTTGAGGCCGCCGTCGAGGGCCTGATCCTGGGCTCCTACCGGTTCGACGACTTCCGCAGCGAAAAGACCGCGCCCAAGGATTCCGGGCTGACCGCGATCACGGCGCTGGCCGCCGACACCAAGGCCGCCACCAAGGCCCAGGCGCAGCGCGCGGTGGACATCGCCTCTGCGGTCGCGACTGCCCGCGACTTCGTGAACACTCCCCCCAGCCATCTGTTCCCGGCCGAATTCGCCAAGCGGGCAAGGGCTTTGGGCGAGGCCGCCGGGCTCGAGGTCGAGGTGCTCGATGAGAAGGCCCTGGCCAAGGCCGGGTACGGCGGCATCGTCGGGGTGGGTCAGGGTTCCTCGCGGCCGCCGCGGCTGGTGCGGCTCGTCCACCGATGCGGCGGCAAGAAATCGAAAACCGTGGCCCTGGTGGGCAAGGGCATCACGTTCGACACCGGCGGTATCTCGATCAAGCCGGCCGCCAACATGCACCACATGACCTCCGACATGGGCGGCGCGGCAGCGGTCATCGCGACCGTGGTGCTGGCCGCCAAGCAGAAGCTCCCGATCAACGTGATCGCGACGGTGCCCATGGCCGAGAACATGCCGTCGTCGACCGCGCAGCGGCCGGGCGACGTGCTGACCCAGTACGGCGGCATCACCGTGGAAGTGCTCAACACCGATGCCGAGGGCCGCCTGATCCTGGCCGACGCGATCGTGCGCGCCTGCGAGGACGACCCGGACTACCTGATCGAGACGTCCACCCTGACCGGCGCCCAGACCGTGGCGCTGGGGGCCCGCACGCCGGGCGTGATGGGCAGCGACGAGTTCCGCGACCGGGTCGCGACGCTGTCGCAAGGAGTGGGCGAAAACGGTTGGGCCATGCCACTTCCCGAGGAGCTCAAGGACGACCTCAAGTCGTCGGTGGCCGATCTGGCCAACGTCAGCGGATCGCGCTTCGCCGGCATGCTGGTGGCGGGCACGTACCTGCGCGAGTTCGTCGCCGACGGGGTCCAGTGGGCGCACATCGACGTCGCCGCGCCGGCCTACAACACCGGCGGGCCCTGGGGATACACCCCCAAGGGCGGCACCGGGGTGCCGACGCGGACGATGTTCGCCGTGCTGGAGGACATCGCCTCCGAGGGCTAGTGAACCGTCCGAACGTGAAGAAGATCGTGGGATTTCGTCGAAATCCCACGATCTTCTTCACGTTGGGCGCAGGGTGACTGATGCCGAAGTATCTGGCCCCCGCGCTCGTCACCGTTGCCGTGGCGCTGTCGGGTTGTTCGGCCGAGGACAGCCCGGCCGCCAACGACACCGGCCCCG
>NZ_LT546207.1:1404988-1442261 GCF_900078665.2 Mycolicibacterium houstonense | reverse complement strand
AAACCGACTCCCGCCGCGTCCAATTCGGCGCGCAGGCAGTCGGAGAACATGAACACCGCGGCCTTGCTGGTGGCGTAGGCGTTCATCGATGCCGACGGCGAGTAAGCGGCCATGGACGCCACGTTGACGATGTGGCCGCCGGTACCGCGGTCGACGAGCCGGCGCGCGAACGACCGGCAGCAGTTGACGACGCCGCCGAAGTTCACGTCGAGCACCCGGTCGTACTGGTCGGCGGGCGTGTCGAGGAACTTGCCGCCGTGGCCGATCCCGGCGTTGTTGACCACCACGTCGGGCACACCATGCGTGCTGCAGACCTGTTCGACGAAGCTCTCCACGGCGTCGGCGTCGGCCACGTCCAGCTGGTACGGATGTGCCACTCCGCCGCGCGCCGCGATCTCGTTGGCGGTGGACTTGGCCGCGCCTTCGTCGATGTCGCTCACCACGACCTCGGCACCCCGGGCGGCGAAGGCAAGCGCGGTGGCCCGACCGATGCCGCTACCCGCGCCGGTCACCGAAACCAGTGTGTCGCCGAAGGATTCACGCGGCCGACCGACCTGCGCCCGCCGCAGCCCCCGAGCCGCGGGCGCGCCCTCGATGTGATCGATCAGTTCGGCGGTGGCGTTGGCGATGGCGCGCCAGTGCGAGAACGGCGCCCAGTGCCCGGCCTTGAGGTCGCGGCGCCACAACAGCGGCACCCAGGTGGACGCCTCGTCGTAGCCGTGCCCGCGCACCACGGGATCGTGGTCATTGCAGATCAGCTGAACCGGCACCGTCACGTAGTGGTCGCTGCGCAGCGTGGTGAACGAGCGAATCGCGTTGGCGCGGTAGATCTTCAACCCGTTCGCCGCGTCGATGTCGAGTGTCTCGGACTGGAATTTCGGCCCGGCGGTGTCGATGGCCTGCAGCCGGCGGGCCGCACCGCGGCGCATCAGCGCGGGCGCGACGACGGGAACCGAGAACGGGATCCAGTAGCTGAACCGCGACGCCAGGTTCACCGCCTTGGCGAACCGGATCGGGCGGTACGGGCGGGCCAGCCTGCGACGCACGAACGACCCGTAGTGGTCGGTGCTGGGCCCCGAGACCGAGGTGAAGGACGCCACGCGTTCGGAGGCCTCGGGGCGGCTGAGGTACTCCCACACCCCCACCGATCCCCAGTCGTGGGCCAGCACGTGCACGGGCTTCCCGGGGCTCACCGCGTCGATCACCGCGGACAGGTCATCGGCGAACCGGTCCATCCGGTAGGCCCTGACGGCCTTGGGCACATCGGAGGCGCCGGCGCCGCGGTTGTCGTAGCGCACGATGTGGAACCGATCGCCCAGCTCACCGGTCACGCCGTTCCACAGCACATGTGAGTCCGGCCAGCCGTGTGCCATCACCAGCGTCGGCCGTTGCCGATCGCCTTGTTCGTAGACCGCGATGCGAGTCCCGTCCGAGCTGACGACGAAGCGCTGCATGGCTCACCCTCCAGGAGATACCTGTGACGATAGGTAACCAATACCGGAGGTATCGGTTGTATCGACTCTAGCGGTCGTCGAGTTCCCTGCGCACGGCGCGTTGCCGTTCGATCCGCCGGCGCGCGTCGTAGTCCCGCATCCGCTGCGGATAGCCGACCTTCTGCACGTCGTAGACGGGGATCTGCAGCCGGTCGCTGAGCCGGCGCGCCCCGGCCTCGCCGCCGGCGCGGCGCCGGGTCCATTCCCCGTCGGCAGCAACCAACACCACCGTCACCTCGGTGACCGTGGTGCGCGGTTCGACGAACGCCTCCACGCCGGTGTGCCCGGCCACCCACTGCTGCAGATACCGCAGATCCTCGGCCCGGTCGGCGCTCGAGCCACGCGCCGGCCGGCCCCGGCGAAACGCATCGAACAGCCCCAACGGAACGGTCTCCTCAGCTCTGGGGAAGTTCGGCGAACTGCCCTGCAAACCCTGATTCGATAGTGCCAGAGCGTGCGCCACCCTGAGTGAGTGCGAATGGTGCTGCAGTGACAGGATGGTTCCGACAATCCATCTAGGTGCCGTACCCAGTGCACCTAGCTGTGGTAAGCCAGAGTTCGAGTCGTCACAAGTGACCGTCCGAGGAGTCAATACACATGGCCATCTCCGTTCAGATGCCCGCACTAGGTGAGAGTGTCACTGAGGGGACCGTCACCCGTTGGCTTAAACAGGAGGGTGACACCGTCGAACTCGACGAGCCGTTGCTCGAGGTTTCCACGGACAAGGTCGACACCGAGATCCCATCTCCGGCCGCGGGCGTGCTGACGAAGATCGNGTGGCCGACGAGCGGGTCCTGCGCAACCCGTCGACACCGGAGCCGGCCCGCACCGAGGCCGCCCGCCGCCAGCAGGTGGCCTACCGGGCCATCGGTCGTCATCCCGAGTGGGACAGCATCATCCGGCCCCGTATCCCCGCCGAGCTCATCGCGTTCTACGACCACAACGTCGACGCGCGGCGACAGCTCGCCACGCTGGCCGAACCGCGGGACACGTTGCCCGCGTGGCGTATCGAACCGCCACCGCCGGCGGACCTGCTGCTCGATTCCTACCGTGAGACCGAGGCCGCCTCCGGCGTGGGCTGGAACTACCTGGCCGCGATCAACCTGATCGAAACGCATTTCGGCAGTGTGCGCGGCACCAGCCTGGCCAGGGCGCAGGGGCCGATGCAGTTCATGCCGTCCACGTTCGCCGCCTACGGCGCGGGCGGTGACATCAACTCGCCGCGCGACAGCATCCTCGCCGCCGGGCGATACCTGGCCGCCAACGGGTTTGCGAACGACCCCGACCATGCCCTGTTCCGGTACAACAACGCCGACGAGTACGTGCGTGGCGTGCACGCCTATGCCGCGGCGCTCGCGGCCGATCCGGCGGCGTTCGGCGCGTTCTACCGCTGGGACGTCTACTACGTCACCACGGCAGGCGACGTGCTGCTGCCGATCGGGTACGCGGCCGAATCACCCATTCCGGTAGGCGAATACCTCGCCACCCATCCGCAGTAGCGGCTAGAGCGATCCGGACCGTGCGGCCCGGCGCAGCACCGACGGCACCAGCCGCGCCACCCCGTAGGCCGCATACGCCTCCGGCGTGACCGGGCGGACGGCCTTGCCCTTCTCGACCGCGGCGACGATGGCCTTGGCCACCTTGTCCGGCCCGTATCGACGCGCGGCGAAGGCCTTCTTGGTGCGGGCCCGCAGCCGGTCGACCTGGTCCTGCTGATCGGCGGGCACGTCGAAGCGCGTGGTGTCGATGATGTTGGTGTCGATGACCCCGGGGCAGATCGTGGTCAAACCGACTCCCGCCGCGTCCAATTCGGCGCGCAGGCAGTCGGAGAACATGAACACCGCGGCCTTGCTGGTGGCGTAGGCGTTCATCGATGCCGACGGCGAGTAAGCGGCCATGGACGCCACGTTGACGATGTGGCCGCCGGTACCGCGGTCGACGAGCCGGCGCGCGAACGACCGGCAGCAGTTGACGACGCCGCCGAAGTTCACGTCGAGCACCCGGTCGTACTGGTCGGCGGGCGTGTCGAGGAACTTGCCGCCGTGGCCGATCCCGGCGTTGTTGACCACCACGTCGGGCACACCATGCGTGCTGCAGACCTGTTCGACGAAGCTCTCCACGGCGTCGGCGTCGGCCACGTCCAGCTGGTACGGATGTGCCACTCCGCCGCGCGCCGCGATCTCGTTGGCGGTGGACTTGGCCGCGCCTTCGTCGATGTCGCTCACCACGACCTCGGCACCCCGGGCGGCGAAGGCAAGCGCGGTGGCCCGACCGATGCCGCTACCCGCGCCGGTCACCGAAACCAGTGTGTCGCCGAAGGATTCACGCGGCCGACCGACCTGCGCCCGCCGCAGCCCCCGAGCCGCGGGCGCGCCCTCGATGTGATCGATCAGTTCGGCGGTGGCGTTGGCGATGGCGCGCCAGTGCGAGAACGGCGCCCAGTGCCCGGCCTTGAGGTCGCGGCGCCACAACAGCGGCACCCAGGTGGACGCCTCGTCGTAGCCGTGCCCGCGCACCACGGGATCGTGGTCATTGCAGATCAGCTGAACCGGCACCGTCACGTAGTGGTCGCTGCGCAGCGTGGTGAACGAGCGAATCGCGTTGGCGCGGTAGATCTTCAACCCGTTCGCCGCGTCGATGTCGAGTGTCTCGGACTGGAATTTCGGCCCGGCGGTGTCGATGGCCTGCAGCCGGCGGGCCGCACCGCGGCGCATCAGCGCGGGCGCGACGACGGGAACCGAGAACGGGATCCAGTAGCTGAACCGCGACGCCAGGTTCACCGCCTTGGCGAACCGGATCGGGCGGTACGGGCGGGCCAGCCTGCGACGCACGAACGACCCGTAGTGGTCGGTGCTGGGCCCCGAGACCGAGGTGAAGGACGCCACGCGTTCGGAGGCCTCGGGGCGGCTGAGGTACTCCCACACCCCCACCGATCCCCAGTCGTGGGCCAGCACGTGCACGGGCTTCCCGGGGCTCACCGCGTCGATCACCGCGGACAGGTCATCGGCGAACCGGTCCATCCGGTAGGCCCTGACGGCCTTGGGCACATCGGAGGCGCCGGCGCCGCGGTTGTCGTAGCGCACGATGTGGAACCGATCGCCCAGCTCACCGGTCACGCCGTTCCACAGCACATGTGAGTCCGGCCAGCCGTGTGCCATCACCAGCGTCGGCCGTTGCCGATCGCCTTGTTCGTAGACCGCGATGCGAGTCCCGTCCGAGCTGACGACGAAGCGCTGCATGGCTCACCCTCCAGGAGATACCTGTGACGATAGGTAACCAATACCGGAGGTATCGGTTGTATCGACTCTAGCGGTCGTCGAGTTCCCTGCGCACGGCGCGTTGCCGTTCGATCCGCCGGCGCGCGTCGTAGTCCCGCATCCGCTGCGGATAGCCGACCTTCTGCACGTCGTAGACGGGGATCTGCAGCCGGTCGCTGAGCCGGCGCGCCCCGGCCTCGCCGCCGGCGCGGCGCCGGGTCCATTCCCCGTCGGCAGCAACCAACACCACCGTCACCTCGGTGACCGTGGTGCGCGGTTCGACGAACGCCTCCACGCCGGTGTGCCCGGCCACCCACTGCTGCAGATACCGCAGATCCTCGGCCCGGTCGGCGCTCGAGCCACGCGCCGGCCGGCCCCGGCGAAACGCATCGAACAGCCCCAACGGAACGGTCTCCTCAGCTCTGGGGAAGTTCGGCGAACTGCCCTGCAAACCCTGATTCGATAGTGCCAGAGCGTGCGCCACCCTGAGTGAGTGCGAATGGTGCTGCAGTGACAGGATGGTTCCGACAATCCATCTAGGTGCCGTACCCAGTGCACCTAGCTGTGGTAAGCCAGAGTTCGAGTCGTCACAAGTGACCGTCCGAGGAGTCAATACACATGGCCATCTCCGTTCAGATGCCCGCACTAGGTGAGAGTGTCACTGAGGGGACCGTCACCCGTTGGCTTAAACAGGAGGGTGACACCGTCGAACTCGACGAGCCGTTGCTCGAGGTTTCCACGGACAAGGTCGACACCGAGATCCCATCTCCGGCCGCGGNGCGGCTCCGGCACCGGCCCTGGCGCACCTGCGCGGAACCACGCAGAAGGCCAACCGGATCCGCCAGATCACGGCGAAGAAGACCCGCGAATCGCTGCAGGCGACCGCGCAGCTGACGCAGACCCACGAAGTCGACATGACCAAGATCGTGGCGCTGCGGGCGCGCGCGAAGTCGGACTTCGCCGAGCGTGAGGGCGTCAACCTCACCTACCTGCCGTTCATCGCTCGCGCGGTGATCGACGCCCTCAAGATCCACCCGAACGTCAACGCCAGCTACAACGAGGACACCAAGGAGATCACCTACTACGACGCCGAGCACCTCGGCTTCGCGGTCGACACCGAGCAGGGCCTGCTCTCCCCGGTGATCCACAACGCCGGTGACCTGTCGCTGGGTGGGCTGGCCCGGGCCATCGCCGACATCGCCGCGCGGGCCCGGTCGGGCAACCTCAAGCCGGACGAGTTGGCCGGTGGCACGTTCACCATCACCAACATCGGCAGCCAGGGCGCCCTGTTCGACACCCCGATCCTGGTTCCGCCGCAGGCGGCGATGCTGGGCACCGGGGCCATCGTCAAGCGCCCGCGGGTGATCTCCGACGAGTACGGCAACGAGTCGATCGGTGTGCGGTCGGTGTGCTACCTGCCGCTCACCTATGACCACCGGCTGATCGACGGCGCCGACGCCGGCCGGTTCGTCACCACCATCAAGCGCAGGCTCGAAGAAGCCGCATTCGAGGCCGACCTCGGGCTGTAAGAACCGTTAGGAGGGGTTCCCCACTGTGGCGGACGCCGTCATCGCGATAGCGGGATCGTCCGGTCTGATCGGTTCGGCGCTGGTAACGGCACTGCGCGCCGCCGATCGCCGGGTACTCCGGATCGTTCGCAGGGCACCATCGAACGGCGACGAGCTGTTCTGGAATCCCGACACCGGGGAATTCGACGCCGGGGCGTTGCGCGGCGTCGACGCCGTGGTGAATCTGTGCGGCGTCGGTGTCGGCGACAAGCGTTGGTCGGGCGCCTTCAAGCAGAGCCTGCGCGACAGCCGCATCGGCCCCACCGAGGTGTTGGCCGGCGCGGTGGCCGACGCCGGGGTGCCGGTGCTGATCAACGCGAGCGCCGTCGGCTACTACGGGGATACCCGGGACCGGGTCACCGACGAGTCGGCACCCGAAGGGACCGGTTTCCTGGCCCGGTTGTGCGCGGACTGGGAGGCGGCCACCGCACCGGCCGTCGCCGCCGGGGCCCGGGTGGTGCTGCTGCGCACCGGGCTGGTGATGGGCCCGTCCGGTGGCATGCTGAGCCGGCTCAAGCCCTTGTTCTCCCTCGGCCTGGGTGCCCGGCTCGGCAACGGCCGCCAGTACATCCCGTGGATCAGCCTGGAGGACGAGGTCCGGGCGGTGTTGTTCGCGATGGCGAACGAAAACCTCTCGGGCCCCGTCAATCTCACCGGGCCGGCTCCGGTGACCAATGCCGAGTTCACCGCGGCACTAGGCCGGGCCCTCAACCGGCCCACCCCGGCGATCGTGCCGGGATTCGTGCTGCGCACGCTGCTCGGCGAGATCGCCGATGAGGGGTTGCTCATCGGGCAGCGTGCCATCCCAGCGGCCCTGGAACGTGCCGGGTTCACGTTCCACCACAACACCGTCGGCGAAGCGCTGGCCTACGCCACCGCGCCGCCCAGGGACTAGCGACCCGACGTGGCCCTGTAGTTTTCGATCACGGTCAGTGCGTCGTCGAAGGTCCGGTCCATCGACGTGAGCGATATCGCGATGTCACCGCCGGTCAGCAGCCGGTTGGTCCGGCTCAGCCGACCCACCGGCGTCGTCGACGGGAACCGTTGCGGGTCCGCCAGGTGCAGCATGATGAAGTTCTGGTAGCGAAGAGCAACGTGGTCAACAATCGCCACACCGAATATCGGGCAGACAATTCCGGCACCGTCCGACCCTATTCGGCGTCAACCCCTGCACCGGGCAGCAATTTCGCGCGCGAGTAGCGTGGATGATCATGGCAGCATCCATCCGCTCGGCGACTGCTCCCGTCGAGGTTCGCCGCCTGGGCACGATCGATTACGAAGCCGCCTGGGCCCTGCAGCGCGAGATCGCCGACGCGAGGGTGGCCGGCGGCCCGGACACCCTGCTGCTGCTGGAGCATCCGGCCGTCTACACCGCGGGCAAGCGCACCGAGCCGCACGAGCGCCCGATGGACGGCACTCCCGTCGTCGACACCGACCGGGGCGGCAAGATCACCTGGCACGGTCCCGGCCAGTTGGTCGGCTACCCCATCATCGGGCTGACCGAGCCACTGGATGTGGTGAATTTCGTTCGCAGACTGGAAGAAGCACTCATCACGGTGTGCGCAGATCTCGGCCTGCAGGCCGGCCGGGTCGAGGGCAGATCGGGCGTGTGGGTGCCCGGCGACGGCCTGCGTCCGGCCCGCAAGGTCGCCGCGATCGGCATCCGGGTGTCGCGGGCGACGACCCTGCACGGCTTCGCGCTGAACTGCGATTGCGATCTGGGCGCGTACTCATCGATCGTGCCGTGCGGGATCACCGACGCCGGTGTGACGTCGCTGACCGCCGAACTCGGCCGACGCGTCACGGTCGACGAGGTCACCGACCGGGTGGCCGCGACGGTGTCCGACGCGCTGGACGGCCGGCTCGAGGTAGCTCTGAACGTAGGATGAATCTGTGACTGTCGTGCCGGAGGGACGCAAGCTGCTTCGCCTGGAGGTCCGCAACGCGCAGACCCCGATCGAACGCAAGCCGCCGTGGATCAAGACCCGGGCCAAGATGGGCCCGGAGTACACCGAACTCAAGGGCCTGGTGCGCCGCGAGGGGCTGCACACGGTGTGCGAGGAGGCCGGCTGCCCCAACATCTTCGAATGCTGGGAGGACCGCGAGGCCACGTTCCTGATCGGCGGCGAGCAGTGCACCCGGCGGTGCGACTTCTGCCAGATCGATACCGGCAAGCCGACCGAACTGGACCGCGACGAACCGCGACGGGTCGCCGAGAGCGTGCAGGCCATGGGGCTGAAGTACTCGACGGTGACCGGGGTGGCCCGCGACGACCTGCCCGACGGCGGGGCGTGGCTGTACGCCGAGACGGTCCGTCAGATCCATGCGCTGAACCCGAACACCGGCGTCGAGCTGTTGGCCCCCGACTTCAACGGCAACCCCGACCAGCTGGCCGAGGTGTTCGAATCGCGCCCAGAAGTGTTCGCGCACAACCTCGAAACGGTGCCGCGGATCTTCAAGCGGATTCGCCCGGCGTTCCGCTACGACCGCAGCCTCGACGTGATCACCGCCGCCCGCAACTTCGGCCTGGTCACCAAATCGAACCTGATCCTCGGGATGGGCGAGACCATCGAGGAGGTGCACACCGCGTTGCGTGATCTGCACGACGCCGGTTGCGACATCGTCACCATCACCCAGTACCTGCGCCCGTCGCCCCGTCACCACCCGGTCGAACGCTGGGTGCATCCCGACGAATTCGTCGAGCTGTCGAGCTATGCCGAGGGCCTGGGATTCGCCGGCGTGCTGGCCGGGCCGCTGGTGCGCTCGTCCTACCGCGCGGGCCGGCTCTATGCGCAGGCCGCACGGGTTCGGTTCGCAGATCAGCCCCCCGTATCCTGAAGTAATGGCGAAAACCCGCAATGCCGCAGAAACGAAGGCGGCAAAGGCCGAGGCGAAGGCTGCCCGCAAGGCCGCCTCCAAGCAGCGGCGCAGTCAGCTGTGGCAGGCATTCCAGATCCAGCGCAAAGAGGACAAACGCCTGCTGCCGTACATGATCGGCGCGTTCGTGCTGATCGTGGCTGCCGCTGTGGTCGCCGGGGTGCTCATCGGCGGGTTCACGATGTACACGCTCATCCCGCTCGGTGTGGTGCTGGGCGCACTGGTCGCGTTCATCATCTTCGGTCGCCGGGCCCAGAAGTCGGTGTACAAGAAGGCCGAGGGCCAGACCGGTGCCGCCGCGTGGGCGCTGGACAATCTGCGCGGTAAGTGGCGCGTCACCCCCGGCGTCGCCGCGACGGGACATTTCGACGCGGTGCACCGGGTGATCGGCCGTCCCGGCGTGATCTTCGTCGGCGAGGGTTCGGCCACCCGCGTCAAGCCGCTGCTGGCGCAGGAGAAGAAGCGCACCGCACGCCTGGTCGGCGAGATCCCGATCTACGACATCGTCGTCGGCAACGGCGAGGGCGAGGTCCCGCTGTCCAAGCTGGAGCGGCACCTCAACAAGCTTCCGGCGAACATCACGGTCAAGCAGATGGACTCGATCGAGTCCCGGCTGGCCGCGCTGGGCACCAAGACCGGCCCGGCCGGTCTGCCGAAGGGCCCGATGCCTGCCGGCGCGAAGATGCGCGGTGTGCAGCGCACCGTGCGCCGGCGCTGACCCTGCCGCTCAGCCCCCGAACGCTAGCGGCGCACCACCGCGGTGAACGTCAGGCGGTCGTGCAGCCCGCGCAGATCACTGTCGGAAACCAGCGGCGGGATCACCAGCGCGATCAACACCACCCGCAGGAATGCGCGCACGATGCCGATCCGGTCGCGGCCGTCGGCCGGCACCACCACCAGCCCCACCGCAAGCTGGCCCGGCGTGAACGAGAACAGCCGCACCGCGACCGTGCCCAGCACCATCCAGATCACGAGCACCGCCGTGGACAGCAGCGCCAGCGACACCAGGCCCAGGGCCATCGCCAGCCCGGCCAGCCCGTAGGCCACCAGCCAGTCGATGCAGAGTGCGCCGAGCCGCCGTCCCATCCGGGCCAGCGAACCCGGACCCGATTCGGGCAAGCCGAGTCGTTCACCGGGGTACTTTCCCTGGGAATCCCGCCCGTCCTCGCCGTCGCCGGCGTCGAAAGGTCCGGGTCCGGACAGCCAAGTTCCCATCGTGCGCGCCATAGGGCCAGAATAGGCGGGGTCGGTTACGTGGCTGCCGGTAGCTCATGTCACACGGAACCGGCATTGCGTAACTTCCGCGCAACATACGGTTGATGACTGCGCAACATCGTGTCCTTAGCGTCAACCCGCGGGTTACCAGTAAAGGAGAACACTCAGTGGCAGAAAAGACGTCCGACGACATCTTCAAGCTGATCAAGGACGAAAACGTCGAGTACGTCGACATTCGCTTCTGCGATCTGCCCGGCGTCGTCCAGCACTTCTCGATCCCGGCCTCGGCGTTCGATGAGAGCGTCTTCGAGGACGGCCTGGCCTTCGACGGCTCGTCGGTCCGCGGCTTCCAGTCGATCCACGAATCCGACATGATGCTGCTGCCGGATCCCGACACCGCGCGCATCGACCCGTTCCGCGCCGCCAAGACGCTGAACCTGAACTTCTTCGTGCATGACCCGTTCACCCGCGAGGCGTACTCCCGCGACCCGCGTAACGTCGCCCGCAAGGCGGAGAACTACCTGGCCAGCACCGGCATCGCCGATACCTGCTACTTCGGTGCCGAGGCCGAGTTCTACATCTTCGATTCGGTGAGCTTCGACTCCCGGATGAACGGCACCTTCTACGAGGTGGATTCGGAGTCCGCGTGGTGGAACACCGGCGAGCCCGCCGAGGCCGACGGCTCCCCAAACCTCGGCTACAAGGTCCGCCCCAAGGGTGGCTACTTCCCCGTCGCCCCGTACGACCACTACGTCGACCTGCGCGACGAGATGTCGACCAACCTGATCAACGCCGGCTTCACCCTGGAGCGCGGCCACCACGAGGTGGGCACCGCCGGTCAGGCCGAGATCAACTACAAGTTCAACACGCTGCTGCACGCGGCCGACGATGTGCTGCTGTTCAAGTACATCATCAAGAACACCGCATGGCAGAACGGCAAGACCGTCACCTTCATGCCCAAGCCGCTGTTCGGTGACAACGGTTCCGGCATGCACGCCCACCAGTCGCTGTGGAAGGACGGCAAGCCGCTGTTCCACGACGAGTCCGGCTACGCAGGCCTGTCCGACATCGCGCGCCACTACATCGGCGGCATCCTGCACCACGCCCCGTCGCTGCTGGCGTTCACCAACCCGACGGTGAACTCCTACAAGCGTCTGGTGCCGGGCTACGAGGCCCCGATCAACCTGGTGTACAGCCAGCGCAACCGCTCGGCCTGTGTCCGTATCCCGATCACCGGCAACAACCCGAAGGCCAAGCGCCTCGAGTTCCGCTGCCCGGACAGCTCGGGTAACCCGTACCTGGCGTTCGCGGCCATGCTGATGGCAGGCATCGACGGCATCAAGAAGAAGATCGAGCCGCTGGCCCCGGTCGACAAGGACCTCTACGAGCTGCCGCCGGACGAGGCCGCCAACATCCCGCAGGCGCCCACCTCGCTGGCCGCGGTCATCGACAAGCTCGAAGAGGATCACGAGTACCTCACCGAGGGTGGCGTGTTCACCGAGGACCTGATCGAGACCTGGATCTCCTACAAGCGGGAGAACGAGATCATGCCGATCCAGATCCGGCCTCACCCGTACGAGTTCTCGCTCTACTACGACGTTTAGTCGGCACCGCCGACGCGACGTCTAGTCGGCACCGCCGACGCGACGTCTAGTCGGCACCGCCGACACGACAGATTGTGGCCCTCGGCTCTTGCCGGGGGCCACAGTCTTAGGCTAACCTAACTCTGCGAGCACGTCAGCTCGCGGTGCTGACAACCTCACAGGTCAACGGAGAGATTCGTTGACCTTTTCGTTTCTCTCCAGCCGTATTCACAGATGAGAGAACGAGGTTCACCATGTTCACGGTTTTCATGTTGGTCAAGACCAATCCGGAATGGCTCGGATTCCCGGTGGCCAAACGCTTCGACGAGCTGGCCCGGCACCTGCAGCCGATACTCGATCGGCACCCCGCAGTGAACTTCCGTTGGTACGACACGGAGTTCTACACCGCCAGGGTCACCGACCTGTTGCTGTGGGAGACCAGCGATCCGCACGAGTATGAGCTCGCGGTCGAGGAGCTCCGCGAAACACCACTGTGGGACCGCTATTTCACCATCGTCGAAATCCTCCCTGGAGTCGCCAACGCCTACGCCGACAACTACGGCAGATCCGCCCTCGGGTAGCCACCCGACCGGCGGCCCGCCCGGCGCCGGCAGCACAATGGACCGCATGCGGGTTCTGGTGCAGCGGGTGACGTCGGCGCGGGTCACGGTCGACGGTGACGTCGTGGGCGCAATCAATCCAGCGCCCCAGGGCCTGCTCGCCCTGGTCGGGGTGACCCATGACGACGATGCGGCCAAGGCCCGGCGGATGGCCGAAAAGCTCTGGCAACTAAGAATTCTCGACGGTGAGAAGTCCGCATCCGACGTTGCTGCGCCGATCCTGGTGATCAGTCAGTTCACGTTGTACGCCAACACCGACAAGGGCAGGCGGCCGTCGTGGAACGCCGCCGCCCGCGGCCCGGTCGCCGAGCCGCTGGTGGATGAATTCGCCGATGCGCTCACGCGACTGGGTGCTGTTGTGCAAACGGGAGTTTTCGGGGCGCACATGCAGGTGGAACTTGTCAATGACGGACCGGTAACGGTGTTGCTCGAGCTGTGAGCTTTCCGCGCACTCGGCGTATTGTCAGCCCATGACGACCAATCTGGACAACCGCCTCGGCTCACTCGCACCTGCCGCGCTCAGCTTGTTCCGCATCGTGTTCGGTCTTCTGTTCACCATTCACGGGGCATCGAAACTCTTTGCCTGGCCCGTCGATTCCGGAGGTGGCGCCGTTCCGGTCGGCACCTGGCCGGTCTGGTACGCCGGCGTCCTCGAACTGGTGCTCGGCCTGCTGATCTTGGTCGGCCTGTTCACCCGCATCGCCGCGTTCATCGCGTCCGGCCAGATGGCCGTCGCCTACTTCTGGCAGCATCAGCCGAATGGCCTGTTGCCGTTGGAGAACGGTGGCGAGCCCGCGGTGCTGTACTGCTTCGGCTTCCTGCTGCTCGCCGCGATCGGCGGCGGCGCCTACGCGGTCGATGCGGCTCGCAACAAGACCTAATCCAGGGCGAGGTCTTTGCGGAACCGCTTCAACCCGTCGATCTTCTCGGGCAGTGTGGCGCCGGGGCCGGCGTAGAACATCCACGGCATGGTGATGATGCCCTGGATTCCGCCGGACTCCGCGCGCGCATAGTGCTCGGGCGTGAAGGCGTCGGTGAGCGGCGTGATGATGGTGAAATCGTCCATCGCCAGCCCGTTTTCGGCCCGCAGTTGGCGTAGGCGCTCGACCCGCTGCAAGGCGGCGTCGGTGGAGATCAGGTCGCCGATCCAGCCGTCGTGGCGCGCCGCGCGACGCAGCGCGATGTCGGAAAGACCGCCGACGTAGATCGGGATCGGCGGCGGCGTGGGCTCCATCTCGAGCCGCGGCGTCGAGTAGAACTCGCCGGAGAACTCGGTCCACCCCGGTTCCCACAGCTTTTTCATCAAGGTGAGCATCTCGTCGGTGCGCCTGCCGCGGCGCGCGAACTGCTGCCCCAGCAGTTCGAACTCCTCCTCGCACCAGCCGACCCCGATGCCGAGTTCGAGCCGTCCACCGGCCAGATAGGCCGCGGTCCCAATGGCTTTGGCGGCCGAGTACGGGTCACGCATCGCGGGCAGATAGACCGTGGTGACGAACTTCAGCCGGGTGGTCACCAATGCCAGCGCCCCGATCATCACCCACGGATCCGGCCAGTCGGTGAACGCCTCCCAGCGCCGCTTTCCGTCCTTGGTGTACGGGTACGGTGTGCGCAGCGTCTCCAGGTTCACCACGTGATCCGGGATGCCCATCCCGTCGTAGCCCAGATCGTCTGCCGCCCTGGCCACTTCGACGGCCTCCCGGGTGTCCATGAAGGCCATGCTGACGTAGAACTTCATCCGGCGTCCCGGGCCCAGGCCGGCGTGATGAAGACGCCTTCCGCCTCGACGGTGATCCCGTCGGCGTCGCTGATATGGCCCCGCGCAAAGGTTTTGACGCCTTCGGTCCGGTCGATGAAGGCCTCGGCACGCAACGGCCCCAGCGGTGTGCCGCGGTTGTACCGGCACGTGATGGTGCCGGTGTAGCGCGGCTCGTTCAAACCGCCGCTGGCCACCTCACCGAGAATGTGGTCGAGCACCAGCGCGCAGATCCCGCCGTGGACCCAGCCCAGCGGACCTTCGTAGGCCGCCCCCAGCTCGAATTCACTCCAGCAGCTGCCGTCCTCGGCGTGCTCGATCACCAATGGCGGGGCCAGTGCGTTGCGCAGCCCGACGACGGGGTTGGCCCACACCACCGGGCGGTTCGTCTCGGCGTGCAGGATGGCCTGGGGGCCGTCGCGCTGTTCACGGCGCAGCGAGGCGGTGACGGCCTGAACGGCCGCGGTCGCATCCGCGATGGTCTGCGCGTCCACCTCGGTGCGCACTCCGGCGTCCACGAGTTCGCGCATCGCGCGGGCGAACGGCTCGTAGAGCGCTTCGAGGCGATCGTGCTCGGCCGCGGTGATGACGTCGAACGTGTGCTGCATCCGGACTCCCAGTGAATTGGTTATACGCCCTTATTAACACCACGCACTGCGACGTCCTGCAGCGGGGCTACTCCCCGCCGAAAATCTTGCGGACCACACCCTTCGCCCGCCGCGTCACCCGCAGATAGTTGTCCAGGACCTCCCCGCCGTCATCGCTGCCCCATCCGGCTGCCAACGCCACCGCGTTGAGCTGACGGCCCGGCCCGGGCAATTGGTCGGTGGGCTTGCCGCGCACCAGCACCAGCGCGTTGCGCGCCCGGGTGGCCGTCAGCCAGGCCTCGCGCAGCAGCTCCACGTCGCTCTCGGCCACCAGTTCGGCCGCGCCGATCGCGTCGAGCGTCTGCAGAGTCGAGGTGTTGTGCAGCGCAGGCACCTCGTGCGCGTGGCGCAGCTGCAGTAGCTGCACGGTCCACTCGATGTCGGCCAGCCCGCCGCGCCCCAGCTTGGTGTGGGTGTTGGGGTCGGCGCCGCGGGGCAGCCGTTCGGCGTCCACCCGCGCCTTGATCCGACGGATCTCCTGCACCGCCTCGGCCGAGACCCCGCCCGAGGGATACCGGGTCCGGTCGGCCATCAGCAGGAAACGTTCGCCGAGTTCCAGATCGCCCGCCACCCGGTGGGCCCGCAGCAGCGCCTGGATCTCCCACGGCTGGGCCCATTGCTCGTAATACGTCGCATACGACGCGAGCGTGCGGACCAGCGGCCCGTTACGCCCCTCGGGACGCAGCCCGGTGTCGACCTCCAGTGGCGGATCGGCGCTCGGCGTTCCCAGCAGGGCCCTGACCTGTTCGGCGATGCTCACCGACCAGCGCACGGCCACCGAGTCCTCGACTCCTGAGGCCGGCTCGCAGACGAACATCACGTCGGCGTCCGAGCCGTAGCCCAGTTCCCCGCCACCGAGCCGGCCCATGCCGATCACCGCGATGCGCGCGGGCACACCGGATTCGGGTGTGTTGGCCCNGATCCCGCGCACCGGGTCGGGATGCCTGCCCGCCGATGCCACCAGCGCGCGGGCCACGCTGTCGGGATCGCCGTCGAGCAGCTTCGGCCCGTTGGGCCCGTCCGCGTACAGCTGGATCACTTCGGGGGCACGCATCAGCAACTCGGGAATGTAGGCCGAGGTGCCCAGGATCTGCATCAGCCGCTTGGCCACCGCCCCCTCGTCACGAAGGGTCGACAGATACCAGCGCTGTTCGGCCAGCTCGTCGCTGATCCGGCGGTAGGCCAGCAGGCCGGCATCCGGATCGGGGGTGTCCGACAGCCAGTCCAGCAGGGTCGGCAGCAGCACCTGCTGCACCGTTCCACGCCGTCCGCTCTGGCTGGTGAGGGCGGCCAGGTGGGTCAGTGCGCTCTGCGGCCCCTCGTAACCCAGTGCGGCGAGCTGACGTTCGGCCGCCTCCGCACTCATCCCGGCGCCGATGCCGACCGCGGGCTGGCCCACCGATTCCAGCAGCGGTTGATAGAAGAGCTTGGCGTGCAACCGCGACACCCGCATGCTCTGCCGTTTGAGTTCCTCGCGCAGCACCCCCTGAGCGTCGTGGCGGCCGTCGGGCCGGACGTGCGCGGCGCGGGCCAGCCAGCGGTAGGCCTCGTCGTCCTTGTCATCGGGCAGCATGTGGGTGCGTTTGAGCCGCTGCAGCTGCAGCCGGTGTTCGAGCAGCCGGAGGAACTCGTACGACGCCGTCATGTTGGCGGTGTCGTCGCGCCCGACGTAACCGCCCTCGCCGAGGGCGGCCAGCGCGTCGACCGTGGACGCCACGTGCAGTGCCTCGTCATTGCGGCCGTGCACCAATTGCAGGAGCTGGACGGCGAATTCGACGTCGCGCAGCCCGCCGGTGCCCAGCTTGAGTTCGCGGGCCCGCACCCCGGCCGGGACGAGCTCCTCGACGCGCCGGCGCATGGCCTGGACCTCGGGGACGAAATCCTCGCGTTCGCACGCCGTCCAGACCATGGGCATCAGCGCGTCGACATAGGCCTGTCCGAGTTCGGGGTCACCGGCGGCGGGGCGCGCCTTGAGCAGCGCCTGGAATTCCCAGGTCTTGGCCCAGCGCTGGTAGTAGGCGATGTGGGAGTCCAGTGTCCGGACCAGTTGCCCGCGTTTGCCTTCCGGGCGCAGCGCGGCGTCGACCTCGAAGAAGGCGTCGGCGGCGAACCGCATCATCTCCCCCGCCACCCGGGTGGCCGCGGCCAGATTGTCGCCGGTGTCTTCCCCGACGAAGATGACATCGACATCGCTGACGTAGTTCAGTTCGCGCGCGCCGCATTTGCCCATGGCGATGACGGCCAGCCGGGGCTCGTCGCCGTCGTCGCACACGGCCCGGGTGGCCACCGTCAGCGCCGCGCCCAGCGCGGCATCGGCGAGGTCGGACAGGTGGGCGACCACCTCGACGAACGGCAGCACCGGCTCGTTCTCGACGGTCGACGCCACGTCGAGTGCGGCCAGCACCAGCAACCGGTCGCGGTAGAGGTCCCGCAGCGGGGGCACGGCACTGCTTGTGCCCCGGTCGATCTCGGCGTCGCGGGCGGCGGCGGTGAAGATGTCCCGCAGTTCGGTGGCACCGGGAAGTTGGACGGCGCCGGCCAGCAGCCGCCAGGACTCCGGATGGGCCACCAGGTGATCACCGAGCGCCAGCGAGGAGCCCAGCACGCCGAACAACCGGCCCCGCAGGGCCCGGTCCGTCAGCAGTTGGCGGTTGAGCTCGTCGGCTCCGGCTCCGAGGGCATCGGCCAGGCGCACCATGGCCAGCAGCGCGATGTCGGCGTCAGGGGCGCGCGACAGCGACCACAGCAGTTCGACGTGCGCCTCGGTGTTCCAGCCGAGCTGTTCGAGTTCGGCGGCCGCCTGCGGATGGACCAGCCCGAGCCGACCGACGCTGGGCAGTTTCGGGCGATCGGTCGCAGGTTTCGGCACGTTCACGACGGTAGCGCACGGCTACCCCCCGCCGTGTTCGCTACAGCGACAGATAGTTCTTCAGCTCATACGGCGTGACGTGGCTGCGGTAGTTCTCCCACTCCGCGCGCTTGTTGCGCAGGAAGTAGTCGAATACGTGCTCCCCCAACGCTTCCGCGACGAGTTCGGAGTTCTCCATGGCCTCCAGCGCGTTGCCGAGGCTGGACGGCAGCTCCCGGTAGCCCATGGCGCGGCGTTCCTCGGCCGTCAGGCTCCAGACGTTGTCCTCGGCCTGCGGGCCCAGCACGTAACCCTTCTCCACGCCGCGCAGGCCGGCCGCCAGCAGCACCGCGAAGGTGAGGTAGGGGTTGCAGGCCGAATCGGGGCTGCGGACCTCCACGCGGCGCGACGACGCCTTGCGTGGGGTGTACATGGGCACCCGCACCAGGGCCGAGCGGTTGGCCGCGCCCCAGGAGGCGGCGGTGGGTGCCTCGCCGCCGTGCACCAGACGCTTGTAGGAGTTCACCCACTGGTTGGTGACGGCGCTGATCTCGCTGGCGTGTTCCAGGATGCCCGCGATGAACGACTTGGCGACGTCGGACAGCTGCAGCGGGTCGTCGGGGCTGTGGAAGGCGTTGGTATCGCCCTCGAACAGGCTCATGTGGGTGTGCATGGCCGAGCCGGGGTGCTCGGCGAACGGCTTGGGCATGAACGAGGCCCGGACACCGTCGGCCAGGGCGACTTCCTTGACCAGGTAGCGGAAGGTCATCACGTTGTCGGCCATCGACAGCGCGTCGGCGTAGCGCAGGTCGATCTCCTGCTGGCCGGGCGCGCCCTCGTGGTGGCTGAACTCCACCGAGATGCCCATCTGCTCCAGGGCCTCGATGGCGTGCCTGCGGAAGTTCGGGGCCGAATCATGCACGGCCTGGTCGAAATAGCCGCTGTTGTCGGCCGGGATCGGCACCGAGCCGTCGTCCGGGCCGGGCTGCAGCAGGAAGAACTCGATCTCGGGGTGCACGTAGCAGGTGAAGCCGAGGTCGCTGGCCTTGGCCAGCTGACGGCGCAGCACGTGCCGGGAGTCGGCCCACGACGGTGAACCGTCCGGCATGGTGATGTCGCAGAACATCCGCGCCGAGTAGTGCTTTCCGGTGCTGGTGGTCCACGGCAACACCTGGAAGGTGGACGGATCGGGCCGCGCGACGGTGTCCGATTCCGAGACGCGGGCGAAGCCTTCGATCGAGGAGCCGTCGAACCCGATGCCTTCCTCGAAGGCGCCTTCGAGTTCGGCGGGCGCGATCGCTACCGATTTCAGGTAGCCGAGCACGTCGGTGAACCACAACCGAACGAACCGGATATCGCGTTCCTCCAGGGTGCGCAGCACGAATTCCTTCTGGCGGTCCATGAGCGCAGCGTAGGCATCGGCTGTTAATTCTGTGTTACAGCCCTGGAAGAGTTAGCAGGAGAGGTTGCCCGGGGAGGCTTGGTTGACCAAGAAGTTCAGCACCGCGGTGTCGACGCAGGCGTCCCCGTTGAACACCACGGTGTGTTGGACACCGTCGAACGAGATCAGGTCTGCTCCCATTTGCCGGGCCAAGTCGACGCCGGCCTGATACGGCGTGGCCGGATCTCCCGTGGTGGAGACCACGACGACCTTGCCCGGTCCGGGGCCGGTGACGGGGTGCGGAACCGACGTCGCGGGCACCGGCCACAGCGCGCAGATGTCACGCGGCGCGTACCCGGTGAATTCGCCGTAGGCCAGGAACGGGGCGGCCTCGCGAAGTTGTCGATCGGCGTCGGCCCACACGGCCGGGTCGGTGGGGAACGGCGTGTCGACACATCGAATCGCGGTGAACGCATCCTGCTGGTTGCGGTACCGACCAGAACTGTCGCGGTGCCAATAGTCGTCGGCGAGCAACAGGAGGTCTCCGGCGTCGGTGCCGCGCGCGAGTCCGAGCAGCCCGCTGGTCAGGTAGGGCCAGTACCGCGCGGAGTAGAGCGCGTTGCCGGTTCCGGTGATCGCGTCGGCGTATCCGAGCCCGCGCGGGTCGGAGGTGGCGCCGGGCGATGCGACGAGTGGGTCCACCAGCTGGTGGAAACGGTCGACGAACCGGGCGGGGTCGGTGCCCAGCGGGCAGTCCGTCGATTTCGCACAGTCGGCCGCGTAGCTGTCGAAGGCTTTCTGGAAGCCGGCGAGCTGGCGGACGTTCTTGGTGATCGGATCCAGGCTGGGGTCGATGGCACCGTCGAGCACCATGGTGCGGACCCGGTCGCCGTAGCGTTCGGCGTAGGCGGCTCCCAGCTCGGTGCCGTAGGAGAACCCCAGATAGTTGATCTGGTCCTCCCCCAACGCGATCCGCACCGCTTCCATGTCACGGATCGCCGAAGCGGTGCCGACGTTGGCCAGAAACGGTGCGCCCATGCGGTCCAGGCACTGCTGCGCGAACTGACGGTAGAGGCTCTCGATGTGGGCGACCCCGGCCGGGCTGTAGTCGGCCATGGGTTCGCGGCGGTACGCGTCGATCTCGGCGTCGGTGCGGCAGCGCAACTCGGGTGTGGAATGCCCGACGCCGCGCGGATCGAAGCCCACGAGATCGAAGCGATCGGTGAGTGGCGAGCCAGCCAGTGCGGCGCCCATGCCCGCGACGGTGTCCACTGCCGAGGCGCCGGGACCGCCCGGGTTGATCATCAACGTGCCGATCCGGTCACCCGTGGCCGGTATCCGGATCACCGCCAATTGCGCTTGTGCGCCTTGCGGATCCGCGGAGTTCCAGTCCACCGGTACCGGCACGGTGCGGCATTGCGCCGTCGGGATCGCGGCCGGCTCTTGCACCCACTGGGCGCAACTTCCCCATTCCGGCCCCGATCCCGGCGCAGCGTCGGCAACCGGTCCTGCGAGCGGGCTCATCACCGCGGTCGCACCGAGCAGTGCCGCGGCGAGCATCCTCACCCTCATCGCCCGCCCGCCCACCGCACGGCTGTCATGTTCGCACGGCTGCCACCACCGGGGCTGCGCCTGAGGCCGACCAGAAATCGGCCGGAGACCATCCGGTGACCTTGTCGCTGCGACTTGCTCAGCAGCGGGTGCCCGCAGGCGGCACCGTCACGTCCACGAGGTAGGTGGCGGCGATGTCGTCGATGCACTTGTTGCCCTGGAACACCACGGTGTGCTGGGTGCCCTCGAAGGTGACCAGCGTGCCGCCGAGCTGACGCGCCAGGTCGACGCCGGCCTGGTACGGGGTGGCCGGATCGTTGGTGGTCGAGACGATCAGCGTCGGGGGCAGGCCCTTCACCGAAATCTCGTGCGGCTCACTGGTCGGCGGCACCGGCCAGAACGCGCAGGTGCCCAGCGGCGCATGCCCGGTGAACTCGCCGTAGCTCATGAACGGCGCCACCTCGCGGGCCCGGCGGTCCTCCTCGACCACGGTGGCCCGGTCGGTGATGGCCGGCTTGTCGACACAGTTCACCGCGACGCGCGCGTCGGTCGAATTGTTGTAGTGGCCCTTGGCATCTCGGCCCATGTAGAGGTCGGCCAGGGCCAGCATCACGTCACCGTTGCCCTCTTTGAGCCCGTTCAGGCCGTCGGTCAGATGCCGCCACAGATTCGGTGAGTACAGCGGCAGGATGGTGCCGACGGTGGCGTCGCTGTAGCTCAGGCCACGCGGATCACGGGTCTCGGCGGGGTGCTGCACGAGCGGGTCGACCAGGCTCTTGTACACCTCGACGGCCTTGGCCGGGTCGGTTCCCAGCGGGCAGTCGGGGCTCTTGGCGCAGTCGGCGGCATAGTCGTCGAACGCCTTCTGGAACGCCGCTGCCTGGCGGATGTCTTCCTCCACCGGATCGGCGTTGGGGTCGACGGCGCCGTCGAGGATCATCGCGCGGACCTTGTCCGGGAACTGCTCGGCGTAGGTCGCGCCGATCCGGGTGCCGTACGAGTAACCCAGGTAGGTCAGCTTGTCGTCGCCGAGCGCGACGCGGATCGCGTCCAGATCCTTGGCGACGTTCTCGGTGCCGACGTTCTCCAGGAACTCGGTGCCCATCTTGTCGACGCAGCGCTGGACGAACTGCTTGGTCTCGTTCTCCAGGTGCTCGACGCCTTCGGGGGTGTACTCCACCGTGGGGTCCGCACGCAGCCGATCGTTGTCCTCGTCGGAGTTGCACCACAGCGCGGGCGTGGAGGACCCGACGCCGCGCGGGTCGAAGCCGACGATGTCGAAGCGGTCCTTGACCGACTGCGGCAGCCCGGGCAACAGGGAGACGGCCGACTCCACCCCGGATTCGCCGGGGCCGCCGGGGTTGATCACCAGCGAGCCGATCTTCTGACCCGCGGCCGGGAAGCGGATCATCGCCAGCCGGGCGACCTCGCCGTCGGGGTTGGCGTAGTTCACCGGCACCGACAGCATCCCGCATTCGGCGCTGTCGGGGATCTGCATGTGGTCACCGGAACCGGCGTTGCAGGGCAGCCATTGCACCGGCGTACCGGGCCGTGGGACGGCGACCCGGGCCTGCCCGTCGACCACCTGGGTGCACCCCGCCGCGGCCAGCGCGGTGACCGCGAGCAGCGCGCCGAACCTGATCCTGAACGTCATGGCTGACCATGGTGCCATGACAAGACATCGCCGCAGGCCGGGCCTGGTCCCCGAGTGTCGCGGCGCTATCGGGTAGCGGCGAGCAGTTCGTCGAGTGCCACGTGGAAGTCGTCGGCCATATCCCAGAGGTCAGGCAGCAATTCCGGGCACGACATGATCCCGACGTCGAGCATGCCGCTCAGCGACATCACGGTGATGTTGAGGCCGGATCCGTGGAAGATCGGGCCCAGCGGGTACATCGCCTTGACCTCGCAGCCCAGCAGGTACAGCGACTCCTGGGGCCCGGGCACGTTCGAGATGACGAGGTTGTGCACCGGTTTAGCCCCGGACAGCCGGCTGGCCGCGTAGACGCGCATCGCGGCGCCGAACACCGCCGGTGCCGCGAATTGCGTCCAGTCCTGCAGCAGTGTCGCGCTGATCGCCGAGCTGTGTTGTTTGGCAACCGAATTCGACGCGGCGATCGCCATCAGCCGCTCGGCCGGATCGTCGATGTTGGTTTCGAGCTTGGAGAACATGCCCGACACTTGGTTGCGCCCGGGCCGGTCGGACCGGTCGTGCACCGACACCGGCACCATCGCGACCAGGGAGCTTTCGGGCAGCTCACCGCGGTCGTTCAGGAACGTCCGCAGCACGCCCGAGACCAGCGCCATCACCACGTCGTTGACCTTGACGCCGAAGTGGTTCTTGACCGTCTTGATGTCGTCGAGGTTCAACTGCGCGAACGCGACGCTGCGCTGACCGGTGATGTTGGTGTTGAACGCGGTTTTCGGCGCGTTGAACGGGGCCGCCATCGCGCGTCCGCTCACGGCCCGGCGCACCGTGTCGATGACCGACGTCGCCGTGGCGGGCAGGACGTTGGCGAGCTTGAGCGGGCGGGCGGCGAACCTGAGCGCACCGCTGATGGCGATCTCACTGCCGGAGGCGTCACCGACCCCGTCCACCGGATCGGGCGGCGGTGCGTCGGCTTCGGTGGTGCACAGCTGCGACATCAGGTTGGCCCCGGTCACGCCGTCGACGCCGGCGTGGTGGATCTTCGTCATCAGGGCCAGGCGGCCACCCGACTGGGCGTCGGTGCCCGCCACGTTCTCGATGATCCACATCTCCCACAGCGGCCGGGTCCGGTCCAACGGCAGCGAGGCGATGTGGCCGCAGATCTCGGACAGCTCGGCGCGTCCACCGGGGGCAGGCAGCCCGATCCGGTGCAGATGCCGGTTGACGTCAAAGTCCTTGTCCTCCACCCACACCGGGTGATCGAGGTTGAACCGGCTGTCGGCGAGCTTCTCCCGGAAATGCGGCATCGCCTTGATGCGCAAGGACAGTTCGTCCCGCATCCGGTCGAAGGTGTAGCCGCCCGGCATGGTCGACGTGTCCAATTCCAGTACCGAGCACACGTGCATCGGCTGCGCCGCGGTTTCGAGATACAGGAAGCTGGCGTCGAGTCCACTGAGCCGTTGCATGCCGCCGATGTTAGGACTCCGGGCACCGACTGTGAGGAAATCCACTCAAACGGCGCTTTTGCCTTCATCTGCCGCGGTGGCAGACTTGGGATTGTCAGCCGAACCCGGGGACCGCAAGGCGGCCTCGAGGATCGAACCGACCATCACAAGGGACGACGATGTCTGAACAGTCTGTTTATGGTGCCTCCGATTCTTCCGCGGAGTCCGCGCCGGCCAAGCCGCGTACCAAGGTCCGCACGCTCACGCTGCAGAAATGGAAGTCAGAAGGCCACAAGTGGTCGATGCTCACCTGCTACGACTACTCCAGCGCGCGGGTGTTCGACGACGCCGGTATTCCGGTGCTCCTCGTCGGCGACTCGGCGGCAAACGTGGTGTACGGCTACGACACCACCGTGCCGATCACGATCGATGAGCTGATCCCGTTGGCGCGCGCCGTGGTCAAGGGCGCCCCGCACGCCCTGGTCGTGGCCGACCTGCCGTTCGGCAGCTACGAATCCAGCCCGCAGCAGGCACTCGCGACTGCTACACGCTTCATGAAGGAGACGGGCGCGCAGGCGGTCAAGCTCGAAGGCGGCGAGCGGATGGCCGATCAGATCGCGATGCTGAGCGCCGCGGGCATCCCCGTGGTCGCCCACATCGGCTTCACCCCGCAAAGCGTCAACGGCCTCGGCGGGTTCCGGGTCCAGGGCCGGGGCGATGCCGCCGAGCAGACCATCCACGACGCGATCGCGGTGCAGGAAGCCGGCGCGGTCGCGGTGGTACTGGAGATGGTGCCCGCCGAGCTGGCCACCCAGATCACCGGCAAGCTCACCATCCCGACGGTGGGCATCGGCGCCGGACCCAATTGCGATGCGCAGGTGCTGGTCTGGCAGGACATGGCCGGGCTCACCAGCGGCAAGACCGCCAAGTTCGTCAAGCGCTTCGGCGACGTGGGCGGCGAACTGCACCGCGCGGCAGCGCAGTTCGCCGACGAGGTGGCGGCCGGGGTGTTCCCGGCCGAGGAGCACTCCTACTAGGCGAATTCGGCCCGGCGCTTGGCCAGGAACGCGTCGACGCCTTCGCGGCCATCGGCGGAGTTGGCCCGCTCGGCGATGAACCGGCCCTCGGCCGCCATCTGCTCTTCCAGGCTGTTCTTGAACGAGGACACCAGCAGCGCCTTGACCGCGCCGTTGGATCCGCCGGAGCCGGCGGCGACCTGCTCGGCGAGCTCGGTGGCCCGGGCCGCCAGTTGGTCGGCGGCGGTCACCTCGGTGACCAGTCCCCAGTCCTGCGCCTCGGCGGCCGACAGGCTCCGGTTGGTCAGGATCAGTTCCTGGGCTCGGCGCAGCCCGACCAGCCGGGGCAGGTGGTACGACGCGCTGCCGTCCGGGCTCAGGCCCACCTTGGTGTAGGCCATGGTGAACGTGGCGGATTCGGCGGCCAGCACCAGGTCGCCGGCCACCGCGAGGCTGAACCCGGCACCGGCGGCGGTGCCGTTGACCGCGGTGATCACCACGGCGTTCATCCGGGCGAACGACGAGATCGCCTGGTGCAGGTCGTCTGCGACGCCCTTGATGAACTGGCCGCGGTCGGGCGCGGTGGCGAAGGATTTCAGGTCGCCGCCCGCGCAGAAGAACCGGCCCGCACCGCTGAGCACCACGGCCTTCGTTCCCGGCGTGTCGCAGCGCCGTGCCGCATCGGCAAGTTCACGAGTCATGGTGTCGTTCATGCCGTTTGCGGCGTCCGGGCGGTTCAGCGTGATGTGCGCGACGGCGCCGGACTGCTGGAACGAGATGGCTTCATAGGTGGGCTCGGTCACGCTCGGCAACTCTAGCGGGCCGGCGTTTCGGTGGGGTGCACCCCCAACCGGTCCGCGGTGACCTTGACCAGCGCAGCGAAATCGCCGGTGAACCCGAGGATCCGCAGGGCTCCCTCCCCGATCACCCATGGCTGCGTCGGGGTGCTCTCCACGTCGTCGGAGCGGCTGTTGGTGACCGATTCGACGAGTCGGAACGGCAGGTCGGCGGCCTCGGGCGGGCCCGCGCATTCGTCGATCACCGCGGCCGACAGCCGCCGGTAGACCTCCCGCAGCTCGGCACGACGCCGACGGAACGGCTCGAACCGGTCGGTTCGCAGCTCGGGCAGCAGATACAGCGCACCCAGATTCCACCGGCCGGCGCACAGTTGGCGCGCGTCCGCGACCACGAGCGTGTGCAGGCGCTGGGCGGCCGGCCCGTCACCGTCCAGCAGCTGGGTGCCCAGCTGCAGGGCCTCGTCCACGGTGCCGGCCAGCAACGCGTCGAGGATGTCGTCCTTGGTGGCGAAATGGTGGTACAGCGACGCCTGCCGCACCCCGACCTCATCGGCGATCCGCCGCGTCGAGGTGCTCGCGTATCCGTGGTTGGTGAACAGCTCGGCGGCGGCATCGAGGATCTCCTCGCGAGCGGTGCTGCCCGGCCGGCGCGGCCGTTCCAGCCGCGGGCGTCCACGCCCGGCAGCGGTCGGATTGGCGTCGGCCCCCATGCCGGCAACCCTAGGAGATGGCATCGGCCGTGACAGCGGGTGCGGTGCGGTAGCGCCAAGTCTTGACGCTGCTGTGACCAACGCACCGGTCATGGCGCCCGCCCGGATATGGCACGCTGATCCCATCCGATCGTCCGGTGCACAGCGAAGGTGACAATGGCCCCCGGCAAGCCCAAGACCGCCAGGTACACCGAAATCGAACGCAAGTTCGCGGTCACGGAGAACACCGTCTCCCCCTCGTTCGAGGGTCTGTCGGCCGTCGCCGAGGTGGTCCGGTCCGGAGCCCAGCATCTCGACGCGGTGTACTTCGACACTCCCGACCGGGATCTGGCGGCGCATCGCATCACGCTGCGGCGCCGCACCGGCGGCAGCGACGCCGGCTGGCATCTCAAGCTTCCGGCCGGCCCCGATACCCGCACCGAAGTCCGTGCCCCGCTGGGCAGCTCGACCGACACGGTGCCAGAGGATCTGCGCGACATCGTGCTGGCCATCGTTCGGGACCGGCCCCTCGCCCCGGTGGCCCGCATCAGTACCGAGCGCCGGATCGAGGTGCTGCACGGGCCCGACGGGACGGCGCTGGCCGAGTTCTGCGATGACCGCGTCACCGCGTCGGCCACCGGACCGGAAGCCGAGCAGCAGAGCTGGCGGGAGTGGGAGCTGGAGCTGCTGCCCGCCGATGTCCCCGACGACCTGATGGACCGGCTGGCAAACCGGCTCGCCGACGCGGGCGCCGAGCCGGCCGGGCACGGTTCGAAGCTCGCCAAGGTGCTCGGCACGGACACGGCGCCCGCGCCCGAGCCCCCGGCCGATCCGGTGCACCGGGCGATCGCCGAGCAGATCGACGAGCTGCTGGTGTGGGACCGCGCGGTGCGCGCCGACGCGTACGACTCGGTGCACCAGATGCGGGTCACCACCCGCAAGCTCCGCAGCCTGCTGCAGGAGTCCAAGGAGTCGTTCGGACTCGACGACGAGAACGGCTGGGTGCTCGACGAGCTGCGGGCGCTGGCCGCGGTGCTGGGCGTGGCGCGCGACGCCGAGGTTCTGGCCGAGCGCTATCAGCGTGCCCTCGACGAGTTGCCCGCCGAGCTGATCCGCGGACCGGTGCGGCAACGGCTGGTGGAGGGCGCCAACCGCAGGTACACCTCGGGCTGGCGGCGTTCTCTGCTGGCCATGCGCTCGCAACGGTATTTCCGGCTGCTGGACGCGCTGGAGGAGCTCGTCCGCGCCGAACCGCCGAAGTCAGCGGACGGATCGCATGCCTCGGTGAACATCGATGCGGCGTACAAACGCGTGCGCAAGGCCGCCAAGAACGCCGAGGCGGTGGCTGCCGACGATGTGAGCGCCGAGGAGAAGGACGAGGCGCTGCATCGAATCCGTAAGGGCGCCAAGCGACTTCGTTACACCGCGGCAGCCACCGGCGCGGACAAGGTCTCCGACCGCGCCAAGACCATCCAGACCCTGCTGGGTGACCATCAGGACAGCGTGGTGAGCAAGGCCCACCTGAGCACGCAGGCCGACGCCGCCCATGCCGCCGGCGAGGACACCTTCACCTACGGGCTGCTCTATCAGCAGGAGCACGACACCGCCCAGCAGTCCCGGGCGTCGCTGCAGGACGCACTCAAGAAGCTGGACAAGGCGGTTCGCAAGGCCCACTAGGGGCCGGGGGGGCGAACGAGTTGGCCTGTAAGCCGGATTCTGTCCTTCGTCGCCATCGCTGGCGTCGAAGCGGCGACCATCCATCTGGACACACCGTCGCCGGGTGCCTCAAGCGGCCTACCCGCAGGCTCGGGCGAGCAGCCCTCAGGCGCCTGCGCGGCCGCAACCAGGTTGCGGCCTTCTTGGCCTTGCTTCGGGTGGGGTTTGCCTAGCCACCCCGGTCACCCGGGGTGCTGGTGCGCTCTTACCGCACCGTTTCACCCTTACCATTTCTGGCGGTCTGTTTTCTGTGGCACTTTCCCGCGAGTCACCTCGGATTGCCGTTAGCAATCACCCTGCTCTGTGAAGTCCGGACTTTCCTCGACACCCGAGGGTGCCGCGGCCGCCCGGCCAACTCGTTCGCGCTGATCACCGTACCCTTTATTTCATGCCCCGGGTGCCACCTGCCCGATATCTGCTCCGAGCCAAGGACCTGGCCGACGCCCGCTACGCCGATCCGATCACGGTCGACGACCTGGCTGCCGCCGCCGGTCTGTCCCGCGCGCACTTCAGCCGCATGTTCACCCGCACCTTCGGGGAGTCCCCGCGGTCCTACCTGCAGACCCGGCGCCTCGAACGGGCCGCGGCGCTGTTACGCAACACCGACCGCTCCGTGGCCGACATCTGCGTGATGGTCGGCCTGCACAGCGTGGGGTCGTTCACCACGACCTTCGCCAAGGCATACGGCAAGTCGCCTGCGGCCTACCGGGCGGGCCTGCCGCCCGCCGCGCTGCGGGCGCCGATACCCAGCTGCATCCTGGCCCGCGACACCCGGCCCCGCATCGGTGCCAAAACAGCACACCAGGAGAAGACGGACGGTAGGGACCGGCCGTAGCGTCGGCGCCATGATGAAAATCGCCAGCACCCACCTGTGGGTTCACGATCAGGAAGTCGCACTGAAGTTCTGGACCGAGAAGGTGGGAATGGAAGTGCGCGAGGATGTTTCGCTACCCGACGCCGACGCTCCGTTCCGGTGGCTCACCGTCGGCCCGCCCGGCCAGGACGACGTCACCATCGTGCTGATGGCGGTACCCGGCCCGCCCATCATGGACGCCGACACCCGCAAGCAGGTACTCGATCTGGCCGCAAAAGGCTTCGCCGGCACCGTCTTTCTGACCACCGACGACTGCCAGAAGAGCTATGAGGAACTGGCCGCTCGTGGTGTCGAGTTCACCGAGGCTCCCCACCAGATGCCCTACGGCATCGACTCGGGCTTCCGCGACCCGTCGGGCAACAGCATCAGGCTGACCGAGCGCACCGACTAAGCGGCGTGCCCCCACCGCGCGAACTCAATCGCGACCTTCAGCTCGGTCATGCTCTCGTATCTGTCGATCGCCCCGGGTGGCGGCAGCGCGGTCGACCGGTAACGCGCGCCGGTGGGAGTCACGAATTCGGCGGTGTGGACACCGTTCTCGTCTGCCGTCGTCACCGACCATCCCGGCGACTCCTTGACGTAGTTGCACCTTTCGCACTCGCCGAGACCGTTGAGCGCACTGGTCGGCCCGCCTGCCGCGTGGGGCCGGGCGTGGTCGCGGTGCCGGACCGGCGCATCGCAGTACGGGGTCCTGCAAGCCTGGTCGCGCAGCCCGATGAACGCGGCCAGGCCCTTCGGAAACAGCCGCGATCGCGACTCCATCGCCACCAGGGCACCGGATTCGGGATGCCGGTAGAGCCGCCGTAGCGTCGCCCGCGAACGCTCGTCGGCCACCGCGCCTCTCACCAGGTTGCGGGCAACGGCGGCCGGCACCGGCCCGTAACCGTCGATGACTGCCGGACTGTCGTCGTCGGCCAACAGGGTCTGGTCGGACAGCGACAGGTTGACGGCCACCGGCTCCGGCACCTCGGCCGGGCGGCCGGTGACCCGTTCGACCACCGTGTCGGCCATCACCTGGCCGCGCGTCCGGCCGTCGAAGGTCGTATCAGCAGTCCGTTTGAGCGCCGCATAGACGCCGACGCCCTTCTGCACCGGCAACAGCACCGTGAGGCGTGCCATACAGTCGGGCGCCGGCCGAATCCAGACATTTCGATCCTCGGCCGCCTTGGCCGCCCGATCAACGACCGCCTGCGGATCCAGCCGGTAGGCGATCGTCTTGGCCTCCGCCTCGATCCGTCGGTCGCCCAGACCGTCGAGCTTCGCGACGTCACCGCACATCTCGGCGTCCAGTGCCCGACGATCTTCGACCGTCAGGCAGGCCGACTCCCGCACGATCAGGGTTGCCCGCCATTCCGACAACACCCCGGACTCCAGCGCCGCCAGCGTGTGCGGCATCTCGTACACCAACGCCTTGGCGAACCCGAGATGCCGACTGCCACGTNACCGCGCCCAGTTGGGCGGGCAGCGCCGAGCGCTGATGCAGCGTGGCGGCGACGAGGGCACCACGACGGGCCAGCCGGGTGCCGTCATCGAACTCCACGGCGGCCAATTCGCCGTCCGCGGAGACGAATCGGGCGATGGCTCGTTCGTCGATGGAGATCCCTGCTGCATCGAGTTTCTTGATCTGCGCCTCGTCCAGTCCGCTGTCCCCGTTGGTGAGCACCACCAGATCCTCGGTCCAGCCGCGCATCATCAACGCCGAGTGCACCGCACGGTCACCCTGTGCGATCACCGCAACCGGCGCATCACGCATCTCCCACCCGTGGCAGAACGGGCAGTGGAAAACCGAACCGCCCCAAAGCTCTTCGAGTCCGGGAATCTGCGGTGTCCGGTACTCCATGCCGGTGGCCAGCAGCACCGTCCTGGCACGCTCGCGGGAGCCGTCGGCCAGTTCGAGCACGAAACCGGGCTCACCGCGCACGACGTCACCGGAGCGCACCTCCACAGTGGGGTAGGCCGCCAGTTCGTCGCGACCCGCGCCGTAGAGGTCGGCGGGCGGCCGGCCGTCGCTGCCCAACAGGCCGCCGATCCCGGGCGCGGCCAGATTGCTCGGCTGTCCCGCATCGACCAGCAGCACTCGGCGCCGGGCGCGACCCAGCACCAGCGCTGCGCTCAACCCGGCGGCTCCCCCACCGACGACCACGCAATCCCATGACTTGTCCAAAGCTTCGAAGTCCATGACTTCGAGCTTGCCGAATCCGACTCCAAAATGCCAAGCTAATTTGCCATGCAGGCAAACGCTGATGACGCCGGCGACATCGACACCCTGGTCCGGCGCCGGTTACGGGAGTTGCGGGCACAACGCGGCCTCACCCTGGAAGACGTCGCACGCCGAGCCCAGATCGACATCTCGACGCTGAGCCGGCTGGAATCGGGCAAGCGCCGCCTGGCGCTGGACCACCTGCCCCGCCTGGCGACCGCACTGTCGGTGACCACCGACGAGTTGCTGCGCCCTCCGCAAGCCGAGGATCCCCGGGTCACCGGCAGCTCGCACACCCACCACGACATCACCTATTGGCCGTTGACCCGCCACGGACCGGCGGCCGGGTTGCACGCCTACAAGATCCGGATCAGCGCGAAGCGCCGCAAGCCCCCCACCGAATTCCCCGTGCACGAGGGACGCGATTGGATGTACGTGCTGTCCGGGCAACTGCGGCTGATCCTCGGCGAGCAGGATTTCGTGGTGAATCCCGGTGAGGCGGTGGAGTTCTCGACGTGGACTCCGCACTGGTTCGGTGTCGTCGACGGCCCGGTCGAGGCGATCACCATCTTCGGCCCGCACGGCGAACAGCTACACCTGCACGCCTGACCTACAGGTAGGCGGTCTGGTTCACCAGCCGGACCGACGATCCTCCGTCGGCGTAGAACTCGGCGATCGACAGTGAAGCAAGGTCCAGGTGCAGCCGGTACAGGATGCCCTCGCCGGCATCCAGCGCGAGCCGCAGGACGGTCTTGATCGGCGTCACGTGCGACACCACCAGAACGGTTGTCGCCCCGTACTCGGCGATGATCCGGTCGCGCGCCCGAAGAACCCGGTGCGCCACCGCGTCGAAGCTCTCTCCCCCGGGCGGTTCGACGCTGGTGTCCCGCAGCCAGCGCCGGTGCAGTTCCGGATCCCGTTGCGCGGCTTCGGCGAACGTCAGCCCCTCCCAGGCGCCGAAATCTGTCTCGATCAGATCGTCGTCGACCCGGACATCGACACCGAGCGCCTTGGCCGCCGCCGTCGCGGTGTCGTAGGCCCGCTCCAGCGGAGAGGTGATCACCGCCGCGACGCCGCCGCGCGTACCGAGGAAGCGCGCGGCGGCATCGGCCTGCCTGCGTCCCTCCTCGGTCAGCGCCGGGTTACCTCGGCCCGAATAGCGCCTCGCCACGGACAATTCGGTCTGGCCGTGCCGCAACAGCAACAGCCGGGTGGGCGCCCCGGTGGCACCGGTCCAGCCAGGTGCCGACAGCGTGGGCTTCTCGGCCTCGACGGGTTCGGCGGCCGATTCGGCCACCGGCATCTCGGTGACGATCCCGGCCGCGGCATCCATCGCCTCGTTGGCCAGTCGATCGGCATGACTGTTGCGCGCCCGCGGAATCCACGTGTAACTGACCCGGTCGAAGCCGGCGGCCAACTCAGCGGCCTGGCGCTGCAGCTCCACCAGATCGGGATGCTTGACGCGCCAGCGACCCGACATCTGTTCGATCACCAGCTTGGAGTCCATCGACACCGCCACCTCGGCGGCACCGAGCTCGGCCGCTGCCGCCAAACCCGCGATCAGCCCGCGGTATTCGGCGACGTTGTTAGTGGCTCGCCCGATCGCCTCCTTGCGCTCGGCCAGCACCGCGGTGTGGTCGGTGTCGAACACCACGGCGCCGTAGCCCGCCGGTCCCGGATTGCCCCGGGACCCGCCGTCGGCCTCGACGAGCAGTTTCATGGTTTGACCCGCAACAGGATCGCCCCGCATTCCGGGCAGCGCAGCACGTCATCCTCGGCGGCCGCGGCGATCCGGGCGCTCTCGCCGCGGTCGATCTCGATGCGGCAGGCACCGCAGCGGCGGCCCTGCAACAAACCGGCGCCCGCGCCGCCGCGTGCCCGCTGACGCTCGTACAGACCGACGAGCTCGGGGTCGATGAGGTTCACCAGCCCGTCGCGGCGAGTGGTGGCCTGATGACGAGACTGGTCGATCTCCACCAGCGCGGCGTCACGGGCCTGCTGGGCCGCCGACAATGCGGTCTGCAGTTCGTCGATGCGCTGCAACGCTTCGGCCTGCCGGGCCGCCATTTCCTCGCGGCGCTCCATGAGTTCCAGCAGCGAGTCCTCCAGGCTGGCCTGCCGACGCTCCAATGTCTCCAGCTCGTGCTGGATCTCGGCAACCTGCTTGGCGCCCACCGTGCCGCCGGCGATCAGCCCGCGGTCGCGGTCCTCACGCTGACGCACCGAATCGATTTCGCTTTCGAGCTTGGCCACCTGGGCATCCAGATCCTCCAGCGCGATACCCAGGACGGCCAAACCGTCGTTGGCCGCGGCGTGCTGGGCCTGAGCCTCGTCGACCTGCTTCTGCTCGGCCAGGTTCTTGGCACGATGCTCGATGCGCCCGAGTTCGGCGTCGACCTCGGTCAGCGCGAGAAGCGAACGTTGTTGTTTTACTTCGGCTTTCATGCCCTGACTTTCATGTAGCGACTGGTTGTTACTGCGTTCATTGGTTCGTGCGTCAGCACTCGACGTTCCACGGATCGGTGCGCACCGCCGACACCCGCACGCCGATGGCGTCACCGAACTGCCTGCGCAACACCTCGGCGGCCTGGGCACACCACGGGAATTCACTGGCCCAGTGCGCCACGTCGACCAGCGCGACCGGTGAGGCGCGGCGATGTTCGTCGGCGGGGTGGTGGCGCAGATCCGATGTGACATAGGCCTGTACCCCGGCGCGGGCCACCGCACCCAGTAGTGAATCGCCGGCTCCCCCGCACACCGCCACCCGCGACACCATGGCGTCGGGATCCCCCGACGTCCGCACCCCCCACGAGGTCGCCGGCAGGGCAGCCCGGACCCGGGAAGCGAAGGCCGACAACGGTTCCGGACGGTCCAGCACACCGATCCGGCCGATGCCCACCTCACCTGGGATCGGCGCGAGCGCAATGATGTCGAAGGCCGGTTCCTCATAGGGATGCGCCGATCGCAACGCGGCCAGGATGGTGGCTCGCAGTCGTGACGGCGCAATCATCTCCACCCGGTCCTCGGCCACCCGCTCGACGGACCCGACCTCGCCGATGGCCGGGGCGGCCCCGTCGTGGGGCAGGAACTGGCCGGTTCCGGGCACGCTCCAACTGCAGTGCGAATAGTCGCCGATGCGCCCGCCCCCGGCGTCGAACATCGCCTCGGCCACGGCGGCCGCATCGGTATCCGGCACGAAGACCACCCATTTGTCCAGGTCCGGCCCCGCCGTCGCGGGCGACAGCACGCTCTCGACGGTGAGGCCGAGCGACGCGGCCAGCGCATCGGACACCCCGGGCGAGGCCGAGTCGGCGTTGGTGTGCGCGGTGAACAGCGCCCGGCCGGTGCGGATCATCCGGTGGATCAGCGCGCCCTTGGCGGTGCTGGCCGCGACGGTGTCCACCCCGCGCAACAGCAGCGGGTGGTGGGCCAGCAACAGCCCACCCTCGGGCACCTCGTCGACAACGGCCTCAGTGGCGTCGACCGCGATCGTCACCGATTCGACCGGTTCTCCGGGATCGCCGCACACCAAGCCGACCGAATCCCAGTNCGGCCAGCTTCGGCCGCAGCCCGGGCAGCAGGGCGAATCCTTCCGCCCCGCCCGCCAGCAGAACGACCTCGTCCTGGTGACGCAGGTGGCGGGCCGCGACCGCCGCCACAGCCCGGCGCTCATCGGCCTCGCTCGGGTAGCTGCCGAGATCGGGCAGCCGCGCGGCCAGGCGATCGGTCAGCCAGGCCGGCGGACCACCGGGCCGGACGTTCACCGCGAAGTCCAGCATGCCCGGCAATGCGGCCTGGTCGCCGTGGTAGCGGGCGCCGGGACGGGTCCCGCCGTGGGGTGGGCAGAGCACAGCACGACCCTAGTGGTCGGTATCCCCAACTGGGCATCCGGAGGACCGCGGGCGGCATACGGGAGAATGGGCACGTGACTGACACGCTGGAACTCACCCGACCGCAGCTGGTGCTGTTCGACCTCGACGGCACGCTGACCGATTCGGCAGCCGGAATCGTGTCGAGTTTCCGCCATGCCCTGGCCCACGTGGGTGCCGGCGTACCGGACGGTGACCTGGCCGGGCGCATCGTCGGCCCGCCGATGCACGAGACGCTTCGATTGCTGAGCCTGGGCGAGACGAGCTTCGACGCCGACGCGGCGATCGCGGCCTACCGCGCCGACTACACGAGCCGCGGCTGGGCGATGAACAGCCTGTTCGACGGTGTGGATGCCCTGCTGGCCGATCTGCAGTCCGCCGGGGTGCGGCTGGCGGTGGCCACCTCGAAGGCGGAGCCGACGGCCCGGCGCATCCTTGAGCACTTCGGCCTGGACGGCTACTTCGAGGTGATCGCCGGGGCCAGCCCCGACGGCACCCGGGCGGCCAAGGCCGATGTGGTCGCCCACGCGCTGGCTCAGCTGCGGCCCCTGCCGCAGCGAGTGCTGATGGTCGGTGACCGCATGCACGACGTGGAGGGTGCGGCCGAGCACGGCATCGACACCGTGGTCGTCGGCTGGGGCTACGGCGCGGCCGACTTCACCGGTCCTGCCGCGGTGAGCGCGCACGCCCACGTCGCCACCGTCGCGGCGCTCCGGGAGGTGCTCGGTGTCTGACGTCACCACCGAACCCGTGCTGCACGTGACGTTCGTGTGCTCGGGCAACATCTGCCGGTCCCCGATGGCCGAGAAGATGTTCGCCCATCAGATCAGCGAGCGCGGCCTGGCCGGGGTGGTCCGGGTGAGCAGCGGCGGCACCGGCGGCTGGCATGCCGGTGACGGCGCCGACGAACGCGCCTGCCTGGTGTTGCGGGAACGCGGCTATCCCAGCGATCACGTGGCCGCTCAGGTGTGCGACGACCACCTGGGCGCCGACCTCGTCGTGGCACTCGGCCGGAATCACCTGCGCATCCTGACCGACCTGGGCGTGGCGGGCGACCGGCTGCGGATGCTGCGCTCGTTCGACCCACGCTCGGGTGCGCACGCCCTCGACGTGGAGGATCCGTACTACGGCGCCAAGAGCGACTTCGAGGACGTGTTCACCGTGATCGAGGCGTCGCTGCCCGGGCTGCACGCCTGGGTCGACGACGCCCTGGCGCGCCGAAGGGTTCTCGAGGAGTCGTAGTTTGATGCGCCGATTGACCTTCCTGTTGCGACCCCAGTGGATCGCGTTGTTCGTCGTGGTCCTCGCGTTCGCCTACCTCTGCTTCACCGTGCTGGCGCCGTGGCAGCTGGGCAAGAACACCAAGACCTCGCGCGAGAACAACCAGATCAGCCATTCTCTGCAGGCCGATCCCGTCCCGGTGACCACGCTTCTGCCCCAACAAGATTCGGCCGCACCCGACTCGCAATGGCAACGCGTCACCGCCACGGGCCACTACCTGCCCAAGGCCGAGGTGCTGGTGCGGCTGCGGGTGGTCGACGGCGAACCGGCCTTCGAGGTGCTCACCCCGTTCGCCGTCGACGGCGGGCCGACGGTGCTGGTCAACCGCGGCTTCATCACGCCGATCGACGGGAACAAGGTGCCCGAGTTCGCCCCGGCGCCGACCGGTCCGGTGACGATCACCGCGCGCCTGCGTGATCCGGAAGCCCGTATCCCGGGCAAGGAACCGTTCCGCGGCGAAGAGGGCGCCCAGCAGGTGTATTCGATCAACCCCGACCAGATCGCCTCGCTCACCGGCGTCCCGCTGACGGAGTCGTACCTGCAGCTGGTGGGCGGCCAGCCGGGTGGGCTCGGGGAGATCTCGCTGCCTCATCTCGATGCCGGGCCGTTCCTGTCCTACGGCATCCAGTGGATCGCGTTCGGCATCGTCGCCCCGCTCGGACTGGGGTACTTCGTGTATGCCGAAATCCAGCAGCGCCGGCGCGAACGCGGCGCGGCCCAGGCCGAATCGGCCGCGCCGGCCCGGGAACTCACCGGCGAGGAGAAGATCGCCGACCGCTACGGCAAGCGACGCTGAGGGCCACCGCAACCACGGCCGCGCCGCCCTGCACGGCGCGCGAGAGCCGCACCGTGCGGGCCACGTCGGGCACCTCGGGGATGCGTCCATCGCCCAGTGTGGGACGGATCTCCAGCTGGTGCGCGTACTGCGTCGGGCCACCGAGCCGCACC
>NZ_LT546207.1:1377924-1403826 GCF_900078665.2 Mycolicibacterium houstonense | reverse complement strand
GAAAAAGGAACAGCCCGCGCCGCGGATCGGCGAACAGCAGGTCGGCCACGAATCCGGCGGCGATGCCGACGGCCCGGCTGTGCCGGATGGACCGGCCGGCCGGTCGGCTTCTGCGCGCAAACACCCCGGCAGCGTCTCACAGGTGGTCTACTCGGATGCATGAGGCTCGGTCCACCTCGACACCCGCGGCGCGTCACCGATCTGCTCAACCCGGCGGCGGCCCTGCTGCCCGCGGCCAACGTCATCATGCAGCTGTCGGCCCCGGGCGTGGGCTACGGCGTCCTGGAGAGCCCGGTGGACAGCGGCAACGTCTACAAGCACCCGTTCAAACGCGCGCGTACCACCGGCACCTATCTGGCCGCGGCCACCATGGGCACCGACGCCGACCGGGCACTGCTGCGCGCCCAGATCGACCGGGTGCATGCCCAGGTGCGTTCGACCGAGTCAAGCCCAGTGTCCTACAACGCTTTCGACCCGCAGCTGCAGCTGTGGGTGGCGGCCTGCCTGTATCGCTACTACATCGACATGCACGAGTACCTGTACGGCCCGCTCGACTCCGAGTCCGCCGACGCGGTCTATGCCGATGCCCGCACACTCGGCACCACGCTGCAGGTACGCGATGACATGTGGCCCGAGGACCGCCAGGCCTTCGACACGTACTGGAAGCAGTCACTGCAGGGTCTGCGCATCGACCCGCCGGTACGCGAGCACCTGTACGGCGTCGCCGCGATGGCGTTCCTGCCCGCCCCACTGCGATTGCTGGCCGGCCGGTTCAACCTGTTCGCCACCACCGGGTTCCTGCCCGCGGAGTTCCGCCACCACATGCGGATGAGCTGGACGGCCGATCAGCAGCGACGCTTCGAATGGTTGCTGAGCGGCCTGCGGCTCGCCGACCGCGTGATCCCGCACGAGGTGTGGGTGCTGGGTTATCAGCTCTACCTGTGGGACATGCGGATCCGCGATCGCCGGGGCAAGCGGGTGGTCTGATCGGCCCGCGCCGGGTCCGCGGTTATGATCCGACGCGGAGGTCCCTTTGAAAGACGCCATTGTCCTGGTTGCCGTTTCGCTGGCAATCGGATTCGCGCTCGGCGGGCTCAAGGCATCCGGACCACCGGTCGCCGCCCCTGAACCACCGGCCCCACCGCTGCCCACACCGGGCATCTACACCGTCACCGAGAAGTCGACCAGCGACCCCTGGGAGCCCTACGACTGGACGCTGTCGGACTGCGGCCCGACGTGCCTGCGCGTGCTCGCGCCAGTGTCCGAAGGTGGCTGGCAGATGGATCTGGCGTGGAACCCCGCCGCCGACCGGCACACGGGCGCCTGGGTGGGTGAGCGGACCAACCCCGGCATCCGCTGCCAGATCGGTACCCCCGACGAGTACCAGACGGGCCCGGTCCCGCTGAAGTACGTCATCCGGGCCGATCTCACCGGCTTCGTCAACATGAAGTTCTCGCCGGAGAACCCGTCGTGTTCGGGCGACACCGTAATGCGCGGGCGCGAACTCACGCTGGAGCGGGCGAAGTCGGTGTGGTCGTAGGAAACTGGCCTCCTCGGACCGCTCGCTTCTTCCTGGGCTCGTTTTCGATTGAGAACGCGCGTGCGCGTCGCAATACAGAACTAAAAGCACCCGTATCTTTCCTGTCGCCAACAATTCCTCTGGCCGCCGATGCCGACAGTCTGCTTGCGTTGTGAATTGTTCCGAGCGTCGATGGGAATCGGCAACGGCAGGCAGGCACCACCGGCTTCCCCGCGCTATCGTATGTAATCGTTTGCGTNATGTAATCTTTTGGGTTGTGGCCAAACATGTCCGGCAAACCAGAGCCGGGCGGGGGCGCTGCAACCGCCATTTTAGGCACAGACATTTTAATATTGAGATATCGGCATGAGTTTAAGCGCCGGCCGGTCCAATATGAATTTGGCATGAACCATGTGACACCAAACTATGTCTCCGGACAATGGGATTTATGGCGGCCATGTCGGTGTCTCCACGTGAACAAGTACCCCGGCGAGCGATGCTTGGTCAGCTACCCCGGATGCACCGTGCTGACGGTTCACCGATCCGGGTGTTGGTTGTCGACGACGAGATTGCGCTGACCAACCTGGTCAAAATGGCCCTGCGCTACGAGGGCTGGACCGTAGACGTCGCACATAGCGGCGGAGATGCGGTGGCCATGTTCCACGACAGCAAGCCCGATGCCATCGTTCTGGACATCATGTTGCCTGACATCGACGGGTTGCAGATCTTGCAACAGGTGCGCGCAGCCGAGGCGTATACACCGACGTTGTTCCTCACTGCGCGCGATTCGGTGGTGGACCGGGTGGCCGGCTTGACCGCCGGCGCCGACGACTACCTGACCAAACCGTTCAGCTTGGAGGAGCTCGTCGCCCGGCTGCGGAGTTTGCTGCGCCGGTCCACCCACACCGAACCGCCCGTCGACGAGGTGCTGCGGGTCGGTGACATTGTGCTCGACGGAGTCACCCACGAGGTGATGCGCGCCGGTGTGAAACTGACGCTCACCATCACCGAGTTCGAGCTGCTGCGGTACCTGATGCGTAATCCGCGGCGAGCTCTGACGCGCGCCGAGATACTCGAGCGGGTCTGGAACTACGGTTTCGGCGGCAAGACGAGCATCGTCGACCTCTACATCTCATACCTGCGCAAGAAGGTCGATGAGGGCCACGAGCCGATGATTCACACCGTGCGCGGCATTGGATACATGCTGCGGCCAAAGGAATGACGAAGCGCTACAAGATGATCCGAGCACACCGCTACGACCGTGCGTGGCCGACCTCGAATGTGCGCACCTCGGTCGGTGTCACTTGGAGCACCCGCGCGCTCGGGATGTCGTAGAAAAGCCCGAGAACGTCGAGCCGACCGTGCTGGTAACGCTCGCGCAAAAGTGGATGGTCGGTCAACGTCTGCACTTGCAGCGCCACGTTCACCATGCTCAGCTGATCGACCATGTCGAACCCTTCGGCCGCCGCCGACTTCGCGATCGGATGACCGCCACCGCCGAACGCAGCCAGTGCCGGCCGGGCATATTCCAACCAGGCGTCGAGCGCTTCGTCGCCGGTGGATTGGCTTGGGCCATCGCGTAATACCGCGTGCATCGCACCGCAACTGGAGTGTCCGCACACCACGATCGACGACACGTCGAGGACCTTCACAGCGAATGCGATCGCCGCGTCTACCGACACGTCCTGCCGCCCGGTAGGGATGAAGTTGCCGACGTTGCGGACCGTGAAGAGGTCGCCGGGGCCGCTGCTGGTGATGACATTGGGCACGATCCGCGAGTCGGCGCAGGTGATGAACAGCGTCTCGGGTCGCTGTTCGTGTTCAAGCTCTTTCATGTGTGGCCGGATGAAGGGCGCCGTGCGGCGGTGGTATACCGCCAGCCCGTGCAACACTGACGGCCGCAGCTGCGGCTGCCAGGAGCTCCAGGGCATCACACCGACGCGTTTGTCGATAGGGGCGAAACCCCGCATAGGCGGCCCGGCGACGGCGCTGTCCATCTCGACCGCGCCGACATCGTGGATGTCGACGCTGCCGCCGGACGCAACTTGTTGGCGCTGCCAAGCGTCGATGGTCTCGTAGCCGGCATGGTCGATGAAGTCGACCGACAATTCGACGGTGACGTGTGCCCCCTCTGGCACGGACGCCAGCACGCTGTTGAGTCTCGGGAGCGACAGAAATGTCACCGAACCGTCGATGACGACGCGCCATTCGCCCTCGCCGGTCCGCTCCGCAGTGATCTTGACCCGCACCACCCGCCAGACGGTCAGCGATACGGCAAGTGCCAGCCCGATCAACACTCCCTCAAGCAGGTTGAGGAATACCACGCCCACGATCGTGGCAAGGTAGACCGCGAGATCGCCGGTGCGCCACGCCGTCTTGATGTGAGCCCATTTCACGAGTTGTACGCCGATCACGATGAGCAGCCCGGCCAGCGCCGACGCGGGAATCAGCTTGGCCAGCCCCGCGAACGGCACCGCGAACGCCAGCACCCAGACGCCGTGCAGGATCGACGACGCACGGGTTCGGGCACCAGCGGCAACGTTGGTGGAGCTGCGCACGATCACACCGGTCACCGGCAGACCGCCGATGGAGCCAGACGCGATGTTGGCCACGCCCTGCCCCATCAGTTCACGGTCGAAATTGGTGCGCGGCGCGCGACTTTGCATGCGGTCTACCGATACAGCGGACAACAGACTTTCGACGCTGGCGATCAGCGCCACCGTCAGCACGCCAGTGGCAAACGCACCCCAATTGCCGTCGGGCAGGTTCGGCAGTTGCAGGGCATCTACCAGCGAGCCGTCGATCACAATCCGCGCGACGTCGAACGGTGCGACGAGCGAGAGCAACGTCACGCCGAAAATCGCCACCAGCGGACCGGGTATCACCTTCACCCGCTCGGGCATCCAGCGCCATGCGACGAGGATGCCGATGACGAGCAGGCCGAGGAACGTACCGGGCCCGTGCGCATGGAGCACCTGCCCGGGTAGTCCGATCACGTTGCGCCAGGCCGAACTTGCGGAATCACCGCCGAGCAGCACGTGAGTCTGCTGCAAGGCGATCGTAACGCCGATACCGGCAAGCATCGCGTGCACCACGACCGGCGAGATCGCCAGTGCCGCGCGGGCAATCCGGCTGAGGCCGAGCAGAACCTGAAGTACACCTGCGCAGATGGTGATCGCGCAAGTAACCGCCCAGCCGAACTGGCCGACGAGCCCTGCGACGATGACCGTCAGCCCGGCTGCAGGTCCACTCACCTGCAGAGGCGACCCACCCAAAATGCCCACAACGATGCCGCCGACGATTGCGGCAATGATGCCGGCGAGCACCGGTGCATCGGAGGCAACTGCGATACCGAGCGACAAGGGCAGTGCGACGAGGAAAACGACGAGCGACGCCGGCAGGTCATATCGCAGCAGCGAGTGAAGACGGGACTGCTCCGACGGCCCACCAGACTTGTCGGCGGGCCGCTGAGTGGCCGGTGACAATCGCTGGTGGATGGCAGGCTCCTTCTATCGGTGGCCGGCGTCGAACGACCCAGACGCCGAAAAGCAACGTCGGCGTGGCCACATTGCGCCTGCCCGCTCCTCGACTTAAAAAAGTTGTGCAATATTGACCAACAAATTCGTCTGACGGTGAACGGCCAGCGCTTACCCGATTTCTGACACCAGGCTATTGAGCGCCCGAAAGTGGGGTCAAGCAAAGCTGACGGACGCATAGAGAACCCAAATATTTGCGCCTGGAATGCCGCCGCATATCCCATTCGACGTGTTGCGACGTGCGCAGATTAGGAGTCGATATGACCTCGGTGACAGCGATAGCGGTTGCCAGGAAAATGGAACCATGACGTCGGTGTCTGCCAAAGGTCTAGAGCGACCCCACGGTGCCGTTGACGGTCAGCCGCGCATCAACCGTGCCGATGGTTCGCCCATTCGAGTACTGCTGGTGGACGACGAGCCGGCGCTGGCCAACTTGGTAAAGATGGCCCTGCATTACGAGGGCTGGGTGATCGAGGTGGCCCACACCGGCGAGCAGGCGGTCGCAAGTTTCGGCGCGGCGGAACCGGACGTCGTGGTCCTCGACAATATGCTGCCCGATGTCGACGGCCTGGAGATCCTGCGACGCGTGCGCGAGTCGGAGAGCTATACGCCGACCCTGCTCCTCACGGCACGCGATTCGGTAATGGACCGCACGTCGGGGCTCGCGGCGGGCGCCGACGATTACATGAGCAAGCCGTTCAGCCTCGAAGAGTTGCTGGCACGGCTACGCAGCCTGCTGGGAAGATCCGGTCGCGGGGCGTCGGCAGATGTCGACACGGTACAGGTGGGCGACCTCATCCTTGCTGACGCCAGCCGTGAGGTGTCGCGCGACGGGGTGCCCGTGTCGCTGAGCGCCACGGAGTTCGAGCTCTTGCGGTATCTGATGCGCAACCCGCGCCGGGTGCTCAGCCGCTCCGAGATCCTCGATCGCGTGTGGCCCTACGGATACAGCGGCCGGTCGAGCATCGTCGACCTCTACATCTCATATCTGCGAAAGAAGATCGATACCGGCCGGTCGCCGATGATCCATACCGTGCGCGGAGTCGGCTACATCCTGCGGCCAGTGGAATGACACTGTAGAACGCAATTCACCGTCCGACCGCCTACGGCGCGCACTATGACGGCGACGGTTAGACCCGTTGAAATCGCTAGGAATTAGCCAGGAGATTTCTATGAATTCTCCATGCGCGCTTTCCGGCCAATTCCTATGTTTTCGATATGAGGCGGTCAATATCACCTTCGTGCAAACCTACACTGTAGGAAATTCACCTACTGGAAAGGTGGTGTTTCCAATCATGAAAGGTCCACTATCTAATCGAATAAAAGGCGCTGTCGCCGTGTTCGGAGGCGCAGCGGCCCTGTGCCTGACAATTGCCGCTCCAGCCGTTGCCGCACCGTCGAACCCGTCCGCGCAGGAGACCATCGATAAGCTGAAGGCCGACGGCTACAACGTCATCGTCTCCAAGGTCGGCAACAACTCGATTGATCAGTGCACCGTCAGTGCGGTGCGCGACGGTCACGACGTCAAGAACAACTGGATCATCCGGGGACCGGCCGGCCAGGTGGGCACCCAGACGCGCTACACCACCGTCTACGTCGACCTGCACTGCAAGGAATGACACCCGTCGGGTCAATGCTGATGTTGGTGGGCGCGGACGGTATCGAACCGCCGACCGCTGGTGTGTAAAACCAGAGCTCTACCACTGAGCTACGCGCCCCGTCGCAGGCACGGTACACGCCACAGGGGCGTGACCGGAAATTCAAGCCTGCAATGCTGCCAATGCTTCCCGCCACACCGCCTGATCGCGCGCCTGGCCCGGCTCCATCATCTCGGCGAACCGGATCGTGCCGGCCTTGTCGACGACGAACGTGCCGCGGTTGGGATAGCCCGCGTCGTCGTTGAACACACCGTAGGCCTGGGTCACCGCGCCGTGCGGCCAGAAATCCGCCAGCACCGGGAAGGTGAATCCGCTTTCGATGGACCAGATCTTGTGGGTCGGAGGCGGGCCGACGGAGATCGCCAGCGTCGCGGTGTCGTCGTTCTCGTACTCCGGCAGCTTGTCTCGGATCTCGCCGAGCTCGCCCTCGCACACCCCGGTGAACGCCAACGGGAAGAACACCAGCAGCACATCCTTGGACCCGCGGTAGCTGCTGAGGGTGATCGGCCGGCCGTTCTGGTCCCGGAGCGTGAAATCGGGCGCCGGGGCTCCCTCGGCCAGCATCAGGTCCGCTTTCCGGCGGCCTTCGACTTCGGCTGCACCAACCGGCTCGCCGTCCAGTCCCCCAATTTCGCCGATGAGGTCTGCATCAGCCCTGCCGTCGGCGCCGATTCGGCGATCTCGGCGGGCAGCACGTGCCCGGGCTTTCCGGTCTTGGGAGTGACCACCCAGATCACGCCGTCCTCGGCGAGTGGGGTGATCGCATCCATGAGCCGGTCGACGAGATCCCCGTCGTCGTCCCTCCACCAGAGCAATACGACGTCGACGACTTCGTCCGCATCCTCGTCGAGCAGCTCTGAGCCGCACGCTTCCTCGATGTCGGCCCGGATGTCGTCGTCGCTATCCTCGTCCCAACCCAGTTCCTGGACTATCTGATCCTTGTGGATGCCCAGAATGTGGGCGTAGTTCGGGCCTGAGTCCGTCCCCGCCGCCGCGACCACCGTCGGTCCTCCTTAACCTTTCTTCGAGCCTGTCTCAAGACTGCGTATTGCCCTATCGTCGCACGGCGACCCACCTGTGCGGGCGTCCGCCGGGCGAGTTTGTCTGTCCGGCCATCAGTACGCAGCGTCGCACCGGTTCAGCGCGTTCTCCCGGGCGGCGTTCGAACGCTGCGATGCCGCGTTGAACTGATCCGGCCCCGCATTGCCGGAAATGGCGGTGACGAGGGCCCGCGCCGAGTCGATCCACTCGGTCAGTGCGGCGCGCAGGTCCGGCGACAAGGCGTCGGACAGACCGGAACTGACCAGATCAGCGCTGCGGTTCAGCCCGTCGATCGCGGGCCCGGCCTTGGCGGCTGTGTCCCCGCCACTGTTGACCGCCTCCACGTAGCCGTTGACCGCGTCGACGGCGTCGACGGCGGACGTGCTGAGGTCCTCGCACACGGTGTGCACGGCGCGGGTGGTCAGCGACGCCTGACGCTCGGACTCCCGGGCCGCCGAGCTCTCCGAGGATTCCGCGATCGATGCCGACACCGAAGCCCGGTACACCGGGGCCGCATCGGAATCGACTTGTGCGGTACCGCCGGTAACAGCCGAACACCCCACCACAACCATGGCGATCACCGCCGCGCCACCCAGCGCGCACGCGGCGAGCCGCCCCTTTGCCCCAACCTGCCCATCAACCGGCACGATCTGCAGACGTTACCGGTTCAGAAAGCAACTGATGAGTAACTTGCGCAGCGCCACCCCCAGCGACACGGAGGCGGCAAGATGGGTGGACGATAGAAGGTGCCACAAGCACTATCAGTTGTTACCGCCTGACAAGGAGCGGAAGTTGACCACCGAGTTCGTGCGCCAGGATCTGGCCCAAAACTCCTCTACCGCAGCAGAACCCGACCGGGTCCGGGTGATCCGTGAGGGGGTCGCGTCATACCTGCCCGATATCGACACCGACGAGACCAGCGAATGGCTCGAGTCCTTCGATGAGTTGCTGGAGCGATCCGGTCCCGCTCGCGCGCGGTATCTGATGCTGCGACTGCTGGAACGCTCCCGGGAAAAGCGGGTTGCCATTCCGGCGCTGACGTCCACCGACTACGTCAACACCATCCCGACCGAACTCGAGCCGTGGTTCCCCGGCGACGAGGATGTCGAGCGACGCTATCGCGCCTGGATCCGGTGGAACGCCGCGATCATGGTGCACCGCGCGCAACGCCCCGGAGTCGGTGTGGGCGGCCATATTTCGACGTATGCCTCGTCGGCGTCGCTCTACGAGGTCGGCTTCAACCACTTCTTCCGCGGCAAGTCCCATCCCGGCGGTGGCGACCAGGTGTTCATCCAGGGCCACGCCTCCCCCGGCATCTACGCCCGCGCGTTCCTTGAGGGCCGGCTGACGACCGACCAACTGGATGGTTTCCGCCAGGAACACTCACACAAGGGTGGCGGCCTGCCGTCGTATCCGCATCCGCGGCTCATGCCGGATTTCTGGGAATTCCCGACGGTCTCGATGGGCCTGGGCCCGATGAACGCCATCTATCAGGCCCGGTTCAACCACTACCTGCACGACCGCGGCCTCAAGGACACCTCCGATCAACACGTGTGGGCGTTCCTCGGCGACGGCGAGATGGACGAGCCCGAGAGCCGCGGCCTGATCCAGGTGGCCGCGAACGAGGCGCTGGACAACCTGACCTTCGTGGTCAACTGCAACCTGCAGCGCCTCGACGGCCCGGTGCGCGGCAACGGCAAGATCATCCAGGAGCTGGAGTCGTTCTTCCGCGGCGCCGGCTGGAACGTCATCAAGGTGGTCTGGGGCCGCGAGTGGGACGCCCTGCTGCACGCCGACCGCGACGGTGCGCTGGTCAACCTGATGAACACCACCCCCGATGGTGACTACCAGACGTACAAGGCCAACGACGGCGCCTACGTGCGCGACCACTTCTTCGGGCGCGATCCGCGCACCAAGGCGCTGGTCGAGCCGATGACCGATCAGGAGATCTGGAACCTCAAGCGCGGCGGCCACGACTACCGCAAGGTGTACGCCGCCTACCGCGCCGCGATGGAGCACAAGGGTCAGCCGACGGTGATCCTGGCCAAGACCATCAAGGGCTACACGCTGGGCCAGCACTTCGAGGGCCGCAACGCCACCCACCAGATGAAAAAGCTTGCGCTGCAAGATCTCAAGGACTTCCGGGACGTCACCCGGGTGCCGATCAGCGACGCGCAGCTGGAGCAGGACCCCTACCTGCCGCCGTACTACCACCCGGGGCCCGAAACCCCGGAGATCCGGTATCTGCTGGACCGGCGGCGCGCCCTCGGCGGGTTCGTGCCCTCGCGACGCACCAAGAGCACGCCGCTTCCGCTGCCCGGTTCCGACACCTACAAGGCGCTCAAGAAGGGGTCCGGGCAGCAGTCGGTGGCCACCACCATGGCCACGGTCCGCACCTTCAAGGAACTGTTGCGGGACAAGAACATCGGGCCGCGGATCGTGCCGATCATTCCCGACGAGGCGCGCACGTTCGGCATGGACTCCTGGTTCCCGAGCCTGAAGATCTACAACCGCAACGGGCAGTTGTACACCTCGGTGGACTCCGAATTGATGTTGGCCTACAAGGAATCCGAGGTCGGCCAGATCCTGCACGAGGGCATCAACGAAGCGGGATCGACCTCGTCGTTCACCGCCGTCGGCACGTCCTACTCGACGCACAACGAGCCGATGATCCCGATCTACATCTTCTATTCGATGTTCGGGTTCCAGCGCACCGGCGACGGCCTGTGGGCCGCGGCCGATCAGATGGCGAAGGGCTTCGTGCTCGGCGCGACGGCCGGCCGCACCACGCTGACCGGTGAGGGGCTGCAGCACGCCGACGGCCACTCGCTGCTGCTGGCGTCGACCAACCCGGCCGCGGTCACCTACGACCCGGCCTTCGCCTACGAGATCGCCCACATCATCGAGAGCGGTCTGCAGCGGATGTACGGCGAGCACCCGGAGAGCGTGTTCTTCTACATCACCATCTACAACGAGCCGTACGTCCAGCCTGCCGAGCCGGCCGATCTGGACACCGAGGCACTGCTGCGCGGGATGTACCGCTACCGGCGGGCGGCCGAACCGCGCACCAGCACGGCCCAGATCCTGGCCTCGGGCGTGTCGATGCCGGAAGCGCTGCGCGCCGCCGACCTGCTCGCCGAGAAGTGGGACGTGGCCGCCGACGTGTGGTCGGTGACCAGTTGGGGCGAGCTCAACCGCGAGGGTGTGGAGATCGAGCGCCACCGGCTGCGGCATCCCGATCAGCCGGCCCGCACGCCGCACGTGACCAACGTGCTCGCGGATGCGGCCGGCCCGGTGGTGGCGGTGTCGGACTGGATGCGTGCAGTGCCCGAGCAGATCCGTCCCTGGGTCCCGGGCACCTACATCACGCTGGGCACCGACGGCTTCGGCTTCTCCGACACCCGGCCCGCCGCTCGCCGCTACTTCAACACCGACGCCGAGTCGGTCGTGGTGGCGGTGCTGGAGGGCTTGGCCCGCGACGGTGAGATCGATCCGTCGGTGGCCATCGCGGCGGCCAAGCAGTACAAGATCGACGACGTCTTCGCGGCGGCGGTCTCTTACGTCGACACCGGCAGCGCCTAGCCGCCGGCTCTCCTCCAACCATCCCGCGCGGCGGCGTCGCGCGGGATGGTTGGAGGAATCCACCAGAAAACAGGCGTAGCTTTTAGGGATGCCCGACAAGCGGTTCGTACCGCCCAAATCGACCGTCGAGGTCCTGGCCAGCGTGCCCGACTCGACGCTGCGCCGGTTGAAGCAGTATTCCGGCCGGTTGGCCACCGAGGCGGTGCACGCCATGGCCGAGCGGCTGGACTTCTTCTCCGATCTCGACGCGTCGCAGCGGGCCAGCGTCCAACTGGTGGTGCAGACCGCCGTGGTGAACTTCGTCGAATGGATGCGTGACCCGGCCAGCGACGTCAGCTACACGGCCCAGGCCTTCGAGGTGGTGCCCCAGGATCTGCGCCGGCGGATCGCACTGCGGCAGTCGGTCGAGATGGTGCGCACTTCGATGGAGTTCTTCGAAGAGGTGGTGCCGCTGCTGGCCCGCTCCGAGGAACAGCTCAACGCGCTCACCGCCGGGATTCTGCGCTACAGCCGGGACCTGGCCTTCGCGGCGGCCAGCGCCTACGCCGATCAGGCCGAGGCCCGCGGGGCCTGGGACCTGCGGATGGAGGCCAACGTCGTCGACGCCGTGGTGCGCGGCGACACCGGACCCGAACTGCAGTCCCAGGCGGCCGCACTCAACTGGGATGCCACCGCGCCGGCCACGGTGATCGTCGGGTTGCCCCGTCCCGATCGGCTGGATCTGGCCAGGGACGACATCCACGACGTCGTCAAGCGCAACGACCGGGCGGCCCTGTCCGACGTGCACGGAACGTGGCTGGTGACGATCGTGTCCGGCCCGCTGTCAGCTACCGACCGGTTCCTGGTCGACCTGCTGACCGTTTTCGCCGACGGCCCGGTGGTGATCGGGCCGACCTCGCCGACGTTGACGGCCGCTCACCGCAGTGCCACCGAGGCGATCTCCGGAATGAACGCCGTCGCCGGGTGGCCGGGTGCACCCCGTCCGGTGTCGGCCCGCGAACTGTTGCCGGAACGTGCCCTGCTCGGCGATGCGACGGCGATCGCTGCCCTGGAGACTGAGGTCATGCGTCCTTTGGCCGATGCGGGCCCGGCCCTCACCGAGACCCTCGACGCGTTCCTGGACTCCGGCGGCGCCATCGAAGCTTGCGCTCGCAAATTGTTCGTTCATCCAAACACGGTCCGCTACCGGCTGAAACGAATCGGTGATTTCACCGGCCGCGACCCCGTCGTGCCGAGGGACGCCTACGTGCTGCGGGTGGCGTCGACGGTGGGCAGACTGAGCAAACAGGCATACCAGCCGAGCACGCCAGATGGCGGAATCTCTGTGGTGCCGGCGATTCGCCCGGCTCATCCCGGCAGGCAGCGAGCCTGAGCGGGGGCCGGCCGGCAGCCGCGAGCGCAGTGACATATTTCGCTTCGGTGGAGGCAGGGTCGCGTTACATGCACTTTTGTGGGGAACCTACAAAAACATAAGACAAGGTTCATAATCTCTTACACCCCACAAAACCATCTTCACAGTGTTCTCTTAATGACGTGCCTCAACCCGTGCTCGCATTCCTTGCCCCCGGACAGGGATCGCAGACCCCCGGCATGCTCGCCCCCTGGCTCGAGCTGCCCGGTGCCGCCGATCGCCTTGCCACGTGGTCGCAGATCAGCGGCCTCGACCTGGCGCGGCTGGGTACCACCGCCACCGCCGAGGAGATCACCGACACCGCGGTGACGCAGCCGCTGGTGGTGGCCGCCACGCTGCTGGCATATGAAGAACTGACCAAGCGCGGCGTGCCCGCGACCGCCGAAACCATCGTGGCCGGCCATTCGGTCGGCGAGATCGCCGCCTACGCGATCGCCGGCGTCATCTCCGCCGACGATGCGGTCAAGCTGGCCGCCACCCGTGGCGCCGAGATGGCCAAGGCCTGCGCCATCGAGCCGACCGGTATGTCCGCGGTGCTCGGCGGCGACGAGGCCGAGGTTTTGGCCCGACTCGAGTCGCTCGACCTGGTTCCGGCCAACCGCAACGCCGCCGGGCAGATCGTGGCGGCGGGCGCCGTCGCGGCACTGGAGAAGCTCGCCGAGGATCCGCCGGCCAAGGCCCGGGTTCGTCAGCTGGCCACCGCGGGCGCCTTCCACACCCACTACATGGCCTCTGCCCTGGACGCTTACTCTGCCGCCGCGCAGTCTGTAACGACCGCGGAGCCGACCGCGACACTTCTGTCGAACGCGGACGGCCGGCCGGTGGTGTCCGCTGCCGATGCGATGGAGAAGCTGGTGTCCCAGCTGACCAAGCCGGTGCGCTGGGATCTGTGCACCGCCACCATGCGGGACCGCTTCTCCGGCGCCGAGCGCGCCGGGATCGTCGAGTTCCCGCCGGCGGGCACCCTGGTGGGCATCGCCAAACGTGAACTGAAGGGCACGCCGACCCGCGCGGTCAAGGCCCCAGCAGACCTGGACGGCTTGGACGAGCTGTAAGTCCAGCGACAACCGAATAGCGAATCAAACCGAACGTCCCTGAATTGTCCTTCGCACCCGGAGGGCGCTTTCAACAACAAGAAGGAGCCATTGTGGCCGCCAGTCAGGAAGAAATCATCGCCGGTCTCGCCGAGATCATCGAAGAGGTCACCGGCATCGAGCCGTCTGAGGTGACCCCGGAGAAGTCGTTCGTCGACGACCTGGACATCGACTCGCTGTCGATGGTGGAGATCGCGGTTCAGACCGAGGACAAGTACGGCGTGAAGATCCCGGACGAGGATCTGGCCGGCCTGCGCACCGTCGGTGACGTCGTCGCCTACATCCAGAAGCTCGAGGAAGAGAACCCCGAGGCCGCCGCCGCCCTGCGCGAGAAGTTTGGCTCGGAATGACCAGACCTTCCACTGCTAACGGAGGCTTCCCGAACGTCGTGGTGACCGCCGTGGAGGCAACCACGGCGCTCGCTGCTGACATCGAGAGCACGTGGAAGGGCCTCCAGGCCGGAGAAAGCGGCATCCGTGAGTTGACCGACGACTTCGTCACCAAGTGGGACCTTCCGGTGCGTATCGGTGGTCACCTGGTCGACGACATCGACAGTCACCTGACCCGCATCGAGCTGCGCCGCAATTCGTACGTGCAGCGCATGTCTCTGGTGCTGGCCCGGCGGCTGTGGAAGACCGCGGGCGCCCCTGAGGTCGATCCCGACCGCTTCGCGGTCGTGATCGGCACCGGTCTCGGCGGAGGCGAGAAGATCGTCGAGACCTACGACGCGATGAACGAGGGCGGCATCCGCAAGGTCAGCCCGCTCGCCGTTCAGATGATCATGCCCAACGGTGCCGCGGCCGTCGCCGGCCTCGAGCTGGGCGCCCGGGCCGGGGTCATCACCCCGGTGTCGGCGTGCTCGTCGGGCTCGGAGGCCATCGCACACGGTTGGCGTCAGATCGTCATGGGCGACGCGGATTTCGCCGTTGTCGGTGGCGTGGAGGGCGGTATCGAGGCACTGCCGATCGCGGCGTTCTCGATGATGCGCGCCATGTCGACCCGCAACGACGATCCCGCGGGGGCGTCCAGGCCGTTCGACAAGGATCGCGACGGATTCGTGTTCGGCGAGGCCGGCGCGATGATGATCATCGAGACCGAGGAGCATGCCCTGGCCCGTGGCGCCAAGCCGCTGGCCCGCCTGATGGGCGCAGGCATCACCTCGGACGCGTTCCACATGGTGGCTCCGGCGGACAACGGCGTCCGGGCGGGTGCGGCCATGAAGCGTGCGCTCGAAACCGCCGGCCTGGAAGCCAAGGACATCGATCACGTCAATGCCCACGGCACGGCCACCCCGATCGGTGACACCGCCGAGGCCAATGCCATCCGGGTCGCCGGATGTCAGAACGCCGCGGTCTACGCACCGAAGTCGGCTCTGGGGCACTCGATCGGTGCGGTCGGTGCGCTGGAGTCGGTGCTGACGGTCCTCGCGTTGCGGGACGGGGTCATCCCCCCGACCCTGAACTACGAGACACCGGATCCGGACATCGATCTCGATGTGGTTGCGGGCGAGCCTCGTTATGGCGACTACAAGTACGCCATCAACAACTCGTTCGGGTTCGGCGGCCACAATGTGGCCCTGGCCTTCGGTAAGTACTGAGGCCGCGGACGCGGACCCGATAGGTAACCCCGGAAGGTAAACCACCGAGGGAAGCACGGAAGGAAGAACTCCGTAAATATGGCGGGATTATCCACTGGGAATGGTCTTCCCAATGTGGTTGTCACCGGCGTCGCCATGTCAACGGCGCTGGCAACCGATGCTGAAAGCACCTGGAAGAAGCTGCTCGATGGTCAGAGCGGCATCCGGAAGCTCACCGACGGGTTCGTCGAGGAGTATGACCTGCCGGTTCGCATCGGCGGCCATCTCCTGGAGGAATTCGATTCCGAGCTGACGCGGGTCGAACTGCGCCGGCTGTCATATTTGCAGAAGATGGCGACGGTCATCGGCCGTCGGGTGTGGGCCAATGCCGGCTCCCCCGAGGTCGATGCCCGCCGTCTCATGGTGTCGATCGGCACCGGTCTGGGTTCGACCGAAGAACTCGTGTTCGCCTACGACGGAATGCGGGCCAAGGGCCTGCGTGCGGTGTCGCCGCTGGTGGTGCAGATGTACATGCCCAACGGTGCGGCCGCGGCCATCGGACTCGAGCGCAAGGCCAAGGCCGGGGTGTGTACCTCGATCTCGGCCTGCGCCTCGGGTTCCGAAGCCATCGCCAATGCGTGGCGCCAGATCGTCCTCGGTGAGGCCGATATGGCGATCTGCGGTGGCGTCGAGACCAAGATCGAGGCAGTGCCGATCGCCGGGTTCGCCCAGATGCGCATCGTGCTGTCCAACTCCAACGACGATCCCGAAGGCGCCTGCAAGCCCTTCGACAAGGACCGCAACGGCTTCGTGTTCGGCGAGGCGGGTGCCCTCATGGTGATCGAGACCGAGGAGCACGCCAAGGCCCGCGGCGCCAATATCCTGGGCCGGCTCATGGGCGCGAGCGTCACCTCGGACGGCTACCACATCGTGGCCCCGGATCCCAACGGTGAGCAGGCGGGTTACGCGATGACCCGGGCCATCCAACTGGCGGGTCTGCAGCCCACCGACATCGACCATGTCAACGCCCACGCCACCGGCACCAATGTCGGCGACGTGGCCGAGAGCAAGGCGATCAACAACGCGATGCTCGGCCACAAGCCCGCGGTGTACGCCCCCAAGGCCGCACTCGGCCACTCGGTCGGTGCGGTCGGCGCGGTCGAGTCCATCCTGACCGTGCTGGCGCTGCGCGACGGGGTCATCCCCGCGACGCGCAACCTGCACAATCTGGATCCCGAGATCGATCTGGACGTCGTCGCCGGCGAGCCGCGACAGGGCGATTTCAAATACGCAATCAACAATTCGTTCGGATTCGGTGGGCACAACGTCGCGCTCGCCTTCGGAAAGTACTGAGCTTCCGAACTACGGCGACCCAGCGCTTTCCATCAAAGGAGAACCATATGACGATCATGGCCCCCGAGGCAGCCGCCGAATCACTCGATCCGCGCGACCCCCTGCTGCGTCTGCAGACGTTCTTCGACGACGGCAGCGTCGAACTGCTCCACGAGCGCGACCGTTCCGGCGTGCTGGCCGCGGCCGGCACCGTCAACGGTGTTCGGACGATTGCCTTTTGCACCGACGGCACCGTGATGGGCGGCGCCATGGGCATCGAGGGCTGTGCACACATCGTCAACGCCTACGACACCGCGATCGAGGAGCAGAGCCCGATCGTCGGCATCTGGCATTCGGGCGGCGCCCGGCTGGCCGAGGGCGTCAAGGCCCTGCACGCGGTCGGTCTGGTCTTCGAGGCGATGATCCGGGCGTCGGGTTACATTCCGCAGATCTCGGTCGTCGTCGGCTTCGCCGCCGGCGGTGCGGCCTACGGGCCGGCCCTGACCGACGTGATCATCATGGCCCCGGACAGCAAGGTCTTCGTCACCGGTCCGGACGTGGTGCGCAGCGTCACCGGTGAGGACGTCGACATGGTGTCGCTCGGCGGCCCCGACGCCCACCACAAGAAGTCCGGCGTGTGCCACATCGTCGCCGACGACGAGCTCGACGCCTACGAGCGCGGCCGTCGCCTGGTCGGATTGTTCAGCCAGCAGGGCCATTTCGATCGCAGCAAGGCCGAGGCCGGCGACACCGACTTGGCCGCGCTGATGCCCGAGTCGGCCCGCCGCGCCTACGACGTGCACCCGATCGTCGAGGCGCTGCTCGACGAGGGTGTGCCGTTCGAGGAATTCCAGGCCAAGTGGGCCCCTTCGATCGTGGTCGGTCTGGGCCGGCTGGCCGGTCGCACGGTCGGTGTGATCGCCAACAACCCGCTGCGCCTGGGCGGCTGCCTGAACTCCGAAAGTGCCGAGAAGTCAGCGCGTTTCGTGCGCCTGTGCGACGCGTTCGGCATCCCGCTGGTGGTCGTCGTCGACGTTCCGGGCTATCTGCCCGGTGTCGATCAGGAGTGGGGCGGCGTGGTCCGTCGCGGCGCCAAGCTGTTGCACGCCTTCGGTGAGTCCTCGGTCCCCCGCGTCACGCTGGTGACCCGCAAGATCTACGGCGGCGCCTACATCGCGATGAACTCGCGTTCGCTCAACGCCACCAAGGTGTTCGCCTGGCCGGACGCCGAGGTCGCCGTGATGGGCGCCAAGGCCGCCGTCGGCATCCTGCACAAGCGCAAGCTGGCCGCAGCGCCGGATCACGAGCGGGAGGCGCTGCACGAGGAGCTGGCCATCGAGCATGAGCGCATCGCCGGCGGTGTGGATTCCGCGATCGAGATCGGCGTGGTCGACGAGAAGATCGACCCGGCCCACACCCGCAGCAAGCTGACGCAGGCACTGGCCGAGGCCCCGCACCGGCGCGGCCGCCACAAGAACATCCCGCTGTAACTCTCAGCTGGCACGAATGGCCAGTTATTGCACATATCAGGCGCAAAGCCGTGCAATAACTGGCCATTCGGCGTACTAGCGGGTGGTGTAGCCGCCGTTGGCGAAGATGGTCTGCCCGTTGATCCAGTGCCCCTCGCCGGCGAGGAACACCACCAGCGGGGCGATGTCGGTGATCTCGGTCAACCGGTTGCCCATCGCCTGCGACTTGTGGAACTCGACCCGCTCCGGAGTTTCCTGCGGGTAGAAGAACGGCGTGTCCATCGGTCCGGGCGCAACATTGTTGACGTTGATGCCGCGGGTCCCGAACTCCTTGGACGCGGCCCGGGTGAAGTGCTCGACGGGGCTCTTGGAACCCGCGTAGGTCGAATAACCGTCGGTGTAGGCCGCCAGCAGCGCCGTGACGATCGTGATCACCGAACCGTTGTCGTTGAGCCGTTTGCCGGCCTGCTGCAGGAAGAAGTAGGCGGCCTTGGCATTGATGTCGAACATCGAGTCGTACTCGGCCTCGGTGGTTTCCACGAACGGCTTGCGCAACACCTTGCCGACGGTGTTGATCGCGATGTCGACACTGCCGAATGCATCTACGGCCGTGTCGAACAGTTTCTCGACGTTGGCCGGCACCGTCAGGTCGCCCTGCACCTTGACGGCCTTGACGCCCGCGGCCTGCACGGCGGCCACCGTCTTGTCGGCATCGGCCTCAGAGGAGTCGCTGTTGTAATGCACCGCGACGTTGACACCGCTGGCAGCCAACGTGGTGCTGATCAGGCCGCCCAGGTTCTTCGCCCCGGCAGCAACAACGGCTGATTTACCTTCCAGTTTGCTCATATCTGGCAGCGTAGTTTCGCGATCCACAGATGAATAACGCAAGTTTTCGAAGTATCCACAAGCTTTAGTTGTAGTTAGACTTGCCCGGTGGCGGACAACATCCCTGATCTGCGGCGTTTACGTCAGTTCATCGAGATCGGCGAGGCCGGCAGCCTGACCGCCGCCGCTGCCGCGCTCCACGTTAGCCAACAGGCCCTCAGCAGCTCCATGCAGCAATTGGAGAAGGAGCTCAATGCCTCACTGTTCCGGCGCGAGGGGCGCCGGCTGATCCTCACCAGCGCCGGCGAGCTGCTGCTTGCCGAGGGCAAAACCCTGCTGGCCGCGGCGCACACCGTGGCCGAGCGGGTGACACAGACCGCGGGAGCGGCCGCCGAGGTCTTCGTCGTCGGCCACACCCCGGCCCTGAGCGGATCCGAGGTCTACACCCGGGTCGAACCGGCCATCTGCGCCTTCCCGGAGACGTCCTTCACCTTTCGGCAGCTCTACCCCGACCAGCTCGCCGATGCGGTGCTCGAGGGCGCCGTGCACCTGGGCCTACGTCGCGCCGTGGTCCCGACAAACCAATTGGCCACGGCCATCGTGGGTTACGACCGGGTTCGGCTGGCCGTGCCCCGGGAACACCGGCTGGCGGACCGGCCTGCCGTCGGCATCGACGAACTCGCCGAAGAGCGCATCGCACTGTGGGCTCCCCCTGGCACGTCGTACTACAGCGACTTTCTGATGGCCGCGTGCCGGCGTGCCGGATTCGAGCCCGACTATGTCGTGAGCCGGGTGCAGGGCTCGGCCACCGTCGCCGCCCCGCTCACCACCGGCGCCGTCGCCTTCGTCACCACCGCGGCCGGTCCGGCCATGTCGGGCCGCGTGGTGGTCACCGAGCTCGAACCACCGCTACTGGTCGGTGTGCAGGCAATGTGGCAGCGCCACACCAGTTCCGCGGTGCGCGATGTGCTGCTGTCGCAGGCATAGTCGAAGACCCCCGAACCACACCGGCGTCAGCCGACCCGGGACAGCGGGCTGCCCACGACAACCTGCATGACCCGACGCTCGGGATCGTCGTCGGGCACCGGCGCCTTCCACCAGCCACGTGCCCGCTGTTGCCGGTCGACGGTGGAGGCGATGTACTCGTTGCCGCCTTTCCCGCCCACCCGCGCGTGGGGAGGCAGAAAGCGGTAGATGCCCTTCCGAGACTTCTCCACCGCGAGTGCGGGATCTGGGTTGAGGCGGGTGTACGCATCGACGATGTCCTCGGCCGTTGTGGGTTCGCCCGGGAAAACTCCCGGCCGGAACGCCTTGTCGACGAACGCCAGTCCCGCACCGCGCGCCTTCTCCAGCATCCACCACAATGCGATGTCGCTGAGTCCATCGTTGCCGTTGCCGCCGCCGACATCCGAGTGCGCTCCGGCGAACCACACCTGCTCCAGCCGCTGGTCGGCCGGAGCCATATCAGATTGGGACCAGATGGTCGGCACGAAAGGTCCACGCCGCTCGTCGATCGCGAGTGCCTGGTAGGCCTCCCCCACCCTCGAACTCAAAGTGGTGTCGTGAAACTCGTACCGCTTGTTGAATCGACGGGCCAGCCACCCTCCGATTGACGGAATCCCCAGGGCGCCAACGGTGTCCCAGACGCCGATGAACCGGATCTCGGGTTCGCAGGAGTACATCTTCCGGAACAGCGCCGCCGCGACGCTGCGCGGATTGGTTTCCTTGTTCCGGGCTCGGTACAGCGCGTACGCCTGTCCGATCTGGTCCGCGTTGTCACGATGCAGCACTCCCGAGTTGCGGATCAGGCCGGCCGTGCTGCGTGCGGTGTACGCCCCGCGGCTGAACCCGAAGAAGAACAACTCATCACCCTCTTCGTAGTTCTGGACGACGAATCGATACGTCTCGCAGACATCACGGAAGAGGCCGGCGCCGAAGGCCCCGCCGAGCAGGCGGTCCGACCGGGTGGTGCCGACCCCGCGATGGTAGAACAGGCGTTGCTCGCGGCCCTCGTCATCGTGAGAAGCCAGCCCCATCGCGACTTTCGCGACGTTGGTCGGTGTGGGCCTGCCCTTTGTCGTCTGATCGGGTGTGTTCCACGTGCCGTCGCAGCACACCACCAGTCGCTTCGCCATGATCGAGCTCCCTCGCCGCACAGGTTTGCGCCTCACGGCTCAGTGTGCGCGCGGCGACCGGCCGCGCCATGCGTAGTGGACTACTCGACTTCCCCGAACTCCGCGATCATCTCCGCGGCGGTCTCGGCGGCCCGGTCTCGATCGGAGCCCACCAGTCCGATACGGGTACGCCGGTCGAGGATGTCGTCGGCGCACAGCGCGCCTTCGTGCGTTACGGCGTACTCGAACTCGGCCCGGGTGACGTCAATTCCCTCAGCGACCGGATCGGTGGGGCGGTCGCATCGGGCCCGGGCGATCACATTGGGCGCCTCGGCGCCGTACCGGGCCACCAGGGAAGACGGCAACGGGTGGTCGGACCGCAAGGTGGACACCAGGTTGGCGGGGGCGCCGACCAGCGGCAGGTTGGCCGTCCGGCAGTGCGCGGCCGAGAGCCCGCGCAGCGCCACGGCCCGGTCCAGGACATCCTGGGCCATGTACCGGTATTCGGTGAGCTTGCCACCGATGATGCTGATCACCCCGCCGGCCGACTCCACGACCGCGTGCTCGCGGGACACGTCGGCCGTGCTGCCCGCTCCGGTGTCGATCAGCGGCCGCAACCCGGCATAGCTGCCCCGCACGTCGGCTGTGGTCAGATCGGTGGCCAGGGCGGTGTTGACGGTGTCCAGCAGAAAGCCGATCTCGGCCGGGGTTGGTTGTGGCACATCGGGAATCGGGCCCGGCGCGTCCTCATCGGTCAAGCCGAGGTAGACCCGGCCCAGCTGCTCGGGCATCGCGAAGACGAAGCGGTTCAACTCCCCGGGGATCGGAATCGTCAGCGCGGCGGCGGGATTGCCGAACGCCGCGGCATCGAACACCAGATGCGTTCCGCGGCTGGGCCGCAGCTTGAGCGCGGGGTCGAGGTCGCCGGCCCATACGCCGGCAGCGTTGATCACCACCCGCGCGCCGGCATCGAAGGATTCACCGGTGAGTTCGTCGGTCAGCCGGACCGAGGTGGCGTCGGCGGTACCGGCCGACACCCGGGTCAGGATGCGTGCCCCGTGCTGGGCGGCGGTGCGAGCGACGGCCGNCCCACCCGCGCGTGGGGAGGCAGAAAGCGGTAGATGCCCTTCCGAGACTTCTCCACCGCGAGTGCGGGATCTGGGTTGAGGCGGGTGTACGCATCGACGATGTCCTCGGCCGTTGTGGGTTCGCCCGGGAAAACTCCCGGCCGGAACGCCTTGTCGACGAACGCCAGTCCCGCACCGCGCGCCTTCTCCAGCATCCACCACAATGCGATGTCGCTGAGTCCATCGTTGCCGTTGCCGCCGCCGACATCCGAGTGCGCTCCGGCGAACCACACCTGCTCCAGCCGCTGGTCGGCCGGAGCCATATCAGATTGGGACCAGATGGTCGGCACGAAAGGTCCACGCCGCTCGTCGATCGCGAGTGCCTGGTAGGCCTCCCCCACCCTCGAACTCAAAGTGGTGTCGTGAAACTCGTACCGCTTGTTGAATCGACGGGCCAGCCACCCTCCGATTGACGGAATCCCCAGGGCGCCAACGGTGTCCCAGACGCCGATGAACCGGATCTCGGGTTCGCAGGAGTACATCTTCCGGAACAGCGCCGCCGCGACGCTGCGCGGATTGGTTTCCTTGTTCCGGGCTCGGTACAGCGCGTACGCCTGTCCGATCTGGTCCGCGTTGTCACGATGCAGCACTCCCGAGTTGCGGATCAGGCCGGCCGTGCTGCGTGCGGTGTACGCCCCGCGGCTGAACCCGAAGAAGAACAACTCATCACCCTCTTCGTAGTTCTGGACGACGAATCGATACGTCTCGCAGACATCACGGAAGAGGCCGGCGCCGAAGGCCCCGCCGAGCAGGCGGTCCGACCGGGTGGTGCCGACCCCGCGATGGTAGAACAGGCGTTGCTCGCGGCCCTCGTCATCGTGAGAAGCCAGCCCCATCGCGACTTTCGCGACGTTGGTCGGTGTGGGCCTGCCCTTTGTCGTCTGATCGGGTGTGTTCCACGTGCCGTCGCAGCACACCACCAGTCGCTTCGCCATGATCGAGCTCCCTCGCCGCACAGGTTTGCGCCTCACGGCTCAGTGTGCGCGCGGCGACCGGCCGCGCCATGCGTAGTGGACTACTCGACTTCCCCGAACTCCGCGATCATCTCCGCGGCGGTCTCGGCGGCCCGGTCTCGATCGGAGCCCACCAGTCCGATACGGGTACGCCGGTCGAGGATGTCGTCGGCGCACAGCGCGCCTTCGTGCGTTACGGCGTACTCGAACTCGGCCCGGGTGACGTCAATTCCCTCAGCGACCGGATCGGTGGGGCGGTCGCATCGGGCCCGGGCGATCACATTGGGCGCCTCGGCGCCGTACCGGGCCACCAGGGAAGACGGCAACGGGTGGTCGGACCGCAAGGTGGACACCAGGTTGGCGGGGGCGCCGACCAGCGGCAGGTTGGCCGTCCGGCAGTGCGCGGCCGAGAGCCCGCGCAGCGCCACGGCCCGGTCCAGGACATCCTGGGCCATGTACCGGTATTCGGTGAGCTTGCCACCGATGATGCTGATCACCCCGCCGGCCGACTCCACGACCGCGTGCTCGCGGGACACGTCGGCCGTGCTGCCCGCTCCGGTGTCGATCAGCGGCCGCAACCCGGCATAGCTGCCCCGCACGTCGGCTGTGGTCAGATCGGTGGCCAGGGCGGTGTTGACGGTGTCCAGCAGAAAGCCGATCTCGGCCGGGGTTGGTTGTGGCACATCGGGAATCGGGCCCGGCGCGTCCTCATCGGTCAAGCCGAGGTAGACCCGGCCCAGCTGCTCGGGCATCGCGAAGACGAAGCGGTTCAACTCCCCGGGGATCGGAATCGTCAGCGCGGCGGCGGGATTGCCGAACGCCGCGGCATCGAACACCAGATGCGTTCCGCGGCTGGGCCGCAGCTTGAGCGCGGGGTCGAGGTCGCCGGCCCATACGCCGGCAGCGTTGATCACCACCCGCGCGCCGGCATCGAAGGATTCACCGGTGAGTTCGTCGGTCAGCCGGACCGAGGTGGCGTCGGCGGTACCGGCCGACACCCGGGTCAGGATGCGTGCCCCGTGCTGGGCGGCGGTGCGAGCGACGGCCGTCACCAGCCGGGCATCGTCGATGAGCTGCCCGTCATAGGCCAGGTAGGCACCGTCCAGCCCGTCGGTGCGGACGGTCGGCACCAGTTCGAGCGCGCGACGCGCGTCCACCCGGCGCGACTGCGGCAGGGTCGACGCACTGGTACCCGCCAGCCGGCGCAGCCCGTCACCGGCCACGAACCCGGTGCGCACCAGGGCGCGCGACGCACGCCCCATCGAGGGCAGCAACGGCACCAGTTGCGGCATGGCCTTGACGAGATGGGGTGCGTTGCGGGTCATCAGGATCCCGCGTTCGATCGCGCTGCGGCGGGCGATGCCGACGTTGCCGGTGGCCAGATAGCGCAGACCGCCGTGCACCAGCTTCGAGCTCCACCGGCTGGTGCCGAAGGCGAGGTCGTGCTTTTCCACCAGCGCCACGCGTAGGCCTCGGGTGGCGGCGTCGAGCGCGATGCCCGCGCCGGTGATGCCGCCGCCGATGACGATCACATCGAGCCGCTCACCCTCGGCGAGCTCAGCTAATTCGGTTGTGCGCCTGGCACGGTCGAGTGCGGTCGGGCCGGTCATCAGGCGAGGTATCCGTTCAGTGCGTGGGCGAGTTCGGTGGCCAAGGCGTCGGCATCGAGGATGGGCTCGACCATCTGCGCCGACTGGATGGCCGATTGGGTGATCAGCAGGCACATGGTGGCGAGCCGGCGGGGATCCCCGGCGCGGACGCGGTCGCCCTTCCGTCCCGCCTCCTGCGCGAGTTTGAGCTCGCCGGCCAGCGCGTCGATCAGGATCTGCTGACTGGTGCCCAGCCGCTCGGCAATGTAGACCATCGCCAACTCGGGCGCGGAGTGCAGGACCGCCATGATCACCTCGTCGTGGCGCAGTCGGGCGGCCACCGTGACGATGCGGGCCACGAGCGCCGAACGACCAACCTCCGGGCTCTCGGTTTCGTCGAGCACACGCACCACCCTCGCGGTGAGCAGGGCGGCGAGGATCGACTGGGTATCAGGAAACCGCCGGTACACCGTCGGGCGGCTGACCCCGGCCCGGCGGGCGATCTCAGCCAGTGTCACCCGATCGATGCCGAATGCCAGCACGCAGCTGGCGGCCGCGTCCAGGATCCGGTCTGCCAGCACCTCGCCGGCATCATCGTTACTGATTGACATCATGTGTAATACTGTAACGCATGACGCGACCGGACGCACCGTTGTTACCTCCGATGAAGTGGGATGCGTGGGGTGACCCGCAGGCAGCCAAGCCCCTGTCCGAGGGAATCCGCACCCTGCTGCATCAAGCGCTGGGCGTCGAGGCGGAGCCGGCCGCGGAGTTGACACCCGAGCAGGTGCAACTGCGCCCCTCGGCACTGTCCGACGACGATCGCCGCGCGCTCGCCGAGATCGTCGGTGACCGGCACTGCGGCGTCGACACCTTCTCCCGGCTGTTGCACGCGGGCGGGAAGTCCACGCTGGACCTGTTGCGCCGCAAGGATTCCGGGGTCCAGGACGCCCCCGACGCGGTGCTGCTGCCCGGAACCGAGGATGAAGTAGCCGAGGTGCTCCGCTACTGCACCGAACATCGCATCGCAGTCGTCCCGTTCGGCGGCGGCACCAGCGTGGTGGGCGGGCTCGACC
>NZ_LT546207.1:1371554-1377902 GCF_900078665.2 Mycolicibacterium houstonense | reverse complement strand
CCCGATCGTCGGGGCAGGATTCCGCCGGGTACGGACGCTTCGACGACATGGTCCGCGGCCTGCGCGCCGTGACGCCCGCCGGTGTGCTCGACCTCGGCCGCGCTCCCGCCTCGGCGGCCGGACCGGACCTGCGCCAACTGCTCCTCGGTTCCGAAGGGGTGTTCGGTGTCATCACCCGGGTTCGGGTCCGGGTGCACCGGGTTCCGGAGACCACGCGCTACGAGGCCTGGTCCTTCCCCGATTTCGCCACCGGAGCCGAAGCATTGCGTGCGGTCACCCAGACCGGCACCGGCCCGACCGTGATCCGGTTGTCCGACGAGGCCGAGACCGGAGTCAACCTGGCCACCACGGAGAGCATCGGCGAACAGAGCATCACCGGTGGCTGTCTGGCCATCACGCTGTTCGAGGGCACGGCGGCCCACACCGCGAGCCGCCACGCCGAAACCCGTGCCGTGCTCGAACAACACGGCGGCACCTCGCTGGGCGAACCGGCCGCCCGGGCCTGGGAGCACGGCCGGTTCGGTGCGCCGTATCTCCGCGATTCGCTACTGGCAGCGGGTGCGCTGTGCGAGACCCTGGAGACCGCCACCACGTGGTCCAACCTCTCCGCGCTCAAGGCCGCGGTCACCGAAGCCCTGACCACCTCGCTCGCCGAATCCGGCACGCCGACCCTCGTGATGTGCCACATTTCGCATGTGTATCCCACCGGAGCCTCGCTGTATTTCACCGTGGTCGCCGGTCAGCGTGGCAACCCGATCGAGCAGTGGCGCAAGGCCAAGATCGCGGCGTCCGACGCGATGGTGGCCACCGGCGGAACCATCACCCATCACCACGCGGTCGGCGCGGATCACCGCCCCTGGATGCGCGACGAAGTCGGCGACCTCGGCGTCGAGATCCTCCGCGCGGTCAAGGCCACGCTCGACCCGGCCGGAATCCTCAACCCGGGCAAGTTGATTCCGTGAACCAGGTCACCGTACTGACCAATCCCCTGTCCGGACACGGCAATGCCCCGCATGCGGCCGAACGGGCGGTCGCACAGCTCCAGCGACGCGGCATCGACGTGTGTGCGATCGTCGGGACCGATGCCGCGCACGCCCGCCGGCTGGTCGATGACGCCCTCGACCGTGGCACTGATGCTCTCGTGGTGGTCGGTGGCGACGGGGTGATCTCACTGGCGCTGCAGGCGCTGGCCACCGGCGATGTGCCGCTCGGCATCGTGCCGGCAGGCACCGGCAATGACCACGCGCGCGAATACCGCTTGCCGACAGGCGATCCCGAGGCAGCGGCCGATGTCATCGCCGACGGCCGGACCGAGACCGTCGATCTCGGCCGCATCGAGGACGCCTCGGGTGCGGTCAAGTGGTTCGGCACCGTGATGGCGGCCGGCTTCGATTCACTGGTCAGTGATAGGACCAACCGGATGCGCTGGCCGCACGGCCGGATGCGTTACAACGTCGCGATGCTCGCGGAGATCTCGAAGCTGCGGCTGTTGCCGTTCCGGCTCACGTTCGACGACGAGCCCGAGATCCGCACCGACCTCACGCTGGCCGCCTTCGGCAACACCCGCAGTTACGGCGGCGGCATGCTGATCTGCCCCGGTGCCGATCACGCCGACGGGCTCCTCGACGTCACGATGATCACCTCGGCGTCGCGCACCAGGCTGATCCGGTTGTTCCCCACCGTTTTCAAGGGCACCCACGTCAATCTCGACGAGGTGACGACCAAACGCGCCCGGACGGTCCACGTCGAGTGCCCGGGCATCAACGCCTACGCCGACGGCGATTTCGCGCTTCCGTTGCCGGTGACGGTATCCGCGGTGCCGGGTGCGCTGCGCATACTCGTGCCGAGGCAGTCCTGAATGAACTCCACGATGCAGTCTCGCGCCTCACGGCTCTCCGGCAGGAACGGTAGGAACGCCGGAAACGCGTGCAGCTGACCTGGCCAGAGCTTGAGGGTGCACGGCCGGCCCAAACCGGTCAGGACCTCGTGCATTCGTTCGGCGTCGCAGCGGAGCACTTCGGATTCGGCGGCCACGATCAGGCTGGGCGGGAACTGGTCGAGCCGCCCGTCCACAGGTGACAACGCGCGGCCGTCCGAGGTGCGTGGGCTGACACAGTCGACGATCATCGGCAGCACCAGTCCGATGCCCATCAGATCAGCGTCGAGGTTGGGGTGCCCGGCTCGGCGTTCGCCGTCGAGCTCGAGCAACGGGCTGATGCCCACCACGCCGGCCGGGGCCCCGATCCCCTGCTCCTGGGCGGCGAGAACGGTTGCGAACGCCAGGAATCCGCCTGCCGAGTCCCCCGCCACTACGGTCTTGGCCGGGTCGGCACCCTGATCCAGCAGCCAGCGGTAGGCGCTCAGGCAGTCCGTGATCGACTCGTCGACGGTCACATCAGGATGCTGTCGATACTCGACGTGCACCACGGGCAGACCGGTGCGCCGGGCGAGTGCGACCACCACGTGCACATGGGTGTCGAAGCCGCCGAGGATGAACCCCCCGCCGTGCAGGTAGAGGATGGCGCCGTCAGCGAGCGGGCGGTGGGCCGATTCGACCGTGCGGACGGTCTCGACGGTGACGCCCCCGAACCCGACCCGGCTGACCTGTAATCCCCGCCGCGGGCGCAGGCGCTGCAGCCGCGCGACCGTATTGATGCGACGGCCGATCGCGGTGAGGCGGTCCTCGACGGATCGATTGCCTTGGTAGGCAGCCGATCTGCGCATCTGGACCAGCAGCGTCCGGCGCGCGATCGCATAGCACGCTCGGGATCTCCGGCTGGGACGGCGGGTCGACAGCGCAGCGGCTGATGAACTCATCCCCGGCTCCTTCGGCGATACAGGCAAGTCGATCCGACCGTCGGATAATACACAGAACTGCGCTTGTGTATATAAAAACCGCGATGTCAGTCGACCGGCTGCGGCGCCCCTAGGGCGGCAAGCAGTTTCACCAGATGCCCGAACGCGTCGGTGAACGGTCGCGCCGGCACCGACGGGTCGATCGCCCGCTGGATGCCCAGGCCGATCCCGGCGCTGAGCAGCAGATTGGCAAGGTCGTCCAGGCTGGCGGCTACCGCACTGTGCTCCAATTGCGCTTCGGTGAGGCCGAGTTCGGCAGACATGGATTGCAGGACTTCGGTGACCATACCGGCGGCGTCGTTGCGCAGCGTCGTGATCATGCCGGCCAGTTCCGGGTTGTGCCGGGACAACACCGCGAATTCGAGTTCGAGCATCGTCCACCCGACGTCGCCCGCGGTGCGCTCCAGCCAGGCACTCACCGCCGCGACGCGGCTCTCCAGGTCGGCGTCCGACGTCGCGAGTTCGGCCATCTCGGCGAACTTCTCGCGGTGGATCAGCTCGAGCACGTCGCGGCACAGGTTGGGCTTGCTGCCGAAGTTCGAGTACACCGCTCCCTTCGAGAAGCCCGCGTCATCGGCGATGTCCTCAAGACTGGTGCCGGCGTAACCGTGACGCAGAAAGCGCTGCCTGGCCGCCTCCAAGAGTTCGGCGCGGGTCTGTTCCTGGCGTTGCACCCTGGTCAGCCGCGGCATGCTCCGATGATAGTTCCCGTTGAACTCCGGGTATTGAATTAACTCCGAGTATTCAGATACCGTGAGTATGCGAATGGTCGCGATCGACTCCTGGGAAGGGCATGACGTGCGGTTTTCACAACGACAGGTGGCACTCGACCGGGCGGTGGTGATCGTCACCGGCGGGGCGCGCGGCCTCGGAGCCCGGACGGCCGAGCTCTTCGCCAGGCGGGGCGCCACGGTATGGATCGGCGATGTCGACGCGGACGTCGCGGCCGCCACGGCGGCCACCCTGCCGCGCTGCCGATCGGGGCATCTCGATGTCACACAGCGGGCATCGTGGGACCGGTTCGTCGCCGAAGTCCTCGCCGAATCGGGGCCGGTGGACATTCTGGTCAACAACGCCGGAGTGATGCCGCTCGGCCCGTTCGACGCCGAATCCGAGGCCACCACCGACCTGATCCTCGATGTCAACGTGCGCGGTGTGCTGAACGGGATGGGGGCCGTGATCCCGTCGATGGTGTCTCGCGGCCGGGGCCACGTGGTGAACGTGGCCTCGATGGCCGGCATGATTCCGATCCCCGGCATGGTGACCTACAACGCCAGCAAGTTCGCCGCACTGGGCGCCTCACTCGCGGCCCGCCGTGAGTACGCCGGCACCGGGGTCACGGTCTCGGCCGTGCTGCCATCGGCGNGGAGCGCAGCGTCGTTCCGACCGCCGCGATCAACGCAACCGAACCACCCGAGGCACCGAAGATTGCCGCGCCGCCGGTCGTGTCGGCACTGCTGGGGGTGGCTGGCCTGGCCCCGTTCGGTGCGGGCAGCACCCCGGTGGCGCCCGGCCAGTCCCCGGCGTTGTGGGCCATGATGGCCTGGACCCGAAGGGAATTCGAGCGCTCGATCAACACCACCACCAACCTGGTGTCGGTCAACGATGCCGCGTCGGTGGTGGCCGAGGGTGACATCCGGCCGATGGCGGCGGTCACGCCGAACGCCGCGATCCAGACCGACGATCTCACCCCTAAGCCTCAGGTGCCGAAGTCCCTGGCGGAGTTCACCGACAAGCTCGGGCCGGTTACCGGCCCCGGCGTCACCGACCACTGGTACGTCGCGGGCACGGATCTCGGGATCATGTGGAACAGCGGGTACGTCGACCCCACCACGGGCAAGGCGATCATCTACACGATGTTCGGCGACACCTACAGCGGCCGCGGTATGACCGGTGACTGGCGCAACAACGTGCTGTTCCGCACCAGCGACACCGACCTGTCCGACGGTCTCCAGTTCAGCGGTGCGGTCGTCAGTGTCGGCGCGAAGTACCCCGGCGATCCTGCCGGAGTGCATGATTGGTACGGCACCGGCGGCCCGGCGGCGGGCGCCACCCAGATCATCTACGACCCCGGCTACGACGGATTGTTCGGCCGGACGTACACGATGATCCCCACCTCGGCGATCGCGATCCGGAACGACGACGGCAGTTACACGCAGTACGCCACCGTGATGTCGGTGCGCACCTGGGACAACCCCGGCAGCTGGACCACCAATTACTCGGGCATCGCCTACTCCACCGACGGCGGCAAGAACTGGACGGTCGATCCCGACACCGTGCGTTCGTCGGGCTGGTTCCGCGCGGGCCCGGCCTACGTGCCCGGCGACGAGCATTTCCAGCAGAACGCCCTGGTGATGTCGGACGACCCAGAAGACCCCTACGTCTACGTGTACGGGACACCGTCGGGCCGCCAGGGCTCGGCCTACGTGGCTCGGGTGGAGCGGGATCAGCTCACCAACCTGGACGCCTACGAGTATTGGGCGGGCGAGGATGCCGGCGTCGGCCAGTGGGTCACCGGCGACCCGTCGGCCGCGGTTCCGGTATTCGGTTCCAGCAGCACCGATCTGCTGCCCACCCTGTACAAGGTGGCCGACTTCTTCACCTTCGGCTTGTTCACCAAGATCGCCAACGGCATCTGGGTCGGCGGGCTGCCAACCAACGGCAACGTCAGCGAGATGTCCGTCCAGTACAACGAATACCTCGGCAAGTACGTGGTGCTCTACACCGATGGCGGCAACAATGTGGTGATGCGCGTGTCGGACTCACCGCAGGGTGAATGGTCGGACACCACGACGCTGGTCAACAACAACCTGACCAGCAACAGCGGCATGTACGCACCGATGGTGCACCCGATGTCGGGCACCGATTACTTCAACAAGGTCGATGCCAACGGCAATGTCGTCGAGGACAATTCGCAGTATCTGTACTACAACCTGTCCTACTGGGGCGATTACAACGNGCGGCCCGCACCTCGGTTCCGGGCTGGGTCGCCCCCGGCTGGGCACTCGTCGACGCCCTCGTGCCGGAGGCGCTCCAACGTGCGGTGCGCGGCCGGATCAACGACCGGCGCGCCCTGACGGAGCTGGATCCCAACGGCCGGTCAGCCTACCTGCAGCGGATCGAACGCCAGTCCAAAGACCATGCGGTCCAGTCGGATTCCGGGGTGACGCCATGAGCACGGCCCTGGTGATCGGGTGCGGTGGCACCATCGGCGGCGCGTGGACCGTCGCCGCCCTGCATGCGTTGGCTGAGCAGACCGGCTGGAACCCTTGCGACGCCGCCGTGCTGCAGGGCACCTCGGCGGGAGCCGAGCTCGTCACGATGCTCGGTGGCGGCGCCACGGTGACCGATCTGGTCGAGATGCAGCGCGGCACCTCCGACGACGAGCGGTTGCGCAGGCACATCGCGGACACCCCGCCGAGCCTGCCGCCGATTCCCTCGCCGCGACTGCTCAATCCCCGGCTGCTGGGCAGCCAACGCGGCCTCGCCGCC
>NZ_LT546207.1:1341964-1371221 GCF_900078665.2 Mycolicibacterium houstonense | reverse complement strand
CTCGCCGCCGCGACCGGTATCGCGCCGGTCGGTCGCGGCAACGCGGGCTGGCTGCAGCGGCTGGCCGACGGATTCGCCGACCCCACAGGATGGTTACCGCATCCCGGCGTCCGGATGGTCGCGTTCGACTACCAGCGCGGCGAGCGCGTCGCATTCGGTGCCCCTGACGCTCCGACCGCCACTGCAGGAGAGGCACTACGCGCGTCTTGGGCCGTGCCGGGCTGGATGCCCCCGGTCGCGATCGGCGACCGGCATTTCGTCGACGGCGGTGCCGCATCGACCGCCTCGGTCGACCTGATCGCCCGCGACGAGGCTGACACCGTCTACCTGATCACCCCCATGGCATCCGAAACCGGCACGCGGGCACCGGGTTTCGGTGGTGTCCTGGAGCACCGTTTGTTGCGCCGGACGATGTCGGCCGGGCTGGACCGGGAAGTCGCGGCGGTGCGCGCTCGCGGCACGCAGGTGATCGTCATCCGTCCCGACGCAGCCGACCTCGCCGGCCTCGGTGCCCATTTCATGCGCCGGGGCCGACGACGAGAGGCCTTCGAGGCATCGATGCGCACCGCGCCCGCCACCGTGCGCCGGGCTCTGACCCTCAGTGAGGAGGTCCGATGAGCCGCGAGGTACGTATCGTCGTCATCGGCGCCGGGATGGCGGGCATCGCCACCGCCTACACCCTCAAGCAGGCCGGGTTCACGAATTTCACGGTGCTGGAAAAGGGTTCGGACGTCGGCGGCGTCTGGCACTGGAACCGGTATCCGGGACTCACCTGCGACGTGCCGTCACAGATCTATCAGTTCTCCTTCGCACCCAAACCGGATTGGAGCCACATCTGGGCCTCCGGTGACGAGATCCAGCGCTATCACCGTGACGTGGTCGAGCAGTTCGGACTCGACGCGCATCTGCGGTGCAACACCGAGGTCACCGAGGCCCGCTACGACAGCACGGCCATGACGTGGACATTGACGACCGCCGGCGGCGATACCCTGACCGCCGATTTCGTCGTCTGCGCCACCGGTGTGCTGCACCACCCGTTCGTCCCCGACATCGCCGGCATGGACACCTTCGACGGACCGATCGTGCACACCGCCCGTTGGGATCCCGAACTGCAGACCGCCGGTCGGCGCATCGCGGTGATCGGCACGGGATCCACCGGCGTCCAGGTGGTTTCGGCACTGCAACCGCACGCCCGGTCGGTGCTGCACTTCGCCCGCTCGCCGCAGTGGATCCTGTGGGCACCGATGTCCATCCGGCAGTCGGCGGTGGTCGCCAAGGTCCTGGACCGGCGCCCGGGCTGGCACGACTTCCTCTTCCAGCGGCTCCAGTGGGCGGCCGGGATCCTCGCCGACGTGGTCACCACACCATCGTGGCGCCGGCGGCTCGTGCAGTCCTACGCCCGATGGAGCCTGAAGGTCCAGGTTCGCGACCCGGCACTGCGCGCGAAACTCACCCCGGACTATCAGCCGCTGTGTAAACGGCAGGTGGTCTCGGGCACGTACTACCGCGCCATCAAGCGGGCCAACACCGCCCTGATCGACGATCCCATCCGGGAGTTCACCCCGACCGGGATCCGCACCGCCGACGGCACTGTCCACGACGTCGATGTGGTGGTGCTGGCCACCGGATTTCAGGCCCACAACTACATGCGGCCGATGACGGTCGTGGGTCGCGACGGCATCACCCTCGACGACGCCTGGGTCAAGGGCCCGCGGGCCTATCGCATGACGGCGATCCCCGGGTTCCCCAATCTGTTCACGGTGCTCGGGCCGAATTCCCCGACCGGCTCGATCCCGCTGCAGTATTCGGCCGAGCTCACCGCGCGCTACATCGTGCAGTGGCTCAAGCGTTTCGAGAACAGCGAACTGTCCGAGGTCGAGGTCACCGAGGCGGCCACCGACGAATTCAATGCCGCGGTTGCCGATGCACTCGGACCGACGGTGTGGAACACCGGCTGCAACTCGTGGTACCTCACCGACAACGGCACCATCGACCTGTGGCCGTTCGACCGGGCCACCCTCACCCGCATGTTGTCGGCCCCGGAACCCGCGCACTACCAGGTCAGGTGATGCTCCGGCGGTCCCGGTTCAGGCCCCGGTTCCGGCGATTCGGCGTGTTTGCCCGACGCCCCGAACAGCGCACGGTACTTTTCAATGGGGCCGGGGTTTGCGGATTGAGACACGGAGCGTCATGGATTCAACCAAATACATCGGCCGCGTCGGTGCCCTGGCGGTTGCCCTGGGCATCGGCACCGCACTGACGTCGGGCACCGGCGTGGCGTGGGCCGACGAGACAGGCGGCGATTCCGGCAAGGCCGAATCGTCGGAAGCGAGCTCACCGGGCCCCAAGAATCCGGGCGCGTCCACGACACCGAACCGCAAAGACCCCCTGTCGAACCTCTCGGAACGGGTCCGCAAGGACATCGAGACCGGTCTCGACCATGTCGGAGATGCGTTGAAGCGCACCCAGACTCGGGTGGACGAGTCACGCACCCAGCTCAGCGGCAAGACCACCAAGCCGCCACGCAAACGAAGCGCGGTGAGCACCGGCAAGTCCGATTTCAAGCGGCCCGCCCCGTCCACCCCGGCTACCGGCGAAGCCACATCTTTGCCCGAGCCGAAGAGCGACGACGCGGAACGGACGCCGCGGCCCAACCCGGTGGCCACCGCGATCAAGGAAGCGACTGAGAACGTCACGCGGCGCAGCCGTGACGCGGCCACCACCGTGGCCACCGCGGTCCCCGCCGTCGACCTGCCGGAGCGCAGCGTCGTTCCGACCGCCGCGATCAACGCAACCGAACCACCCGAGGCACCGAAGATTGCCGCGCCGCCGGTCGTGTCGGCACTGCTGGGGGTGGCTGGCCTGGCCCCGTTCGGTGCGGGCAGCACCCCGGTGGCGCCCGGCCAGTCCCCGGCGTTGTGGGCCATGATGGCCTGGACCCGAAGGGAATTCGAGCGCTCGATCAACACCACCACCAACCTGGTGTCGGTCAACGATGCCGCGTCGGTGGTGGCCGAGGGTGACATCCGGCCGATGGCGGCGGTCACGCCGAACGCCGCGATCCAGACCGACGATCTCACCCCTAAGCCTCAGGTGCCGAAGTCCCTGGCGGAGTTCACCGACAAGCTCGGGCCGGTTACCGGCCCCGGCGTCACCGACCACTGGTACGTCGCGGGCACGGATCTCGGGATCATGTGGAACAGCGGGTACGTCGACCCCACCACGGGCAAGGCGATCATCTACACGATGTTCGGCGACACCTACAGCGGCCGCGGTATGACCGGTGACTGGCGCAACAACGTGCTGTTCCGCACCAGCGACACCGACCTGTCCGACGGTCTCCAGTTCAGCGGTGCGGTCGTCAGTGTCGGCGCGAAGTACCCCGGCGATCCTGCCGGAGTGCATGATTGGTACGGCACCGGCGGNTCGCAGTATCTGTACTACAACCTGTCCTACTGGGGCGATTACAACGTCCAGTTGATGCGCACGGACCTGGCGTCGATGAAGACGGTGTCGGTGTAGGCCATGCGCCCGATGACGGTGTTGAGTGCGGCGGCCCTCACCGTGGCCGCCGCCCTCGCCACGAGTGCCTGCGCGCGGGCCGAACCGGAGCCGGTGCCGCCCGGTCCCCCGGAGACCACGGCGCCCCAGGCCGATGCCGCGTGCGCCGAAAGTCAATCCGGCGCCCTGACTCTCATGGGTGACGGTCCGGCCGGCAACAATCGGCGCCTACTGCAGTGCAGTGGCGGGACATGGAAACCGTCCGATGATCCCTATCCGTCGTCGAACCGATGGCTGACCACCGGGCCGCTGCTCATCCTGCACGGACAGGGCCGCCGGAACCCCGAGGCCAAAGCCGGCACCTGGACGGGCAGTCCGCAGACCACCGAGGCCCGGTGCGGTGTCGAGGTCGTCGACGTGCTGGGTGCCGGGAAGACGTCCGAGCCGGTGACGTTCACCGGCGAGCCGGGCCGGCCGCTGACCTTCGAGGTGAGCGATCACATGTTCACGGTGAAGCTCAGCGGCTACTGCCTGTGGCAGCGCGGCTGAGCGGCAGGCGTCCGGGTCAGCCCACTCCCCGGCTCAGCCAGGAGGTCTCGGCGCCGTCACCGCCGTTGCGGTAGGGCTCCAGCGACTCGTCCCACGCGGTGCCCAGCACGGTGTCCAGTTCGGCGGCCAACATGTCGGCGCCGCCGGCCATCAGGGCACGCAGCCGCATCTCGCCGACCATCACGTCGCCGTTGGCGCTCATCGCGCCGCTCCACAAACCGAGTTGGGGGGTATGGCACCAGCGGTGCCCGTCCACTCCGGCGCTGGGATCCTCGGTGACCTCAAAGCGCAGCACAGACCAGGAGCGCAGGGCATTCGCCAACTGCGCCCCGGTGCCGACGGGCCCCACCCAGTTGGTCACCGCGCGCAACTGGCCAGGCATGGCCGGTTGCGGGGTCCACTTCAGGTTCGCCCGCGCCGACAGGGTCGACGACAACGCCCACTCCACATGCGGGCATACCGCCGCGGGTGAGGCATGGATGTAGACCACGCCCGTCGCCGCGTCGGCGAACTGGTTCGACGCACGCATCTGCTACTCCTTCGGCTCACGAGGGACGTCTTCCCCAACGACCTGGTGATTCCGATCGAGCATGCAGTTGTGTGTGCCGCGCGTGTCTATTGTGCCTTGTGAGACTGGTGTTGCGCTAGTCTGTCCCGTTTTCTCTCAGCACTCCATCAGATATGGCCGGCCACAGCGGGTAGGTCCAGTCACCGAAGTTCCGGTCGGTGAGCACCACCAAGGCCAGGTCAGCGGCCGGATCGACCCACAAGAACGTGCCCGATTGCCCGAAGTGGCCGAATGTGCGCGGCGAGTTTGCCGACCCCGTCCAGTGCGGGGATTTGCCGTCGCGCAACTCGAAGCCGAGCCCCCAGTCGTTCGGGCGTTGCGCACCGAATCCCGGCAACACTCCGTCGAGCCCCGGAAACTGCACCGTCACCGCGTCGGTGTGCAACTCCTGCGAGACCAGCGCGGGCCGCAACAACTCACCGGCGAACACCGCCAGATCGGCGACGGTCGAAACCGCCCCGAACCCCGCCGCCTGCGCCCCGCCCGACAGTACGGATGACGACATCCGCAGCGGCTCGAACACCGCCTGGGTGAGATAGCTGCCGAACTCGATGTCGGTGGCTTCCTCGACGGCGCGGGCCAGCAGTTCGAATCCGTAATTGGAGTAGATGCGACGCTGCCCCGGCCGCGCCAGGATGTCGGCCGACTGCATCGCCACACCGGAGGCATGGGCCAGCAGGTGGCGGACTGTGGAGCCGGGTGGACCCGCCGGGGTGTCGAGGTCGACTGCCCCCTCCTCGATCGCGATCTGCACGGCCCGGGCCGCCAGAGGTTTGGTCACCGACGCCAGGGCGAACGTCTTGGCGGTGTCGCCGTGGGAGGCCAGCACGCCGGACGGGCCGACCAGCGCCGCGGCGGCAGAGTCGACGGGCCAGTCATCGATCACCTTGAGGACATCGGCAGCGCTCATCGGGCCCAAATCTATCGGGCCCGCCCCAGACTCCCGGACAGCAAGTCCTCGACCATGGCCGCTGCGACCGCGTCCATGTCGGCAACCAGCCGACGCAGGCCGACCACGCGCTGCAGGAGTTCGGGTCGACCGGCGTCCGCGCCCGCCGCCAACCGGTGCACGTCGCAGACCGCGCGGTACGCCGACTCGCTGGATTCCGATTCCGTGGCGTCGCACCACTGCTGCATGGACTGTGCCCAGGACGCCAACCGCACGCCGTCGTCATGGCGTCGCGCCAGCGTCAGCGCCCGGCGGTATACGTCGCCGGCCCACTCCACCGGCACGGGCTCGTCGAGCACCGGCAGCAGCACCTCGTCCAAGGTCTGAAACCCGGCCGCGTCGCCCGCGGCGACGGCGGCCATGCCGTCGAGCGCGCGGGCCAACGTCGTCAGGGCGGCATCATTCAGTTGACCGGCGATCGCGGCCAATTGGTTTGCCGCCCCGGTGAATTGCACATGGTCACCGGCGTCGGCCGCGGTCACCGCGACCAGATATGCCAGATACCCGTGCGCGGCGGTTTCGGGCACCCCCTCGAGCAGGGTCCTGGCGCGCTGGGCCCAACTGGCGGCGAGCGGCAGATGGCCGCGGGCCAGCCAGGCCAGGCCGAGCTCGGCGGCCTTCGTCGCGGCCAGTACCGGATCGGTACGCAACAGCCGGGTGTGTACCTGCTCGTTGATGCGTACGGATTCGCGACCATGCCCCTGCCGCCACGCGACCGAGGCGTATACGGCAAGATCATCGGTGTCGAGGGTCTGCACGCGGGCGACACGGCTGAAGGATTCGTAGCTGGTGCGCCAGTCATTTCGCCGAAATGCCGAGCGTGCGACCGTCAGCAACTGGGTTCGATCGTCGACCACAACCCACGGTAGCGCGGGCATGCGCGACGGGGCCGGGATTCGGCGGACGACTCGAGACTCCCACCCAGCGGACACCTGTCCGGTTTGCATTAGGTTATAGGCATGAGCCAGACGGTGCGTGGTGTGATTTCTCGGTCCAAAGGTCAGCCGGTCGAGCTGGTCGACATTGTCATCCCCGATCCGGGTCCCGGCGAGGTGGTGGTCGACATCATCGCCTGCGGCGTGTGCCACACGGACCTGACCTACCGCGAGGGCGGCATCAACGACGAATACCCGTTCCTGCTCGGCCACGAGGCCGCGGGCACCGTCGAGGCCGTCGGCGAGGGTGTCACCCACGTCGAGCCCGGCGACTTCGTGATCCTGAACTGGCGTGCCGTGTGCGGCGAGTGCCGCGCGTGCAAGCGGGGCCGCCCCAACCTGTGTTTCGACACCCACAACGCGTCGCAGAAGATGACGTTGACCGACGGCACCGAACTGACGCCGGCCCTGGGTATCGGCGCGTTCGCCGACAAGACGCTGGTGCACCAAGGTCAGTGCACCAAGGTGGATTCCGCGGCCGACCCCGCGGTGGCCGGCCTGTTGGGTTGCGGCGTGATGGCCGGGATCGGCGCCGCGATCAACACCGGTGCGGTGACCCGCGACGACACGGTGGCGGTGATCGGCTGCGGTGGCGTGGGTGATGCGGCGATCGCCGGTGCCGCACTGGTCGGCGCTAAGAAGATCATCGCGGTCGACATGGACAACAAGAAGCTCGACTGGGCCCGTGATTTCGGCGCCACTCACACCATCAACGCCCGGGAACTCGACGCGGTCGAGACCATCCAGGATCTCACCGACGGCTTCGGGGCCGACGTGGTGATCGACGCGGTCGGGCGGCCGGAGACCTGGAAGCAGGCCTTCTACGCGCGTGATCTGGCGGGCACCGTGGTGCTGGTCGGTGTTCCGACCCCGGACATGACGCTGGAGATGCCGCTGGTCGACTTCTTCTCCCGCGGTGGATCTTTGAAGTCCTCGTGGTACGGCGACTGCCTGCCCGAGCGCGACTTCCCCACCCTGATCTCCCTGTACCTGCAGGGCCGGCTGCCGTTGGAGAAGTTCGTCTCCGAGCGCATCGGCCTGGACGCGATCGAGGATGCGTTCCACAAGATGCACTCCGGCGAGGTGCTGCGGTCCGTGGTGGTGTTGAAGTGACTGCCAACATTCAGCGCGTAGTCACCAGCGGCAAGTTCGAACTCGACGGCGGCAGTTGGGACGTCGACAACAACATCTGGATCGTCGGCGACGACAAAGATGTCGTGGTGTTCGATGCGGCTCACACCGCCGCCCCGATCGTCGAGGCGGTGGGAGGTCGCAACGTCGTCGCGGTGGTCTGCACCCACGGCCACAACGACCACATCACCGTCGCCCCCGAACTCGGCGCGACGCTGGACGCCCCCGTGCTCCTGCACCCCGCCGACGAGATGCTGTGGCGAGCCGTTCACCCGGACAAGGATTTTCGCACCGTCCAGGATGGCCAGGTACTGCGCGCCGGCGGCATCGAGCTGCACGCGTTGCACACTCCGGGCCACTCCCCCGGATCGGTCTGCTGGTCGATCCCGGAGCTGGGCGCGGTGATCTCCGGCGACACCCTGTTCCAGGGCGGGCCCGGTGCCACCGGGCGGTCGTTCTCGGACTTCCCGACGATCCTGGAGTCGATCTCCAAACGGCTCGGCATGCTGCCCGGTGAGACCGTGGTCTACACCGGCCACGGCGACACCACCACGATCGGCGACGAGATCGTGCACTACGACGAATGGGTTGCGCGCGGGCACTGACGAGGAGGAAGAGCCCAAACGGCCCGGGCATTAACGCTTGCGACGGCAAGTGAGTCGATAACCTGGGTCCATGGTCGACAGGCCATTCCGCACCGCGGTGTTGCTCTGCGTGGCACTGCTGGTCGCGATGGCCTGTTCTCCCTCGGCTCCCGAGCCGATGCCTCCGCTGCCCAGCCTGACCGCTCAGCCGACCAGCGGCCAGGCTCCCGTCCCTCGGCTGGGAGTTTCGGGAACCTCGCTCACGCTCGATGGCAAACCGGTGTGGCCGATCGGCATCAACGCATACCAACTGGCCACCAACTGGTCCATCAATGCGGGATGCGGCGCGCAGGTCGATCTCGACTCGTACTTCGGCAGCCTGCCACCACATTCGGTGACACGTTTCAACGCCTATTCCAGGTTCGCGGTGAACAAGTACACCGGACAGCTCGACTTCACCTCGCTCGATGCGGTGTTCCGGGCCGCCGAACGCCATGGGCAGCTCCTGATCGCCGTGCTCACGAGTGACGACGGCGGTTGCGAGAACGACTATTTCAAGGATTTCGACTGGTACGCGGGTGGCTGGCGCACCGATGTGTCGCACGGTCTGCCAATGACATTCGCCGCGTGGCTGGACACCGCCGTCCAGCGCTGGGGCGGCTCCCCCTCGCTTGCCGGGTGGACCGCGGTGGGCGAACCCGAGCCGTCCTACTGCCTGGATCACACCTGCCATTGGACCAAGCGCAGCTGCCACGCCACCGCGCCGGAGACATTGCGCGCGTTCCTGGATGCCTCCGGCGCCCGGATCCGCGAATTGGACCCTGGCTCCGTCATCTTCAGTGGTCACGCGGGCGGTGGGCAGTGCGGATCGGCGGGACACGAATTCGAGATCGTGGCCGCGTCGCCCGGCGTGGACGTGCTTGAGTATCACTACTACGAACACATGGATTATCTGCCCGGAGACGTGTACGACGGGCTGCAGCGCCGCGTCGCGCAAACACGTGCGGTCGGAAAGCCGTTGTTTGTCGCCGAGATCGGCATGGAAGCCGGGTCCTGCGATTCGCTGCGTGAGCGGAAACAAGTCCTCGGCGATGTCATCACCCAGATGCGCACGATGGGGACCGCAGGTGCGATGTTCTGGGCCTTCGTGCCGGATCCGCGGCCAAGCGAGTGCACCCTCGACATCGGCCCCACCGATCCGTTGATGTCGATGATCGGTGCAACGCCCGGGTGAGCGACATTGCGATCACGCTGAGCCAGTCCCTTACCGGGCCGCCGCGGTATGCCCATAGTGGCAAGCATGACGAGTTCGAGTGGGCGTACCGCAGCGGTGATCGGCGCCGGGCAGACCGGCGTGACGGCAGCTCTTGGGCTGCTGGACAACGGTTTTGAGGTCACCGTGTACAGCGACCGGGACCAGCGCGGCCTGCGCGACGCCGTGCCGGCCACCGGAACGGCGCTGATCTTCGGGGAGGCTCAGCGAGCCGAGGAGAGCCTGGGCCTGAACACCTATCTGGCCACTGCCCCGACCTCGACCGGTGAGAGTGTGCGCGTGGTGGCGGGTTCCGGCCCGGATCGTGCCGAGGAGATCGCGTTCGACGCCCACTTCGACGGATTCGTCGGGATCGCGGTGGACACCCGACTCAAGGCAGACGACCGGCTCACCCTGTTCCAACAACGCGGCGGCCGGTTCGTGGTCGAAGCCGTCGATCCGGCGCGACTGGATGCCATCGCAGCCGATGCCGATCTGACCCTGGTGGCCACCGGGCGGGGTGGGCTCTCCACCCTCTTTCCGGTCGACACCGCACGCTCCGCCTACGACCGGCCCCAGCGCAGCCTGCTGACCGTGACCACCACCGGTTTGCCTTTCGGCCCTGAGGTCTTCGCACATCGCAGCGCCTCCGGTGGGCGACACAGCGCGTTGACCGTGGTCACCGATCAGGGCGAATCATGGTGGGGCGGATACCTGCACAAAGATGCCGGCCCCACGTGGGCGTTCCTGGGCTGGGCCCGACCCGGCAGCGACTGGGAGCGCCGGTTCGCCGAAGCCGACAGCGCACAATCCGCCCTCGACATCGTCACCGCATTGCACCGGGACTACATCGACTGGGATCTGCCGGAGGTCGGTGAGCTCAAGGTGATCGACGAGGATCCGCACTCATGGCTCAAAGGTGCGGTAACCCAGGTGGTACGGGCCGGGGTGGGCCGCACCGCGAGCGGGCATCCGGTGGCCGCTCTGGGCGACACCGCGATCTCCTACGATCCGATCGCCGGTCAAGGTGCTCAGGGCGGCCTGGTGCAAGCCGCCGCGCTGGTCCACAAGGCGGCTGCCCACGAGGGCCCGTTCGACGAGGCCTGGTTGCGCGACGCCTTCGAAGAGTTCTACGCCCACCGAGCACGCGCCGCCCAGCTGGTCACCCGGTTGTTCCTGTCCGACCCGGAGCTGGCCGAATACGGCAATCTGTTCTTCGCCGCCGCGCAGGGCAGCCCGCGATTCGCCGCGAGACTCTATGGCCTGCTGGATGATCCCCGGCCGGTCCAATCACTGACCTCTCCGGCCGCGGCCAGGGAACTGATCACCGACTTCGCCGGTGAGCCGGCCGACGCGCTGTTGCAACGGTTCACTCCGGCCGGCTCGTTCGCACGGTCCCGCCCGGCGCCGCAGCCGGTCTAACCGCGTCAGCTGTTCAAGATCCGGCGCTTCTCCGCTTCGAACTCCGCCTCGGTCAGGGCACCGGTATCACGCAGCGCAGCAATCGTTTTGAGCTGCTCGAGACGGATCGCCTGATCAGTGGGCTGGTAGTTGCCCGGAACCGCGGGGTGTGGTGTCGCCCACGGCGGCCCCACCACTGCGAGGGGGCGGGCCCGTCTACTCTCCCGCGCCGACCACATCATGCTGGCGATCAACTCCAGCACACCCAGTGCGGCGAGCCCGCCGAACAGCCAGAGCAGCCAGCCGTACTGACTGCCGTGCCCGAACGCCAGACGTGGGTTGATGTAGCCCTGTACCTGGCCGTCGACGCTGATCTCGTAGGCGCCCGGGCTGGATACCTGCATCACCCAAACCCGCACCCGGGCGTCGTTGTTCACCGTGGTTGTCCCACCGATGCTTTCGGTCAGCACCGGATCGGCGGCCCCCTCGGGTCCGGACACGCGTAACCGCAGCGGCGGAACGGGCAAACCACTGCCCGATCCGGTGACCATGGCGTGGAGGCTGACCGTCACCTCGCCCCGCGGCAAATCCAGGCTGGCCGTCCCAGGGATCGGAACCTCACCGTAGGCGTCGTACTCGTCGAGCACGAACGCGTTGAGGAAGATCATCACGAACAGGCCGACAGCACCGGTGACGAGGGTGCAGATCGATGTCACGATCGCGACGCGCGGAGCAGACCGACGGCTGTTCATGGCCGAAGTTTGTCATGGCCGACGGCTCACGAGCTACCGTCGGAGTATGCCTCGCGACGAGACCGACGCACCCCTGACGACAGGCCCGGCGCGCCGGTTGGCGCTGCGTTACTGGGTGGCCCTGATCCTGGTCGCGCTCGCCGCGATCTTCGTCGCACAGAACCGCGATCGGGTGCGTGTCCACGTGCTGTGGGTGACCGTCGAGTCGCCGATGTGGTTCATCTTGGTCATCATCTTCGTCATGGGTCTAGTCATCGGACTGCTGCTGCGCCGCCGGCGGCGAACCTAGCCATGCCCGCGCCGCGCCGAACCGCACCCCGCCCGCACACCGCCGGAATGAGTTCGGCGATCAAGCTTCTCGGGCACGCTGCGCGCACGGTACCGATCCCTGCGCCGCCACAGCCGATCGTCGTCGCCGATTACGGAGCCGGCACCGCACACAATTCGATGCAGCCGATCAGCGCGGCGATCACCGCACTACGGGGCCGCACCCGGCCCGAACATTCGATCCTGGTGACCCACACCGATACCGCCGACAACGATTTCTCCACGATGTTCCGCATGCTCGACGCGGATCCACAGTCGTACCTGCACAAGGATTCGGCGACGTTCAGCTCGGCCATCGGCCGGTCGTTCTACAGCCAGATCCTGCCGTCGAACTCGGTGCACCTGGGCTGGTCGTCCTGGGCGGTCGTGCGGCTGGGCCGGGTGCCGATGCCGGTCTCCGATCATGTCGTCGCGGCATACAGCGCCGACGACCGGGTGCGCGCCGCCTACGCCAGGCAGTCCGCTCACGACTGGCACGAGTTCATCGCATTCCGCGGCCGCGAGCTCTGTCCGGGTGGCCGGCTCGTGGTGCTGACGACAGCGCTGGGCGACGAGAACGATTTCGGCTACCGCCCGTTGTTCGAGTGCGTGGTCGCCACGCTCACCGAGTTGGTCACCGACGGTGTGGTGACCGCCGACGAAGCCGCCAACATGTCGCTTCCGATCGCCGGACGGCGCGCGGCGGATTTCACCGCGCCGTTCGCGCCGTCGGGGCGATTCGAGCGGCTGGAGATCCAGCATCTCGAACTGTTCGACGCCGAGGACCCGATCTTCAACGCCTACCTCGGTGACCGGAATGCCGGCGCCTTCGGCACCCGATGGGCCGATTTCTGCCGATTCACCGCGTTCGCCGATCTCGGTGCGGCGATCGAGGGGCCCCCGGACCGGTTGACCACGTTCTACGACCGGCTGCATGCCGGCATCGCCGCGCGGCTGGCATCGGCTCCCCAGCAGATGCGCATTCCGATCGCGGCGGTGGTGTTGGAGAAGCGCCGCCCCAGTGCCTGATCAACCGACCTTGAGACGCCGGAATGTGTTGCGGTAGTGCTGCGGTGTGACGCCGGTGAGTCGACGGAACTGGTCGCGGAAGTTGGCCGAAGAATTGAATCCGACCTGGCGGCCGATGTGTTCGACGCCGTCGGCGGTGCTTTCCAGGAGCTGCTGGGCGTGCCGGATGCGCACCCCCGTGAGCCACTGCATGGGTGTCTGGCCGGTCTCGGCCTGGAATCGGCGGTTGAGGGTGCGGACACTGACCGCGGCCCGCGCCGCGATGTCGCCCAGACTCAGGTCGCGGTGCGCCTGCTGCTCGATCCAGGCCAGCACGTCATCCAGCTCGGTTCGCTGACCGATGCGTCTGGCGGCCACCGTGTTTCGTGGAATGAACTGTGCCTGCCCGCCGTCTCGGTGCAGCGGGGCCACCGCCAACCGCGCGGTGTCGGCGGCCACCGCCGCCCCGTGATCACGCCCGACCAGATGCAGGCACAGATCGATTCCCGCCGATGCGCCCGCCGAGGTGAGTATCTGCCCCTCGTCGACGTAGAGCACGTCGGGGTCGAGATGCACGGCCGGGAAGGCGTCACGGAAGGCGTCGGCGGCCAGCCAGTGCGTGGTCGCCCGCCTGCCGTCCAGCAGCCCGGCGGCGGCCAGGACGAAGGCGCCCGTACAGATCGAGGCGATCCGGACTCCCGTGGCGAAGGCCGTGCGCAACGCCGCCAGAACATCGCCGGGGACTTCCGCGGCGATGTCCTGGCAGCCGGGGACGACGATCGTGTCGGCATCCGTGAGCCGGTCCATGCCGTTGTCGGTGACGATGCGTACCGGACCGGCGTCGGTCACCTCGACGGGGCTGCAGACGACGATTCGATAGGCCGGCTCACCGCCGGGCAGGGCGGCGCGGCCGAATACCTCTGTGGCGGTGGCCAAGTCGAAGGCGTTGACGCCCGGCAACGCCAGGACTACGACAGTGTGGCGGTCCGATTTCGTCATCCCGGCGACCAGGTGGGTAGCGTGGCGTCGATCAGGTGCGGACCGGGCTCGGCCAGCGCGGCGCGGAACTGCGCGGCGAGTTCCTCGGCGGTGCCGGCCCGGGTGGCCGGCACCCCGAATCCCTGCGCGATCGAGGCAAAGTCGATGTCGGGCCGGCTGAGGTCGAGCAGGGAACGCGACCGCTCGCCGCTGGCCTGAGTGCCGACGCGCAACAGCTCCAGTTGCAGAATCGCGTACGCGTGGTTGTTCAGGATCACCACCGTGATGTCGAGCTGCTCGCGGGCCATGGTCCACAGCGCGGAAATGGTGTAGGCGGCGCTGCCGTCGGACTGCAGGGCGATCACCGGGCGGTCCGGTGCGGCGACCGCCGCGCCCACTGCCACCGGAAGGCCCTGCCCGATCGCCCCGCCGGTCAGCGTGAGCACGTCGTGCCGTGCGGCCGTCGCGGTCGCGGCCGGTAGGAATACCCCGCTGGTGTTGGCCTCGTCGGAGATGATCGCATTGTCGGGCAGTAGCGCGGCGATCACCTGGGCCAGGTTCTGCGGGTTCAGCGGCCCGGTCGGCAACTCGGCCGGTTGGGGTGGCGGAGCGGGCGGCACCTCTGCGCCCAATTGATCTGCCACGGTGGACAAGTCACCGACCGACAGGGTGCGTACCTCGGCACCGTCGGGCACCAGCACACTCGGCTTGCCCGGGTAGGCGAAGAACGAGACCGGGGTTTTCGCCCCCACGAGGATCAGATGGGTTGCCCCGGAGAGTTGTTGACCGGCCTGCTCGGCCAGGTACCCGAGACGTTCGATGGCCGGCACGCCCCGTCCGCGGGGCAGCCGGGCCGGGAAGGTTTCGACCAGGGTGCGCGCCCCCGTGGCGGCCTGGATCCGCGCGGCCGCCTGCAGCGCGTCGACGTCGGTGGCCGCGCCGCCGAGCAACACCACGGCGTTCTGCCCGCGGGTGCGCAAGAGTTCGGCGGCATCGGTGACGCTCATGTGAGAGCCGCTGGCTGCCTCACTGATCTGGTTGTCCGGCAACGGATTCTGCGGCGCACTCCCCCAGGAATAGTCGGCGGGCAAGATCACCGTGGCGACCCGTCCGGGAGTGCCGGTCGCGCTGAGCACGGCGCTGTGCACGGCGCCGTCGAGATCGGCGGCAGACTCCGGCCGGTGGACCGAACCGTGTGCCCAGTGCCCGAGCGCATCGATGTCGGATTCCAGTGGGGCATCGAGGGGCTGGTGGTAGGTCGCATGATCGCCCACCACGTTGACCACCGGACTGAACGCCCGCCGGGCGTTGTGCAGGTTGGCCAGACCGTTGGCCATGCCCGGACCCAGGTGCAACAGGGTGGCCGCGGGGCGACCCGCGATGCGGGCGTACCCGTCGGCAGCACCGGTGGCGACGCCTTCGAACAGACACAGCACCGGCCGCATCGCGGGCGCGGCATCCAATGCCGCGACGAAGTGCATCTCCGAGGTGCCGGGGTTGGCGAAGCAGACGTCGACCCCCTCGGCGAGCAGACGGTTCACCACCACTTCGGCGCCGGTGGTCGGGGCGGGTTGCGCACTACGGTCGTCCACCCGCCCCATAGTGGTCGCCGCCGCGGCCGCTGGCAAGATCCCGTCGCAACGTGGCCATCTGGCCACTGTTCGGTTCGGGACCGCGATCGCGACGATAACCCCCGTGTATGCGCAAATCGTGTTGTTCGACGGGTTCGACCCGCTCGACGCCATCGCTCCGTTCGAAGTGCTGTGCGCCGGAAGTGACGCGGTCGGTGGGGAATTGATCGTGGAACTCGTTGCGGCCGAAGGCCCGCGGACGGTGGTCAGCGGCAATCGGGGGCTGACGTTGACGGCCACTTCCCCACTCGATCCCGATAAGCCGGGCTTCGTCGTGGTGCCGGGTGCGGTCGGGCCGATCGAAGGTGATCCCGACGAGGTCGACACCATCCCGGTGCTGCTGGCCCGCTTCGGCGAGACCGCGGCCGTCGATCTGATCCGCCGCGCCCTGGCCAATCCCGAGGTCACCGTCGCCGGTGTCTGCGGCGGTTCCCTGGCGCTGGCGATGGCCGGACTGCTGGACGGACGCCATGCCGCCACCCACCACCTCGGCATGGACGTGCTCGAGGCGACCGGGGTGAACGTGGTCGACGCGCGCGTGGTCGACGACGGCGACCTGGTCACCTCGGGTGCGGTGACCTCGGGCCTGGATCTGGCCCTGCATCTGTTGCACCGCACGTACGGGCCGAGGATCGCCATGGCCGTGGAATCCGTGTTCGGTTACGAACGCCGGGGCACGGTGTGGACGGACACCGGCCGGCACCCGGAGGCGTTCTGATGAGTCTGCCCGGAGAATGGGAAGTCAGGATCAAGTCTCCGATCGGCTCGCTGGACGTCGTCTACCGCTTCACCGAACACGACGGGACGATCACCGGTGTCGCGGAGGGTAAGGGCGAGGCAGTGCCGCTGTCCGACGTCACGATCACCAATGACACTGACCTCCAACGGGTTACCTGGAGACAATCGGTCACCAAGCCGATGCGGCTCAATCTGGAGTTTGACGTCACTGTCGACGGCGATCGCCTGGTCGGGCACTCGAAGGCCGGCCGGTTGCCACGTTCGGGCGTGACCGGGATCCGCCGAGCGGATCGGGTCGGCTGACCGGCGAGGGATACCGTCAGCCCCCGGTCTGACCGCCGCCCGGTGCCGGGACCCACGGCAGGCCCGGGATCGTCGGGTACGGCGCGGTGGGACTCCACGGCGCCTGCGTGGTGGCCGGTGGCTGCGTGGTTGTCGGCGCCTGGGTGGTCGTCGGAGGCGGCGCCTCCGTTGTGGTCGGAGTCGGTGCGGGAGTAGGCGTTTCGGCCGGCGGCGGATTGTCCGCCGGCGGTGCCTGCGGGGCAGGCTGCTGCACGGTCTGCGTTACGGTCTGCGGGGCCGGCGCGTCTTCGGTGACGACCTGCTGAGGTGCGGGCTCGTCAACAGGGACGGCAGGCGCGGGCTCGTCGCGGGTCGGCGACGTCGACGTGACCGCCCGCGTCGTGGACGCCGGACGGGTGGGTTCATCGCTTCCGGTGACCGTCACCAACGCCGCCACCACCGCGACCAACACCGCTGCGGCACCGGCACCCAGGATCACCGGCGGGCGGCGGTACCACGGTCGCGCCGCGATCTCGTCGTGGTCGGTCAGCTCACGCTCGCCGAACTCGAGTCGGGGTCGCGCCGCGGTACGGCTGCCCGCCGGCTCGAATCCGGTGTCGAAATCGGCCCCGTATTCGTCGCCGTAGCCCTCGGCCCGGTAGTCCTCCGCCGGGGCGACATCGGGGACGTCCTGAGCATCGGACCAGGCCAACGCCTGGGACGCGGGCGGCGGCTCCGGCGCCACCAGGGCGGCAGCGGCGGTCGGCGGGGCCCCCGAGAACGAACCAGCGGAGGCGGGCGCCATCGCCGTCATGCCCTCTTCGGCCGTGCCGCGTACCGCGATCAGGCCGCCGCCGATGGTCGGGGTCAGTTCCGGCTGGGCCGCGGTGATCACCGGGACGCGAAAGTGTTCGGACAGGGTCGTGGTGATCGCCGGGATCCGCGCGCCGCCGCCGGTGGAGGCCACCGCGACCAAGTCGCCGGGGCGCAGCCCGCTGCGCTCGACCGCGTCCTGCAGCACGGCGGTGAACTCGCGCAGGGGTTCGGTGATCACGTCGTCGAGTTCGTTGCGGTTGAGCCGCACGTCGCTGCGATGTCCCGGCAGTTCGGCGACCAGCGTGGTGACGGACTCCGTGGACAGGCGTTCCTTGGCCCGCCGGCACTCGCTGCGCAGCCTGCCCAGCGAGCCGATCGCCGAGGTGCTGGCCAGGTCGATCGTTCCGGCGGCCGACAGGTCGTTCACCACGTGGGTGAGCAGGCCCTGGTCGATCAGGTCACCGGACAGGTCGGGATGCCGGATCGTCGGCGCGATCGGCTGGTACCCGTTGCCCGCATCAGCGAGCGTGATGCTGGTGCCGCTGCCGCCGAAGTCGCATACGGCGATCACCCCGCGGGTCGGCACACCCGGGTTGTCCTGCAGTGCGACCAGCGCAGCCACTGCATCGGGGGTGAGCACCGGATCGCCGAAGTCGGGTATGCCGGCCAGCGCGTTGCGCAACGCCTCGACCTGGTTGGGTCGCCAGTGCGCGGGATAGGTGACCGCGATGGGATCGATGGGCGGGCGTCCCCCGGTCAGGGTGTGCAACAGCGCCCCGAGGGCGTCGGCCACCACCTCTTCGCCCCGATGCGTCGATCCATCGGGGGCCAGCATCCCGACCGGGTCCCCGACCCGGTCGACGAAGTCGGTCAGGATCAGACCGCGTTCGTTCAGGTTGGGGTTCTCGCTGGGTACGCCTACTTCGGGCGCCCGGTGCGGGAACAGCGTCAGCACCGGCGACCGCGTCACCGCGGCGCGGCCCACCACCACCGCCGTGAGGTTCGTCGATCCGATCGACAACCCGATCCCGTCAGCCATGTCACCCCGTTTCGAGAAAGAACCCTATCCGGTAGTCCATCTCTTTTGACGGGGCTGGCGTTACTTAGCGAATGGTCCCGCGTCCGGGGATCAGAGGTAGATCGAGGGGTGTCACCCAGCCGGGCAAATGTTCGTTGACGGCGGGGACGGCATTGAGCGCCCGCAGCCCGGTGGCCAGGCAACCCGCGGCGGCGGCATCGCGGCCGGAGCCGTCGGTGAATCGGAAGGCGGTCTCCTGAGAAATGCTCGGGGTGCCCTCGATGTCGACGCGGTAGACGTCGTTGTCGTTTCCCGACGGCCAGTCCGGGGCCGCGTCCAGACCGATCCGATTGACGTGCTCAAGCTGGATGCGGGTCTCGCCGCGGTAGACCCCGTTGATGGTGAACCGCACCGCGGCGACGTTGCCGGCCGGGATGATGCCCTTGGCCGACTTGCGCTCGTCGGGGGTGATCCACTTGTCCCATGTGGTGGTGATCTCGTCGAGTTCGATGCCCGCTGCGTGCGCGATCATGGGAACCGTTGCGCCCCAGGCGAAGATCAGGATGTCCGGGGTTTCCAGTAGCGCCCGGTGCTCCGGCGGTTTGCCGATGCCCATCTCGAATTCGTAGTCCCCGGTGTAGTTCGTGTAGTCCAGCAGCTCGGACGCTCGGACCCGGCGCACCTCCGAGCACAGCCCCATCAACGTCATCGGGAACAGGTCGTTGGCGAAGCCCGGGTCGATGCCGGTGGTGAAACACGAGGCCTGGCCGGCCTCGCAGGCCTCGGTGATGGGCTGGATCCAGGCCGGCGGGTTGAGGTGCATCTTGGGCCACACCCATGGCGTCATCGCGGTGGAGCAGACGTCGATGCCCGCTCGCAGGAACCGGGTGATCACGTCGATGTTGACGTCGGCATGGGCGGCCGTCGGCCCGTAGTGCACCACCGCGTCCGGTTTGAGAGCGATGAGCGCATCGACATCATCGGTGGCCCGGACGCCGGTGTTGTTGCCGATGCCGCAGATCTCGCCGGCGTCGCGGCCGACCTTCTCGGGATTGCCCACCCCGACGCCGACGAGCTCGAACAACGGGTGTTTGAGGATCTCGGCGATCACCATCTGTCCGACGAACCCGGTACCCCACACCACGACGCGTTTCCTCACGCCCACACCATAGGTGATACCGATCACATCGGGAATCATCATGCCGCGATCGGCTTTGACCTCAACATCATTCGCAATCGTCGTACAACCCGCGGAGGGCCGACATCATGACCACAGCATCTTTGACCGGGCGGCGCGCACTGGTGACCGGAGGGTCCCGCGGGATCGGCGCGGGCATCGTGCGACGGCTGGCAGCCGACGGCGCCGCGTTCGCCTTCACCTCCGGGGCATCGGCGGCCGAGGCGGACAAGTTGGTGGCCGAGCTGACCGCCGACGGCGCGAAAGTGGTGGCGATCCAGGCCGACAGCGCCGATCCGGCACAGGTGGCCGCGGCCGTCGAGCAGTCCGTCGCGGAACTCGGCGGCCTGGACGTCCTGGTGAACAACGCCGGCGTGGCGGTGATCGCGCCGATCGAGGAGTTTCCGCAAGAGCAGTTCGACCGGCTGGTGGCGATCAATATCGGGGGTGTGTTCGCCGCGATCCGCAGCGCGGTGGCTCATCTCGGCGAAGGCGCGCGGATCATCAACATCGGCAGCATCAACGCCGACCGAGTACCTGAGCCGGGGTTGTCGGCCTACGCGATGACCAAGGGCGCGGTCGCCTCGCTCACCCGAGGTCTGGCCCGCGAGCTCGGCCCGCGCGGGATCACCGTCAACAATGTGCAGCCGGGGCCGATCGACACCGACATGAACCCCGATCAGGGCGACTTCGCCGAGACGGCAAAGGGAGTCGTCGCGCTGGGCCGCTACGGGCACACCAGCGACATCGCTGCGGTGGTGAGTTTCCTGGCCGGCCCGGAGTCCGGCTACGTCACCGGGGCGAACTGGAATGTCGACGGCGGGTTCACGGCCTGAGGCTCACAGGTTGATCGGGTCCGGCTGCCGCGGCGTGTGGGCGGTGTCCTTCAGCTTGGCCTTGAATTGCATTGCCCGGTAGGGCCATCCGGCGTCGGTGTGCCATTGTGAGACCACCAGCCCGACCCCACCGGTGACACCGAAGCGGGAGCCCGGCAACAGGTAACCGCCGTACAACTGGGCCACCCGGCTGCCCGCGTGGTCCTCGGTGTGCCAGGCGGAGCCGAGGATCGGCGTCTGGACCGGCGTGGTGTGCATGTTGGCCACCGGCGAGGAGACGACCCGGTAACCCAATGCGTACGACGACGCCAGGAATCCACCCAGCACCCATTTTCCGCGAGCTACGCGGCGGAAGCTCAGCTCGCCCCAGTGCTCGCCGGCGGGGGTGATCGGCGTGGCCCGGGCGCCCCACCGCCAGCGTCCGTCGGTGAATCCCCAACTGGAATACCGCGAACGTCTGCCGATGTCGTCGGGCCGGACCCGCATCAGGACGATGCCCTTGTCACGCTGAAATCCGGTCGCCACCACGTAAACCCAGCCGTCGTCGGGATCGAAGTCCCACGACCAGCACTGAGCGTGACCGTCGTGCAGATCCGCCGGGAACTTCGCCTGCTCGCCGAGATGCGTCCAGGACACGCCGCTGTCGTCGGAGCGCCAGATCTCGGTCCAGATGACGGTGCCGAAGCCGCGGTTGACGATCGCGTGCAGGTACAGCGAGTCCCCGACCCGCAACAGGTCCGACGGGATCACGGTGCTGATGCCGCCGCGCCGCCATCCTGATGCGGCGTCGTCGTGGATGTAGTGCCAGAGTTGCCGCGCGTAGGCGGGATCCGGTCCACCGGCGGACTCGTAGACGATCTCGTGGTTGGCGTCGCCGGTGCCGATCAGCACCACCGGTGAGCGCCAATCGCCCTGCCCGACCCGGCGTCCGGAGAACGTGTCGCCGAAGACCGACACCAGCTTGCCGTTGGGCGCGATCACCGACGCCCCCAGATCGGTGCAGGTGACCCCGAACCGGTCCGTGCGCCCCGGACCGGTGATGTCGACGACCTTGCCGTCGATCAGCGGTAGCACTCCCCTGGCCCGCCGGACCTAGGTGCACCACCGCAGGCCGCCGGGCTCGCAATCGAGCGGGTAGACGTCGACCTGAGTCTTCAGCGGCTCCTTGTACGACAGCGTGAACGGGAAGGTGTGGATGGCGGGGGCCAGGGTGCCGCCGCATGCCGCGTTGTTGGACACGCTGCGGGTACCGCGCAGCGCGATGTCGTCGAACTTGTAGGTCTCGGTGATGGGTGCCCAGCTCCCGTCGGCGCACTGGATACCTTCCAGGACCGATGTGGAATACGTCCACTGTCCCCCGGTCAACCTGGCGTCGCCTCCCACACTGACGCGACGGGTCTCGACGTGCAGCCGGCAGGCCACCGCCAGCTCCAGCGGCTCACGCAAATCACCGACCGTCGGAACGCAAGACGGCCAGACCGACCAGGTGTCGGTCTTGCCGCCTTCCTGGGTGTAGGTGTACACGCCCTGCATGACAGGCTCGGCCTGTGCCGGGCCGGCAACCCCCAGGCTGAGTCCGATTCCCAGGGCCGACATCAGGGCGGTCGCTGCCGCCGCGCGCTTGAAGGTCACAATGGGTGAGTATCGCAGTCTTCATCAGCGTCGTCACCGATATGGGTCCGGATGTGTCAGACCGGCCCGCGGGACGGCCCCAGCGGGTGAGCGCACCGGCGGATCGCCCGCGGTGATCCTGGAGAGATCGTGACCTCACGACCAGCGGTAAGAGCGTTGGCGACAGTTCTGGTATTCGTGCTGGCCGCCTGTTCCACGGGCAGCCGGGTGGACCTCGGCGACGAGTCCGCGGGCAATCTGATCGCCGCCATCGCGGGTGAACCCGATCAGCTCGACCCCCACCGCACCAGCGCCTACTTCTCGTTCGAGGTGTTGGAGAACGTGTTCGACACGCTGGTCGAACCCGACGAGAACCTGCAGATGCGCCCCGCACTGGCGCGTTCGTGGGAGACCAGTCCCGATCAACTGGTGTGGACGTTTCACCTGCGCGACGGCGTGCGCTGGCATGACGGCAGCCCATTCACCGCCGAGGATGTGGTGTATTCCTATCGCCGCATCATCGACGAACAGCTCACCAACGTCGACAAGTTCAGCGCCGTCAGCAGTGTCACCGCGCCGGACCCGGCGACCGTGCGGATCACGGTCCGCCAGCCCACGCCGAACTTGCTGACCAACCTCGGCGGGTTCAAGGGCATGGCGATCGTGCAGCGCGGCAATGTCGAGAGTGGGCAGATCGCCACCCGTCCGATCGGCACCGGCCCGTTCTCGTTCGCCGCGCGCCGCAGCGGCGACTCCATCACCCTCAAGTCCAATCCCCGCTATTGGGGAGGAGCTCCCCCAATTTCCGGAGTGACGTTCCGGTTCATCTCGGAGCCGTCGACGGCCTTGTCGGCATTGCAGGCCGGCGAGATCGACTGGACGGATTCGGTACCGCCGCAGCGGGTGGCCCAGTTGCGCGACGACGATTCGCTGACGTTGGCGGTCACCCCGGGCAACGACTACTGGTACCTCGCGCTCAACGGAGCCCGACCGCCGTGGAACGACACCCGGGTGCGCCAGGCGATCGCCTACGGCATCGACCGTGACGCGATCACCGCGGCCACCAGCTACCGCACCGCGGCGACCAACCAGTTGGCGATCCCGCAGGGCAGCCCGTGGTTCACCGACTACCACCGGTACCGCTATGACGTCCGGGAAGCCAAGACGCTCCTCGACCGGGCCGGTGCCGCGCCGCGCGAGATGGACATGCTGGTCACCAGTGAATACCCGGAGACGGTGACGGCCGCCCAGATCATCGCGGACAACCTCACGCCCCTTGGCATCCAGGTGAACATCCGAACCGTGGACTTCGCCACCTGGCTGGACGAGCAGAACACCGGCCACTTCGACATGCTGATGATGGGCTGGCTGGGCAACATCGACCCGGACGACTTCTACTACGCCCAGCACCACACCAACGGCACCAGCAACGCCCAGAAGTTCTCGGATCCCGAGGTGGACCGGCTCCTGGACGCCGGGCGCACCGAAACCGACGTCCCGCGGCGAAAAGACATCTACTCCGAGGCCGCAACCCGGATCGCCGATGAGGTCAGCTACATCTACCTGTACAACCCGTCGGTGATCCAGGCCTGGGGCAACAACCTGTCCGGATATCAGGTGCGCCGCGACGGCGCCGTCCGGTTCCGTACAGCCGATCTGGATCGAGGTGAAACCCGCTGATGTTGAGCACTTTTCGCGCGAACCATCCGATCGTGGAATTCCTGGCCCGGCGGCTGCTGTACTCGGCGGTGGTGCTGATCGGGGTCCTGGTGGTGGTGTTCGCCCTGGTTCACCTGGTACCGGGCGACCCGGTCCGGATCGCACTGGGCACCCGCTACACCCCGCAGGCATACGACGCGCTGCGCTCGGCCAGCGGGATGGACCGGCCGATCGTCGAGCAGTTCTTCGCCTACCTCGGTTCGGCGCTGACCGGCGATCTCGGGGTGAGTTTCCGCAACGGCGACCCGGTCACCGTCACGCTGCTCGACCGACTGCCTGCCACGTTGTCCCTCGGTGTGGTCGGCATTCTCATCGCATTGGTGATCGCGCTGCCCGCCGGTATTTTCGCGGCGCTGCGCGAGGGGCGGGTCAGCGATGCGATCGTGCGGGTCGCCAGTCAGTTCGGCGTCTCGCTGCCCGATTTCTGGTTGGGCATCCTGCTGATCGGGTTATTCGCGTCGACGCTCGGCTGGTTGCCCACGTCCGGATACCGCCCGCTGCTGACGGATCCGGGCGGCTGGCTGCGGCACATCGTCCTGCCCGGCCTGACGGTCGGTCTGGTGGCCGGCGCCATCATGACCCGCTACGTGCGCTCGGCGGTGCTGGAGGTCGCCGCGATGGGATATGTCCGAACCGCCCGGTCGAAGGGCCTGGCACCACCGGTGGTGACGTTCCGCCACATCGTGCGCAACGCACTGTTGCCGGTGTTGACCATCACCGGAATTCAGCTGGCCACCATCTTGGGCGGGGTGATCGTGGTCGAGGTGGTGTTCGCCTGGCCCGGCCTTGGCCGGCTGGTGTTCAATTCCGTTGCCGCACGCGACTATCCGGTGATCCAGGGCGCGGTGCTGCTCATCGCGGTGCTGTTCCTGGTGATCAACTTGCTGGTGGATCTGCTGTACGCGATCGTCGATCCGAGGATCCGGCTGTCATGACCACTACCCAGGATTCCCGGGTCGCATCGTGGCGGCTGTTGTTGTCCAACCGGGTGACGGCGGCCAGCGCCGCGGTGCTGCTGGTGGTGCTGGCCGTCGCGGTGTCGGCGGTGTGGATCGCCCCGTACGGCGTCAACGACATCGATGTGCCCAGTGCGCTGCAGGGACCGAGCACCGCGCACTGGTTCGGCACGGACGAACTTGGCCGCGATGTGTTCTCGCGCGTACTGGTGGCCGTCGCGGCCTCGCTGCGGGTCGCGGTGGTCTCGGTGGCGCTGGCCGCGGTGGTCGGGGTGCTGATCGGCGTGCTGGCCGGATACCGGGGCGGCTGGATCGACACCGTGGTGATGCGCGTCGTCGACGTGATGTTCGCCTTCCCGGTGTTGCTGCTGGCGCTGGCGATCGTCGCGGTGCTGGGCCCCGGCATCACCACCACGATGCTGGCCATCGGCATCGTCTATATCCCGATCTTCGCCCGGGTGGCCCGGGCGTCGGCGCTGGGCGTGCGGGTGGAGCCGTTCGTCGCGGTGTCGCGGAGCATGGGAACCGGCGACGGCTACATCCTGGCCCGGCACATCTTGCCGAACATCACCGGACCCTTGGTGGTTCAGCTGTCGCTGTCGCTGGCGTTCGCGATCCTGGCCGAGGCCGCGTTGTCGTTTCTCGGGTTGGGGATCCAGCCCCCGGAACCGTCACTGGGCCGGATGATCTTCGACGCCCAGGGTTTCGTCACGCTGGCGTGGTGGATGGCGGTGTTCCCGGGTGCGGCGATCTTTGTGATGGTGTTGGCGTTCAACCTGTTCGGTGACGGGCTGCGCGATGTGCTCGACCCCAAGCAGCGGACCTCGATCGAGGCGAGAAGGGCGGGACGCCGATGACTCCGGTACTCGAGGTGAACGATCTGCGCGTGGCGATCGGTCGCCGCGAGATCGTGCGCGGTGTGTCGTTCGAGGTGCACCGTGAGCAGACCGTCGGCATCGTCGGAGAATCCGGATCGGGCAAGTCGATGACGGTGCTGGCCGCCACCGGCCTGTTGGACGCACCGGGCGCGGTGGTCACCGGTATCAGCACCCTGGCCGGTGAATCGCAGCTGATCGGGGCCTCGGCCCGGACGCTGCGGTCAGTACACGGCAGCCGCGTCGGATTCGTCTTCCAGGATCCCGGGACGTCGCTGAATCCGCTGCTGACGCTGGATCGGCAGATCACCGAAACCCTTGAGGCACACCGCAATATGGCTCGGCGGCAAGCCCGTGGACGCGCGGGTGAGCTGCTGGAGGCGGTCGGGCTGTCCGCCGACCGGCTCGACGCGTACCCCCATCAGCTGTCCGGCGGGCAGCGCCAGCGCGTGATGATCGCGATCGCCCTGGCCTGCGACCCGGAACTGCTCATCGCCGACGAACCGACGACCGCCCTGGATGTCACCACCCAGGCCCAGATCATCGACCTGGTCGGCGATCTGCAACGGGATTTCGGCACCGCGGTGGTATGGATCAGTCATGATCTCGGCGTCATCGGTCAGGTGGCCGACGATGTGACGGTGCTTCGTGACGGGGAGGTCGTCGAGCAGGCACCGATCCTCGAGGTCTTCGACCATCCGCGGCATCCGTACACTCGCGAGCTGCTGGCAGCACGCCCCCTGGTGGACGGGCCGGGTCCCGATCCCGCTCCCGTCGGCACCCCGGTTCTGTTGCGGGTCAACGAACTCGGCGTGCGGTACGGCGCGGTCCGCGCGGTCAAGGACGTCTCGTTCGCGCTCCGCCGGGCGACGACGCTGGGGATCGTCGGGGAATCCGGTTCGGGCAAGTCCACGGTGGCGGCCGCCCTGACCGGCCTCGCCGAACCGTCGTCCGGTACGGCGACGCTGGCGTCGGACGACGTGTTCGCCGGCGGGCGCGATCTGCGCCGCCGGATCAGCCTGGTGTTCCAGGACCCGTTCTCCTCGCTGAACCCGCGGGCCCGGATCGGCACCGCGATCGGCGAACCGTTGCGGGTGCACCGGCTGGCCACCGGGCGCCGAGCCCGCGCCGATCGGGTGGAACAGTTGCTCGAACTGGTCGGTCTACCAAGAGATTTCGCTTCCCGTTATCCGCACGAACTGTCCGGCGGGCAGCGACAACGGGTCAGCATCGCGCGGGCGCTGGCCACCGAGCCCGATGTGCTGATCCTCGATGAGTCGACGGCGTCGCTGGACGTGTCGGTCCAGGCCCGGGTGCTGGACTTGTTGTCGGAGCTGCAGCGCGACCTCGGCCTGACCTATCTGTTCATCGCGCACGACCTGGCGGTGGTGCACCGCATGTGCCACGACGTGCTGGTGATGCGGGCCGGTGAGGTCGTCGAATACGGCCCGGCCGCCGAGCTGTTCGCCGCGCCGCAACACGAATACACCCGGACGCTGCTGGCCGCGGTTCCCCCGGCGAGGCCGCGTGAGAAGGTGTGAGCCATGACTGCTCTGGATGGAAAGGTCGCGCTGGTCACCGGTGCCTCATCGGGTCTCGGCGCGGCGGTGGCCCAGTTGTTCGCCGCACGCGGCGCCTCGGTGTTCGGCATCGCCCGCGACGCCGAACGGATGGCGACGGTGTTCGAGGACGTTCCCGGCGGCGCGTACGCCTCCGTGGACATCTCCTCTTCGGAGGCCTGCCGGGACGCCGTGGCGCAGTGCGTCGAGAAGTTCGGCCGGCTCGATGCGCTGATCAACGTGGCGGGTTTCCACCAGATGCGCCACACCGCGTCGGTGACCGACGAGGACTGGGACAAGGATCTCGCGGTCAACCTCAACGGCCCCTTCTTCCTGTGTCGGGCCGCCCTGCCGCATCTGCTGGAGGCCGGCGGCAACATCGTCAACGTCGCGTCCATCGCCGGCATCGAGGGCGAGGTGTACTCGGCGGGTTACTGTGCGGCCAAGCACGGGCTGGTCGGTCTCACCCGCGCGCTGGCCATCGAATTCACCTCGGAGCGCCTGCGCGTCAACGCGGTGTGCCCCGGCGGCATGCTGACGCCGCAAACCACCGAGTTCGCCGCACCCGAGAACGCGGACTGGAATCTGATCATGAGGATCGCCGCCCCGCGCGGAATGATGGACGTGGCCGATGTCGCGAAGACCATCGCTTTCCTGGCCAGTGACGACGCCGCCGCGGTGCACGGCGCGGTCTACATCGTCGACGCGGGCAAGACGGCGGGCTGATTTTCGCCGCGAGCAGTTCCCACCGCGCTCCATCGCGCGCACGATGGAGGTGTCCGCCGGGTACGGCGAAGGGAGCGGACGATGAAAGCCCATGTCGGCGATTTCCTGGTGGTCAAGGGAACCACCACCGAGCAACACGAACAACATGCCGAGATCCTCGAGGTGCGCACCGAGGACGGGTCTCCACCGTATGTGGTGCGGTGGCTGGTCACCGGTCATGAGGCCACGGTCTACCCCGGCGCGGATGCGGTGGTGGTCTCGGCCGCCGAGCATTCCCGGGCCGCCGAGCGTGCGGCTGCCCGGTCAGGACGCCCGCACTAGCCGGTGCTGAGCGAGGTCCGCATCAGCATGACGCTGTAGTCCGACCAGCGCGACAGCGTGAAGTACAGATCGCTGCCGCTCGACCAGGGATGGATGTAGGGCGCGTAGATGCCGCCGGGTATCGCGGTCGAACTGACGATGGTCTTGGCCTGACTCCACGGCCCCTCGGGTTTGTCGGCGGTCCGCATCACCACCGCCGACAGCGTGTTGGTGTAGAGCATGATGAACTTCTTCAGGTGGTCGTTCCACGCCACCGACATCTCACTGCCCGGCGCCCACACCACCTGCACGGCCAGGAACGGGAAGCCTTTGAGCCAGCCGAACGGCGTGTAGTACTCGTAGGCGGACTTGTCGGCGACCGCGCTCTCCACCACCCGATACAGGAACGGCATGCCGCCGCGCCCGGCACCGGTGCCGTAGGCGTACACGTAGCCGCCGGACCGCACGTAGGCCGCCATCTGGAAGTTCTGGTCGCCCCAGCTGAACGCCACACCGGGCACGGTGTTGAACCAGCTCGGCCGGATGCTGGTGGCCGGCACCCGCCACGTCTCACCGTTGTCGGTGGATACCGCGACCGCCGAGAAGTTGGTCGACCACTGCCCGGCCGAGCCCCACTGGCTGACGGACATGAAGTTGACGTATTGCGTTGTCCCGACGGATATTCCGGCGGTCGGGATGATGGTGACCTCGGTCGCGGCCAGGCGCAGGCTCTGGATCACCTGCCGGGAGAAGTTGGGCCGCGCGGCATCCACCGGGGAGCCGGCGTAGATGTTGCCGGGCACCGGATTCGGGATGGTCATGCCGTCGGCGAGGTTGCGGTCGGCGCTGCGGAACAGGGTGTTCTTGCGCCATTCCTGGTCGGGGACACTGCAATTGCCGAAGGTGTCGCCGAACGCGACGAGCACCTGATTGCCCGCACCGGTCTGGCCGTTGTCCCAGACGATCCCGAGGTCGGCGCCGGAGATACCGAAGCGCGCGTAGCTGTCGGTGTTCGGTCCGGTGATCCAGCCGACCTGAGTGGCCGCCGATGCCGCAGGCGCGGCTGCGGCGCGGGCCGCGGTGTTGGGTGCGACGGCGG
>NZ_LT546207.1:1338164-1341577 GCF_900078665.2 Mycolicibacterium houstonense | reverse complement strand
AGGTGTAGAAGAGACAGGTGCAGGACCGGCAGCTGTGGTGGGGTCGGTGTGGCCGAGCGCGCCGCGGCGCCCGTCGGTACCGAGCAGGGGTCGGCCGCCGCGGACGGAACGTTCAGCGGTGCGACCGCCAGCGCGACAGCGCAGACGGACGTCAGAGTCATCAGTCGACGGAGAGCCGGCATGACGCACCTTTCGGGCTGACGCGAAAACGGATCGGCGCTGTGCCCCCGGAGCGCATTTCACTGTGACGATAGTTGCCACAGTGGCGTATGGGGTTTTGCCAGCAACGATCGCGATCGATCCGTTACCGCGTCGAGACACCGGCGACGCGCATTCACGTCGCCGAGCCGTCAGAGACCCGTCGTCAGCCGCCCGGCACCACCAGGACCGGCCGGAAAGTGCGCTGCAACGTCGCGGCGGCCCCGCTGCCCAGCAGCACCTTCTTGAGCGCCGAACGGCCTCTCGACCCCACCACCACACCCCCGGCCCGCTGCTCATCAGCAAAGGCCACCAGCGCGTCGGCAGTGGCCCCGGCGCCGGACCCGCGGAATCGGCGCACCCGATGCGCGGCCTCGGCCTCGGGGTCGGAGGTGTCACCGTCGTCGACCGCCACGGAAATCACCTCGCGGTCGGGGAACAACTCACGAGCGGCGGCCAGCGCCCGCTCGGCACCCGCCGAGCCGTCCACACCGACCACCACCGGACCGTCGGCCACGGCGTCGTATTCGGCCGACACCATGTGCTGCGAGACCACCAGTACGGCGCGGGGCGCGTGGTGCACCACCAGATCCGACACACTGCCCAGCTTCGAGTCCGTGGCGCCGATCCCGCGGGCACCGACGATCAGCACATCGGGCTGGAGCTGTTCGGCCACCTGGGCCAGCCCCAGACCCTCGCCCGCCCAGGTGCGTTTGACGAGCGGTTCGGACTGCCACCCGGCGGCGCGCGCCAGCGTGACTCCGGTCCCGACCAACCGGGCGGCCTCGCCCTCGCTCTCGCTGTCCACGAGATCGATCAATTCGTCGACGTTGCGGGCCGAGTGCCGCAGCCGGGCCCGCAGGCCCTTACTGCCGAATGGTGGGGTGCACAGATAGACGATGACCGCCTCGGCCCCAGGGAACAGTGCGGCGCCGCTGCCGATCGCCGCATTGGCCGCCAGCGACCCGTCGTAGCCGAGCACTACCTTCATCTGCTTCCCCTTATCCATTCGTGCGTGCGATTCCAGACTAAAGGGCCGGTCGCGGTGTCCGTCACCTTCGCGCGCCGAACCGGAAACAGGTAGCCGGCTACCCTATCGACCACGCGCCGCTGCGGCGGACCCTGCATGCATGGACGCGACCGTCATCACCTGCGGCGCCGGAGCCGAGCTTCGGGCTCAGACGTTCCGGCGGTGGGTGTGGGGCGCAGCCGGCATCAGCCTGGCCGGCGGCGGGACCGTCGGCGCCTTCCTGGCATTCGCGGCTCCGATCGTGTTGAGCCCGACCGAGACCCAGCGTCTCCTGACGCGCGGGGGCACCGTGCTGATCGTGTTCCTCGCGGTCGCGATTCCGGTGATGCTTCGGGTACGGCGGCACCGGTTCGCGGCCAGCACCGCCTGGCTCAGCGAGGGCCGCCCGCCCACTCCGGCGGAGCAGCGGATGACGTTGGGCGCCTCGGGTGAGGCGGTGCGACTCTCGGGCGCGGTATGGGGTGTCGGCGCTGTGGTCTTCGGATCGCTGGCCCTCACCCAACAGGTGTCGACCGCCGTGTACATCTTCAGTGTGGTGGCCCTGGGCGGCATCTCGACCAGCGCCGTCTGGTACCTCGTCGTCGAACGCGTGATGCGCCCGGTGTCGGCCCGTGCGCTCGACGGCGCCGCCCCGGACCGGCGGTTCGGTCCGACGGTGGGCCGCCGGCTGATGATGGCGTGGCTGCTGGCCACCGGGGTACCACTGTTCGGCGTCGCGGTGCTCGCTGTGGGGTATCTGGCCGACATCGGTTTCCGGGCCCAGCGGACCTTCGCGGCCATCTTGATCCTGGCCGCGGTGGCGATCGTGGTGGGCCTGTTCGCCATTCTGATTGCCATCCGGTCGGTCACCGAGCGGGTGACCGCACTGCGTCGCGCGCTGGCCCAGGTGCAGGCGGGCGACTTCGGTGCGCGTGTCGAGGTTGACGATGCGAGCGAAATCGGGCGGCTCCAAGCCGGTTTCAACACCATGGCGGCCGGGCTGGCCGAACGCGAACGCATCCGCGATACCTTCGGCACCTACGTGGATCGCGATGTGGCCGAACACATTCTGTGTGCCGCCGGGTCAGTGGAAGCCCAGGAGGTCGACGTCACCTTGATGTTCGTCGACGTCCGCGGATTCACCACACTCGCCGAACGGCTGCGCCCCACCGAGGTGGTCACCACGCTCAACAGGTTGTTCGAGCGGATCGTCCCGATCGTGCACGAACACGGCGGCCACGTCGACAAGTACGCGGGTGATGGCCTGATGGCGGTCTTCGGGGCGCCGCGGCGTCAGGATCACCACGCCGATGACGCGCTGGGCGCCGCGCTGCGGATCGCCGATGCGGTACGTGAGGAGTTCCGCGGCGCGCTCTCGGTGGGCGTGGGGTTGAATTCCGGGCCGGTGGTGGCCGGAAACGTCGGCGGCGCAGGACGTTTGGAGTTCTCAGTGATCGGCGACGCGGTGAACGTCGCGGCCAGGGTCGAGACCGCGACCCGCCAGACCGGCGACACCGTGTTGCTCACCGACGCGACGTTGAGCCAACTGACCGGGGACCGAGGCGCTTTCGAGCTGCGGCCCGGGTTGGCGCTCAAGGGCAAGACCACTCAGGTGGCGGTATATGCCCCGGTGCTTCAGCGCTCGCCGTACTCGATCGGCGGTTCGGATGAATCGACCTTGCCGTAGCTCATGATGGTCAGCCCGTCGGGGCCGACCTCATAGCGCGCACCGTCGGCGGGGTTCACCGCGACGAAGCCGTTGCCGGAGCGTTCCGCCGTCGGGATCTGGAGGTTGGCACCGTCGCTGAGCCGCTCACCGCGATAGGAGAAGCTGTCCGGGCCGGACTGGCAGATCACCGCCAGTGACGAGGCGGTGCGAATCACCGCGGCCGGGGTGGTGCCCTCGACGCACCGGGCGGTGTGGCCGACGAAGCCCTGTTCGTCGGTGCCGCTGACGTTGGCGGTGGCCGATCCGGTGGCCGTCGTGGTGGTGGTCGGCGACTCGGCGTTGGTCTCCGACGGGCTCGGCGCGGTCAGCGTCTCCCGAGTCGATGTGCCGTTCCCGCCGCTGGCCAGGACCGCCGCCAGCACACCGGCGATGCCAAGCAGCGCGACCGACACCAGGATCAGGGTGAGCTGGGCGCGACTGAGCCGCGGTTTCCGTGCCGGAGCGGGCCGCTTCTGAGCCGGCGGTGGTGGCGGCGGG
>NZ_LT546207.1:1312218-1337770 GCF_900078665.2 Mycolicibacterium houstonense | reverse complement strand
CCGCCGGCGGAACGCCACCGACGGCGGCCGCCCGGGCGGCCTTGGCCAGCTCCCCAGCGCTGCCGTACCGGTCGGCGGCGTCCTTCGCCATGCCCTTGGCCACCACGTCGTCGAAGGCGCGAGGTATACCGCGACGCATGATGCTCGGCCGCGGCGGCGGGGAGAACATGTGCGCGCTCATCAACTGGCGCAGATCACCCGTCTCAAACGGAGGCCGACCGATCACCATCTCGTAGAGCAGGCAGGTCAGCGCGTACACATCGGCCGCCGGTCCCACCGGTCCCCCGGAGAACCGTTCCGGCGCCATGTAGGCGCTGGATCCGATCAGCACGCCCGTCATCGTGACGCTGGCCTCGCCCCCGACGTGGGCGATGCCGAAATCCACCAGATAGGCGAAGTCATCCGGGGTGAGCAGCACGTTCTCGGGCTTGATATCGCGGTGCACCAGGCCGTCGGCGTGCGCGGCGTCCAGGGCCGCGGCCACCTGCGTGACGATCGAGACCGCCCGGTCCGGGGTCAGGGGGCCATTGGTGCGCAGCAGTTCCTTGACGCTGGCGCCCTCGACCAGACGCATGTCGATGAACAGGACGCCGTCGATCTCGCCGAAATCGTGGACCGGGATCACGTGCGGCTCCTGCAGGCGGGCCGCCACCCGGGACTCACGCCTGAACCGCTCCTGAAAACTCGTGTCCGCGGCGATCTCGGTACGCAGCAGCTTGACGGCCACCATGCGTTCCTTGACCGTGTCGTAGGCCCGGTAGACCTCCCCCATGCCACCGACACCGATCAGCGACTTCAACTCGTACGGTCCGAACCGGGTGCCGAGGCGCGAGGCACCAGGGGGCGGGGTCATTGCGCGATCCTTTCCGGTTGCGCCATGCCCCCGGCAGGGGCGGGCACACGGTCGTCTCGGTGACGAGGATAGTTCGACCGCGGCCCGGCCCGCCGAGACCGGTATCCGGCCTCGTCAGTCGAACGACGAGTGCGGCGCCCCGATGCCCGGGTCGATCTGCACCGGCCCCGACGCCGTCGGTGCGACCGGGAAATCGAAGATCGCGGTGGGGATGTACACCGTCGCACAGGCATTCGGGATGTCCACCACACCGGACAGCCGACCCTCGATCGGCGCCGCGCCCAGCAGCAGATACGCCTGCTCGGGGCTGTAGCCGAACTTGGTCAGGTAGTCGATGGCGTGCAGACAGGCTCGCTGGTAGGACAGGTGCGAGTCCAGGTAGCGCTGCTCGCCGTCCAGGGTGACCGAGGTCCCGGAGAAGGCCAGCCACTCGGAGTACTGCGGATCGGTGTTACCTGGCATGAAAATTGCGTTCTCGCTCACACCGTAGGTCTCCATACCGCCGGGGATCACGTCCACGCGCAGGTCGATGAAGCCACCCATCTCGATGGCGCCGCAGAAGGTGATCTCACCGTCGCCCTGGGAGAAGTGCAGGTCGCCCACCGAGAGGTTGGCGCCGTCGACGAACACNGCGGCAGTGCCAGCGGCGGCACCCGGTCGGGGTCGGTGGCGATCAGCGCGGCCTCGCGGGTGTTCCAGGTGCCCAGCAGCTCGGCCGACGGTGCGGTGCCCATCAACCCGGGGTGCACGATGCCGGTGAACTCGACGTGCGGCACGTGGCGTGAGGTGGCCTTCTGACCGGAGAAGTCCCAGATCGCCTTGTAGGCGTCGGGGAACTGATCGGTGAGGAACCCGCCGCCGTTGAGTTTGGGGAAGATACCGGTGTAGCCCCAGCCCTGCCCGGCCAGCGGCCCCGAATCCTCCTGCGGGATCGGGCCGACGTCGAGGATGTCGACGATCAGCAGGTCACCGGGCTTGACACCCTCGACGGCGATCGGGCCCGAGAGGACGTGCACCGTGGTCAGCGGCGCGTTGAGGATGTCGTCGGCCGAATCGTCGTTGACGATCGCCCCGTCGAACCACTCGCGGCAGTGCACCCGGAACGAATCGCCCTGTTTGACCGTCACCGCCGCCGGGATGTCGGGGTGCCACCGGTTGTGACCGAGCTTGGACTGCTCGGTGAACTTCTTGGTCGAGTCGAGCGGGAACACAACTTCGGGCATATGTCCTCCTTCAGGACCTCAGGGACGGGGCAACTTCTGGTGCAGCGGGTTGGTGGTGACCTTCTGCCGCCGGACTCCGGGCGACGGCCCGGGTGAGGTGACGACGGCCGGGCGGTCGGCAGTGGCTCGCGTCGCGTCCTGCAGTGCCATCGCGGACCGGTCTGCGCGGCCGAGGTTCGGTGAGGAGATCATGCGGCGGGCCGCCGCCCCGCAACTAGAGCACTCGATCACGTCGGGACGGGCGTGCATCGAGTGCATCTGCTCGGTCACGCCGCAACCGGATTCGCAGCGAAATTCGTAGAGAACCAACAGGTTTCCTTCACGTTGCGCAGTGCTCGTCTATCGATGAACGTCACATTACCGACGCCCGCCCGCCTCGGCAGGCCAGTTGGAGAACAAAACACCGCAGCTCGATCTCGCTGTAGATCTCTACAGTGGGGTGCCCGCTACGGCCGGGTGCGCTGCGCTCGCCCTGCACCCGGTTGGATCACCTTGTCCTGCACCGGCTTAGCCGCGGCGGCTCCGCTCATCCCCATGTTCCGCGCCGCCCACAACGCGATCCGGAAATTGGTTCGGTCTGCTTCGTCGAGCGGGTTGGCGCCGGTGAGCTCGGTGATCTTGGCCAACCGGTTGCGCAACGTGTTGACATGCACATACAGCTGGGCGGCCGCCGTCGAGATGTCGTTGTCCGGCGCGAGAAACGCTTCCAGAGAGGGCACCAGGTAGGAGTTGTTGAGTTTGTCGTGGTCGACCAGCGGAACCAGGAGGCGATGCACGAATGGCACCAGCCGGACTTTCGGCACCGCAGCCAGCAGGCCGTCGAGGGTGGCGATCTCCTCGATGTGCACCGCACGCCGCCAGCGGATCCCCTCACGCAACGCCTCCAGCGCCTCCGGGATCGCGTACACCATGGCCTGGGCATCCGGCGCGATGGCCACACCGCACACCAGATCGGAGGCGGCCAGGTCGGCCGCGAACTGCTCGGTCTGCGGGCACAGGGCCACGATGCGGTCGTCGAGCACCGCGACCGCGCCCAGATGACGGTCCACCAGTTGGTGCACCCGGGTGTGAACATCGGCGGTGAACGCGCACACCGCAACCGGCGCACCGGCCAGACCGCATCCCACCAGCGCGGTCTCGATCGGACCGACACCGAGGGTGCCCGCCACGAACCATCGCAAGATCGAGCCCAGGTCGCGCTCGCGCGTGCCGATCTCCCGGTCGGCGACCCTCATCGAATCCGCCCAGTCCACGATCCGCCGGAACGGAACCGCGGCATGCTGCGCCAGCAGCGGAAGGTCCACGTCGAGGCAGGCCTGCACCAGAGCGGGCGGGGGTTCGTCGAACAGATCCCCTAAACCGACCAGCAACGCGGTGACCCCGCGGCCGCTCAAGGTGGTGACGTAGCGCCGGATCGAATCCTCCGGCTGATCGGCTACCGGCACCCCGATGCTGAGGATCAGCTCCTCCCCCGAAAGGTACTGCGACGGATCGGCGAGTTCGGTGGGATACACGTAACGGATCGGCCGGTCGAGATCGCGGATCGGGGTCAACGTGTCGACATGCAGGCTCGGTTGGGCCAAGAGCTCCCGGAGCAGGACGGTGCCGTCGTGCGGAGTCGTCTGCACGGTCACACCGTCCTCGTCCCTCAGTAGGTCATCGACGGACATCGGAATACTTCTGCGGGTGCGGCGGTCATGGCTGCGGAGTCTAGGGCCATGACCGCGTTCTCACAGGTCGAGCGTGATTTTCCCACCGCGAGAACGGGATACACAGATCATCATCGAGGTGTTGGCCGCTCGTTCGGTCTCGGTGAGCAGATCGTCGCGATGATCGATCTCGCCGGCCAGCCCCTTGGTCTCGCACGTACCGCAGAACCCGCCGGTGCAGGAGAACGCCGTGTCCGGCGCGACCTCGAGGACCGCTTCGAGCACGCTCTGCTCCGGCCGCACCCGCACCGTGGCACCGGTGCGCGCCAGCTCCACCTCGAACGCGCCGTCGCCGGCCGGATCCGCCGGCTGCGGTGTGGCGGCAAACCTCTCGACATGCAGTTCGACCCGGGGGTGCCGACCGCTGAGCTCGGCAACGGCGCTCAGCATGGCCGCGGGCCCGCAGCAGTACACGTGGGTGCCGGCCGGGCAGCCGGCGAACACCCCGGCGAGGTCCGGCAATCCCATCTCGTCCTGCGGGATCAGCCGTACCCCCTCGATACCGGCCAGCCGGTCGGCGAAGGCCATCGCGGACCGGCTACGCCCGCCGTAGATCAACGTGAACGCGGGACTGCCCGGGGCGCTGCGTAACTCGTCGATCATCGCCGATATCGGGGTGATGCCGATACCACCGGCGATGAAGACGTAATGCGGCGCCGGGGCGAGCGCGAACGCGTTCTGGGGTGCCCCGACTTCCAGGACATCCCCGATGCGCAGCATCTCGTGAACCTCGCGGGAGCCGCCCCGCCCGTCCGCGACCCGCAGGACCGCGATCGTGTAGTGGTACGGATCATCGCGCGGTCCGCACAACGAGTACTGCCGGACTCGCCCGGACGGCAACGTGATGGCGATGTGCGCACCGGCTGCCCATGCGGGCAGCCGGTCGCCGGAGGGGCTGGCGAGTACCACCGAGATCACGTCGGTGGCCTCCAGCCGCAGTTGAATGACGTGAAGTTTCATACCGGTTTCGGTCGCCGGCTCAGACGCGCGCGTGGCCGTTGTCGGCGGGAACCTCGGCTTGCGCCGCGATCAGCTCCCGTTCCTGCTGAATCGTCTGCACCGCATGCTGGGTCGCGCGGCGGTAGTTCAAGGTGTAGATATCGGCGGGAGCCGACACCTCGAACGCCTGCCCGGCCAGCGGAACCTCCTTGGGGTCAAGTCCTTCGAGCACCGGGGTGTCCTCATTGAAGACCTTGGTCTCGATCTCCAGGATCTCGTCAACGGTTCCGCCGCGGAAATCCTTGTCGGTGGCCACCGCCCAGAAGATGATGCACTTTTCGTAGCTCACCGGCGAGGGGAAGTCGACGAGGTAACGCTTGCCGAGCGGTTCGCCGAAGTCGTAGAGGATGGTCGCGATGCCCGGTGCGTAGGAGTGGTAGTGCATCCACGCATCACCCACATCGGAGAAGTCCGAATCGGGGACCCCCGGGTAGAAGTAGGACGCCCACACCTCACGGCCCTCGCGTTTGACAGCGAGCTCGTCCACCACCGGGTTGACCTCCCCCATCGACGGCGCATGCACGAACGGGAAGTGCGCCATGTCCCGGAAGTTCTCGGTGGCCGCCATGAACCCGCACTCGGCATGGATGGGTTGCGCCGCGCGCCATTCCAGTTCCAGATCCGCGATCTCGGGCGGATGCGGTAGGTCGAACACCGGCTCCCCCAGACAGGTCCAGACATGCTCGAAGCGCTCGATCACCGGGTAGGACTTGATCTCCGCCTTCGGCGGAATGCGTTGTCCCTCGGCCAGCGACGGGATGTGAGCGCATTGGCCGGTCTGACCGTCGAACTGCCACCCGTGGTACGGGCAGGCGATGTTGTCGCCGACGACCCTGCCGTCGGCGAGGTTGCCGCCGCGGTGGATGCAGCGCCGATCGGTCACCCGGGCCGCCCCGGTGGAATCCCGGAAAACCACCAGCTTCTGGTCGAGCAGCGTGGCGGCTTGCGGGGTGTCGATGTCCTGGCAGCGCGCGACCACGAACCACACGTGTTGGTAGGCCTCGCGCAATTTGTCCGGGGTCAATGCATCGCGTTTCATCGAGAATTCTCCTTACGGTTCGGCGGTGGTGTTCAGTTCGGGTCGAGTCAGCGTGCGCGGGGTGAGCGCCTGTTCGCGGACGTAGCCGGCGATCTCGGCCATGCCCGCCACCCACACGTCGTCCATGGCACACACGTCGGCGATGAACTCGCGCAATGCGGCCGCGCGGCCCGGGCGTCCGCTGAGGAACGGGTGGTTGGTCAGGATCCAGGCACCACCGACATCCCGCATCGCGTCGAGTTCGGCGCGCCACAACTCGATGGCCTTGGCGGGGGTTTCGATCAGTCCGGTACCGGAGAAATCCGGGACGAAGCAGTACTGCTGCCAATCGTCCAGCGCCCAGCTCACCGGGAGCTCCACCAGTGCCGACCCGTCCTCGACGGCCAGTTCGTAGGGGTGGTCGGAATCCATCAGCGTGGAGTCGTAGAGAAAGCCGAACTCGGCGAGCAATTTCGGGGTGTGCCAGTTCATCTCCCACATCGGGGCGCGATAACCGACCGGCGTCACTCCCACCACGTCCTGCAGCGCTCCCAGTCCGCGCTCCAGGATCTCGCGTTCGGTCTGCTCGTCGACGCCGACCAACGACTCGTGCAGGTAGCCGTGATGGGCGATCTCATGACCGGCGGCCGCGATGGACCGGATCGGTTCCGGGTGCCGGTGCGCGGTGTAGCCGGGCACGAAAAACGTTGCCGGAACCCGAAGCTCATCGAGTATCGCCAGCAGTCGCGGGATCCCGACCAGCGGGCCGTACGCCTGGTGCGACATCGCCCCCATCCGGTCGGCGAAGGCCGGATCGGTGGTCAACAGCGGAGATTCGGCATCCACATCGAAGGTGAAAGCAACCGCGCAGCGCTTGCCTTCCGGCCACGACACCGGTCCGGCGGGTGTCAAGGAGGTCATCGGCGAACCTTTCTTCCGAACACAGACAGGAATTCCCAGACGACGTTGGCGGCGGCGATCGCGGTGATCTCCGCGTGGTCATAGGCGGGCGACACCTCGACGACGTCGACGCCGACCAGGTTCACACTGTCGAGCCCGCGCACGATCTCGAGCAGCTCCCGGCTGGTCATCCCGCCCGCCTCCGGCGTGCCGGTGCCCGGGGCGTGCGCGGGGTCGAGCACATCGATGTCGACCGAGACGTACACCGGCGCGTCCCCGACCCGTTCGCGGATGCGCTGGAGAATGCCCTCGGTTCCGAGTGCGTCGATCTGCCTGCACGTGATGCACGAGAAACCGAAGTTCGCGTCCTCGACCAGATCCTGTTTGTCGTAGATGGATCCGCGGACCCCGACATGCAGACTGCGGTCGAGCAGCAAGCCCTCCTCGAAGGCCCGCCGGAACGGTGAGCCGTGGGTGATGTCGGCCCCGTAGTAGCTGTCCCAGGTGTCCAGGTGCGCGTCGAAGTGCACCAGGGCCACCGGGCCGTGCGCGGCGTGCACCGCGCGCAGTGACGGCAGCGCCACCGAGTGGTCGCCGCCGAGGATCACCGCACGTGTCCCGTCGGCCTGCAGTTCGGTCAGCTGCGCGGCGACCTGGTCGACCGCCTGGGCGATGTCGAACGGATTGCACGCGATGTCCCCGGCATCGGCGAACTGGCAGACGTCGAACGGCTTGATGTCGAGTTCCGGGTTGTACCCACGGATCAGCCGAGAACCCTGACGAATGGCGTTGGGCCCGAACCGGGCTCCGGGCCGGTAGGTCACGGCACTGTCGAACGGTACGCCCACCACGACCACGTCGGCGCGCGTCACGTCCGACAGCCGGGGCAACCGGGCGAACGTCGTCCATCCCGCATAGCGGGGCTGGACCTGCGGATCGGCGGGGCCCACGATTTCGTCGCGGGCAGTGCCCCCCGGGTTTGGTTGGTTCATTGATTGCCTTTCCTAGACACGATTTCGGGACAGCCCGCCATCGACGTTGACGATCTGTCCCACGGCCGCGCCGAGTTGACGCTGGCTCAACAGACCGATGACCGCGGCAGCCTGTTCGACACTGCCGATCCGCCCGCCCGGCGGTGATCCGCCGGAGCCGTCGCAGACCGACCATTCCGATTCCAGGGCGCCGAGGGCGACCGCGTTCACTCCGACGCCGAAGCCGCCGAAGTCACGGGTCAGGGATTTGGTGAGCGCGACGATTCCGCCCGCGGCCGTGGCCACGGCCGCCAGGCCGTTCCCACCGACGTGCCAGCGGGATGTGGTCAGCACGATGCGTCCGCCGGTGCCGTTGTGCCGCATATGGTCTGCGGCCGCCTGGGCGTACAGGAAGCTTCCGGTCAAAGTGGCGTCGACGTGCGCCCAGAAGTCGGACATCGGCGCTTCGGTGAATTCCGCCACCATCGGCAGCCCGTGCGCCACCACCAGGACATCGATGCCGCCCAGGTGCGCCGCGGCCTTGGCCACGGCCTGGCCCACCTCGTCGCGATTCGTCGGGTCGGCGGTCAGCGTAAGCGCCCCGGCCGGCCCCGGATCGCCGCCCGGGACCACCGTTCCCACGGTGCGCGCACCGCGTCCGGCGAAGTGATCGCGGACCGCGCCGCCGAGCCTGGTGTCAACCCCTGTGATCAGCACCCGATCCGTTGAGGTCATCGTCATATCACCGTTCCGCTGTTGACCGACAACACTTCTCCGCACAGGAAGACGTCCTCTTCGAGCAGGCCCCGGACGAGTTCGGCCACCTCGGTGGGCAGCGCGATGCGCCGGGCCGGCAGCGTCGCGACGAATTCCTCGGCGCGTTCCCATGAATCGGGCTCCAGCAGCGGGGTGTCGCACGGGCCGGGTGCCACGGCGTTGACCCGGATGCCGTCGGCGGCCACCTCGACGGCGATGTTGCGCAGCAGGCTCAGCGCGGCGCCCTTGGCCGCGGCGTAGTGCGCATCGTTGCTGCCGCCGCCGATCGCCCGTTCCGAGGCGATCCCGACGATGCGCCCGCTGCCCCGTCGGCGCATCTCGGGCAGTACGGCCCGGCACACGTGGGCCAGACCGCCGACGTGCACGCGCAACATTCGCTCCCAGGCCGCCTGACCGATCTCCAGCGCCGGGGTCTCCGCGTAGTGCCCAGCACAGATGACTGCCGCATCGATCCGGCCGAAGGTGGTGCGCACCTGCGCAATCGCCTCGTCGACGGCGTCCTCGTCGGCGACGTCGGCGACGATCCACAGGTCGGTGTCGGGCGCGGCTTCCCGGGAGATCGACGCGACGGTCCACCCTCGATCGCGCAGCAGCACCGCGATCGCCGCCCCGATGCCGCTGCCGGCCCCGGTCACCACCGCCACGGGCCCGTCGGCACTCACACCGGCTCCTTCAGCGCCTCGGCGTCGGACGTCGTGGGCTCGTCGGGCTTGGGCTGCCCCACCTTTCGGGCCTTCACGATCACCGTGCCCAGCGCCAGGATCACGCCCATCGCCACGAAGAACGCCCAGTTGATGTACCAGGAATCGGAGACGGTGCGCGGCCAGACGATGTTGACGAATTCGAATCCCGCCCACAGCACCGCCAGCACCGCCACCGGGGTGCCGTAACGGCCCAGGTTCCAGGGTCCCGGCTCCCACGTGCCGCGCAACCGTGCGACCAGCCCCGTCAACAACGGGAACAGGAATGCCAGGTAGTAGCCGCCCGCGGTGAAGGTGACCAGCACCGAGTACACATCGGTCGCCGAGATGAGGTAGACGAAGGCACCGATGATCGTGGTGACGATGATCGCGTAGATCGGCTGGGCCTCGGCCTTGGACAGCTTGACCAGGATGCGCGACGCCGGCAGCACCTCGTCGCGGGCGAAGGACCAGATGACCCGCGAAGCCGATGCCTGCAGGGCGAGAAAGCTTGCCAGGAAACCGATCACGAAGGCGAACAGGATCGGTTTCACCGCGGCGTCTCCGAGTGCGCTGCTGAGCACGTAGGTGACCGGGTCGGAAACCTCACCCGAGGTGACCTTCTCGAAATCGGGCACCGCGAGGGTCACGGCCAGCGACGCGTACGCAATCACCAAGGCGATGAACGCGATTGAGAACAGCATCGCCCTCGGCACATTGCGCCGCGGCTCCTTGACCTCTTCGGCGATCGCGCCGGCACTCTCGAACCCCAGGATCGACCAGCCGGTGAAGGCCAACGCCGCCAGGAAGGGGCCCGACGCATAGGCCCAGCTCCAGCCGCTGTTCAGGTCGATGCCGTGCAGCACCGCGTCGAATCCGTGGTGGCGGTGAAAGATCAGCAGGTAGGTACCCAGCCCGACGGAGGCCACGATCTCGGCGACGATGCTGCCGACCATCAGCGCCTTCAGCAGACCGCGGCCCAGCACGTTGGCCCCGGTCCCGGCGAGCAGGATGAGCAGCGCGATGGTGCTCTGCTGCACGGCGCTGGGGCTTTCGATCCCGACGAGCTGGGCCAGGAATCCGGCACCGGCGTAGGCGACCGTGGCCATGATGATGACCAGGGCCCACATGTATACCCAGCCGGCGAACCAGCCGGCCACCTCGCCGGCCAGCCGTTTGGTCCACTGGTAGATGGATCCTTCGAACGGCCACCGCGACACCAGTTCGGCGAACGCCATCGCGACGATGAACTGGCCCGTGCCCACGATCACGAACGTCCACCAGAAGCCGGGGCCCGCTGTCGACAGCGACAGACCGTAGATCCCGTACATCGCAACGATGGGAGAGATGAAGGCGAACGCAAACGCGAACGCCGACCACAGTGAGAACTCGCGCTTCAGTTCTACTGGCGCAGAGTCTATTTGGCTCTCAGACGCCATATGTACCACCTTTCGCCGCCACCAAGACACCGAAGTATGGGCATGGGGATCGGCGGGCGGCACGCGAAAGTGCCAATACCGGGTTGGGCCTACAGTCGTGCCGTCACGGACTGTAGGGACCTACAGCGGCGCACCGGCTCCCGAAACATCGCCGTTGCGCGAGCGTCACAGCGGTGCGTCGCCGAGCGAAGTATCTGAGCGCTCGCGGTGTTGCGCTGAGGTCGCACCGGGTCGCTGCGGTAGCTTCACGCAGACGTCTCTGGCAACAGTCGGCAGATCAGGAGCGGCCGTGGTGAATGACCTCAAACCGTTCTCACCCTCGATCGACTGGAGCGCCGAACTGCTGCACTCCCTGTGGTGGCTGACGCAAGCCTGGGCCATCACCGCTGCGATCACCATGGGTGTGCTCGTCCTGCTGGCGCGGTTCACCACCTGGGGCAGGCAGTTCTGGGCCGTCACCGGCGCCTACTTCACCGGACGGCACAGCGTGAAGCCGTGGGCGGTTCTGGCCGCGATGTTGCTGTCGGTGATCGTCGACGTACGCCTGGCGGTGTTGTTCAGCTATCAGAGCAACGACCTGTATACCGCCGCCCAGGTCGCGGTCGAGGGACTGGCCACCGGCAACGACGTGGTGAGAGATTCGGGCATCAGGGGTTTCTGGATCGCCCTGCTCATCTTCTCGGTGCTGGCGGCGATCCTGGTGACCCGGGTGCTCGTCGACTTGTTCATGACGCAGCGCTTCATGTTGGCCTGGCGTACCTGGCTGACCGACCGGCTCACCGGAGATTGGCTCGACGGCCGTGCCTACTACCGGTCCCGGTTCATCGACAAGACCATCGACAATCCCGATCAGCGCATCCAGTCCGACATCGACGTGTTCACCGCGCTGTCCGGGCCACAACCCAACACTCCACATCAGACCAGCAGTGGCACGCTGCCGTTCGGAGCGATCCGGTCGATCGTCTCCGTCATCTCGTTCACCTCGATCCTGTGGAACCTGTCCGGCGATCTCAGCCTCTTCGGTGTCGAGATCCCGCGCGCGCTGTTCTGGTCGGTGTTCGTCTACGTGGCATTCGCCACCGTGATCGCCTTCGCGCTCGGCCGTCCGCTGATCCGGCTGTCGTTCAACAACGAGAAGTTCAACGCGGCGTTCCGTTACGCGTTGGTGCGGCTGCGCGACGCCGCCGAGTCGGTCGCGCTCTACCGGGGTGAGAAGGTGGAGCGGTCACAGCTGCGGCAACGATTCGCCGCCGTCGTGGCCAACTACAAACGCTTCGTGAACCGGACCATGATCTTCACCGGCTGGAACCTGTCGATGAGCCACATCATCATCCCGCTGCCGTGGGCGCTGCAGGCGCCGCGGTTGTTCACCGGCCAGATCCAGCTCGGCGCGGTCAACCAGTCGGTCGCCGCCTTCGGTGCCATCCAGGACGCGTTGTCGTTCTTCCGCAATTCCTATGACACGTTCGCGGGCTACCGCGCATCGATCATCCGATTGCACGGGCTGGTCGCCGCCGACGAGCAGAGCCGCGAACTACCCAAGCTGGACGTCTCGGAACTTTCGGCGGATACCGATTCCCTGGTCGAACTGAGCGATGTCGAGGTGCGCAACCCGGCCGGCGAGCAATTGATCGACGATCTCACCCTGAGCCTGGCCGCGGGCGAGGCGATGATCATCACCGGCAAGTCGGGCACCGGGAAGACCACCCTGTTGCGCAGCATCGCCCAGCTGTGGCCGTACGCCTCGGGCGCGGTGCGGTGCCCGCAGGGGGACAACCAGACCCTCTATCTGTCCCAGGTGCCCTACGTTCCCCTGGGCGACCTGCGCACCGTGGTGTCCTATCCGCATCAGCCCGATGAACTACCCGACGAGGAACTGCGGGAGGCGCTGCTGGCGGTGGCCCTGCCGCGCTATGTCGACCGGCTCGATGAGGACGGCGACTGGGCGAAGGTGCTCTCCCCCGGTGAGCAACAGCGGGTCGCGTTCGCCCGGGTGCTGCTGACCAAACCCACGGTGGTGTTCCTCGACGAGGCCACCTCGGCGCTCGACGAACCCCTGGAGTTCATGATCTACAGCCTGATCCGGCGCGAACTACCTGACACCGTGCTGGTCAGCGTCACCCACCGCACCACGGTCCATCGCCACCACAACATCCACCTGGAACTGCTCGGTGAAGGGCGGTGGCGGCTGGGCCGCGTCGAAGAGCCGGCGGGCGGATAGGCGCGCCGAACTGCCTGTTCGGACAGGCTGGCGGCCCGTCGCCGCGGCTCATCTGGTAAGACGGTGGCACGACACGACGTAGTAAGGGAAGGCTGCGCACACTGCCCGACGGCTGCGTCGCGCTCTCCCCACCGACCACCAAGGGTTCCTGATGGCCGATTCCAGAGCCCCCCACACGGGGGTTGCTCGATGGATCCGTCGATTCGCCATTCCGGTGATTGTCGGCTGGATCGCCCTGCTCGCGTTCATGAGCGCCACCGTCCCGCCGCTCGAGGTGGTCGGCCAGCTGCGCTCGGTGTCGATGAGCCCAGAAGAAGCGCCGTCGGTGATCGCGATGAAGCGCGTCGGCAAGGTGTTCGACGAGTTCCACTCGGACAGCTCGGCGATGATCGTGCTGGAGGCCCAAGGGGACACCAAGCTCGGCGACGAAGCCCACCTGTTCTACAACGACATGGTCGACAAGCTCGAGGCCGACAAGAAGCACGTCGAGCACGTCCAGGACTTCTGGGGCGACCCGCTGACCGAGGCCGGCGCCCAGAGCAATGACGGCAAGGCCGCCTATGTCCAGGTCTATCTGGCCGGCAACATGGGCGAGGCCCTGGCCAACGAGTCGGTGGAAGCCGTCCAGAAGCTGATCGCGGGACTGTCTCCGCCGCAGGGACTCAAGGTCTACGTCACCGGCCCCACGGCCCTGGCCGCCGATCAGCAGATCTCGGGTGACCGCAGCGTCCGGATCATCGAAGGCGTCACCTTCGCCGTCATCATCACGATGCTGCTGCTGGTGTACCGGTCGATCATCACGGTGCTGCTGGTGCTGGTGATGGTGGTCGTCGAGCTCTCGGCGGCCCGCGGCGTCGTCGCGTTCCTCGGCTATCACAACCTGATCGGCCTTTCGACCTTCGCCACCCAGCTGCTCGTGACGCTCGCGATCGCCGCGGCAACCGACTACGCGATCTTCCTGATCGGGCGATATCAGGAGGCCCGCAGCGTCGGCGAGGACCGCGAGCAGGCGTATTACACGATGTTCCACGGCACCGCACATGTGGTGCTCGGCTCCGGCATGACGATCGCGGGCGCGACGTTGTGCCTGCATTTCACCCGATTGCCCTACTTCCAGACGCTGGGCATCCCGATGGCCGTGGGCATGACGATCACGGTGCTGGCGGCGCTGACGCTGGGGCCCGCGATCATCACCGTGGCCAGCCGGTTCGGCAAGGTCCTCGAACCCAAGCGGGCCATGCGCATCCGCGGCTGGCGGCGCCTCGGAGCGTTCGTCGTCCGCTGGCCCGGACCGGTGCTGCTCGGCACCATCCTGTTGTCCTTGGTCGGTCTGCTCACCCTGCCCGGCTACCGCACCAACTACAACGACCGCAACTATCTGCCCACCGACCTGCCTGCGCAGGAAGGCTACGCCGCGGCCGACCGGCACTTCTCGGCCGCGAAGATGAATCCCGAGCTGGTGCTGATCGAGACCGATCACGACATCCGCAACTCGGCGGACTTCCTGGTGATCGACAAGATCGCCAAACGCATCTTCCAAGTGCAGGGCGTCGGCAGCGTGCAGGCCATCACCCGTCCGCAGGGCGAGCCGCTGGAGTTCAGCACGATCCCCGCCCAGATGAGCATGGGCGGGGTCATGCAGACCATGAACCGCAAGTACCTCACCGACCGCGCCGACGACATGCTGCTGCAGGCCGACGAGATGCAGAAGACCATCAACACGATGGATCGGATGATCGTGCTGATGAACGAGATGAGCTCGATCACCCACAGCATGGTCGGCCAGATGGATGTGATGGTCGAGGACGTCAAGGAACTCCGCGATCACATCTCCGATTTCGACGACTTCCTGCGCCCGCTACGCAACTACCTGTATTGGGAACCGCACTGCTACAACATCCCGGTCTGCCAGTCGATGCGCTCGGTGTTCGACGGCCTCGACGGCGTCGACGCCATGACCGAGACCATGCAGGAACTGATGCCGGACATGCATCGCCTCGATGAGCTGATGCCTCAGATGGCATCGATGATGCAGCCGCAGATCGCGACCATGCGGAACATGAAGACCATGATGCTGACCATGTATCAGACCCAGAAGGGTCTGCAGGATCAGATGGCGGAGATGCAGGACAACCAGACCGCCATGGGTACGGCATTCAATGACTCCAAGAATGACGACACCTTCTATCTGCCGCCGGAGATCTTCAACAACGCCGACTTCAAACGCGGCATGGACAGCTTCATCTCCCCCGACGGAAAAGCTGTGCGGTTCATCATCTCTCACGAAGGTGATCCGCTGACGCCGGAAGGCATCAAGCTGATCGACGGGATCAAGCTGGCCGCCAAGGAAGCCATGAAGGGCACGCCGTGGGAAGGCTCCCGGATCTACATGGGCGGCACGGCCTCGGCCTTCAAGGACATGCAGGAGGGCAACAACTACGACCTGATCATCGCCGGCATCTCGGCCCTGTGCCTGATCTTCATCATCATGCTGATCATCACGCGCAGCCTGGTGGCGGCCGCGGTGATCGTCGGCACGGTGCTGATATCGCTGGGCACGTCGTTCGGGCTGTCGGTCCTGGTGTGGCAGCACCTGATCGGGATCGAACTGCACTTCATGGTGATGGCGATGGCGGTGATCGTGCTGTTGGCCGTCGGCGCGGACTACAACCTGCTACTGGTGGCACGTCTCAAGGAGGAGCTGCCGGCAGGCATCAACACCGGCATCATCCGGGCCATGGGCGGCAGCGGATCGGTGGTGACCGCCGCGGGCCTGGTGTTCGCGTTCACCATGATGTCGATGGTGGTCAGTGAGATGACGGTGGTGGCCCAGGTCGGCTCGACGATCGGTTTGGGCCTGCTGTTCGACACCCTGGTGATCCGGTCGTTCATGACGCCGTCGATCGCGGCGTTGATGGGCCCGTGGTTCTGGTGGCCGCAGCGGGTGCGCCAGCGCCCGGCCCGGGGCGTGGTCAAGCGGGCGTTGGAGCGGTCGGCGGCCAACCCGTCCGGTTAGCGACGCCCCTTCCGCCCGGTTGCGCATCGCGCTGCCGCGGGCGGCGGCGGTCTCGGAACGGGTTCGGCGGTGCCCCATCGACGTCGAGAAACGGGTGTTCTGAAATCACAACGTAGCCAACGTGTTGCGTGCGATCTACCCATCGTTGGTCGGTGACCGCCTTACGCTTGATGGCATGTCCGGCCCGCCCCCGCGGTCGCGGGAAACGGTTGCCAAGCTGGCCATGCATTGTGTGCTGGCCGGTTTGCTTGCGGCAGCCCTCATGTTCCCCGTCGTCGGCGGGGTCGGGATCATGACGGCCCGGCTGTCCGACACCGTCGCACAGGATTCGGCACAGGTGCTCAAGGGCGAAGCACCGATCGTCACCACCATGGTCGATACCTCGGGCAAACCCATCGCCTGGCTGTACGAGCAACGTCGATGGGTGGTGCCCAGCGATCGCATCGCCGACACCATGAAGCTGGCCATCGTGTCGATCGAGGACAAGCGGTTCGTCGAGCACAACGGGGTCGACGTGCAGGGAACCCTGAACGGGTTCATCGGCTACATGCGGGGCATCGAGGACGTACGCGGCGGGTCGACCCTCGAGCAGCAGTACGTCAAGAACTACAATCTGCTGGTCAAGGCGAAAACCGACGCCGAGCGCCGGGCCGCGGTCGAGGTCACCCCGGCCCGCAAGCTCCGCGAGATGCGGATCGCGCTGGCGATGGACAAGACCCTGCCCAAAGGGGAGATCCTGGCCAGGTATCTGAACCTGGTGGCGTTCGGCAACGGCGCCTTCGGGGTCCAGGACGCGGCACGCACCTATTTCGGCGTCGACGCCGCAGACCTCACCTGGCCGCAGGCCGCCCTGCTGGCCGGGGTGGTGCGGTCGACCAGCGCGCTCAATCCGTACACCAACCCCGACGGTGCACTGGCGCGGCGCAACCTCGTGCTCGACACCCTGATCGACTATCTGCCCGACCGGGCCGAGGAGCTTCGCGCCGCCAAGGACACCCCGTTGGGAGTGCTGCCCCAGGCCGATCCGCTGCCGCAGGGCTGCATCGCCGCCGGCGACCGCGCGTTCTTCTGCGAGTACGTGCTGCAGTACCTGGCTCGGGCCGGGCTGACCATGGAGGACATCGCCCGCAACGGATACCTGATCCGCACCACCCTGGACCCCAAGGTGCAGGACAGCGTGAAATCGGCCGTGGACGAGTATGCGGACCCGGACGCCGAGGGTGCGGCGAGCGTGATGAGTGTGATCACCCCGGGCAAGGACACTCACCGGGTGGTCGCGATGGCCGACAGCCGCACCTACGGACTCGACCTCGACGCCAATCAGACGGTGCAGCCGCAGCCCTTTTCGTTGGTCGGCGACGGCGCCGGGTCGATCTTCAAGGTCTTCACCACGGCCGCCGCGCTCGAGATGGGTTTGGGCATCAACGCTCAACTCGATGTTCCCGGGACGTTCATGGGCCGGGGGCTGGGGAGCAGTGACACGCCGGGCTGCCCCAAGGAAACCTGGTGTGTGCGCAACGCCAGAGGTTTCCGCAGCCCACTGACCGTCACCGACGCGCTGGCCCAATCGCCCAACACCGCGTTCGCCAAACTCATCTCGCAGATCGGGGTGCCGCGCGCGGTCGACATGGCGGTTCGGCTGGGCCTGAGGTCGTACGCCGAACCCGGCAGCGCCCGGGCGTATCACCCCGACTCCGAGGAGAGCATCGCCGATTACGTCAAGCGCCAGAACATCGGATCGTTCACGCTCGGCCCACTCGAACTCAACCCGCTCGAATTGGCAAATGTGGGGGCAACTCTGGCGTCGGGCGGAACCTGGTGCCCGCCGAATCCGATCGACAAGATCTTCGACCGCAACGGCCGCGAGGTGAAGGTCGAGACGGTCCCCTGCGACCAAGCCGTTCCCGAGGGGCTGGCCAACACCTTGGCCAACGCCCTCGGCAAGGACCACACCGGGGGAACCGCCACCGGCGCAGCGAGTTCGGTGGGCTGGAAGCTGCCGATGTCCGGCAAGACCGGCACCACCGAAGCCCACCGCTCGTCGGGGTTCCTCGGTTTCACCAACCGGTACGCCGCGGCCAATTACATCTTCGACGACTCCCCGTCCCCGTCGGGTTTGTGCTCGTACCCGTTGCACAAGTGCGGCAGCGGCAACCTGTACGGCGGCACGGAGCCGGCGCTGACCTGGTATGCGGCAATGGATCCGATCGCCGAGTACTTCGGCCCGCTGGCCCTGCCGCCCACCGATCCGCGCTACGTCGACGGCGGGCCGGGCAGCCACGTGCCGAGCGTGACCGGGATGAAGCTCGAAGAGGCGCGGAAGCGGCTGCTGGACGCCGGTTTCCAGGTCGCCGACAAACCCACACCGGTCAACAACACCGCCACGAAGGGTTCGGTGGTCGGGACGACGCCGAGTGGCAAGACCATTCCGGGCTCGATCATCACGATCAACACCAGCACCGGGTATGTGCCTCCGCCGGTGTACATTCCCCGTCCGGAGGCTCCCCCGCCGCCACCACCCGGTGAGCTACCGCCGCCGCCGTCGGAGAACGTCGTCCTGATACCCGGACTGCCGCCCATCACCATTCCGGGCCCACCGCCGCCCCCGGCGCCGCTTCCGCCACCGCCACCACCTCCCCCTCCCCCGCCCGCCTGACATCGTCGGGCGCGGGTCAGGCGGCCGACCCGTGCCCGGTTCCGAGCAACGCCATGCGCCGATGCGTACTCACCGTTTGCGGTGGCCAGCGGCACAAACACGCCCGCACGTTTGAATATCGACGGATCTGGCAATTCCTGTCGCCGACAACACTTCAGTTGCTACCGAGAGGATCGGACTGACCATGATTGTGCTCGGCATCATCCTTCTGTTGATCGGCTACTTCGCAGGTATCTCGATCCTCTACACGATCGGCGGCATCCTCGTGGTGATCGGGATCATCCTGTGGATCCTCGGGGCCGTCGGCCGTCCGGTGGGAGGCCGAAAAGTCTGGTTCTAGCGCACCGCAAAACTGTTGATGCACAACTGATTCAGCAGTGTCACGCGGTGCCTACGCACCGATGGGAGGTGCGTCGACCCGTGCCGAGATCTGCTTGACGATGTTGACAGCAGAGTCGGCCGGGTTGGCGCTGCACGTGTTGACGTCGATCACCACGTTGTTGTTCGCGGACAACGCCCGACCACAGGCCCAGCCGCCAGCTTGCGCGTTGGACTGGGTTGCGATCGTGCTCAGCACACCGTCCTTCACGGAGATGGGCCCGACCTGCCACAGCGTGCCCGATTGCGTGTGGGTGTACTGCTTGCACTCGGGCCACTGCCGGACCGAGGAGTCGAAGAAGGCTTTGGCCTGCTGCGCGTCGGCGAATCGGACCACCGCCTGCTTGGCGTAGTGAAGGAAGGCGTCGGGCTCGCGCAACGACATCTCTTGCTCGTCGGTGAACCCGCTGTCGGCATACACAGGTGCCTGCGCGGCACCGTCGACCGCCAGGCACTCGCGGGGCGACATCGTCGCACTGTCGTCGGACATCCGAGAGTCGGTGGCCGTGACTTCCATGCCTTTGGCGGCCATCGCCGCGTTGATCTGTTCGGGCGTAAGCAGCAATCGGGGCAGGGTTTTTTGTCTCAGCGGCTCGGGTGGAAACGAGGTGATCATCGGCTTGGCCGACGTCGTCTCGGCCGCTTGTTCCGTCGAATTGCCACAGCCCGCCCCAAGGGCGCACACAGCGGCGATGGTGATCGTGGTGGTCACAAAGCGCATTCGTCATTCCCCATTTCTGCGCTGTCAGATCTGAGTCACGGTGACGTTGCCCCGTAGTGGACAATTCCAGAAAAACAGCGAAGAAACGCTCGAGTCAGAACATTTCTCATCACGGTCGAAGACTTTTCGGAACCGTTACCGAAACAACACCGGCCTCGACGTGGAGAGCATCGATGCCCAGTCGCGCTTGCGAGACTGGACATCGTCAGTATGCATTTCGTACCGTTGGAGAATACGATTTGCATACCCACGGGGTGACGGCGCTGACCCGAAGCACTCCCATTCCCGGTGGATCTCACCCAGGCACCGCTGCGGACGATTCGCCCAGCGACACGGTGAGCGTCTACGCCCATCCTCGAGCCCAGCTGGTGCGGCTTGCCGAAAACGGGCGACCTCGCCGACAGCTATTACGTTGTTGTCCCCCAGGACATGGTGGGCGCAGGTGGATATCCGGGCTCGAATCAGCTGTGGCCGGCATTGCATCAGCGATCTACGGAGTCGAGGACGTCGTCGTGATGGGCGTGAGCGCGGCACGCCTGCACGGCGTAATTCCCCGAGCCTTGGCAACTGCTGTCGTGGCTGTGCCGCGACAGCATCGACCGATCGTGTTATCGGATCGACCGGCGACCATCCGGTTCGTGAAACGTGACATCGTTCGCACCGATCTGGGGCCAACGTTGGCAACCACGCCCAAGCAAACGGTGCTTGATCTGGCCCATCGTCCCGCACTCGGCGACGCCGAAGCAGACGTCTCATCGGCTGTCGCCGCGCTCTTCGCGCGCAGCGATAAGGACCGTCTGCGGGAACTCGCGACGGAGCAGCGCAGATCGGCCTCGCTCCGCGGTGCCGAAGACTGGGCGCGCGGATTCCCATGAATTCCGACGAACGCGACTCGGTGGCAACACGGTTCAGGGTCGGCCAGCAGGCCGCTTCTATCGACAAACAGTTGGTCGCCGGTGCCGTTGAGCGGAGCTGGCACAACGATGGTCGAGTTCTAGCGCCAACCTCATTGGACTCGCGGAAGCCAAGTTCCGCGTCACCGCTCAGCGTCCGAGCAGCAACGCGACGCTGCGTGCGCATCCTCGATGTCATCCGGCTCTGCAACCAGCACTGAGTACAAACCTGCCCAAGCATGAGCGAGGAAAGCTACCAAGGCACACCGCGACGGTTCCGGTTTTTCACCCTCAAATGAGGTACTGTTTCAGGAACCTACAAGCCGCAGGAGGTCGCAATGGCAGCACAGGTCGTTGTTGAAGAGAATGCACTCAGCCGACTCGAAGAGCTCGGTCTCACCGTGGAGATCATTCAGCGATCGATACTGCGCGCCGAAGCCGAAGCCGCAACTTGCACTGACTTTGACCCGCCCACAATGGCGGGGTTCACCCGCTACGGTCGGATCGTACGTTTCCTGCGCGAGGAACTCGTGCCGCTGGGCTGGGATTACGACAACCCTCGCAACTTGTGCAGAACCATCAATCCGAGCCGGGAGTTTGCGATCGTCTCGACCTCGGGTGACGAGGCAACGGGCGACGCCGCCCTCAATCCATCCACTAAGAATCCGAAAGGTTCAGCGACCGAACTGGCAGTCGAGGTCAATGATCAGCTTGCGTTCGATTTCGGCGACGCGGGTGCTGTCGAAGAAACTGCACCCGACTTTGACCAACTTGCTACCTGGTTCCTGCTCTACAGAGTTACCGACGATGAGATCAAGGCCGAACTCTCGCTGCCGAGCGGATTTGAGGGCAATTATATTGTTGACTGGCGGGAGCGAATCATCCTTCCAACCTTCACAATCGATGCCGAGGTGCCAGCAAATAGAAATGGGGACGGCGAAGATGGCACCGGCGAGTACGTGGTTGAAGTCAGCCGACGTAGATAACCCGAATGCGAAGCGATGCTTAACCCATCGCGGCTTGCCATTGCGCGGAAGCGCCGTGGCCTGACGCTAACCAGCCTCTCCCAACTCACGAACATCAGCACGAGGAGCCTCTCGGCATTTGAGAATGGGCACAAGCCGCCTTCCGATGAAACCTTGAGCGTGCTCGCTGAAGTGCTTGAAGTTGATCCAAAGTTCCTCCAGGCTGAGGACATCGACGAGATCCCGGTCGACGCTGTGAGCTTCCGTGCGCTAAGCAAGATGACGGCCAAGCAGCGAGATGCAGCGTTGAGCGCGGGCAGAATCGCCATCTTGATTAACGGTTGGATCGAATCGCGTTTCGCACTACCGGGATCTGATATCCCCAGTCTGACTGGTAGGTCACCGGAGTCCGCAGCGGAGGAAGTTCGTGCGAGGTGGGGTCTCGGTGAGAAGCCCATAGCGAACATGCTGCATCTTCTAGAAGCACATGGCGTCCGCGTCTACTCGCTGACAGCTGATAACGCTCAGCTCGATGCCTACTCGCTCTACTGGCAGACTCAACCGTTCATTTTTCTGAGCACCGCAAAGTCCGGCGAACGGGGACGCTTCGATGCTGCCCACGAGCTAGGGCACCTCGTGCTCCATGGTGAACACGAGGTGCCACACGGACCTCGTGCTGAACTCGAAGCAAACCGATTCGCGGCCGCTTTCCTCATGCCCCGCAGCAGCATTCTTGCGGCAGGGCTTCGAGATGCAACGGTTCCCCGGATACTTCAGGCTAAGGGACATTGGAACGTAGCTGCGATGGCGCTAACACACCGACTGAATGAGCTCGGCCTGCTCACCGAGTGGGGTTACCGCTCGTGCTGTGTACAACTTTCACGGATGGGCTACCGACGAGGCGAGCCGATGGGTATCCGTCGTGAGTCGTCCCAACTGCTGACGAAAGTGTTTCGAAGCCTCCGCGAGGAAGGCGTTCGCGCAGCCAACATCGCTGATGATCTCGGGGTGTCTGTAGATGAGCTGCGATCGCATGTTTTCGGGCTGACGTTGACCGCAGTTCCAGGCTGACGTCGATCCAGACAAGCAGGCTCAGATTTCGCCGGCAGGCTTTCCCGATCTTGCTCACAACGATGGCGATTTCCGCAGCTACTGGGCGAGGGCACATGACGAAACCACAGACAACCCGGGTCTCGCAGAGCCGCTTTCGGGTGGTGCCTAGAAGCCGCTGGCAGGTGACCTACCAGCGAGGGTTAACCCCAGGGTCTGGGTTTACCTGCTGTCGGTTGAGGTGACGGTGGGCACGGGTAATGGTTCTCGCGTCTACGGCGCCATAGACGCCGCTCTGGTGGCTGGACTCGGTCCCTATGAAAAGCACATTTTCACGGCCGCTATGTGGACCCCACCCGACAGTTGGCCGTACAGCGACGACCGAACCCTTACGAACCTGCGCCCACCAGAACCACGCGTCGCGTCGGATACCCGATGAGTCGCCGTATATCGACACATAGGCTTTGCTGCCTCTGGCCGCGTGTTGATACACATCCTCGATGTAGAGCATCTGCAACGCATTGGCAGTAGCGTGGCTGTGGAATGACGCCCACAATTGTGCAGCGGCTGCGTCCTGTTCTGGCCGTGGCCGCAGAAGCAGCCACGCCAACAAACTGGCACCACCGAAAATCAGAAGGGCTTCCATCTCCCCCGCTCCCCCCGAATCCGCGCGGCAACCCCCATGCCGCCCAGCACGATTGTATGCTCCGCCACAAAGACGAACGCCATCGGAGATGTCGATGTCCGGTGGTTAGCAGCGAAACGAAGCCTCAAAAGAGTCCGGCGCGCATCCGGCGCCCAGCTGTGTCTTAGTCGTGGGGGGAGCGGTTGTGACCATACGTCGGCTGACTATTTATCTATTGAGGGACGTCCACGGCCCGGACGATGCGTTGGCGGCCGACAAGCCACACACAAGGATTGAAATCCCTGACAGGTTTGGCATCTCCGGAGCCTTTTACTACACAAGCAAACCGCCGACGCCTCCCCCATGGCTTCCTTTCGTGCAAGAGTTTGCCCCTACGTCGTTACAGCTGAGAGCCTCGTCGGCGTCCGGTCTCCTAGTTCTAATGGCGCACGAACGATACTTCGCGCTCACCTTTGGGTACGGCAGGAGCCTGCTCGATCTGTCTAAGACAGAGCCACAGTTCGGCCTGCGAGTTGCCTTGAATCGCATAGACCCAGCTCTACTTCGGAGCATGGATACCAAAACATTCGAGGATCTGGTTGTCACCCGCACAACCCAAACGAGCAAGAGCACCGAGCTGCCGACATTTGGCATTGACATCTCTAGCGATATCCTTAGAGCAGTTACAGGGCGCCCTAGGGATACCACGCTAGCAAGACAACTAACGGGATCGGATGCCCTTGTGCTCGGCGCTACTAAAACACCTGAAGAACTGGCGGATGTTTTAGGCGAACTCATGAATGCGTTCGTCGAAGAGACTTATAAGGATAACTTTTCGTGGATTGATCAACTTGCGCTTGTTAGCGATCGGAGATTAATCGAGCAACTTGATTCCCTGGCAGCAGCACAGTTAGCGCTAGGAGATTCCTCCTCTACACACCTTGCTATGCCTGAGACAATCAGTTGGGAAGAAATTGATTCTTTCAAAATAAGCGGAGCACCTCGCGGCGTCGTGTTTGACGACCTTGATATCGAAACGTATTTGGCTTCGCTAGGAAGTAAATGTACTCAAATAACTCCGGCGACCCTGCGGAGCCGACGAGTGTCTGTCGGCTTCGGAAGGCAGCAAGACGACTATGACGATCGATGGAGCCTGTACAACTGTTTGATATCGGAGCAACGCATTGATGACACACTCTATGTCCTGATTGAAGGTCGTTGGCTTTCCGTCAGCAGTTCCCTGTCCGAAGACGTCGATAAATACGCTGAATCATTGCCACCATGCCCGACAGAATTAATACCCTCAAATACAGGCGAAACCGAGCCACAGTATAACCGCCGGATGGCGGCCCTACATTCCAATGATCTATTGCTCCTCGACGCCAAAATAAAGGTGCCAGGAGGCGCCAGCTCTGGCATCGAACTCTGCGATCTGCTGACATCAAAGGGTGAGTTCATACACATAAAGCGCAAGTCCCGCTCGTCCACCCTCAGTCACTTGTTTTCGCAAGGTAACGTCAGCGCAGCTACATTTCTCGGCGATGGGACGTTTCGAGATAAAGTTCGCGAAGAAATACATCGGCAGCCTGAGGATCAACGACAGAAATGGCTCGACGTTGTCCCGGCGTCCAGCGAGACGGTGGACAGGTCACGATATACGGTATCGTATGCGGTCATAGCGAACACCAGCCAATCGGGCACCGATTGGCTGCCATTTTTCAGCAAACTAAACCTCATGCAACAGGGGAAGCAAATACAGAGTCGCGGTTTCAGATTGGCAATATCGCGGGTTCCAATTGAGGAATAACGAGTTGCCTGAAAGGTGGGGATGGACAGCTCGCCATCCCCAAATCACCGGCCGAACGGCCCGTGGAGCGGCTGAAGTCGCCGTGCTGCGAACGAGCCGTATGAGGCCAAAGTTCATCATTGAGGTCACGTTGCGTGGGACCGCCGTCGTTGCGGTGCGCCTTCGGCCTGTGCGACTGTTGTCGGCGCAGTTCTCCTGTCCTCTGCTGGCGCTGGCTGTGGTGGTTAGATCGCGGTCGAACTGGTACGACGCGGCGGTGCGATTTGCGCGCACGGAGTTCGTTCGCGCGTTCGGGGTGCGGTTTTGCGAGTTCGGGACACGCGACCGCCCAATGCTGCAGCAGCACAGGGATGCATACGGTGAGGGCGAATCCGACGAATCTCAGCGCTCAACTCCCTCATCCAGGGAGTGTCAAGGATCAACGAAGTAGGCGTAAGGCATCAGCCGAAACAATGTCAGCCATCAACCGAAGCCAAAACGTCAAGCATCACCCGACGTCATACAGGCTGTTGAGTGGGGCGGGCGGGGCTCGAACCCGCGACCAATGGATTATGAGTCCACGGCTACGGTAAAATCAATGCAGGCCACAGACTCGTCTTCGCAGGTCAGCGCTAGTTGGGCGGCAGTCCAGATACACTCTGTGTGCAGTAG
>NZ_LT546207.1:1310647-1312117 GCF_900078665.2 Mycolicibacterium houstonense | reverse complement strand
CCAGTTCAACGCATGCGGAATCCAACTGGCGGTTCACCACGACCTGGTCAAAGTGGGACTCCGCGGCCATTTCGGCCCGCGCGGTCTCCAGTCGCCGGGCCATCGCCTCGGGCGTCTCGGTGCCGCGGCCGGACAACCGGCTGACCAGCTCGTCCCAGCTCGGCGGCGCCAGGAACACCGATACCGCCTCGGGCATGGCCTGCTTGACGGCCCGCGCGCCGGCCAGATCCACCTCGATCAGCACCGGGCGCCCGGCCTCGGCGGCCTCCCGCACTGGCTGGGCCGGTGTCCCCGACCGATGGAGTCCGCCGTGGATCTCGGCCCATTCCAGCAGCTCGCCGTCGTCGATCAGCTGCTGGAACCGCTCCGCGGACACGAATGTGTAGTCGACTCCGTCGATCTCCCCCGGGCGTGGTGCCCTGGTGGTGACCGAGACGGAGAAATACAGGTCGGGAAGCCGCTCCCGCAGACAGCGGACCACGGTGGACTTCCCGACGGCGGAGGGACCGGACAACACGACGACCGGAGCCGTCACGGTGTGTTGTCCAGCCCCTCTACCAGCGCACAATGCGGGCGTCTCTACTGGTCGAACTTCTCCAGGAGGGCCTTGCGCTGACGATCACCGAGGCCGCGCAGACGGCGGGTCGGGGCGATCTCCAGCTCGGTCATGATCTCCTGCGCCTTGACCTTGCCGACCTTGGGCAGGGCCTCCAGCAGAGCAGAGACCTTCATCTTGCCCAAGACCTCATCGGTCTCGGCGTCGGTGAGCACCTGCTTGAGGTTGGTGCCGCCGCGCTTGAGTCGATCCTTGAGCTCGGCTCGCGCTCGACGTGCGGCAGCAGCCTTCTCCAACGCTGCCGCGCGCTGTTCGTCGGTCAACTGGGGAAGGGCCACGGGTTCCTCCGTCTCCTGGCGATTCTTCTTCGGCCATCACTTGATTTGTACGGCTGGAGTGCAAACCAGCCAGCGACGACGAACCTACCCACGCTGGCTGACGAAAGCGAACCCCACCCCCTGGTTACGACGCCAAAAGCCCAGCGTGTAGTGCGCGCGGGCGACGCTCGCTTTCCCCGCGAAACCGTCAGCGAGCACCGACCTGCGCCGCCCCTCCGGCCGGATATTCCTGCAAGTCAATGGTTTTCGGGCCGCCGACAGCTAACTCCCGGCACGGCCACCAGGCCCGTCGTCGTCACCAAAACAAGCGGTCAGGGCCCCGCGGAGAAAATTTTCGCTGGTCACGGCGTGTCGGGCGTGTCGGAGCTGGTTACGTGCACGTCAAAACATGCCCTGAGCACGCCGCCCAGCAGACACCTAATTGCCACAAAGCACTTACACAGACTGGCTAAATAGCGTCGCCAGCGGGGCGCCAACGCCCACGAAGGGAGCCGCGACATGAATCTCAAGCGTCTGACCTGCGCTTCTGCCCTGGTGGTAGCCCTGGGGACCGCCGTGCTCGCGGCCGGCGCGGGC
>NZ_LT546207.1:1263629-1310546 GCF_900078665.2 Mycolicibacterium houstonense | reverse complement strand
CGCGTCGCGATCTGGCCGACCGGCGGCGGCGCGCCCGCGAGCTGGCCCAGGAAGCCGACCGGCTCAGCTTCGGGATCCATGAGATCGATGCCGTCGCACCGCAACCCGGTGAGGACGAGGCGATCATCGCCGATATCCGCCGCCTCTCGGAACTGGACGCGCTGCGCGAGGCCGCACAGACCGCCCGCCTCGCGCTGTCCGGTGAGCTGGACGAACCCACCCCGGATTCCGTCTCGGCCGCCGACGGTGTCGGGCAGGCGCAGGCGGCGCTGGAGTCCACCGACGACTCGACGTTGCAGGCGCTGGCGGCCCGATTGGCCGAGGCGATGGCCGTGATCGGCGATGTTTCCGGCGAGCTCGGGCATTACCTCTCCGAACTGCCCAGCGATGCCAGCACTTTGGAGACCAAACTGGCGCGACAGGCGGAGCTGCGGACGCTGACCCGCAAGTACGCCGCCGATATCGACGGGGTGCTGGACTGGTCCCGGGACGCCGCGGAACGGTTGGCGCAGCTCGATGTTTCCGAGGAGAGCCTGGCCGCCCTGGACCGCAAGGTCGCCGAGCTGGAAGCTCAGGTGGTCACCGCTGCGGGTGAACTGACCAAGTCCCGGTCCAAGGCGGCCAAGGGGCTGGCCAAGGCCGTGACCGCGGAGCTGGCCGGCCTGGCGATGGCCAACGCGATGTTCACCATCGGTGTCACCCCGATGCCGGCCCGAGCCGATGACGCGGCGCCGGTGACCATGCCCGACGGCTCGGTTCTGCACGCCGGCCACGACGGTGTCGATGCGGTCGAATTCGGGTTCACCGCGCATCGTGGTGCCGACGTGCTGCCGCTCGCCAAGAGTGCGTCCGGCGGCGAGCTTTCGCGGGTCATGCTGGCCCTGGAAGTGGTGCTGTCGGCCTCGACGGCGGGCACCACGATGGTGTTCGACGAGGTCGACGCCGGGGTGGGCGGCCGGGCCGCAGTGCAGATCGGCCGGCGGCTGGCCCGGCTGGCGCGCACCCACCAGGTGATCGTGGTGACCCACCTGCCTCAGGTGGCGGCGTACGCCGACGCGCATCTCGTGGTCGACAGCGGTGACGGACGGGCGAAATCGANCTGCGCATCGTCACGGCCGGCGCTCGGTCGGACCTGGGCCAGTTCGAGCAGGCCTTGGCCATCCTGGCCACGCCGCCGCTGGACCCGACCAACGTGGGGCCGACCTCGGCGCGGCTGTTCTATGTCTACGCCGACACCCTGCTGGCGCTCGACCGTGGTGACGAGGCGCTGCAGTGGTTCATGCACGCCGCGGCCGCTGACGTCGACGGGATCACCGACGCGGAAGACCGGATCACGGAGCTGTCCTGACGTGACCACGCTTGCGCGGCAGCACGATTGTCTGCTGCTCGATCTCGACGGCACGGTGTTTCGCGGTCACGAACCCACCGTCGGCGCGATCGAGAGCCTGGCCGCAGTCGAGTCCCGGGCGCTCTATGTCACCAACAACGCCTCCCGTGCACCGGCCGAGGTCGCCGAGCATCTGCGCGCTCTCGGGTTCGCCGCCGAAACCGACGACGTGGTGACCAGTGCGCAGAGTGCGGCGCATCTACTGGCCGCCCACGTCGCTGGGGGCTCGGCGGTCCTCGTCGTGGGCACCGAGGCCCTGGCTGCCGAGGTGCGCAATGTCGGGCTGCGGACCGTGCGCGCATTCGACGAGGGGCCGGTCGCGGTGGTGCAGGGACACTCGACGACCACCTCGTGGCCCGATCTCGCCGAGGCCGCCTTGGCGATCCGGGCCGGGGCGCTGTGGGTGGCCGCGAATGTCGACCTCACCCTCCCGTCGGAACGTGGACTGCTTCCGGGCAATGGATCGATGGTGGCCGCGTTGCGCGCGGCGACCGGGCAGGATCCGCTGGTTGCCGGCAAGCCCCAACCGACGCTGATGAACGACGCGTTGAGCCGGGGGACATTCTCGGCTCCGCTGGTCGTCGGCGATCGACTCGACACCGACATCGCCGGCGCGGTCTCGGCCGGGTTGCCGAGCCTGATGGTGCTCACCGGCGTCAGCACCGCGGTGGAGGCGGTGCGTGCCGTGGCCGCCGAACGGCCCGGATACCTCTCGGCGGATCTTCGGGGGCTGCACGCCGACGCCGATGTGCTGCGCATCGGGCCGCACCCGGCCTGGCGCATGGAGCTGGGCCCCAACACCGTCACCGTGCATGCCACGGGTGCGGATCCGCAGGACGACCTGTCGGTGGTCCGGGCCACCGCGGATGCGGTGTGGAGTGCGGGCCTGGACCACGAGTTCGCGGTCTCGGCCGGAGACGACACAGCGCGCCGGGCGTTGCAGCGATGGTCGTTGCTGTCGGCTCCCATCGACTAGCGTGAGTACCGCTATGAGTATCGATCCAGACCAACTGCGGGCGCAGGTCGCCGCAGCGCTGGCCGAAGTGCCGGATCCCGCAGAGGACCCGTCCGCACTCGAGGGCATCGACATCGACGTGGTGGCTACGCGGCTGGAGCAGGCCCACGATCTGCTGGTGCACGCCCTCGAATCCGTCGACAGGGGTCAACCGGGCGGACCGCAGGCGACCGGAAGGTGAGCGCCGGTGGCGCGGCGCGCTCGCGTTGATGCCGAGCTGGTGCGGCGGGGGCTGGCCCGGTCACGACAGCAGGCGGCAGAGCTGATCGAGGCCGGACGGGTGCGCATCGACGGCATGCCCGCCGCAAAACCGGCCACCGCGGTCGCGGCGGACACCAACATCACCGTGATCGCATCCAAGGAGCGCTCCTGGGTTTCGCGGGGTGCGCACAAGCTGATCGGTGCGCTGGACGCGTTCGACGTCACCGTCGAGGGCCGGCGCTGTCTCGACGCGGGCGCATCCACCGGCGGCTTCACCGAGGTGCTCCTCGACCGGGGTGCCGCGCAGGTGGTGGCCGCCGACGTCGGTTACGGCCAGCTCGCCTGGTCGCTGCGGTCGGACGAGCGCGTTGACGTGCTGGAACGCACGAACGTGCGGGAGCTGACGGCCGAGGCGATCGGCGGCCCGGTGCAGTTGATCGTGGCCGACCTGTCTTTCATCTCGCTGGCCACCGTCCTTCCCGCGCTCACCGCCTGCGCGTCGGCCGACGCCGATATCGTTCCGATGGTGAAGCCCCAGTTCGAGGTCGGTAAGGAGCGGGTCGGCGCGGGTGGCGTGGTGTCCGATCCGGAGCTGCGCATCGACGCGGTGTGCACGGTCGCGCGCAAGGCGGCCGCGTTGCAGTGGCATGCTGTCGATGTGACGGCCAGCCCGCTCCCGGGACCATCGGGCAATGTCGAGTACTTCTTGCATCTGCGTACCGAGACCGACCGCGCACTGGAGGGCGAATCGCTCGACCAAGCGGTGCGGCGGGCGGTCGAGGAGGGGCCGCAATGACGTCTGAACGCACGATCCTGCTGGTCGTACACACCGGCCGGGATGAGGCGACCGAGGTCGCCCGCCGAGTGGAAAAGGTGCTCGGCGACAACGGCATTGGTCTCAAGGTGCTGTCCGCCGAGGCGGTGGACCGCGGCCCTCTGCACCTGGCCCCCGACGATATGCGCGCCCTCGGCGTCGACATCGAGGTGGTGGACGCCGACGAGCGCGCAGCCGAAGGTTGTGAGCTGGTGCTGGTGCTCGGCGGCGACGGGACGTTCCTGCGGGCCGCCGAACTCGCGCGCAACGTCGAGATCCCGGTGCTCGGGGTCAATCTCGGCCGCATCGGCTTCCTCGCCGAGGCCGAGGCCGAGGCGATCGACCACGTGCTCGAGCGGGTCATCGAGCGGGACTACCGCATCGAGGAGCGCATGACGCTCGACATCGTGGTGCGGGCCGGTACCGATGTGGTGAACCGGGGCTGGGCGCTCAACGAGGCCAGCCTGGAGAAGGGCCCCCGCCTCGGCGTGCTCGGCGTCGTGTTGGAGGTGGACGGCAGGCCGGTGTCGTCGTTCGGGTGCGACGGCGTGCTGGTGGCGACGCCGACGGGTTCGACCGCTTACGCGTTTTCGGCGGGCGGCCCGGTGCTGTGGCCGGATCTGGAAGCCATTCTGGTGGTGCCCAACAATGCCCACGCGCTCTTCGCCCGTCCCATGGTGACCAGCCCGGCGGCCAGCATCGCGATCGAGATCGAGGCGAGCGGCAATGATGCCCTGGTGTTCTGCGACGGGCGACGCGAGATGGTGGTCCCGGCGGGGGGCCGGCTGGAGGTGACCCGCTGCGGTACCCCGCTGAAATGGGTGCGGCTGGACTCGGCGCCCTTCACCGACCGCTTGGTGCGCAAGTTCCGGTTGCCGGTCACCGGATGGCGGGGACAGTAGATACCTGTGCTGTCGGAGATACGAATCGAGTCGTTGGGCGCGATCAGTTCCGCCACCGCGGAGTTCGACCGCGGGCTGACCGTGCTGACCGGCGAGACCGGGACCGGTAAGACGATGGTGGTGACCAGCCTGCACCTGCTCGGCGGCGCCCGCGCGGATGCCAACCGGGTGCGGTCGGGCTCGGAACGCGCCGTGGTGGAAGGCCGGTTCAGCACAATCGAACTCGGCGAGGACGTGTCGGGGCGGGTCGAGGAGATCCTGGAATCCTCCGGCGCCGAGCGCGACGACGACGGCAGCGTGATCGCGGCTCGCTCGGTCAGCCGGGCCGGGCCGTCGCGGGCGTACCTGGGCGGGCGCAGTGTGCCCGCGAAATCCTTGAGCAACTTCACCGCTCAGGTGCTGACGTTGCACGGCCAGAACGACCAGCTGCGGTTGATGCGGCCCGACGAGCAGCGGGCGGCGCTGGATCGGTTCGCCGAGGTGGACAAGCCCTTGACGCGTTACCGGCGGGCGCGCGACGAATGGCTGACGGCGCGTCGCGATCTNGCGGCGTGAAACGGATCGAGGACGAGGATCGGGTCGCCGAGTTGGCCCGCATGCTCGCCGGCCTGGGGGAGTCCGACAGCGGACGCGCCCACGCCAGGGAGCTGCTCGAGGCCGCACAACAGGAGCGCAACGCGCCCTAGCTGTACCTAGCCGCAGCCGAAGGCCGGGTTGGCCGGTGACAACTCGGGCGCGGTCCAGCGCAGCGGGCTGGCCTGGGTCAGCTCCACCACCTCGTCGATCGTGAAGTCGATCGCGCACTGCGCGCCGGCACTGGAATCGGCTTCCTCCCAGTTGATTTCGGCCGTCCCGGTGACCTGGACGGTCGACCCCGACGACCAGTCGATCACCAACAGCCCGCAGCGCGGATTCGCCTCGATGTTGCCCAGCGTCATGAACATCGAATTCCCTCGGTAGTCCGGCCAACGTAGCCGCCGGGGCGAGAGCACCTGCAGAAACCCGGGGTTGCCGCCGCGGTGCGATGCGTCGGCATTGCCCAGCGGATCCGCCGAACCGATGAAGAATGCATCGGCTTCGACGATGAGCTGCCGCTGTCGGTCGGTGAGTGCGTGGCCACGGTGCACCTCGGGCGCGTCCGTGGCGAACCTGATTTCGGCGATGTCCCGGCGTGAGATGTACTTCGGGCAGTTCGAGTACACCTGATCGGGATCGATCCGCAGGCCGGGCCCGGCCGGCTCGGCCGAGCCGTTGACCCGCATCCGGCGCCGGGTCTGCGGCTCGATGGCGATCATTCCGATCTGCAGTCCGCCGCGCAGCACATCGTGGAGTGGATCGCCGACCGCCGGCAGCGCCTCGATCATGATCGTGCCCGGATCGTCGGCGTGGACGAAGCCGGGCGGGCCAGCGATCAAGCCGGCCCACACCCGACCCTCGTCGTCGGCCGCGGCGATCACGATCATCGGCTGTTCGGCGAGGAACGTCGCGGCAGCGGTGGGGACTTCCGTGCGGATCATGCGGCCGACGCGCGTGGCGATGGCCTCCTGTCCCAACCGCCGCTGCACCGCCAATTCACCCGAGTGATACATGGTCACCTGCTCGGCTCAGAAGAATCCGCAGGTAGGGGCCGCGCCGTTGGGGGCAGGGGCCGTCTGCGCCCCGGTCGGCGCGTAGACCTCGAGCCGGGTTCCGTCGGGGTCGGTGAAGAAGATGCCGCCCGAGGCGGTGCCCTCGCCGTGCGCGACGACCCCGTCGTGCGCGAACTCGGTGCCCAGCGCCTTCAATGCGGCCTCGACGGTCCGCACCTCGTCGATGCTGGCCGCCTCGAATGAAAGATGGTGCAGACCGGGTGTTTCCGTGGAGAACCGGCCGTTGCTCTGCTGCCAGAGGGTGAGCCGCAGCGCCCCGCCGATGCCGAGGAAGGCGTACCGGTGTTCGCCGTCGTTGTCGATGGCCAGCGGTTCGAACCCGAGCGCGTTCCGATAGAAGGCCACGGAGCGGTCCAGATCGGTGACGTTGATGCCGACGTGTCCGGTGGCGAGCTGGGGCGTTGTGGTCTCGGTCATGCAGTCCTCCTGAATGGCTAACCAATGTTGATGCTTAAGCAGGTTAGGACGGCGGGTGTAGTGGCGTCAACCATCTAATTGGATTTCAGCGGTTAGGTGCGAGGTGTGTCCAGGTGTCCGCGCGCCGTGGTTACCCTCAGGTATGACCGATCCGCGCCCCCACGTCGGCGAACCGCTTGCGCTGGATCTGCTGAACACCCGGTGGGCCTCTCCGGACGGCCCGCAGGATCTTCTCGCGGACACCGCCGGACTGCGTATCTGGTTGCTGGCCAACGATCTGGCCGACCGCTGCACGGCCGATGAGAAGACCAGGGTCGCGCTCGCCTCGGCACGCGACGCCATTCTGCGAACGCTGCAGGACGGCGCCGCCGAGTCACTCAACGACGTGCTCGAACACGGCCGCATCCGGCGCATGCTCACCGAGTCTGGGCCGGCCGAGGCCGTCGAGGTGGCGCAGCCGGAATGGCTCGCCGGTTGGCTGGCGGCGGCCGACCTGTTGAGGTTGCTGGCCGAGGCTCCCGACCGGATCAAGCAGTGCGCTCACCCGAACTGCATCCTGTGGTTCCACGACACCTCGAAGAACGGGGCCCGGCGCTGGCATTCGATGGCCACCTGTGGCAACCGGGCCAAGGCGGCGCGGCACTACGCGGCGACGCGGGATTGAGACCGTTCTGCTGTTACTGATGTGACTAAAGCCAACTTGTGAGGCTGGTGTTACGGCGCGCCTCCGCCCTCAGCCGGTCGATGCCCGACAGAATCGGCGCATGAAGATGTCGACGCTGCTCACCCGCAATGCCTCTTCTCGACCGGGAGTGACCGGCGCTGCTCGAGTGGACCGCGATATCGACCGGCTGCTGCGACGCGTCGGCCCCGGCGACATCGTCGTCCTCGATGCTCAGGATCTGGATCGGATCACCGCCGACGCGTTGGTCGAGGCGAACATCGCCGGTGTGGTCAACGCATCGCCGTCCATCTCCGGGCGCTACCCGAACCTCGGCCCCGAGGTGCTCGTCGCCAACGGCGTCGTGCTGATCGACGAGGCCGGGCCGGAAGTTTTCAAGAAGATCAAGGACGGTGCCCGCGTCCGCCTGCACAACGGCGGCGTCTACTCGGGAGACCGGCGCATCGCGCTGGGCACCGAGCGCAACGACCAAGAGATCCACGAGTTGATGCACGACGCCAAGAGCGGCCTGGTGGCACACCTGGAAGCGTTCGCGGGCAACACCATCGAGTTCATCCGCAGTGAGAGCCCGCTGCTGATCGACGGCATCGGAATCCCGAACATCGACGTGGACCTGCACCGGCGGCACGTGGTGATCGTTGCCGAGGAACCCAACGCCGCCGAGGACCTGCGGGCCCTCAAGCCGTTCATCAAGGAGTACCAGCCCGTGCTGGTCGGCGTCGGGGTCGGCGCGGACGTGCTGCGCAAGGCCGGATACCGCCCCGCGCTGATCGTCGGTGACCCGGACAAGATGAGCGTCGAGGTGCTGCGCTGCGGCGCCCAGGTGGTGCTGCCCGCCGACGCCGACGGGCATGCCGCCGGCCTCGAACGCATCCAGGACCTCGGCGTCGGTGCGATGACCTTCCCGGCCGCCGGCTCGGCCGCCGACCTGGCACTCCTGCTGTGCGACCACCACGGAGCATCGCTGATCGTCACCGCGGGCCACACGGCGTCGATCGAGGAGTTCTTCGATCGCTCGCGCCAGCGGAGCAACCCGTCGACCTTCCTGACCCGGTTGAAGGTCGGGGAGAAGCTCGTCGACGCCAAGGCCGTGGCGACCCTGTACCGCAGCCGGGTGTCCGGTGGGGCGATCGCACTGCTGGTGCTGGCGATGCTGGTGGCCGTGGTCGTCGCGCTGTGGGTGTCACGCGCCGATGCCGCGGTGATCGACTGGGTCGTCGACTACTGGAACCGCTTCACGCTGTGGGTGCAGGGGCTGGTCAGCTGAATGGCTGGTGAGCTGTGATCACGCTACGCGCACATGCGATTTCGCTGGCGTCGGTATTCCTGGCGCTGGCCATCGGAGTCGCTCTCGGTTCGGGTCTGCTGTCCAACACCGTGCTGTCGGGCCTTCGTGACGACAAGAAGGAATTGCAGCACCAGATCGACACTCTCACCGACGGTAAGAATGCGCTGAACGAAAAGCTCAATGCGGCAAGTGAATTCGATGCCCAGATGGCGCCACGAATGGTCCGCGACACCTTGAAGGACAAGTCGGTCGTGCTGTTCCGCACCCCCGACGCCGTCGACGGCGACGTCGAGGCGGTGTCACGTTTCGTCGGCCAGGCCGGTGGACGGGTGACCGGGACGATCTCGCTCACCAGCGAGTTCGTCGAGGCCAACTCGGCGGACAAACTGCTGTCGGTGGTCAACTCGCCGATCGTGCCCGCCGGCAAGCAACTCAGCACCGCGGCCGTCGACCAGGGATCCCAGGCCGGTGACCTGCTGGGCATCACGCTGCTGATCGACCGCAACCCGGCCGCGGCGCCGGTGGACGACACCCAGCGCGCGACGGTACTCGCCGCGCTGCGCGACACCGGATTCCTCACGTATGACGATGAGCACATCGGGGCGGCCAACACCGCGCTGATCGTGACCGGCGGTCCGCTCGGTGAGGACGGCGGCAACCGCGGCGCGACCATGGCGCGTTTTGCCGCCGGACTGGCGCCGCACGGCACCGGGACGGTGCTGGCCNCACCGCGGTCCTGGCCTTGGGCGACCTGGCCGGTGGGGCGAAGCCGGGTAAGTACGGCACGGGGCAGGGTGCGACATCGGTGACCGTCCCGCAGTAGCGGGTCCGGGCGGGGTGTTTTGCTCCTCGCGTGCGCGGCGTGCCAGCGACGGCTTGTCGGCGTCAGTGTTAAGGTGAACTTCCGTGGGTCGGCAGGCCACAGCTGGTTATCGATTCCCTGCCCGTCGTCACGGAGGATGCTTTTGCCCGCCTTACGCAAGCACCCGCAAACCGCCACCAAACACCTCTTCGTCACCGGTGGCGTGGTTTCTTCTCTGGGCAAGGGGCTGACCGCCTCGAGCCTCGGTCAGTTGCTGACCGCGCGGGGGCTGCAGGTGACGATGCAGAAACTCGACCCCTACCTGAACGTCGATCCGGGCACCATGAACCCGTTCCAGCACGGTGAGGTGTTCGTCACCGAGGACGGCGCCGAGACCGATCTGGACGTCGGCCACTACGAACGCTTCCTGGACCGCGATCTGTCGCAGTCGGCCAACGTGACCACCGGGCAGGTGTACTCCTCGGTGATCGCCAAGGAACGTCGCGGCGAGTACCTGGGTGACACCGTGCAGGTGATCCCGCACATCACCGACGAGATCAAGAGCCGCATCCTGGCGATGGCCGAGCCCGACGCCGCCGGGGTCCGCCCGGATGTGGTGATCACCGAAATCGGCGGCACCGTCGGCGATATCGAGTCGCTGCCGTTCCTGGAGGCGGCCCGTCAGGTCCGCCACGAAGTGGGCCGCGAGAACTGCTTCTTCCTGCACGTGTCGCTGGTGCCGTACCTGGCCCCCTCCGGGGAGCTCAAGACCAAGCCGACGCAGCACTCGGTGGCGGCGTTGCGCAGCATCGGTATCACCCCCGACGCGCTGATCCTGCGGTGTGACCGCGATGTCCCCGAGCCGCTCAAGAACAAGATCGCGCTGATGTGCGACGTCGACGTCGACGGGGTGATCTCCACCCCGGACGCACCGTCGATCTACGACATCCCCAAGGTGCTGCACCGCGAGGAACTCGACGCGTACGTGGTGCGCAGGTTGAACCTGCCGTTCCGTGACGTCGACTGGTCGGAATGGGACGACCTGCTGCGCCGGGTGCACGAGCCGCAGGAAACCGTCCGGATCGCGTTGGTGGGCAAGTACATCGACCTCTCCGACGCCTACCTGTCGGTCGCCGAGGCGTTGCGCGCAGGCGGTTTCAAGCACCGCGCCAAGGTGGAGATCCGGTGGGTGGCCTCCGACGACTGCGAGACCGACGCCGGAGCGGCGGGCGCACTCTCCGACGTCGACGGGGTGCTGATTCCCGGCGGGTTCGGCATCCGCGGAATCGAGGGCAAGCTCGGCGCCATCGGCTTCGCCCGCAAGCGCGGACTGCCGGTGCTCGGGTTGTGTCTGGGCCTGCAGTGCATCGTGATCGAGGCGGCGCGGTCGGTGGGAATCACCGGCGCCAACTCGGCCGAGTTCGATCCGAAGACGCCGGATCCGGTGATCTCCACGATGGCCGACCAGGAGGACGCCGTGGCGGGCGAGGCGGATCTGGGCGGCACCATGCGGTTGGGTGCCTATCCCGCCGTGCTGGAGGCCGGATCGATTGTGGCCGAGGCCTATCAGGCCACCGAGGTATCCGAGCGGCACCGTCACCGGTACGAGGTCAACAACGCCTACCGGGACCGGATCGCCGAGAGTGGGCTGCGATTCTCCGGCACCTCGCCGGACGGACACCTGGTCGAGTTCGTGGAGTACGACTCGAAGCTGCATCCGTTCCTCGTCGGAACCCAGGCGCACCCCGAGCTCAAGAGCCGGCCGACCCGGCCGCACCCGTTGTTCGCGGCCTTCATCGGGGCGGCGCTGGCCTACAAGGCCGAGGAGCGGTTGCCCGGCATGGATCTTCCCGAACAGTTCGACGAGGAGGCCGGGGAGGCAGAAGCCGGCGACAGTCCGGTCGACGAATCCGAAGCCGCTTCTCTTGGCTGAACACGATTTCGCCACCCTGGCCAGCGAAACCGTCTACGTCGGAAACATTTTCGCGCTGCGCGCGGATGAGGTCAGCATGCCCGGCGGCGGTTCGGCCCGCCGTGAAGTTGTCGAGCACTACGGTGCCGTGGCGGTGGTGGCCCTCGACGAGGACCGCAACGTGGTGCTGGTCCACCAATACCGCCACCCGCTGGGCCGTCGGCTCTGGGAGCTGCCGGCCGGCCTGCTCGATCTCGGCGGTGAGCCGCCGGAAGTGACCGCCGCGCGCGAACTGTCCGAGGAGACCGGCCTGGCGGCAGCGCACTGGCGGGTGCTGGTGGATCTGGATTCCACGCCGGGGTTCACCGACGAGAGCGTGCGGGTCTATCTTGCCACCGGGCTGACCGACATCGGCCGCCCCGACGGCGAGCACGAGGAAGCCGACATGGTGATCCAACGCGTGCCGCTGGAGGAGGCGGTGCGCCGGGTGTTCTCCGGTGACATCGTGAATTCGATTGCGGTGGCGGGCATTCTGGCCGCGCATGCGATGCCCGACGCCGAGGCGCTACGGCCCGTCGACGCCGAGTGGGTGGATCGGCCGACGGCATTCAGGCGGCGCAAAGGCCTGCTATGACGGTTCCCGCCCCTCTCCGATCGGCTCTCGACGACCAACTCCAGGGCTACCTCGATCACCTGACGATCGAGCGGGGAGTGGCGGCGAACACCTTGAGCTCATACCGGCGAGATCTGCGCCGCTACGCCGAGCACCTCACTTCTCGCGGTATCGACGACTTGGCGAAGGTGAACGAATCGGACGTCAGCGACTTCCTGATCGCGCTGCGCCGGGGCGATCCGGACTCCGGAGTGGCTGCGTTGTCGGCGGTTTCGGCGGCCCGGGCGGTGGTCGCTGTCCGCGGGTTGCACCGGTTCGCCACCGCGGAGGGCATCACCGCGCTCGATGTCGCCCGCGGCGTCAAGCCTCCGACGCCGAGCCGGCGGTTGCCCAAGAGCCTCACCCTCGACGAGGTGCTGGCGTTGCTCGAGGCCGCGGGCGGGGAGAGTGAGGCCGACGGTCCGCTGACGCTGCGCAACCGGGCACTGCTGGAGCTGCTGTATTCCACCGGCGCACGTATCTCCGAAGCTGTCGGGCTCGACCTCGACGACATCGACACCCAGGCGCGTTCGGTGCTGCTGCACGGTAAGGGCGGCAAGCAGCGGCTGGTGCCGATCGGCCGGCCGGCGGTCAGTGCGCTGGACGCCTATCTGGTCCGTGGCCGTCCGGATCTGGCCCGCCGTGGCCGAGGTACTCCCGGAATCTTCCTCAACGCCCGGGGCGGGCGGTTGTCGCGGCAGAGTGCGTGGCAGGTGCTGCAGAATGCGGCCGCCCGCGCCGGCATCACCGCGACGGTTTCCCCGCACACGTTGCGGCACTCGTTCGCGACTCACCTGCTCGACGGCGGCGCAGACGTGCGCGTCGTGCAGGAACTCTTGGGCCACGCCTCGGTGACCACCACGCAGATCTACACCATGGTCACGGTGCACACGCTGCGCGAGGTGTGGGCGGGCGCTCACCCGCGGGCGCGTTAGCCGCCGAGGTACTCCGACTCCAGCACCAGATCGGGAAGCAGGGTCTGGTACTCGGCATGCGTCTTGTGATGCCTGGTATCCCAGAGCGTGCCCTGGTGCTCGTTTATGTAGGCCAGGTACTTCGGCGCACCGGGCAGCTTCACGTTGTCGGCGACCACGATCGAGCCCCGGTGCAGCCACTGCCGGTCCAGCAGGCTCTGCAGATCCGAGAGATAGGCGTTCTTGTCGTGGTCGAGGAACACGAAGTCCAGCGCGCCGCTGCCGAAACCGCTGCCGGCGAGCGCGTCGAGGGTGCGGCCACCGTCGCCGATGGTCCCGACCACGCAGGTGATCCGGTCGGCGACGCCCGCATGGGTCCAGATCCGTCGGGCGATGTCGGCGTTGGTGGGGGAGAACTCGACCGAGAACACCCGGGCCACCGGTGCCGCCCGTGCGATGCGCATCGCCCCGTACCCGCAATAGGTGCCCAGCTCCAGGGCCAGCCGCGGGTTGGCGCGGATCACCGCGGCGTCCAGCAACGCACCCTTCTCATCGCCGACGTTGATGAGAAACGACTTCTCGTAGGCGAACTTGTCGATGGTGGCGAGCACGTCGTCCAGATCGCCCGCACGGGCGTTGGCCACGACATATTCAGCGGCCGCAGCCTCCCGTCCGTCGCCCCACTGTCCGGTGCGGGCGAAGTGTCTGGCGCCGAGCCCCATCCGGATGAATGACCACCGCAACAGCGGCAGCCGCTGTTTCAGACTCATGACGCACACCATATGCGGCGGATTGCCCGCGGGTCTGCCCGTCCTGGCAGGATGCCGACGTTAAACTTGCCGGGATATGTGCGCCGAGACTGCGGGATGCCTGACCAGGGGCGGTACAGGCGTGGAGCGCCTCCGTGAGGAGCCGACGTGAACGACGACGGCGGACACGACGGCCTGTTCGAGCACAGCGGACCCGAACTCGGCCTGACCGGTCGCCCGCCGCGCGACATCCCCGAGCCGCAACCCAAGTCGGTCCACGGTCCGGCCAAGGTCATCGCGATGTGCAACCAGAAGGGTGGCGTCGGCAAGACCACCTCGACCATCAACCTGGGCGCCAGCCTGGCTGAGTACGGCCGGCGGGTGCTGCTGGTTGACCTGGATCCGCAGGGCGCGTTGTCGGCGGGGCTCGGCGTGCCGCACTACGAACTCGAGCACACGGTGCACAACCTGCTGGTCGAACCGCGGGTGTCGATCGATGACGTGGTGATCAAGACCCGGGTCAGCGGCATGGACCTGGTGCCCAGCAACATCGACCTGTCGGCGGCCGAGATCCAGTTGGTCAATGAGGTGGGCCGGGAGCAGTCCCTGGCCCGCGCCCTGTATCCGGTGCTGGACCGCTACGACTACGTGTTGATCGACTGCCAGCCGTCGCTGGGCCTGCTCACGGTCAACGGACTGGCCTGCGCCGACGGCGTGATCATCCCGACCGAGTGCGAGTACTTCTCGCTGCGCGGCCTGGCGCTGCTGACCGACACCGTGGACAAGGTGCACGACCGGCTCAACCCGAAGCTGTCGATCAGCGGCATCCTGGTGACGCGCTACGACCCGCGCACCGTGAACGCGCGCGAGGTCATGGCCCGCGTGGTGGAACGGTTCGGCGACCTGGTGTTCGACACTGTCATCACCCGCACCGTGCGCTTCCCGGAGACCAGCGTGGCCGGCGAACCGATCACCACCTGGGCGCCGAAATCCGGCGGTGCCGTCGCCTACCGCTCGCTGGCGCGCGAAGTCATCGACCGGTTCGGCGCGTGAACGATGTCCTGAACACCCCGACCACCGATGGTGCCGAACCAGCTGCCGCGGGCGGTGAGCCCACCGGTGATCAGCAGAACCGATTCCAGGTTCGGCTCACCAACTTCGAGGGTCCGTTCGACCTGCTGCTGCAGCTGATCTTCGCGCACCGCCTCGATGTCACCGAGGTGGCATTGCACCAGGTCACCGATGATTTCATCGCCTACACCAAGGAGATCGGGGCGCGCCTCGAGCTCGACGAGACCACCGCGTTCCTGGTCATCGCCGCCACCCTGCTCGACCTGAAGGCGGCCCGGCTGTTGCCCGCGGGTGAGGTGCACGACGAGGAGGATCTGGCCCTCCTCGAGGTCCGCGACCTGCTGTTCGCGCGGCTGCTGCAGTACCGGGCGTTCAAACACGTCGCGCTGATGTTCGCCGAACTGGAGGCCGCCGCGCTGCGCAGCTACCCGCGCGTGGTGTCGCTGGAGGACCGGTACTCAGACCTGCTGCCCGAGGTCATGCTCGGGGTCGATGCCGGCAAATTCGCCGAGATCGCCGCCGCCGCCTTCACCCCGCGCCCGGTCCCGACCGTCGGCATCGACCACATCCACGCGCCCAAGGTGTCGGTGCCCGAACAGGCGCACCGGATCATCGAGCTGCTCGAACAGCGCGGTATCGGCGAATGGGCGACCTTTGCCGAACTGGTGGCCGAGTGCACGGACGGACTCCAGATCGTCGGGCGCTTCCTGGCGCTGCTCGAACTGTTCCGGGCCAGGGCGGTAACATTCGAGCAACCAGAACCGCTTGGAGTGCTCCAGGTTTCGTGGACCGGAGACCGGCCGACCAGCGAACATCTGGCAACCGCGGATGCGGAAGAATAGCGAGAACAATGACTGACGAGATCTCCGATTCCGGAGAGCGGTCCGATGATGCCCCGGGTGATGCGATCCCGGTCGGAGACGAGCTGGGCGTCGATGTGGCGACGGTTCCCGAGCTCGAAGACGGCGAACTGGGCGCGGTCCTGGAAGCATTGCTGCTGGTAGTGGACACGCCGGTGACGGTGGACGCGCTGGCCTCGGCGACCGAGCAACCGGCCTACCGGGTGATGGCCAAGCTGCGGCTGATGGCCGAGGAGTACGCCGCCCGGGACAGCGGCATCGACCTGCGTGAGGCCGCCGGTGGCTGGCGCATGTACACCCGGGCCCGGTATGCGCCGTATGTCGAGCGGCTGCTGCTCGACGGCGCCCGGTCGAAGCTGACCCGGGCCGCCCTGGAGACCCTGGCCGTGGTGGCCTACCGGCAGCCGGTGACCCGCGCCCGGGTGAGCGCGGTGCGCGGTGTGAACGTGGACGCGGTGATGCGGACTCTGGTGGCGCGCGGTCTGATCACCGAGGCGGGCACCGATTCCGATACCGGTGCCGCGACGTTCGCCACCACCGAGTTGTTCCTGGAGCGGCTGGGCCTGACCTCGCTGTCCGATCTGCCCGACATCGCGCCGTTGCTGCCCGATGTCGACGTGATCGACGACCTGAGCGAAGCACTCGGTGACGAGCCGCGTTTCGCCAAACTCAACGGCGGTTCGTCTGGTGGCGACCAGCCGACGGCCTTCGACGTGGACAAGGACTGACATGGCTGACGATTTTGGTCCTCCTCGCGTGCGGGAAGAAGGCGTGCGACTGCAAAAAGTGTTGTCCCAGGCCGGGATTGCCTCTCGGCGGGTGGCCGAACGGATGATCACCGACGGCCGCGTGGAGGTGGACGGCCAGGTGGTGACCGAGCTGGGCACCCGGGTCGATCCGGCGGTCTCCGAGATCCGGGTCGACGGCTCCCGCGTGGTGCTCGACGACACCCTGGTGTACCTGGCGATCAACAAGCCGCGCGGCATGCTGTCGACAATGTCCGACGAGCGGGGCCGCCCATGCGTGGGCGACCTGGTGGAACACCGGGTCCGCGGCAACAAGAAGCTGTTTCACGTCGGGCGGCTCGACGCCGACACCGAAGGCCTGCTGCTGCTGACCAACGACGGGGAGCTCGCCCACCGGTTGATGCACCCGTCGTACGAGATACCGAAAACCTATGTGGCGACGGTGATCGGCACGGTGCCGCGCGGGCTCGGCAAGAAGCTGCGTGCCGGTGTGGAGCTGGACGACGGGCCGGCCCATGTCGACGACTTCGCGGTGGTGGACACGGTTCCCGGCAAGACCCTGGTGAAGGTCACGCTGCACGAGGGCCGTAACCGTATCGTGCGGCGCATGCTGGCCGCGGTGGATTTCCCGGTGCAGGAGCTGGTCCGCACCGACATCGGCTCGGTGGCGCTGGGGGACCAGCGGCCGGGCAGTATCAGGGCGCTCAGCCGCAAGGAAATCGGCGAGCTCTATCAGGCGGTGGGAATGTGAGCGGATCTCTGGTGGTGGCGGTCGACGGACCGGCCGGGACCGGAAAGTCTTCGGTATCAAGGGGTTTGGCTCAAGCGCTCGGGGCGAGCTACCTGGACACCGGTGCGATGTACCGCATCGTCACGCTGGCGGTGCTGCGGGCCGGGGTCGATCTGGAGGATGCCGAGGCCATCGCGGCGGCGGCGTCCGATGCGGTGATCGGTGTCGGCTCGGACCCCGCTGAGGACCGCGCCTACCTGGCCGGTGAGGACGTCTCGACCGAGATCCGCGGCGACGAGGTGACCCGCGCGGTCTCGGCGGTCTCGGCGGTACCCGCGGTGCGCGCCCGACTGGTGGACCTGCAGCGCGAGTTGGCTTCGGCCGGTGGACGTGTGGTGGTCGAGGGTCGCGACATCGGCACCGTGGTGCTGCCGAATGCCGACGCCAAGATCTTCCTCACCGCATCGGCCGAGGAGCGGGCCCGGCGGCGCAATGCGCAGAACGTCGCGAGCGGTCTGCCCGACGACTACGCCACGGTGCTGGCCGACGTGCAGCGCCGCGACCACCTGGATTCCACCCGGGCCGTGTCGCCGTTGCGGGCCGCCGATGATGCCCTCGTGGTCGACACCAGCGATATGGACCAAACACAGGTCGTGGCACACCTTCTCGACCTGGTGACCCAGCATGCGGGGGTACGGCGATGAGCGTCTCTGACGGTGACGGCACCTGGTCGGACGAGAGCGACTGGGAGCTCAGCGACGAGGTCGCCGAGGTTCTGGAGGAGGCGGCCGCCCTGCCGCCGGTGGTTGCCGTCGTCGGCCGGCCCAACGTGGGCAAATCGACTCTGGTGAACCGCATCCTGGGGCGTCGCGAGGCCGTCGTCCAGGACATCCCCGGGGTGACCCGCGACCGGGTGTCCTACGACGCGAACTGGCTCGGGCGCCGATTCATGGTGCAGGACACCGGGGGATGGGAACCCGACGCCAAGGGCCTGCAGCAACTGGTCGCCGACCAGGCGCTGGTGGCGATGCGCACCGCCGACGCGATCATCCTGGTGGTCGACGCCGTCGTCGGCGCGACCTCGGCCGACGAGGCCGCTGCCCGGTTGCTCCGCAAGTCCGGCAAGCCGGTGTTCTTGGCGGCCAACAAGGTTGACACCCAACGGGGTGAGGCCGATGCTGCGGCGCTGTGGTCGCTGGGCATAGGGGAGCCGCACTCGATCAGTGCCATGCACGGCCGCGGCGTGGCCGATCTGCTGGACCTGGTGATGGAAAAGCTGCCCGAGGTGTCGGAGGTCGCCGGCAGCGGTGGCGGCGGTCCGCGTCGCGTGGCGCTGGTCGGCAAGCCGAATGTGGGCAAGAGCTCACTACTGAACCGGTTGGCCGGCGACGAGCGCTCGGTGGTTCACGATGTCGCGGGCACCACGGTTGATCCGGTCGACTCGCTGATCGAATTGGGCGGCAAGACTTGGCGTTTCGTCGACACCGCCGGTTTGCGCCGCAAGGTCGGGCAGGCCAGCGGCCACGAGTTCTACGCGTCGGTGCGCACGCACGGCGCGATCGACGCGGCCGAGGTGGCGATCATGCTGATCGATGCCTCCCAGCCGCTGACCGAGCAGGACCTGCGGGTGCTGTCGATGGTGATCGAGGCAGGACGCGCCCTGGTCATCGCGTTCAACAAGTGGGACCTGGTCGACGAGGACCGGCGCTACCTGCTGGACAAGGAGATCGACCGGGAACTGGTGCAGGTGCAGTGGGCGCCGCGGATCAACATCTCGGCCATGACCGGCCGCGCGGTGCAGAAGCTGGTGCCCGCGCTGGAGACGTCGCTGGCGTCCTGGGACAAGCGGATCTCCACCGGCCAGCTCAACACCTTCCTGAAAGAGGTCGTGGCCGCGACACCGCCGCCGGTACGCGGCGGCAAGCAACCCAAGATCCTGTTCGCCACCCAGGCCGCCACCCGGCCCCCGACCTTCGTGCTGTTCACCTCCGGGTTCCTGGAGGCCGGCTACCGCCGATTCCTGGAGCGCCGCCTGCGTGAGCAATTCGGGTTCGAGGGCAGCCCGGTGCGGATCAACGTGCGTGTCCGCGAGAAGAGGGGCGCGCCGAAGCGCCGATAGCCCGCGATTTGGGTGCGTTCCGCGGCGGTGGGCGCCGCTGAACCCACCCGAATCACGTCGGTAGGGTGGCCCGAGTGTCCGTCACCCACATGATCCTGATCGCTCTGGCCGGTGTCGGCGCGGGTGCCATCAACGCCATCGTCGGGTCCGGCACGCTGATCACCTTTCCCACGCTGGTGGCGCTGGGGATTCCGCCTGTCACGTCGACGATGTCCAACGCCGTCGGGCTGGTCGCCGGCGGGGTATCGGGCACCTGGGGCTACCGCCGCGAGTTGCGGGGCCAGTGGAAGCGGCTGCGCTGGCAGATCCCGGGCTCGCTGATCGGCGCCGGGCTCGGCGCCTGGCTGCTGCTGCACCTGCCGGAGAAGGTCTTCGTCGCGGTGGTGCCGGTGCTGTTGATCCTGGCGCTGATCCTCGTGGTGATCGGCCCGCGGATCCAGGCCTGGGCCAGGCGACGCGCCGAGGCCTCCGGTCAATCTGCTGACCATGTGAGCCCGCGCCGCATGGCGGTGTTGGTGTTCGGCACGTTCGCCGTCGGCGTCTACGGCGGCTACTTCACCGCCGCCCAGGGCATCCTGCTGATCGCGGTGATGGGGGCGCTGCTGCCGGAGTCGATGCAGCGCATGAACGCCGCCAAGAACTTGCTGTCGCTTCTGGTGAACATCGTGGCGGCCGTCGCCTACACGTTGGTCGCGTTCGACCGGATCAGCTGGCTGGCGGCCGGGTTGATCGCGATCGGTTCCCTGATCGGCGGCTTCCTCGGTGCGCACTACGGGCGCCGGCTGTCGCCGAACGCGCTGCGGGCCGTCATCGTGCTGGTGGGACTAATCGGGCTGTATCGCCTGTTGTCCGTGTAGGGTCGCGCAGCGGTGGCCGGCGCGTCTTGTAAGCTCCACTAATCTGTCCGATTCGAGAGAGGGGCGACCGGTGGCCGAACGTGCATACCGCACCGCACCGTCTGCTCTTTCTGCTCTCGAGCCGTTCTGGCCCTCCCGCCGGTTGATGGCTTTCGACGAATGGTGTCGCGCGCGCAGCTGAACCGCGCCCGTCAATCCATCTGGTCGCCGCGCGACCACTAATCGAAAGCAGCCGAACCTGTGCGTTCGCTACTGATCTTCACGCTCGTCGGCCTCGGTGCCCAATTGGTCGACGGTGCGCTCGGAATGGCTTTCGGCGTCACCGCCTCAACGCTGCTGGTGCTCAGCGGGGTGGCCTCGGCCCAGGCCAGCGCCGCGGTGCACTTGGCCGAGGTGGGGACGACGCTGGCGTCGGCGGTGTCGCATTGGCGGTTCAAGAACATCGACTGGCCGCTGGTGGCCAAGCTCGGGATCCCCGGCGCGGCAGGTGCGTTCGCCGGTGCGACGGTGCTGTCCTCACTGTCGACGGAGTCCGCGGCGCCGCTCATGGCGGCGATCCTGCTGGGCATCGGCCTGTACGTGTTGCTGCGGTTCTCGCTGGGCACCCCGCTGACGCTCGGGCAGCACGGCACCAGCCACAGCGCGAAGTTCCTGGCCCCGCTCGGCCTGTTCGGGGGTTTCATCGATGCGTCGGGTGGCGGCGGCTGGGGTCCGGTGACCACCAGCACGCTGCTGTCGCAGGGCAAGACCGCGCCGCGGACCGTCATCGGTTCGGTGAGCGCCTCGGAGTTCCTGGTCGCGGTGTCGGCGTCCGTCGGCTTCCTGGTCGGGCTGCGCCAGGAGTTTCTGGAGAACTGGCCCGTGGTGCTCGGGCTCATGGCCGGTGGCGTGATCGCCGCGCCGATTGCCGCCTGGTTGGTCAGCCGGATCAATCCCGCGCTGCTCGGTACCGCTGTCGGCGGGGTCATCCTGCTGACCAACAGCCAGAAACTGGTGCACTACTTCGGCGTGCACTGGCCGTGGTCGACGGGGATCTACACCCTGATCGTGGCCGGGTGGGCGGCTCTGGTGGTCCGTGCCTGGCAGACGTCGCGGGCGCCGCGCGATGTCGACGATTCGGTGGTCACCGCGGTCGAAGAGCCGGCGGCGCGAAGCTAGCCTTGCTCGTCCGCCGGCTGCGGCAACCCGACGTACATGGTCTGGTGCAACGTCAGAACGTGATTGCGGGCGATCTCGGAGGCTGCCCGGCTGTCGCGGCGGCGTAGCGCCTCCACCAGCTGAGCATGCTCGCGGTTGGACTGGCGCAGGTAATCGATCGGGTACGGAATGAAGTAGCGGTACAGCCCGTGCAGCACATCGCAGTAGGTGTGCATCGCCCAATCGAGACCGCTTGCCGCGGCGACGGATTCGTGGAAACGCTGATCGGCGCTGTGGAAGCCGGTCCAGTCGGTGGCCGCGGCGGCCTCGGCGACGATGGCCGCCAGCGCGTCGAGCTCCGCATCGGTGGCGGCCTGCGCCGCCGCGGCACTGAGTGCATCCTCGGCCAGCGCGCGCAGGTCGATGAGGCCGCGCACCTCGGCGGCGTCGGCGCGAAACGTGGCCGACGGACGATCGGGTCCGGGCGTGACCCGGACACCACTGCGGGCGACGAAGGTCCCGCCGGCCCGGCCGCGCCGGCGGACCACCAGGCCCTCGTCGGCCATGGACTGCAAGGCCCGGCGAACGGTGGCCAGGCTGACGTCGAGGGCGGCGGCGATGTCGGGTTCGGGGGGCAGCCGTTCCCCGTCGGTCATGAGCCCCAGCTCGATGGCCAGCTCGAGGCGCGCCCGCACCGTGTCGGCGGCGCTGAGCCGGGTGATACCGGCGACGGCCGGGGCGCTCAGCGCCGGATGCGCCTCACCGACCTGCAACGTCATGGCCTCAGGGTACGTGAGCTATTGCCTTATTTGTTCATGCTGAACTAATATTCCGCTAAATTCGTTCATTCTGGGTTATTAACGCTTCGGAGGTCCTGTGTCGGGGTCGATCACGGTGGCTGCGGTCCAGGCGGCACCGCTCGACGTAGCGGGCCTGCCGGTATTCGACAGGCAGGACACCGTCACCGAGTTCGCGGCCGACGTGCTGCGGGTGCGGTCGGCGGTGACCGGCCCGGCGCTCATCGTCTATCCCGAGATCCACTTGTTCGGTACCGGGGACGCCGACGTGCTCGCCGCTGCCGCCGAGCCTCTGGACGGTCCCTTGATCGCCGCACTCGGTGAGGTGGCCCGCACCGCCGACGCCTGGCTGGTTCCCGGCTCGGTGTGTGAGCGTGGCGAGAACGGTGAATTCTTCAACACCGCGCCGGTTTTCGCTCCCGACGGCGGGCTCATGGCGTCCTACCGCAAGATCTTCCCCTGGCGACCGTACGAGAAGTACACGCCCGGCGACAGTTTCGTCACCGTCGACATCCCTGACGTCGGCCGTCTCGGCCTGTCCATCTGCTATGACGCCTGGTTCCCCGAGGTGAGCCGCCATCTGGCCTGGATGGGGGCCGACCTGATCGTCAACGTGGTCAAGACCACCACCGAGGACCGGAGTCAGGAACTGGTGCTCGCCCGCGCCAATTCGATTGTGAACCAGGTCTTCACGGTGAGTGTCAACTGCGCCGGGCCGGTCGGCAAGGGTCGCAGCATCATCGTCGACCCCGAAGGCACTGTGCTCCAAGAGAACTCGGACGAAGCCGCGGGAGTGCTCTACCAGCGCATCGACCTCGCGTCCGTTGCTGCCGTGCGTGAGCGAGGAACCGCCGGTACCAACCGGATGTGGGACCAGTTCGGGCCGTCGGACCGACCGATCGCGCTGCCACTCTACGACGGCCGCATCGACCCACAGCGCTGGTCACCATCGAACCGCCACGCCAACTGAAAGGCACCGCCATGACACCACCATCCGCCGGGCAACCGACTCTGGTGCGCGCCCTCGGGTTGCCCTCGTTGGTGCTGTTCGGTCTGGCCTACATGACGCCGCTGATCGTGCTCGGCATCTTCGGCGTGGTCGCGTCCACCACCGCCGGAGCGTCGGCGTCGGCCTATCTGATCGCGTTGGCGGCCATGCTGTTCACCGCGTCCAGTTACGGCCGGATGGCGGCGGCCTACCCGGTATCGGGTTCGGCCTACACCTACGTGCGCCGCACCATCGATCCACGGGCCGGATTCCTCACCGGCTGGGCAGTATTGCTGGACTATCTGTTTCTGCCGATGGTCATCTGGCTGATCGGGGCGGCGTATCTGGACGCCCAGTTCCCCGGAGTGCCCGGCTGGCTGTGGGTGCTGGGGTTCATCGTGATCACCACCGCGCTCAACGTGGTCGGCATCAAGGTCGCCGACAAGGCCAACTACCTGCTGATGGCGTTCCAGCTACTGGTCATCGGGTTGTTCGTGGTGCTGTCGATCGCCTCCGTCGTCCGCAGCAGCGGTGCCGGCGGGCTGGTCAGTGCGAGCCCGTTCACAGGGGTCGGCGCCGGCATCGGGGGAGTGACGGCCGGCGCGGCCATCGCGGCCTACTCGTTCCTCGGGTTCGATGCCGTCACCACCTTCACCGAGGAAGCCGTCGAGCCGCGCAAGAACATGCCGCGGGCCATCTTGCTGATCGCGCTGATCGGCGGCTCCATCTTCCTGGTCATCGCCTACACCACCCAATTGGTCCATCCCGGTGGGGAATTCGCCGATTCGTCGTCGGCGGCACTGGAGATCGCCAAGCAGATCGGCGGCAACCTGTTCGGGGCGGTGTTCCTCGCCGGCCTGATCCTGGCCCAGTTCGCGTCCGGCATCGCCGCGCAGGCCTCCGCGTCGCGGCTGCTGTTCGCGATGGGCCGTGACGGCACCCTGCCCCGGTCGGTGTTCGGCACCCTGAGCGCCAAATTCCGCACCCCGGCGGCCAACCTGGTGATCGTGGGCGTGGTGGGTCTGTTGGCGATGTTCCTCGACGTGGCGACGTCGACGTCGTTCATCAACTTCGGGGCGTTCGTCGCGTTCACCCTCGTCAACGTGTCGGTGATCGTCTACTACTTCCGCCACCGGGCTACCGGCGAGGCGCGCAACCCGCTGTTGTACGTCGTCGCCCCGGCGATCGGTGCGGTCGTCACGTCGTATCTGCTGTTGCAGCTCGACGCGCGCGCAATCGTCCTGGGGCTGTGCTGGCTGGGCCTCGGCGTCGTCGTCCTGGCCGTGACGAGCCGCGGTTTCACGAAGCTGCCACCGGAGATCGCCGTCGACGAATCCGACGCGGCCGTCGCCGAAACCGCGGCGAAGTGAGCACCGACCTGTGACCGGTGGGGCGGATTAGAACTAGGGCAGGAGGCTACGGTAAGCTTTCGACTCGCTGCCGGTGCAAGCCGGAAGCAAGCGGGCTGTGGCGCAGCTTGGTAGCGCACTTGACTGGGGGTCAAGTGGTCGCAGGTTCAAATCCTGTCAGCCCGACCAGAAAAACCCTCTCCGACCAGCATCGGAGGGGGTCTCTTCGGTTCTGGGGAGAGTCCGGCGGTCGGCGTGTGCGGTGGCCGACACCGCCGCGGGCGACGGCTACGCCGTGCGCAGCACCTTGTTCATCGGCTTGCCGCGCGCGAGTTCGTCGACGAGCTTGTCGAGGTAGCGGATCTTTCTCATCAGTGGGTCCTCGACCTCCTGCACCTTGACCCCGCACACCACGCCGGTGATGAGCGAGGCGTTCGGGTTCAGGGAGGCGTCGGCGAAGAACTCCGAGAACGTCGTCTCGTCGTCGAGGTGGCCCCGCAGTGTCGTCTCGTCGAATCCCGTCAGCCAGCAGATCACCTCGTCGAGTTCGGCCTGTGTGCGACCCTTGCGCTGCAACTTCGCGAAATAGTGCGGGTACACCGCGGCGACGGCGGTACCGAAGATCCGGTGCTCCATGAAGTCGAGGCTACGGCGTGGTGCCTCCCCGCCCGCCGTGCCAGACTGCGTTCGTGACCGGCAGCGTGGATCAGATCCCCAAGGCCACCACCGAGTGGACCGCCCAGCCCGGCGACACGCGCCGGGCAACGCTTTCGATTCTGCGGCAACCTGCGCTGTGGAAACGGCTGCTGACCTTCACGACGGTGGTCGCCGCGATCGCCGCCGGGGTATGCGTCGTCAACGGCAGCGGGTGGCTGGTCGGGCTCGTGATATTCGCCGGGGCGGCCGTGCTGTACGCGGCGTTCGCGGTCGCGGTCAGCCTGGTGTGCGCCTACATCCCGAACCGGCGAGTCCTGCGCACCGGATCGCGGTGGGCCGCCGGCGGCGATGACACCCGCATCCGCATCGACACCCCGGCGACCACCCTGATCATCGACCGCGGCAACATCATCTCGGTCCGCCCGGCCGGTGCGCTGATCGTGCTGCGAGTCCGCCCCAAGCAGGTTCTCGGGATCCCGACCGCGCTGTTCGCCGATCCCGCACTCGAGGGCCTCATCGCCTGACGGAGCGGTCCTGCGGGCCGCGGGCACTTCTGCGGCGTCGGCCGGTTTGTCGGACCCCGCTGTCAGGATTCGCGCATGTTGCCGATCGCCGACAGCCCCTATGTGCGCGATGTCGCGGCGTGGGTCGCCGGCGGCGATCAGACCGCGTTCACCGGCGCGTTGGCGGCGTACGAGAAGGGCTCGTGGACAGGTGGGTCCACCGGCTGCGTCGACGAATCCTTGGCGACCTTCGACCACCAGGAGTATTGGATTGCGCGCCGCCTTGCCCTCCAAGGTCACAACGTGATCGCACTGCCCACGCGACATCTCGCAGGTCTGCGCTCACCCGACGCCGCCGTGAGTGGTCTGCTGGTGGAGTTCAAGACGTACAGCGGTCTGAATCCATGCCAGCTGCTCTGCAGGGTCGGCCACGCGCGTCAGCAAGCTGACCGTGTGGTGGTTGGCGTTGAGGCACAGTGGGATCCGGCGTTGGTGCGTGATGTGTTCCGTGTCGCCATCGATTCGGCCCGCCGACGCGATATGCGGGCGGTGATGTTGATCGGCGACGACTTCCAGTTCGAGTGGGGTGTCTGGAACGGCTGCTTCGCGGCGCCCGCAAGCACGTCGCACCGAAGGGGACAGGGCATGTCGGGGACGTCCATCGACCACGCGGTCTGCCGGCAGCAGCCGAGCCGGCGAGTTGTCTAGTCTTCCACCGCATCACCGCCGTGAAAGGGATAACGCCACGATGGATCTCCTGCGGCGCAACTACGACCTGGTCGCCACCGTCGGTACCGGGGCCGCGTTCGTGGCGCTCGGCGTTCCGTGGTGGTTGTGGGTCGCGTACGGCGTCATAGGGGCGATCCAGATCGGCAACCGCATCGTTCGCGGTTGGTCGCGGTGAGATGACGGTCAACTGCGACTAGTTCGGCCTCCCGCATTCGCCACGGACTCATCCCGTCGCGGCGGCGCCATGCGCGAGAAGTCGGCGGTCAACTCAGGTGACCGTCCCAGACGCCTTGCCGGCCGGCGAGCCACAGCTGTGCGAGCAGGTATCTGCCCGCCGTGGTTGTCCGGTACGGGTTCGGTCCGGTCACTCTCCGGCGACCGGCTTCCTTCCCGTCTTCCCATGCCTGACGTTGTTCCTCGGGAGTGGTCTCGACCCCGTCGACGGAGTTTCCCATCAGGGTGTCTACCAGAAGGTTCAGCCCGCCGATGACGGCCTTCAACACCTCGATGTAGTCGTTCAGTCCCTCGTCTTCGAACGCGTTGTCCGGCATCGGTTCCCCTTCGAGTCGGGCGACGATCGAGCGTAGCGGTGCGCTGTGGCCTCTCCTCGATATACGTGTCATCCCCGACGAGTAGCATCCCGACACATGCGAGCAACCTCGGCCGGCGGTCTTCGAAGACCGCGGTAGCCCCGCCCCGCAGCAGATCTGCGAACACGGTGGGGTGCCCTAATTTCCGAGGATCCACCGTGTCTCGTACCGATGCCCACGCGCCCTTCCACGTCCGTGTGGTTCGCCGGGAAGTCTCTGTTGTTCCCGTCCACCGCTGCGCCGCCCCCGAGGTGTGCGATCTTCCTGAATTAGTTCCCGGCTGGGCCGACCGCCGCTCCGGTTGCTATTGGCAGTGGATCTTTACCGGAACCGCGATCTGTTGCTGCTGGATGTGCCACTGGCCCAAGCGTCGTCAGCCGCGCCGCTCCGGTCGGGGTATGCGCCGAGCTCAACTTCGTGGAGTTGTCCGCGAATGGAACGGGGGAGACGCGGACTCGGGTTGGGCAGTGTGCTGACGCGGCCGCGTGGTCGGCGAGGCGGAACCACTTCCGACACACCGGCCACAGCTGTATCGCCGAGCACGTCAGTGGCGGATCATCTGACCAGGGCACGTCCTGCAGGTGGTGGTGATGCTGCACCAGCCGAGATGATCTGAGCCGGGTGCATCAGTCCGGCTGCGCCTCGTACCACTGCTCGCCGGTGTTCAGCTCGCGGACATCGATCCCTGCGGAGGTGATCAGCTCCTCGGGTGTCACGAAGTACGCCATGCCGGTCGGGTCTCCGGTGTACCAGTAGTACCAGCGTTGCGCGCAGCTGCGTTGTGCGGCGATCGTCGCGAACCTCGACAGGATCCGTTCCAGGCTGGCCGGTGCCCGGCTGCCCTCGCCGTCGATGTCACGGGCCATGAAGTCGTCCCCGTCGAGTTCGACGAACACTTTCGCGCCGTGGACGCGGATCGGCCCGCGTGGCACGGCGACGCCCGCGTCGGCCATCGCCGCGACCATGCCGCCTATCAACTTCTCGACCCACTCTTCGGCCTCGTCTTCAGGCGCGTAGTCGCCTTCGATGGACGCGCCTCTGGCCTGGTGGCGGTTGCTCCACTCACCGAAGAGCTGGTACGCCAAGACCTCATTCACTTGTGACTCCTCGCAGGTCGATCAGGTCGCCGTCGGCGGTGTAGCCCTCCACGGGCCGCAGTACGTAACCCTCACCGATCGTGTCGGTCCGGTAGAACCTCTCGAACATCTCGGCCGCCTCGTCCGCAGTGAATACCTCGTGGCGGCTGAGCGTCTGGACGCTACGCGGCAGCACGATGTCGACGTCGAGCTCGGCGGTGCCGGTGTGCGGGTGGCCGACGACCGATCGCACCGACACCGCTCCGATGTCGGCGCCGCCGGGTCGGCAGAATTCGATCACCATCGTCTCGGCGGTGCCGGCGGCCTGTAGGTACAGCGACGTCGAGAAGTCGGCCGGTGCACCGGCCGACGGGCGGACGCTGAGGACGATGGCCCAGGGATCGGTGCCGTTCATCTCGGCGAGCATCCGGCGCATGCTGCTGGGGTGATGCTCGCGGCATAGCCCGGTCGGGCTGCTCGATCGAGACTCATAGAGCACGGTGTAGTCGTGGGTGGAGATCAGACTCGCCGTGAATTCCGCATACGCCGCAGGGCCTTTCGCGTATGCGGCGAGGTACTTGAGCACGTCCACCGTCGAGGACATCCCACCCCGCTCGCCGCGGGCGATCGCCTCATCGGCGATGCGGGCGGCGTCGGTGTTGCGGCCAGCGGCGATTAGCGCGGTGACCGTGCGGGTCAAGGTCCGCGACGGGGCGATGCCGTCTGGGTGCTGCTCCACCATCGCTGCGTAGTCGGCGGCGGTGGCGTGCGTGGCGATGAACTCGGCACGGACGCGGTCGAATTCGTCGAGTACCGGATCCCAGTTCGGCTCGTCGGTTGCCGGGAAGTCCAGGCGGCCGCTGTCGATCCGCAGCGGTTGGACCCTGAAGGCGCCGTTGATGCGGCGGTTGATCCGCATCTGCCGGCCCATCACCACGTCGGGCATGAACGCGGCCCAGAGGACCTCGTCTACGGCAAGCGGCTTGATGTCCACGGTCCAGCTGATCCGTAACCGATCCGGGTCCTTGTCGGGATGGAACACCTGCGGATAGAAGAGCTCGGTCACGTAGACGTCGTCGAGCACGAACCCGGCCGCGGTGATGAACCGCATCCCACGGCGGCGGCACGAAGGTTTAAAGGCGTCGTTCCACGCCCGAAGGATCGGCGATCCCTTTGCCACGGTTCCCCCTCACCGCGGTCCCCCGACCGCTACCGCAGAAGTACACCAGACGGGCGTCGGCGCCGCGCCGCACCACATCCTCGGCCCAGATCAGCCACGTGCCCTGGGGGCGGTGTGAGCGACCCGCAGGAGTCAGTCGCGATCCCGCTCTTCGTCATTCTGGTGCTCCTCGGGTTCCACCTCTGCCCACGCCACGGCGCAGACGGTAGACGCGGCGGGGGACAGGTCCGCCAGGACGAGCGTCAGATCTCAGCGGTGGCCGCGTGGAACAACGCCGTGCGGTCGAACCCGTAGGGCGGAGCGCAAAACTCTCGGCAGTTACCGTGGTCGTCGTGACGTTGAAAGTGATCGCGCAGGACTTCATCGAGCTGGATGCGGTGGAGAAGGTGCGGCCCTTGCTCGACGAGTTGGTTCGCCTGACTCGGCAAGAGCCCCTTTGCATCAGCTACGACCTGTTCGTCGACCGCGAGGACGCCGGACATTTCATCTACATCGAGACCTGGCCTGATCGCGATGCACTCGATGCCCACTGCGCCTCCGAGCACTTCCGCAGACTCGTGCCGCAGATCGATGCGCACCGTCGGCAAGACGGCACCGCCATGTTGATGGATCAGCTCGCCTAGGCAGATGTTCCAGCAGCGGTCCGCCGGCCCTCGGCTTCGTCGCGCACCAGTTCGAGGCTGTCGCCGACGTCGACGGTGACCACTGCCGTCGCCTGAAAGAGGCCGTAGAAGTCGTCGGTCCTGGCGAAGGTGTGGGCGCGAGAGTACAGCGGCTGCACGTCGAACACCCGCACCCGAAGCTTCTCGCGCGTGAGTCTGCCCAATTCCCGGCCGGATTCGGGATCGGTGATCACCTGATCTGAGTCGCAGAGCACGGCGAAGACCATGCCAGGTGCGACCCCAGCCTCGGCGCCCCGATTGATCACCAAGGTGTAGTCATCCTCGATGAGCGCAACCTGACCGGTGAGGCGGTGGTTCATGACGCCGCCAGGGAGTTGCTTTCCCGCAAGGATTTTGGTGCGGAGCCGGCGCGAATACGCGGGCGGGCGTCGTGGCCTTCGGCGGACAGCAAGGCGTCGACGTGGTTCGCGGACTCCTGCTCCGTCCCGAGCGTGAGTTCGACGGCCGTCTTGGCCTGGAACAGGGCGATCATCGCGTGCTGCTGCCGTTCGGCGCCGAAAGCGGTGAAGGCGGCGGCGAGCTTCTTGTCGACATATTCGACCGATCGCTGGAGCTCTGGCGTCGAGGGCGCCGCGGCCGGGCTTTCCACGCGGGGCATGGGCGGACCGCCCAGTCCGCTGTAACAGCGGTGGCCGAGCGCGCCGAGGACGAACGAGCACACCGGGACCACCACGACGATGCAGACCAGGCCGAGAACGCTCTGCAGTGCGATGGCGCCGACGATGCCCAGGAGCATGAGTACGCTCATCGCGGTCAGCAGGCGCACGGTCGGTGGCACCGCGTCGATCGCGCGGGACAGCTGTTTGACGGAGCGGGCGCCATGGCGAGCGACGTTCGCGATGAACCCGGTGGTGGCCGTGCCGGCCTTGAGCGCGATCCGGCCCACCTCGTCGGCTTTCTTTCGCGTCGCCTCCGGCTCGGGCATGGTCCATACCCGCTGCTGCGGCTGCGCGTCGGCAATCGAGGGTGGCTCAACCAGCACCGGTTCGGCTTCCGGTCTGGGCGTTTCGGGCTCCGGCGCACCGTTTGTCACATTCGCATCAACAACCACATCTGCATCATCGCGCTGCTTGTGCTCGATTCGGGGTCCGGCACGCCGAGGATCAGCAATCTCAAAGAGCGACCGGCAGGGCCGACTCACGCGCCGTGGCGCCGGCGCGGGGGAACCGGTGCCTGCAGGAGGTCAGCGATACTCCCACTGACCCACTTACGTCAGATACGTTTCGTGCCCGGTGGGGAAGCCGCCGCCGTTGGTGGCGATGTGCACGTGGTCGTAGTGGTTGGCGGTATCTCCGCCGCGGTCCGACATCTTTCGGGGCGCCTTGCCGTGGTAGAGGATGTGCTGCCGGAAGATCACGTGGTTCACCCCGAACCGCTCGGCGTTGTCGAGCACGTACGCGACAATGCGGTCGCCGAGAGCCTTGCCCTCCGCGGTGGCATAATTCGGGATCATCACGTCGATGGCCAACCCGTTGGGATGCCACTTCATCGAATCGGCCCGGACCCCGCCGATGTTGAGAATCTCGGGGAAACGCGCGCTGACCGCGCGGGCGACCAGAATGGTCTCGACCTGCAGGCCCTTCTCGGGCGCCCGGCCGGCGGGCAGTGGGAATCTCATGTTCCGGCGAACGGCGCGCTCCGGGGCCGGCGGCGGCCCGGCGGGCTTGATCCTGTCTCTTATACCCCTCTNAAGTTGTCTGGTTCTGCTGATGGCAATCAGGACGACACTCTGCGTCAACCTCGGTTTGACGCGGTAGAGTGGCCGGGCGCCGGTGGCGGCGCGGCCCGCCGGTGCCGGTGAACCAGCAGGTCAGCTACGATCTTCTGGCCGCGGCCGACCATGCATCGGCCGCTTCGCGGCGGCGGTCGCCGTTGTGTCCCACGTCACCCATTCGATGTGATCTGCTGCCGCGCCGGCAAAATCTATGCCCTTTACCACAAGTCTCACTGATCGGGCCTTCTGGGCTGCGTTCGGCGCGTCGAGGCTCATGTGCGTCAACCACCCGCGCAACACCTGCACAGGGGCTACCGTGCGAATCATCCGCTATGGGCCCCAGCCTGCGACGAGGAGATGTCGAGTGCACAGCGGTGAATTGGAGCGCCGGCGGGCGCGCACGCTCGACGAGTCGATGCTGGTCGACCTCGATGAGCCGGACCGTCCGGTCGTCGACTTCCTGCGCTCCACTCCGGGCCGCATGGCGATGACGGCTCTCGTCCTTGTCGTGGTGGTGTTGACCGTGGGCGTGGCGGCGACGGTGACGGTCTCCGACCGGCAGCAGCGGCTGGAGACGCTGCGCTCGCACACCGAGCCGCTGGCCGACGCGGCACAGCGGATCTACGGGGCGCTGTCGTCGGCCAATACCACCGCGGCGACCGCGTTTCTGTCCGGTGGGGCCGAGCCGCACGATGTCCGAGATCGCTACGACGCGGCCATCGGTCAGGCGTCGGCCGGGCTGGTCACCGCGTCGAACGGGGTGTCGCCCAACGACATTGAGTCGCTGACACTGCTCACGGACCTGTCCAATCAGCTGGCGGTGTACACCGGGATGATGGCGACCGCCCGGACCAGCAACCGTGACGGCCACCCGATCGGCACCGCCTATCTCAGTGCCGCGTCCACTCTCATGCAGCAGTCGATCCTGCCTGACGCCGAGCAGTTGTATCGCAGCCAGGCCGATGCGGTGACCGAGTCGGAACGGTCGGTCGCTCCGTCGCTCGCGGTGATCGCCGGGGCCGTGCTCGCGGTGGCGTTGTTGGTGATCGCGCAGGTGGTCTTGGCGCGGCACAGTCACCGCCGGATCAACCTCGGGCTGGTCCTCGCGTCGATACTGATGACGGTGCTCGCCGTCTGGCTGACCGTCGCCGGCCTGTTGTCGACGCACGCCGCCGACCGGGCCCGCACGGCAGGCGGGCAACCACTGCATGAGGCGGTGACTGCACGGATCCTCGTCCAGCAGGCCCGGGCCGACGAGATTCTCGGACTGCTCAACCGGGGGTCCGACACCGCCTCGGACGCCAGGTTCGAGCAGCGGACGGAGCAGATCGGGGCGTTGCTCGAGCGGCACCCGGTCGACGGAGCGCAGGACGCGCTGAGTGGCTGGATGGGCGCCCACGACAAGATCCGCAGCACCTTGGACGGCGGCGATTACCCCGGTGCCGTGGCAATCGCCCGTGATGACCGGGTGCCGGGCTCGACGGCCCAATTCGCCCGGCTGGACCAGGCAGTGGGCACTGACATCGCCGTGCTCCGCGATCGGCAGCGCGACGGGATCACCCGCGCGTACGTGGCGCTGAGTGCGCTTCCGGCCGGCGCGGCGGCCATCAGTGTGCTGGCGGCACTGGCCGTCGCCGCGGGTGCCGCGCCGAGACTGAACGAGTACCACTGATGCGTGCCGTCACCGCACTCGTGGGCCTGGCAGCGGTCGTGATGGCGGGGTGTTCGCCGGCGCAACCGCTGGTTTCGGTGCCCGCATCCCTCACCACGCGGCCGCTACCAAGCGGCGCCGCCGTGGCATCGCAGGTGCCCGGCGCGGCAGTCGAAAGTTGTGATGCGACAGCAAGTTTGCGTCCAACGCCGGACGACGGCCCGAACGTCCAGGCGATCCGGCGACACGGCAGGCTGATCGTGGGGATCGACCAGAGCACCAACCTCTTCAGTTTCCGGGATCCCGCATCGGGCGAACTGCAGGGTTTCGACGTCGACATCGCCCGCGAGGTGGCCCGCGACCTCCTCGGCGACCCGGCAAAGGTGGAGTTCCGCCTGCTGACCTCGCCTGAACGCATCAGCGCGCTACAGGACGGCACCGTCGACATCGTCGTCAAGGCGATGACGATCACCTGCGCCCGTGCGGAGCAGATCGCCTTCTCCACCGTGTATTTCGACGCCCGGCAGCGGCTGCTGGTGCCGAAGGACTCGCCGATTCGTGGTCCATCGGACCTGGCGGGCAAGCGGGTGTGCTCGCAGGTGGCCACCACGTCGTTGGCCACCGTCGCACGGGTGGCGCCGGCGGCAACCCTACTGGCCGTGCAGAACTGGGACGACTGCCTGGTGGCGCTGCAGCAGGGGCAGGCGGATGCCGTCAGCACCGACGACTCGATCCTGGCCGGCATGGCGGTGCAGGACGCCAACCTGCATCTGGTCGGCCCCAGCCTGGAGGCCGAGCCCTACGGCATCGGCGTGAACAGGTCCCGCGAGGATCTGGTCAGGGCGGTCAATGCCAGTCTGGACCGGATCCGCGCCGACGGCACCTGGTCCTCGCTGTACCGGAAGTGGCTGACCGTTCTCGGCCCGCCGCCACAACCGCCGCAACCGAAATACCGGGACTGAGATGACGCGCGACGAGGGAACACGAGCCGTCCTGTTGACCGAATCCGCACCGGTCAAGGTGGAGGGCACCCGTCCGCGGCTGCGCACCGGGCGGCGGCGCATCGGCGACGGCCTGGTCGAGATCCCGGTTCGGGAGGACATCGAGCCGGCCAGTGCCATTCTGACCAATCCTGTTGTCGCCGAGTCGAAACGGGAATGCGGCAACTGCGGCCACCCGGTCGGGCGGGGGAGCGCCGGCCGGCCTGCGCCCAGCGAAGGCGTATGCCCGCAGTGCGGCACGCTGTTCTCGTTCTCACCGCAACTGGAGACCGGCGAACTGGTGGCCGGTCAGTACGAGGTACAGGGCTGCATCGCCCACGGTGGTGTCGGCTGGATCTATCTGGCGATCGACCGCAACGTCAGCGACCGATGGGTGGTGCTCAAGGGGCTACTGCAGCCCGGCGGACAGCAGGCCCAGGCGATCGTCGTCGCCGAACGTCAGTTCCTGGCAATGGTGAACCACCCCGGCATCGTCAAGATCTACAACTTCGTCGAACACCCCGGCTTCGACGGGCGCCCGGTCGGCTACATCGTGATGGAGTACATCGGCGGCACCACGCTGGAAGCCATTCTTGCCAAGCAGCAGGCGCCGGCCGGCGAACCCAAGGAGATGATGCCGGTCGAGCAAGCGCTCGGCTACCTGCTCGACGTGATGCCGGCGCTGGCCTATCTGCACTCGCTGGGACTGGTCTACAACGATCTCAAGCCCGAGAACATCATGCTCACCGAGGACAACATCGAGCTGATCGACATGGGTGCGGTATCGGGCATCGGGGACTTCGGATACATATACGGCACCAAGGGTTTTCAGGCCCCCGAGATCGTGCGGACCGGGCCGACGGTTGCCACGGACGTCTACACCGTCGGCCGTACGCTGGCCAAACTGACCGTCGACCTGTCCGACGACCGCTACGCCGAGTCGTTACCCGGCCCGGGCGAAGCGGCGCTGTTCGAGCGGTACGAGTCCTTCTATCGGCTCCTGGTCCGGGCCACCAACCCGTTTCCAGCCCAACGGTTCTCGTCGATCGACGAGATGGCCGACCAGTGTCGCGGGGTGCTGCACGAGGTCCTCGCCGAGCAGACCGGCTCGCCGAGCCCGAGGACGTCCACGCTGTTCAGCCCGCCCCGTTCCACGTGCGGAGCCGATCTGGCGTTGCGACGTACCGATGTATTCGTCGACGGCCGCCGACGCGACATCCGGTTGGACCCGCGAGATGTCGCCCGTTGCCTGCCGACGCCGCTGAGTGGCGGAGAATCCGGCGAGGACTGGCGGGAGGACTGGGACGACGGCACCTCCGGTCTGGAAACCGGGGATCTCACCGCGGCCCTGGCGAGTTTCGAGCGGGTGGTCGCGATGTTGCCCGGTGAAGCTGCGCCGAAGCTCGCTGCTGCGGCGACGGCTGAGCTCCTGCTCGACGCCGACGATCCGCCGGACGCGGAACGCCTCCGGTCGTTGGCCGAGCGGTACTACCGAACGTTGTGGCGCACCGACCCGGCCATGGTCAGTGCGGCGTTCGGGTTGGCGCGTCTGCTGGCCGGCCGCGGCGATCGATCGGGCGCGATCGCCGTGCTCGATCAGGTTCCGCTGACGTCGCGGCACTGCGGCGAGGCGCACCTGACCGCGGTGGTGATGCTGCTCGCCGGCCGCCCGAGTGCCGAGATCACCGAGGCGGACCTGCGCGACGCGGCGCAGCGGGTCGGCCGCCTGAGCGAGACCGAGCCGCGGGCTCTGCAGATCCGCGCACTGGTGCTCGGTATCGCGCTCGATTGGCTCCGCGCAGGCGGTGTGCCGAGCACCGGTGATCCCATTTTCGACCGTCCCTTCGACTACCGCGGTCTGCGCCTGGGCATCGAGGAGGCGCTTCGTGAACTGGCGCGGCATTCACCACGGCGCCGCCATCGGTACACGCTCGTCGACGTCGCCAATTCGATCAGACCGCCGAGCTGGCTCTGACGTGGTCAGCGTTCTGGACTGACTCCCTCGTCATTATTTGCTGATCGCGATTCTGACGGCGCGGTTCGGCGTAGGTTGAGCGAAGCGAGCCCATTGAGTGGGGAGGGCGACCCATGACAGACGTTGATTGCTGCGTGGTGGGTGCGGGATTCGCCGGCTTGACCGCTGCGCTGCGCCTGAAGCAGGCGGGCTGCTCCGTGGCCCTGCTCGAGGCACGTGACCGGGTCGGCGGGCGCACCTTCACCGAGGTGCTCGATGACGGGACCTGGATCGATCGTGGCGGAGCCTGGATCGGGCCGGGCCAGGACCGCATCAAGGCGCTGATGTCCGAATTCGGTGTGGCCGAATACAAGGAGTACGTCGACGGCGACGCCATGATGGTCATCGACGGCAAGCAGCACCGTTATTCGGGCACGATGCCCTGGGCGATGAGTCCGTGGGCGATCGCCAATCTCGGCGCCGGTCTACTCGAAGTAGAGCTCATGTGCAGGTCCATTCCGTTCGACGCTCCGTGGGAGGCGAAGAAGGCGATCGACTGGGACCGGATCAGCTTGGGGGAGTGGATCAATCGTCATCTGCGATCCAGGCAGGCGCGTGAGATGTTCGACATGGCGTTCGCCGGCATCTACACCTCGGCCGCCTCGGAGGTGTCGCTGCTGTGGGCACTGCATCAGATGGGGTCCGGCGGCGGGCCGGTATTCGTGATCTCCAACAAGGGCGGTGCCCAGGACGCGCGCGTCTGCGGCGGCATGGGAGCGATCTACGGGCCGATGGCCGCCGAACTGGGTGCGGCACTGCATCTTTCGCAGCCGGTGCGTCTCATCACGCATGACGACTGCGGCGCGACGGTCCACGCCGATGGCATGGCCGTACGGGCGCGGCAAGTGATCGTCGCGGTGCCACTGGCCGTCGCGAGTCAGATCGCCTATCAGCCAATGCTTCCGGTGGACCGAGCGTTTCTTCATCAGCGGATGCCGAGCGGAGCCGTCATCAAGATCTCCGTGGTGTACGACACCGCGTTCTGGCGCGCGGACGGGCTGAGCGGACAGTCTGCGGCCCCCGGCAGCCCAGCCACGTTGACCATCGACGCCTGCACCGACACCGGCGACCCGGGAATCATGTGCGTCATCGCCGAGGGCCCCGTGGCCCGCCGGCTCGGGCTCCTCGATGCCGACCAGCGTCGGGCCGTCGTGATCGGCGAGTTGATCGACCGTTTCGGCGCGAAGGCGGCAACCCCGATGAGCTATCACGAGCAGAACTGGACGGTGGACCGGTATTCGGGCGGCGGGATGATCAGTCACGCCCCGCCCGGCGTGCTGACCGAATTCGGGCCCGCGCTGCGGGCGCCGTGCGGCCGAATCCACTGGGCCGGCTCGGAGAGTTCGGCCGTCATGTGCGGCTGGATCGATGGCGCCGTGCGGTCCGGTGAACGCGCCGCGGCCGAGGTACTGGCCGCCGACAGCGTGGCGGCCGCCTAGTTCGGCGCGCTCATTTCTCGGAACCGCGGGCCTCGGCGCCACTCTCGCCGCTGTGGAAATCGTCCTCGGACGACGCCCGTCCCACATAGCTGCCGTCGGTGTCGCGTCCGGCGCGGGACGCGGCTACATGGGTGTCCCGCTCCACATCGGATTCGCCCTTGTCCGACTTCTGCTCGCTCATCTGCTGACCTCCCTGGCTCGTGGTGCGCAACGATCCCAGGGTTGCCGGCACGCTCGGTCTCAAACGCCGATGACGGCGGGGCTAGTCACCGGTGCGCGCGACCCCGCGGACCACGGCCACACAGAGATCGGCGCATTCGGCCGCAAGCTCCTGTGGGGTTTCGGCCGGATCTTCGAGCCACGCTTCGATCATCTGATTGACGCCGCCGACCATGAACCGCGAGCCACGCCGCAATTGGACCGGATCCGGGGTTTCGCCGTGCAGGACCGACGGCGCGTGCTCGACGATCAGCGCGGTGATCATTTCGAGAATGTGGGTGCGGTGCTCGGTCAGGCCGGGGACGCTGCTGACATCGCCGGTGGCGATGCGGTGGATGTGTGGATCGGCCGCGATGGTCTCCAGGAAGGCCGTCAGAGCCGACCGGAGCTTGTCGGTGAGCGTGCCGGGGTCGCCGACGCCGGCGTTGACGAGCGCGGTCAGCAACTGGTCGCGTACGTCGTCGGAGATGGCGAACAGCAAGGCATCCCGGCTCGGGAACTGCTCGTAGAAGTAGCGGGAGGTGAGCCCGGCCGCGGTGCACACGGCACGCACTGTCACCTCGGTGATGCCGGATTCGCCCCAGATGTGGCGGCCCGCGGCGAGCAACTTGCCTCGTCGTTCGGTGCGGCGATCGGCCGCGCTCATGCCGCCGTATCCGCGCACCACCTGTGCGCCCTTCATTGACAGCAGCCTACCCGGAGCCTAGATTTTGACTACGTACGTAGTCAGTTGTGTTCAGGAGGCTGCACCGATGGACATTCCGGCTCGCCATCCCGAGCGGCCGCTGCCGGTCCCGGTCGCGGTCCGGACCTTCGCCACCATGATGGGCATCCGTGAACCGGACGCCGACCAGTGGCGCCGGCTCGGCGAGCGGCTGACCGTCGGCGACGAGCCGATGGATCGCCTTGTCGACTGGATGGTGACCGCCGGGCTGGCCGAGATGAAGCTTCTGTTCGAGCGTGCCCTGCTCGAGGGCATCGCCAACGTGCCCGAGGCGCCAGAACCGTTGCGCGAGTTCTTCGTCGGTGTGGAGGCGCTCCCGGGGTGGGTGGACCGGGACAAGCTACGCAAGGGGCAGCGGGCGTTGCGGCGGGGCGGCGCCGACGGGATGTCGATCGCCCGCGACGTGTCTCTGCTCGGCGGCTACCAGTTCTCCGGATTCAACAAGACCCTGCTGCGCACCGGCGCGCTGGAAAAGGGCTCGAACAAGCGGTTCGCCGAGACGATGCAGTGGGCGATCGACGTCATCTCCGAAGGCGGACTGGAGCCGCTCGGCGTCGGCTACCGATCGACCCTGCACGTTCGGTTGATCCACGCGTTCGTGCGCCGGCACGTGGCGGCCATGCCGGACTGGCGAGCCGACGAATGGGGGGTGCCGGTCAATCAGACCGACATGGCGGCGACGTTGGTCGGAGCGCTCGTCGCGCCACCGGTCGGGTCGCTCGGGATGGGAATCGTCCCTGCCCCAGGAGAACTCGATGCCATCGCGCACCTGACCCGGTACGTCGGTTGGCTGATCGGCGTCGAAGACGAATGGTTGCCCCGCAACTTCCGGGACACCATCCGCGTGCTGTACCACACCTCGACGGCGCTGGCGAAGCCCGACGAGACCACCCAGCAGTTGTCGATTCCGATGGCGCGGGATCCACTGGCGTGGCACTACCGCGGCCTTCGGGGACTGCGCCGCCGGTTGTCATGGGCCCAGCACCTGTCGATCACGAGCGCGTTCCTCGGACCCAGCGCGATGCGGGTCCTCGGGCTTCCGGCCTACATGCCCCCGTGGTATCCGGTGCTGCGGATGCCCGTGAATCTGGTCCGCAGTGTCGCGGCGATGACGGTGCCGGGCGGTATGGATCGCGCGGTGGCCCGCGGCGCACGGGAACAACAAGCCTTGCTGCACACCATCATCGGTGACGGTGGCGCGAGCATCGGCGAGTCAGCCGTACCTGTGAGCCGCGTCGCCTGACTGAGCTGTCCGTGTGAGCTAGATGCGGACGAACACGCCGGCTTGTGCGTCCCACACGCCCCAGGCGCCGATGTCGGGATTCCAGAACACCGGTAATCCGTCTGCCCAGTCCGGCAACGGTGGCGCCGGCGGGGTGCCCATCGGGGGCATCACCGGCATCAGCACCCACGGCGGCGGGGCTGCGAACGAGATCCGGTCCTGCGGCATCGGGCCGCCGTGCCCGGGTGGCGGCAGGAACCCCTGCCCGGGCGGCAGCGGGTTGCCGGGCACACCGGCGTTCACGCCAGGTCCGGGAATCGGTGGCAGCGGCGGCGGAAACGGCCCCGGCGGGTCAGCCTGTGCCGGTCCCATGCCCAGTCCGGCCCCGCCCAGCGTCAATGCGGCCGCCGCGACGGCTGCGGCGTTCTTGAGCGTCATCGGAAAACTCCTTGCCTTGGCGTCAATCAAGGAACCCTGGCGTGGTGGTGCTGCGCCGGAAACCTCGCGACCCCCCGGTTTTGGGTGCGTACCCGCTCGTCGGGCAGCCAAACTCTCGGCGGAGTTGCGAGGCAGGGATGCGGCGCCGGAGCGCGCGCTATGACGACATCGAGCCCAGGAAGTACGTCTCGTCGCCGGTCGGATACCCGCCGCCGTCGGTGGCGATGTGAAGGTGGTCGAAGTGATTGGCGGTCTCGTTTCCGTAGTCCGCCGTCCAGCTCGGTGCGCCGATGCCGGGGTAGAAGCCCTGCCGCCAGATCACGTGCAGAACGCCCCATCGTTCGGCATTGGCCAGTGCGAAACCGGCGATCTGGTTGCCGAGGGCGATGCCTTCCTCGGAGTGATAGTTCGGGATCATCACATCGATCGCCAGACCGTTGGGATGCCACTTCAGCGGATCTTGGCGGTAGCCGCCGATGGTGGTGATCTCGGGGAACATCACGGCGATCGCGCGGGCCACCCAGATGGTCTTGACCTGTAGCCCGCCTTCGGGGGCCGGGCCCTGGGGCAGAGAGAACTGGAAGTCCCGTGCCACCACGGGTGCGCTGGCCGCCACCAACTCGGCTTGTGCGGGTACGGGCGCCGGTTGCACGCCGGTGGGCGGGCTCGTGGCCGGGCTTTCCGCGCAACAGTCCGAGTCGGTGTTCTGCGCGTACACCATCCCTGCCGCCAACGTGACCGAGGCGGCCAGCGCCAGCAACCGCCCCCTGCCGCCGGCTAACAGCCTTTTACCCACGGCAGCAATCTACTGCCAACGCCAGGGCGGTAGGCAGGGAACCGTCGCCATCGATACGCAACGGATCGTTTGTTCTACGAACAAAGGCTTCGGGTCAGGGCTCGGCCAGCGCGGACTCGGACGGTGCGCGCTGTGGACGGGTCTCGGGAAACCGGCGGTGAATCGCGTCGATCAGGCGGTGCGTCTCGTACAGATCGGCGCGCAAGCGGCTCATCTCGCGTCGGTCGCAGGCCGACGAACGACGCTTTCGCCGTTCCGCCTTCTCCAAGCCGGCCGATACGTCTTCGACGTGCCGCCACAGCTCGGTGAGGAGGAGTTGAGCTTGCGCGATGTCGGCGGAGTGAGCCACCTTACGGATCGTGCCAGTTGTGTGTTGTTTCCGCTTACTTTATGCGGCCTTGACTGCCTGTCGGGTACAGCGGATTCTTATCGCATGGTCGGGATCAGCGAAGAAGTGATGATGGACGAAGTGCTGGCCCGGTTGAGTGCGGCCTATCCGGAGACCTCCGCCGACGCCGTCGCGGGATGCGTCCGCCGCGCCCAGGAGCGCTTCGAATCCAGTCCTATTCGCGAGTTCGTGCCGCTGCTCGTGGAACGGCGCGCGCGGGCTGAGCTCTCCGGGCCGGTCGCCGTCCCGGTTTAGCTTTCACAGCGGAGTAGAACTACCCATCCGCGAATAGCTTGCGGCCCGGCAGACTGATCCCATGCCAATCGATGAGGCTGTGCCGTCTGCCGACACCGTCGCCAACGCCACCAAACCGGATCGTGACCGCGCCGTCGACGTGGCCCGGTTGGGCGCACTGCTCGTGGTCATGTTCGGGCACTGTGCCCTACTGCTGGCCACCATCGATTCCGGCGGCGTACGGGTCGGCAACATTCTCGGCGCTCTGCCTGCCCTGGCCCCGATCACCTGGGTGTTGCAGGTCATGCCGCTGTTCTTCCTGGCCGGTGGGGCCGCGGGTGCCTACAGCTGGCACGAGGGGAGAACGTGGGGTGCCTGGCTGCTCACCCGCGCCCAGCGGTTGTGCCGGCCGGTGTTCTGGTATCTGGCCGTGTGGGCGGTAGTCCTCGTCGGCGTGCACGCGACGATGGGGGCCGAGTCCGCGGCGGCGCTCGGGCGCGAGTGCGTGGCGCTGTTGTGGTTCCTGGGCGTCTATCTGATCGCCCTCGCGTTCGTCCCGGCGCTGATGCGCATGCGCACCGGCCCGCTGGTGGCCCTGGTGGTCGCCGGATTGATCGCGGCATCAGCGGCGGTGGATGCGATCCGCTTCGCCGTCGGCACACCCGAGGCCGGTACCGCGAACCTGATCATCGTCTGGCTGATCCCGGTGGTGATCGGGGTGGGCTATGCGCGGCAGCTGATCTGCGCGCGGGCAGCGCTGGGAGCGGCGATCGTCGCCTTCGCGCTGCAGGTGATCCTCGCCCGCACCGGCATCTACGACGTCTCGCTGGTGGTCACCGGCACGGAACGGGTGTCCAACGTGTCGCCGCCGACGCTGCTGCTGGCCCTGCACTGCACCTGGATGTCATGCCTGTTCGTCGCTGCCGCCAACCCGATCCGCCGCTGGGCCGCGCGCCCGCGGGTCTGGCACGTGGTCGCGACCGGCAACGGGGGAGCCATGACCTTGTACCTGTGGCACATCCCGGTGATCGCCGTCGCCGCTTTTGGCCTGCATGCGGTCGGGCTGGACGCGTTCGACCCGCATGCTCCCGGCTTCTGGGCCCACTTGACTTTGCGTGCAGCGGTTTTCGCCGTGCTGATGGCCGTGGCCTTCCGGCTGCTGTCACCACTGGAGCATCGGCCGCTGCCGTGGTGGGACGGACTGGTCGCGGTGACCGGGCCTCGATCGGTCTTGACCGGTGTGCTGCTCTGCGTCGCCGGTGCGGCACTGACGCTGATGGCCAAGAACGGACTGGACGGTGTGCTCGGCTGGTCGGCGCTCGGTGGATTCGTCGTCGCGGCCGTGGCCGCCCGGGCCAGCGCGGGCGCTATCGGTAGCTGCCGCGCCTAATCCTCAGTCCTCCTTGCGGATCAACCGTCCCAGCGCCTCACGATCGGGCGCCAGCAGCTCGTCGATGCGGGGCTGGTTCACGTCGGCGACGATGATCTCGCCGACCTCCTGGTACACGTCGCTGAACAGACCGTGTGCCTTCATCTTCTCGGTCTGATAGACGTTGTCCTCGGTCGGTGTCACGTAGTAGACGATCTCCGGCTTGAACCGGTGGATCAGCCAGACGTGGATCAGATCCATCAGCCGCTTCTTGCGGAGCCGCTCGGCGAAGGTGTTCTGGTCGCGCACGGTGAGGATGTTGCGGCCGTGCCGGTCCTTGATCGGGTCGACGACGACATTGGCCAGCGGGTCCTCACCGTCCCCGTAGATGCCGAGGTCGAGCACATCGGACCCGGCACGGCGGGGCCGCAGCTGCACGTGCAGCTTCTCGCCGATCTGATAGTGATCGGCCCACATCGCCAGCCACTCCTCGAGCAGCTTCTTGGGCACCTCGGTCTGCACCAGATGCTGATGCTGCGTGGACCCGGCGCCCATCGCCTTGGTGGTGGCGGTGCGGCCCGACGATGCGGCCAGCGCCGCGTCGCTGCGTGGTCCGCCGACGAGGGTTTGCGGTGTGCGGTAAGGAGATTCGACGAGCCGCATCTTGCGTTGCAGCCGGGCCAGTGCCAGCATGCCCTCTTGCTGCAGCGACGTGGCGAACTCTTCGCAGGCCACGCCGTCGACCTGATGGCCGCCGTAGGTGATGAAGTTGAAGACGAAGCCCATCTTGCCGAGTTCCTCAGGGAACGCCCGCATCTCGTCGTCGGTCATCCCGGTGGTATCCCAGTTGAACGACGGGGAGAGGTTGTAGGCCAGCATCTGGTCGGGATACTCGGCATGGATCGCATCGGCGAACTGTTTGGCGTCGGCCAGATCGGCGGTCTTGGTCTCCATCCACAGGATGTCGGCAAACGGCGCGGCCGCCAACGACTTCGCGATGGCATAGGGGATGCCGCCGCGGACCTGGTAATAGCCCTCGGGCGTCTTGACCCGCTCGCAGTCCCAGGCCACGTCGGCGCCCAGCTCGTGGGCCTTCTGCTGTGCGGTGTACAACGAGGCCCGGGCCGCGAGCGTGCGCCACTCGGCCGCGCTCATCGCGACCGGTTCACCCTCGCGTTCCCGGTACTCCAGCAGTTCGGCGACCGCCTCGCCGTACGTGTTCAGGCCGGCATCGTCCTGCCAGGCTTGCACGAACGCCGACTCCACCTTGTCGAACAGGGCATCCACGGAGTCGCCGGCCCGGTGGCTCTTGGCGGCCTCGGCGATCGTGTCCAGCAGGCCTTGGCGTTCCAGCCAGGTCTCGGCGGTCGCGTACTCACCGTCGGGCAGTGCGTAGAGCAGGTGGCCGTTGAGCTCGGTGACACCCAGGTCGTAGAACCGGCGCACCATGGCCAGGAAACACGACTTGTAGGTCGGCACCGACAGGTTGGTCGCCCCGAGCAGGAACGGTTGGTCACGCTCGTCGGCGCGGCTGTCGATCAGGTTGGCCGCCTCGGCATCGGTGCGCGCGACGATGATGCCCGGCACTCGCATGATGTCCAGCTGGAACCGGGCGGTGTTGAGCCGCTTGATCTGTTCGTCCGAGGGCACCAGCACCTTGCCGCCCTGGTGCCCGCACTTCTTGGTGCCGGGACGCTGATCCTCGATGTGATAGCCCGGCACCCCGGACTCGACGAAGCGGCGGATCAGGTTGCGCACATGCGGATCGCCACCGTGGCCGGTGTCGGCGTCGGCGATGATGAACGGCCGGTAGTCCACGGCCGGCGTCGCCGCCCGCTGTTCCGGGGTCATCCGCAGCCTCAGGTATTGCTGGTTGCGGTCGGCGGTCAGTAGCGCCCGGACCAGCCCGGCGGCCTCGTCGGGCACCTGGCTGAGCGGATAGCTGGCCAGGTCGGGTCCCGGATCCTCACTGATCGACCCTTTGGCCGAGGTGGCCCACCCGCCCAGGTAGATCCCGCCGATGCCCATCCTTTTCATCACCACGGCCTGGCCCGGCGAGTACGGCCCGAATGTCGTGATGCTCTTCTTCTCGGCGAACAGCTTCCGAAGGTAGGGGTAGAAGGCCGTGGCAGCCTCACGGGCCACCGGATAGTCCGACGGGATGGTGCCGCGCTGCTCGGCGACCTGCCGCGCCGAATACAGCCGGGTGATGCCCTCGAATCGAGAGCTGTCGATATAGGCCTGCGTGGCCTCGACATCCTGCTCGAACGACGAGTTGGTTTGTGCGTTGGCTTCGATGGTTGCCATGGCTGCGCTCCTGAACTCTCAGTACCCCAATCATTGCTGGCAAGTCGTGACACCGGAGCCGGTTGGGAGTTTTCTCAGGAGTTCCGCGTGATGCGGGGGACAACCCCTAGGCTGCACGGCATGTCGATCGACCCGGCCGCACTGGCCACCGGTGCCATTCGATTCGCATCGGGCGTCTCGTTTCTCATCGACCCGCTGCGGGCCAACCGGCTGTGGGGTGCCCGCGGTGAACCCGACACCACGGCCCGGTTGTTGTTGCGGTCGATGGGATACCGCGACGCGTTGATCGGTGGGCTGCTGCTGGCATCGGGATTGCGCGGCACGGACAGCCGTGGCTGGTTCCTCGCCTCCGGCGGGGCCGACGCCGCCGATCTGCTCGGTGGACTGTCGGTACACGATCAGATGCCGCGTTCACAGCAGGTCATCGGCCTCGGAGGCGCGGTGGTCGGTATCGCGGTCGGGCTGTGGGGCGCCACCCGGCGCCGGGGCCGGGCAACCGAGCCCGCGACGGGTTAGACGTCCACCTCGACGATGTCCTGGCGGTACCAGCGGGCGGCCGCCAGATAGCAGCACATGGCCAGCAGCTGCAGCGCCGGGACCAGGATCAGCAGCGCCCGGCCGAGCGCATGAGCGCCGAGGTCGGCGGTCAGCCAATCACTGAGCAGGCCGGTGACGAACGGGCCGACCGCCCCGAGGGTGGCATTGAAGAACAAGAAGATAGCCGATGCGGTGGCGCGCTGCTCGGGCAACACCAGACGGTGGATGGCCGCGATCGACGGGGCCATGTAGGCGGTGCCGATCACGTAGCTGAGCGCCAGGAACCACACGCACGCCAGCCGGCTTTCCACGGTGAACGCCAGCACGGAGGTCGGCAGCAGCAGTGCCGTGGTGGCCACCACGATCCACAGCAGCCAGCGCGGGTCGCGCACCGCCAGCCGATCGGCCAGCCGGCCCACGATCAGCAGCCCGAGCACTCCGCTCACACCGGTGGCCAGGCCGTACTCCCATCCCACCTCGCTGAGGGACATGGAGCGGGTCCGCATGAGGAATGCGGGGGAGAAGGTGGTCAGCGAGTAGCCCGCTGCCGCGATACACGCGGTGCCGCCGACCACGGCCAGGAAGCTGGGTTTGCGCAACAGCGCCCACCACTTGATCGCCGCGCCCGGCTCGGCGGACGCCGCCACCGGCAGTGACTGCCGGCTCCCGACGACCATGAGGACCAATGGCGCGACGAGCACGCTGATCGCGCCCATCACCACGAATGCCGTTCGCCAGCCGAGGTTCTCGGCCAACAGCCCACCGCCGATCAAGCTGGCGGTGCTGGCCAGTGGGATGGCGAAGGTGATGACCGCCAACGGCGCCGCCCGGCGCTGCGGCGCGAAATTGCGGGCCACGTAGGCGTGCGCGGCGGGTGTGCTGCCGGCCTCGCCCACCGCGACACCCACCCGGGTGAGCGCGAGCTGCAAACCGGACTGCACGGCGCCGCCCAGCATGGTCATGGCGCCCCACAGCGCCAGGCAGGCTGAGATCACCGCGCCGTATGCCCCGCGATCGCTGACGCGGGCCACCACGATGCCGAGCACCGCGTACACGATCAGAAACCCGAACCCGTTGATCACCCCGATCGCGGTGTCCGAAAGGGCGAGTTCGTGTTTGATGGGTTCGGCCAACACCGACGGCAGGAATCTGTCGACGTAGTTGAGCATGCCGACCAGCGTCAGCAACGCCACCGCGGCCCATGCGCGCCCGGGCCCGTGAACGTCGGTGGGTTCCGACGACACAGTGGTCAGCGGTGGCGGCATCGGCATCTCCTGGCGCGAAGCGGTCCGGTCTGGGATCAGTGTCGTACGCCGCGGGCGAACCGCCACAGGTATCGGGGAAGACCGTGCGACGGTGGTGTTCTCGGCCAATCCTTGGGCCGGAAGAAGGCGTCGGATCCACCGTCGACGAAAACGACACTGCCGCA
>NZ_LT546207.1:1202654-1263608 GCF_900078665.2 Mycolicibacterium houstonense | reverse complement strand
CGCTGGGCAGCCTGCGAACCCATGCCGGATGCGGAGCCGGTTACCGCGTATGTGCCGATGATCGCCTCCTTGCGGCCTGACCGTGGGCCGGTTCGGCGGCCAAAGATAGCATCCGAGGGGTGACCGACCTTGCAAAATACGGGCCCTGGGCCGTGATCGCCGGTGGTTCCGAGGGGGTGGGCGCGGAGTTCGCCCGCATGCTTGCCGAGGACGGTTTCAATCTCGTGTTGCTGGCGCGCAAGCCCGGCCCGCTGGAGGAGACCGCGCACCGCTGCCGGTCGCTGGGCGTGCAGGTGCGCACGCTCGCGGTCGACCTGGTGGACGGCGCGTCGACNGTATGCCCCGCGATCGCTGACGCGGGCCACCACGATGCCGAGCACCGCGTACACGATCAGAAACCCGAACCCGTTGATCACCCCGATCGCGGTGTCCGAAAGGGCGAGTTCGTGTTTGATGGGTTCGGCCAACACCGACGGCAGGAATCTGTCGACGTAGTTGAGCATGCCGACCAGCGTCAGCAACGCCACCGCGGCCCATGCGCGCCCGGGCCCGTGAACGTCGGTGGGTTCCGACGACACAGTGGTCAGCGGTGGCGGCATCGGCATCTCCTGGCGCGAAGCGGTCCGGTCTGGGATCAGTGTCGTACGCCGCGGGCGAACCGCCACAGGTATCGGGGAAGACCGTGCGACGGTGGTGTTCTCGGCCAATCCTTGGGCCGGAAGAAGGCGTCGGATCCACCGTCGACGAAAACGACACTGCCGCAGAGGAAATCGGCTGAGTCCGACAGCATGAAGCAGATCCAGTCGGCCAAATGGCCGGCGTCGCCGTAGCCGCCGAGCGGGATCGGGAAGGATCGCACCGCGGTGCCTTCGCGGGGATCGTCGAGCTGTGCCTGCAGCAGCGGGGTCAGGATCGCCCCGGGGGCCAGTGCGTTCAGGCGGATGCCGGACCCGGCCCACGCCGCGGAGACCGCATTGACCCGCAGCCAGCGGCTGACGGCGATCTTGGATGCCGCGTACATGAGCGCGGAGCCGTTGCGGCCGAGCAGGCGCAGCGACCGCACTGCCTTGTCGGTGTCCCGCGCCAACAGCGCCCGGATGGTGCGGCGCGGGACGATCGGCACGGTGGTCGTCGAATTACTGGAAATCACAACAACTTTGGCACGGTCCGCAGTGGCCAGGGCGGGGCGCCAGGCATCCAGGAGCTCGACCACCCCGAGAAAGTTCACCTCGGCGATCAACCGGTTGCGGTCGGCACCGGGGCCGGGGCCCAGACCGGCGGCCAGTACCGCCCCGTCGAGCCGGCCGTCGCATGCGGCCAGCACGCCGTCNTTCCAGAAATGCCGGAGACTGTCGGTGCCGCCGAACAGTGTCGTGAAGTTGGTGGAATCGACCAGGACGATGTCACCGGCCCGGCCCGCGGCCGGAGGCATCCAGATCAGCGCATTGAACTCGGTGTTGCCCGCCGCGGTGAACGGATGGGGGCGGTCGGGATCGACCCGCTGACGCCCCAACACGCGCAGCGTATCGCCTTCGGTTGCGGTCAGTTCGTAGTGCGGCAGGTGCGGGTGGAAGTTGAACGTGGTGACGCCGGCGAGCAGTCCGCAGACGTCCAGATCCCGCGCCGCGGTCAGTGGGGCGATCTCGGTGGTGCCTTCGACGACGGCGGGACGCAGACCCCAGATGTTGTGCACCGGAACCGCGAGCGCCGTCATGAGCGAGCGGGTGTACTGGCCGAAGCGCTGTTGACGGGGCACCAGCGGGTCGCCGTGGTGCAGGTACTCGACCTGTCGGCGGGCGTAATCGTCGGTGTCGCCGACATCGTGATGCGGGGCCAACAGCAGGCAGGTGCCTTCCCGTTGGAGCCATCGGCGGATCGCCTCGATCTCTTCTTGGCCGGCCTGCTGTTCGGACAGGATGTGGTCGAGGCCGAACACCATCAGCGTGTCGCAGTCGTCGAGAATCCGCTCGTCGATCGGTAACCGGTAGCCGGCCTGATCGATTCGCTGGAACACGGCCACCGGATGCCCGGTGACCTCGCCGGCCAGTTCCTGGAAGGCCAGCGTCGAACGGTGGAACAGCTCCAGCGTGCCGGCGATGCCCTGCAGGAATGCCGTGGCGTCGTATTCGGACGTCTCATAGGCGGGCCACAACGCATTGCGGACCTCGGTCATGGTGGAGAACCGGTTCTCCATCGCCGCGGGATCCCGCTGGGCCTCCCACGGGTAGCTCCAGGTCCAGTAGATGCTGACCCGCCGTCGTCCGTCGTGGCGGCGCGGAACGTGGGTCTGGTTGTAGGTGCGGGCACCGGTCATGGGAAGGGCTGCCTGTCTGCTGCCGCGAGGTAGCGCAGTGCGGTGATCCCCGGCAGGAAGAAGTAGGCACCGCCGCGCAGTGTGGTGAAAGCCGGAATGCCCTTGTGCACCTTGCGTATCGGTCTCTTGGGCACGGTGAAGTCCAGGGTGCCGTCCTGGGTTCCGCAGATCGGGTCGTGCTCGTTGCCGAGTTCGTGAAACGTTTTGTCGTTGATCCAGACGTTCTGGGCGAACTCGAACTGGCGTACCAGGTCCGCGCAGATGATGAAGGCGGCGATGCCGCGGTCCACCCCGTCGTCGGATGCGCCGTCGGGCAGGGCCGGACCGTAGGTGGCGCCGCGACGGATCATCCGGCGCCGGTTCATGTAGTGCGCGGTGTCGCGCGGATTGAGCCGGCGCGCATGCGAACCGAGCGGGCAGGCGTAACCGAAGGGGTCCATCTCTTTGTAGTTGAAATCGTTGTTGCGCATCGGATCTGCGCCCAACTCGGGGTCATCGCGGTCGGGTGCCAGTACCAGGGGAGCACCGCTGCGCCAGCGCCCCATGAACTTGGCGGCCAGGAGTTCCCCGGCCGCCGGTGAATCCGACCGCTCGCGGAGGTAGTCCCGGAACAGGGCGACATGCTCCTGGAGGCGGCGGTAGGCCATATAGCTGCCGTTGCGGGAAAGCGCCTGCGGGCGGGGCAGATTGGCGACGGGTCCGTCCTCGTCCGGGTACCCGAGGATGAACTCCCCGGGCTCCAGCGGGTCACCCGAGCCCGGGGTGGGCTCCTCCCCGGATCCCTTGATCACCGGTTGGGACAACCGGTCACGGAAGCCGAAGTGGTCGTGGGCGTAGTTGAACGGCGGTGTCGCGTTCAGGTCCAGATGGGACAGGCTGCGCACCCCGTCGGTACGGTCGAGCAGCTTGTCGTGCTCCTCGATGGACCGGCGGCACTGCTCGTCGGTGCGGGAGAACAGGATCGCGATGGCATGGAGATCCTCACCGGCAAGCCCGCCCACCCAGTGTTCGGGTGCGGCGCCACCGGTGTCACCGAGGATCGGCGCCCGTGAGGCCATGCCTTCCCGGAACGCATCCGGGAAGCTGGCCAACGATTCGTCGTCTACGCCGAGCGCCCGCAGTCCGGTCCAGGTGAAGGCCAATGTCACCCAGCGGTCGGATTCGTTCATGGTGGCCACCGCGTCGGTGGCAGAGGACACCTTGTCCAGCAGTGCGGTCAGCCAGGCCCGGCCGCCCTGCGGGGTGTCGAACGTCAGAAACTCGTAGCGCCCGGTGATCGCCGGCGTGCGGGTCAACAGGATGTGCTGGATATCGTCGAACTCGAGCACGGCCGATCACTGCATCTGATCGAGCATGTCGGAGAACGCGGCCTTGAGCCGCAGGGCCTTCTTGATCTCATCAGCGGTGACGTACGGATACTCACCGTATTCCAGGAAGCTCGGCACCTGATGCGCCCGGACGAACTCGATGAACGCCTGCGGGTTCTCCTTCCAATCCTCGGGGAACCCCTCCAGGTTGGTGAATACGGTGGTGATCCCGGTGCTGCTGAACAATTGCACCGCGTCCTCGGTGTACTTGTCGAAGTCGGTGTCGAAGATGCCCTGGTATTGGAAATGCAATCCCGAGCCGACGTCGAAAAGTACCCAACGCAAATAATGCAGCCGAAGCGGCGCCAATACCTCGGGGCTGGCGGCGATCGCCTCCTCGATTTGCTTGCCGTAGGCGCGTACGGCTTCTTCCCGGCCTTCTTTCACCTTGGCGATGATCGAGAATCCATGGCAGGCCGGGGTTCTCGGATAGGTGGGTCCATAGCGGCCCGGCACCAGCTCGAAATAGCCCTCCGGCGGAATGGCCATGGCGGCCGGTTTGGTCCAGTCGTGATTGTCGGCAGCCATTTTGGACCCCCAGGTGATTCCGGATGATGCGGAACGGTAACACTCCACGAATGACCAGGAGCCCGGATTGCATTGACGGTTCGGCAAATGTGCCGGGGCATTTGGCAGAAATCCGGGAAAACGCGAATTACGGGCGTATCGTCCTCATGGTCGGGGCCGTACGAGGGGTTGGCCACGGCCGGCTCCGCGGCAGTGCGCCGGGAATGAGGCAATGATGAGGATCGTTGCGCGCGTTCGGCGAGTTCTGGCCGTGGCGGCCGCGTTCGCGTTGACATCCGTGCTAGCCGGCGGGCTCGGGCCGCCAGCGGCGCTCGGCTACTCCGATGTGCCGATCGAGATCCTCACCGTGCCCTCGGGCGCGATGGCGCGCGACGTCCGCGTCGAATTCCTCAGCGGTGGACCAGGTTCGCGCGCACTGTATCTGCTCGACAGCATGGAGGCCGGCGACGACCGCAACGGCTGGGACATCAACACCGCGGCCTTCGACCTGTTCGACGGAACCGGCATCTCCGTGGTGATGCCGGTGGGCGGGAAGTCGAGTTTCTACAGCGACTGGTACGGGCCCGCGGTCGGCAACGGTGGCACGTGGACCTACAACTGGGAGACCTTCCTGACCCGGGAACTACCGGCCTGGCTGGCCGCCAATCGGCAAGTCGCCCAGGGCGGTAACGCGGTGGTGGGGTTGTCGATGGGCGGCTCGTCCGCCTTGGTACTGGCTGCGTACCACCCTCGGCAATTCACCTACGCGGGCGCCTTGTCTGGCTTCCTGAATCTTTCGGTCGCACAGTGGCCGGGTCTGGTCCGGGTCGCCATGAGCTGGAACGGCGGCTTCAACCCGGACGCGATGTGGGGGCCCCCGGGGGACCCGGCCTGGGCTCGCAACGATCCGACCGTCAACGTCGGGCGCCTGGTCGCCAACGACACCCGGATCTGGGTCTACTGCGGAAACGGGACCGCCGCGGATCCGGCGCTGGCAAGTCCGGACGCACCGATCGGCGGGCTGGGCTTCCTGGAAGGATTCGCGATCGACTCGAACCGGGCCTTCGCCGATGCCTACCGGGCAGCCGGTGGCACCAACGCGGTGTTCAACTTTCCGGACGGCATCCACAGCTGGGGCTATTGGGAGCAGGAACTGAGCCGGATGAAGCCCGACCTGCTACGTGTTCTCGGCACCCCGCAGAACAGCGGCGCGCGCGAAGTCGCGGACCCGGTCCTTGGCGATCTTCCCGTTACCGGTCAGCGGTAGCGCCTCGGCGAACAACACCACCCGTGGCCGCTTGAATCCCGCGATCGCACCGCGCACGTGGCCGATCAACTCGTCGGCGGTGGGCTCGTGCCCCGGAGCCGGCACGATCACCGCGCAGACCGCCTCGCCCCAGTAGTCATCGGGTACCGCTACCACCGCGACCTGATCGACGGCCGGATGGGTGGACAGGGCATCCTCGACCTCGCGGGAGGACACGTTCTCACCGCCGGTGACGATGATGTCCTTGAGCCGGTCGACCACGAACAGTCGTCCGTCGGCGTCGCGGCGGCCCATGTCGCCGGTGCGCAACCACCCGTCCTCGGTGCTGGAACCGTCCGGCCAGTACCCGGGGGTGACCTGGGCGCCGCGCACCAGGATCTCGCCCACCAGGCCCGGCGGCAACAGCTCGCCGGACGGGCCTGCGATGCCGATCTCGACGTCGCGATGCGGGTGGCCGGCACTCGCGAGCAGTTCCGGTTGGCCGGCCGCTCCGGCTCGATGGTCGTCAGGGCCGAGAAACGTGACGTTCCCGCCGGTCTCGGTCATCCCGTAGCCCTGGTGGAAGTCGACTCCGAGCAGCTCGATCGCCCGGCGCAGCAGATCCAGCGGCATCGCCGCGGAACCGTAGGCCACGGCGCTGAGTGTGGGTAGGTCCGTGCCGGTGCGTTCCAGATAGCCCAGCAGCGAGTGCAGCATCGTCGGCGCCAACGAACACGAGGTCACCCCGTGGTCACGCACCAGCTCGGCGAATCCCTCCGGGCGAAATTGGGCACAGAGCACCACGGTGTTGGCGACCGCGTGCTGGACCAGCATGTTGTACCCGGCGATGTGGCACATCGGGAACGGCAGCAGGTACACCTCGCCGGGCCGCACCGAGCGACCCTCCACCGAACCCGACACCGCGGCCAGGATCGAACGATGGCTGTGCACAACGGCTTTCGGGACTCCGGTGGATCCGCTGGTGAACAGCAGCCAGGCCGGATCATCGGGTGTCACGAGATCGGGGCAGGGCAGGCCGGAGACCGGTGCGGCGTGCCACTGCTCGGATTCGAACGCGATCGTGTGTTCGACGGGCGCCCCGGTGCCGGCGAGCGCCGACAGGTAGCTGTCGTTGCCGAGCAACAGGGTGGGTGAGGCGGTGGTCAGCTGCGCAGCCTGTTCGGCCGGTCCGAGGCGCTGATTGATCAGCGTCAGCACCCGTCCGCTGCGGGGCACGGCGTAATACAGCTGGGCGTAGGCGGCGCTGTTGTCGGCGACCACCGCCACCCGGTCACCGGGAGCGGTGCGGGCGGCCACCCACCCGGCCACGCCACGGATCTGGCGTTCGAATTCGGCGAACGTCGTGGTGGTCCCGTCGTCGGTCACCACCGCCGCGCGCTCAGGCGCGTCGGCGGCCGCCGCGGACACCAGCTCGTGCAGAAGGCTCATGCCTGTTCCCTCGGCGGCAGTTCGAAGCGGTCGAGATAGCGCCGGATGAAATCCTGCGCCTCGGCATGGCCACGGCTGATGCCCAGGCCCTGCTCGAGCACGAGGATGCGGGCCAGGCTCGCCACGATCATCGACATCACCACGGGCGGAAACTCGTCGGTGTCGACGCCGTGGGCCCGCAGCGCCGCGGTCATCGTCGCCTCCTCGAGATCACGGAAACGGTCCGCGTATCCGGCGATCTCGCTGCGGATGGCCTTGCGGTGGTTGGCCAGCGCCATGAACTCCATCCACAGTGCGGCGCCCTGCGCGTTGTTGAGGTCCCACAGGGCATGCAGCGGGGTGTCCTCGGCGAAGGCCTCCTGCTGGGTGCTCAGGTTGGCCTCGGCCCCGGCCTGCAGCACCGCCACGAAGAGGTCGTCCATGGAAGGGAAGTAGTAGTGCACGAGCGCGGGTTTGACCCCGGCCTGCGCGGCGACCCGGCGCGATGTGGCCGCGGCGTAGCCCTCGTCGAGCATCACCTGGGCGGTGGCCCGGATCAGGGCTCGACGGGTCGTCGAATCGCGTCCGGTGGGGGCTTTCTGCGGACTCATCGCACCCTTGACCACGCGCGTCGACGGCTGCTAGACATGGCCCGAGTGTAGTTATTGGGCGATCGCCCAAAGTGGGCGGCGTGGCGGCAACCTCAGTTGCCCCGGCGACGAAGGTGGGCGATGACCGTCTATTACGACCCTTACGACATCGGCATCGTCGCCGATCCCTACCCGGTCTACGCGCGGCTGCGGGAAGAGGCCCCGCTCTATCACAACGACCGGTACGACTTCTGGGCGTTGTCGCGGCACGCGGATGTGGAAAAGGCGCTGTCGGACTGGGAAACCTTCTCCAACAGCCGAAGTGACATCCTCGAGCTCGTCAAGTCCGACTTCGCCATGCCGCCGGGCGTGATGATGTTCGAGGACCCACCCATGCACACCTTGTTGCGCGGGCTGATGTCCCGGGTGTTCACGCCGCGACGAATGGCCGAGATCGAGGACCAGATCCGGCAGTTCTGCGTGCGCTGTCTGGACCCACTGGTCGGGTCCGGCGGCTTCGACATCATCGCGGAGCTGGCCTCGATGATGCCGATGCGAGTGATCGGAATGTTGCTGGGCATACCGGAATCCGAGCAGATCGGCGTCCGGGATGCCAACGACGCGAACCTGCGGACCAAGCCCGGTGCACCGATGAAGGTGGTGCACGCCGACCGCATCGCCGACGGCCGGATCTATGCCGACTACGTCGAATGGCGGGCCAAGAACCCCTCCGACGACCTGATGACCGCACTGCTCAACGTCGAGTTCACCGATGAGTTCGGGGTCACCCGCAAACTCGATCGCAAAGAGGTGCTGCACTACACCCAGGTGGTGGCAGGCGCGGGCAACGAAACCACCGGGCGGCTCATCGGCTGGCTCGCGAAAGTGCTGGCCGAACATCCCGACCAGCGTCGTCAAGTGCAGCGGGATCGGTCACTGCTGACCCGCGCCGTGGATGAGACGCTGCGCTTCGAGCCCACCGGTCCGCATGTGGCGCGGTGGGTGGCAAAGGATTTCGAATACGACGGCACCACGGTGCCCGCGGGCAGCGCGATGCTGTTGTTGTTCGGTGCCGCCAACCGCGACCCGCGGCGCTACCGCGACCCTGACATCTTCGACCTCCACCGCGACAACATCAGCCACCTGACCTTCGGCAAGGGGTTGCACTACTGCCTGGGTGCCAACCTGGCGCGACTCGAGGGCCGGGTCGCCCTCGACGAGTTGCTGAACCGTTTCCCGGAATGGGAGATCGACTACGACAGCGCGAAACTCGCCCCGACCTCGACGGTCCGTGGCTGGGAGCAATTGCGCATCGTGGTGAACTGACTGTGGTGAACTGGGCACCGTGAACATCTGGATCGGGCGGGCCCGGCGCAACCTCAGCGGTGACGTGCCCGCCCCGCCGGAACAGGTGCGGGCGTTCTATGTCGACCTGGACAACATCTCGCAGGTGCACCCGCTGGTGCAGTGGGTGCGCAGCACATCCCGGGTGGACCTATCGGACGGCTACCGCCAGGACTATCGGGTGCGCGATCGGATCCCGTTGGGGCCGTTCACGCTTCCGATCACCTACCGGGCCCGGCTCACGGTTCCCTCGGCCGGCGCGGTGACCGCGCAAGCGCGGCAGTTTCCGCAGGTGCGGCTGGACAGCCGGGTCGAGTTCGCGGCGATCGACACCGGCACCCGCATCACCGAGGACCTCAGCATCGCCGCGCCCAGGCCGTTGCTGGCGGTCACCGTGGGGCAGGCTGTTGCCGCCCACGCCACCATGCTGGCCGCGATCGGGAAACTGTTCACCGCCTGATCGGTTCGTGAACCTCGGCTACGAGCCGCTGACGGCCTCGGCGTGTTCGGTGGCCACGGACTTGGCCCACCGGTAGTCGGCCTTGCCCGCGGGGGAACGCACGATCTGCGGTGACCGGATGAAGGCCTTCGGGACCTTGTACCGTGCGATCGAGGTCTCGCACACCTGGACGAGTTCCTCGTCGGTGGCCGAAGCGCCCTCGGCCAACTGGACGACCGCCACCACCTCGCTGCCCCAGCGCTCCGACGGGCGACCGACCACGACCACGTCGTACACGGCGGGGTGCGCGGCGATGGCCCGCTCGACCTCCTCGACGAAGATCTTCTCGCCGCCCGAGTTGATGGTTACCGAGTCGCGGCCCAGCAGCTGAATCCGCCCGTCTTCCAAAACGTTTGCCCGGTCACCCGGAACCGACCAGCGCACGCCGTCGATGGTGGGGAAGGTGCGCGCGGTCTTGGCCTCGTCGCCCAGGTAGCCCAGTGGAATCAGATCGCGGCGGGCCAGCCAGCCACCGCCCTCGCCGGGGCCGAGCACCCGGGACAGATCCTCGGCCACCACCGCGGTGTCGGACTGAGCGTTGAAGGTGGCGGCCTGGGACTCGGCGCCCGCGGTCGTCGCGGTGCTCATCTGGGCTCCGGACTCCGACGCGCCGACCGCGTCGATCAGCATGAGGTGCGGCAGCGCGGTCAGGATGCGCTCGCGCACGGTCGGCGACAGCGGCGCGCCCCCGTTGCTGATCGTGAACAGGCCGGACAGGTCGTAGTCGCCCTTCTCGATCTCGTCGATCAACGGCCGGGCGATCGCATCGCCGACCACCGGGATGCTCAGCACGCGCTCGCGTGCGGCCAGGGCCAGCACGTTGTCCGGGCGCATCCGCACCACATCGTCCGGGATGACGAGCTTTCCGCCCATGGTGATGGCGTTGTAGGCGGCCCACTGCGCGGCGCCGTGCATGAACGGCGGGATCATCAGCAGCGACAGCCCGCCGCCCGCGGTGCGGGCCCGCTCGGCGAGCTCGTCGTAGGAGGCGATGAAGGTGTCGGTACCGAACGGCCGGCCACCCATCGAGGACAGGAAGATGTCATGCTGGCGCCACAGCACGCCCTTGGGCATGCCGGTGGTTCCGCCGGTGTAGAGGATGTATAGATCGTCGCCCGACGGGGTCGGCATCCCGGCCTGTGGCGCAGGGGTTTTCAGGATCGTCTCGTAATCGACGGCCCCCGGCAGCAGCGCGTTGCCCGATTCGTCGGCGACCTGGATGAGCACCTGCAAGTTCGGCAGTTGATCGCGGATCGCGGCCACCCGGGGCGCGAACTCGGCGTTGTAGATCACCGCGCGGGCGTTCGAATCCTTCAGCAGGTAGAGCAGTTCCTCTTCCACGTAGCGGTAGCTGACATTGAACGGAGCCACGCGAGCGCGGTAGCTGCCGATCATCGACTCGAGGTACTCGTTGCCGTTGCGCAGGTAGATGCCGAGGTGATCCTGCCCGGACTCGTGCCCGGCCAGCGTGTCGCGCTCGGTATGGACGCCGAGGCCCGCCGAGACCAGGTAGTGGGCGAAGCCGTCGACGCGGGCGTCGAACTCGCGGTAGGTGAATCGGCGGTCCCGCCACACCAGGAAGGTCTGGTCGCCGACGGCCTTTGCCACCGTCGAGAACACTGTGGACAGATCGAACTTCACGTCAGCGCTCATGGCACTCCTGGTGTGCACGGATCAGGGCCCCACGACCATACACGCACCACTTCGCTGTATGGCCTTGGGTGTGTGACCCGCGCCTCAGAACGGCCTTGGGCCGGTATCAGACCGGGAAGAAACCGTCACCGGTGAACACGCCGGGCTGCCAGCCCCGCGGGCCGAGGCACAGCAAGGGCCGGCCGTCGGGGGACTGGGCCGCCGACTGCGGGCCCGGGCACGGCGAGCCGATCTCCTGCACACCGTGCAGCGGGTACGCGTACGTCCAAAAACCCGTGTACACCGGGGGCCACTGGTTCGGAATCCACCGGCAGGCCATCGCCGTGCCGCCCGGGCCACGACCGAACACGTTGCGTTCCCAGCTGTAGCACGGTGCGCCGTTGGAGGCCTCGTAGCTCATCCCCGGGACGTCGGTCGGGTAGCGGCCGGGGTTGTCCGGATACATGTTGGTGTTGTCGTCGGCCAGGGCACTCGGCACCGCCGAAAGCGCCAGTGCCGCCGCGGCGACCGCCGTCGTGGCGAAGAATTCGCGAATCATGTTCCACCCTCAGCATTGCCGGCCGCCGGTCGAATCGGGCCGGCCAGGTTGTTGACTCTGGGCCAGAAGCCTAGCCGGTCCGCGGGGACGGCAGTCGGCATTTCGGGGCGGTTGTTACTCGCCGGTATCGGTATCGAGGACGCTGACCGCGATGCCGTAGGGCAAAAACCGCACCCGGCGACCCGGATCCGTGTTGTTCGCATTGGCCCGCAGAGCTTCGAGCTCATTGGGATACACCTGCTCGATGTGGGCGCCGCCGGACTCGTCGACGGTGTAGATCGCCCACACCCCGTCACCCTTCTCGCCGGTGGTCTCCGGCGCGGTCCTCGGGCGGGAGAACCGGGTGACCTCATCGATCAGTCCGGCCCAGCCGACGCCCTGACCGGGCTGGGACAAGAATTTGCCCAGCCCGTCGAGCGCATCCCGCAATCCCTCGCCGGCCTCGCGGGCGACACGGTCGAAATCCTCGGGGTCGAACCCGAACGGTCCACTGCCACTCATTGCGCTCTCCTCGGTGTTGTGGGCATGCCCACGCGTACTAACACCAGTGTGCGCGCACGCGGCGAAAGGCGGGGTGGTAAACGATCCATATGGCCTTCACACGGGACGAGCTGTTAGCCACTGTCGAGTTGTCACCGCAGGCAGCGGGTGCACATGACCGGCAAGGGTGGGTGGGCCTGTTCGCCGCGGGCGGACAGGTCGAAGACCCGGTGGGCTCGCGGCCGCACCGGGGAGCGGTCCAGATCGAGCGGTTCTACGACACCTTCATCGCGCCGCGGGACATCACCTTCCACCGTGACGCCGACATCGTGGCCGGCTCGACGGTGATCCGCGACCTCGAGCTGGAGGTCGTCATGAGCCCCTCGGTCACCATGCGGATTCCGGCCTACCTGCGCTATGCCGTCGAATCCGCCCCGGCCGGGCCGCGGATCGGTCAGTTGCAGGCGTACTGGGAGCTGCCGTCGATGATCGGGCAGTTCGCCCGCGCCGGACTCGGCGCCGTGCCGGTGGGACTGCGCCTGACCGGGGCGTTGCTTCGCAACCAGGGGCCCTCGGGTGCTCTCGGGTTCGCCAAGGGTCTGGATGGTGTGGGCCGCCCGGGCCGGCGACTGGTCGCGGGACTGCTCGACGACCTGTGCGCCGGTGATGCGGTCGCGGTGCAACGGCGGCTCGGGACCGGCACGGTCATCTGCGCCGGCGACGACGCCCCGATGAACGCGTCCGGATTGCTGGAACGAACCGCGGGGGCGACCTGGCGCAAGCCGATCGTCTCCGGCAGCAGTGTGGCGGCCGGGCTGGAGGACGCGGGCCGGCGGGCGGTTGTGATCGCCGACCTCGCACGTCGTCCGCTCCGGGTCACCCGGTTTCGGTACTACACGGACGCGATGTGAACCGCGATACCGGCCCGGCTGCAGCGTCGTCGTGCGTTGCCGTGAGACCGTAGGAGGATCATGGCTGACCACGCTTACATCACCTACGAGGAGTTCGGCCGCCGGTTCTTCGAGGTGGCGGTGTCCGAGGACCGCGTCGGCGACGCCATCGGGGCGATCGCCGGCGACGAGTTCGAAATGGGTCCCATCGCGCAGGGGCCGGGAAAGATCGCCAAGGTGACCGCGCGGGTCAAGATCCAGAAGCCGCGGGTGAGCCGCATCGTCGGTGACACCATCACGTTCTCGATCCGGATACCGCTGGAGATCGACATGATGATCGATCTGCGCATCGACCGGCCCAAGTTCATGGTGTTCGGCGAAATCTCGTTGCGGGCCTCGGCCCTGGCCGCCGAGCCGCTGCTGCTGATCCTCGACGTCAAGAAGCCGCGGCCGTCCGACATCTCGATCCACGTCACCTCGAAGTCGTTGCGCGCCGAGGTGTTGCGGATCCTGGCCGGCGTCGACGCCGAGATCAAACGCTTCATCGCCGCGCACGTGGCCGGTGAGATCGACAGCCCAGAATCGGAGCAGGCCAAGGTGATCGACGTGGCCAAGGAACTCGACTCGGCCTGGGGCGGAATCTGATCCGCCGAGCCCCTGGGTGCGGTAACCGGTCGGCGCGGCCCGTACGATTCCTGCCATGCAGCGCACAGTGATCCGGTCTCTCCGCGGGCTCGCGGCCGTGACCGCGACGGGTACCGCGGCCCTCGTGATCGCCGCACCGGCACACGCCGATCCGGCCGATCAGGCCTTCGTCGATGCGCTGAGCCAGGCGGGGGTGGCTGCCGCCGACCCGGCCCAGGCCGTGGCGATGGGGCAGTCGGTGTGCCCGATGCTGGCCGAGCCGGGCCAGAACGCCGCCGATGTGGCCGCGAAGGTGGCCGACACCGGTGGCATGTCGCTCGGTCCGGCCACGATGTTCACCGGTATCGCGATCTCCACGTTCTGCCCCGCGATGGTGGCCAAGGTCGGCGAAGGCAACCTGACCGGCGGCCCCGCAGACCTGGCCTGGTCGATCCTCGGTTTCAACTAGGCGCTCAGTGACATCAGCGCGGGCCGCCGGGGCGACCGGCCCACACCGCCGGACTGACCGCGCAGGTGCCGCCACAACCACGGCATGAGCATGTTCTGCGTCCACAGCACCTGCGAATAGGCCCGGGACCGAAACGACTGAGCCTGCCCGACGCCGGTGGCCAGCGCCCAATCATGGTTGCTGCCAGGCAGTCCGAGCGCCTCGGCCGCCGCGGCGGCGAACAACCCGTGCCCTCTGGCCGAGCCGTGGACCCGGTCGGGACTCCAGGTCTCCGGTTCGCACATCGACGGTGCCGAATAGAGATCCACGAGGCGGAAGCCGTACCGATCAGCGGCCCCGATGATCGCGTCGTTGATCTGGATCACCCGTTTCCCGAGCAGCCCGCCGACCGGCAGGATCTGCGTGATGTCGGGGAACGTGGTGGTGACGACGGTGGCACCGGACTCCGCGAGGCGGCGATACACGGTGTCGAGGTCGTTCAACGCGCGGTGGAACGACCGCCCGGGCCGGGTCACGTCGTTCATGCCGATGCACACGGTGACGAGGTCGGGGTGCATCGCCAGCGCGGTGGGCAGTTGGGTGTGCAGCACATCGCCGATCCGGTGGCCGCGAATGGCGAGGTTGGCATACCCCAGGCCCGGGTAGAGCCCGTCGAGGTGGACCGCGAGCCGGTCGGCGAAACCCATCAGGCCGACGGTGTCGTCGCCATCCCACAGTCCTTCGGTCTGGCTGTCGCCCAGGGCGACATACCGGGTGAAACGTCGCACGCTGGCGACTCTAGCGCGCGGGGGTCCGGCCACCGTCCGCAGACACCACGAAGGGGCACCCCCAAAAGGGTGCCCCTTCTTGATGTTTGACGTTGTTCGGGCTTACTTCACGTCCACGTAAACCGTCTTGTTGACGACGTTGGTCTGCAAGCTGTCGCCCGGGTTACCGGAATCTGTCCGGCTGTAGGTCTGCCCCGGTCGAACCGCCACCACCGAAGCCTTGTCCAGCGGTGTGGAACCGACGTGGTTGACGATCACCTTGTAGCCCTTGGCCTGCAGCTCGCTGATCGTCTGCTGGGCGTTGCCCGGGCCGGTCGGTGCGGCCTGGGCCGGCCCCGCCAATCCGATGACCGCCGCGGCGGCTGCGCCGACGAATGCTGTGGCAATTCCGAGCCTCATCATCTTTGGTGCCTTCTTTCTTGTTCTGTTGTGTCGCATGCCACCAACCGGCGGCGGGCTGTCCGCCGAGCGTCTGCGCTAGATCCGTTTAGGTGTTACACATTGGTTAACCGGGAGTTCAGAAGTTAAATTCCTGCTGTTTGAAAATCTGGACGAGGGCTGCGTCACACCGGGGAACTCGAGATGCGCGCCGGAAGTGACTGGGATTACCCACAACTCGTGAAGTGGCGGGCGACACGGCGCCGGCTCTGACGGTGTCGTCGCGTAGCGTGCAGCACGTGGCCAAGTTGAGCGCCGGGATCTTGTTGTACCGCTTCGCGGGTACCGATGTGGAGGTGCTGATCGCCCATCCGGGCGGCCCGTTCTGGGCCCGAAAGGACGCCGGCGCATGGTCGGTGCCCAAGGGCGAGTACATCGAGGGGGAGAACCCCTGGCTTGCGGCGCAGCGCGAGTTCACCGAGGAACTCGGCTCGCCGCCGCCCACCGGCCGGCGCATCGACCTCACCCCGGTCCGGCAGGCCGGTGGGAAGGTGGTCACCGCGTTCGCGGTCCACGGTGACTTCGACGCCTCGGCAGCGGTCAGCAACACCTTCACCGTGGAACTGCCCAAGGGGTCGGGCCGTTTCGTCGAGTTCCCCGAAATCGACCGTGTCGCATGGGTTTCGGTGGCGGCGGCCCGGGAGAAGCTGCTGGCCGGGCAACGCCCGCTGCTCGACCAGTTGATGGCCGCGCCGGAACTGGCGGGGTACGGAGAAGGCGCCGCGTCGGACGGCTAGCCGCTCAGAGATCCAGCGTCAGCGTGTGCCCGGCCTCGGCCCGCGACACGCAGGTCAACAGATAACCCGCATCTCGTTCCGGGTCGGTCAACAACGTATCCCGGTGCTGCACCGTGCCGTTCGACCCATCGGCGTTCGGCAGGACCCGGATTCGGCACGTGCCGCAGAATCCTTGCTGGCAGGAGTACGGCGCATTCACCCCGGCCCGGCCCAACGCGGCGAGCAGCGTCTCGTCGGCGCCGACGGTCACCGTCTCTCCGGTGGAGGCGACGGTCGCCGAGAACTCGGCACCATCGACAACCGGTGGCGCCGCGAACCTCTCGAAATGCAGTTCCACGTTGTCCCGGCCGGTGAGCGCGGTCCGGATCCCGGTCAGCATCGGGGCCGGCCCGCACGCGTACACCGTGGTGCCGTCAGGGCAGTCACCCAGCAGTTCCTCGGCGCTGGGCAGGCCGTCCACATCGTCGGTGCGGACCTCGATCCGGTCGCCGAACCGGGCCAGCTCGTCCAGGAACGGCAGGCTGTCACGACTGCGGCCGGCGTACACCATCGACCAGTCGACGCCCAAGCGCGCGGCCAAGCCGAGCATCGGCAGGATCGGGGTGATCCCGATACCGCCGGCGATGAACCGGAACCGTTGGGTCGGCGACCCGTACCCGGGCACCGTGAGGGCGAACGCATTGCGCGGACCGAGCGTGCTCACCCGGCTGCCGATCTGCAGGGTGTCGTGCACCTCGACCGAGCCGCCACCGCCATTGGGTATGCGCCGCACCGCGATTCGATAGCTGTCGGCCACCTCGGGATCACCGCACAGCGAGTACTGCCGCACCCGTCCGCTGGCCAGGTGCAGATCGATGTGTGCCCCCGGATACCACCGCGGCAGCCGGCCGCCATCGGCGGCGGCCAGCGTCAGCGCGATGACGTCCTGGTCGTGGGCCACCACCTCGCGGCCCGTCACGGTCAGCTCGATCGTGCGGTCCAACTCGGGCGGCGGGCTGGACCGCCGCACCATCCGGCCCACCGTCCAAATGGTGGCGATGGCGGCGCCTGCGGCGCCCAGCATCGGATCGTGCCGGAACCGGCCCGACATGCTCGGCGGCAGCCTGCGATAGCGCGAGAGCAGATTCGGCATCCCGGCGCCCGTCACAGGTGGGCGGCCCGTGCCGCGGGGGAGCTGGCCAGATACGCGACCGCCTGCGCCGTCGACCCCATCTCTTCGGGAGAGAAGCCGGGCCGGCAGTAGGCCAGCGTGTTCGAGCCGAACATCCGGGAGAACTTGGGCAGCAGACCCAGCTTGGAATCCCGGATGCGCATCCGGTTCATCCGCCACCAGCCGATGTCGAGGGTCGGATCGCTCTTGACCATCGCCCAGCAGCCGCGCTGGAAGAACAGGTAGACCGCGGTGGCCGCGATCGACATCGCCCGCACCCGGCTGAAGTAACTGTCCTGGAAGTACACCGCCACGTCGTGGGCGACGCTGCGATGCTCGACCTCTTCGGCGCCGTGCCAGCGGAACAGGTCCGTCATCGTCGGGTCGGCGTCATGGTCCTCCCAGGTGCAGTTCAGCACGAAGTCGCCGAGCACCGCCGTGTAGTGCTCGATGGCGGCGATGAGCCACAGCCGGTCGCACAGGTTGGCCAGCCTGCGCCGCGGATCCGGGGAGTCCGACGGAGCCAGCGTCTTGGTGAACACGTGCTCCACCAGCGACAGCACCGGCTGGTAATCCACCCTGTGGTTGGTCAGGAACTCGTCGAGCACCTGATCGTGGGTCTCGGCGTGCGTGGCCTCCTGGCCGATGAAGCCACGCATGTCGTCGGCCAGCTTGGGATCGCGCACGTAGGGGAGCGCTTCGTTGAACGTCGCGACGAACCAGTGCTCGGCCACCGGCAGGACCACGTTGAACAGGTTCACCATCGACGAGGCCACCGGGTGGCCGGGGATCCAGTGCAACGGGATGCCATCGAGATCGAAGTGCACTTTCCGGGCCTGGATCTGTACCGGGCCCGGATCGATCTCATGGTCGAACCGCAACGGACGCAACATCGAGAGCCTCCCTGGGATGAGTGGACTCTCAGCAGTGTACGGATTTAGGTGGGAACGGCGGTACCGGGTGACGGGTTCGGGTGCCGTGTCGAGGTCAGGCCGGCGGCGGCGTGCCCGCGCCAGGGGCGCCGGCGATCGGCACCACCGGTGTCNTGCGGCAGGGCGCTGCCGAAGGAGCCGCCGAAGGTGGCCTTGATGCCCTGGCTCTTCAGAATGGCCAGCGCCTTCATGTACGGCTCGCCCACGACGTTGATCGAGGTGGAGCTCGGCTGTGAGGTGGCCGTTCCGGCGGCCAACAGGGCGATCGATCCGGCGGCGAGCAGACCGCCGCCGAGCGCAACAAGCTTCTTCACATGAACTCCGTCAGTCGGGTGCGGTTGCGAACATATCGCAGCTGTGACGAATGTGAAACCGGAGCAGACGCCCCGCGCGTTACATCCCGGCCCGGTCCGGGTGCCCCGTGATCGCCGCCATCACGTCGCTCAACGCCGCCGCCCGCGGGTCGGCGAACACCTCTTCCAGGGGCAACTGCCTGCCGTCGGGACCGGCCAACGGTATCCGCCAGTTCGGGTACTCGTCGGTGGTGCCCGGCTGATTCTGCGTGCGCACCTCGCCGACGGCATCCGCCAGCGAGAGGGCCAGCAGCTTCGACGGAGTCCGCCCCAGGTAGCGGTACAGCGCCGTCACGATCTCGTCGGTGTCCGGCTCGGCATCCGGATCGATCAGGCCGGCCCGCTGCAGCTCGGCCAACCACGCGGCCTGGGCGGCCCGATCGGCGGCCAGCTCCTGATCGGCGGGGCGGGTGAGCAACCCGAGTTCCTCACGCAACCGCACATGCGCACCGGCCAGATAGCCCGGCGTCGGCGGCAGGTCATGTGTGGTGACCGAGGACAGGCAGTACTCCCGCCACCGTTCGGCAGGCAGGGGCTTGCCCGACTCATCGGCTTCGAACCACAGGATCGAGGTACCGAACAGACCCCGCTCGCGCAGGTAATCGCGGACCCATGGTTCGACCGTGCCGAGATCCTCGCCGATGACGACGGCTCCGGCCCGGTGAGCTTCCAGCGCGATGATCCCGATCATCGCGTCGTGGTCGTAGCGCACGTAGGTGCCCTCGGTCGGGGCGGCGCCCTCGGGAATCCACCACAGCCGGAACATGCCGATGATGTGGTCGATGCGTACGCCGCCGGAGTGTCGCAGCGCCATGTTGACCAGGGCCCGGAACGGCTCGTAGGCCTGCTCGACGAGGCGGTCTGGCCGCCACGGGGGCTGTGACCAGTCCTGGCCGAGCTGGTTGAACTCGTCCGGCGGTGCACCCGCGCTGACCCCGAGTGCCAGCACGTCCTGCAGGGCCCAGGCATCGGCGCCGTCGGGATCGACGCCGACGGCGAGATCGCTCATGACGCCCAGTTCCATCCCGGCCTGCACCGCGGCGGCCTGCGCCGCGGTGAGTTGATCGTCGAGCACCCACTGCAACCACCGGTGAAAGTCGATCGCGTCCGGGTTGGCGGTGGCGAACGCCGAGACCTCCGAGTTCGACGGATGCCGGAGCGCAGGCGGCCAGGCATGCCAGTCGGCTCCGTACCGTTCGGCCAGGGCACACCAGACCGCGAACTCATCGAGGGCCTGACCCTGCCGTTTGCGGTAGGCGGTGTAGGCGAGCTCCCGGCCGGCCGAGCGTTCCACCCGGTACACCTGCTCCAGCGCGGTGCGTTTGACCCGCCAGGCGGCGTCGCGGTCGATGGTCGGTTGCCGGGCGGCCTGCTTGTTGACCGCCGTGCGCAGCCCGCGGATCCGTCCCCGGTGACGCACCGCGGCGAACTCGGGAATGGCCTCCACCCGCAGGTAGAGCGGATTGCCGAAGCGGCGGGAGGTGGGCAGGTACGGCGACGGTTCCATCGGGGCGGTGGGCGAGGCGGCGTGCAGCGGGTTGATTAGGATGAAGCCCGCCCCGTGCTGGCTGGCCGACCACACGGCCAGATCGGTTAGGTCGGTGAGATCGCCTGTGCCCCAGGAGTTCTGAGAACGCACACTGTACAGCTGGACGGCCAGGCCCCAGGCTCGGCGCCGGTCCAGCCGCGCGGGGAGCTCCAGCGTGGCGGGGGAGATCACCACCGTGGTCTCGGGGTAATGCTCTTCGCGCGAGCGCAACCGCAGCCGGTGATACCCCGGCGGCAGGTCGGCGGGCAGTTCGAACGTGGCCTCGCCGATCAAACGGTCCCCGAGATCGTATGGGGGCCGGTTGTTCTCCAATTGCCTCAGGCTGCTGCGCTCGGTGCCGTCCTCGAGCAGCAGGGTGACCTCGGCCGGGTCGCCGTGGGTGACGTGCACCCAGAAGGCCGATGCCACCCCGGCCCGGCCCGTCACGATGGGCGGCAGGCTGCGTTGCCAGTACCGGCGGTCGTGCGCCGTCAGCGCATCGGCGCGCTCCTGTTCGGTTTCGGCCGGTACGCCCAGCGCCCGCAGCACCGCGATCAGCGTCGTCTCAGCGACGGCGGTGCGCCGGCCGGTCCAGTCGTCGAACTCCGCGGCCACGCCGTAGCGGCGGGCCAACTCCAGCAGGGCCTCCGACGGTGCGTTCATGACGCCAATCTTGGCGCCATGAACGCGATCGTGTCAGTCGACATCGCGGGCCAGCAGGTCGGCCCAGGTGTCACGGCGCACTACCAGCCGCGCAGATCCGTTGTGCGCGAACACAACCGGAACCCGGCGAGCTCCGTTGTACTGATTGGACATGGTGTAGCAGTACGCGCCGGTGACCGGTACCGCCAGCAGATCGCCCACCTTCGGCTCACGCAGCGGCACACCGTCGACGAGCTGATCGCCCGATTCGCAATGTCTGCCGACGACGGTGACCGGCTCACCGCCGCCCACCCGGTCGGCGATCGTGGCCTCGAACCGCTGGCCGGTGAGCGACACCTCGAGGTTGTCGCCCATGCCGCCGTCCACGGCCACGTGCGTGACGACACCACGCTTGACGGTGGTGATCCGATACACCGTGCACGCGGTGTCGGCGACCATGCTGCGCCCCGGTTCGACGATGATCCGGCTGCCGTCCGGCAGCAGGGCGCGGGCCTGGTCCACCATGGCCTCGGCGTAGTCGTCCAGGCTGGGCGGCTGCTCGTCGTAGGTGTAGCGCACCCCGAGCCCGCCGCCGAGGTCGTACACCTCGAAGGTGCCGAGCCGAGCGATCGGTTCCACCGCGGCCGCCAGCTGCTCCACGTTCAGCAGCTGGGAGCCGACGTGTGTGTGCACCCCGTCGAGTCGCAGGTGCGGGCTGGCCTCGATGCGGGCGATCGCCCGGCGGGCATCCTCGGGCATCAGGCCGAACTTGGAGCCGGCGTGACCGGTGGCCTGCGAGGCATGGGTGGCGGCCTCGACACCGGGAATCACCCGGACCAGACACGGCTGTTGGTGACCGGCAGGCACGATCCGCTCCAGCCGGTCGATGTCGTCGAAGTTGTCGACCACGACCAGGCCCACGCCGTGTTCGACGGCCAGCGTCAACTCCTCGTCGGTCTTGGCGTTGCCGTGCAGGATCAGACGCGACGGGTCGGCGCCCGCCTTGACCGCCGACAAGATCTCACCGCCGCCGGCGACATCGAGGTGCAGCCCCGCCTCTGCCATCACGCGTTGAACGGCGGTGCAGGGGAATGCCTTCGACGCGAACGCCACATCGCTGCGCGGCCAGCGGTCGCGGAACGCCGCGAGATAATCGGCGGCCCGCTGCCGCAACGCGCCTTCGTCCATCACGATGGCCGGCGTGCCGAACTGCTCGGCCAGGACATCGAGCCGGCAGCCACCGATCATCAGGGTGCCGTCGGTGTCCTGCCGGGTGCCCGGCGGAAACAACCCGATCAGATCGTCGGCGATCGCGTGTGGCGTCACGGGCCCAGCGTGCCATGCCCGCACCGCGGATCCGGCCTGAAGCGAACAGCTCCTGCCGCTTCGGCGGTCCGCTGCCGTCGTCGCAACGCAGTAATATCGCCTCAGTGGTATCCGGGCCGCTCTCAGCTCCACGCGACGCCGCCGTCCTGCGCCGGGCCCGGATCGCGGTCGGTGCGCTGTTCTTGACCAACGGGGCGATCTTCGCCAACCTGCTGCCGCGCTACCCGGAGATCAAGACCGATCTGGACCTGAGCAACGCGGTGTACGGCGCGGCCGTCGCCTCGTTCTCCGGTGGCGCCCTGGTCGCGGGGCTGACCGCGGCGACGCTGATCCGCCGGTTCCACAGCGCACGGGTCGCGGTGTTCGGCACCGTCGCGCTGGCCTTGTTCGTCGTCGCCGCGGGTCTGTCGACCACCCCGCTGATGCTCGCCGCGGCGCTTTTCCTGGCCGGCGCCTGCGATTCCGTCGTCGACGTGGCGCAGAACGCCCACGGACTGCGCGTGCAGCGCGAACACGGCCGCTCGATCATCAACTCCCTGCATGCGGTGTGGGCGGCGGGGGCAATCCTGGGCGGTCTCACCGGAGCCGGTGCCATCGCGCTCGGTATACCGCGCAGCATCCATCTGTCCGGGATCGCCGTGCTGTTCAGCGCGGTGGCCCTGATCGCCTACCACTACCTGCTGCCCGGGTCCGACCACGACGACCATCCCGCCGCCCACAGCGCGGCCGGACGCCCGGCCGGGCCACGGGTCTACCTGATCCTGCTGGCGCTGGTGCTCATCGCGGTCGCCGGTGCCACGGTCGAAGACGCCGGAAGCTCGTGGGCGACGCTGTATCTGCGCGATACCCTGCACGCCCCGCCCGCAGTGGCGGTGTTCGGTTACATCGCGCTGGTGGGGTTCATGTTCGTGGGACGGCTGACCGGCGACCGACTCGTCGACCGGTTCGGCGAAGCCACCGTGGTGCGGGTGGGTGGCGTGATCACCGCCGCCGGGATGGGCTCGGCGCTCGCCTTCCCCGGCATCGCCACCACGATCGCCGGGTTCGCGCTGGCCGGGCTGGGAGTGCCACCCNCGGGGTCAGCGGGTCCTTGAACAGGAACCTCGCGATGAGAGCGACCAGGGCCACCCCGCAGGCCGTCCAGATGCCGTAGGCGATCCCGACCGGAACCCCCCACGACAGTGCCAGCCACAGCAGGTAGAACGACGTCACGTAACCGGCGACCACCGGGGCGATCCAGGCCCGGCGTCGGAACCCGTCCGAGGCCCGCAGCGCGAGCGTGGCGAACACCTCGACCAGTATCGCGCCCGTCAACGCCAGCCACATCATGATTCGGCCTCGCGTGGATGCGATCCCAGTTCGACCAGCAGCACGCCCGAGATGATCAAACCGATGCCGGCCACGATCGGCCAGGTGAACGGGTCGCCGAACAACGTCGCGGCCAGCACGGCGGTCGCCGCGGTGCCCAGCGCACCCCAGATGCCGTAGGCAACGCCGACCGGCATCCCCGCGCGCAGCACCAGCGTCAAGAACGCGAACGCGGCCAGGTATCCCGCCACCACGAGCACCAGCCAACCCGCATGGTCCTGCGACGCCCGCAACGACAGTGTGGCGGTGACCTCGGTGATGACGGCCGCGATCAACAACGCCCACCTTCGCACGCGACCAACCTATCGGAGGTCCGTCCGGCACGTCCGGACCAGGCGGGTGGGTACCGTGGGAGAGTTCGCTCAGTGTCATCGAGGAGTCCGCATGCCCGATCCGACCCGCGGCCCGGTGGTCGACACCGCCTACGGTCCGGTCCGCGGAACCGACGACGGAGCGGTCAAACGGTGGTCCGGGATTCGCTATGCCGCGGCGCCGGTCGGGGAATTGCGATGGCGCGCACCGCAACCGCCGGCCCGTTGGTCGGAGATCGCAGACGCCACCCGCCCCGGGCCGGTGTGCCCGCAGATCACCGACCCGCGGCTGCCCATCGACCTCGGCGGCCGCCAGGGCGAGGACAGTCTGGTGCTCAACGTTTGGGCCCCCGCCGGAACCGAGGCCGGGGATGCCAAACCGGTGATGGTGTGGGTGCACGGTGGTGCCTACGTCCTCGGCTCGGGCAGCCAGCCGCTCTACGACGGGGCGGTGCTGGCCGGCGAGGGCGATGCCGTGATCGTCACCGTCAACTACCGGCTGGGGCCGTTCGGTTTTCTGGACCTGTCCGAGTTCAGTGAGCAGCCCGCGGCGAAGGGGCTGCGGTTCGAGACCAATCTCGGGTTGCGCGACGTGCTGTGCGCACTGCGGTGGGTACGCGACAACATCGCGGGGTTCGGTGGAGACCCGGATCGGGTGACCCTGTTCGGCGAGTCGGCCGGGGGCGGGATCGTCACCACCTTGCTGACCTGCCCGGCCGCCGAAGGCCTGTTCGGCGCCGCGATCGCGCAGAGCTCTCCGGCCACGTCGGTGTACGCCGCCGACCGGTCCCGTGCGGTGGCCGTTCAGTATCTCGAGCGGCTGGGGATCGCTCGCGACGAGGTTGCGCGACTGGCAGTCGCACCGGTGCCCGCCCTCCTGGCCGCGGCCAAGGACGTGTTCGACGCGGTGCCGCGGACGTCCCCGGGTCTGCTGGCATTCGCACCCGTCGTCGACGGCGACGTGGTGCCCGACTATCCGGTGGCGGCGGCCCGGGCCGGCCGCGGCCACCCGGTGCCGCTGATCATCGGCACCAACGAGCACGAGGCGACGGTGTTCCGCTGGATGAAGTCACCGCTGATGCCGATCACGCCGGGCGCCTTGCGGTCCATGTTCAATGCGATCGCCGCCGAACAACCCGGACTCCAACTGCCCACCGAGGCCCAGATCACCTCCGCCTACGCGGGTTTGCGTCCCAAGGCGCTCGGGTTGGGTCTGGCCCGCGACATCGGGTTCCGGATGCCGACCCTGTGGTACGCCGAGGGACACAGCGCCGTCGCCCCGGTATATCTCTACCGCTTCGACTTCACCACGCCGATGTTGCGGCTGCTGCGGCTGGGCGCCGCCCACGCCACCGAGCTGCCCTATGTCTGGGGGAATCTGGTTGCCGGACCGAAGGATCCGACGTTCAAGCTGGGCGGCCTCAAGCACGGGCGCGGGGTGTCCCGCCGGGTACGCCGCCGGTGGGTCAACTTCGCCACGACCGGCGAGCCCTCGGGTGCGGCGGGCGAGCCCGTATGGCGGTCGTACGGACGTGACGACCGCGCCACGCTCGTCATCGACAAACACGACAAGGTCGTCGCCGACCTGGACCGCGATCTGCATGCGGCCTGGGGTAGCCAGATCCTGAACTTCCGCTGATCGGATGATTTCGACATGGACATGATCCGGGCCGTCCTGGACTTTCTGCCGGCACCGATGCGTGATCCGGTGTTCTTCGCCATCCCGTTCTTCCTGGTGCTGCTGACCGTGGAATGGGTCGCGGCGCGTCGCCTGGAGCACATCGAGTCCGGGCGCGCTCCGGCCGGAGCGTTCGACACCCGCGACGCGTGGACGAGCATCTCGATGGGGTTGGTGTCCATCGCCACCACCGCGGGCTGGAAGCTGCTGGCGCTGTTCGGCTATGCCGCCATCTACGCATACCTGGCACCGTGGCACCTGCCCGGCGATCGGTGGTTCACCTGGGTGATCGCGATTCTCGGGGTCGACCTGCTGTTCTACGCCTATCACCGGATCGCGCACCGGGTTCGGTTGATCTGGGCGACGCATCAGGCCCATCACTCCAGCGAGTACTACAACTTCGCCACCGCGCTGCGGCAGAAATGGAACAACAGTGGCGAGATTGTGGCCTGGATTCCGTTGCCGCTGCTGGGTATTCCGCCGTGGCTGGTGTTCGCCAGCTTCTCGCTGAACCTGGTCTACCAGTTCTGGGTGCACACCGAGCGCGTCGGAAAGCTCTGGCGGCCAATCGAGTTCGTCTTCAACACGCCATCGCACCACCGGGTGCACCACGGCCGCGACCAGCTGTACCTCGACCGCAACTACGGCGGCATCCTGATCGTCTGGGACCGGATGTTCGGCACGTTCCAGCCCGAGGTGTTCCGGCCGCACTACGGGCTGACCAAGCCGGTCGACACCTTCAACATCTGGAAACTGCAGACCCACGAGTACGTGGCGATCGCCCGCGACGTGCGGCGCGCCGGCCGGCTGCGCGATCGGTTGGGCTACGTCTTCGGTCCACCCGGCTGGCAGCCCGCGGCGGTTGCCGAATCTCAACCGGTCGGGTAGTGGTGCGCCGCCCGGCGTCCACCAGACTTATTGGCCGACAGGGGAATTGACGCGAGCTACGATTCGCTCACTCGTCGCCGGCGGCGGAGTCGGTGGCCAGGCCCGGCCGGGATACCCGACACGCGGTGAGCGGCTGATCCGCCCCTCCCACCTGCCGGATTCCGACTGTTTGTGTGACGTTTGAATTCGGGCCGAGCCGAATAGCACCAAAGCAAACTTCAAGTCAGTAAGGTCGACAGAGCCGGGTGCGAAGCCCGGGTCACGGTCACGAAAGGGGTAATGCGTGGGAGACACACTGACCGAAGGACAGAAGCTGGAGAAGGGGGGGTCGCTCACCTCCAACAACGGCGCCTACACGCTGACGTTGCAGGACGACGGCAACCTCGTGTTGTACGCACGCGATCAAGCGGTCTGGTCGACTTCCACCAACGGCCAGGACGTGGTGCGGGCCGAGGTTCAGACCGACGGCAACTTCGTGCTGTATACGCCCGACAAGCCGGTGTGGCACTCGGACACCAAGGGCAAGAAGGACGTCAAGCTGGTTCTGCAGGACGACCGCAACCTGGTGTTGTACGCCGCGGACGGGCCGGCTTGGTCGTCGAAGACCGAGACCTCCGAGCCGCCGCCACCGGCGCCCGAGGCCGCCGCGCCCGAGCCCGAGGTTGNGATTCCCTGACCTGTTACCGATCGACGGCCCGGGCCTACATGGTCCGGGCCGTCGTCGTTTTGCGCGGGGAGAGCAAGGCCTGCGTGCCGAAGTTGCGGTGGGACCGTGGTCGATATCGGTAGGGTGACGATCACACGTCCGTACAACGAGGGAGGCCGGTCGTGCAGTGGCTTGGGGGTGTGATGCGGGCGTTCGCCGCGATCCCGGTGGCGGCTTTGCTGATGGGCCAGGCGCCGGTGGCGGCGGCCGCGGGTTCGCTGGTGTACCCGGGGATGGAGATCCGCCAGGGCACCAACGTCTGCACGCTGGGCTTCGTCGATCCGTTCAGCCGGATCGGGTTCACGGCAGGGCATTGTCGTGGGGACGGGCCGGTGGGTGATCGCGACGGAAACTTCATCGGGCATCAGGGCGCCTTTCGCGACAACACACCCGACGGTGCCACCGTCGACACCAACCACATGATCTCCGATTGGGAGACGATTCAGCTGGCCGGTGACGTCGCGGTCAACAACATCCTGCCGGGCGGCCGGATGCTGGTGGAGGACCCGGCGGTACAGCCGGCGCCCGGGCTGCCGGTCTGCCACTTCGGCGTGGTCACCGGGGAGAGCTGCGGCACCATCCAGGCGGTCAACAACGGTTGGTTCACCATGGCCAACGGGGTGGTCAGCCAGAAGGGTGATTCCGGCGGCCCGGTGTACGTGATCACGCCCGACGGCCGTGCCGCCATCGTCGGGATGTTCAACAGCACGTGGGGCAATTACCCGGCCGCGGTGTCCTGGCAGAATGCCAGCGGCCAGGCGCGCGGTGAGGCCGGGCCCGCGGCCGGTGCGGTATCCAACCTGTCCGGCGGGTAATCCGGGCGGCGCGCCCGACACGTGACAAAACTAGAACACGTTCTAGCTTTCGCGCCCGGTGGGCGATATTCTCATGTCGATGTTTAGTCAGACACCTGTCCAGATTGCCTGGGTGACGGAAAATCTGGACGCCACCGAACGGACCCTGAGCGCACTGCTGGGCGCCCGCCGGTGGGTGCGTATGCCGGCGGTGCACTTCGGCCCGGAGACCTGTAGCTACCGTGGTGAACCCGCCGACTTCGCGGCCGACATCTCGCTCAGCTACGCCGGCGACACCCAACTGGAGCTCATCGCACCGATCAGCGGCCGCAGCGTCTACTCCGAATTCCTGGACCGGCACGGGTCGGGTCTGCATCACGTCTGCATCGAAGCGGCCGACCTGGATTCGTTCGATGCCAAGGTGCGGGCCGCCGAAGCCGACGGGGCGCCGGTGGTGTGTCAGGGGGAGATGCCCGGGGGGATGCGATTCGCCTACCTCTCGGCTCCCGCGGCGGGGGTGCCGTATCTGGAGATCGCCTACATTCCGCCCGAGATCCGGGCGTACTTCGAGTATGTGAAACAGGAGCAGCAGTGAAGGAAATCCCCGAGGCCTTGGTGGCCGCGGACGTGGAATCCTGGTCCGACGAATTCGACGTGGTGGTGGTCGGATTCGGCATCGCCGGAGGCTGCGCGGCGGTCAGTGCCGCGGCGGGTGGGGCTCGGGTGCTGGTGCTGGAGAAGGCCGCCGCGGCCGGCGGCACCACCGCGATGGCGGGCGGGCACTTCTACCTCGGCGGCGGGACCGCGGTGCAGGAGGCCACCGGGCATCCCGACACCGCCGAGGAGATGTACAAGTACCTGGTCGAGGTCTCGCGTGAGCCCGATCTGGAGAAGATCCGTGCGTACTGCGACGACAGCGTCGAGCACTTCAATTGGCTTGAGGCGCTTGGCTTCCAGTTCGAGCGCAGTTTCTACCCGGGCAAGGTCGTGGTGCCGCCGGGCACCGAGGGGCTGTCCTACACCGGCAACGAGAAGGTATGGCCGTTCACCGAGAAGGCCAAGCCCGCGCCCCGCGGCCACTCGGTTCCGGTGCCCGGGGAGCTGGGTGGCGCGGCGATGGTGATCGACCTGCTGCTCAAGCGTGCCGAGGAGTTGGGCGTCACCATCCGCTACGAGGTCGGGGCCACCAACCTGATCGTCGACGGCGGGGCCGTCGTCGGCGTGAAGTGGAAGCACTTCGGCGAAACCGGTTGTGTCAAGGCGAAATCGGTCATCATCACCGCCGGCGGATTTGCCATGAACCCCGAGATGGTGGCCGAGTACACGCCCGCGCTCGGCAGGAAGCGGCGCACCAAGCACCACGGCGAGGTCGAGCCCTACATCCTGGGCAACCCGAACGACGACGGGCTGGGCATCCGGATGGGCGTCTCGGCCGGGGGCGTGGCCAACGGGATGGACCAGCTGTTCATCACCGCCGCGGCCTACCCGCCGGAGATCCTGTTGACCGGCGTCATCGTCAACAACCAGGGGCAGCGCTTCGTCGCCGAGGACTCTTACCACTCGCGCACCTCGGCGTTCGTGCTGCGGCAGCCCGACCAACAGGCCTACCTCATCGTCGACGAGGCGCACATGGAGATGCCGGCCATGCCGCTGATCCAGTTCATCGACGGCTACGAGACGATTGCCGAAGCCGAAGAGGCCCTGGGCATCCCGGCCGGCAACCTGGCGGCGACCCTGCAGCGTTACAACGAGAACGCCGCCAAGGGTGAGGATCCGGACTTCCACAAGCAGCCCGAATACATCGCGGCCCAGGACACCGGCCCGTACGCCGCGTTCGACCTGTCCCTCGGCATCGCGATGTACTCCGGTTTCACCATGGGCGGGCTCACCGTCTCGCTGGACGGCGAGGTGCTGCGGGCGGACGGCAGCGTCATCGCCGGTCTGTACGCGGCGGGTGCCTGCGCATCCAACATCGCCCAGGACGGCGAGGGATACGCCAGCGGCGTGCAACTCGGCGAGGGGTCGTACTTCGGCCGCCGCGCCGGAACCCACGCGGCCGCGCGCTAACCGACCGGCGCGAGCTGCCACCGACCGTCGCCGAGCAGTTCCAGGCGACGGTCGTGGAGCTCGTTCACGCTGTCGCGGTGACTGATGCTGACCACGATGCAGTCGGGCAGGGCGGCACGCAGTGCCGCGTACAACGCGTGCTGCTGACCGGCATCCAGTGCCGAGGTGGCTTCGTCGAGAAACACCGCGCGGGGCCGGGCCAGCAGGACCCGGGCGAACGCGATGCGTTGCTGTTCGCCCGGGGACAGCACCTTTGCCCAATCGGCGTCTTCATCCAACCGAGAGGTGAGGTTCCCCAGCGCGACTGCGTCCAGCGCGGTCCGGATCGCATCGTCGTCGTACGTGCCTGCCGGCGAGGGATAGCAGATCACCGTCCGCAGGTCGCCCAGCGGTGCGTAGGGGAGTTGGGACAGGAACATCACCCCGCCGTGCTCGGGGTAGCGCACCGTCCCCGAGCCGTACGGCCACAACCGGGCCAGACTGCGCAGCAGGGTCGTTTTCCCGGTGCCGGACGGGCCGGTGATGACCAGCGAATCGCCAGGGGCCAGCCGCATGTCGAGATCGCGCAGCAGCAGGGTACCGTCGGGCGATCGCACCTCGACGTTCTCGAGTTCGACGCCGCCGTCGGAACTCACCCCGGTGTCCAAACGCGGTAGGGCCCTTGCCTGTTCGTTGGCGGTGACCAGGCCGTCGAGTCGGATGATGGCGGCCCGGTACCCGGCGAATGCGTCATACACCGACCGGAAGAAACTCAGCGAACTCTGCACCCTGCTGAACGCGCTGGCCGACTGCAGGACGTCGCCGTAGGTCAATTGACCCGCGAACAACCGGGGCGCCTGGATGATCAGGGGGAGGGGATCGATGATCTGGTTGATGGAGCGGTTCCAGCCGAGGAACGCGACGCCGCGGAGGACGAGCCGCCGGTAGTTGGCGATGACCTTGGCGAATCGGTCTGCCAGCGTGGCACGTTCGGTGCGTTCGCCGTGATAGAAGCCAACCGCCTCGGCACCGTCGCGAACCCGCACGAGCGCATACCGGAACGCGGCGTTGGTGAGCGAGTTGCGGAACGTCAGCCGGATGATCGGCCGGCCGATCCAGATCGCCACCACGGTCGTGACCACCACCCACAACAACGCGATCCAGAACAACGCCTTGGGCACCGTCACGCCCAGAAACGTCAACGGCCCGGCCAGATTCCACAGGATCGGGGTGAACGCCACCACCGAGACGATCGAGTAGACCGACCCGAACAGCAGGGTCTGGGCCGTTGCCACGGTGGGGGTGTTGGTTTCGGGACCGGTGCCGGTGGTGAACACGTCGATGTCCTGTTGGATGCGCTGGTCCGGGTTGTCGATCGGGGTACCGCCGAACCCGCCGATGAACCGGCCGCGGTAGTAGGCCCGTTGATCCAGCCAGTCGCCGGTGAGCCGCTCGGTGAGCCACACCCGCCAGCGAATGATGAAGTACTGCATGAGATACAGATCGAGCAAGGTGCGGGTGATGTCGGCCGCCATCAACAGCCCGAAGATCAGGATCGACTGCCAGAAACCGTCAATTCCCGAGCGGCGCACCGCCTCATTGCCCGACCCCGCGCCGGAGAAGGCCACTTGCAGTGCCGTGGTCTGATCGTTCAGGTAGTAGCTGAACAACACGTCCATGCGCACCGAAACCATCACCGACAGCAGCAGCACGCCCAGCAGCGCCCACACCGGAAGGCTCTGGCGCCCAAGGAAATACCCGCCGGTGACACGCCAGAACTGACGGCCCCAGGTGGTGATGCGGGCCAGTACGGCCAGCACGGCCACCAATATCACCGCGCCGATCGCCCACGCCTTGGCCACCCACCACAGTGACGCCAGGATCTCGTTGCCCCAGTCCAGTGACTGGGTGAACATCTCCATACCCCGGGAAGTTACCGGGAACGGGCGCTGCCGGTTGGCTGATCAGGGCCGCTTGACCAGGTTGGCCTCGTCGTCCTCGTCTTCCACCCGGCCCAGCCGCCATTCGCCGTCGCCCAGCAATTCGAGCTCGTGAGTGTGGTGCTGCTCGACCGTGGTGCGGTGGCTGACGCTGACCAGGATGGTCTCGGGCAGTTCGGTACGCACCCGCTGATAGAGCATGAACTCGAGACCTTCGTCGAGCGCCGAGGTCGACTCGTCGAGGAACACCACCTTGGGCTTGACGAGCAGGATCCTGGCGAATGCAATCCGTTGCTGCTCACCGGGAGACAGCACCTTGGCCCAGTCCTGGACTTCGTCGAGCCGGCCGACCAGGTGTGCCAGGGCCACTTCCTCGAGAGTCCGCTTGAGCGTCTCGTCGTCGACCACGCCCTCTTCACCCGGATAGGTGACCACCGCGCGCAGGTCACCCAGCGGGACGTACGGCAGCTGAGACAGGAACATCGTTTCGTTCGGTCCGCACGGGCGGGTCAGTGTGCCCGAGGTGAACGGCCACAACTCGGCGAGGCTGCGCAGCAGCGTGGTCTTGCCGCTGCCGGACGGCCCGGTGATCACCAGCGTGTCGCCCACCTGCAGGTGCAGGTCGAGCGGATTGATGAGCTGGCGGCCGTCGGGTGTGCGGACCTCGACGTCGGTGAGCCGCACCGTCCCGTCCACACACGGTGTCGTGGTCACCTCGGGAAGCTCGCGAGCCTCATTGTTGGCAACGACCAGGCCGTCGAGACGGATGATCGCCGCGCGATAACCGGCGAAGTTGTCGTAGGCGCTGCGGAAGAACGACAAGCCATCCAGCAGACTGCGGAACGCACTCGCGGTCTGCGACAGTGCGCCCAGGGTGATCTCACCGCTGTAGAACCGGGGGAACTGGACCACATACGGAATGAGTTCTTGAGCCTGGTTTACGGAGAGGTTCCAGCCGAGGAACTTGGTCATCCGATTCACGTAACGCTTGTAGTTGTCGACGACGGGCTCGAACAGCCGGCGCAGCCCCGTGCGCTCGGCCAGCTCGCCACGGTAGAACGCCACGGCCTCCGAAGCGTCGCGCAGGCGCACCAGCGCGTAGCGGAACGCCGCGTTGAACTTCTCGTTGTTGAAGGACAGTGTGATGATCGGCCGGCCGATCCAAAACGCAATAATGGTGGCGAACAGGACGTAGGCGATTCCGATCACGAAGATCGCGCGGGGCAGTTCAACACCGATCAGCGGCAGGGTGACCGGACCGGACAGGTTCCACAGAATCGCCGTGAACGAAATCATCGAGGCGATCGCATTGATCGCGCCGAACAGCAGCGTGGCCGTCGAGGTGTTGTTCGGTCGGTTCGGCAGCGAGTCGGTGCTGCCGGTAAAGGTGTCGATGTCAGTTTGGATGCGCTGATCCGGGTTGTCGATCGTGTCGTCGATGAATCGCGCCCGGTAATAGGCTTTTCCGTCCAGCCAGTCACCGGTTAGGTGTTCAGTGAGCCAAGCGCGCCAGCGCAGCATGAACCGTTGCGCCATGTACAGGTCGAGCATGATCCTGGCGACGTTGAGCACCGCCAGAAGCGCGAAGACGGTCAGCGAAAGCCAGAACCCGTCTTTGCCAGACACCTTGACTGCCTCGTTGCCGCTGGAGATGCCGCCGGCGATGACCTGGAAGCTGGTCATCATGTCGTTGCCCTGGAAGCTGAACAGCACCGATAGGCGCACGCCCGTGATCACGGACAGCAGCAGGGCCGCCAGCCACAGCCACACGATCAGACTCTCGCGGCCGACGAAGTATCCGCGGGTGATGCGCCAGTACTGCTTGCCCCACGTGGTGAACCTGGCGAGCAGGAACAGGACCACCATCGTCGACACCGCTGCGATCAGCCATCCTTTGGCGATCCAGACCAGCGATGTCTGCAGCTCGGTGCTCCAGTCGAGTGTCGGGCTGAACATCTCCATGCGGGCAAAGTACCCCCAACAACTGGCAGGAGCCGGGTGGGACGGTGTCCCCGGCGTGCTGCGCCGATCCGGTTCGGGGTCACGCTCAAAGCCATCCGCCGCGTCCGCGTACCGTGAACATGTGCCGAAGACGTCCACCGCCAAACCGGGCCGCTTGAGCAGCAAGTTCTGGAAACTCTTGGGGGCCAGTACCGAGCGCAACCAGGCCCGGTCGCTCTCCGAGGTCAAGGGGGCAGCCGAGTACGAGGAGAAGGCTGCCAAGCTCGATGACGAGCAGCTCACCAAGGCCGCCAAGCTGCTCGAGCTGGAGGAGTTGGCCGCATCGGCCGACATGCCGCAGTTCCTGGCCCTGGCGCGGGAGGCCGCCGAGCGCACCACGGGGTTGCGTCCGTTCGATGTGCAGTTGCTCGCGGCGTTGCGCATGCTCGCCGGCGACGTCGTCGAGATGGCCACCGGCGAGGGCAAGACGCTGTCCGGTGCGATCGCGGCGGCCGGGTACGCGATCGGTGGACGTCACGTGCACGTCATCACCATCAACGACTACCTGGCCCGGCGTGACGCCGAGTGGATGAGCCCGTTGCTGGAGGCGCTGGGGCTCACGGTCGGCTGGATCACCGCCGATTCCACCGCCGACGAGCGGCGCAAGGCCTACGAGTGCGACGTCACCTACGCCTCCGTCAACGAGATCGGCTTCGACGTGCTGCGCGACCAGCTGGTCACCGACGTCGCCGACCTGGTGTCACCCAACCCCGACGTGGCGCTGATCGACGAGGCCGACTCGGTGCTCGTCGACGAGGCGCTGGTGCCGCTGGTGCTGGCCGGTACCAGCCACCGTGAGCAGCCGCGCGTCGAGGTGATCCGGATGGTGGGTGACCTGATCAGCGGACCCGACGCGCACGAGAACTTCGCGACCGACGACGACAACCGCAACGTGCACCTCACCGAGGCGGGCGCCCGCAAGCTCGAGGCCCGACTCGGCGGGATCGACCTCTACTCCGAGGAGCACGTCGCCACCACCCTCACCGAGATCAACGTGGCGTTGCACGCGCACATCCTGCTGCAGCGCGACGTGCACTACATCGTCCGTGACGGCGCGGTACACCTGATCAACGCGTCGCGCGGGCGGATCGCCTCGCTGCAGCGCTGGCCCGACGGACTGCAGGCGGCCGTCGAGGCCAAGGAAGGCATCGACACCACCGAGACCGGCGAGGTGCTCGACACCATCACGGTGCAGGCACTGATCAACCGCTATCCCACCGTGTGTGGCATGACCGGCACCGCGCTGGCCGCCGGTGAACAGCTGCGCCAGTTCTACAAGCTCGGTGTGTCGCCGATCCCGTCGAACAAGCCCAACATCCGCGAGGACGAAACCGACCGGGTGTACCTCACCGAGGCGGCCAAGAACCACGCGATCGTCGAACACATCGCCGAGGTGCACGCGACCGGACAGCCGGTGCTGGTCGGCACCCACGACGTGGCCGAATCCGAGGACCTGCATCGCAGACTGGTCAAGGCCGGGGTCCCGGCCGTCGTGCTCAACGCCAAGAACGACGCCGAGGAAGCAGCCGTGATCGCCGAGGCGGGCAAGCTCGGTTCGGTCACGGTGTCCACCCAGATGGCCGGTCGCGGCACCGACATCCGGCTGGGCGGATCCGATGTCGGCGACGATTCGGACGAGAAGAAGAAGGTCGCCGACCTGGGCGGGCTGCACGTGGTCGGCACGGGCCGCCACCACACCGAGCGCCTGGACAACCAGCTGCGCGGCCGCGCCGGCCGCCAGGGCGACCCGGGCTCGTCGGTGTTCTTCTCCAGCTGGGAGGACGAGGTGGTGGCCTCGCACCTGGACGACACCAAGCTGCCCACCGAGACCGACGAGGACGGCCGGATCATCGCGCCCAAGGCGGCCGGTCTGCTCGACCACGCCCAGCGGGTCGCCGAGGGCAGGCTGCTCGACGTGCACGCCAACACCTGGCGGTACAACCAGCTGATCGCCCAGCAGCGCGCGATCATCGTGGACCGTCGCGAAACCCTGCTGCGCACCGACACCGCCCGCCAAGAGCTGCAGGCCCGCTCGCCGGAGCGGTACGAGAAGCTGATCAAGGAGCTGCGCGCGCGGGGAGCACAGGAATCGGACGGCGAGGACGCCGAGGAGAAGCTGACCAAGATCTGCCGGCTGATCATGCTGTACCACCTGGACCGCGGCTGGTGTGACCACCTGGCGTTCCTCGCCGACATCCGCGAGAGCATCCACCTGCGGGCGCTGGGCCGGCAGAACCCCCTCGACGAGTTCCACCGGATGGCCGTCGACGCGTTCGCCTCGCTCGCGGCCGACGCCATCGAGGCTGCCCAGCAGACCTTCGACACGGCCGAGGAGATCGAGGACGAGCCGGGCATCGATCTGTCCAAGCTCGCGCGGCCGACCTCGACGTGGACCTACATGGTTCACGACAACCCGCTCAACGACGACACCATGTCGGCCCTGAGCCTGCCGGGTGTATTCCGCTAGGTTTTAGTCATGGACCACGCGCCTGCTCCGGAGGGCAGGAGCGCGCCGGCGCCGGCTGCCGCACCGTCTTCGTCGGATCGCGTGCTGACCGTGCCGAACGCGCTCAGTGTGCTGCGCCTGGTGTTGGTGCCGGTGTTCCTCTGGTTGCTGTTCGGCGCGCACGCATACGGCTGGGCCGTCGCGATCCTGATGTTCAGCGGCTTCTCGGACTGGGCCGACGGCAAGATCGCGCGGCTGGTGGACAACCAGTCCTCGCGTCTGGGTGAACTGCTCGACCCGCTCGTCGACCGCATCTACATGGTGACCGTCCCGGTGGCACTGGCCTTCGCCGGCGTGGTGCCGTGGTGGATCGTGGCCACCCTGCTGGGCCGGGATGCGGTGCTGGCCGCCACCCTGCCGCTGCTGCGCAGCCGGGGCCTGACCGCGCTGCCGGTGACCTATCTGGGCAAGGCCGCCACGTTCGCGCTGATGTCGGGTTTCCCCTGGGTGCTGTTGGGGCAGTGGGACGCGACGTGGAGCCGCGTGGCACTGGCCTGCGGATGGGCCTTCCTGCTGTGGGGCGTGGCGCTGTACCTGTGGTCGGCCGTGCTGTACCTGATCCAGGTCGCGATGGTGGTGCGACGACTTCCGGTCAGCCGGCCATGAGCACCCTCGGCGGCTACGAGTCGGGGGCCGGGCTCAACGACCACGAGGCCCACGCGCCCAAGCGCATTCCGGTGCCGTCGCTGCTGCGTTCGCTGCTCTCGGAACACCTCGATCCCGGCTATGCCGCGGCCGCAGCGGCCCGCGCATCCGGTGACCGGCCGCGGCGGCGGGCCACCGATCTCGGCTGGATGCNGCAGCAGGCTCGGTATGGACGAGAACGGCCAGCAGCTGCTCGGCAGCCTGGACACCGCCAACGTCGAGGCGGCGGCCGTCGGCATGATCGGTCCCGGGCTGACCGTCACGGTGACCGACCCCGGGCTGTCCAAGGATCTCAGCGACGTGTCCAAACAGCGGGTCGCCGGTTCCCAGCAGGTCATCCTCGACCGGGACCTGCAGCTGGTGGTGAATTCGTTGTGGGCCAGTGGCGCCGAAGCGGTTTCGGTGGGCGGCGTGCGGGTGGGCGCGGGCGTCACGATCCGGCAGGCCGGCGGTGGCATTCTGGTCGACAATCAGCCGATCACCAGTCCGTATGCCATTGTGGCCATCGGACCACCGAAGGGAATGGCCGACACGTTCGACCGCACTCCGGGTCTGCAACGGCTCCGGCTGCTGGAGACCTCCTACGGGGTCGGGGTGAACGTGAGTGAGGGGGACGGCCTGTCCGTGCCCGCGGTTTCGGTACGAGATGTCAACTTCGCCAAACAGATTGGATAGGCCTGACGTGCACAGGATTGACCGTTAGATGATCGGGATCGTCGCTCTGGTCGTCGGGATCGTGCTCGGGTTGGTGTTCCACCCCAGCGTTCCCGAGTTCGTCGAGCCGTACCTGCCGATCGCCGTGGTGGCCGCCCTCGATGCGGTGTTCGGCGGGTTGCGGGCTTACCTGGAGCGGATATTCGACGCCAAGGTCTTCGTCGTGTCGTTCGTGTTCAACGTGTTGGTGGCGGCGCTCATCGTCTACGTCGGCGATCAACTGGGGGTCGGCACCCAGTTGTCGACGGCGATCATCGTGGTGCTCGGCATCCGGATCTTCGGCAACGCCGCCGCGCTGCGGCGCAGACTGTTCGGCGCCTGACATGACCGATCACGATCCCGCCCGGGAAACCGAACCGGACAAGCCCGAACGTCAGGCCGAACCGCGGGCCGAACATCGCGCCGAGCACCACGCGGAACACCACGGCCGCCACGAGATGCCTCCCGACGTCTCGCCACGCCGGTTCCGGAATCTGCGAATCGTGCGCCGCAGCCGCTCACAGTTGGTGTTCGGCGCGCTCGGGGTGCTGTTGTGCGTCCTGCTGGGTATGGCGATCGTCACGCAGGTGCGCCAGAACGAGTCCGGAGATTCGCTGGAGACCGCCCGGCCGGCCGATCTGCTGGTGCTGCTGGATTCGCTGCAGCAACGTGAGGCCTCGCTCAACACCGAGGTGGCCGACCTGCAGCGCACCCTCCAACAACTGCAGGCGTCGGGCAGCAGCGATCAGGCCGCGATCGAGAATGCCCAGGCCCGGTTGGAGGCGCTGTCCATCCAGATCGGGACGGTGGCCGCGACGGGCCCGGGAGTGACGCTCACCATAGAAGACAACGCGCCCGGCGTGCCCGCCGAGACCATGCTCGACGTGATCAACGAGCTGCGCGCGGCCGGCGCGGAGGCCATCGAGATCCGCGGCGGCGATCAGCAATCCGCCGTGCGCGTCGGTATCGACACCTGGATCGTCGGCACCCCGGGTGCGCTCACCGCCGACAACGTGACCCTGCGGCCGCCGTATTCGGTTCTGGCCATTGGGGATCCGCCGACCCTCGCGGCGGCGATGAACATTCCCGGCGGGGCAATGGACAGCGTCAAGCGGGTCGGCGGCACGATGGTGGTACAACAGGCCGAGCGGGTCGACGTCACCGCCTTGCGGCAACCGAAACCTCGCCAATACGCTCAGCCCGTCAAGTGAGCAGCAACCAACCCGCCGGACAATAAGGAGCGCCGTGAGCGAGATCCCAGCCGACCTGTACTACACCTCGGAGCACGAGTGGGTGTTGCGCACCGGTGACGACACGGTACGAGTCGGTATCACCGATTACGCGCAGTCCGCGCTCGGCGATGTGGTGTTCGTCCAACTGCCCGACGTCGGGGCCCAACTGGCCGCCGGTGACGCCTTCGGCGAGGTCGAGTCGACCAAGTCGGTGTCGGACCTGTACGCCCCGGTCGCCGCGAAAGTCGTTGCCGTCAACGGTGATCTGGACAGCAGCCCTCAGCTCGTCAATTCCGATCCCTACGGCGAAGGCTGGCTGGTCGATCTGCGGCTCGAGGAGGGCACCCTCGACGACGCCCTGGCCGGTTTGCTCGACGCGGACGGCTACCGCGCCGCCGTGACCGAGTGAGGGGTTGTTAGGGTTTCGAAGGCCGGTCGCCGAGACCGGTTCGGCCGTGCCCGGCGCGCAGATATCTCCCCATCGGATCCGGCGGTGGTGGACACAACGATGCCTGATGCGCGGTACGGTCGACGTGAGACCGACGATGGGCTGGGGCCACGCCGGGCAACGCCACAGCAGCCAGTGAGGAGCAGCGGGTGACGGACAAAGACAGCAATTCGGGGGCCGACCAGTCGTCGGAAGACGTGACGGTGGAAACCACATCGGTTTTCCGCGCGGACTTCCTCAACGAACTGGATGCACCCGCAGCGGCAGGTACCGAAGGCGCCGTGTCCGGCGTCGAGGGCCTGCCCGCGGGTTCGGCGTTGCTCGTCGTCAAGCGTGGACCGAATGCCGGCTCGCGTTTCCTGCTCGATCAGCCGACCACCTCGGCCGGGCGTCATCCGGACAGCGACATCTTCCTCGACGATGTCACCGTGAGCCGCCGTCACGCCGAGTTCCGGTTGGAGAGCGGCGAGTTCCAGGTTGTCGACGTCGGCAGCCTCAACGGCACGTACGTGAACCGTGAGCCGGTCGATTCGGCCGTCCTCGCCAACGGTGACGAGGTGCAGATCGGGAAGTTCCGCCTGGTGTTCCTCACCGGTCCCCGGTCTGACGACGACAGCAGCCCGACCAGCTAGCCGATGACTGCCCCCGACAGACCTGCACTGGCCGGGATGTCGATCGGCGCAGTGCTGGACCTGCTGCGGGGCGACTTTCCGGACGTCACGATCTCGAAGATCCGGTTCCTGGAAGCCGAGGGGCTGGTCACGCCGCAGCGCACTGCGTCGGGGTACCGGCGGTTCACCGCGTACGACTGTGCGCGGCTGCGGTTCATCCTGACCGCCCAGCGTGACCAGTACCTTCCGTTGAAGGTGATCAAGGCACAGCTGGACGCTCAACCCGATGGTGAGTTGCCGCAGGCCGGATCCGCCTACGGGGTGCCACGTTTGGTGCCGGTGTCCGAAGGTGAGGGCGGGGGAGAAGACGGGGTGGACGGCGCCGCCGGGGTTTCGGGGGTGGCGCCGACCCAGGTGCGGCTGTCCCGTGAAGATCTGTTGGCCCGGTCGGGCATCGACGAGGAGATGCTGGGCGCGCTGGTGCGCAACGGCATCATCACCGCCGGGCCCGCCGGGTTTTTCGACGAACACTCCGTGGTGATCGCCCAGTGCGCGCGCGCACTGGGCGACTACGGGGTGGAGCCGCGGCACCTGCGGGCTTTCCGTTCCGCCGCGGACCGGCAATCCGACCTGATCGCCCAGATCGCCGGCCCAGTGGTCAAGGCGGGCAAGGCCGGAGCTCGCGACCGGGCCGACGACCTGGCGCGTGAGGTGGCCGCGCTGGCGATCACCTTGCACACGTCTCTGATCAAGTCAGCCGTACGCGACGTTCTGGATCGCTGAGGACTAGACTTCGTTTGACGGCTAATTCGTCATCGTCGGGTCCTGGCGATCGGTGCTGGCGAATGGTGCGACGGACGAAAAATCGACGAAACGGCACGGCGGTGCGGAGGGCAGGCACAGATGGCTGAGGTTCGTGTGGTCGGCATTCGGGTGGAACAGCCGCAGAACCAGCCCGTGTTGCTTCTGCGGGAATCCAACGGTGACCGGTACCTGCCGATCTGGATCGGCCAGTCGGAGGCCGCCGCGATCGCGCTGGAACAGCAGGGTGTCGAGCCCGCCCGGCCGCTCACCCACGACCTCATCCGAGATGTCATTGCCGCCCTTGGGCATTCCCTCAAAGAGGTGCGGATCGTCGACCTGCAAGAAGGCACCTTCTACGCCGATCTGATCTTCGACCGCGACATCACGGTGTCGGCCAGGCCGTCGGATTCGGTGGCCATCGCCCTGCGCGTCGGTGTGCCGATCTACGTGGAGGAGGCGGTGCTGGCCGAGGCCGGCCTGCTGATCCCGGACGAGAACGACGACGAGGCCGCAGGCACGGTGCGTGAGGACGAGGTGGAGAAGTTCAAGGAGTTCCTCGACAGCGTGTCGCCGGACGACTTCAAGGCGACATGACCGTCGCCCGCGCCGCCGCACCGTCGCAGGTTACGGATACGTCTCAACTGGGCATACCGGTGTCGACACGCGGCGCGGGAGTTATTCGAGCGGGAATTCGGGCCCCATACTTTCTTGGCAGCGGGCGATCAGGACCCGGCGGGAAGCGTATGCTCGACACATTCGAGCTCGCAGCAAACCGCCGTGTCAGAGATCGCCGCGGCATAAGACGTAGCAGTACGGTGCGGGCGAGTTCGATCGGCGAGAGGATTCACAGTGGGTGACACGCCACGGCAGGAAGAGTTGGATCTGACCACCGGAAGCGGTGCGGAGCCGCCTGTCAGGCCGGCCGGCGAACCCGTGCAGGGCGGGCTGTTCCCCGACGACTCGGTGCCTGACGAACTCGTCGGCTACCGCGGTCCGAGCGCCTGCCAGATCGCCGGTATCACCTACCGGCAGCTGGACTACTGGGCCCGCACCTCGCTGGTGGTGCCCTCCATCCGAGGCGCGGCCGGCTCGGGCAGCCAGCGGCTGTACTCGTTCAAGGACATCCTGGTCCTCAAGATCGTCAAGCGGCTGCTGGACACCGGTATCTCGCTGCACAACATCCGGGTCGCGGTGGACCATCTCCGTCAGCGCGGTGTCCAGGACCTGGCCAACATCACCCTGTTCTCCGACGGCACCACGGTGTACGAGTGCACCTCGGCCGAGGAGGTCGTGGATCTGCTGCAGGGCGGACAGGGCGTCTTTGGTATCGCGGTGTCGGGCGCGATGCGCGAACTGACCGGCGCGATCGCCGATTTCCCAGGTGAGCGGGCCGACGGTGGCGAGTCCATCGCCGCCCCCGAGGACGAGCTGGCCTCACGGCGCAAGAGCCGCGACCGCAAGATCGGCTGAAACCCCTCACCGACTGACGCTTGGGTGCCCCGGAACCGCTGGTTCCGGGGCACTGTGTGTCTGGTCGCAGGAATGCGGAACAGCCGGTGAACGCCCGGTAAGATGAGCGGCGCATCGCCCTCGTGCGGGAGAGCTTCGTGACAGCCAGCCACGGACGCCGAAGGAGCAATACCTCTCCGTCAACCTCTCAGGCACCCAGGACCGCGCCAGGCCCCGATGCCTCTGGAAAGTGGTGTCCGGCTGGGCACCCGCCCATGGGGAAAGGCCCTGCGACCGGGGCTGAATCTCTCAGGCGCCCGGACCGGGTCGACGACAGAGGGAGAGGGCCGCTACGACGTCCGAGCACGTCTGCGCCTCAGGAGAGTGTCGTGTCCGACCAGCATCTACCGCGCTTCGCCGACCGTCATATCGGCCCGGACCCCGCCGCCGTGGGCACCATGCTCGACGTGATCGGCGTGGCGTCCCTCGACGAACTCGCCGCCAAGGCGCTGCCCGCAGGCATCCTCGACGCGCTGGCGGCCGACGGGGTGGCCCCCGGTCTGGATGTGCTGCCGGCGCCGGCCACCGAGGAGCAGGCGCTGACCGAGCTCCGGGCGCTGGCCGATTCCAACACCACCGCGGTGTCGATGATCGGCCAGGGTTACTTCGACACCTTCACGCCCGCCGTCTTGCGGCGCAACATTCTCGAGAACCCGGCCTGGTACACCGCGTACACGCCGTACCAGCCCGAGATCAGCCAGGGCCGCCTCGAGATACTGCTCAACTTCCAGACCATGGTGTGCGACCTGACCGGGCTCGAGGTGGCCAACGCCTCAATGCTCGACGAGGGCACCGCCGCGGCCGAGGCCATGACCCTGATGCACCGGGCCTCCAAGTCCAAGTCGAACCGCCTGGTGGTCGACACCGACATGTACGCCCAGACCGCGGCCGTGCTGGCCACGCGGGCCGAGCCGCTCGGCATCGAGATCGTGACCACCGACCTGCGCCAGGGCCTTCCGGACGGCGAGTTCTTCGGCGTCATCGTGCAGCTACCGGGCGCCAGCGGGTGCCTGGCGGATTGGACCGGCCTGGTCTCCGACGCACACGACCGTGGTGCCCTGGTTGCCGTCGGCGCCGACCTGCTGGCGCTGACGCTGATCACCCCGCCCGGTGAGTTCGGGGCCGACGTCGCCTTCGGCACCAGCCAACGTTTCGGTGTGCCAATGGGATTCGGCGGTCCGCATGCCGGTTACCTGGCGGTGCACGCCAAGCACGCCCGACAGTTGCCCGGCCGGTTGGTCGGTGTGTCGGTCGATGCCGACGGGTCGCCGGCCTACCGGCTGGCGCTGCAGACCCGCGAGCAACACATCCGCCGCGACAAGGCGACCAGCAACATCTGTACCGCTCAGGTGTTGCTGGCGGTGATGGCCGCGACCTATGCCAGTTACCACGGGGCCGAGGGATTGACCGCTATCGCTCGCCGCGTGCACGCCCATGCCGAGGCGATCGCGGCCGCCCTCGGCGACGCACTGGTGCACGACACGTTCTTCGACACCGTGCTGGCCCGGGTGCCGGGCCGGGCCGATGAGGTGGTCGCGGCGGCCAAGGCCAAGGGGATCAACCTGTGGCGGGTCGACGCCGACCATGTCTCGGTGTCCTGCGATGAGGCCACGACGGGGGAGCATGTGGCGGCGGTGCTGGAGGCCTTCGGAGCCGCCCCGGCGGCGACATCGGATGCCGGAGCCGCCCCGGCGGCGACATCGNATGATGCGCTACCTGCGATCGTTGGCGGACAAGGACATTGCCCTCGACCGCAGCATGATCCCGCTGGGCTCGTGCACCATGAAGCTCAACGCGGCCGCCGAGATGGAGCCGATCACCTGGCCGGAGTTCGGCCGTCAGCATCCGTTCGCGCCGGCCTCGGACAACCCGGGACTGCGCAAGCTCATCGCCGACCTGCAGAACTGGCTCACCGGGATCACCGGATATGACCAGATCTCGTTGCAGCCCAACGCCGGATCGCAGGGCGAGTACGCCGGACTCCTGGCGATCAAGGCCTACCACGAGTCCCGCGGGGACACCGACCGTGACCTGTGCCTGATCCCGTCGAGCGCGCACGGCACCAACGCGGCGTCGGCGGCGCTGGCCGGCATGCGCGTGGTGGTGGTGGCCTGCCGTGAGAACGGTGATGTCGACCTCGACGACCTGCGCGCCAAGATCGCCGAACATGCGGATCGGATTGCGGCGCTGATGATCACGTACCCGTCGACGCACGGGGTGTACGAGCACGACGTCGCCGACATCTGTGCGGCGGTGCATGACGTGGGCGGTCAGGTCTACGTCGACGGTGCCAACCTCAACGCGCTGGTCGGGCTGGCCCGGCCGGGCAAGTTCGGCGGCGACGTCAGCCATCTGAACCTGCACAAGACGTTCTGCATCCCGCACGGCGGCGGCGGTCCCGGCGTCGGTCCGGTCGCGGTGCGCTCGCATCTGGCCCCGTTCCTGCCGGGCCATCCGCTGGCCGACGAACTGCCCGACGAGCACACCGTCTCGTCGGCGCCGTACGGGTCCGCCTCGATCCTGCCGATCACCTGGGCCTACATCCGGATGATGGGTGCGGCTGGTCTGCGCGAGGCCACCCTGACCGCGATCGCGTCGGCCAACTACGTGGCGCGCCGGCTCGACGAGTACTACCCGGTGCTCTACACCGGGGAGAACGGCATGGTGGCCCACGAGTGCATCCTGGATCTGCGTGCCATCACCAAGGCCACCGGTGTGACCGTGGACGATGTGGCAAAGCGGCTGGCGGACTACGGCTTCCACGCGCCGACCATGAGTTTCCCGGTGGCGGGCACGTTGATGGTCGAGCCGACCGAAAGCGAGAGCCTGGCCGAGGTCGACGCGTTCTGCGACGCGATGATCGCCATCCGCGCCGAGATCGACAAAGTCGGAGCCGGTGTCTGGACTGTCGAGGACAACCCCTTGCGTAACGCCCCGCACACCGCGGAGTGCCTGTTGGTCGCAGAGTGGAATCACCCGTACACCCGTGAGCAGGCCGCGTACCCGCTGGGCAAGGGCTTCCGTCCGAAGGTGTGGCCGCCGGTGCGGCGCATCGACGGGGCATATGGTGACCGGAACCTGGTGTGCTCCTGCCCGCCGGTCGAGGCGTTCGCGTAGCGCGCCAAACAGCTGGAGCGTTCGCGTAGCGCGCTTGGTGTGTCGGTTTCTACCTCAGGGCTTGTACGGCCGCGGCGAACAGCCCTGGGGTGGAAAGTGGCGCATCGCCGTATCGCAGCATGGCGCATCGCCGCATACCTGCATAGCCGCATGGCGAATTAGTGCGCCGAACACCATCGGCCGCCGGGAATCCCGGCGGCCGCTGGTGTTTGTTCCGGCGCTTCGAGTCAGCCCAACATGCTGGTGATGGCCGTGGTCAGCTCGGGTGAGGTCGAGCTGGTGAGGTGCTGGTAGGTGCCGCCACTGGCCTGGGCGACGGCTTCCCACGTCGCCCGGTCGGAACTACCGCCGAAGTCGATCACGTTGACCGCGACCGGGCGGGCCGGGTCGAACGCGCCGCGGATGAACTCCTGCAGCCCGGGCCCGTCGAGGCTCTGGTCGGTGTGCGGTCCGGTGGTGATCACCAGGATCGAATTGGCCTGGCCGTCACGGTATTTCGACAGTGCCTCGTTGTAGATCATCCGCAGCGTGGTGAACGACACCGCGCCGCCGCTCGAGGCGGACTGCTCATCGAGCGTGGAGGTCAACGCGTCGGCTCGACGCTGGCCGCTCACGGGCTCGGCCAGCGGCCCCGTGCTGACCTCGGAGCGGCCCTCGGTGCCGTCGAAGGTCCACAGACCCACGGCCGACGTGTCCGGCAGGGTTTTGATCTGACCGTTCAGTGCCGCGACCACGTTGGCCAGCCGGGACTTTCCACCCTCCTCGGTGGGCATCGACTGGTCGAGCATGATGGTGACCGCGGGGCTTTCCGTCGGCGCGACCGACGCGTTGGCCAACGTCACCCGCATGGTGTTGTCGCCCACCGACAGCGGGGCGGCCAGATCACCGAAATCGGTGACGTCGCTGGACGGCGGCGTCGTCCCCTCAGCCCGGAATCCGGCCTTGGCGAGCTCGGCGAGCTGCTCGGGCTTGCGGAGGTAGCGGGCGAACTCGCTGGCCGCGGTGACCTGTTCCTTCTCCAGCCAGTCGCCGGACAGCAGCACCGTCGGATAGTCGGCGGTGGCCGTCGGGCCGGGCGGCAGCCAACCGGCCAGTGCGGACTTGGCGTCGTCGAGGCTGGTGGCCCGTTGGAACAGCTGCTGTTCGGTGGTGGCCACGGCGTGCACCGGCGCTGTCGCCGGGTCCGACGCGTTGATCACCGCGTCCAGCGCGGTTCCCAGCTCCTCGTCGTCCAGCTTGGGCTGCCCGCGGAACAAGGTGTTGACCCCGCTCATCCCCGAGGTCGGCGGAGCGCCTGCCGGCGCCGACGCCGCGGCCACGGCCTCGGCGGTCAGGTAGGCGGCATCGCCGTTGCTGTGTGTCGGCAGCGCGAGTTTCAGCGTGCCCCAACCGGGGAGTTTGAGCGCGTTCATCGCGGCCGGGCTGCTCTGCAGTTGCGGCAGCGTGGCCCAACTCTGTTGCCCCAGCGCGTCCTTGAGCTGCGGGCGGACCGCAAGCAGCACCGGCGAACTCACCAGGGAGCGGCTGTCGCTGACGGTCTCGGCGCCCGCGGTGGCCTCGAGCCGGGCTTCGGCGATGCTGCTGGCCGGAATCCACAGCGCCGGGCGGTCGCCCAGCTCGCTGGGCCAGGCATTGGCGAAGCCGCTGACCACCCGGTCGGATCCGGCGGACTGCACGCGCACCTTGACGCAACGGTCACCGACGGGGCTGACCGATTCGTTGTATGTGTTGGCCAGACCCTCGATGTGCGTCGAGATCGTCGGGTCGGCGATCACGGCGACCCCGAGCTCGCCGTCCACACAGCGGGCTGCCGCCGCGTCACTGCGGTCGGCGAGGATGTCGCCGACGAACTTCCACAGGATCATCGCGCCGACCACGGCCACCACGGTGACCAGTGCGACGATCACCCCGACGCTCACCCCGCGACGCCCGGACTCGACGGCGCGGTGGCTGCCGGTCCATTCACCATCCCAGTCGCCACGCTGGCGGCCCGACGGCGTGGCAGGCGGCGGGGGATCGGAGACCGCGCCGAACTGTGCGGTCGGCTGATCGTCGGCATAGTCGTCGGCCGCGTATTCGTCGGAGTAGCTGTCGTCGTACTCGTCGGAATACTCGTCCCGGTACCCATCGGCGTACTGATCGTCATAGCCGTCGTCGGCCGGGTAGTCCGATTCGTCGTAATCGGCGTACTCCGAATCCCGGTAATCGGATTCGTAGTCGTCGTCACCGTCGGCGTAAGGGGAAGTGCGGTAGCCCGGGTCGGTCGCGTAGCCGCGATCGTCGGAAAACCGGGGCTCGTCGCGGTACGCGGGCTCTTCCCGGTGGCTGGGCTCGTCCCGATAGGTCGGCTGGTCCCGGTAGACCGGCTCATCCCGGTACCCGGGCTGCGCCGGATACCGGGACGTGTCGAAGTCGTCTTCGGCGTGTCGCGGAGGCTCGCGGTGCGGCGGCTCGTAGCCGCCGGGGTACCCGGAGTCGTCGACGTGCCCGTGGTCGGGCTCGTCGGGTGCGTCGTCCTCAGGGTCGGGAATGCTGTGCCTGCCCATTCCTAACCCCTGTACGTCTCGCGCCGACTAGTCATCCGGACCCGCCGAAGTCTAATCACTTGCCGGCGGTGCTCGCTTTGAACTCGCGGCGGCGCCGGTGCAGGATCGGCTCGGTGTAGCCGTTGGGCTGTGCCGCCCCGGACAGGATCAACTCCTGGGCCGCGGCGAACGCGATGCTGGCTTCCGGATCGGGAGCCATGGCCAGGTAATCGGGGTCCTTGGCGTTCTGCTCGTCGACCACCGCGGCCATGCGGCGCAGGCTGGCCTTGACGTCCTCTTCGGTGATGACGCCGTGACGCAGCCAGTTGGCCAGCAGCTGGCTGGAGATCCGGAGGGTGGCACGGTCCTCCATGAGTGCGACGTTGTGGATGTCGGGTACCTTCGAGCAGCCGACGCCGGCGTCGATCCAGCGGACCACGTAGCCCAGGATCGACTGGCAGTTGTTGTCGACCTCTTCGTGGATCTCCTCGGGCGACCAGGTCAGCGAGGAGTCCGCCAGCGGAATCGTCAGCAGGTCTTCGATCGTGCCGCGCTTCTTGCCGGCGAGCTCCTTCTGCACCGCCTCGACGTCCACCTGGTGGTAGTGCATCGCATGCAGGGTGGCCGCGGTGGGTGAGGGCACCCACGCGGTGGTGGCGCCGGCCTTGGGCTGGGCGATCTTCTGCTCGACCATGTCGGCCATCAGGTCGGTCATGGCCCACATGCCCTTGCCGATCTGCGCCTTGCCGGCCAGACCGGTGGCCAGGCCGACGTCGACGTTGGCGTCTTCGTATGCCTTGATCCACGGCTGGGCCTTCATCGCGCCCTTGCGGATCATCGGCCCGGCCTCCATCGAGGTGTGGATCTCGTCGCCGGTGCGGTCCAGGAAGCCGGTGTTGATGAACACCACGCGGTCGGCCGCGGCCTTGATGCAGGCCTTGAGGTTGACCGTGGTGCGGCGCTCCTCGTCCATGATGCCGACCTTGAGGGTGCCGCCGGGCAGGCCGAGCACGTCTTCGACGCGGCCGAACAGCTCGCAGGTGAAGGCGACCTCGTCGGGGCCGTGCATCTTGGGCTTGACGATGTAGACCGACCCGGTCCGGCTGTTCTGCAGCGGGCCGTTGTCGTCGCCGGTCTTGAGGCCGTGCATCGCGATCAGGCCGGTGAACAGTGCGTCCTGGATGCCCTCCGGGATCTCGTTACCGTCGGCGTCCACAATCGCGTCGTTGGTCATCAGGTGGCCGACGTTGCGCACGAACAGCAGGCTGCGCCCGGGCAGCGTCAGTTCGCCCTCGCCGTCCGGGGTGGTGAAGGTGCGGTCCGGATTCAGCACCCGGGTGAAGCTCTTGCCGCCCTTGCTGACCTCTTCGGCCAGGTCGCCCCTGTTCAGGCCGAGCCAGTTGCGGTAGCCGAGCACCTTGTCGTCGGCGTCGACGGCGGCCACCGAGTCTTCGAAGTCCATGATCGTGGTGATCGCGGATTCCAGCACGACGTCCTTGATGCCCGCGGCGTCGGTCGAGCCGATGGGGGACTCGGGGTCGATCAGGATCTCGATGTGCAGGCCGTGGTTCTTGAGCAGCACCGACCACTGCGGCTGCCCGAGCTCACCGGTGTAGCCGACGAACTGCTCGGGCGTCGCGAGTCCAGTCGAGAGGTCGTCACCGTAGGCGACGACCAGCTGACCGTCATCGATCTTCAGACCCTTCGCATCGGCCCAGGAGCCGGCGGCCAGCGGGACGGCTTCGTCGAGGAAGTTGCGGGCGTAGGCGATCACCTTGTCGCCGCGCACTTGGTTGTAGCCTGTGCCCTTCTCGGCGCCGTCCTCTTCGCTGATCACGTCGGTGCCGTACAGCGCGTCGTACAGCGAGCCCCACCGGGCGTTGGCGGCGTTCAGCGCGAAGCGGGCGTTGAGGATCGGCACCACCAGCTGCGGGCCCGCGGTCGAGGTGATCTCGTCGTCCACCCCGGAGGTGGTGACGGTGAAATCGGCAGGCTCGGGCAGCAGGTAGCCGATGTCGATGAGGAACTGCTTGTAGGCCTCGGGATCGACCGGCTCCAGCACGTGGGCGCGATGCCACTTGTCGATCTGCGCCTGCAGGTCGTCACGGCGGGCCAGCAGCTCCTGGTTCTTCGGGGTGAGGTCGGCGACGACCTTGTCCACGCCGGACCAGAAACTGTCCGGGTCGACGCCGGTGCCCGGCAGTGCCTCGTTCGTGATGAAGTCGTGCAGCACCTGTGCGACGCGCAGGTTTCCGACAGTCACGCGATTGGTCATGCGCGTTTCCTCCCTCGGCTCCAGGTACCGTGCGGCACCTGCCGTTTATCCAGCTTACCCATTGGTAACGTCGGCCTTTCAGCCGTCCAGCCTGGTGAGCAACAGCTCACACCGGTTTGCCAGGGTGACTCGCAAGGGAGCCGCCCGCTCGGCGATGCGCTGTTGAGCCCTGACGTATTCGGCACGCCCGGCCGGTGTTTCGATGGCGATCGGCTCGAAACCATAGCGCCTCAAGTCGTATGGGCTGGCACACATGTCGAGTGCCCGCGCGTCGGCGGCCAGTTCGAGTGCGTCCATCACGAGTTCCGACGGCACCAGTGGGCCCAGCTTGTAGGCCCACTTGTAGAGGTCCATGCCGGCATGGATGCAGCCCGGCTGTTCGGTGTCGATCTGCCGGTCGCGGCTCAACCGCCGGTCGTTGCGGCCGACCGCCGGTTCGGTGAAGAAGCGGAAGGCGTCGAAATGGCTGCACCGCAACGGCATCGCCTCGACCACGGCGTCGGTTCCGTCCGCGCCGAGCCGCAGCGGGACCTGGCCGTGCCGCACCTCGGGAGACCGGTACACCATGGCCCACTCGTGCAGACCGAAACAGTTCAGTGCCGGGGCCCGGCCGGCCGTGGCGCGTAGCAACCGGGCGATGAACCGGACGGTGTCGACGCGGGAGCGCAGGTAGTCGGTGTGCACCGTCACGCCGTGGCGGTGCGGTCCGTACCCCGTGCGCTCCAGATAGTCCGCGGCCCGCTCACCGGCGAGCACCGTCCCGAAGCCCGGGTGCCATTGCCGTAGCTGGCGGGGTCGCAGGCTGTAATAGGTGAACAGGAAATCCCACACGGGATGCGGCTCACCGGCGTGTCGGCGGCGTACGTGCGGTGTGAGGAAGTCGTCGGCCCGGCGCCGGTGTGATTCCGCCCGGGCGGCCCACTCCTCGGCCGCCAAGACCGGCTCGGTCTCGGCGATACCGGGGAGGGTCAGTCCGGCCGCGTCAGATCCAGCGCGTCCTTCCATGTCTCCTCCACTCGGTGGCCCGCCCCGGCCGTGCGGTTCGAGCCTACCTGTGGCGGCAGACGGCTCAGCCGTGTGCGCCGGTGGTCACCACCAGGCGGCCCGTGGTCTGCCGGGCCTGCATCTTCTCCAGGTGCTCCGGCAGGTCCGACCAGACCACCTCGGCGCCGATGACGGTGCGGATCGCCCCGGTGCGCAGCATCTCGAGCAGCTTCACGTGGGCGTCGAGGCCTTCGGAGCGGGCCGGCCAGTTGAACCCGAGGGTGCGACGGACCGCGACCGGGTCGGTCACATAGACCAGGCAGACCCCGCACACGTCGAAGTTGCCGTAGGCGATCGGGCGCGGCGACAGGTAGTCGCCGTCTTCGAGGGCGATGTCCTCGGCGAATCCGGCCATCAGGTGACGCCCGTGCAGGCCCATGCACTTGAACGTGTCGGTGGTGACGCTGCCGCCGACCGCGTCGAACGCGACGTCGACGCCGCGGCCGTAGGTCAGCTCCATGACCTGCTCGACCCAGTCGCCGGTGCGGTAGTTGATGGCATGGTCGGCACCGAGCTCGCGACAGAACTCGAGCTTCTCGTCACTGCCCGCGGTCGCGATCACGCGGGCACCGAGCGCCTTGCCGAGCACCAGTGCGCCCGACCCGGTGCCGCCGGCCGCCGCATGCACCAGCAGGGTCTCGCCCGGCTTGAGCCGGCCGCGCTCGCGCAACGCGAACCAACCGAGATGGAACGGGTAGTGCAGGGCAGCGCCATCGGTGTCGCTGATCCAGTCGGGCAACTCCAGCGCGGTCGCGGCGTCGACGATGGCGTAGGAGGCGTACCCGCCGAACGCCATCGAGGGGATGCCCACGATGCGCCGGCCCAGCAGGTGCTCGGCGCCGAGACCGGCGCTCTCGACGACGCCGACGGCCTCCATGCCCGGAACGAACGGCGGCTGCAGCGGCATGGTGGTGTAACGGCCCTGGATCACGTCGATGTCGTTGAAGTTCAGGCAGAACGCGCGGACGGCGACCCGCACCTCGCCCGGTCCGGGCGCGCGCACCTCGACGGTTTGACGTTCGAGCACCTTCGCCGGATCACCGAGGGCGGTGGCCACCCAGGCTTCGGCCGAAATCGGTTGGGCTGCGGTTGCGTTCACTGGTTCTCCATATCGGGGTTGTTGTCAAGGCGGGCTGCGCTGACGGTTACGGGGATGCCGTTGAGTGCGCCGTTGCCGGACGGCTCGTCGACGAAAGTCGGTGGTGACAGCACGTTGGTGTTGACGCCGGGGGAGGCGTTGGCGACGCGCAGCCGGGTGCCGGCCTTGGCGTGGCCCCAGCCGTGGGGCATCGACACCACGCCCGGCTTGATGTCGTCGGTGACCTCGGCGGGGACGTCGATGCTGCCGCTCGCCGAGGTGACGGTGACGACGTCGCCGGTGCGGACCCCGCGGCGGTCGGCGTCGCTGCGATGGATCTGCAGGGTGCAGCGATCCTTGCCCTTCATCAGCGGCGGCAGGTTGTGCAGCCACGAGTTGTTCGACCGCAGATGCCTGCGGCTGACCAGCAGGAGCTCGTCGGGCGTGCGGGTGATCCGGGCGGCCAGCCGTGGCAGGTCGTCGGTCAGGTACTGCGGGGCCAACCGGACCTTGGCGTCGGCGGTGCGCAGCACCTCGGCGATCCGTGGCACCATGGGCCCGAAGTTGATGCCGTTCGGCTGGGCCTTGAGTGCCTCCAGGGTCACCCCGCCCGGATTCTCGCCGTAGCGGTCGCCGAACGGCCCGGTGCGCAGGGTCAGATCCAGCATCCGCTCCGGGCCGCCGCTCTCGTACTGCTTGCGCAGGGCGGCCCCGTCGAGGCCCCTGGTGAAGGCCATGTAGTCGAAGAAGCCGTCGTCGATGGCCGCGACATCGACATCCTGGGCCGGGGTGCCGGTACACAAGCCGGTCAGGCGGATGAGGATCTCCCATTCCTCGGGCCGGTCGGGATCCTCGGGGGCGAACACCGGCGCCGAGTAGTTGGCGAAGCTGTTGATCGCGAAGCCCAGCAGCAGGTCGTCGTGGTGGGGCTGTTCCAGCGGCGACAGGCCGGGCAGGATGACGTCGGCGTGCCGCGTGGTCTCGTTGAGGAAGATGTCCACCGAGATCATCGCTTCGAGGCCGGGCAACGCCTCGTCGAGCCGGTGCCCACCGGGGGTGGACAACACCGGATTTCCTGCGACCGTGATCAGTGCCCTGATCTGGCCTTCGCCCGGTGTGGCGATCTCCTCGGCCAGGCAGGACACCGGGGCCTGGCCCAGCACCTCCTTCGCGCCGCGCACCCGGGTGTGCCAGCGACCGAACCCGGCCGCGCCGTCCTCCAGCCCGGGCAGCGTCTCGGTGGTCAGGGTCCACACCGCCGGGCGCGGGAACATCGCGCCGCCGGGCGTGTCGAAATGACCGGTGAGGATGTTCACCACATCGACGAGCCAACTGGCGAGGCTGCCGAACTCCTGGTTGCACAAGCCGATTCGGCCGTAGACGACTGCTCGCGGCGTGGCGGCGAGCTCGCGGGCCAGGTCCCGGATCCGGCTCGCGTCGATGCCGCAGGCGTGCGTGACGCGTTCGGGGGACCACTCGGACACGAGCTCGCGTAGCCGGTCCACGCCGTCGAGGTAGGACGCGAGGTGCCCGGTGCTGACCAGGTCCTCGTCGAACAACACGTGCGTGACGGCCAGCAGCAGGGCGGCGTCGGTGCCCGGCGTGATGGGCAGCCATTCATCGGCCCGCGCCGCGGTGGAGGTGCGGACCGGATCGATCACGATCACCTTGCCGCGCTTGCGGATCGCGTCGATGAGCCCGACGACATCGGGGGCTGACATCATCGAGCCCTGGGAAGCGGCCGGGTTGGCGCCCATGATCACGAACATGTCGGTGCGCTCGAGGTCGGGGATCGGGAAGCTCCACCAGCTGCCGTACATCAGATGCGACGACAGATTCTTCGGCCACTGGTCGATGGTCCCGGGCGAGTACGTCGACGGGATCCCTGACATCCCCATCAGCACCCCGGCGTACCGGCTCAGTGAAAACGTATGACCCAGTGGGTTTCCCGTGTAGGCCGTGACGCCACCGATGCCGTACTCGTCGATGACGGGCTTCAGCAGTTCGGTGCAGCGGCGAAACGCCGCGTCCCAGCTCACCTCATGCCAGGTTCCGTCGACCTTGATCATCGGGCGCCGGATCCGGTCCGGATCCTCGTGCAGTGATCCGAGTGAGGCGCCCTTCGGGCAGATGTGCCCGCGGCTCCAGGCGTCGTCGGGGTTGCCCCTGATCCGGGCCACCTTGCCGTCCTTGACGTGAACTTCCAAGCCGCACATGGCTTCACACAGTGGGCAACCGTGCAGGTGCCGGCCGTCCTGTCCCCGGGCCGCGAGCGGCAGCGGTGTTCCCATCGCGCGTGCACCTCCAAGCATTTGTTGTTACACTATGTAACAACAAATATGGCAGCATGGCAATAGCGGCGGTGCCACCGGATTTGGGCGGTATGCCAGACTCGGCGGACCAGCCGCCCCGCGACGTGAGGAGACAGCGTGGAGACGCGTTCGGCCGGCAGTCGCCATCGGCGCCAGGGCTCACGTCCTGACCCGTCGATCGATGAGGCCGTGCTGGCCACCACCCGGGACCTGTTGGTCCAGCGTGGCTACGCGGCGACGTCGATCGACCTGATCGCCGGCACCGCGGGGGTCAGCCGGCCGACCATCTACCGCCGGTGGAAGTCCAAGGCGCTGCTGGTGCACGAAGCGGTGTTCCCGGACCTCGACCCGGCTGCGCCGAGCGACGACATCGCCACCGAGATCACCCGGTTGTGTCGCGGTGCGTTCCTGATGTTTCGCGATCCGGCTGTGCGGGAATCGATTCCGGGTCTGTTGACCGAACTGCGGGCAGATTCCGACATCCGCCGGCTCATGACCGAGCGTCTGGATGCCGCCGCCCGCAGCCAACTCGGAGCGCTGCTGGCCGATGCCTCCGCGCACGGGCGGGTGCGCCGTGAGGTCAACGTCGACACCATCATGGATGCGATCGGCGGGGCGGCGTTGTACGCCGTGTGCGTACGCGGCATCGACGACACCGAAGGCGAGATCGAACGGGTCGCAGCCGATCTGGCCGATCTGATCCTGCGGGGATTGCTCGACTGAACCTCAGATGCGGTGCGTGCCGTCCCGCACCGTGCCGACCAGGTCTTCGACCAGATCCTCCAATGCCACCATCGCCGTGACGGTGGCATTGGGCGAGGCCTCGGGCACTTCGGGCGAGTGCTCGTCGCGCACCTGCGCGTCGGGCGGGCCGTCAGTGACCACCAGGGCCAGGTGACTGTTGGTGCGCCGCATCCGCGACAGCGCGTCGGGCAGTGGCGTCGAGGCCGGGATCCGGGGCAGCGGACGCACCATGGACAGATCCAGCACCGCGTCGGGATCGTTGATGTGGGGCAGCACATCCTTGATGTGCAGATATCCGATGAACTCGCCGAACGAATCCGCCACCGGGAACCGTGAGTAGCCGGTCTCGGTCAGGGCGCGCTCCACATCGCCGACGGTCGGACCGGAACCCGGCGCCGCGACCCGGATCGCATGGATCTCGCTCAACGGCATCGCGACGTCACTCACCGTGCGGCTGCGGGTCTGCAGCGCCCGGGTCAGCCGACCGTGCTCCTCGGTGTCGAGCAGGCCCTCGGACACCGACTCGGCGATCATCTCCGACAGCTCGACCGTCGACACCGCCGATTCGAGCTCATCCTTCGGTTCGACGCGGAACGCCCGCAGGGTCGCGTTGGCGCACCAGTTGTAGAACGCGATGAAGGGCCGCGCGGCGCGGATGTAGACCAGGTACGGCGGGACCAGCAGCATCGCGGCGGTCTCCGGCCCGGCGATGGCGATGTTCTTCGGAACCATCTCGCCGAGCAGCACGTGCAGGATCACCACGATGGCCAGCGCGACGAAGAACGACACCGTGTGTAGGACGGTGTCGGACACCCCGATCAGGGCGAACGGCTTCTCCAGCAGATGTGCGACGGCGGGCTCGCCGACGCGGCCGAGCAGGATCGAGCAGATCGTGATGCCCAGCTGAGAGCCGGCCAGCATCAGCGACAGGTGCTCGCCGGCCCGGATGACCGTGACGGCGCTGTGTTTGCCCTGCTCCGCGAGCGCCTGCAGCCGGTCCCGGCGGGCCGAGATCAGCGCGAACTCCGCGGCCACGAAGAACGCGTTGGCGGCCAGCAGCAACACCGTCAGCAGCACCCCGAGGATGTCACCCATGGTTGTGCCCCCCAGCGTCGAGGTTGGTGAGCTCGAGCAGATCGATCCGGCGGCCGTCCATGCGCACCACGGTGGCCAGCCATCGCGTCGGCTTGTCGGGATCGGCGTCGGGATCGAACGCGGTGAGCTCCACGGCTTCGCCGCTCTCCGGTATGTGCCCGAGCTCCTGCAGGACCAGGCCGCCGATCGTCTCGTACTCGCCTTCGGGAGCCCGGAAACCGGTGCCCGAGGCGACCTCGTCGATGCGCAGCAGCCCCGACACCTGCCAGCCGGCGCCGGCCGGCACCACATCGGGGGTGGCGTCGTCGTGCTCGTCGCGGACGTCGCCCACGATCTCCTCGATGAGATCCTCGACCGTCACCATGCCCGCGGTGCCGCCGTACTCGTCGACCACGAGCGCCGTCTGCAAGCCGTTCGCGCGGATCTGGGTCATCACGGCGTCGCCGTCGAGGGTGGACGGCACGGTCGCCACGGGCAGCGCCAGCGCGGCCAGCCGGGTCCGGTCCCGCTCCTGACGGGGAATGGTGAACACCTGTTTGACGTGCACCACGCCGATGGTCTCGTCGAGGTCGCCCTCGACGATCGGGAACCGGGAGAACCCGGTCCGGATCGCGGCGGACATCAGATCGGCCACCGAATCACCGGCGTCGAGCACCTCGATCTTGGAGCGCGGGGTCATCAGTTCCTCGGCGGTCCGCTCACCGAACTGCAACGACCGGTGCACGAGCAGCGCGGTGGACGCGTCGAGCGATCCGCTGCGCGCGGAGTTGCGCACCAGCGACGCCAGTTCCTGGGCCGAGCGCGCCGAGCGCAGTTCCTCGGCCGGCTCGATGCCGAGCCTGCGCAGGATCCAGTTGGCCGTGCCGTTGGTCAGCTTGATCACCGGGGTGAACAGCATCGAGAACAGCAGCTGGAACGGTGCGGCCGCGCGGGCGGTGGGGACCGGGCGCGCCACGGCCAGGTTCTTCGGCACCAGTTCGCCGAACACCATCGACAACGACGTCGCGATGAGCACGGCCAAGAACAGCGACAATCCGGCGGCGACATTGGCCGGAATGCCGATGGCGTCCAGGCCCGGCCGGATCAGCTCGCCGACGACAGGTTCGGCGAGATAGCCGGTGGCCAGCGTGGTGATCGAGATGCCGACCTGGGCGCCGGACAACTGGAAGGACAACGTGCGATGTGCGCGCCGCACCAGCTGGTCGCGGCGGTCACCGTCGCGGGCGTTGGCCTCGACGGTGCTGCGCTCGAGAGCGGTCAGGGAGAACTCGGCCGCCACGAACACCGCGGTGCCGAAGGTGAGGAGGACGATCGCCAGGATCGACAGCAAGGAGAACACCACGTCCGTCGACATCAGATCCTCACCAGGGGGACGCCGGGCCCGAAGCCCGGCCGACTAGGAGAGGGGTCGTCAGCTTCGGCGCTCAGAACTGACTGGTGTTCCACCCGGAAGGCCGGTTCAGAACCGGAGGCCTCGGTGGGTGCCTGCGGCACGTGAACCCTTTCGTTCGGTCTGGCACAGCGGACGGCCGACCACTACGCGACCGCCCACTCGATACAGGAACCCCAATAGTATCGCGGCCCGATGGATTACCAGCCCGTCGGCAGCGGATGACCCTCGGCGAAACCGGCCGCGGACTGCACGCCCAGCACCACCTTCTCGTGCAGTTCGGCCAGGTTGGTGGCGCCGACGTAGGTGCAGGTGCTGCGCACCCCGGAGGTGATGTGATCCAGCAGGTCCTCGACACCGCCGCGGGTCGGGTCCAGGCTCATCCGCGACGACGAGATGCCCTCCTCGAACAGCGCCTTGCGGGCCCGGTCGAAGGGGCTGTCCCCGGCGGTGCGGGCGGCCACCGCCCGCTTGGAGGCCATGCCGTAGCTCTCCTTGTACGGCCGCTCGTCACGGTCGTGCAGCAGATCTCCCGGTGACTCGTAGGTCCCGGCGAACCAGGAGCCGATCATCACGTTGGAGGCCCCGGCGGCCAGTGCCAGCGCCACGTCGCGGGGGTGTCGAACGCCGCCGTCCGCCCACACGTGGGCGCCGAGTTCCCTTGCCGCAGCAGAACATTCGACGACAGCCGAGAACTGCGGGCGGCCGACGCCGGTCATCATCCGGGTGGTGCACATCGCGCCGGGTCCGACCCCGACCTTCACGATCGAGGCGCCGGCCTCGATCAGGTCGCGGGTGCCCTCGGCCGAGACCACGTTGCCCGCGGCCAGCGGCAGGCCCAGATCCAACGACGCCACCGACTTGATGGCGTCGAGCATCTTGACCTGATGACCGTGGGCGGTGTCGATGACCAGCAGATCCACCCCGGCCTCGGCCAGCGCCCGCGCCTTCGCGCCGACGTCGCCGTTGATGCCGACGGCGGCCGCGATGCGCAGCCGCCCGGCGGCGTCGACGGCGGGGGTGTAGATCCCGGCCCNTCCCGGCCCGCACCGCGGCGGTGCGGGTCAGCACGCCGGCCAGCGAGCCGTCCGGGGCGGTGAGCACCGCAAGATCGATCGGCTGGTGCTCGAGCAGGTCGAAAACCTTGCGCGGGTCGGTCCCCACCGGGGCGGTGACGAAGTCGGACACCGCGACATCGCGAATGCGGGCGAACCGGTCCACCCCGACACAACTGGCCTCGGTGACCAGCCCGATCGGGCGGCCCTCGAACACCACGACCGCCGCACCGTGCGCCCGCTTGTGCAGCAGCGCGGCGGCATCTGACACCGAATCGTCCGGACTCAGGGTCACCGGGGTGTCCACCACCAGATCGCGGCTCTTGACGAACTGCACGGTGTCGGCCACCACGGTGCTCGGCAGATCCTGGGGCAGCACCACGATGCCGCCGCGGCGCGCGATGGTCTCGGCCATCCGCCGGCCCGCCACCGCCGTCATGTTCGCCACCACCACCGGGATGGTGGTGCCGGATCCGTCGGCGGTGGACAGATCGACATCGAACCGCGATGCCACGTCCGACCGTCCGGGCACGACGAAGACGTCGTTGTAGGTCAGGTCGTAGGGCGGGATGTGTCCGTGCAGAAACCTCACACCCAGAGTCTAGTGGCGCGGGTTACGCCTGGACCTCGCTGCGGTCACCGCTCCAGAGCGTGTGGAACTTCTGGCCCGGCTCGGCGTCGGTGCGTCCGTAGGTGTGCGCGCCGAAGAAGTCGCGCAGCCCCTGGGTCAGCGCCGCGGGCAGCCGCTCGGTGCGCAGTGCGTCGTAGTAGGACAGCGCCGAGGCGAAACCCGGGACGGGAATTCCGAGCTGGGTGGCCGTCACCACCACGCGGCGCCAGCTGTCGATGGCCGATTCCACCGCGCTGCGGAAGTACGGAGCCGCCAGCAGTGTGGCCAGGTCCGGCTCCGCGTCGAAGGCCTCCTTGATCCGGTTCAGGAATTTGGCCCGGATGATGCAGCCGCCGCGCCAGATGGTGGCCAGGTCGCCGGGTGTGACGTTCCAGCCGTACTCGGCGCTGCCGGCCTGGATCTGGTTGAACCCCTGGGCGTAGGCGACGATCTTGGACGCGTACAACGCCTGGCGCACGTCCTCGGTGAACTGCGCGGTGTCGGCCGGGGCGGTACCCAGCTCGCCGGAGGCCAGCCCGACGGTGGCCTTGCGCTGCGGCACCGAACCCGACAGCGCGCGGGCGAAGACCGCCTCGGCGATGCCGGTGACCGGCACGCCCAGGTCGAGCGCGGACTTCACCGTCCACCGCCCGGTGCCCTTCTGCTCGGCCTCGTCCACGATCACATCCACCAGCGGTTTGCCGGTCTTGGCGTCGACCTGGCGCAGCACCTCGGCGGTGATCTCTACCAGGTAGCTGTCCAGTTCGCCCTTGTTCCACTCCGCGAACACGTCGGCGATCTCGGGCGCGGACTTGCCCAGCCCGTCGCGCAGCAACTGGTAGGCCTCGCCGATCAGCTGCATGTCGGAGTACTCGATGCCGTTGTGCACCATCTTCACGAAATGGCCCGAGCCGTCCGGCCCGATGTGCGTGCAGCACGGCACCCCGTCGACATGCGCCGAGATCTCCTCCAACAGCGGCCCGAGCGACTTGTACGACTCGGCGGGTCCGCCCGGCATGATCGACGGGCCGTTGAGCGCGCCTTCCTCGCCACCGGAGATGCCCGCGCCCACGAAGTGCAGGCCGCGCTCGCGGATCGCCTTCTCCCGGCGGATGGTGTCGGTGTACAGCGAGTTACCGCCGTCGATGATGATGTCGCCGGGCTCCATGGCGTCGGCGAGCTCGTTGATCACCGCGTCGGTGGGATCGCCGGCCTTGACCATGATCAGCACACGGCGCGGCTTCTCCAACGCGTCGAGGAATTCCGCGATGGTCTCACTGCGGACGAAATTTCCTTCCGACCCGTGTTCGGCCAGCAGCGCATCCGTCTTGGCCACCGAGCGGTTGTGCAGGGCGACGGTGTAGCCGTGCCGGGCGAAGTTCCTGGCGATGTTGGAACCCATCACGGCCAGGCCGGTAACCCCGATCTGCGCAGTAGCGGTGGTGCTCGACGGTGTGCTCGACGAAGTCATGCAGCAGCCTTTCGTTGTTTTGTTGTAGCAGAACGCCTGTCGTGCAGAGGTTTATCCGAGACCGGAGAACAGGCGGTGAAGCTCGGTGAGCCATGGGACCGCGACGGCGATCGTGGGCACCACCAGAACGGCGGCCGCGGTCAGATACGCGGTGGCCGCGATGACCATGCTGTTGGGCTTGCCACCGAGGCGGCGCACCCGGATCACGGTGGTCGGCCCGCCCGCGGCCAGGGCGC
>NZ_LT546207.1:1191053-1202138 GCF_900078665.2 Mycolicibacterium houstonense | reverse complement strand
AACGGCCACGCCGCACGCGCCAGCAGCGCCGGCACCGGCCCGACGAGGGCCAGCGCGACGAGAGTGAAGGCCAGCGCGGACACGCCGTAAGTCTCTCTCAGGCAGTACCCGAATTACCAGCCGGTGGCGGTGTCTGGTGCTTGCTCTCCAGTTCGGCGAGTGCCCGGCGCAGGGCCCGGGCTTCGTCGACACCGACTCTTTCGACGAAATGGACCAGGGCGGCCTGCCGGCTGCCCGAGTCGGCGGCCTGGTCGAGGGCATCGACCATCAGCCCGGCGACCAGCTCGTCGCGGCCGTGGGTGGGTGCATAGCGGTGTGCACGGTCATCGCGGTGCTGCACGACCAGGTTCTTCTTCGCCAGTCGCTGCAGCACGGTCATGATCGTGGTGTAGGCCAAGTCGCGGCGGGCGGCCAGCGCCTCATGGACTTGGCGCACAGTTTGGGGTTCGGGTGCGGACCACAGGTGGTCCATCACCTCGCGCTCAAGCTCCCCTAGACGCGTCAATTTGGCCATGTTCCGTTCACTCTCCTGAGCAGTAGAGCCAGCGTACTACGGGTTTACTACCGCGCGTCGTATGCCTTTCAGGATGGCTGCCTGCCGGCTCGGTGCGTCGGTTTAGCGCAAGGTCAGCGCCATATATGGGACCCGTTGTGAATCGAGTCACAGGGGGTAGCTCTCATCCTTCACGTGACTATAGTAAGGCTAACCTAAGTGAAACTGGAGCCTTCGGAGGTGGCATGACGGTCTTGATCGAAGACCCGCTGATCGCGGGGATGACCATCGAGCGGACGCTGCCGCTGCACGAATCGAGCCGGCGGCTGCGCGAGCTCTATCCGGAAGGGCCGCGGGTCTACGGCGTCGCCGTGGTGGGCGACCTGTCGCGGCGGCGGTGGTGGCCACTGGCCGAGGCGTTGTCGGCCGATCGCATGCAGGCCATGTTCGACGCCGCGATGGCCGAGACCGCGAATCGGGCCGCCGTCGCCCAGCAATTGGCGGCGACGCTCACGCATGTGGTGGTCGGCCGCGTGGTGCCGTTGCTGGTGCTGGAAGGGCGGGCCTGGGACACCGGTCTGGAGAACCTGTGGGTCCATGTGGACTCCGAGGGGGCGATCGACTGGGTCGGCGTCGTCGATCCGACCCTGCGTGGCCTGCCCGAGGATCCCTACTTCGCCGGTCGCAACGTCCGGATCGGCAGCGCCGCCCACGACGGGATCGTCGCGCTGCCGAGCGAGGCCGCGCTGACCACCTGGGTGGCTCATCGCAGCCACCGTGCCCTGGAACCGTTGTTCGCCCGGCTCGTGGAGATCAGCGACGGAGCCATCTCGACCGCCGCGATGTGGCACATGGTGGGCGCCGCCGTCGTATCCGCGGCCACCCAGGTCCCGCTGCTGGCCGGTTCCAGTGAAGTGGTGAGCATGCGGCGTGGCCAGGCGGTGCTCGACGCCCTGGTCGGGTTCGGTCTGCCGGTCCGCGGATCCGGACGGGCGGGGAAGGTCTTGTTAAATTAGGGCAGCCTTGCCTATTATGTAGATACGAGGCTAACGGACCGCGCCGGAGTCCTGAGGGCTGCAGAGACCCCCGGTCCACTCGAGGGCGGGTCCCGCGTTTGATACGCGGGACCCGCCCGCATCTTTATGGGCATGACCCGTGTAGACACAAGGACTGTGACGACTGATGCCACCGAACGCCTGGGCCAGGGATTCGACTCCGAACTGGGCCTGACCTATCTGGAGTTGACCCCGGACGGCGGCCGGGCACAGCTGACCATCCACGACAAGCTGTTGCAGCCGTGGGGCATCGTGCACGGCGGTGTGTACTGCTCGATCGTCGAGAGCCTGGCCAGTGTGTCCGGCCACATCTGGCTGTCGGAGAACGGCGGCGGCACGGTGGTCGGGGTCAACAACAACACCGATTTCCTGCGCGCCATCGGATCGGGGACGGTTACCGCGATCTCTCAGCCGATCCACCGCGGCCGTCGTCAACAGTTGTGGCTCATCACGATCACCGATGAGAACGGCAAGCTCGTGGCCCGCGGTCAGGTGCGGCTGCAGAACATTCCCGAGTAGCGATCACGCCCGCCGGACGGGGGCGCGGACAGCGAGCGCTGCCGAACGGCGCTCGCCGTGGCAATATCGCTCGCTATGCGTTTGACCCCGCATGAGCAGGATCGTCTGCTCATCTCGTACGCCGCGGACCTGGCGCGGCGCAGGCAGGCTCGCGGCCTACTGCTGAACCACCCCGAAGCCGTCGCGGTGATCACCGACCACCTGCTGGAAGGTGCCCGCGACGGCCGCACGGTGGCCGAGCTGATGGTGAGCGGACGCGACGTGCTGACCCGCGAGCAGGTCATGGAGGGAGTGCCCGAGATGCTGCACGACGTACAGGTCGAGGCGACCTTCCCCGACGGCACCAAGCTGGTCACCGTCCACAACCCGATCGCCTGAGGGCGCGCATGGATAGCGAGAAGCCAGAGGCGGATCGTGCGTCGATGGTGCCCGGTGAGATCGTGTTCGGCGCGGGCACGATCGCGCTCAACGCCGGTGCCCCACGGTTGGTTCTCGATGTCGTCAACACCGGTGACCGGCCGGTCCAGGTGGGCAGCCACGTGCACCTTCCCCAGGCCAACGGTGCGCTGGAGTTCGATCGCGCGGCCGCGCGGGGGCACCGCCTCGACATCCCGGCCGGCACCGCGGTTCGGTTCGAACCCGGTGTGGCCCAGCGTGTCTCATTGGTACCGCTCGGTGGAGCTCGCGAGGTGCACGGCATCAGTCTCGATCCGCCCGGCCGGCTGGAGGTCTCATGACGGAACTGACCCGGGCTCGTTATGCGGCATTGTTCGGCCCCACCACGGGCGACCGGATCCGGCTGGCCGACACCGACCTGTTCATCGAGATCACCGAGGACCGTAGCGGGGGACCGGGCCGGGCCGGCGACGAGGCGGTGTTCGGCGGCGGCAAGGTCCTGCGCGAGTCGATGGGGCAGTCGAGGGCGACCCGGGCCGACGGAGCTCCCGACACCGTGATCACCGGCGCGGTGATCGTCGACCACTGGGGAATCATCAAGGCCGACATCGGGATCCGTGACGGTCGCATCGTGGGTATCGGCAAGGCCGGCAACCCCGACATCATGACCGGTGTACACCCCGCCCTGGTCGTCGGTCCGTCGACCGAGATCATCGCCGGCAACGGCCGCATCCTGACCGCGGGCGCGATCGACTGTCATGTGCACCTGATCTGCCCGCAGCTGATGGCCGAGGCGCTCGGCGGCGGTATCACCACGATCGTGGCCGGCGGCACCGGCCCGGCCGAGGGCAGCAAGGCCACCACGGTCACGCCGGGTTCCTGGCACCTGGCCCGGATGCTGGAATCACTCGACTCGTGGCCGCTCAACGTCGCGCTGCTGGGCAAGGGGAACACCGTCAGCGCAGCGGCGATGTGGGAGCAGTTGCGCGGTGGCGCAGCGGGATTCAAGCTGCACGAGGACTGGGGCACCACCCCGGCTGCCATCGACGCCTGCCTCACCGTCGCCGAGGCCGCCGGGGTACAGGTCAACATCCACACCGACACCCTCAACGAGGCGGGCTTCGTCGAGGACACCCTGGCCGCGATCAAGGGTCGCGGCATCCACGCGTATCACACCGAGGGGGCCGGCGGCGGACACGCACCCGACATCATCACCGTCGCCTCGCACCCGAATGTGCTGCCCAGTTCCACCAATCCGACCCGACCGCACACGGTCAACACCCTCGACGAGCACCTGGACATGCTCATGGTGTGCCACCACCTCAACCCGAGCGTGCCCGAGGATCTGGCCTTCGCCGAGAGCCGGATCCGGCCGTCGACGATCGCGGCCGAGGACCTGCTCCACGACATCGGGGCGATCTCGATGATCGGCAGCGATTCGCAGGCCATGGGGCGCGTCGGTGAGGTGGTGCTGCGGACCTGGCAGACGGCGCACGTGATGAAGCGCAGGCGGGGCGCGTTGGACGGAGACCGGTCCGGGGCCCAGCAGTCGGACAACAACCGCGTGCGCCGGTATGTCGCGAAATACACCATCTGCCCGGCCATCGCGCACGGCCTCGACCACGAGGTCGGTTCGGTGGAGGTCGGCAAGCTCGCGGATCTGGTGCTGTGGGAGCCGGCGTTCTTCGGGGTGCGCCCGCACGCGGTGCTCAAGGGCGGCATGATCGCCTGGGCGGCGATGGGCGATGCCAACGCCTCGATCCCCACCCCGCAGCCCGTGCTGCCGCGGCCGATGTTCGGTGCGGCTCCGGCCGCGGCGGCGGCCACCNTTGACCTTCGAGCTGTCGGGGTTGTGCGACACGGTGGCCACCGAGGCCGTCACCGGGCTGGCCGACCTGTCCGACCCGTTGCTCGATGTACTGGCGCAGCGCCACACCGAACGCGACCGGCCCCTTTTCGTCTCGTAAGTCTGTCTGTTGAACAACTCGAAAGGCCCACCATGCCACCGCATTTCCTCGATGGTGAACCCCATACGCACGCCGACCGGCCCAAGCGGGAACGTCGGCCCGGCGAGCCGCTGCGCATCGGGGTGGGCGGTCCGGTCGGATCCGGAAAGACCGCACTGGTGGCCGCGCTGTGCCGGCAGTTGCGCGACGAGCTGTCGCTGGCCGTGTTGACCAACGACATCTACACCACCGAAGACGCCGACTTCCTGCGTCGGCACGCCGTGCTGCCCGACGAGCGGATCGCCGCGGTACAGACCGGGGGATGTCCGCACACCGCGATCCGCGACGACATCACGGCCAACCTCGACGCGATCGACGATCTCATCGAGGCCAACCCCGCACTCGACCTCATCCTCGTCGAATCCGGTGGCGACAACCTCACCGCGACATTCTCGTCAGGTCTGGTCGACGTGCAGATCTTCGTCGTCGACGTCGCCGGGGGAGACAAGGTACCGCGCAAGGGTGGTCCGGGGGTGACGTACTCGGATCTGTTGGTGGTCAACAAGACCGATCTGGCCCCGTTAGTGGGAGCCGACTTGGAGGTGATGCGGCGCGACGCGGCCAAGGTCCGCGCAGATCGGCCGACGGCGCTCATCTCGCTGACCGAGGATCCGACCGCGGGCCCGGTGCTGGCCTGGGTGCGCGAACAGCTCACGGCCGCGCAGGCAACCTCGGCGTGATGCACGCGCGCGTCGTCGTCGTGGCCTCGCCGGGGCGGTTGCCGCGGATCGAGGCCGGCGGCGGGCTGGCCGGGCGGCACACCGAACCCGACACCGTGCACCTGATTTCCACGGCCGCCACCCCGCTCGGCGGTGACACCGTGACGGTGCGTTTGGTGGTGGAACCCGGTGCCCGCCTGCGGATTCGCGCCGCCGCGGCAACGGTGGTGCTGCCCGGCGCCGGCACGCCGCAGTCGACGGCGCACTGGGAGCTCGTGGTGGCCGGAGAGCTGGACCTCGACCCGCAGCCCACCGTGGTGGCAGGTGGTTCGACACACCACAATTCGACGCGGCTGCAGCTCGCGGACACCGCGCGGGTGCGTATCCGGGAGCGGGTACAGATCGGCAGATCCGGTGAGGATGAGGGCTTCTGGTCATCGGCGCTGCACGCCGACGTCGAATCGATGCCGCTGTTGCGCCACCGCATCGAGCTCGGCTGCGGCGCCGTCGGCGATGACACCCTGGCCCGCCCCCGCGCCTGTATCAGCGAATTGCGCTATCCCGCAACATCATTCGATGCGAATGGCACAGTGCTGGCGCTGGCCGGGGGCGGCAGCCTGGCCACCTGGCAAGGTGGCCGGCTGCCGGCTGAGACCGCGACGGGCTAGGAAGCCGCTTTCTCGGTCTCCTGCACCGAGGCCGCGATCTCCTCGAGCTCCTCGATCCTGGTGCGGGCGTAGGCCTGCTGCTCGGTGATGGTGAGCTGGCCACGTTTGGTGCTCAAGAACGTCACACCCCACGACAGCAGGGTGACCAGCTTCGTCTTGAAGCCCACCAGATAGACCAGGTGCAGCACCAGCCAGCACAACCAGGCGAAGAAACCGGCGAACTCCACCTTGCCGACCTTGGCCACCGCGGAGAACCGCGACACCGTGGCCATCGAGCCCTTGTCGAAGTACTCGAACGGTGCCCGGATCTTCGGGCTGGTGCCGCTGACCTCCCGCTTGATCAGCTTGGCGGCGTACCGGCCGCCCTGGATGGCACCCTGTGCGACCCCGGGCACGCCTTCCACCGCGGCCATGTCGCCGACCACGAACACGTTCGGGTGTCCCGGCAGCGTCAGGTCCGGCCCCACCTTGACCCGGCCGGCCCGGTCGAGTTCGACACCCGACTGCTCGGCCAGATCCTTGCCCAGGGGGCTTGCCGAGACACCGGCCGACCACACCTTGCAGGCCGACTCGATGCGGCGGATGGTGCCGTCGGAGTCCTTGACCGTCAGCCCGTTGCGGTCGACGTCGGTCACCATGGCGCCGAGCTGGACTTCGACGCCCATCTTCTCCAGCCGCTGCTGGGCCTTCCGGCCGAGCTTCTCACCCATGGGAGGCAGGACGGCGGGCGCGGCGTCGAGCAGGATCACCCGCGCCTCGGTCGGATCGATGTGGCGGAAGCTGCCGTGCAGGGTCTGATCCGACAGTTCGGCGATCTGCCCGGCCATCTCCACACCCGTCGGACCGGCGCCGACCACGGTGAAGGTCAACAGCTTGGCCCGGCGCACCGGATCACTGGACCGCTCCGCCTGCTCGAACGCGCCGAGGATGCGACCCCGGAGTTCGAGTGCATCGTCGATCGACTTCATGCCCGGGGCGAATTCGGCGAAATGGTCGTTGCCGAAGTAGGACTGCCCGGCGCCGGCGGCGATGATGAGGCTGTCGTACGGGGTGGAATACGTGTGCCCCAGCAGGACCGAATCGACCGTCCGGTTCTCCAGGTCGATGTGGGTCACGTCGCCAAGCAGCACCTGAGCGTTCTTCTGCTTGCGCAGGATCACGCGGGTGGCCGGGGCGATCTCGCCCTCGGAGATGATGCCGGTGGCCACCTGGTACAGCAAAGGCTGGAACAGGTGGTGGGTGGTGCGGGCAATCAGCTTGACGTCGACGTCGGCACGTTTGAGGGTCTTGGCCGCCGTGAGACCGCCGAACCCCGATCCGATGATGACTACTTTATGCCGATCCGATGCCGTAGCTCCGGGATGGCTCATTGCTGCTCCTCGCGGACGTGTTTGCCACTCGTGTAACCACTAGATTAGTCGGCGCGATTCCCACCGGTGCGATGAGATGGCCAACCGAACCGAATGTTTACCCCGATATCAGTGGTTTCAATGCCTCGGCAACCGCGGTGATACCGCCCGGCACATAACCGCCGATGGTCACCGGGCTGAGGATCACCCCGTCGACGCCGGTGTCGAACAGCTTGGTCTTGAGCTGCTCGGCGATCTGCTCGGGGCTGCCGAACACGGCGCGCTGCTGGAAATCCGGTGGGATGGCGTCGGCGGTGAACTGCTCGCCGATCAGCGCGACCACCAGCATGCTGGTCTCCAGCGAGGCCGGGTCCCGGTCGATCTGCTCACACTGCTGACGAATCACGTCGAGCTTGCGCGGTAGTTCGTGGAAGTCCGCGATGAGATTGAGATGGTCGAAATGCCGCGCTGCCAACGGGATCGTCTTCTTCTCGCCACTGCCGCCGATCATCAGCGGAATGTGGTCGCGGAAGCGAGGTTCGGCGAATGCCTCCTGGGTGCGGTAGTACTTGCCGTCCACGCTGACGCGTTCGCCCGCGAGCATCGGCACGATGATCTCCAGCGCCTCGTCGAGCTTGTTGAACCGCTCGGTGAAGGTGCCGAACTCGAAACCGAGGCTGTCGTGTTCGAGCTCGAACCAGCCGGTGCCGATACCGAGGATCGCGCGGCCCTGGCTGATCACGTCGAGCGTGGTGATGGCCTTGGCCAGCAACGTCGGGTTGCGGTAGGTGTTTCCGGTGACCAGGGTGCCGAGTTGCACCTTCTCGGTCGCGGTCGCCAGCGCACCCAACGCGGTGTACGCCTCCAGCATGGGCTGGTCCGGGGTGCCCAGGCCGGGGAGCTGATAGAAGTGGTCCATCACGAAGACGGAGTCGAAGCCGGCGGCCTCGCCTTCCTGTGCCTGGGCGATGACAGTTGGGAAGAGTTCGGAAACGCCGGTGCCGTAGGAGAAGTTGGGGATCTGGAGTCCGAGTCGGATTGTCACTCCTCCGACCCTAGCGCGCTATCCCAGGGTTGCCATGGCACCGCGGCTGACGTGCATCGTCTGCCCGGTGATGTGGCGGGCCGCCGGAGTGCTCAAAAACACTGCCAGACGGGCGAACTCGTCGGCGACCGACGGCGGAGTGCTGCCGAGGCCGTCGTAGCCGGGCTCGGCCGACAAGCCGGGAGCGATGGCGTTGACGGTGATGCCGCGGGTACCGAAGTACGAGGCCTGGCCGGCCGTCCAGTCGCTGAGCGCCGCCTTGACGGCCGCTTCGGCGCTGCCCTCACGCGGGCTCGCCGGCACCACATTGACGATCGAGCCGCCCGAGCGCAGGTGGTCGCCGACGATCTGCACGGTCAGCACCGCCGAGACCACGGTGGCGTCCAGCGCGTTGCGCCACGCCGTGGCCAGATCGGTCAGCGTGAACGTGCGGGGATCCTTGGTCTCGAACAGTGGAGCCGGAACGTTGACCAGGGTGTCCAGGTGGTGGGGGAACAGCGAGCGGGCGTTCTCGACGCTGGCGGGATCGGTGTTGTCGAACACGATCGAGGAGACGTCGAGCTGCTTGGCGGTCAGCTCCAGGTCCTCGCGGCGGGCGCCGACGATGACCACGTTGTGGCCTGCATCGAGGAATCCTGCCGCAATCGTGCGGCCGAGTTCGGTGTCGCCGCCGGTGACCAGCACCTCCGCCATGATGTACCTCCATGTACCCGGGGGTCGCCACACCGGATGGGGGCGACCGTTGGCCAATGTTACTGGACAGTAGCTAGGTGATGAAACTCGGCGCGCCCAGAGTTGGCTCGCCTATGGTGGCTGAAATGATCCGGACCCGCCGTGCGACCTGCGTCGATGTGGTCGGTGAGGCGACATCGTGACGAATCCGCCGGGGCTCCCGCGCTGGATCTACCTCCCGGCCGCGGTGGGCGCACTGTTCGTGATGGTGCCGCTGGTGGCGATGGTGGCGAAAGTCGACTGGCCCCGGTTCGGCACATTGATCTCGAGCCCGTCCTCCACCGCGGCATTGCGGCTGAGCCTGGAGACGTCGCTGGCCAGCACACTGTTGTGCCTGCTGTTCGGCGTCCCGCTGGCGCTGGTGCTGGCTCGCACGGACGGGCGCGTCACCAAGTTCGTCCGGCCGCTGATCCTACTGCCGCTGGTGTTGCCGCCGGTGGTCGGCGGTATCGCGCTGCTGTACGCGTTCGGGCGCCTCGGGCTGGTCGGCCGGTATCTGGAAGCGGCCGGCGTGCAGATCGCCTTCACCACGGTCGCGGTGGTGCTGGCACAGACCTTCGTTTCACTGCCCTTCCTCGTCATCTCGCTGGAGGGTGCGGCGCGCACGGCAGGCGCGGATTACGAGGTGGTCGCCGCGACGCTCGGGGCACCGCCGGGGCAGGTGTGGTGGCGAGTGACCCTGCCGCTGCTGGGGCCGGGTCTGATCTCGGGTGCGGTGCTGGCCTTCGCGCGGTCACTCGGCGAGTTCGGTGCCACGTTGACGTTCGCGGGTTCGCGGCAGGGGGTCACCCGGACCCTGCCGTTGGAGATCTATCTGCAGCGTGAGAGCGACGCCGATGCCGCCGTGGCCTTGTCGGTGCTGCTGGTGGCGGTGGCGGCAGCGGTGGTCATCGGACTGGGTAGCCGCCGGTTGCGGGCAGGGGGAGCGGCATGACGCTTCACGTGCGGGCGGTGGTCGAGAGTCGGGGTCTGGACCTGGAATTCGAGGTGCCTGCGGGAGAGGTGCTGGCGGTGCTGGGCCCCAACGGTGCGGGAAAGTCGACGACGCTGCACGCGGTCGCGGGTTTGGTCGGCTTGGACGCGGGCTGCATCCGGGTCGACGGGCGGGTGCTGAGCGATCCTGCCGCGGGGGTGCGGGTGCCGACGCATGCGCGCCGGGTAGGCCTGCTGCTGCAGGACTCGCTGCTGTTTCCGCACCTGAGTGTGCTGTCGAATGTGGCGTTCGGGGCGCGCGGCGGGCGCCGGGTGGGCCGGCGTGCCGCNGGCCACAGGCGGCCGGAGCGCGGTGCTGATCACCCACGATCTGCTCGACGTGCTGACGCTGGCCGATCGGGTGGTGGTGGTGGATGCCGGGCATATCGTCGAAAGTGGTTCTGCGGCAGAGGTACTGGCGGCACCCAAGAGTCATTTCGCCGCCCGGTTCGCCGGGGTGAACCTGATCGGTGGCACGGCTGCCGGTGATGGCGTGCTCACCACGGCCTGGCAGACCAAGTGGCACGGCACCCCGGAGGCGGACGTGCGGCCTGGTGTGCCGGTCGTGGCGGTGTTCTCGCCATCGGCGGTCTCGGTCTACCGCGAGGAGCCGCACGGCAGCCCGCGCAACACCGTTTCGGTGACGGTCGCCGAGCTCGACAGCAGAGGGCCCGGTATCCGGGTGCGGGCCGATGAGCAGCCCGACGGCGCGCCCGGCCTGGCCGCCGACATCACCGCCGAGTCTGCCGCCGAACTTCGATTGGCGCCGGGGGACACGGTGTACTTCTCGGTCAAGGCGCAGGAGGTTGCGGTGCACCCCGCCGGGCACCGGCGGTGAGTGCGGTGCGTAACGCCCACCGGGGCGGTCCCGAATCACCCTTTGAGGCCCCCGGATGGCGGAGTGGTGAAGGTAGGTTGCCAGGCTCGGCGTGGCGCCTGGAGCCTCCGCATGTCAGCTATCTAGCGAAATGCGTCTATCTGCATTGTTGCTCGTCAGAGCAACGTGACTTTTGAACACTCTAAGAGCAACTCACACTTGCGTCACGGCGGTAACACGGTAGTTTCTTCCCCATGGACGAGTCGGACGCGATGTCTCATCGGCGTAGAGGTCTGTCGAAGAAGCTGGCGCTGGCGGCGATCACCGGCGCGACCGCGGTGGCCGCGGCGCTGCCGTCGGTGGCGCATGCCGAG
>NZ_LT546207.1:1138230-1190320 GCF_900078665.2 Mycolicibacterium houstonense | reverse complement strand
TGCCCGGCGGCGTCGGCGCGCCGACCGCCAGCATGGCGTCGAGTCGTCCCGAGCGCATCCGGGCGCTCAGTCGTGCCCGAAGGGGCGGGCGGCAGGGGGCAGGCACACGGTCGGCGGTGATCGCTGGAATGGGAGAAATTCGGTTGTCGTTCATGGCGATACCTCGTAGGTTCCGTGGTGCCAGGTCCGGTAGTTCGTGACTACCTATAACCCTACGCCGGTCACGAATGACTAGTCAAACCAATTTACTGGTCACGGCGGTACGCTGGTGTCATGACGACTGCATGGGCCGGCGACGCCGAGACCAAACCCGCGCCCGGGCCGCTGGCCCGGATCCAGGCCCTGGTCAACACCGTCGAACTCCCGGCGGGCCCCGACCGCCTCGCCGATCTCGACGACGCGGAGCCCTGGCTGGTCGCCCACGGGCTGTTGCGATCGGGCGACCACCCGAGCCGGGAAGACCTGGACCAATTGCGCCAGGTGCGCGAGGCATTGCGCGCCTTGCTGATTCACAACTCGGGCGGTCCACCGCCGCCTGCCGAGCACCTGGACGTGCTGCGAGCGCTGACCGAAACCGCAACCGCGAAAGTCGAGCTGGCCTCCGACGGCACAGTGGGCTTGTCGGCAGCAGGCGACAGCCTGCGTGAGCGCCTGCTCGAGCTCCTGGTGGTGATCCGCGACGCGCAGCGCGACGGCACCTGGGCTCGCCTCAAGGCCTGCGCGAACGAGGAATGTGCCTGGGCGTTCTATGACCGGTCCCGCAACCACGGCGGTACCTGGTGCGTGATGTCCGAATGTGGGAACAAGTTGAAGAACCGGGAGTTCCGGGCGCGGCGCCGCGCCGGAGGCGCGCATTAGGACCCGCGCCGGAGGCGCGCGTTAGACACCGCGCCGGAGGCGCGCGTTAGGACCTGCGCCGGAGGTCAGGTCGACAGATGCCAGACCAGGGCGGCCGCGAGTGCGCCCACGCCGTTGAGCGACCAGTGCAGGGCGATCGGTGCGAGCAGGCTCCCGCTGCGCTTGCGCAGCCAGGTGAAGATGAAGCCGGCGATACCGGTGGCCACCACGGCCAGCACCACACCCGCCACCATGCCGAACAGGCCGCCGCCGAACAGTCGTGTGAAGCCGACGTTCTCGCTGGTCAGACCCAGCGAACTCGCGATGTGCCACAGGCCGAACAGCAGTGAGCCGCCTGCCGCGACTCCGCGAAAACCCCAGGCCCGGTTCAGCGCGCCGTGCAGCACACCGCGGAACGCCAATTCCTCGGGGATCACCGTCTGCAGCGGGATGATCACCATCGACGCCAGCAGCGCACCTGAGATGGTGGCGTAGTTGTCGTTCATGAACATCGGGCGGGTCCACGGCAGGGCCGCCCCGATGGCGATCACGGAGACCACCAGGGCGACGGCGCCCAGCGCATAACCGGCTCCGGAGCGCCAGTGTTCGCGGCCCAGCCCCAGTTCGGCCCAGCCCAGGCCGCGGGCTCGCACCAGGACCAGCAGGCCCACGGCGGCCGCCGGGACGGTGGCGACGCTGGCCCACGGGGTGGTGAAGTGCGCGATCAGGTTGGTCAGCGTCAGGATGATGACGACGATGCCGATGTCGGCGTAGATGCGGAAGTGATGCAGTGCCGAGAGCTGGGCCACCAGCGGATTGGGATGCGCGGCCACGGCGCTCTCGTCAGACATAACCAAACAAGCGTACCGGCGGGGCGCAATTACCCAGGTCACACCGGATCCCAGGTCCAGTTCGCGATCGCCGGGTCATCCTCGCCGTGCTCGCGGGTGTAGCGCCGGGCGGCGAGCCGGGCGTCGACCATCTCCTGGNGACAGCTGAGGCCGGTGTGACCTGTGTGGCAGATGAGATAGCTGCGGCGCGGTTTCGCCGCTGTTCCCGGTTCCTGCGGCGCGTCGTACCGGTTCGATGTGTCGGTGCGAATGTGCAGTACATCGCCCTCACCCCATCCCGATGACGCGGTGTCCGGTTAGCACCGTCCGCGTGTTCGCAGCCAGTTGCCAGATATTTTCGAGATTAGCCATCGGGGAACCCGCCGACAATGTGATTTCGGTTTGCCCACGGGCCGCGGCGCCGGGGCGAGGCGAACCCTGTGCCGGGTGGGCGAACGCTGATCGTTCCCAATTGGCCAACCGAATTGTTACGTTCGCGGGGTACACCTGAGGTGTGGCTCAGCGAGCCCGCTGGGCATAGCCAGTGACAGGCAGGAGACCTGCAATGGACGTGATGGCGGCTACCGAGATCCTGGCTCGTTCCACCACGCAGACGAGCGTCGGCTGGATCGGCTACATCATCATCGGCGCAATCGCCGGATGGATCGCGGGCAAGATCGTCGACGGCGGCGGCCAGGGCATTCTGATGAACATCGTCATCGGTGTGGTCGGCGCTCTGATCGGCGGATTCCTGCTCAGCTTCTTCGTCGATACAGCCTCCGGCGGGTGGTGGTTCACCCTCTTCACCGCGATCCTCGGGTCGGTGATCCTGCTGTGGGTGGTCGGATTGGTGCGTAAGCGCGGCTGATTCGGCACCGCTGATGGGTACGGGGGTCATGACGGCCTGGCAGGTCGTCAACCCCGGCCCGGTGGGTTCGCGGCCGCTGCGTCAGGCCAGCGTCCCCATTCCCGAGCCCGGACCCGACGAACTGCTCGTGAAGGTCCTGGCGTGCGGGGTGTGCCGCACCGATCTGCATGTGGCCGAGGGCGATCTGGCGGTGCACCGGCCGCACGTCATCCCGGGCCACGAGGTCGTCGGCGAGGTGGCGGCGGTCGGCGCCGATACCGGCGGCGGATTCGCTCCGGGGGACCGGGTCGGGGTGGCCTGGCTGCGGCATACCTGCGGCCGGTGCGACTACTGTCTGCGCGGCCGGGAGAACCTCTGCCCGTCCTCGCGCTACACCGGCTGGGACGCCGACGGCGGCTACGCCGAATTCACCACGGTCCCANGACGGCGCCCAGCGCATAACCGGCTCCGGAGCGCCAGTGTTCGCGGCCCAGCCCCAGTTCGGCCCAGCCCAGGCCGCGGGCTCGCACCAGGACCAGCAGGCCCACGGCGGCCGCCGGGACGGTGGCGACGCTGGCCCACGGGGTGGTGAAGTGCGCGATCAGGTTGGTCAGCGTCAGGATGATGACGACGATGCCGATGTCGGCGTAGATGCGGAAGTGATGCAGTGCCGAGAGCTGGGCCACCAGCGGATTGGGATGCGCGGCCACGGCGCTCTCGTCAGACATAACCAAACAAGCGTACCGGCGGGGCGCAATTACCCAGGTCACACCGGATCCCAGGTCCAGTTCGCGATCGCCGGGTCATCCTCGCCGTGCTCGCGGGTGTAGCGCCGGGCGGCGAGCCGGGCGTCGACCATCTCCTGGCGCAGCCCCGCGGCCCGCGTACCCAGCCCCTCGACGCGGTCGATCACGTCGATGACGAGATGGAAGCGATCCAGGTCGTTGAGCATCACCATGTCGAACGGCGTCGTCGTCGTGCCCCGCTCCTTGAATCCCCGGACGTGGAGTTGATCGTGGTTGGTGTGGCGGTAGGTCAACCGGTGAATGAGCCACGGATAGCCGTGGTAGGCGAAGATCACGGGCTTGTCCCTGGTGAAGATCGAGTCGAACTCCCGGTCGGACATCCCGTGCGGGTGCTCGGATTCCGGTTGCAACCGCATGATGTCGACCACGTTGACGACGCGCACCAGCAGGTCGGGCAGCCGGCGCCGCAGAATGTCGGCCGCGGCCAGGGTTTCGAGGGTGGGGATGTCGCCGGCGCAGGCCAGCACCACGTCGGGTTCACCGGTGGTGGTGCCGGCCCAGTCCCAGATGCCGAGCCCGCGGGTGCAGTGGGCGATGGCCTCGTCCATGCTCAAGTAGGTCAGGGCCGGCTGTTTACCCGCGACGATCACGTTGACGTACTGCCTGCTGCGCAGGCAGTGATCGGCGACCGATAGCAGGGTGTTGGCGTCCGGTGGCAGGTAGACGCGTACCACCTCGGGGCGCTTGTTGGCGACGTGGTCGATGAAGCCGGGGTCCTGGTGCGATGCGCCGTTGTGGTCCTGGCGCCACACATGGGAGGTCAGCAGGTAGTTCAGTGACGCGATGGGGCGGCGCCACGGCAGCTGGGAGCTGCTGGACAGCCATTTGGCGTGCTGGTTGAGCATCGAGTCGACGATGTGGACGAAGGCCTCGTAGCAGTTGAACAAGCCGTGGCGTCCGGTCAGCAGGTAGCCCTCCAGCCAGCCCTGGCACAGGTGCTCGGAGAGCACCTCCATCACCCGGCCCTCGGGCGCCAGGTTCTCGTCGACGGGCAGGATCTCGGCCTGCCATGCCTTGTCGGTCTTCTCGAACACCGCGGCCAGCCGGTTCGAGGCGGTCTCGTCCGGGCCCATCAACCGGAACCGGTCCGGGTTGGCGGCGATGACGTCACGCAGGAAGGTGCCGAGCACCCGGGTCGCTTCGGCGGTGCCCGCGGCGGGACGGTCCACGGTGACGGCGTAGTCGGTGAAGTCCGGCAGGTCGAGGTCCCGCAGCAGCAGCCCGCCGTTGGCGTGCGGGTTGGCGCTCATCCGCCGGTCACCGGCCGGGGCCAGGTCCCGCAGATCCTGGCGCAGCGCCCCGGTGGCGTCGAACAGTTCTTCGGGCCGGTAGCTGCGCAGCCACGACTCGAGCTGGGCCATGTGCGCGGGGTTGGTCCTGGTCTCGGCGAGCGGCACCTGGTGGGCGCGCCAGGTCCCTTCGACTTGCTTGCCGTCCACGCTGGCCGGACCGGTCCAGCCTTTCGGGGTGCGCATGATGATCATCGGCCACAGCGGGCGGCCCGGTTCACCGTCGAGGCGTGCGGCACGCTGGATCGCGGCGATCTGGTCGAACGCCTCGTCCATGGCGGCGGCCAACTGCTGGTGGACGTTGGCGGGGTCGTCGCCGGCCACCGTGATGGGCCGGTACCCGTAGCCGTAGAACAGCGATTCGAGCTCCTCGGCCGGAATGCGGGACAGCACTGTGGGATTGGCGATCTTGTAGCCGTTGAGATGCAGGATCGGCAACACCGCACCGTCGACGACGGGATTGAGGAACTTGTTGGAGTGCCAGCTGGCGGCCAGGGGGCCGGTCTCGGCCTCGCCGTCGCCGACCACACAGGCCACGACCAGATCCGGATTGTCGAACGCCGCGCCGTAGGCATGCACGAGCGCATAGCCCAGCTCGCCGCCCTCGTGGATGGATCCGGGCGTCTCGGCGGCCACGTGGCTGGGAATGCCGCCGGGAAAGGAGAACTGGCGGAACAGTTTTCGCATCCCGTCGGTGTCCGGTCCGATGCCGGTGTACACCTCGCTGTAGGTGCCTTCCAGGTAGGCGTTGGCCACCAGCCCCGGGCCGCCGTGCCCGGGCCCGGTGATGTAGATGACGTTGGCGTCGCGTTCGCGGATGATCCGGTTGAGGTGGGCGTAGAGCAGGTTCAGGCCGGGCGTGGTGCCCCAGTGGCCCAGCAGACGCGGCTTGATGTGCTCCGGTGTCAGTGGCTGGTCCAGCAGCGGATTGTCCAGCAGGTAGATCTGGCCCACGGACAGGTAGTTGGCCGCTCGCCAGTACGCGTCGAGCCGCTCGAGTTCCGTATCGGTCAATGCCGGTGATCCAGTCGCGTCGCTCATGGTCTCCATGGTGGCCGGTGTCGGTGAATGGCGCCTGCGATCCGGGTACCCGAATTCATACTGGCCAACCAACGCCACGCGAAGCACACCGCGGACGCGGTCGTGTTCGCGTCGGCTAGGTTCGAATCATGCCCGTCCCCAGCACCCTCGACCCACGCACTCCGGTCCTCGTCGGCTATGGCCAGGTCAACCGGCGGGAGGACGATCCCGACGTCGAACCCGTCGATCTGATGGTGGCGGCGGCCCGCGACGCCGCCGATCCGCGGGTCCTGGAGGCGGTCGACTCGGTGCGGATCGTCAATCTGCTGTCGTGGCACTACCGGGATCCGGGTTTGCTGTTGGCGCAACGGATCCGGGCCGACAAGGCGACGACGCGCTACACCGGTGTGGGTGGCAACGTCCCGCAGTCGCTGGTGAACGAGGCCTGTCTGGACCTGCAGAACGGACGGGCCGAGGCGGTCCTGATCGCCGGCGCCGAGACCTGGCGCACCCGCAGTCGGCTGCGGGCTCGCGGGATCAAGCCGGACTGGACGCGTCAGGACGAATCGGTGCCCGAGGCTCCCGGCGCCCACGAGGGTGTGCCCATGGCCGGCGACGCCGAGCTCCGGATCAATCTGGACCGCCCGGCGTTCGTGTACCCGATGTTCGAACAGGCGCTGCGGATCGCCGCGGGGGAGAGCAGCGACGACCATCGCAGACGGATCGGCGAGCTGTGGTCGCAGTTCAGTGCCGTGGCGGCGGGCAACAGCCATGCCTGGAGCCGCGACGCCGTGCCGGCCGAGCAGATCTGGCAGCCCGGTCCGGACAACCGGATGATCAGCTGGCCCTACACCAAGCTGATGAACTCCAACAACATGGTCAACCAAGGCGCGGTGTTGATCCTGACCACCGTCGAGAAGGCCACGTATCTCCAGATCCCCACCGACCGCTGGGTTTTTCCGTACGCCGGCACCGATGCGCACGACACCTACGCCATCGGCGAGCGGGCCGAGCTCCATCGGTCCCCGGCGATCCGGATCGCCGGGCGCCGGGTGCTCGAGTTGGCCGGCCTCGGCGTCGACGAGGTCGATCTCATTGACGTGTACTCCTGTTTCCCGTCCGCGGTGCAGGTCGCGGCCGCCGAGATCGGCCTGCCGCTGGCAGATCCGTCGCGGCCGCTGACGGTCACCGGCGGCCTGACCTTCGCCGGCGGTCCGTGGAACAACTACGTGTCGCACTCGATCGCCACCATGGCCGAACAATTGGTGGCCAACCCGGGAACCCGGGGGCTGATCACCGCCAACGGCGGCTACCTCACCAAGCACAGTTTCGGCGTGTACGGCACTGAGCCGCCGGTGCGGGAATTCCGTTGGCAGGACGTGCAATCCGAGGTCGACGCGGAGCCCACCCGCCGGCTGCAGGTGGAGTGGTCGGGCATCGGCACGGTGGAATCCTGGACCACCCCGGTCGGTCGCGACGGCACCGTGGAGCGGGCGTTCCTGGCGGTCCGCACGCCCGAGGACGGGCGCACGCTGGCCCGGATCGTCGACGAGTCAGCGGCCGCGGCCACCATGGTGCAGGACATCGCCGGGGCGAAGGTGCAGGTGCACGACGACGGTTCGGCGACCCTGCTGTAGCGGCCGCGGCCGACGGCTCAGCGCGCGACCAACTCCCGCTGGGCCAGGGCCAGCACCTCATCGGTGGTCGGGGGGCTCGGCGGGTGATGCGACAGGCACCAGGGTGTCTGGATCTTGTGAAAGGCGTTGCCTTCCAAGGCCAGATAGAACTGTCCGGAGCGCAGCTTGCTGATGTCGGGCACATTGCCGCCCTTCACCCGCGCCATCTCCCGGGCCACGGCGATCTGGGCGGGGGAGTTCAACAGTCCGTAGAACTGGGTGGTGGCGTTGCCGGGGATGTGGTTGTGCAGCCCGCGCGGGGACTGGGTGGCGAACACCAGACCCAGCCCGTACTTGCGGGCCTGTGACGACAAGGCCAGGGTGCTGTGGGTGCAGGCCGTGGCGTGGCTGGACGGGGCGAAGTTCTGCGCCTCGTCCATCACCAGCAGCCCACCGAGCGGCCGGTCACCGGCCGGGTTGCGCTTGATCCAGGCGAACAGCGCCATCTGCAGCTGATTGACGAACCCCTCCCGCTGCTGGTCGTTGGTCAGGCCGACCATGCTGATCACCGACACCCTTGCCCGGTAACCGGGCGACGGCGTCAACAGCACCCCCGGATCGGCGGCGGTTCCGGCGCCACCGAACAACGGGTCGTTGACGGTGGCGGCACGCAGGTTCTGCGCCAGCTCGGCGGCCAGCTTCTGCGCCCCGCCCAGCGCACTGACCTCGGTGGGCAGATTGGCGAGCAGGTCGATGAAGCCATCGAGGGTGATCGAGCGGCCCGCGCCGTAGAACCGCAGGGCCTCGCGCAACACCGCGCGGGATCGCTCGGCCTTCGCGGTGTTGCCACTGATCAGGGCGCGCGGTTCGAGTGCGGCGACCGCGGATTCGACGGCCTCGGAGAATTCGTCGGCGTCATCGATCACGCTGGCGAAATCGGGCAGCGGCTGGAACGCCAGGGGTCGGCCGGTGGACCGGCGCGGGGTCCACACCACGACTTCGGCGTTGTCGAAGTAGGCGTCGGCGCGCTCGTCGTCGCCCGGGTTCCAGCCCGGCGGGGTCTCGGGCCAGCGGGCGCCGAGCCGGGACAGATCGGTGTTGGGGTCGAGCACGATCGACGAGACGCCGCGCAGCGCACACTCCTCGATCAGGCGCCGGATCAGCACGGTCTTACCCGATCCGGAGCCGGCGAAGATCGCGGTGTGTTTGCGCAGTGCGGCCAGGTCGACCGACACCGGGCGGCCGGTGGTGCTGTCCGGCCCCAGGGTGACCGCGGTGGCCGAATGCTCGATCACCGGAGCGGCCGGCTGCGCAGGGATCGGGCCGGTCGGGAGCTCGGCGTCGATATCGATCTGGGCCGGTGGCGGCGGATCTCCGGCGATGTCGCCGAGCGCGGCACGCAGCCAGCCGATCCCGTGGGCGGGTCGGCGCCGGCGCAGCCACTCGGGCAGGTCGGGGTGGTTGTCGTCGATGAGATCGCGCAGCGCGGTCATCGTGCCCACGTCGTCCTCGCTCATCGGTAACACCCGGCCACCGGCGGCCTCGAACTCCGCGATCATCACGGTGGTTTTCGCGCCTTTGGGCCACGGCGAATTGCGCAGCAGGAACAGTTGACGCCGGTCCGGATTGAAACCCGTTGCCTCCCAGGCTTTCCTGATCCGGTTCTGCACAGCGACGGCGTTACCGGACGAGATCGCGCGGAACGCCCAGTGCCGCTCGTCGTCGGTGGCGGCGTCCAGCGTCTGGCGCAACCGCCCGTGCAGCACCACGCGTTGGCCCGGCAGCGGGTCCGGCCGGAACGCCTGCCCGGCCTCACCCAGCTCGGTGATCCAGGCGTCCAGCGCCGCCGACAGCAGGCCGGGCATCGTGGTGTCCTCGCCGTCGGGATCGAGGGCGGCCACCGTCACCGCCCGGCGCCGGTATTCGGCGAAGCGGCGGTCCAGTTCTCCGGTGTCGCCATGCGCGGTCCCGCCTGCGGNGCTCAGGAGCGTGTACAGCGCCTTTCCCTGCCCGGTGGACCGCGGCGGCGCCTCGGTGCCGAACAGTTTCCGGCACAACGCCCAGCCCGCGTCGGTGAGTTCGTGGATGACGGGCCGGGTGCCGGTGCTCTCGATCAGGCCCAACCGGTTCAGGCGGTCCCGCCGGGGTTTGTCGAGTTTGGGCCCGAGCCGTTCCAGCTCAGGGTTGGGCACCGGGCGGGACTCGGCCATCAGGACCAGCAGGACTGCCTGCTCGGAGCCGGTCAGCTCGTCGGGCATGACATTCACCGGATGCTCACCTTCCTGCCGTCATGGGTGTGGCACGCGGGCGGCCGATACCGGCACGTGTCTCAAGCACGTTAGCGCGTACCCCTGACCCCGCGAGAAACTTGTTGCGCCACACGGATTTCGCCCGCGCCGCGGACGGGGTGGCTCCAGCTACCCGGCGCGCAGCGGCTGTGCCGGGTCGGCGATGCGCTCGGGATCGACCGGCTGTCCCGACCGGATCAACGCCTTGACGTCGTCAAGGACGTCCCAGATATTGACGTTCATGCCCGCCAGTACCCGGTTGTCCGCGTCGAGCCAGAACGCCACGAACTCGCGCCCAGCAACGTCACCGCGGAACACCACGCGCTGATATTCGGGTGCGTGGCCGACGTATTCCATCCCGAGGTCGTACTGATCGGTGAAGAAATACGGCAACTCGTCATATGCGACGGTCCGGCCCAGCATCCCGGCGACCGCCACCGCGGGCTGTTTGAGCGCGTTGGCCCAGTGCTCGGTGCGGATACGTCCCCCGAACAGCGGATGCTGCGCGGCCGCGATGTCGCCGACGGCGTAGATGTCGGGATCGCTGGTGCGCAGCGAGGCGTCGACGAGCACGCCCCCGTCGCCGACGGCGAGTCCGGCACGTTNATTCCTGTGCGGTGAGCGTCGGTGCGGGCAGGCCCCAGGACTCCTGTTCGCCGCTGCCGGTCAGGAAGGCCTCGCCGATGTCCTGCAGCTCGAGGTCGCCGGCACCCAGCAGCACCAGGGCCCGCAGGGTGTGGTGTGCGCGTTTGACGGTGTGCCGGTGGACCTTGTGCAGCGCGTTGACGAAGTCGGTGAGGATCTCGGGTGTCAGGTCGTCGTCGCCGATCACGGCGCGGCGATTGGCCCGCGAGATGTGCGCCACCGAGGACAGTTCCCACAACAGATCTTTGAGCTGGGTCTCCCGTTCGCTGCCCGGCCGCCCCAGGCTCTCCAGGATGCCCGCGCGCGCGGACTGCCAGAAACTGGCCGCGTCGAGCAACTCGACCAGGAAGAAGAAGCCGCCGCCGGTCTGTACCTGCTCGCGGACCTGACCGAGCAGGTGGGTCTTTCCCGATCCGGCGGGGCCACGCACCACCACGCCCAGCGGGCTGGAGTCCGTCTCGCGTTCGGCATCACCGAAGGCCGCCATCACATCGGCCATCGGCCGGTCGTGCAGGCCGCGCACGTGCAACGCGCCCTGTGAGTGCCACAGATCGTCGGCGGTCGGCGCCCAGGTCAGGCGAAGCGCGCTGAGCGCCTCGCGGTGTGACAGCTCCATCAGGACTCGATCGCGATCAGATGCTTGTGCTGATTGCCTATCTCCACTGCGGCATCGCGGTCTGCGGGGGTGAGCACCTTCTGGTTCTCCTCGGGGATCAGGCTGACGCCGGGCTGTTGATAGAGGCTGATCAGCGCGGCATCGACGGTGGGACGGGGCAGCCCGGGCACGGCCTGGCGCAATCGCAGCAGGCTCACCCAGCCGCCGGGCCGGGCGGCCAGGCCGGCGTAGGCGCTCCGCAGCTGGACTTCGGGATTCCCGTTGGGCACGGGCGCGGGTGCGCCCGACGCAACGGATGCGTCGGCGGGCGGGAAGACGTCGGCNATGCCGGTGACCTCGGTGCCCAGCCGCAACTCGATGTTGTGGTCGCGGTACCAGGCGGCGGGATCGACGGTGAAGTCGTCCAGTGTCTTCTTGCCTGCCAGGTATTCCTTGGACAGCGGCGGACGTTCGTAGGGCAGCCGGTCCTCAGCCGCGAACAGCACGACATGACCGTCAAAGTCGTTGTCCCGCAGCGCTTCAGCGGCCTTGGCTCCGGCCAGCCCGCCCCCGACGATCGCGAATGTGGACGAGGTTGTCATGCCAACTCAGCCTACTCGCCCGACACCAGCTGCCTGAGTTTTCTGGCGTTGCGTACCGCGTGACCACCGAGGTCGTTGTTGAAGTACACGACGACGCGATGGCCGTCGTGGTCCCATTGCCGCAGTTGCCGTGCCCAGCGGAGCAGCGCGTCGTCGGCGTAGGAACCGTCGTACATGCGATCGCGGTCGTCGCCGGGGCCGTGCATGCGGACGTAGACGAGGTCGCCGGTCGCGATCATCCGGCAGACCAGCCCGGGCCCGCTCATCACGACATACGCCGCGCCGTGCCGCTCCAGGATCTTGTACACCGCGGGTTCGTGCCAGGACGGGTGCCGCAGTTCCATCGCCACCCGGATCGGGCGGGGGAGCTGGGCCAGGAAAGCGTCGAGCAGTTGGTCGTCCCGCTCGATCGCCGGGTGAAGCTGCACCAGCAGGGCCTCGTTGTGGTCGCCGAGCAATTGCCAGTACCGCTCGAACCGTGGCGTCCAGGCCTCGGGTGAGCGCAGCCGCCGGAAATGGGTCAGCCCGCGGTGTGCCTTGACCGACATGGTGAAGCCGGCGGGCAATTGCTTGCACCAATCGGCGAAGGTCGCGTCAGCCGGCCAGCGGTAGAAGCTGCCGTTGAGTTCGACCGTGTCGAATTCGCCCACGTAGTGGGACAGTCTGGATCTGGCCGGGGTGCCGCGCGGATACAGCACACCGTTCCAGTGGTCGTACGACCAGCCGGAGGTGCCGATCCTGATCATCTGCCATCGCTAGGGGACGTCGGTGTACTGCGGGGTGTATCCCTCGGCCGAGAAGGTGAAACCTTTGCCCGTCACTTCGCGCACACAGGACACGCCGGACTGCTCCTGGACGTTGCACCGGAAACCCGCCACTGCCAGCACCTTTCCGAACGGCAGCACCACGGCGGCGGATTGTGCGAAGTCGGGTTGGGCCAGCGCGGCGAACTGTGCGTCGCCGTCCTGGCCGAGCACCAGGGCGTTCGGGGCCGCGGTCTCCCCGGTGGCGTCGGGGACCTCCTCGGGTGCTCCCGTCACGCCCATCGCCGATGCGCCGTCCGCCGGTTGGCATCCGGCCCGGTCCCTGGGCAGGATCGCGCAGCGCCATCGCCCGCTGGGGGTGCTGAAGTAATAGCCTCTGCGGCCGTCGACGTCGAGCAGGTAGTCGGCGGCGTTGACCAGGTTCGCCGTGCTGTACTGCGGCGGCGGTGTGGTGGTGCTCGCCGGCGGTGGCGGCGCGGCGTCGTCGGTGTTGACGACGGTTCTCGACGCGCATCCGGACAATGCCGCCGCGGCGGCGAGCATGACGAGGCAAGCCTTCACGACGCAAGACCCTAGCCAACCCTCGGGCGGGCCGGACGGTAGCGTCGACATTCCGTGACCTCCGATGCGCGCTCCGCCGGGACCCGGCTCACCGCCGCCTTGTTGACCGCCGGAGCGGTGGCCGGCCTGGTGATCACCACGGTGTCGCTCACGCTGGCCGTCACCCGACCGGGTTTCGACCCGACCAGACACGCCAATTCGCTGTTGGCGCTGGGGGATTGGGGTTGGGTCCAGTCGGTGAACTTCGTCGTGTGCGGGTTGCTGCTGCTGGCCTTCGGTGTCGGGATCTGGCGGTCGACCGTGGGCGTGCGGTCGGGCCGGATCGCCGCGGTATGCGTGGCGGTCTACGGGCTGCTGGCCGGCGTCGTGGTGGGGTTCAATCCGGCCGATCCGGGGTTCGGTTTTCCGCCGGGGGCGCCGAAGGGGTATCCCGGGGTGGCCGAGATGAGCACGTCGGCGAAGATCCACGGCGTCGCCGGATTGTTGGGATTTCTGGCCGTCACCTGTGGATGTTTCGCGCTGGCACGGTATTTCGCGATCGTCGGGGATCGGCTCTGGGCGGTGTGGTCGGGTGGTATCGGGATTGCGGTGTTGTCGGTGTCGGGTTATCTGGCACTCAACACCGGCGAGCAGACCGGCACGTTCAACTATGTGCCGACGTGGGTGGTCGGGTCGGTGCTGTGGTTGTTCGTCGCGGCCGTGGCCGTCCGGCTGCTGCGGTCACATCGCGATACACACGTCGGCGCCCAGTAGCAGCACCGGCCACAGCAGTGTCACCTGACCGAAGGCCACCAGGTCGGCCCCGGCGGGAAATTTGGTCAGCAGGCTCGTCTCGATCAACTGGACCTGTTCGGGGTGGAGGAACGTCCACACCAGGCCGATCACCAGGTACGGCAGCGACAACCACATCAACGTCTCGAGCACCTGCTCGACACTGGCCTTGCGGCTCAGCACCCGGCGGATCGTGTTCATCAGATGAGCGCCTTGCCGGCTGCCACCCGCCGGCGCACATCGGCCAGCAGCAGGTAGCTGCCGCCCTGGCGGATGAACACCGGAAGGAACCGGTTGCCGAAAGCCACGGCCAGGAACAACCATTCGAACAGGCGTTGGCGGCCGCGGCCCCAGCTGAAGCCGACGGCGTCCCGGAACGCCGGGGCGAGGAAGCCCGCGGTCAGGAACTTCAGCAGCGGCCGAAACGGGACCCGCAGCAACGGGTTGATTATTCGCAGATCGACCAGATCGTGTAGGTACCGTCGCACGACGTCGTCCATCTCCACCTGTCGGCACGCCGTGGTCCAGTACGTGTCGAAGTCCGTGCGGGTGGCAGGCCACTGTTCGGGGCTGACCTGCAGGGTGGTGCCCAGGGTGGCGGCGGACTGGTAGAACTGTTCGGCCTGTGCTTCGGTCATCTGGCCGCGCAGCAGCTGGTAGACGTCCTCGAGGCCGACGAACAGGCAGGCCGCCACCCACAGTTGCAGGTCGCGGTCGAAGGCGTTGTACTGCACGGGACTTGACGGCCCGGAGCGGACCTGGCGGTGGGCGGTGTCGACGGCGTCGCGGTACGCCGCCCGGTCCTCGGGGGTGCCGAGAATGGCCACCGCGAGGTAGCTCAGGGTGGTGCGGGCGCGTTTCCACGGGTGTTTGAGCAGATTGCCGGAGTCGACCGTGCTCTCCACGACTCCGTAGCCGACGCCCGGGCGGGACAGCTGCATGATGACGTTCGCCGCGCCGGCGGCGAATCCCCACAGGTCCATCGCGTCGGCGATGGTGACATCGTCGTCGGACCAGCGTGCGGTGCGTCGGGTGATCGAGATCCGGGTGTCGCCGAGGGTCATTCGCGCTCGTTCTCCTCAGCTCATGCACACGTTGGTGAACAGCAGCACCGGCCAGGAAGCGATCGCGCCCAGAAACGACACCACGGCGGAGGTCCGGTCCATATCGGCCAGGTGGCCGGTGTGGGTCAGCGACCAGATCAGGCCGATCAGCAGGTAGGGGACCGCCAGGATGATCGCGGTGCCGATCCACTCGGCGATGGTCATCTGGAAGCCGAGGATCTTGCGTACTGCGGTCAACATCTACCGGTGCCACCCTTCTCGCCAGGCCTCACTATGTTAATGGCGATTCCGGCCCGGCGGTGGGGAACGGCTGAGATCGGGTCGGCGTTCAGGCAGTGGCGTGTGTGGGTGTCCGGATCAGTGCGTCGCGAAGGTCGTCGTCCAGAGACGTGCGCACCAGGGCCGCGGCCAGCTGCGCGGTCTTGTCCGGCGCCAACCGGTGTAAGGCTCGCGGGTCGCCGGGCAGCCCGAGGTCGCGCGCGGCGGCCAGCGCCCGGTCGTCGAAGAACGGCCGCACCCACGTCCAGGTGTCCTGTACTTCGCGCAGGAAGATGTCGGCGCCGGTGTCTCCGATTCCCTTGAACTCTTTCAGGAGTCGTCTCGCGGCGGCGATGTCGCGGTCCGCCGCGGCGGCGAGCCGCCGCAGGTCACCGCGGTAGCGGTCGTCGACCATGGTGGCGATGTCGGTCAATCGGGTAGCCGAACTTTCGTCGTACCGCACGTAGTGCGCGCGGCCGAACGCCCGGATCATCTCGCGCCGCTCGGCGCCGAGGACCGCATGCGGCGTGCGTATGCCACTGCGGTACAGTTCGCGGCCGGCCTCGGTGGCGATGCCGGCGTCGATCGGTTTGCTGGCAAGCATGCACAGCACCAGCAGTTCGAACAGCGGCATCGGCTTGTCGGCCAGCCGGATGCCCGCCTGCTCGGCATAGGTTCGCCCGGCGGCGCTCAGCAGCCGGTGAACCAGGTCCCGCTGCGTGGTCGGCATGTCACAGCGCCTACCCGGTGGCCCCGTGCGGAAAACGTCTCATTTGGGCGGCAGGGTTTTGGCGAAGCCGACCCCTCGGGCGACCCAGCCTTGCAGCTGCCGTTTGGTCTTCAGGGCGTCGGCGTGTACCCGCAACCAGCCGCGCATCTCCCGGCCACCCATCACCATCGGCTCGACATGGTCCCGGCGCAGCAATTGTGCGGATTCGTCGATCGGCACCCGGACCATCAGGCCGCCTTCGCGAGTCGCGGCCACCGACATGTTGCCGTTGACCAGAAACGCGAGCCCGCCGAACATCCGCTTCTCGTCGATGCCGCGTTCGGCGGCGACCAACTCGCGGATGCGATCGGCGAGGTCAGGGTCGAAGGCCATGCCGCCCCAATCTAGGCGATCAGCCGTGGCCGTGCAGCGGCATTCCGGCTGCGGCCATCAGTGCTTCGCCGAGGGCCTCGTTCTGTGTCGGGTGCGCATGAACGAACTTGGCCGCTTCGCCCGGCTTGATCTGGAGGTTGTAGATCAGTTGGGCTTCGCCGATCAGTTCCCCGACGCGTTCGCCGACCAGGTGTATGCCGACCACCGCGCCGGACGGGGCGAGCACGAGTTTCACCGTGCCCGACGTCTTGATGATCTGGCTCTTCCCGTTGCCCGCGAGGTCGTGGCTCGCCGTCTCGACATTGTCGCCGAACCGGGTTCGTGCCTGGGCCTCGGTGAGGCCGACGGAGGCGATCTCGGGCCGGGAGTAGGTGACGCGGGGAATTCCGGTCTCGTCGATCGGGTCCGGATTGCGTTGCGCGAGTACCTCGGCCACGAAGATGCCCTGCTGGAAGGCGCGGTGTGCGAGTTGGGTGCCCGCCACGATGTCGCCGACGGCGTACACGGTGGGCAGAGACGTGCGCAGCCGGTCGTCGGTGACCACGAAGCCGCGTTCGAGCGCGATGCCCGCCGCCTCCAGTCCGTCGGTGCGCGGCACGCGGCCGACGGCGACCAGCAGTAGGTCGGCCTCGATCACGGTGCCGTTCTCCAGGGCGACTGTGACGCCCTCGCTCGTCTGCTCGACGCCGGTGACGCGGGCGCCGGTCTTGGCGGTGATCTTGCGGCGGCGGAAGGCGCGTTCGAGGTGTTTGGATACCGCCTCGTCCTCGTGCGGGACCAGTCGGGGTTCGGCCTCGACGACGGTGACCGCGGTGCCGAACGAGGCCCAGAGGCTGGCGAATTCGACGCCGATGACACCACCGCCGAGGATCACCGCGCGCTGCGGGATCGACCGCAGCTCGAGCGCCTCGTCGCTGGTGATCACCCGGTCACCGGTCTCGATTCCGGGCAGCGGTTTCGGGGCGGAGCCGGTCGCGAGCACGATGGCGCCACCGGTGACCGTCTGCCCGCCGACATCGACGGTGTTCGGTCCGGTGAGGCGGCCGCGACCGTTGAGCACCGTGACACCCTGTGCGGGCAGCAAGGCCTGCAGTCCCTTGTGCAGGCGCGTGACCACGCCGTCCTTGTAGGCGTGCAGCCGCTCCGGGTCGATGCCGTCGAATGTGGCGTTCACCCCGAATTGTGCTGCCGCCCGGGCATTGTCGGCGATCTCGGCGGCGTGCAGCAGGGCCTTGGTGGGGATGCAGCCCCGGTGCAGGCACGTCCCGCCGACCTCGCCTTCCTCGACGAGGATCACCGACAGCCCCAGCTGGGCGCTGCGCAGTGCGGTGGCGTAGCCGCCGGGACCGCCGCCGAGGATGACGACGTCCGCAGAGGTGCTTGTCATGAAATCTCCTTTTTGGCTTGGGTGTAGAGCTGGCCGGCGCGATACGACGACCGGACCAGTGGACCGGACAGCACACCGGCGAATCCGATCTCGCGGGCGATATCGCCGAGCTCGGCGAACTCGTCCGGTGGGACCCACCGCGCGATCGGATGGTGGCGAGGGCTCGGGCGCAGGTACTGCGTGATGGTCACCAAGTGGCACCCAGCCTCGTGGAGGTCGTGCAGCGCTTGTACGGCTTCGTCGGGCGTTTCGCCCAGACCCAGAATGAGATTGGACTTCGTGATGAGTCCGGCTTCTGCGGCGCTGGTGATCACCTGCAGCGAGCGGGCATAGCTGAATCCGGGGCGAACCCGGCGGAACATCCGTGGCACGGTTTCGAGGTTGTGGGCGAGCACCTGAGGCCGCGAGTCGAACACCTCGGCGAGTTGGTCGGGCCGGCCGGTGAAATCGGGGATGAGCAGTTCCACTCCCGTTCCCGGACAGCGGCGGTGGATTTCGCGGACCGTTTCGGCATACAGCCAGGCGCCGCCGTCCGGCAGGTCATCACGTGCGACGCCGGTGATGGTCGCATACCGAAGTCCCATCGTGGCCACCGATTCGGCGACGCGGCGCGGCTCGTCGCGATCGAGCGGCGCGGGCCGTCCCGTATCGATCTGGCAGAAGTCGCAGCGCCGCGTGCATTGGTCGCCACCGATCAGGAACGTGGCCTCCCTGGCCTCCCAGCATTCGAAGATGTTGGGACAACCAGCTTCCTGGCACACCGTGTGCAGGTTCTCCCGCTCGACGAGCGCGGTGAGATCGCGATATTCGGGGCCGGTGCGGACACGGGTCTTGAGCCACGGCGGCTTGCGTTCGATCGGCGTCGCGGCGTTACGGACCTCCAGCCGCAGCATCCGGCGGCCCGGTGGGATGACGGTCATCGGCTACCAGCCGCGTTCGGCGAGCCGGTGGGGCTGGGCGATCTCCTCGACGTTGATACCGACCATGGCCTCGCCCAGACCACGCGACACCTTGGCCAACACATCGGGATCGTCGTAGAACGTGGTGGCCTTGACGATCGCCGCGGCCCGCTGCGCGGGGTTACCCGACTTGAAGATCCCCGACCCGACGAACACCCCCTCGGCACCGAGCTGCATCATCATCGCCGCATCCGCCGGAGTCGCGATACCCCCGGCGGTGAACAACGTCACCGGCAACTTGCCGGCCCGCGCCACCTCGGCCACCAGGTCATACGGCGCCTGCAGCTCCTTGGCCGCCACATACAACTCATCCTCGCTCATCGAGGTCAGCCGACGGATCTCGCCACCGATCTTGCGCATGTGCGTGGTGGCGTTGGACACGTCGCCGGTGCCGGCCTCACCCTTGGAACGGATCATCGCCGCGCCCTCGGTGATCCGGCGCAACGCCTCACCCAGATTCGTCGCCCCACACACGAACGGCACCGTGAAGCGCCACTTGTCGATGTGATTGGTGTAATCGGCCGGGGTCAACACCTCGGACTCATCGATGTAATCCACACCCAAGCTCTGCAGGATCTGGGCCTCGACGAAATGGCCGATGCGGGCCTTGGCCATCACCGGGATGGTGACCGCCTCAATGATGCCGGAGATCATGTCCGGATCCGACATGCGTGACACCCCGCCCTGGGCCCGGATATCGGCCGGCACCCGCTCCAGGGCCATCACCGCCACCGCACCCGCACCCTCGGCGATCTTCGCCTGCTCAGGAGTGACCACATCCATGATCACCCCACCCTTGAGCATCTCAGCCATACCGCGCTTCACACGCGCGGTGCCGGTCTCATTGGTCATTTCGGTTCTTCCTCAATCTGATTCAGCATTCGACGAGATTCACCGACACGTTGACGGCGAGGCCACCGGTCGAGGTCTCCTTGTACTTCGCGCTCATGTCCAGCCCGGTGCACCGCATGGTTTCGATCACCTGGTCGAGTGTCACCCGGTGTGTCCCGTCACCGCGCAGCGCCATGCGCGCGGCGTTGATGGCCTTGCCCGCCGAGATGGCGTTGCGCTCGATGCACGGGATCTGCACGAGCCCGCCGATCGGGTCGCACGTCAAGCCCAGGCTGTGTTCCATGGCGATCTCGGCGGCATTCTCGACTTGTTGCGTTGTGCCACCGAGGATTTCGGCCAGGCCGGCGGCGGCCATGGACGCGGCCGAGCCGACCTCGCCCTGACAGCCGACCTCGGCTCCGGAGATCGACGCGCGCTCCTTGTAGAGCGAGCCGATGGCCCCGGCGGTGAGCAGGAAACGTAGCGCCGTGTCATCTGAATCGGACTTGCCTGCCGCGGTGTAGTGCAGCGCATAGTGCAGCACCGCGGGAATGATGCCGGCGGCACCGTTGGTCGGTGCCGTGACAATCCTTCCCCCCGAGGCGTTTTCCTCGTTGACCGCGAGCGCCACGAGGTTGACCCAGTCCTCGGCGAACGCCGGGTCCCGGTTCGGGTCTTCCGCGTCGAGCCGCTCGTACCAGTCGCGGGCGCGGCGACGCACCCGCAGGTTGCCGGGCAGGTCGCCGTCACGGGTGATACCCCGACGCTGGCAGGCCGCCATGACGTCGCGGATGTGCAGCAGCCGTTCGCGGATCTCCGGCCGTGACCGCGTCACCATCTCGTGATTGAGCATCACGGCGCTGATCGGAAGCCCGTGCCGGTCGGTCAGGTCGAGCAACTCGGCGGCCGAGCCGAACGACCACGCGTTGCGCGACGCACTGCGGTTCTGTTCGGGCTCGGATTCGGTGACCACGAACCCACCGCCGACCGAGAAGTACGTCTCCGACCGCACCTGGCGCCCGTTGGCGTTCAGCGCCGTGATGGTCATCCCATTAGGGTGGCGCGGCAGCACGGTGTGCGGATGCAGCCGGATGTCGCCTTCTGCCAAGGCGATCGGCACGCGTCCGCCCAGGTTGATATGCCCGCTTGCGCGTAATTCCCGCAGGCGGCGTTCCATCTCGTCGGTTTCGATCGTCTCCGGCTGGTACCCATCGAGGCCCAGCAGGATCGCCGGCATGGTGCCGTGGCCGCCGCCGGTGGCCGCGAGCGAACCGTACAGATCGACATCGACAGCGGCGACCTCGCCGATCAGCCTGTCTCTGCTGAGATCTTCGGCGAATCGCGCGGCCGCCCGCATCGGTCCGACGGTGTGCGAGCTCGACGGCCCGATGCCGACCGAGAAGAGCTCGAACACGCTGATGGTCATTCCTATAGTCCCGGGTAGAGCGGGTACTTGTCGGCGAGCGTGCGGACCTGGGCGGCCAGGTCGCTGACGTCGGCGTCGGCTCCCGCGACCAGGGCGCGGGCGATGAGGTCGGCGACACGGCTGAAGTCGTCATCGTCGAACCCGCGGGCCGCGAGTGCGGGCGTACCGATCCGTAGGCCAGAGGTGACCATCGGCGGCCGCGGATCGAACGGCACGGCGTTGCGGTTGACGGTGATGCCGATCGCGTCGAGCCGGTCCTCGGCTTGTTGGCCGTCGATGGCCGCGTCCCGCAGGTCGACCAGCACGAGGTGCACGTCGGTGCCGCCGGTCAGGACGGTGATGCCGGCCTCTTTGGCGTCGGGCTGGCTCAGCCGGTCGGCAAGGATCCGGGCACCACGCAGGACGCGCTGCTGGCGTTCGGCGAACTCGGGCTGGGCGGCCATCTTGAAGCCGACGGCCTTGGCGGCGATGACGTGTTCGAGCGGGCCGCCCTGCTGGCCGGGGAACACCGCCGAGTTGAGCTTCTTGGCCAGCTCGGCCTCGTTGGTGAGGATGATCCCGCCACGCGGACCGCCGAGTGTCTTGTGGGTCGTGGAGGTGACGACGTGCGCGTGCGGCACCGGGGAGGGGTACAGGCCCGCGGCCACCAAACCGGCGAAGTGGGCCATGTCGACCATCAGGTAGGCGCCGACCTCGTCGGCGATCTCCCGGAAGCGCGCGAAGTCGAGCTGGCGTGGATAGGCCGACCAGCCACCGATGATCAACTGCGGCTTGCGCTCCCGCGCGATCCTGGCGACCTCGTCCATGTCGATGAGGTAATCGGAGCGGGAGACGCCGTAGGCCGCGACGTTGTAGAGCTTGCCGGAGAAGTTCAGCCGCATGCCGTGGGTGAGGTGGCCGCCGCAGTCCAGCGACAGCCCGAGGATGGTGTCGCCCGGCTTGATCAGCGCATGCATGACGGCCGCGTTGGCCTGCGCGCCCGAATGCGGTTGAACATTGGCGAACTCGGCGCCGAACAACTCCTTGACCCGGCCGATCGCGAGTCGTTCGATGACGTCGATGTGCTCGCATCCGCCGTAGTAGCGCCGCCCCGGATATCCCTCGGCGTACTTGTTGGTGAGCACCGAACCCTGCGCCTGCATCACCGCGAGCGGGGCATGGTTCTCCGAGGCGATCATCTCGAGCCCGACGCGTTGGCGCTGCAGTTCGAGGTCGATCGCCTCGGCGATCTCGGGATCGAATTCGACCAAGGTGTCGTTGAGCACGCTCATGCCGGAACTCCGTTCTTGTCAGCGTATTCGGCGGCGGTGATAAGCACGGCCGTGTCGGTGGGCGCGACGGCGAACAGCCAGCCCTGGCCATAGGGATCGGAGGTCACCAGGCTCGGGTCGTCGATGGCCGCGGTGTTCACCTCGGTGACCTCACCGCTGACCGGCGGGTAGAGCTCGGAGACCGTCTTGGTGGATTCGACCTCGCCGCAGACCTCGCCGGCCGTCACGGTCGTGCCCACCTCGGGCAGGTCGAGGTAGACGAGATCGCCGAGGGCCTGCGCGGCGACGGCGGTGATACCGATCCGCACCGGCTCGTCGGGCAGGGCGGCACCGGGTGCGATGAGCACCCACTCGTGTTCCTCGGTGTAGCTGCGGTCGGCGGGAATCGGGTTGGCAGACATGGGTTTTCCTCTCGGCTAGCGGCGGTAGAAGGGGGATGGGGTGACCTCGAACGGTTCCCGTTTGCCGCGCACGTCGACGGTGAGTGCGGTTCCGGGTTCGGCGAGGCCGATGTCGAGGTAGGCCAGGGCGATCGGGTATCCGAGGGTGGGGGAGAGCGCACCTGAGGTCACCACACCGACCGGCTCGGCGTTGTCGGCCTGGTGCAGGGAATACCCGGCGCGCGCGGCCCGCCGCCCGGCGCCTTTGAGCCCGACCAGGGTCCGCTTCAGGGGCCGCTCGGAAAGACGTTGTAGCGCATCGCGGCCGACGAAGTCCTTGGTCAATCGCACCACCTTGCCCAGGCCCGCCTCGTACGGGTTGGTCGCCGAGCTCAGTTCGTGTCCGTACAGCGCCATGCCGGCTTCCAGCCGCAGGGTGTCGCGGCAGGCCAGGCCGGCCGGGCTCCCGTCGGCGCCCGCGGNAGCGCGGCGATGGCCTCGGCCTGGTGTTGCGGCGCCAGTGATCGCACGATCGCGGCCGAGGCAGGCCCCTGCACCGCGATCAGCGCGGTGTCGCCGGACCGATCCGTCACCGCGGCATCGAAACCCTCTGTGCGTGTGGTGAATTCGGTGGCGACGGCCGGCGCGTTGGCCGCGTTGGCGACAATCAGGAAGTGCTCGTCGGCCAGGCGGTACACCACCAGGTCGTCGATCACGCCGCCGTCGACGTTGCACATCAGCGAGTACTTGGCCCGGCCGACCGCGATCTTGGACAGCTCGCCGACGAGCGCGAAGTCGAGCGCCGCGCCGGCCTGCGGACCGCTGACCTCGATCTCGCCCATGTGCGAGAGGTCGAACAACCCGGCTGTGCGGCGGACCGCATGGTGCTCGGTCAGTTCGCTGCCGTACTTCAGCGGCATCTGCCAGCCCGCGAAGTCGGTGAACGTCGCGCCGAGCTCGCGGTGCTCGCCGAGCAGCGGTGACGCGGTGGTGGGTGCGGTACTGGTCATGCGAACACTTCCTCACGGTCGGATGTGGTGGGGGCGTCGGAGATCTCGAAGGCTTCCGGGGCCGGGCACGAACACACCAGGTTGCGGTCCCCGTACACACCGTCGATACGGCGCACCGGCGGCCAATATTTGTTGCGGCGCAGCGCATCGACCGGATACACCGCGTACTGCCTGTCGTAGGGCAGATCCCAGTCGGGTGCGGTCACCTGTTCGGCGGTGTGCGGCGCCTGCCGCAGCGGGCTCTGCTCCAGCGGCCACACGCCGGAGCCGACCTGGTCGATCTCGCGGCGGATCGCGATCATCGCTTCGATGAACCGGTCCAGCTCGGCGAGATTCTCCGACTCGGTGGGTTCGACCATGAGCGTGCCGTTCACCGGGAACGACAGCGTCGGTGCATGGAAACCGTAGTCGATCAGGCGCTTCGCGACGTCCTCGGCGGTCACTCCGGTGGCCTTGGTCAGGGCGCGCAGGTCGAGGATGCACTCGTGCGCGACAAGCCCGGCCGGACCGGTGTAGAGCACCGGGTAGTGCTCGGCGAGTGCACGGGCCAGGTAGTTGGCGGCCAGCACCGCGGACTTGGTGGCCGCGGTGAGGCCGTCGGGACCCATGAGCGCCAGGTAGGCCCAGGTGATCGGAAGAATGCCCGCCGAACCGTAGTTCGCGGCCGAGACGGGTGCCGGTCCGTCCTCGGCCAGGGGATCGCCCGGGAGGAACGGGGCCAGGTGCGCCCGCACGGCTACCGGGCCGACACCCGGACCGCCGCCGCCGTGTGGGATGCAGAATGTCTTGTGCAAGTTCAGGTGTGACACGTCACCGCCGAAGCGGCCGGGTTTGGCGAGCCCCACCAGGGCGTTGAGGTTGGCGCCGTCGACATACACCTGGCCGCCCGCCGCGTGGACCAGATCGCACACCGTGGTGATGTCGTTCTCGTACACGCCGTGGGTGGACGGGTAGGTGAGCATGATGGCGCCGACCGAGCCGTCATGGGCGGCGAGTTTGGCCCGCAGGTCGGAGATGTCGATGTTGCCGTTGGCCGCCGTCCCGACGACCACCACCCGCATGCCCGCGAGCACCGCCGACGCGGCGTTGGTGCCGTGTGCGGATTGGGGGATCAGGCAGACGTCGCGGTGGGATTCGCCGCGCGAGCAGTGGTAGGCGTTGATGGCCAGCAGCCCGGCCAACTCGCCCTGCGACCCGGCGTTGGGTTGCAGCGAAACCCGGTCGTAGCCGGTGATTTCGGCGAGCCAGCCCTCAAGGTCGGCGATCAGCGCCAGGTACCCCTCGGTCTGCCCGCCCGGCGCGTATGGGTGAATACCGGCGAATTCGGGCCAGCTGATCGGCTCCATCTCGACGGCCGAGTTGAGCTTCATGGTGCACGAGCCGAGCGGAATCATGCTGCGGTCCAGGGCGAGATCCTTGTCGGACAGCTCGCGCAGGAAGCGAAGCATCGCCGTCTCCGACCGGTGCTCGTGGAACACCGGGTGGTGGAGGTAGGTCGAGGTGCGTACCAGTTCCGTTGGGAATCCGGTGGTTACGGCGGGCTGGATGGATGCGTCGAACACCGCGAGCACCCGGGCCACGACGTCGTCGGTCGTGCGTTCGTCGCACGCGATGCCGATGTGGTCGGAGTCGACGAGCCTGAGGTTGATGCCGTCGGCCTCGGCGGCTGCGACGAATCGTCGTGCCGCACCGGGGGTGTGCACCTGGACGGTGTCGAAGAACCACTCGTGGACGACATCGTGTCCGGCCGCGCGCAGACCGGCCGCGATGGTGCCGGCGTGCCGGTGAATGCGAGTGGCGATGGCGCGCAGGCCGTCCGGGCCGTGGTAGGCCGCGTACATCGCGGCGACGTTGGCCAGCAGCGCCTGCGCCGTGCAGATGTTGCTGGTGGCCTTGTCGCGGCGGATGTGCTGCTCGCGGGTCTGCAGCGCCAAGCGGTAGGCCGGCTTGCCTTCGGAATCCAGGGAAACCCCGACCAGCCGTCCCGGCAGCATGCGTTCGAGGCCGGCGCGCACCGATAGGTAACCGGCGTGCGGACCGCCGAAGAACAGGGGCACACCGAACCGCTGCGCCGACCCGACGGCGATGTCGGCGCCGAGCTCACCGGGGGCGCGCAGCAGCGTCAGCGAAAGCAGGTCGGCGGCAACGGTTGTCAGCATTCCGCGGGCGGCGGCGGCGACGATCAGCTCCGCCAGCTCGCGCACCACGCCGCTGGCCCCCGGGGCTTGCAGCACCATGCCGAACGCGTCGCCTTCGGGTAGGCCGTCGGTGAGGTCGACGACGTCGATGTCGATGCCCACCGCCCGGGCCCGGCCGCGCACGAGGGCGATGGTCTGCGGCAGGCACTCGGCGTCGAGGATGACGCGGCTGGACTTCGTCTTGTTGGCGCGCCGCATGAGCAGCACCGCCTCCATCACCGCGGTGGCCTCGTCGAGCAGGGATGCGCCCGCGATCGGCAGCGCGGTGAGGTCCTGGATCATGGTCTGGAACGTCAGCAGTGCCTCGAGCCGGCCCTGGGAGATCTCCGGCTGATAGGGGGTATACGCGGTGTACCAGGCCGGCGATTCGAGCATGTTGCGCCGCAGGACGGCGGGCGTGACGGTGTCGTAGTAGCCCATACCGATCATCTGCACGTGCGGCCGATTGCGTTCGGCCAACGTTCGCAGGTCGCTCAGCACGCGATCCTCGTCGCGAGCGGCAGGCAGCTCCAGCGGTTCGGTGATGCGGATCTGGTCGGGCACCGCCGCATCGATGAGCTCATCGAGATCGCGGTAGCCCAGGCTGCGTAGCAGGTGAGCTGTTTCGGCGGCGTCGGGACCGATGTGGCGCGCGGGGAAGTTCACGAGGTGACTCCGGTTTCGGTAGCGTCCGGGGACACCGGACGTCAACTGGGACACCTCCCCGCTCTGTCCTGAAACCTGAGAGTCTGAGCGCGATTGCGCCGTACACCTTCGGTAAGTGCCGGAAAAGCAGCACTGTTCTCCAGAGTTGCCTCGACGCAGCGGTATTGAGCCTGAGAGATTCCCGGGGAGGAAGTTGCTCCTACGGCGCCTCCAGATGGAGGATTCTCCCGCTGCGGGTCAACAGCGTATTGAGTTGTTCACCACACCTTACCTGATCGATGTGATGTTGTAAACCATTGGGGTGCAACGAATTTCGTCACACGGGTGCGAGCGGCGCCCCATCCCGGGGGGCGCCGCTCCGCGGGCGTGCGGTCAGTCCTGTTCTGCGGCTTCGAGATCGGCGCGGAATCTGGCTTCGCGGGCCAGGTGGCCCGGGCGCCGCCGCAGCACCGCCCAGGCGATGCCGAGAACGATGAACCAGACCGGCGTGACCAGCAGCGCCTGCAGCGTGTCCTGCTTCTGGGTGAAGGCCCAGACCAGGAACACGAAGAAGGCCAGCACCACGTAACACATCACGACGCCGCCGGGCATCTTGAACTTCGACGCCTCGTGCAGTTCGGGCCTGCGCTTACGGTAAGTCAGGTAGCTGATCAGGATGATCGACCAGACGAACATGAAGCACAGCGACGAAATCGTGGTCACGATCGTGAATGCCTCGATGATCGAGTCGCCCACGACCACCATCACCACGCCCGACAACAAGAACACTCCGGACAGGAACAATGCGTTGGCCGGCACCCGTCGTGACGTCAGCTTGCCGAACCGGCTGGGGGCGTCGCCTTCCTGGGCCAGGCCGTACACCATCCGGGAGGTCGAGTAGATCCCCGAGTTGGCCGAGGACGCCGCCGAGGTCAGCACGACGAAGTTGACCACCGACGCGGCGATGCCGAGACCGGCGAGGCTGAACATCGCCACGAACGGGCTGTTGTCCGGGCTGATCTCACGCCACGGCGTCACCGAGATGATCACCGCCAACGCGGCGACGTAGAACAGCATCACACGCACGGGGATCGAGTTGATGGCCTTCGGCAGGTTGCGTTCGGGATTCTTGGCCTCGGCCGCGGTCGTGCCCACCAGTTCGATACCGACGAACGCGAAGGTGGCGATCTGGAATCCGGCGACGAATCCCATCGGGCCGGTCGGGAAGAAGCCGCCGTCGTTCCACAGGTTCGCGAAGCTCGCCACCGCGCCGTTGGGCGCTTCGAAATGGCGGAAGACCATGACGAGCCCGATGACGATCAGTGCCACGATCGCGACGATCTTGATGAGGGCGAACCAGAACTCGGTCTCACCGAACGCGCGCACCGTCGGCAGGTTCAAACCGATCAGCACGCCGACCGTGACGAGCGCCGGTATCCACAGCGGCAGATCGCCCCACCAATAGCTCACGTAACCCGAGATCGCCACCACGTCGGCGACACCGGTGACGATCCAGCAGAACCAGTACGTCCAGCCCGTGAAGAAGCCCGCCCACGGCCCGAGCAGATCGGCCGCGAAGTCGGCGAACGACTTGTAATGCAGATTGGACAGGAGCAGCTCGCCCATGGCCCGCATCACGAAGAACAACATGAAGCCGATGATCATGTAGACGAAGATCACCGACGGGCCGGCGAGCGAGATCGTCTTGCCCGAGCCCATGAACAGCCCGGTGCCGATGGCGCCGCCGATGGCGATGAGCTGAATGTGCCGGTTGGACAGCTGCCGGTCGAGCCGTGGCTCGGCCGATGAGGGAGTCGATGCCGCTTCGGGGGCGGTCAGGTCACTGGATTGGGACATAACACCTCAAAGGATCTCAGGCGCGAAGGAGAGCGCGGACTGCGGGCGCCTCCCCACTCTGTCGCTTGAACCTGAGAGTTTTCACGATCCGCCGTTGACCGACGATTCGCTTGCCCCTTCGGTGAGCCGAACATGCTGCTCGACTGCTTTCCAGAGGTGCCTAGTCGCGGCGATACCGGTGCCTGAGAGATTCCTGGGGAGGATTTGCTCCTGCGGCGCCCGCCAACCGGATGGGACGGGGCTCTCCCGCCGCGACTCAACGGCGTTTTGAGTTGTGAGCCACTCCCGACCTCGAAGTGTGCCGCGCGTCACGTTATCAGTCGGATGCGGATTGCGCACCCCCGGTCACGACGGGACGATCGCGGTGTCGCCCAGCTGGGCTTCCGGTTGTGCGGCGCGGCCGGCGACCATCAGCGACACCAGGTCGAAGACGATGGTGGCGGCGGCCACCGACGTGATCTCGGCGTGGTCGTACGCCGGCGCCACCTCGACGACATCGGCGCCGACGATGTTCAGTCCGCCCAGCTTGCGCAGCATGCGCAGCAGCTCACGCGATGTGAAACCGCCCGCTTCCGGGGTACCGGTGCCGGGGGCGAACGCCGGGTCGAGCACGTCGATGTCGATCGAGAGGTACACCGGCATGTCGCCGACGCGGCGGCCGACGATGTCGACCGCGGCGTCGGTGCCGATCACGTCCAGGTCGCCGGCCCGGATGATCTTGAATCCCATGTCGGCGTCGTCGCTCAGGTCGAGTTGGTCGTAGATCGGTCCGCGAATACCGACGTGGATCGAGTGGTCCTCGATCAACAACCCTTCCTCGAATGCGCGGCGGAAGATCGTGCCGTGGGTGACCGGGGCGTTGAAGTAGGTGTCCCAGGTGTCGAGGTGGGCGTCGAAGTGCACGAGTGCCACCGGCCCGTACTTGGCATGCAGTGCACGCAGGTTCGGCAGGGCGATCGTGTGGTCGCCGCCGATTGCGACGATGCGGCGGTCGCCGTTGCCGAGGACCTCGGCCGTGTGGTCCTGGATCTGTCGGCAGGCGGCAGCGATGTCGTAGGGCGTGACCGAGATGTCGCCGGCGTCGACGACCTGAACCGTCTGCAATGGCGCGACCCCGAGTTCGACGTGATAGCCCGGTCGGATGGTGCGGGCGGCCTGGCGCACGGCCAGCGGACCGAATCTGGCGCCCGGCCGGTACGACGTGCCGCCGTCGAACGGGATTCCGAGGATGGCGATGTCGTAGTCGCTCACCTCGTGCACGTCGGCGATGCGGGCGAAGGTGCTCTTGCCCGCGTAGCGGGGTACCTCCGTGGCGGGCACGGCCCCGACGAGGCCGGTACGTGCGTCGACGGTTGGAGGGGTCGGTCGAATGCTCACTGGTTTCCTGTCTTTCGTTGTGTGAGGGGGTGATGGGGACGGTCAGGACGCGGGCAGTTGTTCGTCGGCAGGGGTCGGCGCCGCGCTCTCGGTCAGTGCGACGCCGCGGGTTTCTGGCGCCATGAAGATGGCGACCACCAAACCGACCGCGGTGACCGCGGCCCCGACCCCGAGCGCACCACCGGCGCCCAGTGCGGTGAGCGCAAGCGGCATCAGATACGTGCCGCCCGCGGAGCCGATGCGGCTCACGGCGGTGCCCACTCCGACCGCGGTCGCGCGGACCTCGGTGGGGAAAAGCTCGTTGGGGTAGACGATCTCGAGGAAGCTCGAGGCGCCCGAGGCCAGCGCGTACACGGCCAGTGCGAGGAAGAACGCGGCGGGCGGTATGCCCGGGATGAGGGCGGGTATCGCGAGCGCGACCGCGATCACCGCGAACGATCCGATCAGCAGAGCCCGGCGGCCGATTTTCTCGACGAGGTACAGGCCCGGTATGCCGCCGACCACGAAAAGCAGTGAGATCAACAACGATCCGCCGTAGAGGTTGGCATCGCCTTCCAGGCCGAAGGACGCCAGCAGGTCGGGTGCGAACGTGTAGACCGCGAAGAGCGGGATGACCTGGGCCGTCCAGAACACGGCGACGAAGATGGTGCGATTCAGGTACGGCCGCTGGAAAATCTGCGCGAACGAAGTGTTCCTTGCGGTTTCGCCGTCGTGCTGGTCCAGGTCGCCCACGCCGAACTGGGGTCCGAACGCCTGCTTGATCGCGGCGTCGGCTTCGGCGACTCGCCCCTTGCTGAGCAGCCAGCGCGGCGATTCGGGGGTTCCCATCCGGGCCAGCAGGGTGATCACGGCGAACACGGCCGGGCTCGCCAACAGCAGGCGCCAGGCATCGGGCCCGTAGTCGCGGAGAAGGAAACCGACGACGTAGGCGGCCGCGGCCCCCACGGCCCACACCACGAACATCGCCCCGAGCAGCCGGCCGCGTTGTTTTTTCGGCAGGAACTCGGCCAGCAGCGATGTGGCGATGGGGTAGTCCGCGCCGATCGCGACGCCGAGGAGGAACCGCAGCAGGATGAGCTGCCAGGCTTCGGTGGCGAATGCCGACAGGATGGAGAACACCGCGAGCGCGATCAGGTCGGCGATGTACATCAGGTGGCGACCGACCTTGTCGGTGACGTATCCGAACACCCCGCCGCCGACGAAGATGCCGATGAGGCTGGCGGCGCCGATCAGCCCGATCTCGGTGGCCGACAGGTTCATCGCGGGTTCGAGCGTGATGAGGGCGACGCCGATGATCGACAGCGCGTAACCGTCGATGAACGGTCCACCTGACGAGAACAGCGTCAACTTCTTGTGGAACGCCGTGAGCGGCGCATCATCGATGAGGTGGCCGGTTTGGGACATGGAAGCTCCTGCGTGACGGGGCTCTCGTGCGGGGAGGTGTGAGCCGAGACACAGCATGGCGGCGACCGCGACCTGTTCGCGAGTAGACGATGCGCAAAAAGCACGCCTATGGTTTGAGCGATCGTCTAAACAGGATGGAGGCGGCACCATCGCGATCACAGTCGGCGAGCTCGCGCAGGTACCCCATCTCGGGTTGGAGGTGCTGGCCGGGGCCTCGGGCCTGAGCCGAGAGATCTCCTGGACACACACGTCCGACCTCCCCGAACCGTGGCGTTGGGTTACCGGTGGCGAGCTGTTGATGACCAACGGGCTGTCGTTTCCCGCCGGATCGACCGAGCAGGTGCTCATCGTCGAGCGATTGAACGAGGCGGGCGTATCCGGGCTGGCGATCGGGGAGAAGATGTATTGCCCGGATCTCAGCGACGACGCGATGGCGGCCAGTGACAGGCTGGGCCTGCCGATACTGAACATCCGCTATCCGCTTCCGTTCGTGGCCATCTCCCGAGCGGTCGCCGAGGCCACGCTGCTCGACCAATCCAGCCGCCTCACCAGGACGGTGCGGATCTACGATCTGGTTCGCCGTCACATCGCACGGGCCACCACCTCGGCGGAGCTGTTCGCCGCGCTCGAACGCGAACTGGGTTGCCGGCTTCACGTCTGTGATCGACACACCGGCGAGCCCTGGTTTCCCCGGGCAGCCGAATTGGACGAAACCACGCGGGAGGCGGTCGTCGCATTGTCCGACAACCTCACGAATGTTGCCGCGGGCGCCTTCGGCCTTCCTGCCGTCGCCGGAAACACGGCCCTGCTCACCGACATTCAGCGACATCCGAGCGCAGCGCTGGTGGCCGTCACTGCCGAGGGCGGGCGCGTCGACCCGATTCAGCTCCAGCACGCCGCCACCGTCGTCAGCCTCGAGTTGTCGCAGACACAGCTGATGCTCGAACACGGCCGGCGCCAGGGGTCGGCCTTCCTGGAGCGACTGCTGGAGAGCCGCATCGACGGTCCGGCGGCGGCCGGGCAACTGGTCGATCTCGGGCTGGATCCCGCGACGGTGGTGCTGATCGCGGCACACAGCTCCGACGACGACCGGGTACTGCACGTGCACAATTCGCTGTGGCGCCATTCGATCCCGTACGTGTGCACGACACGCGAAGGGATTCTCTACGCCGTGGTGCCCGAGGACTCGTCGTCCGACGATGTCCTGACGCGGGCACTCGGTCCGACTGCCCGAATCGGGATCAGCCAGCGCCTGGGTTCCATCAACCGTCTGCAGGAGTCGATTCGCGAAGCGTCATGGGCCTTTTCGGTCGCGCAGCGGCGCGGGGTGGCGGTGTCGCGGTACGGCAGCGGGTCATCGTGGCTGGGACTGTCGAACGTCGGTGATGCGCAAGCCCTGGTCGACCGGGTACTGCGCCCGTTGCAGGATTACGACCGCGAACAGAACACCGATCTCGTCGAGACCCTCGACGCGTTCCTGCGAAACCGGAGGTCGTGGCAGCAGACGGCACAGGCGTTGCATGTCCACCGGCAGACGGTGATGTACCGGATGCGGCGGGTCGCCGAGATCACCGAACTCGATCTCGCAGAGACCGATTCGCTGGCCGAACTGTGGCTCGCGTTGCGGGCGGTCGAGCTGCTCGACGCCGAGGAAGACATGCGCAGGCGCGACGCGAGCTCGGCCCGCCGGTTACCCGGCGTCTGACGCGGTGCGGGCCTGCCGGCCGACACGAAGGTGTCGTCACCGGCAGGNCAGCCCGGCCCGTTGCGCGGCCAGCAGCTTCTGTTTGACCCCGCCGATCGGCAGCACCCGGCCGTTCAGCGTGACCTCGCCGGTCATGCCGACATCGCCGCGCACCTGCCGTCCGGTGGCCATCGACACCAGCGCCGTCACCATCGTGACACCGGCCGACGGGCCGTCCTTGGGTACCGCGCCCGCGGGCACGTGCACGTGGATCGTGCGGTCGAGCGACTTGGCGTCGACGCCCAACTGCTCGGCGTGGGCACGCACGTAGGACAGCGCGATCTGCGCCGACTCCTTCATCACGTCACCCAGCTGGCCGGTCAGCTGCAGCCCCGGCTCGCCCTGGTTCGAGTTGGCCTCGATGTAGAGCACGTCACCACCCAGGCCAGTGACGGCCAGGCCGGTCGCCACGCCCGGCACCGCGGTGCGTTCGGTGGATTCCGGGGTGAACCGCGGGCGGCCCAGGTACTCGACGAGATCCGGCTCGTCGATCGTGATCGGCGGCTCCGCCGCATCGAGCTTGGTCGTGACCTTCCGCAACGCCTTGGCCAGCAACCGCTCGAACTGGCGCACCCCCGGTTCGCGGGTGTAGTCGGCGGCGATCTTGCGCAGTGCCGCGTCGGTCACCGTGACCTCCTCGACCGTCAGGGCCGCGCGTTCGGCCTGCCGGGGCAGCAGGTAGTCACGCGCGATGGCGACCTTGTCGTCCTCGGTGTAGCCATCGATCTGCACCAGCTCCATGCGGTCCAACAGCGCCGACGGGATGTTCTCGATCACGTTGGCGGTGGCCAGGAACACCACGTCGGACAGGTCCAGATCCAGGTCCAGGTAGTGATCCCGGAACGTGTGGTTCTGCGCCGGGTCCAGTACCTCCAGCAACGCGGCCGACGGGTCGCCACGGTAGTCGGAGCCCACCTTGTCGATTTCGTCCAGCAGCACAACGGGATTCATCGAACCCGCCTCGCCGATGGCCCGCACGATCCGGCCCGGCAGCGCGCCGACGTAGGTGCGCCGGTGGCCGCGGATCTCGGCCTCGTCGCGCACGCCGCCCAGGGCAACCCGCACGAACTTGCGGCCCAGCGCTCGGGCCACCGACTCGCCCAGCGAGGTCTTGCCGACCCCGGGTGGGCCTGCCAGCACCATCACCGCACCCGAGCCGCGCCCGCCCACGACGGCCATGCCGCGTTGAGCGCGTCGCGCCCGCACCGCCAGGTATTCGACGATGCGGTCTTTGACGTCGTCCAACCCGTGGTGATCGGCGTCCAGGATCTCCCTGGCGCCCAACAGGTCGGTCGAGTCCTCGGTCCGCTCGTTCCACGGCAGGTCCAGCACGGTGTCCAGCCAGGTGCGGATCCAGCCGCCCTCGGGGCTCTGGTCGCTCGAGCGTTCCAGCTTGCCGACCTCGCGCAGCGCGGCCTCGCGCACCTTCTCGGGCAGATCGGCGGCCTCGACGCGGGCCCGATAATCGTCGGACCCCTCAGGTTCGCCCTCGCCCAGCTCTTTGCGGATGGCGTTGAGCTGCTGGCGCAGCAGGAATTCCTTCTGCTGCTTGTCCATCCCGGCCCGAACGTCCTCGGCGATCTTGTCGTTGACCTCGACCTCGGCCAGGTGCTCACCGGTCCACTTGATGAGGTTGCTCAGGCGCGTCGCGGTGTTCTCGGTCTCCAGCAGCTCGCGCTTCTGGACGTCGGTCAGGTACGACGCGTAGCCGGCCGTGTCGGCCAGGGCCGACGGGTCGGTGATCTTGTTGACCACGTCGATGATCTGCCAGGCCTCGCGCCGCTGCAGCATGGCCAGCAGCAGCTTCTTGTACTCGGCGGCCAGCGCCTTGATCTCGTCGGTGGCGGCGTCGGGTTCCGTCGCTTCCTCGACCTCGACCCACAGGGCAGCGCCCGGCCCGGTGGTTCCGGAACCGATGTGGGCGCGGCGTTCACCGCGCACGACGGCGGCTTCTGCACCGCCGGGCATGCGGCCGACCTGCACGATCGACGCGATCACCCCGTGGGTGGGGTAGCGGTCGTCCAAGCGCGGGGCGATCAGCAGTTTTCCTGAGTCGCTGGCCTGGGCGGCGTCGACCGCGGCACGGGCGGCGTCATCGAGCTCGACGGGCACCACCATCCCGGGCAGCACGATCGGCTCGCTGACAAACAGGATGGGCACTGCGTTTGATTCGGACATCAAACCTCCAAAGTTCAGTCTGATGCGCTCAACCTTGGCGGCCGTGGGTTTGTTCCCGGCATGGCGGCCGCCGGGGTTCGCCGTCGGCGAACGGGAGCAGAGCGCCCGGCCGGCGCCGGGCGTAGCCTCCAAGCATGAAACGGGGATTCATCGCGACGTTGGCGCTCGGTGTGATCGTGGCGCTGTTCGGCCTGATCTGGGCGCTACAGGGGTTCGGTGTGCTGCAGGGCAGTCCGATGAGCAACACCACGACCTGGTCGGTCATCGGCCCGATCACCGCGGCGGTCGGGGTGGTCATCGCGGTGTTCAGTTGGCGCAAGCTGTCCTCGAAATAGCCGTGGCGTCACACCACGGTGAAGTTCACCGCGTGCCATCCGGTGGCGCCGTCGGGCACGGTCGGGACCTGGTCTGACGTTTGGACCGTCCCGGTGTTGTCGGTGGCGCGCACCGTGATGGTGTGATCGCCCGCATCGACGGCATGCCAGGGGAAGCTCCACAGCCGCCAGGTCTGGCCGGAGTAGGCCGCCCCCAGCTGGGCGGGTTGCCATGGGCCGTCGTCGATGCGTACCTCCACGGCCCGCACGCCGCGGTTCTGTGCCCACGCCACACCGCCGAACGTCGTCGGCCCCACGGGCAGCCGCTGCCCGTTTCTCGGCACGTCGATGCGGGACTCGGTCTTGATGGGACCACGTGGCGCCCAGCCCTGCTTGGTCCAGTACGCCTCCGCGCGGTCGAATCGGGTCAACTCGAGATCGGTCACCCATTTGGTGGCCGACACGTAGCCGTACAGTCCGGCGATCACCAATCTGGCCGGGTACCCGTGCTCGACCGGGAGCGGCTGCCCGTTGAGGCCAACGGCGAGCAGCGCGTCGCGGCCGTCATGCAGGGTTTCCACCGGGGTGCCGACGGTGAACCCGTCCACGGAGGTCGAGAGCAACATGTCGGCATCGGGGGAGACCCCGGCCGCCGCCAGTAGATCGGTCAGGCGGTAGCCGGTCCAGACTCCATTCGAGATCAGGTCGCCGCCAACCGGATTGGACACGCAGGTCAGTGTCACCACCTTCTCCACGACTTCGAACCGGTCCAGATCGGCGAAACTGTAGGTGATCTCGCGGTCCACCATGCCGTGGATACGCAGCCGCCAGTCCTGGCGGCTGAGCTGGGGAACGCTCAGGGCGATATCGACGCGGTAGAAGTCCGCCGCGTCGGTGACGAAACTCGGCAGCGCAACATTTTTCGGCTGCACCTCCGGCGGAATCGGCGGGGCAGGCAGGCGTGGCGTGGGCAGGGCCGAGGTGTCACGCTCGGCGGCCACCGAATGCACCACCCTGGTGGCGAGGAATCCCAGCAGTCCGGTGGCGGCGCCGAATCCGAGGAGCCCGGCGGTCGCCAACCACATTCGCCTGGAGTCGTCGACCTCCTCGTGGTCGTCGCCGGACCCGACCTCGGCGTCGGCCTCGGTGTGGCTCCACAGCCGCACCGCGAGCAGGCGCAGCGCAGCCACTCCGCACGCGGTGCCCGCGACGGTGGGAATGATGTCGGCGGCGGTGGCACCGGGGCGCGAGATGACGGCGGCGCAGCCGAGCAGGCCCGCGACGACGAAGACGGCGCTGCCGATCGGACGGCGTGGGGATTCGTAGGTCGCGGCAATGGCCGCTGCGGCGGCGATCACCACCAGAACCGCGACAGCCAGGAAGAGCTTGTCGAGACCGCCGAGCGCCTGGATCGCCAATTCTTTGACGGGGCCGGGGGTCAGGTCGACGATCGCCGATCCGACGGCGTTGCGCGGGTCGGCCGGCGCGGGGAAGAAGACGCCGGCGACTTGTGCGACGCCGAGCGACACCGCGGCAGCCGCGATTCCGCCGAGCATCCGTGCGTTCGGCGAGGACCTCGACGGGGACTGAGCCATCGCCACCAAACCTACTCCGGCACAGAGCAGGGAGCCTGCCGTCGGGGGATGACGACAGGCTCCCTGGGTGGGTGGATCTCTAGGTGGCGGCCTGTGCGCCGAGCACCCGCTGGATGTCGGGCTTCATCTGCTGCAGCTGCTGACCCCAGTAGCCCCAGGCGTGGGTGCCGTTGGCCGGGAAGTTGAACACCCCGTTGGTGCCGCCTGCGGCGATGTAGTTGTCGCGGAAGGTGATGTTGGTGCGCAACGTCAGCCCTTCGAGGAACTGAGCGGCCATCAGGTTGCCGCCGTTGGTCCCGGCATCGAGCTCCGACGGGGTGCCGGTGCCGCAGTAGATCCAGATGCGGGTGTTGTTGGCGACCAGCTGGTTGATGTTGACCATCGGGTCATTGCGCTTCCAGGCCGGGTCGGTCGACGGGCCCCACATGCTCTCGGCGTTGAATCCGCCGGCGTCGTTCATCGCCAGCCCGATCAGCATGGGCCACCAGCCCTCGGACGGGTTCAGGAAGCCCGAAAGGGTTCCGGCGTAGATGAACTGCTGCGGGTGATGGATCGCGTAGGTCAGCGCCGCGCTGCCCGCCATCGAGATGCCGACGACGGCGTTGCCGGTCTGCGACACGCCGCGGTTGGCGGCCAGCCAGGTGGGCAGTTCCTGGGTCAGGAACGTCTCCCACTTGTAGGTGTAGTCCTGGCCGTTGCCCTTCGACGGCTGGTACCAGTCGGTGTAGAAGCTGGACTGCCCGCCGACGGGCATGACCACCGACAGGCCGGAGTCGTTGTACCACTCGAAGGCCGGGGTGTTGATGTCCCAGCCGTTGAAATCGTCCTGGGCGCGCAGACCGTCGAGCAGGTAGACCGCGTGCGGCCCGCCGCCTTGAAACTGGACGCGGATGTTGCGGTTCATCGACGGCGAGAACACGTCGAGATATTCGACCGGCAGTCCCGGCCGGGAGAATGCGCCAGCGGTCGCCGAACCTCCTGCGAAACCGATCAGCGCGGGCAGGGTGGCGGCTGCCATTGCCCCCGCCGCCAGTCGGCGCATCCACGCTCCGCGAATCTTGTTGAGGAACTTCATAACGGCAACCAACCGTCCTTTCTGCACGTATCTCAAGCAGTTTGCCGCTTGCCCCGGTAGTGAATCACGCGTCTCATCAGTCACACGCGTAACAACACCGCGCGCGCAGATCGCGGTTGACTAACGATTGGAACTCGGCGCCGAGACCCTCAGCGGCCGGGCGCGGTGAGTGCTTGCCTGACGTTGGCCCGGCGCTCCTCGATCGCCCGGCCGATGTCCTGCAGCAGGACCGGCTTACGCGAGACCAGCTGCTCGATGCACTCGCGGTCGAACTGCGCGACGGTGACCTCGGTCAGGGCATAGGCCGTGGTGATGATCGGTTCTCGGGTCAGTGTCGTCTGTCCGAGAACGTCGCCCCGCTCCAGGGTGAGCACCGGGACGAACGCATCGTCGGTACCCGGAGCGGCCAGCTGCACCGTGCCCGCCACGACGAACGTCAGCTTCTTGGGAACCTGGCCGACAACCTGGAGCACCTCGTCGGTGCCGTACCGGGTCAGACGCGCGTGCGGCACCAACTCGCGCTGGTCGTCCTGGCTCAGACGCAGCGTCGGTGCGATGAGCCGCAGCGCCTCCTCCACGCGTTCGGTGGTCGCGAACTCGTCCTCGGCCTCGTCCAGGTGCAGGCCCGCCCGCCGCGAGGCGTACCAGGCCCAGCGCAGGAACGTCGCCCGGGCGGCGAAGTCGTCAGCCGGGGAGTGCAGGGGGATCAGGGTCTTGTATTGCAACGAGCCGGCGGCAACAGTGGATACCGTTCCGTCGCTTCGTAATTGAGGCAGTCGGCGGGCCACCTCGTTGAGCACTCGGCAGACGTCGTCGGGCGCGTCGTCGACGGCGAACACAGTGATCACGGACATGCTGTGCGCGCCTGCCGGGCGGCTCAGATTCGTGAACGATCCGCCGGCCAGCACGGAGTTCGGGATCACCTGCAGGCCGCTACCGGTGTCGATGTGCGTGGCACGCCAGTTCACCTCCACGACGCGTCCCCGCGCCGCCGGCGCATCGACCCAGTCACCGAGTTGGAACGGTTGCTCGAACAGCACCAGCAGTCCGGAGATGATCTGGCCGACCGAGTTCTGCAGGGCAAGGCCCAGCACGATCGAGGACACACCAAGGGCGGTGAACAGCCCGCCGATGTTGGCGCCCCAGATGTAGGCGAAGATCAGTCCCACGCCGATCGCGATGAGCGCGAACCGGGCGACGTCGAGGAAGATCGACGGAATCCGCTTGCGCCAGCTGCCATCCGGCGCGCTCTGGAACAGTGTGGCGTTCAGCCCGGACAGCAACAGGACCAGCACGACGAAGCCGAACACCGTCGCCACGATCCGCACCGGGGTGGCGTCCCCGGAGATCTGGATCGCCTGGACCAGCAGGACCAGCAGCGCACCCAGCGGCAGGATGTAGGTGCGGGTCAGGTGCACCGGGCCGGCCAGAAAGCTGCCGCGGCGGCGCAGGGTGCTGTGGAGCTCGGTGAGCAGCACCAGGCAGACCGGAAATCCGACCGCGACACCGATGGCCCAATAGAACCAGGGCGCCTCGAGCACGCCGGTCATCGTCGGTCCTGGAGTTTCCAGATCGGCTCGTCGGCGTCGTCGACGCGCACGGTGCCCGCCGGTTCGAGGTCGCGGGTATCGCCCATCGCGTCGAACACCCGCTCGGTGACGTACACGCCGGGTTGTGGTGAGCCGCGCTGGACCCGGTAGGCGAGGTTGACCGCCGAACCCCACATGTCGTAGGCGAGATTGGAACGTCCGACCAGGCCGCTGCTCACCGCGCCGGTGTCGATTCCGGCGCGCAGCTTCAGGGTGGTTCCGTTCTCGGTGTTGAACCGTTCGATGATGCGCTGCATCTCGAGGGCGAAATCGACCGTACGGCGGACGTTGTCGAGCCGCGGCACGCTCAATCCCGAGCTGGCCCAGTAGCCGTTGCGCAGGGTGCGGACCCGCTCCACGCCCAGATCGTCTGCAGCGGCGTCGAATTGGTGCACGAGACGGTTGACGATCGCCAGGGCCTCCTCCGAGGGCATGCCGGAGGTCAGCTCGTCCAACCCGACTGTGTCGGCGAACAGCACTGTCACGTTGTGGTGGTCCTGCGCGATGGTCTCTTCGCCGTCCCGGTAGCGCTGCACCACCGATTCGGGCATCAGCGTGCGCAGCAGCCGGTCGTTCTCCCGGCGCTGTTCGGCCAGCAGGTCTTCCTTGATCGCTAGGTTGCGGCTCATGTCGTTGAACGCGGTCGTCAGATCCCCGAACTCGTCCCGTGATTGCACGGGCAGCGAGATGTCGTAGTCGCCCGCGCCGATCTGCTGGGCGCCGGCCTCCAAGCGGCGCAGGGGCCGGACGAACAACCGCGCCAACATCATGGCGGCCAGACACACGATGAAGGTGATGACGACGGTGGACAACACCAGGGTGCGGGTGAACGTCGCGACCGGGGCGAACGCTTCCGAGGTGTCGATCTTGGCGATGATCGACCAGTTCAGCCCGTGCAGATCAACTGGTGCGTAGGCCTGCAGCGTCTCATTGCCCAGATAGTCGTCCTCGATCACGGTGCCTGTCTGGCCGCGCAAGGCCAGCCGGGTGGCCTCGGTCTCGACCGGCTGCACCAATGTGGTTCCGTGTTGGCGCAGCGATTTCGCCGCTATGGCCGCCGGGGTTCCGGCGTCGATGACATCGCGTTCGAACTTCTCCGGATCCTCCAGGAACAGGCGCGAATCAGAGCGCATCAAAGCGTCGGGGCCGACCACGAAGGTCTCGCCGGTGGCGCCCATCCCCGCGGTTTCCCATTGTTGGTCGGCGGTCATCAGCCGGTTGATCTTGGAGATCGGGAACTGCAGGGCCAGCACGCCCTCGACCCGGCCCGGGGGACCGACCGGTGCCATCATCCAGGCCGTCGGCTCATCGGCCGGTTGATAGTCGGCGAAGTCGGTGACCCCGACATAGTCGACGGTGTTGGAGGCCAGGGTTTTCTGGTAAGCGTCGGTCAGCAGGCTCTGTCGGTACGGCCCGGTGAGGATGTTGGTGCCGAGGTCGATGCCCTTGTACGCGGTGTAGATGACGTTGCCAACCGTGTCGAGCAGGAGCGCGTCCTCGAACTGGAAGCGTTCGACGATCTCCCGGAAGAAGTCGTTGAACCGCGCGTTCGTGGCCGACCAGGCACTGCCGTCGCGCGCGTCGTCGACGGCGATCGCCTTCTCCGGGTCGGCGACCGGCGCCGTGTAGTGCGCCTGTAGGTACTTCTGCGCGTTGGAGGTGGGCAGCAGCCGGGATACGTCCACGGTGTCGCCGGTCTGTTTCTGCTCGAGCGGCTCGAATTCGGTGCGGTAATAGTCGACGATCGACTGCCACTGCTGCGGGTTGATCGTCGAGTTGCCGAGCTGACCGAAGGCGTCCGAAAACGCCTCCACGGCCTCGATGGAGGTCGTGCCCCGGGTATAGACGATCAGCGAGTCCTCGAGGTCGGTGAACTTGGACTCCAACTGCCGGGTCTGCGATTCGCGGACCTCGGTCAGCCGATCGAACACCGATTGCCGAAGGGACGATCTGCCGGACTGGTAACCGATGGCGCCGACGACGGCCGCCGAAAGGATGCTGGTCACCAGCAGCATCACCAGCAACTTCGACTGAATGCTGATCCGCGACATGACGCGCCGACGCGCACTTCTGGTCGGAGCGACGCGGTCGACGTCGGCAGTTGTACCCATTGAATCCCGAAGATTAGCCTGTCGCGATGTATTGCGGGTGGGTGCGCGACAAACTCGAGGAATGAGCGACCCGTTCGACTTGCAGAGGTTCGTCGATGCCCAGGCCCGCGTGTACCCGCAGGTGCTCGCCGAGTTGCGGGACGGCCGCAAGCGCAGTCACTGGATCTGGTTCGTCTTTCCCCAACTGCGCGGGCTGGGTCGCAGCGCGACCGCCGACCATTACGGCATCGCCTCCACCGAAGAGGCACGTGGCTACCTGGCCCACCCGACGTTGGGCCCGCGACTGCGAGAATGCGCCCGCCTCGTCGTCGAGATCGACGGGCGCACCGCTGAGGAGATCTTCGGCCGGCCGGATTGCATGAAGGTCCGGTCATCGATGACGTTGTTCGCCGCGGCCGCCGACGACGCCGCGGATTTCCAGGCGGTACTGGATACGTTGTACGACGGACGCGCCGATCCGCTCACCCTCGAAATGCTCAGTGCGGCTGGATGATCAGCCAGCCGTGCGGGGGCACCTCGGTCCGTGAGATCTCCTCTTGCGGTGGTGCGCCCGAACCCGCGAGCACCTGCCCCCGGGCCACCCCGAAATCGGGCAACGACACGGCAAGTGGGGCGGTGTCGACATTGAGTGCGACGATCAGCGACTCGGCCCCGGCGCTGGTCCGGTACACGTACTGGGTATTGGTCAGCAGTAGTGGTGAGGTCGTCGCGGCGTGCAGCCACGGGTGGCGGCGGCGCAGCCCGATCAGGTACTGGTGCAGCCGCAGCGCATCGGAATCCGCTGGGGGAGTGGTGAACTCCGGGCGAACCGCATCGTCGCCGCCGCGGCGTTCCTCTTTCACACCGCGGTAGGCCGACTCGTCCCCGGCATAGATGCTCGGCGTGCCGCCCGTGGTCAGCAAGATCACCAGGGCGTGTTCCAGGTGTCCGGGATTGGTCAATTGGCTCGCGATCCGGGTGACATCGTGGTTGCCGACGAACGTCAACGGCACGAACGTGCCGAGGAAGTCGTTGTGCCGTTGCAGACCCCAGTCCAGTTCGTGGAAATTGCCGTCGTTGAGGCTGCTCCAGATGGCCTTCCAGAGTTCGTACTGGGTGACCGAATCGAAGGTCGCGGCGCGCACGGTCGACGCGTAGTCACCGTGGATCACCTCGCCGACGAACCAGGCCTCGGGGAATTCTCGGCGCACGGCGGGCAGCACCTTGGCCCAGAACGCGTCGGGTACCGCATAGGCGGCGTCGAGACGCCAGCCGTCGGCTCCCCGGCCCAGCCAGTGCCGCAGCACCGAGGCGGTGTAATCCACCACCTCGGGATCGGTGTGGTTGAGCGCGATCAGTTCGTCGTGGCCTTCGAACGTGTCGAACCGAGAGGTGTTGCCGCGGCGGCGAAACCATTTCGACGATGGGTGGTCGGGCCCGCCGTCGACGGCCTCGCGGTACCGCGGGAAGTCGGTACCCACATGGTTGAACACGCCGTCGAGCAGGATGCGCAGACCGCGTTGTCGGGCCTCGGCCACCAGGTGGTCGAAATCGTCGTCGTCACCCAGTCGCGGATCGACGCGGAAGTGGTCGGTGGTGTCATAGCCGTGGGTGCGTGACGCGAAGATCGGTCCGAGCGCGATGCCCGACGCGCCGAGCCGCACGGCGTGATCCAGCCAGCCGACGATGCGCCGAAGCCGGTGCTCGTCGACGGTCGGCGGCTGGTCGGCGGGGAAGGCGCCGACGAAGCCCAGTGGATAGATCTGCCACCAGACGGCGTGTGCCACCCAGCCGGGCTCAGACACGAAACTTCGCCGCGTACAGGTCTTTCATGGTCTCGGCCAGCTCCTGCGCCGGCCCGTCCACGTCGACACCGGGGGCGACCGTGGTGATCGGCAGGGGAGCCACCGGAGCGGCCGGCACGCCCCACTCGGACAACCAGCCACTGAGCTGCGCCGAGGAGGTGGCGTAGACGATCCGGCCCAGGCCCACCCAGGCGTGCGCGGCAGAGCACATCGGGCAGTGCTCGCCCGAGGTGTACACCGTGGCGGCAGCCCGGTCCTGCGGGTTCAGGTGCTCCACTGCCCAACGGGCGATGGCGAATTCGGGATGTTGGGTGGCATCCCCGTCCTTGACCCGGTTGCGGTCGCTGAACACCGTCGTCCCGGTGGCGTCGACCAGGATCGATCCGAACGGCTCGTCACCGGAATCGAGGGCTTCACGAGCCAATTCCACGCATTTGCGCAGCTGATCGAGGTCGCTCTCGGTGATGGCCACGGCCACGAGTTTACGCCCGGGACGAGGCGGGCAAGCTCAGTCGCAACACGGGCTCGCCACCTCCAGGCGACAGGCGCAGGATGCCCGCACCGTGACGTCGGCTCGTGCCAGCGCCAACTCGAGCTGCTGGCCGATGATGCCGGCCTCGGCGTCGCGGCCCAGGCGGCGCAGGCATTCGTGATACCCGTGCAGGCTCCACACGTTGTTCGGATGATGGCTGGACCGGCTCAACGTCGGGTCCAGGCCCAGATCCGCCGCGTAAACGTGGGCGGCCTCCTCGACCCGGCCCTGTTCGAGCAACAGCGCGCCGTAGGCGTGGCGGGTGGGCTGCATCCATCCCCACGGTTCGTCGTACGGTAGGGCGTCGTCGAGTTCGATGGCCCGTCGGAGATATTCGAACGCCGTCTCGTAATCGCCTTCCCGATAGGCGATCTCACCGTTGAGCATCTGCTCGGCGATCGCCAGGATGTCCAGGCTGGTGTTGTTGAACAGGTAGCGCGTGTCTGGAATGCGGCGGTAGGCCGCGAGGAACCGCTCCCGCTCGGCGCGGGCCTCGGTGATCTGCCCCTTGGCCGCATGCGCCACTCCCCGGCCGTAGTGGACCGTCGCGGTGGTGGTGCAGTACAGGTCGGGATCGGCGGGCAGCGGTTCGGCGAGCAGATCGTCCCAGCGGCCGAACCGCACCAGCACGTGCACCCGCAACGGGACGAACGCCTCCAGCCAGTCGGCCATCGGCGGGGAGGCGACCGAGAGCAGCTCGGGAGTCAGTTGGGCGGCGAGCTCCTCGGCCGCGTCCAACGCGATCTGCGAGCTGCCCTCGAACATCGCGGAGTACACCACGAAGTGCAGGTCGTGCGCACGATAGAGCGAGTAGAAGTTGAGCGCCCCCTCGCGCGCGACGAACTTCCGGTCGGCCTGTACCGCAGCGAGGTTGGCCGTCACGGAGTTTCGGTAGTCCCCGCACAACACGTCGATGTGGCTGGCCATGTGCTGCAGGTGACCGGCGTCGGGCACCAGTCCGCGCAACAGGTCGGCGGCCGGCAGCGCCGCCTGCGGTGTCGTCGACATCTCCATCGCGTGGATGTACAGGTGCAGCACTCCCGGGTGCTGCCGGCCGGCCTCGGTGGTCAGCGCGGAGTCGAGGATGCGTTTCGCCTCCAGCACACGGGATCCCGGGGCGGGCTCACCGGTACGGCCGTCCCACAGCGCCCAGGCGGTCACGTTGAGCAGGGCGTCGGCGGCCAGCGTCTGCACGTCGATGTCGTCGGGATGGCCGTCGGCCAGCGCCACCATCGCGTCCGCATATGCGGCGTGGCCGGCGGTGAGGGCGTCGCCGTCGTCGGGATCGGCGGTCGGAAAGCGTTTCCGCAGAGCCTCGATCAGCTCGCGTTCCAACGGGTCGGCGCGTCCCGTGGCCGCGCGTTCGAGTTCAGCCCGGGCCCGGGTCAGCGATGTGCTCAGATCGATGGGATCGAACGCGTCCCAGGCCTTGTTGTAGTTCGGCCCGGCCGCGTAGGCGATGCCCCAACGGGCGAGCCCGAAATCCGGGTCGAGCGCCAGCGCGCGTTCGAAGCACCGGATGGCTTCCTCGTGGTTGAACGCGTAGGCCCAGACCATCCCGCGGTCGAACCAGGTCTGCGCCGGCGGCGACGAGGTGTCTGTCGGCCGGTGGTAGGACCCGAGCCGGTAGTACGGCTCGGTCTGCGCGGGATCGGTCACCGCTACGACGGTAGTAGCTGTGGTGGCCCCGGGGTAGCTCGACAGCGGCGCACCCGACATGTTCTAGTGCTGGCATGCCGGGTTACACCCATGTCGAGGGTCTCAGTTCCGCGGATGTGCAGCGTCTGCGGTCGGTCTGGGAGCCGTTGGCCGGTTCGGTGCGCGAGCTGATCGATGCCGCGATCCGGTCGGAGGTCGGCGCCGGCGAAGTCGCCGCGGTGCGGGCGCAGATCGACGACGCGACCGCGCGCTTGCGGGCCGAACAGATCGACGGGCCGTTCGGGGTCAGGTTCACCTCCGACGGAGACCGAATGCCGTGGGGCAACCCGGCAATCGGCATCCGCAACCCGATCGCGCCGCCATTGGTGATCGTCAAGGACCCGGCCGGCGGCGTGCGCACCGATTTCCACTTGGGTGCTGCCTACGAGGGCCCGCCCGGCCACGTGCACGGCGGCATGGTGGCCATGGTGCTCGATCACGTGCTGGGTGAGGTGGCCGCCAGTGACTCGGACCGTCCGCGCTTCACCGGCACCCTGACCATCCGCTACCTGCGGGCCACCCCGCTCGGCGATCTGCACGCCGAAGGGCGGATCACCCGCACCGACGGGATCAAAGCCTTTGCCTCCGGTCATGTTTCGGATGCCGAGGGGATCACCGCCGAGGCCGAAGGGGTGTTCATCCTGCCGAAGTGGGCACGCGGCTGAGCCGTGCTCAGCGCGCGTCGCCGGCCGGTGCCACGCGGTCGATGGAGATCTCCTCCAGGCTGCGGGTGATCGTGGTCAGCTCGCCGATGAGGATGCGGGCGGCGCCGTTGTCGGCTGCCAGGGTCGAGGCCACGTTGTGGACGCGCCGCAGCGCGGTCGAGAGTTCGGCGGTGTCCAGGCTCCACGGCACCGCGGGGCTCGGCGGTGCGCCGCGCNGGTACTCAGCCGAAGTGCGTCGGCTGCCTGTCCACCCGTGTGCACCCCACCATTCTCACTCGGCGCGGGCCCGCGGTGGCACAACTGCCTGCGCGTGGCGCGGATCGGGGCGCGGGTAGGTTCTCCACCGTGGAGAAAGTCATCGTCCTGCTGCGTGCCGCGACGTCGGATGAGCAGTGGTGCCAACAGATGCGCACCCGGGTCACCGATCGACTGCTCGCGCTCGGACTGCCTGGTCTGACGGTCAACGTTCGGGACGACGCGGTGCGCGACTCGCTGATGACGCTGACCACCCTGGATCCGCCGGTGGTCGCGGTGGTCAGCATCTGGGCCCGCCAGTACTACGGTGAGCAGGTCCGGGAGGCATTGGAAGTGCTTGCCGCCGAATGTGATTCGATCGCCGCCTATCTGGTCACCGAGTCGGTTCCGCTGCCGGCCCCGGTGACCGGCGCCGGGGAACGGACCAATGGTCTGGCCAATATCGCGCTGCTGCGCCGGCCGGCCGAGCTGGATCAGGCGACCTGGTTGCACCGCTGGCACCTCGACCACACGTCGGTGGCCATCGAAACGCAGGACACCTTCGGCTACACGCAGAACACGGTGGTCCGTGCGCTCACCCCGGACGCCCCGGCGATCGACGGCATCGTGGAAGAGTTGTTCCGGCAGGAGGCGGTTTCGGATCTGCATGTGTTCTTCGGCGCCGTCGATGACGACGATCTCGCCGACCGCATGCGCCGGATGGTGGCCAGCACGGATGCGTTCGGTGCGAGCAGCAACGTCGACACCGTGCCGACCAGTCGTTACGTCTACCGGGCCCCATTCTGACGCGCGTGCTTCCCACCCCGGCCGGCGATAGTGGAACGTGTTCTAGTTAGGCTGCAGCGGTCCAGGCGCGCACGCGAGGAGTGAGAATGACCCTGCTGATCGAGGACGACAATCGGGTTCGCACCCTTACCCTGAACCGCCCGGATGCTCTCAACGCGTTCAACGAGGCGCTGTACGACGAGACCACCAGGGCGCTGCGGGCCGCGGCCGACGATCCCGACGTGGCGGTGGTGCTGCTGACCGGCGCCGGCCGGGCGTTCAGCGCGGGCAACGACCTCGTGGAGATGCAGACCCGCATCACCAACCCGGAGTTCACGCCGGGGGAGCACGGGTTCTACGGCATGCTCGACGCGCTCGCGGATTTCCCGAAGCCGTTGATCTGTGCGGTCAATGGGGTCGGCGTGGGGATCGGCACCACGATCCTCGGTTTTGCCGATCTCGCCTTCATGTCGTCATCGGCCCGGTTGAAGTGTCCGTTCACCAGCTTGGGCGTGGCGCCCGAGGCCGCCTCGTCGTATCTGATGCCGCGATTGCTGGGCAGGCAGAACGCCGCCTGGCTGCTGATGTCCTCGGAGTGGGTGGATGCGGCCGAGGCTCGGGAGATGGGCCTGGTGTGGAAGGTCTGCGAGCCCGACGCACTGCTGGCCGAGGCCCGGCGGCATGCCGAAACCCTGGCCGCCAAGCCGATTTCGAGCCTGATCGCCGTCAAACAGACCATGGTGGCGCCGGTCCGTGACGCGATCACCGCGGCCGTCGAGCGGGAGAAGGCGTTGTTCGTCGAACTGGTGGGCACCGCGGCCAATGTGGATGCGCTGGCTCAGTTCGCCGACCGCAAGGCCTAGCGAGTCGCCCGCGACGGGCAACCGTTNGTGGGCCAGCTTGCCGACGAACAGGCTCGGGTATGCGCCGAAACCGGCCGTGGCCATCCATTCGGCGGCCGCGTCCGGATGGTCGATCCACTGCCGGGCGCTGATCTCGTCGGCGACCTCCTGCAGGATCATGACTTCCTGGCCGTCGTCGAGCGCCTGGTACACCCAAATCTTGCGGATACCGCCCTGTTCGAAGCGGTCGAGGCCGTCGTGCACCTTGCGCATCAGCGTGGGCACGTCATCGACGGTCGCCACCGCACCGACGATCACGCCGGCCACGTGTCCTTCCGGGGACGGTTCGGTCAGGTCGATCTTTTCCACCACTTCGCCGCCGAATATCGGCGGAATATCTTCGACGCCGGAAATGTCGAACCATTCGAAAATCGCCGGTGAGCGCAGCACGTCACGAATGGACCGAGCATGCCGAATTCCGATTGTCACCAATACCCGGCCGGGCTCCCAAATGGATTTGTAGAGCACCACGTGATGGGCGCCGATCGACAACAGTCCCGACCGGTGTTTCTTCATCCATTTCCACATCTCTTCGACATCGTCGACGCGGAAATCACAGGAGAGAATGAGCGAGTGTAAATCGTACTCACTCATTTAATACCGGCCTTTCTTTCGGGGTGGTGGACAGATTAGCGCAGTCTAACCTTAGTTAGGACAGGCAGTCCACTCTTCGTGGCCACGCCACGACGCGCCTCGCCGAGCCGATCTGTAAAGAACGCGAGAACACGCCGAATTGGGTAACAATCATTGCGCCGTGCGGCGCATTCTGGACTAGATTGGATGTGCACGGCTAACGGCAACACTTGACCAGCCCTCAAGGTGCTTAGGAGTGACGATGCAAGGCGACGCGGAAGTTCTGAAATTGCTCAACGAGCAATTGACGAGCGAACTCACTGCGATTAACCAGTATTTCCTGCATTCCAAAATGCAGGACAACTGGGGATTTACGGAACTGGCGGCGCACACTCGGGCGGAATCGTTCGAGGAGATGCGGCACGCGGAGACCATCACCGACCGAATCCTGCTGCTGGACGGCCTGCCCAACTATCAGCGGTTGTTTTCGCTGCGCGTCGGGCAGACCCTCCGGGAACAGTTCGAGGCCGATCTGGCGATCGAGTACGAGGTGGTGGCCCGGCTCAAGCCGGGCATCGTGATGTGCCGCGAGAAGCAGGACGCCACCTCGGCAGGCATCCTGGAGACCATCCTGGCCGACGAGGAAGGTCACATCGACTATCTGGAAACCCAGTTGGAGCTGATGGACAAGTTGGGCGACGCGCTCTACGCCGCGCAGTGCGTCTCCCGGCCGCCGCAGTAGGGGTCGGCAGGGCCGTTTCAGCCGAAGCCGCCCCGGGTAGCCGGTGAACCGCCGGTTGTTCGGGGCGGCTTTGTGCGTGCTGTAACTTTCATAGCCTGCCTAACGATATGGCTGTTGAATCTGCAGGGGGTGACGAAAGGTAGTCATGACGAGCCCGACAACAACCGAGGAGCAGCCGTCCGGTGCCGCGCTGCTGAGCGTGCGCAGGCGCAACCTGGTCTTCGTCGCGGTGCTGCTCGGCATGCTGCTGGCCTCGCTCAACCAGACCATCGTCGCCACCGCGCTGCCCACGGTCGTGGCCGACCTCGGCGGTGCCGGTCATCAGGCGTGGGTGGTTACCAGCTACCTGCTCGCCTCGACCGTGATCACCGCCGTCGTCGGCAAGGTCGGCGACATCTTCGGCCGGAAAGCCGTGTACCAGACCGCCGTTGTGTGCTTCCTGGTCGGGTCGGTGCTCAGCGGACTGGCCGGATCGATGGCCATGCTGGTGGCAGCGCGGGCGCTGCAGGGCATCGGCGGCGGCGCGATCATGGTGACCTCGTCCGCCCTGATCGCGGAGGTCATCCCGCTGCGGGACCGCGGGCGCTATCAGGGCGCGCTCGGCGCGGTGTTCGGCGTCACCACCGTCGCCGGCCCCCTGCTGGGTGGCTTCGTCACCGATCACCTCGGCTGGCGCTGGGCATTCTGGCTCAGCATCCCGGTCGGCGTCGTCGTCCTGGTGGTCGCNTCACGCCGACGGCGAAGACCACGATCGTGCCGACCGCGACGCCGACTGCGAGATAACCGAACTGCGATACCGCATAGCCGACGGCGACGAACACGAGCGCACACACCGCCGAGCCCACCGGACCGGGCTGCCACATCAAGGTGATCAGGGAGGCGACGACGATGCCGGCGGCCAGGCCCGCCATCCGGCCGGCGCAGCGGGTGTAGGTGTGTGCCGTTTCCGGCCGCAGCACCACGACCACAGCCAACGGCATCCAGTAGCCGTGTTCGAGCCCGCCGTAGCGGGCCGCCGCGGCCGCCAGCGCGGTGGTCACGGACAGCCGGATTGCGTGCCGCAGGATCGGCGAGGTCCAGGTCAGGTGTGAGCGCACCACGGCGGGCGCCGAGGCCAGCGACCCGATCAGGTCGGGCCGGTGCAACTGGCCGAACCGCAGCGCCGCGGCCTCACGTAGTTGTTCACAGAGGCGTTGTGCCAGGGCCGCTTCGGGACCGGTGACGCCCGCGGCCGCGGTCTGCACGCGAACCAGGGCGTGCTCGGCGTCGCGCCGGGCGGTGTGGCCTTGGTCGGCGATCGCGTCGAGCAGCACCGCCGCGGCGGTCAGCAACTGTGACAGCCCGGTGTCGGACGACTCGGGGTCATCGGCGCAAGTGTCACGCTCGGCGGTGGAGCGCAGCGAAGCCAGGGTTCCGGCGATGCGTTCGGGTAGCCGGTAACCACCGTGATAGGCCCGGGGCCGTTGGCTCACCTGGCTGTCGGCGAACACCTCGCGTAGCCAGGTCAGCGGCGCGTCGTCGACATCGGCGGCGCTGNGAGTTCACGCCGGGGGAGCACGGGTTCTACGGCATGCTCGACGCGCTCGCGGATTTCCCGAAGCCGTTGATCTGTGCGGTCAATGGGGTCGGCGTGGGGATCGGCACCACGATCCTCGGTTTTGCCGATCTCGCCTTCATGTCGTCATCGGCCCGGTTGAAGTGTCCGTTCACCAGCTTGGGCGTGGCGCCCGAGGCCGCCTCGTCGTATCTGATGCCGCGATTGCTGGGCAGGCAGAACGCCGCCTGGCTGCTGATGTCCTCGGAGTGGGTGGATGCGGCCGAGGCTCGGGAGATGGGCCTGGTGTGGAAGGTCTGCGAGCCCGACGCACTGCTGGCCGAGGCCCGGCGGCATGCCGAAACCCTGGCCGCCAAGCCGATTTCGAGCCTGATCGCCGTCAAACAGACCATGGTGGCGCCGGTCCGTGACGCGATCACCGCGGCCGTCGAGCGGGAGAAGGCGTTGTTCGTCGAACTGGTGGGCACCGCGGCCAATGTGGATGCGCTGGCTCAGTTCGCCGACCGCAAGGCCTAGCGAGTCGCCCGCGACGGGCAACCGTTGTACGGGGTGGGCCGGCCTTCGGCCTGATGGGCGGCGATGATGGCGCGGATCGTGCGCCGGCAGCGCCCGCAGTCGGCGCCNTCCTGGTGGTCGCCGCGGCCACGATCCCCGCGCTCGCGCACCGTGGCGCCCGCCCGGTGATCGATTACGCCGGGATCTTCTGGGTCGGAATCGGGGCGTCGGGCCTCACGCTGGCGACCAGTCTCGGCGGCGAGCTGGCCTGGACCTCGCCGACCATCATCGGACTGGTGGTCGGGTCGATCCTGGCCCTGGCGATGTTCGTCCGGGTGGAACTGAAGGCGGCCGAACCGATTCTGCCGATGCGGCTGTTCCGGAATCCGGTCTTCACCATGTGCTGCGTGCTGTCGCTCGTCGTGGGCTTCGCGATGCTCGGTGCGCTCACGTTCATGCCCACCTTCATGCAGTTCGTCGACGGCGTATCCCCGTCGGAGTCGGGATTGCGGACCATGCCGATGGTCATCGGACTGCTGATCACCTCGACCGTCAGCGGCAGCCTGGTCGGCCGCACCGGCCGCTACAAGATCTACCCGGTGGCAGGTACCGCGATCATGCTCGTCGGCTTCGTGCTGCTGTCCCGGATGAACGCCGCCACCCCGATCCCGCTGCAGTCGCTGTATCTCCTGATCCTGGGCGCCGGTATCGGCATGTGCATGCAGGTGCTCGTCCTGATCGTGCAGAACACCTCGGACTTCGCCGATCTGGGCGTCGCGACGTCGGGCGTGACGTTCTTCCGGACCATCGGCAGTTCCTTCGGCGCCGCGATCTTCGGCTCGTTGTTCGCCGGCTTCCTGGCCGACCGGCTGCCCGGGGCGCTCGCGGCGGGCGGCGCT
>NZ_LT546207.1:1131839-1138069 GCF_900078665.2 Mycolicibacterium houstonense | reverse complement strand
GCTCCGGCCGTCGCGGGGGACTCGCCCAAGGCGTTGCACGAGCTGCCGGCCGAGGTCGCCGCCCCGATCGTCAACGCCTATGCCGAGGCGCTCGACCTGGTGTTCCTGTGTGCCGCGCCGGTGGCGTTGCTCGGCCTGATCGTGGCGTTGTTCCTCAAAGAGGTCCCGCTGCTCGAGGCCGAGTCCACGCTGGCGGCCGATCTCGGCGAGGGCTTCGGCATGCCGAGTTCGGAGTCGGCGGATCAGGTGCTGGAGAACGTCGTGAGCCGGCTGATGCGGAACTCACCGGAGATCCGGCTGCGCACGGTGGCCGGCGGACCGGGGTGCGAGCTGGATGTCGCCGGGTTGTGGGCACTGCTCAAGATCTACCGGCACGGCCAGATATTCGGCTCGGCGCGGCTTACCGAGATCGCCGACCGGCTCGTGGTGCCGTTCGAGGTGCTCGAGCCGACCTTCAACCGGTTGGTGCAGGACGGCTATGTGCTGCGCACCGGCGACAACCTGTGGCTCACCCAGAGCGGGCGGCGACAGGTCGACGGGGTGTCCGCCGCGCTGGTCGGGCGGATCGTCGACAAACTCGGCGAATCACCGACGTTCGAGGGCCGTCCCGACCGGGCGCAGGTGGAGGCCGCACTGGAGCGCATCGCGCACCGGGTGGTGGTGCAACGCGACTGGGGCGACGACGATCGGGCCGAGGAGCTGACCGGCTCGGGAAGCAAAAACTAGAACTTGTTCCAGAATGGCCGCGTCGCGCGTACGATTCGGCCATGAGCCGTATCGGAGAATTTCCCGACGACGACGTGGCCGGCTGGATCCTGAAGTCTCCCGACATCGGTACCGCGATGGCCAACTTCACCAACGCGGTCTACACCAAGGGTCGGCTGCCGCTGCGGGTGCGCGAGCTCGCGCGCATGGTGATCGCCCTCGACAACGAATGCATGGTGTGCCAGAACACCCGTGACGCCGAGGGTGCCGCCGCGGGTGTGGACGAGGACCTCTACGACCATGCCGCCGAGTGGCAGAGCTGGCCGGGTTACAGCGCGCAGGAGCGGATCGCCGCCGAGTTCGCCCACCGGTTCGCCACCGATCACACCGGGCTGCGTGACGACGAGGATTTCTGGGAGCGGGCCGGCGGGCAGTTCGACGCCGAGTTGCTCACCGATCTGGCGCTGTCGTGTGCGATGTGGCTCGGCATGGGGCGGATGCTGCGCACGCTCGACATCGGCCAAACCTGCAAGATCACGCTGTAGCCGGCGCCTGACGGGCGCACAATGAGCTCGTGACAGCTGGATCGTCAGGACCAGCCAAACCGCTAGCTGCGGCGGCCATCGCCCAGCTGGAGTCCGATGGTGTCACGACCCTGATCGGCACCGTCGTCAACCCGGCTGGGTTGACGCACGCGAAAACCGTTCCGCTGCGCCGGATGGGGATCTTCGCCGACCCCGGTCTCGGTGCCAGCCCGGTTTTTCACGCCTTCACCATCGACCAGACCGGCATCGCGATGAGCGAGGCCATCGGCGTGGTGGGCGATCAGCGGATCCGGATCGATCTCGGCGCACTCCGCATCCTCGGTGACGGATTGGCCTGGGCCCCAGGGGCTTTCTACAATCAGGACGGTTCGCCCGATCCCTACTGCACCCGGGGTGTGCTGCAGCGGGTGCAGGACCGGTTGACGGCCGCCGAACTGACCGCGCAGGTCGGGCACGAGGTCGAGTTCGTCCTCGTCGGGCCCGACGGGAGCCGGTTGCCGTCGCTGCTGTGGGCGCAGTACGGGCTGGCCGGCGTGCTCGAATTCGAGGGATTCGTCCACGATGTCACCGATGCGGCGAATGCTTCGGGCGTGGCCATCGAACAGTTCCATCCCGAGTACGGGGCCAACCAGTTCGAGATCTCGCTGGCTCCGCTGCCACCGGTCGCCGCGGCCGACCAGTTGGTGCTGATGCGGATCATCGTCGCCAGAGTGGCTCGGCGACACGGGATGCGGGTGAGCCTGTCGCCGCTCCCGTTCGCCGGCGGCGTGGGTTCCGGTGCCCATCAGCACTTTTCACTGGGGCTGGGTGACGCCCCGATGTTCTCCGGTGGTACCGGGCGGCAGGGGATGACCCCGCAGGGCGAGTCGGCGCTGGCCGGACTGCTCGCCGGGCTGCCTGCCGCGCAGGGCGTGTTGTGCGGGTCGGTGCTGTCCGGGCTGCGGATCCAGCCGGGCTACTGGTCGGGCGCCTTCAACTGCTGGGGAACCGAGAATCGCGAAGCGGCCGTACGTTTCCTGATCGGTGGCCCGAGCAACCCCTACGGCGCCAATGTCGAGGTGAAGGTGATCGACCCGTCGGCCAACCCGTATCTGGCCACAGCAACCGTGCTCGGCCTGGCCCACCACGGCATCACCCAGGGGCTGAGGTTGGGCCCCGACGTCCAGGTCGACCCGGCCTCGCTGAGTGACAACCAGCGTGCCGACGACGGGATCGTGCAATTACCGAGCCGTCAGGCCGACAACTTGGACGCGCTGGACTCCTCGACGCTGATCCGGGACATCCTGGGTGATGGGGTGGTGGATGCGGTGCTCGCGGTTCGCCGTTACGAACAGGAGAAGTTCGGCGACTGGGACGACGAGCAGCTCACCGAGCGGTTCCGGATGGCCTGGAGCGTGTAAGCGTTTGTGCGCGGGCCGCGACGGCAATACCGGTGCCATGATCGGAACACTTCGCTCCATCGTGCTGGATTGCCAAGACCCCCGCGCGCTGGCCGCCTTCTACGCCGAGGTGCTCGGTGGTGAGGTGACCGCCGAGGACGATACTTGGCAGGTGGTCACGGACCCGTCCGGCCGCCGCGTGGCCTGCCAGTACTCGCCGCAGCACGAGGCCCCGGAATTCCCCGATCCGCGGGGATCACAGCAGATCCACCTGGACATCCAGGTGGAGGATCCGGATGTGGCCCAGCGTCAGGTGTTGGCGCTCGGCGCGACGCGCGTGCCGGATGCGGTCGAGGACAGCGACTTCCGCGTGTTCCGTGACCCGGCAGGCCATCCGTTCTGCCTGGTCTGGGGTATCGGCTGACGGGGTGACTCAGACCAGCCCGGTCGCGTCGAACACCCAGGACATGTCGGCGGTCGCGAAGTTCTCCAGCCAGTCCGGCGGGGCGTGGTTGGCCAGTGCGCCCATGTCCCAGTAGTCCTTCCACAAGGTGACCTTGCCGTTCTCGACGCGGTGCACCGAGACGAACTGCAACACCGCGGATTCGCCGGTGACCCAATGCCATTCCTCGTGGTGCTCGTACATGGCATCGGTGCCGTTGTCCACGAGCAGGCCGGAGAAGTTCTCGTAGGAGGCCAGCGGCTCGAGCCCGATCTTCAGGCGTTTGACGATGTCGTCGGGTCCCTTGGCGGCCGCGGCGGGCCCGACGGGCATGTCCAGATAGATGCAGTCCTCGGACAGGTACGTCTTCAGCAGATCCCAGTTGCGGTCGGACAACGCCTTCCACATGCTGCGAATGGTTTCCTCAACGGACACTGGACAATTCACCTTTCTCGGCTGACACCGCGGGGGCGTGGTGTGCTGCGCGCAGGAACCGGCCGGTGCGTTCGGTGCCCACCAGGCCGGTGAGCCTGCCGTCGGCGAACACCGTGCGGCCGCCGACGAGCACCGCGGTGACGGTGTCGTCGTTGCGATTCACCATGCGCGACAGGCCGCCGTAGTGGTCGACGGTCTCCTCGGCGTAGGCGTCGAGGGAGTCGTCGAGTCGCTCCGGGTCGATCACCACGACATCGGCGCGATCCCCGATGCGCAGGTGGCCCGCATCGATCCGGTACCAGTCGGCGAGCTCGCCGGTGAGCCGGTGCACGGCCTGTTCGGCGGACATGAACGGAGTCCCGGCCCGCTCCGCGTCGCGGACGTGCCGTAGTAAGCGCAGCCCCATGTTGTAGAAGGCCATGTTCCGCAGATGGGCACCGGCGTCGGAGAATCCGAGCTGGATACCCGGATCGCGGGCCAGCTTCTTGAGCACCTCGGGCCGGTGGTTGGAGATGGTGGTGCGCCACCGCAGCGCGGTGCCGTGCTCGAGGACGAGATCCAGGAAGGCATCGACCGGGTGCAGCTCGCCCCGCTCCTGGCCGACCTGACCGAACGACTTGCCCACCACCGATTCGTCCGGGCAGGCGACGATCTCGGCGTCGAAGAAGTCCCGGTGCCACACCCGCACCCCGAACTTGCTGTCGTAGTCCTTGCGGAACGTGCGCCGGTAGGACTCGTCCCGCAGCAGCTCATTGCGTTCGACCTCGTCGCGCAGGTGCAGAGCCGCTGCGCCGGAACCGAACTCCTCGAACACCACCAGGTCGATACCGTCGGCGTACACCTCGAACGGCACCGGCAGATGCTGCCAGCGGAAGTTCCCGCCGAGCGCATTGGCCGCGCGGGCCAGTGGCCCCATCATCCAGATCGCGTACGGGTTCGCCTTGATGTCGGCGGCCGAGAGCAGGCTGGTCTTCAACGGCCTGCGGAACAGTCCGAGGGACTGGGCCACCTGCGAGGCCAGGTTGAGTGGATTCTGGATGTCCGGCCCGGATTGCAATACCCGGCCGGCGCGGCGCAGCATCGATTTGAGCCGACGCAGCTCGCGGGGTTTGGCGTAAGTCGACGGCAGGGTGCGGGACCGGCAGGTGTCACCGTCGATCTTGTCGAAAAGCAGTTGCTGTGAGGACATTCCGACGAAGCCGGCGTCCAGAGCCTCCGCGAGCATCTGCTCCATGCGGGCCTGTTCGGCGGCGGTGGGCCGCTCGTCCTTCCGGGTGGCCCGGTCCAGTCCCATCACCGCGGTCCGCATGTCGGAGTGGCCGATGAAGGCGGCCAGGTTGGGGCCGAGCGGTAGTGCCTCCAGCGCGGCGATGTACTCGCGGCAATTGGTCCAGGTCTTGTGGCCGTCGACGGCGGCGATCACCTGATCCCGGGGAATGGCCTCCACGCGGCCGAACAGGTCGCCGGCGTCGACCCCGCCGACGTGCACGGTGGACAGTGAGCAGGAACCGAGCATCGCGGTGGTCACGCCGTGGCGCAGGGATTCCGACAGGGCCGGCCCACCCAGCACCTCGACGTCGTAGTGCGTGTGGATGTCGAGCATCCCCGGCATCACCCACTTGCCGGTGGCGTCGATGACCTGGGGGCAGTCGGTCTCATCGAGATCTTCCGGGGAGATGGCGACCACGTGGCCGCCACGGATTCCGATGTTGCGCATCGCCGACGGTGCGCCGGTGCCGTCGAACCAGCGGCCGTTGCGAATGATTGTGTCGAAGCTCACCCAGACATAGAACCTGCCTGGTGACGCCAGTGTCAACGAAAATCGTGAACAGATTTGAAAAATTGTCTACTGCCCTGGCGGCGAGGCGTTGACGTGCGGCTATAACGGTGCCCAGGCATCCGGGACGCGCCCGTCGAGGTCGGTGAATCCGTAATGACGGGCCAGGGTGGCCGAGCTGACCGATCGCTGATTCCAGCGGGCCCGATCGGGGTCGGCGGCTACCGCGGCGACACCGCGGCCGACGAATCGCGGTGACTCGGATTCGGCGAAGCCCGGTGGTGCGGCCGGGTAGCCGTCGTCACGCGTCAGGTCGAGCGCGCACCGCCAGGTGTCTTCGGTGACGCCGTAATTGTCGAGCATCATCTCCGAGCGCAGCCAGCCCGGAGTGACCGCCACGGCAGTGGCGCCGAACGCCGCGAGCTCGTGCCCGTGACTGAACGCCAACCTGTTGACGGCGTTCTTCACCAGGTCGTAGAACACCGACAGCCGCGGATTGTCGGCGTTGAATTCGGTTGTGCCATCCGTGATCTCCACCAACAGGCCGCCGGGGCGGTCGGCGAGCATCGGTAACAGGCAATGCGAGGTGATCAGGTGGGTGTCCAGGCCCAGGCGGAGCATCCGCAGCCCGTCATCGAGATCGTGCTGCCACATCGGCCGGCCCCAGGTATCCGGCGGCCCCTTGAGCACCTCGGCGCCCCAGATGTCATTGACGAGGATGTCGATGTGTCCGTAGTCGGCCTTGATGCGCCCGGCCAGCATGCGCACCTGGGTCACCTCGAGGTGATCGACCTTCACGGCGACGCCGGAACCGCCCAGCGCGGAGACCAGTTCGGCTGTCTCCTCGATGGTTTCGGGCCGGTGGTAGTCGGAGTCGCGGCTGCCGCACCGGCTGCTACGCCCCGTGCACACGACCGTCGCGCCGGCCTCGCCCAGCGCCGCGGCGA
>NZ_LT546207.1:1059406-1131800 GCF_900078665.2 Mycolicibacterium houstonense | reverse complement strand
CGACGGGGCCGGGCGCCACACCGGCAACCAGCCCGCCGCCGGGTGCGGAGTCCGCACTGCCCACCACACCGATCAGCTGGCCGGGCCCCCGCGGCGAGTTACGCGGCGCGTGGGCCGGCGCACCCGAACCCCGCGGCGGGGTCCTGGTGATCCACGAGAACAAGGGGCTCAACGACTACATCCGTTCGGTGGCCGGCAGATTCGCCGGTATCGGTTATTCGGCCCTGGCGATCGACCTGCTCTCGGCCCAGGGCGGCACCGCCGCATTCGGTGACCCCGCTGCCGCCACGGCTGCGTTGAGCCAGATCGACCCGGCCGAGTTCGTCGCGAACCTGAAGAGCGGAATCGGGGAGGTGCAGCGGCGCGTGCCCGATCGCAAACTCGCCGTGGTCGGGTTCTGTATGGGTGGCGGGCTGGTGTGGCGCCTGCTGGCCTCGGGTGTTCCCGAGCTGGCTGCGGCGGTCCCGTTCTACGGCCCGACGCCGGACAACCCGGATTTCACCGGCTCACGCGACGTCGCGGTGCTGGCCTTCTACGGCGCCCTCGATCAGCGGGTGAACGCCACCGAGCCGGTGGCCCGCTCGGCGCTCGAAAAAGCCGGCATGGTGCACGAGCTGATCACCGAACCCGACGCCAACCACGCGTTCTTCAATGACACCGGCGATCGTTACGATCCGGCGGCCGCGGCGGATGCCTGGCGCCGGGTCCGGGACTGGTTCGCGCAACATCTCGGCTGACTCGCCCCAGGGCTTGTTCAGCGGCTGTTCAGGCCCCCGTCGTGGCGCCGTTGTTGACCGCACACGCGGCCCGGTTGTCATCGTGGGATGCGGGTGGTCCAGGTTGCCAACTTCTACGGACCGCGGTCGGGTGGTCTGCGCACCGCGGTGGACCGCCTGGGCGCCGAGTACTGCGCCTTGGGGCACGAGGTCTACCTGATCGTCCCGGGCCCGCGTCAGGAACGTCACGTGCTCGACAGTGGCGTCATCCGGATTTCGTTGCCCGCCAGGCAGATCCCGTTCACCGGTGGCTACCGCGCGGTGTTGCCCGGGCCGGTGACGGGTTTGCTGCAACGGCTGGGGCCGGACGCCATCGAGGTGTCGGACCGGTTGACCCTGCGATCCCTCGGGCCGTGGGGCCGCAGGCACGACGTGGCCACGGTGATGATCTCGCACGAGCGGCTGGACCGGCTGGTCGGTCAGGTGCTGCCACGTCCGGCGGCCCGCGCCGTCGCCGACTTCGCCAACCGCCGGACCGCCGCGAACTACGACGCGGTGGTCTGCACGACGGGCTTCGCCCGCGAGGAGTTCGACCGGATCGAGGCACAGAACGTCGCGACGGTTCCACTCGGGGTGGACCTCGAGCAGTTCCACCCGCGGCGACGATGCGCCGAGATGCGCAGCCGCTGGGCCGCCCCACAGCAGACCCTGCTGGTGCACTGCGGCCGGTTGTCGGTGGAGAAGCACGCCCACCGCAGTATCGATACCGTTGCCGCCCTGCGTGATTCAGGGGTGGATGCGCGCCTGGTGGTGGTCGGGGAAGGGCCGATGCGGGCCCGGCTGGAGCGTCAGGCCAGTGGGCTGCCCGTCGACTTCACCGGTTACGTCGGTTGCCGCGACACCGTCGCGACCATTCTGGCCTCGGCGGACGTGGCGCTGGCGCCCGGCCCGCACGAGACCTTCGGACTGGCCGCACTGGAGGCACTGGCCTGTGGAACTCCCGCGGTGGTGTCACGAACGTCCGCGCTGGCCGAGATCCTGACCCGCGAAAGCGGGGCCACCGCCGACAACGACCCACACGCCATCGCGCGGGCCGTCGCGTCGGTGATCGACCGGCCAGAACTCCAGCGGCGCAGCAGCGCCAGGCAGCGCGCCGAAGAATTCACCTGGCCACGCTCGGCCGCCGGGATGCTGGACGTCCTGGGCGCCCGGTGACTTCCGCGTTCTCCGACTGAAACCGCGGTGCGGGGTCGATAATCGGCCCAGAGCGGCACAGCGAATTCAAGGGGACGCGCGATGAACCGCATGAGAATCTGGGGCGCGGCGGCTGTGATGGTGGTGGCCACCGCCGTGGCCTGCGGGCAGACGAACCCACCGGGCGAACATGCCCAGCACAACGAGACCGTGACCAGCAGTCCCGGCACGGCGATGCCCACCGGCCCGACCATCGCGATCGAGGGCATGGGATTCAGTGCCCTCGGCCCGGTGGCGCCGGGGACCGAGATCACGATCGTCAACAACGACGAGGTCGAGCATTCGGTGACGTCGCGGGCGAAAGATGTGTTCGACGTCCACGTCGACGGCAAGGGACAGGCCACGCTCAAGGTTCCGGAGGCCCCGGGGGAGTACGCCTTCTACTGCCTGTATCACCCCGCGATGGTGGGCACCCTCACCGTCAGGTGACGCCTGCCGGCTGCCTGGGCGCATAGCGCAACACGGCCCCCACACCGTCGGCCGCCGAGTAGCCCTCTGGCATCCCGATCAGGTCTGCTCCGATCGAGATCGCCGCCATGGGCAGGGCTTCGTCCGCGCGCAGCACGTGGCTGGGTGCGGCGCCGAGCTCCGACAGGACGTTCTCGTTGGGTGCGACGGTGGTCAGGTCGTCCGCGCTCACCACGGTGGCATCACCGATGTCGCCGAGGATGAGCGTCTCGACGGAGCCGTCGCGCAACGCCGCGCACACTCCGGGCAGGCCCTCGGTCGCCAAGCCGGAGTGTCGACTCAGCTCTGCCGAAAAGCGTTGCAGCACGGCCTCTGTCGCATCGTGTTGACGCTGGGCCAGCCGTGCCTCGATGGCCTCGTCCAAATCCCTGCGATCGAATCCGCTGCGACGGGCGCCGACGTGCAGGTGCACCAGCAGGTCGGTGACCCGTTGGGGCAGCGCCGCGGCGAGGTCGTTGCGGGACCGCACCTCGCCGACCAGGAACACGATCGCGGGGGCCTCGTCGTCGACGAGCGTGGCCACTCGCTCGGCGACCGATCGGATGTTCTTCGATCGGTTCTCCTCGGTGTGCGGCTGTGGATCACCGTAACCGGGGGTGTCGGCGCGCCCGGCCTTGTGGACCGGATAGCCACCGCCGTCGACAGTGATCGTCTCCCGGTCGCCGGGATCGCGATGGATCTCGATGTCGGCGCCGGCATGATCGACGGTGACCACCAGGTAGCTGGGCCGTTCCCGGCCGCTCGCCAGGGCGGGCACGATGTACGGCAGTCCCGAGAACCGGGCCTGCGACGCGCCCTCGCCCTCGCTGAGGTGCTCGTCCACCAGCACCTGGTCGGCGTTGGCCACCACGACGCGCCCGCCCCGTCCGACAGCCGGACGCACCGCGGTCACCGCGTCCTGGAGCCGGTGGATCAGTTCGGCCCCGGCTCCCTGGCGTTCGAGTTCGGTCCGCAGCCCACGCCATTTCAGTTCGATCTGGATGTTGGCGTCCTCGGTGTCGTGCGAATCGTCGAAATAGACCGACCCGTAGGGCCCGTGTGAGGTCAGCAACGGCCGGAATTGTTCGGAGTGCATGGATCCCTCCGTCCTGTGGTTGTGCTCTGACGAAAGGGTGCCCGGACAGCGCCACGGCAAACCATCTGACGGGACACGAACCTGTGCCGTACCGGAATTCAGGCCCAGGCCACCGGCATCCGCTTGATGCCGTGGATGAACGAGGACTGCAGCCGGTCGGGTTCCTCGGTGGCGACGAGGCCTGGCAGCCGCCGGTGCAGTTCCTCGAACACCACGGTGATCTCTCGACGCGCGAGATTCGCCCCGAGACAGAAGTGCGCCCCGCCACCGCCGAAACCGAGGTGCGGATTGGGGTGACGGGTGACGTCGAACCGCCACGGATCGGCGAATTTCGACTCGTCCCGATTGGCCGACCCGTACCACAGCGTCACCTTGGCCCCGGCCGGTAGCGGGGTCCCGCCCAGCACGGTGTCGCGGGTGACCGTGCGACGCATGTAACTCACCGGGGAAGCCCAGCGCACGATCTCCTCCACCGCGGTGGGTGCCAGTTCCTCGTACCGCGACCACCACAGCTCTCGCTGCTCGGGGTAGCGAGTGAGGGCCAGTACCCCGTGGCTGATGGCATTGCGGGTGGTCTCGTTGCCCGCGACCACCAGCAGGATGAAGAAGGAGGCCACTTCGGCCGAGGTCAGCCGCTCGCCGTCCACCTGCGCCTGCACCAGGCTCGTGGTCAGGTCATCGGTCGGAGCCGCCCGGCGCTCGTCGGCGAGCGCGGTCGCGTAGGCGCCGATGTCCGTCGCGACGGCCGCGAACTCGTCGAAGTCGGTGGACACATCGGGGTCGCCGAAGCCCAGGATCACGTTGGTCCAATGGAATATCTGCTGATGGTCCTGTTCGGGGATGCCCATCATGTCGCAGATGACCTGCAGCGGCAGCGGCCCGGCCAGTTCGGTGACGAGTTCGGCAGTACCGTCGGGATGGGCGGCGACCATGTCGGCGACCAGTCGGCGGGCCCGGTCCCGCACGGAATCCTCGATCAGCGAGACCACCCGCGGGGTGAACGCGCTGCGCACGATGTTGCGCAGGCGGGTGTGCCGCGGATCGTCCATCACGATCATCGAGCCGAAATACTCGGCCAGTTCCGTAGTTTGGTCGCCGATGGTGATTCCGGAAGCGGAGCTGAAGATCTCCGGATGGCGGCTGGCGTAGAACACATCGTCGTACCGGCTCACCGCCCAGTGCCCCTGGGTTTCGGGGGACCCGGCCAGGACGCATGCCGGGTGGAACGAGACCGGGGCCTCACGACGCAGTGCGGCGAAGGCGCCGTCCCTGATGTCGTCGTCCTCGCGCCAGAACTGCCAGGACCCGAGTTCGGCCTGTGAACAGGGGATGTCGGGCGGAGGTGCCCCGTTGATCCTCGGTGCGATACCCACCCCGCCAGGGTAGGGCCGGACCCGCGCCGGCAACGGGTAACGCTCGGATCGGCCGACCCGATATGTCACTGGGGTGCACGTCTCGCCGCTCGCTTCAGCGGTGATTGCATGGCGTTGCGGCGCCGGGCCATTGGGGGATGGGCTGGTGCCGGGTTCGTGACCTGAGGAGGTTCGAGTATGAGACTGACGAAGTTCGTGGCGGCCGCGTTGGCGGTCGGCGCGTTCGGAGTGGGCGCCGCGGGTTTGGGGGAACCGGTGGCATCGGCGAAGCCGGGCGCTCCGGCTCCGCTGAAGCCGGGACACGGTCACGATGACTGCTTCCCGTTCTGCGACGGTGGCCCCGGGCGTGACTTCGACGATCGTGGCCGAGGCTGGGACGACCGCGGCCGTGACTTCGACCGTGGTCACTGGGACGACAAGGGACCATGGTGGGCCAACAACCGGCACGACTGGTGGGACGACCGTAACGGCCCGCCGCCGTGGGGCTGGGGCCCGCCGCCGCCGTACCACTGGCGGGGCGGACCGTTGCCGCCGACCATCGACTACTGGGGCTATCGGCTGAACCCCGTGTGGGACAACGGGTTCCGGCAGTGGGGCGTGTGGCTGTTCGGCATCTGGATCCCGATCGTCGGGGTCGGGTTCGGCTGACGCCTGCCGGTTGATCGCCAGCGGTCGCGCCGCATGCCGGTCAGCCGCCGCGGGTGGTGATGTTGTCGTCCTCCTGGTCGGAGTCCTCCAGATCATGACGGACCACACGGACCCGCCCGTGGGGCAGGCATGCGGCGTAACCGTGGTACTTCCCGTACAGCTCCCACGACGTCCGGTTCTCGTCGGGGCGGACGTCGATCCGGTGACCATCGGAGAAGCTCAGGTGGAGGCTGCCGTTGTCCTCCCAGTCGGCATGCGTGCAGCGTTGCCCGGCGAAATCGAACAGCGGACGAACCTCGTTGCGTAGTGCCTTCGGGTCGATTGCCACCACTTCGGAAGCGTCGGTGTTCGTCTCCGGCAGTGTCAGCTCGAGCGGAACCGAGATGACCAGCTCGTTGTAGTCGTCGAGATTGAGCACCAGGCCGTCACGAAACGTGATCCGCTGGACCAAGCACCCTTGAATCCATTGCTCGCTCATTTTCTTACTCTGAACCGCCCGGCGACCGGGCACAAGAGGCGCGTTTCCGGTGTTGACCCGACCATGGATGCCATGGGAGACCTCCGATGAAGGTTCGCTTCGGCGTGGGGCTGGGCGCCGAGACCTCACCCAGCCAGCTCGACGACATCGTCGATCACCTGGAGAACTCCGGGGTGGACTCGGTGTGGTTCTCGGAACTGGTCTACACCCCGGCGGTGGATCCCTTCATCGGCATGGCCTACGCGCTGGCCCGCACGCGGCGCCTGAAAGTCGGGACCTCGGTCGCGATCCTGCCCGGCAGGCATCCCGTGCTGGTGGCCAAACAGCTGGCCTCACTGGCGGCGCTGGCCCCCAAGCGGGTCCTGCCGGTCTTCGGCCTGCACTCGGCACTGCCCGCCGAGCGGGACATCTTCGTGGTGCCAGACGGCCGCCGGGCGGCGGTCTTCGACGAATCGCTACACCTGCTGCGGTCTGTCCTGCGGGACAAGGAGACGTCGTTCGACGGCGAGTACTTCACCGTCCGCTCGGCTGATGTGCGGCCGCTGCCCGCGCCACCGCTGGACATCTGGCTGGGTGGATCGGCGCCGGCCGCGCTGACCCGGATAGGCAGACTGGCCGACGGCTGGTTGGGCAGCTTCCTCACCCCGGATGAGGCCGCGGCGGCGAGGCGGCGCATCGAGGACGCGGCGGCCGTGGCGGAACGGGCCATCGAGCCCGACCACTTCGGCATCAGCCTCGCCGTCGGTGACGGGACGATCCCGGACGATGTGCTGGCCGCGGTCCGCCGCCGCCGACCCGACGTCGATCCCGCCGAACTGGTCGCCGCCGATTGGCCGGCCCTGCACCGCCAACTCGACGGGTACCTGGCCGCGGGTTTGAGCAAGTTCGTGATCAGAACGGTGGGGGAGACCGATCACCGGAACTTCCTGGATCGCTTCACCACCGAGTTACTGCCCCGGCAGAACTGATCGGGATTGAACCCGGGAGTGTCGGCCGCCGTGTTAGGGGGTATGCGCAGGCAGTCGGTGCGCTGCGCCCTGAGCGAAGGAGACTGCCATGAGGATGCGACTGCCGCGGCGGAATGGGCGCGCGACATCCGGCCTGGCCGGTGTGCTGTCCGTGATCGCGATGGTGTTCGCCCTGGTCGCCGCGCCCACCGCGGCCGCCGACGATCGGCTGCAGTTCACCGGCACCACCTTGTCCGGGGCCCCGTTCAGCGGGTCGAGCCTGGCCGGGCGGCCCGCGGTGCTCTGGTTCTGGACGCCGTGGTGCCCGTTCTGCAACGCCGAGGCGCCGTCGGTGAGTCAAGTGGCCGCGGCCAATCCGCAGGTCAGTTTCGTCGGGGTGGCCGCACATTCCGATGTCGCCGCGATGCAGGGATTCGTCGACAAATACCGGCTGAACTTCACCAATCTGAATGACGCCGACGGGTCGATCTGGGCGCGCTACAACGTGCCGTGGCAGCCCGCCTACGTCTTCTACCGCCCCGACGGGACGTCCACGTTCGTCAACAACCCGACATCGGCCATGCCGCAGCAGGAGCTGGCCGATCGGGTCGCGGCGCTCAAGAGCTAGCCCCGGGCGTGCCCGACAACCTGGTGGGGTTGGCGTTCGGCGCCGGACTGGTCGCGGCACTCAATCCCTGCGGGTTCGCGTTGCTGCCCGGATACCTCGCGCTGGTGGTGCGGGGGCCGGCACCGCGTGGGCCGGTGGGAGCAGTGGGGCGCGCCCTCGCCGCGACCGTGGTGATGACCGCGGGCTTCGTCATCGTGTTCGGCACCTTCGGGCTGCTGACCGTGGCGGCCGCGAGCACCGTCCAGCGCTATCTGCCCTACGTCACGGTCCTCATCGGCGTCGTCCTGGTCCTGCTGGGTGGTTGGCTGCTGGCGGGTCGCCGGCTCGGGATGCTGATACCCGGCCCGGTCGCCCGCCGTACCGGGTGGGCACCGACCGCGCGGATGAGCTCGATGGCCGGCTACGGTGTCGCCTACGCGCTGGCCTCCCTGTCCTGCACCGTCGGCCCCTTCCTCGCAGTCACCGGGGCGGCCTTGCAGTCGCACACGGCGCTGCACCGCACCGTCGTGTTCCTCGCGTATGCGGCGGGATTCATGCTCGTGGTCGGCGTACTGGCCGTGGCCACCGCGCTGGCCGGCACCGCCGTGGTGGACCGATTGCGCAGCATCGTGCCGTACGTCAGCCGGATCAGCGGTGCACTGTTGATCGCCGTCGGCGCGTACGTGGCCTACTACGGCTGGTATGAGATCCGGTTGTTCAGTGCCGCAGGCGATCCCGACGATCCGGTGATATCCGCCGCCGGGCGCGTTCAGGGCACACTCGCCGGCTGGGTGCACCGGTACGGGGCGTGGCCGTGGGTGCTCGGCCTACTCGTGATGGTGGCGGTGGTGCTGTGGTGGGTCAGATACGCCGCGAGAACTCGCCACGCACGTCCGGCCACGGCGGACGACGCACCATAGCGACCGTGGCCAATGTCGCTGCCACCAAACCGATCAATTCACCCATCAAGGCGATGCGCGTGGTGTCCACTGCCGGAACCCAAGTGGATTTGCCGTCCTTGACCACGAAAATCCCCAGCGGTCTGGAATTGGACCGCCCGCTGTCGGCCCGGCGCCGGACCGAGCAGACCGGTATCACCGTTGCCCCGTCGGGCGTGACGTACGGGTCACCGAACACCCGTGAGGTCGTCGTGGCGTCCGCGGCCATGTTGTCGAGCGCATCGGGCAAGCGCATACCGGGCATCCTTCTGTCAGCGGTCGAAGTCGGACTCGTCGAGGGGAACCGCGATGGCCTGATCGATCAGGTCGGCTTCGGCGGCATCGGCATCGGCGGAGATCCGCACCCGCCGAAGATCTGAGATCGCGTCGTCCTCATCGTCCACACCGACGGGGATCAGCTGTTCGACGACATCGGCCTCCGGTACGTCGTCGAACCCGACATCGTCGAATCCGCCATTGTCTGCCTGCGTCATGTTGCCCCCTCATCGACCGGTGTCGCCGTCCATACCGATTGTGCTACCTGAGAACTGGCGATTCAAACGGTATTCGTCCCGGGCAACAACGGAGCGATGCCTCGCGACGCCACCGCGCAAACGCGTTCGCGAATGTTGCTGCGCAAGAGATCGGCGTGCCCCGGGCGGGCACTAGGCGTCACCGAGTGGCTGCCACCTGGGTCAGGTCGGCGCAATCACTGGCCCGCAACGGAACTGAGTGCGGCGCGGACGCTGTCGGGAACCCTTCGTTTGGTCCAGTCGCCGGTCGACACCACCACGTACACGTTGCTCCCGCACACTCGGGCGCTTTCGTGCCCCGCGGCGTCGGTGCCCAGCACGGTGAATCCGAGGGTGAAACTGGTGTCGCCGATGCGCCGGCACTCGACGGCCACACGCACAGCCTCCCGCCATCGCACCGGTGCCCGGAAGTCGATCTCGCTGTGCACCACCTGCATGTCCAGTCCCGCCGCGATCAGATCCGGGTAGCCGACCTGCAGATGGTCGAACAGTCCGGTACACGCCTCGTCGAACCAGGTCAGGTAGTGGCCGTTGAACACCACGCCCTGCTGGTCGATTTCGGCGTAGCGAGGGACGATGGCAAAGCTGTATGTCACGTGTGCACTCCAAGGCCGGCGGGATCGCCGCTTCACGGTAACCGGCGGGGACGGCCCGGACTTCCACAGGCCCGGGCGGCGGGAGAGACTCTATGCCGTGAAGCTGGTGACCATCGACGACATCGGCGCCGCCGCCGCGCGGATCGCCCCCGACATCGTCCGCACCCCGTTGCTGGCCGCCCGGTGGGCGGACCCCGATCGGCCGCTGTGGCTCAAGCCGGAGAACCTGCAACCGATCGGCGCGTTCAAGATCAGGGGCGCCTTCAACGCCCTGGGCCGGCTCGATCCCGGCGTACGTGCCAGGGGAGTGGTGGCCTACTCCAGCGGTAATCACGCGCAGGCGGTGGCGTATGCGGCCGCAGCGTTCGGCGTGCCCGCCCACATCGTGATGCCCGAGGAAACGCCGACGGTGAAGGTGAACGCCACCCGGGATCACGGCGCACACGTCGTGTTGTGTGGACCCGGGGAACGCGAAGTGGTCGCGGCCGAGCTGGTCGAGCGCACCGGTGGGGTGCTGATCCCGCCGTTCGATCATCCTGACGTGATCGCCGGGCAGGGCACCATCGGCCTGGAGATCGCGCAGGATCTGGCCGACGTCACCGCCGTCCTGGTCCCGGTCAGCGGTGGCGGTCTCGCATCCGGAATCGGGACCGCGATCCGGGCCCGGTGCCCGCAGGCAAAAGTGTTCGGAGTCGAACCCGAGCTCGCCGCCGACACCGCTGAGGGCCTGGCGGCCGGGCACCGGGTGGACTGGCCTGTCGCGCAACGCAACCGGACCATCGCCGACGGGCTGCGCTCGACACCGTCGGAGTTGACGTTCGCGCACCTGCAGCGCGTACTCGACGACGTGATCACGGTGTCCGAAGACGAGATACGTTCAGCCGTGCGCGAACTGGCTCACCGCGCGCACCTGGTCGCCGAACCCAGCGGAGCCGTGGCGTTGGCGGGTTACCGGGCGGCGCCGACGCCAAAGGGACGGACGGTAGCCATCGTGTCCGGCGGCAACATCGAGCCGCCGCTGCTGACCGAGATACTGACCGGTGACCGGTGACCCGCTTCGGTCGGTCCGCGGACCCGGCGGGCCCGTCTCGGCTCACCAGGGCGCCGTTCGATATTGACGGGGCCGGTGGTGAAAACGTGGCAAACTCGACGCATTGCTGTGTCCTGGCGGTTTTGTGGCACAGCACATTTCGCCTCGATCCGGCCGACGATGCCGCCGGTGCGGTGCGTCGGAGTGAAGTTGCCACCGGGTAATGTCACCGTGAGAAGTTTGGACGACGGCCACATTTCTTGGCGCTGATCGGTCCGTTGCGACACCGCGGCGGACCACTGTTTCGTGGCCACTGCTCCGAGGGGGTGCATGTGGACGCGGTACTCGGTGTTTCGCTCACACCGTCCACCGTCGGTCTGGTCCTGGTCGAGGGCTGCCAGGCCGACGGAGCGACCGTCGACCACGACGCCTTCGATATCCGCGGCCATTCGTCATCGGGCACCGGCGAGATCTGCGATCGAATCGTGGCAGCGATCCGCCGCACCGAACAGGTTGCCGCAGAGCGTGGTCGGCGGTTGATGACGATCGGTGTCACGTGGAGTTCGGGTGCGGGTGCCGAGGCGACGATGCTGCTGGACAAGCTGGCGGACGCCGCGATCGCGGACGTGGTCCCGGTCCGGTTGCGGCAGGCCACCGATGCCCTGGCCCGCCGTGTCGCGGGGATCGTCGGATTCGATACCACCGGGGTGTGCGTCCTGGAACCCGATGTGGTGCAGGCGATGACGGTAAGCGGCGGCAACCCGGTCCAGACCACGGTGAGCCGTGGCATCGAGACGGTGGCCGGTCTGACCGATTGGTTGTCGGAGACGTTGGACGCAGCCGATCCGCGTCCGGATGCGCTGGTGGTCGTCGGGTCGGCGGTCGATCTGGACGTCGTCCTACCGAAGTTGGAAAAGGCGCTGGCGCTTCCGGTGTTCGCGCCTGCGGAGCCCGGACTGCCGTTGGCCCGTGGCGCGGCGCTGGCCTCGGCACGCCGGGGCCGGATGGCGTTCGGCGACGACGGCGCATCGTCGTCCGGCCGTCGCTGGTCGACCGCGCATGCGACCCCGCTCGCGGTTCTGGTCGGTGGCGTGGTGGCTTTCGCGGTGTCACTGTCGCTGGCCATCGGTCAGCAGCTGATTCCCGGCTCTGAGCCGACGCATCACCGCACCACCCGCCCGGTGGTCAGCACCGCGGGCGACTCCGCGTCCACGCAGCCGACGGCGCCGGTCGCCGTGCCCGCCGCGCCATCGCCGGTATCCGAAGCGCCACCGTCCGTCGAGCCGGTCGAAGAAGTAGCCGAGCCCCAGTACATNGTCGGGAGTGGTCTGATACCCGGCCGCAGGCCGCGGCACCGCAACGCCGTGCGGCGCCGTCACAGCGGTTGTTGGGCCCGATCGCGCCTGGGCTCGGTTATTTGTTTTCGATGAGAGTTTCGCCGGTGCCGGCGACGTGTGAAACGTTCTGACGTGGTGCGTCGATGAATTCACCATGGGTAATTCACCGCGTTACCGCGAACCCCGGTCAACCGCCGCCACGCTGCGCCTAAAGGGAGTAGTCCCGGCGAGCACCTACACTGGTGAAATGCAGAGTGCCCCATCGTCGTCATTCGGAACCGTGCGAGCTTCGGTGCTGAAAGTGTTTGCGGCGATTGGTGTCGCCACCTTGGCCTTCGCGAGCACGGCGAATGTCGCGTCTGCTGCGGTGAGCACGCCGGAGCCTGCGGCGAAGATCGAGCCGGCCGCGGGTGCCGTGGTCGGCGTCGCGATGCCGCTGACCGTGACCTTCGCCGGCCCGGTGACGGATCGCGCCGCCGCGCAGCGCAGCCTGCGGATCAGCTCACCCGAAACCCCGGCGGGCACGTTCACCTGGCTCAGTGACGAGGTCATGCAGTGGAAGCCGGATCAACTGTGGCCGGCGCATTCGAAGATCTCGGTCAGTGCGGGTGGAGCGAAGACGAGCTTCGAGACCGGTGCCGAGGTGCTGGGCGTGGCTGACGTCAGCGCACATACCTTCACCGTCAGCATCGACGGTGAAGTAGCCCGCGAGATGCCGGCTTCGATGGGCAAGCCCAAATTTCCGACTCCCCAGGGCACCTTCACCGCACTGTCCAAAGAACCTGTCGTGGTGATGGATTCGCGCACCATCGGTATCCCGCTCAGCGACCCGGAGGGCTACAAACTCACGGTCTACGATGCGGTGCGCGTGACGTGGGGCGGTGTCTACGTGCACGGGGCACCCTGGTCCGTGGGCTCACAGGGCTATGCCAACGTCAGCCACGGATGCATCAATCTGAGCCCCGACAACGCGGATTGGTACTTCAACACGGTGCGGCTGGGCGATCCCATCATCGTGCAGGCGTAAGCGCGTGCAGGTTCTTCGCCGTCGGTGAGGTCGGTACCGCCGCGGGATCGGGATCAGTCCTCAGCACCCGGTCGGCGGTGCCGGCCGTGGTCACGGTGAACCAGTAGTGTTCGTTCTTGTAGTGATGTTGCCGGTGGTTACGCCAAACGGCGCGGTACGCACTGCGTTTCGGCTTGTAGTCGCTGTGGATCAGGTAGTGACACCATTCGTAACCGAGGCCGAGCACGGTCAGGAACGACAGGAAGGTCAGCCCGAGGCCCGGCCGTGGGAACGCCAGCAGGGCCACCGCCGTTGCCAGGGGCAGGATCCACAGTAGGGCCCGCCACGGAATGAAGATCAGCGGGATGTCGCGGGGGTCGACGTGATGTCGCCGGTGATCGCGCGCCAACAGCGAATCGACCGTGAAGCGGCCGAACTTCCTTGGCTTCCAATGCAGTACGAACACGTGGACGATCCACTCGAAGAACGGGAACGACGCGAGCATCACCACGGGCACCAACCCGTCAGTGAGCCGGAAGTCCCCGACGACCACCCGGGCGGCGACGGCGAACACCAGGGCGCCGCCGATCATCCACGGGGTGGGATGCTTGATGAACTCTCGCGCCGCATCGCCGAGCGTGAAGATGTTGCGGGTCATCGGTTTTCCTCCAAGGCGTCGAGGGCACCCATCAGCGCGTCGGTCGCCGGCTCCAATAATTCTTGAGCTGCCGCGCGGGCAGCTTCGGGGTCGGCGGCCCCGATCGCCTCGACGATGCGTCGGTACGCGTCCGGGCGGCCGACCTCGGCGGCCATCATGGTGGCCAATGCCGGAAGGGCGGGCTCGTAGGTCTGCCGAAGGGTGTTGTACATCAAGCGGAATGCGATCGAATCGGCACCGTCGACCACCTGGTCCCAGAAGCTGAGGGCGTGACGTTGCTGTTCGATCGGATCCGGTTCGGTCGCCAGCGTTTCCACAGTCCGGGCCAGCTCGGCGACCAGTTCGGGCCCGGCGCGCCGGGCGGCCAACTCGGCGACCTTGGGCCCGTTGTGCAGACGGGTTTCCAGGATGCTGCGGACCACGCCCACGTCGAGTTCGCCGGCACGCAGCAGCAGCCTCGGCAACAGGTCCAGGCCGGCGTGCTTGCGAAAGTCGCGCACCGTGGTCGAGTCGCCCTGACGCACCTCGACCAGGCCGGCCTCGGTGAGCCGCTTGATCGCCTCCCGTACCGCGGGCCGGGACACGCCGAGCACCTCGGCCAACCGGCGTTCGCTCGGCAGGGACTCTCCTGGCTGCATCTGCCCACTGAGCACCTCGGTGACGATCTGCTCGAACACATCCTCGGGTACGGATCGGCGGTTCACCGGTTGAAGAGCCATGCCGCCATGCTGCCCCGGCAGAGGACAGAGGTCAAGTGGTCTGACCAATTTCTCTCAGGGCGGCGGCCGTCCGATCGTCGGCCGGAAGGAACGCCTCGATGCTGAGTTCGGCCGCGGTGAGGTCCAGTGCCGTGCCGAACGTGGTGACGGTGCTCAGGAAGGTGAGCACGGTGCCGTCGGCGGCGGTGAGCTCCAACGGGACGGCGACACCGCCGAGATCACGGACCGGCTCCATGCCGCCCGGATAGGACTCGATCTCGGCGAGCAGGTCGGCCAGTTCGGCCGACCCGCTGACGGTGACCTCGCGGCGCAGCCGGGTGATCAGGTGGTGACGCCATTCGGACAGGTTCCGGATACGGGACGCCATGCCCTCGGGATGCAGGGTGATGCGCAGCGCATTGGGCCGGTCCAGCAGATGCGCGGCGACGTCCTGCAACATGACCGCGGTACCGGCATTGGCCTGCAACAGATTCCACGCCCGGTCGACGACGACGCACGGGAACGGGTGGTAGGCGTCCAGCACGCGCGCCACACCGTCGCGCACCCCGGCCATCTCGGGATCGTCGAGGGTTCGTTCGGCGTACACCGGCGCCAGCCCGGCGGCCAGCAACAGCTGGTTCTGGTCACGCAGCGGCACATCGAGGGCCTCGGCAAGGCGCAGCACCATCGCCCGGCTCGGCACGGAGCGGCCGGTCTCGATGAAGCTGAGGTGACGGGCCGACACGTCGGCCTCGATGGCGAGGTCCAACTGGCTGATTCGGCGACGTAGCCGCCAGTCCCGCATCAGTGAGCCGATCGGGGTCTGGGTGTCCGTGCTCGTCACCACCCGAGTCTCGCCTACGTGCCGCGAGATAACCACTACCTGAGGGGTAATTGCGACGGTTACCCGATCGGCGGCACGGTGGAGGCGTCCCCACGACAGGAGGCCGGAATGCGAAAGACATCAGCGACGCGGGAAATGCTCCGGACGCATCCATCGATTCCCCGCTGGCTGCACTTCGTCATGTCCGCTGACCGAGCCGGTTCGGCGGCGTACGTCGGCGCGGGCTTCTTCTTCGCGCCGGTGCTCGCCGTGGTGTCGCCGTGGCCGATGCTCACCACCGTGCTCTGGATCGTGATCGCGCTGGCGGGCCTGTGGCTCGGGCTGCTCGGCATCGCGATGGCCACGGGTCTGGCCATCGTGCTGCGGTCGAACACCGAGATCCCCGAGGACTACTGGCGTTCGATCATCGACTATCCGAGCGCTGGTGCGGCACCGGGCATCGCGCGTCGCCGCCGCGATAGTCAACCTGCCAGTGTTTGATGCCGTTGAGCCAGCCCGACCGGAGCCGCTCCGGCGCCGCCAGTGGCCTCAGGTCGGGCATCTCGTCGGCGATCGCGTTGAAGATCAGGTCGATCGTCATCCGGGCCAGGTTGGCGCCGATGCAGTAGTGCGCGCCAGTGCCGCCGAATCCCACGTGCGGGTTGGGATCTCGCAGAATGTCGAAGCGGTACGGGTCGTCGAACACGTCCTCGTCGAAGTTTGCCGAGCGATAGAACATCACCACCCGCTGGCCCTTCTTGATCTGGACGCCCGCCAATTCGGTGTCCTGCAACGCGGTGCGCTGGAATGACGTCACCGGGGTGGCCCACCGGACGATCTCGTCAGCGGCGGTGGCCGGCCGCTCACGTTTGAACAACTCCCACTGATCGGGGTGGTCGGCGAACGCCATCATGCCCTGGGTGATCGAATTCCGGGTCGTCTCGTTGCCGGCCACCGCGAGCAGGATGACGAAGAAGCCGAACTCGTCGTCGGAGAGCTTGTGGCCCTCGACGTCGGCCTCCAGCAGCTTGGAGACCAGGTCATCGCCCGGCTTGTTCGCCCGTTCGGCGGCCATCTGCATGCCGTACATGATCAGCTCGACCGACGCGCTGATCGCGTCGTTCGAGGCGAACTCCGGGTCCTGGTCGCCGACCATCTGATTGGACCAGTCGAACAGCTTCTTGCGGTCCTCCTGCGGGACCCCCATCAGCCCCGCGATCGCCTGCAACGGCAGCTCGCACGACACCTGCTCGACGAAGTCTCCCGAGCCTTCGGCGGCCGCCGTCCGCACGATCGTGCGGGCCCGTTCGGCGAGGTCGTCTCGCAGCCGCTCGACCGCCCGGGGAGTGAACGCCCGCGAGATGATCTTGCGCAGATGCGTGTGATGGGGGGCATCCATGTTGAGCAACACGAACTTGCCCTGATCGATCTGCTGCTGGACGGTGCCCTCGCGGTAGCGCGGTAGCGCGGTCTTCTCCTGGCTGGAGAAGACGTCACTGCGCAGTGACACCTCCTTGACGTCCTTGTGCTTGGTGACGACCCAGAAGCCGCCGTCGTCGAAACCGCCACAGCCGTGTGGTTGTTCGTTCCACCAGATCGGTGCGAGCTTGCGCATCTCGGCGAGCTCTTCGACGGGCAGTCGTTCGGCGTAGATGTCGGGATCGGTGAAATCGAATCCGGGCGGAAGGTTCACGGTCGGCATGGCGGTGTGCGCTCCCTTGCGACGACGTTGTGTAGTGGCGTAAGCCATTGCTACACCACAGGTGGGGCCCCTCGGAGCGGGTTTCGGAAACTCCCACATCGTTGGTATTGGAACGTGTTCCGATGCGCACGCTGTAACGGTTGGGCGAGCGCAACGATGCACCCAGCGTTACCATCTGTCCCTGGAGCAACAGCGGGAGGTCACCGTGGCGAGTGTCGGCAGCCGACGATTTGTGTGCGTTCTGGCGTGCTGGGTGTCGGCCCCTGCCGTGGCCGTGTCGGTCGCGGCCGCGGCGATGGCGGATCCGGGTACCCCGCCCGGCCCGCCACCAGTCCCGGCGCCCGCCACTCGGCAAGATCGGAAGAGCGTCGTGTAGGGAAAGAGTGTAGATCTCGGTGGTCGCCGTATCATTAAAAAAAAAAAAANCCGGTGGGCGCGACTGCGCCCGCGCCGCTGCCCTGAGCGGCGGGGGAGAGCCGATCAGGCCGGCACCTCGACACCGGGAATGCGGTCGACCCGGGCGGGCACGTGTTTGTGCCACGGGGTGCCGGCGTACTCGTCGCGCCACCGCGTCGAGGTGAGTTCGTTGGGAGCCACCCCGGGAACCACCGTCTCGCCGTCGCCGTCGGTGTAATCGAGCCCGAACCCGTTGGGTAGCGAGATGTGCCCGGGCAGCATCGCATCGCTGACCTCCACGGTGGCCTCGGCGCTGCCGGCCGCCGTGGTGATCCTGGCCCGGTCGCCGTCGCCGAGACCGATCGCCGCGGCATCGCGGACGCTGATCCGCAAGGCGCCGTTGGTATCTCGTTTGCGCCAGCCCGGGTCACGCAGGATGTCGTTGGCCGTGTAGGCCCGGCGCTCACCGGCCGAGAGCACCATCGGGAACTCGGCGGAGGTCAATGATTCTCGTTCGGCCCGGAGCCCACGGATCTCGGCGAGCATCTCGGGCATCTCCAGCGCGATCTTGTGGTCGGGGTGATCGATCAGCGCGAAATCGTCGGAGTACTCGTGCGCGGTGAAGGTGACGCCCGAGGGGCTGGCCAGGATCGCCTCGAAAAGCGCGTTGCCGTCGGCATGCCCGGCCCGGCGTACCGCATCCGGGTACGTCATCGCCGCCTTCTGTGCCAGCCCCCACAGTGCGGCGGCACCGGCCATTCCCTCGGGCAGGGTCGGACCGAGCGTCTCGTAGAGCACATGCGGCAGCACCCTGGTGAGTGCCGGATTGGCGGCCACGGCGGCGAAGAACTCCGCCGCGAACGCTGTCGGCCCCTCCTCGGCCGCCTTGCGCAGCGGACGCAACTCGCTGGCGTCGACGACGCCGAGCGCCCGTACCAGCCGGGCCCAGATCTCCGGTTCGGGCAGGGTGCCGTCGAGCGGTTCGAACAGACGCCGGCGCAGATGGAATGTGTTGCGGGGGAATTCGAGGTTGAAGAACGTCGCCTCCACCTTCTCGAACTGGCTGGCGGCGGGCAGCACGTAGTGGGCCAGTCGGGCGGTCTCGGTCATCGCCACGTCGATCACCACCAGCAGCTCGAGTTCGGCCAGCGCGGCCCGCACCGCCGCCGAGTCGGCGACCGAGTGCGCCGGGTTGCTGCTCTCCACGATCATCGCCCGGAACCGGTCCGGGTGATCGGTCAGGATCTCCTGCGGTACCACGTTGCTCGGCACCAGCCCGGCGATGATGGGCGCCCCGGTGACCGGGGTGCGCCCGACTCCCGACTTGCTGAACAGCGGCGCGAAGGTCGAATGCAGGTGCTGGCCACCGCGTTTGGCGAAATTTCCGGTCAGGATCCACAGCAGCTTGTCGAGATAGGAGCACAGTGTGGAGTTCGGAGCCTGCTGGACGCCGAGATCCTCGAAGACGGCGGCGCTCGAGGCGCAGGCGATCCGCCGCGCCGCGGCGCGCAGCAGCGTCTCGTCGACGCCGCACCGGCGCGCGTAGTCGGCGACGTCCACGTCGGCCAGTACCGCACGGACCGCATCCACTCCGGTGACGTGCTCGGCCAGAAACGTTTCATCGCAGAGGTTTTCCTGGACCAGCACGGCCGACAACGCGGCCAGGCACCACGCGTCGGTGCCCGGCTGTACCCGCAGGTGGAAGTCGGCGAGCTTGGCGGTGTCGGTGATCACGGGATCGATCACGATCATCGACCGGGCCGGATCGTTGGCGATCTCGTTGAGCACCACCCGGGCCCGGGGGAAGCTCTGCGACATCCACGGGTTCTTGCCGACGAACACCGATACCTCGGCGTGCTCGAACTCTCCGCGGGTATGGCCACCGTAGAGGTGTGCGTCCACCCAGGCCTCGCCGGTTTTCTCCTGCGCCAGGGCATTCGAGCGGTACCGCGAGCCAAGGGATTTCAGGAACGAGCTGCTGTAGGCGCCGCCGAGGTGGTTGCCCTGCCCGCCGCCACCGTAATAGAAGATCTTGTCGCCGCCGTACCGCTGCGCGACGCCACGGAACTTCTCGGCGATCTCGGTGACGGCGGTATCCCAGTCGATCGCCTCGTAGCTGCCGTCGGCCCGGCGGCGCATCGGGGAGGTGAGCCGGTTGGCGTTGTTCTGATAGTGGTCGAGCCGAAGTGCCTTGTTGCACGTGTAGCCATGGGATGCCGGATGTTCTTTGTCTCCACGGATTTTCGCCAGCTTGCGGTCGTCGACCTGGACCACGATGCCGCAGTTGCACTCGCACAGGATGCAGGCGGTGTGCTGCCACTGATCGACGGTCATGATGAGGGTCCTTCCGTCACGAGTTCACGCAGTTGGCCGTGGATCAGGTCCAGCGGTTTGACGTCGCGGGTGGCGCGGGCGACCACCACCGCGCCTTCGATGGCGGTCATGATCAGCATCGCGAGTTCTTCGGCGCGCTCGGCGGGGGTTCCGTCGTCCTGCAGCCGTCGGGCGATCTGTCCGGTCCAGCGGGTGAACGCCGCTCCGGCGCGGTCGAGGGTGGCCGATTCGGCGGCACCCGGCTCGCCGGCCTCGACGGCAACCGCGACGACGGGACAACCAGCGCGGAAATCGCTGGCGGACAGCTGTTTACGAAATCCGGCGATCATGGCGTCGAGCAATTCCGCAGCACTGCCGGCCTTGTCGATCCGGGCGGCCACCTGATCGCTGGCGTAGTCGATGGCCTCGGTCAGCAGCTGGGTCCGCCCGCCGGGGAAGTAGTGATAGGCGGAACCGCGGGGTGCGCCGCTGTGGGCGAGCACGTCGGCAATGGCAGTCGGGTGCGCGCCGCGCTCCCGGATCAGCAATGCGGCCGAGGCCACCATGCGGTCACGAGGACTGGTCACATCCGAACCCTTCGTCGGTTATGTATGTAACCATACATAACCGACCGACGCGGGTCTACGCCTGCGGCCAGAGAGAGCGCGGTGTACGGACTCGTGCGGCGGATCCCTGCTTGATGCTGACTGCAATCCGCCGCTTGGGCGACTACGCGGCGCGGTCGAGTCGAATGAAACGAGATAGCCGTGCCCAAGCACCGAGCACGTGCCGTCGGCGATGTCGACCAACACCGCGCGTAGCCAGCGGCGACGCCGCAGCCGCCCACGAGAGTCGAGGGTTTTCAGCAGCCGCCGCGCAGTGGTGCGCCGGGATTGGCAGGCGTTGGCCAGGACGGCTATGGCATCGAGTTCGCGCGCCGAACGGCCGGCGACGTCGAGTGCGGCTTCCTCGTACCGCATCCGCGGCGGGCCGGCGTTCCACAGCGCGCGATCATCGAGGTGGGCGATGCGGTGAATGCGGACGCCGACCGGCTCAGCCAATGTCGACCGTTGCCTGTCGACAGCGACATGGATCGGTGACGTCTGCGCGCCCAACGCCGATTCGAAGCACAGGGCGGCCGGGGCGGCGTATAGCGCTGCAGCCCAAGCCCGTTGTGTCCAGGTCAGCGGACCGGTGTGTTCGACATAAACCCCGGCGTGCACCCGCGCCCACTCATTGCGTCAGAGCAATCGTCGGATTTCATGCTCAGCCAGACCCGCATCCAGCGCCTGCCGACGCGAGATCACCCCGTCCTGCTGTCGAAGAAATTCACCGACGTCCACAGAATCGATGCTCGTCGACCGGCGCGATGGTCACCAGAGCCATTCGGTGATCTGTGGATAACCACTTGGGCGGCGGATCACTGCTCAATAGTGGCCGTAATCCGCCGCACCGTGCGTCAAGCGGTTCCGATCACACCCCGGCGGCCTCGTTCAGCTCGTTGAGGTGGCCCGTCGCCTCCAGGTACTCCTGCACCCAGCGTTCGATCACCGCGGAGGTCTTCTCGACCTTCTTGAACTGGCCGACGACCTGGCCCACCGGATTGAACGCGACGTCGACACTCTCGTTCGGGTACTTGTGTGTCGCTGCCACGGCCATGCCCGACACCATGTACTGCAACGGCATGCCGAGCGGCTTCGGGTTGTCGGGGTTCTCCCAGGCCTCGGTCCAGTCGTTGCGCAGCATGCGGGCCGGCTTGCCGGTGAACGATCGGCTGCGCACGGTGTCCTTGCTGGTGGCCTTGGCGTATGCGGCGTGCTGCTGTTCGGTGTGCTCGCTCTCCTCGACCATCACCCATTGCGATCCGGTCCAGGCGCCCTGGGCGCCGAGCGCCAGGGCGGCGGCGATCTGCTGCCCGCTGCCGATACCGCCGGCGGCCAGTACCGGCACCGGCGCCACTTCCTTGACCACCTGCGGCCACAGCACGATCGAACCGATCTCGCCGCTGTGACCACCGGCCTCGCCGCCCTGGGCGATGATGATGTCGACTCCCGCGTCGGCATGCTTGCGGGCCTGCGACGGCGAACCGCACAGCGCCGCTACCTTGCGTCCCTCGGCGTGGATGCGGTCGATCATGTCCTTCGGCGGGGTGCCCAGCGCATTGGCGATCAACGTCATCTTGGGGTGCTTGAGCGCGATCTCGACCTGTGGCGTCGCGGTGGCCTCGGTCCAGCCCAGCAGCTGCAGGGCGTCGTCGTCGCTGTGGTCGACCGGCACCCCGTGATCGGCCAGGATCTTCTTGGCGAAGTCGAGGTGCTCCTGTGGCACCAGCGATTGCAGCATGCCCTTGAGCTCGTCGGCGGACATGTTTGCGTCCATGCCCTCGTACTTGTTCGGGATCACGATGTCGACGCCGTAGGGGTGGTCGCCGATGTGCTCGTCGATCCAGTTGAGCTCGATCTCGAGCTGTTCGGGGCTGAACCCCACGGCGCCGAGGACGCCGAAGCCGCCGGCCTTGCTGACGGCGACCACGACGTCGCGACAGTGGGTGAACGCGAAGATCGGGACGTCGATCCCGAGCTCGTCGCAGAGTGCGGTATGCATGCCTGCTCCTTTGATGACAGCGCTGTGGGGTCCCCGGCCGATCCGGCCCGGACCGAAATGAAACGTGTTCTAGTTTAGTACCACGCCGGGTGCTTTCGGAGCTCGACTCGGCAGATTCAGGCCACGTCGGCCACGAACGACACCTCGTTCCCGTCGGGATCGGCCACGTCGACGATCGTCACCATCTCGGCGATGACCTGCGGTTCGCCGATGGCCACACCGCACTCGCGCAGCCGGGAAACGGTGGCGTCGAGATCGTCTACGCCGAAGCGCACCGCGGTCCGGCCTGCGGCGGCCTGGTCGGTGACGACCTGTAGCCAGGCGGTCGCCGTCAACTGCCATTCGGCAACCCCGGGAACGGGTTCCAGATCGGGTTCGCGACCGAGGAGCCGCGCGTACCAGGCCTTCGAGTCGTCGAATCGGCCGGTGGCGACGACGGCGGCGATGTCTTTGACGGCGATGGGTTCTGCGGAGGGCGACATCCCTCTTTTCTAGCCCCCTTTGCCCGGCTTCGATCGGGTCTCGACTGGCCGAGTGTCGTAGTGGCTTGATGTACTAGCCCCATGGGCCGCACCTTGTCGCCACCCGAATCACTCGAGGAAATCGGGTCGGGCCCCGGCGGCGCGCAGGTCGGGGCTTTCTTCGACCTGGACGGCACGCTGGTGGACGGGTTCACGGCGACGGCGCATGCGGGGCATCGCATCCGGCAGCGGCAGGCCGCCGCCGGGGAGATCCTGGGGATCGTCGAAGCCTCGGTGCGGTACCGGATCGGCCGGATGCCCTTCGAGCGGCTGCTGGTGCGGGCCGCCGGGTACCTGCGCGGCGAATCCCTGCATGAGCTCGACGAACTGGGGGAGTACCTGTTCGAGAACCGGATCGCCCAGCGGGTGTACCCACACATGCGCGACGTGGTGCGCAGGCATCAGGACCGTGGGCACACCGTCGTGCTGAGCTCTTCGGCGCTCACCATCCATGCCGAACCGGTCGCGCGGCACCTCGGCATCGGTCACGTGCTGTGCAATCACTTCACGATCGACGGCCAGGGCAGGCTGACTGGCGGAATCGTCGAACCCATCATCTGGGGTGCACGCAAAGCCGCTGCGGTGCAAGCCTTTTGCCACGCCCAGCGCGTCGACCTGGCCAACAGCTACTTCTATGCCGATGGTGACGAGGACGGCGCGCTGATGAAGCTGGTGGGCCATCCCCGCCCGGTGAACCCGCGGCCCGGTCTGGCCTCGGCCGCGACCGACCACGGATGGCCGGTGCTCACCGTGCCGCGACCAGGGGGCCGGCGCCGGGGGGATCGCCGGCTGCGGCCCGGCGCCTAGCTGAGCTTGTAGAGACCCTTGCCGGTGACCAGGGGCATGTCCAGGGTGGTGCGGATGCCCGGCTCGGCGGCCACCACGTCGGGAATGGCGTTGACGATGCGCCCGGCCGCCGCGACGATCGCGGCGTGGTTGTGGTCGCCCTTGCGGCTGGTGGGGCAGATGTCGACCGCGTAGGACGGCTCGCCGACGATCTCGACGCGGTAGGAGCCGCCCGGCTGGGCCGGGCGCGCCCAGTCCGGCCGCAGATCGTCGCGCAACCGGGTGACGTGCTCGATGACGATCACCGGTTTGCCGGCGACCATGCCGCGGATCTCGAACCGCAGCGCCGCCACCGTGCCCTTGGCGACATGCCCGGCGGCGATGTCGAAAGCCTCGGGCGCAGGCTCCTTTTCGCAAACCTCGGTGATGTCGTCGATCTCGATGCCCAGGCCGGCGGCGAGCTGCCCGATCGAGGTGCCCCAGGCGATGCTGAGCACGCCGGGCTGGAACAGGATCGGGGTCTCGTCCAGTGGCTTGCCGAAGCCCATGACGTCGAACATCACCGTGGTGCCGTCGTATGTGGCGTAGTCGGCGATCTCCATGCAGCGCACCTGCTCGATGCTCTGACAGGTACCGGCCAGCGCGAAGGGGATCAGATCGTTGGCGAACCCGGGGTCGACGCCGGTGATGAAGAGGCTGGCGTTACCCGCCTTGGCGGCCTCCTCGATCCCGTCGATGTACTTGTGCGGCATGAGTTTCCACGGGAACTGCAGAACCACCGGTGCCGAACCCACCACGTTGATCCCGGCCGCCAGCAGGCGCACCACATCGGCGATCGCTTCCGGTCCTCGGGTGTCACCCATCGCGCAGTACACCGCGCAGTCCGGCTTGGCCGCGATCACCGCGTCGAGATCGTCGACGGCGGTGACCCCGGTGGAAATGTCCAGGCCGGCAAGATCACCGGCGTCCCTGCCGACCTTGGACGCGCTCGACACGCACAACGTAGTCAGTTCGTAGGCCGGGTTGGTCAGCAGCCCGGTGAGCGCCAGGCGCCCGACGTTTCCGGTACCGATGTGCGCGACACGGATGGCCATGGGCAGTCCTCCACGATCAAATTGGAACAGGTTCTATTTACAGTGGGCTCTACGGTAGCCTCACCCGTCATGGGACGGGTAGACGGAAAAGTTGCACTCATCAGTGGCGGCGCACGGGGAATGGGCGCCGAGCACGCCCGGGCACTGATCGCCGAAGGAGCCAAGGTGGTGATCGGTGACATCCTCGACGACGAGGGTGCTGCGCTGGCCGCCGAACTCGGCGAATCGGCCCGCTACGTTCATCTCGACGTCGCCCAGGCCGACCAGTGGGACGCGGCGGTGGATACCGCGGTCTCGGATTTCGGACTGCTCAACGTGCTGGTGAACAACGCCGGGATCGTCGCGCTCGGGCAGATCGGCAAATTCGATATGGCGCAGTGGCAGAAGGTGATCGACGTCAATCTGACCGGCACCTTCCTGGGCATGCAGGCTGCCGTGCCCGCGATGAAGCAGGCCGGCGGCGGGTCGATCATCAACGTGTCTTCCATCGAAGGCCTGCGCGGTGCGGCCATGGTGCACCCGTACGTCGCCTCGAAGTGGGCCGTGCGTGGCCTCACCAAGTCCGCGGCGCTGGAACTGGGGGCCAAGCAGATCCGGGTCAACTCGATCCACCCCGGGTTCATCAAGACCCCGATGACCGAGCATTTCCCCGAGGACATGCTCAGCATCCCGCTGGGCCGCCCGGGGCAACCCGAGGAGGTCTCCAGCTTCGTGGTGTTCTTGGCCAGCGACGAATCCCGTTATGCCACCGGCGCCGAGTTCGTCATGGACGGTGGCCTGGTCAACGACGTCCCGCACAAGCTCTGAGGGTGCAGCGGAGCGGGCGGGTATCCATCACGGCAGAATGACCGGGCACGGCACCGACACCTGCACGCGGTGCCACACCGGTCTTTGAGGAGCTGCCCATTTCCGCCCGGATTCGTCGCGCCGGCCCCAGCCTTCGGGTCAGGATCGCGGGGTGTGCCGTATCGGTCCTGCTGGTGTTGTCGCTGTGCGCGGCCGACTTCCCGCCGTTCGGCCGGCCAGAGCCACCGTCCGGACGAATCGAACTCGCGCAGGGCTGGCAGCTGGCATCGGCGCGGACCGTGGCGGCCGACGGCGCCACGCTGTCCACCCCTGGCGAGGTGCGTGCCGACTGGCATGGGATCCAGCGCATGCCGACCACCGTGCTCGGCGCGCTGCAGGACGACGGCACCTATCCGGACCTGTATGCCGGAGAAAATCTGGCCGACGTGCCCGACGACCTGTTCCGGCAGGACTGGTGGTATCGCACCAGCTTCACCGCACCGGAGGGGAGTTCGAACTACCGGCTGGAATTCCCCGGCATCAATTACCGCGCCGAGGTGTGGCTCAACGGCACGATGATCGCCGGCAATTCACTGCTGGTCGGGATGCACACCCTCCACGAGATCGATGCGACGCCGTGGATCCGAGCGGGCGAAGCCAACACGCTGGCCGTCAAGGTGACCCCCGAGCAGGCGCTGCAGGACATCGACGGTGTCGAGCTCGCCGACAGCTGGTGGGACTGGCTGAACTGGAACCGCATCGGCTATCAGGGCCCCGGCAAGAACCCGATGCGGGGCAATTCCTATGTGGCCGACCGCAATGCGGGCATCTTCAAACCGGTCTACCTGAGCTACTCGGGCCCCGTCGTACTGAGCGACCCGCTGGTGACCTCCGAGCTGCCGCTGCCCGCCACCGACAGTGCGCGGCTGACCGTGTACACCGACATCCGCAACACCGCCGACGTGCCGATGAGCGGTGTGGTGCGGGCGCGCATCAGCCGGCCCGGCAAGCCCGAGGTCTCGGTCGATCAACCGGTGAACCTGGCGCCGGGCGAGGCGCGTGAGATCCGGTTCGACCCGGACACTTTCGAGCAGCTGCGGGTGAGCAACCCGGACCTGTGGTGGCCCTACACCATGGGCCGCCCCGACCTCTATGACCTGCGGCTGGAGTTCCTGCGGTATGGCCGGGCGACGCACACCTTGGATTCCCGCTTCGGCATCCGCACCGTGGCGCAGCACCGGGACAGCGACGAACAGTTCCCCGAACTGGGCCGTGGCGGCAGCTTCTACCTGACGGTCAACGGTCGCGACTTCCTGATACGGGGCGCGGCCTACACGCCCGACCTGCTGTTCCAGTACGACCCGAAGCGGGAGGACGCGATCCTGGGATACGTCCGGGATCTGGGGCTGAACATGCTGCGCCTGGAGGGAAAGTTCCCGGGCGACAACATCATCGAACGTGCCGACGAGCTGGGCATCCCGCTGATGTACGGATGGATGTGCTGCAACCAGTGGGAGAAATGGTGGCAGTGGGACGACGAGGACCGGCGGGTCGCCGAGGCGAGCATGCGCTCGCAGATCCTGTCGCTGCGTGGGCATGCATCGGCGTTCCTGTGGGCCAACGGCAGTGACGGGAAGCCGCCGGAGGAGGTACTGGAGAACTATCACCGCATCCTGCGGGACCTGCACTGGCCCAACACCGTCGTCGACACGGTGTCGTCGATGGCCCGGGACGCCGACGGCAATCCGGAGTGGGACGGCATCCACATGGCCGGCCCCTACACCTGGCGGCCGCCGAGCTACTGGTTCAGCGGCCGGTACGCGGCCACCCGCGGTGCCAACGCCGAACAAGGCGACAACGAGCACGTCCCGCCGTTCGCCAGCCTGCGCAAGTTCATCCCGCCCGACAAGCTGTGGCCCATCAACGACGCCTGGTACTTCCACGCCGGAGCCAACCCCAGCAACGCCGCGCTCGAGAGCATCCGCACCGCGGTGATGCAGCGCTATGGATCGTCGCGCGGTGCAGAGGAATTCGCGCGCAAGGCGCAACTGGCCCACTACGAGTCGACCCGCGCACAATTCGAGGCGTTCGCGGCCGGCGGGTGGGACAACCACAAGATGACCATCTACTGGATGCTCAACAATCACTGGCCGTCGTTCTTCGGCCACCTCTTCGACTACTACCTGCGGCCGGGCGGCGCCTACTACGGGGCCAAGAAGGGTTTACGTCCGCTGTCGGTCGTCTTCGACTCCTATGCCACCGGCGATCACGACACCGCCCACGTCACCGTGGCCAACCAGTCACCGCAGGACCGGACCGGCCTACGGGTGCGGGTCCGGACCTATGACCTGACCGGCCGGCTGCGCGACGACCGCGACGCCGATGTACCCGCGGTGCCGTCGAACGGGGCGGTCGCCGCATTGACCCTGCCGCGGCTCGCCGAGGACTCACCGGTGGTGTTCGTCCGCGCCGAACTGCTCGACGCGGGCGGTGCGGTCGTCGCGGACAACACCTACTGGCAGTCGCAGCAACTCGACGATGTCGGGCCTCCGGTCAACGATCAGGCGTTCGATCTCGCGCAGAGCAGCTGGGCCGACCTGACGCCGCTCAACACCATGGCCCCGGCGCGGCTGCAGGTGACCGCGCACCGGACCGATTCGGACCATGGCGGTGCGGGCGTGCTGATCCGGTTGCACAATCCGGGCCGTCAGATCGCGTTCTTCGAGCGCGCCGAGATCACCACCACCCGCGATGGTGACGAAATCCTGCCGATCGAGTACTCAGACAACTACGTCACGGTGTACCCAGGGGAGACGGTCGAGCTGACGGGCACGGTGACCGGTTCGGAACATCCGGCGAATTGGGTGAGGGTCAGCGGATACAACAGCGCACCGACGGTGGTACCGATCGACCAGCGGGCACGGCGATAGGATCGGCTGATGACCACAACCGATGTGCGCCATGAGGTCGGCGAACTGGCCGAGAGCGGCGGATGGCAGCACCGTGACCTTGACCGGGTGGATGTCTACCAGCGCGGTGCGAACCGGATCAGGGTGGTTTGGCAGGGCCAGGACACGATCAGCGGGGCCACGCTCTACCAGGACGACATCATGACGACCTACACGCGTGAGGTGGCGACCCTGAACAGCTGGCTCAAGCGCTGAGCCGATGACGCGATGACCGCGGCGGACGATAATTCGGTCGCGGTCATCGATGCTGTTGTGGCACCGTCGGTTTCTGTGATCGACGATAAATCTCCGCATTCGACCCTGACCCTGCAGAGCGTGACCGACGCCGACTGGCCGGCCATGTCGCTGCTCGGCAATACCGCCTTCGGCGAAATCGGCCACCCGGATTCGATGGAGGCGTGGCGGCAGATGGTGGCCGCCGACGGCGGGGTGGTGATGCGCGACGGTGAGAGCACCGATATCGTCGGACAGTCGATCTACCTCGATCTGCAGCTCACCGTCCCCGGCGGTGCGGTGCTGCCCACGGCGGGGCTGAGCTACGTGGTCGTCGCCCCCACCCATCGGCGGCGCGGGATCCTGCGCTCCATGTACACCGAGCTGCATCAACGGATCGCCGACGCCAAATACCCGATCGCCGCACTGACGGCCAGCGAGGGCGGCATCTACGGCCGGTTCGGCTACGGTCCGGCCACCACGGTGCACGAGATGTCGATCGACCGACGATTCGCCGAGTTCCGGGCCGGGGTGCCCGATCCCGGCGGGGTGCGGCTGGTCAAACCCGCCGACCATCGCGACACCTTCGCCGAGATCTACGATCGCTGGCGCCGGCAGACCCCGGGCGGGCTGGTATGCCCGACCCCGCTCTGGGACGAGATGCTCGCCGACCGGGAGAACACCCGCGAGGGCGGTACCGAGCTGTTCGCATTCGTGCACCCCGACGGCTACGCGCTCTACCGCGTGCACGGCGAGGAGTCCCGCTCGATCCGCGTGCGCGAGGTCACCGCGGTGACCACCGATGCCTATATCGCGCTGTGGCGGGCACTGCTCGGCATGGACCTGATGGAGAAGGTCATCGTCTGGTCGCATCCGGACGATGTGCTGCCCTACCTGCTGACCAACCCGCGGCTGGTTCGCGTGACGTCGAGCAGTGACGACCTGTGGATCCGGATCATGGACATCGCGGCCGCCCTCGAGGCGCGGCAGTACCAGGCCGACCTCGACATCGTGCTGGACGTCGCCGACGGCTTCCGTGGAGATGGCGGGCGGTTCGCCCTGAAGATTCAGGGTGGCCGTGCGCATTGCGCGCGCACCGATGCGCCTGCCGATGTCGAACTCGACCTCGACGTGCTCGGCAGCCTCTACCTCGGCGGCCACCGCCCAGAGGCTTTCGTCGCCGCCAACCGGTTGCGCAGCAAGGACCCGGAACTGGTCCGCCGGCTCGGCGCCGCCTTCGCCTCCGACGTTCCGGCCGAATTGGGCTACGGCTTCTGAGTCGTAGGCCGTCGTGCTGCGTAGTGTTCACGTCGTGAGCGCACGCGCAGGCATCGTCGTAACCGGAACAGAAGTCCTCACCGGCCGGGTCCAGGACCGCAACGGGCCGTGGTTGGCCGATCAGCTCCTGGAGCTCGGGGTGGAACTCGCGCACATCACCATCTGCGGTGACCGCCCGGCCGACATCACCGCGCAGCTGCAGTTCCTGGCCGCCGAGGGGGTGGATCTGATCGTCACGAGCGGTGGGTTGGGTCCGACCGCGGACGATCTCACCGTGGCGACCGTCGCCGCCTTCTGCGGGCGGGAACTGGTCCTCGATGTGGCGATGGAGGAGCGCATCGCGGACATCCTGCGCAACCTGATGGGGGAGCGTCCCGGCGTGGATTTCGACGCGGTGCGCGCGGCGAACCGCAAGCAGGCCCTGGTGCCGGTCGGCGCGGAGGTGCTCCCGCCGGTCGGCACCGCGCCCGGCGTGGTGGTGGCGGGCACTCCGACGGTGGTGGTGCTGCCCGGCCCGCCGCGTGAGCTGCAACCGATGTGGCACACCGCCGTCGCGACCGAGGCTGTGCAGCAGGCGATCTCGGGCCGCACCCGCTACCGGCAGGAGATGATCCGGATGTTCGGGCTGGCCGAATCCGGCCTGGCCGAGACCTTGCGTGACGCCGAAGCCACGGTCGCCGGCTTCGACGCACTGGAGATCACCACCTGCTTGCGGCGCGGCGAACTGGAAATCGTCACCCGGTACGAGCCCGACGCTGCCGGTGCCTACCGCCACCTGGTGGACCTGCTGCGGGATCGGCACGGGGCCGCGCTGTTCTCCGAGGACGGGTCGACGGTGGACGAGCAGGTGGCCGGCCTGTTGGCCGGGCGGCGGATCGCCACCGCCGAATCCTGCACGGCGGGGCTGCTGGCGGCTCGGCTGGCCGATATCCCTGGCTGCTCGGATTACCTTGCCGGTGGCGTGGTCGCCTACGCGAACGAGGCCAAAGCCGAACTGCTGAACGTGGATCCGGTTCTGATCACCGAGTACGGCGCGGTGTCCGAGCCGGTGGCCGAGGCCATGGTGACCGGTGCGCTGCACCATTTCGGGGCCGACACCGCCGTGGCGATCAGCGGCATCGCCGGCCCGGGCGGCGGCACCGAGGAGAAGCCTGTCGGCACCGTGTGTTTCGCCGTCCGCGCCGGATCGGCGGCCATCACCCGCACCCTCCGTCTGCCAGGCAACCGGTCCGACATCCGGGAACGCGCCACCACGGTGGCGATGCACCTGCTGCGCCGGGCCCTCGTCGACAACGGCGCCTGACCGCGAGAACCTCAGTGGGGCACCGCGACTGCGGCTTTCGCGCGGGCGGGTCGCCCCGAACGGCGTCGNCGCTGAGGACCCGCTGGGTGTACCAGTTGGACATTCGCAGCGACGCCGGCCGGGGCCCGGGGATCTGCGGCAGGGCCAGGTCGGCGCCACAAGCCATCTGCCATGCCGTGTTGGTGCAGCCGGCCGCCGCTCGCAGGAACCGGCGTCCCAGATCGTCGGCTCCTCGGTCCAGGCAGTCGCGTAACGCGAGCGCCTGCAGCGCGGCCACCGACATCCCTTGGCCGTACACCGGATTGAAGCTGCAGATGGCGTCGGCGAACACCAGCAGGCCGTCGGGGAATCGGGCCATGCGCTCATAGCGTCGGCGCACGCTCGCCGGGTAGCGGAAGGTGGCCACCGGGCCCAGCGGTTGCGCGCCACGTAACGACGCGATCAGTTCCGGTGCCAGGAACTCGGCGGCGAAGGTGATCATCCCGCCCAGGTCCGCCGGCGGCTCGTGGCCGTTGAGGCCGGCGGTGGTGAGCAGCCAGGTGTCGTCCTCGTAGGCGAACAACGAGCCTCCGTACGGCCTTTCGGGTACCGCACCGACCAGGGTGAGCCGATCGCGCGGCGCGTTGCCCGCGAAGCGCAGCAGCTGACTGGAATACGCCACCGCCACGGCGACACGGTCTTCGTCGGGCCGTCCGTATCCGGCGCTGTCCAGGAAGGCCGGGGTCCGTCCGGCGCGGCCCATGGCATCGACGATCAGGTCGGCGGCGATCGCGTGCCCGGCGCCACCGCTGCGATCCGCGACCAGGACGCTGGTCACCCGTCCGGTGGCATCCATCAGCAACTCGACGGCGTCGTGGCCGTCGAGGATGTGGACGTTGTCGATGGCGCGCACGCGTTCCCGGACATGCGCCTCCAGGAACGGTCTGCTGGCCAGATACGACTCGATCGGTTTCGCGGGCTGTCCGTCGAGGTTGAGGGTGTGACCGCCCAGCGTCAGGGAGACCAGCGACAGATCCGCCCCGGCGAGCACCGTCGCGCCGTCGGCGGCCAGTTCCTCGGGCAGCCCGGGGAACAACCGGGCCAGCGCCTGCAGTCCGCCGCTGAGCAGCCCGTGGGCGTGCCTGCCCTGTGGGACGCCGCGCCGGTGCGCCGGACTGTCGGGCAACACGTCACGCTCGACGAGCGTGACGGTGTCGAAGTAGTCGGCCAGGACCCGGCCGGCCAGCAGCCCGCCCATGCTTGCCCCCAGCACCACCGCATGCTTGCCGATCGTTGCCATCTGCCGACCTCCGGAACCGCTGGCACGTCGCCAGTTGTTCGAAGTATCGGAACGGGGCCGGAGCCGGGCCTAGAGTAGTGCGCTACTCGACATCGGCGTCACCGCGCGACCGGGATCGACCTCAGTGCCTCGTCGATGCAGGCGGCCCAGGCGCCCTTTTCCACCGCGGTGACGGCGCGGGCCCCGTAGGCGCTGGAGATGACCACGTCGGGTTCCAGCGTCCCCAGCAGCCGCACGCTGTCGGCCATCGCCGTGGCATCGCCGATCCCGGGGATCACGAAGGTCGACCATCGACCGTCGCCTGCGACGAACATGGTGTCGCCGGTGAACAGGTAGCGGCCCTCGGCGCCGTCGACCAGATAGCACGTACTTCCGGGTGTGTGGCCGGGCGTGGGGATCACGTCGATGCCGCGGTCGTCGATGTGCCGGATCGACAGTGGCACGTCGATCGGGCGGTGCTGCTCGATCGTGGCACCGTCGGCGGCAGGCGCGTGCAGTCGCGAACCGAACCGTTCGCCGATGCGGGCCAGCATGGGCCCGGCCTCGTCCTGGTGCGACAGGTAGTGGTCATCGACCCCGCCGAGAGATTCGATGGCGGCGAAGTCGGCGTCACCGGCCGGGGAGTAGAACAACGCGTTGTGGCCGTCGGCGGTCCACAGATAAGCGTGGGTGGTCAACCCCGGAAACGGTGTGTCGGTGCGTGTTTCCCAGAGGTCGGCCCGGATCTGAGTCATCGAGGTTGTCATGTCTCAAGCCTCGACCCTCAACAATGGTTGAGGTCAACCCCGCGACGGGCTCAGTCGGTGATCGCCTTGTCCCACATGGCGATCATGGTGCCCATGATCTCCTCGGCGCAGCCGAGACCGCCGAGGTGGCTCTCGTAGGGCAGCTCCGTCATCACCGCGTCGGGCAACCGGGAGACCACGTGCTGGCCGTGCGCGAACGGCACGATGTGGTCGTGGTCGCCGTGCCACCAGCGCACCGGAACCTTGACCTCATCGAGCCGGAAACCCCAGTCGCGCTCGAACACCACGATGTCGTAGAACGGCGCGGCGAGTTGCTTGCGGCTGCCGTTGAGCAGGTCGTCGAGGAACATGGCCTTGAACTCCGGCCGGCTCAGCATGCGCCGGTCGCCCTCGGGCGAGATCCGCGCATAGATCTCCAGGGCGGGGGAGGCGACGGGCCGGATCAGCCGGATCAGACCGGACGCGGCCAGCCGGATCGGCGCACCGGCCACCTGCAACACCGGCGCGACCACCGCGCCCAACTGCATCAGCGGGCTGCTGATCGCATCGGGACCGACCATGGGTGCCACCCCGCCGAGCACCCCGGCCGCCATCACCCGGTCGGGCATGGCGGCCGCTGTGGCCAGGGTGTACGGCCCGCCACCGGACAGGCCGATGACGGCGAGCTTGTCGATGCCCAGTGTGTCGGCGATGGTGCGCAGATCGTCACCGAAATCCAGCACTCGGTCGTACTGGTGCGGGGTGGACGACCCGATGCCGGGCCGGTCCACCCCGATCAACCGGATGTGATTTCGCTCGGCGTAGACCCGGGCCTCGGTCGGGATCTGCCTGCGGGCACCCGGGGTGCCGTGCAGCCAGAAGACGGCCCGGCCCTGCGGGTCACCGAACTCGGCGAATCCGAGCTGACGGCCGTTGCCGACGGCGACATTGCCCTCGAGTTTGGGGCGATCGATCGGGATGACCATCTGCGTACGCCTCGCCGGATCCGCGACTAGCCCGCGACGGACGCGTTGTAGATCGACTGGATCGACTTGTCCAACGTGGCGTTGAACTCGTCGTCGCTCTGCTGGGCCGACAGCCCCTCGGTCAGCGCGCGGCTGAAGCTGGCGATCACGCCGGTGTTCTCGGCGAGCAGCTTGTTGGCCTCGTCGCGCGAGTAGCCACCGGACAGCGCGACGACCCGCATCACCTTCGGATGCTCGACGAGCGACTGGTAGTGGTTGGCATGTGTCGGCAGGGTCAGCTTCAGCATGACCTTCTGGTCGGCGGGCAGGGCATCCAGGTTCTTGGTGATCTCGTCGCGGAGCAGGTCCTCGGCCTCGGCCTTGTCCGAGATGGAGATGGTGACCTCGGGTTCGATGATCGGGATCAGTCCGTGCGACAGCACCTGCTTTGCCACCTCGAACTGCTGGGCCACCACCGCGGCGACGCCGTCCGGGTTGGCCGCGCCGATCACCGACCGCTCCTTGGTGCCGAAGATGCCGTTCTTCGCGCCGCGGGCCAACAGGTCGTCCAGACCGGGCATGGGCTTCATCACCTGCACGCCGTCCGCGACCTCGGCCAGGCCCTTGTCGATCTTGAGCAGCGGCACGACGCCCTTGTCCTCCCACAGGTAGGTCGCCGTGGGCTTGCCGTCGATGGAACGGTCCATGGTCTGCTCGAACAGGATCGCGGCCAGCACCCGGTCACCGCCGAACGACGGCGAGGTGATGATGCGCGAGCGCATCTGGTGGATCAGGTCGAACATCTCCTCCTCGGAGGAGTACGCGCTCTCCTCGACCCCGTACAGGCGCAGGGCCTTGGGAGTCGAGCCACCGCTCTGGTCGAGCGCGGCGATGAAGCCCTTGCCCGTGGTCATCTTGTCGGCCTGCTGCTGATTCACCATGAGGTTGTCTACTCCTTTGAAGACAGCGTCCTGCTGTTGTCGTGCTGCTGAGGCGCGACCCGTCCAACGGGCCGATGGCACGCGGTTCGCCTCAGAGGATATTCGTCGGCTACATCGTGGTGGTACCGGCCACCCATCGGGGCGGAATACGACTGCACCACGGCGCCGCCTGCTCGAGCTGGCGGGCCAGACTGAGCAGGATTGCCTCGTCAGGGGCCATCAGCTGCACGCCGATGGGCAGCCCGTCGCTGGTCTGGCCCAGGGGCAGGGATATCGCCGCCCAACCGGTCACGTTGGCCAGTGCGGTCCATCCGGTCGTGGCGAACTCGACGTCGAAGAAGGCGCGGGTGGTTCCGCGGGGCTGGTTCAGCAGTCCGTACGGCGGGGGACCGGCCAGCAGGGTCGGCACCAGCAGCACGTCGTGCTCGGCCATCCCCGCGGCGAAGCGCCTGGTCTCGGCGTGGATCGCGGCGATCGCGTTGGCGTAGTCCAGGCCGGTGGTGGTGAAGCCCTCGCGGATCATCACCCAGGTGCTCGGCTCGAACTCGTCCTCGCGCGGGGCCCGGCCCAGATGTGCCTGCGCCAGGTCGTGCAATTGAGCGTTGCTCACGTTGTGCAGCACGGCGATGGCCTCGGCGACCGCGTCCGGGTCGATCGTGGGCGCCCCCGGAGTGAGCCGATGGCCCAGACCTTCCAGCAGCCGACCGGTCGCCTCGACGGCAGCCACCACCTCGGGATCGATCCGGTCGGTCGGAAACGGCGACGACGTGGCGATCAGGACGCGTTGCGCCGGCGGGGTCCGGTCGGCCGACTCGAGGAACGGGACGGCGGGGGCCGCCGCCCCGTATGGGTCGCCGGGTGCGCTGCCGGCGATGACGTCGAGCAGCGCGGCGCAGTCGCGCACCGTCCGGGTCAAGGCGTGGTTGTTCACCATGCCCTCCAGGCCGTGGCCGGCGTCGGGGGCGAACGAGGATCGTCCGCGCCGCGGTTTGAGACCGACGACTCCACAGCACGATGCCGGCACCCGGATGGAGCCGGTGCCGTCGCCGCCCGAGGCCGCGGGCACCACCCCGNGATCGCCCGGGCCGTCTGCGTGTCACGGCAGCGCGCCTGCGAGCCGACGAAGCCCGACTCGTCGAACGCGAAGGCGGCCACCGCCGGTGCGGCGGCCCGTGCGGCGATATCGGGCTGCGCCGGCCGATCCGGCTTCACCTCGTATGTCCTGGCGCCGACCGCATACACCGAATCCTTGGCCGACAGTTTCGAGGCCAGCGTGGTGATGATGACGAAAGCGGTGAGCAGCGAACTGACCACGGCCGCAGCGGCCACTCCGATCCCCACGGGAAGCCAGCGCCGTTCCGGGGGCTTCCGGTGCCTTCCACCGCGCGCCGGCGGATATGACGGATGCGGTGTGGAAACTGAGCAGGTGACCAAGCTTGCTCCCCCGGAGATGGTGATGTGATGGGCGCGGCACAGGCGGCGGACGCTGACGCGAGCTCATATTGTGCACGACACCGTCGGCCGTTGTGGGGAACACCCGGGAATTCACTGAATTCGGTTGCGGTGTACGGCGGTCGCGCTCGGATGAAAATTGCTGCGGTGAAATTAGCTCGGCAACAGTGAGATTCGAACGTTCCTCGACGTGTGGAGCCAGTACTGCGCAGGCAGAGGCGATTTCGTCCCCCTCGTTCGGCCGCGGCCGGCAACGCCCTATTGGTGCCCGGGTCGGCGTGCGCCATTCTCGTCACGCCGATTCAAACCGGTAAGTCCGCAAGCCGTCCTCGTTAGCGTCGAATCACCGATATCAGCAGCCGCTTTCGAGGGGAGTGTGGCCATGCCTTCTTCTGTTTCTGAAACGATCACCGCGCCGACCGCCGCCGCAGAGGTAGGAGTCGCGGTGACCCCACTGTCGGGATTCACCGGTGCACTCATCGACGGGGTGGATCTGTCCGAGCCCCTGTCGCCGGCGCAGGTGGCAGCCATCCGAGCCGCGCTGCATGAGTGGAAGGTGGTGTTCTTCCGCGGGCAGGAACTCGACCACGCGGCGCAGATCGCGTTCGGCGCCCAGTTCGGCGCGGTCACCCCGGGCCACCCCTACGAGGGAGATTCCGCCCCAGCCGGATTCCCCCAGATCCACACCGTGTCGCCTGCGGCCTACGACCACCGGTACGGCACCCGATACCGCAAGCGGCAAAGCCCCAACGGCCCCGGTTGGCACGCCGACGTGACCCCGCTGATCAAACCGCCGTCACATTCGATACTGCGCGCCGAACGCGTGCCCGCCTACGGCGGGGACACCCAGTTCACCAATGTCGCGGCCGTATATGCGGGCCTGTCCCCGGCGGTGCAAGCCCTGGCCGACGAGCTGCGCGCCGAGCACCGCTTCGGGGCGACGACCTCGGCCGAGCGCAGCGCCGAGAAGATCGGTGATCTGGTGCGCAGCAATCCACTTGCCACCATCCACCCCGTGGTCCGGGTGCATCCCGAGACAGGGGAGAAGGTGCTCTACGTCAACCCCTCTTTCACCCGCGAGATCGTCAACCTCGCGCCGCGGGAGAGCAGGCATCTGCTCGATCTCCTGTTCGAGGAGATCGCCCGACCCGAGTACTCGGTGCGGTTCAAGTGGGAGCCGGGAAGCGTGGCGTTCTGGGACAACCGTTCCGCCCTGCACCTGGCACCGCGCGATTTCGAACACGTCGAAGGTGACCGGATCCTGCACCGCATCACGCTCGTGGGCGACGTTCCGGTGGGTCCCGACGGTGTTGCATCGGAATCGATTTCGGGCGACTACTTCGGAGCCGCCTGAGATGGCCACCCTGGTGTCGCGGCCGCCCGGCGCCACGCGGGCCGAGGCGGCAGCCGTGCTGGTCGACCNGGGTGCTGCGCGCCGCGTGGACCCTGATCGCCGACGGCACCTTTCAGGAACACCTGACCGCCAGCCTGCTGCGGGTCGGATACGGCCTGCTGTTCGGCATCGTGCTCGGTCTCGGTCTGGCGTTGATCTCCGGACTGTCGCGGATCGGGGAGAACTTCGTCGACGCGAATATGGAAGTCCTGCGGGCGGTTCCGAACTTCGCGCTGGTGCCGTTGCTGATCGTGTGGTTCGGCATCAGTGAGGTGCCCAAGATCCTGCTGATCACGCTGGCGGTCGCCGTCGCGATCTACATCAACACGTTCAGCGCGATCCGCAGCGTCGACGCCGCCTTGGTGGAGGCGGCGCGTTCGTTCGGCGCGGGGCGGGCCGAGATGATCTACCGCGTCATCATTCCCGGGTCCCTTCCGGGTTTTCTCGTGGGCCTGCGCCTGGCGCTGACCGCGTCCTGGCTGTCGCTGATCTTCGCCGAGACCATCAACGCCAAGAAAGGCCTGGGGCGCATGATGACCGATGCTCGTGAGTACTTCCAGATCGACATCGTCTTCGTCCTGATCGCCGTCTACGCGATGCTCGGCCTGGTCTCGATCCTGGTCGTCCGGTTCCTGGAAGGCCGGTTGCTCACCTGGAGACGGGCCTATGACGGGGACTGACACGCTGACGGCCACGATCGGCGCGGAACCGGTGGTGATCGCCCGCGAGATCCGGAAGAGCTTCGGGGACAACGTCATCATCGACGGCCTCGATCTGGAGATCCGGGCCGGGGAATTCGTCGCACTGCTGGGCCGCAGCGGGTCCGGCAAGAGCACGTTTCTCCGCGCGCTCGGTGCCCTCGACGCGGACGTGGACGGCTACCTGCGCGTGCCGGCCCGGCGCGCGATCGTGTTCCAAGACCCGAGGTTGCTGCCATGGCAGCGGGTGCTGGCCAATGTGACGATCGGGCTGCCCGCCACCGGCGCCGTGCAACAGCGGGCGTTCTCGGCGCTCGGAGAGGTCAATCTGGCGGACAAGGCGAAGGTGTGGCCGCGCACCCTGTCGGGCGGGGAGGCTCAGCGAGTCGCGCTGGCGCGGGCTCTGGTTCGCGAGCCGCAACTGCTGCTGCTGGACGAGCCGTTCGGTGCGCTCGACGCGCTCACCAGGATCCGGATGCACGGCCTGCTGATGGACCTGTACCGCCGGCACACCCCGGCGGTCCTGCTGGTGACCCACGACGTCGATGAGGCGATCCTGCTCGCCGACCGCGTCATCGTGCTGACCGACGGGGTCATCTCATTGGATGTCGACGTCTCGGTGCCGAAACCGCGAGCCCGGGATACGCACGAATTCGCCGCACTGCGCAGGCGGTTGCTCTCGGAGTTGGGTGTATATGAAGACCAGGAATAGCCGCATGGTTGGTCGCGTCAGGTTGAGTTCGGTGGCATTGTTGCTGATTCCGCTGGTGCTCAGCGCGTGCGGACTGTCCGACGACGGAGCCGGCGACGCCATCGACACGGTGAAGATCGCGACGCGGACCGACGTGCCGGCCGGCACGAAGCTCGTCATCGCCGAGCAGAACGGGACGCAATCCCTGCCGTGGAATCTGGCCGATGCCGGGCAGGGAGCGCCCTACGAGGTCGAGTTCGCCGATTTCAGCGGCGGCGCGGCGGTCATCGAGGCACTGCGCTCGGGAGCCGCCGACGTCGGATCGATCGGGGAGGCGCCGGTGCCCATCGCGGTGGACAGCGGTGTCACCGATCTGGTGACCATCGGGCTGCAGGCCAATCCGGGCACCAGTGGTGGCTACTACCTGGTGGCGCGGCCCGGCAGCGGGGTGCGGACGATCGAGGATCTGCGCGGCAGGCGAGTTGCCTACCCGCCGGGTTCGGGTCGCCACATGGTGACCGCGGGCCTGCTCAAGCGTCATGGCCTGGATCTGCGGACGGATGTCCAGCCCGTGGAACTGGCTGGGGCAGAGGTGGTTCCGACCTTCGCCGCGGGTGCCGTCGATGCCGCGATCGTCCTCGGCAATCAGTACTACCAACTGGGTGAGCCGCCGATCCTCGGTGATGGCAAAGGCATCAACACCGGCATACAGACATTGATCGTACGTAGGGACGTGCTCGACGATCCGGCCAAGGCGACGGCCATCGGCGACTACGTGGGGCGCGCGGTCGCCGCCAACAATTGGAAGGACACCCACGCCGACCAGTGGATTGACCAGTACTACGTCAAGGTGCAGGGCATCACGTTCGACCAGGGCAAGAAGCTCTACGACGAGGACGGGATCGCCTCGTACTACCCGATCGATCCGGACTCCACGGCGTTGTTCCAAACCGTCGCCGACGGCCTGCACGAGACCGGAACCATCAAATCCCGCGTCGATGTCTCGCCCTATGTCGACGGTCGCTACAACGCGATCGTGACCGCCCAGAACGAACTCGACGGCGTCACGCCGAAATCGCTCGTCTCGTAAGACGCCAGTCACAGAAACCGAAGGGGACCATGATGACTCAACTGGCATCCACACTGACGATCCACCCGCAGGCGGGCTGGATCGGTGCGGAGATTCGTGGAATCGACCTGACCGCGCCGCTTCTCGACGACGAGGTCGCCGAAATTCGTGCGGCCCTGCTCAAGTGGAAGGTGGTGTTCTTCCGTGACCAGTTCATCGGCCACGACGACCACCTGCGGCTGGCCCGGGCCTTCGGCTCGCCGACCCCGGCGCACCCGCTGTTCGATTCGATCCCGGATCCCGACTATCCGACGATCTACCCGATCTTCGCCGACCGGTTCAAATCGCGATACGGCAGCAGTCGTGGATTCGACAAGGCGAACTGGCACGCCGATGTCACCGCGGCGGTGAATCCGCCTGCCGCGTCGATCCTTCGGGCCGAGGTGATCCCGCCGTACGGCGGTGACACCCAGTGGTCCAACACGGTGGCCGCGTATGCCGGGCTGTCGGCGCCGTTGCAGCGGCTCGCCGACGGACTGCGGGCGGTCCACCGCTTCGCGCCGCCCGACGGCACCACCGCTACCGAAGACTATCGGCGCCGGGTGGACCGGCGGCCGCTGCTCACTGAGCATCCCGTGGTGCGAGTGCATCCGGAGACCGGGGAGCGGGCGCTCTACGTCAACCCCGGGTTCACCAGCCACATCGTCGACGTGTCCCCGCACGAGAGCCGCCGCCTCCTGGGGTTGTTCTACGACGAGCTGGTGCGGCCGGAGTACACCGTGCGGTTCAAGTGGGAGCCCGGCAGCATCGCGTTCTGGGACAACCGTTCGACCGTGCATCTGGCGCCGTCGGACCTCAGCGGCGAGCACGATCGTCGGTTGTACCGCGTGACGCTGGTGGGGGATGTGCCGAGGGGGCCGGATGGCCGACCCTCGGTGGCTTTGGACGGCGAGCCGTTCGAGGCAGCTTGAGGCGGCGAGCCGTTCGAGGCAGCCTGAGGCGGCGTCCTGTCAGGCCGGCACGACGACCGTCAGCTCGTTCCCGTCGCGTTCCACATTCATGCCGGCGCGGCGGGCCACCGCGGCGACCGCGGCAGCATCGGCCGGTTCGCTTCGGGAACTGACCAGGGCCCGGGCCAGGTGCCCTTTGTGGGCCTTGTTGAAGTGGCTGACCACGGTGCGGTGACCGTCCTCGTGTTCGGCCAGGACCTGCACCCGGACCGCTCCGGGGATCCGGCCCAGCCCGGCGTACGAGCCGGACCGCAGATCGACGACGAGCTCGCGGGACGACAGATCGGCCAGCACCGGCTCCAACAGTGGGCGCCAGCGCTTGGCCAGGCCGGGTTGACCCGGCAGTTTCGACGACGCGGACAACCGGTAGCCCGGCACCGGGTCGTCCGCGCGTAACAGGCCGAAGAGGGCCGATCCGACGGCCAGGCGGGCACGGGCGCGGGCAACGGCGGCGCCACGCAGTGACCCGNGCCGCCCTCACCCGAGGACACCGCGGTGCCGTCGGGCAGGGTGACCGCGGTGTGTCCGCTGTTCCAGCCGATCACCAGGGCACCGGGCTGCGTTCCGTACTTGAAGCCGCGGGCCAGGAGTGCACGCTCCTGGTTGCCGGTGTGGAACCGGTCGCCGAAAGCCGGCCGGCCGGTGGCCACATTGCTGACCCAGGAAGCCAGGCCCGAGCAGTCGGTGCCGGCCGGGGTGTCTCCACCGGAGATGTACGGCGTGCCCGAAACCTGCTGGACAAGCGCCATAAGCGTCGCGATAGCAAACATGCGGCGGGACGCTAGCAGAGCCAATTTTGGGCGGGCAAAATATGTGACTCCGTTCACAACAGGTGTCGCATATGGACTGTTTCACGCATCTTGCGATTGAGTGTGGTTGCCTGCGGGCGCAATTCGGTTGCCAGCGGAAGGTGTCGAATCGGTAGTTCGCGGCGGCATGTCGTAATCATCCAATAGTGCTGTGGCACTGGGCTTGTGCGATGAAAATGCGGTCGGATTCCGATGGTGATTCACTGGCGCACACGCCCAATCATGGTGCTGTCAAAGGTATTTGGATTCCGCCCCGGCGCGATCTGTGCCCGGTGGGGTCGATCGGGGGCCGCGGCGGGGCCCGTCGTGACGTCCGGCTCGACGATGTGACGGGCAGGTGTTGATTTGGCAACGTCGACCTGCTTGCGGTGGTGGCTGGGCGCCGCGGCATTCGTGGCCCGGATTGCCGTCTTGGCAGGCCGTCGGGGTCTGTTCCGAAGTTGACGTGCAGCCAAACGGCTGCATAATCGGACAGGGTGGGCCGACGGGGCCGCGCATGGCAGGACGGCGATGGTGGACGAAGTCTTCAAGGCACTGGCAGACCCGAGCCGGCGACTGCTTCTCGACAGCCTCAACGAACTCGACGGGCAGACCCTGCGACAGCTGTGCAGCGGCCTGACGATGGCCCGGCAGTCGGTCAGCAAGCATCTGGCGGTATTGGAGGCGGCCAACCTGATCTCCACCGCACGGCACGGTCGGGAGAAGCGTCACTACCTCAACGCCGGGCCGATCACGGCCATCGCCGACCGCTGGATCGACCGCTACGACGCCGCCAGAGCGCCGGCTTTCGCAGATCTCAAGACGGTGCTGGAGACGTCGGCAGATTCCGCTGAGTTTGTCTACACCACCTATATCCGCACCACCCCGGAGCGCCTGTGGCATGCGGTGACCAATCCGGCGATCTCGGCCGGCCATCTGGGTCACGCCATCGAATCGGACTGGCAGAAAGGCTCGACCTATACCTGGATCGAGGACGGCCTCCGCATCGACGACGTCGAGCAGCTGATCGTGGAGTCCGACCCCTACCAGCGGTTGGCGTTCACCTTCCACGCCTTCACGGCCGAACTACAGCAGGTGGCGCCCGATCTGAGCGACGAGACCATCGCCAAGGCCGCGGCCGAACGCCGGTCCAAGGTGACTTTCGACATCGAACCGGTCGGGGATCAGGTGAAGCTCACCGTGATCCACGACGGATTCGACCCGGACAGCGCGGTGCGGGAACTCATCGGGCACGCCTGGCCGCTCAGACTGTCCAGCCTGAAATCCGGGCTGGAACAAGCCGATTAGACCAGCGAATCCTGTGGGTCGCGCTGGATGGGCGTCGGCCACGGAGCCGGCAGAGGCCGCTGACGCACCCGCTGCGGCCACCAGAACCACTTGCCCATCAGGGCCGCGATCGACGGCGTCATGAAGGACCGGATCACCAGGGTGTCGAACAGCAGGCCCAGGCCGATCGTGGTGCCCACCTGGCCGATCACCGCCAGCTCGCTGACCGCCATCGACATCATGGTGAACGCGAACACCAGGCCCGCCGAGGTGACCACCGACCCGGTCCCGCCCATCGAGCGGATGATGCCCGTATTCAGACCGGCGTGTATCTCCTCTTTGAACCGGGAGACCAGGAGCAGGTTGTAGTCCGCACCCACGGCCAACAGGATGATCACCGACATGGCCAGCACCATCCAGTGCAGCTCCAGCCCGATCAGGTGCTGCCAGATCAACACCGACAGACCGAATGATGCCCCGAGGGACAACACGACGGTGCCGACGATGACCGCGGCGGCCACCACGCTGCGCGTGATGATCAGCATGATGATGAAAATCAGGCAGAGCGAGGCGATTCCGGCGATCAGCAGGTCGTAGTTGGCGCCTTCCTGCATGTCCTTGAAGGTGGCCGCGGTGCCGCCGAGGTAGATCTTGGAGCCCTCCAGCGGGGTGCCCTTGATCGCCTCCTTGGCGGCGTTCTTGATCGCGTCGATGTGCGCGATGCCCTCGGGGCTCATCGGGTCGCCCTCGTGGCTGATGATGAAGCGCACCGCGTGCCCGTCGGGGGACAGGAACATCTTCATGCCGCGCTTGAAGTCTTCGTTCTCGAAGGTCTCCGGTGGCAGATAGAACGAGTCGTCGTTCTTGGAGGCATCGAACGCCTGGCCCATGGCAGTCGCGTTCTCCATCGACGCTTCCATCTGATCCTGCAGACCGCCCATCGTGGCCTGCATGGTCAGCATCATGTTCTTCATGTTCTTCATGGTCGTGATCATCGGCGGCATGATCGTGAGCATCTGCGGCATCAGCTCATCGAGACGATCCAGGTCCGGCATCATCTTCTGGATGTCGTCGGTCATGGTGTCGATGCCGTCCAAGGTGTCGAATATCGACCGGATCGACCAGCACATCGGGATGTTGTAGCAGTGCGGTTCCCAGTACAGGTAGTTACGGATCGGCCGGAAGAAGTCATCGAAATCCGCTATGTGATCCCGCATTTCGGCCACATCGTCGACCATGGTGTGCATCTTGCCGACCATGCTGTGGGTGGTGTCGGACATCTCCCCGACCAGCACGAGCATCTGCTCCATGGTGTCGACCGTGGTCTGCATCTCGTCGGCCATGACCAACATGTCCTTCATGCGGTCCTGCATGTATTTCATGTTCATCATCTGGGTGGTGCCCTGCATGCTGATCTGGAACGGGATCGAGGTGTGCTCGATCGGCGTTCCCTGCGGGCGCGTGATGGCCTGGACCCGAGAAATGCCGGGCACCTGGAAGATTCGCTTGGCGATCCGGTCCACGACCAGGAAGTCCGCTGAGTTGCGCAGGTCGTGGTCGCTTTCCACCAGCAGCAGCTCGGGGTTCATCCGGGCCTGGGAGAAGTGCCGGTCGGCCGCGGCGTAGCCGGTGTTGGCGGGCAGGTCGGCCGGAAGGTAGTTGCGGTCGTTGTAGTTGGTCCGGTAGCCCGGCAGGGTCAGTAGACCGATCAACGACAGCGCGATGGTGGCGATCAGGATCGGTCCGGGCCAACGCACCACGGCCGCACCGATCTTGCGCCAGCCGCGGGTGCGCATGGCCCGCTTCGGCTCCAGGACCTTGCCGAACCGGCTGGCCACGGTGATGATCGCCGGGCCCAGCGTCAGGGCGGTGAAGACCACGACGGTCATGCCGATGGCCAACGGGATGCCCAGTGACTGGAAGTACGGCAGGCGGGTGAAGTGCAGGCACAGGGTGGCGCCGGCGATGGTCAGGCCCGAGCCCAGCACCACGTGCGCGGTGCCGTGAAACATCGTGTAGTAGGCCTGTTCCCGGTCCTCGCCGACACTTCGGGCCTCTTGATATCGGCCGATCAGGAAGATGGCGTAGTCGGTGGCCGCCGCGATGGCCAATGTCACCAACAGGTTCGTCGCGAACGTCGACAGCCCGATGATCTCGTAGAAGCCGAGGAACGAGATGATCCCTCGCGCAGCGGACAGGCTGAGGACCACCATGACCAGGGTGAGGATCACGGTGATGATGGAGCGGTAGACCAGCAGCAGCATGATGATGATGACCGTGAAGGTCAGCGCCTCGATCATCCGCATACTGCGGTCGCCGGCGATGTGCTGATCCGCGGAGAGTGCCGCCGGGCCGGTCACATACGCCTTGACCCCTTCGGGCGCCTGGACCGAATTGACGATCTCCTGGACCGCCTCGACGGATTCGTTGGCCAGCGCCTCACCCTGGTTACCGGCGGTGTAGACCTGCACATAGGAGGACTTGCCGTCGGCGCTCTGGGCGCCGGAGGCGGTCAGCGGGTCGCCCCAGAAATCCTGGACGTGCTCGACGTGGGCCTTGTCGGCCTCGAGCTTGTCGACGATTTGGTCGTAGTAATCGTGCGCATCGATGTCCAGTGGCTCGTCGCCCTCGAGTACCACCATTACCGAGCTGTTGGACTTGAACTCCTGGAACACCTCGCCGACGCGCTTCATGGCGATCATCGACGGGGCATCGTCCGGGCTCATGGAGACGGCCCGCATTTCCCCGACCTCTTCGAGCTGGGGAACGATGGTGTTGAAGACGCCGATGATCGCGACCCAGCCGATGATGATCGGGATGGCCAGGCGACGGATCCACTTGGCGATCCCGCCGTGCTGAGCAGGCTGGGCGTGCTGCGGGCCGCTGACCGGGAACGAATCGGTCGGCACGTCGTGATTGCTCATGCAGATTTCACCAGGCAGAAGGTCTGGGCGTTGACGCCGTTGGAGGTTCGCTCGTCCTTGAGTTCATCATCGACGGTGATCCGGCAGCTGATCGTGCTGCCGTTGCCCTGGGCCACGATGTTGGGGAACACCGAGGGGGCGGTGGACTCCAGTCGCAGCGTCCAGGGCAGCGGCACCCCGTCGATGCGCTGGGGCTGGGCGTCGAGATCGAGGTAGTTCACGTCGGCATAGGCCCCGGGCTCGCCGTAGATCTCATAGACCACGACCTTGGGGTCGAACGGCTTGGTGTCGTCGACCTTGGCGCTGGAGATCCCCGAACCGTCGCCGGCGCCGAAGAAGGTGCGCACCCGCATCACCGTGAACGCGCCGACCAACACCACCGCGGCGATGATCAACGGAATCCAGAACTTCTTGGCCAGGCCCGAAAGTGAAAGCTGTTTCCGGCGAGGGCTTTTCGTCGCATTGGTCATCGTGTAGGGGCACCGGTCCGTCGGTCGTGGGCAAGGTGGGCAATGGGCAAGCAAGGCGAGGTCGACATGCCGGCGGCATGGCAGGCCATGGGGGAGCGCCTGTGCACCATGTTCACCTCGATACGTCTCGCTGTCTAGCCGAATGGCTAACCAAAACTTAGCGAGATATTAGCCTATTTAAATGAGTCACAAAACGGTGACACAGGTGCGACGTGCTGGCGGGCGAGCCAGGTTCTCGCCGGCCGCCTGATTTTGCCGTACGAGGCGCTGCGCGACGTCAGGACGCTTCCATGTGTTGCGCCGGCAGCAGGCCGGCACCGGCGGGTCGGCCGATTGTGATGGAGCTAACGGAATGAGGAAGGGCTCCGCCGCCGGCTGCCCGGGTGACGAAGCCCCATCCCTCTTCGAACTCGCGAACTAGCGCCAGTTCCACACCGACATGTCGTTGGGCGGGTAGTTCATGCAGACGTCGGTGGTGTTGGCCGCCACGCCCTTGTTGTTGAAGAACAGCTTGGCCCAGTTCGGCCAGCGCCACGACATGTTCTCGAAGAAGGCGTTGGTGGCCATGTTCTCCGAGTACTGGCGGCGGCCGGCGTAGTCCATCGAGAAGAACCAGTGGATGCGGTCCTGGGCGCCCTGCTGGTCGGCGACCGGCTTGTTGTTGTAGTCGATCATGTACCGCTCGTAGTACACCGGTTCGACGTCGCGGGCGGCGGCCATGATCTGCTCGGCCGTGCACGGNTCAGCAGGCAATCTCGCGGCAGCGCTTCCACCACGGACTCGACCAACCGGTCCACCTGGCGTAACTGCATGCGCCACGCGGTCGAACCCGGCCCGTGGAGATGGCCCATCATGTCGAGGTCGGCGTGGTAGCCGTAGCAGAACCCACCGTCGGCGACAGCCGTGCCGATGCAGGCAGCCAGGTCGCCGAGGGCGTGGACACCGACATAGTGCCCGCCGCGCAGTACCGCGCGGGACAGGCCTGATCCGGTGTGAGCGGCTCCGGAGACCACCGACACGGAAAAGCCTGCGGTCTCGGCGCGCTCGAAGGTGGTGGGCAGTGGCTGGACCCGTTCGGGTGCCACCTGCTCGCGCAGATCGGGTCCCCATGGATGTGGGCGCCACCGCAGCGCGTTGATCACATCGAACTCCGGTCCGGCCTCCGGAACGCGGAAGGTGTAGCCGACGAACCCGTGCTCACCCGAGCGGCAACCGGTACCGATCGCGGCCAGTCCTGCCGCGGTGGTGGACGGAAACCCGACCTGCAGCGTTCGGTGCGGCGCCTTCTCTGCCAACGCCGTCAGCACCGGGGCGTCGGCGGCATGCTCGGCGAGGAGCTCGGCTCCCAGTCCGTCGATCAGCAGGACGCACGCGCCGCGGATCCGACCCGGCCAGCTGATGCGCGCGTCGAACCCGTCGGCGCCCATCGCGGCTAGAACGGAAGGGACCACATCAGCCAGGTGCGGTAGGTCGGGATCGGGACGGGGCGGCTCCACACCGCGAGCGTGCCACAGATCACGTCGGTGGGTTTCGGCAACGTGGGCCTCGTCGCAAGGCTGCCCGAGCACTCCTCGGTAGCCGGTACGCTGGCTTTTCATGAAGTCGATGAAAGCCGTGATCCTCGCTGCCGCCCTGGTGGTGTCCGCAGGTGGGGCGTTCACCGGCGTTGCCGCCGCCGATCCCGAAACCCCTGCGCCCGCGCCGCCTCCGGGACCCGTCGCAGCGGCTNGAGAACGGCACCTGCTACTGGAAGCGCATGGCCGACCTGCACGGCGGCGACATCATCGACAATGCCTTCAGCAAGAAGCCGCAGGTGGTCACCATCGACGCGACCGACAAGGCCTTCAAGACCAGTGGCTGCCAGCCCTGGCAGAAGACCGACGCCCCCGCGGCCGCTCCGCCCAGCGGTGACATTCCGGCACTGATCGCCCGAGCCAAGCTTCAGGCCTGGATGAACTCACTCAACAACAACGCCCGTAACTACGACGGGTCACAGGTGCCCATGCCCTGATGCTCAGCCGGGCGGGATCAGCGGCGGGCGGCAGGCATTGCCCACGGGATCCCACCACCAGCCGTTGTCGCAGAGCGGCGGCGGCGGCACGACCGGCGGGCGGCAGGTGTTGCCGACCGGATCCCACCACCAGCCGTTCTCGCAACCCAGCGGGACAACAGGTGCGCGACAGACGTTCGCCACCGGATCCCACCATTCCCCGGCGCGGCAGTCGGCCCAGCTGACGGCCGGCGTGGCCACCGCGACGAAGGCCAGGGGCGCCAGTGCCGCTCCGGCGGTGGCAGCGCAGCGGCCGATGATGCTCGTCATCTCGAACCTCCTCGAGAGATCACCTGCCTCGAGCCTATCCGCCCCCCACCGCCCTGCCAGAGACGCCCGGATGTCGGCATCGGCAATTGCTTTGCTGCACAAGATCACCCAGGCCTAGGTCAGACCGTACGCGGGTGTCGGTCAGCAAGTGCACAGCGGCGCGCTGCTAGTCTGCGAGAGCTGCCGGTTGCGCGTGTCGTGAGAGTCCGCCCGGCCAGCCGCGGCTATGACATGACGAAACAGCGAAGTGACGAAACAAGCTGAGTGGATACGGAAAAGGGTGTTGTGCGCGGCGCAGAGATCAAGGCCCTGACGGGACTGCGCATCGTTGCAGCGGTGTGGGTGGTCCTGTTCCACTTCCGCCCCTTGCTCTATCAAGTCGCACCCGATGTCACCGAGGCCCTCGCTCCCATCCTCGATTGCGGCGCCCAGGGCGTCGATTTGTTCTTCATCCTCAGTGGTTTCGTGCTCACCTGGAACTACATCGACCGGATGGGCCCCGCCTGGTCCACGCGGGCCACGCTGCACTTCCTCTGGCTGCGGTTGTCCCGGGTGTGGCCGGTCTACCTGGTCACGCTGCACCTTGCGGCGCTGTGGCTGATCTTCACCCTCAACGTCGGACACATCCCGCCGGAAGACACCAGTGGGTACAACGCCGTCAGCTATGTGCGGCAGCTGTTCCTGGTGCAGCTGTGGTTCCAGCCGTACTTCGACGGCTCGAGCTGGGACGGACCGGCCTGGTCCATCAGCGCCGAATGGTTGGCTTACCTGTTGTTCGGAGCGCTGATCATGGTGGTCTTCCGGATCGCACGCGCCACCAGGGCGCGGAGTCTGGTCCTGCTGGCCATCGCCGCCTCGGTGCCGCCCGTGGTGCTGCTGATGGCCACCGGTCACTTCTACACCCCGTGGAGCTGGCTGCCGCGGATCGTCATGCAGTTCACCGCGGGTGCGCTGGCCTGCGCGGCGGTCCGCAAGCTGCATCTGACGGACCGAACCCGGCGGCGTGCGGGCTACCTGTCGATCGTGTTGGGCGGCGTCATCATCGGCGGGCTCTATTTCTTCGAGGCGCATCCGATGAACACGGTCGGTGATGCCGGGGGCATCGTCGACATCCTGTTCGTACCGTTGGTGGTGGCGATGGCGGTCGGCGTCGGCAGTCTCCCGGCCTTGCTGTCCACCCGGTTGTTCGTCTACGGCGGTCAGATCTCGTTCGGCCTGTACATGGTGCACGAGTTGGTCCACACCGCCTGGATATGGACCACCAGGCAGTTCGAACTGACCCTCACGCCCACGCTGTCGGGCAAGGCGACCCTCGTCGGCCTGTTGGCGATCTCGACGGTCGGCGCGATCGCGCTCTACCACCTCGTGGAGGAGCCGGCCAGACGGTGGATGCGCAGAATGGTCGACATCCGGCCCGTCGACCCGCCGAGCACCAAGTTGCACCGGATCGACACCGAATCCACCGACCGCCCCGACGAGGTCCCCGCACGCGCGGGTTGAGCTCTGTAACCATCCAAACCCGCTGCGCGACAGGTTGTTATGCCCTTGTTATCGCTGTGTCATCAGCTGCCTATGTCCAACCAGGTGTCACCCCATAGGCTGTTCGGCGTATCGCGGCGCGGGACGAGTGTGTCTCGCCGGCAGTGGAGGTTGCAGTGGGTCGTCTGACCACTTTCATCGTCTCACTCGGCCTTGTGGTCGGGCTGTTCGCGCAGGCCCCTCAGCAGCGCTACGTCACCTCGGGTCTGGATCCCCAGATCAACCACATCGCGGTGATCGGGGACTCGTACACGACCGGCGCGGCGGAAGGCGGGCAGGGCCCGAAAGGGTGGACCACGCTGGCGTGGCAGTCGCTGTCCGAGCGCGGGGTGCAGGTGGATGCCGACGTGGTCGCCGAGGGCGGAGCCGGCTACGAGGCGCGCGGCAACCGCGGCAGCATCTTCGCCGACCTGACCGCCCGGGCCGTGCAACCCGACGACGCGCTGGTGGTCTTCTTCGGGTCCCGCAACGACAAAGACGCCAACCTGGCGATCTACGGCCGGCTGAGCCACGATGCGCTGACGATGGCCCGCCGGACCGCTCCCACCGCCCGGATGCTGATCATCGGGCCGCCCTGGGTCAACGCCGATGTGCCGCCCAACCTGCTGGGTATTCGCGACATCCTGCGTGATCAGGCCCGTGAGGTCGGTGCGACGTTCATCGATCCGATCGCCGAACGCTGGTTCTTCGACAACCCGGAGCTGATCGGTGCCGACGGGATTCACCCGACCGATGCCGGGCATGCGTACCTGGCCGACAAGATCGCGCCACTGATCGGCAAGGAACTCCCGCGCTGGGTCTGAGCGCCGTCAGCTGTGCGTCGTGGTGCGGAACCGGTCCCGGTAGGCCTTCGGTGATACTCCGAGGTGGTTGATGAACACCCGGCGCAGGGTCTCGGAGCTGCCGAACCCGGCCAGGCGGGCCGTCTCGCCGACCTGACGGCCGGCATCGAGGGCCGCCCGCGCGACATCGATCCGCACCGCTTCGACGTACCGCGCCGGGGTGGTGCCGAGTTCGGCCTGGAACAGCCGGGTCAACTGACGGGTGCTCAAAGATGCAAGTGCGGCAAGGCTTTTCACGCTGTGGTCAGCGGTGGGATCAGCCCCGACCGCATCGGTGACCCGACGCAGCGCCGACTCGGACGGAGCGTCGGACTCGACCAGAGTGGAGAACTGGGACTGCCCACCGGCGCGTTTCAGATACACCACCAGCGACCGGGCGACATCGCGCACCAGATCCGCCCCGTGATCCGATTCCACCAGAGCCAGCGCGAGGTCGATGCCGGCCGATACGCCGGCCGAGGTGTAGATGTCGCCGTCCCGGACGAAGATCGCGTCGCGCTCCACCGAGATCGTGGGATGGGCGCGGGCCAGCAGCCGGGCGTGGCGCCAGTGTGTGGTGGCCCGGCGGCCGTCGAGCAGGCCCGCTGCGGCCAGGATGAAGGCCCCGGTGCAGATCGAGGCGAGACGCCGGGTGTGGGCCGGCACGCCCCGCACTGACGCCACCAGTTGCTGGTCGATCGGCTGACCCACCAGATTGTCTCCGCCGGAGACCAGAACCGTGTCCGCGGCGTCGATCTCCGCGACCCGGTCGGTCACCGCGAAGGCCGTACCGATCGAGGTGGTGACATCGGAACCGTCGACGGAGGCGATGCGTAGCCGGTAGTCAGCGCCGAAACGGTTGGCCTCGGCGAAGACCTCCGCCGGCCCGGCGGCGTCCAGAAGTTTCATCCCGTCGAAGACCACGATCACGATGTCGCGCGGCCCCGCAGCCTGTGCCATCCGTTCATTGTGTCGCTTGTTGTGGGAAACATGGCGCATCAGCCATGGGTCGGCCCGGGCGCGGACCCGCAGACTGGTGTCGGTACGAGCAGCATTCCGTTGCTCAGAGCAAGCAAAACCGTTGACAATCAGGGAGATTGGACATGAACCCCGCAAAGGCAGGTGCCATCGCCGGCATCGAACTGCCGGACACCGCGTTGGTGCGGGAGGCCACCGAGTACATCCGCGATACCGAAGACGACCTGCTGTTCCACCATTCCCGGCGGGTGTTCTACTTCGGTGCGCTGCAGGGACGTCGCCGCGGCCTGCAGCCCGATCTGGAGTTGTTGTACGTGGGCGCGATGTTTCACGACATCGGGCTGACCGAGCGATACCGCACGACCTCGCAGGTGCGCTTCGAGGTCGACGGCGCCGATGCGGCACGGGATTTCCTGTTGCAGCGCGGGGTTGGCGACGCCGCCGCCCGGAAGGTGTGGCTGGCCATCGCCCTGCACACCACGCCGGGAGTGCCGGAGTTCCTGGACCCCGAGGTCGCGCTGGTGACGGCCGGGGTCGAGACCGACGTGCTCGGGATCGGCCGTGGCGACCTCACCGAAGAGGAGCTGAACGCCGTCACCGCGGCACATCCCCGGCCCGACTTCAAGAACCGGATCCTGCGGGCATTCGCCGAAGGGGTTCGGCAGCGGCCCGCGTCGACGTTCGGCACCGTCAACGCCGACGTGCTGGCGCATTTCGACGATTCCTTCGTCCGCGAGGATTTCGTCAAGGTGATCAGGTCCAACGACTGGCCGGAATAACCCGCTACCGCAGGATCTTCCGGTGGAATTACCGGGCCGCGGCGCGTCGCTCGGCGAGCTCGCGCAGCGGCTCCGGCAATGCGTCGGCCCGCAGGATCGCAGGCAGGTGCTGAGGTTCCAGGGTCAGCGCCCGGAACACGAAGCCGATGGTGATGTCATGATCGGGCCGTTCGGTGACCACGATCTCGTCGCCGGCCGATACCGAGCCGGGGGAGACCAGCCGGAGATAGGCGCCCGGAATCGCGGTCCTGGTAAAGGTTTTCACCCAGCCGTTGACATCCAACCAGGCCGCGAAGGTCCGGCACGGGATGCGTGGCCGGGACACCTCCAGCTCGAGCCCGTCGGATCCGACCCGCCACCGTTCGCCGATGACGGCGTTGGTGACATCGACGCCCGCGGTCGTGAAATTCTCGCCGAACACGCCGTTGGCGATCCGGCGGTCGAGTTCGGACTCCCAGGCATCCAGGTCTTCACGTGCGTAGGCATAGACCGCCTGGTCGTCACCGCCGTGGAACTGTTGGTCTCCGATCGTATCGCCGACCAGGCCGCTGCCGAGTCCGCCGTGCATCGGGCCAGGGGCGCGTACCGCGACGGCACCGTCGACCGGACGCTTGTCGATGCCGGTGATGGCGTGGTCTCCGGCCGGGTTGGGGCGCGGATGGGCCACGTTGACGGTCAGTACCTGTGCCATGGGGCCCAGCGTAGTGGCCTACAACAGTGGTGTCGCAACGCTATTCGGGGCCGCGGGTGGTGGCGGCACCGGAAGGCACAGTCCGGTCGCGAGGTCGAGCTGCCGGCCGGGCACGCAGAACGGCGAACAACCGTTGGTGACGCCGGTTTCCCCGGGCGGACAGGCCGAGCTCGGCGCCGGTGTCACGATCGTGGCCACCGCCATCGATCCGGCCGACAGCACCGCGGCAGATACCACGGTCAGTAACCCGCGCCACATCGGCCTCGTCATTGGCTGTCTCCTCTTGAGCTGTACCCGTCCGACCTCTTGGCTCAGTCTAGGCCGCGGCGCTCGGCCGTACCGGCAGTTGGGTACCGCCGCCGGCCATTGTGCGTCCCCGGCCGGATGGGTCCGCTAGCGTCACGTGCTTGTGCAGACCCTGATCGACTTCGAGCGTGCGCCGGTGTTCGCCATCCCGACCATCGATCCGGTCGGTGGGCTCGCGACGCGGGAGGGAATGCTGATCGAGGGGCCGCAGGGCTGGGGCGAATTCAGCCCGCTGCCGCATGATGGTGCGCTGGTCCGCTGGCTGACGGCGGCCACCGAGCCGGGCACCGTGGGCTGGCCCGATCCCGTGCGGGGACGGGTGCCCATCGCGGTCACCGTTCCCGCTGTCGACGCCGGCCGCGCCCACCGGATCGCGGCGGACTCGGCGTGCCGGACCGCGGCGGTCGAAGTGGGTGCCGGGTCATTGGGCGCGGACATCGAGCGGGTACAGGCCGTGCGTGACGGGCTCGGGCCGGACGGCGTGCTGCGATGCGACGCCAAGGGGCGGTGGGATCCCGACACCGCGGTCGCCGCCATCGCGGCCCTGGATCGAGCGGCCGGCGGATTGGAGTTCGTCGCACAGCCGTGCCCGACGCTCGACCAGCTGGCGGCAGTCAGGCGGCGTGTCGAGGTACGCCTCGCGGCAGGAGAATTGATATGGCACGCCGCTGACCCGATGAAGGTGCGGCTCCGCGACGCGGCCGACCTGTGCGTCCTCGCCAGCGGTCCGCTGGGTGGGGCGCGGCGGGCCTTGCGGGTCGCCGAGGCCTGCGGGTTGCCGTGCACGGTGGCGTCCACGCTGGAGACCACCATCGGCTTGGCGGCGGGGCTCGCACTCGCCGGCGCGCTGCCGCAGCTGCCGTTCGCCTGCGAGCTGGGAACCAGGGGATTGCTCGCCGGTGACGTGGTCGCGGACTCCCGCTCACTGATTCCGGTCGATGGCTACCTTCCCGTCGCACCGATGCCGCCCGCCCCGCAGGTCGAGCACCTGCAGCGGTACGCGGTCACCGACCCGGAGCGCCTGGCATCGTGGCGGGCACGTCTTCAGCGGGCAATTTCTGCATCCTGACCAGCGGGATCCTGGTCTGCGGCACAGCGGTGGGCGGGTCGGCCGACGGCGATCGTGCGCCAATTTCAAGTAGCGCACTACGCATGCGGACGACGTGGTGGCAACTGAAGAATCGAACTTCGCCGGCTACCGCTGGTGGAAGATCCAACGGAGGATGCCATGTCGTTGTTCGCGAAGCTGTCGGAACTCCGGGCGGTCAAGACCCAGGACTCCGGTGGGGCCGACGAGCTGAGTATCAGCCGGGCTGACGGGTTTCAGTTCAGGGCGGTGTCGATGTGCCAGGGGGACGTGGTGGATCTGGACCGGCTGCTGCCGTTCGACGGCGAGTTGGAGATCGTGCTGAGGGAAGTCGACGCGGGCACCGACGAGATGCGGGATGTCGGTTCGATAGTGATCCGGTCCGATGAACTGGGCCGGGGAGAAGTCACCCAGCAGTTCAGCGGGGCGGGCGCACTCTACGACCTGACGTACAAAGTGATCTGACCGCCGGCCACGCTCAGTCCTGCACCGCCTTGGCGATGGCCACACAGGTGGTCACCCAGTCGCGGTCGGGTTCGGCCTCCTCGGTCAGCTCCCACCTCGCGTTGTGCAGCATGCGGACGATCACCCAGTCGCGAGCCCGGTCGGGATCGAGCCCGGCGGCGTCGACCACGGCCGCCATCCGGCGCCGGACGCCGTCGCGCACGTATCCCGTCAGCTCGTCCCATCGGTTCCACAGCATGGGCGCGACCTCGTAGTGCCGATCGCCGTTCATCGGTTTGGGATCGATCACCAGCCACGGGTCCCGGTCGCCTGCCAGCACGTTCTCGTAGTGCAGGTCGCCGTGGATCAGGGTGCCATCGGTGGCCGGATCGGTGGCCAGGTCACCGCCGAGGGAGATCGCCTGATCGACCAGGCGGCGCGGAACCGGGGCATTGCGGGGCAGCCGTGCCAGCTCGGCCGTCCAGCGTGCGGTGCACTCGGCCAGCGAGCGCAGCTGGGGCAAGGCAGGCACATGGATGCGACGGTAGAGGCCGGCGACGATCTCGCATGCCTCGATGTCCCAGAGCTCGTTGAGGTTTCGTTGGTGCAGCCGTTCCAAAAGCATCGTCCGGCGGTGGGGGTCGGCCCGCAGCAACCGGACCGCCCCGGCTCCGGCCCAGCGGCGCAACGCGAGGTGTTCGTGTTCGGTTTCGTCGTCCGGGAACGACGCCTTGAGAACCGCCGGCGCGCCGTCGGGAGTGCGGACCGGCAGCACGATCGAGCAGTAGCCGTATCGCGCCGGTCCGTCGGCTCGCAGGTCCCATTCGTCGAACTCGGTCTGGATCACCCGCGGCAGGGCATCGACCCAGGACTGCCACTGTGGTCCCCGCATGCCCATCGCGCGCACCGGCTCGGGCAGATCGATCATCGCGCCCATCGTCGCACCCCGGGCCGCCCGCACGGCACCCGGTTTTGACAGACTGTGCCCCATGGCACAGATAACCTTGCGCGGAAACTCCATCAACACCGTCGGCGACCTGCCCGCAGTCGGTACCCCGGCCCCCAGCTTCTCGCTCACCGGCACCGATCTCGGCGCCGTCACCAGTGATCAGTTCAAGGGCAAGGCCGTGCTGCTGAACATCTTCCCGTCGGTCGACACCCCGGTCTGCGCCACCAGCGTGCGCACCTTCAACGAGCGCGCCGCGGCGTCGGGTGCCACCGTGCTGTGTGTGTCGAAGGATCTGCCCTTCGCGCAGAAGCGGTTCTGCGGTGCCGAGGGCATCGAGAATGTCACCACCGCATCGGCGTTCCGCGACAGCTTCGGCGAGGATTACGGCATCACCCTGGCCGACGGCCCGATGGCCGGACTGCTGGGGCGCGCGGTCGTGGTCATCGGCGCAGACGGCAACGTCGCCTACTCCGAGCTGGTTCCCGAGATCGCCCAGGAGCCGGATTACGACGCGGCGCTGGCCGCGCTCAAGTAGCCGTCACCGTCCCTCACCGACGTACGCGCGTCGGTGAGGGACCCGGGGGCCGGTCTCCTCAGACCGGCCACTGCTCGCGGCGATGAGCCGCGTCGAAGAACATCCATTCGTATTTCGCCGTGACCACGAAGTGGCCCCGTGCGGCGGCCTCGTCCGATGCGCTGAGCGTGGGGCCGACGCGATCGGTCACCCCCAGCACCTCGGCCACCGTCGCGGCGAATTCCACACCGCCGTAGCTGTCGATCCACCGCTGATAGCGGGCGTCGGGCGAGCCGTGTTCCAGCAGCGCCGTTCCCACCCGGGCATAGATCCAGTAGCACGGCAGGACCGCGGCCAGGCCCTCGGCGAACGTGCCGCCGTATGCGGTGGCCAGCAGGTAACTCGTGTACGCACGCGTGGTCGGGGCGACCGGCGTCGCATCCAATTTCTGCACGTCCATGCCCAACGCGGGTAACAGCTCGTTGTGCAACCCCAACTCGACATCGAAGACCTCGGCGGCGTGGCGGGCAAACATCGCGGTATCGGCCAAGGTCGGTGCCTTGGCGCCGACGATGGCCAGGGCGCGGGCGTAATCGCGCAGGTAATGCGCGTCCTGGGCGACGTAGTGGGTGAAGGCCGTGTCATCCAGGCCGCCGTCGGTGAGTCCGGTCAAAAACGGGTGGGCGAGGATGGCGCTGAACGTCGGCTCGATCGATTCCCACAGCCGGGTGGACCAGGATTGCGGATTCACGTCGGGATGCATGTGATCATCGTGTCAGGTGCTGCGCGGCGGTGGTGCGCTCGGTCCGGCAGTCCCTGCGCCACAGCGACTTTCACGTGGAGGCTCCGGGTCGCCACCCACACCGGACCAGACGGTGTCGGCTTCGGCGGAGTTGACACCGCACTACCGGAGAGAGCGGGCCCGGAAAAGGTTGCGGTGACGGTCGGCACTCACCCCGGGGGACCGGTCAGCGTGACGTAGTGACCGGCAGCACGACCAGCGTCGTGCGCCGTTGGAGGGTAACTGTTCGGTCACGTTACGGCATCTCATTGAGCCTGTGCCCCAAACTAATTGGGCAAATCATCGCCCGCGCGGTACAAATGGTTGACTCGACTGAGGCGACCAGCAGTCGGTGTCGCCTCCACGTGGTCGAGAGAGTTGATGTTCGATGAGACGTACCTTTGCCCTGCTGCTCGGTCTGGCATTTCTGGTAGCGACTCCCGGACTCGCCGGCGCCGCACCGCTCGAACGCGCCACCGGCAACCAGCGATACGTCGACTATGTGATCGCCCGTGCGCTGTCGCAGCGTGGCGTGCCGTTCAGCTACGGCGGCGGTGACATGAACGGTCCGACCCGCGGCGTCGCCCGCACGGTGGCCGTTCCTGGTCTGACCCCGCCGGCCACCGGCGGAGGACTGCTGACTCCGGGCCTGTCGACTCCGACGGTGGCACCTCCCGTTCTGGGGACGCCGGGCATCGGGGTCGCCCCTGATCCGTCGTCGAACGTCGTCGGGTTCGATGCCTCCGGCCTGATCGTCTACGCGTTCGGTGGCGTCGGGGTGAAGATGCCACGGTCGTCCGGCGAGCAGTACAAGGTGGGGCAGAAGGTGCTGCCCTCCCAAGCGCTGCCCGGTGACCTGATCTTCTACGGGCCGGAGGGCACCCAGAGTGTGGCGCTCTACCTCGGCAACAATCAGATGATTCAGGGCACCGAGCCCGCCGTGGCGGTGACACCCGTCCGGACGCAGGGCATGACGCCGTATCTCGTCCGCATCATCGCCTGACATCCAGGATTTGTGCGTCTCCGGTAGCTCAACCCTCCGTAGGCTTTGAGCTGTCGACGAGAAAGGCGCACAGCACTGATGGAATCCACACCTGCGACCAGGCGGACGGTATTTCCCGGGATCAGTTCACGGGCTTGGGAGCATCCGGCGGACCGGACCGCGCTGACCGCGCTACGTCGGCTCAAGGGCTTCGATCAGATGCTCAAGTTGCTGTCGGGGATGCTCCGCGAACGTAAGCACCGGTTGCTGTATCTGGCCAGTTCGGCTCGGGTGGGTCCGCGCCAGTTCGCTGATCTCGACGCGCTGCTCGACGAGTGTGTGCAGGTACTCGATGCTCCGGTCCGCCCGGAGATGTTCGTCATCCAGTCGCCGGAGGTGAACGCGTACTGCATCGGCATGGACGACCCGTTCATCGTGATCACCTCGTCGATGTACGAGCTCATGACGCACGACGAGATGCGGTTCATCGTCGGTCACGAGCTCGGACACGCGCTCAGCGGCCATGCCGTCTACCGCACGATGCTCGATCATCTGATGCGCTTCGCGTCGTCCTTCGGCTTCGTCCCGGTCGGCGGCTGGGCACTGCGCGCGATCGTCGCCGCCTTGCAGGAATGGCAACGCAAATCCGAACTTTCGGGGGACCGCGCGGGCCTGCTGTGCGGACAGGACATCGACACAGCAATCCGGGTCGAGCTCAAGTTGGCGGCGGGCAGCCACCTCGATCAGCTCGACTCGCAGGCGTTCCTCGCCCAGGCCCGCGACTATGACGCGACCGGAGACATGCGCGACGGAGTGCTCAAACTGCTCAATCTCGAGTTTCGCACGCACCCCTTCTCGGTGCTGCGGGCGGCGGATCTGACCAGATGGGTGGACACCGGCGGATACGGCGCCATCATGGCCGGCAACTATCCGCTGCGGGCCGACGATGACAACGCGAGTTGGACCGAGGATGTCAGCGCGGCGGCACGCCATTACAAGGACGGTTTCGACCAGTCCAACGACCCGTTGATCCGGGGTATCCGAGACGGTTTGGGCGGCGTGGTCGACGGCGTGGGGCAGGCCGCGACGAATGCCGCCGACTCGATGGGCCGCAAGATCTCCGAGTGGCGTCGCAATGCCAGACCGAGTGAGGATTGACGAGCCGGGCGGGTGTTGCCGTCGGAGCAACGGTAAGCCCCTAGACTAGGCGCTCGTGGGCATCCTGTTTGGCTTCGCGCCGTGGATCATCTACTGGGTACTCGTCGGCAACGTGCCGTTCCTGGTCGCCGTTCTGGTGGCGCTGGCCACGGCGGTCGCGACCTTCGTGATCAGCCGGATCTCGGGTGCGCCCGGGCGCACCCTCGAGATCGGAGCGCTGGCCACGTTCGTGGCCCTGACGGGCCTGACGCTGGTGCTGAGCCAGGAGGTCATGGAGCGCTGGATGCAGCCGCTGAGCTCGGCGGGCATCTTCCTGGTCGCGCTGGCCGGACTGCTGATCGGCAAGCCGTTCGTGCTCGAGTTCGCCGCGGCGGGCCAGCCGCCGGGCGTTGTGGAAAGCGATCTGTTCCAACGCATCGTCAAGATTCTGACCTGGATCTGGGTGGGTACCTTCGCCGGGATGACGGTGTCGGCCGCGATCCCGCCGATCGTGCAGGGGGACGCCACCATCCTGGACACCAGGACTCCGCTGTCGTTCGTCTGCTACTGGGTCATTCCGTTCAGCCTTCTCGGTGTGGCCGCGCTGGCGTCACGGGTCCTGCCCGATCGGATGACCGCGGGCATGAACGACATCGTGCGTAAGACCACGTTCGTGGCGTTCTCGGAGGCCGAGATCGACCAGCTGTACTACCTGGCCCAGGAACACGCCAACCGCGAGGTGGGTGCGGGGCAAGAAGCCTATGACGTGCGGGTCGGCGGTTCGGGAACTCCGCTACTCGGGGACGAATCCCGGATGTCGTGGCCGTCGACGTACAAGGTCCGCGACCGCAAGCGGTAGTAGCGCACGGCACCCGTTCAGCCGGCCGGCACCATTCCGACCAGTGCGAACATCATCACGATGCCCGGAAGCAGGTTGGTCACCTGGTGCGCGACGATGCTGCCCCACAGGTTGTCGGAGTACAGCCGCGCCAACGCAATTGGGACCGCCACCACCAGAAGCAGCGGAGCGCGCTCGAACTCAAGGTGGGCCACGGCGAACACCACGGTGGACACCGTGACGGCCGTCAGCCGGCCCCACCGTTGCTCGAGCGCGCCCCACAACAGGCCGCGATACACCACCTCTTCGCAGATCGGGGCGATGACCGCGACCAGAAGCAGCACCGTCACCGCCATCGGCCAGCTGGTTCGCACGCCCTCGAAGACCCCGCCCACCGCGGATGTCGCGTCCGGTCCGACGATCGACTGGTAGAGCAACGCGGCAGGCAACGTGAAGAACAGACCACCGAAGCCGAACGCCAACCCGAGCGCCACGGCACGCCACGACCACCGCCAGCGAAAGTCGAGGCGGGCGCCGTTGCCGCGCCAGTGTGCGATCGCGATGGCCAGGGCAGCGGCGACGATCGTCGGCACCCCGATCGCCACCGTGATCAACCAGGCGGGTGGCGCACCCGCAGGTGCCAGCAGCCCGAACGATGCCGAGGTGAGCAGATAGGCGGCCTCGACGAGCAGGAAGGCGCCCAGGCCCCAGCGGTGGGTCGTCACTTGGTTCCGAAGATGCGGTCACCGGCGTCGCCGACGCCCGGGACGATGTAGCCCTGATCATCGAGTTCCCGGTCCAGCGCGGCCGCGAAGATCGTCACCTCGGGGTGTGCCTCTTGCATGGCGGCAACACCTTCTGGGCAGGTCAGCAGGCAGACGAACTTGATCGACCGCGGTTCGTACTCCTTGATGCGATCGATGGCGGCGACGGCGGAGTTGCCGGTGGCCAGCATCGGGTCGACGACCACCACGTCACGTTCGTGTAAGTCGCTCGGTAGCTTGAAGTAGTACTCCACGGCCACATGAGTTTTCGGATCGCGATAGAGGCCGATATGGCCGACGCGGGCACTAGGCATCACGCTCAGCATGCCGTCGAGCAGACCGCTCCCGGCCCGCAGGATCGACACGAAAACCAGCTTCTTACCGTCGATGACGGTGCCGGTCGTCGCCTCCAGCGGGGTCTCGATGTCGACGTCGTGCACCGGGATGTCGCGGAGCACCTCGTAGCTCATCAGCATCGAGATCTCGGTGAGCAACTGGCGAAATCCCTTGGTGGAGACGTCTTTCTGTCGCATCAGGGTCAGCTTGTGCTGAACCAGAGGATGATCGACGACATGCAGGTTGCCCATGATCGCTCCTAGAAGACGGTGCCGTCGCTGACGATGGACAGTGGCGGGCGGCCATCGCGCAGCCGCGCCGCGAGTGCCCGCCCGGCCGCNCCTCCGTTGCGATATTCGGGCAGGCCGGTCAGCGCATCCGGATCGGTGACCGTCACTCCGGCCCACTCGAATGGCTCGAGCAGTGAATAGGTAAGCCACTGCGAGAGTTTGTGAAACGGCATCCATCCGGTCGACAGACCCGAGCCTGGCACCGCCGAATGCCGCCAGCAATCCCCGAGGGGCAGACCGTCGATGTCGTTGTCGGTCAGCCACACGCCAGACAGCGTGTTCAGCAAGGCGGTCAGTAGGTCGTGGGCCGCGACGTTCGGCCCGGGCATGCTGTCGAACAACCCGCCGGGACGACCGGGGGAGCCGAACACGTCGGGACGGGCCGTCAGCTCGGCACCGAGCCGGCGAAGCAACCGGACGCGGCCCTCCAGACCCACCAACGGATTTGCCGGACCTGCCTGGAACGCCCCGGCCAGGTCGGCGACCTCCAGGCGGCTCAATGCGGTCGCGTCGGCCCGCAGCGGGTTGGCCGGATCGCTGGAGAACAGGCCGTCGCAGAAGGCGTGCCAGCTGGCCACCCCCAGACCCTCCGAGCGGTTCAGCTCCAGTCCGGTGCCCGGTTCGGTGTAGCGCCATGCGGTTCCGGCGCCGGCGTCGAGCAGCACGCTCACCACGGTGAGATCGATCATCGCCCGGGCCCGCGCTGCGCTGTCCACATCCGCTGTGCGCGAGAACAATATGGCACGGCGATCCACGCCGCCGGCCTCGAAATGGCGCCATCGGCTGTGATAGGGCACCGCCAGTGTGGGATAGCGGCTGCGGGTCACGTCGGCAACCTCGGCTGCCGCGCGGTCCAGGGCGTCGTCGTCGACCGCGAACCAGCGGGATTCGCCGGCCCGGGCACGCCGCAGCAGGTACCGGNAGCGTGGCGACAGCGGCCGAGCCGTCGAGGGTGGCGGTCATGTGGCGAGTCCGCGGCCCTTGGCGATCTTGAGTTCCTCGGCGCCAGGTATCGGTCCAGGGGTGAAATAGCCTGCTGCGGTCTTGGCGTCGATCTCGACCCGGGCATCGGCCGGGATCAACTCGTCGGGGATGTTGACCCGCTCACCGACCTCGATTCCCGAACCGGTGATGGCGTCGTACTTCATGTTGCTCATCGACACCAGTCGGTGGATCTTGCGGATGCCCAGCCAATGCAGAACGTCGGGCATGAGTTCCTGGAATCGCATGTCCTGCACGCCCGCAACGCATTCGGTACGGGCGAAGTACTGGTCGGCGGTATCGCCGCCGTCCTGGCGTTTGCGCGCGTTGTAGACCAGGAACTTGGTCACCTCACCGAGCGCGCGACCCTCCTTGCGCGAATAGGCGACCAGCCCGACCCCGCCACGTTGCGCGCCGAGGATGCACTCCTCGATCGCGTGGGTGAGATAGGGCCGGCACGTGCAGATGTCGGATCCGAAGACGTCTGAGCCGTTGCACTCGTCATGCACCCGGGCGGTCAGCTCGACCGCAGGGTCGGCGAGGTCACTCGGAGTGCCGAAGATGTACACGGTCTGCCCACCGATCGGGGGGAGGAAGACCTCCAGATCGCCGCGGGTCACGAGCTCGGGGTACATGCCGCCGGTCTCCTCGAACAGCACCCGGCGCAATTCGTCCTCGCCGCAACCGAATCGGGCCGCCACCCCGGGTAGATGCCAGACCGGTTCGATCGCGGCCTTGGTGACCAGTGCCGCACCGCTGTCCAGGAGAACTCGTCCGTCCGGGTGCAGGCGGCCGGCAGTGATGGCCGTGGCGATCTCCGGCACGATCACGTGGGCCTTCGTCACCGCGATCGTCGGCCGGATGTCGTATCCGAGGCCGAGTTCGGTGGCGAACACGTCGGCCACCGTGGCCCCCCACGGATCGAGGCTGACGATCGCCTCCGGCCGGCTCCACTGTGGGTACGGGCCGATGGCGTCTGTTGGCGCGGTGTTGGTCAGGTCCGCGCGGTGCTCGCGGGATAGCGCACCCGCGGCGACGGCGAGCGCGCGATAGACGCTGTAGGAACCGCTGTGGGTGCCGATCACGTTGCGGTGGGCGCGGGTCGAGGTGGTTCCGATCACCGGGCCGCGCTCGGCGGCGGTCGGTGCACCCCAGTGCATCGCCGGAACTCCGGCTGCCCCGCTGTGGGAGGTCAGCCGGATATGGCGCGACGGGGTCCTGGCGGTTCCGGCTCCCGCACGTGGTTCGGTGACCATGTGGTCGGCCCCCCTTTCCCGCAGGCACGCCCTGAGGAGGCCTCCAGTCAACCCCGATTCGGCGGGTTCTGCAGGCGGTGTGGCGATTCACCGCGACGGCCGATGCTCGTACCGTCGGCACGATGAGGTGGATCGTGGACGGCATGAACGTGATCGGAACCCGACCGGATGGCTGGTGGAAGGACCGCCGGGGTGCCATGGTGCGGCTGGTGGATCAGCTCGAGCGTTGGGCCACCGCCGAGCGCCTGCGGGTCAGCGTGGTGTTCGAAGGGCCCGCCGACCCGCCGATCGAATCGACGGTCATCGACGTCGGCCACGCACCGCGGGCCCGAGCGAACTCTGCCGACGACGAGATCATGCGACTGGTCCTGGCGGATCCGCGACCGGACGAGATCACCGTCGTGACATCGGACGGCGTACTGGCCGGGCGAGTGCGCGAAGCAGGTGCGCTGGCGCAACCGGCAGCCGGGTTCCGCGATCTGATCGACCGTTACTCCGCTCGACCCTGACGATCGCACCGCACCGACTCAAGGGTCCCGTCGGCGATCAACTGGCGCAGGCTTTTCCGGTCGAACTTGCCGCTGGGCAAGGTGGGTAACCGGTCGCCGTCGGTGAGCACCCACCGGCTCGGCACCTTGTAGGCCGACAGGTGCTCCCGGGTACGGGACGCCAGGGCGGCGACGTCGATCGCCGAGTTCGGCACCAGCACCACGACCGCACACACCTCTTCTCCGCGTTGCGCATCATCGATTCCGACCACTACGCACTGCGCCACGTCGGCGGCTTCGGCGATGACGGCCTCGACCTCCAACGGGGATACGTTGGCGCCGGCGGCCTTGATCAGATCGGTGGTGCGCCCCACGTAGAACAGCCGGGGATCGCCGTCGCGGCGGTACACCTTGTCTCCGGTGTGGTACCAGCCGTCGGCGTCGAAGGTCTCCGACCGCTCCCGCTTGTTGTAGCCGGCCATCACCCCGATACCGCGCACCAGGAGTTCGCCGGTGTCCCCGGGCCGCACCGGTTGGCCGTGTTCGTCGACGATGGCCATGTCGGTGAACACGAAACCGCCCGCGGTCTCGGACATGGTGCGGTGCACCGGGAATCCGTCCGGCACGTCGGTCATCGCGATGTCCAGTGGGCCGTCGCGCAACATCGGGGCGCTGCTCAGGTCGCGCTCGGCGAACGTCGGGTGTTCACGCAACCGCTGGGTGAACGCCGGCCAGCCCACGATCCCGGTGATCCGTTCGCGCTCAGCCAGATCCAGCGCGGTGCACGGGTCCAGTTTCGGCATGACCACGACCGTGACGGGTTCGTGGAGGGCGCCGGTGACCGCGAGCAGTCCACCGATCCAGAAGAACGGCATCGCGCACAGCACCCGTGATCGATCCGGAGACCCCGTGATCGCCCGAATCGCGCGAGGCCAGGTCGACGTCTGCCGCACGAGCGTGCCGTGGGTGTGCAACACGCCTTTCGGGTCGGCGGTGGACCCGGAGGTGTGCACCATGATCGCGAGGTCGGCAGCCGACACCTCGGCCTCGGCCGCCGCCAGCACCTCTGCGGGTACGCCTTCGGTGGCCGCAAGCGTTGTGGCCCATGGCCGGTCCGTCGCGCCGAGCACGGCACCGGCCCGGATCCNCGGCGATGCGGCGCAGATACGGGGCGGCCCGCACGGCCAGCCGGCCGGCAGTCTGACCGGCCAGTTCGGGCAGCGCCGTCTCCAATCGCTCGGCGACGTCGATGTCAAGCACCGTGCTGGGGGCGATGAGTAGTCCGATATCGGCCAACCGCAACACTTTTGCGATTTCGGCGGGAGCGTACATCGTGCTCAGGGGCACCGCGATGGCTCCGACCCGGGACACCGCGAGCCACCAGGTGACCCAGTCGGCGTCGTTGGGGAAGAACAGGCCGACACGACTGCCCTTGCCGACCCCTTCGCGCAGCAACCAGCGGGCCAGCCGTGCGGACCGTTGTTCGGCCTCGAGGTAGGTGAGGCGATCGGTCGGGGTGACCAGATAGACCGAATCACCGAACTCGGCAACGCTTTGCCGCAGCAGAGCCGGGATGGTCAACGGGTGTGACGTCACCCGCCCATCTTCTCCAACGGGCCGTACCGCGGTGTCAGCGGTTGCCGCCGCAGGCCCCGCAGGCGTCGTCGCTCGGCGGGCGTGGATCGCACGGGTTTTCCGGATCGGGTTCGCCGAACCACCGCGACGGCTCGCGTTCGCCGTAAGTGTCGTGCCAGGACCACCATTCGTAGGGCTTGGTCTGCGGGTATCCCGGCGGGGAGTCCTCCCAGGTTTCCTGGCGGCCCAGCGCGGTCATGTCCAGGAAGTTCCAGGTGTTCACGAACACCTCGTCACCGCGGTCGTTGATGAAGTATGTGCGGAAAACCCGGTCCCCGTCGCGGATGAACGCATTGGTGCCGTGCCACTGGTCGACATCGAAGTCGACGTCGAACTCCGCGTCGGGACGGGGCACCATCGTGTACCAGGGGTGGCTCCAGCCCATGTGCGTCTTGATGCGGGCGATGTCGGACTGCGACCCGCGGGACACGTAGACCAGGGTGGTGTCGCGCGAGTTGAGGTGGGCGAGGTTGCCGATGTGGTCGGCCATCAGCGAACAACCGACACAGCCGTGGTCGGGCCAGCCGTCCAGGCCGGGGTCGAGGAAGGCACGATAGACGATCAACTGGCGGCGCCCGGCGAACAGGTCCAGCAGGTTTACCCGGCCGTCCGGCCCGTCGAACGCGTAGTCCTTGGTGACCGGAGTCCATGGCATGCGTCTGCGCTGGGCCGCGAGTCGGTCACGTGCGCGGGTGAATTCCTTCTCCTTGACCAGCATTTCCTGCAGGGCGTCCTGCCATTCCGCTGCCGGCACGATCGGTGGGTTCTGCATGGCTTCTCCCGTCGTCCGAATGTTCAACAAATTGGTTGAATGTTATGCCACCAGCACACCACGGCCCGGCGCTATAGTCAACAAGGTGGTTGAAGATCAGGTTCTGGACCGCGCCTACTCGGCTCTGGCCGATTCGACCCGCAGGCGGTTGTTGGAGGCGCTGCGGGCGGGCGATGCCCGCATCAGCGATCTGGCCGCCCCGTTGCCGATGACCTTCGCCGGGGTGTCGCGACACATCGGGGTACTGGAAGCCGCGGGGCTGGTGCAGCGCGAGGTCCGCGGACGCGAGCACTGGGTCTCGCTCAGGCAGGACGGCCTGACCCCGGCCCAGCAGTGGATGACCGAGCAGACGGACTTCTGGTCGAGCCGCGCCGACGCACTGGCCGCAAAGCTGCGGCGGGAGGCCGATTCCCGGTGACCGACGCAGCCACAGTCCGCGTGCGGCGGCTGATGCCCGCGGCCCCCGATGTGGTGTTCGACCAGTGGCTGGACCCGGAGTCGCTGCGGGAGTGGATGTGCCCCCGCCCGGTCTACTGCGTCGACGTCATGGTCGATCCACGCGTCGGGGGGCTCGTCCGTTTCGACGTCGATGATTCCGGTACGAGCGTACTGATCACGGGACAGTTTCTGATCGTCGACCGACCCCGTGTGCTGCGCTTCACGTGGAGCAACTCGGACTGGTCCGACCCGACGACGGTGAGTGTCGTCACCGTGGAATTCGAACCGGTAGACGACGGCCAGACGATGATGTCGATCGAGCATTCCCTTTTGCCGCCAGAGGAATTCGACAACTTCCACAGCGGATGGATTCACACCGCCGAGCAGTTGGGCGCGGTCCTGGCGCATCGTTGAGCAGTGACCGTCCCAGTACGTGGGAGGCCGGGCCGAAGGTGCGACCTAGACTGCGGTCATGGATAGCGGTTCCCAGGTTCAATATGAGGCTCCGGCAGGCCTGCTGCGCATCGAGGACTGTCTGGACGAGGCCGGCGGCATCGTGCTGCCCCCGGGGACCACGCTCATCTCGCTCATCGACCGCAACATCGCCCACGTCGGCGACCAGATCGCCTATCGCTACCTCGATCACAGCCACGCGGAGGAACACACCGTCGAGCTGACCTGGACACAACTGGGCGTCCGGCTGCGGGCGGTGGCGGCCCGGCTGCAGCAGGTCGCCGAACGCGGGGACCGCGTCGCGATCCTCGCGCCGCAGGGCCTCGATTACATCGTCGGTTTCTTCGCGGCCATCAAGGCGGGCAACATCGCGGTACCCCTGTTCGCACCGGAATTGCAGGGTCACGCCGAACGACTCGAGACCGCGCTGCTGGACTCCCGCCCGACGACGGTGCTGACCACGGTCGCCGGTAATGCGGCGGTGCAGGCGTTCCTGGACAAGATGCCGGACTCCGGGCGACCCCGGGTGGTGCTCATCGATGAGGTTCCCGATGCGGCCGGGGATGCGTTCACCCCGATCCCGGTCGATCCGGACGACATCTCGCACCTGCAGTACACGTCGGGCTCGACGCGCCCGCCCGTCGGGGTGGAGATCACCCACCGCGCGGTCGGCACCAACCTACTCCAGATGATCCTGTCCATCGACCTGTTGAACCGAAACACCCACGGCCTCAGCTGGTTACCGCTCTACCACGACATGGGTTTGTCCATGATCGGATTTCCCGCGGTGTACGGCGGGCACTCCACGCTGATGTCACCGACCGCGTTCATCCGCCGGCCGCAGCGGTGGATCCGGGCCATGTCGGAGGAAGCCAAGCACGGCCGGGTCATCACCGCCGCGCCGAACTTCGCCTACGAATGGACCGCCCAGCGTGGGGCACCGGCGCCGGGGGAGGACATCGNTAAGTGGTCGTGACCTTCGACGGCACGGACGCACCACGACTGAACCGCGGCCGAACCAGGGGTGCGCTGCTAACTTGCTGATGTGGGCCTGTTCTCGGATTCGTGGACTGCGCTGCGCGCGGCGGTGGCCGGTCTGCGGCCAGGGGATTTCGAGCGGCCGTCCGGCTGTGCCGGCTGGCTGGTTCGAGACCTGGTGTGCCACCTCGTCATTGACGCCCAGGACGTGTTGATCACCCTAGCCACCCCGGCCGATGCGGAACCCACCCGCAGTGCGCTGACGTACTGGGAGGTGTCGGGCACGCCTCCCACCGGCGAGGACCCGTTGGACGCGCTGACCGTCCGGCTGGCGGCCGCTTACCAGGATCCGGGCCTGCTCAAGTTCCATCTCGATGATCTGGGTTCGGCCGCGGGGCGCGCGGCCGAGCTCGCCGATCCGGGCCTGCGGGTCGCCACCCGCGGACAGGTGCTCACCGTGGGCGATTACCTGGATGCCTATGTCCTGGAATGGACATTGCACCATCTCGATCTGATCGCGCACCTGCCCCAGGCGGCGGGGCCGCCCGCGCTCGGGCTGGCGCGATCACGTGCGATGGTCGAGAGCATCGCGGGCATCGAGTTTCCGCAGGCCTTCTCCGACGAGGAGGTGCTGCTGATCGGCACCGGCCGACGGGTACCCACCGATTCGGAGCGCACGGCGCTGGGCGCCGCCGCCCCGCGGCTGCCGTTCATCCTGGGCTGATCGTGGCCGGCGCCCTGGCCAACGGGTCGTCGACGGCCCGCTATCGCATGGTGTTGACCATCTGATCCATCTCGGTCCGCGGCTCGCAGTGACCGGGTAGCGTCGAGACTTCGTTTGCTGACGAGGAATCGGTGGGGGCCGGGATGGCGGGGAAGCAGAGGACGACGGTTGCCTGGCGGTTTTTCTTCGGGGCGTCACCCGGGGTTGCCCGGCCGTTCGTTCGCGATATCTACTCTGCGCCGGTGCATCTCGGGCTCCGACGTCTCAGATCCGTGCTGTCCGCCGCGCTCGCGGTCGTCGCGTTGGCCGCTGCCGGGCCGGTTCCGGCGTCGGCGGTTCCCCTACCGTCGGCGCAGATCGACTTCGGGGGCATGATGCGCACCTATCGGCTCCATCTGCCTGCCGGTGGCCCGCCCTCGGGTCTCGTCGTCAATCTGCATGCCGCCGGTGCGACCGGTGCCGACCAGGCCGCGCTCACCCATTACGACGCGGTCGCCGACGCCCATGGGTTCGCCGTGGTCTACCCCGACGGCATCGACTACAGCTGGGCCGACGGCCGGGGCGCCTCGGTGCCCGACCGCCAGGGGGTTGACGATGTCGGGTTCATCTCGGCGCTGGTCGACCGGCTCGTGGCCGAGAACGGCATCCCCCGGGGCCGGGTGTACGCCACCGGAATGTCCGCGGGCGGATTCATGGCCAACCGCCTCGCCTGTGATCGTGCTGATCTGTTCGCGGCCATCGCCCCGGTCACCGGCACATTGGGGACGAACGTGGGCTGCAATCCGTCCCGGCCGGTGTCGGTGCTGGCCACCTACGGCACCGAGGACCCGATCGTCCCGTTCAACGGCGGGCCGATGACGGGCCGCGGCGGCGGCAGCACCGTGCTGTCCGGTCCGGCGTTGGTGGACCGGTGGCGCCAGGTCAACGGCTGTCCCGCACCGTCTGATGAGCTGCTGCCGGCCACCGGCGACGGCACGGAGACCCACCGCATCGCCTCGCACGGGTGCGCGGCCGGCACGTCGGTGGTGTTCATGCGGGTCGACGGTGGCGGGCACACCTGGCCCGGCGTTCCCGAGATCCTCCCGGTGCAGGCCGTCGGGGCCGCCAGTCGCGCCTTCGACGCGTCGGATGCGTCAGCCCAGTTCTTCGCCTCCCACGGACGATAGCCAGTTTCGGGTAGTCGGCTACGCGTGCCGGTCTGGCGCTCGGCCCGATACGTTGCCGATGGCGGGTACCCGAAAACCCTTGTGCCCGCGTCGAAACGAGGAGTCGATCATGGCGATCACCACCTACGGAGTCCTGCGCGCCCGGCCTGACCGCTTCGTCCGCGAAGATGGGCAGTCCACCCCGCACCTGCAGGTCCGTGCGGTGGACGACTCCGGACAGCCGTGGCGGATCGCGGTCAACGTGCAATCCAACGACGGCAGCGAGGTCGTGTTCTGGGTGGTGGATCCGCTGGTCGGTCATCCGATCGTCACCGGATTGCCCACGGTGCCGTCCGGCTACTCGCGGACCTCTCCCACGTCGGCGGCCTCGCTGGACTACGTGAAAGCACCGCTGTTCGAATTCGGCCTGGGCCGGGCACTGCCTCCGAGTGGCAGTGCGAATGCCGATGATCTGCAGGATCTGCTGAGCCTGTACCTGACGCAATGCCAGACGGCCGGCGGGGAGCTCTACGCCTTCGGCGCGAAGTTCGACCGCAATCTGCACAAGCCGATCGACGCCGAATTCGGAAACACGGACGGTCTGCACGGGATTCACGACATCCACATGAACCAGGGCAACGTCGGCGCCCACGCCGCTGACAACGGCGCATTCCACGACGGCGGTCTTCTGCTCGCCTTCCCGGACCGGGTGGTCGGGATCCTGCTGGCCTTCCAGACCCAGCGGGTGCCGACGGACGTGGACGGCGATGCGGCGGCGGCCTCGCAGCCCTTGTCGCGGTTGATCGGGGCGGCACCGGGCGGTGCGGCGACCCCCGGGGCGGCATATCTGGAGCGGGCCCTGCTCAATCCCGCCGGTTCGGATCCCGGGAACGAAGCGGTGGTGATCGGCAACTGCGCCACCACCGCGGTGTCGCTGCAGGGGTGGCGCCTGGTCGACCGCAATGGCCGCGAGAGCAAGTTGGACACCGATCTGGCTGCGGGCGCGTCGGCGGTTGTCGAGCTCGACGGGTCCGGCGCCCAACTCGGGAACTCCGGCGGGAACCTGCTCCTCGTCGACGACCACGGCACCCAGGTGGACAGCGTGACGTACTCGGCAGGCGACGCC
>NZ_LT546207.1:1050350-1058379 GCF_900078665.2 Mycolicibacterium houstonense | reverse complement strand
CGTTGATATCCATCCGCCGGCAGTCCCCGGCGCTGGTGACCGCCACTGCCGGCATCATGCCGATGCTTCCGGGCCTGGCGGTGTTCTGGGCGGTGTTCGCCTTTTCGGTCGACGAGAAGTTCGGCGACGGGCTGGCGCATCTGCTGTCGGCCGCGGCCACCGCGTTGGCGCTCGGCAGCGGCGTGGTGATGGGGGAGTTGCTCGGTTCACCGTTGCGGTACCGGGCCGGCCGGATCGGCGATTTCTTCCGCAAGGACGGCCCACCGGGGCTTCGCCGGGCCGTGGGGCGGGTGGTGCGGCTGCGGCCGGCCGAGACCACCGCACCCATCGGCGCTCAACGCGCGGAGAGTGTCCCGCTGGAGGCCGCGCCGGACGAAGAATCGGATCCTCCCGGCACCGACGAGGTCGACGACGTATCCGATCGCTGAATCGGACGGGCGTTCACGGCGATCCCACTCCGGGGACATCGACGCGCGCCTGCAAGATCCGGCCCGTCGAGTTTCCGGCCAGCAGCCCTTCGTGGGTGGTTTCGTCCACCACCAGATACAGCGTCCGTCCGTCGTGGCCGCCCAGCGCCGGAGCCACCGCCCATCCGCGGTCGATCTCGATGCGATGGGTGATCGCTCCGCCCGCCACCACCCGCAGGAATTCGCCGGTGTCATAGCAACCGACCCAGACCCCGCCCTGGGCGTCGACGCACAGCCCGTCGGGATGCCGGTGCGGACCGAGATCGGCGAACACCGTGGGGCTGCCGAGGTCGCCGTCGGCGTCCGCGGGGAAGGTCAGCAGTCGTGATCCGTTGGTCTCACTGACCACCAGGGTCGATTCACCTGGCAGGAACGCCAGCCCGTTGGGCAATGCCAACCCGGTGGCGACGACGCGCACGGTTCCGTCGGTGGCGACCAGGCCGATCCCGCCGGTGATGCCGTCTTTGCCGGCGAGGTAGAGATCGACATAGGCCCGGCCGTCGGACGCGACCACCAGATCGTTGGTGGACCAGGCGAGATGGCTGACGTCGTAGGCGGCCAACACCTGCCCGCGCGGATCGACGTGGTGGAGCTGCGCGGCGAAAAGTGTTGACACCACGAGAGTTCCGTCGGGCAGCCAGCCCAGACCCGACGCGCGGGGAAGGCCCACCTCGACCTTGATGTCGCCGGTTACGCCGGCCGAACACACCCGGCCGGCCGGCCCGTCGGTGAACCACAGGCGGTCGCCGCGCCAGCGCGGGCCTTCGCCGTAGACGATTCCGTCGACAAACGGGACGGCGCCGACCGCTTCGATCGACGTCATCGGGCCGTCAGCTCACCGATCAGGTGAACGGGAGGAAGTCGCCGTTGATCCAAACGCCCCAGTGGCCGCCCGCAGGCAGGTTCCACCACACCATCGGGTGACCCTGCCACGTCTCGGCCGGCTTCTTCGGCGCGTTCGGGGGCGGCGGGAGGCTGGGGTCCGGTTCGGCGCTGGCGGTGGCCGTGCCCAGGNGCGGACGTCGTGGCCACCGCGCAAGACGTCGCGCAGGCCTACCGACTCACCGACTGCGTCGTCGACATCACCGTCGCGACCATCATCGTGTCGGCGCTGCCGACCGCCGACAGCCCGCCGGTCACGATCATGCGCGCCGTGCGGACCAGGTCCACGGACTACACCAGGCTCGCCGAACTCGACCGATTGGTCCGGCGCATCACGTCCGGCGGTATCACGGTCGACGAGGCTCACGAGGCCATGGACGAGCTGACCGAGAGTCCGCATCCGTTCCCGCGGTGGCTGGCGACGGCCGGGTGGGCGGGGTTCGCGCTCGGCATCGCGATGCTGCTCGGCGGCAACTGGTTGACTTGTCTGCTGGCGACCATCACGGCCGCGGTGATCGACCGGGTCGGCCGGGTGCTCAATCGAATCGGCACCCCGTTCTTCTTTCAGCACGCCGTCGGGGCGGCGATCGCGACGTTGGTGGCGCTCGGTGCCTACCGCTACACAGGGCAGGGGCTCAGTGCCCTGGTCGCCACCGGCATCGTGTTGTTGCTGTCGGGAATGACCCTGGTCGGTGCGGTGCAGGACGCGTTGACCGGCTACATGGTCACCGCGGTGGCTCGGCTCGGCGACGCGGTGTTTCTCACGGCAGGCATCGTGGTCGGCATCGTCGGTGCGTTGCAGGCGGCCACGCTACTGGGTTTCCAGATCGAGTTGCACGTCAACAGCGCCGGCACGTTCATCACCCCGAACCGGCCGCTGCCGATCGTGCTGGCCGTGCTCGGTGCCGCACTGGCGGGGATCTGCCTGACCATGGCCAGCTATGCGCCGCTGCGGTCGCTGCCCACTGCGGGGCTGGCCGCCGGGCTGGCCGAGCTGACGTTGATCGGTCTCGGCACAGCCGGATTCGGTCAGTGGGCGGCCACGGGGGTGGCAGCGGTCGGCGTCGGTTTCCTGGCCACGTTGATATCCATCCGCCGGCAGTCCCCGGCGCTGGTGACCGCCACTGCCGGCATCATGCCGATGCTTCCGGGCCTGGCGGTGTTCTGGGCGGTGTTCGCCTTTTCGGTCGACGAGAAGTTCGGCGACGGGCTGGCGCATCTGCTGTCGGCCGCGGCCACCGCGTTGGCGCTCGGCAGCGGCGTGGTGATGGGGGAGTTGCTCGGTTCACCGTTGCGGTACCGGGCCGGCCGGATCGGCGATTTCTTCCGCAAGGACGGCCCACCGGGGCTTCGCCGGGCCGTGGGGCGGGTGGTGCGGCTGCGNGGCGCCTGGTCGACCGCAATGGCCGCGAGAGCAAGTTGGACACCGATCTGGCTGCGGGCGCGTCGGCGGTTGTCGAGCTCGACGGGTCCGGCGCCCAACTCGGGAACTCCGGCGGGAACCTGCTCCTCGTCGACGACCACGGCACCCAGGTGGACAGCGTGACGTACTCGGCAGGCGACGCCGCGGCCGTGGACCGTTACGTCCGGTTCCAGCGGTAGCCCGCGGCCCGGGCACCGCCTCGGCGGTCGAACGGCCTTGTGTGCCAGCGCAACCGTTCCGGTCGACGCCGCCGGTGGGCGGACCATGTCTTCCACCGGCGAAGGGCCGTTCATCAGTACCCTTTGCAGAGATGACCGAGGAAGGGTTGAACGGCAAGGCGCGCCTGCGCGGCGGGCTGCGCATGGCCCTGCGTGGGCGGCGCGATCCGGCACCCGTGGCCGGGCGGCGCAGCCGCACGTCGGCCGGGATGGGCGATGTGCACACCCGCAAGGTTCTCGACCTCACGATCCGGCTCGCCGAGGTCATGCTGTCATCGGGTTCGGGTACCGCGGACGTCGTGGCCACCGCGCAAGACGTCGCGCAGGCCTACCGACTCACCGACTGCGTCGTCGACATCACCGTCGCGACCATCATCGTGTCGGCGCTGCCGACCGCCGACAGCCCGCCGGTCACGATCATGCGCGCCGTGCGGACCAGGTCCACGGACTACACCAGGCTCGCCGAACTCGACCGATTGGTCCGGCGCATCACGTCCGGCGGTATCACGGTCGACGAGGCTCACGAGGCCATGGACGAGCTGACCGAGAGTCCGCATCCGTTCCCGCGGTGGCTGGCGACGGCCGGGTGGGCGGGGTTCGCGCTCGGCATCGCGATGCTGCTCGGCGGCAACTGGTTGACTTGTCTGCTGGCGACCATCACGGCCGCGGTGATCGACCGGGTCGGCCGGGTGCTCAATCGAATCGGCACCCCGTTCTTCTTTCAGCACGCCGTCGGGGCGGCGATCGCGACGTTGGTGGCGCTCGGTGCCTACCGCTACACAGGGCAGGGGCTCAGTGCCCTGGTCGCCACCGGCATCGTGTTGTTGCTGTCGGGAATGACCCTGGTCGGTGCGGTGCAGGACGCGTTGACCGGCTACATGGTCACCGCGGTGGCTCGGCTCGGCGACGCGGTGTTTCTCACGGCAGGCATCGTGGTCGGCATCGTCGGTGCGTTGCAGGCGGCCACGCTACTGGGTTTCCAGATCGAGTTGCACGTCAACAGCGCCGGCACGTTCATCACCCCGAACCGGCCGCTGCCGATCGTGCTGGCCGTGCTCGGTGCCGCACTGGCGGGGGGTCTGCTNGCTGGGGTCCGGTTCGGCGCTGGCGGTGGCCGTGCCCAGGCCGACAGCGGCCCCGATCACGCCTGCTGCCGCGAAGGTCGCCACGGCTGCCTTGCTCAGGAACATGAATGCCACCTCGGTACTCGAATCTGAACTTGGATAGTCGAAGCTTAGCCAATCGAACTGATCGGTTGTGTACTTGAGGTCCGACGACGGGCTCATAGGCCATCCTGGACCCGCGTGACGTGGCCTGACACTCAGTTCGGAAATATTTCGGGCCGCGATGTCGAGAACGTCGTCGCGGCTCCGTCCCAGAGGCGAGTGACCGACTAGGGTCGCGAATCTGAAGGGAGAATTTCATGGCCAAGTACCTGCTGCTCAAGCACTACCGAGGAGCGCCGGCGGCCGTCAACGCCACCCCGATGGACCAGTGGTCGCCGGATGAGATCCAGGCCCACATCCAGTACATGAACGATTTCGCCGATCGTCTGAAAGACACCGGCGAGTACGTCGACAGCCAAGCGCTGGCACCGGAAGGCGCCTGGGTCCGCTATGACGGCGAGGGTAAGCCTCCGGTCACCGACGGGCCCTTCGCGGAGACCAAGGATCTGATCGCCGGCTGGATGATCATCGACGTCGACACCTACCAGCGCGCCGTCGAGCTCGCCGGGGAACTGTCGGCGGCGCCGGGGGCGGGCGGCCGGCCCATCCACGAATGGCTCGAGGTACGGCCGTTCCTCACCGCCGCGCCGACCGTCACCGAGTAGAACCGAGTCGATGAGCGCGGTGGACGAGGGCCGGCTGCGGGATCTGATTCCCGGTGTCCTGGCGGCCCTCCTTCACCGCGGGGCCGGGTTCGCCGCGGCCGAGGACGCTGTGCAGGAAGCCCTGGTTCAGGCCTGGCAGGCGTGGTCGGATCAGCCGCCGGATGACCCCAAGGGCTGGCTGATCGCCACCGCGTGGCGCCGGTTCCTCGACCACACCCGGTCCGATGTCGCCCGCCGGGACCGGGAACTGCGCGTGGCCCGGCAGCACGACAGCGGTGGGCAGGCTGATCCGGCCCCGGCGGTGGACGACACCTTGCAGCTCTACTTCCTGTGTGCGCACCCCAGCCTGACCCCGTCGTCGGCGGTGGCGCTGACCTTGCGCGCCGTCGGTGGCCTCACCACCCGTCAGATCGCGCAGGCCTACCTCGTACCCGAAGCGACCATGGCACAACGGATCAGCAGAGCCAAGCGCACCGTGAGCACCGTGCGTCTGGACCGCCCGGGAGACCTTCGCACGGTGCTGCGGGTGCTGTATCTGGTGTTCAACGAGGGCTACACCGGCGACGTGGATCTCGCCGCGGAAGCCATCAGGTTGGTGCGGCAACTGGCCCGGACCACCGGCGACCCGGAAGTGGCGGGCCTGCTGGCGCTGTTTCTGCTGCACCATGCCCGGCGGTCGGCCCGCACCCGCGCCGACGGAAGTCTGGTTCCCCTGGCCGAGCAGGACCGCACACTGTGGCGAACCGATCTCATCGCCGAGGGTGTGTACGTGCTGCAGGCCGCGCTGGCCCGGGACCGGCTCGGGGAATATCAGGCGCAGGCCGCGATCGCGGCGCTGCACGCCGACGCTCAGACCGCGGAGGAGACCGACTGGGTGCAGATCGTCGAGTGGTACGACGAACTCGTCGCGCTCACCGATAGCCCGGTGGTGCGGCTCAACCGCGCTGTCGCGCTCGGCCCGAGGAGCGCGGGCGGGATTGGCGGCGCTCGCCGAACTCGACCCGACGGTGCCGCGGCACACCGCGGCCCTTGCGTATCTGTACGAACGCGCCGGGGAGGACGCGACGGCCGCTCAGCTCTACGTTCAGGCCGCGGCCGAGGCGCATTCGGTGGCCGAGCGCAATCATCTGACATTGCGTGCGTCGCTCGTGCGCGGCCGCATTTCCGGCGCCGAGGGCTAGGCTCGCAATGGTGGGCAACAGTCGGATGAGAGTGTTGATCATCGGTGGGGGATTCGGCGGTTTGTTCTGCGCCCGCCGCCTGGGCGGTGTCGACGTCGACGTGACGCTGCTCGATCGCGCGGCCGGCCATCTGTTCCAGCCGCTGCTGTACCAGTGCGCCACAGGCACATTGAGCATCGGACAGATCAGCCGTCCGTTGCGCGAGGAGTTCGCCCGGCACCGGAACGTCACCACGCTGCTGGGTGAAGCGATGGAAGTCGACCCGCAGGCGCGTCGGGTGACCGCCCGCCGCCCGGACGAGACGACCTTCACCCTCGATTACGACGTGCTCGTCGTGGCGGCCGGGATGCAGCAGTCCTACTTCGGCAACCAGCATTTCGCGCACTGGGCGCCTGGGATGAAAACGCTCGACGATGCGCTGCACATCCGGCAGCGGTTGTTCACCGCCTTCGAAATCGCCGAGACACTCCCGCCGGGCCCCGAGCGTGACGGCTGGCTCACCTTCGCCGTTGCCGGCGGCGGGCCGACCGGGGTCGAATTGGCAGGCCAGATCCGCGAAATGGCCACCCGCACCCTGGCCCACGAGTTCCACAGCATCGATCCCGAAGAGGCCCGGGTGCTCCTGTTCGACGGCGGTGAGCGCGTGCTGAAGGCCTTCGCGCCCGAGTTGGGGGAGAAGGCCACCCGGTCACTGCAGAAGTTGGGCGTCGAACTGCATATGGGTGTGCACGTCACCGATGTCGATCAGGCCGGCGTGACCGTCACCCCGAAGTCCGGGGGACCCGAGGAGCGCTACCCGGCGCGCACCGTGTTGTGGACCGCCGGCGTCGAGGCGGTGCCGTTCGCCCGGCACATTGCCGAGGTACTGGGTGCCGAATCCGATCGCGGCGGGAGAATCGCTGTGGGGCCGGATCTTTCGGTCGCCGGATACCCGGAGGTCTTCGTGATCGGGGACCTGGCCGGACGGCAGAACCTGCCCGGTGTTGCCGAGAACGCGATGCAGGGCGGGCTCCATGTCGCCTCCTGCATCCGGCGTGAACTCGCAGGCAAACCGCGCAAGCCGTACCGCTATCGCGATCTCGGTTCGGCGGCCTACATCGCTCGGGGACAAGCGCTCCTGCAGGTCGGCCCGATCAAGACCGCCGGTTTCCTCGGTTGGCTGGCGTGGGGTTTCGTCCACATCGCCTTCCTCACCGGGGTCCGCAACCGGATCAGCACCGTCGGCACCTGGCTGGTCACCATCGCCCGCGCCAGTCGTTCGCACCGTGCCTTCATGCTGGGTGCCACCGAACTGCCTGACCAGCACTACACCTGGACGATGTGGGATGCGCCGACACCGCCCGCCCCGGAGGCACCGGACGAGTTGCGCGACCGTTAGGGGCGCGATCCGTTTCGAGTACCCGGCTACTCGTGTTCGCGGCCCCGGGCCGCGGCTACGTTCCGATCATCCGTAGTTGGCGCGACGCCACCCGAGATGAGAGGAGCGCGGGGTCATGCCTCCATATCCGACAGTCACATTGAAGAACGGCAGCCAGGGGCAACAGGTTGCGACGCTGCAGGCGCTGCTGAACCTGGACTACCCGGCCTACTCGCATCTGCAGGTCGACGGCGACTTCGGCGCGCAGACCGAGGCCGTCATCCGCGAGTTCCAGAAGCGGGCCGGCCTGATCGTCAACGGGGTCGCCGGTCCCGAGACGCTGGCCAAGCTCGACGAGCTGACGACGCAGGGTGGCGACGTGATGAAGCAATGCAGCAACGGGATTCTGGCCAGCCCCAGTACCTCGTGTCCGTTCGCGCAGAATGTCCGCCAGGAGTACTTCGCGGTGCCGGGAGATTCGGTGCAGATCAACGTGTTCAGTCCGGTGACGCACCAGACCTACACCATGGCCTGTGTCCGCGAGGGCAATACGGTGACCTGTCGCGGCGGCAACAACGCTGTCGTGCAGTTCCCGTTCAACTGACGGATCCGTCGCGGGCCGGCCGAGACTGAGCCTCGGGCGCCGCGGCGGCGAGCAGCTGCCGCGGAT
>NZ_LT546207.1:1045958-1049143 GCF_900078665.2 Mycolicibacterium houstonense | reverse complement strand
GCCAGGCCGGAGTGGTCGCGCACGTGGCGGCCCACGAACTCGGCGCGGCCGCCTATGCGATCAAGGCCGTACGTGCCGCCTGCTCCGATGGGGACGGCGAGGCCGCGGGCCGTGCCGAGTGCCGGTGGCAACGCGACCAGCTCCCGGACGCGATCCGCGACCTGGTGCTCGACGATCAGCGCCGGCGCAATGACATCTGCTGGTCGGTGTTCGACTGCTGAGGCGCAGCTCGCCCGGCCCTACGCGGGCCGCAGGATTGCGACCAGGAAGTCCGAATCCTCGGTGAACGGTCGCAGGTCCCACGTCGACAACAACAGGTCCTGGGTGAACCCCGCCGTCGCGGCGTCGTCGAGAAACTGGCCGAACGCGTATTCGCGACCGGCGCCGAATCCGATCACCGCGCGGCCGTCATCGGCGAGATGGGCACGCAACCGGGACAGGACCTGGCCCCGGGTGCTGGGGGCCAGGAACGTCATCACATTGCCGGCCGACACGATGACGTCGAACGGCTCGGCGATGCCGCGGGCGGGCAGGTCGAGCTCGGCGAGGTCACCTACGAGCCAGCGTGGTCCCGGATGGTCGTGCCTGGCCGCCTCGATCAGTGCCGGATCGACATCGACGCCGACCACCTGATGGCCGGCTTCGGCCAGGTAGCCGCCCACCCGGCCGGGACCGCAGCCGGCGTCCAGGATCCGGGCATTGCGCGGCACCATCGCGTCGACCAGACGCGCTTCGCCGACCAGGTCCTGGCCCGCCCGCGCCATCGCCCGGAACCGTTCGATGTACCACTGCGAGTGCCCGGGATCGGCCGCGACCTTCTGCATCCAGATGCTCCGCTCGACCATATGAGCATTGTCGCAAGCGGGCCCGGGGGCGGGCGGTTCGGCTCAGCCCTGGGCGTCGAGGATCTTGATCGCGAAGACCAGCGAGTCGCCCGGCTGGATGCCTGCGGCGGGCTGGCCGTCGGGGTAACCGTCGGCCGAGGTCATCGCGACGGCCACCGTGGAACCGACTTTCTGGCCGGAGATGGCCTTCTGGAAGCCCGCCACGACTCCGGTGAGCGGGAAGTCCACCGGCTCGCCGCGCTCGTAGCTGCTGTCGAACACCGACCCGTCGCGTCCGTTGACGCCCATGTAGCAGACCAGCACGTTGGCCGTCGGCGCCACGACCGGCCCGTCGCCGGCCTTGAGGGTGTGCACCTGGGTCTCGGCGACGCTGAACGGTCCGTCGACCTTGACCAGCGGGGCCGCGGTGTCGGTGGATCCGGTGACCGCGACACTGCCGGTGGACCCGGACAGAGTCCACTCCGGCGTGCCGCCGTCCTGCGGCGCGGCGGTGGGACAGGTGGCCGACTCGGTCGCGGTCTCGGCGATGGACGGCGTGAGCACCTCGGCCACCGACGGCGTGCTCGNTGATGATCGGCAGCGCTCAGCATCGCGGGAACTACCCGCTGACTGGCACAAGCCAGTTCCCGCGCCCCCTGCTCGCCCAGCAGTAACCGGGGCCCCAGCGCCGGCACCGGCAGCACCGTCGGGCGATGCAGCGCATGCCCCAGTGCGTCGGTGTAATCCGCGTTGCGGACCGGCTCCGGAGCCACCGCGTTGACCGGACCGGACAGGTGGGTGTCCCACAGTCCGCGGTGATAGATATCGACCAGATCGTCGATGCCGATCCAGGACATCCATTGCTGTCCGTCTCCGATGCGCCCACCGAGTCCGGCGCTGAACAGCGGACGCAACAGTCGCAGAGTGCCGCCGCGTGGGGACTGCACGATCCCGGTGCGGATCCGCACCACGCGCAGCCCCGCCTGTTCGGCCGGGACCAGAGCGGCCTCCCAGTCGGCCACCACGTCGGCCAGAAACCCTTCACCGCGTTGGCTGGTCTCGGTGAGGGTCTCGTCGCCGCGGTCGTCGCCGTAGAAGCCGACCGCCGATGCGCTGATCAGGATCTTCGGCCCGGAGTTGTTGCGCGCGGCCAGTTCTGCGAGTCGGCGGGTCGGTTCGATGCGGCTCTCGCGAATGGCGCGGCGGTGGGCCTCGGTGAACCGGCCCGCGATCGACGCGCCGGCGAGGTGAATGACCGCATCGACGCCGGCGAGCAGGTCCGGAGCGGGATCGGCCGGATTCCATTGCCGTTCATCGGTTTTGGCCGGCGCGCGGCGGACGAGCCGGACGACCCGGTGCCCGCCGGTGGTCAGGAAGGCGGTCAACGCCGAACCGACCAGTCCGGATGCTCCGGTGACGGCGACGGTCAGCGGTGCCAGACCGTGCGAGCGGGCGCGCTGATGTGACGCGAGGTCGTCGGCGAGCTGACGATGACGGTAGGCGAACATCGGGCGCAGGAAATGTCCGGGAACCGGTGTCTCGACGCGGTCGACCATCCGGGTGTGGTCGGCGTCGACGGCTTCGAAGTCGTGAATGTGGTTCCAGCGCATCACCAAGGCCGCAGGCAGTGAGGCCAGACCGCCGCGGCCGACCTTGTCGGCGAAACGCCGTGGCGGGTCGTAGGCGTCGGCCTGATGCTCGGCCACCCAGCGCAGGCCACCTGGCAGGGCCAACTCGGCGCGGCCGTCGCGCAGTGAGGCTGCCTCGGTCTTGAGCTGCATCGGTTGCCACGGCGGTGACAGCCGCTCGAATGCTCCCGGCCGGCTGTGCCAGGCGAAGACTTCGTCCTGCGGCGCCTCGATGATGCTGGTGTACACCAATCCCATCGATCGACGTTACCCGGAGGATGTGCCTCTCGCTCGTGTGCCTGTTTAGGCGAACACCGGTGCGGCGCCCCACGGCGGCGACGACGGCAGGCGACGATCGAATCCGCCGACCGGGCAGCTCTTTCCGGACCGTTGCCGCATCATGGCACGCTGAAGACATGGTGAGCCGATGATCCTGCCCAAGATCCGCGACCCGCGCTTCATCACGATCCGGCGCGGCGGAACCCTCACCGATGCGGATCACCATCTGCTCGCGCTGTGGGCGGCAGCGTGTGCGGAGCACGTGCTGGGTCTGTTCGAGTCGGTGCGGCCCGACGACGCCCGGCCGCGGCAGGCCATCGAGCTGGCCCGGGCCTGGGCCCGCGGCGAGGCGAAGATGATGGACGCGCGAGCGGCCGGCGGCCACGCCATGGGTGCGGCCCGCGACTTGCGCGGGGCAGCGCGACACGCCGCGTACGCCGCGGGCCAGGCCGGA
>NZ_LT546207.1:856568-1045257 GCF_900078665.2 Mycolicibacterium houstonense | reverse complement strand
CGCGCAACGCACCGCCGCTCCGATTGCCGCGCTCCTGCGCACAGACACCGTGCTCGACCCGCGGCTGCGCGAGAAATCGTACGGCGAGGCCGAGGGGCGCCCGCAACGTTGGCTCGACGAGCGATTCGTCGCCCCGCCGGCTCGGGGCGACCGGCTCACCCACGATGAAGGTCTGCGCGGTGCCGAGACCAAAGAGGCCTTCGCGCGGCGGGTCTACGCCGCGATGGACACCATCACCGCGAGCGGCGGGCAGCATCAGGTGATCGTCACTCATGGTTTCGCCTTGACTTTCGTGATCGCCGCCTGGATCCGGATGCCCGTCACCGCGCTCGGCTACGTCAACTTCGCGGCCGGCCCCGGCAGCATCACCACCCTGCGTGAGGACGACTACTTTCGCAACCGCCAGGTGGCCGAACTCGGCGATGTCCGCCATCTCGGCCATCGGTGACGATCGGGCCCGAACACCGCCGTACGGGCGTCGGTGCGCATTGAGAGGTGTTGCCCGGCAACGAATGTGGCCAGAACCTTGATACCGTCCAAGTAAGCGGCCACACTCGAGGTGATGGCTGTTGGCCTCGACTTCACAGGCATGTTGAGATCGGCCGGGCTTCGCGTCACCCGCCCCCGGCTGGCGGTACTCAATGCGGTGAGCGAGCATCCACACGCCGAAACCGAACTGATCATTCGCGCCACCCGCGAGCACGTACCCGACGTGTCTCACCAGACCGTGTACGACGCGCTCAATGCGCTGACCGCGGCCGGGCTGATCCGGCGGATCCAGCCCAGCGGTTCGCTGGCCCGCTACGAGACCCGGGTCGCCGACAATCATCACCACGTCGTCTGCCGGTCGTGCGGCGCCATCGCTGACGTGGATTGCGCGGTCGGCGCCGCCCCTTGCCTGACTGCCTCGGATGACAACGGGTTCGCCATCGACGAAGCCGAGGTCATCTATTGGGGCCAGTGTCCTGATTGCTCGCGATCTCGAAGTTCCTGATGGCAGCCCCATCACACACCGATGAAAGGGAATGCAATGCCCCCGAACACCCCTGACACCTCCGATGCCCGCCCGCCGCAGGCCGACACCGATACGCATAGTCGCAGCGAGTCCGAGAACCCGGTCATCGAGTCGCCGAAACCCAAGGCTCATGCGCCGCTGACCAATCAGGACTGGTGGCCCGATCAGGTGGACGTCACCAGGCTGCACAAGCAGCCCGCCGAGGGAAACCCTTTGGGTGCGGACTTCGACTACGCCAAGGAATTCCAGAAGCTCGATGTCGAGGCGCTCCGGGCCGACATGCTCGAGCTGATGACGTCGTCACAGGACTGGTGGCCGGCCGACTACGGCAGCTATGCCGGTCTGTTCATCCGGATGAGTTGGCATGCCGCGGGCACGTACCGCATCTTCGACGGCCGCGGCGGCGGCGGACAGGGTGCACAACGGTTCGCCCCGATCAACAGCTGGCCGGACAACGTCAGTCTCGACAAGGCGCGCCGGCTGCTGTGGCCGATCAAGCAGAAGTACGGCAACAAGATCTCCTGGGCCGACCTGATCATCTTCGCCGGTAACGTGGCCCTGGAGTCCGCCGGTTTCAAGACCTTCGGCTTCGCGTTCGGCCGCCAGGACATCTGGGAACCGGAGGAAATCCTGTGGGGACAGGAGGACACCTGGCTCGGCACCGACAAGCGTTACGGCGGCACCAATGAGAGCGACCGCAGCCTGGCCAATCCGTACGGTGCCACCACGATGGGCCTGATCTACGTGAATCCCGAAGGCCCCGAGGGCAAGCCGGATCCGCTCGCGGCGGCGCACGACATCCGGGAGACGTTCGGCCGGATGGCGATGAACGACGAGGAGACCGCTGCGTTGATCGTCGGTGGTCACACCCTCGGCAAGACGCACGGCGCCGGGCCTGGTGATCTCGTCGGCCCCGAACCGGAAGCCGCACCGATCGAACAGCAGGGCCTGGGCTGGAAGTGCGCCTTCGGCTCGGGCAAAGCCGGCGACACCATCACCAGTGGCCTCGAAGTCGTCTGGACCACCACGCCGACGAAGTGGAGCAACAGTTACCTGGAGATTCTCTACGGCTACGAATGGGAGCTGACCCAGAGTCCTGGTGGTGCATGGCAATTCGAGGCCAAGGACGCCGACGCCATCATTCCGGACCCGTTCGGCGGGCCGCCGCGCAAGCCGACGATGCTCGTCACGGACGTGTCGATGCGGGTCGATCCGACGTACGGTCCCATCACCCGGCGTTGGCTCGACCATCCCGAGGAGCTCAACGAGGCCTTCGCCAAGGCCTGGTACAAGCTGCTGCACCGCGACATGGGCCCGATCAGCCGCTACCTGGGCCCGTGGATTCCCGAACCGCAACTGTGGCAGGACCCGGTGCCCGCCGTGGACCATCCCCTGATCGATGAGCAGGACATCGCCACCCTGAAGGGCAAGGTGCTCGAATCGGGCCTCTCGGTGCAGCAATTGGTGAAGACGGCCTGGTCTGCGGCGTCGAGCTTCCGCGGCACCGACAAGCGTGGCGGCGCCAACGGGGCCCGACTTCGGCTGGAGCCACAGCGCAATTGGGAGGCCAACGAACCATCCGAGCTGGACAAGGTGCTGCCGGTGCTGGAGCGCATTCAGCAGGATTTCAACGCCTCGGCCACCGGGGGCAAGAAGGTTTCGCTGGCCGACGTGATTGTCCTGGCCGGTTCCGCGGCCATCGAAAAGGCCGCCAGGGACGGCGGATACGAGGTCGATGTGCTCTTCTCGCCGGGACGCACCGACGCGACGCAGGAGAACACGGACGTGGATTCGTTCGCGGTGCTCGAACCGAGAGCCGACGGGTTCCGGAATTTCGTGCGGCCGGGTGAGAAGGCGCCCCTCGAACAGCTGCTGGTCGACAAGGCGTACTTCCTGAATCTGACAGCGCCCGAACTGACGGTGCTCGTCGGTGGGCTGCGGGCCCTCGGCGCCAACCACGGTGGCAGCAAGCACGGGGTGTTCACCGAGAGGCCGGGCGCGTTGACCAACGATTTCTTCGTCAACCTGCTCGACATGAGCACCGAATGGAAGCCGTCGGAGACCACCGAGAACGTCTACGAGGGACGGGACCGTGCCACGGGCCAGGTTCGCTGGTCGGCCACCGCCAATGATCTGGTGTTCGGGTCGAATTCGATCCTGCGTGCCGTTGCCGAGGTCTACGCACAGGAGGACAACAAGGCCAAGTTCGTCGAGGACTTCGTCGCGGCCTGGGTCAAGGTGATGAACAACGACAGATTCGACCTGGACTGAGCCGATCCGCCGGTGACGCCTAACCCGGAAAGCGGGAAATGAGGGCTGCCGGGGTCCATTTCGGCCAGGTCGGCGATCCGACGACGAATCCGCCGGTGATCTGCGCGACGATCCGCGGGCCCTTGATGGTGCTGTTGTCGTAGAACGTCGCCGAATCCGCACGTGTGGCGGCGACGGCGACCAGACTCCAAAGACGTTGGTAACGTTCGCGAATCTTGGCGTCGGGGACGTCATGGCCGCCGGCCTGAACCCGATGGCGCACCCGTTGCACGGCGAGGTCCTCGGGGATCAGCACGCAGTGCACGACGACGGTGTAACCGGCAGCCAGCGCCTCGTCGATGAGGTCGAGCTTGGACGGGTGCGAGAACACCGTCTCGGCAATGAACGAGTCGCCACGTTCGATGAGTTTGGCCCGGGTCCCCGCGGCTACGAGCGCCGCCTCGTACGAGTGCGGAGCGGGGTCGTCAGGCCAGCGGCGCTTGGCGATCTCGTCGGCGTTGACGAACGGACTGTTCGGAAGCAGCCGCGAGAGCGTGAGTTCGACGAAGGTGGACTTGCCGGCCCCGTTGCATCCGACGACGAGGTCGAGGCGCTTCACCGCCGGGTGCAGCCCATGTCAGTGCGGGCGACGGTCACCGCTGATCTGCCAGCACAGCTGTGCTGCCGTCGGGCCGGTACTGGACGATGTCGCCGTTCTCGTCGAGCGCGACGGTGGTGATCCCGCGGCCGGCCAGGGTTGCGCCGTAGTCGGCGGCGGCCAGGTTCTCTTCGATGGACGCGGCGATCTCGGCGTTGAACACCGCACCTTCTTCGGCGGTCAGATCGCGCAGGAGGGTGTCGCCGGCCAGGGCGGACTCCACCTTGCGGCGCGCCGCGCTGTGCTGGCTCGAGACGGCCCGGCCGACTCGGGCCCAGTGATCGAGCTGCTGCTTGGCCGACCGGCTTTGACGTGCGCCTTCGACGGCCGCGCTGTCCACCAGGTCAGCGGCGAACCGGGTCACCCGATCTGCGGTTTCGGTCATGACAGGCCTCCGTTGTAGCAGTCTGAAACCAGCGTAGCAGAATGCTACGGAGACGGGAGCTACCGCGAGGCTACCGCGACGACAGCCGTCGTGCGATCTCGCCGTACCGCTCGAGACGGTCAGGGCCGCCCAGCGCGTTGTAGAGCACGAGCCGGGTGGCGATGCCCTGGTATTTGGTGGTCAGGGCGTCGGCCAACCCGTCCCAGGTCGACTCGGTGGCGAAGGCCGCGATGTGATCGTCGGTGATCTGGGCCGCCATGCCGGCGAAGTCGCCGGCCTTCTGCCGCTCCCGCAGCCGCGCCGTCGTGCCGTCGAACCCCGCCTCGTCCCAGATGAACGCATAGTTCGGCGTACTTCCGTAGAAGCTCATGCTGGCCCGCACCAACTCCCGCTCGTTGGCGCGTTCTTCGTCGCTGTCACCGACGATGGTCATCACCGGCACGATCTTGGCGATGTCGTCAGGGGAGCGACCCGCCGTCGCCGCACCGGCGGCCAGATTCGGCAGCACGTGGCGGGCGATATAGCCAGGCTCACCGATCGGATGGATGTGTACGCCGTCGGCCACTTCGCCTGCCATGCGCAGCATCCACGGATTCACCGCGGCGATATCGATTTTCGGATCTGGTTCGCCGATCGGGCCGGGGCTCCATTGTGGCGTGATGAAGTCGAGGTCGTAGAAATCGCCGTGATGGTCGAGCTTGCCCGTGCGGAATGCGGCGAAACACGCCTTCACGGCCAGCGCATAGTCGCGCAGCCGCGGACCCGGATGTTCGAACGGCACTCCGTAGCGCCGTACGACGTGAGTGCGGACCTGGGTGCCGATACCGAGGCGAAACCGGCCCCCGGTGGCCTCCTGGAGTTCCCAGGCCGACGCCGCGGTGATGAAGGGGCTGCGCGGAAAGGCAACGGCGACACCGGTCGAGAGCTCGAGGCCGGGCGCGAGCTGTGACGCGACCGCCGCGCTGAGGTAGGCGGTACGGCCGGTCTCGGTGAGCAGCAGCCCGGAGAAACCGGCGGACTGGGTGCGGCGGGCGAGTTCACCGATTCTCGCCAACGGCTGCGGAACGGTCATCACGTCGACGTACACGTGGGCAGCCTACGTGCCAGACACGCGTAAAGCCTTAGAAGTCAACCGTTTCACGCCACGGGAGGCCTAGACTCGTCGGCATCAGGGCAATCGGCATCGCCGTCAACCGCAGCTGTTTGCAACTGAAGGAGGGGGACCCATGGTCAGAATTCACACGGTCGTGGCGGGGGAGACGCTTTCGGCGTTGGCGCTGCGTTTCTACGGGGAAGCGGATCTGTACCCGCTGATCGCCGCCGCCAGCGGACTACCGGATCCGGACGTCGTCAACGTCGGGCAGCGGCTGGTCTTTCCGGATTTCACGCGATATCACGCCGCCCAGGGCGACACGTTGCCGGCCGTCGCCGCGCGCTTCTACGGAAATGCCGAATTGCATCGGTTGATCGCCGCGGCCAACGGCATGGCCGGTGACGCCGAGATCCATGCCGGGCAGCAGCTGATCATCCCGGAGCTCAGGCGATACCAGGTTGCCGCGGGGGATACGTTGTCGGCGTTGGCCGCACGCTTCTACGGCGACGCCTCGTTCTATCCGCCGATCGCCGGCGTCAACGGGATCGCTGATCCGGGCGCGATCAACGTCGGACAGACACTCGTGATCTTCAGTGGCCGCACCGACGGGTTCGGCCTGCGGATCGTGGACCGCAATGAGAGCGATCCGCGCTTGTGGTACTACCGTTTTCAGACAGTGGCCGTCGGATGGAACCCCGGCGTCAACGTGTTGCTTCCGGACGACTACCACACGGGTGGGCGTACCTACCCCGTGCTGTACCTGTTCCACGGCGGCGGCACCGACGCGGATTTCCGGTTCTTCGACTTCATCGGAATCCGTAATTGGACCGCGGGCAAGCCGATCATCGTCGTGATGCCCGACGGCGGCCATGCGGGCTGGTACTCCAATCCGGTCACCTCGTTCGTCGGGCCCAGGAACTGGGAGACGTTCCACATCGCTCAGCTTCTGCCCTGGATCGAGGCGAACTTCCGCACCTACGCCGAATACGACGGTCGCGGAGTCGGTGGCTTCTCGATGGGGGGCTTCGGCGCACTGAAGTACGCCGCCAAGTACTACGGCCACTTCGCCTCGGTCAGCGCCCATTCCGGCCCGGCAAGCCTGCGCCGTGACTTCGGACTGGTGGTGCACTGGGCGAACATCACCTCGGCCGTCTTGGATCTGGGGGGTGGCACTGTCTACGGCGCCCCGTTCTGGGATCAGGCCAGGGTCAGTGCCGACAACCCGGTGGAGAGGATCGAGAGTTACCGCAACAAGCGCATTTTCCTCGTCGCCGGCACCAGTCCGGATCCGCTCAACTGGTTCGACAGCGTGAACGAGACGCAGGTGCTGGCGGGCCAGCGGGAGTTCCGCGACCGGCTCCGTCAGGCCGGGATACCCCATGAGGCACACGAGGTACCCGGTGGTCACATCTTGCGGCCGGAGATGTTCCTTCGCGACCTCGACGGGATCATCGCCCGGCTGCGCCCCGCAGCGCCAAGTAACGTTCTGTAACACTATTCACTTCTTTCTCACTAACCGCATAAGTATCAGAATTCAATTTCATCACTGCGGGCACATTAGAAACTTTATGCGCAATAGTTTTCAATTTGCACACTGCTTGTGCGCGGGACTTTGAGAAATCCGCCCTGGCGGCTCGCTTGGCCGCGGCTACCCGCCTTCGGCCTTCTAGCTGCGCGAATTGTGTGTGGAAGCTCCGTTCGGCCTGCTCCCACCGGCCTCACGGGGCGCATAACTATTAAATAAACTCAAAGAAGATAATTAGACTCTCTAGCACGGCTATTTTACTTTCGCCCCATCGGTAAACTCTGCATCACGAATGGGGTGGAATTTCACCGAGCCCCTGCCGTAATCGCCCTGCGCGGCAGCGCACGGCGCCACGAAGGGATCGACATGCGCGTGCGCAAGGTCGTCACGGTGCTCGCGATCGCCGGTGCGATCGCCGTGGCACAAATTCTCCTGGCAGTCCCGACCGCCGGCGCGGAACCGAACTGGGATGCGATGGCCCAATGTGAATCGGGCGGAAACTGGGCCGCTGACACCGGCAACGGTTTCTATGGTGGGCTGCAGTTCACCCCGGCGACGTGGGCCTCGCACGGAGGAACGGGATCGCCCGCGGCGGCGACCCGTGAAGAACAGATCCGCGTCGCCCGCAACGTGCTCCGCACGCAGGGGTTGGGTGCCTGGCCCGTGTGCGGCGGCCCGATCGGCATGGCGACCGGCACCTGTCGGCAGATGGTGGCCTGGATACCGCTGGCGAACCTGCCCCGCCTGTGCACAGTGGTGCTCAATCCGCTGGCCTGATAGGCACTTTCGGGTCCGGGTCGAGACCAGGGCGGTGAGTTTCTCCTGCCGCGCTGAACTACCTCGTCGGAACGTGTTGGTAGACATGGCGGGATGAGAGAACCGATGGACCATCCCCGGCCCACCCTCACCGTCTCGCGCATCGAGGCTCGGCGCGTGCTGCTGAGAAAGGGCCGCGACGGCGACGCCGAGGGATTGATCGAGACGCAGACCAATGAGCGGGTCCGCCAGTTCCTCGGTGGCCCACGCCCGGAAGCCGAAGTCCGTGCCGCGGTCGCATCGGTCGGAGCCCAAGCCCTGTTGGCCGCGGATGGCTGCTATGTCGTGGCCGACCGGGAGTCCGACAGCATGCTGGGCATGGTGACGCTGGATCGGCGCAGTCCGACGGTGCCGGGCCACGTGCAGCCGGGCGGCAATGAGCTCGAACTCAGCTATGTCTTCCGCACCCATGCGTGTGGTCGGGGATATGCCACCGAGGCCGCCACAGCGTTGTTGCGGCGCGCCGCTCGGGAGCTCGCCGACCAACCGGTGGTGATCGTCACCCAGTCAGCAAATCTGGCCGCGCTTCGGCTGGCCGACCGCCTCGGCTTCACGCACGTGGGCACGTTCGACCAATTCGACGCCGAACAGACGTTGGCTACGACGCGGTTGGCGACTTTCCTGCGGCGGTGAAAAAGTCTTGGCCAGCGCAGAACTCATTCTCAGCAAACCCTCAGTACGTCACTGCAACATCTAGACAGGCGCCGGCACGGCGCATATATGTCGGTGTCGCAAAGGAAGAGCTTTGGCAATGAATCAGTGGTCGGGACAGTCGTCGCAACCTGGCAACCGCGAGTGGAATGCGAATCGGTCCATGGAGCAACAGGAACCGAGCCCGTGGAGCCGGTCCGGGTATCGGCAGCCGTCCCCGCCGTACGGGCTGCACCCCGAGGCGGCGACCCAGGTTTTCGAGTCGCCGTTGGTGGAGCGGGATTCGCAGCCGAAGAAGAAGTCCCGCGTCGGCGTGCTGGTGGCGGGCACGGCCGTCGTCGCCATGGCCGCCGGCGCGGCAACCGCGGTCGCACTGGTGGACAANTGGTGGACAACTCCGGGCACCCCACGCCGGTTGCCCAGGCGCCTGCCGCCGCGCCGGCCGGAAAGCCCTCGCCGGCAACGGGTTCTGTGCCGAGCCAGCCTCGGAACGATGCCGCGGCCGGGTCGGTTGAGCAGGTGTCGGCCAAGGTGCTGCCGAGCGTGGTGAAGCTGCAGATCGAGACCGGGCAGGGAAGCGCGGAAGGTTCGGGCATCGTGCTCAGCGAAGATGGCCTGATCCTCACCAACAACCATGTCGTCGCCGAGGCGGCCCGCGGCTCCGCCGATCGGGGACCGTTGTCCGCCGACGCTGCCCCTGACCGCCAGTTCCCCGGCCTGCCGCGTGGCTTGTTCCCCGGCGAGGACCAGTACTCGCCGGACGGCCCGTCGAGCCGTCCGTCCGGCCGTACCGGTGGCGACTTGCGGGCTACGGTCACGATGTCCGACGGCACCACGGCGCCGTTCACCGTCATCGGTACCGATCCGGCCGACGATCTTGCGGTGGTGAAGGCGCAGAATGTCTCCGGGCTCACTCCGATCACGCTCGGTTCGTCGAAGAACCTGAAGGTGGGCCAGAACGTCGTCGCGATCGGCTCGCCGCTGGGACTGCAGGGCACCGTGACGACCGGCATCATCAGCGCGTTGGATCGCCCGGTCGCCACCGGCGACGCCCAGACCGGCCAGCAGTCGGTGATGAACGCGATTCAGACCGACGCGGCGATCAATCCCGGTAACTCGGGCGGGGCGCTGGTGGACATGAACGGTGACCTCATCGGGGTGAATTCGGCGATCGCCTCGTTGGGCGGCGGCCAGGGTTCACAGGGCGGACCGGCCGGATCGATCGGTCTGGGCTTCGCCATTCCGGTGGACCAGGCCAAACGGATTGCCGACGAACTGGTTTCGACCGGCACGGTCCGGCATGCGTCACTGGGTGTGCAACTCGCCGGCGATGACAGTCACGGTGCGGCGGTCGCCGGTGTCGTCAACGGTGGTGCGGCAGCGGCAGCGGGCCTGCCGGAGGGTGCCGTGATCACCAAGCTCGACAGCCAGGTGATCGACGGTCCCGACGCCCTGGTTGCGGCCGTGCGGTCCAAGGCGCCGGGTGACACCGTGACGCTGACCTATGAGGATCCGTCGGGCGCTTCGCGCACCGTGGACGTCACCCTCGGCACACAGCAGGCCTAGACGAGGCCTAGTTCAACCCGATCCCGGGCAGGAACCGCCCGACCGCCACACGGTAGTCGGCGTAGGCCTGCCCGTGGGTGCGCTGCAGGTACGGCTCTTCGACGACCCGGACCTGAAGTTCGATCGTCGCGAAGAGCACCACAAATGCGGCCAGCGCCAACGGGTTCGGGGTCATCAGCGTGATGCCGCCGGCGAAGACGAGCATCGCGGTGAAGATCGGATTGCGCACCCAGCCGAACGCACCGCGGCGGACCAACGTCGTCGTCTCACTGGGATCGACCCCGACCCGCCACGACTCACCCATGTCCCGCTGGGCATACAGCGTGGTGCCGATCCCGGCGACGGCCAGCACCGTGCCCACCGTCTGAATCCAGGGGGACCGCAGCAGGGAGATCGGGTTCAGCAGCCCGAGGTGCTGCAGCACCGGCGCCGTCAGGCCGATGACGATCGCGACGATGAAGCCCACGCCGGCCAGCCACTCCAGCGATCTGGGACGGCCGTGTATCCCGCGGAATCCCGTGGACCCGGTCTGCCGATATTGCACCCAACTTCGCCATCCGAACCCCAGCGCGGCGAAGGTCAGATAGAGAATCAGCGCGGTCAATGCCATGTCGTCATCACCTCATCGATCGTTGCAGCCATCGATGCACACATCCGCATCGAGACGCGCGGTATCGCAACAGGTTTCGCCGCGCCACGCGTCGCGTCCCTCATTGACCGCCACCCCGGCGAGGATGAGAGCGGCGATCGGGTCGGCCCAGCTCCAGCCGAAGGCGGTGTTGAGGACCAGTCCGGCGAGCACCACCCCGGACAGGTAGGTGCACAGCAGTGTTTGTTTGGAGTCGGCCACTGCTGAGCGGGAGCCGAGTTCGCGCCCGGCACGACGTTGAGCCAACGACAGCACCGGCATGATGACCAGGCTGGCTGCCGTCAACGCGATGCCGATTGTCGAATGCCGAGCGTCGGCGGCCCCGGTGAGCGACCGGATCGATTCGATGGTGACGTAACCGGCGAGCGCGAAGAACGACACCGCGATGATCCGCAGTGCGATCTTCTCCCTCGCCTCCGGGTCCGGGCCGGAGAACTGCCAGGCGACTGCGGCGGCCGAGGACACCTCGATCACCGAGTCCAACCCGAAGCCGATCAGGGCCGTGGAGGACACCCGAGTGCCTTCGCTGATCGCGATGATGGCCTCGACGACGTTGTAGGTGATGGTGGCCGCGACCAACCATCGGATCCGCCGGTGCAGCAGTTCCCGGCGGGCCGACGAGAGAGCTGCCGATGGCGTGCCGCCGGCTCCATCCATCAGCAGCATCCTTCGGATGCGGCATCAGGGCACTGGGCGGGGTCGGTGGCCAGCACCACCTGCAGCAGATCATTCAGGGCGTGGGCCAGCTTGGGGTCGGCGAGTTCGTAGCGGGTGCGTCGGCCCTCCGGTACCGCGACCACCAGGCCGCAACCGCGCAGGCAGGCAAGGTGGTTGGACATGCTCTGCCGAGACACCCCGGCCGACTCGGCCAGATCTGCCGGATATGCGGGGGAATCCTTGAGCGCCAGCAGGATCGTGGACCGTGTCTGGTCCGAAAGTGCGTGGCCGAATCGGGCCAGTACCTCAACCTGGGTCAGTGTCTCCACGAGGCCAACGGTACATTGCTTTGTGTATTCAGAAAAGGATGAACTATTGGTCAAGCGGCAGACCGCGGCCGCTCGTGAGCGTGTCAGGGGAAGCAGGCGGTGGTGACGGATCCGGGTCCGGGACCGTCGCTGCGCGCCTCGTTGATCTGGTGAACGCGCACGCTGACCTCCAGCTGGAAGCGATCGGCGGGATCCTTGAGCGAGAGGCCGGTGAGCTCTTCGATGAGCTTGATCCGGTACATCAGGGAGTGCCGGTTGAGGTATAGCGCTCGCGCTGCCGCGCTGATGTTGGTGGCTTCGTTGAGAAGGATCTCCAACGTGTGGACGAGTTGCCCTCGGCGGGTCTTGTCGTAATCGATCAGCGGCTGCAACGTCTCGAGGATCGTCGCCATGGACTGGGGATCCTGGCGCAGGACCTCGGCGAACTGGCGGGACCCGGCCGGCCGGCCGGGCAGGGCCGGCGGCACCGATGCCGTCATCGGGGCGGACTGCGCATGGACCGGAGGCAGCAGTGCCCAACTGACAAGGTCCTCGGGCAGCGCGCTGAGCCGCTGGGCGGACGCGACCAACACCGACACCGTGGACGTCGACGGGGCCGAGGAGAAGTGGCACATCACCAGGTCATCGGTCGCCGAACAATGGACGGCGACACCGGCCGAGAGCGCCAACTCGTCGAGGGCTTCGGCGAACGCCGAGGCGTGATCGTTCCAGCCGGTGTCGTCACGTTGGCGTCGTCCGATGGCCATCTCCACCTGCGTGCCGGGAGCGGACGGGCTCAACAGCGGGAACAGGTTCTTCTGAACATCGGCGAAGGCGATCTCCCACGGCAATATCACCACGGGGAACTCGTGACGATCGGCCAGCGGAACCAGCGAGTTGAGCAGTTCGCGGACGGTGATCTCCGGCGGCGGGCTCAATATCAGCCCCGCCGCATGAGAGGACACGAGATAGGTGAGGAACTCCCGATTGCCCGGCTGCCGGATATCGGCCCCGGTGCACAGCACGAGATCGCCGGGGCGGATGAAGGACTCGGCGGGAGCGTGGATGATGTCGACCCAGGCGACCTCACGGGTCAGCCCGCGGTGACCGGCGACCACCGAACCGCGGTCCAACGGCGCCACAGTCAAGGCCTCCGCCACGCTCAGCGACGATTCCCGGGACATGCTGCGCCTTCTCCTGATCTACCGTCGGCCCCCAGGTTCCCTGCTGCTGTCGGCGAGACCGCGGCGGCACACCCACACCCCCGGGCACGACGGTACCAGCGCATCGGGGACGTTCTCGCAGTACGCGAGGGCATGCTCGCCGACGCGGGGAATCGGCGAGCATGCCCTCGCCGCTCACTCCGCGGTCAGGTCCGCGGTCGACCGCCGGCTCAGCAGCATGCCGGCCCCGAAGAACACCAGCGGCATCGCACCGAAGATCACCGCAAGCGTGGAGCTGCCACCGACGATCAGGGTCAGATTCGACACGACCAGCACCAGCGCCCCGGCCAGGGCGAGCGTGGCGGCCGAGCCCAGCACCACCTTGCGGGTCGAGTCACCGCGGCGGCTGAAGAAGATCACCACGGAGATCGTCGTCAGCAACCACAGGATCGCCAGTGCGTAGATGCCGAGGCCACCGAGCGGTCCGAAGATCTGCAGCACCGGGTCCAGCTGGAGCGCGGCGAAGATGCCCATGATCACGAACGAGGCCACGGTGATGGCCAGCGACGCGTTCGACGGTGCACCGTGACGGCCGTGGACGGCGCCCAGACGCTTCGGGAAGACGCCGCTCTGGCCCAACGCGAAGGTGTACCTCGAGGCGATGTTGTGGAAGGCCAGGGCACAGGCGAAGACGCTGATGAACCAGAAGCCCGTGGTGAGGTCGCGGCCCAGCATGCCGAGGTATTGCTGTGCCGTGTTCACCATGAAGTTGTCGGGGTCGGCCTCGGCGGCCGCGATGGCGTCCGGGCCCCCGTTGCCTTCGATCAGGGCCCAGCTCGAGAAGGCGTAGAAGATCGCCACGATGCCGACGGCCCAGTAGGTCGCCCGTGGGACGGTTCGGTCCGGGTCCTTGGCCTCGTCGCGGAAGACCGCGGTCGCCTCGACGCCGACGAAGCCCCATAGCGCGTACAGCAGAGCGATACCGACACCGCCGGCCAGGCCCTGCGGGGTGAAAGAGTCACCGGTGATGCCCTTTTCGCCGCCCTGCAGAACGATGACCAGGTCGAGCACGACCAGGATGGCCACCTCTGAGACCAGGAAGATCCCGAGGACCTTGGCGCTGAGATCGATGTCGCGGTAACCCAGCCAGGCGACGGCCGCCAGGACCAGCGCGGTCAGCAGCCACCATGGGATCTCGGGCCCGCCGAAGCGCTCGATGAGCCCGGCGAGGATGACCCCGTCGTAGGCCGCCACGCCCAGCAGCGTCGCCATGTATGCCGGAAGCGCGAGCACGGCGGCACCGGCACCGGCCGCGCGGCCGAGGGCCATCTGGATGTAGGCGTAGAAGGCGCCCGGCTTGGTGACGTACTTCGACATCGCGACGAAGCTGGCCGCGAACAACAGGAACACCGCGCCGGCGACCAGGAAGGCGACCGGGATGCCCGTCGTCTTGCCGAGCACCATCGCGATCGGCACGTTGCCGCCGATCGTCGAGAGTGGCGCCGCGGCGGCCACCACCATCAGGACGATGGCGGGCACGCCGAGGTTGCCGCGCAACTTGGCCGGCCGGCCATCCGGCGATGTGTCGCGCCTACGCGTGTCGTCCGCGTCGACGACCTGGGACATGGGCAACCTCCTGTGCTACCGGAGCCGCGGATCGCGGGTTCCGTCGAGTTCCGGGGATGAAGTTTGCGAGACCGGAGAGCCGTCGGCCAGAGGTGTGACGGGTCTTTCCAACACCTTGTTGTAGGCCGGGTCACAGCAGCGGCCGAATGTGCCGCCGGCGTCACACAGTGTGTTGGAAGCTCGGTGCGCGGCGTTGTCCCGCGCTCAACGTTCGGTCAATGCTGTGGCCGTCACGCGAGGAGAGAGGTACGGCGAGCGCCATGCACCTGAACAGCTCGGAGAGCGAGCAGGACCATCGGTTGGGACGCATTCGGCTGTTGGACGAACAGCGGGTCAACCTCGATGGGTTCGCCGAGGCCGACCCCGAACTGGGGATGATCTCGCACCGATCGCCTTACGATCCGGAGCCGTCCTGGGTGGTGGCCGATGACGGCACCGTGCTGGAGATGGACTCGACGCCGGCGGCGAGCTTCGACACGATCGACGAGTTCGTCGTTCGATACGCCATCGATCACACCGAGGCGCCCCGGTCGATGGCGATGGACGAAACCGAGCTGGCCCGGATGATCGTGGATTCGAGCGTGGCCCGGGAGCAGGTGCTGCGGGTGTGCTCGGGACTGACTCCGGCCAAGATGGCTCGCGTCGTCGCGATGTTGCAACCGGTCGAAATCCAGATGGCGATGATGAAGATGCGCGCGCGCCGGACGCCGGCCAATCAGGCGCACGTCACCAATCGGCTCGACGACCCGCTGCTGATCGCCGCCGATGCGGCGACCGCGGTGGTGTACGGCTTCCGGGAATTGGAGGCCACCGTGCCGGTGCTCGACGACGCCCCGGCCGTTGCGGTGGGACTGCTGATCGGTTCCCAGGTGCCCGCGCCCGGTGCGCTGACCCAGTGTTCCGTCGAGGAGGCCCGCGAGCTGGAGTTGGGCGTGCGCGGTCTGGTCTCCTACGCCGAGACGGTGTCGGTCTACGGCACCGAGCAGGTGTTCACCGATGGTGATGACACCCCGTGGTCCAAGGCATTTCTGACCTCGTCGTACGCCTCGCGCGGAATCAAGATGCGGCTGTCGAGCGGGGCAGGATCCGAGGTGCTGATGGGGCAGGCCGAGCGAAAGTCCATGAACTACTTGGAGTCTCGCTGTGTGGCGCTGGCCAAGGGCATCGGCGCACAGGGCGTGCAGAACGGCGGGATCGACGGGGCGGCGATCACCGCCTCGGTCCCCGGTGGCGTCCGCGAGCTCATCGCCGAGAACCTGATGGTGATGCTGCGGGGGTTGGAGTCCTGCAGCGGCAACGACAGCCTGGTCTCCGAGTCCACGATGCGCCGGACCAGCCGGACACTGCCCGTGCTGCTGTCCGGTTCGGATTTCATCTTCTCCGGGTTCGGGTCGGTGCCTGCCTACGACAACATGTTCGGGCCCTCCAACTTCAATGCCAGCGACCTCGACGATTACCTGGTGCTGCAGCGGGACTGGGGCGTCGACGGGGGACTTCGGTCGGTCGACCCGACGACGCTGGAGGCCATGCGACGGCTGGCCGCCGAAGCCACCCGCGCAGTCTTCGAATACCTCGGCCTTGCCGACTTCGACGACGATCACGTGGAAGCCGTTGTGGGAGCACAGGGTTCCAAGGACCTGCCCGAGACCGACGGGGTCAAGGTGCTCAGCGCCGCCAGGATGATCGACCAGTCGGGGCTCACCGTGCTCGATGTCGTGACCGCACTCGCCGAGACCGGCTTCACCGACCTCGCCGACCGCGTGCTGGGCATGGCCAAGGCCAGGGTCACCGGCGACTACCTGCAAACCGCTGCCATCTTCGACGAGGAGATGAACGTCCTGTCGGCATTGCAGGATCCGAACGACTATCGCGGGCCGGGAACGGGTTACCGGCCGTCAGCCGAGCGCCAGGCTCAGATCGATGCCGTGCGGCAGGCCCGGTCGGTGGCCGACCTGGTCAAGGAGCAGGCCACCTACGCCCAGGTGGATCGGCTGATTCCGGTCGGCCCGGCACGGGTGGGCGAGGATCCGCGTGAGGTGGTGATCGGTGTGTCACCGGCATTCGGCACCAAGCTGTTTCGCACCTTGTCCGGCATGACCATCTATGAGGCGCTGGAACAGATCCTGGCCGGCCTCGAGGAGGAGCAGTGCGTGCCGCGGCTCGTCCGCATCACCGACACCATCGACCTCGGAGCCATCGGCAAGTCCGCCGCGCAGCTGTCCGGATCCGGAATCGCCGTGGGGCTGCAGGCCAAAGGCACCACGATCATCCACCGCCGGGACCTCACGCCGTTGTCGAACCTCGAATTGCTCAGCGTCGCACCGCTGATCACCCCGCAGATGTACCGGCTGATCGGAATCAACGCCGGCAGGCACGCCAAGGGGGCGACGCCGGCCCCGATGCGCAACGCCTACACCGAAGAGGCGATCACCGCGCGGTATCACACCCAGGTGGTCTCCATGGTCGCCATCGAGCGGGAACAGTCCGAACAACGCGACGAGACCAGCCGTACCCAGATCGAACTGGAGCTCACGTCATGACCACGTCATCACATTCCGGCCGCAACCTCACCGAGGTGACAGTCGAAGCCGCCCGGAGCGGCGACCTGGCTCTCGACGACATCCGGATCAGCCGGGAAACCTTGCTCGCACAGGCGGATATCGCCGAACGGACTGGTTCTGCGCAGCTGGCGATGAATCTACGACGGGCAGCCGAGATGACGGCGCTGAGCTCCGAGGACATGCTCTCGGCGTACGAGGCGCTGCGACCGGGACGGTCCACGTTTCCCGAGCTCATGGATCTCGCCGAGCGGCTGGACGGGCAGAGCGCTCCGATCTGTGCCGCCTTCGTCCGCGAGGCCGCCGTCGTCTACCGGCGGCGTGGCCTGCTGCGATGACCGTCTGGGCCGGCATCGACATCGGCAACGCCACCACCGAAGTCGTTCTGTGCCGGGCGGGAGCCGATCTGGACGTACTGGCCAGCGCGCGCACGCCGACGCGTGGCGGTAAAGGATCCGTGCGGGCAGTCCATGGTGCCGCCCAGTTGGCCCAACGCCTCGCCGAGACAAGCGGACTGGTGATCGAACGGGCCGCGTTCGCCCCGACCCCGCCGGTTCACTCGTCTGTCGAGCGGGTCAAACTGGAGACCCGCCGCACCGGGCGACTCACCATCGCCACCCGCTCGGCTGCTACCACGGCCGGTGACGGCGTCGGCGTCGGTGTGCCGGTGCCGGTCGAACATCTCGACACGATCGAACCCGGCCGGCCGGTCGTGGCCTGCGCGACCTCGGACCGGGGTTACCGAGAGGTGGCCGGCGCGGTGGCCGCGGCGGTCGAACAGGGCAGGCAGATCGTCGCGGTGCTCACCGAGAACGATGAGGCGGTGCTGGTGGCGAACCGGCTCGGGATCGCGATGCCGGTGGTCGACGATATCGGTGTGGGGCAGCTGCTTTCGGCGACACTGGTCGCGGTCGAGGTCCGCCAGGGGACGACACCACTGCAGCGGTTGACCGACCCGTTCTGGCTGGCCGACGTATTCGCTCTCGGCGACGAGGAACGTGCCGACGCACGGATGATCGCCGACGAGTTGTTCGACAGCGCCTGTGCGGTCGTGTCCCTCGATGACGGCCGGCCGGCGCCCGGTATGCCGGACCGTCAGACAACCGAACCGACCGCTCTCGCGGATGAACCGGCCGGGCCGGCCCATGTGATCCATCTGGCCGACATCGCCCACCAGGCCAACTCACGTCGAGGTTCGGTCGTGGTCGACAGCCTGGTGCGAGCCACCATGGGTGGAACGGACGCGCCGCCTGCCACAGCTGACGAGCTCGAGTGGGCGCTCGGGGCACCGGTGGCGAGCATCGAATCAGAAGCTGCCGCCGCGCGCGTCGGTGCGTTGAGCACCCCGGGCGTCACTCCCGACGTGGTGGTCGTCGATGTCGGGGGAGGCACCGTTGACGTCGTGTCCGATGGCGCCCGCGTCGTACTGCCCGGCGCCGGCCAGCTGCTCACCACTGCTACGGCCTGCGCGCTCGACATTTCAAGAAGCGCAGCGGAGTACGCGAAGCGTGCCGAGGCGGTCACTGCCGTCACCGTCCAGCTCGTCGAGGACGAGCACGGCCGGCGCCAGTTCCTGGACAAGCCGATCAACGGCCGATGCACCGGCTGGCTCCTCACCACGGCACCCAGCGGCCTGCTGCCGTTCACATCGAGGATGTCCGGAACAGAATGGCGCAGTTGGCGACTCGCCGCCAAGCGACTGGTGATCGGCGGCAACGTGATGAGAGGCCTCGAACAGGCCGCACCCGGCGCCACCGGGGTCCTGCTGGTCGGCGGTGGCGCCGGCGACGACGAATTGGTCCGGGCGGTCAGTGAACAACTCGGACCTGAGGTCAGCGTCGGGCGGGGCAACGTCGGCGCGCAACTGGGGCATCGCTTTGCGGTGGCCTACGGGCTGGTCGTCATGGCGATGCGTCAGGAAGACCTGACGGGCTGACCCCGCTCGTCTGATTCGTGTCCGGAACCGGCCGTCTCACCGATTCGGTGAGACGGCCGGCCGGTTCAGTAATCCCAGACGTCCGGCACACACCGGAAGGCATTGCCGGCGACCGCCACTCGGCAGACGGACGGGAAGGGCAGGTGGGTGGCCACCAGTGCCTCACCGGTCGCCGCCAGTTCGGTCAGCAGATCGACGCGGACGCGCACGGCCTCCTCGGGATCATGCTCGAACCCGTTGTGCCACTCGGGATTGTCGAAGCCGACCTGGAACACCGCGTCGCCGGCGAACGTCAGCGCCTGGCCGCCCGATGCCAGCCGGACCACGCTGTGTCCTGGCGTGTGACCGCCGGTGCGCGAGATCATCACTCCCGGCGCCACCTCGTACTCCTTCTCGAAGGTCCGCAGTTGGCCGCGGTAATCGTTCAGGAACTGCGAGGCGACCCGGCGAAGGACATCCGGAATGGGCTGCGGCATGACGGTGTGGGAGAAGTCGGGGGCCTCCCAGAACTCGGCCTCGGCGGCCGCGGCGTGGACCCGCAGATCCGGCCGCAGCTTCTCCTTGACCCCCTCGGTGATCAACCCACCGACGTGATCCATGTGCATGTGGGTGAGCACTACATCGGTCACGGAGCCCAGATCGACGCCGGCGGCCTCGAGCCGTTGAACCGTCTGCCCGGCGCGCGGAAAGTCCGGGAACTCCAATCCCAGGCCGGCGTCGACAAGGATGGTCTGATCGCCGCTGCGGACCACCACCACGTTCAGCGGCCAGTCGACCACTTCGGGTGACAGGAAATTGTCGCCGAGCCAGCCGGCGAGTTTGGCCGGTTCGGCATTGGTCGCCAGGGTCGACGCGGTGATCGGTAGCACCCCGTCGCTGATCACCAGCACCTCGATGTCACCGATCTGTACCGCGTAGCGCGACGGAACCAGCTCGTCGACACCTCGGCTCCCGAGGTGCGAAAGATTGTCCAAGCTCATGCTTCTCCTCCTGAGGGCTGTGAAAATGACCTGCCTTCCCGTAGAACGCACGCCTGCGCCGGGAACTATCCGGGGCCGGGGAAACGCCGATTCAAGCGCGAGCGGGTGGGCCGGGATGGTCGATCTGTTCGCGCAGGATGTCACCGTGGCCCGCGTGTCGGGCGAATTCTTCGATCATCGCAAGCAACGTCCAGCGCATGCTGACGGTGCCCTCGCGCGGATTGTCTTTGGTGTCATCGAGATCGAAGCGGGATGCGATCGCCCGCGATCGCCGGCTCGCGCGTTCGAACTCGGCGATGACGTCGGCGAGCGACTCGTGATCACCGACGGCGAACGTGCCCTCGTCGCGTTCGGAGTATCCGTCGCAGTCGGACGCCTCAAGTCCCGCCCAGAACCGTTGGAACCAAATCCGTTCGGCGGCGGCGGCGTGCTTTATCAGCGAGATAGGCGTCGTCAACGACGTCACGAGTCGTCGGCGGGCCTGTGCATCAGTCATGCCGCGTGCGGTTTCGATGAGCGCTTCGCGATTGCGGTCCAGCGCATTCTCGAGCAGTGTCCGCTCGGATCCGGTGGTGATCACTTTGGTGGCCATAGGTTTTCACTCCATTCTGGTTCGGGGAAGGGTCGGCGATGTCCGCATCATCGCTGAATGCCGTGCGTGAGCCGGTCTGGGAAACGCCGGTGTCCGGGGTCATCGCCGCCGGGACTGAGATGCCACGCTCGGGGGATCATGCGGCGAACGGGCCTGGACGTGAGCGCGGAAAATCGCTGGATGCTCTCGTACCTGTGACCATACTATTCGGGCGTGGCGCCGAAACGGGGGAGATGAGCAGGGTGGACGTGTGGCGAACCCGGGCCGAACGACCCGAGGACATCCGGCGTATTCACGCCGTGAACGCAGCGGCATTCCCCACCGAGCTCGAAGCCGACCTCGTCGACGCACTCCGTCAGGACCCGACTGCATGGATCGACGGACTGTCGACCGTCACGCTCGATTCGAGCGGCTCGATCGTGGGGTATGCGTTGCTCACGCGATGCACCGTGGGAGGCCAGCCTGCTCTGGCACTCGGTCCCTGCGCTGTCGCGCCCGAAGCCCAGCGCTCCGGCGCTGGTTCCGCGGCGATCCGAGCGGGGCTGGAGCAGGCGCGACGTATGGGGGAGAACCTCGTTGTGGTGCTCGGACACGCCGAGTACTACCCGCGTTTCGGGTTCGAACCGGCATCGCGCCTCGGTATCACCGCGCCATTCGAGGCGCCCGACCAGAACTTCCTCGCCCTTGCGCTCCAGCCTGACGAGGCCACTCCGCGCGGTGAGATCGCCTATGCCGAAGCCTTCGGGGTCTGATTGCCCACCAGGTGGTCAAGCGTTGTGGTGCGCGATCACGAACTGACGTATTTGAGCATTGACTTCGTCTGAGGCCTCGGCTGGCAACATGTGTGAAGCATTGGGCCACATGTGATATCGCCATGACGGCACTGCCGACGCGATCCACTCGATCGCCTTACCTGAGTCATGAACAGTATTTCCTGCCAGGAGCACTTGGACCGGAAGACGCACTGTGCGCAAGAGACGCTCCCTCGGGAACCGGGGAGCAGGTGTGTGTATCGGTGGCCCAAAGGCGTCGAAGCCGGCCACGAACAGCTGGGCGAGCCGACCGATGTAGCTGCCCGGTGCGGGGTGTCCCGCAATCCAATCAGCAGCCTGTTCGGCTCCCGCGGACCGGGGGCGGGTCATCACGACTGCCAAGCTCCTCCAGAATCTCGGCGATAGGCGGGCGACGGTGTTGGCCGGGTCAATCAGTGTCACCGTCGCCAACAGGTGGGGCGCGCGTGCCGCCGTGTGAGCGGCAAGCCAGCCCCCGTAGGAGTGGCCCACCAGGTGGACATCACGCAGCGTCAAGCCATCGAGAACCGCGTTGATGCCGCGCGCGCACTGCGCGGGCGTGAACATCGTTCGCTCCTGAATGCTTGCACCCGGCTGGCCCAACGCATCGATCGCGTACAGGGTGAAGTCACCTGACAGACCGGCGACTTGTTCCCTCCACATCGCCGAGGTGAGAAAGAAGCCGTGGATCAGCACGACGGGTACACCGCCATCTGGGCCATGTTGGTAGACGCGCACGGTGCCGAATTCGGTTGGCACGTCGTGTACGACGTCCGGATGGGGCGTTAATGCTCGTACCTCGTCGTACACGGACATGTAGCGTCGTCGCGCGTCCGCGTTCTTGAAACCTCGGTCAGTCAAGCCCAACTCGGCCACCTTGTCGGTTGCAACAGGCATGATCCATCAGATGTAGCGGCGATACCCTACTTGCCGGCCGGCGTCAGGAGCCCGAAATGAGACCTCTTCGGTATTCGATCAATGTCACGCTGGACGGATGCTGTGACCATCGCGCCCTCGTCCCGAATGCCGATATGCATCGGCACGCGATCGAGATGTTCGACAGAGTCGATGCCCTGCTGTTCGGCCGGGTGACGTACCAGATGATGGAGGACGCGTGGCGGTCACCGGCACCACCGGGGACGCGACCCGAGTGGATGGAGCCCTTCGCCCGGACGATCGACGCCATGAAGAAGTACGTCGTCTCGAGCACCTTGGAACGCGTGGACTGGAACGCCGAGCTCGTGCGGGGTGATCTGGCCTCCGCGGTACAGCAGCTCAAGCGTGAGCAGGGTGCCGGGCTGTACGTCGGAGGAGTGACGCTTCCGATGGCGTTGGCAGAGCTGGGATTGATCGACGAGTACGAGTTCGTGGTGCATCCCAGGCTGGTGGGCCATGGGCGGACGCTGTTCGCCGGCCTGTCGACGTATGTCGACTTGAAGCTCGTGGGCCGGCGGGAGTTCGGGTCCGGCGCGGTGGCGATGCGATACGAGCCGACGTAGCTTCTCAGCGCCTGCTCTCGGTGAATCGCGAGAGTTGATCGGCGACGGTTGCCCAACCTTCGGCGAAGCCGAGTTCGGCATGGCGGTTCTTGGCGGCCGGGTCGCCGTGGCGGGCGATGATGCGGTAGTCGGTGCCGTCGGCGTGATCACGCATCGTGACTTCGGCGGTCATCGAGATGGGAGCCGGGCTGGCCGGTCGCCAGCCGCTGTCCACGGCGTTGGTGAACACCAACCGCTCGAACTCGTCGACCCGGAGGAAACAGGCATCCAGATGCGGCACGAACTCGCCGCCGTCCTCACTCATCCGGGTGACAAACGCCCCACCCGGGCGGACGTCCAAGCGTTCCACGCGGCACAGCATCGGCGCGGGGATCCACCACTGCGCCAAGCTGTCCGGGTTGGTCCAGGCCTCCCAAACCGCCTTGCGGGGTGCGCGGATGATCCGCTCGACGCTGAGGTCGAGATCAGGGTTCATGTCGGGTTTCCTTTCTCGGATGCGGTGACGAATTGCTCCAGCCGGTCGGTGCGTTCCTCCCAGACGCGCCGCTGCTGTGTCAGCCAGTCTTCGATGACAGTGAGCCGTTCCTGGTTGAGCTGGCAGGTGCGGACGCGGCCGACCTTCGCCGTGCGGATCAGGCCCGTCGACTCGAGCATCCGCACGTGCTTCATGAACGAGGGGAGCGTCATGGTGGCCTTGCCGGCCAGATCGCCCACGCTCGCCGGCCCGCGCCCGAGCTGGTGGATCACTGCGCGCCTGGTCGGGTCTGCGAGCGCCAGGAAGACCTCATCGAGTTCGGCCGAATACTGTGCCACGAGGCTAAGTATCCAATATGGCAACACTTAGCGCAAGGGCTAAGTGTTCGCGGGTGGCGTCCTGTGAGGTTATTCTTTGTTGAGCGACAAAGAATGGAGGAGATGGTGCGGGCTGCGGTGATCGAGGAACTCGGGCAACCATTGGTCGTGCAGGAAGTGCCGGAGCCGACCTGCCCGCCGGACGGAGCGATCGTGCGGGTGATGGCCAACGGCATCTGCCGCACGGACTGGGCCTTGTGGTCGGGGAACTTCTGGGCCGGTGGGCCTCGTGTCGCTGCTCCCTTCGTCTTGGGCCACGAATTCGCCGGTGTCGTCGAGGAAGTCGGCTCCGAGGTCCGGCGCTGGCGCGCAGGGGACAGGGTGACGTTCCCGATGAATCCGGGTGACGGCGACTGCGGGATGTGCCGGGCCGGCCATCAGCACGTGTGCGAACACGGCGGCACGTTGGTGCCCGGAGTTTCCTATTGGGGCGCTTTCGCCGAGTATGTGGTCGTCCGCTTCGCCGACGTCAACATGGTGGCGCTGCCGGAGTCGTTGAGCTTCGTCTCCGCGGCCAGTCTCGGCTGCCGCTACATCGCGGCCTTTCACGGCATCGTCGACCAGGCGCGGGTACGCCCCGGCGAATGGGTCGCGGTCTATGGGGCGGGCGGAGGTATGGGCTTGGCCGCAGTCCAGATCGCCGCCGCCGCAGGGGCCAATGTGATCGCAGTCGACATTGCCGTCGACAAGGTCGCTGCGGCAGGCCGACTCGGAGCCGTCCACACCACCACGGCCGCCGCGCCGGAGGCTGCCGCCGAGATCGTCGAGCTGACCGGGGCGGTGCCCACGTGTCGGTAGATGCGGTTGGGCTCGCACAGACCTGCCAGGCGTCGTTGCACTCGTTGCGTACCCGGGGTCGCCACTTGCAGCTGGGTCACACCGTGGCGGCCGACGGCGGTCAGATCGCGGTACCCATCGATCTCATGCTGATCAAGGAACTCGAGTTCCAGAATGCGTTCGGCATGGCCGGACACCAGTTCGGTCCGATGCTCGCGATGATCGATGCGGGTCGGCTCCGTCCGGACGAGGTCGTCTCTCGTACCGTCAGCCTCGATGAGGTGAGCTCGGTGCTTGAATCGATGGCGTCGTTCGGCACAACCGGCGTCGTGGTGATCGACCGATTCTGAGGTGAGTTGAATGGCCGGCAGACCAAGGGAATTCGACCGGGACGAAGTCCTCGAGAAGATCCAGCAGGTGTTCTGGGAACGCGGGTACGAGAGCACGTCCATGAGCGATCTCGTCGCGGCCACCGGGCTGGCTTCGGCGCGGCTGTACGCGGCCTACGGGTCGAAGGAGACGTTGTTCCGGGAAGCCATCGATCGGTACGAGCAACAGGAGGGCGGGTTCGCCGATCGTGCCCTCGCCGAAGAGCCGACGGTCCGCCACGCGTTCGAGCGGATGCTGCGCGAGGCGGTCGACGTGTACACGCAGCGTGGTGCGCGCGGCTGCATGGTGGTCAGCTCGGCCACCAATTGCTCACCGGCCAATGATGTGGTCCGGCAATGGCTGGCCGAGCATCGGCGCAGGCGCACCGACTCACTGGTCGAACGTGTGCGCGCCGCCGTTGCCGCGGGCGAACTCCCTGCCGGTACGGATGCGCAGGCGTTGGGCGACGCCTATGCGGCCGTGCTGCACGGCATTTCCGTCCAGGCCCGCGACGGTATCCCACGTACACGTCTGCTCGCGCTGATCGAGCCGGCGATGGCGTTGCTCGGCCCGTAGCGGTCGGATTCGCCTGTCATTCTCTTTCCCTGAGTCGGTCCAGCCGCGAATCCGCTTGCCTCAGAGCCGCTTCGGCCGTCTCCATCCGTTTCTGCAGACCTTTCGCCGAGCGCTCTGCCTCATCGAGCTCTGTCGCCGCCGCCTCCAGGTCGTGCTCGGCGGCGGCGAGGCTCTCCAGCAGCTTCTCGTATCGCCGACGTGCGGTCTTGACCTTGGCCCGATGCTCGGACACCGTGGCGAGTGCATCGTCGAGCGTGTCGCGGGCGGCCTCCACTTCGGAGGCGGCCGTGTTGCGGGTGTGTCGGGCCTCATCGATCGCTGCGGAGTCCCGCTCTGGCTGCTTGGTTTCCGACGGCGGTGGGGGAGTCTTCGACGTCGACCCGGTGGTGGGCCGAACTTTCGTGGTCACTGCGGACGACGCGCCGAAGTCGCCGAAGCCTGACCACTCTTCGGCCTTGGACAGCCGCCCCAGCCGCGCAGCCACCTCCGGATCTGCGATTGCCGCCTGCAGGGTGCCCGTGACGTCGTCGCGCACCGACGCCGTGGGATTCACATCCGCGGCCGCGAACGCGGCACGGGCCAGTTCCTGCACCAACTGCCGCTGTACCGAGGACAGTTCGCGGATGCGCTGCCCGTCCATGGCTGCGTGCGCGGCACGCAGGGCTTCGTGCAGCTCGGTCACCCTCGGGCGCACTGTTTCGTCGGTCAGCGTCAGCCGGTTCACCACCCAGGCCGCTGTCGTCGGTCGTCGTGCCGCGCCGATCACCTTGGCCGCGTCAGCGTCACCACGTTTCTTCGCCGCAGCCGCGAGATCCTTGCGCCGCGCGGTGAACTGCTCCGGCGGTACGCCGTAGAGCGAGTCGAGGTCGCCTTCGACGGTCATCGGTGCGACCTCACAGCGAGGGTAGACACCCGACGATGTTCGCAGATGTTGGAGTTCTGGAGCTCAACCCGGTGGCGCTCAGCCCTTCCAGACCACCTTGTCGGTTCCCCCGGCATCCCGGTAAACCACGCTGTCGGGCGCCGTGCCGCCGCGGACGTCGAAGTAAACCCGCCCGCTTGTCTGGGTGCCCATGGCGATCGGCTGGTTAGGCAGGCCGTCGGTCTGGTTTCCCTTCATGTTCGCGTAGGTGGAGCTGTTGACCGCCCGCGCGTTGAAATCGGCGATGTTCGGGGTGGGGAAGCCACTCACGGCTCGGGCCGTGACGTCCGAATACCAGATGCCGTCGTTGTGACCGCTGGGTTGCAAGTTACTCACGGTGTAATCGATGGCGCCACCGGGACTCGGAATCTCGGCCGTTTCGCCGAACTCCAAGGCCGTCGGATCGGCGTATGCCGTTGGTGCCAGAATCCCGGCCGCCGCGATGCCAGCGGCGGCTATGGTCGATTTCAAAGCGATCTTCGTGAATGCCACGTCAGGCTCCCTCCGCCATTCTCCTGCTGTGCAGGAGCTATTGCGTTCGGTTCAACCGGGGTGTAGCCAAACGATGGGACTTCAAACCTGCTCGGTTCACGGCAGCAAGGCTTTCGGCGGGCTCATCCGGGCCACCGGTTTGGGCCATGGGCATCAGAGGTGCAGCTGCGATGGATGCGATCAGTCTGGATCAAGCGTCTCGGTTAGTCGCGCCAACGAATCAAGCTGCAAATCAGCCAATGTGGCCTCTGGATACCGGGCGTGAAGATGTCCCCACGGGCCGCGACGGATGAGTGCCGTACGTAATCCTGCCGACCGCGCGGGCAGGATGTCGTTGTCGAGACGGTCACCGATATACATGATCTGACAGGCGTCGAGGTGGGCGGCACGAGTCAGTCTGGTGAAGAACTCGGCGGACGGCTTCGAGACGTTCCACTCGGCCGAGGAGGCGACGAAGTCGGCGCCGAAGCCGAGCGTTGCCAGCTGTTCGACCGCGCCGGCCGGCTGATTTCCAGCAACTCCAACGATCAGCCCGGCGGATCTGGCGGCCCGGAGGCAGGCTAGTGCGTCGGGATAGAGGTCGGCGGTGGTGATGGTGGGAGGGGTTGTCGGACGGCGGATTCCGAGCATGTCCCACGCGGCTCGGTGGTCTTCGCCGCGTTCGATCAGTGCCCCGATAACGCCCATCAATGTGAAGGGCGTGACGCCGGCCTGTCGGGCTTGGTCGGACCAGGTGCGGGATTCGTCGACGAGGGTTTCTCCGACATCGAAGACGAGTGCCCGCACATCCGCAGGTAGTTGTAGGCCGCCCACATCACGATGATCTCATCTGAGCGAACGAAGTCACGCCCCAACTTGCCGGGTGCAGTGCCGGATCACTGGGGTGCTCGACTTTGACGCGGCGTCGTGGGGTGATCCCTTGGCCGACTGGACGATTCATCGTGTGCGGGAGGGAGCGGGCACCGAAGCGGACGCCTTCTGGGATAGCGACGGCGACCCGCCAACGGATGCGGCCAGCGCAGCCCGCGAATTGATCTATCGTGCACGGCATCTCATTGGAGCGCGGCTCGATATTCACGTCGGGGGATCGACATCGGCTCGGTGCCGCCGGTCTACTGGGATCTCGGCGACGTGCTCGCTTAGCTCGGAGCCTGAGGCGTCCCGCCATGCCGGCGTACGGCAAATGAACTGCACGCGTCGTTCATGGGTGGCCAGCGTTCGCGCTCGGCCCGGCTGGGGGCGTTTTGCCAGATCCTGAATGTTCCAATACAGTCCTTGGCTAATCACTACGATGCCGTATCACCTGGCAAGATGGCGTAGCTCACAATGTGGCAACAGGGGTGGTGGTTGCCACGCATACGAGTTGTCGGCGGCAGGCCGGTTCTGCTTCGCTGCGGCTGCAATCCACGCAGCAAACTCCTGTCGGTGCGCATCTGGTCGTGCGCTGCTCGTCTGCGCATGGTGGCCGTTGCGAGGTTCGACCCTGTTTCGCGCTGACGTGCGGGGTTGGAGGGGGTGATCGTGTCCGGTCCACGGATCTACAAGTTCAAACCCTCACTCAGGAGAGCAAGACCATGCCCAAAGTCGTCCGATCGCCGGAGACGTTCGGAAAACTAAAGAGTGTAAAGGCAATCACCGCCACCCTGCTCGTCGCCACCGGCCTAGGTGGCGCCAGTCTGCTTTCTCGGCCCGTGCCCCCAGATGTGCCGATCGCGGTCGAGCATCGGCCCACGGGCGACACCGTCCCCAGGCCGGCCGCAGCCATCACCCCGGCACCGGTTGTGGTGACCAAAGACTCCAATGCTCAAGACATCGTGAGGGCCATCGTCAGCCAGGGCAGGGCGGCCAAGTTGAGTGAGGACCAGATCAAGACCGTCATCGCCACCGCGAAGATCGAGTCGAGTTTCCGCCCGACGGCCTCCGGCGGTGTCCAGGCCTACGGCGGGCCGGGTGGTGCGGCCGACGAGGTCATCGGCCTGTTCCAGGAGAAGGCCAGCTTCGGCACGGTGGCCGAACGTCAAGACCCCAACAAGGCGATCTCCCGGTTCATTGCCCGGTTCACCGAGGCGTTCAAGAAGTACGGCATCACCAGCGACACCGTGCTGGCAGCCACGCTCGCGCAGAACCCGCAGCTGCTCAAGTACCACGGTGGGGTTGGAACGCATTACTACAACACCGTCAAGGCGTCGATGAGCGCGGCCGCAGAGCTGTACGGCCGGGCCACCGGTGTCTCGCCGCATCCGGCGACCTGACGCTCAGGGGGGGGCGAGGCCATGTGAGTCCTCGCCGTGGGTCCGCGGTCTCAGAGGTCGCCTCCCGTGGTCACACGCGACCTGTGAACGCCCGAAGTGCCTGCACCGCGTTGTCGGGTCCGGTCATGGTGATCTCGCCTAGCGCAAACCGCCCCGACAGCCATCGGACCAGGTCCGGGGGCGAGCCGGCGACCGTTACGTCTCGACCCGGCGTCGGCCCGACCGACCATCGGAAGCGGGCATCGGCGGTGCCGACCGTCACGCGGACACCGGCGGGCAGCTTCTTGAGCTGATAACGCAGTACGAGGGGAATGGCCTCGGTCAATGTCGTCGGCGCGGCGTGGACTCCGCCGTTGCCGCGAATGAGATCGTCGTGATGCGTCCAGTACTCGAACAGGGTCAGCGGCGCCACGCGAGGCCGTAGCAGCAGCCGCGGAATCGGCCGGCGCAGCCGGTGCACCAGCGCGGAAAACCCGTGGCGTCGCTCCAAGCGCATCGCGATGTCGACCAGGCTGGGGGCCGCAGGCACCGAAACCCCACGTGCCACCAGTGACCGGGCGACAAACGTCGTCACCCCACCATTGCGCTCCTCACCCGCCAGGTGGGCCGCGAGGTCCATCGCAGTCCACTCACCGCAACCGGTCTGCGCTGACGGACCCAGTGCCATCAGGAAGTCCGCGAATGCTGCACGTTCGGCTTTGACGTCCTCAACGATCGTCATGTCCAACAGTGTTACCGCAGGGACGAGGGCGGTCGTCACCATTTCCGCGATTCGAGCATCGAGGATCTGCGTCGCACGTCCGCCTGCTCGTTCGTTGCCTCGTCCACGCCCTGGAGGCCTAGGTATCGGGACGGTTTCAGTTGAGCAAAGGTAGCGCAGCTTCCCGGCGATGCGAGCACTGATGTCGGTGGCTCCGCTTTAATGTTTGCTGCTGTGACCGGACTGGGCAGTTGTGTGAAGCGCTGGAGCGCAGCGCTTTACGTAACTCTGGCGGCGGTGATGACTGTCATCTCCGGACTCGTCGTGGTCCCGGTCGCTCATGGTGCTGCGGCTGCCGCGAGGCTGACGGTCTCATCGACGTGGCAGACCGGTTTCATCGGGCACTTCACCATCGTGAACGCGAGCGCGGTGCCCATGACGGATTGGCGGCTCGAATTCGACTTGCCGCCAGGCGAATCCATCTCGCACACGTGGAGTAGCACGTTTACTCGATATGGCACGCACTACGTGCTCACCCCCGCGAACTGGAATCGCATCATCGCGCCGGGCGGTACCGCCCAAGGCGGGATGAGAGGCGTGCTGAGCGGCTTCTACTCGCCGCCGGCGAATTGCGTACTCAATGGGCAATATCCGTGCACTTAGCGGCGATGAATCCGAGACTCCCTGACTACGAGCCGAATAGGCGACTGACCGCGATCGCCTGCGCCAGTCAAGTGGTTCCGTTATAGTCCGGCCGGCGGGGTTCAATGCAAGATGACCCGCCATACGAAGCCGCGAGAGGGAGCTCATGGGGACGATCACACACCGCCACACGGCACTGGTCGGCCTGGCGGCCGCCGCGCTGATGACGGTGGGCTGCAGCAACGGCCAGGCGGTCGATTCGTCACTATCGCCCCAGGTCTCGTTGATCGTCACCTCTACGGTTGAGACGCCGGGGCAGACCAGCGAGGTGAAGCTCATCGGGGAGCGTGACGTCGAGGTGACGCTGACCGGCCCGATCGCCGCCAAATACTCGTCGGCAACCCAGAGCCAGAAGGACGCCCTCGGCAAGCCCCTGACGGGTGACCGTAACGCGGGAGCGCGGGAGAGCGGTGTGCTGTTCCAGCAGTTCCAGGGCGGCGTTATCACCGCCAGGAACGGCGACCCCGGCACGCCGGCATATATCACCTGGGGCAAGATCCGGGAGGCCTGGAACGTCCCACGCGATCCGGACGGCGTGCCGGCGGTCACCGGCGAGAACGGCTCAGTGGGCCCGCTGGGCGCCCCCACGAGCGATGAGACCGCCGTCGACGATCTGCTTGTGGAGACGTTCGACCACGGCAAGGTCTCGTACAACACGACCACCGGCCAGGTCGAGGTGACGATCAACGGCAAGGTCGTCCCGTCTGGTCTGTAGGCGGCTGAGTACGAGGCCCGGAACGGGTCGACGGGTCCGCCGGCGAGGGACCGGATTTCGGGCCGTCGTTCAGAGCAGCGTGCCTACGTCATGGCGAGGAATTCAGACACGGCATGACGAGCGTGGTGAAGTCGCCGTCGTCGGCCGACCGGATGGATGCGGGCTGGTCGGGCCCGCGGAGGTCGAGCATCAAGTCGCTGCCGAGTGCGTGGCTCACCGCTGGGTACAACGTGGTTAGCTCAAACCAGATCGTCAGATCCGGGCCCGACATGGCGCCCTTGAGCTCCACGGTGTGGTCGGGCAGCACGAGGCTCGGCCGGCCGGCCACCACCCGAAGGCCGACCTTGTCTGGTGCGTGTTGCTCCAGAGCCCTGACCACCTCGTGCTTTTCGACGGTGGCGCGATGTGACACGGGGGGAAGTGAACTGAGCATGAGCCGGTAGTCAGGAAAGACCTCGGTGAGCAGGCGGCAGTGCATCACGGAGCCGTCGGTCACGCGCAGGTCGACGCTCCATTCGCTCGCTTCCAACGCCACGATCGAGGTTCGTCGCAGTCGCGAAGCTGCGGCCTGGAGATCATCTGCCGCCAAAGTTCCGGCCCACGAACCGGCAGACGGTTGGTTCGGCACCAGCGTCCGCGTGACCAAGCGGTAGCGATCGGTCGCCGTCAGCGAGATGCCGTCAGGATCTGCTTCCAAACGCACACCATTCAGGACCGGGAATTCGGGATCGTGAACCGTGGTGGCCACGATCTGGTCAATCGCCGCTGCAAGGACCGGACCCGAGAGCGCGCAAATACTGAAGTGAGACGCTTCGCCCAGGGAAGCCTTGAGTCGCGCGGCGGCTCGTTCTACTTCGGCGGCGTCCTCGGCGACCTTGGCGACTTGGTCGTCAATCAGCAGCGACGCCTCTTGGGCATCGGCGTTGAGGAACCTGCCGATCGTGGGCAGCGGCATCCGAATCTCTCGCAGCTGGCGCAGCTGCGAGGCGCGAACCAATTGCGACTCGCTATACAGTCGGTAGCCCGTGATCGGGTCGACTTGCTCGGGATGAAGCAAGCCTGCGTCGTCATAGAACCGCAATGCGCTCGCAGTCAGTCCGGCGAGCTTTGCGAACGCGCCGATCGACATCAACTCAAGGTCAGCCACCCGAACATCGTCGGCCCTCAACCCACTTGAAAGTCAATGTCGAGGACTATCCACCGCCACCGAGTTGTGACCTCCGGCGGCGATAGGGCGCAGTCCATCGATGATGCGGCGTAATCCGAGCAGGAACCGGCGGCCCGGTTCCGTTGGCGGGGAGGCCCGGTAGAAGTCGATCACCGGTGCCGTGTCCCGGCCGTCGGCGGACGTCAGGGCGGACAGCAGCTCATCGTCGGCGATGGTGCTCAGCGGCCGGCCGGCCTGCATCCAGACTGTTTCGGCCGTGGCGGCGCCCAGCACGTAGTAGTAGTACGCCGCCAGCGCGGACTCGAGATCACCGTCGCCGAGACCCGCGTCGGAGAGCACCTCGAGAATCATGCCGAGGTGGGCGACGGCCGCGGGTCCAATCGGCGGCTTACTGCCGAGCAACGCGGGCGCCCAAGGATGCCGGAGGAACACCTCGAACATTTCCTGTGCCATGGCCGTCAAGTCGTCTTCCCACCAATCAGAGCGCACGGCGGCTGTGAGCATTTCGGTGAAGACTCCATCGAGTGCGAACTCGAGGATGTCAGCCTTGGTGTCTACGTAGGTGTACAACGTCATCGGGGCGCTGTTCAGTCGGGCCGCAAGTTTCCTCATGCTCAGTGCGGCAACACCGCCCTCATCCATCAGTTCCACTGCGGCACTGACTACGGCATCGCGCGTCAATCCCGGTTCGCTGCGTGGCTTTTTCGCCGCGCGAAGCCACACGGAATCGGTCGGGCTGGGGGTCGTCACCGGCCAGATTCTACCGATGCGCGTACGCTGAACGAAAGCCTCGTACACCGTACGAACGACGACTCGATAGGCGGGAGCATGGCAGTTATCGACAGGGACGTGGTGATCGTGGGCGCCGGCCTGTCGGGGTTGGCATCGGCGGTCGAGCTACTCGACGCCGGGGTCGACTCGACCGTGGTGCTCGAAGCCAACACCCGGGTGGGTGGACGAACGCTCAATGCCGAGACGGCCACCGTCACGCTCGATGCAGGGGCGACGCTCGTGTACCCCGCGCACAGGCACATCCGTCAACTGGCGCGGAAATTCGACATCCCACTTTTTGACACCGTCGACTCGGGACGATTCCTGTTCGATTTCGATGGCGCGGTGCGACCATTCGACTTCGGCGACACCCGGATACCGTCGCTGCCGCGCTCGCGTGTCCTGCGAAAGATCCTGCGCGCCATCGTGACGTTCGCATCGCGCTGGGTTGCGTTACCGATGGAACCACAAGCTCTGATCGAGGTCGCACTGGCGATCGAGCGTCTCGACGAGCTGGCATCCGCAGTGCCCCGGGACGCCCCCTGGGACGCTCCCGATGCCGACGCCCTCGACCACTGCACAGTCGGGGCTTGGTTCGAGCAGAGCATGCCCAACCGCCAGGCGCGCCGGCTGCTGGAGTCGCTGTTCGGTTACTTTCCGCCGACGACATCGCTCCTGTTCGTCCTGCACCTGTTCAATACCTGGGGAGGAATCGGTTCGCTGCTGGCGAGCCAGACCAGCGTGTTGCGTTTTCCCGGTGGGACACAGTCACTGTCGTTGGCCATCGCCGACCAGCTGGGTGCGCGCCTGGTCCTCGACACACCGGTGTCACGAATCGAACGGTCCGCCGATGATGTGTTCATCCATTCCGGAGAAACCACCTACCAGGCCCGTCACGTCATCGTCGCAGCGAGCCCCGCAGCGTGCCAACACATCACATTCACACCGGCACTTCCGGCAGCGGCAGCACGCCTGCGTTCGGCGTGGCAGCCAGTGCACGGCCGCAAGATCAACGCCGTGTACGACAAACCGTTCTGGCGTGCAGCGGGGCTGTCCGGCTCCGCGATGACTGATTCCGCGGCGGTGCCGGGAGTGCTCGATGCGTCACCACCGGACGGGTCGGTCGGTGTACTCGCCAGTTACCTCACCGATGAACCCGGCAATCCCGGCGGCGATGCGGCCACCAGCAAGGAGGCGGTGTTGGATACCTATGCACGGTTGTTCGGGCACCAGGCTCGTTACCCGTACCACTATGAGGAAAAGCGCTGGCGCGATGAGCCTTTCAGCTTCGGATGTGAAGGGGGACTGCCAACCGGAGTTCTGACCTCTGCCCGCACAAGTCTCAAGACTCCGGTCGGCCGACTGCATTGGGCCGGTGTCGAGACCGCCGACGAATGGATTGGATTCATGAACGGCGCTGTACAGGCCGGTGCACGCGCTGCGCGTGAGGTGGTCCGGGCACTATGACCGCAACCGCAGTGGTCGCACCAATCCATTGAGCCACCCGGCGCGAAGCCGATTGCAAGCACGTTGGTGAGGGAACGCGAGCCCAACGCGTTTGCGGGAGCGGCAGTTCCGATGCCGACTTCGGTGCGCCGGCTTCCTGCGCACATGGGGCATGACCCCGGTTACTTGGCCACAACGAATGTGACGGAGCTCTCCTGTCTGTAGCGATTTGATGTTTGCCGCACTAGGCGACTTGTAGTTGCGGTCGTCTCTGATTGTTTGCGAGAGTTCAGCTCGCTCATTCGCTGGCTGCTCTGTGCTCATCAACTGGCTGGCCGCGTCAACAAGTCGGAGGTTTGTGCGTGGCCTCATCCATCGCGACTGTGCGGGCCCAGCCCCGACGGCGGTTCAAGAACTGGCGGTACGACCCGCCGTACAAGACGGCGTGCGCGGGAATGATCATCGTTGTGGTCGCGGTGTTGACGTTGACCTGGATGCAGTTCCGCGGGGCTTTCGACGAGAAGACCCAGCTGACCGTGCTGTCCGGCCGGGCCGGCCTCTCGATGGACCCAGGCTCAAAGGTCACCTTCAACGGTGTGCCGATCGGGCGGCTGGCTTCCGTCGACGTCGTCACCGTGGACGACAAGCCGGAGGCCAAGCTGACGCTGGACGTCAAGCCGCAGTACCTCAAGCTGATTCCGGAGAATGTGACCGCCGAGCTGCGGGCCACCACAGTGTTCGGCAACAAGTACATCTCGTTCCTGTCGCCGCCCAACCCGTCGCCGCAGCGGGTCTCGCCCGCGACGCCGATCCGCGCTCAAGGTGTGACGACGGAATTCAACTCTCTGTTCGAGACGATCACGGCGATTTCCGAGCAGATTGATCCGATCAAGCTGAACCAGACGTTGACGGCCACCGCGCAAGCCCTCGACGGTCTGGGGGACAAGTTCGGCCAGTCCATCGTGGACGGCAATGACATCTTGACCGAGCTGAACCCACGCATGCCGCAGATCCGCCGCGACATGGCCGGGCTGGCTGACCTGGGCGAGCTGTACGCGGATGCGAGCCCGGACCTGTTCGACGGCTTGAGCAATGCTGTCACCACCGCCCGCACGCTCAACGAGCAGCGCGGCAACCTGGACCAAGCCCTGGTGGCCGCCGTCGGCTTCGGCAACACCGGCGCCGACATCTTCGAACGCGGCGGCCCCTACCTGGTCCGCGGTGGCCAGGACCTGCTGCCGGTCGCCGAGATGCTGGACCGCAACAGCCCGGCATTGGCATGTTCGGTCCGCAACTACGCGGAGGCCGCGCCGAAGTTCGCCGCGCAGACCCGCAACGGCTACGCCCTTGAGCTGCACGACTTTCTGATCGGCGCGGGCAACCCATACGTCTACCCAGACAACCTGCCACGGGTCAATGCCAAGGGCGGACCCGAGGGCCGGCCCGGCTGCTGGCAGCCGATCACGAAAGACCTGTGGCCGGCCCCATATCTGGTGATGGATACCGGCGCCTCCATCGCCCCGTACAACCATCTCGAAATGGGCCAGCCACTGGTCACCGAGTATGTGTGGGGCCGCCAGATCGGTGAGAACACCATCAATCCCTAGGCTCTGGACGAGCGGAGCGGCGACCCACTTGCCAGCATTGCGCTGGCCGCGTTGGCACCCGATTGCGCTAACTCACTGCGAGTTTCGGCCGCTACGGGCAATCAACCGATGACATACATCAGGCGGAGATGGCTGCCGGTGGTGGTTGTGGTTGTAAGGGTTGGTAGGGCACCACAGAGCCCCGGTCGCGGTGCTCCAGGGCTCCAGCTCCTCGACCAGACTCATGAACGCGTCCAGGCCGTCGGGACAAGGAAGCGCCTGTTGGCCGTCCTCGCCATTCGAGTCGGTGTCGGCGGTGTCGTGATCGTGTTTCCACTCCGCGACCGTCCGTGAGGCGCTTTGCGCGTGAGCCGTCAGGTGCCTCGGCTAGCTTGTCAGGATGTCGTCCGCCACATCAGACCCGCAACTACAGGAGATGCTCGACGAATTCGCGCTGCGCAAGCTCGTGCACGGGTACTGCCGGGCGGTCGATCGGGGGGACATCGCGACGCTGCGCAGCCTGTACCACCAGGACGCGGAAGATGACCATGGTTCCTTCTCGTCGGGATCCGTCGACGAATTCGTACGCACACTCGTTGATGCGCGGCCGTATCTCCGATCGATGCAACACCACATCACCACGACGAACTTCGCGATCAGCGGCGACCGCGCGGAGGGGGAGATCTACAGCATCGCCACGCACACGTTCGTTGTGGGCGACGGCGAAACCGAGTTGATCATCGGCGGTCGATATCTGGACAAGTACGAGAAGCGCGACGGTATATGGGGATTCACCGCCCGACAGATCGTGACTGATTGGGCGCACGTTCACGACCCATCGATCGTCGACACGAGCCATCCCATGACGCGTGCCACGCCCCTGGGCAGCCCCGGCCCCGACGACCCGTCGTACGCGTTCTTCTCGCTCCTCGGGCACAACACCGCCCGGTGACGCTCACCTTGCCTTTGCAGCAGTAAAGCGGCTCTACAGAGGACGGCAGGTCCTGAGATAGCTGAGAAACGTTGTAGGCCAGACCTATCTCAGGATCGCCCGCGCTGCGCGCTCCGCGATCAGCATGACCGGTGCGTTGGTGTTGCCCGACGTGATGGTGGGCATCGCCGAGGCGTCTACCACCCGAAGGCCGGCGACGCGATACACGCGACAATCGGTGTCAAGCACCGTACCGTCTGACCGCGGAACACCTTGTGCGTCAAAGGCTCCCATCGCGCACGTACCCACCGGGTGAAAGATCGTCGTACCGAGTTCACCGGCGGCCCGCTGCAGGTCTTCGTCGCTCACCAGTTGTGGGCCCGGCAGCAACTCTTGTGGGGCGTACTGCGCCAGCGCCGGCGCCGCCATGATCTGCCGGGTCATCCGGAGGCCCTTCACGGCGATCTGACGATCGGCGTCGGTGGACAGGTAGTTGCAGGAGATCTTGGGGTTGGTCAGCGGATCGGCACTGGCGATGCGGACGTGGCCGCGCGAGCTGGGGCGCAGATTGCAGACCGAGGGAGTGATCGCTGCGTAGCGGTGTAACGGTTCGCCGAACTTCGGCAATGACAAGGGCTGCACATGCCACTCCAAATCTGGACTCGCCAGCGCCGGATCACTTTTCGCGAAAGCCCCCAGCGTGGACGGCGGCATGGTCATCGGTCCTGATCGCAGCGTCAGGTACTGAAGTCCCATGCCGCCGCGGGTGATCCAGTTCCGGTACAGCGTGTTGACGGTCCGGGCGCCCCGGACGCGATAGACCGTTCGCAGCTGCAGATGGTCCTGGAGGTTCTCGCCCACTCCCGGCAGATCGACGGTGACCGGCACGTGATGCTGGGTGAGCAGTCCGGCCGGGCCCAGACCTGAGACCTGCATGAGGTGCGGCGAGCCAATCGCTCCGGCGCTCAGGATCACCTCCCGGCGGGCTCGGACGTCGATCATCTGGCCGTCCTTGAGCAGCCGCAGGCCGGTGACGCGGTGACGGGCGGTGGTCCACGCGCCGCGCCGCTGATCCTCGTGGACCTGCTCGTCGATCAGCAGGCCCAACGCCTGAGTCTGGGTGTAGACGGTGAGATTGCGCCGGTGGGCGATGGGGTGCAGGAAAGCATCGGCCATCGACCAGCGACGGCCACGCCTTTGGTTGACGTGAAAGTACGCGCTGCCGGAGTTGTCGCCCCGGTTGAACTCCTCGATCGGGCCGATGCCCGTCTGGGCGGCGGCGGCCTGCCAGGCGTCCAAGATCTTCCAGCGCACTCGCGGTCGCTCGACACGGATCTCTCCACCGACGCCGTGCCAGTCGTCGGCTCCGCCGAAGTAGTCCTCCAACTCCTTGTAGATCGCCAGCGTTTCGCCTGGGCTGTCCGGACCACCCCAAAGCCAGCGGTCATCACCGGTGGCCTGCGCCCACAGCGCGTAATCGCTTGCCTGACCGCGCATGTGGATCATGGCGTTGATCGACGAGCAGCCACCGATCACCCGGCCCCGCGCGTAGTGAATGCTGCGGCCGGCCAGACCCGGGTCGGCCTCGGTTGTGAAGCACCAGTCAGTTCGGGGGTTGGCGATGGTGTACAGATAGCCCACCGGCACCTTGATCCAGAACCAGTCGTCTTTTCCGCCGGCCTCAATCAAGAGCACACGGTGGTCGGGGTTGGCGCTGAGCCGATTGGCGAGCAGGCAGCCCGCACTACCTGCTCCCACGATGACGAAGTCGAATTCGGCGGCGGGGCTCATTCCGAGATCGTTCCTCCATGGCGTCGGGTGCGACACCCAGTGTGCGTGACGAGGTATCCGATCACTGCATATTCGGTCCCGTGTTGGCACCAGAGGAGGGCGGGGTGCCTAACTCGTCACCCGTTGTCCCGCCATGTGAGCACCTGTTTGAGCGACGTGAGGTCGTATCCGTCGTCGGAGGTGAGCTCCGTCTGGAACAGCGTGACCCCGGCCTCGCGGAAGGCGTCGGCGCTGTCGGCGTTCTGCCACAGTGTCGAGCGTTCGATATCGGCGCCATTGCGGCCGAACGTCGCTGCCAACTCGTCGACGCGGTCGCTGGACCTGCGGAACGCATCGAGGTCTTGGAACGCGTGCCAGATGTCGGCGTGCCGGGCAACGGCGGGCAGCGAGCGCTTGGGGCCCGTGCCGCCGATGAGGATCGGCAGCTTGCGCACCGGCGGCGGGATCAGCGCCGCCAGCCGGTTCTCGATGCGGAGCAGGCTCTCATCGAACAGGTCGAAGCGCGTACCGAAGGTGCCGAAGTCGTAACAGTATGTGGTGTAGTCCTTTTCGTACCACCCGGCGCCGAGGCCGAGGATGAGCCTGCCGCCGCTGATGTGGTCGACGGTGCGCGCCATGTCGGCGAGCAGGTCCGGGTTGCGGTAACCGACGCCGGTGACGAGGAGGCCGATCTCGGCGTGCGAGGTGATCTCACCCCACGACGCGAGCGCGGTCCATCCCTCGAAGTTGGCAACGTCGGGCTGTTCGGCGAGCAGGACGGGCTTGCCGTCGACGATGGCCTCCATCGCCGGGCGGTGGAAGTGGTCGTAACCGAAGATCACGTCAGCGCCGAGGTCGTCGGCGGCGAGGACGGCGTCGCGCCATGTGCGGTAGTCGGGCGTACCACCGGGCTGGATCTGCACGGCGACGCGAACGGGACGGGTCATGATGGCTCCTGAGTCGGGAAAGGGCGACTCCAGAGCCAAGTTGCCTAGGTGAGGACTTTATTCCGGTTCGGCACGTCGATGTCAGCGGATGTACCGCGTCACAAGCGCGAGGCCGATCGAAGCGAGGTGGTCGCGCACCCCTTGCGGGCCGGTGACTTCGAGCCAATCGTTCAGTCCGGCGAGTTCGCCTGCGAGGGTGTACTCGTCGCGGCCGCGGACGACGATCTCGACCCGACCGTCTGGCGCGGAACCGCCTACTTCGAGGCGGACCCCGAACGCCATGCGGAGCAGGCCGAGCCCGTCGGGACTGCACAAGGCCTGGGCCTCGAAGGGGGTGCGCTTTCGGTCGATCTCGTCGGCGATCTCGCGCCAGCTCTCGGCGAGGTCGAATCCTTCGGGTCGTTGGACGGAAGCGCCGGTCAACTCGGCCGACGAGACACGGTCGATCCGGAAGGTGCGTCGACCGGCCTCCGTATTCGAGACCAGGTACCACGTGGGGCCCTTGGCGACGATGCCCAGTGGATGGACGGTTCGCTCGGTCTCGGAGCCCGTGCGGTCGACGTAGCGCAGGCGTACCTGGACGCCGCGGATCACCGCCTCTTGCAGGTCGTCGAGGAACCGGGGACGTCGGGGCTCGAGCCGGCTGGATCCCCAGTGCCCCGGGTCTACGACGAGCGATGTGGCGGCAGCCTCGGCCTGCTCCCGGAAGGGCTCGGGGAGCGCGCCTACGAGCTTGCGCAGTGCGGCCTTCACGCCCGGTGGTGCCGTCGAGGCCGGTCCGGCTACCAGAAACAGGGCACGGACCTCGCCCGCCGTCAGCCCGGAGAGGTCGGTGCGAGCGCCGCCCAAGAGCCGCCACCCGCCCCCTCGGCCCTGCACGGAGTACACGGGCAACCCGGCAACGGACAACGCTTCGAGGTCGCGGCGGGCGGTCCGTTCGGAAACCTCCAACTCCAGCGCGACCTCCGACGCTGTGACCTGCTCACGTTGTTGGAGCAGGAGGAGGATGGCCACCAGCCGATCGGCTCGCACCTGCATCACACTTCCATCAAACCGGCCACTAGGTGACCGGTTTCGGTCCGCACAATGACCCCATGATCACATCGACCAGTTCCCAAACGGGCCACCCCGAGGATCCCCGGCTGATCCTCGACCGTGCCATCGCTACCGGCGCGGCCGTTATCGCCGGCGTCCGGCCAGAGCAACTGACGGACCCGACGCCGTGCACAGAGATGGACGTGCGAGCCTTGCTCGCCCACCTCGTCGGCGTGCTTGACCGAGTTGCCGCGCTAGGCCACGGCGAGGATCCATTGGCAGTGACCGAAATCGCTGTCGCCGACGATCGCTGGACCGTCGCGTGGCGAGAGTCGGGGAGGCGGGCCGCGGATACCTGGAGCGATGACGCCATCCTGGTCCGACCCATGGCTCTGCCGTGGATCGAAGGCAGCGGCGCCGAAGTGCTGGCGTCCTACTTCTCCGAGCTGACCGTCCACACCTGGGATCTCGCGACGGCGACCGGCCGGCAGCCCGATTGGGACGACACGGTCGTGGCCGCGGCGTTCGACGGGGCACGCAGGATCCTCCCGGCGGAGAACCGCCGTGATCTGTATGAGCAGATCTCGGCGGCAAGGGGTTTCGACGAGGTCGCCGTCCCGTTCGCCGAGGCCGTCCCGATCCCCGACGATGCCTCCGCCATCGACCGCCTCGTCGCCTGGAACGGCCGGGATCCGCGCCGCTGGTGAAAGCCGCTGGGGCGGAGTCGAAAACGGGGTTTACCGCTCCTTCGCCCCGATCAGGGCCTCCGAGATCACGCCGGTTGCCTTCTTCAGTGCGGGAACGGCTCGAGCGATCAAGTCCGCATCGACGCGAGCCGTGGGCCCGGAAATGCCGATTGCCATCGGCGTCGGAGCGCCGGGCACCGCCATCGCGACGGACCGAACACCGATCTCGGACTCCTCGTTGTCGATCGCATAACCGTCGACGCGCACCCGTTCGACGTTCGCGAACACCGCAGACAGGGTCGACGCACTGTTCTCGGTCGGCGCGGGAAATCCAGACTGCGTGACCAGTTTCAGAATGCGTGCATCGTCCAACTCACCCAGAACCGCCTTGCCCACGCCGGTTGTGTGCAGTCCGACGCGCTTGCCGACCTCAGTGTTCGTCTGCATGAGCTTCGGCGGCAGCACCTGGCCGGTGTAGATCACCATGTCACCGTCGAGCACTGCCAGACTCGCGGTCTCCGACAGTTCGTCGACCAGCGACTGCAGCACCGGGGCGGCGACCGCGCCGAGCTGGCGGTTCGCCACTTCACCGAGCCGAATCAACCTCGGGCCCAGGGCGTAGCGGCGATTGGGCAGTTGACGCACATAGCCGAGTCCGACCAAGGTGCGCAGGAGACGATGAATTGTCGGCGGGGGCAATGGTGATTCCGCCGACAACTCCGTCAGCGAGCACTCTCCGCCGGCACGTCCGATCAATTCCATCAACTCGAACGCGCGCTCCACCGACTGCACGCCGCCCGATTTCTCCGCCATACAGTCCACTCCCGGTCGAACTTTGTCGTTCCATCAAACATCCCCAAGATTGTTTCCGCAATATGGAAAAAATATTCCGGCAGACATCGGGACGTCATGCTCCGATAACACTCACGCTAAACTCCACAATGTGGAATTCTGTATTCACGGAGATTTCCGGACGGGGGAGGGGAACCAGTGACACGACGCCTCGACGATGCGGTGCTGACCGACGTCGATCGCCGGCTCACGGCCGCCGACGCGCTACTGGTGAACCAATACCCGGGTGATGACGGCCGTCGGCAGCCGATCCACACCGTCTACGTCCCGGGCAACCGGTACTCGGCGACGATGCCTGCCGACTGGGGCGCCATCGCTCTCGGTACCGCGAAGGACGCGGGCGGGCTCGACGCGGTGGCTGCGCTCGTCGGCGCGGGCAGCGGAACCGACTGTGCGCCCGAGACGCTCGCAACCCTCGTCGAGAACAAGCTGACCACCGAGCCGATCGAAGACCTCCGCATCGACTTCGAGGACGGCTACGGCACCTTCGACGATGCGACCGAGGACGCCGATGTCGCACAGGCGGTCGCCGCACTGCGGATGGCGCTCGACGCAGGTACCTCGACGCCGTTCGTCGGCACCCGCTTCAAGTGCTTCGAAGCAGGCACCCGTGCGCGGGGACTGCGCACGCTGGACATGTTCGTCAGCGGACTCGTCGAGTCCGGGGGGCTGCCCGACGGCCTCACCCTCACCCTCCCCAAGGTGACTTCCGTCGACCAGGTCGAGGCGATGGTCGACGTCGCAAGCGCTCTGGAAGCTGCGAACGGACTGCCGGATGGCCGCATTCGTTTCGAGGTGCAGGTCGAGACACCGCAGGCCATCCTCGGCGCCGATGGCCGCGCACCCGTCGCCCAGTTCATCCACGCCGGCCAGGGCCGCGTCAGCTCGCTGCACTACGGCACCTACGACTACTCGGCGTCGCTCGGCATCGCCGCCGCCTACCAGTCGATGGAGCATCCGGCAGCCGACCACGCCAAGAACGTCATGCAACTCGCCGTAGCAGGCACCGGTGTCCACATGTCCGACGGCTCGACCAACATCCTGCCGGTCGGCGATCCCGACAACGTCGCCATGGCGTGGAAGCTGCACGCGCGCCTCGTCCGGCGCCACCTGGAACGCGGCATCTACCAGGGCTGGGACATGCACCCTGCCCAACTGGTCACCCGATACCTGGCGACCTACGCGTTCTACCGCGGTGCCTTCGCCCCAGCGGCGACCCGCCTGCGCAACTACGTCCACCAGCTCGACTCCACCGTGATGGACGAGCCGGCCACCGCTCGCGCACTGGCGAACGTGATCCACCGTGGCAGCGTGTGCGGCGCCCTCACCACCGACGAGATCGAGACCGCCACCGACCTCCCCAAATCCACCGTGCGCGACATCGCGCTCGGCCGCACAACCAGGAGCAATCAGTGACCCCCCCAGTGACCAAAGCGTCGTACTACACGCCCAGGGGCGGCCTGCCCCCGCAGACCGATCTGCTGACCGACCGCGCCATCGTCACCGAGGCCTACACGGTGATCCCGCGCGGTGTCCTCTCGGACATCGTCACCTCGGTGTTCCCGGAGTGGACCGATACCCGCGCATGGATCATCAACCGACCGGTCGCCGGTGGTGCGACGACGTATTACCAGGCGATCGTCGAGGTCAAACCGGGCGGCGGGGCGCAGCGACCGGAGCCGCAACCCGAGGTGCAGAGCTTCCTGTTCGTCACCTCCGGTGCGCTCACCGTCGACGCGGCAGGCCAGTCGCAGACCCTCACCGAGGGGGGCTTCGCTTACCTTCCGGCGGGCACTGACTGGTCGGCCCACAACAACGGCGACGCCGACGCGACGTTCGTGTGGATCCGCAAACGCTATGAGGCCATCGAGGGCCACCCGGTATCGGTGAAGTTCGGCAACGAGCGGGATATCGAACCGTCGGCGATGCCGGGGACCGATGGCAAATGGCGCACGACGCGCATGCTCGATCCGCAGGATCTCGGGTACGACATGCACGTCAACATCGTCACCTTCGAGCCCGGCGCCACCATTCCGTTCGCTGAGACCCACGTCATGGAACACGGCCTGCTGATGCTCGAAGGCAAGGCCGTCTATCACCTCAACGGCGACTGGGTGGAAGTTCAGGAAGGCGACTTCCTGTCGCTACGCGCCTTCTGCCCGCAGGCGTGCTACGCGGGCGGGCCGTCGAACTTCCGGTACCTGCTGTACAAGGACGTCAACCGCCAGATCATGCTCTGACACGTCGAACCGGGCGCCTCGGAAGAGGCGCCCGGTCACGTCTATTTCTTCTATGGCATGGCTATGGCATTGGCCTACGGCTGAAAAGGCCAGCCGATGACCTTCTTCTCACGCGGAGTCGCATAGGTGCGCACCTTCGACGTGGACAGACCCATCCGGACCAGACCTTCGGCGATGGTGACCGCCGAGCGGACTCCGTCGACGATCGGGACGCCGGTCGCGGCCTTCACCTTCTCCTCGAGTTCGGCCATGCCGCCGCAGCCCAGACAGATCACTTCGGCGTGATCGTTTTCGACTGCCTCGCGCGCCTGGTGGACGATCGCCTCGACTGCGCGATCCGGATCCGACTCCAGTTCCAGCACACCGAGGCCGGATGCCCGGACCGACGCGCATCGTGCGTCGAGGCCGGCGAGCTTGAGACGGTCTTCGATCAACGGGACGGTGCGGTCGAGCGTGGTGACGACCGAGTACTTGTGCCCGAGGTACATGGCCGTCGACGCGGCCGCCTCGGTGATGTCCACCACCGGGACGTCGAGCAACTCCTGCAGACCTTCCCGACCGTGCTCGCCGTAGCCGGCTTGAATCACCGCGTCGAACGGTTCGGGGTATGACGTGATCGCATCCATGACCGCGATGGCGGCCAGGTAGCTCTCGAAGTTGCCCTCGCATGAGTCCGCACCGAAACGCGGTGTGATGCCGACGATCTCGGTACCCGGCGACGCGACACCGCGCGCCGACTCGGCGATGGCATCGGTCATCGAAACCGTGGTGTTGACGTTGGCTACGAGGATTCTCATGGCGGTCCCTACTAGTGCGTGCTGGCGACGGCGATCGGCTCGCCGGAGACATCGTTGAACGGTCCCCGGCGGTCTGCCACCACCAGGTACACGATCGCGCCGAGCCCTGCGCCGATGAACCAGGAGAACTCCGAGACGACCCTGAACGCGGGAACGAACGCCAGCAGGAGGGCGACTACCGCCGTGATGACGAGGGCGACCACGGCACGCACGTTGATGCCCTTTGCGTAGTGGTATTCACCGTCGGCGTCGGTTGTGAACAGGGCCAGAACGTTGATGTTGGAGCGACGCACCAGCCAGTAGTCGGCCATGATGATGCCGAACAGCGGTCCCAGAATGGCTCCGAGGCCACCGAGGAAGTAGTTGATGACGGCAGGGGAGTTGTAGAGGTTCCACGGCAGGATCACCAGGCCGATGACGGCCGAGATGAACGCTGCGCGACGGAAGTTCAGGTGCTTGGGGAACAGGTTGTTGAGCGCATAGATCGGTGCGACGAAGTTGGCCATCATGTTCACGGCGACGGTCAGGATCAGCAGCGCGAGCGCCGCGAGCACCAGCAGCACGGTGTTCGGGACTTCCTTGACGATGTCGGCGGGCGCGTCGATGATGCGTCCGTCGATGCGGAACTGAGCGCCGGCCAGAGTGATGACGATGCCGCCGAATACGAGCATGTTGAGCGGGATGCCCCAGAAGTTGCCCTTCACGATCGCCCGCTTGGACGTCGCGTTGCGGGTGAAGTCGCAGAAGTTGAGTACGAACGTGCCGTAGATCGCGACCCACAAGCTGGCGCCGCCGACGATCTTCATCCACATGTCGACGCCGGTCAGCGAGTCGGGCGTCGTCCACGCGATGGACCAGTCGGCGTTGTTGAGCATCCAGATCGCGAGCGCGACCATCGTGATCAGAATGACCGGACCGGCGAACGCCTCGTACTTGCGGATCATCTCCATGCCATAGCTGACGATGACCACCTGGATCACCCACAGCGCGACGAACGAGATCCAGCCGAGCGTCGACAATCCCAGGAAGCGGTTCGAGTCCAGCGTCTGCGCCGACGGTGCGAGCGCGATGATCAAGATGCGCAGCACCACCGATGCGAGGTAGGTCTGGATGCCGAACCATGCGATCGCGACCGCGCCACGGATGATGGCGGGCACCTGTGCACCGCGGATACCGAAGGCGATGCGGCTCATCACGGGGAACGGGACACCGGTCTTTTCACCCATGAAGCCGGAAAGGCTGAGCAGTAAGAAGAGGAAGGCGCCGCCGAGGCCGAGCGCCACCAGGATCTGCCATCCACCGAGGCCGAGGGCGAACAGTCCGATGGCGAACGAATAGTTGCCCAGGCTGTGCACGTCGTTGGCCCACAACGTGAAGATGTTGTACGCGCCCCACCGCCGGCCTTCGCGCTTGGTGGGCGCGAGATCGGCGTTGTACAGATGCGGACTCACATCGGCGAACGGGATTGCATCGGTACGGTTGGAGTCGCCGATCAGCCCGGTGGACTCTGTGGTCATGGATACGCCTGTCACGGTCGGAGCGACGACGCTGAACGCCGTCGCAAACATTCCACTCTGTGGAAGTAATATTCCACAGATTCAGTAAGTAAGTCGTATCCGCCTACCACCTGTCAAGCTTTTCGAGCGATTGACTGTGTCGACGCTCACATCTAGAGTCCACCACGTTACGGAGTTTCATTTCCACGATGAGGAATTATGCTCGCAGCATGGAAGAGAAGCCGATGATCGCCGACGCAGGGGAGCGGTCCAACCAACCCGATTTCGACCTGGTGGTCCGCGGCGAGCGCACACTGACGACGGCGGGAATCGTCGCCCGCGAGATCGGTATCCGCGACGGTCGCGTCGTCGCGATCGAGCCGCTGGGCAGCGGCCTCACCGGCGCGGAGATCGTCGAACTCACCGACGAACAGGTCATGATTCCCGGCTTGGTCGATACGCATGTGCACGTCAATGAACCGGGCCGCACCGAGTGGGAGGGGTTCGACTCCGCTACCCGCGCGGCCGCGGCGGGCGGTGTGACCACCCTGATCGACATGCCGCTGAACTCGATTCCGCCGACGGTCAACGTCGAAGCACTGAATGCCAAGCGCGCGGCTGCATCGGGCAAGACACACATCGACGTCGGCTTCTGGGGCGGCGCGATTCCGGGCAACACCGGCGATCTGCGCGGTCTGCACGACGAAGGCGTGTTCGGCTTCAAATGCTTCCTGCTGCACTCTGGTGTCGACGAGTTCCCGCATCTCGACGCCGATGAGATGGAGAAGGACATGGCCGTACTCGCCGGTTTCGACTCCATGATGATCGTGCACGCCGAGGACTCCCGCGCCATCGACCATGCGCCGTCGGCCGAGGGGGACCGGTACGAACGATTCCTGGCGTCACGGCCGCGCGGCGCCGAGAATGTGGCGATCGCCGAGGTCATCGAGCGCGCTCGATGGACCGGTGCCCGCGCGCATATCCTGCATCTGTCGTCGTCGGATGCGCTGCCCATGCTCGCCACCGCCAAGCGCGACGGCGTCAAGATCACTGTCGAGACGTGCCCGCATTACTTGACGCTTCTCGCCGAGGAGATCCCGAACGGCGCGACCGCGTTCAAGTGCTGTCCGCCGATCCGCGAGGCATCGAATCGGGAACTGCTGTGGCAGGGCCTGCTCGACGGCACGATCGACTGCATCGTCTCTGATCACTCACCGTCGACGGTCGACCTGAAGGACGTCGAAAACGGCGACTTCGGCGTCGCCTGGGGTGGTGTCGCGTCGCTGCAGCTGGGTCTGTCGTTGATCTGGACCGAGGCCAAGCGCCGCGGGATCGCACTCACACAGGTGCTCGACTGGATGGCAGCCAAACCCGCCGAGCTCGCCGGCCTGAACAACAAGGGCAAGATCGCGCTGGGCTACGACGCCGATTTCGCGATCTTCGAGCCCGAATCTGCGCAGGTCGTCGACGTGCACAAGCTGCACCACAAGAACCCGATCAGCCCGTACGACGGGCGTGCACTCGCCGGTGTCGTGACGAGTACTTGGTTGCGCGGCAAGAAGATTGACTTCCAGACCCCACAGGGTCGGATGCTGCGCCGCGGCGGCGTGTAGCACCAACCTCCGGCTACGCGTCGGGCGGCAGAGCGATGTCCTCCCATGTCAGCGTGATGTGAGGGGTGTCCCCGATTATCTCGGCGACGACGGCCGCTGCGTGCTCGCGCAGCCGGTCGCCATCGTGTAGGTAGGTGGTGTCACGCGGGTCGGCACCGACTGCCACCAGGTGGATATGCACCTCCGAAACGGCGTACCCGTCAACCTGCACCTCCACGTCGGCTACTGCCGCCTCGGCGGCAGCGGCGGGTTCGGCCAGTTGCCATGTCAGCACTTTGGCCAGCGCCAGGTGCGTGATGCTGATCCCGGTGCGAGCGCTGTGGATTGGGCGTCCTTGGCGCGGGAGCGCGGCGATGTGATGAGCGATGGTGGTGCGGAGGCGGTCGAGGGCTGAGCTGCCTTCTCCCCAGCGTGGATCGACTGCATGGTTGACGCCTACCTCGGGTGACGATTGCAGCCCCGCCAGGTTGCGCGTGGCATCGGCGATCCACGCCGTCGACTGTTCGACGGCGTCGTAATCGTCCGTGGCTGTGCTACGCATCCACCCTCCAGTGTTACGTGACGCGGTGCCCGATGCATAGTCGCCGGGCCGGACCGATTGCTTCGATGCAGTCATGGGCGGAACTCCTCAAGCGCCGCGGCGAGCCGCTTTCGGGTGCGTTGCAGGTGGCCCCGCACGGATCCCTCGGTGGTGTGCAGCACGGTGGCGATCTCTGAGAGCGGCAGGTCGTACACCTCGCGCAGCCACCAGGCCGCCCGCGCTGGATAGGGCAGCAGGGCCAGTTCGCGATTGAGTGCCGCCATGAAGTCCCCGGCTAACGCGCGCTGGCCTGGCCCCGGCGTGAGGTCCGGGGTATCCGCGGTCGAGTCGAGCCCGGTCTGCGGGCGCCGGCGCCGAAGGGCGTCGATGGTTCTGCGGGACGCCAGCGAATACAACCAGGTGCGGAACTGCGATCGAAACGCGAACGTGGGCAGCGCCTTCCACGCCGTGATAAACGTCTCCTGCACGATGTCATCGCACTCGTCGCGGTCCGGGTAAGTGTTTGCTACGAACCGGTGCAGCGCCGGCGCGTGGCGCACCACCAGTGCGTCGAAGGCCTCCGCGTCGCCACGTTGGGCGCGGCGGGCCAGCGCATCGTCGGAGAGCCATTCCAACAGTCCAAGTCTGCCCGCTGCCACTGCCACCCCCGTCGCGTTCTTCCGTCATTGTGGCCTACGTCTCATTTGCGTGCGCTCCGCGCACCCGCCCCCGACTAACCCATTGTGCCGAACGAAATGTTCGGGGAATCAGCCTAGAAGGAGAAGTTGATGACCGCAGCAACCCAGCCCCGGGAAGTTAGCTCGGATGTAGCCGTCGACCGGGTGGGCAAGGACGTCGCGAAGGTGGCCGGCCACGGTGCCACGACCATCGCCGACATCGTCGTCTCCAAGATCGCCGGGATCGCGACCCGCGAGATCGATGGCGTGTACGACCTCGGTGGCCAGGCGGCACGCGTTGTCGGCAAGTTACGGGAGACCCTCCCGGGTTCGCCGAGCCTCACTCAGGGGGTCAGTGTCGAGGTCGGTGAGCGACAGGCCGCTGTGGATATCGGGATCGTGGCGGAGTACGGCATCGCGATCCACGATCTGGCCGACGGTATCCGCAGCAACGTTATCGCCGCGGTCGAGAACATGACCGGGCTTGAGGTCACCGAGGTCAACATCACGGTGCATGACGTCCACTTCGCCGACGACGATGACGCCGAGGGCGACAATGCCGGCGAGCCCCGCGTCGTATGAGTCAGACGGCACCGATCGCTGACCGCGTCGACCGCGTGGTGCAGACCGTGACCGCCGTCGACGGTGTGATCGGGCTGCACTTCGGGCCGGGCGTCCCGGCGACGCATCTGCCTGGCCGGACCGTTCGCGGTATACGACTCGGAGCCGACAGTGGAGAAGTCCACGTGGTGCTGCAGTTGCGGGAGCACCTACTCGATGTCGCCGAACAGGTGCAGCGCGTCGCTAGCGCCGCCGCGGGAGTTCCGGTCGACGTGGTGGTCGGCGATGTTGCGGTGGTCGAGCAACACGATGCGTGCGGTGACTGAATTCGATCGTCGTGCCCGCCGCGACGCCGTCCGTCGGCATCATCCCGACATCGGCGGTTCTGCCGAGGCCCTGATTGCAGCGCTCGCCGCATTTGATCGCGGTGCATCGCGACCCGCAATCCGGATCCGGCGTACCTGCCGGGGACGGCTCGCGGCGTACCTCACCAGACGCAGGCGCATCCGCCGCGTCAATAGTTCGAAGAAAGCTCAACGATGAACCAAAAGTACGTTGTGATAGGTCTTTTCGCCGGCCTGCTGCTGGCAATCGCCGCGGCCGCCGGTGGTCTGATCGGCTTCCTGCTGGCATTGATCCTCGGCGGTGCCGGCGCAGCGATCGGGGCCCACCTGGACGGGACGGTCGATCTGACGGCACTCGGGCGCCGTCCCAGGAGCTGAGGGTGACAACCGAACCGGTGGTGGCCGCGCTTGTGGCGCAACCCGAACGCGGCCAGACAGTGATCAGCGACCGCGTGCGGCAGCGGCTGATCGAGCACGCGGCGCTCTCGGTGCCAGGCGTTGTCCGCCGGCGCACCATCGTGCCGGGCGGGACATTGCCCGCGGTGCGCATCGGCGGCGGATCGCAGTCGCGCGCGGTCGACATAGATATTGCGGCGAATTGGCCGGTTGACGGCACGACGATCCTCAACGAGGTCGAATCCGCGGTGTCGCGTGAATTGTCGCTGTCGCTCGGTGAGCAGCCGCGTCACCTGGGTGTGCGGATCAGCCGAATCGTCAGCGACAGGACGCCGGCACAGGTCGCCGACGCGTACGCGGCGGATACCGAACTGAACGCCGGAACCGCCAGCAGCCGCGGACGATTCGCCCCGCGCCGTACCGCAGCTTCCACAATCACCGGCGTACTGATTGCGCTGATGGTCATCGCGGCCGGCGTAGTGGCCGTGCGCGATGCCCTCATCGACGTCGACTGGATCGGTGGGGCCGCGTGGATCACACCGGTGCTCGACTGGGCCGGGGGCGCCCAATGGCAATGGTGGACGTGGCCGGGTGCGGTCGTGGCGGTGCTCGCGGGGGCGATCCTGCTCATCGTCGCGGTTAAACCGCGTCGGATGGCGTATCACCCAGTCGGCGACGGGGTGTGGGTGCAACGGCACGCGGTCGAGGCCTGGCGTTCCGAGTCGGTGCGCGACGCGGCCTCCGAAGGAGATGAACAATGACGTCGGTTGTCCGCGTGATGGATCGACTGCTGACCGCCGTCGTGGCCCTGGTGTTGCTCACGGCGGGCGGTTGGCTGATCGGATACCGCGTGAACCTCCGGGTAGCCCGTGAATCGGCCGAACGCCTGCAGCCCGGGGTGTTGACACGCACCTCCGAATGGCCCTGGTGGCCGGCAGTATTGGGTGGGGTAGGCCTCATCGCGGTAGTGCTGGGGCTGTGGCTGCTGCTGCTGCACCTGCGCCCTGCCGCGGTGCGCACTGTGAATGGCGACGCCGGCGCGGTGAATCTCGACCGGATCGCCGACGCGGTCGCTGTCGATGTGGGAAGTCATCCCGCCGTGCAGGGCGCCAAGGCCCGCACTCGGATCGAACGCGGTAGGCCGATCATGCGCGTCACCGTGCAGGTGCCCCCGCAAACGTCTGCCGCCGAGGTTCACCGGCTGGCCCGCAGATGTGCTGCCGATGCCCAGCGGGCGGCAGGCGCCGACTTCGAATTTCAGCTGCTGGTCAAGCACGTGCGACCGGAAAAGGCACGCCCGCAGGTGATCTGACGGGGGATAGGCATCCAGTGCAGAAACGAGGGGAGTACGCTGGATCGGTAAAGAGTGGGTGACCGTCGATGGGTTGCTCCGACACGAAAGGGACTGCAGGACATGGGGATTGCAGACGATGCGCGCAACAAGGTCGACGATCTCAAGGGACGCGCCAAAGAGGCGGCCGGCGCGGCCACCGGCAACGACGATCTCAAAGCCGAAGGGCAGGCTGATCAGGGGATCGCAGCAGTGAAGCAGAAGGTGGCCGATACCGCCGAGAAGGTCAAGGACGGTGTGGAATCCATCAAAGACCGGCTAACCGGCAACGCGTAACCAAAGTATGTTGTCCCGTCCGGGTTCAGTACCGGGCGGGACGTCATATTGAGTCACCGCTTCAAAACGGGGTCTGGAAGACTGACCGGCATGGCCATCACGATCAGACCGGGCCGGCCCGAGGAAGCAGCTCTGTTGACCGAGCTGGCTGTTCGGTCTAAAGGGCACTGGGGCTACAACGAGAGCCTTCTCGAATCCTTCCGACCCGAGCTGACCATTACTCCGTCGGAGGTTGCCACGCGTCGCGCCGCCATCGCCGAACGCTGTGGCTCCATCGTCGGATTCGTCACCATCGACGGTGACCCTCCGTCTGCGGAATTGGACATGCTGTTTGTCGCTCCCGAGGCCATCGGTACCGGCGTAGGGGCAGAGCTGTTCCGCCACGCGGTTCGCGCCGCGCGCGACATCGGCATCCGACGGCTCACCATCACCTCCGACCCGAACGCCGAATCGTTCTACCGCGCCATGGGCGCCCATCGAACCGGAAGCGTCGAATCCAGCTCTATCCCTGGCCGTGAACTGCCGCTGATGGAGATCCATACGCTCTGATGCGTGTGATCGCCGGGTGGCCCGGAAGGTGGTTGGATCGTTGTCCATGTCGGGGCGCGCGGTGTTGGTGACGGGGATGTCCGGAGTCGGGAAGTCAACGGTGTTAGCCGAGCTTGCCCGCAGGGGCTTCGACACCGTTGATACGGACGAGGGCTCGTGGATTGAAATGGTCGACGGTGAGCCGCTGTGGCGGGAAGCGTTGATCAACGAGTTGTTGGGCCGGCCGCGCGGGCGGCCGCTGTTCATCCAAGGCACCGTGGCCAACCAGGTGCGGTTCTATGAGCGTTTTGATGCGGTTGTGCTCTTGAGCGCCCCGACCGAGGTGGTGCTCGATCGAATAGCCCGGCGCACGAACAACCCGTTCGGTAAGACTGCCGAGCAACGGTCGCAGATCTTGGGTGACATTGCTGCGGTAGAGCCTCTGTTGCGAGAGGCGGCTACACACGAGATCGTCACCACCGCAACGGTATCGGAGATTGCTGATATCCTGGTCGGTATCGCCGACGATCCACTCGCTGCCCGCTAGTGCATTGATCCATCTGCCCAGAACTGGGCGCTAACGCCATCGACTAGCAGCCCGGGCTCAGACGTTCACTGCAATTGCTCGGGTGTGAAGGTGACGTCGACTCCGCCTAGGGTCATCGTCACCTGGCCTTCGATCACCATCACCTGCGCCGAGACCCGTCGTTCGACAGTCTGGGCCAGTTGCTGCACTGCTGCGTGCGGTATCTGGACCACCGACAGGTTCGGCAGCCCGGCGACTTTGGGGCCGACGGTGCGCCACCAGGTGGCCACGCCGGCGGCAAAAGGGAACAGCAGCACCTGGTCGGCCTGGCTGGCCGCCTTGCCCAAGACGCGTTCGTCGGGCTGGCCGACGTTGATCCACTCCAGGGTCCGGCCGGTGTAGTCGGCGAGCCGCAAGTCCGGTACGCCAGGGGTGGACAAGCCCGGCCCGAACGCCAACTCACCGTCGACGTCGCCGAGTCGGTGTGCGCGCAGCCCAAAGGCCAACAACCGCACTACCATCCGTTCATCGGTCTCACTGGGATGACGGGCCACGGTCAGCGTGTGATCGGCGTAGTAACCGTGGTCGACATCGGAGACGCCAAGTTCGACTTTGAAGACTGTTGCAGAAAGGGCCACGTCATAGTGTCCACCCAGGTGGTGTGCCTCGAGCAAGTCGGGCCGCCCTGAGTGGTCGGGCCGCCGTGTCAGGCGCCAACTATCCGGTGTTCACGCGCACCGCGTTGTGAGGTTCATGCGACGCTGCTGAGAATCGCCATAACCAGCCCGCCCAGGGTCAGCACCCCAACCATCACTGCGGCGGCGATCGCCCGGCGCCGTCGGTGCCGGCGGGCGGCGTCGATCGCGACTGCGATGCTGGCGAGGATCAACGCGGAATAGGCCGCCAGCGCCACCGTCAGCGTCGCCGTTGCGGCGGTGCTGGCCAGAGTCACGATGTGCATGCCGTGAGCCTACGGCCCGAACGAAAGCACTCATACTTGACGGAGCACGTTAACGTCACCAGGCTCGGTTGGGGATCGGCCGCGACCGGACCGCCACCGGCGCGGGTCAGGCACGGCGATAGCGTCGAACCGATGCGGCGCTAGTACGCGCACTGGGATGTCTGTTCGGTCCGTGAGTGAGGCTTTCAGGAGCCGGTGTATTCCATCCAGAACCACGATCTGACCGTCCCCGCGCAGATAGGTCCAGATGCCAAGCCAGATCGCTGGCCGCGACCGTGCACGTGGGCAGGTCCAGTGCGTGCAGTCGCTCGATATCCCAACGGAAGTCCAGAATCACGTCCTGCAATTCTGCAGGCATTTGCGCTAGGAGCGGAAACGGCGCACGACGGAGCACAGCCGCATTATCGCGAAAGACTGACTGCGCCCACAACAATCCTCGTTGCGGCCATGTGCTACCTCCAGATCGGCTGGGTCGTGTTGGTCAGCAGGCCCGGCCCAAGATGCGTCCGACCCTGGCACGGCGGACGGGGAACGGTGTGTCGCGCCGGCGGGACTCGAATAACCAACTTACAGCCTGACATAATGTAGCTTATCGGTACAGATCCAAACTGGCGATACGTGATGACCAATGGCGTACTGCGTGCCTTCGAGTGTCCGATCCGGAACTAGTTGACAGTAATCCGGGAAAGCATGAGAGCAATCCGATTCTGCCCTGTTTTCCGGAACCATCTGAGAGTGCTGTTTTTGCAGCGTGTTCGATGTTCCCGGCCCACCGCGGCCGCTTGAATGCCGTGATCGCCGGCCGAATCCGCGATGATATGACAGTGCCGGACTGATTGCTCTCGGATCGTCCGCGACTGCCTGAGAGTGCCGGCTAACTACTCCCGCAACGCGGTTCGAGATCCGACGGATGCCCTACCTAATCGTCACAGTGACGTAACTGTGTGGTGTGGGGCTGGATGTGGCCGATCGAGGCTAGCTGGCCGAATTGCCTTCCTGCGCAGGGTTTTCCGTGCCTCGAAGTGGGTCGTCGAAGTTGTCTGGTACCCCGAGGTCGGGTAGCTGGCCGAACCGCCGCGGCCGGGCCGCCGCGGTGATCGTGTTGCCGGCGCAGGGGTCGGCGTCAGCTGTCTTGAGTACTTGGCTTTGGTATTCGTTGATGGTGATTCGCCCGGCGGCGAGTTCGATGAGCCGTTGCACTAAGTCGCGGTTGGGTGTCGCGCCTTCGATCATGCTATCGACGACGGCTGTTCGCACGGCATGTTGATCCTTGCTGGACAAGCCGCTGTTGTGTAGCAACTCGGCCAGGTTGGCCAAGTCGACGGGTTCATGATCGGCGGTCTCGCCACTCACTCCGTCAGTGTATGACGCGGTACCCGCGGAGGGCGACCCTTTCGTCACGGTGACACTTCTCCCCTGCTGCGGTAACGGTAAAGTCACTGTCCCGCAGCAGATTACGCATACCGTATCGCGCACGACCATTGCGGTGAGGGTTCATAGTGACCTTCATCGACCAGCACAGCGTTGAACCCCGCAAAACACGCATCGCGTCGTACCGGGTCGCCGTCCAGTTCTGCTTGGATACGCAAGGCTTTCTGGAACGTGCCAACAAACACCGTCGCGGTGGCGGTGTCGGCAAGCTCATCGATGCGTGAGGTGACAGGCAGCTCACGCACACCGGGGAACTGGGATGGTTTGGGGCGCTGCAGTCGATCCCACAATCCTGTGTCGAGCGTGCGGCGGATCTGGCGAACCAACGCACGCCTGGGCACCAGCACCAGCCAATGACGATCCGGCCGACTGTCGATCAGGCCAGCAATGACCGCTGTCTTGCCGGTACCGGTCGGCATGGTGACCAGCCCGGCACCACTCGGCGAGCCGCCACTGCCCGCAAGAAAGTTCGCCATGGCTTTCACCGCGTCACGCTGGGTGTGGCCACAACGCGCCGGCCAAAGAGGTGGGAAGTGTCACCTACATATGAAACCCTGTCGCTCGCCGCGGGCGGCACACCGACGCAGCTGTCTTGAGCCATCATCTGCATCCTCGCGGACATGCGCGACCTAACGCTTGGCCACTGCCCCACCCTGACCTCTAGTCGCGGGCTCACTCGCCCGCGCCCGCGGTATCGAGCCGCCGCGGGCGCGGGCCGCATAGGCCGGCCAAATCGGAGAGCGACAGCTGCGTTCCTGCAATCGCATGTTGTTGCGCAATGTATCCCGCGCTCTCGCCTTTCCGCGGACATTCCGGGCAGCGGGAGAATTGTCTACAGCGCTCGACAACCGTCCCAACTATCCGTCACCGTCACGTCATCCCGGAGCACGGCCGAACTCGGTGGCACGAGTCCGCGAAATGATGAGAGTGACACTGGATCTGACAGCTAGGGTCGGCGACGGGTTGACACGATGTTCGCGACAAACCGGCAACGAAGAGTATTGTGGATGAGGCTCAGGAGTGGCTTTTCGGAAGAGTCGACCATCAGACGTGGAGAGTCGACCGCGCACGACGATGAATATCGACCCAGACGTCCCTCACGTGCCCTCCTGAGCTTTTAACGCCCGGTTGCGGACGCAGTTCAAATCCGGTCGGTCATCACCGTGGCGGTTTGATGCCGCGCATCAACTTCTGCATCCTGCCAGTGCCTTTGCTGAGCAGCTGACGCTATGTGTCAACACTCGTCAGTTCACACGGTCGACGGGCCCGAGTCGCCTGTACGGAGCGCAGCTTCGTCGAGCATTGGCCGACCGGAGACTACAACAGTACGCAGCTCACAGCACCGGCACGCTTTCGTTCCTTTCGGATCGGAGAACGCTGTGTCAATCCTCGAACCACAAACCGGCTGAGGACAGCAGCGGGGTTTCCGTATTCCGCGAAGATCGGGACGCCTCGGCAATCAGTACCCACTGCAGCGGGTACCGATCAGGGGTGGACAGGATCCGCTTGCAGAGTTCATCGGGTATGGGGCCCTGCGCCACCCCGCCAACTGCGGCTGGGCCATGAGCCTCAAGCACTGCGAGCCAGTCATGCGACTCGGTCTTGAGCAGCGAAACCCCTGCGATGTGCAAGGCTGGCCATCCTGCGGGGCCGAATTTGGCCGCCTGCTCAGCGACCCGAGGTGTAAAGGCAGCTAGTAGATTCGGCTCAGCCATCATGATGTCTGTGTGGTGAGCAATCATCAGACCGACAGGAAGAGAAAGGTCAATCGCCGTCGCGGCAAGATCTGGTGGCAGTCGGCGACTGATATGCGACAGTCCTAGCCGGCTGGAGCTGGTCAAAAGAGCTGCCAGTTGGCCGGAATCAAGTGCGTCAGTATCTTCCTTGAGCCCACTCAAACATGCCTCTACAACCGTGGGAGCCGCGACAGCGACGAGGGCTAAGGCCCACACTGCGCGATCTGACACGGTTAGCGCGATACGCTGATCTAGCCACCACTGCATGTGATTCCGATTTCGCCGGATGTCATTGACCAGGCGGCCATAGTCGATCTCAGGGCCAAACGTCGAGCGCTTCGGGTCCATCGGTCCGACATCACGCCGCTTATTAAGGTCGATCGCAGCGCCGATCACGGCGATGTCGGCGGACAACCAGGACGGCCCGTAAACACTACGCAGAAGCTCGGCGGCATCGCTCCAAGGCGCAACGGTGTTGGGCGAGAGGCGCACCCTGTTCATTGCTTTCTGCACCTTGCCGAATACCGGATCAACCTTCTTGAGACGCCGGAATGCATCCTGCCGCTTCAGCGTTGGCAGCAGCTCATCACAATGCGGGGAACGCATCTCGAATAGACTTCGGTCCTCTGATTTGGCTAAGGCGATGAATTCACGCGGCGCTAGCGCGTTAACAAGATCGGGGACCAGACCGGTCCGCGGCGATACAACGTCGGAACAGTGCCCGGTTAGGACCGCCCGCACCATTTTACTTTCGACCGATGACCCGGATAGTGGCGCGATGCCAGCAGCGACTCCTGCAGATACCGCGGCAAAGTCAGCGAGGGCAAGTGCGGGAAGGTCGTTGATCTCGTCGAGGAGGCGTCCCGCAGCGACCGGGGCGCCAAGACGCAGCCACGCCAATTCGTCTGGGCCACCGAACATTGGCCGGGCATGCTCTAGCCACCACTGACCCACTGGATGCACATCCGCTTCGAGGCTGGCCGCCAAGCTGACCCGCTCCTGTGACACGACCTCGGCAGGCCGTGCCGCTGCCGCAGCCAGCAACCGCTCACGCAACATCGCCGACCCACGATCGGCCGGCAGTGTAGGCAAGGGTTCGGAGGAAGCGTTGCCGTGCCTTAGCAGACGGATACTGAGGTCATCACACAGCAGATCGACCGCACGCCTTTGGGCGGTGGTCTTGGAGGAGAACACGCCGTCAGCCAGAAGTGTCCACGTTGCGACGCGCTCCGACAGCGGATGTCTGGCCTCGATGAACTCTTCCGTGAGACCGTCAACCAATCCGCCGAGCTCGTTCGCGTGTGCAAATCCGGCAAAGAATCGGCTTGTGTTGAACCAGAACGGCCGCCGGATTAGGGCTTTGAGTACTTCCGACTTATCCGCCGATGCGTACTGAGAGAGATATTTCGCGGCGAAGAACTCGCGTACCGGTTGCACATCGAACTCAAACGTCCCCTGCGACTTGCTCGCCAGCGCCCAGACTCGGTCGGTCACGTCGGTGAACAACGCATCGACTAAAGCCGTGTCCTTCTGGGCCGCCGTCAAGTACCGGAAGATTTCCGTCTTCAAGTCGGTGGTGCCCAGCCGTCCATTGCTACCTTGCTGCTCGGCCAGCCCCTGCAAATGCCAACCGAGATAGGCGGTCACCTCCTCAAGGTTGTCCCGGTTGTCGCGCACCGATGCACTCTTCTCGGCCTCGCGGTTCAAGAAGGTCTTCATATAGTCGTCATAGAGCGGCGTCCGCTTGTCCGGTACTGAATGGCCTTGCAGGTGCAGAAGATAGAGCAGGATCGTCAACTGCATTGGGTTTTCCGCCAGTTGCGCGATGTGCGGCTCGGCGGTACGTGAATCGAAACTATGCATCAGTTCGCGTTTTGCGTGGTTGACGATCCCGCGCGCAGCGCACCACTTCCGCAGGTAGCTCACGCGTAGCTCACGATCTAGCTTCAGCAGTGAGATTGGTTCAAACCATTGGGCGCTGGGTTCGGGTAGCTCCGAGCTGTTCGGCCTAGTCGTGACAACAATTTTTGGGGGGACTGTGCTACCACCCCTCCATCGGCCTACGAACTTCTCGATCTCGGTGACGACTCGTTGACGCGTCTGACGATGAGCGACCTCGTCCAAGCCGTCGAACACAATCATTACCGGAAACCGTTGTAGAAGATCATCGACGGTTGCGATGTCGATGCTGTCGGATTCGGTGAGCGCCGCAAGGAAGACCGCGAGGAATCGCTCGATTGCGCCTGATTTTCGCAGCTTCGCCGGTGACTTCGTAGTCAAGGTCGAGTCCGCGTATGGATCGCAGCCGTCCAGCCAAGATCCATAGTCACGCAAGTCAATCCGCAACGGGACTCGAGACTGGCCAGGCTTCAGTGCAGGACGCTTGATCTTAGTTCCCGGTTCGTCTGGGACGAACTCCGACCGATAGATCTGCGAAAGGTACTGACCCAGAGTCGATTTTCCCTGACCTGGCTCGCCTCGTACGAGCGAGAACGGCTTCTGTGAGCGGACCAAGTATTCGACCGCACCGATAGGGTTCGGGTCCACCAGACTGACCGCGATCTGATCAAGATTTCGAGTCGGGTTCGGATAGGCCTTGACGTCAACGAACAGATCTTCGAGATCATCGTTATCGAGTTCGGCTTGCTTGAACTTCACCTTGACGTCCTGCCACCACTGCGCTTGGACAGCCTTGCGGACCAGCAGTGCGAGCCTGGCTTCAGTGGACTCCTCCTGGTCGGCCGATAGAAGAAACCGCATTGCTTCAGGGCCGGCCAGCATCGTTTGGAACCGCCACAGCACCGATAGCGGCAGCGCAGACACCAATGCGTCGATGTCGTCGCGCCACCAGCACTCCATAGAGTCCAGGCCGTACTCCGTCGCGTATCCAGCAAGCATCGTGTCGAGCTTGTCGATAGTGCCAGCGCCGAATTCATTCGGGCCAGTCGCAGCGGCCGCTGTACCAGCAACTGAAGTCATCAGAACGTAGCGGTTTGCACCGGCCTTTACCCGTGCCTTGATTTTGGCGGACTCCCCGGTGACCGCATTCTCTAGCCAGGTGAGAGGGTTTTTCACCGAATCTTTGGACCACTTGACCTGGTACACGACTTCACCGGAGCCGCTCTGTTGCGTGATGTCTCGCCCGCCATCCTTCTGCCCGACGGGGTAGCACGTGACCTTGTCGTACTTGCCGGCGATAAGAACATGACACAGCTTCTGGAACTGGTCCTCACCAAGGTTCTCGTACCAGTAGGGCCCAACAGGCATCCTCGACGACGGCGATGACGATACGGCCACCCCTCTGATTATGGTTGACGCACCGCTATTCGTAGTCGTCAATGCGGACGGTTCGGTCTGCAACATGCCGCTGACGTTGTATCGATTAGCCATTCGAGTCACGATCAACTGCGGGCGGCGGCCAACGGTGGGTGAGGCAGTAGGCGCGGACAGCGATCGGTTTGTCTCGTGCAACACCTTGATGCCCACTCGCAGCAAAGCCATGGTCCTTGCGCCCAGAGCGAACGTTCCGGGATCTGCACTCTCTGTTGCAGTTCTCGGCCGCGTTCCTGCCAACCCATGCTCACTGGACCGGTTGATCAGCGCTGGCTGGGTGACGCCGGTGCGAAAGTGTCGGCGTGCGCCGCGTCCCACCGTGTCGATGCGCTCAGGCAATGAAGAGGCCAGCACGCCGCTGGCATGGGTTGCGGTCCGAGGAACGGTTCTACCGGGCAGATATCGGGACAGCGACCATCGTGAGAGCCAAGGCCCGTAGCGAGAACCGGGGAGCGGGTAATTCTGGGGAGGCTTCGCGGACAACCTCGCGAGCTAGCGTGTTTGTCATCACCGTGGCCGAAAGCGTGGTCGCATAGTCGCCGAGTTCGGTTCCGGTCGTCGAGCGTCCGCTGCCGCGCTGCGCCCGCCTGCTCCGTTGTCTATGAACTTCGGCGCAAACCGCCGCGTGATAGTGCAAAATACCCCCATGTAATTATGGGGAGGCGCATTGGACGGCGGGATTGCCCAATTCTCGTAGCAAGCGGTCGCCGGCTCCATCCATCTCACAGTTAGCGAGGACGAGTCCATGCCAGGTGGCTATCAGGTGTCATCGAAGCAGCTCATGCGTCAGGCGCAGCGCGTCGCAGAGCTGGCGTCGGCTCGCAAGGTCGATTCCACACGGCATAAGTGCTTCGTCTCCTACCACGTTGACGATCTGTCCGAGGTCGAAACGTTCCTGGACGACTTCGGTTCAGAGTTCATACCAAGATCAGTCGGGGTCACAGTCGAGGACGACTTCATCGACAGTGACGACGAGGACTACATCAAGCGCCGCATCCGCGAACTCTACTTGTCCGACTCAACAGTCACGATCGTGCTGCTCGGCGCGTGCACCTGGGGTCGGCAGTTCGTCGATTGGGAAATCTCGTCCTCGCTGCGCAACGACACTGTCAACAAGCGCAGCGGTCTGCTCGTCTACCCCTTGCCATCGATGAACAACAGCGCCACACTCCCAGACCGCGTCAAAGACAACTGGATTAAGGACAACCAAACAGCTTCGTACGCCCGATACCTGGCATACCCGAGCTCAACGTCAAAAGTCCGAGACAATATTGAAGCCGCGTTCAGCGACCGCACTTCGAAAAGCAATCTTGTTGACAACAGCCGGGCACTGCGCACGACGAACTCGTGTCCGTAACACCACACAATGGTTGCCGAGCAATGGGAAGGATCGCGCATTGTCTGTGACCTATGAGATTCAGGTCGTGCACGCCGACCGCGATGATTGGCTCGCAGATCTTCGCCAGGCGGTCGCTTCCGAATTGCTAACGATCGGCATGCACAGGTCCGTCAGCGTCGATGTCACGGAATCCACACCGTCACCTCTAGCTCCTTCGGTAGCCGTCGCTCTAATCGGTCCAGCTGCACGGACCAGCAGAACCTTGGCTGACACGGTGAACGATGCCATCTCGCAAGGTCGCGTCGTTATCCCGGTAGTCGAAGACCTCGGTCAGTTTCAAGCGGTCGTTCCCGGAGAACTGTCGCCATTCAACGGATTTGAATGGTCCGGTGTCGAGCCTGAGCGCAGACTAGCTCGACTCCTCTTTGAAGAACTCGGTATCGAGGACCAGGACCGACGCGTGTTCCTCAGCCACAAGCGCGACGATGGGCTGGGTGCCGCAGAACAACTCCACGATGAGTTGACACACAATCGCTTCGTACCGTTCATCGACCGGTTTGCGATACCTAAAGGCGCAGACGTTCAAGCCCACATTGCCGACGCACTCGAAAGCTACGCTTTCCTGCTGGTACTCGAGACGCCACTCGCGTATCTGTCCGACTGGGTTTTCGACGAAGTCGACTACGCTCTCAGTCACACCATGGGCACCTTGATCCTCCAATGGCCAGGCAATCCCCAAACGCTTCCCGGGAGCGCAGGCGTTCCGCGAGTGCAGCTGACACCTGACGAAGTAACAACAGACAGTCACGGCTACGAAGTGCTCACACCTGACGGACTAGATCGAGTCATCCGCGAGGTCGAGCTCGCCCACGCACAGGGCATCGTCAGGCGACGACGAATGCTCGTACGCAATGTCGAAGATGCCGCACGCGCAGCTGGCGCGCGATGCGTTCCACTGCGGGACTGGTCTCTTGATATCTCCCATGCGGTCGGTCGTTCAATTGTCGGTGTAACACCCCGATTGCCGAACGCCCAAGACCTTCAACGCCTTGATGAAACGCGCACCGAGATTGACACTAGCGCGGACGCACTACTGGTTCATGCAGCGCGCCAATTGGGGCAGCCGACCCGCGGCCACTTGGAGTGGATCACCAAAGACCGAGGTCTCGAATTGATACCCGACAATGCGATTGGGGCACGCTGGTGATCAAGCCTGACCAGCAACGACTTACGGGAATTGCAATCTTTCTCTCCGCCAGCATCCCCAACCCTCTGCGTTGGCACGGCGCCTTTGATGCGCTCGAGATTACTGACGCGGTCGTATCTGCGGCGCGTGCGGTGTTCAGCGCGGGAGGAACGCTTGTAACCGCAGCCCATCCGACGGTCGCTCCTCTGCTGCTCTACGTCGCGGCCGAGCTGGAATCGGTCGATGCTCCACGGGTCTTGGTATATCAATCCGCTGTATTCGACGAGATTCTGCCCGAGGAAACGTTGCGATTCGAAGCCGCCGGAATCGGTACGATAATTCGGACGCCAGCGGCTGAAGGCGAACCTCCAGACCCAGCGCGGGCACCCCGGAGCCTCGATATCATGCGTAGGCAGATGATCGACGAAACACAGCCTGCCGCAGCTATATTCATCGGCGGAATGGGGGGCATCCCGGTGGAGCACCAGCTGTTCAGTGATCTTAGACCTGAGAGCCCGACCTACGCATTTGGCTTTCCAGGGGGTGAAGCACGATCGCTGGCCGAATCGACGCGAACGCAGTCTCCATTGCGCGAGCGTCTGGCGAGTGGAACGGTTTACCCAGCGATTGCTCGCGCAGTTGTCGATGACATCGCCAACTCAACGTAGACACTATGCACCTGGCACCAAGAGATGAACAACATGGCTCGACGCGCGTTCTTTAGCTTCCACTACGAGCGAGACATATGGCGCGCCAACGTTGTTCGAAACAGCTGGGTGACGCAAAACCGCCAGGCAGCAGGATACTTCGATGCCTCACTCTGGGAAGACGCACAGAAGAAGGGCGACGCAGCGATCAAGGCCATGATTGACTCTGCCCTGGTCAATACCAGCGTGACGGTCGTACTCATCGGACGGGAGACCGCTTCCCGTACCTACGTGAAGTACGAGATCGAACGCAGTATGGCCAGGGGCAACGGTCTCCTAGGTATCCGCATCGAGAGAATCCAAGATCGCTTCGGCAATACCGACACTGCAGGATTAAACCCACTGCCCGCCGAATACCCAATCTACCGTTGGAACATGGACAACGGGTACATAAACTTGGGTGCCTGGATCGAGGCGGCCGCTAACAAGGCCGGTCGGTAGGGTTATTCAGCACAGCTCCCTGGAGTCGATGGCCACAGCCGACAGCAGCTGAAAACATGTTGGAAAGGAGCCTCGGCCCCTCGCGGGAAACCTTTGGGCGTATGAAGCTGGTTGATTCCGTACTTGAGAGCTGACGATGTGGTGCAGGTCTACCGGCACAGAGGCATAGCCACCATCAGAGTCTGACTGGACCAAAGACCCTGACCCCCCACTTCCCCGCTATCGGTGATATCGACTTGCTGGCCTAGTTCGCGCGCCCTGACGTCCGCTTGGAGCGATGTGCGACCCTTTCGCAGCGACATCGGTAACCAACGTACTTCGCGAGACTGAACTTCACGTCGTACACATACGATCACGCTTCACGTGCCTCGGCCTCTGCCGCAGCCTGCCTTCACGCATTGTGTCCGAGACCTTTAGGTCATCCCGGATTTCATCCCGCACTCTCAGGTGTTCCCGGACAAATCACATCGAGTCGATCCGCAACCAATTGAGAGTGCCCAGGTCAAAACGTCGGTCCACTCTTAGCTTTTCCCGGATCGGACATCGAGGCCATCCCTGAGGGTTGTGCCAGTCCTGACCACGGCCAGCGTCTCTGGCATGGCGGCGCCGCGTCAACAACCTGTGCACTCCTGTGTGTCTACGTGGCGGGTGTCGGATTGACATTCTCGGAATCATCCGACATCGCCGGAAGCAGACGCCTAGATCACCTACCGGACTCGACTGCCGCCTCTTCCGTGTCGACGTTTCGCTGGGTGCATACGTCACGTGACGTTTGTAGGTACCTGTGGCTGGATGGCGACGGATGGTGAATTGTGTTGTCGACCATTGGATTCCGGGGCCGATAGCTCGCCGGGGCTTGAAGGGGTCCGTGGTGAGGATTCGCGACTTCGATCATGCTGTCGGCGATGGCGCCGGACAAAGGCGCCCCTGCGCTCCTGACGGGTCGTGTGGAGCAGCAGCTGGGCCAGAACGGCCAAGTGCCGGGCGTCATCGTGGGTTAAGGCTCACTTCGACCGCCTATGTACCACGTCCGAGGCAAGCGTGGGGATTTGTCACTGTGACACTTCTCCCGCCGGGGCTACTAGGGCGAAAGTTACTGATGGGCTTCGACTTTGGACAGCTGTGATGCGCCGGCACCGCGGCACTGTGGAACGTGACAGTATCCGGGCCGCTGCCATCTCTTGAGACTCGCTGCCCGACAAGCGCGTTGGTGACACCGTGCGCCGTTTAGGGCCAAAGGTCCCTACCCGAACGCCCACCGCCAAAATAACCTAGACCATGCTGCGGTGCCCGTGGGTTATCTGGTCAAGGGACGCGACGTGGCCACAGGGCCCGACCGCCCCACGCTCGTCGCGTTGCCGCAGCCGCCCCGCTGTACGTCCATCCAGCGGGGCGCCCTGACCGGAAATGTCCTCTGCTGCTGCGGAATTAGTCACCAAGGCACTTCGGTGCCGCTTCGGCAGCGTGATGAGTTACGGTCGGTCAGTCGTGGTGAGAGCCGCGATGTCTTGCGCGGTCAGGATTGTCGCGGCGCTTGGGCTGGGCAGCGCTGGCCAGCACGGCGAACAGGCCGACCGGGAAGACAGCGGCGACAATTGCCACGGCGGTGCGCAGTACGACGATGCGCAACAACATTTGGATGCTCCTCCCTCAATGCGGTGGCCCACGTGGCAAGGCCTGGGGCCGATCGGTTTGCCACCCACGCGGGTATCTAGCAGCTCAGCTGATCGGCCTCATCGAATCTAGAGTCCTTGGACCCTTGAGGTTCCAGATCGCCCAGTAGTTCAGGTTCGGCCTGTGAACCGTCAGTTCGGCGGGGACTTAGGTCCCTATACGTCACCGGCACCCGGTGCGACGATCGTGCCATGGTCGATGAATTGTCAGCGGGTTTGATATCTGTGGCGGATCTCGTCGGTGATGCGGTGATTCGGGTGCCCTCCGACGCCACGGTCGCGAGGGCAGCGCAGGCCATGGCCGAGGCCGGGATCGGCGCAGTGGTGGTTGGCGACCAGGACCGGCCGGCGGCACTGGTGAGCGAACGTGACGTCATACGTGTCATCGCCGCCCAACAGGATCCGGCTTCGGTACGTGCCGTTGACGTGGCGACCACGAATCTGGTCTGGTGCGAGGCCTCCGCCACCGTCGAACAAGTGGCCGTTCGGATGACCGACCGCCACATTCGACACATTCTGGTAGAACGCGCCGGTGTGTTGGTAGGCATCGTCTCCGCCCGAGATCTGCTCGGCGTCTATGCATCTGAGGCCGAACCCTCAGTTTGAGCCCACGGACGATTGCCGCATCGGCGTGCGCAGCTGGACCGGGCACTGCCGCACCGGTGCTCACGGAAATCAGGGTGACCGAAGCGTGGCCAGCGCGTGGGAAAACAGTTCGTCGGCCGGTGTCGTGTCGATGTCACCAATTCGCCCCGGGTTGATCCGGCCGATGAAAGTGACAGTGACCGAGTGCAGGTCGTCGAGCAGTACCCGGTAGACGTAGCGGACGGTATCGATGCTGGGTCCGTTGCCATCGGTGATCGTGTAACGGGCCCGCACGGCTTGGCTCGATTTGACCGCTACTCCTTCCGGGGTCGGAGGCAGCGAAATCGGGCCGGTGAAGCCCTGAATGAGGCCGGCCCGGTAGAACACCACCGCGTCGCAGTGTGGCGGCGAAACCCGGAGCGGAATGGGCTGGGAAGACACCAGGGCGGTAATTTCCAGCAGGCGGTCGGAAGTTATTCCGGTGAGGCTGGCGACGATGGCCCCGGCTGGCGGCGATGCGCCGACGGCTTGCTCGGCCGGGTTGGCGCAATATGCCGGGATAACGGTAGCCCCGCGCGTCAACGACTCCGGCCTGCGAAGAGACTGTTCGGTCACGTCAGTGGTGTCGGCAGAGGTCAGGTGGAACCCTGAGGGAAACTGGCCGGCCAGATCCACCAACTTGATCAGCCACTGATCGTCAGCAGCCGTGGAAGCCCCCTTGATATGACTGTTCAGCTCCCAGCCTGCTGCTCCTGAGACGGAGGCCACGGCAATCGTCGTCGTGGCGAGCAACACGAGGCCTCTCCGAGATGTGCGGTGCTCATTTGCTGCCATGGGCAGAGCACGTTTCAGGAACTCCCCTGGCACGCCGCGGTGCGCGCGCGGACCAAGCTTGTGCCGCACCTTTTGCCACTGCTTCTTCGGGTACCTCGATCGCGGCATGCCACTTGACTACCCCTCTCCTGCTGCGCAGCGACAGGGCCGAAAGTCCTGATGTCGCAATCACACCGGTCTCCCCCGGCAAATGCGAGCAATGACAAAAGTCCCTACCAACGCTTCCCTGCGATCCGTTGAATGAAACTGCAAGTTACAGTTACGAACTCAGGAGTGATCTTGTCGAAGAACTCGGACGATCTGCGATTGCTGCATGAGTTGGAACCGGTGGCGGAGCGCCTGCTCAACAGACATCTGTCGATGATGAAGGAATGGAACCCTCACGACTACATTCCGTGGTCGGACGGCAAGAACTACTACGCCCTGGGCGGGCAGGATTGGCACCCCGAGCAGTCACAGTTGTCGGAGGTCGCCCGGCTCGCCCTAATGGTCAACCTACTCACGGAAGACAACCTGCCTTCGTATCACCGTGAAATCGCGATGAATATGGGCATGGACGGCGCCTGGGGACAGTGGGTCAACCGCTGGACCGCCGAAGAGAACCGGCACAGCGTGGCGCTCCGCGACTACCTCGTGGTGACGCGTGCCGCCGACCCGATCGAACTCGAAGAACTGCGTGTTGAACAGATCACCCGAGGCTTCTCCCCCGGCCAGAACCAGCAGGGCAACCTGTTCGCCGACAGTCTTCTCGACTCCGTCCTGTATGTGAGCTTCCAGGAACTGGCTACCCGGGTTTCACACCGCAACACCGGCAAGGCCTGCAATGATCCAATTGCCGATCAACTGATGCAACGAGTTTCGGCTGACGAGAACTTGCACATGCTGTTCTACCGCGACATCTCGGCGGCGGGCTTCGAACTGGCCCCGAATCAAGCGATCGCGTCGGTCTACCGGATCCTCGACAACTTCACTATGCCGGGCTACACCATTCCATCGTTTCGCCGCAAGGCAGTGACCATTGCGGTGGGTGGGATTTACGACCCGCGCGTTCACCTGGAGGAGATCGTGATGCCTCAGCTCAGGAAGTGGCGCATCTTCGAACGCGAAGATTTCACCGGTGAAGGAGCGCGCGCCCGGGATGATCTGGGTGCCTTGGTTGAGAAGCTCGAAGAATCCTGCGTCAAGTTCGACGCCGCCAAGGAGCGCAGGCTCAGCCGGGTAGCTCGCAAGGCCGAGAGACTTGCTTGACCGGCACGAGCTGGACAAGTATTTGAGCGGGCTGGAATGTGGTGCGCGAGTTGTGAATACCGTCGACTCGGGCGCCCTCGCTGAACGGGTTCGACGACTGTCGTTCACGCCTCGATCTACGCCAGTACGTGGGAAGTGTCAATCGTGCGACTCGTCGGTCATCCGATCCATGGTCGCCACGAGGCGTTCCGCGCTTCAGCGCTGCTTCCCCTTGAACCCTCCGCTGTCGCTTTTCAGCAGGCGTAGCTCGTCGTCCCATTTTCGAAAACGCAGACGCATCAGCCACTGCTGCGCCAAGGATGCTGCCAGACCAATCACACCAATAGATATCAGCCACACGGCAACTCCGACGGTCACCGCGTCTACGCCGGCTTGCCACTGAGGGGGTGGCGGGGGCACTTGCCGCCCGGTGGGATCGACCAGGATGTCGACCTCATCTCCCGCTTCCGCCGGCCGCGTCAGCACGATGGATCCAGAACGCTCTCCGGATGGGGTTGTCCAGCGAGCCGCCGTTTCGAACCGCCTCCCGGTTCCCCCGGCGGTCTCCTTGCTTCGCGCCGTCACGCGGGCCTGCACTGTGTGGCGAGTGGCGGCCTGCTCGGCATATAGGTGAGATCTGCTGTCGTGGACGGCGGTGCTGATCGCAGCAGTTGCTGCCGTGGCGGTCAGGATCAGAACGATGACCAGGATGGCACCGACTGCCTCTGCTCGATCGGTCAGCCGAATTATCGGATTGGCCCCCAGTGCCCGCACGATCCAACAACGTCCGGCGCCGAAGGTGAAGTGCATCAACCGAAACCTCCTTGTGTCGAATCCCGGGTTTTCTATCGTGCAGACGGCCGCAGCACCAGCGCCAGGGCATAAAGACCGCTCCATGCGCCAATTCTTGGTGACCTTTGTCATCAGTTCGAAGGACGAAAGCCTCTATGCCGCAGGGCTGTTCCGTCCAGATGCACTGATTTTCGCACGTTCTCCCGGCCGAGACTGGCCGCGACGCCAGACCGGAAGGGGCGAAAGTGCCTGATTCTCAGGGGGTTGGACCTGTTCTGGCGGTTACCGTGCCGCGGCCCAGGGCGGCACGGCGGCATCACTCGATTGGGGACTTATGGCCCTTCCTCGCCGGGACTGAGCGAGAAACAGTGGTAGCCAACCGGACACCTGGTGGGAAGCGCAGATCGTCGGTGCGTGGGTGTGGGTATCGAGAGGAGATTTGTTAGTGACTGCCGAAGCCCCTCCAATCGGAGAACTCGAGGCGCGCCGTCCGTTCCCCGAACGGACAGGCCCCAAGGGCAACCTGATCTACAAGCTCATCACCACAACCGATCACAAACTGATCGGCATCATGTACTGCGTCACCTGCTTCACCTTCTTCGGGATCGGCGGCGTGATGGCACTTCTGATGCGCACCGAGCTGACCGAACCCGGAATGCAGTTCTTGTCCAATGAGCAGTTCAACCAGCTGTTCACCATGCACGGCACGGTGATGCTGCTGTTCTACGCCACCCCGATCGTGTTCGGGTTCGCCAATCTCATCCTACCGCTGCAAATCGGCGCACCCGACGTAGCATTCCCGCGGCTGAACTCCCTGTCGTACTGGCTGTTCCTGTTCGGCGCACTGATCGCCCTGGGCGGCTTCATCACCCCGGGTGGCGCGGCCGACTTCGGCTGGACCGCCTACACGCCGCTGAGCGATGCGATCCACTCCCCCGGAGTCGGCGCGGACCTGTGGATCCTGGGAATCGCGGTTGGCGGTCTGGGCACCATTCTCGGCGCGGTCAACATGATTACGACGGTGGTCTGCATGCGCGCACCGGGGATGACCATGTTCCGGATGCCGATCTTCACGTGGAACATCCTGATCACCTCCATGCTGGTGGTGATCGTGTTCCCGCTGCTGACCGCCGCGATGTTCGGTCTGGCCGCCGACCGCCGGCTCGGCGCCCACATCTACGACCCGGCCAACGGCGGCCTCATGCTCTTCCAACACCTGTTCTGGTTCTTCGGTCACCCCGAGGTGTACGTCCTGGCCCTGCCGTTCTTCGGGGTCGTATCCGAGATCATTCCGGTGTTCAGCCGCAAGCCGATCTTCGGTTACACCACCCTGGTCTACGCCACCATCAGCATCGCTGCCCTGTCGGTTGCCGTGTGGGCGCACCACATGTACGCCACCGGTGCGGTGCTGCTGCCGTTCTTCTCCTTCATGACGTTCCTGATCGCCGTTCCGACCGGCATCAAGTTCTTCAACTGGATCGGAACGATGTGGCGCGGCCAACTCACCTTCGAATCCCCGATGTTGTTTTCGATCGGCTTTCTGGTTACCTTCCTGCTGGGCGGTCTGTCGGGCGTGCTGCTGGCCAGTCCGCCGATCGACTTCCACGTCACCGAGACCTATTTCGTGGTGGCGCACTTCCACTACACCCTGTTCGGCACCATCGTGTTCGCCACCTACGCCGGTGTGTACTTCTGGTTCCCGAAGATGACCGGACGCCTGCTCGACGAGCGCCTGGCCAAAGTCCACTTCTGGCTGACCTTCATCGGCTTCCATGCGACGTTCCTGGTGCAGCACTGGGTCGGTGACGAGGGCATGCCGCGTCGGTACGCCGACTACCTGCCCACCGACGGCTTCACCGCACTCAACGTGGTGTCCACCATCGGATCGTTCATCCTCGGTGTCTCGGTCTTGCCGTTCGTGTGGAACGTGTTCAAGAGCTGGCGCTACGGCGAGCCGGTCACAGTCGACGACCCCTGGGGCCACGGCAACTCGCTGGAGTGGGCGACCTCCTGCCCGCCGCCGCGGCACAACTTCACCGAGCTGCCCCGGATCCGTTCCGAGCGCCCGGCGTTCGAGCTGCACTACCCGCACATGGTCGAGCGGATGCGCACCGAAGCCCACGTCGGCCACAACCCGGACTGATGACCACACCGAGCGCGGACGAGCCGATCACGGAGCCTCTGGAAGCGATCAACTGGAACGACGTGACCGACTCCAGGGACGTCGAAGTATGGAATCGGTTGACAGCCAACTTCTGGCTCCCCGAGAAAGTGCCGTTGTCCAATGACCTGGCGAGCTGGAGCAGCCTCAGTGAAGCCCAGCAGCTGCTTACGGTACGGGTGTTCACCGGCCTCACACTGCTGGACACCATGCAGGGAACCGTGGGTTGCATTGAGATGCTCGCAGATTCGTTGACCCCACACGAAGAGGCCGTCTACACGAACATGGCGTTCATGGAGTCGGTTCATGCCAAGAGTTACAGCTCCATCTTCTCAACCCTGTGCTCGACACGGGAGATCTCCGAAGCGTTCGCCTGGTCACGCAGCAATCTCTACCTGCAGCGCAAAGCTCATATCGTGCACGATTACTACCGCGGCGACGACCCACTGAAAAAGAAGATCAGCTCGGTCATGCTGGAGTCGTTCATGTTCTACAGCGGCTTTTACTTGCCGCTGCATTGGGCAGCCCGTTCGATCCTTCCCAATACCGCTGACATCATCCGGTTGATCATTCGCGACGAGGCCGTGCACGGGCACTACATCGGCTACAAGTTCCAACGCGGATTCCACAACGAAACGACCGCGCGGCAGAACGAACTGCGCGATTTCGCCTACGCCATGCTCACAGAACTCTACGAAAACGAAACCGACTACGCCCACTATCTCTACGACCCGCTGGGGATGACAGAACCAGTCCTGCCCTACATGCGCTACAACGCCAACAAGGCACTCGCCAATCTTGGCTTCGATCCGCTGTTCGCGCCTGGCGACAGCCAAGTTCCCGCGGAAATCCTGTCCGCGCTCGATCCCGGTGCAGCCGAGAACCACGACTTTTTCTCTGGCAGCGGTAACGCGTATGTCATCGGCACCGGAGTCACCACCACCGACGACGACTGGAACTGGTAGCACTACCCACCTGGCAACGGTGTCGCGAAACAAGAACGCGCCCATGGGGATTTCGTACCGTACGACATCGGCGCCGAGGCATGCATCACCCGCCGCCCGAAAATGCCGGCCTGCTGGGCGCGGTGACGATCAGCGCCAGCGTGGGCTGATCACAATGTGGTCCGCCTGAGTTCGTGGCCCTTGGTGGTGAGGCATTTGCCGTTGTCGAGGTTCCATTGCCAGCCGTGCAGGTTGCAGGTGAGGGTGTTTCCTTCGACGACACCGAATTTGGACAGGTCGGCTTTGAGGTGTGGGCAGCGGCGCTGGATTTCCCAGCCGTCGAGGGTGATCGAGGAGGAATCGTCGTGGGCCTCGGCGAACCAGCCGTCGGCGTAGGCGATGCGTTCATCGGTTAGGCATTTGAAGAATGTGTAGAGGTATTCGTTGTATCCGCCGACCCGCCAGGCCTTGAACCGGGTGGACAGGAAGATGGTGTTGACCCAGTCGGGTTCGTTGTCGCGCAGCACGGTGCGCACCAGTTCGGGGGCGATCTGGAAGCCGTAGCGGAACTTCTCGTCGGCGATGGCCTCGCGCACCACGCGTTTGGGGAAGTCCAGCACCACCGTCTCGGCGCCGATGCGCAGCTCCACGGGGTAGCCGATGCCGTCGCAGATCTGGTCGGTCTGGCTCATGATCGGCTCGAACAAGGCGCGCAGCCCGGGCAGCAGCGGCTCGCCGGTGGCCGGGGCCCAGCCGGCTTTCTGCGCGGCCAGCACCGGGGCCATCCGCTGGGCGAAGTCCTCGATGTAGGCCGCCTTGCCGGTGGTGAAGATCTGTTCGGGGTCCTCGACCGGGTGGGTCAGTGAATCCAGGTGTGAGCCGGTGAAATCGGCGGTGGAACCGGGCACCATCAGCAGCCCGCCGTCGTGGCCGTGGCGGCGCATCTGGTCCAGGAACACCACCTGGTCGGGGAAGATGTTGGCCGGATCGTCGTGATCGTCGTTGAGGTCACGCAGTTCGGGGTCCAAAAAGCACGGCGGGCCGGCCGAGGGGATCACCCACGTCGCCCCGACCTGGGCGATGTATTGGCGGCAGCGGTCCATCTGGCGCTGACGTTTCTGGATGCCGAAGGCCTGCTTGGCCCGGGCCGGCATGTCGTAGACCATCGGGTACCAGATCGCCCCGGAGTACTGCAGCATGTGCACGTCGATCTGGCCGAAGTCGGCGTGCAGCATGTCCAGATCGACCGGGCGGGCGTCGTTCATGTTGAAAACGGTGGTGACGCCATCGGATACCACCAGGCCCGAATCGCCGATCGGGCCGTCGGCGGGGGCGCGCAGCGCGATGATCATCACCTCGAGATCGCCCTTGGGGCCGGTCACGGTGTGTTTGACCGAGTCGGTGGTCTCGAAGAACCGGTGAAAGCCCAGCTTTTCCAGCTCGCGTTGCAGATCGGGCACCGGGTAGTCGGGCAGCAGCACCACCGCGTCCTTGTTGACGTGGCGGCGCAGGTTCTCCGGGTCGAAGTGGTCCTTGTGCAGGTGCGAGACGTAGAGGTAGTCGACATCGCCCAGGGCATCCCAATCCAGACCGGTGTTGTCCGGGAACGGGAACCACGAGGCGAAGTAGGCCGGGTTCACCCACGGGTCGCACAGGATGCTGCCCGCCAGGGTATCGATCCGGAAACCGGCATGTCCGATGCTGGTGACCTGCACAAACGGCCTTTCTATGTAATCTGGGCGAAATCGTCGGGCGCCCAGCGTCTTCCGCCTCCCAGCGTTTGAGCTCAGCGTCGAGAGAACGGCAGCCGCGCACCATTCAGCTGGACCACGGCTGCGGACTCCCCCACATTCTCGGACTGGGCGACGACTTTGCGGTGCGCCAATCACTATTGCCGTCGGCGCGTGGGCCAGAAAAGGGTCCTTGGTCCCTAGTTCGCCGCGCGAACCGTGAATCACCTTGCACAACAGCATGGTTCATCGCGGACGTTGCTGAAACGACTGCACGTCAATGAGGGCGGACCGCCGGCACGGGCCAGCGCGGTTGCCGCGCGAAGATCCGAACTAGGGACCTTCGTCCCTATTCGATGGTGACGACCTGCACTTAGCGTGGCAATCGATCGGGTTAAGGAACGTGTTCTCGTTTCCTATGAGGTGGCTGGAGGTGGCCGTATTGACGAACGAGTCGACTGGTGCCGCGGTGCGTGAGATCGCTGTCGGTACGGCGCCGGCGCGATTTGCCCGGGGCTGGCACTGTCTCGGAATGTTGTCGGATTTCGTCGATGGCAAGCCGCACTCGATCACCGCGTTCGGAACGAAGTTGGTCGTCTTCGCCGACAGTGAGGGTGCGGTGCACGTCCTTGACGCGTACTGCCGACATCTTGGTGGCGATCTGTCACAAGGCGAGGTAAAGGGCGACGCCGTCGCATGTCCTTTCCACGATTGGAGGTGGGCCGGCAATGGCCGTTGTACCCAGGTCCCGTATGCGAAGCGTGCTCCCCGACTTGCTCGTACACGTGTGTGGGTATCGAGTGTCCGTGCAGGTCTCTTGTTCGTCTGGCATGACCCCGAGGGCAACGCACCGTCGCCGCATCTGGACATCCCCGACATTCCGGAATTTCGTGATGAGGGTTGGACGGAATGGTCCTGGCGCACTGAGCTCATCGGCTCCAACTGTCGAGAGATCGTCGACAACATCGTCGATATGGCGCACTTCTACTACATCCACTTCGGGTTTCCGACGTATTTCAAGAATGTCTTCGAAGGTCAGGTAGCGTCCCAGTACCTTCGGACGATCGGCAGGCCCGACGTCAACCTGGGCGGTTCGCACTATGCGGGCGAGCAGATCCTCGATTCCGAAGCGTCCTACTTCGGGCCGTCGTTCATGATCAACCGGCTGCACAACAGTTACAGCGGATACGAAGTCGAAGCGATCCTGGTCAACTGCCACTATCCCGTGACACCGGACTCGTTTGTGCTGCAATGGGGAATCATGGTTCGCCGTCCACAAGGGCTGAGCGATGAGGCCACCGACATGCTGTTGCGGGCGTTCACCGACGGCGTCAGCCGTGGTTTCCTGCAGGACGTCGAGATCTGGAAGAACAAGACCCGCATCGACAATCCGCTACTCGTGGAAGAGGACGGGCCGGTCTATCAGCTGCGACGATGGTATGAACAGTTCTACGTCGACGCCGCCGATGTCACTCCAGAGATGACCGACCGGTTCGAGTACGAGGTCGACACCACGGCGGCCAATGAGTACTGGCGCACGGAAGTCTCGGAAACCCTTCGGAAACGCGAAACATCGACCGTGGCCGTTCCCGATCGGCGGTAGGTCGAATCGGTTCGTCCGTTCGACGCCCAATTCATTTCAGCCCATTTGTCCGTCGATCAGCTCAGCCCTGGGAGGGCAGTTCAGTGATTTCACACAACCACAGCAATATTCACGCGATCCGCGACACCCAGACAGTTCTCGACGGCGTCGATGAACTGCTGCCGCGACTGCGGGAGCGTGCGCAAGCCACCGAAAACCTGCGCTCGATCCCCGACCAGTCCTTGACGGAACTCGAAGAGATCGGGTTCTTCAGGCTCCTGCAGCCGGAACAGTGGGGCGGCCTGCAGTGCGATCCCACCGTTTACTGCGAAGCGGTCCGGCGGCTAGCAAGCGCCTGCGGTTCCACCGGCTGGGTGGCCGGCATCCTCGCCGTGCACAACTGGCACCTGGCGCTGTTCGAACAGCGAGCCCAGGAAGACGTCTGGGGTGACGACGTGTCTGCGCGCGTGTCCTCTTCCTACGCTCCGATGGGCTCGGGCCAGGCGGTCGACGGAGGCTATCTTGTCAGCGGCGAGTGGAAATGGTCGTCCGGCTGTAAGCATGCCGACTGGACTTTCGTCGGAGGCCCGGTCATCAAGGACGGCCGCCCGGTCGACTTCGGCAGCTTCCTCATTCCGCGTACCGACTATGCGATCGACGATGTCTGGAATGTGGTCGGCTTGCGCGGCACGGGCAGCAACACCCTCCTCATCGATGAGGTATTTGTACCCGAGCACCGCTTCCTGTCCTTCAAAGCGATGAACGACGGTACGGCGCGCGGGTATGAGACCAACACCGCACCGGTATACAAGATGCCCTGGGGCACGGTTCATCCCACCACCATCTCAACGCCCATCGTGGGCATGGCCTACGGTGCCTACGACGCCCACGTCGAGCACCAGGGCAGGCGGGTCCGCGCCGCCTACGTCAACGAGAAAGCCCAGGACGATCCGTTCACCAAGATCCGGATTGCCGAGGCGGCCAGCGACATCGACGCCGCCTGGCGACAGTTGACGGGCAACGTCGCCGACGAGTACGCGCTACTGCTGTCCGGCAAGGAGATCCCGTTCGCACTGCGGGCCCGTGCCCGCCGCGATCAGGTGCGCGCTACCGGCCGCGCCATCGCATCGATCGACCGGCTCTTCGAGGCCTCCGGCGCTTCTGCGCTGTCTAATGATGCTCCGGTGCAGCGCTTTTGGCGTGATGCGCACGCTGGTCGAGTCCACGCGGCCAACGACCCCGAGCGTGCCTACCTGATCTTCGGCAACCACGAGTTCGGCCTGCCCTCGGCCGACACGATGGTTTGATCGATGACCGGGTCAACGGCGGCCGGTCGCTGGGCTACCTGCACATCGCGGCCACCGACTTCGCGGTCCTGGCGCGAGTTTCGGGTTGAAGGTTCTCCGCATGGTCGAAGACGGCCGCCCCGTCGACGATCGCCAGTGAGTGGTGCGGGACTCCACCGCTGTCAGCCTCTGGGGTCACGACTTCGGTATCGCCGCGGCTCCTGATGTCCGCGCGGCTCACTAGTGGTCTGCACGTTTGCCTGACTGCTCAAGGATGCTGCTGCGTTCGTCGGATGTCGTTCCTCCCCAGACCCCGTAGGGCTCGGCGTATTCGAGCGACTGTGTGAGGCAGGTGATTCTGACGGGACACGACTGGCAGATCGCCTTCGCCTGGGCCACGCGTCGTCGCCGCGCTGCGGCTCTTTCGCGGTCGGGACCGTAGAACACCATGGGGTCGACACCGCGGCAGCTACCTCGGGAACGCCAATCGAGGGACGCTGCCGCAGGCGCGTGAGATTCTGGGGGCACCTCTCCCCCGCATACGTCAGCCAGTTCGACAAGGCGAGGCTCACGATGCGGGGCGGAAAGGTGGCTCATGTGCACTCCTCTCGGAACTGCCGGTCGGATGGAACAATTCGACCACTGCGTCGCGGCCGCCACTAGAGGCGGAAGTCCCGACACCGAAGTGCCGGAGACTCGCCGGGCGTGATCGTTCAGCCTGCCGAAGGCGGCAGGGAACCCGCTGTCTGGGAGCCGGATTTGGTCGCAACCTTCTCGAACTCGAGGTTCCGATCGATCACGGGACCGTTGCGTAGCATGTCGACGTCGTGGTTGTAGTTCATCGACATCACCCACGGTCCGCGAACACCACGGCGGGGCATGTCGGCCAGAGCCCGCTGAACATATCCGGCCCCGAAGTCCAGCAAGGGAAGGGTTTCCACCTCAGGATCGGCGACGGGGTACACCATGTCGTAGCCGTAGGCGTCCATGTAGCGAAGGATGCGGCAGAAGTGTTCGCACAGCAGATCGATCTTCAGAGTCCACGACGAATTCGTGTAACCGAAAGCGAAGACGAAGTTCGGCACCCCCGACAACATCATTCCCTTATATGCGACGGTCTGTGGCACATCCACCGGCTGTCCGTCCACGGTGAGCGTCATCCCGCCAAACAACTGGATGTTCAAACCGGTTGCGGTGACGATGATGTCGGCTTCCAGCTCGCGGCCGGATTCCAGCAGGATGCCAGTCTCGGTGAACGTCGAGATGCGGTCGGTGACCACAGACGCGCTGCCGTCGGCGAGCACCGTGAACAGATCACCGTCCGGCACGGCGCACAACCGCTGATCCCACGGGTCATAGCGCGGATTGAAATGCTCATCGACCGGATACCCGGTGGGCAGCTTCCTGGCGTTGAACCACCGGATCACCGCCCGGGCCGCCCGGGGGTACTTCTGACAGAACGTATAAACGCCGCGCTGCTTGAGAATGTTCTTGCGTCGGGTCAGCGCATAACCCCGCTCTTCTCCCAATAATCGCTTGGCGGCGTTGGCAAACGCGTCCTTGGCGGGCACGGGCATCACATATGTCGGCGAACGCTGCAGCATGGTGACATGGCCCGCCGTGCCTGCCAACGCCGGCACCAGTGTCACCGCGGTGGCACCACTACCGATCACCACCACCTTCTTACCCGAGTAGTCCATACCCTCGGGCCAGTTCTGCGGATGCACGATCTGCCCGGTGAAACGCTCAGCGCCCTCGAAATGAGGCGTGTAACCCTGGTCGTAACGGTAATAGCCACCCCCGCAGAACAACCAGCTCGCCGATATCTGGATCAACTCTGGGTCCGAACCCTCGGCACCGGTCCGCTCGATGTCCACCGTCCAGCCCGCCGCGGCCGAATCCCACGCTGCGCCAAGCACCTTGTGGTGAAACCGAATGTGGTGGTCGATGCCGTTCTCGGCTACCGTCTCCCGGAGATAGTCCAGGATCTTGTCGGCGGTGGCGATCGCATACTCGTCACGCCACGGCTTGAACTGATAACCAAAGGTATGCAAATCCGAATCCGATCGAATCCCCGGATACCGGAACAAATCCCACGTTCCGCCCGTGGCCCCGCGCGCCTCCACGATTGCATAACTGCGGGCCGGATGTTCGCGCTGCAGATAATAGGCAGCGCCGATGCCCGAGATCCCAGCGCCGACAATCAACACATCGACATGCCCAGTAACGGTCATGTCAGGCTACCGGGATCAGGTGCTCGCGCTGCGGTTCGCTACGGTAGCGGCTCGGCGGCCCGTCGATCTTGCAGATGCGCCACATCAGCTTGGCGATCGGGTTCATCAGGCCGGTGTCGTGGCAGAGCATCCGGACGTCGCCGAACATGTCGCGCAGTATCTTGCGGGATTCGGGCGAACCGAAGAACAGCTCCTTGCGCACCGAGCGCGGAATGTCGAATTCCTTCCAGAACGCGCGCGGCGGCACGATGATCGCCGAGCACAGGATGCGCATGACCAGCGGTACGTAGAGTGACAGCAGCAACCGCTGGTGCCAGCGCAGGTTGGGTACCCGCTTGTGCAGGTACTGGTGCGCGAAGGACATGTGCCGGGCCTCCTCGGCGACGTGAATCGCCATCACCCGTTCCATGATCGGATGCAGGGCCTTGCCCTCGCGCAGCACGTTCTTCTGCGTGTGGTCGATGGGCTCCTCGCCGGCGAGAATGCCGAAGAAGAACGGGATCGGCAGCGGCCCTGCGGTCAACGGGATCAGCGGCTGCAGCCACTTGAGCAAGCGCGGCATGCCGGGCACGTCCTTGCCGATGCGGTTCACCATCTCCTGGAACATCAGATTGTGGTTGCACTCCTCGATCGATTCGTGCAGGCAGTACCGGTATTCCGGCGAGCCGTTGGGCACCCAGAACGAGTACTCCATCAGCCCGCGGATCAGGATGTTCTCGAACTGCTCACCGACCTTGGCGACGTTGGCCTGACGCCACATGCCGATCTCGATCTGCCGCTCGACCGGCTGAGCCTGATACCAGTGATGAGCTCCGATCGGATCAGACACCGGCAAGATCCACCGCGGGTCTTCCGCTTTGACGGCGAACGCCGGTGTCTCCCACTCGATGTCCTTGTAGGGGTTGAAGTTGCGCCGCACCGATCCTTCGGACAGCGTCGTCAGCAGATCGGCATACTCGATGTCATCGCCGACCTCCATGTTCTTGCGCCAGCGACTGATCGTTCTGGTCCGGGCCATTTATTCCAACCTCCCTACTGTCAGCGGTTTACATCTACCCGCTCCGTGTACACAAACGGTACCGGCGGTATCCCATTCCGCGGATAGGGCCGAAAGACCCTATTGGCAGCCACCCCGGTCAGGTGCTATGCCCATCTCGGCCACCGCAGGTCGGCGATGTTGAGGACCAAAGACCCTTCATTCGGTTTACCTGGGTGCGCCAGTCTGGGTGGGACGCGCTGGCTGAAAGGGCACGGGATCCGGCCCGGAATGACGCCGCCAGACGAAGCGCCGAGCAGTCGGATTGATCCGAATGTCAAGAGCACTGAACGGGGTTGGTTTCATCGCGACGTCGGTGCCGAGAAGAGATCGGAGTTCTATTGCCTGGGACGGCAACATCGACCGGCAGTTCCGCAAACATACTCGCCGGGATAGACGGATCGCCGTCAGCCCTCGACGCAGCCGTATGGGCGGCATATGAGGCGAAACGGCGGAACATCTCGGTGCGGCTGGTCCACATCGTTGATCCGCGTGAGGCAGAGACCGAGTTGGGCCCCTGGTCACGGCGCCGAATACTCAACTGCCTGGAGTCCAGGGCCGTCGACATGTTGTCTGAGGCCCGCCAGGAGATAGCGGCGGTGAGCCCGGAAGTAGCTGTTGAGACATCGTGGATTTCGGGCCGACCCCTGCCGATGCTGATTGCCCTGTCACGAGAGGCATTGCTGACGGTGGTGGGTTCGGGTCGCGCCGAAACGCGCGGAGCCGTCCATGCCGGATCGGTGGCGGTATCCGTGAGCGCGCACGGCTACGGCCCAGTCGTCGTTGTGCGGGGGTCACGAATCGAGTTTCAAGAACAACAGCGGCGCACAGTCGTAGTAGGCGTCGATAGCTCTGAGGCCGCCGACAACGCGACAGAGTGGGCATTCGCGGAGGCGGCACTGCGCGGCGCCGAGCTCACCGCCGTCTTCAGTTGCGGTGAGCTGCCCGCCAGCCTCACCGACCAGGTATCCGAACCACAATGGTGGCTGGAATACCAAGCGCAGCAGCGGCAATCGCTGGCCGAGCGCATCGCGCGATGGAGCGAACACCATCCCGAGGTTCTCGCCCATTGCGCAGTGACCACCGGCCGGACGGCGTGGGCCTTGATGCGCTGGGCACATGAAGCGCAACTGATCGTGGTTGGTAGTCGGGGCCGCAGCGAATTTGTGGGTGCAGTTTTGGGCTCGACCAGCCACGCGCTCATTCATCACGCACCGTGCCCGGTGATGATTGTGCCGTCGAGCGCCTCCTCTAACCGCAGCGGTCAGCCGTAAGGGTCCCAGGACACTACGTGCGGCGCGCCGAGGACGGCGGTGTCGCCGGATACCCGACGCTGGTCGACAGGACGCCCGACGCGATGCACCGAATCGACTGATCGCCAATTGCCGAGCGCGCGGCGCTTGTTTTGTCATCAGCATCGCTGCACCGCCCGAAGATGAGGAGCAGCGCGACAACCAGCAGCAACCACACCCACTTCGGTGCGCGATATTGAGCAATCAGGTACGCCTCTCGCTCTGGGGAGACCCCAGTTTGGATCAGCGCAGGCTTACCTTGAAAGGGTCACAAGGCCCTAGCTTCCCTCAACTCGGTCTGTGCATGCAGGAAGGCCATTTCTGCACCATTGCCCAAATACGCAGCAACGTAGGATCGTTGAGCGCTCCGCTTAGGGTCGAAAGTCCCTACGCAAGTAGCCCACCGGTAACCTAGGTTTGGTGGTGCTGCGGTTCGAATGGGTCAACGGGGGGCGCGACTGGGCCGAGGTTCAGATAGCCTCGGCCTCCCTAGCAGTCGGTCGCGCTGCCGCAGCCGCCCCGCTGAACTTCCGCAGCGGGGCGTCCCCTGTCCGGACGAGGCAAAGGTGGGTTCCTCGTACCCGGGTGAATGTCCTCCTCTTCACTGCGCCACCGCATATTGCTTACCGACCAGGAGGCCAGACAGCAGGAAGGATCCGACATGTCTGACTGTGCGCAACCCGCGTCCATCATCACGGCCGATCAGATCCAGCAAGAGCTTGCGCTGTTGGGCCGCCTGAAGAGTCGCGTCACGGGCACCGCCGAGCACGAGCGGCTCATCGCGCACATCGAGCAACAGCTCATTGTTGCCGGCCTCGACGTGCACAGCGACACGCTGTCGTTCACGCGGTGGGCGCCGGTGAGCACTAACAGTTCTGGGCTGCAGGTGGCCGGCACGCAGATACCCATCGCATCAGTGTTTCCCTACTCCGGGATCGCCGGACCAGACGGAACGACCGGAGTGCTGGTGTCGCTGGGTGGACCGGTCCCGGCGTGGAAGAGGGCACAGGGAAAGATCGCCGTGGTCGAGATTCGGAACTTCGGGCTCCCCTTTTCGGCGATCGTCGATACCTGGGGCAATGATGCGTCGTGGCCGGTGATGCGTAACCCCCTGATCGCGTCGACACTTGCCGGCCAGGGCCTGGCGCGTGCCCGCAAAGCAGGCGTCAAGGCGGTAATCTTCGTGTGGCGCAACATAAGTGACGACAACGCGCGTGGCCAGTACGTTCCGTTCACTTTCGATTATCAGGGCATCCCGGCTGTCTTTGTCAGCGGCGAGGCGGGCGAGGCGGTGCTCGCCGGCGCGCGAGCCGGCAAACAGGCGTGTGTGGTCCTCGACTACCGACTCATTCCCGAAGCCACGACGCGCACCATTTGGACGATCGTTGAGGGCAGTTCCCGGCCCGATGAGACAATCTTGATCGTCACCCACACCGACGGTGTCAACGCGGTCGAGGAGAACGGGCATATCGCCGCCGTGGCCATGGCCCGCGCCGCGGCGGTTGATCCGCCCGAGCGCACCACCGTCTTCGTCTTCACCTCCGGACACCTGCGAATCCCGGCCGTGACGTCAAAGGGACAAGCCACCACACGCTTCCTGAGCGACCATCCCGAGGTATGGGCCGGTGGCGTTGGTCAGCGGCGAGCCGTCGCAGGCCTTGCGGTCGAGCACCTCGGAGCACGAGAGTTCGTCGACGATCCAGACGCCAACGAGCTTCGAGCGACCGGGCGGATCGAGCCCGAACTGCTGTATGCAACCACCCCAGAACTCGCACACCTCGCGCGGCAGGAGTGGCGCAGCGACGACGGTGCTGTACCACGGATCTCCAAGCCCGGCCCGCTCATCCACTTCGGCGAGGGAGAACCGCTGCTGCACGCCGGCATACCGGCGATCTCACTGGTCACTGCACCGCAGTACCTGCTCGCCGAGAAAGCCGACGACGAGACGAATCTGGTCGACAACACGGCACTGCACCGCCAGATCGACAATTTCGAACGGATCTATCGACAGATCAGTTCCGAGCGCATTACCGACTTCGGGCAGGTGAACAACCCGACCGGCCTCGCACGACTACGGGGCGTCGCCTCACTGTTGACAACAGTGGCCGCAACCAAGTTGTCAGGTCTGCTACGCCGGTGACTTAGAGGGTGCAGGCGAACTTCCGAGCCAATCAGTTCAGGCGGATGCCATGCCGCTGCGCCCTGCGTTCCAGCCGCTTCTGCTCACGATGCAACGTCCTGCTGATATCCCGAAGATCGCGGATGTTCTCCTCGATGCGCTGACGTTTTTCAGCCAGCAGACGGGCTCCGTCGAGGCAGTCGATATCGCTGGAGCGGAGTCCGTCGAGCACCTGCCGAATCTCGGTCAACGAGAAACCAAGCGTTTGCATGCTCCTGAGTAATCTGATCTCTTTGACCAGAGATTCCGGATAGTCCCGGTAATTACCCGCGGTGCGCCGCACTTCTCCCAGTAGGCCCTGACGTTCGTAGTAACGCAGAGCGTGGCGACCGACGCCGGTATGCGCTTCCAGTTCACTGATTTTCATGGTGGATTTCACTTGACTGTAGAGCGGGGTCTACAGCTTAGCCTTCTGCCATCTGGTCGATGAGGAGGAATCATGTATCTGCTTGCCGATGTGGTTATCACCGTTGCGTGTTCACAGGTGAGAGCCTTTCATTTCGCGGCCAACCTGGAGAACTTCGCCGAATGGTTCCCCGGGGTCGTGACCATCGCCGCGAGTGACGAATTGCCCTTCGAGACGATCGGAAAGAGATACACGGAGACGGTATCGATGCCACTACGCGGAACCCGGTCGGTCACCATTCGGGTGACAGATGCCGTGGCGCCCCGGCGCATCGCTACCCACGGCGACCTGCGCCCGCTCCTGCCACGTATGGAGATGGATTTTGTTCACACCGGACCCGATACCTGCGAAGTGCAATGGCGCATGATGAGCCGCAATGAGAACCGTCTCGCAGCCCTTACCGTGTTGCCTGTTGCTGCAAGGGTGATGCGTCGACGAGCCAAGGCCGGGCTCCGCAATCTCAAATTGCACCTGGAGACTGAACACAGTGATATCGCTGGAGGACAACGGGTTGCGCCAGAACGACGATCCCGCTGACGGAGCTGACCTGCACTAGCCCGGCCCACTCAACCGCGGCGATGATCCGGGCCGGGCTCGGCGGCCGACACCGGGTCCGCATGGCGTAGCGGTGATAGCGTCGTCGATGAGATCGCAAGGGGTCGAGAGATGCACCGTCGAGCGGAACGGATGTGGCGGCGAGAGGTGCTGCCTTTCGCCCTGGCGGCCGCGATATCGGTGGTCGCGGTCGGCTGCGCCGTCGATGCCACACGGCCGATGGCCTCCGATGATGCCGTGACGCTCCTGCCGGTGCCGTCCGACATTCCGCCCGCTCCGTTGCCGAGTGACATTCCGCCGGTCCCGTTGCCGAGCGCAATCCCGAACGTAGAACTGCCCAATGAGATCCCGCGGGCGCCCCTGCCGGCAGAGGTACCGCACGTCGAGTTGCCCGCCGCGATTCCACAGATCCCATTGCCTTCCGCAATTCCGCCTATCCCCTTCCCGTGAGCCGTCGACCAACCAATCTCGTCGCTGTGACGGCATGTCTCCCGGCGAGACGTCACTTCACTCGTGTAGTCCCGCGGTGTTGACCTTCTCGTTGCGGCAACTTCTACCGTGGATGGTGGTGGTCGAGAGGAAGGTTGCAGGTCGGTGAGTTGGTCGATCCAGGAGACAGCTCGAATGTCCGGCGTGACGTCTCGGACGCTGCGCTACTACGACGAAATCGGGCTCTTGCGGCCGGCTCGGGTCGGTTCCAACGGGTACCGCTATTACGACCGGGAGCAGTTGTTGCGGCTGCAGCAGATTCTGTTGCTGCGCGAGCTCGGGCTGGATCTGACCACGATCGGAAAAGTGGTCGATGCACAACACGATCCGCTCGAAGCCTTGCGCCGGCATCACCTCAGGCTTCTCGACGAACGAGGCCGGTTGGACCGCCTGGTGGCCACGGTGGCCGCCACCATCAAGCACCTGGAGGAGGGAACCGACATGCCCGCAGAGCACATCTTCGAGGGATTCGAAATGAGTCGCGAGTACCTTGACGAACTGGAAGCTCGCCGCGTCGAAAGCACCGGCAGCACAGTGCAACCCGAGATTTCGGAGATCCGGGGAAACATCGCCGGATGGTCCGAAGCGGACTTCGAGGATTTCAACGCCGAGGGTGCCGATCTGACGCGGCGCATGCTGACGCTGTTGCGCGATGGTGTAGCCGCCGATGATGCGGAGACATTCGCAGTTCTCGATGACGATCTGGCCGTGCAGCGCAAGCTGTGGAGCCCCGACAAGGCCAGCTACATCGCCTTGGCCGAGGCGCTGCGGCAGCCTTCAGAACTGCGCTCCCACTATGACGCCCAGGATCCCCGGCTGGCCGAGTACCTGCGCGAAGCGATGCTCGCCTACGCCGAGCAAAGGATGCGATGATCACCGGACGCCACCCGCGCCCATACGGGCGGGCGGGGCGTGGGCGCTGAGATCAATCGCAGTCGGGAGTCAGAAACCACAGTTCTCCGATGGGCGGTAACCCCAAACGCTGCGCCACGCGTTGTGAGGACACATTGTCGACGGCGGTGCTGTAGTACAGGCGTGGAACCCGTTCGGCGCAGTGGTCTGCCCAGGCACCGACCACTGCGGCCGCCAGGCCCCGGCCACGGGCGTCGGGCAACGTCCATACACCTGCCTCGGCGCCGTGGGGCGACCATCGCGCGGTTTCGCAGATCGCCAACACTTGGTCGCCGTCGGTTGCCGCCGCCCAAGGGAAGGTGTTGGCCAGCATCCGTTCCCAGTCGGATTGGGTGCCCCAGTCGGACGCAATCTGCAACCGGTACGTGTCGGCATCGACGTCGGTGATCACACGAACCCCAACTGGTGGACTGACCGTCGCCGGCAGGGAACAGTCAAAGCTGACGGTGGCTTGGCGGCGTAGCGGTCCCGCCACCGGTGCCAGCACCGGGGAGAAGCTGTCCAACAGGGATTCTGCGAATTCGCCGGACAGGCTTGCAGCCACCGCCCGCACCTCGCGCCCAACGTTCCCCGGAAGGTTCGGTGCGACGTGAACGCACCACTCGTTGTCGGCGCGCGCAACCACCACGGGCGGCATCGGTTCGGCGCCAACGCTGTTGGCTCCCCAGACCACCTCGATCTCGGCGGCGAGTGACTCAAGCGCGGCGATCTCCGTGGACACCGCTGCAACGTATCCCGCGATCTCGCGGACGGTCCAGTGAATAACGTCGGCGCTCGAATCCGCCACCTGAACCGTTAGGAGAAAACTTCCACCCCGCTCGAAAACCAAAAGACATTAGCTCGACGCAGCTATTGGTATGCCAATTCGTGGGCCTGATATTCAGCGTTTGCACATCAGATCGACGTATGCGGTTGTATATCGCACCAGATTGTTCACTCGGCCGGTCGGACCTCGCTGCACCCACGAATGCTTGACGTCAGTGCCTTGCCGCACGGCGGTCACCGTGCATTGATCCATAGGTGCGTTACCGACCTTGTTCAGGATCACCCGGAATCCCTGGGCCTCAAGTTGATCGATTGTTGATTGCGCCGACATCTGTCCGGTCGGAGCTGCCGACGCCGGTGCAGCGGAGCACAATCCCAGCACGGCCGCAACTGAGGCAGCGCCGACGCTCCCCACCATCCTGCCGCTCGACAATTTGATTTCCTTTCCGATATTTTCCGGTGCATCCATTTTTTGGGGCACGGCTTTTAATCGAGTTTAGCGACGTTTGAAAATGTGGCCAGCAATTCATACCTGACGCATATCTACTGCCACACGAAACGCCTAGCCGGTTCAAACAAATTTCACATACGACCAACATTCGGCGGCGGCGCGCGGTGACATGACGACCAGGGATCGGCGCCCAGGTGAAGCGAATGCCGCGACACATTGGTGCGTCGGCACTGGTCATACCTCTGCGATACTGGCGACCGTTGGGAAGCCGGGGGGAGGTCGGCCGTGCGGAGAACCGATGGCATCGGACTGGTCTTGGCGACATCGATGATCGTGGTCGCCGGCTGTACGTCCGTGCAGGATGGGCACGCCGTGCGTGATCCGGCTCTGACCGCGAACGGTGACGGGGCCGTCGTCGCACTTCTCGATGCCGGCAATTACCCCACCAAGCCCGTCCCTCCGCTGGGAACCGCGGGCGGTCGTGGCCACGTCGTGGAGTCGCAGCGGATGGCGGAGTATCTCGTTCTGCCCGGCGACGTCGACAAGACGATCACAGCCCAGGGCAACCTCAACGGTCTCGGTACCGCCATACCGCTACCCACCGCGGCGCTCGTCGACGGATTCGTCACCAGCAATACCCAACGGATCCTTGAATCGCACGACTATGTCGCTGGATTCGCCGCGCAGCGATTCGGTCCGACGAAGGCGATGACGGTGATGGTCGCCCGTTTCCCGGATGCCTCGGCCGCCGCCGACGCGGCCCGTCAGATGGCCGCGGTGCCGGCCCCACACGGTTCACGCATCCGTGTCCCCATCCCCCGCCACCCCGAGGCGGCGGGCACCACATTCGACGCGGGAGACGGCGCCCATTACGCCGAGAGCTACATGCCGCACGGCCCCTACGTCCTGTACCAGTTCGTCAACTCCCAGGAATCTGTGGCCGCCGCCACTGACCTGGTGGCCGCCACGCTGGATCTACAGCTGCCGAGGATCGATGAGTTCACGCCGACGGATCCGGCGAAACTCAGTGAGCTTCCACTCGACCCCACGGGCATCTACGCCGCAACGCTGAGGCAGGACAGCGACGCGAAAGACTTCACTCACGGTGTCTACGGCCCGCGGGGTGGACTGGCCTATGAAGGCACCACCGCGTTCATGGACGCGCTTTACACCGACACCGGCGTCGATGCCGTCGTGCGAGGAACAACCGTCGTCTACCAGACCAAGGACATCGCGTCCGCGCGCCGGTTCACCGAAGCCCTGGTCAAAGCCGCCGACGAGGATCCGGAATTCACACCGATACCGCCGGTGCCCGGGCTGCCCCAATCTCATTGCTATGACGGAACAACCGGTCGTGGCGAGCCTGAGAACAAGATATTCCAATGCGTCGCCGGCGCCGGCCGTTATGCCTTCCGCGTGTTCTCCCGCCAGAAGCTCGACGTCGCCCACCGCACCGCGGCACAGTATCTGATGCTCGACTCGCGGCGCTGAGCCGCCGGCCGCTTCTCCTGAGATTCAGCGTGCGCCCGAACGGTTTTGGGTCGAGCAACTCAAGCCAAGGCGACCGCTTGGCGTGCCGGTTCACTCCGGTAGCGCGATGCCCGACCGTCAATTCGCAGCATCCGCCACAGGATCTTGGCGATCGGGTTCATCAGTCCGGTGTCGGCGGCCAGCATGCGCACGTCGCCGTAGATCTCACTGAGCATCGCCCTCGACTCGGGGGCCCGCCAGTAGATCTCCTTCTTCACCGATCGGGGGATGTCGAACTCGCGCCAGAAGGAACGCGGCGGCTTGGCGATGAGGGAGGCCGCCAGACGGAAGCTGAGCGGATAGATGATCGACAGCCCGAATCGGTTGAGCCGCCGCATCTCCGGGATCCGGCGACGCAGGAATTCGTGGGCGAACGAGATGTGCCGGGCTTCCTCGGCCACATGGATCGCCATCACGCGTTCCATGACGGGGTGTATCGGCTTGCCCTCGCGCAGAATGGATTTCTGCATGTGGTCAATCGGCTCCTCGCCGCACAGCACCATCATGAAGAAGAACACCGGCATCGGGCTCGCGAACAACGGCGGCAACCAGTGCATCCATCGGAGCCATCGCACCAGGCCAGGAACGTCCACGCCCGCGTGATTCACCATCTCCTGGAACATCAGGGTGTGGTTGCACTCCTCCACCGCCTCGTGCAGGCAATACCGGTATTCGGGGCTGCCGTTGGGCACCCAGAACGTGTAGTTCAGGATTCCCCGGATCAGCATGTTCTCGAACTGCAGCCCGGCCTTGGCGACATTGGCCTGACGCCACATCCCGATCGCGATCTGCTTCTCCAGCGGCTGCGCCTGGTACCACGGGCTCATCCCGATGGGATCACTGTCCGCCGCCAGTACCCAGCGCGGGTCGTTCTCGGTCACCGTGAACTCCGGCGAGTCCCACGGAATGTCGAGATAGGGATTGAAGTTGCGGCGCACCGAGCCCGCCGAGAGGGTCTCCAACCTCGTGCAGTAATCCGCGTCGTGGCTGACCTGCATCCCATCCCGCCACCGACGGACCGCCTTCGTTAATGCCATGACGTCGCTACTCCTCGGCAGTTGAGCACCCCGGCCCATTTATCGGGACAACGAGTCCCATTGGTTAAGGGTATGAGACACCCTGTCCCATACACCTGTCAAGGACGGTTCCCGACGATCGGCCGCGAATCCGCTGCCCGCATCGTGTCTCGATGAAGGCGGACGCGACATGGGAAAGCGGACGTCCAAGCGTCCGCACGTCGACGGACTATTGCGGAGCGGAGCCGGACACGCCGTCGATCACTTCTGCAACCGTCTGGTCGCGGTCAACAGACAAACCCCGGCGCCGAGCCGCGCCGTCGAGCATGTACCAGGCATAGTCGGCAACGTCGCGGACAACCTGGGCCCTGCTCCGCACCGGAGACGGGTCGGACAGCCATCGCGTGAACGTGCCGTCGACCATCGTCACCACGGCAAACGGCAGTGTGCGCAACGGTTCGTAGTCGACGCCGACCAACTGCGCGATTTCGGACAGCCGTGCATCGATGAGCGTCTCGAAGCGGCGGCTGAGGCTCTGCACCGCGTCCAGCTCCGGACTGTCGGAATCGGCCGGGCCGGTGGCGAGAAACGCGTACCAGGCAGGGTGGTCGATCCGCCACGTCAGCAGGGAGCCGGCGGTCCTGAAGACGATCTCGTCGATCGATCCCGTCGAGAAATCCAGGTTTGCCGCGTACATGTCGAAGCACTGATCGAGAATGAAGGTCCGAACGCGACAATCGAAGGCGTCCCGGCTGTCGAACTGCCGGTAGAACACCGACCTGGCCAGGCCGGCCCGGGTGGCGATCTCCTCGACGCTCACGTCGCGGCCTACCGGCTTCTCGTCCAACAGTGCCACGGCGGCTTCGACAAGCCGTGCGCGCCGAGCGAAATTGTGTTCAGACCAACGCGCGTCGTTGATCGGATCCGCATCGCCGGCACGGTCGTCGGCGGAGGTGGGAACGGTACCCACGTCTCGATCCCCGCTTTCCGACGTCGTGAAGCCCCGAGGGCCGTGCCAGCCCGCTCAGTGTCTCACGGCCGCGTCGAGATGCCTGCGGACCACATCAAACCGGTTGCGCACCAGGTTCGAGCAGTCGTTTCGGGTGCATGCCGTCAACCTGGCCGATGAACGGCGGATGGATGCTGTAGCCGAGCATCCGGCGAATGTCCTCGGACACCGCCCGCACCGTGTCGCGCGTCATCGACAAGGTGAAGGCCTCCTGCGGGCGCAGCCACGGTTCGCAGTACTGCGCGGTCACCGCCAGGCGAGCTTTCGCGCTTCGGTTGGCGCCGCCGCCATGCCACAGCGTCCCGAGAAAGAACACACAGGAACCAGCGGTCATCACCACCGGTTCGCGCTGGGCGGCTTCGGGCAACCGGTCGCCCCACTCGTGACTGCCCGCGACGATATCGGTGGCGCCGTTGTCGGAGGTGAACTCGTCGATGGCCCAGATTGTGGCCGCACTCAAGGCTTTTCGGGGTCTCGGCAAGGGATAGAATCCGTCGTCGGTGTGCAAGAACTGGGCCTGCTCCCCCGGCAGGATGTTGATCACTTGCAACATCGAGAGCAGATAGTTCGGCATCAACAGCCGATCCAGCAGCGCCAGCACGCGCGGATGGTCGGCGATCCGGTCACAGCTCCGGGTTTTGTTCAAGACGCTGTACACCCGCTGGGTGGTGTGCCCTTCGAATCCGTTGCGGCCCCGCCGATCCAGCAGCGGTTCGACGTCCGCCCGAATCAGGTCGAGTTCGGCGTCGGTGAGCAGGCCCGGCAGGATCACGTACCCGTCGCGCAGTACGGCGGCCAGGTCGGCGTCGGCGATCGCCGGGTCGATCTGTTGGCCGCTGCTGGGGGTCCGTCGGTACGTACCCGCCAGGTCGCCGGCCAGTTCGGTCAACGATGTCACTTCGGTGCTCATGGCCTGCCCCTACCCGAAACATAACTGACTTCTGTTATGGTTCGAATATGGCACGGGCCCCGATCGGACGTCAACAGTTACTCGACGCCGCCCGTGACGAACTCGTCCACGGAAACGGGGCTATCGAACTGAGCGGTCTGACCCGTCGCGCCGGACTCAGCACCGGCGCCCTCTACCACCACTTCGGTTCGAAGAGCGGTCTGCTGGCGGCGATCTACGACGGCTTCTACGACGGGTTGCGCCACGCGATCGCGGATGCTCTCCTGCCCACCGGCGACTGGGCGACTCGCGAGCGTGACCGTACCCACCGTTTCGTCGCCTATCACCTCGCCGACCCGCTGGCACCGATCCTGCTCAACCGCACCGCGAGCGACCCGCAGCTGACCGAGCTCGAAGCCGCCTACATTCACGACCTGATGGACAACGCCGCCGCCAACATCCGCCACGGACAGCAACGGGGTGAACTGCCGGCAGATCTGGATCCCGAGAGTGCCGGTGCATACGTCATCGGCGGTCTGCGCCATGGCATCGCACAACAACTGCGGGCCACGCCGACGCCGAACGCCGACGAAGCGACGCGGACGCTTTGGCGCTTCACCGCCGCCGTCCTCGGCATCGCCTAGGCCGGCGGGCCGCCCGCGTAGACAATGGCGCGAAGATGGCCGCATCCCGTCTCGATTTCGTCGCGCACTCCGGATAACCGATACAAGTTCTCAGAATCAATAGAAGATTCGGAGGACCATCTCGACTGCCAGAGAAATGAACAGCACCATGACAGACTCCGCAACCCGCCAGAACCGTCAGGTCCTGCTGCGCCGCCGCCCCGAAGGGCTGGTCTCCCACGACGACACGGAGATGGTGACCACGCCCGCGCCGATGCCTGCCGAGGGTGAAGCGTTGTTGCGGACGACCTATGTCGGGATCGACGCTGCCGCCCGCACGTGGCTGGACGGCGAGCCGGGTTACCTTCCCGCGCTAGAGCTGGGCGATGTGGTGCGGGTGGCCGGCATCGGCGAGGTCGTCGAAACACGTTGCGATGCCTACAAGGTCGGCGACGTTGTCACCACGTTGACCGGACTGCAGGACTACGCGATCATCCGCGATGACCTCTTCAGCACGCCCGTGGTCGGCTACACCGATCCGCTGGCCGTGATGTCGATCTATGGGCCCACCGGTGCGACGGCCTATTTCGGCATGAAGGGTGTCGGCAAGCCGCAGGCCGGCGAAACCGTCGTCGTATCGGCCGCGGCCGGCGCCACCGGTTCCGTGGCCGGCCAGATCGCCAAGATCGCCGGGGCCCGGGTGGTCGGCATCGCCGGCGGCCCGGACAAATGCCGGGCCGTGGTCGAGGATTTCGGCTTCGACGCTTGTATCGACTACAAGGCCGGCAACCTCGTCGCCGCCCTCAAGGAGCAGTGTCCCGACGGGATCGATGTCTACTTCGACAATGTCGGCGGCGACATCCTCAACGCGGCGCTCGGCAACCTTGCGCACAAAGCGCGCGTGGTGATGTGCGGCATCATCTCCAGCTACCTGACCGGCGACCACCCCGGGCCGTCGAACTACGTCAACCTGCTGTCCAAGACGGCGACGATGCAGGGCTTCAACGCCCTCGAGGAATGGGCGCACTTCGACGAGGCGTTCGACGCACTCCGCGGTTGGGAACAGCAGGGCCTCCTGGTGCACCGCGAAACCGTCTACGACGGAATCGAATCCAGCGTCGACGCGCTCAACGGACTGTTCACCGGGGCCAACATCGGCAAGATGCTGGTGAAGATCAACGACCCGAGCCGCGGCTGACAGGACGGCGAAACCGCCGCCGAATGTTGTGATTCGGTAACGCTGTGACTCCTGTGGCTACTGTGGTATAGAGTACGTACCTACGTAGTTTATACGTAGCTCGGTGGTTCCAATATCGACTGCCGGCGCCTACGCAACGTGGGAGGGGAATGCGGCGATGCCTTCGCTTCCGCACGGACAACGACCGGTCTGGGATCGCCGAACACTGTTGCGCTCCGGACTTTTCGCGGCGGGCACACTGGCCGCGCTGGGTGCACCGGCCGCACACGCTGAGCCCGCCGCCGGACAATGGGACCCGACCCTGCCCAACCTGCTGAGTGCAGGTGCCCCCGGCGATCCGGTCGCCATCGCCAATGCCTCGCTGCAGGCGAGTGCGCAGGCCGCGCAGACGACGTTCGACCTGGGCCGAAAGTTTCTGGGAAGCCTGGGTCTTGTACCCGACACCGGTGCGGGCCCTGCACTTCGCGGTAACCGGGTGTATGGCCGGCAGGCCGTGGAGTACGTCATCCGGCGGGCCGGCAGTCAGCTCGGTGTGCCCTACTCCTGGGGCGGCGGCAGCTTGACCGGCCCCAGCCGTGGCGTCGATTCCGGTGCCAACACCGTCGGCTTCGACTGCTCCGGGCTCGTTCGCTACGCGTTCGCCGGCGTCGGTGTACTGCTCCCCCGCTACTCGGGCGACCAGTACACCGCGGGCCGCCAGCTGCCGCCGTCCCACGCCAAGCGTGGTGACCTGCTGTTCTGGGGCCCCGGCGGCGGACAACACGAGGCGCTCTACCTCGGCGGTGGTCAGATGCTCGAGGCCCAGCAGACCGGAGTCCCGGTCAAGATCTCGCCGGTTCGCACCGCGGGAATGACGCCGTTCGTCACGCGCATCATCGAATACTGACGCGATGGCAGCCGGGACAGGCGTGGCAGGCCGTAGTTGTATTGTTTGCCAGGACCACGAACCGGGAAAGGTGGGGAAATGCGCAACCAGCCATCTCCGAACAGGCCTCGCGCCCGGATGTGGCTGCTGGTCTGCGCCGTCATCGTCGGCGTCATCGCGGCGATCACGGTGAAAACCAACGTCTTCGGCGTCACCGACACGGCGGAACGCGCGGTGCTGGACCGGTGCGAAACCGATGTGCGCGGCAAGCTGGCTTCACCCGAGGCAGCACAGCTTGCCGGCGTGCGGGCGACGGTCGCTGAGCTCGAGCCCGACACCCGTGACTTGTTCGCCCTGACCACCAATCAACCGCTCAAGGATGTCGATCAGTCACGTATCACGGTGTGGAATGTCTCCGGAACGGTCGAGGCCGAAACCGAGGTCGGCAGCACGATCCACGACCCCTTCACCTGCCGCGCATACTTCGTCGACGGCAACTTGGTCGACACGCTGGTCCTTTTCGACCGCGAACACTGACGTCACCCACAGAACAGACCTGAGGTGCCCAGCACGAACGTCGCGAGCGGGACCATGAAAATCACCGTCATCGCACCGCACAGGCCCAGCCGTGTGCTGATGCGCGACCACACCGCCGGCGGGAGCACCAGTCGCTCAGCCCGGCTCAGCAATGCCACATCTGCCGCACCCATGGCCTCGGCAGGCGTCGCGCCCGCCAGGGCCATGAGCCCGGTCAGGAGCGTGTGTTGCCCGTGGCGGCGTGCCGCGGCGTCGTCGGCGCACATCTCCAACAACCGAGAAACCTCGCGGGCTCCCCTGGTGATCAGCGTCATCCGCGGGAGGACCATCGCCAACCCACGTAGCGCGGTCACGATCTCGGAATGCCGCCCGGCCAGATGCGCCCGCTCATGGGCCAGGACTGCCAGCAACCCGTCCCGGTCCAGCGTGGCCACCGCACCACTGGTGACCACGATCGCCGGGGGCCGACCCGCCACGCAGTACGCCGTGCGCTCCCCGGCGTCGATGATGAAGACGTCCGCCTGACCCGTCGGACGGCCGACGAGCCGCACTGCTTGTGCGTGCCCGTGAGCGTGGGAGTTCAGCCGCCGAATGGTGCGGGCCAGTTTGATCGCCACACCGATGCCAGTTGCGAGCAGGCCGAGAGCGACCACCACCACGGCCAGTTGGGCCGCGATGCCCACGCGTCCGGCAGCGATCTCACAGAGAAACCGCACGCAGGCCGTCAGCAACGATCTGCGTTGTCCATCGTGGAAGACCACGTCGACCAGGACCAGGACGGGAATCGCCGTCCAGGTGGCCAACACACTGAGGATCGCGGTCAACCACACCGCGACCCCGAATCTCGGAGCCGCCCCGCTGCCGGTGAGCACGCTCAGTAGCCGCGGTGCCAGCACCACCATTGCCGCGCTGTAAATCAGCAGGCCCGCGGCGACATTCACTGCTTCTTCGCCCTCGCCGATCGTCTCGCCAAAGTGCGGAGGGCGGCGCGCAAGCGATCGGAATCCTGCGGATCGATCTGCTCGATGAAGTAGCTGAGCACCAGATCCGACCGGCCGCCGCCGTCGAGCGCCTCGCGCATCAGCCGAGCCGAGTGCTGTTCGCGATTCAGCGTCGCCCAGTAGCGGTAGGCCCGGCCGTCGCGGTCACGCTCCAGCCAACCTTTGGTGTGCAGGTTGTCCATCGTCGACATCACGGTGGTGTACGCGATGCGACGCTCCCGGGAGAGCTCGTCGAAGACCTCGCGCACGGTGACTGCGGCGGGATCGCGGTTCCAGATGCGATCCATGATGTCGGCTTCGAGTTCGCCGAATCCTCGTACCCGCACTACACCCTCCCCGATCGGTCACCTGAGACTACCGCGGGCAAGGCGTGAACCGCGTCCCGACGCGGCACGGGTTCTACTGGTCAGGTCAGTACGTAGCACTTCGCTAGATCGTCAGCGGTACTCAATGCTGGTCATCATTCCCGCCTCCTGGTGGTAAGTGTTGTGGCAGTGCAACATCCACACTCCCGGGTTGTCGGCATCGAAAATGAAGCGCAGCCGCTGCCCCGGCAGGACCGCCACCGTGTCCTTACGGGCGCCAGGACGGCCATCGCTAGCGAGCACCTGAAACGTGTGTCCGTGCAGATGCATCGGATGCCACATCATCGTGGAATTCCGGAAGGCCATGGCGACGCGATGTCCTTCCCGCACGGTGAGTGGCTGCGCATGCGCGAACGCACGACCGTTGATCGTCCACTGGTAATCGGCCATCGAACCGCCCAGCTCGACCGGCAGCTCGGCATCCGCGGGGGTGGAATCGAACGAGACTTCCGGAGGTGCGCTGAATGACCCGACCGTTCCGAGTCGGCCCCGCAACTCCCGCGGTGTGTAATCGAGTGGCGGATTCGCACCGCTTGCGGTCACCAACAGCGCCCGCGTCGACGCGTTCTTGCCCTCGGCGGCGGCCACCAGCGGGAACACGCCCGCTCCCGCGGTGACGACGACGTCGTAGCGTTCACCCATCCCGATCAGTAGCGCATCCACCTCGGTGGGAACAACCGGAAAACCGTCGGTGTGGGTGACGGTCATGCGGTGCTCGGCCAGTGCCACCCGGAACGCGGTGTCGGAACCGGCGTTGATCAACCGGATCCGGACCCGCTGGCCAGGTCGTACCCGAAAGCTGGTGGGATTCCGGGGATCCCGGCCGTTGATCAGGTACATCGGATAGTCCACGTCACCGGGGTCGCTGCCCAGTGGACCCCGATCGCCGCCGCTCATACCTGGCATCTCATGCATTCCCGGCATGTGGTGCCCAGCTCCAGTGGACGTGCGCAGCCGGTCATAGACCTGGATCGGGCTCGATCCGACGCCGTCGGTCCAATCGTCGAGCATTACCACCCACTCCTCGTCGTACCTGCCCGGCTCGTTCGGGTCGTCGACGATGATCGGGAAGTACAGGCCGGTGTCGGCGTCGAGCCCGGTATGTGGATGAGCCCAGTACGTCCCCGGATGAGGAACCGAGAACCGGTAGGTGAAATCGCGGCCGTCTGGGATGTCGGGGGTGGCCGGGGACGCGCCGTCCATGTCGTTGCGGAGCGCGATGCCATGCCAGTGCATCGAGGTTGGACGGCCGAGCCGATTGCGCACGGTGATCTCCAGGTCATCGCCGACCGATGCCCGCAGGAGCGGGCCGGGCACGACATCGTTGTAGGCGATCGTCTCGGCGACCGTGCCGCCTAGGTCCGCCTGTGTTCGCCGCGCGGTCAGGATGGTGGACACGGTACGGCCGCTGTGTGAGCGACGGGCCTCGGCTGCGGCAATCGCATCGGGGGTGGTCATGGTGCCCACCGCGCCCGCGTCCCGGGTGCAACCCGCGACTGCCGTCGCACCCAGTGTCGCGGAGGCGAGGAGGAATCCGCGGCGACTGATGGGCGGTGGGCTGGCGATCTCGGTCATGACGTGGCTCTCCGGTGTCGGTTTCATCGGGGCCGACGGTGTGTCACCCCCGCATCCACCCTGGCGACGGAGAACAGGGAATCGGTATGGGTTGTATGAAGGTTCGTTGAAGAAGCGCGCAGGAGCTGCGCCCTCATGACATATGGAGTAACTACGTACGCACGTAAGTAGTGATCGGGCTCACCTATCTACTATCCACGTACGTACCTAGTAGACTGGGTCGGACCAGGTTGTGGATCCGCCCGAACGGGCGTGGTCGTCAATGACACCTCGTCGATGGAGGCCTCGTGCAGTACCCCGCCAGACCCCTGTGGATCACCGCGATCGTCGCGACCGTCATGCTCGGTGCATCAACGGTGGCCGCCACGTCGGCAATGGCTGAACCCGAGGGGCACCCGCAACCCGCCGAACCGGCGCCACACCTGAGCTCGACGCCGCTGCCGTTCGGAGCACCGATCGGCGAGGCGGCCAACGTCGGGATCCCGGCCGGCCAGAATCCGCTCCCCTTCACCGGCCAATCCCCATTTCTCCCGCCCGCATTCAATCCCGCCAACGGATCAATGGTCGGCGTGGCCAAGCCGATCTACATCACCTTCCAGCGGCCGATCGCCGACCGCCAAATGGCAGAAGACGCCATCCACATCTCGTCCAACCCGCCGGTGCCCGGAAAGTTCTACTGGATGAGCGATACTCAAGTTCGCTGGCGCCCAATTGATTTCTGGCCGGCGGGCACGGTGGTCAATATCGATGCCGGCGGCACGAAGTCGAGCTTCCGCGTGGGCGACTCGGTCGTTGCCACCATCGACGACGCAACTCACCAGATGCAGGTTCACCGCAACGGACGGCTGGAGAAGACGTTTCCGGTCTCCCTCGGCAAGCCGGGTTACGAAACCCCCAACGGCACCTATTACGTGCTCGAGAAGTTCGCCGACATCGTGATGGACTCGTCAACCTATGGCGTGCCGGTGAATTCGGGCGAAGGTTACCGCCTGAAGGTCAAGAATGCGGTACGCCTCAGCAACAGCGGGATCTTCGTGCACAGTGCGCCCTGGTCTGTCGCCGATCAGGGCAAGCGCAACGTCAGCCACGGTTGCCCGAACCTGAGCCCGGAGAATGCGCAGTGGTTCTTCGACAACTTCGGCAGCGGCGACCCGGTGGTCGTCAAGAACTCTGTCGGCGTGTACACCCAACCGGACGGCGCGAACGACTGGCAGATCTAGGACCCGCGCCAGCTCAGAAATTGCCGTCCAGGAAGTCCGCGTACGCCGGCAGATCGAGCTGGCCGTGGCCCGACAGCCCGATCACGATCACCTGCTCGGTCGGATCGTCGGCCACATGGGCCGCCGCGGCCGCGATTGCGTGAGTCGATTCGGGGGCCGGCACGATGCCTTGGGTACGAGCGAACCGGACGCCGGCCGAGAAGGCGTCATGCTGCGAGACTGCGAGGCCCTCGACCAACCCGAGTTCGACGGTGTGGCTGAGCGCGGGTGCCATGCCGTGATAACGCAGCCCCCCGGCGTGGATCGGGTCTGGAACGAAATCCATACCGAGCGTGTGCATTTTGAGCAGCGGCGTCAGCCCGGCCACGTCGCCGTGGTCGTAGCGGTACTCCCCCTGTGTGATCGACGGGCACGCGGCCGGCTCAGCGGCCACCACCCTCGGGTTCGATCGACCGTGGATCTTCTCGCGCAGGAACGGGAAGGCCAGCCCGGCGAGGTTGGAACCACCTCCGGCGCAACCGAACACCACATCGGCACCGCCGGACTCGAACGCCGCGAGCTGCGCGACGGCCTCCAGGCCGATGACGCTCTGGTGGAGGACGACGTGGTTCAGAACGCTGCCCAGGGCGTAGCGGGTATCGGGATCGCCCGCGGCCACCTCGACCGCCTCGCTGACTGCCATACCGAGGCTTCCACTGGTGTCCGGGTTCTTCGCCAGGATCGCGCGCCCCGCCGCGGTGAGATTCGACGGGCTCGAGTGGACGGTGCCGCCGTAGGTCCGGATCAGATGTCCGCGGTAGGGCTTCGATTCGTACGACGCACGGACCTGCCACACCTCGATCTCGAGACCGAACTGCGCTCCGGCGAAGGACAATGCGCTGCCCCACTGCCCGGCACCGGTCTCGGTGGTCAGCTTACGCACCCCGTCTATGCTGTTGTAATAGGCCTGCGCCACAGCGGAATTGGTCTTGTGGCTGCCGACCGGGCTGACCCCCTCGTACTTGACGTAGATACGGGCGCCGGTGTTGAGCGACTTCTCGAACCTCCTGGCCCGGATCAACGGCGACGGACGCCACATCGAGTAGATGTCGCGCACCACGTCCGGGATCGCGATGTACGCCTCGGTCGACACCTCCTGCGCGATCAGCCCGCTCGGGAACAGCGCCGCCAGATCGTCGGGGCCGACCGGCTCCTTGGTGCCCGGATGCAGGTGCGGCGGGATCGGCTGATCGAGCTCGGCGGCGAGGTTGTACCAGTGCGTCGGCACCTCGACGGTAACCAGGTCCGGATGGGTGGCGTCGGCGTGCAGCGTCATGCCGACACTGTAGCCGGGCGCACTTCCAAGCCCTCGACCAGTGCAATTGCTCCCGCGATCGAAAGCATGTGCCCCTGACCACTCTGACCTTGGCGCGTCATTCGAACGAATTTTCTTTGACTTCAGGATGTTTACAACAGGCCGGGACCGGATAGCCAACGGGTCCGTGAGATTCATCCGAATACGGATTGGAGGTCTACGGCATGAAGATCACCAAGATCATTGGTACCGCAGCTGTTGCAGGGGCAATGGCGGCCGGGGCCGTCGGACTGAGCGCAGCCACCGCAAGCGCCGCGCCCCCGCAGCCGATGATTGGTATGACGATTCCAGGGGGTCCGAACCCGGGCCCGCCGCCCACATGGGCTCCGCCGGCGCCTGCGGCACCGGCTTGGGGTGCGGGCAACCCTCAGGTTTGGGATGAGGGCTGGAACCACTGGGGCGTCTGGATGAACGGAGTGTTCGTGCCGACGTTCTAGTCGGGACCGACCCCACTCTCCGTCATCGCAGGTGACCGCCTGCGGTGGCGGAACTTTCTCTGAACGGCCTCACATCGCGCGTTCCATCGGGCGGGACTGCCGACGAAGGTGTGGGTGGCGACGCCGTATGTTTCTCGGCATGACCGACCTGGAACTGAAGGAGATCAACACGCCTGCCGGAGTGTTGCGGTATTACGACACCGGCGAGGGACCGGCGCTGTTGTTCCTGCACGGCTCGGGTCCAGGGGTGACCGGTTGGCGCAACTTCCATGGGATTCTCCCCACCTTCGCAAGCCACTTCCGTTGTCTCATCCTGGAATTCCCGGGATTCGGTGTCACCGACGACATCGGTGGTCATCCGATGGTGACCGCGCAAGCCGTCGTCGGCCCCTTCCTGGACGCCCTCGGTGTGGAGTGCGTCCACATCGTCGGCAACTCGATGGGCGGCGGCGTCGGCATCAATTTCGCAATTCATCACCCCGACCGCATCGGCAAGCTCGTGACGATCGGTGGTATCGGAACCAATGTGTTCAGCCCGGGACCGAGTGAGGGAATCCGGCTGCTGCAGGAGTTCACCGAGGATCCGACACGTCAGCGCCTCGTCGACTGGCTCAACTCGATGGTCTACGACCCGGCGCTGGTCACCGACGAGCTGATCGAGCAGCGGTGGGAGCTGGCGACCGATCCCACGACGCTGGCGGCAGCCAAACGCATGTACGGCAAGGCCGCATTCGCGGGAATGATGGCCGCCATGCGTGCCTCAGACGCGCCGATGCCGTGGGCGCAGATGCACAAGGTCGCCGCCCCCACCCTGTTGACCTGGGGCCGCGACGACCGGGTGAGTCCGCTCGACATGGCCCTGCTCCCGATGCGGACCATCCCGAACGCCGAACTCCACGTGTTCCCCAACTGCGGGCACTGGGCCATGATCGAGGCGAAACAGGCTTTCGAGCAGACCGTGTTGGGCTTCTTGACCCGCGGCTGACGGATCCGGGCCCGTCGGCCGTCCGAAGCGTCCTCGGCCGTCGAGATCACACAGCGGGCACCAACGATCGACACAGGGCTGACACAAGCCACCGAATTAGCGTTGCCTTCCGTGCGGCACGTCGTCGCACTGGTGAGAAACGGAGCAAGGCAATGCGTTTCAAGAAGACTGTCGGTGTTTCGGTGATGGCGGCAGGCGTCGGCCTGGCCGGGTTGTTCGGCACCGGAATGAGTACCGCCGCCGCTGATCCCGGCCAGGGCTGCGACCGCCCGGGCGCTCCCTGCGACCGTCGCGACGACCGGGGCCCAGCCCCCGAAGAGTGGCACAATCGCGGCATCGATCAGGGCCGCCGCGATCACCAGCCCTTCGATTGGAACGGACAGCGGGTTACCCCGGTACCCGCCGCGGACGGTCATGGCTGGGGCTTTTGGTTTCTGGGTACTTGGATTCCGCTGTAGGAGAACCGGTTTCCGGTGGGGGCGCCGCACTGCCGAACCGGGGCGCCCCCACGAGATCCTCGCGCAGCTCAACGTGGCGTCGTGCACACCGCCTTCACCGCACCGTCCATCGCGGTGGCCGCGTTCCAGCCGGCATGGTCGCCGGGCTGGAACTTCGGCAGCTTGGCGGCATAGTTGTCGACGTAACGAGACTGGGCTCGCAGCAGGCCGATCAACAGTGGGTCTTTGGCCTTGTCCGCCAGGCGGCGCAGCTCGGCGGCTTCCTCGCGCATCACCGGGACGACGGCCATAGTCACCGATCGCTGTTTGGGCGACCAGCGCGCCGCCGGAATCCGGTGATCGGTCTTGGCCCAGGCCTGCTGCTTGCCGTCGAATCCGGCGCTGACCCGCTGCCACTGACCGCACACCGGATCGGGCTTGGCCGCGGCGAACGCCTGCGCGGAATGCGGGCCGGGCTCGTTCATGACTGCCGGCGCAACCACTTCGGCGGGAACAGGTTTGGGCGCGCCGGACGATGCCGGGCCGGCGACCGCCTGCTGATCGTCGTGCCTTGGCAAGGCGACGGCCACCACCCCGCCGGCGATCAAGGCCGCCGCGGCCGTGAGGCCGACCGCGGTCCAGGCCCGCGACCGATTGCTGCTCAACAGGGACGTCAGCGGCCTGCGACGACTGACGCTCCCGCTGCCGAGGGCCACGGTGAACGCGGCGTCCGGGCGAGCGCGTAGCTCGGCGACAGCCACTTCGACGGCGGCGGTGGGGGTGCCCAGATCGGTGAGGGCCTTGACGAAGCGGGCCACCGACACGAGATCACGGCTGTAGAGGTTCTCCTGCGGTTGCATGGCGGGCAAGAAACGCGTGACCAGATCCTCACGCAACTGGGATGCCCGAGCGACCTCGCCTGCGGTCAGCCAGTGCCCTGGAACATCCGCTGTGCCAGCCCCGGTCATCCGATCGCCCTTCTTCCCGCGCACACCAGATGATTGGTACAACACCCGATATGTGCGCTGCAACCGGACGAGCGCCAGATCAGCGCCACGTTGCGATCACAAGTCAGCCACCGGGAGATCACGCCCGTTCAGCTCGGCGCGGCGCCGGGATCGGCTGGCAAACAACCACTCTCGCCTCACGACGGGAAGTACACCACCTGGTTGGCGAACAGCGAGTGTGGCCGGCCGAGGTAGTTGGCCGCGGCGGCGACGGCAGCGCGGGTGACTACATCGTGGTCGCCGTACTCATCGATACACAACGACTCGAGGGTGTCGCCGGCCGCATGGCGACGTCGGTTGAGCCCGGGAATGAGCAGCACCTGACCGGGTGCTGGGTCCGCTACGGGATCGAGGTTGTTGGCATTGGCGATGACGACCGATAGGTGGTCGTCGCCGTACCACCGGCCCGCCAGTCCCGCAAAGCTCTCCCCCGCTACGACGGTGTGGTGACCGACATCGGCGAGATCGGGCAGCAGCAACCACGCTCCCCGCTGGATCGGGCGTTGTGCCACACCGTTCACCACTTCCCAGATGAACTGAATCCCCGGATCTTGGGTCCCGTAGAAGGACTGGGTGAGTTGTCTACGGGCGGTGGTTCCGTCGTCCGTCGTGAACAGATGACGGTAGGTGACGTACGGGATCAGCAGTTCCTGTCCCACGCTGATCAGATCCGGATTACTGAGGTGATTCTGCTCGGCGATGACGGGATAGAGACCACCGTCGCCGTATTCGCGTTGCGCGATGCCGAACAACGTGTCCCCGGGCGCCACGGTGTAGTTCTTCATCTACGTTGCCTTTCTGATCGCGTGGAGGCGTCGATCGGCTCAGTGTCAGATGCCCGCCAGGTCGTCGTCGCGGGTAGCCGGCTACCCGATAACCTGGTCGAGATTGAGGTAGCCCGCTACGCGTGACCGCCCAGTGCGGCTGCAGTCATCCTGAGATGGCTCCACCTGTCAGTTCGAGACCGGACGGTGATGACGATGGGATACGAGGTGTGGCCATGACTGTGCTGGCCGCCGGACACGCGCCGGCCGTTGATCGCCCGGCACTCACCCTCGCCGGGGCCGACAAGGCGCCGGCAGGCGACCAGCCGCCGGCAGGCATTCGAAACGCGTTGCGTCACCGGCCGTCCTCCGTGTGGCGAGAAGTCGCCCGCGGCAGGCTCGCCGATCTGCGGGCCGACCTCTACGGGCTTCCTTCGGAGTGCCGAGACGACCCCCGGTTTCTCGACGCGCGGCACCGGCTGATGGAGGCCGAACAGATCGTCGATGCCCCGCCCAGCTTGCGTGGACTACTGAACGGGGCAGCCGTTGAGGCCAGCTGGATTCGGATCCACGCGATCGATATCGCGGTGCTACGCCTCGCCGGGCCGGACCTCGTCCGGGCCCGGCTGCCCGAGATCGTGGCCACCGGAAAGGAACTGCTGGGCGACAATCATGAGGCCGTGACGACCCTGCGTGCCATCATGGAGCGTGCGGAATGGACCGGCCAGGACCGGGAAGCGTTGGCGCACAGCGCCAAGGCGGTGCACGCGGCGTCCGACAGCGAAAGCATCCGGCTGCGGAGTTTCCGCAACATCCTCCTCGGTGCCACGGCCGCGCTCGCGTTGTTGGCCGTCTGCTTCGGCGTCGTGGGCGCGCTGAGGCCCGACACGTTCGGTCTGGTCTCGACCGGCACCTCGATGCCTCGTGCCGACATCGCCATCGCAGAGCTGCTGGGTTTGGTGAGCGCCAGTCTTGTTGGTGCGGTCGCCATCCGCCGGATGAAGGGGACATCGACGGCATACGCGCTGCCGATGGCGTCGTTGCTGCTGAAGCTGCCGACCGGGGCGCTGACCGCGGTGGCCGGCTTGATGATGGTCAAGGCGGGGATCGCCGGGGAGGGCTTCAACATCACCAACAGCGCCCACGTGGTGGCGTACTCGTTGCTCTTCGGAGCATCGCAGCAGGGCATCACCGGACTGGTGGACCGGCAGGCTCAAAGCCTGCTCAACAACGTCGCGTCCAAAGACAACGCGTAACCCCCGCGGGCAGCGGAAATCGAGTAGCGGACTACGCGCGCGTATGACGCGAAACGGCACCTAGCGTCGTGGTGTCAGCCTCGCGTCACCCGGCCCGGTCCGGCCCACAGAAAAGGAAACCATCGTGATCGACGCGGTACAGATCTTCTGGTCTCCGAGCGGTGTGAGTCTGCCGTCGCTGGACACCAAATCACTGGTCGACATCCACGACGGCGACACCCCGTCGATCCGCATGCCGGTGCGGATGCTGTCGATCGACACTCCCGAGGTCACCGCCCGCTCCGCCGAGGGGGCCGCCCGGGTAGACCTCAAACTCGCCCAGCTGGCGCAGTGGATCCAGGAGCGCCCCGGCGATGTGCCGATCTCACGCCGGTTCGCCGACTACCTGGTGCCCAAGCTCGCCACCGGTACCGCGGGCACCCTGCAGTTCACGCAGGGCACTGCCGCCGCAGACTTCGCGAAAACCAATGCCGAACAACGACTTACCCGTCCAGACGGCACCAAGCGCCTGCTGTTCGTACGCACCGCGGACACTCCGTTCGAGGGCCACGGCAGGCTGCTGGCCTACGTCGCGCCCAATTACTCCAAGGCCGAACTCCAATCGATTCCGCGCGCCGAACGCTCCACATTCAACCTCGACATGGTGCGCGCCGGGTGGGCTGTACCCTTCATCCTCTATCCGTCCATCCCCGGTGAACTGGACCTGCCGCTGATGCTCGAGGCCGCCGAGAACGCGGTTGAGCGAAAACTCGGGATCTGGGCCGACGAGCACTCGCTGCCCGCCTACGAATACCGCTCGGCCGAACGCCTCTACGCCATCGCCAAGGCGATCATCGTGGACGGCGAGCCCGTGGGCGACCGGTTCGGCTGGCGTGAACGCTACTGCGTCGACATGCGGACCCGGGTGTTGTTCGGACCCGAGGACTACTTCCAGATCGATCCGGTCTACCGATTGTGGTTGTGGCAGGCAGACGTCCGGGAGGCGGTGGCGCGGCTCAACCTCACCCCCTCACCGCTCCTGGTGGGTGCGGCCTAGCCGCCCATCGGTGGTGGACTTGGCATGATGCGGGGATGGGTCGGCGCACCGCGCCCTCCCCAACCGGTTGCCGGCTCTACCGAATGAGGGTGCGTATGGATCAGTACCGCCGCGGGGATTTCGTGTTCGACGTCCTCGATGCCGGTCCCGCCGACGGTCCTGTGGTCGTCCTGCTGCACGGCTTCCCACAACAGAATTCCAGCTGGCTGCCGATCATCTCGATCCTCACCGAGCACGGTTACCGCTGCCTGGCTCCGAACCAGCGCGGGTATTCGCCCCGGGCAAGGCCCGCTCGCCGCCGCGACTACCGCGCCGCGGAATTGGTCAAGGACGCCCTCGCGCTGATCGATGCGAGCGGTGCCGATCGGGTCCATCTCGTCGGGCACGACTGGGGCGCGGCCGTGGCCTGGGGCCTGGCTGGGCACGCTCCCGAGCGGCTGGCATCGCTGACTGCTCTGTCGGTGCCCCACCCGATGGCGTTCCTGCGAGCGATGGTCACCAGCCGACAGGGTCTGGCGTCGTGGTACATGTACGTCAACCAACTACCGCGGCTGTCCGAGCGGCTCATGCTCGGGCGCGACGGCAACGGCAGGGCCATGGTGAAAGCGCTGATCCGCAGCGGCCTGCCGCCCGAGGCGGCCGAGCGCGACGCGCGACACATGGCCGAGCCCGGGGCCCTGACTGCCGCGCTCAACTGGTATCGGGCCATGCCACTGAACCGGTCGGGCCCGGGGTCGTCGCCGCCGAAGATCACTGTGCCGACCCTGTATGTCTGGAGCGACCGCGACATCGCGATCACCGCCAAACCGGCGCACGACACCGCGCGATACGTGACCGGACCGTACCGGTTCGAGGTCCTCGGTGGGGCCTCGCACTGGATCCCGGAGGAGAAGCCGGCCGAGGTCGCGGAGATGATGGTGCAATGGATCGGCGACCATCCCGTCTGAGCGGAAGTGTGACCAGGTGCTGACCCTGGGAGTGTTGCCTGGAGACGGTATCGGACCCGAAATCGTGGCCTCGGCCATCCAGGTGGCCGAACAGGCGTTGAGCGGTGTCTCGGTCGGCGTGCAGTGGCGCGAGCTGCCCTTCGGGCGGTCGGCGATCGCCGAGTTCGGTACTCCGCTGCCGGAGTCGACGCTCGCCGCACTGTCCGGGCTCGCCGGATGGATCCTCGGTCCGCACGACAACGCCGGCTACCCCGACCGGTTCCGGGGCACACTGTCGCCCGGAGGTGCGATCCGCAAGCACTTCAACCTGTTCGCCAATATCCGGCCGGCGCGTGCCCTCAGTGAATCGGTCACCGCAGTGTGCCCGGAACTCGATGTGGTCATCGTCCGGGAGAACACCGAAGGTTTCTACGCCGACCGCAATATGTACGACGGCGCGGGCGAATTCATGCCGACTCCCGACGTCGCGCTCGCGGTGGCGGTGTTCACCCGGTCAGCCGCCGAGCGGATCGCCCATGAGGCGTTCCGGCTGGCGTCGACCAGGCGAAAGTCGGTGACTGTCGCACACAAGGCCAATGTGCTGGCCAAGACCACCGGGCTGTTCCGCGACGCGTGTCTGACAGTGGCGGCGCACTACCCGGATGTCGACGTCCGTGGCGAGCACATCGACGCCCTGGCTGCGCGACTGGTCAGCCATCCCGGCTCCTTCGACGTGATCGTGGCCGAGAACATGTTCGGCGACATCCTGTCCGACCTGGCGGGCCAGCTGAGCGGCTCACTCGGGATGGCTCCGTCAGTGAACGCCTCCCACACCCACGCGATGGCCCAAGCCGCGCACGGGTCCGCCCCCGACATCGCCGGACGCGATATCGCCAACCCGGTCGCGATGATCCTGTCGACCGCGATGCTGCTGCGGTGGCTTGCCGACCGCGACGGCGGTACGCCTGCGCTGCGGGTTGCCGCGCAACGCATCGAAGAGGCCGTACGACGCACCCTCGACGCCGGCGTGGGCACGGCCGACATCGGCGGTGGGGCCTCGACCTCCTCATTCACCGAGCACGTCGTCGCCGCCCTGCCGCAGGCGTAGCCCCGTGTGGCAGCCCGCGACGGTCGAAAGCCATAATCGACAAACGTCAAGATGAGCTAACGATCGGAGCGGACGTGGCCAGGACCGAAACCAGCCGGTCCGCCTCTCCCACCCGCGAGTCGGTTCCGCGGCCCGGTGTGCTGATCGCGGGACTCAGCCTGGTGGCACTCACCGTGGCGATCCTGCAGACCGCGGTGGTCCCCGTCCTGGGAATCATCGCCCAACAGCTCAACACCACGTCGGTAGCGGTCAGCTGGGCCGTGACCGCCAATCTGCTGGCCGCCGCAGCCACCACACCGCTGATCGGGCGACTGGCCGATATCCACAGCAAGAAGCACGTGCTGCTCGGTGTGCTGGCGGTCGTGCTGGCCGGCTCGGTGCTGGCCGCCGTCACGGCGTCGGTACCGCTGTTGGTGGTGGCGCGCGTTCTCCAGGGCGCCTCGTATGCGCTCTACCCGATCAGCATCGCGATCCTGCGCGAGGAGCTTGCCGAGGACCGGTTGGTGGGAGCGATGTCGGTGCTGTCGGGGACGCTGGGGTTCGGCGGCGGTGTCGGCCTGGTCGTCACCGGGCTGCTGATGTCCGGCGACGCCGGCTACCACCGGGTTTTCTGGCTCACCACGGCCTTCACCGTCGTGGTGATCGCGGTCGCGGTGGCCGTCGTTCCGCACCGGCGGCCGGACGCACGCGGTGCGATCGACTGGCTGGGTGCCCTCGGGCTGGCAATCGGTCTGTCGTCGGTGTTGCTGGCGATCACGCAGGGGAACTCCTGGGGATGGCGGCATCCCGGCACCATAGGGTTCCTGATCGGCGGAGTGGGTGTGCTGCTCGGCTGGTGGTGGTGGGAACGGCGCGCCACCGATCCGCTGGTCTCGACCACGATGCTGGCCCGCCGCCCCATCCTGCTGACGAACCTGGCCACGATCCTGGTCGGGATGGGCCTGTACTTCGCCTTCCTCGGTCTCACGCAGTTCGTGCAGACGTCGCGCCAGACCGCCGGTTACGGATTCGGGGCCAGTGTGCTGCAGGCCAGCGTGTACTTCCTGTTGCCCGGGGCGCTCACCGGTTTCGTCGTGGCACTGATCAGCGGCCGGTACATCGACCGGTATGGCGCCCGCCGCGTGTTGATCGTGGCCGCGGTGGCCGGTATCGCGGGGTTCGTGATGCTCGCGGTCGCCCACGATCGGCCTTGGCAGGTCGTTTTGGCGGGTGTCTTGGCCAACGCTTACATCAGCCTGGGCTACGGCGCCTTGCCCGCACTTGTCGTCAGTGAGGTCGATGCCGGTGAGACGGGTATCGCCACGAGCATGAACGCCATCGCGCGAACCATCGGCAGTTCGGTAGCGGCGGCGATCGTTGCGGTGCTCCTCGGGCATCGCCTGGTGCCGTCCGAGGTCAGCTTCGTGACAATCTTCGTCGCCGGCGCGGTGACCGCCGCGTTGGCGATGACGCTGATCGCCGTGTCCCGCGCGCCGGACCGCCATCGCGAGTCGGTGCGCGCGCTGTCCGAGTCGCGCGCGATGAACCACGAGTGGGGCTGATTCCTCCAGTCACCGGTTTTTCTGCCGGGACACCCCGCTGAACTGCGAAACTTGAGCCCGCCGGGCACCGCCGCCCGAGGTCGGACCGATCACGCCATCGGTGGTTGCTCAACTATGGAACAAGCAGCAAAAGCGCCACTGGACGAAGGAATCCATTGTAAAAATGTTAAATCGTTGCGGAATCCCTTGCGCAGACCGAGGGAATCCGCGATTGTTTACCGACAGCTGCCACGGCTGCACCGGAGGAGGAGACCGCTGACCGGCCCAGATATCACCGCCGTCGACAAACCGACGGGACAGGACGGCGCGCCGCGCGACAGCGGCACGCCCGTCATCGAGATCGACCATGTCACGAAGCGGTTCGCCGACTACGTGGCAGTCGCCGACGCGGACTTCTCGATCGCGCAGGGCGAGTTCTTCTCGATGCTCGGTCCCTCAGGCTGCGGGAAGACGACCACGCTGCGCATGATCGCCGGATTCGAGAGCCCCACCGAGGGCGCGATCCGGCTCGAGGGAGTCGACGTCTCCCGCGTGCCACCGCACAAGCGCAACGTCAACACCGTCTTCCAGCACTATGCGCTGTTCCCGCACATGACCGTATGGGACAACGTGGCCTACGGACCGCGCAGCATGAAGAAGGAAAAATCCGAGATCAAACGCAGCGTCGACGAGCTGCTGGAAATCGTGCGGCTCACCGACTTCGCCAAGCGCAAGCCGGGCCAGCTGTCCGGTGGCCAGCAACAGCGGGTGGCGCTGGCTCGCGCGTTGGTCAACTACCCCAGCGCGCTGCTGCTCGACGAGCCGCTCGGCGCCCTTGACCTCAAGCTGCGTCATGCCATGCAGTTCGAACTCAAGCGCATCCAGCGCGAGGTCGGCATCACCTTCATCTATGTCACCCACGATCAGGAAGAGGCGCTCACGATGAGCGACCGGATCGCGGTGATGAACAACGGAAACGTCGAACAGATCGGCAGCCCCACCGAGATCTACGACCGCCCGGCAACGGTGTTCGTCGCCAGTTTCATCGGCCAGGCCAACCTGTGGCCCGGCCGGCAGACGGGCCGGGCGAATCGGGACTTCGTCGAAATCGATGTGCTCGGAACGACGCTCAAGGCCAAGCCCGGCGACACCACGATCGAACCGGGCGGTCACGCCACGTTGATGATTCGCCCTGAGCGGGTGCGGGTTTCACTGGATCAGCCCACCGGCGACGTGGCGACGGTGGCAGCGACGGTCAAGGATCTGACCTTCCAGGGACCGGTCCTCCGGCTTTCCCTTGCCGCACCGGATGATTCGGTGATCATCGCCCATGTCGGTCCCGAACAGGACCTGCCCATGCTGCGTCCCGGCGACCCCGTACACGTCAGTTGGTCGCCGGAGGCTTCGCGGGTGCTTCCGGCCGCAGACATCCCGACCACCGAAGATCTCGAGGAGATGCTCGACGACGCCTAGACAGGCTCCGCCACTCCCCCCTTCATCGACGACCGCGCCCGAATCCACCGAAAGGCCGCACATGCCCGAGAACACCGACCCCCGCCTGCTTGCCCGGCTCGCTTCCAACCGCACCTCACGTCGCCGGTTCCTGGGCGGCGGCGCCGCAGCAGCAGCCGCACTGGCACTGGGACCCTCCGTCCTGGCCGCTTGCGGCTCGGGCGAGAATTCCAGTGCCCCAGCCACTTCGGCAGCACCCGATGACGGTTCACCGGCGAGCGGCCTGCTGCGAATCTCCAACTGGCCGCTCTACATGGCCGGAGGATTCGTAGCGGCATTCCAGACCGCCTCTGGCCTGACGGTCGACTACAAGGAAGACTTCAACGACAACGAGCAGTGGTTCGCGAAGGTCAAGGAACCGTTGGCCCGCAAGCAGGACGTGGGTGCCGACCTGGTGGTGCCCACCGAGTTCATGGCCGCCCGGCTCAACGGCCTCAAGTGGCTCAACGAGATCAGCGAGACCCGTGTCCCCAACAAGAAGAACCTGCGCCAGGACCTGTTGAACTCGAAGGTCGATCCGGGCCGCAAGGTGACTGCGCCGTACATGACCGGCATGGTCGGCCTGGCCTACAACCGCGCCGCCACCGGACGCGACATCACCAAGATCGAGGACCTGTGGGACCCGGCGTTCAAGGGTCGGGTCAGCTTGTTCTCCGACGTCCAGGACGGCCTGGGCATGATCATGCAGTGGCAGGGCAACTCCGTCGAGGAACCGTCCACCGAAGCCGTCCAGAAGGCCGTCGACTTCGTCCGCGAGCAGAAGGACAAGGGACAGATCCGCAGGTTCACCGGCAATGACTACGCCGACGACCTCGCGGCCGGCAATATCGCTGTCGCGCAGGCATATTCCGGCGACGTGGTCCAGCTTCAGGCCGACAACCCCGACCTGAAGTTCGTGGTGCCGGAATCCGGCGGCGACTGGTTCATCGACACCATGGTGATTCCCTACACCACGCAGAACCAGAAGGCCGCCGAGGCCTGGATCGACTACGTCTACGACCGGGCCAACTACGCCAAGCTGATCGCCTTTACCCAGTTCGTGCCCGTGCTGTCGGATATGACCGACGAGCTGAACAAGATCGATCCGGCCATCGCAAGCAACCCCCTGATCAATCCGCCCGCATCGATGTCGGACAACCTGAAATCGTGGGCTGCGCTGACCGACGAGCAGACCAAGGAGTTCAACGACCTCTACGCCGCAGTGACCGGGGGCTGAACGCGTGGCAGGAGTAGCCACCAGTAGCCGGCAGCGGAGCAAGGTCGCTCCGTATCTGATGATCCTGCCTGCCCTGGTGTATCTCGCGGTCTTCTTCGTGGTGCCGTTCTTCTCGCTGGCCCGCACCTCGTTGTCGACGTCAGGTGGTTCGGTGTACCTGCCGACATTGGAGTTCGACTGGAACTTCGGCAACTACCTGCACGCCTTCAGCGAGTACCAGGATCAAATCCTGCGGACATTCGGCTACGCCTTGGTGGCGACGGTGCTGTGCGCGCTGCTGGCCTTCCCACTGGCCTACGTCATCGCGTTCAAGGCAGGCCGATACAAGAACCTGATCCTCGGCCTGGTGATCCTCCCGTTCTTCGTGACGTTCCTGATCCGCACCATCGCGTGGAAGACCATCCTGGCCGACGACGGCTGGGTGGTCAGCACGCTCGGTGCCATCGGACTGTTGCCCAGCGAGGGGCGTCTGCTGTCGACGAGTTGGGCAGTCATAGGCGGGCTCACCTACAACTGGATCATCTTCATGATCCTGCCGCTGTACGTGAGCCTGGAGAAGATCGATCCCCGGTTGATCGAGGCCTCCAAGGACCTCTATTCGTCGAACACCCGCAGTTTCACGAAAGTCATTCTGCCGCTGTCGATGCCGGGGGTGCTGGCCGGAAGCATGCTGGTCTTCATCCCGGCGGCCGGTGACTTCATCAACGCCGACTACCTGGGCAGTACGCAGACCACGATGATCGGCAACGTGATCCAGAAGCAGTTCCTGGTGGTCAAGGACTATCCCGCGGCCGCCGCGCTGAGCATGGTGTTGATGGCGATCATCCTGGTGGGTGTGCTGCTCTACACCCGGGCTTTGGGTACGGAGGATCTGGTATGACCACCCAGGCCATGACCGAGGCGCTGGAACAGCCCAAACCCACAGTCGTCAAGGGCTCCCCCAGGTGGGGCGATCTGATGCTGCGACTGGTGGCCGGGCTGGTGCTGCTGTACCTGTTCCTGCCGATCTTCGTGATCGTGCTGTTCTCGTTCAACAAGCCCGCAGGCAAGTTCAACTACACCTGGCAGGGATTCACCCTCGAGAACTGGGCGGACCCGTTCAAATACCCGGCGCTGACCGAGGCGCTCAAGTTGAGCCTGAACGTCGCCGCGGTGTCTACCGGCGTCGCCCTGGTATTGGGCACGCTGGTGGCGATCGCTCTGGTGCGCCAACGATTCCGCGGCCAGAAGGCGGTCGACACCTTCCTGGTGCTGCCACTCACCGCCCCCGAGGTGGTGATGGGTGCCTCGCTGCTGACACTGTTCCTCGATCTGGGCTGGGCCACCGGCTACACCACGATCGTGTTGGCCCACATCGCCTTCCAGGTGAGCTTCATCGCGATGACGGTTCGGGCGCGGGTGCGCGGCTTCGACTGGACGCTCGAGGACGCCTCGATGGATCTCGGCGCCAGCCCCACCCGGACATTCTTCAGGGTGACCCTGCCGCTGATCGTTCCCGGCATCGTGGCCGCGGCGATGCTGTCGTTCGCATTGTCACTGGACGACTTCATCATCACGTATTTCGTCAGTGGCTCCGCCGTCACGTATCCGCTGTACGTCAATGCGGCGGTCAAAGCCGCGGTACCCCCGCAGATCAACGTGCTGGCCACGGCGATCCTGGTGGTGAGCCTGCTGCTGCTGATGGCCGGAACGCTCTACCGGCGCAAGCGCATCGACGTCTGACGGTCAGGGTTCGTCGAGCCGCACCGTGACGGCCACCTTGCCCTGGCCGTCACGGTGGGCGACCGCGTGGCCCGTGCGGTCCTTGCCGTCCAGGTTCACCAAGGTGACCGGACCGCCTTCGCCGAGGAAGTTGCGCCACCAGTTCTTGTTGTCCGGTGTCATCACGTTGATGGTCACCTTCGTGCCGTCGAGCCGCACCGAAACCGGCGTCTCGAAAGTCCGGCCCGACCGGCGCCCGGTATAGCGGATCACCACCACTCCGTGGCCGATCAGCCGGTCGAGCACGGGTAGCCGGGACAGGCCGACCGCTGCCGCATTGAACCAGTGGACGACTGGGGAATTGAAGATTCCGCGTGCCATTGGCCCCAGGGTAGCCAGTTCAGCCGATCTCGGCCGGGACCGGCGGAGTACGCGCTCCGGTGCGCGCCGCGCCGATGCCCGCCGCCACCACGAGGCAGATGCCGACCACGGCGGCGGGGTTCGGCACCTGACGCAGCATGACCAGACCCACCAACATCGCGAAGGCCGGCTCCAGCGCCATCAGCGTGCCGAACGCCGCGGTGCTCAGATAGCGCAGCGCCGACATCTCGAGGGCGAACGGAACCACGGGCAACAGGATCGCCAGCCCCACGCCGATCAACAGCAACTGCGGTGTCAACTGGCCGAACACCGACGGTCCGACGGCCACGGTGCCGACCAGACCGGCGACCGGCATGGACACCGCAAGGCCCTTGATGCCGGCCACCTCGTCGCCGACCCGCTGAGTCAACAGGATGTAGCAAGCCCAGCACAGCGCGGCGCCCAGCGCGTAGATCACGCCGAGGAGATCGACGTGGCCCGACCACGGTTCGGTGAGCAGCACCACGCCGGCGGCCGCCAACCCTGGCCACAGGATTCGACTCCGGCCCTTGCCGTGTGCGACCGCAACCCCGAGGGGGCCGAGGAATTCCAGCGCGCTGGCCGTGCCGAGCGGGATCCGGGACAGTGCGGCCATGAACAGGATCGTGACACCGGCAGTGACGACGCCGAGCGCGACGCAGGTCCAGAATGCGGACTTGGTGAACGCCGAGGGACGCGGGCGCACGATCACCAGCATCAGAACGCCGGCCCATGCCAGGCGCAACCATGCGGCGCCCTCGGCACCGATGTCGTCGATCAGGCCGACGGCGACCGCAAGGCCGATCTGCACGCACAGCATCGACGCCATGGCCATCAACGCACCGGTGCGCGCCGGATGCCCGGTCTTGGTCACGAGCTATTGCCCTCGGACACAACGTTGCTGCCGAAGTGGGAATAGGTGGTGCCTCGGGCGTACCCGACGACCTCGGCGATGCTCTCGCGAGCGGCACCGTCAAACTCTTTGCGCGCGAACCTCTCCTCGGCAGCAGCCAGCAGGACGTTGCGGGCGTGCTGCAAGCGGCGTTGCGTCGTCCAGCGTTCGGCCATGGGCCCCATCCTGTCAAACGTTAGCCAGCGCCCGTCACGGCACCACCGCAACACCGAGATGCTGACCGGCTATGAAGGAGTAGACATCTCGGAGTGAAGTTCGCTCACTGCTCACGGTGCTGACACCTTCCGATGCCACGGTGTCCACGTGCGAGGCGAAACGAGCCGGATATCCGCGGCCGAACGGTTCCACCGTTTTTGTGTGCTGGTCGTGCGCAAGCTGCCCGCGCCGCTGAATTCCGCAGTACCACCGACATTCCTCGGCTTCGTGCTGATAAACACCTTCACCTTCGGTGTCGATCTGACCATCCTGACCGTCCTGCACGGTGGATTCCGCGTGCCGCTTCCCGTTGCGGTGACGGTCGGATACGCCGGTGCCTTCGGTTTGGCCTACTACCTCAACCGAACCATGAACTTCCGCTCCCATGCGGCCGTCGGCCCCCAGCTGATGGTGTACGTGGCGGTGGTGATCGTGAACTACCTGGCGTTCATCCTGGGGGTGTCGAGCGGGCTGGCCGCTCTGGGACTGGAGTACCACCTGGCCCGGATCGTTGCGGGCGGCTGCGAGGCGATCTACATGTACAGCGCGATGCGGTGGGTGGTATTCCGCCGCTGACCTGCGCCGACCCTCAACGCGGCACGACGAAGTCCATCAGAACCTCGGTCACCGCCGCGATCGCCGACCGCGGGATCACCTCATAGCCGTGGGTACTCAGCGTCGGCAGGCACAGCAACCCGGCCCGGGGCGACAAGCCGGCCGCCTTGGTGTGCGACGCATCGGACTCGAACGCGCCGAGCACCGCGGCCTGCGGTGTGTGGCCAAGGTCGCGCGCGATCGCGCACAACCGATCGGCGACGGCCTTGTCGTACACACACTGCGCGTCGCTGTACGCCACGATCGGCCCACCCGTCACCGTGGTGCCGTATTCGGCCTCTGTCGGCCCGACTTCCACGGCGAGAGTGGTATCGCCCGGCAGCGTGCGGCAGGCATGCGCAGCCCCGACTCCGCCGACCTCTTCATTCGTGGTAAACACCAGATAGAGGTCGCCGGCCGGTCTCCGGCCGGTCGTGTGGATCTGACGAGCCAGGAGCAACAGAGTCAGCACCGCGGCGCGATCGTCCATGAAGTAGCAGCCCAGATAATCGCCGACCTCGATGAGTTCGCGCTTGCTGCGGTCGATGCACACCCGGGTGCCCGGCCCGATTCCCGATTTCGCCAGCTGGTCGGGCTCCAGACCGGTGAACACGTAAACGTCCGGCCAGTCCAGTGCCTTGTCGCCCTGATCCGGTTTCGTCCGCCAGATGCGCTCCGTCTCTTGCGTGGTGTGCTCTGACCCCAATGCCAGGACACCGCAGAGGGTTTCGTCATCTCCGAGGATTGCGACCGGTCCCAGGCCGAAATTCGCCGGATACATCGTGCCGAGCGGCGTCAATCGCAGGGTGCCGTCGGGCTCCACCCGTTTGACGAGCATCGACAGTTCGTCGAGATGGGCGAGGACCCTGACGGCGGGCGACGCGGGGTCCGAACCGCCGAAGGTGGCGACGAGATTTCCGGCGGCATCGGTCCAGAGCTCGTCGGCGTAGGGTCCGAGCTCGCGACGACAGATATCGCGGACCGCGTCTTCCTGGCCGCACGGGCCGTACGCCCTCAGCAGCTCCTGCAGCAGCTCACCCTCGAGATCGTCGCCCCATTCCGCCATCCGGGCTGAGTTGCCGGTACCGCGGCTACGGAAACCTCCGGGCCCTGCACGGCAGGTCACCGCGGTGCGGTGCGCTCCGGGAACGGATCGTTGGCGAAATCGATCTGAGCTGCCGGATTGCTGATGGCTGTGATCAGTCCGGTGCCGAACGCTCCTGCACTGTCGAACAGCGTGGACGCGCCGACCGCGACGCCGTCGGAGGCCCAATGGGAATCGGCCTGCACACCGATCCAATCGTCGCCGGGCAGCCGGGACAGCGCCACGGTGAGGTCGCCGTTGATGTAGCCGACGCCCGCGGTGCCGAGATTGGTCACCAGGCTCGTGCCCTCGGCCGCCATCGCCGCCCGCACGAACGGCGAGTTCTCTCGGTCTTGCACCACGGTGATGGTCCGGTTCATGAACCGCTTGCGGGACGCGTTCTGATGGTCGGCGATCGCACGGCCCCAACCACCGGCGTCACTGCCCATGTAGGTGGTGCGGCCACCGTCGAGCGTCGGCGGCGGCTCGAAGCTGGTCGGAGCGATCCACTCTTCGCCACGCGGCGGGGCACTCAACCGATACTGCACGAGCGTCGCGCGCGCCACCGTCACCCCGTCCTGCACCAGCTCGCACTCGGAGTTGCGAACCCGGCGGCCATCCCGGATCAGCGCCACCTTCGTCGTGGTGGGCAACCCGCGGGCAGCCTTGAACAGGTCGACGGTCAACCGGGCCGGCAGGAATTCGGGCAGTCCGAACGCGGTCTCCAGCGCGGTGGCGGCCAGACCCACCAGGGCCGGACCGTTCAGATGGTCCTCACCCCAGTGGCTCTGGGCGAAGCGGGTCGGCTGGAACCGGTCCTGCTCGGACTGCACGAAATGGGCGACAACCTCGGTCATCGGCGAATCGTCGCATATGGGCTAACTAAATCCACCGGCGGGATCACGAACCGTGGCGAATCCTCAGCCACGCCTGTTGGCGCCGGATGAACTCGGCATCCACCACGGCGCCATGCCCCGGAACGAACAACGCATCGTCGCCGCCTGCGGCCAGTACCGCCTCCAACGTGGCCGGCCAGGACGCCAGATCGGAATCGGCGTCGATCACCGGATCCCCCGACTGCTCGACGAGATCACCGCAGAACACGACCGTGGGTTCCGTCGGTACCGTCACGATCAGATCGTGGGTGGTGTGGCCGCGGCCGGGATGCCGGATCACCACGGCGCGATCACCGAGATCGATGACGCCGCCGTACACCGGGCGCGCCGGCGCCGATATCGCGGCGATCGCGCTGTCGACCTCAGCGACGTCGGCGCCGTGGTGGATCGCGTCGGCGCGCAGGCGAATCCGGTCCGACGACATGGTTGCCGCAACCTCAGGCGCGCAGTGGATTTCGGCACCACGAAACCACGACGCCCCGAGAATATGGTCGAAATGGTTGTGAGTCAGCGCGATATGAGCGACACGATGTCCGGTGAGGGCCGCGACATCTGACTCGATGCCGCGAGCCTCGGACAAGGTGGTGCCGGAATCGATCAGCATGGCGCAGGCACTGCCGCCGACCAGTCCGACCGTCACATCCAGAAAGGGCAACCGGGTGCGCCACACGCTTGGCCCCAGCGATTCCCAGAGGTAGTTCACTGCCCGAGGGTCAGCGATTGCACGGTCCGGTACCGGTCGACCACCCACGGCGTGGTGTCGGCGCGGTAGGTGGTCCCGCCACCGGAACCCCACTTCGGCGGGGCATCGTGTCCGCCCAGGGTCCACGCCGCCTGCCGAGCCGCCCCCAGGGCCACATACTCGCCGGGCGACGGGACGTCGACCGGTCGTCCCCAGATCGCCGGCGCCAGGCTGCGCACGGCCTCCGACCGGGCTCCCCCACCGATCAGGGTGATGTGGTCGATCGGTATGCCGTGATCGACGATCTTGTCGATGCAGTAGGCCATCGATGCCAGCAGGCCCTCGACCGCGGCCCGGGCCACGTTGGCCGAGTTGAAGTTCCGGGTCGTGATGCCGTGCAGCGCGCCGCGAGAGCTCGGCAGGTTCGGGGAACGCTCACCTTCGAGGTACGGCACCAGCACCAACCCCTCGGCCCCCGGCTGCGCCGACAGTGCCAAGCGGTCGAACTCGGTGAAATCGACCTGCAGCATGGCGGCGGTGGCGGCCAGCACCGGAGCGCCGTTGAGAGTGCACACCAGTGGCAGCTGCCGGCCGGTGGCATCGGCGAAGCCGGCCACGATTCCCTCGGTGTCGTGGGCCACCGCGTCACCCACCGCGCTGACGACACCTGAGGTTCCGAGCGAGACAATGCAATCGCCGGGACCGGCCCCGAGGCCCAGCGCGGCCGCCGCGTTGTCGCCGGCGCCGNCGAGGACCGAGTGTCGTTCCACAGCAGGGCATCCCGGACCACATCGCCCGTGTCATCGATACACACCATGCCGTGCTGCTGCGCTCCGACCGACACCGCGTCGACGTCGTCGAGACCGCCTATCGCGGCGACGGTGTTCTGCAACGCATCCCACCACCGCGCGGGGTCGATCTCGGTACCGTCGGGATGCGGCGACGACGCCGAGCGCAGCACCGCTCCGGATGCCGCATCGCAGACGACGATCTTGCACGATTGCGTCGACGAGTCGATGCCGGCCACGAGACTCACGACTGCGAAGCTACACCCGGATACCGGGTCTGGCGGCCGTGCAAACAAGGCGTGCACAGCACGGTGGTCCTCGGGTCGGTTGTGCCGGTCGACGTTCCCGCACCGCACAGGTTTGCCCCGGCGGGCTCGGGGAACTACTACCCCATGTTGATCAGACGAATCGCCCGCCCCATGTTGTCTGCCACGTTCATCGCCCGCGGTGTCGAGACCCTGCGGGACCCCACTGCCGCTACCGAGACGGCACGCAGCACGCTCGGCGCGATGAGTGCGATGCCCGGGCCCGTTGGCGCCAACGTGCCGACCGATGCCCGCACGGTGGCACGCGTGAACGCCGCGGTGCAGGTGGCCGGTGGTCTTCTGCTGGCGGCCGGNTACTTCGTCGGTCTCGAAGTGGCGACGGGAGCGACACCGGGCAAGAAGCTGCTCGGTCTGGCGGTGCACGGTGCGGGCAACACACCCAAGCCGACGGCCAAGGAGTCGGCGATCCGCAACGCGTTCACCCTGTTTCCGATCATCCCGTTCGTGGGCGGCCTCCTGGGCATCATCGCGATGATCGTTATCGCGGTGACCATCAGCGCCAGCGCGACCAAGCAAGGCAAGCACGACGAGCTCGCCGGCGGCACCCAGGTGGTCCGAGGCTGAAAACCGTTGCGTGAGGTGCCGTTCGACAACAGGCACCTCACGCGGCGGCGTGGCATTACGGGTTCAGATCACCAAGCCCAGCAGCAGGACGACAACCAGACCGGCCACCGACAACGCGGTCTCCATCAGCGACCAGGACTTGATCGTCTGGCCGACTGACATCCCGAAATACTCTTTCACGAGCCAGAATCCGGCGTCGTTGACGTGTGAGAAGAACAGCGATCCGGCGCCCACCGCAAGCACCACGAGTGATACCTGGCCGGGACTCATTCCCTCGACCAGGCCGAGCATCAGCGACGACGCGGTGATGGTGGCCACGGTGGCCGACCCGGTGGCCAGCCGGATCAATACGGCCAACACCCAGGCCAGCAGCACCACCGACAGATTGGCCTGCTTGGCCCATTCGGCGAGCAGGGTGCCGATCCCGGTATCGACCAGAACCTGTTTGAAACCGCCACCGGCGGCGACGATCAGGATGATGCCGGCCACGGGTGGCAGCGACGATTCGATGCTCTTCACGATCTGGTCGCGGGTCATCCTGGCACCGCCACCGAGGGTGAACATCCCGACCACGACCGCGATCAACAACGCCATCAGCGGCTGCCCGAGGATGTCGAACGTTTGACGCAGCAACTGTGACTCGTCGTCGACGAAGATGTCGACGAGCGCCTTGCCCATCATCAGCGCCACCGGCAGCAGAACGCTGAACATGGTGATTGCGAAGCTCGGTCGTGTCCGGGTCTCGGTGGTGGTGGCGGTGCCACCGTCGCCGGAACCGGTTGCCGTGGCGTCTGTGTTGCCCATGGTGTCCGGGCTGTCGAAACGGTCGGGGACCTCCAGCACCACCCAGCGACCGGCCAACTTGCCGAACAGCGGACCGGCCACCACGATCGTCGGGATCGCGACCAGCACGCCCAGGGCCAGCGTCACGCCGAGATCGGCATTGAGCAACGAGATCGCGGCGACCGGTCCCGGATGCGGTGGCACGAACCCGTGCATGGCCGACAGGCCCGCCAGGGCAGGGATGCCCACCGTGATCAACGACAGTTGGGAACGGCGGGCCACCAGGTAGATCACCGGCATCAACAGCACCAAGCCGATCTCGAAGAACATCGGCAGACCGATGATCGCCCCCACCAGCGCCATGGCCCACGGCAGCGCCCTTGGCGAGGCGTGCCCGACGATGGTGTCGACGATCTCGTCGGCGCCGCCGGAATCGGCGAGGAGTTTGGCGAACATGGCACCGAGCGCGATCAGAATGCCGACGCTGGCGGCGGTGCTGCCGAACCCGCTCGAGAACGACGCGAGCACGTCGCCCACGTTCTCCCCCGCGACCACGCCCACGGTCAGCGCGCCGAAGATCAGAGCCAGGAACGGATGCAGTTTGGCGATCGTGATGAGCACGACGATCAGCGCAATGCCGGCGAGAGCGGCCGTCACCAGTTGGACGCCGCCCGCCACCGGCTCCACCAGATCGGACCCGGCCGCGAGGTGGGTGAGCTCCGAGGTCATCGATTCTCCTGTTCTGTTGCCGCAGTGGACGTTTGAGCTACGTATTCGTCGACGATGGCGTCGATGCTCTGGTCCACGTCGATGACGATGCCGTCCTCGTCAGGTCCGAGCGGCTCGAGCGTCGCGAATTGGGAATCGAGTAGTGCGGGCGGCATGAAGTGCCCCGGTCGGCTGGCCTGACGGCGGCGGATCACCTCCGGCGATCCGCTCAGATGCAGGAAGACGACGTCGCGGCAGTGCCTGCGCAACTGGTCGCGGTACTTGCGTTTGAGCGCCGAGCAACTCATCACCCCGCCGTCGTGATGGTCGGCGAGCCACTCTCCGATCGCTTCCAGCCACGGGTAGCGGTCATCGTCGTCGAGCGCATGCCCGGCGGACATCTTGGCGATATTGGCTTCCGGATGGAAGTCGTCGGCGTCGGCGAACGGGACGCGTATCCGCTGCGCCAGCGCCGCGCCGACCGTCGACTTGCCCGACCCCGATACGCCCATGACCACGACTGGTGACCCCATGAAACCGCCTCACGAATGTGTTTGCCGTCACACATCATGGCGCAAAAGGCATACTTTTGCAACGATCCCGCCGAAACATCTGTTTTTAAGGTGCGATCTGCCAGATATGACAGGATGTATCTGTGTCCTCGCCCTCAAACGTCGGCGCGCTGCATGCCAGCCTGTTGACCGCACTCGGCACCGGAATCGTCTCCGGTGAGCTCGCGGCCGACCAGGTGCTGACCCTGGACCGGCTCAGCGCCGAGCACGACGTGTCGCGCAGCGTCGCCCGCGAGGTGATCCGAGTGCTCGAATCGATGGGCATGGTGGAATCACGACGCCGGGTCGGGATCACCGTCCTGCCCGCGCGAAAGTGGAACGTCTTCGACCCCAGGCTGATTCGATGGCGCCTGCACGCCGGTGACCGCGCCGCTCAACTCGCGTCATTGTCCGAACTTCGGCGGGGTTTCGAGCCGGCCGCTGCCGCTCTTGCCGCCCGCCGGGCCAATCCGGACCACTGCCGCATCATGGCCGCCGCTGTCTCCGACATGGTGGTCCATGGCCGGTCCGGCAATCTCGACTCATACCTGTTGGCGGACAAGCTCTTCCATCAGACACTGTTGGAGGCGAGCGGCAACGAGATGTTCCGGGCGCTCAACGACGTCGTGGCCGAGGTCCTGGCCGGGCGCACTCAGCACGGCCTGATGCCGGATACCCCCGACCCGGCGGCCATCGCGCTGCACGACGAGGTGGCACGAGCCATCCGCCTGCGCGATGAGGATGCCGCCGAGCGGGCCATGCGGGCCATCATCGACGAGGCCGCCACCGCGGTGAGCGACCGCGAGAGCCACGATGTTTAACTAGCAGAATGGGTCGCTCTCCCGCACTGGCACGCCGTTTCTTCGACCGGTTCGAGCCGGTCCACGGAGTCACCTACTTCGCCCCGGAATGCCGCGCGGCGCTCGACGGAGTGGGCTATCGCGGGTTCTGGATGGGCTACTTCGCCGCCCGCTCGGCGCCGCTGGGCGTGGTGGCGCCCGAGGTCGTCGCCGCGGCCTTCTACAACTTCACCACCGAGCGGGTGGCCAAAGCCCTGCCCGCGGTCTGGGAGATGTCCACGCCGGCCCAGATCTTGGAGTTGCGCTTGAGTTCGGCCGTGGCGGCCTTGCGCCGATCCGGGGTGACCGACTCGGACGCCACCCGTCAGGCCGCCGACCTCGCGGCCAAGGCGGCCCGCACGGCTCCGCTGGACGGGCGGCCCCTCTACGCGGCGAATCGGGCGCTGCCCTGGCCCGACGAGCCCGTTGCCAAGCTCTGGCACGCGGCGACACTGCTGCGTGAACAGCGCGGCGACGCCCACATCGCCGTGCTCGTCGCCGAGGGGATCAGTGGCCGGGAATCCAACGTGCTGCACGCCGCGGCCGGCCGGGTGCCGCGCGACATGATCATGCGCAGCCGCGACTACGACGATGAGCAGTGGGAGCACTACGTCGACCGGCTGCGCTCACGTGGCTGGCTCGACGGCGACGGCCAACTCACCGCCGCCGGGCGCGAGGCCAAGCAGGCGGTCGAAGATCGCACCGATGCCTTGGCGCTGGGCGCCCTCGAAGCGTTGACCGACGACGAGGTCGCCACGCTGTTCAGGGTGCTGACCCCGATCACGCGGCACGTGGTGGCTGCCGGTGACGTGCCCGCGGCGACCCCGATGGGTCTGAACCGAAGCGAGCTCGACGACGACAGCGCCCATCTGAGCTGACGGACTCAGCGCGGCGCATACATGATGAGCCCGACGCCGGCGAGTGCCACCAGGGCGCCGGCGATGTCCCATCGATCGGGGCGGAAGCCGTCGGCCACCATGCCCCACACCAGCGATCCGGCGATGAACACCCCGCCGTAAGCCGCCAGCACCCGGCCGAAGTGCGCGTCGGACTGGAACGCCGCCACGAACCCGTAGGCACCGAGCGCCAGCACACCAGCGCCGACCCACAGCCAGCCCCGATGCTCGCGCACACCCTGCCACACCAACCAGGCGCCGCCGATCTCCAAGACCGCGGCGAGCACGAACAGCACGATCGATTTGGCCACCATCACCACCTCAGCGTGCCCTGAGCGTGCGCAAATGCCGAACTCCGTGCGGCGTGTCGTCGGCAGAGCCGCACGCTCGCGGGGCCGAGGGGTTAGGCGACACCGAGGTAGGCAGCGCGAATACTGTCGTCTGCCAACAACTCCCGCGCATTGCCGGTGCGGGTCACACTGCCGGTCTCCAGGATGTAGGCCCGGTCTGACCGGCTCAGCGCCTGCTGGGCGTTCTGCTCGACCAGCAGCACCGTCGTGCCCTGGGCGTTGATCTCGGAGATGATCCGGAAGATCTGCGAGATCACCATCGGCGCCAGGCCCATCGAGGGCTCGTCGAGCAGCAGCACCCGGGGCCGGGCCATCAGCGCCCGGCCGATCGCCAGCATTTGCTGCTCGCCCCCGGATAGGGTGCCGCCCACCTGCGTGCGTCGCTCAGCGAGCCTGGGGAAGGTCTCGTACACCCAGTCCAATCGCTCGACATGCTCCTGCCGCGTGGCGAATTTGCGCCCGTAGCAACCCATCTCCAGGTTCTCCACGACGGTCATGCCCGGAAACACGCCGCGCCCCTCCGGCGCCTGGACCAGCCCGTCGATGGCACGCTGATGGGCCTTGACCCGGGAGATGTCACGCCCTTCGAACCAGATCGAGCCTGACGTCAGCGGCCGCAGACCCGAGATCGCCCGCATCATCGTGGTCTTGCCCGCCCCGTTGGAACCGAGCAGCGTGACCAGCTCCCCCTCGTGCACCACGAGCGAAACCCCGTGCAGCGCCTTGATCCTGCCGTAGTGCACCACCGCGTCACGCACCTCGAGCAGGACGCGCGGCCCGCCGGTCTCAGCCGAGTTCGTCATCGGGCACCCCCAGATACGCGGCGATGACCTTCGGGTCCTCGCGGATTTCATGTGGCAGGCCCTCGGCGATCTTGCGGCCGAATTCCAGCACCACGATGCGGTCGGTCACGCCCATCACCAGCCGCATGTCGTGTTCGATCAGCAGCACGGTGTAGCCGTCGTCACGGATCTTGCGGATCAGTTCGATCAGCGACGCCTTCTCGGCCGGGTTGAATCCGGCGGCCGGCTCATCCAGGCACAACAGTTTGGGCTCGGTGGCCAGGGCCCGGGCGATCTCCAGGCGGCGCTGATCCCCGTAGGGCAGGTTCTTGGCCTTCTCCTCACCGCGGTGCGCGATCCCGACGAAGTGGAGCAATGCCGCCGCCCGCTCGATCGCCGACCATTCCTCGCGGCGGTGCCGCGGCGACCGGACCAGGGCTCCCGGCACCGAGGTCTTGTGTCGCGCATCGGTTCCCACCATGACGTTCTCCAGCGCGGTCATCTCGCCGAAGAGCCGGATGTTCTGGAACGTGCGGGCGACGCCACGGCGGGTGATCTGGTGGCGTTTGATCCGGCCCAGCGGGGCGCCGTCGAACGTCACCGACCCCGAGCTCGGCCGGTACACCCCGGTGATCGCGTTGAAGCACGTGGTCTTTCCGGCGCCGTTGGGCCCGATCAGGCCGAGGATCTCACCGCGACGGATGTCGAAACTCACCGAGTCCAGCGCCACCAGACCGCCGAACTTGACGGTGAGATCCCGGGTCTCCAGCAGCACCTCCCCCTCGGCGGCCTGGATGTCGCGGTGTACCCCGGCCAGTTCTTCGACACTCTCCGTCGCACCGGGCATGGGATCGGTCACAGCACCGGCTCCTTCTCCGTGTTGCCGCGCAACAGTTGTCGGGCCGATCGCCCGTAGGTCAGCAGCTGCTGCCGGACCGGGAACAGACCCTGCGGGCGGAAGATCATCAGCACCACCAGAGCCAGGCCGAAGAACAGGTACTTCAGGTCACCGAGGTTGATCCCGAGGAACTCCACCCCCAGCAGCCGATTGGGCAGGTACACGATGATGAAGGCGCCGAAGATGACCCCGAGCTTGTTGCCCTGCCCACCGAGCACCACCGCGCACAGGAACAGCATCGAGTTGATGATGTTGAACGTCGGCGGCGCGACGTACTGGACCTGGCCCGCGTAGAGCGCCCCGGACAGCCCGCCGATCGCGGCGCCGATCACGAAGGCCCACAGCTTGAACCGGAAGGTGTTGACGCCCATCACCTCTGCGGCGTCCTCGTCTTCCCGGATGGCCACCCAGGCCCGGCCGACGCGGCTGCGTTCGAGGTTGCCGACCAACAGCAGGATGCCGACGATCAGGGTCAGGCCGAGCCAGAACCACCACGTGCCGTAGTTGGCCTCACCGGCCGAATTACCGCTGGAGAACACCCCGTTGGGCAGTTTCTCGCTCTCCCCGACCCGCGGATAGGCCACCTGGTTGAGCCCGCGCGAACCGTTGGTGATGTCGGACAGGTTGTCGGCCAACAGCCGGATGATCTCGCCGAAGCCGAGTGTGACGATGGCCAGGTAGTCGCCGCGCAGCCGCAGGGTGGGCGTGCCCAGGATCAGGCCGGCCAGCGCGGTGACGGCCATGGCCAGCGGTACGCATGACAGCCAGGCCCAGTCCTTGCTGAAGAACCCGTCGGGACCCACCTTGTTCCATGGGCTGTCGGGACTGGTCAGCAGGGCGACGGTATAGGCGCCGACGGCGTAGAAGCCGACATAGCCGAGATCGAGCAGACCGGCCTGGCCGACCACCACGTTGAGGCCGATGGCGATGATGGCGACCATCGCGAACTGGGCCATGGTGCCGCCGAAACTGATGCCGGGTGTGTTCAGGAAGCTCGGGGTGAACAGCGGCAGCAGGCCCAGCAGGGTGAACCCCACCACGCCGACCAGCCACTTGCCCACCCGCGGCAGGCCCGACCACGAATCCCGCAGGGCATCGCCGGGGGCCAGCAGTGTTCTCGTCACCGAACCGGCGGCCTCTGAACCGTGCTGCTCGCTCATACCCGCGCCTTCCCGAGGCTTTCACCGAGTATGCCGGTCGGCCGGAACAGCAGCACCAACACCAGCAGGACGAACGCCACGACGTCGCGCCACTGAGTGCCGAACACCGCCTGCCCGTAGTTCTCCATGATTCCCAGCAGCAGACCGCCCAGCAAGGCCCCGCGGAGATTGCCGATGCCGCCCAGCACCGCCGCCGAGAATGCCTTGATGCCCAGCAGGAATCCGCCCGAGTAGATGATGCCCTGCGGCACCTTGAGGGTGTAGAGCAGCGCCGCGGCACCGGCCAGCAGGCCACCGATGAGGAAGGTCCGCATGATGATGCGTTCCCGGGAGACACCCATCAGGGTGGCCGTGGTCGGATCCTGTGCCACCGCGCGGATCCCGCGTCCGAACTTGGTGCGGTTGATCGCGATGTCGGTCAGCAGCGCGAGCACCAGCGCCGCGCCCACGATCACCAGCGTCACGTTCGACACGGTGGCGCCGAAGATCGTGAACTGGGACTTCGGCTGGACCAGCACGATCGGTTGTTGCGCGTTACTACCCCCGTAGCCCTTCATTAGCTTCGGCAGCACGAAGTGCACGAACTCCTGCAGCACGAACGACATGCCGATCGCGGTGATGAGGAAGGTCAACGCGCGGGCGTTGCGCTTGCGCAGCGGCCGGTATGCGACGAGCTCCAAACCGACCGCGGCCGAACCCGATACCAGCATCGCGAACAGCATCGCTATCGCGAGATACAACACGGTCAGTGCGATGCCCTTGTTGTAGGCGTTGCCGCTCGGGGTGAAGCCCAGGATCACGTCCAGGCAGAAGTACGCACCGAACATCCCGAGCATGAAGATCTCGGAATGGGCGAAGTTGATCAGGCGCAGCACACCGAAGACCAGGGTGTAGCCCACCGCCACCAGCGCATAGATCGCGCCCCACGAAAGGCCGTCGATCGTCAACTGCCAGAAGCCGTCTCGCAGGCCATCCAGGTTGAAGCTGATATTGGCTGCCAGGCAGGCGGATTGCTCGACGCACTCGTGGATCATCCGGTGGCGGCTCCTGACTCCGAGTCGTGAAGCGAAACGCGTCCGAGTCCTGGTGCCGGTCTCGGACGCGTTTCGCCTGGTGGCTACTGGACTTCGTACATCCAGATCAGGGTGGTGGTCAGCTCGCCCTTGTCAGTCCACTGGTACTTGCGGGCCACGCCCTGTCCGTCGTAGTTGCGGACGAAGTCCAGCAGCGCCGGCCGGGTGATGGCCCCGGAGTCGATGCCCTTGAGCAGGATGGTGCCGAGGTCATAACCCTCGGTGCTGTACGTGCCGGGCGCCTGGCCGAACTTCTGGGTGTACTCGTCGGCGAACGCTCCGGATGCCGGACCGCACGGGCAGGACAGCAACGAGCCCTGCGACGATCCGCCGGCCTGCTTGACGAACTCGGGATCCTTGGTGCCGTCGGCGCTGACGAACGTCGCGGTCACACCGCCGTCCTTGAGCTGCTGCACGAACGGCGCGGCCTCGGAGTAGTAGCCGCTGTAGAACACCGACTCCGGGGCGGCACCCTTGATCTGGGTGACGGCCGCCGAGAACTCCTTGTCGCCCTTCTTCACCGAGATGTTGCACGCCGAATCCGCCACCGGGCCAAGGGTTTCGCGTACCGCCTCGGCCAAGCCGAGTCCGTAGTCGGTGCTGTCGTCGACCACACACACCTTCTTGTGGCCGAGCGTGTTCTTCAGGTAGTTGGCAACCGAGGGGCCCTGGACACCGTCGTTGGCCAGGCCGCGGAAGAAGGTCCGCCACCCGTTCTCGCTCAGGGTGACATTGGTGGCCGACGCCGTGGTGGCCACCAGCCCGGCCTGGTTGAAGACGTCGCCGGTCGCCTTGGTCTCTCCGGAGAACGCCGGTCCGACCAGGCCGATGATGAACGGCTCGTCGACGATCTGCGGTGCCACCCCGGTGGCCTTCTGCGGGTCGCCCTCGGTGTCAAAGCTCTTGAGCTGCACCTGGCAGCCGGGATTGGCGGCGTTGTGCTTGTCGATCGCGAGTTGCACGCCGTTCTTGATGTTGATGCCCAAAGCGGCATCCGGACCGTTGAGCGCGCCCATCATGCCGATCATCACCGGCGGGCAGGTGGCCTTGCCGTCTCCCGCCGGATCGGCGGGGGTGACCCCCTCGGCGGCCTTGACCTCGGCACCGTTCTCGTCGATCTGAACCTTCTCGACGATCTTCAGATCGGTCGGCGATGCCTCGCCTCCCCCCGGCGCCGACTGGTTGCAACCGGCAATCGCCAGGGCAACCACACCCGCACTTCCGAGAGCAAATGCTTTCCGTGCCACGCGACCGCGCACGCTTCACCTCCGGGTCAGAGTTGTCGGCGGCACCGGTGCCCTGACCTTCTGAAGGGGGGCGCCGGAGCTTCGGGGTAGAACATAGCCAACCACCGGCCCGAGTGCGGGATGTTGAAGGAATGCTCCGTCAGCTCGTACTGGCTGAACGCGCAATTTCGGCCCGGCAGAAACCCACAATTAACAACCGGGCCGGTCGATCAGTTCTCTTGGGCGGGTTCTTCCTTGGCGTCCTCGAGGGTTTCCAGCACCACCTCGGCCACCCGTTTCATGGTGGTTCGGCGGTCCATCGCGGCCCGCTGAATCCACTTGAACGCCTCCGGCTCGGTCATCTGGTGTTTGCTCTGCAGCAAACCCTTGGCCCGCTCGACCAGCTTGCGCGTCTCGAGCCGGTCGCCCAGGGTGGCGACCTCGTTCTCCAACGCGGCGATCTCGCTGAACCGGCTCACCGCCACCTCGATGGCGGGAACCAGGTCGGTGATGTTGAAGGGCTTGACCAGATACGCCATGGCCCCGGCGTCGCGGGCGCGCTCCACCAGCTCCCGCTGGCTGAACGCGGTAAGGATCACGATCGGGGCGATGCGCTTGCTGGCGATCTCGGAGGCGGCATCGATGCCGTCACGACGCGGCATCTTGACGTCCATGATCACCAGGTCGGGGCGCAGCGACTCGGCGAGCTCGACGGCCTCCTGGCCGTCGCCGGCCTCACCGACCACCTCATAGCCCTCCTCGCGCAGCATCTCGGCGAGGTCGAGGCGGATGAGCGCTTCATCCTCGGCGACGAGCACGCGGCGGGGTCGGTCTGCGTCTGTCGGTGAGCCGGTCATGGGGAACATTGTGTCGTGGAGGCCGCTGTTCGGCGACCGCGGGGGCATCCTCTATGGTGGTAGGCCGCAGTACTGATCGAGACGCCCTCGTATCCCAACTGGCAGAGGAAACGGATTCAAAACCCGTACAGTGTGAGTTCGAATCTCACCGAGGGCACCGCATCGTCACTGGAAAGCAGTGAGGCAGACGAAGAGCGCGACGGGTAGATATCCCACGAGCGCGGCGCCGAACAGCACCCTCAGCACTCTCACCACGCTGGTCTTGCGGAGGACCGCGGCCCGGACCAGCCCGCCGTAGCCGACTACCGCGAGCACGACGCTGAGCGCCGCTCCCCCGCGCGTCCGCATCGCCGCCCCGGTCGACGGGTAGCGGCCGCCCATCATATTCGACGTCAGCGCGTCACTCCTCATGACGAGAAAGAGCACGAGGAACGACGCGAGCAGGACGCAAGCCGACGCCGCGGCGACCGTGGTGGCGATCTTCCCTCGGTCATCGGGAAGTTCATACATGCGACCGCACGCTACGGCAGAGGTCCGGCGACAAGGTGAGCACCGCCGGCTATTGCTTGGCGCCAATCCCACCCGGCGCCCGTGTGAGCGACGGTAGTTTAGGCCTGCGCTTCGTTGTGGCCGCCGATCGTCGGCGCTGCGGTGCCCGACAGGAGGATTCGTGAAAGCCGTTGCGAGAGTAGTGGCATTCGGGGTTGTCGAACTCTTCGTATTCGGCCTGGTGCTGTTCTCGCTCGCCGGAACGCTCGACTTCTGGCAGGCCTGGGTTTTTCTCGCGGTGTTCGCGTTGTCGACCTGGATCCCGAGCATCTTCCTGCAGCGCGCAGATCCCGAGGCGCACCGGCGCCGGAAGCACGCCGGCCCGGCCGCCGAAACCCGGATGCTGCAGAAGGTCCTCATCGGCGCCTGGTACCTGTCGCTGGCGGCCATGGTGGTGATCAGCGCACTGGACCATCGATTCGGCTGGTCGGCGGTGCCGACCGCGATCTGCGTGGCCGGTGATGTTCTGGTGGTCGTCGGGTTGGGGGTCACCAGCCTGGTGGTCATCCAGAACAGCTTCGCGGCCTCCACGGTTCAGGTGGAATCAGGCCAGAAGGTCGTCTCGACCGGCCTGTACGGGGTGGTGCGTCACCCCATGTACACCGGCAACCTGCTGACGATCATCGGCTTCCCCCTCGCGCTCGGCTCGTATTGGGGGCTCCTGCCCGTAGTGGCCGGCCTGACCATGCTCGTCATCCGCATCCGCGATGAGGAGAAGCTCCTGGTCGAAGAGTTGGACGGATACCGCGAGTACGCGCAGAAGGCCCGCTACCGACTGGTGCCATATATGTGGTGATGCTTGCGCCATGCTCACCCCCGCGTCAGAACGGTGTGGGCGCCGTGTTCCGGTAGACCTCGTCGACGTGTTCAGGCTGATCGCTGATGCCGAATTCGCGTGCGATGTGCGGCAACCCGGCCCGGTCCGACGGGGCGAGTCCATCGAAACAGATGGTCTCGTCGTCCTCGTGGAACGTGACCCAGATCTGGGGACGGTCACGCCACTGGCCGTCATTCGACTCGCGCCAACAGACGTAGCGGACGGTGGCGCGCTGATATGGCCAGGCGTAGAGGTGGCCACGGACGCGTTCGGCGATGGCTCCTCGTTCGAAAAAGTGCAGGTGGGCGCCCCTGCCCCGGACCATACCGGTCAGCAGCGGGACTGCTACGACGAGCGCCAGGCCGAGGAACAGCAGGCCGGTGATGCCCGAGGCCAACATGCCGGACGTCGAGGGACCCATTGCGTTGCCGCTCCACGGCGAGGCCTCGTATGCCATCTGCAGAAACGGGAACGGCGCGACGAGCAGTAGAAGCAGGGCCACCTGCATACGCCTGTCGTGGGCACGATTGACGCGGTACGAGAGCCGGTAGTCACCGTAGTCTTCCTGCGCGGCGATCGAGACCGCCCGTGAGGTAGGGGCTCGGCCATCCACCGCTGTCGATGCACCTTTCCGCTCGGCCGACGATCAACGGGGCGAATCGCGGGCGCCTACCTTCATACCCGAGGTCCGATGCGCACGCGACGAACCGTCGCCCTACTGCGCCGGCGTGTTCTCCAACTGCTGGGCCAAGCCGCGCACGGACGGGAAGTCGAACAGCGTGAGGACCGTCAGCTCGACGTCGAGGGCGCCGTTGATCGCGGCGATGGCACGCATCGCCGAAATCGAATCGCCGCCCAACTCGAAGAACGACTCCTGAACCCCGACCCGGTGCACGCCGAGTACCTCGGCGTAGATGCTGGCCACGATCTGCTCGATCAAGGTCGCCGGCGGACGGTAGGCATCGCCGGTCGCACCCACGTCGGAGGCTGCCGCGGCTTCGGGCTCAGCCCCACCGACCCAGCCGGCGGGTCGCGGCCGTGCCGAGCCTTCGAGGAGGTCGAAGGACGACAGGCGGCGCCCCGGATGGGCCGTCATCTCCCCCAGGACCTTCTTGAACCGCTCCATCAGCGCTTCGATGGCCTCCGCGTCGAACACGTCGGTGTCGTACTGGACGCGGAGTTCCAGCTCGCGGCCCGGCCCGGCTTGCACCGAGATCGGGTAGTGGTAGTAGTCCCGGCTGCTGAACCCGGTGATGGCCAGCCCGTCGCCACCGGGTGGCGTGCCGCCCTCGATCGGATAGTTCTCGTAGACGAAGACGGTGTCGAACAGGCTGTCCTGGCCGGTGATGCGGTGAATGTCGCTGAGCGCCACGTGCTGGTGCTCAAGCGTGTCGTTGTGGGCACGCTGAAGTTGATCCAGCAGATCGGCCGTGGTGGTGTCCGGCGTGAAGGTGGCCCGTACCGGCACGGTGTTGATCAGCAGACCGACCATCGAATCCGCGCCGTCGACCTCGGCAGACCTGCCCGACACGACGGTGCCGAACGCGACGTCCGATCGGCCGGTGAGTGAGCTGAGCAGCAGTGCCCAGGCGCCCTGCAACACCATGTTGACGGTGGTGTGATGCGTTCGCGCCAGCTTGGTGACTGCGCGCGTGGTCTTCGCAGGCAACCGATACGAGTAAACGCGACGCTCCCCGAACCGCAGCCGCTGCGGCGGTCCGACCAGGATCGGGGTGTCGAATCCGGCGAGCACCTCGCCCCACGCGGCGTGAGCGGCCTGGTGATCGCGTTCAGCCAGCCACGTTGTGAAGCTGCGATACGGCGACGCCGCGGGCAACCGCAGCCCCTGGTACCCGGCGAAGATCTCCTGCATCAGGATCGGCATCGACCAACCGTCCAGGACGATGTGGTGATTGGTCAGCACGAACTGGTGCCGGTCGTGGGCGACACGGATCAGGGCGGCCCGGAACGCGGGCTGGTTCTCCAGGTCGCAGACTGCGGCACGTTCGGCCGCGCAGATCTCCTCGATCTGTTCGTCGATACCGATCCCGTTGCTGTCCAACGTGATATATCGCCATGGCGCTACCGGATCCGCGGGAATGACCTGCACCGGTTGTTCGAACTGTGGGCAGAAGCGGGCGGCCAGATGCGGATGTCGGCCGACCACCGTCTGCACGGCATCCCGGAGCCGGTGCACGTCGAGCGGTCCACTCAACGCCAGATCCAGCTGCACCGCATAGACATCGTCGCCGGAGCTGTTCGCGATGCCGGCGTGGTACAGAAGGCCCTGCTGCAAGGGCGTCAGCTGCAACACGTCGGCGATGGGATCTGCGTCGTGCAGGGCGTCGATCTGCTGCTGGCTCAACCGAACCGGTGCGATGTCCGACGGTGTCAGCCCGCCGCCGCCGCGTCTGACATGAGCGCAGATTCCCGCCAAGGCGTCGAACCACAGCCTGCTGATCCGGGTGACGGCCGTGCGGTCCAGCACGGTGGGCGCCCACGTCCAGGTGGCATTCAGATGCGGGCCGGTGTCGGTGTCGATGGTGACGGCGTTGAGCTCGACCGAATGGGCCAGCGCGATGGGAATGGCCCCGGCGGCGCCGGTGAGCGACAGGCCTTCATTGCTGAAGCGCCACACGTCACCCGACGCGTAGGCTGCCGGGGATCCCAGCCGTCCGAGGTAATTGAAGCCGATGACAGGATCGGCTCCGGGAAGGTCCACGTCGGGGTTGAGATAGCGCAGCAGGCCATAGGTCAGGCCGTCCGGCAGCGCGCGCAGCTGCTCCTTGGCGTCCTTGATCACCGCCCCGAGCGCGGCATCCCCGGCCACCACCTGAGTCCAGCGCAGCCCGCCGCCGCGGCCGCCGAAGCTCAGTGATACCGGGTACTTGGTGGTGAACCATCCGACCGTGCGCGACAGGTCGATCTCGGAGTCGACCGCGCCGCCCAATTCCTCTTGGCGGCCGTGCCCCTCCACATCGATGGCGATCGGCGCGCCCTCGGTGCCCAAGTACTGCGCCCACGCCAAACCGAAAGCGATCAAAAGGATCTCGTGCACACCGGCGTGAAATGCCGCCGGTACATCGCCGAGCAGCATGTGGGTGGTCTCGGCGTCCAGGAACTCGGTCAGATATCCGGCCGTGGCGAACGTATCCTCGGCGGGTTGCGGCGCCGGCAACGCGGCGGGGACCGACGTCACCTGCCGCCAGGTGCCGGCCTGGGCGACCACATCGGGGTGGCGGGCATGCTCGGCAAGCAGGTTCGCCCACCCCGTGAACGACGTTGCCGCCGGCGGCAACAGCACCGGCTGACCGCCACGATGCTGGGTCCAGGCGATGTTCAGGTCCTCCAACACGATTCGCCACGACACGCCGTCGATGGCCAGATGGTGGACCACCAGTCCCAATTGGCCCGTAGCCGAACTCCACACGGCGCTGAGCATCGCCCCGGCCGCCGGATTCAACCGCGAACGAGCCGCCGCCAGGGCGTCTTCGGTCAACACGTCGACGGTGTGCAGGTGCGCGCGGGCGTCAACCGCGTCGGCCTCGGGCACGCTCATCGTCCATCCACCGGCTCCGTCGTCCTCCGCGCGCAACCGAAGCATGCCGTGGCGATCGAACAAGGCCTGCAACAGAATTACGATGTCGTCCTCGCCGGCTCCGGCGGGAGCCTGCAGCACCACGGNGCCACGATGCTGGGTCCAGGCGATGTTCAGGTCCTCCAACACGATTCGCCACGACACGCCGTCGATGGCCAGATGGTGGACCACCAGTCCCAATTGGCCCGTAGCCGAACTCCACACGGCGCTGAGCATCGCCCCGGCCGCCGGATTCAACCGCGAACGAGCCGCCGCCAGGGCGTCTTCGGTCAACACGTCGACGGTGTGCAGGTGCGCGCGGGCGTCAACCGCGTCGGCCTCGGGCACGCTCATCGTCCATCCACCGGCTCCGTCGTCCTCCGCGCGCAACCGAAGCATGCCGTGGCGATCGAACAAGGCCTGCAACAGAATTACGATGTCGTCCTCGCCGGCTCCGGCGGGAGCCTGCAGCACCACGGTCTGGTTGAACTCGTCGATCGGGCCGTCAGCCGTTTCCAGGCTCTTGAGCCAGCGCATGATCGGAGTCGCCACCACCGGGCCGATCCCGTCGTCGATCACCCGGCCCGAGCCGTCGGCCAACCGGACCACCCGCGCCAGCCGGGCCACGGTCTGCTGGACGAAGATGTCGCGTGGACGACCGGTCAGGCCGGCACTGTGGGCGCGCCAGATCACCTGGATCGCCGAAATACTGTCGCCGCCGAGGTCGAAGAACGAGTCGTCGACACCGACTTGTTCCAGCCCGAGAACCTGGGCGAAGATGCCCGCCAGGATCTCCTCAACCGGGGTGGCCGGCGCCCGGTAGTGGTCGACGTCCTGGTATTCGGGCGCGGGCAGCGCGCGAATATCGAGTTTGCCGTTGACCGTCAGGGGTAGCGCGTCGACCGCGACGACGGCCGTGGGCACCATGTAAGAGGGGAGTTTGTCCGCCAGCGCGGCGCGGGCGGCCGATGGATCGGCGGAGCCGGTGAGGTAGCCCACCAGGCGCTTGTCGCCCGGACGGTCCTCACGGGCGATCACCACCGCCTGCTCGACCCCGTCCAGCGCCATCAACGCCGCCTGGATCTCCCCCAACTCGATGCGGTACCCACGGATCTTGACCTGCTCATCGGCCCGGCCCAGATACTGCAACTCACCGTCCGCGCGCCAGCAGACCAGATCCCCGGTCCGATACATCCGGCGACCCGGCGCGCCGAACGGACACGCCACAAACCGCGACGCACTCAATCCAGACCGACCCACGTACCCGGCCGCCAAACCCGCACCGGCGACATACAACTCGCCCACCACACCGACCGGCATCGGACGCAGCCAGCGATCGAGCACGAAGAAGGCCAGGTGCTTCAGTGGCACGCCGATCGGACTGACCGCACTGTCCACATCGGCGGCGGTGATCTCACGGAACGAGGCATGCACCGTCGTCTCGGTGATGCCATACATGTTGATCAACCGCGGGAGTACCGGGTGGTCTTCCAGCCAGTCGCCCAGCCTTGTCGGGTCCAGCGCCTCGCCGCCGAAGACGACCAGCTCAAGTTCGAGTTCGGACCCGGACGCGGGCGACAACTCGTCCGCGGTTTGCAGCGCGTAGAACGCCGACGGCGTCTGACTCAACACGCTGACCCGCTCATCGACCAACAGGGTGTGGAAATCTTCGGGTGACCGAGCCACCGAATCGGACACGACCACCAGCCGGCCACCGTGCAGCAGGGCCCCGAAGATCTCCCACACCGAGAAGTCGAACGCCAACGAATGACTCTGCGTCCACACCTGACCGGCCGACAACTCGAGATCCGCATCCAACGCCCGCAGCAGCCGAATCACGTTGCGATGCGGAATCGCCACGCCCTTGGGCACACCCGTGGTGCCCGAGGTATAGATCACATAGGCGATGTCGTCCGGTGTCGGCCCCAGGGGCGGCGCGCTGTCCCCCTGGCCGGCCACCGCAGCGTCGTCGACGGCGATGACCGTCACCGGGTGCCCGGCCAGGCGGTCGGCCAGATCGTTGGTGGTGACCGCGACCGCGGGTTGGGCATCGGCCAGGACGAATTCGAGCCGTGAATCGGGCACCGCCGGATCGATCGGCACATACGCCGCGCCGGACTTGAGGACTCCGAAAATGGCGACGATCGCCTCGACCGACCGGGAGAGCAGTACCGCCACCCGCTGCCCCGGCCCGGCGCCACGCTCGATCAGCAAGCGAGCCAGACGATTCGCGGCCCGGTCGAGATCTTCGTACGTGACGTGACTTCCGTCGGAGCTGACCGCCACCGCATCGGCATCCCGCGCCACCTGTGCCGCGAACAAGGCCGGGATCGAGGCAGGCTGAGGCTCAGGACTGGTCAGCGTCGCGCGGTTGCCCACCAAGTCCAGGCGCATCTGTTCGTCGGTGTCGAGCACGTCGATGGCCGACAATCGTCGGGCCGGATCCGCTGCCATCGCTTCGAGCACACGGTGCAGCCGGGCGATCAGGGCTTCGATCGTGGTGGCGTCGAACACATCGGTGCGGTACTCCACCGTCCCGGAAATTCCTGCGGCCTGGCCGGTTTCGGTCCAACGCTCGGCCAGCGAGAACGACAGGTCCGTGCGTGCCGTGTGCGTGTCCAGTGGCAGCGGGGTGGCCTGCAGGTCTCCGAGTGCCAGTGCACCACCCGACCCGCCGGCCTGGCCGGGAACGTTTTGCCAGGCCATCATCACCTGCACCAGCGGATGATGGGTCAGCGACCGGCTCGGATTGAGCCGCTCGACGAGCACCTCGAACGGCACGTCTTGGTGTTCGAAGGCGCCGAGGCTGTTGGCACGTACTTGAGCCAGCACCTCGGTGACAGTCGGGTCTCCCGCCAGATCCACCCGCAGCACCAAGGTGTTGACGAAAAACCCGACCAGCTCGTCGAGGGCCGGATCACGACGCCCGGCGATGGGAAATCCCACCGCCACATCGGAACTCGAACTCAGCTTCGACAACAGGGTCAGCAGCGCCGCTTGGACCACCATGAACTTGGTGGCGTTGTGATCGCGGGCCAGGCGGGCCACCCGCTCCTGCAGCTCGGCCGGCCAGTCCACATCTATGCGGTCGCCCTGTTGGTCGGCCACCAAGGGATAGGGGCGGTCGGTCGGCAACGCCACGCATTCGGGCATTCCGGCCAGGGCATCGGTCCAGAATCTCAATTGCTGGGAGATCCGGCTGTCGGCGTCTTCGAGATCGCCGAGCTGCGCACGTTGCCACAGCGTGTAGTCCGCGTACTGGACTGCCAGCGGCGCCCAGCCGGGTGCGTGCCCGGCGCACCGCCCGGCGTAGGCCACGCCCAGATCGGCCACCAGCGGGGTGATCGACCACCCGTCTGCGGCGATGTGATGCACCACGACCACCAGCACGTGTTCGTCGTCGGTGACGCGGAAAATCTTTGCCAGGAACGGGATCTCGGCACTCAGGTCGAATCCGTGCCGCACGGTGTCCTCGACGGCCTGCTGCAACCGCTCTGGCGACCATTCGCCTGCGTCGACGACGTCCCAGGTGAACCCGGTCTGATCCGGCGGAACGATCAGCTGATGAGGCGTCCCGTCGACCGTCGGGAACAAGGTACGCAGGCTCTCGTGCCGCTCCAGGACATCGGCGATGGCCATTCCCAGCGCATCGACATCGAGCGATCCGGACAGACGCAACCCGGCCGCCAGGTTGTACACCGGTGAGGGGCCCTGCAATTGGTCGATGAACCACAACCGGCTCTGCGCGAACGACAGCGGCATCAGCTCCGGTCGCTCACCGGCCAGTAATGGCTGGTGGTTGCCGGCGCCGCCACCGATGCGAAGTACCAACTCCCCGACCGTCGGAGCGTCGAAGACGACCCGCTCTTCCAGGCCGGCGTCCAGGGTTCGATTGAGCGCGGCGACCAGGCGCATGGCCTGTAGCGAATCCCCGCCGAGATCGAAGAAGGAGTCGGCGACGCCGACGCGGTCCAGGCCGAGGATCTCGGCATAGATGCCCGCCACGATCTCTTCGGTCGGGGTGGCCGGGGCCCGGTAGTCATCGGTGTGCTGGTATTCCGGTGCGGGCAAGGCCTTCTTGTCGAGCTTGCCGTTGACCGTCAACGGTAGCGCCTCGATTGCGACGACGGCCGTCGGCACCATGTAGGCCGGCAGCCGCTCCCCCAGCGCGTCACGCAGCAGAGCAGTGTCGGCCGGCCCGGTGATGTAGCCGACCAGACGCTTGTCACCCGGACGGTCCTCACGAGCGATCACCACCGCCTGCTCGACCCCGTCCAGCGCCATCAACGCCGCCTGGATCTCCCCCAACTCGATGCGATATCCACGGATCTTGACCTGCTCGTCGGCCCGGCCCAGATACTGCAACTGCCCATCGGTACCCCACCTGACCAGATCGCCGGTGCGATACATCCGGGTGGCCGGCATTTCCGGACTACCGAACGGGCACGCCACATATCGCGTCGAGGTCAACGGTGCGCGCCCGACGTAGCCGTACCCCAAACCCGCACCGGCGACATACAACTCGCCCACCGCACCCGCCGGTACCGGGCGCAGCCAATCGTCGAGCACGAAGAACGCCAGATCCGCCAAGGGCACGCCGATCGGACTGACCGCACTGTCCACATCGGCGGCGGTGATCTCACGGAACGAGGCATGCACCGTCGTCTCGGTGATCCCGTACATGTTGATCAACCGCGGTGATGTGGTGTGGCGGTCCAACCATGGTGCGAGCCGCGGCGGGTCGAGCGCCTCGCCGCCCAACACCACCGCCCCCAGCACCAACCGGTTCTCCGGCCCGGCCACAACCCCGGCTTTCAGCGCGTAGAAAGCCGGCGNCGCGGCGCGGTGCTGCGCTGAGCGGTCACCGCGGCGTCGTCGATGACGATCACCGGCAAGCCATGTCGGTCGAGGCGATCGGCCAGATCGGCGGTGGTCACCGCGGCCACCGGACCCGAATCGGCAACCACGAACTCCACCCGGGCATCGGGCACCGCCGGATCGATCGGCACATACGCCGCACCGGTTTTCAGCACTCCCAGGATCGCCACGACGGCTTCCACCGACCGGGAGAACACCAACGCCACCCGCTGACCCGGCCCGACACCGCGCTCGATCAACACGTTCGCCAACCGGTTGGCGGCTTGGTCGAGGTCGGCGTACGTGATGTGGCAGCCGCCGGAACTGACCGCCACCGCCCCCGGATCACGGATCACCTGCTGGGCGAACAATTCCGGAATCGTTCCCGACGGTGACATCGTCCCGGTCAGGGCGGCCCGGTTACCCCACTCGTCCAGTTCCTCGAGTTCATCGTCGTCATCGAGATCCATCGACAACAATCGCCGGTTGGCCTCGGCAGTCACGATCGCGGTTCCTCCCCGGTCATGGCGTCCAGCACTCGCTGGAACCGAGCGACGATCTTGTTCACGCGTTTCGCGGTGAACACATCAGTGTCGAATTCGACTCGCAGAACCAGTTCGGTACCTGGCATCGCCTGCATGGTCAGCGGATAGTGGTTGTACTCGCGTCCGTTGACCGCGGTGATGGCCAGCCCATCGCCCATCGACGACGCCACCGTCTCCACCGGATAGTTCTGATAGACGAACAGCGTGTCGAACAGCTGATCGTGACCCATCGCCCGGTGGATCTCGCTGAGCGCCAAATGTTGATGATCGAGGGTGTCGGTGTGCTGGCGTTGCAGTGCGTCGAGCAGACCGGCGATGGTGGTGGCCGGTGTGATGGTGGCGCGAACCGGCACGGTGTTGATCAGCAGGCCCACCATCGAACCCGCACCTGCCACCTCGGCCGACCGACCCGAGACCGCGACCCCGAACGTGACATCGTGCTGACCGGTGAGCCACATCAGCACCTGGGCCCACGCGGCCTGCAACACCGTGTTGGCGGTGGTGTGTTGTGCGCGTGCGAGTTCGCTCACGGCCCGGGTCGTCTCGGCGGGCAGCCGGAACGATTCGGTGGCACGCCGTCCCGCGGCTGTCCGGCCCGGCGCGACCAGCGTCGGCGTGGCGNGTCCAACCAGGGTGCGAGCCGCGGCGGTTCGAGCGCCTCGCCGCCGAACACCACCGCCTCGAGCACCAACCGGTTCTCCGGCCGGGCCACATCCGCGGCTTGCAGCGCGTAGAACGCCGACGGCGTCTGACTCAACACGCTTACCCGCTCAGCCACCAACAGGGCGTGGAAATCCTCGGGTGACCGAGCCACCGAATCGGACACCACCACCAGCCGCCCGCCGTGCAGCAGCGCGCCGAAGATCTCCCACACCGAGAAGTCGAACGCCAACGAATGACACTGCGTCCACACCTGACCGGCCGACAACTTCACGTCCCGATCGATCGCGTCGAGCAGGCGGGCGACATTCCGATGCGGAATCGCCACGCCCTTGGGCACACCGGTGGTGCCCGACGTGTAGATCAGGTACGCGATGTCATCAGGCGCCGCGGCGGCGCGCGGCGCGGTGCTGCGCTGAGCGGTCACCGCGGCGTCGTCGATGACGATCACCGGCAAGCCATGTCGGTCGAGGCGATCGGCCAGATCGGCGGTGGTCACCGCGGCCACCGGACCCGAATCGGCAACCACGAACTCCACCCGGGCATCGGGCACCGCCGGATCGATCGGCACATACGCCGCACCGGTTTTCAGCACTCCCAGGANCGAACGTGACATCGTGCTGACCGGTGAGCCACATCAGCACCTGGGCCCACGCGGCCTGCAACACCGTGTTGGCGGTGGTGTGTTGTGCGCGTGCGAGTTCGCTCACGGCCCGGGTCGTCTCGGCGGGCAGCCGGAACGATTCGGTGGCACGCCGTCCCGCGGCTGTCCGGCCCGGCGCGACCAGCGTCGGCGTGGCGAGGTCGGCGAGGACCTCCCGCCAGGCGGCGTGGGCCGCCTCGACATCCCGATCGGCCATCCAAGCCACGAAGTTGCGATAGGGCGCGGCAGCGGGAAGGCGTTGCCCGTAATAGCCGGCGAATATCTCCCGCAGCAGGATCGGCAGTGACCAACCATCGAGCACGATGTGGTGGTAGGTCATGACGAACCGGTGTTCGGTGTCCCCGGTCTTGATCAAGGCACTGCGGAATGCCGGCTGGTGCGCCAGATCGCACACCGACGCGCGTTCGGCCGCGCACACCTGTGCCATCTGCTCATCGAGGGTGACCGTGCCCGTGGCCATGTCGAGGTACTGCCACGGCAACGTGGATTCGGCCGGGATGATCTGAACCGGTTCGTCGAAGCGCTTGTCGAACCGGGCAGCCAGGTTGGGGTGCCGGCTGACCACCACGCGCACTGCCTCACGCAACCGCTGCGGATCGAGGGGGCCGGTGATGGTGACGTCGAGTTGCATGGCGTAGAGGTCATCGTCGTTGCCGGTCGTCGCGTTGGCCTGGAACAGAAGTCCACGCTGCAAAGGCGTCAGTGGCAGGATGTCCGCGACCCGGTGATGCGCGGTCAGCTCATCGATCTCCGGCTGGGTGAGCCGGGCCGGCGCGATGTCCGACGGGGTCAGGCCTCCGCCACCGGCGTTCACGTACGCGCAGATTCCGGCCAGTGCTTCGAACCAGAGTCGGCCCAACCGACTGACCTGTTTCTCGTCCAGAGCCGAGCGAGCCCACGTCCACGAGGCGTGAAGGCTTGGGCCGGCATCAGTTTCGGCGGTGCTCGCGTTGAGTTCGACCGCGTGGCCCAGCGGCATGGGTACGGCGGAGGCGACGGCGGCGACCGCCGCCCCGTCACCACTGGGCCGCCACAGGCCCGCGACCACCTGCGGCTGGGCCGGACCGGGCGAACCCATCCTGCCGAGATAATTGAAACCGACCGTCGGGTCGGCCCCAGCCAGGTCGATATCGGGGTTGAGGTACCGCAGGAGCCCGTAGGTCAATCCGTCGGGCAGGGCTCGTAGTTGTTCCTTGGCGTCCTTGATGATTCGGCCCAGTGCCGGATCACCGGCCACCACCGCGGACCACGGGAGCCGGCCCCGGTCGCCGGCCGTGCTCAGGGCCACCGGGTACTTGGTGGTGAACCAGCCGACGGTGCGGGACAGGTCGATGGTTCGGTCGGCGCTTCCGCCCAGGTCTTCGCTGCGGCCGTGGCCCTCGACGTCGATGGCGACCGGTAACGTCACCCCGAGGAATTCGGTCAGCGCCAGGCCGTAGGCGACCAGCAGGATGTCCTGTACTCCGGCGTGGAACGCCGCGGGCACCTCACCGAGCAGCACACGGGTGGTCTCGACATCCAACGATGCGGTGAGATGTCCCGCGGTTTTGTAAGTGTCGAGTTCTGACCGGACCGCAGGCAGCGCCGACGGAGTCGCCAACACCTGTCGCCAGGTATCGGCCCGGTCCACCACCGCCGCCGACCGTGCGTGCTCACCGAGCAGCGTCGTCCACTGCGCGAATGAGGTTCCGCCGACGGGCAATACGACCGGCTGGCCCTGACTGTGTTGGGCCCAGGCGATGTTGAGGTCTTCGAGCAGGATTCGCCACGACACCGCGTCGATCGCCAGGTGGTGAACCGTCAGCACCAGCTGGCCGGTGGATACCACCCACAGCGCGCTGACCATCTCGCCCGCCGTCGGGTTCAGCCTCGACCGGGCCGCTACCAGTACCTCGTCGGACAGGGCGTCCACACTCTCCAGATGCGCACGCACCGAACCCTTCTCGGATACCTCGAATGACCAGGTGCCGCTGTCGCTCTCGTCGATCCGCAGACGCAGCATCGCGTGCCGGTCCAGCAGCGCATTCAGAACGGGTGCGACGTCCGACTCGCCGGCACCCGGCGGGGCCTGCACCACCACCGTCTGGTTGAACTGATCGACCGGACCGCCTGCCCGGCCCACCTCTTCCAACCACCGCATGATCGGCGTCCCGGTCACCGGCCCGACACCGTCGTCGACCGGACCGGCGTCCTCGTCGAAGACGTCGACCACGTGGGCCAGCCGGGCCACGGTCTGCTCGACGAAGATGTCGCGGGGCCGGCACAGCACGCCATGTGCCCTGGCCTGGGCCACAACCTGCATGGACAGGATGCTGTCGCCACCCAGGTCGAAGAATGACTCGTCGACCCCGACCCGTTCGAGACCGAGAACCTGGGCGTAGATGCCCGCGAGGATCTCCTCTACGGCCGTCTGGGGAGCCCGGTACCGGTCGGCGTCCTGATAGTCCGGTTCCGGCAGGGCGCGGGTGTCGAGCTTGCCGTTGACCGTCAACGGCAGCGCTTCCAGGACGACTACGGCGGCGGGGACCATGTACGGAGGCAGCCGGTCGGCCAACGCATTTCGCGTCCCGGCGGGGTCCACCGACCCGGGCGCCACTTCGGTCACGTAGCCGACCAGTCGGGTCACGCCCGGGTGGTCCTCGCGGGCGATCACGACGGCCTGACCCACACCGTCCAGCCCGCCCAGCGCGGCCTGGACTTCGCCGAGTTCGATGCGATAGCCACGGATCTTGACCTGATCGTCGGCGCGACCCAGATACTGCAGCTGTCCGTCGGGACGCCAACTCACGAGGTCACCGGTCCGATACATGCGGGCTCCCCCACCGGCGTCGACGAACGGACACGGTACGAATCGTGTTGCGGTCAAACCTGACCGGCCCAGATACCCGCACGTCACGCCGTCCCCGGCGACATAGAGTTCACCGACGACTCCCGGTGGTACCGGGCGCAACCATTCGTCGAGGACGAACAGCGCCGAGGTCGGCACCGGCGCACCGATGGGCGCGGCGCCGGATCCATCTTCTAGCGGCGCACTCATCGACGCGTACACCGTGATCTCGGTGGGGCCGTACGCGTTGATCATCACCCGGCCCGGTGCCCAGCGGTCGACCACCTCAGCCGGACAGGCCTCCCCGCCGAGCAGCAACGCAACCGAATCCAGCCCTCGCGGAGACAGGGCGCCCGCGGCCGACGGGGTCTGGGTCAGCACGTTCACCTGCTCGCTGACCAGCAGAGCGTGGAACTCGTCGGGTGAGCTCACGATCGACTCGGGCACCACCACCATGCGCGCACCACCGAGCAGGGCGGCCCAGATCTCCCAGACCGAGAAATCGAATGCGTACGAATGGCATTGGGTCCACACCTGGTCGGCCGGCAGGTGCGGGGGCGTGGATCGTGCCAGGTGGCCGAGGTTGTGGTGGGTGACGGCCACGCCCTTGGGGAGACCGGTGGTTCCCGAGGTGTAGATCAGGTAGGCGATGTCTTCGGGCGCCGGTGGTGCAGGCGCGGTGTTGGGTTGCTGGTCGATGGCCGAATCGTCGAAGGTGATCACCGGTATGCGATGTCCGCCCAGCCGGTCGGCCAGGCCGGCGGTGGTGACAGCGACAACCGGCGCGGCGTCGGTGAGCATGAAGGCGATGCGGGCAGCGGGAAGCGCGGGATCGATCGCCAGATATGCCGCCCCCGCCTTGAGCGTGGCCAGCATCGCGACGATGGCGTCCGCCGAACGTTCCATCAGCAGTGCCACACAGCACCCCGGCCCGGCGCCCTGCTCGATGAGCCGGTGCGCCAACCGGTTCGCGTCCGCATCCAGTTCCAGGTAGGTCAAGGAGCGACCGCCCGAGGTCACCGCGACCGCCCCGGGACAACGGTCGACCTGAGCCGCAAACAACTCCGGCACCGACACCGCCGGCGCGACGGGGCCGTTCAGCACGGTCCGGTTGCCCATGGCCTCCAGGCGGTCGTGTTCGTCGGGATCGAGCAGATCGATCGAGGACAGCGGCCGGTCGGTATCGGCGGTCATCGCCGACAACACCAGTTCGAACCGCTTGATCATCGTTTCGATGGTCGCGGTGTCGAACACGTCGGTGCGGAACTCCACCGACCCGGTGATTCCGGCGGGCTCGCCCGCCGGCGTCCGCCGTTCCGCCAGGGAGAAACTCAGGTCCATGCGTGCGGTGTGCGTGTCCGCGGGCATCTGATCGACCACCAGATCGCCCAGGGCCAGGCCGTCACCGGACTGGCCCGGAACGTTCTGCCATCCCAGCGCCACCTGCACGAGGGGGTGGTGGGTCAGCGAGCGGGTGGGGTTGAGCCGGTCGACGAGCACTTCGAACGGCACATCCTGGTGGTCGTAGGCGGCCAGACTGCGCAGCCGCACCTGCGCCAACAACTCCGCGACCGTCGGGTCCCCGCTCAGATCGGCCCGCAGCACCAATGTGTTGACGAAGAACCCGATCAACTCGTCGAGGGCGGGATCACGACGACCGGCGATGGGGAAACCCACTGCCACGTCGGAACTTCCACTGAGCCTCGACAACAGGGTCAGCAATGCCGCCTGTATCACCATGAAGCTGGTCGCGTTGTGTTCGCGTGCGACCCGGCCGATCTGCTGGTGGAGTTCGGCGGGCCAGTCGAGCGAGACGAGAGCGCCACGCTGGTCTGCGGCCGGCGGGTAGGGCCGGTCGGTCGGCAGCGCCAGCCGTTCGGGCATGCCGGCCAGCGCCTCCTGCCAGTAGGCCAGCTGGGTGGCAATACGGCTCCGATCGTCGTCGAAGTCACCGAACTGTGCGCGCTGCCACAGCGTGTAATCGACGTACTGGACGGCCAGATCGGTCCAGGCCGGGGCGTGCCCGGCGCAGCGGCCGGCGTAGGCCACGCTCAGATCGGCCATCAGCGGGGTGAGTGACCACGCGTCCGCGGCGATGTGGTGCACCACCGCCGCCAGCACATGGTCTTCCTCCGAGACTCGGAAAAGTTTTGCGCGCAGCGGAATTTCACGAGACAGGTCAAATGTGTGACGCGCGGCCGCGCCGATCGCCTCGTGCAATCGCTCTGCCGTCCAGCCACCGGCATCGACGACGTCCCAACCGAATCGCGCGGACTCCGCGTCCACGACCGACTGCCGCGGAATTCCGTCCGCGGCCGGGAACACGGTACGCAGGGTTTCGTGACGAGCCACCACATCACTCAGCGCGGCACCGAGCGCGTCGACGTCGAGCTTTCCACGGATCCGCAGCGCGGTCGCCATGTTGTAAACGGGTGACGGGCCCTGCAGTTGGTCGAGGAACCACAGCCGGGACTGTGCGAATGACAGCGGGACCACCGCCGGCCGCTCACCGGCCACCAGCGGATCCAGCCGCGCCTCTTCCCCACCCAGCCGGGGTGCCAGTTGCGCCACGGTGGGTGCCTCGAACAAGATGCGCACCGCAAGGCCGGCATCCATCGCGGTGTTGACCGCGGCCACCAAACGCATCGCCGACAGTGAGTCTCCACCCAGGTCGAAGAATGAATCGTCGACGCCGACCCGCTCCACACCCAGCACGTCGGCGTAGATCCCGGCCAGGATCTCCTCGGTGAGCGTTCCCGGAGCGCGGTAGTTGTCGATGTCCTGGTACTCGGGTGCCGGCAGGGCGCGGGTGTTCAATTTGCCGTTGGGAGTCAACGGCAACGTCGCCAAGGTGACGATCGCGGCCGGAACCAGGTAGGCCGGGAGCTGCTCGGCAAGCTGGGTGCGCAGCTTGGCGGGATCCGCCGTTCCGGTCACATAACCCACCAGCCGCGTGTCGCCGGGGCGGTCGGCACGAGCGATCACGGCTGCCTGGTCCACGCCGTCCAGCCCGGCCAAGACCGCCTGAATCTCACCGGGTTCGATGCGGTACCCGCGGATCTTGACCTGTTCGTCGGCCCGGCCGACGTAGCGCAGCTGCCCGTCGGCATCCCAGCACACCAGGTCGCCGGTGCGGTACATCCGTTGTCCGGCCGAGTCAGGGCCACCGAACGGGCAAGCCACAAAACGAGTTCCGGTCAGTTCCGCCCGGCCCAGATAGCCGACGGCCACACCGCGGCCTGCCACGTAGAGCTCTCCGACCACGCCGGGCGGCACCCGGCGCAGCGAAGCGTCGAGCACGAACAGCGCCGCACCCGGCACCGGCGTTCCGATCGACGGCGCTCCGGTCTCGGGCGCCAGCGGTGCTGTCCTGGAGGCACATATCGTCGTCTCGGTCGGTCCGTAGGCGTTCACCATCGTGCGGCCCGGGGCCCAGCGATCCACCACCTCGGCCGGACAGGCCTCACCGGCCACCAACAACGAGACCGGGCCCAAACGGTCCGGCGACAGCAGTGCCGCCGCAGAGGGCGTCTGACTCAAGACGGTGACCTGTTCGGCAATCAGCAAGGTTTGCAGGTCTTCTGGCGAGCGGGCCACCGATTCCGGAACGATGACCAGCCGCCCGCCATGCAACAAGGCGCCCCAGATCTCCTCGACCGAGGCGTCGAAGGCGTACGAGTGCCACTGCGTCCACGTCTGCCCGGCCAGGAAGGTGTCGGGCGACCCCAGTAGCTCGGTGACATTGCGATGGGTGATCGCCACGCCCTTGGGAACGCCGGTGGTTCCCGAGGTGTAGATGACGTAGGCGATATCGTCCGGTCCCGGGGCAGGCAGCCTGCCCGCGCCGGGATGCGGGTCCGCCTCGGCTGCGATGTCACTGGTGTCGATCACCCGCAGGTCGCAGCCGGCCAGCCGATCGGCCAGGCCGCTGGTGACGATAGCGGCGGTCGGCGCGGCGTCGGCGAGCATGAATTCGATGCGCGCATCGGGCAATACCGGGTCGATCGGCAGGTATGCCGCCCCGGCCTTGAGTACGGCCAGCATGGAAACGACCGCCTCCACGGAGCGTTCCGCCAGCAATGCCACACCGGATCCCGGACCCACACCGTTGGCGGCCAGGGTGCGGGCCAGCCGATCGGCGGCCGCGTCGACCTCCCGGTAGGACATATGTCGACCGTTGAAGCTGATCGCCACCGCCTCGGGCGTGTGGGCCACCTGACCAGCGAACAGTTGCGGAATCGTCAGGGAAGCCGTTGCTGTGGCGGCTTTTGCGGTCTCGAGTACCGCCCGATTGCCCCACGCATCCAGCCGGGCGTGTTCAGCCTCGTCGAGCAGATCGATGGCCGACAGCCGCAGGCTCGTGTCGGCCGTCATCGCCGTCAGGACGCGCTGCCACCGCGCGATCAAGGTTTCGATGCTGGCGGTGTCGTACACGTCGGTGCGGAACTCCACTGCCCCGCCGATTCCGTCGGGCTCACCTTGCGAGGTCCAGCGTTCACCGAGGGAAAAGGTCAGATCCATGCGGGCAGACTTGGTTTCGACCGGCAACGGCGTGAAATCGAGGTCACCCAGCGTGAGCCCGCCTGCCGGGCCGGTGTCCTGCCAGGGCAGGTTCTGCCACGCCAGGGCCACCTGAACCAGCGGGTGATGGGTCAGATTCCGGGTGGGATTCAGCCGCTCCACCAGAACTTCGAACGGCACGTCCTGGTGGTCGAAGGCGGCCAGGGTACGGGTACGGACCTGGGCCAGCAATTCCCTGACGGTGGGATCGCCGGCCAGATCCACCCGCAGCACCAAGTTGTTGACGAAGAATCCCACCAGCTCGTCGAGGAGCGGGTTACCCCTCCCGGCGATCGGGAATCCCACGGCCACATCGGTACTCGAGCTCAGCTTGGACAACACCACCGCGAGCGCGGCCTGCATCACCATGAAGCTCGTCGCGCTGTGCTCACCGGCCACCGCGCCCACACGCTGCTGCAACTCGGCCGGCCAGTGCACCTCTACCGTGGCGCCGCGTTGATCGGCGACCTGCGGGTAGGGCCGATCGGTGGGCAACGCCAGGCGTTCCGGAAGGCCGGCGAGTGCGTCTTCCCAATACGCCAACTGCGCGGCGATCGGGCTGCTCTCGTCGTCGAGGTCACCCAACTGCCCGCGCTGCCACAGCGTGTAGTCGACGTACTGCACAGCCAGCGGGGTCCAGTCGGGCTCCCGTCCCGCACACCGGCTGGCGTAGGCCGTGCTCAGATCGCGCACCAGCGGGGCCAGTGACCAGCCGTCGGCCGCGATGTGGTGCACCACGGCCACCAGGACGTGTTCGTTCTCTTCGACCCGGAACAGCTTGGCGCGCAGGGGAATTTCGTTGGCGAGGTCGAACCTGTACCGGACCGCTGCATCGATTGCCTCGTCCAGTGCGCTGGGCGCCCAGCCGGTGGCGTCGACCACATCCCACCCGAACTCGGCGCGATCGACGGGCAGCACCACCTGGCAAGGTGTTCCGTCTGGCGCGTCGAACCGGGTCCGCAGGCTCTCATGGCGGGCCACGACATCACCGAACGCCGCACCCAACGCGTCGGCATCGACCCGGCCGTGCAGACGCAGACCGACCGGCATGTTGTACACCGGGGACGGCCCCTGCAGCTGGTCGACGAACCACAGCCGGTTCTGCGCGAACGACAGCGGTATCACCGCGGGCCGCTCGCCGGCGACCAGCGGCTCCAGCCGTCCGGCCCGTTCGGTGACACACAGCGCCAGCTGGGCGACTGTCGGTGCTTCGAACACCACGCGAACCGAAAGTTCGGTGTCCAGGGCGGCATTGATCGCCGACACGAGACGCATGGTCGAAACGGAGTCCCCGCCCAGATCGAAGAAGGAATCGTCGGCGCCGACGCGCTCCACACCCAGCACCTGGGCGTAGATTCCGGCCAAGATCTGCTCTTCGGGACTGGCAGGCGCGCGGTAGTGGTCGACATCCCGGTAGTCCGGTGGCGGAAGCGCCCGCACGTCGAGCTTGCCGTTGACCGTCACCGGCAGCGCCGCCAGGGCCACAATCGAAGCGGGCACCATGTAGCCCGGCAGCCGTTCCGCCAGTTCGCCACGTGCTTCCACCGGATCGGCCGTCCCGGTGATGTAACCCACCAGGCGTTTGTCGCCCGGCTGGTCCTCGCGCGCGATGACCGCCGCTTGATCCACGCCGTCCAGCGCGGTGAGCGCCGATTGGATCTCGCCGAGCTCGATACGGTACCCGCGGATCTTCACCTGTTCGTCGGCACGGCCGAAGTAGTCGAGCTGGCCGTCGGCTCGCCACCGCACGAGATCACCGGTGCGGTACATGCGAGCACCGGGTTCCCCGAACGGACAGGCCATGAACCGCGACGCGGTCAAACCCGAACGGCGCCAGTAGCCCACGCCGACGCCGGCCCCGGCCAGGTACAGCTCGCCGACCACCCCGGCGGGTACCGGGCGCAGCCATTCGTCGAGCACGAAGAACGCGGCCCACGCCGTGGGCGCACCGATCGGCGGCGGACCGGCGTGCCCGCCTTCTAGCGGCGCACTGGCACACAACCACATCGTGGTCTCGGTCGGGCCGTAGACGTTGACCATCACCCGTCCCGGCGCCCAGCGATCCACCAGTTCCGGCGGACAGGGCTCCGCACCGATCACCAACGCCGTTCCGTCCAGACCCTCGACGGGCAGCACCCCGACCGCCGACGGGGTCTGGGTCAGCACGGTCACCCCTTCGCGCACCACGAGGTCGTGGAAGTCCTCGGGGGCGCGGGTCACCGTATCCGGCACCACCACAAGCCGTCCGCCGTGCAGCAGTGCGCCCCAGATCTCCCACACCGAGAAATCGAATGCGTACGAGTGGAACTGGGTCCACACCTGTCCCGGCTCGAGCGGTACCCCGATCTGCAGCGAGTCGAACAACTGGGCGACGTTGCGCTGGGTGACCGCCACCCCTTTGGGCTGCCCGGTGGTGCCCGAGGTGTAGATGATGTGGGCCATGTCGTCGGGTGCCGGCAGCGCCAACGGTGTGCCGGGGGCGGTGCGGATGGCTGGGTTCTGTACATCGACGATCGTCAGGCCATGACCGTTGAACCGGTCAGCGAATGCGGCGGTGGTGACCGCGGCGATCGGGGCGGCGTCGGTCAGCATGAACTCGACCCGCGCCTCGGGCAGCGCCGGATCGATCGGCAGGTACGCCGCACCGCTCTTGAGCACCGCCAGGATCGCCACGATCGCCTCGGCCGATCGGGGGAACATCAGCGCGACGCGCTCGCCCGGGCCGACGCCATGGCCGACCAGCCAGTGCGCCAACCGATTCGCCGATTCGTCGAGTTCCCGGTACGTCATCGACTGGTCCCCGCAGACCAGCGCCACCGCCTCGGGCGTGCGTTCCATCTGCGCGGTGAACAACTCGGGCACCGATCCCGGTTGCGCCAGGTGGGACAGCACGGCCTGATTGCCCCACTGGGCCAAACGCGCGCGCTCGGCCTCGTCGAGAAGATTCACTGCCGATACCGGGCGCCCGGGGTCAGCGGTCATCGCCTGCAGTACGGCCTCGATCCGCTCGGTGAGGACGTCGATCGCGGCGGTGTCGAACACGGCGGTGTCGTACTCGATCCGCAGCCGGAGCTCGTCGCCGGGAATGGCTTGCATCGTCAGCGGATAGTCGGTGGACTCGTGACTGGTGAATTCGAGGACCTGCAGGCCGTCCCCGGCGCTGGACAGCGCACCGGTGTCCACCGGGTAGTTCTCGAACACGAACAGCGTGTCGAACAGCCGGTCCTGGCCTGTGATGCGGTGAATCTCACTGAGCGAGAGATGCTGGTGCTCAAGGGTCTTGGTGTGCGCGTGTTGCAGGTGCTCGAGCAGATCGGTCGTGGTGGTGGTCGCGGAGATGTCCGCACGCACCGGCACCGTGTTGATCAGCAGGCCCACCATCAACTCCGCGCCGATCACCTCGGCCGGCCGCCCGGACACCACGGTGCCGAAGGCGATGTCACGCTGGCCAGTCAATGAATTCAGCAGCAGCGCCCAAGCACCCTGCAGCACGATGTTGACCGTGGTGCGGTGTGAACGGGCCAGGTCGTTGAGCGCCCGGGTGGTGGATGCGGACAGCCGGTGGGCCCGTACCCCGCGCATCCCCAGCTCAGACTTCTGCGACGGGCCGACGAGCGTCGGAGTGTCGAAGCCACTCAGCACTTCTCGCCAGGCGGCATGGGCGGCGTCGACGTCGCGCTCGGCCAGCCAGCTGATGAAGCTGCGATACGGCGTGGCCGCAGGCAGCCGCTGACCGTGGTAGATGGTGAAGATCTCCTGCAGCAAGATGGGCAGCGACCAGCCGTCGAGCACGATGTGATGATTGGTGAGCACCACCCGGTGGCGATGGTGTGCGGTGCGGATCACCGCCACCCGGAATGCCGGCGGGTGAGCCAGATCGCACACCGCCGCGCGTTCCTCGGCGCAGATCTGCCGGACCTGCTCCTCGGTTGCGGCCGTGACCAATTCGACATACCGCCAGCCCGCGACGGGATCGGCCGGGATGATCTGTACCGGCTCGTCGAACTGTTCGCAGAATCTGGCCGCGAGCTGAGGATGCCGCTTGGCCACCGCCTGGACGGCGTCCCGCAGGCGGTGCTCGTTGAGCGCGCCCGCGACGGTGATGTCCAACTGCACCACGTACAGGTCGTCGTCGGGCCCCTCGGCGCTACTGCTGTGGAAGATGAGCCCCTGCTGTAACGCGGTCAGCGGCAGGATGTCTGCGATCCGGTACTGCTTCGACAGCTCGTCGATCTCGTGCTGGCCGAGACGGGCAGGCGCGATGTCAGACGGCGTGAGGCCGCCCCCGCCGGTCCGAACGTGTGCGCAGATGCCGGACAGGGCTTCCGACCACAATCTGCTGAGCCGGTTGACCTGTGCCTCATCGACCGCTGACCGGGCCCACGTCCAGTTCGCCTGCAACTGCGGGCCGTTCCCGGTGTCGACGGTGCCCGCGTCGAGCGCGATGGTGTGGGTCAACGGCATCGGTATCGCCGCGACGGAGCCCGTTTCGGCCAGGCCATCCGCGGACAGCCGCCACATGTCGTCGGTCGGTTCGGTCGACCCGCCGAGACGGCCCAGGTAGTTGAAGCCGATCGTCGGCTCGGCGCCGTCGAGGTCGACATCGGTGTTGAGATAACGCAGCAGCCCATAGGTCAACGGCGCGGGCAGTGAGCGGAGCTGCTCCTTGGCGACTTTGACCGCGGCACCCAGCGCCGCATCGCCGGTGACCACCTGAGACCAGGACAGCCCGCCGGCCAGATCCCCGAAGTTCAATGCCACCGGATACTTGGCGGTGAACCACCCAACGGTGCGCGACAGATCGATATCCGGTTCGGGAGATCCACCCAGAACGTCGACACGACCGTGCCCCTCGACATCGATGGCGACCGGCGCCGCGTCGATGGCTGCCGCATGCCCGAACTCGGCCACCGCCAGCCCGAACGCGATCAACAGCACATCCTGCACACCGGCATGGAACGCCGCCGGCACCTCACCCAGCAACAGGCCAGTGGTTTCGGGGTCCAACGACATTCGCATCTGGCCGGCGGTCTCGTAGGTATCCACGTCCGGTCGCCCTGCAGGCAATACCGCGGGAACGGACGTCAACCGTCGCCAGGCGTCGGCCTGGGCGACCACGTCCGGGTGTTCGGCATGCGCGCGCAGCAGCTCGGCCCACCTCGCGAACGACGTACCCGTCGGCGGCAAGGCCACCGGATGCCCATTGCGATGTTGCGTCCAGGCGATGTTGAGGTCTTCCAAGATGATTCGCCACGAGACCCCGTCGACGGCCAGGTGATGCACAATCAACACCAACTGGCTGGTGTCCGTCACCCACAGCGCGCTCACCATCGCGCCGGCAGCCGGATTCAACCGCGACCGCGCCGCCACCAACGCCTCGTCCGTCAGCGCCGGCACCGATCGCACGTACCCACGCACGTCGACCGAACCAGGCTCGGGAACCGTCAGCGACCAGCTCCCGGCATCGTCGGGTACGGCCCGCAACCGGAGCATGCCGTGCCGATCGATCAACGCCTGTAACAATGTCACCACGTCCGCCAGATCGGCGCCGCCGGGAGCCTGCACCACCAGCGTCTGGTTGAATTCATCGACCGGGCCGTTGCGTTGGATGCCGTTGAGCCACCGAATGATCGGAGTGGCCGCAAGCGGCCCGACGCCTTCGTCGATCGGGCCTCGCGAACCACCGGACGCCCCGGCTACCTGAACCAGCCGGGCCAACCTCGCCACCGTCTGCTCGACGAACACATCGCGCGGGCGGCACACCAGACCCGCAGCCCGGGCCCGGGCCACCACCTGCATCGACAGAATGCTGTCACCGCCCAGGTCGAAGAACGAGTCCTCGACACCGACCCGCTCCAGCCCGAGAACCTGGGCGTAGATGTCGGACAGGACCGCTTCGACGGCGTCGGCCGGTGCCCGGTAGTCGTCGCCCGAGCCGTAATCGGGGGCGGGAAGCGCTCGGGTGTCGAGCTTTCCGTTCACCGTCAGGGGCAGCGCATCGAGCGCCACGACCGCGACCGGCACCATGTAGGCGGGCAGCCGGTCGGTGAGGTCGGCACGGATGCCGGCCGGATCGGCGTCACCGGTGATGTACCCGACGAGCCGCTTGTCACCGGGTCGGTCCTCGCGCGCGATCACCACCGCTTGCTCCACGCCGTCGAGGCCGGCCAGAGCGGCCTGGATCTCACCGAGTTCGATGCGATATCCGCGGATCTTGACCTGTTCATCGGCCCGGCCCAGATACTGCAACTGCCCGTCCGGCCGCCAGCACACCAGATCGCCGGTCCGGTACATCCGTGTCGCGGGCATCCCCGCACCACCGAACGGGCACGCCACGAATCGTGATGCGGTCAACCCGGTGCGACCGACATAGCCGTATGCCAAACCGGCACCCGCCACATACAGTTCGCCGATGACGCCGGCCGGCACCGGGCGCAACCACTCGTCGAGCACGAACAGTGCGGCCGCGGGTACCGGTGAACCGATCGGGACAACGGACGATCCCGGCTGCCCGGCTTTCAGGGGCGCGCTGATCGCCACACACATCGTGGTCTCGGTGGGCCCGTAGGCGTTGATCATCACCCGCCCCGGCGCCCACTGGTCGACCACCTCGGGCGAGCAGGCCTCCCCGACCACGACCAACGCTGCCGACTCCAGTCCATTGGCCGGCAACGCCCTTACCGCAGAGGGTGTTTGGGTGAGCACGTCGACGTGTTCACGCACCAGCAAGGCGTGGAAGTCCTCCGGTGAGACCGTCACCTCTTCGGGGACGACCACCACCCGACCGCCACGGAGCAGGGCGCCGAAGATCTCCCAGACCGAGACGTCGAAGGCCAGGGAGTGGCACTGGGGCCATACCCCGGGCCTGGGCAGCCCGGCATCGAGGGATTCGAGTAGTTGCGTCACGTTGTGGTGGGTGACGGCAACGCCTTTGGGCACCCCGGTGGTGCCCGAGGTGTAGATCAGATAGGCGATATCGTCGGCGTGCGGCGTCGGCAACTCGCCCGGCGGATGCACAGCGGCCCCGAGCTCGTTGATATCGAAGGTCGCCACCCCGCGCCGCCGCAGCCGGTCGGCCAGGTCGGTGGTGGTGACCGCGGCAATCGGACCGGCGTCGGTCAGCACGAACTCCAACCGTGCATCGGGCACGGCGGGATCGATCGGCAGATATGCCGCACCGGTCTTGAGGATCGCCAGGATGGCGATGATCGCCTCGGCGGACCGGTTGAACAGCAGCGCGACGCACTCTCCCGGTCGTGCCCCGCGCCCGATCAACAAGTGCGCCAGTCGATTCGCGGACTCGTCGAGTTCGCGGTAGGTCCACGTACGTTCACCGAACGTGAGCGCGACCGCCTCCGGGGTCCGCGAGACATGTTCGGCGAAGAGCGCCGGAACCGAGATCGGTCTGGGCGCCGGGCGGGTCAGCGAGACGCGGTTGCCGAGGGCCGCGAGGCGGGCGTGCTCGTCGTCGTCGAGCAGATCGATCGACGACAACCGGGCGGCCGGGTCATCGGTCATGGCCGTCAATACCCGCCGTAACCGAACGACCAGGGTTGCCACGGTGTCGGCGTCGTACACGTCGGTGCGGAACTCCACCGTTCCGCCGATGCCGGCGGGTTCGCCGTTCTGGGTTCGGCGTTCGGCCAGCGAGAAGTTCAGATCCATCCGGGCGGTGTGTGTATCGACGGGTATCCGGCTGACCTGCACGTCGCCCAAGACCATTCCGGCGGACGAATCGTTGATGTCGTGCTCGGCGAGGTTCTGCCATGCCAGTGCCACCTGGATCACCGGGTGGTGTGCCAGGGATCGAGCCGGGTTCAGTTGGTCGACGAGGACTTCAAATGGCACATCCTGGTTGTCGAACGCGGCCAAAGTGCGAGCGCGCACCTGAGCCAGTACCTCGGTGACGGTCGGGTCGCCGGCCAGGTCGGCCCGCAGCACCAGCGTGTTGACGAAGAAGCCGACCAGGTCATCCAGAGCGGGGTCGCGGCGGCCGGCTATCGGAAATCCCACGGCCACATCGGAACTCGCGCTGAGCTTCGACAGCAGCGTCAGCAACGCCGCTTGAATCACCATGAAGGTGGTCGCGTTGTGTTCACGCGCCACCCGTGCGACCTGGCGTTGCAACTCGGCCGGCCAGTCCACCGTCATGGTGGCACCGCGCTGGTCGGCCATCAATGGGAACGGCCGGTCGGTGGGCAACTCGATACGCTCGGGCAGCCCCGCCAACGCGTCCCGCCAGTAGGCCAGCTGTGTGGCGATCCGGCTCCGGCTGTCGTCGAGGTCGCCGAACTGTGCGCGCTGCCACAGCGTGTAATCGGCGTATTGCACCGGTAGCGGTGCCCAGTCGGGCCCGTGCCCGGCGCACCGGTTGGCGTAAGCCCGACCCAGATCGGTCACGAGCGGGATGACCGACCAGCCGTCCGCGGCGACGTGGTGCAGCACCGCCGTCAGCACATGCTCGTCCTCGCTCAGCCGGAACAGCCTGGCCCGCACGGGAATCTCGGTCGCCAGGTCGAAGGGGTGCCGGGAGGTGTCCTCGATGCCCGCCCGCAGCTGTGCCGGCGTCCAACCGGTCGCGTCGACGACGTCCCATGGCACGTCCACGCGATCGGCGGCCGTCACGACCTGACGCGGAACCCCGGCGGGCGCGTCGAACAGGGTGCGCAGGCTCTCGTGCCGAGCCACCACATCCACCAACGCGGAGCCCAAGGCCCCGGCATCCAGTGCACCGGCGAGGCGGAAGGCAGCCGTCATGTTGTACACCGGTGACGGCCCTTGCAATTGGTCCAGGAACCACAGCCGTGACTGGGCGAACGACAGCGGCACCACCGGTGGCCGCTCGACGGCCACCAACGGCTCCAATCGGGCGGCGTCCCCGCCGACCCGCAACGCCAGTTGCGCGACCGTCGGGGCGTCGAACAACGAGCCCACCGTGATGCCCGCCTCCAGAGACGAGTTGATCGCGGCGATCAGACGCATCGCGGACAACGAGTCACCGCCCAGGTCGAAGAACGAATCCTCGACGCCCACCCGGTCCAAGCCGAGAACACGGGCATAGGTGTCGGCCAGGATCTCCTCGACCGGATTGGCGGGGGCGCGATGGCGATCGGATCCGGAGAAATCCGGTGCCGGCAAGGCCCGACGGTCGAGTTTGCCGTTGACCGTGAGCGGCACCGCATCGATCACCACGATCGCCGACGGCACCATGTAGCTCGGGAGTCGCTCGGCCAGTTGCATCCGAATCTGAACCGGGTCAGCGGTTCCGGTGACGTAACCGACCAGACGTTTGACTCCGGGGTCGTCCTCGCGCGTGATCACGACAGCCTGGGCCACTCCGTCGATCGCGGCGAGTGCGGTCTGTACCTCACCGAGCTCGATCCGGTACCCACGGATCTTGACCTGCTCATCGGCGCGTCCGAGGTAGTGCACCTGACCGTCGAGGCCCCACCGCACCAGATCGCCGGTGCGGTACATGCGGGTGCCCGGAATCCCGAACGGACAGGCGACGAACCGCGACGACGTCAGGCCGGATCGGCGCCAATACCCGCTTCCCACACCGCGGCCCGCGATGTACAGCTCGCCGACGACCCCAGGAGGTACCGGACGCAACCACGCGTCGAGGACGAACAACGCTCCGCCGGCCACCGGGGCGCCGATCGGCACGACCGACCCGCTGGTCAAGGGTGCGCTCATCGATGCGTAGACGGTGGCCTCGGTCGGGCCGTAGGCGTTGATCATCATCCGAGCGGCCGCCCAGCGGTCCACCAGCTCAGGTGGACAGGCCTCGCCGGCCACCACCAGGGCCACCGACTCCAGCCCGTCGGCCGCGATCATGCCCGCGGCCGACGGTGTCTGGCTCAAGACGGTGACGCCTTCGGTCAGCAGGAGTTCACGGAAGTGGTCGGGCGATGCGGCGACCGATTCCGGGACCACCACCAGCCGCGCACCATGCAGCAACGCGCCGAAGATCTCCCACACCGACACGTCGAAGCTGTACGAGTGCCACTGTGTCCAGACCTGCCCCGGTCCCGATGACACATGGGAATCGAGGGAACCGAACAGACCCGGCACGTTCCGGTGCGCAATGGCAACACCTTTGGGTACGCCGGTGGTGCCCGAGGTGTAGATGATGTAGGCGATGTCGGCGGGGTCGGGACCCGGCAGGACCGCGCCCGTTCGGGGTTCCGCTGCGGACGACGCGAAGTCAGTGATGGCGAGCACTGGCACGCCACACCCGGCCAGGCGCGAACGCCGGCCCGCCGTGGTGACCGCAACCACCGGCGCGGCGTCGGACATCATGAATTCGATGCGTGGCATCGGTAGCGCCGGGTCGACCGGAAGATACGCCGCACCGGTTTTCAGCACGGCGAGAATCGCCACGATGGCGTCACTGGAACGGGAGAAGAGCAGCGCCACAACCTTGCCCGGGCGTGCACCGTGTGCCGACAACACGTGCGCGAACCGGGTCGCGGCGTCATCGAGCTCCCGATAGGTCATCGACCGGCCCTCGCACGTCACCGCGGGAGCATCTGGTGTGCCGGCCACTTGACGGGCGAACAACGCCGGGATCGTCTCCGCCGTAGCTGGTTCGGCCAGCGCCGCCAGGTGGCTCCACTCGTCGAGGCGGGCGTGCGCAGCCGCCTCGAGCAGATCGATCGACGACAACGGCCGCTGCGGATCCGCGACCATCGCTGCGAGCACCGCTTGCAGACGTGCGATCAGCGCGTCGACGGTATCGAGATCGAAGCCCTCGGAGTCGAACTCGACGCGAAGCGTCATCTCCCGGCCCGGTAGGGCCTGCACCGCCAACGGGTAATGGTTGGATTCGCGGAAGCTGAATTCGGTGACGGCCACCCCACCGACATCCGACAACGTGGCGCGGTCGATCGGGTAGTTCTCGAAAACCAGCAGCGTGTCGAACAATTGGTCATGGCCGACTATCCGGTGAATATCGCTGAGCGCCATGTGCTGGTGCTCGAGCGTGTCGTTGTGGCCGCCTTGCAACTGGTGCAAGAGGTCGGCGGTCGTGGTGGCCGGGGTCAGGGTGACCCGGACCGGCACCGTGTTGATTAGCAGCCCGACCATCGAATCGGCGCCGTCGACCTCGGCCGGGCGCCCGGAGACCGTCGCGCCGAAAGCGACGTCGTACTGACCGGTCAGTGAGCTGAGCAGCACCGCCCAGGCAGCCTGCAACGACACGTTGGCGGTGCTGTGGTGGGTGCGGGCCAGCTCGCCGAGTGCCCGGGTGGTTTCCTCGGATAGCCGGAATGTCTCGATACCGCGCTCTCCCAGACTGTTTCGATCGGCGGGGCCGACCAACGTGGGAGTGTCGAAGCCTGCCAGATACCCGCGCCACGCCTCATGTGCGGCCTGCTGGTCGCGGTCGGCCAGCCATCTCAGGAAACTGCGGTACGGCGGGGCCGGCGGCAACCGATGCCCGCTGAAGCCGGCGAAGATCTCTCGCAGCAGAATCGGCATCGACCAACCGTCGAGCACGATGTGGTGCGCCGTCAGCACGAACCGGTACCGGTCATCGGCCGCGCGGATGATGCAGGCGCGGAAGGCGGGCTCGGTGCGGAGGTCACAGACCGCGGCGCGTTCGGCCGCACAGATGTCCTGGACCTGCTCGTCCACCCCGATGCCGTTGGCAGCCACGGTGATACACCGCCACGGCACCTCGGGATCGGCGGGTACCACCTGCACCGGCCGTTCGAACCGTTCGCAGAAGCGGGCCGCCAGGTGCGGATGCCTGTGGACGACCGCCTGAACCGCCTCGCGCAACCGCTCGTGATCGAGTGGGCCACTCACCGCGATATCGAGCTGCATCGCGTACACATCGGCGGCACCCCGTGCGGTCCCGGCGTGGAACAGCAGCCCCTGTTGCAGCGGGGTCAGCGGCAAGATGTCGTCGATCAGGTGTTGTCGGCCGAGGTCGTCGATCTGTTGCTGGCTCAGCTGCGCGGGGGCGATATCCGACGGCGTGAGCCCGCCACCGCCGCGTCGGACGTGCGCACAGATACCCGTCAACGCCTCGAACCACAGCTGGCCCAGCCGGCCGATACTCGCGCCATCGAGGACTGAGACGGCCCACGTCCAGTCGGCGTTCAGTTGCACGGCACCGTCGGCGTCGACGGCAGCCGCGTTGAGCTCGACGCTGTGGCCGAGAGAGGTGGGCACCGCGCCGGCGCGCCGGGTGAGCGACAGGCCGTCGGGGCGGATCCGCCAGGTGTCATCGGAGGCGTGGCCGGCGTCGCCTCCGAGCCGGCCCAGATAGTTGAATGCGATCACCGGATCCGGCGCGGACAGATCCACATCGGGGTTCAGGTAGCGCACCAGGCCGTAGGACAGACCGTCAGGCAGGGCACGAAGCTGTTCCTTGGCGCCTTTCACGAGTGCGCCGATCTCGCCATCGCCGGCCACCACTCGCGCCCAGGGCAACGGATGTGCGCGATGGAAGTCGAATGACACCGGGTATTTGGTGGTGAACCAGCCCACCGTGTGTGACAGGTCGAGCCCGGGGCTTCCGCCCAGCTCTTCGTGGCGTCCGTGGCCCTCCACGTCGATGACGACGGGCGTGCCGCCACGGGTGAACTCGGCCAGCGCGATCCCGAACGCGATCAGCAGAATGTCTTGTGTCCCGGCATGGAACGCGGCCGGTACCTCACCGAGAAGCTGATGAGTGGTCTCGGCATCCAACGTCATGGTCAGCTGCCCGGCAGCGTCGTAGGTATCGACATCCGGCTGCGGCGCGGGCAATGCCTTTGGCAGTGCCGCCACGTGCCGCCAGATCTCGGCCTGATCCGCCACGTCCGGGTTCCGCGCGGCCTTCGTCAGGAGGTCTGCCCATCGCGCGAACGACGTGCCGGTGGGAACGAGGGTGACGGGCCGGCCGCCGCCATGTTGTGCCCAGGCGGTGTTGATGTCTGCCAAGAGGATTCGCCACGACACGCCGTCGACCGCCAGGTGGTGCGCGACCAACACCAGTTGACTGGTCGACGTCACCCACACGGCGCGGAGCATCGCCCCGGCGGCCGGATTCAGCTCTGACCTCGCCGCCACCAGCGCCTCGTCGGACAGCACGTCCACCGAATGCACACACCCGGCGGCGTCGACCGAGCCCGGTTCGGGCACGGTCAGAGACCAACCGCCGGCTCCGTCGTCCGCGGCACGCAACCGGAGCATGCCGTGGCGATCGAACAGGGCCTGCAACAGGATTACGACGTCGGCTTCGGTAACACCCGCGGGTGCCTGCAGCAGGACCGTCTGGTTGAACTCGTCGATCGGGCCGCCGGCAGACTCCAGGTCCTTGAGCCAGCGCATGATCGGGGTCGCCACCACCGGGCCGAGTCCCTCGTCCGCAGGCTCGTCGGTGACCCGTGCAGCCCCGGCCACCTGGGCCAGCCGGGCCACGGTCTGCTGGACGAAGATGTCCCGGGGGCGACACGTCAGACCCGCGGCCCGAGCACGTGAAGCCACTTGCATCGACAGGATGCTGTCGCCGCCCAACTCGAAAAACGACGCATCGACACCGACGCGGTCCAGGCCGAGGATCTCGGCATAGATGCCCGCCAGGATCTCTTCGGTCGGGGTGGCCGGGGCCCGGTAGTCATCGGTGTGCTGGTATTCCGGTGCGGGCAAGGCCTTCTTGTCGAGCTTGCCGTTGACCGTCAACGGCAACTCAGCGATGGCCACCACCGCGGTGGGCACCATGTAAGACGGGAGTTTGTCCGCCAGCGCCGTGCGGGCGGCCGATGGATCGGCGGAGCCGGTGAGGTAGCCCACCAGGCGTTTGTCACCCGGACGATCCTCACGGGCGATCACCACCGCCTGCTCGACCCCGTCCAGCGCCATCAACGCCGCCTGGATCTCCCCCAACTCGATGCGATACCCACGGATCTTGACCTGCTCATCGGCCCGCCCCAGATACTGCAACTCACCATCCGCGCGCCAGCAGACCAGATCCCCCGTCCGATACATCCGGCGACCCGACGCGCCGAACGGACACGCCACAAACCGCGACGCACTCAACCCGGCCCGACCCAGGTACCCGGTGGCCAAACCCGCACCGGCGACATACAACTCGCCCACCGTATTCGGGTGCACCGGACGTAACCACTCGTCGAGTACGTAGAACGCCAGATCCGCCAGCGGCACGCCGATCGGACTGACCGCACTGTCCACATCGGCGCCGGTGATCTCACGGAACGAGGCATGCACCGTCGTCTCGGTGATGCCATACATGTTGATCAACCGCGGCAGCCTCGGATGTTCGGCCACCCAGGGACGCAGCCGGGATGGTTCGAGCGCCTCGCCGCCGAACACCACCACCTCGAGCGCCAACCGGTTCTCCGGCCGGGCCACATCCGCGGCTTGCAGCGCGTAGAACGCCGACGGCGTCTGACTCAACACGCTGACCCGCTCAGCCACCAACAGGGCGTGCAGCTCGTCCGCCGACCGTGTCACGGCTTCGGGCACCACCACCAGCCGGCCACCGTGCAGCAGCGAGCCGAAGATCTCCCACACCGAGAAGTCGAACGCCAACGAATGACACTGCGTCCACACCTGACCGGCCGACAACGCCACATCGCGATCGATTGAATCCAGCAACCGCGCCACGTTCCGATGCGGAATCGCCACGCCCTTGGGCACACCCGTCGTACCCGAGGTATAGATCAAATATGCGATGTCGTCGGGACCTGGTCCCGCCGGTAATGCGGTACTTGGCTGAGCGTAGACGGCGCGGTCGTGCACATCGATCACGGCCAGACCGTGGCCATCCAACCGATATGCCAGGTCTGCGGTGGTGACGGCCACCGCAGGTCGGGCGTCCTCCAGCACGAAGTCCAACCGGGCATCGGGCACCGCCGGATCGATCGGCACATAGGCCGCACCGGTTTTCAGCACTCCCAGGATCGCCACGACGGCTTCGACCGACCGGGAGAACACCAACGCCACCCGCTGGCCCGGCCCGACTCCTCGCTCGACGAGCAAGTGTGCCAATCGATTCGCCGCGGTATCGAGCCCGCGGTAGGAAATCGAACTGTCGCCGAAGCTGACGGCCACGGCTTCCGGATGACGGATCACCTGCTCGGCGAACAACTCCGGAATCGGCGCCGGCGTCGGCACCGGGCTGCCCACAGCAGCCCCGTTGCCCCACTCGTCCAGTTCACCGAGTTCACCACGGACGCTAATGGTCGCCAACAACGCAGCCGGGTCGGCGGTCATCGCGGCCAGAATCCGTTCCAAGCGGTCCGCCACGTCGCGTGCGTCGCAGTCGGCGAACAGTTGTCCTACGCCCGTCGTGCTGAGCAGGAGATCGTCATCCTTCTTCAGGAAAACCACACCGAACTGGTCCACCAGTCCGGTGTGGGTCGCGGTACCCGACCCAGGGGCCCCACCGAAGTCCGCAACTGGGATCGTCGGAAGAAAGTTGATGGCAGGGCGGGGCGACGACTGCCCGGTGCCCTGGAATCTCGCCTTGTTCTCGATGGCGCGCAGGGGGAATCGCTGATGGCGCAACGCTTCTTCGATGCGCACGTCTACGTGCGCGCACAGCCCCGCGACGGTGCCAAACGGTGATGTCTTGACCGTCAACGGCACCACGCCGGACACCATCCCGGGAACCTTCAGGGCCTCGGGACGCACCCTTCGACTGACCGGAAAGTCGAGTACGACCTCGGCTCCCCCGATCTCGGCGTGTACCAGCAACGCATAGGCGGCGGTGATCACCGACGCACGGCGCACCCCCAAGGATTTCGCCAGTTCGCGGGCCCCGGCGACGACGCAGGGATTCAGCAGGACCGGTGCAGAAGGCTCATACTCGCGGGCGTGGTTTGCGACTCCGGGTCCGGGGTGATGACGAGGTTCGTTCTCCGGCGGAGCGTTCTCGGCCCAGTAAGCCTGATCCTCGAGGTAATCGTCGGTAGCCTCGTAGTCTGACTCGCAATCGACGAGACTCTTCAACGACCCGAAGATCGCGGGTGGATTCGGCGCGTCGGTGACGATTGCTGTGTAAACAGCGGCAATCCGGTGGCAGACGAGGCCCATCCCGATTCCGTCGATCGCGATGTGGTGGCAGCACACAAAAAAGTAAAACTCGTCGGCACGGGTCTGCAGCAGCGCGAACTTGAACAGTGGCCCGCTGAGCGGCATCGGTGCTTGTCGGATCGATGACGCTACCCGATAGACATCCTGCACCGGAGCCGGCGAATCCGTCAGGTCGTATCGGACGAGTTCGACGTCCGGGTAGTCGGCGACGGTTTGGAAGACCCGGCCATCTACTTCGGTGAAAGTTGCTCTGAGCGGCTCGGCTTCACGCAGGACGTGACGGATCGCCCGTTCGAGCTGGGCGGGCTCGATGACGCCGTCGATCCGCGCAAGCATGCCCAGCTGCCACTTGGCGCCGGCGAGTCCGGTCTCCTCGGACAGCCAAATATCCAGTTGGCCCCGGGTGAGCGGAAGTGGCGCATGCTCACTTCCAGACGTTCCAGTCGGTGGCCTACTGATCAACAGTCTGACCCTGTGCCAACCTCTCGCGGAGACTCTTCGGCCGAATGTCAGGCCAGTGTTGCTCGATGTAGTCCAGACAGGCGGCACGGTCCGCCTCGCCGAAGACCACCCGCCAGCCGACCGGAACGTCGGCGAAGACGGGCCACAAGCTGTGTTGCTCCTCGTCGTTGATCAAGACAAAGAAACTGCCGTTGTCGTCGTCGAATGGATTGATGCTCACCGGTTCTCCCGACCATCGAGGCGAGTCAAATGGAACACGTTCTAAACGTAGCTCACACGGACGGTGACGCAGCGGGTTTTAGGAAAATCGTCAATATTTGCTGTTCTCCAACCGGTGGACGACGTCCATCGCGTCGCCGACCGCAACAGCCACCGTTAACATGGCGAATTAGCCACCAACGCTGGGCTTACGACATGTAGTTCACTCGCCGATGCAGCCACCACCAGGCGTTGCGATGTCATTACCAATCGATCAAAAGTTTGCTGATTGCGAGACTTGTTCCAGGGCCCGGTCAGCTGGTCCATACCGCAGGCGCCGCTACGGCCCGTCGGCAAGACAAATTCATCCGATCAACAGATGCTGAGCACCAGCACAGCTTGGCGCCATCGTGCGCGCCTGGACGATGCCCTCATCGATTCATCCCGCGCGGCTGACCGCGAACCTCACCGGCGCACCTGGGCAACGCGTGGCGTCTCTGCCGAATTCGCCCCGTACCCCACCCAAGACTCGTACCGTTGAGATTTACCGTTGAGCCCGGAGCTGCGACCGTGGATCGACCGGGGCAGGCGCTCCCCGCGACCGGCACTCATATTCTCGGTGGCAGCTCGTGGCCGTCATGTTTGCGCATGAACCGACTAGCAGCTAGGGATCACCCAAAAGTGAGCGATACCGCGAAAACCGCACTGCCGCCTGGACCTCCACTTCCCATGGTGGTGCAGTCCGCATTGATGGCCAGTTACGGTCTACGCTTCCTGACCGGATGTCAGCGCCGCTACGGCAACGTGTTCACGCTGCGCATCCCGCTGTCGGGAACCGTGGTGTACCTTGCCGATCCCGCCGACATCAAGACCGTGTACGCCGGCGACCCTCGGGTCTACCACTCCGGCGAAGCCCATTGGTTCTTTCGTGGCCTTCTCGGCGACAGCTCGTTGTTCGTCCTCGACGGCGACGAGCACCACACGCTGCGTCGACTGACGATGCCGGCATTCCACCGCGACGCGGTGGCACGCCAGGCCGCTCAAATGTCGGAGATCTCAGCCGCCAACATCGCCTCCTGGCCGGTCGGCAAGAGTTTCCCGGTGGCCCCCAAGACCACCGAGATCACGCTGGAGGTGATCCTGCGGACGGTCATCGGCGCCAGCGACCCGGCTCGGCTGGCCGCGCTGCGTCGAGTCATCCCCCGGCTTCTGTACATGAAATCGTGGGAAACACCAGCGATTACGAAACCAAGCCTGCGGCGTCACCACCCGTGGCGAGGTGTGGCCCGCCGCTTCGAGGAAGCCGACGAACTGCTGTTCGCCGAGATCGCCGATCGTCGGGCGGACCCGAACCTGGACGAACGCACCGACGTGCTGGCAATGCTGGTCCGGGCGACGGGAGACGACGGTCGCACCCTGTCCGACAGCGAGTTGCGCGACCAGCTCCTGACGGCGATCGCGGCCGGGCACGAGACCACCGCCACGGCACTGTCGTGGGCGCTCGAGCGGCTTACCCGCCATCCGGCCGCGCTTGCCAAGGCAGTGCGAGCCGCGGATGCCAGCGCCGCCGGCGATGCGGCCGGAAACGAATACCTCGATGCGGTGATCAAGGAGACGCTGCGGATCCGTCCCGTGTTGTTCAGCTCCGGCCGGATTCTCAAGGAGCCGACCGAGATCGGCGGCTACCTGCTGCCGGCGGGAGTGATGGTGGACCCGGCGATCGGACTGGTCCATGCGAGCGCCGACGTGTATCCGGACCCGGATCGGTTCGACCCGGACCGCATGCTCGGCGCCTCCCTGAGCCCGACCACCTGGCTGCCGTTCGGCGGCGGAAACCGACGGTGCCTCGGTGCCACGTTCGCGATGGTCGAGATTCGGCTGGTGTTACGGGAGATTCTGTGCCGGGTCGAGTTGAGCACCACCACGGCGCCGGACGAGAAGCAGCGGGCAAAGCACGTCACCTTCGTGCCACATCGCGGCGGCATGATCCACATCAGGGCCACCAGGAACGTCGTGGCGACCGCCCCGGTTCCGTAGGAATGCCCCGCCAGCGGCAGCACACCGACTCGTCCCAGCCATAGAAGGCCACGACACCGGAAACGGCCTCGGTCAGCGTCGACCGAGGCCGGCATACTTCTCCACGAGGTCGGCGGCGACCATCACGCTGTCGGCCGCCTTGGTCATTTGGCCGGCGATCTCACGGGCGCGCGCGGCGTAGTCCGGGGCGAGGACCGTGCGCAGGTCGGCGACCAAGGTTTTCTCGGTGGTGCCCGAAAACCGCCGGGCTGTTCCCACTTTGAGTCGTTTCACCCGCCTTCCCCAGAGCGTCTGATCGAGGTCGGTCGACAGAATCACGGCGGGAACACCGGCGCGCAGGCCCGCGGCCGTGGTGCCCAGCCCACCGTGGTGCACGACCGCGCGGCAGGCCGGAAACGCGGTCGAGTAGTTCATCGCGCCCACGACCTTGACGTGCCCGGATCGCGGGACATCGCTCAGGTCGGTTCCGGCCGCACACACCAGCGCCCGCTCGCCAAGCTCAGCGCAGGCGGAGTCAATCATGGCCAGCGTCTTGGCGCCGGACTCCATCGGCAAGCTGCCGAAGCCGAAGAAGATCGGTGGTGTACCTGCGGCAATCCACGCGGCAACCTCGTCATCGGAATCTCCGGGCAAGTCCATTGTCAAGGCCCCGACAAAGGGCCTTTGTTCAGACCATTGCGCCCATTCGGCGGACAATCCGGGAAAGCAGACCTCGTCATATCCCTGGATCTCCAGGCAGCCACGGCGCGTGAGCCGCCACGGCGAGGGCGACGTCGCCTTCGGCAGTGCCAGTTGACCACGCTGTACGCCCTCGACTTTCTTCGCGTTGCGCCAGGCCACCCACTCGGATGCCTTCATCGCGGACCGCCCCAGCGGCGCCGGTAGGAACGGAACGAACTGTCCATTGGCCCGCAAGGGGAACAGGTGCAGCGTGGCCAGCGGAATGTCGTAATACTCGGCGACGTTGCCCGCGGCGTCCTCGAAGTTCACACCGGTGAACAGGAGATCGGCCCCCTCACCCAGCGACGTCAGGGTCGCGATGATGTCCTTCCAGCACTGGAGAAACGGTTCGACGACCTCGCGCCGCAACTCGACCAGTTCGCGGATCTTCCAAAAATTGCGGAAGAAGTGCGTCCAGAAATCGCGGTGGGCGTCGAGCACGGACTGTAGATCCGGGCCGTACGGGACCGCGGACGGCCCGGCCGCCTCGGCGAAGGAGACCAGGTCGGGCGGGACGGCCATATGGACCTCGTGTCCGCGCTCCAGTAGCTCGCGGCCCACGGCGACGCACGGCTCGATGTCACCGCGTGTTCCGTAGCTCGCCAGGACGAACTTCATCGCAGATTCTCGCCTCTGACTTCCTTGCACGAGCCAAATCACAGCGGCCGCGGCGCAGCCGAAGCTCAACTGCTCGGCAGCATAACGCGATACGTGCACCGCTGACGCGAGATCCGGAAGTTCGGCACAACGGTCGGATTCCCCTGTATGGCACTGTGTCCCACCGCACGCTACTTGCGCCAGAGCACGGCCGTCCCGTCGATGTCGACAATGTCTGCGGTGATCCCGTGCTCGGCCCGGTAGTCGGTCACCGCCTCCCGGCATGGCTTGAGATCGTGATAGTCGTCGATGATGCAGAAGCCGCCCGTCGAGAGCCGTGGGTACAGCGCTTCGAGCGCCTGGATCGTGGATTCGTACAGATCGCCGTCGATCCGCAGGACCGCGATCCGATCGATCGGCGCATCGTGCAGCGTGTCCTTGAACCAGCCCGGAAGAAAACGGACCTGGTCATCGAGCAGTCCGTAGCGCCGGAAGTTCGCCCTGACCTCGGTCTCGGACACGCCCAGGATGCCGGCGAGGCTCTGCGTCCGGAGCCCCTTGTCTGCCTTGTAGTTCTCCGGATCCGCCGGAGGCAGGCCCTCGAACGAATCCGCCACCCAGACACTTCGCGTCTGGTCGCCGTACGCCGCCAGGACGGCCCGCATCAGGATGCAGGCCCCGCCGCGCCACACTCCGCATTCGATCAGGTCGCCGGGGACGTCTTCGGCCAGCACCGTCTCGACACACTGCTGCAGACTGGTGAGTCGCTGCATTCCGATCATCGTCTCGGCCTCCGCCGGCCAATCGATGCCCAAGTCCCGCTTGTGCCGAACCAGCGTGCTGCGGCTGTCGTTCGGAGTGGTGCGTGCGAGTCGATGCGCCCCGCCGCGAACCATCATTCGATTGAGGGTCTTGAAGTAGAGACGTCGCCGCAGGGTCCATTGCGCGGGCATCCGCTCGGGCATCCCATACCTGGTCAGATTTCTTCGGATCAGGTCGAGGTAGAGAGATCGAACGTCGAGATCGGTCACGTGAATGGGCCCCCGGGGTGCGGATATCCAGCTGGTTTCGATGGCTTGGTTCGATGACTGTAGCCGCGACCAGGTGCGCATTCGGCCCGGTTTGGTTGATTGGGCGCCGGAGGTGGGGGCGGCCCAGCCGAGCCACATGTCTGAACTTGCCGGCGAAAACGACTGCAGTTCTGCGTGTTCCCCGCGCATGGATGGAGGCCAGGCTGGCGAACCGGTTCAGACCGGCCGTTGCACAAGGCAACAACCGGCATGCCCGGCGATTCACCTCGGCGGCGCCACCCGACGCCTCACATCGCGCGCAGGACAAACCCGGTCTGATCGCCGCGACCCAGCCGGTTGAGCCGGACGGCGCGTTTCTCCCACTCCCACAGCTGCTTGGGCCCGAACATTCGAAGGATCTTCGGGTCTGTCACCGGGACGTCGCGCCGATAGGCTTCGCTGCCGAGAAACTGACCCAAATTCGAATCGTCGAACGTCCGCTCCACGCGCAGTCCGGCCTTCGCGGCGGCCGCCGCCATTCCTTGTCGCGAAGGGATGACCATGTGCCGGGGTGCATCGGCTTGTACCCAATCCGCCTCGTAGGTGGCCCAGGCCTCTGACGACGTCGTCGGCACCCGGGCCAGGCACATGCCTCCCTCCGCGAGTTTCTCGTACGCCGCCTTGAGGGTCGAGACCGGATCAGGAACATGCTCGAGAGAATGGTTGAACATGATGAGATCGAATTCGCCGGGCACACCGCTCAAATCACGCTTCATCAGCGGCACACCCTCGGCGGATTCGCCGTCGGCGTCGATGAACGGATCCGCCCCACGCAAATTGTTGAAACCAATCCTGGTCAATCTGTCGAGCAATCCGCCGGTACCGCACCCCACGTCGAGGATTCGCGCATCATGCTCAATATTGAGCTCGGCGAGCATTCTGATGACGTCACCGCCGAGAAGCACGCGGAAGATTCCCTCAGACACCCGGGCCCTGATTATGGCACCGAGCACCCGACCGCCCCCACGCAGCTTGAACTCGTCATGGTGGGTCACCAGCCACCGGAATACGCCCGGCTCAGCTGACGCGCTGTGCGAGTAGTAATTTGGCGGATAATGGCGCAGTAGTTCCTCGCCCTCGAGTGCTGTGTGAATCTGCAACGTTTCGCATTCGTCGCAACAAAAGTATTCAAAAGATTCGCGGGTGCCGAACATCATCTCACGAACTTCAATTGTCCGGTGGGGACCAGTCGATCCGCAAAGTCGGCAATCTGTGGTAACCGCGTTCACTCGACCATCCTCAGGGAACTCGACGCAACCGAGAAAGCATACCGGCGCGGTCGGTCGCCCGTGCCGAAACCGCCTGAGCCACCACAGCGGTTGGGTGAGCGAACTTCTCACGGGCAGGCCGACTTTGGCCGCCCACGCCCGCAAACTCACAGCAACCTAGGCGCCAAAATCGCTGACAGCCAACAGCAACCCGGTAGTGTTTCGGCCGTGTGGGGTTCGGTGCTTGCTCTGGGAATTCTGGTCGGGCTCGATCCCATGCGCCTCGGCATCACCCTGCTCGTGATCTCGAGGCCGCGGCCGGTACAGAATCTGCTCGCCTTCGGGGCCGGCTGCGTAACCGCGTGCATTCCCACATTGGTGATTCCGCTGACCTTGCTGCACCGCACGCCCATGTTCAAGACCACAGCGGAATCCTGGGCCAAGAGCTCGACCGGCGGTTATATTCAAATCGGCATGGGTCTGCTCGCGCTGACGACTGCCACGGCATTGACCGTGCACTTCTGGGTACGTCAACGGACGAAGGTCGCGGCCGCCGACGGCGGGTCGTCCACGCTGGTCTCGGATTCGAATCCGGAGACTCCGGTCTCGCGGCTGCTGGCCCGCGCACGAGATACGCCGGCCGAGGGCGGATCTGTGTTCCGGCGGTTGCTGAGACGCGGCCACGACGCGTGGGAGAGCGGGTCCCTGTGGGTCTCGTTCGTCATCGGATTCTCGTTCGCCGGCACGCCACCCGACGTGGCGCTGTTCCTGCTCGCGATCGTCGTGGTCTCTGGCGCCGCTGTCGGCACTCAGATCGCCGCCACGATCGCGTTCATCGTCGGGATGCTCGCGGTAGTCGAGATAGTCCTGGTCAGCTATCTCGTTGCACCCTCGAAGACCGAATCGACACTGCAAAGGCTGCACGATTGGGCGTGGACCCACCATCGGAAGATCTTGGTAGCCATGTGCGTGCTCGCCGGTGTCATGCTGATCGCCAAGGGCCTGAACAGCATCTGACGGACTAGACGCCACTGCCCTCGGGTTGCCGGTGCCGTGTCGATCGACTAGCGACCGCCACCGTGGGCCCGAGCCCTCGCCGGCTCCGGAACTCGACGGTGATCGACGGGTCGGCATGACGACCCAATGCGCGCAGCGCGGCCGGGCTGTAGGCGCGCAGCGAACTGATGAATCCATCGTGCTGCAGCGGCGAGATCCTGATGAGGGGCAGCACCGCCGCCAGTAACACGATGTGAAGCGGCGCCGGGGGCCGCGGAAGGTCGACTATCAGGAGCTTCTTCGCTGCGCGGGTGCCCGCCGCGAATACCCGGGCGGCGAGCTCAGGAGGCAGGTGGTGCAAAGACAACGCGAACACCGCGAGGTCGTAAGAGCCTGGGGGTACGTCGATTTCGGTGGCGTCCATTTCGCGCACGGTGGCCCGGGGGTGACTGCCGAGATCGCCGGCGGCCATACCCGCGACGAAGGCCGGCTCGATATCGGTCACGGTCACCTGGGCGGTGGGATGCTTCTCGAGCAGCTTTCGCGACAATCCCCCGAGGCCGGCGCCGAGTTCGAGGATCCTCGGAGCGGGCACATCGGCCACCTCACGAAGCACCATCTGGACGCATTTGTCATGAATACCGATCCCCCGGCGCCGGCCGGCGCGGTCGAGTGAATCCATGACCTTGTGCTTCAGATCATCGACATCGTCGCGATCCAGGTACTCCAATCGGTCGGTCTGTAATCGACGGTCCAGCCAGGAGGCGTCCGGCCCGCCCCGGGGCATGGTTGCTATATCGCGGATTCTGCTGTCCACGCACAACATCATGGATCATCTCGGTCGCGAACCGGGCCGAAGCCGCAAAGTCATCGACATGCGCCCAACTCTGGTTGGCTACAACGTCGCAGCGGTCAGAAATCCAGGAGCTTCGGACGCGGCGACACCTGCTTGAGGGAGGCGAACTTCTCCAGCAGATCCGCGGTGGTCACGACGCTTTCGGCAGGATTGGTCATCCGGGTGGCCAACTCGCGGGCACGTGCAGCGTACAGCGGCTCGAGAACGGTGCGCAGATCATCGATCATCGACTTCTGGGTGGTGGCCGAAAGCCTCCGCGCGGTACCGACTTTCATCTGCTTGACCCGGGCTCCCCACAGCGTCTGGTCGAGGTCGGTGGACAGGACCAATGTGGGCTTGCCTGCGCGTAAACCCGCGGCCGTGGTCCCGGCACCACCGTGATGTACCACCGCGCGGCATGCGGGGAAGGTGGCTGCGTAATTCAAGGTGTCGACGACCTTGACGTGATCGGAATGTGCGATGTTGGTGAAATCGCTGGAGCCGGCGCATACCAGCGCGCGTTCGCCCAACTCGGCGCATGCCGCGCTGATCATCGCCAACATGTCAGCCCCCGAGTCGACCGGCATACTGCCGAATCCGAAACAGATCGGCGGTGATCCGGCGGAAATCCACGTGGCGACCTCGTCGTCGGTATCGGTCGGCAACTCCATCGTGAGCGCACCGACGAATGGCCTGTTGCCCTCCCATCGTGCCCACTCCTGCGCCAGCCCGGGAAAGAACACCTCGTCGTAGGCCTGGATTTCCAGCGAACCGCGTTCTGCCACCCGCCATGCCGACGGGCCAGTGGACTTCGGCAGGCCGAGCTCACGGCGCTGCGGATCCTCGAGCCGCTTCATCATCGGCCAACTCAGCCATTCGGAGGCCCTCATCATCGGGCGAGCCAAGCCGGCCGGTAGTGCCGGGACGAGTTGACCGTTGGGCCGCATCGGGAAAACGTGCAGCATGGCGAACGGGATGTCGCAAGCCTCCGCGACGTTGCCTGCGGCCTCCTCGCCGATCACACCGGTGAACAGCAGATCTGCCCCCTCCGACAACGACATCAACGTCCGGCTGACCTCTTGCCAGTACTGGTCGAAAAGGTGCCATTCTTCGCGCAGCAATCCGGCCAGATCCCGAACCCGCCAGAAGTTCCGCCAGAATTGCCGCAGGAACCGGGACCAGAAGTCTCGGTTCAGGTCTTGCCACACCCGCACATCGGGACCGCACGGTATGGCCACGGGACCGGCCGCCTCGACGAACTCGACCAAGTCGGGCGATACGGCCATCCGCACTTCGTGCCCGCGGCGCAGCAACTCGCGGCCGACCGCAACTCCTGGCTCGACATCACCACGAGTCCCATAGAACGCCAGCACAAATTTCATCGCGGAGACCTCTAACCTTTCAGTTGCCACGCCCGTGAGCTGCCCGAGGCAGTGGCCATTATCCCCATCCCCGGTCAGTTGCGGTCCAAAACCGGCGAGGTGAATCCGGAAGCAACTGGGCATGTTTCGGGTGGGATCACGCCATCCGGGGTCGCTTTCCGGCGCCCGTACCGGCCGGCTGCCACTTTGCCGGCGGGTGCGGCCAGATCAAGATCGATCAGGGTTGCGAATGACCCAAAATAAATTTACGTAGCCGGTAGTGTTCCGGGCCGTGTGGGGTTCACTACTCGGGATGGCGACTCTGATGGCGTTCAATCCCGCGCTGCTGGCCCTCATCCTGCTGGTGATCTCGCGCCCAAGACCGGTACACAACTTGCTCGTCTGTTGGATCGGCGCACTCATCACCAATATCCCGGCGCTGCTGGTCCCGGTGATGTTGCTGCACCGGGCTCCCCTGTTCAGTCCCGAAGCCCCGGCGGCCAGTGCCGCGACCCGGCACATACAACTCGGTCTGGGTGTGCTGGTCCTGACCGTCGCCGGGTTGATCGCCGTACGGTTCTGGTTGCGCCGGCGATCCCGGGTACCGGCACCGAGCACGGCCGCGTCCACCAACGCGCCGGAATCAGCAGGGTCGGGGCCCATCTCGTCGCCGTTCGTCGGCGTGGCCGAGTCAGCAGAAGGCGGATCCGCGATTCGCCGCCTGTTCGGCCGTCTGCAACGAGCCTGGGACAGTGGCGCATTGTGGGTCGCGCTGGTGTGCGGCATGGGCTTTCTGCCCGGATTCCCTCTCGTCCTGTTCGTGGCGACCACGGTCGTGTCCTCCGGAGCCAGCACCAGCACACAGATCGTCGCCGTGATCCTGTTCGTCGTCGCGATGTTCACGGTTTTCGAGGTGGCCGTCGTGAGCCATCTGATCGCACCGGCGCGGACCCAGGCCGTGCTCCAACCCGTGCACGACTGGGCGCTGGCCAACCGTCGCCAAGTGATGATCGGCATCTTCGTGATGATCGGGTTGTTGCAGATAGTAAAAGGGTTGGGCGTCATCTGACGTCGCACGCCGACGCGATGGGTGCCGGTCATCGCCTGGATTTGGCGAAGCGTTCCAGCAGGTCCGCCGTGTTGGCAACGCTGTCTTCGGGTTTGGTCATCTGGGTGGCTACCTCGCGGGCCCGGGCAAGGTATCTCGGTTCGAGAATCGTGCGTAGGTCGGCGACCAGCCTTTCGCTGGTCGCTGCCGAGATGCGCCGTCCGAAACCAACTTTCAGCCGTTTCACGCGGGCCGCCCAGAGCGCCTGATCGAGCGCGGTCCAGAACACCAGCATGGGTACGCCGGCGCGCAGACCCGCGGACATGGTACCCATGCCGCCGTGATGTACCAGCGCGCGGCAGGCCGGAAACACCGCCGCGAAATTCATCGTGTCCACGACCTTCACCCGATCGGATGCGACTGTCTGGCTGAAGTCGCTCGACCCGGCACACACCAACGCCCGCTCGCCGAGCTGCTCGCAGGCCGCCTCGATCATCGCGAGGGTGTCAGCGGGTGACTTGACCGGAGTACTGCCGAAGCTGAAGAAGATGGGCGGCGGGCCGGCGGCGATCCAGGTCGCGACCTCGTCATCGGCCTCGGTTGTCAATTCCATCGTCAGCGCGCCGACGAAAGGCCGCTGGTTCTCCCACTTCGCCCATTCGGCGGCCAATCCGGGAAAGCAAACCTGGTCGTAGGCCTGCACTTCCAGTGAGCCCCGTTTGGTGATCCGACGTGGCGAGGAGCGGGTGGCCTTCGGCAGGCCCAGCTGACGGCGCTGCGCGTCGTCGAACTTCTTCACCCCGCGCCAGTTTGCCCATTCGTAGAGCATCAGTGTGTAGCGGCCCAACGACGGCGGCAGGAACGCCAACATCCGGCCGTTGGGCCGCACCGGCGAGACGTGCACCGTCGCCAACGGAATGCCGTAATGTTCAGCCACATTCAGCGCCGGCGGCTCGAAATTCAGAAAGGTGATCAGCAGGTCGGCGCCGTCGGCCAACGACGTCAGCGTCGCCGTGATCTCCTCCCAGAACCGGACGACCGACTCCCCGATCTCACGCATCTCACGGACCAGCTCGATCAGTTTCCCGATCTTCCAGAAGTTCGCGAAGAACCGGATCCAGAAGTCGCGGTGCGCATCCGACCATACCGCCGTGTCCGGCCCGTACGGCACCGTCGCAAGCCCCGCGGCCTCAGCGAATCCGACCAGATCAGGCGGCACCGCCAAGCGCACATCGTGCCCGCGGCGCTGCAACTCCCGGCCGACCGCAACGCAGGGCTCGACATCGCCGCGAGTCCCATAGCTCGCCAGCACCAACTTCATAGCGCTTCTTCCGACATGAGATCACCACTCGACCTGATGCGAACACGTTGTAGCACCGGCTGTTCGGGGTCGAACGGTAAGGCTACCCAGCGTTCTACGCGAGCGTCAGTGAATCTCGCCAGTAAGCCCGAATTCGGCCAGTGTGCGCGCAGCCAGTTCACGTAACGCACCTGTGGTGTTCTCGGCGCCCGGTTGATAAGCGCCGATGCTGATGAAGATCTTGCCGCTCAATCGCCCAGACAGGATGACGGCGCGACCACCGGTTCGGTCGAGGAGCTGTCGCGATTCTCGTTGCCCGGTCGTACGAGCATTGGCGTACGGCGCCGGGGTGCCATCGGCCTGGCTGATCAGCGAGCTCAGATCGCCGAGGTAGGAAGAGAATATCGGTTGGTCGGGGTCGGCCGGGGCCCTGGCGACCATCTGTTTCAGCATGCGCTTCGGCACGAAGGACGGCAGCCAAAGGAGCTGTTTGGTCTCATCCGGTGTCTCTTTCAAGCTGCTCAGCGTCTGTTTGACCGCGGCCCGGACTTCGCTCAGATCCGTTGTGGCCTGGGCCGGGTCGACGGTGACCCGGGCGTACGACAAGGCCATCGCCCGGGTGTCGTCGACCGAGGTGCGGTCGCTGATCGGAATCTGGAGGGTGACGGCGCCGTCCGATGCGCGGGCCCGGCCCAACCGCTCGCCGAACTTGGCGGCGAAGGCCGCGGCAAGGGTGTGACTCGCTCCGCCGAGTGCTTCTGCTCGCGCGTCCCAGTCATCGAGGCTCACGTAGATCGTCAAGGCCGGTACCAGGACGACATCATCGGCGCCGTCATCCGGCGGCCGCTTCGGCGAGCGGTGAGCGGTGGTGGTGGTGGTGCGAGCCTGCTTCCTGGCCGACCTCACCGCGGCGACAAGCGCCCGGGCGACGTCCGGCACGTCCCGCGCAGTCTGTCGGGCATCCTCTCCCAGCGCCCGAAGACCCGTGCGCGACAGCGGTGCAGGGTATCCGAGCTCACGCGTTTTACCCAGCACCCCTTCGACTATGACGAGAGCGAGCCCGAGTCCGTCGATCAAATTGTGTGAAAGGACGAGACTCACGGCGGTGTGGCCGTCATCGAGCGGAAGTACCCCGATGTGCCAGCCCGGACCGGTTTCGGCATTGACGTGACGTTGCGACCGCTCGTGGACCCACGTACTGAGTTCGCCGCGAGGACGGACCGATTCGGCCACCTCGATGTCTGCCGGCCCGCGATCTACTACCCACCGGTGCCGGGCGATCGGCAATGCCGGCCGCTCGACGCGGCGACCGAGCAGGCCTTGACCGAGGAAATGGTGGAATCGCCGTAACCCGTCGAGATCGACGGCGCGGTCATAGAGCCAGGTGACCTGTATGACCACATTCATGCCGGCGGCGCGATGCTCGGCCAGCAGGGCCTCATCTGCCAACGCCAGTCGATTGTCCGGTCGCGCAGATCCTTCGGGCGTGCGACGCGTGCTCTCACGCGCGCGACCGACTCGTTGTGCCACCATCAGCCTCTTTCGTCTTCCACCGTGCGCATAGCGGCGTTCGGTTGTCGCGGATGCCGCCGGGGCGGCTCAGGCCCACGTCCCGCGGCGCCGGTGAGCCATCGCGACGGCCTCGTAGCGGAGCTTCAGGATGGACGGCCGGATGAACCGGTTGAGCTTGTGCAAGCGGTTCGAATTCTCGAACACCGCCCGGAACCCCTGTTCTCCCGTGCGGTATGCGGCATATATCCGGTCCAGCAGGGACCGGTCCAGCGGCTCGTCGCGTGCGGCCGCACTCAGGGCGTCGTATACGGCAGAAATCCATTCGGTCCCAAAGGGTTCCGTCACCGGACCGGTGTGTCGCTGGCGGTGGAGGTCCGGGGTGAGGAAGCCGTCGATCGCGTCGTCATCCCGGTTGTCCAGATCGATCCCGAGCGCAACCGAGATCCGTTTCACTTCCCGGCGCCAATCGTCGAGGAGGTTGGCGTACTCGACGAAGACACGGGGCAGTTCGCGGGTGGCTCTCTCGGCCAACAGGTTGAACTTCAGCCACAACGCACTGCCGAGTTCTGGCTCCGTCAGGAAATCCGCAGCACCTGAGGCGATGACTTCCTGTGGTGGGCGCACCATGTTCACCACTGCGATGTCATAGCCGGCCTGACGTGCGGCCTCGAACCACATGTCGGACAACAGCGTTATCTGCAGGTCCTTGATCAGGACGAGCGGGGCATCGGGCAGCGTGGCGAGAAACGCGCCGATCTTGGTGATACAGGCGGCCTTCTGATCGGCATCCAGCGCGCCGTCCTCCTGCAGGCGCAGTGACGGGTCGAACACGGCGCTGCCATAGCGGCGCAAGATGGTGTTGTTGAGATGCAGGGACGCCCGTGGCTCCCAGTACCCACGCGGGTTACGCGGATCTGCACCCGACAACCCCGCCGGGAGAGTGGCGCCGCACAGCGAAAGAACCCGCGTGACCGCCGACGTGCCGGATCGAGGGACCCCCAACACGAACAACGCGACTGGACGGGTCGTGGACCCGCCGTTCCCGACATGACTCACCACGGAAGAATATTCGTTTGTTCGGCACTGTGGCCGCGAATTGCGCTATGCCGCAAATTCTCTTGGCCCTCCGACCCCGCGCCTGCGATTCCTGGGATCAGAAGTTGTTGCAGGTGTTGAAGGCTTGCTCGATGGTGCCGAGGTACGGCTGGAACATCGGAGCGTTCGCCACGTCTTGAGCCGTCCGTGCCCGCTTCTCCGGTGCATCGGTGAGGAACTCACGCAAACCACGCTGCAGTATCGGCGATTGATCGAATGCCATCCGGACCTGGGGGTCTTGCGCATCGAGGGCCGCCACCAGCTGCGGGTACGTGCAGGTGGTGTTGATCGCGGAGTCCAGGTTGGGCCCCGCCGATGCGATGCCGGCCCCAGCGGTCAGCGACAATGCCAGTCCCCCGAGTCCGATGGCCATTCTGGTCAACGACAGACGGAACATATGCAAAATTTCCTCCCTACCATTGCTGCCCGACCCTCCGACTGTAATCGGCCGGGCTCGATCTCACCCGCGCTTTGCGCAGGTCGACCGCGACGCGAAATCAGGTCTCCTGCTTGACCAGTGACCCGGCGGGTGTGGCCACCGGGCCCAGTACCGGGCTCGACGGCCGCTGCCGGACCCGTAGCGGCCACCAGAACCACCGTCCCAGCAGGGCCGCGATGGTCGGCGTCATGAATGCACGTACGACCAGGGTGTCGAACAACAAACCCAACCCGATGGTGGACCCGACCTGCCCGATGATGCGCAGGTCGCTGACCACCATCGACAACATCGTGAACGCGAACACCAGACCGGCGATCGTCACGACCTTGCCGGTGCCGCCCATCGCCCGGATGATGCCGGTGTTGATCCCGGCCCCGATCTCCTCTTTCATCCGCGACACCAACAGCAGGTTGTAATCCGAACCCACCGCCAGCAGCACGATCACCGACATCGCCAGCACCAGCCAGTGCAACTCGATACCGAGAATGTGCTGCCAGACGAGCACCGACAGCCCGAAGGCCGCGCCCAGCGACAGCGCCACCGTACCGACGATCACCAGGGCCGCCACGAAGCTCCGGGTCACCACCAGCATGATGCCGAAAATCAGGCAGAGCGCCGCCACACCCGCGATCAACAGGTCGTACTTGGAGCCGTCCCGCAGATCCTTGTACGTCGCGGCGGTACCGGCGAGGTGGATCGAGGCATTCTCCAGGGGCGTCACCTTGATGGCTTCCTCGGCGGCCATCCGGACGGCATCGACGCGCGAGATACCTTCCGGGGTACCAGGATCACCCCGATGCGTGAGGATCAGCCGTACCGCCTTGCCGTCCGGCGAGAAGAACAGGCTCATCGCGCGCTGGAAGTCCTTGTTCTCGAACACTTCCGGGGGAAGGTAGAAGGAATCGTCGTTCTGGGACGCGTCGTAGATTTTTCCCAGCGCCGTGGCATTGGACGTGGTGTCGTCCATGATGGCGATCATCCCGGACATGGTGCTGTGCATCGTCAGCATCATCGTCCGCATGGATTTCATGATTTCGATCATCGGCGGCAGCTGAGTGACCAGTTGCGCCTGCAGCCCGTCTACCCGTACCAGGTTGTCGAGCAGCTTGTGCATTTGCAGGCTGAGCTTGTCGGTGCCGTCGAGCGCGTCGAACACCGATCGGATCGCGAAGCAAACGGGAATGTTGTAGCAGTGCTTTTCCCAGTAGAGGTAGTTGCGGAGCGGCCGGAAGAAGTCGTCGAAACTCGCCACGGTCGCCATCAGCTGATCGGTGAGTTCGGCTGTCTCGCCGGTCAACTCGACCGTGTTGTGGGTGATCTCACCGATCAACCGCATCAGGTTGTAGGTGCCCTCCATCTGCGTGATCATCCGCTGCATGTCGTCGGCCTGCTTCACCATGCCGTCCATGCGATCTTTGGCGAACGGCATGATCTGAAGCAGGCCCGCGCTCTGCAGACTGATCTGGAACGGGATCGACGTGCGTTCGATCGGAGCGCCCTCCGGCCGGGTGATGCTCTGCACCGTGGCGATTCCCGGAACGGCGAAGACCTGCTTGGCCAGTTTGTGCAGCACCAGGAAATCCGTCGGATTCCGCATGTCGTGATCGGCCTCGAGCATCAATATGTCTGGCGTCATTCGCGATTCGGGAAAATGCCGCTCCGCCGCGGCATACCCCTGATTCGCCGGAATGCCCTGCGGCACGTAAAGGCGGTCGTCGTAGCTGGTCTGATAACCGGGCAGGGCCAGCAATCCGACGAACGCCACGGCGCACGACGCGGCCAGAATCGGCACCGGCCACCGGACCACCGCGGTGCCCACCCCACGCCAGCGCCGGACCATGAGTTTCCGCTTGGGTTCGAACAACCCGAAGCGACCGCCCACCGCAATGACGGCCGGAACCAGCGTCACGGCCACCGCGACGGCGACCGCCATGCCCAGAGCGGAAGGGATACCCATCGTTTCGAAATACGGCAGCCGAGTGAAACTCAGGCAGAACAGGGCACCGGCGATCGTCAGCCCCGACGCCACGACGACCTTGGCCACGCTGCGATACGTGGTGTAGAACGCGGTCTGGCGATCCTCGCCGGCCTGACGCGCCTCGTGATATCGCCCGATGAAGAAAATTCCGTAGTCCGTGCCGACCGCAATCCCGAGCGACACCAGCAGATTGACGGCGAACGTCGACAGTCCGATGACCTCATGATCGCCCAGGAACGCGACCACTCCCCTGGCCGCCTGGACCTGGATCCCGACCATCACGAGCAGGAGAACAACGGTGACGATCGAGCGATATACGAACAGCAGCATCGTGAAGATCACCACCAGGGTGACCACGGTGATCTTCATGATCGAGCTGTCGCCGGCATGGTTCATGTCCGTCACCAGAGGCGCCGGGCCGGTGACGTAGGCCTTCACCCCTGGCGGTGGCGGTGTCCGCTCGACGATGCCCCGGACCGCTTCCACCGATTCATTGGCCAGCGCCTGGCCTTGGTTGCCTGCGAGATTCAACTGCACGTAGGCACTCAGATCGTCGGCGCTCTGAACGCCCGACGCGGTGAGTGAGTCACCCCAGTAATCCTGGACGTGCTGCACATGCGTCGTGTCTGCTCGCAGCTGGCGGATCAGCTCGTCGTAATAGCGGTGAGCGTCCTCACCGAGCGGGGTCTCACCCTCCAGCACGATCATCGCGACGCTGTCGGAATCGGATTCCTTGAACACCTCGCCCATGCGCTGCATCGCCCGGAACGACGGCGCATCCTTGGGAACCAGGGAGACAGAGCTCTCCCGTCCGACTTGTTCCAACGACGGTACGGCGAAGGTGACGACCGCGATGAGCGCCAACCAGCCGAGAATGATGGGCACCGACAGTCGATAGATCGCCCGAGCGATCAACGGTGGCCGATCGCTGGTCTGCCGATTGCTCATGCGGCCTTCACCGCACCGAACGAAGCCGCGTTCATCACCGTCAGCGCTCGTCCCTCGACAGGATGGAACGCACCAGCTGGCCTCGGCCGGCAGGCCGTAATGCACTGAGAGGCCGTGGATGCACCTGCTGCGGCCACCAGAACCAGCGCCCCAGCAGAGCCGCGATCGCCGGGGTCATGAACGCGCGCACCACGAGGGTGTCGAACAACAAACCGACGCCGATGGTGGCACCCAGTTGGCCGATCGTCACGAGGTCGCTGACCACCATCGCCAACATCGTGAACGCGAACACCAGACCTGCGGCCGTCACGACCTTGCCGCTGCCGGCCATCGCCCGGATGATGCCGGTGTTGATCCCGGCCCCGATCTCCTCTTTCATCCGCGACACCAGCAGCAGGTTGTAGTCCGAACCCACTGCCAGCAGCACGATCACCGACATCGCGAGGACAACCCAGTTCAACGGCATGCCGAGGATGTGCTGCCAGATGAGCACCGACAGTCCGAAGGCCGCGCCCAGTGACAGCGCCACCGTGCCGACGATCACCAGGGCCGCCACGAAGCTCCGGGTCACCACCAGCATGATGCCGAAAATCAGGCAGAGCGCGGCGACCGCCGCGATCAGCAGGTCGTAGGTAGACGCCTCCACCAGATCCTTCACCGACGCCGCGGTGCCGGTGACATAGATCGTGGCGTTCTGCAGCGGCGTGCCTTTGAGCGCTTCCTCGGCCGCTGTCTCTATCGGATCGACCAGCGACATGCCCTCGGTCGTCGCGGGATCGCCGCGTTGTGAAATGAGCATGCGCGCGGCCTTCCCGTCCGGAGACAGGAAGATGTCCATGACGCGTTGAAAGTCCTTGTTCTCGAAGACCTCTGGCGGCAGGTAGAAGGAATCGTCGTTTTGCGCCGCGTCGAATGCCTTGCCCATCGCGGTGGCATTGTTGGAGGTTTCCTCCATTTGATCCATGATTCCGGACATGGTGCTGTGCATCGTCAGCATCATGGTTCGGGTGGATTCCATGGTGGAGATCATCACCGGGAATTGAGCGGCCAACTGCGGCAGGATCTCGTCGAGCCGATCGAGATTGGCGACGAGATCGACCATCTTGACCGTTATCTGATCGATGCCGTCGAGCGTGTCGAACACCGACCTGATGGATGAGCAGATCGGAATCGTGTAACAGTGCGGTTCCCAATAGAAGTAATTGCGGATCGGCCTGAAGAAGTCGTCGAAATTGGCGACGTGATCACGCAATTGGTTGGTGGTCTCTTGCAACTCATGGGTATCGGCGACCATTTGGTGAGTGGTGTTGACCATCTCTTCGGTCAGCGCCTGCATCCGCTTCACGATGGCGATCGTTTTCGTCATGTCCTCGGCCTGCACCAGCAGGTCGTCCATGCGATCCTTCTGGAACGGCATCAGGTGCGTCTGCGAGGCGTTGCTCATGCTGAGCATGAACGGAATCGTCGAGTGTTTGAGCGGCTCGCCGCCGGGCCGGGTCGGCGCCTGAACGGTCGAGACACCCGGCACCGCCAGCACACCCTTGGCGAGTTTGTTCAGCACCAGGAAGTCGACCGGGTTCCGCATGTCGTGGTCGGCCTCGATCAGCAGGATGTCCGGCGCCATCATCAGCGACTGCGGGAAATGTCGCGTCGCCGCCGCATACCCGACATTGGCCGGGATGTCTTGCGGGATGTACTGCTGGTCGTTGTAGCTCGGCTTGTACGCGGGAAGGGCCAACAGCCCGATGAGCGAAACCGCGCACGTCGCAATGAGAATGGGGCCGGGCCACCGGACGACCGCCGTGCCGACCCTCCGCCACCGACGCACCGTGATCTTGCGCTTGGGCTCGAACAGACCGAAACGGCTGCCCACCGCGATGACCGCGGGAACGAGCGTGACGGCCACCGCCACGGCGGCAGCCATGCCGACGGCGGTCGGAACGCCGAGAGTCTGGTAGACGGGCAGCCGGGTGAAGTGCAGACAGAGAACCGCGCCGGCGATGGTCAGACCGGAGCCCACCACCACCTTCGCGACGCTGCGGAACGTCGTGTAGAACGCGGTTTCTTTGTCCTCGCCGGCCTGCCGCGCCTCCTGGTAGCGCCCGGTGAAGAAAATGCCGTAATCGGTACCCGCCGCGATCGCGAGCGCGACCAGGAGGTTGACCACGAATGTGGTGATCCCGATGACGCCGAGGCTGCCGAGTAGTGCGACCACCCCTCGGGCGACGGTCAATTCGATGGCGACGACCACCAGCATGAGGACGACCGAGATGACCGACCGATAGACGAGCAACAGCATCACGAAGATCACCGAGAAGGTCAGGGAGGTGACCAGTGCAACCGTTCTGTTGCCGGCGGGCCCCAGATCGGCGGCGAAAGCCGCGGGCCCGGTGACGTATGCCTTGACTCCCGGCGGGGGCGGTATCCGGTCGACGATTGCCCGCATGGCCTCGACGGACTTGATCGCCGAGATGTCTTTGTTGGCGGTGAGGGTCACCTGCACATAGGTGGCCTTGCCGTCGACGCTCTGGGCCGCACCCTGAGTCAGCGGATCGCCCCAGAAATCCTGGACGTGTTGTACGTGGGTGGTATCGGCCTCCAGCTGGCGGACCATCTCGTCGTAGTAGCCGTGTGCGCTGTCGCCGAGGGGTTGCTCGCCCTCCAGCACGATCATCGCGACGGCATTCGAACCGGATTCGCCGAACAGCTCGCCCATGCGCTGCATCGCCTCGAACGACGGTGCCGCGGTGGGGTCCATCGCGACCCCGTGCTCTTTCTCCACCTGCTCGAGCGAGGGCACGGCGACGCTCAAGATGACGGTGACGGCCAGCCACCCCAGGATGATCGGCACCGACAGGGTACGGACCATCCGCGCGATGAAGGGCGGTCGCTTGCTCAGCGGCAACGGCTCCGTTGCGGGTTCGCTGTCCGTGCTCATGCTGCCTTCAGGACACAGAAGGTGAAGGCGCTGACGCCGTGGCGGACCTTCTCGTCCTTGACTTCGTCGCCGACGGTGATACGGCATCCGATGCTGTCAGTGTTGCCCTGTGCGGAGATGTTTCCCATCGCCGTGGCATCGGAGATGGGGAACTCCATCGACCACGGCAGCGGCGCATCCCTGATGAGTTGCGGCTCGGCATCGGCGTCGAAATAGCTGATGGTTGCCATCGTCCCCGGGGGCCCGAACACCTCGTAAACCAGGTGCTTGGGGTCGTGGGGGCGCTTCTCCTCACGTTCTGCACTGGTGTAGGCGGGCCGGGTCTGGCTGCCGAAGACACCGTGCAACCGGGACACGGTGAACCCGCCTGCGACTCCGACCACTACCAGCACCAGCGGAATCCACAGCCGCTTCAGGATCCTGAAAATCGCGAGTTCCTCCGACTGTCTCCGTGCCGACACCGTGCAAGTGTTCAAACATGCATTTGCAGATCGGATGCGAACAATGAGCCACGAATGCGGCTGCATCGCAGACTTGAGCGTGCGCGAAAGCTGCCACAAACATACGGCGCGCCTCGCTGAGCGCACCCGATCCCGAAGAGTAAACCATGCCGGTGCGTCAATATGGCGCAAACGACGTAGATCGTCGGAATCGGTTCAACGCCTTGACAATCACCGCAAAGACCGAGCCGCTGGCACACCACCGAACGCCCTGGACGGCCTGGCAAGAGACGACAAGCTCGGCCCCACGCGCCGCGACCGATTCGCCGGGTGCGACCGGTCGCGAGTAGCGCGGTTAGTGCATTGGACTAGGAACTGCGCCGTTGCTGTGGGCCGGCTGTCGGATGATGATGAATCCATCCAAGCACACGCCGAAGCCGGCCGGCCGGCCGGCCACCCTCACGCACCGGCATGCGGCACGTGACAGCGGATGGTCGCTACGGCAGGAAGCGGGCGATCTGTGGCGACGGCAGGGTCTGCGCGGCCCGAGCCTGCCGGAAGCCCACGACTCCGCCGGCCGCCGTCATCAAGACGATCCCGCCGAGCCCGGGCAGCACGGCGAACAGCAGATCGGTGGTGCTTGCGGTGCGCAGATAGTCGGTGTACCCGAGCCGGAAGGACTCCGGCACGGCGGGAACCGAAAGCGGCTGCGCCGCCGGAGGTGCGGACCGTGGCGGGGTAATGACCGGTGCACTCGGAGCGGCGGGAGGCGCGACCACCGGTGGCGCCGACGGGACGGGGGCCGGAAGCGCCGGCACCGCCGGGACGACCACCGGAGGTGATGCGACAGGAGCCGGTGCGACGGGGCCGACCGGCGCCGCCGGTGCGGCG
>NZ_LT546207.1:850340-856474 GCF_900078665.2 Mycolicibacterium houstonense | reverse complement strand
CCGCCGAGACTGCCGTTGGACTTCTGGGAGCCGCCGTTACGCTGCGCACCGACCTTGGCCCCGTGATCGGACTTCTTCTTTTTTTCCTTGTGGTGATCGAAGATGTCGAGGACGTCGAAATCGATCCCGAACAGATCGGCCGAGGCCACCGCGGCGCCGGCCAGGCCGGGACCGGCGACCATCGCGCCACAAGCAATTGCGCAGCCAGCGGCGGTGTTGCGCATCCATGACCGGTCCACGACGAGATCCCCCCAGAAGGATCAGCGGCTACCGCCGCACTCACTGGAACAAGTTCCCATTGTGACACACCGGCGTCCGGCCAGGTTTGCTGGACCACTCGGCGGCGAGCATCCCGGCCAATGTCGGCCGACCGGGTGGCCTGCGGCGATACGCTTTGGTCGTGGTCAGCGAGTTCCGACGCTCGGTGTGCATGCCCGAGATGGCGCTGAACAACCGCGTGTCGGCCCGGACCCGGCACTATGCCGAGAGCGTGTCGAGCCGGTTGCGCGTGCTGACCATCGCTACGTCGATCGCGGCCGCGGTATCGGCGGGCTTCGGAATCTTCCAGTTGACCCTCGACGGACCGATGTGGCGGTTGGGCTTCGTCAACCTCGGTTCGGCGGCACTGTTCCTACTGGTACCGCTGCTGTACCGGTTCGGCGAGTTGATCGCGCCGCTGACGTTCTTCCTGATCGCCTATGTGTCGGTATCGGCGATGTGCTTTGCGATCGGTACGGATTCCGGCCTGCAGTTCTACTTTGTGGTCGCCGCATCGCTCGCGGTCCTGGTGCTGGGCATCGAGCGCATCGTGCTCGCTGCCACCCTGGCCGCCTTCGCGGTGGCCGCCACCATCGCACTCGAGGTGCTGGTTCCCGGTGACCGGGGCCTCGGGCCGGCGTGGGCGATGACCGCCGGATTCGTGATCTCCACGGTTTCCGCCGCGGTGATGGTGTTTGCCACGATATGGATGTCGCTGCGTGAGATCGCCCGGGCCGAGCACGCGATGGAAGCCGAGTACCAGCGGTCCGAACAACTCCTGGCCAACATTCTGCCCACGACCATCGCCCAGCGGCTCAAGGATCCGGCGCGCACGATCATCGCCGACAAATACGACGACGCGTCGATCCTGTTCGCCGACATCGCCGGCTACACCGAACGGGCCAGTGACCTGACCCCGACCGACCTGGTGCGGTTTCTCGACCGGCTGTACACCGACCTCGACGCGCTGGTGGACCGCCATGGCCTGGAGAAGGTCAAGACCACCGGCGACTCATACATGGTCGTGGCCGGCGTACCCAAGCCACGCACCGACCACATCGAGGCGTTGGCCTGCCTGGCCCTCGATCTGGCCGACGCCGTCGCCGATCTCAAGGATCCGCGGGGCCGCGCGGTGCCGTTGCGGATCGGACTGGCCGCCGGGCCCGTGGTGGCCGGAGTGGTGGGGGCCCGCAAGTTCTTCTACGACGTGTGGGGCGACGCGGTCAATGTCGCGTCGCGGATGGAGACAACCGATATCGCCGGCCGAATTCAGGTGCCGCAGAACGTCTATGACCGGATCAACCACGCCTTCGTGCTCGAGGAACGCGGCGACGTGGAGATCAAGGGCAAGGGCGTCATGCACACCTGGTACCTGGTCGGGCGTCGCGACGACGAGACGGTACGCACCCGGCTGGAGAGTGCCGGGCCGGTGCGCACCGCCTCGGTCGTGCCGCCCGCAATGGGCTAAACCTTGCGATTCTCCGACTTGATCAGCCAGGCCAGCTTCTCCAGTCCCTCGATCGACTGGTGCAGGATGTCGGCAGTGGTGGGGTCTTCCGCATCCACCGCGTCGTGCACCCCGCGGAGCGTGCCCACGGTGGCGTAGATCCGCGCAGTGATGAGATCGACGACCTCGCCGGTGCCGCGTTCGTAGCCGGGGAATTCCGGAAGCGTGGTGGTCGCCGCGACGGTGTCGGACCGGCCGTCCGGCACGGCATCCAGTGCGCGCATCCGCTCGGCGATGGTGTCGCCGCCTTCCCGGGCGAAATCGACGAGCTCATCGAGTTGCAGGTGCAGATCGCGGAAGTTCGTGCCGACGACGTTCCAATGCGCCTGCTTGCCCTGCAGCGCGAGCTCGATCAGATCGACGAGCACCTGTTGCAGGTGACCGCCGAACTCCGGAGTGGCCTGGTAGCCCTGGATATCAGATTCGATTCGACGTGTACTCATGTCATACACAACAGTCCCTATTCTGGAATCAATCCAGAATAGATCAATTGTGGCAGCACTCACGCCCGCGGCTGCTCGGCTGCCTGGTCCTGCCGGTTGAGCAACCGCGCATATCCCGCACCCATGCCCAGCAACGCCAATCCGACCACGATGAACACCGCCACCCGGAACATTCCGTCGAGGGTCCCGAGGTCGAACAGGAACAATTTGGCCATCGCGGCTGCCACGAGTGCCATCCCGCCTCCGATCGGCAGCGAGCGCTGCGCTTTGGGACGCCTCGCCGCATAGCCGAGCAAGCCGGCCGCGACCGCGATCCAGCAGATGGTCGCCGCCATGTGCCCGCCGAAGAACCCGGCGCCGCTGCCGCCGATCGCCACACCTGCCGTCACGGTGAACACGGTGACCGCATAGCCGGCCACGATGACCGCGGCCGCCCACACCAGCCGGACCACCTCGGGATCCGCATCGCCGTCCGCCGACCAGGCCCACGCCACCGCGGCTGCCGCCGTCACCACCAGAACGCTGCCGATCAGCACCGAAACACTCAGCCCCGCAGATAGTTTCGTGGCCTGCGCCAGAATGTCAGGCGTCGCGACGCCGAGGTAGATCATCCCTCCGACCCCGGCCAGTCCGGCGGCTATCCCCCGAATCACCTTCTCGCGGCGTCCGGCGACCGCCACCGCCGACGCCATCGCAAGCACCACCGGACCGGCCACCGGGCCGTCAAACGCAACCAGCACCGCAACCAGAGCGGAGACCGCAGCCAGCACGGACCACACCTGGCGGGCCACCCCGGTGCCCCCGGGCAAGCGATCGCCCAGCGCCACGATCGCCACCAGCGCAGCTGCCAGCGCAGCCACCGTGAGAGCGGCAATCACGCGATCGGCTGCGGCCGAGACACACAACACCGGGGAGACTCCGCCTGCCGCAAGTACGGCCGTCACCGCCGGTTTCGTGGTCCACCGCAGCAAGGTCAGCCCGCTGACCAGGGCCAGCACCGCCGCAAGCGCGCACGTCAGCACGAGCACCAGATCGTGCCTGCCTCCGAATGAGGCCGAGGCCAGCGCGACCATGAGCGGCAACGTGGGCGCGGCCACCCGGGCGGCATGCAACCACGGCCAGTCCCGGCCGATCTGGATCGGCAATGCCGCCGAGGACAAGGCCAGCATGAATCCGATCAACAGCAGGGTCACGCCATCGGTGACGACGGGCGCCAGGGCGATCAAGGGCACCAGGACCAACAGCCCGAGGTGCTCGGTGTTCCACCGCCGGGCGAGCATCAGGCCGCCGCCACCGATCGCCGCGGCCAGCGCCAGGCCGATCGGCGCGGGCACCCAGTCATAGATCGTCGTCACCGCGATCACGTCCATGTACGCGGCGGCGATGCCCGTCGCCGCCAAGGCGATGGCGCCGACCCGGCCGTCGGGCCTGCGATAGACCCACCGTCCGACACCGACCAGGCCCGCGGCGAGCACCGCGCCGGCCCCGACCCGGAACTCGGGTCGCAGGATGCCCGCCTGGGCGGCCAACACCAGCAGCAGCACCACGCCGGTCAGTGTCACGACCACCCCGGCCACCGCCAGCGCCTTGCCGATCCAACCTTCCGAGCGCTCCGGTCGCGGCGGGGGCGCTGACGCGGCGGGTGTGGGTGGGGCGACGACGGATGGCGCGGCGGGTTCTGGTGCCCGCACCGGCAGCGGGGCCGGAACAGGCAAATGGGGCGGCACCACCATCGCCCGCTGATCCAGAATCCGGCCCAGCTCCCCCAGGTCCGTCGAAACCCGGTTCAGGTATGCCGAGATCGCGGACAGATCGGAGGACATCCTCGCGATGACGACATGATGAGGTTCGCTCATGTCGTCATCGTGGCAACAAAATCGACGGCCGTGATGAGTAGGACTACTCGTCGAGGCCGTGTTCGATGGCGTACCGCGCCAATTCGACACGGTTTGCGACCTGTAACTTGCGGAACGTCGCCTGCACATGGTTCTCCACCGTGCGGTGGCTCAGGGATAGGCGCGTGGCGATCTGCTTGGCCGTCAATCCTTTTGCCACATACCGCAGCACCTCGGTCTCCCGCTCGGTCAGGCTCGGGGTGGCCGGGCCGTCCTCGGGCCGCTGGGCGATGCGCCGGTACTCACCGAGCACCAGGCCGGCCAATCCGGGGGTGAAAACCGCCCGCCCCGCGGCGGTCGCCCGAACCGCCGCCGTCAACTCGGCTTTCGACGCGCTCTTCACCAGATACCCCGTCGCACCGGCCTTGACGGCTTCCAGGACATCGTCGCGCTCGTCGGAAGCCGAGAGCACCAGCACCCGCGACGCCGGGGACACCGTGAGCACCTCCGCGGTGGCCACCGCGCCAGTGCCGTCACACAGGCTCATGTCCATCACCACCACGTCGGGCAGCACCACACCCGCACGCCTGCGCGCCGCGGCCACTCCGTCGGCCGTGGCCACCACCTCGAAGCCTTCGTCGGCGAGATCGCGCGCTACCGCGTCACGCCAGATCGGATGGTCGTCGACGACCATCACGGTCACTGCAGCCTCGGTCATCCTTGTCCCTTCTCGGTCGCGTGACGATCCCCGGGTGAGCGCGGCAACGTCAGCTCCCATTCCGTGCCGCACCCCGGCGCGGTGCTCAACTGCGCCTGCCCACCCAGCCAATCCATCCGTCCGACAATCGATTTGGAAATACCCACGTGGCCTTCGCGGACCGCCTCGGCCAGCCGGCCGTCATCGATTCCCACACCGTCGTCGCGGACGCTCACCGTCACGGAGTCCCCCAGGTCCTCCAGCAGGACGAAAACCCGGGCCTCGGGCCCCGCGTGGGCCGCTGCGTTGTCGAGCGCGTTGCTCGCCGCCGCGAACAACTCGTGAGCGGCTTCGTGATCGAGCAGCACCGGTTCGGCGGGCAGGCTGACCGACACCCGGTCGGAGGCCCGGGACCGCAGCAACGCGCCGATGTCGGTGGCTCCGCCGGCGTGCGCATCCGGGTCCGGCGCGCTGACCAGCCGCCGCAGCGCCCGCTCCTGCTCGCCGGCCAGTTCCGCCAACCGCGCTGTCTCACCGCCGATTTCGCGCCCCCGCCGCGATACCAGCGCCAGCACCTGGATGGCGCCGTCGTGGACCCGGCGCGACAACCGCTCGCGCTCCTCGAGGGAGGCAGCCAGCCGCACCGCACGTTCCAGCTCGGCGTGTGCCCGGCGCGCGGTCTGTGCGGCCATGCCGACGGCGAGGCCCACCGCCAACTCGATGACGATGGTGGCGTTGCGGCCCAAGTTGATGCTGACGTAGCCCTTCAATGCGGCTGCGGCGGCCATCACCGACAACCCGGCCGCCATCCCGCCGACCGGACCGAACTGCAGGGCTGCCGAGATGGTGGCGTTGGTGGCCCACAGCGTCGTGGGCCAGGATTGGTTGTCGGCGACCCAGTGGTCGGACGCCACCAGTTCGGTGGACATCATCAGCGCCACGACCACCAGGATCTCGGCGAGCACCCAGGCCGGGCGCCGACCGAAACCCTGCAGGTAGGCGACCGCACAAGCGATGCTCCACAGCAGCAGGCCCGCGCACAGCACCCAGGCCGTTGCCGGACGCTCCAGATCGTCGTTGACGGCGATCTGGAACCCGAGCGCGTACAGACAGCTCAGCAGCCGGAAGATCTGCGCGGCGCGCCACAACGGCGTGACCGGATCCGGGCTGCGCTGCATTTGCCCAGCATAAGGTCGCCAACCGGCGTGCCGGTGCACCGATCTCGCGCGTCCGCGCTAGCGCTCGCCCTGAGCCACCGGACGATCCGGATCTGACGCCCACTCCGACCACGAGCCCGGGAACAACGCCGCGTCCACCCCGGCTGCGGCCAAGCCTGCCACCGCCAGGGCAGCCGTCACCCCGGACCCGCAGTAGGCGCCGACGTCGGCTCCGCC
>NZ_LT546207.1:738056-850044 GCF_900078665.2 Mycolicibacterium houstonense | reverse complement strand
CCGCCCCGGGGATGTGCCCGGCCACCGGGTCCATCGGCTCGACGTCGCCACGGAACCGTTCCGGTGCGCGGGCATCCAGCAGCAATCCCGCCTCAGCGGCCTGGTCGGCGGTCAGCGTGCGGCGCGCCCCCCGGTACAGGTCGTCGTGGCTGACGTCGACGTCACCGGGGACCGGCGTGACCGGGCCGCTCTGCAGGTCGCCACCGGCTGCCGTCCAGGCCGCGAACCCACCGTCGAGGATGCGGACGTCGTCGATACCGGCCGCGGTCAGCACCCACCAGGCCCGGGCCGAACCGGCCCGGTTCCAGTCGTCGTAGACGACGGTGGGGATGCCTTTGCGCATGCCCCACCGCCGCGCGGCGGCCTGCAGGTCGGACCCCGACGGCAGCGGATGACGTCCGCGGCCGGCCATCCGGTGATCGGTGAGGTCGTCGTCCAAGGAGACATACACGGCGCCGGGCAGGTGGCCGGTCAGGTAGGCCGGTTCACCGTCGGGCTCGGAGAGAGTCCAGCGCACATCCAGCAGCGTGACGGGACGCCCCGAGGCGATGTGCTCTCGAAGCTCGTCGACCGTAACGAATACATCGTTGCGCGCGGAGGCCACATCGTCGAAGCTACATCACCTTCGACAGAAACTCCTTTGTGCGTTCGTGTTTGGGGTTGCTCATCACCTCGCGCGGATTGCCGGTCTCCACCACGACACCGCCGTCCATGAAGACCAGCTTGTCGGCGACCTCACGGGCGAAACCCATCTCGTGGGTGACCACCACCATGGTCATGCCCTCGCCCGCGAGCTTCTTGATGACCGCCAGCACCTCGCCGACCAACTCGGGGTCCAATGCCGAGGTCGGCTCGTCGAACAGCATCAGCTTCGGGTTCATCGCCAGCGCCCGGGCGATCGCCACCCGCTGCTGTTGCCCGCCCGACAGCTGCGCGGGATAGGCATCGGCCTTGGCCGCCAGCCCCACCTGATCGAGCAGGTCCCTGGCCCGGGCGAGGGCAGCGTCCTTCTTCACCTTCTTGACGCGCATGGGCGCCTCGATGATGTTCTCCAGCGCGGTGCGGTGCGGGAACAGGTTGAAGTGCTGGAACACCATCCCGATGTCGCGGCGCTGCTTGGCGGCCTCGCGCGGCCGCATCTCATGCAGCTTCCCGCCGCGTTCGTGGTAGCCGATCAACTCCCCGTCGACATACAGGCGGCCGGCGTTGACCTGCTCAAGATGGTTGATACACCGCAGGAACGTCGACTTGCCCGAGCCCGACGGACCGACCATGCACAGCACCTCGCCCTTGCCGACGTCCAAGGTGACGCCCTTGAGGACGTGCAGGGCGCCGAAGTTCTTGCACACGCTCTCGGCGCGCACCATCGGTTCGGCGGAGGTCATGGATGCGGCTCTCCCATCTGCGCTTTGGCCAACGCCTCAAGTTGCTTGGACGTCAGCTTGCGCGACGCGCCTCGTGCGTAATGACGCTCGAGGTAGTACTGACCGACCATCAGGACGCTGGTGATCGCCAAATACCAGGTGGACGCCACCAACAGCAGCGGCACGGGCTGGAACAGCTCGACGCCGATATCCTTTGAGCGACCGTACAATTCGAAGCTGTATGGAACGGCGGTCACCAGCGACGTGGTTTTCAGCATGCTGATGAACTCATTGCCCGTCGGCGGGATGATGACCCGCATCGCCTGCGGGAGCACGGTGCGCCGCATCGTCATTTCCCACGACATGCCGAGCGCGACCGAGGCTTCTGTCTGGCCCTCGGGAACCGAGTTGATGCCGGCGCGGATGATCTCGGCCATATAGGCGGCCTCGTTGAGACCCAGGCCGAGAACCGCCAGCCAGAACACGTTGGGGTCGGACAGGCTGAATTCGAACAACGTGGGGCCGAACGGGACGCCGAGCTGAATGTTCTTGTAGATCACCGGGACCAGGCCCCACAGCACCAACTGCACGTAGATCGGCGTGCCGCGGAAGATCCACAGGTACGTCCAGGCCACGGCCTTCAGCACCGGATTCGGCGACAGCCGCATCACCGCCAGCAGCACGCCGAGCACGAGAGCCAGCACCATCGAGTAGATGGTCAGCTGCAACGTGTTCCACGCCGCCTGCGAAATGCGTTGGTCGAAGAGGTACTTGACGTACGTGTCCCAGCCGTAGGCCTCGTTGGTCGCGGCACCCCAAAGGAAAAGACCGAGTAGGACGACGATGACGCTCGCCGCCACCCACCGCCACGGATGTCTCAGCGGGACGGCGTCGATGGCGGGTGGCGGCGATGCGTCAGTCATCGGCTGGTCAGCTGATCGCACCGTTGATGGCCGGCTTGTCGATCATCCCGTTCTCCGCACCCCAGTTCTTGGCCACCTGCTCGTAGGCACCACTTTCGATGAGGTGCTCGAGGGCCTGCTTCAGAGATTGTGCCAGCGGTGAATTCTTCTGCACGGCCCAGCCGTAGGGCGCGGAATCGAAGATGTCCCCCGCCTCCTCGAGCTTGCCGTCGCTCTGCTTGACCGCGTACGCGATGACCGGAGAATCCGCGGACATGGCATCGGCCTGACCGAGCATCACCGCGCTGGTGGCCGCCGTCTGGTCATCGAACTTCACGACCTGGATCGCCGGCTTGCCGGCCTGGATGCACTTGTCGTTACGGGCGGGCAACTCCTCGGTGTCCTGCACCGTGGCCGTCTGCACCGCGATCTTCTTGCCGCACGCGTCGTCCGGATTGATACCCGCGCCCACCTTCTGCGCCCACGCCGAACCGGCCTGGAAGTAGGTGACGAAGTCGACCTGCTTCTCCCGCTCCTTGGAATCGGTGAACGACGACATGCCGACGTTGTAGTTGCCGCCTTGGACGGACGGGATGATCTTGTCGAACAACGACGCGCGGTACTCCGCGGTGAGGCCGAGGGTGGCGGCGACCGCATCCATCAGCTCCACGTCGAAGCCGATGATCTTGCCGCTCGGATCCTTGAACTCGTTGGGCGGATAGGACGGGTCGGTGCCGACGATCAGCTTGCCGCTCGACTTGATCTCGGGTGGCAGCGTGTCGGCGATCGCGTCGACCTTCTCGACCTTTGCCGCGGTCTTGGTTTCCGATCCACCGGTCTCGGTATTGTTCGCGCACCCGGCCAGCGCCAGTGCGCTGCTCGCGGCGACGACCACCGCAAAGCGCAACATCCTGCGTCGGCGGGGATGACATCCAACTGTCACGGTTGCCTCATTTCTCTCTCTGCAGCTGCCGTCGGCCTGTTCCAAATCGGAGACGATAACGTCCGGCGCCCGGAGGCGCAGCTTCGGTAACCGAACATTAACGACCACGCTCCTACGCCACAGCGGTACCGCAAAATCCGTGTTCAGGGCACCGGCCTGTGCCACACTTCGTGCATGGAATCCACCGCTGCCCCAAGCCTGTTGCCGCACCTGTGGAAGACGGCACTGGTCACCGGCCTCCTCGCCATCCTCTTGGGAATTCTCGTGTTCCTCCGTCCCGGAGCGGCAATCTTCGTCACCGCCATCTTCTTTGGCGCCTACCTGTTGATCACGGGCATCTCGCAGCTCGTCCTCGCATTCAGTATCCGGTCCTCGGCCGGTGGACGGGTATTGCCGTTCATCGGCGGCGCCGCCGCGCTCGTATTGGCCGTGCTGTGTTTCATCAACCTGCAGAATTCGATCGACCTGCTGGCCATCTGGATCGGCGTCGGGTTCATCTTCCGCGGTGTCGCAACGGCGATGTCCGCCATCGGGGATGCCTCGCTGCCCGGACGGATCTGGGAGATCATCGTCGGCATCGTCAGCGTGATCGCCGGCATCATCATGTTCGTCGCACCGCTCGAAGGCCTGGTGGCCCTGACGCAGGTCACCGGCATCATCCTGATCGTCCTCGGCGTGTTCGAGGTCGTCTCGGCCTTCGGAATCCGCAGCGACGCCAAGAAGCTCAAGGCCGCAATCTCACACCAGGCGCCGCCGGTGACGTAAGACACCGGTCACGGTGGACGCCTGGCCCCGAACTATCTACTACACTCCGTCGTAGATTGGTCTGAGACCTCGGAAGTAGGGCCAGATGGACGCTTTGGACGTATCGCGGTGGCAGTTCGGAATCACCACCGTCTATCACTTCATATTCGTTCCGCTGACCATCGGGTTGGCACCGTTGATCGCGGTCATGCAGACCGCATGGCTGGTCACCGGCAACGACAGCTGGTATCGCCTCACCCGGTTCTTCGGCAAGCTGTTCCTGATCAACTTCGCGATCGGGGTGGCGACCGGCATCGTGCAGGAGTTCCAGTTCGGCATGAACTGGAGCGAATACTCACGGTTCGTCGGCGACATCTTCGGCGCACCGCTGGCATTCGAAGGTCTGGTCGCGTTCTTCGTCGAGTCCACGTTCATCGGCCTGTGGATCTTCGGCTGGACGCGACTGCCGCGGGCAGTCCACCTGTTCTGCATCTGGATGGTGGCCTTCGCCGTGAACGCGTCGGCCTTCTTCATCATTGCGGCGAACTCGTTCATGCAGCACCCGGTCGGGGCGAAGTTCAACCCGGAGAGCGGACGGGCCGAGCTCATCGATTTCGGTGCCCTGCTCACCAATAACACTGCGATTTGGGCATTCCTGCATGTCGTCGCCGGATCGCTGCTCACCGCAGGCACCTTCGTCGCGGCCGTCAGCGCCTGGCTGATGGTTCGGGACCGGCGCAAGGCCGCCCGCGGCGAAACGCTGGACGCCCCGGCCGCAGATGCCGGCGGCGACTCCGCCGGGATGTACCGTCCGGCAACGATTCTGGGCAGCGTGGTCGCGCTGGCCGCGGTGGTGGTGCTGTTCTTCACCGGTGATGTCCAGGGCAAGCTCATGTTCGTCCAGCAGCCGATGAAGATGGCATCGGCCGAATCACTTTGCGACACACAGACCGACCCGGACTTCTCGGTCCTGACCGTCGGGACCCACAACAACTGCGCCAGCGTGACGCACGTGATCGAGGTCCCCTACGTACTGCCCTTCCTGGCCGAGGGCAAGTTCAGCGGCGTCACCCTGGAGGGAGTCAACGACCTGCAGCGCCAGTTCGAGGAGAAGTTCGGTCCCGGCGACTACCGGCCGAACCTGTTCGTCACCTACTGGTCGTTCCGGGCCATGATCGGGCTCATGCTGGTGCCACTGGCGTTCGCCTTGCTCACGCTGTGGATGACGCGGCGCAGGCGGCTCCCCGACCAGCGCTGGTTCGGCACTTTGGCGCTGATCACCCTGCCGACACCGTTCCTGGCCAATTCCGCAGGCTGGGTGTTCACCGAAATGGGCCGCCAACCCTGGGTGGTGGTACCCAATCCGACCGGCGATCAGATGGTCCGGCTGACCGTGCAACAAGGTGTGTCGGACCATTCGGCCGGCACGGTGTTCTTCTCGCTCGCGGTCTTCACCTTGCTCTACGGCGCCCTCGCGGTCGTCTGGTTCTGGCTCATGCGCCGCTACGTGACCGAAGGGCCTCAGGAACACGATTCCGAGCCGGCACCGCCCACGCCACCGGACGAGGACGAATCCGCCCCCTTGTCGTTCGCGTACTGAGAGGACTGATCTCCGATGGGACTCCAAGAACTCTGGTTCATACTCATCGCCGTCCTGTTCCTCGGGTTCGTGGTTCTGGAGGGTTTCGACTTCGGTGTCGGGATGCTGATGGCGCCATTGGGAAGCGCAGGCGAAGGCGATCCGGAGAGCCGCAGGCGAGCGGTCCTGAACACCATCGGCCCGGTATGGGACGCCAACGAGGTGTGGCTGATCACCGCGGGAGCCGCCATGTTCGCGGCCTTCCCGAACTGGTACGCCACCCTGTTCTCGGCGTTGTACCTGCCACTGCTGGCAATTCTGTTCGGAATGATCCTGCGCATCGTAGGCATCGAGTGGCGCGGCAAGATCGACGACACCAAGTGGCGCAAGTACGCTGACCTCGGCATCGCCGTCGGGTCGTGGCTGCCGGCCATCCTTTGGGGTGTCGCCTTCGCAATCCTGTTGCAGGGCTTGCCCATTGACGGCGATCATCGCGTCCACGCCGGAATCGGTGACGTACTCAACGCCTACACGCTGCTGGGTGGGCTCGCGACCGCATCGCTGTTCGCGTTCTACGGGTCGGTGTTCATCGCCTTGAAAACCGCCGGGCCCGTGCGCGATGACGCCTTCCGGTTCGCTCGGTTCCTCACCCTGCCCGTGATCCTGCTGGCCGGCAGCTTCGGGCTGTGGACCCAACTGGCGTACGGCAAGCCGTGGACCTGGGCGCCGCTGGCGGTTGCGGTCCTCGCGCTGCTGATCTCGGTGGCATTGATGTGGTCACGGTCGCGGGAAGGCTGGGCGTTCGTGGCCACCGTGCTGGTCGTGGCGGCCGTGGTCGTCCTGCTGTTCGGTTCGATGTACCCCTACCTGCTGCCGTCCACCCTCAATCCAGAGTGGGGTGTGACGATCTACAACGGTTCGTCGACCCCGTACACCCTCAAGATCATGACCTGGGCGTCGTTGACGTTGCTGCCGCTGGTCCTGGTGTACCAGGGCTGGACGTACTGGGTGTTCCGCAAGCGCATTTCGGCGGATCGCATCCCAGCCCCCATCGGGTTGTCACGGCGGTCGGTCTGAACCTCTGGCGCGCACTCGGCATCCGCGGCGCCGCCGGATCCTCGGCGGCACTGCGGCGGCACCTGCTGGCCACGGTCGCGTGCGGGGTGATCATCAGCGGCAGCACCATCGCCGCGGCCGTCGTGCTGGCCCACGTCGTGGCCGCGATCATCGTCGAGCCTGGTTCGGCCGCCGGCCATGGCGGTGCACTGGTCGCGCTCTGTGCGCTGTGGATCCTGCGCGCCGCCGCACAGTGGCTGCAGGGCCGGCTCTCCCAGCACGGCGCCACCGAAGTGATCGGTGAGTTGTCCAGCGACGTGCTGCGCTCGGTAACCGCCAGGCCGCCAAGGCAATTGACCACCGACCGCGACGCTGCCGCCGCGGTGGTGACCCGCGGCCTGGACGGGCTACGTCCCTATTTCACCGGCTATCTGCCCGCAGTGATCCAAGCCGCCGTCCTGACCCCGGTTGCCGTGGTGGTGATGGCCTGCTACGACCTGCCTGCCGCCGTCATCGTCGTGATCGCCCTGCCGCTGATCCCGGTGTTCATGGTGTTGATCGGTCTGCTCACCGCCGAACGGTCGGCCGCTTCCCTGGCCGCGATGACCACACTGCAGGCCCGGCTGCTCGATCTGGTCGCGGGCATCCCCACCCTGCGAGCCGTCGGACGAGCCGCCGGGTCCGTCCAGCGCATCACCGAACTGACTGCCGCGCACCGGCGTTCGGCCATGGCGACGCTGCGGATCGCCTTCCTTTCGTCGTTGGTGCTGGAACTGCTGGCCACGCTCGGGGTGGCACTGGTGGCGGTCAGTGTCGGACTCAGACTGGTATACGGCGAGGTGCCCCTGGCCGCCGGGCTGACCGCCCTGCTGCTGGCCCCCGAGGTGTTCTGGCCGCTGCGGCGGGTCGGAGCGGCTTTCCACGCCGCGCAAGACGGGAAAACCGCGGCAGAAGAAGCCTTTCGGCTGTGCCGGGCCCACCCGCCGGCCGGTGGTGGCACGCAGCCTGCCACCACCGCCCCGACCATTGAGGTCGACGGTCTGGGACCGTCGATCCGGCCCGGCCGGGTGACCGTGCTGACGGGGCCGAACGGCGCGGGCAAATCCACTGCGCTACAAGCCATTCTCGGGCTCGCGGAGCTCCCTGCCGGATCGGTGCGAATCGACGGGATCGACATCGGTGACCTGGACCTGGCCAAGTGGTGGCGCAACATCGCCTGGCTCCCCCACCGCCCGGTGCTGATCCCGGGCACTGTTCGCGAGAACCTGCAACTGCTCGGACCGATCGCCGAACTCGACCGGGCCTGCCGCGATGCCGGATTCGACGAGGTCGTCGACGATCTACCCGACGGTCTGGACACCAGGATCGGCCGCGCCGGCGTCGGCCTGTCGCTGGGACAACGGCAACGGCTGGGTTTGGCCCGTGCGCTCGGGTCGTCCGCACCCGTGCTGCTACTCGACGAGCCCACCGCGCATCTGGATGCCGCACTGGAGCACCGGGTACTGCAGGCCGTCCGGGCCCGAGCCGCGGCAGGTGCGACGGTGATCGTGGTCGGCCACCGCGAACCCGTGCTCGACATCGGCGATGACGTGATCACGATTGGTGCCACTCATGTTTCGTCGTGACCCGTTGTTGCGGTTGACGCTGGATCTGTTGCGGCCACGGCTGAGCCGGCTCATCGTGGCGAGTGTGCTCGGGGTGCTGTCTCTCGGCAGCGCACTGGCACTGGCCGGCGTCTCCGCCTGGCTGATCGCCCGCGCCTGGCAGATGCCGCCGATCCTGGATCTGACGGTGGCCGTGGTCGCGGTGCGGGCCTTGGGCATTTCACGTGGCGTGCTCGGGTACTGCCAGCGTCTGGCCGCGCACGACACCGCGCTACGGGCGGCCGCCAATGCGCGCACCGGCCTGTACCGCAAGCTCGCCGAAGGTCCCGAGGATGTCGCGATGCGGCTCTCCAGTGGCGAATTGGTGGCGCGGGTCGGCAGCTCCGTCGACGAGCTCGCCGACGTGGTGGTGCGCTCGGTGTTGCCGATCGTGGTGGCCACGGTGCTCAGTTGCGCCGCCGTGGGCGTCATCGCGTTGATCTCGCCGGGTGCCGCCGCGATACTGGCGCTGTGCCTGCTGATTGCCGGAGCCGCCGCACCGGCGATCACCGCCCGTGCCGTTGCCGCAGCGGAATCCGTTGCCGTTCAACACCGTAGCGACCGGGACTCCGCCACCATGCTCGCACTGGAATACGCCCCCGAGTTGCGGGTGAGTGGACGTCTCGACGGGGTCATCGCGACCGTCGAGCGCCACCACCGTGAGTGGGGCCAGGCNAGCACGGCGCCACCGAAGTGATCGGTGAGTTGTCCAGCGACGTGCTGCGCTCGGTAACCGCCAGGCCGCCAAGGCAATTGACCACCGACCGCGACGCTGCCGCCGCGGTGGTGACCCGCGGCCTGGACGGGCTACGTCCCTATTTCACCGGCTATCTGCCCGCAGTGATCCAAGCCGCCGTCCTGACCCCGGTTGCCGTGGTGGTGATGGCCTGCTACGACCTGCCTGCCGCCGTCATCGTCGTGATCGCCCTGCCGCTGATCCCGGTGTTCATGGTGTTGATCGGTCTGCTCACCGCCGAACGGTCGGCCGCTTCCCTGGCCGCGATGACCACACTGCAGGCCCGGCTGCTCGATCTGGTCGCGGGCATCCCCACCCTGCGAGCCGTCGGACGAGCCGCCGGGTCCGTCCAGCGCATCACCGAACTGACTGCCGCGCACCGGCGTTCGGCCATGGCGACGCTGCGGATCGCCTTCCTTTCGTCGTTGGTGCTGGAACTGCTGGCCACGCTCGGGGTGGCACTGGTGGCGGTCAGTGTCGGACTCAGACTGGTATACGGCGAGGTGCCCCTGGCCGCCGGGCTGACCGCCCTGCTGCTGGCCCCCGAGGTGTTCTGGCCGCTGCGGCGGGTCGGAGCGGCTTTCCACGCCGCGCAAGACGGGAAAACCGCGGCAGAAGAAGCCTTTCGGCTGTGCCGGGCCCACCCGCCGGCCGGTGGTGGCACGCAGCCTGCCACCACCGCCCCGACCNGGCGAGGAAGAGCTCCAGCGACGCGTCGAAGACTCGTTCGGCGTCACGCCCACGCCTACCCGCTGAGCGGGCTCACGGCGTAGCGGCGCCGGGGAAATACTTGACGATCCCCTCCTGCACGACCGTCGCCAGCAGGTGACCGGACTCGTCGAAGAAGTGTCCGGTACCGAGACCACGGGATTCCGCGGCGACCGGTGACGTGGTCGAGTAGAGCACCCACTCGTCGAACTTGATCGGCCGGTGGAACCACACCGAATGGTTCATCGTCACCGCGAAGATCCGGTCGAAGCCCCAGGACAGCCCGTGAGTGGTGATGATCGAGTCCAGGATCGTGGTGTCCGACGAGTAGACCAGGGCCGCACCGTGCAGCACCGGGTCGCTGGGCATCATGCCCTCGGTCTTGAGCCACACCCGGTTGTGGTCGAGCTTGCCGCCCTTGTCCCGCATCACCCAGGCCGGGTCATTGGTGTAGCGCCACTCGATCGGCCGCAGCGCCTCGACGAACAACGGCACCGTCTTCTCGTAGCCGCGCAGCAGGTCGTCGATCTTGGGCAGCGTGTCCGGATGCGGAACCTCGGGCGCGGGCACGTTGTGCTCAAGCCCGCGCCCGGCGTTCATGTAGGACAGCATGACCGTGGTCAGCAGGTTGCCGTCCTGCATGACGTCCACCCGGCGGTTGGCGAACCGGCGCTCGTCGCGCAGCCGCACGACGTGGAACTCCAGATCCTTCTCCGGATCGCCACCGGCGATGAAGTGCGCATTCAGCGCACTCGGGGAGAGTTTGTGCTCCAGCGTGCGGCCGCCGGCGACGAACGCCTGCGCGATCATCTGCCCACCGAACGTGCGCACCGGGTTCTTGCTCGGGTGCGAGCCGATGAACAGATCGTCGTCAACGCGGTTCAGATCGAGAACAGCCAGCAGCTCCTCGAAATCCGGGTGTGTCAAGGAAGCCCTTTCCGAGGTTTCGCGTCCGGGCATCGGGCCCGGCGTTCGGCCAACAATCGCCCGCTAGACGTCGTCCTCGCCGATACGGTGCACGTGGATCAGATTCGTGGAGCCTACTGTGCCCGGAGGAGCGCCCGCGACGATCACCACCAGCTCGCCCCGCTTGTAGCGCCCCAGATCCAGCAGCGACTTGTCGACCTGCCGGATCATGTCGTCGGTGTTCGACATCTGCGGCACGATGAACGTCTCCGTGCCCCAGGTCAGGGCCAGTTGGCTGCGCACCTCGGGCAGCGCGGTGAAAGCCAGCACCGGGAGCGGGGTGTGCAGCCGGGCCAGACGACGCACCGTGTCCCCGGACTGGGTGAAGGCCACCAGTGCCTTGGCGTCCAGCCGCTCACCGATGTCGCGGGCCGCGTAGGAGATGACGCCGCGCTTGGTGCGCGGGGTGTGCGTCAGCGGAGGCACCGAAACCGAGTTGTCCTCGACGGCCTTGATGATGCGGGCCATGGTCCTGACCGCTTCCAGCGGATACTTGCCGACCGAGGTCTCGCCGGACAGCATCACCGCGTCCGCACCGTCGAGCACGGCGTTGGCGACGTCGGAGGCCTCGGCCCGCGTGGGCCGGGAATTCTCCAGCATCGACTCCAGCATCTGCGTCGCGACGATGACGGGTTTGGCGTTCTCCCTTGCCATCTGGATCGCGCGCTTCTGCACCAGCGGCACTTCTTCCAGGGGCAGCTCGACACCGAGATCGCCACGGGCCACCATGACCGCGTCGAAGGCCAGCACGATGGCCTCGAGATTTTCGACGGCCTCGGGCTTCTCCAGCTTGGCGATCACGGGAACGCGACGGCCGACCCGGTCCATCACTTCGTGGACCAGCTCGATGTCTGCCGGGGAACGCACGAACGACAGCGCGATCAGATCCACACCGAGCCGCAACGCGAACTCGAGATCGTCGATGTCCTTCTCGGACAGCGCCGGCACCGAGACGTTCATCCCGGGCAGCGACAGCCCCTTGTTGTTGCTGACCGGCCCGCCCTCGGTGACGGTGCAGACGACGTCGTTGCCGTCGATCTGGTCGACGACCAGACCGACCTTGCCGTCGTCGACCAACAGGCGATCGCCTGCCTTGGCGTCGGCCGCGAGCAGCTTGTAGGTGGTCGACACCCGGTCGTGGTTGCCCTCGCACTCGTCGACGGTGATGCGCACCGACTCGCCGGTCGCCCAGTAGGTGGGGCCGTCGGCGAATCGGCCCAGCCGGATCTTGGGCCCCTGGAGATCGGCGAGGATGCCCACGGCGTGGCCGGTGGCATCCGATGCCGCCCGCACCCGCTTGTAGGACGCCTCGTGATCGGCGTAGTCGCCATGGCTGAAATTCAGCCGAGCGACGTCCATACCTGCTTCAACCAGCGCCCGTACCGTCTCATCCGTGCTGGTAGCCGGGCCAAGGGTACAAACGATCTTTCCGCGTCTGCTCACGTCATGTCAGCATAGTCGTTAATCGATTCAGATGACGGCCAGCGGCAGGGTTCCGGGGCGCACGGGCGAGGGCAGATCCGACTCGCCCATCAGGTAGGCATCCACCGCATGTGCGGCGCTGCGACCCTCCGCGATCGCCCACACCACGAGCGAGGCACCGCGGTGGGCGTCCCCGCAGACGAACACTCCGGGCGCGTCGGTCTGCCAGTCCGAACCACACGACAGGGTGCCGCGGCGGGTGAGGTTCAGGTGCAACCCGTCGAGCAGCGGCATGTGCTCGACGCCCTCGAAGCCGATGGCCAGCAGCGCCAGGTCGCAGGGGATCTGCAGCGACTCGCCGACCGGCGTGATCTCCCGTCGCCCCTCGGCGTCGCGGGTCACCCGGACCTCGGCGATCTCGATCGCCCGCACATGACCGGTGTCGTCGCCGATGAACCGCTGCACCGCGACCTCGAAGCGGCGGGCACCGCCCTCGGCATGAGCCGGCGACGTCCGCAGCACCAGCGGCCACGTCGGCCACGGCGACACCGTCTCGTCGCGGGTCTCGGGCGGCTCGGTGTTNGGCCGCGTTCTTCGCCGAGGACGCACACATCTTCGAGACCACGATCCGGGACAACCTGCTCGTCGTGCGCGGCGATGCCACCGACACCGAATTGCTCTCGGCGATCCGTCGTGTCGGCCTCGCCGACTGGCTGGCCGCGCTGCCCGACGGGTTGTCGACGGTGCTGGAGGGCGGGCACACAGCGGTATCGGCCGGACAACGACGCCGTCTGCTGTTGGCGCGGGTGCTCATATCGAAATTTCCCGTCGTCCTTCTCGACGAACCCACCGAGAACCTCGACGCCGACGACGGTCAACGCATCCTGGCCGAAATCCTCACTCCGGGTGAATGGTTCGCCGCCGACCGGGCCGTCGTCGTCGCCACCCACCATCTGCCCGACACGCTCGACTGTCCCGTGATCCGCTGTCCGGCACCGACCGGCGCCGTCGGCGGGTAGCCTCGCAGATATGACCGACGAGCGAGCCAACCCGCCCGGGTCTGACGAGCCGCAACCGTCCGGGCCTCCCCCTCCGCCGCGGTACCCGTATCCGCCGCCCCCGGGCATGTATCCCGGCGGCTACCCGCCGGCGCCGCCGTACGGTGGCTACCCGATGCAGCCGAGCCCGCGTGGCCCGGCCAACGGACTCGGCATCGCGGCACTGATCGTCGCCGTGATCGGGCTGGTGCTGGTGTGGTCGGTGGTTGGCGGGCTGATGTTCGGTATCACCGCGGTGATCCTCGGCTTCGTGGCTCGTGCGCGCTGCCGGCGCGGTGAAGCCACCAACGGCGGGGNGACCCGGTCCATCACTTCGTGGACCAGCTCGATGTCTGCCGGGGAACGCACGAACGACAGCGCGATCAGATCCACACCGAGCCGCAACGCGAACTCGAGATCGTCGATGTCCTTCTCGGACAGCGCCGGCACCGAGACGTTCATCCCGGGCAGCGACAGCCCCTTGTTGTTGCTGACCGGCCCGCCCTCGGTGACGGTGCAGACGACGTCGTTGCCGTCGATCTGGTCGACGACCAGACCGACCTTGCCGTCGTCGACCAACAGGCGATCGCCTGCCTTGGCGTCGGCCGCGAGCAGCTTGTAGGTGGTCGACACCCGGTCGTGGTTGCCCTCGCACTCGTCGACGGTGATGCGCACCGACTCGCCGGTCGCCCAGTAGGTGGGGCCGTCGGCGAATCGGCCCAGCCGGATCTTGGGCCCCTGGAGATCGGCGAGGATGCCCACGGCGTGGCCGGTGGCATCCGATGCCGCCCGCACCCGCTTGTAGGACGCCTCGTGATCGGCGTAGTCGCCATGGCTGAAATTCAGCCGAGCGACGTCCATACCTGCTTCAACCAGCGCCCGTACCGTCTCATCCGTGCTGGTAGCCGGGCCAAGGGTACAAACGATCTTTCCGCGTCTGCTCACGTCATGTCAGCATAGTCGTTAATCGATTCAGATGACGGCCAGCGGCAGGGTTCCGGGGCGCACGGGCGAGGGCAGATCCGACTCGCCCATCAGGTAGGCATCCACCGCATGTGCGGCGCTGCGACCCTCCGCGATCGCCCACACCACGAGCGAGGCACCGCGGTGGGCGTCCCCGCAGACGAACACTCCGGGCGCGTCGGTCTGCCAGTCCGAACCACACGACAGGGTGCCGCGGCGGGTGAGGTTCAGGTGCAACCCGTCGAGCAGCGGCATGTGCTCGACGCCCTCGAAGCCGATGGCCAGCAGCGCCAGGTCGCAGGGGATCTGCAGCGACTCGCCGACCGGCGTGATCTCCCGTCGCCCCTCGGCGTCGCGGGTCACCCGGACCTCGGCGATCTCGATCGCCCGCACATGACCGGTGTCGTCGCCGATGAACCGCTGCACCGCGACCTCGAAGCGGCGGGCACCGCCCTCGGCATGAGCCGGCGACGTCCGCAGCACCAGCGGCCACGTCGGCCACGGCGACACCGTCTCGTCGCGGGTCTCGGGCGGCTCGGTGTTGTAGTCGAGCTGTGTCACCGACGCCGCGCCCTGACGGTGCGCGGTGCCCAGGCAGTCGGCGCCAGTGTCACCGCCCCCGATGATCACCACGTGCTTGCCCGCGGCCGAGATGGGCGAGGACGCATCGCCTTCGCACTCCCGGTTGGCCGGCACCAGGTGTTCCATGGCCAGGTGCACGCCGTCGAGCTCGCGGCCGGGGACGTCGTTGTCGCGGCCACGCAGCGCCCCGACGGCGAGCACCACCGCCTGGTGGCGCTGACGCAGCTGCTCGACGGTCAGATCGACCCCCACCTCGCATTCGGTGACGAACCGGGTGCCCTCCGCCCGCATCTGGGCCAGCCGCTGATTGAGCACCGACTTCTCCAGCTTGTATTCGGGAATGCCGTAGCGCAGCAGCCCGCCGACGCGGTCGTCACGCTCGTAAACCGTCACCTCATGCCCGGCCCGGGTGAGTTGTTGTGCGGCAGCCAGACCCGCCGGGCCAGAACCGACCACGGCCACGCTCTTACCCGTCGAGATCGCCGCCGGCTGCGGTTCGACCGTGCCGTTCATCCAGGCGCGGTCCGCGATCGTCTGCTCGATCCGCTTGATCGTCACGCTGCCACCGGTCTGTTCCTCGGCGATGGACAGCACACAGGCCGCCTCACACGGTGCCGGGCACAGCCGGCCGGTGAACTCCGGGAAGTTGTTGGTGGCGTGCAGCCGGTCACTGGCCGCATCCCAGCGACCACGCCGGACGAGATCGTTCCACTCGGGGATCAGGTTGCCCAACGGACAGCCCGCCTTGCCGGAGTGACAGAACGGGATCCCGCAATCCATGCAGCGACGGGCCTGCTGCGACACCTCGCCGGCCCGCTCCTGGGGATCCTCGCGCTCGTACACCTCGCGCCAGTCCCCCACCCGTTCCTCGACAGGCCGCTTGGCCGCCTCGATCTTGGGCACACGAAGAAAACCGGTCGGATCAGCCACGGCTGGCCTCCATGATCGCGCTGTCCACATCTCGTCCCTCGGCCTTGGCCATCCGGGTCGCCTGCAGCACACGCTGGTAGTCGGTGGGCATTACTTTGGTGAATTGCGTGCTGCGCCTTGGCCAGTCAGCCAGGATCGAGGCGGCCAGGGTGCTGTCGGTATGGCGCGCGTGCCGGGCCACCACATCGTGCAGCCAGGCCAGGTCCTCGGCTTCCAGGCGCTGGAGCTCGACCATCTCGGCGTTGACCCTGGCCGGATCCAGGCCCAGCACATAGGCGATGCCACCGGACATGCCGGCGGCCAGGTTGCGTCCGGTCTTGCCGAGGATCACCACCCGGCCACCGGTCATGTACTCACACGCATGGTCGCCGACCCCCTCCACCACGGCCAGTGCCCCCGAGTTGCGGGCGCAGAACCGCTCACCGACACGACCCCGCAGGTAGACCTCGCCCGAGGTCGCGCCGTAGAGCAGGGTGTTGCCGGCGATGACGTTGTCCTCCGGCAGGAACAACACATCGTCGGGCGGCCGCACGATCACCCGGCCGCCGGAAAGACCTTTGCCCACATAGTCGTTGGCGTCGCCGATCAGTTCCAGCGTGATCCCCGGCGGCAGGAACGCGCCGATCGACTGCCCGGCCGAGCCGGTCAAGGTGACGTGGATGGTGTTGTCGGGCAACCCGGCCGCGCCGTAGCGGCGGGTCACCTCGGCCCCCAGCAACGTTCCCACCGTGCGGTTGACGTTGCGGACGGGAAGCTCGAGGCGAACCGGGAGGGCGTCCTCCAACGCTCCCTCGGCGAGTTGGATCATGGTGCGGTCCAGGGCCTGGTCGAGTCCGTGGTCCTGGTCGCGCACCCGCCGCCGCTGCGGCAGCGTGTTGCCGTCGGCATCGGTGGGCAGCGCGAAGATCGGGCTGAGGTCCAGCCCACGGCTCTTCCAGTGCGCCACACCGGGATCCGTGTCGAGCACCTCGGCATGCCCGACCGCCTCGTCGATGCTGCGGAACCCCAGCTCGGCGAGATAGCGACGGATGTCCTCGGCGATGAACGTGAAGAAGTTCTCCACGAATTCGGGCTTGCCGTTGAACCGGGCCCGCAGCTCGGGGTTCTGGGTGGCCACGCCGACCGGGCAGGTGTCGAGATGGCAGACCCGCATCATGATGCAGCCCGACACCACCAGCGGGGCCGTCGCGAAACCGAACTCCTCTGCTCCGAGCAGCGCCGCCACCACCACGTCACGGGCGCTGCGCATCCCGCCGTCGCACTGCACGGTGATGCGGTCGCGCAGCCCGTTGAGCACCAAGGTCTGCTGGGTGTCGGCCAGGCCGATCTCCCACGGCGCCCCGGCGTGCTTGAGCGAGGTCAGCGGCGCCGCGCCGGTGCCGCCGTCGTACCCGGAGATCAGCACCACGTCGGCGTGCGCCTTGGACACCCCGGCCGCGACCGTGCCGACGCCGACGCTACTGACCAGCTTCACGTGAATCCGCGCTTGATCGTTGGCGTTCTTCAGATCGTGGATGAGCTGCGCGAGATCCTCGATCGAGTAGATGTCGTGGTGCGGGGGCGGCGAGATCAATCCCACGCCCGGTGTGGAGTGCCTGGTCTTGGCGATACTCGGATACACCTTGTAGCCCGGAAGTTGGCCCCCTTCACCGGGTTTGGCGCCCTGGGCCATCTTGATCTGGATGTCGGTCGCGTTCACCAGGTAGTCGCTGGTGACGCCGAAGCGTCCCGAGGCCACCTGCTTGACGGCGCTGCGCCGGCGCGGATCGTAGAGCCGGTCGACCTCCTCGCCACCTTCCCCACTGTTGGACCGCCCACCGAGGTTGTTCATCGCGATCGCCATGGTCTCGTGGGCCTCGGCCGAGATGGACCCGTAACTCATCGCCCCGGTGTTGAACCGGGTCACGATCGCCTCGACCGGCTCGACCTCGTCGAGCGGCACCGGGGGACGCAATCCCTTCTTGAACTCGAACAGCCCGCGCAGCGTCCCGCCTTCACGCGACAGCCGGTCGACCTCCTCCGAGTACTTGGCGAAGATGTCGCGGCGGCCGGTCCGCGTCGAATGCTGGAGCAGGAACACCACTTCCGGGGTGAACAGGTGCAGTTCACCCTCACGGCGGAACGCATACTCACCCCCGACCTCCAGCCGGCGGTGCACCCGCTCGGTGGGATTCTCCGGGTAGGCACGCCGGTGCCGCAGCTTGACCTCCTCGGCCAGCACGTCCAACCCGACGCCGCCGAGTTGGCTGGTGGTGCCGGTGAAGTATTCGTCGACGACCTCGCGGCTGAGCCCGATCGCCTCGAAAACCTGTGCCGCCGTGTAGGACGCGACCGTGGAGATGCCCATCTTGCTCATCACCTTGACCACGCCCTTGCCCAGCGCCTTGACGTAGTTGCGGACCGCGGTGGCGGTTTCGATGCCGGTGAGCTCGCCCTCGCGGATCAGATCCTCGATCGACTCGAAGGCCAGATAGGGATTGACCGCGGCGGCACCGAATCCGATCAGCATCGCGATGTGATGCACCTCGCGGGCGTCGCCGCTTTCCACCACCAACGCCACCTTGGTGCGCTCTTTGGTGCGCACCAGATGATGGTGCACGGCCGACACCGCCAGCAGCGACGGGACAGGAGCCCGCGTGTGATCCGAGTCGCGATCCGAGATTACCAGCGTGCGAGCGCCTTTGGCGATGGCGTCGGTGGCCCGCGCCCGGAGGTCATCGAGCGCTTCGGCCAGCCCTTCCCCACCGCGTTCGACGTCGTAGAGCGCCCGCAGTACCGCAGTGCGCAGACCCGGATGCTCACCGTCGTCGTTGATATGGACGATCTTGCCCAACTCGTCGTTGTCGAGAACCGGCCAGCGCAGCACGATCTGGCGGCAGGAGGCGGCCGTGGGTTCGAGCAGATTCTCCTCGGGCCCCATGACGCGGGCCATCGAGGTGACCACCTCTTCGCGGATGGCGTCCAACGGCGGGTTGGTCACCTGCGCGAACAGCTCGACGAAGTAGTCGTACAACAGTCGTGACCGCTTCGACAGGACCGCGACGGGTGTATCGGTTCCCATCGAACCGAGCGGCTCGCCACCGGAGGCCGCCATCGGCGTCAGCAGGATTCGCAGTTCCTCTTCGGTGTAGCCGAAGGCGATCTGCCGGCGGACCACCGATTCGTGGTTCGGGTGGATCCTGGACCGCTCGGGCAGCGTGTTGAGGTCCAGCAGGCCCGAATGCAGCCACTCGGCATACGGTTCGGCCGCGGCCAGCTGCGCCTTGATCTCGTCATCACTGACGATGCGCCCGGCCGCGGTATCGACCAGGAACATCTTCCCGGGCTGCAGACGGCCTTTGGCGACGACCTCCCCCGACGGCACATCGAGCACACCGCTCTCACTGGCCAGGATGACGCGGTCGTCGACCGTCCGCCACCAGCGGCCCGGCCGTAACCCGTTGCGGTCCAGCACCGCACCCACCACGGTGCCGTCGGTGAAGGTCACGCACGCCGGTCCGTCCCACGGTTCCATCAGCGAGGCGTGGAACTTCCAGAACGCCCGCTCGGCGGCATCCATGGTGGTGGCGTTCTCCCACGCCTCGGGGATCATCATCAGCACCGCGTGCGGCAGGCTGCGTCCACCGAGGTGCAGGAGTTCGAGCACCTCGTCGAACGAGGCCGAGTCGGAGGCGCCGGGAGTGCAGATCGGTGACAACCGGCTCAGGTCACCCGGGATATGGGCACTGGCCAGCAGGGCCTCCCGGGCGTGCATCCGGTTGCGGTTGCCGCGCACGGTGTTGATCTCGCCGTTGTGGGCGACGAAGCGGAACGGGTGCGCCAGCGGCCAGGACGGGAACGTGTTGGTGGAGAAGCGACTGTGCACGATCGCGATCGCGCTCCTGCAGCGCTCGTCCCGCAGATCCGGAAAGTACTGCGGCAGCTGCATTGTCGTCAGCATGCCCTTGTAGACGATGGTCCGGCTGGACAACGAGGAGAAGTACACCGCGTCTGGCCCCACGCCCTGCTCGGCCCGTTTGCGCAGCGGGTAGACCAGGCGATCGAGTTCGATGCCGCCGAGCCGGATGCCGTCGGCCTCCGGTGCCGCGACGAACAGCTGCGCCATGTGTGGCATACAGCCCAGCGCGGTCAGACCGATGCCCGCGCCGGCCGGATCCACCGGCACCGGTCGCCAGCCCAGCACCTCCAGGCCTTCCTCCCCGGCCAACGCCTCGATTCGGGCGCGAGCGGCACTGCGCGCGTCCTCATCCTGCGGCAGGAAGCAGATCCCGGCGGCGAAGGTGTTGGTGCCGTCGGCGGCGGGTTCCGGCAGGGCGAAGTCGACCACCTCGCGCAGCAGCTCGACGGGAAGTTGCAGCAGGATGCCCGCGCCGTCGCCGCTGTTTGGTTCGGCCCCGGCGGCCCCTCGGTGTTCGAGGTGTTCCAGGGCGGTCAGACCATCGGCAACGATGCCGTGGGACCGCCGTCCCTGAATGTCGGTGATCATGGCGACGCCGCAGGAATCGGCCTCATTGGCGGGGTCATACAGCCCCTGCGCATCTGGCAATGCCGAGAACAGCACGTGATCGCACCTCCGCAAGTCCGGAACATCCTGGTCCCGGGACTGCACCGGCCCGAATTTTCAGTGTATCAGCGCAGGTGGGCTACTCCTGGGCGCTTGTGATGGGTACCAACGGGAAGCCGGGCACGTTGCGCACCACCGTCCAGAGCACCACCGCGATCACGATCGCCACCACGGCGGGCAGTGGGAACAGCCGCTGGCCCAGACGCCACCGCACCAGCAGCCAGAGCGCCAGCACGGGGAGCCCGACCAGGGCGAATACGTTGTCGACGACCGCCGCGCCCAGATCGCCGTGCAGCACATCGTGGGTCATCCGCAGTCCACCGCAGGCCGGGCAGTCCCACCCGGTCAATACCTTGAACGGGCACGGTGGGAACAGAAAACCCGGGCGATGCGGATCGGCGACGCCGATGTAGGTCAGTGTGCCGGCGCCGAGCACGCCCCCAGCCAGCAGTGCGTACCGCTGCGGCCTCGTGCTGGTGGGACTGCTAGGTTCCATCGCGCAGCGGACGCCCGTACTGGTCGCGGACCTTGTCGGTGAGGATCAGGACCGCATCGATGACACCCCAGATCACCGCACCGATACCGCAGGTGACCAGGCCGACCACCAGCTGAGCGATACCGAATGCGGTCTCGCCGAGGTAAATGCGCCCGATGCCGACGAAGCCGAACAGACCGACCAGTTGCAGCAGGCCGGCCACCACCTTGGATTTGTCCGAGTACGGCTCACCGGTGGCCGGATGCCGGCCATACGGCGCGCTCGGATCCACGTAATACGGCGGATAGCCGGGGGGCGGTGGCGGGTAGCCGGCCGGCGGCGGAAAACTCGCCGGCTGCGGGTCGCCCGAGGGACTTCCGGACTGCGACGGATCAGTCATACAGCCAGGATGCCAGAGCGCCGGTGCCTATCGGTTGCGGCGGAACCACCGGCGCACCCGGCCGCCGCTCTGGGCCGGCTCGGGCTGCCCGGCGGCAGCTGCCGATTCATCGGCGGCCGCCGAGTTCGCCTCAACCTCGTCCGCTTCCGCGGCCACCGGTTCAGCGTCAGCTTCGACGTCCTCGGTGGCCGGCTCAGCGTCACCTTCGGTGTCCTCGGTGGCCGGCTCGGCGTCCTCCTCGGCGTCCGAATCCCCGGTGGACTCGGCTTCCGGCTCGGATTCCTCATCGCCCTCAGCGGCATCGCCGGCTTCGGCTTCGGCTTCGGCTTCGGCTTCGGCTTCGGCTTCGGCTTCGGCTTCGGCTTCGGCTTCGGCTTCGGCTTCGGCTTCGGCTTCGGCTTCGGCTTCGGCTTCGGCTTCGGAGGCATTCTCGGCGTCGGATTCGTCGACGTCTACTTCCTTCGCCGGCTCCGCATCCTCAACGGCGGTTTCCTTTTCCGCATCCTGCTCGGCCTCGTCCTCGACAACCGGTTCGTCGACCGCCTCGGCATCGGATTCAGCCGGCTCGGAGTCTTCTTCGGTGTCAGACAGCTCGGCGGTCTCGCTGTCGTGTTCCTCGGCCTCAGCGGCAGCGGCGGCATCGGCGGCCAACTCTGCTTCGGCTTCCTCGTCGACCTCGGCTACCGGCTCGTCCACCGGCGTGGTGGAGTCGGCATCGGTATCCACGGCGTCGCTCGCGTCGGCCGATTCGGCATCCTCGACCTCGGCCTCGGCTGACTCGTCGTCCGCAACGGCCTCGGTTGAGGTGTCCTCCGCCTCGTCCTCGTCGCCAACCGCGACCGCGGCATCGGCATCGGCATCCGCGGCAGCATCGACTGTCTCCGGCTCGGCATCGTCGTCGGCCGGCTGCGCATCCGCTTCCGCTACCTCGGCTTCAGCTTCCGGCTCGGGCTCGACCTCAGCTTCCTCAGCGGCCTCTTGGTCCGATGCGTCGTGATCGGTGGGCTCGTCGGCAGCCGCCGTGTCGTCATCCTCATCCGCGGCGACCTCTTCGACAGCCGCCCCAGCTTCGGCGAATTCGGCGTCCACTGCGCCCTCGTCTTCGACGGCTTCCTCTTCGTCGGCCGACTCGACCTCGGCTTCGGATTCGTCGGCCTCCGGCTCGACGTCCTCGTCGGCTACCGCCGATTCGGTTTCTGCCTCGGTCTCGCCGGACTCGTCCTCGGCCGCAGCCTCGTCGGTTGCTTCCTCGGCGGCCTCAGCATCGACGTCTTCGTCCGCCGGCTTTGCCTCGGATTCGTCAGCTTCGGTCTCTGCGACGGATTCCTCAGCTTCGGTCTCTGCGACGGCCCCAGCCTCGATGACCTCATCGGCGGATGCCTCGTCGGCCGATTCCTCCTCCGATTCCTCAGAATCGGGTTCCGTCACAGCCTCGACCTCGCCGACCTCTTCGGCGGCCGTCCCCTCCCCGCCTTCCTCGGCCTCGTCGGGTTCGGCCTCGTCGGGTTCAGCCGGGATTGCCTTCAGCTCGATGGCGGCAGCGGCCTCGGCTCCGTCATCTTCGCCGGCACCGACCTCGTCCGGATGCATGTGGTCGGCATCCTCGGCGTTCTCGTCATCGTCATCTCGTCCGGCCACCGTCGCCGCTGCGACCACACCGGTCGTGGCCGCCGCGGCGACCAGTTCCTTGCCGAGCTCGTCGACCGCCGACTCGTCCTCGAGTTCTTCCTGATCGCTCTTGCCCGCCAAGGAGGCCGGGTCTTCCCGGCCCTTGGTCGCCAGCATGATGTAGACAACAGCGCCGATGAACACGAACGTCGAGGTGAAGGTGTTCACCCGGATACCGGCGAATTCGGTCGCCGGGTCGGTGCGCATCAGCTCGACCAGGAACCGGCCCGCGCAGTAGCCGGCCACGTAGAGCGCGAACAGCCGTCCATGACCCAGTTTGAACCTGCGGTCGGCCCAGATCAGGAGCGCGAAAACCAGGAGGTTCCACAGCAATTCATAGAGAAACGTGGGGTGAACGACCCGCAGGACCTCACCGGTGGACACCCCGTTGAGATAGTCCACCTGCCCGGCGGCGTTGAGTCGTTGGTAGATCTCCAGGCCCCACGGCAGCGTGGTGTCACCGCCGTACAGCTCTTGGTTGAAGTAGTTGCCGAGCCGGCCGATGGCCTGGGCCAGGATGATGCCCGGGGCGATCGCATCGCCGAAGGCCGGCAGCGGGATACCCCGGGACCGGCAGCCGATCCATGCGCCGACCCCACCCAGCGCGACGGCGCCCCAGATCCCGAGACCGCCCTCCCAGACCTGAAATGCGGCGCCGAGGCCCTTGCCGCCCGGACCGAAGTACTTGGGCCAGTCCGTCAGGACGTGGTACAGCCGTCCGCCGACCAGGCCGAAAGGCACTGCCCACAAGGCGATGTCGTAGATGACGCCGGCCTGCCCGCCGCGCGCCTGCCAACGCCGGTCACCGATGATCAGCGCCGCGACGATGCCCACGATGATGCAGAGCGCGTACGCGCGGATCGGCACCGGGCCCAGATGCCAGACACCCTGAGACGGGCTGGGCAAGTACGCGAGCACCGTAGTGGTCAAGCTGAAATCCTCTGCCTCACTCCGCTGGCCAGTTCTTCGGTGAGCCGACGCACCGCGTCCAGCCCCTCCTGCAGGGCCGACACGAGTGCCGACCCCACGATGACGCCGTCGGCGTATGCGCCGATCTCGGCCGCCTGCTCGCCCGAGCGGACGCCGAGGCCGACTCCGACGGGGATGTCGGACACTTCCTTGATGCGCTGCACCAACTCTGGTGCCGCGTTCGAGACCACATCCCGCGCCCCGGTCACGCCCATGGTCGACGCGGCGTAGACGAAGCCGCGCGAGGCGTTCACCGTGTTGGCGAGTCGCTCCGGCGTCGAGGACGGGGCAACCAGGAAGATCCGGTCGAGATTGTGTGCTTCCGAGGCCGCGATCCAGTCGTCGGCTTCCTCGGGGATCAGGTCGGGGGTGATCAACCCATAACCACCGGCGGAGGCCAGGTCACGCGCGAACGCGTCAACACCCTTGCGCAGCACCGGGTTCCAGTACGTCATCACCACGGCACGACCACCGGCGTTACTGATCGCCTCGACCGCGGCCAGGGTGTCACGCACGCGAACGCCGCCGGCGAGGGCGGTCTCGGTGGCGGCGGCGATGGTGGGTCCGTCCATGCCCGGATCCGAGTAGGGCACGCCGACTTCCACCAGATCGCAACCGGATTCGACCATCGCGGTCATCGCTGCGATGGACGTCTGCACATCGGGGAACCCGGTGGGCAGGTAGCCGATCAGTGCGGCACGACCCTCGGCACGGCAGCCGTCGAACAGCTCGGCCAGCCGGCTCATCCCACGCTCCCCTCGTCGAGCAATCCGAACCACTTGGCCGCGGTCTCGACGTCTTTGTCACCACGCCCGGACAAGTTCACCACGATGATCGCTCCGCTGCCGAGTTCCGGGCCGAGTTTGAGGGCGCCGGCCACCGCGTGCGCCGACTCGATGGCCGGGATGATGCCCTCGCTGCGGCACAACAACGAAAACGCGTCCATCGCCTCGGTATCGGTGACCGGGCGGTACTCCGCGCGACCGATGTCCTTGAGGAAAGCGTGTTCTGGCCCGACACCGGGATAGTCCAGGCCGGCCGAGATGGAATGCGATTCGATCGTCTGGCCGTCCTCGTCCTGCAACAGGTAGGAGAACGATCCCTGGAACGCGCCCGGGGAGCCCCCGGTGAACGTCGCGGCGTGACGCCCGGTTTCCACACCGTCGCCGGCGGCCTCGAAGCCGACCAGACGCACTGCCGGATCATCGATGAAGGCGTGGAAGACGCCGATGGCGTTCGATCCGCCGCCCACACACGCGGTGACCGCGTCGGGCAGCCGGCCGGCCTGATCGAGGATCTGGGCCCTGGCCTCCATACCGATGATGCGCTGGAAATCACGCACCATGAGCGGGAACGGATGCGGGCCCGCGGCCGTGCCGAAGCAGTAGTAGGTGTTGTCGGCGTTGGTGACCCAGTCCCGGAACGCCTCGTTGATCGCGTCTTTGAGGGTCTTGGAGCCGGCTTCCACCGAGACGACGGTGGCGCCGAGCAGGCGCATCCGCGCGACATTGAGCGCCTGCCGGGCGGTGTCGACCGCGCCCATGTAGATGACGCATTCCAACCCGAGCAGCGCGCATGCGGTCGCCGTGGCCACGCCGTGCTGACCGGCGCCGGTTTCGGCGATGACTCGGGTCTTGCCCATCTGACGCGCCAGCAGCGCCTGCCCCAGCACGTTGTTGATCTTGTGAGAACCGGTGTGGTTCAGGTCTTCTCGCTTGAGGAAGATGCGTGCCCCGCCGGCGTGCTCGGACAACCGGGTGGCCTCGTACAGCGGCGACGGCCGGCCGCTGTAGTGCCGCTGCAGCCGGTCGAGCTCATCGAGGAAGGCTTGATCTCCGCGGGCCTTCTCGTACGAGGCGGTGACCTCTTCGATCACCGCCATCAGCGCTTCCGGCACCAATCGGCCGCCGTAGGAGCCGAAGTGCCCCCGGGCGTCGGGATCGTGCACGGTGCGTTCGGCGACGCCTGCGCTGGACCGGGGCAACTCGGGCCCCGTGAGATCCGCCATCAAAGTGTCTTTTCGTGCGAGCAGCTCATGCCTGGTTCAGCGAGCCGGTTTCGGGCAGGACGGGTGCGTGCCGGCGGTTACCAGATCGGCGACCGCGCTGCGGGGATCCCCGCTGGTCACCAGGCCCTCACCGACCAGCACCGCGTCGGCACCGGCGCCGGCGTAGGCGAGAAGATCGGCGGTACCGCGGACCCCGGACTCCGCGACGCGGATGACGTTGCTGGGCAGCCCCGGCGCGATCCGGCCGAAGCAGTCGCGGTCGACGTCCAGCGTCTTGAGATCGCGGGCGTTGACCCCGATGACCTTGGCGCCGGCCTGCAGCGCCCGGTCCGCCTCCTCTTCGGTGTGAACCTCCACCAGGGCGGTCATCCCGAGGGATTCCGTGCGCTCCAGCAGCGATTCGAGCACCGGCTGTTCCAACGCCGCCACGATCAACAGAAGCATGTCGGCGCCATGCGCCCTGGCCTCATGGATCTGGTACGGCTTGACGATGAAGTCCTTGCGCAGCACCGGAATTGACACCGCGGCCCGCACCGCGTCCAGGTCCGCCAGCGAGCCGTTGAACCTTCGCTGCTCGGTGAGCACGCTGATCACCCGCGCGCCGCCGGCCTGGTAGGCCTTGGCCAGCTCCGCCGGATCGGCGATGTTGGCCAGCTCGCCACGAGACGGGCTGGCGCGCTTCACCTCGGCGATCACGGCGATTCCCGGTTCCTGCAACGCAGCCATCACGTTGAGCGGAGGTGGTGCATCCTGGGCCCGCGCCTTGATGTCAGCCAGGCTGATCACGGCCTCGCGGGCGGCAACGTCGGCGCGGACTCCCTCGATAATGGAGTCGAGCACTGTGGCCGAACTCATCGCCCGTCGGTTCCTTTCTGGTGCCTCCGGGCCGATCCCGGTTGCCCTCCCTGGAAGGGTAGCCGCCGCCACACCGTCACCATTCACCGGCCCTTATTGTCTGGATCACCGTCGTCGCCGGTCGGATCGTGACCTTCGTCCAGCGCATCCCAGAGCATTCGCTCCGACATCGGCTCATCGCCGCGGTCGCTCCTGGCCGCCTCGCGGCGCGCCGCGGGTGCGGCATACCGGCCGGCAATGCCGCGTTTCGGACTGTTGGCCGTACGCATCAGCAGCACCGCACCGACCAGCGCGCACACCGCCGCTACCAACGTCAGCACTGCGCCACCGTAAGACCGGCTGGTTCCGCCCCCGGTCGCGGTCAGTTGCGACAGCGGAATGACTGCCAGGTCAGCGGCCCGCTGTGCGACATCCTTGACCGCCCACAGGCTGATTCCCAGGTACCCCATGCCGGCACTGGCGGCGGCGATCAACAGCGCCAGCAACCGCAGCGCCCAGCCGTGCACGGCCAGCGCCGCGACCGCGGCCGCCAGCACCAGCAACGCCAGCGGGATCAATGCTGTCGACCAGGTGGCGCCCGTCACCGCCGTGGTCTTGGGCTGGCCGAGCCCGTCGAACGACGTCACCGAGACCCACGTCATCCGCGATGCCACCCACAGCACCACGGCGGCCACGACGAACAAGGCCTGCGCGATCCGGGTCACGGCTCGGCCAATGTGTCAGCGGCGGCGATGGCATTCAGCACGGCCTTGGCCTTGTTCGCCGACTCGTTGTACTCGTAGGGCCCGTTGGAATCGGCCACCACTCCCCCGCCGGCCTGCACGTATGCGGTGCCGTTGCGCATCAGTGCGGTGCGGATGGCGATCGCGAAGTCGGCATTGCCGGCGAAGTCGAGATACCCCAGCACGCCGCCGTAGAGGCCTCTGCGGGTCTTCTCGACCTCTTCGATCAGCTCCATGGCCCGCACCTTGGGGGCTCCGGACAGGGTGCCCGCCGGGAAGCACGCCGTCACCGCGTCCAGCGCGGTCTTACCGTCGGCCAGCTCGCCGGTCACCGTCGACACCAGGTGCATGACGTGGCTGTAGCGCTCGATGTGGCTGTAGTCCTCGACGCGGACGGTGCCCGGGCGGCACACCCGGCCGAGATCGTTGCGGCCCAGGTCGACCAGCATCAGGTGCTCGGCCCGTTCCTTGTCGTCGGCCAGCAGTTCCTTCTCAAGCAGCACGTCTTCTTCCTCGGTGGCACCGCGCCACCGGGTGCCGGCGATCGGGTGGGTGGTGGCCCGACCGTCTTTGACCGTGACCAGCGCCTCGGGGCTGGAGCCGACGACCGAGAAATCCAGGCCGCCGTCGGCGTCGGGCACGTTGAGCAGGTACATGTACGGGCTCGGGTTGGTCACCCGCAGCATCCGGTAGACATCCAGCGGGTCGGCGGCGGTGTCCATCTCGAAGCGTTGCGAAGGCACCACCTGAAAGGCTTCACCGGCCTCGATGTCACCGACCAGCTTCTCGACGATCGCGGTGTACTCCTCCACCGTGCGCTGTGCCCGGTGCTCGGGCTGGGGCCGGCTGAACGTCGCCACGGTCGACGGCAGCGGCTGGCCCAGCGCGGCGGTCATCACATCCAGCCGGGCGACCGCATCGTCGTAGGCCTCGTCCACCCGCTCGTCGGTGCCGTTCCAGTTCACCGCGTTGGCGATCAGGGTGATGGTGCCCTCGTGATGGTCGACGGCGGCGATGTCGGTGGCCAGCAGCAACACCATGTCGGGCAGCCCCAGATCATCCACGGCGAGCTCGGGCAGCCGCTCCAACCGGCGCACCATGTCGTAGGCGAAGTAGCCCACCAACCCGGAGGACAACGGCGGCAGGTCCGGCATGGCCTCGGTCTGCAGCAGGTCCAACGTGGTGCGCAGGGCTTGCAGCGGATCCCCGCCACTGGGGGCGTCCTTGGGCGCGGTGCCCAGCCACACCGCCTCGTCGTCCCGGATGGTCAGCGCCGAGGGGGCGCCGGCGCCGATGAATGACCAGCGCGACCACGACCGGCCGTTCTCGGCCGATTCCAGCAGGAACGTGCCGGGACGATTGGCGGCGAGCTTGCGGTAGGCCGACAGCGGCGTCTCACTGTCGGCCAGCACCTTGCGGGTCACCGGGACCACGCGGTGCTCGGCGGCCAGCGCGCGGAAATCCTCGCGCGACGTGGTGACCGCAAGCGATGAACCGGCGCGCGGCGATCCGGAGGCGTGGGTGGCTGTGGATTGCACGGATTCAATTCTCCCAGACAGGCGCCACGGTCCCGGCAGGCAGACGGCGTAGCGTGGGCAGCCATGACACAGATCAGGACGGGTGACACCGTTCCCGAGTTCGAACTCCCGGATCAAACCGGCGCGATGCGCAGCCTGACGAGCCTGCTCGCCGACGGCCCGGTGGTCCTGTTCTTCTACCCGGCGGCGATGACCCCGGGATGCACCAAGGAAGCCTGTCACTTCCGAGATCTGGCCGCCGAATTCGCCGCGGCCGGCGCGACCCGGGTCGGCATCAGCACCGACCCGGTCGCCAAGCAGGCCAAGTTCGCCGACATCCAGAGCTTCGACTACCCGCTGCTGTCGGACGCCGAGGGCAAGGTGGCCGCCCAGTTCGGGGTGAAACGTGGCCTGCTCGGCAAGCTGATGCCCGTCAAGCGGACCACGTTCGTCATCGACACTGACCGCACCGTCCTCGAGGTCATCTCCAGCGAGATCAGCATGGACACCCACGCCGACAAGGCGCTGGAAGTGCTCAAGGCGCGTTGACCGCTCGCAGTACCGCCGCCATCGACGCCGCGAGCACCGAATCGCTGCGGCCGCATGCCCAACCGGTGCGACCGCCCGACCGGTACTCCAGGTAGCTGACGGCGGTGCTGCCGATCGATTGCTGGGTCAGGCTCAGCACCTCGACCGGATGGCCGATCTCCGCCAGTGCTGCCCGCAGCGCGTCCACCGGTCCGATCCCCCGATGGCTGCTGGCGACGGTACGGCCGTCGTACACCAACGTGAGGTCGGTGACGGCTGCCGCGCCGTCACCGCCGGTGTGCCAGTCCTTGATCTGCACCGGACCCGAGGAATTCAGATAGGTCGCCTCGAACAGCTCGAACAGTTCGGCGGCGGTGATCTCCGCACCGCTCTCGTCGGTGTGGGCCTGGACGTGACGGGCGAAGTCGATCTGCAGCCGGCGGGGCAGGTCCAGCCCGTTGTCGGTGGCCAGCAGATAGGCGATGCCGCCCTTGCCGGACTGGGAGTTCACCCGGATCACCGCGTCGTAGGTGCGGCCGATGTCGGCCGGGTCGATCGGCAGATACGGCACCCGCCAATCGATTTCATTCTCCGGCCGACCGGTCGCGGCGGCACGTTCACGATGTTCGACGAATCCCTTCTTGATCGCGTCCTGATGGGTTCCGGAGAACGCCGTGTGCACGAGGTCGCCGACGTAGGGATGGCGTTCGTGGATCGGCATGCGCGTGCAGTAGCTGACCGTCCGGGCAATCTCGTCGACATCGGAGAAGTCGATCATCGGATCCACGCCCTGCGCATGCAGATTCAGCGCGAGCGTGGCGATGTCGACGTTGCCGGTGCGTTCGCCATTGCCGAAGACGCAGCCCTCCACCCGCTGCGCGCCGGCCAGCACCGCGAGCTCGGCGCAGGCGATGCCGGTCCCCCGGTCGTTGTGCGGGTGCACCGAGAGGATCACGCTGTTGCGACTGGACAGGTTGCGGTGCATGTACTCGATCTGATCGGCGTAGACGTTCGGGGTGGCGACCTCGACGGTGGCGGGCAGGTTCAGAATGACCGGGCGGTCCGGCGTGGCCTGCCACAGCCCGGTCACCGCGTCGCACAGCTCCAACACGTAATCGGGTTCGGTGAGGTTGAACACCTCCGGCGAGAATTCGAACCGCACGTTCGGCATGCCCTCGGTGAGTTCCAGGACGTCGCGGACGCCGGCATAGATGAGCTGGCTCAGCTCGCCTCTAGCCTTGCCCAGCACCACGTCACGCCAGGTCGGCGCGGTGGCGGTGTACATGTGGATGACGACATCGTTGTCGATGCCGCGGACCGAATCCACGGTCCGCTCGATCAGGTCGCGGCGCGCCGGGACGAATACCACGATAGTGACATCCGGAGGCGCGATGTCGGATTCGGCCAGCAGGCGGACGAAGTCGAAGTCCGTCTGCGACGCGGACGGATATCCGACCTCGATCTCCTTGTAGCCCATGGCCACCAGCAGCTCGAAGAAGCGGCGCTTGCGGGAGGGGTCCATCGGCTCGGCCAGCGCCTGATTCCCGTCACGAAGATCGACCGGCACCCACAATGGCGCGGTGACGATCCGGGCGTTCGGCCAATCTCGTTGGACCAGAGGCACTTCGACGCGATCGAAGACACTGGCGTAGCGATGCGACGGCATCTGCGACTGCCGCTGCCGGTTCCACGCCGGCGCGTTGGCCGGGATCTCGCCGGCCGGGGTGCTGATGGTGGGAAAAACAGAATTCATGGGGACGCTTTCGGTCGGATTGAAGTTCGACCGGCGCGACAGAGCCCCACGGCAGGGGGCCGGTCGATTCAGGCCCCGCCGCGGCGGCTAAGGAGCAGGACGCGCGTCATGATGGCTAGACTATACACAACTCCTCAGACAAGTAGACAGGTTGCGATGACCTCCCAAGTTCAGCGTCACCCGCTGGCCGCCCAGACGGCCCAACTTCTGCTGACGCGCATCCGCCAGGGCGAATGGGCCCTGGGCCACCGACTTCCCGGCGAGACCACACTGGCCGCACAGCTCGGCGTGGGCCGCTCCACCCTGCGCGAAGCCATCCGTGAGCTGTCCGGCAAGGGTGTACTGGAGAGTCGCCAGGGCGCCGGGGTCTTCGTCACCGCGCTCGACGCCGCCGAGGACTGGGACACCGTGCTGCGGCGCGCCACCATCGTGTCGGTGATCGAGGCCCGCATCGCCATCGAGGCCGAGGCCGCCGCCCTGGCCGCCACCCGGCGCACCCCGGCCGACCTGCGCGCGATCCGCCGCACCCTGACCGCGCGCGGCGTGATGGGACAGTCGGTACCCGATCATGTGGATGCGGACATGGCGTTTCACCGCACGGTGATCGCCGCGGCCCACAACGAGGTGCTGCTCCAGCTGTTCGACGCCTTCCTGCCCCGCCTTCGGCTCGCCATGATCGACATGCTCAAGATCCGGCCGATCGCGTCCGAGCCGTGTGACCATGCGCTGCACCAACAGTTGGCCGACGCGATCGTCGCCCGTGATCCCGAGGCCGCAGCGGCGGCCAGCAGAACCCATTTGAGCTCACTGAAGGAGTCTTTCGCATGACCCCGGTCCTCGACATCGCCGATGTGACCTTCCGCCGCGAGGGCAAACAGATCATCGACGGCATCTCGCTGACCGTGCAGTCCGGTGAGCACTGGGCGCTGCTCGGCCCCAACGGCGCCGGCAAGAGCACGCTGCTGGGATTCTGTGCCGCCGTGACCTTTCCGACGACGGGCACCGTCCACGTGCTCGGCAACCAGATGGGCCGCACCGACCTGGCCGTGCTGCGCCGGTCGATCGGCCATGTCAATCCTCGGCACCGGCTGCAGTATCCGCTGACCGTGCGCGAGGTGGTGCTGACCGGCATCACCGCCACCATCGACATCGCCGCGCACTGGACGCCCACCGCCGAGCAGGTGCGCCGCGCCGACGATCTGATCGACACCGTGGGCCTGTCGGCCCGTGCCGACGCGATCTGGCCGACGCTGTCGCAGGGCGAGCGCGGGCGGACCTTGATCGCCCGCGCGCTGATCTCCGACCCGCAGCTGCTGCTGCTCGACGAGCCCACCACGGGCCTCGATGTCGCCGCCCGCGAGCAGTTGCTGGAAACCCTTGACACCCTGGATGACTCGCATCCGGACATGGCCTCGATCCTGGTCACCCACCACCTGGAGGAGCTGCCGACGTCCACCACGCATGCCCTGTTGATCGCGCACGGTCAGACGGTTGCCTGCGGCTCCGCCCACGATGTCGTCAACACCGACAACGTCACAACGGCGTTTGCCCATCCGGTGACGGTCGGCTACCACGACGGCAGATGGAGCGCCCGCGCCAAGGCCAGTTCGCGGGTGCTCTAGTTCCCCCCGAGTGCGACGAAAAGGTCGTGTGCGGCAAGCATTTACGACCTCTGTGTTGATCTCGGTGATTCCGTCACGCCTCGGCAGCGGTGTTGCGACGCCGGCGCGCCTCGCGGTGCCGGGTCACCGGTGTGGTGTCGATGACACGCGACACCATGGTGGCCAGGAACCGGGACGGTTGCAGCTCGGGCGGCACCGTGTCGTGCCGGATGGCGATGTCGGGCAGGGCGGCCAGCGCCTCGTCGACGGCGGCCGTGGCGACGTCGACGATCTCGAACAGGGCGTCGGGCTCGGCCTTCTCGATGCTGTCGACTTCCTCGTCAGCGGTCTCGCTCACCTCTGAGTCGTAGTCGATCATCACCAGTGCGACAGCGTGGTAGGCGTCGTCCTCGGTGCCGAGCTTGCCCAGCAGGTCGATGAGCCACTCGGCCTTGTCCGGTTCGGTGTGCAGGATCGTCGAGCGCAGGCCGTAGACGAAGCCGAGCGCCGACAGCGGGTGGCGCAGCCGAAGGTTCTTGGCGTCGCCGTAGCTTTCCTCGACCCGGTTGGCGGCGTTCTTGCCGAAGCTGGAATCCATGCGTTTGGTGCTGATCAGCAGTTCGGGGCCGGTGTCCCAGTCCGACATCACCACGTCGACCTGCTTCATGTAGTGCTTGCCCAGCACGCTGGCACTCGACCCGGCAACGCCTTTCATCGACCGCTTGAGCCGTTGCTCGATGAGCTGGCGTTCTTTCTGCGGCAGCGCGTCGAGCAGATTGGCGATGGCACTCGGCATGATGCGCGGGTCGGTGGGCCGTGGCCACACCGCGTCCGGGTGGAAGCCGGCCCGCCGCAGCTCGTAGGACAGCCACACATCCAGGGCCAGCGCCGGAACTCCGGTGGTGGATGGCGCATCGAGATATAGCGGCACCCCGAGCAGCCTGCGCAGCACCCGGAAATCGGGCACGAAGCTCAGCTCCCCCGCGGTGCGGACCCAGGGGTTGGTGTGCACGCCGCCGGGCGCCGCGTCCGCCACGATCCGGTCGAAGATCGCCCACGCGGTGGCCTTGGTCGACGGTTCAGTGGGCACGCCGAGACCTTACCGTCCGGCGCGTGGCCAATGAATCGCGTGCCGTCCGAACGGGTTCCAGGATGTTGCGGGCCGCCAGCCCCAAGGCGTCGTCGACGAGGTGTGTGGCCTCGAGCAGGCTGCCGCGGTCCAACAGCGCACCGACACGCCGGCGCACCGCCCGCAGCTCGTCGGCTCGGGCCGTCACCAGGTCGGGCGATGGAACCAACCACCGGTCGGCCTCGCGCGGTTCGATTTTGAGGATGCCGCCGCCGTAGGAGCGGCCGACGATCTCGGCGTGCAGCACCGTTACCGAGTTCAGCGCGGCCAGGCCCAACAGGTCACGGCCCAACGCCCGTATCTCGTCGCGCAGGTACACGCCGTGCACCGAGTTGAGGTGATGCGCCTTGGCCCGGTTGGTGATCAGCCGCGGAGTGTCGGCATTCATACACGTCAGCAGCAGGTCAGCCGGATTCACCAGCGGTACCTGATACCAGGGCCGGCGCACCCGGCACTTGTAGGCCAGATGCACGCCGGCGGCGTGCCCGGCGTCGATGTAGCGCTGTGCGGCGGCCGAAAGTTGCCCGGTCGGCCGGAACAGATGGACGGAGCGCCCATCCTCCCCCAGCCGGGCCAACTGTTCTGCAGTCAACGTCAGGCCGCGCAGGTGCGCACTACCGGGCGGCGACAACGGCAACAGGTCGGTGCGCCGCAGGCCCAGTTCCCGCACCCGGTCCGGGGACAGCGCGAAGAAACCGTTGTTGCCGGTCACCATGCCCAGGGTGGTGTCGCCCCATGTCTCCAGCAGCGTGAACGTGCCGTCGGTGTGCAGGCAGTGGAGCGCATCGACCGGCGCATTGCCGATCAGGCCGCTGACCCACTTGTCGGCGGGATCACGCGGGGACCAACGACGCTGCGCCAGTTCGGTTGTCAGTGAGTCCGCATTACGGGCGCGATGGATGACCGCGTGGCCACACGGCCCGCCCCCGTACCCGTCGGCCAGCAGCAGCACGACGTCGGCCTCGGCCTCGGGGAACACCTGCTCGTCGAACATCACCAGCTCGACACTGGTGAACCGGTCGAACAAGAACTTCCGCACCGCCGCCGCGTAGTTGACGCTGAGCAGCTCGGCGGGAAGCACCAAGGCCAACCGGCCGCCCGGCTTGAGGAACAGGGCGGCGTGCACCGTGAACGCCGCCCAGCTGGAGGCCAGCCCGGACAGGGTGACCCCGGCCTTGAGCGCGGCCCGGCGGGACTGCGCCCGGGTGGCGCCCCGGAATTCCTGGTACCGGATGTAGGGCGGGTTGCCGATCACCGCGGTGTATTCGCCCCGCGGCTCGATGGCGAAAAAATCCGCGGTGCGGATGTGTGCCCGCCCCCCGGCCTCAGCGACCCGGCGGCGCGCGGTGGCGGCACTGGACCGGTGGATCTCGACGCCGTGCAGCGCGGGTTCGCCGGCGCCCAGCCGCTGTAGCCGGTGGGTGGCGGCGATGAGAAAAGCCGCGTCACCGGCGGAGGGCTCCAATATTCGCTCGTCAGCCGAGCGCACCGCCCACTGCGCGAGATACTCGGTGATGGGCGTCGGCGTGAAGAACGCACCGCGCGCTTTGCGGGCGGCGGCGGACTCGGTCACCCCGTTATTGTGCGATACCGCACCGACAAGTCGATGACCGCAACGCCCGCTCAGAGTTTGAAGCTGGTGTAGACGACGCGATGCCCGAGAAATCGGCTGATCTCGGCGATGAACTCAGGCGCCAACGGATGCCAATTCCAGACCTCCATGGTCAGCAGGCCGAAGCCCCAGGCCGGCTTCCAATCCCACCCGTTGAGGTCGTTGACGGCACCACAAGACGGGCACGGCATCGCCCCGGCACCACCATCGGCCCAATCACCGATGGCAGCGAATGCCGCCTCCCGCTGCTCGTCATTCGGAACCAGTAGCTCCCGGTGCTGACAGAGCCGGCAGATCAGGACTTCCGGCTCGTAGCTGTACGACACCACCCGGCCGACGCTGATTGCAGCCCCATTGGTCCACAGCACCGGCGCCGGATCGGTGCCGCCGACGGCACGGCCGTAGTTCGGTCCGGGCGGGTGACCAAGTGGCGACCCGAGTACGCAGTCGGTTTGCTCGGCACTGATCACCCCGGTGTCGATGAGCCACCGGGTCAGGCGGGCACCCAGCTCCGGTGCGTCCCCGGCCGACACCTCGACATCGACCAGTGACTGCGACCAATCTCCCATCGCTTCACGGTAATACCGTTCCGGTCAGTCGACGGGCGGCAAAAGTACGTCGGCGTCGAAGCAGGTGTGCGCGCCGGTGTGGCAGGCCGCGCCGACTTGATCGACCTCCAGCAGCACGGTGTCGCCGTCGCAGTCCAGTCGGACCGAGTGCACGTATTGCGTGTGCCCAGAGGTCAGGCCCTTGACCCACTGCTCGCCGCGGGATCGCGAAAAGTAGGTGGCCTCACGGGTTTCCAGCGTGCGAGCCAGTGCATCGTCGTCCATCCAGGCGACCATCAGCACCTGGCCGGTGGACCGCTCCTGTGCCACCGCACTGAACAGCCCGTCGGCATTGCGCTTGAGGCGCTTGGCGATATCGGGATCGAGAGCCATTACCGCACCACGATCCCTTCCGCCGCCATCGCCGCCTTCACCTGCGCGATGGTCAGTTCCCGGAAGTGGAACACGCTGGCGGCCAGGACCGCATCGGCGCCGGCCTGCACGGCGGGCGCGAAGTCGGCCACCGCACCNGGGGCGGGCGATCGCGGCAGTGTTCACCGACACCTTGTCCGCGCCCGCGCGCAGCAGCACGTCGACGTCGTCGACCGAGCGGACTCCACCGCCGACGGTCAGGGGGATGAACACCTGCTCGGCGGTGCGCTTGACCACCTCGAGCATGGTGGACCGCCCCGACGAGGACGCCGTCACGTCGAGGAAGGTCAGCTCGTCGGCGCCCTCCGCGTCGTAGGCGGCGGCGAGTTCGACCGGATCGCCCGCGTCACGCAGGTTCTCGAAGTTGACGCCCTTGACCACCCGGCCGGCGTCGACGTCGAGGCACGGGATGACCCTCGTCGCGACATCACTGATCGTGCTCACAGGTAGTCCTCCGGATTGCCAGCGGATTTCACGATTTCCAGCATGCGTTCGTGCACGCCGGGCGCGGCGGCGAGCGCCGACTTGGAGGTGGACGTCCACGGCTCGCCTGCCAGGTCGGTCACGATCCCCCCGGCCGCGCGGACCAGCGCCACTCCGGCCGCGTGATCCCAGATGTGGTGCCCGAAACTGATGGCCCCGCCGAGGATTCCGGCCGCCACGTAGGCCAGGTCGACACCGGTGGCGCCGTGCATCCGCACCCGCGAGCACACCCGGCTGAGGTTGGCCAGCACCTCGGCGCGGTACCGGCCGGGGAACCGCCCGCGGGAGTCGACGTTGAACGTTTGGATGCCGACGATCGAATCGGTGAGCGTCGGCGAACCCAGCGCCGGCAGCGCGGTGCCGTTGTCCCGCACCGGGCCACCGACCAGTGCCGAGTACCGCTGTCCGGTGAACGGTAGCCAGGTCAGGCCCGCCACCGGCTCACCATCGGCCAACAGGCCGAGCAGGATGGCCGCCATCGGCGAACCGGCCGCGTAGTTGAAGGTGCCGTCGATCGGGTCGAGCACCCACACCAGCGGCGAATCGATGGGTTCACCACCGAATTCTTCGCCGTGGACCCCGATCCCGGTGGCCTCCGTCAGCGCCCGCACCACCTGTCGTTCGATCGCGAGATCGACCTCGGTGGCGAAGTCGTTGCCCTGCTTGCTCACCGCGGAATCGGCACGGTGGCCGGCGATGAACGGCACCGACGCCGCATCGAGGATCTCGGTCGCCGCGTCGACCAGAGCGGCCAACTTGGAGGGGTCCAGGGCACCCACCCCCGCTATCCGCTGACCGCGGCCAGCGCCTGCGGCAAGGTGAATCGTTCGGCGTAGAGCGCTTTCCCGACGATCGCACCCTCCACCCCGTGGCCGGTGAGGGTGGCGATCGCCCGCAGATCATCGAGGCTGGACACCCCGCCCGAGGCGATCACCGGGGCGTCGGTGCGGCCGGCGACCGCCGCGAGCAGTTCCAGGTTCGGCCCGGTCAGGGTGCCGTCCTTGGTGACGTCGGTGACGACGTACCGCGAACACCCTTCGCGATCAAGGCGATCCAGGACCTGCCACAGATCGCCGCCGTCGGTCTCCCAGCCGCGCCCGCGCAGTCGCCAGCTGCCGTTCTCGAACTGCACGTCCAGCCCGACGGCCACCCGATCGCCGTACTCGGCGATCGCACCGCGACACCATTCGGGGCTTTCGAGCGCCGCAGTGCCGATGTTCACCCGGGCGCAGCCGGTGTCCATGGCCGCCTTGAGCGAGTCGTCGTCCCGGATGCCACCGGACAGTTCGACTTTCACGTCGAGCTTGCCGACCAGGTCGGCAAGGAGTTCACGGTTGCTACCCCGGCCGAACGCGGCGTCCAGATCGACCAGATGGATCCACTCGGCGCCGTCCCGCTGCCAGGCCTGCGCGGCCTCCAGCGCCGAGCCGTAGTCCGTCTCGCTGCCGGCCTTCCCCTGCACCAGACGCACGGCCTTGCCGTCGACCACATCGACGGCCGGCAGCAGGATCAGCGGCTTGTTCGCCACAGAATCGTTCGAACTCACAGTCCCTCAACCCAATTCGCGAGCAGCGTCGCCCCGGCGTCGCCACTCTTCTCCGGATGAAATTGCGTGGCGGCCAACGCACCGTCTTCGACGGCGGCGATGAACGGCACGTGGTGCGTCGCCCAGGTCACCAGCGCGTCCGGGTTACCGGACCACTCCTGAGCCGCGTACGAATGCACGAAATAGAAACGCGTGCCTGCGTCGAGCCCCTTGAACAGGGTGCTGCCGGCCGCCGCGTCGACGACGTTCCAGCCCATGTGCGGGATGACCGGGGCGTCCAGTCGCGTCACCGAGCCGGGCCACTGCCCACAGCCGGTGGACTCGGCGCCGAACTCGACCCCGCGGGCGAACAGGATCTGCATGCCGACGCACACACCCAACACCGGCCGGCCGTGCTGCACACGGTCGGCGATGATCTTCTCGCCGCCGATGGCCCGCAGCCCGGTCATGCACGCCTCGAACGCACCGACACCGGGCACCACCAGCCCGTCGGCCGCCGCGGCGGCACCGGGGTCAGCGGTGACCTCGACGTCGGCGCCGGTACGTTCCAGCGCCCGCTGGGCCGAGCGTAGATTGCCCGATCCGTAGTCGAGAACGACGACTTTCTTTGTCACAGCGTGCCTTTGGTCGACGGGACGCCGGTCACCCGGGCGTCGTACTCGACGGCCTGCCGCAGCGCGCGGGCCACCGCCTTGTACTGCGCCTCGGTGATGTGGTGCGGGTCGCGGCCGTACAGGGTGCGCACGTGCAACGCGATGCGGGCGTTGAAGGCCAGCGATTCGAACACGTGCCGGTTGATCACCGTGTGGTAAGGCGCGCTGGATCCGGCGATGGTGAACTCGACCATGAACTCGGGCTCACCGGTGTGCACGAAATACGGCCGGCCGGACACATCGACGGCGGCGTGCGCCAGCGACTCGTCCATCGGGATGAACGCATCGCCGAACCGGCGGATGCCCTTCTTGTCGCCGAGGGCCTGCCCGAGCGCCTGACCCAGCACGATCGCGGTGTCCTCGATCGTGTGGTGGCCTTCGATCTCGATGTCGCCCTTGGCCTGCACAGTGAGGTCGAAGCTGGCATGGGTACCCAGCGCGGTCAGCATGTGGTCGAAGAACGGCACGCCGGTGTCGATGTCGACGACACCGGTGCCGTCCAGGTCGATCTCGACGACGATGTCGGATTCCCTGGTCTTACGTTCGACTTTCGCGCGACGGGTCACGATGCTCCTACCGGGCTGTTGGCGGGCTGAAGTTCGGTGGCGGCCAGATCTGCGCTGGCGGCCAGGAACGCGTCGTTCTCCTCGGCCAGGCCGATCGTGGTGCGCAGGAAACCGGGGATGCCGACGTCGCGGATCAGGATTCCCTTGTCCAGGTAACGCTGCCAGGTGGCGGGCGCGTCGGCGAACTCGCCGAACAGCACGAAGTTGGCGTCGCTGGGAATCACCCGGTACCCGAGACGGGTCAGTTCGGCGCTCACCCGGTCACGTTCGGCGGCCAGGGTCGCGACACTGGCCAGGGTGTCGTCGGCATGCCGCAGTGCCGCACACGCCGCGGCCTGCGTCAGGACCGACAGGTGATACGGCAGCCGCACCAGCAGCAAGGCGTCGATCACCGCCGGGGCGGCGGCCAGATAGCCGAGCCGGCCTCCGGCGAACGCGAACGCCTTGCTCATCGTGCGGGTGACGATCAGCTTGGTCGGGAACTCGTCGATCAGGGTGACCGCGCTCGGCTGTGAGGAGAACTCGCCGTAGGCCTCGTCGACGATCAGGATGCCACCCGACATCGCCTGCAGCAGACGCCGAAGGTCCTCGATCGAGACGCTCTGGCCCGACGGGTTGTTGGGGCTCGCGACGAACACCACATCGGGGGTGCGCTCCTGAACCGCGGCGACGGCGACATCCACGTCAAGCCCGAAATCCTCGGCCCGCGCGGCCTGCAACCATTGGGTCTGTGTCCCGTCGGAGATGATGGGGTGCATCGAGTACGACGGCACGAAGCCGATCGCGGTACGTCCGGGACCGCCGAACGCCTGCAGCAGCTGCTGCAGAATCTCGTTGGAACCGTTTGCCGCCCAAAGGTTGTCGACGGTCAAGGACACACCGGTGGCCGCGCCGAGATACGCGGCCAGCTCGGTCCGCAACACCACGGCGTCGCGATCCGGATAGCGGTGCAGTTCGGCCGCGGCGTCACGCACCGACGCGGCCACATCGTCGATCAGGGCCTGGGTCGGCGGGTGCGGGTTCTCGTTGGTGTTCAGCCGCACCGGCACCACCAGTTGCGGCGCCCCGTAGGGCGACTTCCCGCGCAGGTTCTCGCGCAGCGGCAGATCGGCCAGCGTCACGTCCCGTGCGCCCATCAGTGCCCTCGGTTCTTCGCGCAAGCGCTCATCACCGTTCGAACCTCCGTCGTACCGCCTCGCCGTGCGAGGGCAGGTTTTCCGCCTTGGACAACGTGATCACGTGTCCGGAGACGTCTTTGAGCGCGGCCTCGTCGTACTCGACCACGTGGATGCCGCGCAGGAACGTCTGCACGGACAGGCCGCTGGAATGCCGCGCGCAGCCCGCGGTCGGCAGCACGTGGTTGGAGCCGGCACAGTAATCACCCAGGCTGACCGGCGACCAGGCGCCCACGAAAATGGCTCCCGCAGAACGGATCCGGCCGGCCACAGCAGACGCGTCCTCGGTCTGGATCTCCAGGTGTTCGGCGGCGTAGGCGTTCACCACCCGCACGCCGACATCGATGTCGTCGACGAGCACGATCGCCGACTGCTTGCCGCTCAGCGCCGCCGTCACACGCTCGACGTGCACGGTGGTGGCCAGCTGACGGGTGAGCTCGCGGTCGGTGGCCGCGGCCAGCGCTTCGCTGTCGGTGACCAGCACACTGGCCGCCATCTCGTCGTGCTCGGCCTGGCTGATCAGGTCCGCGGCGACGTGCACCGGATCGGCCGTGTGGTCGGCCAGGATCGCGATCTCGGTCGGGCCGGCCTCGGCGTCGATGCCGACCTGCGAGCGACAGATCCGCTTGGCGGCGGTCACGTAGATGTTGCCTGGACCGGTGATCATGTCGACCGGGGCGAGTTCGGCGCCGGCCGCGTCCCCCACGTCGGTGCCGCCGTAGGCCAGCAGCGCCACTGCCTGCGCTCCGCCGACGGCCCACACCTCGTCGACGCCGAGCAGGGCCGCGGCGGCCAGGATGGTCGGGTGCGGCAGTCCGTCAAACTCCGCCTGCGGCGGGCTGGCGATCACCAGCGAGTCCACCCCGGCGGTCTGGGCGGGGACGACGTTCATCACCACGCTCGACGGATAGACGGCGTTGCCGCCCGGGACATACAGGCCGACGCGCTCGACCGGCACCCAGCGTTCGATGACGGTGGCACCCGGCGCCAGCGTGGTCGTGGTGTCGGTGCGACGTTGGTCGGCGTGCACGGCGCGAGCCCGATCGATCGCCACCTGCAGGGCGGCGCGCACGTCGGGGTCGAGGGCGGCCAATGCCTCGGCCAGTTTCGCCGTGGGCACCCGCACGGTGTCCGGGCGGATGCCGTCGAACGAATGGCCGTATTCCAGGGCGGCCTCGGCGCCGCGCTCGGCGACGGCCTCCACGATCGGGCGGACCTTGGGCACCACGGCATCCACATCGACGCCCCCGCGGGGCAGCGCCGAGCGCAACTGCGCGGCATTCAGGACGCGGTTGCGCAGGTCGATTCGGGACATCTGAAACTCGGCCATCGGTTCAATTGTCCCTGATCAGTCCAGTTGATAAAAATCCGTGGCCGGTTGCCGCCGGCCCGACGCGCCGTAGGGTAGTCCCAGCCTGCCGAATGGAGCCCGAGATGTCCGCGAAAGACCACCCGAACAACGCCCCCGGCGTACCGATGCTCATGCCGCCCGCCCTGGAGCGGTTCCAGATCAAGTACATCAACCCGCTGGTGAAGCCGTTCTCCAAGCGGCTGCCCGGATTCACCGTCATCAAGCATCGTGGCCGCACGTCCGGCACGCCGTACGAGACGATCGTCACCAGCTACCGCAAGGGCAACGTCTTCGCGGTGACGCTGATGCACGGCAAGACCAACTGGGTGAAGAACGTGCTGGCGGCCGGCGAGGCCGACGTGCACCTGTACAGCGGCGACATCAAGATCACCAATCCGCGGGTGGTCTCCGCCGGTACCGATGACCCGACGCTCCCCCGGATCCCTCGATCCGCCGCCCGCCGGATGGGTGTCTTCGTCGCAGATATCGTTTGACACGCTCGCCAGACTGCATACATGACCTGGCAGATCTGGCTGGCGTTTCTCGGCGCATCGATCGTTATCAGCGTGTCGCCCGGAGCCGGGGCGATCCTGTCGATGGCCACCGGCCTGACTCACGGCGTGCGCCGCGGCACGTGGAGCGTGTTGGGGCTGCAGGTCGGACTGATGCTCCAACTGGTTTTGGTGGCCGTCGGGTTGGGCGCTGTCGTCGCCGGATCGGTCCTGGTGTTCCAGATCGTCAAGTGGCTCGGTGTGGCCTATCTGGTCTACCTGGCGGTCCAGCAATGGCGCAGCGCCTCGCAGGATCTGCGTGACCGGATGAGTGGCCCGGTCGAGCGAGGCCGGCTGGCGTTGATGATGCGTGGCTTCCTGGTGAACACCACCAATCCGAAGGGTCTGGTGTTCCTGCTCGCCGTGCTGCCGCAGTTCGTCGTGCCGACGGCGCCGTTACTGCCGCAGTACCTGGCGATCGGCGCGACGATGGTTGCCGTCGACATCGTGGTGATGACGCTGTACACCGGGCTGGCGGCCCGCTTGCTCACCTGGTTGCAGACCCCGCGCCAGCAGACCGTTCTGGGCCGGGTGTTCTCCGGGCTGTTCGCCACCGCCGCCGTCGCGCTCTCGTTGGTGCGCCGCGGCGCCGCGGCCTAACCGGTCGCAGTCTCCAGCGCCCGCTTGATGATCGGCGCGGCCTCCTGCATCGCGGCCCGCAACGGGCCCGCGGCTTCGTCCGGCCACACATCGCGGGTCCAGATGAAACGGCACCGTAGCGGACCGTCAGCCAGCACCTGCATGACGGCATTGTCATGCGCGGGCGCGCCGTCGCCGGTCAGCGAGTAGGCGATGCGCCGGGCCGGCTCGTCACGGCTGACCAGGCGTTCGCGGGCGATGAATCCGTCGGCGAACGCAACGACCCGTCCATCTGCCTCCGCCTCGCAGGACGCCACGAAGCCCGGCGCCATGCGCACCGGACCATCTGCCCAGTCACCAATCACCTGCCACACCCGGGCACTGTCGGCCGCAATGTCGAACTCGATCTGGATCAAAGCCATGGCACCAGTCTGGTCGCGGGGTGACGCTGACTCTTGAACATTCTTGCGGGCGGCGATGTCGGACCCGAGGTTTAACGTGCGAGACATGTTGACCGCCGAGACGCTGATCTCGCGGCCGGATTTCAGCGTCGCCACCTGGAACTGCACCGGCGAGCACGCCGATTGGTCCGAGCCCGAAAGTCCGTCGGCGGGGCGGTTCGTCCTGGTCCGGGCGGGGCGGTTCCGACGGCGCAGTTGCGACGGGCCGAGTGACCACGACGCGACCGTCGGCTACCTGGGCGAGCCCGGGGACATCGAGCAGTTCGCGCACCCACACGGTGGCGATGCGTGTACGTCGTTGCAGCTCAGCGCCGAAAGCTGGTGGCAATTGGCGGGTGAACCACAACGCCCCGGGCTCGGAGCCGTGTACGTGGACGCCCGGCTGGAATTGGCGCACCGACGGCTGCTGGCAACGTGCCGCGACGATCCTGACTACCAGCTCGCCGAGGGTCTGCTGCGGCTGGTGGCGGCGGCATTGCGTTCGGCGGCGCGGCGGCCGACACCCGTCGGATCACCGGCCCGCCTGTCCGACCGTCGGATGGGGGATCGGGCACGCGAAGCGATCCGCCAGGCCGACCCGGCGGCCGGCGGGCTGTTCCCGCTCGCGGCCGCACTCGAGGTGTCCCCGTACCAGTTGAGCCGATCGTTCAGCCGTGAGCTCGGGGTGTCGGTCACGCGGTACCGCAATCGGGTGCGGATCGCGACGGCGCTGGATCTGCTGCGCGGCGACGACTGCCCACTGGCCGAGGTCGCCGCCACCCTGGGGTTCGCCGACCAGGCCCATCTGAGCCGGAGTATGCGCCAGCACACCGGCCGAACGCCGGCCGCGTTGCGGCGCGAATTGCGCCGCGACGCAAGGGCTTAGGTGTCGAGACCGATGTCGAGCACTCGCACAGAATGGGTCAGGGCCCCGATCGCGAGATAGTCCACCCCGGTCCCGGCGTATTCGGCCGCGCTGTCCAGCGTCAGGCCGCCCGACGATTCGAGCAGGGTCTTGGGTGAGCGCGAGTCCCGGCGCTGAACCGCGATCTGGGTCTGCCACACCGGAAAGTTGTCCAGCAGCACCAGCTCGACGTCGGCCGAGAGGACGTCGTCGAGTTGCTCGAGCGAATCCACCTCGACCTCGCACGGCAGGTCCGGCGCCTCGGCCCGCACGGCCTTGAGCGCGGCCAGCACCGATCCCGCCGCGGCGACATGGTTGTCCTTGATCAGCGCCGCGTCGCCCAATCCCATCCGGTGGTTCACGCCGCCGCCGATCCGCACCGCGTACTTCTGCAGCGCGCGCAGGCCCGGCAGCGTCTTACGGGTATCGCGGATCTTCGCGTTGGTGCCCGCCACCGCGTCGACCCAGGCGGCGGTCGCGGTCGCGACCCCCGACAGGTGCGACACCAGGTTCAGCATGGTGCGTTCGGCGGTCAGCAGACCCCTGGTCGGCGCCTCGACGGTCAGGATCGCCGAGCGGGCCTGCAGCCGGGCACCGTCCTGCACGCGACCGATCACGCGGTAGCCGTCCGCACCGAGCACCTCGTCCAGCACCAGCAGCGCGATGTCGACGCCCGCGGCCACTCCGGGTTCACGGTTGACCACCGACGCGGTGGTCATCGCATCGGCACTGACGGTGGCGATGGTGGTCACGTCGGGGCCGTACCGGAGGTCTTCTTCCAGGGCCCGAGCGATCGTCGCCCGGGCCTCGGCCAGCTCGTTGTCCGAGAGCGCCATCAGCACACCGCCGTCGGGGCGTCGAGGGTGGGACGGCCGGCTACGGCGCGAATCGTCACGGATTGCTCCTGGGCAGGGTCGGTTTCGGGGTGGTCGCTTCGGTGGTGGCAGCCGCGGCTCTCGGTGCGGGCCTGGGCCGCGACGGCGATCGCACGCGCCGTCGCGGTCAGCGCGGCNGTCCGTGTACGTCGGTGACCACGCCACCACAGCTGTAGTGGGCACCGGGCACCACCGGGATGGGCTGGCGCGTGGGATCGACACCGGCCGCCGCGCAGGCCGCCGCCACCGTGGGAAAGCGCCCGGCGAAATCGGTGATCCCACGGGCGTCGAGGTAGACGCACGGGTCGCCGGTGGCGCTCATACGGGCGTTGACGGCCGCCGCGACCACGTCACGCGGAGCCAGATCACCCATCGGATGCACGCCTTCGGTCACCGAATCACCGCGTGCATCAACGAGAACGGCACCTTCACCGCGCAGCGCCTCGGTGATGAGCGGACGCCGCCCACTGCCACCCTGGGCATACAACATCGTCGGGTGGAACTGGACAAACTCGATGTCGCGGACCGAGGCGCCCGCCCACAGGGCCAGGGCGATGCCGTCCCCCGTCGATCCACCGGGATTCGTGGTGGCGGCGTACGCATGTCCGATCCCGCCGGTAGCCAGGATCACCGACGGCGCATGGACGATGCCGAACCCGTCCGCATTGCGGACCAGCACCCCGGTGACCGCGGTGTCGTCGCGCAGCACCTGCAGTGCCACGTGATCGCGCCGGATGTCGAGGGTGGCCGCCGCAGAGTCCAGGGCCCGCTGCACCTCGGCGCCGGTGGCATCGCCGCCGGCGTGAATGATCCGGCGGCGGGTGTGGCCGCCCTCGCGGGTCAGCGCCCACTGCCCGGGAGTGGCCTCGTCGAATCGGGCGCCGTCGGCCACCAGGTCGGCGACCGCCTCGTATCCGGCCGCCACAATCGAGCGCACCGCATCCGGATCGCACAAACCACCGCCCGCGGCGATCGTGTCATTGACGTGCGCCTCGACGGAGTCCTCAGTGTCGGGCAGCACGACGGCGATACCGCCCTGCGCGTAGAACGTCGCGGTCTCGCGGGCCTTGCTCAGCACCACGACCCGTCGACCGCGGCGATGCGCGGCCAGGGCTGCCACCAGACCCGCGACGCCGGTGCCGACCACGACGACATCGGCGCGCTGCTGCCACAGCGTCGAACTGCCGCAGGCGAAGCGGCTGGATCCCCGGGCGCTGCCCGTCGGGGTCATTCGCCGCCGCCGGGCTGACCGATCGAGATCATCCGCTGCACGCTGGCACGACCGCGCCGGGCGGTTTCGGGATCGACGTGCACCTCGTCGGCGCCCTCGATCAGGCAGCGCAGCAGAGCCGCCGGGGTGATCATCTTCATGAAGGTGCACGACGCCCGGTCGTTGACGGCCAGGAAGTCCACTTCGGGTGCGGCCCTGCGCAACTGGTGCAGCATGCCGACCTCGGTGGCGACCAGCACCTGACGGGCCCGGGTCTCGCGGGCGGCGTCGAGCATGCCTCCGGTGGACAGGATCTTCACCCGCTCCTCGGGAACGGCTCCCTCACCGGCCAGGTACAGCGCCGAGGTGGCACATCCGCATTCGGGGTGCACGAAGAGTTCGGCATCGGGGTGCGACCGGGCCTGGTCCGCCAATTCGTCGCCGTTGATGCCGGCGTGCACGTGACATTCCCCGGCCCACACGTGCAGGTTCTTGCGGCCGGTGACCCGCCGGACGTGGGCGCCGAGGAACTGGTCGGGGCAGAACAGCACCTCGCGATCCTCCGGGATCGAGGCCACCACCTCGACGGCGTTCGACGACGTGCAGCAGATGTCGGTCAACGCCTTCACCGCCGCGGTGGTGTTCACGTAGGACACCACGACCGCACCGGGATGCTCGTCTTTCCAGGCCTGCAGCTCATCGGCGGTGATCGAGTCGGCGAGCGAACACCCGGCGCGCTGGTCCGGGATCAGCACCGTCTTGTCCGGGCTGAGGATCTTGGCGGTCTCGGCCATGAAGTGCACGCCGCAGAACACGATGGTGTCCTCGGGTGCCTCGGCGGCGATGCGCGACAGCGCCAGGGAATCACCGACGTGGTCGGCGACATCCTGGATGGCCGGCAGCTGGTAGTTGTGCGCAAGCAGCGTCGCACCGCGCAGGTCGACCAAACGGCGGATCTCGGCGGCCCATTTCGCGTCGCCATCGACGCCGGCATAGCCACCGGGACCATCGACGATCTGATCTGCCAAGCCCCCGGCGAGGGCGCCATCGAGAGCGGTCACGTCGACCTCCTCCACTTCGTCAGGTTTTCGACTTATAATCGAAAACATGCCACATGGTAACACCGCGCACGAAGTCCTTGCCGCCGTGTTCCAGGTTCGCGGTCTCGACTCCCGGCAACCCGCACTTCACGTGCTGTTGTGGGAACGTGCACTCGATCCCGAGCGCGGCAAATGGTCCCTGCCCGGCGGGCGGCTCGACGACGACGAAGACCTGATCAGTTCGGTCCGCCGCCAGTTGGCCGAGAAGGTCGACCTCCGTGAGCTTGCCCACCTGGAACAACTGGCCGTGTTCTCCGATCCGCACCGTGTTCCGGGAATCCGGACCATCGCATCCACCTTCCTCGGTCTGGTGCCCTCCCCCGCCACCCCGGCGCTGCCGCCCGACACCCGGTGGCACCCGGTCAGCGACCTGCCCGCGATGGCCTTCGACCACGCGCCGATGGTGGAGCACGCCCGCAACCGGCTGGTCGCCAAGATGTCCTACACCAACATCGGATTCGCCCTGGCACCAAAGGAATTCGCACTCTCGACGCTGCGTGACATCTACAGCGCCGCGCTCGGCTACCAAGTCGACGCCACCAATCTGCAACGCGTCCTGGAACGCCGAAACGTCATCACCCGCACCGGCACCACCGCGCGCTCCGGACGCAGCGGCGGACGCCCGGCGGCCCTGTACCGCTTCACCGACTCGCGCTACCGCGTCACCGACGAATTCGCCGCCCTGCGTCCGCCCGGGTGAGTCGACTGGATTCTTAGACCCCTCTTAAGTAAGAATGCCCGGATGGAATTGGGCAGTGCGGCCACAGCCACCGGAGCCGAGTGGATCGGTCGACCGCTCCATCAGGAGCTCGACCGGACAGCGCGCCCCAGACTCCCCCACGACGACGCGTTCTACGCTCCGCCTGCGGGTTTCCAACATGCCGAGCCCGGCACCGTCCTGCGCAGCCGCGACGTCGAGCTGGCGTTTCTGGGCCTGATCCCGCAGCGCCTGCACGCCACGCAGCTGCTCTACCGCTCCACCGACCGCAACGGTGTGCCTGAGGCCGCGGTCACCACGGTGATCGTCCCGCCCGACGCCGCACCCGACTGCCCCGTGGTCTCCTACCAGTGCGCGATCGACGCCATCTCGGCCCGATGCTTCCCGTCCTACGCATTGCGGCGCCACGCCAAGGCCACCGGCTCGCTGGCGCAGCTCGAACTGCTGCTGATCTCGGCCGCATTGGCCGAGGGATGGGCGGTCTCGGTTCCCGATCACGAGGGCATCGACGGCATGTGGGGCGCACCCTACGAACCGGGCTACCGGGTACTCGACGGCTTGCGCGCGGCGCTCAACTCCGAACAGCTCTCGCTGGCGCCGACCGCGCGCATTGGACTCTGGGGTTATTCCGGCGGCGGCCTGGCCAGCGCCTGGGCCGCCGAGATGGCCGGCGGTTACGCCCCCGAGCTCAACATCGTCGGGGCCGTTCTCGGCTCACCCGTCGGCGACCTCGGCAACACCTTCCGCCGGCTCAACGGCACCGTGTTCTCCGGCCTTCCCGGGCTGGTGGTGGCCGCGCTCGCCGACATCTATCCAGGACTCAACCGCGTCATCGCCGAGCACGCCACTGTCGAGGGCCGCAAGCTCCTGGACCGGCTGCACCGCATGACCACCGTGGAAGCCATCATCCGGATGTTCCGCACCGACATGGCCGATCTGGTCGACCTGCCCCTGGAGCAGATCCTCGACGGGCCCGCCGTCAGCGAGGTCTTCCACGACACCAAACTCGGTGTGGCCGCGCCGGTTCCGCCCGTGCTGATCGTGCAGGCCGTGCACGACGAGATCATCTCGGTCGACGACATCGACGAGCTCGCCGACACCTATCTGGCCGGCGGCGCCGACGTGACCTACCACCGCGACATGTTCAGCGAACACCTGTTGCTGCACCCGTTCTCCGCACCGATGGCCCTGCGCTGGCTCACCGACCGATTCGCCGGTCGCCCGCTGACCGCCAACCTGGTGCGGTCGAAGTGGCCGACCCTGCTCAACCCGATCACGTACATGGGGATGGCCCGGCTGGCCGGTATCTCCGCCAAGGTCGCGTTGGGGCGGACGGTCCGGCTGCGGCCCCTCTGATCGACCAGGCGCTGGCAGAATGGGGGTAGATGCGTTACATCCGTCAGCCCCCGGCGGTGGCCCTACGCGACAGCGTCGACCACCTGTGGAGTATTGCGGACGGACCCGCCTATCCCGCCGAGCGTATCCTTCCCACCGGCATCACCGAACTCGTCATCAACCTGAGCGCTGACGTCGTCGCAATTACGAACCATTCAGGTTCACAACGGTTTTCGGGAGCCGCGGTGTCCGGGCCCTACACCGGCCCGTTCGACATCGACGCCCGCGAGCACACCGCCATGATCGGCGTGCACTTCAAGCCGGGCGGCGTCCGGGCGGTGCTCGGCGTGGCCCCGCATGAACTGCTCGATGCGCATGTCGACCTCGATGCGCTGTGGGGCCGCGCGGCAGGATTCCGCGACAGGGTCTGCGAGGCGACCTCGACCGCACAACGATTGGCGATCGTGGAAGCCGCCTTGCTCGCGCAGTTCCGCGATGACCGGCAACCGGCCGGTGCGGTGTCCTTCGCCATGGCCGCCCTGCGGGTCGCCTCCCACCAGCCGTCGATCGCCACAGTGGCGCGCGACGTGGGGTTGAGCCACCGCAGGCTGATCCAGTTGTTCACCGAGCAGATCGGCATGTCGCCCAAACGCTTTGCCCGCCTACACCGATTCCGCCACGCACACGCTGCCGTCTGCTCAGCGCCGGCGTCGCCGCACTGGTCGACATTCGCCATCGAGCACGGGTACGCCGACCAATCGCACATGATCCGCGAGTTCCAGGAGTTCTCCGGGATGACGCCCGCCGAGCAACTGCGCCGACGTGGGTATGCCGCGAAGGACGACCACATCGCGCTCGAACCATAGGTCAATTTTGTTCAATACAACCGCCGCGGCGACCGGCACACTGCGGTCATGTCTGGACACATCACCTACCGAACCGGCGCAGTGCGCTACCAGGTCACCGACGTGGAGCGTGCGGTCGCGTTCTACACCCAGCACCTGGGGTTCGATGTCGCTCTCCGCGGCGGGCCGGCCTTCGCCTCCGTGGTCAACGGCAATCTCACCGTGTTCTTGAGCGGGCCCGGTAGCTCGGGCGCGCGGCAGCTGCCCGACGGCAGCCCGCAGACCCCAGGAGGATTCAACCGGATCGTCCTCGAGGTCGACGACCTCGACGCGGCGATCGCAGAGTTACGAGGAGCCGAAGTGACATTCCGCAACACGATGGAGACCGGACCCGGTGGCCGGCAGATCCAGGTCGACGACCCCGACGGCAACCCCATCGAGCTCTTCGAAGCCGCGGCAGTCAAGCCTGCGGCCGAGTGACGGCCACACCCAAACTGCTGCACCGAGGGTGCTCAGCGGCACCCTACGATCACTGCAGACCGCAGTGGCGCCAAGGAAGGGGAAGCGTGTATCCGTCTGGCGAACAACCTTATTCAGGTCCGCAGTATCCGCCCGGATATCCGCACCATCCCCAGTACCGGCAGCCCCACGGCCATCCCGCGTATCCGCCCTACCCACCGCCGGGATACCCGCCGGCGGCGCCGATTCCGCCGACCCCATGGGAGGCCGCGCCGGCGCCACCGAGTCCACCGGGACCGTCGAACCGTTTGGGTGTGGGCGTGGCCTTTGGTGTCGCGATCCTGACCATGGTCTTCGTCGCCGGCTACATGTTCATGGTGATGCCCAGGGGCGGCCAGTACTTCACCAGCGGCGCGCAGGTGACGCCCTCAGCTGACGAATACATCGTGTTCATCAAGGACAAGGATCTGTCCGGCCAGCTTCCCAGCACCGTGCGCTGTACGGGGATCACCGACTCCGGGCAGCGCCTGACGCTGTCTCCCCCGGCCGAACCTGTCACCGTGTCGCGTAACCGCAGACCAGCGACGAAATACCGGTCAGTGGCCCAATTGCCCACCGACAGAGGACCCCTGACCGTGAACTGCACCGGGGTGGAAGATGCGCGATTTCTGCTGACGAAGCCGTACACCGGTCCCGGGGCATGGGTGTTCTTCGCCGGATACGGGACGTTGCTGGGTGTCCTGGTTTTGGTGGCCTGGTGGGCCAACCGCAGGTACTACCGCCGCTTGGCGGCGCACCTGGCCGGCCCGCCCCGATAAGAGTTCGGTCGGCCTCCTCGTCAACAAGGTGGCAGCGGGTCAAGCCCCAGGTGGGCTGACCACCGGCGGGAGCACCGGATAGGTCGGAGTCTGCATCGGCGGCCAGGCGCCGAGGTCGTCGCGCACCGTGGAGACCGCGATCAGCGCGTAGACCAGCGCCGCCGCGGCAGCCGGGAACAAGAGGGTGCCTGCGATCTGCAGCGGCGAATGCCCGAAGAAGACCGCCGCGGCCTCCACCACGTAGTGGACCCGGTGTTCCGGACTGACCGGTGCCGCCGCAATGTCGACCGAACCGAACCGCCAATGGGCAAGTGCTGCACCGACACCCGCGGCCACCGCGGTGGCCGCCGCACAACCGACCGACAGCGCGGCGACCATGACCGGCCCGCGGCGGGCCGTCCACTGCCACAGCGCGACCGCGGCCACGATGCCCAGCACCACGAGCATGCCGACGAACATGAACGCCGAGGTGAAGAAGTGGTCGGATTCGGCGCCCAGATAGGCGTGCACTCGTTCACCGCCACGAGTCAGCGCCACTACTCCGTGCACTCCCGGCGCCAACCAGGCCCACAGCGCGCCGAGCACCGCACCAGCGACCGCGAGGGCCGCAATGACGATCAGCACCGCCCGGTCACGCGAAACTCGCGGCGCGCCAGGAATATCGGTAGGCGAACTGAGCCGGGCATGCTCTTCGCCCGAGAGGCTCATCGGTGCCTTCTGCTCTTCGCCCGAGAGGCTCATCGGTGCCTTCTGCTCTTCGCCCGAGAGGCTCATCGCCGCGTATCCAGGTCGATCGAATCCACCTGCCCGTGCCGCGAACACTTGGCCCACCATCCGGTCGGCCGCACCTGAACGATCATCCGGCGTCCGCACTCGGCGCAGAACCGGGGCGGTTCCAGACCGAGCTGGGCGGCCGTGGGCACGACACTTCCGTCCGCGGCGTCAGCCTGGACCCCGGTGTAGACGTTGTAGAGGCCGGCGCCGACGGGCGCGGGCAGATTGTGAACCATCACCACCAGTTCTACAGGCTGGCGTTCAGCGCCTTGATCGGCATCTGCAGATCGTCGAGCAATTCGAGATCCGACTCGGCCGGGCGGCCCAGCGTGGTCAGGTAATTGCCGACGATGACGGCGTTGATGCCGCCCAGGATTCCCTGCTTGGCACCGAGGTCACCGAGCGTGATCTCGCGGCCACCGGCGAATCGCAGCATCGTGCGCGGCAGCGCCAGCCGGAACGCGGCAACGGCCTTGAGCGCCTCGGAGGCGGGAAGCACCTCGAGATCGCCGAACGGCGTGCCCGGACGGGGGTTCAGGAAGTTCAGCGGCACCTCGTGCGGGTCCAGCTCGGCCAGATTGGCGGCGAACTCGGCACGCTGCTCCAGCGTCTCCCCCATGCCCAGAATGCCGCCGCAGCACACCTCCATGCCTGCCTCGCGGACCATTTCCAGCGTCCCCCAGCGCTCCTCCCAGGTGTGGGTGGTGACGACATTGGGGAAGAACGACTGTGCCGTCTCCAGGTTGTGGTTATAGCGGTGCACGCCCATGTCCTTGAGGCGGTCCACCTGCTCCTGGGTCAACATGCCCAGCGAGCAGGCGATCTGGATGTCGACCTCGTTGCGGATGGCCTCGATACCCGCGGCCACCTGGGACAGCAGGCGCTCATCGGGCCCACGGACCGCGGCCACGATGCAGAACTCGGTGGCGCCGGTCTTGGCGGTCTGCTTGGCCGCCTCGACCAGGCTCGGGATGTCCAGCCAGGCGCTGCGCACCGGGGAGGCGAACAGACCCGACTGCGAACAGAAGTGGCAGTCCTCCGGGCAGCCGCCGGTCTTGAGGCTGATGATGCCCTCGACCTCGACCTCGGGGCCGCACCACTTCATCCGGACCTCGTGGGCCAGAGCCAGCAGCTCCTCGAGCTTGTCGTCGGGCAGCTGCAGCACCTGCAGCGTCTGGTCCCGGTCCAGGCCGACGCCCCGCTCCAGAACCTGCTCGCGAGCCATGCCCAACACATCGACGGCTGCCTGCGTCACGAAACGTCCTCCTGTGGATCATGGTGGCCGGTCGGGCCAACACTTGAACACCGTTCAGGCTAGGGTAACGGTGTGCAACTCCACAAACCCGACGTGGTGGATGCGGCGACGGCCATCCTGGACACCTACGGCATCGCCGACCTGACGATGCGACGCCTGGCCCGTGAGCTCAATGTCAGCCCGGGCGCGTTGTACTGGCATTTCGCCAACAAGCAGGAGCTGTTGGGCGCCGTCGCCGACCGCATCCTGCAACCGGTACACGTCGAGAGTGCCGTGTCGGCCTGGCCGGGACGAATCCACCAGATTTGTACGGCGTTGCGCGACGCGCTGCTCTCACACACCGACGGAGCCGAACTCGTCTCGTCCAGCTTCGCGGCCGGTCAGTCGCAGATCGCCGGCGAGATCGTGGCGCGGCTTGCCGACGCCGCCCAGCATGCCGGCGTGACGGCGCCGGATGATGAACTGGCCGCCCGCACCGTGCTTTATTACGTGCTCGGATTCACCGCCGACGAACAGTCCCGGCTCCAGTGGGACGCAGCCGGTGCCCTCACCGACGAGCAGTCGGTACTGAATCGCGACACCTCCCGGCAGTTCGCGTTCGGCCTTCAGCTCCTGGTCGACGGGCTGGCTGTGCGGGGCGCGAGCACGCTGAGCGCGGGAGGCGACGATCGGCAGCGCAGCCGGAGCTGACGGCCGGGCGGGTCAGCCGATCGGATGGGCGAGGCGGTGATCGCCGTCCCAATGCCGGATCCCGGTCACCTGGCCGACGATTTCGGTGGGCCGGCCGGCGATCCGCACGGCGGTGGCCAGCCTGGCCGGAGCAACCCGCCGAGCCAGCGTCACGTGCGGGCTCCACTGGCCCGGTTCGGCATGCGGCATCGGGGCCGGGCTGACATGCGGCAGGCACCGGCGATAGACCTCGGCCTGCAGATCGAGCAGTTCGGCGGTGGGGACCAGCAGGCGTGCCAGCACCCCGCCGGTGCGCCCGAAGATCAAGGTCGCACCGAGACTGCACGGTAGCGGGAAGCGGTCGAGCAGATCCTCGAGCGCCACGTCGGCCGCGGCGTCGATGTGCTGGGCGACGGTCAGCGTCGCATGCGGACGGCCGGCAGGCGCCTGACTGGGAATTCCCGCCTCGCGCAGGGCGTCCCAGATCCCGCGGACCACGGCCTCGGTGTCCGGATCGAAGACCAGCTCGACGGAGTGGACCATGTCAGATCAGGCCGGACAGCCAGTCCCGGTCGAAGGCGTCGGCGCACAACGCTTCGAACTCCGTGGCGCCCAGGCCACCGGCGCCGGCGGGCAGCACCGCGCGCACCGGCGCCAGCTCGGCCAGCGCGTCCCGGTTGCCCGACTCGGCGGTACCCGGGTTCGCCGGCCACGCGCCGATCACCAGGCCGGCACACGGAATTCCCTGTCCAGCAAGGGATTCCAAGGTCAAAGCGGTGTGGTTGAGCGTGCCGAGGCCGGGCGAGACGACCACCAGGACGGCCGCCGAGAGGTCGGCCGCCAGATCGCGAACCGTGACCCCACCGGCGCCCAATTCGACGAGCAGACCCCCGGCGCCTTCGACCAGCGTGATCCCACCGGGCAGTTCGGCTGCCCGAACGGCGTCCACCAACTCGGCGCGGGTCGGCAATGCCAGCCCGGCCCGCTGCGCTGCCGCAAGCGGGGCCAGTGGCTCCGGATAGCGCCAGCCGCCGTGCAGGTTGACCGCCCCGGACAGCCGCCCCACCTCACCGAGATCGTTGTCGCCGTCCACGGTTCCGGTCTGCACCGGCTTGCACACCGCGACGTCGAATCCGGCCAGGCGCACCGCGCAGGCCAGCGCCGCAGTCGTCACCGTCTTCCCGACCCCCGTGTCGGTCCCGGTGACAACCAGCGTGCTCACGACCGGGCCTTGGCCAGGACCTCGGTAAGCACCTGTCGGGCCAGGCCCATCTCGTCGGCGGTGAGCGAGGCCCGGGCGGTCAGGCGCAGCCGGGAGGTGCCCTCGGGCACCGTCGGCGGGCGGAAGCAACCCACCCGCACACCACGGTCCAGACATTCTGCCGCGGTGGCCACCGCCACCTCGGGGTCGCCGAGGATCACCGACACGACCGCGGAGTCCGGCACCGCGGAATCGCCGGAGATCCGGGCCAGTTCGGCGGCATGGTCCAACACCGCGCGGGCCCGATGAGGTTCTGCGATCAGGACATTCAGCGCGGCCCAGGCCGCACCGACGGCGGCCGGCGCCAGCCCGGTGTCGAAGATGAACGGCCGGGCCGCGTCGATCAGGTGGGCGCGGACGGCTTCGGGACCGAGCACCACACCACCCTGGCTGCCCAGCGCCTTGGACAGCGTCGTCGTCATCACCACGTCGGGCGCACCGGCCAGACCTGCCTCGTACAGCAGGCCCTGCCCACCGGCACCGCGCACACCGAGGCCGTGTGCCTCATCGACGAGCAATAGTGCGCCGTGACGCCGGCAGACCGCGTGCAGTTCCCGCAGCGGCGCCAATACCCCGTCGGCGCTGAACACGGATTCGGTCAGCACCACCGCGCGTTCCTCGGCGCGGGTCGACAGCGCCGCCTCGACCGCATCGACGTCGCGGTGCGGCGTGACCGTCACCCGCGCGCGCGACAGCCGGCACGCATCGACCAGGGAGGCATGGGTGAGCGCGTCGGACACCAGCAGCGAACCCGGGCCCGACAGCGCGACGACAGCGCCGAGGTTCGCCGTGTAGCCCGATGAGAACACCAGCGCCGATTCGGCACCGACGAACGTCGCCAGGGCCGTCTCGAATCCCTCGTGCAGTTCGGTATTGCCGGTGACCAGCCGGGATCCGCCCGCACCCGCGCCCCAGGTACGCAGCGCCTCGACGCCGCCGTCGAGCACTGCCGGGTGTTGCGACAACCCCAGGTAGTCGTTGGAGGCCAGGTCCAGTTCCGTGGCGACGGGCGGGCGGGTGCGCAGCTCACGACGCAGCCCGGCGTCCCGGCGCTGCTGCTCGACGCCGGCCAACCAGGCCAGCGGTGAAAGGTCAGTGCGTGTCACGCGGTGCTCCTCGGTGAACCCGGCGGGCCATTGAACACCGTTCAGGTTAGTGCACGGGCCACGCCCACCATGCCCGCGGTGATCTGTTCGACCTCCTGCGGGGTACAGATGAACGGCGGCATGGCATAGATCAGCTTGCCGAACGGCCGCAGCCATACCCCGTGGTTCAACGCCGCCAGCGTGGCCACCCGCATGTTCACCGGCTCCCGCATCTCGATCACGCCGATGGCACCGAGCACCCGGACGTCGGCGACGCTCGGCAGCGCGCGGGCCGGCTCCAGTCCGGTGCGCAGACCAGCCTCGATCTCTCGGACCCGGGCCTGCCAGTCTCCGGCGACCAACAACTCCACCGCGGCGACGCCGACGGCACAAGCCAGCGCGTTGGCCATGAAGGTCGGACCGTGCATCAGTGCGCCGGGCTCCCCCGCGCTGATCGTCTGCGCGACCGCACGCGTGCACAACGTGGCGGCCAACGTGATGTAGCCCCCGGTCAATGCCTTGCCGACGCACATGATGTCCGGGCTGACGCCCGCATGTTCGGCGGCGAACAGCTTTCCGGTGCGCCCGAACCCGGTGGCGATCTCGTCGAAGATCAACAACACGTCGTGGCGATCGCAGATGGCCCGCAGGTCGGACAGGTAGCGGGGATCGTGGAAACGCATGCCCCCGGCACCCTGCACGACGGGTTCGACGATCACCGCGGCCAGTTCATCGGCGTGTTCGGCGAGCTGCCGCTCGAACGCCTCGCTGTAGGCCGGCTGATAGTCGGCGGGCACGGGCGGCGCGAAAATCTGGGGCACCAGAACTGAGTTTTCCCCGGCCCACAGCTCATGCATGCCGCCATCCGGGTCGCACACGCTCATCGGGGTGAACGTGTCGCCGTGATAGCCGCCGCGCCAGGTCATCAGCCGGTGTTTGGAACCTCGGCCGAGGCTGCGCCAGTACTGCAGCGCCATCTTCACCGCCACCTCGACCGACACCGATCCGGAATCGCTGAAGAACACCGTCTCCAGACCCGCGGGGGTGAGGTCGACGAGCAGCTGGGCCAGCCGTGCGGCCGGCTCGTGGGTGAGACCACCGAACATGACGTGGTTCATCGTGGCGAGCTGGTCGTTGATCGCACGGTCCAGCACCGGATGTCCGTGCCCGTGCACGGCCGTCCACCAGGACGCCATCGCGTCGAGCACCTCGATCGGTGCACCGTCGGAAGGGTCGATCACAGTCAGCCACGCGCCTTTGGCCCCGACCGCCACCACCGGAGGCAACGCCTGCGCGCCCATGGCGCTGTAGGGATGCCAGATGTGGGCCGTGTCGATGGCGTTGATCTGCGCTGGGGTCAGCTCAGCCACAGTCGGGCAGCCTAGCCCTTTGCTCACCGGGCGTGACGCACCCATCCGAAATGTGAGCGGCAGGCCGATGTTAGGTAAATTGGCCTCGACCATGAAAACCCTTGACGCCCCCCGGACGGAGCCCGGCACCGAATCCGGTTCCGTTTCGCGCGCGGCCATGGGGACCCGTAACGCGGGTTTCTACCGGCATGATCTGGACGGACTGCGCGGTGTCGCCATCGCCCTGGTGGCGGTGTTCCACATCTGGTTCGGCCGCGTTTCCGGTGGTGTGGACGTTTTCCTGGCGCTGTCCGGATTCTTCTTCGGCGGCAAGATCCTGCGCATCGCGCTCAACCCGGACGCTCCGCTGCAGCCCCTGTCAGAAGTGCTCCGGCTGGTGCGGCGACTGCTGCCCGCCTTGGTCGTGGTGCTTGCCGCCGGGGCCGTGCTGACGATCCTGGTCCAGCCCGAAACCCGCTGGGAAACATTTGCTGACCAGAGCCTGGCGAGCCTGGGCTACTTCCAGAACTGGGAACTGGCCAACACCGCCGCGGACTACCTTCGCGCCGGTGAGGCGGTCAGTCCGCTCCAACACATCTGGTCGATGTCGGTCCAGGGACAGTTCTACGTGGCGTTCCTGGCCGTGGTGTTCGGGTTCGCTTTCCTCGGTCGGCGGGTGTTCGGCCGGCACCTGCGCGTCGCGTTCATCGTGTTACTGAGCGCACTGACCATCGCCTCGTTCGTGTACGCGATCATCGCCCACAACAGCGATCAGGCGACGGCGTACTACAACAGCTTCGCCCGCGGCTGGGAACTGCTGATCGGTGCACTCGCCGGTGCGCTGGTGCCTGCCGTGCGGTGGCCGATGTGGCTGCGCACCGTCCTGGCCACCGTGTCGCTGGCGGCCATCCTGTCGTGCGGTTGGTTGATCGACGGCGTCAAGGAATTCCCAGGCCCCTGGGCACTGGTGCCGGTCGGGGCCACCGTCATCTTCATCCTGACCGCCGCGAACCGGATGGACGATCCGGCCACCGCGGAGCGGCTGCCCGCGCCCAACCGGATGCTGGCGACGAAACCGTTCGTATCGCTCGGGTCGATGGCCTACTCGCTCTACCTCTGGCACTGGCCACTGCTGATCTTCTGGCTGTCCTACTCGGGCTACACCCGCGCCAACTTCCTCGAAGGCACGATCATTCTGCTGATCTCGGGTGTGCTGGCCTGGCTGACCAATCGCTACATCGAGGAGCCGCTGCGCCCGCAGAAGGTGAAGGCCACCACCGCGCCGGCCGTGCCGCTGCGGGTCCGGATGCGCAGGCCCACCATCGTTCTCGGCTCGATCGTCGGATTGCTCGGCGTCGCGCTCACCGCAACGTCGTTCACCTGGCGCGAGCACGTCACCGTGCAACGCGCCAGTGGCAAGGAACTCTCCGGGTTGTCCGCCCGCGACTATCCGGGAGCCCGGGCCCTGATCGACCACGCGCGGGTCCCGAAACTGCCGATGCGCCCGACGGTCCTGGAGGCCAAAGACGATCTGCCCGCATCGACGACGGACGGTTGCATCAGCGATTTCGGCAACACCGATGTGATCAACTGCACCTACGGCGACAAGGCCGCGGCGCGCACCATCGCGGTGGCCGGCGGATCGCACGCCGAACACTGGATCACCGCGCTCGATCTTCTGGGCCGGCTGCACAACTTCAAGGTGGTCACCTACCTGAAGATGGGTTGTCCGCTGACCACCGAGGAAACACCACTCGTGATGGGCGACAACCGCCCGTATCCGAAATGTCGTGAGTGGAACGAAAAGGTGATGGCTCAGCTGATTGCCGATCATCCCGATTACGTGTTCACCACCTCGACCCGCCCGTGGAACATCAAGCCCGGCGACGTGATGCCCGGCACCTACATCGGAATCTGGGAAACCCTGTCCAAGAACAACATTCCGATCCTGGCCATGCGCGACACGCCGTGGCTGACGCGAAACGGCAAGCCCTACTTTCCTTATGACTGCCTGGCCAACGGTGGCGACGCCATCTCCTGCGGCATCGACCGGTCCAAGGTACTCTCCGACCACAACCCCACGCTGGACTTCGTCGGGAGGTTCCCTCTGCTCAAGCCACTCGACATGAGCGATGCCGTGTGCCGTAAGGACTACTGCCGCGTGGTGGAGGGAAACGTGTTGATGTATCACGATTCCCACCATCTCTCCACGACATACATGCGCACGATGACGGGTGAACTGGGTCGTCAGTTGGCGGCGGCCACCGGTTGGTGGTGAGGCCATGCCGCCGTCGTCTCCTGGACCGTCAGCTCAAGTGCCCACGCCGATGTCGACCGTCTGGCCAGGTGAGGCCTACCCCCTCGGTGCGACCTACGACGGCGCAGGCACCAACTTCTCGTTGTTCTCCGAAGTCGCCGAGCGGGTCGAGCTGTGCCTGATCGCCAAGGACGGCACCGAACACCGGATCAACCTCGAAGAGGTCGACGGGTACGTGTGGCACGCCTACCTGCCCACGGTCACCCCGGGACAGCGCTACGGCTACCGGGTGTACGGCCCGTGGGATCCCGGGGCCGGACACCGGTGCGATCCGAGCAAGCTGCTGTTGGATCCCTACGGCAAGTCGTTCCACGGCGACTTCGATTTCAGCCAGGCGTTGTTCTCCTACGACATGTCGGCCGAACCGCCGGGAACCGGCACGCCGCCGCGGGTCGATTCGCTCGGCCACACCATGACCAGCGTGGTGATCAACCCGTTCTTCCAGTGGGGCTCGGACCGGGCGCCCAAGACCCCGTATCACGACACGGTGATCTACGAGGCCCACGTCAAGGGCATGACGCAGACCCACCCCGGCATTCCCGAAGAGCTCCGCGGCACGTACGCGGGGCTGAGCCATCCGGTGGTGATCGAGCACCTGCAGTCGCTGAACGTCACCGCCATCGAGCTGATGCCGGTGCACCAGTTCATGCACGACCACCGGCTGCTGGACCTCGGGCTGCGAAACTACTGGGGTTACAACACGGTCGGCTTCTTCGCCCCGCACTTCCAGTACGCGGCCACCAGGCATGCCGGCGGTGCGGTGGCCGAGTTCAAGACCATGGTCAAGGCCTTCCACGACGCCGGCATCGAAGTGATCCTGGATGTGGTCTACAACCACACCGCTGAGGGCAACCACCTCGGCCCCACCATCAACTTCCGCGGCATCGACAACGCCGCCTACTACCGGCTGCTCGACGGTCAACCCGAGTACTACAAGGACTTCACCGGAACAGGCAACAGTCTCAATGCCCGCCATCCGCACACACTGCAGCTGATCATGGATTCGTTGCGGTACTGGGTGCTGGAGATGCACGTCGACGGTTTCCGGTTCGACCTGGCCTCCACCCTGGCGCGCGAGTTCTATGACGTGGACCGGCTTTCGGCGTTCTTCGATCTCGTCCAGCAGGATCCCGTGGTCAGCCAGGTGAAGCTGATCGCCGAACCGTGGGACGTCGGCGAGGGTGGCTACCAGGTCGGCAACTTCCCAGGTTTGTGGACCGAGTGGAACGGGAAGTATCGCGATACCGTGCGCGATTACTGGCGGGGCGAGCCCGCAACCCTTGGCGAATTCGCCTCCCGGCTGACGGGTTCCTCGGATCTCTACGAGGCCACCGGCCGGCGCCCGAGCGCGAGCATCAACTTCGTCACCTGCCACGACGGCTTCACCCTCAACGATCTGGTCTCCTACAACGAGAAGCACAACGAGGCCAACGGCGAGGACAACCGCGACGGCGAGAGCCACAACCGATCGTGGAACTGCGGCGTCGAGGGGCCGACCGACGACCCCGAGATCCTGGCGTTACGCGCCAAGCAGATGCGCAACATCATGGGGACATTGATGCTCTCGCAGGGCACCCCGATGATCGCCCACGGCGACGAGATCGGCCGGACCCAGCGCGGCAACAACAACGTCTACTGCCAGGACTCCGAACTGTCCTGGATGGACTGGTCGCTGCTGGAGACCAATGCCGAGCACCTGGAGTTCACCCGCAAGGCACTGGCATTCCGCAAGCGGCATCCCGCTTTTCGGCGGCGCCGGTTCTTCGAGGGCAAACCGATCCGCAGCGGTGATCAGGTCCGCGACATCGCCTGGCTGACGCCGGCGGGCACCGAGATGACGCCGGAGGACTGGGGTACCGGGCTCGGCACCTGCGTGGCGGTGTTCCTCAACGGTGATTCCATTCCGGCTCCCAACGCCCGCGGCGAACGTGTCGTCGACGACACGTTCCTGTTGTGCTTCAATGCCAACGACCACGCACAGGATTTCGTCACGCCGAACGGCGACTACGCGACAGAGTGGACCGGCGATCTCGATACCGCCAGTCCGACGGGAGATTCCGACCTCGTCTTGGCGGCGGGCGAGAAGATCTCCCTTCAGGCCCGGTCACTACTCGTCCTGCGCAAGACGGCCTGACATGCCCCGGCCGGTCCTGTCCACGTATCGACTCCAGATGCGTGGGGACTGCTGCACATTCGACGACGCGGTGAACCTGCTGGACTACCTCGACAAGCTCGGTGTCTCGCACCTGTACCTGTCACCGATCCTGACCGCGGCCGACGGCTCGACGCACGGCTATGACGTCACGGATCCGACCACGGTCTCCCCGGCCCTCGGCGGCCACGACGGTCTCCGCCGGCTCTCGGAGGCGGCCCGGTCCCGCGGCATGGGCCTGATCGTCGATATCGTCCCCAATCACGTCGGGGTCGACCACCCCGAGCAGAACCCCTGGTGGTGGGACCTGCTGCGGCATGGCCGGGCTTCCGAGTACGCCGAGTTCTTCGACGTCGACTGGAACCTCGACGGTGGCCGAATCGTGTTGCCGGTCCTGGGTTCCGACGATGACGTGGCGAACCTGACCGTGGACGGCGACGCGCTGCGCCTGGGCGACCTGCGGTATCCCATCGCACCGGGAACGGGGTCCGGCACCGGGCAGCAGGTGCACGATCGCCAGCACTACCGATTGACCGGTTGGCGCACCGGGGTGTGCGGTTACCGCCGCTTCTTCTCGATCACATCGCTGGCCGCGCTCCGCCAGGAGGACCGCCACGTCTTCGACGCCAGCCACGTGGAAGTCAAGCGCTGGTTCGACGAAGGACTGGTGGACGGGCTGCGCATCGACCATCCCGACGGATTGGCCGACCCGGCCGGGTATCTGCGGTGGCTGCGTGAGCTCACCGGCCCTGACGCCTGGATCGTGGTGGAGAAGATCCTGGCCCCCGACGAGAGCCTCGACGCATCGCTCCCGGTCGACGGCACCACCGGATACGACGCACTGCGCGAGATCGGCGGACTGTTCGTCTCTCCCGCGGGCAAGGCCGCGCTCACCGCGGCGAGCACGGGTCCGGATCCCGACGCCGAGCACCGACTCAAGATGGCGGCCGTCACCGATACCCTGGCCAGCGAGCTGAACCGATTGTGCCGCGTCATCTCGGTGCAGGCCGCGCGGAATGACCCGCTGCTGCCCACGGCGGTGGCCGCATTGATCAGCCGGATCGGCGTGTACCGCAGTGACTATCCGGCGCTGGCCGCGATCCTGCCGGTCGCACTGCAGGAAACTTCCTGCGTCTCACCCGAACTCACCGACTCCCTGTCGCTGATCGCGGCCGCGTCGTCGACCAGCCCCGAGGTGGTCGCGCGGTTCAATCAACTGTGCGGGGCCGCGACGGCCAAGGCCATCGAGGACTGCCTGTTCTATCGCGACGCCCGGCTGGTCTCGCTCAACGAGGTCGGCGGGGCGCCCGAGCTGTTCGGGGTCTCCACAGCCGAGTTCCATCAGCGGGCGGCGACCCGCTCGCAGGCCTGGCCGTCGGCGATGACCACGCTGTCAACACACGACACCAAACGCGGCGAAGATGTCCGCGCCCGTATCGGGCTCCTGTCGCAGATTCCGCAGACCTGGGCCGAATCGGTCGAGCGGTGGACAGCACTGACCACTCCCCCGGACACGCCCACCGCATTGTTCCTGTGGCAGAACATCTTCGGTGTCTGGCCGGTCGACGGCACCGTCACCGACGCGTTACGCGAGCGGCTGCACGGCTACACCGAGAAGGCGATGCGCGAGGCCGCCGTCCGGACCTCCTGGCATGATCCGGCCACCGACTTCGAGCGTGAGATGCACGATTGGCTGGACCGCGTGCTCGACGGCCCGGTCTCGGTCGAATTGACCGCGCTGGTAGCCCGGCTCGAGGTGCACGCCCGCAACGACAGCCTGGGCCAGAAGTTGCTGCAGTTGACCGCACCGGGCATTCCTGACGTCTACCAGGGCACCGAATCCATGGAGGACAGCCTCGTCGACCCGGACAACCGGCGGCCGGTCGACTATCCGGCGCTGCGCGCGGCCCTGGAGCGCGGGGACGACCCCAAACTCCTGGTGACCGCTGCCGCCCTGGCGCTGCGCCGCGCGCGGCCGGCGACGTTCCGCTCGGGGCGTTACACCCCGCTTCCGGCCACCGGCAGCACGGCGCGGCACCTGATCGCCTTCGCACGTGGGGACGACGTGGTGGTGGCCGTCAGCCGATGGACGGTCGAACTGGCCGAAACCGGTTGGGCGGACACCGTGTTGACGTTGCCCGACGGTCAGTGGAGAGATCGCCTCAGCGGTCGACGGTGGACGGGTCCCGTTCCCGCGGCGGACCTGCTCGCGCAATCACCCGTGGCACTGCTGGAGCGCATCGATGACTGAGTTCGCCGTGTGGGCACCGACACCCGATCTGGTACGGGTCGACGTGGACGGGATCCTGCATGAGATGACGCGCTCCGCCGACGGCTGGTGGCGCGCCGGCGTGACGTGCCGTCCCGACGCCCGGTACGGGTTCGTTCTCGACGACGATCCGGCGGTGCTGCCCGACCCACGCTCACCCCGGCAGCCCGACGGCGTGCACGAACGCTCGCAGTTGTGGCAGCCCCGGCCGGACGCCTGGACGGACACCGGCTGGACGGGTCGTCCCGTCGGTGGCGGGGTGATCTATGAGCTGCACATCGGAACCTTCACCACGGAGGGCACATTCGACGCCGCCATCGAGAAGCTGGACTACCTGGTGGATCTCGGTGTCGACTTCGTCGAGCTGATGCCGGTCAACGCGTTCAGCGGAACGCACGGCTGGGGCTACGACGGGGTGCTGTGGTACGCGGTCCACGAACCCTACGGGGGCCCGGACGAACTCGTCCGGCTCATCGACGCGTGCCACGCGCGCGGCCTCGGCGTACTGATCGACGCGGTGTTCAACCATCTCGGCCCGTCGGGCAACTACCTACCGCGATTCGGGCCGTACCTGTCGGCCGGGCAGAATCCTTGGGGCAGTTCGATCAACCTGTCCGATGCCGACGCCGACGAGGTGCGCACCTACATCATCGAGTGCGCGTTGCGCTGGATGCGGGACTTCCACGCCGACGGCCTCCGGCTCGATGCCGTCCATGCCCTGATGGACAACACCGCGATCCATCTGCTCGAGGAATTGGCCACCGAAACCGATGCGCTCGCCGAGGATCTCGGCAGGCCGCTGTCCCTGATCGCCGAGAGCGACCTCAACGATCCCCGGTTGATCACCCCGCGAGATCGTGGCGGCTACGGCCTCACCGCCCAGTGGGATGACGACATCCATCACGCCATCCATACCGCGGTGTCGGGTGAACGGCAGGGTTACTACGCCGATTTCGGGTCGCTGGCCACCCTGGCGCAGACGCTGCGGCACGGCTATTTCCACGCCGGTACGTACTCGTCGTTCCGGCACCGCAGGCACGGGCGCCCGTTGGACACCGCGACGATTCCGGCCACCCGGCTGCTGGCGTACACGCTCACCCACGATCAGGTCGGCAACCGTGCCGTCGGTGACCGGCCGTCGCAGCGGCTGACGTTCGGACAGCTCGCGGTCAAGGCCGCGCTGGCGCTCGGGTCACCATATACGGCAATGCTTTTCATGGGTGAAGAGTGGGGATCGTCCTCGCCGTTCCAGTTCTTCAGCTCACACCCCGAACCGGAGCTGGCCCGGGCCACCGCCGAGGGTCGCAAGGCCGAGTTCGCCGAACACGGCTGGGATGCCGACGAGATCCCCGACCCACAGGACCCGGCGACGTTCCTGAGGTCCAAATTGAACTGGGCAGAGGTCAGCGAAGGCGATCACGGTCGACTACACCGCGTCTACCGCGAGCTGATCGCGTTGCGGCGCAGGGAGCCCGATCTGGCCGACCCGTGGCTGGACCACATGGCGATCGACTTCGACGAGGAGCAGCGCTGGATCGTCCTGCACCGCGGGGCCCTGGCGATCGCCTGCAACCTCGGCCGCGAGGAAGTTTCGGTGCCGGTCATCGGCGAGTTGGTGCTGGCCTGGGACGCCCCTGAGCTCGGTCCCGACGCCACGACGCTGCCCGGGCATTCGTTCGCGATCGTACGCACCGCTTAGCGACGGCTATCCCTTTCGGACCGACGCCGTGTCGACATCCACGGCACGACCGCGTGAACTCGTCGGCACCAGTTCCGGCACCGGGGACCCGTCCTCGTCGACCAGAACGGAGTGGGACTCCCCGGCAGCGAACGCGTGCCGCTCGCCCCACTGCCGCAACGCAACCACGACGGTGAAGAGGTCGCGGCCGGCCGGGGTGAGCGTGTAGACCTGCCGACGTCCCGACGGCGCCGATTCCCGGTGCAGGACGCCGCGCTCGACAAGGCGGCGCAGCCGGTCGGTGAGGATGTTGCGGGCGATGCCGGTGCGCTGCTGAAAGTCGGTGAACGCCCGCGCCCCGTCCATGGCATCGCGGACGATGAGCAGACTCCAGCGGTCCCCGACCAGGTCCAGCGTGCGCGCCACCGGGCAGGACGGGTCGGTCCACGTCACACCCTTCTCGCGATCCGGCGAGTCGGTCATCCCACCCCCGAAGAGTTGCTGATTGAAACCATTCTGCCGTACCGTGCAATAAGTTGCAATATGCAACCAATTGGAATGGAGGCGGATCGAATTGACCCTTGCCCTACGGATGCTGTTTGCCGCCGTCTGCGCGGTAGCCGTCGCCACCATCTACGCAGCGCAGCCGGTGCTCGCCCAGATCGGCGGCGACCTGGGCGTACCGGACGCTGAGCTCGGTTGGGTGGTCACGGCAGGACAGGTCGGCTATCTGGCAGGCCTGGTGCTGCTGGTTCCGGTCGGCGACATGGTCGACCGCCGCACCCTCATCGCCACACATCTCGCGTTGGCCGCCGCCGCCACGACCCTGGCCGCGGTGGCCGATCAGCTCTGGCTGCTGTTGGCCGGGCTGGCGATCGCGGGCGTATTCGCGGTCGTCGTGCAGACCACCGTTGCCTACGCCGCGGCGCTGTCCACTCCCGAGGCGCGTGGTCACACCCTCGGCCTGGTCACCTCCGGGGTCGTGGTCGGGATCCTCGGTGCCCGGGTGGTCGCCGGGGCGCTCGCCGCCGCGTGGGGATGGCGCAGCGTCTACATCGTGCTGGCGGTACTCCTGATCGTGTTGGCATGCCTTGTCCCCCGGCTCCTGCCACCCGACCCGCGGCCTCGCCAATCCACCTACCGGCAGGTGCTGACATCGATGTGGCGGTTGTTCGGCGACGGCCTGTTCGTATCGCGCGGGCTGATCGCGTTCTTCCTGTTCGCGTCCTTCGGCACGCTGTGGAGCGGTCTGGCCCTGCCCCTGTCGGCGTCGCCTTGGCACCTGAGCACCGCACAGATCGGGTTGTTCGGAATCGCCGGCCTCGCCGGTGCACTCGGTGCCGCGAGGGCGGGGCGCTGGGCGGACGCGGGGTACGCCCGAATCGTCACCGGCGGGGCACTCGCGCTGCTGGTCGCCTCCTGGGCGGCCATCGGCCAGGCATCGTGGTCACTGCTGCTGGTGGGCGCCGGCGTGGTCGTTCTCGACTTCGCCGTGCAGGCCGTACACGTGAACAACCAGCACCTGCTGACCACGGCGCATCCGCACCGGACCAGCAGCGTCATCGGCGGCTACATGATCTTCTACTCGCTGGGCTCAGCCCTCGGCGCCACGACCACAACAGCTGTATTCGCATCGGCCGGATGGCCGGGCTCGAGCATCCTCGGCGCCGGCTTCGCCGGCTGCGCCCTCATCGTCTGGGCATGCAGTTGCCGCAGCACACCTGTTAGGCGAGCGGTGCGCCGAACGCCACGACGAGCGCGGTCAGGGCCAGCACCGCGGCGAAAAGCCGAAGGTGCTCCACGCCTTTCGTGACCAGCTTCTCCGCCGAGACGAGCCCGAACAGCAGGACCATCAGCCACACGCTGTGCGGCGCCAGGACCATCGGCACCATCATCGGGCCACAGGAACCGGTGCACTGCAGCCCGTTACGCCATCCCTCACCGATGCAGGCGCGATCCGCGCGCCGGCCGTCGGCGGCCAGTGATCGGACCCGGTGGCACGCTCGGAGAAAGAATCGCTTCCTGCGGGTCAGCTCCCAGGCGGCCGCAGCTGCCAGGGCACCCGAAACCACCATCGCGCCACCCGATCCGGGCCCGGCCAACCTGGCGAACACAGCGGCCACCGCACCGAAGGCCGACCACACCGCGAGATAGCCGGCCGCGAACAAAGCCTGGTTGCGGTGACGGCGGTTCCACCTGCCGTTCAGCGAGATCGACCGTGCGACGGGCAGTGTCGTCGGCAGCATCATGGCCGCCGCCATCACCGTCCACAGGGCCGGCGTCTCTGGGAATCGCGGCATCCCCGCCGAACTCGCCGTACACCGAACCGCGGTACCCGGGCTCGCCGGGCCGTGATGGTGCAGCACACCGCCATCTGGTGATGCCGAACAGTGTTGGGCCGCCGCGTGAGACGGCATCGTCGAATGCAGCACCAGTACGACCAGCCAGGCGAGGAGCGCGACGACCAGGAGGGACAATTCCGGATGCGTCCACCACAGCCGTTGCCAGGCCGATGGTCGCACCCGGGTGGTGGTCATTGCAGGAAGACGCTGACTCGCCCGACCCGCGCGCTGCCCGGCTCTTGCGGAGCCGAAGCCTGAGCACCTGCGCGCCGGATCGGATCGGGGGCCGGCTCGACGTACTGTGGGACGAAGGTGACATTGACCTGATCACCCCACCGACCTTCGGCGCTGAATCGTTGATACAGACCGGTGATGTCGAACGCGAGCCGCATCCCGCCGTGCTCGTTGTCGGGGTTGCTCGTCTCCTCGATCCCGAAAAACGCCGCGACACCGACGAAGTGGTCGTCGTCGATGACGGGTTCGGCGCCGGCCACGTTCAGATAGACCTTGTAGGTCACCCCCACCGGCGCCGGCGACGTCACATCCTCGACGCGGAGATACGCGCGGGACGCCGGTGTCGCTTCCTGAGCCAGCGGGCCCACCGGGGGTGCGATGGCGAATGCGACGCTCGTCGTCTCGCCGGCCAGCGCGACGGCGTTGTCCGACGCGCCGACGAGTTCTGGTGGATTCTCCGGTGCGGGAGCGGCGGGCATGAGAGCCTCCAGGGCGAACGGTGCGGCGATGTCGTCGTAGCTGTAGCCCAGTTGGGCCGCGGTGTCGAGCACGTCCTGCACCGTCTCGGCCAGTGGAGCCCGGTTCTCGTCATGGAAGTGGAACGTGACGCCGGTCAGCCACGCCGCCTCGGTGCTGTTCGACCGGTCCGGCATCGCCCGCCAGATCTCCCAGATCCGGTCGATGTTGCAGTGGTGCAACCAGAAGATGGGATCGAGCGCCGCGGTGTTGAACGATCCCATCAATCCACCGACACCGACGTGCACCGCACCATGCGGCGTGCCTTCGAGCGGACCCATCGCCGAGCCCGGGTCCTCACCCGCATGACTGAAACCGGTGCGCCCGCCGGCAAATCCGCCGATTCCGGCGAAGTCCACCGGCGCGAGCGCACTCAACAGATCGACGTCGGACGCGGGCAATGACGAACCGTCGTTGAGGTTGCGCCCGGGTACCCACAGCGGATTCGGCGTCACGCCGTCGCGCAGGGTCACATCCAGGAACGCCTGCGGCAGTCGCCTGCGGGCGGGATCGTCGCTGCTGTAATCCCAGTACGGCAACGCCCACATGGCCTTCGTCTGGTCGTCGACGTCGTCGAGATCGGCGATGGCCGACCTGATGATCCGTTCGAACCACTGCAGATACATCCGGTGCCAGGGCAGGAAGAACCAGCAGAAGTGCTGACACTGGTTGCGGAACTGGTCGGGGCTCTCCGTGGTGCCGTGGATGTCCGACTGGTATTGCCACCCGATCGGGTCGAGCTGATCCGCGGCGGCCCGATCGATCAGTACCTGCACTCCCCTGGCGTAGGCATGGATCGTCGGGTGCCAATGATCGATCTGGTCCAGCGTCCAGATGTTCTGCCGGACAAAGGCGGCGGGTGAGGCGACTGTGATGATCTGCCCGGCGAAGATCCGGTTCGCGTCGATGATCTGCGGATTGGCGTCCTCGAGATCAGACAGTCGGAGTCCGAATCTGGCGGCGATGGCGGTGAGAGTGTCACCGCGCTGCACGACATACCCGGGTCCGGGCGCCGGCGAACTCCCCGGAACCGTGATGACCTGGCCCGCGAAGATCCGGTTCGGATCGGAGATCTGTGGATTCGCCGACTTCACCGCGCCGAGGTTGACCCCGAATCGGCCGGCGATCGAGGCGAGGGAGTCACCGGGCTGCACGACATACTCCGGTCCGGGCGCCGGCGAACTCCCCGGAACCGTGATGACCTGGCCGACGAATATGCGATTCGGGTCCGCGATCTGCGGATTCGCCAGAACCAGACCGGTCACGCTCACGGCGAACCGGCTCGCGATCGCGCCGAGGGTGTCCCCGGAGCGCACGACGTAATCGGGGCCGGGCGCCGGGAAACTGCCCGGGATGGTGATCACCTGGCCGGGAAAGATCCGGTTCGGATCGGCGAGCTGCGGGTTCACCGAAACCAGGCCCGCCAGGCTCACGGCGAACCGAGTCGCGATCGCGCCGAGGGTATCCCCGGAATGGACGACATATCGGGCCATGGCTGACTCCCTCGACGGCGATAGGCAAGTGGGGCGCTATCCCACGGAATGGACGCTAGGTACCCGGACCGCGGCGCACGCGCGTACGCCACTACCTGTATTCGGGACCGGGGTATCGGCGAGTCGGCTCCTTCGCCCCCTGGCTGTGCCGCCCGGACCTGATCCAGGGCCGATTTTCGAGTAGGCGACTACGCACGAATTCCGGCCGCCCGCCGACGCATGATCAACGACGTGCCAAGCGGCCGGCGCCGGCCCAGCAGCGCGGCAGCCGATCCCGTCGGAGCAGAAAGCGTGAGAAGCCATGAACGACAACGGGTTGGAGAGCTTTGCCCTGCACAGCGCGGACCGGTACCAGGGCCCCGCGGTGCAGGCGATCAATGACGAGTCCGTCAGGACGGGCGGTGCCCCCGGCGTCGACGTGGCGACGCTCGACCCGGAATCCGCCGCGCGCCGTTACCTGAACCAGATGATCGCCAGCCCAGAGGTGCCGGCCATCACCGACAGCAGTGCCGGACAGGGCACCGAGTATCGAGCGCTGGGCACCGAATCCATCCCGCTGACCGACTCCACCGTCGTCAAGTTCGCCCAGTACCGGCAGCGCATTCCCGTCTACGGATCGCTGGTGACCATCGAACTGGACGACGACAACAACATGCTGGCCGTGAGTTCGGCGATCGGCAATCCCACCGCGGTGGACGCGGTCGCGGCGGTATCGCCGGCACAGGCGCAGTCCGTGATCGTCGAGGACGCCGGCACGGACGCGTTACCGTTGCCGGAACCGCCACGGCTCTACTTCTATTACGACAACGGTTCCAGTCCCGGGGTATGGCGCCTGGTCTACATCGCCAAGAACGTGCAGCGGCACCGCAAGCGCACCTCGGACGGTCACCCGCAGACGCTGCCGGAACTGTTCGACTACGTCGTCGACGCTCACTCCGGCGAGCTCGTCACCAAACTTCCTCGCACCCAGACTGTTTCGTGGACGCTAGAAGAACTGGACTCCACCGATGCCCTCGGGCAGACCAGGCGAATCCGGGCCGAGCGCGACGAGTTCGCGAACACGCGCCTGGTGGATCCCACCCGGCGCATCGAAACGTACGACTTCGGATTCCGCAAGATCGAGCCGCAGTTCCGCTCGCTACCGGGTAGCGCGCCGATCAGCAACCCGCCCGCACCGTGGAGTCCGGCGGCGATCAGCGCTCATGCCAATGCGCAGGAAGTCGCCGATTATCTGCTCAACACGTTGCGGCGCAACGGCCTCGACAACCAGGGCGGCCGGTTCATCTCGTCCATCAATTGCACCTCGATCCAGGACCCGACGCCTCGGCAGTGGCGCAACGCCGCCTGGATCGGGAGTCAGATGGTGTACGGGCAACGCAGCGTCGACGGTGAACTGCGGTCCTATGCGGTGGCCAAAGACGTTGTGGCCCACGAGATGACACACGGTTTGACCGACAACACGGCCCGGCTGGAGTACAAGAACGAATCCGGAGCCCTCAACGAGTCATATTCCGACATCCTGGGCACGATCATCGCCAACGCCCACGAACCCGACATCGACAACTGGAACTGGGAGATGGGCGAGGATCTCGACGGAACCGGCATCCCCTTGCGCGATCTGAGCGACCCCGTGCGCCGCGGTCAGCCCGACCACATGCGCGACTACCTGGTCACCACCCGCGACAACGGTGGTGTGCACACCAACAGCGGCATCCACAACAAGGCGGCGTTCAACATCATCACGGCGAAGAACGGCAACGGGCACCTGTTCACGCCCCAGGACGCGGCAACGCTGTTCTATCTCGCGTTGACCCTTCACCTTTCGCGGACATCGGGGTTCAGCGACAGCCGTCGAGCCGTCGAACTGGTCGCCAAATCCCTGTTCCGCGGGGACTCCGATTCCGGGCGGGACGAGAAGGTCGCCGCGATCAACGCCGGCTTCGAGGCCGCCGGGATCGGTGCCTGAACCGCCGTGGGTTCAGGTCAGGTAGCGGTAGGTGGGTGAACCCGGCTCGAGCAACTCGACGTGGATGTCGGAATCCGCCATGCGCGCCAGCAGACCTTCCAGATCCGTTGCCGCACTGAGCTCGACACCGCACAACGCCTCGCCCGTCTCCCGATTGTTGCGCTTGACGTATTCGAACAACGTGATGTCGTCGCCCGGGCCGAGCACCTCGTCGAGGAAGCGGCGCAGCGCCCCGGGTTCCTGGGGGAAGTCGACCAGGAAGTAGTGCTTGAGACCCAGGTGCACCAGTGAGCGCTCGACCACCTCGTTATAGCGCGACACGTCGTTGTTGCCGCCGGAGATCAGGCACACCACGGTGGAGCCGGGTTCGATGTCGGCCTCCAACAGCGCGGCCACCGACAGCGCGCCGGCAGGTTCGGCGATGATTCCGTCGTTCTGGTAGAGGTCGAGCATCGCAGTGCACACCGCGCCCTCGTCGACCGTGGTGAGGGTGACCATGTCACCGGCGGCGGCCAGCGCGGCATACGGCAGCGCCCCCGCCCGTGCCACCGCCGCGCCGTCGACGAACTGGNGTGCCGGAGGCCCGCTCGGCCAGATACGTGGTGATGCCTGCGATACACCCACCGCCGCCGACCGGCACGATCACCAAGTCCGGTTCCTCGTCGAGCTGGTCGAGCACCTCGGCGGCGATGGTGCCCTGCCCGGCCATCGTGCGCACGTCGTCATAGGGGGGCACGAGGGTGGCCCCGGTACGCGCCACGTCATCCAGTGCCGCCGCGGCGGCCAGGTCGTAGGTCTTTCCGATCGCGATGAGTTCGATGAACTCACGGCCGTGGTAGCGAATCCGGTCGCGCTTCTGCTTGGGCGTCTTGGCCGGGACGTACACGCGGCCGTGGGTTCGCATCGACCGGCAGGCCATGGCGAAGCCCTGGGCGTGGTTGCCCGCAGAGGAGCACACCACACCGGCGGCCAGTTCCTCGGGGGACAGCTGGGCCATCAGATTGAACGCCCCGCGCACCTTGTACGAACGCACCGCCTGCAAGTCCTCGCGCTTGAGATAGACGTTGGCGCCGGTCGCTTCCGACAGCCGCTCGTTGAACTGCAGCGGGCTGCGCGTGACCACCCCGGAAATTCGCTTGGCGGCATCGTCGATGTCGGCCGCGGAAAGCGGCGCAGCCAGCGGGGGCACTCGGGAGCCTTTGCTCAAGTCGGCAGTCACTGTTCAATGGTGCCATTGGCCAGCGGTTTCACTGCATCGGGGGGAACACAAAGGGACGGACAGGCGCAACCGACCGGCGGACCGCCGAAATTCGGCCCCATATGGTTGCACCGGCCCGGAACCGGGAAAACAACCACATGCGGCGGATCGGGCAGCAGGTGCAGGTGGTCGCGGCGACCATCGCGATCGGAGTGGTCGCATCCGGGTGCGCGACGGAAACCGGCATCTCGGCCGATGCCTACACCGCCCGAGTGCTGATCAACAACCAGGAAATGCCCACGACGTATTCGGTGCAGTGCACGCAGCAGGACTGGTTCTGGACCATCGAGACGCTGCCGCCGGCCCCCGGTTTCACCGCGATCGTGCAGACGGGCGGCACGGTCACACCCGAGGTGATGCGAATCCGGGACCTGGCCGGATTCACCGGTAGTTCCCCCGACGAGGCGACCGACACCCAGGCCACCATCGACGGCACGACATTCCACATGAGCGGCACGGCGCACGGCTCGTTCAACGATCGCCCCACCAAGGCGGCCGAGGTCAAGTACCGGATGGAAGCCCACTGCTGAACCTTCTGGACCGTTAAAGTGCGACCCTCATCCGATGTTTCGGCTGGCCGAAATCTTTGTTGCGAGCTATCGTCAATACATGACCACCGCCGGGAACCTTCGTAGCACCCGGGCCGATCATCAGGTAGACATCGCCGGGGTGCCCTGGCCGACCTACAAGCTGATCGCCCTGGCGATCGGCGCGCTGGTGCTGGTGGTTGTCGGCGTCGCGACGATGAGTGCCGCACCGGCCGTCCTCTCGGCTGCCGCGGTCACCGCGGTGATCTGGCTCGTGCTGGGCAACGTGACGCCGGCCGATCAGTAGTTTTCGAGCAATTCCCGCAACGTCTCGAGATCGGCGGCGACGGCGGCCACATCCGCCTCGAATTGTTCGTCCGTCATCCCTGGCCGCTGCCGCACGGTGAACACCACTTCGCACGACCTCGCATCCACGCCCGCAGGAACGACCCGCATCGGGTTGTAGACGGCCTCGCCCGAGGGCAGACGCACCACGTGGTCGAGGACACCCAGGGTGTTCGGCCCGGTGAATTCGACGGTGACCTCGCCCATCGGGGAATCCGCCGACCACCCCCGCGAGGTTAGACGCAGCCCGCCCTGCGCCAGACCCGCGGCCCAGTTGACCATCTGGTGCGGATCGGCGGCGTAGGCATACACCGCGTCGGGGGCGACATCGATCCAGACGCTCACGTGCCTGCTGCGCATGATTCCACCGTAGGCCCCCGCATCGTCGGCGCGCACCCCACACACCGGGGATCCGATGCGCGAAGGCCCGTGATCGCAAGGGCGGTAAACGTTTTCGCCTTATTGTTCAGTCACGGGGCCGGTGTATGGTCGGGCGTGTGGGTGCTGCGACGACCGGCCTGACACCGGTGGAGGAAACCGCGTTCCTGACCCTGTACGCCAGAGCGCTCGACAACCGCTGGGCGCACCCGATCCTGGGCGATTCATTGGCCGACGCGACAGTCGGCGAACTCGCCTACGACTTCGCCGGCCTGGGCGTGCAGAGCAGTGTGGTGTGTCAGACGGCTCTGCGCGCCAAGATGCTCGACGACCGGGTCCGGGCCTTCGTCGCCGTCCACCCCGACGCAGTGGTCGTCGATCTCGGCGCAGGCCTGGACAGTGGCGTCTACCGAGTCTCCCCCGTCGCGACAGTGGACTGGTACAGCGTCGACCTGCCCGGAATCAGCGCACTGCGGGATCGTGTGCTGCCCGCGCTGCCGCAGGCGCATACGGTGGCAGCATCTGTGTCGGACCCGGGCTGGGCCGACGCCATCCCGGGTGACCGGCCGACCATCGTGGTGGCCGACGGCCTGTTCGCTTTCCTGACCGAACCGGTGATCGCCGGCATCTTCCGAAAGATCACCGGCCACTTCGCCTCGGGTGAGGTGGTCTTCAACGACTACGGCCGGATCGGCTGGGTCAGCCGGGCAGCACTCAAGTTCTTCCCGCAGAAGATGTTCAAAGACGTCGGAAGTCAGTGGGGCTACCCGGGATTCAAGGATGCGCGTCATCCTCAGCTCTGGAGCCCACAGCTGCGCCCGGTCGAGGAGTCAAGCCTCGCGCACCAGCCGGAAGTCGACCGGTTTCCGGGCTGGTTGCGGGTGGCGACCCGGCTGAGTGGCCTGACGCCGGCCACCGCGCGCAAGGCGAGAATCCTCCGGTACACGTTCTAGCCGGTACTGACCGCCACGTCGGCGCCCGACTCACACCGGAATGGCGTTGTGGATGCCGCACGTACACGCATCGATGGACGGACACGTGCATCGCATGCCCCACTCGATGATTGCCCTGGCCCGCGTCAATGCGCTCATCTGCTCATCGATTTCGGTGAGCTTCGCCTGGGCGAGCGCCCGGGCCACCGGACGCCCAGGGGTGTCGTCGTCCATCAGCATGGCGATGTCGTCGAGGGCGAAACCCGCGGTCTTGCACAGCCGGATCACCTCAAGCCGGACCAGCACCGACTCCGGATATCGACGTTGACCACCCACCCGGTGCGGGGCGGGGAGCAGACCGACCTGCTCGTAGTAGCGCAGCGCGGTCTGAGCCACGCCGGTGCGACGGGCCACCTCGCCGATGGTCAGCTGTCCGCTCATCGTGGATTCCTCACCGTAGGCTTGACTTACAGCCAACTCTAAGTTGTTGACTCGTGACATGCCATCTACCCCTAGCCTGAACCGAACCCGCTACGCCCTGCTGCGCACGTTCCGCCGCGACGGCTCCCCCGTCGACACCCCGATCTGGTTCGCCGCCGACGGCGACGACGCGCTCGTGTTCCGGACCAAGGTGGGCCCGAAGACCAAGCGGCTCACCGCACATCCCGAAGTCGAACTGGTCGCCTGCGATCACCGTGGCCGTGTCACCGATACCACCACCGTGCACGGCCGGGCCGTCATCTTGTCCGGCGATCGGGCGCAACAGGCCAACCGGGCCCTGCACCGGCGATACGGCTGGCAGTGGAACATCGTGCCGCTGCTGAAGATCCCCGGTGTCAACAACGTGCACCGCGACCTGCCCCTGCGCGAGAAGTTGCGGCGCGCCCGAACCCGTGAGGTGTGGCCCGACAGCGCCATCGTCCGCATCGAACTGGCGCCGCAGCACTCCCCGACTAGCCCAGGCAGCCCGGACCGAGCAACGCCTTGAGATCACCCATCAGCGCCGAGGACGGTGTCACCCGCAGCGACTGATCCAGCTCAAGCGTGGTGATCCGTTCCCCGCTGATCAACCGCAGGTGCACCTGGGCGGTGCCAGGATGATTGGCCAGCACCTGCTTGAGGGCGCTCACCTTGTCGATCGTGCACTGGCGGGTGGGCAGGCTGACCGCCAGTGGACGGTCGGCCTGGGCGCTGCTGAAGTCGGGCACGACCAGTTCGTGGGCGATCAGCGAGATGCGGTCGTCGCGCGCGGCCACTTTCGCCTTGACCAGCACCACCACGTCGTCGGCGATCTCGTGGCCGAACAGCGAGTAGGTCTGCGGGAAGAACAGCACCTCGATACCACCGGTGAGGTCTTCGAGTTGGGCTGAGGCCCAAGGCAAGCCGTTCTTGTTCACGCGACGGTTGACCGAAGCCAGGATGCCACCGACGACCACCTGCGCATCGTTGGCGACATCGCCGTCGAGGATGGCCGGGATCTGCGTGTCGACCTGGTTGGCCAGGAGATGGGCGACGCCGTTGAGCGGATGGCCGGACACGTACAGGCCCAGCATCTCGCGTTCGAGGGCGAGCTTGTGCTTGTCCTCCCACTCCTCGTCGGGCACCTTGATGGTGAAGACGGCGTCGGTGCCGCCACCGTCGTCGGCACCGCCGAAGAGGTCGAACTGCCCCATGGCCTCGGCCTTTTTGGTACCGAGCACCGAGTCGACGGCATCGGTGTGCACCAGGAACAGCCCCTTGCGGGGATGGCCGAGCGAGTCGAACGCGCCTGCCTTCACCAGCGATTCGGTGACCTTCTTGTTGCAGGCCGCGATGTCGATCTTGTTGAGATAGTCGGAGAAGTCGGCGTACTTGCCCTTCTCGGTGCGGGTATTGATCAGGGAGGCAACGACGTTGGCGCCGACGTTGCGGATCGCCCCGAGGCCGAACCGGATGTCGTCACCCACCGAGGCGAAGTTCTGCACCGACTCGTTGACGTCGGGTGGCAGCACGGTGATGCCCAGCCTGCGGCAGTCCGCGAGGTAGACCGCGGCCTTGTCCTTATCGTCGCCGACGGAGGTGAGCAGGCCGGCCATGTACTCGGCCGGGTAATTCGCCTTCAAGTAGGCGGTCCAGTAGGAGACCAGGCCGTAACCGGCCGCGTGCGACTTGTTGAACGCGTAGCCGGCGAACGGGAGAATGGTGTCCCACAACGCCTTCACCGCGCCTTCCGAGAAGCCGTTGGCGGTCATGCCCTCGTAGAAGCCCTTGTACTCGGCCTCCAGCACCTCAAGCTTCTTCTTGCCCATGGCCTTTCGGAGCGCGTCGGCCTTACCCATCGTGTAGGAGGCCACCTTCTGGGCGATGAACATGATCTGCTCTTGGTAGACGATCAGGCCATAGGTCTCGGCCAGGATGTCCTTGAGCGGTTCCTCGAGCTCGGGGTGAATGGGCTTGATCGCCTGGCGGCCGTTCTTGCGGTCGGCGTAATCGTTGTGGGCATTCATGCCCATCGGCCCGGGCCGGTACAGCGCGAGCACCGCGACGATGTCGTTGAATCCGGTGGGCTGCATGCGGCGCAGCAGATCCCGCATCGCGCTGCCGTCGAGCTGGAACACGCCCAGCGTGTCCCCGCGGCCGAGGAGCTCGTACGCGGCCGGATCGTCGAACGGCAGCGTGTCCAGATCCAGGTCGATGCCCCGGTTAGCCTTGATGTTCTCCAGGCAGTCACCGATGATCGTCAGGTTCCGCAGGCCGAGGAAGTCCATCTTCAGCAGGCCGATGGCCTCGCACGACGGATAGTCCCAACCCGTGATGACCGCGCCGTCCTGCGGGCGCTTCCAGAGCGGGATCGCGTCGATGAGCGGCTCGGAGCTCATGATCACCGCACAGGCGTGCACACCCGCGTTGCGGACCAGGCCTTCCAGGCCACGCGCGGTCTCGAAGATGGTCCGGACATCGGGATCGGTGTCGATGAGCGCGCGGACCTCGGCGGCTTCCTTGTACCGCTCGTGGTTGGGATCGGTGATCCCCGAGACCGGGATGTCCTTGGCCATGATCGGCGGCGGCAGCGCCTTGGTGATCCGGTCGGCGATCGCGAAGCCCGGCTGACCGTAGTGCACGCGGGCCGAATCCTTCAGCGCCGCTTTGGTTTTGATGGTACCGAAGGTGATCACCTGGGCGACCCGGTCGCTGCCCCACTTGTTGGCCGCATACCGCAGCATCTCGCCGCGGCGACGGTCGTCGAAGTCGATGTCGATATCGGGGGCCGACGGGCGCTCCGGGTTGAGGAAGCGCTCGAACAGCAGACCGTGCGGGATCGGGTCGATGTTGGTGATGCCCAGCGCGTAGGCCACCAATGACCCGGCGGCCGATCCACGGCCGGGCCCCACCCGGATCCCGACCGAACGGGCGTAGTTGATCAGGTCGGCGACGATCAGGAAGTAGGACGGAAATCCCTTCTCGCAGATGACCTTGATCTCGTAGGACGCGCGGTCGGTGTACTCGACGGGCACGGCCGCCCCACGGAATCGGCGCTCCAGCCCGGCCTGCACCTCATGGGTCAGCCATGAGGCCTGGTCATGTCCATCGGGGACCGGGAATACCGGCATCCGGTCGGTGGGCGTCCACACGTCGGCGTAGGACTGCACCCGCTCGCCGATCAGGACCGTGGAATCGCACGCACCCGGCACCTGGGAATCCCACAGTGCGCGCATCTCCTCGGCCGACTTCAGGTAGTAGCCGTCACCGTCGAACTTGAACCGGTTCGGGTCGGACAGGGTCTTGCCCGTCTGGATGCACAGCAGCGCCTCGTGGTTCTGCGAGGCCTCGCGCGTGACGTAGTGGCAGTCGTTGGTCGCCAGCGGCGGGATGTTGAGCTTCTGCCCGATCTCCAGCAGGCCCTCGCGGACCCGGCGCTCGATGTCGAGCCCGTGGTCCATGAGCTCGAGGAAGAAGTTCTCGGGGCCGAAGATCTCGCGCCACTTGGCGGCGGCCTCCAGCGCCTCCTGGCGGTGGCCCAGCCGCAGCCTGGTCTGCACCTCACCCGACGGGCAACCGGTCGTGGCGATGATGCCCGTGGCGTGCTCGGCGATGATCTCGGCGTCCATGCGCGCCCACTTGCCGAGCTGGCCTTCGAACGAGGCCAGCGACGACAGCTTGAACAGGTTGCGCAGACCGGTCGCGTTCTCGGCGACCATCGTCATGTGGGTGTAGGCGCCGCTACCGGAGACGTCGTCACTCTTCTGGCTCGGATCGCCCCACTGGACACGCTTGGTCTCGAACCGGGAGGCCGGCGCGATGTACGCCTCGATACCGATGATCGGTTTGATGCCAGCCTTGGTGGCCGAGTTGTAGAACTCACTGGCGCCGAACATGTTGCCGTGGTCGGTCATGCCGATCGCGGGCATGCCCAGCCGCTGCGCCTCGGCCAGCATCGGGGTGATCTTCGCGGCGCCGTCCAGCATCGAGTACTCGGTGTGGTTGTGCAGGTGGACAAAGGAGCCCGAAGATGAACCGCTCATAGGGTGGCCAGTCTATTGCCGACCACCGACACCCTCCGGGCGTGTCGCGAGGCGTGTCTCTGCCGGCCGGTCAGCACTCCCCACCCGCGCCGGACAGCAACCCGTTTCCGATCACCATGTGCAGTTGCCTAGCTATGCCGGGAAAGTCAACGGAACGCCGCTGCCAACCGGTGTAGGCTCCGACTCCCCACAGCATCGCGTGGAGCAGTTCGACCAGGGCCGCCCGCTCGGTGTGTGGCGGCAGCTCCCGGCGGGCGATCGCCTCGGTCACCACCTCGTCGAGAAATCCGCGGGTGGCCGCAGCCGTCGCGGCCGGCAGGTCCGGATGACGGCAGGCCTCGAGTCTGGCATTGACCAGGAACCCGACCACGGCGCTGTCGCGATGCCAGACCGCCACCACCGCGTCGATGTACGCACGCAACCGATCCAGTGTTCCCTCATGCTGTTTCGCGAGGTGGATACACCTGGTCACGACCTCGTGCGCCTGCGTGAGCAGTGCGCCGTACAGATCTTCACGAGTGGCGAAGTAATAGTTCAGCGTCGGGCGGCTCAACCCGCTGCGCTTGGCGATCTCCTGGAAGGTGGCCCCGGCGTAGCCGTGCTCGTTGATGACTTCATATGCCGCACGCACGATACGTTCACGCGTTTGCGCGGCGTCGGCGCCGACCGGCCTACCCGGCCCACGGCCACCGCCCCGAGACCTACCCCGCGGAGTCATCTAGCAAACACTATTGCATTGCCAAATGGGCGTCAAAAACGGCATTCGCAAATAGCATGCCGGAAGCGGCGACGCAGCCGCGGGGTCCCGGTCGAGTTGAACCCCCGTGCGGGTGCGGGCGTCACTCTGGCGGGGGCGCCGTGTTCCCGGACGACAGCAGCGCAGTCAAACGGCCATCCAGATAGGTCCGCACCGCGCTGTCGGCCGTCAACTCCATCGCTCGCCGGTAGGCAACCGCCGCCTCATCGACGCGGCCGGACCTGGCCAGCAGATGGCCGCGGGTGACCCACGCCGGCTGGAACACGTCGACCGAGCGGTCCGCGATGGCATCGAGGGCGCGCAGTCCGGCGTCGGCACCGTCGATTTCGCCGTCCAGTGCCGCCAATGCCACCGCGGCGCCGAGCGACGGTCCCACGCGGGTCAGCGCCCGATACAGCTTGCGCAGCGCGGGTAGGTCGACCTCTTGCGCGCAGTGCGCCGATTGAATCGCCGCCTCGTACTGGAACCGGCCCGGCCGTCCCAAACCGTGGGCCCGCCCGAGCAGGCGCTCCCCCCGCGCGTACAACTCGGCATCCCACCGGGCCCGGTCCTGATCGTCCAGCGCGACGAAGTTGCCGTGGGCGTCCAGGCGCGCCGGGCGCCGCGCTTCGCACAGGCACAGCAGGGCGGCCAGGCCCAATACCTCGGGCTCATCGGGCAACAACTCGACCAGCACCATGGCCAGGTGCAGTGCCTCCGACGACAGCGAATCGACGGGCGCACCCTGCGGCACCGACAGCCAGTCGATGGAATATGCGCCGTAGACGGCTTCGAGTACCTCGCGCAGTCGCGGCGCCAGGTCGGCACGCTCGGGCAGCGTGAACGGGATGCCGGTGTCGCGAATCCGTTTCTTGGCCCGCACCAGTCGCTGCGCCATGGTCGCCGGGGCGACGGCGAACGCCGCAGCGATGGCGGCCGCGTCGNCGGCAGTGTCCGCCGCGGCCTCCGCCTTCGGCTCGGCCTCGTCCGCCTGTTCCGGTTGCCGCTGGGTATCCCCGTCAACGGGCTTGTCGGGCTGACGCCGGCCGACGGTATCGAAGTCGAAGCCGAACAACGACAGGGCCACCAACAGGATCGCCCCGCCCACCACGGCGGGGTCGGCCACATTGAACACCGGCCACCAACCGACCGAGAAGAAATCCACCACGTGACCGCGCAGCGGCCCGGGCGCGCGGAAGAACCGGTCGATGAGGTTCCCGGTGGCACCGCCCAGGATCATGCCGAGGCCGATCGCCCACCACGGGGACACCAGCCTGCGACCCATCCAGACGATCCCGATCACGACGCCGGTGGCGATGAGCGTCAGCACCCAGGTGTATCCGGTGGCCATCGAGAAGGCCGCTCCGGAGTTGCGCACGAGTGTCCAGGTGACGGTGTCGCCGATGATCGACACGGGCTGGCCCGGTGTCAGCAGTCGCACCGCGAGCACCTTGGTCACCACGTCGATGAACAGCACCACCGCCGCAACGGTGAGCAGCAGACGCAGGCGTCGCCGAGGTGCGGAGGACGATTCGCCGTCCCCGGTTGCGTCGGTCACCGGCTGCGCCGGGCCTGACGATTCATCAGTCACTCCCCCATCATCCCAAACAGTCCGTGCGGGACAATCTGCACCGTGACGGAGAGCGTGACGGTGCCCGGTGGTCCGACCAGGCGCATCGTCGTCATCACCACCGGCGGCACCATCTCGACCAGCACCGACGACTCGGGAATCCGGCGCCCGACCCGCTCGGGGGCCGAGTTGACGGCCGGCCTGGCCATGGGTGCCGACATCGACGTCATAGATCTGATGACCATGGACAGCGCCAAGCTGACCCCGGCGGATTGGGACCAGATCGCGGCGGCGGTCCGCTCCGCGGCGGCGCGCTACGACGGTGTCGTGGTCACCCACGGCACCGACACCATGGAGGAGTCGGCGCTGTGGCTGGACCTCACCTACGGCGGCGACGTGCCCGTGGTGCTGACCGGGTCCCAGCGCAGCACCGACACACCGGACAGTGACGGACCGGGCAACCTGCGCGACGCGATCACCGTCGCGGCCAGCCCGCAGGCCCGGGAGCTCGGCGTGACGGTGAGTTTCGCCGGCACGGTGTGGCAGCCACTGGGGCTACACAAACGGCACACCGACGAGTTGGCCGCCTTCACCGGCACGGCGCTGGGAGTCGTCGCCGACGGCAGGTGTGCGATCGATACGGCCAAGCAGCGGCTGCTTCTGGGCCGGCAGGCCGCAGCGTCGGCACCTCGGGTCGACATCGTCGCCGCCTATCCGGGGGCCGACACCGCGGCGCTGGATGCCTNCGCCGCGGCGGGACACTTCTCGGCCCAGGCCAGCGCCGCGTCGAGATCGGGCACCTCGATGACGAAGATTCCGCCCAACCGTTCCCTGGTATCGGCGAACGGCCCGTCCTGAATTTCCGCGGTTCCGGTGCGCGCGCTGTAGGTCGTCGTCGCCGACGCCGATTGAAGTACCTGAGTACCGATCAGCACCCCGGCCGCGTCCAGGTCATCGGCATACCGCGCGAAGGCCGCCTGAGCCGGTTTCATGTCCTCGTCGCTCAGGCCCGCCTCCGGCCCTTCCTGGTAGTGCATCAGTAGGCAGTACTGCATGGTGTCCTCCCGGTCTCGTTTTCAGCCTGTCACCGTGATGACGATTCCGGTTGGACCTGATCGACAATGCCGGGCGCCGGATGGGCCGGCTTCTTGCGCAGCGCGCCGATGGTCATGACCACGAGCGCCACCCAGATGAGAGCGAACCCGATCCACCGTCCCGGCGGCATCGGTTCGTGGCCGATGAACACGCCCCAGGCCATCTGCAGTCCGGGATTGAGATAGAACAGCAGGCCGAGCGTCACCATCGGCAGTCGCTGCGCGGCCGCGGCGAACAACAACAACGGCACCGCGGTGACCGGACCGGCCAACAGCAGCAGCGCCGCATGCCAGGGTCCGTGGTTGAGGAAGTTGCCGCGCTCCAGGACCTCAAGGGCGATCACGTAGCCGGCGGCGAGCGGAAGGGCCACCAGCGTTTCCACCGCCACGCTCACCCGTGGATCGGCCTGCACCACCTTCTTCACCAGGCCATAGATTCCGAAGGACAACGCCAGGGTCACCGCGATGTAGGGCGGTGCGCCGAGCTCGACGGTCAGGATCGCGACCGCGACGAGCGCGAGCACCAACGCGACCGCCTGCCATCGGTTGACCCGCTCACGAAACACGAGGACACCCAGCAGCACACTCACCAAGGGATTGATGAAGTAGCCGAGGGCCGCATCCACGACATGTCCGGTCGTGACGGCGTAGATGTAGGTCCCCCAGTTGAGCGAGATCAGCGCGGAGGCCGCCACCAGTTGCAGCCAGGTGCGCGCCGGCAACCGGCGCAGGTCGCCGAGTTTGCGCGCCACCGCCAGCACCAGCAGCAGGAACACCGCACTCCACACGATGCGGTGGGCCAGCACCTCCAGTGCCCCCGCGGGGAGCAGCAGCAGGAAGAAACCCGGGCACAACCCCCACCAGATGTAGGCGCCCGCTCCGTACAACATTCCGGTGCGGTCTGCGCCGTTTCGCTGTCGAGGTGCGGTCACGCCCACGGCTAGTGGCGGCGCAGCACGTCGAGGGCGGCCTGCAGGTCAGCCGGATACGGGCTGGTGATCTCGATGCGCCTGCCGTCTGCCGGATGAGCGAAGGCCAGGGACCGGGCGTGCAACCATTGGCGTTCCAGCCCGAGCTTTTTGGCCAAGGTGGGATCGGCCCCGTAGGTCATGTCCCCGCAGCACGGATGGTGCAGGGCGGCGAAGTGCACCCGGATCTGATGGGTCCGGCCGGTCTCGAGCTCGATGTCGAGCAGGCTCGCGGCCTGGAACGCCTCAAGCGTGTCGTAATGGGTGATGCTGTGCCGGCCGCCGTCCACGACCGCGAATTTCCAGTCGTGCCCCCGGTGCCTGCCGATCGGCGCATCGATGGTCCCGCTCGACGGGTCGGGGTGCCCCTGTACGAGGGCGTGGTAACGCTTGTCCACGGTGCGCTGTTTGAACGCCCGCTTGAGCACCGTGTACGCCCGCTCGGACAACGCCACCACCATGACCCCGGAGGTGCCGACGTCGAGCCGGTGCACGATGCCCTGCCGCTCGTGGATACCCGACGTGCTGATCCGGAAGCCGGCCGCAGCCAGCCCGCCCAGCACGGTCGGGCCGTGCCAGCCGACGGTGGCGTGCGCGGCAACCCCCGGCGGCTTGTCCACCGCCACGATGTCGTCGTCGGCGTAGAGGATTCCCATGCCCTCGATGTCGACCGGGGTGTTCTCGACCGGCGCGGGCGCCTCGGGCAGGCGGACTTCCAGCCAGGATCCGGCGACGAGCTTGTCGGATTTGGCCGCAGGCGCCCCGTCGATGTCGACTCCGCCGTCCTCGGCCAGGGCCGCCACGGTGGTGCGCGACAGCCCGAGCAGCCGGGCCAGCCCGGCGTCGACACGCATTCCGGCCAGGCCCTCGGGCACCGGCATCGACCGGGTCGTCACTATGACGTCTCGGCCTGGCGACCGACCTTGCTCGTTTCGTCGGCAGGGGCCGTCGGGTCCGTGTCGGGCGTGTTCTCGGCGGCAGTGTCCGCCGCGGCCTCCGCCTTCGGCTCGGCCTCGTCCGCCTGTTCCGGTTGCCGCTGGGTATCCCCGTCAACGGGCTTGTCGGGCTGACGCCGGCCGACGGTATCGAAGTCGAAGCCGAACAACGACAGGGCCACCAACAGGATCGCCCCGCCCACCACGGCGGGGTCGGCCACATTGAACACCGGCCACCAACCGACCGAGAAGAAATCCACCACGTGACCGCGCAGCGGCCCGGGCGCGCGGAAGAACCGGTCGATGAGGTTCCCGGTGGCACCGCCCAGGATCATGCCGAGGCCGATCGCCCACCACGGGGACACCAGCCTGCGACCCATCCAGACGATCCCGATCACGACGCCGGTGGCGATGAGCGTCAGCACCCAGGTGTATCCGGTGGCCATCGAGAAGGCCGCTCCGGAGTTGCGCACGAGTGTCCAGGTGACGGTGTCGCCGATGATCGACACGGGCTGGCCCGGTGTCAGCAGTCGCACCGCGAGCACCTTGGTCACCACGTCGATGAACAGCACCACCGCCGCAACGGTGAGCAGCAGACGCAGGCGTCGCCGAGGTGCGGAGGACGATTCGCCGTCCCCGGTTGCGTCGGTCACCGGCTGCGCCGGGCCTGACGATTCATCAGTCACTCCCCCATCATCCCAAACAGTCCGTGCGGGACAATCTGCACCGTGACGGAGAGCGTGACGGTGCCCGGTGGTCCGACCAGGCGCATCGTCGTCATCACCACCGGCGGCACCATCTCGACCAGCACCGACGACTCGGGAATCCGGCGCCCGACCCGCTCGGGGGCCGAGTTGACGGCCGGCCTGGCCATGGGTGCCGACATCGACGTCATAGATCTGATGACCATGGACAGCGCCAAGCTGACCCCGGCGGATTGGGACCAGATCGCGGCGGCGGTCCGCTCCGCGGCGGCGCGCTACGACGGTGTCGTGGTCACCCACGGCACCGACACCATGGAGGAGTCGGCGCTGTGGCTGGACCTCACCTACGGCGGCGACGTGCCCGTGGTGCTGACCGGGTCCCAGCGCAGCACCGACACACCGGACAGTGACGGACCGGGCAACCTGCGCGACGCGATCACCGTCGCGGCCAGCCCGCAGGCCCGGGAGCTCGGCGTGACGGTGAGTTTCGCCGGCACGGTGTGGCAGCCACTGGGGCTACACAAACGGCACACCGACGAGTTGGCCGCCTTCACCGGCACGGCGCTGGGAGTCGTCGCCGACGGCAGGTGTGCGATCGATACGGCCAAGCAGCGGCTGCTTCTGGGCCGGCAGGCCGCAGCGTCGGCACCTCGGGTCGACATCGTCGCCGCCTATCCGGGGGCCGACACCGCGGCGCTGGATGCCTGTGTCGCCGCCGGGGCGCGGGCCGTCGTGATCCAAGCGTTCGGCTCGGGCAACGCGGGTGCGGCGATGATCGAGGGGGTGCGCCGGCATTGCCGTGACGGCGTGGTGATCGCGGTGTCGACCCGGGTTCCCGATGGCCCCGTCGCCGCTCGGTACGGGCCCGGGCAGGAGCTTGTCGATGCCGGTGCAGTGGTCGTGCCCCGCCTGCGCCCCGCTCAGGCGCGGGTTCTGCTGATGGCCGTCCTGGCTGCGGGACGGCCGGTTGCCGAGGTCGTCGACGTCTGGGGTTGACGGCCTGTACTCACATAGAGAACGTGCGCTTCCACGTTTGCCCGGCTGCGGCCTGTTGGCCTGCTGGCGCTCGGACAGATCTGTAAAATCTCCGGCCGGCACGGCTTTTCGCTGACCGCCGATTCTGGCGTGCTCTGCTGGTCAGGCATTGACGACGCCGGTTCAATGGAAGCCATGCGCCGTCAGCTCATCGCATTCGCCGCGATCGGTCTGGTGACACTCGGCGCCGCGCCGATGGCCGCGGCCGAGCCTCCGCCCGGGGCCTACGACATCGACGACTATCCGATTGCGCAGGGCAATTACAGCTCGCCCACCGATTTCTACGGGGTGTTCTTCCGGACCCCGGACGGTCGACACTGCGGAATCGGCCCCAACGGCGGGCCGGTGGGTTGCGACGCCGTGCCGATCGACGCTCCGGCCGGCGCCAATCAGACCGTGGTGAACAGCGGAGCCCCCGCGTCCTACCGCCACTCGGACACGGCATCGTTCACCCGCGACGTCGACGTGCTGCCCGAGGGACACCGGCTCGAGAACTGGGGCGCCAGTTGCGGGGTGGGCTTCCAGGGCACCGTGACGTGCAAGACGTACGGCGCGCACGGCTTCATCCTGAGCAGCACCTACGGCGTGCTCTGGTAGTCGGCCAATCCGCTGAGGTACTCGCCCCAGTCGAGGCTGTCGACCGGGTTGGCCCGGCTGAAACCCGGGGTGTCTTCGGGAAACGTACGCGCCGGGCCGGGGCCGCTGGCGCGGGTCTCGAACCGCACGGTCATCACCCCGTGCCCGGCGCCCTGGATCCAGCCGTGTCCGTGGTCGGGGTGCGTCACGTCGTCGCCGATGCGCCAGCCGGATTGGGTCACCTGGGCGGCCTCGGCGGCCTGCTGGGGCGCCTCGACGATGTCGTCGGGCTGTTCCAGATCCGGGAACAACGATTCCTGCCTGCTGTCCGACAAACCCGAAAAGCCCACGCCGACAAGGCGAATGGGGCCGACCTCGACCGGGTCGAGCAGCAGCCGGCGCGCGGTGCCGATCAGGGTGGCGGCCTCGGTGGTGGCGTAGGCCAGCGTCGCCGACCGGGTCAACGTACTCATGTCGGATTTCTTCAGTTTCACCGTCACGGTGCGGGCGCCGCGGCCGTCCTTCTCCAGGCGCCGGTGCGCGTGCTCACCGATCGGACCGATCGCATCCTGCAGCTGGCGCAGGGTGGTGAGGTCTTCGGGAAACGTCGACTCGGCGCTGATCTGCTTGGCCTCGGCCCGCTCGGCCACGGGGCGGTCATCGATTCCCCGGGCCAGCCGATGCAGCGCGGGTCCGATGGTGGTGCCCAGCACGCTGGCCGCCTCGGCATCCGACAGGGCCGCCAGCGCACCCACCGTCTCGATCCCGAGCCGGTGCAGCTTCTCCTCGGCCACCGGTCCGATGCCCCACAGTTTCCGGACCGGCAGCCCTTCCAGCAGCAGGGTTTCCTCGTCGCGCCGGACGATCCGGATTCCGTCCGGCTTGGCCAGGCCGGAGGCGATCTTGGCGATCTGCTTGCCGGATCCGGCGCCCACCGAGGCCACCAGACCGGTCTGCTCACGCACCTTGGCACGCAGGTCCTGACAGAACGCCTCGACGTCGGCGGCGGTGGCGCCGGCCAATTCGGCCGGCTCGCCGAACGCTTCGTCGAACGACAGCTGCTCGAGCACCGGGACGACGCTGCGGACGGTGTCGAGGGCACGACGGCTGGCGACGCCGTAAACCGCGCCGCGGGGCGGGAGCACCACCGCCGGTGCCCCGACCAGACGACGGGCCTGATGCATCGGCATCGCCGAGCGAGCGCCGTACCGTCGCGCCTCGTAACTGGCCCCGGCCACCACACCGCGGCCGCCCAGTCCGCCGACCAGGACGGGCCGTCCGCGCAGGGTCGGCCGGGTGAGCTGTTCGACGGACGCGAAGAACGCATCCATGTCGAGGTGCAGCACCCAGCGGCCGCCTGCGCCCGAGTGCTCGGCGCCGTTCATAGTTGCTGATGCTATGGCGCTAGCCTGACTTCCATGATGCCGGATGACGTGCCGATCAGGGATGAGTCGATTCGCCTCGGACAGTTCCTCAAGCTGGCATCCCTGATCGACAGCGGCGCTGACGCGAAGGCGGTGATCGCCGACGGCCTGGTCAGTGTCAACGGCGAGGTCGAGACCCGGCGCGGGCGCCAGCTACGGCCGGGCGACATCGTGTCGCTCGCCGGCCGCACGGCTCGCGTGGCCGAAGGCTGATCGACAGCTGCGCCGAACGTGAACATGGTGTCGAAGAAGGTCTGATTCCTCGCAATCTTGTGCACGCTCGACGCCGTCGCGCGCGTCATGCCTTGGCGATCGCGACCCGCACCCCGTCCCCGATCACCGTGCCCTCCAGCACCATGTCGGTACCCACGAATTCGAAACTGGTGGCGAGGATTTCACCGGCGATGAGGTCGCGGTGGGCCCGGGCCCACGGCTCGTACCGATCGGGCACCGCGATCGTGACCACGATGCGATCGGACACCTCCAGACCGGTCGACTTGCGCAGTTCCTGCAGTTCCCGGATGCGGTCCTTGGCCCAGCCCTCGGCCTCGAGCTCCTCGGTGACCGTGCCGTCGAGCACCACCAGGCCGGCGCCGTCCGGTAGGGCGGCGGTCCACTCCGGGTCGGCCGCAACCAGTTTGGCGGTGTACTCCTCAGGCTGCAGCACCACAGATCCGGCGGTCAGGGTGCCGTCGGGGTTGACGACGCCCTCTCCCGCCTTGACCGCCTTGATCGCGGCCTGCACATCCTTGCCGATCCGCGGTCCGGCTACCCGGGCGTTAACCGCGAGCTCGAACTTGCCATAGGTGTCGATGTCGTCGGTCAACTCGACCGCCTTGACGTTGAGTTCGTCGGCGATCAGATCGGCGAATGGGGTCAGGACGGATGGATTCTCCACCGCGACAGTCAATTTCAGCAACGGCAACCGGACCCGCAGCTTCTTGGCCTTACGCAGGGAGGACCCGACCGAGCACACCTCGCGGACCTGGTCCATCGCGGCCACCAACTCGGCGTCATGCGGCACCACTCCCGCTTCCGGCCAGTCGGTCAGGTGGACCGAGCGCTCGCCGGTCAGGCCGCGCCAGATCACCTCGGTGGCCAGTGGCAGCAACGGTGCAGCCAGCCGGCAGGTGATCTCCAGGACGGTGTGCAGTGTGTCGATGGCGTCGGCGTCTTCTTCCCAGAACCGCGAACGAGACCGGCGCACATACCAGTTCGTCAATGCCTCGGTGAACTGCCTCAGCTCGTCACAGGCCCCGGAGATGTCGCAGGTGTCCAGGGCCACCGTGAGGTCGTCGCGCAGCTGCGCCAGCTTCGCCAGGATGTAGCGGTCGAGCACGTTGGTCGAATCGGTACGCCAGGTGCCCTTCTTCGGCGCGTACAGCGCCAGGAAGCTGTAGGCGTTCCACAACGGCAGCAGCACCTGACGCACGCCTTCGCGGATGCCCTGCTCGGTGACGATCAGGTTGCCCCCGCGCAGGATCGGCGAGGCCATCAGGAACCAGCGCATCGCGTCGGACCCGTCGCGGTCGAACACCTCACTGACATCCGGGTAGTTGCGCAGCGACTTGCTCATCTTCTGACCGTCGTTGCCCAGCACGATCCCGTGCGCGACACAGGTTTTGAAGGCCGGCTTGTCGAAGAGCGCGGTGGCCAGCACGTGCATGGTGTAGAACCAGCCGCGGGTCTGGCCGATGTACTCGACGATGAAATCGCCCGGGAAATGGGCATCCTCGCCCGCATCGCCGGCCGCGCCACTGACGCCGTCGAACCACTTCTGGTTCTCGAACGGATAGTGCACCTGCGCGTATGGCATCGAGCCCGAGTCGAACCAGACGTCGAACACGTCCTCGATCCGCCGCATCGTCGACTTGCCGGTCGGATCGTCGGGATTGGGGCGCGTCAACTGATCGATGAACGGCCGGTGCAGATCGGTGGGACGCACCCCGAAATCGCGCTCGAGCTCATCGAGGCTGCCGTAGACGTCGATCCGCGGGTAGGCCGGGTCATCGGACTTCCACACCGGGATCGGGCTGCCCCAGTAGCGATTTCGCGATACTGACCAATCGCGGGCATTCGACAGCCACTTGCCGAACTGCCCGTCCTTGACGTGCTCGGGATACCAGGTGATCTGCTGGTTGAGCTCGACCATCCGGTCCCGGAACTCCGTGACCTTGATGAACCACGACGACACCGCGCGGTAGATCAACGGGTTGCGGCAGCGCCAGCAGTGCGGATACGAGTGTTCGTAGGTCTCGTGCCGCAGCAGCACCGCCCCGTTGGCGGCTGCGCCCGCGGCATGATTCTTGAGATCACGGATGATCTGCGAGTTCGCCTCGAAGACCTGCTGGCCCGCGTAATCGGGCACCGACGCGTCGAAGCGGCCCTTCGAATCCACCGGTGTCACCGCGACGATGTCGGCGGCGTCCGCGGTGGCCTTGTCGTCCTCGCCGTAGGCCGGCGCCATGTGCACGATGCCGGTGCCGTCCTCGGTGCTGACGAAGTCGGCGGCCAGCACCTGGAACGAGTTGGGGGCATCCATGAAGTAGGTGAACGGCGGCAGGTACCGCGTGCCGAGCAGGTCCCGCCCGGTGTAGCCGCCCAGCACCTCGGGCTCCTCCCCGAGTTCACGGGCATACGCGGCGAGCCGGGCCTGAGCCAGGACATAACGTCGGCCGTCGGGCGCCTGCACCAGGACATAGTCGATGTCCGGATTCACGGCCACCGCCTGGTTGGACGGCAACGTCCACGGGGTCGTCGTCCAGATCAGCAGGTGGGCACCCTTGAGCGGACCGTCGGTCACGGTGAAGCCGACGGTCACGGCCGGGTCCTGGCGGCTCTGGTAGACGTCGTCGTCCATGCGGAGTTCGTGGTTGGACAGCGGGGTCTCGTCGTTCCAGCAGTACGGCAGCACCCGGTTGCCCTCGTAGGCCAGACCCTTGTCCCACAGCTGCTTGAAGGCCCAGATCACCGACTCCATGAAGGTGGGGTCCAGGGTCTTGTAGTCGTTGTCGAAGTCCACCCAGCGGGCCTGCCGGGTGACGTAGGCACGCCATTCGTCGGTGTACTTCAGCACCGAGGCACGACATGCCTCGTTGAACTTCTCGATGCCCATCTCTTCGATCTGGGCCTTGTCGGCGATGCCGAGCTGGCGCTGCACCTCGAGCTCGGCGGGCAGCCCGTGGGTGTCCCAGCCGAACCGGCGCTCCACCTTGTAGCCCCGCATGGTGCGGAAGCGCGGCACGATGTCCTTGACGTAGCCGGTCAGGAGATGGCCGTAGTGCGGCAGCCCGTTGGCGAACGGCGGGCCGTCATAGAAGACGTATTCAGGCGCGCCGGCACGTCTTTCCAGGCTGGCCCGGAAGGTGTCGTCGGCGGCCCAGTAGTCGAGCACCTCGAGTTCCCGCTCGGGGAAGTTGGGTGCGGCCGGCTTGGGGTACCCGGCCGACGTTGAAGACTCCGATGGGGCAGTCACTACGCGTCTCCTGTGCCTATGACGCGGCCGGGCCGCGTCGGGGACTCCCGCTCAGGGAGTCTGTCTGTCCAGGCACGGGGACGACGTCGCACGGGTGCGCAAGCGCCGCGGTACCACCCCGCTTGCGCGCTGCACCGCAGCGCGCCGCTCAACTTTCGGGCGATCACGGGCCCACCCGTCCGGTTCTACTGGGCTGCGGTATTCGATGCCGCGGCTGTTCTTCCGAAGGCTCCCCGGTGATGGCCGGATCAGCGCCGATGCACCAAGTCTAATGAGCACCGCAAATCGTTCGGGGACCGCCTATCCGGAGGTGACCTCGATCAGCGCCAGCGGGAACTGCTCGGCCAGCTCCTCGACCGTGCACCGGTCGAAACCGCGGGTGTCGAACTGCCAGCGCAGGCGCATGGTGGTGGCGGTGTCGCGGTGGACCCGCAGCGCCAGCGGATGCCCGCAGTCACCGGCGCACTCGCCGTAACCGAAGCTCACGTCTGCCTCGGCCCGCGCGTCACCGGCATCTCGTCGAGCGGCCGCGAGCAGTTCGGCACCCGATAGGCCGCGACGCGCCACACAGGGCACACCCACCCGGCGGGTTCGGGCCCCGGAATCACTCGCGATGTCCACGGTCAGCATGCCCTCACCGATGGTGCGGGCGACCGTCCGCCCGAGCGCGGCCAGTAGCAGATCCTCGACGGTGCAGCCCATCGCGACATGGGCGCCGAGCAGCTCGGCGGCCAGCACCTCGTCCAATGCGCTCCAGACCGTTGCCATGTCCGCGGCCAACGGCGGCCCGGCGGTGTCATGGTCGGCGATCCATGAGTTGGTGCCGGAAGCACTGGGAAGGACAGAAACAGACATATCCGTAACGGTAGCCAGTGATTCCCAGAATTGGGAGAGCTGTGCCAAAACTCTGACATGGTTGTCAATTTCGTGATTGCTGCCTTCGCTGCGGTTCGCTGTGACCAACACCGGGTACGGGGTTTATGGTGTTCTGATGCCGCGTACCGACGAGAACGGCAGGCAACTCAAAGCCTTGCTCGATTATCTGCTGGACGGCGAGGTTGATGCCAAAGCCGTGTACAGCGCCCTCGGCGTGTCCAGCAGCACGTACTACCGGCGGGTGAAGGAAGCCGACTATCCCAACGCCGAAGAACTGCGCCAGGTAGCCGATCGCTTCCACCTGAGCTACCCCGATCTGCAGATCCGCTTCGGCCTGATGAGCCGGCAGGAAGTCTGGCACTACATGGAGTCTTCTCCGGTCACCGTGGCTCCCGTCGAGACCGCCACCCGTGTTCGGCCCAGGAAACTGTCCGAGCTGACCCCACGATCCGACGCGCCGCCGCTATGAGCGACCCGCACGTCCGCTGACCCGCAACACCGCCCGAGGCAAAGTTCTATGTCCGTAGCCACACTCATCGCCATCACCCTGGCCTGCATTCTGTGGAGCCTGTGGATCAGGCGAGTCACCTGGTCCTGCCGGTGGGAGGTGGCCGCCACCCTCAACATCGCGCTGCAGGGCGCCGCGGTGTTGCTGATGTCGCCGTGGGCCTCGGGCACCATTGGCCACGTCCTGTACGAGCTGACCGGCAAGTGGAACGTCGAGGACTACATCGGGCACGACTGCTACATCGTGGCCGCCTCGGCCATCGTCTACAACTCCCTGGGCCGGCTTCAGGACGACAACGCGATGCAGCGTTCGTTCAAGCAATACGTGGAGCGCCCGGCCACCATCTGCATCCCGGTGCTGCTGGCGACGTTCTCGATGGGCAACGGCGCCAGCGTCTACCGCGCGGACTTCTTCCAGGTGCCCACCGACTTCTGGCTCGCCGCCTACTGGATCCTGCTGTGCGGCACCCTGATCTACCTGCTGTGCTACGGCGCCCGCGCCATGCTGGTGCTGCGCCGGGATCCGCGGTCCCGCCGGATCGCCAACATCTACCTGTTCGCCTCGGTGAGCGGCATGCTCGCCTGCACCACCCGGATCGTGACGTCGCTGGTGCCGTCGCTGCAGCCGATCGAAAACGGCCGCCTGGTATGGGTTTTCGCCTGTGCCTGCGGTGCGATCTTCGCACTCGCCTCGGCCCATTCCTGGCGGATCAAGACCAAGTGGCTGGTCGGCACCCGGCGCTGACGCCGCGCATCCGCCTCCTCTGACGCGGCTCAGTCCACCGCCGCCAGCTCGGAACCGGCCTCTTCCGACGTCGCCGCACCGGTGGCATCCTCGGACTCGCGCTCACGGTCGGGTGCGGGGCTGTGGCCGGCCGCATCACCCTCGGCTTTCTGGGAGTAGCGGGGTTTCGACGGCCACCAGTTGGCGTTCCCGATCAGCGCGGCGGCGGCAGGCACCGTGATGGTGCGCACCAGGAACGTGTCGAGCAACAGACCGACGCCGATGATGAAACCGATCTGGACGATGCTGGCGATGCTGCTCACCGTCAACGCGAACATCGAGGCGGCGAAGATCAGACCGGCCGAGGTGATCACTCCCCCGGTCGCTCCGACCGTTCGGATGATGCCGGATCTGATGCCCAGCCGCGATTCATCTCGGATTCGGGAGATCAACAGCAGGTTGTAGTCGGCTCCGACCGCCACGAGCACCAAGAACGCCATGCCCGGGACACTCCAGGAGAGTTCCTGGCCCAAGATGAACTGGAACAGCACCACGCCGATACCGAGCGCTGACAGATACGACAACACCACCGAGAGCACGAGGTACAGCGGTGCCACGATGGCCCGCAGCAGCACCATCAGAATCAGGAACACCACGATCAGCGTGATGACCACGATGTAGCGGATGTCGGCGTTGTAGAAGCCGCGGATGTCGCGGTTGACGGCCGAGAACCCCACCATCGAGATCTTCGCGTCGGACAGCGTCGTGTTCGGTCTGGCGCTGTTCGCGGTGGCGATGATCTGATCGATCTGATCCATCGCCTCACTGCCGAACGGATTCAGGGCCGTCTGGACGAGGTAGCGCACGGTGTGCCCGTCATCGGACACGAAGAGTTTGGCCGCCTTCTCGAACTCGGCCTGGGTGAGGATCTCCGGCGGAATGTAGAAGCCCGACATGGGCGGATTCGCCGCGTCGCGCTTCATCCCGAGCAGGAAGCCGGAGGCCTGGTCCAGACCACCGCCCATGGTCCTGGTCTGGTCGACGAGCAACTGCACACCGTCGGCGAGCTGGCGACTCGCATCGGCCAGGAGATTGGCCCCGTCCACCGCGGAGTTGATCTTCTGCTGCAGCCCATCCGGATCGTCCATGCCCAACTGCTGAAGCGCCTTGGTCGCCGTCGTCACCGTCGTCCCGAGGGATTCGACCGCCTCGTCGACGGTGTCTGTCCCCTCGGCCGACTCGAGTTGTCGGCTCAGGTCGGCGATGGTGTTGACGGTCCCGTCGTCATAGGCGGTGACGACGCGTTGCAGATCGGCCCGCGACGACACGCACGCCGGGTCGATGTTGCAGGCCGGACTGGCGTTGAGCGCGGTGACGGCGGGCAGGGCCCAGTCGCGGATCGCCTTGGCCTGGGCGATGTTCTGCCGCAGCGCATCACCCAGCGAGTGCATGTTCGTCACCAGTTTGGACTTCGAACCGACATCGGCGAGCGTCTTGTCCCCGCCGAACCGGGTCTGCATCTCCTTCAGCGCACCGACCAGGCCGCGCACCGAGCCGATCGCCCCGACCACCTGGGTGCGCACCTGGCCCAGGACGTCGGCGAGCTGGTGGGCCCCACCGCTGAGCCGGTTGAGGTTCTCGTCGTTGTTCGCGATGAGATTGGACGCATCGCGGAGCTTGCCGCCGACCTCACCGGCCTGGTAGGTGGCCTTCGCCTGTTCGAGGACCTCACCCGTGGGCCGGGTGATGCCGCGCACCACCTCGATGTCCGGCAGCTGGCTCACCCGCTGGGCCATCTGCTCCATGTCCGCCAGCGCCTTGGGCGTGCGCAGATCCTGCGGCGATTCGATCAGGATGAACTGCTGCAGCGTCTGACTGATCGGGAAATGCTTGTCCATCGCCTCGTAGCCGCGGTTGCTGGAGGAGTCGGCGGGCAGCGCCTTGCGATCGTCGTAGTTGTACTTGACCATCGCCGCGCACGAGGCCAGCGCCACCAGGATCACCAGGCTGCCGGCGAGGTGCGCGACAGGCCGGCGCACCACGTGGATGCCCGAGCGGCGCCAGAACCGCCCGGTGACGTCGCGGCGCGGCTTGACCCAGCCGCGGCGACCGGCCAGCGCGATCAGTGACGGAAGCAAAGTGACCGATGCCAGGAAGCCGATGAACACGGTTACCGCCAGTGCCGGGCCCACGGTGGAGAAGGCGCCGAGCTTGGTGAACATCAAGCCGAGGAAGGTGATCGCGACGGTGGCGGCCGACCCGGCGATCACCTCGCCGATCGAGCTCAGCGCGCTGACGACGGCCGTGTCCGACTCCATGCCGCCGCGCAGACATTCCTGATATCGGCTGAACAGGAACACCGCATAGTCCGTCCCGGCGCCCATAAGCATGCCGGTCATCAGCACGATCGTCTGCGGTCCGAGCCCGAGCCCGAGTTCGCCCAGGGCGGCCACCACCTGTTGGGCGACGATCATCGACACCCCGATGGTGATCAGCGGGATGAGCATCGCGACCAGGTTTCGGTAGACGATGATCAAGATCGTCAGGACCATCACGACCGTGGAGATCTCGATCAGGTGCTGGTCGCGCGCGCCGATCTTGTCGATGTCGTCGAACGTGGCGGCGGCGCCGACGACGTTGACCGCCAGGGTCGAATTCGCGGTGGCCTCGTTGACCGTCTTGATGGCGCTCCGGTAGGACTCCTGGCCCGGCCCGGTCCCCATCGTGCCGGCCAGACTCATCGGCAAGGTCCAGGCCTTCTGGTCCTTGCTGGTCATCGCCTGGCGCAGCTCGGGAATGTCGACGAAGTTCTGCGTGGACGTCACACTGGCGCTGTTGGCCTTCAGCTGGGCGACCAGGTTCCGATAGGTGGCCTCGTCGGCCTCGGACAGTCCGTTTTCATTGCTCAGTACGACGACGGCGAAATTGCCCGCGTCGGCCTCGTGGAAGGCGTCTTTCATCTGCTGCCCCGCCACCAGCACCGGCGCGTCGGCCGGCAGGAAATCGGGCGGGTTCTTCTGCGCCACTTCCATCAATGACGGAACGGCCAAGAACAGCGTCAGCGCGAGCAGCAACCATCCGAGAATGATCGTCACCGGGCGCCGGACCACCAGCTGACCAAGACCTGTGAATCCCACGCCGGCAAACGCGCCGCGGATCTTGGCGCGGCTGAACATTCCCATAGGCTACACGGCCGCCACGCGCAAACAACGGCTACGAGCCGCGGTCATCCTACGCACGGCGAGGGCTGCGACGATATCAGAAACGGGCTGATGCAGTGCACCCCTGGCAAAGTCGGCTTCGGCACATCCCCCGCGGCGGGAACCGAATTACCCACGGTCGCTGCCGACCTGGCACGCCTTACACCCCGGTCAGCGGCTAACGTGTACCCGAACCAGGGTGCCCAGCGCCCGAAGATCGACATTGGGTGGCCAGTGAAGTTTGTCGTGGCAGTCCACGGGACTCGAGGCGATATCGAGCCGTGCGCGGCGGTCGGCCTGGCGTTACGCGACCGTGGCCACGAAGTCCGGATGGCCGTGCCGCCCAACCTGATCGGGTTCGTCGAGAAGGTGGGCCTGGCACCGGCCACCGCGTACGGAGTGGATTCCCAGAAGCAACTCGACAACGACGTCTTCCGCAACTTCTGGAAACCGCAGAATCCGGTGACCGCCCTCCGCGAGGGCATCGCCTACATCGCCGAGGGCTGGGCCGACATGAACACCGCCCTGGCGCCGCTGGCCCACGGCGCGGATCTGATCTTGACGGGCACCACATATCAGGAAGTCGCCGCGAATGTGGCCGAACACCACGGCATTCCGCTGGCCGCACTGCACTACTTCCCGGCGCGCCCCAACCGCCAGATCGTCCCGATGCCATTGCCGGGTTGGTTGATCCGATCGGGCTTCGCGAGCCTGGAATGGGGACTCTGGCGCCTGTCGAAGAAAGCCGAGGATGCCCAGCGGCGCGAACTCGGCTTGCCGCCGGCACGGGTCCGCTCGGTGCGCCGCATCGTGGAGAGCGGCGCGTTGGAGATCCAGGCCTACGACGAACTGCTGTTCCCGGGCTTGTCCGCGGAGTGGGGCGACACCCGACCGTTGGTCGGCGCCATCACGATGGGATTGGGCACCGACGGCGATGACGAGGTGGCGTCGTGGATCGACGCCGGAAAGCCGCCGATCTACTTCGGATTCGGCAGCATGCCGGTCAGCAACCCGGCCGCCACGGTTCAGATGATCTCCGACGTCTGCGCCGAGCTGGGGCAGCGCGCACTGATCAGTTCGGGTGTGTGGGATCTGCCCCACGACCACGGGCCCGATCACGTCAAGATGGTCGGGGCCGTCAACCACGCGGCGGTCTTCCCCCGCTGCCGTGCTGTCGTACACCACGGCGGTGCGGGTACCACGGCAGCCGGCTTGCGCGCCGGGGTCCCGACGCTGATCTTGTGGGTGGCCGCCGACCAGCCGATCTTCGCGCGCCAGATCCGCCGGCTCAAAGTGGGTACGTCACATCGCTTTTCCGCACTCACCCCGGACCTGCTGCGCACCGCGCTGCAGACCGTGTTGCAGCCCGGATACGCCGCACGCGCGCGTGCGTTCGGGGCCGCGGCGACACCGCCGGAAACCAGTGTCGCGACGGCGGTCCGACTGCTCGAAGAAGCCGCCGTCGCCGGGCGCCGGTAGGGTCGGCTGCCATGTGGACCACCGTTCTGGCCCTTGCCATCGCGGTGAACTTCGATCCGACCCGCATCGGCTTCATCCTCGTCGTGCTGAGCCGGCCCCGCCCGATCCTCCAATTGGCTGCCTATCTGAGCGGCGGCGTGCTGATGAGCGCGGCCGTCGCGATCCTGGTGGTGTTCGTGGTTCACCGCGGGTTGTTCAGCATCCCCGAGATCGACGGAGCCACAGTACAAATCGCCGTTGGCGTGCTGGCGTTGCTACTTGCCGCGGGCCTGGCCGCCAGCACCTCGGTCAGCCGTCGGTCCCGCAGCAAGGTGGCCGCCGGCGGGGTCTCCCCCGGCCCGGACGACGGGAACGTCGCCAAGAAGCCCGGCCGCTTCGAGGGCAGCTCGCTGAGCACGTCCCCGTGGTTCTCGGGAGCGATGGGGGTCAGCACCGCACTGCCGTCGGTGGAGTACATGGCTCTGCTCGTGGTCATCGGGGCATCGAGCGTCTCGGCATGGGCCAAGGCGCTGACCATCGGCGTCTATCTTCTGGTCGCGAACATCGTGTCCGCGGTTCCGCTGGTGAGCTACTACATCGCCCCGGACCGTACGCGTACGGCTCTGGCAGGGTTCCAGAGCTGGATCCGGGCGCGCAAGCGGCGCGATTTCGCGGTGGTGCTCGCCGTGGCGGGTTGCGTGCTGATCGCCATGGGGATCGCCGGGCACTGACCGTTATTCGACGATGCCGGACAGGCTGAAATCGGACAGGGCCGCCAGCACGGTCTCGCGCAGCTCCTGTTTCGTATTGCCGGCGCCGACCGTCCATGCGCCCACGCTGATGAAGATCCGCCCGTGTACCCGCCCTGACACCAGCGAGAGATAGCCACCGATCCGGTTCAGGACTCGGGTGGTGATCTGAGGCTCGAGCAGGCGCAGCGAAACGAAGTCCGCGTCGGTACCGTCGGGACGGTTCATCGCCGGATCCAAATCTCCGATGTTGGAGCACCCGACGGGGTTGTCGACAGAGACCACCAGCGCCTCCAGCCGTCGGACCAAGGCCTTCGGCGTGAACGGCGTCAGGGGCAGCGGTGCGAGCAGCCGAGCCGACAGCTCGCCCGACTCCGCGAGAGCGGACTTCATCGCGCCGCGAACCGGGTTCAGGTCGGTGGTCACCGTGTCGGGGTCGGCCCGCATCTTCGCGGCGATCAACGCATTGGCGCGGGTATCGCCTTCAGTGCGCTCGCTGACCGGCCACGACAGTGCGATCGTCCCATCCGCGCCGGAACGGCCCAACCTCTTCCCCAGCCGTGCGGCCAGACCGGCGAACAACGAATTGCTGGTGCCGCCAAGCCGTCTCGCGCGTTCGTCCCACTGATCCAGATCGATGAACACCGCCACCGTCGGGGCCAGTACCGGACGGTCGTCGCCCGGCGGCGCCTCGGCGGCGGTCTTGAACGACGACGCCAGATCCTGCTGTTCGGACCGGGCCACCCGCACCCCGGCGACAACCGCCCGGCCGATCTCGGGTATCGAACGGAGCGCGGCCCCGGCATCGTCCACCAGTGCCCGCCGGCGGGGCCGTGACCCCGGAAGTGGGTAGCCCAGTTGACGATCGGCACCGTTCACCGCGTCGACGACCGCGATCGTCATTCCCTGACCGTCGACCACGGAGTGCGAGGCCACCAGGGACACCGCCGCGCCGCCGTCGGTGAAGGGCTGTACACCGAGATGCCAGGCCGGCCCGTGCTCCGGATCGATCGGCCGCCGCATCCGGTCGTCGGCCCACGTCCAGACGTCGGCCCGCGGGCACGTCCGCGCCGAGATCTCGACATCGGCGGGTCCGGCCGACGCCACCCAGCGGTGTCGTCCGAATGGCAAGGGCGACCGCTCGATACGTCGCCCGAGGAGCCCGTCGGCCAGATTGCGCTGGAATCGGCGGATGCCGTCCACGTCGACCGGGCGATCGTAGATCCACGTGTACTGCATCAGCGGTCCACGTTCCAGCGCCCGCAAACCCTGAAACGAGGCCTGGTCGATATAGGCGAGTCGACAATCCACGTGCGTCGGGTACCTCGCTACGCCGACTGCAGGCAGTCGTCGAGCCGGTTGAACTGACCGTTCTGGTACTGCTCCACGCACGAAGCCCGGCGGATCTTGCCGCTGGTGGTGATCGGGATCGCGCCCCGGGGTACCAGCACGAGGTCCGCGGCGCTGAGGCCGTATGCCTGCGAAATCGCCGCCGCCACATCACGTTTGATGGTCAACAGATTCTCCGCGACCGCTTCTTCGGTGTCGCCGCGCTTCTTGACCTCGATGATCGCGACCAGCTGCTCGGTGCGATCCTCCTCCACACCGATCGCCGCGACACGTCCGCCGGTGATCTCCTGGATGGTGGCCTCGATGTCGTCGGGATAGTGGTTGCGGCCCCGCACGATCAGCAGGTCCTTGATCCGCCCGATGATGAAAAGCTCGCCGTCCGAGATGAACCCGAGGTCACCGGTCCGCAGCCACGGCCCTTCCGGCGTACCCGCCGACGGGCCGGCCAGCTTGGCGCCGAAGGTGTACTCGGTCTGTTCGGGCTTCTCCCAGTAGCCGAGGCAGTTGTTCTCACCGTGCGACCAGATCTCGCCGATGACACCGGCCGGAACCTCGACGCGGGTCTCCGGGTCCACGATGCGCACCAGCGGTGATTCCGGAGTGCCGTATCCGACCAGTTCGGTGCCCGACCCGGGGGCACAGCGCTCTGCGTGCCCGGCCGACAGCTTCTCCGTTTCGAACGCCACCACGTTGGGCGGACCGGGCTGACCGGTCGCGACATACAGCGTGGCCTCGGCCAGACCGTAGGACGGACGCAGCACATCGTCGGGGAAGTTGAACTTGCCGAACCGCTGCGTGAAACGCTTCAGCGTCGCCTCGTGGACCCGCTCGGCTCCGCTCCACACCGCGATCACATCACCGAGATCGATACCGGCGATGTCCTCGTCCGACGTGCGGCCGACAGCCAGTTCGAAGGCGAAGTTCGGTCCGGCGGTGACCACGCGCGGATAGCTGCCCATCAACTGGATCCACCGCGCCGGGCGGGCCAGGAAGGCCAGTGGTGTGGTGAACACCGTGTGCCAGCCGCCCAGGATCGGTGCCACCACCCCGAGCATGAGGCCCATGTCGTGGTAGAAGGGCAGCCAGGACACCACATTGGTGCCCGGCGGCGGGACCTTGCCGAAGTGCGGGAAGAAATCGCACATCATCTGTTCGAAGTTGGCCGTCAGGTTGGTGTTAGTCACCATCACACCGGCCGGGGTACGGGTGGAACCGGACGTGTACTGCAGGTAGGCGGTCGCCGGACGCGCCTCGCGACTGCTGATCGCCTTGACCCGCGCGTCCAGATCGAGCGTATCGACCGAGATTACCGTCGGCGACGCCGAGTCCCCTTGCCGGACCGCATATTCGGTGACCGCGGCGCTGGATGGCGAGGTGGTGAGGATCACCGACGGCCGGCAGTCGCCGAGCACGGCCGATACCCGCTCATCGTGCACGCCGCCCATCGGGACCGACAGCGGAACCGCGATGAACCCGGCCTCGAGGGAGCCGAGGAAGGAGATGACGTATTCCAGGCCCTGGGGCGCGAGGATCACCGCGCGATCGCCGACCGCTCCGTGCTGCCGGATCACATGTGCCAGGCCGCGCACCTTGCGGTACAGCTGTGCCCACGTCAGCGTGACCGGCACGCCCTCCGGGTCCTGGTCGTAATCCAGGTAGGTGTAGGCGATGTCGTCGGGCTGCAGGCTGGCACGCTCCCGCAGAACACCGACCAGAGTCGTATCGTTCATCGATTCAGCCTTCCTCAGCTGTTCCAGTCAATCTCGCCGGTGAGATCGAATTCGGCCAGGGTCTTGGCCGCCAACTCGGCCAGCCTCGCCTTCGAATTCTGTTCGCCCGCTTGATATGCGGTGATCCCGATGGACACTTTTCCGCCGACCCGGGCGGATACCAGCACCAGCTGTCCGTCGTTGTCCTCCAGCTCCTGCCGGGTGGTGCCCTGATCGACACCCCGAAACACGATGTACTCGGCCTCGGTGCCGTCCAGCCTGGTCACGTCCGTGGTGAGATCGCCCAGATTCGAGCACGACACCGGCAGATCGTCATTCCCGAGGAATCCGTCGGCAACCTGCTTGAGCACCCCCTTGGGCACCAGCGGCGTCAGCGGCAACAACTGCAGGGTCTCGTCGGGCACCTCACGCAACGTCTTGAACGCCTGGCGGATGGCGCCGCGGGCGGCGGACTGGTCGGCGGTGACCGACATCGGGTCGATCTGCGCGGTGGCCAGCAGCATCGCGTTCGCCCGGGTATCGCCGTCGGTGCGGTCGTTGACGGCGATCAGCAACGTGACATCGCCTTCGGCGGCGCAGCGCCCCATCCGTTCACCGAGCCGTGCCGCGAATCCGGCCAGCATCGAGTAGCTGTTGCCACCGATCGCCTCCGCGCGCGCGTTCCAGTCCGCGAGGTCGACGAAGACCGAAATCGCAGGTAGCACAATCTGTTCAGCACCGTTCGGCACCACCCGCGCCGGCTTCGGCGTGGTCGTCTCGGCCACATCGGACTCCCGGCGCCGCAACAGTCCGATTCCGACGCCGATCGCGCCGGCCACCTCAGACGCGTCGGACAGGGTGGCCCGTAGATCGGCCGCGATGGCGCGTAACCTGCTGCGCGAGTTGGGTATCGGGTAGCCGAGGTCGGGCCGTCGGCCGGCGATGGCATCGGCGATGACCATCACTCCCCCGACACCGTCGCCCAGGCAGTGCGACACCACCACGGTCACCGCGGTCGAGCCGTCGGTCACCGGCAGCACGCCCATATGCCAGCCCGGACCGCGTTCGGGATCGATGGGCAACTGCGCCCGCTCGTCGATCCAGTCCCCGATCTCGGCCCGGGTGCGTGGCTCTGCGACATCGAGCGGCGCCTGGGGACCCACCGCGCTGACCCAGCGGTAGCGGCCGAACGGCAACGGGGAACGCTCGATACGGCGGCCGAACAGGCCACCACCGAAGTTCTCGTGGAACCGCCGGATGCCGTCGAAGTCCACGGGGTGGTCATAAACCCACGAACACTGCATCACCTGTACGCGCCCGGTGGCACGCATGGTCCGCACCGCGGCCTCGTCCCACAGTGACAGCCGGTTGTCCGGCAGAGCGGCAGCCGGCTTGGGTCGGTTGGGCAAAGAGAGGGATCTGGGCATACGTACCTACTCGATCACGCCGGTCAGTTCGAAGTCGGTCAGCGTCCGAGCGACCAGATCACGCAGCCAGGGCGTGGAGTTCGCCGAACCCGGCTGGTAGGCAACGACGCTGAGCGAGACCTTGTTGTCGACCTGGCACGCGACCACGGTGAGCAGACCACAGCGTTGCTCAAGGGCCCCCCGGGTGGCATACCGATCGATCCCGCGGAAGTAGACGTAGTCGGCCTCGGTGCCGTCGGCCATTGCCACCGCCGGGGGTACCACTCCCATGTTCGAGCACGAGACCGGTAGATCGGCCGCGAAGCCGAACACCACGTCGGCCATCTTGCGCACCACCCGCTTCGGGATGAAGGGGGTCAGCGGAAGCAGCTGCAACGTCTCGTCCGGAACGTCGCGGGCGGTGGCCAGGCCCTGCTTGATCGCGGCACGGGCCTCGGAGAGATCGGTGGTCACCTTCTGCGGGTCGATCGCGACGTTGACCAGCCGTACCGCGTTGGCCCGGGTGTCGCGATCCAGGGTGCGATCGTTTTGCGGAATGTTCAGCGTGACCGCGCCGTCCTCGGCGCGTACCCGTCCCATCGACTCGGCGAGTCTGGCCGCCAGGCCGGCCACCAGCGAATAGCTGTTCCCACCAAGAGTTTTCGCTCGCAGGTCCCAGTCCTCCACGGCGACGTAGACGGTGACGGCAGGCATGTAGACCCGCTCGTCCGCCCCCGCAACGACGCGGGGTCGCGCCGCGCCGGAACGCGAGATGTCGCCGCGCTTGCGTCGGGCCAGTTTGGTCGCGGCGACCACGGTGCGGGCCAGTTCGGGAGTTCCTCGCAGCGTTTCGCGCAGGTCCGCCCCGATGGCGCGCCACCGGGTGCGCGAGGCAGGCAGTGCGTGACCGAAGTCGGTCTTGTTGCCGTACACCGCATCCAGGATCGTGAGTATCCCGCCACCGCCGTCACCGAGGCAGTGCGAGCCCACCAGGCAGATCGCGGTGGAACCGTCGGTCATCGGCAGCACACCCATGTGCCAGCCCGGACCGTGTTCGGGGTCCAACGGCATCGCCGCGCGCTCGTCCACCCAGGCGCCGAGTTCCTCGCGCGACCGGGGCTGGGCGATGTCGAGATCGGCCTGCGGTCCCGGAGCCGCGACCCAGCGATGCCGGCCGAAGGGCAATGGCGAACGTTCGATCCGGCGCCCGAAGACCCCGTGACCGATGCCGTCGTGGAACCGGCGCAGACCGTCGTAGTCCACCGGCCGCTCGTAGATCCACACACATTGCATGACGGCTTCCTGGCCGGTGGCGCGCAGGCCGAGAAACATGGCCTGGTCGGTGAACTCCAGCCGGTCCGCTTGACGCGTGATGGCATCCGTCATCGCGCAGAATCCCCCAACATCGTCGTGCTCACGCAGTTTTCAGATCAAGGTCGGCATCGGCGCCGTCGAGCTCGCCGAGTGCCATCACCTCGTCGTGACCCTCGATCACCCGCAGGTACACCGCCTTCATCGCTTCCAGGTACCGAAGCACCGATTCCCGCGCGACGGGGTTGCTCGGGAAGGCCGCCGTGACGGTGGTGCGATCCTCCACCCGGTTCACCCACATCCCGACCTGGTACGCCGACCGGGAATCGCTGTACAGGGTGCCGTTGAGCCGCTGCCATTCGGCGATGACACCGGGCGACAGCAGGCCCGCGTCCAGGTACGACAACATCGGCACGCCGGGATCCGGGCTGCGGATGCCACTGTCGGGGTCGGCGATTTCGAGCACCCGCTCGAACGGGACGTGTGCCAGGCCCATGCCGCCGTCGAAGGACTGCTGGGCGGCTCGCGCGGTGGCGCCGAACGACGAGGTGGACACCCCGACAGTGATCGGGACCAAGCCGGTGAACCAGCCGGTGGTCATGAACTCGGCCTCGCTGCGCCGCGTCGTGGTCGGGGTGATCACCCGATAGGTCTCGGCGCCGGTGAGGGCATATTGAGCGATTGCGCCACAGGCGAATACGCCGCCGCTGAACCGGGCGCCCGCGGCCATGCAGGCCTGTTCGAACCGGTCCCCCTGCTCACGGTCGAGCAGCTCGACGGTGATCACGTCGCCCGTATGGGGCAATGACGGATCGCCGAGCGGTAGCGGGAACTGCGGCAGGGTCCCACCATTGGCCTGCAGGAACGTGATCCAATCCCGCACTTCCGGCGAGTCCGCATTGAGTTCGGCCGTGTACCGGCGCTGCTCCTGGCAGTACCGGTCGTAGCTACCGGCGTCGGGCAGCTGCAGCGGCGCCGCACCGTGCACCAGCGCCTGGTACATCATGTGGATCTCGACGAAGGCCAGACCCATGAACATGGCATCCGTATGGACGTGGTCCACGCTGATGTAGACGGTGAAATGGCTCTCGCGCTGAATGATCCCGAACCGGAAGCAGTCCCACTGCCACGGATCCGGGGTGGCCAGAATGTGCTCCCGCCATTGGCTCGCCGACATCTCGCCGTGCTTGGTGGGCACGAACTTGATGTCCCGCGGATTGTCCACGGTCCGACGGACGATCCGGTCGTCGTCGGTGTACTCGAACCAGCTGTGGAACGTGTCGTGGCGGCGCAGGTAGGCGTTGATCACGTGCGACATCGCACGCAGATCGCAGCGGCCGGGAACATCCCAGGCCGGGATGTTCAGCCGCGCCATGTCGGTGCCCTGCGACGTGTGCTTGCGGAAGGCCAACAGGTGCTGTTCCTGCTGATAGCTCACCGGGACGTCGCTGACCGGGGCTTCGGCCACCTTGGCCACCGATGCCCGCGAGGGGCTCCACGAGACCACCTCGCCGGGCTCGCCCGACCAGTCGTGGATTGGTTTCATCGCAACCACTGCGTATCTCCTGTCTCAACGACCACGCCGGGCGAAATGCACGTCGGTGAGCCCCCGGTCGGCACCTTGGCGCATTCCGTCATCACGACGAAACCGCTACGGGCGAATCCGGCGCCAGCGCGTCACAGAGCCGGTCGGCCAGAACCCTGATCGTGCTGATATCCGTTGCGCCGATACGTATACCGGTTTCGGCCTCGATCCGGGTCCGCACCTCGAGGGTGCCGAGCGAGTCGAGACCGTACTCGGCGAGCGGACGGTCCGGATCAACCGATCTGCGCAGGATCATGCTGATCTGCTCGGCGATCATCCGGCGCATCCGGCTCGGCCACTCGGCCGGGGCAAGACCGCGCAACTCCGTGAGGAATGCGCTGCCGCCCGCACCGCCACGTCCGCCACCGGCGGACGCGAACGCCTCGGCGAATCGGCTGTTCTGCGCGAACGCGGTGAGCCACGGGGTCCCGAGCACCGGCGCGTATCCGGTGTACGCGCGGTTGTGGCGCAGCAATGTCGAGAAGGCGTAGGCACCTTCCTCCGGCGAGATCGCCGCACCCGCACCGTCGGCCAGACCGGTACCACGGCCGATCTCCGACCACGGCCCCCATGCGATCGCCATGGCGGGCAGGCCCTGGCTGCGCCGCCAGTGGGTGAACGCGTCCAGCCAGCTGTTCGCGGCGGCATAGGCGCCCTGACCGGGCGAGCCGACCAGTGCTGCCGCCGACGAGAACGAGCAGAACCAGTCCAGCGACTGGCGCAGCGTCGCGCTGTGCAGATTCCAGGCACCGTAAACCTTGGGCGCCCAGTCCTTTTCGATGAGTTCATCGGTGATGTTGGCCAGCACCGCGTCTTCGACCACGGCGGCGCCGTGCAGCACGCCACGCAGCGGCAGGCCGGTCGCGCAGGCCACCTCGACCAGCCGGACAGCCGTGTCGGGCTCGCCGATGTCACCCAGCTCCACCGCGACTTCGGTGCCCGCGCGCCGAATCCGATCGATGACCGCCTGGGCTTCGTCCGACGGCGCCGACCGACCGTTGAGCACGATGCGGCCACAACCGGCCGCGGCGAGCTTCTCGGCCAGGAACAATCCGAGCCCGCCCAGCCCGCCGGTCACCACGTAGGCGCCGTCCGAGCGGAATGCCGGTGCCTCTTCCGGCGGTACCACCGCGGAGATCTGCCCGCCCTCCGGGATGTCGAGCACCAGCTTGCCGGTGTGCTCGGCCGCACCCATCACGCGGATCGCGGTGGCGCCGTCCTGCAGCGGGAAGTGGGTCGTCTCCGGCAGTGGCAGCGTTCCGTCGGCGATCCGCTGATAGCAGACCTCGAGCAGCCGACGCACGGTGTCGGGCTCGGTCAGGGCCAGCAGGGCCAGGTCGACGGCATAGAAAGACAGGTTGCGGCGGAACGGGAACAGCCCGAGCCGGGTGTCGCCGTAGATGTCGCGCTTGCCGATCTCGACGAACCGCCCGCCGAAGGACAGCAGCTCCAGCCCGGCCCGCTGGGCAGCACCGGTCAGCGAGTTGAGCACGATGTCCACGCCGTAGCCGTCGGTGTCCCGGCGGATCGCGTCGGCGAAGTCGGTGCTACGCGAGTCGTAGACGTGCTCGATACCCCAGCTGCGCAACAAGTCCCGTCGCGTCTCACTGCCCGCGGTGGCGAAGATCTCGGCACCGGCCGCTCGCGCGATGGCGATCGCGGCCTGTCCCACACCGCCGGTGGCGGAATGGATGAGCACTTTGTCTCCGGCCGAGATCCCGGCCAGATCGTGCAGGCCGTACCAGGCGGTGGCGTGGGCACTGGGCACGGCGGCGGCCCGGTTGACGGGCACGCCGGGCGGCAGCGTCACAGCCATGTTGGCGTCGCAGGTGACGAACGTCGCCCAGGCCCCGTCGGCCGAGATGCCACCCACCTGGTCACCGACCTGGTGGCTGACCACTCCGGGACCCACGGCCGTCACCACGCCGGCGAAGTCGGCACCCAGCTTGGGCAGGCGCCCCTCGAAGCTCGGGTACCGGCCGAAGGCCACCAGCACGTCGGCGAAGTTCAGGTTCGACGCCCGGACCGCCACCTCGATCTGCCCGGGTCCCGGCGCCACGCGTTCGAACGCGGCCAGTTCCAGGGACTGGATGTCACCAGGTGTCCGGATCTGAAGCCGCATGCCGTCGCGGGCCGGGTTCACCACCGTGGTGCGGCGTTCCTCCGGGCGGAGCGGGCCCGGGATCAACCGGGCTGCATACCAATTCCCACCACGCCAGGCGGTTTCGTCCTCGTCGGATCCGGCCACCAGTTGCGCCACCACCCGGGCCGGATCGGTGTAGTCGTCGACGTCGATCTGGCTGGCCCGCAGCCGCGGGTGCTCCATGCCGATCACCCGGATCAGGCCGCGGAGTCCGGCCTCCTCCAGATTCGCGGTGTCCTCGGCCAACACCGTCTGGGCGGTGCGGGTCAGCACATGCAGGCGTGGTGGCTCGCCGTGAACCTCGGTCAGTTCCCGCACGATGTGCACGAGATGCCGCACGGTGTCGCCGCCGCGGACGCCGGATTGATCGTCGGTGACGCCGCTGCGTGGCGCCGTCACCACGAGCACGTCGGTGAACGGCCGGGCGGCGAGGTACTCGCGCAGCCGTTCGGCATGCGCAGCGTGATCGGACCGCTGCGGCCACGCCATGGTCGTGACGTCGGCACCGTGGGTCTTCAGCGCATCGGCCAGCCTGGTCGCATTCAGATCGGCCGCGTCGGACGTGCTGATCAGCAGCCACCGGCCCGGCTCGCAGAAGTCCGGTTCGGGAAGCTCCTGCCGGCGCCATTCGATGGCAAGCAGCCGGTCGTTGAGGGTGCGCTCCTGCTGCCGGTCGGCCGATACACCGGTCCCCAGCTGCAAACCGCCGACGCTCAACAACACGGTGCCCTGCTCATCGAGCAGGTCGATGTCGACCTCGACGCCGGAGGCGGCGACATCGGTGATCCGCACCAGGCAGTAGTGAGTGTTGCGGGTCGAGCCGTACGCCCGGAGCCGTCGCACGCCCAGCGGCAGCATCAGTGTCCCGGTCAGGTCGCGCAGGGCCGGATGAGCGCCTGCCGCCTGGAAGCAGGCATCCAGCAACGCCGGATGGATCTCGTAGACGCCCTGCTGAGACCGGATCGACCCCGGCAGCGCGACTTCGGCCAGCACCGTGTCGACCGGGCCGTCCGTGTCGTCCGTGAGGTACGCGGCCACCAGCCCGGCGAAGGCCGGTCCGTACTGGATGCCGCGCTCGTCGTAGCCGGCCCGCATCTCGGCCCCCTCGATGCGCTGCCGGTGGGTCGCGAACAACGCATCGATGTCATGGCCGGGTCGGGCCGGGGCCGCGTCGGCCTCGAGGCGCC
>NZ_LT546207.1:729888-737782 GCF_900078665.2 Mycolicibacterium houstonense | reverse complement strand
TCGTCCCGGACAACCCGTACGACGACACCGCGGCCCGACGGGGGTGCGGCCCGGCCACCGGCCAGCCCACGGTTTCCCGCGGCACGAACAGTTCGGTCTGGATCCGCTCCATCTCGTCGGGAAGCCGGGTGAAATGCAGATTGGGCGGAACGGTGCCGTGTTGCAGCGCCAGCACGGCCTTCATCAACCCGACCGCGCCCGATGCGGACTGGCTGTGGCCGAAGTTGGTCTTGGACGACCCCAGCGCACAAGGGCCGGCCGTCCCGTAAACCGCAGCCAGACTCGCGAATTCGATCGGGTCGCCGACCGGTGTTCCGGTGCCATGTGCCTCGACCAACCCGACGGTGGCCGGGTCGACCGATGCGGCCCGCAGCGCGGCGCGGTAGACGGCCACCTGCGCGTCGCGCGACGGGGTGGCGATGTTGACGGTGCGCCCGTCCTGGTTGACCGCGGTGCCGCGGACGACCGCCAGAATGCGATCGCCGTCGCGTTCGGCATCGGTCAAGCGCTTGAGCAGGAGGACCGCCGAGGCCTCACCGGCCACGAAACCGTCCGCCGCAACGTCGAACGCATGGCACCGGCCGGTCGGCGACAGCATCCCCTGCGCGGAACCGGACGCCAGCTTGCGGGGCTCGAGCACGATGCAGACCCCGCCGGCGAGCGCCAGGTCGCTCTCGCCGTCATGCAGGCTGCGGCACGCGTTGTGGACGGCCAACAGGCTCGAGGAGCAGGCCGAGTCCACCGAGTAAGCAGGGCCGTGCGAGCCCAGGTGGTAGGCGATCCGGCCCGACGCCAGGCTGAAGTTGTTGCCGGTGAAGCCGTACGGGCCCTCGATCGAGTGGGCATCGGCGGCGAGAAGCTGGTAATCCCCGTGGGTCAGCCCCATGAAAACCCCGGTCAGCGACCCAGACAGGGTCCCGGGGTCGACGCCCGCGTGTTCGATGGCTTCCCATGCGGTCTCCAGGAGCAGACGGTGCTGCGGGTCGATCGCGGTGGCCTCGCGCTCGCTGATACCGAAGAATCCGGCGTCGAATCCGGCCACGTCATCGAGGAAGGCCCCCCACTTCGACACCGACCGCCCGGGCACTCCGGGCTCGGGGTCGTAGAACTCCTCGGCGTCCCAGCGCTCGGCCGGAACCTCGGTGACCAGGTCGTCACCCTGAAGCAACGCAGCCCACAACTGGTCCGGGGATTCGATTCCGCCCGGGAGCCGGCAGCCCATACCGATGACGGCGATCGGGGTGGCTGGTGTTTCGGCCAAGTGGGCTTACCTTTCTCGATGTTGAACTGAGCAAAGCTTCGCTCAACGTAGTCAGAACGCGGAAAAGAATGTGCGCTACGTTGCCACCGACGCACGGTACCGAATCCCCGCTTCCGGTTCGAGTCGTTGCCAACGCGGCTCCGTAGCCTAGCGCGTGGCCCAACCTGGATGTTGGAAACATCTGATCGCAAAAACGATCACGAGTTCGCTGCGCGACCCCGGCTTTCGAACGGCCGCAGCGACCACCCATTTCGCTAGCGAGGCCGGTTCGCCCACCCGTCCCGGCCCGGCGAGCATCGAATACTGCTATACCCCAACCCTTTTAGCGCAATCCCGATCAGGCTGCGATACCTGGCGGAAATTATCCCGCTAACTAATCCAGCCATCTTCCCAGGCCGGGAGATTACCTTTCTTCGGTTGTCCGTAGCACGAAAACCGTACCGAGTTTGCCATCTACAGTTAATTAATAGTTATTGGCTAAATAGTTAGCCAGCCACCGAGACGCAAACTGCAGAATCCGTACTTGAACCGAATTCACGTTCCGTCCACCAAAGGGCCCGAAAACGGTACGAAGGTGTACCCGAAAAGCGCATCAGCTAATGGCTGTTGTTGACAACGCAACGTAGTGACCAGCATTGATCGTGAACCTTCGCGTCTCCATGCAACGCCGTACGTTCACCGGGCGCCCACCTCGCCCGATACCGGGGCCGTGATGAGACTCAGCCCACGCCCCGCCGGATCGCGTGATTGGACCCACATCGACTACCAGAAGCAAACCAACCGGGGTTAACGGCAGACAGTCGCTTCGGTTACGGGATTTGTGTCCCAATATCGGGACAATGTGTGATGTATATCACCGCAGCTCGGCGCGCTGCCGCCGACTGGGTCGGACCGGCCGTCACCGCCCGCAACGAACAGAGCCGGCCCGACGGCGTGCGTCNGGTCTGGATCCGCTCCATCTCGTCGGGAAGCCGGGTGAAATGCAGATTGGGCGGAACGGTGCCGTGTTGCAGCGCCAGCACGGCCTTCATCAACCCGACCGCGCCCGATGCGGACTGGCTGTGGCCGAAGTTGGTCTTGGACGACCCCAGCGCACAAGGGCCGGCCGTCCCGTAAACCGCAGCCAGACTCGCGAATTCGATCGGGTCGCCGACCGGTGTTCCGGTGCCATGTGCCTCGACCAACCCGACGGTGGCCGGGTCGACCGATGCGGCCCGCAGCGCGGCGCGGTAGACGGCCACCTGCGCGTCGCGCGACGGGGTGGCGATGTTGACGGNCATCTGATCGAAGGTGACGTCCAGAACCTCGACGGCATCCCCGAGGACGGCTTGCGCGGCCGCCAACGCCATCTCGCAATAGGCTGCACCGGGAAGTGCGGCGACGTTGTGCACCTGGTGATCACCCAGCCACGGCTGGGTGCCCGTTCCGACGTCGGCCTGCCACACATGACGCTCGGGCTCCTCGGCGAGCCGCACGTGCGCACCCAGCAGCGGATGCACCGCGAGAACGGCCCCACCGGGCGCCAGCTCGTTGGGATCGCGGACGAGCATCAACTGCTGCCGGTTCCACGTGGGCAACGGCGCATCGACCAGCCGGCCGCCCGGGTAGAGCACGCCGAGGTCGACGTGGGCGCCTGCGCTGTGCAGATCGGCGACCACCGGAAGCAGGCCGCCCGCCATCTTCTGTTCCCGGCGCAGGGTCGCCAGTGCTTCGTGCGGGATGTCGAGGGCACGGGCGGTCTGATCGACCGCGTGGGTCAGCAGCGGGTGCGGCGCGAGTTCGGTGAACACCCGGAAGCCGTCCTCGAGCGCGGCTTGCACGGCGGCGGCGAACCGGACCGTGTGGCGCAGGTTGTCGACCCAGTAGTCGGCGTCCCAATCAGCCAGGTCCCGGGGGTCGTACAGAGTGGCCGAGTAGTACGGGATGGTCGGGTCCGACGGGTCCAGGTCGGCCAGCTCGTCAGCGAGCTCGTCGAGGATCGGGTCGACCTGCGGGGTGTGCGATGCCACGTCGACGGCCACCTCACGGGCCATGATGTCCCGGCTCTCCCAATCGGCGACCAGGGCGCGGATCGACTCCGTCGCGCCGCCGACCACGGTCGAGCTGGGCGAGGCGACCACTGCCAGCACCACGTCCTTGACGCCGCGGGCGGCCAGCTCCGAGAGCACCTGTTGGGCCGGCAGTTCCACCGACGCCATCGCCCCCGAACCGGCGATCGTCGCCATCAGCCGCGACCGGCGGCAGATGACCTTCACCCCGTCCTCGAGCGTGAGCACGCCGGACACCACGGCGGCCGCCACCTCGCCCATCGAATGTCCGATCACCGCACCGGGTTTCACCCCGCTGCTGCGCAAGCTGGCCGCCAGTGCGACCTGGACGGCGAACACCGTGGGCTGCACGCGGTCGATACCCGCCACCACGTCGGCGGCCGACATCGCCTCGGTCACGGAGAACCCGGACTCTCGCGCGATCAGCGGCTCGATCTCGGCGATCGTCGCGGCGAACGCGGGGTCTGAGGCCAACAACTCCGCGCCCATTCCGGCCCATTGCGAGCCCTGACCGGAGAACACCCACACCGGTCCGCGGTCATCCTGGCCGACGGCGGGCTCGTAGGGCACCTCGCCGGAGGCGATCTCACGCAGACCCGCGATCAGGGTTCCCCGGTCGGCGGCCAGCACCGCAGAACGCACCGGCCGGTGGGCCCGGCGGCGAGCCAGCGAGTACGCCAGGTCGGGCAGATCGACATCGGCACGGTCGGCCAGCCAATCGGCGAGCCGGCCGGCCGTCCGGCGCAGTTCGTCGGCGGAGGTCGCCGACATCAGGAACAACGATGGATCCGCGGGTGGTTCGGCCCCGCCGACCGGTTCGACGGCGATGGCGGCCGGAGCGGGCGCCTGCTCGAGCACGGCGTGCACGTTCGTCCCGGACAACCCGTACGACGACACCGCGGCCCGACGGGGGTGCGGCCCGGCCACCGGCCAGCCCACGGTTTCCCGCGGCACGAACAGTTCGGTCTGGATCCGCTCCATCTCGTCGGGAAGCCGGGTGAAATGCAGATTGGGCGGAACGGTGCCGTGTTGCAGCGCCAGCACGGCCTTCATCAACCCGACCGCGCCCGATGCGGACTGGCTGTGGCCGAAGTTGGTCTTGGACGACCCCAGCGCACAAGGGCCGGCCGTCCCGTAAACCGCAGCCAGACTCGCGAATTCGATCGGGTCGCCGACCGGTGTTCCGGTGCCATGTGCCTCGACCAACCCGACGGTGGCCGGGTCGACCGATGCGGCCCGCAGCGCGGCGCGGTAGACGGCCACCTGCGCGTCGCGCGACGGGGTGGCGATGTTNGACCGACGAATGCGGCCATGTCGAACACCATGGGCGTCAACAGCCGGTTGTGCACGAATCCGATCGCCAGTCCGCTCGCCGGATCGGCCCAGCCGACCGACCCACCGAGACCGACATGCCCGAATCCGGGCATGATCCCGAACGGCACCGAGTGATACCCGAGATGGAAACCGAGCGGCACGCCGAGATTGCGGTCCCGGCGCAACCCCGGAGGGCCGGTCAGCCTGGCCACCGTGCGCTCCGACAGAATCTGCACGTCGCGCAGGCGTCCCCGGTTGGCTATCGCCCCGTACATCTTCGCCAGCCCGCGCGCCGTCGCCACCCCGTTCACCGCGGGGGCTTCGGCATCCAGGAACGGGGTATCGCCCTGCACCAGAGACATGACACCCGGGAAGTACATCGAGCCGAAGGCGCCCGAGAAGTTCAACGCGGCCACCCGCGGTGCCAGGAAGTCGAAGGCATGGTTGGGCCACCGCAGTTGCGGCCCCAGAATCTGTGCGGGCCGGGTCGGGGCATCCGCCGGTGGACGTCCCAGATGCAGGCCGTCCGTGCCCAGCGGCTCGGCCAACTCGATCCGGAACAACTCGCGCATGCCCTGCCCGGTCACCGAGCGCGCCAGACCCGACAACAACCAGCCGTAGGTCAGCGCGTGATAGGCCTGCTTGCCGAACAACAGAGAATTCACCGGAGCCGCCGCGATACGGCCTTCCATCACCTCATGATCGAGCAGATCGGCTTTGCTGACGCCGTTGAGCTGCGACAGCCCCGCTTCGTGCGCCATCACCTGCCGCACCGTGACGGCGGATTTGCCGTTGGCCCCGAATTCGGGCCAGTAGGCGCTCACCGGAGTGTCGTACTCGAGCAGGCCACGATCGACGAGGCGGTGGATGATCGTCGAGGCCATGCCTTTTGTCGCGGAGAACACCATGGCACCGGTATCGGCCGTCCAGTACTGCGTGCCGCCACGATCCGAGTACCCGGTCCAGACGTCGACGAGCGGCTCGCCGTCCTGGTAGACCACCAGCGCACCGCCGCCGTATCTGCGGCCCGGGAACAGTTTCGAGAAGCCGCGGACCGTGCAGGAGAAGTTGCTGTCCGCCGCGCCTTGGACGCCGTGTGGGAGCGCCTCGTCGCGCCCCCGATTGTGATCGGTCACACAACCGAATTTACCTGGAACCCCGGCAAATCATCGCGGCGTTACCGACCTGTTAGCCACGGGTGGCGGGCGCGCCTCACGGCATCGGCTTGTCGTCCACCTTGAAGTCGACCTTGACGTTGCCGGACTCCACCGCATCGACGGTAGCGGTGACGCCGTACTTGGTGCCGTCCTTGGCTGTCAGCACACACCGCTGGGTCGCCCCGACCTTGCCGGCGATGCCGTCTTCGCAGGTCACGGATTTCGCCTTGCGCTTGGCCGCGGCTTCCAGCTTCTCCTTGGCCAGGGTCTGCAACTTGCTCTTGGCGACCGTCGGCTGCGGACCGGTCGGCTCACCGCCGCCACATCCGGTCAGCGTCACGCCGCCGACGATCGCCGCGGCCACGAGAACCTGCAGTTTCGTCTTCACGTCCCTCATCTCGGGTCAGCCCAGCCTTTCGCTTCCGGATCTGCACACAGCCTAGGTGTGAGCGCCGGGACTTCAGTCGGCCGCGTCGAGAATTTCCTGGGCCGCCAGCGCCGGGGTGAGTTCACCCTCGCGGACCCGGCGCTCGACCTCGTCGCGGATGCTGCGCACCCCGGGATGGGACATCACCCGGTCCAGCACGGTGTCCCGAACCATCGACCACGTCCAGTCCACTTGCTGCGCACGCCGCCGGGCCTCGAACTCCCCCGCCTCGGTGAGCACCTCTCGGTGTTTGATCACCGTCTCCCACAACTCGGCCAGCCCATTGCCCTCGATTGCGCTCATCGTGAGAACCGGTGGCCGCCAGAGGGTTTCGCGTGGATAGATCAGCCGGATGGCGCCGGTGAGCTCGCGGGCGGCGGCCTTGGCCTCGACCGCGTGCTCGCCGTCGGCCTTGTTCACCACGATGACATCGGCGAGCTCCAGCACACCCTTCTTGATGCCCTGCAGCTGATCGCCGGTGCGGGCCAGGGTGAGGAAGACGAAGGTATCCACCATGTTCGACACCGTGACCTCGGACTGCCCCACCCCCACGGTCTCGACGAGGATGACGTCGTAGCCCGCCGCCTCCAGCAGCACGATCGTCTCCCGGGTGGCCTTGGCCACCCCACCGAGCGTTCCCGAGGTCGGCGACGGCCGGATGTAGGCGTCTGGGTGTACCGCCAGCCGGGCCATCCGGGTCTTGTCGCCGAGGATCGAGCCACCCGTCCGGGTCGACGACGGGTCGACCGCCAGCACCGCGACCCGGTGACCGGCCTCGATCAGGTACATGCCGAGAGCTTCGATCGTGGTCGACTTGCCGACACCCGGCACCCCGGTGATACCGATGTGCTGTGCCTTACCCGCGTCGGCCATCAGCTCCAGCAGCAACTGCTGGGCCTGATCGCGGTGGTCGGCCCTGGTGGACTCGACCATCGTGATGGCCCGCGCCAGTGCGGCGCGGTCGCCGCTCCGGATGGCCGCCGCCAGTTCGTGAACGGAAGCCACTACTAGCTCAACTGGTAACCGAGCCGGTCTGCCAACTTCTGCAGCAGGCCGATGGCGGCATCGGCGATCACGGTGCCCGGCGGGAAGATCGCGGTCGCCCCGGCCTCGTACAGCTCATCGAAGTCCCCGGGCGGGATGACCCCGCCGACGACGATCATGATGTCCGGGCGGCCCACCTCGGCCAGCGCGTCACGCAGCGCGGGCACCAAGGTGAGGTGGCCTGCCGCCAGTGAGGACACCCCGACCACGTGAACGTCGTTGTCGGCGGCCTGGCGGGCCACCTCCTCCGGGGTGGAGAACAGCGAGCCCACGTCGACGTCGAAGCCGATGTCGGCGAATGCCGTCGCGATCACCTTCTGCCCGCGGTCGTGCCCGTCCTGGCCCATCTTGGCCACCAGGATGCGCGGCCGCCGGCCATCGGCCTCGGCGAACTGGTTCACGAGGCTCGTCGCATTCGAAAGTGGAGTGATGTTCCCGGCTCCGATCTCGTCGCGGTAGACGCCCGAAATCGTACGGATCTCCGCCTGATGGCGCCCGTACACCTTCTCCAGGGCGTCGGAGATCTCACCGAGCGTGGCCTTGGCGCGGGCGGCGTTGATGGCCAGGGCCAGCAGGTTGTTGCCCAGCCCGTCCTCGCCTGCCGACCCGGTGGCCTCGGCGGCGCGGCTCAGCTCGGCCAGCG
>NZ_LT546207.1:690777-729857 GCF_900078665.2 Mycolicibacterium houstonense | reverse complement strand
GCGCGGCCTGGGTCGCGGACTCGTCGCGCTCGGCGCGCAGCTGCTGCAACTTGGCCAGCTGCTCGGCCCGCACCCGGCTGTTCTCGACCTTGAGGACCTCGATCTCCTGGTCCTCATCCACCTGGTACTTGTTGACGCCGATCAGTGGCTGGGCTCCGGAGTCGATCCGGGCCTGGGTGCGGGCGGCGGCCTCCTCGATGCGCAGCTTGGGGATGCCGTCGCTGATCGCCTGTGCCATGCCGCCGTGCTCGTTCACCTCGTGGATGTGGGCCCGCGCCTTGTCGGCCAACTGATGCGTGAGCCACTCGACGTAGTACGAGCCGCCCCACGGATCGATCGGCCGGGTGGTGCCCGACTCCTGCTGCAGCAGCAGCTGAGTGTTGCGCGCGATCCGCGCGGAGAAGTCGGTGGGCAGTGCCAGCGCCTCGTCGAGCGCGTTGGTGTGCAGCGACTGGGTGTGGCCCTGGGTCGCGGCCATGGCCTCGATACAGGTACGGGCGACGTTGTTGAACACGTCCTGTGCCGTCAGCGACCACCCCGAGGTCTGCGAGTGGGTGCGCAACGAGAGCGATTTGTCGCTCTTCGGGTCGAACTGGGCGACCAGTTCGCTCCACAGCAGGCGGCCGGCCCGCAGCTTGGCCACCTCCATGAAGAAGTTCATGCCGATGCCCCAGAAGAAGGAGAGGCGCGGCGCGAACTTGTCGATGTCCAGTCCGGCATCAAGGCCGGCCTTGATGTACTCCACGCCGTCGGCCAGCGTGTAGGCGAGCTCCAGATCGGCCGTGGCCCCGGCCTCTTGGATGTGGTACCCCGAGATCGAGATCGAGTTGAACTTCGGCATCTTGGCGCTGGTGTAGGCGAAAATGTCCGAGATGATCCGCATCGACGGCTTGGGCGGATAGATGTAGGTGTTGCGGACCATGAACTCTTTCAGGATGTCGTTCTGGATGGTCCCGGCCAGTTTCTCCGGCGGCACACCCTGTTCCTCGGCGGCGACGACGTAGAGCGCCAGGATCGGCAGCACCGCCCCGTTCATGGTCATCGACACCGACACGGTCGACAGGTCGATGCCGTCGAACAACTGCCGCATGTCGAGGATGGAATCGATTGCGACACCCGCCATTCCGACATCGCCCTGCACGCGCGGATGGTCGGAGTCATAGCCCCGGTGGGTGGCCAGGTCGAACGCCACCGAGAGGCCCTTCTGGCCGGCGGCTAGGTTGCGCCGGTAGAAGGCGTTCGATTCGGCCGCAGTGGAGAACCCGGCGTACTGGCGGATGGTCCACGGCTGATTGACGTACATCGTCGGGTACGGCCCGCGCACGAACGGCGGTGCGCCCGGGAAGCTGTCGAGCGGATAGCCCGCCTCGGCCACCTCGTCACGGTCGGCGGCGACGTACACCGGCTTGACGTCGATACCCTCGGGGGTGGACCAGGTCAGCTGGTCGGGCGTGTAGCCGTGCGCGGCTGCGGCCGCGGCGACATGCTGCTCGACGGCTTCCGGAGTAGCCGCCGGTGCCGGCCGGTCCCCGCGCAGCGGTACGTCGGCGAAGCTACGGATCTCTGATCCTGTTGTGGCAGTCATGTCAGGCCCCCAGTCCGGTGAGCAGGTTCGACAGGGCATCGACCGCGTCGATCTTGGCGGTCAGATATCCGTCGGGTTTCGAATCAGCTTCGGCCACCGCCTTTTCCGGACCGGCCAAGAGCACTTGCCGGACACCGGCGGCGCGTGCCGCCGCCACCGCGTCCGATGCCTCGGCGCCGTAGCGGGCGTCGGTGGCGCAAAGCACCGCCACNGCGGCAGCAGCAGCACCTTGGGACGGGCTCCGTTCGCGGTCAGGAACGCATCCGAGCGGTCGCGCAGGGCTTCGAACCCGGCCGCGTACCGAGCGATCGACGACGCCGAAACCCCCTGCGGCAGCGGCTGTTCGTCGAGGTTGGGGAATTCGTTGACGCCGGTGATCGCGGTGCGCCGGTGCGCGATGTCGTCACTGCGCCGCGCGGCCACCTCCCCGATCTGGTCGGCGATGTAGTCCCGGGCGGCGACGAATCCGCCGCGCGCCTCGATGTCCTGGAAATGCGCCCAGGCCTGCTCGGCCAGCTGAGCGGTCAGATCCTCGACGAACCACGAGCCGCCTGCCGGGTCGAGCACCTGGCCGAGGTGCGACTCTTCGAGCAGCAACAGCTGGGTGTTGCGGGCGATGCGCCGCGAGAAGGTCGCCGACGTTCCGGCCAGCCCGCCGGGGATCGCCACGTCGAACGGGTGCACCTGCACGGTGTCGGCTCCCCCGACACCCGCCGAGAAGGACGCCAGGGTGGTGCGCAACATGTTCACCCAGGGATCACGCTGGGTCATCATCGGCAGCGACGTCACCGCATGGATGCGGGCCGCCCCGGCATCGGCGGCGCCGAGCACCTCCGCGACCCGGGCCCACAGCTGTCGGGCAACCCGCAGCTTGGCGATCGTCATGAACTGGTCGTCGTCGGCGGCGTATCGGAAACTGATCTGCCGCAAGGCATCCGGCGTGGCGATCCCGCTATCGCCGAGGATCCGCAGATAGGCGACCGCGGCCGCCACCGATCCCGCGAGCTCCCACGCGGCGCTCGCGCCGAGATTGTGGAACGCCGGGCCGTCGACGGTGATCGCCCGCACGCCACCGGCATATCCGGTCAGCTTGCCGACGGTGGCGAGCAAGTCCGAGTCATCGGCAGTGCCTGAATTGCCGGCTCCGCCGGACAACGGTGCGGTCAGCGGATCGGCGCCCAGGTCGATCGACAACCGCGAGCGCTGGTCGTCGTCGAGGTTTTCGAGCAGCGGCAGCACGGCGTCGGCCGCTGCCAGCAGACCGTCGCCGCCGTCGGCTCCGGTGATTTCCAGGATGACCGGCACCAAGTCCAGGAACACACCGTCCAGCAGGCGGTCGAGTTGTCCCAGGGAGATGCCGTCCTCCCCGCCGATCCGCAGGGCCAACGCACTGGCCCCCTCGGTGAGGGCCACCAGGATCGCGCCGTTGACCGTGCCGACGGCAGAGCCGGCGACGGCCGGGAAGCTCTCGACAACCTTCCAGCCGGACTTCACGTCACGCAGGGCGTCGCCACCACGAACGAACGGCCACTGGCCCGGCAGGGCAGTCTCGGGGACCGCATCGAGGCTGGTGTACAGCGGGCGGATCGCGAAGCCCTCGTAGGTCTGCGAATCCAGCAGGCGTTCCGGCTCGGCCGGCAGATCGGCGACATCGCGCCGACTGCTCTTGGCCAGCACACCGGCGACCGCCGTCCGCCACTGCCTGCGGTCTTCTTCGACCGCATTAGTCCCCTGTAACGACACCCGCATCTCCTGTTATCGCAGCGTGTGACATACCCACTCGCCCATCAGGCTAAATGATCGCGATCACGGCCCTGACCGCTGGTCGGCGGACTCACGCGCGCGCCCACCGGTGGTGTCTCCCGTCGGCCCGTACTGTTGTAAAACGTGAAACCCGTCGTCAGAACCCTGCGCATGGTCCGCGCCGCGGTGATCGCGACGGCGTCCCAATTGCCGCCCCGCCGGATCGCGGGCCTGCTGGCCGGCATTGTGATTCTTGTCGCAGTTGCGGTGCTGGTGCCGTTGCCGACGGCGGTCCAGATGCGGGACTGGGCCACCTCGGTGGGGCCGTGGTTCCCGCTGGCGTTCCTCGGGGCCCACATCGTGGTCACCGTGTTCCCGTTTCCCCGCACCGCGTTCACCCTGGCCGCGGGCCTGCTGTTCGGCCCAGTGCTCGGCGTTGCCATTGCCGTGGTGGCCAGTGCGGTGAGCGCGGTGCTGGCACTGTTCCTGATCCGCGCGGCGGGTTGGCAGCTGAACCGGCTGGTGCCTCACCCGCGGGTCGACTCCCTCGACACCCGGCTGCGCCGCCGCGGCTGGCCGGTGGTGCTGTCCATGCGATTGATCCCGGCCGTGCCGTTCTCCGTGCTCAACTATGCCGCCGGCGCATCGGCCGTCCGGCCGCTGCCCTACGCGCTGGCCACCGTGGTCGGCCTGTTCCCGGGTACCGCCGCCGTCGTCATTCTCGGCGACGCGTTGACCGGGAACATCAGCCCGGCACTGGTCCTGGTGTCGTTGGGCACCGCCGCCCTCGGCGTGGCCGGCCTGGTCTACGAGATGCGGCTCCACCGCCGCGAGCGCCGCGCCGNGCTCGGCAGCCGCCGGCCGACGGCGGCTGTTGCACACATGCTCGACCAACAGCGCGTCGATCGGGTGCTGGCCGATTACCGCGCGCGCCACCCGAAGACGTGGGACCGGTTCAAGCTGGTGCTGGAAGAGACGCTCGGCCGGCCGATCACCGATACCGAGGCGCCGCTGCCGATGGTCGAACTGCGGCTGCAGCCGGATCGTTAGCGCGGACGGCCCTTCGCGGTCAACGCCGCGTACAGCGCCAGAAACGCCGCCGCCGGTGCGGCATTGACCGGCTTGTCCTTGACCCGGATGTGTGCGCCCAGTGCGAGCGCGAAGTACACCGTCAGCATGAAAGTGGTCAGCCGGCCCAGCGCCGGATACCGGCCTGCCGCCAGCAATCCCACTGCCGATGCGGCCTTCACCGGTGGCAGCACCCGACGGGCCCGCGGCGGCAGACCGACCCGGTCCAGCGAGTCGGTGATCGCCTGCAGTGGTATCACGCACGCGACCGCGTCGCCGGCCTGCAACGCCGCCAGCGCGACATAGGACTTGGGAACCGCCCGCCGGGAATCAGAGGTGTTCGCAGCCATGGCTCAACGGTAACCGTGCCCGGTGTTACGGCGCCCGGTGCGCTCCGCCGGGAAGCTCATGAGACGGCGGGTTCTCCAGCGACTGCGGCGGCGGCGCCCCGGCCAGCCGCGGCGGTGTCCGAACGGCCCCCTCCTCGGNTAGGACTTGGGAACCGCCCGCCGGGAATCAGAGGTGTTCGCAGCCATGGCTCAACGGTAACCGTGCCCGGTGTTACGGCGCCCGGTGCGCTCCGCCGGGAAGCTCATGAGACGGCGGGTTCTCCAGCGACTGCGGCGGCGGGGCCGAGCCCAGCGGCGGCGTGGTCGCACGAGCCTCGGCCTCGGCCTTGGCCACCGCCTGCGCGATCTCCGGATCGGTGTCCGTGTTGAACCAGTCGGCCACCTCGTCGCCGTCATCCTCGGGCTTGGGCAGGTCTTCCTCGACCGGAGTCGGCGTGTACCGGAACACCCCATCCTCACCGGGCGCACCCAGCAGTTTGGTGAAACCCTGTAGCGCCGAACCGAAGTCGCTGGGTACCAGCCACACCTTGTTCGCCTCGCCCTTGGCCATCTGCGGCAGGGTCTGCAGGTACTGATAAGCCAGCATCTCCGGCGTCGGCCGACCCGCCTTGATCGCGGCGAACGTCTTCTCGATGGCCTTGGCCTGCCCCTGCGCCTGCAGGTACTGGGCGGCCCGCTCACCCTGGGCGCGCAGCATCCGCGACTGCCGGTCGGCCTCGGCCGCCAGGATCGCGGCCTGCTTGGCCCCCTCGGCCGCCAGGATCTGCGACTGCTTCTGGCCTTCGGCCTGCTTGATGGAGGACTCCCGCACGCCCTCTGCGGTCAGGATCATGGCCCGCTTCTCGCGGTCGGCCTTCATCTGCTTTTCCATCGACTCCTGGATCGACGGGGGCGGGTCGATGCTGCGCAGTTCCACCCGCGCCACCCGCAGGCCCCACCGCCCGGTCGCCTCGTCCAGCACCCCGCGCAGTTGCTGGTTGATCGAGTCACGCGAGGTCAGCGTCTGTTCCAGGGTCATCCCGCCGACCACGTTGCGCAGCGTGGTGGTGGTCAGCTGTTCCACGCCGACGATGTAGTTGCTGATCTCGTAGACCGCCGCCTGCGGATTGGTGACCCGGAAGTACACCACCGTGTCGATGGCCAGTGTCAGGTTGTCCTCAGTGATCACCCCCTGCGGCGGGAACGACACCACGCGCTCGCGCAGGTCCACCCGTGCCCGGATCCGGTCGATGAACGGCACCAGCAGCGTCAACTGACCGCTGACCGTGCGGCTGTAGCGGCCCAGCCGCTCGATCACCGCCGCCTCGGCCTGCGGAATGAGCGCCACTGATTTGGCCACGACGATGATGGCGAACACCACCAGCACGAGCAGCAAGACCAGCCCGGCTACCGCTCCGTCCATGTCGATTCCCTCCTGAGGTCCTACGTTGTCTTGAAGACCACCGCGGTGGCGCCGTCGATCCTCACCACCGTCACCTGGTCACCCGGTTGATACACATCGTCGTCGTTGAGCGGCCGTGCGGTCCATACCTCGCCGTCCAGCTTGACCTGCCCCTCATGCTGCGCCACCCGGTCCAGCACCAGCGCGGATTTGCCCTCCAACGCCTTTACCGGCTCCGCCAGCCCCGGGCCCGCGTCGAACCGGCGGCGCAGCGCAGGCCGGACCAATACCAGCAAAAGCACCGACACCACGAGGAACACCACGCCGTCGGCCCAGATCGGCAGGTCGAACAACCAACTCGAGCCGGTCGCCGCCAACGCCCCGCCGGCCAGCATGAGCAGGAACATGTCGCCGGTCAGCGCTTCCGCCCCGGCCAGCACCAGCGCCAGGATCAGCCAGATCAGCGGTACGGGCATGCAACCACCCTAGCGAATCCGACCTCATCGGCGGCCGACAATTACACTGCTGGGATCATGTGGTGTCCAAGTGCAACGCTTTCGATGTGGGCCAACGCCTGGCTCGCCGGCGCAGCCGCGCCCGACGACGTCCTCGACGCGTTATCTCAGTGGGCACCAATGCATTCTGTGACTGCCTACGACTCGCAGGCGGCGGTTCGGACCGGGCTGCCCTGGCCCGAGTTGGAAGACTCCGGCTCGGTGTCGCTGCTGCAGACGCTGCGCACCTCGGTCGGCCGGTCCGGCACCAGGCCGTCGATCCGGGTGGCACTGCCGGTTCCCGGTGACGTCCGCGGATTGCCCGCCGGGTCGCAGTTCCAGCGCGACGCGCTGACCGTCGGCGAGGCGGTGCTGGTGACGCATGACGAACTGGACGGCGTGGGGTTGGTGCCGGAGTTCGAATACTTCGAATTCGACGATGCGGAAACCGAATCCGGGTTCGAACCCGAACCGCGCGCGCTGTCGTGGACGGTGTACTCGCTGCCGCTCCTGCCGGCACCGCAGCACTACGACCTCGGCGAGGCCGAGTACGAATTGCGGTCGGCCGTACGGTCGGCCGCCGACGCGCTGGGTGCGTTGCGGGCCGGCGTCGGGGTGGGTGTGGACGATCCCCGCGGCATGGTGCAGGACATTCTGGAAGCCTCCCGGATGCACCGCATTCCCGACCATGCCCCGACCCGGGCGGTACGGGTACTGGAGAACGCCGCCCACGTCGAGGCCATCATCACCGTCAGTTCCGGGCTGATGCCCATCGGTCTGCAGAGCTCGTCGGAGGTGCAGATCGCCGGTGATGCCATGCGGCCGTTGGCCCAGGTCGTCCGTTCGGCCCGGTTGGCCGCGCTCGAAGCGATTCTTCAGTCCGCTTGGCGCGACTAGCTTTTCGGCGGGCAAGCGGTCAGGAGCGGATAAGGCAGCAATCGGGTGAGCACGGCGCGCCGTTGACGCTGCATCCGTAGCCCACGACGGGATCGGGGCCGGCGACCCGCAGCGGTTCGGAACCGGTGCGCAGCTCTTCGATCAACCCGGCGGCCAACCGGGCGAAACGCGGCTCGGCGTTCGGCGTGCCGGCCCGGGCGAAGGCGATTCCGGCCGCTTCGGCCTGCAACCGAAGTTCGTGGTCGAGATCCCACACCACCTCGATGTGGTCGGCGACGAACCCGATCGGGCAGACGATGACGGCCCGGGTTCCCTTCTGCCCCAATGCCGTCAGGTGATCGGCCACGTCGGGTTCCAGCCACGGGATTCTCGGCGGCCCAGACCGCGACTGCCACACCTGGTCGTAGTCGTCATATCCCGCTGCGGCGGCGACCAGGCGTGTGGCGTAGCCGACCTGGCGACTGTAGATCCGCGGGCCGTGGCGCTCATCGGCGGCGATGGGCACCGAGTGCGCGGTGAACACCAGCCTGGCCTCGTCACGCAGCTCGGCCGGCAGCGTTTTCGCCGCCGCTGCGATCGAGTCGGCGAACATTTCCACAAACAGCGGATGATCGAAGTACTGGCGCAATTTGACCAGTTCGGGCGCGTCAGGTCCGGCCGCGGCCCGCGCCCGGACGATGTCCTCGACGTACTGGGCGCAGCTGGAATATCCGCCCCACGCCGACGTGGTGAACACCGCTGCGCGCCGAATCCCGTCGGCGCGCATCTCCGCAACCGTGTCCTCGACGTACGGTTCCCAGTTGCGGTTACCGAAATACACCGGCAGGTCGGGCAATTGCAGCCGCAACTGCTCGATGAGTGCGCGGTTGATGCCGTTGATCGGCGACACACCGCCGAAATGCAGGTAGTGCTCGGCCACCTCGGCCAGTCGCTCGGCCGGGATGCCGCGCCCTCGGGTGACGTTCTCCAGGAACGGCATCACCTGCTCGGGGCCCTCCGGGCCTCCGAACGACAACAGCAGGACTGCGTCGAACTCGTTCAACTCACGTCCCCTCTACGGACAAAACCGCATCCCGGCGGGAATGTGCGGGTGCACCCCTGCCGGAACGCGGTTTCGGCGGAAAACAAGTCAGAGCAGCTGGGTGCTGGCGCCACCGTCGGCGTAGATGATGGTGCCGGTGGTCGCGGGCAGCCAGTCGGACAGCAACGCGCACACGGTCTTCGCGACCGGCGTCGGGTCCTTCATGTTCCAGCCGATCGGCGCGCGCTGATCCCAGCCCTCTTCGAGCAGCTGCATCTGCTGACCGGCCTCGTCGCCCAACGCCCCGCCGACGATCGCGCTCATGGCCAGGGTCCGGATCGGGCCCGCGGCAACGAGGTTCGACCGCACGCCGAACTTGCCGGCCTCCCGCGCCACGAACCGGTTCACCGATTCGAGCGCGCTCTTGGCGACCGTCATCCAGTTGTAGGCGGGCATCGCCCGGGTCGGGTCGAAGTCCATGCCGACGATGCCGCCGCCTTCGTTCATCACCGGCAGCAGCGCCTTGGCCAGGGAGGCGTAGGAGTACGCCGAGATGTGGATGCCCTTGGCGACGTCCTCGTAGGGGGCGTCGAAGAAGGGGTTGACGCCCATACCGCTCTGCGGCATGAAGCCGATCGAGTGCACGACACCGTCGAGCTTGTTGTCCGCGCCGATGGCCTCACTGACCCGGCCGGCCAGGCTGGCCAGATGCTCTTCGTTCTGCACATCGAGCTCCAGCAGCGGCGCCGGCTTGGGCAACCGGTCGGCGATGCGCTGGATCAGCTTCATCCGGTCGAACCCGGTGAGCACCAGCTCGGCGCCGGCCTCCTGGGCCACCTTGGCGATGTGGAACGCGATCGACGAATCCGTGATGATCCCGGTGACGAGAATGCGCTTGCCTTCGAGCAAACCTGCCATTGGTGCGTCTCCTTCTGAGGAAAAATTCTGATAGGCCAACGATTTTGGGTCAGTGACCCATGCCCATACCGCCGTCGACGGGGATCACCGCGCCGGCGATGTAGCTGGCGTCCTCGGATGCCAGGAAGCTGACCGCACCGGCGACCTCCTCGGCCGTGCCGACCCGCTTGGCCGGGATGAACTCCAGAGCTCCTGCCTGGATCCGCTCATCGAGCGCGCGGGTCATCTCGGTGTCGATGTAGCCCGGGGCGACGACGTTGGCGGTGACACCGGCCTTGGACAGTTCCCGGGAGATCGAGCGGGCCATGCCGATCAAGCCGGCCTTGGCCGCGGCGTAGTTGGCCTGGTTGCCGATGCCCCACATGCCGGAGACCGAACCGATGAAGATGATCCGGCCGAAGCGCTTGCGCTGCATGCTGCGCGACGCGCGCTGCGCCACCCGGAACGCCCCGGTGAGGTTGGCGTTGATGACGTTCTCGAACCGCTCTTCGGTCATGCGCATCAGGAACGCGTCCTGGGAGATCCCGGCATTGGACACCAGCACCTCGACCGGCCCCTGGTGCTCCTCGACCTCCTTGAACGCGCGGTCGACGGCCTCGTTGTCGGTGACGTCGCACACCACGCCGAACAGCCCGTCGGGCGCCCCGGAGCCGCGGTGCGTGACGGCGACCTTGTGTCCGTCAGCGGCCAAGCGCTGCGCGATCGCCAGGCCGATCCCCCGGTTTCCACCGGTGACCAGCACGGACCGGGAAACGAACGCCGGACGGCCGCCGGCTTCTCCTGCGGTGGCCTCAGAGGTGGATTCGGTGTCGGCGTTCGAGACAACAGCGTCACTCATGCCCGCCAACTTATCTCCTCACCAGCACGGTCTGAAAATCGCATCACCAGTCTCGACCTGCGCGCACAGCCGCGCGATCGCGTGCTATCCGGGCAGTCTGCGGTTGATCAGCAGGGCTGCCACACCGGCCAGGGCCAGCAAGAACGCGCCCAGCCTCAGCCAGCCGAGGCTCGCATCACCCTTGATGGTCTCGTAGCCGATCTGCTGCTGCAGTGAGGTGAAGACCTCCTTGAGCTGTTCCAGGCTGGACGCCGTGAAGGCGTCACCACCGGACAACTTCGCGATCTTGCCGAGCATCTCGTCGTCGACCGGCACCGGCTGGCGCTGATCGTTGATCTCGACGTAGCCGTAGGGCGTGCCGAAGGACACCGTCGAGATCGGCACCCCTTGGTCCTTGGCGGTGCGCGCGGCGGTATAGGCACCCTTGGGGTTGTCCGGGTTGGACGGCACGGTCTCCTTGCCGTCGGACATCAGCACGATGCGCGCGGGCGGCTTCTCGTCCCCACCGCCGATCACCGCACCCACGGTGGCGATCGCCTGCAGTGCGGTGAAGATGCCCTCACCGGTTGCGGTCCGGTCGGCCAGCTGCAGCTTGTCCAGGCCGTTCTTGGTGGCCTCGCGGTTGGTGGTGGGCTGCACGAGCACCGTCGCCGTTCCCGCATAGGCGATCAGGCCGAGGTTGATACCCGGCGTGAGCTGATCGGCGAACTGCTTGGCGGCCTCCTGCGCGGCGACGAGACGGCTCGGCGACACGTCGGTGGCACGCATCGACTGCGACACGTCGATCACCAGCATCACGACCGCGCGGTTGCGCGGAATCCGCACATCGTGGGTGGGCCCGGCCATCGCCACGGTGAAGAAGACCAAGGAGATGGCCAGCAGGATCGCCGGCAGATGGCGCCACCGCGTCGGCTGTTTGGGCGCCACGCTTTCCAGCAGTTCCATGTTGGCGAACCGCAGGATCCGCTGCTTGCGCGCGCGCTGCACGACGACGTAGTACGCAATCAGGCCCAGCACCACGAAGAGGAACAAGAACCACCACGCGTGCGCGAAGCCCGACAGGCTCATCGGACCGAGAATCGGTAAAGTCATGTGCTACAAATCATTTCGGTTGGTTGCTGCCACATTGCTCTTCGCGCAAGCGCTCATCGCTGCCGTTTCCTCTTCGCGCAAGCGCTCATCGGCCCCCGGCCAGGGCACCCCGCCGCCGATTCGCCACAAACCGCACCACGTCGGCGATCCAGTCCCGGTCGGTGCGCAGGCTCAGCAGCGGTGCGTCGCAACGCCGCAACGTGCGGGCCACTTCTTCGCGGTGCGCCGCCGCTGCCCGTTCGAAATCGCTGCGCAGTTGCTCGTCGATGGTGAACTCGCGGGTGACACCGGTCTCGGTGTCCTGCAGCACCACATCGCCGACAGGTGGCAGCTCGACGTCGCGCGGGTCCAGCACCTCGATGCCGAGCACCTCGTGCCGACCGGAGATGGCCCGCAGCGGACGCATCCAGTTGATCGGCCCGAGGAAGTCGCTGATGATCACCGCCATGCCGCGGCGCCGCTCGGGACGGCGCAACGCGTCGATCGCGGAAGCCAGGTCGCCGCGTACCCCGGTCGGGGCCCGCGGCGTCGTGGCGATCGCCCGCAGCAGCTCCTGCTCGTGCACCCGCCCGCTCAGTGCCGGGACCCGGCGCATGGTGTCGCCATTGGAGATCACCGCGCCCAGCCGGTTGCCGCCGCCGCTGTTGAGGAACGCGATCGCGGCCGCGGCCGCCACGGCCAGATCACGCTTCTCGCAGGTGGTGGTGCCGAAGTCCAGGCTGGCCGACATGTCGACGACCAGCCAGGTCTCGAGCTCGCGGTCGGCGATCATCTGCCGCACGTGCGGTGTCAGCGTCCGGGCGGTCACCGACCAGTCCATCCGGCGCACGTCGTCGCCGGGCTGGTAGATCCGCGAGTCGCCGGGCTCCGACCCGGGCCCTGGGATCAGGCCGAGGTGGTCGCCGTGCAGGACGCCGTCGAGCTTGCGCCGCACGGTCAGCTCAAGCTTGCGCAGCGCCGCGGTGAGTGCCGGGTCGCGGATCTCGCCGCGCTGCAGCGAGGGCAGGTCGACCGTGCGGCCTGCGGAGTCGGTCACCGACCGCTGGCCGCGCCGGCCGCGGCGGGTACGGCGGGCGGAACCGAATGCCCTTGCTGCGGAAGCGCATTCACCTGAGGCAGCGCCACGGTCTGCAGAATCCGGTTGACCACGGTCTCCGCCGACACCTCGTCGGCGAGTGCGTCGTAGGTGAGCACGAGGCGGTGCCGCAGCACGTCCGGGATCACCTCGACCACGTCCTGCGGGATGACGTAGTCACGCCCGCGCACCAGAGCCAGCGCCCGGGCCGCCGAGATGATGCCGAGCGAGGCACGCGGCGAGGCACCGTAAGCGATCCACGCCTTGGCGTCGGGCATGCCGAACTTCTCGGGTTCGCGCGTCGCGGTGACGATCCGGACCACGTAATCCACCAGCGCGTGGTGCACGAAGGTGTTGGCCGCGAGTTCCTGCAGCCGCAGCAGATCGCCAGTGTCGAGGATCTGCTTGGGCTCCGGCGGCTTGACGCCCATCCGGTAGATGATCTCGCGCTCTTCCTCCGGCGACGGGTAGTCGACGTTGAGCTTGAACAGGAAGCGGTCGCGCTGGGCTTCGGGCAGTGCGTAGACGCCCTCCTGCTCGATGGGGTTCTGCGTGGCCATCACCAGGAACGGGCTGGGCAGCGGGAAGGTCTTGCCGCCGATGGAGATCTTGCGCTCGGCCATCACCTCGAGCAACGCGGACTGCACCTTGGCCGGTGCACGGTTGATCTCGTCGGCGAGCAGGAAGTTGACCACCACGGGGCCGAGCTCGATGTCGAAGTCTTCTTTGCCCTGCCGGTAGATGCGGGTACCGATGATGTCGGTGGGCACCAGATCGGGGGTGAACTGGATACGCGCGAAGGTGCCGCCCACCACCTTGGCGAACGTCTCGACGGCCAGGGTCTTTGCCACACCGGGCACACCTTCGAGCAGCACGTGGCCCTTGGCGAGGAGTCCGACGAGCATCCGCTCGACGAGCTGGTCCTGGCCGACGATGATCCGCTTGACCTCGAAGATGGCGCGTTCGAGGGTGTGCACCTCGGCCTGCAGCGCGCCGTTCGTGGCAGCCTGCGGGGCGGTCGGCGCGGCGTGGGAGCCGGTCGATCCGGGCGGAAAGCCCGGCGCCGGGCTCGAACCGGGATAGCCTCCGGCGCCCTGCGGCGGTCCACTCGGTGACGTCATCAACTTCCTCCCACGTATTCGACTACAAACGCTGGTCTTGCATGTTGCTCGACCGGGCATCCGGGTGCCCGCCGTCAACTATTCCAGGCACTTCGAGATCCGTCGACGCTGCCCGGAAGTGTTCAGGTTCCCCTCAGGATTCGATGATGCGGGCCGCGTACGGCTGGATACCCGCGGTGCGAACCGGGCTGACGGTCACTTTCTCCGCACTGCCCGACGCCTCCAGCATCTTCCCGCCACCGAGGTACATCGCCACGTGCTGGCTGCCGCCGGGCCCCCAGAACAGGAGGTCACCGCGCTTGGCCTGGGCCACCGGAACCTTGCGCCCGGTGTTGTACTGGTCGCCCGAGTACTTCGGGATCTGCACTCCGACGCCGGCGAACGCGTACCGGGTGAAGCCCGAACAGTCGTAGCCGACCTTGCCGGCGTCGTAGTCCACACCCGGGCCGGGACCGGTCAGCGTGCCGCCGCCCCACGAGTAGGGCACACCCATCTGGGATCCACCGCGCCGGATCACGTATTCGATGGCCTGCGGACCACGCACTCGGCCGCCGGGAAATGTCGAGGCGGCCTGCTTCGGGGCCAGCCCGATGCTCTGCAGGAACTGCTGGCCGAGGTTCTGCGTGGTCTGCAGCGCAATCTGGCTGACCTGGAACGAAGCGTTCGCGATCGCCACGGGGTCGCCGGGCGCCCCGGAGCTGACGATCTTGGGGAGTGTGGGATCCCACTGCCCGTCGTCAGGCGCGGCACCGGCAGGCGCCACCAGACTGATCGCCGCGAACGCGGTTGCGGCGATCAGAGTCAGGCATCGTAAGACGAAGGAGCGCAATGTATTCCCATCAGTATTCGATGTAGCGGACGACGTACGGGGTCATACCGCTCGTTCGCACCGGCGAGATCTTGACGTGTGAGCCGGTGTACGGCGCCTCGAGCATCTGGCCGTTGCCCAGGTAGAGCGTCACGTGCTGGCTGCCGCCGGGGCCGTAGAAGATCACGTCGCCGCGTCGCATCTGTGAGGACGGGATCTTGCGGCCGGCGTTGTACTGCGAGCCCGAGTAATGCGGCAACTTGATGCCGACACCGGCGAAGGCATAGAGGATCAGACCCGAGCAGTCGAAGCCGACGGTGTTGGCACCCGAATCGATGCCACGGCTCGGGCCGGCCGCGTTTCCGCCACCCCAGGAGTACGGAACACCCATCTGGGAGCCGGCCCGCTGGATGACGTACTCGGACGCCTGCCGTCCGTACACCCGTGGGATGGCACCGTTGGTGAAGCCCGTCGGGGTGGGCAGGATGCCCAGCTTCTGCAGGAACTGGCGTCCCATGTTCTGGGTGACCTGGGCCGAGGTCGACGAGATGCCCAGCACCGTGTTGATGATCGCGACGGGGTCACCGCTGACGAACGCACTGGGGATCGCGGGCAGCGTGGGGTCCCATGCGGTGTCCCAGTTCCGGCCCGCCGGGGCGGGGGCGCCGGGAGCACGGTCCCAGTTGCCCGCCGCCGCCTGGGGTGCGGGTCCCTGCNCGCCTTGAACGTCTGCTGCGCCTGCTGCAGTGCGGCGACGGCATTGTCCTGACTGGTCTGGGCATCGACGGTGGCCTGATCGGCGTTCTGCTTGGCCAACCGGGCAGCCGACTCCCGGTTCACCTGTTCGGTGCGGGCGCGCTGCAGATCGGTGATCACCTTGTCGGTGCTGGCGGTCAGGGTCTGCCCGGCGGCAGCGGTGGTGACGATGTCGGCGGGATCGGACGCGGTCAGATACGAGCTTGACGGGCCGTTGACGTAGGTCGCCGCGGCGAAGGCGTCGAATCGCTTCTGGGCGGCCTCGATGGCGGCGTTGGCTTCGGCGATGCCCTGCTGGCTGGCCTCGACCTCCTGCTGTGCGGTCGCGGCCGCGTCGCGGGCGTCCTGCACGGCGACGATGGCCTTGTTGACGGCCTCCTGCTGGGTCTGGATGGCGGCGCCCAGCTCTTGCAGCTTCTGGTCGGCGTTGGCGACCGCGGCGACGAGCGTGGCGATCTGATCGGGCGACCCCGGATCAGCCGCGGCTGGGACGCCCCCTGACAGGGCCGTGGCGAACAGCATCGCCGCGATCAGCGGCACGGCCGAGATACGGCCATACAGCCGCGACGCAGATGCGCCAACGGTGCGTCTCATTCGACTCAAGTCTCCTATGGCTCAGCGACGGCGTGCCGGCGTTTGCTCCGGGCCTTCGCACAGAAGTCACATGAAGCACAACTGCAACAATGGGTACCGATTGCACCGTACGTCACATCTGAAGCCAAAGAAACTTTAGTCACGAATTACAAGAATGTAATTGCGAATAGTGTGACCAATTAGTGATATTGGGCGACACTGCGAACTAATGTTCGACGGGTTTTTCAGACCTTTGCCGCAGGGGCGTCCGACGGCTCTGACCCGGGCAATTGTTTGCTACGGACCTGCAGAACGCGAGTCAGCGCGGCCGCCGCGGCCACCCCGAGAGTCAGCGTGATCGCGAGCGCGGTCCAGGGAAAATCCGGGGTCGAAATCTCGCCGACGAAATTCTTCGCCGACAGCACCGCATTACCCGTCTTCGCGACATCCTGACCGGCTTCCAAAGTCACCCGATCGATTGTCGGGCTGTAAGTACCGGCGAACGACGGGCTCAGCGCCAGCACGGTCGAGCCCGGGTTGGCCTGCCCCACCTCGGTGGCGATGTCGCGCAGCGGCGTATCGATGCCGGGGTTGCGCGGCAGCACCACGATCTTCAGGTCCACGCCATCCTGGCGGGCATCGCTGACCACCTGGCGCAGCTCGGCGACATCGGCGTCGGGGGCGCTGATGCCGTCGTCGAGAACGTCGGCCTGCACGGCCGCCATGCACTTGGCCACCCCGTCTGGTTGCGCCGGATCGATCCCGACGGTGTCGCACACCTCGACCGGGATATAAGCCGGCAGGAACGGGATGACATGCGGTCCGGTCACGTCAGGCACGGTACGCCGCGCTCATCCGCGCCCGCGAAGCGACACGGGAATCGTCACCGCTTCGACCGCCGATCGTCACGCCGGAGTGACGATCACGGGCGTGCGCCACTCCGGTGTGACGCTCGATGGCGTGCGCGATCTGGCGGATCAGCCGGACAGGCTGACAACGCGCGCGTGACCAAGAAGACTGGACCCCGGCCCGCTGGGCATTGCAGGACAAGCGTACTGTTAACATCGGAACGCCGCCGACACAGCCCGTCGCGGTGAGATCTAGCCGGGAGTTGATGTGAGCAGCGAGAATACGGAAAATTCGTCCCTTAACTCATTTGGTGCCCGCGACACACTGACTGTCGGGGACCAGAGCTACGAGATCTACCGCCTCGACGCGGTACCCGGTACCGAGAAGCTCCCGTACAGCCTGAAGGTGCTGGCCGAGAACCTGTTGCGCACCGAGGACGGCGCCAACATCACCAAGGACCACATCGAGGCCATCGCCAACTGGGATCCGTCGGCCGAGCCGAGCGTCGAGATCCAGTTCACCCCGGCCCGCGTGCTGATGCAGGACTTCACCGGCGTGCCGTGCATCGTCGACCTGGCCACCATGCGCGAGGCTGTCGCCGCCCTCGGCGGCGACCCGAACAAGGTCAACCCGCTCTCCCCCGCCGAGATGGTCATCGACCACTCCGTCATCCTCGACGTCTTCGGCAACGCCGGCGCCTTCGAGCGCAACGTCGAACTCGAATACGAGCGCAACTCCGAGCGCTACCAGTTCCTGCGCTGGGGCCAGGGCGCGTTCGACGACTTCAAGGTCGTCCCCCCGGGCACCGGCATCGTGCACCAGGTCAACATCGAGTACCTCGCCCGCGTCGTCATGGTCCGCGACAGCAAGGCTTACCCGGACACCTGTGTGGGCACCGACAGCCACACCACGATGGAGAACGGTCTGGGCGTGCTGGGCTGGGGCGTCGGCGGTATCGAGGCCGAGGCCGCCATGCTGGGCCAGCCCGTCTCGATGCTCATCCCCCGCGTCGTCGGCTTCAAGCTGACCGGTGAGATCAAGCCCGGCGTCACCGCCACCGACGTCGTGCTCACCGTCACCGACATGCTGCGCAAGCACGGCGTGGTCGGCAAGTTCGTCGAGTTCTACGGCAAGGGCGTGGCCGAGGTGCCGCTGGCCAACCGCGCCACCCTGGGCAACATGAGCCCCGAATTCGGTTCCACCGCAGCGATTTTCCCGATCGACGAAGAGACCATCAACTACCTGCGCCTGACCGGCCGCAGCGAGCAGCAGCTGGCGCTCGTCGAGGCCTATGCCAAGACGCAGGGCATGTGGCACAACCCGGACAAGGAGCCGGTCTTCTCCGAGTACCTGGAGCTGGACCTGTCGACGGTGGTGCCGTCCATCTCGGGCCCGAAGCGTCCGCAGGACCGCATCGAGCTGTCGGATGCCAAGAATGCGTTCCGCAAGGACATCCACAACTACGTCGAGGAGAACCTCCCGACGCCCCACACCCAACTCGACGAGGCGGTCGAGGAATCGTTCCCGGCCTCCGACCCCGCCAAGCTGTCCTTTGCCGACGACGGCGCGGTGGACGTGCGTCCGTCGGCGGCCAACGGTGCCGAGGGCCGGCCGTCCAAGCCGATCACCGTGCGCTCCGAGGAGCGCGGTGAATTCGTGCTCGATCACGGCGCGGTCGTCGTCGCCGGCATCACCTCGTGCACCAACACGTCGAACCCGTCGGTCATGCTGGGTGCCGCGCTGCTGGCCAAGAAGGCCGTCGAGAAGGGCCTGACCACCAAGCCGTGGGTCAAGACCAACATGGCGCCGGGCTCGCAGGTGGTCACCGACTACTACAACAAGGCCGGCCTCTGGCCGTACCTGGAGAAGCTGGGCTACTTCCTCGGTGGCTACGGCTGCACCACGTGCATCGGCAACACCGGTCCGCTGCCGGATGAGATCTCCAAGGCCATCAACGACAACGACCTGTCGGTCACCGCGGTGCTCTCGGGTAACCGCAACTTCGAGGGCCGCATCTCCCCCGACGTCAAGATGAACTACCTGGCCTCGCCGCCGTTGGTCATCGCCTACGGCATCGCGGGCACCATGGACTTCGACTTCGAGACCGACCCGCTCGGCCAGGACGGCGAGGGCAACGACGTCTTCCTGAAGGACATTTGGCCCTCGGCCGCCGAGATCGAGGAGACCATCGCATCCTCGATCAACCGCGAGATGTTCACTGACTCGTACGCCGACGTGTTCAAGGGCGACGACCGCTGGCGTTCGCTGTCCACGCCGGAGGGCAATGTCTTCGAGTGGGACGAGGCCTCCACCTATGTCCGGAAGGCCCCGTACTTCGACGGCATGCCCGCCGAGCCGGAGCCGGTCACCGACATCAAGGGCGCCAGAGTGCTTGCGCTGCTGGGCGATTCGGTGACCACCGACCACATCAGCCCGGCCGGCTCGATCAAGCCGGGCACCCCGGCGGCGCAGTACCTCGACGCCAACGGCGTGGAGCGCAAGGACTACAACTCGCTGGGGTCGCGTCGCGGCAACCACGAGGTGATGATCCGCGGCACCTTCGCCAACATCCGGCTGCGCAACCAGCTGCTCGACGATGTCTCCGGTGGCTACACCCGTGATTTCACTCAGCCCGGCGGCCCGCAGTCGTTCATCTACGACGCCTCGGTCAACTACAAGGAAGCCGGCATTCCGCTGGTTGTCCTGGGCGGCAAGGAGTACGGCTCGGGATCGTCGCGTGACTGGGCGGCCAAGGGCACCGTGCTGCTCGGCGTGAAGGCCGTGATCACCGAGTCCTTCGAGCGCATCCACCGGTCGAACCTGATCGGCATGGGCGTCATCCCGTTGCAGTTCCCGGCGGGCGAGTCGGCCGCGAGCCTCAAGCTCGACGGCACCGAGACCTACGACATCACCGGCATCGAGGAGCTCAACGCGGGCAAGACGCCGAAGACGGTCAAGGTCACCGCTACCAAGGAGGACGGGTCCAAGGTGGAGTTCGATGCCGTGGTCCGCATCGACACCCCCGGTGAGGCCGATTACTACCGCAACGGCGGCATCCTGCAGTACGTGCTGCGGAACATGCTGAAGTCGAAGTAATCCTGGCCGGAACGACCGAAGCAGCTACCGGACGTCGACGAGCGCTTGCGCGAGGAGTGTGTGTGAAGTGCCCCGGGTGACGGACGACCATCTCGCGGCCCGGCGCCGTCAAATCCTTGACGGCGCCCGGCGCTGCTTCGGTCAGTACGGATATGAGAGTGCGACCGTGCGGCGGCTCGAAGAAACCATCGGGCTGTCGCGCGGCGCAATCTTTCACCACTTCAAGGACAAGGACACCTTGTTCTTCGAATTGGCGCGCGAGGATGCTGAGCGGATGGCCGACGTGGCCGCCCGCGAGGGGCTGATCCAGGTGATGCGCAACATGCTGGCCGCGCCGGAGCAGTTCGACTGGCTGGCGACCCGGCTGGAGATCGCCCGAAAACTGCGCAATGACCCTGCTTTTCACCGGGGCTGGGCGGAGCGGTCAGCCGAGCTGGACGCCGCCATCACCGAGCGCCTGCGCCGGCAGAAGCAGGCCGGGCGCCTGCGTGACGACGTGCCGAGCGCGGTGCTGCACATCTACCTGGACCTGGTGCTCGACGGTCTGGTGGCCCGCATCGCCTCGGGTGAGGACCCGAAGAATCTCACCGCGGTGCTCGACCTGGTCGAAGCCAGTGTGCGCCAGCAGACCGCGCCTGGAAGCTGAATCCGCCTATCGCACAGCGACTGTGATCGTCATGCCCTGGAGCGGGTGCGGTGGTTGGGGCCGCCCCGGCTGCGCATGGTCGTTCCCGACTCACGCAGCAAGCTGTGGATCGAGCCGTAAGACCGTCCGGTCGTAGCCACCAACGAGCGGATACTGGCACCCCCCTCATACGCCTTACGCAGCTCTACCAACAGCTCGTCTCGGTTCTTCTTCATATCCCTCATCGACATCTCCACGCTCGTGATGTCCCGACGGGTACCCACAGTAGAAACCACCCACACGCCGGCGGGCCGATTTGTCCAACGTCTTATATTTACGGTCCCGAAGGCGCGGCGGTCCTTGAGGTTTCGCGGTCAGGCGAGCTCGATGAGATCCCGGTAATCGTCGGACCAGAAGTCCTCCGTGCCGTCCGGCAGCAACACGACGCGCTGCGGATCCAGCGCTTCGGCCGCACCGGGATCGTGGGTTACCAGCACGACCGCGCCCTGATAGCTGCGCAGCGCGTCGAGAACCTGCTCACGGGACGCCGGATCGAGGTTGTTCGTCGGCTCGTCGAGCAACAACACGTTGGCCGTAGAGGCAACCAGGCCGGCCAGCGCCAACCGGGTCTTCTCACCGCCGGACAACGTGCCCGCAGGCTGATCGAGCTGCGGTCCGGTGAACATGAACGCCCCGAGCAGACCACGCAGGTCCTGCTCGCCGGTATCCGGTGCGGCGTGCCGGATGTTCTCCCAGACGGTCGACTCGTTGTCGAGGGTGTCGTGCTCCTGGGCGAAGTAGCCGATCTTGCAGCCATGCCCGGGTTCGAGGGTTCCGGCGTCGGCGGTCTCGGCACCCGCCAGCAGCCGCAGCAAGGTGGTCTTGCCCGCACCGTTGAGGCCGAGCACAACCACCCGCGAGCCGCGGTCGATGGCCAGATCCACCCCGGTGAAGATCTCCAGGGATCCGTACGTTTTCGTCAACCCCTTGGCCACCAGTGGGGTCTTTCCGCACGGTGCCGGGGTGGGGAACTTGATGCGGGCCACCTTGTCGGCCACCCGCTCGGCGTCGAGCTCGGCGATCATCCGTTCGGCCCGTCGCAACATATTCTGTGCCGCAACAGCTTTGGTGGCCTTGGCGCCCATCTTGGCGGCCTGGGCCCGCAATGCGCCCGCCTTCTTCTCGGCGTTGGCACGTTCGCGGCGGCGACGCTGTTCGTCGGTGGCGCGGGCATCCAGGTACTTCTGCCAGCCCATGTTGTAGACATCGGCCTCACCGCGGACCGCGTCGAGGAACCACACCCGGTTGACGACCTCGGCGAGCAGGTCGACATCGTGGCTGATGACGACGAGACCGCCGGTGTGGTTGTGCAGGAAGTCCCGCAGCCAGCCGATCGAGTCGGCATCCAGGTGGTTGGTGGGCTCGTCGAGCAGCAGCGTTGTGGCCGAGCCTGATCCGGTCTCGGAGGCGGCGAAGAGGATGCGCGCCAGTTCCACCCGGCGGCGCTGACCGCCGGACAGGGTCCGCAGCGGCTGGGTCAGGACCCGTTCGGGCAGACCGAGGCTGGCACAGATGCGTCCGGCCTCGCTCTCGGCGGCGTACCCGCCGAGAGCGGAGAACCGCTCTTCCAACTGCCCGTAACGGCGCACGGCCTTGTCGCGAGCGGCGTCGTCGGCCACCTCGGCCATCAACGCCTGCTGCTTCTCCAGGTCGGCCAGCAACGTGTCGAGTCCGCGGGCGGACAGCACGCGGTCGCGGGCCAGCACATCGAGATCGCCTTCGCGGGGATCCTGCGGCAGATACCCGATCTCCCCCGTCCGCGTGATGGTGCCTGCGTAGGGTTCGCCTTCGCCGGCCAAGATCCGCATCGTGGTGGTCTTGCCTGCGCCGTTGCGCCCGACCAGCCCGATGCGGTCGCCGGGCTGCACCCGCAGCGCGGAGCCATCGATGGACAGCAGCGTGCGCGCGCCGGCGCGGACCTCCAGGTCCGTAGCGGTGATCACGCTGCGGTCCTCCTCGGTGTCTCGGTGTTACTACTTCTCGTGGTGCCGGTCGGCTCCTCGCGCTAGCGCTCGTCGGTGCCGGTCGGCTCCTCGCGCTAGCGCTCGTCGGTAAAAACGGGGCTGCGCTTCTCGGCGCGCGCGGCAACCGCTTCCTCGAAGTTTGCGGTGAGCAGGCGCACGAAGAGTTGTCCCAGGCCTTCGGCCTGCATGTGCCCCTCCAGGCTAGCGGCGTCCAGTCCACTCCAAAGTGTGCGCTTGGTCAACTCGATTCCCGGCCGGGAGAACGCCGCCATGCGGTCGGCCAAGGCGTAGCAGGTGTCCAGGAGCGACTCTTCGGCCACCACGCCAGACACCAGGCCGATGCGTTCGGCCTCCTGCGCGTCGACGTCGCGGCCGGTCAGCATGATCTCGAAGGCTCGCGACGAGCCGATGGCCCGCGGCAGCAGATAGGACAAGCCCAGCTCACTGGCGGTAAGTCCGTTGTTGATCCCGGCCGCGCGGAAGTACGCGCCGGCGGCGGCGACCCGAACGTCACAGGCCAGGGCCAAGCACAGACCGCCACCGATGGCCGCGCCATTGACGGCGGCGATGACCGGCTGGTGCAGTCGCCGTAGGGCGAGAATCACATCGTCGAGGATCTCCATCGACCGCAGCGCATACGTCGGCCTGGTGAGCCCGGCCACGTGCGGAACAGAGCCTGCCGACTTGTGGTCGGCCCCGGATGAGAAGCCCCGGCCCGCGCCGGTCAGCACCACCACCCGCACGCTGTTGTCGTAACGGAGTTCCTCCAGCACCGCCTTGAGCGGAACCATGACGTCGAACGCCATCGAGTTCATCCGCTCGGGCCGGTTGAGGGTCACCAGGGCGACATCCGGCCGCGGGCGGTCGACCAGTACGAATTCGTTCTGCGCAGTCACGGACAGCACGCTATCGCGTGCCCGCGATCACACCTGTTCGGCGTCGCCCTGTTCCTTCATGGCCGCGTCGATGTCGAACTCCTTGACCTTCTGCACCAGATCCTCCAGGGCCGCCGGTGGCAGCGCCNCATCGCGAAGCGGTTTTCGAGCTGAAGCGAGCCGATGGTCAACGGACTGAACAAGGTCTGACGGAGATCGCTCACCTCGGTATCCAACCGCGGTACCGCGGGCTGGATTCCATTCAGATCATGGTGAGCCTTTTCGTCTACTAGATACGCTTGCGTAGCTACGTAAACGTATCTATGTTGGGTCCCATGCGGCGACCACTCGAGGATCTGAAGTCCGCTTGCCGGGCCGCCGTGCTCGCCGAGGTCGCGGACACCGGGCTCGGCGGATTGACGGTCGAAGGTGTGGCGCGCCGCGCGTCCGCCGCCAAGACATCGATCTACCGGCACTGGGCGACGGTCGAGGAGTTGTTGCTCGACGCCTTGGCCGAGGCGTACCCAACCGAAGTCCCCACGGTCGAGGGCGGGAATCTGCGCGGCGATCTCCTGCGCTCGCTGGATCAGCTGGCCACCTGGCTGACCGGGCCGACCGCCCCGGCCGTGGCCGCGATCCTCGGCGAACGGCGCCNTCCTCGGTGTCTCGGTGTTACTACTTCTCGTGGTGCCGGTCGGCTCCTCGCGCTAGCGCTCGTCGGTGCCGGTCGGCTCCTCGCGCTAGCGCTCGTCGGTAAAAACGGGGCTGCGCTTCTCGGCGCGCGCGGCAACCGCTTCCTCGAAGTTTGCGGTGAGCAGGCGCACGAAGAGTTGTCCCAGGCCTTCGGCCTGCATGTGCCCCTCCAGGCTAGCGGCGTCCAGTCCACTCCAAAGTGTGCGCTTGGTCAACTCGATTCCCGGCCGGGAGAACGCCGCCATGCGGTCGGCCAAGGCGTAGCAGGTGTCCAGGAGCGACTCTTCGGCCACCACGCCAGACACCAGGCCGATGCGTTCGGCCTCCTGCGCGTCGACGTCGCGGCCGGTCAGCATGATCTCGAAGGCTCGCGACGAGCCGATGGCCCGCGGCAGCAGATAGGACAAGCCCAGCTCACTGGCGGTAAGTCCGTTGTTGATCCCGGCCGCGCGGAAGTACGCGCCGGCGGCGGCGACCCGAACGTCACAGGCCAGGGCCAAGCACAGACCGCCACCGATGGCCGCGCCATTGACGGCGGCGATGACCGGCTGGTGCAGTCGCCGTAGGGCGAGAATCACATCGTCGAGGATCTCCATCGACCGCAGCGCATACGTCGGCCTGGTGAGCCCGGCCACGTGCGGAACAGAGCCTGCCGACTTGTGGTCGGCCCCGGATGAGAAGCCCCGGCCCGCGCCGGTCAGCACCACCACCCGCACGCTGTTGTCGTAACGGAGTTCCTCCAGCACCGCCTTGAGCGGAACCATGACGTCGAACGCCATCGAGTTCATCCGCTCGGGCCGGTTGAGGGTCACCAGGGCGACATCCGGCCGCGGGCGGTCGACCAGTACGAATTCGTTCTGCGCAGTCACGGACAGCACGCTATCGCGTGCCCGCGATCACACCTGTTCGGCGTCGCCCTGTTCCTTCATGGCCGCGTCGATGTCGAACTCCTTGACCTTCTGCACCAGATCCTCCAGGGCCGCCGGTGGCAGCGCCCCGGCCTGGTTGAAGACCAGTTTGCCCTTCTTGAACGCCATCAGCGTCGGAATCGACCGGATGTCGGCGGCCGCGGCGAGGTCCTGCTCTGCCTCGGTGTCCACCTTGGCGAAGACGACGTCGGGATGCTTCTCCGATGCGGCCTTGAACGTCGGCGCGAACGCACGACACGGCCCGCACCACGACGCCCAGAAATCCACCAGCACGATCTCGTTACCGTTGACGATCTCGTTGAACTGGTCTGCGGTGATGTCCTGCGTACTCACACTTTTCCTAACGTCGGGTTGATTCAGCCTGTTCCCAGCCTATGTTCAACGCAAACTGGCCAGCGCGGTTTCGGCGTGGTAGCCGCTGAAACCGTCCAGGGTCTCGTCGCGCAGTCGGTTCACCCAGCCCGGATCGGCCAGCAGCGCCCGGCCGACGGCGACGATGTCGAATTCACCGGCCTGGTACTGCTCCAGCAGCCGGTCGACGGGGGCGGGTGTGATGAGCTCGCCGTCGATCCGTCCCGGCTTGAACTCGGTTGCCAGACCGACCGAACCGACACTGATCACCGGTAGCCCGCTCACCTTCTTGGTCCAGCCCGCCAGACTGAGCGGCGAATCGGCGAACGCGGGTTGGTAATGCCGCCGGGTCGACGGGTGCAGGACGTCGACACCCGCGTCGACCAGTGGCCGCAATACCGCTTCGAGTTCGGCCGGGGACGCGGCCAGTTGCGCACCGTAGGCCTTGGCCTTCCATTGCGAGAACCGGAAGATCACCGGGAAGTCCGGGCCGACGGCGGCTCGCACCGCCTGGACCACTTCGGCAGGGAATCGCGACCTGGCCGCCACCGAGCCACCGTATGCGTCGGTGCGCTGATTGGTTTTCTCCCAAAGGAATTCATCGAGCAGGTAGCCGTGCGCGCCGTGCAGCTCGACGGCGTCGAATCCAGCCGCCTTGGCGTTGCGGGCGGCCTCGCCATATCCCTCGGCGATACCGGCCAATTCCTCGGACCGCAGGGCCCGGCCTTTGGCGGTACCGGCGCTGTCGATCCCGGATGGACTGACCGGAACGAGCCCGTCGGATTCGTCACGCTCGGCGCCCTGATGCCACAGTTGCGCGGCGATGGCCGTGCCGTGGGCATGAACCGCCTCCGTGACGGCTCGCCAGCCGGCAAGGGCCTCGGCACCGGACAGGGTCGGAATGCTGAACGGCCAGCCCGCGACCGGGTCGGCCAGCCGTACGCCCTCGGTGATGATCAGCCCGACGCCGCCGGCGGCCCGCCGCGCGTAATAGGCCGCAACGTCCGGCCCCGGCACTCCGCCCGGCGATGCGCGGCGCGTCATGGGCGCCATCGCGAAGCGGTTTTCGAGCTGAAGCGAGCCGATGGTCAACGGACTGAACAAGGTCTGACGGAGATCGCTCACCTCGGTATCCAACCGCGGTACCGCGGGCTGGATTCCATTCAGATCATGGTGAGCCTTTTCGTCTACTAGATACGCTTGCGTAGCTACGTAAACGTATCTATGTTGGGTCCCATGCGGCGACCACTCGAGGATCTGAAGTCCGCTTGCCGGGCCGCCGTGCTCGCCGAGGTCGCGGACACCGGGCTCGGCGGATTGACGGTCGAAGGTGTGGCGCGCCGCGCGTCCGCCGCCAAGACATCGATCTACCGGCACTGGGCGACGGTCGAGGAGTTGTTGCTCGACGCCTTGGCCGAGGCGTACCCAACCGAAGTCCCCACGGTCGAGGGCGGGAATCTGCGCGGCGATCTCCTGCGCTCGCTGGATCAGCTGGCCACCTGGCTGACCGGGCCGACCGCCCCGGCCGTGGCCGCGATCCTCGGCGAACGGCGCCGCCGCCCCGAGTTGGTCGATGCGCTGTACCGCCGGGTTTTCGACGCCAACGGTCGGCGCTTCACCCAGACCGTCATCGAGCATTACGCAGCACGCGGCGAGATCGAGGCACGGTACGTGACCCCGATCAGCTGCGACATCGGGGAGGCACTGGTGATCAAGCACCAGATCGACACCGGAGAGATTCCCGACGCGGAGACCCGCACGGCGATCGTGGACCAGGCCATCCTGCCTGCACTGGGAATCCGCGCCGAAACGGGGCGTTCATGACGATTCCGGTAAATGTCGACTGGTCAGCCGGGATCGCGACCTCACGCACCACCCTGACCACACACCTGTGGACGGCCCCGCCGCTGCGCCGTGACTCCCCCATCCACGACCGCGCCTTCGCCGCATTGCGCGATCTCGGCGCCGACCTGGTCAGGTTCCTGCCCTGGTTCTCACACCCTCACTTGTCGGTACCGGAGCTGCATCCGCCGAAGGACAACGAAACATATTGGGAATTCCGGCTTCTCGACCCCTTCGTGGCGGATTTCATGGCAGCGGCCCAAGGCCGGCCCGTGGTCGCGAACTTCGCGACGATTCCGGCCTGGATGTTCACGGAGCCGGTCGACGTGCCCGACGACCCGAATACGATCGTCTGGGATTACGAGCGGGGTACCGAACTACGCGACCCCACATTCACCGAGGTGGCCGACTACTTCCACCGACTCGCGAGCTGGTACATCGCCGGAGGGTTCACCGACGAACTGGGCCGGTGGCACGAATCCGGGCATCGCTACCGGTTCGCGTACTGGGAGGTGTTGTGCGAACCCGACCTCCGCGGAATGCCACCGAAGACTTACACGGCCCTCTACGACGCCGTGGTGCGGCGCCTACAGCCATTGGACCCCGAGATGAAGTTCGTCGGACTGTCGCTCACGCACAGGCACCACGATCCCGAGTACTTCTGGACCTTCCTGGACCCGGCCAACCACCACGACCATGCCGCACCGGACGCCATGTCGTTCCACTTCTACGCTCACTCCGAGGTGGTGGACCCGTTCTCAGCCGAGGCGAACCCACCGCAAAGCCATTGGCGCGACATCTATTTCGCCCAAGCCGATGGTTTCATCGACCAGGTGCGCCTCATCGACTCGATCCGGCGCAGGCTCGCTCCGGAGACCTTGACGTTCATCAATGAGGTGGGCTCCTTTCCCGCCGACGTGATGAACCCCGAGCCGGACATTCCCGATGAGTACTGGGCGTTGAGCGCGGCTCTGCAGTCCTACCTTTGGGCGCAATTGCTCCCGCTCGGGATCGATCTCGTCGGTATCGCCGAGTTCATGGACTACCCCGGCATGATCCCTGGAACCACGCTGATCGACTGGGAAACCGGTGAACCGAACGCCCGCTACCACGCCCTCGAGCTGCTGCTGCGCAACTTCGGCCCGGGTGACACCCTCGTCGCGACCACGAGCGGCCTGCCCGGCCAGCCGGACTGCCGGATCCACGCGCAGGGCTTCGTCACCACGGATGGCAGACGAAAGCTGATGATCATCAACAAGACCGGGACATCCGTCACCGCCGTCGTGCAGCCGAACGACACGGTGGACCTCGAACCCTACGAGGTCCGGGTGATCGAATGTCAGGCCGAGGCCGCAAGATCTCGCTGATAGGGATATCCGGATTCGAACCTCCAGATCGCGTGGTCGAGCGCGAGAGCGTTCCAGCCGGCGGTTTGGGCCACGCCACCCAGCACCTCGCCCGCGTCCTCGGCGCTGACCGGCCCGATCTCCCGGGCAACGTACGCCGCGACCACGCGACCGGCTCTCGTTCCGGGGATCTGGGCGAGCTTCAACGCGTAATCCCAGGTGACGCCTGACTTTTGGCCCGGCGCGTCACACCAGGCCGTTCTGGCGGCGGCACGGCGGGCATCATCTCGCACCGCTGACCTCAGATCGTCGGCCGAGCAGATACCGATGCCGACGAGTGCCTTCGCAACCTGGGCGACGGCCACCGATTTCAGCGGGGCGTTGGCCGCGGTCGAGGTGGGCCGACGGTTCCCGATCCGCTCGGCCCACTCCTCGGGCCCGTTCAACTCGACAATGGTCCGCAGCAGCTCGGCGGCACCATCCTGGTCGGCATCGGCACCCTGGCCGGCCCGGTAGTCGCGGTATCGCGCGGTGATCTTCTCCACGGTGGCATACCGCGCCCCGGTCGAGTAGATCGAATCGATCACGCACAGCGCCAACGAATCCGGGTATCCGCGCGGGCTGAACCAGCGCCGGTGATCACCGAGGTCGCGGACACACGCCGCGTGCAACTTTTCGACGTCCGAATGCATCGCAATTCCTTCCGACTGTTCGGGACGTCCAACCGGTCCCGATGAGGTGGAAGCTAGCGAGGTAGGCCGACAGGAATGCGCGCCGCGGCGTGGTTATCCACAGGCCTGTCGGACATTGGCCAGCAGCCGGGCCTGCCGCTTCGGCCACCAGAACAGTTCCATCGCCAGGGCGCCCAGATAGATGACGGACACGACGGCGTTTCCGACCGATCCGAAGACGGCGTCGTACAACGCACTTGCCGCGGCGACGATGAGCACCAGGGGCAGCAGCCAGCGAAACGGGCGAGCTGATTCCGCGGCCTCATGCACCCCGCGGCAGTAATCGCGGGCGGCGTCCAGCAGGCGCGGATCCCCGATCCGATCGCCGGCGCGTGCGGCGCGCACGACAGCCACCCGGTCGGCACCGGTCAGCTGCCGCGCCGTCGACCAGTACCGGGTCATCCGCCGGGCCATCCAGACGCCGTAGAACGTGCCGACGATCACCAGGACCAGCACCGCCGAGATCCAGAAACCCGAATCCAGCCAGGCGAGGGCACCCAGAATCGAGCCCACGCCGGCGCCGATGATCAGCGCCCGGCCCCAGAAGCCGCCGCGCCAGACGAACGCCGGGACCGTGATCACCCGGTCATTGTGCGGCGCCTACCGGTGTCTAGACAGTGAAACCGAGTGCGCGCAGCTGCTCGCGTCCGTCGTCAGTGATCTTGTCCGGGCCCCACGGCGGGTTCCACACCCAGTTGATCTTGATCTCGTTGACCAGGCCCGCGCCCACCAGCGCGGTACGCGACTGGTCTTCGATCACGTCCGTCAGCGGGCAGGCCGCCGAGGTCAGCGTCATGTCGATCAGCGCGACGGGGCCCTCGTCGCCCTCTTCGACGTTGAGTCCGTAAACCAGGCCGAGATCGACGACGTTGATGCCCAGCTCGGGGTCCACCACGTCGCGCATGGCCTCCTCGACGTCGGCGAGCAGTTCGTCGGAAGCGGTCTCGCTCATCGCTGTTCCTCCACATCGTCGCTGGCCTTCGCCAACGCTTCGTCCAATGGCCTGGCCTCCGCCAGAGCGGCCTTGAATGCCATCCAGCCCAGCAACGCGCACTTCACCCGGGCCGGATACTTGGCGACACCCGCGAACGCGATGCCGTCCCCGAGTACATCTTCGTCCCCCTCGACATTGCCGCGCGAGGAAATCATCTCGGTGAAGGCCTCGACCGTCTTGAGGGCATCGCCGACGCTCTGACCGATCACCTGATCGGTCAGCACCGACGTGGCGGCCTGGCTGATCGAACAGCCCTGCCCGTCATACGAGATGTCGTCGACGGTCTCGCCGTCGCCGGACAGCGCGACCCGCAGCGTCACTTCGTCGCCACAGGTCGGATTGACGTGATGCACCTCGGCCGCGAACGGCTCCCGCAGCCCGCGGTGGTGCGGATGCTTGTAATGGTCCAGGATCACTTCCTGGTACATCTGTTCCAATCTCACGAGAAGAACTCCACGGCCCGCTTGATGCCGGCCACCAGGCGGTCCACCTCGTCGAGCGTGTTGTACACCGCGAACGACGCCCGTGCGGTGGCAGCGATACCGAATCGACGGTGCAGGGGCCACGCGCAATGGTGCCCGACCCGCACTGCCACCCCCTCGTCATCGAGCACCTGCCCGACATCGTGGGCGTGGATCCCGTCGACCACGAAGCTGACCGGTGATCCGCGATGTTCGATCGATTGCGGCCCGATGATGCGTACGCCCGGCACCGAGGCCAGCCCGTCGAGCGCGGCCGCGACCAGTTCGGCCTCGTGCGCCTCCACCGCATCCATCCCGATGTCACGCAGATAGCGTGCGGCTGCGGCCAATCCGACCACCTGCGAGGTCATCGGGGTGCCGGCCTCGAACCGCTGCGGCGCAGGCGCATAGGTGGTCTGCTCCATGGTGACGGTCTCGATCATGGAACCGCCGGTGATGAACGGTGGCATCGCGTTCAGCAGGTTCGCACGCCCGTAGAGCACACCGATGCCGGTGGGGCCGAGCATCTTGTGACCGGAGAACGCAGCGAAATCGATGTCGAGGGCATGGAAATCGACCGGCTGGTGCGGCACCGACTGGCAGGCGTCCAGCACGGTGATGGCACCGACGGCCTTGGCGCGCGACACCAGTTCGGCGACCGGGGCGATGGCGCCGGTGACATTCGAATGATGGCTGAACGCCACCACTTTCACCCGCTCATCGAGTTGCAACGAATCCAGGTCGATGCGGCCGTCTTCGGTGACGCCGTACCAACGCAGCGTCGCACCCGTGCGCTGGGCCAACTCCTGCCACGGAATCAGATTCGCATGGTGTTCGAGTTCGGTGGTGACGATGACGTCACCCGGACCGACGGCGTGCTCGAACCGCTTGTCCCCCAGCACGTATGCGACGAGATTGAGCGATTCGGTGGCGTTCTTGGTGAACACCAGCTCGTCCGGCTCGGCACCGACGAACGATGCGATGTCGGCACGTCCCTGCTCGTAGGCGTCGGTGGCCTCTTCCATCAGCTGGTGCGCACCACGATGCACCGCACCGTTGGAGGTGGTGAGGAACTCCCGTTCGGCGTCGAGCACCTGCAGCGGCTTCTGCGACGTCGCCCCGGAATCCAGGTAGGCCAACTGCTTTCCGCCGCGCATCACCCGGCTCAGAATCGGGAAATCAGCTCTGATCCTGGCCAAGTCCACCGTCTGCGCCGAAGCTGTCATATCAGGCTCCGACGGCTTGGGTGAAGCGCACGTATCCGTTCTCTTCGAGCTCGTCGGCGAGTTCCGGACCCCCCGACTCCACGATGCGTCCACCGACGAACACATGCACGAACTGCGGACGGATGTAGCGCAGGATGCGGGTGTAGTGGGTGATCAGCAGGATGCCGCCGTGCTCGGCCTCGGCGTAGCGGTTGACGCCCTCGCTCACGATGCGCAATGCGTCGACGTCCAGACCCGAGTCGGTCTCGTCGAGGATCGCGATCTTGGGCTTGAGCAGACCGAGCTGCAGGATCTCGTGGCGCTTCTTCTCGCCGCCCGAGAAGCCCTCGTTGACGCTGCGCTCACCGAACGCCGGATCGATGTCCAGCTCGTCCATCGCAGCCTTGACTTCCTTGACCCAGTGGCGCAGTTTCGGCGCCTCGCCGCGCACCGCGGTGGCGGCCGTGCGCAGGAAGTTCGACATCGACACGCCGGGCACCTCGACCGGGTACTGCATCGCCAGGAAGAGGCCGGCCCGCGCCCGCTCGTCGATGCTCATCTCGAGGACGTCCTGTCCGTCGAGGGTGATCGACCCGGAGGTCACGGTGTACTTCGGGTGACCGGCGATCGCGTAGGACAGCGTCGACTTTCCCGAGCCGTTGGGGCCCATCACCGCGTGGGTCTCCCCCGACTTCACGGTGAGGTCGACACCCTTGAGGATCGGGATCTCGGTGTTCTCAGCGCCTTCGGCGGCGTTGACCGAGACGTGCAGGTCCTTGATTTCCAGAGTGGTCATGAGTGCGATGCTTTCGATTCGGTGATGGCAAGTTCTTTTTCGATGGCGGCGGTCAGACGCTCGCGCACCTCGGGGACAGCGATCTTGGCGATGATCTCGTTGAAGAATCCGCGCACGACGAGGCGTCGGGCCTGATCCTCGGGGATGCCGCGAGCACGCAGATAGAACAACTGCTCGTCGTCGAAACGTCCGGTGGCACTGGCGTGCCCGGCGCCGACGATCTCGCCGGTCTCGATTTCCAGGTTGGGCACCGAGTCGGCGCGGGCGCCGTCGGTCAGCACCAGGTTGCGGTTCACCTCGAAGGTGTCGGTGCCGGTGGCCTCGGCCCGGATCAGCACGTCGCCGATCCACACGGTGTGCGCATCGGGCTTCTTGGAAGCCGGATCACCCTGCAGCGCACCCTTGTACAACACGTCCGACTTGCAGTGCGGCTGCGAATGGTCGACGAGCAGCCGCGACTCGAAGAACTGGCCGTCGTCGGCGAAGTACGTGCCGAGCATCTTGGCGTCGCCGCCGGGCCCGGTGAATCGGACGGTGGCCGAGGTGCGCACCACGTCGCCACCGAGGGTGACGTTGACGTGTCCGAGCACCGCGTCCTTGCCGAGTTTGGCGTGATGCGCGCTGACGTGCACCATGTCGTCGGCCCAGTCGGCGATCCAAATCAAGCCGAGGCCGGCCGAATCACCCACGATGATCTCGACGTTGTCGGCGTAGGTTCCGCTGCCGCGCAGGTCCACCACGACGATCGCCCGGGACAGTTCCTCCAGCCGGATCTGCAGGTGGCCGTAGCCCACGGTGTCGGCGCCGGGACCGTCGATGACGATCTCGATCGGTTCGGCCACCTCGGTGTCCCGCCCGACCGTCACCACCGTCGCAGTCTCGAACGACGAGAACGCCTGGGCGGCAACCCGATCGGTGGGCGTACCACCCTCGCCGAGCCGCTGGTCGTCGCGGCCGACGGTCTCCACGGTCACGCCGGGACGCTCGGTCACGGTGATGCCCGCGCTACCGCTGGCGACGGCCGAGCCGTCGTGCAGGCCGCGCAGCCGCTTGAGCGGGGTGAACCGCCACAGTTCGTCGCGACCGCCGGGTACCTCGAAGGCGTTGACGTCGAAGGACGCGAACAGCTCGCCCTTGTTGGCGGCAGCCAATGTCGAGCCGGAGTTGGCGGCAGCCGTTTCGGCCGCTTCCGTCAGATTCGATGCCACTTAACCGACCGCGCCTTCCATCTGCAGCTCGATCAGCCGGTTCAGCTCGAGCGCGTACTCCATCGGCAGTTCCTTGGCGATGGGCTCGACGAAGCCGCGCACCACCATTGCCATCGCCTCGTCCTCGGTCAGGCCGCGGCTCATCAGGTAGAAGAGCTGGTCCTCGCTGACCTTGGACACCGTGGCCTCGTGCCCCATCGTGACGTCGTCCTCGCGGATGTCGACGTACGGGTAGGTGTCCGAGCGGCTGATCGTATCCACCAGCAGCGCATCGCATTTCACGCTCGACTTGCTACCGTGCGCACCCTTGTTGACCTGGACCAGGCCGCGGTAGGACGCGCGGCCGCCGCCGCGGGCCACCGACTTGGACACGATGTTGCTCGACGTGTGCGGAGCCAGGTGCAACATCTTGGCACCGGTGTCCTGGTGCTGGCCCTCGCCGGCGAAGGCCACCGAGAGCACCTCACCCTTGGCGTGCTCACCGGTCATCCAGACCGCCGGGTACTTCATCGTGACCTTGGAGCCGATGTTGCCGTCGATCCACTCCATGGTGGCGCCTGCCTCGGCCCTGGCCCGCTTGGTGACCAGGTTGTAGACGTTGTTCGACCAGTTCTGGATGGTGGTGTAGCGCACCCGCGCACCGGGCTTGACCACGATCTCGACGACGGCCGAGTGCAGCGAATCCGACTTGTAGATCGGTGCGGTACAACCCTCGACGTAGTGCACATAGGAGCCCTCGTCGGCGATGATCAGCGTCCGCTCGAACTGGCCCATGTTCTCGGTGTTGATCCGGAAGTAGGCCTGCAGCGGGATGTCGACGTGCACGCCCGGCGGCACGTAGATGAACGAACCACCCGACCACACCGCGGTGTTCAGCGCCGAGAACTTGTTGTCCCCGGCCGGGATCACGGTGCCGAAGTGCTCCTTGAAGATTTCCGGGTACTCGCGCAGGCCGGAGTCGGTGTCCAGGAAGATGACGCCTTGGGCCTCAAGGTCTTCGCGGATCTGGTGGTAGACCACCTCGGACTCGTACTGCGCGGCCACACCCGCGACCAGGCGCTGCTTCTCGGCTTCCGGGATGCCGAGTCGGTCATAGGTGTTACGGATGTCCTCGGGCAGTTCCTCCCAGGAAGCGGCCTGCTTCTCGGTGGAGCGCACGAAGTACTTGATGTTGTCGAAGTCGATGCCCTCGAGGTTGGAACCCCAGTTCGGCATCGGCTTCTTGTCGAAGGTGCGCAGCGCCTTCAGCCGGGTCTCCAGCATCCATTCCGGCTCGTTCTTCTTGGCCGAGATGTCACGCACGACGGCTTCGGACAGGCCGCGCTGCGCGCTTGCGCCAGCGACGTCGGAGTCCGACCAGCCGTAGCCGTATTTGCCCAGTGACGCGATGGTCTCTTCCTGGGTCAATGGCGTTTCGGGCGTGATGGTCATGTCGCCGCTCCTTGTTTGCTCGCTGTTTGGCTTGTCACCGTGGTCGTCCGGGTGCGGGCTGTGCCCCGAACCTTGGATTCGGTGTCTGTGTTCGATTTGTTCTTCACGTCGTCGACGTCGAGCGGTACGTGGGTGGTGCAGGCACAGTCACCATTGGCGATGGTGGCCAGGCGCTGCACATGGGTACCGAGGATCTCGGCGAACGCCTCGCTCTCGGTCTCGCACAGCTCCGGGAATTCCTCGGCCACGTGCGACACCGGACAGTGGTGCTGACAGATCTGCACCCCGTGAATCGGCCCGTCCACCGGCGTGGTGGTGGTCGCGTAACCGGCCCGGGTCAACGCGTCGGCCACCCGGTCGGCAGTCTCGGCCACCCCGCCGGACCCCTCGGTGACCCCGGCCAGGATGGTGTCCATCCGGCGCCGGGCGAAGGTGCGTACGGCCTCCTTGCCGCCGATCTCCCGCAACTGCCGGATCGCGGCGACCGCGAGGTCGTCATAGGTGTGGCCGAGCTTGGCCCGGCCCGCGGAGGTCAACCGGTAGCGTTTGGCCGGACGGCCCCGGCCGTTGTGCTGCCACGCCGCGGCGGCGCTGGCCTGCGCATCGCCGGCATCGATCAGCGCATCGAGGTGTCGACGGACACCCGCGGCCGAGATTCCGAGCCGCTCGCCGATCTGGCCTGCCGTGATGGGACCCTCGAGGAGCAGGTGAATGATCGCGCGGCGGGTGTGCCCGTCGGACACCGGCACGACGTCGCCGACCGGCTTCGGCACGCCGGCCGAAGCAGGGCTCGACACAGAGCCCGCGGTCGTCCGACGCATTTTCACAACACCATTGTGACGGAATTCCGCGCCGGGTTCTAGCAAGGGCAGCCTTACGTGACCTGGGCCACCCTTGCCTGGCGAAGGTCGCGCCCGCCGACGGTTACGCTGCCCTGATGGCAAGCCGCCTGTCGTCCTTCAGCTCATCGATCGCCCGGTGGCACGGCGACGAACGGACGGTCGGGTCCCCGCTGAACCCCGCCGAGGTCGTCGCCCTACGCCGGACCCGGCTGTTCGGGGCCACCGGAACGGTGCTGATGGCGATCGGTGCCCTCGGCGCCGGCGCCCGCCCCGTCGTGCAGGATCCGACCTTCGGGGTCCGGCTCCTCAATCTGCCCTCGCGTATCCAGACGGTGTCGCTGACCATGACCACCACCGGCGCGGTGATGATGGCGCTGGCCTGGCTCATGCTCGGCCGCTTCGCGCTCGGCCCGCGCCGCATGTCGCGCAGCCAGCTGGACCGCACATTGCTGCTGTGGGCCATCCCGCTGCTGATCGCGCCGCCGATGTACAGCAAGGACGTCTACTCCTATCTGGCCCAGAGTGAGATCGGCTACATCGGCCTCAACCCGTATCAGGTCGGGCCGGCCACCGGCCTCGGCCTCGATCACGTGTTCACGTTGTCCGTGCCCAGCCTGTGGCGCGAGACTCCGGCCCCGTACGGACCGCTGTTCCTCTGGATCGGCGAGAGCATCTCGGCGCTGACCGGGGAGAACATCGTCGCCGCGGTGCTGTGCCACCGCATCGTGGTACTGCTCGGCGTCGGGCTCATCGTGTGGGCGACTCCCCGGCTGGCGCGGCGCTGCGGCGTCGCCGAGGTCAGCGCACTGTGGCTGGGTGCGTGCAACCCACTGCTGTTCATGCATCTGGTGGCCGGCATCCACAACGAGGCGCTGATGCTCGGCCTGATGCTGGCCGGCACCGAATTCGCGTTGCGCGGCATCGACGCCACCGCCCCGCTCCTCCCGCGGCCGCTGGCCTGGCCACACACCCGCGAGGACTGGCAGCACTGGTACCCGGCGGCGATGCTGCTGCTCGGCACCGTGCTGATCACGCTGTCCTCGCAGGTCAAGCTCCCATCCCTGCTGGCGCTCGGATTCGTCGCGATGGCACTGGCCTGGCGGCTGGGCGGGACCGTCAAGGCGTTCTTCGTCGCGAGCGTGCCGCTCGGCGCGGTCTCGCTCGCGGTGATGGCCCTGATCGGGTGGGCCAGCGGGCTGGGCTTCGGCTGGCTGTCCACCCTGGGCACCGCCAACGTGGTGCGCAGCTGGATGTCGCCACCGACACTGCTGGCGCTGGGCACCGGGCAGGTCGGGATCCTGCTCGGGCTGGGTGATCACACCACCGCGGTGCTCGCCCTGACCCGCGCCATCGGCGTCTTCCTGATCGCGATCCTGGTCAGCTGGCTACTGCTGGCCGTGCTGCGGGGCCGCTTGCACCCGGTCGGCGGCCTCGGCGTCGCGCTGGGCGGCACGATCCTGCTGTTCCCCGTGGTGCAGCCGTGGTACCTGCTGTGGGCGGTGATCCCGTTGGCCGCGTGGGCGACCCGGCCCGGATTCCGCGGTTCGGCGATCGCGATCACGCTGGTCGTCGGCATCTTCGGCCCCACCGCCAACGGCGACCGGTTCACCTTGTTCCAGATCGTGATGGCGACGCTGGCCAGCACGGTGATCGTGCTGATCCTCATCGCGCTGACCTGGCGCCGATTGCCGTGGCGTCCGTCACCCCAGCGGGAAACTGACCCACCGCCGACACGATCACAATCCCCCGACGCCTACGCTGAATCCCCGTGACCTCGCGTTCTGAAGCTGCCGGCTCCTCGGCCCTACCAGTGCTGCTCCGCGGCGTGAGCAAGCGCTACGGATCGACGACGGCGGTGTCCGAACTGGATCTCGAGGTGCAGCGCGCCGAGGTGCTGGCCCTGCTCGGCCCCAACGGCGCGGGCAAGACCACGACCGTCGAGATGTGTGAGGGCTTCATCCGCCCGGACGGCGGCAGCGTCGAGATCCTCGGGCTCGACCCCGTCGCGGACAACGCCCAGCTGCGTGAGCGCATCGGCGTGATGCTGCAGGGTGGCGGCGGATACCCCGCGGCCCGGGCCGGCGAGATGCTCAACCTGGTCGCGTCCTATGCCGCCGATCCCCTCGATCCGGCCTGGTTGATGGACACCCTCGGCCTCACCGAATCCGCCCGCACCACCTACCGGCGACTGTCGGGCGGTCAGCAGCAACGTCTGGCGCTGGCCTGCGCCGTGGTGGGCCGGCCCGAACTGGTGTTCCTCGACGAGCCGACCGCCGGAATGGACGCGCACGCCCGAATCGTGGTGTGGGAGTTGATCGATGCGCTGCGCCGCGACGGTGTGACGGTCGTGCTGACCACCCACCACCTCGCCGAGGCCGAGGAACTCGCCGACCGGATCGTGATCATCGATCACGGCGTGGCCGTGGCCACCGGGACACCGGCCGAGCTGACCCGCAGCGGCGCCGAGAACCAGTTGCGTTTCAGCGCGCCGCGCAAGCTCGACCTGTCCCTGCTGACCGACGCACTGCCGGAGAACTACAAGGCCACCGAGACCGCACCCGGCGAGTACCTGGTCGAGGGAAACATCGATCCGCAGGTGCTGGCCACCGTGACGGCGTGGTGTGCCCGGGTCAATGTGCTGGCCACCGACATGCGGGTGGAGCAGCGCAGCCTCGAAGACGTCTTCCTCGACCTGACAGGACGGGAGCTGCGGTCATGACGAGCGCCGCCAATCGATTCGCCCCCGGTACCTTCGCGCCGGATCCGCGCCCGGCCAAGGTGCCGGCCATGCTGGCCGCCCAGTTCGGGCTCGAACTGAAGTTGCTGCTGCGCAACGGCGAACAGTTGCTGTTGACGATGTTCATCCCGATCACGCTGCTGGTCGGGATGACGCTGCTGCCCTTGGGCTCGTTCGGTGACAATCGGGCGGCAACCTTCACCCCGGCCATCATGGCGCTGGCCGTCATCTCCACGGCGTTCACCGGGCAGGCCATCGCGGTGGCCTTCGACCGCCGGTACGGGGCGCTGAAACGGCTCGGCGCCACCGCGCTGCCGGTGTGGGG
>NZ_LT546207.1:644859-689787 GCF_900078665.2 Mycolicibacterium houstonense | reverse complement strand
CGACCGCCGGTACGGGGCGCTGAAACGGCTCGGCGCCACCGCGCTGCCGGTGTGGGGAATCATCGCCGGCAAGTCGCTGGCGGTGGTGACGGTCGTGTTCTTGCAGGCAATCCTGTTGGGCGCCATAGGCTTTGCGCTGGGCTGGCGCCCGTCGCCGATCGGACTGGCGCTCGGCGCGGCGGTCATCGCGCTGGGCACGGCCGCATTCGCCGCGCTGGGGCTGCTGCTCGGCGGCACCCTCAAGGCCGAGATCGTGCTGGCGCTGGCGAACCTGCTGTGGTTCGTGTTCGCCGGTCTCGGCGCACTGACCCTCGAAGGCGGTCTGGTGCCCTCCGCCCTGCGCTGGGCGGCTCGCCTGACCCCGTCGGGCGCGCTCACCGAATCGCTGACCCAGGCGATGACGCTTTCGGTGGACTGGTTCGGACTGGCCGTCCTGGCGGTGTGGGGTGCGGTGGCCGCGGTGGCGGCCCTGCGCTGGTTCCGGTTCACCTGATCCGGCAGCCGCATACCAGCCCTACTACGGGCTGTAGTTACTGATCCATTACGATCAGGCGGTGCCCGTCGGAAGAGCTTTCCAGCGACTGGTCGATCTGCTGCCCATGCCGAGCCTTCGGGTTCAGCGCCTGATCGCATTCCTGGTCATCCTGACCCAGGGCGGCATCTCGGTCACCGGGGCGATCGTCCGCGTCACCGCATCCGGCCTGGGCTGCCCCACCTGGCCGCAGTGCTTCCCCGGCAGCTTCACCCCCGTGCCGCACGCGGAAGTCGCGGTCGTGCACCAGGTGGTCGAATTCGGCAACCGGATGATCACGTTCCTGGTGGTCCTGACCGCTGCCGCCGCCGTCCTGGCCGTCACCCGAGCGCGACGCCGCCGCGAAGTGCTGATCTACGCCTGGCTGATGCCGGCCTCCACCGTGGTCCAGGCCGTGATCGGCGGCATCACGGTGCTCACCGGGCTGTTGTGGTGGACGGTGGCGATCCACCTGCTCGCCTCCATGGCGATGGTCTGGCTCGCGGTGCTGCTGTTCGTCAAGATCGGCCAGCCCGACACCGGCGCGCCGACGACAGTGGTGCCGAAACCATTGCGGCAGTTGACCGTACTGAGCGCGATCGTCCTGGCCGCGGTCCTGGTGACCGGCACCCTGGTGACCGGCGCCGGCCCCCACGCGGGCGACAAGAGCCTCGACCGCGTGGTGCCGCGACTCCAGGTCGAGATCACCACACTGGTGCACATGCATTCGTCGCTGCTGGTGGCCTATCTGTCACTGGTCGTCGCGCTGGGCTTCGGGCTTGCCGCGGTACGAGCGACCCGCCCCGTCATGCTCCGGCTCGGCGTGCTGGTGGCGCTGGTCTGCGCACAGGGCCTGGTCGGGGTGGTGCAGTTCTACACCAACGTGCCCGCAGCCCTGGTTGCCGTGCACGTCGCCGGCGCGGCTGCCTGCACCGCGGCGACCGCCGCCCTGTGGGCGTCGATGCGTGAGCGGGTACAGCCCGCGAATTAGAGTCCGCGATGCGACAGCGGGCCCAGCCCGAAACGCTGCAGCGCCTTCTCCACACCCACCGCGAACCGCCGCTCGGCATCCTCGCGGACGGACTGATCGAGCTGCCGGAATCCCAGCCCCGGCTCGACCAGCTCCAGCTCCAGCAGTCGCGGATCCCGCGGGCCGCCGATCACGTCGACCCGGGCATACAGCAGATCCTCGGGTTCGATGTCGAACCGCTCGATCACCGCCTCGATTGCCCGGCGGCCGACGTCCCACACCTCGTCGTCGGGATCGGCCGGCGAGAGCGATTCCTCGGCGTAGGTGCCGGTCTCCTCGAACACGGGTGACTGCCCGGCCGGCGGCAGCATCGGGCCCTTGGTGAAGGCGTGCGATTCCTGGCCGCCGAAGAACACCAGCGCCGTCTCCCCGTCGGCGATCCGCGGATCGTAGGGCTGTACCAGCACCGCGCGGCCCGCCTCCTGCAGTGCCGCGGCATGGGCCAGCGCCTGCGATGCGTCGACGAAGCGCTGCGCCCCGGCCGAGCCGGCGCCCACCGCGGGCTTCACCACCACCTCGCCGTCGGGCACCTGGACCCGCTCGCGGACCGCGAAGTATTGCGTCGGCACCACCGGGACCCCCGCGCGCCGCAGATCGCCGAGGTAGCGCTTGTCGGTGTTCCACTCCACGATCCGCGCCGGATTGACCAGGTGCCGGACCGCCCGCGTCCACGACAGGAACTCGTCGAGCCGCTCGGTGTAATCCCAGGTGGCTCGCAGGATCACCAGATCGGCGCTCAGCGTGGCCGGGTCGTCCCACGGCAACCAGCTGGCGTGCAGACCACGGTGTCGCAAGGCCGCCTGCAGGCCGGCGTCGTCACCGTCGCCTTCCGGCAACGCCGGGCAACCGGCCAACACGATGCGGGGATGGAACACATCCGGACGGGCGAGTTTCACCTCCGCGATGATAGGTGTGGATGATGGATGGCGTGTATGCCATCGAAGTTGCCGAGACCGGCGGACCCGAAGTCCTGAGCTACGTCGAGCGGCCAGAGCCTGCCCCCGGGCCCGGCGAGGTGCTGATCAAGGCCGAGGCGATCGGCGTCAACTTCATCGACACGTACTTCCGGTCCGGGCTGTATCCGCGTGACCTGCCGTTCGTCGTCGGGTCCGAGGTGTGCGGCACCGTCGCCGCCGTCGGTGACGACGTGGCCGCGCTGGCCGTCGGCGACCGCNGCGAATTAGAGTCCGCGATGCGACAGCGGGCCCAGCCCGAAACGCTGCAGCGCCTTCTCCACACCCACCGCGAACCGCCGCTCGGCATCCTCGCGGACGGACTGATCGAGCTGCCGGAATCCCAGCCCCGGCTCGACCAGCTCCAGCTCCAGCAGTCGCGGATCCCGCGGGCCGCCGATCACGTCGACCCGGGCATACAGCAGATCCTCGGGTTCGATGTCGAACCGCTCGATCACCGCCTCGATTGCCCGGCGGCCGACGTCCCACACCTCGTCGTCGGGATCGGCCGGCGAGAGCGATTCCTCGGCGTAGGTGCCGGTCTCCTCGAACACGGGTGACTGCCCGGCCGGCGGCAGCATCGGGCCCTTGGTGAAGGCGTGCGATTCCTGGCCGCCGAAGAACACCAGCGCCGTCTCCCCGTCGGCGATCCGCGGATCGTAGGGCTGTACCAGCACCGCGCGGCCCGCCTCCTGCAGTGCCGCGGCATGGGCCAGCGCCTGCGATGCGTCGACGAAGCGCTGCGCCCCGGCCGAGCCGGCGCCCACCGCGGGCTTCACCACCACCTCGCCGTCGGGCACCTGGACCCGCTCGCGGACCGCGAAGTATTGCGTCGGCACCACCGGGACCCCCGCGCGCCGCAGATCGCCGAGGTAGCGCTTGTCGGTGTTCCACTCCACGATCCGCGCCGGATTGACCAGGTGCCGGACCGCCCGCGTCCACGACAGGAACTCGTCGAGCCGCTCGGTGTAATCCCAGGTGGCTCGCAGGATCACCAGATCGGCGCTCAGCGTGGCCGGGTCGTCCCACGGCAACCAGCTGGCGTGCAGACCACGGTGTCGCAAGGCCGCCTGCAGGCCGGCGTCGTCACCGTCGCCTTCCGGCAACGCCGGGCAACCGGCCAACACGATGCGGGGATGGAACACATCCGGACGGGCGAGTTTCACCTCCGCGATGATAGGTGTGGATGATGGATGGCGTGTATGCCATCGAAGTTGCCGAGACCGGCGGACCCGAAGTCCTGAGCTACGTCGAGCGGCCAGAGCCTGCCCCCGGGCCCGGCGAGGTGCTGATCAAGGCCGAGGCGATCGGCGTCAACTTCATCGACACGTACTTCCGGTCCGGGCTGTATCCGCGTGACCTGCCGTTCGTCGTCGGGTCCGAGGTGTGCGGCACCGTCGCCGCCGTCGGTGACGACGTGGCCGCGCTGGCCGTCGGCGACCGCGTGGTGACCGCCAACGCGACCGGCGCCTACGCCGACTACTGCGTCGCCCCAGCGGATTTCGCCGCGTACGTGCCAGACGGTGTGGCTCCCGATGCGATCGCGTCGGCCCTGCTGAAGGGTATGACCGCGCACTACCTGATCAAGTCCACCTATGCGGTGCAGCCCAATGACACGGTGCTGGTGCATGCCGGCGCCGGCGGTGTCGGGCTGATCCTGACCCAGTGGGCCACCAGCATCGGCACCCGGGTGATCACCACCGCGTCGACTCCGGAGAAGGCCGAATTGTCCCGGCAGGCCGGCGCCGTCGAGGTGCTCGACTATCCCGAGGATCCGGCCGAATTCGGGGACCGGATCCGGGAACTCACCGGCGGGGCGGGCGTGGCCGCGGTCTACGACGGGGTCGGCGCGTCGACGTTCGACGCCAGCCTGGCCAGCCTCGCGGTACGAGGCACGCTGGCCCTGTTCGGGGCGGCCAGCGGACCGGTTCCGCCGGTGGATCCGCAGCGGCTCAACAGCGCGGGCTCGGTGTTCCTGACGCGTCCGTCGCTGGTCCACCACACCCGCACACCCGACGAGTTCTCGTGGCGCGCGGGTGAATTGATCAACGCGATCGCCGACGGGTCGATCACCATCACCGTCGGTGGCCGCTACCCGCTGGCCGAGGCCGCCCAAGCCCACACCGACCTGCAGGGGCGCAAGACCGTCGGCTCGGTCGTGCTGGTCCCCTAGACCGGCTCAGCGTTCGCGAGATCATCAATGCGGTCGTTGGACGACGAGAATCACGACGATATTGATGATCTCGGGTAAGCCGTAACTACACCGGCTGCGCGACCGGGAACTTCCAGGACCCGTCGAGGATCTCGGGACGCGGCCGGTAGAGCCGCACCAAGTAGTTCCAGCCCGGCGTGATCGGCAGCAGATTGGCGGCGTTCGCGTCGTCACTGCCGCCGAACTGCACCGTGGTCGACCCGTCGGCATCCTTGACGGCGGTGACGTTGTTCACCGAGTAGGCGTTCTGCGCGTTCGGCGTGAAATAGCCATCTTTGTTGTACACCGTGATGGACCAGAACCCATCCACCGGAACGTCTTTCACCGTCAGCTGATGCACGGTGGCCCCGTCGTTGCGGGCCGGCACCACGGTGAGATACAGCGCGTCGCGCGCCGGGTTGCCGCCCCAGGCGAACGCCGAGCCGATCAGGTGACGAACCGGCTCCACCTCGTACTTGGCCCCGAACATCGACGTGGTGTCGGCCAGGGTGGTGGACAGCGCGATGAGAGCATCGCGGACCGTCTTCTGACTGACCGGATCCCACTGCGGCACCTCGAAGAAACCCGGATCGGCCTGTGACACACCGATCGCGTCCTGCAGCGCATGCACCTCGGCCAGATCGGCCGGGTCGTTCGGATCGACCAGGGTACGAACCGCCGCGATCGCATAGCGGGTGTCTACCGAGTCCCGGCTGAAGGTCACCTCGGCCGGCGCATAGGCGACGTTGGTGGTGTAGTGGTCTTCACTGATGACCTGAAGCGACATGAACCGGCCCGCAGTCTCGGGCAAGGTGATGGTGACCGGTCCGGCGTCCAGATCGAACACCGCCGCGGAGTACAGCGTGTCGCGGTTCTGCCGGATGACGAGCTGATGATCGATCGGGGTCAGCTCCCGGTTGTGGAAGAACTTCCCGAACCCGCCGTCTTGGACGGCGTGGGCGAAATACAGGTCGGATTCAGCGCGCGCGAAGTTGTCCGGACTCACGTGGGCAGTCATGGTGACAACGCTGCCACACCAACGGTGTTGGGGCGGCGGTTCGCCGGTCTAGTGGCCGAAGATCGTCGGCAGCGCCAGCGCCGAGTCGATGGCCAGCGCGCAGAACACCACGGCCAGGTAGTTGTTCGACTGCAGGAACAACCGTAGCGGCTTCACCGGTTCCCCGCGCTTCACCCCGGAGTACAGCTGGTGGGCCATCACCAGGAACCAGGCACCGGCCAGCAGTGCCACGGCGCCGTACAGCCATCCGGTGGCCAGCGCCAGCACCAGTGTGGTCAGCACCGTCAGCCAGGTGTAGATCAGGATCTGGCGGGTGACCTCACGCTCGGTCGCCACGGCGGGCAGCATCGGCACGCCGGCCGCCTTGTAATCGTCCTTGTACCGCATGGCCAGCGCCCAGGTGTGCGGCGGCGTCCAGAAGAAGATGATCAGGAACATCACCAGGGCAGGCCACTGGATGGTGCCGGTCACCGCGGACCAGCCGATCATCACCGGCATGCAACCGGCCGCCCCGCCCCACACCACGTTCTGCGAGGTACGGCGTTTGAGCAGCAACGTGTAGACGAAGACGTAGAACGCGATCGTGGCCACGGCCAGCAATCCGGACAGCAGGTTCGACGTCCACCACAGCCAGCAGAACGCCGTCACCGACAGCACCAGGCCGAAGATCAGCGCGTGCCGGGTCGGCACCGAGGCCTGGGCCAGCGGGCGACGGGCGGTCCGCTTCATCACCTTGTCGATGTCGGCATCGGCCACACAGTTGAGTGTGTTGGCACCTGCGGCCGCCAGCCCGCCACCGATCAGGGTGTTGAGGATCAGCAGCGGGTCAATCGTGCCGCGGTTCGCCAACAACATGGCCGGAATGGTGGTGACCAGCAGCAACTCGATCACACGAGGCTTGGTCAACGCCAAATATGACAGGAAGGTGGATCGTATTCGGCTCGGCGCCCCATGGATGAGCCGGCGCTCGCGAATGCTCACGCAAATAACTCCTCGGGTGGCGTCACGCGGCTTCTACTACACACGATGGTAGACCGCCGCCAGAATGCCTCGGCACCGCAGGGTCCGTTCCGGGCAACTACGGGTAAACGAGCGGGTATCGGTGTGAGAACCAGTCTGCATCGGATGAGTCCGCCCCACTAGGGTGTTTGAGGTAGCAGCATGGCAACTGCGCCGCACGTACCAGCTGATAGAAGACGAGGAAGTGAGCTTAGTGACCACCGCCGAAGAGATCACCGCTCTCACCCAGCCCAACCACCCCGACGATTGGACCGAACTCGACAGCGTCGCGGTCGACACCGTCCGGGTGCTCGCGGCTGATGCGGTGCAGAAGGTCGGCAACGGCCACCCGGGAACAGCGATGAGCCTGGCTCCCCTCGCCTACACCCTGTTCCAGCGGCAGCTGCGCCACGATCCCAGCGACACCCAGTGGATCGGCCGCGACCGGTTCGTGCTGTCCTGCGGGCATTCCAGCCTGACCCTGTACCTGCAGCTCTACCTGGGCGGTTTCGGCCTGGAGCTGGCCGACATCGAGGCGCTGCGGACGTGGGGTTCGCTGACCCCGGGCCACCCCGAGTACCACCACACCAAGGGTGTCGAGATCACCACCGGCCCGCTGGGCCAGGGCCTGGCCTCGGCCGTCGGCATGGCGATGGCGGCGCGCTACGAGCGCGGCCTGTTCGATCCCGACACCGCCCCGGGCGAGAGCCCGTTCGACCACTACATCTACGTGGTGGCCTCTGACGGCGACATCGAGGAGGGCGTCACCAGCGAAGCGTCGTCGCTCGCGGGCACCCAGCAGCTCGGCAACCTCATCGTGTTCTGGGACGACAACAAGATCTCGATCGAGCACAACACCGACATCGCGCTGAGCGAGGACGTGCCCGCGCGCTACCGCGCCTACGGCTGGCACGTGCAGGAAGTCGAGGGTGGCGAGAACGTCGCCGGCATCGAAGAAGCCATCGCCGCGGCCAAGGCCGTCACCGACAAGCCGTCGTTCATCGCGCTGCGCACCATCATCGGCTACCCGGCCCCGAACAAGATGAACACCGGCGGGGTGCACGGTTCGGCGCTCGGCGCCGACGAGGTGGCCGCCACCAAGAAGATCCTCGGGTTCGATCCCGACAAGAGCTTCGAGGTCCGCGACGACGTCATCACCCACACCCGCGAGCTGGTCGGCCGCGGCAAGAAGATGCACGACGAGTGGCAGGTGAGCTTCGACGCCTGGGCCGAGCGTGAGCCCGAGCGCAAGGCACTGCTGGACCGGCTGCAGGCAGGCGAGCTCCCCGAGGGCTGGGACGCCGAGCTGCCGCACTGGGAGGTCGGTTCCAAGCCGGTGGCCACCCGGGCCGCCTCCGGTGCCGTGCTGGCCGCCGTCGGCCAGACCCTGCCCGAGCTGTGGGGTGGCTCCGCCGACCTCGCCGGCAGCAACAACACCACGATCAAGGGCGCGAATTCGTTCGGGCCGCCGTCGATCTCGACCGAGGACTGGAACGCCACCTGGTACGGGCGCACCCTGCACTTCGGCATCCGCGAGCACGCGATGGGCGCGATCCTGTCGGGCATCGTGCTGCACGGCCCGACCCGGCCGTATGGCGGCACCTTCCTGCAGTTCTCGGATTACATGCGGCCGGCCGTGCGTTTGGCCTCGTTGATGAACATCGACCCGATCTACGTGTGGACTCACGATTCGATCGGCCTGGGCGAGGACGGCCCCACCCACCAGCCGATCGAGCATCTGGCCGCGCTGCGCGCCATCCCGAACCTGTCGGTGGTGCGGCCGGGCGACCCGAACGAGACCGCCTACGCGTGGAAGACCGTGCTCGAGCGCACCGCCAGCACCGGCCCCGTCGGGTTGATCCTGACCCGCCAGGGCGTTCCGGTACTCGAAGGCACCAGCGCCGAGGGTGTGGCCCGCGGCGGTTATGTGCTGGGCGGCACCCCTGAAGAGAACCCCGACGTGGTGATCATCGCCACCGGCTCCGAGGTCCAGCTGGCCGTCGCGGCACAGAAGCTGTTGGCGGACAAGGACATCAACGCCAGCGTGGTGTCGATGCCGTGCGTCGAGTGGTTCGAATCGCAGCCGCAGGAGTACCGCGATTCGGTGCTGCCGCCCGCGGTGTCGGCCCGGGTGGCGGTCGAGGCCGCGGTGGCGCAGAGTTGGTACAAGCTGGTCGGCGACACCGGCGAGATCGTCTCGATCGAGCATTACGGTGCCTCCGCCGACGACAAGACGCTGTTCCGTGAGTTCGGCTTCACAGCCGAGGCCGTCGCGGCCGCAGCGGAACGGTCCCTGGACAACTAACCGTCGACTAGCAGGAGAAGGCGAATCATGACTCAGAACCCGAATCTCGCGGCGCTGAGCGCCGCGGGCGTATCTGTCTGGCTCGACGACCTGTCGCGTGATCGGCTGCAGACCGGCAATCTGCAGCAGCTGATCGACACCCGCAGCGTCGTCGGCGTCACGACCAACCCGTCGATCTTCCAGGCCGCGTTGTCGAAGGGCACCGCGTACGACGCCCAGGTGAAGGAACTCGCCGATCGCGGTGACGACGTCGATGCCACCATCCGCACCGTCACCACCGACGACGTCCGCAACGCCTGCGATGTGCTGGCCAAGCAGTACGAGGCCTCCGACGGCGTCGACGGCCGGGTGTCGATCGAGGTCGACCCGCGACTGGCCCACGACACCGACAAGACGATCCTGCAGGCCATCGAGCTCTGGAAGATCGTCGACCGGCCCAATCTGCTGATCAAGATCCCCGCCACCTTGGCCGGGCTGCCCGCGATCACCGCGGTGATCGCCGAGGGCATCTCGGTCAACGTCACCCTGATCTTCTCGGTGGAGCGGCACCGTGCGGTGATGGACGCCTACCTGGCCGGTCTGGAGAAGGCCAAGGAGGCCGGCCACGATCTGTCCAAGATCCATTCGGTCGCATCGTTCTTCGTGTCCCGCGTGGACACCGAGATCGACAACCGGCTGGAGAAGATCGGCTCCGCGGACGCGCTGGCACTGCGCGGCAAGGCCGGCGTGGCCAACTCGCGACTGGCCTACGCGGCCTACGAGGAGGTCTTCGGCGGCGAGCGCTTCGCAGCGCTCAAGGGCGACGGTGCTCGGGTGCAACGCGTGCTGTGGGCGTCCACCGGCGTCAAGAACCCGGACTACTCCGACACCATGTACGTCACCGAGTTGGTCGCACCGAACACGGTGAACACGCTGCCGGAGAAGACGCTGGAAGCCGTCGCCGACCACGGCGAGATCACCGGCAACACCATCTCCGGGACGGCAGCGGCGTCGCAGGAGACCTTCGACAAGCTCAGCGCTGTGGGCATCGACCTGGTCGATGTGTTCAAGGTGCTCGAGGACGAGGGCGTGGAGAAATTCGAAAAGTCGTGGCAGGAACTGCTCGACGCGACACAGGGCCAACTCGACGCCGCCAAGAAATGACCGCCAACGCGAGGAGTCGGGGACACTGATGACGGCCGTCGACACATCCGCGGTATGGCGAAACCCTCTGCGGGACAAGCGCGACAAGCGAATGCCCCGCATCGCGGGGCCGTGCGCGGTGGTGATCTTCGGCGTCACCGGTGACCTGGCCCGCAAGAAGCTGATGCCGGCCATCTACGACCTGGCCAACCGGGGCCTGCTGCCGCCGAGCTTCGCGTTGGTCGGCTTCGCCCGCCGCGACTGGGCGGACGAGGATTTCGGCAAGATCGTCTACGACGCGGTCAAACAGCACGCGCGCACGCCGTTCCGACAGGAAGTGTGGGACCGGCTGGCCGAGGGCTTCCGGTTCGTACAGGGCACCTTCGACGACGAGTCGTGCTTCGAGCGGCTGAAGGACACCCTGCACAAGCTCGACGTGGAACGCGGCACCAGCGGCAATCACGCGTTCTACCTTTCGATTCCGCCGAAGGCCTTCCCCCAGGTCTGCGAGCAGCTGTCGAAGTCCGGGCTCGCGGACAAGCCGGAGGGCAGCTGGAGCCGGGTGGTCATCGAGAAGCCGTTCGGTCACGACCTCAAGAGCGCCGAGGAGCTCAACGGCGTGGTCAACAGCGTGTTCCCGGAGTCGTCGGTGTTCCGCATCGATCACTACCTGGGTAAGGAGACCGTCCAGAACATCCTGGCGCTGCGCTTCGCCAACGAGATGTTCGAGCCGGTGTTGAACTCGCACTACGTCGACAGTGTGCAGATCACCATGGCCGAGGACATCGGGCTCGGCGGGCGCGGCGGTTACTACGACGGCGTCGGCGCGGCCCGCGATGTCATCCAGAACCATCTGCTGCAGCTGCTGGCGCTGACGGCGATGGAGGAACCGGTGAGCTTCTCCCCCGCCGAACTGCAGGCCGAGAAGATCAAGGTGCTCTCCGCGACCCGGCTTGCCGAACCGCTGGACGAGACCACCTCCCGGGGGCAGTACGTCGCCGGCTGGCAGGGCGGGGAGAAGGTCGTCGGACTGTTGGACGAGGAGGGCTTCTCGAAGACCTCCACCACCGAGACGTTCGCGGCCATCACGCTGGACGTGGACACCCGGCGCTGGGCCGGTGTGCCGTTCTACCTGCGCACCGGAAAGCGCTTGGGCCGCAGGGTGACCGAGATCGCCCTGCTGTTCAAGCGTGCGCCGCATCTGCCGTTCGACGCCACGATGACCGACGAGCTCGGCCAGAACGCCCTGGTGATCCGGGTGCAGCCGGACGAGGGCATCACGCTGCGGTTCGGGTCGAAGGTTCCCGGGCACATCATGGAGGTCCGCGATGTCAGCATGGACTTCTCCTACGGCTCGGCGTTCGCCGAGGAGTCGCCGGAGGCCTACGAGCGCCTGATCCTCGACGTGCTGTTGGGTGAGCCTTCGCTGTTCCCGGTCAACGCCGAGGTCGAATTGTCGTGGAAGATCCTCGATCCCGCGCTGGAATACTGGGCCACCCACGGCAAGCCCGATCCGTATGAGTCCGGGACGTGGGGACCCGAATCGTCGTTCGAGATGCTGCGCCGGTCGGGCCGGGAATGGCGGCGGCCGTGATCGTCGAAGGAGCCGAGTCATGATCGTCGATCTGCCCGACACCAATACCGGTGCGATCAACAAGAAGATCGTCGCGATGCGCGAGGAGGGCGGCGCGATCACCCTCGGCCGGGTGCTGACGCTGGTCATCTCCACCGATTCCGAGGCGATGCTCGAGGAGTCGATCGACGCGGCCAACGCGGCCAGCCGTGAGCACCCCTGCCGCGTGATCGTGGTGATTCCCGGGGACCGGCTGACCACCGAGGCCCGGCTGGATGCCCAGCTGCGGGTGGGCCGCGACGCCGGCGCCAATGAGGTCGTGGTGCTGCGATTGTCCGGCCCGCTGGCCAACCACGCCAGCAGCGTGGTGACGCCGTTCCTGCTCCCCGATACGCCGGTGGTGACCTGGTGGCCCGATCTGGCACCCGCGGTTCCCGCACAGGATCCGTTGGGCAAGTTGGCGATTCGCCGGATCACCGATGCCACCAACGGCGCCGATCCGCTGGCCTGCATCAAGAGCAGGCTCAACGGCTATACCGACGGTGACACCGATCTGGCGTGGAGCCGGGTCACCTACTGGCGCGCGTTGCTGGCCGCGGCGATCGATCAACCTCCGCACGAGCCCATCACCTCGGCGCTGGTGTCGGGGTTGAAGGAAGAACCCGCGCTCGACGTCCTGGCCGGCTGGCTGGCCAGCCGGATCGACGGCCCCGTGACCCGCGCGGTCGGCGAGTTGAAGGTGGAACTCACCCGACCCAGCGAGACCGTGACCCTGGCACGTCCCCAGACGGGCGTCACCGCGGTCCTCAGCCGCACCGGAAAACCGGATGCGTTGGTGCCGTTGGCCCGCCGGGAGGCCAAGGAATGCCTGGCCGAGGATCTGCGGCGCCTCGATCCCGACGAAATCTATTACGACGCACTCAAGGGAATCGACAAGGTTCAATACGTATGAGCACAGTGATCGAACGGTATGCCGACACCGACGCCCTGGTTACCGCGGCGGGTGATCGTCTGGTGGCCGCCATCAACTCGGCGATCGCCACCCGGGGCCAGGCGACCATCGTGCTGACCGGCGGCGGCACGGGCATCGGTCTGCTCAAGCGGGTCGGTGAGCGCAGCGGCGAAATCGACTGGGCGAAGGTACATGTCTACTGGGGTGACGAGCGTTTCGTGCCGCAGGGCGACGACGAACGCAATGACAAGCAGGCCCGCGAGGCCCTGCTCGACCACGTCGGCATCTCGGACGTCAACGTGCACGCGATGGCCGCCAGCGACGGCGAGTTCGGCGACGACCTCGATGCGGCGGCCGCCGGGTACGCACAGGTGCTGGCCGCCAATTTCGATGCTCCCGGACCGGAATTCGACGTGCATCTGCTGGGCATGGGCGGCGAGGGACACATCAACTCGCTGTTCCCGGACACTCCGGCGGTGCGCGAGACCAGCCGGCTGGTGATGGGCGTGCCCGACTCCCCCAAACCACCGCCACGGCGAATCACGTTGACACTGCCCGCCGTTCGCAATTCCCGCGAGGTCTGGCTGGTGGTCTCCGGTGAGGCCAAGGCCGATGCGGTCGCCGCCGCGATCGGGGGCGCCGATCCGGTCGACATCCCGGCCGCCGGGGCCATCGGGCGCGAGCGCACGGTGTGGTTGCTCGACGAGGCTGCCGCAAGCAAGCTCTGAGCCCGTCGACTAGTCGTCGGCGACGCCGCCGTGTCGCTCCGGCGCCCGATCGGCCAACGCCTCGGCATAGCCGGCCAGGTACTCGGCCACCTGATGGTCGGAGGTGGCCCGAAGGGGCCCGACGGTGGACCGGCCCGGATGTTCGCAGAATTGCCGCACAACGATTGAGACGCACTGCGTCCGCGTTCGGTTCCCTACCCGCATACTGTTCGGCATGGCAGACAAAGGGGACGGCCGCGCCCGCCCGGCCTCGGGGCGGCAGCGCATCCGGACGTTGACGCAGGCCGCGCTCAATGCCGATATGACGGTGGAGCAGGTCGACACCCTGCTCACCGACCTCAGCAGAACCCTTGTCGACCTCAACCGGTCGACCGGCGGCTTGGATTCCACCCTGGACCGCTTCAACGACACCATCACCCGAATCGACGAGCTCGCGCCCCGGCTGATCGGCGTGGTCGAACGTCTCGAAGCCATCGTGGACCGCGTCGAGGCCATCGTCGGAATCGGCGAGGCGGTGATGTCACCGCTGGCCGCGACGGAGAACGCCATGCGCGGCATGGTCAAGGCGATACGCGACCGCACCCATCTGTAGCGCGGCGGGCCGCCACGGGCGGCTCGGCTACAGTGATGGTCATGGGTATCGGATTCGACCGGGCAGCCGCGCGTGCCTTGCGCGCTGACGTCTCGTTCGCACCCAGTTTGCTGTCATCGATCTGGAACCGGGCCCGCCTGGCGCCGCTGAAGAGGATCTCGGGCTAGCTCTCGCTGCCCATCTGACCCTTCCATCAGCTTCGAGGCGTCATGAAGCCGTCCCTCTACGCCGTTGCGGCGTCGCTCTACCTGACCGAATACACCCTCTACTCCAACTCGTCGTCGGCGGTGCTGCTGAACTCGGCGGTCGCCGAGTACTTCGGCATCCCCTTCTCTGAGGCCTCCTATATCGGCGTCGCCTTCCTTGCCGGCTTCTGTCTGGCATTGCTGCCGGTGGGCCTGCTGTCGCACCGGTACCCGCCGACGGTGGCGTTCTTCGCCAGTTCGGCGGCACTCGCGTTGCTCGGCATCGCCGCCAGCCTCAGTCCAGAGTTCTGGGTGCTGATCGCCGTCCGTTTTCTGCAGGGCATCGCCTCGGCCGTGGCCGCACCGCAGATCTTCCGGATCATCCGGGCGCAGTTCTACCCGGACCATCATTCGGCCGTCCTCGGCACGTGGGGTCTGGTCGTGTCGGCATCGGCATTGTGTTCCCCGCTGATCACGGCTCTGCTCAACGACGTGTGGGGGTGGCGCTCGTTCCCCTACGAGACGGTCGTGACGACCGTGGTCGCGATGGTTCTCCTCGCTGCGGCACCGTCCCGGCCGACCGGTAGCGACGAGCACGCGCCGGCCGGCCGCGCGNCAGATCCGGCCGGGCACCCAATCCTGTTCTGCACCAGAGCCTTTTCGTGGTGTTCGTCGCCGGCATCGCCACCAACGTGTTCACCCTGTCGGTGATCTACTTTCTGCAGCAGGTGCGTGGTGTCGATTCCTACGGTTCGGCGCTGTACCTCGTCCCCATGGCATTCCTCGCAGGGCTGATCCCGGTGCTGAAGTTCGGCAGGCCAGGCGACAACCGCAAGAGCACGCGCCTGGTGTGGATCGGTTCGATGTTTCTCGTCGCGGCGGGGCTCAGCGTCGCCCTGCCGGGACGTCTACTGCTGGTCAGCGCCGCGATCATGGGATGCGCGATGGGATTCCTGTGGAGTTCGCTGGCCGGCAATGTGCTGACCAACTCCGATCAGATCCCGTTCGACTCCAGTCTGTACCACTATCTGCGAGCGTTGGGCGCCGCGATCGGGGTGGCCATCGGCGCCACCATGATCGACGGGCTCGGTGTCGACCTGTTCGGTGGGGTGGGTCTGCTGATGATGGTGGTCGGCCTGGCCGCGACGGTCGCGGCCCGCTCGGCATGGCAGGCAACACGGTTGGTGCCTGCGCGATGAGGCTCACCTATGGCTGGCCTACCGACCAGCTCATCGACGATCCGCGTCTGGCCTACAACAGCATGTCGAAGACGTTCTGCCGCCAGATTTTTGAGAGCCTGCTCGACATCGATCCGGTCAGCGGTGAACTGCTGCCGTGGCTTGCGAGTTCGTGGCACTACCGCGATCCGCTCACCCTCGAACTGACGGTCGACCGAGCCCGGTCGTTCTCCGACGGCAACCCGGTAACACCCGAGGCGGTCGCGGAGTGCTTCACCGAAATCCTTACGCTGAAGGATGTTTCACCGCTGCCGGCCGCCGTGAGCAGGCTGACGGGGCTGGACCGGATCGATACCGACCGCGATACGCTCAGATTCCGGTTCGCCACGCACAACGCGGCGTTCCTGCGGTCGCTTACCAGCGTGAACCTGGCTGTCAGGAGCCGGTCGGGCCTCGGCAGCGGCCGGTGGTGGCGGGTCGATGACGGCCTGACCGACGGGACACGGCGCCTGGCCTTCCGGAAGTCCGACTCCGGCGACCTCTGCCCCGGAGCGGTCCATGGCCATTCCGTCGCCGAGCTGAACAATCCCGGAATCAGTTATGGCCTGTGCCCCAATGCCTCCCGCGGTCGGCTGACCGACCCACGGATCCGGCGGGCGTTGTCGCTGCTGGTCGACCGGCAACGTCTGCAACCACTGCTGGATCGGGCCGGCTACACCGTTGCCTCCTCGGTGCTGACCCCGTCGACGCTCGACTACCGAGACTGCACAACCGATCTCGCCCACGATCCGGCGACCGCCCACCGATTGCTCGACGGCAGGCGGCTGTCGTTCGAGGTGGTGTTCAACAGCACCTTCTCCCCTGTCGACGCCGCAGTTCTCACCGCGGTCGCCGCGCAGTGGGCCGAGCACGGGGTGGAGCTGACCCTGGCCGATGTCGGCTTTCCCGAGCTGCGCACCCGGCAGGAATCCGGTGACTACGACTTCCGGTTCTTCTACTTCACCGGAAGCGACCCAGACGCCCTGCGGTATCAGTTTTCCGTGTCGCAACGAAACATGAACCGCCGCAGCGAACCCGACGACCTCGATGCGCTGCTCGAGTCCCAGCTCCACTGCGCCGACCCCGCCGCCCGCCGCGACGTGGTGCACGACATCCAACGCCAGATCGTCGACCGCGGCCTGTGGCTTCCGCTCTGCAATGTCCGCACCACCACCAGCTATCGGCCCGACGTGCTCCCCGAGGTTTACCTCGATGCCGAGGCCTTGGCTCGAATCCCCTGAACCCGAGAGGAACCCCATGGATATCGCCATCGTCGGCGCGGGCCTCGGCGGCCTGGCCACGGCCGTCGCGCTGCGGCAGCACGGCCACCGTCCCGTCCTGTTCGACAAGCCCCGCGAACTCGGCGAGGTCGGTGGCCCGCTCGGCATCTCCCCACCGACGCTGCGCCTGTTCGACGAGTGGAAGATCATCGACACGTTCGACGAGATCTCCTCGGCCACCCGGTACTTCGAAAACCGGGATCAGCTGGGTCGGCTGGAGAAGGTCACCGATTACGCCGCGGCACCCGAGCCCGGCGGCGAGCACGGCAGGTTCGGCTACGCCGATGCCGAGGTCTCACCCCGAACGGTACACCGCGCCGATCTGCACCGACTGCTCGTGACGACCGTCGGCGCCGAGAATGTGCGGTTGCGACATCGGCTGGACACGATCACCGAGCGTGATGATCATGTCGAACTCACCTTCACCAACGGCGAGGCGGTCCGGGCCGGTCTGGTCATCGCGGCCGACGGGCTGCGCTCCACCGTACGAAAGATGTTCAGCAGCGACGCCATCCACTACTGCGGGTCGGTGATCTTCCGGGCCGTCAGCCCGGCCGAATGCCTCGACGGCACCAATGACCGTCTGCAGTCATGGCATTCGGCCGACTACGCCAAGCACGTCATCTCCATGCCGGTCCGGGCCGGACGGCAGGTCGCCGTCGACGCCACCCTCGGAGTGGACGAGCCGCCGCTGCACCTCTGGTCGGCGCGGGCCGATCTGGAGGCCCTGGCCGCCCAATTCGACGCGTTCGATCCGGTGGTGCCGCGCATGCTGCGCGCCGCGACCAGCCCGGTGTACATGCACCCGGTGTACGACCGGGATCCGATCGACCGGTGGACCACCGCGCGGGTCGCGCTGCTCGGCGACGCGGCGCACCCGATGACCCCGTTCGGCGGCCAGGGCGCCAATCAGGCACTGCAGGACGCGGCCGAACTGGCCACGCAGATCGCCGGGGTTAACGATGGCGACCACACCGCGGCGTTGCAGCGATATCAGCGGATCCGGACCGAGCAGACCGCCGAGATCCAAAGAGCCGCACGCAGTTATGCCGACCGGCGGGCCACGGTGTCGCTGCGCCTCGCCGACATCCTGGTGGACTAGGCACCTACCGGTCAGCCACTGTTGCGCAGCGCGGTGGCCAGGCCGCTCATGGTGAGCAGGATTCCGCGCTGCACCCGTTCGTCGGTGTCGCCGGCACGGTATCTGCGCAGCAGTTCTACCTGCAGGTGGTTGAGCGGTTCCAAATACGGGAAGCGATTGAACACCGATCGGGCCAGGGCCGGGTTGTCGGCCAGCAGATCGTCCTGACCGGTGATGCGTTTGTACATGACGATCGTGCGATCGTGCTCGGCGACGATCTTGTCGAATACCCTGGCCCGCAGTGCGGCATCGTCGACCAGCTCTGAGTATCGCGAAGCCAGGCCCATGTCCGATTTCGCCAGCACCTGCGCCATGTTCGACAGCACCGTACGGAAGAAGGGCCAGCGCTCGTAGAGGTCTTGCAACACCACGAGCCGGCTCTCGTCCTCGCCGATCCACTGCTGAAATGCCGTGCCCGTGCCGTACCAGCCCGGCAGCATCACCCGGGACTGGCTCCAGGCCAGCACCCAGGGGATCGCCCTAAGATCCGCGATCGAGGTCGTCGGTTTCCGTGAGGTCGGGCGACTGCCGATGTTCAGTGCGCCGATCTCACCGACCGGTGTCGAAGCCTTGAAGTACTCGACGAATCCCGGTGTCTCGTGGACCAATTCGGCGTATGCGCGCTGGGCCAGGACGGCAAGCTCGTCGAGCACCCGATAGGCCGGCTCGGCATCGTCACCGAGTCCTTCGACGTCCAGGAGGGTGGACTCCAGTGTGGCGGCCACGAGTGTCTCCAGATTGCGGTGTGCGATCCGCGGCTCGGCGTACTTCGCCGCGATCACCTCACCCTGCTCGGTGATCCGCAGGGAACCCTTCACCGCGCCGGGCGGCTGCGCCAGGATCGCGTCGTAGCTGGGCCCGCCGCCGCGGCCCACGGTGCCGCCGCGGCCGTGGAACAGGCGCAACCGAATGCCGGTCTTGCGTGCTGCCTCGACCAGGTCGAGTTCGGCCCGGTACAGCGCCCAGTTCGCGGCCAGATAGCCGCCGTCCTTGTTGGAATCGGAGTATCCCAACATCACTTCCTGATGCCGGCCGCGCGCGCTGACGATGCTGCGGTACACCGGCAGCGCGAGCGCCTCCTGCAAGATCGACGAGCCTCGCTGCAGATCGTCGATGGTTTCGAACAGCGGCACGACACCGACCGGCGCGTACACCTCACCGCCGTGAGCCGCCCCCGAAACGTCGAGCAACCCGGCCTCTTTGAGCAGGATCGCCGCCTCGAGAAGATCGGATACCGACTGGCACATCGAGATGATGTAGTTGGGCACGGCGTCCGGACCGAAGACGCGTACCGCGCGCGCCGCGGCTCCGACGATGTCGAGTTCCTTGCGGGCCAGCTCGGAAAGCTCGGCACCCGCACCGATCAACGGTCGCCGCGTGGAGATCTCGGCCGCGAGCACCTCGACCCGCTGCGGCTCCGGCAGGGAACGGTAGTCGGGATACACTCCGGCCCAGGCCAACAGCTCGGCGACCACCTCTTCGTGGACCTCCGAGTTCTGCCGCATGTCCAGGCCGCAAAGATGAAATCCGAAGACCCGCACCGCTTCTCGGAGCCGGGCCAACCGGTCGTCGGCCAGCACCGCGCTACCGTTGGCGCGCAGCGAGGCGTCCACGGTGTCGAGGTCGGCCAGGAACTCCCCCGGCGTCCGATAGCCGTCTAGACCCAGGTCCAGGTCGTGTTCGGGTTGCTCGTCGAGAATCTCGCGCCCGGTGGCCGTCAGCCGGGCATGGATCACGCGCAGGGCCCGGCGGTAGGGTTCGTCGGCCCGCGCCGGCTCGTGACAGGCGTCGGCCAGCGCGGTCAGTCCGTCACTGATCCGGACCAGCCGTACCGACATCGAGAGTTCTTCTTCCAGCGCGGTGATCTCGGCGAAATAGTGTGCGAAAGCCACGTACGCGGCCCGCCCGGTGGCCAGCCGCACCACCGTCGCATCGACATTGGGGTTGCCGTCCCGGTCCCCGCCGATCCAGCTGCCCGGGCGCAGGATCGGCTGCTCCAACAGGTGTGCCCCGGGCCAGCGAGCCTCCAGCGCTGTCCGGAGCTCGGCGTTGACCTGCGGAATCACTTCGAAGAAGGCGGCGGGGTAATACCGGAGGCCCGTTTCGATCTCGTCGGAGATCTTCAATCGCGACAACCGGACCAGCGCGGTCTGCCACAGCGTGAGGATGTGGCGGCGCAACTCGACCTCGATGTCGCGGCCGTCGGCGGTACGGGTCTGCCCGTGCAGCCGCAACCGCATCAGTTCGGTGATCCGGTGCTGGGTGTCGAAGACGGTTCGGCGCCTGGTTTCGGTGGGGTGGGCGGTGATCACCGGCGCGACGAGGGCTCCGCTCAGCGCATCGGCCACCGACGCCGAGTTCAGCTCGGCGGCCGCGATCGCCTGGTCCAACTTGAGGTACGTCGCGGCGAGGCTGCTGTCCTGCGGCGGTTCACCGGCCGCCACGTGCACCGCGCGGCGCCGCTCACGGTGGATGTCCTCGGCCACGTTGGCCAGCAGGGCGAAATGGGTGAAGGCCCGGATCACGGGTATGGCCTGGCTGATGTCGATACCGGAGAACAACTCGGCCAGTTCGGCCCGGTCGATCTCCGATCGGCGCACCCGGAAGGATTCCACCCTGGCCCGCTCGACCAGATCGAACACCTCTGCGCCGTTCTGCTCGCGCACGGTATCGCCGAGGATGGCACCGAGCAGCCTGATGTCTTCGCGCATCGGCTCGGTGGCCTCACGGCCTACCGGGGTGCGCTGAACCGCACCGATCGGGTCGAGGGCGGCGTCGGGACCGTCAGCCATGTGTCTCAGTATCGGCTCCGGCCGGATGCCGCGCACGGCGGCATCAGCTGTTCCCGAGTTTGACCGGGCAACAACCGCGCGAGCGATTCGCGCAAATGCCACATCTCGGCGCGACGGCGGCGGACCATCAGTAGGTCAGCTGTTCCCAGCAAACTCGGGAGGTCATCATGGCCGCAATCTGCTTCTCCCGACGCCCCGGATGGCGCCGACTGGCACAGGGCGCCGCCCTGAGTGCGGCGTTGGGTCTCGGCGTGCTGGGTACACCGGCGCCGGCGACCGCGGCTCCGGATGACGGCAGTTGGGATATCGAGGCCTACGACGAATGCATGAAGAAGACGGTCCGAAATGCCGACCTGTGTTGCATCGAGTCCGGGGGCACGCCCACCTCAGATCCCAACGACACCCAGGCGGACGGTTCGCCGAACTGCTATGCACCTCCGGCGGAGGGCGCGAGCGCCGAACAGGGCACCGCACCGCTGCCACCGCGAGGAATCATCGATGCTCCGGTGATCGCCCCATCGGAGGTGGCCCCGGCCCCGGACGGGCAGCGACCGATGCCGACGCTCATCGCGCCGGGCTAGAAACCAGGGCGAGGGTTAGCCGTACTTGATCAGCAGCGCGACGCCGACGATCGAGACGAGCCAGATGCCGGTCACGAACAGTGTGAGCCGGTCGAGGTTCTTCTCGACCACGGTCGAGCCGGACAGGCTGGACTGCACACCGCCACCGAACAGGGTGGACAGACCGCCACCTTTGGCACGATGCAGCAGCACCAAGAGCACGACCAGCACGCTGGTCACGACCAGAGTGATCTGCAGAGCCAATTCCATGGCTGTAAGACTACCTGGTCAGCTCGGCTCGCCCCGGGCCTGGGTCAGGGCAGCGGCCCGCCGGCGGCGATGGCCGACAGGGTGGCGAACTGCTCACCGTCGAGCGACGCCCCGCCGACCAGTGCCCCGTCCACGTCGCCCTGCGCGACGATCTCGCCGACGTTCTTGGCGTTGACCGACCCTCCGTAGAGCACGCGCACACCGGCGGCCAGCTCCGGCGAGGACAGGTTGCCCAATTCGGCCCGGATCGCCTTGCAGACCTCCTGGGCGTCGGCCGCGCTGGCCACCCGGCCGGTGCCGATCGCCCACACCGGCTCATAGGCGATCACCGCCTTGCCGATCTGTTCCTTGGACAACCCGGCCAGCGAACCGCGCAGCGAGTTCACGTTGTACTCGACGTGGTCGCCCGACTCACGCACCTCGAGCTGCTCGCCGATGCAGATGATCGGGGTGATGCCGTGCTTGAACGCCGCGGCGGCCTTGGCGGCCACCACTTCGTCGGTCTCGCCGTGATAGGTGCGCCGTTCGGAGTGGCCGACCACGACGAAACTGCACCCCAGCTTGGCCAGGAACGCCCCGCTGATCTCACCGGTGTAGGCGCCCGAATCGTGCTTGGACACGTCCTGGGCTCCGTAGGTGAGCCGCAACTTGTCTCCGTCGACCAGGGTCTGCACGCTGCGCAGGTCGGTGAACGGCGGGATTACCGTCACATCCACCTTGTCGAAGTACTTGTCCGGCAAGGCAAATGCGATCTTCTGCACCAGCGCGATGGCCTCGAAGTGGTTGAGGTTCATCTTCCAGTTGCCGGCAATCAACGGCTTGCGTGCGGCTTTCGGCATGTGTCAGGACTCCAGTACTTCGATCCCGGGGAGGGCCTTGCCCTCGAGGTATTCCAGCGACGCTCCGCCGCCGGTCGAGATGTGCGAGAAGCCGTCCTCGGCCAGGCCGAGCTGGCGGACCGCCGCCGCCGAGTCGCCGCCACCGACGACACTGAACGCGCCCTTCTCGGTGGCACCGATGATCGCCTCGGCCACCCCCTTGGTGCCCGCGGAGAACGCCGGGAACTCGAATACGCCCATCGGGCCGTTCCAGAACACGGTTCTGGCGTTGGACAGCAGTGCGGTGAACCGTTTGACCGACTCCGGGCCGATGTCCAGGCCCATCTTGCCGTCGGGAATCCGGTCGGAGGCCACGGTCTCCGGCTCGGCGTCGGCGGCGAACTTGTCGGCCACCACGATGTCGACCGGCAGGTGGATGACATCGGCGTAGGTGTCCAGCAACCGCTTGCAGGTGTCCAGCATCTCCTCCTGCAACAGCGAGGTTCCGACCGAAACACCCTGTGCGGCAAGGAAGGTGAAACACATACCGCCACCGATGATGAGGCTGTCCGCCTTGGTGGCCAGGTTCTCGATGACTGCGAGCTTGTCGGACACCTTGGATCCGCCGAGCACCACCGCGTAGGGGCGCTCGGTCGAGCTGGTCAGCTGTTCGAGCACCTTGACCTCGGCATCCACCAGGGTGCCTGCGTAGTGCGGCAGCAGGGTGGCGACGTCGTAGACCGAAGCCTGCTTGCGGTGCACGACGCCGAAGCCGTCGGAGACGAAGGCACCCGGCGAGCCGTCGGCCCCTTCGACCAGCGCGGCGAGGGCCTTGGCCAGCGCCAGCCTCTCGGCGTCGTCCTTGCTGGTCTCCCGCGGGTCGAAGCGAATGTTCTCCAGCAGCAACACGTCGCCGTCGGTCAGGCCCTCGGCACGGGCCAACGCGTCGGTACCGACCACATCGCCGGCCAGCTGCACGTGCCGACCCAGCCTCTCCCCCAGCGCCGCGGCGACCGGCGCCAGCGACAGCTTCGGGTCCGGGGCGCCCTTGGGGCGGCCCAGGTGTGCGGTGACCACGACCTTCGCGCCGGCCTCGGCCAGCGCCTTCAGCGTCGGGACCGAGGCGATGATCCGGCCCGGGTCGCCGATGTTGCCGTCGTCGATAGGAACGTTCAGATCTGAGCGCACGAGTACGCCCCGACCTTCGACGCCGTCAGCCAACAGGTCGGTGAGTGTTTTGACTGGCATGGGGACTACAGAGACCTTCCGACGAGGGCGACCAGATCAGCGAGGCGGTTGGAGTAGCCCCACTCGTTGTCGTACCAGGAAACCACCTTGGCCTGGTTGTCGATGACCTTGGTCAGGCCGGCATCGTACAGCGAGCTGTGCGGATCGGTGACGATGTCGCTCGACACGATCGGCGCGTCGTAGTACTTCATGATGCCCTTGAGCGGGCCCTCGGCGGCGGCCTTGTACGCGGCGTTGATGTCCTCGACCGAGGCCGACTTGGACAACTCGGCGGTCAGGTCGGTGACCGAACCGGTGGGGACCGGCACCCGCAGCGCGTAGCCGTCCAACTTGCCCTTCAGCTCCGGGAGCACCAGGCCGATCGCCTTGGCCGCACCGGTGGAGGTGGGAACGATGTTGATCGCGGCGGCGCGGGCGCGGCGCAGATCCTTGTGGGGACCGTCCTGCAGATTCTGGTCCTGGGTGTAGGCGTGGATGGTGGTCATCAGGCCCTTGACGATGCCGAACTCGTCGTTCAGCACCTTGGCCAGCGGGCCGAGGCAGTTGGTGGTGCAAGAAGCGTTGGAAATGATGTTCTGGCTGCCGTCGTACTTGTCGTCGTTGACGCCCAGCACGATGGTGATGTCCTCGTCGGTGGCCGGCGCGGAGATGATCACCTTCTTGGCACCGGCCTCCAGGTGACCCTGGGCCTTGTCGCGCTTGGTGAAGATGCCGGTCGACTCGACGACCACGTCGACACCGAGATCGCCCCAGGGCAGGGCGGCGGGCCCCTCCTTGATCGCAAGTGCCTTGATCTTGGTGTCGCCGACGACGATGGTGTCGTCGCCCTCGAGGCTGACGTCCTGGGGCAGGCGGCCCAGGATCGAGTCGAACTTCAGCAGGTGGGCCAGGGTGGCGTTGTCGGTGAGATCGTTGACCGCCACGATCTCGATGTCGGAGTTCTTGCCTTCGGCCTTCTGGGTCGCAAGCGCCCGGTAGAAGTTGCGCCCGATGCGGCCGAAGCCGTTAACGCCTACCCGGATAGTCACGTCATTCTCCTACTCGTCGACGGAAAACTGCCGCACACTCTCTCGCCGCCAGCCTAGTGGTGAACAACCCTTACTGCGCGGTCCGGTCAGTGCATCAGATTTCGCGGTCGTGTAGGGCCAGTTGATCGACTTCGTCCGGATCTCGGCCGACCAGATCGGCGATCAGCCCGTCGTCGGACAGGTCCATCGGCTCGGAGTGTTTCCAGTCGTGGTGCGCCACCTCGTTCAGTCGCTTGATGATGTGGTGGTCGGTCACCTCGATGGCCAGTTCGCGTCGATGGTCGAAGCTGCCCGGCGCGAAGTTGATCGAGCCGACGATCGCCCTCTCATGGTCGGCCAGAATCATTTTGGCGTGCAGTTTCATGTGTTTGAGCCGGTGGATCTTGATGCCGACGTCGTCCAGGATGCGCATCCCGCTGACGCCCTCGAGCAGCTTGCCCGCCTTCAGGTGGTGCGGAGCCCGGGCCATGATGTGAACCTTGACGCCGCGATGCGCCGCACGGACCAGACGCTCGATGATCACCGGATCCTGGTAACGCTCGTTCTGGACGAACAGCGTGTGCTTTGCGCTGTCGATGAAATCGGCGATCCGGTGCCTGCCGTTGGACGGGCACCAGATCAGGTGGGCGCCGGCGCCTGGGTCGAATTCCTGCCGGGCCCAGTCGGCCTCGAAGCAGTCGATGATCTCAGCGACCTCGTAGGCGCTGGGTGTGACGACGGCGTAGTCCCGGGTCACGGTGAAGTTCTCTTCGGTCCAGTTGAGCGACTCGATGAAGGCGTGCTCGTCGTCGACGACCATGGACTTCTCGTGTGTCAGATCGAAGGCGGGGTTGCTGGCCCGTACCTCGATACCGAACTGCTGCAACATATCCCGTGCGGCGTCGTTGTCCGTCTCACCGTCGCGGCGCCCAGGGTTGAGCATCACCTTGACGTCCACACCGCGCCGGTGGGCGGCGACCACCGCATCGAGCAGCGGCAGGTGGTTGAAGGCGAACATCTTGATGCGCACCGACCGGGTGGACGCCCCGATGGCGTCGAGCACCGGCTTGGCCGAGTCGTCGGGCAGGATGATCAGCGAACGCGTCGTCACGGTGTCTCGTCCTCGTACTGGATCCGGTGCAGGTCGGCATACCTGCCGCCCGCCGACAGAAGCTCTGTGTGCGTTCCCTCTTCGACCACGCGGCCCTCCTCGAGCACGACGATCTTGTCGGCATCGCGAATCGTGCTGAGCCGGTGGGCGATCGTGATCACCGTGCGGTCCTTCATCAACCGCTGCAAAGCCGACATGACCAGGCGCTCGGACTCGGCGTCCAGCGCGGCCGTCGGTTCGTCGAGGATGAGGATCGGGCTGTCGCGGATGAGGGCCCGGGCGATGCCGATGCGCTGGCGCTGCCCGCCGGAGAGGGTGAGCCCACGCTCCCCCACCGGGCTGTCGTAGCCCTGTGGCATCTCGGAGATGAACTCATGGGCGTTGGCCAGCTTGGCCATCTCGACGATCTCGTCGTGGTCGGCGTCGGGTCGGCCGAAGGCGATGTTGTCGCGGATGGTGCCGCGAAACAGCACGGTGTCCTGCAGGACATAGGCGATCTGGCGGCGCAGTTCGTGCAGCTTGTAGTCGCGCAGATCGACTCCGTCGACACGGACGGTGCCCACGCTCGGGTCGTAGAACCGCGGAATGAGGCTCACCAGACTGGATTTGCCGCTTCCGGTGTGCCCGACGACGCCGACCAGCTGACCGGGTTGCACCTCGAACGTGACATCACGCAACACGGGAGTCTCGCTGTCGTAGCTGAAGGCCACCCGCTCGAAGCTGATCGCGCCCTTGATGCGGGGCGCATCGATGGCGTCAGCCTTCTCCTGCACCGAGGTCTCGGCCGTCAGCAGGGCGTTGACCCGGTCGACCCCGACCGAGGCCATGGCGATGGTGTTGGTGAGTTTGGCCAGATCCTGCACCGGTTTGAAGAACGAGGCCAGGTAGGAGATGAACACCGTCAACGTGCCTGCCGTCATCGCGCCCGCGAGGATGAGCGCCGAACCGCGCCACAACACCAGTGCCGTGCACGCCGCCACCACCACGCCGACGATGGGCGATACCACCGACTTCACCCGCCGGGCGTTGAGCGCCGCGTCCACGGCCTGCTGGCCGGCGATCGCCAGCTGACGTTCCTGCATCTCCTCCCGATCGAACGCCTTGACCACCCGGATGGACTGCAGGCCTTCCTCCGCGACCGCGACGATGTCGGATTCCCGCCGGCGCACCTCGTGGGTGGCTTCCTTGACGGCCTTGCGGATACGCGACACGAACAACAGCAGCAGGGGCGCGACCGCGAGCGCGACCAGGGTGAAATCCCACTGCAGCCACAGCATCATCAGCAGCATGCCCACGATGGTCAGCAGATCGGTCGCGATGCCGAGGGTCGAGGCCGAGGCGAAGCCCTGGATGGTGTCGACGTCATCGGTCAGCGTGCTCAGGATCGGCCCGACCCGGTGGGTGTCGAAGTAGTTCAGCGACAGCTGCTGCAGATGGTGGTAGGCGCGGGTGCGCAGGTCGTTGCCGATGCGCTGGCCGACGGTCTCGGTCAGGTAATTCGCCACATAGGAGGCGACGGCGGCGACCACGGCGATGAGGACCACCATGATCGCGGCCAGCCCGGCGATATGCATCTTGCCCTCGCCCCCGAGCAACGGCTGCAGCAGGCCGTGCAGCCAACCGGGTAGTGGGTGGTGGCCGACCACGCTGTCCAGCACGACCTTGAGGGGCCAGGGCGCCGCCAGGCCGGTGGCGATCTGGATCAGCAGTACCGCGAAGATTCCGGCCACCAGCAACCGGTACGGGCGGATCAGCTCAAGAATTAGTCGCATCGCGCCCGTCGCTCGGTTGTCGGTTTTGACGTCCAGTTTGTCGCCACACATTACAACGCCATGACGGCGCCGGAGTGAACAAGTGGCCGACGGCCGGAGGTCTCACGGCAAAGGCGGCTGCCCGGTCACTCCGACGGGGACATCACCGGCGGCTTTTGCGTCGCACTCTCGATGTCCGTTGCGGCGGCGTCACTTTCGCGCCAGCCCGGCGGACCGAACAGGTAGCCCAGCCGGCCGCGCCAGGTCCTGGCCCGCCAGACGTCACCGACCATGGCCACGAACTCGTGGTAGTTGACCTTGATCGGGTTGTGGGTGTCGATGTTCTTGGTCAGCCCGTAACGGACGGGTTCGCCCTCTTCGACGAACGTGCCGAACATCCGGTCCCACAGGATGAAGATGCCGGCGTAGTTCTTGTCCAGGTACGGGTTGTTGGCGCCGTGGTGCACGCGATGGTGCGACGGTGTGTTGAACACGTACTCGATCACCCGGGGCAGCCGGTCGATCCGCTCGGTGTGGATCGGGAACTGGTAGAGCAGCACGATCGCCTGGGACAGGAAGACCATCCAGGCTGGGATGCCGATCAGGGCCAGGCCGACGAAACCGATGGTCGCCAGGAACGATCCGGGGATCAACCACGACAGTCGCACGGCCGTCGACAGATTGAAGTACTGACTGGAGTGGTGCACGTTGTGCGCGGCCCAGAACAGGCGGATGCGGTGCGACATCCGGTGCTGCAGGTAATACGCCAGGTCGGCCAGCACGATGGCCAGCACCCAGACCCACCACTGCGATGCCGACAGGTGCAGCGGCGTGACGGCCGCAGCGATCGCCACCATGGGGACTGCGATGAACTTGTCGAGCGGTCGTAGCACCAGGCCCAACGCGTAGATCGACAGGTTCGTGGCGCTGTCCCGCCAGGAGATCGCCGGGCGAGGACGGGCCGCGCGATCCTTGTCGAAGCGGTAGCTCAGGAATTCGACCGCCATGAGGACGAAGAAGGCGGGCATGGCGTAGAGCCCGATCCGAATGGGATCCACCGGGTTACCTCTTGTCTTTCTTGGGCTTGTCTTTCTTGGGCTTGTCTTTCTTGGGCATGCCGGCCAACTGCCAGGTCAGCGCCTGGCCGAACAGTTCCTCCGGGACCCGGGCCGGGTCGATGCGCCGTTGCCGAATCAGTCCCTGGAACAGGGCCAGGACCACGACGGCGAATCCGTCGACCGAGACGCTGTCGTCGATGTTGTTGCGCTCGAGCGCCTCGGCAAGGAGTTCGCGCAGTGAGGCCAGGGTGCGGGCTGACCGCTCCCGCAGGATCGTCATGCCGTCGGGATTGCGCACGGCATGCAGCCAGAACTCGGCCTGAATCGCCTCGAATTCGATTTCGTTGTCGGCGATCTCGACGAGCATCCGGCCCAACGCCGTCAGCGGCCCCTCATCGGCGTTGTCGGCGATGGTCTGCGCCACCTGGTCGAGCCGACCGGAGGCACGCTCATTCATCAGCTCGGAGAACAGCTGCTCCTTGCTGGAGAAGTTCGAGTACACGGCGCCGACCGAGTACCCCGCCGCCGCGGCGATCTCGTCGACCGACGCCGCGGCGTAGCCCTTGCGGGCGCAGGTCTGGGCGGCTGCATCCAAGAGTGCCGCCCGGGTTCGGGCCTGATTCTCGGCCCGCGTCCGGCGCACCGGCGCGGCTTCGTCACCATGTCCATCGTCGACCATATTTCAGATAGTAGCCGTTATCTCAAATTTCGGATAGTGGTCGCTATCCGAAATATTCATCGGGGTTGTCGACGGTCGATCGGGATAATCGGCAGGTGTCCTACCTAGGGATCCACGGGTATCAGCCGCAGTGGCTCACCGGCCACGACACGATTGCCCGCGCCCACGGGCGTCGATTGGGCGCACAAGTCGCTCGCCGCCTCACCAACAGCTGGCTGGCATGGGACCCCGTCCACGATCAGTGGTACGCCGACTGGCCGGTCCTGTTGGACTTCGAGGGCGAGCAGGTGGAGATCACCCACCAGACGTTCGACGAATTGTCCATCACCTGGAACAGCATCGACGCCAGTGAGCCCATCACCTTCGGTGAGGATCCCGAAGAGGTCTCTCTGACGTGGCGCGACGACGCATGTCTGCGGCTCGCCGCACTTCACGGTGCACAGCTGCACACCGTCGAACTTCTGGTGTGGAGTGGCAGCGAAACGGACCTGGCCCTCGACATGGTCGCGATCAGCTTCGGCTTCGCCCATGACCGGATCACGATCGGCAACGGCCTCGACGAGAACGCCATCGAATTCGGCCCACCGGACCCCGACTACCGCAGGCACCCACTGCGCCACAACGCCAAAAGGCCTTGACCGCAATAACTTTCGAACATTGACGTCAGGCAACCAGACGCTTGGATCGGTCAGTGTTCCGCCGACGCGTCCTCTGCCGCGACCGAGGTGACGAACCTCATCGAGACGAATCAGGCGTCGTCGAGCAGGTCCGGGGTCACCGCCGACTCGGTGTCGGGAATCCCCTCCTGCTTGGCCTTGCGATCCGCCATCGACAGAAGTCGCCGAATACGGCCGGCCACAGCATCTTTCGTCATCGGCGGATCGGCCAGCCGGCCCAACTCCTCCAGCGAGGCCTGGCGGTGCTCGACCCGCAGCTTGCCCGCGGCGGCCAGGTGATCGGGCACGCCGTCGCCAAGGATGTCCAGTGCGCGCTCCACGCGGGCGGCGGCCGCGACGGCGGCCCGGGCCGACCGGCGGAGGTTCGCGTCATCGAAATTGGCCAGCCGGTTGGCGGTGGCGCGGACCTCGCGGCGCATCCGCCGTTCCTCCCACGTCAACCGGGTGTCCTGAGCACCCATCCGGGTCAGCAGCGCTCCGATCGCCTCGCCGTCGCGCACGACGACCCGGTCACTGCCGCGTACCTCGCGGGCCTTGGCGCTGACGCCGAGCCGACGCGCGGCACCGACGAGGGCCAGCGCCGCCTCCGGGCCCGGGCAGCTGACCTCAAGAGCCGACGAACGTCCCGGCTCGGTCAGCGATCCGTGCGCGAGGAACGCGCCGCGCCACGCGGCCTCGGCGTCCCCGACGCTGCCGCCCACCACCTGTGCGGGAAGACCCCGGACCGGGCGGCCGCGCAGATCGAGCAGGCCGGTCTGCCGGGCCAACGCCTCACCGTCGGCGGCCACTCGCACCACATAGCGGGTGTTCTTGCGGATCCCACTGGCCGAGAGCACGTGCACCACGGCGTTGTACCCGTAGAGGTCGTAGATGTCCTTGCGCAGCCGGCGCGCGATGATCCCGAGATCCACCTCGGCCTCGACCACCACCCGGCCCGCCACGATGTGCAAGCCGCCGGCAAAACGCAACAATGACGCCACCTCCGCGCGGCGAGCGCTCACCGAGTTGACTACCAGGCGGCTCAGCTCGTCCTTCACTTCGGCTGTCATCGCCACGGATCGTCCCCTCTCGGTGTATTCGGCGCCGGCTGGTGGTGCCCAACGTCGACCGACCTCGCAGCGGGCGTGGGAACGGTGGGCTCCTGTATTGCCCGCCCAGGCGCCGATGCGCGTAACCGGACCCCCTCCAGGACCGCGGCCAACTTCGCCGGGTCATGTAAAGGTGTACCAGGTCTGGACACGTCAGCAAACTCAACTCGGGCGTTGAGGATGTTGGCTGTGCGGCTGAGTTGCTCCCGTTCGCGGTCGCTCGGCACCCGGCTGGCATCGACGATGATGTCATGCACGCTGAACTCGGGCGCATGCTGGGCCAGAACGTGGATGTGACGCTCCGCCGAGAACCCCGCCGTCTCCCCCGGCTCGGCCGCCAGGTTCAGCACGAGCGCACGGCGCGCCGTCGTCGCGCGAAGTGCGGCCGCCAACTGCGGCACCAGAACGTGGGGAATGACACTGGTGAACCACGACCCCGGCCCGAGCACCACCAGATCGGCGCTCATGATCGCCTCGACGGCCTGCCGGGTGGCCGGTGGGTCTCCCGGCAGCAGCCGGACCCGGCGCACCTTGCCCACCGTGGTGGCGATCGCCACCTGACCGCGGATCACCCGGCTCATCCGGGGATCGGACTCCAGGCCCGCGACATCAGCCTCGATCTGCAGGGCGATCGGGCACATCGGCAGCACCCGGCCCTTGACCCCGAGGATGCGCCCCAGCTCGTCGAGCGCGGCAACCGGATCGGCCAGCACCTCACTGAGACCGGCCAACATCAGATTGCCGATCGGGTGACCGGCCAGCGCACCACTGCCACCGAACCGGTGCTGAATGATGGTCGCCCACAGACGACCGTGCGGGCTGTCAGAAGCCAAGGCCGCCAACGCCATTCGCAAATCGCCGGGCGGCACCACATCGAGCTCGCTGCGCAACCGCCCCGACGAACCACCGTCGTCGGCCACCGTCACCACGGCCGTCACGTGTGGGCTGAGCCGCCGGGCCGCCGACAACGTGGCGTACAACCCATGCCCTCCACCGAGGGCGACGATGCGGGCCGTCATTCGCGGCCCAGATCCCGGTGCAACACGTGCACGGTGAGCCCGTCACCGCCCTGCAACCGCTCCGCCAGCGCCTCGGCGATCGCCACGCTGCGATGTTTGCCGCCGGTACAGCCGATGGCGACGGTCATATAACGCTTCCCCTCCCGGCGGTATCCGGCGATCACCACGTCCAACAGCCGATGGTAGGTGTCGAGAAATTCCTTGGCCCCCGGTTGTCCCAGCACGTAGTCACGCACATCCGGATGCTGACCGCTGTGCGGCCGCAACTCGTCGACCCAATGCGGATTGGGCAGGAACCGAACATCCATCACCGTATCCGCATCCATCGGCAGTCCGTATTTATAGCCGAACGACTCGACGGTGACGTTCGTATACGCGACGGTCTCACCGCCGAAGGCGCGCTCGATGCTCTCGCGCAACGCCGGCACCGGCAGCGCGGAGGTGTCGATCACCAGATCGGCTGCTGCGCGGACCGGGGCCAGCAACGTCCGCTCGGCGGCGATCCCCTCGGCCAGGGTCTGCGTGCCCTGTAGCGGGTGACTGCGCCGGTTCTGCTCGTAGCGACGCACCAGAATGTCGTCGGAGGCCTCCAGGAACAGCACCCGCGGGGTGATGCTCCGCGCCGCCAATTCGTTGCGCACCCAGTCCAGGTCACCGGTGAAGCCGCGCGACCGCACGTCCATCACCACCGCGAGCTGGGTGATCCGCGATCCGGCGGCCAACCCCAACTCGACCATCCTGGCTATCAGTTCCGGCGGCAGATTGTCCGCGACATACCACCCGAGGTCCTCCAGCACCTTGGCCGCGGTCCCGCGACCGGCCCCGGACAGACCGGTGACCAGAACCACATCGATACCCGAATCCGCGTCTGCACCACCGACGATGCCGCCCTCGCGCACATCTTCGTTCATGCGCGATCCGCCTGGCTTCTCATGTCCCCGTTACCCGTCATCCCGACACCCTGTGTCGATCATCCTCGATAACCGTTGCGGGCGCCCCTGAATCGCCCAGTCCGGCGCTGTTCTCACTTAGCGGATCACCACTTTCGGCCGCCGGCGGCTCGCCGCCCTGCCCGATTGGCGGCTCGCCGCCGTGCAGCGCCGCGAGCACCGCCTTCGCCGTCGCCACCCCGATTCCCGGCACCGCGGTGATGTCCTCGACCGTGGCGTCCTTGAGCCGGGCCACCGAGCCGAAGTGTGTCACCAGTGCCTTGCGCCGCTGTTCGCCCAACCCGCGCACCGAATCGAGCGCCGACGCCGTCATCCGCTTGGAGCGTTTGCTGCGGTGATAGCTGATGGCGAACCGGTGCGCCTCGTCGCGGACCCGCTGCAACAGATACAGCCCCTCACTGTTGCGCGGGAAGATCACCGGATCCGGCTCGGACGGTACCCACACCTCCTCGAGGCGCTTGGCCAGTCCGATCACCGCGACGTCGGTGACACCGAGTTCCTCGAGCACGGCAGACGCCGCGTTGACCTGAGGGGCACCGCCGTCCACCACGAACAGGTTTGGCGGGTAGGCGAACCGGCGCGGGCGCTGGTCGGTTCCGGGATCTGGCTGCGAGTCGGAGACATGCCGCAGGAAGCGGCGGCGGGTCACCTCGGCGATGGAGGCGACGTCGTCTGACCGGCCGTCGCCGGCCGCCTCGCGGATCGCGTAGTGGCGGTAGTCCGACTTACGGGGTAACCCGTCCTCGAACACCACCAACGACGCGACCACGTCGGTGCCCTGCACATGGCTGATGTCCACACATTCGATCCGCAGCGGGGCATCGGCCAGCCCGAGGGAGTCCTGAATGCTCTGCAACGCTTCCGATCTCGCGTTGAAGTCACCGGCTCGCTTGAGCTTGTGCTGCGCCAGGGCCTCTTGGGCGTTGCGCTGCACGGTCTCGGCGAGGGTGCGCTTGTCGCCGCGGACCGGCACCCGCAGGCTGACCCGTGAGCCGCGAAGCCCCGACAGCCAAGCCGACAGCTCGTCGGAGTTCGGCGGCAGCACCGGGACCAGGACCTCGCGCGGCACCGGATTGGTGGCCTCGTCGGCCGCTCCACCGAGTTCGGCCTGCTCGCCGTAGAACTGAGTGAGGAACTGCTCGACCAGCTGCTCCTGCCCAGTTTGTTCGGCGTCCGAATCACGGGTCGCCTCCGGCTCCGAAGACTTCTCGACGATCCAGCCACGCTGACCCCGCACCCGGCCGCCGCGCACGTGGAACACCTGCACCGCCGCCTCGAGATCGTCGTCGGCGAATGCCACCACATCGGCGTCGGTGCCGTCGCCGAGCACCACGGCCTGCTTCTCGAGCGCCCGCTTCAGCGCGGCGATGTCGTCGCGCAGCCGGGCCGCCCGCTCGAAGTCCAGCTCCTCGGCCGCGGCGGTCATCTGCTGTTCCATGTCGCGGGCCAACCGGTCGGTCTTACCGGCCAGGAAATCGCAGAAATCCAGCACGATCTGCCGGTGTTCCTCGGCGGTGACCCGGCCGACGCACGGCGCCGAACACTTGTCGATGTAGCCGAGCAGGCACGGCCGGTCGATCTGCCTGTGCCGCTTGAACACTCCGGCCGAGCAGGTCCGCGCCGGAAACACCCGAGTGAGCAGGTCGAGGGTCTCCCGGATGGCCCAGGCATGTGAATACGGCCCGAAGTACCGCACCCCCTTGCGGCGAGGGCCGCGGTACACCATCAACCGCGGGTACTCCTCGTTGAGTGTGACGGCCAGCACCGGGTAGGTCTTGTCGTCCCGGTAGCGGATGTTGAACCGGGGATCGAATTCCTTGATCCAGTTGTACTCCAGCTGCAGTGCCTCGACCTCGGTGGTGACCACCGTCCACTCGACACTGCCTGCCGTCATCACCATCTGCCGGGTGCGCGGCGCCAGACCGGCGATGTCGGCGAAATACGACGTCAACCGGCTGCGCAGGCTCTTGGCCTTGCCGACGTAGATGACCCGGCCGTGCGGGTCGCGGAATCGGTACACGCCGGGCTGCACTGGTATCGATCCGGGCGCCGGCCGGTACGTCGCTGGATCGGGCACGGTTTCCAGGTTACTGCCGCGATCCGACGGAACTCCGCTACCGTCGAGGTGTGCGATTGCTGGCGTCCACGCGTTCGGTCATCGCCCTGCTCAGTGTCGCCGCGATGGTCCTTGCCGGATGCGCCGACGGCAACCGGCGTCCGGCGAAGACCGTCGCCGCACCGTGCGAGATTGTGTCGAACGGCACTCCGCTACCCAAGCCTCCTCCCGCTCCGCCGCCTGCCGGTCCGGCCGCACCGGCCCCGCCGCGCGATCTGGCCACCAACCCCGAGATCGGCACCGGCTACCGCAGCGACATGACGGCCGTCCGCACCGCCACCTACGCGGTCGCCACTGCCAATCCACTGGCCACCGAGGCCGCCTGCAAAGTGCTGCGCGACGGAGGCACCGCCGCCGACGCGTTGGTGACGGCACAGGCCGTCCTCGGCCTCGTCGAACCCCAGTCGTCCGGGATCGGGGGCGGCGGCTTCCTGCTCTACTACGACGCGGCGAGCAAGGCGGTGCGCGCCTACGACGGGCGCGAGACCGCACCGGCCGCGGCGACCGAGAACTACCTGCGCTGGGTATCCGAGACCGACCGCACCGTCCCCAAACCCGACGCGAGAGCGTCGGGCCGCTCCATCGGGGTGCCGGGGATGGTGCGCCTGCTCGACGACGTCCATCGCCAGTTCGGCAAGAAGACCTGGCGCGACCTGTTCGATCCGGCCGTGTCGATGGCCGACGACGGGTTTGACATCAGCCCGCGTCTGGCCGCGGCGATCGCCGATGCCGCGCCCCAACTCCGCATCGACCCCGAGGCGAGCGGTTACTTCCTCGACCCCGACGGCAGTCCGAAGCCGGTGGGTACCCGCATGACCAACCCGGCCTATGCGAAAACCTTGGGCGCCATCGCATCTGAGGGGGCGCAGGCGTTCTACACCGGCGATATCGCCCGCGCGGTCGTGGCCGCCACCGCCGACGGCGCCGGCGGCCGGACGCCAGGTGTCCTGACCGAGCGGGACCTCGCGACGTACGCCGTCAAACAGCGCGAACCGCTGTGTACCACCTACCGTGGCCGCGAGGTCTGCGGTATGCCGCCGCCCTCTTCGGGCGGCATCGCCGTCGCCGCGACCCTCGGCATGCTCGAGCACTTCCCGATGAGTGACTACAAGCCCGCACGGGTCGATCTCAACGGCGGTCACCCGTCGGTCACCGGCGTCCACCTGGTCTCGGAGGCCGAACGGCTGGCCTACGCCGACCGTGACCGCTACGTCGCCGACACCGACTTCGTCCCACTGCCCGGCGGCTCACCCGAAACCCTGCTCAACGGCGCCTATCTCACCGGCCGCGCCGCCCTGATCTCCCGGAACCACACCATGGGCACCGCCAGGCCAGGCGATTTCGCACCACCGATCACCGTCCCGCCGCCGCCCGAGCACGGCACCAGCCAGATCAGCGTGATCGACAGCTTCGGCAACGCCGCATCCCTGACCACCACGATCGAGTCCGCGTTCGGCTCATTCCACATGGTCGACGGATTCCTGCTCAACAATCAGCTGACCGACTTCTCCGCCGAACCGATCAGCACCGAGGGCCGGCCGGTCCCCAACCGCGTCCAGCCCGGAAAGCGGCCACGGAGCACCATGGCACCGACCCTCGTTTTCGACAAGGCCGGTCCGGACCGGGGGCAGCTGTACGCGGTACTGGGCTCCCCCGGCGGTGCGGTGATCGTCCAGTTCGTCGTGAAAACCCTTGTCGGCATCCTGGATTGGAATCTGGACCCGCAGCAGGCGGTCTCGATGATCGACTTCGGGGCGGCCAACACACCCGTCACCAACCTCGGTGGCGAACATCCGTCGGTCGATACCGCCGCCAACGGTGACCGCGATCAGCTGGTCGAAGGACTGCGGGCACTCGGCCATCAGGTGTCGCTGGCCGAACAGTCCAGCGGCCTGTCGGCGCTGGTGCGTACATCTTCGGGATGGATCGGCGGCGCCGACCCGCGCCGTGAGGGCGTGGTGCTCGGCGACGCCGGCTGACGGCCGGTGTCAGCTCAGATCTGATCGGTACCGGTCGATCGCGTCACGAACCTGGTCCATCGCCTGCACGGCACGGCCCTTGTCGATCGCCTGGATCGCCATCACCGGGATGTACTCATCGTCGGGCAGGTCGAGGCGGGCCCAGCGGGCACCCACCGGAAATGACACACCGAGCACATCGTGCCAGGGAATCACCTTGAAACTGACCAGGTTCCGCACCGCGACCCCGGACGGGCCGATCCGCAGCCGGGGCCGGGCGAACAACAGCACCACTCCGGCGATGATCGCCCCCAGCAACGCGATGCCCACCTGGTCGGAGGTCTGGAACACCACGCCGGTGGACCCCACCTTCAACAGCAGGCCGACCGTGACGTGGGCCAGGAGGATGATCAGCGCTGCGCCGTAGGCGAAATACGGTGTCCGGTGCGGACGGATGTCGACGTCCCAGCTGTCCCGCGTCATTTCTTCGGTCTTCTTGTCAGTCATCGGTCCGGTCACGCGTTGGCGCGGATTTCACGAAGCGTCAGCGCGGTGGACAGCGCCGCGGCCGCGGCCTGGGCGCCCTTGTCCTCGGTCGAATCCGGGAGACCGGCCCGATCGAGGGCCTGAGCCTCGTTGTCGGTGGTGAGCACGCCGTTGGCGACCGGGGTGGACGCATCCAGCGACACCCGCGTCAATCCCTGCGTCACCGCGTCACACACGTAGTCGAAATGCGGGGTCTGGCCGCGGATCACCACTCCCAGCGCCACCACCGCGTCGTGGGTCGCGGCCAATGCCTGTGCCACCACCGGGATTTCGATCGCGCCGAGCACCCGCACCACCGTGGGGTCGCTGATGCCTGCCTCGACGGCGACCTTGCTGGCACCCTCGAGCAGGGCATCGCAGATCTTGGTGTGCCACGTGCTGGCCACGATCGCCAGCTTCACATCCGAGGCGTCGACCTGGGGCAGATCCGGGACTCCGACGGCGCTCACAGGCTCGAACCCGAATCGGTCGCGCTGGGCGGCCGGCGGTCACCGAGCAGGTACACCGCCTCGTCGTAGTCGTCCATGCTCACCGCCTCGTCGTAATCTTCGAGGCCGATGAGGTCATGCCCCATCCGGTCCCGCTTGGTCATCAGGTAGCGGATGTTCTCGGAATTGGCGCGCACCGGAAGCGGCACCCGCTCGATGATGTGCAACCCGTAGCCATCCAGGCCGACCCGCTTGGCCGGGTTGTTGGTCAGCAGCCGCATCGAGCGGATACCCAGGTCCACCAGGATCTGCGCCCCGATGCCGTAGTCGCGGGCGTCGGCTGGCAGGCCGAGCTTGAGATTCGCGTCGACGGTGTCCTCGCCGGCGTCCTGCAACTGATAGGCCTGCAGCTTGTGCATCAGGCCGATGCCGCGGCCCTCGTGCCCGCGCATGTAGAGCACGACGCCGCGGCCTTCCCTGGCCACCATGGCCATCGCGGCGTCCAGCTGCGGCCCGCAGTCACAGCGGCGGGAACCGAACACGTCACCGGTCAGGCATTCGGAGTGCACCCGGACCAGGACGTCGTGTCCGTCGCTGGCCGGTCCCGCGATGTCCCCGCGGACCAACGCCACATGCTCGACGTCCTCGTAGATGCTCTTGTAGCCCACCGCCCGGAACTCGCCGTGACGGGTGGGGATCCGGGCCTCGGCGATGCGCTCGATGTGCTTCTCGTGCTTGCGCCGCCACTCGATCAGGTCGGCGATGGAGATGAGCGCCAGGTCGTGATCGTCGGCGAAGACGCGCAACTCGTCGGTGCGCGCCATGTCGCCTTCGTCCTTCTGGCTGACGATCTCGCAGATCGCGCCTGCGGGCTGCAGGCCGGCCAGCCGGGCCAGGTCCACCGCGGCCTCGGTGTGCCCGGGACGGCGCAGCACGCCACCGTCCTTGGCGCGCAACGGAACCACGTGCCCGGGCTTGGTGAAGTCGTCGGCGACGGTCGACGGATCGGCCAGCGCACGCATCGTGGTGGCCCGGTCGGAAGCCGAAATACCGGTTCCCACATCCTTTTTCGCGTCAACCGTGACGGTGTAGGCGGTGCCGTGCTTGTCCTGGTTGACCGCGTACATCGGCAACAGGCCAAGCCGGTCGCAGATCTCACCGTCGAGCGGCACGCACAGATAACCCGAGGTGTAGCGGACCATGAACGCCACGAGTTCCGGGGTGGCCTTCTCGGCCGCGAAGATCAGATCGCCCTCGTTCTCGCGGTCTTCGTCGTCGATCACCACCACGGCTTTGCCCGCCGCGATATCGGCTATCGCCCTCTCGACGGAATCGAGCCTGGTCATCTGCGCCACCTTGCCTGTTCGAATGCCAGGTCCCAGTGCGGGACCCATCGCCACTCCAGTATGAACCACCGAAATCCAGCGGTTATTGCCAGCTCTTACTCACCGGGACCGGCCATCAGCCGTTCCACGTACTTGGCGATGATGTCCACCTCCAGGTTCACGGTCGTTCCGACGGCCGCCTGACCCAGTGTGGTGAGCTCCCGCGTGGTGGGAATCAGCGATACCTCGAACCACTCGTCAGCCACCGCTGAGACCGTCAGCGACACCCCGTCGACGGTGATCGAGCCCTTCTCCACGACATAGCGCGACAGTGTGGCCGGCAGGCCGATGCGGACCACTTCCCAGTGGTCGAAGGGCGTGCGGGAGATCACAGTGCCGGTGCCGTCCACGTGGCCCTGCACGATGTGGCCGCCGAGGCGGCTGTTGACCGCGGCCGCCCGCTCCAGGTTGACCTGGCTGCCGACCCCGACCCCGCCCAGACTCGACCGGTTGAGCGTCTCCCCCATGACGTCGGCGGTGAACGCGCCGTCGGGCAGGACGTCCACCACGGTCAGGCAGACTCCGTTCACCGCGATCGAATCGCCGTGACCGGCGTCGGCGGTGACCACGGGCCCGCGGATGGTGAAGCGGGCGGCATCCGTCAGCTCCGCCTTGTCGACCAGGACACCCAGCTCTTCAACGATTCCGGTGAACACGCGACCAGAGTATTCGCCTCCCCCGCGGGTTGGAGAAAACGGCCGACCGCCGCGAGCCTCTACGATGCAGTCATGCAGACGCGCCCACGCTTCGCAGTCCAGTCCTTACTCGCAATTCTGTTCGCGGCGGCCGCGCTCGTCGCGGGCTGCTCGTCGTCGTCCTCGGAGAAATCGTCCGACCCGCTGCCCGATGCCGCCCAGCTGCTGCAGGAGTCGTCGGCGAGCACCAAGGCCCAGCAGAGCGTTCACCTGCTGCTGACCGTGCAGGGCACGATCGACGGCCTCCCGGTGGAGAAGCTCGACGGCGACCTGACCAACGCCCCCGAGGTGGCAGCGGAGGGCACCGCCGATCTGTTGTTCGCGGGCCAGAAGCTGGCCGACGCGAAGTTCGTGGTGGCCGGCGGCGATCTGTACGCGGCGCTGACCCCCGGCGATCCGCTGTCCAACTACGGAGCCGCGGCCAACATCTACGACATCTCGGCGATCCTGAACCCGGACAACGGCCTGGCCAACGTCCTGGCCAACTTCAGCGACCCGAAGGCCGACGGCCGTGAGGCCATCAACGGCACCGAGGCCGTCCGGGTGACCGGCAACGTCAGCGCCGACGCGGTCAACAAGATCGCCCCGCAGCTCAAGGCAGAAGGCCCGGTCCCGGGAACCGCGTGGATCACCGAGGACGGGAACCACACCCTGCTGCAGGCCAAGCTCGAACCCACCCCCGGCAACAGCGTCACCATGACCCTGTCTGACTGGGGCAAGCAGGTCACCGTCACCAAGCCCGCTTCCTGATGCGGGCCGCGCAGCCGGTGAGCGCCGGCCGCAACCGCCACATCGCGATCAGCGCGGGCAGCCTGGCCGTGCTGCTGGGCGCGCTCGACACCTACGTCGTGGTCACGATCATGACCGACATCATGAGCGACGTAGGTATCGCGATCAACAAGATCCAGCAGGTCACCCCCATCATCACGGGCTACCTGCTGGGTTACATCGCGGCCATGCCACTGCTGGGCCGGGCCTCGGACCGGTTCGGGCGCAAGATGTTGATCCAGGTCGGTCTGGCCGGTTTCGCGGTCGGTTCGGTGATCACCGCGCTGTCCGGCGACCTGACCATGCTGGTGATCGGCCGCGTGGTGCAGGGCGTCGCGAGCGGTGCGCTGCTCCCGGTGACGCTGGCGCTGGCCGCCGATCTGTGGGCCGCGCGTAGCCGAGCCGCTGTGCTGGGTGGTGTCGGCGCGGCGCAGGAATTCGGCAGCGTCCTGGGCCCGCTGTACGGCATCGGCGCGGTCGCGCTGTTCCACCATTGGCAGGCGGTGTTCTGGATCAATGTGCCGCTGGCCGTCATCGCCATGGTGATGATCCACTTCAGCCTGCCGGGCAAGCAGCCGAGCGATAACCCGGAGAAGGTCGACGTCATCGGCGGCACTCTGCTGGCGATCGCGCTGGGCCTGGCCGTGGTGGGCCTGTACAACCCCGAACCGGACGGCAAGCAGGTGCTGCCCAGTTGGGGCCTGCCGGTCCTGATCGGGGCCCTGGTGGCGACGATCGCGTTCTTCGTGTGGGAGAAGGTCGCCCGGACCCGGCTGATCGAACCCGCGGGGGTCAGGTTCGTGCCGTTCCTGGCCGCGCTGGCCGCCTCACTGTGCACCGGCGCCGCATTGATGGTCACGTTGGTCAACGTCGAGCTGTTCGGTCAGGGAGTGCTCGGCAAGGACAAGTACGACGCCGCGTTCCTGCTGCTACGGTTCCTGATCGCCCTGCCGATCGGCGCGCTGATCGGCGGCTGGATCGCCACCCGCGTCGGGGATCGCATCGTCAGCTTCGTCGGCCTGATGATCGCGGCCGGTGGCTTCTGGCTGATCACCAAGTGGTCGATCACCGTGCTCGACGAGTATCACGATCTGATGCTGTTCCGGTTGCCGGTGCTGGACACCGACCTGGCGATCGTGGGTCTGGGGCTCGGCCTGGTGATCGCTCCGCTCACCTCGGCAACGCTGCGGGTGGTTCCCGCGGCACAGCACGGTATCGCCTCGGCGTTCGTGGTGGTGGCCCGGATGATCGGCATGCTGATCGGGATGGCGGCGTTGTCCGCCTGGGGCCTTTACCGGTTCAATCAGCACCTGGCCACCCTCTCGGCCGCGGCGAACACCGGAACGATGTCGTTGCAGGAGCGGCTGGCGTCCCAGGCCACCCGCTATCGCGAGGCCTATGTATCGATGTACGGCGACATCTTCGGCATCACCGCGCTGGTCTGCGTCGTGGGTGCGGTGCTCGGCCTGCTGATCGCCGCTCGTCACGTCCACGTCGACGAACCCGCCGGTCCGTCGGAGCTCAGTGGACCGGACGATGGCGGCGACGCTCCGACCGAGATGCTGGACCTGCCGACACAGACCCTGCAAGCCCAGCCGGCCGACGAGACCGTCCAGCTACCGCGACAACAGCCGGGGCGGCACCGCTCCAGCTGACCGGTTCAGCAGCGTTCAACTCCGGGCCTCAACAATCGTGGCGCCCGGTCGGCCTCCACCGGCCGGCCGGGCAGCACGATGCGCAGCGGGGCGCGCACCAGCGCCCGAAGGGTGCGCGGAGTCGCCGCGGGGATGGTGAGCCAGTCCTGCATTGCAGTCATGCTCGTGTCCTTTGCTCGTGTTCACTCGGCGCATATTCGGCAGTGAACGCGCTCTGGTACGAGTGTACCGATCATTACCGCCGACGCCCGGTCGTCACACAAGATTAACTTAGGTAACCCTAACTTTGCTGACGACGCGCTGGCAGTTCGGAATCAATTGGGTACGAGGCTCAGCCGGACATCCGGACCGATTGCCCTGATCCCGTCGAATCGCCACCGCTGGGCATGTCCGATGCTGGGCACACCGATGTCGTCGACCGCGGTGATCGGCCCACCCAGCAGGATCGGCGCCACGTAGGCCAGGATCCGGTTGACCACACCGGCCCGCAGAAAAGCACCGGCCAGCGTCGGCCCGCCCTCCAGGAGCACGTCGGTCCGGTCCCCCAGCGACCGCATCACCTCATGCGGATCGTGCGTGCGGATCAGCATGGTGTGCGAATCGTCGTTGAGCACCTTGGCATCCAGCGACACCTCACGCATACCCACCACGACCCGCAAGGGCTGATGGTCGGTCAGGGTCCCGTCGGGCCGACGCGCGGTCAGCGTCGGATCGTCGAAGAACACCGTGCCGGTGCCGACCACGATCGCGTCGGCGGCAGCGCGCTTGCGATGGACATCCGCACGGGCCGCCTCACTGGTGATCCACTGACTGGAGCCGTCCGCCGCGGCGCTGCGGCCGTCCACGCTGGTGGCGAATTTCCATGTGACATACGGCAATCCGGTGCGCTGCTTGTGCAGCCACTCGCGCAGCGGCCCCAGTTCGACCTCCTCGGCCAACAACCCGGGGCTGACGGTCACGCCCGCATCGACGAGCCGTTGCGCGCCGCCGGCCGCCGTCGGATTGGGGTCGGACACCGCATAGGTGACCTCCGAAATCCCGGCTGCCAGAAGCGCATCCACGCACGGTGGGGTCCGGCCGTGGTGATTGCACGGTTCGAGGGTGACCACAGCCGTGCCGCCCTTGGCGCGGTCCCCCGCCGCCTGCAAGGCAATTACCTCGGCGTGCGGACCACCGACGGGCTGCGTGCCGCCGACACCGGCGATCTGCCCGTCGCGATCCAGGATCACCGCTCCGACCGGCGGATTGGGATACGTCGAGCCCTTGACTTGCTCGGCCTGCTCGATGGCCAGCCGCATCGCGGCTTCGGACGTCATAGCGTCAGATGTTTGGAAGCGCTCGCGGCCTGCCGACGCAGGGAGTGCACCGCGGCGGCCGGATCGGCGGCGCTGTACACCGCGGACCCCGCGACGAAGCAGTCCACCCCGGCCTCGGCCGCCTGCTCGATGGTGTCGGCGTTGATGCCGCCGTCGATCTCGACGACGATGGTCAGCTCACCGGCATCCACGAGGCGCCGGGCCGTGCCCACCTTGGCCAGCACCTCCGGGATGAACTTCTGCCCGCCGAATCCGGGCTCCACCGACATCACCAGCAGCGTGTCGAACTCCTTGAGGATCTCCAGGTACGGCTCCAGCGGGGTGCCCGGCTTCACCGACAGCCCAGCCTTGGCCCCGGCGGCGCGGATGTCGCGGGCGACGGCGATCGGATTGTCGGTCGCCTCGGCGTGGAACGTGACGTTGTAGGCCCCCGCCTCGGCGTACGGCGGCGCCCAGCGTTCCGGCTGATCGATCATCAGGTGGCAGTCCATCGGGATGTCGGTCACCTTGAGCAGGGACTCGACCACAGGCAGGCCCAGCGTGAGGTTGGGCACGAAGTGGTTGTCCATGACGTCCACGTGCAGCCAGTCGGCCCCGGCCACCGCGGCGACCTCATCGGACAGCCGCGCGAAGTCCGCGGACAGGATGGACGGGGCGATCAATGGAGTCTTGTGCTCCTCGCGTGCGCGGGGGTCTGCCATGGCGGTCAGCCTATCTTGACGGTCTTCGCGCAAGCGCTCATCCAACCTTCAGGGCGGCCGCGAACATCGCATCGGTGCCCTGCCGGTGCGGCCACAGCTGGACGTGCGGCCCGTCGCCGAGGTCATCGGCCGGGGCAAACAACTCCCGGGTGTCCAGTTGGGTCACCGGATGGCGGCGCACCGCGTCGGCCACCACGCCGACCGTTTCGGCCAGGTGCGGCGAGCACGTCGCGTAGAGCACCACGCCGCCGGGCCGGGTCAGCTTGATGGCCGCGGCAAGCAGCTCACGCTGCAGTTTCGCCAGACCGGGCACGTCGCCGGGCTGACGCCGCCACCGCGCCTCCGGGCGTCGGCGCAGCGCACCCAACCCGGTGCACGGGGCATCGACCAGCACCCGGTCGAACCCGGGTTCCAGATCGGATCCCCGCCCGTCCACGCGATGCACATCCACGTCGAGCCCGCGGGTGTTCTCCTCGACCAGATCGGCGCGCCGAGGCGCGGGTTCCACCGCGGTGACGCGGGCGCCGGACGCCGC
>NZ_LT546207.1:615937-643921 GCF_900078665.2 Mycolicibacterium houstonense | reverse complement strand
GGGCGCCGGACGCCGCGCCGATCGCGGCCAGCAGCGCGGTCTTGCCACCCGGACCGGCGCACAGGTCGAGCCAACGCCCGTTGTCGGGGCCGTCGAGCTCGGCCAGGGTCAGTGCGCGGGCCACCAGCTGGCTGCCTTCGTCCTGCACCTGGGCGGCCCCCTCGCGCACGGCAGCCAGTTGTCCGGGATCGCCGCCGGGCAGGTAGACGGCATACGGCGAATACCGGCCCACCGTGCCGTCGATCTGAGCGGCCAGTTCCTCCGCGGTCATGGCCGTGGGGCGGGCCGCCAGGTGCACCACAGGACGTTCGTCGTCACTGGTCAGCAGGGCATCGAGTTCTCCGGCCCGCGCACCGAGCGCGTCGGTGAAGGCCTGGGCGATCCAGCGCGGGTGGGCGTGGAGGAACGCGGCGTGACCCACCGGATCGGTGGCCGCAGGCGGCGCCAGTTTCTCCATCCATTGCTGCTCGGTGCTCCGCGAGATCGTCCGCAGTACCCCGTTGACGAAACCGGCTCGGGCCGAGTCGAATTCGATACCAGCCTGTTCGACGGTGGTGGATACCGCGGCGTGCGGCTCGACCCGGGTGCGCAGCAGCTGGTAGGTCCCCAGCCGCAGTAGATCGAGCAGCACCGGATCGATCCGCTCGGGCGGGCGCCCGGCCGCCGCTTCGACGACCGCGTCGAGCAGCCCACGGGTGCGGCAGGCGCCGTAGGTCAGTTCGGTCGCGAACGCCGCATCCCGGCCTTCGATCCCCCGCTCCCGCAGCAGCGCGGGCAGGGCCAGGTTGGCGTAGGAATCGCGTTCCGACACCGCGCGCAGGACATCGAAGGCCGCTCGGCGGGCGGGATCCAGCGGGGTGCGCCGGTGCTGTCGGTTCCGTTGCGGCTCACGGCTTGGCCGGTTGGGTCGGTTCGGCCGGTTCGGTCGGTTCTGCCGGTTGGGGGGATTGCTCATGATGCCCGCACCGAATCCTCGAGCCGCGCACCGCGGGCCCAGTCGGCGGCGTTCATCAGTTTCTTGCCGGGCGGCTGGACCTGCCCCAGTCGCACCGGCTGCGAGCCCGTGCCGACCAGCACGGCATTGCGTTCGACGCGGATTTCGCCGGGCGCCAACGGATCTGCCGAGGCATCCACCGCGACAGGTCCGACCTTGACCCGCAGCTCCCCGATCATCGTCCAGGCTCCGGGGTTCGGGGTGACCGAACGGACCTGGCGATCGATGACGTGGGCGGGTAGATCCCAGCGCACCCGGGCCGACTCGACCGTGATCTTGGGCGCCAGGCTGACTCCGTCGGCCGGTTGCGGCACGGCTGTCAACGCGCCCTCGGCGATGCCGTCCATCGTGGATTCCAGCAAGGCCGCACCCGAATCCGCAAGGCGGCCAAGCAGATCGCCCGCGGTATCGGTGTCGCGGACCCGCTCTGTGACCACTCCGTAGACCGGGCCGGAGTCCAGCGCCGGCTCGATCAGGAACGTCGTCGCCCCGGTCACCTCGTCACCGGCGGCCAGCGAGGCCTGCACCGGGGCCGCCCCGCGCCAGGCCGGCAACAACGAGAAATGCAGATTGATCCAGCCGTGCCGGGGCACCGCGAGCAGGCGTTCGCTCAGCAACGCACCGTAGGCGACCACCGCACAGCAATCCGGCGCCAGCTCGGACAACTCGGCGATGAACTCGTCGGAGTTGGGCTTCGCCGGCCGCAGGACCGGTATGTCGTGCTCGAGCGCCAGCTTGGCGACCGGAGACGGTGCGGGCTTGCCGCGACGACCGGCGGCCGCATCCGGCCGGGTCAGCACCGCGACCACATCGTGGCGGGGCGAGTCGATCAGCCGCTGCAACGACGGAAGGGCGGGCTCTGGAGTTCCGGCAAAGACTAGACGCACCGATCCAGTCTAGGGATTCGGCCCGCCGCTCCCCTAATGCGTCATCTCCTCGATGCTGAGTCAGCGGTCTTGCGTCCGGATACTCTGAGCGCCACCGCAGCGCGTGCCGAGTCCGCGCCTGGTGGATTTCAATCATGTTGTGGCGAACAGGTCTTATGACTCCACACCGGTATCAGCATCGTTGTGAGTGGGCGGGGCGGGTCTACCCGTCGTCAGCTTCCTCTGGGGGAATGAGTAGTTCCTCGGGGTGGAAGTGGTGGTTGATGGTGTCTTGACCGGTGTTCATCAGGGGTGGTGGGTGCCAGTGGATCCGGCCGGTAGCGGGATCGACGCTGGTGGTCCAGCCGAGCCCGACCAGGCGGTTGTCGGGCCCACAGCTCAGCGCGAGGCCAGGGGCGTCGGTCTGTCCGCCGTGTTGCCAATCAGCCTCGGCGTGATGGACCTGACACTCATCGGCCGCCACGGTGCACCCCGGCCGGGTACACCCGCGATCCCGGTCATAGAGCAAAAGCCGTTGCGCCCTGGTGGCCAACCGTTTGGTGCGGGCCATGTACAGCGGCTCAGCGGTGTGATGTTGGTACACGACGAGGTAGTGAAAGCTGTGCGAGGCCAACCGGATGAGATCTGTCATCGGCATCCGGATGCCCGAACCGGTGACCGCGATCCCGGCGCCGGCCTCCAACTCCGCCAACGTGGTCGACACCACCACCGTGACCGGAAGACCACCATGCTGCCCGAGCCGCTTGGACATCAACACCTCCCGCAGCACCGCCTTGAGCGCATCGTGATTGCGCTGAGCCTGAGTCCGGGTATCCCGACTCGCCGCTGCCTCCTGGTCCTGCCGGTCTTGCACGCTGCCGTCCTCGACGAAGGACTCGGACGCATCGACGTCGGGCATATCGGCACCGGCAGCCGCCAGGTCCGCCTTAGGCGCATCGGCACCGGGATCTGGCGTATCAGCATCAGGGGCAGTCATATCGGTATGCGCCACCTCGGCCTCGCCCTCGGACACATCGGCATCCGCCACGTCGGCGTGGGCGTCGGACGCATCGGCGTCGGCGTCGGCGTCGGCGTCGGCACCGGCATCTGGAGCTGGCACGTGGGCCGCGGGCACATCGGCACCAGCCTCTGGCACGTCAGCCGCGGGCACATCGATACCAACGTCCGCACCGCCGTCGGCATCCGTGTCGGCGTCGGGCACATCGGCCTCGGGCTCCGGCACGTCGGCGGCTGGCGTATCGGTATCGGTATCGAGCGGGTTGGGTGTCGGGTTGTGAACCGGTGCCGGATCAGCCGGGTTGTTGATACCCGGCCGGCCCCACACCCCGAGGACCGCAGCCAGATACGCCGCCGTCTCCGGATCCAACCAACCCTGCACATGAACCAACCCGTCAGGATCCTGCTTCCCCAACCGCAACCCCCGCAAATGAGCAGCAACATCAGGACTATCGCCGTCCTGATTGAGCAGATACAACAGCGTGTCCGCCGCCGCCTTCAACGCTTCAGGAGTATCGCGCCTGGCCGCGGCCACCAGATCCGACTCAACCTGCGCCAGATCACCAGCGCCCACATACTTTTCGGCCTTGGCCAAGGTGTCACGCACGATCGCGACGTGATCGGCGCTGATGCTCCCCGACAACAACGCCTGAGCGCACCCCGGCAACACCGGCGCCAACTCCTGACCGGTCACCGCATACCGCGGCCCCAGATCCGCGGCCACCGCCACCCGCCGCGAAGCTTCCTTACGACTGATCCGCATCCGCGTAGCAAGAACATCAGTCCAGGACTTGCCACCCACCTCGTGCGGACTGCTCCGCGCCATCAACGCCGCCTGGATCCGATGATCAATCATCGCCTGCGTGCGCGCCTGCAGCTCACACTCAGACTGCATCGCCAACAACTCCGCAGTGTCGAACCCGGTGAAATCCGCATCGACCAGCGCCGCGGCCGCCGCACGGTGACCGGCCAACGCGGCCTGCACCGCGTCCCGGCTCTGCACCAACCCCACCACCATGATTCGAACACTAGTTCGAATGGATGACAAAAACCCCGCAATTGTGACTCATGGGACCAAAGCGGCCAAAGTTTTTCGGAGGCCGCGGAGCCTATTGCGGCGTTTGGTAGTACTCCCGCTCTGACACACCGGCCAACGGCGCGAGGTACACCCACGGGATGGTCGCGACCAGGCGGTTGAGGGTGGCCACGGCGTCGTTGTAGTACTGGCGGGCGAAGGCCAGCTTGTTCTCGGAGTCGGTCAGGTTCTCCTGCAGATTCAGGAAGTTGTTCGACGAATTGAGTTGCGGGTAGGACGATCCCAATGCCAGAACGCGGGTTACCGCCGAATCGAGATCTCGTTCGGCAGTGCTGCGCCGAGCCACCGAGGCACCGCCGGTCGCCGAGGTCAGCGACGCCTGAGCCCGGCTGGCCCGGTCCAGGACCGCCGTTTCGTGAGACGCGAAGGTCGCCACGGTGTGCACCAGCGCCGGGATCAGCGCCGCCCGGCGGGCCAGTTCGACGTCGATTCCACTGAGCGCCTCGGCGACGCGAACGTCGGCCGTCTTCAGCTTGTTGTAGCCGACGACGACGCCCACCAGCACCGCCACCGCGAGCAGCAGCACCAGGACCAACAGCAGCCTCACCATGATCCGCCTCCTCCTCCCCCTCCGCCGCCACCACCGCCGCCGGATGACGACGAACCGCCGCCCGACGACGAGGAGGACGACGACTGCGAGGCGGTATACGCCCCGATCGATGACGATAGCGCCGACTCGAAACTGTCGAAATCCCCGCCGGAACCGCCGGCGAAACTGTGACCGCTGCTTGACGACGAATTGTACCAATCCGGTTGGGGCGCAGCCGCCCCCATGGTGTCCTGATACTTCTTGGCCCACAGCGCCGCCGCGCCGCCGGCCACCGCGAACGGGATGTAGGCCAGGTAGAGGTCTTTACGCGCGGCGAAGTCGAACCGGGTCTCCGCCGAATCGGTGGACAGCAGGCGGTGAAACCCCTCGGCCCGCGACCACAGTTCCCGGCCGGCAGCGGTACGGCGGGTGCCCACGCCACCTCGCCAGGCGCCCCGCGAGAGCACGACGAACGCCGCGAAAGGCAGGCCCCACAACGTGTTCGGGATGCCGAACCACAGTCCGAAGCCAGCCACGGCGGCGAAGAACGCCGCGGCGTTGGCAACCCGGATCCACAGTTCCTTGCGGCGCTTGACCATGAGACCACCGTCGAAGGCCCACTTGCGTACGGCGACAGCCATATCTGTCTTGGCCTGGCTCAGCTTCTTGCCCGAGGTCGCGGTGTCCTTCGCCGAAAACTCGGCACCCGGGGACATCACCTTGAGCGCCGCACCCACCTCGACTCCGACCGGGTCGACGTCGGCCCACTGTGCCGGCGGTGCCAGACCTTTGACCTTCCAGTGCTTGTCACTGACCTGTCGCAATTCCACCAGTCCACGCTCGGCAAGGTGCAACAGAGTTGCGCTCAGCCCGTTCGCCGGGATGGTCTCGGTGCGGATGAACTCGGTCTGCACCGGGCCGAGCCCGTCGGGCGGCGCATACTGCACCGGGAAACCAGGCGCGGGTTCGACTGTGGTGCGCGTCAGGTAGACGGCGAGCAAGCCCATGCCGAGGGTGAACGCCGCGAAGCCGACCAACGCGGTCACCGACCGGCCGAGGATCCGGTCCCAGGTATACGGCCATGGCAGGCTCACCTGCGGCGGCGCCGCTACGTCCACACCGGCCCGCACCGTCACAGGGGTGTGCGGCTTCAGGTCGGTCGCGAGGAGTCGCACCGTGTTGCCGTCGGTACGCAGATCCGCACAGGCGGCCCCCACCCCGTATCCGACACTGCAACCGGCTCCGGTGACCGCGGCAGGCAGGGTGACCGAGATGTCCGCGCGCTCGATCGTGTTGTTCCAGGCCGGTGCGACGACGTTCCAGTAGAAGACCGATCGAGCGTCGGGCCTGCCGGTGCTCGTGGCGAATCGGCGGTCGGCACCGACCGTGCCAGGATCGAGGACACCGTCGATGGTGTAGCGGATCTCGAAGACGTGGCTGCCCCAGTCCAGGGTGGTGTCCGGGTCACCGATCTTGGCCACCCGAAAGCGCTGGCCGCTCTCCCACAACAACTCGTAGGTGACCGGAGCCCCGTCGAGCGTGATCAACGTGACCTCGGGGACCTGCCTGACCCGGGAGTTGTTCTGATTGGCCATATCCCAGTAACGGAAGATGCCGTGGCGCCCGCTGGGGAAATCTCCGGTGATCGTCTCGACCGCCGACATCCGTCCGTCGGCATCGACCGTGAACTCGGCCCGGTAGTCGGTGAACACCACCGGATCGGCCGGGCCCCCGCCGCCCGTCCCGGACCCGCCGGTGAAGATCAGCGGCCACAGCAGCCCAAACGCGATGAGCGCCAACGTGAACAACCACGACAACAGCCGGCGCATGGCAGCCTCCTGGTTCACCGCTCATCGATATTCGCAGCAGTATCCGCCTCAGCCGATATCCAAGGGGGCGATTTGGCTCTCGGATGTCTAACGAGTAGTCCACTCCCCTCCGTTGACGGCGATGGTTTGTCCGGTGATCTGCCGGGCGCCCGGCGAGGCAAGGAACCGCACGGTCGCCGCGATGTCACTGGGCGCACCCGCCCGTTGCGTCATCGTCGCATCGATCAGAGAATTCTTTCGGTCGTCGGTGAGCTTGTCCCGGAAGAACTCGGTATCGGCGATGTAGCCCGGCGAGACGACGTTGGCAGTGATGCCACGATCGCCGATCTGTCGCGCGAGGTCGACGTTCCAGGACGCGACGGCGGCCTTGGCGGCTCCGTATGAACCGGCGCCTTTGTCGGCGGCGATCGAACCGATCGTGATGACGGCCGATCCAGTGGGCATGGCAGGAAGTAACGCCGTCGTCATCAACACGGCGGTGATCAAGTTGCTGTCCAGGTTGCGGCGCCATGCGTCGGCGACGTCGGCCAACGTACGCGGTTCACCCCGGTCGAAATCGGTGTTACCGCCGGCATTGTTGACCAACACGTCGACGGCACCGACCCCTCGCGCCACCTCAGCGGTCTGCTCGGGGTCGGTTCCGTCCATGACGACGGCGCGAACCGAGCCATCGATCTCGGTCACCGCCTTCTGGAGGACGTCGTCGCGGCGGCCGGTGATGACGACATCGCAACCCTCCGCAGCGAACTGAGCGGCAACCTCGCGGCCAATTCCCGTGCCGCCGCCGGTGACTACGACAGTGCGCATAGGTGTCTCCCCTGCTAGCATCGTTTAGGTCTAAACAAGACTAGCAGGAGGGCTCATGGAGGCAACGGCAGAAGACCCCGTCGACGCGATCGCCGCCGCCTGGAAACGCGAATTACCGAATGTTCCAGTGCATTCCATCGGCATTGTGACGCGGGTATGGCACGTCGCGAAGCTCCTCGGCGACGACCGGGCCCGGCTGCTGCGCGATCACCACGCCGATACGGCCACCCTGGACCTGCTATCCACGTTGCGCCGCCACGGCAAGCCGTACCGGATGACCACCCGTGAGCTGGCGGCGGCCTCACTCATCACTGCCGGGGCAATTACCCAACGCGTGGATCGGGCAGAAGCGCAGGGTCTGGTGAAACGAACTGGCCGTCGCGAGTCACGCACCGTCGACGTCGAACTCACCGCACGTGGCCGGGCCACGGTCGACGACCTCGTCGCCACGGTCCTGGCGCGCGAATGTCAGCTACTCGATGGCCTACCGAGGCGTCAGCAAGAACAGCTCGAGCGCACCCTCAAAGTGCTGCTCGATCACCTTTCGACAGTCCTGGGCGCCGATCGGCGGCCCGGGCATGTCGGGCACTCCACCGGTCCTGGCGCGTGACGGTCCATCGCAACGGTCCTGAACCGTTGGCGCCGAGGACTATCCGATGTGCAGCGGGTCGATCTGGATACGGCACGGCTGCTGGTCGTGGCGCGCACTGAGCACCGCGGTGGCCCGGCGCAGCGCGGCCGCCAATTCCAGGCCCCCGTCTCGGGGTACCCGCACGAGCATTCGGCCCACCTCGGCATCGGGATCCAGTCCCGGCGGGCGGCGGGCGCCCACCGGTAGGTCTACCGGCCCGAGGGTTTCGGCGGTATCGGGCAGGTGGGCCGTCTCCAGCAGTGCGGTGACCGCCGGGGTCGTCCCGTCGATGGCCGCCATGTGCACCGCGGGCGGCAACCCCACCTCGCCGCGGCCGTCGAGTTCGGCGTCGGCGTGCCCCACCGGATCCCACCGGATCAGCGCCTGCACCGTGGCGATCGCCGACTCCGCCACCNATGCGGATAGGGCGCCCGCGGCTCGGCGAGGTTGTCGTCACCGTCGTCCCACACCAGGATCAGCCCGAGATTGGTGACCGGGGCGAACACCGCGCTGCGCGTGCCGATCACGAACTGCGCCTGACCCCGCAGCACCGCCAGCCAGCGGCGGTAGCGGGCCGACGGTCCCAGCCCCGCCGACAGCGCGACCACGCGTGCGTCAGCCACCCGGTCGACGGCCGCGGCGTACAGCGCGTCCACGTCGCGCTGATCGGGCACGACGGCCAGCACACCCAGCCCGGCGTTCAGCGCCACGGCCGCCGCCTCGGTCAGCCGCTGCGCCCAGTTCTCCCCCGGCAGGGCCTGCCACACGGCTCGGGCCGCCCGGGCCTCACCGACCGCGCTCAGGAACTGCTCGCCGCGGCCGTACCGGGCCCATGCGCTGGTGTCGACGGGAATCGGCTCGGCGGGTTGGGGTTCGTCAGGAGTCTGCTTCTCGACCCTGGCATGGCGCGGCGGTACCGCCAGGCGCAGCACATCCGCGCGGGTCCCGGCATAGCGGGCCGCCACGGCATCGACGAGCCGCCGTACCTCGCCGGTGAGCACCGGTTCGGGTGAGACCACCCGATCGAGCCAGCCCAGCTTGCCGGTGTGGTCGGTATCCGACCGCCGCTCCAGCAGATACGCGTCGACCAGCCTGCCGTTGAACCGGACCCGGACGCGCACACCGGGCTGCGCGTCGTCGGACTGTTCCTCCGACACCAGGTAATCGAACTCCCGGTCCAGATGCGGCACCGTCAGCAGAGGGAGCACCCGCGCAATGGGCTCATGCTCGGCGGCGCGGCGGGTGATCGTCACTGCACAGCTTTAGCAGACTTGTCTGACGCCCGGCCGAAGAACAGGCCCGCCGTGATCAGCAGTAGCGACGTCGCGTACGCCCACCAGATCGGCACGGCCAGCAGTTGATCGCCCCGGACGAACTCGCTGATCCCGATCATGGAGTCCGAGACCGCGAAACAGACCGCACCCGCCGCGGTCCACGGCGTGGGCAAGCGGGCGAGCAGGGCCGTGCACACCATGGCGCCGAGCACCGCGATGTACGCGACCACCGGCACGGCCATCCCCTGTTCGACGAGCCGGGGCCAGAACCAGGTCAGCAGCGCCAGGCAGGCCAGGACCGTCAGCGCCACGCCGATCAACCGGGGCGTCGATCGGCGGGCCAGCGGCAGCAGTGCGCCGAGAAAGCACAGGTGAGCGACCAGGAATGCGGCCAGCCCCAACACGAACGACGGCTGCCACCACGGGATGGCGAGCAGGAAGTCGCCGAGCGCCGAGAACACCAGCGCACCGACCAGCCAGCGGCGTTCCCGCACGATCGGATGTAACCATGCGGCCGCCGCCAGCAGCAGTGCAGGCAACGCCTTGACCGCCGGTTGGGCGAAGAACTGTCCGGTGAGGTCGGCACCGGCCGGTGAGCGCAGCGCCACCACGAGCAGGAAGATGCCGTAGGCCGCGCCGACGCCCGCGGCGGTGCCCCACAACCGGATCGTGCGGCGGTGTGCGTACGGTGGCGGAATGTCCGTTGCTGAGGAGAAACCGGCTGTCGATGCCATCCTGCAGAAGGTACTGGAGGCAGTGCCGTTCCAACTATCGACCGAGATAGGTGTCGAGGAAGCTCGCCGCCAGTTCAGTGAGATTCCCCGCATACCGGTTCATCCCGAGGTGCGAGCCGAGGACCGCGAGGTCCCCGGGCCGGCCGGTCCGATCCCGGTGCGGGTGTACCGTCCGCCGACGGCCGACGACGCGACACTGCCCGTAGTCGTGTTCATCCACGGCGGTGGCTGGTCCCTCGGTGACCTGGACAGTTACGACGGCAGCGCCCGAGGGCACGCGGTGGGCGCCGACGCGGTGGTGGTGTCGGTGGACTACCGCCTGGCCCCCGAGCATCCCTACCCGGCCGCGGTCGACGACGTCTGGGCCGTGACGCAGTGGGTGGCCGCCAATGCGGGCGAACTCGGTGTCGACGCCGGCCGGATGGCCGTCGCCGGGGATTCGGCCGGCGGCAATCTGAGCGCGGTCGTCGCGCTGCTGGCGCGCGACGCGGGCCTACCCGGGCTGCGTTTCCAGTTGCTCTGGTACCCGGCCACGACATGGGACACCAGCCTGCCGTCGTTCAAGGAGAACGCGCAGGCGCCGATCCTCGGGCTCGACGCGGTTCAGGGTTTCTCCCGCTGGTACGCCGGCCACGTCGACCTGTCCGATCCACCGGTGACGTTGGTTCCGGCCCGCGCGGCGGACCTGTCCGGGCTCGCGCCGGCCTATATCGCGGTGGCCGGGCACGACCCGTTGCGTGACGACGGCATCCGCTATGCCGAAATGCTGACGGCCGCTGGTGTTCCGGTTCAGTTGCACAACGCCGAAACCCTGGTGCACGGATACATCGGCTACGCCGGTGTGGTTCCGGCGGCGACGGAGGCGTTCGACCGGGCGCTGGCCGCACTGCGGGCGGCGTTGCACGGCTGACGCTATTCGCCGGGTCGGCTTCTGCCGGGCCACAGGGACATTCGATGAAGAATGCCGTCGCGCAGTGCCACCGTATGGAACAGCACCGCACAGATGTGCGCGGTGAAGGTCGCGAACAGTAGGTACGCGGCAACCGTATGCGCGGTGCGCAGCACGGCGTAGAGGGTGAGGTTGTGCGGGGCGATCGCCGGGAGGTGCAACGCCCCGCCCAACACGATCGGTGACTGCGCGGCCGAGAGCATCGCCCATCCGATCAGTGGCTGCGCCAAAAGCAGTGCGTACAGCAGATATTCGGAATACGTGGCGACGCGCCGCTCCAGCGGGCCCATCGTCGCGAGAAAGGGCGGCGGCCGGTGGGTCAGCCGGTTGACGAGCCGCACGATCGCGAACAGCAGGATGGCGATGCCCAGCGGACGGTGAATCGCCAGCAGCAGCGGGTAGTAGCTGAGCGCCGCGATCATCGTGACGCCGATGAAGAACTGCGCGATCACCATGGCCGCCATCGACCAGTGCAGCAGCCGCGACACCACGGTGAACCGAGTGCTCACTGCGCATCTCCAGGAACGACGACTGCGCTGGGCGACTTGGGTTCTCGGGCCCGGCGGTCGAACGAACGCGCGTAGACCGCCGACCGCGCGCTCAACAGCGGATCGTCGGACGGCGCCAGCCCGTCGGGCAGGACGAGCGGATCGAAATTGATGTCGCGGGCGTTCCCGGCCGCTTCGGTCTGGACGGCGTCGAGAGTGATGGTGCCCGCCTCGATGGTCTGACGGTTGCCCGGCCACGGCAGCGTCGCGTCGTGAGTGGGGTCGGACGGAGCGGCCACGGTGAGAACCAGTTTCCAGCTGATCGGGCCGAGCGCCACGGCGTCGATCAGGGCGTCGAAGAGAACATTGCCGTCGTCGCCCTGGTGGCGTTCGGCGGGCCGCTCATGCGGCACCGGCACCGCGGCCCAGCGGACGGCTGTGGTCTGCCCCTGCGCGTTCGTGGCGCGAAAAGCGTTGAGGCCACGGTAGGTACTGTCGGCGAACCCGGGGCTCGGCGGGTCCTGCTTGATGATCTTCGTCGCCGCGGCGGTTTCGGGATGGCGGGCCAGAAAGTCCGCCATCGCCCGCGGATCCGGCTTGCCGGTCTGCGGCTGGGGACGCGAGGCCAGCATGCGCTCGTAAAAGCCTTGCGGCGTGGCGTCGGGGAACACCGGCAGGTTGATCATCGCGGTGCGCCACTGGTCGCCGTCGGGCAGGCGGAACATCAGGCCAAGACCGCGCACGGTGTCGGGCCTGTCGGGTTGATCGGGCAGCCCGCCCGACAGCGAGAACCTTCCGACGACGGGCACGGTGCCGGGTTCGAACACCACCGCCCGGCTCACTTCGACACCGCCGCCGGTGCTGGTGAAGGTGCCCGTCGCAGCCAGGCCCTTGGCGTGATTGCGGCGAAAGCCCTCATGACGTCCGGCTACCTGTTCGAACCGGTCGGCGAAATCGGCGGGTGTCAGTGCGTCGGGTCGGAGCCAGCCCGCCGCCTCGGCGAGCCCTCCGACACCGATGGCTGCGATACCGCCGACGGCGGCCAGCCCCAGCAGCGCTCTCCTGCGGTTGAGCTCCGGAGCGTCATCGGACTCCATCGTGGTCGCACCCCATTTCGCAACTGGACTCTGTCCAGTGTGAAACGGGATACCGCTGCCGGCCGTTCAATCGGCCGGCGCTCGATGCCGTGTCGGATCGCCCTTCGCGCACTGCCCGGTCGACGGCAGCGGCTCGTCAGCCACCCCGCCTGGCTGACACCAGCCTCGCGGTCAGCACGCAGAAACCGGCCAGCAGGATCGCTGCGCCGACCCCGGCTGGTATCGCCACACCCCACGGGTTGTTGCTCCCGGCCACGATGGACAACCACCCCGCCATCACGAGCGCCGTGACCGGTAGTCCCCAGCGGCGACGGACAAGCCGCAGGACCCCCGGCGGTAGCCGTTTGGTCTGCTCCTCGTAGAGCCAGGTGACGCCCGCGGCGGCAGCAATCACCAGGGCGGTGCCAAGGAGGGCTGTCACGGCGGCGGACGGGATCAAGCTGAGCGTCGACAGCAGAAGCACGCACCAGAAGACGAACGTGATCACGGCGATCACCGAGGTTCTGCGCACGATGCCGCGGGCCAGCTCGGTCGCGTCGACCATGTGCGCGTCGATCGCCGCCGAGGCGAGGGTGGAGTCGACAGCCCGGATGAACCGAAAACGGTAGCGGGCGACCTCGGCAGCGACTCGATGCGTGAAGGCGTCGCCGGGGTTGAGGCGCAGCGCTTCCACGAGGTGGGCGTCGGCGCGCCGCAGCGGGCCGCGCCGACGTACATACATGTAGAGCCACGCGATGGCCCAGAACACCAGGACGAGTCCCCGGGTCAACACCACGGCCACGACCGCCCAGACCGGATTGATTTTGAAGAATTTCGCGCGGTCGATCTCGACGATCGCTTCCGAGAGTGGGCCCAACGGTGAGGCCGGCGCGATGGTTCGGATCGACTCCGCGGTCGACTGCGCGTTCTTCCGCTGTTTGGCCTCGAGTTGGGCGCGGGTCAGCGTGTAGCGGTAGTACGCGCGGGTATGCGCGAGCCTCACTGCGGCACTGGCAGATTCGAGGGCTTCCTTGGGCTTGCCGGCACCGGCGAGGATCGCGCGGGCCCGGATATCGTGGACCCAGGCCTGGTTCGGGTCGACGGCCAGCGAACGCTCGCACCACTTACGGGCCTCGCGCGCGTGACCGCCCTCGTAGAGTGCGGAGGCAAGAAGTCCGAGCAGTTCGGCGTTGTTCGGGTCGCTGTGCAGCCCGGCGCGAGCCGCCTCGGCAGCTTCCTCATTGCGGTCGAGATCGAGAAGCACCCGCACCTTCTCCGCCGCCCGCTCGGCCATCGACGTCATCGCCGCTTCTTTCTCCTCGCGAGGTAGCGCTCGAGTTCGGTGTAGTCGTCCCGGTTTTCGGCGAACGCGACGTAGTTCTGGGCCAGACTGAACCACGAGGCCGTGCTGGCCTGGGTGTCCTTGAGGGCCGCATCGAGGTGACGCTGGTTGACCGGTTGCGTCGTGCCGCGTCGCACCGAGTCGTGCAGTGCGAACTCGACGGCGTGACGGCACAGGCCCGCCAGGTCGGCGCCCGAGTAGCCGTCGGTGCGTTCGGCCACGGTGGCCAGATTCAGTCGGTCCGTCGGGCTGGTGCGCAGGTGGTGCGCCAGGATCGCCTCTCTGGCCGGCCGATCGGGTGGTAGCACCAGCACCTTGCGGTCGAAACGGCCGGGCCGGAGCAGCGCGGGGTCGACGTCCCACACCTGGTTGGTGGCCCCGAGCACCAGGAGTCCCTCGTTGTCGCTGGTGGCTCCGTCGAGTTCGAGCAGCAACTGGTTGACGATGCTGCGGACGAAACTCGATGTCTGCGCGCGCTTGTGGCCGAGTGCGTCGAGCTCGTCGATGAACAACACCGTCGGGCGCATCTGCCGAGCCTCTTCGAAGACGCTCTTGATGTTGCGCTCGCTGTTGCCGAGCCACTTGTCGAGGATGTCGGCGATGCCGACGTGGATGAAGAACAGCCCGAGTTCGCCCGCCAGGGACTTGGCCAAGAACGTCTTACCGCACCCGGGCGGCCCCCACAGCAGCAGGCTGGACCGCAGCGCATGCCCGAACGACTTACGCAGCTCCTCATTGCGCATCGGTTCGAGGAAGCTCATCCGCAGCCGCTGTTTGACGTCCTCCATGCCGGCCACGTCGTCGAGGGTGAACTCCGGACGGACGATTTCCATCAAATCGCTGACCGGGATGGCGTCGTCATCATCATCGTCAGCGGTGGCCCATGCCTCGGCCTGCTGAGGCTGCTGCAGTGCCGCCGGTGGTGGTGGCGGAACCGGAGGAGCAGGAACCTGCTCGGGAGTCGGTGCCGGCGTGGGCATGCCGAAGCCTTGGAGAGCGGCGCTCTTCCGCGCGAGAGCCTCGGCGTCCTCCGGCGACTGTTGCAGCAGCAGCTCGCAGTGGCCGAGCACGGCGACGTACTGGCCGTCGTCGAGGAGCAGATCTGCGAGGTGCAGCCGCAGTGCCCGATTAGCCGGGTCGGCACGAACCGCACCGTCGATCGCCGCCAGAACCTGAGGGTCTACAGCCATACAGTCCCGTCCTCCCACCCGGAAACGGTCGCCCAACGAGACCGCGCAGCGATAGCGTAATCACCTCCTGATGCGCGGCCTTCTACTCCACACAAATGCATCCATTGCTTCAAGCAACGGTGTACCGTCCCCGTTGATCTCCGCCCCTGGATAGGCCACCGGAACCAAGGCGGTTCTGTGCACAACCGAATAATCGAGCAGAGGAATCAATGACCCGCAGCGAGGAAACTTCGTTCGACGAGCAGTATCCGCCCGAACCGCTCGGTGCCACGGATCCACGCGATCTCACGTTGCCGTTGTACGGAGCAACGTTTGGTCAGGCAGTGGCGCGGTTCTTCCGCAGCTACGCACGCTTCTCGGGCCGCGCGTCACGTAGTGAGTACTGGTGGGTCCAGCTGGCAATCGCAGCAGTCGCCATCTTCTGCGTGGCAATCGTCGCCGTAGCCGGAGACCCGAGCGCGCTCGGACGCATGTCCCTGATACCTGTGGCGGTATTCGTACTGGTGTGCTTGGTTCCAACCTGGGCGCTCTTGGTCCGCCGACTGCACGACGCCGACTTGTCAGGGTGGATGTGCCTACTACTTCTGTTGCCCTACATCGGATCCGTGTTGGCGATCGTCTTCGGCGTACTGCCCTCCAAACCTCTTGCTGAACGTTTCGACCGCCGCGATGACTAGGACGAAGATGGGCTCCCGGATGGAAGCGGTCGACAACGCATTCGCGCACCTGCATTCGGGGGCTTGGTGACGCCACGGTCACCGAATCAAAGTCGGCGGGCCGATCACGCTCGGCAAGCCCCAATCCGGCCTGACCGCAATCATGTTCGGCAAGGCCCGTAACGCCGGTTCAGCGTGTCGGGGTTACCCACGTGGTAGCTCTGCTACCTGTTCGAGTGCGTCCGCGAACGGCCCTTCGACGATGAGACGGATCGAGTAGTTGTCCAGATCGACGGCAGTTACGAGTTGCACCGTGCCGCCGTGCCAGAAGTAGGTGTCCCGGCTGATCACGCCGCCGAGTGCATCTTCGGCCTCACCGATGGTGGCCGTCGCGATCCATGGCGCCGCATCGACCGTGGACGCACCCACGCGATGCAGGAACAGTGCACTGCGGTGCGGCACGCTGAACAACACCCCCAACGGGGCCACACCATTCAGAACCGTCTCGATCAACCGCGGCATGTTCAGCGCCTTGGATGCCACGAACAACGACTCGCCTGTCAGCGCAAAAATTTCGTGATCCAGCGCTTCGATCTCGACGGGCTCCGCGTCAGTATTGCGCTGACCGATCTCGTACAGCAGGTCGATGTCCCGGCCGGCGATGTCGCTGTCGCTGACGGTCTGTACGGTCGTCGGGAGGTCGCGCCTGAGCTCTGCCACGAGTCCGTCGAACGCCGGCCTTGCGTAGTCCACGGACAGCTCGCCACTCGTATCCGGGGTGATCAGCCGGGTTCGCATCTGGGCAAAGAACTCGTCATCGGACAGCTCCGACATCGGTGGCGCGTCCAGCCCGGCCAAGAAGTTGTCGACCTCGAAACGCACTGCGTCCGGCAACTCATCTACCGGTACCCCACGGCAGCGCATGTGCATGTTGCTCAACCACATAACGGTGCCCGTGTCGATGGCCAAACGATCGTCGCCTGGCGCATCACCGGGCGCAGGGCGCACCGTCATTCCACGCCGCTGCAGCTCGCTGATCACGAGCTCGCGTACGTGACGGTGACGGTCATCCTCCGTCGCCAAGACCGTTCTCTTGCTTCGAGGCTTCCACGGAAAACGCATCGTCACCTTTCTCTGGGCAACGCCCACGGGAATCGAATGCAAAGTATGAGTCAAAACTTGCCTGACCGTAAGTGGATTGCGGCGAGAGAAACCCGGATCCCCGACAACAGGCAGACGACCGCACGGCTGGATGCGACCATCCAGTGCTACGGGAGCTGTAGGAGAGGTCCGCTCGCAGATGGCCAAGTTAACGGGCGGATCGATCGCTCCAAACTGAATCTCCGGAACCGACGTTTCATGGGACCCAGCCGCGCATCGTGGGGATCACCGAAGGCATAGTGGTCCTGCGGCTGAAAACTCTGGACCACTTTCGGTTTTCGGAGCGAATGCCTCCGCTTCTCACGCTCGGTCTCTACACTTCGGCGCGTGTCCCGCAATCTCATTCTGCAAGATGGGGCCCTACCCGCCCTCTACCGTCGACAGCCCGACCCGAGCGTGACCGTCGGTCCTGCACCGAGCGCCGACCCGGCGGCACTGTCGCGGCTCATCGCCGAGAAGATCCCCGACGCCACACCGGCCACCGCCGAGCAGCTCGCGGCGGTGGAAGCACAACTCGGCGTACCGCTGACCGATGAGGTCAGAGCGATCTACCTGACCGCCGGGCGCGGGGAGATCATCCTCGGCGAGGACGCGGGCTTCGACGGTATGGAGATCATCCCGCTCGATGACACCGACATCCGGCCCTGGTACCTGCCCGAGAAACGCATGTTGGATTGGGAGTTCGGGGCAATGGAAACACTCGGTCCGGATCCGGCGGGTCGGATCCAGCCGCTCGCCGCGACACCGCTGTGGTTTCCCGTCGGCCACAACGGGTACGGCGACGTCTACGCCGCCGACCTCACCCCCGCACAGAACGGGCACCGAGGCCAGGTCATCTTCCTCGACCACGAGTACAACGCCGGGGCAACACACCTCGCCGAATCGTTCACCGAGCTACTGGTGCACCGCCATGAAGGCGACGGAACCGGCCCGGTGCACCGCGCGGGGACGGCCTACATCAACGACGGACCCGGTAACACGATCGCCGATGCCGCTCACAAGGCCGGCCTCGAAGTCCTCAGCATCGGCACGCTCGACACACCCGCCGACCTCGGCCCCCTGCTCGATCACCCACGGATCCGCACCATAAGCGCCATCCCGGGCGTACTCGTAGACCCATTGCAGCTCAACCGTTTTCCCTCACTTGAGTACCTATCGATCGGGCTGACCGAGTGGCGCATCCTGCTCGACGCGGGGCAAGTACCACCGCAGCTCCTTGCCGCCGGCATCGAGGAAAGCGGCCACGATCTGGCAACCACCGCAAACGACATCCTCCGCCTCTGGGGTCGCCCGGGGATCTAAGTGACACATCTGCGCCAGGGGTAACCCACGCTGAGTACAGGGCCCGACGACGGAGGAAACCAACCACACGATGAAATCCAAACAGACCCACCGCTAAGAGCCGCTCACCACGGCTAGATACGAGGCAATCCCGTCACCCCATAGGCCATACTTCGACAGATGGCTGCGCCCACGCTGTTGGACACATCAGTACTGCACCGCCTACGAGATTGCGGGCGCATTCTGATCGCCGGCGCCGGCGGTGGTCACGACCTGATCAGCGGCCTACCCATAGCGTTCGCGCTCCATGAACAACACAAGACGGTGTTTCTGGCCAACCTCACCTTCACCCCGGTCACACGCACCACCGCACAACCGGTTGCGCCGGGCCTGTTCGAGGTCGACGCCGACACCAGTGGTCCGCCGGCCTACTTCCCCGAGAAGCACCTCGCGGTCTGGCTCCGCGACCATGGCTACTCCGACCGCGTGTTCCTGGTCCGCAAAGGCGGTCCCGCCGACGTCCGTGCGGCGTACGCGTGGCTGGCGCGTGAACTACACCTCGACGCGGTCGTGCTCGTCGACGGCGGTACCGATCTGCTCATGACGGGCGACGAGGCCGGCCTCGGAACACCGGTCGAAGACATCACCAGCCTGCTGGCCGCTCACGCACTCGACCTTCCGGTCAAACTGGCTGTCTGCGTCGGGTTCGGTGTCGATACCTACCACGGTGTGTGTCACGCACACTTTCTGGAAAACGTTGCTGCCCTTGCCAAACTCGGCGCCTATCACGGCGTCTTCGCCCTCACTCCCGGGATAGCGGCCGTCGATGCGTGGTTGGATGCCGCTTCCTGGGTTCAACAGCACACGCCCGGTCGGGAAAGCATCGTGTGCGCGTCGATCACCGACGCCGCCCGCGGCGAATTCGGGGACCACCACTCCCTGGCACGCACCCGTGACAAAGGTATCGAATTATTCATAAACCCCCTCATGTCGATGGTGTGGGGGTTCGACCTCCACACGGTGGCCGACCGGGTGCTCTACCGTAATGACATCGCCCACACGACAACACCTTTCGAAGTCGCCGCAGCGATCGAAGCATTCCGCGATCACACGCCGCTGCGCCCCAGACGAATCATTCCGGTCTGACTCACCGCCGCGCGCCAATCGACGGCCTGTCAGCCTGCGCCGCCTAAGCGCACTCTGGCCGATCTGCCACTACAAGGCGCGCGGACCACGCCTGCACAATCAACAGCACACAGCACCCGCGAGGAGTTGAATCGGGCAAGAGCTGGCAGCGGACCGGCTAAGGTCCAGAGAGTGTACTGGGACCCACTTCCGACAGTTGCGAAGTCAGTAGGCCTGGAAATCACTGAGTACCCTTTCGGGCCTGCGTTCCTCGGGCCACCCGAGGAATATCTACATGGAGAGTGGAGCAAGCGGGATTGGCGTAATGTGCCCGGACCGTTCTACTGCGCCGACACCGACAACTGCCTAACCGGGTTCGTCGCACCGGCCAATGTCGCTTTCGAGGACGAGTTCGGGTCCGAGTTCGTGTACCGGCAGCCGCGTGATGAACATGAGGTTCAGCGGCTACTGAGCGCGGCGTGTCAGGAGGTATTCGAGGCCTACGCATGCGACGGAGACGAACACTGGACGTTGGCACTGGTGCGAGAGTGGTGGGAAGAGCGAGACCGGCTGCTCGACTGGATCGCTACAGCTAACGAGATGTGGTCCCAACAGAAGGGCTGGGACATGACGTTCCTGATGGGCGAGTACTGGGCGTTCATCACGGATGGTCTCGAAATCTACCTCCGAGAGTATGGATTCTGGCTCGAGCACCGCCGCCCGGCATCGCCGAACGAAGCGCTGCCGACGCTCTCGTAGCGCAGAAACTCGGTGCCACAGGCGCGACGCCACCGGGCGGGCCAGCAGGATATCCCCGAGGAAGTACACACCAACTCGAACGCACTCATGCGGCAAGCATCCGCAACTCCTTCGTATCTTCATCAATTCGCCTCGAAAGCGCCGCCGTAGAAATGCGGTCGGTACCTACACTTCCCGCCATGAAGTGGTCCTCGCCGAGAATTCTCAATCGAATTCACCGATGTCGGCAACCGAGCACTCTTATGACCGCCAGGGAAGCCGCACCGTCTGTTGTCTACATAATCGGCATGCACGAAGCCGCCCTTGACGCCGCCCACCACGAGTCAACATGCTTGGGGTGCAACTGATGCCACGATGTGTGAGTGTGCTCGTCGGGCTCGTCTTAAGCCCAACCCTCGGACTCCTCGCCTACGGCGTCTCCGTGGGAATCGTGTCCGACATGCTTGACACCTGCCTCCAAGAAGTCGACGCCGGCGACAGATTCGTCTTCGTCATTCTGCTGGGGCAAGCCATGCTCACCATCGCCGCCGTCGCGATCACCTACACGATTGTTCACCTGCTCATTGAGCGTGACTGGTCGATATACGTCGCGATCACCGCCGCGGTCCTGCTCACTCCGGTCATCGTCGTCTACTCAATCAACTCCCAATACAACCCCGTCCCAACCGAACTCTGCCCCACCAGCGCCCCGTCATGGTGGCCATGGCAGCTGAACAAGTCCTACTGACGAGCTACGTCAGTTGCGTAGCGCACCGACAATCTCAAACTGCCGGCAGGTCAGCCGACATTCGTGGGCACATCGGCCACCATTGCGTGGATATTCGATGCCCCGGTCGATCGACGTCTCACGTCTCGCTCACACGAACCGGAGGATGTTTATCCTCCGATCCTGCCAACTCGGCCGGTACGGGGGCTACGTTGACATTGCGACCCAAACACGGCGTCCGCATGATCGGACGCGGCCGGGAGGTGGCCTGATGCCTGACTTTCACACGCTCATCGTCGGCGCCGGATTCTCCGGCATCGGCACCGCGATCGCGCTGGACAAGACCGGCCTCCATGACTACCTGATCCTGGAGGCCGGCGACGGGGCCGGCGGGACCTGGTTCTGGAACACCTATCCCGGTGTGGCCGTGGATATTCCGTCGTTCTCCTATCAGTTCTCGTTCGAACAGTCACGGAACTGGTCACGCACGTACGCCCCGGGCAGCGAGCTGCGCGCCTATGCCGACACCTGCGTCGACAAGTACGGCCTGCGGCCCCGGATCCGGTTCAACACCACCGTCGCGCGAGCGGTGTTCGACGATGTCGAGGACCTGTGGCGGGTCGAGCTCGAGACGGGAGAGTCACTGACGTCCCGGTTCCTGGTCAACGCCAGCGGTGTGCTGACCATCCCGAAGTTGCCGGAGATCGACGGCGTGGACTCCTTCGCCGGGACCACCGTGCACACGGCTCGCTGGGACCACACCGTGGATCTGACCGGCGAACGCGTCGCGATCATCGGCACCGGCGCCTCGGCGGTCCAGGTGATCCCCGAGATCGCGCCGAAGGTCAAGCAGCTCACCGTGTTTCAGCGGACTCCGATCTGGTGCTTCCCGAAGTTCGACGTGCCGATCCCACCGGTGGCGCGCTGGCTGATGCGGCTGCCCGGCGGCCGCACCCTGCACCGGCTGATCAGCCAGGCGTATGTGGAGTTCACCTTCCCGCTGGCCGCGCAGTACTTCACGATCAACCCGTTCGCCAAGCGGGCGGGCGCGGCAGGCCGGGCCTACCTACGCCAGCAAGTGCGCGATCCGGAGCTGCGCGACAAGCTCACACCCCGGTATGCGGTGGGATGTAAGCGACCCGGGTTCCACAACAGCTATTTGGCCACATTCAACCGGGACAACGTGCAACTGGTCACTGAGCCGATCGACAAGATCACCGGATCCGGTGTCGCCACCGCCGACGGCGAGAGCCACGACGTCGACGTCCTCATCCTGGCCACCGGCTTCAAGGTGATGGATGTCGACGCGCTGACCTTCGAGATCGTCGGATCGGGCGGACAATCCCTGAGCGACTTCTGGGATCAGCACCGGATGCAGGCCTATCAGGGTGTGAGCATCCCCGGCTTCCCGAACTTCTTCACCGTGATGGGCCCCTACGGGTACGTCGGGTCGTCCTACTTCGCGCTGATCGAGGCCCAAACGCACCACCTGGTGCGGTGCATCCGCCGGGCCGGTTCCCGCCGGGCCCGCCGCGTCGAGGTCCGGCAGGAAGCCAACGACCGGTACTTCGCCGAGATGATGCGCAAGCGTCACCGCCAGATCTTCTGGCAGGACAGCTGCAGCCTGGCCAACAGCTACTACTTCGACCGCAACGGGGATGTGCCGCTGCGGCCGGCGACCACATTCGAGGCGTACTGGCGCAGCCGTCGCTTCGATCTCGACGACTACGCATTCACCTCGTAGCCGTTCAGGACTCGGCGCATGCCTTGACGGCGCTGAGGGTCTGCTCCATTCCGGCTTCCAGGATCTCGGTGAAGGCCTGCTGTCCGCCGAGGTGCGACTCGGTCAGTTCGAGCGAAAACTGCGATATCCCGTCGGGGGTTTCGCGCCGTTGCGTGAGCACGGTGCCGTCGGCGCCGTCCGGGCTGATCGAAAAGGACCAGATCGTGTAGTTCTCGGCGATTCGGAAGGCGATCTCTTCCCCGGGCACGTACCGCACCACTTCCCCGTGGGTGATCCACTCAAGCTCGTCGAGGCGGTTGAGGTTGGTGAACGTGGATCCGAGCCGGATGGCGCCATCGGGTTCGCGCAACTTCACCGATACCACCTGTGGGCTCCACTCCGGCATCCGCCGGATGTCCCGGACGATGTCCCACACCACGGAGGGCGTCGCGTCGACGGTGACCCGGCGTTCCAGTAGGGGTTTGAAGGTGGCGGCCATGACTCCTCCAATCTATGCGACCGATCGGTCGCATATATGTCGGCCCTGACCGTACGCGACCGGCCCGCCCACGTCCAGGGTGTGGCTACTGTGAAGCGATGACCGCTTCACCCGCAGCTGACGGGCGGCGAGCGCGCGGTGATGCCACCCGGCGGCTGGTCGCGCGTACCGCAGCAGACATCGCCACCACCCACGGCCTGGACGGGATCACGGTGGGTGGTTTGTCCACGTCGACCGGGGTGAGCAAAAGCGGAATCCTGACAGTCTTCGGCAGTCGGGAGGCGATCCAACTGGCCGCAGTGGCCGAGGCGCGCGAGGTCTACATCGACGTCGTGATCCGTCCGGCACTGGGCTGTGAGCCCGGAGCCGCGCGGCTGGACGCCCTGCTCGATTCGTGGTTGGCGTATCTACGCGCCGAGGTGTTCCCCGGCGGCTGCTTTGTGACGGCGACATCGGTCGAGTTCGGACATCGCACCGGGCCGGTGGCCGACGCGGTGCGAAACCTCAAGCGGGAATGGCTGCAGCTGCTGGAAGACGAGTTCTCCGTGGCGGGTTCACCCGACCCTGCCGAAGACGCCTTCCGGGTCGACGCCTACTTGTCTGCGGGCAACACCCATCGCGAGTTGTTCGGCACCGATGCCGCACTGGAGCGGGCGCGTGCCCTCGCCGGCCGCGTCGTACAGCACTACCGCACCTGATCGACCCTGATCCCACCCGGACAATGCAAAGGCGCCCCAGAACATGCGTTCTGGGGCGCCTCTACGAAAAGCTAGACCGAAGCCTTCAGGTCGTCGACCTTGTTGAGCTGCTCCCACGGCAGTTCGACATCGGTGCGTCCGAAGTGGCCGTAGGCCGCGGTCTGGGCGTAGATGGGCCGCAGCAGGTCCAGGTCGCGGATGATCGCGCCGGGGCGCAGATCGAACACGCTGCTGATGGCCTTCTCGATGCGGGCCGGGTCGACGGTCTCGGTGCCGAAGGTCTCGACGAACAGACCCACCGGAGCGGCCTTGCCGATCGCGTAGGCGACCTGGACCTCGACCCGCTCCGCCAGCCCGGCGGCGACGACGTTCTTGGCCACCCAGCGCATCGCGTACGCGGCCGAGCGGTCCACCTTTGACGGATCCTTGCCGGAGAAGGCGCCGCCGCCGTGGCGGGCCCAGCCACCGTAGGTGTCGACGATGATCTTGCGGCCGGTCAGGCCGGCGTCACCCATCGGCCCGCCAAGCACGAACTTGCCGGTCGGGTTGACCAGCAGGCGGAAATCGGAGGTGTCCAGCGTCTCGTGGTTGAGGTCGGCCAGGACGGTGTTGACGACCTTCTCCCGGATGTCCGGGGTCAGGGTGGCGTCCAGGTCGATGCCGTCGGCGTGCTGGGTGGACAGCACGACCGTGTCCAGACGCACCGGGGTGCGGCCGTCGTACTGGATGGTGACCTGCGTCTTGCCGTCGGGGCGCAGGTAGTCGAGCACGCCGTTCTTGCGCACCTCGGTCAGTCGACGCGACAGCCGGTGGGCCAGCGCGATGGGCAGCGGCATCAGCTCGGGGGTGTCGCCGATGGCGTATCCGAACATCAGGCCCTGGTCACCGGCGCCCTGCGCGTCGAGCGGATCGGCGGCGCCCTCGACGCGCGCCTCGTGCGCGGTGTCCACGCCCTGGGCGATATCGGGCGACTGCGCGCCGATGGCGATGTTCACGCCGCACGACGCACCGTCGAATCCCTTGGTCGACGAGTCGTAGCCGATCTCCAGGATGCGGTCACGCACGATCTTCGGAATGTCGGCGTAGGCGGAGGTGGTGACCTCGCCGGCGACGTGCACCTGGCCGGTGGTCACCAGCGTCTCCACCGCGACCCGCGACTTGGGATCCTGCTCCAGCAGCGCGTCGAGCACCGAGTCGCTGATCGCGTCACAGATCTTGTCGGGATGTCCTTCGGTTACCGACTCACTGGTAAACAGGCGACCTTGGCTCACGGTCTGCTTCCTTCCTTGCGGATCTGAAAGTTCTCTCAGTCTCAAAACTACTTAGTTAGGCGAATAGTATCTATGCCCTGTTGCACCCAAGCGCGTGGGACGCCGATGCGCAACCCTTATCCGCACCGAGATGCGTACGTCGGATCACCCGTCGTGCTTGCCCAGGAACGCCGCGATCGAGTCCACGATACGGGTGGCCATCAGAGTCTTCGAACCGTGCTCGAGGGCGACCTCGGCACCGTCGGCACTCAGCAACCAACCGTCGTTGTGGTCGACCTCGAATGCGCGGTTCTCCCCCACCGCGTTGACCACCAGCAGATCGCAGCCCTTGCGCTGCAGCTTGGCCCTGGCGTGGAACAACACGTCGCCGTTGGCGTCACCTGTCTCGGCGGCGAAGCCGACGATGGCCCGCATGTTGGGCAACTGACCCTCGCCGCGGGCCCGCACCGCACCGGCGAGCACATCGTCGTTGCGGACGAGGTCGATCGAGCTGGGCTCCGATGCCCCACCCTTCTTGATCTTGCTGGTCGCCACCTGTGCGGGACGGAAGTCGGCGACGGCCGCGGCCATCACCAGGACATTGGATTCGGGGGCGTATTTGGTCACCGCATCGCGCAGTTGCGATGCGGACCCGATGTGTACGACGTCGACGCCGGCCGGGTCCACCAGACCTGCGGTGTTACCCGCGACGAGCGTCACGTCGGCACCACGCTGGGCCAGCACGCGGGCCACGGCGTAGCCCTGCTTGCCGGAACTGCGGTTACCGATGAAGCGCACCGGATCGATCGGTTCACGAGTGCCACCGGCGGTCACCAGGGCTTTGACCCCGGCCAGGTCGTAGGGCAGCGCGTCGCCGCGTTCCAGCAGCAGCTGGGCGAACGTGGTGATCTCCTCGGCCTCGGGCAGTCGCCCGGCACCGGTGTCAGCCCCGGTGAGCCGGCCTGACGCGGGTTCCAGCACAACCGCACCCCGACGGCGCAGCGTGGCCACATTGTCGACCGTGGCCGGGTGGAACCACATCTCGGTGTGCATGGCCGGGGCGAACAGCACCGGACATCGCGCCGTCAGCAACGTGGCGGTCAACAGATCGTCGGCACGGCCGGCCACCGCGCGGGCCAGCAGATCGGCGGTGGCGGGTGCGACGACGACAAGATCGGCCTCCTGGCCGATCCGGACATGCGGCACCTCGTGGACGTCGGTGAACACACCGGTGTGCACGGGATTGCCCGACAGGGCCTCGAACGTCGCGGCACCGACGAAGCGCAGCGCCGATTCGGTGGGCAGCACCCGCACCGAATGACCGGCCTCGGTGAGTTGGCGCACCAGGGTGCACGCCTTGTAGGCGGCAATACCGCCGGCGACACCGACGACGATTCGCTTACGCGCGCTCACGTGCCGGCCCTGGCCTGGCTACTCGCCCTCGGTGTGCTCGAGAAGGTCCTCGTGGATCTCCCGCATCGCGATCGACAGCGGCTTCTCCTGCAGACCGGGCTCGACCAGCGGACCGACGTACTCGAGGATGCCGTCACCCAGCTGGTTGTAGTAGTCGTTGATCTGACGCGCGCGCTTGGCGGCATAGATCACCAGCGCGTACTTGCTCGACGCGCGGTCCAGCAACTCGTCGATGGGCGGATTGGTGATGCCCAGCGGCGTGTCGTAGGCGCCGGCGGCGGACGAGTCGATACCCAAGTCGTCCGCAGCGGCCAGCTGCGCGTCGGCGTGCGGGGTGCTCACGAAAAAGTCTCCTGGCGGTTTTGGCGAAAAATACGTTTCTGAACAGCGTGCGGATGGCTCGCGGATCCGATCGCGTCGGTCCCGGCACGATGAGTCGTCAGCTGCCCACCAGCAAGGATACCAATTCAGCGCATGCGGAATCCAACTGGCGGTTCACCACGACCTGGTCAAAGTCGGACTTCGCGGCCATTTCGGCCCGCGCGGTCTCCAGTCGCCGGGCCATCACCTCGGGCGTCTCGGTGCCGCGGCCGGACAACCGGCTGACCAGCTCGTCCCAGCTCGGCGGCGCCAGGAACACCGATACCGCCTCGGGCATGGCCTGCTTGACGGCCCGCGCGCCGGCCAGATCCACCTCGATCAGCACCGGGCGCCCGGCCTCGGCGGCCTCCCGCACTGGCTGGGCCGGTGTCCCCGACCGATGGAGTCCGCCGTGGATCTCGGCCCATTCCAGCAGCTCGCCGTCGTCGATCAGCTGCTGGAACCGCTCCGCGGACACGAATGTGTAGTCGACTCCGTCGATCTCCCCCGGGCGTGGTGCCCTGGTGGTGACCGAGACGGAGAAATACAGGTCGGGAAGCCGCTCCCGCAGACAGCGGACCACGGTGGACTTCCCGACGGCGGAGGGACCGGACAACACGACGACCGGAGCCGTCACGGTGTGTTGTCCAGCCCCTCTACCAGCGCACAATGCGGGCGTCTCTACTGGTCGAACTTCTCCAGGAGGGCCTTGCGCTGACGATCACCGAGGCCGCGCAGACGGCGGGTCGGGGCGATCTCCAGCTCGGTCATGATCTCCTGCGCCTTGACCTTGCCGACCTTGGGCAGGGCCTCCAGCAGAGCAGAGACCTTCATCTTGCCCAAGACCTCATCGGTCTCGGCGTCGGTGAGCACCTGCTTGAGGTTGGTGCCGCCGCGCTTGAGTCGATCCTTGAGCTCGGCTCGCGCTCGACGTGCGGCAGCAGCCTTCTCCAACGCTGCCGCGCGCTGTTCGTCGGTCAACTGGGGAAGGGCCACGGGTTCCTCCGTCTCCTGGCGATTCTTCTTCGGCCATCACTTGATTTGTACGGCTGGAGTGCAAACCAGCCAGCGACGACGAACCTACCCACGCTGGCTGACGAAAGCGAACCCCACCCCCTGGTTACGACGCCAAAAGCCCAGCGTGTAGTGCGCGCGGGCGACGCTCGCTTTCCCCGCGAAACCGTCAGCGAGCACCGACCTGCGCCGCCCCTCCGGCCGGATATTCCTGCAAGTCAATGGTTTTCGGGCCGCCGACAGCTAACTCCCGGCACGGCCACCAGGCCCGTCGTCGTCACCAAAACAAGCGGTCAGGGCCCCGCGGAGAAAATTTTCGCTGGTCACGGCGTGTCGGGCGTGTCGGAGCTGGTTACGTGCACGTCAAAACATGCCCTGAGCACGCCGCCCAGCAGACACCTAATTGCCACAAAGCACTTACACAGACTGGCTAAATAGCGTCGCCAGCGGGGCGCCAACGCCCACGAAGGGAGCCGCGACATGAATCTCAAGCGTCTGACCTGCGCTTCTGCCCTGG
>NZ_LT546207.1:596810-615786 GCF_900078665.2 Mycolicibacterium houstonense | reverse complement strand
CGGTGCGGGCCCGAGCGGGCCAGGTGGGCCCGATGGGCCGGGCCGGTGGGGCGAGCCAGGTGGCCCCGACCACCCAGGCGGGCCGGGCGGACCGGGCGGTGGGCCGTGGGACGCGCCGCCTCCTCCCCCGCCGAACCTGGCCTGGCGCGGGATCGACCAGGGCCGGTTCGACCACCAGCCGTTCAACTACAACGGGCACTGGGTGACGCCGTTCTTCAACCCGCAGTTCAACAACTGGGGCTTCTGGCTGTTCGGCATCTGGATCCCACTGTGACGCGGTGCGCCGCACCGAATCTGGCCCAGTTCTGACCGAACCGATTGTGCGCGAAGGGTTCTCGGCTCAGTCGCCGCTATCGACCTCTGGGTCGCGACAACGCGGGCGGCCACGACCGAGGAGTGGAAAACGGCGCCGGGACAGGGGCCGTCAGGCCAGGTAAGCGACCTCGTCGCGCAGGCGTTCGGCCGCCGCCCGCAGATCGGCCACCACAGGCCCGGCCCGCAGCACCTCACGCGACACCGTGGGCAGCACCAAACTGGCCCCGCCGAACCCGCCCAGCGCATCGGCACGCCCACCCTGGGCTCCGACCCCAGGCACCAGCACCGGACCGCCCAGCGCGCTCAGATCGGGCAGTTCGGACACCGTCGCCCCGACCACCACACCCACCGAGCCGGTGGGCTTGCCGGCGGCTCGATTGACCTCCGCGACGGAGTCGATGACGGATTGCGCCACGGTCCGGGACCCGGCCATCGCGCGCTGCACGGTCGGGCCCTCGGGATTGGAGGTGGCGGCCAGCACGAACACCCCGCGGCCATGCGCCGCGGCGGTGTCCAGCAGCGGCTGCAGCGAGCCGAATCCCAGGTACGGCGACGCGGTCACGGCGTCGGCCGCCAACGGCGAGTCACCGGCCCACGCCGCCGCGTAGGCAGCCATGGTCGAGCCGATGTCGCCGCGCTTGGCATCGGCCAGCACCAGCACCCCTGCCTCGCGCAGCGCGGCCATCGTGCGTTCCAGCACCGCGAACCCCGCCGAACCGTAGGCCTCGAAGAACGCCACCTGCGGCTTGACCATCGCGAAACCGGCGAACGCCGTCACACAGATGTCGGAGAACGCGGCCAGACCGTCGGGGTCGACGGTCAGGCCCCACGCCCGCAGCAGTTCGGGATGGGGATCGATGCCGGGGCACAGCGGCCCCCGCTCCGCCACCGCGGCGGCCAGCCGCTGCCCGAAAGCATCCATCGTCAGCGCGATTCCAGCTCGCTGTGCAGTTCCTGCAGTGACATCACCCCGATGTCACCGCGGATGCCCGCCTCGATGCCCTGCACGGCGGCCGAGGCCCCCTGCACCGTGGTGACGCACGGGATGTTCATCGACACCGCGGCCGAACGGATCTCGTAGCCGTCGACCCGCGGCCCGGAGTTGCCGTACGGCGTGTTGATCACCATGTCGACCTCACCGGCCTTGATGGCATCGACCGACGAGGGCAGCGGATTGTCGCCGTCCGCCTGTTCTGAGTGCTTGCGCACCTCATCGCAGGGAATGCCGTTGCGGCGCAGCATCTCCGCGGTGCCCTCGGTGGCCAGCACCCGGAATCCGAGATCGGCCAGTCGCTTGACCGGGAACACCAGGGATCGCTTGTCGCGGTTGGCCACCGACACGAACACGGTGCCCGAGGTGGGCAGCGATCCGTAGGCCGCGGTCTGGCTCTTGGCGAAGGCGGTACCGAAGTCGTGGTCGATGCCCATCACCTCACCCGTCGACTTCATCTCGGGGCCCAGCAGGGAATCGACCTGGCCGCCGTCGGCGCGGCGGAACCGGTGGAACGGCAGCACGGCCTCCTTGACCGCGACCGGGGCGTTGCGGGCGATGGTGGCCCCGTCGCCGTTCTTGTTCAGCAGCCCCTCGGCACGCAGCTCGGCGATGGTGGCGCCCAGCATCACCCGGGCGCAGGCCTTGGCCAGCGGCACAGCGGTGGCCTTCGAGACAAACGGCACGGTGCGGCTGGCGCGCGGGTTGGCCTCCAGCACGTAGAGCACGTCGTCCTTGAGCGCGTACTGGACATTGAGCAGTCCGACCACGCCGATGCCCCGGGCGATGGCCTCGGTGGCGCGGCGCACCGATTCGATGTCGCTGCGGCCCAAGGTCACCGGGGGCAGTGCGCACGCCGAGTCACCGGAGTGGATACCGGCCTCCTCGATGTGCTCCATGATGCCGCCGATGTACACCTCGTTGCCGTCGCACAGCGCGTCGACGTCGATCTCGATCGCGTCCTCCAGGAACCGGTCGACCAGCACGGGGTGTTCCGGGGACAGCTGCGTGGCGCGGGCGATGTAGCCCTCCAGCGTGGCCTCGTCGTAGACGATCTCCATGCCGCGTCCGCCCAGCACGTACGACGGCCGCACCAGCACCGGGTAGCCGATGTCGGACGCGATCCGCCGGGCCTGCTCGAAGCTGGTGGCCGTGCCGAACCGCGGGGCGGGCAGACCGGCATTGACCAGAACCTCACCGAACAGCCCGCGGTCCTCGGCCAGGTCGATGGCGTCGGGGCCGGTGCCCACGATCGGGACTCCGGCGTCCTCGAGGCGCTTGGCCAGGCCCAGCGGCGTCTGGCCGCCGAGCTGCACGATGACCCCGACGACGCCCGGGCCTGACCCGTCCTCGCCCTTGCCTGAGGCGTCCTCGGCGTAGTAGACCTCCAGCACGTCCTCGAACGTGAGCGGCTCGAAGTACAGGCGGTCGGCGGTGTCGTAGTCGGTGGACACCGTCTCGGGGTTGCAGTTGACCATCACGGTCTCGAACCCGACCGCGCTCAGTGTCGTGGCGGCATGCACGCAGCTGTAATCGAATTCGATGCCCTGGCCGATCCGGTTCGGCCCGGAACCCAGGATCAGCACCTTGGGCTTCTCGGTCTGCGGCGCGACCTCGGTCTCGGCCGCGGGATCGAGCTCATAGCTGCTGTAGTGATACGGCGTCTTGGCGTCGAACTCGGCCGCGCAGGTGTCCACCGTCTTGTACACCGGGTGGATGCCGAGCCGCCGGCGCAGCGCGCGCAGGCCCGCCTCGCCGGCCAATTCCGGTCGCAGCGCGGCGATCTGGCGGTCGGACAGCCCGTTGTGCTTGGCCCGCCGCAGTAGTTCGGCGTCAAGCACCGGGGCTTCCAGCAGCTCGACCCGCAGCGCCACCAGACCGGCGATCTGTTCGATGAACCAGGGGTCGACGCCGGAGGCCTCGGCCACCTGCTCGACGCTGGCGCCCAGCCGCAGCGCGTGCTCGATGTCGTAGAGCCGACCGTCGACCGCGGTGCGCAGCCCGGTCAGCAGCTGCTCGACGCTGACATCCGGGTCCGGTCCGGTCCAGAACCCGGCCCGGCTGGTCTCCAGTGACCGCATCACCTTGCCGAGGGCTTCGATGAAGTTGCGGCCCAACGACATCGCCTCACCGACCGACTTCATTGTCGTGGTCAGGGTGGCGTCGGCCCCGGGGAACTTCTCGAACGCGAACCGCGGCGCCTTGACGACGACGTAGTCCAGCGTCGGCTCGAAGCAGGCCGGGGTTTCCTTGGTGATGTCGTTGACGATCTCGTCGAGGGTGTAGCCGATGGCAAGCTTGGCCGCGATCTTGGCGATCGGGAAGCCGGTGGCCTTCGAGGCCAGTGCCGAGGAACGCGACACGCGCGGGTTCATCTCGATGACGATCAGGCGGCCGTCGCGCGGGTTGACCGCGAACTGGATGTTGCAGCCGCCGGTGTCGACGCCGACCTCGCGCAGGATCGCGATGCCCAGGTCGCGCATCGTCTGGTATTCCCGGTCGGTCAGCGTCATGGCCGGAGCCACGGTCACCGAGTCACCGGTGTGCACGCCCATCGGGTCGAAGTTCTCGATGGAACAGACGATCACCACGTTGTCGCGGTGGTCGCGCATCAGCTCGAGCTCGTATTCCTTCCACCCGTAGATGGATTCCTCGATCAGCACGTTCGCCGAAGGAGACGCGGCCAGACCGTCACCGGCCATCCGCTCGACGTCCTCGGCCGAGTACGCCATGCCCGAGCCGAGCCCGCCCATGGTGAACGACGGTCGGACGACGACGGGCAGGCCCAGGTCGGCGACGGTCTCGCGGACCTCGTCCATGGTGAAACACACGCGGCTGCGGGCGGATTCGCCGCCCACCTTGGCGACGATGTCCTTGAACTTCTGCCGGTCCTCGCCACGCTGGATGGCATCGAAATCGGCGCCGATCATCTCAACGCCGTATTTCTCCAGAATGCCCCGGTCGTGCAGGGCAACGGCGGTGTTGAGCGCGGTCTGACCGCCGAGGGTGGCCAGCACGGCGTCGATCTTGTTGCCGCGCTCGGCCTGCTGCGCCAGCACCTTCTCGACGAACTCCGGAGTGATCGGCTCGACGTAGGTGTGATCGGCGTACTCCGGGTCGGTCATGATCGTCGCCGGATTCGAGTTGATCAGGCTGACCTGGATGCCCTCGGAGCGCAGCACCCGGCAGGCCTGGGTGCCCGAATAGTCGAATTCGCAGGCCTGGCCGATGACGATCGGGCCGGACCCGATCACCAGTACGTGATTGAGGTCAGAGCGGCGTGGCATTACTTCTCTCCTGCCATCAGGTCGACGAACTGGTCGAACAGGTACTCCGCGTCATGCGGTCCGGCGGCGGCCTCCGGGTGGTACTGGACCGAGAAGGCCCGGCCGTTGGCGAGCCGGATACCTTCCACCACACCGTCATTGGCGCAGGTATGGCTGACCTCGGCGGTGCCGAACGGGGTGTCGAACTGCTCCCCCGCCTCGCCCTCCAGGGCAAAACCGTGGTTCTGGGCGGTGATCGCCACCCGCCCGGTGATGTGGTCGATCACCGGGATGTTGATGCCGCGGTGCCCGAACACCATCTTGTAGGTAGAGCGGCCCAGCGCGCGGCCGAGGATCTGGTTACCGAAGCAGATGCCGAACAGCGGGATCCCGGCCCCGAGCACCTCGCGGGTCACCTCGACAATGTGGTCGGCGGTGGCCGGATCACCGGGGCCGTTCGACAGGAACACCCCGTCCGGCTTGAGGTCGGCGATCTGATCAAAGGTCACCGACGACGGCAGCACATGGCTGCGGATCCCGCGGCGGGCGAAGTTGCGCGGGGTGTTGGTCTTGATCCCCAGGTCGACGGCCGCCACGGTGAACCGGTGGGTGCCTTCGGGTTCGACAACATAGGAGGCGCCGGTGCTGACCTGCCCGGCCAGATCCGCGCCGAGCATCGAGGGCTGATCGAGCACCCTGGCCACCAATTCGTCGATCGGCGCCAGCGCAGACCCGCTGAACACACCGGCCTTCATCGACCCGCGGGTACGCAGGTGACGCACCACCGCGCGGGTGTCGATGCCGGCAATGCCGACGATTCCCTGCCGGACCAGCTCGTCATCGAGGGTGCCGCTGGCACGCCAGTTCGAGGCGCGCGGCGATGGGTCGCGCACGGCGTAGCCGGCCACCCAAATCTTGTCACCGCGGCTTTCGCCGTCTTCGGTGTTCCAGCCGGTATTGCCGATCTGCGGCGCGGTGGCGACCACGATCTGGCCGTGATAGCTCGGATCGGTGAGCGTCTCCTGGTAGCCGGACATCCCGGTGGAGAACACCGCCTCGCCGAGGGTCTGTCCGACCGCGCCGAATGTCGTACCGGTGAAGACGCGCCCGTCTTCGAGTACCAGGACCGCCTTCTCGTTTCTTCTGTTCGCGTTGATCGTCATTCGTCTTCCTCCAGCCAGCGGTCGTACTCTGCGCGATTGTCAGCGCGGAACCCGGTGTCGATCTCGGTGCCCGACGGCAGCCGCCACCGGATGGCCAGGATTCCGTCGTAAGTCAGTGCCTTGCCTGCGATTCCGCGTTCGGTTCTGATCGCGGTGACCGACTCGGCGGGAATCCAGATGGGCCCGGCGCCGCTGCGCTGCATCATGATTCCCTCGGGATAGCGGGTCAGTACCGCCTTGGCGCGGAAGCCCAGGTCACCCGCGGCCACCTTGTCGTTCCAGTGCGGCACCACCGTGGTGCCGACGTACATCCCCTTGACCGGCGGGATGATCGCGGCGCCGACGGTGTCGGGCAGCGGCGGCAGGGTGCCGATCAGTTCGGCCTGGCGCTGCACGCGATGCAGCCAGCCTCGCATCATCTGGCGGATCAGGAACGCGATCAACACCACCAGCAGCGCCGCCATCACCAGCGAGGCGATCAGCGTGGGCGTGTTCACGGCGTCGATCCCCGGGTCGCCGCACCCCAACCCGCCGTGGGGCACTTGCCGCCGAGCGCGGTGATCTTTCCCCGCAGCAGGGTGGCGGTCACCGTCGCCGGCAGCGTCATGGCCTCGAAAGGGGTGTTGTCCGAACGGCTGGCCAGGTCGTCGCCTTCCACTGTCCAGGTCGCGTCGGGGTCGATCACCGTGAGGTTGGCCGGCTCTCCGACTTCGAGGGGACGGCCCTGATCGGGCAGACCGACGATGGCCGCCGGAGCCTCGCTCATCACCTTGGCGACACCGCGCCAGGTCAGCAGGCCACGGCGCACCATGGTCTCGACCACCACGGACAAGGCGGTCTGCAGTCCCAGCATGCCCGGCCGGGCCACCGAGAACTCGCAGCACTTCTCGTGCTCGGCGTGCGGGGCGTGGTCGGTGGCCACGCAGTCGATCACGCCGTCGGCAAGGGCCTGACGCAGCGCCTCGGCGTCGCTGGCCTCGCGCAGCGGCGGGTTGACGCGGTTGCGGCCGTCATAGCTGGCCAGCCGGCTGTCGTCGAGCAACAGGTGGTGCGGCGTGACCTCGGCGGTGATGGAAATTCCTTGCGCCTTGGCCCATTTCAGCAGTTCCACGGTGCCCTTGGTGGACGCGTGGCAGATGTGCACCCGGGCGCCGGCATCGCGGGCCAGGATCGCGTCGCGGGCGACGATCGATTCCTCGGCCGAACGCGGCCAGCCCGCCAGACCCAGCTTGGCGGCGTTGGGCCCCTCGTGGGCCACCGCGCCGACGGTCAGCCGCGGCTCCTCGGCGTGCTGGGCGATGAGCACCCCGAGCCCGGTGGCGTACTCCAGCGCCCGCCGCATCACCAGCGGGTCATCGACGCACAGCCCGTCGTCGGAGAACATCCGAACCTGACCGACACCGGCGGCCATCAGGCCCATCTCGGTGAGCTGCTTGCCCTGCAGGCCGACGGTGACGGCGCCGACCGGGTGTACATCGACCAGGCCGACCTGCTGACCACGGTTCCACACGTGATCGGTGACCACCGCGGAGTCGGCCACCGGATCGGTGTTGGCCATCGCGAACACCGCGGTGTAACCACCCAGGGCCGCTGCCGCCGAACCGGTTTCGATGTCCTCGGCGTATTCGCGGCCGGGTTCGCGCAGATGGGTATGCAGGTCGACGAACCCCGGCAGCAGCACCTGGCCGGTGGCCTCGATCACCTCCGCGCCGTCGGGAACATCGGAACCGATCCCCGAACCAATTTCCATGATCTGCCCGTCGGCGATCCGGACGTCGACCTGGTCACCCTCGCCGTAGAGACGAACCCCGCGGATGAGTACTTGTTGCGTCATACGCTGATCGCCTCTCGATCCGCACCCACGAGCAGATGGAACAGCACCGCCATCCGCACGTGGACACCGTTTGAAACCTGTTGCAGAACAGCTGATTGCGACGAATCGGCCACCGGGAAGGAGATCTCCATGCCGCGCAGCATCGGGCCCGGATGCAGCACCACGGCGTTGCCCGGCAGCATGGCCTGCCGCTTCTCCGAGAGTCCGTAGCGCACCGAGTACTCGCGGGCCGACGGGAAGAACGCCCCGTTCATCCGTTCGGCCTGGACCCGCAGCATCAGCACCGCATCGGCCGCGGGCAGCTCGGCGTCGAGGTCGCTGGACACCGAGACCGGCCAGTCGGCGACGCCGGTGGGCAGCAGTGTGGGCGGCGCCACCAGCACCACCTCGGCGCCCAGCGTCGACAGCAGTGCCACGTTCGACCGGGCCACCCGGCTGTGCAGAACGTCACCGACGATCACGACGCGCCGGCCCTCGATGCCACCGAGGCGCTGGCGGATGGTCAGCGCGTCGAGCAGCGCCTGGGTGGGGTGCTCGTGCGTCCCGTCACCGGCATTGATCACGCTGGGCCCGCCGCCGTCGTCCTCGGCGGTCCACTCGGCGAGCTGCTGCGCCGCGCCCGAGGCGGGGTGGCGGATGATCAGCGCATCGGCCCCGGCGGCGCGCAACGTGAGCGCGGTGTCGCGCAGCGATTCCCCTTTGGCCACCGACGATCCCGACGCGCTGACGTTGATCACGTCGGCGCTCATCCACTTGCCCGCGACCTCGAACGACACCCGGGTCCGGGTCGAGTTCTCGTAGAACATCGTGATGACGGTGCGCCCCCGCAGCGTGGGCAGCTTCTTGACCTCGCGGCCCAGCAGCGCCTCGCGGAACCGGTCGGCGTCGTCGAGGATCGCCGTCGCGTCGTCGCGGGTGAGATCCGCAGCCGACAGGAGATGACGTGTCGTCATTTTGAAATCACCACTCCGTCGCGGTCGTCATCCTCGGACAGCAACACATGCACGCTTTCGCTGCGCGAGGTCGGCACGTTCTTGCCGACGTAATCGGCACGGATCGGCAGTTCCCGGTGGCCGCGATCGACGAGCACGGCGAGCTGGACCACCCGCGGCCGGCCGATGTCGCGCAAAGCGTCGAGAGCGGAGCGCACCGAACGCCCGGAGTACAGGACGTCGTCGACGAGGATCACCACGGCGTCGTCGATGCCCCCCGCCGGGATCGAGGTGGCCGCCAGCGGACGGGGCGGCTTGAAGTTCAGGTCGTCGCGGTAGAGCGTGATATCCAGGGCTCCGACCGGCAATTCCACATCGGCGAACTCGGCGATCTTGGCGGCCAGCCGGGTGGCGAGCGTCACACCGCGGGTGGGGATTCCGAGCAGAACCACGCGGGTGCGCTCGGCGGGATCGTCCAGAGCGGTCTTCTCGATGATCTGGTGAGCGATCCGGGAAATGGTGCGGCCGACGTCCGCCGCAGACAACAATTCCCGGTCGGCACTTGAAGAGCCCATAAGGTGACCCTGACCTCCTTCTCCGCCTCTCGGGACGGATCGTTAAAGGACGTCGAACTGCCGGTCAGCTTAGCAGGCCGCAAACATCGGCCCGGCCGGAGCCGCCACTCGCCGGCGAGGTACGGACGAGCCGTCGACGTGTTAGGTCAGCTCGAAACCGTGATAGCCCGCCACGGCGACGCCGTCAGCGATCTGCTTGTAGATGCCGACGCCGCCGACGAAGGGCAGGAACACCCGGCGTTTGCCGGGCACGTTGGCGCCCATGTACCACGATGCCGCCTGCGGCAGCAGCGTGAGGTCGGCGGTGTCGTTGGTGATGTTGACCCAGTTGTCCTCGGCCGCGAGGTCGGCCTCCATCCGGTGGAGCCCGTGCTCGCGCAGGTGCAGCAGGGCGGCGCTGATCCACTCCACGTGGTACTCGATCGAGGTGAGCATGTTGGACAGCACCGAGGGACTCTGCGGGCCGGTGACGGTGAACAGGTTCGGGAAGCCGGCCGACATCAAGCCCAGGTACGTCCGCGGGCCGTCGGCCCATTTATCCCGGAGTGTGTGCGTGCCCCCGTGGTCGTCGGCGGCTCGGATGTCGATCGCGTTGAGCGCCCCGGTCATGGCGTCGAATCCGGTCGCGAGAACGATCACGTCGAACTCGTGCTCGCTGTCCCCGGCGAGAATGCCGCGCTCGGTGATCTTCCGAAGCGGTTCCTCGTTGAGATCCACCAGCGCCACGTTGTCCTGGTTGTAGACCTCGTAGTAGCCGGTGTCGACGCACATGCGCTTGGTCGCGATCGGATAGCTCCGCGGCGTCAGTTTCTCGGCGACCCGGGCGTCGGTGACCTTCTGCCGGATGCGGCCGCGCACATACTCGGCGGCGGCCTCGTTGGCCTCGGCGTCCAGCAGCAGGTCGTAGAACGACTGCTGGAAGCACAGTCCGCCGTCGTCCCAGCGGCGGTTGAGCTCGGCACGGGTGGCATCGCTGTCGAGATCGCCGAAGAACGGCGGCAGCGCGGCGCCCTCGCCGCACTGTGCGCCGCCCCGGGTGAGCCGGCTGATTTCCCGGAACTGTGGGTAGTGCGGCTTGACGGCGGCGAGCTCGTCGGCGATCGGGCGGTTCTGCGCCGGGACGGCATACGGTGGTGTGCGCTGGAACACCGTCAGCGCTCCGACCTCCGGTGCGATCGCGGTGATTGTCTGCACGCCAGAGGAACCCGTGCCGATGACGGCGACACGCTTTCCCGCCAGATCCGCTCCCCCGTCCGGCCAGTCCCACGTCCAGTAGATGTCGCCGCCGAAGTCATCCAGACCGTCCAGCGACGGCATCATCGGTTTGGACAGACATCCGGTGGCGGCGATCACGAAGTTCGCGGTGGTCGCGGCGCCGGAGTCGGTGGTGAGCGTCCACTCGCCGTCGGTGCCGTCGAATTCCATTGCCACGACGCGGGTCCCGAATGTGATGTCGCGGCGGAGGTCATAGCGGTCGGCCACGTGTTTGGCGTAGGCCAGCAGTTCCGGCTGGGCGGCATAGCGCTCGGTCCAGTTCCACGACTGCTGCAGATCCGGGTCGAACGAGTAGGAGTATTCGATCGATTCGATGTCGCAGCGGGCACCCGGATAGCGGTTCCAGTACCAGGTGCCGCCCACTTCCGGTCCGGCCTCGATGACGTGCGCGTCGAATCCGAGCTCACGCAACTTGTGCAGCTGATAGAGCCCGGCGAATCCGGCCCCGATGATGATCACATCGCGTTCGGCCATGTTCACCCCACCGTCCGGTCGGATCGGTGCGACTCGAGGAACGTCCCGATGTGGTTGGCGACCAATGACATTCCGGTGTGGTACCCGGGCAGGATGTTCGCCATCTGGAAATAGCCGTGCATCTGTCCGGCCGCCTCCTCCAACGTCACGCTCACCTCGGCGTCGGCCAGCGCCGTCGCGTAGGCGACTCCCTCGTCGTGCAGGGGGTCATACTCGGCGACGTAGACGAGGGCGGGCGGCAGTCCAGCCAGGCTCGACGCCCGCAGGGGCGACGCGTCGGGACTGGTGCGTGCCGCCGGATCGGGAAGGTAATGGCCCCAGAACCAGATCATGGTGTCGCGGCTGAGCAACAGCTGATTCTCGGGCGCGAGGTACGACGGCCGTTCGAGGTCACAGTCGGTGACCGGGTAGATCAGGGCCTGATAGTCGATCCGCGGCCCGCGCCGGTCCCGTGCCCACCGCGTCATCACCGCGGCGATGTTGCCTCCCGCACTGTCCCCGGCCACGATCAGCGGAACACCGGCGGGTGCGAACTCGGACAAATGTTCTGCGGCCCAGGACAACCCGATCCAGCTGTCCTCGATCGCGGCCGGGAAGGGATGCTCGGGAGCCTTGCGGTAGTTGACCAGCACCACCGTCGACCGCGTGAGGTTCGCCAGGTGCCGGCCGAGGTGGTCGTACTGCAGGTCGATGTCACCGATCACCCAGCCGCCACCGTGGAAATACACGATCACCGAACGGGGTTCGCCATCGGGGACGAGAACCCGGACCCGGAACTTCCCGCCGTCCCCGCCTTCGAGCTTGTGGTTGTGCACCGCGGCCACCTCGGGTCCGCGTCCGCTCAGGCCGGCGAAGATCGGTCCCGCCATCCGGGCCATCGCGGGCGTGCCTTCGTGCATCGGCGGGTCGCGGGTCTCGGCCAGTTGGGCCAACAGGGCCTGGGTCACGGGGTCGAGGGGCATGGTGTTACCTCGGTTCAACGCTGGATCGACTTGACCTCGAGGAACTCCTCGAGTCCGAATATCCCGGCCTCACGCCCGTTTCCGGACTGCTTGTACCCGCCGAAGGGGGCGTTGGCGTTGAACGCGCCCGCGTTGATCTGGACCTGGCCGGCCCGGATCCGGCGGGCCACCCTCTCGGCCCGCTCCGGTGAGGACGACCAGACCGCGCCGGCCAGACCGTAATCCGTGGCGTTGGCGATCCGCACCGCCTCGTCCTCGGTGTCGTAGGCCTCGATCGCCAGCACCGGGCCGAACACCTCCTCCTTGTGGATCGTCATGTCCTCGGTGACGTCGGAAAACACGGTCGGCCGGACGAACGCGCCGGGACCCGCGGTTTCGGTCTCGCCGCCGGTGACCAGCCGGGCGCCCTCCTGCGTCGCCGTGCGGATGTAGCCGAGCACCCGCTCCTGCTGCGCCCGCGACGACAACGGACCCAGCGCGGTCCCTTCATCCGTGGGATCGCCCACCGGCAGTGCGTCGGCAGTCGCCTTCGCGAGGGCCTCAACCTCGGCGAGCCGGTCCCGCGGAACGATCATCCGGGTCAGCGCCGAGCAGGTCTGACCGGAGTTCAGCATCATCGTCTTCACCGATGCGGGCACTACGGACTGCAGGTCCGCGTCGTCGAGAATGAGGTTGGGGCTCTTGCCGCCGAGCTCGAGCGAGACGCGCTTGACCGTGCGGGCGGCGACTTCCTGCACGCGCCGCCCGGCCCGGGTCGATCCGGTGAAGCTGACGATGTCGACGTCGTCGTGTCCGGCGATCGCCTCGCCGACGTCGGCTCCGGTACCGAACACGACGTTGAAAACACCTGGGGGCAGGCCGATCTCGTCGACGATCTCGGTGAGTCCGATGGCGCACAGCGGGGTGACCTCGCTGGGTTTGACGACGACGGTGTTGCCCGCGGCCAGTCCGTAGGCCACCTTCAGCGCGATCTGGTGCAGCGGGTAGTTCCACGGGGTGATCGCACCGAGCACGCCGAACGGCTCGCGCACGATCGTCGATCCGCGGTACTCGCTCTCGAACTCGTAGTCCCGCACGATGTTGGCCGCCTCGGTGAAGCTGTTGAGCGGCAGGCCGAGTTGGATTGCGCGGGAAATCGAAATGGGGCAACCCATTTCGGTGGAGATGGTGCGAGCCAGGTCCTCGGACCGCTCGCCCAGCTTGCCGGCGATCGTGGTGAGGTAGTCGGCCCGTTCGCCGACCGGTGTCGCCGACCATGCCGGGAAAGCCGCACGGGCGGCCGCGACGGCGGCGTCGACGTCGGCAGCGGTGCCCGCGACCACCTCGGCGATCACCTCGTCGTTCGCGGGGTTGATGACGGGGATGCGGGTGGTTCCGCTGGACACGGTCCACTTGCCGTCGATGTAGTTGCTGTCGTGGTTGCGCATGATGCCCTTCGATTCAGTGGTCGGCGGCGGAGTAGACGACGAGACCGCGGAGGTTCTTGCCGTCGAACATGTCCTGGTAGCCCTGGTTGATGTCTTCGAGGCGGTAACGGGTGGTGACCAGCTCGTCGAGCTTGAGGTCGCCGGAGCGGTAGAGGTCGAGGAGTTTGGGGATCTGGGTACGCGGACCCACGCCGCCGAACACCGCGCCCTGGACCCGTTTCTGCAGCAGGGTCAGCTCGAACAGGTTGAGGTCGACCGTCGATTGGGTGAAATCTCCCATGCCCGTGACGATTACCTGCCCGCCCTTGCCGGTCAGGCTGAGCGCCTGCTGGATGTGTTCACCCTTGATCTCACCGACCGTGATGATCGAAACCTGCGCCATCTTGCCCCAGGTGAGGTCGGGCAGTTCGGCGGCGGCCTCCTCGACGGAGGCGAACGTGTGGGTGGCGCCGAACTCCAGTGCCTGCTTCCGTTTGAAGTCGACGGGGTCGATGGCAACGACGAACCGGGCCCCGGCGAACCTGGCTCCCTGGACCGCGTTGATCCCGACACCGCCGATACCCATCACGACCACCGTGTCGCCCGGCCGGGTGTCGCCGATCTCGGTCGCCGAGCCCCAGCCGGTGGAGACACCGCAGCCGAGCAGTGCGGCCACCTCCAGCGGCACGTCCTTCTCGATCTTGACGACCGAGGCCTCGCTCACCGTGACGTACGGAGCGAAGGTGCCGAGCAGGCACATCTGGATGACCGGTTGTCCGTCGCGGGTCACTCGGTATGTCTTGTCGGACACCGCCTGCCCGGTCAGCAGGCCGGCGCCCTCGTCGCAGAGATTCTGCAGACCGGTGGCACACGACGGGCAGGTTCCGCAGGCCGGAATGAACGCGAGCACAACGTGATCGCCCTCCGCCAGGCCGGTCACGCCGGGGCCCACCTTGGTGACGACCCCGGCGCCCTCGTGTCCGCCGAGCACCGGCATGAACGGCACCGGGCTGCTGCCCGCGACGACGTGGGCATCGGAATGGCACAGGCCCGATGCGGCCAACCGCACCTGGACCTCGCCGGCCACCGGGTCGCCGAGGTCGACCTCACAGATCGTCCAGGGTGCGCCGATCTCCTCGACGACAGCCGCCTTTACCTTCACCGGAACCTCTTCTCTGGTGTTGCCGGGCACATTTTCGGGCTGACTGAGATGTGAATCACTATTCCGACACCGTAGAGCCGCGGCTCGCCGTCGGACAGAACAGTCCCGGCCACAAGTCGACATTTCCGGCCACTTCGGCGGCTTCGGAGCCCGTTGACCCGGTGTCACCGAGCGGCGAAACTGGCCAACATGACCAGGGGCCCCGGCGAAACCGCAGATCAGAGCCCACTGCCCAGTTCCCCGGTCCTGCAGTCGACCAATCGGGTCATTGCGGCCATGACCGACCCGTGGGACCACCCGCGCACGGCCGTCTCCGTCGCGATCATGTGCGAGTTCGCGGCACAGCGCGGGATCCCCGCCGAGACGTTGCTGGCAGGTACACACCTCGACCGCGCCGCGCTGGACGACGTCGACACCGTGGTCGAGGCCAGCCAGGAGCTGGCCGTGATCCGCAATCTGGCCGCCGCGGCCGCATATCGACCCGGTCTCGGGGTACAGCTCGGCTCCCGCTACCACCTCACCGCCTACGGCTATCTCGGCTATCTGCTCGCCGCGTCCGCCAGCGTCCGGGACACGGTTCACCGCGGTCTCCACTACGCGATGCTGACGTTCGCGTTCTCGACGATGACCGCGCGCATCGATGACCTCGACCTGTACGTGCTCGCCTTCGAGGCCGATGACATGCCCGAGGGCATCCGGCGATTCGTGCTCGAACGCGATCTCACCGCGGTGATGCAGATTCAGCGCGACACGTTCCCCGACCTCGAAGCCGTGCCGTTGCGCGAGATCCGGTTCGCCTTCCCGGCGGCGTCCGCGGCGGTCTATCGCGATTACTTCCGGGCGCCGGTGCATTTCGAGTGCGAGCGAAATGAAATCGTCTACGACGCAGGATATCTCGATCTGATGCCACCGATGGCGAACCCACACACCACCCAGCTCATGGTCGCCCAGTGCGACCGCATCAGGGCCGAGCGTCTGCACCACACCGGAGTGGCCGCGCAGGTTCGCGCGCACCTGCTCGACCAATCCTCGCTCGACCTCACCGTCGAGGATGTGGCGGAGCACCTGCACTACGCACCCCGGACATTGCGCAGACACCTCGAGCGGGAGGGCACCACGTTCCGGGCGCTGATCGAAGAGGTGCGCCGCAGTGTCGCCGACAACCTGCTGCGGGACCGCACGATCCCGCACTACGAGATCGCGCATCGGCTCGGGTATCAGGACTGGTCGAGCGTCGTCAGGGCACGCCGACGCTGGCGCCGCACGTGACGCCGCTAATCTGGCGCGGGTGAACCTCGACGGCAATCAATCGTCCATCCGTGAGGCCATCGACGCCGGGCTGCTGGCCGGCGCCGTCACGCTGGTGTGGCAGGCGGGCAAGGTGCTCCAGGTCAATGCCCTGGGGCACCGTGACGTCGACGCTGGCCTCCCGATGCAGCGCGACACGATCTTCCGGATCGCCTCGATGACCAAGCCCGTCACCGTGGCCGCCGCGATGGCGTTGGTCGAGGAGGGCAAGTTCGCGCTGAACGAGCCGGTGACGCGATGGCTGCCGGAGCTGGCCGACATGCAGGTGCTGCGCGAGGCCCGGGGCCCGTTGGACCGCACCGAGCGGGCGCGGCGGCCGATCACGTTCGACGACCTGATGACCCACCGCAGTGGTCTGGCGTATGTGTTCTCGGTGCTGGGCCCTCTCTCCTCGGCCTACGGCAAGTTGTCGTTGCGTCAGGATCAGGACCGCTGGCTGGCCGAGGTGGCCAAGCTGCCGCTGGCGCATCAGCCCGGCGACCGGCTGACCTACAGCCACTCCACCGATGTTTTGGGGATCGCGCTGTCCCGCATCGAGGGCAAGCCACTGTCGGAGATTCTGGCCGAACGCATCTTCGCCCCGCTCGGCATGGTCGACACCGGTTTCTCGGTCGACGCGGCAGGACGGCGGCGGGCGGCGACGATGTACCAGCTGACCGACGACAACACGCTCACCCACGACGTGATGGGCCCACCGCCGATCACCGATCCCCCGTTCTGCACCGGCGGTGCGGGATTGTTCTCGACCGCCGACGACTACCTCAAGTTCGCCCGGATGTTGTTGGGCGGCGGCACCCTCGACGGGGTGCGGGTGCTGTCGGAGGAGTCCGTGCGGCTGATGCGCACCGACCGGCTCACTGCCGAGCAGAAGCAGTACCCGTTCCTGGGCGCGCCGTTCTGGGTGGGCCGTGGCTTCGGTCTGAACCTGTCGGTGGTGACCGATCCGGCGAAGTCGCGACAGTTGTTCGGCCCGGGCGGGCTGGGCACCTTCAGCTGGCCCGGTGCGTACGGCACGTGGTGGCAGGCCGACCCGTCGGCCGACCTGATCCTGATCTACCTGATCCAGAATCATCCGACCATGTCGGTGGACGCCGCCACGATCAGTGGCAATACCTCGACGGCCAAACTGCAGATGGCGCAACCGCGATTCGTCCGCCGCACCTATCAGGCACTGGATATCTGACGTCACTCCGCGGGTGGTCGGCTACTCGTCCGCGCTCGCCGAGACGCCCAGTGCGGCGGCCAACTTGGCCTCGGCCATCCGGTAGACACCGTCGAGCGCACTCTCCTCGACGCCCAGGTATTCACACACCACCTCTCGCGCGACCCCGACCGCGCGCAACCGCAAGGCCAGCGAGTACGTCAACGGCAGCGCGCGCAACGCCCGTTCGTGCAACTCGCCTTCGTCGGCCATGCGATCCAGGATGCGACGGTTCATCCGGGCCGGAGCGAGTACCCAGATACTCGAAATCACCGATGTCGCCGCGGCAGCAACGCGATCAGCTCGGCGCGACTGGATGCTCCGGTTTTCGCCATCGCGCGGTAGATGTGGCCCTCCACGGTGCGCACCGACAGCCGCAGCCGATCCGCAATCGCCCGGCTGGACAGGCCGGCACCGAGCAGCATCGCGATCTCACGTTCCCGGTCGGTCAACGGGAGACGTTCGACGGCGGCGAGCAGGGCCGGCGTCACAGCGCCGCCGCACGCCTCGGCAAGTGCGCTCGCCCGTGCCGCGGNCGAGCCGGCCCTGGTTGACCTCCTGTTCGACGATGTTTCGCAGGTACAGTACGTTGCCCCGGGTGAGACGCCACAAGCGTTGTGCGGCATCGGGATCGGGCGGCCCACCGAGTGCCGCCGTCAACAGCTGACCGGACTCCTCGCGTGACAGCGGTTGCAGGTCCAAGCGCTCGAAACGGCCCCGGTCGAGAGCCGCGAGCACCTCGGCCGGTACCGCAGGCCCGGTGCGCACCGTCAGCAGCAGCTTGGCCGCCCGGCGCTGCACGATCTGTTCCAGCACGAAACCCGACAAGCCGTCGAGCAGGTGCGCGTCGTCGACACACACCAGCACCTGCCGACCGCCCGGCACGGCAGTCAGCCCGTCGATCACCCGCCCGACCAACGCCACACTGTCGGCGTCCGACGTTCCCACCCACCGCGCGAAGGCACCCAGCGGTAGTGCCCGGGCCGCCGACGTCCCCACTGTCCAACGGGTTTCACGAGCGGTCCCGGCTGCGTTCGACAACGCTTCCCTGGCGATGCGGCTCTTGCCGACCCCGGCGTCACCGTAGATCACGATTCCGGACAGCTCGGCGGAGGCGAGCGCGGCGTCGATCAGCCGGGTCTCCTCCAACCGCCCCGTCAGCGGCCAGGCGAGTCGCACGCATCGAATTTAAACGGCGACCGTGTCGTTAGCACGGGTAACGACGAACTTTGCTCGCGTCCCCGAACAGTGCCGCGGAGGTCAGCGCCCGGTCGAACCGTCGATCAGCTCACGCAGAATGTCAGCGTGGCCGGCGTGGCGGCCGGTCTCCTCGATCATGTGGGTCAGGGCCCAGCGGATGCTGGGGGCGGGTTTCCCCGGCTTCGGCCGGGGAACGGGCGCCGACAGGTCCGGGCAGCCGTCGAGCACGTCGTTGGCCCGGTCGACGGCGTCCCGGTAGCGGTCGACGACATCGGCGATGCTGTCCGCGGGCGCGACGGAGAACGTCGCCTGCCAGTCATCGACGTCATCTCCGAGAAAGATCCAGCGCTCGACGTGGGTCAGGTGATTCAGCAGGCCGATCAGGGTCGTGCCCGACGGCACCGCCGACGTCCGGGCCATGGGTTCGGGCGCGCCGTCGACCTTCGCGGCGATCGATTCGCGGAGGTAGTCGAGAAAGCCCCGCAGCACCTCGGATTCGCCGTTCGCGGTCCGCGGCGGTGGGTTGTCCTTCCTGCGGCGCTGCCCGATGGTCACAATGCCCAGTATTGCCACGGTGCCGCGGCACGGCACGTGACTTGCCGTTCTGGCAAGGCCGGTCAACCAGTCAGCGCCTGCCGGGCGTAGGCGCGCACGTCGGCGTCGGTGTCGTCGAGCGCGACGGTGAGCGCCCGACGAGCGGCCGATTCCGAACCGGCCCACCGGCTCAGGCTCAGCACCGCCGCCTTGCGGACATCCAGGTGCCGGTCCTCCAGGGCACGGGACAAGGTCGGCACCGCCACCTCCGGCCGGGCCCCGGCCAACGCCCGCGCCGCGCCCTGGCGGATCTGCCAGGCCGACTCGGTGAACGCCTTCTCGACACTGACCACGTCGTCATCGGTGCAGCCGACGGCA
>NZ_LT546207.1:519833-596509 GCF_900078665.2 Mycolicibacterium houstonense | reverse complement strand
GCGCCGCACCCCGGCGTCGTCATCGGCGAGTGCGGTCACCAGCGCGGGCTGATATCCGTCGGGCAGATGCTCGACGAGCGTGGCGACCGCCGTGCGGCGAACCCCGGCGTCGGTATCGGCAAGGTAAGGCTTCAGGTCGGCCAGCGACGGCTCTTCCAGCGCCAGCACGGCCGCGATGCGCGGCGACGGCGGTTGAGCCGAGGCCGCGGGGCGCACCCGGGACCGTTCGGCAGCCGGTGCGCGGCCGCCGTGCAGATGCGGCTGCTCGACAGAGGTCACCGGGTCGTGCGAGGTCAGGTGATCGAGCTCGGGAACCGCGACGAAATACGGTGCCACCGGACGCTTCACGAAGCGCATTTCTCCGTCGGCACCCTTGTAGAGATTGAGGTGGTATCGCCACTGCGTGTCGTCGCGTTCCGGCAGGTCGGCACGTTCGTGGTAGAGGCCCCAACGGGATTCGGTGCGGGTGAGCGAGGACCGGGCGGCCATCTCGGCGCAGTCGCGGATGAACGATACCTCGGCGGCCCGCATCAGCTCGTGTGGCGTGCGGGCGCCGATGCCCTCGACCTCGGCAGTCATCCGCTCGAACGTCTGCACCGCGATCGACAGTTTGGTCGCGGTCTTCGGCGGCGCCACATAGTCGTTGACGAACCGCCGCAGCTTGAACTCGACCTGGGGCTGGGGCGGGCCGTCCGGTTGCCGCAGCGGCCGGTAGATGAGCTCGTGCGCCGCGGCCACCTGGTCGGCGGGAAGCTTGGCCGGTGCGGGCACCTCGGCCAGTGTCGAGGCGGCATGTTCACCGGCCAGATCGCCGTAGACGAACGCCCCGATCATGTAGTTGTGCGGCACGCAGGCCAAATCGCCGGCCGCATACAGCCCGGGTACCGTGGTGCGGGCGTGCTCGTCCACCCACACGCCTGACGCCGAATGCCCTGAGCACAAACCGATCTCGGAGATGTGCATCTCGATGTCATGGGTGCGGTAATCGTGTCCGCGATTGGCGTGGAACGTGCCGCGAGTGGGCCGTTCCGTGGTGTGCAGGATGTTCTCCAGCGTCGTGATCGTCTCGTCGGGCAGATGACTGACCTTGAGGTAGATGGGCCCGCGCGCCGATTCGATCTCCTCCTTGACCTCGGCCATCATCTGCCCCGACCAGTAGTCGGAGTCGACGAACCGCTCCCCCAGCGCATTGACCTGATAGCCGCCGAACGGGTTGGCCACATACGCGCACGCCGGGCCGTTGTAGTCCTTGATGAGCGGATTGACCTGGAAGCACTCGATCCCCGACAGCTCCGCCCCGGCGTGGTAGGCCATGGCGTAGCCGTCACCGGCGTTGGTCGGATTCTCGTACGTGCCGTACAGGTAGCCCGACGCCGGCAGCCCGAGCCGCCCACACGCCCCGGTCGACAGGATCACGGCCTTGGCGGCAACCGTGACGAATTCGCCCGTGCGGGTGTTGAATGCGGCCGCACCGACCGCCCTGCCCCCATCGGTCAGCACCCGCACCGGCATGAACCGGTTCTCGATGCGGATCTTCTCGCGCATCGACCGTTGCCGCAGCACCCGGTACAGCGCCTTCTTGACGTCCTTGCCCTCGGGCATCGGCAGCACATAGGAGCCCGACCGGTGCACGCGCCGGACGGCGTATTCGCCGTGCTCGTCCTTCTCGAACTTGACGCCGTAGCGCTCGAGCCGTTGCACCATGGCGAAGCCACGGGTCGCGGTCTGATACACCGTGCGCTGGTTGACGATTCCGTCGTTGGCGCGGGTGATCTCGGCGACGTAGTCCTCGGGCTCGGCCTTGCCGGGGATGACGGCGTTGTTGACGCCGTCCATGCCCATGGCGAGGGCACCGGAATGCCGCACATGCGCCTTCTCCAACAGCAGCACCTGCGCGCCGTTCTCGGCGGCGGTCAGTGCGGCCATGGTGCCCGCGGTGCCGCCGCCGATCACCAGGACGTCGCAGTCGATCCGGATCGCCTGCGAAACATCCGGGGCGGCATGGGTGTGTTCGATCAGTTCGGTCAAGGTTGCTCCAGGGCGGCAATGATCTCGGCGCGCAGCGCGGATCGTTCGGGATGGTCGGTTCTTGGCTGGCCCACCTCGAGGAGGGCACGCAGCGGTTGTCCGGCACGGCCGAGCACGGCGACACGGTCACCGAGGGTGATGGCCTCGTCGACGTCGTGCGTGACGAACACGATGGTCGTCGGATGCGCCTGCCAGGTGTCGATCAGCAAGCGCTGCATGGCCGCCCGGGTCTGGGTGTCCAGCGCCGCGAACGGCTCGTCCATCATCACCGCGCGGGGAGCGCCGGCCAGGCCGCGAGCGAGCTGGACCCGCTGCCGCATCCCGCCCGACAGGCTCTTCGGCAGGAAATCGGCGAACCCGGTCAGTCCGACCTCGTCGATCCAGCGGTCGGCCCGCTCACGGCGGCCGGCCTTCGGCTCGCCGCGGAGTTGCAGCGCCAGTTCGATATTGGACCGCACGGTGCGCCACGGCAGCAGGGCACTGTCCTGGAACACCATGCCGCGGTCGCGGGAGGTGGTGGTGACCGGGTGGCCGTCGGCCAGGACCCGGCCGCCGTCGGGCCGCAGCAGTCCCGTCAACGCGCGCAACAATGTGGACTTACCGCAGCCGGACGGACCGGTGAGCACCAGGATCTCGCCCGGCTCGACGGTGAGGCTCAGATTGTCGATCACCGGAGCACCGGTGTAGGACAATCGGATTCGATCGAGTTCCAGCCGCATACCGGTGGCCGTCCGTGTCACGGTGCCGGTGGGGCTCATCGCGTATTCTCCTCACCGCGGGGCAGCCATCGGGTGGCGCGGCGGCCGATGAGTTCGACCGCAGCGGCGGTGACGAATCCGAGCACCCCGATCGTGATGATGCCGACGAACACGTCCGGATAGTTCAGCACCGTATAGGCCTGCCAGGTGCGGTAGCCCACACCCAGCCGGCCCGAGATCATCTCGGCCGAGATCACACAGATCCAGGCCACCCCCATGCCTACCGACAGCCCACCGAACAGTCCGGGCAGGATGCCCGGCAACACCACCTGCCGCAGCACATCGAGGCGGCCGCCACCGAGGGTGCGCACCGAGTCCTCCCAGATGGTCGGAAGGGCACGGACCGCGTGACGCACGCTGACCATGATCGGGAAATACGCCGCCAGGAACGTGATGAACACGATGCCTGCCTCATCGCTCGGGAACAGCAGTATGGCCACCGGCACCATCGCGATCGCCGGGATGGGTCGGGCCAGTTCGGTGAGCGGACCGAAGATGTCGGCGAACAGCGCGGTGCGCCCCAACAGGATTCCGGTGATCACCCCGATTACCGCGGCGATGCCGAAGCCGGTGAGGATGCGGATCAGCGACTGGCCGAGGTCCAGCCAGTACTCAGGGGTGCCGAGCCGGTGCAGCAGGGTCGCGGCGACCTCGGTGACGGTCGGCAGGGTGTCGAACCGCAGCCCCAGCCGAACGTCGTTGGCGGTCAGCACCTGCCACAGGACGACGGCGGTCACCACCGACGCCAGCCGCAGCAGACGATGGGGCCACNACCGGGCGACTCGTCGGTGGAGAGTTCCTTGGCCAGCTCGACGGCCTCGTCGACCGCGACGGGCTCGGGAACATCCTCGGCGTGCAACAGTTCCCACACCGCGACCCGCAGGATGGCCCGATCCACGGCGGGCAGCCGTTCCAGTGTCCAGCCCTGGAGGTGCGCGGAGATGAGATCGTCGATGTGGGCGGCGTGTTCGGTCACGCCCCGAGCCACCGACACGGTGTACGGGTTGAGCGGGGTGACGTCGTCCTGGTCCTCGGCCAGCGCGGCACGACCGTCGGCCACCGCTTCCGGTGTCAGACCACGCGCCTCGGCTTCGAAGAGCAGATCGACGGCGCGTTTGCGGGCCTGGTGACGGCCCCGGTCGCCGCGCCGATCAGGCATTCACGCGGCCGAGGTAGCTGCCGTCGCGGGTGTCGACCTTGAGCTTGTCACCGGTGTTGATGAACAACGGAACCTGGATCTCGGCGCCGGTCTCCATCGTGGCGGGCTTGGTGCCCGCGCTGGAGCGGTCGCCCTGCAGACCCGGCTCGGTGTGGCTCACCACGAGTTCTACCGAGACCGGCAGCTCCAGGTACAGCGGAGCGGACTCGTGGAAGGCGATCTGCACCGGCATGCTCTCCAGGAGGAAGCCCGCGGCGCGGCCGACCAGTTCTTCCGACAGCGGGTGCTGCTCGAAATCCTCGGAGTCCATGAAGACGAAGTCGTTGCCGTCGCGGTACAGGAAGGTGGCGTCGCGGCGGTCCACGGTGGCGGTCTCCACCTTCACACCGGCGTTGTAGGTCTTGTCGACCACCTTGCCGGACACCACGTTCTTCAGCTTGGTCCGCACGAAGGCCGGGCCCTTGCCGGGCTTGACGTGCTGGAATTCGACGATCTGCCACAGCTGTCCGTCGATCTGCAGGACGAGCCCGTTCTTGAAGTCGGCAGTCGATGCCATGAGGGTGTAGCTCCTAAGTTTCTGTCACAAAATGGCCAGTTCCTTGGGGAACCGGGTAAGCAGGTCGGGTGCCGCCTCTCCGACGACCAGGGTGTCCTCGATCCGGACACCGCCGCGATCGGGCAAGTAGACACCTGGCTCAACGGTGACCGCAGAGCCAGCAAGCAGTGTACCGGCGGCAGCGGCATTGATTCCCGGCGCTTCATGGATCTGTAGCCCGACGCCGTGCCCGAGGCCGTGACCGAAGTGGTCGCCGTACCCCGCATCGGCGATGACCTGGCGTGACGCCGCGTCCACCGCGCTCAGCGAAACACCGGGGGCCAGTGCCTCGCATCCGGCCTGCTGCGCGGTGGCCACCAGATCGTAGATGTCGAGTTGCCATGGGGCGGCCGGTCCCAGCACGAACGTGCGGGTCATGTCGGAGTGATAGCCGGCCACCAGCGCGCCGAAGTCGATCTTCACGAAGTCGCCGGCGGCCAGTACCGCATCCGTGGGGCGGTGATGCGGAATGGCCGAGTTGGCCCCGGTGGCGACGATCGTCTCGAACGACGGGCCGTCGGCCCCGTGTTCGAGCATCAGCGCTTCCAGCTCGTTGCGCACCTGACGCTCGGTGCGCCCGGGCCGCAGGCCACCGCGTTCCACCAGATCGGCGAGCGCGGCGTCGGCGGCCTCACAGGCCAACCGAAGGATCGCGATCTCACCGGCGTCCTTGATCTCACGCAGGGCCTCCACGGTGCCGGCCGCCCGGACCCACTCGACCCCGTCGCCCGCGGCCTTCTTCAAGGCGCCGTAGGCGTCCACGGTGACGACATGACTCTCGAACCCCAAACGGATCGCCCCGGCGCCGGCCGCGCGGCCTGCCAGGTGTGAGCCGCACGCCCGCTCGATGACCACCTCGGCATCCGGCGCCTGCTGCGCAGCCTGGGTTCGGTACCGGCCGTCGGTGGCCAAGACCGGCGTGGCGTCCTCGGCCAGGATCAGCAGCGCCGCGTTGGACCCGGTGAATCCGGACAGATACCGCACGTTGACCAGGTCGGTTACCAGCATCGCATCCAGGCCGGAGTCGGCCAGTCGCCGCCGCAGCCGGTCCCTGCGCTGGGAAATAGTCACGGTCTGTGACGCTACTCGCTACAGTGTGCCCCCATGAGCAAGTGGTTACTGCGCGGAGTGGTGTTCGCAACAGCGATGGTCATCGTGCGCTTACTGCAGGGAGCACTGATCAACGCCTCGCCGGGTAACGCCACGTGGTTCAGCCTGGGGCTGGTCACGTTGTTCGGAATCGGGGTGCTGATCTGGGGTGTGCTCGACGGCAAGTCGGACGCCCGAAGCAACCCGGACCCGGACCGCCGCGCCGACCTGGCCATGACCTGGCTGATCGCCGGTCTGTTCGCCGGCATCGTCAGCGGCGCCGTGTCGTGGTTCATCGGGTTGTTCTACAAAAGCCTCTACACCGATGCGCTGCTCAACGAGGTGACCACGTTCGCGGCGTTCACCGCGCTGCTGGTCTTCCTGCTCGGCGTGGGCGGTGTGACGGTGGGCCGGTGGCTGGTCGACCGCAACGCCCCGCCNATAGCCCTCGGTGCCCGGCCCGGGCAGGCGCACCCACACGGCCTTGTCGGCGAACCACCGGGTGCCGAGTTCGGCGTCGGCGACGTAGGCGGCACGGACCTTCTTGCCCTCGCCTTCGGCCTGCCGGACCGCCTTGAGCAGGCACACCGGCGTGGCGGCGGCTGTGGTGGTGTCCGATCCGTCGAGCCACAGTTCGCCTGCGGTGGCGGGATCGTCGACCGGGACGTGGCACACCGGATCGGTACCGCCCAGTGCCGACGGGTTGGCGTTCGAGTGCAGCGCCTTGTCATAGTCCTGGCCTCGCGCCGCGTACGCGGCCCGCAACGGCCCGTCCTGGACGAAGCCGGCGACATCGAGATCGGCGAAGTTGTCGATCGACTTCAGGTAGGGCACATCGCCTTTGAGAGCATCGATCAGCGACGGTTTGAGCGTGGTGTCGAACGAGGTGCCGCCCGGGCCGTTGTACAGGTAGACGATCTCCTGCGGCAGCCCACTGCCCTCGGCGACGATCCGGGCCGCCTCCAGGGGCTTGGTGTTGAGGAAGTCGGTCGCATCGAGCTGGGCCTGAAGGAACGCGTCGAGCACTTCGGGATGATCGGCCGCGTACGCCCGGCGCACCACCACACCGTGCAGGGTCGGATAGTTCAGCTCCGCCCCGTCGTAGAGCAGCTTGGCCTTGCCCTGGTGGACCAACAGCCCGGGCCAGGCCACGAACTGCGAAAGGGCCTGAACCTGACCGGACTCCAGCGATGAGGCACCGACCTGCGGCTGCTGGTTGAGCACCTCGACCCCGGTCTTGGCGTCCACCCCGGCCTTGCCCAGGGCCTGCACCAGCATGCCGTGGCCGGCCGAACCCACGCTGGCCGAAACCTTCTCACCGGCCAGGTCGGTCAGCGACTTGGCCGGTGAATCCGGCGTCACCACCACCATGTTCAACGCGCCCTTCGGGTTGTACCCGGTGACCGAGACGATCTCGGTCCTGGCGCGCTCGTTGGCCTGGGTCTTCGACCCGTTGATGAGCATCGGATAGTCGCCCATCGAACCGATGTCGATCTTCTCGGCGACCATCTGCGCGGTGATCGGGGCGCCGGTGTCGTAGTCCTGCCATGTCACGTTGTACTTGGTGCCGGTGCGGGTGGTGATGTCTTCCAGCCGGCGTTCCAGGTAACCCTGGGCGCGCAACAGGGTTCCCGCGGTGACGGTGTTGATGGTCTTGGACTGATAGCCGACGACGACGTCGACGGTGTCGGCCGATCTGGAGGCCGAATCCAGGGAGCAGCCTGCGGTCGTAAGGGTGAGACCGGCGGCGAGGGCGATCAGGGCTGATTTCACTTCGCTCCTCTAGCGGATGAGATAGGGCATGTTGACGGTCACCGCACCGGTGGGGCACCGGGCGGCGCAGGGGCCGCAATACCAGCACTCGTCGACGTGCATGTAGGCCTTGCCGTTGTCGGGGTTGATGGCCAGTGAATCCATCGGGCACACGTCGACGCACAGGGTGCAACCCTCGATACACAGGGATTCGTCGATCGTCACCGGAACGTCGGTCCGCTGATTGACCAGCGTCATGCATCTCTCCTTACGAGGTTGCCGCGCATGGTGATTCGATCACCGCGCATCCTGATGTACTCCAGGTCGACGGGCCTGCCGTCGTCCAGACTGGTCAGCCGTTCGGCCATCAGCAGCGCCGACCCGTCGGGCACCTGCAGCGTCGCGGCGGAATGCGGGTCGGCCGAAATCGCCTCCAGGGCAAGGCTTGCCCCGCCCAGGCGGCGGCCACTGACTCGCTCGATGAGGGCGAAGATGTCGTTGTTCTCCAACGAGTGCGCGATCACCTGATCCCCGATGTCGGGCGCCAGGTAGGTCAGGTCCAGCGACAGCGGCAGGTCGGCCAGGTACCGCAGGCGCTCGATGAACACCACCTGCGCGCCGGGCTCCAGCGCCAGCTTGCGGGCCACCGCGGGCGGGGCGGAGAGGTGCTGCACCGCGCGCACCTCGTTGCGGACGTCGCCGTAATCCTTGAACGTCTCCTTCAGCCCCACCAACGCGTCGAGGCCGTGGTCATACTTGCGGGCCGCCACGTGGGTGCCCACCTTGGTACCCCGGTCGATCAGGCCCTCGTTCTTGAGCACGGCGAGGGCTTCGCGAATGGCGTTGCGGGACACGAAGAATTCCGCCGCCAGCTCCGTTTCGGTGGGCAGGGAACCGGCATAGGCGCCCTCGTAGATCTGGTGGCGCAGCACATCGGCCACCTGGCGGGCCTGGTCGGCGCGGGCGCGGCGACTCGGCAGCGATACGGGGGTGACTTCGGGCTGCGACACGCACAACACGGTAAGGGCGATCTGACCGGCCTCGCAGGGCGACGAAAGCGGCGTCGTCGCAGGTTAACTGATTACGCCGCCCCAAAATCCGCCGTACCTGGCCAAACCACCGGCCGCGGCGGTATTGCGCCACCGGCGACGGTCGAAGAATTTACAAATCGCGGTGAGCGAAAGTGTCGCGACCACCAGTGAGAACCGCAACGGGGAGCGCCCGTAGGCGCTCCCCGTCCAGCTGATCTGTTCTGCTGCCGGCGGAGCCGGTCAGTTCTCTTGCGTTCCAGCGCCCCGCACGGCCTGCGACGCAGCCCGGATCTGCGGGGTCACCAGCATCACCTGACCGAGGACCCCGTTGACGAAACCGGGCGACTCGTCGGTGGAGAGTTCCTTGGCCAGCTCGACGGCCTCGTCGACCGCGACGGGCTCGGGAACATCCTCGGCGTGCAACAGTTCCCACACCGCGACCCGCAGGATGGCCCGATCCACGGCGGGCAGCCGTTCCAGTGTCCAGCCCTGGAGGTGCGCGGAGATGAGATCGTCGATGTGGGCGGCGTGTTCGGTCACGCCCCGAGCCACCGACACGGTGTACGGGTTGAGCGGGGTGACGTCGTCCTGGTCCTCGGCCAGCGCGGCACGACCGTCGGCCACCGCTTCCGGTGTCAGACCACGCGCCTCGGCTTCGAAGAGCAGATCGACGGCGCGTTTGCGGGCCTGGTGACGGCCCCGGTCGCCGCGCCGATCAGGCATTCACGCGGCCGAGGTAGCTGCCGTCGCGGGTGTCGACCTTGAGCTTGTCACCGGTGTTGATGAACAACGGAACCTGGATCTCGGCGCCGGTCTCCATCGTGGCGGGCTTGGTGCCCGCGCTGGAGCGGTCGCCCTGCAGACCCGGCTCGGTGTGGCTCACCACGAGTTCTACCGAGACCGGCAGCTCCAGGTACAGCGGAGCGGACTCGTGGAAGGCGATCTGCACCGGCATGCTCTCCAGGAGGAAGCCCGCGGCGCGGCCGACCAGTTCTTCCGACAGCGGGTGCTGCTCGAAATCCTCGGAGTCCATGAAGACGAAGTCGTTGCCGTCGCGGTACAGGAAGGTGGCGTCGCGGCGGTCCACGGTGGCGGTCTCCACCTTCACACCGGCGTTGTAGGTCTTGTCGACCACCTTGCCGGACACCACGTTCTTCAGCTTGGTCCGCACGAAGGCCGGGCCCTTGCCGGGCTTGACGTGCTGGAATTCGACGATCTGCCACAGCTGTCCGTCGATCTGCAGGACGAGCCCGTTCTTGAAGTCGGCAGTCGATGCCATGAGGGTGTAGCTCCTAAGTTTCTGTCACAAAATGGCCAGTTCCTTGGGGAACCGGGTAAGCAGGTCGGGTGCCGCCTCTCCGACGACCAGGGTGTCCTCGATCCGGACACCGCCGCGATCGGGCAAGTAGACACCTGGCTCAACGGTGACCGCAGAGCCAGCAAGCAGTGTACCGGCGGCAGCGGCATTGATTCCCGGCGCTTCATGGATCTGTAGCCCGACGCCGTGCCCGAGGCCGTGACCGAAGTGGTCGCCGTACCCCGCATCGGCGATGACCTGGCGTGACGCCGCGTCCACCGCGCTCAGCGAAACACCGGGGGCCAGTGCCTCGCATCCGGCCTGCTGCGCGGTGGCCACCAGATCGTAGATGTCGAGTTGCCATGGGGCGGCCGGTCCCAGCACGAACGTGCGGGTCATGTCGGAGTGATAGCCGGCCACCAGCGCGCCGAAGTCGATCTTCACGAAGTCGCCGGCGGCCAGTACCGCATCCGTGGGGCGGTGATGCGGAATGGCCGAGTTGGCCCCGGTGGCGACGATCGTCTCGAACGACGGGCCGTCGGCCCCGTGTTCGAGCATCAGCGCTTCCAGCTCGTTGCGCACCTGACGCTCGGTGCGCCCGGGCCGCAGGCCACCGCGTTCCACCAGATCGGCGAGCGCGGCGTCGGCGGCCTCACAGGCCAACCGAAGGATCGCGATCTCACCGGCGTCCTTGATCTCACGCAGGGCCTCCACGGTGCCGGCCGCCCGGACCCACTCGACCCCGTCGCCCGCGGCCTTCTTCAAGGCGCCGTAGGCGTCCACGGTGACGACATGACTCTCGAACCCCAAACGGATCGCCCCGGCGCCGGCCGCGCGGCCTGCCAGGTGTGAGCCGCACGCCCGCTCGATGACCACCTCGGCATCCGGCGCCTGCTGCGCAGCCTGGGTTCGGTACCGGCCGTCGGTGGCCAAGACCGGCGTGGCGTCCTCGGCCAGGATCAGCAGCGCCGCGTTGGACCCGGTGAATCCGGACAGATACCGCACGTTGACCAGGTCGGTTACCAGCATCGCATCCAGGCCGGAGTCGGCCAGTCGCCGCCGCAGCCGGTCCCTGCGCTGGGAAATAGTCACGGTCTGTGACGCTACTCGCTACAGTGTGCCCCCATGAGCAAGTGGTTACTGCGCGGAGTGGTGTTCGCAACAGCGATGGTCATCGTGCGCTTACTGCAGGGAGCACTGATCAACGCCTCGCCGGGTAACGCCACGTGGTTCAGCCTGGGGCTGGTCACGTTGTTCGGAATCGGGGTGCTGATCTGGGGTGTGCTCGACGGCAAGTCGGACGCCCGAAGCAACCCGGACCCGGACCGCCGCGCCGACCTGGCCATGACCTGGCTGATCGCCGGTCTGTTCGCCGGCATCGTCAGCGGCGCCGTGTCGTGGTTCATCGGGTTGTTCTACAAAAGCCTCTACACCGATGCGCTGCTCAACGAGGTGACCACGTTCGCGGCGTTCACCGCGCTGCTGGTCTTCCTGCTCGGCGTGGGCGGTGTGACGGTGGGCCGGTGGCTGGTCGACCGCAACGCCCCGCCGATGCCGCGCCAGCGCCATCACGGCCTGGCCGCTGACGACCGTGCCGACACCGACGTGTTCGCCGCGGTCAGCGCCAACGGCGCCGCCGAGAACACCGACGCCGAGGCAACCACCCCGGTCGAGTATCCCGAGCAGCCCAAGCAGTAGCCGGAGAATCAGGCGCGAGTGGCGCGGACCGTCAGGTCCGCGCCACTTCTGCGTATGCGGCCGCCAACAGGGACGGATCCGGTCCCTCCAGCCGGCCCGGCTTGGCCAGGCCGTCGAGCACGACGAACCGCAGCACGCCCGAGCGGTTCTTCTTGTCGCCGGCCATGTAGTCCATCAGCTGGGGCAGCGCGTCGCCGTCGTAGGTGACCGGCAGGCCGAGAGCGGTCAGCACCGCGCGGTGCCGGTCGGCGGTCTCGTCGTCGAGACGCCCGGCCAGTCGGCCCAATTCGGCCGCGAACACCAAACCGACCGAGACGGCGGCACCGTGGCGCCACTTGTAGCGTTCACGGCGTTCGATGGCGTGCGCCAGGGTGTGGCCGTAGTTCAGGATCTCGCGCAGCTGCGACTCTCGTTCGTCGGCAGCAACCACCTCGGCCTTGACCGCGATCGCGCGGCGGATGAGTTCGGGCAGCACGGTTCCGGTGGGGTCGAGCGCCGCATCCGGATCGGCCTCGATCAGGTCGAGGATGACCGGGTCCGCGATGAAACCGGCTTTCACGATCTCGGCCATCCCGGCGACAATCTCGTTGCGCGGCAAGGTTTCCAGCGTGGCGAGGTCCACCAGGACGGCGGCAGGCTGATGGAAGGCGCCGACGAGGTTCTTACCGGCATCGGTGTTGATCCCGGTCTTGCCACCGACTGCGGCGTCGACCATGCCCAGCAGGGTCGTCGGCACGTGCACGATGTCGACGCCCCGCAGCCAGGTGGCCGCAGCAAACCCTGCGACATCGGTGGCCGCTCCCCCGCCGAGACTGACGACGGCGTCCTTGCGGCCGATCCCGATGCGGCCCAGCACTTCCCAGATGAAGCCGACGACGGGCAGCTCCTTACCTGCCTCGGCGTCCGGGATCTCGATGCGGTGGGCTTCGATTCCCTTGTCCGCCAGGTGTTGCCGCACGGCCTCAGCGGTCTGGGTGAGCACCGGCTGGTGCAGGATCGCCACCTTGTGACGGCCCTCGAGCGTGTTGCCCAGTTCGCCGAGCAGGCCGGTCCCGATGATCACCGGATAGGGCCGGTCCACCAGTACCTCGACGATTACCGGGTCAGTCATCATGTCGCTCCGCGTTACGAGCGGCCAGGGCCGCGGGGGTGGGTATGGCTGTCGTTTCTGCCTTTTCGGCACCGGAGGTGCGGGGTGCGGCCTTGCCGCCCGTGGCTTCGGAACCGGACGACGATTGCCCGGCCGGACCACGCCGCCAGGGCGGGCGACGACGGCGCCGTTTGGCCGTTCGGGGCTGCGGCGGCTTCTGCGGCTGTTTCTGAGCCGGAGGGCTTTCCAGCCGGGCGACGATGGTGCGCACCACCGCGCCGGGGTTGCGCCGGTTGGTGTTGATCCGCATCGTCGCCACCCGCCGGTACAGCGGCACTCGCTCGGACATCAGCGCGCGGTACTTTTCGGCGCGGTCGGGCCCGGCCAGCAGCGGCCGCACGGTGGATCCGCCGGTGCGGCGCACTCCCTCGGCGGCACTGATCTCGAGATAGACCACGGTGTGTCCGGCCAGGGCCGCACGCACGCCGGGGGTGGTGACCGCTCCGCCACCCAGCGACAGCACGCCGTCGTGACCGGCCAGCGCGGTGCGGATGACCTCTTCCTCGATGCGGCGGAACTCCGCTTCGCCGTCGGTGGCGAAGATGTCGGCGATGGTGCGGCCGGTGGTCTCCTCGATGGCGGCGTCGGTGTCGACCATCGTGAGATTCAGTGCCTTGGCGAGCCGGCGGCCGATGGTCGACTTGCCCGATCCGGGCAGGCCGATCAGTACCGCCTTGGGCGCCATCAGCCCAGGGCCTGCTCCGCCGGCTCGCGCTCGGCATCACCCGGATTTGCTTCGCGCGTGCGCACGGCGCGCAGGTAGGCGTCGATGTTGGTCCTGGTCTCGGCCAGCGAGTCCCCACCGAACTTCTCCAGCACGGCACGGGCCACCACGAGCGCGACCATGGTCTCCACCACCACACCGGCGGCGGGCACGGCGCACACATCGGAACGCTGGTGAATGGCGACGGCCTCTTCACCGGTGGCCATGTCGACGGTGGCCAGCGCCCGCGGGACGGTCGAGATCGGCTTCATCGCGGCCCGGACCCGCAGCGGCTGGCCGTTGGTCATGCCGCCCTCCAGGCCGCCGGCCCGGTTGGTGGAGCGCAGCACTCCGTCGGGCCCCGGGTACATCTCGTCGTGGGCCACGCTGCCGCGACGGCGCGCGGTCTCGAAACCGTCGCCGATCTCCACACCCTTGATCGCCTGGATGCCCATCACGGCGGCGGCCAGCTGACTGTCGAGGCGGTTGTCCCCGCTGGTGAACGAACCCAGGCCGATCGGCAGTCCTTCGACCACGACCTCCACCACGCCACCGAGGGTGTCGCCGTCCTTCTTGGCGGCCTCGATCTCGGCGATCATCGACGACTCCGCCGTTTCGTCGAACGCACGAACGGGGCTGGCATCGATCTTCTCCAGATCGGAGAACTGCGGCGGCGGACCGTCGTAGGGCTGCGACGCACCGATGGAGATGACGTGGGAGACCACCTCGACACCGAGTGCTGCCCGCAGGAAGGCCCGGGCCACCGTGCCCGCCGCGACACGTGCGGCGGTCTCACGTGCGCTGGCACGTTCCAGGACCGGACGGGCGTCGTCGAAGCCGTACTTGAGCATGCCGGCGTAGTCGGCGTGCCCCGGGCGGGGCCGGGTCAACGGGGCGTTGCGGGCCACGTCGAGCTCGGCGGGGTCCACCGGATCCGGCGCCATCACGGTTTCCCACTTGGGCCATTCGGTATTGCCGATCTCGATGGCGATCGGCCCGCCCAGGGTGGTGCCGTGACGAACCCCGGCCAGCATGGTGACCTGGTCCTGTTCGAACTTCATCCGGGCGCCCCGGCCGTAGCCGAGGCGGCGACGCTTGAGCTGTGCCCCGATCTCCTCTGAGGTGATGGGCACGCCCGCGACCATCCCTTCGAGCATGGCCACCAGGGCGCGGCCGTGGGATTCACCAGCTGTGGTCCAACGCAACACGGGTGTCATTCTCCCACGTCGGGGTTTGCCTCCCGAAATCCGTGGTCACCGGACTCGAACGCGGCCTATTGCCATTGCGGCTGCTGCGGCGCGTTGTGGTGCTGACCGTACTGGTACCACCACTGCGCGTAGGCCTGCGCCTGCTCGACTTCCTTGCGCAGTTTGGCCCGGGCACCTGCGTTGCACAGCAATGACAGCCAGTTCATGAACAGGATCGACAGGAAGCTCCACCAGCCCAGAACAAGATTGTGCCGCTGGGCGCTGGTCAGAGCGGCCTCGCACTGTTCGGCGGTCCCGGTGACCACGCGGGTCTGGTTGAACCACAAGACCAGCAGGCCGGTGTGCCGCGTCGTCTCTACTTGGAAAACCGGAACCGCGGGCGGCGGCGGAAACTGCTGTGCGGCCTGCTGCCAATGCGGCTGTGACATGCGAACCCCCCGGGACGACTGGCTATCGGTGATGAGCGTAATCACGAATTTCGGGTGCTCCGAGCACCAATTCGGCCGTCGGTCACACCAGCGCCAGGGCGACCGCGACGGCGCTCGCGGTACACATCGACGGTCCGTGCGGAACGGTTCGGATACCACGGACCGCGGCGCCGATGGCGAGAACCGCGGTGAGCAGGGGTGCCACCAGCGCGGCCAGCAGCCACACGTCGACACCGAACGCGCCAGTCATCGCCCCGAGGCCGAGGGCGAGTTTGACGTCTCCCCCGCCGATCGACCGGGGCGCCGGTAGATGCATGAGCAGATAGACGCCCGACAGCGTCAGCGCCCCGGCCAGCGCGTGGCCGCCACGCCCGGCCAGTGCCGCCACCACCAGGATCAACACCGCCCCCGGAAGCGTGAGCCAATTCGGCAACCGCCGTTCTCGGACGTCGTAGCCGCTCAGTGCCAGCAGCCACGACGCCACGACGACGGTCGCCCCCACCCCCATGAGCCGAGGTTAAGTGCCGCCGGTGCGCCGCCGATGCGCTTCTTTTCGGTCAGCCTCCGCGCAGCGCGGCGGCCACCGCACCCGCCGTCGAGAAAACCGGTTGCGGCGGTGTGGCACGGTCGAGTGGTGCGCACTCTGGTCACCGGCAGTTCCGGCCACCTCGGTGAGGCGATCGTCCGCACCCTCCGTGCCCGTGGCGAGGACGTGGTGGGTCTCGACATGCGGCCGTCGCCGTGGACCGACCAGGTGGGCTCGATCACCGACACCGCACTGGTCCGTTCCGCGATGGCGGGCGTCGACGTGGTGTTGCACACCGCGACGCTGCACAAGCCGCAGTTGGCGTTCGTGCCAGGGCAGGCGTTCGTCGACACGAATGTCAGCGGGACCCTGACCCTTCTGGACGCGGCCGTGGACGCGGGTGTGCGGGCGTTCGTGATGTCCTCCTCCACAACGGTTTTCGGCGACGCACTGGTGCCAGAGGCCCATCGGCCGGCGGCCTGGATCGACGAGTCGGTGACGCCGGTGCCCAAGAACATGTACGGCGTCACGAAGGCTGCGGCCGAGGACCTGTGCCAGCTGGCCCACCGCAACCACGGACTGCCGTGCGTGGTGCTGCGGGTGGCCCGCTTCTTCCCCGAGACCGACGACCGGCCGGACGCCCACGAGGGCCGTCACGATGCCAACGTCAAGGCCGATGAGTATGCGACGCGCCGGGTTTCGCTGGAGGACGCGGTCGACGCGCATCTGGTGGCCTCGGCCGCTGCCACCCGAATCGGATTCGGCCGCTACATCGTCTCGGCGACCACGCCGTTCCGGGCGGCGGACCTGCCGCGGCTGCGGACCGATGCCGCCGAGGTGTTCGCGCTCCGGGCGCCCCGNTCATCGCGCGCCACGATGGTGATGCGCTGCACGCCGAGTTCGGTCAGGGCGACCACCGCGGCTGGGGCGGTACCACCCGATCCGATCACCAGCGCCGAGTCACCGGCGGCGCCGAGGGCACCCACCACTCCGTCGACATCGGTGTTGTCCGCACGCCAGCCACCGCTGGGCATCCGGACCAGAGTGTTGGCCGAGCCCACCAATTCAGCGCGTTCGGTGCGCTGATCGGCGAACTCCAATGCGGCGAACTTGCCCGGCATCGTGACCGACAGGCCCACCCATTCCGGGCCCAGCCCCGACACCAGACCGGGCAATTCTTCGGCCGTGCATTCGATGCGGTCATACGTCCACGACGGCAGACCGAGGGCGCGGTAGGCGGCCAGGTGCAGCTGCGGCGATCGTGAGTGGGCGATCGGCGAGCCGAGAACTGCGGCCTTGCGGGCGCTATCTGGCACGGCGGCGGGCCGCCTATCTGGCACTGTCGAGGACACCGTTGTGCTGCGCCTGTTCGATGTTGGCGAGGTGCTCGTCGTAGTCACGCGTGAACAACGTGGTGCCCTGCAGATCGACGGTGACGAAGTACAACCAGTCCCCCGCCGCCGGGTGCTCGGCGGCGCCCAGCGCCTCGATGCCGGGCGAGCAGATGGGCGTCTGCGGAAGACCTTGGCTCATATAGGTGTTCCACGGCGTGACCTGAGCGCGGTCCGCGTCGGTGGTCGCCACTTCCTGACGATCCAGCGGATAGTTCACGGTCGAGTCGAACTCGAGCTTGCGGTTCTCGGCCAGCCGGTTGTAGATCACCCGCGCAACCTTGGCGAAGTCCTGGGGCTTGGCTTCGCGCTGCACCAATGATCCGACGGTGAGGATCTGGTAGGGCGACAGCTGCATGGCCGCCGCGGTGTCGAGCAGGCCGCTCTGGGTGTAGACGTCGGCGCTGCCTGCGATCAGCGTGGCCAGGATCTCCTGCGCCGTGCCCGCCGGATCGACATTCCACGTTCCGGGTGCGATCAACCCTTCCAGCCGCCGATGGTCGTTCGGCATCGCCGCGACCGGGCCGCTGGCCCATTCGGGGACCGACAACGCGGCGGCAGGGGCCGTTTGGGCCGCCGCGCGCAGCTGGTCGACCGGCACGCNGCAGCCGAGATACGACCTGGCCGCCATCGCGGACATGGTGGCCGGCGAGAACACGGTGCAGACCCCGCTGGCCCGCCTCGTCGGCTCCAAGGAGTACATCTACAGCTCCTACCACCGGGGCGCGTTCGCCCCGTGAGCACTCAGCCCAGTGCGGCCCGCATCGCCTCTTTGGGGGCCGGCATCCCGGTGAACTGCTCCACTTGGGCGAACGCCTGGTTCAACAACATCTGCAGCCCGTTGATGACCTCACCACCCGCGGCCTGCACGGCCCGGGCCAGTGGCGTCGGCCACGGGTCGTAGATGGCGTCGAGCAACCGCGGCACCGCGGCCAGGGTGTCGGCATAGGGGGCTGCCGCGTCGGCCGGAATAGTGCTGACCGCCGCATCGGCGGCGGCCGCCGCGTCGTCGAGGGCGGGGCCNGTCGAGCAGGCCGCTCTGGGTGTAGACGTCGGCGCTGCCTGCGATCAGCGTGGCCAGGATCTCCTGCGCCGTGCCCGCCGGATCGACATTCCACGTTCCGGGTGCGATCAACCCTTCCAGCCGCCGATGGTCGTTCGGCATCGCCGCGACCGGGCCGCTGGCCCATTCGGGGACCGACAACGCGGCGGCAGGGGCCGTTTGGGCCGCCGCGCGCAGCTGGTCGACCGGCACGCACCGCTGTTCGCCGTCGAGTTCGACGCACGAGGCCTTCGAGATCAGCGTGAAGACGCCCTCGGTGACGGCGTTGGTCTTCACGTCGGCGATGTCGTCGAGCTGACGCCCTTCCGGGATGGTGAGCTTGCCCACCCGGTTTTCCGGATCAGCAAGGCGTTCAACGGCATTGGCGGCCGGGATCTCGGTGCGCAGCTTGTAGAAGCCGGGCTGGATCGCCGAGATCGCCTCATTGTCGTGGGCGGCCTCGACGAACACCTTGGCCGTGGCGACCACCCGTTTTTCCTGCAGGGTCTTGGCAATGGCCGTCGTGGAATCGCCGTCGTGAACCTGGATCACGACATCGGCCACGCCGTCACCCGCATAGTCACTGGAGCTGCCGGACATGCTGTGCCACAGCTTGGAGCCGAGGAACACCGCGCCGATCAACACCACGATCAACGCCGCCAGCGAAAAGCCCCTGGTGACCCGTCGCTTGCGGTCGTTGCGGGATTTGCGTGCGCGCTGGGCCGGGCTCATCCCGCGCCGCGGTGGGCCCACCGCCTCGGGCTGAGCTTTTTCGGCACCCCACTTTTCAGCCATCCATGCCCTCTCCGCGCGCAGCCAGGGCCGCACGTCGCTGATCCAGCCAGCTCTGCAGAATGCCAACCGCAGCGGCCTGGTCGATCATCGCCTTCTGTCCCTTTGCCCGAACACCGGCTTCGCGCAAGGACCGCTGTGCCGACACAGTAGTGAGCCGCTCGTCGGCCAACCGCACCGGTACCGGAGCGATCCGGCGGGCCAGCAGATCGGCCAGTTCGATCGCGTCGAGGGCAGAACTACCGGCGCGGTCGCCGAGGGTGCGCGGCAGTCCGACGACCACCTCGACGGCCTCGTATTCACCGATCAACGCCAGCAGCCTGCGCAAGTGCTTACCGGAACGGTCGCGTTTGTCGCGCTGGACCGTCTCGACCGGAGTGGCCAGGATGCCGTCGGGATCGCAACTGGCGACCCCGATCCGGACTGTTCCGACGTCGATGCCGATGCGCCGGCCACGTCCCGGGTCGTCGTCCCCCGGACGGTCCGGCAACCTGTCATCGGCCGTGTCGGACACGAAGTCAGCCTCGGCCGATCTCGGCGCGCAGCGCGGCCAATGCCGCGTCGATACCCGCCGCCCCCTTACCGGAACCTTGTGCCATGTCTGCCTTGCCGCCCCCGCGGCCGTTGACCGCTGCGCCGAACTGTTTGACCAGATCGTTGGCGCGCAGCCCCAGATCCTGAGCCGCCGGGTTGACCGCCACCACGAAAGGCACGGAGTCGTTCTCGCCCTCGGCGATCAGCGCTATGACCGCCGGGTCGGAGCCGAGCTTGCCCTTGATGTCGCCGACCAGGGTGCGTAGATCACCGCCCGACATGCCGGCCGCCATCCGTTGCGCGACTACCCGGACCTTGCCGATGGTCTCGGCGCCGGCGGCCGCGTTGGCCGCAGCGGCCCGGGCATTGGCCAGCCGGGCCTTCTCGAGTTCCTTCTCGGCCGCCTTGAGACGCTCCACCAGGTTCGCCACCCGGGCCGGTACCTCCTCGGAGGGCACCTTGAGCGACGAGGCCAGGCCCGCCATCAACGCGCGTTCCTTGGCCAGGTGGCGGAAGGACTCCAGGCCGACGTAGGCCTCGACGCGGCGAATGCCGGATCCGACCGAGGATTCACCGAGGATGGTGACGGGCCCGATCTGGGCCGAGTTGCGGACATGGGTGCCACCGCACAGCTCGAGCGAGAACGGCCCGCCGATATCGACCACCCGCACCTGGTCGGGGTAGTTCTCACCGAACATCGCCATGGCGCCCATGGCTTTGGCCTTGTCCAGGGCGGTGATGAAGGTGTTCACCTGGTAGTCGGCCTCGACCGCCTCGTTGGTGACCTCTTCAATCTGCGTGCGCTGGTCGTCGGTCAGCGCGCCCTGCCAATTGAAATCGAACCGCAGGTAGCCGGGGCGGTTCAGCGAACCGGCCTGAACGGCGGTGGGGCCCAACACCTGTCGTAGCGCGGCGTGCACCATGTGAGTGCCGGAGTGCCCCTGGGTTGCGCCGTGACGCCACTTCGGATCCACGGCCGCGGTGACGGTGTCACCCTCGACGAACTCGCCGGATTCGACGTTGACGCGGTGGGCCCACAGGGTTTTGGCGATCTTCTGCACGTCGGTGACCGCGGCCTGTGCGGTTGCCGAGCTACCGGTCCCGTTGATGTGGCCTTCGTCGGCGATCTGCCCACCGGACTCGGCGTAGAACGGGGTGCGATCGAGGATGAGTTCCACCCGATCAGCTTCCAGCCCTTCGTGCGAGACCACCGGAACCCGCTTGCCATCCACGAAAATGCCGAGAATCTTTGCCTCGGAAGTCAGTTCGTCGAATCCGGTGAACTCGGTCGGACCGGCGTCGACGAGCTCGCGATAGGCGGACAGATCGGTGTGGGCCTGCTTGCGGGCCGCGGCGTCGGCCTTGGCACGCTGCCGCTGCTCGGCCATCAGTTTTCGGAATCCCTGCTCGTCGACCGACAGGCCGGCCTCCGCGGCCATCTCCAGGGTGAGGTCAATCGGGAAGCCGTAGGTGTCGTGCAAGGTGAACGCGTCGCTGCCGGAAAGCACCGTGGCCCCGGATTTCTTGGTCGCGGCGGCGGCATCGTCGAACAGCTTCGAACCCGCGACCAGGGTGCGGTTGAACGCGGTCTCCTCGGCGACGGCGATGCGGTTGATGCGCTCGAAATCGGTGACCAGTTCGGGGTACGACGGACCCATCTCGTCGCGCACCGTGGTCATCAGTTGGCTCATGATGGGCTGCTCGACGCCGAGCAGTTTGGCCGCGCGGATGATGCGGCGCAGCAGCCGGCGCAGCACGTAGCCGCGGCCCTCGTTGCCGGGGCTGACCCCGTCGCCGATGATGATGGCCGCCGTGCGGCTGTGGTCGGCGATGATCCGGTAGCGGACGTCGTCCTCGTGGTTGCCCGCGCCATACCCGCGGGGTGCGATCGAGGCGACCAAATCGATCACCGGCCGCACCAGGTCGGTCTCGTACACGTTGTCGACGCCCTGCAGCAGGCACGCGATGCGCTCGACACCCATCCCGGTGTCGATGTTCTTGCGCGGCAGCGGACCGAGGATCTCGAAGTTGTCTTTCGAGGTGCCCTCACCGCGCTCGTTCTGCATGAACACGAGATTCCAGATCTCGATGTAGCGGTCCTCGTTGGCCTCCGGCCCGCCCTCGATCCCGTACTCGGGTCCGCGGTCGTAGTAGATCTCCGAACACGGCCCGCACGGACCGGGGATGCCCATCGACCAGTAGTTGTCGGCCATGCCGCGGCGCTGGATGCGCTCGGCGGGCAGCCCGGCAACTTCCTTCCAGAGCTCGATCGCCTCGTCGTCGTCCAGATAGACCGTTGCCCACAGCCTTTCCGGATCGAAGCCGTAACCGCCCTCGGTGACCGGATTGGTCAGCAGGCTCCAGGCCAGCTCGATGGCGCCCTTCTTGAAATAGTCACCGAACGAGAAGTTGCCTGCCATCTGGAAGAAGGTGTTGTGCCGGGTGGTGATGCCCACCTCGTCGATGTCCGGCGTGCGGATGCACTTCTGGACGCTCACGGCACGATCCCACGGCGGGGTGCGCTGACCGAGGAAATACGGCACGAACTGCACCATGCCGGCGTTGACGAACAGCAGGTTGGGGTCGTCGAGGATCACCGAGGCGCTGGGCACCTCAGTGTGACCCGCCTTCACGTAATGATCGAGGAAGCGCTTCCTGATCTCGTGTGTCTGCACGTCGTCTCTGTCCTCGTGTTCGTGGGTGGCTGGGATTGCCCGGGCAACCACCAGTTCGACCGCTTTACATTACCGTTCTGCGCGTTCACGCCGAAAAGGCGACGAACGTCACGCCCGCAGGAAGCTCAGCCGCACCGACCGCTGCGGGTTGTCGCGGTTGAGGTCGACCAGCACCACGCTCTGCCACGTTCCCAGCAGCGGGCGTCCCGCCTGTACCGGCACCGTGACCGACGGCGACACCAGGGCGGGCAGCACGTGGTCGGCACCGTGGCCTGGCGATCCGTGGCGGTGCCGATACCGATCGTCACGCGGCAACAACCGTTCCAGGGTATCCAGCAGATCCTCGTCGGATCCGGCGCCGGTTTCGATGATGGCCACGCCGGCCGTGGCGTGCGGCACGAACACGTTGCACAGCCCGTCGCGGTGCGCGCCGCAGAACTCGCGCACCGAGTCGGTGAGATCGACGATGCGGCGCCGCGAGGTGTCCACGTCGATCACGTCGGTGTCCATCCATCCAGCCTACGAGGCGCGCGCCGGCCCATTGCCTCCCGAGACACACGGGAGGAAGGTGGGGGTGGGAACCGGTGGCGCCACCGGGGCGCCGCCCTGGCAGGAAGGGGTGGATCGTGTTCGCACGTTCAACCACGATCGCGGCGCGCGTCCAGGCGATCGATGCCGGCACAGCCCACGTCCGCGACGAGGTCATGCCGGCCCTCGACCACGTGGACGGCTGCGTGGGTCTTTCGTTGATGGTGGACCGGGAGTCGGGCCGCTGTGTCCTGACGACGGCCTGGCGTTCCGAGGAGGCCATGCACGCCAGCGCGGCCGCGATAGCGCCCATGCGCCACCGAGTGGTGGAAGTGTTCGCCGGGACCGCGACGGTCGACGAATGGGAGATCGCGGTCGTGCACCGTGAGCAGTACTCGGGGCCGGGCGCGTGTGTGCGGGCCACCTGGCTGCGGACCCGCCCCGAGCTGTTCGACCGGGCCGTCGAGTTCTACCGCACCTCGGTGCTGCCCGCGATGGAAGACCTCGAAGGGTTCTGCAGCGCCAGCCTCATGCTCGACCGCGGTTCGGGCCGGGCGGTGTCGTCGGCCACGTTCGACAGTGCCGAGGCGATGGACCGCAACCGCGATCAGGCCAGGGCGCTGCGCACGGCCCGGCTGCGCGATCTGAGTGCCGATCAGCTCGACGTCGGCGAGTTCGAACTCGTGCTGGCGCACCTGCGGGTCCCCGAGATGGCCTGACGGGTCATCGTATTGACGGGACCGTTTGCGGCCGATCTCGCCCGGGTATCTCTCCTCCACCCATCAGCCTTGGAGGAGAAATGACCATCAGCGGAATACTCAGCGCGATCCTGATCGGCATCGTCGTCGGGGTGATCGGGCGGCTGATCGTGCCCGGCAGACAGCCGATCGGCCTGATCGTGACGATCCTGGTCGGCATCGTCTCGGCATTCATCGGCAGCGCCATCGCCCGGGCGATCGGGATACCGACGGTCACCAACGGAATCGACTGGCTCGAGCTGCTGGTGCAGGTGATCGTGGCGGCCATCGGCGTGGCGATCGCGGCGGCCCTGATGGGTCGCAGACGCACGGGCCTGATGGGCGGCCGAGGCTCGGGACTGATGCGCTGAGCCCCGCCTCAGCCGTTCGCCAACAGCGCGTCGAGGCGCTCGTACCCCTCCGTCATGCCGCGTTCCATGCCTGAAGACAGCAGGGCATCGCGGGCCTCGGTGTTGGGGCAGATCGAGCGCCCGCGCAGCTGGCTGCGGCCGGCACCGAGGTCTTCGAACCAGAGGAACTCGATGTTCACCATGTCGGGTGCGCCTTCGAATTCGAAGGTCTGGATGATGAGTTCGTTGGGCCGCACCACGTGGTAGACGCCGTTGAACGCGTAGCTGCCGGACTCGTCGGAGTGCGCGTACCGATAGCCGCCACCGGTGCGGAAATCCCAGTGCTCGACCTTCATCTCAAGGCCGTGTGGCCCCAGCCACTGGGTGACCAGCTCGGGTTCGGCGTGCGCCCGGAACAGGGCATCCACGGGCGCGGCGAACGGACGGGTGAAGTCCATCGCCAGCGTGTCGACGGGGACGTTCAGGTTGAGCGGGTTCGTCATGATTTCTCCTCGGGTTTGTCGTCGTTGTTGTTCGTTGCCATCCGGGCCAGCAGATCGTCCAGCCGGCGATAGTTGCGTTCGGCGTCCAGCCGGTATCGGTCGATCCATGCCGTCAGCCCTTCCAGCGCCGCGGCGTCGAGATGAACCGGCCGCCGCTGCGCCTCCCGACTCCTGGTGACCAGGCCCGCCTGTTCGAGCACTTGAATGTGTTTGGACACCGCCTGTTTCGTGATGGCGAACGGCGCAGCCAGCTCGTTGACGGTGGCCGGCCCGCGAGACAGGCGGGCCACCATCGCCCGCCGGACCGGATCGGCGAGGGCCAGAAAAGCCCGGTCCAGCTTCGACTCGACATCCTCATCACGCCCCAATAGTCAATCTTTCTGTTGATAAACCAATTGGTTGATTACCAAGCTAGGGCACACCGAAAGAGGTGTCAAGAGGTGATCGAGCCGGTGCGGCGGGGGCTCAGCGCCGGATGCGGCGAATGATCGCCCGCAGCTTGTCGACCCGGGTTACGAGCTCGCGCTCGAAGCCGCGTCCGGTCGGCCGGTAGTAATCCACACCCACCAGATCGTCGGGCGGATACTGTTGTGGCACAACCCCATCGGGGTCGTCGTGGGCGTACTTGTAGCCCACGGCATTGCCGAGCTTCTGTGCGCCCGAGTAGTGGCCGTCGCGGAGATGGGGCGGGACCAGACCCGCCTTGCCCGCCCTGATGTCGTTCATCGCCGCACCGAGCGCGGTGGTCACGGCGTTGGACTTCGGTGCGGTGGCCAGATGCACGGTGGCGTGCGCGAGCGTCAGCTGGGCTTCGGGCATGCCGATCAGCTGCACGGTCTGCGCCGCGGCCACCGCGGTCTGCAGCGCGGTGGGATCAGCCATGCCGATGTCCTCGCTGGCCAGGATCATCAACCGGCGCGCCACGAAGCGCGGATCCTCCCCCGCCACGAGCATCCTGGCCAGATAGTGCAATGCCGCGTCGACGTCGGAGCCCCGCACCGACTTGATGAACGCGCTGATGACGTCGTAGTGCTGATCGCCGTCGCGGTCGTAACGGACCGCGGCCTTGTCGAGCGACTGCTCGATGATCTCCACGGTGATCGTGCCGCCGGGCCCACCGGCGGTTTCCGCGGCAACCTCCAGCGCGGTCAGGGCGCGGCGGGCATCGCCGGACGACAACCGCACCAAGAGGTCGACGGCGTCGTCGGTGGCCTCTACGGCGCCGCCGAGGCCACGGGGGTCGGCCAGCGCGCGGCGCACCACTGTCGCGATGTCCTCGGCGCTCAACGGCTGCAACTGCAGGATCAGCGATCGCGAGAGCAGCGGGGCGACCACCGAGAACGACGGGTTCTCCGTGGTGGCCGCGACCAAGAGCACGACGCGGTTCTCCACCGCGGCCAGCAGCGCATCCTGCTGGGTCTTGGAGAACCGGTGCACCTCGTCGATGAACAGCACGGTCTGCCCGCCGTGCACGGCCGCACGCCTGGCCGTGTCGATGACGGCACGGACCTCCTTGACCCCGGCCGACAGCGCCGACAGCGCCTCGAACCGGCGTCCGGTGGCCTGCGAGATCAGCGATGCCAGCGTGGTCTTGCCGGTACCGGGCGGGCCGTACAGGATCACCGACGCGGCGCCGGAGCCCTCCACCAGGCGTCGCAGCGGCGAACCGGCCTTGAGCAGGTGAGACTGGCCGACAACCTCGTCGAGACCGGCCGGGCGCATCCGCACGGCCAGCGGCGCCGAGGCGGGTGCCGGNTCTGCTTACCACGCCGACACGACACAACACGCTAAGCGGGCGCGGTCACGAAGTCGATCAGCTCCTCGACCCGCCCGATCAGCGCGGGCTCCAGGTCGTTCCAGTCGCGAACCCGGCCCCGGATCCGTTGCCAGGCCCCGGCGATATCGGCCTGGTTCCGGTGCGGCCAGCCCAGCGACTGACAGATGCCGTGTTTCCACTCCACGTTGCGCGGGATGGTCGGCCAGGCCTTCATCCCGAGCCGGGCCGGTTTGACGGCCTGCCAGATGTCCACGAACGGGTGCCCGACCACGAGGGTGTGTTCCCCGCCCGGGCCGCGGCGCACGGCCTCGGCGATGCGCGCCTCCTTGGACCCGGTCACCAGGTGGTCGACCAGCACCCCCAGCCGTCGGCCGGGTCCTGGCGCGAACTCCGCCACGATGTCGGTCAGGTCATCGACGCCGCCGAGATACTCGACGACGACGCCTTCGATGCGCAGGTCGGCGCCCCACACCTGCTCGACGAGCTCGGCGTCGTGGCGGCCTTCGACGTAGATCCGGCTGGCCAGCGCCACCCTGGCCTTGGCATTGGGAACCGCGACCGAACCCGACGCGGTGCGGGCCGGTGCCGCGGTGCGCTTGGGGACGACGAGACTCACGGGCTTGCCGTCGATCAGGAAGCCGGGCCCCATCGGGAACGCCCGCACCTTGCCGCGGCGGTCCTCGAGTTCGACCCGTCCACCCTCGATCCGCACCACCGCGCCCACGTAACCGCTCTGGGCGTCCTCGACGACCAGGCCCTTCTCCGCGGCCTGTTCCGTGGATCGAGTCATCTTCGGGGTGTGAGGGTTTCGGGCCAACACGTCGGAGCCATAGCGATCAGTCACGCGGCGATCCTAAAAACGCCCGCGGCCAGAACCGCGTTGCGACATACGATCGTGACCGTGCTGTTAGACCGCCGCACGGCCGAAGGCATCGCCGACGGCACCATCACGCTGGTGTTGCGCCGGTGGGATGCGCCACGCGCCAAGGCCGGCGGGACCCAGCGCACCCCCACCGGAACCATCCGCATCGTCGACGTGGCCGAATTGCCCGGCGACCACCGGGTCAGTGCCGGCCAGGCTCGCGCGGCCGGGTATCCCGATGCCGAAACCGCCCAGGCCGAGCTGGACCGTCGGCCGCCAGACCGAACTCCGGATCCTCGTCGCGTCCGATGATCGGCAGCTTCAGTTCGTGCAGTTCGGCGATGAGCCGGCGCTTGGCGTGCTCGGCTTCGGCGAACGACGCCATCGCCACGGTATCGGCATCCGCCGGGCGGGTACGGGTGAGCGCACACGACGCGCACAACTGGTGACCGTCACCGATCCGGACCAACCAATTGCATTCCGCCAGATGCAGATTCGCACACAGCTGATATTCATCTGAATCTACCGCGCCGGAATGGCTGCCCTGTTCCGTGTCGGTGATCACCAGCAGGGCCATGTCGTCGAGCGAGAACCCGAGCGCGCTGCCGCACGCAAGGCACAGGGAATTTTCGAAGGACAGGCGCTGACCGCAGTTCGGGCAGGTGAAATCACGCATCCGGCACTCCCCCTCTTGCCCCCGGATACGGCGCCACGTCCACGGCGACCTCGATCACACTGCTCTCCGAGTCCGTGTAGATGATGCCGCGCAGCGGGGGCACGTCGGCATAATCGCGGCCGAACGCGGCCACGATGTAGCGCTCATCGACCATCTGGTCGTTGGTCGGATCCATTGCCAGCCAGACGTTCTGCGGCGTCCACACCGAGGCCCACGCATGCGTGGCGTCGACCCCGATCATGCGTTCCTTGCCCGGCGGTGGGTCGGTGGCCAGATAGCCCGAGACGTAGCCGGCGGCAAGGCCGTTGGCCCGAAGGCACGCGATGGCCAGCCGGGCGAAGTCCTGGCACACTCCTTCCCGCGCCGCGAGCACCTCGGCCACCTGGGTGGACACCGTGGTCGAGCCGGACCGGTAGGTGAAGTCCGCGTAGATCCTCGAGGTCAGGTCCCGCAGCACCTCGATCAGCGGGCGCCCGCGAACGAAACTGGGCGCGGCATAGTCGCGCAGCGCATCGGTGATCTCCGGCGGTGACAGATCGAGGGTGAACTCCGCGGCCAGGGCACCGTCCCCACCGACCGGCCGGGCCAACTCCCACGGCGCCCTGGCCGATGCACCCGAATAGTGTTCGGGCGCAGGAGGATCCACCTCGACCACGGACCGGCTCGTGATACTCAGCGTGCGGTGCCGCTCGGTGACATGAAAATACGAGCTGACGTTGCCGTAGGCGTCGCGACTGGTCGACCGATCGGCCGCGGGCGGTTCGATCACCAGTTCGTGAGACAGGCAGCGCTGCCCCGCCAGATCCCGGGGCGTGAGAAACCCGCGGCCGTAGGAGCTGGTGACATCGTCGGAGTAGCGATAGACGGTGCGATGGGTGATCGCGTAGCAGCGGGTGCCGACGGCACCGGTGATCCCGGTCATGGCACCAGCCGCCGCTCGTCGGGGCCCCACAGCGGCTGCATGCCGCCGGGCAGCGACAGGTGTGCCGCGGTGATCACATCCGACAGGTCTCGCATTCCGGCGTGCGTGTCGTCGAGCAGACCCGCCAATTCCTCCCGTGTCCCGTCGTCGGCGACCTCCTCCAAATCGGCCGGGTCGGACCGACGCAACCGCGTGGCCAGCTCGTCGACCAGGCGTTCAGACCGCGACGAGCCCGACGATCCGGGCAGGCCCTTGAGGCCGGAGCGGACGCGCTCCAACTGGTAGATCAGGGATCTGGGGTTCTCCGCGTCGAACAGCACGAGTTCTGCGACCGCCGTGATGCTGGTCTGCCCCGGGTTGCGCCGCCGGTAGATCACCGAGGATTCGCACACCACCAGGGTCGACTCGATCATCGCGCGTTCGGCCTCGGCGCTGCGCCTCGTCGTCAAGGTGGCGCGCAGCAGCCCGGTCAGCGCCAGTCCCCGCTCGAGGCGTTTGCCGATATCCATCATGGTCCAGCCGATGTCCTGCACCATCGACTCCGCGGCCACACCGGACAAAGCCAACATCCCGGCCAGGGTCTGGTTGTGCGCGGTGGCCAAGTATGCCTCTGCGGCAGTAGGCGACTGGGGCCGCGCGGAGGACGGTCTCAGCACCGCGCGTTCGACCCCGGCCAGCACCATCCAGGTGTCGTTGGACATCTGGTCGCGCACCGCGCGGGCCGCCAACCCCAGCCGTTCCACCGATTGCGCGAGTGACCCGGGCCAGTTGCGGTCAGCGGTGGCAGCCCACAGTGCGGCCGGTGCGCCCGCAATCATCTCGGCGCCATCGTCGACATCCCCGGTGTCTGTGCCGGTGATCGACCCGATGGCGGCCAACAACACCGGGACACACTGGCTTTCCGCAAGGTTCTGGCGGTAGCGGTATTCGTGGTAGCGCTCGCGGGTAACCGTGAGCAGCCGGGCCATGCTCTCGGCGCGCTCGGCGTAGCGGCCCATCCAGAACAGGTCCGATAGCACACGGGGCGAGCTGACCGCCCGCGTCGGGCTCGGTGTCGCGGCCGGGGCCACCGGTTCGGCCGGGATCACCGGGGCCGGCTCGGCCGTCATGCGTTGCGGGGTCCGAACCCAAACATCCTTGGCGGCAAGAGTGTTCATCTGATACGCGGAATTCCCCGGGGCGACAACGTATCCCAGTCCGCCGATCATCGGCGCATATCCCCCGCGCTGGGCCACGGTGAACAGGCGCATGCCGACGTGTGCCGCCGACAATCCTTTGGCACGGTAATCGGTTGGTGCGGTGGAGAACTGGGGTAGTTCCTGTCCGACCCAGCGGCCTGGATCGGCCTCGATGCGGGCGGTCAGGTCATCGCGGGCGGCCGCCGACAGCATCGGCCCGACGATCGGCTCACCGCCGTTCACCGGCCGGATCAGCAGCGCGGACAGCTTGGTCAGCAGATGGGAACGCTCGATGTCGATGCCGCCCCAGTACATCGGGGTCGTGGAAAGTTGCGGCTTCTCGTCCAGCAGCAACTCGGCCAATTGCGGCAGAAACCGCGCCAAACCCGGGCTTTCCAGAATCCCGCTGCCCAGTGTGTTGACCACCGTCACCGCACCGCGACGCAACACCTCGACCAACCCCACCACGCCCAGCCGGGAATCGGGGCGCAGATCCAACGGGTCGGCGTACTCGGCGTCGACCCGGCGCAACACCACATCGACACGTTTGAGGGTGCCGAGCGATCGCATCCACAGCCTGCCGTCGCGGACCACCAGATCGGCGCTCTCCACCAGCGGGAATCCGAGCACCCCGGCCAGATAGGCCTGATCGAACGAGGTTTCCGAGTGGATTCCGGGGCTGAGCACCACCACCACCGGTTCCTCGGCGGCCTCGGGTGCCGCGTCCAGCAGCGCCAGGCGCAACGCCTGCGCCCAGGGCGAGGCCGGCCGCGGGCCGATCCGCTCGTACAGATCCGGCGCCGCGTGTGCGATGACGCGGCGGTCGGCCAGTGCGTAGCCGGCGCCGGATGGCGCCTGCGTCCAGTCCGCGTTCACCGCGAACGCCCCGTCCTCGCCGCGGCTGACATCGCAGCCGTGCAGAAACAGCTGATGGCGTCCGGGCACCGCGATGCCGCGGGCGGCCCGCAGGTAGCCGGGATGGCCGAACAGCAATGAGGCCGGCAGTACGCCGCTGGTAATCGAGCGCCGAGCGCCGTACAGATCGGTGAGCACCGCATCGAGTAGGCGGGAGCGCTGCACGAGCCCCGCTTCCAGGGAATCCCAGTCCTCTGCCGAGATCACCAGGGGCAGCGCATCGAGGTGCCACGGGCCCGGTACCGCGGTGCCGTCGCCGTCGGTGACCACCTGCCCGTGGCGATCAACCTGGATGTAGGTGATGCCGTCGTTGTCGACGAGGCCGCGCACCACGGTGCGCAGCCGATCCAGACCGTCCCGGCCGCGCTCACCGATCCCCTCGGCCAGCTCCCGCCAGGCGGGTCGGACGTTACCGTCGGCGTCGATCAGCTCGTCGTAACCGGCACCGGCACCGTCGTCGCGGACGTCGAACAACGCACGCTGGGCCCGCAAACGGCGATAGCCGGCCAGCACGCCGTCCAGGTCGGGGCCGGTGTCCGTGGCGACACCGGCCCAGGCGGACTCCGGTGAGCCGTTCGTACGAAGAACCATCAGGTAGAACGGTACGCACCCGACGGAGATCCGGTATCCGAGGCGCACCGGCCGCCGCGCGGTGATTCGGCCGGATTCAGCCGACGCTGGTTGAATCAGCGGGAGGTAACTGACCGAAGGGATGTGGCCGCCCGCATGTGGAGCACGGTGCTGGTGATGGCTGCCGTGGCGGCGACCGATCCCCTACGGATCGGCGTCGTCGCCTTCATGCTGTCGCGGTCGCGACCCGTGCGGCTGCTGCTGCCGTTCTTTCTCGTCGCGTTCACCGCGAATGTCGCGGTGGGTGCGGCCGTGGTGTTCGTGTTCAAGCACACCACCGGCGACGGCGGCGGGCGCACGGTGCCGGCAGAGGTGGAGATCGGCATCGGCGTCGTGGCATTGGCGATCGCCGTGCTGTCCATCACCGGCGTGCTGGAACGCCTGGTCAACCGGATCAGATCCCGCCGCAAGGTCCCTGCCGCGGTGGGTGAGCACCACAACGGTGAACCCACGGCAGACGCGTTGCCCGGCCTGTCGAAGTTGCCGACCGGGCTGACCGCTGCGCTGCGTGGCGGGTCGGCCTGGGCCGCCGCCCTGCTGGGGCTCATCAACGGTTTCCCCACGCCGTACTACCTGGCGGCGATGGCCGCCGCGCTCACCTCAGGGGCCGCGGTGGCCACGCAGATGGCCGCGCTGGTGGTGTTCAACGTGATCGGTTTCCTCGCGGCGCTGATCCCGATCATCAGTTTCTGGGTCGCCCCGGAAGCCACCCGGTCGGGTGTCGAGCAGATCTACGAGTGGATGGGCACCCACCACCGGCTGGTGGTGGCGGTGATCGCCGGCGCCGTTGGTGTGTTCTTCGTCTCGCTGGGGATCAGCGACCTCTGACCTAACCGGAGATCCCCAAGCCTGAAGTCGGCGACTGCTGGATATCGGGCGGCTGTTCGAGATTGCGTTCAACAGTGGCTTGATCAGCGCGTAACGCCTCGATCCGCTCAACGAGCTGCCTCAGTCGTTGCTTCTCGTCACTGTCGGTGTCGTAGTCCCCGATCTGCAGTTCCGCGGCACGGTACTCCCGCTCGATGTCGTTGGCCGTCCGTTGCAGGCTGTCCCCGCGTTCCCGCAACCGAAACGTCAAAGAGCAGCTCGCCGCGACGGCCACCATAAGCGAGATGACAACCGAGACGTACTTGGTGTCCGCACTGATGGACAGTGCGGTGACGGCCGAAGCTGACAGCGATCCGACGATGACGACGAGCTGCAACGCGACGAACATCCGGCGATACCGCTGCGCCCGGAACTTGTAGTGCTCGGCCAAGGCCGGAAGGTGTTCCTTGTATCGCGCATAGGGGCCGACCGATCTCTTGACTCGTCCGGCAAGAATCTCGCTACGTGTCAGCTTCTGGCGATGTAATTCGCGCCTGATACCGATTCGCTCCATTCGGTTTTCCAGCGCATAGCCCAAACACACTCCGGCAGCCATGAATGCGCCGACGCACGCAAAAATGATGAGCGGTGGCGCGAATTCGCCGGCGAAGGCGACGGCCAGACTGATACCGCATCCCGCGGCGACCATGGCCGAGCAGATGCCGCCGATCGCCCACCGCCAGCGCAGCAACAATTCGCCGTGCGACTCTTCGAGGTCTTGAATCTGCTGATCTAGACCGCGGACTTCCGGCGGCGATGGAATTCCTTCTAGCTTCATTGTTTCCTACCTTCCAGCCCTCGTCCGCCGGTACAGCGCGAGCACCAGTACCCCGGCCACGGTGATGCCCACCAGGTTCACCACCAGTTGCAGCACGGAACTGGCGGCGACGGCCCAGTCCCCCACGGTGGCCGCCACCACGGCGAAGCCCGCCGCGGGCACCGTCGTCACCGAGATGAATACGCCGACCAAAGCCGCGGATTTCGCCGAGACGATCGACAGCATGCCCGCCGCACCGGCGAGCAGCGCGACCACGAGCGAGAACGGGCCCACCTGGAAGATGAAGTCCACGGCGGTCAGCTCGCTGATGGCGGTCAGCTGCACCCACCCCAATGCCTCGAAGCCCAGCGTGGCGAGCGCGGTGACGACCATGGCCACCGGAAACCCGATCACCAGCGCCGCACCGGCCCTCCGGGCCAGCGACATCCGCCGCTGCACGAGCGCGACGGCCAGCGCGGCCAACGGTCCGAACTCGGGGCCGACCACCATCGCCCCGACCACGGTGATGGCCGAGTCGGTGACCACGCCGACCGCGGCGAGCAGGCAGGCGATGCACAGGAACATCAGGAACGTCACATTGAGGCTGGACTCTTCACGGGTCCGGGAGATGAGCTCGTCCCAGATCACCGCGTCCGCCGCGTCGCCTTCCGCGGCGTCCTCGGCGTGATGGGCCGCGCTCGAGAGCACGGTGTCGAGCGGCTCCAGGGTGATCGCGCCATAGTGGTGCACGTCAAGGGATTTCAACCGCTCCACGACGTTGTTCACGGCCTCGCGCGCGACATCGGCGGTGATCTGGTCCCCCTGCGGGTCGACCGCGACGCCGGCCAGCAACACGACGTGGGTGACACCGGGTTCGTCGTGCAGGACGTTGAGAATCGGATCGCGCAGATCCGCCGGCGCTATGACGCGTAAGTGCAGCACGGGCCAACGTTAGCGGGCTTCAGTCCCACCAGAAGGTCCATAGCGGGTCGGTCAGCATGGAGGCGAGCGCGTCGAGCGAACCCGCCTGGGTGTTGACCGCGTCGTCGCAGTACAGCCAGGCCTCCAGTGCGGCGGCCAATCCGGCTCGCTCGTCGGTCGGCGGAGCCGATGCCCGCAGCGTGAGGTATCCGTCACCGAAAGCGACCACCTCGGTGCCGTACCGATACGCCCATCGGCGCAGCACCGCCGCGTGGCGGATGCCGAGGACATCGGAATTGACCGCACCCGACCACTGCAGCAGCCCTGGGACGAACCAGTCGGCCGGCGTGGGAATCAGGGCCAGGGTGGCGTACTCACCGCGGTGGTCGAAGGCGACGAACGATTGTTGCCAATCGCGCCCGGCCCGTGACCGAAACGGGATGTCCGCCCGAGCGATATCGCAATCCGCGCTCCGATGCAGGAATTCGGACTCGAGCCAACGGGCGCCGTCGAGCTCGGCGGCGAGCACCGGGATGTCGTCGGCGATGCCGTCCAGCCCGATCCGGTACCACGTGTGGTCACTCAACAGCACGGGCCACAGCCCGGTGTCGGAGAACCGGGCGCGCACGGCCTGCCACAGCGCCACACCGTGACCCGAAGGATCCACGGGCAGCGTCCACATGGGGGCGCGGTGTGCCAGTATGTCGTCGCGGCGCGTCAGGGTGCCCAGTTCGATGCCGTACGCGGCGAATGCCGCTGCCGGATCGGTCGGTGGCCGCACCGCGACCGGTGGCGCCGCAACAGGATCCGGCGGAAACGGCGGTGCCTCCAAGGCCACCACGTTCAGTTCGGCCGGGGGCGGTACGAACGGCACATCGGCGGTACCGGCGGGAGTGTCGATAGATTGGCCCGTCAGCATTCTGGCCAGATCGACGAGGTCGCCGCATACCGCCGTCACGGAGTCGTCTTGAACGGCCCAAACCGTCGGATCCGGGTAGGAACCCTGCCGCAGGAATGCAACGCCGTATACCGGAACCACTCGCGGTTGTTCGGCGAACGCTCGACTGGCACGTGTGATCGCTTCGCGGTCATCGGGTGGCCGCGGACCCCAATTCTCAAGCCAGAGCCGGCCTTCGCGCACGGACTGCAACAACTCCCGCACCGGCCGGCCGATGTGCGCACGCAGGGTCATTTCGTCGCCGTTGCGCCAGTCCGGCCAGCCTGAGCCGACCGGCAACCCGGCCGACAGGAAATCTCGGTGATCGACATTGAGGCGCAGCTGGAATCGTGCTTCCAGGGCCCCGAGTTCGGCGTCGGTCAGTCCGGGTTCGATGCGCCATTGACCGTGTGCGGCCAGAATCTCCATGGCGCGGTTACCGACGGTCACGAGGTGGGATGCTCGACACGGACGACGAGTTCGTCGGCGGGCACGTGGTGCCCCTCCTCGCAGCGGATCTCGACGCCGGCGTGGGCGCCACATCCCTTGTGCGCCAGGCGCAGCGGGGTGCCCGGGGGAATGTGGCGGCGGCCCCATTCGAACAGCGACCACACCACCGGCATGAAATCGACCCCGGACTCGGTGAGCACGTACTCGTCGCGGCTGCGCTGACCCGGCTCCTGATACGGGCGGCGTTCCAGCAGCCCGGCCTGCACCAGGTCGTTGAGCCGTGCCGATGCGGCGGCCTTCGTGATTCCGACCCGGCGCCAGAAGTCCTCGAACCGGGTGGTGCCGTAGTACGCCTCGCGCATGATCAGCATCGCCGATTTGGCGCCGACCTGGCCCATCGTCGTCTCGATCGGACAGCGGCCCACCGCCGACCAGCTGTCGCGGTCGGCCAATTTGCCCTGCAGCATTCCCACGGAATCAACCTCATCCCTGAGTTGTTCTCACTATACCCAGGTGGTATACCTGGGTACATATAAGAATACTCAGCGCTGAGCATCAGGAGGACCAGATGACCGGATTCGCAGGTCGGGACGCCGTGATCGTGGGGGCGGTCCGCACCCCCGTCGGCAAGGGCAAGGCCAACGGCGCACTGCACGGCGTGCTACCGGCAGACCTGCTGGCGCACAGCCTGCGCGAGCTCGTGCAGCGCACCGGCGTCGACCCCGTACTCATCGACGACGTCATTGCGGGCGCCGTGACGCAGGTCGGCGACCAAGCCGTCAACATCGCCCGCAACGCGCTGCTCGGTGCCGGATTCCCCGAGTCCGTACCCGGCACCACCGTGGACCGTCAATGCGGAAGTTCGCAGCAGGCAATCAGTTTCGCCGCCCAGGGCGTGCTGGCCGGCGCTTATGACATCGTGATCGCCGCGGGCGTCGAGTCCATGTCCCGGGTACCGATGGGCACCTCAGTGCTGCCCGGCAGCGATCCGTTCGGACTCGACATGGCGGCGCGCTACCCGGATGGCCTTGTCCCGCAAGGGATCAGCGCCGAGCTGATCGCCGCCAAGTGGAAGCTGTCCCGGGCCCAGCTCGACGAGTTCTCCGCCGCCAGCCACGAGAAGGCGGCCCAGGCCACCAAGGACGGACTGTTCGATGCCGAGCTCGCCCCGATCGCCGGGTTGAGCACCGACGAGATCATCCGGCCCGGCACGACTGTCGAGACCCTGGCCGGATTGAAGCCGGCGTTCTTCAACGAGGCCTACGCGGCCCGCTTCCCGCAGATCAACTGGGAGATCACCCCCGGTAACTCCTCTCCCCTGTCCGACGGCAGCGCGGCGGTGATGATCACCAGCGGTGAGACGGCCCGCAGGCTCGGCCTGAAGCCGCTGGCCCGTATCCACACCACCACGGTGGTCGGTTCGGATCCGCTCTACATGCTCACCGGTGTCATCCCGGCCACCGAGAAGGTCCTGGCGCGTGCGGGTTTGACCCTGGCCGATATCGACCTGTTCGAGGTGAACGAGGCCTTCGCACCCGTCGTGCTGGCCTGGGCACATGATGTGGGCGCAGACCTCGCCAAGACGAACGTCAACGGCGGGGCCATCGCGATCGGACATCCGTTGGGCGCCAGCGGGGCTCGCATCATGACCACCCTGGTCAATGCCCTCGACCAACGCGGCGGACGCTACGGCCTGCAGACGATGTGCGAGGGCGGCGGCATGGCCAATGCCACCATCATCGAACGCCTCGGCTAGACACACAATCAGCTAGCCCAAAGAGCCCCAGCCCGGTCGTATCGGGCTGGGGCTCTGGTGCTTGACGCAGGCGGACGCCATCCACACCGACGTGATTGTGTCGCGCGCCAGATCACCGGGCACGGGCACACCCACCAGTGGCGAGTTCAGCAGACCGCGATCCCCTCAGAACGGCGGGGCGTTTCCACCTTCACCGTTGAGTCGGCGCTCGGCGATGATCCGTTGGGTCCGGTTTTGCTCCCGGGTGCGTTTACGGATGGGCACCTTGATGTCCCGGTTCATTCCGGACATCGGTGCCGGGCCAGGTGGCGGCGGCGGGGAGGCTTGAATGTTCCACTGCGGGAACAGGATCTGGCTGAGCGGAGTGGTCCGGTAGGTTTGTCCGGTCGGGGCGGTCCAGGTGTGGCTGCCGTCGGGATGCTGCACGTCGGTCCAGCCACCATCGGCGGCCGGGAACGTCTTCAGAAGGTGATGGCTTCGACATTTGGCGCCGAGATTGCCCGGATGGGTGGCCCCTTGCGGCCAAGGAGTCGCATGATCGAGATCGCAATGCTGCGCGGAGACCCCGCATCCGGGGAACATGCACCGCATATCGCGCAACCGGACGAACGCCGCCAGTTTTTCCGATACCCGGTAACGGTTCTCGGCGCCGAATGCGCCGACTTCGGCGATCGGTTTCACGGTCGCGCCGGTGGCGATCAACTCGGCCAGCAACGGCGCGGGAACGATGCCGCCGCCGAGAATGACCGCCGGGCTACCGGAAACCGCCGGTGTCGAATCAGCGAGGAAATCGTTGGATTCGCCGTGTATCCGCGGATCACGGGGCGGCGTATGGTCGGCCTCCACAGGTTCGGCCGTATTGTCGGCGGGTTCCGGTGCGGCGTCCGCACTTTTGGTCGAAGTGGGGTGGTCATCCACGTCGGTTGTGGCGCCAACTGCCTCCGCTTCCTCAGCGGCCGTAGGAAGCTGGTCGGTGAACAGATAGACCACCAGACTGCTGGAGCGGGCGTCGGCGCCTGCGACTGGGCAGTCCTCCGTTCCGCACAGGCAGGCCAGCCGGTCGGCGCCCACCGCCAATGCGCCGAGCGCATCGGAGCGACGCTGGGCCATGGTGCGCGGATCGGCGTCGCATACGGTGTGGGCGATCTCGGTCAGCGCCTTCTTGAGGATGGCCGCGTCGGTGGCCAACAGCCGCCCCCAGATCGCCACTGTGCCGTTCGGGTCCTCGGCATCACCGAAGTTGATGTCGCGGCTGCGGGCGCCGTGACGGCCACGTCGGACCGCGGCGGGGTCGAATTTCTCCACCCACACGTCGATGGCCTGCTCGGCCTTCTCTACCGACAAGGCCCCGAAACTGGTGGCGGTCCCGGCCAACGCGGCGTCGACCAACGCCAGCGCCTCGGGATCGACGACGAGTTTGGTGCGCCAGGCGATGGTGGACACCACCTTCGCCGAGATCTCGCCGCGACCGAACACCTCGGCGACTTTCGGCAGCCGTTCCCGCAGGGCTTGCGCGATGCACATCTGCGCCGAGGCGGCGTGGCGGCCCAGGTTGCAGGCCGCACTCACCGCCGCGGCAGCGAGATCCCACCCGTCGATGGCCAGGTGCGCCGAGGCATCGTCCTCATCGTCGCAGTGCCTGGCCACGATTTCGGCGATGATGGCCAGACGTTCGGCGGCGACGACCGCCTCGGTGCGGGTCTTGTCCTCCAGTGCATCGATCAGTGCGGCGTCGGCGAGAGACCGCAGATCGAGCAATTCGAACATACGTTCGATTCTACCCGCACAATCCAAGCCCGGCAATCATTTTGGATTGTCGCTGAATTGTCGCTCACCAGGCGGGCAAACTAGACCCGTTGCAGCTCGAAGAGCGGAATGGTCCGGGTGGTCTTGGACTGGTATTCGGCGAACACCGGTGCCGCCTCGACGATCTTCGGGTAGGCCGCCTCGCGCTCGGCATCGGGCAACTCGCGGGCCGTGGCGTCGAACGCCTCGGTGCCCACCTCGATGTGCACCGTCGGATTGGCCCGCAGATTGTGCACCCACGCCGGGTCCTTCGGCGCACCCGCGTACGAGCCGACGATCAGCATCTTGCCGTCCACAGTCAGGTAGGCCAACGGTGAGAGCCGCGGCTTGCCCGACTTGGCGCCGGTGGTGTGCAGCAACAACAGGTTGCCGCCCTCGAACGGTCCCCCGACCTTGCCGCCGTTGGCCCGGAATTCCTCGACGACATTGCGGTTGAAGTCATCGAGGAATTCGGTGTCGGTGTAGAACTTCGTCTTGTCCATTTCGGTCATGACTTCTTGAGCTCCCCGGGCTTGGCGTCTATTCCCGATTCCTTGCGCTGCTGCGCGGTGATCGGCGCCGGCGCGTCCGTCAGCGGGTCGACGCCGCCGCCGGACTTCGGGAACGCGATGACCTCGCGGATCGAATCCACCCCGGCCAGCAGCGCGGTGATCCGGTCCCAGCCGAACGCGATACCGCCGTGCGGTGGCGCACCGAAGGTGAAGGCGTCCAACAGGAATCCGAACTTGTCCTGCGCCTCGTCGTGGTCGATGCCCATCATCGCGAACACCCGCTCCTGGATGTCACGCCGATGGATACGGATCGAGCCGCCGCCGATCTCGTTGCCGTTGCAGACGATGTCGTAGGCGTCGGCCAGCGCGGTGCCGGGATCAGTGTCGAAGGTGGCCTCGGATTCGGGCTTGGGCGCGGTGAACGCGTGGTGCACGGCCGTCCAGGCACCCGAGCCGACGGCGACGTCGCCCGATGCCGTGGCCTCGTCGGTGGACTCGAACAGCGGCCAGTCCACGACCCAGGTGAACGCCCAGGCCGTCGGATCGATCAGGTCCAGACGCTTGGCGATCTCGATGCGGGTGGCGCCCAGCAGCGACCGCGCCGACTTCACCGGCCCGGCCGCGAAGAAGACACAGTCGCCGGGCTCGGCGCCGACATGGGCGGCCAAACCGTCACGCTCGGCGTCGGACAGGTTCTTGGCCACCGGCCCGCCGAGAGTGCCGTCCTCACCCACCAGCACATAGGCCAGACCCTTGTGGCCGCGCTGCTTGGCGAACTCCTGCCAGCCGTCCAGCGTGCGGCGNCCTTGTGGCCGCGCTGCTTGGCGAACTCCTGCCAGCCGTCCAGCGTGCGGCGCGGCTGCGACGCCCCGCCCGGCATGACGACCGCGCCCACGTACGGCGCCTGGAACACCCGGAATGGGGTGTCCTTGAAGTAATCGGTGCACTCGACGAGTTCCACGCCGAACCGCAGATCGGGCTTGTCTGAGCCGAACCGGCGCATCGCCTCGGCATAGCTGATCCGCGGCAGCGGCAGCGGCAGGTCGTAGCCGATCAGCGCCCACAGCGCCCGCAGGATCTGTTCGGAGATCGCGATGACGTCGTCGGCCTCGACGAAGCTCATCTCCATGTCGAGCTGGGTGAACTCGGGCTGCCGGTCGGCGCGGAAATCCTCGTCGCGGTAGCACCGGGCGATCTGGTAGTACCGCTCCATGCCTGCCACCATCAGCAGCTGCTTGAACAGCTGCGGGCTCTGCGGCAGTGCATAGAACGAGCCGGGCTGCAGCCGGGCCGGCACCAGGAAGTCGCGGGCGCCCTCGGGCGTCGAACGCGTCATCGTCGGGGTTTCGATCTCGACGAAGTCGTGCTCGGCCAGCACGGTGCGTGCGGCGGCATTCACCTTGGAACGCAAGCGGATCGCGTTGCCGGGGCCCTCGCGGCGCAGGTCGAGGTAGCGGTACTTCAGGCGCGCTTCCTCACCGGCGGTCTCGTCGAGCTGGAACGGCAGCGGGGCGCTCTCGGACAGCACGGTGAGCGAGGTCGCGTTGACCTCGATCTTGCCGGTGGGGATGTCGGGGTTCTCGTTGCCCTCGGGACGGACCTCGACGATGCCGGTGACGGCGATGCAGAACTCGGCGCGCAACCGGTGCGCGGCGGCGAGCACGTCGCCCTCGCGGAACACCACCTGCGACACGCCCGAGGCATCGCGCAGGTCGATGAAGATGACGCCGCCGTGGTCACGGCGACGCGCCACCCATCCCGCCAAAGTGACCGTTTGACCGGCATCCGCGGCCCGCAATGAACCGGCGCCATGACTGCGCAGCACGAAAACTCCTGAATGTTGAGTCGAGATGGGGGTGGTGACGAGTGACCAGTCTAGAGAGTGGGCCCGCGGCGCTAACTTGGCGATCGTGAACTCATCCATCGCGGTCATCGGCCCAGGGGCCATCGGGTCCACCATCGCGGCGCTGCTGCACGCCGCGGGACGCCCGGTTCTGCTGTGTGGGCGCACCCCGCGCGACGGGGTCGAGGTCAGGCCCGACGACCGGGACCCGATCCTCGTGCCCGGCCCGGTGCGCACCGACCCCGGCACCGTCGAAGGCCCGGTCGACGTGGTGTTTCTCGCGGTCAAGGACACCCAGAACGACCACGCCGCGGCCTGGCTGGAGCGGCTGTGTGACGCGAACACCGTGGTGTGCGCCCTGCAGAACGGCGTCGAGCAGGTACAGCGGGTGAGCGCGGTCAGCCCACACACCGACGAGGCCCACGTGGTGCCCGCGGCGGTGTGGATCTCCGCCGAGACGCAGCCCGATGGCTGGGTGCGGTTGCGCAGTGAGTCCGTGCTGGTGCTGCCCGACACCCCGGCGGCCGCCACGGTGGCCGATGCGCTGGCGGGAGCCGCGGTCACCGTCGTCCGCGATCCCAGTTTCCGCACTGCGGCCTGGCGCAAGCTGCTGGTCAACGCCGTCGTCGGCTTCATGGTGCTGGCCGACCGGCGGGCGGGAATGTTCCGCCGCGACGACGTGGCCACACTCGCGCGCCGCTACCTGTCCGAATGCCTGACGGTGGCGCGGGCCGACGGCGCCGATCTGGCCGATGACGTGATCGACGAGATCGTCACCATGCTGGCGTCGTCGCCCGAAGACCTCACCACCTCGATGCTGACCGATCATCAGGCCGGCCGGCCGCTGGAATGGGATGTCCGCAACGGGGTCATCACCCGCACGGCGGCCGCACACGGACTGCCCACCCCGATCAGCGACGTGGTGGTCCCGCTGCTGGCGGCGGCGAGCGACGGGCCGGGCTGAGCCGCCGGTAGACACTCTGTCCTAGGGTGTCTACCCATGGCCCGGACCTACCAGTGCGAACGCGTCGAGTTGGACTTCATCGAGCACGCGCCGTTCCGCTTCGTCAGCACCGTCGATCTCGCCATCACCCCCGAGCAATTGTTCGAGGTGCTCGGCGATGCCGACTCCTGGCCGCATTGGGCGACCGTCATCACCAACGTCGAGTGGACCAGCCCCGAACCTCGTGGCGTGGGGACCACCCGGACCGTGACGATGCGCGGGCACATCGTCGGCGACGAGGAATTCCTGGCCTGGGAGCCTTACTCACACATGGCTTTCCGGTTCAACACCAGCACCTCGAACGCGATCTCGGCCTTCGCCGAGGATTACCGCGTCGTGGAGACGGCCGACGGGTGCCATCTGACCTGGGTCATGGCGATGAAGCCGAGTGGGCCGGCCGGGAAACTCGGGATGACGTTGGGCCGGCCGGTGATGGCCTGGTTGTTCCAGCGGTTCCTGCACAACCTGCGTCGCTATACCGACGAGCGGTACGGCACCTAGTACCCGAGTCCGTCCCACGCCGCGCGCCGGACCGCGTCCGGATCGGCGACGGTCTCGTCGCTCGCGGAGCGGATCACCCGGGTCAGGCGCCGGTCGACGTCGTACTCGGGCCAGTCGGCGATCTCGGCCCTGGCGAAATCCAGCCAGGTGCGCTGCATCCGCCTGCCGACCGAGGGCTGAACCCGACGGCCCAACGGGTGCAGTTTGCGACCCAGGTACGACCCGTAACTGTGCTGGATGTGCACGATCTCACTGCCGTGGGTGGCGCCGAGACCCAACACCTTGAGAGTCCAGGTGGTGTGGTCGAACCGGTAGACGTGCGTGGGCGCGTGCACGCTGTAGGCGTCGGCGAACGCCCAGGTCGGCGCGCCGAACATGACGTCGGAGCCGAACGCCACCAACGCACTCCGACGAGGGAACGCGGGATATGCCGCCAAGATCCGCTCCCGGTCCTGCGGGGATCGGTGACGGAAATAGTTCTCGACGCCGTCGAGCGTGGTCGGCAGCATCGGTGGCTTGCCCCAGGCGAACATCGACGCCTCATGGCTGTTGGTGCCGATGATCAGTGGCACCGCCGACACCGCACCCGCCTGGGCCGCCTCGACCGGGTGCAACGGCAACAGGTCGACGCCGTGGGTCAGTCCGTAGGCCAGCGTCGGTGTCTGCTGCGCACTCTCGAGCTGCACCTGACCCGCGGCGCGCCGCAGTTGCCGCTGCGGCAGCACCTTGAGCTGTTCGGCCCCGACCCCGATCAGCTGCATGAAGCGGTGGGATTGACGAGCCCGGTCCTCCCTGTGGGCGATCAGCGGCAACGCCGGACTCTGCGCGATCGCGCGGGCGAACAGGCCCTCGGCCGCCGGGCTGGCCAACAGGGCCAACACCGATGTGGCACCGGCGGATTCACCGAACACCGTGACCCGCTCGGGATCCCCGCCGAACGCGGCGATGTTGTCGCGCACCCACTGCAGCGCGGCGATCTGGTCTCGCAGGCACAGGTTGTCGTCGAATCCCTCACCCAGATCACCGAGTTCGAACCCGCCGAACACGCCGAGCCGGTACGTGACGTTGACAACCACCACATCGCCGTTCGCCGCCAGCCGCGAACCGTTGTAGAGCTGCAACTGGCCGGCGCCGTAGACGAAGGCCCCGCCGGGTATCCACACCATCACCGGCAGTGATCCACCCGTGTCCGGGGACCAGACCGTGATGGTCAGGCAAGCCTCGTCGCGAACCTTGGGGTCGTCGCGGCCTCCCCCGACGAACGAACGGCCTTGTGGGGGCAAAGGACCGTGCTCGACGGCGTCGCGCACCCCGGTCCAGGGCACCACGGGCCGCGGCGCCAGGAATCGCAGTGCGCCGATGGGCTGCTGGGCGTAATCGATACCCCGCCATACGCTGACCCCGCCTTCGCGGGTGCCACGTAGCCGCCCCAGCGAGGTGTGGGCGATGGTCGAATGTTCCGCAACGACGGACACGCCTGAATCGTAGTGTGGCAAGCTTAACGGCGCTGTTGAGCTCGGACCTACCGGCGAATGCGATGGAGTGACGCGATGACCTTCAACGAGGGTATGCAGATCGACACGAGCACCACTTCCAGTTCCGGCGGTGGTCGCGGGCCGGGCCGCGGCATCGCGATCGGCGGAGGTCTCGGTGGTCTGCTGATCGTCGTGCTCGCGATGTTCCTCGGGGTCGACCCCGGCACCGTCCTGCCGCAGCAGCAGCAAATGGACACCAGTGGCGTCGAGGGCGAGGGTTTCGACCTGAGCCAGTGCAAGACGGGCGCCGACGCCAACGAGAAGGTCGAGTGCCGCGTGGTCGCCACCGGCAACTCCGTTGACGGAGTCTGGCAGCAGCTGCTGAAGGGGTACTCGCGCCCGCAGGTCCGGCTGTTCAAGGGCCAGGTCCAGACCGGGTGCGGCCCGGCCACCAGTGACGTCGGGCCGTTCTACTGCCCCGTCGACCGGACCGCCTATTTCGACACCGACTTCTTCCAGGTGCTGGTCAACCAGTTCGGTTCCAGTGGCGGCCCGCTCGCGCAGGAGTACGTGGTCGCCCACGAATTCGGTCACCACGTGCAGAACCTGCTCGGGGTGCTCGGCCGGGCACAGCAGGATCCGGAAGGTGCCACCGGTGCCGGCGTGCGCACCGAGCTGCAGGCCGACTGCTACGCCGGGGTGTGGGCGCACTACGCGTCGATCACCCGTCAAGAGGGCACCGACGTTCCCTTCCTGGAACCGCTGAGCGACAAGGACATCGCCGATGCCCTCTCGGCGGCCTCCTCCGTCGGCGACGATCGCATCCAGTCCGCGGCCACCGGCCGGGTCAACCCCGAGGCCTGGACCCACGGATCCTCCGAGCAGCGGCAGAAGTGGTTCACCATCGGCTACCAGACCGGTGACCCGAACAAGTGCGACACCTTCGCCACGAACAACCTTGGCTAGGGCCACCACCGCCGTCGACGAGGCAGCCGAGCGCTATCTCGACACCTACGCACGGCTCGATCCATGCGCCGCAACCGAACTGGGCATCACCGGTCATGACGATGACGTGACCGATTACTCTCCGCAGGGAGTTGCGGCCCGCGCGGAGGCGGCGCGGGCGACCCTGCGGGAGCTGGACGGGCTGCAACCCGCCGACGATGTCGACGTGGTCACGATGGCCGCGATGCGCGAACGCCTCGGTGCCATCGTCGACGTGCACGACGCCGGCCTGGATGTGGGCGAGCTCAATGTGATCGCCTCGCCGTTGCAGACCATGCGCGACGTGTTCGACCTGATGGCCACCGAAACCGAGGACGATTGGGCACTGATCGCCGCGCGGTTGGCGAAGGTGCCCGAACGCGCCGCCGGCTATGCGCTCGCCCTGCGCCAGGCCACCGCCTCGGGCCACGCCCCGGCGCTGCGCCAGGTCACCCGCGGGGTCAATCAGGCCCGGCAGATCTCCGAGTTGTTCTCGCAGATGGGTACCAGTGCGGTAACGGACAATCCGCGGCTGCATTCCGAACTGCGCCGGCGGGCCGAGGCCGCCGCCGACGCCTACCGTCAGTTGGGCGATGTGCTGCGCGAGGACATCGCACCGCACGCCCGGGAGTCCGATGCCTGCGGGCGGGACGCCTACCAGCTGATGTCACGGTTGTTCCTGGGCACCGCCGTCGACCTCGACGAGGCCTACGACTGGGGGCTGGGCCTGCTCGATGCCGTTGTGGCCGAGCAAGAATCGATCGCCCAGCAGCTCTACCCCGGGGCCACGGTGGCGGAGACACTGCGGCGGCTCGATGACGAGCCCCGCTACATCATCAGCGGCACCGATGCGCTGCAGGCCTGGATGCAGGATCTGTCTGATCGGGCGGTGGACTCACTGGCCGGCACCCACTTCGACATCGACGGCCCGCTGCGCACCCTGGAATGCCGGATCGCGCCGACCCAGACCGGCGGCATCTACTACACCGGTCCGTCGGAGGACTGGTCCCGGCCCGGACGCATGTGGTGGTCGGTTCCTGCCGGAGTCGACCGGTTCCACACGTGGCAGGAAACCACCACGGTGTTCCACGAAGGCGTCCCGGGCCATCATCTGCAGATCGGTCGCGCGGTGGCACTGGCCGGCCAGCTCAACCGATGGCGGCGGCTCGGCTGCTGGGTCTCGGGACACGGCGAGGGCTGGGCGCTGTACGCCGAGCGGCTGATGAGTGAACTGGGCTGGCTCGACGATGCCGGTGACCGCATGGGAATGCTGGACGCGCAACGGTTCCGGGCCGCCCGCGTCGTCATCGACATCGGTGTGCACTGCGGACTGACCGCACCCGACGGTGAGGTCTGGGACGCCGAACGGGCCTGGAACTTCCTGACCTCACATTCGGCCATGGCCGAGGAGCATCTGCGCTTCGAGCTCGACCGCTACCTGGGCTGGCCGGGGCAGGCGCCGTCGTACGCGATCGGGCAACGGATCTGGCACGAGTTGCGTGACGACGCCCTACGCCGCGGCGCGACGCTGCGGGAATTCCACAGCCGGGCACTGGATCTGGGTGGCCTACCACTCGATGTGCTCAGGACGGCATTGTCTGCCGACTGACCGGCGACCACACTGGTGGCATGGACCCGCAGACCCCCGCCCTCGAGCCCGACAGCAAGGACTGGACCTGGGTGCTGACCCGCGCCTGTGCGGAGTGCGGGTTCGATCCGGCGGCGGTGCACCACACCGAGGTGGCCGACCGTATCCGTGAGGACGCCGCCCTGTGGGTGCCGCGGTTGCACGGCCAGGGCGTCGGTATCAGGAGCCGGCCGGACCGCTGGTCGATCCTCGAATACGGCTGCCACATCCGTGACGTACACCGGATCTTCGCGCACCGGGTGCAGTTGATGTTGTCCGAGCACGATCCGCAGTTCCCGAACTGGGATCAGGACGCCACCGCGATCGCGGACGACTACGCGTCGCAGAATCCTGCGACGGTTGCGACCGAACTGTTCGAGGCAGCCGGCATCGTCGCCGACATCTACGACCGGGTGCCGGCCGACGCCTGGTCGCGCCGCGGGCTACGCAGCAACGGCAGCGAGTTCACCGTGGCGACGATCGCGATCTACCACCTACACGACATCGTGCACCACGCCCACGACGTCGCCGCGATGTGACGATCGGCGATCTGGCCAATCACTGACCAGGTTGAACATATTTCGTTAATCTGTTCAAATGCACCGACCCGGGCGGACGGTGTCGGCAGGGCTGCTCGCCGCGACTGCCGACACACTCAGACAGCTCGGGCCAAGACAATTCAGCCTCACCGCGGTCGCAGAACGGGCCGGGGTCTCTCGCGGCACCGTGCACAACGCGCTGGGCAGCCGCGACAACGCGATCAGGATCGCACTCGATCACCTGGCCGGCGCATTCATCGAGACCATCGCCGCCGAGGCCGATCGCCACGACAGCCTGGCCGATCAGGTCGCCGCCGCCGCCGTCGTCATCTGTGCACACCGGCAGAACTCGGCTTCGGTCCCGCAACGGGGCATCAACGAAAGCGTCGTGGTGCTGCTCCTTCGCAACACCGGTGACGAACTGATGCGGCGCTCGATCGAGCTGTGGAAGCCCTACGTCAAGGCCGCCCAGCAACGCGGGGAGATCGGCCCCGGCGTCACCCCGGCCCGGGCCGGCGAATGGATCGTGCGGCTCCTGCTGAGCTTCGAACTGCTCCCGCCGATCGGGGTGAATCTCGACAGCCCACGCGCGGTGAAACGATTCGTGACCGACCACATCGTGGCCGGTCTGACCGGAAGGCAGCAATGACCGAATCTCCGTTTGCTCCTCGCGTGCGCAGACCGGACTACGAGGTGGCGATCATCGGCGCCGGGCCGGGCGGTATCGCCGCAGCACACCTCTTGCGCCAGAAAGGGATCCACGACTTCGTCATCCTCGAACGCGGTGACGACTTCGGTGGCACGTGGCGGGACAATCACTACCCGGGCCTGGCCGTCGACATCCCCACCCTGTGGTATCAGCTGTCGTTCGCACCGAACCCGCATTGGACTCGCCTGTTCGCGCCGGGTCCCGAGATCCAGCGCTACCTGCAGGACACGGCTTCTGATCTGGGACTCTACGAGCGCCTGCGGGCCAATTCCGAGGTGGTCAGGCAGCAGTGGGACGACGAGGCCGGTATCTGGCGGCTGGAGATCCGCGACCGGGCACCGGTGACAGCGCGGTTCGTGATCAGCTCCGTCGGCGGATACGTCAACGCCAAGCAGACCGTCGACCTCGAGGGCATCGAGGATTTCACCGGAACCATCCTGCGGCCCAACGCGTGGGACGACGACTACGACACCAAGGGCAAGCGCATCGCGGTGATCGGCACCGGGTCCTCCGGGGTGCAGATCACCGCCGCGCTGTCGGCGGAGGCGGCCAATCTCGATGTCTATCAACGCACCCCGGCCTGGGTGCTGCCGAAGATCGACTTCGACATTCCCCCGGCGATGCGCCGCGCCCTGCGGATTCCCGGCGTCCTGCCCGTGGTCAACGCGGCCGGACGGCTGGCCATGGACCTCTTCATGGTGGCACCCATCGTGCATGTCTTCTCGCGCCTGCCGGACCGGTGGCTGCGCCGGCTCATGCCGCTCTACGACGGCTGGTCACGTCTGCTCTACCGCCTGTTGCTGCGCAGCGTCGTCGAAGATCCGGCGACCCGCCGAAAGCTGGTGCCGCGCTACGGCATCCTGGCCAAGCGACCGGTGATCTCAAGTACCTTCCTCCCGGCACTGAACAACCCACACACCAACCTGATCACCACACCGATCGAACGGATCACCGCGACCGGGGTTCGCACCACCGACGGAGCCGAGCATCCGGCCGATCTGCTCGTGCTGGCCACCGGATACGAGCTGTGGACCGATCCGGAAACGTACCGGCCGGATACCATCCTGGGCGCACGCGGTTTCGACCTCGCCGAGTACTACCGCGCCCACGGGTTGCGCAACTACGCGGGGACGGCCCACCCGCGCCTGCCCAACCGGTGGGAGATCGTCGGACCACTCGGGTTCGTCGGATTCGCCTGGCCCGACTACGTCGAGACGGTGGCCGCACACGCCGTCCGGATCATCGACGAAGCGCGTCGGCGCGGCGCCGGTGTGGTCGCGGTCGGCACCGACGCCTTCAACTCATGGAACGACCTGATGCGCCGTCGCGGCCGCGTCGCGCACGTCTACTACACCAAGTGCGCCGGGCTGAGCACGTACTTCGTGAATTCCCAGACCGACACGGTCTACTACCGGCCCCAGACCATCACCGGGTCTCGCCGATTCGCCCACCGCTCCCCGCTTTCCGACTACCAGTTCTCGAGGACGGCCGCACCGTCCGGACGTCCGGCCGCACATCTGAAGGAGATCTCCGCATGAGCGAATCCGAACTGCCGTTGGCCGGGCGCGTCGCCTATGTCACGGGTGCCGCCCGCGGGCAGGGCCGTTCTCACTGTGTGCGCCTGGCCCGCGCCGGCGCCGACGTGGTCGCGCTCGACGCCTGTGCGCCGGTCACCGAACACAACGGCTACGCCGCGTCCACTCCGGAGGATCTCGCCGAGACCGTGGCACTGGTCGAGGGTGAAGGCCGCAAGATTCTGGCCCGCGAGGTCGATGTGCGCGATGCGGAGGCACAGCGCCGGCTGGTGGCCGAAGCCCTCGAACAGTTCGGCCGGCTCGACATCGTGGTGGCCAATGCCGGCGTGCTCAACTGGGGCCGGTTATGGGAGATCCCGGCGACGCAATGGCAGGACACCCTCGATGTCAACCTGACCGGGGTGTTCCACACCATCCAGGCCGTCGTGCCGCCGATGATCGAGGCGGGCAACGGCGGTTCGATCATCACCGTCAGTTCTGCCGCCGGGGTCAAGGCGGTGCCGGGATGTGCGCACTACTGCGCCAGCAAGTTCGGCCTTGTCGGCCTCACCAACTCACTCGCGGTCGAACTGGGTGAATTCGGGATCCGGGTGAACTCGATCCACCCGTACGGCACCGACACCCCGATGGGCAATGACCTGTCCATGTACCAGCTGCTGCAGGACCATCCGACCTACATCCACAGTTTCTCCCCCGGCGCGCTGCCGACGGATTCGCTCATCGCCCCGAACGAGATCTCCGACATCGTGGTGTGGCTCGCCGGCGACGCGTCGTCGTTGGTCACCGCCGCCCAGATCCCGGCAGACAAGGGGTATCTGAAGATCTGAGCGGCGGCGCCGGCCTACAACCGCGCGTGCTCGGAGATCTTGGTGTCGGTGGTACGCAACGGGCGGATCAACCCATCTTGGCTGAACGACGCGATCAGCTCACCCTCCTCGGTGTGCACCGCACCGCGCACATACGACATCCCCGCGCCCACCTGCGTGCTCTCATGGCTGTAGAGCAGCCAGCCGTCCCACCCGACCGGCTCGTGGAAGCTCACCGTGACGGTCATGGGCGCCGTCGAGACGGTCAGGTGCGCCTGGGCGGTACCGATGCCCTCGTGCGCTCGCATCGTGGTCGAAATACCCAGGTGCCCGGTGAAATACGCGATCAGCGCCTTGGCCAGGTCGTCGCGGTCCGGGATGGGGTCATAACGCAACCAGGCATACAGCTCGGGCGGGCCGACCTCGTCCGGGCTGTTGACGTCGACGACATCGACCAAACGCAGTTCGCGTCCGGTCATCGGCATGTGCGAGGCGTTGGAGTCGGCCGGGCCTGCGACCTCGGGGCGGGGCAGATGATGACGGATCACGTCGCCGGTGGGCACATCGGCGAGCAAAGTGACGGTGATACAGCGCTTGCCGTTCTGCGAAGCGGCGATCACCGCGGTGGCCGTGGAACGGCCCTCGCTGATCACATCGATGTCGAGTTCGACCGGCGGGCCCACCATGACCGCCCGGGCGAACACCGCATGCACGGAGCGGATCGACTTGTCCGGAAAGCGTTTTGAGGCCGCCACGATAGCGGCACCCAGCACCTGGGTACCTTCCACGACCTGGCGCTCGTCGACACCGGCGATGCCGGTCTGCACCGTGAAGCGATTCTCACCCGTCGGTTCCGCGTCGAACAGGTCGAGCAGCATCTGCAGGGTCCACTGGGTGGCCTCAGCTGAATCGGCGGTCATGTCTTTCCTCTCTGTCACGCGTTGATGACTGTCTCGGCGAATTCCGAAATGGTTTGTGGTGCCGCGAAATCCGCGAACCAGACGTAAAAGCGCTCGACTCCCTGGGCCGCCAGCCCGGCGAAGTGCCCAGTGAGTTCCACGGCGTCACCGCACACCAGGCCGTCGCCCAGGTGACCGAACAACCGGGTGCTGCGCTCGGTCACCGCGGTGCGGTCCACGCCACGACCCACGAAGCCGACCATCTGCTGCAGCGACACCCGCGCGCTGCCCACCGTCGGCAGTAACGCCGGCAGCCGGTCGAGCTGATGTGACGGGACGTTCCACCAGTCGGCGTGGGCGCGGACCAGATCCATCATGCGCTTGCCGGTTCCCCCGAGTACCAAGGGAATTGGGTGTTCGGGACGCGGCTTCTGCGCTCGTTCGTCGTCGCCGCCCCAGTACTGCCGCAGCAGCTGCAGGTTCTCCCCCAGCCGGCGTACCCGCGCCGCGGCGTCGCCGGTATGCACCCCGAACCGCTCGAACTCCTGCGGCCACGAACCCGAACCGAGACCGAGCTCGAACCGGCCGCCGGTGGCTTCCGACAGCGTGACGGCCTGTTTGGCCAGCACCGCCGGATGACGGAACGCATCGCACAAGACCAGATGACCGATCCGCAGGCGTTCGGTGCGGGCGGCCACCCAGGTCGCGACAGTCATTGCCTCCCAGATGCTTTGGTGGGTGGCACCGGGCGCCTCCAGATGATCGATGAACGCGATGCCGTCGAATCCGCACGCCTCGGCCACCGTCGCCCGCTCGACGATATCGCCGACGTCCAACCGCACCTGGGGCAGGAACAAGAACCACTCAGTCAATCGCAACCCGCCTATTGCTTCTACCGAACCGGTAACGTCATTCTCGCAAGTGCAGCATGACGGAGGTGATGGCGCAATGGCTAGGCCGGTCGAGCGAGCGTCGCACAACCCGCGCGCCGAGGCGCAGGCGGACCGGGCCCGGCGCTTCATGAAATCGGCGCTGACCATCCTCGGCGAGACCGGGCGCACCGACTTCACCGTGCTCGAGGTGGTGGAACGATCCAAGACCTCGCTACGGTCGTTCTACCAGCACTTTTCCTCCAAGGACGAGCTACTGCTGGCCCTGATCGACAAGATCATGTCCGAATCCACACAGCGCTGGCGCTCCGATACCGACGGGCTACCGGGGCCCGAGGCGCTGCGCGCACTCATCGACCGCATCACCGTCCCCGCATCGTCGAGCACCCAGGACAGCATCAATCGCGGCCTGACGTTCTACAACGACCACCTCGCCGAGTCATTGCCCCAGGAGTACGCCCGCGTGCTGGCACCGTTGCACGAGCTCATCGGCGACATCCTGCACCGCGGAATGGACGCCGGCGCGTTCCGCGCCGACATCGACGTGCAGAGCACCGCGGCCCTGATCATGCAGTCCGTGCTCGGCGCGATGCGCCTGCGCTCACTGGGGGTCGAGCTCAACGGGACCCCCATCGAAGGCCAGCACATCTACGAGTTCTGCGCGAGGGGCCTCCTTGTCCCTCAATCCGGGGCGTGACCTGCCCTTTCCCCCGCTTTTGAGCGATCGCCCGAATGGGCTCGGCCGACGGGCTCCGCACGTGGTAACGTCATTACCAATTCCGGAAAATATCACTCTTCCAGGAGGCGAACATGCCCTCACGCGAGCTTCCGTATCCGGTGTTCGACGCCGACAACCACTTCTACGAGCCCAAGGAAGCGCTGACGAAGTTCCTCCCGGAGCACCGCAAGGGCGTCATCGACTACATCGACGTGCACGGCCGCACGAAGATCGTGGTGCGCAACCAGATCAGCGACTACATCCCGAACCCCACGTTCGAGGTGGTCGCCCGGCCCGGCGCCCAGGAGGAGTATTTCCGCCACGGCAGCGGCGGCAAGAGCTACCGCGAGGTGATGGGCAAACCGATGAAGGCCATTCCCGCCTTCCGCAATCCCGAAGCACGCCTTGAGGTTCTGGACAGCCTCGGCCTGGACTACACCATCATGTTCCCGACGCTGGCCAGCTTGGTGGAGGAACGCCTCAAGGACGATCCCGACCTGATCCTCGACATCATCCACGCGCTCAACGAATGGATGTACGAGACATGGCAGTTCAACTACGCCGATCGCATCTTCTCGACGCCGGTGATCAATCTCGGTGTGGTCGACCGGGCGCTGGAAGAACTCGAATGGTGCCTGGAGCGCGGCGCGAAGACCGTGCTGGTTCGGCCGGCGCCGGTGCCCGGCTATCGCGGTACCCGGTCGCTGGGATTCGCTGAGTTCGACCCGTTCTGGGACGCGTGCGTCAAGGCAGGCATCCCGGTGTGCATGCACGCCTCCGACAGCGGGTACGCGCAGTACCTCAACGACTGGGAACCGGCCGACGAGTTCCTGCCGTTCAAGCCGACGGCGTTCCGGATGGTCGCGATGGGCAAACGGCCGATCGAAGACACCATGGCCGCGCTGGTCTGCCACGGCGCGTTGACCCGCAACCCGGACCTGCGCATCCTGTCGGTCGAGAACGGCGCCTCCTGGGTGCCCTACCTCTTCTACCAGTTCAAAGACGTCTATTCGAAGATGCCGCAGGAGTTTCCGGAAGATCCGATCGAGGCGTTCAAGCGTGGTGTGTACGTCGCGCCATTCTGGGAGGACGACTTCAAGCAGATGGCCGACCTCTGCGGCGCCGACCGCATCATCTTCGGCTCCGACTGGCCGCATCCGGAGGGCCTTGCCGATCCGATCAAGCTGGTCGACGATCTGGAGGCGCACGGCCTCGACGACGAAGGTGTGCGAAAGGTGATGGGCGGCAACCTCGTCGACCTGTTCAAGGTCGAGAACAAGAAGGTGTACCGGCCCGATGTCCCGGCGCTCGTCCTGACCTGACCCAGTCCTGTCCTCGAATACAAGAAGCTGGCCGACTACATGACCGATGTGGCAAATCCGGAACAGATGCTGTTCACCTCGACCGCCCAGGCCTTCCTGGAAAAGGAAGTCCCGCTGAGCCGGGTGCGCGAACTGCACGCCGAGGGCAGCTCGTTCGACACCGAATGGTGGGGACGCGCAGCCGAATTGGGGTGGGCCAGCCTGCTGGTACCCGAGGAACTGGGCGGCGGCAGTCCATCCGGGGACGGGGTCACCGACCTGGCCCTGCTCGCCGAACAGGCCGGCCGCACCGTGGCCCCCGGTCCCCTACATCCGGTGAGCGTCGTGCTGGCCGGCCTGGTCGAAGCACCCGGCGGCCACGAGCAACTGATCGAGGCACTGGTGTCCGGGGAAACCGTGGCGTCGTGGGCGGTCTACGAGCCGGGCCGGCCGTTCGACGCCCTGCAGGCGGCCACCGATATCGCCACCACCGCCACCCGCACCGGGTCTGGCTACCGGATCGACGGCGTCAAGGACCGAGTGGAGGCCGGCGACCGCAGTGATGTGTTGCTGGTGGTGGCCGACTGTGACGGCCAGACCCGGCAGTTCGTCGTGCCGACCGACACGGCCGGTGTCACGGTCACGCCGCAGAACTCGGTCGATCTGGTCAAGCGTTACGCCCGGGTGCAATTCGACGGCGTGCAGGTCGGCGAGTCCGCCGCGGTCGGGACCGCCGATCAAGCGTCGGGCATCATCGAACGCCAGCGCCAGCTGGCCCTGATACTGCAGTGCGCGGAGATCGTCGGGATTCTCGACGCGGTGCTGACGATGACGAATCAGTGGCTCACCGACCGGCACAGCTTCGGCCGTCCACTGGCGTCCTACCAAGCGCTCAAGCATCGCGCCGCCGACATGAAGATGTGGTTCGAAGCCGCGCGCGCCACCACAGCGGGCGCCGTGGCCGCGGTGGCCGAACGCTCCCCCGAGGCGCCGAAGCTCGTCAGCGCCGCGAAAGCCTATGTGGTCGAACGTGCCCCGGTGATGCTCCACGACTGTGTGCAGTTGCACGGCGGGATCGGCGTGTCCCGGGCACACCGNACTGTGTGCAGTTGCACGGCGGGATCGGCGTGACCTGGGAACACGATCTGCACCTGTACCTACGGCGGGTCGCCCTGTACCGGGCGCTCTACGGCTCCCCCGAGGATCACCACCGCGCGGTGTACGCGTTGAGCCGCAAGACCCGCGTCGCCGAGGAGGTTGGAGCGTGACCGACACCGTGAGCACCCCCGCAACGACGGAGTCCGTCGAGGAATTCGCGCTCCGCGCCCGCGCCTGGCTGGCCCAGAACATGCCGCCCATCGATCCGAACGATCCACCGTTCTCCGTACGGGCCGAGACCGAATCCTGGGAACGCGCAAAGGAACTGCAGAAGCGACTCTACGAAGGCGGTTTCGCCGGCATCTGCTTCCCGCGCGAATACGGTGGCCTGGGCCTCGACTACGCCTACCAGAAGGCATTCAACGACGAGTGCCGCAACTACGAGATGCCGCTCATCCTCAACACCCCCTCGTTCACCATCTGCGGCGCGACGATTCTCGACATGGGTAGCGTTGAGCAGAAGCGTGAGCGCATCTCGGCGGCGATCCGCGGCGACGAGGTGCTGTGCCAGCTGTTGTCCGAGCCCAGTGGCGGGTCGGATCTGGCCGGGGTGATCACCCGCGCCGAACTCCGGGGCGACACCTGGATCATCAACGGCGCCAAGACCTGGAGCACCAGCGCCTTCGCCGCCGACTACGGGCTGATGCTGGCCCGCACCGACTGGACGGTGCCCAAACACGAGGGACTGACCATGTTCCTGGTGCCGCTGAACGCGCCGGGTATCACGATGCGCCGCATCACCGAGGTGAACGGCAACGAGGAATTCTGCGAAGAGTTCTTCGACAACCTGGAGCTCCCGGCCGGCGCCGTGGTGGGCCAGGTCAACGACGGCTGGACGGTGGCCTCGCGGCAACTGCACCACGAGCGTCGCGCCGTCGGTGGCGGCTCGGAATTCGCCAGCGGAACCGGGGCCGAGAACGCCAACGAGATGCCGCCGGACCACATCGGGCTGGCCGAGGCCACCGGCCAGGGCGACGACGCCCGCGTGCAAGATCTGGCCGGGCGCGCCCTGGTGCGGCGCATCGTCAAGAAACAGCTCATCGACCACGTCGGCGCCGCCATCGGCAACGGCTCGCTGCCACCGAATGCCGGCACCCTGATCCGGTTGTTCCATGCCGAAACCACCGAGCTCGAGGTGGACACCGCATTGGCCATCGCGGGCACCGCCGGCGTCGTCGATCAGGGGTCCGGCGATGCGCCAGAACTTTCCGGCCTGATGGAGATCGGGGTGCGCTATCTGTCCCGGCAGACCGGATCGCTGGGCGGCGGGAGTTCGGAGATGGCACGGAATGTGATCGGCGAGCGGATCCTCGGCTTTCCACGGGAGTTCGCGGCTGACCGTGGGGTGCCGTTCAATCAGGTCAAGCGCAACAAGAGCTGAAGTCTCCGCTCGTACCCGGCGGTTAACGTGGTGTCATGGAGGACGCGGTTACCCGGATTCTCGACCACCTTGATCAACAGAATCCGGGCGGCATCGTCGGCGTTTACCTCTACGGATCGAGCGTCAGTTCCGGCCTGAAGCCCGACAGCGACGTCGATCTGCTCGTACTGACGCACCGATCCCTCATCACGGAGGAACGCAGGGCGCTGACCTCGGTGCTACTCGAGGTGTCGGGCTGGCGAGGGCATTCGGAGCGGTTTCCTGATGCCGCGCAGCGACGGCCCGTCGAACTCACGAGTGTCGTCATCGACGACGACCAATCCTGGCGGTATCGGCCCCGCCACGATTTCCAGTACGGCGAGTGGCGGCGGGCAGAACTCGTCGCCGGTCACGTTCCGGAGCCTTCCGACGACATCGATGTCATCATCCTCATGGCCACTGCCCAATCCGCCCACCGGGTGCTGCGCGGCGCCGCGCTCGACAGTGTGGCCCTGCCTGTGCCGCGGGAACTGCTCAGAACCGCCGTGTGCGACACCATCCCCGACGTACTGGACGGCGTCGAAGGCGACGAACGCAATACCCTGCTCACCTTGGCGCGCATGGTTCTGACCGCCGCCGACGGCGAGATCGTCGCCAAAGACGTCGCAGCCGAAACTCTGGCACCGACGTTGGAGCCGGCCGACCGCGAGCTGCTGAACCGTGCCCGCGCCGGCTACCTGGGCACGCTGGCTGACGACTGGACCGGGCTCACGCCCGAGGTGGTCGCGCTGTCCCGAACCCTCGCGGCCCGGGCTCGAAAGTATTGCGCCCACAATGAATCACAGTGATCGGCCGACAGTTCGGGGCCATCGCCGACACACCGACCGCCCTCAGAACAGGACCGGGTGCGCCGGTGCCGCGGTTTCACGTACGGCACCGGCGCGCGCCACGGGCGCTCGCCCAGTCAATCCGTACCGGGCCACCAGAGGTGCCACCCGGGTACGAAGCATGTCGCGGTAATCCGCAGGCAGGTACGCGCCGCGTCGGTACAACCGCTGATATTCACCGACCAGTTCGGGGTGCTCGCGCTGCAGCCAGGACATGAACCAGCCGCGCGTCGTCCCCCGCAGATGCAGCCCGAACACCGTCACGCCGCCGGCGCCTGCCGCCGCGATGCGGCTGAGCAGGTCGTCCAGCTGCTCGGCCGAATCCGTCAGACGCGGCAGCACCGGCGCAACCATCACGTGACACTGCAGCCCGGCATCGCGAATGGCGGCGATCAGACCGAGCCGAGCGTCGGGCGACGGGGTCCCAGGCTCCACCTGGCGGTGCAGCTCCGGATCTCCGACCGCCAGGGACACCGCGACACTCACGTCGACGTGGCGCGAGGCCTCGGCGATCAACGGCAGATCGCGGCGCAGCAGCGTGCCCTTGGTGAGAATGGAGAATGGTGTGCCCGAATCGGCCAGTGCGGCAATGATTCCGGGCATCAGGGCGTAGCGCCCTTCGGCACGTTGATAGGGATCGGTGTTGGTGCCAAGGGCGACCGTCTCACGCGTCCAGGACCGGCGCCGTACCTCACGCGCCAGCACCTCGGCCACGTTGGTCTTCACCACCACCTGGCTGTCGAAATCCGCGCCGCTGTCGAAGTCGAGATACTCATGCGTCGGACGCGCAAAGCAATACCGGCAGGCGTGACTGCACCCGCGATAGCCGTTGACCGTGTACCGGAACGGCAGCATCGAGGCCGCGGGCACCTTGTTCAGCGCCGACTTGCACAGCACCTCATGGAACGTGATGCCCTCGAATTGCGGCGTGCGGACACTGCGGACGAAGCCGAGCCGCTGCAGACCGGGCAGCGCCCCGTCATCGGCACGCACCGCCTGCCCGTCCCACCGCATGCCCATATCGAACAATTGTTCGATGTCGATGTCAAGTAATTTCAGCCGTGTCGGCCCGTCGATGCCGCCCGGGCGCGGTTTCGCGGGAGCGACAGGAGGTGCGCTACAACGGAATTGGTTCCGGCATTCGATCTGGCCGCGCTCAACGCCACCGGGACATGGTTGCCGCGGACGAGCTGCCCAGCCCAGAATGACACTTGGCAAAGTCATTGCCATCCCGGCTATGCAGGCCGAGGCGAAAAGGGGAACTGGAGCGCCGGCGCCGCGGTTTCGGGTACGGCACCGGCGCGCGCCGTAGCGCGAACCCCAGTCGGTGTGCGCCGAAGAGCGGCAGCGGTACCGCGTCGCACGCACACAGTTATCGAACAATAGTTCGAACGATTCGTCAAGCCGTTCCCACCTGGTGAGAACGATCGCCGCGCCGGGCGGGTCGGATCACCACACCCGCGAGCGGGTCAGGTCACCACACCCGCGAGCGGGTCAGATCACCACACCCGCGGGCGGGTCAGATCACCACTGACCGAGCTGGCAGCGCGGGCTGTAGGGGTGGTCGTTCTGAACCGCGACCTGGCCGTCGACGGCGATCTCGCAGTGTGCGTTGGGCTGGGCCCGGCCGCCGTGCGTGGTGCTCGCGACGGTGAAGATGGCCCACTGCGGATCGGCCAGCGTGGTTTCGAACACCCACGGCGCATCGGGACCGACGTTGACCGTTGCCTTCTGCAGGTACTTGTACGCGTCGGCGTTGTAGGCGTCTTTACTCGCCGGCTGCGTCGTCAGGTAGTAGAGGTCGAACTCGTAAGGCGCGCCCGAGGTGAGGGTGTAGCGGACCTGATGGCCCTGCGCCTCCGGTTCCGCATACGACGTTGCGTTGGAGACCGCCATACCCGCGGCCGCCAGAACCAGCGCCGCACCGACCGTGGTTGTCACTTTTCGCATGTTCGTCATATCGACGCAGGCTACCGCTTTGTTACAGCTGCGACTAATGGGCTTCGGAATTCCGATCCAACGGCAGACCAACCCCCGTCTAGCTAGAGGTTAATTTGTTTGTCACACACAGACATTTCTCAGTAACAGCGGCGCTCTAACGTCCCGATTCGACACCCGCACAGTGTGTTCCGCTCTTGCACCGCCACCCGATGGCCATCGGGTGGATACGCGCTGCAATTCAAGGGAAAGGTCGCCCATGCGTCCAGGAAATGCTCGTCGCGCGAGCGCTCATCGGCCCAACCGTATGCCATTGCGCCGGTCAACACTCGCGGCAGGGAGTTTGATCGCCGTTGCCAGTTTGATCCTGGCTGGCTGCGGTAGCCGCGCGAGCGAATCCGACGCAGCAAATGCGGCAACGTGTGTGGACACGTCCGGCCCGAAGATCAAGGTCGGATCACTGAACTCCTTGTCGGGCACGATGGCCATTTCCGAGGTGACGGTGCGCGATGCGATCAAGCTCGCGGTCCAGGAGATCAACGCCGGGGGCGGCGTCCTGGGCAAACAGATCGAGCTGATCGGTGAGGACGGCGCGTCCGAGCCCACGGTATTCGCTGAGAAGGCCGAGAAGCTGATCAGTAGCGACTGCGTGGCCGCGGTGTTCGGCGGCTGGACCTCGTCGAGCCGCAAGGCCATGCTGCCGGTCTTCGAAAGCGCGAACGCCCTGCTGTACTACCCGGTTCAGTACGAGGGGCTGGAGTCGAGCAAGAACATCTTCTACACCGGCGCCACCACCAACCAGCAGATCGTGCCCGCGCTGGACTACCTCAAGGAGAAGGGCGTCAAATCGCTCTACCTCGTGGGCAGCGACTACGTGTTCCCCCAGACGGCCAACCGCATCATCAAGGCCTACGCCAAGGAGAACGGCATCGAGATCAAGGGCGAGGACTACACGCCGCTGGGTTCGACCGACTTCTCCACCATCGTCAACAAGGTCCGTAGCGCCGACGCGGACGCGGTGTTCAACACGCTCAACGGCGACTCCAACGTCGCGTTCTTCCGCGAGTACAAGAACGTCGGCCTGACGCCGCAGCAGATGCCCGTGGTCTCGGTATCGATCGCCGAGGAAGAGGTCGGCGGAATCGGCGTCCAGAACGTCGCCGGCCAGCTGACCGCGTGGAACTACTACGAGACCATCGACACCCCGGTGAACAAGGCGTTCGTCAAGGCCTACAAGGACTTCGTCAAAGATCCCAAGAAGCCCACCTCGGATCCCATGGAGGCGGCCTACACCTCGGTCTACCTGTGGAAGAACACGGTCGAAAAGGCCAAGTCGTTCGACGTCAAGGCGATTCAGGACAACGCGGACGGCGTGAGCTTCGAGGCCCCTGAGGGCAAGGTCACCATCGACGGCGAGAACCACCACATCACCAAGACCGCCCGCATCGGCGAAATCCGGCCCGACGGACTGATTTACACGATCTGGGAGTCCAAGGGGCCGATCGAGCCCGATCCGTACCTGAAGTCCTACCCGTGGGCGGCCGGGCTGTCCAGCTGACGGGAACCAATCACGCATGGACATCCTCATCGGCCAGCTGGCAACAGGGTTGAGCCTCGGCTCGATCCTGTTGCTGGCGGCACTGGGCCTTTCCCTGACCTTCGGCCAGATGGGCGTCATCAACATGGCGCACGGCGAGTTCATCATGGCCGGCTGCTACACCGCATATGTGGTGCAGCAGATCATCACCAATGCCGGTGCCTCCCTGCTGTTCTCCTTGGTCGTCGGGTTCCTCGTCGGCGGCGCCATGGGAGCGCTGCTCGAGGTGACCCTCATCCAGCGGATGTACGGCCGCCCCCTGGACACGCTGCTGGTCACCTTCGGCGTCGGCTTGATCCTGCAACAGGTGGCCCGAGACATCTTCGGCGCACCCGCGGTCAATGTGGTTGCCCCGGAATGGCTCTCGGGCGGCGTGGAAATCCTGGGCGCGGTGGTACCCAAGACCCGCATCTTCATCCTGGTGTTGGCGATCGTGTGCGTGGCGGTGCTCGCCACCGTGCTCAAGACCAGCCCGATGGGGCGGCGGATCCGGGCGGTGGTGCAGAACCGGGATCTGGCCGAGACCAGCGGCATCTCGTCCCGCCGGACCGATATCACCACGTTCTTCATCGGATCCGGGCTGGCGGCGGTGGCCGGGGTGGCATTGACCCTGATCGGCTCCACCAGTCCGACCATCGGTCAGAGCTTCCTGATCGACGCGTTCCTGGTGGTGGTGGTCGGCGGGCTGGGCCAGATCAAGGGCACCGTGATCGCCGCCTTGGCGCTGGGCTTCCTGAACTCGTTCATCGAGTACAGCACCACGGCGTCGCTGGCCAAGGTGATCGTGTTCGTCATCATCGTGATCTTCCTGCAGGTACGCCCACAGGGCTTGTTCACGGTCCGAACCAGGAGCCTGGCATGAGCGCGCTGACACAAGACGTACGCACCCGCCTCGGCCGCTGGCAGACCTGGGCCGGGTTCGGTATCGCGGCGGTGGTGCTGTTCGGGGTCGCGCCTGCCGTGCTGTCGGATTTCCGGCTCAGCCTGCTCGGCAAGTTCCTGTGCTTCGCGATCGTGGCCGCGGGCATCGGATTGGCTTGGGGCCGAGGCGGAATGCTCGTGCTCGGCCAAGGCGTGTTCTTCGGCCTGGGCGGCTACCTGATGGGCATGCACCTCAAGATCGCCGACGCTTCGATCCGCGGACACGACGTTCCCGACTTCATGCAGATCGCCGGTGTCCGTGAGCTGCCGGGCTATTGGGAGCCGTTCGCCTCTCCGGCGTTCACTCTCCTGGCGATCCTGTTGTTCCCGACCGGAATCGCCGCGCTGCTCGGCTTCGGGGTGTTCAAACGCCGGGTGAAGGGCGCCTACTTCGCGATCCTGTCGCAGGCGCTGGCCGCCGCGCTGGCGATCCTGCTCGTCGGCCAGACCAGCCTGGGTGGCAGCAACGGCCTGACCAACTTCCGCACCTTCTTCGGGTTCAACCTCAACGATCCGGCGAACAAACGGATGGTGTACTTCATCGCGGCGGCCACCCTGCTGATCGTGGTGGCGCTGGTGCGCCAGCTGATGTCCAGCCGGTACGGCGAACTACTGGTCGCCGTGCGTGACGGCGAGGAGCGGGTGCGGTTCCTGGGGTACGACCCGGCGAACATCAAGGTGGTGGCCTACACGCTGGCCGCGTTGTTCGCCAGCATCGCCGGCGCCCTGTTCGTGCCGATCGTCGGGTTCATCGCGCCGTCACAAGTCGGGATCGTGCCGTCCATCGCATTCCTGATCGGCGTCGCGATCGGCGGGCGCACCACGCTGCTCGGCCCGGTCCTCGGCGCCATCGGGGTGGCATGGGCGCAAACCCTGTTCTCCGAACGCTTTCCGTCCGGATGGATCTATGCCCAGGGGCTGCTGTTCATCGTCGTGGTCGGGTTCTTCCCCGCCGGACTGGCCGGCCTCGGTGTGCTGTTCAGCAGGTGGCGGCGCAAGAGGTCCACCACTCCGGATCACGTGGCGGCCGAGCCCCAGACGACACCGGACACCGATCCCGACAACGAGAAAGTAGGGGCCGCATCGTGACCGAGGCCGTGACCGAACCCGACCAGAGCCCGGAGCCCGTGGCCGGCGGCAACGCGGGCATGGGTGCGGAGTATCTCGAAGTCCGCGGGCTCACCGTCGATTTCGATGGGTTCAAGGCGGTCAGCGACGTGGATCTGACCCTGTTCCAAGGGGATCTGCGATTCCTGATCGGCCCCAACGGGGCGGGCAAGACGACCGTCATCGACGCCATCACCGGCCTGGTGGCGGCCACGGGCTCGGTGAACAAGTCCGGGGTGGAACTGCTCGGCAAGAAGGTGCACCAGATCGCCCGGCAGGGCGTGGGCCGCACCTTTCAGACCGCGAGCGTGTTCGAGCAATTGACCGTGCTGCAGAACCTCGACATCGCCGCGGGGGCAGGCCGCTCCCCCTGGACCCTGTTGCGCCGACGGCACGGCATCCTGCCGGCCATTGAGGAGGCGCTGGAGACCACCGGCCTGGCGGATCTGGCCGACCAGCCGGCCGGCGTCCTGGCCCACGGCCAGAAGCAATGGCTGGAGATCGGCATGCTGCTGGTGCAGAACGCCGATGTCCTGTTGCTCGACGAGCCGGTCGCCGGGATGAGCCATGAGGAGCGCGAGGAAACCGGAAACCTGTTGCGCCGCATCGGCGGCGCCCGCACCGTGGTGGTGGTCGAGCACGACATGGACTTCATGCGGGCATTCGCCACATCGGTGACGGTGCTGGCGCGCGGTCAGGTGATCGCCGAGGGTTCGGTGGCCGAGGTTCAGGCCAACCCGAAGGTTCAAGAGGTCTATCTCGGCACCGCCGCGGCCGGCGTGGAAGGAATCTCCTGATGCTCGAAATGCTCGACGTCCGCACCGGTTACGGCCGATCGGAGGTGATCCACGGGGCGAGTATCGCAGTGCCGTCCGACGGGGTCGCCGCGGTGATGGGCCACAACGGCGCCGGCAAGACGACACTGCTGCGCGCGGCCGTCGGGCTGCTCAGATGCACTGCGGGCAAGGTGCTTTTCGGCGGTGAGGACATCACCAAGCTGCGCCCGAGCGCACGCGTCGCCCGGGGTTTGGCCTATGTGCCACAGGGCCAGCAGTCGTTCGGCCAGCTGACCACCGCGGAGAACCTCCAGGTGGTCGCCGACGGCCGGCGCAACGGCAAGGCCCTGATCGATGAGCAGCTGGATCTGTTCCCCGCCCTCAAGGAACTGCTCCCCCGGCGCGCCGGCCTGCTCTCCGGCGGCCAACGTCAACAGCTCGCGATCGCCCGCGCCTTGATCACCTCGCCGAAGTGCCTGATCCTCGACGAGCCCACCGAAGGCATCCAGCCGTCGGTGGTGGCCGAGATCGAGGCCGCGATCACGTCGCTGACCGCCCGCGGCGATCTCGGGGTGTTGTTGGTGGAGCAACACATCGGTTTCGCGCTGGAATCCGCCCAGCGCTACTACATCCTGGAGTCCGGCCGGATCACCTCCAGCGGCACCGGTGGCTCGGCCTCCGAGGCCGACGTCCGCGCCGCCATGGCCATCTGATCCCCCCTGCCCCGCGAGCGGGCGGGTCTGCTGCCCAACACGCCGCCGATGGTCGGCATTTCGTGCACGCTCGCGGCGCGCGAGGCGCACACTTCGCCCATGAGCACCGTGGGCGAACCTCGAATCCTCGCCGAGACCGGCGGAGCGGTGGTGGCCGAACAGGGCCCGCTCGTCATCGTCATCGACCGGGCGACCGGGCCCCTGGCGACGACGGCGTTCGTCCTCGGCGTGCTGGCGGTGGTGTTCGGCGGGTTCGGTGCCGTCACTCTCGCCGTCTCCGGCGGCTCCGACATCCCGCCCGTGGTGAGCGCGGTGTTCCTGGCCGTCGGCCTGGCATTCGCGGTCGCCACTGCGGCGGCGGTACGTCGGATCAAGGCCAACGGCAGGCGGCCGCTCACCGGCTACCGGCCGGTGGCGGTGTTCGACCGGGCCAGAGGCGTGTTCACCGACGCCGACGGCGCGGTGGTGGCGCCGCTGTCACAGGTGCGGTTCCAGCGCCGGATGCAACTGGGCTCCAGTTCACCGAAGCTCGTCGCCGGCACACCCAACGGGGACTGGATCCTCAAGCGGGGCAACCCGTTCACCGGAGGCATCGGCGACCTCGACGCCGTGCTGACCGCCGTGGTGCACGGCCGCTGACAAGCGGCCGGGCAGCGACGAGCGTGCGCAGAATGCCGGTGTTCGACGGCGCGGCGGCCGACAGACACGCACGATCGCGGTGCACGAAGCCGCGCTAGGCCAGGCGGGAAAGCACCTCGGCGACAACGGAATCGGCGGGCACGTCGACCTGCTCGCCGGTCGACAGGTCTTTGAGCCCGACCGTCCCGGCCTCGATGTCGCGGTCGCCGGCCACCAGGGCGTACTTGGCACCCGAACGGTCGGCGGCCTTCATCGCGCCCTTGAGCCCGCGGTCACCGTAGGCCAGATCCACCCGGACCCCATCGGCACGCAACCGCGCGGCCAGCTTGGCCAGCTCGAGCTTGGCGGCGTCCCCCAGCGGAACCCCGAACACCTCGACGCCGCCGACCCCGGCCACCGTCTTGCCCTCGGCCTGCAGCGCCAGCAGGGTGCGGTCGACGCCGAGACCGAAGCCGATACCCGAGACGTCCTGGCCGCCGAGCTGGCTCATCAGCCCGTCATAGCGGCCGCCGCCGCCGATGCCGGACTGTGCGCCCAGCCCGTCGTGCACGAACTCGAACGTGGTCTTGGTGTAGTAGTCGAGCCCGCGCACCATCCGCGGGTTGATCACGTACGGCACACCGAGGGCCTCGAGATAGGCCTGCACCGTCTCGAAGTGCTGCTTGGCGCTGTCGGACAGGTGATCGAGCATCAGCGGCGCATCGGCGGTCATCTCCCGCACGTGGGGCCGCTTGTCGTCGAGCACCCGCAGCGGGTTGATCTCGGCGCGACGCCGGGTGTCCTCGTCGAGGTCGAGCTTGAACAGGAAGTCCTGCAGCAGCTCGCGGTAGGCGGGGCGGCAGGTGTCATCGCCCAGCGAGGTGATCTCGAGGCGGAAACCGTCCAGGCCCAGCGAGCGGAACCCGGCGTCGGCGACCGCGATCACCTCGGCGTCGAGCGCGGGGTCGTCGATGCCGATGGCCTCGACGCCGACCTGTTGCAGCTGGCGGTAGCGCCCGGCCTGCGGGCGTTCGTAGCGGAAGAACGGACCCGAGTAGCAGAGCTTGACCGGCAGCGCACCGCGGTCCAGCCGGTGCTGGATCACGGCCCGGATCACCCCGGCGGTGCCCTCGGGGCGCAGCGTCACCGAACGGTCACCACGATCGGCGAAGGTGTACATCTCCTTGGACACCACATCGGTGGACTCACCCACCCCGCGGGCGAACAGCGCGGTGTCCTCGAAGATCGGCAGCTCGATGTCGCCGTACCCGGCGCGGCGCGCCGCGGTCAGCAGACCGTCCCGAACCGCGACGAACTGCGCCGACTCCGGCGGAAGGTAGTCGGGCACGCCCTTGGGCGCCTGGAATGCAGAAGTCACAGAGTTAAACCTTCGAGAAACGGGTTGGTACGGCGTTCGTGCCCGATGGTCGAACTCGGGCCGTGCCCTGGTAATACCACGGTGTCGTCGTCGAGTACCAACAGCTTTGTGACGATCGAGGTGAGCAGGTCACGTCCGCTGCCACCGGGCAGGTCGGTGCGGCCCACCGAGGACCGGAACAGCGTATCTCCCGTGAACACGGTGGCTGCGCTCAATCCCCGGTCGCCCTGCTCCTGCCCGCCGGCCACCCGGAACACCACCGATCCCCTGGTGTGTCCCGGCGTGTGGTCGACGCTCACCGAGACACCCCCGAAATCGAGCGTCTGGCCGTCGCGGTCCAGCTCGATCAGCTGTTTGGGCTCGGAGAACAGCGCGCCGAACGCGAGCTGGGCCAGGCGTGGGCCGAACCCCTTGATCGGGTCGGTCAGCATGAACCGGTCCTCAGGGTGGATGTAGGCCGGGCAGCCGTAGGCGTCGGCCACCTTCTGGGCCGACCAGATGTGATCGACGTGACCGTGGGTCAGCAGCACGGCGGCCGGGGTCAGGCGGTTCTCGTCGAGGATGCGGCGCAACCGGTCCATCGCGCGCTGGCCGGGGTCGACGACGATCGCGTCGGCACCTGGTCGCTCGGCGAGGACATAGCAGTTGCACGCCAGCATCCCGGCCGGAAATCCGGTGATGAGCACGTTGCCAGTTTCCCACGTCGCCGGAGTCGGGCATGGTGCCCCGACCTCGGGCTCCCGCGGGTCGCAAGCCCGACGCGCCGGGCGCCTGGCAGACTCGTCACCGACCCAACCGCACACAAGGAGGACTACCGCGGTGCCGACCAACGAACAACGGCGTGCGACGGCCAAGCGCAAGCTGGAACGTCAGCTGGAGCGTCGCGCCGCCCAGGAACGCAAACGACGCATCTTGACCATCGCGGGCTCCGCGGTAGGCGCCGTCGTCGTCATCGCGGCCGTCGTCGCCACGTTCATGTTCACCAGCAAGGATTCGGGCAGCACCACCGCATCGGCGTCCACCACCACGGCGACGTCGGGCACCGCGGCCCAGCCTGCCGCCGACGGTCAGCTGCCGGCCTTCGTCGCGCCCGCCGACCTCGGCGCCAACTGCCAGTACCCGGCCGCAGGCGCCGCCAGCAAGCCGGTCGAGCCGCCGCACTCCGGCAAGGTCCCCACCGACCCGGCCACCATCAGCGTCAGCATGGTGACCACACAGGGCAACATCGGGCTCCAGCTCGACAACGCCAAGGCGCCCTGCACGGTGAACAGTTTCGCCAGCCTGGCCTCCAAGAACTTCTTCAACGACACCCCGTGCCACCGGCTGACCACGGGCGGCCTGTCGGTGCTGCAGTGCGGTGACCCGACCGGCCAGGGCACTGGCGGCCCCGGCTACCAGTTCGCCAACGAATACCCGACCAACCAGTACCAGCCGGACAACCCGGCGCTGCAGCAGCCGGTGCTCTATCCGCGCGGCACGCTGGCCATGGCCAACGCCGGGCCGAACACGAACGGCAGTCAGTTCTTCCTGGTGTACCAGGACTCGCAGCTGCCGCCGAACTACACCGTCTTCGGCAAGATCGACGACACCGGCCTGGCCACCCTCGACAAGATCGCCGCGGCCGGTGTGGCCGGCGGTGGCGGCGACGGAAAGCCGGCGCTCGACGTCGAGCTGAAGTCCGTCGCGCTGGACTAGTCACCGTTGACTGCCCCGCCTCCGTACGGCGGTTACCAGCCGGACCAGCCCGCCCCCTGGCCGGGTTACCCGGTGGGATATCCGGCCGGCTATCCGCCGTCGGCCCGCACCAACAGCATGGCGGTCGCGGCCCTGGTGTGCTCACTCGTGTTCGCGCCGCTGGGCATCGTGTTCGGGCACATCTCGCTGTCGCAGATCAAACGCAGCGGCGAGGAGGGTCGTGGCCTCGCGATCGCCGGCCTGATCATCGGGTACGTCATGACGGTGGTGACGATCCTGGTGATGGTGGTGTCGGTGTTGTTCGCCGTTTTCATGGTCCGGACGGTCGAGAATCTGCCCCAGCCGGAGCGCGGCACAGCGGCCGCCGGCCCGCCGCTGCCCGAGTTCGTGGCGCCCAAGAACCTCGGCGCCAACTGCCAGTACCCGGCGATCCCCGAACCCGCGGCCCGGCCCGCCACGCCGCCGCGGACCGGAAAGGTACCGACCGAACCCGCCACCGTCAGCGCCGCGATCGCCACCGACCACGGCAACATCGGCCTGGACCTCGCCAACGGCCAGGCGCCGTGCACGGTGAACAACTTCGCCAGCCTGGCCCACCAGGGATTCTTCGACGGCACCACATGTCATCGGCTCGCCACCGGCCACCTGGCGATGCTGCAGTGCGGCGATCCCTCGGGCACCGGAACCGGTGGACCCGGGTACCGCTTCCCCAACGAGTACCCGACCAATCAGTACCGGCTCTCGGACCCGGCCGTGGAAATCCCGGTGATCTATCCGCGCGGCACGGTGGCCATGGCCAACGCCGGGCCGGGTACGAACGGCAGCCAGTTCTTCCTGGTGTACGAGGATTCGCTGCTGCCGCCGACCTACACCGTGTTCGGCACCGTCGACACGAGCGGGCTGGCCATCCTGGACGAGATCGCCGCGGACGGCGTGGCCGATGGGAGCAACGACGGCGAGCCCGCCACGCCGCTGACCATCGCGTCGGTCAGCGTGGACTGAGCCGGGCCTAGGGTTGGCTTTGCCCCAGACGGACAAGGAGACGTGCGGATGATCAACATGCTCACCACCCCGTTCGCCATCGCAGGCGCCGCGGCGCTCGCACTGGCCGCCGCCCCGCAGGCCGCGNGCCCGCCGACGACGCCCTTCCCGGCTATCAACCGGTCGGGCAGCTGTGGGAGGCCGACGCCACCGTCAAGGCGATCAAGGGCTCCGTCACCCCGATCATCTCCAACTTCAACCTCCGCGCCGCCAACGGCCAGACCTACCGGGTCATCTTCACCGTTCCCGCCGCCGAAGGGGTCAACCCGAGCACGCTGACCGAGGGTCAGTCCGCCGAGGGCGAGCTCTATTTCGACGTCACCGGTGCGGCACCGGACAGCGTCGTCTACAACGCCGGGGGCCGAGACCTGTTGATCTGGAAGGGTTCTCCCGCTTCGCAAGACTGACGCGGACGGTCGCGGCGGCGGTCCCTACGCCGCACTGGTGACGCGGTAGACGTCGTAGACGCCTTCCACGTTGCGCACCACGCTGAGCAGGTGGCCGAGATGCTTGGGATCGCCCATCTCGAAGGTGAAACGGCTGATCGCCACCCGGTCGTTGGACGTCGTCACCGAGGCCGACAAGATGTTCACCTTCTCGTCGGCCAGTACCCGGGTCACGTCGGAGAGCAGGCGGTGCCGGTCCAGGGCCTCGACCTGGATGGCCACCAGGAACACCGAGGACGGTGACGGCGCCCAGTTGACCTCGATGATGCGTTCCGACTGTTGTTGCAGCGACGCGGCATTGGTGCAGTCGGTGCGGTGCACACTGACGCCGCCACCGCGGGTCACGAAGCCCATGATGGTGTCACCGGGTACCGGGGTGCAGCACTTGGCCAGTTTGGTGAGCGTTCCCGGCGCGCCCGGCACCGCGACACCGGTGTCGTCGGTGCTGCGCTGGCGCACCGGCATGGTGGCCGGGGTGGACCGCTCGGCGAGCTCGTCCTCGGCCGCNTCGCCCGTGTCGCCGCTCATGTGGACAGCTTCCAGCGGTCCATGTTCCAGCCTGCGCCCCACCGGGTCGGGTTTCCGCTCACGGCATACATCTTGGTCGACGTCAGGACCGTGCGCTGCTGGCGGTACAGCGGCAGGGTGGGCATGTCGGCCCACAGGATCGGCGCGCCCTCCCCCACCAGGCGGGCCAGTTCCTTCGGATCGGTGGTGACGGCCAGCGCGTCGACGATGCCGTCGATCCGCTCGTTGGCATACGCGGGCAGGTTGTTGCCGTTGCCGGAGTGGAACGCGTACGCGTCGATCGCCGACGAGCCCGACGAACCGCTGCCCGCGGCTCCGCCGGTGCTGGCCAGCAGGGCGTCGAACTCGTTGTTGCGCAACGCGACCGGGCCGGCCGTGGCCGATCCGGCGTCCTGGACCGTCACGNCACATCGGTGTAGCGCAACTCACGGGCAAGCGATGCCATGGAGTCGGCATTGATCAAGCGCTGCAACGGAAGTCCGCCGCGGCGGACCTCGCGGGCGATGGCGTCCTTACCGGATTCCAGGGCCTCTTCGCGGCGCTCCTTGGCGAACCACTGCCGAATCTTGGCCTTGGCCCGGGGCGACACCACGAAGGTCTGCCAATCGCGCGACGGCCCGGCGTTGGGGGCCTTCGAGGTGAACACCTCGACGACCTCACCGTTTTCCAGCTTGCGCTCCAGGGCGACCAACCTGCCGTTGACCCGCGCCCCGATACAGCGGTGCCCCACCTCGGTGTGCACGGCGTAGGCGAAGTCGACCGGGGTCGACCCGGTGGGCAGGTTGATCACGTCGCCCTTGGGGGTGAAGACGAAGATCTCCTTGACCGCAAGGTCGTAACGCAACGACTCGAGGAACTCGCCGGGGTCGGCGGCCTCCCGCTGCCAATCCAGGAGCTGACGCATCCATGCCATGTCATCGATCTCGGTGGCGGCATGGCTCTGCGGAACTCCGTTGCGGCCCTTGGCTTCCTTGTAGCGCCAGTGCGCCGCGATGCCGTATTCGGCGGTGCGGTGCATGTCGCGGGTGCGGATCTGCACCTCCAGGGGCTTGCCCTCCGGGCCCACCACGGTGGTGTGCAGCGACTGGTAGACGCCGTAGCGCGGCTGGGCGATGTAGTCCTTGAACCGGCCGGCCATCGGCTGCCACAGCGAATGCACGACGCCGACGGCCGCATAGCAATCGCGGATCTCGTCGCACAGGATGCGCACGCCGACCAGATCGTGGATGTCGTCGAAGTCGCGGCCCTTGACGATCATCTTCTGGTAGATCGACCAGTAGTGCTTGGGCCTGCCCTCGACCACGGCGTTGATCTTCATGGCGCTCAGCGCCACCCCGATCTCGGCACGCACCTTGGCCAGGTAGGTGTCGCGCGACGGCGCCCGGTCGGCGACCAGGCGCACGATCTCCTCGTACTTCTTCGGATGCAGGATCGCGAACGACAGGTCTTCCAGCTCCCACTTGACCGTCGCCATGCCGAGCCGATGCGCCAGTGGCGCAATCACTTCCAGCGTCTCGCGGGCCTTGCGGGCCTGCTTCTCGGGCGGCAGGAACCGCATGGTGCGCATGTTGTGCAGCCGGTCGGCGACCTTGATCACCAGCACCCGCGGGTCGCGGGCCATGGCGATGATCATCTTGCGGATCGTCTCGCCCTCGGCGGCCGAACCGAGCACCACCTTGTCCAGCTTGGTGACGCCGTCGACCAGGTGCCCGACCTCGGCGCCGAACTCGGCGGTCAGCGCCTCCAGGGTGTAGCCGGTGTCCTCGACGGTGTCGTGCAGGAGGGCGGCCACCAGCGTGGTGGTGTCCATACCCAACTCGGCCAGGATGTTGGCCACCGCGAGCGGGTGGGTGATGTAGGGATCACCCGACTTGCGCAGCTGATCGGCGTGCCGCTGCTCGGCGACGTCGTAGGCCCGCTGCAGCAACTGCAGGTCGGCCTTGGGGTAGATCTCCCGGTGGACCGCGACGAGCGGCTCCAGGACCGGGTTGACCGCGCTGCGCTGCGAGGTCATCCGGCGGGCCAACCGGGCCCGTACCCGGCGCGACGCGCTGGTCTTGGTGGTATCGGGCAGCTTGGTCGTATCCGGAAGCTTGGCGGTGTCGACGGCCTTCGCGGTCTCGGAAGGCTTGGCGGCCTCGGGCGCGGCGCCCGGCGGCTTCGGAGGCAACTGCACCGCCTGGCCCGCGCCTGTGTCCGTACCCGATTCGCCGGCCATCGTCACCTCCTGCGGTTCACTCAGATTTCGAGGATATCCCTCACACCGTGTGCAGGCTGCTGACCCTCAGTGGCGCCACGGCGGCCCGGCCCTCCAGGGCCGTCAGTTCCAGCACGACGGCCGCGCTCAGCACGTTGGCACCGCAGGCCTTCAACAGCCGCGCCGCGGCGCCCAGAGTTCCGCCGGTGGCGAGGACATCGTCGATGATCACAACGTTGCGGCCGGCGATATCAATCCCGTCGGACGGGATCTCCAGCGTCGCGGTGCCGTACTCCAGCTGATACGTCACGCTGTGCACCGGCGGCGGCAATTTCCCGCCCTTGCGCACCGCCAGCACACCGGTACCGAGCCGGGTCGCCACCGCCGCACCCAGCAGGAAGCCCCGGGCATCCAGGCCGGCGACCAGATCGGCATCGGCCGCGGTGGCGGCCAGCGCGTCGGTCACCGCGGCCAGCCCGTCGGCGTCGGCCAGCAACGGCGTCAGGTCTTTGAACTGCACCCCTGGCTCGGGAAAGTCGGGGACCTCCCGGATCAGGGATTTGACCAGCCGGGAGATCTCTGCGGCGCCGGCCTCGCCCGTGTCGCCGCTCATGTGGACAGCTTCCAGCGGTCCATGTTCCAGCCTGCGCCCCACCGGGTCGGGTTTCCGCTCACGGCATACATCTTGGTCGACGTCAGGACCGTGCGCTGCTGGCGGTACAGCGGCAGGGTGGGCATGTCGGCCCACAGGATCGGCGCGCCCTCCCCCACCAGGCGGGCCAGTTCCTTCGGATCGGTGGTGACGGCCAGCGCGTCGACGATGCCGTCGATCCGCTCGTTGGCATACGCGGGCAGGTTGTTGCCGTTGCCGGAGTGGAACGCGTACGCGTCGATCGCCGACGAGCCCGACGAACCGCTGCCCGCGGCTCCGCCGGTGCTGGCCAGCAGGGCGTCGAACTCGTTGTTGCGCAACGCGACCGGGCCGGCCGTGGCCGATCCGGCGTCCTGGACCGTCACGCCGGCCGCGGCGCACGACTTCGCGATCGCGCCGACGGTGGCGGCCAGCCTGGCGTTGGGCGTCTGGTAGCCGATGCGCACGGTCAGTGGCTTGTTGTTCAGCGCGGCGCGGGCGGCATTGGGGTTCGCCACGCCGAACTGCCCTGCGTCACCGCCGTTCTCGGCCGCACTGAAGGCATCGTCGGCGACCGGACTGAGCCGGGAATTGACGATCGGGGTCGCCGCATTGCGCGCGATCACGTCACGCGGGGTGCACAGTGCCACGGCGCGGCGAGCCGGCGGGGCGGCCAGCGGACCGCCCGGCGCGAAGATCAACTGTTCGATGCCGGCCGACGGGCTCTCCATGCTGACGTAGTCGTCGGGCAGGTTGAGCAGGCCCGACGATCCCGACTCGATGTCGACGACGTCGAAGGCCCCCTCGTTGACCCGTTCCTGGATGTCGGCGCCACGGGGCCACACCGCGATCCGGTTGGTGATGGGCGGGGTGCCCCACCACTTGTCGTTGGCGACGAGCACCACCACGCCGTCGTCGGACACCGAGTCGATCTTGTAGGGCCCCGAGGACGGGAAGCGTTTGAGGTCCAGGTCGGGCTTGAGGTCCCAGACCGTGTTCCACGCCTTGGCGATACGGTCGATGGTGGGTTGGTCGGCGGTCTGCAGGGCGGTCGTGACGCCGCCGTCGCCGAGGCCGAGCTCGTCGGCGATCACGTGTGCGGGCATCAGCGCGGTCGCCGCGAACAGGTGGCCGTAGTCGATGAATCCGCGGTCCTGGGCGAACGACACCCTGGCCCGTTTCTGGCCGGGCGCACAATCCACCGTGCCGATATCGCGATACCCCGCACGGCTGGCGGCGTCGAACCCGGGGAACCGGCCGGACTGCGCACCCCAGGCCAGCACCAGGTCGTCACAGGTGACCGGTTTGCCGTCGGAGTAGACCGCCTTGTCGCTGATCACGTAGTCGAGTACCAGCGGGGCGCGCCCCACGACCGACACCGAGCCGAAGTCGTTGTCCGCGACCACCTGTCCTTCCGGACCGTGATAGGCGAACCCGGTCAGCGCCCGGGCGAACGCCTGCGGCCCGGCGGACGCGGCACCGGCCACGGTGTTGGTGTTGTAGGTGGTCAGTGTGCCGTCGACGGCGTAGTCGATCTCGTCGGCCGCACTGTCAGAGCATGCCGACAGCCCCATTCCGGCGACCACGGACAGCGCCGCCGCTGTCACCGCTGTCCGTGCCCGGGCGAAGGCCCGCCACTGAACCATCCGCGTTTACCGCCGGGTGTTCCGCTTGCCCGACGNTGTGCTTGCGCACCAACTCGGTGCGCTCGCGCAGCGAGACCAGCAGCGGGGTGGCGAAGAAGATCGACGAGTACGCGCCGGTGAAGACGCCCACCAACTGCACCAGGGCCAGGTCCTTGAGCGTGCCCACGCCCAGCAGCCACACCGCGATCACCATCAGCGCGATGATCGGCAGCACCGAGATCACGCTCGTGTTGATCGACCGCATGAACGTCTGGTTCACCGCGAGGTTCGCCTGTTCGGCGAAGGTGCGTCTGGTGGTGTGCTCGAAGCCGTTCGTGTTCTCCTCGACCTTGTCGAACACGATGACGGTGTCGTAGATCGAGAAACCCAGAATGGTGAGCAGGCCGATCACCGTCGCCGGTGTCACCTCCCAGCCAACCAGCGAGTAGATGCCCGCCGTGCTGATGACGGTGAAGAACATGGCCGTCAGCGCGGCGATCGCCATGTAGCGCTCGTAGCGCCAGGCGATGTAGATCGCGGCCAGCACCAGGAACGCCACCAGCGCGATCAGCATCTTCTGCGTGATCTGGCCGCCCCAGGTCTCCGACACCGCCGAATCGCTGATCGCCTGCTTGCTGGGCTGTCCGTCACTGCCCTTCGGCTGGAAAGCGTCGAACAACGCGGTCCGCAGCTTCTCGGTTTCCTCGTTCGTCAGCGTCTCGGAGCGGACCTGCACCGTGGCCGATTCACCGCTTCCGACCATGACCACCGAGTCGGGCGCGCGACCCAACGCATCGCTGTACACGTCCTCGACCTGCTGCACGGAAACGACGCCGTGGGCCCCCTGGGCCGGCATCGACACCTTGGTGCCGCCCTCGAAGTCGATGCCGAACGTGAAGCCCCGCAGCACGATGCTGACCACGGCCACCGCGAAGATGACACCGCTGACCGTGTACCAGAGCTTGCGGCGTCCGATGACCTCGAACGCACCGGTTCCGGTGTAGAGGCGGACGAAGAACCCGTGCTTGGGCAGGTTCGTGCCCGCCGCGGACGCCGACTCGATGGCGTCCGCCTCGACGGCGGTCGATTCTGTCTGTTCTGTGTTCTCAGCGGCCATGTCGCTATCCCCGTCCCGCGGTCGCATGTGCGGTTTCCCGGCGTTCCCGCGCGATCTGCTGCACGGCTCCCAATCCGTTCAATGCCGGCTTGGCCATCATCGGGGACTTGGACGCCAGGTACACCAGCGGCCAGGTCACCAGGAACACCACCACAAGATCGAGGATGGTGGTCAGGCCCGTGGTGAAGGCGAAGCCCTTGACCTGGCCGATCGCCAGGAAGTAGAGCACCGCGGCGGCCAGGAACGTCACGGCGTTGCCGGACACGATCGTCTTGCGGGCCCTGGCCCAGCCTCGCGGTACCGCGGACCGGAACGTGCGACCCTCACGGATCTCGTCCTTGATGCGTTCGAAGAACACCACGAAGGAGTCCGCGGTGGTGCCGATACCGATGATCAGACCGGCGATGCCGGCCAAGTCAAGGGTGTAGCCGATGTGTCTGCCGAGCAGCACGAGGATCGCGTAGACCGCGGCGCCGGCGGCGATCAGCGACAACGCCACCAACAGGCCGAGCACGCGGTAGTACACCAGCGAGTAGATCAGCACCGCGGCAAGGCCGATGGCGCCCGCGATCAGACCCGCCTTCAGCGAAGACAGGCCCAGCGTGGCCGAAACCGTCTCGGCCTCAGACGATTCGAACGACAGCGGCAACGAGCCGTACCGCAGCACGTTGGCCAGCTCCTTGGCCGTGTCGGCATTGAACTGCCCGGTGATCTGGGTGTTGCCGCCCGGGATGGGCTCCCGGATCTCGGGTGCGCTCACCACCTGCGAATCGAGCGTGAACGCCGTCTGGGTGCCCACGTTGGCCGCGGTGAAATCGGCCCAGGTCTTGGCTCCCCCGCTCTTGAAGGTCACGTCCACGACGTACTGACCCTGCTGCTGGTTCAGGCCGGAGGTGGCGTCGGCGATCTCCTCGCCGCTCATGATCGACTTGCTCAGCAGGTACACCGTCTGTCCGTCGGTGGAGCAGGTGATCAGCGGCAGGTTCGGATCGTCATTGCCGGCGAGCACGTCGTCCTCGCCGCACCGGGTCGCCTGGTACTGCAGCGCCAGGATCTGGATCGACGGGTTGGTGCTCTGCCGCAGCTCCTTCTCGTCGGCGATGCGCTGGGCCAGGGCGGCCTTCTTGTCGCCGGGCGCAGGCGGTGCGGGGGCCGGGGTCGGCGCCGGGGCACCAGGTGCCGGCGCACCCGGGG
>NZ_LT546207.1:495518-519516 GCF_900078665.2 Mycolicibacterium houstonense | reverse complement strand
CACCGGGGACCGCGGGCGCACCCGGCGCAGGAGGCGCACCCGGGGCGCCGGCAGGCGGCTGCTGCCCCTGCTCGGCCGGCGGCTTGGCGGGCATGGCGTGCACGACGGGCCGGATGTAGAGCCGGGCGGTCTGGCCGAGATTGCGGGCCTCGCTGCCGTCGTTGCCGGGCACGGTGATCACCAGGTTGTCGCCGTCGATGACGACCTCCGAGCCGGAGACGCCGAGACCGTCGACGCGGGCACTGATGATCTGTTGAGCCTGGTTGAGGGCTTCTCTGGTAGGCGCCGAGCCGTCCGGGGTGCGCGCGGTGAGCGTCACCCGGGTACCGCCCTGCAGGTCAATGCCGAGTTTGGGCTTGGCCTGCTTGTCGCCGGTGAGGAACACCAGCAGATAGACGCCGATCAGAAGGACCAGAAAAAGCGTCAGGTAGCGCGCAGGATGCACCGGCGCCGAAGACGATGCCACGTTGCTAGGGTCTCCTCGAGATCAGTTCGTCAGCACCGCAAAGGGTACGTGCTTGTCCTGGGTGCTCTGCTGTCAGTCTTTTTTGGAGCCGTCGGCGTCGATGACGCCGGTGCTCTCGGTCAGTTCGGTCGCCGCGTTGGATGCCTCGGAATCGGTGTCGTCCTCGGTGTCCGCCTCGATGCGGTCACGCACCGCGAGCTTCATCCAGGTGGTGACGACACCGGGGGCGATCTCAAGGTCGACGTTGTCGTCGGTGATACCGGTGATGGTGCCCTGCAGGCCCGACGTGGTGTGGACGCGATCGCCGATCTGCAGCGAGTTGTGCAGGTCGATGGTCGCCTGCATGGCCTTGCGCTGACGACGCGACGCGAAGAACATAAACGCGCCCATGACGATCAGCAGGGGCAGGAAAATGACGAGATCCATGTCAGCAATGTCTTTCGTGTCGAGTCAGATGTCAGGGCGACCGAGGCCACGATACCGCCGCCACCCCGGACCACCGCATTCGCCGCCGACAGGCAGGCACGACGACTAGGCTCGACACGCGTTCGTCCCGGCGCGGCCGTCGGTTATTCAGGAGGCAGAGTTGAGCCAACCCGAGCAGAGCCGCCATCTTGCCACCACGATCCCCGGCCCGAAATCCGAGGCCCTGATCGCCCGGAAATCGGGTGCGGTCGCCCGAGGGGTGGGTAACACCATGCCCGTGTACGCCGCGCGGGCCGGCGGCGGCATCGTCGAGGACGTCGACGGCAACCGCCTCATCGACCTGGGTTCTGGCATCGCGGTGACCACCATCGGCAACTCCTCCCCGCGGGTGGTGGAAGCGGTGGCCGCGCAGGCCGGCGATTTCACGCACACCTGCTTCATGGTCACGCCCTACGAGGAATACGTCGCCGTGTGCGAGCAGCTGAATCAGCTGACACCGGTGCGCGGGGAGAAACGCTCGGCGCTGTTCAACTCGGGTTCGGAGGCCGTCGAGAACGCGGTCAAGATCGCCCGCTCGTATACCCACAAGTCCGCCGTCGTCGCGTTCGACCACGCGTATCACGGCCGCACCAACCTCACGATGGCGCTGACCGCGAAGTCCATGCCGTACAAGCACGGTTTCGGCCCGTTCGCCCCGGAGATCTACCGGGCGCCGCTGTCCTACCCCTTCCGCGATGCCGAGTTCGGCAAGGAGCTGGCCACCGACGGCGCGCTCGCGGCCAGGCGCGCCATCGACGTGATGGAGAAACAGATCGGCGCGGACAACCTGGCCGCCGTCATCATCGAACCGATCCAGGGCGAGGGCGGCTTCATCGTCCCGGCCGACGGGTTCCTGCCCGCCCTGTTGGGCTGGTGTCGCGACAACGACGTGGTGTTCATCGCCGACGAGGTGCAGACCGGATTCGCCCGAACCGGTGCGATGTTCGCGTGCGAGCACGAAGGCATCGACCCCGATCTCATCGTGACCGCCAAGGGCATCGCCGACGGGTTGCCGCTGTCCGCGGTGACCGGACGCGCCGAGATCATGGACTCGCCGCACGTGTCCGGGCTGGGTGGCACCTACGGCGGCAACCCGATCGCGTGCGCGGCGGCATTGGCCACCATCGAGACCATCGAGGCCGACGGCCTGGTGGCCCGCGCCCAGCACATCGAACAGCTGATGAAGTCCCGGCTGGGCCGGCTGCAGGCCGAGGACGACCGGATCGGCGACGTCCGCGGCCGCGGCGCGATGATCGCCGTCGAACTGGTCAAGGCGGGCACCACCACACCCGACCCGGAACTCACCAGGGCGCTGTGCGCCGGGGCCCACGCGGCCGGGGTGATCGTGCTGTCCTGCGGCACCTACGGCAATGTGCTGCGCTTCCTGCCACCGCTGACGATCAGCGACGAACTGCTCGTCGAGGGACTCGACGTGCTCGAGCTGATCCTCCGCGATCTCTGAACCGTCAGTGCGCGTGGGTGTGACGCCTGCCGAACAATCCGCCCCAGCCCCGATGTTTCGGCGCGGTGGCCGCCGTCTCGGTCGGCTGGGCGTCCGCATACGTCACGGGCTCGCCCGGCGCCGCGGCCGTCGCCAGCGGTCGCTGCGCGTACTCGAGGTCACGCAGGCTGCGAACCGACAACCGGCCCACGGCCATCGCGCCGAGGAACACGATCAGCGCGCCGAGGCCCGAGAAGTACGCGAGCTCCAACGTGATCCGCTTGGCGTCGGTCACCGCGATCGGCATCCCGACGTCACCGATGCCCAGCGGACCCGCCAGGGCCCGGCCCACCACGAACCACGCCCCGGCCGCCACGGCCAGCCACGCGCCGAACTGCGCGGTCGCCCGGTTACCCGAACCCATGAGCAGCAGGCCGCCCAGCGCCGTGGCGGCGCCAGGAAGCACCTCCAACCAACCGCGCGCTGACGTCCACACCCAGCCCTGGTCCGGGGTGAAGGCGAAGTCGAAGTACGGTCCGATGAACGGGATCAGCGCACCCCAGATTCCCAGCAGAACCAGCAAAAGGCCGCTGGCGGCGCCACGGCTGCGCCGCATCCGAAGACGGCTGCCGCGGGTATCGAATTCGGTCATGATGCCTCCTTTGACACTCAGGTGGGTACCCCGAACTCAACGGCAGTAACGCTCCTACCCTGAGGGAATGCGTCTTGCCGAGAGCGCCTTGCGCGATGCACTGGCGGACGCCTGGGATCGGTGGGCGGGCCGCTGTACGGAATTGACCGAATCGCAGTGGCACACCCCCACCCGCTGCCAGGCCTGGGATGTGCACGCGCTAGTGGCGCATGTGTGTCCGGAGAACACCACGTTCGAGCACATCGCCGCGGGGCGGGCGGACGGTCCGCCCGAGGTGTCGGACGCCGCGGAGTTGCTGCGCATCTTCAATCAGCCCGACGGGGTAGCCCACAGCACCGCCGACCGAATCGCCGAGCAGGCCGTCACGCAGGCTCCGGCGCTGACCGCCACCGACGCGGCGGCACGATTCGGCGAGGCCGCGGCGCNGGTTTTCCGGAAATAAGTTTAGTTTTACTAACGTAATAGTCGAGTAGCGCAACGTCGCGCCGGTGACTATTTCAGCTATCGCAATGAGGAATTTTGATGTCGATTGATACCCGTGATGAGCAACTGGCCAGCCGCATCGCCGAGCTGACCGCAACCGATCCACAATTCGCCGCCGCGATTCCCAGCGACACCGTCACCGCCGCCGTCGACGTCCCCGGGCTCAAGCTCCCCGAGATCGTCGCCACCGTATTGCAGGGCTATGCGGAGCGGCCCGCGCTCGGAGAACGTGCGGTGGATTTCGTCGTCGACCCGGCCACCGGGCGAACCACGGCCCGCCTGCTCCCCCGGTTCGACACCATCAGCTACGGCGAGCTCTGGGACCGGGTCCGGGCCCTCGCCGCGGCCCTGCATGCCTCGGGCGTCACGGTCGGCGATCGGGTCGCCATCCTCGGCTTCACCAGTGCCGACTACACCGTGATCGACACCGCGCTCGGCCAGATCGGTGCGGTGTCGGTGCCCCTGCAGACCAGCTCCTCGCCCCAGGCGCTGGCGCCCATCGTCACCGAGACCGAACCCCGGGTGATCGCCGCGAGTGTCGACCACCTCGCCGATGCCGTCGAGCTGGCGCTTACCGCGCATGCTCCGGCCCAGCTGGTGGTGTTCGACCATCACACGCAGGTCGACGACCATCGCGACGCGGTCGCGTCGGCCACCGAGCAGCTGGCCGGGGCCGGCGTGAACGTCGAGACGCTGTCGGAGCTGGTGAGCCGCGGCAACGACCTGCCCGCACCCCCGGCCCCCGAGTCCGACGGCACCGATCCCCTCGCGTTGCTGATCTACACCTCGGGCAGCACCGGCGCCCCCAAAGGCGCGATGTACCTGCAGAGCTCGGTCGCCAAGTTCTGGCGGCGTAACAGCAAGGCCTGGCTCGGACCGGTCAGCGCGGCGATCAACCTGAGCTTCATGCCGATGAGCCACGTGATGGGTCGCGGCATCCTCTACGCCTCGCTCGCCGCGGGCGGCACCGCGTATTTCGCTGCACGCAGCGATCTTTCGACGCTCCTGGAGGACCTCGCGCTGACGCGGCCCACCGAGCTGAATTTCGTTCCGCGCGTGTGGGAGATGATCCACAGCGAGTTCCAGAGCCGGGTCGATCAGCGCCTGGCCGAGAACGACCAGGACCGTGAGGCCGTCGAGGCCGAGGTGCTGGCCGAGGTTCGGGACCAGGTCCTCGGCGGGCGTTTCGTCGCGGCGATGACCGGCTCGGCGCCCATCTCAGCCGAGCTCAAGGCCTGGACCCAGGACATGCTCGGCATTCACCTGCTCGAGGGCTACGGCTCGACCGAGGCCGGCATGGCCCTGTTCGACGGCGTCGTCCAGCGACCGCCGGTGCTCGACTACAAGCTCGTCGACGTGCCGGATCTCGGGTACTTCAGCACCGACCAGCCGCACCCGCGCGGCGAGCTGCTGCTCAAGACCGAGAACCTTTTCCCGGGCTACTACAAGCGTCCCGAGGTCACCGCGTCGGTGTTCGACGAGGACGGCTTCTACCGGACCGGCGACGTCGTCGCGGAGATCGGCCCCGACCAGCTGCGCTACGTCGACCGGCGCAACAACGTGCTCAAACTGGCCCAGGGCGAGTTCGTCACGCTGGCCAAGCTGGAAGCCGTGTTCGGCAACAGCCCACTGGTGCATCAGATCTACGTCTACGGCAACAGCGCGCAGCCCTACCTGCTGGCCGTCGTGGTGCCCACGGATCCGAGCGTTTCCAAAGAGGCGATCGCCGAATCCCTGCAAGAGGTGGCCCGGGAGGCCGATCTGCAGTCCTACGAGATCCCGCGGGACTTCATCGTGGAGACAACGCCGTTCAGCCTGGAGAACGGGCTGCTGACCGGTATCCGCAAGCTGGCCTGGCCGAAGCTGAAGGCACACTACGGCGAGCGCTTGGAGCAGCTCTACGCCGACCTGGCCGAGACGCAGGCCGCCGAACTTCGGGCACTGCGCTCCTCGAGTGCCGACGCCCCCGTGCTGGAGACCGTGAGCCGGGCCGCCGGAGCCCTGCTCGGCGCCGCGGCGGCCGACCTGGGACCCGATGCGCACTTCACCGATCTGGGTGGAGACTCGTTGTCGGCGTTGACCTTCGGCAATCTGCTGCGGGAGATCTTCGACGTCGACGTGCCGGTAGGTGTGATCGTCAGCCCCGCAAACGATCTGGCCGCCATCGCCCGCTACATCGAGACACAGCGCAGCGGATCCCAGCGTCCGACCTACGCCTCGGTGCACGGACGGGACGCCACCGAGGTCCGCGCCGCCGATCTGACCCTGGACAAGTTCCTCGACGCCGAAACCCTGGCTGCCGCACCAAACCTACCCAAGGCTGCGACCGAGGTTCGCACCGTCCTGCTCACCGGCGCCACCGGCTTTCTCGGCCGCTACCTGGCCCTGGAATGGCTGGAACGCATGGACCTCGTCGACGGCAAGGTGATCGCCCTGGTGCGCGCGAAGTCCGACGAGGAGGCCCGGGCCCGGCTCGACGCCACCTTCGGCAGTGCTGGATCTAACAGCGGTGGCGACGCGAAACTTCTTGCCCACTACCGGGAGCTGGCCGCCGACCACCTCGAAGTGATCGCCGGGGACAAGGGCGACGAGAACCTCGGGCTGGATCAGGCGACCTGGCAGCGGCTGGCCGACGAGGTGGACCTGATCGTCGACCCGGCCGCACTGGTGAACCACGTGCTGCCCTACAGCGAGCTGTTCGGACCCAATGCGCTGGGCACCGCCGAGCTCATCAAGATCGCGCTCACCACCAAGATCAAGCCGTACACCTATGTGTCGACAATCGGCGTGGGCGATCAGATCGAGCCAGGAAAGTTCGTCGAGAACGTCGATGTCCGGGAGATGAGTGCGGTCCGCCAGATCAACGACGGCTACGCCAACGGCTACGGCAACAGCAAGTGGGCCGGTGAGGTTCTGCTGCGTGAGGCCAACGACCTGTGTGGGCTGCCGGTCGCGGTGTTCCGCTGCGACATGATCTTGGCCGACACCACCTACTCGGGCCAGTTGAATCTGCCGGACATGTTCACCCGCATGATGCTGAGCCTCGTCGCCAGCGGTATCGCACCGGGCTCGTTCTATGAGCTGGACGCGGACGGCAACCGGCAGCGCTCGCACTATGACGGGCTGCCGGTGGAGTTCATCGCCGAGTCGATCTCGACGCTGGGCGGGCAATCCGTGGAGAGCTTCGAGACCTACCACGTGATGAACCCGTACGACGACGGCCTCGGCATGGACGAGTTTGTCGACTGGCTCATCGAGGCCGGCTACCCGATCGAGCGCATCCCCGAGTACGGGCAATGGATCCAGCGCTTCGAGAGCACCCTGCGTGCCCTGCCGGACAAGCAGCGTCAGGCCTCGCTGTTGCCGTTGCTGCACAACTATCAGCAGCCCGAGCGGCCGATGCGGGGCGCACTGGCCCCGACGGACCACTTCCGGGCCGCGGTGCAGGAGGCCAAGATCGGGCCGGACAAGGACATCCCCCATGTCAGCCCCGCGGTGATCGTCAAGTACATCACCGACCTGCAGCAACTGGGCCTGCTCTAGACCCTCGCGCGCCCGCCCCACACCGCTGTGGGGCGGGCGCCGTCGGGCGTGACGCATCTCGCAGCGGCGGAGCTGGCATCTCGAAATATAATTAGTTTTACTAACGTAGTAATCAGTAGGCGCGGCAGACGTGCCGACACTAATTATCTTGATTTGCCCAGGGGACCGATATGACCACCGAAACTCGCGAGGACCGGCTCGAACGCCGCATCGCACACCTGTATGACACCGACTCCCAGTTCGCCGACGCCCGCCCCAGCGACGCGGTGAACACCGCCGTGGCGCAGCCCGAGCTGCGACTGCCTGCCATCGTCAAGGAGGTTCTCGCCGGCTATGCCGACCGCCCCGCGCTCGGACAGCGCGCCGTCGAGTACGTCACCGACGCCGACGGCCGGACGTCGGCCCGGCTGCTCCCCCGCTTCGACACCATCACCTACCGCCAGCTCGCAGACCGCGTGCAAGCGGTCACCAACGCCTGGCACAACCACCCGGTGAAGCCGGGCGACCGCGTCGCCATCCTCGGATTCACCAGCACCGACTACACGACGATCGACACCGCACTGATCGAACTCGGCGCGGTATCGGTGCCGCTGCAGACCAGCGCCCCGCTGACCACACTGCGCCCCATCGTCGCCGAGACCGAGCCCGCCGTGATCGCGGCGAGCATCGACTTCCTCGACGACGCAGTCGAATTGGTGCAGTCCGGACCCGCGCCACATCGCCTGGTGGTTTTCGACTACCGGCCCCGGGTCGATGCTCACCGCGAGCGGTTCGCCGCGGCCAAGGCCGCACTCGCCGACACCGGCGTGATCGTCGAACCGCTGGCCGACGTGCTCGACCGTGGCCGCTCCCTGGCCGACGCACCGCTGTACACCCCCGGCCTGGCCGATCCGCTGACGATGCTGATCTACACCTCCGGCAGCACCGGAACCCCCAAGGGTGCGATGTATCCGGAGAGCAAGGTCGCCAACATGTGGCAGATCGCGTCGAAGGCCAGCTGGGATCCGAACCAGTCCGTGCTGCCGGCGATCACCCTCAACTTCATGCCGATGAGCCACGTGATGGGCCGCGGCATCCTGATCGGCACGCTGAGCTCCGGTGGCACCGCGTATTTCGCCGCGCGCAGCGACCTTTCGACCTTCCTGGAGGACCTAGCCCTGGTCCGGCCCACGCAGCTGAGCTTTGTGCCCCGGATCTGGGACATGCTGTACCAGGAGTACCAGAGCCGCGTCGACCGGGCGACGGCCGACGGGACCGCTGACCGGGCCGCCGTCGAGCAGCAGGTGCTCACCGAGGTTCGCGACGATCTGCTGGGTGGACGGTTCGTGACCGCCATGACCGGCTCCGCCCCGATCTCGACCGAAATGCACGGCTGGGTCGAACGACTCCTCGACATGCACCTCGTGGAGGGATACGGCTCGACCGAGGCCGGTTCGGTCTTCGTCGACGGCCACATCCAGCGTCCGCCGGTGATCGACTACAAGCTCGTCGACGTCCCGGATCTGGGCTACTTCCGCACCGACCAGCCGCATCCGCGCGGTGAGCTGCTGGTGAAGTCCGAGCAGATGTTCCCCGGGTACTACAAGCGTCCCGAGATCACCGCCGAGATGTTCGACGAGGACGGCTTCTACCGGACCGGCGACATCGTGGCCGAACTCGGCCCGGACCATCTCGAGTATCTCGACCGGCGCAACAACGTGCTCAAGCTGTCGCAGGGTGAATTCGTCACCGTCTCCAAGCTCGAGGCGGTCTTCGGCGACAGCCCGCTGGTGCGGCAGATCTTCATCTACGGCAACAGCGCCCGTTCCTACCTGCTGGCCGTCGTGGTGCCCACCGATCCCTCCGCCTCCAAGCAGGAGATCAACGATTCGCTTCAGCAGGCGGCCAGTGCCGCCGAACTGCAGTCCTACGAGGTGCCGCGCGATTTCATCATCGAGACAACACCTTTCAGCCTGGAGAACGGCCTGCTGACCGGTATCCGCAAGCTGGCCCGCCCCAATCTGAAGGCTCACTACGGCGATCGGCTGGAGCAGCTCTACACCGAGCTGGCCGAGGGCCAGGCCAACGAACTGAGCGAGTTGCGGCGCGCGGGCGCCGATGCCCCCGCGCTCGAGACGGTCAGCCGGGCCGCCGGGGCCCTGCTGGGCGCCGCGGCCACCGATCTGGCGCCCGATGCCCACTTCACCGATCTGGGCGGCGATTCGCTGTCGGCACTGACCTTCTCCAACCTGCTGCACGAGATCTTCGGCGTGGATGTTCCGGTCGGCGTGATCGTCAGCCCGGCAACCGATCTGGCCGGCATCGCCGGCTACATCGAGGAGCAACGGCACGGGTCCAAGCGCCCGACCTACGCGTCGGTGCACGGACGTGACGCCACCGAGGTGCATGCCCGGGACCTGACCCTGGACAAGTTCCTCGACGCCGAAACCCTGGCTGCCGCACCAAACCTGCCCAAGGCTGCGACCGAGGCTCGCACCGTCCTGCTCACCGGCGCCACCGGATTCCTCGGCCGCTACCTGGCCCTGGAATGGCTGGAACGCATGGACCTCGTCGACGGCAAGGTGATCGCCCTGGTCCGCGCCAAGAGCGATGCCGAGGCCAGGGCCCGGCTCGACGCCACCTTCGATGTGGGTGACGCGAAACTGCTGGCCCACTACCGGGAACTGGCCGCCGACCACCTCGAAGTGATCGCCGGTGACAAGGGCGAGGCCGATCTGGGCCTCGACCGGGAAACCTGGCAGCGACTGGCCGACGACGTCGATTTGATCGTCGACCCGGCCGCCCTGGTCAACCACGTGCTGCCCTACAGCCAGATGTTCGACGCCAATGCCCTGGGCACCGCCGAGCTGATCCGCATCGCGCTCACCACCAAGATCAAGCCGTTCGTCTACGTCTCGACGATCGGCGTGGGTTGGGGTATCAAGCCCGGCGAGTTCGTCGAGGACGCCGACATCCGGGTGATCAGCCCGACCCGGCGGGTCGACGATTCCTACGCCAACGGCTACGGCAACAGCAAGTGGGCCGGCGAGGTGCTATTGCGTGAGGCCCACGATCTCTGTGGCCTGCCGGTCTCGGTGTTCCGTTGCGACATGATCCTGGCGGACACCACCTATTCCGGCCAGCTCAACCTGCCCGACATGTTCACCCGGTTGATGCTCAGCCTGGTGGCCACCGGCATCGCACCCGGATCGTTCTACGTGCGCGATGCGGACGGCAACCGCCAGCGGGCCCATTACGACGGCCTGCCGGTGGAATTCATCGCCGAGGCCATCTCGACGCTCGGTGTGCACGTGACGGAAGGTTTCGAGACCTATCACGTGATGAACCCGTACGACGACGGCCTCGGGCTCGACGAGTTCGTGGACTGGTTGATCGAAGCCGGCTATCCGGTGCACCGCATCGACGACTACGGGCAGTGGTTGCAGCGCTTCGAGACCGCGTTGCGCACCCTGCCGGACAAGCAGCGTCAGGCCTCGCTGCTGCCGCTGCTGCACAACTACCAGCAGCCGTCGCATCCGCTGCTCGGCGCGGCCGCACCGACCGACCGGTTCCGGGCAGCCGTGCAGGACGCCAAGATCGGGCCCGACAAGGACATCCCACACGTCAGCCCGGCGGTGATCGTCAAGTACATCACCAATCTGCAGATGCTCGGCTTGCTGTAACAGACTTCCCCACAAGGGAAGAACCCCCTGAGCGGCCGCGGTCCCACCAGGACCGCGGCCAATCAGCAGGTAGCGTGGCGACATGGGCAGCACCCGCGTGACCGGGTACGTCAACGCCTCGCCGGCCGACGTCTACCGGGCGCTCATCGACGCCGAAGCGATTGCCGCGTGGCGGGTTCCGGCCGGAATGCGCAGTGAGGTGCACGAGTTCGATGCCCGGGTAGGCGGAGCGTTCCGCATTTCGCTGCATTACGAATCACCCGATGCGGTCGGGAAAACCAGCGGCCACGCCGACACGTATCACGGCCACTTCGCCGAACTGGTGCCGAACGAGCGGGTCGTCGAGTCCATCGAGTTCGAAAGCGACGACCCAGCACTTGCCGGCACGATGACGATGACCACGACCGTCACCGAATCGGGCGACGGCACCGAGGTCTGCATCGCGCACGACGGCATTCCGGACGCGGTGGACCCGGGCGACAACGAGACCGGTACCCGGATGGCCCTGGCCGCCCTGGCCGCATGGGTGGAGAGCCGCACGCCGTGATCGAGGCGCCGGCCGCCTAGAGCAGACCGGTCACCAGCAACGCGACCGCGATCAGCGGGAAGATGCCCTGCGTGATCGCCGCGCGCGCCTTGTCCGGCGAACTGGTCAGCAGCACCACCGCCGCGGCCAGCATCGAGCCGGCTCCGGCCAACACGAGCGCGGCCCCAACCGCGTTGTGCCCCAACCAGACCGCAGCGATACCCGCAACGGTGACGATCGCCAGGAACAGGTTGTAGAAGCCCTGATTGAACGCCAACTCCTTGGTGGCCCGCGCCTCCTCCTCGCCGATCCCGAACGTGGCGCGGGTGCGCGGCGAGGTCCAGGTCAGCGACTCCATCGTGAAGATGTAGACATGCAGGGCCGCGGCGAGCGCGGCGAACACCAAACCGGCGATGACCATACGGTCTATTCAAACAGCCCCGGCTGCCCGAGCCCGGTAACCGGCGGTTGCAGCCCGAGATGCGTCCACGCCAGCGGCGTGGCCACCCGGCCCCGCGGCGTGCGGGCCACCATGCCGGCGCGCACCAGGAACGGTTCGCAGACCTCCTCGACCGTGGTGGCCTCCTCCCCGACCGCCACCGCCAGCGTGGACACCCCGACGGGGCCGCCGCCGAAACTGCGCGTGAGCGCCGACAATACGGCGCGGTCGAGGCGGTCGAGGCCGAGTTCGTCGACGTCGTAGACCTCCAGCGCGGCCTTGGCGATGTCGCGGGTGATCACGCCGTCGGCACGTACCTCGGCGTAATCGCGGACACGGCGCAGCAGCCGGTTGGCGATACGGGGTGTGCCCCGGGAACGCCGGGCGATCTCGGCACCGGCGTCACCGCCGAGTTCGATACCGAGAATGCCCGCTGACCGGGCCAGCACCCGCTCGAGTTCGACCGGCTCGTAGAAGTCCATATGGGCGGTGAATCCGAACCGGTCCCGCAGTGGACCGGTCAGCGCGCCGGACCGGGTGGTGGCGCCCACCAGCGTGAACGGCGCGACCTCGAGCGGGATCGACGTCGCGCCCGGGCCCTTGCCGACCACCACGTCGACGCGGAAGTCCTCCATCGCCAGATACAGCATTTCCTCGGCGGGACGGGCGATGCGGTGGATCTCGTCGATGAAGAGCACGTCGTGCTCGACGAGGTTGGACAGCATCGCCGCCAGGTCACCGGCGCGCTCCAGGGCGGGGCCCGAGGTGAGCCGCAGCGACGAGCCCAGCTCCGACGCGATGATCATCGCCAGTGAGGTCTTGCCCAGACCGGGCGGGCCGGACAGCAGGATGTGATCCGGTGTGCCGCCGCGGTTCTTGGCCCCTTCGAGGACCAGCTGCAGCTGTTCGCGAACCCGCGGCTGACCGATGAACTCACCCAGCGAGCGCGGGCGCAGGCTGGCGTCGATATCGCCCTCGCCGACCGTCAGCGCCGGTGAGACCTCCCGCTCGTCGGGTTCCTCGGAATCGTCGAAGCGACCCATGACTACTTCTTACCCAGCATGGACAGGGCCGCCCGCAGCGCGGACGACGTGGTGGCCTCGGGGTCGTTGGCGAGCACCTTGTCGGTGGCCTCCTCGGCCTGCTTGGCCGCAAAGCCAAGCCCGACAAGGGCTTCCACCACCGGAGCGCGGACGGCGTGGCCGCCGACAACGGAACCCCCGCTCGGCCCCACCGGACCGATCTTGTCGCGCAATTCCAGCACCATGCGCTCGGCACCGCGCTTCCCGATGCCCGGAACCCGGGTCAACGCCGTGACGTCGCCGTCGGCGAGGGCCTGCCGCAGGGCCTGCGGGTCGTAGACCGCCAGTGTCGCCATCGCGATCTTGGGCCCGACACCGGAGACTCCGAGCAAGGTGAGGAACAGATCGCGGGCGTCGCCGTCGGCGAATCCGTACAGCGTCATCGAATCCTCGCGCACGATCATCGCGGTGATGAGCCGCGACTCGGCGCCGCGCCGCAGGTTCGCCAGTGTCGATGGGGTCGCCATCACCTTGTAGCCGACGCCGGCGGCCTCGATCACGGCGTGGTCGAGGGCGATGTCGATGACCTCACCGCGCACCGAGGCGATCATGCGCGGGCCGCCTTGACCTTGGCCTGATACTTGCGGCGCTGCTCGGCGGCCAGCGCCTCGGCGGCAGCCATGCGCGCGATCATCGGGGCACGCCAGCAGTGGCAGATCGCGAGGGCCAGCGCGTCGGCGGCGTCAGCCGGAGTCGGTTTGGCTTGCAGGGCAAGGATTCTGGTGATCATCTCGGTGACCTGGGCCTTGTCGGCGCGGCCGTTGCCGGTGACCGCGGCCTTCACCTCCGACGGCGTGTGAAAGTGCACCTCGATGTCACGGCGCGCGGCGGCCAGCGCGATCACCCCACCGGCCTGGGCGGTGCCCATCACGGTCGACACGTTCTGCTGGGCGAAGACCCGCTCGATCGCGATCACATCCGGCCGGTGGGTGTCCATCCAGTACTCGGCGACGTCGCTGATCTCCAGCAGCCGCTTCTGCAGCGGCGCATCGGCCGGGGTGCGGACCACATCCACGTCGAGTGCGGTGACCTTGCGGCCCCGCCCGCTCTCGACCACCGAGAGGCCGCAGCGCGTCAACCCGGGATCAACTCCCATCACCCGCACACAAACCCCTTCGCCAGAACATCTGTTCGATAGCCTAGCGGGAGCCGGCAATAGCCTGCGACAGGGACACACCGCGTCACCGAAATCAGCGCAGAGGTTGCGTTTCCGCAATCGGAACGACCTCTGCGTTGATTTCGGTGAACTCGCGCGCCGAGTAACGTCGGATCAATGCGCGTAGTGATAGCCGGCGGACACGGAAAGATTGCCCTGATCCTCGAGCGGTTGCTCACCGAGCGCGGTGATTCGGCGGTCGGCCTGATTCGCAACCCGGCGCAGACGGCCGACCTCCAGGCCGTGGGCGCCGAGGCCATCGTGCTGGACCTGGAGCATGCGTCCGTCGCCCATGTCGCCGACGCGGTACGCGGCGCCGACGCCGTGGTGTTCGCAGCCGGCGCCGGGCCGGGCAGTGGGGCGGCCCGAAAGCAGACCGTCGATCGCGATGCGGCGATCCTGCTGGCCGACGCCGCCGAGGCCGCGGGCGTGAACCGGTACGTGATGGTGTCGGCGATCTCCGCCGACGACCGGTCACTCGACGACAACTACGACGACGTGTTCCGCGCCTACATGCGCGCCAAGTCCGAGGCCGACGCCGACGTACGGGCCCGCACCGGATTGCGCACCACGATCGTGCGCCCGGGCGGGCTCACCGACGAGCCCGGCACCGGACACGTCAGCATCGCCGAGACCACCGGCCGCGGGACCATCCCCCGCGAAGACGTCGCGCGCGTGCTGTTGGCAGTCCTGCACGAGCCGGACACGGTCGGCCGCACCTTCGAGGTGATCAGCGGTGAGACGCCGATCGACGAGGCGCTCGTCTAGAGCTGCGCCTATCTGGAGCTAAACCCTTCGCGTTAGCGCAGCCGTCAAATACGCTCATGCGGTGGCGGAAACGTCATACGCACCATGCGGCGATCTCAGCCTGGCGTATCAGGTGTTCGGCGACGGGCCGGTCGAGCTCGTCTTCGTCGGGCCGATCGTCACCCACATCGAGCTGTTCTTGGCCGTTCCCGACTTCAAGGCCTTCTTCGATCAACTCGCCACATTCTGTCGCGTCGTCCTGTTCGACAAAGGCGGGGTCGGGTTGTCGGACCCGGTTCCGAAGGTTCGCACGCTGGATGATCGAGCGGCCGAGATCGAAGCCGTCATGGATGCCGTCGGCTTCGAAAAGGCCGTCATCTTCGGCATGAGTGACGGCGGATTCGCATCAATTGTCTTCGCCGCCAGCCGCCCGGAGCGAACGCAGGCCTTGATCCTGACCGGCGCGGTTCCGTATTGGGGCTTCGCCGGGTGGGATGACCTGGATCGTGACCCGGCCGAGATCCGGGAGCGTGTTCTCGTCGAACTGGGTGACGACTACACGCCGTCCGTCGCGCAGCTCGCCCGCATCCAGGAATACTGCCGAGCCCTCCGCTCGGGGTGGGGCGGCGGTGTGGCAAGCAGCATCGCCATGCCGTCGATGTCCGGCCGATTGCGCCAGCTCGCCATGCTGGAGCGCATGTGCGCCAGCCCCGGGATGGCACGCGTGTCGATGGAGGCGGCGTTCCGGGTCGACTTGCGGCCGGTGCTGCCGACGATCACCGCGCCCACCCTGGTCATCCACGCCCGCTCGGACGCCGCGGTTCCGGTGCAGGGCGGCCGGTATCTCGCCGACCACATCTGCGGCGCGCAGTACCTGGAGGTCGAGGGTGTGGACCACGGGCCGTGGATCACCGAGCCCGACCGAATCTTGACCAGCATCGAGGAGTTCCTGACCGGCAGCCATGCAGCGCCTGCGACGTCCCGTCGCGCGCTGCGCACGGTCTTGTTCACCGACATGGTCGCGTCGACCCGACACGCCTCGGCATCCGGTGATGAGCGCTGGCGTGCCGTTCTGCAGCGCTTTGACCAGATCACCGCCGAACTGACGGATCAATTCGGCGGGTCAGTGGTGAAGAGCACCGGCGATGGCCACCTCAGTACGTTCGACGGTCCCACCCACGCCATCCGCTGCGTGGAGGCCCTACGCGAACGCGCCCGGACTCTTGGGGTCGAGATCCGCGCCGGCATCCACACCGGCGAATGCGAACTCATGGTCGACGACATCGGCGGCATCGCAGTGCACATCGCGGCGCGGATCCTCGGCCAGGCCGGCGCCGGCGAGATCCTGGTTTCACGCACGGTGCGGGACCTGGTCGTCGGGTCCGGCACGGGGTTCGAGGATCGTGGCCACGTGGAGCTACGCGGAATACCGGGCACCTGGCAGCTGCTGGCGGTCAGCCGTGACGGCGCGCACGCAAATTCGGTTGAGGCGGAATTGGTGTCTGTTCCCACCCCGGGCGCTCGGCCCACCATGCGCCGATCGGATCGCGCCGTGGCGTTGATGGCGAGGCGGACACCGTGGATCCTCCGCGGGGTGGCCCGCATCGCGCCACCCACCGGCCGCCGGTGAGCCGCTACTCCTCGTCGAGCTGGGCGGCGACGTCGTCGGGGATGTCGAGGTTGGTGTACACCTCTTGCACGTCGTCGCTGTCCTCCAGCGCGTCGACCAGCTTGAGCACCTTCCGGGCGCCTTCCAGGTCGACGGGCACCGTCACCGACGGCTGGAAGCTGGCCTCGGCCGAGTCGTAGTCGATGCCGGCGTCCTGCAGGGCGGTGCGGACCGCGACCAGGTCGGTGGGCTCGGAGATGATCTCGAAGGAGTCACCCAGGTCGTTGACCTCTTCGGCGCCGGCCTCCAGGACTGCCATGAGCACGTCGTCCTCGGTCAGGCCGTTCTTCTCCAGCGTCACCACGCCCTTGCGCGAGAACAGGTAGGAGACCGAGCCCGGGTCCGCCATGTTGCCGCCGTTGCGGGTCATCGCGACGCGCACCTCGCCGGCCGCGCGGTTGCGGTTGTCGGTCAGGCACTCGATGAGCACCGCGACGCCGTTGGGGCCGTAACCCTCGTAGGTGATGTTCTGCCAGTCGGCGCCGCCGGCCTCTTCACCACCGCCGCGCTTGCGGGCGCGCTCGATGTTGTCGTTGGGCACCGAGCTCTTCTTGGCCTTCTGGATGGCGTCGTAGAGGGTGGGGTTACCCGCCGGGTCTCCCCCGCCGACACGTGCCGCGACCTCGATGTTCTTGATCAGCTTGGCGAACATCTTGCCGCGCTTGGCGTCGATGACGGCCTTCTTGTGCTTGGTGGTGGCCCACTTGGAATGGCCGCTCATGCAGGTACGCCCCTTTTCCGGTTAAAACTCCGGCCCTCCAGTTTACGTGGCCGCTCTCACCGCGTTCGATACGACGCCTACAGTCCCTGCAGCAAGGCGAACGTCCTGGCCGCCACGGCGCTGCACAGCACCGCCCAGTACCAGATGTGCCACCGCCGCCAGTGCCCGATCGCCATGCCGATCGGCGCGAGCACAACGGCCGCCCAGGTGAGCACCACCCAGACGAACAGGGTGCCGGCCTCATCGGCCTGATCGGGATATGCGCCGCTGAACCCCAACGGGAAGATCGCGGCGAATGTCAGCAACACGGCCACGAGACCGTTGACGGCCCAGACGGCCCAACTGATCACCGACTCGGCGACACCGGGCCTGCGCTGCACGGACGCCGACTCGGACATGGTGGAAGCGTACGCGGATGGTGCGAGCACGCCGGCAGAATTAATGACACCTACATCGTTTCATTCCGCGCTAGCATGCGTCCATGCCGCCAAGAGACGTCACCACGCGGCGTGCGGGCACCACGCCGCGGCCACGGTTGGGCCGGCCGACCCGGGAACGGGCCGAACAACGACATCGCGAACTCCTCGACCGTGCGCTGGAAGTGTTCTTGGACAACGGGTTCGAGCGATCCACCATCGACGGCATCGCGGCGGCGGCAGGAATGGCGAAGCGCACCATCTACGGCCTCTACCCGGACAAAGCGGCGCTGTTCGAGGCGGCCGTGCAACGGGCCGTGGACCGGTGGTTGACCCCGATCGAAACGCTGCGCGCGGCCGAGTCGGACGATCTCGAAGAGACCCTGCTCGCCATCGCCCGGATCCGGTTGGCCGGCATCACCGGCCCCGCCGGAATCGCGCTGCAACGCATCCTGAACGCGGAAGGCAACCGGTTTCCCAACCTGTTCCGGCTCGTCTACGAACAGGGCACCTTGCCTGCGCTGACATTCATCGGCGAGGTACTCACACGGCACGCCGAGACCGGAATCATCGAGATCGGCGATCCCGACATCGTCGCTAGCGCATTTCTGAGCATGGCCGTCGGCGGTCCCGCCACCGGTGCCCTGTGGGGCGTGGATTGGGACCCCGACGAACTGGACGAGCGCATGCGAACCTGCGTGCGCTTGTTCCTCGATGGGGTCCGTCCGCGATGACCTCGCTTCCGCGTTTTCCGGCAACACGACAACTCTCGAAAGGATCGCGATGGATCAGGACACCTACGACAAAGGACGGGCGATCCGCGCCGCGGTGCTCGGCGAGGACTACGTGCGCCGGGCGTCGGAGAACGCCGACGCGTTCTCCAAACCGCTGCAGGATCTGGTCACCGAGTACTGCTGGGGCGCGGTGTGGGGGCGTGACGGACTCGAGCTCAAGACGCGCAGCATGCTGAACCTGGCGATGATCGCCGTGCTCAACCGGCCCAACGAGTTGCGCACACACATCCGCGGCGCCCTGACCAACGGTGTCACCCGCGACGAGATCTGCGAAGTCTTCTTGCAGGTCGGGATCTATGCCGGGATCCCGGCGGCCGTCGACAGTTTCCGGTTGGCCCGCGCCGTGTTCGCCGAACTGGACGGGGAACAGCCGTGAGTCCACGGGTCGGCTTCATCGGACTGGGCAACATGGGCTTTCCGATGATGGCGCGGCTGGTGGCCGCCGGTTATCCGGTCGTGGCCTTCGACGTCCGTGACGACGTCCTCGCCGAAGCGGTTGCGGCGGGCGCCCACCCGGCCGACTCGGTGCGCGACGTGGCAGATCGCGCCGAAACGGTGCTGGCCAGCCTGCCCACGCCACAGATCTGCGAGTCAGTGGTGGCCGACGTCGCCGCCGGATCCCGAATCCGCCGATTCGTCGACCTGTCCACAGTGGGCGGTCAAGCCGCACAACGCAATCACGCCGCGCTCAGCGCACACGGCATCGCCGCACTCGACAGCCCGGTCAGCGGCGGCACGCACGGCGCCGAGGCCGGTACCCTGGCGGTGATGGTCTCCGGACCGCGCAACGAATTCGATTCACTGGCAACCATTTTCGAAGTCCTCGGGCGAGCGATCTTCGTGTCCGAGCAGCCCGGTGCCGCCCAGACCATGAAGCTGATCAACAACCTGATGGCCGCCACCACGCTGGCCGCGACGGCCGAGGTGTTGGTGATGGGCGTCAAGGCCGGGTTGAGCGCCGACGTGATGATCGACGTGCTCAACGCCGGATCGGGCGGCACACATGCCAGCCGCGACAAGTTTCCGCGGGCCGTGCTCCCCCGCACGTTCGACTACGGCTTCGCCACCGGATTGATGGCCAAGGACGTCCGGCTCTACCTCGACGAGACCAAAGCCCTTGGCGTGCCGGTCGAGATGGCCGAGACGGTGGCGCGGATCTGGGAACAGACGCTGGGCGAGGAGGGCCCCGAATCGGACTTCACGACGGTGGTCAAACCGATGGAGAATGCGGCAGGAATCGTCGTCGAAGGCGCCGCCCGTTGAACGTGCGTCAATTGCGCAGCGGTGCCCGCAGATCGTAGACGATGTCGGAACCGACCTGGATCGGCGCGAAGTTCCCACTCACCCAGGCCGAGATGTCGGTGTGGGCGCGACCGCCGAACCAGTGCACATGGGACCCGATCACTCGCGGCTTGACGTAGTAGGTGATCAGCCCGCGAGTGACGGCCTCCTGAAACTCGGCCAGTGTCGGCACCGGGTCGGTTCCGGTGAAGCCGCCGATCGCCATCACCGCGGTGCGCGAGGACAGTTCCAGTCCGGCCGCGGCCGACGACCGATCGACCGCGGCGGACCAGGTGGTATCGGTCGAGCGCAGCATCTCGGCCAGTTGCCGGTTGTCGGAGAGGTCGGTGGGCCCGACGCGTCCGCGGTCGCCCCCGGCGGGCCCGACGGTGGGGCTGCCACCACCGTGCGACTGCCCGATGGTGGCCACCGTGTACGCCGCGGAACCGGCCAGGCCGGCGATCACCGCCAGGACGGCCGCGCTGACCGCCAACCGCGGCCGGTCGACCCGGTGCAGCGCCCACAGCAGGGCGGCCACCGCCACCACGGCGACCACGGCGACCATCCAGCGCAGCGGTGGCAGCCAGTGCGGGTTACGGCCCAGCATCCACCAACTCCATCCGGCCGTCACCAAAAGCAGTGCCGCCAAACCGTTCCGGTGGAATCGACACTCGCGGCCCCGCCATGCCGTGGCGACACCGATGCCGAACAACGCCGACACCGCCGGCGCCAGCGACATGCAGTAATAGGGGTGGACGCTGCTCCTCATCACACTGAGCACCACACCGTCGACCAGGAGCCAACCACCGAACAGGATGGCCCCGGCGCGCGTCAGGTCGGTACGCGGCCGGTGGCGGGTCACGACCAGAACCAGCCCCGTGGCCAGCAGAGCGGCCGGCAGCAGCCAACCGTTCTCGAAACCGAACTCCCCGGTGAACAAGCGCATGATGCCCTGGCTGCCGAAGCCGCCCGGGTGGCCGGAGGGCGGCACGGAGGTGGCGACGAGCCCGTGGCGCTGACCCAGCACTCGGCCGAATCCGTTGTATCCCAACACCAGATTCATGAAGCTGTTGTCGGTGGAGCCCGCCAGATAGGGGCGCGACGAGGCGGGCCACAGCAGGGTGAGTACCACGAACCAGCCGGCCGAGAGGACGAATGCGGCCAGCGCGCCGGCCAGGTGCAGCAGACGCCGGCGTAGCGGCACGGCGGCGGCAACCAGATACACCAGGCCGATCGCCGGCATGGCCATCAAGCCCTCGAGCATCTTGGCCAGAAACGCGAAACCCAATGCCACTCCGGCCAACACCAGCCAGCGGGCGCCGGGACGCGACACTGCGCGGACGGTGCAGTAGGCCGCGGCCGTCATCAGCAACACCATGGCGGCGTCGGGATTGTTGAACCGGAACATCAAGGCGGCCACCGGGGTCAGCGCCAACGCCGTCCCGGCCAGCAGCCCCGCACCCGGGCCGCTGAGCCGCCGGACCGTCGCGTAGAGCAGCCAGACCGTTCCGACACCCATCAACGCCTCGGGGATGAGCATGCCGGCGCTGCTGAAGCCGAACAACCGACCGGACAATCCCATCACCCATTGCGACAACGGCGGTTTGTCGACAGTGATGAAGTTGGCCGGGTCGAGCGAGCCGAACAGCAGCGCCTTCCAGTTCATCGATCCGGCCTGCGCCGAGGCCGCGTAGAACTGGTTGGCCATGCCGTTGCGGGTGATGTGCCACAGGTAGGCCACGGTGGTGGCGATCAGCAGTGTCGGCAGCGCCAACCGCTCGCGGGCGATCCCTGAGCCGTCGGAGAGCTTCTGGGCGGGCTCGGGGGCAGCGTCCAGCGTCGTCGTCACACGACCATTAGGTCGGCAGAGGTTGTGCCCGAGCTGGGTATCCGCCGTGGATTAGCTGGAGTCAGAGGGAGTCGACGAACAGCTTGTGGATCCGGCGATCCCCGGTCATCTCCGGATGGAACGCGGTGGCCATCATCGAGCCCTGGCGCACCGCCACGATGTGGTCCGCGGCCCGGGCCAGCACGGTCACGTCAGGACCGACCCGCTCGACCCAGGGGGCTCGGATGAACACCGCATGCACCGGGGTGTCGAGCCCCTCGAAGTCGATGTCACCCTCGAATGAATCGACCTGGCGCCCAAAGGCGTTGCGCCGCACCGTCATGTCGATGCCCTTGAGCGGCACCGCGGCCCGCCCCTCGGTCCCGGCATCGGCGATCTCACTGGCCAGCAGAATCATCCCGGCGCACGAGCCGTAGCACGGCAATCCGTCGGCGATGCATGCCCGCAGCGGTTCGAGCAGGTCGAACTCACGCAACAGATGGCTCATGGCGGTGGACTCCCCACCGGGGATCACCAGCGCGTCGACCGCGTCGAGCTCGGACAGCCTCCGCACGGTCGAGGCCTCGGCGCCCGCCTCACGCAGGGCAGCCAGATGCTCACGGGTGTCGCCCTGCAGGGCGAGCACCCCCACGTGGGAACTCACGAGCCCTCGGGCGGGGTGAAATTCCGCTGGTAGCGGGTCAACCCCTCCTGCATCACGGCCGCCACCATCTCGCCGTAGCGGTTGAAGATCTTGCCCTGGGTCAGCGACCGCCCGCCGCAGGCCGACGGTGAGGACTGGTCATAGAGCAGCCACTCGTCGGCACGGAACGGCCGCATGAACCACATGGCATGGTCCAGCGACGCCACCATCAGGTGCTTGCGCACGTCGAGATGGTTCACCTGTGCCGAACCCAGCAGGGTGAGATCGCTCATGTAGGCCAGGGCGCAGATGTGCAGCACGTGGTCGTCGGGCAGCGGGTCACGGTGCCGGAACCACACCTGCTGCTGCGAGGCCTTGCCCGGCAGCCGGGTCACCTGGTCGCGCGGCACGATCCGCACGTCCCATTCCGCGAACTGGGCGAAGCCGGCATCGTCGAACGCTCCCCCGGACCGGAACCCGGGCAGATCGTCGGGTCCCGGCGCTTCGGGCATCGCGTCCTGATGCTCGATGCCGGTCTGGTCGGTCTGGAACGACGCCGACATGGTGAAGATCGTCTCGCCGTGCTGGATCGCGCTCACCCGGCGGGTGCAGAACGAGCCACCGTCACGGATGCGCTCGACGGTGTAGACCGACGGCGCCCTGGCGTCGCCCGGCCGCAGGAAGTAACCGTGCAGGGAGTGCACCTGGAAGGTCGGATCGACGGTGCGCACCGCCGATACCAGCGACTGGCCGGCCACGTGGCCGCCGAAGGTGCGTTGCAGGAATCCCGACTCCGGGCTGAACACGCCACCGCGATAGATGTTGACCTCGAGCTGTTCCAGATCGAGGATCTCTTCAATCGCCATGCAGGATTCTTACCAGCCGCGTTCGGCGAGCCGGTGGGGCTGGGCGATCTCCTCGACGTTGATACCGACCATGGCCTCGCCCAAACCACGCGACACCTTGGCCAACACATCGGGATCGTCGTAGAACGTGGTGGCCTTCACGATCGCCGCGGCCCGCTGCGCGGGGTTACCCGACTTGAAGATCCCCGACCCGACGAACACCCCCTCGGCACCGAGCTGCATCATCATCGCCGCATCCGCCGGAGTCGCGATACCCCCGGCAGTGAACAACGTCACCGGCAACTTGCCCGCCCGCGCCACCTCGGCCACCAGGTCATACGGCGCCTGCAGCTCCTTGGCCGCCACATACAACTCATCCTCGGACATCGAGGTCAGCCGACGGATCTCGCCACCGATCTTGCGCATATGCGTGGTGGCGTTGGACACATCGCCGGTGCCGGCCTCCCCCTTGGAACGGATCATCGCCGCACCCTCGGTGATCCGGCGCAACGCCTCACCCAGATTCGTCGCCCCACACACGAACGGCACCGTGAAGCGCCACTTGTCGATGTGATTGGTGTAATCGGCCGGAGTCAACACCTCGGACTCATCGATGTAATCCACACCCAAGCTCTGCAGGATCTGGGCCTCGACGAAATGGCCGATGCGGGCCTTGGCCATCACCGGGATGGTGACCGCCTCGATAATGCCGGAGATCATGTCCGGATCGCTCATCCGTGACACCCCGCCCTGGGCCCGGATATCGGCCGGCACCCGCTCCAGGGCCATCACCGCCACCGCACCCGCACCCTCGGCGATCTTCGCCTGCTCAGGAGTGACCACATCCATGATCACCCCACCCTTGAGCATCTCAGCCATACCGCGCTTCACACGCGCGGTGCCGGTCTGATTGTTCGAACCGTTCTGGTGGTTCTGACCGTTCTGCGCCGCGGTATCCACTGTTATCTCCTCCAATTGCTACTGATTCAGTGTAGTGGAGCCGCCAAATCCATTAAATCCGCAATCACCGGATGGCTTGCAGCTCGCGTTGCGCAGGTTCGCGCGTGCTCGCCGGCGACTGTTCGGCCAGTTCATTGGCCTGAGCCAGCAGCTCACCCAGTTGAAGCGGATACACGGCC
>NZ_LT546207.1:483158-495401 GCF_900078665.2 Mycolicibacterium houstonense | reverse complement strand
CCGCCAGTACGACCAGTGCCGCGATCACGATCCAGGTGACCATGTCTAGTCGTTCACCTGCACTTTCACGCCCGGGCTGGCCACCGTCTCGTACACCCGCATGATCTGGCCGGCCACCACCGACCAGTCGTATCGGGCCACGCGCTCGGTGGCCGCCTCGATGTACCGCGCACGCAGCGCGTCGTCGGCCAGCACCTCGATCAGGGCGTCGGCCAGTGCATCGGCGTCGCCGACCGGCACCAGCCGGCCGGCCTGACCGCCGTCGAGGACGCGGCTGAAGGCGTCCAGCTCGCTGGCCACCACCGCGGTGCCCGCCGCCATCGCCTCGACGAGCACGATGCCGAAACTCTCCCCGCCGAGGTTGGGTGCGCAGTAGATGTCGGCACTGCGCATCGCCGCGGCCTTCGCGTCGTCGTCGACCTGGCCGAGGAAGCGCAGATGGCCGGCCAGCTCTCCGGCTTCCTCCCGCAGGTCGGCTTCGTCACCGCGGCCCACGATCAGGATCTCGATGTCGGCGAACCGCCGTACGAGTTTCGGCAGGGCGCCGAGCAGCACCGGCATGCCCTTGCGGGGTTCGTCGAACCGCCCGAGGAACAATACGCTGCGGCCGGGGCGTGGATAGCCCTCCAGCCGAGGCGCATTCGCGAACGACGGCACGTCGACCCCGTTCGGTATCTCGACCGCATCCGAGCCGAGCGCCTCCATCTGCCAGCGCCGGGCCAGGTCGGACACCGCGATGCGGCCGACGATTTTCTCGTGAAAGGGTCGCAGGAGACCCTGGAACACACTGAGCGTCAACGACTTCGTGGTCGAGGTGTGAAACGTCGCCACGATCGGGCCTTCGGCCGCCTGCAAGGCCAGCATGGACAGGCTGGGGGCGTTGGGCTCGTGCAGGTGCAGCACGTCGAAATCCCCCTCCAGCAGCCACCTCTTGACCTTGCGGTGGGTGGCGGGCCCGAACCGCAACCGGGCCACCGACCCGTTGTACGGGATCGGGACGGCCTTGCCGCCCGACACCACGTAGTCGGGCAGCTTCACATGCGGCGAAGACGGCGCCAGGACGCTGACGTAGTGCCCGCCCGCGCGCATCACCTCGGCCAGCTGCAGCACATGGGATTGCACACCGCCCGGCACATCGAACGAGTAGGGGCAGACCATCCCGATACGCATGAGCTCAGGTTCCCAACCGGGCGCGGCGTTCGTCGGACAGGTCGGCCAGCCATTGCGGCTGCAGCATGTGCCAGTCGGCGGGGTGGGCGGCGATGTTCGTCGCGAACCGGTCGGCCAGCGCCTGGGTCACCACGACGACGTCGTTCGACGAGGTGTCGATGGCATCGAAGATCTCGACCACACAATCGTCCCCGTCGTAGTGGACGTGCGCCGGGTGCAGCGGTGCGCCGGTTTCGATGGCCAACTTGGCCGAGCCGGCGGGCATCCGGGTCAGTTCACCGAAGAACTTGACCTCGACACCGTTGCGGGTGAGATCGCGGTCCGCCATCAGGCAGACGAACATGTTGTCCCGCAACCGTTCCGAGAGCACCTCGAACGGCGGACGCTCCCCGCCGGAGAGCGGGAACACCTCGAAGCCGAGGCTCTCGCGGTAATCGATGAAACGGCGGTACAGCGATTCGGGTTTGAGTCGCTCGGCGACGGTGGCGAAGGTGCCGTACTGCTGGGCCAGCCACACTCCGGCCATGTCCCAGTTACCGCTGTGCGGCAGTGCCAGCACCGCGCCCCGGCCCGCTTCGTGGGCAACCCGCAGCTTGTCCGCGCCGACGAACACCTCGTCGAGACGCTTTGCCACAGCGGTCAGATCCATCGACGGCAACCGGAACGCCTCCCGCCAGTACCGGGCGTATGAGGCCAGTGAAGCACGCATCAGCTCGTCGGGCACCTCGGCCGGGGAAACCCCGATCACCCTGGCCAGGTTCTTGCGCAGCTGCTGCGGACCCCCACCCCGGGCGGCGTAGCGGGCGCCCGCGTCGAACACGTTGCGCGCCACCACTTCCGGCATGGACCGGACCAGCTGCCAACCTGCCGCATACCCCAGATCGGTCACCTGTCCGGAAAACGGGATGTTCACGACGCTCCCGGCTCCTTCGTGTCGCCGTTGTCCGGTGGGGACGGCTGCAGCGGCTGCAGCAGGTCCATGGCTCCGGTCGAGGTGCGAACGGTGTGCACGCGCTGCGCCACGGTGACGACGCTGGCCACGGCCAGCACCCACATGGCCACCGGCAGGGCCCAGGGCAGCGGGAAGAACGGCAGATCCGACAGCCCGGCGCCGGCCAGCACGATCACCAGGCGCTCCGGGCGTTCGATGATGCCGCCGTCGCCGCGCAGGCCACTGGCCTCGGCGCGCGCCTTGATGTAGGAGATGACCTGGGAGGTGACCAGGCAGATCAGCGTGGCGACCACCAGCGGCGGACTGTCCAGGCCGAAGGCCGCCCACCACAGCAGCCCGGCGAAGATCGCGCCGTCGCTGATCCGGTCGCAGGCCGCGTCCAACACCGCGCCGAACCGGGTTCCACCGCCGCGCTCCCGGGCCATCGCACCGTCGAGCATGTCGGCCAGGACGAAGAACCAGACCGCGATGGCTCCCCACCACAACTGGCCGATCGGGAACAACGTCAGGGCGGCGACCACCGACGCCGCGGTCCCGACGATCGTAACGATGTCGGGCGTCAGCCCGGCCCGCAACGCCGTCTTGGCCACCGGCCGCGACAGCTTCGCATACGCCGCCCGCGTCATCAGGTAGAAGTTGCTCACGGGTCCATATCCCGTCGCTGCCCGCGCCCGGACTGGCGCGACCATTCCGTGGCCAGCAGCTCGCGGGTCTCGCTCAACAGCTGCGGAATCACCTTGGCGCCACCGATGATCGTGATGAAGTTCGCGTCGCCGCCCCAGCGCGGCACCACGTGCATGTGCAGATGCTCGGCCAGCGATCCGCCTGCCGAGGTGCCCAGGTTCAGGCCGACGTTGAACCCGTGTGGACGCGAGACGGCCTTGATCACGCGAATCGCCTTCTGCGTGAACGCCATCAGTTCGGCGCTCTCCGCGTCGGTCAGGTCCTCCAGCTCGGAGACCCGCCGGTAGGGCACCACCATGAGATGGCCGGGGTTGTACGGGTAGAGGTTGAGCACGGCGTAGACCAGTTCCCCGCGGGCCACCATGAGCCCGTCCTCGTCGGACATCTCAGGGATGTCGGTGAACGGCTGTGACGAACCGGCCGATCCGATCTTGCTGTCGTTCTTGACCGCATCGACGATGTAGCTCATCCGGTGCGGTGTCCACAGTCGCTGCAGGTGATCCGGTTCGCCCACGCCGTGGTCGATGATGGACCGCTCGTCGCCCGTCATTCGCCTACCCGTCGGTTCTTCGCGCGAGCGCTCATCACAAGCCCACCGGTACCAGGTCCGCCGTCGGCACCGCGTTGTTGCGATCGGCGATCCACTGCACGATCGCCTCCACGGCCTCGTCACGGGGCACCCCGTTGATCTGGGTGCGGTCACCGAACCGGAACGAGACCGCGCCGGCCTCTAGGTCCTTGTCCCCCGCCAGCAGCATGAACGGCACCTTCTGGTTGGTGTGGTTCACGATCTTCTTCGCCATCCGGTCGTCGCTGCCGTCGACCTCGACCCGCACGCCACGCGACTTCAACTGGGCGGCAACGTCATACAGGTAATCCAGATGCGCGTCGGCGACCGGGATGCCGACCACCTGCACCGGCGCCAGCCAGGCCGGGAAGGCGCCCGCGTAGTGCTCGGTGAGCACCCCGAAGAACCGTTCGATCGAGCCGAACAGGGCGCGGTGGATCAGAACGGGTCGTTGCCGCGACCCGTCGGCAGCGGTGTACTCCAGCTCGAAACGATCGGGCATGTTGAAGTCCAGCTGGATCGTCGACATCTGCCAGTTGCGGCCCAGCGCGTCCTTGACCTGAACCGAGATCTTGGGCCCGTAGAACGCCGCCCCGCCCGGATCCGGCACCAGATCCAGGCCCGAGGCCTCGGCGACCGACCGCAGGGTCTCGGTGGCCTCATCCCACATCTCGTCGGAACCCACGTACTTGTCGGGGTCCTTGGTGGACAGCTCCAGGTAATAGTCGTCCAGGCCGTAGTCCGAGAGCAGGTCGAGCACGAACTGCAGCAGCGAGGTCAGCTCGTCGCGCATCTGTTCACGCGTGGTGTAGATGTGCGCGTCGTCCTGGGTCATGCCGCGCACCCGGGTCAACCCGTGCACCACGCCGGACTTCTCGTAGCGGTACACCGAACCGAACTCGAAGAGCCGCAACGGAAGTTCGCGGTACGAGCGGCCCCGGGCCCGGTAGATCAGGTGATGCATCGGGCAGTTCATCGGCTTGAGGTAGTAGTCCTGGCCGGGCTTGCGCACCGTGCCGTCCTCGTTGAACTCCGCATCGATGTGCATCGGCGGGTACATGCCGTCGGCGTACCACTCCAGGTGCCCCGAGGTGATGTACAGGTGTTCCTTGGTGATGTGCGGGGTGTTGACGAACTCGTAGCCGGCCTCGGAGTGCTTGCGCCGCGAGTAGTCCTCCAGCTCCTTTCGGATGACACCGCCCTTGGGGTGGAACACCGGCAGGCCCGAGCCCAGCTCGTCGGGGAAGCTGAACAGGTCGAGTTCGACACCGAGCTTGCGGTGGTCGCGGCGCTGCGCTTCCTCGATCAGTTCGAGGTGGCGGTCCAGGGCCTCCTGCGACTCCCAGGCCGTGCCGTAGACGCGCTGCAGGCTGGCGTTGTTCTGGTCGCCGCGCCAGTACGCGGCGCTGCTGCGGGTCAGCTTGAACGCCGGGATGTACTTGGTGGTCGGGATGTGCGGGCCGCGGCACAGATCCCCCCACACCCGCTCCTTGGTGCGGGCGTTGAGGTTGTCGTACGCAGTCAGCTCGTCGCCGCCGACCTCCATCACATCGGGGTCACCCGACTTGTCGTCGACGAGCTCGAGCTTGTACGGCTCATTGGCCAGCTCCTCACGCGCCTGGTCCTTGGATTCGTACACGCGCCGCGAGAACAGCTGACCGTCCTTGACGATCTTCTGCATGCGCTTCTCGAGCTTTTCCAGGTCCTCGGGCGTGAACGGCTCGGCGACGTCGAAGTCGTAGTAGAAGCCGTCGGTGATCGGCGGGCCGATACCGAGCTTGGCCTGCGGGAACAGGTCCTGCACGGCCTGGGCGAGCACGTGGGCGCAGGAGTGCCGGATCACGCTGCGGCCGTCCTCGGTGTTGGCGGCCACCGGCGTCACCTCGACATCGATGTCCGGGACCCACGACAGGTCACGCAGCCGTCCCTCGGCATCGCGCACCACCACGATCGCGTCCGGGGTTCCCCGGCTGGGCAGATCCGCCGCACGCACCGCCGCGCCGGCGGTAGTCCCGGCCGCGACCCGGATCGGGGCAGCTGGGGCTGGACTGGGGGCGGCGCTCATCGGGGAGTCTCCTACCATGCGGGGGCTAGTGCGAACGCTGTCATGCTATCGGTGTGGGCTATCGGTGTTGCTGATCAGGACCCCAGCCCGATGGGACTCTTGAGCCACGGCTGCTCCAAGCCCACCAGACCCGCGACGAGGCCGATCGCACCGAACAGCCACAGCGTGGCCACCACGATCAATGCCGTGAACGCGGCGCTGAGCCCCTTGACCGCGATGTGCTGGCGATCGAACCAGGCCATGACGGCGTCGTAGCGGACCCTGACGTAGTGCAACGCCCGCTTGGCGAAGGCAAACTCGCTGGCCAGAATCGCCAGGCCGAGGAACACGATGGCCCAGCCGGGACCGGGATACGGAATCGCGATGATGCCGACCGCGAGCACGATCGTGCCGACGACACCGATGGCGATCCGGTACGCGAAGTCGGCGGCCGGGCGTGCGCGAAGCTTGTCGCGCCATGCCGTCCATCGTCGCTTCACCTCGGCGAGGTTGTCCGCGAGGCTCATGGCTGCCCCGGCTTGAGTCGTACGAACAACGCTTCGGCCTCGGCGAGTACGTCGTCGCCGTCGGACAACTGCCCCCGGACGAAGATCTTGCGCCCCTCGATGCGGTCGATGCCCGCCAGCACCTGCAGATCCTGCTGGATCGGGGCGATCTTGCGGTAATCGACGTGCAGGTATGCGGTGCGCTGGTACATGCTGCCGGTCAGTTTGGCGGCGGTGTAGCCGAGCAGGGAGTCGAACAACAGCGCCAGTGAACCGCCGTGCACCGCGCCGTTGCGACCGAGGTGAAAGCGCCGGAAATGGGCCGTCCCGGCGATGCGGTTGTCGGCGGTACGTTCCAGATGGACCGGCACGTTGTTGACGTTGCCACGGTTGGGTAGGTCCAGACGACGGCCGGACGGTGAATTCCATTCGTCGGCTTCATACGGCGCGAGCAGCGCCGAGACCTTCTCGATCAGGTCGGCGGCCTCGGTGATCACCTCGTCCGGCGCGTCGGCGCTACGCGCGTGGTCCTGCAGAGTGCGCACCGCCTCGATGAACCGGCCGTAATCGGGGCCGCCACGATCGGTGGGCTCGGGCGGGTTGAACCCTCCGCCGGGGTGCGTAGTTTCTCGGGCCACGAAGCCACCGTATTAGTGCCATGGTGGTGGCGTGAAACCGCACGACCTGGCGCAGCTGTCGTTGACCTATCCGGAGGTGGGTGCCACCGCAGGCGAACTGCCCGACGGGTATCACCACACCCGGGCCTCCACCGTGATCGGCACCGGCCGCGAACGCTTCGAACGCGCCGGCGCCGCCGTGTTGCGGTGGGGCATGCAACGCGGCGCCGGCCTGCGGGTGCAGGCCACCACCGAGGCCGCGACGGTGGGCACCGACCTGGTGGTCCGACTCGGCCCGGTACCGGCGCCGTGCCGGGTGGTCTACGTGCTCGACGAACCCGATCGGATCGGTTTCGCGTACGGCACGCTGGCCGGTCATCCCGAGTCCGGTGAGGAACTGTTCTCGGTGCGCTATGACCCGGCCACCGACAGCGTGCACGCCGAGGTGGTGGCGTTCTCCCGGCCGGCCACCTGGTGGAGCCGGGTGGGCGGTCCGGTGACACGGTTGCTTCAACGGCTGGTGACGCGCCGCTATCTCACCGGAATCTGACTACCTGACGATGGCCGAGCCGGGCTCGCGTGGTGCCCCCAGCATGTCCCGGTGCGACGGCGGCACCCGCCCACCCTCGTCGGTGATGCCGTACCGGGCCGCGAGTTCGGCGCCGATGACGGTCTTTCCGGACAGCTGCGCCACCTCCGGGTCGCGGTACAGCGCGTCGATGAGATGGCCGGTGAATTCCGGGGTTTCAGCATGCTCGGCGGTCTTGGCGAGCGCCTCGGGGTTCCCGGCGAACGCGGCCTTGAACTTCTCGGTGAGCAGGATGCCCATCCAGATCGACACCGTCGAGACACCGGTACCGGCGAAATCGACCGCCATGTCGGCGGCCAGCTTGTCCACTCCGGCCTTTTGGGCTCCGTAGGCCGGGCCGTGCATGTAGCAGACCGATCCGGGCGACGAGGTGAACGCGATCAGCCCGTGGTCGGCGGCCAGCAGCAGCGGCGCGGCATGCCAGGACGCCACGTAGGCCGAGCGCAACCCGACATCGAGCACGTCGGCCAATGCGATCGGCTTCTCCCAGAAGGGTTTCGGGTTGACCAGGTCGTCGTGGATCGCCGCGGCATTGTTGACCAGCAGGTCCAAACGGCCCTCCGCGTCGGCGATCCGCGCGAACAACGCGCCCACCGCGGCGTCGTCGGAGTGATCGACCTGGACCGCGATACCGCCCTCCCCCGGGTCGGTCACGGTCCGGCCGGTGACATACACCCGCCATCCCCTGGCGAGCAGCGCCGCGGCGATCCCGCGGCCCGCGCCGCGGCTCGCCCCGGTGACGACGGCGATCGGAGTCTTCACGGACATCAACCTACGGTGTAACGGTCGGCGCCCCGGCAGGCACTCAGTTCGGTAGGCATCCGAACTCGAAGGGACCGACCATGACCGTCATCCAGCAACCCCTGGGCCACAGCACCGCCCGATCGATTCTGACCAGTGCCGGCACGCTGCTGCCGCGCTACGGACTGGTGGCGGTCATCGCCTGGATCGGGGCGATGAAGTTCACGGCGTACGAGGCGCACGGGATCGAGCCACTCGTCGCCAACAGCCCGTTGATGAGCTGGATGTACGGCATCTTCTCGGTCACCACGTTCTCGGCGCTGCTCGGCGTGCTCGAACTCGCGACCGCGGCCCTGCTGGCCGTCAGGCCGTGGTTCCCGCGGGCGTCGGCAGTGGGCAGCGTGCTGGCGATCGGACTGTTCATCGCCACCATCAGCTTCCTGTTCACCACGCCCGGGGTCAGCGAAGCAGCGGCCGGTGGCTTCCCGGTGCTGTCGGCGACCGGCCAGTTCCTGGTCAAGGACCTCGCATTGCTCGGCATCTCGGTGTGGACCTTGCTCGACGCGTTGTCCACCCGGGCCGCCGAACACCGTTGAGTCGCTACGATTCGGCAATGGCCACGAGCGCGGCCGAGTCTGAGGCCGTTCTCATCGCCGCCCTGCGCGCCGGCGATGAGGCGGCCTTCGCCGCGCTCGTCGACCTGCACGCCGCGACCATGTTGCGAGTGGCGCGCGGCTACGTCTCGACCCACGAGCTCGCCGAGGAGGTCGTCCAGGAAACCTGGATCGCCGTGTTGCGCGGCATCGACCGGTTCGAAGGCCGATCATCGCTACGCACATGGCTTTTCACGATCATGGTCAACATCGCCAAGGCTCGCGGTGTGAAAGAACGACGCCACACCGATCTCGAGGCGCTCGCGGTCAGCGGGGGCACTGTGGACCCGGCCCGGTTCCGGGAAGCCGGGGACGCCTGGCCGGGGCACTGGAAGGAAAACGAGGCGCCGGTCCCCTTCCCGGATACCCCGGAGGGTTCGGTGCTCGGCGGGGAGCTGATGGAGCTGGCCCGCCGCGAACTCGACAAGCTGCCACCGCGCCAGCGCCAGGTGGTGACGCTGCGAGATGTACTGGGCTTCGAATCCGCCGAGGTCAGCACCTTGCTGGAGATCAGCGCGGCCAATCAGCGGGTGTTGCTGCACCGGGGCCGGGCCGCCGTGCGCCAAGTGCTGGAGGATTACCTGAAGGAGAGGGTGTGACCGCGATGGACGGCTCGATGAACTGCAACGAACTCGTGGAACTGGTCACGGCCTATCTCGACGGCTCGCTGGATCTGGAGACCAGGGCACGCTTCGACGTCCACCTCCTGGAGTGCGACGGCTGCCAGAACTACGTTCAGCAGTTGCAGGCCACGGTCGACACGCTGGGACGGATCCGCGACGACAATCTCGACCCGGCGTTCCGCGACCGGCTGCTGTCGGCGTTCCGCGACTGGAAGTGACGTAGCTAGCTGGCCACGCTCCACGCGACGGGCAGATGTTTGACCCCGTGCACGAACGCCGAGCGCAGGATCGCCGGTTCACCGACCGCCACGATGTCGGGCACCTGACGGCGCAGTTCGTCGAACGCCACCCGGATCTCCCGGCGGGCGAGATTGGCTCCCAAGCAGAAATGCACTCCGCCACCGCCGAACCCCACCTGCGGGTTGGGGTTTCGCAATACGTCGAACCGCCACGGATCCGCGAAGGTCTGTTCGTCTCGGTTGGCCGAGTTGTACCACATCGAGACCTTGTCGCCCGCCTTCATCTGCACGCCGCCGCGCTCCACATCCTCGGTGAGGGTGCGCCGCATGAAGATGATCGGTGACGCCCACCGCACGATCTCCTCGACCGCCGTCGGCGACACCGCGTCGAAGTCGTTCCACCATTTCGCGCGTTCGTCGGGGAAGCGGCTCAGCGCCACCATGCCATGGCTGATCGCGTTGCGGGTGGTGTCGTTGCCCGCAGCCGTCAGCAGGATGAAGAACGACGCGATCTCGTTGGATGACAACCGTTCTCCGTCGACCTCGGCCTGGACGAGACTGGTGGTCAGGTCGTCGGCGGGATGCTCGCGACGCTGTTCGGCCAAATTGATGCCATAAGTGGCGAGTTCGGTGGCCACCTGAAAGTAGGCGCCGTAATCATCGATGGACACCTCCTCGTCCCCGGCACCCATGAGCACCGTGGTCCAGTGGAAGAGCTTGGCGCGATCGGCTTCCGGGATGCCCATCATGTCGCAGATGATCTGCAGCGGCAGCGGCGACGCCACGTCCTCGACGAAATCCGCGGTGCCATCTGGATGTGCGTCCACCATGGCCGAGACCAGCTGCCGGGCCTGATCCCGCACACTCTGCTCGATCTGCGCGATCACCTTGGGTGTGAAGGCCCGGTTGACGATGCACCGCAGCCGGGTGTGCCGGGGGTCGTCCAGCGTGATCATCGACCCCAAGAACTCGGCGATCTCGGCGGGGACGTCGTTGAGTGTGGTGCTGGTCGGGCTCGAACTGAACAGTTCGGGATGCCGGCTGGCGAAGTGGACGTCGTCGTAGCGGGTAAGTGCCCAATGCCCGGCGCCGCCGGGAAATCCGGCGTAGTCGGCCACCCCGAAGAACGAGATCGGGGCATCGCGACGAAGGGTGGCAAATGCGCCGTCCCGCACGTCATCGTCACGTGCCCAGAAGTCGAGCGATCCCAGGTCGATTTCGGCGAGCGGCACCGGCGGTGGCGCGCTGCCGTTGGTGCGGTGGGCAATGCCGGTGATCGTCGTCATCGTGGTCCTCCCCGCGCTCGGGCGGCACGGACCACGGCCAGGCCCGCAGCGCTTACCGCAGTGTGACACCAATCACACACATGCGTCCAGGCTTGCGAGCCCGATTGCGCCACAACTGTTGTCGTGTGCAATCAATCCAGCCCGACCGCCGCGATCTCGTCACTGGTGGTCAGCCAGGCGTCGGGTTGCGCGGCGAGGTACTGCAGCACCTGGTCGAGGTACTTGTGCCGGAACGGTTGGTCGATCACGAACGGGTGCAGCGCAAGCGCCATCACCCGGCCACTGGTCGCTGAATCCGCGCGCAGCTGCTCGTACTGGTCGATCACCATCTGGACGAATTCCGCTCCGGTGAAACCTTTCCCGAAGATCAGCAGGTCGTTGAGCTCCACCGAGTACGGCACGCTGAGCATGCCGGGGACGGTCAACGGGTAGGGCTGGTCATCGTTGGTCCAATCGAGGACGTAGCGAAAACCCAGCTCGGCCAACAGTTCCGGAGTGCGCGCCGTCTCGGTCAGACCCGGCCCCATCCAGCCGATCGGGCGATGGCCCGTGGCACCGGCGATGTCGTCGGCGGCCCCGCCCCACAGGCCACGTCCCGTCTGCTGACCGAATTGTCTGCCGAGCGGACCCGGCTCGACCGGGCGATCCGCGACTTGTCGACCTCGCGCGAGATCCTCGATGGGGTGATCGACGCGGCGTCGGGGTGACGCAGCTCTTACAGGCTGTCGATCGCCGCCCGCAGGCGCCGGCCCACCTCGCCGGCGATCTCGGCCAGCGCGGGCTCGTCGGTCACTTCGGCCATCAGGTTGGGGTTCATCGCTTCGACGACCACCACCGAGTCATCGCCGCGACCGGTGCGCAACACCACGTTGCACGGCAGCAGCACGCCCACCTGGGGAAGCGCCTTGAGCGCCTGCTGGGCGAACTGGGGGTTGCAGGCACCCAGGATCAGGTAATCCCCCAGCTCGTCACCGGCACCCCCGCCCAGTTTGGCGTTGAGCGTGGTCTTGATGTCGATCTCGGTCAGCACACCGAACCCCTGATCGGCCAGCGCTTGTCGTGTACGAGCGACGGCCTCGTCGAACGGGCCTCGTGTGGTGGCCACCAACGCGATGTCCATCGTGGTTTCCTTTCGTCCCGTCGTCGCACCCGCGTTTGACCTCACGCTACGCGCCGAGGTGTCGCACCGTGCGGAACAATCGTGGGCGCGATGACTGATGACGACGACTCCCCCGCGCCCAACCGGCGAGTGCATGTGCTGCGCCTCGTCGCCTTCGCGGCATTTCTGTTCGGGCTCTTCTACCTGACGGCCGTCGCGCGCGTCGTCGACATCGATGACATCCGGGGCGCGGTGGCCGCCACCGGACCGGCCGCGCCGCTGGCCTACGTCGTCGTATCGGCCGGCCTGGGCGCGCTGTTCGTGCCCGGCCCGATCCTGGCGGCGGGCAGTGGCGTGCTGTTCGGTCCGGTGCTGGGCACCTTCGTGACGCTGGGCGCGACGGTGGGCACGGCCGTGGTGGCCAGTCTGATCGGGCGGCGCGCCGGCCGGGACAGCGCCCGCGCTCTGCTCG
>NZ_LT546207.1:470110-482911 GCF_900078665.2 Mycolicibacterium houstonense | reverse complement strand
GGCCGGGACAGCGCCCGCGCTCTGCTCGGGGCCCGCCGCGCCGACCGGTTGGACAGCCAGATCGAGCGGGGCGGCCTGTGGGCGGTGGTCGGTCAGCGTTTCGTGCCCGGCGTGTCCGACGCGCTGGCGTCGTATGCCTTCGGTGCGTTCGGGGTGCCGTTGTGGCAGATGGCGGTCGGGGCGTTCATCGGATCGGTGCCCCGCGCCTTCGTCTACACCGCTCTGGGCGCCTCGATCGGTGACCTGTCAGCCCCGCTGGCCTACACGGCGATCGGGGTCTGGTGCGTGACGGCCGTCATCGGGGCGTTTGCCGCGCACCGCGGCTACCGCTCGTGGCGCAACCACCATGACTCCGGGGCCGATCCGGCCCCGGAGCAGACCTAACCGGCTAGCGGCCGAAACCCGCGTTGCGCAACGCCTCGGCCATCGAACCCATCGGCTGATTCGACTCCCGACGCCCGGAGTTCTTGCCGCGGTTCTGGTTTCGCCGATCCCCGCCGCGGCCCTGAGCGCCGCCGCCGTCCCGACGGCCCTGGCCACCCTGGCCGCCGCGGTCATTGCGGTCGGGCCGCTTGCCCTGCTGCGGCGTGTCGTTCAGCCGCAGGGACAGCCCGATCCGCTGCCGTTCCACGTCGACGTCGACGACCTTGACCTTGACCACCTGCCCGGACTTCACCACCTCGTGCGGGTCGGAGATGAACCGGTCGGCCATCGCCGAGACGTGCACCAGGCCGTCCTGGTGCACACCCACGTCGACGAACGCGCCGAAGGCCGCGACGTTGGTCACCACGCCCTCCAGCACCATGCCCACCTTGAGGTCGGCGACCTTCTCGACGCCGACGGCGAAGGTGGCCGTTGAGAACGCCGGCCGTGGGTCACGCCCCGGCTTCTCGAGTTCGGCCAGGATGTCGGTGACGGTCGGGATACCGAACCGGTCATCGGCGAAGTCGGCGGGCTTGAGCCCGCGCAGGGTGCGCTCGTCGCCGATCAGCTCGCCCAGCGTCACGTTGGAACGGTCCAGGATGCGTCGCACCACCGGATACGCCTCGGGGTGCACGCCGGAGGCGTCCAGCGGGTCCTCCCCGTCACGGATCCGCAGGAAGCCCGCGCACTGCTCGAAGGCCTTGGGGCCCAAGCGCGGAACGTCGAGCAGTGCCTTGCGGCTGCGGAAGGCGCCCACGCTCTCGCGGTGCGCCACGATGGCCTCGGCCAGCGATTCGGTGACCCCCGAGACCCGGGCGAGCAACGGCACCGAGGCGGTGTTGAGATCAACGCCCACCGCGTTCACCGCGTCCTCGACCACCGCGTCGAGACTGCGGGCCAGCGAGCCCGGCGTCACGTCGTGCTGGTACTGCCCGACACCGATCGACTTCGGGTCGATCTTCACCAGCTCGGCCAGCGGATCCTGCAGCCGGCGGGCGATCGAAACCGCACCGCGCAGTGTCACATCGAGGTTGGGCATCTCCCGGGCCGCGTACTCGGAAGCCGAGTACACCGACGCGCCGGCCTCACTGACCATGGCCTTGGCGGGCGCCTTGGCCCCGGCAGAGCGGATGTCAGCGATCAGCTCGGCGGCCAGCGCGTCGGTCTCGCGCGAGGCGGTGCCGTTGCCGACCGCGATTAGCTCGACGTCGTGCCGGGCGATCAGCGCAGCCAGGGTGGCCTTGGCCTGGTCCCACTGCTTCTGCGGCTGGTGCGGGAAGATCGCGCAGGTGTCGACGACCTTGCCGGTGGCGTCGACGACGGCGACCTTGACCCCGGTGCGGAACCCCGGGTCCAGGCCCAGGGTGGCGCGGGTCCCGGCCGGTGCCGCCAGCAGCAGGTCCTTGAGGTTGCGGGCGAACACCGCCACGGCCTCGTCCTCGGCGCGCTGCCGCAGCCGGATACGCGCGTCGACCGCGGCCGAGATCATCAGCTTGGCGCGCCAGGCCAACCGCACGGTGGTGGCCAGCCACGGCGTGGCCGGGGCCTTGGCGGTCATGTCGATCCCGAGTGCCTGGGCGATCATCGCCTGGTACTGCTCGTCCTCGCCGCCGTCGAAGTTGAGCGACAGCGCCTGCTCCTTCTCGCCGCGCAGCACGGCCAGCACCCGGTGCGACGGCATGTTCTCCAGCGGCTCGGAGAACTCGAAGTAGTCCCGGAACTTCTGCGCGGCAGGGCTTTTCGCCGCTTCTTCGGAGAACGGTCCGGTGCGCAGCGAGCCGTCGGCCCAGAACTTCTCCCGGGTCGCGCCGACCAACTCGGCGTCCTCGGCGGCCCGCTCGATGATGATGTGGCGCGCGCCTTCCAGCGCGGCGGGCGCATCGGCGACGGCGTCGTTGAGGAACTCCGCGGCCACCTCGTCGGGCACCAGCGTCGGATCGGCCAGCAGCCGATCCGCCAGCGGCTCCAGACCCGCCTCCTTGGCGATCTGGGCCTTGGTGCGCCGCTTGGGCTTGTAGGGCAGGTAGATGTCCTCCACCCGGGCCTTGGTGTCGGCCGACATCAGCGCGGCGCGAAGTTCGTCGGTGAGCTTGCCCTGCTCCTGGATCGAGGCCAGCACGGCCTCGCGGCGCTGGTCGAGTTCACGCAGGTAACCCAGGCGTTCTTCCAGGGTGCGCAGCTGGCTGTCGTCGAGGCTGCCGGTGACCTCCTTGCGGTACCGGGCGATGAACGGGACCGTCGCGCCCTCGTCCAGCAGGGCCACCGCGGCGGCGACCTGCCCCTCGCCCACGGCGAGTTCCTCGGCCAGACGGGCGGTAACGGATCTGATGGTTCCGACGGTCACGCTCTGAGTCACGTCGGAGGACCCTACCGAATCGGACGGACAACACCGGGTCACGGTGAACTGTGTGTCCGCACACGAAAAAACGGCCCCGGATTTCTCCGAAGCCGCTGAGGTGATGGTGGTCCCGGCTGGGTTCGAACCAGCGACCTTCCGCGTGTGAGGCGGACGCTCTCCCACTGAGCTACGAGACCGTGGGAACGACGTCGAACACTAGCACGCATCAGCGCCCAGACCCGAATCGGTGCCCACCCGATCGACTTGTTCCGTTTGCCGAATATGCACGTCGATGCGCGCGTATGGTCACCCGTCATGGTTCACCTGCGGGTCCGCCCGACGGCCGTCGGCGGCGCGGTTTTTGCTGCTAGCGCCCTGTTTACCGGCTGCCACAGCGCGCCGACACCCGTGACAGATCCGGGATCGGCCGTAACGGCGAACATCCGCAGCGTGTCCGGGCTGATGAACCGGCAGGTCGACGAGCCGACCGGCTTCACGTCCCCGTCGGGCAACGTGCGCTGCCTGCTCGACGCCACCACGGCCCGCTGCGACATCACCGAACGTAGCTGGGCCCCGCCGCTGCGGCCGGCCAGCTGTGAGCTCGATTACGGCCGGGGCATCACGCTGCGCCCCGGGCGGCCCGCCGCCTTCGTCTGCGCCGGCGACAGCACGCCGAGCGCGGACACCCAACTGGCGGAGCATGACTCGATCACCGCCGGGACCCTGCGCTGTGAGAGCACCGGCACCGGCGTCACCTGTCGCGACACGAAGTCCCGCCACGGATTCGCGCTATCACCGGAGGCCTATCACCTGTTCTGAAACACCGTTTTTGGCCGCCCTTTGCCCTCCCGTAATGGGGATTTGTGTCTGCGCACGTCCGTGGACTAATGTTCTGCATCGCGACGGGCGACGATCTCGCTCGTGGCGCGCGGATGTAGCGCAGTTGGTAGCGCATCACCTTGCCAAGGTGAGGGTCGCGGGTTCGAATCCCGTCATCCGCTCGAAGGTGCGATTGTGGCATCAACCCCAGCGGTGGAGTGGCCGAGTGGTGAGGCAACGGCCTGCAAAGCCGTGCACACGGGTTCGATTCCCGTCTCCACCTCCAAGTACGAGTTTCAACCCGCGCGATTAGCTCAGCGGGAGAGCGCTTCCCTGACACGGAAGAGGTCACTGGTTCAATCCCAGTATCGCGCACCAACATTAGTGCAGATGAGGCCCGGTTTTACCGGGCCTTCGTCGTATCTGCGCAATAAACGCGCAATAGGGCTGGCGGGTGTTCACCGCGGAGGTGCGCCAGTCATTTGACGCAGAACAGCACTCCAACAAACTCGTCACCCGCTTGGTTTCCCGTGGCTAGGGTGTGGCGGGACGAGCGACTGCCAACCGATACGACTGTCCGCGCAGTCCTCATTCGGACACCGCTAGAAAAATCACCGGGTACACCTCGCGCTCGGGGTTCCGACCTAACATCCATGGGCCGACCGCAGCGCGCACCGAGCGGCGTTGTCATCGAAGCGCTCCCCGGTCGACCTCAAACCCAGCTGCCTCAAGCTCGTTCGCAACGTCTATCCGCCATTCACGACCTTCGAGGCGGATATGAACGATGCCATCGGTATCAGACGGACGCTCAACACCCGGCTCGAAGAGGAGCATGACGTTTTGCCGCCCCAAGATGCCGAAGAAGTAGCCCAATTCAAGAACCACATTTTGTCGTGCCCTCTGCCGGTCGTCAGCATCCGATGCCAGGCGACCAAGATCATCCGCCGTTGCCACCACGATGGCGTAAGCCGCCTTCTGAGCGGCGTCTTCAAGCTTCTCGATGATCGTCGCCCCGCCACTCGTCTGCTCATGCAGGATCACAGGCCTAGAGCCGGTCAGATCATGTACAAACCGAGCGACCGTCTCCTTGAGCCCGTCATTGCGACCGTGGACGATGAATATCTGGTCGCGAGTCACCGAGGGCTCGGAATTAGAATCGGCCGGGAACTCATCCTCAATCTCCACCTTGGTCTTCGCGGCCTCAAGTAGCGCTACCCCCTTCAGGACCCCCCTCCTGCGGGCAGCATCATAAGACGACTGTGGAGTTCTGTCGGTGGCAAACCCCAACGTGTATTTGATCTTTCGGAAGTCTGCTACCAGCGAGTCGGTATCGCCCACCGCGTGCCGAAGCACCACCTCTGTCCGGGCCTTCCAAGCATCGAAATTCTCCGGGCTACCGCCCTTGGCGTTCCCAATCTGCTCATCCAAGAGATGGAGCTTCTTCGCAGTCGTCAGTTTCACAAGCAAAGACCATCTCAGATTGAGCAGGGTCCGTCAGGCAAACCGCGTTTGTGCGCTCGGCAGGCAAGCAGTCGCAGGCGAGAAACGTCAGCGGCGGCAAGAACCTCAAACGGAATGCCCGGTTAGGCACCTGTGGTGATCGATGGCCTGCTTGATTAGCGGGCGAGCGCCGAACGCTCAGCTAACTCGCGGGTGATAGTCTCCGATCATTCCGGAGGGGGATCACGGATGACAGACCGTCTTTCAGTTGACGATCAAGGCTTGAACGCAGCGGCCCAGAGCAGTGCGGATATCGCCGACTCGCTGGAAGCAACCGAGGCCCGCACGAACACGGGCAGCCAGCCCAGCCACGCGGGCGTCTCGGCCATCGACGCAGCACTAGCGTCGGCGCGCGACCGGCAAGCCGCGCGAGTCAGCCACCATGCGCAGTACTTGAAGATTGGCAGTGCGGTATACCGCCATGCTGACGATGACGGGGCAGCCTCGGTCATGAGGACGGTATGAGCCCAGCAGCAAACGCCGACGCAGGGATGACGCGGTCCCAAATCGAGCACTGGGACATCACTCACCTGGAAGACTCAGCCACACGGTGGCGGGCGTCGGCCGCAGAGTTTGAGGAGTTATTCGCTCAGCATCTCCAGAACGTCAGCGGAACCGAATGGGAAGGCACCGCCAAGGACGCCGCCCTGAGCCGGGTCAACGCAGACTCGTCAGTGGTCGGCCGCCACGGTGAAATTGTGCGGGCCGCTGCCGACCTCGCAGACAGCAGCGTCGCGGACTTACGAGCCGCTCAACGCGCAGTGATCACTGCGATTACCGAAGCTGAAGCGGACGGGTTCCGGGTCAGTGAGGATTTGAGAGTCACAGATGCCCGCCGATACGACATCACCACGATCCTTGACCGCAACCGCGCCCTCGCCGAGCATGCCGAGAACATCCAGTGGAACGCCAACCAACTCCTGGCCGCCGACGCTCTGATCGGTGAACGGCTCACTTCCAAGGCCGCTGAACTGGACGGGATCACCTTTGACGGCGAACGTGGCCGTGAGGGTACGGTCCAGTTCGTCAACAACGAAGAACGGCAGTCACCCAAAGACGAGGCTGTGGACCGTGCGGCCGAGCCGCGAAACCCCATTCCCGATCAGCCGTGGCCGCCCCCGGGTACTCCGATTGACGGGTCAACACCCGGCGGCGACCCGTACTACCCCAACGGCCTCGGTGACCCGGTGCCCGGTACACAGCTGCCGTCGAAACCTGAGCCACCGAAATGGACCCCGGTCGACCCTGGTGCCGGGCCATTCGGATCATGGGAGCCGCGCAACCCTGGAGACGCACTCTCCAAGACCACCATTCAAGCCGGAATTGGGTTGAAGGAAGACGAGGTGCCCAACGCAGCACGGAACCTGCGCCACTACCTAGGCGTCAGCGGCGAACCGCTGGAACAAGATGTCAACCAGATGATGAACGACATCCCCGGCTTCCAACGCGGTGTCGACGAGACCGCCCAACGCCTCGGGGCAGATGCCATCAACCGTGCGCAGACCGCCGGAGCTACCGGCCCGTTGACGTTCCCGGTCAACACCGAGTGGGCCGGAATGGCCGCTCGCGAAAACAGCGTTGGCGCCGAACATGATTGGTTTCTGGCCTCCGGTAACTTTGACTACAACCTGTCTGGACAGGTAACGGTCTATCCGCCAACAGAACCCGGTGGACAGTGGACGTACTCAATGGACACCGACGTGAACATGCGGGACCGCTACAACTGGGATATTGGGAAGCAGACCCAGATCATGGGTACTCCCATCACTGACTCTCAGATGGCTCGGCTTCACCTGATCGGCTACGCACAGGAGTTCACTATGGTCGGCAGTACTGGGATTCACCGTGCAGGCTAGGCGCCACGCACTCGCATGCTCGCTGCTGATGGCTTGCATCGCGGCGGCAGGATGCACAGGAGGACATGATGTTCCGACCAACGCGCCTTCGACCACGACGGTGGTCGCGCCGCAGTCTTCGCTGCAAGAAGCCCAAGAAGTCATGGGCTACTTCAACGTCGCGCTGCCCACTAACGCGCGAGATGTACAGGTTGTGAAACCGCCGCCGGAACGCTTCCGGGCCAAAGCTCTGGTGAGTTTCAATGCACCCCGCGAGCAGGTGATTCAGCAGACCTGCGCTGGCTTCAAACAGGTATTCCCCAACGATCGCCCCCCGCTGATAAACGAGTCATACGAAGGGCAGATTCTGCAATACGCCGACGTCACCATTAACCGCGACGAGTACGGATTCTGTAGCCAGTACGAGCGAGGCCGCAAGGTTCTCGTACTCGTCCCCCGCACCGAGGGCGTCACGCATGTCGTGCTTTACCACGTGCCAGCGCGCTGACCGAAGAACGAGCCGATTTCAACGGCAGATCCGCACACCCCTATCGACGATGACTGCACTGAGGTTGCCCTTTTCGCATCCACACAGGCCTCTCGCGGTCCCGACACAAGAGGCCTAACGTGGAGTGATGGCAGCAAATGCGATCTCCATCGCGGACGCGGTAGTCGGATCTCGCATCGTTTTCGCCGGCCCGGACAGCCCACTGGAGGGCGCGTTCAGGGTTCGCGAGAGCAATCCGCTCGATCTCGGCAAGGTCGCGGTCATCCTGCAACCCGTTGACGGCGGTGCCGATGTGGAGGCGACGCTACCGGGCGACACCAGCGTCAGCGTGTTCACCGGCTGACCCTGCGGATCCGGACGGGCCGAGCTGGGCCCGTCGGTCGGCCGCGCCGACGGCACGCGCGGGATCTGGACCTCAATTCGCCTGCCGGCAAATCACTTTGACGTCATCTCCGCAAGGCCGGACCCCGCTAATTGCCCGCCGGCACCAGTGGTGGCGCGGGTGGGACGGGCAGCGGCAGGATTCCGGCGGGCGGAGCGGGGTTCGGCACGACCGGGCCGATGGGCGGTGGCGGCAGTACCTCGGCAACGGGCGCNGGTCCGCCGGGTTCTTGGCGAGGGCGGTGGCCAGCACCCGGTCGAGGCCGGCCAAATCGGGCCGGGTGTCGGCCAACGCCGGCGGCTTGGAGTTGACGTGGCGGCTGACCATGACGGCGGGATTGGCGTGTGCGAACAGTTGCCCACCGGTCAGCAGGTGGTAGGCCGTGCAGGCCAGCGCGTACTGGTCGGCACGCGCGTCCACGTCCTCGCCCACCAGTTGTTCAGGTGCGGCATAGCCGGACCGATCCCGGTGATCGCGAGCGATACCGAAGTCGGTCAGCACGGCGCGCGGCTGGGCCTCACCCTCGACGTCGGTGAGGATGATGTTGGCGGGCCTGACGTCGCGATGCAGCACACCGTGCTTGTGTGCGTAGTCGAGCGCTCCGGCGACCGCGATGATGATGCTGAAAACCTGTTCGCGGGGCAGGCCATTGGGATATCGCTGCTCGAGCAGACCAGCGAGGTCGGTGCCGTCGACGAAGTCCGTCGCTACCCAGAGCCGTCCCTCGTGTTCCCCGTGGTCATGGACCCTGGCTATGGAGGAATGCCACAACGTGGCGGCCAAATCCGCCTCGCGGCCGAGCCGCTCCCGATACCCGGTCTCGGCGGACCACGCCTCGGGCAGCACCCGCAGCACGTCGTGGCCAGGACGCCGGGGATGCTGAGCCAGGTACACCTCCCCCGCCCCGCCCGAACCCAGCAGTCGAACGATCCGGAACACGGCGAACGTCTCACCGACGTTGAGCGGCATCCAGGAATCCTACGAACTGTGCTGTGACGACCGCCACCGGCATCCGGGTCACCGGACGCGCCCTGCGCCCAAACCGCCACGTCAGACCGCACCAATCCGCTGGTGGGCACCGTTTACGTTGCCCCACAAAGCAAGTCAGAGCGAGGGATTTGTGCCTGCGTACATCGGTGGGCTACTGTTCTGCTCCGCGACGGGCGACGATCTCGCTCGTGGCGCGCGGATGTAGCGCAGTTGGTAGCGCATCACCTTGCCAAGGTGAGGGTCGCGGGTTCGAATCCCGTCATCCGCTCGACGATGAGGCGATCGCCTCCTGAATTCGCTGGGTCAGCGCCGGATCCCAACCCCGCGGGGCCAGAATGTCGACCCACAGATCGGCGGCGTCCGGCCCGAAAGCGTGTCCATAGCCGTAGGGCACGTCGGCGGAGAAGATCATGTCCAGTGTCACCTGCCAGAACGTGACGAACGGCAGCCACCGCATCCCCGGGTCCACATCGGGACCCAGCGGTTCCCGCAGCCAGTCCGGGCGATGCAGCAGCAGGTCGAACGACCACCAAGTGATCGGGTCGCTGGCGTGCTGCCAGAACACCACCCGCGGAAACTCCCACGGGCCGGGCAGTTCCACATCCGAGGTCCGGGACGCGAAGCGGATGTGGCGACCCTCGTCGACGACGGGCAGGCGCTCCAGCGAACCGGGATCCCGGCCGACCGTGATCCCGGCCCAGGGCTGGGCGAAGTTGGGGGTGCCGACCAGCAGGGCACCATCGGTGCGCCCGACGATGTCGGCTCCGGACGCGAACGCGGATTGGCCACCGAACGAACCCAGGCTCTCGCCGAACACCACGAGTTTCGGCCGCGTGGCTTCCGGTAGCCCCGCCCAAACCCGGTGCACCGCTTCGAACAATGCCTGACCGGCCAGCCGCGGCGTCTCCCGATCGGCGATGAACGACAGGGCGCTGGGCAAAAACGAATACTGCATCGACGCAATCGCGGTGTCCCCGGCGTTGACGTATTCGAGCGCGGCCGCGACGTTCGGGTTCACCCAGCCCCTCCCCGTCGTCGTCACCACCGCCAGCACCTTGCGGTCGAAGGCGCGGGTGCGATGCAGTTCGGCGACCACCTGCTCGGCGATGCCCGCGACGCTGTCGGCGGAAGTGCGGCCCGCGTAGACCCGGATCGGAGTCCGCGCCGGGGAGCCGGTCACCTTCGCGATCTGCTCGGCGTTCGGCCCGCCCGCCACAAACGTGCGACCCTCCCGGCCGAGGGTGTCCCATGCCTGCGCCGACGCCGGCGAACCGGAGCGCTCCGGCGCACTCGGTTGCCTCACTCCCTCGGCGGTACTCTTGTCGGCCACCTTGGCCGATCGTTCGGCCATACCCAGCAACCCACGGTGTAGCGCACCGTCGAGTGCGGTCACCACCAGCGCCACCACGACCACCACCGCGGTGAGACGGGCGACCGGACCCGGCACCACCCGTCCACCAAGGACCGTCAAACGGTTTGTCGCCCAGCGCAATCCACGGCCTGCCGCCACGAGCGCCACCGCGATCACCAGAGCGATGAGTAATACCAGCAGGTAGAAGGACCGCTCGGTGCGCGGCATCCCGATCAGGTCACGCAGGATCTGCTGCCACCAGGACCCGAGCACCAAGAATGTCGGCACCACCACCGCTGCGGCGACGGCCAGCATCCACCAGCCGATCCTGCGGGTGCGCGGTGACCACTGTGCGCGGATCCCGCAGCGGCGCACCACCCACGCCGCCGCACATCCCATCCCGTAGCCGATGGCCACGCTGATACCGGTCGCGACGCCCTGCAGGTACCAGGCCCGCGGCAGCAGCGAGGGACTCATCGACCATGCGAAGAACAGCAGCGCGACCGCCAGTCCGACCGGATGCAGCGTGCCTGCCGCGGACGCCACGCGGGCCGGGACGGGCAGGGCCCGCAAGGCATGCAGCACGAGATACCACCGTTCTTCAGTTGGGGTATCGAGACTGTAGTGGACGGTACGAAACCGCCCCCGGAAGTAAGCCTGCACTAACAGAAACCGCTGGCAGGGCGGGCGTTAGACTCGAGCGTGCCCAGGATCAGCGCCTCATCGGTCGAAGAACACCGCGAGCAGATCCAGCAGCGCATCTTCGAAGCCTTCGCCGCCCTGATGACCGAGCACAGCTTCGACGCGATCACGATGGCCAAGCTCGCCGCCGAGGCCGGCATCGGCCGGACCGCGATCTATCACCACTTCCCCGACAAAGAGTCGGTGGTGATCGCCTTCGCGTCCCATGAGACGAGCCGCTACCTCGACGGACTGCGGGCCGCCCTGTCCGAGGTCGACGATCCCGTTGGGCGGCTCAAGGTCTACATCCGGCACCAGCTCGAAGCCGGGCAGGAATTTCACATGGGCATGGGCATGCAGCTCTACGGCGCGTTGTCGAACGAGACGATGCTGGCCATCCGCGACCACGTGGTCGCCGTCGAGGACGTGTTGCGCGAGATCCTGGCCCAGGGCGTAGCCGACGGGAAGTTCGTCGTCGACGACGAGGCCGCCACCATGTCATTGATCCACGCGTGCCTGGCGCCGCGCCATCTGGCGGTCACGGCCATCGAACGATTCGTCCTGCGTGCACTGTCGGCCGAAAGGTAAGCCCCCACACCGCACGACCCGGTGCTAGGTTTTCTGACAGTTTGTCGGCATGATGTTGACAACCTGTCGTTAAAACCGTCTGGAGCCAGAGTATGCCGAGCGCCGTTGTCCCCGAGGCCGTCCGATCGCTGTCCGTCGCCATGCGCGAGGACTCGCGAGGCGAGCACGACGCCGCCGAGCACTCGTCGTTCATGTCGGAACTGCTGAGCGGCCGGGTCAACGAGCAGGGCTACGTCGACTATCTGCTGCGGCTGCGCGCCGTCTACCGCACGCTCGAGGACACCGTCCGGGCCCGGCGCGACGACCCCGTGGTCGCCGCCTTCTACGACCCGATGCTGGAGCGGTCGGCCACCATCGACGCCGACCTCGACCACTGGGCACGCGGATCGGCCCGCGAGGTCGACTCCCCCGCCGCCCGCGCGTACTGCGCCCGGATCGCCGAAGCAGGCTGGGGCGGAGCGCTGGTGGCCCATCACTACACCCGGTACCTCGGCGACCTCTCCGGCGGCCAGGCCATCGGCCGGATCCTCGACCGAGCCTTCGGCTTGGCCGGCGCCGGCCTGTCGTTCTACGAATTCCCCATGCGCGCAAAGCCTTACAAGGACGGCTACCGCGCCCGGCTCGACGCCCTCGATCTCGACCACGATGAGATCGCCCGCGTGGTGGACGAGGTGAAGGTGGCTTTCGCACTGAACCAGGCGTTGTTCGACGAACTCACCGCGAACCTGCCCGCGTACCGCCGCTGACCCAGACCTGAATTGACGATCGCGCCAAAACATAGGAAGTTCATACCCCAAATCGGCGGAAGTTAGCTTATGCTAACCATAGTTAGTCGCTGGGGGAGCAAAGAAATCGAGAGGAGACCCCGGGCCACCTGCACGCCTGCATCCCGGAAAACGCGATGACCATCTGCACCCCCACCTTCACAACAGCAAACGATGTCACCACGCCGCGCTGGGGTGATCCCCGATGACCGCCCCGGTGTGGATGGCCGTGCCCCCCGAGATCCACTCGGCCCTGCTCAGCAGCGGGCCCGGCGCCGGACCGCTGCTGGCCGCGGCCGGCGCCTGGGCCTCGCTCAGCACCGAATACTCTTCGGCGGCAGCCGAATTGACCACTCTGATGGGTACCGTGCAGGCCGGAGCCTGGGAGGGCCCGAGCGCCGATCGCTACACCGCGGCGCACGTTCCCTACCTGGCCTGGCTGAGCCAGACCAGCGCCAGCAGTGCCGGGGTGGCCGCCCAGTTGGAGACGGCTGCCGCGTCCTACACCGCCGCGCTGGCAGCCATGCCGACGTTGGCCGAACTCGCCGCCAACCGCGCCACCCTTGGCGTGCTGGTCGCCACCAACTTCTTCGGGATCAACACCATCCCGATCGCGGTGAAC
>NZ_LT546207.1:447497-469956 GCF_900078665.2 Mycolicibacterium houstonense | reverse complement strand
TCGGCGCACCGCCGCCCGAACAGCCGGCCACCACCAGCGCTTCGGGCAGCGGGTCGGGAAGTCTCGGATTCACCGGCACCGCAGTGAAAGCCACGGCCGCGGCACCGGCCGGGTTGACCACGATGGCCGACGACACGTTCGGAAACGGCACGACGCTGCCGATGATGCCGGGCAGCTGGCGCCCCGGCGTCGACGACGTGCCCGATGCCGACGACAAGGGCAGCGCCTAACCGATCTGTGTTGAGGCTGTGAGCAATTGGTGAGAACCAGGTCGATCCCCCGCCCGCGGCACCCTATGCTCGGCGTCTCCTCGTAATACTGGTGTTCCTGAACGAAGGGAGCACCGGATGGCCGGCGATACCGCACAGCAGCGCGGCAGCTGGGAAAGCACGCTCCCCCATTTCTCCACCGTCGAGAAGCACGGCCGCATCACCGTGCCGGTGTCAGAGCCTCCGGAGACACTGCGATTCTTCGCCGTGGTCACCTTCGTCCTGTGGGTGCCCGTCGCCTTCGGCGTGGCGTTCTGGTTTCACAGCATGCAGACCGACGACCCGTCGCCATGGGTGGGCGTGGCCGCGATCGTGGGTTCGTTCCTGCCCGCCATCCTCGCAACCATCGTCGCCGACGAAGCCCGCGACACCTACGGCCAGCGCAGTACCGGCAACCGAGTGGCCGTGATACCCGTGTTGGCGGGCGTCGCGGTTGGATTGCTGGGCGCCGCACTGTGGTTCAGGGATTTCACCGGCGGCGTGGTGGCCCTGGTCAGCGTGGTGTGCTCGGCCGGTGCGGCGCTGGCCACCGTCTCGGCCTGGCGGGGTGTGCGGTACGCCCGGCGGCGCCAGNCCTGGCCTGGCTGAGCCAGACCAGCGCCAGCAGTGCCGGGGTGGCCGCCCAGTTGGAGACGGCTGCCGCGTCCTACACCGCCGCGCTGGCAGCCATGCCGACGTTGGCCGAACTCGCCGCCAACCGCGCCACCCTTGGCGTGCTGGTCGCCACCAACTTCTTCGGGATCAACACCATCCCGATCGCGGTGAACGAGGCCGACTACGTCCGGATGTGGATCCAGGCGGCCACCACCATGACCGTGTACCAGGCCGCCTCCGAGGTGGCGGTCGCCACCGCCCCGCCGTCTGCCCCGGCACCCGTACTACTGGCGCCGGGCGTCGGTGAGAGTGGTGCCGCGACCGCCACTGCAATGCAATCGGTGGCCTCAGCCAGGGCCGGCGAATCTGCCTCCGCCCTGAGCCTGAGCGACTTGATCAGTTCGTACGAGGAGTTCGTCAAGTGGATCGAAGCGAACGACCCGATCGGTAAGTGGCTGGCCGAGAACTCCGAGCATTTCTATGGGATGTATGACCAGCTCAGGGAATTCATCCTCGAGCCCTGGAAGATTCCGCAGGTCCTCGCCGAGATCATCGCCGACCCCTCTCTGCTGTTCACCACCTACATCAACGTGTTCTTCCTCGGGGCGTACGCGGCCACGTTTGCCCTGCTCGGAACACCGTTGTATGCCGCGGTGACTGCTGCGGCGTCCCCGGCGATGCTCGGATTGCTCGGCATCATCGGGATGGCACAGGCCTACGACATCCCGATCGATGCGCCGGCCGAGGAGATCACCGCGCGCGCCGAGCAGCCCGGGGTGGCCGCGATGCCGGGACCATCGGCACCTTCGGCCCCGGCGTCCGCGCCTGCCGNGACCCGGATTCCGACCCACGGGCCGGCCACGCCGAGCGAGCCCGGCTTGCCGCAATGCCGGCCAGCAGCTGGGACGACTACGACCGCGCCGTCCTGTCACCCGGCGGCGGGGTCTGGTCGCGCAACGTCAAGCGAATCGACCTGCCCGCCATCCTCGCAACCATCGTCGCCGACGAAGCCCGCGACACCTACGGCCAGCGCAGTACCGGCAACCGAGTGGCCGTGATACCCGTGTTGGCGGGCGTCGCGGTTGGATTGCTGGGCGCCGCACTGTGGTTCAGGGATTTCACCGGCGGCGTGGTGGCCCTGGTCAGCGTGGTGTGCTCGGCCGGTGCGGCGCTGGCCACCGTCTCGGCCTGGCGGGGTGTGCGGTACGCCCGGCGGCGCCAGGCCTGGTTGGTGGCCGTGCGGCGGAATGGTGTGCGTTCGACCGGAGTCTTGCGCAAGGTGGAGTTCCTGAAGCGCTGGACCGACGACGATCCCGAGTTCACCGTCACCGTCGAATTCGACAGCCCGGCCGGAGGGCGAGTGGTGACGGCGAACATGGTTGCCCATCACTCCCGGGTTCCACGGCCGGGATCACCCGTCGTCGTCTTCAGTGCGCCCGACGACCCGGGCGACGACGTACACATCGAGCTCGATCCCGCCGGCCCACCCATGTTCGACCGTGATCCCAGCGGCCGGTACCGCAAGCCGAGTGGGAATTAGCGGTCGCGTTTGGCGAGCTCGCGCAGCACCAGATCGGTTGCATCCCAATCCATGCACTTGTCGGTGACCGACTGTCCGTACGTGAGCGGCCGGGCCTCGGGTGACTGCGCGCCCGCCACCAGGAAGCTCTCCAGCATCACGCCGCTGATCGGCAGCCCGTCGCGAACCAGCTGGGCCACCTCGGTGGCTACCGACGCCTGGCGGACATGGTCCTTACCGGAATTGGCGTGGCTGCAATCGATCACGACGCGGCCGGGCAGTCCGGCACCGCTCAGCTTGGCTGCGGCGTCGGTGACCGCGTCGGCACCGTAGTTCGGTCCGTCGGTGCCACCGCGCAAGATCACGTGGCAGTCCTCGTTGCCCGCGGTGCTCACCACCGCACCACGGCCCAGATCGTCCATACCGAAGAAGACATGCTCGGCGGCAGCGGCTTTCACCCCGTCGACCGCGACCTGGACGTTGCCGTCGGTGCCGTTCTTGAACCCGACGGGCATCGACAGGCCCGACGCCAGCTGGCGGTGCACCTGCGATTCGGTGGTCCGGGCACCGATCGCACCCCACGCCACGGCGTCGGCGATGTACTGCGGGCTGGTCGGTTCCAGGAATTCACACCCGACCGGCAGGCCGATGTCGATGATGTCGAGCAGCAGCTGGCGGGCCACCCGGAGGCCACGCGCGACATCGTAGGTGCCGTCCATGCCCGGGTCGTTGATCAGGCCCTTCCAGCCGATCGTGGTGCGCGGCTTCTCGAAGTACACCCGCATCACGATCTTGAGCTGGTCTTGGAGTTCGTCGGCCACCTTGACCAGCCGCCCGGCGTACTCGAGGGCCGCGGCGGGATCGTGCACCGAGCAGGGGCCGACGACCACCAGCAGCCGGTCGTCACGACCGGCCAGGATGTCGGCGATCTCGTCGCGGTCACGCGCCACCCGCTCGGCACGGCGCTGGCCCAGCGGGAACTCGGTGAGCACGTCGTGCGGACTGGGGATCGCGCTGAAACTGCGGACGCGCCGGTCCGAAGTGGCCGGGACGTTGGCGAGCTGCGCCACGTTCATGTTGGGGTGCCTTCCTGATGATGGGCACCTGGTGAAACGTCCGGCGCCCTGTAACGACGAAAGGCAGCGACCGATGGTCACTGCCTGGGCTCCGGGTGGATGCGTGCTTAGTGCTTCGCTTTATCGGCTCCGCCCGGAGCCTTGATAAAGCGCCAATAGCTGGCACACACACCGATAGTCACGTCGGCCACGGTACACCACAGTCGGCGCAACGCCACAACCGGTGGGTTCACAAGCACGATTTGTGGCCACGACCTAGCATCCTGGGCATGCCGCTGAGTGCCCGAATGCCCGAGTTGGCAGCGTTCGAGGTGCTGCTGGCCATCGCGCGCACGGGTAGTCTCGGCGCCGCCGGACGTGAGCTGGGTCTCACCCAGCAGGCGGTGTCCTCGCGGCTGGCCTCGATCGAGGCCCAGACCGGAGTGCGACTGGTGCAGCGGGGCCACCGGGGCTCGCAGCTGACGGCAGCCGGCGCGGTGGTCGCCGAGTGGGCCGACCAGTTGCTCGATGTCGCACAGCGGGTGGACGCGGGGCTGGCCTCGCTGNGATGTACTGCGGGCTGGTCGGTTCCAGGAATTCACACCCGACCGGCAGGCCGATGTCGATGATGTCGAGCAGCAGCTGGCGGGCCACCCGGAGGCCACGCGCGACATCGTAGGTGCCGTCCATGCCCGGGTCGTTGATCAGGCCCTTCCAGCCGATCGTGGTGCGCGGCTTCTCGAAGTACACCCGCATCACGATCTTGAGCTGGTCTTGGAGTTCGTCGGCCACCTTGACCAGCCGCCCGGCGTACTCGAGGGCCGCGGCGGGATCGTGCACCGAGCAGGGGCCGACGACCACCAGCAGCCGGTCGTCACGACCGGCCAGGATGTCGGCGATCTCGTCGCGGTCACGCGCCACCCGCTCGGCACGGCGCTGGCCCAGCGGGAACTCGGTGAGCACGTCGTGCGGACTGGGGATCGCGCTGAAACTGCGGACGCGCCGGTCCGAAGTGGCCGGGACGTTGGCGAGCTGCGCCACGTTCATGTTGGGGTGCCTTCCTGATGATGGGCACCTGGTGAAACGTCCGGCGCCCTGTAACGACGAAAGGCAGCGACCGATGGTCACTGCCTGGGCTCCGGGTGGATGCGTGCTTAGTGCTTCGCTTTATCGGCTCCGCCCGGAGCCTTGATAAAGCGCCAATAGCTGGCACACACACCGATAGTCACGTCGGCCACGGTACACCACAGTCGGCGCAACGCCACAACCGGTGGGTTCACAAGCACGATTTGTGGCCACGACCTAGCATCCTGGGCATGCCGCTGAGTGCCCGAATGCCCGAGTTGGCAGCGTTCGAGGTGCTGCTGGCCATCGCGCGCACGGGTAGTCTCGGCGCCGCCGGACGTGAGCTGGGTCTCACCCAGCAGGCGGTGTCCTCGCGGCTGGCCTCGATCGAGGCCCAGACCGGAGTGCGACTGGTGCAGCGGGGCCACCGGGGCTCGCAGCTGACGGCAGCCGGCGCGGTGGTCGCCGAGTGGGCCGACCAGTTGCTCGATGTCGCACAGCGGGTGGACGCGGGGCTGGCCTCGCTGCGCAGCGAAAGCCACAGCCGCATCACCGTGGCGGCCAGCCTGACCATTGCCGAGCAGCTCATGCCGCGCTGGTTGGTGTCGCTGCAGGCCGACGCTGCCCGTCGCGGAGTTGCGGCGCCCCAGGTGATCCTGACCGCGGCCAACAGCGATCAGGTGATCGCGGCGGTGCACGACGGTTCGGCCGACCTGGGATTCATCGAATCTCCCGGCGCGCCAGCAGGTCTGCGCAGCTGGGTGATCGCCAACGACGAACTGGTCACCGTGGTTCCGCCGGAACACAAATGGGCGCGACGCTCCGCACCGGTCAGCCCCGCCCAGCTCAACGACACCGCCCTGGTTTCCCGCGAATCCGGTTCGGGCACAAGGGAAGCCCTCAGCGCCGCGCTGCGCTCCGCACTCGGGCCGGCGAGCCGGCAGGCCGATCCCGCCATCGAACTCTCGTCGGNATCGCCACCCAACGCCGAGCGTGACGCAAAGGTCGTTTGCACCAAGGGATTACGACGTTGGTGTCGCACTGGGTGTTGCCCGCGAGTTTCAGCGGCGCAACAATCGGCCCGACCGCAGCCCGCCGATGGTGTTGGTGGCCACCGTCGCCCAGGCCGCGAGCAGCAGGACGTACAACCCGACCGCGAGCCAGGAGATCACCACGGCACCGGTGGCGGCGGCGAGTGCGGATGCGCCCGTGACGCAGGTGCCCACGGGGAAGGTGAAACTCCACCAGGTCAGGCTGAACGTCAGCCCGCGCCGTGCGCCGTGCACGGTGAGCGCCAATGCCAGGCAGAACACGAAGGCCCCGAAACCGCCCATCACCAGGCCGTACACGATGCCGAAGGCGTGCAGCGCCGAGACGATGCCCGGATCGGCGAGCACCGACCCGGCGTGGGATGCCAGCAGATTGGCCGCCGTGATCGACTGGCCGACGACACCGAGCACGATCCAGACCGTCGGGATCGCCTGCACCTCACTGAAGCCACCGTGCATCAGCCGCGAATAGACCATCGTGGTGGTGATCAGGCCGGCCAGCAGGCTCAGGCCGAACATCGCATAGCAGGCGACCAGCAAGGTCAGACCCGCCTGACCCGGGCCCAGGTGCGACAGCAGCAGCGCGCCGGTCGATGCCGAGACCATGGGCGAGACCACCGGCATCATCCAGGCCGGGACCGCCTCCACGTCGGTGTGATCGGCGCGGGTGATCATCGCGAACGGAAGCCACAGGCTGACAACCAATCCGAGCACCGTCCCGGCGGTCCACAGCACCACGTCCACGGCCAGCGCCGCGGACGGGCCGATGACGGCGGGCCCGAGCAACAGCGCGCCCGCACCGACGGTGAGCAGCGCCATCGCCGGGGCACCGTAGAACTGCCCCACCACATGGTGTGCGGCATAGGCTTTCGCCTGCTCGCGATGCCGGATCCAGTGGGTGGCGAACGCGGCGGTCAACACCACCAGCACGGCGCCGGCGAGAACCCATACCGCGGTGGCGAATCCCCGCAGCCCCGGCACGTGCAACGGCAGAGTGGCCGCGGCGGTCGCGACGATGCCGGTGCCCATCACGGACGCGAACCAGTTCGGCGTGATGTGCCGGAAGGCTGAACCCGCGCTGTCCAGCTCCGCCAGCAGCGCGGTATGGAACGGCCGTGACGCGGTGTAGGGGGCGTAGGTGGTCACCTCACCGATGGTGGTGGCTGCCGCCGGTCACCGGTAGGCACCACGGAGTTGTGGCGCCACAAGCCCTGCTTGTGACTCAGACGTAGCGGTTGCGACCCGCGAGCGCACCGGCCACCATCTGCACGAGGTAGACCACCAGCACCATGGCCCACGGTGCGGTCCAGCCGGCGGTCATGTCGTGCAACAGGCCGAACGAGAACGGCCCCACCCCGGCCAGCAGATAGCCGAAACCCTGCGCCATCCCGGACAGCCGTGCGGTGTCCTCGGCATTGCGGGCTCGCAGCGCGATCACCGTCAACGCCAACGAGAACACACTCATGCCGATGCCGATCAACAAACTCCACAACAGCGGCGCCGCACCAGGATTGACCAGCAGACCGATGGTGCCGGTGATCCCGACGACGCCGAGTCCCAGGATCCAGCCACTCTGGCTCTTCTGCTTGGCCGCCAGCGGCGGAACGATCAGGCTGATCGGCACCGCGAGAATCGACACCAGCCCGAGCAGCAGACCGGCATCGGTCTTGCTCATTCCGTTGTCGATGAACACCTCGGGCAGCCAACCCATGACGACGTAGGCCAGGAACGACTGGCAGCCGAAGAACAGCGTGACCGTCCAGGCCAGCGGGCTGCGCAGCAGCGAGCGGCCGGGCCCGGCCGATGTGGACTTCTCGGTGCGGGCGCGGCTGATCCCGCGGGCACCCACCAGCCAGAACAGCAGCGCGACGAGGGCCACCAAGGCCCAGGCGGCCAGCGCACCGCGCCAGCCACCGAGCAGGGGTTCCAGCGGCGGGGTGACCGCGGACCCCAGCGCGCCGCCGCCCTGCAAAGCGGCGGTGTAGACGCCGGTCATCAGGCCGATCTGCGCCGGGAACGAACCCTTGATCACCACCGGGATCAGCACGTTGACCAGTGCGATGCCACCCGTGGCCACCAGCGTTCCGCCGATCACCACGTACGGGCCGTCCAGCACCCGGGTCACCAGGCCGATGCTGAGGATCATCAGCGCCACCGAGATCGCGCGCCCCAGCCCGATCCGTCGGGCCAGCCAGGGAGCCGTCAGACCCGCCGCCGCGAAGCACAGGCCCGGCAGGGTGGTCAGCACACCGGCCCAGACCGCCGAGGCACCTAGCGATTCGCGCATTTCGCCGAGGACCGGGCCGATGCTGGTGATCGCCGGGCGCAGGTTCAGCGCGGTCAGGATCACCGCGACGACCAGCAGGGCGCCACCCGCCGCCATTGTGGCGGGGCGGACCTCTACGGCACCGTCCAGCTCGAGCTCCAGGTCGTGCTCGTAACTGTCCAGGGATTTCTTGCGCAGGGTCCGACTCACCCGGCTATGATGCCATACATCCCATGATTGGATGAAAGGACTTTAGCGTGCCGCTCGCCACAACGCGACGCACTGGCCTGGTCGACCAGGTCATCGAGCAGCTGCGCACCCTGGTCACCTCCGGCGAATGGCCGGTCGACAGCCGGATCCCCACCGAGCCCGAGTTGGTCGAGGCCCTCGGCGTCGGGCGCAACACGGTGCGCGAAGCGATCCGGGCGCTGGCCCACAACGGCATCTTCGAAGTACGGCAGGGCGCGGGCACCTACGTCCGCGCCACCAGCGAGGTATCGGCCGCGCTACGCCGGCTGTGCGGAAGCGAACTGCGTGACGTGCTGCAGGTCCGGCGCTGCCTTGAGGTGGAGGGGGCCCGCTTGGCCGCTGTCGCGCGTACCGAGCAGGACATCGCCGAACTACGGGCACACCTGGCCCATACCGACACCACCGACCACGCCGAGTTCACCCGGTCCGACACCGAGTTCCACCTGGCGGTCGTGCGGGCGTCGCACAACCCGGTGCTGATCGAGATCTACCGCGGCCTGCTCGAGGCGATTACCGCCAGCGTTGCCACGGCGAGTGCCGCACCCGGCGGCATGTTCCCGCACGACGAGCTGGTCGAGGCGATCGTGGCCGGCGACGTGGAACGCGCCGGGCGTGAGGCCGGCGACTTCCTCGACGAGATCCTGGCCCGGACACCCGTTCAGGACTGCTGAGCCACGCCGGGTTCAGAACGGGGCGTCGTCCATCCGCGCCCGGGTCAGCGGCAGGCGCAGCAGCAGCCGCGCACCACCGAGCGGGCTCTCCACCAACGAGGCTGTGCCGCCGTGCAATTCGGCCTGCTGGGCGACCAGGGCCAGACCCAGGCCGGACCCCGAGCGCGATGCGGTGGATCCGCGGGCGAACCGCTCGAACACCTCGGCCCGCTCGGCCTCCGGCACGCCGGAACCGTTGTCGTCGACCACGATCTGCACATCGTCGGCCGAACTGACTGCGCTGAGCCGGATTTCGGTGGCCCCGCCGTGCTTGACGGCGTTGGCGATGGCATTGTCGATCACCAGCCGCAGGCCCGCGGGCATGCCCAGCATCAACACCGTCGGCGAGGGCATCAGCGTGGCCCGCAAGCCCGGATACGTCCGCAGCGCATCGTGTGCCGCGCGGTCGAGCAGCTCGGTGACGTCCATCGGCACGAAATCCTCGACCGTGGTCAGCTCCCCTTGCGCCAACCGCTCCAAGGCGGTCAGGGTGCCTTCGATCCGGCTCTGCGTGCGCATCACGTCGCCGATCACCTCTTGCCGCTGTTCGGCGGTCATGTCCAGGGTGGACAGCACCTCCAGGTTGGTGCGCATGGCGGTCAGCGGGGTGCGTAGTTCATGGGACGCCACCGCGGCGAAATCGCGGGCCGATTCCAGCGCCGCCTTGGTGCGCTCCTGCTCGTTGCCGATGCGCGCCAGCATGCCCTCGACCGCCTCGGCGATCTCCACCGCCTCGCGCACACCGCGCACCTGCACCTCGTCGGGCTTGGACTGCGCGTTGATGGCGCGGGCCTGCTGGGCTAGCAGGCGGAACGGTGTGATCATCACCAGCGAGATGACCCAGCCCACCACGACCGTGCTGCCGATGACGCCGGCACAGATCAGCAGCACCCGCAGGTGCAGCTCGTCGATCCGGCGCTGAGTCTCGGCCAGCGGCGCGCCGAGCGCGATGGTGGCCGGGCCGGCGGTGAACGTGCGTACCCGGTACTCGACCCCGTCGATCGTGGTGTTCGAGTAGCCGTTCTCCAGCCGCGGCAAGACGATGTCGCTGGGCACCGAGACGCTGACCCCACCGATGTGGGCGGTGCGGACCAGACCGCCGTCGTCGGGAATGGACTGGTCTGCCGACCCCGGCTTCGCGGTGGTGAGCAGCGTGCTGACATCACCGAGGCTGCTCAGTGAATCCAGGCGGCGGTCCAGCTGGCTGTACTGGTCGTTGGTGACGCCGATCCACACCCAGGTACCGAGCGTGATGACCGTGACCACCACCGACAGCGCACCAACGATGACGATGGTGCGCAGCGACAGCACCCGCATCACCGGGCGGAGCACGGGCCGCAACAGCCGGAGCACACGCTCTTCGAGACTCACTGGGGCTATCTTGCCCGATCCACCCAGGTCGGCCTCGGGCACCGCACCCGTCGACGCACCAGCGTCAACTCATGGTTGACGACAGCAGCATCGTCAACTTAAAGTTGACGCATGAGCCAACCAGTCACCATCACCAACCCCGTCCGTCTCGACGACCTCATCGGCGCGATCAAGAAGGCTCACACCGAACCTCTCGATCAACTGATCGACGCCGTGATCGCCGCCGACGCCCTCGGCGATATCGCCGACCACCTGATCGGACATTTCGTCGACCAGGCCCGGCGCTCGGGCGCATCCTGGACCGACATCGGCAAGGCCATGGGCGTCACCAAGCAGGCCGCCCAGAAACGCTTCGTCCCGAAAGTCCCCGACTTCGACCCGGCCACCCTCGACCCCAAAGCAGGTTTCAGCCGGTTCACGCCACGGGCGCGCAATGTCGTCGTCGTCTCGCAGAACACCGCCCACGAGGCGGGCAACGCCGAGATCACCCCCGACCACCTACTGCTGGCGCTGTTCGCCGAGCCCGACGGGCTTGCCGCCAAACTCCTTGCCAACCAAGGCATCACGGCCGAATCCGCGCGATCCGTCATCACCCTGCCGCCGCGGGCCGGTGAGGTACCGGCCCTCATCCCGTTCAACGGCGGGGCCAAGAAGGCACTCGAGCTGACCTTCCGCCAAGCGCTTCGGCTGGGGCACAACTACATCGGCACCGAACACATCCTGCTCGCCCTGGCCGAAGCCGAGGACGAGGACGGACCGCTGCACCGCCTCGGCGCGAATCCGGACCGCTTCGAGACCGAACTGGCCGCCGCCCTGGCCCCGTTCATGGCCAAAGAACAGGCCGGCGGCGAAGAATGAACCGGGAATGAAAGCTTCCGCCGAACCGTAGAAGCAATCGTGAAACTCAATGACGCCGCACGCGAGCTGATCGGCGCGGGAGCCGATGCCACGCTCGTCACGATGAATCCGGACGGTAGTCCACAGGCCACACTGGTCTGGGTGGCGCTGCAGTCCAGCGCCGACGGCGACGAACTCGTCACCGCACATCTGGCCGAGCACAAGAAGGTCCGCAACGTGCGCCGCGATCCTCGGGTTGCCCTGACCATCCTCGATCCCGGTCGGGTGGGCGAGGCGATGCGGCCCTACCTGGCGATCACAGGTACCGCCCGAATCGTCGAAGGCGGCGCACCGGAACTCCTCGAACAACTGGCGCAAACCCTGGCAGCGCCCGATGTGCCGTTCCCGCCGAAGGATGCGCCGCCCGGCTGGCTGACACGGATCCGGATCGACAAAGTGGGCGGCGTCGGGCCCTGGGTGTCCTGACCCAACCGGCTGTAACACGTTTCAGTCTGTGCGATCATGCCTGGCATGCCTCGCTGGTTCGCATTCCTGTTCACGGCCATGGTGGTGGCGGTCGCCGCCTTCGTGACCCCGCCCTCGGCCTCGGCCGAGGGCGCCTCCCCCATCGGCCGAATCGGCGAGACGCTGCGGGTCGAGACCTCCAACGGCATCGTCGCCGACGTCACGGTCCACGACGTGCTCGCCAGCGAGGTCCCGCCCGGCTGGGGCTGGAACGGCTCGCCGCGCTGGCGCGCCCAGGGCAGCCCGTGGCGGGCCCCCGTCACGGTGACCACCATCCAGGCGCCCAACCCGTACGCGATGGCGCTGTCGTTCACGTTCAACGGCGTCACCCCCTACGCCGACGCGTACGCACCCAAGCACACCGACGCGCCCAACCGACTCGAGATGGCGCTGCGCAACGCTCCCCCGGGCAGCACGGTCAACGGCGACGTCTACTGGGATGTCTACCGCGCGCTGGTCACCAACGTGGTGTTGACCGACACCAAGTCGGGCGAGCACCTGGCGCAGTGGAATCTGTGGCAGCCGGGCGCACCCCTGCCTTGATCGCCGACGAGCGCTCGCGCGAGGAGCCATGGATGTAGCACCCGCCACGGCGGGCGATCTCCCAGACCTCGCCGCCGTCGCAGCCGCCACCTTTCCCCTGGCCTGTCCCCCGTCGGTAACCCCTGACAACATCGTCGCGTTCATCGCCGAAACCCTGTCCGAGGCACGCTTCGGTGAATACCTCACCGATCCGGACCGGATCGTGCTGGTGGCCCGCGATACCTCGATCACGGGATACGCCATGCTGATTCGCGGTGTCCCCGACGACGCCGATGTCCAGCGGGCGGTGGCACCGCGGCCGGCATTGGAGCTATCGAAGATCTACGTGCTGCCCGACCGCCACGGCGGCGGCGCGGCCCAGGCGCTGATGACCGCCGCGCTGCGCACCGCGGCCGAAGCCGGCGCGCAGTGTGTCTGGCTCGGCGTCAACCAGCTCAACCAACGGGCCCAGCGGTTCTACACCAAGAACGGTTTCACCATCAGCGGCACCAAGACCTTCCGGCTCGGCACCGGGGTGGAGGACGACTACGTGATGGTCCGCCCGCTCTAGACGGTCTTCTGCGCCGCGGCGGTCAGGGCCAACAGGCGCGAGGTGGCCCGCAGGTACTTCTTCCGGAAGCCCCCGGCCACCATCTCCGGGCTGAAGATGGTGTCCAGCTTGGTTCCCGATGCCAGCACCGGGATGCCCGCGTCGTAGAGACGGTCGGTCAACGCCACCAGCCGCAGCGCCACGCTCTGGTCCTCGATGGGATGAACGCCGGTGATGAACACCTCGGTGACGCCCTCGATCAGGGCGTGATAACGCGACGGGTGCATGGTGGCCAGATGCGCACACAGCGCATCGAAGTCGTCGAGCGTGGCCCCGGTGACCCCCTCGGCCCGCTGCGCCACCTCCTCGTCGGACAGTGGTTCCGGCGCCGGCGGCAGATCCCGGTGCCGGTAGTCGGGTCCTTCGATCCGCACCGTGGTGAAGATCTGGGCCAGCGTGTTGATCTCACGCAAGAAGTCCTGAGCGGCGAACCGGCCCTCACCGAGCTGCTCGGGCAGGGTGTTGGAGGTGGCAGCGATGGACACCCCACGCTCCACCAGCGCCGACAGCAACCGAGAGATCAGCGTGGTGTTGCCCGGATCGTCGAGCTCGAATTCGTCGATGCACACCACGATGTAATCGGACAGCAGCTCGATGCACTCGTTGTAGCCGAACACCCCGGCCAGCTGGGTCAGCTCACCGAACGTGGCGAACGCGGTGGGTGAATCACCCTGCGACAGCGTGTAATACGTCGAGGCCAGCAAGTGGGTCTTGCCCACGCCGAACCCGCCGTCGAGGTAAAGACCCACTCCCGGCAGCACCTCGCGCTTGCCGAACAGCTTCTTCTTACCCGCCCGGCGAACGATCGCCTGCTCGCAGAAACTGCGGCAGGATTGCACGGCGGCGGCCTGTGACGGCTCGGCCGGGTCAGGGCGGTAACTGTCGTAGCTGACGTCGGCGAACGTCGGCGGTGGAATCAGCTGTGCGACCAACCGCTCCGGCGTGACGGTGGGATGACGATCGGCGAGATGAGCGACGCCGCTGGACCCGTGCATGCAGGCAGCGTAGCCACGTGCTCCAATTCAGTTCATGTCCGATGACACCGCCGGGACAAACCTGACCGTGCTGGGAAACGTCGACAAGATCGCCGACGGACGGCTGGCCGATTACTACGCGTATCCCGATGACCTGCAGAGATGCTGGGTCCGGGGCAACATGATCAGCAGCCTGGACGGTGGCGCCACCGAGGACGGCAAGTCCGGCGGGTTGGGTGGTCCGGGTGACCGGGCTGTGTTCAATCTCATGCGTCACACCGCCGACGTCGTCCTGATGGGCGCGGCGACCGTCCGGATCGAGAACTACTCCGGGGTGCAGCTGTCCGCGGCGCAACGTCAGGACCGTCAGCGCCGGGGCCAGGCCGAGGTACCGCCCATCGCCGTCGTCACCGCATCGGCCGAACTCGACCATGACGCCAAGTTCTTCACCCGCACCGAGGTGCCCCCGATCATCCTGACCGCCGCCAGGACCGTCGCCGACGCCCGGCGCCGTCTCGGCGGGGTCGCCGAGGTGCTCGACGCGTCCGGCGCGGACCCGACCCGGGTCGACCCGGCGGTGGCACTGCGAATCCTCGCCGGACGCAAGCTCTTCCGGGTGCTGACCGAGGGCGGCCCGCAGCTGCTGAGCCTGCTGATCGAGGAGGACCTGCTCGACGAACTGTGCCTGACGGTGGCACCGGTCCTGGTCGGCGGGGTGGCGCGGCGCATCGCCACCGGCCCCGGCCAGGCCCACACCCGGATGCGGCCCGCCCACCTGCTCACCGACGACGAGGGCTACCTGTACACGCGCTACGTCCGCGGGTAGTGCAAAACGTGTCGCTACTGTGGTCAGCATGCGTCATCAGCTGGTGAATGCCCTGAGAAGGTCGGCCGTTGCCGTGCCCGTCCTGTCACTGGGCGTGCTCACCGCCTGCGCGCCGCTGTTCGCCGCAGATCCGCGCTATGCCACCGATTCCGGTGCGCGCCCGCAGGGCCAGCCGCAGACCACGTCGGCGGCCCCGGCCGGTCCGCCCGGCATCGAGGCGCCCAAGAACGACCTGGCCTGGCGGGACTGCACACCACGGCTGTTCGGTGACGCCGGCCTCCAGCCGCCCGCCGACGTCACGCTGGACTGCGCCAGCTACGACGCCGATCTGGACCCGATCAACGGCGCCAGCGGCACCATCAGCATCGGCGTGGTGCGGGCCCGCTCCAGCCAGACCCCGGCCGACGCCGGCCCACTGGTGATGACGACCGGGTCCGACATTCCGACCTCGGTGCAGCTGCCGACGTGGTTGGCCCGGTCGGGCACCGACATCCTCAAGACCCATCCCATCGTCGCCGTCGACCGGCGCGGCATCGGCATGTCGGGCGCACTGGACTGCCGCGACGTCTACGACCGTCAGGAGATGCTGGACCAGACGCAGTTCCAGGCCGGCGACGATCCGGTGGCCAACCTCGGCGCGGTGACCATGACCGCGACCACCAGCTGCACCGACACGATCGCCCCGGGCGATTCGGCCTACGACAACAGCCATGCCGCCGAAGATCTGGAACGGCTGCGCAGTACCTGGGATGTGCCCACCCTGGCCCTGATGGGCATCGGCAACGGCGCCCAGGTGGCCCTGGCCTACGCCGGCTCGCACCCCAACAAGGTGTCGCGGCTGGTGTTGGACTCGCCGCTGCCGCTGGCCATCGGCGCCGAGGCCGCGGCCGAGCAGCGCGTCAAGGGCCAGCAGGCCGCACTGGACGCTTTCGCCGCACAGTGTGTGGCCACCAACTGCCCGCTGGCTCCGGATCCGAAGGCCGCCGTCGACGCCCTGCTGGCCGACGCGCGGGCCGGACGTGGCCCCGGCGGGGTGTCGGTGGCCCTGCTGACCGAGGCGATCGCCACCGGGATGGGTTTCCCCCAGGGTGACCGGGTGGCCGCCACCAACAACCTGGCGACGGCGCTGGCCGCCGCACGCGCCGGCGACGCCGGCCCGATCACCGCGCTGATCACGCAGACCGAAAGCCTGCGCCAGACCGACGGGCAGTTCGTCAACTCCTGCAGCGACGCGCTCAACCGGCCCACCCCCGACCGGGTGCGCGAACTCGTGGTGGCCTGGGGCAAGCTCTACCCGCAGTTCGGCGCCGTCGGCGCGCTGAATCTCGTCAAATGCCTGAACTGGCCCAGCAGCACCGCACCCAAGGACCCGCAGGACCTCAAGATCCCGGTGCTGCTGCTCGGGGTGCAGAACGACCCGATCGTCGGCAACGAGGGCGTCGCCGCCGTCGCCGCGACCGTCATCAACGCCGGGGCCAACAACCGGCGGGTGATGTGGCAGGGCATCGGCCACGGCGCCAGCCTGTACACCCCGTGCGCGCTGCCGCCCCTGACGGGCTACCTCGACAGCGGCAAACTGCCCGAGACCGACACGTACTGTCCCGCCTGACGCGGGGCCGAATCGGCGTCGGTATAAGGTTCGCTGGTGGCGGCAGCAGATTCCATCGTTTCAGGCCTCGTGAGCGCATTCCGTCCCCGCACCTCTCCGCCGAGCATCGCCACGGTGCTGCGTTCGGTGCTGTGGCCGGTCGCGATCCTGTCGATCATCCATCGCAGCTACGTGCTGGCCACCAACGGCTACATCACCGACGACTTCGGCCCGGTGTACCGCGCGGTGATCAACTTCAAGCTCGGCCTGGACATCTACAACGAGCACTTCGACTACGTCGACCCGCATTACCTGTACTCCCCCGGCGGCACTCTGCTACTGGCCCCGTTCGGGTATCTGCCGGTGGACGCCTCGCGGTACTGGTTCGTCTTCTTCAACGCCGTGGCGATCATCCTGGCCGCCTACTTCTTGGTACGGCTGTTCAAGTTCTCGTTCAGCTCGGTGGCCATGCCCGCACTGCTGCTCGCGATGTTCTGCACCGAGTCGGTGACCAACACGCTGGTGTTCACCAACATCAACGGCTGCATCCTGCTGTGCGGCGTGTTGTTCTTCCGCTGGATGCTCGCCGGCACGGTCAGAGGTCAGCTGCTCGCCGGTGTGGCCATCGGCCTCACACTGGTGATCAAGCCGTCGCTGGCACCACTGTTGTTGTTGCCGTTGCTGAACCGGCAGTTCTACACGTTCATCACCGCGATTGGCGTGCCGCTGCTGTTCAACGGGGTCGGCTGGTTCATGGTGTCGGACCCGATGGGCTTCGTCCGCAACACCGTGCCCTACATCTTCTCCACCCGCGACTACTTCAACAGCTCGATTCTGGGCAACGGCATCTACTACGGCCTGCCGACCTGGCTGATCCTGTTGCTGCGCATCGTGTTCCTGCTGCTGGCCGTCGGCAGCCTGTGGCTGCTCTACCGCTACTACCGCGAACGCGATCAGCTGTTCTGGATGCTGACGTCCTCGGGTGTGCTGCTGATCGCGTCGTTCCTGGTGCTGTCGCTGGGGCAGGGCTACTACTCGATGATGCTGTTCCCGTTCCTGATGACGGTGGTGTTGCCGAACTCGGTGATCCGCAACTGGCCGGCCTGGCTGGCGATCTACGGGTTCATGACGATGGACCGCTGGCTGCTGGTGCACTGGCCGACGACCGGGCGCTTCCTGGAGTACATGAAGATCACCTACGGCTGGTCGTTGATGCTCGTCGTGGTGTTCTGCGTGCTGTACTTCCGCTATCTGGACGCCAAGCAGGACGGCAGGCTCGACGAGGGCATCGATCCGCCGTGGCTCAGCCGTCCCAAGGAAACCGCCTCAGCCTGAGCAGAACTGCATGACCTGACCCGCCAGCCGGGTCCGGGTCTGCATCTGCAGGCCGTGCCGCGCACACACCTCGTCGAGTTCGTCGGGGTTCACCAGCCGGAACGGTGAACGGTCCAGCCGGTGGATCGCGGTGGCCGCCGGGGTACGGGTCAGGTCGTAGCCGGTGAAGACGCCGCCCGGCCGCAGCACCCGGGCGATCTCGGCGACGGCCTTCTCCCATTCGACGATGTGGTGCAGCATCAGGCAGCTCAGCACCGAATCGAACGAGTCGTCGGCGAACGGCAGGTCGGTGGCATCGGCCGCGCGCACGGTCACGTCACCGAACCGTTGGAGCCGCCGCGCCGCCGTTCGGACCATGGCCGGGTCGAAGTCGGTGGCGGTGATGGCCAACTCGGGATGGGCCTGCCGCAGCCGGGCGGCGATATCGCCACTGCCCGAGCCGATCTCGAGAACTTCACGGCCCAGTCGCTGGACCGGGATGCTGCCGAGCACCGCCTGCCCCGTTCCCGTCCGCCACAGGACGGTCTTGCAGAAGGCGCGCTCGATCCGTGACATCGCCGGCATACGGGGCTCCCGTCGTGGTCGTAGGTCTTCCAGCATGGCCGACCGGAGGTCGGAGCGCCTTGTACAGATCGGCCGTATGAGAGATTGGGCGGGTGGTCGGGAATCAGGACGGTGCATGGTCGGGCGCATTGGCGGTCGTCGCCGGCGCGCTGTGCTACACCGGCAGCATGTCCGATGCGCGGCAGCACCACCATGTGGCCACCCAGGTGGTGCGGTCCTGGACAGGCGCCTTCGAGCTGTCGGACGGACGGGGACGCCGGACCGTCACGTCGGCCGCAGTCATCCCGTCGGGGCGCGACCATTCCATCCGTATTCTCGAACCGACCTCGGGTGTGCTGGTCTTCCTCGACCCGAGCGTGTTCAGCCGGGTCGGCATCGACAGCGACGACATCACCGACTGGGTGCGGGCCGGCGACGAACTGCCCTGCTGGACAAGCCCATTGCCGCCGGAAACGCTGCTGGGCGAGTTGCTCGCCGCGCCACCGTCGGGATACGCGCGACCGAGCGCCGACCTCTGGCATCCCAGCGTGCTCGCCGCGGTCCAACTCATACCACGTCTGCTCCCCGGCACCGTCCGGCTCGGCGACGTCGCCAAGGAAGTCGGGCTGTCCCCCGGCCGGCTCGGACGACTGTTCAACGATCAAGTGGGCCAATCGTTTCCGACGTACGTGCGGTGGGCCCGGCTGCGCTGCGCCGTCGAGGCGTTGCGAGACGGCGCATCGCTCACCGACGCCGCCCATGCGGCCGGGTTCACCGACAGCGCCCACGCCAATCGGGTCTGCCATGAGATGTTCGGCCTCTCCCCGAGCGCCGCGAGCGGAGACCTGGTGTGGGCGTAGCGAGGTCCGCCCGCAATAAACGATCGATCCGTACAAGCGCGTTCGTAGCACCGTGCGCGACGGTGTTGCGGTGACTATCGCAATACGAAACGCCGTCCGCTACGGCTACATACCGTTCATGCTGCTCGGGATCAACGGTCTGGCAGCGTATCTCGCAGCCCACGGCGCCTCGAAACTGTGGCTTGTGGGGCTCATCCTGATCGCCGTCGGCTGTTCGTTCGCCGCCGAACGGGTGTTGCCCTACCGGACCGACTGGAACACCCCATTGGACGATGCCGGACGCGATACCGCCCATGCACTCGTCAACGAAACCCTCGTCCTGTCGAGTGTGGCGATCATCCCGTTGCTGGCCGCAGTGACGCCGTTCCCGAGTTGGTGGCCTGAATCCCTGCCGTTCGTGATCCAGCTGTTGATCGCAGTATTGGTAGCCGATTTCGGCATCACCACCATCCATCTGGCCAGCCACAAGGTCGGCTGGCTCTGGCGCCTGCATGCCGTTCACCACAGCGTCCGCCGGTTCTACGGCTTCAACGGCCTCATGAAGCATCCGCTACACCAGACCATCGAGATGGCCGGCGGCGTGCTGCCGCTGATCGTTCTCGGCATACCGGTTGAGGTGGCTGCGGCGCTGTCGGTCTGCGTCGCGGTCCAGCTGCTGCTGCAGCATGCCAACGTCGACTACCGCGTCGGCCCCCTGCGATCGGTGCTGGCGCTCAACGAAGGCCACCGATTCCACCACCTCAAGTGGGCCGGCATCGGCGACGTGAACTTCGGGTTGTTCACCCTGATCTGGGACCACGTGTATCGCACCTACTCGTATGACCCACGGCGCCGGTTCAGCAGCGACGATCTGGGAATGGCGGCCAAACCGCACTATCCCACGGGCTACCTGGACCAACTGACCGAACCCTTCCGGGCCCGTGGCGGATGCGATTTTGCCGAGCCCATGCCTGGCGCCCACCGCGCGCCGGCACGTAATTTGGAGATATGACGACCGAGGGCCCCAAGCTGGAACTGACCGACGACCAGTGGCGCGAGAAGCTCACCCCGGAAGAGTTCGCGGTCCTGCGTCGGGCCGGCACCGAGCGTCCCTTCACCGGTGAGTACACCGACACCAAGACCGAAGGTGTCTACGAATGCCGGGCCTGCGGGGCCGAACTGTTCCGCAGCACCGAGAAGTTCGAATCCCACTGTGGCTGGCCGTCGTTCTACGACCCGGCCGATTCGGCCGCGGTGATCCTGCGGCCGGACAACACCCTGGGGATGCGCCGGGTCGAGGTGTTGTGCGCCAACTGCCACAGCCACCTGGGGCACGTCTTCGAGGGCGAGGGCTACCCGACCCCGACCGACCAGCGGTACTGCATCAACTCGATCTCGCTGCGTCTGGTGCCCAAGTCCGCCTGACGCGCGGGTATCAGTCGACGCGGGTCGCGTGCACCTCCCAGAACGGCATGTGCACGCGACCGTCGACGAGCCAAGGTTCGATCACCCGCAGGCGTTCCAGCAGCGGCTCCATCTGACCGGCCATGTCGGGATTGCGGGCCGCCATCATCTCGAAGACCTCGACACTGACGTTGCCCTGGTACGTGGTGGTGCCGAGATAGGTGATCTCCCAGCCGGCGTCGGGCAGGACCGCACGGAAATCGTCGGCGCTCATCGAGCGCGGCATCTTGAAGCCGTTGACGTTGTGCTCACCGAACTCGTACATGAAAAGGCGGGCCCCGGGTTTGGTGGCGCGGTGCAACGCCCGCACATACGACTTCTGCAGCTCGGGCTCGTCGGTGAAGACGTGATAGAACGCGGTGTCCACGACGGTGTCGAACCTGCTCTCGAGGCCGTCGAGCTTCGTCGCGTCGGCCACCTGGAAGTCCACCGTGACACCGGCCTTCTTCGCGTTCAGCCGGGCCCGCTCGATCGCGGCCGGCGACGCGTCGATACCGGTGGCCGACAAGCCTTTTGACGCGTAGTGGATGGCATGGTGGCCGGGCCCGGTTCCGGGGTCGAGCACCTCGCCCTCGACGGCGCCGAGGGCGACGAGCTGCTGCACGACCGGCTGCGGCCCACCGATGTCCCACGGCGTCGCGGCGGGCAGGCCGTGCGCGGTCCGCTCGTCGCGGTACATCTCTTCGAAGTGATCGGATTCTTGCGGAGCAGTCATGCCCGCGAGGGTAGACCCGCTAACTAAAAGCGCAGGTCATGAAGCGCGCACGCCGGCAAGCATGCGGCGCCCGCCTCATCCCAGCCCGATTGCCACGTTGTCATGCTGGAGTGGCGCTCGGCGCCGAGGGCCACTCCAGCGTGACAAAGGGCGAACGACCGGACCAGCTTTGTCACGCCAGCGTGGCGGTCGGGCTCGGCAGCCACTCCAGCGTGACAACGTGAGGCGCGACAAAGCGGGGCGCGACAAAGCGGGGCGCGGCAACGTGAGGCGAGGCGCGGCTGGGGCAACGGCGCGGCGAGGCAGGGGCGAGGGCAACGGCGAGGGCGCCCGAAGAACTACGGCAGCTTGGCGACCAGGTCCTCGACGCTGACCCGCGGGCCGGTGAAGAACGGCGTCTCCTCGCGGGTGTGGCGACGGGCGTCGGTGGCGCGCAGGTCGCGCATCAGGTCGACGATGCGGTGCAGCTCGGGCGCCTCGAAGGCCAGGATCCACTCGTAGTCGCCGAGCGCGAACGCCGGCACCGTGTTGGCCCGGACGTCCTTGTAACCGCGGGCGGCCATGCCGTGCTCGGACAGCATGCGGCGACGCTCTTCGTCGGGCAGTAGGTACCACTCGTAGGACCGGACGAACGGGTACACGCAGATGTAGTTGCCCGGATCTTCACCGGCGATGAACGCCGGGACGTGGCTCTTGTTGAACTCGGCCGGCCGGTGCAGCGCGACGCTGCTCCACACCGGGTCGCTGATCCGGCCAAGCGCGGTGGTGCGGCGGAAGTCTGAGTAGGTGGCCTGCAGCGCCTCGATGTTGTCGGCGTGGGTCCAGACCATGAAGTCGGCGTCGGCCCGCAGCCCGGCCACGTCATAGATGCCGCGCACGACCACTCCGCGCTCTTCCTGGGTCTTGAAGAACGCCGTGGCCTCATCGGTCACCTGGGTACGTTCTTCACCCAGCTCCCCGGGGCTCACCGCGAACACCGAGAACATCAGGTAGCGGATGGTGGAGTTCAGTTCGTCGTAGTCGAGCTTGGCCATGCGCCTATCGTGCCACGCCGCTGTGCACCAGTTCCGCGACCGCCCGGGTGGCGGTGCCCACACATGCCGGCACCCCGATCCCGTCCAGATAGCCCCCGGCCACCGCCAGTGTCGGGGGCAGCCCCGCCCGCAGCTCGGCGATGAGATCGCCGTGGCCGGGGCCGTACTGCGGCATGGCCTCGATCCAGCGGTGCACGTGGCTGTCGACCGGGTCTACCGTGACCCCGAACAGGGTGTTCAGATCGCGGGCGGCCCAGGCCAGCAAGTCGTCATCGCCGGTGGTCGCGGCGATGTCGTCGCCGTACCGGCCGAACGACAGCCGCACCAGCTCGACGTTGCCGCGCCGGCCCCATTTTCGCGACGACATCGTGATCGCCTTGGCGTTGAGGCGCTCCCCCGCGGCCACCAGCACCCCGGACTGCTGCGGCAGTGGGGTTCCACCCGGCAACGCCAGGGCCACCACCGCCGCCGAGGCGGTCCGGATCCGTCGGGCTGCCGCG
>NZ_LT546207.1:444317-446738 GCF_900078665.2 Mycolicibacterium houstonense | reverse complement strand
CGGCACGGCCGTCGTCGACCACGCGGCGCACCGCCGCCTCGGCCACCGGCCAGCCCGCCAGCAGCACCACCGGGTCCAGGTTGCCCTGCAGTGCGGTGCCCGGCTTGACCCGGGCCGCGGCGTCGACCAGCGAGGTGCGCCAGTCCACCCCGACCATGGTGGCCGGCGCGGAACCCAGTGCCTCCGACATCGCCCCCAGCAGCTCGGCGGTGCCGACGCCGAAGTGCGTCATCGGCACGCCCGCGGCGGCCATCGTGGCGAACACCCGCGTGGTGTGCGGAAGCACGTAGGTGCGGTAGTCGGCCAGCGACAGCGTGCCGGCCCAGGAGTCGAACACCTGCAGCGCATCGACCCCGGCGTCGACCTGGGCCTGCAGGAAGGCGATGGTCAGATCGGTCAGCGCGGTCATCAGGGCGTGCCAGGTGGCCGACTCGCCCAGCATCATCGCCTTGGTCCGCTCGTGGTGACGGCTGGGACCGCCCTCCACCAGGTAGGAGGCCAGCGTGAACGGCGCACCGGCGAAGCCGATCAGCGGCACCTCGCCCAGCTCGCGGACCAGCATCGAGACCGCCTCGGTGACCGGTGAGACCTGCGCCGGTTCAAGCGGTTTCATGCCCTCGACATCGGCCACCGATCGGATCGGGTGTTCGATCACCGGGCCGACGTCGGGCACGATGTCGAGGCCGATCCCGGCGGCCTTCAGCGGCACCACGATGTCGGAGAACAGGATCGCGGCGTCGACACCGTGCCTGCGCACCGGTTGCAGGGTGATCTCGCAGACCAGCTCCGGGTCGAAGCAGGCCTCGAGCATCCGGTGCTGGGCCCGCAGGGCGCGGTACTCGGGCAACGACCGGCCGGCCTGCCGCATGAACCACACCGGCACACGGTGCGGAGTGCGGCCGCCGACAGCGGCGAGATAGGGGGAATCGGGCAGCTCCCGGCGGGTATTCATCGGCTCCTATGGTGCCATGCGGGCACCGTCGCGGACCGTTGCCGGTTCGTGACGCCCCACACCGGCGCGCCTGCGGGCGGTCCAGGTCTCATCGACTAGCGTCGAATGCTGTGACCTCCGCCGAACCGGCCCAGTTCCGGACGGCGGTGGCGGCGATGAATGCCACCACCGTACGGCCGGAAATCGAGCTGGGTCCGATACGCCCGCCGCAGCGGCTGGCGCCCTTCAGCTACGCGCTGGGCGCCGAGGTCCGGCATCCCGAGACGACGGTGGTCCCCGAGCGCTCCGAGGGCGACGCCTTCGGGCGGCTGATCCTGCTGCACGACCCCGACGGGGCCGAGGCGTGGGACGGCACCATGCGCCTGGTCGCCTACATCCAGGCCGATCTGGACTCCAGCGAGGCCGTCGACCCGCTGCTGCCCGAGGTGGCCTGGAGCTGGCTGGTGGACGCCCTGGAGTCCCGCGCCGAGCACGTCACCGCCCTCGGTGGCACCGTCACCGCCACCACCTCGGTACGCTATGGCGATATCTCCGGGCCGCCGCGGGCACACCAGCTCGAGCTACGGGCCTCGTGGACCGCGACCAACCTGGAGCTGGGTCCGCACGTGGAGGCGTTCTGTGAAGTTCTCGAGCATGCGGCCGGGTTGCCCCCGGCCGGTGTCACCGACCTGAGTTCCCGCACGCGCGCATAACGATGACCGGCCAGGACACCGAAGACGCCACAGCAGCTGTCGAGCCCGCGGAGGCCGAATCGACGCCGCTGCTGGCGCCGGCCGAGGGGGTGCCCGAGGTCTGTGTCACTGCCGGTGAAATATCTTCCGCGGCAATCTCTCTCGCAAAAGGCAGTGGACCGTTCGCGATCGACGCGGAACGCGCTTCGGGCTTTCGCTACTCCAACCGTGCCTACCTGGTGCAGATCCGCCGCTCCGGCGCGGGTACCGCGCTGATCGACCCGGTCAACCACGGCGGCTCCCCCATCGACGCGATGGCACCGGTGGCCGAGGCCCTGGCCGGCGACGAATGGGTGCTGCACGCCGCTGATCAGGACCTGCCCTGTCTGGCCGAGATCGGCCTGCGGCCGGGCAAGCTCTACGACACCGAACTGGCCGGCCGGCTGGCCGGGTTCGAGCGGGTCAACCTGGCCGCCATGGTGCAGCGCCTGCTCGGGCTGCAACTGATGAAGGGGCACGGGGCGGCCGACTGGTCCAAACGCCCGCTGCCCGAGGAATGGCTCAACTATGCCGCCCTCGACGTCGAGGTACTGCTGGAGCTGCGCCACGCCATCGCCGCGGTACTCGAAGAGCAGGGCAAAACCGATTGGGCGGCACAGGAATTCGAGTACCTGCGCACTTACGTGGCCCAGCCGACCCGGCGCGACCGCTGGCGGCGCACCTCCGGTATCCACAAGGTACGCAACCCGCGCGCGCTGGCGGCGGTCCGCGAACTGTGGACGACGCGCGACGCGATCG
>NZ_LT546207.1:432231-444001 GCF_900078665.2 Mycolicibacterium houstonense | reverse complement strand
GGTGCCCGCCGAGAACCTCATCACCCCCGAAGTGGTGCGCCGGTTGTGCTGGGACTGGCATCCGGTGAGCGACGTCGCCACCGCGGTCTCGGAGTTCCTGGTCGAGGCCAACGTCCGGCCCTGGCAGCGCGAGCTCACGGTGCCGGTGCTGACCAAGGCCCTCAGCACCGACTGAACCGGCGACGGCTCATCTGCCGACCCGGTCGATGTGGGCCAGGAAATGCGACAGCACGGCCTGCGGATCCTCGATCTGGGGCCAGTGGGCGATGTCGTCGGCCAGCATCACGACATCGGGATTCGGGATGACTTCGAGATAACGCTGGGCCATGTGGCGTCCGGAGTTGGGGTCCGATGGCCCGTCGATGAGCCGCATCGGCACCGCGGTCTCCCGCATGGCCCGCACCCACCGATTGCGGTGGGCGTAGCGATCGTTGACGAACCGGCCGACCTTGTGCAGCACCCGCTTACCGTCGTTGTACTCCAGGATCTGGTGGAACTTGGCCATCAGCTGCGGCGACGGTTTGGTGTTCACCCCGAACATCTCGTTGATGGTCGGCTCCACGATGCGGCGCGACAGGCGGCTGCCCTGCAGCGGACTCATGATGTCGCCCAACGGAGTTCGCGACATCGCCTTCTGTATCAGCCGCGGGGTGTAGGACTCGTTGAACAGTCCGCCGTTGAGCCAGGTGATCGATTCGATGTCCAGCGCACCGTAGGACCGCCCGCCGGACTCGTGCCGGGCCAGTAACTCCTGGCCGACCGAATCGCCCAGATCATGCGCCAGGATGTGGGCGCTGCGGACCCCGAGGTGATCCAGCAGCGCCTCGTGCATGTCGGCGTGGTCGTGCACCGTGTACTCGTAGGCGACCGGCTTGTCGGAGAAACCCATGCCGATCATGTCCGGTGCGATGACCGTGAACCGCTCGGTCAACGTCGGCCAGATCAGCGACCAGTCCCAGGAATTGAACGGATAGCCGTGGATGAGAAGGAGATTCGGCCCGCTGCCCTCCACCCGGTAGAAGATGTCGAAGCCCAGGTAGTCGAAGAACCGCCCGGCGTCCTTCCAGCTCTGCAGTTCGGCATCCATGACCGCAACCTAATCGAGGCTGTTGGCTCAATCGACCCGGTGGCCGACTTCCTCGCCCACCGGCGTACCGATCGCGGCGATCCACCCGGTGATCTGGCGGGCGATGTGCTGATCGGTCAGCCCGATCTCGGCAAGCACCTCGCCACGGGACGCGTGTTCCTGGAACACCTGCGGAACACCGAGATCCCGGCAGGGCACGTCGATCTCGGCGTGGCGCAGCGCCGCGGACACCGACGAGCCGATGCCGCCGTGCACACCGTTGTCCTCGACGGTGACCACCAGCTTGTGACCGCGGGCCAGTTCACCGAGCGCCTCAGGCACCGGCAGCACCCAACGCGGATCCACCACCGTGACACCGATGCCCTGGTTGCGCAGCCGCTCGGCCACTGCCAGTGCCATCGACGCGAACGACCCGACGGCGACCAGCAGCACATCGTCGGTCAGCCCGGCGGCCGGAACCGCGAGCACGTCGACACCCTCACGGCGCTCCACCGCCGGAATATCTTCGCCCACATCGCCTTTGGGGAAGCGAATGGCGGTCGGGCCGTCGTTCACGGCCAAGGCCTCGCCGAGTTCCTCGCGCAGCCGCGCGCCGTCGCGGGGGGCCGCCACCCGGATACCCGGGATGATGCCGAGGATCGACAGGTCCCATACGCCGTTGTGGCTGGCGCCGTCGGGTCCGGTGACACCGGCCCGGTCCAGCACCATGGTGACGGGCAGCTTGTGCAGCGCCACATCCATCAACAGCTGGTCGAAGGCGCGGTTGAGGAACGTCGAGTAGATCGCCACCACGGGGTGCAGACCCCCCATGGCCAGGCCGGCGGCCGAGGTCATCGCGTGCTGCTCGGCGATGCCCACGTCGAAGAACCGGTCGGGGAACCGGTCCCGGAACGCGCTCAGCCCGGTGGGGCCGGGCATGGCGGCGGTGATCGCGACAATGTCGCGCCGCTTGGCGCCGATCTGGACCAGCTCGTCGGAGAACACCGAGGTCCAGCCGGGAGCCGAGGCCTTGGTCGGCAGCCCCGTCTCGGGGTCGATGACGCCGCAGGCGTGCATCTGATCGGCCTCGTCGTTCTCGGCGTGCGCGTAACCCATGCCCTTGCGGGTCACCACATGCACGATCACCGGGGCCTTGAAGCCGCGGGCGTGGCGCAGGGCGTTCTCCACCGCGTGCTCGTCGTGCCCGTCGATCGGGCCGACGTACTTGATCCCCAGGTCGGTGAACATCACCTGCGGGGCGATCGCGTCCTTGATACCGGCCTTGATGCTGTGCATGCACTGGTAGCAGAACTCGCCGACGACCGGCAGGCCGCGCACGGCCTTACGCCCCTCTTCGAGGATCCGCTCGTAACCGGGTTGCAGGCGCAGGCCCGCGAGGTGGTCGGCGAACCCGCCGATGGTGGGCGCATAGCTGCGGCCGTTGTCGTTGACGACGATCACCACCGGGCGTCCGCCGGTGGCGATGTTGTTCAACGCCTCCCAGCACATGCCTCCGGTCAGCGCACCGTCACCGACCACGGCGACCACATGCCGATTGCGGTGCCCGGTCAGTTCGAAGGCCTTGGCCAGACCGTCGGCATACGACAGCGCGGTGCTGGCATGGCTGGACTCCACCCAGTCGTGCTCGCTCTCACTGCGCGACGGGTACCCCGACAGACCGTCCTTGCACCGCAGGGTGTCGAAGTCCGGTGCGCGGCCGGTCAGCATCTTGTGCACGTAGGCCTGATGGCCGGTGTCGAAGATGATCGGATCGTGTGGCGAATCGAACACACGGTGCAGCGCCAGGGTGAGTTCGACAACACCCAGATTGGGGCCAAGATGTCCGCCGGTTGCAGCGACCTTGTGGATCAGAAATTGCCGGATCTCGGCCGCCAGATCACTCAGTTGTGACTGCGACAGGTGCTGCAGATCAGCGGGACCGCGGACCTGTTCAAGCATTCCGTCAGTGTACGCACGCTTACTGAACTCAGTCCTGTCGAGGCTGATAGACATCGGGCACACCGTCGTCGTCTGCGTCGATGGTCTCCAGCCGGTGGATGCGGCGATATGTGGCGTTGCGCGACACCAGAACCACCGACGCGAGCAGCCCCGCCACCACCGATCCGGTGACCACGGCGATCTTCACGTCGTCGTCGGCGACGGTGCCGTTCCCGAAGGCGAGTTCACCGATCAGCAGCGAGACGGTGAAGCCGATCCCGGCCAGCAACGCCACGCCCAGGACGTCGCGCCAGGCGAGATCCTCGTCGAGGGTGGCGTGGGTGAAGCGGGCAAGCAGGTACGTCGTCCCCAGCACCCCGATCGGCTTGCCGAGCACCAGGCCGGCGATGACGCCGAGCGTCACGGGATGAGACAACGCGTCGGCGAAGCCCGACCACCCGCCCACGGTCACGCCCGCGGCGAAGAACGCGAAGACCGGCACCGCGAACCCCGCCGACAGCGGCCGCACGAGGTGTTCGAAGTGCTGGGCCGACGCGTGGCGACCGAGCACCGGCACGGTGAATCCGAGCACCACTCCGGCCACCGTGGCGTGTACCCCGCTGGCGTGCACGAGCGCCCAGGCCAGGACGGCCGGCGGCATCAGGATCCACCACTGCCGCATCCCCCGCTGCACCGCGACCGCGTACAACGCGATCGGGATCAGGGCGGCGGCCAGCGGTCCGAGCGACACGTGGTCGGTGAAGAAGACGGCGATGACGGTGATCGCCAGCAGGTCGTCGACAACGGCCAGGGTGAGCAGGAAGATCCGCAGCGCCGTCGGCAGGTGCGTGGACACCACGGCCAACACGGCCAACGCGAAGGCGATGTCGGTGGCGATGGGCACCGCCCAGCCGTCGAGGTTCTCGGGATGACCCGAGTACAGGTTGATCCCGACGAAGATCGCCGCGGGCACCACCATGCCGCCCACCGCCGCGGCGATGGGAAGCGCGGCGCGGGCCGGATCACGAAGATCGCCGGCAACGAATTCTCGTTTGAGTTCCACGCCGACAACGAAGAAGAAGATCGCCAGCAGTCCGTCGGCCGCCCAGGCCGACAGACTCAGGTCGAGGTGCAGCGACTGCGGGCCGACGGTGAACTCCGAGAGCCGGTGATAGGCGGCCGACCATGGCGAGTTGGCCCACACCAGCGCGGCGCCCGCCGCCGCCAGCAGCAGGGCACCGCCGACGGTTTCGGTGCGCAACAGCTCTGAGACCCGCTGCCACTCCGGCCACGATCCGCGGGCCAGCAGACGTCGACTGCCGGCGTCTCGGCGGTTGCTCATACTCGGGGCTCCTGGATCGGCGTGCGACAAATGAACGCCGACCAGACTTCCCGGCACACCTGTGGTTCACGCTAACAGGCCGGGCAGCCCGAGCAAATGTCGGCGAAGTCCGTGGCAGCGGCTCAAACCGCCGACAAAAACCCGACCATCGTGATTACGTAGGGTGTAGGCGAAGTCGATTACTCCGGGGTGCTGGTTGAGTCCATTCGATCACTACTATGCGCGCACCGCACTGCTGGCGGCGCAGGGCAAGCGCACCCAGATGCAACGCACCGTGGGTTTCACCGTGGTCGGGTTGAGTCTCATCCCGCTGCTGACGCTGGCCAGTCCGGCGGGACCACAGGGGGTGCTCCGGTGGGTGGCGGTGGGCGTCAGCATCGGCGGGCTGACCCTGGCGCAGTGGTGGTGGCGGCGGCAGTGGCCCAGCCGCACCCAATCCTGGTTCGTGGTGTGCATCGGCACGGCCTGCATCTCGGCAACCTGCATCCTGCTGTTGAATCCGACCGTCGGACTTCTGGGTTCGAGCGCGTTGAGCCTGGTCACGGCGTACACGGCGTTTCTGCACAGTCGCCGCGTGTTGCACCTGACGTGGGTGGCCTCCGGCGCGGTGGTGGCATTTCTGGCCGTGCGGGTAGCCATGACCGACATCTGGCTCGGGGTGGCCGGGGCGCTGGTGGCGCTTCTGGTGATCGTGAGCACGTCGGCGCTGTGCCGGATCGCCGTCGAGCTGATCGAGCCCGACCGGGTCCAGCACCCGGGTGAGATCGACCCCCTGACCGGGCTGCTCAACCGCGAGGGGTTCGACATGCACACCGCGACGATGCTGGGGTCGCACAGCCGGCATGACGACCAATATCTGGTCGTCGTCGCGGTCGGGATTGATGACATGGAACTGCTCAGCGACATGGACGGCAGCCACAGCACGCTGCACGCCCGCGTCGCCGTCGCGCAGGCCATCCGGGAGACCGTGCGTCACAAGGTCCCGCTGGCCCACGTGACCGACAGCGAATTCCTGATCGCCGACGTGTTCAAGACCAACGACCCCTCGCCGCTGGTCAACCGGATCCGCATGGCCATCACCACCACACCCATGCGGCTGACCGCCAGCATCGGCACGGCCTGCAGCCAATTACGTCCGCTGACCGAGTTGCCAACCGAGCAGATCGTCGACGCTCTGGTGGCGCTGGCCGACACCGCGATGAACCAATCGAGGGCCGAAGGCGGCAACCGCGCCACCTACGCCCACTTCCCCACCCCGACGATGGGTCCCGACACCCAGGAGTGAGCGGTTCCGGCCGGGCTCGTCAGCGGGTCAGCACCGCGATGCACTCCACATGGTGGGTGAGCGGGAACGAATCGAACACGCGCAGTTCCTCGACGGTGTAGCCGTGCCGCAGATACAGCCCGACATCGCGGGCGAACGATGCGGCCTCACAACCGATGTGGATGATCCTTCGCACCTCGGTGGCGGCCAGCGCGTCGATCACGTCGCGTCCCGCGCCGGTGCGGGGCGGGTCGAGCACAGCGATGTCGGGACGTCCCGACTCGGCAGCCAGGGCGCGACGCACCGAATCGGTGACCACGGAGACCCACGGCAGATCGGCCAGCGCGGCGCGGGCCGCCCGGGCCGCCGACCGGGACGTGTCCACGGTCAGCACNGTAGAGGGCGGCGGCGTCCCGGTGGGCCTGCCAGAACGCCGTCGCCGGCAGCATCCACTCGCGCCCACCGATGCGCTGGACCGCCTCGTACTCGCCTTCCACGACGCGCGTCGCGCTCTTGCGGGCGCCCTTGCGCGGGTCCTTGGGTCCTGACTGCACCACGTGACGACGACCGTCGGAGTCCAGCACGGCGTGCACGTGCGCACCGGGGGTCCAGCGCGCGTCGGCCAGTCCGTCGGTCAACTCGGGCGGCAGCTGCCCACAGCGCAGATCGGTGACGAGCTCGGCGCTGTGGTAGCGGTGGAAACCGACGCGCCCGTCGGTGGTGGTGTCCAACCGCACCCGGGTCCGCCAGCCGTGAACCGCACCGGAACCGACGGCCTCGGCCTCCGCCGTCTGCTCGTCGCGCCAGGTGAAGCCGCCCAGCCGGGACAGCTGATTGGCCACCACCGAACCCTTCAGCCGGCGTGCCGCCCCCGGGTCGGCGAAGGCCAGATCGCAACATCCCGCGCCGTCCACCCCCGCGATCGGGCACATCGAAGGGACTCGGTCACCGGATGGTTCCACGACCTCGACGACCTCGGCGTGCCAGTACGAGCCGCGTTGGTCGAACACGTTGACCCGCACCGTTTCGCCGGGCAGTGCGTACCGGACGAACACCACGCGGCCATCGTGCCGGGCCACACAGCTGCCGCCGTTGGCCGCCGGGCCCGTGGTCAGTGTCAGCTCGGTCACTCCAAGAATCCCCTGCGCGCATCGCCGGGGGTGGCACGGGGCTGCAGTGCCTTCAACCGCTCCGACGAATTCAGTTGCCACGGAACCGATGTCACCATCACGTTCGGCATGAACAGCAGCCGGCCCTTGAGCCGCAGGGCGCTCTGGTTGTGCAGCACCTGCTCCCACCAGTGCCCGACGACGTATTCGGGGATGAACACCGTCACCACTGTCCGCGGCGATTCCTTGGTCACCCGCTTGACGTAATCCAGTACCGGACGGGTGATTTCGCGGTAGGGCGAGGCGATCACCTTCAACGGCACGCTGATGTCGCTGTCCTCCCACTGATGCACCAGGGCGCGGGTCTCGGCGTCGTCCACGCTCACCGTGATGGCCTCCAGCACGTCCGGCCGGGTGGCTCGCGCATAGGCCAGCGCCCGCTTGGTGGGCAGGTGCAGTTTCGACACCAGCACCACCGCGTGGTTGCGGCTGGGCAGCACGATGTCGCCGCCCTCGCTCTCGTCCTGCGCCTCGAGTTCACGGGCCACGGTGTCGTAGTGCTTGTGGATGAGCTTCATGATCACGAACAGGGCGCCCATCGCCAGGATCGCGATCCAGGCCCCGGCGACGAACTTGGTCACCACCACGATCACCAGCACCGTGCCGGTGGCCGTCAGGCCGATGGCGTTGATGATCCGGGACCGCATCATGTGCCGCCGCACCGCCGGGTCGGTCTCGGTGCGCAACAGCCGCGTCCAGTGCCGCACCATGCCGATCTGGCTGAGTGTGAACGACACGAACACACCGACGATGTAGAGCTGGATCAGCGCGGTGGTCTCGGCCCGGAACGCCACCACGAACGCGACCGCGGCGAAGGCCAGGAACAGGATGCCGTTGGAGAACGCCAGCCGGTCACCGCGGGTGTGCAACTGCCGCGGCAGGAACCGGTCCTGGGCCAGGATCGACCCGAGCACCGGGAACCCGTTGAACGCGGTGTTGGCGGCCAGCACCAGGATCAGGGCGGTGACGAGGGCGATGAGGAACAGGCCGGGCCCGAAGTTGTGGAACACCGCCTCGGCCAGCTGGGCGATCAGCGTCTTCTGGTGGTAGTCGGCGGGCGCACCCACCAGCTGTTCGTGCGGCCGTTCGGCCATCTGCACCCCGGTGGCCTGGGCCAGCAGGATGATGCCCATGAACAGTGTCACCGCGATGACGCCGAGCAGCAACAGCGTGGTGGCCGCGTTGCGCGACTTGGGTTTACGGAATGCCGGGACGCCGTTGCTGATCGCTTCGACACCGGTCAGTGCCGCCGACCCCGACGAGAACGCCCGGGCCACCAGGAAGATCAGCGCGAAGCCCAGCACGTCCCCGTGCTCGGAATGCATCTCGAAACCGGCGGATTCGGCCCGCAAGGGCTCGTCGAGCACGTAGATCTGGAACAGGCCCCAGGCCAGCATGACGAAGATGCCGACCATGAACGCGTAGGTGGGGATCGCGAACGCGGTGCCCGATTCCCGGATTCCGCGCAGGTTCAGCGACGCCAACACCAGAATCGCGATGACTGCGAACAGCACCTTGTGTTGGGCCACGAACGGAACCGCCGAGCCGATGTTCGACATGGCCGAGGACATCGACACCGCGACCGTCAGGACGTAATCCACCATCAGCGCACTGGCCACGGTCAGCCCCGCGGTCGGTCCGAGGTTGGTGGTCACCACCTCGTAGTCGCCGCCGCCGGACGGGTAGGCGTGCACGTTCTGCCGGTAGCTGGCGATCACGATAAGCATGACCCCGGCGACCGCCAAACCGATCCACGGCGCCATCGAATAGGCGGTCAGCCCGGCAACCGAGAGCACCAGGAAGATCTCCTCCGGTGCGTATGCCGTCGACGACAGCGCATCGGAGGCGAACACCGGCAGGGCGATTCGCTTGGGCAACAGGGTGTGCGAGAGCTTGTCGCTGCGAAACGGTCGCCCGAGGACCAGACGGCGTGCTGCCGTCGAAAGCTTGGACACGAGAGCCAAGACTAAGCCCGAACACGAAAAGTAGTCACAAAGCTGTAGCGTTCCGAGTGCACGGATAGAGCAACAGCGCATTTCTGCCACCGGAAAGGACCGTCGGGTGCGTGTAGTCGTCATGGGGTGCGGGCGGGTCGGCGCGTCCCTCGCAGACAGCCTGGCCCGGATCGGCCACGAGGTCGCGGTCATCGATCGCGACAGTGCCGCCTTCCACCGTCTGTCGCCGGATTTCGCCGGTGAACGCGTGCTCGGGATGGGCTTCGACCGCGATGTGCTGCTGCGGGCCGGGATCGAGGAGGCCGGGGCCTTCGCCGCGGTGTCCTCCGGTGACAACTCCAACATCATCTCGGCTCGGGTGGCGCGTGAGACGTTCGGCGTCGAGCGCGTGGTGGCGCGGATCTACGACGCCAAGCGCGCCGCGGTCTACGAGCGCCTGGGCATCCCGACCGTGGCCACGGTGCCGTGGACCACCGATCGCCTGCTCAACGTCCTGACCAGGGAGACCGAGACCACGAAGTGGCGGGATCCGTCGGGCAACGTGGGCGTGGCCGAGCTTCCGCTGCACGAGGATTGGGCCGGGCACCTGGTCACCGAGCTGGAGGCGGCCACCGGCGGCCGGGTGGCTTTCATCATCCGGCTGGGCAGCGGCTACCTGCCCGAACCGAAGACCGTGATCCAGGCCGGCGACCAGGTGTATGCCGCGGCGGTCTCGGGGCACATCGCCGAGGCCCTGGCCATCGCGGCCCTGCCGCCGAGTGAGGACCTCGGATCTGCATGATCGGCGCCGTGAACGCTTCCAACGTCGAGTCCGTGGTTACCGAAGTGGTTTTTGAACAGGAGTGGCGCCGATGAAAGTTGCCATCGCCGGAGCCGGGGCGGTGGGCCGCTCCATCGCCCGCGAGTTGCTGGAGAGCAACCACGACGTGACCCTGCTGGAGCGCAATCCCGGTCACATCGACGTCGACGCCATCCCGGCCGCGCACTGGCGGCTCGGGGATGCCTGTGAGCTCAGCGTGATGGAGTCGGTCAAGCTCGAGGAATTCGACGTGGTGATCGCGGCGACCGGGGACGACAAGGTCAATGTCGTGGTCAGCTTGCTGGCCAAGACGGAGTTCGCGGTACCGCGGGTGGTGGCACGGGTGAACGACCCCCGCAATGAGTGGCTGTTCGACGAGAACTGGGGAGTCGACGTCGCGGTGTCGACGCCGCGCATGCTGGCCTCGCTGGTCGAGGAGGCGGTCGCGGTCGGGGATCTGGTGCGGCTGATGGAGTTCCGTAAGGGGCAGGCCAATCTGGTCGAGATCACGTTGCCCGACGACACCCCGTGGGGTGGCAGGCCGGTCAAGCGCCTCGAATTGCCCCGTGACACCGCGCTGGTGACGATCCTGCGTGGGGCAAGGGTGATCGTGCCCGAGTCCGACGAGCCGCTGGAGGGTGGCGACGAGTTGCTGTTCGTCGCCGTCACCGAGTCCGAGGACAGCCTGCGCGAGCTGCTGCTGCACCCGACGCCGCGCTAGCGGGTCGCTAGTCCGGGCTCTGACCGGCTTCCTGGGCGTGCACGGCGCGCTGGGCGGCCCGGATCGCCAGATACGTCACGAGAGCAGCGAGGGCGGTCAGCGGCCACCCCATGGCGATGCGCGCGAAACCCAACCATCCGGTCTGGTCCGAGTCGTAGAGGTACTCCTGCACCAGGAACCGCGACGCGAAGACGACGGCCCAGGTGAGGGTGGCGATGTCGAATGCCAGCACGGCCTTACGGACGTGACGCCAGGCGCGGTCGTGCGTGTTGACCCAGCCCCAGACGTAGCCCACGACCGGTCGCCGAATGATCACCGACACCCCGAACACCACGGCCCACAGCAGCGACGTCCAGATACCGAGCAGGAAATAACCCTTCGACTCCCCCACGAGGTAGGCGATGAGGGCACTGACGCCGACGGCGAAGAAGCCCGACACGGCGGGCTGAACGGATTCGCGGCGGATGAGCCGCCAGATGAGGATCAGGGTCGCCACGCCGAGCGCGGCGGCGATCGCGGGCATGAGCCCGAACGCGGTGGACACCGGGACGAACACCACGACGGGCAGCGACGAATAGATGAGGCCGCTGACGCCGCCCATCTGGTCGAGCACCGCCCGCCCGCCGGTATGGGCCGGGGTCGGCGGCGGATCACTCTCGGCGGGTGGAGACGGGTCGCCTGTGTTCTTTTCGGCCTGACTCACTTCTGAATTTCGTAGCGCGGGTTGTAGATCGCCTTCGTGCCGTTCTCCAGCTTGCCGACCCGGCCGTGCACTCGCAGCGTGCAACCCGATTCGATACCCGGGATGCGGCGCTGCCCCAGCCAGACCAACAACACGGTGTCGGTGCCGTCGAACAGTTCGGCTTTGATGCCGCCGGAACACCCCTTGCCGTTACATTCGACGCTGCGGAGGGTGCCGACCATCGTCACTTCCTGGCCGCGCTGGGCGTTGATCGCCTTCAGCGCGCCGGTATTGGCGGCTTCGTCGCTGAGCTCTTCAACATCGAGTTGTTCGGGGTCTTCCGTCAGGCGTCGCGTTAGCCGGCGCAGATACCCTTCGGCCGTAGCCATGGCCTCTCCTGACCTTCTGCGGATCCACTGTGAATCCGCCCAACCAACGCCACCGTAGACCTCTTGTTCAGGGAATGCCACGTGGGGTGCGGGTCGGCACGCCGGTGATTTGACGGGGCAGGCACGATCATGTGATGAGCGTCATCCTGCGTGGTGTCCCAACCGTTCTGCTGCCCGGCACCGGGTCCGACGACAACTACGTCTACCGGGCGTTTTCCGGTGCTCTGCACGCTGCCGACGCGTTGGTGGTGACCCCACCACCGATTCCGGACCGGCTGATCGAGGGCTATCTGCACGCACTCGACGAGGCGGCCCGCTCGGGCCCCATCGCGGTCGGCGGGGTGTCCATCGGCGCGGTGGTCGCGGCCCGGTGGGCACTGGACCATCCCGGCCGGGCGGTTGCCGTGCTGGCTGCGCTGCCGCCGTGGACCGGTTCTTCCCAGCA
>NZ_LT546207.1:313166-431968 GCF_900078665.2 Mycolicibacterium houstonense | reverse complement strand
GATCACGCTGTCGGCCAAGGATGCCCGCGCCTCGGCGGCCAGCGCATCGATGGTTTCCGCGGGGCCGTTGACCACGCAGCGCACCATCCAGCGGTAGCCATCGATGCCGATGAAGCGCACCACGCCGCCGCTGCCCGCACCCACCACCTCGCGACCCCACGGGCCGTCCTGGATGTTCACCGAGCTGGCGTCCTTGCGCAGCGAGTCGGCGAGTTCGGTCGCCACCTCGCGCCACAGACCCGCGCTCTTGGGCGCGGCGTAGGCGGCGATGGTGAACCGCCCGTTGGGGGTCACGACCCATACCGCGCTGGGCGCACCGGCCTCGTTCAGTTCGACCTGGACCTGCCCGCCGTCGGGCATGGGGATCAGCACCGACCCGAGGTCGAGCCGGCCCTGCGCCGCGATGTCGGGATCGTCGAAGTCCTCGATGTCGAACGGGCCGTCGTCGAAGTCCTCGTCAGCCGCGTCCATCGGTGCCGGCTGGTCGACGACGCCCTGGTCGTCCGACTTGTCGGCCGAAGTCGCGGTCGAATCGTTGTTCTTGCGTTTTCCGAATGCCATCACAAACTCGCATGTCCGCCGGAGGAACCGTGGCCGCCGTCGCCACGGGAGGTGTCGGCCAGGCCGGCCTCGTCGAACGAGGTCACCTCGACCAACTCGGGCAGTTCTACCCGCTGCACCAGCAGCTGGGCAATCCGGTCACCGCGGTTGATCACGATCGGCGTGTCGGGATCGAGGTTGATCAGCGAAACCTTGATCTCGCCGCGATAGCCGGCGTCGATGGTGCCCGGACTGTTGACGATCGAAAGACCCACGCGGGCAGCCAAACCCGAGCGCGGATGAACCAGCCCCACCATGCCGTGCGGGATGGCCACGGCGACTCCGGTGGGCACCAGCGCACGATGTCCGGGGGCGAGCTCGACATTCTGCGCGCTGTAGAGGTCTACGCCCGCGTCACCATCGTGCGCCCGGCTGGGCATCGGTAGTTCGCGGTCCAATCGGACGACCGCCAGAGTGTTGGACACGACGTCAGAGATTACTCTGAGCCGCGTGTCAGACACGCGCGCAACCACCCGAAGCACCCTTTACCGCGAACGGTTGTGGGTGCCGTGGTGGTGGACGCTGCCCGCTGCGCTGCTGGCAGGAGTGATTGCGTTCGAGGTCGGGCTGGCCGCCCCGGCCATCCCGGCGTGGCTGCCCTACGTCCTTCTCTTCGGCGTGGCGGCAGCCGTGTTGATGTGGTTCAGCAAGACCGAACTGAAGGTGGTCCGCGACAGCGGCGGCGAGACCGAATTGTGGGTCGGCGATGCGCACCTGCCGGTCAGTGTGATCGCCCGCACCGCCGAGGTTCCGCGCTCAGCGAAGTCGGCCGCGCTGGGCCGTCAACTCGATCCGGCCGCGTATGTCGTTCATCGGGCCTGGGTAGGCCCCATGATCCTGGTGGTTCTCGACGATCCGGACGATCCCACCCCGTACTGGTTGGTCAGTTCGCGTCGTCCGGACCGGATCCTGGCTGCTCTCCGCGGCTGAGCCGCGAATACAGCTCCAGCGGCTGAGCCGCGAATACAGCTCCAGCGGCTGAGCCGCGAATACAGCTCCAGTGGCTGAGCCGCCGTCAGGCGGCGCAGTCCGTGCAGATCATCACGCCGTTCTTCTCGCTGGCCAGCCGGCTCCGGTGTTGCACCAGGAAGCAGCTGGAGCAGGTGAACTCGTCGGCCTGCTTCGGGACCACCCGGACGGACAGTTCCTCCCCGGACAGGTCGGCGCCCGGCAGTTCGAACGACTCGGCGGTCTCGGATTCATCGACATCCACCACGGCAGATTGCGCCTCGTTGCGCCGGGCCTTGAGCTCCTCGAGCGAATCCTCGGAAACCTCGTCTGCTTCGGAACGCCGCGGTGCGTCGTAGTCGGTAGCCATCGTCTTGTGTCCCCTCCCTTACCTTGCAGCAGAGCTTTGTACCAGCGTCGAACGCATTCCCCAAATGATTCGTGCCCGTATTGCCACACGTTTCAGTGTGATTTACATCACAGTACCGTCTGAGCTCTGGTGCGTCAGCGAACACCATTGCCCTTAGAGTGCAGGTGTGGTCGCGCAAATCACCGATGGCACCGCCTTCGACCGGCATGGTCGACCGTTCCGTCGGCGCAGTTTCGTTCCCGGCATTGTGCTCTTCGTCGCACTGGCGGTGGTGACGATGATCGTCTGGATCATCGCGCTCAACCAGCCCGCCGATGTCCACGAGGCCACGGTGTGCAATGCCCCGCCGCCGGCCACCGACCCAGCAACTCCCAAGCTCGGCGAGCAGGTGGCCCGCTCGGCGATGACCGAGGTCACGCCGGCGCCACTGGCCGAGACCAAGATCCGGGTGCTCAACGCCAGCGGCCAGGGCGGTCAGGCCGGCGAGGTGGCCGGCGCGCTTCGCGATCTGGGTTTCTCTCAGCCCGAGGCCTCCAACGATCCGATCTACTCCAGCGCCCGCCTGGAATGCCAGGGCCAGATCCGCTTCGGGCCGTCGGGCCGCGCCGCGGCCGCGGCGGTGTGGCTGGTGGCGCCGTGCACCGAGCTGTTCCAGGACGAAAGGCCCGACGCCGGAGTCGATCTCGCGTTGGGCACGGAATTCAGCGAGCTCGCCAGCAACGACGACATCAACGCGGTGCTGGCCAGCCTGCGTCCGGACGCCACCGCGCCGTCCGACCCCGCGCTGCTGTCAAAGATCCATACCGGCGCCTGCTAGCACCTCGCGCAGGGCGGCGGCCACCCCCGGCGCCGCGGCAGCGACCTGTTCGGCGCCGTCACTGGCAGGCAGCCACACCGTCGCCCCGGCCTCCGCTGCGATGAGCGCCGCCGCGGCCCAGTCCCACAGCTGGACGCCCGCTTCGTAATAGGCATCCAGCCGACCGGCGGCCACCATGCAGAGGTCGAGCGCGCACGAGCCGATCCGGCGCACGTCGCGCACCGACGGCAGCACCCGGGCCAGCACCTCGGCCTGCCGAGCGCGCTGATGCGGGTCGTAGGCGAATCCGGTGCCCAGCAGTGTCATGGCCAGATCGTCGACGGCGCTGCAGCGCAGTGGGGTCCGCGTTCCGGCCCGGATCACCTCGGCTCCGTGTCCCAACGCGGCCGAGTACACCTCACCGCCGGGCACGTTCGCCACCGCACCGGCCACCGACCGCCCGTCGTACTGAACGGCCACCGACACCGCGTACGCCGGGATTCCGTAGACGAAGTTCACCGTTCCGTCGATCGGGTCGAGAACCCAGCTGACCCCGCTCCGGCCCGCGTGCTGGCCGCCCTCCTCTTCGCCCAGGATCGCCTCCCCCGGGCGCAATACCGCCAGCCGTTCGCGCAACCACCGTTCGGTTTCGGTGTCGACGATCGTGACGGGATCGGTCGGGGTGCTCTTGGATCTGACGGCCCGCACGTCGTCACGTCGCCGGTCGCCGGTCGACTCCGCCTCGGCGTCGAACACCTCGGCGCGCCGGCGGGTCACCAGGTCGGCGGCTTCGGCGGCCAGCTGCTCGGCCACCGCCCGCAGTGCAAGAGCATCGAATCTGTTGTCGGTCACGGCTCCATCGCAACATCTTCGGCCCGAAAAGTCGCTTCCGGGATGGCCGGCCGAACGCGGAGGCGTTGTCGAACATCGGTGTCGTCGACGCTCATGGTTCGACGACGGCACCCTGTTCACCGACTAGGGTGGGACGCGCCTCGGTTTGGCCTCATGACCGCCTGTCCCGCGAAGGAGCCCGCCATGACCGCACCCGATGCACCCGCAGCAGATCCGGCGCCCACCGGCGATGCCGAGCACCGCGGATTCGGTGTCGACGTCGGCGGCAGCGGGATCAAGGGCGGCATCGTCGACCTCCGCACCGGGCAGCTGATCGGTGAGCGCTACAAGCTCGACACGCCGCAGCCGTCCACCCCGGAAGCGGTGACCAAGACGGTCGCCGCGGTGGTCGCCGAGTTCGGCTGGACCGGCCCCGTCGGCGTCACCTACCCGGGCGTGGTCACCGACGGCATCGTGCGCACCGCGGCCAATGTCGACAAGGGCTGGATCGGCGTGAACGCCGCCGAGGCGATGAGCGCCGCGCTGGGCGGCCAGCAGGTGAAGGTGCTCAACGACGCCGACGCCGCCGGGCTCGCCGAGGAGCATTACGGGGCGGGCAAGGACAACACCGGTGTCGTGGTGCTGCTGACCTTCGGGACCGGCATCGGCTCGGCGGTGATCCACAACGGTGTGTTGTTGCCCAACACCGAGTTTGGCCATCTTGAGGTGGACGGCAAGGAGGCCGAGCACCGGGCGGCCTCGTCGGTCAAGGAGCGCAAGGACTGGAGCTATGCGCGCTGGAGCGAAGAGGTGAACAAGGTCTTGGTGGCGATCGAGAACGCGATCTGGCCGGACCTGTTCATCGCCGGCGGTGGCATCAGCCGCAAGGCCGACAAGTGGCTACCGCTGCTGAAGATCCGCACCCCGATCGTGCCTGCGGCATTGCTCAACACGGCCGGCATCGTGGGCGCCGCGATGGCGAGTCAGGGTGCAGGCACCGGCGGCCCGCCGTCTACCGCCGGGTAACTTTGCCGAATTCGGTCGACCACGTGGCCAAATTTGCCGCTCGACACGGTGAACACCCACACTGTCGTTACAATGGTCCTCGGCGGCCGCCTACCGGATAGCGGTGAATATCCCAGCCGATAACAACGCCAACATTCGATAGCAGACGCTTTCGGTGGAGTATGCCCATACCCACCGAGAATTTCGTGAGACCGAAAGGGTGTACGTGGCAGCGACAAAGGCAAGCCCGGCGACCGACGAGCCGGTGAAGCGCACCGCTACCAAGACTCCCGCCAAAAAGGCCCCAGCCAAGCGGGCAGCCAAGAGCACTGCGGCCAAGGCCGAGGGCGGCACCGCCACCAAGCGGGCCCCGGCGAAGAAGGCTCCCGCCAAGAAGGCCGGCAAGGCCGCGGCGACCAAGCCCGAGGACGTCAACGACGACTTGGAGGCGGGCGACGACCTGGAGGCCGGGCCGGGCGACGATCTGGAAGTCGACGATTCCGATCTTGAGCTCGACGACGATCTCGGGGCCGACGACGAGGTCGAGGATTCCGACGACGACGAGGACGACGAGGACGAGGAAGGCAAGGACGCCAAGGCTTCCGCGCCGGCCGCGGCCAAGGCCGCCGAGGGTGACGAGGAGCATCCCGAGCCTTCCGAGAAGGACAAGGCCTCCGGCGACTTCGTCTGGGACGAGGAAGAGTCCGAGGCGCTGCGGCAGGCCCGCAAGGACGCCGAACTCACCGCATCGGCCGACTCGGTCCGCGCCTATCTGAAGCAGATCGGCAAGGTCGCGCTGCTCAACGCCGAGGAAGAGGTCGAGCTCGCCAAGCGCATCGAGGCCGGCCTGTTCGCCACGCAGAAGCTCGCCGAGTTGCTCGAGAAGGGCGAGAAACTGCCGGTGCAGCAGCGCCGCGACATGCAGTGGATCTGCCGCGACGGCGACCGCGCGAAGAACCATCTGCTGGAAGCCAACCTGCGCCTGGTGGTCTCACTGGCCAAGCGCTACACCGGCCGTGGCATGGCGTTCCTGGACCTGATCCAGGAGGGCAACCTGGGTCTGATCCGCGCCGTCGAGAAGTTCGACTACACCAAGGGCTACAAGTTCTCCACGTACGCCACCTGGTGGATCCGCCAGGCCATCACCCGAGCCATGGCCGACCAGGCCCGCACCATCCGCATCCCGGTGCACATGGTCGAGGTGATCAACAAGCTGGGCCGCATCCAGCGCGAGCTGCTGCAGGACCTGGGCCGCGAGCCCACGCCCGAAGAGCTGGCCAAGGAAATGGACATCACGCCGGAGAAGGTGCTGGAGATCCAGCAGTACGCGCGTGAGCCCATCTCGCTGGACCAGACCATCGGCGACGAGGGTGACAGCCAGCTCGGTGACTTCATCGAGGACTCCGAGGCCGTGGTGGCCGTGGACGCGGTCTCGTTCACGCTGCTGCAGGATCAGCTGCAGTCCGTGCTGGAGACGCTGTCCGAGCGCGAGGCCGGCGTGGTCCGGCTGCGGTTCGGCCTCACCGACGGCCAGCCGCGCACCCTGGACGAGATCGGCCAGGTCTACGGCGTCACGCGTGAGCGCATTCGCCAGATCGAGTCCAAGACCATGAGCAAGCTGCGCCACCCGAGCCGTTCCCAGGTGTTGCGCGACTACCTGGACTAGACACCGAAACACCACCGGAGCCGGGCTCGAGGATCTCGAGCCCGGCTCCGGTGTTTTCGTGGACCGTCGGTCACCCTCGGCGGCAAGGGTTCGGTCAGGCTAGATCGGGTCGAACGATGAGATCAGCCATTTCCCATCGACTTTCGCGAGCCCGACCTTCACCGCACTGGCCGCCTGTGCGGGTTCGGGGTTGTCGCGACTGGTGGTGGCCTGGTTGAGGAAGACCAACACCTGCGCCGTGTCCGACTGCACGTCAACAGGGGCGGCGCGAACGATCGAGGCTGTGGCGTGGATGTCTTTCTGTTTGGCCGCCGGCACGACGAACTTTTCGGCGAACTCGCTGTAGTACGTCAGGAAGTCACCGGTCAGGTGAGATCGCGCGCCGGCAATGTCCTGATCCAAACTGTTTGGCGCATAGGACAACAACGCCAACGACCCGTCGGTCGCTGCCTCGACCACCGCTGTGGCGGCTTCGGCGGTCCCATGGTCCGCACGATACGTACCGAAGTAGAGCGCTGCCGCGGAGCCTGCCGAGGCGAGCAGGACGCAGATGACTGCGACCGGTCGCCATCGCCGCGCGATCCGACGCGTCCACCGCTGCTGAGGCTCGACGGCCCTCTCAGCCGTGTTTTCCTCACCGTCATCGACGTCACCGGTTTGTGGCTCGTCGAGAACAGCCTCGCTGTCCACAGCGGGCTCGATGTCGAGTTCTGTTGTCGTTGCGCTCACGGGACGAACTCCACCTTCGACATCTTGATCTGTCCCCCGTCTCTCACCATCGTGAGACTCAGGCGCCAGTTTCGCGGCTGCTGGTTCGCCCCGGCCGAATTGCTGACCGTGGTCGCCGAACTGACGAGCACGACGGCGGAGTCGGCATCCATCGACTGCACCGCCGAGGCCCGCACCGTCGCCTTCGTCGTGGCGTTCGAATCCTGCGCCGCTTTCACCAGGTCTTCGGCCGAGGACTGAATGTCGTCTTTGAACTGACCGGCCGAGTTGTCGATGATCTGGCGCACGTTGTCCTGCGCCGTCGCGCTGTCTATCGACATCAGGGTGACGGCGGCTTGCGACGCGGCCGCCGCGAATTCCGCTCGACGCTGCTGCTCACGATCCGCCTGCTGATGGAACCAGATCATGTAGCCACTGGCCGCCAGCAATGCGCCGCTCACCAGGATGGCGACAGCTGCGAGCAATGTCGCGAGTTTCGGACGCCACCTGCGTTTCTCATCCGCGGAGTCGGTCCCGTCGTCGGACCCGCTCTCGGCGCCGTCAGGGTCGGCATCCGCGTCGGACTGCGGAGACAGCTCGAGGTCGTCACTCGGTTGCGAGTCGTCCTCCGCGGCCTCGTCGAGCACGGCTGTCTCAGTTTCCTGTTCGGAGCGGCTGAGTAACCGCATAGTGCACCTCCGGTTGGTCTCGGCCATTCGCCGATGGCAACAGTTGTCGCGGTCGCCTATGGCCGATGTGACTGCTGCCACACGCTAATGCGGCGTCAGCCCGCTTCGATGCCGCTGTCTCACCCAGTGGACCAATCCGTTGGCCGGCGAGGTGGGGCAGCTCGTCACCAATTCCGCAGCGAGCACAACGCGCCTTGGGGACCGGCGGCCCGGTCTACGACGATTCCGTCGATGGCCAGTTCGCAGCGCAGGGTGCCCGGATCCTGCGGTGCCATGCCGCCGGTGGAGACCGCGACCATCGCCCATCGCATCGGGTCGGCGAGCGTGGTCTCGCGAATCCAGGGCTTACCCGGTTCCAGTGTGAGATCGTCCTTGGGGCTGAACTCGTACGGATTGTGGCTGTAATCAGCCCAACTCGGCGGGTCGACCTCGCGGAAATAGATGCCGACCGTGGTCGGCTGCTCAGCGGTGACGGTGTAGGTCACGCGATGCACCGCCGGATTCTCTTCGGCCTGTGCCGGTGCCGCCACGGCGAGAGCCGCACCGAGGGCTACCGCGGACATCGCGCTCACGATGCCGTTGCACCCCAACGCATCACGCGTCGCCACGGAGCCACCTGCTCGATCCGTCACTTGTCACACAACTCAGGAAGAGCCCGTCGGGCGCCTGCGCAACGGAGTTCTCGAAACCTGTGCATGGTGTGTTCTCCTCACGGATGCCTTTCAACGGCGGTGACCGGAAGTAGCGCGGCTCGTACCGGCGCGGCGATCCGCAGAACACCAACCGGCCCCACGACGTGGTGCCGAAGACGTAGTAGCTCGTATCCGAGCACGACGCGCCGAGCACGACGCCGCCCTTGATCCCGGGTACGCACGAAGGTTCACTGCATCCGGCAGGTTCTGCGCTGGCTGGGGCTGGGGCGATCATGGCCGCCGAGACGAGCAGCGCTGCCGTGGCTGCCACCGGTATCCGCACGTACGACACTGTGGCACGCCTGGATCCAGTTTCCAGCCCATGGCCCACTAGGTGGGACATTCTCCGTCAATCGGCCGCAGACGTTGCACAGTGAACACTGTCGCGGCGATCGCCGCCGGCCGGTGTACAGAGGAGTGGGGTTCATGCGGGTGACGGCATTCGTTGGGGCAGGGGCACTTACCGCCGCTGCGGTGGGTGGCTTGTGCAGCCCCGTCGCCGAGGCCTCTCCGAGATGGGGCCTCAACGGGACCTACGTAGCCACCTCGAACGGTGAGTGGGCGAAGACCAACGACGTGTTCCACGACGAGGCCAGCATTCGTGGCATCTGGACGATCTCCACGACATGCAGTTATCCGAGCGAGTGCACCGGCACGGTCGACACCGACTGGGGTTGGAGCGCACCCATCTACAAGAAGGGCGACGTCTGGTACGTCAAGAAAACAGTGGACAATTGGCAGCCGTGTCCCGACGGCACCGCCGGTCCGGGCCTGCAGGTGTACCGATTCTTCACCTCGAACAAGGACGCCACCGCCAACGATCCGACGTCGACGACATTGATGGGCGAAGACTCGACCACGGGCGTCAGCGGATCCTGTGGCAGCAGCAAGGTCGTGTTCATCACGATGCCGTTCAAGCTGGTGAAAACGGGCTGACCGGGCCGGATTTCGGCGGCGCGGTCAGCGCGCCGACAGGCCGCCACGGTGGAATTCCACCGCGGCGGCCTTTTTCAGATCAGGTGGTGAACAGGTCTTTCCAGGTGTGGTCACCGGCGCGCGGCACGAGGTCGGCCTGCCGGAACACCTTCCCCTCCGGAGTGGCGTACCGGCCCGTCCTCGGGTCATACGTGGCAATTGCCACCGACGGTCCGTCAGATCCGTTGGGCGTGAACGCACTCGGTGCGACCGCGGGAGCATCCTGGCCCGGTGGTATCTCACTCACCGGGGCTTCACCTTGAGGCGCCTCGGGCGGCGGCACGGCGTCGGGCGGAACAGCGGCCGGCGGCAGCGGGGTGCCCTCGACCGGGCCGTGGGTGGCCGGATCTCGCTCGACGCGGGAATCCGGTGCGATCCCCTGGGCGAGCAGGTTCGGATCGATCGGGTACGGACCGAGGGCGTGCTGGCGCATCGCCAGCGGCTCGTAAGGTTGGTCGCTGTTGCAGATTTCGACGGTGGGAGCCCGCTTGCCCGGCTTACCCATGCACGGGTAGTTGCGTGCACCGCGGACACCGATCGGTGAATCCTGCGGCAGCTTGCAGTACAGCCCGTCCGGGGTGTCGATGTCACTGGTGTCCTCCGGCGACCGCCATGACGACGGCGGCAGAAACCCCACCGTGCATGCCGGCGGGTCGTTCATCGTAAGAGTGAAGTCGCCCAAGGACATACCGGTCGGATTGTTCTTCGGCGCACCGTATGACTGCGTGGCCGCGATGGATGGCGGCAGGAGCACCAGGAGTTGTTCGAGCGAGGGATGGTAGGTCACCCCGACCTGGCCGAGGCTGATCAGGTTGGCCAGCAACAGTGGCAGGGTCGGCTTGACTTGATCGAACAGACGCGAGGCCTCGTCAGCGGCGGCCGGCCCGTCCTTGAGCAGAGTGCGTACGTGCTCGTCGTCCTCGGCCACCTGTTTGGTGATTCCGGACATGCTGCGGGCCCAGGTACGGATCGCGTCGACCGATTCGGCCTGCCCGTCCAGGAGGGGCGCACTGTCATCGATGAGCGCACGGGATTGATCGGAGACCGCGTTCGCCTCGGCGATCAGTCTCGACGAGGAGTCCAGCAGCGACCCCATGTCGTTTCCGGTGCCGTTGAAGGCCTTGAACGTCTCGTCGAGCAGCGGGCTGATCTTGTCCTTGGGGATGCTGCCGATCAGTGAACTGACCTGATCGAGCATCGGCCCCACGGCTTGCGGGATCGACGTGTTGGATACCGGGATCACCGAGCCGTCATGCAGGTACGGTCCCGAGTCGTTGCGGGGTTGCAGATCGACGTACTGCTCGCCCACCGCCGATACGCTCAGCACCGCGGCATGCAGATCGGCGGGAACTTTTGGCGACGTGTTCAGTGACAGNCTGGCCCCACCGGGTGCCCAGGAACAAACCTCGCTTCAGCCGGGGAACGGTGAAGTCGAAGGTGATGAACTGGTTGAGGTAATCCCCACGGATGGCCCGGTCGATGAAGTTCTGCGGGTAGGGATAGGTGGGCGCGAAGGCCAGCACGGTTCCCAGATTAGGCCCGACGTCGGCCAGTGCGCGCACCGTCGGTTCGAGATTGCGCAGGTTGGTCAGCAGGTCCTCTCGCGTCGCGTTCACCAGATTGGTTGCGGTGTCGCTGAACTGACCGAACTTCTCCAGCGCGGTGGTGATGCGCGGGCGTTCCTTGACCAAGATGTCCAGCGCCGGCGGAATCCGTTGCAGCGCCGTGGTGATCACCTCCTGCTGACCGGACAGCTTGCCGGCCAGCCGGTTCAGTTCCCTGATCGAGGCGTTGATGTCGTCTCGCTGGTTGGCGAACATGCCCACGATGTCGTTCAGCCGGGTGAGCAGGTCGCGGATCTTGTCCTCACGGCCTTTGAGGGCGGCGTTGAATTCCGTTACCAGGTCACCGATCTTGCCCAGGCCGCCTCCGTTGACGAGCACGGACAGCGACGACAGGGTCTGTTCGGTCGACGGATATGTCGAAGTCTGGTTGAGCGCGAGGGTCGAGCCCGGGGTCAGCCGCCCGGAGGGAGACTGACCCAACGGTGGATCGAGGGCGATGTGCATGGAGCCCAGCAGGCTGGTCTGCCCGACGGTGGCGACCGCGTTGGCCGGAACGACGACGTCGGGCAAGACCTGCACCTCCACGTCGGCGTGCCAACCCTTGACCACCATGCGCGAGACACTGCCCACGATGACGTCACCCATCATGACCGGCGAATTGGCCTCCAGCGTCCCGATATTGGCCAGTTCGACGTGATAGACCGTCGCATCCGACCCGCGCCCAACGGTGCCCGGCAGGGGCAGTGAATTCAACCCGTGGAACGCACAGCCGGTGAGTGTCGCCACCGAGCAGGCGGCCACCGCGGTGAGTCGTGTCAACGAGTGCCGGGTGATCACGGGGTGCCTCCTGGGGCCGGCGGGGCCGGGGCCGGAGCGGCTTCGGCCGGCAGCAGCATGTCCCGCAATGTCTTCGGCCCCTGATCCGGCGTGACGGCCGGGGCCCCCGCGGGGACCGGCGCGCCGGGGAACAACGCAGGAGACGGAGAGGCGGGGGAACCAACGGGGGCGGGACCACCCGGGGGGGNGCCCCATCCGGCCGGTGGTGGCACGTCGCCGGCACCGGTGAAGGCCGACACGGCCGGCGGCTGTTCCGCGTACGGCTGCGGACGTCCTCCGGCGCCACCGGGCGCGAGATTGGGATCGGTGTACACCAGGTTCTCCGGGCTGGGCGCCTTCTTCAAATAGGCGTTGAACGGCATGGGCATGTAGTTGAAGTTGAGCAACGACAGGGCCGGCCCCAGATACTGGGCACACAGCTTCGACGATTCCGCGGCCGTGGCATTCTTCACCGCCGCGATCGCCGAGCACACCGCCGCCACCGGATTGGCGAAGCTCGACAGCGCGAACGCCCCGACTGCAGTACCGCTGTCGGGGTTGTAGATGTTGTAACCGTTGGCGATGGCGTTCGGCGCGACGTGCAGGACGTTCTCCAGCTTGGTCTTGTTGTCCACCAGATTCTGAGTGACACTGTTCAGCCGCTGCAGCTGTTCGGCGGTCTGATCACGGCTGCCTGCGACGAAGCGCCGAACATTGCCGGCGGCGTCCGCCAGGTTCGTCAGGGCGGCGTCCAGATCGGACCTGCTCCCGTCGACGACGCTGGTCACGCTGGCCAGTTGGCCCTGGAATTCCATGATCTGGGCGTTACTGTCCCGCAGCGCCGCCACGAAGATCTGTAGGTTCTTGATGATGCCGACGATGTCGCCGCTCCCCTGGCCCAGAATCCTTGCGATATCGGACAACTGGCTGATCGCCTCGTGCAGTTTCTCGCCGTTGCCGTTCATGGCTGCGGCGGCACTGTCGACGAAGCGGCTCAGGGAGGTGGCCGATGCTCCGTTGATCGGACCCAGATCGGACGCCAATCGCATCAGCTGATCCTTGACCTGGTCCCATTCAACGGGCACGGCCGTGCGCTCCACCCCGATCTGCGCTCCGTCCGCCATGGTCGGGCCGGCGTCTTCATACGCCGGGGTCAGTTGGACATACCTGGCGGCAACCAGGTTCTGCGCCATGAGGATTGCCTTGGCGTCGGCCGGAATCTTCACACCATGATCGATGGCGAGAGTGATCCGTGCCTGGTCACCGACCGGCTCGATGCCCGTGATCGAGCCGACCTTGACCCCGGCGACACGAACCTCGTCGCCCGGGTAGATCGCGGTGGCCGAGGTGAAGTAGGCGGTGATGGTGGTCGGCTTGAAGACCGTCTGCCGCACGATCATCGCCGTGCCGACCAGGGCCAACGCGGTGAGCAGCACCAGCGCGGTGCGGCTGATGCGTCGCCGATTACGGGCGATCATCGACTTCCTCCAGGAATGCCGTTGTGGGGCCAGGGGAATTCGGCACGTGGGCCGGCATTGTCCGGCGGTTGCCCGGCATTGGTTCCGCGCCGGAACCCGAACGCGTAGTCAAGGAAGGGCTGAAGGGTCTGCCCCGGCAGCAAGTTCCCGACAAAGGCGTTGTAGTACCAACCGTTGTTCACCGATTCACCCTGGGTGACTTGGTATTTGGCGAGACCCGCCAGGGCGCCGGCAATGTTGTCCCGGTTCTTCTCCAGCATCGCGGTCACCGAGTTGAGCTGTTTCAGAGTGGGCGCGAGCTCTTCCTCGTTGTCGGCAACGAGTCCGGAGAGCTGCTGGGACAGCGCCGAGGTGTTCGCGAGCAGGTTGACGATCGCATAACGGCGTTGATCGAGAACCGCGGTCAACGCGTTCGCATCCAGCAGCAGTGTGTTCACCTGCTCACTGCGTTTCGACAGGATTCCGGTCACATCGGCGGCACTCTTGAGCAGATTGCTCAGGGATTCGTTGCGGCTGTTCAGTGTCTCCGACAGCCGGGACAGCCCGTCGAACGTCGGCCCCAACTGCGGCGCCATCCGATCGATGGTGTCCGACAACGTATCCAGCGACTGGGTAAGTGCGGCGGTGTCGGTGCCCGCCGTGTTGTGCGTGAAGTCACCGACCGCGTTGGTCAATGAATACGGCGACGCCGTCCTGGTGATCGGGATGGTGTCCGAGGCGCGCATCGTGCCCGCGCCGGCCGGCTCCAGGGTGAGCATCCGCGCACCAAGCATCGTCCCGGTGCGAATGTGCGCGGTGGTGTCGGAGCCGAGGCGGACCTTGCTGTCGAGGGTGAAGGTCACCAACGCCTTCCCTCGGCTCAGCCTGACATCGGTGACCAGGCCCTTGGTGACGCCGGAGATCTTGACGTCGTTGCCGACGGTCAGGCCGCCCGCCTCGGCGAACAGCGCGTTGTACTTGACCGAAGTGGCCCACGACCACAGCGCCTGGGGCTGGAGGCCGACGGCGATGACCATCGCGATCAGCACGATGCCGATGAGTCCGCTTCGGATGAGGTGCGATCCACGGTATTTCAGCATCAGGGTTCCCCACAGCGTCCGGTGTTCTGCATGATCCACGGGAAGTACGCGGTGCGCCCCTGCAGGTCGGTGACCCTGACATTCATGCCGCACAGGTACTGGTTGATGAAACTTCCGTACGCGCCCAATCGGACGAGCTTGCGGTAGTTCTTCGGGGCGTTCTGCAACGCCAGATCCAAACGAGCCATGTCGTCCTCGTTAGAGAGCAACGGAGCCAGGCGGGTCAGCTGGTCCACGGTTCCCGACAGTGGCGGGCGGGCCTGTGTCATGAGGTCCGTCAGGGATGCAGTGCCGTTGTCCAGAGCGGTGATGGCCTCTCCGATGGGATCGCGCTCCTGCGACAGACCGGTGACGAGCTGTTGCAGCTGCTCGACGGCAGCCGAGAATCTGTCGCCGTCCTTGGCGACGGTTGCCACGGCGGACCTCAGGTTGTCGATCAGTTGTTGCACGGTCTGCCCGTTGTCGGCGAGTGCCTGGGTGAACGACGTCGTGTGGGCCATCAGTGATTCCACCGTGCCGCCCTGGCCCTGCAGGATCTGGATCAGCGAGTTCGTCAAGGCGTTGACGTTCTGGGCGTTGAGCCCCTGGATGACGGGCTTGAGCCCGCCGAGCAGAAGGTCGAGATCCAGGGCCGGCTCGGTCCGCTCGACCGGGATCAGTGAACCCGGCGGCTGCAGCTTGGTCGAGCCGGGGCTGTCGAGCAGCTCGAGATACCGGTTACCGACCAAGTCCAGATAGCGCACCGCGACCTTGGTGGCGGTCGTCATGACGATCTCGCGGTCCGCGTCGAAGTGCACCAGCACCGTGTTGTCGGATTGCAGGGCAACGTCATTGACGGTACCGATGCGGATTCCCGCGACCCGGACCGAATCGCCGGCCTTCAGGCTGGAGGCGTCGGTGAAGACCGCCGAATACCCGTTGGTCGACCCGGTGCGGTACTGGCCCATGATCGCAAACAACGCTGCGGTCAAGATCAGCATCGTCACTCCGAACACGCCGAACTTCACAGCGGTCCCGCGGCTGCGCGTCATCCCGGTTGTCCTATCTGGGCGGTGTTGCGGGGCGGGCCGTCGAGCGGTCCGTACAGCGCCTGTTTGAGTGCGTCGGAGTTCAACAGGATCCCCTGATTGCCGTATTGCGCTGGGTCGGCATCGATATCGGTCACCACGAATGGCGGCCGTTGCTCGAAACCCACTTCGGGCAGGCCGTGGCACTGTGGGCCTCCGGTGGCGGCAACCTTCGGCAGGTTGCCCGGATACCGGTAACGCTCGGTGCCCAGCAGGAAGGAATTCAGCAGCATCACTCCGGGCAGCGGCTGGGGCGGTCCGAGCGCCAGCGGCTCCAAACCCTTGAGTCCGCAGTTGAGCGCCTGGTGATACTGATTCGTCAGGCTCGTGGTCGGGGCGAGCAGCCGCATGGCGTCGGTCAACGCCGCGCTGTTGGTTGCCACCACCTCGTTGCCGATATCGGCCAGCCCGATCGCGCTGACCAACAAGGCATCCAGATCGCTTTGGTGCTCGACCAGCGTGTCGCTGAGTTGCGTCGCGCTGCGAGCGGTATCCATCAGATCCGGCGCGGCGTCAGCGTACGCGTTGAACACCTCGGGCGCGACGGCCATCTCATGACTCAGCGTCGGGAGACTGGGACCGATCTTGGCCAGCATGGCATCGAGGTCGACCAAGGTCTGGCCGAACTTCTCGCCGCGACCGTCGACAGCCAGAGCCATCGCGCCGAGCGTTTCGTTCAGCTTTTCCGGATGTATCTGCGCCAGCACCGAGACCAATTGCTCGAACACCGTGTTGATCTCGACGGTGGTGTGCGACGCGTCGAGGACCTGGCCGGCGTACATCGTTTTCTGTGAGGGTTCCGATGGCGGCACGAGTTGGACGAACTTGGCGCCGAACACGGTGCTCGATGCGATCTCCACCCCGGTGTTGGCCGGAATCAGTTGCAGGGCATCGGGGTTCATCGCGAGCCGAAGTGCCGCCTGCCCGTCGGGCAGTGATTCGATCTCAACGACCTTGCCCACCTCCGCACCGTGCAGTTTGACCTTGGCGTCGGGGTTCATCACCAGACCTGCCCGCGGGGAGATCACCGTCACCGATGCGGTGGGCGCGACCCCACCGCGAAACAGCACGATGGCGCCGGTGATGATGGCGGCGATCACCACGACCGTGATGAGCCCCGTCAGTTGACGTACAGCGTCACGCGACATCAGATGCCTTCTCTAGCCGGAGAGGTTGAAGTTGCCGTTGGAGCCGTAGACGGCGAGCGAGATCAGCAGGGTGATCGAGACGACGACGATGAGCGACGTCCGGACCGCGTTTCCCACTGCCACGCCCACCCCGGCCGGACCACCCGTGGCGAAGAAGCCGTAGTAGGTGTGCACCAGCAGGATCGCCAAAGCCATCAGCAGTGCCTGCAGGAATGACCACAGCAGGTCGATCGGGTTGAGGAACGTACTGAAGTAGTGGCCGTAGAGCCCACCCGATTGTCCGAGCAGCACGACAGTGGTGAACTGGCTGGCCAGAAACGACAGGATCACCGCGATCGAGTAGAGCGGCGTGATGGCGACCATCCCGGCCACGATGCGCGTCGAGACGAGATACTCGACCGGCCGGATGGCCATCGCCTCCAACGCGTCGACCTCTTCGTTGATGCGCATCGCGCCGAGTTGCGCGGTGACGCCGGCGCCGAACGTGGCGGCCAAGCCGATGCCGGCGACGATGGGGGCCGAGATCCGGACGTTGATGAAGGCGGCCAGGAATCCGGTGAGCGCTTCGATACCGATGTTGCCCAGCGAGCTGTAGCCCTGGATCGCCAGGACCCCGCCCGTGGCCAGAGTCAAGAACCCGACGATCACGACCGTTCCGCCAATCATCGCCAATGTGCCTGCACCCATACTGATTTCGGCGATCAGACGGACGACTTCCTTGCGGTAGTGCGCGGCGGCGAAAGGCATGCCGGCCAGCGCGCGGCCGTAGAACAGGACATGGTCGCCGATACCGCTCAGCACGGCCCCGGGCCGCCGCACGGCACGGGACAGGCGCGGGTAGGCCGACTGGAGTACCGCCGTCATCGCGTCGTCATCTGGATGCCGATGGCGGTGACCACCACGTTGACCACGAACAACGCCATGAAGGCATAGACGACCGTTTCGTTGACGGCGTTGCCGACCGCCTTGGCACCGCCACCCGACACGGTCAGACCGCGGTAGCACGCGACCAGACCGGCGATCAGGCCGAACAACGCCGCCTTGACACAGGAGATGATGACCTCCGGAATTCCGGTGAGCAGGGTGATACCCGCTGCGAACGCACCGGGATTGACGTCTTGGACGAACACCGAGAACAGGTATCCGCCAAGGATTCCGATGATGACGACGACGCTGTTGAGCAGTAACGCCACCAGCCCTGAGGCCAGCATCCGCGGCGTGACCAGGCGTTGTATCGGGTTGATGCCCAGCACCTCCATGGCGTCGATCTCTTCACGGACGGTGCGTGAGCCCAGATCGGCACACATGGCGGTGGCCCCCGCGCCGGCGACGATCAAAACCGTCACCATCGGCCCGACCTGGGTCACGGCGCCGAAGGCCGCGCCCGCCCCGGAAAGATCCGCCGCACCCAGCTCGCGCAACAGGATGTTCAGGGTGAACGACACGAGCACGGTGAACGGGATGGCCACCAGCAGAGTCGGCGCCAAGGACACCCGAGCCACGAACCAGGACTGGTCAAGAAATTCCCGCCATTGAAAGGGCCTGCGTACCACGAATCTCGCGGCATCCACCGACATGGCGAACAACCCACCCACCCCTTCGAGTGGGCCGGCGAGTTGTCGCTGCAGCATCCGGTACTCCGTTTCTGTGTGCGCGTCACCCGAGAGTCGGTATGACCTGGAACACGTCTCGACCGGGAACAATCGCAGTTCACAACCGAGCGCACCATCGCGTGTCCCACCCACCGGGAAATGCCGTCCCGCGGCAAGTAACCCTCGGTTTCACCGGTCAGCGGAACACGCCATTGCCGACCTTGGTGGGAGCGTGTGAGCCTTGCTGAGACGGGCCCCGCAAGACGAAGGAGTAGGTATGTCCGATGCTGCTGTGACAACCGACGTTGCCAGCACCGCAGATGGCCTGCGCGAGATCAGCACCAGCGCAGGAACTTTGCGGTACTACGACGTCGGTGAGGGGCCCACCGTCTTGTTCTTGCACGGATCCGGGCCCGGGGTCACGGGCTGGCGCAACTTCCGTGGAGTACTACCGACGTTCGCCGAACGCTTCCGGTGCCTGGTGCTGGAGTTCCCCGGGTTCGGTGTATCAGATGACTGGGGCGGGCACCCCATGGTCACCGCGCAGGGCACGGTCACCCCGTTCCTGGACGCTCTCGACGTCGAGCGAGTGCACATCGTCGGCAACTCGATGGGCGGCGGCGTCGGCATCAACACGGCGATCGTCGCACCCGAGCGGGTTGACCACGTTGTCACGATCGGCGGGATCGGCACCACGATCTTCTCCCCCGGACCGAGCGAAGGCATCCGCCTGCTGCAGGAGTTCACCGAGGACCCGACCCGGCAGCGGCTGGTCGACTGGCTGCGCTCGATGGTCTACGACCAATCGCTGGTGACCGAGGAGCTCATCGAAGAGCGTTGGGTGCTGGCCACCGATCCCGAGACATTGGCCGCCGCCCGACGCATGTACGGCAAGGCGGCGTTCGCGGCGATGATGGCATCGATGGCGGCTTCCGACCTGCCCATGCCATGGGCCCGGATGCACAAGGTCGCCGCGCCGACGCTGTTGACCTGGGGACGTGATGATCGCGTGAGTCCGCTTGACATGGCGTTGATTCCGATGCGCACCATCCCGAACGCGGAGTTGCACGTATTCCCCAACTGCGGGCACTGGGCGATGATCGAGGCAAAGGCCGCTTTCGAGTCGGTGGTCACGGCTTTTCTGACCACGGATGAGTCGCCGCGCAGCGCCGGTGAAAAGGCCTGAAGTACCGCATCTTTGGCGAGCAGGAAAGCTCAGAGTGGCGCCGAGGCCTAGCGATCGGTGTGCAGCCGCTCGAGGCCGGACAGCACCATGCCGATGCCGGACCGGTGCGCAGCAACCAATTCGTCAAGTTCGTGCGGTTCCTTGGCGTCGACCCACCAGGTGTAGGCGTTGCTGCTGACATGGATCACCAGCCGGCTCGGCAGTGACCGGATGAACTCGTCTTCCCCCAGTGCGAAATGCCCTGCCAAGAACTCGGTGATGGCGTCGGCGAAGTTTTCACTCCATTCCATCCATCGCAAGCGGTACTGCGGCGTCTCGGCAACGAGCGACATCAGTTTCCGCGCGATCTCGACCGACTGCTGGTGCTGCACCTCGGCTGTCTGGCGGTGCCGAACCTCGAGTGTGAACATGTCGACGAGGACATCGACCGGATCTGAATCTGCTGGCGCGCCGGCCAACAGGGCGCGCATGTGGCCCTCACTCCGCCGGAACAAGGGCCCCAGGACGTCTTCTTTGACCGGGAAGTGACGATAGAACGTCCGCGTCGCGATGCCGACCTCGGCGCAGATGCGCTCGACCGTCGCCGTGGTGTCGCCGTCGGCGATGAAGATGTCGCGTGCGGTCCTGGCGATGCTGAGCCGCAATTCCTCGGCACGACGCTCGGTGAGCGTCGGCCCGTTACCTCTGGGCATTTGGTGGCACCCGTTCTTTACTTCGCCGCCACGCTGTGCCTAGACTCACATCTGTCATGTTGTGACACATATGCAGAGTATGACAGGTATGGGAGGTGTTGTGCCAACGTCGCATGACGACGCGACTTCCATAGCGATGCTCAATCGGGTGGCTTCGCTCCTGGAGGCCTTCGGCGCACGACAATCGCTGACGCTGGCGGAGTTCACCCGGTATTCGAACGTGCCGCGTTCGTCGGCGCATCGCATCCTGCAAGGCCTGGTCCAGCTGGGCTGGATCGAGCGGCAAGGCGCCGGCTACGTGCTCGGCCTGAAGATGTTCGAATTCGGCTGCCAGGCGGTGCGGCAACGTCGGGTTCCCGAGGCAGCCCTGCCGGTGATGGTCGACCTGCATCGACGCACTGGGCTGACGGCGCATCTGAGCGTCCTGGCGGATACCGATGTGCTGCACGTCGAACGCTTCGGGGCGTGGCCCAGCGCCGGCAAGTGTTGGCAGGTGGGTTCCAAACAGCCCGTGGAACAGAGTGCCGCCGGCCGCGCGCTGCTGGCGCAGATCGACGAGTCAGCCTGGCCGGAGTTGCGTTACGTAACGACGTCGGCGTACGGCATTCGCAACCGGGCGGACTTGGATCGACACCTGGCCACCGTGCGCGGCCGCGGCGGGGTCGCAGTCGATGCCGGGGGGTATGAACCGGGAGTCACCGTCGTGGCCGCCCCGATCGGAGTTGGCGAGGGTGGCAACCGGTTCGCGCTGTCACTGTGCGGACCCACGAGGTCGACGCGTGTCGAGCCTGTCGTCGCCGCCGTTCACAGCGCCTCATGGGCCATCTGCCATAGCCTGTCCGATGTGCCGCGTAATGGCGCCGGTCAGGCTCGCGCAGCACATCGCGCGGTGACTCCGGCCATGATTCACCGAACCGGCGAGACGGTTGTGGCCGCCGCCGGAGGTAGGTGACAGCCGCAACGGATCTCAGCCGTATTCACCAGTCCTGCCAGGGGATGATGGTGTTCAGCGGCGTGTCGATGACGCACTCCCCGGCGGTGTCAGGCGAATTGTCGGCCAGCCATGCGGTGATCCGGCTCGTGACGCGAACCGGCTCATCGTCCAGATAGAGCAACCGGATCCGAAGGCCGCCTGGTGGATCTGTGGCCTCCAGCGAGCGCAGCCCCAATCCGTTGTCCTGGTGGCGATGCAGCGCGAACGTCCACGCCCCGGCCACGCCGTCGATATTCAACAACGAGGGAATCGCGACCCGGTCCTCCCATTGGTGGTGCCGGTGGGCATCGGAACCATGGGGTTCGGCGAATCGGGTCATCGTCAGGTGCAGCCCACGGTTCGGTCGGTACGGGATGACGCCAGGGGACACCAGCGCGGAAGCGGCCGCATAGCCCTTTACCGGCCGGAAGAATGCCAGCACCGTGCGACGCACACCGGGGATCATCGGTCCGCGGCCCCACTGGAATGAGTCAGAACCCAGTTCCTCCCATGTGCGCACCGATTCCTGGACCGGAGGGCGGAACCAGTACATCGCCACGTAGTCGGTATCGGCCTGTGCCGGTTCGGCGGTGGAGACCGCGCGGCACTCGGAGGGTCGGCTCCACCGGTCACCCCACGCTATTCCGGGTAACGCGAGATTCTCCGGCCGGTGATCGAGTTGATGCCACTCGTTGTAGCGGCGGTGTTCTTCGGCTCCCCCGCCGTCGAGCGCAACAAACGAGAAGAACACGAGCGGGCAATCGGCGGCGGACATATCGGCCTCTCAGATCTGTTCAGGGACAGCCGACCCTGCTATCCCGAGGTTGAGGAGAGTATGCGCGTACGGGTTTCCGTTGAGCAGCCGACTGGTGCGGGTGGTGATCTGCCATGCCCCTTCGACACGTTCCAGCGCGAAATGGTTGGCCGTGGCCCGCCACACCCGGTAACCGGCCTCGCTCTCACGCAACAGCACCAGCGATTCACATACGGCGACGGCATTGTCACCATCGACGGTGACAACGGCCGGACCGAGGAAATGGCAGCATCCCGCGGCCACCAGATCCTGATGGCTGGCAGAGTCGACCATCTGGTGCACACCGCCCCGGCCGGTCATCAACCAGCCCTCGACGTCGTAGGTGCCGTTGACCGACCACAGGGCAGCCGCGTTGTCGGCGTTACCCGCATCGACTGACGGGCCGTATGAGGCAAGGAGTTTCGCGATCGCCAGTTCATCCTCCAGGCGCTGGAGCCGTGCGAGTAGGTGCTGTTCGACAGTCATGGGAACCGCTCCTCGATGTCACGTAGCCGGGCAAGTTGATCGCAATAGTGACGTGCGCTGTCCGCTCGGACCGAGCAGGTGATCGCGGTGGCCCCGGCATCGCGCAAGGTCAACAGTCGTGCCCGCGTCCCGACCGCGTCGGCCCCTGGGTCCACCGCTGTTGAGAGCAGCACCTCGAACCCGGCAGGTAGGTCGGCTCGGCTGACCATCTCACACACTTCGTCGGGGGTCAGCCCGAACGGCATCCAACCGTCGGCCAGCCCGATTGCACGGCGCAACGATCCGAAGCTGCGACCACCGACCCAGATCGGCACCCGATGCTGCTCCGCGTGTGGCAGCACTGTCATGTCCTGGTAGTCGTAGAACGGGCCGCGATAGCAGGATGCGGCACTGGACAACGAGACGCGCACAGCGCGTAGCGCATCGTCGGCCCGCGCGGCCCGCTGCTCCCACGGCGCCCCGATCAGTTCGAATTCCGCTTTCAAGGAGCCGATTCCAACGCCGAGCACCAGGCGACCACTGCTGACCTTATCGAGCGTCCCGTAGCGTTTTGCGATCTCAAGCGGGTGGTGATAGCCCAAGACCACCACTGAGGTGGCCAGACGGATCCGTCGGGTGTGCGCAGCGAGAAACCCAAGGGTGGCCAGCGGATCCCAGTACACCGCACCACGTACTGCCGCCTCCGTCGACGGCACCGCCACATGTTCTGAGCAGGTCAGGTAGTCGAAGCCGAGACCATCTGCCGCGGAGGCGATCCGGGCCAGATCAGCGATCCCCGCCTCGGCCTCCCAGGGCGACGCAATGCCGGGAACCTGTACCACCACCGGTGTCGACAGACCCAGCCGCACGATCAGTGCGCTCCCGCGATGAGGGCGGCGATCGCACGATGTGTCTCCAGCACCACTCGTGATCGGTCCGGAGCGCTGTTGGCCTCGGCTCGCTCGGCGTTACCGCCGGCCACCCACACCGGGCCGTCGGCCAGGTGGGCAAGCCCCTCCGCCGCCACCTCGGCAGGTTCGTTCACCAGGATCCCGGGAGCGTCGAAGTTCAAGCCGATGCGCTCCATCGCCGGAGTGCGCGTCACGCCCAGAACCAGCTCGAGAACATTGACGTTGCGCTCGCGCAGCTCAAGCCACAAGCTTTCGGCGAACATGCGAGAGAACGCTTTTGCCCCGGCATAGATGGAGTGCCGCCAGGCCCCCATGTAACCCGAGAGTGAGCCGACGATCATGATCCCGCCGCGGCCGCGGGCGGCCATCGCGCGTCCGTAATGCTGCACCATCTCGAGCATCCGGGTCACGTTGAGGTCGGTGACCTTCTGAAATTCGCTCAGATCGGTTTCGAGGAACAACTCGTTGCACGTGCTCGCACCCGCGTTGTAGATCAGCAACCCGACGTCTAGATCGGCGGTGTCCTCGGCGATTCGCGAAACCGACTCTGGATCCAGCAGATCCACCGAGATCGCGCGCACCTCGACGCCGAGCTCGCGGCACTGGTCGGCAGTATCGGTCAGCGGCCCGGGCTTGCGGGCGATCAGCACCAGGTTGAATCCGTCTTCGGCGAGTTGGCGGGCAAACTCGGCGCCTACGCCTTCGGACCCCCCTGCGATGACGGCCCACGAACCGTATTTGGCCAAATCAGTCATTGTTCCTCCTGATGTTGTGTGTCTGCCGTCATCCACCTGCGTGGCCGGCACCAGCCACCGCGACACCCACGACCTACATCGAGCCGCTGCTCACCTGCCGCACGGTATGCGGCTGGTGCGCCGTCGACCGCAGCGGTTCCCGGTCACCGGACGTCGAGACGAGGTGTCCCGGCCACCGGAATCAGCGGGTCGGTGCCGTCGGCTGCTACGCAAGAATCGCCGCCCATGACCGACGCGAGCATTCAGACCAAACGGAGCGTCCTTGTCACGGTGGCCGATGTCATCGACGAGAGCCCCGACGCCCGCTCGCTGGTCCTTACCATCCCGGAGGACCAGCGTGAACGGTTCGCCTATCGTCCCGGACAGTTCCTGACACTGCGAGTGCCCAGCGATCTGACTGGGTCGGTGGCCCGGTGTTACTCCCTGGCCAGCTCGCCGCACACCGATCCCGCACCCAAGGTAACGGTCAAACGCACCGTCGACGGGTATGGCTCGAATTGGTTGTGCGACAACGTCAATGTCGGTGACACCCTCGAAGTGTTGCCACCGGCGGGTCTGTTCACCCCGGCCAGCCTCGACGCCGATTTCCTGCTGTGGGCGGCCGGCAGCGGCATCACACCGGTGATGTCGATACTCAAATCGGTGTTGACGGCCGGGACCGGACGGGTGGTCCTGTGCTACGCCAACCGCGACGAACGCTCGGTGATTTTCGCAGGCGAACTCCGCGAACTCGCCGCTCGCCATGCGGGCCGGCTGACAGTGCTGCACTGGCTGGAATCGATTCAGGGCCTACCGACCCGCGCTCAGCTGGGCGGGTTCGTCCGGACCGTATTCGCCGGGCCCGCTGGATTCGAGTCGTTCGTGTGCGGTCCGGCCCCGTTCATGGCGGTCATCAAAGAAACGCTCGCCGAGGCCGGTGTGCCGAGGGAGAGGATCCATCTCGAGGTGTTCCAGTCGCTGTCCGGTGATCCGTTCTCCGACGCCAACACCTCAGTGACAATCGATTCCGATGACCGCGATGCCGCGGCTCTCCAGGTCGACCTGGACGGCGCGAGTCACCGGATGAGATGGCCACGGGAGGCGACGTTGGTTGACGTGCTGCTCCGGTCAGGTGTGGATGTTCCGTACTCCTGCAAGGAAGGACAGTGCGGATCGTGCGCGGCCAGGGTGGTGCGCGGCGACGTGGAGATGGCCGCCTGCGACATTCTGGAACCCGACGATCTCGCCGACGGCGTCATCCTCGGCTGCCAGGCGCGGCCGGTCTCCGATGACATCCACATCGAGTTCTGAGCGTGTGCCCGCACCTTTCCACTGACCGGGATTCACCGACGCCGCGGGGATCAAAGCAGTACACCATCAGTGCCAGCCTTCGACGATAGGACCAGATGATGACTGAGCGGGTAATCGACCGGGTGCGCGAGATCGCCGAACAGCTGCGCGGCCAGGGCCCCGAAGCCGAGAAGATCGGCAAGCTCACCGATGAGACAGTCAAGATGATGAAGTCGGCGGGCAACATCCGCCTGCTGCAACCGAAGACCCACGGCGGGTTGGAGGTCCATCCACGCGAGTTCGCCGAGACCGTCATGGCCACCGCGGCACTCGACCCGTCTGCCGGCTGGATCAACGGTGTGGTGGGTGTGCATCCCTACCAGTTGGCCTACGCCGACCCGCGGGTCGCAGCCGAGATTTGGGCCGACGACGTCGACACCTGGGTCGCCTCCCCCTACGCGCCGCAAGGTGTGGCCAAGCCCGTCGACGGCGGCTACCTCTTCAACGGCCGTTGGCAGTTCAGCTCGGGTACCGATCACTGCGACTGGATCTTCCTGGGCGCCATGATCGGCGACGCTGACGGCAAGCCGCTGATGCCACCGCAGATGCTGCACATGATCCTGCCCCGTAAGGACTACGAGATCGTCGAGGACTCGTGGAACGTGGTGGGGCTGCGCGGAACCGGCTCCAAGGACGTCATCGTCAAGGATGCGTTCGTGCCGTCGTACCGGACCATGGACGCGATGAAGGTCATGGACGGTACGGCTCAGCGCGAGGCCGGGATGACCGAAACCCTGTACCTGATGCCGTGGTCGACGATGTTCCCGCTCGGCATCAGCTCGGCCACCATCGGCATCGCCGAGGGCGCGCTGGCGGCCGCACTCGATTACCAACGTGAGCGGGTCAACTCCAGTGGTGTGGCGATCAAGGACGACCCCTACGTGATGTACGCGATCGGGGAAGCCGCCGCGGACATCAATGCGGCGCGCCAGGAACTGTTGGCCAATGCCGACCGCATCTACGACATCGTCGACTCGGGTAAAGAGGTTTCTTTCGAAGATCGGGCCGCGGGTCGACGCACCCAGGTGCGCGCGGTGTGGCGAGCCGTATCGGCAGTGGACGAGATCTTCGCGCGCTGCGGCGGCAACGCGGCGCGGATGGACAAACCGCTGCAACGCTATTGGCGCGATGTGCACGTCGGTCAGGCGCACGCCATCCATGTCCCCGGCACGGTCTATCACGCGTCGGCCCTGAGTTCGCTGGGTGTGGATCCGCAGGGTCCGCTGCGGGCAATGATCTGAGAGGGCAGCCACATGGGATTGATCAAGAGCCTCGGCTACGTCACCGTCGCCGCCTGTGATATCGAACGCTGGCGACACTTCGCCTTCAACGTGCTCGGCTTCGCGACCGGCACGGGCCCGGACGAGTCTGCGTTGTATCTGCGGATGGACGAGCGTGCCGCGCGCATCATCGTCGTACCCGGCGAGATCGACAAGATTGTGACCGTCGGCTGGGAAGTGCGCGACCACGCCGACCTGGAGTTGGTGAAGGCAGCACTCGAGACTGCCGGCGTTCCGTTCAAACAGCTGTCATTGCAAGAGGCCGACGCGCGCCGGGTGGAAGAAGTCATCGCTTTCGAGGATCCCGCCGGTACCGCGCTGGAGGTGTTCCACGGACCCGTACTCGACCACTCCCCCGTCATCACGCCGTTCGGTGCGAAGTTCGTCACCGGCGATCAGGGCCTCGGACATGTGGTGTTGCCTGCGCTCGACGTCAATGGGTTGTTCGAGTTCTACACCGAGGTTCTGGGTTTCAAGTCACGCGGCGCATTCCGCGTCCCGGTGCCGCCGGAGTTCGGTCCGGTGCGGGTCCGGTTCATGGGCGTCAACGAGCGCCATCACAGCCTGGCCATCTGCCCCGCGCAAACGCTGCGAGATCCCGGTTTGATCCACCTCATGGTCGAAGTGGACACGCTCGACGCCGTCGGTCAGGCCCTGGACCGGGTGAACGCCGAGGGCTTTCAGTTGTCCTCCACGCTCGGCCGGCACACCAACGACAAGATGGTGTCGTTCTATGTGCGCGCTCCGGGCGACTGGGACATCGAATTCGGCACTGAGGGCATGCGGGTCGACGAAACCTATTACACAGCAGAGGAAATCACCGCCGACAGCTACTGGGGACACCAGTGGGTCACCGACCTTCCGAAGGCCATGCAACCATGACAGTCACCGACGACATTCAACCGATTCCGGCCGGCACGGTCACCGAATGGGCCGATAAAGCCGACGTGGTCATCGCCGGCTACGGGGTGGCCGGCGCGGCCGCTGCGGTAGAGGCAACACGTGCGGGAGCCGACGTACTGGTACTGGAGCGCACCGGCTCATGGGGCGGAGCGGCCTCGATGGCAGGTGGCTTCATCTACCTGGGCGGCGGCACAGAGATTCAAAAGGCCTGCGGCTTCGATGATTCCGTCGAGAACATGACCGCGTTTCTCAACGCGGCCATGGGACCCGGCGCGGACGCCGCGCGCATCGCCGACTACTGCGAGGGCAGCGTCGCGCACTTTGATTGGCTCGTGGGCTGCGGGGTGCCGTTCAAAGCCGAGTTCTTCGGCGAGCCCGGCTGGGAGCCTATGGGCGACCAGGGGCTCATGTACAGCGGTGGCGAGAACTCGTATCCGTTCAACACCATTGCCACACCGGCTCCGCGCGGGCACGTCCCGCAGATGCAGAACAAGAAGCAGGGCGAGTCCAGCGCGGGTTACATGCTGATGAAAGGCCTTGTCGACACCGCGACCGCGGCCGGAGCACGTTCGCTCTATGACGTGCGCGTGCAGGCCCTGATCGTCGAATCCGACGGCCGGGTCGTCGGCATCCGGACCCGCCGCTACGGCACGACGATGGACATCCGGGCGCGCCGCGGAGTTGTCCTGGCCACCGGCAGTTTCGCCTACAACGACGCCATGGTCGCCCAGTACGCGCCGCGCATCGCGGGGCGCCCGGCCGCCTCGATCGAGCAGCACGATGGGCAGGCCATCCGGATGGCGCAGGCGCTCGGCGCGGACCTGGCACACATGGACGCCACCGAGGTGGCGTTGTTCATCGACCCGCAGCAGTTGGTGCGCGGGGTTCTGGTGAACGAACGTGGGCAGCGTTATGTCGCCGAGGACACCTATCCCGGTCGCGCCGGCCAGTTGACGCTGTACCACCAGAACAACACGGCCTATCTGATCATCGACGGCGATGCCCAGGAAGAGGCGATGGCCTCGGTTTCGCCCCAGCTGATGATGCGGCCGCCGACATGGGTGGCCGACACAGTCGCCGATCTGGAGGCTGAGATCGGGCTGCCACCGAACTCACTGCAAGCCACCGTAGATGCCTACAACGAGGGGGCGGCCCGCGGCGAGGACCCGCTGCTGCACAAGAAGGCGCAGTGGCTCAAGCCGATCAAATCCCCCGTGGGCGCCATCGATCTCCGCGAGAGCACCGGTGGTTTCACCCTCGGCGGTCTGCACACCACCCTCGATGCCGAGGTGCTCCATGTCAGCGGTGAGCCCATCCCGGGCTTGTTCGCCGCCGGGCGCTGCACTGCGGGCCTGGCGGCCTGGGGCTATGCCAGCGGGGTTTCGCTGGGCGACGGAAGTTTCTACGGTCGCCGGGCCGGGCGGGCCGCGGCCAAGGCGTAGCCGCTGCCCAACGTGAAGAAGGTCGCGAGATTCTGGAGAAATCTCGCGACCTTCTTCACGTTCGGGCTGTTATACCTCAGCAAGGTCCGTAGGCGCGAAGTAGCTTCGCACCGAGGTGATCTTGCCGTCCCCATCTTTGGTTGACGACATCATTCACCCCTCATCGTGATGACAACCTTGTCAGCCGCGCCCGGGGTGGCCACACACTGCAATGCCTGGTCGAGGTCAACGAAGTCGAAGGTGTGGCTGATGATCAGCTGATATTTCTCCCAATTGTCGATGATGTCCTTGGTCACCTCGAAGATCTCGGTGGGATAGCCCATCGAACCGATGATCGCCAGTTCGTTGCTCATCACGTTCATGAAGTCGATGCCGATGGCCTCTTTGTGAACCGCCACGATGCCGAGCTTGGCTCCCCGCTTGGCCGCAGTCAGGGCGGTATCGACGGCCGCCGGGACGCCGGCGGCGTCCAGAAACACGTCCGTGCCGGCCTTGTTCGGCCACATCGAATCCCCTGGACCGTGCAGTTCGATCAATCGCGCGACGACGTCCTCGTCCTTGGAGTTGATCACCGCGTCCGCGCCGACCTTCAGCGCTTTCTCCAGTCGCGACGGCAGAATATCCGCCACTACAACGTGTTTGACTCCCCTCGATTTCAAGGCGATCGTAATACCCAAGCCGATAGGCCCGGCTCCGAGCACGAGCACCTGGTCGCTCGTCCGAGGCGCCACCTGGTTGACCGCGTGAAGGGCAACCGCCATGGGCTCGTTGAGGGCCGCGACCTCGTACGGGATGTGGTCGGGCACCACCTCGAGGCTCTGACCCCGAACGGCATCCTTGATCAGCAGGTAGTCGGCCAGCGCACCAGTCGAACCGCCGTTGCCGATGATGTCATCGGCGATTGCCATCGGATTGACCACCACCCGGTCGCCGACCGAGATACCGCGCACATCGCGACCGACCTGTAGCACCTCACCGGCCGGCTCGTGGCCGATCGGCATACATCCGTGCCGTGGTGGCAATCCACCGATGGAGATGTAGAGCGTGTCGGAACCACAGATTCCGCACGCTCGAATTCTCACCAGGACGTCAGTGGGCCCAGTCTCAGGTGTTGGTACGTCGACGATCTCCGTTTTGTCGGGGGCGGTGATGATGGCTGCTCTCACGTGAAGTTCCTTCCCATCGATGTCGTCGAATCACTCAGAGCACGCTGTAGCCACCGTCGACGACGAGCGCCGATCCGGTGTTGTACGAGGCGTTTCCACTGCACAGGTAGAGAATGGGGCTGGCGATTTCCTCCGGCGTGGCGAACCGTCCGAGCGGAATGTGATCCACCTGTTCCTGTTTGATCTCCGGCACGTAGTCCATCGGCGCCGTCATGCGGGTGGCCACGAGTCCTGGCACGACGGCGTTGACGCGGATGCCGTCACCGGCCCATTTCACGGCCAGGTTTCGGGTGAGCGCGAGCACTCCCGCCTTCGCCGATCCGTACCCGGGCACCACCGGTACCGACCGGATGGCCGCCATGGAAGCGAACATGATCACGCTGGCCCCGCCCGGTGCGTTCGACGATTTCAGTGCGGCGTACAGCCGTTCGGTCAACCGGAACGGCGCCAGCAGATTGACAGCCACCGACTCGGTGAAACCCTCCGGCGTCGATTCGTCGAGCCCGCCCGGGAAGTTGGCCCCGGCGTTGTTGATCAGGATGTCCAGTTCGGTGAATTCTGCTGCCAAAGCATCGATTCCGTTGGCGTCAGTCAGCGTCAACTGTCGATATTTCAGTCCGGACAGGTCGACGTCGTAGTCTTCGGGACCGCCTCTCGTCCCGGTGATCGTGACTTGGGCGCCACTGTCTCTCAGAAGCAGGGCGGTGGCATGCCCGATCCCGCTGGTGCCTCCGGTCACGAGGGCAGTCGTACCGGAGAAGTCGAACAGCACACGGTTTGTCATGACAGTTCCTTGATCTTTTCGCGCAGCCAGGCTGCTTCCCAGAAATTTGTGCTGCCGCGCAGGAGATCCTGATGAGCAGCGATCAACACCTGCTTGGCCTCCCCGTCATCAGGCTGGGCCCGATGCACCATCTCGGCCAGCCGGATGGCACGCACCGGTTCCCCGGCGTCGCGCAGTGCGTGGGCCCGGCCGAGAACCGCGGCTGTGCCGGCGAGTTCGAGCAGATCGGCCTCGGTGGCACTCGGAGCGTCGGCATAGAGTTCGGCCGTCGAGCGATGGTGGAACCACCCCGCGTAGTTTTCCCAGATGGCCCGCACGTTCCACCGGACCATGCCGTAGCCTTGGCCGACCTCCAACTCGGGTGGTAGCACCACCTCACGCATCAAGGTGTGCACGTCCTTGCCGGCGTTCATCCCCGCGACGGTGTGATCGTGCAGGTACATCACCGCGTCACGCAGTCGCGTCAGCTCCCACTCGATCCGGTCTTTGCCGACGATCGGCCCGAAATGCCCGGTAAGCAACGTCTCGGCACCCAGCGCGCGGACCCGCTCGATGGACTCGACCACCGTCAGCGCATCCCGATAGCGGTCCCCGCGCATCGTCACCAGGTTCGGAATGTGCCCGAATAGTGCGCCGAAGACGTTGCCGCACAGGCAGACCCCCTCTTGCGGGAGCCACACCACCAGGCTGTCGGTGGTCTCACCACCTGGCGTGGCATAAAGCTCCAAACGGCGCCCGCCGAGTTCGATGACGAGTTCGTCGTCGACGACGATCGTCGGGGCCGGAACGCTCTGCGGTGGCGGCGGTCCGAATCGTGCCGCGGTGCGCTCGATGGTGTCCATCACCTTGTCGACCCATGCGAATGCCGAGTTCCTGGCCCGGAACTCGGCCAAAAGTTCGTTGTCCCGCCGCCACGTTTCCCAGTTGGCCTGGGCGACGATCTCGCTGTCGGAGTCGGCGACGGTGTCGAGGCCACCGACGTGGTCGACATGCCCTTGGGTCAGGATGACGTACCGGATCGGCGCGGTATCGATGGCGTCATAGTTGGCCCGGTGCACGGGCCCCTCGAAACCCATGCCGGTGTTCAGCACGATCCGGCCGGCATCGGTCGTCAGCAGGTAGGAGTTCGACAGGCCCGGCGAGAGCCAAATACTCGGCGCTACTTCCTCTGCCGGCGCACCCGCCCCGACGATGTCGTCGGCCCCCGGGCGGCTCAAGTATGCGGGTTGGTAACTGGTCACGCTTCCTCCCGTACGTCGAATCGGTCGAAGTAGAACCCGAAGCGTGACCGGACTTCGCCCGGTGTCCCGCCGAAGTGGCGTTGGAGGTCATACCGTATTTGGCCGTGCTTGCCCCGTGGGTTGTCATGTAGGTAGCGGGTAAACGCCGCCCGGGTATCTTCGGTCAGGGCAGTGCCGTTGTAGCCGTACAACTTTTCCAGAATGGGTAGCTCGTTTCCGTTGAGCTGATGGAATCCGATGTCGACGCTGCGGTCCGGGCCGATCAGATCCCGGTCGCGTACACACGCACGCAGCAGCCGCTCGACGCGGTCGATCCAGTAGTCCACGAGCCCTTCCGGGTCGATCTGCTTGCGGCGTACGCGATCTCCGTACGCCAGCATCGTGACCGCGGATTGGATGACGGCCACGGGGTCTCGGTGGGTGAACGCGACGGTGGCATCTGGAAATGTCCGTATCAGCGGTCCGAGTTGCTCACAGTGTTGCGGCGACTTCAGCACCCACTGACGTGGACCACGCAAGAATGTCAGGGCCTTGAGAACCGTGCGTAGATAGCCGTAATGGCGATCTTGGTCCAACCCCAGATAGAAGTCGCGCCATTGCGGCACTCGGCAGTGCCACTCCAGCACATAGCTCGCGAAGTCCAGATCGAGGATCTCGACTTCTTCCTCGATCGCCTGCGGAAACCGGTCGTGCATGTTCTGCACCAATGGGGTCATGGCCATGGCCGACTCGTGCTCGGAAACACTGCGCGCGAAGCGCGGGTCCACTCCGTTGACGTCGGGACCTTCACCGTGCCTGGGGAAGGGTTCCTGACTCTCCCAGTACGGCAATGCGCGCCGCCTGGGATCGGCCGCGATGAGGTTGACGAGATGCGTTGTCCCCGAACGTGGTAGTCCGACGACGATGAGCGGCCGCTCGATCTCGATGTCGTGGATCTCGGGATAACGACGCAGCAGGTCCGTCAACAACAACCGTTGCGAGAGCAACCGAACAATGCGGTTTCGCAGTATGAAGCGGTTGAGATTCGTATTGTCGCTGTCTGCATCGACCGCCCCCGCATAGGCGCCAAGTCGGGGACGAAAATCGTCCGGCCCGAAGTCATCCAACCCCGTCTGCTCCATCGCCGCCGCGATCAGGACTGCTGGGTCGAGATCCACCGTCAGGTTCTCCATCCCTGCGAGGACCTCTCGTTGCATCGGGTTGAGTTCGGGGACCGCCAGATCCTCGATGGTCAGTGCATCCGACACGCTGCTCCTTCGCTGCGATGATTTGGAATGACGAATATTCGTTGTAGTGTCCGAATATATGAACGCCAAGCTAGGCCAGCCCGATGAGCAGGGTCAAGACCCTTCGCCGCCGACCCGTCGCGTCGTCGCTGTCGTCGAGTTGCTCGCCACGCGGCCGGATACGCCCCTGACCCTCGCCGAAATCTGCCGCGAGCTGGAGATCAGTCGCTCGACCGGACATGCGATCCTGACCACCCTCTGTTCCTGCGACTGGGTGCTGCGTGACCCATTGAGCGGGAAGTACACCCTGGGCGCGGGCCTTCCCACGACCACCCCACCGGCGGCGCCGCTGCCGCGAATGCTGCGCGAGCCATTGCGGCAGCTGTGCTCGGCCATCGGCATGGCTGCTTGCATTTCGGAACTCAGAGACGGCCGCCTTGCCGTGATCGAATCGGCCGCTCCTGGTGCGAGCCACCCGCCGGTGCAAGCCGGGGTGCGGCTGCCGTTCGTGGCTCCGTTCGGCCGGGAGTTCGTGGCGTGGGCGCCGACGACCGTGTGCGACGAGTGGATGGCCGCAGCCGGCCCGGTCAACGATGTCTACCGGGCGCGAATGCCCAAGGTACTCAACGAAATCAAGAAACGCGGCTACGGCATTGAACGCCTCAGCGATCCGCTGCTGAACGTGTTCGCCGCCCTACTGGCCCTCGAGCGCGCCCCTGCGACGGATCCAGTGGCAGCGCGACTGGCAGGCGCCGTCGCCGATCTGACGATCATCGACTTCCTGCCGCCTGAACTCGCCAAGATCGAGGAGTATCCGCTGGCGACGATCTCAGCGCCCATATTCGACGGGCACGGAAACGTCGTGATGTCGGTGTCGGCGCAACCGTACAAGCAACTCACCCAGGAGGAGGTACGGAGCGTCGGCGCGAGGGTCGTCGCGTTCGCCGAGCAGGCCCGTCCCCTCGTCGCGCGGCACATGCCACTTCCCCTACCCAGGTCCGAGGCGCGGGCCAGCGAGTAGCCGGGCACGTTGCCGCACCCACCTTCAGGCCGAAACGTGACAGCGGACACATAGGTGTGATAGATATATGACTATTAGTCATATGCCGTCCAGGCATGCAGCTCTCCAGGGAGGTCCTCATGACAATGGCTGTCGAGAAGGCGGGCGAGACGCCCAGCGCCGTCATCGATCGGGTGTCCCTGGTTCTCGATGTCTTCGAGGGATCGGCCCGACTGACACTGGCCGAGATCGTGCGCCGCACCGGACTGCCGCGTTCGTCGGCCCACCGCATCCTTGAGCGCCTGGTTCACCTGCGTTGGCTTCGCCGGGACGGCCGCGACTACGAATTGGGCATGCGACTGGTCGAGTTGGGGTCGCTGGCACTGCACCAGGACCGCATCCACCGCGCCGCGATCCCATTGCTGCGCGATCTGCACCGCGCCACCGGCCTAGTGGTGCATCTGGCGGTTCTCGACGGGTCCGACGTGGTCTACCTGGAGAAGATCGGCGGTCACATGGTGGCAGCCATCCCGACCCGGATCGGGGGGCGGCGGCCCGCGCACTGTACGGCAGTGGGCAAGGCAATCTTGGCTGACAATTCATCCACCGAGGTCAACTTGACGTCGCGGATGACGCGGTTTTCGATCAGCACCGAACGGCAGCTGGAAGCCGAGCTGGCCAAGGTCCGCGCCCACGGTGTCGCGTTCGAGCGGGAAGAGTCGGTGGCCGGATTCGGTTGCGTGGCAGCACCGATCGGGCCTGCCGGCGCGGCGGTTGCGGCGGTGTCGGTGTGTGGCCCGATGAGCCGGATGACATTCGATCAGCGACTGATCGCTCCGGTGCGGATGACCGCGATGGCCATCTGGCGCAACGCCGAAGACGGACCCCAACGGGTGATGCCGACCCTGCAGAACATGCGGCCGCTCCGCGTCGGCAACCCGGCACCCGCTCGGGCCACCACCACCCTGCTGCCGGCATGACGCTCGATCCACAGATCGCGGGGTTGATCGAGACTCTCGATTCGGGCTTCCCGCCGGTACACACGATGACGGGCGCACAGGCCCGCGCCGCGATCCGCGCCCGCTTCGTCGCCAATCCCCAGCCCGAGCCGGTCGCCTCCGTTGCCGACCATCAGGTGCCGGTCGACAACGGCCGCATCGACGTCCGCGTCTACCGTCCCGACGTGTCCGAACCGCTGCCCATGCTCGTGTATGCCCACGGCGGCGGATTCGTCTTCTGCGATCTCGACAGCCATGACGGGCTGTGCCGCAACCTGGCCAATCTCACTCCAGCCGTGGTGGTTTCGGTTGCGTATCGATTGGCTCCGGAATACCGCTGGCCCACGGCCGCCGAAGACTTCTACGCCGCCACCCGCTGGGCGGTCGACCACGCCGCCGATTTCGGGGCAGACCCGGCACGGGTGGCGGTGGGCGGCGACAGTGCGGGCGGCAACCTCGCCGCGGTGACCGCGCTGATGGCCCGCGACCGCCGAGGTCCTGATCTGGCGGGGCAGCTTCTGCTGTACCCGGTGATCGCTGCGGATTTCGACACCGACTCCTACCGGTTGTTCGGCCGGGGATTCTACAATCCGCGGCCGGCGCTGCAGTGGTATTGGGATCAGTACGTACCCGTGGTGGACGATCGGCGAAACCCCTATGCCTCACCGTTGCACGCCGACCTCACCGGTCTGCCGCCGGCCGTCGTCGTGCTCGCCGGTCATGATCCGCTGCGCGACGAAGGTATCGCGTACGCAGATGCCCTGGAGGCCGCGGGAGTGCCAACTGCCCGGTGCCCCTTCGAGGGTGGCATCCACGGTTTCATGACGATGCCGATGCTCGACATCGCGCACCGGGCAAGGCGACAGGCCGCCCGCGCGCTAGGAAACCTGCTCGGGGTCTAGCACGGCTCCGTAGCGCTGCGCGGGGTCGAGCACACAGTGGGTGCGGCTGAACACCGTCACCATGCACTTGTTGTTGTGGTTGCAGCGGCTGCGTGACGTGGGCTCGGCGATCATGGTGTTGACCCGGTCGGGTTCACGCAGCAATGCCCGGCCCATGGCGAAGAAATCGAACCCTTCCCGCATTCCTGTCTCCAGGTGTTCGCGGTCGTTGATGCCGCCCAGCAGAATCAGTTTGGTGTTGCGCATGATCGGCACGAACTGCCGTGCGGACTCCAGCATGTAGAGGTCTCGATAGGGATAGACGCCCATCGTCTGCTTCCCCACCAGCCGGACGGCCGGGCGCAACGCCGGCGGCATCACCTTCGCGAACTCCTTGACCGGAACATCGCCCCGGAAGAGGTACATCGGTTTGTAGACCGACGAACCCTGAGTCAATTCGATGGCATCGAGGTTGGCGTCGACGTCGAGGAGTTGGGCGGTCCGCAGCGCCTCGTCGATCCAGATGCTGCCCGGTAGTCCGTCGTCCATGTCCAGCTTGGCGATCACCGCGACCCGGTCCCCCACCACCTCGCGGACCCGCGCCGCGATCTCCCGCACGAACCGGGATCGGTTGTCGATGTCACCGCCGTACTCGTCCTTGCGACGATTGATCAACGGACTCAGGAAGGAGCTGGGTAGGTAGAGGTGACCGAAATGCAGTTCCACGGCATCGAATCCGGCGTCGACCGCCACCTGTGCGGCGTCGCCGAACTGACCGATCACACGGGTGATCTCGGCGCGGGTGATCTCGCGGCAGTAAGCGAAGGAGGTCGGGTTGACGAATCGGCTCGGTGACACCGCGGTGACACCGGTCAGCTTCTTCTGTGCCACCACCCCGGCGTGCCCGAGTTGCGCCGAAATAGCCGCTCCCGCGGCGTGCACCACATCGGTGAGCCGGCGTAGACCCGGCAGCGCCTTGCTGTCCATGACGATCTGACCCGGCGCGCTCGCGCCCTCAGGAGACACACAACAGTAGGCGACGGTGGTCATTCCGACCCCGCCCTCGGCGAAGCTGCGGTGGAACTCGATGAGGTCATCGGTGACCAGTCCGTCGGGTGAGCGGCCTTCCGACGTGGCGGCCTTGATCAGTCGGTTACGCAGCATCACTGGACCCAGCTGAGCCGGGCTGAACGGATCGGTCATCGGCACACCTTCGCGCTGCCCTCCCCTGCCGTCAACGGTGGATTCCCAATGACCGGGATCGCGGCCCGTGCGTCGCGGTGGGCGGTCGTAATCTCGCGTCATGGCTGAGGTTTTCGTCATCGATCGGGTGGTCACCGCGCCAGGCTGTGCGCAGAAGTTCATCGACGCCTACCTGGCCGGGTATGCCCCGGGCGCCCGTCGGCGCGGCATGGCGTTGCGCGACGTCCTGGTCAGCCCGCCCATCTGGTTCGACGACCGGTCCAACACCGTCACGATCACCTGGACACTGCCGAGTGCACAGGCCTGGTGGCAGATGACCTGGCAGGGTCGTCCCGACCCCTCCATCGCGCAGTGGTGGGTGGGCGTCGCCGATCTGGTCGTGGAGCGTAGCCGCAATGTGGCGTCCGCCGCCGATAACGTCGACAGCGACACACCCACATCGGCCGGCACATCGGCCAGTACAGCAACGCTCGGCGTCACCCGCCTGGTCGACGTCGCCGAGTCCGAACGCGGCCGTGTCCTGAGCGCGCTTCGTGCTGCCGCCGACCGCAGCGGCGCGTTGCGGACACTGGTCGAGCCGACGTTGCCGGGATCCCGCAACGGTGGCGACATTCTGGTCCATCTACGGTTCGACACCCAACAGTCCTGGGAAAGAAGCGATTTCGACGATGTACTGGGCGACCCGGCGATCTCGCGAGTCAACGGCGCGACCTATCGGGGAGCTCCGGTTCGCCGCGGCAGCGGCACCGTGTACCGGGCGCTACTGTTGCGCGTGCCAGATGACGTCGAGGCCGACACCGTCGCGTCATTCGAACGCGAGCTCGCGATGATGCCGCGGTATGTCTCGACCATCTCCGCCTGGCAGCTGAGCCGGGTCGAGCAGGCTATCGGCACCAGCGAGTGGACCCACGTCTTCGAACAGGAATTCATCGACGTCGACGGCCTCATGGGCCCCTACCTCATGCATCCGATCCATTGGGCCGTGGTCGACCGCTGGTTCGACCCGGAGACCACCGACATGATCGTCCGAGACCGCGTGTGCCACAGCTTCTGTGGCTTGCCCGGCCCGGTGCTCGCCTGAGCCCTCCGGGCTAGGCGGCGGTCGGTGGTGGTTCGAAGGGCGTGTACCACCACCAGTCGACGCGTTCCCCGGAGGGCCCGCGGTAGGGCGGGACGTCGGGTGGCCCCGCAGTTGGCGGGCGGGCCAGCGACCCGGAATGCAGTGTGCGCCCGGCTTGGTCGGTGACCCGGAGTTGATCGGCGGGCCCAGTGATGGTGATCAGCCCGCGGTGGTGGGCCCGGTGATGGTAAGGACACACCAACACCAGGTTGGACAGCTCGGTGACACCGCCGTCTTCCCAGTGCACGATGTGGTGGGCATGCAGGCCACGGGTGGCTCCGCAGCCGGGCACCACACAGCAATGGTCGCGGTGCTCCAGGGCGCGGCGCAGCCGGCGGCTGATTGTGCGGGTGGCCCGGCCCACGCCGAGGGGTTGGCCATTGCGTTCCAGCCATACCTCGCAGATGGCATCGCACAGCAAATACTGGCGCTCCTCATCGGTCAGGACCGGACCGAGGTGGAGGGCAGCGATGCGGTCTGCGAGGTTCAGATGTACCGCCACGGTGGTGTGTTGGCCGTGGGGGCGGCGCGCCGCGTCGGCATCCCAGCCCGTCTCGACCAAGCTCATGAAGGCATCGACATTGTCGGGGAACGGCGGCGCCTGCTCATCGCCTGCCTCGTGGTCGCGTTTCCAGTCGGCAACCAGGGCATCGCGGTGTGAGTGCATGCCGGCGTCGAACTTCGCTGCTTCCAGGCGTGGCAACCGGATCTTGTAGGTGGTGTACCCGTCGCCCTCGATTCTGGTGAAAGACCGCGGCGGTTCTGGTTTCGGCCCCGGTTCGGGGCGTGGTTCGAGCTTGACCGCGGTGCGTAGCTGCTGCACGGTGGCATGTTCGGCCAATTGGGCATAGTGCATGTCCGAACCGTTCGCGGCGCGCTTGGCCAGCACGCCGACCTGGTCCAGTGACAGCCGGCCGTCACGCAGGGCGTCGGTGCAATGGGGGAATTCTTCACGACGCCGCGCCACAGCCACCAGCGTTTCGGCGTTGGCCGGTGAGACACCGGTTTTCCAGGCCACCATCGCCGGTACCGAGCGGGCTCCGGTCATACCGCAAAGTTCGTCACGGTCGATCTCCGCCACGATGTCCACGATGCGGCCGTCGATCGCATTGCGCTGCCCGGTCAACTCGGCGAGTTCGGCGAACAACATCTCCAGCCGCTCACACGGAGTCGCCCCGGTGGCCAAAGATGCTGCGGCGCTGGACATGACACCATCATCGCACCGACCACCGACAAAACGCCGGACGCCGCCTAGACCCCCGCAGGCAGGATGTTCGGATTCGCCGCGGCCGGTGGCTGCAGCGGCGGCAATACCGTACCGCCGTCCAGCGTGTGCACCGGAAGCTGCTGCGACCACGGGTAGTGCAGGCTGAATGCCACCAGCCCTGTCCGTTCCGCGGCAGGCAGGTGACACATCGCCAGCACCGTTTCGGCCAGGTACTCAACGGGTTCGGTCGGAAAGGTGTCCGGTATCAGCGACGCAGCGCCGGGTGTCCGCACCGCCGTCGACGGTCCGACGCAGTTCACCGCGATGTTGGCATCGAGCAGTTCGGCGGCCACCCCCTGGGTGAAGCGGTGCAGCGCGGCCTTGCACGACGCGTAGATCACGTCTCCCGCGGTTTTGTTGTAGTCCCGGTAGGGCCGGACGGGTGCCACGCCGGTCACCGAGCCGATGTTGACGATCCAGCCGGCTCCGTGAGAACGCATATGCGGCACAGCCGCTTTCGTCAGCGCAAACGGCGTCTTCAGGTAATGCTCCACCGTGCGGTCGAAGGTCTCGATCGCCATGTCCTCGACGACCGAATAGTCGGCATAACCGGCGTTGTTGACCAGAATGTCGAGCCGGCCCGTGCGCTCGACCACTGCCTCGACGAGGCCGTCACGAGCGGCGCTGTCCTCCAGATCGGCGGCCAGCCCGAAAGCCGACCCGCCCGCCTGCTCGATGAGCGCGATGGTTTCGTCGATCGTGCCGGGGATCGCCTCGGTGACCCCGGCCCGGGTGGACGGTGTCGGGGTGTAGGCACGGGCGGTCACCGCGACCGTCGCACCTTCTGCCGCCAGCCGTTGCGCGATCGCTCGGCCGATCCCCCTGCTGCTGCCGGTCACCAACGCCGTCTTGCCGGAAAGTATCTGGCTCATCGGAGAACGAAATCCTCTTCGATCGGCGCCCGATGCTGGTGCCAGAGGTCCACCAACCGGTACGGCGTGGCCACCACGACGCGCCCGGACCCCGACCGGTAGTAGGTGTGGGCGTTGGGGGTGTGGCACCAGACGGTGCCCTGCATGGTCTGGTCGATCCCGTCGACGTAATCCTCGTAGGCCGCCTGGGTGACTTCCATCGTCGAGGCCCCACGCAACGCCATCAGTTGCAGGCACTCCATGATGTAGTGCGCCAGCACTTCCATCGAGAAATTGGCGCCCGCGCCATGCCCCGGGCTGTAGTTGGGGGCCGAGGTGATGAACAGATTCGGGAATCCCGGGACCGTGCCGCCTCGGTACGCGCGGGGGCTGTCGCCCCACTCCTCGACGAGTGTCTTGCCGTCGCGGCCGCGGATATCGACCGTGGACAGGAAATCCAGGTGGTAACCGGTGGCGTAGATGATGACGTCGAGATCGATCTGCCGCCCGTCGGCCGTGACGATGCCGCGCTCGTTGATCGCCGCGGGTTCACTGGCTTCGACGTCCACGTGGTCGCGGGTCAGCGCGGCGTAGTAGCCGCCCGGGTCTCGAATGATCCGCTTGCCGTAGGGAGCGAAATCCGGGGTGACCTTCTTCGCCAATTCCGTTCCGGCGCCGAACATCCGCTCGATATAGTCCCGGCACATCTGCAGCAGCACATCGTTGGCCGGCGAGATCGACAGATGAGTCTTGGACCATTCGGGGTCCTGCAGGATCACCGGGTAGTTGTTGTCAGCGGTGCCCCAGTACGACTTGAGCCGATGCCACATCGCGTAGTAAGGCAACACCCGCCCCAGGTAGCGACGGTGCTCCGGGACCTCGTCGGACAAGCGCTTACGGGGAGCGACCCAGTGGGGCTGACGCTGGAACACCGTGAGGTGCTCTACCTCGTCGACACAGGCATCGACAATCTGGACTGCCGTGCAGCCCGCGCCGATCACCGCGACCTTCTTGCCTGCCAGATCGAGCGCAGAGTCCCACTGCGCGGAGTGAATGCTGATGCCGCCGAAGGTGTTTCGTCCCGAGATATCGGGGAATCGCGGACGGTTCAGGTAGCCGGCCGCCGTGACGACAACCGTGGCGTGGTCGATGCTCTGCGCGCCATCGGCAGAGCGGGAGTGGATCTCCCACTGCCCGCGCTCCTCGTCCCACCACAACGCCTCGACCTCGGTGTTGAAGCGGATGTGGCGACGCAGATCGTGCTTGTCGGCCAGCGAGACCAGGTAGTCCTGGTACTCCGCACCCTGGGGGTAGTAATTCGACCAGTCCGGGTTCACCTCACGCGACAGGGAGTAGTACGCCGACGGGGTATCCACGCCGATACCCGGATACGTTGTGGTCAGCCAGGTACCGCCGACCTCATCGTTGCGGTCGAAGATCTCGAACCGCACGCCCTCTTCGGCAGCGGCCAGGGCGACTGCGATACCTGCGATACCGGCGCCGATGATCGCGACGGTGGTGGACGACGGAATCGGCGTGGTGCGCGGGAGCGTCGGGTGTGACGGCCGGAAACCGCCTTGTTCGAGCAGTAGATCCACGTGCTCGTCATCGACCGCACTGCCCAGCGCGATCGGCAACAGACGGGCGAAGAACCCGCGATCGTCTATGGGAAGCGCTTCGGCCGGGCGTGGGCGGCCGAGCGCGGCGATGATCTCCTCGGCCAGCGTCTCGGCGGTCTGTCGGTCGGTCGTTCCGGACCGCTCGGGCGGGTCGGGAACGTGGTCGATCTTGGCGGCGTACCGGTCGATGACCGACGTATCCCCGGTCATCTGCGCCAGCACCGCGACCAGGACACCGGGATCGGCCTCCAGCAGGTGTCCGCGCAAGGTGTCAGGGTCTGGGGCGCGATCCGCGAGTGACGAGAATTCGGTGGTAGCCGTCATGGGTTCGAGTATCGGAGGATCTGGCCTCCGTCCGCCCCCACCCTGTCTACTGAGCGGGAGACGAACCACCGCGCCGGGCAGTCTCATGCCTACCCTGCGGCCCATGCATACCGACGACCTCGCCGCCGTCATCGCCCGGGCTCGTAGTCATAGCCTCGCCGACATCCCACGCCGGTCGGCCCGCAAGCAACCTGACAAGACCGCCATCATCGATGGAGACGTCGTTCTCAGCTTCGCTGAGTTCGATCAGCTGGTGGACCGGGCCGCCGCCGCGCTGCACGACAACGGTTTGTCACCCGGAGACCGGGTGGTCCTGTTATCCCGCAATTGCTGGCAGTACGCCGTGTTGGCGTTCGCGACGGCCCGCGCCGGAGTGGTGCTGGTTCCCATCAATTTCATGCTGACGGCAGAAGAGATTTCCTACATCCTCGGCCACAGCCGCGCCGCCGGCTTCATCGTCGAGGCGGACCTGATCCCGGTGGCCGAACAGGCTATGACAGCGGGGACGGGGGTCCGCACCAGGGCGGCACTCGTCCATCCCGGTCAGTCGTGCCCCGGCGGCTGGCCTGATTTCGCCGAATGGCTCACCACCACCGCGGACGTTCCCGACTGCCGGATCGATGACGATCAGCTGCTGCGGGTGATGTACACCAGCGGCACCGAATCCCGGCCCAAGGGTGTGATGCACAGCAGCCGCAGCTTGATGTGGCAGTACATCAGCACCATCGTGGCCGGGTCCATGTCCGGCGATGATGTCGAAATCCATTCCCTGCCGCTGTATCACTGTGCCCAGCTGGACAACTTTCTGGCCACCGACATCTATCTCGGAGCCACCAGCATCATTCTGCCGCGGCCGGACCCGGACTTGGTGCTACGCGCGATCGAGCGACACGGGGTCACGAATTACTTTGCCCCACCGACAGTGTGGATCAGCCTGCTGCGCAGTCCGGTGTTCGACGAGGTGGACCTGTCCAGTCTGCGCAAGGGGTACTACGGGGCCTCCCCGATGCCCACCGAGATCCTGCACGAGATGCGCAGGCGCCTTCCCAATCTGCGACTGTGGAACTTCTACGGCCAGACCGAAATGGCTCCCCTGGCCTCGGCCCTGGGCCCCGCCGAGCAGGATGCACACGCCGGGGCGGCGGGCCGTCCCGTGGTCAACGTCGAAACCGTGATCCTCGACGACAACGACGTGCCGGTTGAGCCGGGCACCGTCGGCGAAATCGCCCACCGCAGTCCGCATCTGATGCTGGGCTACCTCGACGACCAAGACAAGACCGCCCAGGCCTTCGCCGGCGGCTGGTTTCATTCCGGCGACCTGGGCTTCTACGACGAACACGGCCTGCTGCACGTCGTCGACCGCAAGAAGGACATGATCAAGAGCGGTGGCGAGAACGTCGCCAGCCGCGAAGTCGAAGAAGTCCTCTACCGGCACAGCGGCATCGAGGAAGTCGCAGTCTTCGGTGTGGCCCACCCGGTCTGGGTGGAGGCCGTGGTCGCCGCGGTGGTGCCCCGGGCCGGCTCCAGCCTGACCGAAGAAGACATCTTGCGTCACTGTCGCGACCACCTCGCCGGCTTCAAGACCCCCAAACAGGTGTTCTTCGTCGACTCCCTGCCGAAGAACCCCAGCGGCAAACTGCTCAAGCGCGATCTGCGGCAGCGGTTCAGCCTCGAATTCCCAAGCAACTGAAAGGTTCACATCGTGGCCAACACCTCTCGAACCGGACGCATCGCGCGGTTCGACGAACCCGGTAAGCCGTTCCAGATCCAGACCGTCACCCTGCCCGAGGTCGGGCCCGGGGAGATACTGATCCGGGTTCTGCGGGCGAACATCTGCGGGTCAGATGTGCACGCCTGGCACGGCACCTTCGCCACCCGAGGCCTGGGCGGGCAGCTGCCCACCGTGCTGGGCCACGAGATGGTCGGCGCCGTCGAGGTGCTGGGCGACGGAGTGAACGCAGACTCCAACGGCAAGCCGTTGAACGAGGGCACCCGCGTGGTGTTCCCGTACTTCTACTGCTGCCACCGGTGCCGCAACTGCCTTGCCGGGCGGCGCAACGCCTGTCTGAACCTGAAGATGGCAATGTTGGGTCGCGCCGACGAGCCGCCTTATTTCGTCGGCGGCTACGGAGACTACTACCTGCTGCCCGCCGGTGCCGTGGTCTACACGGTCCCTGACAGCGTGAGCGACGACATCGCCGCGGGTGCCAACTGCGCACTGTCACAAGTGATGTACGGCCTCGAGCGCGTCAACCTGCAACTCGGCGAACACGTCGTGGTCCAAGGTGCCGGCGCGCTGGGTCTCTATGCCGTGGCGGTGGCCAAGGCGTGCGGGGCGGCCAACGTGATCGCCATCGACGGAGTGACCGAACGACTGGAATTGGCACGAGAATTCGGAGCCGACGCGGTGATCGACCTCACCGAGGTTTCCACGCCCAAGGACCGGGCCAAGGCGGTGCGCGCGTTGACCGACGGCCACGGTGCCGACGTCGTCGTCGAAGTCGTCGGGCACCCGGCAGCCATCGAGGAGGGACTGCAGATGCTCGCGCAATTCGGCCGTTACGTCGAGATCGGCAACATCAACATCGGCAAGACGTTCGAGTTCGACCCGTCGCGGTTCGTCTTCACCAACAAGACCATGGTGGGGGTCTCGCTCTATGACCCGGCAGTCCTGTCCCGCGCCTTGACCTTTCTCGACCGCCATCAACACCAGGTGCCGTTCAAACGACTCGCCGCGGCGTCGTACTCGTTGGACGACATCAACGAGGCGTTTGCCGCAGCCGACGGCAAGCGCGACGTCCGCGCCAGCTTGATCCCCTGAGCCCGCCTACGAACGTAAGGACTACCGTGCCCACCTTCGAACACGACCGCTTGTTCATCGACGGCCAGTGGACCGCACCTTCTCGTGAAGGCGGTGGTGTTGTCGAAGTCGTCGACCCGGCGACCGAGGCCGTGATCGGCCATGTGCCCAACGGCGACACCGCCGACGTCGACGCCGCGGTAGCCGCGGCCCGGCGGGCATTCGACCCGCTCATCACCGTCGCCGAGCGGCGGGGCCGGGTGCAGCGGGGCATCCCCCCCATGGGGGAACGCCTACCCCCCCATCCCCCTCCCATCACCGCCCCGATGGGGGGCCNGGGTCATCGCCGCAATGGAGAAGCGCCTACCCGACATCGCCGATCTCATCACCGCCGAGATGGGTGCCCCGGTGCGCATCGCACAGACGGTGCAGACACAGGTGCCGCTGGCGGTGGCCAAGGGCTTCGCCGACGTACTGGACACCTTCGAATTTGAAGAGCGCATCGGTAATTCACTGGTCTTGAGGGAGCCTTACGGCGTCGTCGGCGCCATCACACCGTGGAACTATCCGCTCTACCAGGTGGTCGCGAAGGTGCTACCGGCGATTGCCGCCGGTTGTCCCGTCGTGCTCAAACCCAGCAATGAAGCTCCGCTGTCGGTGTTCGCTTTCATCGAAGCCTGCGACGAGGCAGGGCTCCCGCCCGGGACGGTCAACCTCGTCTCGGGCCCCGGTCGGGTGATCGGCGAACGTCTCGCGTCACACCCCGACGTCGACCTCGTCTCGTTCACCGGGTCGACGGGTGTCGGTGCGCGTGTCGGGGAACTGGCCGGCCAGTCGATCAAGAAGGTGGCTCTCGAGCTCGGCGGCAAGTCCGCCAACGTGATCCTCGACGGCGCGGATCTGGCCACCGCGGTCAAGGTCGGGGTGGGCAATGCCTTCCTCAACGGCGGGCAGACCTGCATGGCCTGGACCAGGATGTTGGTGCCGCAGAACCGATATGGCGAGGCACTGGATCTGATCGAATCCGCTGTGGCCCGGTACACCGTGGGTGATCCGCGCGATCCGGCGACGCGGATCGGGCCGTCGGCGTCGCGGTCGCAGTTCGACACCGTTCGCGGCTTCATCGAGCGGGCCCGGCGAGACGGCGCCCGGCTGCTGGTTGGTGGCGCGGAACCGATCCGCGATATCGGCTTCTTCGTGGCACCAACGGTTTTCGCGGATGTCGATCCCGACTCCGAACTGGGCCAGGAAGAGGTGTTCGGGCCTGTGCTCGCGGTGATCCCCTACGCCGACTCCGACGATGCGCTGCGCATCGCCAACGGCACCCCCTACGGTCTCTCGGGCGCGGTCTGGGGTGCCACCGACGACGATGCCATCGCCTTCGCCCGTCAGGTGCAGACCGGGCAACTCGACATCAACGGCGGCGCGTACAACCCGGCGGCCCCGTTCGGCGGGTACAAGAAGTCCGGGATCGGCCGCGAATTGGGCCGGTTCGGCTTCGAGGAATACCTCCAGACCAAATCCCTTCAGCTCAAGGAGCGTGCGTGACCTCACCGCTCGACGTCCACACCGACGGATCGGTGCAAATTTGGACGATCACCCTGCCCGACGTCGGCAATGCCATCACTGGCAAGGACATCATCGCCGCATTCGAGGACAACGTCGATGCGGCCAACTCTGACAACACCGTGGGTGCGGTCATCCTCACCGGGGCCGGCAAGATATTCTCCGCCGGCGGCAACGTCAAGGAGATGGCCGACCGCCATGGCATGTTCGGTCTGGATGCCATCGACCAGCGACGGGCCTACATCGATGGGATCCAACGGATCCCACGTGCGCTGGGACGCCTGGAGGTGCCCCTTATTGCGGCGGTCAACGGCGCGGCCATCGGCGCCGGGTGCGATCTGGCGATGATGTGCGACATCAGGATCGCTTCCGAGCGCGCGTCCTTCGCCGAGAGCTTCGTGCAGCTCGGCCTCATCCCGGGCGATGGCGGAACCTGGTTCCTGCCTCGTGCCATCGGTTACGCCCGTGCCGCTGAGCTCACGTTCACCGGTGAACGGATCGATGCGGCAACGGCGTTGGGGTGGGGACTGGTCAGCCGTGTCGTGCCCCACGAGGACCTTCTGAATGAAGCGCGGGCACTGGCGGACCGGATCGCGGTCAACCCGCCGCACGCGCTGCGGATGGCCAAGCGCCTGTTGCAGGAATCGACGACCGGCTCCCTGGAATCGACCCTGGCGATGGCGGCGGCGATGCAACCGCTGGCCCACCACGACGCGGTACACCAACAGCGCATCGCGAAGTGGCGGACATCGTGAGCGACGCACACCTGGACCAGTTACGTCGGGAAGTCCGTAGCTTCCTGGCCGAACAGTTGGCCGCCGGGGCATTCAGACCTTCCGTCGATGCCTGGTTGTGCGGGTGGGACGAGAATTTCACCGCATCCCTGGCGAAGCAGGGCTGGCTGGGCATGACGGTTCCCGTGCACTACGGCGGTCACGGCCGCTCGTTTCACGAACGATTCGTCGTGACCGAAGAACTGCTGGCCGCGGGCGCCCCGGTGGCCGCTCATTGGATCGCCGACCGCCAGATCGTGCCGTCGCTCCTGAAATACGGGACAGAAGAGCAGAAGTCAGAGTTCTTACCTCGCATCGTGCGCGGTGAGTGTTTCTTCGGAATTGGGATGAGCGAACCGGATTCCGGCTCCAACCTCGCCAGCGTCCGCACCCGTGCGGTACGGGTCGAGGGCGGCTGGTCGATCACCGGCACCAAGGTTTGGACCTCGGGAGCGCACCGCGCGCACGCGTTCATCGTGCTGGCCCGCACCGAACCGGTGGATCCGGCGCACCGGCACGCCGGACTGAGTCAATTCATTGTTGACCTGCGGGCACCGGGCGTGCAGGTCCGCCCGATCATCTCGATGAACGGCGGCCACCACTTCAACGAGGTCGTGCTCGACGACGTGTTCGTTGCCGATGCCATGGTGTTCGGCGAGATCGGCCGGGGCTGGACCCAGGTGACCTCCGAGCTCAGCTTCGAGCGCAGCGGGCCCGAGAGATTCCTGTCGACCTTCCCGCTCCTGGCGTATTCGGCCGAACACCTTGCCGCACAGGGAGGATCGGCCGATGAACAATTGGGGCGTCTGGTGGCTCGGGTCGCCGGTCTGCATCACATGTCGACCGCGGTCGCAGGCGCCTTGGAACGCGGTGAGAACCCCGACGTTCCGGCAGCGGTCGTCAAGGTCCTCGGCACCACGGTCGAAGGCGACATCGCCGACTACGCAGACCGGCAGACCGGAGATGACGCCGCCACAGACGCTGAGTGGGCGCACCTGGTCGCCACCGCGGTGGACCAGCGCCCCGGCTTCACGTTGCGCGGCGGAACCAACGAAGTACTGCGCGGTGTCATCGCGCGGGGATTGGGTATGCGATGAACACCACCGAACTCGCCCCGAGCACTGCCTCGTCCGTGGATCCGGACCTGGCGGCCATGATGGACGACGTCTTCTCTGATTACCGCCGGACCACGCGCGCTGTCGGTCCTGGCGAGCGTGTCATGTGCGACCGCGCACTGTGGCAGCGCCTCGATGATCTTGGGCTGGTCCGGCTGACCGGTGCCGAGGAATCCGGCGGCAGCGGTGCGGGTTGGCTCGAGGCCGCCGAGTTGCTCAGCGCCGCGGTCCGTCACGGTGTCCGTATCCCCCTGGCTGAGCACGACTTGCTGGCCTGTTGGCTGCTGGAGACGGTTGGCCAACGCGTTGATGACGCCGTGCGAACGGTTTATGTGGCGCCGCGCAACGGCGAATCCGCCTCACCTGCTCCGTGGGCGGGTGAGGTGGAACGGATCGTCGTGCTCTGGCCGACCGGCGACGGATACCGGCTCACCGAACTCGACACCGCCGACGTCGTTCTCACCGCTGGCGCCAATCTGATCGGCGAACCACGCGACACCGTCCGGATCGACACCTCGGAAATCACCGGTCATCCGGTGCCGAAAGGGCTGACGAAGCAGCTCGGCCGCAGAGCGGCGTTGATACGGGCCATCCAGGTGTGCGCCGCGCTCGATCGCGCAGTCGCATTGTCCATCGAACACGCGACATCACGAGTTCAGTTCGGACGTCCCCTGAGCAAGTTTCAGGCGATTCAGAACCTGATCTCGGATGCCGCGGCAGAGTCAGCTCTCGCGCGGGCCGCCACCCAAGCTGCGGTGCACACGGCTGTCGGAAGTGACTGGCAGTCAGAAGGTCTCGATTTCCAGATCGCAGCCGCGCGCTCCTGTGCCGGGCATGCCACGTCGGTGGTCACCCGCAATGCGCACCAGGTACATGGCGCGATCGGCACCACCCACGAACATCGACTGCACACCTACACCCGCGCCGCACTGGCGTGGCGCGCGGAATTCGGATCGGTGCGCTTCTGGGACGAGCAGGTTGCTTCGGCGGCCGTTGCGGCGGGCGGGCGGCAACTGTGGGCTTTGATCGCCGGCGACTAGCAGTTTCTGTGTTCCGCTGACCGGTCATGGGTGGTGTTAGCGGCGCCACATCCCGGGTTGACTGCCGGCATGAGCAATGAGATCACCCTGTCTGATGTCCAGGAGTTCATCTCCGGTTTCTGGTACCACTACGATCAGGGCCACTTCGACGAGGTTGGCGCCCGCCTCGCCGAGGAGATGGAGTACCTGAGCCGCTCAGACTCCGGGGCCTGCCCGTTCGAGCATCTGCTGGCCGCCGAGCTCCACGGTAAGGCCGAGACCTGGGCCTGGCTCATCGAGCACCGCAACGAGAATCCGTACCCGTGCCGTCACCACGCCACCAACGTGTACCGCACGGGAACCGACGGCGAGGTGACCAACGTCCGCTTCTATCTCTTCGTCAACCAGATCACCAACAACGTTCCGTTCGCGGTGTCCAGCGGTGTCGTCGACGCCGGAATCCGACGATCAGAAGCCGGTCTGGTGTTCACCTCGCTGAATGTCGTGCTCGACGCCGAGGATTCGATCCCGCTCGCGCAGCACACCGCCAAGGCCGCTGCCGGCGTCCAAACCGCGTGAACGCCCGAGAAGTCTTTGGCGGCGGCGTCGCCGTCATCACGGGTGCCGGCGCCGGGATCGGCGCCGGCCTCGCACGGCATGCCAACCGCTTGGGCATGACGGTGGTGCTGGTCGATATCGACGACGCTGCCATCGCGGACCTGCGTGACGAGATCCGGGCCGCAGGAGGATCGGCGATCGACGTGGTCTGCGATGTGCGCGACGCTGACGCCGTGCAGGCGCTGGCCGATCAGGTGTACCGCGATGTCGGGCCAGTCCGGCTGTTGGTGAACAATGCGGGCGTCGAGCAATTCGGGTATCTGTGGGACACCCCGGTCGACAACTGGCGACGCGTCGTCGACATCAACATCAGCGGAGTTTTCCACGGCGTCAAGGCATTCCTGCCGAAGATGTTGGCCGGCGACGCACCGGCGTGGGTATGGAATCTGTCCTCGATCGGCGGTGTGGCCGTCGTCCCGCTGCAGGCGCCCTACATCATGAGCAAGCATGCCGTTCTCGCCCTGACCGAATGCCTGCATCTGGAAGTGCAATCCGCCGGCCATGACCACCACCTGCACATTCAGGCGGTGCTACCGGGTGCCGTGGTGTCCAACATCTTCGAATCGGCAGGAGGGGTCGAGTCCGGCGATGCCCGTGCGGCCGAAGGACAACGCGCCGCCATGCTCGACATCAAGGCCGAGGCGATGGACCCGCTGGCCGCGGCCGAGGTGGTATTCGACCAGGCGGCCGAGGGCCGATTCTATCTCCTCACCCAACCTGACTATGTCGGATCGGCAATGACCGAACGGGCCCGCGTGTTGAGCAGGCAAGAGGCTCCCCACTTGCGAACCGAGCGCCGATTCGACCCGGCACAGGGCTGAAATGGCCAATCCACCACTCGATCCCGATGCCGCCGCACGAGTTGCCTCGTTCGGTGACATCGCGCCGATGCGCGTCCGGGGTCTGGCGACCGTACGCGAAGCGCTCGAATCCGCACCTCTGCCGGCCATGCCGGCCATGGCCGGCATCGAGGACCTGACGGCGCCAGGCCCGGCCGGGCCGATTCCGGTCCGGCTGTATCGGCCCACCGCCGAGGCAGGGCTACCCGTGCTGGTGTACCTGCACGGCGGCGGGCTGGTGATGGGTTCCAACCGTTCGTTCGAGCCGCTGGCCCGCGAACTCGCGCAGGCCAGCGGTGCCGCGGTGGCGGCCGTCGACTACCGGCTCGCACCCGAATCGCCGCCACCGGCTCAGTTCGACGACGCTTACGCGGCCACCGAATGGGTTTCTGCCCAGGCCGACGACCTGAACCTCGATGCGAGCCGGCTCGCCGTCGTCGGCGACAGCGCCGGCGGATCATTGGCCGCAGCAGTGGCATTGGCGGCCCGTGACCACGCCGGCCCGCGAATCTGCGCCCAGGTGCTGCTCTATCCCGGTCTGGATCGCGACATGGGTGCGCCGTCCATCATCTCCATGCCCGATGCTCCGCTGTTGCGACACGAGGACATCGTCTACATGCACGAACTGGTCGATCGCGGCAGAGCACCACGAGACCCTTATCAGGTCCCGGCCTACGCAGCCGACTTGCGCGGCCTGCCTGCGGCCATCGTCGTCACCGGAGAGTGCGACCCGATCCGCGATTGGGGCGAGCGATACGCCGAGAGGCTGCGTGATGCGGGCGTTCAAACCACCGTTACGCGATATCCCGGCATGTATCACGGTTTTCTGATGCGCTCAGATGCCACCGCACGCGGCCGCTTGGCGCTGGCCGAGATCGGCGCGCTGCTTCGGGCCAAGTTCGCCCATCCATTGGGCGACAACGAGTCTCCCAATCAACGGGCGACGGCGGCTCCGCAAGGCTGAGTGCTGTCCACAATCGAGAACCACACCATCGAAGGAGATCACCATGCTGACCGATGAGCAGCGTCTCGCGCTGTCCGACATCCTGCGTCCTGCCGCCCCGCCGCGAGAGCTCACCGACGTCTACACCGAAGACCAGAAACGCAGACTGCTCGACGTCGTGCACACCCAGGGCCCGTGGAAGCTGATCATCGCCCAGCACTTCGCCTCCGCCGACGAGCTGATGGCCACCATGAGCGGTGCTTTCCCCGAAGGGTTCACGCCGTCCCTGGATCTGTTCCTCACCCCGACGTTCCGCGGCTACTTGGCCAACTACGGCACCGTTCTGTATCCCGAGTTGCACGATTGCTTCTACAACGCGGGATTCATCGAGCAGGCCAAGAGCTATTGGAATGCCGAGTACGCCAAGCCCGAGATCATGCTGTTCAACATCAACGGTCCGTGCGCCAACCGCGACCCGGGACACCTGGACTCCCCCAGTTTCCGCGGCGTCCGGCACGAGAACGCGCCCACCTGGTTGTGCAGTGTGATGGGCAAGTCCGGTCTCTTCACCGACTACCTGATCAAGATGGCGCAAGTGATCACCTGGTTCTCCCTCGACGAGGGTTCGGGCTTCACCTACTGGCCAGACGGTCCGCTCAAGCCGCCCGCCCGAGTGCTGCCGCCGATCAACAACCGCGGTGTCGTCGTGCAGAACGAAATGATGATGCACCGCGGAGAGGCCAACGGCCCACTGGAGCAGCAGGTTCCGGCCGGACTGGCATTCGACACTGTCTTCACCGGAGACGCGTCCGACCGCAACCAGTGGCTACTCAAGAACGGTGAAGATGTCATCGCTCGTCACCACACGGACGAGTTGCGGTTCCTCGTCCACTGGTCCGCCGAGGTGTTCGCCGATTACGACGAACTCAAGAAGAACATGGACGGATCCGACGACATCACGATCGAACGAGCCATCGGAATGATGGTCGACGATCTCAAGGGCAAGGGCATCAAGCTCGACGTGCCGGGCGAACCCCTGCACGACCCCCAGTTCATCGGCGAGCTGAACGCCGCATACGACCTGGGCGGCCCCAGCAGCTATCCGGACGAGGCGCCCATTTCTGCCTTTCAATTCGCCTGACTCGGAGGGAAATCCCTGATGGAACGCTTCGCAGATCGCCGTGTGATCGTCACCGGCGCCGGCTCGGGGATCGGCGCGGCCACGGTGGCTCGCCTGCTCGATGAAGGCGCAACGGTGGTCGGCTACGACATCTCCGCCGACGGCTTGGCCGCAACTACCGCGGCCGCCGAAGGTGCCGGCACCGCCAAGCGGCTCACCACGGCCGTCCTCGACATATCGCGCGAGGACGACGTGATCGCCGCGGTGTCCGCTGCGGTGGCCGAGTTGGGCGGGCTTGAGGTTCTGGTCAATGTGGCTGCCATGCAGACGTGTTCGCACACGCACGAGACCAGCCTCGAAGACTGGAACCGCACTCTGGCCGTCAACCTCACGGGAACCTTCCTGATGACCCGCCAGGCGCTGCCGGCGCTGCTGGAATCAGGCCGCGGCGTCGTCGTGAACTTCACCTCCACCGCCGCGACGTTCGCCCACCCGTACATGGCGGCATATGCGGCCAGCAAGGGCGGCATTCTCAGCTTCACTCACTCCCTGGCCCTGGAGTATTCCAAGCAAGGTCTGCGTGCGGTCAACATCCAGCCGGGTGGCGTGTCCACGGCGCTGGCCAACAGCACCCTGGACAAGATGCCCGAAGGGTACGACCTCGGATTGTGGGCCAAGCAGACGCCGTTGTTGCACGGAGCTGACAGCGAAATCCTCGGAGATCCAAGCGCAGTCGCAGCGGTCATCGCTATGGTCGCCTCCGACGACGGTGCATTCATCACCGGCACGGAGATCCGTGTCGACGGTGGTGCACACGCCTGAAGGGAAAGGAATGCGGGCATGGATTCTGTTGATCTGAGGGTGCTGCGTGATGAGCCGGACATCGATCGGGCGCTGAATCTCTTCGCCCGAGCCATGGACGATCGGGATTGGGCGGCGATGGCTGAAATCCTCACCGACGACGTCGAAGGAGATTTCGGCACGGGCCGCTTGACGGGGAGCACGGCGATCATCGACATGATCCGCGGGTTCCTCGACAGCTGCGGGCCCACTCAGCATCTGATCGGCAACATCCTCGTCGATGTCGTCGACGACACGGCGACAAGCCGAGCTATATCCGCGACGTTCATCTGAACTCGGCTGCCGATCCTTCCACTCGCTTCTACACGCTGGGTGACTATCACGACACCTGGCGGCGAGACGACGACGGCCGGTGGCGTATCACCGAGCGGGTCAAGGTCAACCGAGCGTACGTCGGGCCGCTCGAAATCTTTGGTAGTTAGGCAGTCCCGGCTCCGACGACTGTGCGTCAGCCCTGCCGCGACAAAACCGGCAGGGCTTCCACGACCATCTGCATCCCCACTCGCAAAGCGGATCGCAGGCCGGCGAAATCACCCTCGGCCACCCACTGGATGTACGCGTGTCGGCACACCTGGATCACCAGCTGGGCAGGCAATTCTCGTGTATACGCATTGTCTCCGAGGTCAAATCGGGCGTCCAAGAACTCAGTGATCGGTTCGATGAGGTCCTGCCCCCAGTCCAGCCAGCGCAACCGATACTGGGGATCGTTGACCAGCAATGCCATGAAGGTGCGGTCGAAGTCGACCGTGCCGCGTTTGGGCACTTCACTGCTGAATGCTTCGACGAGGATCTCCACGGCATCACCACCAAGCGCGGCGTCCGCGAGCACCTCGACGCTCAGAGTGCCGAAACGGCGAAACAGCGGCAACACCACGTCCTCTTTAACCGGAAAATGGCGGTGAAAGGTCCGCGGCGCGATGCCGGCCGCCGTGCAGATCCGCTCCACAGTGACCGACGTCGAACCTTCGGCAAGGAAAAGATCGCGCGCGGCCAATGCGATATCTAACCGAAGCTCCTCGGCGCGGCGCTCGGTCAGCGAGCTCAGCTTGTTCGCCACCGGCATACGTTTGTCCCCTTACCTGACAAGCACTTTCGATACTAGCGTTTGGCGATCGGCGGGTCAGCGCACCACGTCGGCTTTCCTCCCGGCCAGCGGGATACGACCCGTGATCCACGTCTCCGCGGCACCTACCATCGGCTTGGCAGTTTCTGCCACATATGCAGATTCTGCCACCACCTTTCACAAGTTGTCGCAAAGCATCAGGAGGGACCAATGACCACGGAAACCGAGGCACTCACCGGCGAAGGCGAGGAACTCAACTACGACGACTACACCCACGACTTCATGGGCAAAGTCGGCAACATCCAGGACTTCTCGCGCGACTTTCTGCTCGGCCTGGCCAGGGTGTTCGAAGACGTCTTGAACTTCGTCCCCTACGCCCACGTCAAGATCTATTCGGAGAAGGTCGGTATCAACACCGCAATGGACGTAGCCGCCGAGGTATCCCGGGCGGGCATGCGTCAGGTGATGCCGATGGGACGCTTCATCGCCCCTCCGGGATGGGACTGGAAGAACGCCCAGTACCAAGCGATCCCCTTCGATGTTCAGACCGAAGACCTGACGAAGCCGGCGTTGATCCGCCTGATCCAGACCTACTGGGACCAATATCTCAAGGGGCACAACTACTTCATCGACCAGTGGACGAAGATCATCCCCGAAGAAGAAGTCTGGCTCGGCCTGCCTGACATGTACCAGCTCATCATCGATTACCAATATCCGAAGCTGGCCAAGGTCTTCAAGATCGAGCCCGTTCACGTCGTAGACTTCCTCAAGCTGGCGGTGTTGAGTATCGACGGGACGCTGGGCTACGGCGGCGAGTACATCGTGCACAACCCCGATCACGTGGTGTTGAACATGCGCCGCTGCGAAGTGCTCCAAAAGTACACCGACGAAGGTCTCTACCCACCGGCGCGGGCCTGGATGAACTGCACTTTCGAACAACGCATCTCAGCCCCGTTCTTCCCAGGCTGCAACCTCGCCATCAACTTGCCGCCCAAGGACTTCAAGTTCGCCGAAGGTGAGCCGTTCTGCGTGTGGACCTACACCCGAGGAGAAGAGAACCACGCAGCCGCGGCTGCGGCCCCTGATCCTCGCGCCAGCGCCATGAAGAAGCTTCCGATCATGCCGGTCTCATCCAGCTGAACCACCAGAACCGACCCAGTCGCCGGAAGCATCCGGCGACTGGGCATTCACGTTGTGATGCAACTCCGGTCAGGCGAGTCATCTCTATTCGGTTTTGCCCGATGAGCGAGACCACGCGCGCTCAACCACCGGAATCACACCTACTGTTCTCACCGTGAGAACACCCGAGTTGAGAGCTGCGACGACGCCTATTCTTCGTCACGAATCACCCTTGGGCACCGCAGAACTCACGTCCAACCGGATCGCCCGTCGCGACCGGATCGTCGATGCCGCGATGTCACTGGCCGCTCAGGGCTACGACAGCTGCCAGATCCGTTCGGTTGCGACGGCGGCGGGCGTGGCGGCGGCTACCGTGTACCAGTACTTCCCCTCCAAGGACGACTTGCTGCTGGCGTGCTTCCACGAATGGCTGTGGGACTTCGAATCGGAGTTTCGTTGCGTCGCCGACGATCCAGATCCGTTTCAGCACCTGCTACAGGTGGCGCTCGCCCTCACCGACAGTCTGGCTGCATCGCCCCGGTTCGCCGAAGCCATGATCCGTCCCTACCTGTACGCGGACGGCGCCGCCGCGGCTCAGGCCGACATGGTGCGCAGGCGGATAGTCCAGATCTTCGTCGGCTCACTGAGAGTAGTTCAGTTGACTTCTCACCAGATCGGCGCTGCCGAAATACTCTCCGACGTCTGGATGGCCAATATCACCGCATTCACTCAGCGGCGAATCACTCTGGGAGAACTGACGCAACGAGTCACCCGTACCGTCGGCCTGCTGAAGGGGTAGCCGACGGTACGGGCGGTCACTCGATCTCGTCGACCACTGGCAGCGCTCCCGAGCGTACGGCGGCAGCGATGGAGCCGCTCAGCGCCGAACACGCCAGGAACAGACCGCCGCCGTGACCGAACAATTGGGCTGCGGTGCAGCGCTCTTCGCAATGCCCGAGGGCGGCAGCGCTCCACTGAACGCTGGTCTGGTTCCAGCTGCTCTTGCGAACCTGGACACAGGCACCGCAGCGCCGGCACATGACCGGTAGCATCGGCGCATCCTCGAGACGATTGTCCTGACGGACAGCCATCGTCATCCCACCGTTTCGGAAGCAGCGGCGCGCGCGGCCAGATTGGCTTCAGCTTCCTTCATCCACACCTCACACGGCCTGGTGGTGTCCAACTCGAACTCGAAGCGGTTCACCATGTCCGGTGTCACGTCCGCCACATCCACATAGAACTGTTCGTACCAGCGCCTCAGCTGGTACACCGGCCCATCCTCTTCGACCAGCAGCGGGTTGTCGATTCGCGTCTTGTTGCGCCAGATCTCGACATCCTGCTCGAAGCCCATCTTGACGAAGTCACCGAGCGCCACCGCCGTCTGCACGGCGAGTTCCTCAGGCATGGCCGCATTCTTCTCGACCACAATGCCGTACTGCAGAACAAAGGAATTGGCGTCGATCGGGTAGTGGCAATTGATCAGGACGGTGCGCTGCTCGAAATCCGCGTAGTGATAGATCAGATCGTCGATCATGAACGAAGGTCCGTGGTATGACGCCAGCGAGGTCGTCCCCAGCAACTTGGCGCCCTCGGGGTCGTCGAGGTCCGGGCGGGCACCACTCTTCATGTACTGGGTCGCGACGTGCCCTTCGAAGATGTTCTTGAAGTGGGTGGGCAGCGAGCCGTGGATGTAAAAGAAATGCGCCATGTCCACGACGTTGTCGATGATCTCGCGGCAGTTGGTGTTGACCACCGTTGTGTACCAGTGCCAATCCGTCCAATTGTCACTGGTGGCGCCTTCGATCCGGGGAATCGTGACGTCCGCCGGCGGCGCCTTGCGCTCGGGGTCATTCCACACGAACAACATGCCGTCCTGTTCCAGGGTGGGCCAGGCAGCCGTGCGGGCGAGCCGCGGTGTGCGCTTGCTGTACGGCACCATCTTGCACCGGCCGTCCCCTCCCCAGCGCCAGTCGTGGAACGGGCAGGCAATCTCGTTACCCTTCACCGTTCCCTGGGACAGGTCGCCACCCATGTGCCTGCAGTACCCGTCGAGCACGTTGATGACGCCGTCCTCCCCCCGGAACACCACCAACTTCTGTCCGAAGGCGTTGACCTGGTGCGGTTCTCCGTCCCCGAAATCACGGATCAGCCCGAGGCAATGCCAGCCGCGGGCGAATCTGGTGGGTACCGAACCGGACTCGATCACTCGAACTTCGTCGGCATCTGAGTGCGTCGTCATGTTGCGGCCCGTCCTTCGATCAATGGGATTCCTCGGCTTGGCCCATTGAACTGCCGCTGCGGGTGCACGGTAACCAGGTGTTCCCGCTCAACAGGACACGAGAAGCAACGATGCCGCTCAGCGACATATCGTCGTCGGTTGTGACCGCCACCAGCCACAAGACCATTCCCGCCGGCCTCACCATTAGCGCCGCCGAAGTAGACCTTCTCGTCATCGGATCCGGTACCGGTTTGGCCGCCGCCTTGGCCGCCCACGAGCAGGGATTGTCGGTGCTCGTCATCGAGAAGTCCTCCTATGTAGGCGGTTCGACGGCACGATCCGGTGGTGCCATCTGGCTGCCGTCCAGCCCGGTGATCGAGGAATGCGGCGGCAACGACCCGGTGCACCGCGCCCGTGCCTATCTGGGATCCGTCGTCTCCGATTCGGCCCCGCGGGAACGTTCCGTGGCGTACCTGGACAACGTGCGGGCGGCGGTGGAAATGTTGAGTCGCACCACGCCGATGAAGTTCTTCTGGGCCAAGGAATACTCCGACTATCACCCCGAGGCGCCTGGAGGTTCGGCAGCCGGGCGCACCTGCGAATGCCGCCCGCTCAACACGTCGATACTGGGTGAATATCTCCCCGACCTGCGGCCGGGCGTGATGGAAGTCAAGATTCCGATGCCGACCACCGGTGCGGACTACCGCTGGCTGAACCTGATGAGCCGGGTACCCCGCAAGGGCCTGCCCACCGTCGTCAAGCGGCTCGCACAGGGCATCGGGGGTCTGGCGCTCGGAAGGCGTTACGCCGCCGGCGGGCAGGCACTGGCGGCAGGATTGTTCGCGGGGGCGATTCGCGCCGGGATCCCGATCTGGCTCAACACGTCACTCACCGAACTGGTCACCGAGGGCGACCGAGTGACCGGGGCGGTCGTCGAACACGGCGAAGAGTCGTTCACAGTCACCGCCCGCCGCGGTGTGGTGCTCGCCGCAGGCGGCTTCGACCACGATATGGACATGCGGTGGAAGTTCCAATCCGAGTCCCTCGGGCGCAATCTCAGCCTGGGCGCGGAATCCAACACCGGGGACGCCATCCGGCTCGGGCAGGACGTCGGTGCCGACATCGCTTCGATGGACCAATCCTGGTGGTTCCCGGCCGTCGCCCCGCTGCCCGGGGCCGCACCCGCGGTGATGCTCGCCGAGCGGTCACTTCCCGGGTCATTCATCGTCGACCAGCACGGTCACCGGTTCGCCAATGAATCGGCGGACTACATGAGCTTCGGGCACCGCATCCTGGATCTCGAAAAAGCCGGTACACCGGTGGAAAGCATGTGGATCGTCTTCGATCAGCAGTACCGCAACAGCTATGTCTTCGCCGCCGAACTGTTTCCCCGCATGCCTATCCCGCAGACTTGGTTCGACGCCGGAATCGCGGTCAAGGCACACGGTTTCGATGAACTGGCGACCAAGATGCATGTTCCGGTCGACGATTTCACGGCAACCGTGACAAGGTTCAACGAAAGTGCTTTCGCCGGAGAGGATCCCGACTTCGAGCGTGGCCGTAGTGCCTATGACCGTTATTACGGCGACCCGACGGTCACACCCAACCCGAACCTGCGGCCGCTGGTCAAAGGCCCGTTCTACGCGGTCAAGATGGTGCTCAGCGACCTCGGTACGTGCGGCGGCCTACGAGCCGACGACCGCGCCCGCGTGCTTCGCGAAGACGGCACCGTCATCGACGGGCTGTATGCGATTGGCAACACCGCCGCAAACGCCTTCGGCCACACCTATCCCGGTGCCGGCGCGACCATCGCACAGGGGCTGGTCTACGGCTACATCGCCGCGCGCGATGCGGCCGGCAGGTAAAACACCGACGATCGAGGGTCAGTCGACGTCTTCGGCGTCGGCTTTCCGCTCGATTTCATACCAATACGCCGGGTCAGGCCACGGGATCTTGGCGCCTTCACCGACTTTCGGGAAGTTGGCCTCCGCCTCATCGAGATCCTTGATCAGCTGCAGAGTGAGTTCCCGCTCGGACGCGTAGTAGCGGACCGCCCAATCCAGCGCGATCTTGGCGTATGCCCACGCTGGGTCCGCCGCGGACCAACGGGCTTCCTTGGCGGCGTCGCGTTGCATCCCGTCGACATAGGCAAGATGCTCCTGGAGCATCTGCTTCAACGTGGCGGGGTCACTGAGGTGGCCCATGGTGACCCGCATGAGTGCCGGGTGCTTCAAAGAGGGAGGATCCGGCGGCGTCTCCCGCGCCCACTGCGTGACGGCGTCGAGGCCGGACTGAGTGATCTTGTACAGACGACGGTTTCGCGTGCCGGTGCCGTCCACCCGCGAAGTCAGATAACCCAGCTTCTCCAGCCTCTTCAGATCGGAGTAGATCTGGCTGAAGGCGGGGCTTCCATGGTAGAAGCGCATGCTCCAGCCCAGCCATTTGCGGATGTCGTAGCCGGAGAGTTCTTGCTCATAAGACAGCAACCCGAGCAGCGCCCAGCTGTTCGCGGCCAGCACCGGCTTGGCTGTCTGCTCGGGTTCTTCCATGGAACAAGGGTAACAATCGAGGTCACGGCGCTTCTCCGGCCGAACCACTGACCGGGAGACCCCGTTGCCCAGGACCTATGTCTCGCCGATTCTTGGTGCAGAGACCGCACGACGGACGACCACACGAGGGATGGAGACCGATGGGCCTGGAGCACGCCGCGACCGCTCACACCACGACGCATCCGCGACCAGGACCAAAAGACATGCGCGCAGTGCTCGGGCACTTCTGCACCGGAATAGCCGTCATCACCGGTCACGACGGACAACGGCCGGTGGGCTTCACCTGTCAGTCGGTCACCTCGGTGTCGCTGGATCCGCCCTACGTGTCGTTCTGTCCGTCCCGCGGCTCGTCGACCTGGCCGTTGATACGGGCCGCCGGCCGGATGTGCATCAACATCCTGGCCGACGACCAGGAAACGGTTTGTGCACAGTTCGCCCGTAGCGGCGGGGACAAGTTCGCCGGAATCTCCTGGAGTCCGGCGGCGAACGGAGCCCCGCGATTGCACGGGACACTGGCCACCATCGAGGCCGACCTGGAATTCGAGCACGCTGCGGGCGACCACACCATCGCCGTCGTCCACGTGACCGGATTGACGGCCCACAGCGGCAAGCCATTGCTGTTCTACCGCGGCGATTACGGTGGCTTTGCCCACCGGCGGCTCGATCCGATCCCGGGGTGACGCCGTGCCCGTGGACAGCGAAACCGATATCCCAGAGGCGCTTTACGCCTCCCTCACCGATTCCGTTCGCCGACTTGTCGATGCCACTATCCGGAGTCGAGCCGACCTCGCCACCCTCACGTCCGCCAAGGCCAAGATCGACGCGGCTGCCGACGAACTCAGCCACTCGTTGATGCCCGGCTCCTTCGGTGTCCAACCAGCCGAAGATGGGCAATCCCGTGTGTGGGGCAACGCGGTGATCGGACTACGCAACGCACTGGCTCCCCCGCTGCTGATCCACCATGAACCCGACGGGCGCGTCTGGGCCGACGTGACGCTCGGGGCGGCCTACGAAGGACCCGCCGGTCACGTACACGGCGGAATCTGCGCCCTTCTTCTCGACCACGTTCTCGGGGCTACCGCACACAAACCGGGCCGGCCGGCGGTGACCGGGACGCTGACGCTTCGCTACGAAGCCGGAACCCGGCTGGGACCGGTACGGGCCGAAGCGCACATCGACCGGATAGATGGCGTGAAGACCTTCGCCGTGGGCCACCTCGCGACCGCGGACGGGATCACGGTGCGCGCAGAAGGTGTCTTCTTTCATCCACGTGCATCTCCTCGGGATGCGTGACCACCGGACACGCGAGAGGGCCTGAGCCCGGGGAAGCCGGGCTCAGGCCTGTCAGCACAGCTCCCCAGGTGGGAGCCGTCTCTCGGGGCCACTTCCCTGACGGAAGGGCCGATCTCCTACGGACGAGACCGGACCGGTGTCGGCCCGACAGGGTTCATCAGCTGTCCGAATCGGACGACGCCTTGGCCGAAACCTTGGCCGACGGCTTATCGGAATCGGCGGCCTCACGCGAAGCGCTCGGGGCGCCCACGCTCTCGGACACCTTCTTGGCGGCCTCGGTGATACCGCTGACCGAGGACTTCACCGTCGACCGGAGCTGATCGGTGGCGTCCGCGACGGTTTGACGAACCCGCTCGCCTGCGTTCTTGGCCTCGGCGAAGGCCTTGCTGGGCTTGACCAGATTGCCGCCGGTCAGGTCGGTGGCACCGTTGCCACGAACCGTGGCAGTGACCTTCTCGGTCACACGGGTCCGGTCGAGCTCTGCCGAATCCAGCGCTTCCTTCGAGTCGTCCACCACGGTGCCGAGCGGCTTGAGCATCTCCGTGGCCGGCTTGCTGTCCGGCACGATGCGCTCGAACGTGTTCGACACCTGCTCCTTGACCTCCTCGGCCGGATCGGACTCCGGATCGCGGAGCTGATCGATGGCCAAGGCGGCGCGCTCGATCACCTCCGCCCCGATCGCGCGGTTGAACTTGGCGAACGAGAACGAGGCGTCGGCCACGCCGCGGTTGATCGCCGTGGCGATCGTGGACACGTCACCGGTGGCGAACGCGTCGGTGACCTGCTTCATCGCGGCCTCGAGCTGTCGGCTGAGGGTGCGGATCTGCAGCCCGACCTCATGTTCGAAGGACGGCTCCGGGCTGAAACGCTGGCCGTTCCAGTCCACCAGCACCCAGCCGTCTTCCGGGTTGCCCTCGACCACAACGTAATCGGTGTTGCCCAGCGCATGGTGGCTCAGTAGTTCGATCTTCTGCGCCGTGCTGAGGTTCTCCGCGTTCATCATCGTCCAGAACATGATGGTGCCGCCATGCGAGAACACGATGACGTTGCGGTCGCCCTTGTCGTACATGGTCTTGAGTGCACCGTCCACACGGGCATCGAACTCATGCCCGTTGACGGACCCCGGGATCCGCTGATCGAGCTGGCCGGCGAACGCCCAGGCGATCGGGGCCTTGAGGTAGCCACCGAGTGCGCCACTCTCCGGTGTGCCCTCGTAGTCACCCGCCTCGATCTCCTGCAGCCCGGGCAGCACCTGGACCGGAAGCCCGAGGTATGCCGACATCGGCATCGCGGTCTGCTGGGTACGGATCATCTGCGACGCGTAGATGGCGTCGTAGTTGTTGTCGCCCAGCCTGTCGACCACGTCCCGGGATTGCTGCTGCCCCAGATCGGTGAGCACCGGACCCGGCGTCGACGTGTCGATCACTCCCGAGGTATTTCCGGCCGACTGACCATGCCGCACCCAGGTGACCCTCATGTTCTCGGCGGCCCAGGCGGGCAGCACCGACATCACGAAAAAGCCCATGGCAGTCAGCACGACGCCGAGGCCCTTCCATGTCGTTCGCCGACGGCGACGCACGCCGGGTACGCCTCCGTCGTCGAACTCGCTACTTCGTTCCATTTCCTCTCCATCTATCAGGTGGTCGAGCACTCCTTCTGAGGGCTCGGATTCCGTTGCTGTGGAGTTCATTCCGGCGACTCTCGCCCGATAGCGCCCCGATGTGTCGGGGGCCTCACCGCATCGCGTCATGTGATCGTGCGCACTGGAATCGGATCCGGCTGGAGCAGTCTCGCTCAGCGGTACAAAATTGCGCAGCGTGGTATGGCGGGGGTGGAGTATCGAGAAATGACCGCCGATCCTGCCGGGCCAGAACGAAACGATTGGCACCTCGACCCCGAGATCGCCGCGCTGTTGCCGGCACTGAACACCGGGTTCCCCGCCGTCGAGACGATGACCGGGGCTGAGGCGAGGGCCGCCGTGCGGGCGCGATACCGGCCACCGCAGCAGCCACAACCGATCGGGGCGGTCGAGAACCGGGTGATTCCCGGCGACGTACCGGTGCGGATCTACTGGCCGGCATCGCCTTCGGGCGGCGCGGTTGCCGGGCGAGAACAGCCGATCGTGGTGTTCGCGCACGGCGGCGGATTCGTGTTCTGCGATCTGAACACGCACGACGACCTGTGCCGGTCATTGAGCAACGGCGTTGGCGCGGTGGTGATCTCGGTCGACTACCGGCTCGCACCCGAATCGCGCTGGCCCGCCGCGGCCGAGGACACCTACACCGCGCTGTGCTGGGCCGCGGCGTCGGCCGCCGGCCTCGGCGGTGATGCGTCCCGGATCGTCGTGGCGGGTGACAGCGCCGGCGGCAACCTCGCGACGGTGACGGCGCTGCTCGCCCGCGACCGCTCAGGACCGGCGATCGCCGGCCAGGTGCTGTTGTATCCGGTGATCGCAGCCGATTTCGACACCCAGTCGTACCGCGAGTTCGCGACGGGGTACTACAACACCCGCGCCGCCATGGCCTGGTACTGGGATCAGTACATCCCCGATGCCACCGACCGCAGCCATCCGCACGCCGCGCCGCGCCACGCCGCGCTGGCCGGGCTGCCACCGGCGGTGGTGGTGACCGCAGGATTCGACCCGCTTCGATCCGAGGGCGACGCATATGCCGAAGCGCTTGCTGCCGAAGCGGTTCCGGTGGCGCACCGCTGTTACCAGGGTGCGATCCACGGGTTCATGACCATGCCGGTGCTGAAACTGGCCGGTGCGGCCACGCGGCAGGTGTGTGACGACATCCGCGCGATGCTGGCCTCCGACGGCTGACCGATCCCTGTCTCGGAGGCCGGCGCCCGAAGCAGCCGGCCCCCGCAGGGACCGCTACGCGGTCAGATCCTGGTGGATGTCGAAGCCCTTGTATCCGGCTGCGGCGACATCGGCGATGATCTCGCCGTACACACCGAAGCCACCGACGAACGGCATGAACACCCGCGGTTTGCCCGGGATGTTCGCCCCGAGGTACCACGAATTCGCTTGCGGCATCAGGGTCCCGGCCGCGCGGCGAGTGCATTCCTGCACCCACTCGGCCGCGGCGTCGGCCCGTGCCTCGATCGCCGGAGCGCCCTGGGCGTCGAGGTATTCGATCGCGTCGGCCACCCAGTTCAGGTGCAACTCCGAATGCAGGACCATGTTCGCCAGCACCGAAGGGGCACCCGGGCCCGCGATGTTGAACAGATTGGGGAAGCCCGGCACGCCGAGTCCGAGGTAGGTGATGGGCCCCTCGGCCCATGCCTCGTTGAGGGTGCGGCCGTCCCGGCCCACCACGTTGAGCTTCTGGACCGATCCGGTCATCGCGTCGAACCCGGTGGCCAGCACCAATGCGTCGACGTCGTAATGCGCTTCGGTGGTGTCGATTCCGGTCGGGTCGATCCGCTCGATCGGCGTCGCCCGCAAGTTGACCAACGACACGTTGTCCCGGTTGAAGGTCTGGAAGTAGTTGTCGTCGGTGCAGATTCGCTTGGCGCCGATCGGATGGTCCTTCGGGATCAGCACCTCGGCCACGGCGGGATCGTCGATCACCGCCCGCACCTTCTCCTCCCAGAACAACCTGGCGGTGTCGTTGGCCTCGATGGTGAGCAGCTGATCCGGGAAGGCCTTGGAAAACAGCACCCCGCCCAGTTCCCAGCGCCGCTCGTAGGTCTGCCGCAGTTCCTCCGGCGAGACCTCGAGGGCCGATTTGGGATGCGGCTGATGTGGGGATCCACCCCCGCTGAGCATCGAGAGCCGGCGCCGCTCGGCGTAGCCGGCCTTCTGCGCCGCCCGGGTCTCGTCGTCGAGCGGCACGTTGCCGGCAGGCACGCTGTAGTTCGGTGTGCGCTGGAAGACGTAGAGCTGGGCGGCTTCCTTGGCGATGTACGGAATCGCCTGGATGCCAGAGGATCCGGTGCCGATCACCCCGACGCGCTTACCGGTGAAGTCGACGCCCTCGTGCGGCCAGTGCGCGGTGTGGTAGACCTCTCCGGCGAAGGAATCGAGCCCCTCGATCGCCGGGATGTTCGCGTTGGACAGCGGCCCGACGGCCAGGATGCAGAACCGAGCGGACACCACATCGCCACGGTCGGTGCGCACCTCCCAGCGCAGGGTCTTCTCGTCGAGCACCATGTCGGTCACCCGGGTCTCGAACGAGATGTCGCGATGGAGATCGAATCGGTCCGCCACATGGTTGAGGTAGGCCAGGATCTCCGGCTGGGTGGCGTACTTCTCGGTCCAGTTCCACTCCTGCTGCAAGTCCTCGTCGAACGAGTAGGAGTAGTCGACGCTCTCGACGTCGCAGCGGGCGCCCGGGTAGCGGTTCCAGTACCAGACCCCGCCCACGCCGTCGGCCGCCTCGAAGACGCGCACCGACAGGCCCTGCTTGCGAAGGCGGTGCAATGCGTACAGTCCGGCGAAACCGGCTCCCACCACGACGACATCCACCGCGGCTGAGGTTTTTTCGGCGGTGCCCGACGGAGCTGGCTGCGCTGTCACTATCGTTGCCTTTCGCTTCATGTTCGGCTTGTCACGTTACGAACGAGCATCTACGGCGGACACCGGTTGTCCCACTCACCGGTACGCGGGCCACGACCGCCCCGGCAAAACGGTGAGATATGACGTGACGTCGCTGGTCGAGCGGCATCCCCGAGGCACTGCCGCAGCCACTCCCATGGGGTGAGACTGATAAGCGTGACCCAGACGGAGCGTGGTTGCGTGCTCGCACCGGCGGCGCTGCGGCCACCGCCGGCAGTGCTTCAGCCAGGAGTCACCTTGAAAGGAAGTTGTTGCAATGCAGGCAGATTCGAACTCATTGTCAGATGTGGTGGCGATCGTGACCGGCGGCGCCCGGGGCCTGGGCGCATCCTTCGCGCGGCACATCGTGACGCGTGGTGGCAAGGTCGTCATCGGTGACGTCCTGGACGAGGATGGGGCCGAGCTGGCGACCGAGCTGGGCGACCACGCCCGATTCGTCCATCTCGACGTGACCGATCCGGCACAGTGGCAGGCCGCGGTCGAGCTGACCCAGACCGAGTTCGGCAGCCTCACCGGTCTGGTGAACAACGCAGGCATCTCCACCGGCCAGTTCATCGAACACGAGCCGCTGGACCACTTCCGCACCGTGCTCGAGGTGAACCTGGTCGGTGTCTTCAACGGCGTGCAGGCGGTCATCGCGCCGATGCGCGCCGCGGGCGGCGGCTCGATCGTTAACATCTCCTCGGCCGCCGGCCTCATGGGCCTGGCGCTGACCGCCGGCTACGGCGCGTCGAAGTGGGGCGTACGCGGGCTGAGCAAGATCGCCGCGGTGGAGCTGGCCCCCGATCGCATCCGGGTGAACTCCGTGCATCCCGGGATGACCTACACGCCGATGACGGCCCAGATCGGCATCCAACAGGGTGAGGGCAACTACCCCAACACGCCGATGGGCCGCGTCGGCGAGGCCGACGAGATCTCCGGCGCGGTCGGTTATCTGCTGTCGAATGCCTCGACCTACGTCACCGGGGCCGAGATCGCCGTCGACGGCGGCTGGACGGCCGGGCCTACCGTGAAATACGTGATGGGGCAATGACAATGATCGAAACCGACAAGCAGGAAGGTATATCGTGAAGCGACTTGAGGGCCGCCGGATCCTGGTGACCGGCGCCGGTTCGGGTATCGGGGCGGCCACCGCACGCAGACTGCTCGACGAGGGCGCAGCAGTGGTCGGTGCCGACATCTCCGCCGAGGGCCTGGAGGCCACCGGGCAGGCCGCGCAGCAGGCCGGCACCGCCGATCGATTCACCGCTGCGCGGATGGACATCGGCGACGAGGCATCGGTGGTCGAGGGCGTCCGCACTGCCGTCGCGGCGCTCGGCGGCCTCGATTCGGTGGTCAACGCCGCGGGAATGCTCCGCGCCGTACACACCCACGAGATGAGTCTGCAGGAGTGGAACCAGATCATCGGCGTCAACCTCACCGGGACTTTCCTGGTGATCCGCGAGACGCTGCCCGCGCTGCTGAAGAATCCGCAGAGCGTGATCGTGAACTTCAGCTCCACCTCGGCCGCGTTCGCCCACCCGTACATGGCGGCCTACGCCGCCAGCAAGGGCGGCATCCAGGCCATGACCCATGCCCTGGCCCTCGAGTACGGCAAGCAGGGGCTGCGGGCGGTCAGCGTGGCACCGGGCAGCATCAAGTCCGGGATCACCGACGCCACACCGGGACTGCTCCCCGCCGATGTCGACTGGTCGTTGTTCACCAAGTTGGCCCCGATCGTGGCGACCGACCTGAGCAACGGCGCGTCCGGAATGGCGGACCCCGCCACCGTCGCCGGGGTGATCGCGATGCTGGTCTCGGACGACGGCGCGTTCATCAGTGGCACCGAGATCCGTATCGACGGCGGAACCCACGCCTAGTCACGCGGAACGACTGTGGGCGGCGCTGATCTCGGCGCCGCCCACAGTCGTCTGTCCGGGAACCTCGGGCACCCGTCCCGCTACGGGGAGACCGCCTTCGATTCGGCGACCACGGCCGCCAGGCCGACATGGGCATCCCGCCACAGCCGCTGCACCGGGCTGGTCCGACGCAGCGCGTCGACGCCTGAGTTACCGACGATCTCGTCGATCGCCCGCACGGCCCGGCGGGCCGCCGCGATCTGGTCGCGGCGCGCACGAGCCCGCATGCCTGCGTCGATCGGCCCGTCCAGGACCTGGTTGAACGAAGCCGTCAGTGTGTCGAGCAGCGCCAGCCGTGAGGCCCGGATCTCAGCGGCCGCCTGCTCGGCGACCGGCCCCTCGGGGTCGGCCGTCTGAGTGTGGTGGGCCAGCGCGCCCTCGGCCATGCCGATCACCGCGGCGGTGATGCCCAGCGGGGCGATCGTGCTGAGCGGAATGTGGTAGATCGGGTTGCGCAGTCCGGCACGGCCGGCCTGCGTCCCGTCGACGATGCTGTTGTGGTTGAGCAACCGGTGCCCGGGGACGAACACGTCGTCGATGGCGATGCTCTTGCTGCCGGTGCCGATCAGTCCGATCGCGTCCCAGGATTCCTCGATGACGAGCAGATCTGCCCGCGGCACAAGCGAATATCCCAGGCCCTCGGTGCCGCCGGAGCCCACCACCCGCGCGCCGACGACGGCCCACGCGCAGTGGTCGATGGCCGCGACGGCGCGCCATTCACCGGAGAGCCGGTAGCCGCCGTCGACGGGTAGGAGCACACCTGACGGGGGGTGCGCCGAGGCGATCCAGACGTCAGGGTCGGCCTCCCACACCTCGTCGCGCAGCCGCCGGTCGGCGGAGGCCAGGGCCCAGGGCGGGACGCCGACCGAACCGGCGACCCAGCCCGTCGATCCGTCGAGCCGGGCGATCTCGAGCACGGCTTCGGCGAAGTCGCCGGGATGGGTCTCGATACCGCCGAACTCCTCGGGCTGCAGCATGTGCATCACCCCGGTCTCGCGCAGCGCCTCGACCGTGCGGTCGTCGAGTCGACCGAGCGCCTCGTTGACCGGCCCCAGCGCCCGTATCCGATCGGCATTGTCGTCGATGCCGTCCAGGACATCTCTGGTCATTTCAACACCACGCATCCAAAAACTCCCTCGTCGCCCGCGTCGCGTGCTGACATCTATGGTCAAGCAGACCTCGAGTGAGTTGCGGCACGATCTCGCTCAGTGGGATGGTGAATCACTCAGTTGTCCGACGTCCGAGGGGGCACAGTGTCGAGCTCCGCCAGCAAAGTAACCGCACATGCCGAGCCACGTGATGCCGCCGTGTCGATGGTCGATCGCGTCGCGCTGATCCTCAACGCCTTCGACGAGCCGGGCAAGCACCTGAGGCTGGACCAGATCGCCAGCCGCACCGAGCTGCCGCGGTCCTCCACGCATCGGATCCTCAAGCAGTTGCACAGCGCCGGGCTGCTGCAACACCGGCGCGACGGCTACACCCTGGCGGCGTCGCCGCTGCCGGTGACCAGGATGGTCGACCACTCGCAGTTGCGCGGCGTGGCCTCGCCGACGTTGTCCCGCCTGCACGCCGACACCGGGCTGGTGGTCCAGCTCGGGGTGCTGTTCGGCGGAGATGTGATCTACCTGGACAAGGTGGCCGGCCGCAACAGCGCCATCGTCCCCACCCGCGTCGCAGGCCAGTCCCCGGCCCACGCCAGCGCGCTCGGGAAGACGATGCTGGCCCAGCTCCCCGCCGAGGAGGTGGACGCCGTGCTGGGCCCACGGCTGACCCGGTGCACCCGCTCCACCATCAGCGATCTTCCGACCCTGCACCGCGAACTCGCGCGGATCCGTTCCCGGCACGGGCTGGCCTACGACAACGAGGAATTGACGATCGGGCTGACCAGCGTCGCGGCCCCGCTGCGTTCGGCCGACGGTGAGGTGGCGGGCCTTTCGCTGACCGGCGCCGTCCCGTTGCACCGACTGCAGCGAACCGCCCCGTTCGTCATCCGCGCCGCCCGCCACATCTCGCAGCAACTCGGCGCCGAGCGCGATGCCACATCGGCCGCGACCCCGTCGCAGGTGACCGACAACCTGTTGTCACGCGTACTGCGCACCCTCACGTCCGACGCGTGGGTGTGACGGACTACCAGAGGATGTCGTCGACCTCCATGCCGAACGAATAGCGCCCGACGAGCGCCAGCACCTGGTCCACATTGCTGGCCACATGGGTCTGCGCGGTCTGGACATCCCGCCAGACCCGCTCCACCACAGCGTCCTCGGCATCCCGCCCATCCGAGTGCGCCATGAACGTCCGGATCGCCCCGACCGCACGTTCGGAGGCCAGCACCTGGTCCCGGCGCGATCGCAGCACGCGGTCGTTACCCGGGGTCACCCCGGCGCGCACACACTCCATGAGCTCATCGAGGTTGCGTTCGATCTGCCGGACCGACAGCTCGAGATCGCCGATCGCCATGGCGACCGGATCGAGTGACGAGCCGACCCGGGGCTGCAGCGCGGCGCGGATGTTCTCCGCCGCGCCGAGCAGCGGCACCGTGCCGGTGTGGGTGTACATCGTCGGTTGCGGCAACCGGTACAGCGGGGGCAGCGTGCCCAGTTGATCACCGCTTACCCAGCCGAACGTGCGGTAACGCGGTACCACCGCGCCCGACACGACGACGTCGTGGGCGCCGATACCGCGCAATCCCACGCTGTTCCAACTCGATTCCACGACGTAGTCGTCGCTCGGCACCAGGGCCACCAGGAAGTCCTGAGCCGCGCCGTCGTCGCCGACGAGGACTGCGGCCGCCATCAACCACGACGCATGATGGATCCCGGTGCACCGGCTCCACCGGCCGGACAACCGGAACGCGTCACCGGCCCGCTCGAGCCGGCCGGTCGGGGCATAGGACTCACACAGCAGGGTCCGCGGATCATCACCCCACACGTCGTGTTGCGCCTGCTCGTCGAACAGCGACAGGTGCCAGGTGTTGACGCCCAGCCAGCCGGCCAGCCAGCCCGTGGAGGTACACGCGGCCGACAGCTCGCGGGTGACCGCCAGGTACTGCGCCGGATCGGCCTCCACGCCACCGAACGTCTTGGGCCGCAGCATCGCAAAGAAACCCGCATCATGCAGGCCCGCGATCACCGACGGGTCGACGGCGCCGTTGCGGTCGACATCGGCTGCGGCGTCGGCGATCGCCGGCAGTGCCTCACGCGCCGCGGCGCGCACACTCTGCGTCATCAGTGCCGCCCTATCCTGCCCGTCGGGTATGTCACCATCGTGAATACCATCCGTCGCTCCTCCCAGGAGGTCATATGGCCGAGTCCGAGGCANACGAGGGTCCCGGCGCCTACTGAGTCCGCCCGGGCGGACAGCTCGGCCAGGGCCTGCGGCACCCGATCGGCGATACCGTACGGGTCCGGCACCTGGTCGCCGCAGGTGAGCACGCAGATCGCCATCTCGTCGCGGTAGCTCCACCCGGTGAAGTTCAACCCCATCGGGAACACGATCGGGCCCGACGAGATCAGCTGCTCGATCGGCGCGCCACCCCAGTACAGCGTGCGCTGCGGGCCACGCATGTTCGAGGCGATGAGGCTGAACATCGGCCGGCGCTTGAACTTGGCACCGAGAATCGGAAGCACCCGCGAGTACAACCAGAACAGCGGCCAGTACTCCATCCAGTCGTGCTGCAGCCAGGCGTCCCGTTCGGCCTGAACCTCGCGCGCGGTACGGGTCGCCGATGCGATCGCCGCCAATCGCTCCACCGGATCGGCGATGTGCGTCGCGAGGTCGACGTTCCACCGGGCCACCTTGTTGCCCCACTCCGCCTCGGTTTCGGCCGGGCGCATCGACACGGGCACCACCGCGGTCATGCTCTCGTCGCTGAGTTGGCCCTTCTCGGCCAGGTATTCGCGCAGTGCTCCGGCGCAAATGCTCAGGAAGACGTCGTTGATCGTGACCCCGAACGCCTTGGACACCCGCTTGATCTCGGTGACGTCGCAACGCCGGTAGGCGAACCGGCGGCTGGCCGAGAACGGCTCGTTGAACGCCATGGCGGGGGCGGCGAAAGCCTCGGCGTATCCGGGCTTTCCGGCCTTCTGCCGGCGCCGGATCACGCCGGTGACCGCCACCGTGCGGGCGACGATGCTCGGGAAACGGGCCAGCGCGGTGAGCTGGTGGCGCAGCACCAGCGGCCACCAGATCCACGGTGCCGGTCGCCGTTCGTTGAGCAGCGCCGTCGGCCGCGGCCGCGGCAGCGGTGCCTCCTGGTCCGTGCTGTACAGCGTTTCCAGTAGCCGCAGCGAGGCGGTGCCGTCGGCCACGGCGTGGTGGATCTTGAGCACCAGCGCCACGCGGCCGCCGGCGAGGCCCTCGACGTACCAGAGCTGCCAGGCCGGCCGGTCGCGGTCCAGACCCACCTCGAAGATCTCGCCGATGGTCGCGGCCAGCTCCTCGTCGCCGCCCGGCGCGGGAGCCGTGGTCCGCTGGACGTGGTGGTCGATGTCGATCTGCGGGCGCGAGATCCACCACGGCCGGCCGAATCCCACGCGCGGCGAGAGCAGTTGCCACTGCAGTGGTTCGACCTGATCGACCCAGCCCTGGACGGCCGTCTTGAGCCGGTCGAAGGTGAGCGGTTCGCAGACCTGATCGGGATCCAGGACCACGGCCTTGATCGTGTGTTGCGGTTGCACCGGGCTTTCCCATGCGAGGAAGCTGTTGTCCTCACCTTTCAAACGCCGCATTCTCACCTCGCTTGTCCGGCCGCCGATACGGCACGTGTTGTGGCTGCCATCACTGTTGTCCATGCGTGTGTCGCACGAGACAAGCTGTCTCGCCCAGCGAGACTTGAGGCCTGATCCCTTCGGGCGCCGGTCGTACCGTTTGCGCCATGAAGCAAGCCAATCCGCGACGCGCCCGACTAGCCGCCAGAGTCCACCGGTTTCGGGTGATCGCCCGAAGCATCGCTGTGCTCCGCGAGTCGGGATTGTCCGGAGGAGCTGCCGACGGAATCCGGCAGGCGAAGCTGGTCCGCCAATTCGGCGGATTCGCCGCCGTCATCGAGAGCGCCGCCACCCGCGACCCCAACGCCATCGCCATCACCGACGAATGGGGCGACGTCACGTTCGCCCAGCTCAACGAACGGGTGAACGCGCTCACCCGGGCCTGGAACGCCCGCGGCATCGGGCCGGGCTCAGTCATCGCGGCGCTCTGCCGGGACCACCGCGGACTGGTCACCATCCTGGCTGCGACGGGCAAGGTCGGTGCGCAATTGCTGTTGATGAACACCGGTTTCGCCAAGCCGCAGCTCGCCGACGTCGCGGCCCGCGAGAAGGTCAACGTCCTGGTCTACGACGAGGAGTTCACCGATCTGGTCAGCGCCATCGACCCCGGGGTGCGCCGGTTCCTGGCCTGGACGCAGGCGCGTTCGACCTCCGATGTCGAGGGTTCGCTGGAAGGCCTGATCGCCGCCACCTCCCCCGCGCCGGTGGCCGCCCCGGCCAAACCCGGCGGCATGACCCTGTTGACCAGCGGCACCACCGGCACGCCCAAGGGGGCCCCGCGCGGTAAGACCTCTCCCCTGTTCTCGGCGCAGTTGCTCGACCGGGTACCGCGCCGGCGCGGTCAGACCTGCATGCTGGCCGCGCCAATGTTCCACGGCACCGGGCTGGGCCAGGCCGTGCTGTCGCTGGCCCTGGGCAACCGCCTGGTGCTGCGCCGCAAGTTCGATCCCGAGGCGACGCTGCGCGCGGTGCAGAACCACCGGTGCGACGTGCTGGTCGTGGTGCCCACGATGCTGCAGCGAATCCTGGCCCTGCCCAAGGATGTTCGCGATGCCTACGACACATCGTCGCTCAAGATCATCTTCGTCTCGGGCTCGGCGATGTCACCGGATCTGGTCGAGCGCACTCTCGCCGAATTCGGCCCCGTGCTCTACAACCTCTACGGATCGACCGAACTCGCGGTGATGACCGTCGCGATGCCCGAAGACCTGCAACACGATCCCCGCACCGCCGGCCGCGCGCCGGTCGGATGTGCGGTTCGCCTGTACGACTCGGCGGGCAAGGAGATCACCGAACCAGGCGTGATCGGCCGGATCTTCGCCGGCAGCGACGTGAGCTTCGCCGGCTACACCGACGGTCGCACCAAGGAGTCCATCGACGGACTGCAGAGCAGCGGCGACGTCGGCCACTTCGACGAGACCGGGCGCCTGTACGTGGACGGCCGCGACGACGACATGGTGATCTGCGGCGGCGAGAACGTCTATCCGCTCGAGGTGGAGAACCTCATCAACGGCCATGCCGATGTCGACGAGGCAGCCGTGATCGGGGTCAGCGACGACGATTTCGGCCAGCGGCTCAACGCCTACGTGGTGCTGGTCGACGGGGCCACCACGACCCCCGACGACATCAAGGACTACGTGCGGGCGAATCTGGCCCGATACAAGGTCCCCCGGGACGTCGAGTTCCTCAGCAGACTTCCCCGCAACGCCACCGGCAAGGTGCTGCGCGGCGAGCTGACGGGAGGCGCCAAGTGAGCGATTCGGACACCATGAAGCGCGAGGTCGCCAACCGGATGGGTGACGCGTTCGCCCCGATCGCCGAGGGTGTCCTCGATCCGATCGCCGCTGCGGCGGAGGTGCGCGCCCGGTTGAAGGCCAGCCGCCGTCCCGCCAAACCCGTTGCGGTGGCCAACGTCGAGGACCGTGTCATCCCGGGTCCCGCCACCGACATTCCGGTGCGGATCTACCATCCGCTCGACGCGGTGGACTCCCGCATCGACACTGCCGCCGGCCTACCTGTCCTCGTCTACTTCCACGGCGGTGGCTTCGTGTTGTGTGACCTCGACTCGCACGACTCCTGCTGCCGCAGGCTCGCCAACGGCATCGGCGCGATCGTGGTGTCGGTCGACTACCGCCTCGCACCGGAGCACCCGTACCCGGCCGCGGTCGAAGATGCCTGGGCGGCAACCGAATGGGTGGCCGGCCACGCCGCTGAACTCGGCGCCGATCCGGCCCGGCTGGTGGTCGCGGGCGACAGCGCAGGCGGCAACCTCGCCGCCGTGGTGGCGATGACGGCCCGCGACCGTGGCGGCCCGGCCATCGCGTTCCAGGTGCTGATCTATCCCGTCGTCGACCAGCGGCGCAAGTCGTCGTTGTCCAGCCCGCACACCAAGAGCGGAGTGCTCACCGCCGAGCACATGCAGTGGTTCACCGCGCAGTACCTCGGCCGCGACGGCGACCGCGCCGCCGTGTCGGCATCGCCGATTCTCGGTGACATGACCGGGCTCCCGGACGGACACGTGCTGACCGGTGCCCTGGATCCGCTGTGCGAGGAGGGCGAGGAATACGCCCGCATGCTCGCCGCGGGCGGCGCGAAAGTCAGCGTGCGGCGCTACGAGCGTGGCTTCCACGGATTCTTCAACCTCGCCGACCATCTCCCGGCCGCGGCAGAGGCCACCGAAGACGTGTGCGCCGTCGTCCGCGCCGCCGTGCACCCCGAGAACTGATCGACCACATCACTTTCCGAACTTCTGAAAGGCACCCCATGGAGCTGAGAAACACCCGCGCCCTCGTCACCGGCGCCAGCCGCGGGCTGGGCAAGAGCATCGCCGAAGTGCTGGCCGCGCGCGGCGTCGACGTGGCACTGGTGGCCCGTAACGGCGACGCGCTCGAGCTGCTGGCCAAGGAGCTCGACGGCAAGGCGTATCCGACCGATCTGGGCGACCCGGCAGCGGTGGAGACTCTGATCGACCGCATCGAGGCCGACGGGCCGGTGGACATCGTGATCAACAACGCGGGTATCGACCATGTCGGCCGGTTCCACCAGGTCAGCCCCGAGCAGATCCGCGATCTGCTGCAGGTCAATCTCGCTGCACCGATGGAGATCTGCCGTCAGGTGATACCGCGGATGGTCCAGCGTGGACGCGGCCACATCGTCAACGTGTCGTCGATGGGCGCGATCTCGCAGGGCCCCGGACTGACCCTGTACGGCACGTCGAAGGCCGGGCTGAGCCATTTCACCGCCGGTATCCGGGGCGAACTCCGGGGCAAGCCGGTGGGCACCACGCTGGTCCAGATCGGCGAGGTCAAGACCGACATGATCGATCACATCCGGGCCTTCGGCCCGGCCCGGCGCACCATCGAGCGGTCCATCCGGTGGCGGATGATCCCGCGCGAATCCCTGTGCCCGGTGGCGGTTTCCGAGGCCATAGCCGAGGCCATTCAGCACAACCGCAGGCATGTCATCCTGCCGCGCAACATCGTCGCGATGGCCAAGTTCACCGAATTCCCGCGCCGGGTCTCCGAACTCATGCTCACCGGCATCGACCAGGACCGCGACTGATGGCCGGGGTCGATCTGTCCGGCAAGGTAGCGATCGTCACCGGCGCGGCCCGCGGACAGGGTGAGGCCGAGGCGCGGTTGTTCGCCACACTGGGCGCCAAGGTGGTGCTGACCGACCTCCTCGTCGAGGAGGGCGGACGGGTCGCCGAGACCATCGGTGCCGCCGCCCGCTTCGTCCGCCATGACGTCGCCAACGAAGGTGACTGGCGGACAGTGGTCGACACCGCGATCGCCGAGTTCGGCCGGCTGGATGTGCTGGTGAACAACGCCGCCATCTGCAAGGTGGTGCCGCTGGCCGAGCAGGACGCTCCCGGATTCGAGCAGATGCTGCGGGTCAACCTGATCGGCGCGTTCCTCGGCATGCAGGCGGTCACCGAACCCATGAAGGCTGCCGGCGGCGGATCGATCGTCAACATCTCGTCGCAGGCCGGCGTGCAGGGGCTTGCCGGCTACACGGCGTACGGTGCGTCCAAATGGGGCCTGCGCGGCATGTCCAAGGTCGCGGCAATCGAGTTGGGTCCCTTGGGCATTCGCGTCAACACCGTCTACCCCGGCATGATCGACACGCCGATGATCGCCCACCTCGACGTCCACCGCGGACTCGGTGGGCACCCGGGGGCACCGCTGACCCGCGTCGGCACTCCCGACGAGGTCGCCGAGGTCGTGGCATTCCTGGCGTCGGATGCCTCGTCGTACATCACCGGCGCCGATCTGACCGTCGACGGCGGCGCGAGTGCGGGCCGGATTCCGGTCACGCCGGTGCCCACCGACTGAGTTCGGGTCGGCACGGCAGGAACCGCACATCGGGCCGTCGGTTGCGCTCCGCGACGCTCGCCGAGCGCAACCGACGTCAGGCCACTGCACTCACTGCCCGGGCAGCACCAGGATCTTGACGTGCGCTTCGGGGTCGCGCAGCGCCGTGAACGCGTCCCCCAGGCCGTCGAGGCCGACCCGGCCGGTGATGATCGCCTCGGCGTCGATCTCGCCGTCGGCCAACCGTTTCAGCACCGTCTCGTAGGCCTCGTGGTAGGGCCCATGGCCGAAGTTGATCGCGATCTGCCGGAACTGTGCGACCACCGGGATGATCGTCTCCTCCCCGAAAGGTGAGGCCACGACCTGGATCCGGGAGCCGAACGGGAGGGTGTGGGTCAGCCTGTCGAGCGTGCCGACCCGGCCGCTGCACTCATAGGCGATCAGGATTCCGCTCCCGCCACAGCCTTCCATGAGCATCGAGTTCCACAGTTCGATGGGGTCCTGCTCGTCGGGGTCCACCACGATGTCGGCGCCCATCTTGAGCGCCAGTTCGCGGCGCTTGGGCGACGGCTCGGAAGCGATCACCGTGTGCGCACCGTGCGCCTTGGCGGCCAGGATCGTGCCGAGACCGATCGAGCCACAACCGATCACGAGGGCGGCGTCAGCCTCGGTCAGGCCCGACTGCTGGACATGCATCTCGCCGACGTGCAGCGGTTCGGCGAGCGTCGCGTGCTCGAGCGACAACCCGTCGGGCACCTTGCGCACCCAGAACGCGTCGACGACGATCGTCTCCCCGAAGGCTCCGTGGTAGTCGTTGGAATAGCCGATGATCGTCGGCATGCCATTGGCCTCGGTGGCCACCCCGATTCCGGCGACTCGGTCGCCCACCTCGAAATCGGTGACATCCGAACCACATTCGACGACGGTCCCGGCGTACTCATGCCCGAGCACCACCGGCTTGCTGTGATCGAACACCGCGAACGGGTAGCCGGCGCCCGCGGCCACCTCGACGAACCGGCAGGGATCCTTGGACATGCTCAGGTCGCTGCCGCAGATGCCGCAGGCCGCAACCTTGATACGCAGCTGACCGGGGCCCGTGGCCGGCGGCTCGTCGACGTCGGTGACGGTGAACCGGCCCTCGAAGTACTTCGCCGCGCGCATCAGGCGCCCTGCCCGGCGAGCTGGTCGGCCGGCCGGCCGTAGTAGTCCGTGTGCGCCTTGGTGATGGCCCCGATCAGACCGCCGAGCAGGTATTCCGAATTGTCCTCGGCGAACTGCAGACTGGCCTGCCGGCCCGCGTTGCGGTTCTTGAAGTGCGGGATGACCTCGGAGGCGAACAGCTCGTAGCTACGTAGGGTGTCATCCCAGCTCGCCATGTCGACATGCATGATCAGCAGCGTCCCGAATCCGCCGGTCTTCTCGATGAGCCGCTCGATCTGCGCGATCGCGTCTTCGGGGGTGCCGATGATGACCTGCCCGAACTCACCGAGATTGTCGGTGCGCCACTGATTGATGATGCCCTCGGGAGTCTGCGCCCAGTCCGGTCTGATGCCCTGCTGCCGGTTGACGTACTCGGCGATGGCGTGGATCCGGCGGCTGACCGCCCGTTCGGCCTCGGCGCGGGTCTCGGCGATGAAGATCGGATTGACCAGCCGCCAGGTGGAGCGGTCGGCCCGGAACCCGTTCTCGGCCGAAACCTTCTCATATACACCCCAGTTGCGGTCGAGTACCTCGAAACCGCTGGGCGAGCTGGCGGCCAGCGACAGCAGGGACAGACCGTGCGTTCCGGCGAGCACCGAGCCGTTCGGGGAGATGGTCGACGCGGTCGCCACCTCGATACCCGCCGGATCGTATGTGGGCAGCTGGGCCCGGGCGTCGCGCAGGGTGAACCAGTCGGTCTCCATGTTGACGACCTCGCCGCGCAGCAGCTTCAGCACCGCCTCCAGCGCTTCGCCCTGCATGCGGCGCTGATCGATCGGGTCGATCCCCATCATGTGCGCGTCCAGCGGGATCTTGCCCGGCCCGGTGCCCACGATCAGCCTGCCGCGGGTCTGCAGGTCGAGCTGGGTGATGCGGTCGGCGGTGACGAGCGGATGGTGGTACGGCAGTGACATCACGCCGGTGCCGAACCGGAGCCGCTCGGTGCGTTCGGCCGCGGCGGCGATGAAAACATCTGGGGCCGGGACGATCTCAGAGCCCGTCGAGTGATGCTCGCCCATCCAGGCCTCATCGAAGCCGAGGTGGTCGAGATGCTGCATCAGGTCGATGTCGCGGCGGAGCTGTAGTGCCGGGTCGGCGTTGAGGGGGTGATAGGGCGCCAGGAACGCGCCGAACTTGATCGAACTCGCTTTCCACATGAACCGGACCCTATCTGGAGCGAATGATTGGATCAAGTGATCCATAAATTCCCTCGCGCGAAACCCCGCACGATGCGCTTGGATCGGTCAGGAACCGAGTAGTCGATCGACCCCGCCGACAACGAAACTCACCAGGTCTTCGTAGAAGTCCCGGAGCTCCGTCTCGGACAACCGGCTGCCGCCGCGCCGCCATTCGTCGGCGCGACTCAAGGCCTGGATGAAGTTCATGATCGAGATCGCCCAGCGCAGCTCGAGGCGCGCCGGATCGGAATCCGGGAATGCGCGCTGCACCTGGGCGAACAGTTCGTCGGGCAGGCGCTGCTCGGTATCGAGCAACACCGGATGGTTCTCCTGTGAGATCTGCGCGATGATCTTGATCCACCGCATGCCCCGGACCCGGTGGCGCAGCAGCAGTTTCAGGTACGGCTCGGTGACCGCGCGCACCAGCGCGTCGGGGCTCGGCGGGGTGTCATCACCCGCGAGCGCGGCCATGTTGGCCGCGATCTCGTCGCGCACCGGGGCACCGACATCGGTCAGCACCGCACGCAACAGCTCGTCCTTGGAACCGAAGTGGTAGTGCACCGAGGCGGCCCCCAGGCCGGCCGCCGCATTGACCGCACGTACCGACACCGCGTCCACCCCCTGGGTGGCGAACAGGCGCTCGGCAGCCTTCACCAGACGCAGCCGGGTGGCCGCGCCCTGCCGATTCTGGGCCGTGCCGGACACGCGATGAGCATGTCACGCGTCGCGCACCGCCCCGCGCTGTGCGTTACGAACGCGGCGTGTCGCCCGGGGGTGGCATGAACCGCCCGTCAGCGTCGGGCAGGTAGGCCGTGGTGGACGTCACCGCAGCCACCGGCAGCGGCCCGTACAGGTGCGGGAACAACATCGCGTCCGGGTCCGTTGGCACACCGGGTTCCCAGCGCACCGGATCCGACAGCTTCGCCGGATCGATGTGCAGCAGGACCAGGTCACGGCGCCCGGGGTACAGCCGGTTCGCCGGCAGATGTACCTGTTCGGGGGTCGAGAGATGCACGAACCCCTGCGTGGGCAGTGAGTCCGGCCGCAGTTCGCCGCTGTGCTGGGCCGCCGCCCAGTCGTCGGCGCTGCACATGTGAACCAGGACAAGCGACGGAGGCATGACCGATGCTTACCGCCGGCTCGCCGGGCCAGCAACACCGCCGGCGAGTGAGACACGACACACCGGTGAACCCTTGGGGAACAAGGCCGGAATCCAAAACGTCTGACAGAGTAGAGATACGCAGTCCCGGCGCCTTTGCCGGGATGCGCAGAGCAGAAGACGGAGGAGCCATGAACGCAACTCTGACAAGCCCGGAGCTAACCAGAGCCGACCGCTGCGACCGTTGTGGTGCGGCCGCACGGGTGCGCGCCAAGCTGCCCTCGGGAGCCGAGCTGCTCTTCTGCCAGCACCACGCCAATGAACACGAAGCCAAGCTGATCCAGCTGGCGGCCGTGCTGGAAACCAGCCCGGCAGACGCCTGACGGTCGACACCGCCATCGGAGACCACCCGCCTGGGCAGGAGCACGTTTCGTCAGTAATGCTTGACTGGTCATGACTGGCCAGCCACTTCCAGTACCACCATCACGCCACCACATCTGGCACATCACTCGACGCACGTTGTCGAAGAGCTGGGACGACTCCATCTTCTCGGAGTCGGCACAGGCGGCGTTCTGGTGCGCGTTGTCACTGCCTCCCCTACTGCTGGGGATGCTCGGCAGCCTGGCCTACATCGCGCCGTTGTTCGGGCCGGACACCCTGCCGACGATCCAGGATCAGCTGATCAACGCGGCGAACAGCTTCTTCTCGCCCAATGTCGTCAACGAGATCATCGAGCCGACGATCCGTGACATCGTGCGAGGAGCCCGTGGCGAGGTGGTGTCGGTGGGCTTCGTGATCTCGCTGTGGGCCGGCTCGTCGGCGGTGTCGGCGTTCGTCGACTCCATCGTCGAGGCCCACGATCAGACCCCGTTGCGCCATCCGGTGCGACAGCGCTTCTACGCACTGGGTCTCTACGTGGTCATGCTGGTCTTCGCGATCGCGATGGCACCGCTGCTGGCACTGGGACCGCGCGCGATCTCCGAGCACATCCCCGACAGCTGGGACAACGTGCTGCGTTACGGCTACTACCCGGCGTTGTTCCTGGCCGTGCTGGTCGGCGTGACGATCCTGTACCGGGTGTCACTGCCCGCGCCGATCCCGACGCACCGCCTGGTGCTCGGCGCGGTGCTGGCGACCGTGGTGTTCCTGGTCGCCACCTTCGGGCTCCGGATCTACCTGACCTGGATCACCAGCACCGGCTACACCTACGGCGCACTGGCCACGCCGATCGCGTTCTTGTTGTTCGCGTTCTTCCTGGGGTTCGCCATCATGTTCGGCGCCGAACTCAACGCCGCGATCCAAGAGGAGTGGCCCGCTTCGGACACCCACGCCAGGAGACTGCGGGAATGGCTGGAGGTGAAGGCGCTCAACGGCACCGCCAACGGCACCGTCAGCGACTCCGAGGGCGGCGGCCAGACACCGGCCGCCACCCCGGTGCCCGAGCCCGTCGAACCGTCTCGGCAGCCGCCTACTTCTTGAGCTGCTCGTAGATCTTCTTGCAGTCCGGGCACACCGGGGAGCCCGGCTTGGGCGACTTCGTCACCGGGAACACCTCGCCGCACAGCGCAACCACATGCGTACCCATGACGGCGCTCTCGGCGATCTTGTCCTTCTTGACGTAATGAAAGAACTTGGGGCTGTCGTCGTCGGTCCCGTCGTCGACGCGTTCGTCGGTGTCCGGGCGCTCGATGGTCTGGGTCTGCATGTTTTCCATTGTGCCTGGCTGCGGTGCACAGGGAAATCCAGCTGTCACGGCCCGGCAGCGATGTGGAACAGTAGAGGCATGAAACAAAGCCATGAGCTGAGTTTCAACGACGATTCCGGCGACGATTTCGGCGCTGAAGCCCGCCCAGTCCTCATCACCCGTGCCGCCCCCGCCTACGAGGAGCAGCATCGGCAACGCGTCCGCAAGTACCTGACGTTGATGGCATTCCGGATCCCGGCTCTCATCCTGGCCGCCGTCGCCTACAACATCTGGCAGAACGGGCTCATCTCGCTCGCCATCATCCTGGTCTCGATCCCGCTGCCCTGGATGGCGGTGCTGATCGCCAACGACCGTCCCCCGCGACGGGCCGAGGAGCCGCGCCGTTACTCCGGGCACGGGAACCGGATCCCGCTGTTCCCCACCGCGGAGCGGCCGGCGTTACAGAGTGAATGGGTTATGCCACCGCAACCGGACGCGGCGCGGTCCGACCACGATGCCCCCAGCTGAGCGGCTTCTTTAGCCATTCTCAGGACATTCTCAGGTCAGCTCGGAAAAACTGCAGCTCAACGGGCATGAATCCGCGGATCGGCGGGAACTCTCATGACGCCTACGACGTTGTAGGTCATGACAGTTCGAGCCGATCAGGAGGCCGTCATGGCAAATGCCACCACAAGCCGCGTCGACAGTGATCTGGACGCCCAGAGCCCTGCCGCCGACCTCGTGCGCGTGTATCTGAACGGCATCGGCAAAACGGCGTTGCTCAACGCCGCCGATGAGGTAGAGCTCGCCAAGCGCATCGAGGCAGGCTTGTACGCCCAGCATGTGCTGAACACCAAGAAGCGCCTGGGCGAGAACCGCAAGCGGGATCTGGCCGCGGTGGTCCGCGACGGCGAGGCCGCGCGCCGGCACCTGCTCGAGGCCAACCTGCGCCTGGTGGTGTCGCTGGCCAAGCGCTACACCGGCCGGGGCATGCCACTGCTGGACCTGATCCAGGAGGGCAACCTGGGTCTGATCCGGGCGATGGAGAAGTTCGACTACACCAAGGGCTTCAAGTTCTCCACGTACGCCACCTGGTGGATCCGCCAGGCCATCACCCGCGGGATGGCCGACCAGAGCCGCACCATCCGGCTTCCCGTCCACTTGGTCGAGCAGGTCAACAAGCTGGCCCGGATCAAGCGCGAGATGCACCAGAACCTGGGCCGTGAGGCCACCGACGAGGAACTGGCCGAGGAGTCGGGCATCCCGGTCGAGAAGATCAACGACCTGCTGGAGCACAGCCGCGACCCGGTGAGCCTGGACATGCCGGTCGGAACCGACGAGGAGGCGCCGCTGGGCGACTTCATCGAGGACTCCGAGGCGATGTCGGCCGAGAACGCGGTCATCTCCGAGCTGCTGCACACCGACATCCGCCACGTGCTCGCCACCCTCGACGAGCGCGAGCAGCAGGTGATCCGGTTGCGGTTCGGCCTCGATGACGGCCAGCCCCGCACCCTGGACCAGATCGGCAAGCTGTTCGGTCTGTCCCGCGAGCGGGTCCGCCAGATCGAGCGTGAGGTGATGGCCAAGCTCCGCAACGGCGAGCGTGCCGACCGGCTCCGCTCCTACGCCAGCTAGTCGTACCGAGCTCATCGATGTGCCCCGCCGGGTCCCCGGCGGGGCACATCGCGTATCCGGGCCCCGTCCTGTGGTTTTGCCACCCGATGTGACGTGCCCGACGCCCCGATGTTGCGCCGCAGTTCAAACGCCGGAAACGGTAGACTGTGCGTTGACGTTTGGGCTGGGAAGGCGCGCATGAACGATCTGGTCGACACCACCGAGATGTACCTACGGACGATCTACGACCTCGAGGAAGAGGGCGTGGTGCCGTTGCGTGCCCGTATCGCCGAGCGGCTCGACCAGAGCGGCCCGACGGTCAGCCAGACGGTGTCGCGGATGGAACGCGACGGTCTGCTGCATGTCGCCGGTGACCGGCACCTGGAATTGACCGACAAGGGCCGCGCCCTCGCGGTCGCGGTGATGCGCAAGCATCGCCTGGCCGAGCGGTTGCTCGTCGATGTGATCGGGCTGCCGTGGGAGGACGTCCACGCCGAGGCCTGCCGCTGGGAGCACGTCATGAGCGAGGACGTCGAGCGGCGCCTGGTTCAGGTGCTCGACAACCCGACCACTTCTCCGTTCGGCAATCCCATCCCCGGTTTGTCGGACCTCGGAGTCGGCTCGGCCGGTTTCGATGACGTCAGCCTGGTCCGGCTCACCGAGCTCCCGGTCGGGCTGCCGGTGGCCGTGGTGGTGCGTCAGCTGACCGAGCACGTTCAGGGCGACACCGAACTCATCGGCCGGCTCAAGGACGCCGGCGTGGTGCCGAATGCGAGGGTCACCGTCGAGGCCAACGATCACGGTGGCGTGATGATCGTGATCCCCGGGCACGAGCAGGTCGAGCTCCCCCATCACATGGCGCACGCGGTCCGCGTCGAAAAGGTCTAGTCACTCAACCCGCCCGCCGGCCCCACCCGCGCCGGGGCGGCAGCTGCACGCCGACCTGCTCGGCCAACCGGTATCCGGTGAGCGCCAGCTCGCGGATGTGATCGGGACGCATTCCCGATTGCAGTGCGGTGTCGAGCATGCCGGCCATCCGATGCGTTGGCCGCGCCGTGAGGGCGGCGTCCAGCGATACCCCGGCCAGCGGGCCGTCCCCGCGGGAGTACGCCGAAAAGGCAAGCAGAACAAGCGCTTCCACGCGCCACGGGTCAGGCAGATTACGGGCCAGCAGCGCCCACAAGGCCTCGGCCTGTTCGGCGCACTCCCCGACAGCCAGGGCGTAGAGCGTGTCGCGAACCCTGGGGTCGGCCAGCCCGAGGGCCAAGCGCACCAGCTCGTCGCGGCCGGGTTGGTCGCCCGTGGCCACCTGCCGGGCCGCGGTCAGCGCGGCCTNATCACCGAGTCGGCCCCGGCCGCCGCCGCGAGTTCAGCGAGGTGCTCGATGCGGCCGGTCATGTCGTCGGCGAGGTCGGCGCGCAGGACACAGCCGAGCTCACCGCGGTCGACGGTGACCAGGACGAGGCTGTCCTGCGGCACGAAACCGAGGACCGCGGGGATGGCGGCGATCAGCGCACCGGGATGGCTGAGATGGAAATCGAAATGGGGGCCGGACGGCGGTGGAGTGGTCATGCGCCGACCGTGCCAACCGGTGCCGTCACCCACCGCGAGCCGAACTGGGCGGCACGGTGGGAATCGCCGCCGCTGGGGATGAATCCGGCTGGGGATAACTCCGGCGACATATGTTCACCGGCTATTCGGCGTCGGCCACATGTGCCGTGCAGGCGACCCCGCGTAGACAGTTGTGCCATGGGTTCGATGCAGGAGTATGACCTCGTCGTCATCGGTTCGGGGCCCGGCGGGCAACGCGCCGCCATCGCCGCGGCGAAGCTCGGTAAGTCCGTCGCGGTGATCGAGCGGGGCATGATGCTCGGCGGAGTGTGCGTCAACACCGGCACCATTCCGTCCAAGACGCTTCGGGAGGCCGTCGTCTACCTGACCGGGATGAGCCAGCGCGAGCTCTACGGCGCGAGCTACCGCGTCAAGGACAAGATCACCCCGGTGGACCTGCTGTCCCGCACCCAGCACGTCATCGGCAAGGAGAACGACGTGGTGCGGTCGCAGCTCATGCGCAACCGGATCGAGCTGTACACCGGGCTCGGGCGGTTCTCCGATGAACACACCATCGTCGTCGAGGACCCCACCCGCGCCGAACTCGTCTCGGTCCGTGGCCGTTTCGTCGTCATCGCCACCGGGACCAAACCGGCCCGGCCGGCCGGGGTGAAGTTCGACGAGGCGCGGGTCCTGGATTCCGACGGCATCCTCGACCTCACGACGCTGCCCGCCTCGATGGTGGTGGTCGGCGCCGGGGTGATCGGCATCGAGTACGCCTCGATGTTCGCCGCGCTTGGCACCAAGGTGACCGTGGTCGAGAAGCGCGACACCATGCTGGAGTTCTGCGATCCCGAGATCATCGAATCGTTGCGGTTCCATCTCCGCGACCTCGCGGTTACGTTCCGGTTCGGCGAGGAGGTGACCGCGGTCGACGTCGGCCCGGCCGGCACGGTGACCACCCTGGCCAGCGGCAAGCAGATCCCCGCCGAGACCGTGATGTACTCGGCCGGGCGCCAGGGCCAGACCGATCAGCTCGACCTGGCCAACGCCGGACTGGAAGCCGACAGCCGCGGCCGCATCTACGTCGACGACAACTTCACCACCAAGGTCGACCACATCTACGCCGTCGGCGACGTCATCGGATTCCCGGCCCTGGCCGCCACGTCGATGGAACAGGGCCGGCTGGCCGCCTACCACGCCTTCGGCGAACCGACCAAGGGCATGATGAGCCTGCAGCCGATCGGCATCTACTCGATTCCCGAGGTGTCCTTCGTCGGGGCCACCGAGGTGGAGCTGACCAAGGACTCGATCCCCTATGAAGTGGGGGTGTCGCGCTACCGCGAACTGGCTCGCGGCCAGATCGCCGGCGATTCCTACGGCATGCTCAAACTGCTGGTGTCCACCGAGGATCTGCGGGTGCTGGGCGTGCACATCTTCGGCACCAACGCCACCGAGATGGTGCACACCGGCCAGGCCGTCATGGGTTGCGGCGGCACCGTCGAATACCTGGTCGACGCCGTGTTCAACTATCCGACGTTCTCGGAGGCCTACAAGGTCGCGGCCCTCGACGTGATGAACAAGCTGCGCGCGCTGAGCCAGTTCCGCGGCTAACAGTCGGAGCCGAGCGCCGCCGGCGCCGCGTCGCCGGGCCCNCGGGGCGGCACGAACCCGCGACGTGGGTATGCGAGACACTGGATACAACGGTGGCAGGCCGTCACAGCGCCCCTGCCGCAACGAGGAGACGAAGCGAGATGACCGACAGCAGCGATACCCCCGAACAGCACTACCAGCCCGACCAGAGCGGCATGTACGAGCTCGAATTCCCGGCGCCGCAGCTTTCGTCGTCGGACGGCCGCGGCCCGGTGCTGATCCACGCCCTGGAGGGGTTCTCCGACGCAGGCCACGCGATCCGGCTCGCCGCCGAGCACCTGAAGGACACCCTCGACACCGAACTGGTGGCCTCCTTCGCCATCGACGAGCTGCTGGACTACCGGTCCCGCAGACCGCTGATGACGTTCAAGACGGACCACTTCACCGGCTACGAGGAGCCCGAGCTCAACCTGTACGCGCTGCACGACAACGTGGGCACGCCGTTTCTGCTGCTGGCCGGGTTGGAGCCCGACCTGCGATGGGAGCGCTTCATCACCGCGGTGCGGCTGCTGTCCGAACAGCTCGGGGTCCGGCGGGTGATCGGGCTGGGCACCATTCCGATGGCGGTGCCGCACACCCGCCCGGTGATGCTCACCGCACACGCCAACGACAAGGAGCTGATCGCCGACCACACGCCGTGGGTCGGGGAGGTCCAGGTGCCGGCCAGTGTGTCCAACCTGCTCGAGTTCCGGATGGCGCAGCACGGCCACGAAGTGGTCGGCTACACCGTGCACGTGCCGCACTATCTGGCGCAGACGGCCTACCCGCCGGCCGCCGAGGCGTTGCTGGCCGAGGTGGCCCGAACAGGTTCGCTGCAACTGCCGCTGGAGAAGCTGTCCGAGGCCGGCGCGGAGGTGTACAGCAAGATCAATGAGCAGGTAGAGGCCAGTGCCGAGGTCGCTCAGGTGGTGACGGGGTTGGAGCGCCAGTACGATGCGTTCGTTGCCGCACAGGAGAATCGGTCTCTGCTGGCGAGGGACGAGGAGCTGCCCAGCGGTGACGAGCTGGGCGCCGAGTTCGAACGGTTCCTCGCCCAGCAGACCGGCGACAAGTACAAAGACGACAAGTACAAGGACGGACGAGACGGGTTCGGCGACGGATTCCCGAACGGCGACAGCCACTCATAGGAGCCCGGTGCCGGGCTGAGAGCGAGGTTGACCACCATGACCGAGCGCAAAACCCATCTGCGAACCGTCCGCGAGCTCACTCCGACGCTCGAATTCCGGACGATTCACGGATACCGGCGGGCGTTCCGGGTAGCCGGCTCCGGGCCGGCGATCCTGTTGATCCACGGCATCGGGGACAACTCGACCACCTGGCACACCGTGCAATCGACGTTGGCGCAGCGGTTCACCGTCATCGCGCCGGACCTGCTGGGCCACGGCAGTTCTGACAAGCCCCGTGCCGACTATTCCGTCGCGGCCTACGCCAACGGCATGCGCGACCTGCTCAGCGTGCTCGACATCGACCGGGTGACCGTGATCGGCCATTCCCTGGGCGGCGGCGTGGCCATGCAGTTCGCCTACCAATTCCCGCAGTTGGTGGACCGTCTCATCCTCGTCGGCGCCGGCGGGGTGACCAAGGACGTCAATGCGGCGTTGCGGGTCGCCTCCCTGCCGATGGGCAGCGAGGCGCTGGCCCTGCTGCGATTGCCCCTGGTGCTGCCGGCGCTGCAGCTCGTCGGCCGCGCCGCGGGCACGGTGCTGGGCTCGACCGGTCTCGGGCAGGACATTCCGGACATGTTGCGCATCCTGGCCGACCTCCCTGAGCCGACCGCATCGTCGGCGTTCGCCCGGACCTTGCGCGCCGTGGTGGATTGGCGTGGCCAGGTGGTGACCATGCTGGACCGCTGTTATCTGACCGAATCCGTTCCGGTCCAGTTGATCTGGGGCTCACGCGATTCGGTCATCCCCGTCAGCCACGCCAAGATGGCACATGCCGCCATGCCCGGTTCCCAGTTGGAGATCTTCCCCGGATCCGGGCATTTCCCGTTTCATGACGACCCCGACCGCTTCGTCGAGGTGGTCGAACGCTTCATCGACTCCACCGATCCATCGGTGTACGACCAGGATCGGCTGCGCCGGCTGTTGCGCACCGGGCGAAGCGATACCGCGATCAGCGGACCGCTCGACACCCAGGTCGCGGTGCTGGACGCGATGGACGCCGACGAGCGCAGCGCGACCTGACCCACCTCACCCCCGACGCGGGTTGATCCACCCGGCGAGGACGCGTCGCAACGTAGCATCGGTCTATGGCCATCGACGTCACCGTGTTACGCGTATTCACCGACTCCGAGGGCAAGTACGGCAATCCCCTTGGTGTCGTTGACAACAGCACCGTCGCACCGGGTGATCGTCAACGCATCGCCGCCGAATTGGGTTACAGCGAAACCGTATTCATCGACCTACCGCAGCCGGGCGGCAGCTCGGCACATGCCCACATCTTCACCCCGGTCGCCGAGATGCCCTTCGCGGGACATCCCACGGTCGGGGCGTCGTGGTGGCTGCGTGACATCGGACGGCCGGTACGCACACTGCAGGTTCCCGCCGGGATCGTTCAGGTCGATTACGACGGCGACCTGGCCGCGGTCAGCGCCCGTTCGGAGTGGGCTCCGGAGTTCGCCATCCACGACCTGTCCTCGACCGACGAACTTTTCGCCGCCGAACCGGACGACTACGCCGACGATGTGGAGAACTACCTGTGGACCTGGCTCGACCGGGATGCCGGCGTGGTGCGGTCCCGGATGTTCGCCGCACACCTGGGTATCCGCGAGGATGAGGCCACCGGCGCGGCGGCCGTGCGGATGACCGACTATCTGAGCCGTGACCTGACGATCGTGCAGGGAAAGGGTTCGGTGATCGAAACCCGATGGAGCCCGGAGGGCTGGGTACGCATCGCCGGCCGCGTCGTCAACGACGGCACCACCCGCCTGGAGTGAGCCGGTGAACTAGGCCTCGGCTCGGTGGGCCCGCAGTGCCTCGATCTCGCGTTCGAAATCCTCGGCCGACGAGAACGAGCGGTACACCGAGGCGAATCGGAGGTAGGCCACCTCATCCAGTTCCCGAAGCGGCCCGAGGATGGCCAAACCGACCTCGTGGCTGGGGATCTCCGGGGTGCCGAGACCACGGACGGCGTCCTCGACCTTCTGCGCCAGCACGTTGAGCGCGTCATCGTCGACCTGCCTGCCCTGGCAGGACCGGCGCACCCCACGGATGACCTTTTCCCGGCTGAACGGTTCGGTCACCCCGCTGCGCTTCACCACGGCCAGCACCGCAGTCTCCACGGTGGTGAACCGCCGGCCGCATTCCGGGCAGGACCGCCGGCGCCGGATGGCCTGGCCCTCGTCGGTCTCGCGGGAATCGACCACACGCGAATCAGGATGACGGCAGAACGGACAGTGCATCACCGCTCCTTCGTCATGCCGCCGGACAACTAGTTCGAGCGCCCTTGAGCGTACCCGCGATGCCCGCGGGAGACTCACCGCCGGGTCCAGTGGTGCGTAGGTGGTCATGCCGCCGCCGGCCAGTGTGACTGCCCGCCAGGACGATTCAACGGCCATCGGGCTGCTCAGCCAACCGGGGCGAGCAGCGTCTGGCCTGCGTCGACCGCGGAGGATTCGAGCTGGTTGAGATCGCGGATCTGCTCGACCACCTGAGAAACGGGGGCATCGGGGGCAACGCGCCGGGCCACCTGATGCAGTGTCTCGCCCGACTTGACCTGCACCACGGCGAGCTCGGTGGGCATCGTGGCCTCGGTACCCAGCACGCCGCCCATTTGGGCCACCAACCCGAGCCACACCGTGATGCCTGCCGCGACCAGCGCCAACAACACCGTGGTCAACGGGGTGATGGGACGGCTGCGATGCGATGCCCGCGACATCAGCACACCCGTGCCGCGGTAGTGGATCGAACCACCGGCCGGCCGCGCGGGCTCCGGCCGCCGGACCCGGCGCACCGGCCNAGGACGTCTTCCCACTCCCCCGTGAGCTGGTCGGCGAGGGCTCGCTGTTCCTGCTCAAGGTGGTGGGCGATTCGATGGTCGACGCCGCGATCTGCGACGGCGACTGGGTGGTGGTGCGCCAGCAGAGCGTGGCCGACAACGGCGACATCGTGGCGGCCATGATCGACGGCGAGGCCACCGTCAAGACCTTCAAGCGCACCCGCGGTCAGGTCTGGCTCATGCCGCACAACCCGGCCTTTGACCCGATCCCGGGCAACGACGCAGCGGTGCTCGGCAAGGTCGTCACCGTGATCCGCAAGATCTGATCCCAGGACCGGGTGGGTGACGCCCCGCCGAGGATCTCAGTCCGCTCGCACGAATCCGTTCGTGCGAGCGAACTCCTCACTGGCGAACCAGATCTCGGCCACCGCATCGTCGTATTCACTGCTGTCGGGTGACCAATACCGGCCGGTCTTGGTGTCGGCCTTGATCGGATAGCCCTCGGGCGCCCGGTTCGGATCGTCCAGCGGCAGGTGGATCGCCGTGGCCGTGGGTATCTCGTCGAGTTCGATCGCGGCGTGACGCCCACTGTGGGCCTCACCGCCGTACGCCTCGGCCTCGGTGATCACACGAGTGGGCGCCGTGTCGACGTTGTCCTGATCGCCGGCCGCCAGGCCACCCAGGGTGGCGAATGCGGATGCCTCGCCGGGACCGGCCCCCGGACTGGCGAGCGCACTGGTGTCGGCCATGTCCTCGTCGGCGAGTTCGGCCTCCAGATCGCCCTGCTCGCCTTCGGCGACCTCCTCGAAGTCGGCGTCGATCGGCTCGTCGAGGTTCTCTTCCTCGTCGAAGTCGTCGTCCTCGAAATCGTCCTCGTAGTCGTCTTCTTCGAAGTCGTCGCCCTCGTAGTCGTCATCGCCGTAGTCGTCGTATCCCTCGGGACCGGCCAGCCGCGACGAATCCTCCGGCGGCTCGTCGTCCTCGCCGGGAGAGCCGTAGCCGCGCGCTGCACCGTGCGGGGCGGCCCACTGACTGACCGGAATGGCCGTGTCGGTCGGACCGTCGTACGGCGATGCGGCGGGCGATTCCTCGGCCGATCCGGCGAAGCGCGCCGTAGCGGGCTCGCCGCCGTACTCGGCGCCATGGTCACGCCCGTACTCGTCCTCGTCGTATCCGCGGGCGCCATAGCGGGCGTCGTCGTATCGGCCGTCGTCATAGTGTGTTTCGCGACCGTCGTCGTAATCGTCGTCGAAGGGGTCGTGATCGAAGTCGTCGTCGTCACCGGCCCGGCGACGGTGCCACAGCGCGGCGCCGACGATCAGGGCCGCCAGCAACAGGACCGGGACCAGGGCGATGAGCCACCACCAGCTCCACCGCCAGGTGAAGGGCTTGTCGGCGTCGGCGCCGGACGGCTGCTGACCGCCGGCCTGGGGCTGGTCGGCCCCGGGGACCTGCAGTCCGCTCAGCTCGGAGGCGAGTTTCGACGGCTCGGTGGTGAACTTGTTGGCGGCGCGGTCCCAGGAGATGGCACCCCCGCTGAACCGCTGGGTGATGACCGTGCCGTCCTCGGTCTGGTCGGCCATCGGGGCACCGAGCGTGCCCTTGGCCCCGCCCAGCTTGTCCCAGGCCGCCTTCATCGCACCCCGGACGATCACGGCGCCGTAATCGGGTGTCCAGAAGATGACGGGGTTGTCCGCCGCGGCGAACGTGCTGATCCGGCTGTTCGGCCCCAGACCGCCCTCGGCCTCGCTGGCCGTCGGGAAGCCCAGATCGCCCTCGGGCCCGCCGACGCTCTCGTACTTCTCCAGCAGCTGGCCGGTGATGGCGTTGGCCCCGGTGGCCGGGGTGTAGAAGATCTTGCCGCCGGCGAAGTTCTGCCCGACGCCGTCGTCGCCGATCGGGTACTGGTCGCCGTCCTTGGCTCCCAACGGTCCCATCGCCCCGCCGGCCGCGCGGCGCGCCATGGCGATCGCCGAGGCCGGGTCCGTCGGCACCTCCAGGCCGGCCAGCTGATCGACCAGCTCCGGTGGAACCGTGGTGAACGCCTTCGTCTTCCGGTTCCAGGAGATCTCGCCACCGGTGAACTTCTGCGAGATCACGTCGCCGTCGAACGACTCGTCTTCGGCGGGCACGCCCAGCACACCGGCNCCCGCTCGTTCGGCAAAGTTCTCTCAGAAATGTCCCGCCCGACAACTCTGCTTCAGCACGTGACGATAACCAAGGAACGCGGCCGATCATGACCAAAAAAGGCGCAATATCCGGGCCAAGCGACCCAGATTTGGGCCTCTCGGCGGGATCACGCGGGGCCGACCCGGGTCATCAGACCCCCAGACTACGTCCGATGATCTCCTTCATGATCTCGGTCGTTCCGCCGTAGATGGTCTGCACGCGCGCGTCCAGGTAGGCCCGCGCGACCGGGTATTCGCGCATGTAGCCGTAGCCGCCGTGCAGTTGCAGGCAGCGGTCGATGAGCTCCACCTGCTTCTCGGTGGAGTACCACTTGGCCATCGCGGCCTGCTCGACGGTGAGCTTCTCGTCGAGGTGCAGCCGGATGAACTCGTCCACCATCATGCGCACCACGGTGGCCTCGGTGGCGAGCTCGGCCAGCAGGAACCGGCTGTTCTGGAAGCTGCCGATCGGCTTGCCGAACGCCTTGCGCTCCTTGGTGTACTGCACCGTCTGCTCCAGCACCGCCTCCATCGCCGCGGCGGCCATGATCGCGATCGAGATGCGCTCCTGCGGCAGGTTCTGCATCAGGTAGACGAAACCCTGACCTTCCTCGCCGAGCAGGTTCTCGACCGGCACCTTGACGTCGGTGAACGACAACTCGGCGGTGTCCTGGGCCTCCAGGCCGATCTTGTCCAGGTGCCTGCCCCGTTCGAAGCCCTCCATGCCGCGCTCCACCACCAGCAGGGAGAAGCCCAGGGCCCCCTTCTCCGGGTCGGTCTGGGCGACGACGATCACCAGGTCGGAGTGGATGCCGTTGGTGATGAAGGTCTTGGACCCGTTGAGGACGTAGTGGTCGCCGTCGCGGACCGCCCGGGTCTTGATGCCCTGCAGGTCGCTGCCTGTGCCCGGCTCGGTCATTGCGATCGCCGTGATCAATTCCCCGGTACAGAACTTGGGCAGCCAGCGCTGCTTCTGCTCCTCGTTGGCCAGCCGCAGCAGGTACGGCGCGACGACGTCGTTGTGCAGGCTGAACCCGATGCCGCTGTAGCGGCCCGCGACGGTCTCCTCGCAGACGATCGTGTTGTAGCGGAAGTCGTCGTTGCCACCGCCGCCGTACTCCTCGGGCACCGCCATGCCGAGAAAGCCCTGCTTACCGGCCTCGAGCCAGACCCCGCGGTCGACGATCTTGTCCTTTTCCCACTGCTCGTGGAACGGCGCGACGTGCTTGTCCAGGAACGCCCGGTACGACTCGCGGAACAACTCGTGTTCGGGCTCGAACAACGTGCGCTCGTACTTCACAACACTGCCCATGGTGTGACCTCCGGTACTGGGTTACGGATTTGGGGCCAACCTATACCAACCGAGTGGTTGGTCAGTCCCGGGGAGGTCGGGTACCGCCCGTAAACTCGGGCCATGCCCCAGTCCCCCGCGAGCCTCGCGCACTGGGGCGCCTTCACCGCCGATGTCACCGACGGCGACATCGCCGCCGTCACCCCGCTCACCGGCGACGCCGATCCCTCTCCCTTGCTGGGCAACCTGCCGGGCTCGATCCGGCACCGCTCACGGATCGCCTGCCCGGCGGTGCGGCGTGGCTGGCTGCGCGACGGCCCCGGCCCCAGCGCCGATCGAGGCGCCGACGAATACGTCGCGGTGTCGTGGGACGAATTGACCGAGTTGCTCGCCGACGAGTTGCGCCGGGTCGTCGACACCCACGGCAACGAGGCGATCTACGGCGGGTCCTACGGCTGGGCCAGCGCCGGGCGCTTCCACCATGCCCAAAGCCAGGTGCACCGGTTCCTGAAGATGCTCGGCGGATACACGTCGTCCCGCCACTCCTACAGCCTCGGTGCCACCGGGGTGATCATGCCCCGGGTGGTCGGCACCCACGACGATCTGTTCAAGCGCTCCACCGACTGGGACGTCATCGCCGAGCACACCGACCTGCTGGTGTGCTTCGGCGGGCTGGCGTTGAAGAACACCGGCACCAATCACGGTGGCACCACGGCACATCCGGCCCGCGATGCCCTGCGCCGGCTACGTGCACGCGGCGGACAGATCGTGTCGCTGAGCCCACTGCGCGACGACGTCGACGGTGACTGCCGATGGCTGGCGCCGGTGCCCGGGACCGACGTGGCGGTGATGCTCGCGCTCGCCTACGTGCTGGCCACCGAGGACCTGGCCGATCGCGATTTCCTCGATACGTACTGCACCGGATACCCGAGGTTCGAGCGCTACCTGCTGGGCCGCGACGACGGTGTCGCCAAGACGCCGCAGTGGGCCGCGGCGCTCAGCGGTCTGCCCGCCGAGGACCTGACTGCACTGGCCCGGCGCATGGCCGCGTCCCGCACGCTGGTCACCGTCAGCTGGTCGCTGCAGCGGGTCCGGCACGGCGAGCAGGCCCCGTGGATGGGCCTGACCCTGGCGGCCATGCTGGGTCAGATCGGTGTTCCCGGAGGAGGTTTCGGCCACGGCTACGGTTCGATGAACGAGCCAGGCCTGCCGCCGCTGCGCTGCCCCCTGCCGGTCCTGCCGCAAGGCCCCAACCCGGTGCAGACCTTCATCCCGGTCGCCGCGGTCACCGACATGCTGCTGCAACCGGGGCAGCCGTTCGACTACAACGGCAGGCTGCTGACCTACCCGGACATCAAATGCGTGTACTGGGCCGGGGGCAACCCGTTCCACCATCACCAGAACATTCCCCGGTTGCGCCGGGCCCTGTCCCGGGTGGACACCATCGTGGTGCACGATCCGTACTGGACGGCGATGGCCAAGCACGCCGACATCGTGGTGCCCTCCACCACCGCCTACGAGCGCGAGGACTACTCCGGATCCCGCAACGACCCGATGCTGGTGGCCATGCCCGCGCTGGCACCGCCGTTCGCCGACTCGCGCGACGACTACACCACGTTCTCGGCACTGGCACACCGGCTCGGATTCGCCGACCGGTTCACCGAAGGCCGCACCGCCCGCGAATGGCTGGTCCACATGTACGAGAAGTGGTCGGCCGGGCTGGATTTCGACGTACCCGCATTCGAGGAGTTCTGGGCCGCCGGGCACCTGCGGCTGCCCACCGAACCGGGCCTGACCCTGCTCGGCGATTTCCGCGCCGACCCGGTCGGGCGCCCGCTGGCCACCCCGAGCGGCCGCATCGAGATCTTCTCCGACGTCATCGACGGATTCGGTTACCCCGACTGTGGTGGGCACCCCCGCTGGTATGAACCGGCGGAGTGGCTCGGCGGTGAGCGGGCGCAGACCTTTCCCCTGCATCTGCTGGCCAATCAGCCCGCAACCCGTCTGCACAGCCAGCTCGACGGCGGCGCCACCAGTCAGTCGTCCAAAGTGCACGGGCGCGAACCGATCCGGATCCACCCGGTGGACGCGGCGGCGCGCGGACTCGCCGACGGCGACGTGGTGCGGGTGTTCAACGACCGCGGGGCCTGCCTGGCCGGGGTGGTGATCGACGACCGGCTGCGGCGCGCGGTGGTGCAACTGGCGACCGGGGCCTGGTACGACCCGGCCGATCCGGCGGACCCCGATTCGATGTGTGTGCACGGCAATCCCAATGTGCTGACCGACGATGTCGGGACCTCTGCGCTGGCTCGTGGGTGCACCGGCGCCCACGTGCTGGTGCAGATCGAGAAATTCACCGGGCCGCTGCCCGCGGTCCGGGCACATCAGCCGCCGGTGCTCCACGCGCGGTAAAGACTTGGCCCGCTGCCACTTCTGTCGTTTGGCCGGTGGCCGATGCAAGCCGGTGCAAAGATCCCTTCAGCGCTGACCGCGGCGTCAGCAGAAGGAGATCCGGGCCGATGCGTTTTTCACCCCGTTCTGCCGCCAGGTCCCTGCTGGTCGGCGCCGTCGCGGTGTCCGGCTCGGTGGCCATCGGTCTCACTCCCGTCGGGACCGCCGCCGTCGGCCTGGTGGTGGCGACGACGCCGCTGGTCGTGCCCGGCACCGGAACCCCGAACCCCCAGGACTCCGACAACTACATGGCCAACGCCGTCGCCTACTACGTCGAACCCAGCGGCAGTTGCGGCGACACCGCCTGTGCGGCCCCGGTCGCGGTCCCCTACATCGCGCAGTTCTGGCCGTTCCCGTTCGCCGGCTGGGGCGGGCTGGAGGGGGCCAAGTGGAACGTCTCGGTGGCCAGCGGGGTCACCCGGCTGACCAGTGAGCTCGTCGGCGCCAACAACCCCAGCGCCGCGCACCCGGTGGTGGTGTTCGGCTATTCGCAGGGCGCCACGGTGGCCGGCATCGTCAAGGGCAACCTGGCTGATCTGACCGACGAGCAGAAACAGAATCTGAGCTTCGTCCTGATCGGCAACCCCAACCGGCCGGACGGCGGGCTGTTCGAACGACTGGCGATCCTGGGCACCGTCCCGATCCTCGACGCGACGTTCGGTCAACCGACCCCGACCGACACCGGCATCGAGACCTGGGACATCGCACTGCAATACGACGGTGTCGCCGATGCACCCTCGTGGGTGCTCAACCCGCTCGCCCTGGCGAACGCGCTCGCCGGCTTCCAGTACGTCCACGGCACCTACCTGGACCCGCGCGGCGACGATCCGGCCACCGCCACCCCGTACGGCTACACGCCCGAACAGGTGCAGGCCGCGATCGAGAACGCCAAGGCGAACTGCAGCGCCGAGACACACTGTCAGAAGGTGGACGGCAGCGACACGTACTACGTCACCCTGCCGGCGAAGACGCTGCCGCTCATGCAGCCGTTCCTCGACCTGGGCGCGGCCACCGGAACGTCCGCGGTGGTGATTCCGCTCGTCGACCTCATCTCTCCGATGGCGCAGACCTTGATCGAAACCGGTTACACCCGCACCGATTACAGCAACCCGACGCCGTTCCAGTTGGTACCGCGGGTCGATCCGGTCAAGCTGGTCGGCGATCTCGTCAACGACGTTCCCGAGGGCATCCGGGCGGCGCTGAACCCGGGCCTGGACCCCTTGCCCGGCTGGACCGACCCGACGCAGTCCGCCGACACCGCGAAAGTGCCTGACAGCGGGGAAGGTTCGCGCGTGCCGGTGAGCACACCCGAGGACGCGAACCTCGCGGTGGTGGCCGAGCCCGACCGTAAGCCGTCGTTGCGGCTGCGCGCGACTCCCGGCCCCAAGGAAGCCCTGTCCACCGCCGAAGACACCAAGACCAGCGGCCCGCAGCGCCCGTCGTCGCGGAAAACGCTCGGCGTCAAGGCCCACCCGGCTCGCGACATCACCAAGTCACTCGGCAAGACCGTGCGCAAGGCGCTCGGCCAGGACAAGTCCGACGACAAATCCGAACCCGCGGCCTGAGGCTCAGAAGGTGGCGAACTCGCTGAGGCTGGCGGCCAGCGCCATGGGTACCCGTGCCTTGATGCGGGTGCCCTCGGCGGTGTGCTCGGTGGCGTCCACGCGACCGTCGGCGTGCACCCGGGCCACCAGATCCCCACGGTCGTAGGGAATCGTCACGTCGACCGTGGCATCGGTCGGCGGGATCATCTCCGCCATCTTGGCCCGCAACCGGTCCAGTCCGTCCCCGGTGTGCGCCGAGACGAACACCGCGTCGGGCAGCGCGCGCCGCAGCGACGCCAGCCCGAGGTCGGTGGCCGCGTCGATCTTGTTGACCACCAAGAGCTCCGGCGGCGGGGCGATGCCGTACTCCTCGACCACCTCGTTGACCACCTGCCGAACCGCGTTGATCTGCGCCAGCGGATGGGCATCGGAGCCGTCGACCACGTGCACCAGCAGGTCCGCGTCGACCACCTCTTCGAGTGTGGACCGGAACGCCTCGACCAATTGCGTGGGCAGGTGCCGGACGAAACCGACGGTATCGGTCAACACGAACGGCCGGCCGTCATCGAATTCCCCGCGGCGCGTAGTGGGTTCGAGCGTGGCGAACAGGGCGTTCTCCACCAGGACGCCCGCGCCGGTCAGCGCGTTGAGCAGGCTGGACTTCCCCGCGTTGGTATAGCCGACGATGGCCACCGAGGCGGCATCCGAGGACAGCCGCCGGCTGCGCTGGGTGTCGCGGATCTTCTTCATGTCGCGAATCTCGCGGCGCAACTTGGCCATCCGCTCGCGGATGCGCCTGCGGTCGGTTTCGATCTTGGTCTCGCCGGGACCACGGGTGCCCACGCCGCCGCCGGCCCCGCCGGCACGACCACCGGCCTGACGCGACATCGACTCACCCCAGCCGCGCAGCCGGGGCAGCATGTACTCCATCTGGGCCAACGACACCTGGGCCTTACCCTCGCGGCTGGTGGCGTGCTGGGCGAAGATGTCCAGGATCAGCGCGGTGCGGTCGATGACCTTGACCTTGACGGCCTTCTCCAGTGCGTTGAGCTGGGCGGGTGACAGTTCGCCGTCGCAGATGACGGTGTCGGCACCGGTGGCGAGCACCACCTCGCGCAGCTCGATGGCCTTGCCGGAGCCGATGTAGGTGGACGGGTCCGGCTTGTCCCGGCGCTGGATGAGCCCCTCGAGCACTTCTGAGCCCGCGGTTTCGGCCAGCGCGGCCAACTCGGCCAGGCTGGCATCGGCGTCGGCCGCGCTGCCGTCGGTCCACACCCCGACCAGGACCACCCGCTCCAACCTCAGCTGGCGGTATTCGACCTCGGTGACGTCGGTGAGTTCGGTGGACAGCCCGGCGACGCGGCGCAACGAGGCGCGGTCTTCGAGGGCCAGCTCACCGGTGCTGGGGGTGACGGGATGTTCTGGATCAGTCATATGTACTTACAGGTTGTCACGTGGATCGGGCCGCGCGCACCCCAATTAGGTGTGCGCAGCATCCCACCACTGCGGCGACAAATCACCGCGTGCCACCAGCACAGAGGGTCCACGCAGGTAACTGGTCGACTCGGTGATCGTCACGGTGACCTCGCCGCCGGGGATGCGTACCCGCAACGTGCCCGTGTCGGCGCCCTGGTGGGCCAGCGCCGCCAGCGTGGCCGCGACGGTGCCGGTGCCGCAGGACGGGGTCTCGCCGACGCCGCGCTCGTGTACCCGCATGGACACCGCCCCGTCGGCCGGGGCGGTCAGGACCTCGACGTTGACGCCGTCGGGGAACAGCTGTTCATCGAAGGACACCGGTGCGCCCACGTCGAGGTTCGCCAATTCGGCTTCGGTCAGCCCGACGCAGGCCAGATGCGGATTGCCCACGTCCACGGCGATGCCGCTGACGCTGCGGCCACCGACCTCGGCGGTGCCCGTGCCGAACCGGTTCGCCTTGCCCATCTCGACGGTGACCTCGGCGGTGGTGTCGTCGACGCTGTGCAGGACCACGGGCCGCGGCCCGGCCAGCGAACCGACGACGAACTCGTCGGCCGATTCCAGCCCGGAGGCGCGCAGGTAGTGCGCGAACACCCGCACCCCGTTTCCGCACATCTGGGCGATCGAGCCGTCCGCGTTGCGGTAGTCCATGTACCAGTCGGTGGCAGCCACCCCGTCGGGCAGTCGCTCGAACACCCCCGCGGCCTGCGCGGCACCGGCCGTGGTCACCCGCAGCACGCCGTCGGCGCCNAGCGCGGTGCGGTCGATGACCTTGACCTTGACGGCCTTCTCCAGTGCGTTGAGCTGGGCGGGTGACAGTTCGCCGTCGCAGATGACGGTGTCGGCACCGGTGGCGAGCACCACCTCGCGCAGCTCGATGGCCTTGCCGGAGCCGATGTAGGTGGACGGGTCCGGCTTGTCCCGGCGCTGGATGAGCCCCTCGAGCACTTCTGAGCCCGCGGTTTCGGCCAGCGCGGCCAACTCGGCCAGGCTGGCATCGGCGTCGGCCGCGCTGCCGTCGGTCCACACCCCGACCAGGACCACCCGCTCCAACCTCAGCTGGCGGTATTCGACCTCGGTGACGTCGGTGAGTTCGGTGGACAGCCCGGCGACGCGGCGCAACGAGGCGCGGTCTTCGAGGGCCAGCTCACCGGTGCTGGGGGTGACGGGATGTTCTGGATCAGTCATATGTACTTACAGGTTGTCACGTGGATCGGGCCGCGCGCACCCCAATTAGGTGTGCGCAGCATCCCACCACTGCGGCGACAAATCACCGCGTGCCACCAGCACAGAGGGTCCACGCAGGTAACTGGTCGACTCGGTGATCGTCACGGTGACCTCGCCGCCGGGGATGCGTACCCGCAACGTGCCCGTGTCGGCGCCCTGGTGGGCCAGCGCCGCCAGCGTGGCCGCGACGGTGCCNAGTCGGCGTACGCCCACTTCGGCCGGCGCTTCGATGATCTGCACACCGAGGTGGCGCTGCTCGAGCGCCGGCTGTCCTCCGGTACCGGCGATGCCCGCAAGATCAAGTCGGCGGCGGCCACCCTGGCCGAAAGCCTGCCCACCGCAGCGGTTCTCGGCGATGTAGACGCATTGAGCGCCCGGCTGGCGGCCATCCTCGAGCACGCCGACGCCGCCGCTCAGACCGAACGCGCCCAACGCGACGAGCATCGGGCCGCGCAGACCGCACGCAAGGAGGCCCTCGCCGCGGAGGCCGAGGACCTGGCGGCGAACTCCACTCAGTGGAAGGCCGCGGGTGATCGCCTGCGCGAGATCCTCGACGAGTGGCGCACCATCACGGGGCTGGATCGCAAGCTCGACGACGCATTGTGGAAGCGCTATTCGACGGCTCGGGAGACCTTCAACCGCCGCCGCGGATCACACTTCGCCGAACTGGACCGTGGCCGCGTGGGCGCCCGCCAGGTCAAGGAGGCGCTGTGCGAACAGGCCGAGCAGTTGTCGGGCTCGACCGACTGGGGCGCCACCAGCGCCGCCTTCCGCGATCTGCTGACCCAGTGGAAGGCCGCCGGACGCGCCGCCAAGGACGTCGACGACGCGCTGTGGCACCGCTTCAAGGCCGCCCAGGACACGTTCTTCGGGGCTCGTAACGCCGCCCACGCCGAGCGCGACGCCGAGTTCAAGGCGAACGCCACCGCCAAGGAGGCTCTGCTCGCCGAGGCGGAGAAGATCGACACCAGCGACCTGGACGCGGCCCGCGCGGCGTTGCGCACGATCGGCGACAAGTGGGACGCGATCGGCAAGGTTCCCCGCGAGCGGGCCGCCGATCTGGAGCGGCGGCTGCGTGCCATCGAGAAGAAGGTCCGCGACGCCCCGGCCGGGGGCATCCCCCCCGAGGCCCNTGCCCTCGGCCTTGGGGGCATCGGTCTCGGGGGCGTCCGGCCCGGTGATGTCGTCGAACAGGCCGCGCTGCTGATGCTGGGCGGCCTCGCGACGACGATCCGCCTCGGCCGCCAGTTGCACGGCCGTGCGCGACCACACCACGCGGGCCCAGTGGAAGGTCAGCACGATCACCGCGAGCCAGGCGATGATCAGGCCGATCCCCGGTCCGGGATGGCCGGTGGCGGTCTGGCGCGACCACACGGCGAGCATCCCGAGCGCACTGGCCACCGCGGATCCGGCCAGCGCCACCCAGGCCAGCGCCCAGCGGCGGGTGATCAGCGCCAGCGTCGAGAATCCCACCGAGAACACGAGCGCCAGCCAGGTGAACACGCGCGACGGCAGCGAGACACCGTCGCGGACGGCGGTGGCATCACCGACCAGGACGTCGAAGCCCTTGGTCGAACCGGTGTGCGGCAGCACGAAGGTCATCAGCACCACGAACACGAGGATCGCCACCACCATCGCCCGCGGGCCCGAGTCGAATTCTCGGGCGACCTTGCGTTCGACGGCGGCGAGATCGTCCTTGAACCGGTCGAAGTCGCTCTCGTTGCTCAACGGCCACATCCTCCTGATGACGGCTGGGTTGCCGGCGCGCCGATTCGGGGCAACCCGAGGCCGACGCCGGTACGGGGGCGCTGCCCCGCCTCATGGGAATCGCCGGCGCGGGTACGACGATGGCCGACCACCGGGGCGTCGGCGATCAGATGATGCGGCGCGGCACCGGTCACGGTGGTGGTGACGATGTCGCCGGGGCGGATGCGATCCGCTTCCGCGCCGGGGCTGAAGTGCACCAGCCGGCCGTCACGGGCCCGGCCCGACATGCGGGCGGTGCTGGCGTCCTTGCGACCCTCGCCGGTGGCTACCAACAGCTCGACCTCCCGGCCGACCTGAGCTTGGTTCTCCTCAAGCGAGATTCGCTCCTGCAGCTCGATCAACCGCTGATAACGTTCGGAGACAACGGCTTTCGGCAACTGGTCGGGCATCTCCGCAGCCGGGGTGCCGGGCCGGATCGAGTACTGGAAGGTGAACGCGCTGGCGAATCGGGACCGCTCGACAACGTCGAGGGTGGCCTGGAAATCTTCCTCGGTCTCCCCGGGGAAGCCCACGATGAGGTCGGTGGTGATCGCGGCGTGCGGGATGGCGGCCCGGACCTTGTCGATGATGCCCAGGTAGCGCTCGGCCCGGTAGGAGCGGCGCATCGCCTTGAGGATGCGGTCCGAACCCGACTGCAGCGGCATGTGCAGCGTCGGGCACACGTTCGGGGTCTGCGCCATCGCCTCGATCACGTCGTCGGTGAACTCCGCCGGATGGGGCGAGGTGAACCGCACCCGTTCCAGCCCGTCGATGTCACCGCAGGCGCGCAGCAACTTGGCGAACGCACTTCGGTCCCGGGGAACATCGGGGTCCACGAACGACACGCCATAGGCGTTGACGTTCTGGCCCAGCAGGGTGACCTCGAGCACGCCCTGATCGGCCAGGGTCTGCACCTCGGCCAGGATGTCGCCCGGCCTGCGATCGACCTCCTTGCCACGCAGCGATGGCACGATGCAGAACGTGCAGGTGTTGTTGCAGCCCACCGAGATCGAAACCCATGCCGCATAAGCGGATTCCCGCGTCGCGGGCAGGGTCGACGGGAACTCCTGCAGCGCCTCGACGATCTCGACCTGGGCCGTGCGGTTGTGACGGGCGCGCTCCAGCAGCGTGGGCAGCGATCCGATGTTGTGGGTGCCGAACACCACGTCGACCCACGGGGCGCGGCTCAGCACCGAGTCGCGGTCCTTCTGCGCCAGGCACCCGCCGACCGCGATCTGCATGTTCGGATCGGCCTGCTTGCGCGGGGCCAGGTGGCTGAGGTTGCCGTACAGCTTGTTGTCGGCGTTCTCCCGCACCGCACAGGTGTTGAACACCACGATGTCGGCGTCGGTGCCGTCCTCGGCGCGCCGGTATCCGGCGTCCTCCAGCAGGCCCGACAGCCGCTCGGAGTCATGCACATTCATCTGACAGCCATAGGTGCGCACCTGATAGGTACGCACGGTTGCGTCGGGTGCCGTCGACTCCTCGTCGGCCGTCGCGGCCCGGGGCACCATCGTCGTCACGGCCTCAATGGTACGGAGGCGCCGGAAACGTTAACCCGGCGGATTCACAAGATCCGGGCAGGCCGGGCATTCCCTGGGTAAGGTCACCTGCCATGGGAAGCCCCGGCGAGCAGCCGCAGGTCGACGACGCAGCGCCACCAGATGTGCCGATGATCTCACTTCAGGGGGTCAACAAACACTTCGGTTCGCTGCATGTACTCAAGGACATCGATCTCGATGTGGGGCGTGGCCAGGTGATCGTGGTGCTCGGCCCGTCGGGCTCCGGGAAATCGACGTTGTGCCGCACGATCAACCGGCTCGAGACCATCGACTCCGGCACGATCGCGATCGACGGCCAGGCGCTGCCCGCCGAGGGCCGCAAGCTGGCCGAGCTGCGCTCGGACGTCGGCATGGTGTTCCAGTCGTTCAACCTGTTCGCGCACAAGACGATCCTCGAGAACGTCACTCTCGCCCAGGTCAAGGTGCGGCGGAAGTCCAAGGCACAGGCCCGCGACAACGCGATGGCCCTGCTGGAGCGGGTCGGGGTGGCCAACCAGGCCGACAAGTACCCGGCCCAGTTGTCCGGTGGTCAGCAGCAACGGGTGGCGATTGCCCGCTCGCTGGCGATGAGTCCGAAGGTGATGCTGTTCGACGAGCCCACCAGCGCCCTCGATCCCGAGATGATCAACGAGGTGCTGGCGGTGATGACCTCACTGGCCGGTGAGGGCATGACGATGGTCGTCGTCACCCACGAGATGGGCTTCGCCCGCCGTGCGTCCGACCGGGTGGTGTTCATGGCCGACGGCGCCATCGTCGAGGACGCGGCGCCCGCCGAGTTTTTCGACAACCCGAAATCCGACCGCGCCAAAGATTTTCTCGGCAAGATTCTCCATCACTGACGCTCCGCCGAAAGGAAACCCCGACATGCCCTCCGTGCCGTTCAAGTTGGTCGGTACCGTCGCTCTCGCGATCGCACTCCCCTTCGCCGCGACCGCGTGTGGTGGCGGTGGTGATGACGGCAACAAGATCGTCATCGGCACCAAGTACGACCAGCCCGGCCTGGGCCAGAAGAATCCGGACGGGACGATGTCCGGATTCGACGTCGACGTCGCCAAGTACGTGGCCAAGGAACTCGGCTACACCGACGACCAGATCGAATGGAAGGAAGCGCCGTCCGCTCAGCGTGAGACGCTGATCCAGAACGATCAGGTCGACTACATCGTGGCCACCTACTCCATTACCGACGCGCGCAAGGAGAAGGTGGACTTCGCCGGGCCGTACCTGCTCACCGGGCAGAGCCTGCTGGTGCGCGCCGACAACACCGACATCACCGGTGCGGCGTCGCTGGAGAACAACAAGAAACTGTGCTCGGTGTCCGGTTCGACACCGGCACAGCGCATCAAGGACGAGTACCCGAAGGTGCAGTTGCAGCAGTACGACACCTACTCGCTGTGCCTTGAAGCGCTCAAGAACGGCAACATCGACGCGCTGACCACCGACGAGGTGATCTTGGCCGGGTACGCCGCGCAGAGCCCAGGCACGTTCAAGCTCGTCGGCGACACCTTCTCCGAGGAGCGCTACGGCATCGGCCTGAAGAAGGGCGACACCGAGCTGCGCAACAAGATCAACGACGCGATCGAGAAGATGGAATCCAGCGGCGCCTGGAAGGAAGCCTTCGACAAGAACCTGGGCCCGGCCGGCATCGAGGCGCCGCAGCCGCCGTCCGTCGATCGCGACTGAGCGGCGAGGTAGCGCTCCGACCGTGGAGATCTTCACCGAGTACCGCGACGAGATATTCGCGGCGTTCTGGACCACCATCCAGCTGACTGTGTTCTCCGCGATCGGGGCACTCATCCTCGGCACGGTGCTGGCCGCGATGCGGCTGGCGCCGGTGCCGGTGCTCAACTGGCTCGGCACCGCGTACGTCAACGTGGTTCGCAATACCCCGCTCACCCTGATCATCGTGTTCTGCTCGCTCGGGGTGGGCCAGACACTGCAGATCACGTTCACCGACCCCGATTCGCCAACCTCCATCGTGGACACCAACTTCCGGTTGGCCCTGCTCGGATTGACCGTGTACACGGCGTCTTTCGTCTGCGAGACGATCCGGTCCGGGGTGAACACGGTGCCGCTGGGGCAGGCCGAGGCCGCGCGATCACTCGGTTTCACCTTCGGGCAGAACCTGCGATTGATCCTGCTGCCCCAGGCATTTCGGGCGGTGATCATCCCGTTGGGTTCGGTGTTGATCGCCCTGACGAAGAACACCACGATCGCCTCGGCGATCGGGGTGGCGGAGGCCGCGCTGTTGATGAAGGAGATGATCGAGGACACCGCGGCGGTGATCACCATCGGCGTCATCATGGCGGCCGGGTTCATCCTGCTGACGCTGCCGCTGGGGTTGTTCTTCGGGTGGTTGGGTAAGCGATTGGCGGTTGCAAGGTGACCGGCGCATCGGTCCTGTTCGACGCCCCGGGTCCGCGGGCGCGCGCACGCAACCACGTTTTCACCGCGCTCACCGTGGTGGTGGCCGGTGTGGTGATCGCGTTCGTGCTGTTCCAGCTGTGGACCAAAGACCAGTTCCAGGCCGAGAAATGGGAGCCGTTCCTCACCTCGAACCTGTGGACCACCTACGTGCTGCCTGGCATCGAGGGCACGTTGACGGCGGCCGGGATATCGATCGTGCTGGCGCTCATCCTCGGTCTGCTGCTCGGCGTCGGCCGGCTGTCCCCGGTCGGCCCGGTGCGCTGGATCTGCGCGGTGATCGTCGAGTTCTTCCGCGCGGTGCCCGTGCTGATCATGATGATCTTCGCGTACTTCCTCTACGGGATGTACGACCTGTTCCCGTCCAAGCACATCGCGCTGGCCGGTGTGGTCACGGGTCTGACGCTCTACAACGCCGCGGTCATCGCCGAGATCGTGCGCGCGGGCGTCCATTCCCTCCCCCGCGGGCAACAGGAGGCCGCGTGGTCGCTCGGGTTGACGTGGGGGCAGACGATGCGGCTGATCCTGCTGCCGCAGGCGATCACCGCGATGCTGCCGGTGCTGGTTTCCCAGTTGGTGGTGGTGCTCAAGGACACCGCGATCGGCTACCAGATCACCTTCGTCGAAATGGTGCGCCAGGGCACGAACATCGGCTCGGCCTACACGAACATCCTGCCGGCCCTGATCGTCATCGCGATCCTGATGATCAGCGTGAACTTCGCACTGTCGGTGTTGGCGACGCGGATCGAACGCCGGCTGCGCCGGTCCAGCCGCGGCCCCGCGCCGCTGGAGCCCGAGGCCGTCGAGCAGGAAGGCGCACCGGGCGCTCAGGTGCTGCACACCCAGCGCGACTGACCGCGTTCAGACCAGCCGGTAGCGGCCCGATGCGATCGCCTGCCGGACCTGGCCGGCGGTGCCCTCGGCGTCGAGATGCGTGTTGTCGATGACGTGAGTCTCCAGCTCGTCGAGTCGACTGAACGCGTCGTGAAGACCGGTGATGGCGGTGGGGTCCTTCAGGTCGTCGCCACTGCGGGTGTGCGCACGTCGCAACGACGTGTCGAGCGCGGGCCGAAGCACGATGTAGGACAACGAGAATCCGGCCTCGGCCGCCATATCGCGGAACGGCGCCAAGAACCACGGGCCGACGATGCCGTCGACCACCACATCGAATCCACCCCGGGCATAGGCCGCCACAGCGGCCACGATGGCGTCGACGACGACTTCGTTCTGACGTTGCGCCTCAGGCAGATACGGCAAAATGTAGCCCGCCCGAATGGCGCGGTAGAACTGGTCGGTGGTCATGTGCACGGTGGGCCTGGCCGCCGAGGCGGCGATGAGCTCTGCCACCGTGGTCTTGCCGGAAGCCGGCGGACCGGACAGGATCACCACATCTCCCGGCACAGTCACACCCGGCGCCGCTCGCGTTCACTGGCCAGCTCGACGCTGACCACGTCGAAGGCCATCGACTGAGAGTAGCCGCGCCGGGCCAGCATGCCGACCAGCCGGCGGGTCACCTTCACGTCGCCGTCATCGTCGTTGAGCCGCTCGCGTCGAAGCTTGTCGCGGACCAACTGCTCGGCCCGCCTGCGTTCGGCGGCAGGGTCCAGGTCGGCCAGCGCTGCGTCGATCACATCGTTGTCGACGCCCTTCTTGCGAAGCTCGACAGCCAAGGCGCGCTTGCCTTTTCCCGCGTTGGCATGGCGGGAACGAACCCACTGGTCGGCGAAGTCCTCGTCGTCGACCAGCCCGACCTCGGCGAGCCGGTCGAGCACCCGCGCGCTGAGTCCTTCTTCGTAACCCCGTTTGGCGAGGTGTTCGGTCAGCTCGGCGCGGGTGCGGGCCCGCACGGTGAGCAGACGCAGGCAGACGTTCTTGGCCTGCTCCTCACGTTTGCGAGGATCCTGCGTCTGCTCCCCCTCTGGCTCGCCGGAGGACTCAGAAGTCGACCGGAGCGGGAAGGACGTCATCAGCTTCAGCGGTCACGACGGCACCGATACCGAGCTTTTCCTTGATCTTCTTCTCGATCTCGTTGGCGACGTCAACGTTCTCCAGCAGGAACTTGCGGGCGTTCTCCTTGCCCTGGCCCAGCTGCTCGCCCTCGTAGGTGAACCAGGAGCCGGACTTGCGGATGAAGCCGTGCTCGACACCCATGTCGATGAGTGAGCCTTCGCGGCTGATGCCCTGGCCGTAGAGGATGTCGAACTCGGCCTGCTTGAACGGCGGCGAGACCTTGTTCTTGACGATCTTGACGCGGGTCCGGTTGCCGACCGCGTCGGTGCCGTCCTTGAGCGTCTCGATACGCCGGACATCCATCCGGACCGAGGCGTAGAACTTCAATGCCTTACCGCCCGTGGTGGTTTCGGGCGAGCCGAACATCACACCGATCTTCTCGCGCAGCTGGTTGATGAAGATCGCGGTGGTACCCGAGTTGTTCAGCGCGCCGGTCATCTTGCGCAGCGCCTGACTCATCAGGCGGGCCTGCAGACCGACGTGGCTGTCACCCATCTCGCCCTCGATCTCAGCGCGGGGCACCAGCGCCGCCACCGAGTCGATGACCAGGATGTCGAGCGCGCCCGAGCGCACCAGCATGTCGGCGATCTCCAACGCCTGCTCACCGGTGTCGGGCTGGCTCACCAGCAGTGAGTCGGTGTCGACGCCGAGCTTCTTGGCGTACTCGGGATCCAGGGCGTGCTCGGCGTCGATGAACGCCGCGATGCCGCCGGCGGCCTGGGCGTTGGCCACTGCATGCAGTGCCACCGTCGTCTTACCCGAGGATTCCGGGCCGTAGATCTCGACCACGCGGCCACGCGGCAGGCCACCGATACCGAGCGCCACATCCAGTGCGATGGAGCCGGTGGGAATCACCGAGATGGGCTGGCGGACCTCGTCGCCGAGGCGCATCACCGAGCCTTTACCGAAATTCTTGTCGATCTGGGCCATCGCCAGTTCGAGCGCTTTTTCGCGATCAGGGGCCTGTTGCGCCATGATGGTGCCTCTCCGAGTAGTCGTGCTGACCGGTGTTCCGATCGGTTGACCGTGACGCTAGGCCAGGGCACCGACAAGTCGGTCGAACATCGCCCACACTAGACGAACATCTGTTCGATTCAAGCAGACACGCCGGAGAGGGCGCGGGTCAGCGACGACGCCAGTTCGGAAAGTTGTCGAGATCCCGCAGGGTCATCACGAAGCCCACGCCGCCGACGGCGATGGCCAGCAGATATCCGATCGCCGCCTGCCATCCGCCCAACGTCGACGCGACCAACCAGCACAGCAGAACCGCTGCGATCACCAGCAGGACACCGTAGAGCGGAGTCCGCATCGGATGGTCACCGAGACCCATAACTCCGGTATACGCCGAAAATGCGGCCGGGAAAAGCCCGCCTACGCACCTCTGATCAATCCGCTTCGGTCACCACTGATCACGCGGGACGTCGAAGTCCGCGCACAACGCCCGCCACACCGCGCGTGGCTCCACGCCATCCTCGATCGCCTGGGCCGCCGTCCGGCCGTCGAGTGCTGCCAGCACATGGTCGACGAGCAACGAGCGACCCCGAATCGAGCCGAACTGGCCGTCCACGAGGTCATGGAATTCCGTCAACCGCACGGGCCCAACCTACCCAGCACCGACCAGCGCGTCATGGCACACCCGTACCGGATCTGCCACCCCGGCCATCGACGCGCCGGCCCGGCGCGCGGCGGCGCGGTAGGACGGCGATCCGAGGACAGTGCCGACCGCCGTGGTCAGCGCATCGCCGGAAAGTGGCCGCACCAGCTGCGCACTACCTTGGCGCACAACACGATTGGCGATCTCCCACTGGTCCCCGCCGCCGGGAACCACCACCATCGGCACCCCGGCCAGCAAGGTCTTGGACACCATCCCGTGCCCGCCCCCGCAGATCACCAGATCGGCGCGGGCCAACAACTCGTCCTGACGACCCAGCCCCACCACCGCCCACGGCGGGACCTCGACGTCGTCGCCGCCCAACCGGGACACCACCACGCGGGCACCCTCGGGCAGGGTCTCCCCCGGCCGCAGCGTCTCCAGGGCCAGCTCCGCCATTCCCTGGGCTCCGGTGATGGCCGTCGACGGTGCCACCACGACGACCGGCCCCGAACCCGTTGGCACGGCCAGGACCGCATCGGTCGGCTCGAAATGCAGCGGTCCCACCACCACCGCCTCGGCCGGCCAGTCCGGACGCGGCACCTCCAGCGCGGGCAGCGTGGCGATCAGCCGGCGCAACGGACCCGGGTCGGCGGCGGGCAGCCCGATCTGGGCCCGGACCGCGGCACGCTGCGCCAGGCCNCCGCAGCTCCGCCAGCCCGGGCACGTTGAGCTGCGCCATCCGGCCGGCCCGCCGGTGGATCTTGGCGCCGGCGTCGGCGTCGTCGTCGTCCTCGGTCGGATCCAGGCCGGCGAGCTCGATGGCGTCGACGCCCGCGGCCCGAGCGGTGTCGAGCCATTCCACCCCGGTCAACAGGGTCGGAGTGTCCCCGGCGGCCAGAAGCTTCAGGCACAGGGCAAGGGCCGGGAAGGCATGTCCGGGATCGGGTCCGGCCACCACTGCTACGCGCACCGGCCTACCCTGCCACAGCACGATCCCACTAGGCTGCGGACATGGCTGACCAATCATCCACCGCGGTGCAGAGCACGGCCGCCACGGTCGAGACGTTCCTCAACGCACTGCAGGAGCAGGACTTCGACACAGCCGAGAGCGCATTGGCGCAGAACCTCGTCTACCAGAACGTGGGTTTTCCGACCATCTACGGCCGCAACCGGGCGATCAAGCTGTTCCGTTCGATGCCGGGCCCGATGGGCTTCGAGGTGAAGATTCACCGGATCGCCGCCGACGGCGCCACCGTGCTCACCGAGCGCACCGATGCCATCACGTTCGGCCCGCTGCGGCTGCAATTCTGGGTGTGCGGGGTATTCGAGGTGTACGAGGGCCGAATCACGCTGTGGCGGGATTACTTCGACATGTTCGACATGTTCAAGGCGACACTGCGCGGCCTGGCCGGCGTGGTGGTGCCGTCACTGCGCACCTCGCTGTAGTCGTGATTCAGGCGCGGCGCAGCTGACCGAGTTCGTCGAACGCCTGCGCCCAGCCGACCAGACGATCGGTGGCACCGGTCAACTCGTTGCGGTAGCGCTGTTGCGACAATGGTGACGCGGTGCCCTGGCCGCTGTTCACCGTTGACACCAGTTGCGCTGCGGCAGTGACCATTTCGTTGTACTGCCGGACACCCTGACCCAGCTGCGCGGCGAAGGCGTTGATGGTGGGCACCAGGTGCTGGCGCGACTGCGGCGCATTGCTGATCGCGCGTTCCATCGAGACCACCTCGGCGGCCGTGGCCGCCATCGTCCGTGCCGTGTGGTTGGCCACCGCGGTCAGCTCCCGCAGTTCGTCGGCCGGCAGCATCCGTCCGCGCTCCAGCACACCGAGCAACGAGAACATGCCCCGTTCAGAAGCCATCAGTGCCGCCATGGGCTGGCGCGCCGCAGAACCCCACGGCGGCAGCCGGCGTCCGGAGATCGGCCGCTCGGCGGGAAGAGGTTCGGCGCGTAGCCACCGGTAGCGCAGCCAGAACAGCGTCGCGGGGAAGGCCGCACCGGCGGCGATCGCACCGGTGATGATCAGGCCCCAGACCGGCGTGCTCCACGACGCCAGTAGACCTGTGACCAGCACCCAGAACACGCTGGACAGGGTGAAGAACACCGCGAAGCGGACCGCCCACCGCCGCTTGCGCAGCAGCTTGGCACGCGGATCGGCAGCCGCACTGAGCTTTTCGGTCAGCGCGCCCGAGAGATCCGCGGCGGTGTCAATACCCCGCTGCACCAACGACTTCCAGGCTTCTGGTCGGCCGGTCTTGGTAGCCATGATCTAGAACACTCGAATCTCTATTGGCCGAGCGGGTTTTCGGGGGTGGCCGGAGTCTGGTTGGTCGCGGGGGTGGCCGGTGTCGCGGGGGCCGCACCGCCACTGGGCAGGGCTTCGCCTCGCATCGAGGCGCGGATCTGCTCCAGCCGGGAGTGACCGGCCATCTGGACGCTGGCCTGCTGCACCTCCATCATGCGGCCCTGCACCGAGTTCTGCGCGAGCTCGGCCTCGCCCATGGCGTTGGCGTAGCGGCGTTCGATCTTCTGGCGCACCTCGTCGAGGCTGGGCGTGGTGCCCGGGGCGGCCAGCTCGCTCATCGACCGCAACGACGAGCTGACCTGCTCCTGCATCTTGGCCTGCTCCAGCTGAGACAGCAGCTTGGTGCGCTCGGCGATCTTCTGCTGCAACATCATCGCGTTCTGCTCGACGGCCTTCTTGGCCTGGCCGGCGGCCTGCAGGGCCTGATCGTGCAGACCCTTGAGGTCCTCGACGCTCTGCTCGGCGGTGACCAGCTGGGCGGCGAACGCCTCGGCGGCGTTGTTGTACTCGGTGGCCTTGGCGGCGTCGCCGGCCGCGGTGGCCTGATCTGCCAGGGTCAGCGCCTGGCGGACGTTGACCTGCAGTTTCTCGATGTCGGCCAGCTGGCGGTTCAGGCGCATCTCGAGCTGGCGCTGGTTGCCGATGACCTGGGCGGCCTGCTGGGTGAGCGCCTGGTGCTGACGCTGTGCGTCCTCGATGGCCTGCTGGATCTGCACCTTCGGATCGGCGTATTCGTCAACCTTGGAGCTGAACAGCGCCATCAGGTACTTCCACGCCTTGACGAACGGATTGGCCATGGGTTCGTTCCGCCTTATCTGTCGGGCTTGTCGGTCCGGCCCGATGGTCGGGCCTCACGATTCACGTTGCGGCATTCCTCTGATGCCAACTTATCGGTTCCGGGCATGCCGCCACAGTCCCGCAGGCCGTTCGCATGGGTGTTTCGCGAAAATTCGCCCGCACCCCCGAACAGCGCAATCAGCCCGGCATCGGGGCCATCCTCATGCCACGGTCACGCGACGGCCATCGAGACGACCTGTGGGATGACCACCTTGGTCGCCGCGTCGATGTGGGCGACGGTGGCAGCGACGTCGAGGTGGGCCGACGCGGTCGCGTGCTCACGTTCGGCCATGTTCTCACCGGCGTCGGTGAGCACCCGCGACAGCGGGACGTCGAGGGCGTCGCAAATGGCGCTCAGCAATTCGCTCGAGGCCTCCTTGCGGCCCCGCTCCACTTCGGACAGGTATCCGAGACTGACCCGCGCCGCATCGGAGACTTCGCGCAGAGTGCGTCCCTGCTCGGTGCGGGCGTTACGCAGCACGTCGCCAATCACCTCGCGCAGCAATGCCGTCATCGTGCCCTCCTTCGCCTGGCCTGTGACAGGTTCGCTAACAGACCAACGCCACCGGCCACCGCAAGGTTCCCGATCCCGTGCACTCCGAGATCTCGGTCACTGATGCTCGACCAGAAAACGCAACCGGGAGATCGCCTCCTCGACCGCGCCGCGGCGGATGTCCCAGCGCGAACCGGACAACGAGAGCTCGATGACCTCGGTGTCGACCGGGCCGGCCAGGCCGATGAACACGGTGCCCACCGGGTGTCCCCCGTGCGCCTCCGGTCCGGCCACGCCCGTCAGGCCCACGCCCCAGGTAGCTGCGCAACGCTGGCGAGCGCCCACGGCCAGTGCCCGGGCGGTGGGCGCCGCCACCGGGCCGACCGCGTCGAGCACCTGCGGAGCCACGCCCGCCAACCAGATCTTGGTGTCCTCGGTGTAGGTGATCAGGCCGCCCTGCAGCACAGAGCTGGCGCCGGGCACCCCGGCCAGGGTGGCCGCCAGCAGCCCGCCGGTCAGCGATTCGGCGGTGGCCACGCTCTGGGCGCGCACCGTGAGGTCGGCGACCAGCGCCCTGGCGTCGTCAGTGAGCAGCGGATCGTCCACGCGAATCCCTGATCGCGGAAATGACGTAGTCGGCACCGGTGAGCACGGTCAGCACGACTGCCGCCCACATGATCACCCAGGCCACGGTGAGCCAGATGTCGGGCCACGCATGCAGGGGCAAGATGAACAGCCCGATGGCGATCGCCTGCACCAGCGTCTTGAGTTTGCCGCCGCGGCTGGCCGGGATGACCCCGTGGCGCAACACCGCGAAACGCAGCACCGTGATGCCGATCTCGCGGGTCAGCACGACGACGGTGATCCACCATGGCAGGTCACCGAGCATCGACAGACCGATCAGCGCCGCCCCGATCAGCGCTTTGTCGGCGATCGGATCGGCCAGCGTGCCGAACTCCGTGATCATGCCGTAGCTGCGGGCCAGCGCCCCGTCGAAGTGGTCGGTGATCACCGCGATCGCGAACACCGCGAAAGCGGCGATCCGCCAGGCGGTTTCATGACCGTCTCCGACGAACAGAAACACAAGGAAGACCGGAACAAGCACCAACCGCACTCCGGTGAGCACGTTGGCGAGGTTGGCCACGCGCGCACGCGGGACCACCGGATCGGTCGAAGGTTGGCCCGGCACCGCAACAGAATATCGGTTGCCGCAGCCGATACTCTTGCGCCTGTGAACCCAGGCAGTGTCGAGGAGCGCAAACACCCTGTGGTGCGCCGTGCCCGCACGTCCGATGTCCCGGCGATCAAGCGCCTCGTCGACGTCTACGCGGGCAAGATCCTGCTGGAGAAGAACCTGGTGACGTTGTACGAGGCGGTCCAGGAATTCTGGGTGGCCGAACTCGACGGCGAACTCGTCGGATGCGGTGCGCTGCACGTGCTGTGGGCCGACCTCGGCGAGGTGCGCACTGTGGCCGTGCATCCGAAGGTCCGCGGCACCGGTGTCGGCCACGTGTTGGTGGAGCAGTTGCTGGACGTCGCTCGCGAGCTGCACCTCAGCCGGATCTTCGTGCTGACCTTCGAGGTCGACTTCTTCGGCAAGCACGGGTTCGAGGAGATCGACGGCACCCCGGTGACGGCCGAGGTGTACGAGGAGATGTGCCGCTCCTATGACACCGGTGTGGCGGAGTTCCTCGACCTGTCCTACGTCAAGCCCAACACCTTGGGCAACACCCGGATGTTGCTGACGCTCTGAGTGGGCGCTGCTCGGTACCACTCCCGCCTTGTCACGCTGGAGTGGCTCTCGGTGGCGAACGCCACTCCAGCGTGACAACCGTCGGCGCGACGGCTACGTAAGCGTCAGAACTCGTCCGGATCGTCGTCGGTGTCGGCACCGTTGGCGTCGGAGCCCCCACGGATCAAGGCCAGCGTTCCGGCCAGCTCGTCGGGCTTGACGAGCACCTCGCGGGCCTTGGAGCCCTCGGACGGCCCGACGATGCCGCGGGTCTCCATCAGATCCATCAGGCGGCCGGCCTTGGCGAACCCGACCCGCAGCTTGCGCTGCAGCATCGAGGTCGAACCGAACTGCGAGGACACCACGAGCTCGACGGCCTGCAGGAAGACGTCCATGTCGTCGCCAATGTCGGGGTCGACGTCCTTGCGCTCGCCCGCCTTGGCCGCGGTGACGCCCTCGACGAACTCGGGCTCGGCCTGAGACTTGGTGGCCTCGACGACCGCGTGGATCTCCTCGTCGGTGATGAACGCACCCTGCATACGCAGCGGCTTGTTGGCGCCCATCGGCAGGAACAGGCCGTCGCCCATACCGATCAGCTTCTCGGCGCCCGGCTGGTCCAGGATGACGCGCGAGTCGGTCAGCGATGAGGTGGCGAACGCGAGCCGCGACGGCACGTTGGTCTTGATCAGACCGGTGACGACGTCCACCGACGGCCGCTGGGTGGCCAGCACCAGGTGGATACCCGCCGCGCGGGCCTTCTGCGTGATGCGCACGATGGCGTCCTCGACGTCACGCGGCGCGGTCATCATCAGGTCGGCGAGCTCGTCGACGATGGCCAGGATGTACGGGTAGGGCTTGTAGACCCGCTCGCTGCCCAGCGGTGTGCTGATCTCGCCGCTGCGCACCTTCTCGTTGAACACGTCGATATGCCGCACCCGGGACGCCTTCATGTCCTGGTAGCGCTGTTCCATCTCCTCGACCAGCCAGGCCAGTGCGGCCGCGGCCTTCTTGGGTTCGGTGATGATCGGCGTGATGAGGTGCGGAATGCCTTCGTACGGCGTGAGTTCCACCATCTTCGGGTCGATCAGGATCATCCTGACCTCTTCGGGGGTGGCCCGCGCCAGCAGCGACACCAGCATCGAGTTGACGAAGCTGGACTTACCGGAACCGGTCGAACCGGCCACCAGCAGGTGCGGCATCTTGGCGAGGTTGGCCGAGACGAAGTCGCCCTCGATGTCCTTGCCCAGACCGATCACCAACGGGTGATGGTCACGTCGGGTCGACGGTGCGGTGAGCACGTCGGACAGCCGCACCATCTCGCGGTCGGTGTTGGGCACCTCGATGCCGACGGCGGACTTGCCCGGGATCGGCGCGAGCATCCGGACGCTCTCGGTGGCCACCGCGTAGGCGATGTTGCGGTGCAGCGCAGTGATTTTCTCGACCTTGACGCCCGGGCCGAGCTCCACCTCGTAGCGAGTGACGGTCGGGCCGCGGGTGCAGCCGGTGACCGCGGCGTCGACCTTGAACTGTTCGAGCACCGAGGTGATGGCGTCGGTCATCTGGTCGTTGGCGGCGGTGCGCAGCTTCGGCGGATCGCCGGCGATGAGCAGCTCGAGTGACGGCAGCGTGTACGGCCCCTCGACCACCCGGTCCATCACCAGGGTGTCGTCGGTCTTGGGTTTGCTCTCGGCCTTCTTGCGGCGCGGTTTGACCGCGGGCTCGGGGATGGTCGGCGCGTCGACGTCGTCGGGCAGCGGGTAGTTGTCCATCGGCGTGCCCGCCGGCGGCTTGGGGGCTTCGATCGCAGGCGTGGGCCACGTCTGGGCGTCGCCGCGCGCGGCGTCGTCGTCGTAGTAGCCGTCGGAGAAATCGTCCGACTCGGGCCCGTCGTAGTCGTCGGCGTACTCGCCGTCGTACTCGTCGTACTCGTCGTCGTAGTCGTCCCGGAACGCCCGGGTGGTGAACATGGCCTGCAGTGTCGAGGGCACTTCGCGAATCGTGGTGCCGGTGACCAGCAGCAGGCCGAACAACACGCCCATGAACAGCAGCGGCGCGGCGATCCACTCGGTCAGGCCGTCGGACAGCGGCCCGCCGATGGCGAACCCGACGAAGCCGGCGGCGTGCTGGCGCGCGACGGGATCCTGCGGCGA
>NZ_LT546207.1:276900-313035 GCF_900078665.2 Mycolicibacterium houstonense | reverse complement strand
GGCGGGCCGAACGGGCCGGCGCCTTGCCCCGCGAACCGCCGCGCGAGCTGGCGTTTGACCTGCTCGAACGCGCTCCGGATCGGCCGGCGGTCTTGTTAGCCATGACCGCAAGCCTAGTCGCATATGCCCCACAATCACCATCTGCCACACGGGTCACAAGACGGTATCAAAAGACACTTAGCCATACGAACCGAATCTTCGCGGATTTCACCTAAAGTGGACACTCGTCCAGTTTCTGCACTCATCGAGGAGTTCCGCACCTATGCCTGTTGTCGTCGTCGCCACCATGAAGGCCAAGCCCGAGTCCGTCGACGCCGTCCGTGAGGCCTGCACCAAGGCCATCGCAGCGGTGCACGAGGAGCCGGGTTGCCAGTTGTATTCGCTGCACGAGGCCGACGGCACCTTCGTGTTCATCGAGCAGTGGGCCGACGCCGACGCACTCAAGACACACAGCACCGCCCCCGCGATCGGCACCCTGTTCGGGACCGTCGGCGAGCTGCTCGACGGCGCCCCCGACATCAAGATGCTGCAGCCCGTCGTGGCCGGCGACCCGGCCAAGGGCCAGCTGCGGGCCTGATGAGCGCTGGCGCGAAGAACCAGCACCGATGAGCGCGGACACACCCCTGGCCGGCAAGGTCGCCTTCATCACCGGCGCCGCGCGCGGCCAGGGCCGGGCGGAGGCCATCCGGCTGGCCTCCGACGGAGCCGACATCATCGCGATCGACCTGTGCGATCAGATCGGCTCGGTCGCCTACCCCCTGGCTACCGCCGACGATCTGACCGCCACCGTCAAGCTTGTCGAGGAGACCGGCGCCCGTATCGTCGCCCACCGGGCCGACGTCCGCGACGAGGAGACCTTGCGGGCCGCACTGCAGGACGGGGTGGACCGTCTCGGCCGGCTCGACATCGTGGTTGCCAATGCCGAGATCGCACCGATGCAGTCGGGTGCTGACGGCTGGCGTGACGTCATCGACGTGAACCTGACCGGCGTGCACAACACCGTCGAGGTAGCGATGCCGATCATGGTCGACCAGGGCGAGGGCGGATCGATCGTCTTGATCAGCTCGGCGGCCGGCCTGATCGGCGTCGGTGGCGGCGATCGCGGTTCGCTCGGCTACACCGCCGCCAAACACGGCGTGGTGGGACTGATGCGCGCCTACGCCAATCACCTTGCACCGCACAGCATCCGGGTCAACTCCATCCACCCCACCGGGGTGGACACGCCGATGATCAACAATGAATTCACCCGGTCATGGCTCAAACACGTTGCCGAAGAGCTCAAGGCCCCCACCGATTTCGGAAATGCACTGCCGGTACAGGTCGTGCAGGTCGAGGATGTCGCCAACGCCGTGGCCTGGCTGGTGTCGGACCAGGCGCGCTACATCACCGGGGTGACGCTTCCGGTGGATGCGGGCATGGTCAACAAACGCTGATCGAGCTGTACGCCGAACGCGTCAGCAGGCAACCAGAGCGTCGAGTTCGGCGGCGTCGACACCGGCCAGTCGCCGGTGCATGGCCTTGGCGATGCGCCCGGCCTGGAGCTTGGCCCGCTCGGCATGCGGCCCTTGGTACAGCTCGTCGACGGTTTCGGTCCACAAGGTCAGCCACCGAACGAAGTGCGCGGCCGACAACGGATGGCGGGCGTGCAGCTCTCGGTGCGCCACCAGGGCGCTGCGCTGATAGAGCCCGGCCCGGAACAACACCGTCTCCCAGAAATCACACATGACGGGTAGGTGGGAGCGCAGCCCCTTGGCCCTCAGCTCGGCGAACGACTCGGAGAGCACCGGGTCGGACAGAGCTTTGCCGTAGAACCGCCACAACAGCAGTTCGATATCGTCGCGGCCCATCAGGTCTTCAACCATCGGGACAGACACCTCCCAGGGCGTCAGCCCTAGTTTCTACAAGTCGTTGTTGTATAAACTCTAGCCATGATCGCCGCGATCGGGAAGCGTCGAGTCGACGTGTTGAGCACGTTGAAGGCCTCGGCCGTGCCGATGACCATCGCCCAGATCGCCGCCAGACTCGACGTTCACAGCAACACCGTGCGGTTTCACCTCGAGCACTTGGAGGAATGCGGGCAGGTCGAACGTGTCCAACCTCACCACCGCGGCCCCGGTCGGCCTCCGCAGCTGTATCGGGCGGTACGCCGGATGGACCCGGCCGGACCGACTCAGTACCGAATGCTGGCCGAGATCCTCGCCAAGGGACTGGCCGCCGATGACGATCCCGCGGCCAAGGCCCGGGAGATGGGGCGGGCCTGGGGACGGACGATGGCGCCGGCGTCGACGGACTCCCCCGTGCAGGCTCTGGTGCAGATGTTGGACGACATCGGCTTCGCGCCGGACCCACCGGTGGACCGCCAACTCCGGCTGCGCCACTGCCCGTTCCTCGAACTCGCCCAGACGCGCGCCTCCGTCGTGTGCCCGATCCATCTCGGGTTGATGCAGGGCGCCTTGGAACGCTGGCAGACACCTGGCCGGCCCCAGCTGACCGTGGGCCGATTGGAGGCATTCGTCGAGCCGGACCTGTGCCTGGCTCACCTCGAGAACGGAGCTACCCGATGAACGCCGCCCATGCTGCCGCTGTCGCGGTCACCTTCTGCTGGCTGGGCATGGTGCTGGCGATCTCGTTCATCGAGGCACCGCTGAAGTTTCGGGCGCCAGGGGTGACGCTGCAAATCGGACTCGGAATCGGACGATTGGTGTTCCGCGCGCTCAATACCGTGGAGAGCGTTTTCGCCGTGGCGATCATCGTGGCGCTCGCCGTGCACCGCCCATCGGTTGCGGCCATCACGGCCTTCACGGTGGCCATCGTGGCATTGGGCCTACAGCTGATTACCGTGCGACCCAAGCTGACTCAGCGCTCCGATGCGGTGTTGGCGGTCGCCCCGGGACAAGAAGCCGCCGGACGCTCCCGGGTGCACTATGTTTACGTCGCCTTCGAACTCATCAAGGTGATCGCCCTGCTGGCCGGCGGGATCCTGCTACTGGCCGGCTGACACCGGGCTCGGCGTATCGACCCGAACCCGGCTAGATCTCGATGACGGTCGGCACGATCATCGGCTGGCGCCGGTAGGTCTCGCCCACCCACTTGCCGACGGTCCGCCGGACGGCCTGAGCGATCCGGGTCGGGTCCGTGATGTTATCGGCGGCAAGGCTTTCCAGTTCTCGCTCGACGTTGCGGGCGACCGGCTCCAGCGCCTTCGGGTCCTCGGAGAAGCCGCGGGAATGCAAATGGGCCGGGCCCGCGGGCTTTCCGGTCCCCCGATGCACCACCACCGTCACCGCCACGAAACCCGAAGACAGGATGAGACGTTCACCCAAGGTGGCGTCACCGACGTCGCCGGTGATGAGCCCGTCGACGAACATCTTGCCGACGGTCACCGCACCGGAGATCGACGCCTTGCCGGCCACCAGGTCCACGCTCACGCCGTTCTCGGCCAACACGATGTTCTCCGGCGGCACCCCGGTGCTGGCGGCCAGTGCCGCGTTGGCCCGCATGTGCCGCCAGGTGCCGTGTACCGGCATGACGTTGCGGGGACGGACCCCGTTGTAGAGGAACAGCAGCTCGCCCGCATAGGCATGACCCGAAACATGTACGCGTGCTTGGGCATTGGTGACGACGCGAGCACCGATCTTGGCCAGTGCGTCGATGACGCCGTAGACCGCTTCCTCGTTGCCCGGGATCAGCGAGGAGGACAGGATGATCAGATCGCCCGCGGTCAGCGTGATGCTGCGGTGCTCACCGCGCGACATCCGCGACAGTGCGGCCATCGGCTCACCCTGGGTGCCGGTGGTGATCAGGACGACCTTCTCGGCCGGCATCATCTCGGCCGCACCGATGTCGAGGATGTCGGAGTCCGCGACGCGCAGGTAGCCCAGTTCGCGGGCGATGCCCATGTTGCGCACCATCGATCGGCCGACGAACGAGACCCGCCGCCCCAACGCCACCGCGGCGTCAACGATCTGTTGCACGCGGTCGACGTTCGACGCGAAGCAGGCCACGATCACCCGGCCCTCGGCACCGCGGATCAGCCGGTGCAGGGTCGGACCGACCTCGCTCTCGGACGGGCTGACGCCAGGGTGCTCGGAATTGGTCGAGTCACACAGGAACAGGTCCACACCGGCGTCACCCAGACGCGACATACCCGGCAGGTCGGTCGGGCGTCCGTCGAGCGGTTGTTGGTCGAGCTTGATGTCACCGGTGTGCAGCACGGTCCCGGCGCCGGTGTGGATCGCAACCGCCAGACACCCCGGAATGGAGTGGTTGACCGCGAAGTATTCGCACTCGAAGACGCCGTGCTGGCTGCTCTGCCGCTCGGCGACCTCCACGACCACCGGTTTGATGCGGTGCTCGCGGCATTTCTCGCGGATCAGCGCGATGGTGAACTTGGAGCCCACCACCGGGATGTCGGGCCGCAGTTTGAGCAGGAACGGGATAGCCCCGATGTGGTCCTCGTGGGCGTGGGTGACGATGAGGGCTTCGACATCCTCGAGACGGTCCTCGACGTGACGCAGATCGGGCAGGATCAGGTCGACTCCGGGCTCGTCGTGCCCGGGGAAGAGCACCCCGCAATCCACGATGAGCAGGCGGCCGAGGTGCTCGAACACCGTCATGTTGCGGCCGATTTCGCTGATGCCGCCCAGCGCGGTGACTCGCAGACCACCGGGGGCCAGGGGCTTGGGGGGTGCGAGTTCGGCGGTCACTATCGCAACACCGCTGCCGCACGCATATCGGCGGCCAGCGCCTCGATTTCGTCGGGGGTGGCCGGGATCTGCGGCAACCGGGGCTGACCGGCGTCGAATCCCTGCAACCGCAGACCTTCCTTGGACAAGGTCACACCGCCGAGCCGGGCCTGCGCGGCCGCCAGCGGAGCCAGCGACACGTTGATCTTGCGGGCCGTCGCGATATCGCCGGAGTTGAACGCGGTCAACATGTCCCGCAACTGGCCGGCAGCCAGATGCCCCCAGACGCTGACGAAGCCGACGGCACCCATGGCCAGCCAGGGCAGGTTCAGCGCGTCGTCGCCCGAGTAGTAGACGAGGCCGGTCTCGGCGATGATCTGACCACCGCCGTGCAGATCGCCCTTGGCGTCCTTCACCCCGACGATGTTGGGGTGGGCGGCCAGGGTCCGGATGGTGTCCCAGGCAATCGGGATCGAGGACCGCGGCGGGATGTCGTAGAGCAGGTTCGGCAGATCGGTGGCGTCGGCGACGGCCGTGAAGTGCGCGACCAGACCGGCCTGCGGCGGGCGCGAGTAGTACGGCGTCACCACCAACAGGGCGTGGGCTCCCTCGGCGGCGCAGGCCTTGGCCAGGTGCACGCTGTGCGCGGTGTCGTAGCTGCCGGCGCCGGCGACGATGCGCGCCCGGTCCCCGACGGCCTCCAGCACCGTACGCAACAGCGCGAGCTTCTCGTCATCGGTGGTGGTCGGCGATTCGCCGGTGGTACCGGAGAGCACGAGGCCATCGCAGCCGGCGTCGACCAGGCGATTCGCCAGGCGGGCGGCGGTATCGAGATCCAGCGAGCCGTCGGGCTTGAACGGGGTTGCCATTGCGGTCAACACCGTGCCCAGCTGGGCTGTTACATCGATTCCGCTCGTACTCACGCGCCAAGATTACCCGGTGGTCTCAAGCCTCCGTGGCCGTGTACCCGGGCCACTTCGTCAAGCCTCCGTGGCCAAGGGAGACGTTGCCACCTCACTACCATCCGCCAGCGTGTAAATCTCGAAATCGGAGAACACCGCGGGCGCAGCGTCGACGAGCTCCCGCAGGCAGGCGATCGCCAGCCGGCGGATCTCCACATCGGCGTGTTCACTGGCCCGCATCGCGATGAAATGACGCCAGGCGCGGTAGTTGCCGGTGACCACGATCCTGGTCTCGGTGGCGTTCGGCAGCACCGCCCGGGCGGCCTGTCGGGCCTGTTTGCGACGCAGTACCGCATTGGGCTGATCGGCGAACTTGGCTTCCAGGCGGGCCAGCAGTTCGGTGTAGGTGGCGCGGCTGGCGTCGGCGGCCGCGGTGAAGATCTCCACCAACTCGGGGTCGTCCTCGAAACCGGGCGGTACCACCACCTCGGCATCGTTCTCCGGAACGTAGCGCTGCGAGAGCTGCGAGTAGGAGAAATGCCGGTGCCGGATCAGCTCGTGGGTGGCCGACCGGGAGACGCCGCTGATGTAGAAGGACACCGACGCGTGCTCGAGCACCGAGAAGTGGCCGACGTCGATGATGTGGCGGATGTAATCGGCGTTGGTCGCCGTCTTCGGATTCGGCTTCGACCAACTCTGGTAACACGCCCGGCCGGCGAACTCGGTGAGCGCAGGCCCACCCTCGGCGTCGGTGCTCCACGGCACGTCAGGCGGGGCCTGAAACTCGGTCTTGGCGATCAGCTGCACCCGCAGCGGCGCGATCTCGGCCACTTGCCCACCCTACTGTCGAGCGTTCGTCCCACCGAACCGATGTGGCCTCACGGGTAGAGGGTCGCGACCCATGGTTGATTGCAGAACTGCTGTGCCGCGGTCGCCGGATCGACACCGGCGGCTTTCATCGAGGCCATCCGGGTGGCCCGGGCACCGGGCGGATAGTCCTCATCGCTGATCGTGCAGTCGGTGTTTCCGTTGCGAATCCATTCACGGGTGTCGTCGGGCCTCTTCGGCCATTCCGGGACCTGCACGTCGAGTACGACCGCTTCGGCGAGGTTGTCGCCGTCCCACCGGTACAGGGTGACGACTCCCGCGCCCGCGCCGGCATGCGCGTAGTTGCCGAAGAACCCCTCGGGCGTTCGGTAGAACGTACGAAAGCCGAACAGTTCACCTGCCCGCACGAAGCGCTTGGGCTGACCGGTCGGCCGCCACACCGCCATCGGTTCGCCACCCGTCCCGCCCCGGCCGGTGACCACCAGCAGGACGGGGGTCCCGCTCTGATCGATGTCCTGCAGCAGCGGGGCCACCCCGGTCTGGCCTATCTCATCGGTGGGTTCGCGGAATTCCTGGACGGTGGTGTCGCCGTTTCGCACACTGAACGACCACGCCGGGTCGCTGGACACGGTGATGGTCGAGTGATCGTCGAGAGCAAGTGTGCAGCGGATGTTTTGGGCGTCCAAGGCTAGTTCGAACGAGATCGACGCGGTGGCACATGCGGGCAACGCCTGTGGTTGCGCCGTCGTCGCGGCAATCGAGCTCGTCGCCGGCACCTCGGGTGCGGAATGCTGTGGCGTGCATCCGCCTAGCAGCAGTGCCACCGAAGCGACGGCGGCCCAACCCCATCCCCGGATCTGCATCGTTCGATCGTATTGCCGCGGATGCCGTTACGACCTCGCCATTTTCTCCGCCAAGATGGGGACAGACTTCTGGCTTCATCCAGCGTGGGGGACACAAATGTCGTGGTCGGTGCGGGTCGGATTGTTCTCGGCAGTGGCGGTGCTGGCCGCGAGTTGCTCGACGACAACCTCGACGACAGAAGCCACGCCGCCGTCGACTTCGACACCAGCGCCTCAGGCACTCTCCCGCGCGGAGGCCATCACCTGGGCTCGCGGCATCGATCCGTGCGCGTTGATCGCGCGCGACCGGCTCGCGGCGCTGGGAACAGTGAATGCGGTCGGAACCTCCGCATCCTCGACGTCATGCGCGGCGCACGTCGATGACGGCACCGAACGCGGGATCACCGTGGATTGGGCAATCGCCTTCGTGCCCACCGATTTCCAGACCTCGTCCGCCGGAACGCTCGAGAACATCGACGGGCGCCAGGTCCGCCGGACAGATGTGGCCGCCGCGTTCGATCCCGCCGTACGTGAGCAGATGGTCGAAAGCGCGTGCACGTACGACGTCGCCTTCGAGAATGAGATCGCGGTCCGGATGCGTCTGTCGATGGAGCGAGACCGCGACGCGTGCGCAGCNGACTGGAAAGACCAGTCGCTCACCTCGTGCTTCTTCACTGTCGACGGCACCGAGATCTTGCTGACGTTCGACCATCAGCGGACAGAGCTCGTTTCCACCGGTGCCGATCCGACGAAATTCGGGAAGCACAGCGGCTATCGGAAGGCCTACGACGGAACGACGTTTGCCGGCGCGATCATCGGCGAGGAGTTCGACGGCGTCTTCGCCGGCCGAGTCAGTCGACTTGTCCCCGCCGTCGACGTCAACGGCGACGACTCCGCGGTGGTATCCGACGTGATGACCGCGGTGCTGAATCAGCTTCCGATCTGACCGTGATCCGGGCCCGGGCTCCTACAATCACCTGATGTCCCGCGCCGTCCGGTTCGCGCGTGTGCACCGTGGCGGTCCGCGGTGCTGATCGGTGTGACGGCGGCGCTGCTCGCCTGCGCCGGATACGGAACCGCGTCGGTGCTGCAGTCGTACGCCGCGAGCCGCTCCGTCGCGGCAGCGGGCGCCACCGCAGACAGCGGTCCCACCTTGCGCTCGACGATCACCGCCATGCTCGCTCCCATCTTCATCGCGGGAATCGCGCTGGATCTGTTCGGTTTTGTGGGCAGCCTGGTCTCCGCCAGGCTGATCCCGTTGTTCCTGTCGCAGACCATCATCAGCGCCAACCTCGTCGTCACGGCGGTGTTGAGTATCTTCGTGCTTCATGTCCGGCTCCACCGGCGCGACTGGGTCGCCATCGCGACAGTCCTTGTGGCACTGTGCATCCTGGGCGCCACCTCCGGCCGTCTGGGTGACCGTGATCCGGGCTCGGTCATGCATTGGGGCGTCCTGGTGGTATCGGCGACCATCCTGGGTCTCGGGGTGATGTTGGTCCGGTTGCTCGGCAAGCACGCGGCCGTGCCCGCCGGGTTGATCGCCGGCGTGCTCTACGGGGCGATGGCCGTCGCCATCCGAGTGGTCGACGGACTGGAGCCCCTCGATGTCGGGGTCTTGCTCGCCGACCCGGCGATGTGGGCCGTGCTGGTGGCCGGGCTCGGCGGCTTCTACCTGTTCACCGTGGCACTGCAGGTCGGGTCGGTGAACGGCGTGGCCGCGGCACTCGTGGTGGGCGAAACCGTGGTTCCCGGCATCGTCGGTGTGGTGCTGCTGGGTGATGTGTCGCGGCCGGGTTACGGCTGGCTCGTGGTGATCGCCTTCATCGCGGCCGTCGCTGGCGCCGTCGCGCTCGCCCTGTCCGGCGCCGCCGAGTACCGGTCCCAGAACTCCCGTGGGCGCGAGAAGCCGGAAGAATACGGCTCAGTCCGGCTACTGCGGCCGATACCGGAACACAACCTGCCGGCCGGGGCGATCGGGACAGTCGTGATGGACCACACCAAGTATGGCCACCGCGGCCTCCCACCCGCCTACGAGGTGGAGTTCATGGATTCCCACGGCCACACCGAAGCGGTCGTCACCGTGTCCGAGGAGTTCCTCGAAGTCATCTAGCGCCGGGGCGGCTGTTGCCGCCACCCCGATGAAGTATCGAAACCCTTTGCGCCTCTGCGTGCTTGCCGCCAGACACCGTAGCTCGATGGCACCAAGCTTGAGGTACCGGCCGGCGGGGTACCCACTGCGGGCGTCGATATCACCGCGACGCAAGGCATCTCCGCAGTACCGAACGAACGTGATCACGAGAGGAACGACCGTGCACTACGAGATCTTGGATCTGGTCCGCGAACGCGCCAACGAGAAGGACTGGGACCTGATCTTCGACAGCGGCCCGAACTCCGAATACCGCACGATGGTGTGGGAACATCCCCTGCTCAGCGCGACGGGCGTGGCGGCAGAACTGGAGATCGCCTTCAGTCCGGACGGCCGAATCATCTTCTCCGAGCGGCGCCGGGATGGCATCGCCCACACGTGCGTCGCGTCCACCGATGCCTTCTCGACCGACATCTGTCTCGAGGCGTTGCGGATGATCTGATCCGCAACCCGGCGCCGAACCGAGCGATCCGCCTCCGCGCCGAGAAGTTTGCTGCCATCCTGATTAACCATGGGCGACTTTGGGGTTGTCGGCGCATGGGTCATATTGGCGGTCGTGGTCGTCGGCGCGGTGCTGTTGGCCGTCGGCACCGTGCTGTTGGCCAGCCGCGTCATCGCCCGCGACACGCGACCCGAGCACAACTCGGTGTTGTCGCCGTTCCTCACGGTGGTCGGCCTCGTCTACGGTGCGCTGCTCGGGTTCACCGTGGTGGTCGGCTGGCAGCAGTACCTCTCGGCTGAGACCAACGTCTCCAACGAGGCCTCGACGTTGGTCACCATGTATCGCCAGACCGTGGCCATGCCCCAGCCGGAGCAGGCGCAGATCCGTGAACAACTCCGCAGATACGCAGCAGCGGTACAGGGCCCGGAATGGGGCAGGGAAGAGTTCGGCCCGATCAGCAACAACGGCAGGCACGCGCTCACCGAGATGTATCGCATCGTCGGCTCCTCAAAGCCTGACGGCATGGCGAGCACGATCAACAGTCAGTTCCTCACCCAACTGGCCACCCTGACCTCGGACCGCAGTGCCCGGATCCTCAATTCGAGTCCACGGATACCCACCCTGCTGTGGTGCACCTTGATCTTCGGCAGCCTGGTCCTGATCAGCCTCGCCAGCTTCATGCGTCTGGCGAACAACCGCGCCCACATGATCCTGGTGAGCACCGTGACGGTTCTGCTGGCCCTGCTGCTCTTCCTGGTCTTCATGCTGGACCATCCGTATGGGCCGATAGGTGTTACCCCGCACCGGTTCTCACACGCCGTGATGGTGTTCGACCTGATCGACCAGGGAACCTGACCGGAACGCGCGGTGTCGCTGCGCGTCGGTTTCGACCGTAGGGCTGTTGTTCGACGATGTCCACGACCCAGCCGTCGAAAGCGGCGTGCGGCCCGGGCCAAAAACACCTCTTGACTCAATTACGTGACACATCGTAATTTAACGGTGTGTCCTCAATCACAGGCCCTGGCCGGCCGCGTGACCCCCAAACTCAGCGCGACATCATGCGCGCCACCCGCGACCTGCTGGCACGTGACGGCTACGACCAACTGTCCATCGAGGCCATCGCCCGCGCGGCCGGTGTCAGCCGGCCGACCATCTACCGGCGTTGGCCCTCAAAGGCGCACCTGGTCTTCGACGCCGCGTTCGAGCAACCGCCGGGCGGCGAACTCCTCTCGGTAACAGAAGATTTCGAGACCGACGTGCGCGCCTTCGCCGCCGCGGTACTCACCTTCTGGCTTGATCCCGTGGTCGAGGCCGCCGCACTCGGCATCCTCACCGAACGTCGCCGCAACCCCGAACTGCACATCCGGACCCAGCAACTGCTCGACGAGCGGACCAAGGACGCCTTCCGCGCACTGGTCTCCTCCGGCATCGAGCAAGGCCGAGTCCATCCCGATGTCGACGTCGACATGGTCTACCAGGCCGTGATCGGCACCGCGTTCTACACCGCACACATGGAACCGGATGTCGATGTGGACGCCACCGCAGATCGACTGTGCTCCTTGCTGATCGAAGGAGCCGGACGTAACCACCCCCGAAGGAAGGACCAACCATGACCGACAGGGCCGAACTGTCCGCCGCGTTCAACGGGCTGCTCGACGAGGTGCGAGGGATCGAGCAGAAGCTGCTCGACGCCGACCCCGCGCTCAGCGAACCCGACCTGCTGGACGGGTACCGGCTGGCGTTCAGCGTGCTGCGGGTCAGCGTCGACGCCTACGTGTGGGGTGACCGCGACAAACCGATCCTGGTCGACGTCATCAGCCCCTACCTCAAATGGGGTGGCGACAACTCCGACGCCTTCTATCAGCTCGCACCGCTGGACCCGGCGCGCACCTACCGGGTCACCGGCAACCGCGGCGACGCGGTGTACCTGTCGATGACGGTCTACGGCGGACCCGGTGAAGGCCGCTACAGCGACCGCATCGTCGGCACCATCAACAACCGCGACCTCGAGTTCGACGAGGACGGCAACTTCGAGTTCGTCATGAGCCCCGACCCCCAGCCGGGCGCCTGGCTCAAGCTCGACGCGGACACCGAATTCGCCCTGACCCGTGACTATCTCAACAACCCCGACACTGATCGGCGGCCGACGTGGCGGATCGAGACGCTGAACCCGCCGGCCCGACGCTCCGACAGCGCGGCCGAGCTCGCCCGCCGCTTCCGGTACGCAAAGAACTGGCTGCACGAACAGGTTTCCTTCCTGCCCACCAAGGTGGAACCCGCCAATCAGCTGCACCCACCGTTCCCGGTCCCCCAGAACGCCTACGGGTGGTCGGCCGCCGACGCCGCCTACGCGATGGGCGCCTACGAACTCGAACCGGATCAGGCCCTGATCATCGAGGGCACCTCACCGGAGTGCGTGTTCTGGAACCTGTGCCTGTGGAATCCGTTCCTGCACACCTACGACTACACCCACGAGCGCGTCACCATCAACGGCGCCCACGTCACCTACGAACCCGACGGCTCCTGGCGCATCGTCATCAGCGACAAGGATCCCGGCCACCCGAACTGGGTCTCGACGGCCGGGCGGCGCAAGGGCCTGATCTGGTTGCGCTGGTTCCTGCCCGACGAGACCCCGGCGCACCCGCAGTGCCGCGTGGTCGACGTCGCCGAGGTCGCGGCCCGGTGACCACGAACCTGCAACGCCCGGGGCCGATCCGGTTCGACGATCTGGCCGACCCGGTCTATCCGCCTGCAGCCCAACCCATCCGGGACGGATTGGCCGCCTACGGCGCCGGCCTGGAGTTGACGCCGGAGGTGCTGCTGGCCACCGCGACCGAGCGGTCGGGGCTGGACGATTTCGGCGACCCGGCGTTCCGGGAGCGTCTCGACGTGCTCTGCACCGCGCTGCGCGACGAGGCGACGCTGTCGGACACCGGCCGGGCCATGGCGTTCGAGCAGCTGGCCGGCAACCTGGTCAACCGCCTGCGACTGGAGGCACTGATCGCCGAGCATCCCGAGATCGAGGCGATCGAGATCGAGCGGCCGATCATCATCTGCGGCCTGCCCCGTACCGGCACCACGCATCTGCACAATCTGCTCGCCGCGGATCCGTCGCTGCGCTACCTGCCGTACTGGGAGAGCCTCGAACCGCTGCCCGCCCCCGGCGAAGACACCCCGGCACCCCGTCAGGATCGCTGTGCCACCGGTCTGGAAATAGTGAACGCCTCGATGCCGGAGTTCCGGCGGATGCACGACATGACCGTCGAGCACGCGCACGAGGAGATTCAGCTGCTGGCCAACGACATCTCCGGCATGCTGTTCGAAACCACCTACTACGTACCGAGTTTCGCCGCTCACTACAAGGCGCACGGCCAGGCACCGTCCTATGCCTATGTCAAACGCAGCCTGCAGGCGATGCAATGGCTGCGCGGCGGCACCCGGTGGGTGCTCAAGTCACCTCAGCACCTGGAACAGTTCCCGACGCTGGCCGCCACCTTCCCGGATGCGACTTTTGTTGTCACGCATCGTGATCCGGTCGAAGTGACGCTGTCAATGATGACGATGATCTGTTACGCGACCCGGATGGCGGTGGATCGTCCCGACGTCGCGAAGCTGACCGGGCACTGGCTGGGCCGTATCGACGACCTGCTTGCCGGCTGCATCCGCGATCGTGAGGTGCTGCCCGCCGGGCAGTCCATCGATGTCCGGTTCGACGACTTCATGGCCGACGAGCGGGGCACCCTGGCCGACATCTACCGACTCGCCGACCAACCGTTCGGCGATGACGTGCGGGCGGCGATGAGCGATTTCCTCACCGAGCACCCGCGCGGCCGCTACGGGGGCGTCATCTACGACGCAGCGGATCTGCACCTCGATCCGGCCGCCCTGGCCGAACGTTTCCGGGGGTACCGCGAGCGGTTCCTGAGCTAGACGCCTGCTGCCGGTCAGTCGGCCAGGCCTCCGACGCGCCGCACAGCGGCGGTGATGTGTTCGAAGTCGATCGCCAGGTGTGCGCGTGCAAGCGCTTCGGCGTCGTCCCCGCGACGCCCGGCGATCGCTTCGATCAACTGTTCATGCTCGTGCAGGGCCCGTAACTCCATCTCGCGCATGGTCGCCGATTCACCCCACAGGTGCGCCGGTGCGGCGATGCTGACGGAGGCTTCCAACTCGAGCAGCATCTGTTTGAGCACGGCGTTGCCGGCCGCGTCCATGATCGCCAGGTGCAACGCGCTGTCCGCCTGCTGGGCGGCCAGTCCGCTCTCCGCATGGCGATAGGCCTCGAGCCGTTCCCGCAGCACCACGAGGTCCTGTTCCGTTCGGGCCTCCGCAGCCGCGCGGCATACCGCGCCGTGGATTCGGCAGATGGCATCGCAGCGGTCTCGTAGTTCGTCGAGCCGTGTGGTCAGGGTGCGCCCGACGGCGGCGGTCGACGACTCCGGCCATTGCTGCAGCACATAGGTTCCGCCACCGCGGCCGCTGCGCCGGGTCTCCACCAGACCCAGCTCGACGAGCCGAGCCAGGGCCGCACGTACCGTCATCCGGCCGACCCGCAGGGACGCGGCGAGTTCACGCTCGGCGGGCAGCCGCGATCCGGGCAGGTATTCGCCGATAGCCAATGCGGTGACGAGGCGGTCGGTGATTTCATCCACCCGTGACGAGGGTTCGAGTTCGCGTTCAAGCAGCCCGGGCGTGGCGCCCGTGGGCTCTGTCGGCCGCGGCTCGGGATTCCCCATGCGCACACAATATCGACGTTCCAAATTAAATCCTGATTAATGGTCTTGTCACAAGACCATTAATGGTCCATGCTGACCGCCATGCCTCGTTCCACCCGCACGGTCCCCTTCCGCGGTCACGAGACCTGGGTCCAGGTCACCACGCCCGAAACTCCGCGGCCCGATGCTCTTCCGCTGGTCGTCCTGCACGGTGGACCGGGCATGGCCCACAACTACGTCGCCAACATCGCCGCCCTGGCCGACGAGACGGGCCGCACCGTCATCCACTACGACCAGTTGGGCTGCGGCAACAGCACGCACCTGCCCGACGCCCCTGCCGACTTCTGGACACCACAGCTCTTCGTCGACGAATTCCACGCAGTCCGCGAGGCCCTCGGGGTCGACCGCTACCACGTGCTCGGACAATCGTGGGGCGGCATGCTGGGCGCCGAGATCGCCGTCCGCGTCCCGCCGGGACTGGCTTCGCTCTCGATCTGCAACTCCCCCGCCTCGATGCAGCTGTGGGTCGAAGGCGCCGCCGAACTTCGCGCCCAACTGCCCGCTGAGGCCCGGGCCGCGTTGGATCGGCATGAGGCCGACGGCACGGTCACCGATCCCGCATACCTGGCCGCCACGGAGGAGTTCTACCGTCGCCACGTCTGCCGGGTCGAGCCGATGCCCAAGGACTTCGCCGACACCGTGGCCCAGATGGAGGCCGAGCCGACGGTGTACCACACCATGAACGGCCCCAACGAGTTTCACGTCATCGGAACTCTGCGCGACTGGAGCATCATCGAACGGCTACCCTCGGTCACCGCCCCGACCCTCGTCATCGCCGGCGAGTTCGACGAGGCCACCCCGGCGACCTGGCAGCCCTACGTCGACCTCATTCCCGACGCCCGCGCTCACGTGTTCGCCGACACCAGCCACTGCACTCACCTGGAGAAACCCGAGGAGTTCCGCTCGGTGATCGCCGAGTTTTTGAATCAGCACGATCTGGCCGCTGCCGCCCGGGTCTGATCCTCTCCCCTTCGACTCGACAGGAAACGCCATGGCAACTGAAGCGGCCGCCGCCCATCTCACCACCGGTGAAGGGCAACGTGATCTCGAATCATTCGGCTACAAGCAGGAACTCAGCCGCTCCGTCTCCACGGCCGACCTGATCGTCTACGGCCTGGTGTTCATGGTGCCCATCGCACCGTGGACCATCTTCGGGACGGTCTACAACAGCGCGTCGGGCATGGTGCCGCTGGTCTACCTGATCGGCCTGATCGCGATGGTGTTCACCGCACTGGCCTACTCGCAGATGGCCAAGTCGTTCCCACTGGCCGGGTCGGTGTACGCCTACGTGGGCCGCGGTATCCACCCCGGCCTCGGCTTCTTCGCCGGCTGGGCCATCCTGCTCGATTACCTGCTGATCCCCACCCTGCTCTACGTCTTCGCCGCCGAATCGATGGTGGGACTCTTCCCCGGCACGCCACGCTGGGTGTGGGCCATCGTATTCGTGGTGGTGAACACGATCATCAACCTGCTCGGCGTGGGCTCGCTCAAGCTCGTCAACCGCGTATTCCTCGCGGTGGAACTGGTTTTCGTCGTGCTGTTCGTGATCATCGCGGTACGCGCCATCAACGGACAGTCGCTGCCCGACGTCGGATGGAGCGCACTGCCGATCTGGAATTCCGAGTTGGTCACCGCGCCGTTGATCGCGGCGGCACTGTCGATCGCGGTGCTGAGTTTCCTCGGCTTCGACGGCATCTCCACGCTGGCCGAGGAATCGACCGGGAAGAAGAACCCGGCCGGCCGCGCGATGATCGCCGCCCTGTTCGTGGTGGCGTTCCTGTTCATCATCCAGACCTGGCTGGCCAGCCTGCTGGCCGGAGGCCGCGAATCGTTCGGCGACGACGAGGTGGGCAACGCGTTCTTCCTGCTGGTGCAGGCCGCGTCGAGCACCGGCTGGATGAACGCGTTCTTCGTGGTCAACGTGCTCGCCGTCGGCTTCGCCAATGCGATGGCCGCCCAGGCCGCGACCAGCCGCCTGCTGTTCTCGATGAGTCGCGACCGCCAGCTGCCCGCGTTGCTGTCCACGATCAGCTCCCGCAAGGTGCCGATCGCAGCCATCCTGGTGGTCAGCGCCCTGAGCCTGGTGCTGGTGCTGTTCTTCGTCGGCCAGATCGGGTTGATCTCGTCGCTGGTGAATTTCGGTGCGCTGTTCGGCTTCTGCCTGCTGCACGCCTCGGTCCTCTGGTACTACACGGTGCGCCAGAAGTCGAAGAACTACCTGCTGCACCTCGTGGTGCCGACCATCGGCTTCCTGATCATCGGCTACGTGCTGATCAACGCCGACGCGCTGGCCAAGATCGGCGGCATCGTGTGGCTGGTGATCGGCGGGATCATTTTCGCCACCAACATGTTCCGAGGACGCGGTGTCCCTGAACTAGCTGAGGAACCGGCGACGTAACGGCTCGGCGAGGTCGCCACGGTCCCCCACCTCGACCTCGCCCACCCCCAGCCACGACGCCATCGTCCTCAGCTCGACGGCCAGGGCCTCCGCCACCCGCGCGGGGTCCTGGCCGTCCTCCATGAACGCCCCGGGAACCTGCAACGCGGCGTCGGTACGCTTGAGGTCCACCCGTGCCACCAGCTCCCCGTCGAGCAGGAACGGCCATACGTAGTAACCGAATTGGCGTTTGGGCGCGGGCGTGTAGATCTCGATGCGGTAGTGGAAGTCGAACCAGCGCTCCACCCGGGGCCGAAAGAAGATCAACGGGTCGAACGGACACAACAGGGCGGTGCCCCGGTCGCGACGCGGCACGATCTGACCTGCTCGGAGGTATGCCGGGACGCCCTCGACGTCGACGGGCTCGAGCTCGCCGTCGGCCACCAGCTTGGCGATCGCGGGCTTGACCTGTTTGGCCCCCATCCGGAAGTAATCGCGGATGTCGGCCTCGGTGCCGACGCCCAGCGCGGTGGCCGCGCGCAAGGCCAGTTCGCGGACGGCCTCGTCATCGCCGACCTCGCGCGCCAGCACCTCGGGTGGCAGCACCCGTTCGGTGAGGTCGTAATGCCGGGCGAACCCGACCCGCGTCGCGGTCGTCAGAACCCCCGCGGACCACAGTGCCTCGGCCACCCACTTGGTGTCGCTGCGATCCCACCACGGCCCTTTGCGGCCGCGCGGCTCGGTTTCCAGATAGGCCTCGATCTGCCCCGCGGTGGACGGGCCGAGGGCGGCGACCGCGGCGACCACGTCGTCGGCCAATTTGGGGTTCTTGCGGACGATCTCGGCGCCCCATCGACCATGGGTGTACTCACGCATCCGCCACCGCAGCAGCGGCCAGTCCTCGACGGCCATCAGCGCGGCCTCGTGCGCCCAGTACTCCACCAGCAGGCGGGGCGCGCGGGCGCTGTGCGACCAGGCCGCCCGGTCCAATGCGTCGCGGTCATAGGGCCCGAGCCGGCTGAACACCGGCGCGTAATGGGCCCGCACCGCCACCGACACCGAATCCAGCTGCAGCACCTGGATCCGGGAGATCAACCTCCGCAGATGTGCGCGCGTCACCGCACCGCGAGGCTTGGGCTCATGAAAGCCCTGTGCGGCGACGGCGATGCGTCGAGCCTGCGCGGTCGTTAGGGTAGCCACCCTGCCATCGTTCCCTAGGGCACCGACAAGTAGCGGAGCGGATTGGAGCGAAGACACCGACAAGTAGCGGAGCGGATGCGTTGGCGATACTGGTCCGCGTGGCTTTCGACTGGGACGCGTTCGAGACGGAATTGACTCTGGCGGCCGTGGCCGCGGTGCGCACACTGGTCGCGTCGGCTCCCTCGGAGACGCCGTATGCCGTGGCGTTCAGTGAGTTCTATGCCGAGACCACCGGGGTGATCTACCTACCCAACCTCGCGTTGGCCACCGAAGAATCGGTCGAGGACCCGGACTGCCGGTTCAGCCCGCCGGATTGGGACTACCAGGACTATGAGTGGGGTGACACCGATTCGGAGTGGGGTGATCGACTCAGCGCAGCGGTGACGGGCCTTGCCCGCGAGCAGTGGGAGCAGGAGTGGGAACGCTTCGCACAGGCGATGCTGAATATCGCCGCCGGCACGCGGACCGCACTCGTCACCGATGGCACCCTGCCTGACGATGTGGTGGTCTACCTGGACGACGAGGCCGGCGACCTCCTGGTCCGGTCGGTCACGCCTGAGGAGTTGCTGCGCCACTTCCCCGAATATGCGGCCTCCGCCGACGCCGAGCGGGCCGTGCTGTCCCTGCCGGTCCCCCAACGCGTCGCGGCGCTGGCCGCGGCGGCCGGCTTCACGCCCGGGCCGCCGTCGGATCTGGGGCAGGAACGCGCGGCCGATCTGCTCATCGCCTTGGGTGAGGCCGCCGTGCCCGTCGGGATCGCCGCCCTCACCCGGCGCGATACCGCGTGGAAGGGTGCCAAACTGTTGGCCGATCTGAACGTGGCGACCCCCGACGTGCTGGAGGCGCTGTGGGCGGCCGTGCCGCTGAAAGGCAACGGGCACGATTGGATCGCCGCCGCCCTGGGACGCCTCGGTTCGGGCGCAGAGGTGCTGGCGCGCCACGACCTTCCGCCCGCGAGCCGGGCCGCGGCGGTGACCGCGCCGTACACGTCGTTCCGCGATCACGGCCGCGGGCATGCTCCACTGACCTATGACCTGCTGAGCGCCGGGCTGGCCGATGCGTCGATCGCAGATCTGGTGGCCGACGAGCTCAAGCCCGGACGCGGCTACTGCACTCTCGACGCCGCCGATCTTCCGGGTGTCCGGCCCGGCCTCGACCACTCCGAACCGGTGATCCGGCGTCACGCCGTCGTCGTCATCGGCGACCTGATCGGTCCGATGGGCCCCGGGAACCTCGGCGGCGACGTGGTGCGGGCACTGGAGGGCAGCCTGGCCCGGCTCGAGGCCGAGGATCCTGACAGCGAGGTGCGCCGGCTCGCCGGCTACCGGGCCCGCACGTAGCTGCAGTACCGGTACCGCAGGCCCGAGCTGCTGGTCAGCCACTCCCCGGTGGTGCAGGACCACGAGTCATCGAGCACCGGCGCCATCGCGTCACCCGCTGCGGGTGGCAGGTCGATGTCGATCTCGGTCACCTCGCACCGGGCCGCGAACGGCAGGGCTTGGGCGTAGATCTGCGCCCCACCGATCACCCAGCCGCGGAAGACGTCGTCGAGTCCGGTCAGCACCTCTGCACCTTCGGCGACGTAGCCGGGATCGCGGGTGATCACGACGTTGCGCCGCCCCGGCAGCGGGCGGACTTTGGCGGGCAGCGATTCCCAGGTCAGCCGGCCCATCACCACGGTCTGGCCGAGGGTCAGCTGTTTGAACCGGGCCTGATCCTCCGGCAGGTGCCACGGGATGTCATTGCCGCGGCCGATGACGCCCGAGGTCGATTGCGCCCAGATCATCGCCAGTTGTCGAAGATCGTCGGTCATACAGCAACAGGAGCCTTGATCGCCGGGTGCGGGTCGTAATTCAGGATCGCCACATCCTCATATGTGTAGTCGAAAATCGAATCACGTTGCGCCAGAACAAGTTCAGGATATGGCCGGGGTTCCCGGCCGAGCTGCAGGGCCACCTGGTCGACGTGGTTGTCGTAGATGTGGCAGTCACCGCCGGTCCAGACGAACTCCCCGACACCGAGTCCGGCCTGCGCGGCCATCATGTGGGTCAGCAGGGCGTAGCTGGCGATGTTGAACGGCACGCCCAGGAAGAGGTCGGCACTGCGCTGGTACAGCTGGCAGGACAGCTTGCCGTCGGCGACATAGAACTGGAAGAACGCGTGGCATGGTGGCAGTGCCATCTGTGGGATCTCGCCGACGTTCCAGGCCGAGACGATGTTGCGGCGCGAATCGGGATCACGCTTGAGCAGGTCGAGGGCATTGGAGATCTGGTCGATGTGCTCACCGGACGGGGTCGGCCACGACCGCCATTGAACGCCGTAGACCGGACCGAGATCGCCTGTCTCACTGGCCCATTCATCCCAGATCGTGACACCGTGGTCTTGCAACCAGCGCACGTTCGAATCGCCGCGCAGGAACCACAGCAATTCGTAGATCACCGATTTGGTGTGCACCTTCTTGGTGGTGATCAAGGGAAAGCCGGCCGCCAGGTCGTAGCGCATCTGATGACCGAACAGGCTGCGGGTGCCGGTGCCGGTGCGATCGGATTTGGGGGTCCCCTGCTCGGTCACCTTCCGGAGCAGGTCCTCGTAGGGCGTCGGGATCGGCACGCCCTCAGCTTACGTGCCGCCGCGGGGAGTAGAACGGTAGCCATGCCGACCACCACAGACACGATCACCACCGCCGAGGGCACCTGCCCCGTCACCATCGCCACGCCGCAGGGAGCCGGCCCCTGGCCCGCGGTGGTGCTGTTCCCCGACGCCGGCGGTCTGCGGCCGACCATGGAACAGATGGCGGCCAAGCTGGCCGGGTTCGGTTACGTCGTGCTGGTACCCGACGTCTACTACCGCACTCCCGGCTGGGGGCCCATCGACCTCAACACCGTGTTCACCGACGAGGACCAACGCAAGAAGCTCTTCGAGCTCATGGGCACGCTCACCCCGGAGATATTCGCCGCCGACGCCGAGGCTTTCTTCGACTACCTCGCGGCGCGGCCCGACGTCACCGGCGACAAGTTCGGCACCACGGGCTATTGCATGGGCGGACGGGCATCACTGATCGTCGCCACGCGGGTGCCCGACAGGGTCGCGGCCGCGCTGTCCTTCCACGGCGGCAGGTTGGCCGTTGAAGACGATCCGGACAGTCCGCACCTGCTGGCCGACAAGATCCAGGCGACGGTCTACGTCGCCGCGGCCGAGAACGATGCCTCCTTCACCGAGGACGACGGCAAGAGGCTGGAAGACGCGCTGTCGGGCGCCGCCGTCGACCACACCATCGAGTTCTATCCCGCAGCCCACGGCTTCGCGGTGCCTGACCATGTGGCGGTGTACGACGAGGCAGCCGCGCAGCGGCACTGGGAGAACACCGAGCGGGTGTTCGGGGGCGCTTTGGCTCCGGCCTAGGCGGTAGGCGACGATTGTCGGCGTGTATGACCAGCCGTTCTCCGACGAGTCCCACCCCACCGAACCCGGTTTCCGCATCGACCCGGTACTCGCCCGGAGCTGGTTGCTGGTCAACGGCGCGCAATACGAGCGGTTCGCCCCCGCCGCCCGCTCCCACGCCGACATCGTCGTCCTCGACATCGAGGATGCGGTGGCACCCAAGGACAAGGTGGCGGCCCGCGGCAACGTGACCCGCTGGCTGGCCGAGGGCAACAGCGACTGGGTCCGGGTCAACGGCTTCGGCACTCCGTGGTGGGCCGACGACCTGGACATGCTGGCCGGTACCTCGGTCGGTGGCGTGATGCTGGCCATGGTGGAGTCGGTGGACCACGTCACCGAGACGGCCCGGCGGCTGCCCGACGTGCCGATCGTCGCACTGGTGGAGACCGCGCGCGGCCTCGAGCGGATCACCGAGATCGCCGCGGCCAAGGGGGCATTCCGACTGGCCTTCGGAATCGGCGACTTCCGGCGGGACACCGGATTCGGCGACAACCCGGCAACATTGGCGTACGCGCGGTCGCGGTTCACCATCGCCGCCAAGGCCGCCGGATTGCCCGGCGCGATCGACGGTCCGACGGTGGGGTCGAGCGCCCTGCGCCTGTCCGAGGCAACAGCCGTGTCCGCCGAGTTCGGCATGACCGGCAAGATCTGCCTGACGCCCGATCAGTGCGCGACGGTGAACGAGGGCCTGGCCCCGTCTCAGGACGAGATCAGCTGGGCCAAAGAGTTTTTCGCCGAATTTCAGCGTGACGGCGGCGAGATCCGCAACGGGTCAGATCTGCCCCGCATCGCCCGGGCCAACAAGATCCTCGATCTCGCCAGGGCCTACGGCGTCCACGAACCCGAGTACAGCGACGATCCCGACCACGTGCCGGCCCCGTCCGACACGTACCACTACTGAGTTTCGCTCAGGCCCCGGGTTTGTCGTCGTTGCGGTGCAGGAAGGTATTGATCGCGCGGACTATTCCGCGCCCGGCATAGATGCCGGCGGCGATCGACACGATGATCATCGCGATGAACATCACCAGCCAGTTGGCCCGGCTGTGACTGACGTTCCACCAGATGAACGTGAACAGCAGTGCGCAGATGAAAACGACGATGTCCCGCCAATTGCCGCGGTAGGACATCGCGGCTTCCCGGATTTCGCGGGTACGGTCACTCGCATCGATCAGGCCGTCGATACGTTCGTCGATGCTGGCCTTGAGCCGCGCCTTCCGTTCGACATCTTCGGCGGGCAACCGGTCCAACAGATCCAGATCCTTGGTGATCATGCCGCGGATGTCCGGTGGTTTGAGGTTGCCTGCGATCACTCCGAGCATCGCACCACCGGCGATGGGCGCGGCTCCGAGGGCAAGTTCGGCGATCCCCGGCATAGCTGTCCTCTCGTCAGTCCATCAGCGTGGCAGCCAACGTGCCGCCCAGCTCGTAGGCACGCTCCCGCACTCCGGCGTCCACCACACCCGTAACTTCAAGCACGTCAGCCGCTTTGGCCAACGCCAGCCCCGTCACGATCTTGTCGACCGCGTTCACCGCGCCAACCGTGTCGTTGTTGCCGTGCACCCACAACCCGTACGGACGCCCGGCCACATGATCGAGGCTCGGGTAGTACACCGTATCGAAAAAGTGCTTCAGCGCACCGCTCATGTAACCGAAATTGGCTGTGGTGCCGAACAAATAGCCATCGGCCGCGAGCATGTCACTGACGGTCGCAGCTAACGCGGGCCTGAGTTCGACCTCGACACCGTCGATGTCCGGGTCCCGAGCCCCGGCCAGCACCGCTTCCAGGAGTTCACGCGTTGCCGGAGAGGGCGTGTGATGCACCACCAGCAGCGTTTTCGTCATGACGACTGCTGTTCCTGCATCCGCACCGCCGTGCGCATCGTCTCCCGCGCGCGGCCACGGTCACCGGCGAAGTCGTAGGCCCGGGCCAGCCGGTACCAGCGAACCCAATTGTCCGGGTCGGCTTCCAATTCGGCCTTGACGGTGGTGAACAACTCGTCGGCCGCGTCTCGCTCGATGCGGCCCGACGGCCGCGTCGGGAGCGCGCTGACGTCGAGTTCCATGCCCTGCTCGCGGGCCAGGCCGGCCAGCCGCTGGTGTGCGAAACCCGCCCGCAGCGTGGTGACCAGCACCCAGATGCCGATCAGCGGGAACGCCAGCAGCGCGGCACCCAGACCGATCGCGGCCGGCTCACCCGAGGCGATGAAGGCGAACGCGGTGCGGCCCAGCATCACGAAGTAGGCGATGAGCGCCAGGCACATGAAGCCGATCAGCAGTTGGATGCGCAGCGACCGCGCGCCGTCGCTCACGACAGATCGAGCAGCGGTTCAATGCCGATGGTCAAGCCCGGCCGCTCGGCGATCTTGCGCACCGCCAGCAGTACGCCCGGGACGAACGACGACCGGTCCAGGCTGTCGTGCCGGATGGTCAGCGTCTCCCCCTGCGTGCCGAACAGCACCTCCTGGTGCGCGACCAGTCCGGCCAGCCGCACCGAGTGCACCGGCACACCGTCGACATCGGCACCGCGGGCGCCGTCGAGACCGGTGCTGGTGGCGTCCGGGTTCGGCGGCATGCCCTTTCGCGCCTCCGCGATGAGCTTCGCGGTGCGTGCCGCGGTGCCGGACGGCGCGTCGGCCTTGTGCGGGTGGTGCAGTTCGATGATCTCGACGGACTCGAAGTAGCGCGCCGCCTGCTGGGCGAAGTGCATGGACAACACCGCCCCGATGGCGAAGTTCGGTGCGATCAGCACCGCGGACTCGGGCTTGTCCTTGAGCCAGGCTTCGACCTGCTCGATGCGTTCCCAGGTGAACCCGGTGGTTCCGACGACGGCGTGAATGCCGTTGTCGATGAGGAACTTCAGGTTGTCCATCACCACGTCGGGATGGGTGAAGTCGATGACGACGTCGGTCTTGGTGTCGGTGAGCAGGCTCAGCGAATCCCCCACATCGACGCCGGTCGAGAACGTCAGATCCGCCGCGGCTTCCACCGCGTGCACCATCGTCGCACCGACTTTGCCTTTTGCCCCCAGAACGCCAACTCGCATGGTTGGGAGCCTACTGCCCGAGGTGGTCGGCGATGTTCGGGCCGGTCCGAGAAAACTCTGGCCTCATTTGTCACTGCAGACTCAAATCAGGAGAACCTGTCAGGACATCGAACTAATGTTCGAAGCATGGATAGTGGGGCGAGCGACAAGCTTGCCGCGTTGGCAGCCGCGGTCGCCGACCTGCAATCGCTGCCGTTCACATCCTTGACCACGGCACAGCTGTTGGAAGTGTGCTCAGGTCTACAGCAGGCCCGCAACCTCATCCCCACGATCGAGCACCCCGCGGTCGCCGCATTGGCCGAGCAGGGCAGCGCAGCACGAATCGGCGCCAAATCCTGGCCCGAGGCCCTACGTATCCGGCTGCGGGTGTCCGGGACCGAGGCGCGCCGCCGCTACCGCGACGCATTGAACTACGCGCCTCGCACATCAGTGTCCGGCGAGTCGCTGCCGCCGAGGCGGGCGGCGATCGCGGACGCCCGAGCCGGCGGCTGGCTGACCGACGAGCACATCGACATCCTCGAATCGTTCTTTCGCAAATGCCCGTCCTGGGTAGATGCGACCAGCCAGGACCGCTTCGAGGAGAAGCTGGTCGCCGTCGCCGCCCAGAACTCCCCCGAGACACTGCAGCAATCGGTCAACGAGGCCCTGTATCTGCTGAATAAGGACGGCCCAGAACCCGGCGATGAATTGTGCGCGCGACGCCGCGGGATCGTCATCGGACCCCAACAACCCGACGGATCCTCCCGCATCTCGGGCTGGATCAACCCCGAGCTGCGCGCCGGACTTGACGCGGTGAACGCCAAAACGGCGGCACCGGGCATGTGCAATCCCGCCGACGAAAACCCCTGCACCGGAGGAACTCCCACGCAAGAACAGATCGACGCCGACATCCGCACCCCGGCGCAACGCAACCACGACGCCCTACTCGCCCTCACCCGCAATGCATTGATGTCCGGGGAGCTCGGGCAGCACAACGGGCTGCCCGTCTCGATCGTGGTCACCACCACCCTGCAGGAACTCGAAGCCGGCGCCGGGGTCGCAATCACCTCCGGTGGATCGAAACTGTCCATCCCCGACGTGATCCGGCTCGCCGCCCATGCCTGGCACTATCTGGCCGTTTACGACAAACACACCAACTTGCCGCTCTATCTGGGCCGGACCCGCCGTATCGCCACCCCTGCCCAGCGGTTGATGCTGTTCGCGCGGGACCGCGGTTGTACGCGGCCAGGGTGTACCGCGTGTGGCAACAGGTGCCAGGTGCATCATGCCCAACAAGACTTCGCCAAAGGCGGCCGCACCAATGCTGATGAGATGGCACTGGGCTGTGGGCCCGACCAACGCCTGGTCGGCCCTGGAAAATGGACCACCCGGATCAACCGCCACGGCAAGTGTGAATGGATCCCACCCCCACTGTTGGACACCGGCCAATCCCGCATCAACACGCACCACCATCCCCAGCTCTACCTCATCGAACGCACCGAGGATGGAGAAGGCGAAACTCATTGTCCCCCAGCCTGATTATCCACACTGGAGGTCAGGCGAAGAACCGGTCTCTAGGGTGGAGGCATGCGTCTGATCTCTCTGGCACCCTTCGCCGTCGCCGCCCTCGCGTTCGTGGGGTGTGCCGACAACGCGGCCGCCGACGCCGAAGACCTCAACGGCCGCACCTTCGTGTCGGTCCAAGTTGAAGGTGATCAGATCCCCGGGGGCGGACCGCTGACGGTCGGCTTCGACGGGAATCGGATCAGCACGTATGCGGGCTGCAACCACGGTTCGGGAACCGTCGACCTGTCCGACGGCCGGCTGACCGCGCCTCAACTGGCCATGACGATGATGGCCTGCCCGCCGCCGGTGGGTGATGCGGATGCCTGGGTGTCGGAGTTCTTCGATGCCAAGCCGACCTGGTCGCTATCGGGTGACGACCTGACGCTGCGCACCGACGCCGCCACGGTCACCTTGCGGGACAAGAAGGTGGTCGATCCCGATCGCCCGCTCACCGGCACCACCTGGCAGGTCACCAGCCTGGTGTCCGCGCAGGCGGTCAGCACATCCGTCGCGCTCGAACAGTCCAAGCCCACGTTGACCATCGGCGACGACGGCGCAGTGAGCGGATCGACCGGCTGCAACCGGTTCACCGGCCACGCAACCGTTTCCGGCTCGCCGGCCGTCATCGAGTTCGGGCCGCTGGCCACCACCAGGATGGCCTGCCCGCCGGAGGTCGGCGAGGTCGAGCAGGCCGTGCTGCGCGTCCTCAAGGGCACGGTGCAGACCACCATCGACGCCGATGAGCTGACGCTGTCCGGAACCGACGGCAACGGCCTGGTGCTGCTCGCGCAGTAGTCGCCCTACAACGGCGACGCCCCGCGCAGGTGCTCGAAGATCAGTGAGGTCTGGGTGCCCGCGACATCGGCATCGGCGTTGAGGTTCTCCACTACGAAGGCCCGTAGGTCGTCGGTGTCACGCGCGGCCACGTGCAGGATGAAGTCGTCGCCCCCGGCGAGGAAGTACACGTCCATGACCTGTGGCCGTTGCCGGATGTTCGCGATGAAGTTGCGGATCTTGCCGCGGGCGTTGGACTGCAGGCTCACCGAGATCATCGCCTGCAGGCCCAGGCCCACTGCCGCGGGATCGATATCGGTATAGAAGCCCCGGATCACCCCGATCTCCTGAAGGCGGCGCACCCGGCCGTGACACGTGGACGCCGCCACACCGACCGCGTCGGCCAGAGCGCTGTTGGATATGCGGGCATCGGCATGCAGCGCGAACAGGATGCGACGGTCCACATCGTCGAGCTCTGGCCGAACATCCTTCGGCGAACGGGCCCCGCGCCCCGGCAAGTTTGATGATTCTTCCGGCATTGCGCCAGACTATCGAATCTTCAACGTAAATATTGCTCAACATCCGAAGGTTCTTCACAATTGTTTCAGCACATCAACTCAAAGGAGCGATCATGCTCGTCGGAATCCCGACCGAGATCAAGAACAACGAGTACCGGGTGGCGATCACGCCCGCCGGTGTCGCCGAACTGACCCGCCGCGGCCATGACGTGGTCATCCAGGCCGGGGCCGGCGAAGGTTCCGCCATCGCCGACAACGACTTCAAGGCCGCGGGCGCCGAGATCGTCACCACGGCCGATCAGGTCTGGGCGGATTCCGAACTGCTCCTCAAGGTCAAGGAACCGATCGAGGCCGAATACTCGCGCATGCGCAAGGGCCAGACGCTGTTCACCTACCTGCACCTGGCCGCCTCCCGGCCGTGCACCGACGCGCTGCTGTCCTCGGGCACCACTTCGATCGCGTACGAGACCGTCCAGACCGCCGACGGTTCGTTGCCCCTGCTCGCCCCGATGAGCGAGGTCGCCGGACGCCTGTCCGCGCAGGTCGGCGCCTACCACCTCATGCGCAGCCACGGCGGCCGCGGCGTGCTGATGGGTGGCGTTCCCGGTGTCGCCCCGGCCGAGGTCGTCGTCATCGGCGGCGGCGTGGCCGGATACAACGCCGCCCGGATCGCCAAGGGCATGGGTGCGCACGTCAACGTGTTCGACGTCAACATCAACACGCTGCGCAAGATCGACAACGAGTCAAGCGGAAGCATCGAGACCCGTTACTCGTCGATGCTCGACCTCGAGGACGCCGTCAAGGGCGCCGACCTGGTGATCGGTGCGGTCCTGGTGCCCGGCGCCAAGGCCCCGAAGCTCGTCACCAATTCGACTGTCGCCCAGATGAAGTCGGGCGCGGTACTGGTGGATATCGCGATCGATCAGGGCGGCTGCTTCGAGGACTCGCATCCCACCACGCACGACGATCCGACGTTCGCCGTGCACGACACCGTCTTCTACTGCGTGGCCAACATGCCGGGCGCGGTGCCGCGCACGTCGACCTATGCGCTGACCAATGCCACCATGCCGTACGTGCTCAAGTTGGCCGACAAGGGCTGGCAGGCCGCCTGCGCGGCCGACCCGGCACTGGCCAAGGGTCTGTCGACACATGAAGGTGCGCTGCTGTCCGAGCAGGTCGCCGCGGATCTGGATCTGCCGTTCACCGATCCGGCCACCCTGCTGGCCTGATTCCTCCACCACTGCCCGGCCGGAGTGCGCTCCGGCCGGGCAGTGTGCATTCTCAGGTCCGCCGTTCTTGACACGTGTCAAGTATCCTCACGGGCATGCTGAACGAGTTGTTTCCCACCGTTCCGACGACCACGGCCGACGCGCTGACGGTCTTCGACGCAGCCGAGGCCGTCGAACCGGAGTTCATGCTCGATACCTGGCACGGAGCCGAACTGCCGACCGGACATCCGATGGACGGCCTGCTCGCCGCCAGCGGCTGGTGGGGTAAGGAATTCGTCGACGGCGAGACGGTGCACCCCCTGCTGTTCCCCTCCGCCGACGGGGCCTCGCTGTGGGCCCTCAACCCGGCGCTGGCGTTCGGCGGCCTTGCGGTGTCGGCGAAAATGCCATTGCTCCGCAATCGCTCGATGGCGAAGCCGATTGCCGCCCTGCGGCCCGTGCTGCAGACCCAGGCACCAAAGGCGCGCCTGCGCACCACCCGCTATCGCGGTGTCGACACCGCGACGATGGTCTACGACCAGCTGCCGATCAACGACGTGTTCCGCCGCCTGACCGACGATGCCGTGATCGGGGCGATGGACCTGCGCGGCTCGGCCAAGCCCTACTTCTTCGTCCTGCAACGCGACGACTCACGGCGGCTGACCTAGCAGCCGCGCGTACCCGAGCTGTTCACCGCGCATTCGACCGGTGGCTCCGCGGTGGTGCTTGGATCGAAAGGGCAAGTGCTACAAGGGCTTTTCCAGGATCAACTTTCCAGGACTTAGGAGTCACCCATGGTTAACCTGCCCGTCGCGCACCAGCCCCGCCCGCTGCTGCCCGAGCTCTCGGAGTTCTTCGCCGGGATCACGCCGTTCGCCAGTCTGCGACCGATCTTCGAGCGCAACCTCATGCGCATCGAGGACGAGGTCACCGAAGACCACTACGAACTGCGCGCCGAGATCCCCGGTATCGACCCCGCCACCGACGTCCAGATCACCGTGGCAGACGGCAAGCTGACCGTGAAGGCCGAGCGTTCGGAGCGCGCCGAGACCACCGCACGCTCGGAGTTCTCCTACGGGTCGTTCCTGCGCACCGTGACGCTGCCCGCCGAGGCCGACGACGACAACATCACCGCCGGCTACGAGCGTGGCATCCTCACCGTCCGCGTGCCGCTGACGCAGAACCCCGCCGGGGCGAAGCAGATCACCATCCAGGACACCGAAAACGGTTCCACCGCAATCGAATCCGCGGAATAGCCAGATCCCGGACGGTCAAAGCACCGACGGCAGCACCAGAGCCGTCAGCTCGCCGATGAGCGGGCGCAGGTTGTCGGCCTTCGGGTCGTCGGCCTGCGACCGCGTCATCATCACCAACAGCAACCGTTGCCCGTCGGGACCGTAGGCGACCCCGGCGTCGTTCGTGCTGCCGTAGTCACCGCTGCCCGTCTTGTCGGCGGTGGTCCACCCCTCGGGGAGACCGGCCCGCATGCTCGACGTCTGGTTGGCCCGCATCCAGTCCTCCAGCTGGCGACGCTGAGGTGGGCTCAACGCGTCACCGGCCAGGATCGCCCGGTACCCGACCGCGAGCGCAGCGGGCGTGCTGGTGTCCCGGGGGTCGCCGGGTATCGCCGAGTTCAGCGCGACCTCCCAGCGGTCCAGCCGCGTACGCTCGTCGCCGATACTGCGGGCGAAGGCGGTGATACCTGCCGGGCCGTCAATGTTTTTCAGCAGCAGGTTGGCCGCCGTGTTGTCGCTGCGCTGCAGCGCCGCCTGACACAACTGGTCCAGCGTCATCTCGGAACCCACGTGCGCCTCGGTGACCGGCGAGTTCGGCACGATCGCCGCCCGGTCGACGAACATCCGCTGGTCGAGCGACAGCTGTCCACGGCCGACCATCTGCAGCACCCGCGCGGCGGCATAGCCCTTGAACGTCGAACACATCGCGAACATGTCGTCGGGACGGTGAGTCAGCGTCCGGCCGGTATCCAGATTCGCCGCGTACAACCCGATGAGGGCGTGGTGACGACGTTCCAGTTCGGCGATCTGGTCGTCGATAGGCGCCGCGAAAACCGGTGCGGCATTACCCACTCCGACCCCGACGGCAGCTGCCGCCACGAGGGAACCGATCAGAACATTGCGCCGCGAAAGTCCGTCCACCGGACCCAGCGTAGCGGGTCAGCCGCCGATGACTTGAAGTTGTTTGGGCAGAGCCTTTTTCGAGCGATAGGGACCGAGCACCGCGGCGCCGTAGTCACGACCCAACAACTGGTGGGCCACCGCGTTGACCTCTTCGAGGGTGACGGCCTCGATCTGGGCCAGGGTGTGGTCGATGGTCCGGTGCTCGCCGTAATTGAGCTCGCTGCGGCCGATCCGGTGCATCCGCGATCCGGAATCCTCGAGACCGAGCACCAGGCCCCCGCGCAACGATCCCTTGGCAATCCGGCATTCGTCGGCGGTGATCCCGTCCCGGGCAACTTCTTCCAGGACGTCAGTGGTCACCCGGACCACTTCGTCGAACCGCTCGGGCTGGCAGCCGGCGTACACCGACAACGCACCGCTGTCGGCGAAGGTGTCCACGGTGGAGTAGACGGAGTATGCCAGCCCTCGGGATTCGCGGATCTGTTGGAACAGACGAGAACTCAGACCGCCACCGAGTGCGGTGTTGAGTACCGACAGGGCCCACCGGTGCTCCCAGTGCCTGCCGGGGGTTCGGACCCCGAGTGACACGTGGGACTGTTCCCCGTCGCGGTCGACCACCTGCAGCGACGGTCGGCCGCTGACCCGGCCCGAACCCTTGCGCGGCGCGACCGCGGTGCGGCCGGCTTCCAGCCGCGGGCCGAAATGCTGCCGCACCAACGACAGCACGACGTCGTGGTCGATGTTGCCGGCAACCGCGACGATCATCCGCTCGGGCGTGTAACGGCGGACGTGGAACGAATGCAGTTGTGCGCGAGTCATCGCCTCGATGGACTCGGTACTGCCGATCACCGGGCGGCCCACCGGATGATCGCCGAACATCGCCGAGAGGAAGACGTCGCCGAGGCTGTCCTCGGGATCGTCGTCGCGCATGGCGATCTCTTCGAGCACCACGTCGCGCTCGACCTCGACATCCTCTGTGGCGCAACGCCCCCGCAGCACGACATCGGCCACCAGGTCGACCGCCAGTTCCAGGTCGGAGTCGAGCACGTGTGCGTAGTAGCAGGTGTGCTCACGCGTGGTGAACGCGTTCAGCTCACCGCCGACGGCATCGACAGCCTGTGCGATATCGACTGCCGTGCGCGTCGGGGTGGCCTTGAACAGCAGGTGTTCCAGGAAGTGGGCGGCACCCGCGACGCTTCGTCCTTCGTCGCGGGAACCGACCCCCACCCAGACTCCGACGGATGCCGAACGCACCGACGGAATGTGTTCAGTGACCACCCGGAGTCCGCCGGGCAAGACTGTCCGGCGGACATGTGTGGTGTTCAGTGCAGTCGCCTCGGATCGAGCGGCAGATCAGGACTCGGCGGCTGCGTCGGCCGGAGCCGCGGCAGCGTCGGCGGGCGTGTCGGCCTTGTCGGCCTGCTCCGCCTGCTCCTCGTCGACGAGCACCAGCGAGATCTTGCCGCGGTTGTCGATGTCGGCGATCTCCACGCGCAGCTTGTCGCCGACCTTCACCACGTCCTCGACCTTGGCGATGCGCTTGCCGCGCCCCAGCTTCGAGATGTGGACCAGGCCGTCGCGACCCGGCAGCAGCGACACGAACGCACCGAAATCGGTGGTCTTGACGACGGTGCCGAGGAAGCGCTCCCCGATCTTGGGCAGCTGCGGGTTGGCGATGGCGTTGATCTTGTCGATCGCGGCCTGCGCGGACAGCCCATCAGCCGCACCGACGAAGACCGTGCCGTCGTCCTCGATCGAGATCTGGGCGCCGGTCTCCTCGGTGATCGAGTTGATCATCTTGCCCTTGGGCCCGATGACCTCGCCGATCTTGTCGACCGGGACCTTGATCGTGGTGATCCGCGGCGCGTACGGGCTCATCTCGTCGGGGGTGTCGATGGCCTCGGCCATCACGTCGAGGATGGTCAGCCGGGCGTCCTTGGCCTGACTCAGCGCACCCGCCAGCACCTTCGAGGGAATGCCGTCGAGCTTGGTGTCCAGCTGCAGCGCGGTGACGAAGTCCTTGGTGCCGGCGACCTTGAAGTCCATGTCACCGAAGGCATCCTCGGCTCCGAGGATGTCGGTGAGCGCGACGTAGCGGGTCTCCCCGCCGACCTGATCGGAGACCAGGCCCATGGCGATACCCGCCACCGGAGCCTTCAGCGGCACACCGGCGTTGAGCAGGGCCAGCGTCGAGGCACACACCGAACCCATCGAGGTGGACCCGTTGGAACCCAGGGCTTCGGAGACCTGCCGGATGGCGTAGGGGAACTCCTCCACGCTGGGCAGCACCGGAACGAGGGCCCGCTCGGCGAGTGCGCCGTGGCCGATCTCGCGACGCTTGGGCGAACCGACGCGGCCGGTCTCACCGGTCGAATACGGCGGGAAGTTGTAGTGGTGCATGTAGCGCTTGGTGGTCTCGGGTCCCAGCGAGTCGATCTGCTGAGCCATCTTGATCATGTCCAGCGTGGTGACACCCATGATCTGGGTCTCGCCGCGCTCGAACAGCGCGCTGCCGTGCGCCCGCGGGATCACGGCGACCTCGGCCGACAGGGCCCGGATATCGGTGATGCCACGGCCGTCGATCCGGAAGTGGTCGGTCAGGATGCGCTGGCGCACAAGCTTTTTGGTCAGGGAGCGGAAGGCGGCGCCGATCTCTTTCTCGCGCCCGGCGTAGGTTTCGGCCAGCCGCTCGAGCACCTCGACCTTGATCTCGTCGGTGCGGTCGTTGCGCTCGTTCTTGCCTGCGATGGTCAGCGCCTCCGACAGGGCGTCGGTGGCCACCGCGGCAACCGCGGTGTAGACGTCTTCCTCGTAGTCGGGGAACACCGGGTAGTCACCGGTCGGCTTGGCGGCCTTCTCGGCCAGCTCCTGCTGGGCGGTGCACAGCGCCTTGATGAACGGCTTGGCGGCCTCCAGGCCCTCGGCCACGATCGCCTCGGTGGGGGCCTGAGCTCCGCCGGCGACCAGGTCGATGACGTTCTCGGTGGCCTCGGCCTCGACCATCATGATCGCCACATCACCGTCTTCGAGGACGCGACCGGCGACGACCATGTCGAACACCGCGCGCTCGAGCTGCTCGACGGTCGGGAAGGCGACCCAGGTTCCGTCGATCAGGGCCACGCGAGTGCCGCCGACGGGGCCGGAGAACGGCAGGCCCGCCAGCTGGGTCGACGCGGACGCGGCGTTGATGGCCAGCACGTCGTACAGATCCTTGGGGTCCAGGCTCAGCACCGTGACCACGACCTGGATCTCGTTGCGCAGGCCGTCGACGAACGACGGGCGCAGCGGGCGGTCGATCAGGCGGCAGGTCAGGATCGCGTCGGTCGAGGGACGGCCCTCGCGACGGAAGAACGAGCCAGGGATGCGGCCGGCGGCGTACATGCGCTCCTCGACGTCCACCGTCAGCGGGAAGAAGTCGAAGTGATCCTTGGGGTTCTTGCTGGCGGTGGTCGCGCTCAGCAGCATGGTCTCGTCGTCGAGGTAGGCGACGGCGGAGCCGGCGGCCTGCTGGGCCAGGCGGCCCGTCTCGAACCGGATGGTGCGGGTGCCGAAGCTCCCGTTGTCGATGGTTGCGGTGGATTCGAACACACCGTCTTCAAGTTCAACTACAGACATAGAGTCCGTTGGCCTCTTTCGAATTCATTCAACTGTTTTCGCGTCGTCACGATGGCGATACGCCACGGGGCCTGGAAACGGCTACGGCCGTCGATCGAAGCGGCCGGATGAGCCCCGCAGAGATAACCCTGTCTCGGGGTTCCGGCAGCCACTACCGAAGACCGCCCGACCAGGCGGGCCCGATATGACTTGCAGGAACAGCGCCCGCGGATCGCGGGTGCCGCACCTGTGTTCAGCGCAGATTTCGGCCGCCGAACGACCTCATGTTACACGGCAGCAACGGCCCGATCGGCATCCGTGCCAGCTAGGACACGTCTTCCACACATACCGTGAACTGGCGTTCTGAGTATGCGTAGCCGACTCCGCTGGCGCACTGATCGACGTTGGACACCCCGCGCAGCACCTCGGTGGCCCGTTGCCGGTGCGGCGCAGAGGAATCCGCGCAATCCACCCGATAAGGGTCGCTGTCGTTCTCGGGGTCGACGTTCATACAGCCACCGACGATCCAGTCGATGTCGAGACACAGCGTCTGGGTCTCGTCGCTGAATGCGCTGCGCACCGAGTAGTAGGTGTCCACGTCGATCGGACACAGATCGCTGTCGGTGACCGTTGACAGAACCCGGTAGTTCGACTCGTCGCTGCCGCACACCGCACGGGTGGCCTCCGGCCGCTCGAACGTACCGCTCATCTTCAGGCAGTCGCCCGCCTGCATGTCCGCGGCTGCCGCGGACGAGCAGGCGGTCAGGGCGCCCAGGAAAAGTATCGCGGCTGCCCCGAGAGGGGCAGCCGCGGAAAGTGGTGGCACCGGGGCCGCGTCAGCGACGCAGCCCGAGACGCTCGATCAGCGAGCGGTAGCGCGCCACGTCGACCTGGGCGACGTACTTCAGCAACCGGCGACGGCGACCGACGAGCAGCAGCAGGCCGCGCCGCGAGTGGTGGTCGTGCTTGTGCTGCTTGAGGTGCTCGGTCAGATCCGAGATTCGCTTGGTCAGCAGGGCAACCTGGGCCTCCGGCGAACCGGTGTCGGTCTCGTGCAGACCGTAGCTGCTCAGGATTTCCTTTTTCTGCTCGGCAGTAAGCGCCACGAAATAACTCCATCAATCGGTCCCGCGAACATATTCTCGGCACAGCCACCGCGGACTGCAGCATGCACCGGATCGGCGGAAAGTCTAGCACCCGCGGCGGGCCGCGAATTCGGCACCCGCGGCGAGCCGCGAATTCGGCCACCGCGGCGAGCCGCGAATTCGGTCGTTGCTACTGCGCAGCCAGAATCGCGCGGGATCGGTCGGTATCGGCCTCCATGGCCACCACCAGATCCTTCACCGACTCGAACTTCTGCTGCCCGCGGATCCGGGCCACGAAATCGACCGCGACGTGCTGTCCGTACAGGTCGGCCTCGGTGTCCAGCACGAATGCCTCGACCGTGCGGGTGCGCCCGGAAAACGTCGGGTTGGTGCCGACCGAGACCGCGGCCTGATACCGCTCCCCGGGCGTGACGGTGCCGACCACCGGGCCATGGCCCAGCACGGTGAACCAGGCGGCGTACACGCCGTCGGCCGGGATCGCCGAGTACATCGGCGGCGCCACGTTGGCCGTCGGGAAACCCAGCACCCGGCCGCGCCCGTCGCCGCGCACCACCACGCCCTCGACGCGGTGCGG
>NZ_LT546207.1:245435-276585 GCF_900078665.2 Mycolicibacterium houstonense | reverse complement strand
ACCACCACGCCCTCGACGCGGTGCGGCCGGCCGAGGGCTTCGGCGGCGGCCACCACATCGCCGGCGTCGACGCAGGAACGGATGTATGTCGAGGAGAACGTGACCCGCTCGTCGCGATGCTCGGGGTCCAGCGACTCGGTGACCAGCGACATGCTCTCGACCGCGAAGCCGAACCTCTCACCGGCCTTGCGCAGCATCTCGACGTTGCCCGCGGCCTTCTTGCCGAAGGTGAAGTTCTCCCCCACCACCACTTCCAGCACGTGCAGGTCTTCCACCAGCAGCTCGTGGATATAGCGCTCGGGGGTGAGCTTCATGAAATCCGACGTGAACGGCATGACCAGGAAGACGTCGATGCCGAGTTCCTCGACCAGTTCGGCCCGCCGGGTGAGCGTGGTCAGCTGCGCCGGGTGACTGCCCGGAAACACCACCTCCATCGGATGGGGGTCGAAGGTCATGAGGACCACCGGCACTCCGCGTGATCGGCCCGCCTTCACGGCATGACTGATCAACTCCGCGTGTCCACGGTGAACCCCGTCGAACACCCCGATGGTGACTACACACCTGCCCCAGTCCGTGGGGATCTCGTCCTGCCCACGCCAGCGCTGCACCCGATCAGCCTACGACCCGACGGCGACGCGGTCTGCTCTAGATCCCCCGATCAGGTGATGATTGCCTAAACTTTCCTACTGTGAGTCCCGACGGTAACCACCAAGACCTCTCCACGGTTGCCCAGGACTATCTGAAAGTCATCTGGACGGCCCAGGAGTGGTCCCGCGAGAAGGTCAGCACCAAGCTGCTGGCCGAGCGCATCGGCGTATCCGCGTCCACGGCGTCCGAATCGATTCGCAAGCTCGCCGACCAGGGCCTGGTCGATCACGAGAAATACGGCGCAGTCACCCTGACCGACGCAGGCCGGCGCGCCGCGCTGGCGATGGTGCGCCGGCACCGGCTGATGGAGACATTCCTGGTGCAGGAGCTCGGCTACGGCTGGGACGAGGTGCACGACGAGGCCGAGATCCTCGAGCACGCGGTGTCCGACCGGATGCTCGACCGCATCGACGCCAAACTGGGCCACCCCACCCGCGATCCGCACGGCGATCCGATCCCGGCCGCCGACGGCCAGGTGCCCACCCCGCCGGCCCGCNCCGCGCTGGTGGGCAGCCACACCGAGGTGGCCGACCGAATCGCCGAGTACGCCGAGATCGGTATCGACGAGTTCATCTTCTCCGGCTATCCGCATCTGGAGGAGCTGTTCTGGTTCGGCGAGGGCGTGGTGCCGATCCTGCGTGAGCGAGGGCTGTTCGGCGGCGGCTCGCCATCCGCTGCGCCCGCCTCGATCCCATTCGTCGGCGCGCCGCGATGACCGATCTGGCCGGTGCCACCCGTGTCTCGTCGGAGCAGGCGGCGCTGTCGGTGGCCGTGCAGCTGTCGAAGTCGTTCGCCGAAGGGGCCGGCGCCCGTGACGCGCACCGGATCCTCCCGCACGAGCAGGTTCGGGCGCTGAAGGAATCGGGGCTGCTGGCGCTGACCGTGCCGGCCGTGCACGGCGGGCTCGACGTACCCGTCACCGTGCTCGCCGAGGCGATACGTCTGATCGCGCACGGCGACCCGTCGATCGGTCAGATCCCGCACTCGCATTTCACCTTCCTGGAGGCGCTGCGGCTCCAGGGCACGCCGGCCCAGCAGGCGTACTTCTACGGGCTGGTGCTCGACGGGGCGTTGTTCGCCAATGCCCAGTCCGAACGCGGGCCGCATCCCGTCGATGTGGACACCACGACGCTCACGGCGTCGGGCTCCGGCTATGTCCTGAACGGCCGCAAGTACTACTCGACCGGAGCGCTGTTCGCGGACTGGCTGATCGTGCGGGCCTCGCGCTCCGATGGTTCCGGGCAGGTGCCGACGGCTGCCACACCCAAGGCCATCGCGTTCGTTCCACGCGATGCGTCCGGGGTCGAGATCGTCGACGACTGGGACGGCATGGGTCAGCGGACCACAGCCTCGGGCACCGTCGCGCTCGATGCCGTGGAGGTACCCGCCGCGAACGTGGTCGAGTTCAGCCCGATCTTCGCGCGCCCCACCGTGTACGGAGCCCGGGCCCAGCTACTGCATGCGGCTCTCGACGTGGGGATCGCCACGGGCGCTCTGGAGGAAGCCGTGCGTCAGGCCGCCAAGGCCCGGCCGCATTTCGAGGCATCGGTGTCCAGTGCCGTCGAGGATCCGACCCTGGTCCAGCTCGCCGGTGAGCTGACCGTGACCGTACGCGGTGCTCAGGCGCTGCTCGCCGAGGCGGCCCGGCAGGTCGATGTGGCCCGCGCCGACCTCACCGAGGACAGCGCGGCGGCCGCATCGATCGCGGTGGCGGTCGCCAAGGTGGCGGCCGCGAGGGCAGCGGTGGAGGCCGGCAGTGCGCTGTTCGAATTCGGCGGTACCCGCAGCGCGTCGGCGTCGGGCAATCTGTCGCGATACTGGCGCGATGCCCGCACCCACACCCTGCACGACGCCACCCGCTGGAAGATCCGGCACATCGGCAACTTCACCCTCTCAGGAACGAAACCGCCTCGCCACGGCCAGCTTTGAGCCATCAGGGTTGCAGGCGCCGGTGATACGCGGCCCGCGCGCCGGGGTCGACGTGGGTGAACGCGGTGTCGAAATGGGCGGCGTGGGAGATGCGGTGCCGCACGGTGTCGGGTAGGCCCGCGGCGATCTTGATGATGGCGCCGAGCGCCCGTGGCACCGCAACCGAGGTCCGGCGGCTTCCCACCGCGGACACGATCGCGCAGGCGACATCCTCGGGTTCCACCTCGGCGATCGGCCGGATCCATTTGGGCGCGCTGTGGCCCGCAGACAGGTCGGTGTGCACGACGCCCGGAAGCACTGCGGTGACTCCGATGCCGTCCGCCGCGAGTTCGAGATGAAGCGTCTCGGAGAATCCGACGACGGCGTGCTTGGTCGCGCAGTAGGTGGCCAGCCCCGGAAACGCGCTCGCCCCGGCCAGCGACGCGACGTTGACGATATGGCCGCCGCGGCCGGTCATCCGTCTCGCGGCGAACTTCGATCCGTTCAGGACACCGCAGAGGTTGATCGCAACCATGCGGTCGGTCATGTCATCGGTCTCGTCGGTGAAGTTGCCCGTGGGCATGATGCCCGCGTTGTTGACCAACGCGTCCAACGGTCCGAGTCGCTGCACGGCCGCATCCAGGAACGACGCGAACGACGCGCGGTCGGTGACGTCGAGCGGCAGTCCACACACCACACCGCCGGTCGCCTCGGCCAGCTCTGCGGCGGTCTTCTCGACCAGCGCGGTGTCGATGTCGCCCAACGCGACCCGCGCACCCGCGCGCAGGAATGCCGCTCCCGTCGCCCGGCCGATCCCCCGGGCGCCACCGGTGATCGCCACCACCCGGCCGCCTTGGTATGGGGTCGACTTCATCGGTATTCCTTCCGTAACACACCTTTGAGAACTTTTCCGGTCTCGTTGCGCGGCAACGAGTCGAGGAAGACGACGTCTCTGGGCACCTTGTGCCGTGCCAGCGCGGACCGCACGTGGGTTCGCACCCCATCGGCGTCCAGTTCCGCGTCGGGTTGACGAACCACGAAGGCGCGCAGCCGTTTCCCGAAGTCGTCATCGTCGACGCCGAGTACACACGCCTCCACGACCGCCGGGTGGTCGGCGAGCAGGTTCTCGACTTCGAGCGGGAAAACGTTCTCTCCGCCCGAAACGATCATGTCGTCGTCGCGGCCGTCGACGAACCACAAGCCGTCCGCGGTGAAATGCCCGGTGTCGCCCGATGACAACAGCCCGTCGACGATTTCCTTCTGCCCGCCATCGGTGTACCCGGAGAAACTCAGCCCGCTCGACACGAAAAGCGTTCCGGTTCGGCCGGGTTCGGTGATTCGGCGACGCTGCTCATCGTAGGCGGCCAGGGTGCAGCCGACCGGCGGGCGGCCCACGGTGCCAGGCGCCGCACCCAGTTCGCTCGGGGTGGCGACCGCCGCGACGGCCACCTCGGTGGAGCCGTACAGGTTGTAGAGCACGTCGCCGAAAGCCGCCCTGGTTCGCCGGCACAGGTCCGGCGACAGTGCCGAACCGGCCGCGAAGACCACCTTCAACGCGGAGGTGTCGTAACGGGCCAGCACGTCCGGGCCGAGGTCGAGAATGCGCTGCAGCATGGTGGGCACGAGAATCAGCGTGCTGGCCTCGTAGTCTGCGATCGACGCGAGCGTGGCCTCGGGTTCGAACCGCCGGGCCAGCACGACACGGTTGCCCAGCGCAAGTCCCAGCGCGCAGGTCGCCAGACCGGTGGCATGAAACATCGGGGCGGCGACATGATAGGTCCCGTTCGCGGGCCAGGGAATCCGGTCGAGTAGCTGGGCGGACTGCAGGGGACTGACCTTGTCGCGGGGCGCACCTTTCGGTGTTCCGGTGGTGCCGCTCGTCAGCAGCACCATGCCGCCTTGGCGGGTCGGCGCCGGTACCGGATCGGTCCACTCATCCATCGCGATGGTGTCCAGGGTCGGCAGTCCCACCTTCCCGTCCGCCCAGCCGACGATGCGCACGACATCCGGAGGCAGCCTATCCAACAATGGAGTGTGCTCGTCGTCGGCGACGACCACCGAGATGCACTCCCGGGCACAGACATCCGCAAGCTGTGGCGCCGCGAATCCGGTGTTGAGCAGCACCACCTTGGCACCGACCTTCCCCGCCGCGCCGAGAGCGAGCCACAACCCGCGATGGTTGCGCACCAGAATCCCGACCACCGCACCGTCCCCGACTCCCCTGCGGGCCAATCCCCGCGCGAGGGCATTCGATGCCCGCTCCAGGTCACGGAAGCTCAAGGTCCCGGCGTCGTCGGTCAGCGCCGGGGCATCGCCGTAACGGGCCGCGGTATGTGTGATGAGTCCACCGAACGACCCGTACCGTCGCAGCGCCTTCGACGCCCGGATCGCCTCGTTCGGCCGACGGAGATCGATCAGGCCGCGTCGCTGCAACACCAGCGCGGCCGCGACCAGATCCCGCGTCGTCTGCAGCCGGGTGATCACGCGGCGGCCGTCGTCCCGATCACGATGCGGGCCACCGCGTCGGGATCGTCCAGTTGCGGGCAGTGACCGGATCGGGGCAACACCACGAACTCACTTCCTGGGATCTGCTGATGGAGAAGACGACCGGCCTGGACGGGGATGATGCGGTCGCGCGCCCCGTGGACCACCACCGTCGGACACTCGACGCGGATGTCGTGGTGACCGTCGACGGTCTCCCGCGCGTACTGAAACGCGTATCGGCCGAGGGTTGCGATGGCCGCCTGACTCGCGAACGTGTCGGTCCAGTAGCCCATGACCGCCGGATCCGCGGCATGCGGGCTGCCGTACAGCACCCGACGGACGCCTTGGGTCGCCAGCCACCGAACCGCCCGGTTCGGCACCGGGATGTTGCCCACCCCTGACCAGAACCGGTCGGACAGGTCACGGGACCTCGCGATCCGGGCCAGCCAGTGCCGTGCGTTGAGCGGATCATCGAGCGCCACCAACGCGGCGACCTGCTCCGGCCGACGCGCTGCCGCTCTGACCGCCGTGGCCGATCCGAGTGAGTTGCCGACCAGGACCGCCGGCCCCGTCTCGGCGAGGATCGCATCGGCGAAGGAGTCGAACTGCGGCAGCAGCGGACCGGGCCTGCGTTGATCTGCCCGGCCGAAGCCGGGCAGATCAACGGCAAAGGCGCTGCGCCCCAGCGCTTCCAAGCGGGTCAGTACCCCGCGCCAGGTGTCGGCGCTATCGGCATAACCGTGCAGCAGAACCACGGGTGCCCCGGTGCCGGTGACCGAGAGCATCCGCGTGCCGACACCACCGAAAGTCGCCCGAGACTCGATGATCATCCGGCGAGCAGCCCCTTGGCAATGTGTGTCACCTGGACCTCATTGCTACCCGCATAGATCATGAGCGACTTCGCGTCTCGTGCGAGTTGCTCGACGCGGTACTCGGCCATGTATCCGTTGCCGCCGAACAGCTGCACGGCATCCATCGCGACCTCGGTCGCCACCTCCGACGAGTACAGCTTGATCGCCGACGCCTCGGCCAGTGTGGGCAGCGAACCGGCCTTCAGCCGTTCCAGGGTCTGGAAGACCATGTTCTGCACGTTGATCCGGGCGATCTCCATCCGAGCCAGCTTCAGCTGGATGAGCTGAAACTCCGCGATTCTCTTGCCCCACAGCGTGCGGGTCTTCGCGTAGTCGAGGCACAGTCGGTGACACTCGTTGATGATGCCCAGTGACATCAGCGCCACCCCGACCCGTTCCGCCGCGAAATTCGCTCGTGCACTGTCACGTCCGTCGCCGCTGGAGTGGGATTCGGTCTCTCCGAGCAGGCGGTCCGGGCCGAGCCGGACGTTGTCGAAGAACAACTCCCCCGTCGGCGAAGACATCATGCCCATCTTCTTGAACGGCTTGCCCTGCGTCAGGCCGGGCATTCCGGAGTCCAGCACGAACGTCAGGACCGGGCGGTCACGCCGGTCGGCCCCCGCGTCGCCGCTGTCGAGCTTGGCGTAGACGATCAGCACATCGGCGTAGGGACCGTTGGTGATGAAGGTCTTCTGGCCGTTGAGGATGTAGTCGGAGCCGTCGCGTTTGACGTAGGTCTTCATGCCGCCGAACGCATCCGAGCCGGCGTCGGGTTCGGTGATCGCCCAGGCCGCGATCTTCTCCAGCGTCATCAGTTCCGGCAGCCAGCGCTCCTTCTGCGCGAGCGTGCCGCGACTCATGATCGTGGCCGCCCCCAAACCGAGACTGACACCGATGGTGCTGAGCAGCCCGATACTCACCCCGGCCAGCTCCGAGACCATGACCGCGGCCATCGAAGCCTGTTCGCCGAAACCGCCGATGCCGCCAGACTTCTGGGCTCGTTCACCGGATCCGCGCTCACGCTCCTTGTCGAGCAAGGTCTTGACGGCCTCGGCGGCCATGACATCGAGCCCGAACTCGCTGAACAGCTTGCCAGCGAAGGGATACGGCGACAGCTCTCCGCTTTCCAGCCCGTCGAGATGGGGTCGGATCTCCTTGTCGATGAACTCGCGCACGGTGTCGCGCATGATGACGTCGGTGTCGGACCACTCGATCATGACGGCAGCCTCTCGGCGATGTCGTCGATCCGCCACAGCCCGTCGGTCTCGATGGTCTCGACATCGTGCCAGCCGGCGAGCTGCGAGATCGCGCCGCCCTGCACGGCGTAGACCCGGCCGGTGATCGGGCACTTCTCCGTGGCGAGGTAGGCGACCAGCGGTGAGATGTTGGCCGGACTGAACAGGTCGACCTCACCTTCGTCCTCCGGTTCGGCCATGAGCGCGCCCATACCGGGGGTCGCGAGCGTGAGACGGGTTCGCGCGATGGGCGCGATGGCGTTGACCCGTACACCGTAGCGTTCCAACTCGTCGGCGGCGACCAGCGTGAGCGCTGCGATCGCGGCCTTGGCCGACCCGTAGTTCGCCTGCCCGGCGTTGGGGATCGTCGTGCCGGAACCGGATGCGGTGTTGATCACTGAGGCCATGGGCTGATCGCCGGCCTTGGACTGCGCCTTCCAGTACTCGGCCGCATGGCGCAGTACCGAGAAGTGGCCCTTGAGATGGACCGCGATCACGGCGTCCCAGTCGGATTCGGTCATCGTCGGAATGAAACAGTCGCGCAGGATTCCGGCGTTGTTGACGACCACGTCGAGCCGGCCGAACTCGTCGATCGCCTGCTGAACCAGGGATTGCGCCCCGTTCCAGGTGGCGATGTTCTCGGTGTTGCCCACCGCGTTGCCGCCGGCGGCACGGATCTCGGCGACCACCTCGTGCGCGGGGCCGGCGTCGGCACCATCGCCGGAGTTGCTGCCGCCCAGGTCATTGACGACGACGCTGGCGCCTTCCGAGGCGAACAGCAGCGCATGTTCACGACCGATTCCCCGGCCCGCGCCGGTGATGACCGCGACCCGCCCTTCCAGTGCACCCATGTGTTATGCCTCCTCGATGATCTCGGCCAGGCCGTCGGTGATGACGAGGTCGGAGCCTCGTGCGGTTTCGAACGCATAGCTGGTGATGCCGTCGGTCGAGCCGGTGCGCCAGATGCGGGTTTCCAGGTCGTCGCCGGGCAGCACCATCTTGGAGAACCGCACGGCAAACCGCCTGAGCCGGTGCACATCCGAACCGGCCAGCTCGGTCAGCACGGCCCATGAGGTGAAGGCCATGGTGCACAGACCGTGCGCGATGATGCCCGGCAGCCCGGCGTCGCGCGCCACCTCCTCGTCGAGATGGATCGGCATCGGATCGCCGGCGGCCGGGCTGTACCGGAACGTCTGATCGTCGTCGACGTGCTGGGTGACCGTGGCTGCCGGCGCACCGGTGCGCAGGGACTCGTCGAACCGGTGATTCGGACTCAACTGGCCCACCGCCTTGCCGGCGTCGAAGCCTCGGACGAACGTCGTGACGTACTGTTCGTTGACCAGTTCGCCGTCTTCCGTGCGGCATTCGAGGTAGATCGCCGCGCGGGTGCCGTTCTCCAGGCCCTCGTAACCGATCATCTTGCCTCGCGACACCAGCTTGTCGCCCGGCTTGATCGGGCGGTGGAAGTGGAAGTCCTGTTCCCCGTGCACCACCCGTGGGATCAGCTCGACGGGAAGAACATCGACGGCGGGTACCAGGAGCGCCTCGAACACCGGCACGATGGCGAACACCGGAGGTGCGATGTCCCCGGATCGATGGGCCGGAATGGGATCGTTGGTGGCCGCGGCGTATTCGGCGAGCCGTTCACGGGTGACCTCGAACCGTTCCTCGTCGGTCCAGGTGTTCAACCCACTGTCGTCGAACCGCAACTCTTCTTCCGCCGCAGTGTGTTTGGCCGCCGTCATGCCGACGCCGATGCGAGAGCGTCGAGCGCGTCCAGACTCTTGTCGAGCTGCTTGACGCCGTCCTTTTCCACGGCCTTGGCCAAGGCGCCCTTTACCAGCGCGCCCTCGAAGTCGCCAGTGACCGTGAACCGGGACCCGGTGCCGGCCGGATCGATGGTGAACGCGAATTTCGCCTTCACGCCGGCCATCCCGGTTCCGGCCATTACCAGGCTGTTGGGTGCATCGACGGATTCGATGGTCCATTCGATCTTGTTCGCCATGCCCAGCATGACGATCTTGGCGGTGAGCCGTGCGCCCGCGGTCAGCGTCGAGGGCGGCTCCTCCAGCCACTTGTCGTGGACGGTAAACCACTTGTCCCACGTCTGCGGGTCCGACACCGTGGCCCACAGGGCATCTGGACTGGCGGCCAGCTCACGGGTTGCCTCGATATGTCCCATTGTCGTTTCTCCTTTTGCTTTGTCGGGTTTCCGGTCAGCGTTCGGCCCGCTGATATGCGGTGACCACGGCGGCACCGCCGAGGCCGATGTTGTGCTGAAGAGCCGCGGTCACGCCGTCAACCTGACGCTTGCCGGCGGTGCCGCGCAGTTGCCAGGTCAGCTCGGCGCACTGCGCGAGGCCCGTCGCCCCCAGCGGGTGCCCCTTCGAGATCAATCCGCCGGACGGGTTGACCACCCACCGACCGCCGTACGTGGTGTCGCCGTTGTCGATCAGCTTCGGCGCCTCGCCCTCACCGCACAGACCCAGCGCCTCGTACAGCAGCAGCTCGTTAGCGCTGAAGCAGTCGTGCAGCTCGATGACCTGGAAATCGTCGGGGCCCAACCCCGACTCGTCGTAAACCTGCCGAGCGGCAGCGACATTCATGTGATGACCGATCAACGCCTTGCAGGTGCCGTCGAAACTGTTCTCGAAATCGGTGGTCATTGCCTGGCCGACAATCTCGACGGCCTGCTCGGCCAGACCGTGTTTGTCGACGAACTTCTCGCTGGCCAGGATCACGGCTCCGGATCCGTCGGAGGTCGGCGAGCACTGCAGCTTGGTCAGCGGGTCATAGATCATTCGCGAACCCAGGATGTCGTCCAGGCTGTACTCGTCCTGGAACTGCGCGAAGGGATTGTTCACCGAGTGCTTGTGATTCTTGAGACCGATCTTGGCGAAATGTTCGGCGGTGGAGCCGTGTTGCTTCATGTGTTCGCGCCCCGCCGCCCCGAACATCCACGGTGCGGGCGGGAACAGCACTTCGGAGATCTCGGCGAGCGCGAGGAAGTGCTTGGCCATCGGCTGTTCACGATCGTCATAGGTTGACCCGAGCGAACCGGGCTGCATCTTCTCGAACCCGAGCGCCAGCGCACAGTCGGCCAGTCCACTTCGCACGGCCCGGGCCGCGAGATAGAGCGCGGTGGACCCCGTGGAACAGTTGTTGTTGACGTTGACGACCGGAAGGCCCGTCATCCCGAGTTCGTAGACCGCCCGTTGGCCCGACGTCGATTCACCGTAGACGTAACCGACATAGGCCTCCTGCACCTCGCGGTAATCAATCCCCGCGTCTGCCAATGCCTTTGAGCCGGATTCGCGGGCCATGTCCGGGTAGTCCCACGCGGACCCGTCGTCATTTGTCCGCTGGCCGGGCTTCTCGAACTTCGTCATCCCGACACCGATCACATACACCTTGTTGGGCATCAAAGCCTCTCTTTCTGCGCGGTGCCAGAAACATACCAACCTGTTTGTATCTTTACAAGAGGGTCGACGGAGCCGTTCTGCATCCACGACGAACTACCGACCGCGGGCCGCGATGTGGCCCGAACCATTCGACCGAACTATGACGAGATTTCAGCGCTCAAGGTGTCGGAGAGCATGCTGCGCAGGTGGACACACACCCGGTCCCAGCGCTTCCTGGCCCGCTTGGGATCGCGATCGGCGAAGCTCGACAGCAGAATCCCCCGCAGCGCATCCATGGCCGTATACGCCAGATCGCGCAGTTCTTTCTGCGCGACCCGGTCCGGAACCAGTTGCGCGAGCGCACCGACCAACGCGCCGGTGACGATCGGTTCGACGCGCTCGACCTGGGCGGCCAACACCTCATCGGTACGAGCTGCCACCCAGAGTTCAAGCGTCGCAACGAAAACCGGCCCCTGGTGCGATTCCCACAGATAGTCGAGCACCACGGAGGCGGCATCGGGATTCGCCGCCACCCGGCCGAGATCGCGAACCGCTGCCTGCGCCCGCTGCTCGGCGAGATGTTCGATCGCCGCCACCACCAAGTCTTCCTTCGACCGGAAGTGGTGCACCTGGGCGCCGCGCGTGACGCCGGCGACTTCGGCGACCCGCTGTGTGGTCGTGCCCGCATAGCCGTAGGTCACCAGGCACTCCACCGTGGCGTCCAGCAACCGGGTGCGCATCGCGGCGCTGCGTTCGGCCTGCGTGCGCCGCTTGGCTTGCCCGTCCACACGTGCGGTCACCCGATGCATCCTACGTGGTCGGATCGACAGTCTCCTCATAAACAATCCAAACGGTACGTAAGTGGGTTACCGCGGCAGGCACGTCAACGCGCCGAGAGCCGCACTGATCAGACGGCCGTGCACGGCCCTGGGCAGGCCCAGCCGACTGTCCGGTGACGCAAGGCGCTGCACCGCGACGACCTGCGACTCGGTATACCGGAGCAGACCGGCTGCACCGTGCCGACGCCCGAGTCCCGAGGCCTTCATCCCGCCCGAGGGAGCGGCGTGGGAGGCGAACGCCGCGGTGTACGCATCGTTGATGTTGACCGCGCCCGTATCGATCCGGGCGGCCAGCCTGGCACCCAGCTTGATGTCGCGGGTCCACACGCTCGCCGACAGGCCGTACTCCGTCGAGTTCACGAGATCGACTACGTCGTCCTCGGTTTCGAACTCGTACACCGAGACCACCGGACCGAAGATCTCGGCAGAGTGCAGGTCCGCTGCGGCGGTGACGCCGGACAGAATGGTGGGCTCGTAGAACAGCGGGCCCAGATCCGGCCGAGCCCGCCCGCCGGTGTGCAGCTGCGCGCCAGCTACCTTCGCCTGCTCGACGTACTCACTGGTGCGCCTCAGCCCCGTCCCTGTGGTGAGCGAACCCATATCGAACCTGAAATCCATCGACGCGCCGACCCTCATCGCACGTGTCTTACGGCAGGCCAGCTCGACGAACCTGCCGAAGATCGATGTATGCACATAGAGCCGTTCGGTTGTCAGGCACACCTGCCCCGCGTTGGCAAAGCTCGCCCGCGGAATGGCGGACGCGGCGCGGCGCAGGTCAGCATCCGGCAGCACGACCATCGGATTCTTGCCACCGAGTTCCAGTGAAGATCCGATGAGGCGTTCGGCTGCGCGGGCGGCGATCTTTCGCCCCGTCGCAGTCGATCCGGTGAACGCGACATGGTCAGCACCATCGATCAACGCGTCTCCGACCTCGGCAGGATCGCCGAGTACGACCTGGAAAACGTCGTCGGGGATACCGACTTCCAGTGCGATCTGCCTTAGATACAAGGTCGACAGCGCAGTTTGATTGTCCGGTTTGAGGATCACCGCGTTGCCCGCCAGCAGCGCCGGAATGCTGTCACCGGCACCGATCCCGATCGGCGCGTTCCACGGCGCGATGACGACGACCACGCCGACCGGATGACAGACCTCGGTGGTCCTGGTCAGCCCCGGCAACATCCCTGGGTGGCTATCCGAGCGCATCAACCGCTCGGCGTGCCGCACATACCAACTTCCGCTGAGGATCGCCTCCCCGTAGTCGGAGCAGGCATCGATGCGGGCCTTCCCCCCTTCGATCTGGAGGATGTCGAACAGCGCGGCTCGTTTTTGCCGTAGCCGATCGAGGAGTCGGCAGACCAGCGCCCGGCGCTCCGAGATTGGTTGCCTTGCCCACGGTTTCTGCCCGGATCTTGCTCTGGCAAACGCGGATTCAACATCGGCCACCGTGCACTGCGGGATCGTCCTGACTGGCCTGCCGGTGAATGGAGACGTCAGCTCGCGCCTGTCGCCGCCGGCCGTCGGGGTGGGAACGGTGAGCTCCTCGACAACGCTCATGACGCATCCTTCGCAGCACCGGTAACCGCGACGAGCCCTGGCACTGGATTGCGCTTCATTGTGTCTTTCCGACCGTGTTGGACAACGTGATCAGCGCCGCAGCGACGTCATCGAGCGCCTGGTCGGCCTGCTTCATCAGACCAGCACCGGAGTGGAAACCGTGCGGCATCCCGACGTGCTCGCGGTAGTGCACAGTGACCCCGGACCGACGCGCTCTGCCCACGAGCCGTTGTGACTGGTCCAGCAGCGGGTCGCAACCCGCGGCATCCACCACGAGCGGCGGTAGCCCGGCGAGGTCGGCGAGCAGCGGCGACGCGGCCGGATGCGCGCGGTCCGCGGCACCCAGGTAGGCATCGCAGAAGCGTTGCAGCAACTCGGGTGTCAGGAACGGCTCGCGACGAGCACGCGACGCAGTTGCCAGCGCGGCGGGCGTGAAATCGATGCCCGGACAGAGCAGGCCAATAGCCGCTGGCGGCGCGAACCCACGTTCTACGGCCGCCACACCGAGCGCCAACGATAATCCCCCGCCGGCCGAGTCACCGGCGACGAACATCCGGTCGCCGGGCCTTCCGGATTCCAGCAGTGCCTCGTATGCCCTCAGCGAATCGTCGAACGCGGCCGGAAACCGGTGCTCGGGAGCCAGCCGGTAGTCGGGGACGTAGGTGACCGCGTTCAACGCGACGGCAAGGCGACCGGCCAGGGCCCGATGGCTGCGCGGCGACCCGACGGTGTAGCCCCCGCCGTGCAGGTACAGCAGTACCCGGCCCGCCGGTTGTTCCGGAGCCAGGACCTCGGTCGGTACGCCACCGAGTTCGGTTGCCGTGACCGCTAACTCACGCGACGCACCGGGCCAGGTAAAGGCCATGTCCAGCGCACGTCGTTGCACCGGCCATGAGGCCCGCGGCATGAAAATGAGACGGCCGACCGGACGTGCGATGGTTCGCAGAACAATCGGCGGGACACGGATGGCCATCAGTGTGTCCTCGCCGTCGTACCGGCTCCGTGCCGGAGGTCGTAGTCGTCCATGGCCGGGGGTTGACCAAGTCGGGCGCGGTACCGGGCCGGAGTCCACGGCCAGAGTTCGGGTAGGCCGTCGGCTCCCAGGTACCAGCTGCTGCAGCCCGTCGTCCAGACGGTGCCCGGCATCGCCTCTCGCATCTCGGCGTAGAACTGATCGGTCGCGGTTTGCCTGGGCTCGACCGAGTCGAACTGACCGGCACACCACCGGTCGATCCAGCTGCGGATGTGATCGGCCTGTGTCTCGGCGACAGCGATGAGCGAGTAGTTGCCCAGCGGGCTGTGCGGGCCCATCAGCATGAACAGGTTCGGGAATCCCGGCATCGCCACGGTCAGATGCGCCTTCGGTCCGTCGGCCCACGCCTCGTCGATGGTGAGGCCGTCCCGACCGGTGATCCGCATCGGCCTCATGTAGGCATGTGCATCGAAGCCGGTGGCCAAGGCGATGACGTCCACCTCGTGCAGCACGCCGTCCGCGGTGACGATGCCACGCGCCTCGATGTGATCGATGGCGTCGGTCACCAGATCCACGTTGTCGCGCTGCATCGCCCGGTAGAACCCGGCCGAGAGGATCAGGCGACGGCACATCGGCTGGTAGTCGGGGGTCAGGCTGCGCCGCAGCTCCGGATCCCGCACCGTACGCAGATTGGCCCGGCATATCTTGCTCAGCAGGGTGCGCTGCCATCCCGGCCGCACCATGGCCTGGAGCAGGAGTTCGTACAGCCCGCGATAGGTGCGGTAGGCGAGGTGGCCCAACATCGGCAGCCGTTCTCGGAGCGGGTCGGCCGTTCTCGAATAAGGGCGGTTGGGGAACGGAACCACCCACTGCGCACTGCGCTGGAACAACGTGAGGCGCTCGACCTCCCGCGCAAGCCCGCACACGATCTGCACGCCGGTCGATCCGGTGCCGACGACCGCGACCCGCCTTCCGGTGGTCTGTACCGTGTGGTCCCATCGCGCTGAATGCATGACGGCACCGCCGAAATCACCGAGCCCCTTGATATTCGGATACTGGGGATCGCGCAGGACTCCGGTCGCCAGGATGAGGAAGTCGACCACGGTCTCCTCGCCCGCGGCGGTACGGATCCGCCATTTGCCATCGGCGAACGCCGCGTCGACGACCTCGGTGTTGAACTGGATCCGGTCGCGCAGACCGAAATCGTCGGCTACTCGGGCGAAATAGGCCTGGATCTCGCCGCCCGGGGAGAAGAAGTGGCTCCAGGTCGGGTTGGGGGCGAAGGAGTACTGGTAGAACCGCGAAGCCACATCACAGCTCAGGCCGGGGTAGGTGTTGTCACGCCAGGTCCCTCCGACCTCGGGCGCCTTCTCGTAGAGGGTCACGTCCGTGATGCCTGCCTGCCACAATTTGATCGCCATACACATCCCGGACATTCCGGCTCCGACGATCGCCACCGTCGGCAAGCGTTTGCGGCTTCGATTACCACCGGTCATGACGGGGTCTCCGAATTCTCCAGGATTGTCGCCGGCATTGCGGCCTGTCGAATGATGGTGTTGATATTGCGGTTTCGCGGTAGCAGACGATCCGTCAAGGCCAGCGGGGTCCGCAGATCGAGCAGTATGCGGACGTATCCGGGCGCGAACACCCGGTTGGCTCGGCGCGCGATGCCGGAGACCATGACCGACGCGGCCCGGGCCACCGGTGCGGGCTTGCCCAGGAAGCCTGGCAGCGATGCCAGAGCATCGCCGAAGCCGGTGGTCGACACTATGTTTCGCACCATGCCCGTATCGATCAGGCCGAAGTAGGCGACCCCGACCCGGACATCCTGGTCGGCCAGCTCGACACGCAACGCCCGACCGAAGGCCTCGACGCCGGCCTTCGTAGCGGCGTAGGCCGCGGCCGTCGGGCCGGGGACGAGGGCCATGATCGAGGCAACCAGGAGAACGTAACCGCGTCGCTCGCTCACGTACGGCAGCGTGGCCCGGACGATGCGGAACACGCCGACGAGGTTGACCTCGACGACCTGCTCGAAAGCGTGCGGATCGATGCTCGATACGGTCGCGACCGGCCCGGAAATACCGGCATTGGCGACCACCACGTCGATGCCCCCGAAATGCGTAACCGCTGCGGACACTGCGGCATCCACCGAATCGGCATGTGTCACGTCGGCGGTGAATCGGGCTGCCCCACCACCCAGCTCGGAGACCAGCCGATCCAGCGAAACCTCGTCACGATCAACGAGCGCGACCCGCGCTCCCAAAGCTCTGAGTTGGCGGGCGGTCTCGGCGCCGATTCCGTTGGCAGCGCCGGTGATCAGCACTACCTTGCCGGAGAGACCGCCCACATGGTCGCGCAGCGGTGACAACATCGTCATGCCGACAACGCTAGGTGCGGGCGCGTTGCCTGCGGAATGCGCAAACCAGTCAGGTATTTGATAGAACCGGACGCAGGTCTCGGCGCGTCCGGACGCAGAGCCGTCGCGCCGAGCTAATCAGCGGCGGCCGAAATGGCTTGGCGGATAACCGCGCCACCGGATGAACGCGTGAGTGAAGCCCGCGGTCTCGGAATAGCCGAGGCGACGCGCGACTTCCTCGACCGTGAGGTGGTTCCCGAGCAGTTCGACCGCGAGCGCCTCGCGAACCTCGTCGACCAAGGCGCGGTAGCTCGTGTTCTCCGCGGCAAGCCGGCGGTGCAGGGTCCGGTCGGTGATACCGAGCTCACGCGCGATGACGACCATCGACGGGATCTGCGCCGGATCGCCGAGCATCCGGGTACGTAGCTGTGCCGCCAATCCCCCACGATGCCTGCGTCTTTCGAGGAGCGCCTCGCATTGTGCGACGCATATCGCTGCGGTCGCCGGATCGGCCGCAGGCATGGGTTGATCCAGGAGCTCGCTCGGGAAGGTGAGGGCGGTGCGCGGGGCGTCGGCATCGACAGTGACCGGGATTCCGGTGCCGGTCAGCAGGTCGAGCGGGAACTCGGTTTGGTGTAGCTCAACTTTCACTGCGGCGGTCGAACCGTTCCCACCGATCAGCAATGGCGCAACATGCGCGATGGCCGCGAGATCGCGTTCCACCAGGAATCGGCGCACATCAGACGGGATCTGGCTGCTGTCAAGTTCCAGCACGAGGTCGGTGGCGGATTCCTGCACGGTGATGTCGAGGAAAGTCGAACTCAAGGTGGCGAATCGGAGACCGAGCGCCAGGGCGTCCCGCATGGTGGGGCTGGTGAGGAATGCGTAACCCAGGATTCCGGTGTTGGCCAGGTTGTACCGCAGCCCGGTCTCCAGGCCGAGCCCCGATGAATCGTCGACATGGCGGAGCAGGTTGCGCACGATCGCCAGTTCCTGCCCGGCTTGAATCTCGGTGGCAGGATCGGCGAGCTGGGCTTCCGTCAGGCCAGTCCCGGCGAGGATTCTTGCCGCATCGACGCCGTGCCGTTCGGCGGTTTCGAGCACATGCCGGCTGGCGTCCGCTGACCGCGGGAAATCCCAACTCGCACGGGCGCCGGAAACGGCCATGCGTCTGAAAGTATCAAATACCTGTCCGCTGCACGCATTCCGCGGAAGTGCCCTCGATTCCTAGATTCGGACCATGCGATTCGGGCATCTGTATCTCGGGAACCGATCGGACCTCACCGACAAGGTGGTGCTGGTGACCGGTGCCGCAGCAGGAATCGGTGAAGCCACGGCCCGACTATTGGTCGCCGAAGGTGCCCAAGTGGCCCTCCTCGACCGCGATGAGCGGGCAGTGCAGGGAGTGGCCGCATCGTTGTCGGGTCGCGCGGCGCCGTTCGTCGCGGACGTATGCGACCCGGCTGCCGTGGCCGAGGCCACGTCGCGCGTGGTCGACCACTTCGGCGGCATCGACGTGGTGGTGGCCAACGCCGGAATCGTCGGCCCCGTAGCAACTTTCGCCACGATGGAAGCCGAGGCGTTTGAGCGGGTGATCGAGGTGAACGTGCTCGGCGCGGCCCGCACCGTCCGCGCCGCGCTGCCGTCGATCGTCGAACGCAACGGTTACGTACTCGTCATCGCGTCCGCGGCGGCAGCCATTCCGACCCCCACCATCTCGGCATATGGCGTGAGCAAGGCGGGTGCCGAGGCGCTCGGCAGATCGCTTCGAATGGAGCTCACCGAGACGGGTGCTACCGCCGGCGTCGCGTACTTCGGGTTGATCGATACCGGGATGGTGCGAAACGACCTGTTGGGCGGTTCCGGACTCGAGGCGGTGCTGGCGCCGCTGCCCAAGTGGTTCAGTGAGCCCGCCCCCGTCAACGAAGCCGCCCGATCGATCGTCGACGGGATCAAGGCGCGGGCGCGGTGGGTCTACGCGCCGCGCTATCTGCCGCTCCTGCTGGCACTCCGAACGACCACCGCGCTCGCCGAACCGCTTCTGGCGCGCAGTGCCGGGTTACGCGCGGCGATCCGTCAGGCCGGGCACGCCGCGGAGGTCCGAAAGTGACCACCGCGCAGTCGGCACCATCACACTCGCTGGGCGCCGCGCCTACAGGGTGGCAGGCCTCAGCACCACGACGTTCTTGGTGCGTGATGGGCCGTCCTGCAGCAGTGCGATCACCTGGCCGTCGGGCGCGGTCGCGGCGTAGACGCCGTCGATCCTCGCGGGTCGCAGTGGCCGGCCGTGCCTGGTGTCCTCGGTCTCGTCCGCGGTCAGGTCGCGGCGCGGAAACCCGAGCAGACAGGCCTCGTCGAGCGAATAGCTGAGCCGCGCCTGCTCGGCGAGTCCCTCGAGCGTGCGGGCCTCGTCCAGCCCGTACCGGCCGACCTTGGTGCGGCGCAACGCCGTCAGATGCCCACCCACGCCCAACGTCACACCCACGTCGCGGGCCAGGGCACGGATGTAGGTGCCCGACGAACAGTCCACCTCGACGTCCACATCGACGAATGCGTCGACACGCCTTGTCCCGAGGATGTCGAACCGGTCGATCCGCACCGGCCGCGCGGCCAGCTCCACGGTCTGCCCCTCGCGGGCCAGCTTGTAGGCCCGCTGACCGCCGACCTTGATGGCGCTGACCGCCGAGGGCACCTGCTCGATGTCGCCGCGCAATCCGGCGACCGCGGCCTCGATCTGGTCATCCGTCACATGCACAGCCGAGACCGACTGCAGCACTTCACCTTCGGCATCCTCGGTGGCCGTCGTCTGACCGAGCCGGATGGTCGCGGAATACGACTTATCCGTGGCGGTCAGCAGGCCGAGGATCTTGGTGGCCCGTTCGATGCCGACGACGAGCACCCCAGTGGCCATCGGGTCGAGCGTTCCGGCGTGGCCGACCTTGCGGGTGCCGAACAGCCGACGGCACCGGCCCACCACGTCGTGACTGGTCATGCCGGCCGGCTTGTCGACGATCACCAGGCCGGCTTCGGGTGCGGCGCTCACAGCACGATCGCCGTCAGGGTCACACCCTCGCGCACCGACCACCGGCCTTCCAGGGCGGTCAGCGGCGGGCCGTGTTCGGCGGCCGGGTCGATGAGAATCTGGGAGCGGAAGGTGCCCGTCGTACCGGAATCCCCCACCGCGAACGTGATGTGGGCATCCTCGAACCCGAGCCAGCGGTGCGTCAGCGGATACCAGGCCTTGTAGGTGGCCTCCTTGGCGCAGAACAGGATCCGGTCCCAGTGCAGGCCGTCGGGCAGGCCACCGAGTTCGGACCGTTCCAGCGGCAGCGAGATCGCACCCAAGACCCCGTCGGGCAGCACGTCGTGCGGTTCGGCGTCGATGCCGACCGAGCGCACCCCGCCGACGCGTCCGACCACCGCACCGCGAAAACCCTGGCAGTGCGTCAAGCTGCCCACGATGCCGTCGGGCCAGCACGGTTCACCCTTGTCCCCCTTGAGGATCGGTACCGGACCGACCCCGAGCCGGCCAAGGGCCTGGCGGGCGCAGTAGCGCACCGTGGTGAACTCGTTGCGGCGCTTGGCCACCGCGCGCGCGACCAGTTCGGCCTCCTCCGGCAGGGCGGTCAGGCCCGGCGGATCGTCGTACATCTCGGCCGAGGCGAGTTCGGCCGGCATATCGGGCAGCACCTGCCCCAGCAGCGTGCCGTTCATGCGCGCCTCGCCTTGATCCGCTCCTGCATCTGCTGGGCGTGAGCCCGCATCTCGTCGGTGATCTGGAAATGACCGCCGAACTCGTTGAGATAGCCGGGCGTGTAGTTGGGATCGGGCAGGATCTGGCGCAACCAGCGATAGGGCTTCCGGCGGCGCCACTCCCGCGGATAGCCGACCGACACTTCCTCGAAGCGCACGTCGTCGTACCAGGTGGTACGCGGGATGTGCAGATGGCCGTACACCGAGCAGATCGCGTTGTAGCGGGTGTGCCAGTCCCTGGTCGCCGTGGTTCCGCACCACAGCGAGAACTCCGGATAGAACATCGCATCGCAGGGTTCGCGGACCAGCGGGAAATGGTTGACCAGAACCGTGGGATTCATCCAGTCCAGATCCTCCAGCCGCTTACGAGTCGCGGCCACCCGGTCGCGGCACCAGGCGTCGCGGGTGGCATAGGGCTCACTGGAGAGCAGGAACTCGTCGGTGCCCACGACGTTGCGGTCCCTGGCGATGGCCAGCCCCTCCGCCTTGGTCGAGGCACCCTCGGGCAGAAAGGTGTAGTCGTAGAGCAGGAACATCGGCACGATCGTGGCCGGACCGCCCTGTTCGGTCCACACCGGGAACGGATGCTCGGGCGTGATGACACCCATCTGGTCGCACATGTCGACCAGATAGTCGTACCGGGAGCGGCCGAAGATCTGCATCGGGTCCTTGTTGGTGGTCCACAGTTCGTGGTTGCCCGGCACCCAGATGACTTTCGCGAACCGCTTGCGCAGCAAGTCCAGGGCCCACCGGATCTCGTCGGTGCGCTCGCCGACGTCACCCGCGACGATCAGCCAGTCGTCCGGCGAGGCCGGGTACAACGACTCGGTGACCGGCTTGTTCCCGGTGTGGCCGGTATGCAGGTCGCTGATCGCCCACAGAATCGGCTGCCGGTCCCTCGACTCATGATCAATCACCACAGTTGCACCACCACAACGGACCAGCCTAACCGGGCGCCGTCAGCGCGGGCCGTTGACAACTAGAACAAGTTCTCGTTTATGGTCGAGTCCGTTGTGACCGACCGCTACACTCCCCGCAAGCCGGGGAACGTGTTGCCACCAATCTGCGAGGGGGTGTGATGGCCGCCAAGTTGCGACTACTGTCGGCTTCGACAGGGCTGGTTGCGGCGCTGGTATCGGCGGTGATCGTGGTGTGGCAGTCGGGCACGTCCGAACGCGCGAGCGCCGGCCCTCTTCACCTCGATGCCACGGATTTCCCGCTGACCAATGTGTCCACCACGATCAAGTGGCCGGTGATCGAGACCACGGACCCGTCGCCGTTCGACCCGTGCAACGACATCCCCTTCGACGTGGTTCAGCGCATCGGCCTGGCCGTCACCCCGCCGCAGCCCGAGGACAGCCTCCGGTGCCATTACGACGCCGGCAATTACCAGATGGCGGTCGAGGCGTTCGTCTGGCGCACCTACGAAGAGACCATCCCGCCCGACGCGCTCCAACTGGACATCGCCGGACACCGGGCCGCGCAGTACTGGATCATGAAGCCCACCGACTGGAACGACCGCTGGTGGATCACCTGCATGATCGCGTTCGACACCAGCTACGGCGTCATTCAGCAGTCGCTGTTCTACTCCCCGATCCACTCCCCCGACCGGCCGGACTGCCTGCAGGTCAACCTGCAGCGGGCCCACGAACTGGCGCCGTACTACAAGTTCTGAGCGACCCGGCACGCGATCCGTAACCTGTCGGGATGAGCACATTGCGCCGGTTTGCCGGCCAGGCCGCGACCAAGGTCCTGGGACTGCCACCGCACGAAACCGACTTCACCGTGCGGCACGGGCTGCGGGTGCCGATGCGCGACGGCGTCGACCTGATCGCCGACCACTACGCACCCGTCACCGGCCGACCGGCAGGCACGCTTCTGGTGCGCGGGCCGTACGGCCGCCGGTTCCCGTTCTCGGCACTGTTCGCCGAGGTGTACGCGGCGCGTGGCTACCACGTGGTGTTGCAGAGTGTGCGCGGCACATTCGGCTCCGGCGGGCAGTTCACCCCGATGGTGCACGAGATGGACGACGGCGCCGACACCGTCGCCTGGCTGCGCGACCAGCCGTGGTTCACCGGCGCGTTCGCCACGGTCGGCCTGTCCTATCTCGGCTTCACCCAGTGGGCGCTGTTGGCCGATCCGCCGCCGGAGATGAAGGCCGCCGTGATCACCGTCGGCCCCCACGATTTCAGCGCGTCGGCATGGGGCACGGGCTCCTTCACCCTCAACGACTTCCTGGGCTGGAGTGCGATGGTGGCCCGGCAGGAGGAGCCCGGGATGCTCAACGCCCTCACCCGGGAATTGCGCGCGCCGCGTGAGCTCGCCCGTGCGACCGAGGGACTGCCCGTCGGGGCGGCCGGTCGCCGGCTGTTGGGCAGCGGTGCGCCGTGGTACGAGTCCTGGCTGGAGCATCCTGATCGCGATGACGCGTTCTGGGATCGGCTTCGATTCGACGAGGCGCTTGAGCGCGTCGAGCTCCCGATTCTCTTGCTCAGCGGATGGCAGGACCTGTTCCTCGATCAGACCCTGCAGCAATTCGAGCAATTGCACCGGCGCGACGCACCGGTCGCGCTGACCATCGGACCGTGGACGCACACCCAGCTGATGACCAAGGGCGCGCCGACCGTGCTCCGGGAATCGCTGGACTGGCTGTGCACCCACCTGTCCGGACACCGACAGGTGACGCGCAGTCCGGTGCGGATTCACGTCAACGGCCACGGCTGGGTCGAACTGGCCGACTGGCCGCCGGCGATGCCGCAGCGCGAGCTGTTCCTGCGGTCCGGCGGGCGGCTGTCCGACACCGCACCTTCGGATGCGGCAGCCTCATCGACGTTCACCTATGACCCCGCCGACCCCACCCCGACGATCGGGGGCCGCCTGCTGTCCCGGGACGGCGGCTACCGCGACGATTCCCGCTTGGCCCGCCGCGGCGATGTGCTGACGTTCACCGGCGACCCGTTGCCTGCCGATCTGTATCTGGCGGGCAACCCCGTCGTCGAGCTGGCCCACAGCTGCGACAATCCACATCACGACCTCTTCGTCCGGATCAGCGAAGTGGACCCAAAAGGTCGCTCCCACAACGTATCCGACGCGTTCCGCCGGTTGAACGGCCACACCGGTCCGGTTCGTCTCGAACTCGATGCCGTCGCGCACCGGTTCAAGGCGGGCTCGCGGATCCGGCTGCTGATCGCCGGCGGATCCCATCCGCGATTCGCCCGCAATCTGGGCACCGCCGAACCCGCGATCTCAGGTTCGCAGATGGTCCGGGCCACCCATACCGTGCACCACGGTCAGGGTGAGGTGTCCCGGCTGGTACTGCCGGCCGGCCCGGTGCCGCCGGCGGACCCGGCCACGTAGAAAGTCGTCAGCCGACTGACCGCTCGACACGCGCGGCGACGTCGCGCAGCCCGGCCGCGTCGTGGACCGGTGGGCCCCAGTCTGCCCGTACCGACAGGTCGACCCAGCTCTTGCACCCGGCGAACTCGGGTGTGCGGGCCAACCGGATCGGCGTGCGCAGCGGGCTCACCTGGACGACCATCACGGTCAGGCGGTGTTTGGGCCGGAAATCGAGCCGGTCGGTGCGCACCGAGTCGGCGGTCCAGATGTGCAGATCGGCGAGCTCATCGATCGCCTCGGGGCGGTTGACCTCGACCGCGGCAACAACTTTCGCTCCGGCCCGGATGGTCACCGCATCCTCGGTGCTGTCATGTGCGGCGGCATCGAGCAAATCGTGATGCTCGGGCCGCACCCGCTCGGCGTGGCTGTGCGCGATCGTCGGGAACAGGATGAACTCGGGCGCGGCCACCGCGAACCGCTTCTCGTGAATGCCGCCCTTGCGCAGCAACACCGTCTGGCGGCCGTCGAGCAGGGCGTGCACCGCCGCGCTCCACTCCTTGAGCGCGGGTTGCGTCGCGAGGCTTTGCGTCACCGCGCGGCCAGCCGGGCCCGGACCTCGGGACGGCGCAACGGCGGAACGGTCTTGGGCGGCTGCCGGCGCGGGGCCAACCCGTCGAGCAGCCGGGTGGTGGTGGCCGTGACCTCGGCGACGGCGGCCTCGAAGGCCTCGACATTGGCCCCGGTCGGGCGGGTGATTCCGCTGACCTTGCGCACGTACTGGCGGGCGGCGGCCTCGATCTCTTCGTCGGTGGCGGCGGGCTCCAGCCCCCTGAGCTCAGTGATGTTGCGGCACATGACACCACGATAGGCGCCCGATTGCCGCCAGATAGATTGATCGCATGAGTGATGCCCCACTGCTGATCGATACCACCGACCGAGTCCGCACCCTGACCCTCAACCGGCCGCAGTCGCGCAACGCGCTGTCGTCGCAGCTGCGGACCGCCTTCTACCAGGCTCTGCGCGACGCGCAGACCCACGACGACGTCGACGTGGTGATCCTCACCGGGGCCGACCCGGTGTTCTGCGCGGGCCTGGACCTCAAGGAGCTCGGCGACACCACCGAGCTGCCCGACATCTCCCCCAAGTGGCCGGCAATGACCAAGCCGGTGATCGGTGCGATCAACGGTGCCGCGGTCACCGGAGGCCTGGAATTGGCGTTGTACTGCGACATCCTGATCGCCTCCGAACAGGCCAAGTTCGCCGACACCCACGCACGGGTGGGCTTGCTGCCGACCTGGGGGCTGAGCGTGCGGTTGCCGCAGAAGGTCGGGGTGGGCCTGGCCCGGCGCATGAGCCTGACCGGTGACTACCTGTCGGCCGCCGAAGCGTTGCGGGCCGGCCTGGTCACCGAGGTGGTGCCGCACGACCAGCTGCTGCCCACCGCGCGCCGGGTGGCGGCCTCGATCGTCGCGAACAATCAGGCCGCCGTCCGTGCTCTGCTCGCCTCGTATCACCGCATCGACGCGTCCCAGACCGATCAGGGTCTGTGGATCGAGGCGGCCTCGGCGCGCGAATGGATGGCGACGGCCAGCGGCGACGACATCGCGGCCAGCCGCAGCTCCGTGATGGAGCGGGGCCGCGCCCAGGTTCGCTGACACCTGGCTCTGCGACGCCCATTGTCACGCTGGCGTGGCGGTCGAGCCCGAGCGCCACTCCAACGTGACAAACCGGGCGTGCGGCGTCGCAAGAAGTTTCAGCGCACCCGGCCGATCATTCGACAGACGACCTCGTTCCGGCCTGCTCGATGGCGAGTTCCTCGACGCTCATCCCGTCGACGAGCCGGTCCAGCACGCCGATCATCGTGGCGCAGTCGCGAGCCGGGTGGTCGGCCGGGCAGTGCAGCGCGTGGGTCAGGAACAGTTGCGCCCCTTGGGCTTGCGCGATCACCCGATCCAACTCGGCGATCTGTTCGCGCACCGTCTCGCGCCACTGCTCGCTCGGTGCGTCCAGCACGGCGGCGGCGGTGTCGAGCGGCAGGCCCAACCGGTGCACGATCTTGAGCAACGCCAACCGGCGAAGCTCCTCGGCCCCGTACATCCGCTTGCCGGCCCGGCGCATCCGCGGCGACACCAGCCCGCGCTCGTCGTAATACCTCAGCGCCGACGGGCTCATCTGCAGCCGTGCTGCCGCCTCACCGATCGAGATCACGTCCATGCCGACATTTGACTTCAACCCACCTTGAACCGGCAAGGTCGACACCATGAACTCACCCGCGCTTCCGATCAACCATCACGCCGACCACCCCGGCTTCGCCGGCGTCCCCGGTGTGCTGTGTGCGCTGGTGTTCCTCGTCGTCGGGCGGGCCAAGGCCAAGCTGGCCGCCGACGTCGCGGAGATCTCGACGTCCGATCACGTCGTCGACGTGGGCTGCGGTCCCGGCACCGCCGCCAGGACGGCCGCCCGGCGCGGCGCGCGGGTAACCGGGGTGGACCCGTCCGCAGCCATGTTGCGGGTGGCGCAGGCGGTCACCCGCACCGACGGCATCACGTGGCGCGAAGGCACCGCCGAGGATCTGCCGGTCGCCGACGGTGCGGCCACAGTGGTGTGGGCGCTGGCCACGGTGCACCACTGGCAGGACGTGGACAAGGCGGTTGCCGAGGCACGCCGGGTCCTGGCGCCGGGCGGGCGGCTGATCGCCATCGAGCGTCAATCACCCTCGGGGGCAACCGGATTGGCCAGCCATGGCTGGACGCGGCAGCAGGCGGAAGCCTTCGCGGCGCTGTGCCGCGACACCGGTTTCGGTGACGTTTCCGTGGCCGAGCACGGCAGCGGCAGAGGGGCCGTCTGGGTGGTCAGCGGAACGCGACTCTAAGCCGCATGCGCGCGAGCGTGCGCACAATGTCGACGCGGCGCGGGCGTGTCGGGGGGGGGCAAACACGCACGCTCGCGGAGCAACTCGGCCTCGCAGGGCAACTAGGCCGTCCCGGCCACCAGCCAGCGACCCGAGAACGCGCGCCAGCCGACGAAGACCAGCCGCAGCACCATGAACGTGCTCAGCCCAGACCAGATGCCGAACAGTCCCCAGCCGTAGATCAGCGACAACCAGATCAACGGCAGGAATCCGATCAACGCGCTGGTCAGGGTGGCGTTGCGCATGAACTTCGCGTCGCCCGCCCCCAGCAGCACCCCGTCGAGGGCGAAGACGATACCGGCCACGGGCAGCTGGGCCACCAGGAACCACCACGGCACCCCGATGGCGGCCAGCACCGTCTCGTCATCGGTGAACACCGGCGGCAGCACCGAGGACCCGACGGCGAACACCACCGCCAGCACCACGCCGGCCATCGTGGAGAACAGCGTCACCCGCCAGGCCACGCTCTTGGCATGTGCCAGCTGGCCGGCCCCCAGCGCCGCGCCCACCAGCGACTGCGCGGCGATGGCCAGCGAATCGAGCACCAGCGCAAGGAAACTCCAGACCTGCAGTACCACCTGGTGGGCAGCCACGGCGGCCGCCCCGAACCGCGCCGCGACCGCTCCCGCGGACAGGAAGCAGGCCTGGAACGCCAGCGATCGCAGCAGCAGGTCGCGGGCCATGATCAGCTGTGCCCGAAGGATCTCGGGCTGCGCCCGTAGCGCGACGTTCTCGATCAGCAGGGCCCGCAGAAACAGCAGGGCAGCCACCCATTGCCCCACCAGATTCGCCACCGCCGACCCGGCCAACTCCAGCCGCGGCAGGCCCAGCCAGCCGTACACCAGCAGCGGGCACAACACCGCCGACACCACGAACCCGAAGACCACGTAGCGCAGTGGGCGGACGGTGTCCTGCACGCCGCGCATCCACCCGTTGCCGGCCAGCGACACCAGGATCGCCGGTGCGGCCAGGATCGCGATCCGGAGCCACGGCAGCGCGGCGTCGGCGATGTCGGAGCGTCCGGCGATCACCGACAGCAGCGGCACCACCGCGGCCTGCACCACCGCGATGATCAGCAAACCCAGCCCGAGCGCCAGCCAGGTGGCCTGCACGCCCTCACCCACCGCGGCCCTCCGGTCGCCGGCCCCGAACAGCCGGGCCGAACGCGCGGTGGTGCCGTAGGACAGGAACGTGCCCTGTGAATTGACCAGTCCGAGGATCAGGCCGCCGATGGCCAGCCCGGCCAGGCTCAGCGCGCCGAGACGACCGACGATCGCGATGTCGAACAACAGATACAGCGGCTCGGCCGCCAGCACCCCGAGGGCGGGGAACGCCAGGCCGGCGATCCGGCGGGTGGTGGCCGGAGTGACCGGGATGTCCCCTTCCGGCTCAACCATGTGACCAATCGGGCAGGGTCGCCCAGGCGGAGTCAGGCAAGGGCCTGCGCAAGTGCCTGAACGACGTCGTCGGTGGCGCCCGCGGCCGAGTACCCGGCGGCGTGCGGGTGCCCGCCACCGCCGAATGAGCTGGCGACCGTGGCCAGATTGAGCGATTTGGCCCGCATCGACACCGACCAGTGCTGGGGCTCGATCTCCTTGAACACCGCGGCGACCTCGGCCTGCTGCGTGGTGCGCACGATGTCGACGATGCTCTCCACTTCCTCGGGCCGGGCACTGGACCATTCGGCGTGCGGCACAACGGCATACACCAGGCCCCGGCCGCCGACCGCGTCCGGCAGCAGCCGGGCCGAGGCCAGCACCCGCGACAGCATCGGCAGCCACGCGAACGGGTGGGTGTCGAGCAGGGCGCGGCTGATCGAGGCGTTGTCCACGCCCAGTTCGACGAGCCGGGCCGCCAGGCGGTGTGCCCGGGCCGTGGCCCAGCGGAACGAGCCGGTGTCGGTGGTCAGCCCGGCGTACAGACAGTGCGCCACCCGCTTGTCGATCGGCTTGTCCCAGGCATCGAGGACTTCGGCCACCAGCATCGTGGTGGAGTCGGCCGTCGGGTCGACGTAGTTGGCCGTGCCGAACAGTTGATTGGACGCATGGTGGTCGATGACCAGCACCTCGCGGCCGTCCTCGGCCAGCTCACGCAACGCACCAAGGCGATTGACACTCGGGATATCCACGGTGACAACGAGTTCCGCGTCGCCGCGGATGTCGTTGGGTGAGACCAGCAGATGCCCGCCGGGCAGCGTCTGCAACGACTCCGGCAGCTCGGCCGGCGCCGCGAAGGCTACCTCGACCTGTTTGCCCGCGTCGTCGAGCACCTGCGCCAGCGCCAGGCCCGCGCCGATGGTGTCGGCGTCGGGATAGACATGGCACACCACGCTGATGCTCGCCGCGCCCGACAGGATGTCGGCGGCCGCCCGCGCATCGACACGCGAACCGGAAGGGCTCCCGTGGGGAGCCCTCGAATGAGCAGTATCAGTCATCCGTTCGATCGCGGTCACCGGCATCCTCTGTGTCTGCCCCGTCGGCAAGCCCATCAGTGTCCTCCGCCCCGCTCACACGGTACGGGTCGGCGTCTCCGGCGTGCTTGGCACCCTGCCGAACTCTCGCCAGATCCTCATCGGCTGCCCGCGCCTGGGCCAGCAGCTCCTCCATCCGGTGTGCCGCGTCGGGCACGGTGTCGCGGACGAACGCCAGGGTCGGGGTGAACCGCACCCCGGTCCCGGCGCCCACCTTGGTCCGCAAGACGCCCTTGGCCTTCTCCAGCGCCGCCGCCGCACCGGCATAGTCCGGCTCGTCGTCGAGCGATGACCCCATCACCGTGTAGTACAGCGTGGCGTCGTGCAGATCACCCGACACCTTCGCATCGGTGATGGTGACCCCCGCCAGGCGGGGATCCTTGATCTCGTACTCGATCGCCGAGGCGACGATGGTGGAGATCCGTTTGGCGAGCCGCTTGGCCCGTGCCGGATCAGCCATACCTTAGGTCCGTACCTTCTCGACCAGCTCGTACGTCTCGATGACGTCGCCTTCCTTGATGTCGGAGTAGGTCAGCGTCAGACCGCACTCGTAGCCCTCGCGGACCTCGGTGGCATCGTCCTTCTCGCGCTTGAGCGAGGACACCGTGAGGTTCTGCGCGACGACGGTGTTGTCGCGCAGCAGCCGGGCCTTGGCGTTGCGGCGCATGATCCCGGAGGTGACCAGGCAGCCGGCGATGTTGCCGACCTTGGACGACCGGAAGATCGCCCGGATCTCGGCGCGGCCGAGCTCCTTCTCCTCGTACACCGGCTTGAGCATGCCCTTGAGGGCCTTCTCGATCTCGTCGATGGCCTGGTAGATCACCGAGTAGTACCGGATCTCCACACCGTCGCGGTTGGCCAGCTCGGTCGCCTTGCCCTCGGCACGGACGTTGAACCCGATGATGATCGCGTCCGAAGCCGACGCCAGGTTGACGTTGGTCTCGGTGACGCCACCGACACCGCGGTCGATGACCCGCAGCTCCACTTCGTCGTCGATCTCGATGCCCATCAGGGCTTCCTCGAGAGCTTCGACCGTACCGGCGTTGTCGCCCTTGAGGATCAGGTTCAGCTGGCTGGTTTCCTTCAGCGCCGAATCCAGGTCTTCCAGGCTGATCCGCTTGCGGCTGCGCGCGGCCAACGCGTTGCGCTTGCGCGCGCTGCGCCGGTCGGCGATCTGACGGGCGATGCGGTCCTCGTCGACAACCAGGAAGTTGTCACCGGCACCCGGCACCGACGTGAAGCCGATGACCTGGACCGGACGCGAGGGCAGCGCCTCTTCGACGTCCTCGCCGTGCTCGTCGACCATGCGGCGGACGCGGCCGTAGGCATCCCCGGCCACCACCGAGTCGCCGACGCGCAGGGTGCCGCGCTGGATCAGCACCGTGGCCACCGGGCCGCGACCGCGGTCCAGGTGCGCCTCGATCGCCACACCCTGGGCCTCCATGTCGGGGTTGGCCCGCAGATCCAGGGCCGCGTCGGCGGTCAGCACGACCGCTTCCAGCAGCGCCTCGATGTTGGTGCCCTGCTTGGCCGAGATGTCGACGAACATGGTGTCGCCGCCGTAATCCTCGGCCACGAGGTTGTACTCGGTCAGCTGCGCCCGGATCTTGGCCGGGTCGGCGCCTTCCTTGTCGATCTTGTTGACCGCCACCACGATCGGCACGTCAGCAGCCTGCGCGTGGTTGATGGCCTCCACCGTCTGCGGCATGACGCCGTCGTCGGCGGCGACCACCAGGATCGCGATGTCGGTGGCCTTGGCACCACGGGCACGCATGGCGGTGAACGCCTCGTGACCCGGGGTGTCGATGAAGGTGATCGGCCGGACGGTGCCGTCCAGATCGACCTCGACCTGGTAGGCGCCGATGTGCTGGGTGATACCGCCGGCCTCGCCCTCGCGGACGGTGGCGTTGCGGATCGTGTCCAGCAGTCGGGTCTTGCCGTGGTCGACGTGACCCATGACGGTGACCACCGGCGGGCGGACCTCGAGGTCCTCCTCGCCGCCCTCGTCCTCGCCGTAGGTGAGGTCGAAGGACTCCAGCAGCTCGCGGTCCTCGTCCTCCGGGGAGACGACCTGCACCTTGAAGTTCATCTCGCTGCCGAGCAACTCCAGGGTGTCGTCGCCGACCGACTGGGTCGCGGTGACCATCTCACCGAGGTTGAACAGCGCCTGGACCAGTGCGGCCGGGTTGGCGTCGATCTTCTCGGCGAAGTCGCTCAGCGATGCGCCACGAGCCAGCCGGATGGTCTCGCCGTTGCCCTTGGGCAACCGCACTCCACCGACGACCGGCGCCTGCATGTTCTCGTATTCGGCGCGTTTCGCCCGCTTCGACTTGCGACCGCGCTTGGGGGCACCGCCGGGACGACCGAACGCACCGGCCGCGCCACCGCGCTGGCCGGGACGGCCACCGCCGCCACCACCGCCGGGACGACC
>NZ_LT546207.1:242361-245139 GCF_900078665.2 Mycolicibacterium houstonense | reverse complement strand
AGCAGGCTTGGCCGCCGTGGCCGGGCTGGGGGCGCCAGGCTTGGGCGCCGCGGGGGCCGCGGTTCCACCGCTCTGCGGGCGGGGCTTGTCTTCGGGCTTCTTGGCGCCGGCGGACTTCGCGCCGAACGATTCGCGCAGCCGACGCGCGACCGGCGCCTCCACTGTGGAGGACGCCGACTTGACGAACTCGCCCTGCTCTTTGAGCTTGGCTAAGAGTTCCTTGCTGGTGACACCGAGTTCCTTCGCCAACTCGTGTACACGGGCCTTACCTGCTGCCACTACATCTCCTCGTCTGGAGGCAACAGCGGTGGTAGGCGCCGCGCCTCGGGTTTAGCTATGACGCATGGTCATCGGGACTTCACGGTGTGCTCATGTTCTTCGCTACCTGTTCTCTTGACCGGGGTGGTCGGGTGTCCGAATTCCTTCGACGTACTCGATCACCGCGGATGTATCCGGTGAACCGGTGAGTCGCAACGCTCGGACGAAGGCTCGACGCTTCACTGCCATCTGCGCGCACTGCGGGTCGGGGTGCAGCCATGCACCACGCCCCGGCAGGCTTGCCGCAGCGTCAACGGTCACGGAACACGTCCCGTTCCCGTCGGTCACCGCGACCACTCGAAGCAACTCGGCGGCCAACTCTCGTTTCCGGCACCCGATGCAGGTCCGCACTGGCCCGACAGAGGTGTCGGAGGTGCTTCGTTGTGTCAGAGCCGGAGTCTCGCGCTGGATCACGGCTGAGTCTACCGCCCCGGTGGCCGTGGTCCGAAACGCCGGTCACTACTGTCAGTCGTGTACCGCCCCCGGGCGGACATCATGATCGGGCTGCGGCGCCGCATCGCTGCGGATATCGATTCGCCACCCCGTGAGCCGGGCCGCCAACCTGGCATTTTGTCCTTCTTTGCCGATGGCCAGGGACAGCTGGAAGTCGGGCACGATGACCCGCGCCGCCCGCGCGGCCTCGTCGATCACCGATACCGACACCACCTTGGCCGGCGACAGGGCATTGGCGACGAACCGGGCCGGGTCCTCGTCGAAGTCGATGATGTCGATCTTCTCGCCGGAGAGCTCGCTCATCACGTTGCGCACGCGCTGGCCCATCGGGCCGATGCAGGCGCCCTTGGCGTTCAGCCCGGGCACCCGGGAAGCCACCGCGATCTTGGACCGGTGCCCGGCCTCCCTGGCCACCGCGACGATCTCCACCGATCCGTCGGCGATCTCGGGCACTTCCAGCGAGAAGAGCTTGCGGACCAGGTTGGGATGGGTGCGGGACAGCGTGATCAGGGGTTCGCGGGCACCCCGGGTGACGCCGACGACGTAGCAGCGCAGCCGGTCGCCGTGCTCGTAGCGCTCCCCCGGCACCTGCTCGGCGCTCGGGATCACGCCTTCGGAGCCCTTGGTCTCGCTGCCCATCCGCACCACGACCAGCCCGCGGGCGTTCGCCCGGGCGTCGCGCTGGATCACCCCGGCGACGATGTCGCCCTCGTGCGCGGCGAACTCCCCGTAGGTCTTCTCGTTCTCCGCATCGCGCAGGCGCTGCAGGATCACCTGCCGGGCCGTGGTGGCCGCGATCCGACCGAAACCTTCTGGCGTGTCGTCCCATTCGTGCAGGACGTTGCCGTCGGCGTCGGTCTGGCGGGCGATCACCTTGACCACACCGGTCTTACGGTCGATATCGATATGAGCATCGGGCTCATGGCCTTCGGTATGCCGATAGGCGGTGAGCAACGCCGACTTGATGGTCTCGACGACCACGTCGACGGTGATGCCCTTGTCCGCTTCGATGGCATGCAGCGCCGCCATGTCGATGTTCATTCCCCGGCCCCCTTCCCGGTCTGTCCGGACAATTCCAATTCGCGTCGGTTCGGAGGCGAAAACTCCACTTGGACAACGGCTTTGGCGATATCTGCCAGTGCGACCTCACGGATCGCCAGCTCCCGCCCCTCCGGCACCACCACTTTCACCACGGTGCCGTCGGTTTCCCCCAGCCGGCCGGTGAACACCGAGCCGTCGGTCAGCGTCAACTCGGCCTTGCGGCCGCGGGCACGACGAAAATGTTTGGCCTCGGTCAGCGGCCGGTCCACACCCGGCGAGGTGACTTCGAGCACATACGGCGTGTCGCCCGGGGTGAGCTGATCGAGCAACTCCGATGCCGTCCGGGACAGCGCGGCGAGGGAATCGAGATCCAGACCCTCGTCGCCGTCGGCGATCACGGTGATACGGGGCGGCCGAGCCGATGCGTCGACCACGACATCGTCGATTTCGTAACCGGCGCGCGCGAACTCGCCGTCAAGTAGCTCGATCACCTGCGTCTGCGACGGCAAATCCGCAGACCGCAACTTTGGATCCGGTGCCACGGCGAGCTCCTCATCTTGAATTGTCTCCGACACGAATGCCCGGGCCGGCTCGCTGGAGCGGCCCCGGAATCGCCTATCCACGATACGCCAGGCCCGCGGCAGCAACCGTCAATCGAAGTCCGGTGCGTGGCGAATGTCGACGCCCCGCCGCGAACCGGCCGGTCGGCACCGCGTCAGGCGAGGCCCCGGGCAATGGCAGGATGTTCACGTGCCGAGCGCCAATGCAGACATCAGCCGGCGGCGCGTATTGCTCTCGGCCGCGGCCCTTGCCCTGCTGGGCGCCACCGCCGCCGCCTGTGGGACGAAGCCGCCGCAACCCGAGATCGACGACCTGACCAAGCAGTTCGACCGGGCCCGGGCCGACAGCGCGCTGGCCACCGCCGCCGCTGCCGACCAGCCGCCACAGGCCGCGGCCACCCGGGCG
>NZ_LT546207.1:236182-242336 GCF_900078665.2 Mycolicibacterium houstonense | reverse complement strand
CCGCACGCTCTCGGGTTACCGCGCCGGCCTGCTCGGGTCCATCGCGGCCTCGTGTACCGCCGCCCACACCGTCGCGCTGGGAGCTGCCCTGTGACCTCACCCGGACCACGCTCGACCACCTCGCCGACCCGGCCCGGCACCGCCGCCGACGCCGCGCTGTTCGACGCGGTCGCCGTCGAGCACGGGGCCATCTACGGCTACGGGCTGGTGTCGGCCCACTCGACCGTCGAGGAGAACGCCCTGGTGGCCACCGCGATGGCCGAGCACCGCGCGCGTCGCGAAGACGCCATGGCCCTGCTCGACGCCCGCTCGGTCACCCCACCGTTACCGGCGGCCGGCTACCAGTTGCCCGGGCCGGTGACGGATCCGACCGACGCCGCCAATCTCGCCATCCGCATGGAGGAGGACACCGCGGTGGCCTGGCGCGCGGTGCTCGAACAGGCCACCAGCGACGAGGACCGTGCCTTCGCGGTGACCGCACTGACCCAGTCGGCCGTCACCGCCGCCAAGTGGCGCGCCATCACCGACACCTGGCCCGTGACGGTCGCCTTCCCCGGCGGCGGCGAATAGGTCCGGCGTCCGCTCCGGATCGCTGTCGTTGCACCCGGTAATTGATCCCGCGGTGCCCATTGCACCGGTCGCTCGCCGCGAGAAAGGTAGAGGCCGGACCGGTGGCGCCACCGGGGCGCTGCCCCGAACAAAGGGGGTGGATCGTGTACGCACGCTCTACCACTGTCCAGGCGCAACCCGAGGCGATCGACGCCGGTATTGCGCATGTTCGCGACGAGGTCATGCCCGCGATACGGGAGATCGACGGCTGCGTCGGCATCTCGTTGTTGGTCGATCGTGAATCCTGCCGATGCATCGCCACCACCGCGTGGGAGACCGAGGACGCGATGCACGCGAGCGCCGAGCGAGCCGCACAGCTACGGGCCCGCGCGGCCGAGGCGTTCGGGGGTACCGCCACCGTCGAAGAGTGGGAGATCGCGGTCTTGCACCGCGACCATCGCACCCACGAGGGTGTCTGCGTCCGCGCGACATGGGCAAAGCTGGAGCCGGGCCAGATCGACGGAGGCATCGAGCACTACAAGGCGGCCGTGCTGCCCGCGCTGGAGGACCTCGACGGGTTCTGCAGCGCCAGCCTGATGATCGACCGCGCATCGGGGCGAGGCGTGTCGTGTGCGTCGTTCGACAGCCGCGAAGCGATGGAACGGAGCAGGGACCGGGCCAATGCGCTGAAGGCTTCGGCGATCCGCGACATCGGCGCCGAGGAGACGGACGAATGCGAATTCGAGTTGGCCCTCGCCCATCTTCGGGTGCCCGAGTCGGCGTGAGCCGGAGCTTCGGCCCAAGCCCTCAGGCCGTCACGGTCAGCCGGCCGCGCTGATCGCTGCCGAGATCTCCGTCGCCGCGTCGGCGACGGCGATCTCGCGGTTCTCACCGGTGAACCGGTTGCGCAGTTCCACCACGCCATCGGCGAAACCGCGGCCGACCACCACGATCCACGGCATGCCCAGCAGTTCGGCGTCCTTGAACTTCACGCCGGGCGAGGCCTTGCGATCGTCGAACAGCACCTCGTGGCCGAGCCGGTCCAGCGCGGCGGCGAGTTCGGCGCCTCCGGTGCGTGCGGCGTCGTCCTTGTTCGCCACGACCACGTGCACGTCAAAAGGCGCGACCGACGACGGCCAGCGCAGGCCGAGCTCATCGTGCTGCTGTTCGGCGATCACCGCGACCATGCGAGACACCCCGATGCCGTAGGACCCCATCGTCAACCGCACCGGCTTGCCGTCCTCGCCGAGCACGTCGGCGGTGAAGGCATCGGCGTACTTGCGGCCCAGCTGGAAGATGTGGCCGATCTCGATGCCCCGCGCCGAGGTCAGCACACCGGCGCCGTCGGGAGACGGATCGCCGTCGCGGACATCGGCGGCCTCGATCGTGCCGTCGGGGGTGAAGTCACGGCCCGCGACCAGGCCGACCACGTGCTTGTTGGGGGCGTCGGCACCGGTGATCCAGGCCGTACCGTCCACCACCCGCGGATCGACGAGATAGCGAACCCCGTTGTCCAACAACGCCTTCGGCCCGACATAACCCTTGACCAGGAACGGGTTCTTGGCGAAGTCGGCGTCGTCGAGCAGCGCGAACTCGGCGGGCTCAAGTGCCGCGCCGAGACGCTTCTCGTCTACCTCGCGGTCGCCGGGCACGCCGACGGCCAGCAGCTCCCACTCGCCGCCCGGCTCACGGACCTTGAGCAGAACGTTCTTGAGGGTGTCGGCGGCAGTCACCTCTCGGCCCGAGAATTGTTCCAGCTCAGCCGAATTGGCCCAGTCGACCAAGGTGGCAATGGTCGGGGTGTCCGGGGTGTCGTGCACCTGCGCGGCGGGCTGGCCCTCGATCGGCAGCGGCGCGGGGGCGCGGGTGATCACGGCTTCGACGTTGGCGGCGTAGCCGGATTCCAGGCAGCGCACGAACGTGTCCTCACCGACCTCGCTCTCGGCCAGGAACTCCTCGGAGGCACTGCCGCCCATCGCGCCCGAGACCGCCGACACGATCACGTAGCGCACACCGAGGCGGCCGAAGATCTTCTGGTACGCCTCGCGGTGCGCGTGGTAGGCGTTCTTCAGGCCGTCCTCGTCGACGTCGAACGAGTACGAATCCTTCATCACGAACTCGCGACCACGCAGGATTCCCGCGCGCGGACGTGCCTCGTCGCGGTACTTGGTCTGGACCTGGTAAAGGATCACCGGGAAGTCCTTGTAGGACGAGTACTCCCCCTTGACCGTCAGGGTGAAGATCTCCTCGTGCGTCGGCCCGAGCAGGTAGTCGTTGCCCCGCCGGTCCTGCAAGCGGAACAGGGTGTCGCCGTACTCGGTCCACCGGTTGGTGGTCTCGTACGGTGCCCGCGGCAGCAGCGCGGGCAACAGGATCTCCTGGCCGCCGATCGCGTCCATCTCTTCCCGCACGATCTTCTCGATCCGGCGCAGCACCCGCAGGCCCAGCGGAAGCCAGCTGTAGATACCGGGGCCGACCGGACGGACATAGCCGGCGCGGATCAGTAGCTTGTGGCTGGGCACCTCGGCATCAGCGGGGTCGTCGCGCAGGGTTCGCAGGAACAGCTCGGACATACGGGTGATCACAGGCGACAACCCTAGAGCGTGTCGTCAGTCACGGCCCTGCCAGGTACAGATGCAGGCCTCGTTGCCCTCGGCGTCGGCCAGTACCCAGAAGCGCGGCGCCACGCGGTCACTGACCAACCGGCCGCCGGCGGCCAGCGCCGCCTCGACGCGGGCCTGCGCCGCGTCGTGTGGGACGTCGATGTCGAGGTGGATCCGATTCCGCTGTGGTCGCGGCGCATCCATCTGCTGAAACCAGATCGCGGGACCGCGGCCGAACGGATCGGCCAGGCCGGCATTGAGATCGGGGTTGCCCGGCTCGTCGACGTAGCCGGTGACGGCCTTCCAGAATGGGCGCACGGCGTCGATGTCGAGGGCGTCGATCGCGATCTCGACCGCCTGGATCGCGCCGGGCCCGGCGTTCAGCTCGAAACCACGCTCGGCCAAGGTCTGCGATATCTCCCTGGCCAGCTCCAGGTCCCGCCCGGTCACCGTGCCCGCGTCGCGCGAGCACAGCCGCAGCACCGCCCGGTCACTGCGGATGTCGATCGAAAGGTGCTGTGCCGCATCGGCACCGGCGGCCCGCACGGCATGGCCCGCGGCTGCCGCCGCGTCGGCCATCGACGGCACCAGGACCTCGGTGCACACCGCTCCCAGCACCAGGCGCCAGCCCAGCGGGTTGATGGCCTCGGAGATCTGTCCTCGGTTCATCGTGGTGCACCTACCGCCGCGAGATCAGTCGACCTCGATCTCCCCGGCATCGATCGCGTCCTTGACTTCCTGGGCGTGCGCCACCTGTTCGGAGGTGTAGCCGATGAACAACGCCGCGCCGCCGACCAGGACCGCGACCGCGGCCACCCACAGCAGCCCGTACGTGTAGCCGGCGTCGAGCGCCGCCAGCTGCGGGCCGTTCATGTCCTTGACCGGGCCGGTGATGCCGCCCAGGTACAGGGTGCGTGAGGTGATGACGGCCTGGATGATGGCCAATACCAGCGGACCACCGAGGTTCTGCAGCATCAGCGCGATGGCCGAGGCCGGGCCGATGCGGTCGAAGCCGACGCCGGCGATGGCCGCCAGGGTCAGCGGCACCACGATCATGCCGATGCCGATGCCGCCGATCGTGATGGGAACCACCAGGTTCGGGAAGTACGGGATACCGGCGTGCAGGGTCGAGCCGTACAGCATCGCGCCGAGGACCAGGATGCCGCCGCCGATGACCACGAGCCGCGGCTGGAAGAACCGCACGATCTGCGAGGAGGCGCCGAGGCCGATACCCATACCGATCACGAACGGGATGAAGCCGATGCCGGCGTGCAGCGCGCTGTATCCGAGGATGTCCTGCACGTAGAGGCCGATCAGCACGGTCAGGGTGAACAGCACACCGCCGGCCAGGAAGATCGCCGCGAACGTGGCCACCCGGTTGCGCTCGTGGAACAGGTCGAACGGCACCACCGGGTTCTCGGCGCTGCGTTCGGCGATCAGGAAGGCGATACCGAAGACCGCGGCCGCCGCCCCGGAGCCCAGCGTGATCGGCGCCAGCCAGCCGCTTTCGGGCCCCTGGGTGAAGGCGAACACCGCCGCGGTGCACGCCAGGGTCGCCAGCAGCGCGCCTGCCGCGTCGAGCTTCATCCGCTCGCGGTTGGTCTCGCGCAGCGCGGTGCGGGCGAGGTAGAGCATCACCAGGCCGATCGGCACGTTGACCAGGAAGGCCCACCGCCACGACACCTCGGTCAGCGCGCCACCGACCACCAGACCCATGACCGAGCCGATGGCGGTCATCGCACCGAACACCGCGGTGGCGGCGTTACGGGCCGGCCCCTTCGGGAAGGTGGTGGCGACCAGCGCGAGACCGGTGGGCGATGCGATGGCCGCGCCGACACCCTGCAGCAGGCGGGCGATCACCAGGGTGGCTTCGTTCCAGGCGATGCCGCACAGGATCGAGGCGATGGTGAACAACGCGACGCCGACGATGAAGGTGCGCTTGCGGCCGATGGTGTCGCCCAACCGTCCGCCCAGCAGCATCAAGCCGCCGAAGGTCAGAACGTAGGCGGTGATGACCCAGCTACGCCCGGCGTCGGAAAGGCTGAGCTCGTCCTGGATCTTGGGCAGCGCGACGATCGCGACCGTGCTGTCCATGGTGGCCAGCAGCTGCATGCCGCCGATCGCGATCACCGCGGAGAGGAAGCCCCAGGACGGGAACCAGGACGGGAGGCGGGCCGCCAGGCCCTGGCGCTCGGCGTCGTTGAGTGCCGTCATACCGGGTCACCTTACCGGAATCTTAAGAATCCTTTAACCGGCGAAGGCCGCCACGGGCCCGATCACGATGATCGCCGGAGGTCGAATGCCTTCCTCACGGATCCGGTCGGGCGCGTCGCCGAGGGTGGCCCGCAGGGTGCGCTGCGCGACGGTGGTGCCGTGCTGCACCACCAGGACCGGGGTATCCGCAGGTCGGCCGCCGTCCAGCAACGCCTTGGTGAACAGCTCGATCCGCTCGACGGCCATCAGCAGCACGATCGTGCCGCTCATCGCCGCCAGCGCATCCCAATTCACTAACGATTCGGGGTGCCCGGGCGCAACGTGGCCGCTGACCACCACGAACTCGTGCGTCATGCCGCGGTGGGTGACCGGCACCCCGGCCAGCGCGGGCACCGATATGGCACTGGTCACACCGGGGACGACGGTGACCGGGATCCCGGCCTCGGTGCAGGCCAGCACCTCTTCGTACCCGCGCGCGAAGACGAACGGATCGCCGCCTTTGAGGCGAACCACGAACTTGCCTGCGCGGGCCCGGTCGACCAACAGCTCGTTGATCGCTTCCTGCGCCATCGCCCGGCCGTACGGGATCTTGGCCGCGTCGATCACCTCGACATGGGGTCCGAGTTCTGCGAGCAACTCCTGAGGAGCGAGCCGGTCGGCGACCACGACGTCGGCGCGGGCCAGCAGTCGCCGTCCGCGCACGGTGATCAGCTCGGGATCGCCCGGGCCGCCACCGACCAGCGCCACGCCTCTGGGCGCCTCCCCCGGCTCCTCGCCGGCATCGGCGG
>NZ_LT546207.1:81278-235378 GCF_900078665.2 Mycolicibacterium houstonense | reverse complement strand
CCGGCGGCATGCAGACAGGAATCCACGACCGCGACCGCATCGCGGTAGCCCAGCGTGAGGCGTTCGGTGAACCGCGCCGAGCCGGCCAGCACACCGCACATCGGCACCCCGTCGAGATCGTCGACGAGATAGGTCAGTCCGGCACACTCGGCGTGCACCGGGGCGCCACGCCCGGCCAGATCCCTGATCTGCTGGCGGACAATGTCGTTGGCCGACAGTTCGGCGGTGAACTGTTCGGGGAAGCCGCCGGGCAGGACAAGCGCGTCGGCGCCGTCCGGCAGCGGTTCGTTCAACGGGTCGAAGTCGGCCACCTGCGCCCCGGCCCCGCGCAACAGCTCGGCGTGCTCGGCGTAGCTGAAGCTGAAGGCCTTGCCCGCCGCGAGTGCCACCGTGACATCGGTCACCGATTCTGCCGCCGGGCTCCAGGGTTCGGCGTCGACGCGGGCGGAGGATGCGGCCACCACGGCCCCGAGATCGACGTGCCGGGCCACCAGGGCAGTCATCGCGGCCACGGCGTCGCGCGCCTGACGGCCGTGTTCGACGGCGGTGATGAGCCCGAGATGCCTTGACGGAACCGATAATTCGTCGGCCCGTGGAATCGCCCCGAGCACCGCCACCCCGGCATGCTCACAGGCCTGACGCAACACCGCCTCGTGCCGGTCCGATCCGACCCGGTTGAGGATCACCCCGGCGATCCGCACCGCCGGGTCGAAGGTCGCGAATCCGTGCAGCAGGGCGGCGATGCTGTGGCTCTGGCCGCGGGCGTCGACCACCAGCACCACCGGCGCCCCCAAGAGTCCGGCGACCTGGGCCGCCGAGCCTCGCGGTATTCCGGTCATCTGGCCCTCGATGCGGCCGTCGAACAGGCCCATGACGCCCTCGACGACAGCGATGTCGGCACCGGCGCAGCCATGCCGGTACAGCGGGCCGATCAGCTCCTCGCCGACGAGCACTGGGTCGAGGTTGCGGCCCGGCCGCCCGGCGGCCAGGGCGTGATAGCCCGGGTCGATGAAATCGGGACCGACCTTGAACGGCGCCACCGTGTGGCCGGCTTGGCGCAGCGCACCCACCAGACCCGTTGCCACCGTGGTCTTCCCGCTGCCCGATGCCGGCGCGGCGATCACCACCGCCGGAGTGGTCACCTCAGCACCGCGAGCGCGCGCAAAATCACCACTCGATGCCCTTCTGGCCTTTACGGCCGGCATCCATCGGGTGCTTGATCTTGGTCATCTCGGTCACCAGATCCGCGGCGTCGATCAACGCCTGCGGGGCATCGCGACCGGTGATCACCACGTGCTGGGTGCCCGGACGGTTGGCCAGCACCTCGAGCACCTCGTCCACGGCGATCCAGCCCCATTTGAGCGGATAGGTGAACTCGTCGAGCACGTAGAAGTCGTGGCGCTCCTCGGCCAGCCGGCGTTTGATCTCGGCCCAACCGTCGGCGGCGGCCGCGGCGTGGTCGACGTCGCTGCCGTGTTTGCGCGTCCAGGACCAGCCCGAGCCCATCTTGTGCCATTCCACCGGCCCGCCGGCACCGTGCTCGTCGTGCAACCGGCCGAGCTGGCCGAACACGGCCTCCTCCCCCACCTTCCACTTCGCGCTCTTGACGAACTGGAACACCGCGACCGAGAAGCCCTGATTCCAGGCCCGCAGCGCCATACCGAACGCCGCGGTCGACTTGCCCTTGCCCGGGCCGGTGTGCACGGCGAGCAACGGCGCATTCCGCCGGGCCCTGGTGGTCAAACCGTCGTCGGGGACGGTCAGCGGCTGTCCTTGTGGCATGGTCGGTCCTTCCTGCGCGTCGTCTGGTGTGCGGCCTAGGCGGCGGTCTGGTGCTGGACCAACCGGGTCAGTTCGGCCGCCCGCAACTGCTCGAGCCGGACCGCCGGTGAGCCCAGCTGCTCGGCCAGTTGCTCGGCCAATCCCAGTCGCACGAAAGATGTTTCACAATCGACGACGACGGAGGCGGCCCCCTCGGCCACCAATGCGGCGGCAGCCTGGCGGGTGCGGCCCAGCGGATCGGGTCCGCCCGTGGCGCGGCCGTCGGNCAGCCCGAACCGGTCCAGCAGCTGCGGCCGCAGTTCGCCTTCCTCCGGGTTCATGGTGCCGATCAGCACGAACCGTGACTCATGTGAGTGCGAGATGCCTTCGCGCTCAACGTGTACCCGGCCCATGGCGGCGGCATCGAGCAGAACGTCGACCAGATGGTCGTGCAGGAGGTTGACCTCATCGACGTAGAGCACGCCGCCGTGGGCGCGGGCCAGCAGGCCGGGCGAGAAGGCGTGCTCACCGTCGCGGAGCACCTTCTGCAGGTCCAGCGATCCGACCACGCGGTCCTCGGTGGCACCGATGGGCAGTTCCACCAACCGGGCATCGTCGTCGACCGCCGACAGCACCGCGGCCAGGCCGCGGACCGCCGTGGACTTCGCCGTGCCCTTCTCGCCACGGATCAACACCCCACCGATCTCGGGGTGCACCGCGCACAGCACCAGGGCCAGCCGTAACCGGTCCTGCCCCACCAGTGCGCTGAAAGGGTAGGTGTGGTTCTCCACTGTCATGAAACCGCCGTCATTCGCTGCGGGTCCCGGGCCGCACCATCGGCACATGCGGGATTCCGTCGTCGAGGAATTCGTCTCCGTCACGGACGAATCCGTGCCGGCCGTACATGTCGACCAGGTAGGTCTGAGCGTTGATGTGACACGGGTAGTCGCCGACCTCGGCCAGCGCCGCCTGCATCAACCGGGTGGTGTGCCCGTTGCCCCGGGCGCTGCGCTTGGTGCACACGCGGCCGATCCGGAACGCCTTCTCGCCGCCGGGGTGCTCCTCCATCAACCGCAACGTCGAAATCACTTCTCCGTCAGGGCCTTCCAGCCAGAAATGGCGGGTCTCGGCGAGCAGGTCGCGGCCGTCGAGCTCCGGGTAGGGCGTGGCCTGTTCCACCACGAACACCTCGATGCGGAGCTTGAGCAGCTCGTAAAGCGTTGGTACGTCGAGGTCTTTGGCCCAGCTGCGGCGTAGTGCGACCGTCATCCGCCCGCTCCGGTCACGCGGTCACGGGGGCGTCCAGCTGGAGCGCCTTGGTGCCCCACTCCCATACCTCGTCGAACAGGCCGGGTTCGTTGGACAACTTGGTGCCGAGCGAGGGCACCATCTCCTTGAGCTTGGGCAACCAGCTCTGGTAGCGGTCGGTGAAGCAGCGCTCCAGCACGTCGAGCATGGCCGGGACCGCGGTGGACGCACCGGGCGAGGCACCCAGCAGGCCGGCGATGCTCCCGTCGGCGGCGGTCAGCACGGTGGTGCCGAACTCCAGCACACCGCCGGCACCCTTGCGCCGGATGACCTGCACGCGCTGGCCCGCGATGTCCAGCTCCCAGTCGGAATCGACTGCGCTGGGCGCGAACTCCCGCAGGGTGTCGACCCGGGCGGCCTCGCTGAGCAACAGCTGGCCCACCAGGTAGTTGACCAGGCCCATCTCGGTCAGCCCGACGCCCAGCATCGACATGATGTTGTTCGGCTTGACCGAGAACGGCAGATCGGTGACCTTGCCCTGCTTGAGGAACTTGGGTGACCAGCCGGCGAACGGGCCGAACAGCAGCCAGGACTTGCCGTTGATCACGCGGGTGTCCAGGTGTGGCACCGACATCGGCGGAGCGCCCAGCGGCGGCAGCCCGTACACCTTGGCCTGGTGGCCTGCGGTCAGCGCCTGGTTGTTGGTCCGCAGGAACGCGCCGCCGACCGGGAAACCGCCGAAGCCCTTGGCCTCGGGGATGCCTGAGCGCTGCAGCAGCGGCAGCGCCCCGCCCCCGGCGCCGACGAACACGAACTTGGCATTGAACTTGCGTTTGAGGCCGGTGCGCCGGTTGGTCACCTTCAGCGTCCAGCTGCCGTCGGACTCCTTGCGCAGGTTGCGCACCTCGTGGCCGAACAGCGTGTCCATGCCGCGCTGCGCGGTGAACCCGATGAGCTGGCGCGACAGCGAGCCGAAGTCGACGTCGGTGCCGGCCTGGGTCCAGTTCAGCGCCACCGGATCGGAGAAGTCGCGCTTGGCGGCCATGAACGGCAGCCGGCGGGCGAACTCGTCCTTGTCGTCGATGAACTCCATGGAGGCGAACAGCGGATTGCCGACCAGTGCCTGGTGGCGACGCTTGAGGTAGTCGACGTTCTCGGCCCCGTGCACGAAGCTGACGTGCGGGATGGGGTTGAGGAAGCCGCGCACGTCGGACAACACGCCGTTCTCGGCGGCGTAGGCCCAGAACTGCCGCGACACCTGGAACTGCTCGTTGACGTTGATGGCCTTGGTGGTGTCGATCGAGCCGTCGGATAGCTCCGGCGTGTAGTTCAGCTCACACAGCGCGGAGTGGCCGGTGCCGGCGTTGTTCCACGGATCACTGCTCTCCGCGGCGGCGCCGTCGAGCCGTTCGATCATGGTGATGGACCAGTCCGGCTCCAACAGCCGGATCAGGGCGCCGAGGGTCGCGCTCATGATGCCGGCCCCAACCAGCACGACGTCGGTCTTCACGGTCGTACCCACGTTTGCCTCAGACACCCTGATCGCTCGTCCTTTGTATTGCGCGGCCCGTCGACCCCGACGGCTTTCTGTTATGCCCAGGTTATCGCGCGGCCAATCACGGTTGGCCAGGCATGGTAGTGCTATCCGTCACCTGCGGGCCGCCGGCGGGCAACCGGGCCGTCCGAATCTGTTGTTCATCGTCTCGGCGTGGTTGCCGACCGGCCCGGTTCCCAGCCGCCGGCCTGCCGGTCGCACCGGCCGGGCGCGGCTAGGGTGGAGCCGTGACGTCACGGGGGCCCAGCTGGGAGCCGGATGTATTGCCAGGGTTCTGGCAGCGGACCATCGACGCCGGGCCCGATCCCGACGGTGAGGGCGACCTGGTCGCCACGCTGGTGCGCCGGGGTCCGGGCGCCGAGCAGGACGGCCGGCCCGCTCACGCCGTGCTGGCGTTGCACGGCTACACCGACTACTTCTTCCACACCGAACTGGCCGATCACTTCGCCGACCGCGGGTTCGCGTTCTACGCGCTGGACCTGCCCAAGTGCGGACGCTCCCGGCAGGACGGGCAGACGCCGCACTTCACCACCGACCTGGCGCGCTATGACACCGAGCTGCGCGAGGCACTGACGGTCGTCGCCGCCGACACCGGCAACGCCACGGTGTGTTTGTACGGCCATTCGGCCGGCGGGTTGATCATCACCCTGTTCGCCGACCGGCTGCGCCGCAGTGGCCTCCTGGCGTCTCATCACGTCGGCGGCCTGGTGCTCAACAGCCCGTTCTTCGATCTGCACGGCCCGGCGATCCTGCGCACCGCGCCCACCTCGGCGGCGCTGATCGCCCTGGCCCGGTTGCGCAAGCTGTCGGTGATCCGCAAACCCACCGAAGGTGGCTACGGCACGACGCTGCACCGGGACTACGGCGGCGAGTTCGAGTACAACCTGGAGTGGAAACCGTTGGGCGGCTTCCCCGTCACCCTGGGCTGGATCAACGCCATCCGGCGTGGGCAGGCCCGGCTGCACCGCGGCCTCGACGTCGGGGTGCCCAATCTGATCCTGCGATCGGACCGCAGTGTCACCGAGACATCCGACCCGGCCGCGATGCAGCGCGGCGATGCCGTGCTCGACGTCAGCCAGATCGCGCGCTGGTCGGGCTGTGTGGGAAACCACACCACGGTCGCCCCGATCACCGACGCCAAGCACGACGTCTTTCTCTCGGTGGCCGAGGCCAGGGCAGCGGCCTACCAGGAGCTGGACCGGTGGCTGGATTACTACCTGAGTCGGCAAACCTGGCCCAGCACAACATCTTTCGGATAGGGTCAGCACATGGACCACTACGACTTGACGATCATCGGCACGGGCTCGGGCAACAGCATTCTCGACGAGCGCTACGCCGGCAAGAAGGTGGCCATCTGCGAGCAGGGCACGTTCGGCGGTACCTGCCTGAACGTCGGCTGCATCCCGACCAAGATGTTCGTCTACGCCGCCGAGGTCGCCAATACGGTGACCGGCTCCGCCCGGTTCGGCGTCGACGCCCACATCGACAAGGTGCGCTGGCCCGACATCGTGTCGCGGGTCTTCGGCCGGATCGACCCGATCGCCGCCGGCGGTGAGGACTACCGTCGCAACGACCCGAACATCACGGTGTACGCCAGCCACACCCGATTCGGCCCGAAGACCGATGACGGCAAGTACACCTTGCGCACCGAGGCCGGTGACGAGTTCTCCAGCGATCAGGTGGTGATCGCCGCCGGGTCACGCACATTCATCCCGCCGGCGATCGTCAGCTGCGGCTGCACGTACTACACCAGCGACGACATCATGCGCATCCCGGAACTGCCCGAACACCTGGTGATCGTCGGCGGCGGATTCGTCTCGGCCGAGTTCGCCCACGTGTTCTCGGCGCTGGGCGTGCGGGTCACCATCGTGGTGCGCGGCGACGGTCTGCTCACCCACTGCGACGAGACACTCTGCCGCCGCTTCACCGAACTGGCCGCCGAGAAGTGGGATCTGCGTACCCACGAGAACGTGATCGGCTCGCACCAGGACGGCGACAAGATCGTGCTCGAACTCGATGACGGCAAGACGCTGCCCGCCGACATGTTGCTGGTGGCCACCGGCCGAATTCCCAACGGGGACCTGCTCGACGCCGAACTCGCCGGGGTGGAGGTCGACGAGGACGGCCGGGTGATCGTTGATGACTACCAACGCACCACTGCGCGCGGCATTTTCGCCCTCGGTGACGTGTCCTCGGACTACCAGCTCAAGCACGTGGCCAACCACGAGTCGCGGGTGGTCAGGGAGAACCTGCTGTGCGACTGGGACGACACCGCGGCGATGGCCCGCAGCGATCACCGCTTCGTGCCGTCGGCGGTGTTCACCGAACCGCAGATCGCCACGGTCGGGCTGACGGAGGCACAGGCCCGCGACGAGGGCTACGACGTCGTCACCAAGGTGCAGACCTACGGCGACACCGCGTACGGCTGGGCGATGGAGGACACCACCGGCATCGCCAAGCTGATCGGCGACCGGGCCACCGGCAAGATCCTGGGCGCGCACATCATGGGCTATCAGGCGTCGTCGATCATCCAGCCGTTGATCCAGGCGATGAGTTTCGGGCAGACCGCGAAAGAGGTTGCCCGGGGCCAGTACTGGATCCACCCGGCACTGTCCGAGGTGATCGAGAACGCGTTGTTGGGCCTGACCGAGGGGTGATTCCGGGGCCGGTTACGGCTGGGTGCTCCAGCGCTGCTCGATCCGGCCGAACCGCCAGATGCCCAGTGCCACGATCCAGCTCACCACGAAGAGGCCGACGATCGCGAAGCCGGCGAATTCCAGATCGGCCGAGCCGATCAGCGCGAGCGGGCCCGACGTGATGCCGAGCCGTTCGACCACGAGCCCGGCCAGCACGATGACGCCGACGACGAGAGCGACGAGGACCGAGAGCACGGTGACGGTCAGGTTGTAGTAGACCTTGCGGATCGGCTGCAGGAACGCCCAACCGTAGGCCCGGGCCATGAAGATGCCGTCCAGGCTGTCGAACAGGCTCATGCCCGCCGCGAACAGCACCGGCAACACCAGGATGGCGTACCACGGCAGGGTGAAGGCCGCCGTTCCGGCCGCGAGCACCAGCAGCGCCACCTGGGTGGCGGTGTCGAAGCCGAGCCCCATCAGGAAACCGACCGGGTACAGGTGCCACGGCTTGTCGACCCGCCGCATCACCCGGCCGAGCAACCGGGCGAGGAACCCGCGTTGCTGCAGCTGACGCTCGAGCTCGGCCTCGTCGAAGTCGCCGCTGCGCATGGCCCGGAAGACCTTGGCGATGCCCACCGCGGCCACGAGGTTGGTCAACCCGATCAGGATGAGGAAGGTGCCTGCCACCAACGAGCCGACCAGCCCGAGGGTCTGCAGCATCGGCGAGCCCTCGTCCTGGACCGGTCCGACCAGCGCCCGAACGCCCATCGCCAGCAGGAAGGCAAGCCCGAAGACCACGCTGGAGTGCCCGAGCGAGAACCAGAAACCCGCTGACAACGACCGGGTGCCCTCCCCCACCAGCTTGCGGGTGGTGTTGTCGATGACCGCGATGTGATCGGCGTCGAAGGCGTGCCGCACGCCCAGCAGATAGGCGGTCACGCCCAGGCCGACGCCGAACACCCCGGCCGATCCGAGCGTGATGTGCTGCGGGGCCACGCCGAAAATCAGCACACCCCAACCGAATACGTGCAGCAGCAGCACGACGCCGCCGATCGTGGCGATCGACACCCAGTCGGCGCGGTCGAAGCGAGCGGGTTTGGTGGCCGTTTCGGTCGGTGCGCCGAGGGTCATCGGCCGAGCGTAGAACGCATCGTGTTATCTGTCTATGTGAACAGATGACGGCTAGCCGTGCCTGGCACCGATCCAGTGCAACAGGTCGTGCACGATGTCGTCCTCCATCCGGTACCGGACCGTGCGCCCGACGCGGGTGGAACTGACCCAGCCCTGTTCGCGCAGCACCCGAAGCGCCTGGGAGACCGCGTTCTCCGAGCGGCCCAGCGCGACGGCCAGGTCGCCGACACAGATGTCGGGCGCCCGGTGCAGGCTGAGCAGGATCTCCAGCCGGTGCGGGTCCGAGAGCAGGTCGAAGCGCCGTGCCCACTGCGGGGTGTCGACATCGGCCAGGGCCGACGACGCGAGCGCGACCTGGACCTCGTTACCGGGCTGGTCCATGCTGTGAAATCTAGTCCACCCGGGCGTGCAGGCATGGTGGGCGAACCGCGCGGAGATCGCGGCGTCAGTCCAGGAAGCCGTGGAGCAAGGCCGACGAGCCGCCGACGTGGGCCAGCATGGCCGCCGCGGCCCGCTCGCTGTCACCGGCCAGGATCGCCAGGACGATGGCCTCGTGCTGTTCGTCGGAGTGGGCGATGTTGCGCGGCAACAGCGGAATCTGATCCAGCAGGGCGTTGAGCCGCATGCGGTTCTCGGCGACCAGCGGAACGAGTGACGGGGAACCGGCGGCCTCCGCGATGGCCAGGTGCAGCCTCGAGTCCAGGCGACGGTAGTCGTCGGGCTCGGCGGCGCGGACATCGGCCAGCCGCGACCACAGGCCGTCACGCTCCGCGGCGCTCAGGGTGCGTCCCGCCGCCATCCGCGCCGCGCCGACCTCCAGGATCTCGCGCAGGCGCAACGCGTCGTCGATCTCCTCGCGGGTCGGCCTCGGCCCGTCGGCGGTGTGCCGAGGGAGATCCTCGGCCAGGAACGTACCGCCGTACCGCCCCCGCTTGGACACCAGATAACCGGCGTCGGCGAGCGATTTGATCGCCTCGCGCACCGTGTCCCGGCTGACCCCCAGGCGGGCGGCGAGCTCACGCTCGGGCGGCAGCGACTCCCCCGGCCCCAGCACCCCGAGCCGGATGGTCTCCAGCAGCCGGCCGACCGTGTCCTCGAAGGCATTGCCGAGCCGAACCGGACGCAACAACGCGTCGGCCGCCGCCTCTGCGGCGGGGCTCGACTGCGGGTCCGGTTCGGCCGTCATGGTGACCTACAGGATGTCAGAGCGACGTGGCATGGCTATCCGTCACAGTGGTGTGACATAAGCCGAGCTGATGCCACCGTCGACCAGGAACGTCGAACCGGTGATGAACGACGCGTCGTCGCTGGCCAGAAACGCCACCGCGGCGGCCAGTTCCTCTGGCTCGGCGAATCGGCCCAGCGGGATGTGCACCAGCCGCCGGGCCGCCCGCTCGGGATCTTTGGCGAACAACTCCTGCAGCAGCGGGGTGTTCACCGGCCCCGGGCACAGCGCGTTGACCCGGATGCCCTGCCGGGCGTACTGGACGCCGAGCTCCCGCGACATCGCCAGCACCCCACCCTTGGACGCGGTGTAGGAGATCTGCGAGGTCGCCGACCCCATCACCGCCACGAACGACGCGGTGTTGATGATCGAACCCTTGCCCGCGGGCACCATGTGCCGCAGCGCCGCCCGGCACGACAGGTACACGCTTTTGAGGTTGATGTCCTGCACCTTCTGCCAGGCCGGCAGTTCGGTGGTCTCGATCAGGTCGTCCTCGGGCGGCGAGATCCCGGCATTGTTGAACGCGATGTCCACCGAGCCGAACGTCGCGGCCGCGGTGTCGAACAGATTGTCCACGGCCGACTGGTCGGAAACGTCGACGGGAACGAACAATCCGTCGAGTTCGTCGGCGGCGGCCTTGCCCGTGGTCGGGTCGATGTCGCCCACCACGATCGTGGCGCCCTCGGACCGGAGCCGCTTGCCGGTGGCCAGTCCGATGCCGCTCGCCCCGCCGGTGATGACGGCGACCTTGCCGGCCAGTCGCTGGGTCAGATCCATCTACAACTCCTCTGTTGTGTCTGCTACGGCGAAGAAGACGTTCTTGGTTTCGGTGAAAGACAGTGGCGCGTCGGGACCGAGCTCTCGGCCGAGCCCGGACTGCTTGAAGCCGCCGAACGGGGTGTGGTACCGCACCGAAGAATGCGAATTCACACTGAGATTGCCCGATTCCACGGCGCGGGACACGCGCAGCGCCCGCGACAGATTGTCGGTCCAGATCGAACCGGACAAGCCGTAGGGGGTGTCGTTGGCCAGCGCGACGGCGTCGGCCTCGTCGTCGAACGGCAGGACCGTCACCACCGGGCCGAAGATCTCCTCGGTGACGGCGCGGTCGGTGCGTTGCGGGGTCAACACCGTTGGCGGGAACCAGAATCCGGGACCGTCGGGGGCGGTGCCACGGAACGCGACGGGGGCGTCCGCGGGCACGTAGCTCGCCACCGATTCCCAGTGCGGGCGCGACACCAGCGGCCCCATCTCGGTGCCGCGCACCGTTGGGTCGCCGACCGCGACACCCTGCACGGCCGGTTCCAGCAGTTCCATGAAGCGGTCGTAGACGTTGCGCTGCACCAGGATCCGGCTGCGGGCACAGCAGTCCTGCCCGGCGTTGTCGAACACGCCGTACGGTGCGGTGGCGGCGGCCTTCTCCAGATCGCAGTCGTCGAACACGATGTTGGCGCTCTTGCCGCCCAGCTCCAGGGTGACGCGTTTGACCTGGGCGGCGGCACCGGCCATCACCCGCATCCCCACCTCGGTGGATCCGGTGAACACCACCTTGCGCACGCCGGGATGGGTGACGAACCGCTCCCCGACCACCGAACCCCGGCCCGGCAGCACCTGGAACAGGTCCGCCGGCAAACCTGACTCGAGGGCGAGTTCACCCAACCGGATGGTGGTCAGCGGGGTCCACTCGGCCGGTTTCAGCACGACCGCGTTCCCGGCGGCCAGCGCCGGGGCGAAACCCCAGGCCGCGATGGTCATCGGGAAATTCCACGGCGTGATCACCCCGACCACGCCGAGCGGCTCGTTGAAGGTGACGTCCAGGCCTCCGGCCACCGGGATCTGCTTGCCGCTCAACCGTTCCGGTGTGGCCGAATAGAACTGCAGCACATCCCGGACGTGTCCGGCCTCCCATTCGGCCTGGCCGATGGGGTGACCGGAGTTGGCCACCTCGAGCGCGGCGAGTTCATCGACGTGGGCGTCGACGACGGCGGCGAACGCCCGCAGCNCATAAGTTCTGGCCGCCTCGACCACAGCGGTGAAGAGCCGCAGGTCGTCGAGGGTTTCTTCCGGGTGCCACTGCACGGCGACCACGAACGCATCACCCGGCAGCGCCGGATCCCGTTCGACGGCCTCGATGACGCCGTCGGAATCACGAGCGCCGACCACCAAGCCCTCGCCGAGCCGGTCGATCGCCTGGTGGTGATAGCACTGGGCATCGGAAGTCTCGCCGATGAGCTGCGCCAACCTGGTGCCGGCCACGGTGCGCACCGTCGACGTCCCGAAGATCGCATTGCCCTTCTGGTGCCGCGTGTGCCCGATGACGTCGGGAAGGTGCTGGTGCAGCGTGCCACCGAGCGCCGCGTTGAGCACCTGGGCGCCACGGCATACCCCGAGCACCGGAACACCCTGCCGCAGAGCCCCTTCCAGCAGGGCGAACTCCCACGCGTCCCGCTCGGTGGCCGGCTCGTTGGTGGCCGGATGAGCCTGTTGTCCGTAGCGCGCCGGATCGACGTCCGGCCCGCCGGTGATGACCAGGCCGTCGAGCCGGGCGAGCACCCGGTCGACGATGTCATCGTCCACGGGCTGCGGCGGCAGCAGCACGGCGATGCCACCGGCACGCGTGACGCCCTCGAAGTAGATCTGCGGCAGGAAGCTGGCCCGCACATCCCAGACTCCCGTCTGCGCCTGCTGCAGATAGGTCGTCATACCGATCACCGGATGGGCTCCGGTCTCAGAGCCGTTCAAAGCCGCGAACCCTCTCCCAATCCGTCACGGCGGCATTGAACGCCGCCAACTCGACCCGCGCGTTATTGAGATAGTGCTCGACGACCTCGTCGCCGAACGCCGTGCGCGCCACCTCCGACTTCTCGAACAACTCCGCTGCCTCGGCCAGCGTGGTGGGCAGCCGCTGCGTGTCGCTGGCATAGGCGTTCCCCGGCAGCGCGTCGGGCAGTTCGAGCCCGTGGTCGATCCCGTACAGGCCACCGGCGATCAACGCCGAAACGGCCAGGTACTGGTTGACGTCACCGCCTGGTGCGCGGCATTCCACCCGCATGCCCGACCCGTGACCGACGACGCGCAGGGCGCACGTGCGATTGTCCAGGCCCCAGGCCACCGCCGTGGGCGCGAAGCTGCCTGCGGCAAACCGCTTGTACGAGTTGATGTTCGGCGCATAGAACAGCGTCAGCTCCCGCAGCGTGGCCAACTGGCCGGCGACGAAGCTGCGGAACATCGGCGACATCCCGTGCGGTCCGGCTTCATCGGCGAACACGGCCGACCCGTCGTCGCCGCGCAGCGAGACGTGGATGTGGCAGCTGTTGCCCTCACGTTCGTCGAACTTCGCCATGAACGTCAGGCTCTTGCCGTGCTGATCGGCGATCTCCTTGGCACCGTTCTTGTAGATGGTGTGGTTGTCACACGTGTTGCGGGCATGGTCGTAGCGGAAGGCGATCTCCTGCTGCCCCCGGTTGCACTCCCCCTTGACACCCTCGCAGTACAACCCGGCGCCTTCCATTCCGAGGCGGATGTCGCGCAGCAGCGGCTCCATCCGGGTCGAGGCCATCATGGCGTAGTCGACGTTGTAGTCGGTGGCCGGTGTCAGACCGCGATAGCCGGCCGCCCACGCCTCGCGAAAGGTGTTGTCGAACACCATGAACTCGAGTTCGGTGCCGACGTACGGGACCAGCTTCCGCTCGGTGAGGCGGTCGATCTGGCGGTTGAGGATGCTGCGCGGCGCCTGCTCCACCGGACGGCCGTCGAGCCATGACAGATCCGCCATCACCAGCGCGGTGCCCGGCAGCCACGGAATCAACCGCAGGGTGGAGAAGTCGGCGGTCATCACCATGTCGCCGTAACCGGTATCCCAGCTCGACATCGTGTACCCGTCGACCGTGTTCATGTCGACGTCGACCGCCAGTAGGTAGTTGCAGCACTCCGCGCCGTGGGCGGCGACCTCCTCGACGAACAGCCGGCCGGAAACCCGCTTGCCCGTCAGCCGGCCCTGCATGTCGCAGAAGGCGACGATCACGGTGTCGATCTCACCCGCCGCAACCATTTGCTCCAGATCGGCCCGTGCCAGCATGCCGGGGTTCTGGCTCATTGCGCACCCTCCTGCCCGTGTGGGACTCGCCGGCCAACCGACCATTGCGCCGCCGATGACGTGACGATCGTGCACCGAATCTGCATGATTGTCACGCGCAAAAGGTAGGTCAACCGACCAATAACACTCTATTGTCCGTGTGCAGCGCGGGTCATCCGCCCCCGGCCCGCCCATACCCGAGGAGGGTTTGTGCCCGAAGGTCACGAGCAGCTCACCGACGACGAACAACATCTGGCCAGGCTCGGCTACACCCAAGAACTCCAACGGTCCTGGTCCGGCTTCTCCAACTTCGCCATCTCGTTCTCGATCATCTCGATCCTGGCCGGCTGCTTCACCTCCTTCGGCCTGGGCTGGAACAACGGCGGCCCTGCGGCGATCGCCTGGGGCTGGCCGATCATCGCGGCATTCGTCCTGATCATCGGGTTGTGCCTGGCCGAACTGGTGTCGGCGTATCCGACGTCGGGCGGAATCTATTGGTGGGCCGCCAAACTCGGCGGGGCCAAGGCCGGGTTCTACACCGGTTGGCTCAACCTCATCGGTCTGGTCGCGATCCTGGCCACGGTGTCCTACGGCTGCGCGACGTTCCTGGACCTCACGCTCGGCACCTTCAGCGAGAGCTGGCTGGCCGGCTACAGCCTGACCCGTACCTTCGGACTCTTCGTGGTGATCCTGGCCGTCTCGGCGATCATCAACATCTTCTCCAGCCACCTGCTGGCGGTGATCAACAACGTGTCGGTGTGGTGGCACGTCGCCGGAGCCGCGACGGTGATCCTCATCCTGGTCTTCGTCCCACCGCAGCACGCCACCTTCTCCGAGGTGTTCACCCAGACCATCAACAACAGCGGCCTGTTCGGCGGTGAAAAAGGCTGGGGTTTCCTTCTGTTCGTGCTGCCGATCTCGGCGATCCTGACCCAGTACACGATCACCGGCTATGACGCGTCGGCACATCTATCCGAGGAGACCAAGAGCGCCGCCAACGCGGCCGCCAAGGGGATCTGGCAGTCCATCTTCTACTCGGCGATCGGCGGTTGGATCCTGCTGCTGTCCTTCCTGTTTGCCGTGCAGGACGCCGAGGGGGTTTCCAAGGGCGGCGGTGCGGTGGCGGTGATCTTCGCCCAAGCCATGAGCCCCAAGTGGGTGGCGATCGTGTTGCTGATCTCGACCGCCGGGCAGTTCTTCTGCACCACGGCCTGCCAGACCAGTGCATCGCGCATGCTGTTCGCGTTCAGCCGCGACCGTGCGGTGCCGGGCCACCAACTGTGGTCGAAGGTCAACGCAGGCAAGGTCCCGGCCTACGGCGTGATCGTCACCGCCGCCGTCGCCGCGCTCATCACGCTGCCCGCACTCGTTCCCGTCGAGATCAACGGCGCCCCGGTTCCCGTCGCGTTCTTCGCGGTGGTGTCCATCGGGGTGGTCGGGCTGTACCTGTGCTTCGCCGTGCCGATCTACTACCGCTGGAGGGCCGGCGATTCGTTCGAGCAGGGCCAGTGGAATCTCGGCAACAAGTACAAGTGGATGGCCCCGGTGGCGATCATCGAAATTCTCGTCACCTCGGTCATCGCGATGTTCCCGACCTCGCTGGGTGGCGTTCCGTGGGATCCGAGCTTCGCGTGGAAGTTCGTGAACTACACGCCGCTGCTCGTCGGCAGCGTTCTGCTGTTGCTGTTCATCTATTGGCATGTGTCGGTGAAGCACTGGTTCACCGGGCCGATCAAGCAGGTGGACACCACGACGACCGCGCAGCTGCCGGGCTGATCAGCCGAGCAGTTCGCGGATGTCGGAGGCGGTGATGGCCGAGCCGAACAGCTCGCCGTCGTCGACGACGGCGGCGAACAGGGCCCGCTTGCGCTCCTGCAACGCCACCACCTTCTCCTCGATGGTGTTCTCGGCGACCAGGCGGTAGACGCTGACCGGCCGGGTCTGCCCGATGCGGTGGGCCCGGTCGACGGCCTGGGCCTCGGCCGCGGGGCTCCACCACGGGTCGCACAGGAAGCAGTAGTCGGCGGTGGTGAGGTTCAGCCCGAACCCGCCTGCCTTGAGGCTGATCAGGAACACCTGGGTGGTGCCGGCGTTGAATTCATCGATGGCCCTTGCCCTTCCGTCGGAGTCGACGGAACCGTCGAGGTAGCTGTAGGCCATGCCTGCGGTGTCCAGGTGGGCCCGCACGATGGCGAGGAACCCGGTGAACTGGCTGAACACCAGGGCGCTGTGTCCCTCGGCGACCAGCTGTTCGAGTTGTTCGACCAGGAAGTCGATCTTGGCCGAGCCGACCGCACGGGCGGAGTCGTCGACCAGACCCGGATGCAGGCTCAGCTGGCGCAGCAGGGTCAGCGACCGGAACACCTGGAACCGGTTCTTCTCCCAGTCCCCCAGTAACCCGAGCACCTTCTGGCGCTCCCGGGCCAGCCGGGTGTCATAGATCTTGCGGTGCTTGGCACCGAGGCCGATGGTGAGCACCTGTTCGGTCTTCGGGGGCAGCTCGGTGACGACCTGACTCTTGGTGCGACGCAACAGCACCGGTTTGATGCGGCGGCGCAGCACCGGCAACCGGTCGTCGGCCTCACCGGATTCGATCGGCTTGCGGAAGTAAGTCTCGAAGACCTTCGGCGACGGGAACAGACCCGGCACGGTGATCGACAGCAGTGACCACAGCTCCATGAGGTTGTTCTCCATCGGGGTGCCCGTGATCGCCAATTTGAACGGCACGTCGAGCAGCCGCGCGCTCTGATGCGTCTTGCTGTGGTGGTTCTTGACGAACTGCGCCTCATCCAGAACCATTCCGGCCCATTCGATTCGGGCGTATGCCGCAGCATCCATCCGCAGCAGCGTGTAGGAGGTGACCACGATGTCGGCCTCGGCCACCCGGTGCGCCAGCCGCACGCTGCCCCGCGCGTCGGTCGAGGTGACCACCACTGCGGTCAGGCCGGGGGTGAACCTGGCGCACTCGGCCACCCAGTTGCGCGCGACGCTGGTGGGCGCCACCACCAGGAACTTGCCTGCCCCGCCGGCCACCGCGCGGGCGATCAGGGCCAGGGTCTGCACGGTCTTGCCCAGACCCATGTCGTCGGCGAGCACACCTCCGATGCCGTTGTCCCACAAGAACGACAGCCAATCGAGCCCGTCGCGCTGGTAGTCGCGCAGCGCGGCATCGAAACCCGAGGGCGGCTCGACCGGCACCGGCGGCCGGGCGGCCGACAGCCGGGCCAGGTTGGCCCGCCACCGGGCGAGTTGCTCGTCGACGACACCGAGTTCGAGCAGTTCGTCCCACAGCGTGACGTTCAGCGACGCCGCGTTGGCCCGGTCCCCGTCGATCTCGCCGAGCGCGCGGGCCTCGTCGAGCAACTCCCGCAGCCGGACCAGCTCGGGCGTGTCCAGCCGGAAGTACATCCCGGACGGCAGCAGCATGTGCGTTGCCCCGGCAGTCAATTCGCGGATCACATCGGGCAGCGCGACCGTCTCGCCATCGACGCTCACGGTGACATTCAGGTTGAACCAGTCCCCGGGAAGGGACGTGTCCCCGGCGAACGTCACCAGCGGATCGACGGTCGCCGCGCGGTACCGCTCGTCGGAGTCGACGGTCAAATCCTCGAAGCAATCCAGCGCCGGCAGGGTCTGGCCACACAGCACCGCCGCCTCCACCAGGGTGAGATTCACCCCACCCAGCAGCGTGCGGCGCGACGCCGCGGTGACCGCGTCCAGCGGCGTCGCGGCCTTGACGATGGCCCGCAACTCGTGCACCGCTGCGGCGTCCAACGTGGTCGATATCCGACGATTGACGTGCTGTGTCGCTTGACGTTTCCAGTCACGGGCGGCCGCGGCGACGGCCTGCAGTGCGGGTGCCACCCGCTGCCAGAGGCCGTCCTCGGCGGCGGCGTCCCGGTAACCGATGGAGCCGGCCTCGGAGGCCGGGTCGAAATCGTGATGCTGGTCGTTGACCTGATAGCGGGTGCTCCAGAACGCCCGGGCCCCGCCGTCGACGATCTTCACCGTCAGCACCGGGAACGGCCCGGTGATGGTCGGGGGATCGAAAAGGCCGTCGGCGACGTCCATGTCCACACTGCTGGCCAGGCGCGGGAGGATGTCGACGGCGAGTTCCCGCGCCATGTCGGCGGGGATGTGCACCTGCTCGCCGTGGCCCAGCAGTTCGGCCATGGTGCGTCCCGGCACCGGATCGAAGGCGCCGAGCCGCAGCACGGAATCGGCGATCTGGAACATGCCGTGCGGGGCGGGCATCCCGATCAGCCCGACGCCGTCGGGATCGCCTTCCTGCCCGTCGACCACCAGGGCCACCGACATCACCGCACCGCCACCGCGCTCGGCGGCGAAGTCCAGCCGCAGGTGGACGTTCTTGATCAACTCGACCGCCCGGATACCGCTCGCGGAGTCGGCCAGCACCGTCACCCCGGCATCCAGCACCTCATCGAGCCGGGGCCACAACGTGGCGGGCATCCCGTTGAGCATCATCTTCTCGGGGCCGTGCGGCGGGTAGTACCGCTCCATCCCCGACACCAGCGCCCGCACCGCCCGGTACTGGTCCCGATCGAACTCGCCCGCCTCGGGCTGGTCGAGCAAGCGCCGCCACGTCAAAGCCCGGGTGATCCAGGTGCCCCGCTTCCCGAGTGTCATCGGACGCAGCATCAGCAATGTCCCAGGCCGGTAACGAGTGGGGGCCTCGACCGCGAATTCCAACGCGATCGGTTTGCCGCCGCCCTCCGGGACAGCCACCTCGTCGAGCACCCGGTCGAGCACGTAGCGCCATCGCTGCACGGGTGCGGGCGCCGTGTCGGACGGAGCCGCCGTCAGCACCAGGGCGACCGCATGTTTGCAGAACGACCCGACGGGGCATGAACACAATGCCCACTCGACGACTGCCCGGTTCCCCTGCGACAGCCCGACCTCAAGGACGTACAGCTCACCATGCGAACCCACGCACCGTCCACGCAGCAGGCGTGCGTCGTCATCGAACTCGATATCGCGGACCCGGCCTTCGGCGGCATACCGCTCACCGCGAACGGTCGATTGCGCGCCGAAATCGCGAATCAGCTCGTCACGGGCTACGCCGAAGCCGAATCCAGGCCCCATGCGAGGAGGATAGGGCCAGTGTCCGACATGTCCTGGTCACACCCCCGACACACCGCGGGTGGCGCGCCGTCGACAGATCCTGTGTAGGGTCGAACTGATGTGTGGAGCCGCCGGGGAGGTGCGTCTCGATGGCCGGACACCGGATATTTCAGCGGTGTCGGCCATGGCAGACGCGATGGCGCCCAGGGGTCCGGACGCGGCCGGTGTGTGGTCGCAAGGCCGGGTCGCACTGGGCCACCGCCGCCTGAAAATCATTGACCTGACCGAAGCAGGCGCTCAGCCGATGGTCGATCCCGAACTCGGATTGACTGTTTGCTGGAACGGCTGCATCTACAACTACCAGGAGCTGCGCCGCGAACTGTCCGGGCACGGCTACCGGTTCTTCTCGCACAGCGACACCGAGGTGCTGCTGAAGGCCTATCACCACTGGGGTGACCGGTTCGTCGAGCACCTGATGGGGATGTTCGCGTTCGCGATCGTCGAACGGGACACCGGCCGGGTACTGCTGGGCCGCGACCGGCTCGGCATCAAGCCGCTGTACCTCACCGAGGACAACCACCGGATCCGGTTCGCCTCGTCGCTGCCCGCCCTGCTGGCCGGCGGCGGTGTCGACACCCGCATCGATCCGATCGCGCTGCACCACTACTTGACGTTCCACTCGGTGGTGCCGCCGCCGTTGACGATCCTGCAGGGCATCAAGAAGGTGCCACCCGCGTCGGTGGTCGCGATCGAACCCGACGGCAGCCGGCACACCACGGTGTACTGGTCGCCGGACTTCAGCCGGCACGCCGACCGGGCCGACTGGTCGGAGAACGATTGGGAGGACGCCGTCCTCGAGTCGCTGCGGCGGGCGGTCGAGCGCCGGTTGGTGGCCGACGTGCCCGTCGGCTGCCTGCTGTCCGGCGGCGTCGATTCCAGCCTGATCGTCGGGCTGCTCGCCGAGGCCGGCCAGCACGGCCTGTCCACCTTCTCGATCGGTTTCGAGTCGGTCGGCGGCGTGGCCGGCGACGAGTTCAAGTACTCGGACATCATCGCCGAGCACTTCGAAACCGATCACCATCAGATCCGCATCGGCACCGACCGCATGCTGCCCGCCCTCGACGGCGCGATCGCCGCGATGAGCGAACCGATGGTCAGCCACGACTGCGTGGCGTTCTATCTGCTCAGCCAGGAAGTGTCCAAGCACGTCAAGGTGGTGCAGTCCGGGCAGGGCGCCGACGAGGTGTTCGCCGGCTACCACTGGTACCCGCCGATGGCCGACCCATCCGCGGCCAGCCTGGACGGCGCGGTGGCCAGTTACCGCGGCGCGTTCTTCGACCGGGACAGCGCCGGGGTGGGTGCTCTGCTCAGCGACGGGTACCGCGCCGACGGTGATCCCAGCGGGGTGTTCGTCACCGATCATTTCGCCGCACCGGGTGCGGAGACGGGTGTGGACCGCGCATTGCGCCTCGACACCACGGTGATGCTGGTCGACGACCCGGTGAAGCGCGTGGACAACATGACCATGGCGTGGGGGCTGGAGGGCCGGGTGCCGTTCCTGGATCACGAACTCGTCGAGCTGGCGGCCACCTGCCCGCCCGGGCTCAAAACCGCGTACGGGGGCAAAGGCGTGCTCAAACAGGCTGCGCGCCGGGTGATCCCGGCAGCGGTCATCGACCGGCCCAAGGGATATTTCCCCGTTCCGGCCCTCACCCACCTCGAGGGGCCGTACCTGGATCTGGTCCGTGACGCGCTGTATGCGCCGGAAGCCAAGGAGCGCGGTCTGTTCCGTCCCGAGGCGGTCGACCGGTTGCTGGCCGATCCGAACGGCAAGCTGACCCCGTTGCGGGGCAACGAGTTGTGGCAGATCGCGCTGCTCGAACTGTGGCTGCAACGCCACGGCGTGACGGGAGTGGCGGCATGACCGCCACCGAGCCCGACGCCGAGGCCCTCCCGGTGAACCCCGATCACACCGAGGCGATCACGCTCGGCCTGCACGATGCGTCACCACAGCATCTGGTCGATGCCATGGCCGACGATGTGGTGCTCGAATTGGGTTGGGGCCGGCTGATTTTCGGGCAGACCTTCGCCGACCCGGAGCAGCTCGCCGAGGTATTGCAGCAGGAGGGCCCGGGCCGGCGCGACATCTGCATCTATGCCCGCGAGTCCCACGTGCTGGTGGCCCGCTCCCCCGCCGAGTTGTTCATCGACCCGAGCCACACCTACCGGCTGCGGTTCACCGACGATCTCGACGCCGCCAAGCCGGTCGGGTTCAGCGTGCGCACCCTGCAGACCCCGATGGACGCCGACGCGATGAACCGGGTGTACGTGCGGTGCGGCATGGTGCCCGCGCCCGTCGACGTCATCTGGCACAACCACACCCTCACTCCGGCGGTGGTCTACCTGGTGGCGGTGCGCGACGACGACGGCAGCGTGGTGGGGACCGTCACCGGCGTGGACCACAAGCGGTTGTTCGCCGACCCCGAGGACGGTTCGAGTCTGTGGAGCCTGGCGGTGGATCCGGCGGCGGGCCTGCCCGGGGTGGGCGACGCGCTGACCCGGACACTGGCCGGCATCTTCCGCGAACGCGGCCGGGCGTATTTGGATCTCTCGGTGGCCCATGACAATTCGGCGGCGATCGCCCTGTACGAGAAGTTGGGTTTCCACCGGGTGCCGGTGCTGGCCGTCAAGCGCAAGAACGCGATCAACGAGCCGCTGTTCACCCATCCACCGGAGACGGTCGACGATCTCAATCCGTATGCGCGCATCATCGCCGACGAGGCCATGCGCCGCGGCATCCGCGTCGAGGTGCTCGACGCGGGCGCCGGCGAGATGAAGCTGTCGCACGGTGGCCGCAGCGTCATCACCCGAGAATCCCTCTCGGAGTTCACCTCTGCGGTGGCCATGGCCCGCTGCGACGACAAGCGCCAGACCCGGCGGATCGTCTCCGATGCCGGCATCACGGTGCCCAAGGGCCGCCTGGCCACCTTCGACCACGAGGATCACGACTTTCTCGCCGAGGTCGGTGACGTGGTGGTCAAGCCCACTCGCGGCGAACAGGGCAAGGGCATCACCGTCGGGGTCGACGGGACCGACGAGCTGGACGCGGCGCTGCACCGGGCCCGCGAGCAGTATCCGGAGGTGCTGATCGAGCAGCGCGCCGCCGGTGACGACCTTCGCCTCGTGGTGATCGACGGCAAGGTGGTGGCGGCCGCGATCCGTAAGCCCGCCGAGATCGTCGGCACCGGAAAGCACACCATCGGTGAGCTCATCGAGACACAGTCGCGCCGACGGGCCGCCGCCACCGGCGGAGAATCGCGCATCCCGATCGACGACGTCACCAAGGGCACGGTCGCCGAGGCCGGCTGGTCATTCGACGATGTGCTGCCTGAGGGCGAGCGGCTGCGGGTCCGCCGCACGGCGAACCTGCACCAGGGCGGGACCATTCACGACGTCACCGCGGAGGTGAACCCGGAGCTGTGCCGCGTCGGTGTCGCCGCGGCCGAGGCGATCGGCATCCCGGTGACGGGCATCGACCTGCTGGTCCCCGACGTGACGGGCCGCGAGTACGTGTTCATCGAGGCCAACGAACGCCCGGGCCTGGCCAACCACGAGCCGCAGCCCACCGCCGCGGCGTTCGTCGACTTCCTGTTCCCGCAGCAGCCTGGGTTGCCGCAAGCCTGGACACCTTCGGAAGCGGCTGACTGAGCGCTCGCGCGAAGCCAGGCCGCACGCACCCACAGCCCGCCCGCACCCCACATTGTGACGCCAGCGTGGCGCTCGGTGGCCGGGGCCACTCCAGCGTGACAAACACGAACAGTCCGGTCGCCGGCCCACATCTGCTGTCACGCCAGCGTGACACTCGGCAACCAGGGCCACTCCAGCGTGACAAACCGCGAGCGTGACGATCGCGAGCGTGACAAACCGCGAGCGGGCTAAACCGCCGAACCTGAGCGCCGCTCACCAACTACTGGTGCGCAGCACGATCTCGGCCGCCAGCTGGGCCGTCGAGTCACCGGCGTTGCGCCGGCCGGGCATCTCGACCAACCGGAAGTCGCCGTAGACGTACCGCTGGCTGGCCTTGGCGACGGCGCGGGCGGCCGGGGTGCTGACCAGCACGGTGGTGTTCATCTCCACCGGCGGGCATCCGTCGTCTCTAATCACTCCGGTGGCATCGGCGACGCGTGGATGGCCGCGGTCGACCACGACCAGGCCGATGAATTTGTCCAACCGGGTGGCGGCCAGCTCCCAGGCGAGTTCGCCGCCGAGGCGGTCGCCGACCAGCAGCGCCCATTTGATGTCCAGTGAATCGAGAATGCCGACGACGGATTTGGCGGTCAGCCGAGGATCGGGGCCGATGATCACCGTGCGCAACGACGCGGTGTGCAGCCGCTGGCAGATCGGCTCGTAGGCGGCCGGGCCGTGGTGGCCGGCGCTCAGCACCACCACGGTGGATCCCTTGTCGGGGCCCGAGACGTCAACGGGCGTGGTGAACCCATCGATCGTCACCACGGTGGTAAGCATTCGGACAAACTACCGTCCAGTAGCCACGCGTGGGTCGAAATTCACATTGTCCTGACGCCCCCGTCAGCGGACGGCAATCCGCTGCGCCTGAATGCTGAAAGCATCCAGAAAAGTCTGCGGCAAGGCACCTTTGGCGGTGATCGACGGATTCGGCGTGGGAAAGGCGATTCCGAACACCGCCCAGTTGCCGACATTCTCGAAGGCAAAGTAGATGCTCTGCTCGTCGCCGCCCAGTCGCATGGTCTGTTGATAGACCAACGCCGACGGGCGTGGCGGGTCCAGTTTCGTGGTTGTCATCGGGATGCCACGGTCCGAAGGGTCGAAGAAGGTGGAGAACTGTGCGCACCGTTGGGCCGTGGCGGCCAGCCGATCCAACGGCAGCGGAGAGGTCATCACCGTCAGCACCATGCGGGCCCCGTCATAGGCCGCGATGATCTGACCGGCACTGCCAGGGCCCCGTTCGGCGGAATCGGCGATCACCCGGGTCAGCCCGTCGCTGCAGCCGGGCGGTCGGGACAGCATCGGTGGTGCACCGCCCGTTCCGGCCGGGCCGGCGCCGTCGTCGGCGACCCGGTCGAACTGCACACCGGGCGGGAAGTCCGCGGGGGTGAGCAGCACCTGCTCCAGGACCGCACCGGGCCAGGTGGCGGCCCCGCCGACCACCGAGGTGCAACCGGACACCACCAGCAAGCAGGCGACGAGCCCAACTGACGCTGCCACCCAGCGATGGCGCCGATTCATCTGCCCAGGCTACCGAGGCGGATCGACGAGCGCAGTGCTCATTGTGGGCCGCGACGGGGTCCCGTTCCGCAAAATGTCCAGTAGCGCGTCGACGTCGGCGTGAGCGGTCAGCAGATCGGCCATCCGATCGAGCTGGGCGTCGCGGCGGCCACGCACATCGACATCGTCGGCCACCACGAATCCCGTCCGGCCCGCACTCGCGGCCACCTCGGTGAGCCAGGCCCGGCGCAACGTGTCGTTGTCGAGTAGCCCGTGCCAGTGCGTGCCGTATACCGCATCACGGCGCAGCCCGACCCCGAGCCAGTCGTCAGCCGTCGCCCGGCTCACCTGGCCGTGGTGAATCTCGTAGCCCCACAAGGGTTTTTCCCAGTGCCGCAGGGTCTTTTCGCGGTGGAACTCGATGTCGGCGTCGAGCAGACCCAGGCCGGGCACCGCACCAGGGGCACCACTCTCGACCGGATCGTCGATGCGACGGCACAGCATCTGGAAGCCGCCGCACACGCCGAGCACGGGCCGCCCCTGCGCGGCGTGGGCGAGCACGGCGTTGGCCAGACCGCGGTGACGCAGCCACGCCAGATCGCTGACCGTGGCCTTGCTGCCGGGGATCACCACGAGATCCGCGCCGCCGAGGTCGGCGGCATCGGTCACCCACCGCACCGCGACACCCGGTTCACAGGCCAGCGCCTCGATGTCGGTGGAGTTGGAGATGCGCGGCAGCCGGATCGCCGCGACGGTGAGTGTCTGGGTGCCGCGCGGCGGTTGCGGGATGCCCACCATGCCGCCGGGCCGGACCGAAACCGAATCCTCGGTGTCGAGCCAGATTTCGTCGTCGAACGGGATCACCCCGTAGGTCGGGCGTCCGGTGAGCTCCTGCAACTGGCGTAAGCCGGGCTCCAGCAGCGCGGGGTCACCGCGGAACTTGTTGACCAGAAAGCCCGCGATGAGCGCCTGGTCCTCCGGGGCCAGGACAGCCACGGTGCCGTGCAGGTGAGCCAGCAGCCCGCCACGGTCGATGTCGCCCACCACCACGACGGGCAGGTCCGCGGCCCGGGCCAGGCCCATGTTGGCCAGGTCGGTGGCGCGCAGGTTGATCTCGGCGGGTGAGCCCGCGCCTTCGCAGATGACCACGTCGAATTCGGCTCGCAGCGAGGCCAATTCGTCGGCGACGACGGTGGCGAGCCGGTCGCGGTGGGTGAAGTAGTCGCCCGCGGCCACCGTTCCGGCCACCTGCCCGCGGATCACCAACTGTGAGGTCCGGTCCCCGCCCGGTTTGAGCAGGATCGGGTTGAATCGGGTACTGGGCGACAGCCCGGCCGCGCGGGCCTGCATGGCTTGGGCCCGGCCGATCTCGCCGCCGTCGACGGTGACCGCCGAATTGTTGGACATGTTCTGCGCCTTGAACGGCGCCACCGACAGGCCTTTACGGGCCAGCAACCGGCACAGTCCGGCGACGACCATCGACTTGCCCGCGTCGGAGGTGGTCCCGGCGACCAGCAGCGCGCCGTTCACGGTGCGTGTCTCACGGCAGGGTCAGGATCTCGGCGCCGTCCTCGGTGACCACCAGGGTGTGCTCGAACTGCGCGGTCCACTTGCGGTCCTTGGTCACCACGGTCCAGTCGTCGGCCCAGATCTCGTAGTCCAGCGTGCCCAGGTTGATCATCGGTTCGATGGTGAAGGTCATGCCCGGTTCCAGCACCGTCTCGACGGCCGGTTGGTCGTAGTGCAGGACGACCAGCCCGTTGTGGAACGTGGTGCCGATGCCGTGGCCGGTGAAATCGCGAACCACGTTGTAGCCGAAGCGGTTTGCGTAGGCCTCGATGACGCGGCCGACGATCGACAGCGCACGGCCCGGCTTGACCGCCTTGATGGCACGCATCGTCGCCTCATGAGTGCGCTCGACGAGCAGCCGGTGCTCCTCGGAGACGTCGCCGGCCAGGAAGGTGGCGTTGGTGTCACCGTGGACGCCGTCGATGTAGGCGGTGACGTCGATGTTGACGATGTCGCCGTCCTCGATCACCGTCGAGTCCGGGATGCCGTGGCAGATCACTTCATTGAGCGAGGTGCAGCACGATTTGGGAAACCCCTTGTAACCCAGCGTCGACGGATACGCCCCGTGATCAACCATGTAGTCGTGGGCGATGCGGTCCAGCTCGTCGGTGGTGACACCGGGTGCCACCGCCTTACCCGCCTCGGCCAGGGCAGCCGCCGCGATCCGGCCCGCGACCCGCATCTTCTCGATCACCTCGGGGGTCTGCACCCACGGTTCGCTGCCCTCACGCACGGTGGGCTGCCAGGCGTATTCCGGTCGCGGGATCGACTTGGGAACCGGCAGGGTCGGCGAGAGCACGCCGGGGCGCAGGGCAGAACGAACAGGCATGACAGTAAGGATAGCTAGGAGAACGCAAATCTCTTAGGACGAGAATGATGCTACCTTCTCAGCCATGCTCAGCGAATCGACCCCGATGCAGATCACACCCGGCCACCTGCTGGGCCAGATGGGATTCCGCGATGTGCTGGAGAACGACGAGACGCTGATCGTCGAGATGGACAACCGGCCCGACCTGACCAACATCCGCGGCGCACTGCAGGGCGGGTTGGTGGCGACGTTGATCGACATCGCCGCCGGTCGGTTGGCGGGCCGGCGGGTGGGGCCCGGACAGGACGTGACCACCGCGGATATGAACATCCACTATCTGGCGCCCATCATCGAGGGCCCGGCGCGGGCGGTGGCCACGGTGGTTCGCGCCGGACGACGGTTGATCGTCACCTCGGTCGACGTCACCGATGCCGGACCCGACAACCGGTTGGCCGCGCGGGCCACCCTGAGCTTCGCGGTCCTCGACCCGCGTTAGCCCCGTCAGGCCCGGTCAGCCCGGGGGAAACGACCGAACCAGGCCTTACGCGGCCCCCGGATCTCGACCGATCCGCACACCACTCGCCCGGTCAGGATGACGTGTGGCCTGCCCTCACCCGGGGCGTCACGACGGTGGTCCTCGGCGCTGCCGACGATCACCTCGACGTCGTCGATCGACGCGCTGGCACCGTCGGGCAGCCGGATCTCCAACGATCCGAATTTCATGTCCAACTCGATGACCACCATCGGCCCGGCGAACCTGGCCCGGGTGAGATCCAGCTCGACCGACCCCATGCGGCGCACCAGCGCCAGCCGGGTGGGCACGGTCCACTCCCCGCGACGTTTCAGTGAGCCGAGCACGCCGCGCAACTCGACCCGGTCCGCGGCGGTGGTGACGATGGCGCCGGGCCCCGGGAGATCGCCGACCAGGGCATCGAGATCCGCATGCAGCCGAGCCTGCGAGACCATCGCCGAGCGCTCTTCGAACTCTGCGATGTCGATCAACCCGAGTGCCACGGCGTTGTGCAGCCGCCGCATCGTGCCGTTGCGGTCCGCATCGGAGACGCGCAGGTCCACCGATTGCTCATTGGTGCCAGTCATGACCATCTCACGGTACCGCCACCGGCTGCCGCGGGCAGATCCGCCGGTGGCGGGCAGCGACTCAGGCGAGGTAGTCGTGGGGCAGGCTGTCGAACATGGTCTTGGACATCCGGACCGCGTATTCCGAACTGCCTCCGCCGACGATCAGCGCGGCAAACGCCATGTCGCCGCGGTATCCGGCGAACCAGGAATGGGATCCGCCCATGAACTCGGCCTCACCGGTCTTGCCCCGCACGTCCCCGAGCCCGGCGAGTTCCTTGGCCGTGCCGTTGGTCACCACCAGACGCATCATCGGACGCAGCCCGTCCACCATCTTCGGGCTGATCGGCGCGCCGGCACCGTCGACCATGGTCTGACGCCCCTCGATCAGCTGCGGCACCGGTGTCTTGCCCGCGGCGACCGTCGCGGCCGCCAGCGCCATGCCGAACGGGCTGACCAGAACCTTGCCCTGGCCGAATCCGTCTTCGGTGCGCTCCGCCAGATCGACCGTGGGCGGCACCGACCCCGTCAGCGTGGGGATGCCGTCCACCACGTAGTCGGTGCCGATGCCGTAGCGCGCCGCGGCCTGCGTGAGGCCGCGCGGCGGCATCCGGCTGGCCAGCTCGCCGAAGGTGGTGTTGCACGAGTTGGCGAATGCCCGTGACAGCGGCACCGTGCCCAGATCGAACGCGTCGTAGTTGGTGACCGTGCGATGCCCGATGTCGAGCGTGCCCGGGCAGCCCAAAAGGGTGTTGGGCGTTGCCATGTCACGCTCGATGGCCGCCCCGGCGGTGACCATCTTGAAGGTCGAGCCGGGCGGGAACTGCCCCATGGTCGCCAGCGGTCCGGCCATATCGGCGGCGGCGTTTTGCGCGACGGCCAGGATCTCTCCGGTCGACGGCTTGATCGCCACGATCATGGCCTGCTTGCCGGTGGTGTTGACGGCATTCTGTGCGGCGTTCTGGACGGCGCGGTCCAGGCTGATGGTGATCGACGGTGCCGGCTGGCCGGGCACCTCGTTGAGCACGTCGACGTCGACGCCGTTCTGGTTGACGGTGACCACCCGCCAACCCGGCTGGCCGTCGAGTTGGTCGGTCACGGATTTCTTGACCTCGTTGACGATCGCCGGGGCGAAAGTCGGGTCGGTGGGCAGCATTTCGGGCTGTGGGGTGACGACGACGCCGCTGAGCCTGCCGATGGCAGGCGCGATGCGGTCGTGGTCGGCCTGTCGCAGGGTGATCAGGCTCATCGGCTGCGCTGAGGCACTCGCCTGCTCGGCCAGCCGCTGGGGGTCGCCCAGAGCGGGATCGAACGGCCGCAGCGCGTCGGCGACCGCTCGCGCGGTCGGCATCAGGGCCGAACCGGCCGCCCTGGCATCGAGCGCGAAGTGGTAGACGTAGCCGGGCACCAGCACGTCGGTGCCACCCCGCTCGTTGACCGAGGCGCGCCGCGGTGCGTCGGCCCGCAACGCGAACGTCTGGTGCTCACCGAGCCTCGGGTGCAGCCCGGTAGCACTCCAGCGAACTTCCCACCGGCCCTCGTCGCGGACCATATTGAGCTGTCCGTCGTAGGTCCAGGTGCGATTCTTGGGCAGGTGCCACGTGTAGCGGTAGGTGACGCTGCCGGTGTCCTCGGAGTATTTCGAGCCCAGGATCTGCGCGTCGAGGCCGGTGGCCTGCAGGCCGTTCCAGGCTTCGCTGAGCGCGGTCTTGGCATCCTCGGGCCGGTCGGCGAGCTGAGCCGCGGCCGTCGTGTCACCGGTGGCCAGTGCCGAAAAGAACTGTTCGGCAGCGGGCTCAGGCCCGTTCGGCCGCGGGGTGCAGGCGCTCAGCGCCGTCGCACCGATGACCACGACCGCCACCAGGCCGCCCGTGGTCCGTGTGACTGGTGATGTTTGAGTTGCCATTGAGGCTGATGTTAGAAACGTGGAGGCCAGTTTCGTCGGAGGCGCACCGAGACCGAACCGAGACTGTCGCGAGACCCACCAGTTGTCGGGCCGGCCTTACAGCTCGAGCGCCCGCAACAGGATCTCGAAGCCACGCCGGAACTCCTCGTCGGGCGCGATGCCGCGGGCCACCGTCGCAGTCTGAGCCAGCAGCGGATAGTCGTCGGCAGACAAACTTGCCAGCGCTTGCGTCCCCGGTCCGGCCAGACTGCCCAGCATCTCGATCTCGATGGCTCCGAAGATGTAGGCCAGCACCGCCCGGAACGCGTACACCCGGCGCTTGCCGCCATATCCGGCAGCGGTGAGGACACCGAGCACCGTTTCCCCCCAGCGCAACGACGCCGACGAACGATGCCGGTGCGTCAACAGCAACGGCACCGCCGACGGATGCCGTGCGGCCACCGCGCGCACCCGCTCGGCCAGCTCGGTGAGCTGGCGCCGGGCTGAGCCCCGTGGCGGTACCGGATCGATCTCGTCGAGCACCAGGTCCACCACCATCGCCTCGAGTTCGTCACGATCGGCGACGTACCGGTACAGCGACATGGTGCCCAGGCCCAGCCGGCCGGCGACGGCCCGCATGGACAGGCCGGCCAGCCCACCGGCGTCGATGACGGCCAACGCGGCGGCGGCGACCTGGGTGCGGGTGAGTGAACGTGGGCGAGGCATGACGATTGACAGCGTACAACGTACGCCTATAGCGTGGAATCGTAAGCGTACATCGCACGCTAATGAGGAGGAGTCGTGCCAAGATTGAGTCCGTCTACGATCCTCCCGCGGCACCAGTTCCTCAGTGTCACAGGCGAACACATTGCAGTACCCGATCCACACGGCATGGTGCACCTGCAGTTCCGGCGGTTCGCGGGCTGCCCGATCTGCAACCTGCACCTGCAGGCATTCGTGGCCCGGCACGCGGAGATCACCGCGGCCGGGGTCCGTGAGGTGGTGTTCTTTCACTCCCCCACCGCCGAATTGGCCGAACACACCGCGGATCTGCCGTTTGCCACCGTCGCCGATCCGGACAAGGAGATCTATCGGCAGTTCGGCGTCGAGTCCGGTCGTCGGGCGCTACTCGACCCCCGCGCCTGGCCCGCGATCATCCGCGGCAGCCTGCTGACCGTGGCCGGCCGCTTTCGCGCACCGGCCGGCAANACCGCCGGGTCGATCATCGAGTACGGCATGGAGCTCAGCGCCATGAGCGGCTGCTGCTCCCGGATATCGCGGGCCGCACCCCACACCGTTTCCAGCCGCCGCCACATGGGCAGCACCAACTCGGCCCGGCCGACCAGCGAGGAGCAGCGCCGCGCGGTACTCATCGCCTTGTCGGAGAACGCCTTCAGGTCCTCGGCGTCCCCACGCAGCGGGATCAGGTTCGGCCCGGCGTAACACAGTGACTGGGCGACACCGCGCCTGGTCCAGAGCTCCCCGCCGATCGCGCCGGGTTCGACGCCGAACTCGGCGACGCGGGCGGCCACCATGCACGACCCGACCGGATCCTCGTCGAACACCTGCAGACACGGTGTGGCGTCACGCACCACGGAAACTCGCCGCTCGTCGACGAGGCGGAACAGTGGCGGTGCCGACATGGACAATTCTCTCTGCTCAAGCCGAGGCTGGGTGACCCCGCTCACAGGGCCGTTATCAGCTTACGGTCACCACTGGCGAACCGCTCGGATGATCGGACCCGTCTGTTTCGGCCGCCAGCCGCATCGCCTCTTCGATCAGCGTCTCGACGATCTGCGCCTCGGGGACGGTCTTGATCACCTCGCCCTTGACGAAGATCTGGCCTTTGCCGTTGCCGGAGGCCACGCCGAGATCTGCCTCGCGGGCCTCGCCCGGGCCATTGACCACACAGCCCATCACCGCCACCCGCAGCGGGACGTCGAGACCGTCCAGGCCGGCGCTGACGGCGTTGGCCAGGGTGTAGACATCGACCTGGGCCCGGCCGCAGGACGGGCAGGACACGATCTCGAGACCGCGTGGCCGCAGGTTCAGCGACTCCAGGATCTGGTTGCCGACCTTGACCTCCTCGGCCGGCGGCGCCGACAACGACACCCGGATGGTGTCGCCGATGCCCTGCGACAGCAACGCCCCGAACGCCACGGCGGACTTGATGGTGCCCTGGAACGCCGGCCCCGCCTCGGTGACGCCGAGGTGCAGCGGATAGTCGCATTGCGCGGCCAGCTGCCGGTACGCCTCGACCATGATCACCGGATCGTTGTGCTTGACGCTGATCTTGATGTCGCCGTAGCCGTGCTCCTCGAACAGCGAGGCCTCCCACAGCGCCGACTCGACGAGGGCCTCGGGCGTGGCCTTGCCGTACTTCTTGAGCAACCGGGGGTCCAGCGAGCCCGCGTTGACGCCGATGCGGATCGGGATGCCCGCGTCGCCGGCGGCCTTGGCCACCTCCTTGACCCGGCCGTCGAACTCCTTGATGTTGCCCGGGTTGACACGCACCGCGGCGCATCCGGCATCGATCGCGGCGAAGATGTACTTGGGCTGGAAGTGAATGTCGGCGATCACCGGGATCTGGCTGTGCCGGGCGATCTCGGCGAGCGCGTCGGCGTCCTCCTGGCGGGGGCAGGCCACCCGGACGATGTCACAGCCCGACGCGGTCAGCTCGGCGATCTGCTGGAGCGTCGAGTTCACGTCGTGGGTCTTGGTGGTGCACATGGACTGCACCGCGATGGGGTGGTCGCTGCCCACGCCGACACCGCCCACGTCGAGCTGACGGGTCTTGCGCCGCGGCGCCAGCGTGGGCGCCGGGGCCTCGGGCATTCCCAGACCGATGGAAGTCACGGAGTTCCTCCTATTGGAAGATGCTGAGTGGATTGACCAGGTCTGCGGTGACGGTCAGCAGCATGTAGCTGACGACGACCAGTAACACCACATACGTGGCCGGCATGAGCTTGAGGTAGTTGACGGGGGCTCCGGCCACTTTGCCGCGGGCCGCCCGGATCATGTTGCGGATCTTCTCGTAGGTCGCGACCGCGATATGGCCGCCGTCGAACGGCAGCAGCGGCACCAGGTTGACCGCGCCGAGCACAAAGTTCAACTGCGCCAGGAAGAACCAGAACGCCACCCACAGCCCGGCCTCGACCGTCTCGCCGCCGATGATGCTGGCTCCGACCACACTGATCGGGGTCTCCTTGTCGCGCTCACCGCCACCGATCGCCTCGACCAGCGCACCGATCTTGGTCGGGATCTTGGCCAGCGACTTGCCCAGTTCGACGGCCAGATCACCGGTGAACGCGAACGTCGCGGGCACCGCGGTGATCGGGTTGTACGGCGTCGGGGGCTGAACTTTCACCGCACTCACGCCGATCGCGCCGACCGTGACCGGCTCCTTCGCGTCGGTGCTGGTGAAGCGCTGCGTCTGGGTGACGTCGACGGTGGTGGTGATGGTCTGGCCGTCACGCTTGAGCTCGATGGGCACCGGGCCGTCGAGTTTGCGGATCGCCGCGGCCATCTCTGAGAAATCGGAGACCTCGGTGTCTCCGACCTTGACGATCTCGTCGCCTGCCTGGATACCCGCCAGGGCCGCGGGCCCCGGACCCGTGCACTCCTCCATCTTGTCGATACTCAGTTGCGCTGCGACACAACCGGTTTCGCCGACGATCGCGGTGGTGGGCTGACTGATGTTGGGCAGACCCCAGGCGATCGCGATGCCGTAGAGCAGCACCAGGCCGATGATGAAGTTCATCCCGGGTCCGGCGAACAGCACCGCGACCCGCTTCCACACCTTCTGCTTGTACATCGCGTACGGCCGGTCCTCGGGCGCGATCTCGTCGACCGAGGTCATGCCCGCGATGTCGCAGAACCCGCCCAGCGGGATCGCCTTGATGCCGTATTCGGTCTCCCCCAGCTTGTTGGGGCGCCGGGTCGACCACAAGGTGGGACCGAAGCCCACGAAGTAGCGGCGCACCTTCATCCCGGTGGCCCGCGCCACCCACATGTGCCCGCACTCGTGCAAGGCCACCGAAACCAGGATGGCCAGCGCGAACAGCGCGACGCCGATAACGAACATCATTTGGTGAGGAGCCCTTTTCTGACGGATTTCTGCTCGACGGTGCGCCGGGCCGCATCCTTGGCCCAGCGCTGCGCGTCGAGTACGTCTTCCACGGTAGCGGGTTCGGCGGCCCACTGGTCGGCAGCGTGCAACACCTCACCCACGGTGTCGACGATCGCCGGGAACGGGATCCGCTCCGACAGGAAGGCTTCCGCCGCCTCTTCGTTGGCCGCGTTGTACACCGCGGTCAGGCAGCCGCCGCGGGTTCCGGCCTCGGCCGCCAGCCGCACCGCGGGGAACACCTCGTTGTCCAGCGGCAGGAATTCCCAGGTGGAGGCGGTGGTGAAGTCGCAGGCCAGGGCCGCGCCGGGGATCCGGTCGGGCCAGCCCAGGGCCAACGCGATCGGCAGTTTCATGTCCGGCGGGCTGGCCTGCGCCAGCGTCGAACCGTCGGTGAAGGTGGCCATCGAGTGCACGATCGACTGCGGATGGACGACCACCTCGATGCGGTCGTAGGGAATGCCGAACAGCAGGTGCGTCTCGATCAGCTCCAGGCCCTTGTTGACCAGTGTCGCCGAGTTCAGCGTGTTCATCGGGCCCATCGACCAGGTCGGATGCTTACCGGCCTGCTCGGGGGTGACCGACTCGAGGTCGGCCGCCGACCAGCCGAGGAACGGCCCGCCGGAAGCGGTCAGCACGATCTTGGCGACCTCGTCGGCGGTGCCGCCGCGCAGGCACTGCGCCATCGCGGAATGTTCGGAGTCGACCGGGACGATCTGGCCCGGTGCGGCCGCCTTGAGCACCAGTGGCCCGCCCGCCACCAGCGATTCCTTGTTGGCCAGAGCCAGTCGCGCGCCGGTGGCCAGCGCGGCCAGGGTCGGGGCCAGGGCCAGGGCGCCGACCAGGGCGTTGAGCACCACATCGGCCTCGGTGTCCTGGACCAGCCGGGTGACCGCGTCCGGGCCGGAGTAGGTCACCTCACCGACCTTCTCGGCGGCGGCCGGGTCGGCGACCGCAATGTTGGTGACGCCGGTGGCGGCGCGCTGGGCGGCGAGCAGATCCGGGTTGCCGCCGCCGGCCGCCAGGCCGACGACCTCGAACCGGTCGGGATTGGCGGCGATGACGTCGAGCGCCTGGGTACCGATCGATCCGGTGCTACCGAGGATCAGCACGCGCTGTCGCGCCGGGGAATCGCTCACGCGTCTATTGTGCCGCGCTGCCGGCGCCCGACCCAATCAGCGCATCCGCGCTAGGAGGACCGGTCAGCAGCCACCGGCCCGACGGCGCGACGCACCGAGATGTCTCCCGAGCCGGTGCGGGCGTGCACGATGAACGTCTCGTCGCCGGTGGCCGGGCCGTCCGAGGCTTGCAGGGCGTTGTCGACGGTGCCGGAGTGGGTCTTGAGCTCCAGCCGCGCCGCGGTGCCCTCGGGTATCCCGACCTCGACCTCGCCGCTGCCGGTCTGCGCCCTGAGCGCACCGGCGACCGCGACACCGATGGTGACCGAACCCGATGCGGTCTGATGCTTGAGGTTCCCGCGCAGGGTGCCGATCGCCAGGCTGCCGCTGGCCGCCTGGAATTTCGCGTCGCCGTCGATCCGGTCGATCGCCGCGTCGCCGGACGCCGTGGCGATCCGCGCGTCACCCACCACCTGACCGATGGTGATATCACCGGACGCGGTGTCCGCCTTGATGTTTCCGTTGACGTCGGCCACCCGCAGCGCCCCGCCGGCCGATGCGAAGCGGGAATCCGAATAGGTGCCGTCGGCATCGATGTCGGCCGATGCCGAGGACAGGTTGAGTCTCGAGCGCGACGGCAGCGCGATGTCGACACGGACGGCTCCCCCACGTCCCAACGACAGGATCTTCCTGCCGGCGGTCACCACGAGCGTGCCGTTGTGGAAATCGATCCGGGCCTGCTCGGCGGCGCGCACGTCCGAGGCGCGCTCGGGGTCGCGTGGCCGGATCTCGACGACGGTGTCGTCGCGGTCGGTGGCCGACAGGTGCACCGCACCGGCGACCACCTCGACGACGGCGGTGATGGGTTGGGGCGTATGGAAGGTGGGCATCGGATTCTCCTATCGGTTGGTTTTCAACGGACCCAGCCGCTGAAGGTCTTGTCGCCCGAGCCGGTGCGGCGAGCGGTGCCGCCGAGCGCCGCCGAGACGGCCCGGACCAGCCAGGCGTTCACCGAGACGCCGTCCCGGCGGGCGGCAGCCTCCACCCCGGGACGCAGGCCCTCCGGAAGCCGCAGCGACACCCGCCAGGTACCGCCGTCGTCGCTTTCGCGGCCGGCAGTAGCGAGTTCGGATCCGGGGATGTCCATGACGGGCGCCGCGGCCACCTCGGGTTCGGCGGGTTCGACCGTGAATTCGGGGTCCCGCCCGGACAGCCGGACATGGACGGATCCGGGCGCCAGTTCACGGGTGACCTGCTCGGCCGCCTCGGACAGCGCTTCGAGCAGGGCCAGTCGGAGCGCGGATTCGAGCGGGGCGGTCAATCGTTCGGCCAGCGCCTCGGCTTCGGCACCGCCCGCGGCGGCGGCGACACCGAGTTCGTGCCGGACCGAGTCGACATAGGGCTGCAAGTCCATGACGTCATGGTGACATCATTTTGATGTCACCGCAAGCGTCAAAGTGATGCGGGGAGTTAACCCACCTTCGCGATGATCGATTCCGCGAACCGCTCGATGGGCCCGCGGAACCGGCCGGCTCCCGTCTCACCGTTGGGCATGGTGAGCCAGGGCGCGCACATCACCGCGGTGATGCCTTGGTCCCGCGCCCGCTGGTACAGCTCCGGCGACGGCGGATCGAGCAACGCCAGGATGATTTCGAAGGGCTCGTGCTCCCGCCCGTAGTCGCGACGCAGTTCCGCGAGCCGGCCGGTGAAGCCGGTGGCCTGTTCGAGGGTGTAGGCGTAGCCGACCCAGCCGTCGCATGATCGCGCCGCGCGCCGCAACGCCGCCTCGGACTCACCACCGCACAGGATCGGCACCGGTCCCGGCGGATGCGGCTCGATCATCATCTCGGGCACCGAGTAGTAGTGGCCCGTATAGGACACCCAGCCGCCGCGCCACAACGCGCGCAGGGCCGGGATCATCTCGTCGAGCCGCTCGCCGCGAGTGTCGAAATCCTGGCCCATGAGTTCGAATTCCTCACGCATCCAGCCGACGCCGACCCCGAGGGACACTCGCCCGCCGGAGATCACCGCCGCCGTGGCCACCTGCTTGGCGACCTCCAGCAGTGGCCGCGCCGGCGCCACGTACACGGCGTTGGAGAACCGGAGCCGACGGGTGACGGCCGCCATCGCACCGATCAGGACCCACGAGTCGGGCCAGGCGGTCTCCGGCGCCCACGGTGGCCTGCCGGTCGCCGAATCCGGGTAGGGCGAGGACAACTCGCGTGGGTAGATCAGGTGGTCCGAGCACACCATGCCGTGGTAGCCGGCCTCGTCGAGCAATGGAGCCACCGCCAGCGCGTCGGCGGTGTCCAGGAACGCGGTGCCACTCCAGAACTGCATCTACCAACCTTTCTGGTGTCGTTCGGTGGATTCGTGGGCAGCATGAAGGGATGCCCACGCTCCTCTGGTTTCGGCGCGATCTGCGCTGCCACGACCACCCGGCCCTCTTGGAGGCCGCCGAACGGGACGGCGAGGTACTGGCCTGCTACGTATTGGATCCGCGGCTGGCGGCGTCCTCGGGGAGACGCCGGCTGCAGTATCTGTACCGAGCGCTGCACGACCTGTCCGACAGCCTGGGCGGGCGGTTGCTGGTCACCGGTGGCCGGCCCGAACAACGCATTCCGGAGCTCGCCCGCGCCGTCGGGGCTGCCGCCGTGCACATCACTCAGGACCACTCCCCGTTCGGCCGGCGACGCGACGAGCAGGTGGCCGAGGCCCTCCGCGATGTCCCACTGCGAGCTGCCGGCTCGCCCTATCTGGTGTCGCCGGGCCGGGTTCTCAAATCCGACGGCGCGCCGTATCAGGTGTTCACGCCGTTCTTCCGCGCGTGGCGTCAGCACGGCTGGCGACGGCCTGCGGATTCCGGTGCGGATTCGGCGCGCTGGATCGACCCGGCCGAGGTCGCTGATGATGTCCGCAACGCCGTCGATATTCCTTCTGCCACAAACGATCTGACGTTCGATGCCGGTGAGCGGGCGGCACTGGCGCAGTGGCGGCAATTCGTGACGGCCGATCTGGCGGAATACCCCGCACAGCGCGACCGCCCGGATCTCGACACCACCAGTCGCATGTCCGCACATCTCAAATTCGGCGCCATTCACCCACGGACGATGGCCGCCGACCTCGGCCGCGGCGACGAGGCCTACCTGCGGGAGCTGGCATTCCGGGATTTCTACGCCGCGGTGCTGCACCACTGGCCCGGCAGCGCGTGGTCGAACTGGAATCGCGATTTCGACGCCATCGAGGTGGATGAGGACGAGACCGCCCGGCAGGTGTTCGAGGCATGGAAGGCCGGCAGAACCGGCTTTCCGATCGTCGATGCCGGGATGCGTCAGCTGGCCGCGACCGGGTTCATGCACAACCGGGTCCGCATGATCGTGGCCTCGTTCCTGGTCAAGGATCTGCACCTGCCGTGGCAGTGGGGCGCTCGCTGGTTCCTCGACCAGTTGGTCGACGGCGACATGGCCAGCAATCAACACGGATGGCAGTGGGCCGCCGGCTGCGGCACCGACGCCGCGCCGTACTTCCGGGTGTTCAACCCGACGCTGCAGGGCGCGAAGTTCGACCCCGACGGCGACTACGTGCGGCGCTGGATCCCTGAGCTGGCCGGCGTCGACGATGTGCACAAGCTGGGTGCCGATCGACCCGCGGACTATCCGGAACCGATCGTCGACCACGCCGAAGAGCGAGTGGAGGCGCTGCGACGGTACCGCCGCCTGGGTTGACCCCCCAGGGCCCGCGTACGACGCAGCGTCGTATGTCAGAATGTCCGCAAGCCAAGCCTGAAGCCAGTTCGACCCGGAGGAGCAACCGTGGCCAGCACCGAAGTGGAGCGACACAGCGGCGTCGACGTCGAGGACGTCCCGTCCGCAGCGTGGGGCTGGTCCTACATGAGCCCCAAGGTCATCCAGATCGGCGGCCTGCTGTCGGCGGCGTTCCTGCTCGTCATGATGCGCGGCAACCACGTCGGCCATGTCGAGGAGTGGTTCCTCATCGGGTTCGCCGCGCTCATCGTCGCGGCGGTGGCCCGCGACTGGTGGCTGCGTCGCCGCGGCTGGATCCGGTAACCGCGTCCCTCTCACGCCGGCCCTACAACCGGGCCGGAACGTCGATGGCGGCGTCGGTCGGCCGCATCGCGCGGATCAGCCCTTCCTGGGCGAACGACGCCAACAGGTCACCATCCTCGGTGTGAACCTGGCCGCGGACATACGACATGCCCTGGCCGGCCGCCGTGCTCTCGTGGCTGTAGAGCAGCCACCCGTCCCACTCCGCCGGTTCGTGGAAGCTGACCGAGGTCGACATCAGCGCCGTGGACACCGTGGCGTGTGCCTGAGCCGTGCCGATGCCGCGGTGGGGCCGCATGGTGGTCGAAATGCCCAGTTGTCCGGTGAAGTACGCCAGCAGCGCCTTGGCGAGGTCATCGCGTTCGGGTATCGGGTCATATCGCAGCCAGGCACAGAGTTCGGGCGGCCCCACCTCGTCGGGATCGTTGACGTCGGCCACGCCGACCAATCGGAGTTCATGACCGGCAATCGATGGCGCGGCCGGCCGGGCATCGTCGGGTGTGTCGACATCGGGCCGCAACGCGTGGTGGCTGATCACTTCGCCGGACGGCACGTCGGCCAGCACCGTCACCGTGGCACACGGCCGGGAGCCCTGCCCGACAGTCACCACCGCAGCCGCCGTCGAACGACCCTCGTGAACCACCGTCAGCAGCAGGTCGACGGCGGAATCGATGTGAACGGGCCTGGTGAAGACGGCATGCGCCGAGCGAATGGCCTTGCCCGGGAATCGCTTTGCCGTTGCGACGATCGACTGCCCAAGCGCCTGCGCGCCCTTGGCCACGCGCCTGCCGTCGGTGCCGGCCGGGCCGGTCACCCCGGTGAACCGATCCGGCCCTGCTGGTGTCACGTCGAACACCTCCAGTAGACCGGCCACCGACACCTGTGCCGCCATCAACACCCCGGCACGAGGTCATCGTCGAGCGGGCCGGCGAGGCGCCCGCACCGGAACACGGTCTCCCCTGCCGCCGGAGCCTGGTCTGCGCCGAGCAGCACCAGAGCGCTGGCCTTGAAGGCCACCGCGGCGGCGCTCGGCCGATACCGGACCCGGTCCACTTGCCCGGCAAGGACTCCCGGAGCCCGCGCCCCGAAGAAGAGCACGGCCTCGCCCCGGTCGCGCAACCCGGCGAGGCCGTGATCGTCGGACCGGTCGGTGCTGATCACCGTCAGCGCGACGGCATCCGCTTGCGCAGACGGCCAGAGACCGTCCACGTCAACGGCTTTCGATCCGAGAATGCGCAGCGCACGGCAGTCGGCACAGCCCGACCCGCACCGGCCGGCGCACCGGCTGCCCGCCACCGACACCCGCCAGCCCGCCATCGCCCGGTCGAACAACCACCCACCGATACCCGACACCACACCGGCGACGTCGGCTGCCATCACGTTCAATCGGTATTGCAGCGTCTCGTCGGGCCGGACCCGCGACCGGGAGAACGGAATCGGGTGCGAAGCGACGCCGGGGGCGAGCACCTCGGACATCTGTGCGGACATTCCTGACTGTGGGGACATAGGGCATCCATTCCGGGTCCAGAGGGGCTGATCGGCCCGCACGTCTCGACTGGCGTCCTGCGGGGTAACCCGCCTCACTCAACAGCGTGACATTATCGAGAGAATCTGTAAAGCTTCTATCTAGACGCGACGATCGACGCACCGAGGCGCACCGGTGCGTGACGCAGTTGCGCCCACGTCCGGACGATCCGCCAAACGGGAGGTGCCGCAATGAGTCTCGTCGCAGGGCGGGGTCCGTTGAGTACACAGCCGGCCGGTTGGTTCACGCCTCCCCTGGCCGCCGCCCCCGTCTACATCGAGCCTCACCCGCGCCGCATCCAGGCAGTGCGCGGCGGTGTCACGTGCCTCGACACCGAACGCGCCCTGATGGTGCACCGCGCCGGTCATCCGCTCAGCTACGCCTTCCCGGACGATGAGATCGGCCACCTGCCACACGACCCAGTACCCGAGGCCCCGGGATATGCCGCGGTGCCGTGGGACGCCGTCGACACGTGGTTNGGCGGCGAGCTCGAGGGCCCGGCGCCGGTAGCCCGGCCGCAACAGGTCGAAGTGGATCTCGGTGCCCGCGGCGATGTGCTTGTCCCACGGCAGCACGAACACCCGGCCGGGGGCCACGTGCTTCTGGAATTGGTGCACCAGATCGCCGGTGTCCACGTTGGGTTTGCGCGGGCCGACGTGGTTGACCACGACGCAGGAGCGGCTCAACAGCTCCTGGTAGCCGTTGTGCCGCAGCCAGTCCATGGTCACCGCGGCCTGGCGGGCACCGTCGATCGAGGCACTGGCCACGATGACGGCACCCGACACCGTCGCCAGCACCCCGCGGGCCGCCGGGGCGAACATGTCGGCCGCGCAGTCGGCGAGGACGAGGTTGTAGTGCTTGGAGACCGCGCCGGTGGCGGCGTTCCAGTCGGCTTCGTTGAACGCCCGGGCCGCGCGGCTGTATTCGTCGCTGGACAGCACTTCGAGCTTGGACTCGTTCATGCTGGTGTAGGCCCGCACATCGTTGTAGCGCGACAGGTCTTTGGCGGCCAGCAGGTCGCCCACGGTCGCCGCGGATTGCCGTCCCGCCCGGTCGGCCAGATTGCCGCTGGCCGGATCGGCGTCGATGGCGAGGATGCGGTCGCCGCGCACGGCGCTGAGCACCGATCCGAGGGCCACGGTCACCGCGGTCTTGCCGACGCCTCCCTTCAGGCCGAAGACGCCGATCTGATACGACTCGCGTGCCGTGCGGCGCACCCTGGCGTACAGGTCCAGCTCGTACAGTTCGTCACGCGACAGCCCGAGGTTGACGCGGGTGGTCGCATAGACCGCGCGCCGCCAGCCGCGCCGCGGCTGCATCTTGACCGCGGAGCGCACGCCGACCCGGGCGAGGTTGTCGATTGCGCGCGGTTCGTCGGCCACCGTCGCCGGAAGCGGCTGCTCCAGGATCCAGCTGCCCGCCGAGGACGAGCCGTTGATCGGCGGAGGATCCGACCGTCCCGGCACCACCGGCAGCTTGGTGGTGATCTCAGCCGCGCCAGGAGCGGCGAAATTCGAGGTCAACACGACCGGCGGAGCCGAAACCCTGGAGTCGCCGTGCCGCGACCGTCCGCTGGGCAGCGCCGCCANGGACGGTCGACGAGCTGCTGACACAGGTCGCCGCCACAGAGCGCTGACGTTCCGCGCACTCAGTCCAGCAACACGGTGGCGAAGGTGCCCACCTGCTCGAAACCGATGCGGGCGTAGGTAGCCCGAGCCACGGTGTTGTAGCTGTTCACGTACAGGCTGGCGATGCGGCCCGAGGCCACCACCGCGGCCGCCAATGCCGCGGTCCCCGCGGTGCCCAGCCCGTGACCACGCCACTCGGGGTGCACCCACACGCCCTGGATCTGGCCGACCGCGGGTGACTGCGACCCGACCTCGGCCTTGAACACCACGCCCGCCCCGCACCGGCCGGCGCACCGGCTGCCCGCCACCGACACCCGCCAGCCCGCCATCGCCCGGTCGAACAACCACCCACCGATACCCGACACCACACCGGCGACGTCGGCTGCCATCACGTTCAATCGGTATTGCAGCGTCTCGTCGGGCCGGACCCGCGACCGGGAGAACGGAATCGGGTGCGAAGCGACGCCGGGGGCGAGCACCTCGGACATCTGTGCGGACATTCCTGACTGTGGGGACATAGGGCATCCATTCCGGGTCCAGAGGGGCTGATCGGCCCGCACGTCTCGACTGGCGTCCTGCGGGGTAACCCGCCTCACTCAACAGCGTGACATTATCGAGAGAATCTGTAAAGCTTCTATCTAGACGCGACGATCGACGCACCGAGGCGCACCGGTGCGTGACGCAGTTGCGCCCACGTCCGGACGATCCGCCAAACGGGAGGTGCCGCAATGAGTCTCGTCGCAGGGCGGGGTCCGTTGAGTACACAGCCGGCCGGTTGGTTCACGCCTCCCCTGGCCGCCGCCCCCGTCTACATCGAGCCTCACCCGCGCCGCATCCAGGCAGTGCGCGGCGGTGTCACGTGCCTCGACACCGAACGCGCCCTGATGGTGCACCGCGCCGGTCATCCGCTCAGCTACGCCTTCCCGGACGATGAGATCGGCCACCTGCCACACGACCCAGTACCCGAGGCCCCGGGATATGCCGCGGTGCCGTGGGACGCCGTCGACACGTGGTTCGAAGAGGGCCGCGAACTCGTGCACTATCCGCCCAATCCCTACCATCGCATCGACTGCCGCCCGACCCGCCGCGGTCTGCGGGTGACGGCCGCAGGCACCGTTCTCGTCGACACCGACGAAACCGTGATCGTGTTCGAGACGGCGCTGGAGCCGCGGCTCTATGTCGACCCGGCGCTGGTCCGCACTGAGCTGCTGCAGCCCAGCCGGACGACGTCGTACTGCAACTACAAGGGCACGGCCGACTATTGGTCGGCAGTCGTCGGCGAAACCGTCATCGTCGACGTGGCATGGAGCTACCCCGATCCGCTGCCGGAATCGCTGCCCATCCGGGGGCTCCTCAGCTTCGACGCGACGCGCGTGGACCTCCTCGCCGAACTTCCCGTGTCCGACACAGCCACCGCGTGCGGCTGCGACGTCTGACCGCGAAACCGCCACCCACAGAAGAAAGGCAAGCACTCTTGGGCATCGTGACCACCAGCTCGGAAACGGCATTCACCCAGTCCGCCGAGGAGGTCTACGACTTCGTCACCAACCCGGCCAACTGGGTCAAGACCTACCCGGGCAGCGCCCACATCGGCGGGCTGCCCGAACGGCTACCGCTACAGGTCGGCGACACCTGGACCGAGGCCGGTCCCGACGGGGCGCAGATCTACACCTGGCACCTGGCGATCGCCATGCGACCGCGCATGTGGGTGTTCAACTCGGTGGGCCGGCTCGGCCACGACGAGGATGGCAACGGCGGCATGGAAGGCCGCATCACCGTGCAGTACCAGTTCACCCGGCCCGGACATGACATCACGCTGTTCAGCCGCACCATGACCATCGAGGCCTACAAGGACTCCCCGCTGCCGGATGCCCTGTTCCGGGTGGTCAACCCGGCGAACATCGACAAATACCACGCCGCGGTCGCCCGGGAACTGGCGCTGGGCTGAGCGGCACCGCGGCCGAAAGTTCAAGCCAGCGGGGCGCCGCCCTCGAAGTCGTCCGACAGCGCGGCGGCGAGCTCGAGGGCCCGGCGCCGGTAGCCCGGCCGCAACAGGTCGAAGTGGATCTCGGTGCCCGCGGCGATGTGCTTGTCCCACGGCAGCACGAACACCCGGCCGGGGGCCACGTGCTTCTGGAATTGGTGCACCAGATCGCCGGTGTCCACGTTGGGTTTGCGCGGGCCGACGTGGTTGACCACGACGCAGGAGCGGCTCAACAGCTCCTGGTAGCCGTTGTGCCGCAGCCAGTCCATGGTCACCGCGGCCTGGCGGGCACCGTCGATCGAGGCACTGGCCACGATGACGGCACCCGACACCGTCGCCAGCACCCCGCGGGCCGCCGGGGCGAACATGTCGGCCGCGCAGTCGGCGAGGACGAGGTTGTAGTGCTTGGAGACCGCGCCGGTGGCGGCGTTCCAGTCGGCTTCGTTGAACGCCCGGGCCGCGCGGCTGTATTCGTCGCTGGACAGCACTTCGAGCTTGGACTCGTTCATGCTGGTGTAGGCCCGCACATCGTTGTAGCGCGACAGGTCTTTGGCGGCCAGCAGGTCGCCCACGGTCGCCGCGGATTGCCGTCCCGCCCGGTCGGCCAGATTGCCGCTGGCCGGATCGGCGTCGATGGCGAGGATGCGGTCGCCGCGCACGGCGCTGAGCACCGATCCGAGGGCCACGGTCACCGCGGTCTTGCCGACGCCTCCCTTCAGGCCGAAGACGCCGATCTGATACGACTCGCGTGCCGTGCGGCGCACCCTGGCGTACAGGTCCAGCTCGTACAGTTCGTCACGCGACAGCCCGAGGTTGACGCGGGTGGTCGCATAGACCGCGCGCCGCCAGCCGCGCCGCGGCTGCATCTTGACCGCGGAGCGCACGCCGACCCGGGCGAGGTTGTCGATTGCGCGCGGTTCGTCGGCCACCGTCGCCGGAAGCGGCTGCTCCAGGATCCAGCTGCCCGCCGAGGACGAGCCGTTGATCGGCGGAGGATCCGACCGTCCCGGCACCACCGGCAGCTTGGTGGTGATCTCAGCCGCGCCAGGAGCGGCGAAATTCGAGGTCAACACGACCGGCGGAGCCGAAACCCTGGAGTCGCCGTGCCGCGACCGTCCGTTGGGCAGCGCCGCCACCGGGCCGCCGAGCAGCGCGTCGAGCCCGCCGTAGGACATCGGGTCCCTGGCGTGTTTGGGATCTCTGGAGTACGTAAGCCGGTCGTCGTCGGCCGACATAGATACCTCTCAATCGCTCACTCGCTCCCGACGCATCCGGCTGGATCCCCGGGTGTGCCCCCGACACCGCCGCAGTCATCGTCGCACCGGCCGCACCGACTGTCCGCGCGAGTTTCACTTGCAATAGTTCTGCATTATTGCCCACAACGTCGATCACAACCACCGCCGAGCTGATCAGCTACCGCGTCATCCATGCAGCGCGCGCCGCATCGCCGCACCTTGGAGGGCAAAGAGCTGTTGGCTGACCTCCCACTCCGGAAGCAGCGAATCGAATCCGTGACAGGTCCCCGGAAACAGATGGAGTTCGGTGGCAACACCATCCGCCAGCAGCCGACGGGAATAGTCGAGCGCCTCGTCGCGCAGTGGATCGAGTTCCGAGCAGGTGATCAGGGCCGGCGCCACACCGGCCAGGCTCGCCGCCCGCNCGGGCGGCGCTGAGCCCGGGGCGGCGTGTTGGGCCAGCAGGGCGGCCAGCGCGCCGCCGGCGCTGCTTCCCGCCACCGCGATGCGTTCCACGTCGATGTCGAGGTCCGCGGCCAGGGTGGCCGCCCAGTTGAGGACCACCATCGCATCGTCGAACGCGGCCGGATACGGGTATTCGGGTGCCAGCCGGTAGTCCATCGAGATCACCGTGCAGCGAGCCCGCCGGGCCAGCTCCACACATTGCAGCTGATCGGTGTCGAGGTTGCCCAGCACGAAGGCTCCCGAATGGCAGTAGATCACCGCGGGCGACGGGGTGGGCCCGCCCCGGTAGATGCGTACCGGGATGCTGCGCCGGCCGAGGGCCACGCGGGCCCCGATGATCTCCACGCCAGGGGTGTCCAGCGTCTGTGCGGCCTCCCGGCGACGCTGATCGAGCGAGGTCCGCACCACCCCCAACTGATCGGCGCTCAGATCGGTGCGGGCCTCGGCGAAGCCGCGCAATGCCGGATCGAGGCGTTCGAGCCAGGACACGACTCAGCCATCCGTTCGTTCGGTGGCCGCGGTAACCGGATCCGGCTGGATGGCGGGCGGGTCGAAGGTGTACTCGGCGGCTCGGAATCGCCGCGTCATCGACCAGAACGCGCGGGCGCTGCGCGGCCATTGGGTGACCACCCGGCCGCTGGGCGCCCGGAAGTAGCTGCTGCACCGGGTCAGCCACACCGTGCCCTGCATCCACCGGTCGATGTCGGCAAGGTAGGCGGCCATGGTGTCGGGGCGCACCGCCACGTATGACTTATGTTTGCGCCGTAGATGTTTGAGGGCCTTCACCACATAGCGGGCCTGTGCTTCCAGGATGAAGATGACGCTGTTGGAGCCGACGTTGGTGTTGGGGCCGTAGAGCATGAAGAAGTTCGGGAAGCCGGGCACGCTCATTCCCAGATACGCGAATGCTCCCTCGCTCCAGGTGTCCCGCAGCAAGACTCCACCCTCACCGGTCACGTCGATCTGTCCAAGATAGTCGGCGGCCGCGTAGCCGGTGGCGCACACCACCACATCGACGTCGAGTTCGCGGCCGTCCTCGGTGACCAGACCCCGTGACCGCAGTGCCCGCGCTGGACTGGACACCACCTCGACGTTGGGCCGGGTCAGTGTCGCGATGAAGTCGGGTGAGAACACCAGGCGCTTGCAGCCCAGCGGATGGTCCGGGGTGAGCCGGGCCCGCAATTCCTCGTCGGCGACGGTCGATTCGAGGAGATTGAGCGCGATCGCCTTGAACTCCTGGGTCTTGTCGCTGCCGTTCTCGATGACGGCGATGTTGGACTCGCTGCGCAGCCACAACCGGGTCCGGTAGATCTTCTTCGCCAGTGGTATGTGGGCGAACAGCCACCGTTCGCGCTCGGTATAGGGCCGGTCCGGCTTGGGCAGCACCCAGGTCGGCGAACGCTGCACCGAATACACCTTCTCGGCCACCTTGGCGATCTCCGGAACCACCTGGGACGCAGTCGATCCGGTTCCGAGGACGGCCACCCGGGCCCCACCGAGCACGACGTCGTGGTCCCAGTTCGCGGTGTGCATGACCGTGCCGTCGAACGGCTCCTCCGGCTCGAGATCCGGTTGCACCGGCTGGGTGAACAGGCCGATCGCCGATATCACGATGTCGAATCGGTGCTCGGCCCCGGAGGCGGTGGTCAGGGTCCAACTGTTGGTTGCCGGATCCCAACGCGCCGCGGTGATCTCGGTGTTGAGCATCAGGTGCGGGCCGAGCCGGTACCGCTCGGCGCACCGTTCGAAATACTCCAGGATCTCGGGTTGTCCGGCCCACAGCCGGCTCCACCCGGCGTTGAGTTCGAACGAGTACGAGTACAGGTGCGATTTCACGTCACAGGCCAGGCCCGGGTACGTGTTGATCCGCCACGTGCCGCCGACCCCGTCCTCCCGGTCGAAGATCGTGAAGCCCTCGAAACCGGCTTTTCTCAGCAAGATTCCGAGCGCCAACCCACCCGGGCCGGCGCCGATGATCCCGACCGTCGGTGAAGGGGCCATCCGCCCTAACCGATCTGCAAACATTGGCCACCGTCGACCAGAAGTTCCGACCCGGTGATGAACGTCGCCTGCTCCGACAGCAGAAACGCCACGGCGTCGGCGATTTCGGCCGGCCGGCCGAGCCGGCCCAGGGTCGCTCGTTCCATCAGCCGGACCTGGGTCGACGCGTCGAGCATCGGTGTCTCGACCGGCCCGGGCAACACCGCGTTCACCCGGATCCCGTCACGGCTCAATTCGGCGGCGGCCAGGTGGGTGAGCCCGCGCAGCGCCCATTTCGACGAGCCGTAGGCCGCGTGGTGCGGGAACGGGCGTACGGCGCCGGTGCTGCAGGTGTTCACCACGGCGGCGCCGTCGGCTCGCCGCAACGGCTCGAGTGCCGCCTGCAGGCCCAGGAACGGCCCCAGACAGTTGACCCGCCACGCGTTCTCGAACCCGGCCGCGGTCTCCTCGGCGATCGAGGCACGGTGCAGCACACCGGCATTGTTCACCAGCGCGTTGAGCCCGTCGAACCGCTCGACCGTGGCCCGCACCGCGGCCTGCCACTGCTCGGCGCAGGTCACGTCCAGCTCGACGGCGAGCACCCGGTCACCGAATTCGGCTGTGCTGGAGGAAAGTTCATCGACTAGCAGATCACCGGCGGTCACTCGGTAGCCGTCGGTCACCAATCGGCGAACTATCGCCGCGCCCTGGCCGCGGGCGGCACCGGTCACGAGTGCGACCCGCCCAACTCCTGTGTTCAGTTGTAGCCTCCTCGTTCGGTTCCGCTCGCCTGTCCGCTGGCCTCATTGAGATGTTCGATGGCACCGCGACGCAGCGCCTGAGACTCCGAGGCCAGGGTGATCATCCGAAAGCCCAATTCGGCCACGGCGTTTCCGAGCCGTCCCGCGCCGGCATGGATTCCGGCGACCAGACCGGCGGCGTCGGCGGCATCCTTGACGGCAACCATCGCCGCCCGCACCTCGGGGTGGGTCCAGGCGTCCGCGGGCTGCTGCCCCATCGAGATCGCCAGATCCGCCGGGCCGACGTAGACGCCGGTGAGGCCGGGTACCGCGCAGATCTGCTCGGCCGCGGCCAGACCCGCCGCCGTCTCGATCATCGCGAAGACACTCACCCTGGCTTCCAGCCCGGCGGTGTCGAGCCCCAGGCTCGGCCGGAGCGGACCGAAGCTGCGGACCCCGGCGGGGGCATATCGGGTGGCGGCGACCGCCGCGGCGGCTTGATCGGCGGATTCCACCATGGCGATGATCACCGCATCGGCACCGGCGTCGAGCACCCGACCGATCGGCGCGGGATCGGCCGAAGGCAATCGCACGGCCGTGGCGATCGGCACCTGCTCGAGCCGGCGGAGCAGCAGGGCCACGTCGGTGTCGTCGAGATACCCGTGTTGCACGTCGAACCCGACGTAGTGATATCCGGCTGCCGCGAACTCTTCCGGGCCGATGATCGTGGGCCCGACCACCCAGCCGCCAAAGATCCGGGGTTCGGCGGCCAGCGCGTCCTGCAATCTGCTGCGGCTCATCGGGTGATCGCGATCTTGACGCGCTCGGGCAGCGGACGGCACGCGAATTCGAAGGCGGCCTGCACCTCATTTGAGCCGAAGGTGTGTGTGACGTAGCCGGGCAACAGGTCGGGGTGTTCGCGGGCGAATTCGTCGGCCCGCCGCAGGACCCGTTGACGGTCCAGTGTGACACCGGATTTCAGCGTGAGATTGTTTCGCAGCATGGTGCGCATGCTGATCGGATAACTGTCGTCATCGGGCACGCCGAAGTAGAACACCGTGCCACCGAAGGCAGCGGCCTCCAACGCGTGGTTGAGTGTCGCCACCTGATGGCCGACCGCCTCGATGACAACGTCGGGCCTGCCGGTGGTGCCCAGATGGCGGACCCACCGGTCGCTGGTGGCCCGTACCGCGTCGTCGACCCCGAACCGAGTGGCGATCCCGGCGCGATCGACCGGATCCACCCCGGTCACCCGAATCGCCCCTGAAGCCTTTGCCACGTAGCAGAACAGCAGGCCGATCGAGCCCTGTCCGATGACCGCGACATGGCTGCCCGACAGATCCGGCAGCTGCTCGACGGCATACAGGACGCATGCCAGCGGTTGCAGGCCGACGGCCAGTTGGGGTGTCAGCGCCGGATCGTAGGACGCCAGCCCGGCGCCGTCGGCGATCACACGGCCCATCAGCCCGTCGAATCCCGAGGCCCAGCCCACCACCCGCTCCCCCGGCCGGTGATCCGGATGCCGGCTGGCCAGCACCTCCCCGACGATCTCGTGGATCGGGAAGCCGTTCATCTCCGCCGCCCGGCGACCGATGTCTCCGGGCAGCTTGCCCTGGGTGCCGCGGAATCCCGGGAGATCACTACCGCAGATGCCGGCGGCGAGGAAGTCGAGCAGGACCTGGCCCTCGCCAAGGGATTCCGGCGAGGGCTCGGCGATGTCGGTGCGTTCGAACGTGAACGGTGCCACGAGGCGGTAGCACCACATGTCATACCTCCACCGGGATGTTGTTCCAGCCCCACTGGAAACTCGACGGCGGCCGGGAGGCCGCGGCCTCGTCGATGTGGTACTCCGGGACGCGTTTGAGCCACTCCTGGATCATGATGGTGATCTCCAACCGCGCCACGTGCACCCCGAGGCAGAAATGCTGGCCATGACCGAACGACAGCAGGCGTTCGATCGGCCGGTTCCACACGAAATCGTCCGGATCGTCGTACTCCCGTTCGTCTCGAGCGGCCGAGGCCAGCAGGGTGATGACGCGTTGACCGGGATTCATGGTGGTGCCGTGGATGGTGTAGGGCCGCCGCACCGTGCGGGCGAACCATTGCGCGGGTGCGCTGTGGCGGATGATCTCCTCCCGGGCAATCGGCACGTTGGCCTCGAGATCGGCACGCACCGCGGCCAATTGCTCAGGGTGACGCAGCAATTGCCACAGCCCGGTCGCGGTGATCTTCGGGACCGTTTCAGTGCCTCCGATGAACACACCCAACATCTGCACGGCGGCTTCCATGTCGCCGAGGGCCGAGCCGTCGGGTAGCCGGTGCGCGATCAGACTGTCGGCGATCGGCACGCTGCCATCGGACCCCTCGGCGCGCCGGCGCTCGATGATCGGGGTGAGATAGGACAGATAGCCCGGCCGGGCGTTACCGACCTCGACTCCCTCTCCCGGTTGCGCCAGGCTGCCCGCATTGACCGTCGCGAGCACGTCCGGAGCCAGATCGACCGGTAGTCCGACGAATTCGCACACCATCGCGGCCGCGACGATGCCGCCGTAATCCTGGGTCAGGTCGAACCTTCCGAGCGGCAGCAGCTCGTCGAGGCGCTCGTTGGCCAGGGTCCGGATGCGGTCGGCCAGCTTGGCCGCCGACCGCGGCCGGAACTGGGCCGAGGTACACCGCCGGACGTCCTCGTAGATCGGCGAGTCGAAGTTGGCGTGGAATGGCATGGGGTGCAACGGCGGATCGGACACCGGACCGTCGTTGCGGTGGGCCAGGACGTTGGCGGCGGGCAAGGTCCCCTCGGATGCGACGAATGTTCCGTCGTTGACCCCGAGCACTTCCCAGATGTCGCCGAAGCGGGACAGCGCATAGGTGTCCCACTTGTCGATGTAGTACACCGGGTACTCGTCGCGCAGGATGCGGTAGTACGGCAGCGGATTCGCCATCACGTCCGGATCGAACGGATCGTAGGTGAAGTCCCGCAACACAGGCTGTTTCGTCGTATCCATGGCTCGCCCCTACTTCAGCGGTGACGGCGGCAGGGCGCAGAGGATCGAATCCTCCCAGCCGTCACGAAGCGCGGGTGCCACGCTCATCCAGGTGACGATCTCCGCGGGCGGATTGCCCTTCCAGGAGGGGTAGTGGTTCTCGAAGCAGTCCCAATCGTCGTCGAGCGCCCAGTAGTGGATCACCTCGTTGAACCGAAAGGTCGTGATGAACGAGCCGAGCCACCGCTTGCCGGTGTTCTCCGACCACGGCACGTAGAGGCGCTCGAGTTCGCGGATGTAATCGTCCTGGCGCCCGGGCTTGGTCTGCATGATCTCCTGGATCACCAGGCCGGCACCGAAGTTCGCCTCTTTCAGCTGGGCCAGGGTCCGGTTGTACTTGCCGGCGTACATGATTCGCCCCTCGCCGCGGGCGCCGATCTCGGACAGGTACGCGGCCCACTGCAGCGCCTGCTTCTCGTGACTGCCGCCGAGCGCCTGCGCCCTGCCGATCCGGGCATAGTCGGCGAACGCGTCGATCTCCCAGATGATCGTCACCTGCGGCCAATGACCGTTGTAGGGCGTGGTCTCCCAGATCGCGAACAGCCGCGCGCCCAGGTCCTCCATCATCGGCCGATAGAGATCACCGAAAGGTGCGCTGAACTGATCGGTTCGGCCGGACCCCAGATCGATGGTCTCGTGCAGATACAGCAGCGTGTGCCCGTAGAACTTCTTCATCTACCGCGCTCCGGTGGTTGACAGTGACACCCGGTGAGCGTGACACTTGTCGCGTGTTTTGTAAAGGCGCGCAGGGATGACGGCGGGAACCGAACAAACCGGGACAACCGAACTGGCACACGGCTTCTGTTTCGGTGAGGGCCCACGGTGGTTCGAAGGTCTGCTCTGGTTCTCCGACATGCTCGGCGAGGCCGTGCACACGGTCAACCTGTCCGGGTCGATGACGACCCTTCACGTGCCCGGGCATTCCCCGTCCGGGCTGGGATTTCGGCCCGACGGCACGCTGCTGATCGTATCCACCCAGCGGCGTCAGGTACTGCGCTATGACGGCGACACCATCGAGTTGCTGGCCGATCTCAGTGATCTGGTTCCCGCCGCGCTCGGCGACATGGTGGTCGACGAGGTCGGCCGGGCCTATGTCGGGTCACAGGCCCGGACCAACGGGACGATCGTGCGCATCGACCCGGACGGCACCGCGGTCGTCGCCGCCGAGCATCTCGATTTTCCCAACGGGATGGCCATCACCCCGGACGGCTCCACACTGATCGTCGCGGAGTCCACCGCACGCCGCTTGACCGCGTTCACGGTCTCCCCTGACGGCGGCTTGACCGGCCGTCGGGTGTTCGCCGATGGCCTCGACGGGCCTCCCGACGGCATCGCGATCGACGCCGAAGGCGGCGTGTGGGTGGCGTTGACCCTGGCGCAGGAATTCCACCGTCTCGCGTCAGACGGTTCTGCGGTGACCGACCGCGTCGATGCCGATGGGCGCATCGCGATCGCGTGTGCGCTCGGCGGCGTCGAGGGGCGGACCCTGTTCCTGGTCACCACGACCGACGCCTATCCGGAGCGGCTGATCGGCACCAAGCTGTCGCGGGTAGAGGCACTGATGGTCGAAATCCCCGCACCGGGCGTCCACGACGCGCATCACCATCACTGACGGCCACCACCCCGAACGGTAGAGATGTCTGACTCTTACTACGACCTGATCGCCGAGACCGACCCGCTCGGCGAGAGGTTCCGCGCCACCGACATGGCACGCGGCACCTGGTCGGCCACGATCCAGCACGGCGCCCCGGTGTCGGCGCTGTTGGTGCGCGCCCTCGAACGCTGCGAGCATCGCCCCGACACCCGGTTGAGCCGCGTGGCCGTCGATCTGATGGGTGGCGTGCCGTCCGAGGGTGATCTGTGGGTGCGGGCTCAGCTCGAACGACCGGGCAAGCAGATCGAACTGGTCAGCGCCGAGATGCTGGCCGCCGGCCCCGATGGCGAGCCTCGCGTGGTGGCACGGGCCGGCGGTTGGCGGATGTCGCAGCTGGACACCACCGCCGTGGCCCGCTCCGGCGCCGAACCAATGCCCCCGCTTGAGCAGGCCCGCAGCCACGACATGGCCAAGAACTGGGAGCCCAACTACGTACACAGCGTGGATTGGCGCTGGCTGACCGTGCCGCAGGCGCCCGGCGCGGGCGAATCGTGGCTGCGGCCGACGGTCGATGTGGTCAAGGGCGAGCCGATGACACCGTTGCAGCGGTTGTTCGCCGTCGCCGACGACGCCAACGGCATCGGCTCCAAGATCGACATTCGCAAGTGGACGTTCCTGAACACCGATCTGGTGGTGCACATCCATCGCGTGCCCGACGGGGAGTGGATCGGCATCCGCGCCGATACCCATTACGGTCCGGATGGCATCGGCGCGACGGTGGGAACGTTGTTCGACGAGTCCGGCGCGGTCGGCGCCATCCAGCAATCGGTACTGGTGCGTCCCCGCCCGCCCAAGACTTCCTAGCGCGAGGCCCCGGCCGGCGCCATTCGGCCGCGCTACCGAATGTGTGCCGGCACGCGCTTGATGCCGTGCACGAAACTGCTGTACAGCAGTTCCGGCTCACCGAATTCGATGGTCTTGAGCCGAGTCAGCAACTCGCGGAACAGATGTCGCAACTCGGTCTTGGCCAGTTGATTCCCGAGGCAGAAGTGCGGACCTCCACCGCCGAATCCGATCTGCGGGTTGGGCGAACGGCTCAGGTCGAACAGTTGCGGATCGGCGAACACCGACTCGTCGCGGTTGGCCGAGCAGTAGAACAGGCCCACCTTGTCCCCCGCGCTGATCTGCTGGCCGGCCAGTTCGACGCCTTCGGTGGCGTGTCGGGCGAACTGGATCACCGGAGTGGCCCATCGCACGAACTCCTCGGTGGCCAGGCCGATGCGGTTGTCGAAATCCTCCAGCAGCCAGTCCTTTTGGTCGGGATGGGCGGCGAGCGCCATCATCGCGTGGGTGGTGGTCTGCTTGGTGGTGTCGTTGCCGGCCGAGGCCAACAGGATCAGAAACGCCCCGATCTCCTCATCGGTGAGCCGGTGACCGTCGACTTCGGCGTTGACGATGCTGGTCATCAGGTCGTCGCCCGGATTGGCCCGCCGGAACTTGGCCAACTCCACCCCGGTGCTTGAGATCAGCATGATCTCGTTGATGGTGGCCATGGCACGTTCCTCGAGCGAGGAGTACTCGTCATCGCTCATGCTGAACAGTTTTTCGGCGGCCTTGGCCAGCGCCGGCTGATCAGCAGCGGGTACGCCGAGCATGTCGGAGATGGTCCGCATCGGCAGTTGTGCCGAGCAGGCCTCGACGAAGTCGACGTCCCCGGCACCGATCAGGTCGTCGACGATGGCGACCGCGTTGGCGTGGATCTGCTCCTCGATCTTGCGGACATTGCGCGGGGTGAACGCCGAGCTGATCAGGCGCCGGTAGGTGGTGTGCTCGGGGGGATCCATCATCAGGAAGAACGTGGCGAATTTCTGTACGTCGGCGGGCATCGGATCGAGTGCGACGCCCCGGGTCGAGGTGAACAGCTCGGGGTGCTGGCTGACGAACTGGATGTCGGCGCGCCGGGTCACCGCCCAGAATCCCGGCTCCTCGACATCGAACAGCGTCGACAGCGGCTGATGCCAGCTCAGGCCATCACCGGCCCGCAACTGAGCGAACGTCTCGTCGCGTTCGGCGAAGGGCCGGCTCCAGAATTCGTGTGAGGTGATGTCGACTGGGCTGTATTCGCGTGCCTGCGGTGAGCTGGCAACTGTCACGGGTATTCCCTCCTGAACGGGCGTCAGACGACTGTGTCGAGCCACGAAATAGCGTGACAGTTACGCGATAGTTTGTAAAGCTGGGGGCATGGCGCGAACAACGGCCCCGGACTACGAGAGCAGTACGCGTGAGCGAATCTTGGCCGCCACCGCGGAGGTGTTGGGCGCCAACGGGATGACCAAACTCAGCCTGTCCGAGGTGGCGTCGCAGGCCCGGGTGTCCCGCCCAACGCTGTATCGCTGGTTCGCCTCCAAGCAGGACCTGCTCGATGCGTTCGTGGTCTGGGAGCGCAAGTACTACGAGCAGGCCGTCGCGCAGGCCTCCGCCGGCCTCCCCGACGACGAACACCTCGACGCGGCGCTGCGGACGGTGGTCGAGTACCAACAGTCCTACCCGGGGCTGCGAATGGTCGACATCGAACCCGAACACGTCATCCGGCGGCTCGCCCAGGTCATCCCATTGATGCGGGAACGCCTGCAACGACTGACAACCGGAGCCGATGCCGATATCGCCGCGGCCACCGCCGTCCGGGTCGCGGTCTGCCACTATTTGGTACGCAGCGACGACGCCGACGACTTTCTCGCGCAACTGCGCCACGCTGCCGGAGTGAAGCATCAACACTGACCAGGGCATTTCACATTCGTCGCTACCCTGGGCTCGGTGACCGACTCAGCTGATCTCATCGCCGGGCTCGACCTGACCGAACAAGCCGCGCTGGGCAGCGGCGCGAGTTTCTGGACCACCAAGGCGATCGGTCCGGTGCCGTCGATCGTGCTGACCGACGGCCCGCACGGCGTGCGTCGGCAATCCGGCAGCGCCACAGACCATCTCGGCCTCTCGGGCAGCGAGCCGGCAACCTGTTTTCCGCCGGCGGTCGGGCTCAGTCAGACCTGGGACGCCGAGCTGGTGGAACGGATCGGCCGGGCACTCGGCGACGAATCGCGTGCGCTGGGCGTGCATGTGCTGCTCGGCCCGGGAATCAACATCAAGCGCGATCCGCGCTGCGGCCGCAACTTCGAGTACTACTCGGAGGATCCGCTGCTGTCCGGGGTACTCGGCGCCGCGTGGGTGCGCGGAGTCCAGAGTCGCGGTGTCGGTGCGTCGCTGAAGCATTTCGCGGTCAACAACGCCGAGCACGACCGGATGCGCGCGAGCTCCGATGTCGATGAGCGGACATTGCGGGAGATCTACCTGCGGGCGTTCGAGCACGTGATCCGCGACGCGGCGCCGTGGACGGTGATGTGTTCCTACAACCGGATCAACGGTGTCTCCGCCGCGGAGAACACCTGGCTGCTGACGACGGTGCTGCGCGACGAGTGGGGTTTCGACGGCGTGGTGGTGAGCGACTGGGGTGCGGTGGCCGACCGGGTCGCCGCGGTGTCGGCGGGCCTGGATCTGGAGATGCCCTCTACCGGCGGCGTTTCCGACGGCGAGGTGGTAAAGGCGGTCCAGGACGCGAAATTGGGCGCCGATGCGGTCGCCCGTGCTGCGGCCCGGGTGGCCCACCTGACCGAGCAGGTCACCCGAAACGGTGAAACGAAAGCATCATTCGACGTCGACGAGCATCATGCGCTGGCGCGCGAGGCCGCCGGGCAAGCCATCGTCCTGTTGAAGAACGACGACGGGCTGCTGCCGCTGGCACCGGCTCCGCTCGCGGTCATCGGTAGATTCGCTCAGGAGCCGAGGTATCAGGGTGGGGGCAGCTCCCACGTGAACCCGACCCGGCTCGATGTGCCGCTGGACGAGATCCGCGGGCTCGCAGGCGATCACCCGGTCAGCTATTGCGCCGGCACCGATGTGGCCGCAGCGGTCACGGCCGCCGAAGCGGCCGATGCCGCGATCGTGTTCCTGGGCCTGACCGCCGAGGAGGAGTCCGAGGGCTATGACCGTGAGCACATCGACCTGCCCGCCACCCAGATCGACCTGTTACGCGCGGTGGTCGAGGCACAGCCCCGCACGGTGGTGGTGTTGTCCCACGGTGGTGTGATACGGCTCGACGCCGTCGCCGACCTGGCCCCGGCCATCGTCGACGGCGCCCTGCTCGGACAGGCCGGAGGCGGCGCGCTGGCCGATGTGCTGTTCGGCGTGGTCAACCCCTCGGGCCGACTGGCCGAAACGGTGCCACTGCGACTGCAGGATTCGCCCGCATACCTGAATTTCCCGTCCGAGTCCGGTCATACCGTCTACGGCGAGCGGATGTTCGTCGGCTACCGCTGGTATGACGCGCGGGATCTACCGGTGGCGTTCCCGTTCGGGCACGGCCTGTCCTACACGACGTTCGGGTACTCCGATCTCGAGCTCACCCCCACCACCGATGGGGTGTCGGTCCGGCTGACGGTGACCAACACCGGCTCCCGAGCCGGCCGCGAGGTGGTGCAGGTCTACGCCGGATTGCCCGGTTCCGCCGTCGGCCGGCCGCCGCGGTGGCTCGCCGGATTCGCTTCGGTGACGCTCGATCCGGGCGAACAACGTTCGGTCGAAATCGCGGTCGGCCGAGCCGATCTCGCCCACTGGAGCCCAGATGCCGGACGCTGGGTGGTCGAAGCCGGCGACTATGTCGTGTCGGTCGGCGCATCGAGCCGCGACCTCCGGCTCGGCGCGTCGGTGACGGTGGACGGTGACGAGCCGATACGACCGTTCACCCGCGAATCGACGTTGGGTGAGCTGCTCGCCGATCCGGTGGCCGCACAGACGATCCTGACGGTGCTGAGCAGCGCTTCCCCTTTCGGCACAACCGATTCCGCATTCGGCATGAACCTGATGCGCATGCTGGAATCCGTGCCGATCGGCCGGATGACCGGGTTCTCGGCGGGAAAGGTCACCCACGAGCAGCTCGACGAACTGCTCGCGAGCATCAACGCTCAGCGGTCCTGAGTGCCGCGCAGCTCGGCGAGGATCTCGTCGGTGTGCTCGCCGAGCGCCGGCGCCACCATCCGTGGCTGCCACGGTGTTGCCGAGAAGTCGGCCGGGCTGGCCACCATCGGCACCGTCGAAACCCCGTCCGGTACTTCGACGATGCCGCCTGCGGCATGGAACTGCTGGTCGGCGATGACATCGTCGAGGCTGTTGATCGGCGACCAGAAGAAGTCCGGCTCGGCGTCGAACAGCGGAGCCCAATGGTCCATCGGTTGTCCGGCGAAGACGGTGTCCAGTTCGGCGACGAGCTCGCGGGAGTTGAGGTAACGGTCGCGTGCCGTGGCGAACCGCGGGTCGGTCAGCCAGTCTTCACGAGCCACCACGCGGCAGAGCGCCGGCCAGTGCCGGTCGCCTTGTAGTCCGACGATCCAGAATCGTCTCCCGTCGGCGGCGGCGTAGTTGTTCATGCACGGGTTCGCCATCGCCTCCCGCCGGCCGATGGCGATCTGTTGTCCGCTCATCAGCAGGGTGTTCAGATCGAAGCTGACGGTGTAGGCGCCTTGGCGGTACAGCGAGGTGCTCACCAATTGTCCTGCGCCCGTGCGATGCCGGGCCAGCAGCGCGGCGCACACCGCGGCCGCCAGGGTCATCCCGGCCGAGTGGTCCCCCATCCCGCCGCGTTGGAAGGGTGGCGTGTCGCCCGGCCGGGTCAGGAGGTCGGCCAGCCCGGCGCGGGCCCAGAATGCGGCGACGTCGTAGGCCGCCCGGTCCGCCTCCGGCCCGGCCAGGCCGTAGCCGGTGACCAGTCCGTATACCAGGCGCGGGTTGCGCGCCGCCACCGTCTCGAAGTCGAGCTGGAGCCGCCGCAGCGCCGCGGGCCGCACGTTGGTCAGGAAAACGTCTGCGCTACAGAGCAATTCCAGCGCCACGTCTCGGCCATCGGCGGTGCCGAGGTCGAGCACGATGCTACGTTTGGAGCGGTTGTCCATCTCGAACGGCGGGTTGGCGGCCACCCCGAGCTCCGGGTCGATACCGATCATGCGGCCGAAGGTCCTTGCGGGGTCGCCCGACGGCGGTTCGATCTTGATGACGTCAGCACCCCAGTCGGCGAGGATCGCCCCGGCGGCCGGGGCGGCGACCCAGACGCCCAACTCCACGACGCGGAACCCCTCCATCGGACCCGCCATCGCCACCCCTTTCCGAAATCGCTTTACAATCTTGCGCAAATTTGTAAACTTGCCCAATGCTCACACCGGCCCGCCGCCTCGTCCCCGCAGCCGGCCTGGCCGCGCATATCGGCCACGGGATGCAACGTATCGCAACGGATGCCGTTCTCGGGGGCATGCGGTCGATGCCTCGGCGCATCGCCGACCTCGACGCCGCCTACCTGACCGAACTGACCGGCCACCGCGTGGATTCCCTCGCCATCGTCGGCGGTGACGCGGGGACGTCGTCTCGTGCGCGGCTGAAACTGCGGGGCGAGGCTCCCGAATCGGTGTTCGTCAAGATGCCCGCAGTCACCGCGGCCACCCGGATGATGGGCGAATTGGGCCGGCTCGGGCACACCGAGGTTCGCTTCTATCAACAGTTGGCCGGTGAACTGGCAGGCGTGCCGCGCTGCCACGGTGCCGCCTTCGATGCACTCACCGGCCGCTTCGTGCTGGTGCTGGAAGACCTGGCCCGCGGCCCCTGTGAATTCACCGACACCCTGCGCCCGCTCGACAAGGACCGCGCGGCGCTCACCGTGGAATTGCTGGCCCGCCTGCACGCGGCGTTCTGGGACCGGCTGCCGGCGCGCGGCGGCAGCGGTCCGCTGGGCTGGCTGTACTCGGCGTCGGGTGACCACACCTCGTTGATGACCGGATCGCTGCTCAAGCTGTCGACCAAACGACTGGCCGAGCGCACCGACATCCCGGTGGCCGACGGCCGGTTCGTCGACGAGAACTATCGGGCCGCGGCCCAGCTTCTCGACCGGCCACCGCACACGGTGATGCACGGAGACGCCCACCCGGGCAATCTGTTCTTCCGCAACGGTGAGGCCGGGCTGCTCGACTGGCAGGCCGTACGCCGGGGCCACCCGGGGCGCGAATTGGCATATACCCTGGTCACCTGTATGACCACACACGATCGACGCGCCGCCGAGCGCGATCTGCTCGACGAATACCGACGCGCACTGGCCGCGGCCGGTGGTCCCGCACTGGACCCCGACGAGCTCTGGGAGCGCTACCGGTTGGGCGCGATCTACGCCTATGCCGCGCCGGTGATCACCGCGGGCCTCGGCGGCATGCAGGACGAGGGCATCGCACTGGAAGGCGCCAGACGCGGCGTCGCCGCCTTGGCCGACCTGGAGACTGTGGCGATACTCAAGAAGTTGCTGTGATGGTCCTACCATTTGGTGAACCTCGATCAACCAAGGCCTGGACGTGAATGAACCTGTACCCGCGCAGCGGGACGCATCAGTCGAAGACACCTCGACGCGCCACCGAATCCTGGTGGCGACCGCCGAGGTGCTGGCCCGCAGCGGGCAGACCAAGCTGAGCCTCTCCGAGGTGGCACTGCAGGCCGGGGTATCTCGGCCCACGCTGTACCGCTGGTTCGCCGACAAGCAGGAGCTGCTCGACGCGTTCGGCACCCACGAACGCGAGATGTTCGACCACGGCATCAGCCGCGCCACCGTGGGCCTGCGGGGCAACGAGAAACTCGATGCCGCATTGCGTTTCATCGTGCAATATCAGCAGTCGTACTCCGGGGTCCGGCTGGTCGACATCGAACCCGAAGTGGTGATCGCCCAGCTGGCCAACGTCATCCCCATCATGCGGTCGCGGCTGCTCAAACTGCTGTCCGGCGCCAACGCCCCGGTGAAGGCGGCCACCGCGATCCGGGTCGCGGTCTCGCACTACATCGTGCGCAGCGACGACGACGACCAGTTCTTGGCTCAATTGCGCCACGCCGTCGGCATCAAGCAGTCCGACACGAACTGACGCTCCTCGCCCCGACGTCGCCCACTCTACGATCGCAGAGACTTGCAGTCTCGCCAAAGGGGTGACACAGGACGCAATTTTTGTAAAGCTGTTCGGCATGACCCAGGTGCAGAGCGACACCGGCGTGCTCGCCGGTGACGAGCGGATGCTCATCGACGGCGAACTCCAATACACCGGCAGCGGTGCGAAATTCGACGTCATCCACCCCGCCAGCGAGCAGGTGGCGGGCCAGGCGACCGACGGCACCACGGCTGATGTCGAGCGGGCCGTGGGCGCCGCGCGACGCGCTTTCGACGAAACCGACTGGAGCCGCGACGTCGAGTTCCGCCACCACTGCCTGATGCAGCTGCACGACGCGCTGGAGGCCGAGAAGGAACGGCTGCGCCGAATCCTGGTCACCGAGGTCGGCTGTCCGGTGACCGTGACGGGATCACAGATCGAGGACCCGATCTGCGAGGTCAAGCACTGGGCCGAACACGGCAGGAACTTCGAGTACGTGGTCGACAACGGTGTGCACCAGACCCAGCTCGGGCCGGCGCGGCGCAAGATCGCCTACGAGCCGGTCGGCGTGGTCGGCGCGATCACCCCGTGGAACGTACCGTTCTACCTCAACATCGCCGAGACGGTTCCTGCCCTGATGGCGGGCAACACCGTGGTGCTCAAGCCGGCGCAGCTCACCCCGTGGTCGGGCACCGAGCTGGGCCGCATCGTCGCCGAGCACACCGACATCCCGGCCGGCGTGTTCAACGTCGTCGTGTCCAATGCCAACGAGGTCGGGGCCGCGCTGTCGGCCGACCCGCGGGTCGACATGATCACCTTCACCGGATCGACCGCGACCGGGCGCGCCATCCTGGCCGCCGGGGCATCGACGGTCAAGAAGACCATGCTCGAGCTGGGCGGCAAGTCGGCCCACATCGTGCTCGACGATGCCGACTTCAACTCGGCACTGCCGATCGCGGCGATGATGGCGTGTGTGATGAGTGGGCAGTCCTGCATCCTGCCCAGCCGGATCCTGCTCCCCCGCAGCCGCTACGACGAGGGCATCGAGCAGCTCAAGGGCGCGATGGAGAACTTCCCGGTCGGCGATCCGTGGACCCCGGGCATCATGCAGGGCCCGCAGATCAGCGCCACCCAGCGCGAAAAGGTGCTCGGGCTCATCCGATCCGGCATCGATTCGGGCGCCCGGCTGGTCACCGGCGGCGGGATTCCGGAGCACCTGCCGACCGGGTACTACACCCAGCCGACCCTGCTCGCCGACGTCGACCCCGACTCGCAGGTGGCCCAGGAGGAGATCTTCGGACCGGTGCTCACGGTCACCCCGTACGACTCCGACGACGAGGCCGTGGCCATCGCCAACAACTCCATCTACGGACTGTCCGGGGAGGTTTCGTCCGGCGATGTCGACCGGGCCTTCGCCATCGCACGGCGCATCCGCACCGGCAACGTCACGATCAACAGCCGCAGCCACTTCGGCATCAACAGCCCGTTCGGCGGCTCCAAGCAGAGCGGCCTGGGCCGGCGCAACGGCGAGGAGGGCTTCAAGGAGTACTTCGAGTCCAAGACCATCGGTATGCCGGAGTGAGCGAGCTTGCGAGCAAACCATGGACCTGAGTGCGAATTCCGCAATCTCGGCCCTGTTGTACCGCTATGCCCGAGCCGTGGACTCCAAGGACTGGGAGCTGTACCGGTCGGTGTTCACCGAGGACGCCGTAATCGACTACTCGTCGGCGGGCGCCATCGTCGGGACACGTGACGAGGTGGTCGACTGGTTCGCGGCCAACTTCGGGGTGATCCCGTGGAGCATGCACTACATCACCAACATCGAGATCTTGGACACCGACGGGGAGACCGCGACGGTGCGGGCGATGTTCTACAACCCCATGCAGTTGCCGGGGATGGCGGAGATGAGCGCGTGCGGCGGGTATTACCACCACGAGCTGGTGCGCACCCCCGACGGCTGGCGCAGCCGCAGCCTCCGTGAGGAGAACCTCTGGTTCACCAACGCGCCGGGTTAGGCCCGGCGATACGTTGACTTTGAATCCACGCAGACGCCTACTCGATCTTTTGCAGCCTCAGTTCAAAGTCAACGCCGCGGCTCAGCCCTCGGCGGCCAGCTGACCGCAGGCCGCGGCGATTTCTCGCCCCCGGGTATCGCGCACGGTGCACGACACCCCCTTGGCCTGAACGCGTTTGACGAACTCCCGCTCCACGGGCTTGGGGCTGGCGTCCCACTTGCTGCCAGGCGTGGGGTTGAGCGGGATGAGGTTGACGTGCACCAGCTGCCCCAGCTTGCTGTGCAGTTTCTTGCCCAAAAGGTCTGCACGCCAAGGCTGGTCGTTGATGTCGCGGATCAGCGCGTACTCGATGGACACGCGACGGCCGGTGACGTCGGCGTAGTACCGCGCGGCGTCGAGGACCTCGTCGACCTTCCACCGGTTGTTCACTGGGACCAGGGTGTCGCGTAGTTCGTCGTCGGGAGTGTGCAATGACAATGCCAGCGTCACCCCCAGCTTCTCGTCGGCGAGCTTGCGGATGGCCGGGGCCAGGCCGACCGTCGACACGGTCACCGACCGGGCGCTGATCCCGAAACCGTTGGGCGGCGGCGCGATGATGCGTTTGACGGCCGCCAGCACCCGGTTGTAGTTGGCCAGCGGCTCACCCATGCCCATGAAGACGATGTTCGACAGCCGGCCATCATGCTCCAAGCGCATGGCCGACGACGCCGCCCGGACCTGTTCGAGGATCTCGGCGGTGGACAGGTTGCGCATCAGGCCGCCCTGACCGGTGGCACAGAACGGACAGGCCATGCCGCAGCCGGCCTGCGAGGAGATGCACACGGTATTGCGCTGCGGGTAGCGCATCAACACCGACTCGAATGTGGTGCCGTCGCCCGCGCGCCACAGCGTCTTGCGGGTCTCCCCCGCATCGCACTGGATCTGCTTGACCGGATCGATCAGTGTCGGGAACAGGGCCTCGGCCACCTGGTCACGCACTGCGGCAGGCAGATCGGTCATCTGTTTCGGATCGGCGATCAGGCGGCCGTAGTACTGGTTGGCCAGCTGCTTGGCCCGGAATTTCGGCAACCCCAGTTCGGTGACGGCCTCCGCGCGGCCGTCCTCGTCGAGGTCGGCAAGATGGCGCGGTGGCATACCGCGTCGGGGGGCTTCGAAGACCAATTCCTGCTTCATGTTCTTTCCAGTATCAGGCTTGTTCGGCGAGAACGTCGTGAACGGTGCGTTCAACGGTGTCCAGGACATCCGCGTCCACGCCGGCGCGACCGCGCACGAAGACCGATGCGCGGCTCGCCGGCGGCAGCCCCTCGGCCAGACACAGTCCATCCGGCAGGCGGCCGATCATCGGCAGCAGTGCCACGCCCAGACCAGAACGCACCGCTGCGAACAGGCCGGACAGGTCGGCGGATTCCGCGGCGATGCGGTAGTCGATTCCACACCGCTCGAGCGTGGCGAACGTGGGCTCGCGCAATGTGCACGGCTCGGAGAACATCACCACGGGCAACGGCTGATTTGCCGCGGGCGCAGCGAAGCCTCGGCCCGAAACCCACTTCAGCGCAAGCGTTCCGGACGCGTGAGCCGGATCCAGTCCGGAGCCGTCGAGCATCACGGCCAGATCGACCAGACCGTGTTCGATGGCATCGGCGAGCATCACGTTCCGGTCGAGACGGAACCGCAACCGCCAGTCGGGCAACCGCTCGCCCAGTGCCGAGGTGAGGGCCGGCAGCATGACGTCGGCGCCGTGCTCGGTGGCGCCGATCAGCAGCACCCGCTCCTCGGCCGCACCGAGATCGGCCAACGCCGCGTCGTGCGCGGCGAGGATGCTGCGCGCGTGACCGAGGACGCGATGCCCCAGTTCGGTGAAGGCGACGCCGCGGCCGGACCGTTCGACGACGGGACCGCCGACGACGGCCTCGATCCGCCGCACGTGCTGGCTGACCGCGGACTGCGTCATGTGCAACACCGCGGCGGCCCGGTGAAACCCGCCACAGTCGGCCACTGCCACGAGGCTGCGCAGCGGAGCGATGTCCAGCACCTGACCCATGCGGCCAACGTACTCCGATCAGCGGATACGATCAAAAACTAGGGCTTCCCTTCTATTCGCCGAGTTATTCCACCGCAACGATTAGCATCAGCGATCAATCGCGATTGCTGATAATCGTTGGACCGGCGGTACGCGGCTCACCCACGATGGGCATCATGGCGACGACCGCACTGCGCACGCGAGGAGCAATTCAGCCGATGCCGATGCGCACGGCGACAACCGTGACGTTCTTCTACGCCCTGGGCTATCCGATCGGCAACCTCGCGGTGCACGCGCTGTCCCCGATGGCCGTGCTGGCCTTCCGGTTCGGGTTGGCAGGCCTCTTCCTGGGCACCTGGGCGGCGCTGGCCCGGGTCCGCTTTCCCACCGGCCGCAAGCTGCTGCACGTCGCGGTCGCGGGTCTGCTGATGCAGGCCGTGCAGTTCTGCGCGCTCTACATCGCCATTCAGCACGGCGCCCCGGCGGTGCTCTGCGCGGTCGTCATCGCGATGAACCCGGTCGCGACGGCGTTGCTGGCCGCGGTGTTCCTGCGCGACCGGTTGACGCCCCGCCGGGTACTCGCCTTGGTGCTGGGCGTCGCGGCCGTGCTGGCGGCGTGCGCGACGCGACTGATGGCCTCGGGCGGGATCGACCCCGCGGTCGGATTGCTGTTGGTGGCGTTGCTCGGCCTGGCCGCGGGCGGGGTCTATCAGCAGAGGTTCTGCTCCGATGTCGATTTCCGGGCTTCGACATCCGTGCAGAACGCGGTCGCGTTCGTGCCGGCCCTAGCGCTGGCGCTCACCACACCGGTCGAGGTGCACGACGTCACCAAGGCCGTGCTGGCGGTGGCGGGCGTGGTGCTGCTCAATGCCATGCTCGGGGTGTCGCTGTACGTGCGGGCGATCAATCTGCACGGCGCGTCGGCGGTCGCGATGCTGTTCTGCGTGATCCCCGCGGTCGCCGGGGTGTTGTCCTGGTTCATGCTCGGCGAGCGGGTGAACCTCGGAATCGCCGCCGGACTGGTCCTCGGCGCTGTCGCGTGCTGGCTGAACGCGTCAGGCGCACGCGGGCAGCGCAGCCTAGGCGAGAAGCGTCAGGACGATCCAGCCGACGACGGCCGACGGCAGCATCGCGTCGATGCGGTCCATGATCCCGCCGTGGCCGGGTAGCAGCGTCCCCATGTCCTTGATCCCGAGGTCGCGCTTGATCTGCGATTCGACCAGGTCGCCGAGCACGCCGGTGATCACCAGCAGCAGGCCCAGCGGCACGCCCACCCAGGCGGGCTTGTCCAGCAGGAACACCACGGAAAGAACGGCAGCGGCGATGCCGAACAGCAGCGATCCGCCGAGGCCCTCCCAGGATTTCTTCGGGCTGATCGCCGGCGCCATCAGGTGCTTGCCGAACAAGACGCCCGCGACATAACCGCCGATGTCGGCGAACACGACCGTGACGATGATGGTGAAGACCCGGGCACCGCCGTGGTCGGCGAAGATCAGCAGCGCGGTGAAGGCCGCGAACAGCGGCACCCACGTCGCGAGCAGGACGGTGGCGGCGATATCGCGCAGATAATTGACCGGTTGCCGGTCCAGGCCCTGGCCCACCAGGCGCCACACCATGCAGACGACGATCGTCCCGCCGTAGGCGCCCAGTAGACCGGCGGCGCCGAACGGCCAGGTCAGCCAGATCATCGCCTGGCCGCCGAGTAACAGCGGGACGGTGGGCAACGCGTACCCGTGTTCGCGCAGCCGCCGGATCACCTCGTGAGTGGCGATGGCGATGGCGACCGCGAGCAACGGCAGCCACCACATCGGCGCGAACAGGAGGGTCCCGATCGCCATGGCGCCGAGGACGACGCCCACGGCGATGGCGGCCGGAAGGTTACGGCCGGCCCGGGACTGCTTCTTCTGCGGTTCTCCGACCGGTGTGTTTGCCACGAAAGGTACTTGCTGATCGGCCACTAGACCTCCAGCAGTTCGCCTTCCTTGTGTTTGACCAGTTCGTCGATCTGGCTGGTGTAGGTGTGGGTGGACTTGTCGAGGTCCTTCTCGGCGCGCCCGACCTCGTCCTCACCGGCCTCGCCGTCCTTCTTGATGCGGCTGAGCTCTTCCATCGCCTTGCGACGGATGTTGCGGATCGAGACCTTGGCGTCCTCACCCTTGGACTTCGCCTGCTTGACCAGGTCGCGGCGGCGCTCCTCGGTCAGCTGCGGGATGGAGATGCGGATGATGCTGCCGTCGTTCGTGGGATTCACGCCGAGATCGGAGTTGCGGATCGCGTCCTCGATCGGCCGCAGCTGCGACGCCTCGTAGGGCTTGATCACGACGAGGCGAGCCTCCGGGACGTTGATGCTCGCCATCTGCGTGATCGGCGTCATCGCCCCGTAGTAGTCGATGTTGATACGGGAGAACATGCCCGGATTGGCCCGGCCGGTCCGAATGGTGGCCAGGTCGTCACGGGCCACACTTACGGCCTTTTCCATCTTCTCTTCGGCGTCGAAGAGAGTTTCGTCGATCACGTCGGCTTCTCCCGTTTCCCGTTCAGGTGGTGACCAGTGTTCCGATCTTCTCACCCGCCACCGCGCGGGCGATATTGCCTTCGGTGAGCAGGTTGAACACCAGCATCGGCATCCGGTTGTCCATGCACAAACTGAAGGCGGTTGCATCGGCGACCCGCAGGCCGCGATCGATGACCTCGCGATGGCTGACCTCGGTGAGCAGCTCGGCGTTCGGATCCTCGCGGGGGTCGGCGGTGTAGACACCGTCGACGGCCTTGGCCATGAGAACCACGTCGGCCCCGATCTCCAGGGCGCGCTGGGCGGCGGTGGTGTCGGTGGAGAAGTACGGCAGTCCCATGCCCGCGCCGAAGATGACGACACGGCCCTTCTCCAGGTGCCGTACGGCGCGCAGCGGAATGTAGGGTTCGGCGACCTGCCCCATGGTGATGGCGGTCTGCACGCGGGTGTCGATGCCTTCCTTCTGCAGGAAGTCCTGCAGCGCAAGGCTGTTCATCACGGTTCCGAGCATGCCCATGTAGTCGCTGCGGGTGCGTTCCATGCCGCGCTGTTGCAGCTGGGCGCCGCGGAAGAAGTTGCCGCCGCCGATCACGACCGCGACCTGGACCCCGCTGCGCACCACCTCGGCGATCTGGCGGGCGACCTGATGCACCACGTCGGGGTCGAGCCCGACCTCGCCGCCGCCGAACATCTCTCCGCCGAGCTTCAGCAGAACCCTTGTGTAGAAGGGACGAATGGGTGCTGCGCCCTCGCCGGCGACATTCGGATCCGCCATCGGTCTCCTCGGCACTCCTCGCATGTAGAGAGCCACCCGGGTTACCCCTGGACGGCCTCTCTATCCTGCCTTATCCCGGGCCGGAGACGTAGCCGGGGGGAGCTCCGGTGCGACCGAGTGTTGCCGGCCGGCGGAGTTCAGCGAACGGCTAACCCAGGTGCGCCTGCAGCAACCAGGCCGCCATCGACTTGCGGTTGTTGCCCTCGTCGCGGATGTCGGCCCCGGCGAAGTCTGCGAAGTTCGCGAACTCCGGCGGCACGTTGGCGTGGATGCGGGCGGGCCGGACATCGTCGATCACCCAGTACTTGCCGACGACCTCGCGCAGCTCGTCCTCGGTGACCGGGTTGGCCGGGCCGGTGTCTCCCATGGTGCCCTTGTCGAACACCAGGACGAAGTAGGAGGCGCCCGGGGCCGCGGCCCGCACGATGGACTGCTGGTAGCCCTCGCGAAGTTCGATTGGCATCGAGTGGAACAGCGTGCTGTCGACGATGGTGCCGAAGCGGCCGTCGTAGCCGGTGAAGGAGCTGATGTCGGCGACGTCGAAGCTGGCGTTGGCCAGTCCTCGCTTGGCGGCCTCGGCCCGGGCCATCTCGATGGCGGTGGCCGACTGATCGAGGCCCACCGTGGTGAATCCCTGCTCGGCCAGGTAGAGCGCGGTGGCGGCCTCGCCACAGCCCGCGTCGAGCACGTCGCCGTGGAACTTGCCCTCAGCGATCAGTGCCGCGATCTCGGGCTGGGGTTCCCCGATGCTCCACGGCGGTCGCACCCCGGCGAACTCGGGAGCCTCACCGCGGTAAGCCGATTCGAACATTGCGTCTGACATTTCGCTTGGTGTGGTCATGCGTCCGGTATATCAACGTGGTTGATATGTGTCAATATGCTTGATATGAACTCCGAAACGGGGGGCGTCCTGGCGGAGCAGCCGCTCGGTTACCTGATGTATCGCGTCGTCGCAGTCCTTCAGCCACGGGTCGCCGCACAACTACAGCCGCTCGGGCTCACGCTCCCCGAGTTCGTCTGTCTGCGCGTCCTGTCGATGGCCCCCGGACAGTCCAACGCCGAGCTCGCGCGTCACACCAATGTGTCGCCGCAGGCGATGAACAATGTGCTGCGCGGCCTGCAGGACCGCGGCGCGGTGCGCCGGCCCGCAACCGTCGATTCCGGACGGGCCCTGCCCGCCGAGCTGACCGCCGATGGCGCCGAGCTACTGACCCGCGCCGAGGCGGCCGTGCTGGCGGCCGAGGACGAGGTGCTCGACCGGCTCGACCCCGAACAGCGACGCGAGCTCAAGCGGCTGCTGGCCCATGCCGTGAAGTGAGCGCCTTCCGGCGCGCCGTACGGCGCCGCAGTCGGTAATGTCCCGGCAGGATGAAAATCGTTCTGGCCGCGGACTCCTTCAAGGAGTCGATGACCGCGTCGCAAGCGGTGGCGGCGATGCGCGAAGGCGTCCGGTTGGCGCTGCCCGAGGCCGAATGTGTCGGAGTGCCGATGGCCGACGGCGGCGAAGGGACGGTCGACGCGGTTGTCGACGCACTCGGCGGCGAACGCATCACAGTCGACGTCGCGGATCCACTCGGCCGCCCGACCCGCGCCCGCTACGGCTACGTCGCCGCACGCCGGCTGGCAGTGATCGAGATGGCCAGCGCCTCAGGCCTGGAGCTGGTGGCCCCGGCGGACCGGGATGTTCTGCGCGCCAGCACTTTCGGTGTGGGGCAACTCATCGTCTCGGCACTCGACCATGGCGCCACCGAGCTGCTGATCGGGATCGGCGGATCGGCCACCAATGACGCCGGGGTCGGCATGCTCACCGCCCTGGGCGCGACGTTCACCGATACCGAAGGCGCCGCACTGCCGCCCGGCGGCGCCGCACTGGCTCACCTGCACCGCATCGACGTCTCCGGCCTCGACCGCCGACTGGCGGACGTCCGTGTCCAGATCGCCTCCGACGTCACCGCACCCCTGCTCGGAACCGGCGGCGCGAGCGCCGTTTTCGGCCCGCAGAAGGGTGCCGGCCCCGCCGACGTCGAGATCCTCGAAGCCGCGTTGAGCCGGTTCGTGGCGGTGACCGAAGCCGCGCTGGGTCACGCCAGGCCCGACCGCCCCGGCGCAGGCGCGGCCGGCGGGCTGGGCTTCGGGCTGATGGAATTCCTTGCAGCCGAATGCGATCCCGGTGTCGAGGTGATCGCACACACCGTCGGACTGGAGCAGGCGCTGACCGGTGCGGACTGGGTGTTCACCGGCGAGGGCAGTGTCGATGCCCAGACCCTGTTGGGCAAGACCCCATTCGGTGTGGCACAGGTAGCCGCACGCACCGGTGCGCGGGTGGTGATCTTCGCCGGCCGGGTGGCCCCCGACGCCGACGTGCTGCTGGAGCACGGGGTCGCGAAATTGATCGCGATCACCTCCCCCGGCACGCCACTGGAGCAGGCCCTGCGCGACGGCCCGGCGGCGCTGACCCGAGCCGCCGCCGAAGTCTGCCGCACCCTTTAGCGCGAGCAGACACAGAATCGCATGTTTTCCGGGAGAAAAGTGCGATTCTGTGTCTGCTCGCGGGATGGACCTAGAGGATCGCCGCCGCGACGATCAGACCGAACGCCAGATAGGCGGCCGTGACCACCAGGACCTGGGGCGTGAACCGCTCGGAGGCCAACACCATGCCGATGTCGATGCCCTTGATCGCGCCGATCAACCGAACCGAGAACGCCTGGGCCGCAATGCCCAACAGCCCGAACACCAGTGTCATGATCAAACCCTGGATCAGATCGCCTGATGAGCTGTAGATGGCCAGCACGACGATCAGCGCCATCGACACGATGCCCGAGGCCGCCACCGCCGCGGCATTGGGCCGCCCGGCCCGCACCAGGGTGCGCAAGGGGCCCGGGGTGGTCCAGTCGATCACGTAGAAACCCAGGACCATCAGCGCCACACCGACGATCGTGTAGAGCACGATCGCCGATACCCCGTGGCCGAGAACCGACCAGTAGTCGGAGCTGAGCGCAACCAGAGTGGTTTGTCATAGGGAGTGTTCCTTCCAAGGTCACAGCGGGATGCGGTGTGGCACAAAGGCAGCGCCGTTGTCGGTGACGAGACCGGAGGTCTCACGGATACCGAGCCCGGCGGACTCGTCGCCGACGATCCAGGCGCCCAGCGCCGGGCGCATGTCATCGAATTGCGGTAGCGGATCGAGCAACTGGTACACGTAGCCCTCCTCGCCGTACACCCCGCCGGTCTCGGTTTCGTAGCCGGCGCCGACGATGGTGATGTTGGCGCCCTCCCGCCCGAGCTTGGGCTTGCGCACATACTCGGTCAGCTCGTGCGGGTCATCGATGTAGGCCGGCAACAGGTTCGGGTGTCCGGGATACATCTCCCACAGCACGGCCAGGATGGCCTTGTTGCTCAACAACGTCTTCCACAGCGGTTCCACCCACATGGTGGCCGGCAACTGTTCGACCGCGCGGCGGCCGAACTCGTCGTCGAGCATCCACTCCCACGGGTAGAGCTTGAAGATCGACGACATGGGGGCTTCCTCCAGGTCGACGAACCGGTCGAGATCCTGGTCGTACCCGATGTCCTCGATTGCCAGGCCGACCGTGTGCAGTCCGGATTCGGCGGCGCATTCCTGCAGGTAGGCCACCGTCACGTGATCCTCCCCGGTGAGCTCGGCGCCCGACCAGGTGAAGTACGTCTCGGCGCCGGGAAGGCGGTCCCGGATCTCGGCCCAGCGGGCAACCAGCTTCTCGTGCAACGAATTCCACTGATCGTCGGCCGGGAAGACATCGGTCTTCCAGTGCCACTGCAGGATCGCGGCCTCCAGCAGCGTGGTGGGGGTGTCGGCGTTGTACTCGAGCAGCACCGGCGGCCTGCGGCCGTCGTAGCGCAGGTCGAAACGGCCGTACAGATGTGGATCGCTACGCCGCCACGACTTCTCGATGTGCTCCCAGCTCCATTCCGGGAGCCCGAAGTCGCGGTAGCGGCCGGTCAGCACCACATTCTCGACGGCCTCCAGGCACATCGAGTGCAGTACCTCGACGGAGGCCTCGATCGACAGCACTTCGTCCATGTCGAACACGTAGTGCACCGATTCGTCCCAGTACGGTCGGTCGGCACCGGCAGCGTCGCGCGCCGGAGTCCCGAAGCACATCCCTTGGTCGGCGACGATCTGTTCCCAGCCGGCTCGCGGGGAACTGCGTTGACGGCGCATTCAGCTGCCCGAACTTCCGCCGTAGCTCGACGACGAGCCGAATCCACCTCGGGAGATGGAGGTGCCCGACTTCGTCTTGGCAGTGGTGCCCTTGGGCATCTCCAGTGTTCCGCCGCGGGCGATCGTTCCGACCCCGCCGTTGTTGCCGCCGTAGTAGTACCGGTACGGCGAACCGAGATAGATGAAGGTGCCGCCGGAGCTGCTGTGGCCGCTGGAACAGTACGAGTCGGGCACCACCTCGTTGGTGCCGTCCTTGACGCAGGTCGCCGAGATTTCCTCCTTGTGCAGGAGGTGATAGCCCAGCGCGATCACCCCGACCACACCGACCACGGCCACCGAGCCCATCAGGATCTTGCCGTTCCTGGCGGACCGCTCACGGGCCTTCTGCTCCTGCAGGGCGGCAAACTGTGCGGCGGCCTCACGTGCGCGCTGCGCCTTGTCACGCTGTCGCGCCTCGGCCACGGTCGGAGGCCGAGGCGTGGCGGTGTTCGGATCCTGCCACCGTATCGATCCTCGTTCTTGACCCAGCGGGTCGTAACTCATCGAGTGGCTCGGGTCGTTCGGCCCAGACGTCATTCACACCCCCGCAACAGTGACACTGTCGGCAATCATATGAGGCCGCGGACGTCCGCGAGAGCAGCACTTGGACAAATCCGTGCCCGGCCCCCAACCGCGGTCTACGTCACGGCCTTTCGTGCCCGTTTACGTGGGGCGGCCGGGGCCGGATCCTGAATACGCGGCCAGGGCCTGGCCTCCTCCAGCTCGAAGGCCAATTCCAGCAGCAACGCTTCGCGGCCGCGGGTCGCCGATAGCATCATGCCTGCCGGGAGGCCCGAAGCCGTCTGCGCCAGCGGCAGCGAGATCGCCGGGTCCCCGGTGGCGTTCTGCAGGGGTGTGAACGCCACCCAGCCGAGTAGCCGGTCGATGATCTGCTCGTAGTCGGCGGTCGGGTCGAGCCGGCCGATCTCCAGCGTGGGTTCGGCCAGGGTGGGCATGAGCACCGCGTCGTAGCTGCCGGACAGCCGCTCGGTGATCCGCCGCGACCGGGCCAGCCGGGCGATCGCCGACGGAACCCGATGCAGGTTGCGCGCGGCAAGACGTTCCAGCCCGAGGGTGAGATTGTCGAGTTTGTCCCGGTCGAAACTCGGCCCGAAGGAACGCTTGCCGCCGCGCACCGTCGCATACGCCAGGAACGACCAATAGAGCAGGAAGTCGTCCTTGAACCGGGCCGGGACCGGGTTGCCGATCACCGTGATCTGGTGACCGAGTTCTTCGAGCAGCGCCGCGGTCTTGTGGGTGAGCTCGGCCATCTCCGGGCCGGCATCGTGCACGACGGACTGGGTGCACACCGCGATGCGCAGCCGCTGTTTGCCGGGCCGGCTGACATCACCGATCGGCGGCAGCTTGGGGTTGCGGTACACCCGTTCCATCTCGCGGTAGAGCGCCGCGGTGTCGCGCACCGATCGGGTCAGCACCCCGTCGGACACGATCCGCAGCGGCATCACCCGCAGATCCTTGTCCTGCGGCAGCCTGCCCCGAGTGGGTTTGAGACCGACCAGCCCGTTGCAGGCCGCGGGGATCCGGATCGATCCGCCCCCGTCGTTGGCATGCGCGATGGGCACCACACCGGACGCCACGAACGCCCCCGAACCCGATGACGAGGCGCCCGCCGTGTACAGCGGATTCCACGGGTTGCGCACCGGGCCCAGGCGAGGGTGCTCGCACGACGCACTGAAGCCGAACTCCGAGAGCCGGGTCTTGCCCAGGGGCACCAAGCCGGTGGCCAGATAGGCCCGGGCGAAATCGCCGTTGGACGTCTCCGCCTTCGGTTCCCAGGCGTCGGTGCCNCAACGATTGACCCGCGCACATGTCCAGACCTGAACCGCCGCTGCTGGGCATCGGTTTCGGCCCGTCGAATCTCGCCTTGGCGATCGCGCTGGCCGAACAGGGCACGCATGCGACATTCCTGGAGGCCCAGCCGCGGTTCGGCTGGCACCGGGACATGCTGCTGCCGGGCGCGCGCCGAGGCACCGCCGAACCACACCGGGATCGGCCGCTGGACCGGCAGCGGCGCCAGGCCCGCCCCGGTCACCTGGTGATGGCGGCCCTCGAAACTCACCGACGATTCGGTCCACAGCCGGCGCATCAGCTCCACCTGCTCCTCGGACCGCTTGCCGCGATTGCCGAACTCCTCGCCCAGCGCCTCGTACTCGACGGCGTTCCAGCCCAGCCCGACCCCGAGGCGCAGTCGTCCCCCGCTGAGCAGGTCGACCTCGGCGGCCTGCTTGGCCACCAGCACCGCCTGGCGCTGCGGCAGGATCAGTACCCCGGTCACCAACTCCAGCGACGTGACCGCGGCCAGATAGCCGAACATCACCAACGGCTCATGGAATGTGGTGTACAGGTCATAGGGCCCCGACCAATCCCGGTGCACGGCCGGGTCGGCGCCCACGACGTGGTCGTAGGCCAGGATGTGGGTGAAGCCCAGTTCTTCGACGCGCTGGCCGTAGGCACGCACGGCTCCGGCGTCCCCGCCGAGTTCCGTCTGTGGAAACACCACACCTACGCGCATGTTGACCTCCAACACCTATTCGTACCCGTCAAACCCCTGCGTCGGCAAAAACCTCGGTTCGGCGGGCACCATGCGATCGGTGCGCGAATGAACAAAACCCCGCGCTTCCGGGATCGCCGGAAGGACGCGGGGTTTTGCGGCGAGCGGTGGGTACACCGCTCGAGTCTTCTGCTGTGGCTAGGCCTGGCCGACCTCGAACCGCACGAAGCGGGTCACGGTGACACCGGCCTCGTCCAGCAGTGCCTTGACGGTCTTCTTGTTGTCCGACACCGACGGCTGGTCCAGCAGGACGACGTCCTTGTAGTAGCCGGTGACGCGACCCTCGACGATCTTGGGCAGCGCCTGCTCGGGCTTGCCCTCTTCCTTCGCGGTCTCCTCGGCGATACGCCGCTCGTTGGCGACGATGTCCTCGGGCACGTCCTCACGGGTGAGGTAGCGGGCCTTGAGCGCGGCGATCTGCAGGGCGACCGCGTGAGCGGCCTCCTTGCCCTTCTCCGCATCGCCGGCCTGGTACTCGACCAGCACACCGACGGCCGGCGGCAGGTCCGCGGCACGCTTGTGCAGGTAGGTCTCGACCGTGCCGTCGAAGTAAGCGGCCCGACGCAGCTCCAGCTTCTCGCCGATCTTGGCCGACAGGTCGGCGATGGCCTGCTCGACCGTGGTGTCGCCGATCTTGGCGCCCTTGAGCGCGTCCACGTCACCGGCCTTCGCGGCGGCAGCGGCCGCGACGACCTGGTCTGCCAGTTCCTGGAACTCGGCGTTCTTGGCGACGAAGTCGGTCTCGGAGTTCAGCTCGATGAGCGCGCCGTCCTTGGCCGCGACCAGACCCTCGGCGGTGGCGCGCTCGGCGCGCTTGCCGACGTCCTTGGCGCCCTTGATACGGAGCAGCTCGACAGCCTTGTCAAAGTCGCCGCCGGCCTCGACCAGAGCGTTCTTCGAGTCGAGCATGCCGGCACCGGTCAGCTCCCGAAGGCGCTTGACGTCGGCAGCGGTGTAGTTAGCCATAAAAGACTTCTCCTGGAATTACGAAGCGTCAGTGGATGTTTCGGTTGCGGCGCCGGCATCGCCCTCGGCGGTTCCAGCGGTCGCACCGGCGAGCAGCTCCTGCTCCCACTCGGCGAGCGGCTCTGCGCCCTCGGCGTCCTGCTTCTCACCGGCACCCTGGCCGGCGCGGGCCTGCAGGCCCTCGGCCACCGCAGAGGCGACGACCTTGGTCAGCAGGGCGGCCGACCGGATCGCGTCGTCGTTGCCCGGGATCGGGTAGTCCACGACGTCGGGATCGCAGTTGGTGTCGAGGATCGCGATGACGGGGATACCCAGCTTGCGGGCCTCTCCGACGGCGATGTGCTCCTTGTTGGTGTCGACGACCCAGATGGCCGAGGGCACCTTCTGCATGTCCCTGATACCGCCGAGGGACCGCTCCAGCTTGTTCTTCTCACGCGTCAGCATGAGGATTTCCTTCTTGGTGCGACCCTCGAAGCCACCGGTCTGCTCCATGGCCTCAAGCTCCTTGAGGCGCTGCAGGCGCTTGTGCACGGTGGAGAAGTTGGTGAGCATGCCGCCCAGCCAGCGCTGGTTCACGTAGGGCATACCGACGCGGGTCGCCTCTTTGGCGATGGATTCCTGCGCCTGCTTCTTGGTGCCGACGAACAGAACGCTGCCACCGTGGGCGACGGTTTCCTTGACGAACTCGTACGCCTTGTCGATGTAGGTCAGCGTCTGCTGCAGATCGATGATGTAGATGCCATTGCGGTCGGTGAAGATGAACCGCTTCATCTTGGGGTTCCAACGACGGGTCTGATGCCCGAAGTGCGCGCCGCTGTCCAGCAGCTGCTTCATGGTCACAACAGCCATGAACTCGTTCCTTTATGTGTCGGTTGTCGCCCGGCGTCGGGTGATGCCAGGCCCTGGTGCCTGCCGGTTGCCGAACCCGATCTGGAAAACTTCCAGGTCAGGACCGTCGGCATCCGAGTACGACCCCGTTGAGGCGGTCGATGCGCAGACACGCGAAGTCAGCCCGCTCAGCGAGCTGCGGGTAGAAGTTTACACGCTGAACAGGGGTGCTTTTACCACGCGGCAAACCCGGCCCATTGATCCACAGGCCGGGGTTTCGGGGCTTTCGATCGGCTCGGGTTGACGCTGCACTGGAGTGATGAGGTTCGCCGCAGCTGCGCTGCTGTTGAGTATCGCGTGGCTGTGGCCGCCGCCCGCCCTCGCCGAGCCCTCCCGGCTGCTATGGCCGGTGTCGCCGCGACCAGCGGTGACCAGGCAGTTCGATGCGCCCTCCCCCAACTGGAACCGCGGTCACCGGGGCGTCGATCTGGCAGCCGTCCCCGATCAGCCGGTTCATGCCGCGGGCCCGGGCACCGTGGTGTTCGCCGGAGTGCTGGCCGGCCGCCCGGTGGTCTCCCTCGCCCATCCCGGTGGGCTGCGCACCAGCTACGAACCGGTGCAGGCCGCGGTCCGACCCGGTCAGACCGTCGCGGCCGGGCAGACAATCGGGACCCTGCTGGCCGGGCACCCCGGTTGCCCGGTGACCGCCTGCCTGCACTGGGGTGCGATGTGGGGTGCCGCGGCGCGGGCCGACTACGTCGACCCGCTCGGGCTGCTGGCCGAGACCCCGATCCGGCTCAAACCGCTGGGGGAATGACGCCTGCACCGCGCGCGTGCATGTTTGCTGCCCGCCACGCCGCCAAACAGCAGCAGTCTGCGCCCGCTCGCGCGCCGGCACGTGCGGCCTAGGGTCGGAATCATGACCGCCCCATCGGAATCGCATCGCAACCGGCCCATGCGGTTCGGCCTGCACACCGCGTTGCCGCGCGGTGTGGAATTCGCCGAGTTCGCGCTCACCGTCGAAGCATCCGGATTCGACGTGCTGACCATCCCCGACCATCTGGCGCCCACGGTCGCGCCGTTCAGCGGGGCGGCCACCGCGTGCGCCGTCACGTCGCATCTGCGGACCGGGACCCTGGTGCTCAACAACGATCTGCGCCACCCGGTCGACACCGCCCGCGAAACCGTGAGCGTGGCGGCGCTCTCGGGCGGCCGGTTCGAGTTGGGCCTGGGCGCAGGTCACATGAAGTCCGAATATGCCGCCGCCGGGCTGAAATTCGACTCGGGCGGCACCCGGGTGGACCGGCTGATCGAGTCGGTGGACGTGATCCGCCCACTGCTGGCCGGTGAGCCGGTGGATGTCGACGGCGCGCATTTCTGCGTGCGTGCCGAGGCCGGGGCTCTCGTCGCCCCACCGGGCGTCCCGGTGCCGCTGCTCATCGGCGGCAACGGCACGCGCGTCCTGCAGCTGGCCGGCCGGGTCGCCGACATCGCCGGGTTGGCCGGCTTCAGCCACAACCACGACGCCACCGAGGTACGGCTGACCCACTTCGACGCCACCGGCCTGCTGGACCGGATCGACGTCGTCCGCGCCGCCGCCGGTGACCGGTTCGACGCCATCGAACTCAACGCACTCCTGCAGTTCGTGGTCCACACCGACGATCCCGAGGCCGCGGCCGCCGAGCTGGCCGAACCGTTGGGGGCGTCGCCTGACCTGCTGCTGCGCTCCCCGTTTGCGCTATTCGGGAGCTACGAGCAGATGGCCGATGCGCTGGTGGACCGGCAGCGTCGGTTCGGGATCAGCTACTGGACGGCGTTCGACGCCTGGCCGGGCCGCGAATCGGCGCTGCCGCACCTGGCCGAGGTGATCAAGCTGGTGCGTTAACTCGCCGGGAGGCCGCGCAGGAACTCGGTCATCGCCTCGAGCACGATGTCCGGCCGGTCCCGTTGCACCCAATGGCCGGCCCCCGCAACGATTTTCAGCTGCGAATCGGGTATCAGGGTGGCCGCAGTACGGGCGCGGGCGACCGGAACGCCCGGGTCGCGTTCACCGTGAACGACCAGCGCCGGGCGCGGAAACGAGGCGAGCCGGTCGGTGTAGTCCGTGCGCTGCCGATTCCACCGGACCTGGTCGCGTTGCCATTGTTCGAACGCGGTGAATCCCGCCGGTTGGCCTGCCGCGGTCATGATCTCGCCCATCAGCGCGTCGGTCAGCTGAGCCGGGTCGGTGATCAGGGCCTGCATGCTGCGCACCATCGCCCGGCGGTTGGTGCCCACCCACCGGGTCGCCGCCCCCAGCAGTCCGGTGCGCACCGTGGCCCAGGTGACCAGTTGCCGCAGACCGGACAGCGGTCCGTCCGAGAGCCGCGGCATGATGCCGTAGCTGCCCAGCAGCATCGCACCGGTGACCCGGTCCGGGCGGTCCAGCACATGGCCGATGGTCAGGCCGCCGCCGAGCGACAGGCCACCGATCGCGTAGCGCTGCAAGCCCAGTGCGTCGACGAACTCCCCCACATAGGCGACNGCGCACCAGCAACGAACCGGTGCAGGCCGCGGTCCGACCCGGTCAGACCGTCGCGGCCGGGCAGACAATCGGGACCCTGCTGGCCGGGCACCCCGGTTGCCCGGTGACCGCCTGCCTGCACTGGGGTGCGATGTGGGGTGCCGCGGCGCGGGCCGACTACGTCGACCCGCTCGGGCTGCTGGCCGAGACCCCGATCCGGCTCAAACCGCTGGGGGAATGACGCCTGCACCGCGCGCGTGCATGTTTGCTGCCCGCCACGCCGCCAAACAGCAGCAGTCTGCGCCCGCTCGCGCGCCGGCACGTGCGGCCTAGGGTCGGAATCATGACCGCCCCATCGGAATCGCATCGCAACCGGCCCATGCGGTTCGGCCTGCACACCGCGTTGCCGCGCGGTGTGGAATTCGCCGAGTTCGCGCTCACCGTCGAAGCATCCGGATTCGACGTGCTGACCATCCCCGACCATCTGGCGCCCACGGTCGCGCCGTTCAGCGGGGCGGCCACCGCGTGCGCCGTCACGTCGCATCTGCGGACCGGGACCCTGGTGCTCAACAACGATCTGCGCCACCCGGTCGACACCGCCCGCGAAACCGTGAGCGTGGCGGCGCTCTCGGGCGGCCGGTTCGAGTTGGGCCTGGGCGCAGGTCACATGAAGTCCGAATATGCCGCCGCCGGGCTGAAATTCGACTCGGGCGGCACCCGGGTGGACCGGCTGATCGAGTCGGTGGACGTGATCCGCCCANTGGCCCAGGTGACCAGTTGCCGCAGACCGGACAGCGGTCCGTCCGAGAGCCGCGGCATGATGCCGTAGCTGCCCAGCAGCATCGCACCGGTGACCCGGTCCGGGCGGTCCAGCACATGGCCGATGGTCAGGCCGCCGCCGAGCGACAGGCCACCGATCGCGTAGCGCTGCAAGCCCAGTGCGTCGACGAACTCCCCCACATAGGCGACCAGCCGCTCCTGGGTCACCGGCAAGCGCGGCGGGGCGCTGTGCCCGTAGCCGGGATGATCCGGCGCGACGACACGGTAGCCCGCCTGGGCGAGGCGCGGCCCGATGCCGCCCCAGGACAGCGATGCGTTGTCCACCCCGCCGCCGTGCAGCAACACGACCGTGGGCCCCGCGTCGTCGGGTGCCCAGCTGAGATAGGAAACCGGCCCGGACGGTAGGTCTACGACCGCTCGGGTCATGTGTTCTCCTCCCCTCCCATCGAAAGTTGGCTTGTGTGCGCGATTTCCGCGCAGGCTCGCACGCGAGCCGACACTCGGCGATCAGGCTCGCGGGTGGGCCTGATCGTGCACGGCGCGTAACCGTTCCACGGTGACGTGGGTGTAGAGCTGCGTGGTGGCCAGCGAGGTGTGGCCGAGCAGTTCCTGCACGACGCGCAGATCGGCACCGCCCTCGAGCAGGTGGGTCGCCGCGCTGTGCCGCAGGCCGTGCGGACCGATGTCGGGTGCGCCGTCGACAGCCGAGACGGTCTGGTGCACCACGGTGCGGGCCTGCCGCGGGTCCAGCCTCTTGCCGCGCGCCCCGAGCAACAACGCCGGTCCGGAATCGGGTGTGGCCAGCGCCGGCCGACCGGCCGAGAGCCATGCCGTCAGGGCCAGGTGCGCCGGTTCTCCGAACGGGACCGTGCGCTGTTTGTTGCCCTTGCCAAGGACCTGCAGCACCCGCCGCGACGAGTCGACGTCGTCGATGTCGAGCCCACACAGTTCGCTGACCCGGATCCCGGTCGCATACAGCATCTCGACGATCAACCGGTCGCGCAATGCCAGCGGATCGCCTTCTGCTGCCGCGGAATTCATCGCCTCCATGGCGTCGATCGCCTGGTCGCGACGCAGCACGGCGGGCAGGGTGCGCCGCGCCTTGGGGACCTGCAGCCGGGCCGCGTGGTCATCGGTCAGCAGGCCCCGTCGCGCCGCCCAGGTGCTGAACGTCTTGACCGACGAGGTGCGCCGCGCCAGGGTGGTCCGCGCTGTTCCGGCCGCGGACTGGGCGGCCAGCCACGACCGCAACGTCGGCAGGGTGAGCGTCTCCAGGCCGCCGCCGGTGAACTCGAACAGCGCCCTCAGGTCGCCCCGGTATGCCCGGCGGGTGTGCTCAGACCGGCCGCATTGCAGCTCGAGGTACTCGTCGAACTCGGCGAGAACCGGGCCCACCCCCCGGTCGCTGCGCTCCTGCCCGCCGGACTCCATGCCCATACCGTCGCAGATGACGCGCGCCCGTGCACCCGACGCGCCGGGCCGCTATCGCCGTGTGACCATCACGGGTTCATCTCGTAGCAGCCGGCCAACGCCCGCACGCGGGACACCACACGGTCGTGCCGGGCGGCATCGGCGACGGGTTGCCGGACGATGTCGAGAGCGCGCTGCCGCTGTACGGCGCCGGCATCCGGATGGCAGTGCAACTTGGTCGCATTCGTTGACATGTCGGCAACCAGGACCTCGAAGAGCTGGTCGACCAGATCGGTCTCCATGTCCTCGATCGCGGCCTGCTCCAGAATCAGCTGGGCATACGGGATGAGCGTGAACATCTCGCCGACGGCGAACAGGAAGTCGACATTGCGCTGTTGGTCGGCGCTGGGCGTTGCCACCGCCAGCAGCGTCTGCAACGCCTGCGCCTGGCCAAGGAATACCGCGACATTCGGTGTTCCGGCGAACCGGCGCAGCACCGCCTGCCAATCTCCGAATCTGATCTTCGCCAGTCCGCTGCTGGGGCCCTGCCGGAACAAGAAGTCGTCATCGGCGCCGTCTCGACGGGTCGGCACCTCGGGCATACCCGACAGCAACGGCTTGAGCGGAGGAATGCGTTGCGCCAAAGACGAATCCGCAATGACTCCACCGACGGTGCGCAAGCCACCGGCCAGCGCGTTCACCACCGGGGCCGGGGCCCGCCCGACAGGCAAGACATTCAGGGCCGCCAGTGCGGCATCGGATGCGCCGAACATGTAGTTCTGCATGAACTTCAGCGACAGCGCCATGTTGACGTGCACCGTGCCTTCGAGACGTGGCAGACCGGTGACACCCAGCAGCGCCATCGTGAAGTACATATCGGATTCGAATGCGCGGGCCGCGATGGTGTCGGCCAGTAGCGTGATGACCTTCTCCCCCTCGCGGGTGACATTCATCTTCTCGATCGCGTTGAACAGCAGGTACCGGCGGTCGTTCGGGCCGGCGCTGCGCATGTAGTCGATGGCCCGCTCGCTGTAGAGCTTCATGCCGACCAACCGCGCGTAACCGTCCGCGAGCATCCGACGGATCTGCGGGAACTCGGTGACGCGACGGCCGAACAGGATGCGGTTCTCGGCATGGGTGACCGCCTCGTACATGGCGTGCTCGCAGGCTCCGACCGCCCCGAAGCCAAGGTTGAACTTGCCGATGTTGACAGTGTTGATGGCGGCGTTGAAAGCCGCTTTGCCCTCGTGCAGGATGTCGTCGGCAGCGACCGGGTAGTCCTCCAGATCGAAGGCCGCCACGTACATCTGGCCGTCCACGACGTTCTTGCGCAGGTGGTAGTTCGGATGCTGGCTGTCGGCCGCGAAGAACAGATAGCCGTCGAAATCCCGCTCTGGGCGGCGCCGGTCGAGATCGGAGCTGTCGATGATCGGCTTGTCGGAGCGACGGCCGAACACCGAGACCATGCCGGCGAGGTTGCCGTTGCCGATGTAGTACTTGTCCCCGGTCGCGGTGTACGAACCATCGGGGTTGGGATCCAGCACCATGTCGGTCGAATAGACGTCGGCTCCGTGCGCCTGCTCGGACAGCCCGAACGCGAAGATCTCCCCGGAATCCAGCAGGGCGGCAGCCTTCTTGCGGGCCGCGGTGTTCGACGATTGCCAGATCGGGCCGAGTCCGAGGATCGTGACCTGCCAGACATACCAGTACTGCATGCCGTAGAAGCCGAGAATCTGGCTGTACATGGCGTTGCGGGCGGTGTCCCAACGCTTGTCGGGGTCGCCGTCGGCCTCCGAAGCCGGCGTCAGGAACGTGGCGAAGATGCCTTCGCGCTTGATCAGGTCGAGGAATTCGCTGTACCAGACCCGGTCTCGGTCCTGCTGCTTGAGCCACCGCTTGCCGTGAGACTCGAAGAAGTCGATGGTGGCCCGGAATATCTCCCGCGTTCTGGTGTCGAACTGGTCGAAGTCGGCGCGCTTCGGGTCGAACAGGACGTCAGATCGCGTGGTCATGCCAAACTCCCGAGGTAGGACTGTGATTCGATGAGGCCTTCGTCGCTGGGCAGCTGTCCCTGCCCGAACACCCGCTCGTGCTGGCGGGCCCGCAGCTCTTTGTGAGCGTCCGCGGGTTTGACATAGCCGTACCGCTTGCGCCCTTCTGCTGGACTCAGGACCTCGGCCGACAGCGGCGGCATCCCCATGATGTAGGGGCCGGCGATCGGCACCACGGACGGTGCGATGACCTTGGCCACCAACAGCTTCAGCCGCGGAATCCGATCAACCACACCGAACCCGAGCTTGAGTACCGGCCGGACGGCAAGGTCCACCAGGCGGGGCTGGTCGAAGCCGCTGAGCCGACGCATCCACCGCGGCATGGTGGCGATGGTCCCGGCACGCAGGAACCAGTTGAGGATCTCGACTGCAGGCTTCGCGAGGCGAGGCGACGGCGGCAGCACCACCTTGGCGTTGAGCAGGTGGTCCATCATGGCGCGGGCGGCTTCGCTGACAGCGAGGTGCGGCCGCATCTGCTCGAAGTATTCGTTGATGCCCGCACGCGTTCGCGGTACGTCGGCCGGGTCGCAGGTCTGGAACTCCGCGGCCTTCGCACAGTCCTGCCAGTAGCGAGCCTCTTCCTCGTCGGTCAGCTTTCCGCCACCGTAGAGCTCGTAGGCCTTGAGCACCGAGTGCCAGCCGGTGAGCAGGATCCACAGCTGCGAGTGGGGATCGTTGGCGTCGTACTTGTTTCCGCTGAGCGGTTCGGTGCCAATGGCTTTCGAGTGGACTTTGACCAGAACATCGGCGGCCTTGAGCACCGACTCGGTGTCGGCGAAGGCAACCATCGCGAAGTAGCGCACGGTCCGGTCGTAGCGGGTACGCGGCCTGTCGTAATTGGCGCCGGTGGTGTCCACCGCTGCGATCAGGGCGGGGTCGAGTTCCTCGACCACCACGGCGCGTTGCAATCCGATGATCGGCGTGGTCGCATGACCCCACACCTTCCAGGTCACCGAATCGGGCCCGAAGAACCCGTAGTCAGCCATCGGCTGGAGATCGGACATGTGACAACTCCTCTGCGGTGGGATCAGGCGGTGCGAAACGCCCGATAGGTGGCCGATCCGATGAATTCACCCAAAGTGGTTGGGGTCCAGTCTTTTCCGTCGTCCTGCAACAACGTGCGCACCGCGCCCTCACAGGTCGATACGAACTGCTCGACCAGGACCGGCAGCTTCTTGTCGGCATCGGCGGTGCCCCAACGCTCCAGCGTGGGCGCCAGCCGCCTGGTCACCTTGTCGACCATCACCGCGCGGCCATTGCGGAAGTGCTTGGCGACGGCCGGGTCCGGATCGGCACTCATCACGAGTCGCCAGGAATCGGGTCGACCGGCGACCGTCTCGAGCAGCGCCTGGAAGCCTTCGACGAACACCGTTTCGTCGGCATCGGCGCGGTTGTAGGGCAACGCGTCGATCGCCCCCTGGATCAACAGGCCAAGCTCGCGCTCCAACAGCGCTCTGAGCAGTTCGACCCGGTCGGAGAAACATGAGTACACCACCGGGCGGGTGACCTTGAGACGCTGCGCGACCGCGCCGATCGTGACGGCGGCAACGCCGTCGCTGACCGCGATTGCCAGTGCCGCATCCAGCACCTGCGGGCGCCGCCGCTCGGGGCCGAGGTGGGCGGCCCGTCCACGAACGGTTTCTACACTCATGAAGGAAAATGCTACACCCATGAATAATCAATGGCCAGACGCATCCACCAGGCGATTTTGCCGTGGACCGTCACGCTGGAGTGACTGTGGAGCCCGAACGCCACTCCAGCGTGACAACGCGAAATAGCGAACGCGACGAACGCGACGAACGCGTTCGCTCGCAGTTCGCGCGAGAGGTGCGGCCGCTAGTCGACGCGGCGCAGTACGTCGGGCGTGAGATCGGCCAGCGTCGGGTACCCGTCGACGCCCATGATCAGGTCGGCCTCGGCGAGCAGGGACCGGAGCACGTGCACGATGCCGTCGACCCCGCCCAGCGCCAGGCCGTACGCGTAGGGGCGGCCGACGCCGACGGCCGTGGCACCGAGGGCCAGCGCCTTGACGATGTCTGCCCCGTTGCGGATTCCGGAATCGAACAGCACCGGCATCCCGTCGGCGGCCTCGACCACACCGGGCAGGCAGTCGATCGCGGGCAGGCCGCCATTGGCTTGGCGCCCACCATGATTGGAGCAGTAGATGCCGTCGACGCCGCCGTCCTTGGCGCGCCGCACGTCGTCGGGATGACAGATGCCCTTGAGAATCAGCGGCAGCGTGGTCAGCGACCGGAGCCACGGGAGGTCGTCCCAGGTCAGCGGATTGCCGAACAGGCTGACCCACCGCAGCACGGTGGCCTGCGGGTTCTCCTCCGGCGGCTGTTGCAGCCCGGCCCGGAACACCGGGTCGCTGGTGTAGTTGGCCAGGCACTTGCCGCGCAGCTGCGGGAAGTTGGAGGTGGCCAGGTCGCGCGGCCGCCAACCCGGAACCCAGGTGTCCAGCGTCACGACGATGCCCTTGAATCCGGCCGCCTCGGCGCGCTGCACCAGGCTGGCCGCCAGATCCTTGTCGGTCGGGGTGTACAGCTGGAAAAAGCCTGGGGTATCACCGAATTCGGCGGCGACATCCTCCAGCGGATCCTCGGTCAGGGTGGACAACACCATCGGCACCCCGGTACGTGCGGCCGCCCGGGCACCGGCCAGGTCACCGTGGCCGTCCTGTCCGCAGATCCCCAGCACCCCGATCGGCGCCATGAACAGCGGCGAGGGCAGCGTGAGACCGAACAGGTCGACGGACAGGTCGCGGTCGCGGTGGGCGTTGAACATCCGCGGCATCAACCCCCACCGGTCGAACGCGGTGCGGTTGACCTGCTGCGTGCGCTCATCCCCGGCCCCGCCGGCCACGTACGACCAGATCGACGCAGGCATCGCCGCCTGGGCCTTGGCCTCCAGGCCCGCATAGTCCATGGGCATCGTCGGCAGCACGCCGGACAGGCCCTGCAGGTAGATCTCGAGTTGATAGTCGCCATACGCCATGACGGCTACCTTGCCATCCGGCGTCAGCCGGCGGTGTCGGCCTCGGCTTTCGCCAGCTCGGCCTTCCACTGCCGGAAGGTTTCCTCGGTGCGCCCGCGGCGCCAGTAACCCGAGATCGACGACGCCCACTTGGCCTCGACGCCGCGCTCCTTACGGATGTACGGGCGCAGGTTGTGCATCACGGCCTGCGCCTCGCCGTGGATGAACACCTGAACCTGCCCCGGCAGCCAGGCCGTCTCCTTCACCGCGGCGATCAGCGGGGCGTTGTCCCCGGCTCGCTCGTCGCCGATCAGGTCGGCACGCCCACCGCGGTAGATCCAGTTCACCTGAACCCCCTCGGGCGCGGTGAGCTCGACCTCGTCCTCGGGGCCGGCCACCTCGATGAAAACCTTGCCGATCGCGTTGGCGGGCAACACTTCCAGGGCGGCGCCGATCGCCGGGAGCGCGGCCTCGTCGCCGGCCAGCAGATGCCAGTCGGCGGCGGGGTCGGGGGCATAGGCGCCGCTCGGACCCATCAGGTAGGCGGGTTGGCCGGGTTCGGCCGCCGCGGCCCACGGCGCGGCCACCCCGTGCTCACCGTGCACGACGAAGTCGATGCTGATCTCGCCGAGTTCCCTGTCGACTTTGCGCACGGTGTAGGTGCGCACGGTCGGTCGCTGCTCGGCGGGCAGGTCCTGAAAGCTGTCCAGCGTCAACGGCTGTGGAAGGGCCGACACGTCAACGCCCTCGGGAACGATGACGAGTTTGACGTAGGCATCGCTGAAGTCGCTGGGTGCGAACGTGTCGAAACCGCCACCCTGCCCGAGCACCAGCCTGACCATGTGGTCGGTCAGTTGCTCGCGGCGTACCACCTGAAACGTGTGCACGGGCCGTGCTGCCATGGCGCCTCCAAATCCTCTGCCGCTCGTTTATTAGCCGACCTCATCGACTATACGGAGAAGATCGGCGGGCTCGGGGGCTACGTCCTCAGGCTTCGAGCCGCCGCCGGACCACCGCCAGCCGCGCTCGCAACTCGGACTCGGTGATCACGCCACGGGCCAACAGCGAGTGCGCCAGGGACACGAGCTGGTTCTCCGGGTACGGCAGGTCGGCGTAGACCGTCGACGACAGCAGGTCTTCCTCGTCGCGGCGCTGCTTGAAGCCGGGGACCCCCGCGTCGTCGCCGGCGTGGTCGAGCGCATCGCAGAGCCCGTCGAGGCTGGTCTTCCACGGTGGAACGAGGTTTTCGACGCCGTACTTGGCGGCCATCAGCGGCCACACCTGATTGCGTTCCACGATCTGCTCCAGCGTCGGAATCACTGCATCCCCAACAGGTGTCGGTTCGTTCGACGCATTCATCGGTGTCTCCGTCATTCGCCGGCGGGGTGCATCGCCGGCCTGGTCTCGGTGATGACGTTGGTGGTCACCCCGGGCTTGGGCAGTGCCACGCCGATCAGGCAGTCGCGGGTGATGATCTCGGTGAGCTGGTCCTCGGTCCAGCCGTCGGTGCCCTCCGGACGCATCGGCATGACCATGAACCGATGCTTCTGATTCGAATCCTGCACCCGCACTTCGACCGTACCGGGCAGGTACAGGCCGAACTCCGCGAGCACCTGCCGCGGCCATCGCACCATGCGGCGGCGATAGTTGGGGGTGCGGTACCACTCGGGTGAGTTGCCGAGAATCGGGCGCGGATAGCACGAGCACAGCGCGCAGACGATCACGTGGTGCACCGTCGGGGTGTCCTCGAGGATCCGGAACGCGGTGAAGTCGCTGGGGGTGCCGAACCCGGTGGGTTCCAGCCAGTCGACGCCGACCTCCTTGCTGGCGGTCATCGGCTCGTCGGCGGCCAGCTGTTTGAAGTCGGGGTCCAGCCAGGCGCGGGCGACCAGCCGGGCCGCCGGCGTCGGGCCGATCTGCTCGGCGAACTCGGTGAACAGGCGGTGCTCCTCGGCGGTGAAAATCCCTTTCTCGATGCATAGTTCGCGCAAGGCGATCTCGAGCACCTCGAAGTCGGTGATCTCGTCGACCATCGGCTTGACGGTGCGATCGTGATCGTGATCGTGCTCTGCCATGGTGGGCCCTTCGTACGGAGGCTGATCGGCGGAAGAGCTCAGTCGGCTGCGCGCAGCCAGTGCTCGGGGATCTCGGTTCTCAAGGTGTCGGTGGGTGTGCCGGTGTAGTCGTCCCACAGCTCGGCCATGGTGAAGCTCACGACGTAGAACCATTCCGGCGTGGCGTCGGTGCGGTCCCAGGTTTCGTCCTCCGCGGCCGGGCTTTCGTATGCCACCGCGGCGATCTCACCACGCGCACCGCGTACGTATTCGGGTGTGCGCGTGTAGAAGATCACCGGCAGTTCGCGCACCACCACCGAGTCGCCGACGGCGAACTTGGGCTCCCCCGCCCGGCCGGCGTAGACCTGCGGATCGCCTTTGCCCTTGGCGTGCACGATGTGGCTGTTGCGCTTGACGTTCGATCCGTCCCCCTCGCCCTTGGGCCGGGCTTCCAGATGTTTTCCCGCCAGGCCGCCGGCGTAGCGTTCCTGAACCTCGGCCATCCGCTCGGACAGTTCGGTCAGGCCGATGTGGTGCTTCTCGACCAGGACCCGGGCGACCGACAGCAGCCAGCGACCGTAGTAGGGAAAGCCTTGGTACACCGCGCGCCCGACGTCCACGTTGCACATCCGGCGCCGCTCCTCGGACAGCCAGATGCCGCGCCAGCCGAGCACCTCACACAGGACGTAGGTCATGTGCTCCCAGTACTCGTAGTCCTTGTTCTCGTACTTGATCGGGGCGTCCGGCTCGCCCCCGACGTCGTGTACCGGTTTCAGGTACGCGGTGAGGCGGTCGTGGTCGAGCAGGTCCGGCGTCGGGGCGTCGGGTAGCTCGGGATAGGCCGATTTCAGGCGACCGACCAGAGTCAGCTGGGCAGCGCGGTCAGCGGCTGTGCTCATGTCGAACCCTCCCCAGACCCGACGAACGGCCGGTCAGGTGCGGGCGCACGCCAGGGTTGCGAGCTCACTCGATGAGGGCAAATTAACACCGGGCGAGCAGGCCCGGCAGCGAATCGGCACATCCCTACGCCCGCGTCAGTAAGCGTGGCCGGCCGTCGGGTCGGGTCGCGGCCGGGCACGCCGCCGGCGCACGATCCGCCAGCATCCGTCAGTGCTCTCGACCAGCCCGCCGAGCTCCAGCATGGTCAACGGGGCCAGCACCTGATGCGGTGGAAGGCCGGCCAGCACCGCGATCTCGTCCACGGTGTGCGCGCCTCGCGCGGGCAACGCGTCGTACACCCGTTTCTCCGCAGGCCCGAGCCCGTCGAGCGGGGTTTCCGGGTGCCGATCTTCGGGTGCCAGTTCGCCGATGCGCCCGACGAGTTCGACGACCTGTTCGGACCGGCCGACCAGCACGGCGCCGTTGCGCAGGAGTGCGTGGCAGCCCGCCGACGCGGCCGAGGTCACCGGGCCCGGTACCGCGCACACCGACCGGCCCAGCGCCTTGGNTGGCGGCCCGGGTGCCGACGATCGCCGCGGCCCGCTCGGTCGCCTCATCGAGCCGGGCCGGCCCGCTGGCCCACAGCACCAACGGTGGATGACCGTTCGGGCGTTTGAGGACGTCACCGCGGAAGGCCCGGAACCGCAACAGCGGCCATTCATCGTCATCCGGGGTGATCAACCGCCCACCGAGCCGGTCGAGAATCTCCAGATCCTCTGCCGCGCAATCCAATTCCCGGCGCGCCTCCACCAGACGCAACACCTCGTGCTCGACCTGGCCGGCCTTCACCCGGCCCGCCGCCTCGACCGGCCCCAGCTGCACCACGAGAGCGGTCAGCTCAGGACAGGGCGGCTCGGCCACCCGCGACAGATACGCCCACGCCCGCCGCACCTCATCGGTCATGGCACGACCCCGGCCTGCCGGAAGCTCAGTGCGGTGGCGACATCTTCATAGGCGGGCACGGCACGCCCGGCCAGGTCGGCCAGCGTCCAGGCCACCCTCATGCAACGGTCGGCCCCTCGCATGCTGATCACGCCGCGGTCGAGCGCGGACCGCAGCGGCTCCATGGCGGCCTTGGGCAATCGGAATTCGCGCCGCAGCAGCGAACCGCTCACCTCGGCGTTGGTGCCGATCCCATATGGTCTCCACCGTTCCTGGGCGGCGAGCCGGGCCGCCGCGACCCGTTCACGCACCACTGCGCTGGACTCCCCTGCCTCCGGAGTGAACGCCCCGGCGTTGACCGGGTACAGCTCGACCCGCAGGTCGACGCGGTCCACCAGCGGCCCCGACAACTTGCCTCGATACCGCAGCTTGGCTTGGGCCGAACAGACGCAATCGGCCGAATTGGGTGGCGCACACGGACACGGGTTGGCCGCCAGCACCAGCTGGAACCGCGCCGGGTATCGTGCCACCCCGTCCCGGCGGGCCAGGCGAATCTCGCCGTCCTCCAACGGGGTTCGCAGCGCTTCCAGCGCACTGGCGCCCATCTCGGCGAACTCGTCGAGGAACAGCACGCCGCGGTGCGCCCGGCTGACCGCGCCGGGGCGCGCGAACCCGCTTCCACCCCCGACCAGGGCGGGCACGCTCGAGGTGTGGTGCGGCGCCACGAACGGCGGCCGGGTGATCAACGGGGTGTCCCCCGCCAGCAGCCCCGCCACCGAATGGATCGTGGTCACCTCCAAGGACTCCCGGTGCGTCAACGGCGGCAGCAATCCCGGAAGACGCTGGGCCAACATCGTTTTGCCGATGCCGGGCGGCCCGGTCAGCATCAGATGGTGAGCGCCGGCGGCGGCCACCTCGACGGCATAGCGGGCCTGGGCCTGACCGACCACATCGGCCAGATCCGCTGCCTGCTCCGGCGCACACCCCGGTGCCGAAACCCGCCCCTGCAGATCACCCTTGCCGTCGAGCCAGGCCTGCAGCTGCCGCAAGGTGCGCACCCCGCGCACCTCGATCCCGTCGACCAGGCTGGCCTCGGCCAGGTTGTCGACGGGCACGACGACCATGGGCCAGCCTTCCTGCTTGGCGGCCAGCACCGCGGGCAGCACGCCGTGGATGGGCCGAACCCGGCCGTCGAGCGCGAGCTCGCCGAGCAGCACCGCCTTCTCCAACCGGGCCCACGCCGTCTTGGTGTGCGCGGAGAGCACCGCGGCCGCCAATGCGATGTCGTACGCCGACCCGACCTTGCGCAACGTGGCCGGCGACAGCGCCAGCGTCAGCCGCGACATCGGCCACTCGTTGCCACAGTTCGTGATGGCCGCCCGCACCCGATCCCGCGACTCCTGCAGCGCGGTGTCGGGCAGTCCCACCAGGTTCACGCTGGGCAGCCCCGAGGTGATGTCCGCCTCGATCTCCACGATGACGCCGTCCACACCGCGCACGGCCACCGAATACGCTCTGCCCAAACCCATTTCAGCCCACCCCCTTGAGATGTGTCAGCTCGGGTTCTCGGCGACGGCCGAGGCGCACCCCGACCACGTCGATGCGCAGTGCGGCGTACCGCGACTCCTGTTCGGACAGCCACAGTGCGGCCAACCGCCGGATCCGGCGCACCTTCTGTGGCGTGACCGCCTCGGCCAGCCCACCGAAGCCGTCGCCGGTGCGGGTCTTCACCTCCACGAAGACCACCGTGTTGGTGGCGACCTCCTCGGCGATCGCGTCCAGCTCGCCGTAACGACAGCGCCAGTTGCGGGTCAGCATGCGCAACCCCTGTGCCGTGAGATGGTCGACGGCCAACTGTTCACCCAGTGCGCCGATCTCGGCCCGTGTCAGAGAACTCATGCCCACACCGTGAGGACACGGTCCGACAGAACGCACTGGGTCAGGCCGAGTTATCCCCAGCGTGGAGTTCATCCACAGGTCCCCGATCTGATCGATGTTGACGAGCCGCATGACAGATGCCGTTCGGCGACCGACCCGGCCGCTACGCTGTCAAGCCGACCAACCGAAAATCCCGTGTCCACTACATGGGGCAAGGCGCGAACTGCCGACGGCGATCAACAAGGTCGGAGTCGCGGATGAATGGAGCGAGGATGGGCATCCAGGGATGCGGCGAGAGCGGAACCCCCGACGGCGAGTCAGCAGCGGCGACAGGTATTCCCGCACCGCTGCTTCGGGATTACCGCCACATCGGAGGAATCGAATCGATCGAGGTTGACGGCATTCGGTACTTCTTCGGTTACGACTACAGCGAAGATCTGGTCCTGTCCCCACTCATCAACGACAACGAACTCATGTCGGTCTTCGCGGAGACGCATATGGAGCAACGGGACGGCCTTCACGATCGAGCGTACTGGCGGGATCTCGTTGATGGATCACCCGAATCCTCCGGGTTGGCGGACCCGGAATCTTGTTCGTTCGAATCCGAAAAACTGCGGTTGATCGTCATCTCGCTGAGGAATGTGGCAGAAACCGGAGTGCCGGTGCCTGACTTCCAATACCCCTATCACCTCAGATTCCTGCTGTCCTCCGCCGGGCAGTGGAAAGAGCAGTTCAACACAACTGCAGAGGGTATGAGGGCCATCAAGGGCACTGAGAGCCCTGCCGCGGGGACCACGCTCGAGCAGATCGCTCGGGACGTTCTCGGTGAGACACGGAATGCGATGGATGCCGCCGGCGGAAACTGGGCGGAGGTCTTCGGCGCACTCACCCCATGACACCATGCGGGGGGTGCGCCGCCCGCACGGCCTCATCACTCTGCAGGCGACAGACAACCTCGCCGATCGGCCCGCCGGGGACATCCTCCACGGCGCACAACTGCTGGCCTCAGTCCCGAAGAACCGCGAGTGACGAACAACCGGACACCGCCGAGTTTCCGACGCTCGCCGATTCCCGCTGTCTCCGGCTTCGCACCGACCCGCCCCGGTAGTGTCCTTAGGTGATGCTCAGCTAACGCCGAAAGGGATCACTCGATGCGCACACGTTGGAGTCGCCGGGTTGCTGTTCTCCTGTCCGCTGTCGCCGTCGGGGTCGGCATGGTCGCGTGTGCGGATTCGGAGTCCGACGAGCTGTTGATCTACAACGCCCAGCACGAATCGCTCACCAAAGAGTGGATCGACGCGTTCACCAAGGAGACCGGCATCAAGGTCACCTACCGGCAGGGCGGTGACACCGAGCTCGGCAACCAGTTGGTGGCCGAGGGCAACGCCTCGCCCGCCGACGTGTTTCTCACCGAGAACTCCCCGGCGATGGCCGCCGTCGAGCGGGCCGGGCTGTTCGCCGACGTCGAGCAGCAGACCCTCGACCAGGTCCCGGCCCAGTTCCGGCCGTCGTCGAACAAGTGGACCGGGGTGGCAGCACGCTCCACCGTGTTCGTCTACAACAAGGCCAAGCTGCCGGCCGAGCAGCTGCCCCGCTCGATCATGGATCTGCAACAGCCGCAGTGGAAGGGCCGCTGGGGTGCACCACCGGCCAAGGCCGACTTCCAGGCGATCGTCGCGGCCATGCTCGAATTGACCGGCGAACCCGCCACCGCCCAATGGCTTGCCGGGATGAAGACCAATGCCGTTGTGCTCCAGGACAACATCGCCACCCTGCGCGCGGTCAACGACGGCCAGGTCGACGGTGGGGTGATCTACCACTACTACTGGTTCCGCGATCAGTCCAAGACCAAGGAGATCAGCGGCAACACCGCGTTGCACTACTTCAAGAACGAGGACCCCGGTGCGTTCGTCAGCCTCTCCGGCGGCGGGGTGCTGAAATCCAGCAAGAAGGCCGAGCAGGCCCAGCAGTTCCTCCAGTTCATCACCGGCAAGGCCGGGCAGGAGGTGCTGCAGAAAGGGACCTCGTTCGAGTATCCCGTGGCCAGTGGGGTGCCGGCGAATCCCGACCTGCCGCCGCTGGACACGTTGCAGGCCCCGGCGGTCAACCCGTCCGATCTCGATGCCGCCAAGGTAACCGACCTGATGACGAAAGCCGGCTTGCTGTAATTGGTTGCGACGCAGGCACCATCGATTCAGCCCGACGCGCAGCAGCCCGCCGACGGCAACCGGCCGGGTCCGGTGCTGAGCACCGCGGTGGTCCTGTTGCTGGCGGCCACATTCATCCCGCTGGCCTACGTCGGCTGGTCGGTGATCACCACCGGCCCGGCCCGGGTGTTCGAACTGGTGGTGCGGCCCCGCGTCGGTGAACTCCTGCTCAACACCGTTGGGCTGGTACTGATCACCGTTCCGGTGTGCGTGGTCCTCGGAGTGGCTGCCGCGTGGCTGGTGGAGCGCACGGACCTGCCCGGCCGCGCCTGGTGGCGGCCGGTGTTCGTGGCGCCGCTGGCGGTCCCCGCGTTCGTCAACAGCTACGCGTGGGTCAGCGTGCTGCCGTCGTTGCACGGATTCTGGGCGGGGGTGCTGATCGCGACGCTGTCGTACTTCCCGTTCGTCTACGTGCCCGCCGCGGCCACGCTGCGCCGCATCGACCCGGCGTTGGAGGAATCGGCCCGCTCATTGGGTTCCGGGTCGTCCGGGGTGTTCTTCCGGGTGGTGCTGCCGCAGTTGCGGCTGGCGATCCTGGGCGGTGCGCTGCTGATCGGTGTGCACCTGCTGGCCGAGTACGGCGCGTTCGCGATGATCCGCTTCTCCACCTTCACCACCGCGATCTTCGAGCAGTTCCAGGCCACGTTCGACGGCGCGGCCGGAGCCACCCTGGCCGGACTGCTCGTGTTGTTGTGCCTGCTGCTGTTGATCACCGAGGCGGCCGCTCGAGGCAACGCCCGGTTCGCCCGCGTCGGATCGGGCGCGCAACGCGCGGCCGCACCAATGCGCCTGGGCCGCACCACGATACCCGCCACCGCCGGGCTCTCGCTGCTGGCGGCACTCGCATTGGGCGTGCCGTTGTGGACGCTGACCCGGTGGTTGTGGATCGGCGGCGCTCAGGTGTGGGAGCTCGGCCAGATCGGGACCGCGCTGGGCCAGACTGCCGCGCTGGCCGGGGCCGCCGCGGTGCTGACCACCGTGCTGGCCTTCCCGTTCGCCTGGGTGGCGGTCCGCTACCGCGGCCTGTTGGCCCGCTCGGTCGAGGGCGCCAACTTCATCACCAGTTCGATGCCCGGAATCGTGACGGCGCTGGCCCTGGTGACGGTGGCGATCCGATACGCGCCTCCGCTCTATCAGACTGCGGCCCTGGTGATCTGCGCCTACGTCCTGCTGTTCCTGCCCCGGGCTCTGGTGAGTTTGCGGTCCGGCCTGGCCCAGGTCCCGCCGTCGGTGGAAGAGGCCTCGCGGGCCCTCGGCGCATCGGCACCTCGCACGTTTGTGCGCATCACCCTGCGGCTGACCGCGCCTGCCGCCGCCGCCGGGGCATCGCTGGTATTCGTCGCGGTGGCAACCGAACTGACCGCGACACTGCTGCTCGCCCCCACCGGCACCCGTACCCTGGCGATGCGGTTCTGGTCGCTCAGCAGCGAGCTGGACTACGCCGCCGCTGCTCCGTACGCGCTGATGCTGATCGCGCTGTCCGTACCCGTGACGCTCATGCTGTTGCGCCAGTCGACGAAGGTGGCCGCCCTGTGACCGAGGACGTGCTGCGGGTACGCGGACTTCGCAAGTCCTTCAACGGCACCCCCGTGCTGGACGGCATCGACCTGACCCTGCCCGCCGGGTCCATCACCGCGGTCGTCGGGTCCTCTGGGTGTGGGAAGACCACGCTGCTGAGGTTGATCGCCGGCTTCGAGTCGCCCGACGCCGGCACCGTGACCATCGGGGGACGCCAGATGGCCAGCGCCACCAGCACGGTGGCTCCGCACCGCCGCGACATCGGTTACGTGGCACAGGACGGCGCCCTGTTCCCCCACCTGACGGTGGCCCAGAACGTCGCGTACGGATTGCGTGAGCGCGGTGCGGCCGCCAGGGCCAGGGTCGACGAGTTGCTCGATACGGTATCCCTGGATCCTGCTTTCGCCCAGCGCCGGCCGCATCAGCTCTCCGGCGGTCAGCAACAGCGGGTCGCCTTGGCTCGTGCGCTGGCCCGCAAGCCGGTCGTCATGCTGCTCGACGAACCGTTCAGCGCATTGGACACCGGACTGCGCGCGGCCACCCGAAAGTCAGTGGCCCGGGTGCTGTCCGATACCGGCGTCACCACCCTGATCGTGACGCACGACCAGGAGGAGGCGCTGTCGATCTCCGATCAGGTCGCGGTCATGCGGGCGGGCCGATTCACGCAGGTGGGAACACCGCGGCAGGTGTACCGCCAACCGGCCGACCGGTTCACCGCCGAATTCCTCGGGGACTGCATCACGGTTTCCGGCATCGTCGCCGACGGCGTCGCGGACTGCGCCCTGGGCCGCATACCGGTACAGGCCGACGCCCCCGAGGGTCCGTGCACCGTGGTCCTGCGGCCCGAACAGCTTGTCGCCACAGTCATTTCCGACGGTGAGGGCAGCGCCGAGGCAGACGCCGCGACGGGCATCGTAGTGGCCACCGAGTTCCTCGGCCACGACGTGCTGCTCACCATCGATCCGGCCGGGCCGGGCACGCCCATCGTGGTGCGCCGGCACAGCCTGGATCCGCCGGCCCGCGACACCAAGGTGCGGATCGACGTCCGCGGCTGCGGGGTGGCGTTGCCGTGAGCGACATCGTCTCCTCGTTGCGGGCGCACGGTGACCGGATCGCGGTGGTGACCGAAACCGAACAGGTCACCTACCGCGAACTGGCCGAGCTGGTGTCGGACGCCGCCGTGGCGCTGGGGCCGGGACGCCGCCTGGTGCTGCTGGAGACCCGCAACGACCTACCGACCCTGGTGCACTATCTGGGTGCGCTGGCCGGCGGGCACGTGTCCGTACCGGTACCCGCCGAAGGCGATCACCGCGCGATCATCGCGACCTACTCCCCCGACACCGTGGTGGACGCCGCAGGAGTACACCACCGGCGCTCGCACGGCGCACACCGGCTGCACCCGGAGTTGGCGCTGCTGATGTCGACCTCGGGCAGCACCGGGTCGCCGAAGCTGGTTCGCCTGTCCTTCACCAACCTGCTGAGCAACGCCTGCGCCATCGCCGAGTACCTCGGAATCACCGAAACCGACCGGGCGGCAACGACATTGCCGATGTCCTACTGCTACGGCCTGTCGGTCGTCAACAGTCATCTGCTGCGTGGTGCGGCGCTGGTCCTCACCGAGCGCTCCGTGGTCGACGACGAGTTCTGGGAGTTGTTCACCCGGCACCGCGCCACCACCTTCGCCGGGGTGCCTCACACCTTCGAACTGCTCGACCGCATCGGGTTCGACGCCATGGAGCTGCCCCACTTGCGGTATGTCACCCAGGCCGGCGGGCGGATGGCACCGGAGCAGGTCCGCCGCTACGCCGCCCTCGGACAACGCCGCGGCTGGCAGTTGTTCGTGATGTACGGGGCGACCGAGGCCACCGCCCGGATGGCCTATCTGCCACCGGAATCAGCCCTCACCCACCCCGAGGCCATCGGCCGTCCGATCCCCGGCGGGAACCTGTCGATCCGGCCCGGCGACGCCTGGCCCGCCGGCACCGGTGAGCTGGTCTACCGCGGTGCCAACGTGATGCTCGGTTACGCGCAGGCACCCGAGGATCTGGCCCTCGGCGCCACCGTCGAGGAGCTGCGCACGGGCGACATCGCCAGGGAAGCCGGCGACGGGCTCTACGAAATCCTCGGCCGCAGCAGCCGATTCGTGAAACTGTTCGGGCTGCGCATCGACCTCGACCGGCTGCAGAACACCCTGGCCGACCACGGAGTGACGGCGCTGTGCACCGAGGACCACGACGCACTCGCCGTCGCCGCTGTCGGAGCCAAGCGGGGCGACTCGCACGAAGTCCGGCAGCTGACCGCCGACCTGGCGGGTGTGCCCGCGGGTGCGGTGCGCGCCGTGATCGTCGACGAACTGCCCCGGCTGGACTCGGGCAAGCCCGACTACCCGGCGGTCCGCACGCTGGCCACCAGCGCGCCGAGAACGGAGGCCACCGACGTTCTGGGCCTGTTCGCCGAGGTTCTGCATGTCCCGGCCGAATCCATCGATCCCGACGCCAGCTTCGTCGACCTCGGCGGCAATTCGCTGTCCTATGTCGCCATGTCGGTCCGGCTCGAGCGCCTGCTGGGGCGCCTGCCGAACGACTGGCACCGGATACCGCTACGCGAACTCGAGGACGGCGGTACCCGCCGGCCGCGCCGATGGGCCACGGTCGACACCAGCGTCGCACTGCGGGCCGCGGCCATCGTGCTCATCGTCGTCTCGCACGCCGGGCTGTTCGAACTGTGGGGCGGCGCGCACATCCTGCTCGGCGTGGCCGGGTACAACTTCGGGCGGTTCTGCCTGACCCCGGTGCCACGCCACGCGCGGTTGCGGCACCTGCGCACCACGATCGCGTGGATCGCGGTGCCCTCGATCGCTTGGATCGGACTCGCGCTGGTTCTCACCAACGACTATCACGCGTCGAACCTGTTGCTGGCCAACAAGTTCCTCGGTCCGCACGACAGTATGACGGCCGGCCGGTTGTGGTTCGTCGAGGTGCTGGTCTGGATCCTGGTGGCGCTGGCCGTGGTGTGCGCATTGCCCGCCGCCGACCGGTGGGAGCGGCACCGCCCGTTCGCGTTCGCCGCGACATTCCTGACCCTGGGCCTGATCCTGCGCTACGACCTACCCGGTTTCGGCCTGGGCCGCGAGGCCTGGTTCACGGTGTTGGCGTTCTGGTTCTTCGCCGCCGGATGGGCAGCGGCCAAGGCGACGCATGCCTGGCAGCGAGTGGTCGTCACCGTCGTGGTGGCGGTCGGTCTGCACGGCTACTTCGGCAGCACCGGCCGGGAGACCCTGGTGCTGGCCGGGTTCGCGCTGTTGATCTGGCTACCTGCTCTGCGGTGTCCAGCCGCCGTCGCGGCCGGCTGCGGCGTGCTGGCCGAGGCGTCGCTGTACATCTACCTGACGCACTACCAGGTCTATCCGCTGTTCGGCGACCACCGAGCCCTCGGTGTGGTGGCTGCGCTGATCGTGGGTGCGGCACTCACGTACCTCGTCACCGCGGCCCGGGGCCGATGGGCACGCCGACGCGATCGACGTCAAGCGCGGTCGGCAACCAACCCTTCCTGCACCAGGGTGGCGGCCACCGCACCGTCGGCGCGCAGCAGGCTCGACGTGATGACTCCGCGGCCGCGCGCGGTGGCCGGGGAACGCGACTCCAACAGATTCCACTCTCCGGCCAGCACCGGACGGTGAAACCAGATCGAGGAATCGGTCGTGCCGCTGCGGTGACTGCGCGAACGCATGCTGTGCCCGTGCACGGCCAGGGCCGGGTCGATCCCGTACAGGTCGGTGATGTACACCGCGATCAGCATGTGTACCNTGCCGGCCGGGCCGCTGGCCTGGCCGGTGTACACGTCACCGCCGTCGTGCGAGCGTAGCTCCAACAGCTTCAGCAGGGTGCTCATTGCGCGGTACCCGTTGCGATGGTGCCGGATTCGGTCAGGGCCGCGAGCTCGTCATTGCCCAGCCCGAGGTGCTCGGTGAGCACGGCGGCGGTGTCATCGCCGAGGGCGGGGGCGGCCACGGCGGGCGGATACACGCCACCGACGGACACCGGCAGGCCCGGCGCCAGGTAGGTGCCGATGCGGGGTTGCTCCAGCGGGGTGAACAGCGGGTTGGCGACCACCCGGTCGTTGACCGCCACCTCGGCGAAGCTGCGGTACCGCTCCCACAGCACCGAGGTCCCCGACAGCGCGGCGCTGATCTCGTCGGCGGTGTGCTCGCTGAACCACAGGGTGAACAGCCCGGTCAGCGCATCGCGGTGGCTGTAGCGCTGCCCCTCGTCGGTGAAATCGGCCCCGAGCGCCTCGGCAAGGGCGGCAACGGCTTTGGTGGTCCCGGTGACCTCGGTGAGGTCGCGGAAGTGCCGGCCGGTCAGGGCGACGAGCATGAACCCGACACCGTCACTGCTGGTGAAATTCTGGCCGTAGGTGCCGTAGAGGGTGTTGCCGAGCCGTTCCCGGCCGGTGCCGTTGATCATCACCTCGGTCAGGAAACCGAGGTTGCCCGCGGTGGCCAGCGCGACGTTCTCCAGCGGAATGCTGATCCGCGCACCCTCGCCGGTGGAATCGCGGTGGCGCAGTGCGGCACTGACCGCCAGTGCCACGTACAGCCCGCAGCTGACATCCCAGGCCGGCAGCACGTGGTTGACCGGGGTGGCCAGCTGCGCCGGCCCGGTGATCAGGGGGAAGCCCAGCCCGGCGTTGACCGTGTAATCGACCCCGGTGCCACCGTCGGCACGGCCCGACACCTCGACGTGGATCAGATCCGGTCGCATCGCCGACAGCACCTCGTACGAATGCCATTGCCGACCGGTCACATTCGTGATCAACACGCCGGCCTCGGCGATCAGCCGCTGCACCAGCTGCTGACCTTCGGGCGAGCGCATGTCGGCGGCCACCGAACGCTTGCCCTTGTTCAGACCGGCCCAGTAGATGCTGTCGCCACCGTCGGTCAGCGGCCACCGGTGGTAGTCGGCGGCGCCGCCGATGGGGTCGACGCGCACCACCTCGGCGCCCAGCTGGGTCAGCGTCATGCCAGCCAGGGGCACGGCGACGAAACTGGAGATCTCGATGATCCGGACGCCGGCCAGGGGGCGGGACGGGCCGGGCGTCACAGGTGCTGCCATCTGGTCAAGCTATCAAGCGGGTGCTCAGCGCGGTGTCCGCCTACTGCCCGCCGACGAGTTTCACCGCGGCGGCCTCGATCGTGTCCTCGGACAACAGCACCTGAAGCGCGGCATCACCCAGCGGGATGAAACTGTCGGCACTGGCCACCCGTTGCACCCGGCCGGTGAAACCGTGGTCCAGCAGCTCCGCGAGCACGGCCTCCCCGACCCCTCCGCTGCGCCGGGTTTCGTCGACGATGAGCACCCGGCCCGTGGTGTCGGCCTCGCGCATCATGTCCTCGACCGGTAACGGCGCCAGCCACCGCAGGTCGACGACGCGGGTGCCCACATCGGCCTGCTCGAGCCGGCGCGCCACCCGTAGGCTCATCCACAGTCCGTTGCCGAACGTCAGGATGGTCAGGTCGGCCCCGTCGCCGTACGTGCGCGCCTGCCCGATGCGGACCGGCTCGGACGGATATGCCGCCAGCCACTGCTGATCGCCGTCGGCGTAGAGGTCCTTGGTGTGATAGAGCGCGATCGGTTCGAGGTACACACACACCGCCCCAGCGGTTTTCGCGGCGGCGACACAGGTGTGCAACATGGCCGCGGCATCGTCGGGTCGGGCCGGTGAGGCGATCACGACGCCGGGGATGTCGCGGATGGCGGCAATCGAATTGTCGTTGTGGAAATGCCCGCCGAAGCCCTTCTGGTATCCGTATCCGGCGATCCGCACCACCATCGGGTTGCGGTATTGGCGGTTGGAGAAGAACTGCAGAGTGGCTCCCTCGCCGCGGATCTGATCGGCGGCGTTGTGCAGGTACGCCAGGTACTGGATCTCGGGGATGGGCAACAGGCCCGAGATCCCGGCCCCCAGCGCCAGTCCGAGGATGGTCTGCTCGTCGAGCAGGGTGTCGAACACTCGGGCGGGCCCGGCGGTGTTCTGCAGGCCCCGGGTCACCCCGTACACCCCGCCCTTGCGCGCCACGTCCTCGCCGAACACGATCGTCTCCGGATGCTGTGCCAGCACGTCTTTCAGCGCTCGGTTGATGGCCAGCGCCAACGTCAGAGGGGTGCCCCCGGGCTCCCCCGGCCCGCGGACCGAGACGGCCTTGGCTTCGTCGAGAGTGTCGCGCAGTGGCTTCATCACGGCCGGCGCACTGTCGAGTTGTGCCGACCGGCTGAGCTCACCGGCCAGCCCGATCACCTCGCGGCGTTTGGCCTCATAGCGTTCGATGGCCTCGGCCGGCGTGAGTTGACCATGTGCGACAAGGGTTCTGGCGGTATTGAGCACCGGATCGCGGTCGTAGTCGGCCAGGATTTCGTCCGGCCTGCGATAGCCCGGTTCGTAGTCCGACCCGGCGTGACCCATCAACCGGACGGTGGCCAGGTGCAAGAAGGCGGGTTTGCGGTGAGCTCTCACCCACTGGACGGCGGCCACCGCGGTGTCGAAGGCATCGATCAGATCGCAGCCGTCGGCGGCGAAGTATCGGAGTCCCTCCCGGTGGGCATAGGTCCGGGCCACCCAGCCGCGGGGCGTCTTGGTGCTGATCCCGATGCCGTTGTCTTCGCAGACGAACAACAACGGCATCGGCAACCCCTGATAGGCAGCATGCAGCGCGGCATTGATGGCCCCCACCGCCGTCGAGTGGTTCGCCGAGGCGTCACCGAAGCTGCACACCGTCACCGCATCGTCCGGCCAGGGACAGGCGACATCGAGCTTGCGGGCCCGGGCGATCGAGAAGGCCACCCCCAATGCCCGGGGTAGGTGCGACGCGATCGTCGACGTCTGCGGGATGACGCTGAGTTCGTGGCGGCCGAACACTTTGTGGCGCCCGCCGGAAATCGGCTCGTCGGTCGCGGCGACCAGGCCGAGCAGCACATCACGCACCGGATCGACGCCGGGCACCTGGGCGGCGCGGGCCAGATAGAAGCCACCGGAGCGGTAGTGCAACAACGCCGGGTCCGTGGGCCGCAACGCGGCAGCCACCGCGGCATTGCCCTCGTGTCCGGACGACCCGATCGTGTAGAAGCCCTTGCCCTGCGAGCGCAGCCACCGTGCGGCCAGATCCAGGTGCCGGCTGCCAAGCTGGGCGTCGAAGAGCGCCAGCGCCTTCCGTGCGGTCAGCGCCGCCCGGTCCGGCCACGGCTCGTTGCCGGCTCCGGCCAACTCCGAGACGGTCGTACAGAAGTATTCGTCGATGCCTTCGTGGTGGGGACTGGCCACCTGGCCTCCTGAGCTCGCGGTGGGTGGACGGTACGCGCGCCGCTGAGTCGTCAGCGGAACGCGGCGATTCCGGTGAGGGCCTGCCCGATGATCAGACTATGCATCTCGCTGGTGCCTTCGTAGGTCAACACCGATTCCAGGTTGTTGGCGTGCCGCATCACCGGATATTCGGCGCTGATCCCGCTGGCGCCCAGGATGGTGCGGGCAGTGCGGGCGATGTCGAGGGATTCGCGTACATTGTTGAGCTTTCCGAGGCTGACCTGCTCCGACGCCAGCTCGCCGGCATCCTTGCGTCGCCCGAGATGCAGCGCCAGCAGGAGCCCCTTGCCGTACTCCAGCGTCATATCCGCGAGTTTCTGTTGCGTGAGCTGGAAGCCGCCGATCGGCCGACCGAACTGTTCCCGCGACCGCGAATAGTCCAGCGCGGTCTGCAGGCAGTCCCGCGCCGCGCCGAGGGCACCGAAGACGATGCCGAACCGGGCTTCGTTCAGACAGCGCAGCGGCGCGCCGAGGCTGGTGCCTCCCGGCAAGCGGGCGCTGTCCGGCAGCCGGACGCCGTCGAGAATCAACTCACTGGTCACCGATGCCCGCAATGACATCTTCGACTTGATCGTGTTGGCGGTGAATCCCGGTGTGTCCGTGGGCACGACGAAGCCGCGGATCCCCTCGTCGGTCCGTGCCCAGATGACCGCGACGTCGGCCACCGACCCATTGGTGATCCACATCTTGGTGCCGGTCAGCACCCAGTCGCCACCGGACCGGGTGGCTCGCGTTCTCATCCCGGACGGGTTGGACCCGTGGTCGGGTTCGGTGAGGCCGAAGCAGCCGATGCTGCGGCCGGCAGCCATCTCCGGTAGCCAACGGTCCTTCTGCTCGTCGCTTCCGAACGCGTGAATGGCGAACATCGCCAGTGACCCCTGCACACTGACCAGCGAACGGATGCCGGAATCTCCCGCTTCGAGCTCCAGGCAGGCCAGGCCATAGGCCACCGCAGTGGTGCCCGCGCACCCGTAGCCCCGCAGGTGCATGCCGAGCAGGCCGAGTTCTCCGAGCTCGACGGCCAGCTCCCGGGCGGGCAGCTCGCCGCTCTCGTACCAATCGGCGACGTACGGACTGATTCTCCGTTGTACGACCGATCGCACGGTGTCGCGGATCTCGCGTTCTTCGGCACTCAGCAGAGCGTCGACGCCGAACATCGCGTCGGTGTCGACGGCTTCGGAATTTCTTTGGGCCACAGTGGCTTCAACCATGTTATCGACTCCTGATGATTGACGGTTCAGCAGCATCCGACGCGGTGCGGCGTGGATCGCGCGGACGGCGCGGGTTCGCCGCGCCACGTGACCGCGCGGCTCGGGGGCGGGGTCTGTTCACTGCGCGTCCTGACCAGCGGGGCCCCGTCGACCAGCACGGTCGCGATCCCCGGCAGGTCACCGAGTGCAAAACACTCCAGCGCGTCGCCGGCTCTCGATCCGGTGACCGGCCCGAGGATCAGCAGGTCGGCCGGCCGCCCTACGGCGAGCACCCCGGTGTCGAGACCGTGCGCGCGGGCGGTCTGGCCGGTGGCCGCTGCCACGGCGTCGACCGGATCGACCCCGCAGATCGAGGCCAGAAAGCAGACGTTGCGCAGCATGCCCCGGGGGATCACCCCGGTGCCTCCGGGCGTGTCGGTGCCGAGGGTGAGCCGGCCGAGTTCGCCACGGGCAGTCAGCTGGTCGACAACCAGTTTGGTGGCGCGATAGTTCATCGAGCTGCACACCTCGACGTGGGCCGAGGGCACATCCGAGATGATCGCCACGATGTCCTCGTCCGGGGGCGGAATCGGACCGCCCGAGATGTGGCCGACGATGTCCGGACGTACCGCGGCGACGACGTCGCGCCCGGCCACCCGGCTCGATCCGGACCGCGACACCCCACCCGAGTGCATCTTGACCGTCATGCCACGGTCATGCGCCCATTCGACGTATTGCTGAGCCTCACCGTCACCCAGTCGGTTCCAGTCGTAGAAGATGAACTTGAGATGCTCGATGCCCTCGCGGTGAGCACGGTCGAAGTGCTCCTCGGTCATGCCGGGCACCAGCAGCACGGTGCCCGCGTTCACCTTGACGCCCGACGGGCGGTACCGCCCGGTGGTGTGTTTGGACGTCACCGCGATGCTCAGCACGAGTTCCGGAGTCAATGCTCCGAAATCGAGGCCGGGGATGTGCAATTCACCGGCCGACACCATCGAGGTGGTGCCGCCCTGGAGGTAGTTGCCGATCCACCCGATCGAGTTCTGCGCCGGTGCCCATTCGCCGAACGTCGGATGCACGTGGCCGTCGACGAGCCCGGGCATGACGGTCAGTCCACCGGCCGACAGCACGTTGTCGGGGGCGGGATGGTCGACGCCGATACCCGCGATGCGCCCATCCTCGATCAGCAACGTGGTGTCATGAAGGACCTCCGACGCGTCGCCTGACACAAGCAGCCCGATGTCCTCCACGAGCAGTGTGGTCACAAGCCCTCCCAGCGTTGGATTTTGTATACACTATCCGATAGTTCGGAAATGGCCTAGCACAACCGGAACAGTCGGCTCCATGGCTCCCGACACCGCCGATGCCCCGAGGTATTCACCGCTGTCGCAACCACGCCGGCACGACCAACGGTGCGACGAACACCATCAGCACCACGATGAACGCGCCCACGAAATTCATCGCGAGCCGCACGGCACCTTCGTACCAAGGAAAGAGCTCCGGGTATTCGCTGATCACAAGCAGCACCGGCGGGCCGGTGCTCGCCCACCAGGTGTAGTTGACCGGCCGCAGCGCCATCGCAACCAGGAAAAGCACCACCGTCAGCCCGATCACCACCGGCGCCGATGGATGTGTCCCCAACAGCGCCGCGGCGATCACCGCGCCGATGGCATTCCCCGAGAGCCGCTGAGCCAACCGCAAACCCGTCTGTGCCTGGCTCGGCTGGATCGTCAACAACACACTGGTGACCAACCAGTGGCCGCCGACCATCTCCGCCGGCAACAACGCTGCCACCGACACGGCAAGGCCCACCGCGGCCCCCACCCGAGCGGCGTGAGCCAACCCGGCCGCGGACGACCGCGGGATCGGCTCGTCCGCGACCCCATGCCGCAGAACAGATATCGCGAACCACACTGCCCAGCTCGCGAACACGATGGCGATGCCTATGACGTACGGCCAGAGAGCCGCCATGGTGGTGGCGTCCTGGTCCAGATCGATGGACATCAGCACCACCGCCAGGCCGGCGGTCGCGCCGACACCGGGGATCAGCGCACCCGCGATCGCGGCCAGCACGGTGAACACGGCCAGCAGGACGGCGTCATGGGAGCCCGCCACGACGAGCAGTCCAGCCGCCATCACGGTCACGGCTCTCACCCCCATGGTGTGCACCGCCGCCCGCCACGTGGTGGATATCTCGGGAACGGCGATCAGCACGAATCCAAGGCCTACCGCCGACCCCCACTCGGCCCGGCCGAACGCCGTGGTACCCCAGAGGACGGCGCCCAGCGCGACCGCCAATGCGGCCGCCATTCCCCACCGGCTGCTGCCGACGGGACGCAAGAGTTCGCGAGTGCGGATCCGGCCGCCGCCCACCGCGTTTCCGTCAGATCGCAGTCGAAGCGCCATCACCCGCAGTTGTCGGCGGCGTCCAGTACTGCCTGCACGATGCCCTGGTAGCCGGTGCAACGGCAGATATTGCCCGACAACGCCTCCCGCACCGAGTCCTCGGTCAGTGGCTTCTCGGTATTCGGATCGCGCAGCAGCTCGACGGCAGTGACGAGAAATCCCGGTGTACAGAACCCGCACTGCAGGCCCCCGTGTTCGGAGAACGCCGCACGCAGCCGTCTGGTCTCCTCGAACTCTTCGAGGCCCTCGACCGTCGTCACCCGCATGCCGTCGATCTGCACCGCCAGCACGAGGCAGGTACGCACACTTTGTCCGTCGAGGAATACCGAACACGCACCGCACACTCCGTGTTCGCAACCGAGGTGCGTACCGGTCAGCCCCAGTTCGTCACGCAGAAAATCGGCCAGCGTCAACCGGGGCTCCACGGTGCGCTGGATCTGCCTGCCGTTGACGACGGCTGATATCGGCACGCCCACAGGAGGTTTCGATGTATCGGTTGCTCGCGGCTCAGTTGACACCATGCCCAGCCTCCCGTTCCGTCTCGATACGCCGATGGGCTTCGGCGAGCGATTCCTCCAACGCCGCGATGCACAGCTGCCGCGAGTAGTCCGGATCGTCAGAACTCGGCTCGGCGGCCGCGGCCCACCGTTTGGCCAGTGCTCGCCACAGTCGTGTCGAAGGGCGCTCACCGATCGCGTCGTCACCCTTGAACAACAACGGCCGATCCGCCGCGCTGAGCACCCCGGCACGCAACGATTCGATGCGGCCGTCGCGACCGACACTCAGGAGACAACCGGCACCGGCCAGCCCGTAATCACCGTGCTGCCGGGCATATTCCACGAATCCCCAACCCTGACCGTGCTGGATGGCGGGAATCGACACCCAGGTGATCATCTCGTCGGGCGCCAGGGCACTGGTGTAGAACGATACGAACATGTCCTCGGCCGCAACCGTCCGACGGCCACCGCCCACCGATTCGGCATGAAATGTAGCGCCGAGAACCACAGTGGCCAAAGGCATCTCAGCTGCCGGGTCGGCATGCGCCACCGATCCGCCGAGCGTCCCCCGATTACGGATACCGATGTGCCCGATATGGCCGGCAGCGGCGGCGAGCAGCGGTGCACGCGCGGCGATCAACGGATCCACCTCGACACTGCGATGGGTCACCAACGCGCCGAGGATCAGATCGTCGGTGTCGTCGAAGACACGCTTGAGTTCGATCAAACCGCCGATGTCGATGATCACGCTCGGCCGGGCCAGCCGCAGGTTCATCAACGCCATCAGGGACTGACCGCCTGCCATCAGCTTGGCGTCGGGATGACGCGCCAGCTGCTCGAGGGCCTCACCGACCGAATCGGGACGCAGGTAGTGAAAAGGCGCGGGTTTCACGATGCGGCCCGGTCGAGCACTCGCCACAATTGACCCGTCGAGATCGGGGTGCTGTCGACGTGGACGCACCCGCCCAGTGCATCGTCGACACCCGCCGCGAGCGCGGCGTAAACGGCAATGGTGCCGCTCTCCCCGGCCCCGCGAACCCCGATCGGATTCGCCGGGGTGTCGACGTGCAGATGCCGGACACGCACGATCGGCATATCGGTGGTCAGCGGCAGGTGGTACGCGGCGAACGTGGTTGACTGCGGCTGACCGGTTTCCGAGTACTCCCACTGCTCGAACAGCGCGCCGCCGACCCCCTGGGCGACACCACCGATGATCTGGCCCTCGACGATCCTCGGGTTGATCTCACGGCCGCCCTCGTGAGACACCGCATAACGCAGGACCTTGACGATGCCGGTGCGTCGGTGCACGCCCACGATCGCCGCATGCACACCCATCGTCCACGTCACGGTCGTAACCCGGTGCACCGCAGTGACATCGAGAGCACCGCCGCTCTCCTGCTCCCCGCCCACCGCGGCCGCGCGCGCGAGTTCGGTCCACCCGATCGAGTGGTCCCTCGCAATGTGGAACCTGCCCTCGGCGTACTGGACGTCCTCACGGTCGGCGTTGGTCAGCGCGCTCACCCGCTCGGCGGCCAGCTCCACCAGTTGACCGGCGGCCTTGTGCACGGCCGAGCCGGCGAGTATCGCCGAGCGGCTGGCGAAGGTTCCCACCCCGTCTGGTAGCCGCTCGGTATCCCCCGGCACGTAGCAGACCTGGTCGAACGGCACCCCCAATGCCTCGGCCGCCACCTGCGCGAACACAGTTTCGTGTCCTTGACCGGCGGATGCGGCGCCTGCGGTTACCTCGAACCGGCCGTTGGGCAGCAGCCGGATACGCGCGGTCTCGTGCGGGCCGCGGCCGGTGGCCTCCAGATAGGACGACAAGCCGTAACCGACGTGGTACTGCGGGTATTCGGCGGCACAGCGAGTCGATTCTTCTCGGGGCAGCGCGTCCAACACGGATTCCAGGCACGCTCGATAGTCACGTCCGTCGTACTGGATCGGGACACCGTCGCGGTACGGAATCGGCCTCGGATAAGGCATGTCGGCCTGGGTGACGAGGTTGCGCCGCCGGATCTCGTCGGTGCTCAATCCGATTTCGCGCGCCGCGGCGTCGAGACTGCGCTCCAGGGCGAACGTCGCCTCGGGCCTACCGGCACCGCGGTACTGGGCGACCAACGTCTTGTTGGTCAGCGCCGCACGACCGGAAATCCGCGCGGCGGGTATCCGATACGGGCCGAGCAGGTGGATCGCGGTGTTGGCGATGATGCCGGCCACCCAGAGGCTTCCTGCTCCGATGTCGACGACGAAATCATCGGCCCAGGCGAGGATCTGGCCATCGTGGCCGACCGCCAGCCTGGTCTGGTGCACCTGATCGCGCCCCTGCGCGCTGGCCAGCAGATGCTCTTGGCGATCCTCGACCCAGATCAACCGGCATCCGATCCGCCTGGCGAGCAACGCCAGCAGGATCTCCTCGCCGTACACGTTTGCCTTGGTACCGAAGCCGCCACCCACATCGGGCACGGCGACCTTGACCTCTTGACGTGACCAGCCGGTCACCGCACAGATGGCATTGCGCACCATGTGGGGCACCTGAGTCGACGTCGTCACCTCGACCCGCTGCTGTCGCGGGTCGAACCGCGCCAGCACGCCTCGACACTCCAGCGGTACCGCGCCGTGCCGGTTCATCCGATAGGTGCCGCTGACCACCGTCGCCGCCGAGTCGAACCCGCGCTCGACCTCGCCGAACGAATAGTTCAGTCGCGCCGCCTCGTTGCTGTCGAGGTGGTCGAACAACACCGGACACTCGGGATCGAGCGCTTCGAACGGGTCTGTCACTGCCGCCAGCGGCTCGTAGTCGATCTCGATGGCCTCCAGCGCATCCTCGGCGCGGTAACGGTTCTCGGCGACCACGACGGCGATCGGCTGGCCGGCGTAGTGCACGCGGTCATGGGCCAGAATGGACAGCCGCTGCTCGGCCAGCACGCATGACGTGGCGGCCGTGAAGAGGGGGTCCGGGGTGGTAAGCGACGGGATCGGAACGCCGCGCAATCCCAGGTCATCGGCGAGGTAGATGCCGATCACGCCTGGCATTCGCTCAGCGGCCGCAATATCGAGGCGGACGATCCGGGCGTGCGGCTCGGTCGACCGCAGGAAGACGACGTGGTGCGCACCGGCCGCAAAGTCGGCCACGAACTGACCGTCACCCGCGAGCAGGCGCTCGTCTTCGCGACGCCCGACCGAGCTGCCGATGTGCCCCGGCGCCGATACGTTCGTGGTCAATGGAGTCGTTTCTCCCACTGCCACAACGCGATCGAGATGCCGAACGAAATGGTGATCAGCAGCATGATGGTTGCGACCATGGACGGGTAGTCGCCGTGGCTGTAGGACTGCAGCACCACCCGGCCGAGACCGCGCCTGGTCGCGAAGAACTCGGAGAGCACCACGCCGACGACCGCCAGGCTCACCGCCAACCGAATCCCGGTGAGCAGCGGCCGCCGGATCGCGGGAATGATGATGTGCGCGAAGGTCTGCCAGGCATTGGCGCGCACGGAGCGCGCCAGTTTCCAGTACACCCGCGGGATTTCCTGCACCCCGGTGGTCACATTGATCAGTACCGGAAACAGGGCGAACAGCACCCCCATGACGATCTTGGAGCCGGACAGGGAGAAGATCGGCAGAAGCACCGGGTACAGCACGATCTTCGGAATCCCGTTCAACACGATCAACATCGGCTCGAAGATCAATCGCAACCGCTGTGACAGGCCGAGTAGTAGTCCGAGGACGCCGCCGATCGCGGTGCCGATCACGAACGCCAGGAACACCGACTGCGCTGTGACCTGGAGATCGAACAGATACGCGGGATCGGCGAGGTTGCGGATCAACACACGGAAGGTCTCCACCGGTGAGGGCACCACGAACGTCAGGTCGGAGAAGATCTCCCAGGCCATGGCCACCACCAGTGCGAGCAGAGTCGCACCGACGGCCTGGTTACCCAGGACCGAACGGATCCGCTGCGATGTCGATCGCGACGTACCGATCGGAGGGCTGCCGGCAGGTGACTGCAGGGTCGAGGTGGTCATCGGTTCCTCCCACGCAGCAGTACGCGTTCCACCGTCGCGAGCAGCGCGGTGAGAATGCACGACAACACCAGCACAACCGCGATGTAGGCGAACATCTCGTTGTTGTTGAAGATCTCGTAGAGGTATCGGATCCGGTAACCCAGACCGGCCTGCGCAGTGGTGAATTCCATTGCGATGGTGCCGATCAGCGCGTAGACCACGGCAAGCCGCAGTCCGGCGACGATGAACGGTCCGGCCGCCGGGATCGCGATCGCGAGCAGGATCTGCCGTGGCGAGGCCTTCAGCGACCGGGCCAGTTTCATGTACACCGGCGGCATCGTGTTGAGCCCGACCGCGGTGTTGAGCGCCATGGGTATGGCCGCCATGATGGTCGCGAGAATTATCACCGACATCGCATTGATCCCGACGATCACGATCATCACGGGATAGAACAGCACGAGCGGCACCGCGTAGAACGACACCAGGTACGGCTCGAAGATGCGCCCGACCGCCGGCAGCTTCCAGAAGGTCAGTCCGGCGGCGAAACCCAACAGGCTGCCGAACAGGATCGAGAAGGCGACCTCGACGCCCGTACGGGCCGCGTCGGTCCAGAACTGCCCTTCGCCGAGCAGGCGTCCCAGTTCGGACAGGATCACCGAGGGGGCGGGAAGGACACGATCGCTCCAGAGCCCCGTCCGGGCACCCAGTTCGGCGACGATCAGAAAGCCCACGATCAGCGCGAACGTCGAGATCACACTGATCGCCGAGTTGCTCAACCGCTTCGCGCGGCGCTCCGGTGCCGGCCGCCCAGTCCCGCTACCCATGTGTTGTGTTGTCAGATCTTCTTGTGCGACATATGACGTCGTCACGTCGCCACCTTCTTCTGGGCCTCCTGCTGTCTGAATCCGCGCATGGACTCGGCTTGCAGGGACATCCAGATCCGATTCTGGAGTTCGTTGAATTGCGCGGTAGAGACCATGCTCGCGTCGCGCTCGTCGGGCAGGTCGATGTCGACGACATCGATGATCGATCCGGGTCGATAAGACATCACCCAGACCTGTTGGGAGAGCAGGATCGCCTCGGAGATGTCGTGGGTCACGAACACGATGGTCTGATTCGTTCTGGCCCAGATCTGCCGGACCTCGGCACCGAGAAACAGCCGGGTCTGCTGATCGAGTGCCGCGAACGGCTCGTCCATCAGCACCACTTCCGGCTGAACTGCCAAGGTACGGGCCAGCGCGACCCGCTGCCGCATGCCGCCGGACAGCATGGAGGGATAAGACTTTTCGAATCCGCCGAGCCCCACGAGCTCGATCGCCTCCTTGGCCCGACGACGCCGTTCGGCTTTGCCGGTACCGATCATCTCCATCGCGAAGGCGACGTTCTCTTCGACCGTGCGCCACGGCAGAGTCGAATCTTCCTGAAACACCACACCGATCGACGGGTCAGGCCCGGTGACCGGCCGTCCGGCGACGCGCACCAGGCCGGTTGACGACTTCTGCAATCCCGCGATCACCGCCAACAACGTCGACTTTCCGCATCCACTCGGTCCGACCACGGACACGAAGCTGGAATGCGGAACGTGCTGTTTGATATCGGTTACCGCGGTCACCTTGCCGGCGGGTGTATCGAACACCACGGAGACGTTGTCGATTCGGATACCGTCACGATCCATAGATGCGCCTTTCGGAGATGCTGACCGCGTCAGCTCAGATGTCGGTCTGTGCGTCGTCCGGCAGGTACTGCTGATCGAGCGTTGTGGCCCAGTCGATCTGCTCCGGGATCTGGCCGGCGGCGACCATCAACTCGGAAAGGTTCTTCAGACCGGCCGTGTCGACCTTCAACGAATACCCTTTTGCCAGATCGGGGTTGCTGGCGAACGCCGCGCGCATCACCTCCGGCGACACCCCGACCAACGGGGCGATCTCGCCGGCCGCCTCGTCGGGGTTGGCAACCAGCCACTCGTTCAACCGGTCGGCAACGGTGAAGAAGGCGCGCACGTTATCGGGGTTCTGCCGGGCATAATCGGCGTTGACGGCCACCAGATCGGCCGGCAGGTCCCCCACTACGTCTCGCGAATCAACAAGCACCTCAGCGTGTTCCGACGCTTGTTTGTCGGCGATGAAGGGCTGCATGGCCCAGCCCGCGGTGATCTGTCCGGCCTTGGCGGCGGTCCAGTTGTCACCCATCGGCCCGACCGCTTGCGACTTGACGCCGAGTTTGCGCTCGAGCCCCTTGACGATCAGTTCGGTGGACGAGCCCGCGGAACTGAACCCCAGAGTCGCGTTCTCCAATTTTCGCCCCGGTGGTGCGATCCAGGAGAAGTCGTTCACCTGGAACCACGGCGCGACCACCTTCAGATTCGAATTCGGTTGCTGCGCTGCGAGAATCACCGAGCTGTTGCCGGCGATCGCCATGTCCGCGTCACCGCTGGTGACCACGCGCAGAGTGTTGCCACCGCCACCACCGGAGTAGAGATCGACATTGACCCCCGCCTCGGTGAACCAGCCCTTGTCGATACCGACCTGCAATATCGCCATGAACGGCAAGCTGTCCACGCCGGTCGCCGAGATGCTCAGGGTATCCGCGCCGCCCCCGGTCGGACCTGCCGATTCGTCGGCACAGGCGGTTGCCCCCGCGACGAGCGCCACCGCGGTACCCGCCGCGGCGAACACTTTACGAAACCAGGCCATGGACGCAAACCTCCGAAGTGGGCCGAATATTGGATACACTATACGAATCGTTGTGATCTAGGTCAACATTTTGGACCAATGTGAGCAGCGCCGCCACTCGTCCACAACCGGGCGAGTTCCAGCCCCACCGCGACGCCGAACAGCGCCGCGGCCGTCGTGAACCGTGACCTCGGCGCGACCGTCATGGCCGGTACCGAGACGGCAGCTTCGGACTCCGGTCCCGTGAACACCACCGCCGGCACGCCGTCAGCCGCGACGAGCGGCCGTTTGAGCGGAGGCGGCGCCCCCGGCACCGCGCTTCCCGGCGCGGGAAACCCTCCGAGACTGCGGCCGCCGTCAGCCACGATCACCGACTATGTCGGCGAAGGCGCGAATCGTCGGTGCCCGGCTCTCGCCGGGAAGCACGAACGGGACGATCGAAACCTGGTCGATGCCAAGAGCTTCGATCTCCTTGAGGCGCTGCGCACATTCATCTGGCGTACCGGCCAGCGCAAAGAGATCCACCAGCTCGTCGGGGACGAGGTCGGCGTGTGAAGCCTCTGGATTCATGTGCTCGTAGTAGTTGTACGAATCCCGGATCCGATCGATCGCCTTCTCCAGAGCAGGTTCGACCTTGGCCGGCAGCGGCCTGATCGCCACCCGTGACACATGCGCCCGCACCAAATCGCGCGCCTTGATTCGGTCCTCGTCGATCGCCGTCGGTGTCCACAGCACGATGTGGATGTCATCGAGGGTGCGACCGCTCTCTGCCGCGCCGGCTTCGATCGTCCGTAGCGCGGCCTCGATGAAGTGTGGCGCCGTACCCACCAACACGATGACGCCATCGGCGATCCGGCCCGACATCCGGAGGATCTTCGGGGCGGAGGCGGCGACGTAGATCGGGATGTCCATCGGCTCGTTGACGTAGTTCAGGTGGTATTCAGCGCCACTGGTTGGCTCCACCACCTTCTCACCTTTGAACAAGCTGCGGAGCTCTCGGATCGACTCTTCGAGCTCAGCCAGCTTGAGTGGTTTGAGGCCCATTGTCCGCAAAGACGAATCGCCGGTGCCGATCCCGAGCGCCACCCGCCCACCGGTGTACTCGGAAAGCGTCGCCCATGTCGAGGCCAGCAGAGATTGATGACGGGTCACCGCGTTGGTGACCCCGGTCCCGAACACGATGCGTTCGGTCCCCACAGCCGCAGCGCCCATGACGGTCGACGACTCGCGCCAGATGTTCTGCGAATCACCGAACCACACGTTGTCGTAGCCCAGCGATTCGCTCAACCGTACGTACTCGCACATCGTGCCCACCGGTTCGGTCGGAAACAGACCGACTCCCTTACTCAGCACTATCGACCTCCTGAGCCGTGTTGGATATCGTATCCAATCGTAGGACCGGCCATCGGGACGCACAACCGAACAACACAATCGAGGAGTGGCACCACCATGCAGCTGATCAATGAGTTCTCGGTCGATGCGCCCCTCGACATCGCCTGGGCGACACTGACCGACGTACCTCGGGTGGTCGAGTGCATACCCGGCGCAGAACTCGAAAGTCGTGACGGTGACGACTATCGCGCCAACGTCGCCATCAAGGTGGGACCGGTCGGACTCACCCTCTCGGGCCTGGCAACCGTCGTCAGCCGCGACGACAACTCCCATGAGATGGTGGTTCGCGGGCAAGCCCGCGATCGCAGGGGTAACGGCTCCGCCGAAGCAACCGTCACCATGTCAGCCTGCGAACGGGGCTCCCGCACCGAGGTCACCGTGCGTACCGATCTCGAACTCGGTGGACGCATCGCCCAGTTCGGCAGCGGCGTCATCTCTCAGGTGAGCAACCGCATCATCGGGCAGTTCGTGCGCAAGCTCAACACGATGATCGTCGGCGCCGATGAGGCCAAGCCCGCGTCAGCGGCCGCAACCACCTCAGCGCGACGTCGCACTGATCAAAATGATTGGTATGCAATCGCGTTGACCGCCTTGGCGGGAATCGCGCTGGGCTTGGCGATCGGACGCACCGCTGCGCGCCTGGCCTGATCAGTCGCGCACAGTTGCGACGAGCTCGAGCTCCACACACGCTCCCCCAGGCAGCGAGGCGACCCCGATGGCTGTGCGGGCGTGCGCCCCACATCCTTCGCCGAATACGTCGAGCAACAGCTCCGACGCCCCGTCGATCACACCGGGATGGGCATCGAAATCGGAAGTGGCCCGCACGTATCCACGCAGGTGAACCAACGCAACGACCTCATCCAGACCGGCGGCGGCATCGAGCGCCGCCACGAGGTTGAGGGCCGCCAGCCGGGCCTGAGCCGTCGCCTGCGCAACCGTGACATCGTCACCGACCACCCCCACCGCCCCGGGATCATCCGGGCGCCGCGAGGTGGTTCCGGAGATCCACAGTTGGTTGCCGCAACGCCGGCTCGGAAAATAGGTCCCTTTTGGCTGCGCCGGCACCGGAAGCTCGATTCCCAACGAAGCCAAGCGCTCCCGCGGTGTCACTCGTCGGATTCTTCGTGGCCGAACACCGTGTGCAGATGATCGATGGCATGCATGCGGTGCTGATGATTCAAGGCGACGACCCGGTCGATGTCGCGCGCGGCCATCGCCTCGACCAGCAACACATGCTCACTGTTGACCTGGTCGAGATCCATCAGGTGCGCATACATCGGACGATAGGCGTCGGCGGTGTTCCACAACTGGGTGACGATGCGCTTGGTGCGCGCCATTCGGCTCGCCTCGAAGGTCAAGAAATGAAACTGCCGGTTGGCCAGACCCACCGCGATCAGGTCTCCGCTGGCGGCCGCACCGTCCATCACGGCCATCTGCTCACGCATGGCGTCGATGAGCTCATCGGTGACGGCCGGCATGGCATCGCGGATGAGTTCAGCCTCAAGGATGTCCCGGATCCGGAACACCTCGACGAGTTCGTCGAGCCCTAGTTGAGCGACGCGGTAGCCGCTGTGCGGCACATAGGTGATGTATTCCTCGGCCTCAAGCGTTTTCAGCGCTTCACGAATCGGAATACGGGACATTCCGAACTGCTCGGCCAGGCTCTCCTGAACGATCCAGCTGCCGGGCGCGAGCTTGCCGCTCGTGATGTCCCGGCGCAGCGCCTCGGCTACCGCTTGCTGAGCCGTCTTGGGCCGAACGAAGTCCGAGCGCGCTCCGGCGGCGGAGTCGGATGCGGCGGCTGTCCGCCGGGTGGCTGTTCGCGGTGGCATCAGGTCTCGCTTTCGCTAATATTGGATATTCTATGCGATCAACCGGTCGCAATTCCATCTCCGCTCACATTGCGGCGTTGCGGCTCAGCCAATACTTCGCCCTAGGGCGCCAGCGCGGCCCTGGCAAATTCGACGACCTGACCGGCGCCCGCCGATGACGGATCCTGGTCAGGGTCATAGATCGCCACGCTGCACCCGATACACCGCGTGCCGGTATTGCGCAGGCCCAGGACGAGTTCGGTGAGCTGACGCCAGGTCAGGCCGCCGGGCTCGTCGGGCACATCGGGCAGTCCCTGGGCCGGAAACTCGGCCGGATCCAGCACGTCGAGGTCGATGTGCAGCCACCAGCTCTCCGTATGACGCGTGAGGTGCCCCATGGCCCGACGACCGACGGCGTCCGGATTGCGCGCCACCTCGGCCAGCGGCGCCAGCCACACGCCGCAGTCGGCGAGGGTGCCGACGTTGAACTGCCGCCGCCAGTTGTCGTCGCGGGGGCCCAGCACCACCAGCAACTCGCGCCGGAGTGCGGGCAGCTGACTGGCCAGCGGGCCGGTGATCGTGCGTCCGGTCAATCCGAGGAGCAATCCGATCTCAGTGTTCGCCGCCTCTCCGTCCTCGGATACGTCCAGCGGCATCGTGTCCTCGTGGCCGTCGATGAAAACCAAACCGACGTCCTCGGCGTGGTCGCGCAGCCCGGTTGCGATGCCCAGCAGAGTGGAACAATCACCGCCGTACACCACCGGGAACCGCTGGGCCACCAATGCATCGCGCACCCTGTCGTGGAGTGACGCCGTCATGGCAAGTAGTGCGGGCTCGTTGATCAAGCCGGTCGACGGTCCACGCCCGGTCTCGGGTGCGGGCAGGTCAAGATCGTCGGCCCGGACCACGCGTTCAGCACCAAAAGCGTTGAGCAATCCAGCATCTCGCAGCGCCTGCGCGGCCCGCGCCTGGTTGCCGCGACGACCATAACCGTCGAACGGAACCCCGATCAGCCCGACGGAAGTCATCAGATCAGTTCGATGGCTTCGGCGATCGAGGGCAGCACCCGGCTGGGCCGGAACGGATAGCGCTCGATGTCTGCCACCGACGTCGAGCCGGTGAGCACCAGGATGGTTTCCAGCCCGGCCTCGATCCCGGCCACCACATCGGTGTCCATCCGGTCTCCGACCATCACGGTGTTCTCGGAGTGCGCCTCGATGCGGTTGAGCGCGCTGCGGAACATCATGGGATTGGGCTTGCCGACGAAGTAGGGATCGCGGCCGGTGGCCTTGGTGATCATCGCGGCCACCGACCCGGTCGCGGGCAGCGGTCCCTCCGCCGACGGGCCGGTGACGTCGGGGTTGGTGGCGATGAACCGGGCGCCGCCCAGGATGAGCCGGATGGCCTTGGTGATCGCCTCGAACGAATACGTGCGGGTCTCCCCCAGCACCACGTAGTCCGGATCGATGTCGGTCAGGGTGTAGCCGGCCTCGTGCAGCGCGGTGGTCAAGCCGGCCTCACCGATCACGTAGGCCGAGCCGCCCGGTTGCTGATCACCGAGGAACGCCGCGGTGGCCAGGGCCGAGGTCCAGATCGAGGCCTCGGGCACGATCAGGCCGGAGCGCGCCAGCCGGGCCGCCAGATCACGCGGCGTGAAGATCGAGTTGTTGGTCAGCACCAGGAACGGCCGTTGTTTGTCGGCCAGGGTCTGGAGGAATTCGGCGGCCCCCGGCAGCGCGTGTTCTTCGCGCACCAGGACGCCGTCCATGTCGGTTAGCCAGCACTGGGCAGGTGGACGCACACCCTCAGTGTCTCAACTCGGCGTGCGGATCACTCGGCAACGAGGTTATCCGCAAAACGAAACTGCGCCCAGGGACGGGAAATCGGTGATTCTTGTCCCTGAGCGCAGTCTCAGTGCAGACAAGCCGTCAGATATCAGCTGGTGTGCTGATCGGCGACGTCCAGCGCGGAGTCCAGGATCGCCAGACCCTCGCGCGCCTCCTCTTCGGTCACGTTGCACGGCGGCACCACGTGAATGCGGTTGAAGTTGGCGAACGGCAGCAGGCCGTTGGCCTTGCACGCACCGACCACGGCGTTCATCGCCGGGCTGGAGCCACCGTAGGGCGCCAACGGCTCCCGGGTCTCCTGGTTGGCGACCAGTTCGACGGCCCAGAACACACCGGCACCGCGAACCTCACCGACGCTGCGGTGCTTGGCGGCCAGCTCGGCCAGGCCGGGACCGATGACCTCGGCACCGATCTTGGCCGCGTTCTCCACCATGCCTTCGTCGGCCATCGCATTGATGGTGGCGACGGCGGCCGCGGTGGCCAGCGGATGCCCGGAGTAGGTCAGCCCGCCCGGGTAGGGGCGATGCGCGAACGTCTCGTAGATGGCCGGGCTGATCGCCACGCCGCCGAGCGGCACGTAACCGGAGTTCACGCCCTTGGCGAAGGTGATCAGATCGGGCACCACGTCGAAATGCTCGATGGAGAACCACTTTCCGCTGCGCCCGAATCCCGCCATCACCTCGTCGGCGATGAACACGATGCCGTAGCGGTCGCAGATCTCCCGCACCCCGGCCATGTATCCGGGCGGGGGAACCATGATGCCGGCCGTACCCGGAATCGACTCCAGGATGATCGCGGCGATGGTGGCCGGACCCTCCATCTGGATCAGCTTGTCGAGGTACTCCAGCGCGCGCCGGCTTTCCTGTTCCTCGGTCTCGGCGTAGAACGACGAGCGATACAGAAACGGTCCGTTGAAGTGCACGATGCCGGCGTTGCCGCGGTCGTTGGGCCAGCGCCGCGGGTCACCGGTCAGGTTGATCGCGGTGTCGGTGCCACCGTGGTAGGCGCGGTAGCGCGACAGCACCTTGTAGCGGCCGGTGTGCAGCCGGGCCATGCGGACCGCGTGCTCGACGGCATCGGCGCCGCCATTGGTGAAGAACACCTTGTTCAGCTCGCCGGGGGTGCGCTCGGCGATCAGCCGGGCGGCCTCCGACCGGGCCGAGTTGGCGTACTGCGGGGCCACCGTGCACAGCTTGGCCGCCTGTTCGGCAATGGCGGCAACAACTTTCGGGTGCTGATGCCCGATGTTGGTGTTGACCAGCTGGCACGAGAAGTCCAGCAGGCGGTTACCGTCGCCGTCCCACACGTACGAGCCCTGTGCGGCGGTGATGGTCATCGGCGAGATTTCCTCCTGGGCCGACCAGGAGTGGAACACGTGCGCGCGGTCGAGTTCATAGGCCCGCGCGGCCTCGGCCTTGGCCGCCTCGACGGTCAGCCCGTTGGGCAGCACGGCAGGCTCTTGAGTCACAGTCATGGCTGAAATTCTCTCACTTGTTCTCGGGGAAGCCGAGGTTGATGCCACCGTGGCTGGGGTCGAGCCAGCGGGTGGTGATGGCCTTGGTGCGGGTGAAGAAGTGCACGCCTTCGGTGCCGTGCGCATGGCTGTCACCGAACAGCGATGCCTTCCAGCCGCCAAAGCTGAAGTAGGCCATCGGAACCGGGATCGGCACGTTGATGCCGACCATGCCGACCTCGACCTCGTTCTGGAAGCGCCGCGCGGCGCCGCCGTCGTTGGTGAAGATCGCGGTGCCGTTGCCGTAGGGGTTGTTGTTGATCAGCTCGAGAGCCTCGTCGTAGGACTCCACGCGCAGCACCGACAGCACCGGTCCGAAGATCTCGTCGGTGTAGACGCTCATCTCGGGCGTGACATTGTCGAGCAGGGTTGGGCCCAGCCAGAATCCGTCGGCTCCGCCGTTGGCGATCACGGTGCGACCGTCGACCACGACCTTGGCACCATCGGCCTCGCCGGCATCGATGTAGGAGGCCACCTTGTCGCGGTGCACCTTGGTGACCAGCGGCCCCATGTCCGAATCCTTGGTTCCGTCACCGGTTTTGATGGTGGCGGCGCGCTCGGCGATCTTGGCGACCAGCTCGTCGGCGATCGGGCCGACGGCCACGGCGGCCGAGATGGCCATGCAGCGCTCACCCGCCGATCCGAAGCCGGCGTTGACCATCGCGTCGGCAGCCAGGTCCAGGTCGGCATCGGGCAGGATCACCGCGTGGTTCTTGGCCCCGCCCAGGGCCTGCACGCGCTTGCCCGCGGCGGTGGCGGTGGCGTAGACGTACTGGGCGATCGGGGTGGACCCGACGAAGGAGATCGCCTTGATCTTCGGGTTGGTCAGCAGTTCGTCGACCGCGGTCTTGTCACCCTGCAGCACATTGAACACACCGTCGGGCAGACCGGCCTCGGCCCACAGCCGGGCCATCCACAGTGAGGACGACGGATCCTTCTCGGACGGCTTGAGCACCACGGTGTTGCCCGCGGCGATGGCGATCGGGAAAAACCACATCGGCACCATGGCGGGGAAGTTGAACGGCGAGATGATGCCGACCGGCCCCAGCGGCTGCAGTACGGAATGCACGTCGACGTTGGTCGAGGCGTTCTCGGTGAACCCGCCCTTGAGCAGACTCGGGATGCCGCAAGCGAATTCGACAACCTCCAGGCCCCGGCTCACCTCGCCGAGCGCATCGGAGAGCACCTTGCCGTGCTCGGCGGTGATGAGCGCGGCCAGCTCCTCCTTGCGGGCGTTGAGCAGCTCTCGGAACGCGAACAGCACCGAGGTGCGCTTGGCCAGCGAGGTGTCGCGCCAGGCCGGGTAGGCCGCCACGGCGGCGTCGATCACCGCGCGCGCGTCATCCACGCTGGCCAGGGCGACCTCACCGCTGACGGCGCCCGTCGCCGGATTGGTGACCGGGGCGGTGGCGGTCGACGTGCCGGCAAAGACCTTGCCGTCGCGCCAGTGCTGGATGACATTGCTCATGGGTGCGAACCTTCCTGTGGCGGTGGGTGTGGGTCCTACTTTGAGGCACGCCCGACACCGTCAGCCGCATCATCTTGTAATCCTGATTGACTGCTTCTTTACACTTTGTAAATGATCCCGACCGTGCGCGATGTCCTCGATCTGCCGGTGGTGCAGGCCGGAGAACCCGAGGTGCTCAGCGCGCAACAACTGGACCGCCCGGTGCGCTGGGTGCACGTCAGCGACATGCCCGACCTGGCCGGGCTGCTGCAGGGCGGCGAGCTGGTGCTCACCACGGGGGCCGCACTGCGCGATGCGCCCAGCGATTACCTACGACGGATGCAGCGCGCCGGCGTCCTGGGCGTGGTGGTCGAACTGGGCACCCGCATCGACTCGCTACCGGGCAGCGTCGGCGAGATGGCCCAGACCCTCGGCCTGGCGTTGGTGGTCCTGCACCGGGAGACCAAGTTCGTCGAGGTCACCGAGGCGGTGCACCGGCTCATCGTCGCCGACCAGTACGAGGCGCTCGAGTTCGCCCACCGCACCCATCAGACCTTCACCGAGCTGAGCATGAAACGCCCGTCGTTGGCCGACATCGTGCGCGCCGCCGCCGAGATGATCGACGAAACCGTGGTGTTGGAGGACCTGTCCCGTCAGGTGCTGGCGATCTCGCCGCGCAATGAACCGGCCACCACCGTGCTCACCGACTGGCAACGCCGCTCCCGGGCCATGACCGAACCGTGGGCCACCACCGCCGTCGGGCCCCGGGCCGAGGAGTGGGGCCGCCTCATCGTCCCGCACGCACCGGCCGCCCCGGCCAAGACCAAAATGGTGCTGGAACGCGCCGCCCAGGCATTGGCCCTGCACCGGATGGCCGAGCGTGGCCGGTCCGGTCTCGAACACCAGGCCCAGAGCGGTTTGATCGACGACGTTCTCGGCGGGCGCATCGCCGACGATCGTGATGCCGACGCCCGCGCGTTGGCCCTCGGGTTGCGGGCCGGCGGCCCCTACCTGCCCGCGACCGTGCGGGTGGGTGCGGCACCCGAACGGCTCGACCCGGTCGGCACGCAACGCCGCAACATCCGGATCCTCGACGCGGTGACCCACACCGTGAAATCCCAAGGGCACAGCGCGATCTGCTCCATCCGGCGAGACGGCGAGATCGGTTTGGTGATGGCACTGAACACCCGGCGCGGACTCAGCGCCGATGCCGCACTGACGCGTCTGGCAGATGGTTGGCGCGAGACCATCGCCCGCGGCGGTGACGCCGACAAGGTCGTCATCGCCGTGGGCGCGAGCGCCGGGGCGTTCGCCGACGCGGTACACGGCCTGCGCGAGGCCGCCCACGTCGCCGAGGTCGCGGCGTCGATGCCGGACCTGCGGCGTCCGTTCGTGCGTGCCTCCGATGTCCGGCTGCGCGGCCTGATCACCCTGCTGCTCGACGATCCGCGGGTGCAGACGTTCGCCGAGACCGAACTCAAGGCCCTACTGCTGCACGACGCCGCCCACGGCACCGACGACGTGGCCGTGCTGCGCGGCTACCTGCAGCTCGCCGGCAACAAGTCCGCGCTGGCCAAACAGCTGCACATGAGCCGCCCGGCGCTGTACAGCCGGCTCGCCTCGATCGAGCGCCGCCTCGGCGTCAACCTCGACGACGGTGAGTCCATGACCTCGCTGCACGTGGCCCTGCTGGTGCTCGACGCGCAGCGCAGCACCGATCCGGCCGCACGCTAGCCGTCCACTCACCCGGTCAGGAGCTTCTTCTGCACCTTGCCCATGGCATTTCGGGGCAGCTCGCCGAGAAACACGACCTCACGAGGCCGCTTGTGCTGCGAGAGCGTCTGCGCCACGAAGTCGATGAGGGCGTCGGCGAGCTGGACCCGGTTCGATTCATCGGTGACCACGTACGCCACAAGCCGTTGCCCCAAATCGGCATCGGGTTGTCCGACGACGGCGGCCTCGCGCACCGCCGGATGTCCGAGCAGGGCGGTCTCCACCTCGCCGGCTCCGATTCGGTAGCCGCCGGACTTGATCAGATCCACCGATTCCCGGCCGACGATGCGGTGGAATCCCGACGCGTCGCGGGTGGCGACATCGCCGGTCATGAACCAGCCATCGTCGGTCCAGGCCGCCGCGGTGGCCTCCGGTCGATTGAGATACCCGTCGAACAGCATCGGGCCGCGCACCTGGAGCCGTCCGATGCTGGCGCCGTCGTCGGGCACATCCTGGCCCTCCTCGGTGCGCAACCGGGTCTCGACCCCGAGGACCGGTTGCCCGACCGAACCGGGCCTGCGCTCCCCGGCGGCGCGGGTGGACAAGGTGATCATGGTTTCGCTCATGCCGTAGCGCTCGATCGGGGTACAGCCCGTGAGCTCGGCGATGCGATGGAACACCGGAGTGACCAACGGCGCGCTGCCCGAGACCAGCAGGCGGGCGCCGCGCAACGCACGTGCCGATGACTCGTCGGCGGCGATGCGCGACCAGACCGTCGGGACACCGAAGTACATCGTGCCCGCCGCGGCGGCATAGCGCTCCGGTCGCGGCTTGACCGTATGGACGACGCGGGAGCCGATCCGCAGCGAGGCGAGCACGCCGAGCATCAGCCCATGCAGATGGAACAACGGCAGACCGTGGGCCACGGTGTCCTCGGGCGTCCATTGCCAGGCCTCGGCGACGGCGTCGATACCGGCCGCCAGCGCCCGGTGAGTCAGATTGACGCCCTTGGGTGCACCGGTGGTTCCCGAGGTGTACAGGATCATCGCCACCGCGTCGGGTGACGGCGCGCCGTGCGGTCCGGCAGGCCCGTGCCCGGCGACCGGTACCGCGGGCAGATCGGACTCCGGATGCGGCGGCCCGGCCCAGCAGGTGACGCCGGCATCGGTGAGCATGTGCCGCAGCTCGGCGGGACCGGAGTCGGGCGGGACCGGCACCACCGGCACTCCGGCGAGCAGACAACCGACAACCGCCACGACGGTGCCCAGCGTCGGCTGGGCGAACACCGCAACCGGGCCACCGTCGGGCAGGGCGCCGGCCAGTGCGCACGCCGCGTCGTACAGTTCCGCCCGCGACATGCGCTGCTCGCCCACCGTGATCGTGGCGCCGGTGTCGACCGCACCGGCCCCGGATGGGTCAAGAGACGTCAAAAGCATTTCAGGGCAATTCCTTTCATCAATGATCGAGCCCACTCAGAACACCGTGCCCGGAAGGACCAGGGCGCCGACGAGCAGAACCGGCCCGATGACCACCATCGACAGCCCCCAGCGCATCAGCAGCCGGGTCATGCGGGGTCGCTGCGCTTCGTCGACGGTGGTGGCCACCAGCGTCGCGCCGACGGTGGAGAACGGCGAAACGTCGACGATCGACGCGCACACCCCGAGCGCGCACATCAGCGCCCAACCCGGGATGCCGCCGGCGGCCACCAGCGGCAGCGCGAGCGGCACCAGCGCGGCCAGCATGCCGGTGGTCGAGGCGAAGGCCGAAACCAGCCCGGCCACAAGACAGATGAACAATGCGGCCAGTAGCGGCACCCCGATGTGCCCGGCGAAATCCCCGAGGAGATCGACCGCACCCAGCTTGTCGAGCACGCCGACGAAGGTGATGATGCCGCCGACCAACAGAACCGTCGACCAGTCGATCCGCGGGATAGCCTTGTTACCGGAGGCCGGGTCGATGAGGGTCAGCACCGCGCCGAGCGCGAAGGCGAGCACGCCGATATCGGGGTCGGCGCCCACCAGCGACAGGCCGATCACCGCACCGATCAGCCCGATCATCGCGACCACGGTGGCAATCTGATGAGGCGTGAACGGCTTGCGATCCGCATCCGGTGTCAGATCCGCATCCGACGCGCCGCCGGTGGATCCGCCCCGCGACGCACCGCGCGTGCCGCCGCCGACGGCCACCAGCCGGTCGTCGGCGGGCAGGGAGATCGCCTGCGCGTCAACGGAGTTCCGGCGCAGTAGTTTCAGGCCGCCGAACAGGACGTAGGCGGCCGCCAGCAACACCAGGTTGACCACGAGCGCCACGCCGAACAACAGGAACGGGCTGAGGTCGATGCCGGCCTCGTGCGCGGTGCCGTAGGTGACGATGCCGAACAGGCTGGTGGGCGCGAACGCCCCGGCGCTGAGGCCGGTACCGATCGAGAGCGCCATCAGCGTGGGATCGATCACGCGTTTGTCGGCCACCATCATCCCGATCGGCGCCATCACCAGGCCGCCCAGCGGCGAGCCCATCGCGGAGATGCCGGCGGTCAGCAGGAAGAACACCACGGGCAGCAGCACCGTCCGGTGACCGACCTTGGCCAGGGTGACCTCGATGATCCGGTCGATGGTGCCGTTGGCGTGGGCGATACCGAAGAAGTACGTCACCCCGACCAAGAGGACCAGGATGCTCACCGGGAAGCCGTCGATGATGTCGTCGATCGGCATCCCGGCCAATCCGAGCCCCACCCCGCACGCCGCGGCGAACATCAACACGCCGAGATGCGCGTTGCGCCATGCCGAAACCGCGAAGACACCAACGAAGATCGCCAGCGCCAGCAGCTGAACTGTCATTCCATCGCCTTTCGAAACGTTGAGCTACGCTTCCCAACTGGTCCACTGTGTGGCACAGTGGTCTACAGAATGAACCAGTGCGGGTAAGCTAGCTCACATCCGCGCCGCGGGTCAATATGTGAAGCCGAGGAGGGCGCATGTCGACGAACAGCGTGGTGTCCGCGTTTCAGGTGCTCGAAGCCGTCGCACGGATGCAACCCGTGGGCCTGTCCGAGCTCACCCGCGCCGTCGGGCTGCCCAAGAGCACCGTGCAACGCTGCCTGCTCACCCTGCACGAGATCGGCTGGCTGCGGCCCACCTCGTCACAACCCACCCGGTGGAACCTGACCTACCGCGCGTTCTCCGTCGGCAGCCGGGCCGGCGACCAGCAGCTGATGCGCGAAACCGCGCTCCCCTACCTCAACCAGCTACAGCTCGACACCACCGAGACCATTCATCTCGCCGCGCCCGACGGCCCGGAGTTGGTCCTCATCGAGCGCCTGGACACCCCACATCCGCTGCGCGCGTTCATGCCGTTGGGATCACGAATTCCGTTGCACGCCTCGGCAACCGGCATCGCGTTCCTCGCCGCCAGCACCGACGACTACGTCGCGAACTACCTGTCGCAGCGCCTGTTGCCACAGACCGAACACACGATCACCGATCCGGACCGGTTGAGCGAGACCATCGAATTGGTGCGGACGCGTGGCTACTCGGTGAACGAGCAGGGACTCAACACCGGTATCACCGCGATCGGCGCCAGCATCCTCAACGCACAACGCGAACCCATCGGCTCGGTCTCGATATCGGGCCCGAGCAGCAGGATCACCTCCGACAAATTCGACATGTTCGGCTGCGCGGTGCGTGACACCGCGCAGCGCATCCATGCGGCATTGTGAAGGCAATGGTGAAGGCACGGGACAGACCTTCAGGAGAGGCGGTGACGCGATGGCCGATCGCAACGTGCTCGGTGGCCCGCTCGAGGAGTGCGGCACCGACCCGCTCACCGGGTTCTACCGCGACGGATGCTGTTCGACCGGCGACGCTGACATCGGCAGGCACACCATCTGCGCCGTCGTCACCGCCGAGTTCCTGGAACACCAGCGGTCGATCGGTAACGACCTGTCCACCCCGGCACCACAATTCCGGTTTCCCGGCCTGACCCCCGGCGACCGCTGGTGTGTCACCGCGGTGAATTGGCTGCGGGCCCACGAAGACGGCCAGGCCGCTCCGGTGGTGCTGGCCGCCACCCATGAACGCACCCTCGACCTCGTACCACTCGACGTCCTTCGCCAGTACGCGGTCGACGTGCCCGACGACCTGGGCAGCCTCTGACCCTCCGTAGGCTCGAAACGTGAGCGTCGCACCCGACACGACCGGGCCCTCCCACGGCGGACTGGACAACCGATTCGCCCGCGACCTGCCCGAGATGGCCGTCGCATGGCAGGCCGAGCCTGCTCCCGCACCGCAGCTGCTGGTGCTCAACGAGACGCTGGCCGCCGAGCTCGGACTCGATGCGGCCTGGCTGCGCAGCCCCGAGGGGCTCGGCCTGCTGTTGGGCACCGTCGTCCCCGACGGAGCCACCCCGGTCGCCCAGGCCTACGCCGGGCACCAATTCGGCGGATTCGTCCCGCGCCTGGGCGACGGCCGCGCCCTGCTCCTCGGCGAGCTCGCCGGCCCCGATGGCGGCCTGCGGGATCTGCACCTCAAAGGATCGGGACGCACCCCGTTCGCCCGCGGCGGCGACGGCCTGGCCGTCGTCGGGCCCATGCTGCGCGAGTACATCGTCAGCGAATCCATGCACGCCATGGGTATTCCCACCACCCGGTCACTGGCCGTGGTGGCCACCGGGCGTGAGGTCCGGCGCGAGACCCTGCTACCGGGTGCGGTGCTGGCCCGGATCGCGCGCAGCCATCTGCGGGTCGGCAGTTTCCAGTACGCCGGCCTGCACCCTCAGGCCACCGGGGATGGCGGGCTGTTGCGGCGGCTGGCCGACCACGCCATCGCCCGCCACCACCCCGCCGCGGCCGACGCCGACAACCCGTACCTGGCGCTCTATCAGGCGGTGATCTCGGCTCAGGCCACGCTGCTGGCCCAGTGGATGCTGGCCGGATTCGTGCACGGCGTGATGAACACCGACAACATGACCATCTCGGGCGAGACCATCGACTACGGGCCGTGCGCCTTCATGGAAAGTTTCGATCCCGCAACGGTATTCAGCTCTATCGACCATGGCGGCCGGTACGCCTACGGCAATCAACCCACCGTGGCCGCCTGGAACCTGGCCCGCTTCGCCGAAACCCTGCTACCACTGATCGCCGAGAACGCCGAGGACGCCATCGAACCGGCCACCGAGGCGCTGCACGGCTTCGGCCCTCAGTTCGACGCGGCCTGGACCGCCGGCATGCGGGCCAAACTCGGACTCCCGGTCGACGTCGACGTCACCACCGCCAAAGCCCTCATCGAGGACATCCTGACGCTGCTGCAACAGCACCGGCTCGACTACACCTCGGCGTGGCGCATCCTCGCCCGCGTCGCCCGCGGCGGCGATGCCGGGCCACTGGACCGGCCGGGATTCGACGGGTGGCGGGAGCGGTGGCTGGCGCTGAACCCCGACGCCGACGCCATGGATCGAGTGAACCCGATCTACATCCCCCGCAACCATCTGGTGGAAGAAGCCCTGCAGGCGGCCGGTGACGGCAACCTCGACCCGTTCGAGCACCTCATGCGGGCGCTCGCGGCGCCCTACGACGAGCGCCCCGGCCTGGACCGGTATGCCGTCCCCGCACCCGACGACTTCGGCCCGTACCGCACGTTCTGCGGAACCTGAAGCGCTCGGGTTAGGCTCGGTCAGGTGACGACGATCACCGTGGACACTCCGGCCGGTCCGATCGACGCCCTGCTCAACGTCCCCGATGGTGACGGGCCGTGGCCCGGGGTAGTGATCATCCACGACGCGATCGGATACGGGCCCGACAACGAGGCGATCTCCGAGCGGGTCGCGGCGGCCGGGTATCTGGCACTCACCCCCAACCTCTACTCCCGCGGCGGCCGGGCCCGATGCATCACCCGAGTGTTCCGCGAACTGCTCACGCAGCGCGGCCGCGCGCTCGACGACATTCTGGCCGCTCGGGATCACCTGCGCGCGCATCCGCAATGCACCGGAAGCATCGGCATCGCCGGGTTCTGCATGGGTGGGCAGTTCGCACTCATCATGGGCCCCAAAGGTTTCGGTGCCTCCGCCCCGTTCTACGGCACGCCCCTGCCCAAACGGCTCGACCAGGTTCTGGACGCCTTGTGTCCGGTCGTGGCCAGCTTCGGCCGCCGGGACCCCGCCGGTATCGGCGCACCGGCAAAGTTGCAGCGCATCGTCGACGAGAAGAACATCCCGGCCGACATCAAGGTCTACCCCGACGCCGGCCACAGCTTCGCCAACCAACTGCCCGGCCAGGCTTTTTTGCGGATCACCGGCTTCGGCTACAACGAGGCGGCCACCGCCGACGCCTGGTCCCGGGTGTTCGCCTTCTTCGGCGAGCACCTGGCGGCTAAAGCCAACTGAGCCCGGCCACCACCAGCGCCTGGGTGCCGGTGTCCAGCGTCGGCTGGATCACCGGCGCGAAGCGCGGCGAATGGTTCACCGGGATATCCGCGCCCGCACGGCCGGCGGCCACGGCGGCGCGGAAGGCCTGCTCGTCCATACCGCCGAACCCCCAATAGGTGTAGGGCGCATCCAGGGCTGCCGGAATATCGCCGAAGTCCTCACTGGCGGATGCCGCCGGCATGGTCTGCACCCGGTCCCCGAAGTACGCGCCGAAGGCGGCCTCGACACGAGCCGTCACCGCATCGTCGTTGACGGTCAGCGGAAAGCTCTCGTACAACTCGAATTCCGGCTCGCGCGGCGAGTCGGACGCCTGGCACTCGGCGATCACCACGCGCCGGATCGCCGCGAGCACCGCGGTGCGCACCGATTCGTCGAACGTGCGCAGGTTGAGCGCCAGCACCGCGTGGTCATCGATGACGTTGCTCTTGGCCCCCGCCTGAATGCTGCCGACGGTCAGGACGACCGTCTGCGCCGGATCCACCTCGCGCGACACGATCGTCTGCAAGCGAATGACGATCATCGAGGCCAGCACCACCGGATCCACCGTGGCATGCGGCATCGAACCGTGCCCACCGCGGCCGTAGACAGTGATCCTCATGCTGTCGGCCGCAGACAACACCGGGCCGCTGCGCGTGCGCAGCTGCCCGGCCGGCGCCGGAAACACGTGCTGGGCCATCGCCACATCGACGGGGCCGACAAGATCGGCCAGCCCGTCGTCGACCATGCCGCGGGCCCCGTCGCCGACTTCTTCGGCGGGCTGGAACACCGCGATCACGGTGCCACTCCACTGATCCGTCGCACGGGCGAACAGGTCGGCGGCTCCCAACAGGCACGCCACGTGGACATCGTGTCCGCACGCATGCATCACTCCGGCCTGCGAGCTCGCGTACGGCAGTCCGGTCGCCTCGGTCACCGGCAGGGCATCCATGTCCGCACGCAACAGCACCCGCGGGCCGTCCCCGTTGCCGAGCACTCCGACCACACCGGTTCCACCGACCCCCTCGTGGACGGTCAGCCCGGATTCGCGCAATCGCGCGGCGACGATGCCTGCGGTACGCCGTTCCTGGTGCGACAGCTCGGGGTGCCGATGCAGATCCCGGTACAGCGGCTCCTGCCAGGCGCGCACCTCCGGCAGGCGGGCCAGCACCGCATCAGCCCTGGCACGAACGTCCTGAACTGCCGGTGTCGCCATGGCCCCGCCTGCTTACTCCGGCAACCGCAGCTCGGGCTTCTCCACCTCTTCGATGTTCACATCTTTGAAGGTGATCACCCGCACCTGCTTGACGAACCGGGCCGGGCGGTACATGTCCCACACCCAGGCGTCGGCGAGCCTCAGCTCGAAGTAGACCTCGCCCTCGGAGTTACGCGGAATCAGCTCGACACTGTTGGCCAGGTAGAACCGGCGCTCGGTCTCGACGACGTAGCTGAACTGCCCGACGATGTCCTTGTATTCGCGGTACAGCGAGAGCTCCATCTCGGTTTCATACTTCTCGAGATCCTCGGCGCTCATCTGGTGTGCTGTCCTTCTGGTTGTGCTGATGCCTTGTCGCCCATCTTTGCGTACGCCGTTTCAGCATGCCGCATTGGTGCCGAATCCCGCCGCACGTCCGTTATCTGGGCACCCCGCCGCCAGTCAGTGATGTCCGCGGCCCGCCGCACGTTCACATACGAGTACCGGTGCTGCACACACGGCCCCAACTCGGCCAGCGCGGCGGTGTGGGCGGGCGTGCTGTAGCCCTTGTGCTCGGCGAACCCGTAACCGGGATGGTGATTCTCCATGTCCACCATCAACCGATCGCGGCTGACCTTGGCCAGCACGCTGGCCGCGGCGATGCAGGCGGCCGCGGCGTCTCCCCCGATCACCGGCAGGGAGGGCACCGCCAGGCCGGGCACCCGAAACCCGTCGGACAAGACATATCCGGGCCGCACCGACAAGCCCGCCACCGCACGGCGCATGCCCTCGATGTTGGCCACGTGGACGCCGAGCCGGTCCACCTCGTCGGACGGGATGACCACCACGTGGTACGCCAGGGCATACCGGCGGATCAACGGGAACAGCCGTTCACGTTCCCGCTCGAGCAGCTTCTTGGAATCGTTCAGGGCGGCCAGGCTGTCCATCCGATTGGGCCCGAGCACGCAGGCCGCCACCACCAGCGGTCCGGCGCAGGCGCCGCGCCCGACCTCGTCGACACCGGCGACCGGCCCCAGACCGTTGCGATACAACGCGGATTCCAGCGTGCGCAGGCCCGACGACCTCCGGATCACCGTGCGAGGCGGCCACGACGTCTTCACCACTGGAGGCACAGGGCAGCTCCTAGGAGTCGGTCTGCGGGTTCACGCCGTTGATGCCGCCCCAGCGGGACGGCGGCCAGGCGATGAACCGTGCCTTTCCGATTACATTCTCCACCGGAACGGTGCCGGCCATCGGATCGCCGGTACACAGCACGCGTTCCCGCACGGGATTCTCCCCCGGGTGACTGATCGGGCTGTCGCAGTGCACACGTGAGTCAGCCGAGTGGGTCCGGTTGTCGCCCATCACCCACAGCCGGTCAGGTGGGACGGTGACGGGCCCGAACTCAGGTCCCAGGCACGGATACACGGACGGATCGGCCATCATCGTGGCCGGATCCAGGTACGGCTCGTTGAGGCGTTTGCCATCGACGGTCAGTCCGGTATCGGCACGGCACTGCACCGTTTGACCACCCACTGCGATCACGCGCTTGACCAGGTCGTTCTCGTCCGGCGGCACGAAGCCGACAAACGACAGCGCGTTCTGGACCCAGCGGATGGCGGTGTTGTCCGACCGGATCGACTTGTAGCCGACGTTCCACGATGGCGGGCCCTTGAACACCACCACGTCGCCCGGTTCCGGCTCGGAAAACCGGTAGGTGAGCTTGTCGACCATGATCCGGTCGCCCACGCACCCGGCGCAGCCGTGCAGCGTCGGCTCCATGGATTCCGAGGGAATCAGGTACGGCCGTGCGATGAACGTCAGCGTCACGTAATAGAGCACCAGCGCGATCGACGCCAGAATGGCGATCTCGCGTGCCGTGGAGTGCTTGCGCTTGGGCGACTCGTCCGGAGTTTCCCCGTCAGCGGGCTGCGCTGCGTCGGAATCGGAATCGGAGTCGGATTCGAGGCTGCCGTCCGAGCGCGCGTCGGCAGAGTCGGTGGGCCCGGTCACAGGCACCACAGTAGCGAGCGTCGTGACCGGTCCCGCGACGAGAGCTTCGTCAGGCGGAGCAGCGCGCTCAGCGCTTTTCCTTGATCTTCGCCTTCTTGCCACGCAGTTCGCGCAGGTAGTAGAGCTTGGCGCGACGCACGTCACCGCGGGTCACGACATCGATGTGATCGATGTTGGGCGAATGCACCGGGAAGGTCCGCTCGACTCCGACGCCGTAGCTCTCCTTACGCACGGTGAAGGTCTCGCGGATGCCGCCACCCTGGCGACGGATCACGACGCCCTTGAAGACCTGGATGCGCTCCTTGGAGCCCTCGATCACCTTCACGTGCACGTTGACGGTGTCGCCGGGGCTGAAGGTCGGGATGTCGTCGCGCAGCGACGCCTGATCGACGAAGTCCAGCGTGTTCATCGGTGACACTTCCTTGTTGTTCGCGGCTCCGGGCGGCACGCACGGGGGCGCGGCCGAAGCTATTTTCGGGTGTATCGGGGTGTATCTCGCAGCGGAACTCGGGCATGCCGGCCCAGCCCTGCGCAGACAACTTGTCAATTGTGCCAGACGGGTCCCCATACCGTGAAATCCGGTGAGTCCGGCCCCCCGATCCGGGGCGACCGATGCAGCATACTTCGAGCCTGACCAACGACGCGCCGGCGCAGGCGAGCGGTTAGGCTTTCACCCACCGATGTGCCTGTGCCGCAGAGCCCATCGGACTTCATCGACGGTTCAAGGAGGACCATGCGACGGCGGCCGTCGAAGCGCACGGTGGCGAGCGCAGCCAGNGGTGGACGGAAAATGGCCGCCACGGCCCTAGTAGCGGTCCCGGGGTGCGAAGCCGGGGTGTCCGCCCCCCCCCCGGATCCGCCCGCCGCACCTCAGCTGACCGTGGTCGCGCCGCAGGGCAGCATGGCTCCGCTGCCCGAGGCATCGCCCGGCGAGCCCGCCGCCTCATTCGACGGCCTTCAGGACCGCACGCAGCAGGCCACCGACGATGCGGCCGATGCCGGCGCGGAGATCACCGTGCTGGTCCTCGACCGCAACACCGGCCAGCTGGTCTCCAACGGAAACACCACGACCATCGCGATCGCGTCGGTGGTGAAGCTGTTCATCGCCGACGACCTGCTGCTGCAGGAGGCCAAGGGGCAGACGGTCCTGAGTCCCGAGGACCGCGAGAACCTCGACGTGATGCTGCGGTCCTCCGACGACAGCGCTGCCGAGGTCTTCTGGAACCGCAGCGGCGGCAGCGACATCATCGACCGGGTCACCGGCCGCTACGGCCTGGGCGCGACCCGGCCACCGAACGACGGACGGTGGTGGAACACCACCAGCACCGCGGCAGACCTGGTGCGCTACTACGACATGCTGATGAACGGCCGCGGCGGCCTGCCCGCCGAGCAGGCCAACGTCATCCTGTCCAATCTGGCCCAGTCCACCCCGAACGCGGTCGACGGCACCCAACCGGGCGGCATCTACCCGCAGCGCTTCGGCATCCCCGACGGCCTGTTCACCGAGCCGGTGGCGGTCAAGCAGGGCTGGATGTGCTGCATCGGTTCGGATTGGATGCACCTGTCGACGGGAGTGATCGGCCCCGACCGTCGGTTCATCATGGTGATCGGTTCGCTGCAGCCCACCAATGCCGCGACCGCCCGCACCACCATCACCGACGCGGTCAAGACCATGTTCCCCGGCGGCCGGATCTAGCCGGCCGATCTCGGCGGAAGCTAGTCGAGCAGGTCCGGCCGGCGCTCGCGGGTGCGCTGCAGCGATTGCTCGCGTCGCCACGCCTCGACCTTGGCATGGTCGCCCGACAACAACACGTCGGGCACGTCGAGCCCGCGCCAGCTCTTCGGGCGGGTGTAACTGGGGCCCTCGAGCAGGCCGTCGGAATGCGAATCCTGTTGATGCGAAGCGGGATTACCCAGAACGTCTGGCATCAGCCGGACCACGGCCTCGATCATCACCAGTGCCGCCGACTCACCGCCGTTGAGCACGTAGTCGCCGATCGAAACCTCTTCGACCCGCATCCGGCGGGCCGCGTCGTCGGCCACCCGCTGGTCGATGCCCTCGTACCGGCCGCAGGCGAACACCAGGTGCGACTCTGCGCTCCAGCGTTCGGCCACCGCCTGGGTGAACAGCCGTCCCGCCGGCGTCGGCACCACCAGAAGTGTTTCGTCAGAACAGATTTCGTCGAGCGCCGCGCCCCAGACCGGCGCCTTCATGACCATTCCCGGGCCGCCGCCGTACGGCGAGTCATCGACCGACCGGTGCACGTCATGGGTCCAGTTCCGCAGGTCGTGCACGGCCACCGAGAGGATGCCCGCGTCGATCGCCTTGCCCGGCAACGACTGCCGGATCGGATCCAGGTAGGCCGGGAAGATCGTGACGACGTCAATGCGCACTGCGTCGCCCGTCAGACCTGGTCCAGGTTCAGCAGACCATCGGGGGGATCGATGACAACGGTGCCGGTGTCCCGGGACACCGAGGTGACGATGGCCGAGACGAACGGCACCAATACCTCGCGGCCGTCGCCATCGGCCTTGACCGACAACAGCTCCCCCGCCGCGGTGTGCAACACCTCACGCACCACGCCAACAGGGGTGCCGTCAACGGTTTCGACCCGCAGGCCTTCGAGTTCATGGTCGTAGAACTCGTCGGGATCGTCGATCTCGGGAAGGTCGGCGGTGTCGACGATGAACACCGTCCCGCGCAACTCGTCGGCAGCGTTGCGGTCGGCGACGCCGGCCAGGCGAATCAGCAGCCGACCGGCATGCTCACGCACCGATTCGACGGCGAAGCTGCGCTCGGCACCGCCCTTGGCGCGGCCCCGAAGGGCCACGCCAGGAGCGAACCGAGCGTCGGGGTCGTCGGTACGGACCTCGACGACGACCTCACCGGTAATGCCGTGAGCTTTGACAACCCGCCCGACAACCAGGTCCATGTATCCGAAACTACTGGTCGGTGTCCACCACGTCGACGCGGATTCCGCGCCCACCGATGCCCGCGACCAGGGTGCGCAGCGCGGTGGCGGTGCGGCCGCCGCGGCCGATGACCTTGCCCAGGTCATCGGGGTGCACGTGCACCTCGACGGTCCGTCCACGGCGGCTGGTGACCATGTCGACGCGTACGTCGTCGGGATTGTCCACGATCCCGCGGACCAGGTGCTCGACGGCGTCGACCACGACAGAACTCACCGTGATGCTCAGCTCTCGCTTGCGGCTTCGTCGGCAGCGGCCTCAGCAGCCGGGGCCTCAGCAGCAGAGGTCTCGTCCTGCTGATCCTTTTTCGCAGGAGCCTTCTTCTTCTTCGGCGTGACGGCCGCGGCACCGGTGCCGCTCTCGGCCTCGGCCAGCGCCGCGTTGAACAGCTCCAGCTTGGACGGCTTGGGCTCCTTGACCTTCAGCGTGCCCTCGGCGCCCGGCAGGCCCTTGAACTTCTGCCAGTCACCGGTGATCTTCAGCAGGGCCAGGACCGGCTCGGTGGGCTGAGCACCGACACCCAGCCAGTACTGCGCGCGCTCCGAATCGATCTCGATCAGGCTCGGCTCTTCCTTGGGGTGGTAGCGGCCGATGACCTCGATGGCGCGGCCTTCGCGGCGGGTGCGCGCGTCGGCGACGGCGATGCGGTACTGGGGGTTGCGGATCTTGCCAAGCCGGGTGAGCTTGATCTTGACAGCCATGGGTAAGACTTCTCCTTGAGTGTCACGCTGCAATTCGGCGATGCGGGCGGAATTGCCCGATCCGGTTTTGCCTTACGTGTGTGACCACCGCGCAGCGCATTGAACGAGTCGCGCGGCAGACAGCCGACAATTGTGCCAGAGCAGGCAGTATCCGCCAAAATCGTTGCCGGCGGCTCAGACCACCTTGTCGAAGCACTTGGTCTCGACGCGGCGGCTCATCCGCCAGCCGTCGTCGGTCCGCACGAACTCGTCCTCGTACCACAGCCCACAGAACAACACCTGTTGTTCCAGACCGGGCAGCACCATCGGGTTGAAGCAGATGGTGCGCGAGGACGCTGTGTCTCCATCGATCCGGACATCGAAGTTACCCAGCATGTGGGCATAGGCCGGAAAGTTGGGCAGCACCTCGGCCAGCCAGGCCTTGACCTCCGGATACTGACCATCGATCCCGCCCATCGCCCGGTAGTCGATGTAGGCGTCGGGTGTGAACACCGCATCGAGATCGTCGAACACCCGGCGGTCTATCGCCGTGGAGTAGTCGATCAGCAATTGCTGGATTTCCATGCGGTCCGAAATCTCGGCCAGGCTCAACATGTCTCGATTCAACACGATTAGGCTCACCCGCCATGGGGAGGTTCGTCAGCTTCGCAGTTGTGATGATCGCCGCGCTGATTCCGGTCTCGACCCTGATCGGCGCCACGCCGGCCCGGGCCGACATCGAGGTGCAGCAGGTCGGGTCGGCACCGATCCCGGACGGACCCGCCCAGGGCTGGGTGGTGGCCGATCTGGACAGCGGTCAGGTGCTGGCCGCCCGCAACGAACACATCCGCTACGCACCGGCGAGCACGATCAAGACGCTGCTGGCTCAGGTGGTGCTCGACGAGGTGCCGCTCGACACGACGATCGTGGCCGACGAGGCCGACACCAAGGTCGAGTGCAACTGCGCCGGTGTAGCGCCGGGACAGACCTACACCGCGCGCCAGCTGCTGGAGGCCGCACTGCTCGCGTCGGGCAACGACGCCGCCAACACCCTGGCCCGCATGGTCGGCGGGCCGGAGGCGGCCGTGGCCAAGATGAACGCCAAGGCGGCGGCCCTCGGGGCGCACAACACCAACGTCGCGACCCCGTCCGGATTGGACGGGCCCGGGATGCCGTTCTGGTCTACACCGCACGACTTGGCGTTGATCTTCCGGGGCGCGATGGCCAACCCGGTGTTCGCGCAGATCACCGCGATGCCCTCGACGACCTTTCCGAGCAAGACCGGCGACCGTGTACTCATCAACCAGGACGAGCTGTTGCACCGCTATCCCGGCGCCATCGGCGGCAAGACGGGCTTCACCGACATCGCCCGCAAGACGTTCGTCGGCGCCGCCCAGCGCGACGGGCGCCGTCTGGTGGTCGCGATGATGTACGGGCTGGTGAAGGAAGGCGGCCCGACGTACTGGGATCAGGCCGCGACGCTGCTGGATTGGGGTTTCGCCCAGGATCGGTCGTCCAGCATCGGATCGCTGTGACCCGACCCGCGCCGAGCCGATATCTGAAGGAAACCTGACCGCGCACGGATCGAGTCCTCGGCTCCGTAGCCTCGGCGCTCGTGCGAAGACTGTTCGTGACGCTCGCGCTCGGCTTCGGCACGGCGTTGGCCGCGTCGACCACAACGATCGTCGCGGCTCCTCCGGTCGCCGCGCAGCCAGACGTTCAACCGGCCGGTGCCCAGCTTGCCGACGGCCCGGCCAAGGCCTGGCTCGTCGCCGACATGGACACCGGAAGGGTGCTGGCCTCCAAGGACCCCCACGGCTCGTACGCCCCGGCCAGCACCATCAAACCGCTGCTGGCCATGGTGGTGCTCGACAACCTCCGGCCCGACAACTTCGCCCGGGCCAACCAGTCCCACACCAAGGTCGAGTGCTCGTGTGTCGGCCTGAAGCCGGGCCAGCCGTACACCACCCGCCAACTGCTCGAAGCGCTGCTAATGGTGTCGGGCAACGACGCGGCGAACATGCTCGCCGACATGCTCGGCGGCCCGCGGGTGGCGGTGGCGGCCATGAACCGCAAAGCGGCCGGCGTGGGCGCCCGCAACACCCGGGCCGCCTCGCCGTCCGGGCTCGATGGCCCCGGCTGGGAATCGGTCACCACCCCGCACGACCTCGCGGTGATCCTGCGCTCCGCGCTGGGCTATCCACTGATCGCGCACATCATGCGCCAGCCGTCGGCGCAGTTTCCCGGCAAGACCCTGACGAACCAGAACGAACTGCTGCAGCGCTACCCCGGCGACATCGCCGGAAAGACCGGATACACGAATCTCGCCCGCAAGACGTATGTCGGTGCCGCCCAACGCGGTAACCGCCGCCTGATCGTGGTCCAGATGTATGGCACCGGCGATCTCTACGGTCAGGCGATCAACCTGTTCGACTACGGATTCTCCCACTGACGCGGGCCCGCGAGGGCCGAAAGGGAGCGCCCCACTGGGAGTCACGACGAACTAAGGTCACCCTAAATTCGCGCGGTGTCGCCGCGCGCGACCGAGGGGAGCCGATGTGTCCGACCGTGAGTTCTCGCTGGTGGTCGCCTACGGCACCGACATGGGCAATGCCGAAGACGCCGCCATGAGCTTCGCGGAGGCCAGCACCGCCGCCGGGATCCCGGCCGAGGCGGTCGAGCTCAATCAGGTCGAGCTCGACCAACTCAGCACCACAACGCATTTCATCGTGGTCACCTCGACGTTCGGCGACGGCGAGTTCCCCGACACGGCGACCTTGTTCTGGGAGGCGATCAGCGCCTCCACCGAGCGGCTGGAACACCTGAGCTTCGCGGTGCTGGCCCTCGGTGACACGTCATACGAATTGTTCTGCAACGCAGGGAAACTCCTCGACGCCCGGCTGGAGGAACTGGGCGCCACCCGGCTCGCCGACCGCGTCGACGTCGACGGATATTACGAAGAGCCGGCCGCGGCCTGGACCACCGACCTCGTCAAACAGCTCACCGCCACTCAGGCCGGTCCCGCTGCCGCCGTCGTCACCGCGCCGGCCGATCCCCCGGCGCGCGGCCAGGACCGCAACCGCCCCGCCGGCGTTGCGCTGACGGTCAATCGCCTGCTCACCGCAGCCGAATCGGACAAAGAGGTCCGGCACTACGAGCTCGACCTCACCGGGTCCGGAATCAACTACGAGGCCGGCGATTCGCTGGCCGTCCACGCCGCCAACGACCCCGGGCTGATCGCGGCGATCCTGGCCGAGCTCGGCGTGGGCCCCGACTACCGGCCGGCCGATGCGGACGAAACCCTCGGTGTCCTGCTGACCGAGCACCTGGAGATCCGCACACCCTCGCGCGCCCTGCAGGAAATGGCCGGCGCCGCCGCCTACGGCGAGGACGTCCTCGATCTCATCCGGCGGGCCGATCTCACGGTCGACGAAGTCATCGACACGTTGCGCCCGTTGCAGTTCCGCGATTACTCGATCGCGTCGAGCCCGCTGGTCCACCCCGATCAGGTACACCTGACCGTGGCGACGGTGCGCTATGCCGCGGGCGATCGCCGACACGGCGGCGTGGCGTCGACCTACCTGGCCGAGCGCAGCCAGACCGTCCGGGTACACCTGCGCCCGAACCATCATTTCCGGCTGCCGGCCGGCGACGTGCCGATCATCATGATCGGGCCGGGCACCGGCATCGCGCCGTTCCGGGCGTTCCTGCAGGAACGGCAGGCCGTCGCCGCGCCAGGACGCTCCTGGCTGTTCTTCGGGGACCGGCGCCGCAACACCGACTTCCTCTACGGCGAGGAATTGCTCGGATTCGTCGAGTCCGGCGCGCTGACCCGGCTGGATCTGGCGTTCTCCCGCGACCAGGACACGAAAGTCTATGTGCAGCAACGCATGCGGGAGCAAGCGGCGGAGTTGTTCGGTTGGCTGCAGGACGGCGCCCACCTCTACGTGTGCGGCGACGCCGAACACATGGCCAAGGACGTGGATGCCGCCCTGCACGAGATCGTCGCCCAGGCCGGCGGGATGGATGCCGACGCGGCACACGCCTACGTCAACGACCTGATCAAGACCCATCGGTATCTGCGCGACGTGTACTGAGACGAGTGATTTGTGCACCTGCGGTAACGGTGGGCGTTACCGCAGGTGCACAAATCGCCGGTCAGTAGACGCGACCGCGCAGGATCACCAGATCCGGCCGGCCCACCCCGACGACCCGTGGATCCTCGGCGAAGCACAGCAGGTCCGCGGACGCCCCATGCTTCAGTCCGGGCCTGCCCAGCCAGGCCCGGGCATCCCAACTGGCCGCCCCGAGCGCGGCGGTGGGGCTCATCCCGATGCGCTTGAGTGCCTCGATCTCGTCGGCGATGCGACCGTGGGCGATCATCCCGCCGGCGTCGGTACCCGCGAAGATCGGCACCCCGGCCTCGTGCGCCGCACCGACGCGTTGGGCGCAGGTCGCATAGAGATCGCGCATGTGCCTGGCGTAGGTCGGGTATTTGCCCGCCGCGTCGGCGATGCCGGGAAAGTTCTCGATGTTGATCAGGGTCGGCACCAGCGCGGTGCCGTGCTCCAGCATCAATTCGATGGTGTCGTCGGTGATTCCGGTGCCGTGCTCGATGCAGTCGATACCGGCGTTGATGAGCCCGGGCAGGGCCTCCTCGCCGAACACGTGCGCGGTGACCCGCGCGCCCTCGGCATGCGCCGCGTCGATCGCCGCGTTGAGGACATCGTCGGACCACAGCGGGGCGAGGTCGCCGACGCCGCGGTCGATCCAGTCGCCGACCAGTTTCACCCAGCCATCGCCGAAGCGGGCCTGCTCGGCGACCGCCGCGGGCAGCTGCGACTCGTCTTCGATGTCGATCGGCAGCCCGGGCGAATAGCGTTTGGGGCGGGCGAGATGACGCCCGGCCCGGATGATGCGTGGCAGGTCCTCGCGCTCGTCGAAGCTGCGGGTGTCCACCGGTGAACCGGCGTCGCGCAGCAACAGCGCACCGGCGTCACGCTCGGTCTCGGCCTGGGTCACCGCCTCGTCCAGCGAGACGGCGCCACCGGGGCCCAGCCCGACGTGGCAGTGCGCGTCGACCAAGCCGGGAATGATCCAGCCGCCGTCGAAGACGTTGTCGGCGTTGGCGATCGGCTCGGCGCTCAGCACGCCACGATCGATCCACCACTCGACGGGCTCACCGTCAGGGAGCCCGCGACCCCGCAGGTGGAGCGCCTGCACCGGGGCTACTTCTGGCCCGGGAATTTCAGCTTGGACAGATCGATGTCAGCGAGGCCGGGCGGTAGTTCGTCCAGGCCCTTCGGCATGTTCGACAGGTCGGGGAAACCGGCAGGCAGTGCGCCCGGATTGCCGAATGGGTTCCGGTTCTTGGGCGGTGTCGGGCCCCCGCGACCCTTCTTCTTGCCGGCCTGCTTGTTCTTGCCCTTGGCCGCCTTGCGCGTCGAGTTCTTGCGGCCGAACGGCATGCCCATCTGGCCGGCCATCGACGACATCATCTTGCGGGCCTCGAAGAACCGGTCGACGAGCTGGTTGACCTCCGAGACCGTGACACCGGAGCCGTTGGCGATCCGCAGCCGGCGCGACGCGTTGATGATCTTGGGATCGGACCGCTCGGCGGGCGTCATGCCGCGAATGATGGCCTGCACCCGGTCCAGCTGCTTGTCGTCGACGGCGGCCAGCGCGTCCTTCATCTGGCCCGCCCCGGGCAGCATGCCCAGCAGGTTTCCGATCGGACCCATCTTGCGGATCGCCAGCATCTGCTCGAGGAAGTCCTCCAGCGTCAGCTCGCCCGAACCGATCTTGGCCGCGGCCTCCTCGGCCTTCTGCTGATCGAAGACCTGCTCGGCCTGCTCGATCAGGGTGAGCACATCGCCCATCCCCAGGATCCGGCTGGCCATGCGGTCGGGGTGGAAGATGTCGAAGTCTTCGAGCTTCTCCCCCGCGGAGGCGAACAGGATGGGCACACCGGTGATCTCACGCACCGACAGCGCCGCACCACCGCGGGCATCGCCGTCGAGCTTGGTCAACACCACGCCGGTGAAGCCGACGCCTTCGCGGAACGCCTCGGCGGTGGCGACCGCGTCCTGGCCGATCATCGCGTCGAGCACGAACAGGGTCTCGTCGGGTTTCACGGCGTCGCGGATGGCCGCGGCCTGCCCCATCAGCTCCTCGTCGATGCCGAGGCGACCGGCGGTGTCGACGACGACCACGTCGAAATGCTTGGCCTTGGCCTCGGCCAGACCGGCCGAGGCGACCGCGACCGGATCCCCGTGCCCACCGATCTCCAGACCATCGGGCGAGGTGCCCGGATGCGGCGCGAAAACGCCCACTCCGGCACGTTCGGCGACGATCTGCAGCTGGTTGACCGCACCGGGCCGCTGCAGGTCACAGGCCACCAGCAACGGGGTGTGGCCCAGTCCCTTGAGCCATTTCGCCAGCTTGCCGGCCAGCGTGGTCTTACCGGCACCTTGCAGACCGGCCAGCATGATGACCGTCGGCGGGTTCTTCGCGAACGCCAGCTGACGGGTCTCGCCGCCGAGGATGCTGATCAGCTCCTCGTTGACGATCTTGACCACCTGCTGCGCGGGGTTCAGCGCGGCGGACACCTCGGCGCCCTTCGCACGGTCCTTGATGCGCGCGACGAACGCTCGCACGACCGGCAGCGAGACGTCGGCCTCGAGCAGGGCCAGCCGGATCTCGCGCGCGGTGGCGTCGATGTCCGCGTCGGTCAGGCGTCCCTTGCCACGCAGGCCCTGCAGGGCTCCGGTCAACCGGTCAGACAGGCTCTCAAACACGTGGTAAGCCTAGCGGCCGCCGAATTGTGGTGTGGTTGTGCGCCGCGCGCCGGAACCCATGGCGTCCACCGCCCAGCAGATCAGGCACGACAGCACGAAGATGCCCAGGCTCGTGGCCGCCACGCCCCACCATTGGTTCCACCAGCCACCGGTGAAGGAGTCATGGTCGCGTACCGCGTCGCGGATCAGCGACTGACGGACCACCTGGTCGACGGTGGCCAGCACCACGGTCGCGATCAGACCGACGGGCCAGACCTTGCCGCGTCGGCGCGCGACTCCCCACGCAGCAGCCTGGCCCACCGCGATCAGGACGGGAGCCGCGTCCAGGACCCACATCAGCGCGGGTGAATCGCCGGTCATCTCGTAGATCGAGGGGTACCACAGGTAGGCCGCCGCCAGCGCCGTGTCGAGCATCGCCATCGCGATGACGAGGCCCACGCCGGCAACCCGTCGGTTACGTCGCGCCCAGAATGCGACGACCACCAGGAGGTACAGCCACGGCAGGGAGTTGCACGCCAGGTACCACACATTGCGCAGCGGTTCGGACCACTCCTTCGCCCAGGATGCCTGCCGCAGCAGCGACTCAAGGAACAAGATCAGGATCGCGGGCACCAACAACGAGCCGCTGATGACTGTCTGTGCGGCCGGCGAGAACCGTTCCGGCTCCGGCGCAGGAACCGGAGCCGGAGCCGGATAGCCATACGGCGCTCCATGGCCAAGCTGCTGCGGTGCGCCATAACCCGCGCCATAGCCATGGCCATAGCCGGGCGGCACACCGTTGCCGAAGTTCGAGCCCGCGAAATTGGTCACGCGGCCAATCTTCGCGTACCGATCANACGTTTCTCTATACCAATACAATGTTTGAAAAAAAGACAGGCCTCGCCGCCCGCCGATGCCGGTGCCGTGATGCAGAACACGTCGACCACCGACGAGCCGAGCGTGGTCACCTTGGCCCAGGCGACGTCCACTCCGTCCCGCTCGAACACCGCGGTCAGCCGCGCCAGCAGCCCGGCGCGGTCGATCGTGCGGATCTGGGCGATCAGCTCTGTCGGAGCGCTGCCGGCGGACCACAGGATGCGCGGTGGGGCGGGCACATGGTTGGCCGGCACCGCGGCCAGGATCTCCCCGGCCCGGGTGCTCGGCTGCTGGGCGGACTCACGGTCACGACGCTCCAGCGCACCGATCACGTCCAGTTCGCCGTCGAGGGCCAGGATGAACTGCTGGCGCAGCAGTTCGGCCGGCGGTGGCGCACCGAAGTGCGGGGACACCACGAAGGTGTTGATCGCCGAACCCTCGTGACTGTTGACCGACGCCGAGTGCACCCGAAGCGAGTTCAACGCCAGGACACCGGCGGCCTTGGACAGCAGGCCGCGCCGGTCCGCGGCGATCATCGTGACGTTGTAGATGTGCGGACCATCGCCGGGCGTGAGCTCGACGTGCACACCGACCTCGGCGGCCAGCGCCAGGAACCGCGGCTCGATCGGATCGGGTTGGGGCAGCGGTTCGCCGGCCATCACAAGCCGGCACCGGCGCACCAGGTCGCCGATCAGCGAGGCCTTCCAATCTCCCCACACGCCCGGCCCGGTGGCCAGCGAATCGGCCTCGGCCAGCACGTGCAGCAGCTCCAGCAGCACCATGTCGCCGCCGAGCGCGTCGGCGACCGCGTCAATGGTCTTGGGGTCCTGCAGATCTCGTCGCGTCGCGGTCTCGGGCAGCAGCAGGTGGTAGCGGACGATCTTGGAGAGCAGCTCGATGTCGGACGGCCACATCCCCAGCCGGGTGCCGATCTGGGTGGCCAGCTCGGCCCCGATCACGCTGTGGTCACCGCCGCGGCCCTTGCCGATGTCGTGGCAGAGCGCACCCAGCAGCAGGAGGTCGGGCCTCGACACGCGGGTGGTGAAAGCGCTTGCCCGCGAAACGGTTTCGACCAAATGTCGGTCCACGGTCCAGGTGTGCACGACATCGCGCGGCGGCAGGTCACGCACCGCACCCCACTCGGGGAACAGCCGGCCCCACAGCCCGGTGCGGTCCAGTGCCTCGATCGTGGCCACCGCGGCGGGGCCGGAAGCCAGCAACACCAACAGGTCTTTGAGCGCCTGGCGCGGCCACGGCGTGCGCAACTCCGGCGCCGTTTCGGCGAGCCGGCTCAGCGTGGACACCGCCATCGGCAACCCGGTGGTCGCCGACGCGGCGGCCACCCGCAGGATCAGGCCGGGATCGCGTTCGGGCCGGGCGTCGCGGGCCAGGATCACCTCACCGCCGTACTCGATCACCCCCTCGTCGAGGGGATGGCGAACGGGCCGGCGAAGGGCCGCGAAGCCACGGCGCGGTAAAGCGTTGGCGGCGGTGCGAATCCCCGAGTCGACGTAGTAGCTGACTGTGCGGGCCGCATCCGACAGCATGCGGGCCAGATCGAACCGGTCGCCGATCCGCAGGGCCGCGCCGATCTCGTCGGCATGTTGGGCCAACAACAGCTCGCGACCGCGGCCGGAGGCGCGATGCAGTTCGGTGCGAACGTTCAGCAACGCCAGGTGGGCCTCGCCCAGGGTGCCGGTCGGTGAGGCCAGGGCGCGGCTCGGATACACGTCGGTAAGTTGCGCTATGGCAAGCGCGTTGAGCAGCTGGACATCACGCAGCCCGCCTCGGCCCGACTTCAGGTCCGGTTCGGCGCGGTGGGCGATCTGGCCACTGCGCTCCCACCGGGCCTGCGCGTGCTCGACGAGTTCGCCGAACCGGGGCGCGATTCCGATCCGCCATTGTCGGCGCGCACCGCCAACCAACAGTGCCGAGAGGTCGGCGTCGCCGGCGATGTGGCGGGCGTCGAGCATGGCCAGCCCCACCGCGATGTCCTCGCCGGCCACCTTGAGCGCCTGTGGCACGGTGCGGACGCTGTGGTCTATCCGAATGTTGGCATCCCACAGCGGATACCAGAGCTTCTCGGCCACCTCGGAGACGATTTCGACCGGCATGTTGTCGTGCAGGAGCGTGAGGTCGAGGTCGGAGTACGGCAACATCTCGCCGCGCCCGAGGCCGCCGGTGGCCACGATCGAAAATCCACTCGTCGGGGTGATACCGATCTCGGCGGCCTTTGTGGTGAGCCAGAATTCGTGCAGATCGAGTAATGCATCGCGCAATGCGGCCGCGTCCAGTTGACGCGAACCCCCGCTGAGCAGCTGGCCGGTGGCCGCCGCCAGATCCTTGGCGGGCCGTGACGAGCCGACCGGAGCCCCTGCTCCGGCCGGCTCGTCACGCGAGCGCTCGTGGGTGGATTCTGGCTGCTGCTCTGTCATTTGGACTCCTCCCCCGGCCGACTGCCTACCAACGCCCACGGTCCCGGCCGGGAGACTCGGTCGATCCCCTGTTCGACCGGCCGCGCCCTACAGGGCGTCGGCGCCCCGCTCGCCGGTGCGCACACGGACCACCGTGTCCACCGGGCTGACCCACACCTTGCCGTCACCGATCTTGCCGGTGCGTGCGGCCTGCACGATGACGTCGACGACCTTGTCGACCGCGGAGTCGTCGACGACGACCTCAACCCGAACCTTGGGCACGAAGTCGACCGAGTATTCCGCGCCCCGGTAGACCTCGGTGTGGCCCTTCTGACGGCCGTAGCCCTGTACCTCGCTGACGGTCATGCCCAGAATGCCCGTCTGCTCCAGACCGGTCTTGACATCCTCCAGCGTGAACGGCTTGACGATCGCAGTAATCAGCTTCATAAATTCCATCCCTTCCAGGGCAATTGTTCCCGATCAGGCGAGCTCGTAAGCCGTTTCCGCATGCTCGGTCTCATCGATACCGGTGGCCTCATCTTCCTCTGTGATACGCCAGCCCAACGGCTTGAGGGCCAAGGCAATGATGGCAGTCATGATCGCGGTGAACGCGGTTGCCACGGCAGCGATCACGAACTGCACGACCAACTGCTTGATCCCGCCGCCGTAGAACAGGCCGGTCTCGGTGGCGAAGAAGCCGATGGCGATGGTGCCCCAGAGTCCGGCGACGAGGTGCACACCGACCACATCGAGCGAATCGTCGTAGCCGAGCTTGTATTTGAGACCGATGGCCAGCGCCGAGAGTGCGCCGGCGATCGCCCCGAGGATCAGCGATCCGACCGGGCTCAGGTTGCCACAGGCCGGGGTGATGGCGACCAGGCCCGCCACGATGCCGGAGGCCGCGCCGACACTGGTGGGATGACCGTCGCGGATCCGCTCCACCAGCAACCAGCCGAGCATGGCTGCCGCCGTGGCCGCGGTGGTGTTCACCCATACCAGGCCCGCCGCGGCGTCGGCGGCACCGGCCGAACCGACGTTGAAACCGAACCAGCCGAACCACAGCAGCGCGGCACCCAGCATCACCCACGGGATGTTGTGCGGGCGGAACGCCATCTTGCCGAAACCACGTCGGCGACCGATCAGCAGCACGAGAACCAGCGCCGCCATGCCGGCGTTGATGTGCACGACGGTGCCGCCGGCGAAGTCGATCGGCGCCACGGTGGCCGTGGCGGTGCCGTCCTCACCCGTGGTGGTCCCGAACAGCCAGGAGGCGAAGCCACGCTCGTTGTTGGACAGCAGACCGCCGCCCCAAACCATGTGCGCCAGTGGGAAATACACGAGGGTGACCCAGATACCGGCGAAGGCCAGCCAGGTGCCGAACCGGACGCGTTCGGCCAGGGCACCGCTGATCAGCGCCACGGTGATCACCGCGAAGGTGAGCTGGAAGCCCACCCACACGATGGCGGGCACCGAACCGAATCCACCGATGACGTGGAGTTCCTGTCCCCCGATCTCCCGGACCTCGGTCAGTTGGCTCAGACCGAACAGGGAGAACGGATTGTCGAAGATGCCGAGGATGTCGGATCCCTTGGTGTGGGCCGACGCGAACGACATGGAATAGCCCCACAACACGTAGATGACGCTGACGACCCCGAGGGCTCCGAACGACATCATCATCATGTTCAGCACGGACTTCTGCCGGGACAGTCCGCCGTAGAAGAACGCCAGGGCCGGCGTCATCAGCAGCACCAGCGCGGCGCTCGCGAGCACCCACGCCGTATCGCCGCTGTCGAAAGCGGCGAACGCGTCGTCAGGTAGGGCTAAGACCACTTTGTGTGAACCTCCTCGGGGAAGTGCGCCGACGTGCATCGGCCTCCCGATGAGGTTCGTTTGGCGGCGTTTCATCGGTGATGCAGTTGCGTTTCGTGAAAGTGAACGCAATCCGGATCACGGTTACGCTCATGTTTCCCGCTGCTCACCGCATGCGATGTGGCCCCGAGAGACCCTCCGACTGCGACTCAGCCGAGCAATGCGTCGACGAACGCCGCCGGCTCGAAGGGAGCCAGATCGTCCGGCCCTTCACCCAGGCCGACGAGCTTGACGGGGACGCCGAGCTCCTGCTGGACCCGGAACACGATGCCGCCCTTGGCGGTGCCGTCGAGCTTGGTCAACACGACCCCGGTGATGTCGACGACTTCGGCGAACACCTTGGCCTGCGGCAGGCTGTTCTGGCCGATGGTCGCGTCGAGCACCAGCAGCACCTCATCGACCGCGGCACGCTTCTCGACCACGCGTTTGACCTTGCCCAGCTCGTCCATCAGGCCGGTCTTGGTGTGGAGTCGGCCTGCGGTGTCGATGACCACGACATCGGCGCCGGCCTTGACTCCCTCGTCGACGGCGTCGAAGGCCACCGATGCCGGATCGGCCCCTTCGTTGCCGCGCACCACCTCCGCGCCCACGCGCGCGNTCCGCCTCTGCCGGGGCCTCCGGGGCGGCGGGTTCTGCGGGCGCAGCCGCTTCGGGTGTCGCAGCCGGGGGCGCGGCGGCCTCGGCCGGCGGCTCGGGCAGCTGCACGTCGGAGATGGTCCGTTTGGGTGCGTCGCGCGGAATCGTGGCGTCATCGCCCACCGCGGGCAGCCCGCTGGTGTCGATGCGTTCGGCCGTAGGTGCGGCCGATTGGCTGAACGTGATGCCCGAGGACGCCGTATAGCCACCGGATCGGTCGATCGGTTTCGCCTCGTCGCGCTCCGACAGGCTGATCCGCCGCCGCCGGTACCGCACCAACCCCACGGTGAGCGCGATGACGACGAGAACGGCGACGACCGCGATAGCGATCCAGAGACCCAACAACGCACCTTCTGTCACGCCGCCATTGTGTCAGGGGGACCGCCCGGCAACGACCGGCCCCGCTCCCCGCGCCGGGCCCGCCATGCGGCCAGGCACCGAGTCCGCAGGAAAACTCGGCACATTACGTTGCCCAAAACCGTGGTACATGACTGTACCGACGCGGTATCTTGCACTCACCACACGCTTGTGCCGTCACACTTTCGCACGCCGTAGAGAACTTCTACGGCTTAGCTGCATGTCAATATCAGGGTTCAGATGAATGGGCTCTAGCTCTATCAATAATTATTTTTAGATATTTTTTACAATTCGCTGCCACCACCTATTGACGTGGTTCACGATCCATCTGGGTCGGGAATGACGGCACATCTGGGCAGCATGCGGTCCTTCCCTCGGGATTTTTGCGACTGGGAGGACAAGAAATGCACATTCGTGCGCTTCGGACGGTGGGGGTGGCGCTGGTCGCACTGATCGGCACGGTCGGGCTCGTGCTGACGGCGAGCATGACCACGCTGGTTCAGCTGGCCGCCACCGCGCTCATCATGGGCGGTACCGGGATGAAGGTGCTGGGAGCCCCACACCAGTGGGGCTCGGGCAGCTACGTGGAACAGGTGAACAACACCTATCTGGCCGACCGGCATCTCGGCGAGGACGACTTGGAATGGGTGTCGACGCCGGAGCACTTCTGGCCCGCCACCGGTCTGGGCGATCTCAGTTTCGACACCTCGGTGGCGCGTGGCGTGCTCAGCCTCAATAACGCGATCCTGGCGACCCCGGGCGAGAAGGTCGTGGTCAGTTACTCGCAGAGCGCCAACATCGCCACCCGGGAGAAGCGCAACCTCGCCGAACTACGCGCTCAAGGCGCGGTCGTGCCCTCGGGCGACGAGCTGGCGTTCGTGTTCGTCGCCAACCCGAACCGGCCCAACGGCGGGATCCTGGCTCGGTTCGAGGGCCTGTACGTTCCCATCCTCGGGATCACATTCGACGGGCCCACCCCGAACCACGAGTACCCGACGATCGACGTGGCGCGCGAGTACGACCTGATCGCCGACTTCCCGAAGTATCCGCTGAACCTGCTGGCCGATCTCAACGCCCTGTTCGGGTACTTCTACCTGCATCCCAACTACGGGTCATCGGTGATCGACCTGAACGACCCGTCCACCTACCAATCCCACACCTCGGGCAACACCACCTACTACCTGATCCACACCGAGCACCTTCCGCTGCTGCAACCGTTGCGGGACATGGGTTTTCCCGAGCCACTCCTCGGTCTCGTCGAACCCACCCTGCGGGTGCTCATCGATCTCGGCTACGACCGGACGCCCGAGCACATGGGAGTCCCGAGCCGCGCAGAACTGCTCCCCCGCATCAACCTCGACAAGTTGGCATCCGATCTTCGGGCCGCGGCCAGGGAAGGGCTGCACAGCGCCCTCGCCGGCCTTGGCATCGACGTGGGCGACACCGGCGACACCAACGCCGATCCGCGGTCCCCGGCCCCATCGGCCAAACCAACCACTCGCAGCGCTCGTCCGACCCGCGTGCTCCCCACCCCCAGCGGAGGCGAAGTCGCCCAAGGCGCCACGAGCAAGACCACACCGATGCCCGAACGCATTCGGCAGTCATTGCGACAAGCGCTCTCACCCAAGGCGACAGCCGACCGCCCGCAAGCCGATGCCTCTGGCGATGCGCCGCGTCCGGTCCGCAGGATCCAGCGGCCACTCGGCGATTCGGCGCAACCGAAACCTGTCACCACGATCCCGAAAGGTNACCCCGAAAGGTCGTAAAACACAAGCCCACCCACGCCAGCACCGCCGCGCCGGACACATCGACGAGGCGCACCGGCGGGCGCCCGCCAAGCGGGTGGGGTGACGTCCGGGTCCGCGGGGGAATCCGGACCTCACCCCACCCTGTCACGACCCGGCCGACAGTGGCGCCATTCGAGTAGTCCACTACGCATGCGCGACTCGTGATCGTGGCGTGATCATGTGCGTACCGAACCGACAAACCGTCGGCGGACAGTTCAACAAACGAACAAGGCAACACGGCCATGACTACGAACTCATCAGCCGTCGGCGCCACGACGCAGTCGCGCCCGAAACGCCGCCGCTCACGCACCACCACGAAGAAGTCCGCGATCACCGCGACCGTCATCGGACTGATCGGCGCCCTCGGCCCGGCATTGATCGCGGTACTGCCGGACATGCTCGACAGGCCCAGCAACATTCCGACGACACCGACACCCATCGTCGAAACCCAACGCTCAGAACGCGTTTCCATCGACGACGCCAAACTCAGTGACTCGCACACGGCGCTCGCACTGTGGGGTTCCGCGAGCTCGTTCGTGGAGGCCGTGCGGGTAGAGATCGGCGCGCCGAATGCCAAAGCGCCCCTCGTGACGGCCGAAACAGACGTGACCGACGGCAAATGGAACGTGGTGGCCACCAGCGACCAGCTGATCCCGAAGCCGTTCGAGGTCAAGGCGTTCTACCGGGAGCGGCCGCTTACCTCCAGCGGAATCATGAAGTCGGCGCGCATCACCGTCAAGCTCGACCCGCCGTCGCCGGCACCGACCCCACAACCGGGGCAGGACAGCGGTTGTCCCGCGGATTCCATCCCCGGTTGCGGCACCGAGCCCGGCTGGGGACCGCCCGCCGTCTACCGATCGGAATAGCCCGCATCAGCCTGAGGTGGGCGCCAGTTCCTGCCCGCGCATCCGCTGCGAGATCACGCTGGTGATGCCGTCACCGCGCATGGTCACACCGTAAAGCGCGTCGGCAACCTCCATGGTCGGCTTCTGGTGAGTGATCACGATCAGCTGGGACTTCTCCCGCAGCTGCTCGAACAGGCTGATCAACCGGCGCAGGTTCACGTCGTCGAGCGCGGCCTCGACCTCGTCCATCACATAGAACGGGGACGGGCGGGCGCGGAAGATCGCCACCAGCATCGCCACCGCGGTCAGTGACTTCTCGCCACCGGACAGCAGCGACAGCCGCTTGATCTTCTTGCCCGGCGGCCTGGCCTCGACCTCGATGCCGGTGGTGAGCATGTCACTCGGGTCGGTGAGCAGCAGACGCCCCTCGCCGCCGGGGAACAGGGTGGAGAACACCTGCTCGAACTCGCGCTCCACGTCGACGTAGGCCTCGGTGAACACCTGCAGGATCCGGTTGTCGACGTCGGCGATCACGTCGAGCAGATCGGTACGGGCCGCCTTGACGTCCTCAAGCTGCGTCGACAGGAAGTTGTAGCGCTCTTCCAGCGCCGCAAACTCTTCCAGGGCAAGCGGATTCACGCGGCCCAGCTCCGAGAGCTCCCGTTCGGCCTTCTTGGCCCGACGTTCCTGGGTCGGCCGGTCGAAGGGCATCGGAGCCGGCGCCGTGACCTGTTCGCCCCGCTCCCGCGCCTGTTCGTACTCCGCCATCTCCAGATCGCTCGGCGGCAATGCGACCTGCGGACCGTACTCGGCGATCAAATCGGCCGCGGGCATCCCGAACTGCTCGAGCACCTGGGCCTCGAGCTGCTCGATCCGAAGTGACGCCTGGGCTTTGGCCATCTCGTCGCGGTGCAGCGCATCGGTGAGCGCGGTGATCTTCGCGTTGAGTTCGGTGACCGTATCGCGCGCNGCGGCAACAGCCGCCGCGGCAACCCCGAAATCCTCGGCAGCCAGCGCGTCGGCGGCCGCGCCCAGCACCGCGGCCACGGCCACCTCATGCCCCGGCTGCACCTTCAGGTACTCCCCGATGGTGCCGAAAAGTCCTGCGCCACTGTGGTTCTTCTGCAGCCATGCGGCACCGTCACGACGGTCCAGGCTGACCGAAAGGGCCTCGATCCGGGCGCGTAGCGAGGCCACCTGCCGTTCGGCGGCTCGTTCTGCGGCCTGCAGTTCGGCAACCCGTTCGTCGGCGAGGCGCAACGCGGCCACCGAACGGTCGTGCTGTTCGTCGAGCCCCACCTCCCCGGCGTCGAGCTCCCCGACCCGGCTCTGCACGGTCTCGAATTCGGCTTGCGTCTGTTGGGCTTTGGTGGCGGCTTCCTCGATGCTGACCGACAGCCGCATGACACCGTCATCGATGGACTCGACCCGGGTACGCATCGTGTCGACCTGCCCGGCCAACCGGGCCAGACCTTCGCGACGGTCGGCCTCGGCCCGGGCCGCGGCCATGTGCGCCTGCTCGGCCCCG
>NZ_LT546207.1:69108-80985 GCF_900078665.2 Mycolicibacterium houstonense | reverse complement strand
GCCCGGGCCTCCCGGGCCCGCTGCGCACGGACTCGCGCCTCCCGCTCGGCAGCGGCGGCACGGCGCAGTGAATCGGCCCGTCCGCGAACCGCATTCGCCCGCTCCTCGGCAGTACGCACCGCCAGGCGGGCCTCCACCTCGACCGAGCGCGCCGCTTCGGCGGCGGCCACCGTGGCCTGCCGGTCCACCGGCTCGGCCTCGAACATCGGCAGTTGTTCGGCGTTGCGCAGCCGCGATTCGAGTTCGGTGAGTTCCTCGACCGTCTTGGTGCGTCCCGCTTCGAGTTCGTCGCGCTGACGGATCAGGCGCTGCCACTCGTCTCCGGCGGCACGCGCGTCCTGTCCCAACCGGCCAAGCTGCTCGTAGATGGCCGAGATGGCCGCATCGGATTCGTTGAGCGCGGCCATGGCCTCTTCGGCCGACTCCTGTCGGGCGGCCTGCTCGGTCAGCGCGCCCGCCAGAGCCGCTGCCAGCTCACCGGTCTGCCGCTCGGCGACCTCCAGCTCGCTACGGGCCTTGTCGATCTCGGAACTGATCTCCAGCGTGGACGGCTTGCGGTCGGAGCCGCCGCTGATCCAACCGGCGCCGACGAGGTCACCGTCCGNCGCAGCCGCGCGTCCCGCAGATCGGCCTGGATCGTCGCCGCGCGGCGCGCCATCTCGGCCTGCCGGCCCAGCGGCTTGAGCTGGCGGCGCAGCTCCGTGGTCAGATCTGTCAGACGGGCCAGATTGGCCGCCATCGAGTCGAGCTTGCGGACCGCTTTTTCCTTGCGCTTGCGGTGCTTGAGGACGCCGGCGGCCTCTTCGATGAACGCGCGGCGATCCTCGGGCCGCGACTCCAGGATCTCGGCGAGCTTGCCCTGGCCGACGATGACGTGCATTTCACGGCCGATGCCCGAATCGCTCAGCAGTTCCTGGACATCCATCAACCGGCAGCTGCTGCCGTTGATCTCGTACTCACCCGCACCGTCACGGAACACCCGCCGGGTGATCGATACCTCGGAATACTCGATCGGCAGCGCGTTGTCGGAGTTGTCGATGGTCAGCGTCACCTCGGCGCGGCCCAGCGGCGCCCGCGACGACGTGCCGGCGAAGATGACGTCTTCCATCTTCCCGCCGCGCAGGGTCTTGGCGCCCTGTTCGCCCATCACCCAGGTCAGGGCGTCGACCACGTTGGACTTGCCCGAGCCGTTGGGCCCGACGACGCAGGTGATGCCGGGTTCGAAACGCAGAGTCGTCGGCGAGGCGAAGGACTTGAAGCCCTTCAGCGTCAGACTCTTGAGGTGCACGGCGATTTACCCTACCGCCGACTCGGCTACCGTTCGTGAAACCCCGCCATCGGGGCGTCGGCATCCGCCCAATCTGCGACGACGTTGTCCACCGAGCCCGGGGTTTGGCCGCTCCGCAGCAGCTCAAGCAATCGCTCGCACTTGTCACGTGGCCCCTGGGCCACAACATGGACCCGGCCGTCGGGCCGATTCGAGGCAAACCCCGTCAGGCCGAGCTCGAGCGCCCGTGACCTGGTCCACCACCGGAACCCCACGCCCTGCACATGACCGTGCACCCAAGCGCTCAACCGCACCTCGGCGCCGGGTCCGGCCGCGGGGAGTTCCGGTCCGCTCATCGAGTCGCGACCTCGAACTTCACCTCGGTGCCGGATTTGAGCGTGCGGCCCACGGTGCAGACCTGGTCGATGGCCCGTTCGACCACCGTCAGCAGCCGGGCCACCTCGGTCTCCGACAGACCGGACACGTCGATCTCGAGCTTCTCCTCCAGCAGCGGGTAGCGCTCCTGCTCCCGGTCCGCCGGCCCCGACACGCGGATCGTCGCCGGGTAATCGTCGCCCAGCCGGCGGCGCAGGGGCTGATCACTGGACATCCCACTGCATGCGGCAAGGGCGATCTTCATCAGCTCGCCCGGGGTGAACACGCCCTCGACGTCCTCACTGCCGACGAGTACCTCTGCACCGCGCGAACTGCGCCCGACGTACCTGCGTACCCCGGTGCGGTCAACCCAAAGTTCGGTCATGCGGTATTTCTACACTCCGCGCCGCGCTGATATTCCGCAGGTGACCGGCGCGGTCTGCGCGCCACGCTGCGCTTCGGCCCGGCGCCAAACCGGGCTGCGACGATAGACTCGGTGGACCGACTTCGCCGAGGAGCACCGTGACCTACCCGCCGAGCAATCCGCCCACCCCGCCGCCAGGACCCCTGGGGCCGTGGCAGCAGCCGTATCAGCAGGGCGGGCCGCAAGGGTATCCGGATGCCGCCGGGAATCCGGAGCAGCCGTATGGCTCACCTTATGGGGCGCCCCAACCGCCTCAACAGCCCTACGGATCTCCGTACGGGGCGCCGCAACAGCCCCAGCAGCCCTACGGGTCGCCGTACGGCGCGCCCGAACAGCCGTATGGCGCACCACAGCAGCCGTACGGAACGCCCTACGGAGCCCAACAGCCCTACGGCGCACCACAGCAGCCCTACGGCTACCCCACCCCTCAGCCGCCGCGCGGCGGGAACGGCAAGGTGGCGCTGATCGCCGTCGCGGCCGTGGCCGTGCTGGCGCTGCTCGGCGGGCTGATCTTCTTCGTGTTCAAGGGCGATTCGGACAGCGGCGGACGCGACGGCGTGGGGTCCTCGCAGGCCGCCGGTGAGAGCGACGCCGAAAAAGAGGTCCGGGAGTTCCTCGACGAGGTGATGACCAGCACCAGCGATCTCAAAGAGGCCCTGCCCTATTTCTGCCAGGCGGATCAGGACCTGTTCGAGTCGGTCGGCGGCCTGGATGCCATCGACATCCCGAAGTCCGCGGACTCCAGCGGGTCGGCGGAGATCACCAAGATCACGGTGACCGGCAACAAGGCTGTCGTCGACATCTCGAGCAGCGCCGGCCCGGGCAAGCTGTATCTCCGCAAAGAGGGCGGCGAGTGGAAGCTCTGCATGTCCGACATGCCGGGCATGCCAAGCATCCCCTGATCGATCAGGACTCGAGGTGTCAGCCCCGGGGGCGGGGCTGACACTTCGGGCAGTAGAACGACGAGCGGTTCATGAATTTGTCGCGGCGCATCACCGCACCGCACCGCCGGCAAGGTTCCCCTTCGCGGCCATAGGCATCCAAAGACCGCTCGAAGTAACCGGATTCGCCGTTGACGTTCACATACAACGAATCGAATGACGTGCCGCCCTGGCCGAGCGCGTCGGTCATCACCTCGGCCGCCGCGTCGAGCACCTCGGCCAGCCGGCGCCGGGGCAACGCGGCGGCGGTCCTGGCCCCGTTGATCTTGGTGCGCCACAACGCCTCGTCGGCGTAAATGTTGCCGATGCCGGACACCACGGTCTGATCGAGCAGCTGACGCTTGATCTCAGACTGCTTGCGGCGCAGCACATCAACCACCTTGTCGCGGTCGAAGCGCGGGTCGAGCGGATCACGCGCGACGTGGGCGACCGGCTGCGGCACCGCGGTGCCGTCGACCGTCACCAAATCGGCCAGCTGCCAGCCGCCGAATGTGCGCTGGTCGACGAAACTCAGCGCCGTGCCGTCATCGAGCAGCGCCGCGATGCGCAGATGACGATCGTCCCGGATGGGCCCCAGCAGCATCTGGCCACTCATCCCGAGGTGCACCACCAGCGCCTCGGTCTCGACGCCGTCGTCCTCCCCCAGCGTCAGCCACAGGTACTTGCCGCGGCGTCCGGTGCCGGTGATCGTGGCGCCCAGCAGCCGGGCGGTCAGGTCGGCTGGACCGGCCTCATGACGGCGGACCGCACGCGGATGGTGCACACGTACCGCCGAAATCGATTTGCCCGCAACATGTTCCTGTAATCCGCGGCGGACGACCTCTACCTCGGGTAGTTCGGGCATCGATACTCACGCATTGTCGAGCGCACCGTCGAGCGCGTTCCAGGCTGCGGCCGCCGCCTTGAGCTCGGCCTCTTTCTTGTTGCGCCCCACACCCCTGCCGTACTCGACGTCGGCCACCACCACGGCCGCCGAGAACTCCTTGTCATGGTCGGGCCCGGTGGAGGTCACCACATAGCTGGGTGCACCGAGCCCGCGGGCGGCCGTCAGCTCCTGCAGGCTGCTCTTCCAGTCCAGCCCGGCCCCAAGGGTCGGCGCGGTGTCGAGCAGCTCACCGAACAGCCGCAGGATCACCTCGCGGGCGGTGGTCAGACCGTGCTGCAAATAGATTGCACCGAGCAGGGATTCGACCCCGTCGGCGAGGATGCTGGACTTGTCGGCGCCGCCGGAGTTCTCCTCGCCCTTGCCGAGCAGCAGGTGGCTGCCCAGCCCGCTGTCGGTGAGGCCACGGCCGACATCGGCCAGCGCCTGGGTGTTGACGATGCTGGCGCGCAGCTTGGCCAGATCACCCTCTGACCGTTCCGGGTGACGGTGATAGAGCTCCTCGGTGATGGTCAACCCCAGCACCGCATCGCCGAGGAATTCCAAGCGCTCGTTGGTGGGCAGACCGCCGTTCTCGTACGAGTAGCTGCGGTGGGTCAACGCGACGGTGAGCAGCTCATCGGGCAGGTCGACGCCGAGCACCTCCAGCAATGCCTCATGCGACTCGCTCATTTGTCACCCCCGGGCTGCTCGTCCTCGGGTAACAGGGCCGACAGCTTGGCCCAGCGCGGATCGATCTTGTCGTGGTGGTGCCCGGGCTCGGCAGCCGCCAGCGCCACACCGCAATCGGGGCACAGGCCGGGGCAGTCCGGACGGCACAGCGGCGAGAACGGCAACGCCAGCCCCACCGCGTCGATGATCGGCTGTTCCAGGTCGACGGTGTCGGCCTGGCCCGAGGAGCCCACGCGACTCACCTCGTCGGCGTCGGTGGTCTCGTCGGTGGTGCTGTCCGGGTAGGCGTACAACTCGGTGAGATCGATCTCGACGTCGCCGGAGATCGCGGTCAGGCACCGCGCGCATTCACCGACGGTCGGGGCAGCCACGGTGCCGCTGACGAGCACGCCTTCCGACACCGACTGCAGCTGAAGGTCGAGCTCGAGCGGTGCGCCCTCCTCGACGGCGACCAGCTCGGCCCCGATCCGTACCGGGCTGGGCACCGTCTCCTGGTGAACCATGAGCGAACCCGGCCGCCGGCCGAGTCTCGAAACATCGATCACCAGCGGCGATCGGGAATCACCTGACCTTCCCCCTGGTTCCCCCGATCTCGCGCGCTTCGCCATGCAGCAATCCTACGGCGGGGTCACGACGCGCCATGACGGACATGCGTGTCCGGCAGCGGAGCGGATCACCGGGTGGCGTAGTCGTGTGTTCCCGCGGTGGTCCGCAGCTGGTGACGCCCGCGGCCGACGGAGCGCAATGTGCCGTTGAGGAAATCTTCGAACTCGGCGAGTTTGCTGTCGACGTAGATGTCGCACTCGCCGCGCAGCCGGTCGGCCTCGGCATGCGCCGCATCGATCAGGCGGGTCGCCTCGGCGGTGGCCGTCGAGACGATCTCGGTCTGCGACACCAGGCGCTGCTGCTCCTTGATGCCCTCCTGCACGGCCTTCTCGTACGACAGGTTGCCGTTCTCGATCAGGCGGTCGGCTTCGGCCTTGGCCCGGCCGGTGCTCGCGTCGTACTCGCGCTTCGCGGCGGTCGCGAGCCGCGCCGCCTCCTCGCGCGCCTCCCCGACCATGCGCTCGCTGTGCTGCCGCGCCTCGGCGACCATCCGGTCAGCCTGCGCCTTGGCGTCGGCCAGCAGCCGGTCCGCTTCACCGCGGGCGTGATTGATCATGCCGTCGGCATCGGCGTTGACCTTCGCCATCACGGACTCGGAATGCTCCTTGGCCTCCCGCAACAGCGAATCGCGGGCGTCGAGCACGTCCTGCGCATCGTCGAGCTCACCGGGGATCGCGTCCTTGATGTCGTCGATCAGCTCGAGCACATCGCCACGCGGCACCACACAACCGGCGGTCATCGGCACACCACGCGCTTCTTCGACGATCGCGCCGAGCTCGTCGAGCGCTTCAAAAACTCGGTACACGGCAAAACCCTCCAGGTCGTCGTTGTCAGTGACCAGTGTGCCTGGTGTTACGCCTGTGACTAGGGAGCACAATCGGTGTGTCGCCCCCGACGATCCGCGGCTGTGAGCACGGTCATGATCGCGCACGACGGTCGTCGCCGCCGAAGCCGGCGACGACGACCTTCGGTTCCTTACCTCAGTGCTGCGCCGATGAGATCGCGCGCACGATCGAGCATCGAGGCAAACGGTCCGACGGCGAAGTTCATCCCCGCGGACTCCACCCCGGGATGCGGGCGGGTGGGAGCGATCGACTCGGCAGCCTGAACGGCCTTGGCCATCCGCTCGAGATCTTGCTTGTCGAGCTTGCGGTGCAGCTTGTTGAACTCCTCGTGTTCCTCGTGCTCGGCGTGGTCGATCACGGCCTGCTGGAACTTCGTGAGTTCGGTGATGAAGGCGTCGGAATCGAAGTCCATGCTCTCCAGCTTGGACAACTGCTCCTTGGCGGCGTGCTCCTCGTGCAGGCGGGCGTCGACGATCTCGTCGCCGTCGTTGACCTCACGACGGACTCGTGGGTGCACCACCATCTCTTCGGCGGTCTCATGGACCGCCAGCAGCTGCCGCAGATCGATGAAGGCCTTCTCGCGAGCCTCGGTCGTCGAGGCGGAGAAGACCTCCTCGAACAGGTCCTTGATCAGGTTGTGCTGGTCCTTGAGGAACTTCACCACGTCGTCGGTGGATTGAACGAATGTGTTCGGCACGGCGGGTCCTCCACAGAATCGGTTCGAAAACGTTGCGCAGTGGGCTGAGCGCTACCGAACCAATACCCGCGGTGGCCGCGGGCTAACCGCCTAGTTTCGCCCGCAACCTCCGGTTGACCGACTCCGGCAGCAACGCCGACACGTCGCCGCCCAGGGAGGCGACCTCCTTGGCCAACGACGACGACACGAACGAATACTGCGGTGTGGTGGCCACGAAGAAGGTGTCGACGCCGGCCACATGCCTGTTCATCTGCGCCATCTGCAACTCGTATTCGAAGTCGGTGCCGGTGCGCAGACCCTTCACGATCGCGGTCAGACCGCGTGCCTTGACGAAGTCGACCACCAGGCCCTGACCGGACTCGACGCGCAGATTCGGCAGATGCGTGGTCGACTCGGCGATCATCGCCATGCGCTCGTCGACGTCGAACATGCCTTTCTTGTTGGGATTCACCAGAACCGCCACCACGACCTCGTCGAACTGTGCCGCGGCACGCTCGAAGATGTCGACATGGCCAAGGGTCACCGGGTCGAAGGAGCCGGGGCATACCGCGCCACTCATGGGTGACGACGGTACATGCTGTCGCCCAAGGGTGTCCGCTACCCCACTTCCGCGAGCTCGACGCGGGTATCCCCGTACCGCCGCGCGCTCAGGGCATCCCAGCCCTCGGGCCAGCTGACCGGCTGCCCCGATGCGCGCCGCTCCACCAGCACATAGCTACCGCCGCGCACCCAGCCGGCCCGCGCCAGTACCGTGAGCATCGCGTCGACCGCAGCATCGTCGAGGTCGTAGGGCGGGTCGGCGAAGACCAGATCCACCGGCCGCGTGGCGCCCCCGGACAGCACCGTGTCGACGCTGCCGCGGCGCACGGTGGCGGTACGGACCCCCAGTGCGGCGATGTTCTCGGAGATCACCGCGGCCGCGCGCGCGTCGGACTCGACGAACAGCGCCGACCCGGCACCACGCGAAAGAGCTTCCAGCCCAAGGGCTCCCGAGCCGGCGTACAGATCCAGCACGGACAGTCCGGTGAAATCCAAGCGCGCGCTCAACGCGTTGAACACGGCCTCCCGGACCCGGTCGGCGGTCGGCCGGGTCCCACTACGGGGGACCGCGATCCGGCGGCCGCCGAGTGCCCCCGCGATGATGCGGGTCAGATTGATTCCCCGGTTGCTTCGCTCTTACCCGAACCGACCACGATCAGCAGGTCGCCACCTTCGACCTGGGCGGTGGCGGACACCGCGACGCGTTCGACGGTGCCGGCCTTGGGCGCGGTGATCGCGGCCTCCATCTTCATCGCCTCGATGGTCGCGATCGTTGCGCCGGCAGCCACGGTGTCGCCGGCCGCGACGCCGACGGTGACCACCCCGGCGAACGGGGCCGCCACGTGATCCGGATTGTTGCGGTCGGCCTTCTCGGCCGCGGGAACCTCACTGGCGATACTGCGGTCGCGCACCGTGATCGGGCGCAGTTGGCCGTTGAGGATGCACATCACCGTGCGCATCCCACGCTCATCGGCATCGGAGATCGCCTCCAGGCCGATCAGCAACTGCACGCCGCGCTCCAGCTCGACACGATGTTCCTCGCCGTAGCGCAGCCCGTAGAAGAACTGGTTGGCGCTGAGGCTGGAGGTGTCACCGTAGGTCTCGCGGTGCGCCTCGAATTCCTTGGTGGGTCCGGGGAACAGCAGCCGGTTCAACGCGGCCTGACGCTTGGGCCCGGGCGCTGCCAGCAGTTCCTCGTCCTCGGCGGAGAGTTGCTGAATCGGCTTGGCCGGCCCTCGCCCCTCAAGTGCCTTGGTGCGCAACGGTTCCGGCCAGCCTCCCGGCGGGTCACCGAGCTCACCGCGCAGGAACCCGATGACGCTGTCGGGAATGTCGTACTTGGCGGGGTCGGCCGCGAACTCCTGGGCACTGACCCCGGCACCCACCAACGCCAGCGCCAGATCGCCGACCACCTTGCTCGACGGGGTCACCTTCACCAACCGGCCCAGCACCCGATCGGCAGCGGCGTAGGCGGTCTCGATCTCCTCGAACCGGTCCCCCAGCCCCAGCGCGATGGCCTGCTGGCGCAGATTGCTCAGCTGACCGCCGGGGATTTCATGGGTGTACACCCGCCCCGTCGGCGCCGGTAACCCACTCTCGAACGGCGCGTAGACCTTGCGCAGCGCCTCCCAGTAGGGCTCCAGATCGCACACCGCATCCAGCGACAACCCGGTGTCGTACTCGGTGTGCGCGGCCGCGGCCACGATCGAGGACAACGCGGGCTGACTCGTGGTGCCGGCCAACGGCGCCGCCGCCCCGTCCACCGCCGACGCCCCGGCCTGCCAGGCCGCCAGGTAGGTCGCCAGCTGCCCACCCGGCGTGTCATGGGTATGGACGTGCACCGGCAGATCGAACCGTGACCGCAACGCCGAAACCAGAGCATGCGCCGAGGCCGGCCGCAACAGTCCGGCCATGTCCTTGATCGCCAACACGTGCGCGCCGGCGTCGACGATCTGGTCGGCCAGCTTCAGGTAGTAGTCCAGCGTGTACAGGTTCTCGTTGGGGTCGGACAGATCCCCGGTGTAGGACATCGCCACTTCGGCGATGGCCGTGCCGGTCTCGCGCACCGCATCGATCGCCGGGCGCATCGAGTCCACGTTGTTCAGTGCATCGAAGATGCGGAAGATGTCGATGCCGGTCCGGGTCGCTTCTTCCACGAACGCCGATGTCACCAATTCCGGATACGGCGTGTACCCCACGGTGTTGCGGCCCCGCAACAGCATCTGCAGACAGATGTTGGGAATCGCCTCCCGCAGCGCGGCCAGCCGTTCCCACGGGTCTTCCTTCAAAAATCGCAGCGCCACATCGTACGTCGCGCCACCCCAACACTCGATGGACAGCAACTCCGGCATCATCCGCGCCACGTACGGCGCCACCTTGAGCAGGCCGGTGGAACGCAACCGGGTGGCCAGCAATGACTGGTGGGCATCGCGGAACGTGGTGTCGGTGACCCCGACCGCCGAGCTGTCACGCATCCAGGCCGCGAAACCTTCCGGCCCCAGCTCGATCAGCCGCTGTCTGGACCCCGCCGCCGGCGCCGCCGACAGGTCCAGCGCAGGCAGCTTGTCGTGCGGATACATCGCCGACGGACGCTCGCCGTGTGGCTTGTTCACCGTCACATCGGCCAGGTAGTTCAAGATCTTGGTACCGCGGTCGGCCGGGGTGTGCGCCGTCAGAAGCTGCGGACGGTCATCGATGAACGACGTGGTGACCCGCCCGGCCCGGAAATCGGGATCCTCGATCACCGCCTGCAGGAACGGGATGTTCGTCGACACACCACGGATGCGGAACTCCGCCAACGCCCGGCGCGCCCGCGAAACCGCCGTGGAGAAATCACGACCCCGGCAGGTCAGCTTGACCAGCATCGAGTCGAAATGCGCCAACACCTCGGCCCCGACGTTGGTGCCGCCGTCCAGCCGAACACCCGCGCCGCCTGGCGACCGGTAGGCGGTGATCCGGCCCGTGTCCGGACGGAAGCCGTTGGCCGGATCCTCGGTCGTGATCCGGCACTGCATCGCTGCCCCGCGGATCGCCAATGAGTCCTGGCTCAAACCCAGATCCGCCAGGCTCTCTCCCGCCGCGATGCGCAGCTGTGAACCGACCAGATCCACATCGGTGATCTCCTCGGTCACCGTGTGCTCCACCTGGATCCGTGGATTGCACTCGATGAACACATGATGGCCACGCTCGTCGAGCAGGAACTCGATGGTGCCGGCACAGCTGTAGCCGATCTGGCGGGCCAGCGCCACGGCGTCACTGCAAATCTTTTCACGCAGTTGGGGTTCCAGATTCGGAGCGGGTGCCAGCTCGATCACCTTCTGGTGGCGCCGCTGCACGCTGCAATCCCGCTCGAACAGATGCATCACGTTGCCGTGGGTGTCGGCGAGGATCTGGACCTCGATGTGACGCGGGTTGAGCACCGCCTGCTCGAGATAGACGTTGGGGTCACCGAACGCCGACTCGGCCTCCCGTGAAGCCGCCTCGACCGCCTCGGGCAGCGCATCGGCGTCGGTCACCCGGCGCATCCCGCGGCCACCGCCACCGGATACCGCCTTGACGAACAGCGGGAACTCCATATCCCTTGCCGCAGCGACCAATTCGTCCACCGACGACGACGGCGCCGACGAGGCCAGCACCGGCAACCCGGCCGCCCGCGCCGCGTCGATCGCCCGCGCCTTGTTGCCGGTCAGTTCCAGCACCTGAGCCGAAGGACCGACGAACGTGATCCCCGCCTCGGCGCAGGCCGACGCCAGCTCCGGGTTTTCCGACAGGAACCCGTAGCCCGGGTACACCGCATCCGCACCGGAATGCTTGGCCACCCGGATGATCTCGTCCACCGACAGGTACGCCCGGACCGGGTGGCCGACCTCACCGATCTGATACGACTCGTCGGCCTTCAGGCGATGCAGCGAATTGCGATCCTCGTACGGATAGACCGCGACGGTCGCGATACCCATCTCGTAGGCGGCGCGAAACGCACGGATCGCAATCTCGCCACGATTGGCGACTAACAGCTTGGAAATCACGGATAGACCTAACCGCCGAGTTATTTCTGACGTGTTACAGCAGCGTTGACCAGTATTCCCAGAAACGCACCAGGATCAACAGCAGAAGTGAGGTGAACCAGAGCGCCACGATCGACCACCGCCACTGGTGCAGCACCCGGGCCACCGCGTTGTCGTGAAGCGGCTGCAGCGCGACGGAGCTCACCACGACGAACAGCGGGATGGTCACCGCCCACACCACCATGCAGTACGGGCACAGGGCGCCGATGGTGTAGAGACTCTGGAAGATCAGCCAGTGCACCATCACCACACCGGCGAGCGCGCCGGCGGCAAAGCCGGCCCAGTACCACCGCGGCAAGCGAACCCCCGCGACGGCCATGACACCGGTGACCAGGGTGACCGTGAAGGCGACCACCCCGATCAGCGAGTTGGGGAATCCGAAGACCGCGGCCTGCGGGGTCGACATCACCGACCCGCAGGACAACACCGGGTTGATGCTGCACGACGGCACGTACGAGGGATCGATCAGCAGCTCGATCTTCTCGATCGTGAGCGCCAGGGCCGCCGCCAGACCGATCACCCCGGCGATCAGTACCCAGACCGCACCGGGCTTGCCGACGGCC
>NZ_LT546207.1:23600-68549 GCF_900078665.2 Mycolicibacterium houstonense | reverse complement strand
GGCCGGAGCCCCGGGCGCCCCGGGCGCGGGGGCCGGGCCCTTCAGCTCCGGCAGATCACCGACGATCTCCTTGACCTTGGCGATCAGGGCGTCCGGCGTGCTCCACTGGTAGTCCTCGCCGTTGATCTGGATCGTCGGGGTCGAGTTGATGCCAGTGGCTGCGGCCATGCCCTGCACCATCTCGACGTAACGGCCCTTGGTGATGCAGTCGGGCACGTCACCGGCGGCGCCGGCCTGGCGCGCGATTTCGATGATCCTGGCGTTGTCGGGATAGACACCGCCGCCCTCCGCCGGCTGGATGCCGGGGGTGAACAGCGCGCTGTGGAACCGGCGGAACGCATCGACGGACTCGTCGGCGACGCAGTACGCCGCACCACCGGCACGCGACGAGTAGCCGTTGCCGACCTTGTCCAGGATCCCCACCATGTGGTAGTCGGCGGCCACCGCGCCGCTGTCGATCAGCTTGTTGATCGTGGGGCCGAACATCTGCTCGAATTGGCCGCATGCGGGGCACAGGGCGTCCTCGTAGAGACTCAGCAGGACCTTGGGCTCCGAGGTGCCTTCCTTGGTGATGACGCTCGGCGCGGCCACGTGCACTGCCCGGGCCTCCCCGGAGGCCGGCCGCTTGTTGCCGGTCATCACGATGTAGAGCACCAGACCGACGGCGAACAGCACCACAACGGCTGTCAGCCCGATCTGAACAAACAGGTTGCGCTTGCGATCAGCCGCCTTGAGGTCGTACTTCGCGGTCTTCTTCGGTTTGGCCACGTCGACAAGCGTACCGGCGCCGACACGTCACCTTTCGGCGTGGCTGAGATGTGCGCGCAGGGCCGAGATCATGGCGCTCGTCGCGGTGGCGCTGCCGCCGCCGAGGGGGAAGAAACTGGCGAACGCGTGGATCATCGACCGCTCTTCGCGCAGATCCACCACCACCCCGGCGTCCCGCATCGCCCGTGCGTAGCGGTTTCCCTCATCGCGCAGCGGATCGAACCCGGCCGTGAGGACCAGTGCCGGCGGGAGTCCCGACAGGTCCTCGCTCAGCAGCGGCGAGACCAGCGGGTCCTCGGCCGTCACCTCGGCGCCGTCGAGATAATGCGCGGCGAACCAGTCCATGTCGCGTCTGGTCAGGAAGAACCCGTCGGCGNTGGCGCGCAGCGCGGCGCGCGAGACGGCGACGCCGGTCTCCGGGCTGAAGTCGGCGACCAGTCCCGCGAGGCCGGACGCCTGCTGCGCCGCCAGCGTGAACTGCAGCGTGGTGTCGAGCGTGTTGCCGTCGACGGTGATCGAACGGCCACCCAGCAGCAGGCGCTTGCGCCGATCCGAGATCCGGGGAATCGCGGCCAGGGTGAACTTGGTCGCCCGCTCGATCACGACCTGTTTGACACGGTCCTGGCTGTGACCATCAGGCCCGCCCAGGGTCGGTCCGCCTGGCAGACTTTCAGTCATGGCTGCTCCCTCTGTGAATCCTCGTGTCACGCTCAACGACGGTAATTCGATCCCACAAGTGGGGTTGGGGGTTTGGCAGACCCCCGCCGAGGACACCGAGCGTGCGGTGACCGCGGCGCTGCAGGCCGGCTACCGGCATATCGACACCGCCGCCGCCTACCAGAACGAGACCGAGACCGGCCGCGGCCTGGTGAACTCCGGAGTGGCCCGCGCTGACATCTTCCTGGTGACCAAGTTGTGGAACAGCGAGCAGGGGTACGACTCGACGCTCGCCGCGTTCGACGCCAGCCTGGACCGGCTCGGTGTCGACTACCTCGACCTGTATCTCATCCACTGGCCGGTGCCTGCCAACAACGCCTACGTCGACACCTTCAAGGCGTTCGCCCACCTGCACGATCAGGGCCGGGTCCGCTCCATCGGCGTGAGCAACTTCGAGCCCGAGCATCTCAACGTGCTCATCGACTCCACCGGCATCGTGCCCGCGGTCAACCAGATCGAATTGCACCCGCTGCTGCCGCAACACGAGTTGCGCGAGGTGCATGCCCGATTGGGCATCGCCACCGAGGCCTGGAGCCCGCTGGGTCAGGGCTCGCTGCTCACCGATCCGGTCATCACCGGCATCGCCGACGGGCACGGTAAAACCCCCGCCCAGGTACTGATTAGGTGGCATATCCAGCTGGGTAATATCGTCATCCCCAAGTCGGTGAACCCAGAACGGATTGTGAGCAATTTCGACGTGTTCGATTTCGATCTGACCGAAGCGGACATGTCGGCCATCGCCTCGTTGGAGACGGGCACACGTCTGGGACCCGATCCGCGAACCTTCAACTTCACAGGATAGGTGACATGACCTCCTCGGACGGGGCTGCGATTCCCACCGTCACGCTCAACGACGACCAGACGATGCCCGTCGTCGGCCTCGGTGTCGGCGGCCTCTCGGATTCCGAGGCAGAGCAGGCGGTGACCGCGGCGCTGGAGGCCGGTTACCGGCTGATCGACACCGCGGCCGCCTACGGCAACGAGGCCGGCGTGGGTCGCGCCATCGCCACGTCCGGCATCCCCCGCGAGCAGATCTCGGTCACCACCAAACTGGCCACCGCCGACCACGGCTTCCAGTCCGCCCAGGACGCCGCGAAAGCCAGCCTGGAGCGACTCGGCCTGGACTATGTGGACCTGTACCTGATCCACTGGCCCGGCGGCGACGTCAGCAAGTACGTCGACAGCTGGGGCGGTCTGGTACGGGCCCGGCAGGACGGCCTGGCCCGCTCGGTCGGGGTGGCCAACTTCAGCCCCGAGGACCTGTCGACCATCATCGACCTCACGTTCTTCACCCCATCGGTCAACCAGATCGAGCTGCACCCGCTGCTCAACCAGAGCGCTTGGCGCGCAGCCAATGCCAAGCACAACGTCGTCACCGAGGCCTACAGCCCGCTCGGGGTCGGCAATCTGCTCGACAACCCGGCCGTGACGGCGATCGCCGACGCACACGGCAAGACCCCGGCACAGGTGCTGATCCGGTGGAGCATCCAGCTGGGCAATGTGGTGATCTCGCGGTCCACCAAACCCGAGCGGATCGCATCCAACCTCGACGTGTTCGGCTTCGAGCTGACCGCCGAGCAGATGGACAGCCTCAACGGCCTCGACGACGGGACGCGGTTCCGGCCCGATCCGGCCACCTACACGGGCTGAGCGCCCGCGCGGCGGTTCAACCGACCGGGCAGGTCCCCGCCGCCTCGCGCAGCACCACGGCCGACGCCGCGTCGACCGGCAACGCATAGCCACGCAACACCTCGGCGAACTGCACCGCGTACTGGCACCAGAAGGCGCGGTTGGGCGGCATCCAGTGGGCCGGCTCCTGATCCCCCTTGTCCTGGTTGGCCTTACCCGCGACCGCCAGCAGGTTGGCCGGATCGTTGGCGAACCGCAGCCGCAGGTCGTCGGGCCAGTCCCGGGCGCCGAGGTCCCAGGCCAGGGCGAGCGGCACGATGTGGTCGATCTGCACCGAGGCCCCGACCTGATTGCCGCGCACGAACGACACCACTTCGTTGGTGTAGGGGTCGTGCAGCCTGCCGGTCGCCACGGCGGTGGGACACCGCTTGATCGCGACGAACGTCTTGTCGGCGAGGTCGCGGTTGAGGATGTCGTTGCGGGTGTCGCAGCCATTGTGACCGCCGGGCGCACTGTTGTCGTCGTCCCAGGAGTCACCGAACGCCGCCCGGCGGTAGTCGTTGCCCCGCACCCGCACCGGGATCTCCGGCACCCCGGCCAGCACGTCGATGCCGGGCGCCACCGTGGGCGCCTGCGCCTGCGCGGCGAACCGCGCGGGGTGCTGGCCCGAGAGGCTGACCTGGATCGCGACCACCACCGCCAGGGCGACGGCCGCGGCCAACCACCACACCCGGCGGCGGGTCATGCCTTGTCCAGGTATTCGACGCGGTCGGTGTTGACGAATTGGGCTGCCAGCAGGTCCATCCCGGGATCGCGTGGGTTCTGTGCGTAACGCTGCTCGCACAATGCCCGCGCCTCCTGGATCACTTCCAGGTGGTCCCGCAGGGACAGAAAGCGCAGGTTGATGGTGCGCCCGGACTGGTTGAGGCCCAGCACATCTCCCTCGCGACGCTCGTCGAGATCCAGGTCGGCCAGCGCGAAGCCGTCCAGTGTCCCGGCCACGGCGGTGATCCGCTCACCGGCCTTGGAGGTCTCCGGCAGCCGGGTGGCCAGCAGGCACAGGCTGGGATGCTGCCCGCGACCGATCCGGCCGCGCAGCTGGTGCAGCTGGCTGATACCGAACCGGTCGGCATCCATCACCACCATCATCGTCGCGTTGGGCACGTCGACTCCGACCTCGATGACGGTGGTACACACCAGCACGTCGATCTCACCGGCCCGGAACGCACCCATCACCGCGTCCTTCTCGTCGCCCGAGAGCCGACCGTGCATGAGCCCCAGCCGTAGCCCGGACAGCGGGCCCGCACTCAACCGGTCGAACAACTCGACCACCGTGATCGGCGGCGGGCCGGCCTGGCGTCCGTCGCTGCCCTTGTCACCGGCCTTGTCTGACTCGTCGATCCGTGAGGCGACCACGTAGGCCTGACGGCCCGCGCCGACCTCCTCACGGATGCGGGCCCAGGCGCGTTCCAGCCAGGTCGGCTTCTGTGAGACGAAAATCGTGTTGGTGGTGATGGGTTGGCGGCCGCGCGGTAGCTCACGCAACGTGGAGGTCTCCAGATCCCCGTACACGGTGAGCGCCACGGTGCGGGGAATCGGCGTTGCCGTCATCACCAGCAGATGCGGGGTGAGACCATCACGAGCCTTGGCGCGCAACGCATCCCGTTGCTCGACACCGAACCGATGCTGCTCATCGACGACGACCATGCCGAGGTTTTCGAACTCCACCGCGTCCTGCAACAGCGCGTGGGTGCCGACGACGATGCCGGCCTGCCCGGACGCCACCGCGTCGCGCACGGCACGCTTCTGCGGCGCGGTCATCGACCCGGTCAGCAGCGCCACCCCCGTTGCGGTTTCGGCGCCGCCGAGCTGACCGGCCATCGCCAGGGGCCCCAGCACGTCGCGGATGGACCGGGCATGTTGGGCGGCAAGCACTTCCGTGGGTGCCAGCAGGGCGCACTGGTAGCCGGCGTCGACCATCTGCAGCATGGCCAGCACCGACACGATGGTCTTGCCCGAGCCCACCTCGCCCTGCAGCATCCGGTTCATCGGCCGCGTCGAAGCCAGTTCGCCCGAGATGACCTCGAGCACGTCGGATTGGCCGGCGGTCAACTCGAACGGCAACCGGCTGCGCATCGCGGCCGCCAGCCCGTGATCGATTCGTGGTGCGGGAGGCCCGGATTCACTCAACTCGCTGTAGCGCCGGGCCACCAGTCCCCACTGCAGACCGATCGCTTCGTCGAATGTCAGCCGCTCCCTGGCACGCTCCCGCTCGAGGGTGTTCTCGGCGAGGTGGATCGCTCGGAGCGCCTCATCCTCGGACATCAGGTTATGTTCGCGCACAAAGGATTCCGGCAGTGGATCGGGAACAGGATCGAGGACGTCGAGCGCCTGCCGGACACACCTATAGATATCCCAGCTCTGCACCTTGGCCGACGCCGGGTAGATCGGAAAGAAGTCCCGCTCGAACTCGGCCAGCATGTCCTCCTCGCCGGTTGCCCCCGATGCCGACGCGATGGTCTTGAGCGACTTGGTACCGATCTGCTTGCCGGACGGCGCATTCAGGACCAGGAAGGCCGGATGATCCAGCTGAAGGTTGTTGCGGAAGTACTTGACCTCGCCGGAGAGCATCAGCCGCGTACCGGTCGGCAGCTTGTCGACCATCCACCCGGCGTTGAAGAACGTCGCCGTCACGGTGGGCCGATGCTCACCCAAGGTGACCCGCAGCCAGGATCGGCTCTTCGGCCGGCCCGTCTTCTTGTTGAAGGTCGGCTTCATCTCGCCGGTCTTGGTCTCGGTGATGACCTCGATGAAGGTGACGTGCTCGCCCTCTTCCAGGTCGAGGGCCTCGCCCTCACCGCGCACCGACATGCCGTCGCTGTACTTGCGGGGGTAGTGCCGCAGCAGATCGTTGACGGTGACGATGCCGAAGTGTTCCTCCAGGGGCTTGGCGGCACGAGCCCCCAGCACGAAGTCGAGCCGATCGGCGAGGGTGGCCACTACTCCACCCCGATCAGCAGGGCGTCGCCGCGGTGGCCGGTGTGGTACGTCACCAACTCGGCGCCGAGATGTTCCCGGTGCACGTGGTCCTGCAACGCCTTGCCCACGGCGCCGTCCACACCGGCGCCGGTCAGCACCGTGATCAACTCGCCTCCTGCGACCATCAACAGATCGATCAGCCCGGCAGCGGCCGAGGTGAGGTCAGGCCCCACGATCAGCACCTCGTCACCGGCGATGCCGAGCCCATCCCCCGGCTTGCAACTGCCCGCCCAGGTCAGTGCCTCTTCGGTGGCGATGCGCACGGTGCCGTGGCGGGCCGCCGCGGCAGCCCGGGCCATGGTGTAACCGTCGTCGACGGCTTGCCTGCCCTCGTCATGGACCGCCAGCGCCGCCAGCCCCTGCACCATCGAGCCGGCCGGCACCGGCACCACGTCGATCCCCCAGCCGATGGCGGCCGTGCAGCCNAGAATCTGCGACAGGATCACCCCGGAGTTGCCCCGCGCGCCCTGCAGCGCCCCGGCCGCCAGCGCACCGGCCACCGCCGCGATGTCGCTCCCGGCCGGCTCGGTATCGACGTGCGCCCAGGCCGAACGCATCGTGAACAGCATGTTCGTCCCCGTATCGGCATCGGCCACCGGGAACACATTGAGGCGGTTGATCTCGTCGGTGTGGGGGATGAGGTCATCGACGGCGGCGTGCGCCCAGGCCCGCAGAGCGGGGGCATCCAGCTGCCGAGAAGACATCGGACCTCCCAATCCCCATCAGATCCCACAACTGATCCCCGGTGCGATCCCCACTGTGCGACGCGATTGCCGCCGTGGGCGCCAGCCTATCCAGTGGCGGAGACAAACCCGATCGGAGCATCACGGGCTGTGGACAATCTGAGCTCGTGTTCACCGCCCGTTTTGGCGATCCTCTGGCCTCCCGGTATTCTGATCAGGTTGTCGGGTCGAGCCCCGTCGTTTTGCGGCGAGCGGGCCCAACCCCCCAAAGAACTGATTTCGAGGAGTTGTTGATATGGCTGCCGTGTGCGATATCTGCGGAAAGGCCCCGGGCTTCGGCAAGTCGGTGTCGCACTCGCATCGGCGGACCAGCCGGCGCTGGGATCCGAACATCCAGTCGGTGCGTGCCGTGGCGCGTCCGGGTGGCAACAAGCAGCGCGTGAACGCCTGCACCTCCTGCATCAAGGCCGGCAAGGTCTCGCGCGGCTGACGTCGTGCGCCCGTCCGGGCGCACGTCTCTCTTGTTTACCTGAGCGGTGGGCCGGGTATCTCCTGCCGGCATGACCATACGTCGTGCCTCACATTCACCGTTCTATGCATTCGCAGCCGCGGTCGCGGTCGGTTCTGCTGTGCTGACCGCGTGCGGTGACGCCGATACCGGTGACGATTCCACCACGGAAACTCGCACCACGTCGGAGATGCCGGTCACCGAGACGGAGACCGAGACCCCGGATACCGAGACCACCGTCATCGAACCCACGGTGTCGCCGGGTGTCACTTCTCCGCCCGCGGGGTCGCCGATGCCCCCCGCACCGCCGACCGAAGGCGACGGGGACGTGACGATCGAGATTCCGTCGCCGGGCATCCCGGCTCCCCCGGCGGTCCCGTCACCGCCGCCGATTCCGGGACCCTGATCACCTCACGGCAAGCGCCAGTCGATCGGGTCGGCGCCCTTCTGCCGCAGCAGTTCGTTGGCACGGCTGAACGGGCGTGACCCGAAGAATCCTCGCGACGCCGACAACGGCGACGGGTGCGGCGATTCGATCGTCGCGCAGTCACCTTCGGCGAGTATCGGTTTGAGCGTCGAGGCGTCGCGTCCCCACAGCACGGCCACCATCGGCTGGTTGCGCGCCACCAGGGCCCGGATCGCGCACTCCGTCACCGCTTCCCAACCCTTGCCGCGGTGTGAGGCCGGGGTGCCGGGAGACACCGTGAGGACCCTGTTGAGCAGCAGCACGCCCTGCTCGGCCCACGGAGTGAGATCGCCATTGGCCGGCTGTGGGTAACCCAGATCCTCGGTGTACTCGGTGAAGATGTTCGACAGGCTGCGCGGCAGCGGACGCACGTCGGCTCCCACCGAGAAACTCAGCCCCACGGCATGCCCGGGTGTCGGATAGGGATCCTGACCGACGATCAGAACGCGCACCTTGTCGAACGGAAATGTGAAGGCGCGCAGGACATTCTGTCCGGCGGGCAGATACCGGCGGCCGGCCGCGAGTTCGTTGCGGAGGAACTCCCCCATCTGCGCGACGTGCGCCCCTACCGGCTCGAGTGCGCGGGCCCAACCTTCGTCGACGAGTTCATTGAGCGGACGAGCACCTGTTGTTTCGCTCCTCGCGTCCGTCCCCACCGTCTCGCTCCTCGCGTGCGCAGTCACGGAAAAAACTTAGCGTGGCCGCTCAGTCGAACGACTGCCATCCCGTGTTTCCCGCCCACATGGCGCCGTCGACGAGTACCTGTGCCGGCCCGTCGACAACCCGCCCGATCACCCGCCAGCCCGGTGGTGGCGGGCCCGGGAACGTCGCGGCGAGGGCATGGTCCTCACCACCGCCCAGCACCCATTCCCACGGGTCCTCGCCCATCGCAGCGGCGGCTCCGGCGACCGCCAGTCGATCGTCCTCCAGCAGCTTGCTGTCTACATCGATGCCGACCCCGGAGGCCGTCGCGATGTGGCCCAGATCGGCAAGCAGACCGTCGGAGACATCGGTCATGGCCGTGGCACCGGCATCCGCGGCCAGTGCGCCCTGCCCATAGGGCGGTCGGGGTGTCAGATGCCGCTGCCGCAATTCCCCGAAGCCGGTCTGCCCTTCGAGACCGCGCTCCCACAGCGCGAAACCGGCCGCGGAACGGCCCAGTTCGCCCGACACCGCCACCGTGTCGCCGGCGCGGGCCCCGCTGCGGCGCACCGGTTCCCGGCCGTCGAGATCCCCGAGGGCCGTGACCGATATCACCCACACCGGGGCGCGGACCAGGTCGCCGCCGGCAATGCTGGCGCCCAGGCGACGCGCCTCGTCCCACAGGCCGTCGGCCACCTCGGCCGCGGCGCTCACCGCGGTATCCGACGGCGCACCGAACGCCACCACGAAGGCCGTCGCGCGGCCTCCCATCGCTTCGATGTCGGCGGCGTTCTGGGCGATGGCCTTGCGTCCGATGTCGTGCGGAGACGACCAGTCGAGCCGAAAGTGCCGATCCTGCACCAGCATGTCGGTGGAGACCACGGTGCGGCCGTCGGCTGCCGTCACCACTGCGGCGTCGTCGCCGGGCCCCAGCATCACGGCCTCGGCTTGCGTCCGGCCGGCCACCAACCGGTCGATGACGACGAATTCCCCCGCGTCCGCGAGGGTGCGGCCGTCGTCATCGCCGAAATCCGCGCCGGTCATACCCCTGGTCACATCGCCTCCTGCCGGCCGGCTGCCGCGTCTGAGAACTCAGACCCGACCTGCGGTACGTTTGGTGCCTGCGGCCAGCAGTTTATGCAGCGAGATGGAGGAGACCGCCGGTGGTGGAGGCTTACGTGCTGATCCAGACCGAGGTGGGCCGCGCCGAAGTCGTCGCCAAGCAACTCGCCGCGCTCGCCGGCGTGGTGTCCGCGGAATACGTGACGGGCCCCTACGACGTGGTCGTGCGCATCAGCGCCGACACGCTGGCGGCGCTGCAATCCGACGTGGTGCCCGCGGTGCAGCAGGTGCCGGGAATCACCCGGACCCTGACCTGTCCCATCGCCAACGGGCTCCGGCCATAGAGTTGGTGGTGTGACCGACTCGAACACCGTCGACGGACCGCCCCGCGCCCTGCTGATCGCGGCCGTTGTCGTCGCGGTCTCGGTGCTGATCACCGTGCTGGGTATCGCGGCGTCCCGGCAGCGCTCCCCCGAGCAGCAACCCGTCGCGATCCCGTCCGTGCCTGCGCCGCAGGCCGACAGCCAGCAGTGCCACGACTTGCTGAACGCACTGCCCCAACAACTCGGGGATTTCCGTCGCGCCCCCACCGTCGAGCCGACACCGCCGGCCACCGCGGCCTGGCGCGCCGAACCGGACACCGAGCCGGTGGTGTTGCGCTGCGGGCTGGAGCGTCCCACCGATTTCGTCGTGGGCACCCCGCTACAGGTCGTCGACGAGGTCCAGTGGTTCCGGGTGGGAGAAGCAGGGGTCGGCAGCCCCGGCGGCGAGGCGGACGATCAGAGCCGCAGCACCTGGTACGCGGTCGATCGCCCGGTCTACATCGCGCTGACCCTGCCCGCCGGCTCGGGACCGACACCGATCCAACAGATCTCGGGCCAGATCGCCCGCACCATCGCCGCGCAGGAGCCCGTGCCGGGCCCGCCGCGCTGAGCTCAGCGCAGGCCGGTGCCGCGCGCCAGCGCGGTTTCGACCATCGCGGTCAGCAGCGTCGGGTAATCGACACCGCTGGCCGCCCACATGCGCGGGAACATCGAGATCGTGGTGAACCCCGGCATGGTGTTGATCTCGTTGATCACCGGCCCGTCGTCGGTGAGGAAGAAGTCGACGCGCGCCAACCCCTGGCAGTCGATCGCGGAGAACGCGCGCACGGCCAGCCGGCGGACCTCGTCGGCGATGTCGTCATCGACCTTGGCCGGCACGTCCAACTCGGCCGCGTCGACGAGGTACTTGGTGGCGAAGTCGTAGAAGCCGTCCTCGCGTCCCCGCACGCCGGCCACCCGGATCTCACCGAGTGTGCTCGCCTCGACCCTGCCGTCGGGGAATTCGAGCACACCGCACTCCAGTTCGCGCCCGGGCACCGCCGCCTCGACGATCACCTTCGGATCGTGGCGCCGGGCCAGTTCGATGGCGGAGGGAAGCTCGTCCCATGCCGCGACCCGGCTGACGCCGATCGAGGAGCCGCCCCGGGCGGGCTTGACAAACACCGGCAGGCCGAGCCGTTCCCGGTCGTCGAAGTCCAGGGTGACGTCATTGGCCCGAAGCACCACGAAATCGCCGATCGGCAGTCCCTCGGCCACCAGGAGCTTCTTGGTGAACTCCTTGTCCATGCCTGCGGCGCTCGACAGCACACCGGATCCCACGTACGGAATGCCGGCGAGCTCGAGCAGGCCCTGGATGGTGCCGTCCTCGCCGTAGGGACCGTGCAGCACTGGGAACACCACGTCAACGGCGGCCAACAGCTCACCGGGACCGTTGCTCAGCGCCAGCAGCTGGCCGCTGCGGTTCGGGGCGGCAGGCAGTGCGAGCTCGGTACCGGAATCCTCGGTGACCGCAGGCAGCTGACCGTCCGTGATGGCCAGCGTCTCGGGCCGACCGTCGGTCAGCATCCACGAGCCGTCGGGGGTGATACCGACGGCGACCACCTCGAACCGTTCCGGGTCGAGGTTGCGCAGGATGCTGCCTGCCGACACGCAGGAGATCGCGTGCTCAGAGCTCCGACCGCCGTAGACGACGGCGACGCGGGTGCGGGATCCGGTCTGATTGCGGGCGGTCACAACCTAGAGAGGCTACCGTCCCGGCCGGACCCTGCCGTCCGGCGCGTCCCGACCTGGTCTTTCACCCCCGCAGCGCCTGCTCCACGTCGGCGATGAGGTCGTCGGTGTCCTCTATTCCGGCCGAAATGCGGGCAAACCCCGGCGGCACCGGATCACCCCAGCGGGCCCGCCGGTCGACCGAGGTGTGGATACCGCCGAAACTCGTCGACGCGATGAGCAGCGCACTGCGGTCCACCAGGGCATGCACGGCTGCGGCGTCGGCCAGTTCGACGGACACCAGTCCCCCGAACCGCTTCATCTGGGTCGCGGCGAGCTCGTGGGCCGGATCTCCCGGCAGCCCGGGGTAGCGCACCGACCGCACCGCCGGATGGTTGCGCAGCATCATCGCCAGCGCGGTGGCGTTCTGGCACTGCCGTTCGAAACGCAATCCCGCGCTGCCGAGGCTGCGCAGCACCAGCCAGGCCTCGAACGCGCCCAGGATCGGCCCGGCCAGCAGCCGGTCGCGCTCCACGGCGGCCATCAATTCCGGCTGGCTGCCCGCGACGTAGCCGGCCACCAGATCGCTGTGCCCTGACAGTGATTTGGTGGCGCTGGCCACCACCAGGTCGGCGCCGAGTGAAAGCGGCTGCTGCCCCAGCGGGGTGGCGGTGGTGTTGTCGACGACGAGGGTGGCGCCGCGGCCGCGGCACGTCATCGCCAGCCGGTACAGGTCGACGACATCGAGCCCTGGGTTGGCCGGCGTCTCGGCGAGCACCACATCGGCCCGGGCGGCGGCCGCACAGATGTCGGAAACCTGCGCCTCGATGACCGTGACACCTTGTGGGGCAAGATATTCCGCCGCATACCGGCGGACCTGGTAATAGCCGTCGGCTGGGACCACGAGAGTGGTGCCGGGTTTGGCGAGCACGCGCAGCGCCGAGGTGATGGCGGCCATGCCCGAACCGAAGGTGAGCGCGGCGGCCGCCCCTTCGAGTTCGGCGAGCGCGGATTCCAGTTGCCGCCACGAGGGATTGGAGCTGCGGCCGTAGCTGTCCAGTGGCTCGGCCTCGTCGGGCGAGAGGTGAAACGTCGAGGCCGGTACCGGGACCGGAGCCACCGGTTGTCCCGGAATAGGATCCAGGCCAACAGCTTTGACGCTCCGGGTGGAATCTCCGTACACGCCGTCCATGGTTGCCCCGCCCTCCTCTGCCCGGAGGCCTGCTACTCCGGTTTGGTGCTGCGGCCCAGGAGAAGTGCGACCGCTTCGTGAACCGACAATCCCTTGTGGCACACCCGGTGAACGGCATCGGTCAGCGGCATCTCGACACCATAGCTGGAGGCCAGCGCGAGCACCGATTCACAGGAGGCCACGCCCTCGGCCACATGACCACCGGCGGCGGTCAAGGCCGATTCCATGGTGCCGCCCTTGCCGAGTCGCTCACCGAACGTGCGGTTGCGGGAATGCCCGGACGTACAGGTGGCCACCAGATCCCCGACGCCGGCCAGTCCGGCCAGCGTCGCGGGGGTGGCGCCCAGCGCGATGCCGAGCCGCATCACCTCGGCCAGGCCGCGGGTGATGATCGCGGCAACGGTGTTCTCCCCCAGGCCCACTCCCACCGCCATGCCGCAGGCCAGCGCGATGACGTTCTTGCAGGCCCCGCCCACCTCGGCGCCGATCACGTCGGCATTGGTGTAGGGCCGGAAGTAGCCGGTGGCCAGTGCGCGCTGCAGCGCCACCGCGCGGCCGGAATCGCTGCACGCGACGACGGTGGCCGCGGGTTGTTCCTCGGCGATCTCACTGGCCAGGTTCGGCCCGGTCACCACCGCGACGCGAGCCGGATCCGCACCGGTCACCTGGACGATCACCTGGCTCATCCGCATCAGCGAGCCGAGCTCGATCCCCTTAGCCAGGCTGACCAGGGTCACAGCGTCGCCGATCAGGTGCTTCCAGCCGTCCAGGTTGGTCCGCAACTGTTGCGCGGGCACCCCGAGCAGCACCGTGCAGGCGCCGGCCAGCGCCTCGGCCGGGTCGGTGGTGGCCCGGATCGACGCCGGCAGGACCACGTCGCCGAGGTACCGGCTGTTGCGATGGTCGTTGTTGATCTCGTCGGCAACCTCCTGGCGCCGGGCCCACATCGTCACCGGATTGCCCGCGTCCGCCAGCACCTTGGCCAGTGCCGTCCCCCACGCACCGGCGCCCATGACCGCAGCCTCTACCACCCGTTCACCCTATCCCGGTGCCTGCGCCACCCGCCGACGACGACCGGGCTGGCAGGATGAACCCATGAGCGGCTCCCGAAGCGACAACGCCGCAGCAGCAACGCAGGCCGCTGACGTCGCCCTGGTGATCGCGGTCAAGCGGCTGTCGGCCGCCAAGACCCGGCTGGCGCCCATCTTCTCCTCCGCGACGCGCGAGGCCGTGGTGCTGGCGATGCTCGTCGACACCGTCACCNCTCCGCGACGCGCGAGGCCGTGGTGCTGGCGATGCTCGTCGACACCGTCACCGCCGCGTCGGCCGTCGCGCCGGTGACCGTTGTCACCCCCGACGAAACCGCGGCCGACGCCGCCAGGCAGCTGGGCGCGAGCGTGCTGATGGACCCGACACCTCCCGGTCACCACGACCCGCTCAACAACGCCATCGCAACGGCCGAGGCCGAACTGCGTGCCACCGCACCGAATATCGTTGTTCTGCAAGGTGATCTGCCGGCGCTGCAACCCCAGGAACTGGCCGAGGCGCTGGCACTGGCCCGCGGTTACCAACGCAGCTTCGTCGGCGACCGGCACGGCACCGGCACCTCGGCGTTGTTCGCCTTCGGCACGGCGTTGGCCCCGCACTTCGGATCCGATTCGGCTGCGCGCCATCGACACTCCGGCGCAATCGAGCTGACCGGCGCCTGGCCGGGCCTGCGCTGCGACATCGACACGCCGGATGACCTGCAGGCCGCGCGGCGCCTGGGGGTCGGCACGGCGACCACCCGAACACTCGGCAGGCAACGTCACTAGGTAGCCGTGGACCGGCCGGATAAGGAATGATCTGAACGATGAGCGAAGCCACCGAAGCCGAGCCTGGGACGCGGTCGGACGACTCCCAACCGGACTCCGCCGCAGCCGCATCGGGGCTGTCCGTCGAGTCGTCGACACCCGAAGCGCCACCCGCGGCCACCTGGCCGGCAGTCGACAACGCGTTGCCCGAGGATCGCTACCTCAATCGCGAACTGAGCTGGCTGGACTTCAACGCCCGGGTGCTGGCGCTGGCCGCCGACCCGTCGCTGCCGTTGCTCGAGCGGGCGAAATTCCTGGCGATCTTCGCGTCCAATCTCGACGAGTTCTACATGGTCCGGGTGGCCGGGCTCAAACGCCGCGACGAGATGGGACTTTCGGTGCGCTCGGCCGACGGGCTGTCACCGCGCGAGCAGCTGCGCCGAATCAACGAGCGCACCCAGCAGATCGCCAGCCGCCACGCCAACGTGTTCCTCAACTCGGTCCGTCCGGCGCTGGCCGAAGAGGGCATCGTCATCGTCAACTGGGCACAACTCGACGACACCGAACGCGCCAAGCTCTCGACCTACTTCCACGAGCAGGTGTTTCCGGTCCTCACTCCGCTGGCAGTCGACCCAGCGCACCCGTTCCCGTTCGTCAGCGGTTTGAGCCTGAACCTGGCCATCACCGTCAAACATCCCGAGGACGGCGGGCAACACTTCGCCAGGATCAAGGTGCCCGACAACGTCGGGCGCTTCGTGGAATTGAGTCCGCCGGCCGACGGGTCGTCGGTGGTGCGGTTCCTGCCGATGGAGGAACTCATCGCGGCGTTCCTGCCCGTGTTGTTCCCTGGGCTGGAGATCGTCGAGCACCACGCGTTCCGGATCACCCGCAATGCCGACTTCGAGGTCGAAGAGGATCGCGACGAGGATCTGCTGCAGGCGCTCGAACGCGAACTGGCCCGCAGGCGCTTCGGCTCCCCGGTCCGGCTCGAAGTGTCCGACGACATGACCGAGAGCATGCTCGAACTGCTGCTGCGGGAGCTCGACGTGGCCCCCGGCGACGTCATCGAAGTACCGGGGCTGCTGGACCTTTCCGCCCTGTGGCAGATCTACGACGTGGATCGGCCTGCCCTCAAGGACCGCCCGTTCGTGCCCGCCACCCCGCCGGCGTTCGGCGAACGCGAGACGCCCAAGAGCATCTTCTCGACGCTGCGCGACGGGGATGTGCTGGTGCACCATCCTTACGACTCGTTCTCCACCACCGTTCAGCGCTTCATCGAGCAGGCCGCCGCCGATCCCAACGTGCTGGCGATCAAGCAGACGTTGTATCGGACCTCCGGCGACTCGCCCATCGTCAACGCACTGATCGACGCGGCCGAGGCCGGCAAGCAGGTGGTCGCACTCGTCGAGATCAAGGCGCGCTTCGACGAGCAGGCCAACATCAAATGGGCACGAGCGCTCGAACAAGCCGGTGTGCACGTGGTCTACGGGTTGATCGGTCTCAAGACGCACTGCAAGACCTGTCTCGTCGTGCGGCGGGAAGGGTCGACGATCCGGCGCTACTGCCATATCGGCACCGGCAACTACAACCCGAAAACCGCTCGCCTGTATGAAGACGTGGGGTTGCTCACAGCCGATCCCGACATCGGCGCGGACCTCACGGACCTGTTCAACTCACTGACCGGGTATTCGCGAAAGGACGCCTACCGCAACCTGCTGGTGGCTCCCCGCGGGGTGCGCAAGGGCATCATCGAACGCATCGACCGCGAGATCGCCGCCCATCATGACGGCGCCACGACCGGTATCCGGTTGAAGGCCAACGCGCTGGTCGACGAGCAGGTGATCGACGCACTGTACCGCGCCTCGCAGGCCGGGATTCCGGTCGAGATCGTGGTGCGGGGTATCTGCGCCCTGCGCCCCGGCGTGCCAGGCTATTCCGACAACATCACCGTGCGCTCGATTCTCGGGCGCTTTCTGGAGCACTCGCGGATTATTCACTTCCGCGCCATCAATGAGTTCTGGATCGGCAGTGCCGACATGATGCATCGTAATCTCGACCGCCGTGTCGAGGTGATGGCTCAGGTCAAGGATCCGAGACTCACCGCCCAACTCAACGAGGTGTTCGAATCCGCAATGGATCCGGCCACCCGGTGCTGGGAGTTGCGACACGATGGTCATTGGACGGCACTGCCTCAGGAGGGGCAGACCGTTCGCGACCATCAGGTGTCGTTGATGGAACGTCACCGGCACCCCTGAACCCCGTCCAGGGCCGGGCCCGGCTGCCCACCTGGTGAACGACCTGCAGGAGTTGAGGTGTCCAAAGACAACACGGCAGCGGAGAAGGCGGGCGCCAGGCTCGTGCCCGCGGCTGGAGCCGTGTTGTGGCGTCACAGCGGGGACGCCACCGACCGGGATGCCACCGAGGTGGCTGTTATTCACCGTCCGCGATACGACGACTGGTCGCTGCCCAAGGGCAAGGTGGAGATCGACGAGACCGACCCGGTGGCCGCGGTGCGCGAAGTTCACGAGGAGACCGGATACACCGCGGAGCTCGGCAGACGGCTCGGTTCGATCTCCTACGACGTCCCCCAGGGCACTAAGCGCGTCTGGTACTGGGCGGCCCGGATCACCGGCGGCGACTTTGCGCCCAACGACGAGGTGGACAAGCTCATCTGGCTTCCCGCCGCCGCGGCGATGGATCAGCTGGGTTACCCGCATGATCGAAAAGTGTTGCGCCGCTTCATGAAATATCCACCCGATACGAAGACGGTGCTGATCGTCAGGCATGGTACGGCGGGAAGCCGATCCCGCTTCAAGGGTGACGATCGCAAGCGGCCGCTGGACAAGAAGGGCCGCGCACAGGCCGAGGCTCTGGTCGGCCAACTACTGGCATTCGGTGCCACAACGCTTTACGCGGCCGATCGGCTGCGCTGCCATCAGACCCTCGAGCCGCTGGCCCAAGAACTCGGGGTGGACATTCACAACGAGACGGACCTGACCGAAGAGGCGTACCGCGACGACCACAAGGCCGGTCGCAATCGGGTACTCGAACTCGCGGCCCGGGCGGGAACTCCGGTGATCTGTACCCAGGGCAAGGTGATTCCCGATCTCATCTCGTGGTGGTGCACGCGCTCACAGGTGCGCCCGCAGACCACCGGGAATCGCAAGGGAAGCACCTGGGTGATGTCGATGGTGGACGGGCGACTGGTCGCGGCAGACCATCTCGGCAGCCCGCTGCCTGCTACCCGCTAGACCACACGCGGAAAGGCACGTCGCGAGCCGGTTCACAGCTCACGACGTGCCTTTTCCGGAATTACTTGCGGCCCTTCTTGGCCGGGGCCTTCTTTGCAGCCGCCTTCTTGGCGGGCGCCTTGGTCGCGGCCTTCTTCGCCGGAGCCTTGGTCGCGGCCTTCTTGGCGGGCGCCTTGGTCGCGGCCTTCTTGGCGGGCGCCTTGGTCGCGGCCTTCTTCGCCGGAGCCTTGGTCGCGGCCTTCTTGGCGGGCGCCTTGGTCGCGGCCTTCTTCGCCGGAGCCTTGGTCGCGGCCTTCTTGGCCGGGGCCTTCTTGGCAGCCACCTTCTTGGCCGGGGCCTTCTTGGCGGCGGTCTTCTTGGCGGCGGTGCGCTTGGCCGGACCCGCGGTGACCCCACGCTTGACGGCAGGACCCTCAGCCGGGAGGCGCTGCGCCCCAGAGACAACCGCCTTGAACTGCGCACCCGGCCGGAACGCCGGCACCGAGGTGGGCTTGACCTTCACGGTCTCGCCGGTACGCGGGTTACGCGCCACGCGGGCAGCGCGACGGCGCTGCTCGAAGACACCGAAGCCGGTGATCGTGACACTGTCGCCCTTGTGCACCGCGCGGACGATGGTGTCCACAACGTTCTCCACCGCGGCGGTAGCCTGCCGACGATCGGTGCCCAGTTTGGTTGTGAGTACGTCGATGAGCTCCGCTTTGTTCATCCAAAACCTCCGAAACCAGTGGTCCTCCTTGGACCGACTAGAGGACACGGTAAACCCTGTGACCACTGATTTCCAAGAGCCACGCGCAATTTCAGGCGTAGCTAGCGAACAATCCGGCAATCCGCTTGCCCCACTTGGACTCCGCCCGGGCGGGTTCAGAACCGGTTTGGCAGGCGGCGAATTCGGGCGCCGAAGCGCCCCTGACGGCCCCTGAATCAGGCCGGCAGAGTGCGCGGCTTCCAGGCCGGCCTGGACTGCTCGTAATCCTCGATCGCGTCGAGTTTCCGCAGCGTAAGGCCTATATCGTCGAGTCCTTCGAGCAGTCGCCAGGCCGTGTAGTCGTCAATTCTGAACGGCACCACAACCGTTCCGGCGACCACATTTCGATCTTGAAGATTCACAGTGATTTCCAGCCCAGGATTCTGCTCGATGAGCTTCCATAACAGCTCGACATCGTCTTGGGAGACCTCGGCGGCCAATAGCCCGGCCTTCCCGGCGTTGCCGCGGAAAATGTCGGCGAATCGGGATGAGATAACCACCCGGAACCCATAGTCCATGAGCGCCCAGACGGCGTGTTCGCGTGAGGATCCGGTGCCGAAATCGGGCCCGGCGACCAACACGGAGCCTTTGTCGAATGGCGGGAGATTCAGGATGAACGACGGGTCAGTGCGCCAGGCGGCGAACAATCCGTCCTCGAAACCCGTTCGGGTGACCCGCTTCAAATAGACGGCGGGGATGATTTGGTCGGTGTCGACATTGGACCGCCGCAGCGGGACGCCGATGCCGGTGTGAGTGCTGAACGCTTCCATTCTTGTGTTCCTCTCAGCGGGACGCAGCAGGCAGATCGGCGGGGGACGCCAGCTTTCCGCGCACGGCGGTGGCTGCCGCGACGGCCGGCGAGACCAGGTGGGTACGGCCTCCCTTGCCCTGTCGGCCTTCGAAATTCCGGTTGGACGTCGAGGCGCAGCGCTGCCCCGGGGACAATTGGTCGGGGTTCATACCAAGGCACATCGAGCAGCCGGCCTGACGCCATTCGGCGCCCGCCGCGGTGAAAATCTGGTCGAGACCTTCCGATTCGGCCTGGGCGCGAACCCGCATCGAGCCCGGCACGACCAGCATCCGGATGCCGTCGGCCACCTTGCGGTCGCGCAGCACGTCGGCGACCACCCGCAGATCCTCGATACGCCCGTTGGTGCAGGATCCGACGAACACGGTGTCCACGGCGATGTCACGCATCGCCATCCCCGGTCGAAGATCCATGTAGGCCAAGGCCTTCTCCGCGGCCTGACGCTCGGCATCGTCGCCGATCAGCTCCGGATCGGGCACCGAGGCGGACAGCGGCACACCCTGGCCCGGGTTGGTGCCCCAGGTCACGAACGGGCTCAGCGCGGCGGCATCCAGGTAGACCTCGGTGTCGAATTCGGCACCCTCGTCAGTACGCAACTGGCTCCATGCGGCGACCGCGGCGTCCCAGTCGGCGCCCTTCGGGGCGTGCGGGCGGCCCTTGAGGAACTCGAACGTGGTCTCGTCGGGGGCGACCATGCCGGCGCGCGCGCCGGCCTCGATGCTCATGTTGCAGATCGTCATACGACCCTCCATCGACAGCGCCTCGATGGCGCTGCCCCGGTATTCGATGACATGCCCCTGCCCACCGCCGGTGCCGATCTTGGCGATGACGGCCAAGATGATGTCCTTGGCGCTCACCCCCGGGGGCAGCACGCCGTCGACGTTGACCGCCATGGTCTTGAACGGCTTGAGCGGCAGTGTCTGCGTGGCCATCACGTGTTCGACCTCGGACGTGCCGATGCCCATCGCAATGGCGCCGAACGCACCGTGGGTCGAGGTGTGGCTGTCGCCACAGACCACCGTCATACCGGGCTGCGTCAATCCGAGCTGCGGGCCGATGATGTGCACGATGCCCTGTTCGGCATCGCCCATCGGGTGCAGCCGGATGCCGAATTCCTCGCAGTTGCGCCGCAATGTCTCGACCTGGGTGCGCGAGACCGGATCGGCGATCGGCTTGTCGATGTCGACCGTCGGCACGTTGTGGTCCTCGGTCGCGATGGTCAGGTCGGGCCGTCGCACCGGCCGGCCGGCCAGGCGCAGTCCGTCGAACGCCTGCGGGCTCGTGACCTCGTGCACGAGATGCAGGTCGATGTAGATCAGGTCGGGCTCCTTGGACGCGCCCTCCCCCTCGCCTCGCGCCACGACATGGTCGTCCCAAACCTTTTCGGCCAGGGTGCGCGGCTTCACGGATGTCTGTGTCGATTGGTCCATCGCTACTTCTCGATTCGATTAACGGCGAATGCGGGGCTGCATCAAGGTTCCGCCAGGGCTGGGAGGTACCTTCGTCATCTGAGCTGTCATCTCACAATGCGAGACGTTAGTATCTCTCTGTGAGAAATGATAGNGAGAAACTGCTCGAAGACGCGTTGATCAAGGTGTCGGCGGTGGCTTCACGGCTGGACACTATTTCGGTGCGGGCCATGGTCGAGGCGTTGATCGCCGGTGAACGCGATCCGCGGCAGTTGGCTGATCTGGCCCGCGGACGGATGACAGCCAAACGCACCGAGCTGATCAAGGCGCTCGATGGTCGTTTTGATGATCATCACGGCGAGTTGGCCCGGATGCTGCTCGATCAGATCGACGCACTCGATGCCCAGATCGCCACCTTGACCGCACGGATCGCTCAGCGACTGGCACGCACCGAGCCCGACGATCACGACCAGGATCGGCCCGGTGGTGGCCTGGCGTCGACGGACCTTTCGGCCGTCCAACGGTTGTGTGAGATCCCAGGTATCGGCCCGACCACAGCGCAGATCATTCTGGCCGAGATCGGTATGGACATGACCCGATTCCCCACCGCAGCGCACCTGGTGTCCTGGGCCAAACTGTGCCCACGCACCATCCAGTCCGGGCCGGTAACCCGAGCCGGCAGAACCGGAACCGGCAACCCCTACCTCAGAGGCGCTCTCGGGGAGGCCGCTGCGACCGTGGCCAAGACCGACACCTTCCTCGGGGAGCGGTATCGACGACTGGTCAAACGCCGCGGCAAGCTCAAAGCCCTTGTCGCGGTGGCCCGCTCGATCTTTACCATCGTCTGGCAGCTGCTCGCCGATGCCACCGCACGTTTCCATGACCTAGGAGCCGACTACTACACCCGGCGGGTCAACATCGAACGCCGCATGCGTAACCACATCGCCCAACTGACGGCCATGGGCTACCGCGTCAGCGTCGAACCCGCCGCCTAACCACACCAAAACACACAGCCGGCTGCGCCGGCTGCCTTCGGCCTGCCCACTCACCCTGGGACATTTTCCGGTCAGCGTGGCCGTCGTCGCCCAGCGCCACTCCAGCGTGACAACCCGAGCGCCCCGGCCCATCCGATTCGCCGCCGAACCCCGCCGGCGTCACGCCAGAGTGACGTTCGACACCCAGCGCCACTCCAGCGTGACAAAGCGGCCGACAACGCGACAAAGCGACGAGCGACAGGGCGACGGCCGACAAGGCGACGAGCGACAGGGCGCCGGCCGCGGCGCGAGGTCAAAACCCACACAACGCAAAGGCGCCCAGTTCGTGAGAACTGGGCGCCTTTACTTCTGTACCCCCGATGGGATTCGAACCCACGCTACCGCCGTGAGAGGGCGGCGTCCTAGGCCGCTAGACGACGGGGGCTAGAACTTCCGGATGGTCAGCATAGCTCAGGCGGTCGTACTCACCTAATCCGGCTGATCCGCTCCGGATGGCTGGGGTACCAGGACTCGAACCTAGAATGGCTGAACCAGAATCAGCTGTGTTGCCAATTACACCATACCCCATTAATTGCCCATCACCGCAGGTCACGAGCAATTTCGATCCGATCGGCGTTCCGGGGGCCTCCCCGTTTCGCTTTCCGGGCCGACGAGCAGACTACCAAAGATTTTCGGTGCTTTTTACCAAGCCCCGTCGCGCCCGGCCGTTCACAACCGGCCGCGGGCCGCCCGCAGCCGCTCGAGGCTGCGCTCGGCTCCGAGCAGTTCCATCGACTCGAACAACGGCGGGCTCACCGTGGCACCGGTGACGGCGACACGGATCGGCCCGAACGCCTTACGCGGCTTGAGCTCCAGACCGTCCAGCAGCGCCGCCTTGAGCGCGGCCTCGATGTTGGCGGTGTTCCATTCCCCGATGCCCTCCAGGGCGCTCAGCGCGGCGTCCAGGACCGGCGCGGCCTCCTCACGGAGTTCCTTGGCGGCGGCCTTCTCGTCGATCTCGTAGGAGGCGTCGTCGAGGAACTTCAGCAGCCCCCATGCGTCGCCCAACACCACGATCCGGGTCTGGATCAGCGCAGCGGCCTCGGCGAAGGCGGTGTCGTCCAAGCCGGTGTCATGGCCGTGCGCATCGAGATAGGCACGCAGTCGCGCGGTGAAGTCCTCGGGGGTCAGCAGCCGGATGTGCTCGGCGTTGATCGCGTCGGCCTTCTTCTGGTCGAACCGCGCGGGGTTGGAATTGACATCGGCCACATCGAAAGCGGCCACCATCTCGTCGAGACTGAACACGTCATGGTCGTCGGCGATGCCCCAACCCAGCAGCGCCAGATAGTTCAGCAGGCCCTCCGGCAGGAAGCCGCGGTCGCGGTGCAGGAACAGATTCGACTGCGGATCCCGCTTGGAGAGCTTCTTGTTGCCCTCGCCCAGAACACTTGGCAGATGAGCGAATTCCGGGATCCGCTCGGCGACGCCGATGCGCATCAGGGCCCGGTACAGGGCGATCTGGCGCGGGGTGGACGGCATGATGTCCTCGCCCCGCAGCACGTGGGTGATCTTCATCAACGCGTCGTCGACCGGATTGACCAAGGTGTACAACGGATCTCCGTTGGCCCGCGTGATCGCAAAATCGGGCACCGAGCCCGCCGGGAAGCTCACCGGTCCGCGCACCAGGTCGGTCCAGCCGAGGTCCTCGTCGGGCATCCGCAGGCGCAGCACGGGTTTACGCCCCTCGGCCGCGAAGGCCGCGCGCTGCTCGTCGGTCAGCGTGCGATCGAAGTTGTCGTATCCCAGCTTGGGGTTGCGGCCTGCCGCGTGGTGGCGGGCCTCGACCTCCTCCGGCGTGGAATACGCCTCGTAGACCTCGCCGGCCTCCAGCAGCCGCGCGATCACGTCACGGTAGATCTCGCTGCGCTGGGACTGCCGGTACGGCTCGTATGGACCGCCGACCTCGGGGCCCTCGTCCCAGTCCAGGCCCAGCCACCGCAGCGCATCGAGGATCGCGGCGTAACTCTCGTCACTGTCCCGCGCGGCGTCGGTGTCCTCGATGCGGAAGACGAAGGTGCCGCCGGTATGCCGGGCGTGGGCCCAGTTGAACAGCGCGGTGCGGACCAACCCGACGTGCGGCGTTCCGGTCGGCGACGGACAGAACCGGACTCTGACCGGACCAGACGGGGATGTCATCACTTACCTCTACTTCTGCTTGCGTACAACGGGATTGGTAAGGGAGCCGATGCCTTCGACGGTGACACTCACGGTGTCGCCGTCTTCGATCGGGCCGACGCCCTCGGGGGTTCCGGTCAGGATCAGGTCACCGGGCAACAGCGTCATCACCGCCGAGACCCATTCGACGATGGCGCCGATGTCGTGGATCATCAGCGAGGTCCGGCTGCGCTGGCGCACTCCCCCGTTCACCTCGGTGCGGATCTCCAGATCCGAGGGGTCCAGGTCGGTGACGATCCACGGGCCCACCGGGCAGAAGGTGTCGTGCCCCTTGGCCCGCATCCACTGCCCGTCCTTGGCCTGTTGGTCGCGCGCCGAGATGTCGTTGGCGACGGTGTAGCCCAGGATGTTCTCGGCGGCGCGCGCGGCGGGGACGTCCTTGCAGGGGCGCCCGATGACGATCGCGAGCTCACCCTCGTGGTGCACGGGGTTGGCATCGGCCGGCAGCTGGATCGGCACGTTGGGGCCGATGATCGCGGTGTTGGGCTTGAGGAAGATCACCGGATCCTCGGGGGCCACCCCGCCCATCTCCTCGGCGTGGGCGGCGTAGTTCTTGCCCATGCAGACGACCTTGCTGGCCAGAATCGGGGCCAGCAGCCGGACATCGGCCAGCGGCCAGCTCCGGCCGGTGAAGTTGGGATTGCCGAACGGGTGCTCGGCGATCTCTTTGCAGACGGCGTCGGCACCGTCGCCTTCGACACTGACGAAAGCGACGCCGTCGGGACTGGCAATTCGACCTAAGCGCATTTTGACCAGGGTAGTGCGCAGCGTCTGACGACCAGCGCCGACGCCTCCGGTCGGGCTCCCTCAGTCGCCCCCGAACACCGCGGCGAGGAACGGGGTCGAGTCCGGGATGGAGGCCAGCACGGTGCCGGAGTGATCTTCGTCGGGATAGATCTTGAGGGTGACGTCCTGCCCGTTGGCCCGGAGCTGATCGTTGAGTTGCTGCGACATGCTCGGCGGGACATCGCGGTCCAGCAGGCCGACACCCAGGAAGATGGGCCGGTCGTACCCGCTGGTCGGCGTTCCCAGGTAGGTGTCCAGGGCCTCAGGCGCGCCGGGCAGGCCGGCCAGCGGCGCGCGGAAGAACCCGGTCGGCGTGATGCCGGCGAGCTGCTGGTCGAGCTGCGGCTTGCACAGCGTCTCCGCCTGGTTGACGGCATCCAGCCCGGCCGGGGTGAGCACGCTGTCGACGTCGAGATCGGGCCGGGCCTCGCGCACCCCGGCCAGGATGTATGCGGTGTAGCTGTTGGCCGCCGGGCCGAGATTGGGTGGCAGCGCCATGTCGGGCCCGGCCTGCTTGACGATGTTCTCGACGTTGAACGGTGTGCCGGTGGCGACGACGCCGCGGTAGTCCAGCCCGGTGCCGCGGCTGAACTCGGTGGCCCAGCGGGCGCTGTTGACGGCGGCCCCGCCGCCCTGCGACTGACCCACCAGGGCCCACTTCTTCGACAGCGGCAAATCCATGTGGTGCATCGCGATCACCGAGTCGACGACGCTGTGGGCCGTGGCCACGCTGTTGAGGTAGCTCATCAGCCCGGGGGTGCCGAGGCCGGCATAGTCGGAGCCGACGATGGCGTAGCCCTGGTCGAGCCAGTGCGTCAGATATTCGGCGTCGCGGGCGCTGCGGGGTTGCGCCGAGGGGGCGCAATCATCGCCGAGGCCGACGGTTCCGTGCGCCCATGCGATCGTGGGCCAGCCACCGACGGGCGGCTCGCCATGCGGGATGAATACGGCCGCGGTGGCCAGCGCTGGCGAATTATGTTGGTCGACAGTGGAATACAGGATGCGATAGGCGCTCGCCGCGCCGGGGACCGACAACGCCGGATCAAGCGGGACGGACTCGATCAGGGTGCCCGGGCTCGGGATCGGCGCCTCGTGGCGTCGGGCGTCGAGTCCGGACCAGTTCGGCTCGGTCGCCGCGGCGGTCGGTGCCGCCACGAGTCCACTTATCAGCAAAACGGTTATCGCCGCCCACAACTTCACGTTCACAGCCTATGGCACCGTTCGGTCATCTCATATTTTGGGATTCCAGTTCAATATTATGAGACGTTCGTGAAACTATGGCCCCATGCCGGTTTCCTCGATCAGCACGTTGCGCCGTTGGTCGATGTTGGTGATCGCGCTCACCGCGACCACGTGCGCCAACGTGTTCATCAACGGCGCGGCGTTTCTCATCCCCACCCTGCACACCGAGCGGGGCCTGGGTCTGGCACAGGCGGGCCTGCTGTCGTCGATGCCCAGTTTCGGCCTGGTTCTGACCCTGATCGCTTGGGGTTACATCGTCGACCGGGTCGGTGAGCGGATCGTGCTGACGGTGGGCTCGGCACTGACCGCCGCCGCGGCCTTCGGTGCCGCCGCCGCTCACTCTCTGGTGGTCGTCGGGGTCTTCCTGCTGCTGGGCGGGATGGCCGCGGCGAGTAGCAATTCGGCCAGCGGACGGGTGGTGGTCGGCTGGTTTCCGCCCGAACAGCGTGGGCTGGCCATGGGAATTCGGCAGACGGCGACTCCGCTTGGCGTCGGTCTGGGCGCGTTGGTGATCCCGCGCCTGGCCGAGAGCCACGGTGTGACAGCCGCATTGCTGTTCCCCGCGGCCGCGTGCGTGTTGTCGGCGGTGATCTGCGCCGTGGGTGTGCTGGATCCGCCACGGCCGCCCCGGCACGAAGCTCCGGCCGAACATCTGGCCAACCCGTACCGGGGCTCAAACGTGTTGTGGCGCATCCATGCCGTGTCGGTGCTGCTGGTCGTGCCACAGGGCATGGTGTGGACGTTCACCCTGGTGTGGTTGATGAGTGATCGGGGCTGGTCCGCCGCCTCCGCGGGCACGCTGGTCACCGTGGCCCAGATATTGGGCGCTGCCGGGCGAATCGCCGCGGGACGATGGTCCGATGTGCTGGGGCAACGGCTTCGGCCCATCCGCACCATCGCGTTGGCCGCGGCAGCCACGATGGCGCTCCTGGCCTTCACCGATTGGCTGGGCTCGCCGATCAGTGTCGCGCTGATCGTGATCGCCTCGGTGATCACGGTGTCCGACAACGGTTTGGCGTTCACCGCGATCGCCGAGATCGCCGGGCCGTTCTGGAGTGGGCGGGCCCTGGGCACGCAGAACACCAGCCAGCACCTGGCGACCGCCAGTTCCGCGCCGCTGTTCGGCGCCCTGATCGGTGTGGCGGGATACCCGGCAGCGTTCGCGGTATGTGCGTTGTTGCCGTTGTTGGCGGTGCCGCTGGTGCCGGCTGACCCGGTGCTCGAAGAGCGGTGACGCTATGCGTGCTCGCTCATGTCCCCCGTCTCCGGGATGCCGTCGGCGAGTCCATAACGCAGGTACACGATCCCGCTGGGGCTGGCCTCCGGCGGCTGTAGCAGGGTGAGGTTGGTTGGCACCACACCACCGTCGAAAACCTTCTTGCCGATGCCGAGCGCAATCGGGTGCACCCAGAGGTCGATGTGGTCGAACAGCTTCTCGCGCAGCAGGGTCTGCACCAGGTCGAGACTTCCGACGACCTTGACCTTCTCGTGCCGGTCACGGACCTCACGCACCGCGCCGGCCAGATCGGGACCGAGCTGGGTGGAGCCCGCCCATGACAGCTCAGGTGTACCGCGTGACGCCACGTACTTGGGAATGCTGTTGAACAGCGTGCCGAATTCGTTGTCCTGCTGCGGCCAATGCGCGGCGAAGATGTCGTAGGTCCGGCGGCCGAGCAGGAGGGCATCCGTGCCCGCGTAGGCGGTGTCGACCTGCGCTCCGGAGACCTCGTCGATCAGCGGCGCCTGCCAACCACCGAACGGAAACCCCTCGGGGTCCTCGTCCGGGCCGCCGGGGGCCTGCCCGACGAGGTCGAGGGTGGCGAACAGTTCGATGTCGATGACGCCCATGGCGCTGCTCCCTGCTGAGTTGATTTGTCTCGGTAGGGAGGTAGACCCGTCGGCCTCGACAAACTCATCGGTGCGAGCACCCGCAGGCGCCGCCCGGGCCGCGAACGGCTCGTCCCCGGGCGGCGCCTCCGGGCGTACCGCTAGTTCTGACGGAAGTTCTTCACCACGGCCATCAGCTTCTCGACCCGCTCGGCATCAGAGCGGTTCTCGAACACCCCGTCCTTCTTGAACGCCGTGCCGACCACCGCGCCGTCGGCGATGCTGAGCTGCGCCTCGGCTGTCTCCACCCGCATTCCGGTGTTGACGAATACCGGCACCTGGCCGGCGTTGTTCTTGACCGTGGACAGTGCCGAGGTGTCCGTGGGCGCACCGGCGGTCAGGCCGGAGACCACCAATGCGTCGGGTTTGGCGTTGAACACCGTGGATCGGGTGATGTCAGCCAGATCCCGGTCGCCGAGGTACGCCGTCGCTTCCGGAACCACGTTGAACAACAGGCGCACGTTGTCGGCATGCACGCGGCGCCGGTGCCGAGCCGCGTGTCCGACGTTGGTGTTCCACAACCCGAAATCGCTGCCGTAGGCGCCGGTGAAGATCTCGCGAACGAACTTCGCGCCCGTCGCGGCCGCGAGGTCGATCGATGCCACGCCGTCCCACAGCACGTTGACCCCGAACGGCACTCGGACCTCGTCGAGGAGCTCACCGATGACGCGGGCCATGGCGGTCGCGGTGATCGGCTCGGTCTTGGTCAGGTACGGCAGGCTGAACTCGTTGGAGAACATCACCGCGTCGACCCCACCGGACTGCAGTGCATCGAGGTCGCGGCGGGCGTTGTCGACCACCGATCGCATGCCGGCAGCCGTGTCATAGGACGGGTCGCCCGGCAGCGCGTCCAGGTGCAGCATGGCGATCACCGGTTTCTGCACACCAAAGACGTCGTCAAGCCATTCCATGGTTCCTCTATCTCCTCTTGTTCCTCTTGTCCCTCAGGCCAAGCGCTGAATCGTGACTGTCTGGGTGTCGAGGTGGACGCGTCCCGCCTCGATATCGCGAGCGAGCTCGCCGTCGAAAATGTGGTGCAGGGTGAGCTGTTCGGGAGTCGCCCCGAGCGACGCCACCTTCATGGCCTGGCGCGCGGCTTTCTCGATGACCGTCGCCGTGAACAACGCATCAGCCAGATCGGGACCCAATGCCACCGCACCGTGCCGGGCCATCAGGGCCGCCTTGCTACCGCCGGCCAGAACCTCGACCATGTTGTCGCCCAGTTCTTTGGATGCGACGACACCGAAGCGTCCGCACCGGATCGGACCGAACCCGACCCGGGTGTACGAGTCGATGGTGGCGGTGGGAATATCGCGTTCCGCGGCGGCGAAAACCTGCGAATCCTCCGCATGCGTATGCACGATGGCGTTGACGTCGGGCCGGGCGGCATAGATCGCGAGATGCATCGGCAATTCGACGGTCGGCTCAGTAAGTGACCCCGGAAGGGTGTTGCCCTCGGGGTCGACGACCGCGACGTCTTCCGGACGAACGTCTTTCCAGCTCCGGATCGGCAATCGATCCGATGGGGCCGGCAGCGCGTAGATCACGTCGTTCTCCCGGTCGAACAAGGTGATGTCGCCGGAATCCAGGCCGGTGGTGAGGCCGAGATCGACCATTCGCCAACCGCCGTCGGCCACCGCCACCTTGTAGTCGTGCCGGATCGTCATCGCGACCTCCGCGTCAGTCCGTGCGAAATCGGCACCAGCGCGTCGCCGGCCTCTCGCCACAACTGATATGCCTCTTGATAGATCGCCGACCGCTCACGGTCGGGCACCACCGGCGCGTCGAACTGCAGGAATCGACCGGCATCGTCGAGGCCGAGCACCCCGGCTCCCACGCCCGCCAGGATGGCGGCCCCCAGCGAGGCCCCGGGATGGTCACGCACCGGCGCCAATTCGGTGCCGAGCACATCTGCGTGGATCTGCTTCCACAGGGTGGACTTGCTGCCGCCGTTGGTCACCCTGGCCCGGGACAGGGTGATTCCCGCCGATCTCATCACCTCGGCGTTGTGCCGGAATCCGAACGCGATCGCCTCGAGCACCGAGCGATACATGTCCGCCCCGGTGTGGGCGAGCTCGAGGCCGATGAACGCGCCCCGCAACTGCGGGTCGTGGATCGGCGATTTCTCACCGAGGAAGTACGGCAGGCACAACACCGCCGCGGGTCGGCGCGTGCCGGCCTCGGTATCGAGATCGCTCAACGGCGTTCCCCCGATGAGGGTCTGGAACCACCGGATGAGACTGCCGCTGGTGGCCATGCAGCCGTTGGGCAGCCACGTGCCCTGCCGCGGATGCGCATCGAGATAGAGGCGCGCATCGACGATGGGATCGGCGCAGGCGGTGAGGATGTCACCGGCACCGCCCAACTTGATCAACCAGTCCCCTGCCGTGTCGACGCCTGCGGCGTAGGCCGACAGCACATGGTCGGCGCCGCCCACCACCAACGCGACATCGGCAGGCAGGCCGGTGGTTTCGGCCATCGACGCGCTGATGGTGCCGACCCTGGTACCGGGCCGGTGCACCTCGCACAGCGACGAAGCAGGCAACTCGACGGCATCGAGCGCCGGATCGAAATGCCCGCCGTCGAGGGTGTACAGGCCGGACTCCAGCGCCCAGTTCTGCTCGACGTGCGGCGGCGCGCCCAACGCGATCAGTACATAGTCGTACGATCCGACCAGATAGCGTGTGGCCGACCAACTTTCGGGCTCGTTGCGCTGCAACCAGCGCACGGTCGGCGCCACGGACTGCTGAGTCAGCGCGGATCCGGTGCGCGACAACATGTCCGCGCCGTCGAGCACTGTCGACAGCTCGTCGATCTCGCGGGTGGCCCTGGCATCGTTCTGCAGGATCGGCCGGCGCACCGGCCTCAGGCCGGCGTCGAGGCAGACCACCGCGGGAACCATCCCGGTCGCCGACACCGCCGCCACCAACGCCGGGTCGATCTGCGATTCGGCCAGAACCTGCCGAATTCCCTGTACCGCGTTGGCAACCCACGCCGATGCGTCCGCCTCGGCATATGCCGGCCCGTCCGAGAAGATCGGCGAGCTCAATGTCGCCTGCGCCACGATCCCGGCAGTTTCGTGCAGCAGAACCGTTTTGGTTCCCGTGGTGCCGATATCGACACCGATCAGATAGGTGCCCCGCAAAGACCTGTCTCCTGTCCAGAGTTCACGATGCCCGCGCAACGTGCCGCTGACACTAGCCGAGAATGTGAAGAACTATCAACCTTTTGTTAACAATTCACGTCAGATCGGCTCTGGGGCGGTGACCCGAAGCTCGTCCGCGAGCGTGGCCGGTCGCCGCACGGTCAACCCGGCCTCCTCTGCCACCAACGCCGCAGCCGCCCAGTCGTACTCGCCGAGGTGGCTCTCGACATAGCCGTCCAGCGCGCCTTCGGCGACGGCACAGATCGCCAGCGCGGCTGACCCGAGAGCCCGGGCGTCGGTGTATCCGGCCATCATGTCGGCGGTCATGCCGCACTGCGCGCGCCGGACCTCGGCCGAGTAGGCATAGCCCATCCCGAGCAGACGCGCGGCACCGTCGACCCCCACGGCCGGACCGGTCAACCGGCGCACCCCCGCGTCGTCGACCAGCCACGCCCCGCCACCCCGGTAGGCGTAGTAGGTCTTACCGAGCACGGGCGCATCGACCGCGCCGGCGACCCACTGCCCGGTGCGCATACAGACCGCGCCGACCGAGGTGGCGTAGTACGGAATTCCCCTGGTGAAGTTCGTCGTACCGTCCAGCGGATCGATTGACCACCGGATTCGCGCTCCGTCCGGAACCGTGCCGGGCAGTTCCTCGCCCGTGACATGGTCGTTCGGCCTGCGATTGCCCAACACGGTGCGCACCGCGTGTTCGGCGGCGACATCCACGTCGGTGACCAGATCGCCCCGCTCGCCCTTGACCGTCACGCTGGCGCTGCGCCGCGGACGTGAACGCAGGACCGCCGCGCCCGCCCGCGCCGCCTCCAACGCCACATCGGCGAGTTCGGCGGCCAGTCCAGCCGCGCTGCCACACTGCTCAGAATCCATTTCTGTTACCTCTTCCCATCTCACACCCGGTTATGTTAAACATTAACGACATTCGTCCGTGAGTTGAAACATCACAGTGAAAACTGTCAACTATTCACACAGTGTCACAGGGGGTTGCCGATGTCAGTCGAAGAGCGAAGAGCCCTGATCGAAGAACGGCTGCGGGCAGACGGCGAAGTGGACTACGCATCGTTGGCCGCGATGTTCGACGTCTCGGAGATGACGATTCNACGGCGAAGTGGACTACGCATCGTTGGCCGCGATGTTCGACGTCTCGGAGATGACGATTCGGCGCGATATCGATGCCCTGGAAGCACAGGGTGGGGTGCGGCGGGTACGCGGCGGTGCGATCGCCTACTCCCACAAGGCCGAGGAGCCCGCGTTCGGCACCCGCGTGGAGTCCGCAACCGCCGAGAAGGCCCACATCGCCGCCGCCGCCGTCGAACTGTTGGAACCACACGAGACCGTCATCATCGACAGTGGCAGCACCGCGTTGGCCGTGGCGCACCAGATCCGTGGCCGGGGCCTCGGCCTGACCGTGATCACGCCGAGTGTGCTTGCCGCACTTGAACTGGTCGACGAACCCAACACCACCGTCTTCCTCACCGGCGGACGAATGAGACCCGGCGAGCTCAGCCTCATCGGCTCCGACGCCCAGGCGACATATCGCCGCTACAACTGCGACACCTATGTCATGGGTGTCGCCGGTGTCGATGCCAAGCGCGGACTCACCGACTATCACAGCGAGGAAAGCGACGTGAAGCGCGCGGCCATGGAGTCTGCCGACCGCGTCATCCTCGCCGTCGACTCCAGCAAGCTCGGCCGCGTGCAGCTGGTCAACATCGCGCCGCTCAGCGCGGTGAACACGATCGTGACAGACGGTCCACATGACGGCCCGGTACTGGAGGCCGCCCGGCAGCAAGGCATCGACGTGCGGGTCGCAGACGAGTGATCTCGAACGTCCATCGATCACGGTAAGAAAAGGAAGAGCATTGACGAAGACAGTCGTAGTGACGGGCGCAGGGTCCGGCATCGGTAAGGCCATGGTGACCGAATTGGCCCGCCGGGGCTGGCAGGTCGTCGTGACCGACGTCGACGAGCAGGCCGCGAAGAACTGTTCGGAACAACTCGACACCGCAGCCGGCCAGCACCACGAGTACCTGCAGCTCGATGTGACCGACCCGGCCGCGGCCACCCGCGTCGCCGACGACGTCGCGGACCGCCTCGGGCTGGACGCCTGGGTGAGCAACGCCGGAATCTCGTTCATGGAGCGCTTCTTGGACATGCCGCTGGACCGCGTCGAGAAGACCTTCGACATCAACCTCAAAGGCGTGTTCATCTGCGGTCAGGCGGCGGCTCGGGCAATGGTCCGCACCGAGAGCAGGGGCACGATCGTCAACACCGCATCGATGGGCGGCAAGCAAGGCCGGGTTCCCTTCCTCAGCGATTACATCGCATCCAAATTCGGTGTCATCGGACTGACGCAGGCGATGGCCTTCGAGTTGGCCGCGCACGGCATCACCGTCAACAGCATCTGTCCCGGCTATGTCGCAACGCCGATGCAGGAGCGCGAACTCGAGTGGGAGGCCTCGTTGCGGGGCACGACTGCCGAAGCGGTGAAACAGATGTGGATCGACGACACCCCGCTCGGACGTGTCGAGCAGCCAGAAGACATCGCCAAGGCGCTGACCTTCCTGCTTTCCGATGACGCCCGGTTCATCACCGGCGAGGCACTGGCCGTCAACGGCGGCGCCTTCATGGATTGATCACCCACCGAATCAACAGGATTGGAAGGGATATGGCAGGAACAAGAAAGTGGTTGTCCTCCGTCGCCGCGCTGTTAGGGGCGACCACATTGGCGCTCGCGGGCTGTTCGAGTTCCGGCTCCGCGGGCCAAAGCGGAAGCGGCGCAGGCGACATCCCCGCCGACCATGCGGGCACCGTGAAGATCCTCATGGAGGACGAACACGACACCGAAGCGGTCGAATCCCTGCTCGATGGCTTCAAGCAGGCGTATCCGAACATCAACGTCGACATCGAGAAGCTCGCCTACGATTCGATGCGCGACAAGCTGGTGGCGTCGTTCCAGGCCCCGCAGGGCACGTACGACCTGATCATGATCGACAATCCGTGGACCGACGACTTCGTCAACGCCGGATTCCTGGCGCCACTGGACAGCCGGATCGAGACGGCGAGCAAGCTCGACTACGACGACTTCTACCCGGCGCTGCGCGGGGTCAACGAGATCGACGGATCCACTTACGGCATCCCGATGTACAACTACGCGCAGGGCTACATCTACCGGGAAGATCTGCTGCAGCACGCGGGCCTGCCGGTGCCGACCACCCTCGATGAGCTGGTGACGACCGTCAACAAGATGACGACACCGCAGCACGCCGGCATCGCCCACAGCCCGCAGCGCGGCTACAAGATCCTCGAGGAATGGTCGAGTTGGTACGCCGCGGCCGGCGGTTCGATGTTCGACAAGGACTGCAATCCGACGATCGACACCCCGGAAGCCCACAAGGCGCTGCAGATCTACATCGACACGCTGAAGTCCGCGTCGCCGCCCAACAGCGCGAACTGGGCACAGGACGAGACCATCCGGTCGCTGTCCTCCGGCGGATCGGCCTCCATCGTCGGATACAACTGGCTGACCTCAAGCCTCAACTCGCCCGAATCCGGCGAGCTGGCAGGCAAGTTCAAGCTGGCACCGATGCCCGGGGGTCGTGGTGCACTGGGCGTCTGGTCCTGGGCCATCCCGGCCAATTCCAAGGATTCCGACGCGGCCTGGGCGTTCATCTCCTGGATCACCGACAAGGCCACCGACAAGCAGCGGGTCATCAACGGTGGCGCGCCCACCCGGATCTCCACCGTGGCAGATCCCGAGGTCCGCAAGTCGGGCAACGGTGAGAGCTACTTCGCCGCGGTGGACGAGATTCTCACGAACACCGTCCCGTTCGCGCAGGGGCTCAACGCCGAACAGATGGTCCAGGAGGTCGGCACGCAGCTCAACGAAGCGGTGATCGGCGCCAAGTCCATCGATCAGGCTCTGGCCGACGCGCAGGCCGCGGCCAACCAGATCACGGGACGCTGACCCGGTTTCCGCGGAGCGCTCCCCCTCAGCGCTCCGCGGAAACCGCCGAGAGAGAGCACAATGAGAAGGTTTCGCTACGGCATGATGGCGCCGTTCGCAACGGTCTTCGCCGTTGCCATCGGTTTCCCGTTGGTCTACGCCGTGTATCTGAGCTTTGTCGACAAGAAGCTGACCTCGCAGCGACCGGCGCAGTTCGTCGGAATCGACAACTACACCAAGGCGTTTCAGGGAAAGTTCATCGGCTCACTGAGCGTGACGGCGACCTATGTGGTGATCGCGGTGGTTGTCGAACTTGTGCTCGCACTGCTCATCGCGCTGGCGCTGCAGCGGCAACGCTGGATGAAGGACCTCACCCGCTCGGTCCTGCTGATCCCGATGTTCATCACCCCGATCGCCGTCGCACTGGTGTTCCGGTTCCTGCTCAACAGCCAACTCGGCGTCATACCCAGCGCATTGCACAAGGTCGGGATCGACCACGATTTCTTCGGTTCCGGCTCGGCACTGTTCACGCTCATCGCCATCGATGTGTGGCAATGGACCCCGTTTCTGGTGCTGCTGCTGGTGGCCGGTCTGGAGTCGATGCCCAAGCAACCACTCGAAGCCGCCAAGGTGGACGGGGCCGGCGGTCTGTACACCTTCTTCCGGGTCACCTTGCCGTTGCTCTCGCCGGTGCTGACCGTCGCGATCATGCTGCGTGCGCTCGATGCGCTGAAAGTCTTCGAATACGTCTATGCCACCACGCGAGGTGGCCCGGGCACCGAGACGGAGACCATCCAGTACCTCATGTACCAGACCGGGATCCAGTTCTTCCGGCTCGGAGAGGCGAGCGCCATGGCATGTCTCGTGCTGGCGTTCGTGCTGGCCGTCATCGTCGTCGTGTACCGCCGAATGGAGAAGTCCGCAGCATGAGTGACTTTCGGCGCAAGTCCTTCAGCGCGCTTCGCATCGGTTTCCTCCTCGCCGGCGTCGCGATTGTCGTCCTGCCGTTGGCCTGGATCGCTCTCGCCAGCTTCAAGACGCCGGGACAACTCAACGATCCGTGGCTCATCGCCTTCACACCGTCGATGGACAACTGGAAACAGGTGCTCGACAGTACGATCGTCAGCGCCGTCGTCCGCAGCGCGATCGTCGCGTTCGTGACGGTGGGCGTCAGCATCACCGTGGGCAGCATGGCCGCCTACTCCATCAGCCGCTACAAGACCGGTGGTTCGGCAACACGATTCGGCATGCTCGCGGCGCAGGTCCTGCCGCCTGCGGTGCTGGTTTTTCCGTTCCTCACCGCCGGATACGCGATGAATCTCAGTGGAACGCTGATCCCGGTCATCTTCGCCCACATCAGTTTCGTGCTGCCGTTCGTCACGTGGTTCTTGATCGGGCTGTGGGAAGCGGTCCCCCGGTCCCTGGAGGAGCAGGCTCTCGTCGACGGACTCACCCGGTTCGCCGCATTCCGCAAAGTGATGATCCCCCAGATGTATCCGGGCATCGGCGCCTCGGCGATCTTCGGCTTCATCCTGTCCTGGAATGACATGTTCTACGGGCTCATCCTGGCTCCGAACAACAACCAGCTTCTGCCGGTGGCCATCTCGTCGTTCAATACGTTCCGTGGCGTCGACCTCGGCTCGATGAGCGCCGCCATCATCATCTCGATCGTTCCGGTCATCATCGCGGCGTTCTTCGTACAGCGACGCCTGATCCAAGGCATGGGCGGCGGAGCCGTCAAGTTCTAGCCGCCTCGGCAATTTTGGAGATCACATGGCAACAATCACCTTCCGCGATGTGTGCAAGGACTACGGTCAGGTACGCATCGTCGACAACCTCAACCTCGACCTGCCCGACGGTTCGATGACGGTGCTGGTAGGCCCGTCGGGGTGCGGGAAGTCGACGTCGCTGCGCATGCTGGCCGGCCTCGAACCGATCAGCTCCGGCGACATCTTCATCGGCGAGCGCAACGTCACACACGTCGACACCCGGGACCGCGACATCGCGATGGTGTTCCAGAACTACGCGCTGTACCCACATCTGAACGTGCTGGGCAACATCGCCTTTCCGTTACGCGCCAAGAAGGTCAAGAAGGCCGAGGCGCACCGACGCGCCCGAGAGGTCGCCGAATCGATCGGGCTCGGCAGCCTGCTCGACCGGCGGCCTAAAGACCTCAGCGGTGGTCAGCAGCAGCGAGTCGCCATCGCTCGTGCCATCGTCCGGGAGCCCTCGGTCTTCCTGTTCGACGAACCGTTGAGCAATCTCGACGCCAAACTGCGGGTGGAAACCCGTACCGAGCTGCTGCACATCCAACGCCGGCTGGGCATCACGTCCTTCTACGTCACCCATGACCAAGAAGAGGCGATGACACTGTCGGATCGCATGGTGGTGATGCGGGAGGGCAGCGTGGCCCAGGCCGGCACCCCGCTGGAGGTGTACTCGAAACCGGCGGACACCTTTGTCGCCGCTTTCGTCGGGTCCCCGAAGATGAACTTGATCCCCGGAGCCAACGAAACCGGTGGATTCCGAACCGAATCCGGTCTGCAGTTGGACCTCACCGCGCCGATCGACGGCCCCGTCGTACTCGGTGTGCGACCCGACGATCTGCTGCTCACCCCCGCCGCGGAAGGCACCGCCACCGTGACCCTGGTCGAGCTGCTGGGACCGCGTGCCATCGTCACCGTCGCAACCGGCGACGTGGAGCTGACCGCGGTTGCCGAGGTCAGCCGGCTCAGCGGAGTCACCCCCGGCGCTCCGATCGACGTGAAGGTCCGGCCCGACAGCGCACACTTCTTCGATCAATCGACCGGAAAGCGAATGAACTGAGATGACATCGCCATCCACCGGCGGACCCAACCTGATCCTCGGAATCAACACCTGTTTTGCCGTCAAACGCTGGCCGCAACCCGAGGCGTGGGCTCGTATCGTCACCGAGGAACTGGGGCTCGACACCGTCCAACTCAGCTTGGACCTGGTGCCGTTCGGCCTGAACAGGGACGCGATCCGGCGCTACGCCGAACGGGTCCGCACCGCGGCCGACGATTTCGGCATCGGCATCCACAGTGTGTTCACCGGGCTGGCCGCCTACTCTTCGCCGCTGTTGCTCGCCGAAGACCCGTTCGACCGCGCCGCGGCGTTCGAGTGGTATCAGGAGATGGTCGGCTTCACCGCGGCGGTCGGGGCAACCGGACTCGGTGGGCACATCGGTGCGTTATCAGTGTCGGCGGCTGCCGATCCCACGCTGTCGAAGACCCTCATCGCGACCGAGATGGACCAGATGCGACGGCTCGCCGAAACCGCCGCCGACGTCGGACTCGACCATATGCAGTTCGAAAACCTTGCTGTCAGAAGGGAATACGGTCACAGTATCGATGAGGCGCACGATATCGAGGCTGAACTTTCCGGTACTGCGGTGCCGTGGCGGCTGTGCCTGGATCTGGGACACCCGTCTTCGCTGACACCGGGGACACCCAGCGCCGATCCGTTGACCTGGTTGACCGAGAAGTGGCTCAACACGCCGGTGGTGCAGCTTCAGCAGTCCCCCGTCGGGGCGGATCATCACGGCCCGTTCACCGCTGCCGCCAACGCCTCCGGCACCGTCGACCGAGATGCGGTGCTGGCACGGTTGGCCGGCTGGACCGGTGATGTCCACCTGTTCTTCGAGATTATCCATTCGAACGAATACCCCGACGAGACCGTCCTGGACGAGTTGCGCGAAAGCGTGCAGTTCTGGCGCGCCGGCCTCGACTGCCTCACCACCGTCTGAACGGAGCGCCCATGGATATCGGTCTGCACGACTCTGTCGCCTTCGTCACCGGCGCCGGCACGGGTATCGGACGCTCGACAGCGTTGGCGCTGGCCGCCGAAGGTGCGGCCGTCGCCGTCGCTGATATCGACATCGCGTCCGCCAGGGCCACCGTGGCAGAACTCATCGCACTGGGCGCCGAAGCCATTGCCGTACAAGCAGATGTGAGCGACGAGGAGTCAGTGGCCGAAGCGGTGGCCACCACCGTCCACGAACTCGGCAGCCTCGACGCGCTGGTGCTGTGTGCCGGGATCTCCGGCCTGTACGGCAGATCGATCGATGAGATCAGCACCGGTGAGTGGGATCGCATGTTCGACATCAACGTGAAAGGCCAATGGCTGCCCGTCAAGCACGCGCTCCCGTTCCTGCGCCTCAGCTCGACGGCTTCGGTCACGATCGTCGCATCGGATTCCGCGCTTGCCGCCTGGCCTCTGCACGTTCCGTACTGCGCGTCCAAAGGCGCGCTCATCATGATGGTCAATGCCATGGCCGTCGATCTGCGGGCCGACGGCATCCGGGTGAATTGCGTGTGCCCCAGTGTGGTGAACACCCGAATGCCCAAGAACGACATCGGTTTGTCCGATGACGCCGATCTCGGGGACCGCTATCCGATCCACGAACCCGAGGACATCGCCCGCTATCTGACGTTCCTCGCCTCACCTGCCGCGGCGACCATCAGCGGGCATGCGCTCGTTGCCGATTTCGGATTCGTCGGACAGTCCTCGTTCCCGATGTGATGGCGCAGCCGCGGAAACCGCGAAGGAGGCTCCGAATGGCGAACAGCACACGCTGACCGTCAGCGTGTACGGTCAGCGCCGGCCGATCGCAGCGTCTGTGTTCAGAGCAGCGACAGGATCCGCTCGCCGACCTCGCTGGTCGACAGCTTCGCGTCACCGCGGGTGGCCAGGTGCTCGCTGACCGCCTTGTCCACCCGGGCGGCGGCGTCGGTCTCGCCGGTGTGCGCGAGCAGCAACGCCACGCTCATCACCGCGGCCGTGGGATCCGCGATCCCCTGCCCGGCGATGTCGGGCGCGCTGCCGTGCACGGGCTCGAACATCGACGGATTGGTCCGCGTCGCATCGATGTTGCCGCTCGCGGCCAGGCCGATGCCACCGCACACCGCAGCCGACAGGTCGGTGATGATGTCGCCGAACAGATTGTCGGTGACGATCACGTCGAATCGGCCCGGATCGGTGACCATGTGGATGGTCGCGGCGTCGATGTGCTGGTAGGCCACCTCGACGTCCGGGTACTCGGCGCCCACCTCGGCAACGATCCGCGACCACAGGCCGCCGGCGAAGGTCAGCACGTTGGTCTTGTGCACCAGCGTCAGATGCTTGCGGCGGGACTGGGCCCGCGCGAAGGCATCCCGCACCACGCGCTCGACACCGAAGGCGGTGTTGACGCTGACCTCGGTGGCCACCTCGTGCGGAGTGCCGACGCGCAGCGCGCCGCCGTTACCGGTGTAAGGGCCTTCGGTGCCTTCGCGCACGACGACGAAGTCGATGTCGGTCACGCCCGAAAGCGGGCTGCTGACACCGGGATACAGCCGCCCCGGCCGCAGGTTGACGTGGTGGTCGAGGGCGAACCGGAGCTTGAGCAGCAAGCCGCGCTCCAGCACACCGCTTGGCACCGACGGGTCACCGATGGCGCCGAGCAGGATCGCGTCGTACCCGCGCAGTTCCTCGATGGTCTCGGAGGTGAGCAGTTCTCCGGTCGCGTGGTAGCGCCGCGCGCCCAGGTCGTACTCGGTCCGGTCCACACCGGGCAAGACCGCGTCGAGCACCTTCAGCGCCTCGGCGATGACCTCCGGGCCGATGCCGTCACCGGCGATGACTGCGAGTTTCATGACAGGTCGACCACTTCCAGCGTCGTGGCGTCAACCGCGGAGGCGATCGCGGTGCGCACATCCTCGGGCACATCGGTGTCCAGGCGCAGCATCACGGTGGCGCTGTCCCCGTCGACGTCCTGGCTCAGCTGTGCAGCCAGGATGTTGACGTCCGCGCTACCCAGCAGCGTGCCGATCTTGCCGAGCGCGCCCGGCTGATCGTTGTAGTGGACGATGAGGTTGTAGCCCTCGGCCCGCAGGTCGAAGTTGCGCCCGTTGATCTGGACGATCTTCTCGACCAGCTGCGGCCCGGACAGCGTGCCTGCGACGTTCACCGCGCTGCCGTCGGCGTGCACGACGCGCACGTCGACCACGCTGCGGTGGTTGGGGCTCTCGGTGGCGGTGCTGATCTCGGAGGTCACCCCGCGGTCGGCGGCCAGGGTCGGGGCATTGACGAACGTCACCTGCTCGTCGACCACCGCGGAGAACAATCCACGCAGCGCCGACAGGCGCAGGATCTCGACGTCTTCGGACGCCAGCTCGCCGCGCGCCTGCACCGACAGCGAGACCGGGGCCGCATCGGACAGGGCGCCGGCCAGCAGGCCGAGCTTGCGCACCAGGTCCAGCCACGGCGCCACCTCTTCGCCGACGGCGCCGCCGCCGACGTTGACAGCGTCGGGCACGAATTCGCCGGCCAGCGCCAGCTTCACGCTGGCGGCCACATCGGTGCCGGCCCGGTCCTGCGCCTCGGCGGTCGAGGCACCCAGGTGCGGGGTGACGACGACCTGCGGGAGCTCGAACAGCGGGCTGTCCGTGCACGGTTCGGTCGCGAACACGTCCAGCCCGGCGGCCCGCACATGGCCGCTGGTGATGGCATCGGCCAGGGCCTGCTCATCGATCAGGCCACCACGGGCGGCGTTGACGATGATGACGCCCGGCTTGGTCTTGGCGAGGTTCTCCTTGCCGAGCAGGCCGGCGGTCTCCTTGGTCTTGGGCAGGTGCACCGAGATGAAGTCGGCACGGGCCAGCAGGTCGTCGAGCGGCAACAACTCGATGCCGAGCTGGGCGGCACGAGCCTGCGACACGTAGGGGTCGTAGGCCACGATGTGGGCACCGAAGGCAGCCAGGCGCTGGGCGACCAGCTGGCCGATACGGCCGAGGCCGACGACGCCGACGGTCTTGCCGAAGATCTCGGTGCCGGAGAACGACGACCGCTTCCAGGTGCGCTCACGCAGCGTGGCATCGGCGGCCGGGATCTGCCGGGCCGCGGACAGCAACAGGGCCAGGGCGTGCTCGGCGGCGCTGTGGATGTTGGAGGTCGGCGCGTTGACCACGAGCACCCCGCGGGCGGTGGCGGCATCGACGTCGACGTTGTCCAGGCCGACGCCGGCACGGGCGACAATCTTGAGTTTGGGGGCCGCGGCGATGACCTCGGCGTCCACCGTGGTGGCGGAACGCACCAGCAGCGCGTCGGCTTCGGGCACGGCGGCGAGCAGCTTCTCGCGGTCCGGACCGTCGACCCACCTGACCTCTACCTGGTCACCGAGCGCGGCGACGGTCGATTCCGCGAGCTTGTCGGCAATCAAAACAACGGGAAGACTCACGCGGACAGCCTAGTGTGTGGGCGCTACCACACCGGCACCGCGTGCGGTGTACTGGTGACGTGGACGTGGACGTGACAATCGTCGGTAGCGGGCCCAACGGCCTGTCCGCCGCCGTCATCTGTGCCAGGGCCGGGCTGGCGGTGCGCGTGATCGAGGCCCAGCCGACGCCAGGCGGCGGTGCCCGCACCCTGCCCGATCCGGAGTTTCCCGGGGTCAGCCACGACATCTGTTCGGCGGTCCACCCGCTCGCGCTGGCGTCACCGTTCTTCGCCGCCTACGACCTGACCGCCCGCGGCGTAGAACTGGCCGTCCCCGAGATCTCCTACGCCAGCCCGCTGCAGCACCGTCCGGCGGCCATCGGTTACCGCGACATCGAGCGCACCTGCGCCGAGCTGGATTCCGGGGATTCGTGGCGGCGGCTGCTGGGGCCGCTGGCCGCCGATTGCGACGGCGTGGTGGGTCTCATTCTCGGCGACAAACGATCGATACCGCCGTCGATCGGGGCGGCCCTCCGCGTCGCCCCGAGGCTCCTGGCCCAGGGCACGCCGCTGTGGCGATCGCTGGCGGGCGAGGACGCTCGGGCTTTGTTCAGCGGGGTTGCCGCACATACGATTTCAACGATGCCGTCCTTGGTTTCGGGTGGGGCAGGCCTGATGCTGGCGACGCTGGGACACGCCGTGGGCTGGCCGATCCCGATCGGCGGGTCCCAAGCCATCCCCGATGCGCTGATCGCCGATCTCACCGCGCACGGCGGCGAACTCGTCGTCGGACAGGAGGTCATCGAACCCCCGGCCGGCGTGGTGATCTACGACACCGCACCCACCGCGCTGCTGTCGATCTACGGCAAGAGCCTGCCGCCGCGTTACGCCCGGGCGCTGAGCCGCTACCGCTACGGGCCGGGCGTGGCGAAGGTCGACTTCGTGCTGAGCGGCGAGATCCCGTGGCATGACCCACGTCTGGCCCAAGCGCCGACCCTGCACCTGGGCGGCACCCGGGCACAGATGGCGCTGGCCGAGTCCGAGATCGCCGTGGGCCGTCACGCCGAGTGGCCGATGGTGCTGGCCGCGCTCCCCCACATCGCCGATCCGTCCCGGGTCGACGAGGCCGGCCGCCGGCCGATGTGGACCTACGTCCACGTACCCAACAACTCCACGCGGGATCTGACCGAGACGGTGACCGCGATCCTCGAACGGTTCGCCCCCGGCTTCCGCGACCTGGTGGTCGCAACGCGCAGCGTGCCGGCGTCGCGCATGGACGAGCACAATGCCAACCTGGTGGGCGGCGATATCGGGGTCGGGGGCAACAACATGGCGAGCGCCCTGCTCGGCCCGACGCCACGGCTCGACCCGTGGACCACGCCGATTCCCAAGGCGTATCTATGCTCGTCGGCCGCGCCGCCCGGCGGTGGGGTGCACGGGATGGCCGGCTTCTATGCGGCCCGCACCGTGTTGAAACGGGAGTTCGGGCTGCGGGACCTGCCTAAGCTGGCGCCATGACCCAGCCCAAGGTAGCCGTCATCTACTACTCCGCCACCGGCCACGGCACCACCATGGCGCAACGTGTCACCGCCGCCGCGGAATCGGCCGGCGCCGAGGTGCGCCTTCGGCACATCGCCGAGACGCAGGATCCGGCGTCGTTCGCCCACAATCCGGCCTGGACCGCCAATTACGAAGCCACCAAGGATCTTCCGGCGGCCACCGGCGAGGACATCGTGTGGGCGGATGCGGTGATCTTCGGATCCCCCACCCGATTCGGTTCTCCCACAGCTCAATTCCGCGCCTTCATCGACTCGCTGGGCGGACTGTGGGCGGAAGGCAAGCTCGCCGACAAGGTGTACGCGGCCTTCACCTCATCGCAGACGCTGCACGGTGGGCAGGAGTCGACGCTGCTGAACCTGTACGTGTCGCTCATGCACTTCGGCGGGATCATCGTGCCGCCCGGCTACACCGATCAGGTGAAGTTCGCCGACGGCAATCCGTATGGCGTGGGCCTGGTCGCCAACCGTGACAACATCGCCGAATTCGACGAGGCGACCAACGATGCCCTCGACCATCTGGCCCGGCGCGTGGTCGGCGTCGCCGCGCGACTGGCCGCGTAGAACGCTTGGGGTGATCCGCCCGACCGGACACCCGACCGGGTCGCCGCGACCTACAGTGAAGTGGTCAGGCCTTGAATTCAAATCGAGGGGGTGACGAGGTGTCGACTCGACATCCGCGCCACGTGGCGACCACCTGCGGAGCGGCGGTGGCATTGGCTGCCGTGGTGTCGTGCGGCCCGGGAAAACCGGTACCCAACATCGAAGAAGACGTCACCATCCCCCAGATGACGATCGGCGAGACCGTGACGGGCGAGCCACACACCGAACCGGGCGACACCCGAACACCGACGACGCCGCCGTCGACCCCCGAGACCCCCAAGGCCACCCCGCCGGTCAGCGCCACACCGCCGCCAGAGTTCGCCCATCCGCACTGATCGCGGGCTGGTTCACCTCGCGAGCCTTGGCAGCTGCTCAAGAATTTGCTGTTGAAAGCATATTTCTGCGCCGCAGCCAGCACTCGGCCGGAATTGCCGGTGATGTTTGCTCACGTCGTTGTCTGATGTGATGTACATCACGTAGAGTCGAGGCAAAGCGTTGTTCGATAGGGGCCGGCCATGGAGCACACGACGACGCACCTGAAGGTGCTGGGTGGAATCGCGGCGGCAGGTTCGGCGGCCGTCGCCGCTCTGTGCCTTT
>NZ_LT546207.1:0-23487 GCF_900078665.2 Mycolicibacterium houstonense | reverse complement strand
CGGCGCATACTCGCGCGGCGAGGCCGGCGGCGGGTACGCAACCGGTGACGCCGGCGGCGCCTGGTTCAGGGAAGCCTGCGAGGCCGCCGCGGAAGCCGGCGAACCCGCGCCGATCGGCTGCGCCAGCTGAGCTGACTCGAAAACTGCCGCGCCGCACCCCTTCCGCCGGCGCTTAGATTTGTGCGGTGAGCACTGGCATCGCGCGTTTGGTTGGCTCTGTACCGCATACCGATCCGGTCATGAAGTTGTTCGCGGTCGGCGACATGGAGCTGTATCACGTGAGCCCGCCGTTGCACGGCTACCACGTGGTCGCCGCCTCACAACAGTTGTGGGCCATGCGGGCGCAGTGCATCTACCCGGATGGCCGCATCGAACCGCCAGAGCCCGACGACCCGGTGTCGACCGAGTTGTACGGCGTCGTCGGTGAAGGGCTGCAGCTCGACAGCACCGAGAAGCTGCCCGGCAGCGCCGATGGCAGGAACGTGTCCCGCACGCTGGCCGCGCTCGGCTACCGCATCATCTAGAAAGTTCACCTAGAAAGCCGAAAGGCCAGTTACTGCACGCTTTTTCAAAGCTCGCGTGCAATAACTGGCCAGTCAGGACGAAAATCAGGCCGTTTCGGTGATCGGCCGGTCGACCCAGCTCATCAGGTCGCGCAGCTTCTTGCCGGTGACCTCGATCGGGTGCTCGGCGTTGGCCTTGCGCAGCGCCTCGAGCTCCTTGTTGCCACCCTCGACGTTGGCGACCAGGCGCTTGACGAAGGTGCCGTCCTGGATGTCGGTCAGGATGTCCTTCATGCGCTTCTTGGTGTCGGCGTCGATGACGCGCGGGCCCGACAGGTAGCCACCGAACTCCGCGGTGTCGGACACCGAGTAGTTCATGCGCGCGATGCCGCCCTCGTACATCAGGTCGACGATCAGCTTCAGCTCGTGCAGCACCTCGAAGTAGGCCATCTCCGGGGCATAGCCCGCCTCGACCATCACCTCGAAGCCGGCCTTGACCAGCTCCTCGGTGCCACCACACAGCACGGCCTGCTCACCGAACAGGTCGGTCTCGGTCTCTTCCTTGAACGTCGTCTTGATGACGCCGGCGCGGGCGCCACCGATCGCGGCGGCGTAGGACAGTGCCAGGGCCTGACCCTCGCCCTTGGGGTCCTGGTCGATGGCGATCAGGCAGGGCACGCCCTTGCCGTCGACGAACTGGCGACGCACCAGGTGGCCGGGGCCCTTGGGGGCGACCATGCCGACGGTGACGTTGGCGGGGGCCTTGATCAGGCCGAAGTGGATGTTCAGACCGTGGCCGAAGAACAGCGCGTTGCCGTCCTCGAGGTTGGGCTCGATGTCGTTGCGGAAGATCTCGGCCTGCGCGGTGTCGGGCGCGAGCACCATGATCACGTCGGCCCACTTGGCGACCTCGGCCGGGGTGTCGACCTCAAGGCCCTGCTCCTCGACCTTGACGCGGGACTTCGAGCCCTCCTTCAGGCCGACCTTGACCTGCACGCCTGAGTCGCGCAGCGAAAGCGAGTGCGCGTGCCCCTGGCTGCCGTAGCCGATGACGGCGACCTTGCGACCCTGGATGATCGACAGGTCCGCGTCGGCGTCGTAAAACATCTCAACTGCCATGCGAAATTATCCTTCTCTTTCTAGCTCTACAGCCGATTAACGCTACTTGACGTGCTTACTTCACTGCGCTGATACCACGCGGCCCGCGCGAGACCGACACCATGCCGGACTGCGCGATCTCGCGGATACCGTACGGCTCCAGGACCCGCAGCAGGGCCTCCAGTTTCTCCGGGGTGCCCGTGGCCTCGATGGTCAGCGACTCGGTCGAAACGTCAACCACCTTGGCGCGGAACAGGTTCACCGCTTCGATGACCTGACCCCGGTTGCTCGCGTCGGCCCGCACCTTGATCAGCGCGAGTTCGCGGGAGACGGAGTTGTCCTCCTCCTGCTCGACGATCTTGATCACGTTGATCAGCTTGTTGAGCTGCTTGGTGATCTGCTCGAGCGGCGAGTCCTCGACGCTGACCACGATCGTCATCCGCGACATGTGCTTCTGCTCGGTGGCACCGACCGCCAGCGACTGGATGTTGTAGCCGCGGCGGGAGAACAGCGAGGCCACCCGGGCCAGAACGCCGGGCTTGTCCTCGACCAGCACCGACAGGGTGTGGGTGGGGGTGGTGTTGCTCATCAGGCATGCCCCTCGTCGTCGTTCTCGTCGAACAGCGGCCGGATATCGCGGGCCGCCATGATCTCGTCATTGCTGGTACCTGCGGCGACCATCGGCCACACCTGGGCGTCGGCGCCGACGATGAAGTCGATCACGACCGGGCGATCATTGATGGCCCGGGCCTGGTTGATGACGTCTTCGACGTCCTCCGCCCGCTCGCAGCGCAGACCGACGCACCCGAGCGCCTCGGCCAGCTTGACGAAGTCCGGGATCCGGCGGGAGTGCGTCGCCAGATCGGTCTGGCTGTAACGCTCTTCGTAGAACAGCGTCTGCCACTGCCGCACCATGCCGAGGTTGCCGTTGTTGATCAACGCCACCTTGATGGGCGCACCCTCGATGGCGCAGGTGGCCAGCTCCTGATTGGTCATCTGGAAGCAGCCGTCACCGTCGATGGCCCACACCTCGGCCTCCGGCCGGGCGAACTTGGCACCCATGGCCGCCGGGACGGCGAAGCCCATGGTGCCGAGACCACCGGAGTTCAGCCAGGTCTTGGGGTTCTCGTACTTGACGAACTGGGCGGCCCACATCTGGTGCTGGCCAACGCCGGCCACGTACACCGCCTCGGGTCCGGCGAGCTGGCCCAGCTTCTCGATGACGTACTCGGGGCTGAGGCTGCCGTCGCTCTGCGGGCCATAGCTCAGCGGGTAGGTCTCCTGGAGACCCGACAGGTACTCCCACCAGCCGTCCAGGCTCAGTGCGGCCTTGTCGGTCCCGTCGCGACGCAGCACCTCGATCAGATCGGTGATCACGGCCTTGACGTCACCGACGATCGGCACGTCGGCATGCCGGTTCTTGCCGATCTCGGCCGGGTCGATGTCGGCGTGGATCACCTTGGCATCCGGTGCAAATGACGACAGCTGACCCGTCACGCGATCATCGAAGCGGGTGCCGAGCGCGATCAGCAGATCACTCTTCTGCAATGCCCCCACCGCGGCCACCGTGCCGTGCATGCCCGGCATGCCCAGGTTCTGCGGGTGGCTGTCGGGGAACGCGCCACGGGCCATCAGGGTCGTGACGACCGGGATGCCGGTCAGCTCGGCCAGCTCCCGCAGTTCGGCACTGGCCTCGCCACGGATGACACCGCCACCGACGTAGAGCACCGGCTTGCGGGCCGCGGCGATCAGCTTGGCGGCCTCACGAACCTGACGGCTGTGCGGCTTGGTGTTGGGCTTGTAGCCCGGCAGGTCCAGCTGCGGCGGCCAGGCGAATGTGCACTGGCCCTGCAGGATGTCCTTGGGGATGTCGACGAGGACCGCGCCCGGACGGCCGGACCGGGCGATGTAGAACGCCTCGGCCATCACCTGCGGGATGTCGTCCCCGTTGCGCACCAGGAAGTTGTGCTTGGTGATCGGCATCGTCATACCGGTGATGTCGGCTTCCTGAAAGGCGTCGGTGCCGATCAGGCCGCGACCCACCTGCCCGGTGATGGCCACCACCGGGATGGAGTCCATCTGGGCGTCGGCCAGCGGGGTGACCAGGTTGGTCGCGCCGGGGCCCGACGTCGCCATCATCACGCCGACCTTGCCGGTGGCATGGGCGTAGCCGCTGGCCGCGTGGCCGGCGCCCTGCTCGTGGCGGACCAGCACGTGACGCAGCTTCTGCGAGTCGAACAGGGGATCGTAGACCGGAAGCACGGCCCCACCGGGGATGCCGAAGACAACGTCGACGCCGAGCTCTTCCAGTGACCGGACGACGGCCTGCGCGCCGGTGAGCTGCTGCGGTGCAACCCGGTTGGGCTGTCCCGGATCTGACTTGGCCTTGGCTGCGCCATTGGCAGGCGCGGTTGCGGACCGGGCCGGCGGTCGCGTTGTCGGTGCGCTCACGATGTCCTCTTCACGGTCTTCGTTCCTCTTCGGGAATTTCAGTTTTGCAGTGTTTCCGGCGTGCTTGTGGCAAATAAAAAACCCCCGTCAGCCGGCAGCTGTACGAGGGTGGCGCGTCGATGCGGTTGGCTATGCCCGGCAGAGGGCCAGCGCGGCATCAACGCGCCAACCAATTACTACGAGCACTCCGGGGGTCTGCATAGCACTTGACGGTAGCTGCCGCACAGGTTAAAGGTCAAATTGCCCGCCCTGGCACCCGGCAACCGGGACGACGCGTGCGGGCCCGTCCGGCAGGTGGTGCAAGGATGAACAGGTGAGCGCACGTTCGGCAACCACCCCTGTCGTCATCCGGATATCGCCCATGGCGCACCTGGCCGTCGGGTTTCTGACGCTCGGTCTGTTGACCCTGGTGCTGAGCAACCCCACTTGGTTCGCGGTGCTGTTGGTGATCCCGATTGTGTTGTCGGCGGCCATCTTCCGGTATCGGACCACCGCCGACGCCCAGACCGTGACGGCGCGCTCACTGTCGCGCAGCCAGACGGTGTCGTGGGACGACATCTTGGGGCTGCGGTTCGACCGGGCGTCGTGGGCGATCGCAGATCTGCGCGACGGCACCGATCTGCGGCTGCCGGCCGTGACGTTCGCGACACTGCCGCTGCTCACCGAGGTGAGCGGCGGGCGGGTGCCGAATCCGTACGCCTGAGGCGTCCGCGCGGCTCAGCCCAGCGGGTTGCCGCCGTTGAGGAAAACCCAGATGGCGATGCCACCGGCGATGCCCAGTAGCAGCGCCACGAACGATCCGACGAAGGGGCGCCGGGCCCAGCCGCGACCCGCGTCGAAGCCGTAGCGGCCCGGGCCGGTCAGGATCACGGCCGCCGCGGCCACGACGACGATCAACCGGTATTCGGTGCCGTCGGTGATGATCTCCGAGAGGCGGGCCTGTTCGTGCGCCTCCATCGCCGTCGCCATCACCCCGTTGATGAGGTAGGCCAGCGCACCGGCCGCCGCGATGGGGGTGAACAAACCGAGCACCAGCAGCACGCCGGCCGCGATCTGGCCACCGGTGGCCGCATAGGTCAGGATGTCGGCGTACTTGAAGCCCATGTCGTTCAGTGACGCGTTGAACCCGTCCAGTCCCGGGCCACCCCACCAGCCGAACGCCTTCTGCAGGCCGTGGATGATCATCAACCCGCCGAGCGCCACCCGCAGGATCAACAGACCGAGGTCCTGGGTGCCGCGCCGTCCGGCGGCCCGGACGCGGTCGTCGACGAACTCGTCACGCTCGATCTCGGCCGGTTCCGCCGAGAAGGGCCCCAGCGGAGCGGGACCGCCCGGTTGCACGTACGGCAGCGGCTCGGGGTCGGAGACCAGGCTGAACGCCGATTGGTCGCCGGGCTTGTTGGAGTCGTAGCGCGGAATCGCGGTGGTCTCGAAGTCACCGCCGTATGTCTCCGACGGCAGGTCGTCTTCCGGGTCGACCAGGCTGGCCCCGGCCGGCCTGGCGGAATCGTCCGAGTAACCCGGTCGTTGCCAGGCTTGTGGGTCCTGCGGGTGACTGGTCACAGCTGCCAGGGTAAGTGCAAGTCCGGTTCGAACCGGGTATTTACCCCGGCGCTTCCGCCTGGTATCGGCCCGCCACCGGACGGCGTGCGGTCCCGACGTGGCGCGCACTGCCGGGCGATCCGTAATCTGGCGGGCATGAAAGCGCGCCGGCGGATGATGGGGGTGGCCGCCGTTCTGTGTGCCGCGATGCTGGTCGGCTCGGGCTGCGCCCGGTTCGACGCGGCCCAGTCCGAGCCCTTTACGACCGAGCCCAAGATGGAACCGGGCCCGACCACCACGCCACCGCCGCCGCCACCGCTGCCGGCCAAGCCGTTCCCCAAGGAATGCAAGGCGCAGGGAGTCATGCAGGGCTGCCTGGACAGCACCAGTGGCCTGATCATGCTTCCCGACAGCCAGTCCGCACTGGTGGCCGAGCGACTCACCGGCGCGGTCAAAGAGGTGTCGGTGAAGGCCGAACCGAAGGTCAAGCTGACGATCCCGGTCGATCCGTCCGGCGACGGCGGGCTGATGGACATCGTGTTGTCCCCCACCTACGGCCAGGACCGGCTGATGTACGCCTACGTCAGCACCCCCACGGACAACCGGGTGATCCGCATCGCCGACGGCGACGTGCCGAAACCGATCCTCACCGGCATTCCCAAGGGCGCCACCGGCAATACCGGGTCGCTGACCTTCACCAGCAAGACGACTCTGCTGGTGCAGACCGGCGATGCCGGCAATCCGGCCCAGGCCGCCGATCCCGCATCCCTGGCCGGCAAGATCCTGCGTATCGAACAGCCCACCACGGTCAATCAGGCGCCGATCACCACGGCGCTGAGCGGGCTGGGCGCCGCGGGCAGCATGTGCGTCGATCCGGCCGACGGTTCCCTGTATGTCACCGACCGCACCCCGACCGCCGACCGTCTGCAGCGGATCACCAAGGACTCGAAGGTGTCGACCGTGTGGACCTGGCCCGACCGGCCGGGCGTCGCCGGCTGCGCGGCCCAGGAGGGCACGGTGCTGGTAAACCTGGTCAACACGAAGAAGACCGTCGCGGTGCGGCAGGCACCCGACACCGGAGCGGTGACCGGTGATCCGGAGGTGGTCCGGGAGAACGTGCGCGGGCATGCCTGGGCGTTGCAGCTCTCCCCCGACGGGAACGTCTGGGGCGCCACCGTGAACCGGACCGCCGGAGACGCCGAGGTCTTCGACGACGTGGTCTTCCCACTCTTCCCGCAGGGCGGCGGCTTCCCGCGTACCAACGCCGACAAGACCTGAGGCACAAGAGATTTCGTTGTAGATCGACTCCCTCGACCTGACCGGATCCGGCCGCGTCGACATGGCGATATGAATACAACGAGCATGATGTGCCCTTAGAAATGGTTGGCCTATCACGTACCATTGGCCGGGTGCCTGACCGCCAGCGCCGCAGATACGCCCCGCGGCTACCGCGTGAAGAACGGCGCCAGCAATTGCTCGACGCAGCGTTGACCGTGCTGAACGACTGCCCCTTGCACGAGTTGCGGATGGAGGCGGTCGCCGAGGCCGGCGGCGTCGGCAAGCCGGTGCTGTACACCGCGTTCCGGACCCGGACCGAATTGGTCAACGCCCTGCTCATCCGCGAGCACCACAAGGCGCTGACCCAGGTGCTGGCGGGCCTGCCCACCAATTTGTCGGCCACCGGCCCGGCGGACGCCTACACCGCGACCGTCACCGCCTTCCTGCGCTGCGTGTTGGAGAACCCCACGCGCTGGCGGCTCATCCTGACGGTGCCCGACAGCGCTCCGCGGGATTACCGGGCAGCGGTCCGCAACGCGCGCAACCGGATCCTCACGCAGGTCGAGCAAATGGCGAAAGCCGGTATCGCCGTGGATTCCCGATTCTCGGACCTGGACCCCGAACTGCTCGGCCACACCCTGCTGTCGTTCGCGGAGATGCTCGGCCGGCTCGCCGTGCACGATCCGGAGAGTTACCCGCGGGAGCGGCTCGAGCAGTACGCCACGGCGGCGATGACGATGCTCGCCGGTTCGGTCAAGTGACCGGCGGTCAGCCGGCCTGACCGCACGCGGCCAGCACCAACTCACGCACGCGGGCCGCGTCGGCCGAGCCCTTGGTCGCCTTCATCACCGCGCCGACGATGGCGCCGGCCGCCTGAACCTTGCCGCCCCGGATCTTCTCCGCCACGTCCGGATTCGCGGCGAGCGCTTCGTCCACGGCCGCCTGGATCACCGAGTCATCGCGCACCAGCGCCAGGCCGCGGTCGGTCATCACCTGCTCGGGTTCGCCCTCACCGGCCAGCACTCCCTCGACCACCTGGCGGGCCAGCTTGTTGGACAGCTTGCCCTCGTCGACGAGCTTGACCACGGCGGCCACCTGGGCCGGGGTGATCGGCAGCGCCTCGAGCTCGATCTCGGACTCGTTGGCCTTCTGCACCAGGAAGTTGCCCCACCAGGCGCGGGCGGCCTCGCTGGACGCGCCGTGCGAGACGGTGGCTGCCACCAACTCGACCGCCCCGGCGTTGACCAGATCGCGCATCACCTCGTCGGAGATGCCCCAATCCTGCTGAATCCGCTTGCGCGCCAACCACGGCAGCTCGGGGATGGTCTGGCGCAGGCGCTCGACCAGCTCGGCGCTGGGAGCCACCGGCTCGAGGTCCGGCTCGGGGAAGTACCGGTAGTCCTGCGCGGTCTCCTTGCTACGGCCCGGCGAGGTGTAGCCGTCCTCGTGGAAGTGGCGCGTCTCCTGGGTGACGGTGCCACCTGAGTTGAGAACCGCGGCCTGACGGCGCATTTCGTAGCGAACCGCCACCTCGACGCTCTTGAGCGAGTTCACGTTCTTGGTCTCGGTCCGGGTGCCGAACTCGCCGGCCCCGATCGGCTTCAGCGACAGGTTCGAGTCGCACCGCATCGACCCCTGGTCCATCCGCACATCGGATACCCCCAGGCCGCGCAACAGGTCTCGCAGCGCGGTGACATAGGCGCGGGCGATTTCCGGGGCGCGGGCGCCGGTGCCCTCGATCGGTTTGGTGACGATCTCGATCAACGGCACCCCGGCCCGGTTGTAGTCGGCCAGCGACGTCGTCGCGCCCGCGATCCGGCCGGTGTCGCTGCCGAGGTGGGTGAGCTTGCCGGTGTCCTCTTCCATGTGGGCGCGCTCGATCTCCACCCGCCAGGTGGTGCCGTCATCGAGCGGCACGTCGAGGTAGCCGTTGATCGCGATCGGCTCGTCGTACTGCGAGATCTGGTAGTTCTTCGGCTGGTCCGGATAGAAGTAGTTCTTCCTGGCGAACCGGCCCCACGGGGCGATGTCACAGTTGAGCGCGAGCCCGATCCGGATCGCCGACTCCACGGCAGCTTCGTTGAGCACCGGCAGCGAACCGGGCAGACCCAGGCACACCGGGCACACCAGCGTGTTGGGCTCGGCGCCGAACCGGTTGGCGCAGCCGCAGAACATCTTGGTGGCCGTGGACAGCTCGACGTGCACCTCCATACCCATCACGGGCTCGTAGGCGGCGATGACGTCGTCGTAGTCGACGAGTTCAGCGGTTGCGACAGACATGCCGTCGATCCTAGTTGGGTGGTGATTCAGGCCAGTCCGGGGTGGACGCCGGGGATCAGCCCGGCCGCCGCCGACAGTCGCCGCAGCGTATGCCGCAGCAGCTCGCGTTCCTCGTCGGTCAGCGATGCGGTCACCTCGTCCTCCAGCGCGCGACCGGCGGCATCCAGGGCCGGGACCAGGTTGCGCGCACGTTCGGTCAGTGACACCGCGAACGCCCGCCGGTCGGCGGGATGCGGCCGGCGCTCGACCAGCCCTTCGGCTTCGAGCGCGTCGATCAGCGTCACCATCACGTTGCGGTGCAGACCGAGGCGCTCACACAGTTCACGTTGCGACTGGCCGTCGGCGCCGGCCAGGGCCAGCAGCACCGCCGTGGCCCGGGGATGCAGGCCGAGCGGTTCCAGCCGGGCCCTGAACCCCTCGGCCACGTACGCGCCGAGCTGGGACAGCAGGAATGGGATGCGCCGGTCCAGCGCGGAGACACCGATCGGTTCCTGAGCCACCATGCGGACACTAGCACTACAGATGATTGTCACATAGTGTGATTATCACTATCAGTGACTAGATCGGAGCCCACATGCGAATCGTCATCTTCGGAGCCAACGGCGCCACCGGACGCCTGCTCACCCGTCGGGCACTCGATGCCGGCCACACCGTCGTGGCAGTCACCCGGCACCCCGAGCAGTTCCCGCTGACCCACCCCGCGCTGACGGTCGCGCGCGCCGATGTGCACGATGCCGGCGCAGTCACCGCGGCCGTCGACGGCGCCGACGCGGTGCTGTCCACCCTGGGCGTGACATTCACGATGGAACCCGTCGACACGTACTCGGTCGGCGTCGGCAACATCGTGGCGGCCATGCGCAAGGCCGGTGTCGACCGACTGGCCGTCGTGAGTTCCACCGCGATCGCCGACTATCCCGGGCGCACCGATACCCCGTTCGCCCTGCGCCTGGTCCAACCGGTGATCAGCCAGATCTTCGGCAAGACCCTGTACGCGGACATGCGGCGGATGGAGGACATCGTCACCGGCAGCGGCCTGGACTGGACGATCGTGCGGCCGTCCGGCCTGTTCGACCTGCCTGAGGTCACCGAATACGTTGCCGGCCGACGTGATCCGGTGGGTGCGTTCACCTCGCGCACAGACCTCGCCGACTACCTGCTGCGGCTGGCCGAATCACCGGAGACCCGCGCGACCGTCACGGTTTCCACGACGGTCGGCACCCCTTCGATGTGGCAACTGCTGCGCCGCGAGGCGTTCAAGAGTGCCTGACGGCGGCTATCCGAAGAACTCCGCGGCGTCGTCGTAGCGGGACTGCGGTACCAGTTTGAGGTGGCGGGTCGCGTCGGCCAGCGACACCCGGCCGATGTCCTGCCCCTGCAGCGACACCATCATTCCGAACTCGCCGGCATGCGCGGCATCGGCCGCGTTCACGCCGAACCGGGTGGCCAGCACCCGGTCGTAGGCCGTCGGTGTGCCGCCGCGCTGGACGTGCCCGAGCACGGTCACCCGGACATCCTTCTTGATCCGCTTCTCCACCTCGAGCGCCAATTGCTGTGCCACGCCGGTGAATTTCTCGTGACCGAACTCGTCCATACCACCCTGGCGCAGCTGCATGGTGCCTTCGGCAGGCTTGGCACCCTCGGCCACCACGCAGATGAAGTGTGACGACCCGTGCTGGAACCGCTTCTTGACCAGCCGGCACACTTCCTCGACATCGAAGGGCTGCTCGGGAATCAGCGTCATGTGCGCGCCCGAGGCCAGCCCGGCATTGAGCGCGATCCAGCCCGCATGCCTGCCCATCACCTCGACCAGCATCACGCGCTGGTGCGATTCGGCGGTGCTGTGCAACCGGTCGATGGCCTCGGTCGCCACCTGCAGGGCGGTGTCGTGGCCGAAAGTCACGTCGGTGCAGTCGATGTCGTTGTCGATGGTCTTGGGCACCCCGACCACCGGAACGTTCTCCTCGGACAACCAGTGCGCGGCCGTCAGCGTGCCCTCGCCGCCGATCGGGATCAGGACGTCGATCCCGTTGTCCTCGAGCGTCTGCTTGATCTGTTCCAGGCCGGCCCGCAGCTTGTCCGGGTTGACCCGCGCGGTGCCCAGCATGGTGCCGCCCTTGGCCAGCAGCCGATCATTGCGGTCGTCGTTGGCCAGCTGGATGCGGCGATCCTCCAGCAGGCCGCGCCAGCCGTCGAGAAATCCGACCACCGACGACCCGTAACGCTGGTCGCAGGTACGCACCACCGCCCGGATCACCGCGTTCAGCCCTGGACAGTCACCGCCGCCGGTGAGAACTCCGATGCGCATGCTCGAAACCTTTCTTGCTCCTCGCGTGCGCACCATCTTGCCCCGCCCGGCACGACCGTGCCGGGCATAGCGGCGGGCTGCTTACAACGCGCTGGGCAACGGGCCGCGGGCCGCCTCGTAGGCCGCGCCGACGCGGTACAGCCGATCGTCGGCCAGGGCCGGCGCCATGATCTGCAGACCGACCGGCAGGCCGTCGTCGGGCGAAAGACCCGACGGCACCGACATCCCGCAGTGCCCGGCCAGGTTCAGCGGCAGCGTGCACAGGTCGAACAGGTACATGGCCAGCGGATCGTCGACCTTCTCCCCTAGGCCGAAGGCCGTAGTAGGAGTAGTCGGCGTGACCAATACATCGACGCTCTGGTAGGCCTGCTCCAGGTCGCGGGCGATCAGCGTCCGCACCTTCTGGGCCTGGTTGTAGTAGGCGTCGTAATAGCCGGCCGACAACGCGTACGTGCCGATCATGATGCGGCGCTTGACCTCAGGGCCGAATCCGGCGGCGCGGGTCAGCGCCATGACCTCTTCGGCGCTGCGCGTGCCGTCGTCCCCGACGCGCAGGCCGAACCGCATGGCGTCGAAGCGGGCCAGGTTGCTCGACACCTCCGAGGGCAGGATCAGGTAGTAAGCGTCCATCGCATGGTCGAAGTGCGGGCAGTCGACCTCGGTCACCTCGGCGCCGAGCTCGGTGAGCTGGGCGACCGCGGCGTTGAAGGACTCCAGCACACCGGGCTGGTAACCCTCGCCGCGCAGCTGCTTGACCACGCCGACCCGGACACCCTTCAGATCACCCGCCGCACCGGCGCGGGCGGCTCCGACCACATCGGGCACCGGCGCGTCGACGGAGGTCGAATCCCGCGGGTCGTGACCGGCGATGACCTGGTGCAGCAGTGCGGTGTCGAGCACCGTGCGGGCGCAGGGGCCGCCCTGGTCCAGCGAGGACGCGCACGCGATCAGCCCGTAGCGCGACACCGTGCCGTAGGTCGGTTTGACGCCGACGGTGGCCGTCAATGCGGCCGGTTGGCGAATCGAGCCACCGGTGTCGGTGCCGATCGCCAACGGGGCCTGGTAGGCGGCCAGCGCCGCGGCGCTGCCGCCTCCCGATCCGCCGGGAACCCGCTCGGTGTTCCACGGGTTACGCGTCGGGCCGTAGGCCGAGTTCTCCGTCGACGAACCCATGGCGAATTCGTCCATGTTGGTCTTGCCCAGAATCGGGATGCCCGCGGCCCGCAGGCGGGTGGTCACCGTCGCGTCGTAGGGGGCACGCCAGCCCTCCAGGATCTTGGACCCCGCGGTGGTCGGCATGTCGGTGGCGGTGAAAACGTCCTTGAGTGCCAAGGGAACTCCGGCCAGCGGCGAGGGCAGCGTCTCCCCCGCGGCCACCGCGGCGTCGATGCGGGCCGCGTCGGCCAGTGCGGAGTCGGCGGCCACGTGCAGGAAGGCGTTGAAGCGGTCGTCGGTCGCCGCGATCTGGTCCAGATGGGCCTGGGTCACCTCGGTCGAGGAGACTTCCTTGGCCGCGATCTGGGCACCGAGGGTCGCCGCATCGCGACGGATCAGATCACTCATGGTCGTCATTCACCCTCTCCGAGAATCCGCGGCACAGCGAAGCGTCCGTCTTCGGCGCGCGGCGCGGCGGCGAGCGCTTGCTCCTGCGTCAGGCAGGGCTCGACCACGTCGGGTCGGCTGACGTTGACATCCTTCAACGGGTTGTCCGTCGCCTCCACACCGGTGACGTCGACGGACTGGATCTGGCTGACGTGGCCGAGGATGGCATCCAGCTGGCCGGCGTAACTGTCCAGTTCGTCATCGGTCAGCGCCAAGCGCGCCAGACGCGCCAGATGGGCAACCTCGTCTCGGGAGATCTTCGACACGACAAAGCAGCCTAGTCAAGCCACCAAATCGTCCTCTCGCCGGCAGTGCACCGGCATGCCCCACCGGGCGCCCTGTGCAACAGTGATCCGCGTGCCTTCGTATCTCCTGCGGGTCCAGCTAGAGGATCGACCGGGCAGCCTCGGCTCGCTCGCCGTGGCGCTCGGCTCGGTCGGTGCCGACATCTTGTCGCTCGACGTCGTCGAGCGCGGAGCGGGTTATGCGATCGACGATCTGGTCGTCGACCTGCCGCAGGGCGCCATGCCGGACAGCTTGATCACCGCTGCGGAGAACCTGTCCGGCGTCTATGTCGACAGCATCCGGCCCCACACCGGGCTGCTCGAGGCGCACCGCGAACTCGAGTTGATCGACCATGTCGCCGCCGCCCGTTCCCGGGCCGACCGGCTCCAGGTGCTCGCGGAAGAGGCGCCGCGGGTACTGCGGGTCGGTTGGTGCACGGTGGTCCGCTCGGCCGGGAGTGGCGTGGAACGCGTCGCCGCGAGTCATGGCGCGCCCGAGACGCAGGCTCAATCGGCGCCCTGGCTGCCCTTGCAGCAGGCCGTGGCACTCGACGGTACCGAGGAGTGGGTGCCGCCGGTGTGGCGCGACATGGACACCACCCTGGCCGCCGCCCCGTTGGGTGACCACGACACCGCCGTGGTGCTCGGGCGTCCGGGTGGGCCCGGTTTCCGGCCGTCGGAGGTCGCGCGGCTGGGCTATCTGGCCGGGATCGTCGCCACGATCCTGCGCTGAGGCGCCCCTAGCTCTCGTCCGGCGCCGGCTCGTCCGGGGTTGACGGGCCTTCGGCGAGCAAGGCCCGGAAGCCGTCCTCGTCGAGGATCGGGACGCCGAGCTCGACCGCCTTGTCGTACTTGGACCCGGGTGCATCACCGGCCACCACGTAGGCGGTCTTCTTCGAGACCGAGCTCGCGGCCTTGCCGCCGCGGCTGATGATGGCCTCCTTGGCCTGGTCGCGGGAGAACCCGGGCAGCGATCCGGTCACCACGATCGACAGCCCTTCCAGCGTGCGCTCGATGCTGGCGTCGCGCTCGTCGGCCATCCGGACCCCGGCGGCGCGCCACTTGTCCNAGATGTAAATAAGAGCCCCCCCTTCAGACCCCCCGCCGCACCGGCGCGGGCGGCTCCGACCACATCGGGCACCGGCGCGTCGACGGAGGTCGAATCCCGCGGGTCGTGACCGGCGATGACCTGGTGCAGCAGTGCGGTGTCGAGCACCGTGCGGGCGCAGGGGCCGCCCTGGTCCAGCGAGGACGCGCACGCGATCAGCCCGTAGCGCGACACCGTGCCGTAGGTCGGTTTGACGCCGACGGTGGCCGTCAATGCGGCCGGTTGGCGAATCGAGCCACCGGTGTCGGTGCCGATCGCCAACGGGGCCTGGTAGGCGGCCAGCGCCGCGGCGCTGCCGCCTCCCGATCCGCCGGGAACCCGCTCGGTGTTCCACGGGTTACGCGTCGGGCCGTAGGCCGAGTTCTCCGTCGACGAACCCATGGCGAATTCGTCCATGTTGGTCTTGCCCAGAATCGGGATGCNGAGGAGTGGGTGCCGCCGGTGTGGCGCGACATGGACACCACCCTGGCCGCCGCCCCGTTGGGTGACCACGACACCGCCGTGGTGCTCGGGCGTCCGGGTGGGCCCGGTTTCCGGCCGTCGGAGGTCGCGCGGCTGGGCTATCTGGCCGGGATCGTCGCCACGATCCTGCGCTGAGGCGCCCCTAGCTCTCGTCCGGCGCCGGCTCGTCCGGGGTTGACGGGCCTTCGGCGAGCAAGGCCCGGAAGCCGTCCTCGTCGAGGATCGGGACGCCGAGCTCGACCGCCTTGTCGTACTTGGACCCGGGTGCATCACCGGCCACCACGTAGGCGGTCTTCTTCGAGACCGAGCTCGCGGCCTTGCCGCCGCGGCTGATGATGGCCTCCTTGGCCTGGTCGCGGGAGAACCCGGGCAGCGATCCGGTCACCACGATCGACAGCCCTTCCAGCGTGCGCTCGATGCTGGCGTCGCGCTCGTCGGCCATCCGGACCCCGGCGGCGCGCCACTTGTCCACGATGGCGCGGTGCCAGTCGACGGTGAACCAGTCCACCACCGCGGCGGCGATGGTCGGACCCACCCCCTCCACACCGGCGAGCCGTTCCTCGCCGGCCTCGACGATGGCGTCCAGGCTGGCGAACTCGGTGGCCAGCGCCCGCGCCGCGGTCGGGCCGACATGGCGGATCGACAACGCCACCAACACCCGCCACAGCGGCTGGGCCTTGGCCTTGTCCAGGTTGGCGAGCAGTCGTTTGCCGTTGGCCGACAACTCGCCGGCCTTGGTGGTGAACAGCTCGGTACGCAGCAGCTGGTCGGCGGTCAGGGTGAACAGATCGCCCTCGTCGGCGATCACCCCGGCCTGCAGCAGCGCCGTGGCCGCCTCGTAGCCGAGCCCCTCGATGTCGAACGCACCACGCCCCGCGACGTGAAACACGCGCTCCCGCAACTGCGCCGGGCAACTGCGGGTGTTCGGGCAGCGGATGTCGGCATCGCCTTCCTTGGCCGGGGCCAGTGCGGTGCCGCACTCGGGGCAGTTGGTCGGCATGACGAACGGCCGTTCGGAGCCGTCACGCAGGTCGACCACGGGCCCGAGCACCTCGGGGATGACGTCGCCGGCCTTGCGGATCACCACGGTGTCGCCGATCAACACGCCTTTGCGCTGCACCTCGGTGGCGTTGTGCAAGGTGGCCAGGCCGACGGTCGAACCGGCCACCTTGACCGGCTCCATGTAGGCGAACGGGGTGACGCGGCCCGTGCGGCCGACACTCACCCGGACATCGAGCAGCTTCGTGGTGGCCTCTTCCGGCGGATATTTGTAGGCGACCGCCCAGCGCGGCGCGCGCGAGGTCGAGCCGAGCCTGCGCTGCAGCGCCACCTCGTCGACCTTGACCACCAGACCGTCGATCTCGTGCTCGACGTCGTGGCGGTGCTCACCCCAGTAGGCGATCCGCTCGGCGACCTCGGCGACGCCGGAAACCTTGGTGGTGTGTTCGGACACCGGCAGGCCCCACGCCCCCAAAGCCCGGTACGCGTCGTGCAGGGAGGTGAACGGGAAGCCGCCGACGCTTTCGATGTGGCCGAGCCCGTGGCAGATCATCCGCAGCTTGCGCCGGGCGGTGACCGCCGGGTTCTTCTGCCGCAGCGAGCCTGCCGCGCTGTTGCGGGGGTTGGCGAACGGCGGCTTGCCCTCGGCGACCAGACCGGCGTTGAGATCTTCGAAGTCGGCCACCCGGAAGAACACCTCGCCGCGCACCTCCAGCACATCGGGCACCGGGAACTCGTCAGTCGGCGTCAGCTGCTCGGGGATGTCCTCGATGGTGCGGGCATTGAGCGTGACGTCCTCACCGACCCGCCCGTCGCCGCGGGTCGCGGCGCGTACCAGCCGACCGTTGCGGTAGACCAGTGCAAGCGCGACGCCATCGATCTTCAGCTCGCACAGGTAGTGCGCGGCGTCCCCGGTCTCGCCCCTGATCCTGGCCGCCCACGCGGTCAGCTCGTCGGAGTCGAACACGTTGTCCAGCGACAACATCCGTTCCAGATGCTCGGCGGGCGCGAAGTCGGTGGCAAAGCCGGCACCGCCGACCAGTTGAGTGGGCGAGTCGGGAGTGCGCAGCTCCGGATTGGCGTCTTCGAGCGCCTGCAGCTCGCGCAGGAGTGTGTCGAACTCCGCGTCGGAGATGACCGGCGCGTCCCGGACGTAGTAGCGGAACTGGTGTTCGCGGACCTCGTCGGCAAGTTCCTGCCAGCGCCGCCGCAGGTCGGCATCGGGCTGTTCGGGCAGCACGGCGTCGGCATCTCCGGTTGGCTTCTCGCTCACTCTGGCAGGCTAGCCGAGCCGACCGACACCACACCTCGGAACACGGGCCGGTCGGCCGGGTGCCGGGGACGGCGCCGGACCCGCATTTCCCCCGGCCGCGGATCATGCTGATGCAGAACGCGATCCGGGCCGGCGCCCCGGAAATCGGCCGCCGCTTCGCCTCCACCGGCAATCGGGGACCGGCGTTCCCACTAATCTGGGGGGATGCCGCACCCGATCATGTTCGACGACCACGACCCGGGACTGGCCGAGCTGCGCACCATTGCCCTGGCATTTCCCGAGGCCTTCGAGAAGATCTCCTGGGGCCGTCCGGTGTTCTGCGTGCCGAAGATGTTCGCCATGTACGGCGGCAACGTCAAGCCCGAGGGCCGCGGCGAGATGGTGCCGTATCCGCATTCGGTGCTGATCAAGGTCGACGACAGCGACCGCCGGGCGCTCGAACAGGACAGCCGCTTCTTCTTCCCCGCCTACATGGGGCCCTTCGGCTGGCTCGGCCTGGACTTCACTGCGGCCAAGGTCGATTGGGACGAGGTGCGCGAACTCATCGACGCCTCGTTCCGGCTGACGGCATCACGCCGGCTCATCAAACAACTCGACGAGAACTGAACGGGAGCAGCCCATGAGTTTCGCCAGTCCATTCGCCGACGTGGCGCTGCCCACCGTCAGCGTCTACGACTACCTCTTCGCCGACATGTCAGCGTCCGACGCGGAGCGCACGGCCATGGTGGACGCCGTCTCGGGAACCGAGACGACCTACGGCGAACTGGTGCGCCGGATCGACGCGTTCGCCGGCGGCTTGGCGGCCCGCGGCATCGGTGTCGGTGACGTGGTGGGCCTGCTGTCCCCCAACAGTTCGGGCTTCGCGATCGCCTTCCACGGGATCCTGCGCGCGGGCGCCACCGCCACCACCGTCAACGCCCTGTTCACCGCGCGTGACATCGCCAAGCAGCTCAAGGATTCGAAGGCCCGCCTACTGGTCACCGTCAGTGCGCTGTTGCCGCAGGCCCGTGAGGGAGCGGCAGCGGCCGGCCTCGCGGAGGACCAGGTGGTGGTGCTCGACGGCCCCGACTCCCAGGGCATCGGCGCGGAGGGCCCGGCACCCGAGGTCAGTTTCGACCCGGCGACCCATCTGGCGGTGCTGCCGTACAGCTCGGGCACCACGGCAAACCCCAAGGGCGTCATGCTCACTCACGCCAACCTGACCGCCAATGTCGCGCAGATCCGCCCGTTGCAGGGCATGACCGCCGAAGACCGGCTGTTGGCCGTGCTGCCGTTCTTCCACATCTACGGCATGACGGTGCTGCTCAACGCCGCGTTGCACGCGCGGGCCCGGCTGATCATCATGCCCTCGTTCGACCTCGCCGAGTTCCTCGGCAACATCCAGAATCACAAGTGCACGTTCGCCTACATCGCCCCGCCGGTCGCCGTGGCGTTGGCCAAGCACCCGCTCATCGATTCCTACGATCTGTCCTCGCTCAAGGGCATCATGTCCGGCGCGGCGTCACTGGACGCCGAGCTCGGGCACGCGGTGGCGAACCGGTTGGGCTGCAACGTTGTTCAGGGCTACGGCATGAGCGAACTGAGCCCGGTCAGTCACATCACCCCGACCGACGGCGGCCTGGCCCTGTTCGGCCGCGTCGCGCCGCTGGACTCGTGTGGCTGGACGGTGCCCAATGCGGAGAGCAAGCTGGTCGACCCCGATACCGGCGCCGAGATCGGCATCCCGGCCGAAGGTTTGAGCGAAACCGGTGAGCTGTGGTTCAAGGGGCCCAACGTGATGGCCGGCTATCTCAACAACGAGGAAGCCACCCGCGAGACCATCGACTCCGACGGTTTCCTGCACACCGGCGACCTGGCCAAGGTCGACGCAACGGGCTGTGTCTACATCGTGGACCGGCTCAAGGAGCTCATCAAGTACAAGGGTTACCAAGTGCCTCCTGCCGAACTGGAGGCCGTGCTGCTGACCCATCCCGGGGTCGCCGACGCCGCGGTGATCGGGGTGCAGGACAGCGAATCCGGCGAAGAGGTACCGAAAGCCTTCGTGGTCAAGCAATCCGGCGCGGAGCTGACCGGCGACGAGGTGATCACGTTCGTCGCCGGCCAGGTTGCGCCGTACAAGAAGGTGCGCCAGGTCGAGTTCATCGACGCGGTGCCGAAGTCCGCGGCCGGCAAGATACTGCGCCGGGAACTGCGCAACCGCTGATCACTTCGTCACGCTGGCGTGACGCTCGCCGCCGACGGCCACGCTGGCGTGACAACGTGGGCGTGCTCACGATGGCCGCTTACTCCTCGACGAACGCACGCAACCGATCGAGGGCACGGTCCCAGCGTCGCGACAGTGCGGTCAGGTAGTCGCTGGCCTGCTCCAGCGGCTCCGGCTGGATCCGCCAGATGCGTTCGCGCCCTTTGCGGTCACTGGTCACCAGGCCCACCGCCTCCAACAGCAGCAAATGCTTGGTCGCAGCCTGCCTGGTCACCGGAATCACCTGCGTGAGTTGGACCGTCGAACACGGGCCGCCCTCGCAGAGCCGGGTGACGATGCGCAACCGGTTGGGGTCGCCGAGCGCATCGAAAAGCGGTGCGCGTTCCTCGACGGCGGTCGTCACACCGACTCGCTGAGCGCGAGGTACTTGCGGACCATCTCGGCCTGGTGGGCCCAACCCTCGCTGTTGGCGTCGAACGCCGACTTGCGCCGGGCCGCGGGAATCGCGTCGAACCCGGATTCGACGATGCGCAGCAGTACCCCGCCTTCAGCCTCGGCCAGCGTGAACTCCACAAGGGTGGTGGGCGCCTCCGGCTCACGGGACTCCGGTTCGACGGCGTACGGGTGCCAGCGGAAGGCCAGCCGCTGCGGCGGCTCGACCGCCACGATGTGCCAGGCATCGGCTTCACCGGCGTATGGCTCCTGCATCGCGGCAACCTCTTCGTCGACCTCGGTGGGCGTCATCACGCCGTTGACCGATTCTCCGGCGACGAAGGGCCCGTCGAAGCGGACCCCGAACCAGCGGCCGAACTCCTCGGAGTCACTGATCGCCCGCCAGACCCGCTCCAGCGGAGCCTTGAGCAGAACTTCCTTCTCGATCCGATCCGTACTCATATGCAACCTTTCTGTTGCCTTTCAGGCTAGGCGCCGAGAGCGTAATAGGCAACCTTTTGGTTGCTCTGATGTCTTAGATGGCGTCGGGATCCTCGGCGAACGCGTCCGCGGCCTTCTGCGTCAGCTCCACCGCGGTGCGGGCCCATTGCACCGTCGCGCCGGCGAGCCCACACGAAGGCGTGACGCCGATCCGGTCCCGCAAGACGGCCCGGGCGAATCCCAGCCGATCGGTCAGCGCCACCGCCGCCTTCGCGACCTCCTCGGCCGACGGCCTGCCCTCCGGCGTGGTCGACGGCACCACCCCGAGCAGCACCGTGCGCCCCGAGTCGACGAACTCACCGATGCCGTCCAGATCCCCGGCCGCCAGCGTCGAGACGTCCACGGACACCGCATGAACCGTGCTGCGCAGCAACGACTTCCACGGCAGGTCGGGTGCACAGCTGTGCAGTGCCACCTCGGAATCCACCGCGCCCACGCACGCGTCGATCAGGTTCATCGCCAGCGGTTCGTCCACCGGATGCACCGGGGTGAAACTGGTCACCCCGGACAGCCGACCGGCCAGCGCGGCAGGCAGCGACGGCTCGTCGAGCTGCACCACGACCTGGGTCTCCAACCGTCGGGCCACCTCGGCGCGGTGGACGGCCAGGCCTTCGGCCAGCGAGGCCGCCAGGTCACGCAACGCGCCACGGTCGGTGATCGCCCGATGTCCGTTGGGCAGCTCCAGCTGGGCGGCCAAGGTGATCGGACCCGGTGCCTGCACCTTCACGGCGCGCCCACTACCCCGCAGCCCGGCCCGCTCCCAGGCCTCTTCCAGCACGTCGATGTCCTCACCGAGCAGGCTCACGGCCCGGCGTAACGCACTGCTGCGGCCTGAGGCGATGCGGTACCCGCGCGGCACCGTGTCGATGCCGATGTCGACCAGCAGCGCGCCGGCGCGGCCGATCAGATCGCTGCCGAGCCCCCGCGCCGGCAGCTCCACCAGGTGCGACAGGGTGTGCAATTCGCCGACGACGACCTCTGCGGCAACCCGCGGCTCGGTGCCCGGCCAGGATCCGATGCCGGTTGCCGCTGCGAAGACACTCACGCGCGTGCGATGGTCGCGCTGGCGATGACCTCGTCACCCTCGGCGGCGTCGGGCCGGTACAGCACCATCGTCTGGCCCGGTGCCACGCCGCGCAGCGGTATCCGCAGGGTCACCGCGAGCCGGCCGTCACGCAGCTCGGCCACCGCGTCGGTGATCCCGCCGTGCGCGCGCACCTGAACCTGGCACTCCACCGGCCCCTGCAACACGGTTCCACCGGTGAACACCGGCTTGTCACCGATCAGCTCCCGCACCTCGAGGTCCTCGGCGGCGCCCACGCGCACCGTGCCCGTCTCGGCGTCGATCCCGGTGACGTAGCGCGGCCGGCCGTCGGCGCCCGGTCCGGCGATTCCGAGCCCCTTGCGCTGACCGATCGTGAAGCCGTGCACGCCGTCGTGTTCGGCGAGCACCGTGCCCTCATGGTCGATCACATTGCCGCGGCGAACCCCGATGCGGGCCCCGAGGAAGGCCTGGGTGTCACCGGTCGGGATGAAGCAGATGTCATGGCTGTCCGGCTTTTCCGCGACGGCCAGGCCGCGCTCGGCGGCCTCGGCCCGGATCTGCGGCTTCNCTTCTGCGTCAGCTCCACCGCGGTGCGGGCCCATTGCACCGTCGCGCCGGCGAGCCCACACGAAGGCGTGACGCCGATCCGGTCCCGCAAGACGGCCCGGGCGAATCCCAGCCGATCGGTCAGCGCCACCGCCGCCTTCGCGACCTCCTCGGCCGACGGCCTGCCCTCCGGCGTGGTCGACGGCACCACCCCGAGCAGCACCGTGCGCCCCGAGTCGACGAACTCACCGATGCCGTCCAGATCCCCGGCCGCCAGCGTCGAGACGTCCACGGACACCGCATGAACCGTGCTGCGCAGCAACGACTTCCACGGCAGGTCGGGTGCACAGCTGTGCAGTGCCACCTCGGAATCCACCGCGCCCACGCACGCGTCGATCAGGTTCATCGCCAGCGGTTCGTCNGTCTCGCCGCGGGCGTAGGACTCGACGAAATCGTCGATCACGTCGTCCTTGAACCGGTCGGCGAAATCCCATACGTAGAACGGGATGTCGAGAATGTCGGCGACGCGGCGGGCATCGGCGGCGTCTTCCTTGGAACAACACCCCCGCGATCCGGTGCGCAGGGTCCCCGGCGCCGACGACAGCGCCAGGTGCACGCCGACGACGTCATGGCCGGCGTCGACCATCCGCGCGGCGGCCACCGAGGAATCCACGCCGCCGCTCATCGCGACCAGGACTCTCATGAGAACGACCTCCCCGCACTCGCCAGCGCGGCCTGCCGGGCCCGCTCGACGGCCGCGGGCAGCACCTCCAGCACGGCGTCGATATCGGCGTCGGTGCTGGTGTGCCCCAACGAGAATCGCAGCGAACCGCGGGCGGTCGCCGGATCGGCACCCATGGCGATCAGGACGTGCGACGGCTGCGCCACGCCCGCGGTACAGGCCGAGCCGGTGGAGCATTCGATGCCCTTGGCATCGAGCAGCATGAGCAGCGAATCCCCTTCGCAGCCGCGGAATGTGAAGTGGGTGTTGGCGGGCAGCCGTCCGGCGCCGCGCGGCCCGTTCAGGTAGGCGTCGTCGATCGTGGCCAGTACCCCGTCGATCAACCGGTCGCGCAACGCCTGCATGCGGCGGCTGTGCTCGGCAAGCCCACCGATGGCTATCTCGGCGGCCGCGGTCATCGCCACCGCACCGGCCACATCGGGTGTCCCGGAACGCACATCGCGTTCCTGGCCGCCTCCGTGCAGCAGCGGAACGCAGGCGGTGTCGCGACGCAGGACCAGCGCGCCGACACCCATCGGGCCGCCGAACTTGTGGGCGGCCACGCTCATCGCGGCCAGCCCGGTGGCGGTGAAATCGACCGGGATCTGGCCCACAGCCTGGATCGCGTCGCTGTGCATCGGGATCTCGAACTCGGCCGCGATCGCAGCCAGCTCGCCGATCGGCATGATCGTGCCGACTTCGTTGTTGGCCCACATGATGCTGATCAGGGCGACATCATCGGGTCCGTCGCCGGACTCCAGGGCCGAGCGCAGCGTTTCGGGCGCGACGGCGCCGTCGGCGTCGACCGGCAGCCAGGTCACCTCGGCTCCCTCGTGGTCGGCCAGCCACTGCAC